>NZ_BAABFZ010000009.1:0-438774 GCF_039541315.1 Bremerella cremea | reverse complement strand
CCCGAGGTCAAAAACCTCAAACCCGGCATCGCTTCGTCACGCAAAATGCCATCTACCAACCAAATTGTCAAAGATCGTTTTCGACTCGGCTAGGCCTTGTCGTCTTCCGCTGAGCGGAATGAAAAGGAGCTCAAAGGTCTCCGTTTCATTGCGGTCAGTTAAAGTGTTTCCCAGTGGGGAAGTGCCAAAGTTTACTCAGCAAGTTTGCTTTGTAAAGGGCCCCTCGAAAAACTTTCGAGAGATTTTTTCGAGGCCGCAAATCGCTTGGATTATTGGCCTCGAAAGTGGAGCTGACAGGGATCGAACCTGCGACCCTCTGCTTGCAAAGCAGATGCTCTCCCAGCTGAGCTACAGCCCCTAAACTCGGGTCGCCTATCTTAGAAGACTTTTCTAAGTCAGGCTAGTGGGCATACCAAGATTCGAACTTGGGACCTCGTCGTTATCAGCGACGCGCTCTAACCAACTGAGCTATATGCCCCCTGTTGAGGACAGTGCCTCAACGGGAAGTAGCAAATTCTATCGAGCCCCAAGCGTCTGTCAAACGGGGGTTGGACATTTTCGCGACACTTGCGGGAAAATGCGATTAGAAATGGCTGAAACTACACTGCCATAGAGGTTGAATCCGCTTAAAAGTTCAGGCTAAACCACCAGTGAGATGCCGAAAAAACTGATGGTGATTCCCCCGGCTGTTTTATGGATAATTGCCTGCAGCTATCGCAAGCAATGAACAGTTGCTGTCAAAAGCATTTGCGGCATTTAGAGACAAGGAAGTATGGAATGATGAGTCACAAGGCTCGATGGGCGATGGCCCTGGGCGTAGGCATGGTTTGCTCTTCTTCGGCCGTCGCGGCCGGACCTTCCGCTGAGCAGGCCTTAGCGTTGCAGCCCATTCAAGCGAACGTCGACTTTCAGCGGCCCGAGCCCAACGAGATTCCGAAGTGCAGTATTGCCGCGGAAAAGGTCGGGGAAGCGACCGGTTGGGTCGTGACTGGGCCAAGTGGCGAGCGGCTGCGGGTCTTCCTCGATACCAATAACGATAAGAAGGTCGATCTCTGGTCGTACTATAAGGACGGCGTCGAGGTCTATCGTGACATCGATACCGACTTCAACGGCAAAGCAGACCAGTATCGCTGGTTGGGCATGGCTGGAACCCGTTGGGGTTTGGATAAAGACGAAGATGGCGTCGTGGACCAGTGGAAGATGATTTCGGCCGAAGAAGTCTCGGCGGAACTGGTCGAAGCGGCCAAGGCTGGCGATGCCGATCGATTTGCGGCTTTACTGCCCAGCGACTCGGAATTGAAGGCGTTGGGCCTGACCGGTGCCCGAGCTCAAGACGTTACTAAGAAGGTTCAAAACGGCGTCCAGGAGTTTTCGGCCTGGGTACGTCAGCAAAAGGCCATTGGGAAGGGAACCAAGTGGGTTCACTTCGGGGCCACGCGTCCCGGTGTCGTTCCTGCGGGTGCCGAAGGCGTCACCCAGGATTTGGTTGTCTACGAAAACGCGATCGCCGTGCTGGAAAGTGGTGGCGAGCATGGCCAGGTCGAACTTGGCACGTTGGTTCGCGTTGGTGATGCCTGGCGTTTGATCGGTTCGCCGGTCTACACCGGTGGCAGTGGCGACGTGGCTGCCAATACGCAGGGCTACTTCTTCTCGGTCAGTTACAGCGGTTCGCCGGCGGCTGGTCAGGGTGGCATGGGCATGGGCGCCGAAATGCAGGAGATCCTGAACTCGCTGGAAACCCTCGATCAAAAGATGGGTCAGGCCGCGACGCCTGAGCAGCGAGAGCAGATCGCTTTGCAGCGTGTGGAAGTGATCAAGAAAGTGATCGCTGCCGCCAACGACGATGAAATGCGAGAGAACTGGATCAAGCAGTTGGCCGACGCCTTGAGTGGCGGGATCCAGACTGGTGAGTTGACCCAAGGACTCGATCAGTTGCAATCGCTGGCCGATCAGGTCGAAGCTCGTGCACCAAAGACCGAACTGGCGGCTTATGTCCGCTTCCGCGAGATGTCGGCGGAATACGCGCTGCAGTTCCAGGATCCGAAGGCAGACTACGCCAAGATTCAGGATGCTTGGCTCGAAAAGCTGGAAGGGTTCATCGAAACCTATCCTAAGAGCCCGGAAGCTGCTGAGGCGATGATGCAGTTGGCAATCGCTCACGAGTTCGCAGGCGAAGAAGACGATGCCAAGAAGTGGTTTGGTCGAATTCGTGGCGAGTTCTCTGGCACTGCCCTGGCCGATAAGGCCAACGGTGCGATCCGCCGTCTGGATGCCGTCGGGCAACCATTCGCGATTCGTGGCAAGACGATGGATGGTAAAGCCCTCGATTCGTCCGCCTTCAAGGGCCGCCCTGTTCTGGTTCACTACTGGGCTACCTGGTGCGAGCCTTGCAAAGACGACATGGCCATCATGCGTCAGATGCAGGCCAAGTATGGTGCTCGTGGCTTCCAGTTGGTTGGTGTCAGCCTCGATTCGTCGGAAGACGAACTGAAGCAGTTTCTGACTGCCAATCGTTTGTCGTGGCCGCAACTGTACGAAGAAGGTGGCCTCGATAGCCGCTACGCTTTGGAGATGGGCGTGCTGACTTTGCCAACGATGATCTTGATTGGACCGGACGGCAAAGTCGTCAGCCGCAGCCTGCATATTTCGCAGTTGGACACCGAGCTTGGCAAGTTGATCAAATAGTTTTCAACGACGAATGTCGATAGATGACATAGGGCACGTCTCGTGGTTCGGGACGTGCCTTTTTTTGTGGATGCCAGCTTGTCGAATTCGTATTTGGAAAATGGGTCGACTTTAGTAAAACTTGGCCTTCTCGAAATGAATTCGAAAAATAGCTCCAACGATTGGACCCTGAATGTTTCCCTTTCATATTCCACTGCAGGTTTGGTGGTTTGCTGCGATTTTGTACGCATGTGCGATCCTGAGCGTTATCTGGGTTCGTTTTGCCCGAGATACCGCTAATCAGCAATTGGCTCAGGTTGCTTCCGTGACCAGCTTCGTAGTGCTGACGGTTCACTTAGTACACGAGATCACCAGCGGTTCTGGATTCTGGCTGGCGGGAAGCATTGTGTTTGTCATCCTCGCGGTCATCTGCGTCTTTGAGCCAGGTCCCCATCGCCCGACGCGCCATATCTAAGCCGCCGCGATCGTTGCTTCGGCCAGTATGCAATTTTTCAACGCTACTGGCTTATTTGAGGAGTGCTTTCAGCTTCTCTTGTGTTGTTTCGGCATCGCAATTTAGCCCGATGGGCCTTCTTTCTTGCTTAGCGATGCCTCGCTGCTTTTCTCGCACATTGGGCTCGATATGCGCCCTCCTCCCCCGCAATTGTGGCGAATCGGCGTTGGTTGATCCAAACCTCTTTAGCCGTACCCGATCTGCTGGTTCTCAGTGAAATTGTTCGTCTTTAGGTGCGAATTTGTATTAATTCTGCATGGGCTAGGTTGATTTCATTCAAGACGAAGTTCGATTTTTCATGCAAAATTGTGAACGTCAAATGACGACCACCCATCGTCAAGCAAATCGCTAAGTTCTTTCCCCATCATGCATTGGGGCCTCGTTCGCGAGGCGTCCGTTTATTCATTTTTCATCCATCGGATGTCCTGGGAGAGAGTCTATTATGTTTGTTTCTATCGACTGTCATAGGCGAAAACGTCGCGGTTTCACCCTCGTGGAATTGCTGGTGGTGATCGCCATTATCGGTACACTGATCGCCCTGCTCTTGCCTGCCGTCCAACAGGCCCGTGAAGCGGCTAGACGCATGTCTTGCAGCAATAATCTGAAGCAGATGGCATTGGCTTGTCATATCTATCACGACACCTCGAACAAGTTGCCACCTTCCGGTTTCGGCGAAAACTCAACGGCTGAAGGTTGGGGCCGTAAGGCTTCGTGGATCGTTCGCATCATGCCAGGTCTGGAATTGAAGACCGCCTACGATGGTGCCCCAATGGTCAACTCGTCGTTCGACTTTGTGAACGCCGGTTGGGCTGCCCCAGGCAAGCATTGGGCGGCCGCTATGAACATGCGAGCTCCAGTTTTCAATTGTCCATCGAGCCCGCTGCCGAACGAGCTGACCTGGCCTGTAAATGGCGGTACCCAGGCGCTCGGTTCGCCTGCTGAAATTCCGATTCAGGTGACCGACTATGCCGGCAACGGCGGAACCACGTACATCGGTGGTACGCTCGATCCTCATCCAGAAGCTTTCTGGGCTCGATCGGGGCATAACGCCCAGAATGGTGTGATCACGATGCAGTATCGCGACTACCCAGTTCCTGCGTTCCCAGGCGGAACGATCGGGTTCAAGGACGTCACCGACGGAACCTCGAACACCGTCATGCTGGGCGAACAGGGAGACTTCCACGAAAACTCGTACAACGATCACAAAGATTCGCGTGCTTCGCGAGTTTCGGGCGGCCTGTGGTCATGCGGTACCGGTACTCCAGATGTCAGTATCTCGAACCACGTAGTTACCGAGTTCCCGATCAACTACAAGGGGGAAGAATGGTGGTGCACCGGTGGTTGGTTTGACAACACCGAGTCGTGGGTGAACACCGCTTTCCGTTCCGCCCATCCAGGTGGTGCCCAGTTCGCGATGACCGACGGTTCGGTTCGCTTCATTCCGGATACGATCAGCTTCCGAAACTACACCGCACTGATGGACCGAGCTGACGGTAACGTCCAGGGCAACCAGTAATCGAAGGCATGTGTGCCTGGAGCGGATCGACGTCCAGGCACTTCCTTCCGGTTTCTTACGGATTCTTTCTCCCTTCGCGTTTCGCTGGCCTCGGTTTTTACCCAGGCCAGCGAATGTGCGAGTTCGCTTCCATCTATATCTGTTTCTCTGGTATCTACACGATGAATGGCAAATTTCGTCCTGCAATGGCGTTCCTGGCAGTAGCCGTCCTGGTTTCAGCGGTTGGCTGCTTCGGACCAGCTGGTCCGAAGGTGGGCCAGGTGGAAGGAACGGTTCTGGATAACGGTAAGCCGGTGCCTAATGCCAAGGTGACGTTCTATCCAGCCGATGGCCGTCCTTCGTATGGCTCGACCGACTCGAACGGTCACTATGTCTTGAAATACAGCGAATCGATTCCCGGCGCGGTTGTCGGTTCGCATGACGTGCAAATCAGCACGATGTCGATGTCGGCCCCGCAGCCGATAGGGGGCATGGCTCCGAATCAGGTCAGCAAGACCTCGATGCCAGCAATTCCCAAGCAATACTCCTGGCCGACGACGGTCGACGTTGCCGACGGCATGAACGACCTCTCGTTCGATTTGAAAGAAGCGAAGAGCCGCTAATCGAGGCTCTGGCTGTTAGTTCACCAAGCGAATGATACGATCACCAGGAAGCAGGTTGCTTCGGTTGACCTGCTTTCTGGTGATGAGCTTGGTTTAAGGCCGCCTCTCGCTTTGCTTCGATGCGGGCCTGCTTGCTCGCGGGATTCTTCAGCTGGCTGGCATCTCTGCTAGCGTCCTGGGCCTGGCGGCTTCTCGGCCTCCCCTGCTCCGCCGATCAAGCGAGTCGTTGTTGGTCCCGCGGCCGGAAATTGTGTTACGACTGGCAGAATTGGAAAATTTCCTTCTTTCGGCAGCTTCTTTTTGCCGAAACACCCTCTAGGTCAATTTATGTCTATGACCCGAGCGGTGGTGATTGGCTGGTTTCGATGGCCAGCAGGTGTGCCCTGAGACGCTCGGTTTCGCGCAAGTTATGCCGCGCACTATCGGGAGAATGCGATGCGTTTGTCGGTCCTTCAATTCGCGTTGGTGCTGGGTGCCTTCGCATTGCCAGCGACAGCCATGTCGCAAGAAGGCATGCCGATGCCTCAGTACGTCATGCAACAGCAGGCGATGCAGCAACAAGCCATGCAGCAGCAGGCGATGATGCCGCAAGCCGCAGGGCAATCGGTTCTGGTGAATCACGAAGCTGCCATGCCACAAGGCTACGGCCAGGCTTACTGCCCACCTGGGCAAGGCCACCATGGCATGTTCCAGCACCACCATCAGTCGAACCTGCCGGGATACGCCCAACCAAATTACGGTGGCAATCCTAACTTTGGTGCGATGAACTATCCGCCTCAACAGGCTCCGGCTGTGTGGCCGTACACGGGTTCTTATTACCCGTACCCACAGATCCCGCCAGGCTGGAAGAAGGTCGCCCTGGAATGGGATGATGGCTACTGGTACCTCGACTTCATGTCGAACAAGAAAGCGAAGCATCACTAAGCTTCGATCAAAATATCAAAGCCCTCGCCCTGGTTTGCGAGGGCTTTTTTAATGCGCCGGTTGTTCCGGTTACGTAAGATTCGGCGGCGAGTTTCGGGCGTTTTAACTGGCAAAATCGAAAAAACACTGCCTTTAAGACCAATCGTTAGCCGAATGAAGGGAAGGCAGAACCGTTGTGATCGGTGTCTGCGTCATTACTGGCAGATACCGTTCGATTGAAAAGCGATTCCGGCTTCTCCTGCTTCCCGTAGCAAAACCGAGAACGTCCGGGTTTACAGCAATCAACGCGTGAAGATGAATTTCCTAGGAGGGGGGACGATGTCACGTCTAATGCATTTGGCGATCATGGCTGCCTTTATGGCTGTGCCTGCGATCGCGATGGGTGGCGATACCGAAATTGCCCAGTCCATTGTGAAGCAGCTGCAAGCCAAGAAAGCCGAAGGAAGCCTGAAGGGCTTTAATATTGGTCTGCGAGTTGAAGAAGGGGTTGTGCTGCTGGAAGGACATGTTTCCAGCCCAGAACAGCACGACATGGCGATCGACGTTGCTCGTCGCGTCTCGGGTGTTGCCCGCGTCGTCGATGGCATCCGGATCGAAGGCACCGCTGGTGGTCCAGAACTGGCCGGCCCAGTTACTGCTCCTCGCGATCTGGCTGCTGGCGATATCACCCAGCCAGCTCCTAAGTATACTCCTTCGCTGGAACCTGCAACGCAGCCAGTGATCGAAGAAGCTTACGCTCAGCAGGTCCCTGCCGTTCCGCAGATGCTGGAAGAAGTCACCCTGGAACCGCAGGGCGATTTCAGCTTCTCGCCGGTCATGCCTGCGAGTGCAGAACGCCCAAGTGCCGATCAGTCGGCAATGACTGGCGAACCAACACCTGCCGCGCCACTGCGTCAGTTGAAGCCAGTTCCGGCTGCTCAACCACGCCCAATGCCGGCTGCTGCACCTGCCTACCAGGTTGCCGCGAACAACAACAACGCCGCTGCGATGAACGCGAACATGAACGCTGCCCAGCAGCCAATGGTCGCTCCTCCAGCTTACTACCCAGCCCAGTACGGCTACGGTGGTTACTACCGCCCAGTTCGCTACGATCACCCACGTATGCCTGGCTACGCATGGCCAGCTTACGCGGCTCATCCGAACTACGCCGCGGTGACCTACCCACGTCAGTACTCGCCACAGGCTTGGCCATACATCGGCCCATTCTATCCTTACCCACAAGTCCCACTGGGATGGCGTAAGGTCGAAATGGAATGGAAAAATGGCTGGTGGACGCTGGACTTCAAGGCCCGCCGTCACAACTCCTTCTAAAGAAGAGAGGCCAGGGCTCGCTCGTGACTGCGGGCAAGCCTTGGCACATCCGATCCCCTCAAAAGCCTTCGCGACTCGGCGGAGGCTTTTTTGTTGCCTGGGCGCCAGCTGCCAGAGGCTCGCCCAGGCCGCCCAGCGGTATGGATAGCAGGTGGAGCAAGGCAAGCTAGCGGCATCATTGCTGGAAATTTCGGACCAGCCGGAAAAAGCCGCAAGTTTGTTACAGCTTCACACGATAACTAAGTACAGATAAGCGCCCACTTCATGGAGGAAGTGGTTGTCCGGTGGGTCGGATTCATAGGGGCCCAGCCCTAAATCGCCCTGGAAGGCATTGAGGAAAACGATGAAACGAAGCATTCTGAAGCTCAGCTTAATCTTGGGTGTCGGGTTGGCCGCCATGAGCAGCACTGGTTGCACGACCCAGGGGCCGTATCTTGGCCCGCTGCTGTTTCCTATTCCCGTCTCTCCTTACCATATGAAGCAGAAGGAAGACGAGTTTCACGATCACGAGCGATACGATCGTGCCCCGGTTCTGCCAGCGATTCCGCCTGGTGCTCCGCATGTGGCACTCGATCCGCCAAGTGATGACGAAGTGATGCGTGCCTTGGAACGTGCTCGCCCGGTTCAGGGTGGCCTGCCGTTCCTGCATGAAGTGCAGCGGAACAACGTCCGCATCAAGAAGGAAAAGATCGCCGACTACGTCGATCCTCCACGTGTGATGCCACTGGTTGGTCCCGTTCAACTGCACCACGCTCACTACAAGTGCACGATTTACTACACCGAAATCGTCCGAGTAGGCTGGCCTTTCCCTCACACCCTGCGTGACGAGGACACCCAAGAGGTCATCTACATCGACCATAACCACCTCCACCGAGTTGGCAACGTCCAAGAAGACCTGCCAGGCCCGGTTGGTCCGACCCAAATGGCTCTGTAGTTCAGGCCCGGTCGGAATCTGATCCCCAAAAGAGCGTCGTATCCCCCGCGGATGCGACGCTTTTTTCGTAAACAGGGGCGATTTATCTTCCGGAAAACGTTTCCTCGATGTTTCATCTGTCGCCTAATCTGGGTTATAGTAATCCCGATTTGAAACAGGTTAGGGAAACTTACTCCCCATCGAGCCATTTAGGGCCCATGCTGAATTTGACCCCTTCATTGACAAATCGCCCTCTGGATGAGACCCTTCCGTCGTGGGGTGTGCTTATCCTGGAAAGTCATCACGGTCCCGACTTTGAAATGGAGTTTCGGGTCCATGACTTCGTGAAGGTGCTGTATGTCATTTCCGGAAGTGGGTCGGTTCATGTCGGTGAAGATCGTTACGAAGTAAGCCCCCGCGATATGGTGGTGGTGCTGCCTGGGCGAAAGAACCGGATCGAAGATTCGCCGAATTCGCCGATCTCGTGCTATGTCTTGTGCGTGCATCGATCGTTGTTGACGTTCGATCCTCAGGCTATCTCGGCCCTGCCCTTGGGGCTGCTCCCTCGCCAGGCTCACTTTGCTCAGCGGATCGAACGCCGCCTTCGCCGTTTGTTGTATCAGCAACTACAGAACAGCCCGCTGACTCCGCTGGCCATGGTTTCCAACGGGCTGGAGATCCTCTCGCTGATCGCCAACCATCGCGTTGAGAAGACCGAAGGCTTGGCCGATCTGTCGCAAGAGCCAGGCGTCGACGAAATGGTCGCGTACATCCGCCACCTCGACACACACTTCTTTGAAGCCACCACAATCGACGAAGCCTCGAGTAGTGTCGGTATTCCGCGACGGCGATTTACGCAGTTGTTCCGTGGCGTGACTGGCCAGACCTGGTTGAACTACGTCCAGGAACTTCGCGTCGAGCATGCCTGTAAGTTGCTCGAAACGACCGATCGGCCGATCACTTCGATCGCGTTCGAGTGTGGTTTCGCTGAACTCTCGACCTTCTACCGCGCTTTCCGCAAGATGCGCGATGTTACGCCAAGTGCCTGGCGACGTTCCCGCGCCGACTAAACGCATCGCTTCCGTTTTATTCGTGGCAAATCACCTCCTTCGTCTGAGCTGCCGCTGCGCATGGGGCTGGTGTGTTAGCGAAAACGAAGTCGTAAAGGTTAAAAATGAGGGCACGAACTACTTTGACGGCACCTGATATCTCGTGCAGAATAAGAAGGCATTCTGATCCTGCCTTCCAATCTCACACCTCCTGACGAGAACCACACTATGCGAAAACTGTTGGCTTCACTTGTTCTGGGCCTGATGGTCGCCCTGCCTGCCTCGCTGACCTCGGCCGCGGAAACCGAAGAGGGCTTCGTTTCGATCTTCAACGGTAAGAACTTCGAAGGCTGGGTCGGTAACACGGCTGGCTACAAAGTCGAAGATGGTGCGATCGTTTGCGATCCGACCGCTGGCGGTGGCAACATCTACACCGAGAAGGAATACCCGAACTTCGTACTGCGGTTTGATTTCAAACTTCCCGAAGGTGCCAACAATGGTCTCGGCATCCGTGCTCCGCTGGAAGGCAACGCTGCCTACGCCGGCTTCGAGCTGCAGATCCTCGATAACAAAGCGAAGATCTACGAAAAGCTGGCCCCTTACCAGTATCACGGTTCGCTCTATGGCTTGGCTCCAGCCAAGCGTGGTTTCCAGAAGCCGATCGGTGAATGGAACCATCAGGAAGTGACCGTCGACGGCAACCAGATCACTGTTGTGCTGAACGGTACCACGATCCTTGACGTCGATCTCGATGAAATCCGCAGCAAGCCAACTCTCGATGGCCAGAAGCATCCAGGTCTGGATCGCGAAACCGGCCACATCGGTTTCCTGGGACATGGCGACAAAGTCGAGTTCAAGAACCTGCGAATCAAAGAGCTGCCAGCGAAATAAGCTTGCCAGCAAACCGAGCTCTCCAGCGAAGCAGCCTGTGGTGAATTCCATGGGCTGCTTTTTTTATGCTGTCATAGAGCACGCACAGATCATCAATCGAGAATCTAATGTGCTGGCAGATTACGTCCTGAGAGTGGGATGATTTCGCAGTCGATCGCTAGCGTTAGCTTCGGTTTTCACGGTGATCTCTGAAATCGAAGATCCGTCGGGCAATTCAGGTAAACTCCGGTGTTCAGGCAGGTCGATTTTTAACAAGGATACAGGTTGGGTCCCGTTCTTGGTTGGGGACCGCTATTCACCTGAGGCGACGCTTGCGGATATGATTCGCCGCAACACTAGCATTCAGTTCTCAAGGATCGAGACTGCCGCACGGGTTCAAGGAATGAAACCCCCTTTTCATAAGCATTTGTTGATTACCGTTCTCGCCCTCGCTGCGACGTGGAGTCCTATGGCCTTCGCCGAAGATGCTGCCGAGCAGTATCGCGTGGGGTCGTTTCACTATTCGCGAGGCGATTGGAGTCAGGCGGTCGATTCGTTCGACCGGTTCCTGGTGGATCATCCCGATCACGAACGTATCGGACTGATCCACTTCTATCGCGGCGAGTCGCTGATTCAGTTGAATCGTCACGACGAAGCCCTGCGGGCCTACACGCTCTTCTTGAGTAAGGCACCAGGACACAGCTTTGCCGAGCATGCCGAGTTCCGCGTGGCCGAGTGCTATGCGTTGAACAATCAGTTGGATGCCGCAAAGAACGCCTTCGAGATATTCCAATCGAAACATAAAGGGAGCAAACTGACTCCCCACATCTATCCATACCTCGCCGAGATCGCTGCTAAGCAGAAGAACTGGGACGAAGCGGTATTGATGTACAACAAGTCGGTCAAGCTGGCCGCTTCGCCTGCCACCACGGCGGAATCGCGACTCGGGTTGGCCCGGGCCTATGGCGAATCGAATCGCTGGAAGGAAGCCGGCCTCACTTACGAACAGTTGCTGATCGACCTGAAAGAACTGCCAGGCAAGTACCCGGCCGGTTCGATCGCACTCGAAGCCGGTATCGCGGAATTCAAGGCAGGCAGCTACCGCCGCGCCGTGGCACGTTTCGAGTTGGCAGCGACGCAAGATCCCAAGCTGAACGATCAAACCAGCTTCTGGATTGCCAAGACTTACTATCAGGTGCGTGACTGGCCGAATGCGTTGGATCGCTTGACCTCGCTCAAAACCACCCAGGCACTGCCCGACTTCCAGGACGAGATCCACTATCTGATCGCGAAGATTGCCATCGAACAAGGCAACGCCAGCCAGGCCGTTGCCGTCCTGCAAGATCAGCTCGAAACCTGGCCGAACTCGACCTGGACCGACGAAGCACTCTATCAACTTCTCAATATTCGCCTGCAGCAGGATAACCTGGATCAGGCCGAAAAGACTTGGAATCGCCTGGCTAAGTGCACGCCAGCCACCGCACTAACGGTTCGAGCTCAACTGGCTCTCGTCTCCGCGCTGCAGCAGAAGGACGAACACCAGAAGGCTCTCCAGGTCCTGGCCGTGACCTTCCCAGAGCTCGACGGCGAAGCAAGTCAGGCCGATCGTTACGTCTACCTGAAAGCGGTTTCGCTGTTCGCTTTGAAACAGACCGAAGAAGCAAAGCAGTTGATCGTCGACACGGCCGCCGACCGCCATGGAAATTACCGTGGTATGTCGCTGATGCTGCTGGGTATGATCCACAGTCAGAATGAAGATTGGGGCAGCACGGTTGCCGCTTTGAATGGAGCGATCGAAGAGATCTCGACTTCCGAGCATCGCACGATTGCCCAGTTGCGAAGTACCAATGCCCTGCTCCACTGCGATCGGATTGCCGATGCCAAGCAGGCCTGGAGCCAGGTCGATCGTTCGCGACTCTCGGTCGACAACTACCTGACCGAAGTTTCGCACATCGCTGGCACGGCGTATCGCAAGGGCGAGATCGCCTGGGCCGAATCGCTTTATCAAGAGATGGCTCAAGGGGACAACCCAGAGCGTTTCATCGAACAAGGTCTGGCCGGTTTGGCCTGGTGCCAACTGGCGACGGCCGATCCTGACGCCGCGAACAAGACGCTCGACGAGTTGATGGAAAAGAACCCTGGCAGTCCTTTGGCTGTCGGAGCGTTGTTCCAGCAAGCTCAGCAATTGGAAGCAACCGACGTCGATTTGGCGATGACCCGTTATCGCCAGTTGGCCGAACATCATCCAAAGGATCCACTTGCCGCCCATGCTCGTTTGCGTTGTGCGACCATCCTGGATCAGCTCAGCCGGGATAGCGAAGCGGAAGTGATCCTCGTCGATATGGCCAAGAATCCGCCGGCTGGTTTGGCTGCCGAAGACCTTTGGTACCGTCTGGCCTGGGTCCGACTCGATCAGAAGAAGGAAAAGGAAGCCCTCGAAGCGTTCCAGCAGATCCATCAGCGATTCCTGGATGGTGCCATCTGGGAAGATTCGACCTATCGTCTGGCCGAAGCGGCCCTAAAAGCGGGCAAGCTCGATCAAGCTCGCAAGTATCTGCAGAAGCTGCTGGAAGTGAACTCCGAAAGCAAGGTGGCCATGTTTGGTCGCTATATGCTGGGACAGGTCGAAGTACAGAGCGGCAACTGGGAAGCTGCGATTCCGCAGATGGATCAAGTCGCCGATTCGATCTCGGACGAACCACTGCATAGCATGGCGATGTTCTGGGGTGGCGAAGCCCGTTTCCGTAGCGAAAAGTTTGCCGACGCCCAAAAGCGTTTCGAGCAAATGCTGACCGAGAACATGGGACGTCCGCTGGAAACATTGCCGGTCGCTGAAATGCGATTGGCTCAGATCCAGGCCCATCAGGGGAACTGGGATCTCGCTTACGAGCGAGCCGTCGAAATCGGCAAGAACTATCCCCAGTTCTCGCAGGTCCACGAACTGGAATACCTGATGGGACGTTGCCTGGCACGCCAAGGCAAGTTCCAGGAAGCCCGGGCGGCTTACAACAAGGTTTGCCAGTCGAACGTCGCCGGCCAAAGCGAAACGGCTGCGATGGCTCAGTGGATGATCGGCGAAACCTACTTCCATCAAAAGAACTACGACGCAGCCATCCGTGCCTACGCGAAGGTTGCCACCCATTACGAAAACTTCTCGAAGTGGCAAGCCGCTGCTCTGCTGCAGATTGGTAAGTGCCACGAAGTCCAAGAGGACTGGGAGAAAGCGAGCCAGTACTACACGGAAGTACGTACTGACTACGAAGCGACGCCCTTTGCCCCAGAGGCGGAACTGCGGCTGAGTGTCGTGCGGCAACGCACCCAGCAAGCTCAGGTAGAAGGAACAACAAGGACCAAATAAATGACCATCTCTGGGGTAGAATGGATTCGCGCCTCAATCACTTACCGGTCTCTGGCTTGGGGTGCGCTGTTATTGATCGTGGCGAGCTGCTTCGCCGCGGATGTGTGGGCTCAAGGGCCTGGGCAACCGGCACCACTGCCGACGCTGCCAAGTCTGACCGAAGGGGACCCGATCCCCACGAAAAACCTGTTGCAGGTCTTTCGTGATGGCGGCTTGCTGATGTATCCGATCGGGCTTTGCTCGATCATTCTGATGGTGTTCGTTTTTGAACGAGCAATCAGCCTGCGTCGTGGTCGCGTGATTCCGCGTCCCTTCGTCAAACGCTTCATCGAACAAGTCAAAGATGGTCGTCTCGACCAGGATCAGGCCCTCGCCTTGTGCGAAGAAAACCAAAGCCCCGTGGCGGAAGTGTTCGCGGCTGCGGTCAAAAAATGGGGACGCAGTTGCGTTGAAGTCGAGCAAGCGATTCTCGACTCTGGCGAGCGTGTCACGTCGCGTCTTCGCCAATACCTGCGACTGTTCAACGGGATCAGCACCATCAGTCCCCTGCTCGGGCTGCTCGGGACAGTGCTCGGCATGATCAGTGCCTTCAATGCGATTGCCGCCCAGGGCGAAGCGGCCGGTCAGCGCGAACTGCTGGCCAGCGGTATCAGCCAGGCCCTGCTGACGACGGCGGCTGGTTTGACGGTCGCTCTGCCGGCGTTGATCGCGTACCTGTTCTTCTCGGGGCGGGTCGATCGTTTGATCCTCGAGATCGACGCCCACAGTCAGGATGTGGTCAATGCGATCGCCTCGGACGGTTGGAAAGATAAACGCAAACCGGCGTCGCGTCGTGCCAGCCGATCCACCGCGAAAGCGGCTTAACCAGGCCCAGTCAGGGAGAAGGTCATGCCGCTTAAAACGCACCCCGAAGACGCTCCGGCGCTGAACCTGACGCCGATGATCGACATTCTGTTCTTGTTGATCATATTCTTCATGGTGGGATCGAAGTTCACCGAGATGGAACGTTCGGTTGATCTCGACGTGCCGCAAGTCAACGATCTTGGGGCTTTGACCGCCGCGCCGGAAAAGAAGGTGATCAACATCTTCCGCGATGGCCGCGTGATGCTCGGAACCCAGGTCGTCAGCCTGGAAGATCTGAAAACGGAACTCTCCACCTCGCAGGCACAGTACCAGGATCTTGGTGTTCTGGTACGCGGCGATAGCGACGTTCCGTTTCAACAAGTTGCCACGGTGCTGACCACGGTCCGGCAGGCAGGGATTGCCGAGATGGCTATTTCGGTTCGTCTTGCGAACGAACGGAGGTAGCCTGTGCCTGGAGGTTCGCTCGGTCTGATTGCAGAAATGAGCCAAACCACCTCACAGGTCGTGTGGGGCATCCTTTGGGGTGGCTTAGCGTTCATTACGCTGTCGCTGCTGATCTTGATGCAGACGCGCTGGGGGCAGGCTCGCCCGGTCTCGAAGTGTGTCGTGTTGTCGATCTTCGCGCACCTTCTGCTAATGACCTATGCCCAAATCACCGATCTCTTCGCACCTCCATCGCCGGGTGTTTCGGCACCGCTGAACATTCGTCTCAGCCAGATCGAATTTCAGCCAAGCGAAGATTCCAAATCACAGAAGGAAGTCAAGCCTTGGGATCAACTGGCGATGTCGCCAGCGCCGGTTGAAGGGCTGATGACGCCGCTCGAACGGGTCGATATGCCGGCCCTCGACCGCCCTGCCCCGACGATGCCTCAGTTGCCGCAACCAAGCGAGTCGCAGCGACCGTGGGACTTGCCGCTACCGCAGTTGCCACCGCAACAGATCGCGGAAAGCCAGTTGCCAGCCACCGGTCCGCAACTGGAAGCCGAGAACAACGCCAGGCCGCTGGAAGCCAAGGCGATTGCTCCGCCGGCGACGCCTTCCGCAACCGCCCAGGCCCAGAGCATGCCGGCTCCGCTACCGATGCCGCAGTTAGAGCGAATCGAGTCTGCCATGCCGCAGCTTCGTAGCCTGCCACAGCCGACCGAGATGGCAACCGATCCGTCGAACGATTTGCAGATGCTTCGCGATCCGATCAACTCGACCGAAGCCGCCGATGCATTGCCAGGGGAACGCGATCAGCTGTTGGCTTCGACTAACCAGCTAGAAGCAATGGCTCGCGGAGAAGGTGCTCGGACAAGTTCGACTGCGCTCGATGCGACGCTTGCTTCGCTGAAGGGCAATCAAATGCAAGAGTTGTGGGCCAGCCGAATGGCGGCTCGCAATTTGCCTTTGCCCCGCACCACACGTACCCGGATGGACACCCAGCCGTTGCCACTGATCATGCAGGCTCGCGTTGTGGAAGATTCGAGTGCGTGGATCGAGATGATGGGGGGCTCGAAGGAAATCGAACCGGCGGTTAACTCGGCGCTCGAATGGTTGGCTTCCAATCAGGAAGACGATGGCCGCTGGGATGCGGTGAAGCATGGTGCCGGCCAGGAAAACAAGGTCGCCGGTCACGATCGTCAGGGGGCTGGCAACAATGCCGACATGGGAATCACCGGCCTGGCAACGCTGGCGTTTCTGGGCAAGGGACACACACATCTGGAAGGCAAACACCGAATCTGCGTTCAGAAGGCGCTCGAGTACCTGGTGAACCATCAGCAGCACGACGGCTGCCTGGGTGGTCAGGCCGGGATGTACGCCAAGATGTATTGCCACGCGATGGCCTTGCTGGCGATCAGCGAGGCGTACGCGATGACTAAGGACGAACGCATCCGACCGTTTCTCGATCGCGGGCTGGCTTACACCATAACGGCCCAGCATCCACGCACCGGCGGCTGGCGATATAGTCCCGGCGATCAGGGAGACATGAGCCAGTTTGGTTGGCAGGTTTTGGCGTTGCACAGCGCCGCCCTATCCGGAATCGAGATCGATAAGCAGACCCGCGAACTGATGACGCGGTTTCTCGATCAGGCCTCGGCTGGCCCTTCGCATGGTTTGGCGGCCTATCGCCCTGGCGAGAAAGCCAACCCCACGATGACTGCCGAAGCGTTGACGTGCCGCTTCTTTTTAGGAATCGAGAATTCCCCCCGGCAGATCGAAGAAGCGACCGATTTTGTCATGCTGAACGAGCCCGCCCAGGCCGATATCGACCTCTATTATTGGTACTACGGCACGTTGGCCATGTATCAGATGCAGGACGACGCCTGGCGAAAATGGGCCGACAAGCTGCAACCGAAGCTGTTGGAGATGCAGCGGAAAGATGGTCATTTGACCGGAAGCTGGGACCCCAGGTGTCGTTGGGGGGGCTACGGAGGCCGGGTCTACTCGACCGCCATGGCAACTCTTTCGCTGGAAGTCTACTTCCGCTACCTGCCGATTTACCGGGAATTAGAGGCTGAAGAGCCGCGCGTTGCCGAAAAACCGTCACCATCGGTCGCAATTCCGCGGTAGCCTTGGGGATGGGGCGAATTTCATCCCTTTGACATAGATGGCTCCCTGCATAGAATAGGGAGTCGGAATTCAATCTAACACTTTCCGCTTTCTGTCTTGGGAACCGCACGAGTTTGGTTCTGGTTAGACCCTCCTGGGTGCTGGCTCGCTTTCGCCGACTTGTTTGCGTGTATTTTCAATGCTCTCCATTTGAGTGTGAGGATATAGCATGATCGGTATGAATGATTTAGCGATGCTCGGTTTTGGTATGCCAGGCGTCCAGGAACTCGCCATTATCCTGGTGATCTGCTTGCTTCTGTTTGGCTCGTCCAAGTTGCCCGGTTTGATGCGGAGCATGGGACAGAGCGTGAACGAATTCAAGCGGGGAATGAACGATCAGTCGGACGATACTTCCGACCACGAAAAGAGTGAAACGCACTAAGCGAGCTCGATTCGGCGTTCTTCTTTTTCCCGTGCAAGCATTCAATGGACCCAGCGGCCGCGGTTTTGGCGGTCGCTTCTCCATGGAGTTGAGAGATCATCACCATGTTGCATGAAATAGGCACATCAGCAGCACTACTGGGCTTTTTCGGCTCGATGGGCTTCCAGGAGATGGCCATCATCGGAGTTATTGCCATTCTTTTGTTTGGCAAGAACCTCCCCGGCGTGGCGAAAACCCTTGGAAAGCACTACGGCGACTTTAAACGCGGCCTGTCCGATATCCAAAACGAGTTCAACCATGCCACAAGGGAGGTTGAGGATTCGGTCAACGGCGGGTATAGTTCCAAGAGTTCGCCGGCGCAGTTCGACGACTACGACGATTTCGAGGAGGCCTCGGCGCCTAAGTTCGAGCCCCCACCCCAATCGTCGAGTTCGGAGAAATCGGAACTTGCCTGATTCTGGCGAACCTTTCGGACGTAAAGTCCGACTTACAAGTTAAATACGTCGGGCGATTAGCTCAGTTGGTTAGAGCACTGTCTTCACACGGCAGGGGTCGTTGGTTCGAATCCAATATCGCCCACTTCAAATCGAGATCACTTTCACCCTGAAAACAAGGGGTGTTTGGAGATCTCGATTGTTGCATTCAGATCGAAAATTGTCTCGTCGAGCAAACCCCTAACCGGCGTTTGTATGACAACTCGACGAGTCAGTGGCCCGCTCCGAACAAACCTTCCCGGCTTGTTGTTTACAACGGAGCGGGCTTCTTTTGCGTTTCAATTTTTACGTGCTCGTTATAATTGAAGGCATGATAATGTCAACATTTGAAAACTACGCTACAACAAAAGAAGCGGCAGAAATTCTTGGCAAGAGCGAAGAATGCGTTCGACATTACATCCGAAGCGGACAGCTCGAAGCGATCGACGAAAGAGGTCGTAAGTACATCCTTCGAGCTGACCTAGAGCACTTCGCGCCACGCCCGCGTGGAAACCCAAATCTGCAGAAAGATTCGAAGTCGTAAAAATCCCATTTGCAATTTTTACGTGCTCGTGTAAATTGGCCGGCGTAAACAACAAGCCGGCTTTCTAAATGATCGTCGGTGAGTCAACCGCCGGCGTCTCGGCCATTTCTGGCTCGGATGCTCTCCGTTAATCAGGGCACAACTCAAAACACGTTTCGAGCCGTCGCGCTTGCGCTGGCTTCGTTGTGCCCGCGATAGGCTCTGCCCTGACCTGTCGCGGGCTTTTTCATGCCGTGACCGGTGGACTGGTCGCTGCGCTGAAGATGTCAAAGGATGATGCGCTATGATTTCGCAGCCGCGATTTCTCTTGGATGTGCGCGCCCAGACAGAAGGCTGGGGCGCCGGCCGGATCCCAAACCAGGGCAACCGCTCGCACGCGATCCGATCCCTTTCTCTCCCCCAGTTCTACACCCAGCACAAAGAGCCCGAGCTGCTCGAGCAGGGACGCTCTCCCGATACCATCGCCACCTATCGCCTGCACGTCGCGCGCTGGCTCGAGTGGCAGCAAAAGTACCGGATAAGTAATCCGGTACTTCCGATTTCGGCCATATTCGCCACCGATCTGAGGGATTGGCGGAGCTGGCTGCTCGCCCACGAGATCGCCTCGACCAACCGCTCCGCCAACAAACATGTCGGCTCCATCCAGTCGATCCTGGCCACCGCCGGCGAACATGACGCCCACGACAGCCCGCCCCGCATTAAGCCGCTCGAGCACCAAGCGGCCGCCCAGAAATCCTACCTGACCTACGACCAGGTCAACGCCCTCTACCAGGCGTGCGACGTGGCCCAGTGGCCCGCCGTCGATCGCCATGGCCAATCGCTCCCACATTCAGCGCCGACCTACTGGCGAGCGTTCATCGTCCTGCAGTTCAACTACGGACAGCGGACCGAGGAGCTTTGGAGTTACGGCCGCCACCAGCGAACCCTCACCTGGCGGCAAGTGAGCTGGGAAGCGGAGACCCCAGCTCCGGAAGGAAGTGCCCAGAATGATGCCGGCTGGTTCTTTTACGTCCCCCAAAAACAACGCCGTAAGAAACCCGCTCCCCTCGTGCTGCCGCTCAATCGAACCACGGCCGAGCATCTGCGATCGATCATGCCGCCCGGCGAGCTCGATCTCGACGGGCGAATCTTTCCGGCCCCCTTCAGTCGTGACTCGTTCTATGCCACCTGGCGTGCCATCGTCGCCGCCTCCGGTGCCCGGCTGAAGCAGGACCTGGAGACGGGCGATCGGCCGCCCCTCAACATCAAAATATTTCGGAAGAGCTGCGAGACGTGGCACGACAAGCACTCACGAGGGGACGGCCGAGCCGGCATTGGCGAGATCATCACCGGGCATGCCGAGCGATCGGTCAGCGGCAAGCACTATGCCAATCGGGAACGCCGCCTGGTCGAAGCGGTCGAGCGATTTCCGCAGCCCTCTGCCTTCGCCCAGATCCATCACGCCCAGCAGATGAGGCTATTTCGATGAGCCGCGTTACCAAGATCGAACAGCCGCTGCGACGACGTATCGGCAAGCTGGTGATCGAGATCACCGCCCAAGGGATTCGCATGCGTGGGTACCGCTGCCGCAAGTGGCACGCGGTCACCTGGCTGCAGATCGCCGCCCTCGATAACGCCGACAACCCGCAAGACACCGTCGGGGCCGCCAGCGATCGCCAGATCGGACTCAGGCGTCTCCGCGAGATGCGGGCTGTCCCCACCGAGCGGAGCTTGTAGCCGCTCATGCCCATTCCGTTTTCCCCGTTCCTTTTTTCGGAGAGTCCCATGTTGATCATTACTCGCAACCTCGGCCAATCAGTGACCATCGGCAATGCCCGCGTCTTTGTGCTGAAAGGCCCAGGGGGCCGTATCAAGCTCGGTATTGAAGCCCCTCGCGAAATACCGATCCGCCGCGACGATGCCGACGGCAACCAACCTGCCCGGCCCGCTCCCGTTCCCCAGCTGCCTCCCCCGGCTGATCTCGTTGCCGCGTAGGTCCCACGTCAATCGACCCTGCGGCTGCTAGTAGCCGCAGGGTGAACTTCACGATTCATCGCAGGAGATGCTCGATGAATGCAGCCCTTCACTGCCACAACCGCCAGGCGATTCTGGAAAAGGCGAGATTCCCCAAGATCGCCGGCACCACGTCGCGATCGATGCGACAAGTGCTGGAAGCATTGGCGGCCAGGACCGTGCGGGATGGCTTGCAGTCGAAGTTTCGTCCGCTCGACGAATTGCGAATCGCCAAGTCGATCGGTACCGCCAGGCGTGTCGTGACCAAGGCGATCATCGCCCTCGAATCGCTACGCGTGATCACTCGCATGCGAAGCGGAGGCCAGATGACCGTTTGCATCAACTGGTACACGCTAGCCGACTTTGTCCCCTCCCCTTCCTTTTCACGGAGTGAACCATGACCGCTACCCCCTCGCCATCGTTGGTCGATCAGATCTGCGGTGCCGGCCCAGATGAACTGAAGGACATCGACGCCAAGATCGCCGACCTCGAGGCGAAGCAAGTCAACTTGCAGAACCAGATCGACGCCCTCCAGAAGGTTCGGCGGGTGATCGACGTACGGCTGCATGGCAAGCCGCAGCGAAAACCGCGTCAGCCTCGCAAGGGGCGAGAGGCGAGCGGAACCGGGCACACAACGCCCGGGCCTGTCGCTCCAGAAGTTTCCGCTCCTCAGCCGCCGGCACCATCAGCGGCACCTAAGACCGCTGCTCCGGACGACGGGATGTCCGACTTCGAGCGACGCGTCTTCACCGTGCTGCAGAAAGGGGGACCGCAGACGGCCGCCACGATCGCAGCCAAGGTCGCCGCGACACCGGCGTCGGTCGTGAACTGCGTGACGAATTGCTCCCGATTCTCGCGAGCGAAAACGGGCATGATCTCGATCGATTACAGCTAAGCAAGGCGAACGTTCATGGATGATGACAAACGCAAAGCATGGGCGGCCTACTTTGCCGACCCCAGCGACGACCACCGCAATCAGGTCCTGGTCCTCTATCTCGATTTGGCTCAGCGACTGGCCCGGCGGATGGCTCGCCGGCTGCCTCACCTGGTCGAGCTCGAGGCGGACCTGGTGACCGTCGGCATGCAGCGGCTGTTGCTCGCCCTGCCTCGGTATGACCCAGGACGGGAATCGTTCGAGCAGTTTGCAACGTGCCGGCTGCGTGGGGCGTTCCTCGATCACCTGCGAGATCTCGATCCGCTGTCGCAAGAGAGCCGGTCACGTGTCAAACAGCGATCGAGCCTGGTCGACGAGCTGCGACAAGCATCCCGCGGCCAGGCATGCCAGGCCGATATCGAGGACGCCCTGACCGACGAACTGCGGAACGTGGCCGAGCTGCGACTGATCAGCCTGGACGACCCGGTGCCTGGGGCCTGGGGCGATACGTATGCCGATCTGCTCACCGATCGGCCGGCCGACTCCGACACCGGGGCGGGCGTTGCCGAGATGGTTCGCACGGTCGACTTCCGGTCGGCAATGGCGGTCTGGCTTCGATTTGTGAGCGGGCTCGACCTTAAACAGATCGGCACGCTGCTGGGCGTTTCCGAGTCGCGAGCGTGCCAGTTGATTGCCCACGCCCTGCAGCTCGCCCGCGACCGCTATTCCGCGAACCGACAACCACCGTAACGAGGCCACCCCTCGCCAACTCCCTTTAACTTTTCCATGGAGATAAACCGTGACAACCACTTGCACCGCGGTCGTGATCGACCGGGCCCTGATCGTCGAGGCGGAGACGATGACCACCGGGGCCAATATCCACAACGTGAAATCGCTGCTGTTTGGCTATCGCCTGGCCATCGAGCTGATCCAGGAAGGAAAAGATCTCGACGGCAGCCTGACCGCCAAGTTGCCCCAGTACGCAGGCGACCTGCGGCGGGCTCTGGCCGCACCTCGTCACGCTCGCTGATGCCGGCCGGAGAAGCTATGCGAATCCCCAATTCATCCTCCGAGATCTTAGCGGCTGAACTGCTCCGAATGCGATCGCATCGCGCTGCCGGCAACTCGCTCGAAGCGGTCGCGAGCAAATTTCAGCGAACGGTCCCGCAGGTCGTTGCCGCACTAGGAAAGAATCCACTCGCCGGAGGGCCGCACGGATGCGGCGTGCGGCAGCGGTGCGGCCAATGCGGAGCGGTCGTCCTGGGGCATTGCTTCGCTTGCCTGGTCCAGGCTGGCTACATCTACGATCCCCCACCGGTCGCCGAGATCGACTTCGATGCTCGGGGACGCCGCAATGGTGACATCATCGCCGCCCTGCCCGATCGCTCCGAGCTGCTGGTCTGCTTTCGGATGAGCGGGATCCCTCACAACTTCACCCGCACGTCGCACTGGCTGCCGGCGTACCTGGTTCATGAACGCCCTGCAGCCAACCTTCTAACCCTGGCAAGGAGATTGCAATGAAAGCCAAGACCGCCACGAACACGCAGCCCGACACGCTGCACAGCTACTTTCTCGCGCGGCTGCTGCCGGGCTATCTCGAGAAGGTCGGTTCGGAATCGCTTCCGACCGAAGAGGCCGCGATCGACAAAGCCCATCAGGTGGTCGGCCTGATCCTGCAGCGATGCCAGGCCCCCTCGAGCAACGAAGGCAATATGACCGCAGCCGAGACGGCCGTGCTCAAAATATTGCAGCGGGTGGCAACCTCGCGTGATTTCAGCTGGCTGATGGCTGGGACCGAAACGCTACGTCTCTGCCTGGTTGCCGAGGCCCAGCGGCTCGGTACCAGCGCCGACGACGTGGAAGAAAAGCTTTCTGCCGCGATGATGCGGGACGACGAACGCCGTCGCCGGCAAGGGGAGCTGACGACGGCCGAGGTCCTCATTCATCGCCATCGAGTCGAGGCGATCGAGCAGCTGCTGACCAAGGTCTTTGCCGAGGGAGGTCTCACCCGCAACGCGTACGACCAGGCCCGCATGATCCTGGGGACCGACAATCCGGACAAGTGGGGTGCCTAGCCATGCGAATCACTACCTGGACGACCGACGTCGTTGAATGCGAGGTCGAGGTCCGCATCGAGGATGTCCTCGGCGAACTGTCTGGCCGTATCCAAGGCCCCGACGCCGAGAATCGACACCTGATCGCCAACGTGTTGTCGAGCGTGATCCGAATCTTGATGGCGATTCCGGACCAAGGGATCGACCAGCTATCGGAGTCGGCGCAAGGCAACGTGCGGCAGATGCTTGTCGAACAGGCTCGTCGGTACGCCGAGCCAGCCGCCGAAAATCCCGCCGCAGACAAGGGAGACGCATGAACGAGATCACACCCCGCGTGGCCCGTATGCGCTGGATCCATGCTCAGGATATGGCCGGCATTCTCGCGATCGAGCGGGAATCGTTCCGCGTTCCCTGGGCCCGCGATCACTTCCGCCAGTTCCTTTCCCGGCGAGAAGGGATCGGCCAGGTGCTCCTGGCGGAAACCGGCGGACCGTTGGCATTCATGCTCTACGAGATCTCGGCCGAGCAGTATCACCTGGTCAGCCTGGCGGTGGCGGAAGTGCATCGCCGGCAGGGACTCGGCCGGAAAATGATGGCCCACCTGGCCCGGCAATGCACCCTGCACAAATCCCGCCGGTCGATTCGCGTCGAAGTTCCCGAGCGGAACTTGCCCTCGCAGCTCTTCTTCCAGGCGGCCGGTTTCCAGGCGGTCGAGGTGCTGCGCGACCACTACCAAGATCCGGACGAAGATGCCTTTCGATTCGTCTGGCATGCCGATCAACCTCGAATCCCACCCAGGAGCCAAAGTGAGCAAGGAAGCTAGAAGCGATCCCCGACAGACGACCATCGACTGGACCCGAGCCCAGCGGTTGAAGTTTTTGGACGAGTTGGAACTTCCCAAGATGCCGGGCACGACGCCGGCGAAAATGCTGGCCGTCTTGCGATGTCTGGAAAGTCACTGCCGCGAGCAAACCAGCTGCCGCGTCCGGAGCGATACGATCGCCGCCAAGGTGAACACCACCTCGCGTTCGGTTCGTCGCGCCTTGGCTTCCCTGGAGGAGCTGGGTGTGGTGACCCGCAAGCGAACTGGTCGCAGCTCGATGTATCAGATTTCGTGGCCCAACCTGCAGTCGCATGTTCCCCGCGTGGTGGCCCGCGAAGAGGCGGCCGTGTCCGATCAGAGCGGACACCATGTCCGATCAGATAGGACGCCATGTCCGATCAGAGTGGACACCGTGTCCGATCAGATAGGACGCCATGTCCGATCGACAGAAGCGTATTTCGAAACGAAACAAGAAACGCCTCCTCCTCCGCCTCTGGAAGCGGAAGCAACCTGGCACGAAGCGGAGGGGGCGGTGGCTCGCTGTGACGTGGGAAGGGTCCGGGAGGCGATCGACCGGGCTCAGCATGCCGGCGTCGGCCCGGCGTACGTCCTGGCCTGCGTGGCGATGGTCGAGGCCTCGGCCGGTGCCTTTGGTGGCGGCGCCCTGCTGGAACGTCTGCGGCAAGCATCGCCGCACGTCCCCCCGGAAGCGATCCACGCCTGGCCCCCGCCAAGACCCCTGACCGCTCGCGAGGCGAAGGCCTGCCGGCTTCTGGCTGCCCTGGCCGAACATTCCCCCGGCGAGGGCTGGACCGAAAACCTACGGCAACGCTTCGAGCGAATTGCCCAGACCGACCCGCAGCGAGCTCCGCCCGACCAGGCGATGATCGCAGCACGCTACGGCTGCCCTTTCACAACCCGCGAAGTCGCCCGTGCCTGGTTTCAACTGGCGGCCGGCGCGGAAATCGATTCACCGACGTAATTTCACCCTGAAACTTCTTTCGCAGAAAGTCAATCAATGACCAAACCAACCAAACAATTCAAACTCAGCAAGGCGGACGCCATTCGCAAGCACCTGACCGAGAACCCAGGCGTATCTCCGGCCGTGACGGCCGAAGCCCTGGTCAAAGCGGGCTACAAGGATGTCACCCCGCAATATGTCAGCACGATCAAGTCGATGGACAAACGAAAGGCGGGCAAGACCATTCCGCGGGGCCCGTTGACCAGCGACGACCTGCTGGCCACGAAGAAATTCGTGCAGCAGTTCGGAGGCATGGAGCGTGCCAAGCTGGCGATCGATACCCTCGGGACCTTGGGGGCGAAATGAACATCACGTGCGCTCCCATTGAAGACTGGCCCGGCACGCGAACGCCGCGCCATCAACAGCAGCGAAGCCGCTTCGATTCCACTTGGACCGCGACTCTCACGTTGCTGGAATCGGAACTGCAGAAGCTACGCGCCACGCAGGTCGTGATGCAACTCGACGTGACCCCCTCGGATATCCGACTGGACGGCCAAATTCGAGCCAACTCCCGCCCTAGATCGTCGGCCGTGGTCCTCTCTTTTAACACGCCGAAAGGTGCCCTGTCGTTTCCATGCGATCGGTTCACCAACTGGCAGGACAACGTGCGGGCAATCGCCAAGAGCCTGGAAGCGTTGCGAATGGTCGACCGGTACGGAGTCACGCGAGGCAATGAGCAGTACCGGGGCTGGTCGAGGCTTCCACCACCAACCACAGCACCCACGGCCGACATGGTCGCCGATGTCTTGTGGCTCGCGAAGCTGGTCGGAGTGCAAGCGTCGGAAATCACCGGACCTTACAACCTGGCCGTGGCGATTCGCCAGGCGGAACGGATCACGCATCCCGACGCTGGTGGCAGTGCGGAAGACTTCAAACGGGTGCAACGAATCAAGGAGCAAGCTTGATAGAAAAACCGCCCAGCGACTAGACAGATGCTTTCCGCTTTTCCATGATTCGGCCGTTCGGACAGTCGCGTGTGCGTAGTCCACATCTTCCCGTTTTGGGGCGATGAGCATGCCGCGTTCTGGATCGATCACAAGATAGGCGAGGTGGTTATCCGCCTAACCGCCTCGCTTTATTTTGTTGGCCCGCCCCTGGCCCTGATCGCTTCGCTCGCTACCAATCCGGCGAACCAGGCAAGCGGAATGGGTGGCGTGACCAGGTCGCCGGTAACCTGGCTTTGAACGAGTGTGTTGCACTCTCCATAGGGCCAGGCGGCGGATCACCAGCAACTCCGCCGCCTGGTTTTTTCCCGTCGACATCCATCGCAAGCCAATTTCAACCAGGTACGAGGTCCGCTAGATGACTCCTCAGCATAACGCTCCGGAACTGGTCCACCATCCAGACCACTACAATCGCGGCAGCATGGAAGTGATCGACGCGATCGAAGGTCTGGGCCTGGGGTTCTGCGAGGGGAACGCTCTCAAGTACCTGGCACGCCACCCGGACAAAGGAGGCGTGACCGATCTGATGAAGGCGGCCTGGTACGTCCATCGACTCATCGAGAAGGCCGACCAGGAGAAGCTGACCGAGGTAGTTCTCTGCCTGCTAGGAGACCTTTACCCTGGGGTGAATACGGCCGAGATCGTGGCCCAGATGCACCGATGGAAACAGGGCAGTCAACGACCAGAAGCTTAGGCTAACGGTGACCGCATGAAGCGGAAGCGAAAAACACGCACGGCTGCGAAACCAACGCCCCGCCCTTCGCGCAAGAAAATCGCCGCGACTCGGGAAGCGGCGGGGCAGCTCTGTCGCCGTCTCGAGATCTTGCTGCGTCAGGGGGCTCTGGCCGAATCGTTGGAAGCCCACAAGGAATTCATTCGGCAGCTCGAGAATCCGCAGGTTCGCTGGTCTGAGTACCGTTATCTGCGGGACGTGCCGCTGGCGATCACCGATATGGATCCTCGCTGCCGGGAACTGTTGGAAGTGGCCGGCTATCTGACGGTTGGGAATATCGACCAGGCGAGCGATGCCGAACTCTGCTCGCTTCAGGGGATCAGTCGCCGGCGTTTGATTCGGATCCGGGCCGACGTCGAGACGATCGCCAAGCATTATGTCGCCTGGCGGCTGGAGCAGGACCAGCGAGATCTCGCGAAGTAAGCGGGCCGGATCGATGAGGTTGCCAGATTCGCACCGGCGGACCACCCTGGCGGCTTTCGGTTTCACGCCCTGCCACTTCACCCGGAGGCCTCGACCATGGCCAAGATCGTCCACAACGATGTTCTCGACGCTGCTCTCGCTGTCATCGAGTCGAACTGCGACAAGCTGACCATCTGTTCGCGAGCTCCGACGACCTACACCGAGGCAAACACCACCTACGCCCTCGGCGATGCGGTTCCCACTTTCACCGGTCCGGCCGATGGGGACGTGAGCGGCCGCAAGCTGACCGTCGACGCGATCAGTGGGGCCGATGTCGATGGGAGCGGCAACGCCAATCACGTTGCCCTCTTGGATAGTGGCAACTCGAAGCTGCTCTACGTCACCCCTTGCTACCAGGTCCGCAGCAATACGGCCCAGGCCGGCGCGGCGTCGGCCATCACGCTCGACGCGGGGGCCAGTGCCACGGACGACCTCTACAACAACTGCTCGATCGTGAAGTGGAACGTCGACGGCAACGGCAACCCGATCAACGTCGAGACCAAGCTGATCACCGATTACGTCGGGGCAACCAAGGTGGCCACGGTCAACTCGGCCTGGGCCAATAATCCCACGGCCACCAGCCTGTTCAAGATCTACGGCCAGCAGGTCACCATCGGCAACACGTTCGGCCTGGACGCCTGGGACATCGAGATCGAAGACGCCGCCCCGTAACCTCGTATCCGATCGCTTTTGGAACGTTTGACCTGATTTTCATTTTTTTAACCCACGCGGAACGCATTAAAAATGGCAGCGACGAATGAGCAGGTGCAGCAGTATGTGGATCAGCGGGTTCGCCCTGCATGTGAAGCGATCCGGGCCCTTTTCACGCAGTCGGAAGATAACATCGCATCGATCGATGATATCTATGCCAACCTGACCGATGCTCCCGACTGGACCGATGGCCGGGACGATCATCCGCCCCACCTCGCCACGCCGACGGACGTGCTCGCCTGGAATGCGTTTATCAACGGCCTGGTCAAGTTTCAGAACGGGACGTTTGCCGATGTGACCGAGGCCAATTCGTTTGCCGCCCAGCTGCCGGTGATCTTGAAGCTATGCGTGCGCCCGGTCGTGGAGTAATCCATGGCGACCTATTACGTCACCACCTCGGGATCGAATGGCAACGCCGGCACCAGCGAAGGCGCGGCGTGGGCCAATCCTGGCTACGCTGCCTCGCAGATGTCGACCGGCGATGTCTGCTACGTGAAGAGTGGCACCTACACGCTGACCACCTCGACGGCCGGTTCCGGTGGTCCGGTTTCGCTGCCGCAAGGTGTCATCATGGAAGGGTACCAGATTACGCCGGGGGACCTGGGGACGCCGCCGGTGATCTTCGCCGGGGCGATTACGTCGGTCAACCTGGTCTCGGCTGCCGGGAGCCTCTCGGTCAGTCGCTGCCGCAACCTGAAGGTCGACGGAAACAGCAATAGTGGCGTGCATGGCTTCGCGGCATCGTTCCGGGATCTCGTCGAGCGGTGCGTGGCAACCCGCTGCGTCTTTGGTTTCAACCAGGTCAACGCCTTAGAGTCGTTGGCCGATAGTTGCTCGAGCCGCGGCTTTCAAAACTGCAATGCGACCCTCTGCCATGCCCGGAACTGTCCGGTTGGTTTCGCCCTGTTTGGGAGTCGTCTGCAGGTGGTCAGTTGCATTGCCGAAGGAGGATCGGGCAACGGCTTTTTGACGGGCAGCAGCCTGACGACCGAGTACGCACCCCTGTTGGCGTTTTGTCATGCCTACGGCTATGGGAGCAACGGCTTCTTTCTGCAGGTAGCCAATGCGCAGACGATCGCCTGTTGTGCGGTGGGCAATGGGGCGTACGGCTTCAATGTTGCCCAAACAAGCATCGTGATGCGCGGCTGCGCCGGCTATGGGAACACGTCGGGGAACACCAACGCTGGAGCACCGATTAGCGTGACTAGCTTAACCGCCGACCCTTACGACAACGCCGCCGCCGGAGACTTCAACCTGAATAACGTCGCGGGAGGGGGCGCGGTGCTGCGAGGGCTTACCGCGGAAGTGTAGCCATCATGAGCACCTTTTATCTCTACTGTGCCTGGGCCTCGCCCACTGCCGGCAGCACAACCGACGTCTCGCTGTACGGTGGCTGGTATGAGCCCTCGATCGAGTACAGCGGAGCGGTCGATGCGGCCAGGCATCGTCAGGCGGCCGACACGCCGAGCGGCAGCCTGGGGATCGGAGGTGCCGTTGCTGCCGGCCAGCATCGCCAGATCGCCGAGGGGCCGCTTCTTTCGCAAGCTCATTCGCTGGTAGCCGCTGACGGATTGCATCCCGCGGAAACGGACTCGCCGTCGCTCACGCAAAACCATCGGCTGGGAGAGTCGATCGACCAGCACCGGCAAACGACCGTCGCTCCCCTGCTCTTCCAGCAGCAACGTCTTGATGTCGAATCGGCCGCCCACGCCTGGCGATCGGACGAACTGAACGGCTCGATTGGATCGACGGGGCCTGTCGACGCTGGCGAGCACCGCAAGACGGCCGACGTCGTGGGCCTGATTCAGCAACACCAGCTGGAAGAACCAATCGATCAACACCGGCACCAGGTGGCCGCGGCGAGCCTGACGCAGCACCACGTCGTCGACGTCGACTCGGGACAACATCGCCAGGCGGTGCCGGGTGTCTTGCTGCAGGTTCATTTTCAACTGTCGGCCGAGGCGGGAAGCCATGGCCAGCTGGTCGACGCGGTTCCCTTGTCGCAAGAGCACCACCTGGTAAGCGTTTCGGCCTGGCATGACCAGGCGGCCGAGTCGCCGGCCGTGACGCAGCATCATCCCCTGGCGGTCGACGGCGCGAGTCATCGTCTGGGAGGTGATCTGCCAACGACGCGGCAAAACCATCCCCTGGTCGCCGATCCGACCCAGCACCGCAGCCAGGCAGACGAGGTCGCCGGCAAAACGGGCGTGCAAGGATGGGCGGACGTGGGATCGCACCACCTGGCGTTTCCGGCTTCCCACCTATTCCAGGAACAGCGACTGCCGGCCGAAGCGGGAGCGATGCCGCAAACGGCCGCGGTGCCTGGTCTGCTGCAGCAACATACGTTGCCGATCGAGCCGCTGTCCCATCGCTGCCAGGTACCGGTGGTGACGCTCGACCAGGCTCACCAGCTGGTAGCCTCGGTTTGCCAGCATGGGCAGGCGATCGAAACGCCGCTCGGCCTGGTGGCGATCGTCGGTGCGGTCGCCTCGGGAACACATCGCCAGGCGTGCCAGGTTGCTCGTTTGGTTCAGTCGCATTCGCTCGCCGCTGCGACCTGTCGACATGACCTGGTCGCGCTGGTCGGTGGACTGCGGCAGGCGCATTGGCTGTCGATCGACGCTGGTCCGCATGGGCAACTGGCGGAAACGCCCGCCGGTGGAACGCGTGCCAAGCAGCTGGTGATCCAGGCGATCGGCGTCTATGTCGGTGGTGCGGTCGAACAAGGAACGTTCGTCGGTGGCCCGGAGGCCAGCGGTGCCTATCATGGTGAGGCCTTAACCCAGGGAGTCGATCGATCATGAGTTGCTGCGAAGCGCAAGCCGTTTGCGTGCCGCTGGGAGGCGGCCCGGTCCTGCTCGGCCGCATTGGCCTGAATTCCGGTAGCCTCGTCCAGCAGGCCGATCTCGAGAAAATCGAGTACCTGGTGTTGCGGGGCGTGAACGCGGTCGGCAGCGACGAGCTCGAGGCGGCCGAGGTGATTCACAACGTGCTGCAGACCGACGCTCGCTGGAAGCCTGATAAGACCGGCTACAACTTCGAGTGGGACGCTCCGCACACGCTCTTCCCCCAGGAGGACGCGTTCACCGTCGTCGTCACCTTCACCCCGACCTCTGGCAACCCGGTCGTTGCCAAGTGGTCGGTCATTGTGGAAGGACACTAGTGGCCAGGCTGATTCAATGCGGCCGCTGTGGTCGAACCCATTCCGCGCGGCGTTGCCCTCACTGCACTAAGGCGAGACACCAGCAGTACGATCGCACCCGGCGGAATCGGCAGGCGAAGAGCTTCTATAACTCGGCCGCCTGGAAGTCGCTGCGTGCGGCGTGTGGTGATCGAGACCGATATGTCTGCCAGGCGTGCGGCAAGCCCGCCGGCAAATCGTTTCATGCCGACCACGTGGTACCTCGCGAGCAAGGGGGTGCCGATGACCTCGACAACCTGCAGACGTTGTGTGATAGATGCCACAGCAGCAAGTCGATGCGAGAGACGCAGCATGGCCCCGCCAGGGCGTACGTCGTGGCGGGACCTCCTTGCTCTGGCAAGAGTACCTGGGTGAGCGAGCGTCGACAGCCAGGCGACCTGGTGCTTGACCTCGATCGGATCAAGCAGGCGATCACCGGCGACCCACTACACGTCACCAACCAGGCAGCGTTGCGGGTGGCAATTGCGATGTGGACGACGGCTATCAAGGAGCTGAAGCGGAAACCGTTTGCGGGTGTCGTGTATGTCGAGACGACCGAGCCCGACCCTGCTCGGCGCCGCTATTGGTGCGGCGAACTAACCGCCCAGCAAGTGCTGATCCACAGCGACCAGGCCACCTGCCTGGCCCGCCTCGAGGCAAGCCCAGAGCGAGCAACCGACCGAGAAGGAATCGAGGGTCGGATCGCTCAATGGTTCGCCGAAAACTCGACGTAAGTGCTGATGTATCAGGATGATACGCCAAAATGGCAGGTGCCAATGTGGCAGGCCCCTGCCCCCTGGGGGAGGGCGGCCAAAATCCTCCCAGCCGACAACATAAGACCGCCCTTCTAAGCGTTCACGTTTTTTCGCGAAATTCGATACGGGGGGTCTTCCTGTTGAGGCCATTTGGCGGGAAGCCAACTAGAGAGGCGTTTGCAATGGCGAAGCGAGGACGAAAACCGAAACCCACCGCGCTCAAAATCTTCGAGGGCAATCCGGGTAAGCGAGCGTTGCCAACCGACGAACCGACGCCGCCGGCTGGCAAAGTGGAACCTCCCTTCAAGCTCGATCGCATCGGCATGAAGGTGTGGCGGCTGATGCTCGACAACGCTCCGAAGGATCTCGTCAAGCCATTCGATGCGCTGGCCCTCTGGCAGTTCTGCCAGGCATGGAGCGACTTCTTCGTGGGCGAGAAGAAAGTCTCCGAATTGAAAGGCGAGTACTTCGTGTACTCGGAAAAGGGTGGCGTCTATTTGCATCCCGCGGTTACCTTGCGGAACCAGGCCTGGTCTCGGATCCACAAACTCGGTCCGCTGTTTGGATGGTCCCCCGCTTCGCGCGTTGGTTTGAATTTCAACGAAGGCAAGAAGAGCCCGGCCGAGCAGCTCGCCGAGATCCTGATGGGAAGCGGCAAGAGTGGCAGCGGGTAAGCGATCGCAGCAGGCCTGGTACCGGCAGGCGAAAAAAGAAGGCTGGCTCCCTTACGTCAAAACGATCGGCGACGAGCGAGCTGCCGAGGCTGGGTATTGGTTCGATACCCAGCGTGCCGAGATGCATTGCCGTTTCTTTGAAAGCATCTTGAAGCATACCCGCGGCAAGATGGCCAAGAAGCCTTTCAAGCTGTTGCCGTGGCAACGCGAGGATGTCATCTATCCGCTGTACGGCTGGAGACACCGCGAGACCGGCTACCGCAGATTCCGCAAGGGATCGATCTGGGTACCTAAGAAAAACGGCAAGTCGACCCTTGCTGGTGGCATCGTGCATGATGCGTTGCATCTATCAGGGCCACGTGCCGAGGCGTATGGTTTCGCTTTCACTGCGAAGCAAGCGCGGATCGTGTTCAACGAAGCGGCTGCGTTTCTCAAGAGTTCCGACTTCCTCAACAGCACCTCGAAGTCGACGCCGACCGCCAATCGGATATCGGTCCCCTACCTCGATTCGTTCTTTGAAGCTCGCGAAGGGGAAGCGGGCAAAGAATCGGCCGAGGGTATCAATCCGGTCCTGGTGATCTTCGACGAGTTGCACGTCCAGAAGAAACGCGACCTATGGGACGCGATTACCTACGCCTGCGCCGCGCAGGATGAAGCCCTGATTCTGTCGATCTCGACAGTGGGTGTCTGGGACGAGGAAGCGATTTGGTGGGAGCAGTACGACTATGCCAAGCGTGTGCTCGCGGGGGAAATCACCGACCATTCTTTCTTTGCTTACATCGCCCAGGCCGATGAAGAGTGTCGCGATAACCTCGACATGCTGCTCGACCCGGTGCAGCAAAAGAAGGCGAACCCATCGCTCGATGAACCAGGCTGTTTAACCTCGGCCGAGTTGACGGCCGCGGTGATCGAGGCGAAGAACAGCCCCCGCAAAGTCAACAACCTGCTCCGGTACCGATTCGGTTTGCCCACGTCGCAGATCAACCGCATCGTCAACATGGCGATGTGGCACGCGTGCGAGGCGGAGGATCCTGATCGGCTTGAGGATCGCCGGGCGTTCGGAGGCCTCGACCTGGCCAGCGTCGAGGATCTCACTGCGTTCGTGCTTTACTTCGAGCCTGATCTGGAGCTCGGCGAAAAGGGATTCCTGATTGCAACGTTCTGGTGTCCGGAAGAAAAGCTGCTCGAGCGAGAACGTGCCGGCAAGCTGCACTACAAACAATGGGCCGATGATGGATGGCTCCGCGTGACTCCCGGGAAGCGAATCCATCACCCAACGATCGTGGCCGACCTGCAGGAATTCGTAGAGCTATACGACATCGCGCTGATCGGCTACGACAAATGGAACGCAGAGGCGATCGTGCAGCAGATCGAGGTCGACGTCGACGTGGTGGAAGTGCAGCAGACGCTGCGAGGCATGACCATCGGCACCAAGTTCCTGCTCGACGACATCGAAGAGAAACGGATCGAGCACGAAGGGAATCCGGTCCTGACCTGGTGCATGCGAAATGCCGCCGCTGATAAACGATCCAACGAAGACTATATCCGATTCGATAAGGAAAGCTCGAAGGGGAAGATCGACGGCGCCATGGCCAGTGCGATCGCCCGGGGCCTGGCAGCAGTGGCGGAGCCACGGCAGAAGAGTATCTACGATCAAGATGGAGAGGGACTGGAACTGTGATCAAACGCCTGGGAAGTTGGGCCGCCGGCAAGCTGTTGAGCAGTTTCGGAGGTTCGTGGTTCGGCCAGACAATGCTGCAGTTCATGGGACTGCCGACGGCCGCTGGTCCCCGCGTCGACGAACGCAACGCCATGAACCACTCCGCCGCGTTCGCTTGTACGCGGATTCTGTCGTCGTCTGGGGCTGTCCTGCCCTGGAATCTGAAGCGACCGAAAGAGGGTGGCGGCTCGCTCAACGCTACCGAGCATCCGCTCTATCGGATCTTGCACCGTCGTCCGAATCCCAGAATGACGTCGATGTACTTCCGGCTTTACGGGCTCGCGCAGCAGATCAACTGGGGAAACTTCTATGCGGAAGTCGATCGAAACCAGTTCGGCGAGGTGGTCGCTCTCTATCCCATCCACGCTTCCCGAGTGACCTACCAGGAGCAGGCAGACGGCTCGGTTGTCTACACCGTTCAGAACAATGGCGGGAGCGTGGTGGAGTTCACCAACGGCCCCGACCTGGCAACCCGCTGCGAGCTGTTGCACATTCCGTCGATCTATCCTGCCGAGGATGGCATTGGTGGGATGGGCACGATCTCGAAAGCCCGAGAGACGATCGGGATGGGGATGGCGGTCCGCGAGCATGGAGCCAAGACGTTTGCCAATGGTTGCCGCCCCACCGTGGCCGTGAAGCTCAACAAGACGAAACTCGAAAACGATACTCGGGCTCGGTTCCGAAAGGAGTGGGCCGAGGCCACGACGGGACCGCAGCGCGGTAAGCCGATCCTGCTCGACGGCACCATGGAGCTGCAGCAGTTCAGTTGGAACAACGAGGATAGCCAGTTCCTCGGCACGCTCGAATACAACGACGAAGACGTGGCCCGCTGGTATGGCGTGCCGCCCCATATGATCCAGATCCTGAAACGGGCGACCTTCAATAACATCGAAATGCAGTCGACCGAGTTCGTCGTCTACTCGTTGGTCCCTTGGATCGAGATGTGGGACCAGGTGGTTGAAACCTCGTTGCTCACGCCGGCCGAGGTTGCCTCTGGCTATTTTGTGAAGCACAACGTAAATGGTTTGCTCCGAGGTGACAGCAAGGCCCGAGGCGAATTCTATCGGTTGCTGTGGGGCCTGGGGGCGATCACCATCAACGAGATCCGGGAGCTGGAAGATTACAACCCGATCGGTCCGGATGGGGACAAACACTTCGTTCCGCTGAACGTCACCACCGCAGCACGAGCTGGCACGGCCGAGGCGGAAAAGCAGCAGGCCACCATGCCCGCTAGTTCTAGCGGCGATCAAAATCAGAACGACCGCCAGCAAGCGGCTCGCCAGATATTGGCCGACGTCCTGCGGCGGATGTGGACCAAGGAAGGAAACGCAGCCAAACGCGCCGCGAAGAACCCCGAGACCTTTTCCGAGTGGCTTTCGACTTTCTACGATTCGCACCAGGCTGTCCTGCTCGAGGCGGTCGGGCCATTCAACCGTCTAGCGGTCCTGCTCGACCTGGCGATCGCCTATCCGAGCGACCTGGTCGCTCAGTCTCGCCAGCGGCTCGAGGCGATTGATCCTGCGGCAGCCGGCGATCAATTCGCCGCCATGATTGCCGCCGAGGTCGATTCGTGGCCCGAGGACAGACTTTCGCAAACCTTACGATCCATGGAGGGACGTACGCATGTCGCAACCAATTGAACGCACCGCCCTGACGCAGTTGGCCCAATCGGGGCCGCTCCTGGTATCGGAGCAACACCTGGGGCGATTCCTGGCGGACGCCTCACGCCGGGAAACTGCCACTCCTAAAATTCCCCGCGTCAACGGAGCGGTCGCGGTCATTCCGGTGGAAGGGATGATTCTCTATTTCGATTCGTGGATGGGGGTCAACACGAATCGCCTCGGCAACGTGATCGAGGCGGCCATCGATAACCCCCGGATCAAAGGAGTGGTGCTCGATGTCGACAGCCCCGGCGGTACCAGCTACGGCACGCAGGAACTATCGGACCGTATCTTCGCTGCCCGCAATGCGAAGAAACCGATCGTGGCGATCAGCAATCCGCTGATGGCCTCGGCCGCGATGTGGATCGGCAGTGCCGCCAGCCAGGTGTATGCCACGCCCTCGGGCGACGTCGGCAGCCTGGGGACCTACCAGATCCACGTCGACTACTCCGAGATGATGAAGCAAGCCGGGATCAAGGTGACCTTCATTCATGCGGGGAAGAATAAAGTCGAGTGGTCCCCCTATCACAAGCTGCAGCAGGAAACGATCGAGCATGCCCAACAGGAAGTGGACGAGGTGAACGATGCGTTCATGTCGGCCGTGGCTCGGAATCGGGGCGTCAAGAAATCGGTGGTCACCGGCGAGACGTGGGGCCAGGGACGGACGTTGATCGCCAGCAAGGCCGCCCAGGTCGGCATGATCGACGGGGTGATCTCGCTCAATAACCTGCTGATCAAGATGGGGGCTGATGCTCCGGGGACTCGGGATCGGCACGCCGACGCCGACCTGTCGGCTTACCTGCAGACCATCTGGGACGAGGAAGCGACCGTCGAACTGGTCGAATGCCAGGACCAACACCAGGCAGACGCGGACCGAGCTCGAGCCGCCCTCTGGCGATTGTCCCAATAAATCCTTGCTGAATCGGTGCCGTTGACAGTTGTGCGCCGCTCTACCAAAACCGCCGCGAAAGGTTGGGCCCACACGGAGCCGTCGTTCCGGGCCCGGCTTCCCTCTCGGCTAGCGCCGTCGCGCTCGGCTGGCTGTGGAATTGTGATGTCACCTGGCCGCGTTGGCGGCTCCCTGTGGATTCAAGGAAGGTATCAAATGAAGCTGAAGCGCGAGAAGTTAAAAAAGATCCTGGCCCGGTTGTCGGAGCTGGCTGGCAAAGCTCAGGACAATGGCTGGACCGATGAAGAGCGGGACGAGTTCGACAAGCTGGAGAAGGAAGCCAAAGATCTCCAGGCAGAGATCAAGGCCGCGGAAGAACAACAAGCGGCCGACGCCGAACGCGTTCGTGTTGCGAATGAATTGCAGGCCTCTGCCACGCAAGGCAACGGCCGTCGCTCCAGTGCCAACTGGAACCCGACCGATGATCAAGGCAGCGGTGGTGGTTCGTCGACCACGGTTACCGTCCGCGACAATCGCCAGAATGATCCCCGGTTTGGCTACCGGAACGTCCAGGACTTCCTCCGCGATGTGCGTATCTCGAACACAACCGGAGAGATGCCCGACCGGCTTCGAGCGATGACCGCCGGCAGCGACGAGCAAGGACGTTACTCCGATCCCCATGGCGGCTTCCTCATGCCGTCGTCGCTTTCCAACGAAGTGCTGACGGTTTCTTCGGATGAAGATCCCACGGCCAGCCTGGTACGTGAAATCACGATGCCGACCGATACGCACAAGATCCCCTATCGCGTGGACAAGGATCACAGCAGCAGCGTCTCGGGTGGCCTGCGGGTGGGACGGATCCAGGAAACCCAGGCCCCAGAAGGTACTCGGCAAGAATTCGGCCAGTTGCAGCTCGATGCTAAGGAACTGGGGGGCTACACGTTTGTGACCCGCGAACTGGCCGAAGGGGCCATGGTCAACGTGGCAATGCTGATCCAGATGGGGATGAACGAGGAATTCCCCAGCTACCGCCTGCAGGAAAAGCTGTTCGGTACCGGCGGCGGCCAGATGACCGGTGTCATGAACGCGGGCTGCACGATCACCGTGGCCAAGGAAGACGGCCAGGACCCCGACACGATCGTGGGGGACAACCTTACCAAGATGCGCAGCCGCGTCTGGAAGTACTCGTCGCGGGCGATCTGGCTGGCGAACTCCGATTGTTACGACCAGCTTTGCCGGGCTCACCTGGCCCTGACCAACAGCGACATCCCGCTGTTTGCCCCTGGCAACGGCTCCGACGTCCCCGATCGCATTCTCGGTCGTCCAGCCTACTTCATCGAGCACATGAACACATTGGGTAGCCGAGGCGACCTGCTGTGCGGGGTGTGGTCGGAGTACCTGTTCGGCAAGTACCGGGACATGCGAATGGACACCTCGATCCATGTCCGCTTCCTGGAGCGGGAGCAGGTCTTCATGTTCTGGGAAATGAACGACGGCAAGCCATGGTGGCAAGTGCCTCTCACGCCCAAGAAAAGCGACGTGACCATTTCACCGTTTGTGACCCTGGAAGCTCGCTAGTCCGCCAGAAATCGGTAACCCAGTCGCCCATCAAGCGACGTAGTTGAGAAGTAACCTCATGCCGAAAGTCAAATTCATTCGGGACACCGACCAATACGAGTGGCCCGAACGGATCGTGAAAGGAACGGTCGTCGAGCTATCCGACAAACTGATGGCTCGCTGGCAACGCCGCAAAGCGATCGAGCTGGTCGACCCGTCGACACCGCTCACGGCACCTGGTGCGGAGCCTGAATCGGAGGGCGAAGAGCTCCCCGAGGACGAGTCAGGCGATGACAGTGCCCCTGATGAACCAACTGGCCCGCCGTTACCACCAGAAGGCGAGCAGGGCCAAGGCGTCGAGCATGACGCCAGCTCGGATCCGGAGCCCCCTGCCCCGGAAGTAACCCAATCGACTCCTAGCCAGGCACGACGCCGGCCGCGCAGAAAAGGTAAGTAATCCATGGCATCGCCAGTCGAAACCAATCACCTGCGGAGCAACCTGATCGTCCAGAACTACAAGTTCGACCCGGATGGTGTTAATCCGGTCGACGTAGCCTGGCGTAGCGTCCGCGACATCAAGCGGATCTTGATCGGGTTCACCCGCACGGTCGGCACCGGCAACGTCGACGCGTTCAAGATCCTGGCCAATGCTGCCTCCGATGGGGGCGGTACCGATGTCGAGATCAAGGCCCACCCGCTCGCCAGCCAGCCCGACGCGATCAACGATCAGATCTGGCTGGAATGCTCGGTCGAGGAAATCGCCGCACTCGGCGCGAAAGCCGGCATCGACCTGCAGTACTTCTCGGCGAATGTTGAACTGGCCACGGCGACAGACGAAGGCCTGTTGACCTACGTCCTGGAACCAACCATTCGCAAGGATGGCAACACGACCGATCGGATCGCGTAGGCCCATGCAGTCGTATCTCGTCACTCCTGCGTCCACCAAGCTGTTTTCGTTCGACGAACTGCGTGATCATCTGCGGTTCGTCGAGGTCGACGACCAGGCCGACGCGGATCGTAAGGCAGCGGCGGCCGTGCAGTTCTGTGAACGGTACTGCCGCCGCAACTTCCTGACGACCGTCCGGCGATTGACCCTCCGTGGGTTTCCCGCCTGTGACGAGATCCAACTCGACTATCCACCCTGGCAAAGTGTCGCCAGCATCACTTACCTCGATCCGGCAGGCAGTCTGCAGACACTCGCCCCGGAGGTGTACGGCTTCGATAGCGATCGAGGGATTGTCTTCCTCAACAGCGGCCGGCTGTGGCCCTGCACCCTGCACCAGGTGAATGCGGTGACGATCAGCTTTACGACTGGCTGGACATCGCCGGACCTGGTGCCCGCGGACATCAAGCAGGCGTGCCTGTTTCTGTTTGGGCACAACTACGCCAACCGCGAGGCGGTGATCAACGGATCGATCTCGGCCGAGGTGAAGATGACCGTCGAGGCGTACCTGGCACCCTGGGTGGAACCGAGGTACTGATGGCCCTGCAGGCGGGACAGCTCCGAAACCGAGGCATCGTCAAATGCCCACCGACCCAGCTCGATAGTCGCGGCCAGCGATCAGGCGAATGGGAAAAGGTCTGCACCGTCTGGTTTGGGATCGATCCAACCGGCGGCGGTGAAACGACGGTGGCCAGGCAGCAGCAAGGCACGAGCAACTACGTGCTGGTTTGTCACTACTCGCCACGCATCCAACGCGGGCAGCGAATCTATACGCGAGATTCCGTTCTCGAGATTAGCTATGTCGAGAACGTGGGGATGGCCAATCGGGAATTGCGCATTATTGCCAGTGAGGTGACGTGATCATGAACAACCAGGTAACCGCCGACCTGACGGGTGATAAGGAACTGCTCCGGAAGTTCGAACACTTGGGAAAGAAGGCGGGCAAACGTGTGCTCCGCAAGGCGACCCGGGCAGGCACCGCTCCGCTGGTGAAGGCGGCTAAACGAAACGCTCCTAAAGACTCGGGCGATCTGAAACGAGATCTGACCCAGAAGCAAAAGTTCTATGCCAACAGTGGCACGCAGGTTGGAATTGTTGGAGCCAAGAAACGCCAGGATGGCAAGTCGCGGTCGACGTGGATTTTGCACCTGGTGGAAGAAGGAACCACCGGTCACATCATCCGACCCAAGAATAAGAAGGCGTTGTTCTTCGGCGCGACGGATGCACCGGACAGTGACGACGGCGAGGCCCGGGTTGATCTTTATCGCCAGGTGAACCATCCCGGGAACAAGGGAACTCACTTCCTGCGCAAGGCAGCCGAGCAAACGCAAGACACCTCGGCCGCCAGGTTCACCGAAAAATTCAAAACGGAAATCGAAGCGGAGGCGCAGAAGACTTCATGAGCTTACCTGAGAGCTTCCGGGCGTTCTGCTTGTCACGTCCCGCGATCGCTGACCTGGTGGAAGATCGGATCCACCAGGCCCGGGCAGTCGGCGGACTAGAGATCCGATTTCCGTTTGTGGTCTTTTTCCGTCGTGGTCAGCAGCACGAAAGCGAGCTGGACCAGGCAGAAGGAGAAGAACCGTTTCGTCAGTCGTTCGATGTCGAATGCGCGAGCCTGGACCTGGGGCAATCCCAAGACCTAGCCGATGCGTTGAAGACGCTGCATAACTACGAGGGCCCGTTGGGGGCTGGGACCGTGCAGGCGATCTTCATTGAGGACCAGGACGACGACTACCAGCCCAGGATCGCGGCGGAAGACGCGGCGGTCCACGTCGCCACGCTGCAGGTAGAAATCATCGGTTATTCGCAGCCGGAGTAGATCATGTCAGAGAAACGCATCGGTAAGGGAGCCAAGGTTGAAGTCGATCACGATGGCAACCTGACTTATACCAAGATCGGCCTGATGAAGGATATCACGCCGCCGGGGCGGTCTCGGGCAGGAGCCGACGACACCGAGCTCGACGCCGATCTGATGACCGAGTTCCCCGGGATTGAAGAAGTGAGTGAGTTCACCTTCACCCAGTTCTGGCATGCCGGGGACTCGAATCACGAGATGATCGACGACCTCTTCGACGAGGGGGAAGACGGCATCGTATCGTGGCGAATCACCTACCCCTATTCGACGCCGGTGACCGACACGTTTAGCGGCTGGGTGAAGAACATCACGCCGGCCCAGATCGTCAAGGAAGACATCATGTCCCGCCAGGTGACGGTGTCTCGAACTAGTGCCATTACCCGTTCATAAAGGTTTTCACGGATGGCGAAATTGAAACGCGTTCGCAATCACCCCGTCTCCCTTGGCGATGTCAAAGCGGCCGCGAAAGAAAGTCGCAGACCCCTGAAGGATAACCCGTGGGGGCTCGATTTGTTTGTTCGCAAAATCCCCGGCAAGATCGGGGTGACCCTTATCGCCAAGATGGATGCCGCCCCGAAGGACGAAAAGGGAGATCCCGACGTTGTCCCCGAGACGATGGGGGTGGTCGTGGAGGTCTTGTCCAAGGGGATCGTCAACGCATCGGGCGACCCAATCTTCGACAACAGCGAAGGGCTTGCGCTGCTCGATGAACTGACGGCGCAAGAGCAGATGGCGTTGTACAACCAAATGCCTCTGTTCAAGAGTTCGCCGCAGGTACCGGAAAAAAACGATCCGCTGCCGACCGCCGAGGTCCCCTCGGAATAGAGGACCTGCTCTACGAGCTGTGCCTTTTCATGGGTGGTGGCGAGATCCTCCACCCCGATCACCTGGTGGCACGACTCGACACGGAGCAGATCTGCGGTTGGCGTGATTTCTATCTACGGAATCCATTCGGCATGTTTCGCGAGGACCTGCGAAACATGGTACTGATCCACTACATCCTGGGAGCCCAGGGGGGCATGAGCGGCGACCCTCCGAACCCACTCTTTCCCTATCTCGATAGTCTCGACGAGCTGCAACAGTTGGCCGAGGAGTTCTTCGCGTTAGACTAGCCACGGAAGGCAGGCCATGTCCGGCACCGTTATTGCCAATTTGAAGATCATGCTCTCGGCCAGTTGGGCGAAGCTGCGGAGCGATTTCGGCAAAGCGGGTCAGTCCGTGAAGGGATTCGGCAAGCAAGTCTCGTCTGGGATGCGAGCGGCTCTTGGCAGCCTCCAGGGCCTTGGTGGGGCGGCTGGGGCAGCGATCGGACAGATTGCCTCATTCGGATCGAGTCTGGCAGCACTCGGGCCGATTGCCCTGGCGGTGGCAGCCGCGGTCGGGACCCTTTTGGGAGGTGCCCTGTTTGCCGGTTGGGGTGTCTCTCTCGCTTCCGAGACGGAGCAAGCTCGCGTCGCGATGACGACCATGCTCGGCGACGCCCAGCATGCCGACGCGGTCATTCAGCAGATCAAGGAGACCGCGGCCACCACGCCGTTTCAAAAGGGAGAGCTGATCGATGCCGGCAAGCAGCTGGCGGCGTTCGGTTTTCAAGCGGGGGACATCGTTCCCACGATCCGAATGCTGGGTGACGTTTCCGCGTTGATCGGAGCACCCATTGGCGAAATGTCGGAACTGTTCGGCAAAGCCAAGGTTCAAGGGCGGCTCTTCATGGAAGACATCAACCAGTTCCAGGGCCGCGGCGTTCCGATCATGCAGGCCCTCGCGAAGGAAATGGGAGTCACGACCGCGCAGATCCGCGAAATGGTGTCTGCAGGAGAAGTGGGCTTCAATGAGCTGTACCGGGCGTTTCAGTCCATGACCGAACAAGGGGGCCAGTTTCATCATGGAATGGTGGATCAGGCTCAAACGTTGGATGGCTTGTGGTCCACTTTGAAAGATGCGTTTGCGGATTTGGCCGAGGAGCTCGGCCAGGAGTTATTGCCGATGCTGAAGTTTGCCGCCCATGCCGCGATCACCATGATGGAAAGCATTATCTGGGGTGTGAAGGAGGTGAAGAAGTTTCTGGGGTTTGAGGTGAAGGATTTCAGCGACATCATTAGCAAGCTGCCGAAGGAGGACTTCTCGAAGCCAACCGAAGGCCTGAAACAGGCCCAGGAAGAACTGAAGGAAGGAACCAAAGAGATCAAGCAAAACGCGATCGATGTCGATCAGATCGCTCGCGAAGTTCAGGGGATGCGTTTCAGCAGCTCGGTGGCCGCATACGATCGCTATACCACGGCCGGGTTTTCGGCAGTCCAAGCGGCGAAACAAAACGCGATCGACAACGAAAAGAAGACCATCGAGATTGGCAAGCAGATCTTGCGAAAGATGGACGAGCAACTGGCGGCGACGCGCGACGGCCAGGTCAAAGTGAATCGGCGGCGGATATAGCACCCCCAGAGTGGGCTGGGTATATTTACCACTTGGTATTTGTAACCATCCACTCAGGATCTCCCATGTTGGGCCAAGTCACCTGCCCCCACTGTCGCCAAGTCGTTGTTTCGTCGCCGGAACTTGCAGGCCAGGTTGTTCAATGCCCATCCTGTCGGGGACAGTTTCAGATGCCCTCGGTGCCAGTGGCGGCGATCCCCACGCCGCAACAAAGTTATCGGAGCCCAAGAAGGCACACTAATCAGGGTGTCAAATCAAGTGCCTTGTGGATTCCTGCCGTGTTTCTATTCTTCGGTTTGATGGTCGTGGCCTGCGGAGGGCTACTTCTTCTCGGTTCCGGCAACAAGCTAGAAACAAACCGCGTTCGAACTGGAAATGTCGTCGGCATCTACTCTCCAGGGAAGAATGATGTCCTGGCTGGGGCCACCTCGGCTGACTTGGACCGTCTCACGCAGTTGTCGGTCGCAGGAGACGAGATTGGTGTCAAAGAAATGATTTTGCAGCGGAGGGCTTTTCTTCTTGAATACGCTGTTCCGGTGCGGGTCTTGAGCCGTACGATCCTACAGGCTGAGGTTCGGGTCCAAGCTGGAAGACACGAGAACCGAGTCGTCTTCGTTTCGACCGAACGTCTTGCACCGTTCCAAGAAGACGACAAGAAACCTACTCCCAAATCGTGACCTTGTTGAATTCGGGCGAGCTCGACAGAACTGGACAACATTTACGTCCGTCATTCTCTCGAGCTGAGGCCTCATGTCTGTTGTCGATCACAAACTAAGTTGGAACGGAGCCACGGGTAGTTGGGAGTCGAGTGGCAAACGCACCTATGCGGCCATCTACCTGGTGCGGACGGACGATCCGCTCGACAACATCGTCACCGTCAACAACTACATCGTGTCGAATATCCTGGCCCTCGGCTCGGTCTACGCCTACGGCAACGATATCGACTACGAGGCTTTTGCCCAGCAGATCGCTCCCCAGCGGATCGCCGGATCCTCTAGGCGTTGGCTCGTCACCATCAGCTACGAGACGATGGATGACGAGAACGAGGAGAACAAGGCTGGCAAGGATGAAGACGGCAATGCCTCGACCAATCCGCTCGAATGGCGAGATGTCCCTTCGGTCTCCCGGCGTGCGGTGACCGAACCAGTCCGCCGGGCCAAGTTCCTGCAGGACGTCCGCTTCATCAAGGAAGGCTCGTATGGCGTGCCGATGAACCAGGCAGGGCAAATCTTCGACCCGCCGCTCGAGCACGAAGTCTGGCACGAGATCTTGCGGATCGAGCACTACGACGATTATTTCCCCAACGATTCGGAGGACTGGGTCGGTACGGTGAACTCGTCGACAGTCCAGGTGAATTACCCTTATGCCAAGTTCATCCGGACCTGGACCAAGTACAAGGAAAAGCTGCTCGCCTGGGATGGAGTCTGGCAGCGGGTCAACAACGTCGATTGCTGGCGATGGACCTTAGAGTTCGAAAACAACCGCCGCGGCTGGCAAATCAGTGTCCCCAACATCGGCACCTATGCCCGGGCCACGGTCGATCCGCTGGGGGACTATACCGACTTCGACGAGAACGGCGAACCTTACGATGCCACCGCCAACCCTGCCCCCGAAACCGGAATGCGACAACTACGCGACGCGACCGGGGCGCCTCTTACCGACCCGATTCCATTGGATAGCAACGGGCGCCCCAAGCCGCCTGGTGACGACGTGGACTTCCTGGAATTCCTGGTCGACGACGAGAAGGATTTCAACGTCTTGCGGTCGACCTACAAGCTATTCGGGAAGGAGCCCTAATGAGCGAAATCAACGACTTCGACACGCTGACCTCGGAACAGATTGTTGCCGAGTTACGGAAGGCCCAGCGCGAGGTGCAAAACCTGCGGCGACAGTTTCACAAGTTGGCCAAGAGGCAACAGCCCACCAGTATCTATTTGGCTCGTGTCACGGAAACGGCCGCCGCCATCGATGGGAATGTCGCCGGCCGAGGCAAGGCCCGTTTGCTGTCGGTCACCTCGTCCGGAGATCTGGCGGAAAAGTCTTCACCCACGACCTTCTTCAACGCAGGTCAGCGAATGGCCCAGGTCGGGGACGTGGTGACGCTGACCCGCGAGCCGCACAGCGGGCGACTCCTGGTCAGCGCGGGAGCCGGTCAAGGCGACGCCCCCTTCGATACCACCGAGGCGACACTGCCGGCAGCGGTTGGGACTGGATTCGGCAACAACGTGACGCTGCTATTCGGCGAGAACGTCGCCAACACACCGGCACCAACTGCCCGCCAGGATCTGACCCTGACCGGAGCCTCTAAGGCTCGTGTCGGCACGGATGGGTACCGGCGAGTACTCGCGACGTTGTTTGCGGCTCAAAGCGACACGAGCTTCAATCCGTCGCTACCGATGAAGTTCGCCGTCGAGCTGTGGTGCCAGCGGGGACGGCTGGGCGGAAACTTCCATACGGCCGTCTTCACGATTCCACCTCGCCAGGTGTACGGCGACGACGGATCGGGAACCGTGGCCAATCGCAACGTCGGCCATTCGACCGACTCGGGTGGGCAGCTTGCCTATCACGCGTTTAGCGTGCTCTTCTCGGACAAGATGCAAGCGGGGGACGAGCTCTACCTGCTGGCCAGGTCGCAGGGCAATCTGAAACTAAGAGCCCAGACGGTCATCGGACCGGCGGTCGTTCTATGACCTAGACAGATGCGCACCCCCAACGCACGATCGCGTGCATGTTTCCACCAGAACGTATGCGAGGGTGAGCCATGGCATTTCAGTTGTTCCAAGGGACCTTAGTCGAAAACGCGAAGGACCGCTTGGCCGAGATCTTTTCCTGGTCGGCATTCGGTGGCGTCTTTCAAGATCTGCTCCAAGACCTGATGCAGGCAGCAGCGTTGGAACTCGAGAAGAGCGGCGCCGAGAAAAAGCAGATGGTCCTGGATGGCCTCGCGGGGTTCCTCGACACCGTGCCACTTCCAACGTGGGCTGTATTCTTTCGCCGCTGGATCAAGGCAGGCTTGCTGGTCCTGGCCGATGGGATCATCGACGCGGTTTACCTGAAGTTCAAGGAACAGATCAATCATGAGTAGTGGCGTCATCATCGGATTCCTGGGGGCCATTCTCGTCGCGGTTTACCAGGCGTGGACCAGCTCCGGGGGAAAAACGTCCAAGACCCAGGCCAGCACAAACGTGGCGGACCTGCTCAAGCAGAAATCGTCTGTGGCACTGCCCGTACTTACCGAGCGGAAAGATATCTCCGAGCGGGAGGCCCACGCTTTGTGGATCCGCACGCGGGACTTTCTCGCCAAGAATGGCGGACCCGATGCCGTGGAAAAAGCGGCGGTGCTCTTTCACGATCGCGTGATGTTCGGGCCGGAGGCAAGCGAATGAAACCAAGCACGATGATCATTCTCGCGTTTCTCACGGTGGCCGCCTATTCCGCCGCGTCGCCGTATCTGCCAGGCAGCGTGGTTCCTTCGTCGCCGGTCGACCCAGGAGGGCCGAACCTATTGGCGGTGTTTCAGAAATCGGACCATCCCGACCAGGCAGCCAAGGATGCCGGAGACTTCGGCGACTTGTGTAATGCGATCGCCGACGGCATCGATTGGGATGGTCAGCAGACCGAACCGCTGCTGACCAACGGTACCCAGCTGTACAACCTCAGTCGCGTCGGCAGATACGTCGAACGGGAGAAGCGAAGCTATTCCGATTTCTACCAAGACCTGGGCCCGGTCATCGGCAGCTACCTGACGGAAAAGGTGGGCAAGGATGGGGGCAAGATCGACCAGGCCAAACGCGCCCAGTGGGTGGCCGCCTATCGGCAGCTGGCCAGGTCGGCACATTACGCGAGTGAGGTGTTAGGACGATGACCAATCAGCAAAAGCAGTTCACTTCGGCGATCTCCTTGATCCTGCTACTCACCGGCGGCCTAGCTGCCATTTCTTGGCTGCAGACCGGCAGCGAGCGAACGGCACCCACACCTGAGGAAGTTCGCCAGGGAGCTCCCTCGGCCGATGTGCTGCCGGCCGCGGGCGAGCCGGGCGAGGCTTTGTTTGGATACGATCCCCATCCGGAAGAGCAACGCGAGTTCCTTCGTTCGCTTCCGAAACCGACGATTCGTGAAGCGGGGCCGGGACTTTTTCAGGCGATCGGCGATCCGCAAGAAGTGCTGCTGTACCGAGCCCTCTACAAGGCTTACGAGAAGAAGTATGGCAATGCGTGGGTGGTCGGCCGGCAAGGGATCGGAGATTGTGTCTCCTTCGGTTGGGCGCATGGAGCCGACATTCACCTGGCGATCATGTATCTGCGGGGCGACTCGGCCGACTTCAAGCTGGTGGCCACCGAATCGATCTACGGCGGCTCGCGCGTCGAGGCCCGGGGCGTTCGTACCGGTGGCTGGTCCGACGGAAGCTACGGAGCTGCCGCGGCTAAGTGGGTTCGCGAGTGGGGGCTGGTCTTTCGAGACGAGTACGACGGGGTCGACCTGACGACTTATTCTTCGCGACGAGCGAAGGACTGGGGCTATTACGGCAACGGCGGTCAGGGAGACCACGGCAAGCTCGATAACGAAGCAAAGAAGCACCCGGTCCGCGACGTCGCCCTGGTGACGAATTTTGACGAAGCGGCTGCCGCGATTGCTTCTGGCTATCCCGTGCCGGTCTGCTCGGGCCAAGGCTTCACTTCCCGGCGAGACGCCGATGGGTTTGCCCGCGCTGCGGGATCGTGGCCCCACTGTATGTGCTTTATTGGGGTTCGCCATGGTGACCGCCCTGGCCTGCTTTGTTTGAACAGTTGGGGGCCGAGCTGGATCGATGGTCCCAAGTACCCAGACGATATGCCGGATGGCTCGTTCTGGGTCGATCGTAATACCGTCAACCGCATGCTGGCCGGACGCGACTCCTACTGCGTCAGCGGATATGGCGGCTTTCCCTTCCAGGAAATCAACCACGCCGACTGGGTTCTGGCCGACCCGGTCGGTGACACGGAAACGCACTTCGCGTTAGTTCCCTAGGTGGTGTCATGAAATGGTCTCATGCTTTGTTCGTCGCGGTTGTTTTGCTGTTCGGTGCGTATGCCCTGGTCGATCGCACGGCTGACGTGGTCAATGGCCCCGGCGGAGTGAATCCCGAGCAGCACGACACGCTGCGAAAACGGATCGTCCGCGTGCTGGCCAATTGGCTGGTCGATCGAAACATGCAGGACAGCGGGCCGCCGGCAGAGCAGTCGCCCCGCCCCTTTCTCAGTCACGCGCCGGCCCAGGCTCCCGACGAGTTCCTGATGCAGGCTGGCGCACCGCTTGATCATTCGGAAGGATGGTAGAAATGCACGGAATTTTCGCGATCGCAGTCTTGGCAGCTCTCTTGCTCACCTCGACCGCCCAGGCCGACGTGCCCCGCGCCCGGGCCGCTGTGGCGATCGCCTACGCCGCGATTACAGGGCAGGCCTCGGAGATCGACGGGATCCCGGATCCGCCGCCAGGGCCCCGCCCCGAGCCCGACAGCGGCAAGGCAGCCCCGGGCAGCGGCTTTGTTGCCTATGACGATGCCTATCACGCCCTGCAGGACGAGGGTAAGCCGCTGGTGGTGATGGTCACTGCCAGGTGGTGCCCCGCCTGCCCGGCGACGAAAGAGCGGCTTTTGGCGACGCACCAGGCGGGCGAACTGGGGGACGTGTCGCTTTCCCTGATCGACTACGACCTCGACGCGAACATGCGGGGGAAGGTGCTCAAAGGCTTACCGCAGAAGCTGCCGGCGATCGTGCTGTATCGCCAGCGGGCCCAGGGGCACCAGCAGGAGCATTTCACCAATACGACAGGCCGGTCAGCGGTCGACCGGTTGAAGGACGCGCTAAAGCGTCCTGTGGCGATGGAAACCAGCAAGACGGCGGTAGGGACCTATTGCCGTTTTTGCAAGTGAGATCAGGGATGGAACCAGCTCCAGGAGGGAGCTGCGGCTGGGGGCAAGGATGCCCCTGGCCTTATTGATTTAGCACCATTGAAGTAGCAACAAGAGACGACACCATGAAGTGCATTTACGATGCCGACGGACAAACTCTGTACCAAGGGGACTGCCTGGCCGTGCTAGCTGAGCTGAAGCGTCAGGACCAGCAGTTCGACGCGTTGATTTCTGACCCGCCCTACTCTTCCGGCGGCCTGCATGCTTCCAGCCGCAAGGCGACGACCAGCAGCAAGTATCAGTCGAGCGACGCCAAGAAGAAGTTTCCCGACTTCCTGGGCGACAACATGGACCAGCGCAGCTACCGAGCCTGGGCGATGCTCTGGCTGGGAGCGGCGATCGAGCTGCTCAAGCCAGGTGGGATCGTCTGTTTGTTCACCGACTGGCGGCAACTACCGACGATGACCGACGTGCTGCAGGGCGCCGGCGTCCTGTGGCATGGCGTGGCGAGCTGGGACAAGGTGAACGCCCGGCCGCGGCTGGGCGGGATCTCGCAGCGTTGCGAGTTCGTGGTATGGGGCTCGAAAGGAAAGCTCGAGCGGAAAGGCCCCTCGCTACCAGGTGCCCTGCGTCATAACCTGGTCCCCTCTGCCCGCCGCGTCCATTGCGCCGAAAAGCCGGTGGAGCTGATGACCGACCTGCTGAAGCTGATCGCCTGGCGAGAAGACGCCGCCGTGCTGGATCCCTTTGCTGGAAGTGGGACGACACTGGTCGCAGCCCGGGAATTGGGGCTGCGTGCGGTAGGGATCGAGAAAAGCCCGGAGATCGCCGCGATTGCTTGTGAGCGATTGTGTGGTGAACAGGTAACGGATACTAGGCACTGTCCGTTAAACATACCGCAGCAGTCGTTACATGGCAGCGAGTTGGACGAAGGCTAGGTAGGACGAGGTTAGTTTATCGTACCGAACGAAGACACGGCGAGATACTTTGAGCCATCCGATGGCCCGCTCCACGATGTTTCTTCGGCGATAGGTTTTCGGATTGAAGTCCTCCGCCGGGGCTTCGTTGCTCTTCCGTGGAATCACGACTTGGATTCGCTTTCGTGCAATGTGCTCGCGGATTTCCGCGGAGCCATATCCTTTGTCACCGGCAATAGCTTGTGGTCGATGACCGATCCAGTCCACCGGGAACAGGCTGTTGGCCAACAGTCGCTTGAGTTCCTGGGACTCGTGTCGTTGGCCAGGTGAGGCAGTCCACGACATCAGCAGGCCGTTGGCATCGGTGAGCACGTGAAGCTTCATCGAGTATCCGCCGCGAGACCTTCCGAGTGCGTTCATTTCGTCGTTCTCCACGCTTTGCGGCAACATGCCTGACGCACACCGGTGAGCTCGAATCACCGTTCCGTCGACGCACCACAGCGAGCGATCGACATGTCCGCAGGCATCTGCCTGATGCAACAACGCCGCGTAAACTTCGTCCCACAAATCGTTGTCGATCCAGCGTTGGAAACGATTGTAGGCGGTCTGCCAACTGCCGAACTCCGCCGGCAAGCTTCGCCACGGGCTGCCCGTGAGCAAGATCCACAGAATCGCACTAACAATACGCCGATGGTCGGCCCACGGCCTGCCTGGCCGCCTCGAAAACTTAGCCGGAAAGAAATCCCGGATTGCATTCCACTGATCATCCGTGAGATCATGATGCGACATTTGGCTTCCTGCATTTGAGTCACCTTGGTCGGCAAGACGGGAAGTTTGCCAGATGTGCCTGGGCAAGAAAATATCAACTACGGGATATTGCCTAGATCAAATCGATACCAGTGTCCGAGATTGGTATGATGAAGCTGGCGTAGATATCCACCCTAGCACAGGGTACTCGGAAGATACAGAGTGCGAATCGATAATTGTGGGGAATTATTCATGAATCGATGACGGGAAAGTCGTATTGCAGATGGCGGATACTCCGAATGTACCCATCTCTAAGTTCGGATTCACTATTGATGGGAACGCTTAAGAGTTATGTATCTGCCAGAATCACTGATCCTGCGATACGCAGCTGCAGCATTCGATACGGACAAACGCTATTGGTCCCTGGCAGAGGCAGATTGGCAATTCAATGGTTCGTTGAAGTTCAACGCGGCCACTCAAACCTTCAATTGTGATACCAGTGGGACAATGTCGACAATCCCAACATGACGACGATGGACGCAAATTTCACGCCCACACAGGACATTGGCCAGCCGCAAAGTCCTGGATTTATCTCTTAGAATTATGGCTCTAATAATGTTGATCGCACTCTTCGATGGCGCATAATAACGCACTGCAAAATCGAGTTGCCCGACAAGTTTCGGTATGAAAGATATTGATGGACGGGAAGCAATTGAACATTAAGGACATACTTTCCAACTCTCCAAGAGTCTTGCTGCTTGGACAGAGTGTTTTTCAGGATGCTACGAACATTAGTTCGATCGATGAGGCTATTGCCTCAGAAACAGGAAAACCTCTATACGAATGGTGGTTCGATTCGGGCGAATCGCTTCAAGATCGGGCATCACGCAGCAGTCGGCTTGGCGAAGCGGTAGTCCTTGACGAAGAAAGAAAAACACTCTCAAAAGTTGCTTTTCGATGCATCTACACATCAAGTATTGAGGTCGGAATTCGTCGTCTATTCGAGGTAAAAGGGAAACGGCAACTGCGTTCTCGATTTGGGGCTCTTGATACCCCTGACAATCGCTTTCTCACCGTCTTTTGGCTGTTCGGGGCGGTTGAACGCGATACGTTGGCTGAGATGCCGCCGCTCAATATGCCCAGCCTCCGACAAAGAAGATCTGCAGCACATGAGATGTTGCATCCGCTTGCTGAGATAGTTGGACCAACTGGTGTTTTGTTAGTTGAAGGCTGGCGTCCAAGCCAGAAAGACTGGCTCAGGCCTATTGATCTTGCCCTCCACATATCAATGCTATCGGAAGGTCAGGTTCATCTTTTTGGTTTAGATGAATCGGATCGCCAGGAATTGGAAGGCTGTGATGACTTCATCGATCTAATCGAGTCAGGAACAGTAGTTGTTCATGAACGAAAGCTTTCTAGCCTCGTAGCGGAACTGGATGCAGAGGGGATTAAGAGCTTTTCTGATCCAAGAGTTACCGATCCAGATAAGATTTCAATTCCGATGCTGCCTTTTACGCCGACTAGAGGTAGCCGCCACGACGATTCCGAGTTTCTTCAACTTACACTTCCAACTCCTGAATATCGTCGTCTAACAGAGACATTTCAGTTTCTGGCAAAGCGTTATTTCTCAGAACTGCTTGATGGTACACCGCGAGAACTGGAAGATGAGTTCAAACGGTTTCTACGCAAGTCGCCGAATTCGCAATTGGAACGCGTTGAGCAATTTGCATTCAAGCGTCCAGTTTTCAAAGAAACAGTTCTTTCTAATGTGTTGGAATTCTTGGATAAGTCAGCACCACAGGATTTTACGGTCGTATTGTCGGGCCAGAGCGGAAGCGGAAAGAGCACGATCGTTTCGCTATTAGCGGTGGAGCTGAGAAGGCTCGGGATTCCTGTCCTCATGATTGGACAACAATTTGTCCGTCCCAATATCGGCCACATAGACCAAACGCTGCGGTACGTAGAAGGCGTTTCATCAACCGCCTCTGCCATTATCTGGGATGGCTTAGAAGAACCTGAAGAATATCGCCAATTGTCGCTGCAGTTGGCGGGGCTCGGTAGAAAAGCACTTGTGGTCGGAACTTCTTACACAGATTCAGCAACCTCAACAGGAATAAGTTCCGAGACTAAGAGTCGAATGCATGTCATTGATATTCCGGTTGAAATCAGTCCGGATGAGCGAAAGAGCCTGATTGGTCACTTCTCGAAGTATTCCCCCGTATTGTCGGCGTCTGTCAATGACATAAGGGATTATAATTACAAGAATATATTTACTCTGTTGTATTTTATTTCGGATGCTACGCGAGTTCCATTAAAGGAAGGTGTGATTTCTGAGATCGAAACTCATATCCAGAAGCTCAGAGCGAGGGTTCAGGTAGAACTGGATAAGGCATCGTCGAATGGCGGTTCATCCGGCGCGATTCAAATTGCACTACGTGAGGCATTGGGTGATCGATTGGTGGGAATCGCGAGTGAACCACATGAAGATACCAGTGAGGAGATCTGGAGTGAAGTCATACGTTTAGTAAATGCCACAATGGTAACGAGTTGGTTGGGATTTGAACTGCCTCAATCTATCGCGCTTCGTCTGCTAACCGTTGATCGTCATCTGGCCTATAAGACAGCGTTCGAGGCATTTCCCGCCTTGACTACTCCAGATCGACAGGATGAACAACATACTTTGGCAGCACGGCAACCGCTAGAGGCTGAGTTGTGGTGCGAGCGAAGGCTTCCCTTAAATCGAGATAGATTTTCCGTTATCAAAGAGTTGGTGCTCAAGATTGAGCCGTCAGAGGGACGCAATGAGAATTCACAGGAACTGAACTTTGTGATTCGTGCGCTGCAGGCGATCGGACCTCAGGGAGCTCAGACTCATCGGATGAAAGAGCTTTACTATGAACTGTCCGTACTTGTGGGAGAACTTGCTGAGCGCATCGGATATTTATCGCCAAGGCTTTCGCTTCTAAAGGCAAATGCTGCTCGTGAGTCGGTGCAATTGACTGAATCTGCCATGGCGGCAAACGAAACAGAGCAGGCTAAGCAAAGATTAGAAGAAGCGAACTCTACTCTCATCGCGGCCGAAAATGAACTCCTAGCGAACGCTAGAGAATCTTCATTGACCTCTGGTCAACGTTCTTTGCTTTCTGCTGTTTCAACCGAACGAGCTGCTATACAGGGAGTTTTACTACGTCGAGTTTGTGAGAAGCTGGAGGATAAACCTAAGCCAACGCAGTTTGCCGAAGTGGGGGTGTTGTTCGGTTCTGCACGCAATGCTTGGCACACTTCAATTTCCTATGATGAGGAAAACGTCCGAGCATATGACACCGCCTGTTGGATATCTAAGCGATATTGCGATACTGGGCCGCTCCCTCAAAGTACCAAGATCGAGATTCTTGCAGAATGGAGCGAGGTTCTGGATCGCTATTCCCAACTTGATCTTACGCCCTTTCAGCAGGGATTGCTGGCGCAACGGGAGTCGGAGCTCGGAGAAAGTCTGGGAGACGACGCTAAAATTGAACAGGCCGTTGCGAAACTCGCTGAGAATCAGCCATCGGCAGCAACATGCCTTATGGCGAGAATGATAGCCAGACGAGGGTCTCCCTCTGCTGCCCTTTCGTATATTAAAGAAAAGTCTGGAGAAGCATATCTCACTGATCAATGGCTGCTTCCGCTCTATTACCGGCTTTGGTGGAGTTCAGTGACCGGAGGTAGTGTATTCTTCGAAGAAATACCCCATTCGCTGGCATTAACCATGGGAGTATGGGGGGAATTGCGAGAGCTTGCTAATTCGAGGATCCAGTTGGAATCTGAGACGGATAGTCGCCTCGCACTATTTCACTTGGCTTGGTCAAGCCTGCAGTTGAGGCGAGGTGTAGACGCGCTACAGGCTTTTCAGCGTCTGGAAACGGTCAGTGTTGGTTCGTATCGTCGAGGAAGGGCCCTTGCTGTTCTCTCCGACGAGGCTGGTAAACCATTGGAATTCTTTGGCGAAACTAGATCAAGTAGTCGAGGCGTTGCATCCACTGCGAAAGCCTGGATTCCTGAATTGCGGATTGAAGTTCCATATAAGATCTATGAGTTTCAAGATACTCCTCGGCGAGTGGGCGAGCCATTTGGCCCTTTCCATATCGCCATGAATTATCGCGGGCCATTCGCCCTATCTCTTGTTCAGTTTTCAGCGTCTCTTAAGGCTAAGTAGTCGGAAGGTATGGCGATGCAAGCTGATTGGAATGCGGTTCCAGTCGCCGCGCTCGGGCCGGACTGGTTGGAAAACGATTTTCGCCAGAGCGTTGTAGAACTGTTAGAGACACAGGCAACTGTCGCCTGGATGCTTGTTGACTCAGATGATGAGGGAAGTTTTCTACTCAACCAGATTTATTCAGTCGCTGCATGTCTTGGTCGCAAGAGTGATTCTTTTTATCTAACAAGCCCCGATCCAATCCCCGGTTGGATTGAGCTGATTGGGGACTCTGAAGAATCAGGGGATTTGTTCGAAGTTGGTCAGGCAGAGGTAATACTGGTACATGGTACTCCAGCAACACCTGTTTGGTTTTGGCGCGAGCAACTGCCGTTGCTGCGTGCCATAATTAGATCTCTTGATGGAATCCTTGTTCTACCGGTACGTCGAGAGAACTGGGATGTCATGCGAGAGCTCTGCGAGGGAGATCATGTTCTTGAAATACCTTCACTGGAGCAGGCACAAGCGAAGGTTGTCGAAGAGTTGTGCTGCAATTTAGTTTGTGACGTATTTCCGGAATTGCTCGATGGACCAGGTGTTGATCGCGATGATGTTCGGCGACGTGTGGTGAGGAGTATAAGGGAGGGAAGGCCCCAATCACGTCAGACAATCAGGATATGGCTAGAAATGTATCATGAGAAAATTACTCGCGAAGAGTATATAGATCTTCCTTCAGCCATCGCGGCGGAGCCGCCTCCACCGGCAATGCTCGCAGATAGATTATGCGTTCCGATTGTAAGTAGGCAAGAATTGAGTCAGCGATTCCAGGCTTCTTTGAGTAGAGTCGAAAATGCGGTGGCGAGGGCCAAGCAAACTATCGGTCGAGAGATTCTATGGAATATGCATCCGATGAACAGCCCATTTGATTCTCCCGACCCGAAGCATTGGTTCGATTCCGTTGTGTCATACTTGTCATGCGTAGTGTTCGATGCCGGCGATCATGGTTTGAATAGTTTGCTAGACTTTAGCTATGACGCAAGTCGTAACGATGTGAAAGGTGAACCTTTAACATCCTTCGGTGGGACATTGAGGGTGCTTAGGACAACAGCTCAGCATGGTTTGAATCCAAGACGAACAAAGGATGTCGAAAAACTTACCGCTGCAAAGGATTGGTTCGATGGAGTTGTTGGCGTTCCGGTACCGAGAAAAGATCACTGGCGAGTTCTAACATTGGCTTTGATCGAATTGTGGGAGTCTCAGGTTTCAGGGTTTGAAACATTGATTACCAAGCTCCCTGTTTGTCCATCAAAAGCTGCCGTGCTGGTAAAGATTGACAAAGATGCGAAACTACCCCCTAGGGTGAATGTTGCTCAAGCCTTCGAGGATGTAGTTCAAGAGCTGGGACTGACGTTAGACGCTCAGGAACTCTGCGATCGTTACTTTGAAGATTGCAAGAATCAGCTAAAAAACGCATGTGTACTTCCCCGCGAGTGGGATAGTCGGTTAAAGGGCATAGCTGAGGAATTCGTCTTAAGTCACATCGCAAAATGCCCAGTCGATGGGAGGTGGTTAATCGACAATGGAGTGCCTAGCGGCCCTGATCTTGGAAAGTTTCACGCTCGGTTTTGTAAGACATGGGCGGAATCTGCTGGCATCACGTCTGACGAATTCCTTGAGGATTGTAAGAACACGATAAGAGCAGAACTCGGCGACGAAGAGGCTATGTAGATCACAAGAGAAGTTGATCTGGGTTGCAGGTCACAGAGTGAAATCAATTCCTTTCGGTCTCCCGTGTTCGACTACATATCAGTCTCCGCGCGATGGTGAGACTTTAGCTGCAACCGTGGTCGCAGTATTGTAAAACACCATCGCGATTCTCAAACCGAATCCGGAAATCTCATTGATATTCCCTACTCCCGTCGCATCTCCGAAAGCGGCTTCAAGATCGTACAGGCCGGGCGATCTTCGACAATCGCCGGATCGAGATAGCTATCCTGCGTGACGCGGGCCGAGCTGTGGCGGAATAGATAGGTCGCGTCTCCGCCGTTCTTCTGAACGTGGCTGGCGAAGCTGCGGCGCATGCAGTGGAACTTGTGCTTTCGACTTGTTGGCAAGCCTGCCCGCTTCAGGATCTTCTCGTAGCGGTTGTAAAACGTCTGCTCGCAGTGGGGCCACGGAAAGACCTGGTTGTGATGGTGCCGCCGCATGGCAACCAGGTCGTTCATCAGCTCGGCCGAAATCGTGTAGACCATCCCCCGCCATTTCCCTTTACGAATGGTTGGCGGCAGATCGACCGTGCAGGCATGTCGATCGAGCATGTCCCATTGCATCTTGAGCGTTGCCCCGATCCGTTCGCCGGTCTCCCACAGGAAGCGGTGCAGGTTGATCCACCAATCGCACGCCGGGATACCGTCGATCTTTCCCTCTACTTGCTGCAGCGTTTCGTGAAGCGTGGCGAGCTGCCGTTCATTCCAGGCCCGCGGCACGATGTGCGGCTCAGGGATTGGCGTGAAGGTGGGCCAGTACTCAACCAAGCGTCGTTTCGCACACCAACGCCAGATGGCGGCGATGTAGCCGAGCTTTTGATTCACGGTCGCCGGACTACGCGGCTTGCTCTCGAGCATCCAGCGGGCGAACTTCAGGACCGAGTCGTCGGTCAGGTCGGTCAGTTCTGGCGGCCGGCCGAGCTGCTGTTCCCATAGTCGGAACGTGATCTTGTAGTGCCGCTTGGTGCATTCAGAACGAATCTTCAGATTCGAGGGAAGGTAGAGGTTCTCGTAGATTGACGAAAGCGTCTCCATCGATTGGGCCTTTGCATGTAGTCCGTGAGGTAGGTTGTTTAAAAACCCTAGCTCACGAGTAGAAGATGGTTCGCGCATCATGCGTGATCGCGAATCCAATCCGCTTTCCCTGCTGGCCGACCGTGGCGAAGTTGTCCGGAAGCTGTTGGAGTGGGATATCGCCCACTTCAGGTCTTCGCGTCCTTGGACGCCAAGATTTTTTTCAACCCCGGATTTTCCGGGGTTTTTTTATGCGCGGTCGTGATCGAGCGGACTGGATTGGGTGGGGCTATCGAATGCGGGGATCCTCTTTTCGAGGGGCTTGCAGCTTGATCTTCGGCGGGCGTCGGCCTATTCTTTCCCCTAGTCGAGATTCGTGGACCTTTGCTGGGACCAGTATGCGTAGCGTGGTTTCCTTTTGTTTGATCTTCTTTTTGCTTGTCGGGCAGTCATTCGCTGCTGCGCCGCACTGGCATTTTGATCAGACAGAGGTGGAAGCTGGCCAGCACGCCGACCGGCCGCACGTGCATTGGCATGGCGACCATGATCATGGCCATCACCATGCGGTTCGAACCCAGCAGAAAAAGGTCGAACCAGCGCTACCCCCGACTTCCGAATCAACCGAGCATGAGGAAGATGCCTGGTACGGCACGATCGTCGATCTGGCGGTCGGCAGCGTTTCGGTCGAATTGCCAGAGCTGTCGCTGATTGCCATCTGGCAACGGTCGCTGTCGGAGCAGCTTACGGCGGCGATGGTTTCCCCGACCGATTCCTCCGGGCAAGCGATATCAGATTCTCGGCACCCCAGGTGCGCGCTCTACGTGCAGCTTCTCTCGATTCGCTGCTAGTTCTCTCTCGGCATGTGCGGTCGCACGGTTCGACGTGCCCGCCTCTGCTTCCGCCGATCGTTGATGTGATGTCCTGAAGTTCAGGATGGTCTTTTCGCAGGTACGTTTGCTTGCGTCGTTTTGGAGTTTAGATCGATGCGTATTCCCGGACCTCTGCGCGCTGTTTTCGTAGCGTTGGTTGTCGTTGCGGTCGTGGCCGTAGCCTTTGCAACTCGAAGAGAGTGGCTGCCTTCGTTGTCGGCCTCTGCCGAGCCGGACGAAACCGCTGCGATGCCAGCCCCGGTTCAAGAGCCGAAGGTGCTGAAGCTTTCGTCGCAAGCGCGAAAGAACTTGAACCTAGTGGCGAAACCCGCCAAGCCGCAGACTTACTGGCGAACGATTCAGATCCCTGGGATCGTCGCCGATCGCCCCGGCGAGACCGATCGTGGAATGACGTCGCCCGCCGTAGGTGTCGTCACCGAGATTCACGCGTACCCTGGTCAAACGGTGCGGCCTGGCGAAAGGCTCTTCACCTTGCGGCTGTCGAGTGAGTATCTGCAGAACACGCAGAAGGAATTGTACACGACCACGAAAGAAAAGCAGATTGTCGAGGAGGAACTGACGCGTCTGCGGCCTTTGGCGGCCAGCGGTGCGTTGCCAGGGGCTCGGATTATCGAGCTTGAAAGCCAGAAGCGTCGGCAGGAAGCGTTGATTCAAAGTCATCAGCAAGACCTACTGGCTCGCGGACTGACCTCGCAGCAAGTCGATCAGGTCGCCCAGGGCGAGTTCGTTCCGACCGTGACCGTGACGGCGCCTCCGTTTCACTCAGCAACCCAGCCGGTCGCGGATGGGCCCGTTTCGGATGATTTGTCAGCGATCGATCACAGCATGGTTGCCTACGAGGTGCAAAACCTGAACGTCGATCTCGGCCAGCAAGTACAGGCTGGCCAACTCTTAGCGACGCTGGCCAATCATTTGCGGCTTTATATCGAAGGGCATGCCTTCAAGCGGGAAGCTCCATTCCTGGAAGACGCGGCCCAGAACGGCTGGAACTTGACAGTCGAGTTCGCTGAGGACCAGCCGAAACATTGGCCGCAGCTCAACCAGCGGTTCGAGATCCAGTATCTCTCCAATGCGATCGATACCGACAGCCGGACGTTCGATTTCTATGTGCCGCTGACCAATCAGTCTCGCCTGTACGAAAAAAATGGCGAGACCTTTATCGTCTGGCGTTTTCGGCCAGGGCAGCGCGTGCGACTGCATGTGCCGGTCGAAGAACTGCAGAATGTGCTGGTCTTGCCGACGGCGGCAGTCGTGCGAGAAGGCCCCGAGGCGTTTGTATTTCAGCAGAACGGCGACTTGTTCAATCGTATTCCGGTGCATGTGCTGCACGAAGATCGCATGAACATCGTGATTGAGAACGATGGCAGCGTGATCCCTGGTTTGTATCTGGCCCAGAACGGAGCTGCGTCGCTCAATCGTGTACTGAAAGCCCAAGCGGCCAGCGGTGTGCGAGCGGACGTGCATGTTCACGCGGACGGAACGGTTCACGCCTCACACTAATCGGAGTGTCTCATGCTTAATGCCGTTATTCGTTTCGCGCTGCAGTATCGATTGCTGGTAGTGGTCGTTAGCTTGGCGATGCTCGTTTATGGATCGTACCTCGCGACGCAGATGCCAATTGATGTCTTTCCGGATCTCGACCGCCCCCGCGTCATTATCATCACCGAGTGCCCTGGCCTGGCGACCGAAGAAGTCGAAACATTGGTCACCCAGCCGATCGAGATCGCGCTGTTGGGGGCCAGTGGCGTGCAAGCGGTGCGCAGCCAGTCGACCGCCGGCCTCAATGTGATTTATATCGAGTTCGACTGGGATACCGAAATCAAAACGGCCCGGCAAACGGTGCAAGAACGCCTGGCAACGCTCGGCGGTATTTTGCCGGAAGGCGTTCGGCCGCAGATGACGCCTCCCGCTTCAATTATGGGGCAGATCGTCGTTGCCGGGATTTATCGACAGCAAGGTCCGCGCGGGGGCGAGCTCTACCCGATCGGCAAGAGCGGTCTGCTGGCGGAAATTACGTTCGATGAATCGGGACAGCGTTCGCTGGAAGTGTGGCGGCCGACGGTTCGACACAATGTCGATCGTTGGGAGAAGATTTCAGCCGAGGTTATTCGCTGGAATGACGTGCCAGCCGACGCGACCTCTGCGATTGCCATCACGCCAACGGCAACCTTGATGTTCGATGGCAAGACGCACGAAGTAGAACTCCCTTCCGAGGCATCTCGCCAACTCGCCTTGCGAACCGTTTGCGACTGGGTGATTCGACCGCGGATCTTGAAAGTGACCGGAGTGGCCGAGGCGTTTGTACTCGGCGGCGATCGAAAGCAGTATCAGGTTCGCATCGATCCCACGGCATTACTCGAATACGACGTCACGCTGCAGGAGGTCGAACAAGCCCTCAAAGAGAGCAACATCAACACCAGCGGCGGGTTCGCGGTGACTGGCGAAACGGAACGCCCGATCCGAATTCTGGGGCGGCTGGGGCCAGAGCCCAATCGAGTGCTGTACGACCTGAGCCAGGTTCCGATCAAGTTCGATGGCGATCGCCCGGTCTGCTGGAACAAGTGGCTCGGATCGTTGAAGGAGCCGAGTTCAAGCGAGGCGACGGAAGTGTGAATGGCCGCCCGGGGGTGGTGTTCACGATCGTCAAACAGCCGCATGTTGATACGCGCGGATTGACCGGGCGACTGGAGACCGCCTTTGCTCAGTCGGAGGCGTCCCTGCCAGCTGATATCGTAATCAACCCCGAACTGTTTCAGTTGCGCAACTTCATCGATCGAGGGATCTTCAACGTCGGCGAGGCCCTGGTGATCGGGGCGACGCTGGTGATCATCATTCTGTTTTTGTTCTTGCTGAACTTCCGCACGACGTTCATCACCCTCACGGCCATTCCGTTGTCGCTGGTGATCACGACGTTCATTTTTCGGCTGATCGGTTTCGTGTCCGGTTCCGAGTTGTCGATCAATGTGATGACGCTGGGGGGAATCGCGGTCGCCATGGGGGAACTAGTCGACGACGCGATCGTCGATGTCGAGAACATCTTCCGCCGCTTGAAAGAAAACAACGCCCTGGAAGTTCCTCGGCCAGCGATTCAGGTTGTGTACGAGGCGAGCAAAGAGATTCGTAGTGCGATCGTGTTCGGCACGGCGGTGGTCATCCTCGTATTTCTGCCCCTGTTCGCTTTATCCGGGGTCGAAGGCCGATTGTTCACGCCGCTGGGCGTGGCGTACATCGTTTCGATTCTCGCGTCGCTGTTGGTTTCACTAACAGTCACACCGGTCCTGTCATACTATTTGCTGCCAAATGCCCCGGCGACCCATGCCGAGCACGACGGCTTTCTGCTGAGGTCGCTCAAGTGGATGGCGAGCTACTTAATTCGTTTCAGCTTGAAGGCCCCTGCCCTGCTGCTGATTCTCACTTGGGTCGGTGTGGCGTTCGCTGGCTGGCAGATGGCAAATCTCGGGAAGAACTTCCTGCCCGAGTTTGACGAAGGGAGCGTGCAGATAAATGTGACGCTGCCCCCAGGGTCATCGCTTGATGCCTCGAACATGGCATCCGGTTTGATCGACGCCAAGCTCCGCGAGATGCAGAAGTCCGACCGCAATCCGTACGGGGCGATCCTGCATTTCGTGCGTCGAACCGGACGGGCCGCGATGGATGAACACGCCTCGCCAGTGAACGCGGGCGAATACATCTTGAGCATGAATCCCGACGCCCAGCACGAGCGAGATGAGATCATCCAGCGTCTGCTCGACCAGCTTAGTGACGAGGTACCCGGCGTCTCGATTGAAGTCGAGCAGCCCCTCGCCCACTTGATCAGTCATATGGTCTCTGGCGTCTATGCGCAGATTGCCATCAAGATCTTCGGCGACGATATCGACAAGCTGCAAGAGCTTTCGGAACAGGTCAAAGCAAATATCCAACAGATTGAAGGGGTCACACCTCCGGTGATCGAACCGATCCAGCAGACCGAAGAATTGCACATCGACCTGCGAACTGATGACCTGGCGTTCTATGGCATTACGCGAGGCTATGTTGCCTCGGTTTTGCAAACGGCCCTGCAAGGAGAAGTCGTTTCGGAAGTGCTGGAAGGGCAACGCCGGTTCGACTTACTCGTTCGTTTGGAAGAAGAGCATCGGACCGACTACGCCAACCTCGGGCGGCTGCGGATCGATCTGCCGAACGATCAGGGACAGATCGAACTTCGCGAGATCGCGAACATTGGCCCTGGGGCTGGTCCCAATGCCGTCAATCGCGAGAATGCTCGGCGACGAATCGTGATCCGCTGCAATACGCAAGATCGCGATCTGGCCAGCGCGGTGGCCGCCATTCAGGCACGTCTCGATCGGCAGATCGAACTGCCCGAAGGCTATTTCATCGAATACGGCGGTCAGTTTGAAAGCCAACAACGAGCGACCCGGACGATTCTGATCCTGGCGGCTGTTTCGGTCGTGGGGATGTTTGTCGTGCTGATGGTCTTGTTCCCCTCGATTCGTGTCGTGCTGCAGATTTTGAATGCCTTGCCGACCGCGTTCATCGGAGGTGTGTTGGCCCTGGTGATTACCGATCAAACCCTAACCGTGGCCAGCCTCGTCGGTTTCATCTCGCTCGGCGGGATCGGGGTTCGCAACGGCATTCTGCTGGTGACGCATTACTTCCACCTGATGAAGGAGGAAGGCGAAGACTTCACGCAGGAAATGATCGTCCGAGGAAGTCTCGAGCGTCTGGCCCCGGTTTTGATGACCGCCCTGACGGCTGGCATTGGCTTGTTGCCGCTGGTGATCGGTGGGCAGGAACCAGGTCGCGAGATATTGTACCCGGTGGCGACGGTGATCCTCGGCGGACTGGTCACGTCCACCTTCTGCGAGTTCTTGATTCACCCGGGCATCTTCTGGAAATTCAGCGGCCAGGAAGCATTGCAACTGGCCCGTGCGGAAGCGTCTGGCGAAGAGATCATTCCTTAAACCAACCATTTTGATAAGCACCCTTTTCAAGGAGCAATACCATGAAAACTAAACTCCGAACCTGGTTTCCTTTGGTCGCGGTAATCGCGGTCGCAGGGTTCCTGGGATGCAGTAGCGAACCGGCCGGTCCCAAGGTATCTGCCGGTGGCGAAGAAGAACATGGCCATTCGCATGGTCCTGGCGAACATGATCATGACCACGGCGAAGAAGGCCATGGGCATGCCCCGGGGCCGCATGGTGGAACGCTTGCCGATTGGGGCGGCGGCACTTTTCATGTCGAGTTCACCGTCGATCATGCTCAGAAGCAGGCCACCGTCTATATCCTGGGTGGCGACGAAAAGACGCCTTCTCCCATCGATGCCGAGTCGGTGTTGCTGACGATCCAAGATCCGGCGATGCAAATCGATCTGGCTCCCCAGCCCCTGGCCGATGATCCCGCCGGCGAGGCGTCACGTTTTGTTGGCACTAACGAAGGCCTGGCAACGGTCAAAGAATATGCCGGGACCTTGAGTGCCGCAGTCGATAGCACCCCTTATGCTGGCAACTTTCAAGAGGAAGCCAGTGGCCATGCTCATGAACACTCGCACGGTCCCGACGATGCCTTGGTTTGGGAAGGTGAGCCGAAGCAGCACGCCGGCATGACCATCAAGTTGGGGCATCACGGCAGTCATCTTCATAAAGGGAAGAAGTCGAACCAGCCGTTGCCATTACCCGCGACGGAAAGTCCGTCGACAGCGTGAAGGTGTTCAATGCCATGGTGACGGCCGATGGCAAATCGGTGCTGGCCGAGGAAGTCGCCACGGTCTACGAACCAGAAACCGACGAGGAGCCAGCCCACTACGCCCAAGGGGGCTTGATGATTCCAGACTCAGCGGAAGCGGTTGCGATTCGATTCCGGATTGTGCCGGCTGAAGGCGAATCGGTTTCGTATGACGTGCCGATCGTTGTCGAGTAAACTTCCGCTTGCCAATGCTTGCCTGGGGCGATTGGGCCCTGGCCAATGGGTTTCCAGGGAAAGAGGTGTGCCATGTTGTTCCGTGCGATTGTCGCTGGTTTGGTGGTCGCGGTTGTTTCGCAAATTGCCGACCGGTTCCCCCGCCTTGGCGCCCTTTTACTAACGCTGCCGGTCGTCAGTATCGTGGCGTTTGTCGCCGTCTGGTGGAAAGACCAGGACGTGGGAACGATCACGCGGCTCTCGCGCGAAACACTGATCCTGGTTCCGCTTGGCCTCCCCTTCTTCGTTCCCTTGGCGTTTGCCGACAAGCTTGGGCTGGGCTTCTGGGGAGCCTTCGCACTGGGCATCGTTCTGGCGTCGATTACAATTGGAGTTTGGTTCGCTTTGGGACCTAAATCTGGCGGCTAATTTCTGCTCTCCCGTAGCCTACGGAGAAGCCGGTTTCTTGACGCCTTCGTTCGACGGAGGGGTGACAATCCGTCGAACTGCAGGGGTTATCCGGTGCCCGAGAAAAGTTCATGTTACGGGTATGCGCGATCGGCCACGCGTTTGCCGTGTTCTTCCCCATAAGGCGTTTGTAGTTGCGGTGAACCCACCCTAATATCGCTAGAAAACTCCTGCGAAGGATGCATCGATATTTTCGCGAGTCCAGGTGGTGGGGCGAAATCCAATAGTTGGAGCCACCTGGGCCCGCTATTTAAAGCTTCGGGGTAGCCTCTGGGGGGCTGGGGCGTATTCGTTCTTCAAGTTCTCGCGGACCGGGGGCCGTCGATTTTCCATCGGCATGACACGGCGGGACAGCCGTTTCTCAATCATCTCTCGTCTTCCGTTCGTGCAAAGGCCTTACTTCTTCATGCGACAGACTCAGCAAATGCGGCGTGGATTTACGCTGGTGGAATTGTTGGTGGTGATTGCGATCATTGGGGTATTGGTTGCCCTGTTGTTGCCAGCCGTGCAACAAGCACGCGAAACTGCCCGGCGGATGCAATGCACCAACAATTTGAAACAGATGGGCGTCGCCCTGCATAACTATCACGACACCTTCCTCGCCTTCCCAATGGGGCAGTTGAAGCATAACCACTTCGGCAACGACTGGGACCCAACGACCTGGTCGGCCGCGATTTTGCCCTTCATGGAACAGCAAACCGTTTACGAACGAATCCAGCAGGAATGGGCCGCTCGCAACTGGGAGTTCGACCGCGGTTCAGCCGGCGTCGGCGCGACCGTGATCCAAGCTTATGTTTGCCCTTCCGACCCTGGTTCAGAAAAGCAGCAGGAATACCACCAGGACATGGCCAAGTCGAACTACAAAGGCTGCCTCGGCAGTTCTTTGCCAGCCGACAACGACTACGCGCGTTCGACTGTGAATGGCATGTTCGGCACGAACTTCTCGACTCAGATGCGAGATGTGATCGACGGCACCTCGAACACTATCTGCGTTGGCGAAGTCGACTCGGCGAAGAACCTGACGGGTCGCTATGCAACCTGCTGGGTGGGGACCGATCATGTGGGCTGGCACGACCGAGCCTTGGGCCTGGCGGACGACGCCTATCCGATCAACAAGTTTGGCGGCAGCCGGCCTTATCGTGCTTACGGTTCTTTCCACGTCGGTGGAGCGAATTTCTTAATGGTGGATGGCAGTGTGCGTTTCATGCCAGAAGTAATTAGCGGCACGCTTTACGAAGCGTTCGGCACCATCGCCGGCGGGGAAGTGGCGACCGTGCAATAGCCACGATCCCCTTCGTAAATCGTTGCCCCATGGGCTTCGGCTCCTGTGCGCGGAACCGGGAGCCGAAGCCTTTCATTTTTTGGTTTCGGTCAGCCAATCGTTCATTATTCGGTAGCAAACTGCTATGAAAACCAATCCTTTCCAAGTGTGGTGCATGGTCGCTCTGGCTTCGGTCGCGATGGCTGGATGCTCGCAGAAAAGTGGCCTCGATGTGCAGCCAGTCCATGGGCACGTGACACGCAATGGTCAGCCATTGGCTGGTGCGGTGGTCGAGTTCTATCCCAGCCAGGGACGTCCTTCGAATGGGATTACCGACGAATCGGGAAACTATCAGATGCGATTTACTCGCGAAGAGATGGGGGCCTTGTCGGGGATTCACACGGTGAAGTTCTTTGTGACGCCGGACGCAGATAAGCTGCGGATCAGCACCAAGGGTATGTCGGCCGAAGATGCCGACGCCACGATGGCCCGGGCAATGGAGCCTCGCGAACTCAAGCACACTCAGCAAGTTACTGTCGAAGCAGGCGACAATCAGTTCAACTTCGATCTGACTGGCTTAGAGTAACACCGCTGGTCAGCGTGACCTTTCAGCACGAATCCAACGAAGCCCGTGGCCATCATGTGGTGCGCTCCGGCACTCTTTAGGGCGAACAGAACCAAGCCACGTTACCTCCTGCCGACTGGTGTGCTACCAAAGCTTGTCGGTGGTGGTATGTCATTTGAGACGACGTTCGTGTCGCGCTGGGTGACATCGGCCAGGGATGCGCCCCCGTGTTGTCGAATGGCTTTCTGCCAGACCGGAACATTCCGCGAAATTGTTTCCGGCTGATTCTTCGAGCGATATGCCTTTTCAATCGCCAGCCTTGGATAAGTGGCCTCCAGGTGAGGGGGTGCGCCACGGCACGGGGTATGGAAGTTGCATACCTGCCGAGGGTTAGGGCTGTTCATTCCCACACTTTTGGGATGCTGCCTAATCAGGGTAAGGTCTTCCGGAACGGCCTTGCCCGCTCGACATCTCGCACTGGTCATTGCAAAAGAGTCGTTGGATATGAAACGCGCTGCCCGCGGTGGTTTTTCGTTGCTGGACGCAATCGTCGCAACCTGTGTGCTTGTGCTGGCAATCACCATCGCATTACCAGCGTTGAAGATGGCATCGGCCGACGCCGCGAAGCAGACCTGCACCAACAATCTGAAGACGCTCAGCAGTGCCTTCCAGCAATACACGGGCATTCGCCAAGGTTTTCCGCCTCGTCGAACGGGGCTCGGTGGCAAGCTTCCCTTTGGTGGTTGGGGCGTGCAAATCATTCCCTTCATCGAGCCCAAGTTGGCTTCTGCTTTCAATCCCGACTACGACTATTACGACCCGATCAATCAGGACGTCAGTCGCCAGACGGTCGATGCGTTCCTTTGTCCTGCTTCGCCCAAAGATCGCAAGCTGGTGGTGACCGCGAGTGCCTCGGTTAGTTCGCGAAACACCGACCGCGCCTCGGTCTTCAGCTTCGAGCCAGGTCTGAACGACTTCATTTCTTCGAACGGCATGCGAATGCCCAGCACCGGTTATGGCGTGAACTGGCCTTCGGGCACGCGTGGCAATCGTCACCAGGCGATGACCGACGACGTCACCGTTCCGTTTCACCTGGTCTCGGACGGGCTATCCAATACGCTGCTGATCGTCGAAAAAGCAGGCCTGCCCGATCCATGGCGTGTCGGCAAGATGACCGGCGAAGGTTCCCCGCTGGGGGCCGAGCTTTCGCGTGGTGCGTGGGCTGGCTTCGGAAGTATTCAATTCTCGACCTTCGACCGCGAGACCGGCGAAGATCGCGGCAAGGGAGATGCGTCCGACTGCGCCGTGAACTGCAACAACTTCTTCGGCATCTATGGGTTTCATCCTGAAGGAGCGAACATCTTGCTGTGTGACGGCTCGGTTCGCTTCGTGACGCCAGAGCTCGACGGGCTCACCTTCGCCCGACTGACGACCCGCGACGATGGCCAGCCGATCGACCCGACCTCGTTCTAGTCGCCGGGCTGAAGGTCGCGTTGAATCTATTTTTTGTCTGTTGAATCGAAGTAAGAATATTAGATGGCTCGAACGACTTTGCTTGGCAGCGTCCTTTGGTTGTGCTGTATTTCGATGGCAATGGCCGAAGCGCCTTCCGCTCCACAGTTAGCCAATCGAATTGACCAACTGCTGCACGAATTTCAGCAAGACGAGAAAGTCGTTCCGTCGCAGCAGTCTTCCGATCCGGAGTATTTACGACGCGTTTATCTCGATCTTGGCGGTCGCATTCCCACCGTGGCGGAAGCTCGCGAGTTTCTGAAAGACGAGTCTCCCGATAAGCGGCAGCAGTTGGCCCACAAGCTCGTTCGTTCCGGAACGCATGCTCGGCAGATGGCAACCTTCTGGCGCCGCACCTGGATCCCGCAAACCGATACGCAAGAGTTCCGCGATCTGACCGACGAGTTCGAAACGTGGCTGACGCTGCAGTTCGCCAATGATGCTCCTTACGATCAGGTCGTTCGCAAGATGCTGACCGTTAATATTCCGGATGCGGAAATGGAGGCGCATACCGGTGCTTCCGCCGCGATGGGAACGCCCGAGAGCTTTCTGACCGCCAGCCAGCGTTTGCCATCGAACCTGGCGGCAAATACCACCCGGGCCTTCCTGGGGCTGAATCTCGATTGCGCTCAGTGCCACGATCATCCATTCAGCCGCTGGACCCAAGAGCAGTTCTGGGAAACGGCCGCCTTCTTCGCGCGTCCGAAGGCTGGCGACGACGTGACGGCCGAAAAGTTTGAGATTGAATTGCCGGAGTCGACCGTGACGGTTTCTGCCACGCTGTTCACCGGGGATGAAGTTCCCTGGCCGGAAGCGATGACGCAGGATAGCGGACGAAAGGCACTTTCCGACTGGGTAACCGGTCCAGGTAATCCTTATTTCGCCAAGAACGCTGTCAATCGGCTGTGGGCTCACTATTTCGGGGTCGGCCTGGTCGAGCCGCTCGACGATTTATCGGAAGACAATCCGGCGCTGCAGCCTGAGATTTTGGACGAACTGGCGGACGCCTTCGTTGAAAGTGGGTACGACCTGAAACTGCTCAGCGAAGCGATCGTGCTGACCGAAGCGTATCAACGCACCAGCCGTGTATCAGCCGGCGAAGAACGCGAGGTCGATCTGAAAAGCTACGCTCGGATGCCGGTGCGTGGCATGAGCGGCGAACAACTTTATCAAAGCATTCGCACGGCCGCTGGGATGAAAGCGGTTCGTGACGATATCGATCCGACACGTGGCCTCGATGATGGATCGCGATTTGTCAGCAGCTTCTTTGTGGAAGATGCCGCGCACGCGGAACGATCGATTCTGCAAGCCCTTGCCTTGATGAACGGGGATACGACCGCCGAGGTCATCGACACCGAGCAAAGCCCGATGCTGCGTGTGTTGGCCGATGCCCCATTTTTGAGTACCTCGCAAAAGATCGACACGCTGTTCCTGGCAACGTTGGGACGCAAGCCCGATGCCGAGGAAGTCGAGCTGTTCACGACCCATCTGAAGGAGTCGGAGGACCGCAGCGAGGCACTCAGCAACTTGATGTGGGTGCTGATCAACAGTGCCGAATTCAATACCAATCACTAACGACGATTTCTTTTCCGGCCTTGGAGTAACAACATGGCTCGTTCGTATCAACTGACTCGCCGCGATTACCTGCGCATGGCCGCGCTGGGCGTTGGCCTGGGCAGTGCCAACAGTTGGATCGGTTCGCTGGCGGCAGAAACCGAAGGCCTGGCCAAGACTAACAAAGCAGTGATCTTGCTGTGGCTTGACGGTGGTCCTGCCACGATCGATATGTGGGACCTGAAGCCCAACTCGCCCAACGGTGGTGAGTTCAAAGAGATCGCTACGGCGACGCCAGGCGTGAAGATCTCGGAGCATTTGCCGAAGCTCGCCGCTCAGTCAGAAGATCTTGCGATTGTGCGTTCCATGCATAGCAAGGAAGGCGATCATAGCCGCGCGACTCAGTTCGTAAGGACCGGCTACGTTCCGCAAGGTGCGATCAAGTTTCCAACGTTCGGAGCTCTTTGTTCGCATGAACTGGGGAATCGGGAACTCGATTTGCCAAGCTTCGTCAGCATCTCTCCAGGTCGAGGTGGCGGTTCGCTGGGTGGTGGCTTCCTTGGGCCAGAGTTTTCGCCTCTGGTGATTGGCGGCGAAGGTCGTGACAGCGCCAACCTGGTCGTGCCGAACATGCAGCGTGGCGAGAATGTCACCGACGCGACCCAGTCACAGCGACTCGACCTCCTTCGTAAGATGGACAAGCGTTTCCAGAGCGATCGTTCCGGTCAAGTCGTCGACGCACTGGAGACCGCGTCGCAGAAGGCCATTCGCCTGATGCGTCCCGAAGCGGCTGCTGCGTTTCGCTTGGAGGACGAACCAGAAACGCTGCGTGAAGCATACGGCCGCAACACGTTCGGCCAGGGCTGCTTGATGGCACGCCGACTTATCGAACGAGGGATCACCTTCGTCGAAGTCAATTTGGGGGGCTGGGACACGCACAACGAGAACTTTGAACGCGTCGCAGAACTTTCGGCAACGCTCGATGTCGGCTTCTCGACGTTGCTCAACGATTTGAAATCACGCGGCATGCTGGACTCGACCGTGGTCATTTGCCAAGGCGAGTTCGGTCGTACGCCACGCATTAACGGCCGCAGTGGCCGTGACCATTGGCCCCATACCTGGTCGACCGTGTTGGCAGGGGGTGGAATTCAAGGTGGTCAGGCCCTGGGGGCAACCAATGCGGATGGCGTCGAAGTGGCAGACCGACCGGTGACGGTGCCTGATGTGATCGCCACCGTTTGCAAGGCGATCGACATCGATCCGATGAAACAGAACCAATCGAACGTCGGCCGTCCGATCCGCATTGCCGATCCGGAAGCGAAGCCGATTGAGGAACTTCTATGAGAACGAAGATCTTGGCCTGGGGACTCGCGGCTGGCCTTTCCTTGAGCGGCCTGTCTGGATCCTACGCGGACGATGTGCCTACCACGCTGGAGTTGGCGGTGCTCCATTCCCGAGGGCTGCAGCGGATTGCATTGCCGATCGCCAAGGGGGATCGAACCTATCAGCAGCTTTGGGATCAGAAGTTCGCCGCGATCTTCGCCTACTGCGATATCGATGGGAACGGCACGTTGAACCCAGCCGAGGCCGCCAGACTTCCCGCCGCCGCCGCCCTGCGCGAAGCGACCTACAGCGGGTTCGCTCCGGTGATCAAATCAGCGCCGAAGTGGGAAGACCTCGGGGGCACTGAAGGAGGCAGCATCACGCGAGAACAACTCGCCGCGTATTATCGCAGCCACGACGTCGGCCAGCCGATAATCGGCATTGGGATCGCTCCGTTCACGAATGATCTTACCGCTGCCCTGTTGGCCCGCCTCGATGCCGACCAGGATGGAAAGGTAAGTCGCGACGAATGGAGCAAGGCGGAAGCAGTACTCGATCAACTCGACCAGAACGACGATCAAATGATTGGTGCTGGCGAACTGGTGGCTGGGGTGTTCTATCCTGGAACGTCGGCCAGCTTTCTCCTACAGGTCGCCAGCGATGACCGCCCTCCCCTTGCCGAGGCGATGCACGACTTCCCGGTCAGTCGTTTGCCGCAACAGCCTGGCGACATCGCGTGGACCCACCGACTGAAATCGCAGGCAAGCTTTCCGAAGCAGTTGCACGACACCGCAAGCGTGACCGCCTGGCGAGATGCTTCGCCGGACCAGATTTGGAATGTACAACTTGTCGTCGACAATCAAACGCAGGCGATCGTGGTGGAAGGTGTTGGTGAAAAAGAGCAAACGACCGAACTTCCTTACGTGAAGCTTGGCGATACCTGGTTAACGGTTCGCAGCGATCCGGGGCAGATGGTAGAGCGGCTGGAAGGCTTGCTTACTTCGAGCCGAGAGCAGTTCGCCGACTCGGACGAAGATCAGGACGGTGTCCTTTCTCAGGCTGAGTGGTCCGCTTCTGGCAAGGGATTCGGTTCGGCCATGGTCGCCATGATGGATCGTGATGGCAATCAGCAGCTTACCAAAGCGGAACTGGAAGGCTGGCTTACGCTGCAGGAAGAAATCGCTTCCGGTTTGGTGATGGTGACCATCGTCGATTGTGGAAGCGGCGTGCTCGAACTGCTCGATACCGACCGCAACGGGGCCCTCTCGCGACGCGAACTGCGAAATGCGGTGGCTCGTCTGGAAGAGGCCGGATGCGTTCAGGGCGACACGGTCGACCTGGAACGCCTGCCTCGGCAACTGCTGTTCACCATAAGTATCGGCCCGCCCGACTCGGTGCTCGGCAAGATTCAGCGTCGCGGCCCTGATTGGTTTCTTTCGATGGACCGCAACCAGGACGGGGACGTCTCGGAAGCGGAGTTTGTCGGCGGAGCGGAAGCGTTCCAGTCACTCGACGTCAACGGCGACAAGCTGATCACATTCGATGAAATTGAAAACCTGAAAGTGGACTGAGGTTCGCCTTCCATCATCCATAGAAAGAGCCCGCAGGTCGGAGTCGATCTGCGGGCTCTTTTCGTTTGGAATTGTGTCAGGTCGGCTTAGTTCTGAGCCGTCTGCTTAGGCGTGGCCTGAGGGGCCGGCGACTTGGTATCGCTGCTGAAGGTTTCCGATTCGAGGGCAACCAGTTTGTGGTAAGCATCGATCGTCTTGGCGTCGGTGCACACGGTCAGGTTCAGCACCAGAGCACGCGTTTCGAGCCAATACTTCAGGCGTTCCAGCTTCACGACATCGAGGTCGAGTCGTTCGGCTTTGCCTTGAGCTTCTTCCATGGCCTTCTCGGCATCACGAAGCTGCGAGTATTTCCCGTGCTGCATGATCGTTTCACGCATCTTCTCGCCATCTTCCTTCAAGATTGCATCGAGATCTGGGTGCCATGGGCTGGCGAGTTCCGGCCACTTGTTGCGGACATCTTTGTTGATGGCCATCTTGGCTTCGATGATCTTCTTGCGAGCTTCGCCCAGGTCCTTGTCCAGCTTCTTCTTCTCTTCCTGCTTCGTTTTGATCAGCTCTTCAGTCACTTTGCCAAGAGCTGGCTGCTTGAGATCGAACTGTCCCGCCAGGCCTTCGATCACGGCCTTTTCGCAAGAATCGGCACCGGTCATCAGAACGGCCAGCGGAGCATGAATGGTCAGCAGGCCTTCTTGGCCCGACGTCTTGCTGAAGTGTCGCAGCAACGTGTCGGAAGTACGAATCGGAATGTCGATCGTGTCGGCGGTCAGCACGGTGTAAGCGTGAGCTTCCAACATCGATGTCTGACCATCGTTGTTGTAGTCGGGCTGGCTTACGGCACTGCCGGTTCGCGTTTCGCCAGAGAGGGCTTCCCAGAAGTAGGAAGAGTACTCGCGGTATTCGGCCTGGTCGATGTTCGGTGTGCAACCAGCAGCGACGCGGTCAGGCACGGTCGAAAAGAACCCGCAACGAGGCTGCTCTGCCAGGCCGTTGGCTGGGTCGCCCCCTTGGAAGATCATGTTGCCAAAGCCACCGCTATAGCATTGCACCATCACGGCAACGACTTCGGTATCGGCAGGGAACTGGTCGAGGAACTCGGTCCATTCTTTGACCGACATTTCTTCGTTCGGCCAGAGGTGCGTGAAGTTATCCGAGTCGGTCAGCGGCTTCGGCTTGTCCTTGGCAGGCTGCTTCGCTTCCTCTTTGGCGGGCTTGGATTCTGCTTTCGGTTCTTCCTTCTTCTCGTCGTCGCAATTCACCGGATCTTTCGGCGTGGTTGCGTCTTCGGTGCCGGGATCTTCCGCTTCGGTTTCCGGGGTTGGAGGCGTTTCAGGAGCCGCTTCTTCCTTCGGTGGTGCTTCGACTTTCACAGGTTCCGTCGCAACAGCGTCCGGTTTGGCTGCTTCTTCCGTCTTGGCTTCTGTTTTCTCTTCAGCCTTGGTTTCCGCGGCTGCTTCATCTTCCTTCTTCGCGGGCGTTGGTTCACCGCGCGAGCGACGTGCGCGAGGCTGCGTGCCGGGACGAGGTCGACCGCCGTGACCGGTGAAGTAAATTACCAGGCGATCGTCTTTCGTCAAACGTTTGGCGAACTGTTCCAGCGTTTCTTCGATCACGGCAGGTTCCGCCGGACCGTTGACGCCAGGAATCGAGTTGCTGCGATAATTGAACTGAAAGCCGTTGCCAGGACCAATCACTTCGGCCAGCAGCGACTTCAGGTCTTCGCCACCCTTCTCTCGTGCCATGTATTGAATGTCACGGATTTCGTCGTTGCCGTCGGCGAACAGGATTTGATGCTCGACGTTATCGAGCCCCAGCTTGCCGAGGGTGCGTTGAAAATACAGAACGTTGTTTTCCAACGAGATTTGATTGCCCGACGGATGAGGACCACCGCCGATGGTCAGGATGTAATCGTTTGCAGCGACTGGCCGCGCATTGCCGACCAGCAGCATCGTCACGAGAGCCAACAATGAGATTTTCAAACGCATTCTTCTTGCTCGCTAAGGATGGTGACTGTCGATAGCACTTCCTTGGCTATGGACCGTCATGGTTGGAAAAGGGGATTCCATTGCTGGGGTGCAAAGGAGCCTCTGGTCAGGTCAGCGAAACGCTGAAACACATTGCCATCGTCAGCCAATGTAAGTGGTTGGCTCGTCACGTTGGGGCATGAGCAATGCAAGTTGCCGCGTCTGTTGGGCAGACGACGGCGGACCTTGAGCGTGCTATCAATTTTGATTGAAGCGGCGGCGAGCGCGAATCACCTGAGTATGGCGGAAACGCAAAATTGCGCAAAATAATATGTTGTCGATGCGTCAGGACCGGAACCCGACGGTGGTGTGGGAAGATCGATCACAGCCGGCTAGCACCACAAGATCTTGTGGTCGGCTGTTAAGCTTTAACGATTACCAAGCAGCCAAGAAATTGCCCAAATTCACACCGGAAGTGACCAAAGGTGTCATCCGACGGGGCCATCATGTGCAGGCGGGATGAATTCCGGGTAAGAGATCCATAAAGTTCCAAGAATTTGCCACGGAGTGTGCTGCCAGTCTCGGCCGGGCACTAGATCTAGTGCTTGCATTGGCTGGTTGCTTCTAAGTGTCGTGTTTATAGGCACTTGTGGTTAGAAATCCATCCTTAGACGGATCGTCCTGCGGCGTGCGATAGCACTCTTTGCTAGCGACCTGCTTGTGGAAAGCAATGTCGGATGTTGCTCTTACTTGTTGGCTCGCAATGGGTTATGGCATGTGAAGATAATGTGGTTGACGCGTTCTGCTACCACGATATATTGGGCTCCCGTCGTCGGAAATGACTCAATTCGCCCCCAACATATGGCGATAAATCAATTTTGGCGACACAGGATATTGTGCCGTGAATCTTCAGTGATACAATATCTTGTAGTGGTGCCCACGAGGTAGCGCGGCAAACGCAGCCAAGCTGAGCGGGTAACAACAACCTCACAGGTAGTAGTGGGGTGCCCTGGGATCAGGGTGTGACGATTTATGGAGTCTCAAGTTCTCGTCTGAACATTGTGTCATGGACGACCAGGCAATACCTGCATGGCTTGCTTGCGCTTGATGCTGCACCTTCGGAACGTTGTCACCCACCCGTGTGTGGTTCATACAAGGTGTGTTTCCTGGCTGAATAAGGCGACGGCAATGGAATCGAAAAGCAAACCGGACGGCACGAAACCGACCGGAACTCAGCAACCTGTAGGAGACGATGTCATGACGACAGTGACGACCCAGGTATCTTTGGACGTCCGCAAGCGGGACGGCCGGATCACTTCTTTCGAGTCGAGCCGCGTTGAACGGGCCATCGAACGTGCATTCCGAGCAGAAATCGGCATTCCAGACGAGCAGCCGATTGAATCCGCTCTGCAGCAGCAGATTTCTGAGATCACGACGAACGTGGTTAATCAGATCGAAAATCGTCCGTTCAGCCGCGATGGTGTGGACGTCGAAACCATCCAGGACGCTGTCGAAATTCAGCTGATGCGTCACGGTCACTTCTCAGTGGCTCGTCGCTACATCCTGTATCGCGAACAGCATGCCAAGCTGCGTGCTCTGCGTGCGGTCGAAAGCGATGGTACGCTGACCGCTCCACGCATCTTCGTGAAGCAGGAAGATGGCGACAAGATTCCATTCGACTCGACTCGCATGCGTCGCCGAATCTACTCCGCCGTTCGTGGCCTGGAGCAGAACTGCTCGGCCGAAGAATTGGTTGAAGAAACCTACCGTTCGCTGTACGACGGCATCACGCCGCAGGAAATCTACCGAGCCATGATCCTGGCTTCGCGTAGCCGCATCGAACGCGATCCAGATTACGACACCGTCGCCGCTCGCTTGATGCTGATGGTGATCTACAACGAAGCCCTCGGGCACATCCATCCGAACGAAGACCTGGCCGAAGTCAGCCAGCGTAAGTTCGAGGACTATATCACCGTTGGTATCGAATCGAAGCGTCTGCACGAAAAGCTGCGTGAGTTCGATTTGGTGAAGATCTCGGCGGCCCTGCGTCCGGAACGTGACGCTGCATTCCCTTACCTCGGTTTGCAGACGATCTATGACCGATACCTGCTGCACGTCGAAGGTCGCCGCATCGAAACGCCTCAGTACTTCTGGATGCGTGTCGCGATGGGCCTGGCCTGGAATGAAGAGGACAAGGAAGCTCGGGCAATCGAGTTCTACAACATCCTGTCGACTTTCCGCTTCACCTCGGCGACGCCAACGCTGTTCAATGCCGGTACGCTGCATCCTCAGCTCAGCTCGTGCTACCTCAGCACGGTGATGGACGACCTGGAACACATCTTCAAGGTAGTCGGCGACAACGCCATGCTCAGCAAGTGGGCCGGCGGTCTGGGGAACGACTGGTCGAACATTCGTGCCACCAACGCCCACATCAAGGGTACCAATGGCCAAAGCCAGGGTGTCATTCCATTCCTGAAGGTGGTCAACGATACCGCGATCGCCGTCAACCAGGGTGGCAAGCGTAAGGGTGCGGTTTGCTCGTACCTCGAATCGTGGCACTTGGACATCGAAGAGTTTCTCGATCTGCGCAAGAACACCGGTGACGATCGTCGTCGTACGCACGACATGCACACCGCCAACTGGATTCCTGACCTGTTCATGAAGCGGGTTCGTGAGAATGCCCAGTGGACGCTGTTCAGTCCAGACGAAGCACCAGATCTGCACGATCTGTACGGTGCCAAGTTCCAGGAACGTTACGAGCAGTACGAACAGATGGCAGACGAAGGCAAGCTTCGTATGTTCCGTCGCATCAACGCCCTGGAACTGTGGCGTAAGATGCTGACCCGTCTGTTTGAAACGGGCCACCCTTGGATCACCTGGAAAGATCCGTCGAACCTGCGTTCGCCTCAGGATCACGTCGGTGTGGTTCATAGCAGTAATCTCTGCACCGAGATCCTGCTGAACACTTCGAAGGAAGAAACGGCCGTTTGTAACCTGGGCAGCATCAACCTGCTGGCTCACGTGAAAGATGGTCAGTTCGATCTCGAAAAGCTGCGTGAAACGGTTACCACCGCGGTTCGCATGCTCGATAACGTGATCGACATCAACTACTACCCAACCAACGAAGCTGGTGCCTCGAACCGTAAGCATCGTCCAGTCGGTCTCGGCCTGATGGGCTTCCAGGATGCCCTGTATGCCATTGGTGCCGGTTACGCCAGCGACGAAGCGGTCGAGTTTGCCGATCGCAGTATGGAAGCGATTTCGTACTTCGCTCTGCTCGCCTCGAGCCAGTTGGCTGCCGAACGCGGTACGTACGAAACCTACAAGGGATCGAAGTGGGATCGCGGTATTCTGCCGATCGACTCGCTCGAAATCCTGGAACAGGAACGTGGCGTCGCCATCGACCTGGACCGCACCCAGACGCTGGATTGGCAAGTCGTTCGCGACTCGATCGCCGAAAACGGTATGCGTAACAGCAACGTGATGGCAATCGCTCCGACGGCAACCATTTCCACCATCATCGGTGTTACCCAGTCGATCGAACCGGCTTACAAGAACCTGTTCGTGAAGAGCAACCTGTCGGGCGAGTTCCCACAGATCAATCGTCGCCTGGTGCAGGACCTGAAGGACCTGGGCTTGTGGGATTCGGACATGATCGAAGCCCTGAAGTATTACGACGGTGGCCTGCTCGATATCGACCGCATTCCAGACGACATCAAGCAGAAGTACCTGACCGCATTTGAAGTCGGCCCAGAATGGTTGATCGAATGTGCCGCTCGTCGCCAGAAATGGTTGGACATGGGCCAGTCGCTCAACTTGTACATGGCCGAACCAAGCGGCAAGAAGCTGCACGAGATGTACTTCCTGGCCTGGAACAAGGCTCTGAAGACGACTTACTACCTCCGCACGCTGAGTGCGACCCAGGTCGAGAAGTCGACGGTCGACGTCAACAAGTTCGGTATTCAGCCACGCTGGATGAAGAACCAAAGTGCTTCGGCCAACATTAAGGTCGATCGCGAAAAGGCGGCCTCTGTCGATTCGTTGGATCAGCTTCCGGAACAGCAGCCAGAAGCGAAGGTCTGCAACCTGGATGGCGACTGCGAATCGTGCCAATAGGCAGCGGTTGTCATGACTGACCATGTCCGGTTGTTACTGGACATGGGCCAGGACTCTGCCAAAGTCTGTCGCCGGCCGCAATCTGGGTTGCCGCCGGCGCGATTGCACGACGCAATTTTCCCGCACACTTTTCCTTTCGGAGAAACACGATGTCCACTCCAAGCCTCGGCTTTGATACCGAAATGACCGGCACCAGCCGCGTTCGCGCCAGCGAGAAGCGTTTGATCAACGCTCACCAGGTCGACGTGAATCAGTTGATGCCGCTGAAGTACCACTGGGCGTGGGAACACTACCTCAACGGTTGTGCCAATCACTGGATGCCAACCGAAGTTCCAATGACCAAGGACATCGAAACTTGGCGTAGCGACAAGCTGACCGAGGACGAACGCAAGGTGATCATGCGTAACCTCGGCTTCTTCTCCACTGCCGAAAGCCTGGTGGGCAACAACCTGGTGTTGGCGATCTTCAAGCATGTTACCAATGCCGAAGCCCGTCAGTACCTGCTGCGTCAGGCATTTGAAGAAGCGATTCACTCGCACACCTTCTTGTACGTCGTGGAAAGCCTCGGCCTGAACGAAGGCGAAGTCTTCAACATGTATCACGAAGTCCCCGCGATCACTCGCAAGGATGAGTTCGAGATGAACTTGACCCGTGAAGTGCTCGACCCGGACTTCCGTACCGACAGCTACGAAGGCATTCAAACCTTCCTGAAGAACCTGATCGGTTACTACATCATCATGGAAGGTATCTTCTTCTATACCGGTTTCGTGATGGTGCTTTCGTTCCACCGCCGCAACCTGATGACTGGTATCGGCGAGCAGTTCCAGTACATTCTGCGTGACGAAACGGTTCACTTGAACTTTGGGATCGACTTGATCAACGGCATCAAGGAAGAAAACCCGGAAGTCTGGACCGAAGAATTCCAGCAATCGATCATCGACCTGATCAAGGAAGCTGTCGAACTGGAAATCGGTTACGCTTCGGACTGCCTGCCCAACGGTATTCTCGGCTTGAACCGCGATCTGTTCCGCGACTATGTCCATCACATCGCTGATCGCCGTTTGGAACGTATCGGTCTGGCCAAGCAGTTCAACCAGCCGAACAACCCGTTCCCATGGATGAGCGAAACCATGGACCTGGCGAAGGAAAAGAACTTCTTCGAAACCCGCGTCACCGAGTATCAAAGCTCGAGTGGCTTGAATTGGGACTAACCTGGTTCCCCTGCCCCACGGGCGGAACAACCGGCTCTCACAGCCGGGTAAGAACCAAGGATTGTGTCTTGTAAAGGACTACAAGGGCGAGCCATCCCCGCGATGGCTCGCCTTTTTTTATGCGCGAACCTCGCCGGTGCGAATCGTATTGCTAACGAGATCAGCCGAAAGCTATTTCCCCAGAAAACCACCGCCCTGCACCGGGACGCGTGTTCCCGAATGTTGGATCGATCCGGAATAGTACGGACCGGTTCCCAAGACTTTGCGAATATCTTGATAGGCATCGGCCCGCATCGTACCGGAGTGCCAGATCATGTTGCCGGTTTCTTTCTCCCGGGCAAACAGCGACAGCTTCGCCACGCCGAACTGGCGATCACGGATATAGAGGTAGACGTCCGGAATCTGGTCGGCGTCGGTAATGCCAATCGTGTCTTGCCGCGAGTCGGTGCCGTAGGCCGATAACCCTGCTTCGACAATGATGTCGGCCTGGTCTCGGGCATCGGCCAGGCGAACGCCATACATCGCCATTTGTTCTCGAATGCGATACGCCACGTAGCCGTTGTTTCCATTGCCGAGCCCGGTCGTATCGAGGTAACACCTTCGACTCGCCAGCGGACTGAAATCGAACGAGCAAATCACCGCGTCGGCTGAAGAGTTGAGCAGCAATTGCTGCGAGCCGGTTTGTGCCGTATCGGTGACGCGCACCGTCGACCGGCAACCGTTGCTGGCGAACAATATCGCGGCAAACGCTAACAAGAAACAATTTGGCGTCGAAGCAAGATGCATGCGGGCGATCCTCCACCACAAGGCCGTTACGTTCCGGTCGTGTGCAGCCGAAGCCCAGGGATGGAAGGCAAGACTCGGCGAAAGAGAGGTCTCGAAGTTCGTGCCAGCAATCGAAACGACCGATACCCTCCCGCAACTTACCTCGACTGCTGCCTGCCGCAGGATCGAGACGAATCGTTGTGGGCCGCAAACTTACCGCAATGCGAAATGGGACTGCGCTGTATCGGCAAGCAGACCTCCTCTTCAAGGCTATGGCGTCTATGAAAATTCAGGTGGATGTTCGTCCTGCATTTGTACTCACCGTCAACAAGTTGGGGAGCTGCTACCGCCAGGGAGATTGGCACCGCAACCGATTCGCGTTGCTGACAGTCATGTCACGCCAACCGACTGGAGGGTGGAAGCAAACCGACGAACTTGCCGAATCGCTGCCCTTTTCGTGATCGGTATTCTTTTTGTTTTATGAGGGTGCTTCCTTGCCAGAGCAATTTCATCGTGCCTGTCCCGCCTCGGTAGCTGTGGTTTGTTTTTCAGTTGGTTTTCAGCTTTATGCCTACGCGTCGCTACGGTTTCACGCTTGTTGAATTGCAGGTGGTTATCGCCATTATCGGAGTCTTGATTTCGCTGCTCTTGCCTGCCGTTCAAGCGGCACGCGAAGCGGCTCGGCGTATGCAATGCTCGAACCAGTTGAAGGAGATCTGGCTGGCCGACTGAGATTCTGCCTTACATCGAGCAAGGGAATCTCGCCGACGTGTATACCGCGAATCTGCCTCACTTCCATGAAGACAACCAAGAGTTGGTTCGCACCAAGGTCGACCTGTTTGTCTGTCCTTCGACGCCAAATGGTGATCGCGAAGTGCAACTCTCGACCGGTCCGCAGGCACTTCGGCTGCGAAGTTATTACGACGACTGCTCGGCGGAGTCGGACAGTTCGACCATTTACAACCGGATGATCAACGTTTGCAATCAGCAGGGTCTCTACAGCTTTCACCCTGCCGGAGCCATGATCGGCCTCGGCGATGGCAGTGTTCGCTTCCTGTCGGAAACGACCGACATCGAAATGCTGGTCGCGATGCACTCGCGAGCTGGCGGCGAAGTGTTTGAGATGCCGTAGCAGGCTACTTCTTCTTTTTCTTCGTCTTCAGCGTGTGCGTGAAGTCGATGCGATACCGTTCGCGTTCCCTTTTGATTTCGGCGGGGCCATCGTTAATGGTGGCAATCATCGCTTCGACCATGCACAACGATTGAGGGAAGTCGCCGACCATTTCCGACTTCTTGATCTCGACGTCGTTATAGCCGTCGCAGAGATAGGTGTACTCGCGATCGTCATGATAGGTGCCGTAGAACTGCGGCCAGATAATGTCGGCAGGCTCGACCGGCAATGTGGCGACGCGTGTCACAGGCGCGTCCCGGCGGCGGCCGACGATGTTCATGAAGACTGCCCCGTTGGTCAATGCCTGCATAGGAGTATCGCCCTGGTAGGCAACCGCAACCCAGCCTCCATGAGCCCAGCAAAGCATCGACTCGCCTCGAACGATCTTATGTTGGAACCAGATATACCAGTCAGGGCGAGCATTGACCTGGCAGTAATCGCCTTCTTTCATTCTCACGTACTTTCAGCAACACGAAGCGAGCTCAATTCGATCGATCCAAGGTAGTGAATCCACGTGACTGCCGCGATTGGGTCCGGATCAAAACAATGAACAATCTTCAGAATCTTTTTTAGAGTTTCAGGCTAACTCTAGGAGAGAATTCCAAAGACAAGCGAATCGCTGATGATGTCTGGGGCACTTCGACGTGCCTTGGCAGGCCTTCTTCTGCCCCAAGTTGCGATCTGGGCAAATCGTCTCGCACGGCGGCTTGCCGCTGGCATTTCTCACCGACACAACCGCTGCCGATTGAGAACCATTACGTCATCACAATTAGTCTTCGTCAGTCCTTCCGGAGGGACGTCTCCAAGACGCGGATCACGCCATCCTGGCGATAAGGTTGGCATCCGACTGCGATCCAACGTGATCACGCGAAATCGGAAACAAACCGGACCTGCAAGATAGGTGTTCTTCTCAGGAACCCTTATTTGGCACACGATAATTGCGCGAAAGGTGAGTGATGGTAAGCACTTAGGAATGGGGCATTGGGCTTCGCAAAATAATACGCGTGGGGGGCTGAGACGCAAAAAAGTTAAAAAAGCTTGTTTAATAACGGCGCCGAATATATACTCCCATGCATCGTGACTGATCTTAGTCCCCCTGAAATGGGTGCTTGTTCTTCTCCCTTTTCCAAGTGGCGCTTCTGCTATGAAATCGAAATTATCAGGTTTTACATTAGTAGAACTGCTGGTGGTGATTGCCATCATCGGCGTTCTGATTGCGCTTTTGCTGCCAGCGGTGCAGCAAGCACGCGAAGCGGCTCGACGCTCGCAATGTGTCAACAACTTGAAGCAGCACGGCCTTGCCCTGCACAACTTCCACGACACATTCAATCGCTTTCCACCAGGTACGACCAACAACTTGCGTCCCTTCGGGACGGCGACCGCGAACAAGTGGGGCACCTCGTGGATGGTGCACATTTTGCCCTATGTCGAATTGGGCAATGTCTACGACATCATCGACCTGAGCCAACACTGGAACGATGGTTCGGTGAGCGACGCCTGTGGTGTTGATGCGGGCAGTCCGATCTTCGGGATCTACGAATGTCCTTCCGCTTCGCTTCAGCAGGAACTGGGCGGCGATGCGGTGAAGACGATGATCGCGGACTACATCTCGATCGCTGGCGTCGTGAATGGTTTTGGAGGTGTCACCGGTGCCACCCAGAACGATACCGACCATGGCCCTTCGGCGATGAATGGTGTTTTGTACTACAACAGCAAGACCACCTTCGCTTCGATCACCGACGGTTCCAGCAACACCATGGCTGTCAGTGAAGTTGGGGGTTGGCTGAAGAACTCCTCGGGAACACGTACGGATGTTCGCAGCATGACCTACGGTTTCAACATGGGAACCAGAGGACAGAACAACAACACGACGACGCTGCCAGGCAGTGGTTCGAGCGATGGTCGTGCGTTCAACACGACTTCCCTGCGATACCGAATTAACCCGACGAACAACTTCAGCATTTCGTGTAGCAGCGAAGGCATCTGCGGCAACTATGGCAACAACTCGCCACTTCGCTCCGAGCATCCTGGTGGTGTCAATGTGCTGTTCTGTGATGGTTCGATCCACTTCTTGCCAGAAACGATCGACCTGACCACGCTCGGCAATCTTGGGGTCCGCAACGATGGCAACGTCGTGCAGATTCCTTAATCCCCCAAACACCATTTTCATGCAGGAACAGAAAATGCGTAGTGTTGCTCTATCGATTGGCCTACTCGCTTTGGCGACGCTCGGCTGCACCGCGGCGGCAGAGCCCGAGAATCCTCGCTTTCAAGTTACCGGCGTGGTGACCTTGGATGGCAAGCCATTGGAGGCTGGGCAAATCATCTTCGATTCCCCAGAACAAGCCGCCAAAGGAATCCCACCGGTGATGGCCGAGATTGAAGCTGGCAAGTATTCCCTCTCAGCGCCCGAGGGAAGCAAGACGGTGAAGATCTCGCACATGGTCGAAGTCGGCAAAGAAGAAATCACCGGCGATCCGATCATGAAAGAAGAGATTCCAGCGAAATACAATCGCAATAGCCAGTTGACCGCTCAGGTCGACAAGAAAGAAAACACCGCGAACTTCGATCTCTAAGCGATCGAAGTTCACGACAGATTAAACCCTGCCCGGAAGCAATTTCGGGCGGGGTTTTTTAATGCGCCGCGCCGGTCTGCAGGTTACGCAGCGTGCGAATCGCCAGATACGTCAGGGCGATCCCCAGGAAAGCGGTCGCGCTATAGCAGACCCCTGGCCAGCCATAGCTGGTCCACGCCCACACGCCGATAGCCGATCCGACCGAGCCACCCAGGAAATAGGTCACCACGTACACCGCCCCCAGGCGATTACGAGCTTCGGGAAGCAGACTGTAAATCCGCGATTGGTTGCAGACGTGGACTGCCTGCATCCCCATGTCCATTAACACGACACCGACCGCCAGCACCCAGATCGAACTTCCCCACAAGCCCATCACCAGGAACGAGAAGAACGTCAGCAGTAGCGACGGGATCAGAATATAGAGGGCACCCATCGAATCGGCTAATTTGCCAACCGGCCCGGCGGCCAACGCTCCAGAGATCGCCAGCAAGCCCAACAGCCCGGCAACGTCGCTGCCATATTCCATCGGCGGTTGTTCGAGGTGAAACGAAAGCGTCACCCAGAAGGCACCAAAGCCAGCGAACGACGCACTTCCATAGACGCACGAGGCCCGCAAGATCGGTTCGTCTCGCAGCAATTTAGCCATCGAGATCAGTAGCTGCGGATAGGTCATCTTCGAATGAGGCACCGACGCCGGCAACTTCTTCCACAGCAGTATCAGCAAAATGGCGAGCCCTGTCGCGGCGATGTAATAGACGTTTCGCCATCCCCAGATCGAACCAAGCACACCGCTCAAAGCTCGCGATAACAACAGCCCGGTCAGCAGTCCGCCAAATACCGTGCCGACGACAAACCCGCGTTGGCGTTCGTGGGCCAGGCTTGCCGCGAGTGAAATTGTCATGTGGGTGCCGATCGTCGAAACACCCAGCAGCACGCACGAAACCGACAGCCAAACGATTCCGTTCGACGCCGAAACGGCCAGTAGCGACAGAATGGAAGATCCGACCGAGGCGAGAATAAACGGCCTTCGATCATAGACGTCCCCCAGCGGAAGCAGCAGCAACATACCGGCGGCTTGGGCCAGCAGGCCTAAGGTCGCGGCACTGCCTACCTGGGCTTCGGTCAGCCCCAGATCGTTGGCGATGACTGCCAGCAGCGGCTGGGCATAGTACAAATTGCCCACCACCATGCCGACCGTCGCGGCCAACAGCACCGTCAGCGAAAGGCTCACGCCTGCTTCGTTGTCGGAAGAATCGTTGTCTAAGGTGGGCGACGATTTCAACTCCATCGCGCACTCTGATTGATAGTCTGCCATTCGGTCGCGGCCTGTCCTCTTCTCCAAAACCTGTTCCAACAAGTAACAGAACAGATTGCCTGAGGACACCGCAACCACCCTACCGGTTCATCTGCGGGATGCCGATTCGTCAATGGCAGGGCGATCCACCTGGAATGAGGGGCTATCGGAGGCGGCGAGGTTAATATCGCTCAAAGGGTACTCTGACGAGCTCTTCCAGCGGCTTCAAGCGTGCCACATCGAACTCGGGCGGAGCGTAGACTTCGACCACTTCTTCCGAACAGCGAATCGCCGCCGAAATCTCTTCGTCGTCGAACATTCCTGCAAAGACATGCGAAGGATGGTTCAGCTCGGTCGGCTTGTGCGTGAAAGGACAAGTCACTTCGATCGAGTTCAGCTGCCGCAGTACGATCGAGTCGGCGACGAACTTTTCCCACTGCTTGTGAGTCCAGGCCACTGGCAACGTGATCGTCCCGAAGATTGGATGCGCCGACATGTCAGGAAGTGCCTTAGCAGAGAACAAGTTGAAAGCCGATCGAGCCCGCGATTTCCAGGCGAATCCGACATCGTATCAGCCTTGCCGTGGTACAGCCTCACGGAAAATCGATCTAGATCAATTCTTCGCGCAGACCCGCGGAGACTTCTCCGTTCCAAATCCGATGACACGAGACATCATCTTTGGAGAATCTTTGCGCTTCGCCTTCATGGGGAAGGCTGCCTAGCATCTGGGCAAGTTCTCAGAAGCCCTGCGAAACTTGGCATGGGGCTGGTCATTACGTGTCCATAGGTGCGACGTAGTGAATCGATAAAAGCCGAATTTCTAACTTTCTGCACGATGCTTCCTTCTCCGGGCTTAAGCACTGGCTAGAGGTTCTCTTCGTGACGCTGATCCCTTCGCGAGGAGGAAGCCTTGGCTGTCGGAGGTGTGGCTGGCGAGGGATTTTCCTTGAATTGGCATGGCGCTTGTTTGGTTTGGATCGACTGCCCGCGCGGCGCCTTCCTCACTTCCCCCCTCGGACCTTTGAATGGAGTTTTCTATGCGACGCTCTTTGCGGCCTGCCGGTTTCACATTGGTGGAACTGTTGGTGGTGATTGCCATTATCGGTGTCTTGATCGCTTTGCTACTTCCGGCTGTGCAGATGGCACGCGAGGCAGCGCGGCGGATGTCCTGCACGAACAACCTGAAGCAACTTGGCCTGGCACTGCACAACTATCATGACACCTTCCTTACCTTTCCACGCTATAACCAGCGTGCGTTAGCCTCGAATGCCTCTGAGTCCTATTCGTGCGGGCCACACGTCAAGATCCTGCCGTTCATCGAACAAGACGCGATGTATGAACAGTTGAAGACGGCCACCCAAAACTTCTACCGCAACATCGCCGACGCCGAGACATTGGTCCAATCGAACCGTTTGTCGGCTTACGTCTGTCCCTCGGATAGCCCAGTGGGGAACGACGCGCGAACGGCGAACTGCAACTATCCGTTTTCGACCGGCTCGAACCTCGGATGGAATATCTCGGAATCGCGCCAGAACGGTGTGCTCCGTTTCTCGACAGAAACGGACTTCGCCGCGATCACGGACGGTACGACCAACACGATCGTGATTGGCGAGCATGTGGCCGGCGACGGCGACGACGGTGCCTACCGCGTCGGATCGGACGTGGTCCGTGGCTTGCCCTGGTCGGCGAACGAGTCGACCTCGCAAGGGGCGATTTCTCAGGCCACGATCGATGCCGCTGGTGTCGCTTGCGACAACAACAAGGCGAACCACAGTAGCTACGCCGGCCTGCGTTGGACCCGTGGAACGATGGAATACGCGATCTTCAACACGCTGGCTCCGCCCAACTGGCGTTACCCAAGTTGCATGACTTCAAGTAGCACCGGCAACCATGGCAGCTCGACCGGTTTGTACGCTGCCCGCAGTCGTCATCCTGGCGGCGTGAATACCGCCCTGGCGGATGCCTCGGTCCGGTTTCTGACCGAAACGATCGACTTGACCACCTATCACGCGATGGGAAGTCGCAACGGTGGCGAGGTCGTCCAGACGCCTTAGCGGGCCGCCGCTGCGAGCGGAATCTTACCAGCAAAACAAAGCTTCCCTGGCCATCTCGCCGGGGAGCCATGGCACCGCCTGCCCAGGCAAGGTGGTGTGCTCGTTTCGCTAATTCCCTTTATGACGGTTCAAGGAACACAGAAATGTCTCGCATGATTCGCGAACTTGGTTTGCTATCGTTGGTGGCTTTGGTGCTGGGGTGTGGCGGTGCTGGAGAGGCTCCGGTTCGGGTCACTCCCCCTGCCCCGGATGCCAAGGAAACCCTGCAGCAAATTGCCGGAGGAAGCTCGTTAAAAGCCCTGAAACAGCAGCTTTACCAGGAAATCGAAGGGCTCCGCGAAGCCCAACCAGAAAAGGCCGCCGAGCTGATGGCCGACTTCGAGAAGCTGGTCCAAGAGAAGGACCCCGCTGCCGTTCAAGCGCAAGCGAACATGATGGCAGAAAAGCTTTAGGAGGTACCGATACAGAAAACCTGCGGTCAGCGTTACACTGGATAAAGTACCAGTGAACGTTGACCAGACAGGTTGGGAGATGAAGACCGCAATTTTGGGCTGGGGGTCTCTGCTTTGGGATGACCGCCCGCAATTTGATCAGCACCATGGGCCTTGGTTTCTGGATGGCCCGCGACTTCGAGTCGAGTTCTCGCGAATCTCGGTGCGCCGTGATCGTGCCTTGACGTTGGTTCTTGAAACCGAGATCGGTGCCGAATGCCAGGTCGCCTATACCGTCAGCCTTCGCTCCGAGGTTTTGGAAGCGGTCGGCGATTTGAAGATTCGCGAAGGTGCCACCGACCAGCAAGTCGGGCTTTATTATCCCAACTCGGACTGCGATACCGATCACCAACGGCAGACCGTGGCTGCGATCCGGACGTGGGCCGATGCCACTGACTTCGACGCGGTGATCTGGACGGCGCTACCTAATAACTTTCAGCAGCTTCATGAAGTGGGAGCTCCCTTCTCGTTTGAAGCGGCCGAGTCTCACCTGAAATCGCTGCCGGAACATGGATTGGGCCGAGCAGCGGAGTACGTGTTTCAGGCTCCCTCCTTCATCGAAACCCCACTTCGAACGCACCTGCAGCAGCTTCCCTGGTTCGAGGAAAGTTGGCATCGGTATCGCCACGAGAACTACTGACAGAAGGACCGCATCGTGCGACCAGAGTTAATGGAAGCATTACGCTACGGAGTGTTCCCGGTGACCTCACGGATCGCAATTGGCCGATTCGCGACGCCGGCCCGGTTCGATTATCTGCAACAGCATGGCTACACGCACATCTTGAATGTGAGCGACGCGGCCAGCCTGGCATCAACGGCCGACGCTGGTTTCGCCGACGTGAAGGACATGCCGCTGGACGACTTTATGCGGATCCCGACAGCCGATGCTCTCGCGATCCTGGGGGCATTGCACGCTTTCTTGAATATCCCTAACAGCAAGGTCTTTCTGCATTGCATCGCTGGACAAAATCGCTGCCCGACAATTTTGTGGCTGTACATGATCGCCTTGGGTTTAAGCGAAGATGAGGCCCGTCAGCGAATCGTTCATGCTTGTCCCGACGCTCAGCCGGGGCATCGCACGCTGATCGACCAGAAGCTGATCGATGCCGTCCGCAGCTGGGGCGTGCAACTCGGGTACATCGACCGCGACGACTTGCTTCAGCCTGCTTACAACTAAAGCAGGCGAAATCATTGCCTCGCCCGGAGGGGTTTGCTAACGTCAACTTGGTGGCGTGACGCAATAGTGGCCTCGGCATGGAGTCGTGGGGCGATGTCTCTTTTGTTCGGCTGGTGGATTTCTTACCTGGCGATCTGCTGGAACCTGGGGCAGACGCCAATCGATCTCGTCGATACTTGGTTTGCGGAGCAGCGGCATCTGGCTCGGGAAACTTACGATAAGGTGATCTACGTTCGCTTTGAATTCGTAGGGCCGGCTGGCTGGTACCGCGTCCCTGGCAGCTACTATCTGACCTGGGTCGACGAGATCAGCATCTACGAGCCGAAAGATGGGAGCCCGATCGACCTTTCTGTGCTGAAGGACTTCCCGACCGTACGCTCGGTCTCGATCACCTCGCGGAAGGCGCCGATCGCCCATTGGGAGACACTGGCCCAGATGCCGAACCTGCGTGCGGTGTTGGTCGGAGGATCCGCCCTCGACAACGATGCCCTGCGGCACATTGGACAAATCAAGAACCTACGTGAACTGTCGGTTCTGCCCATGCATACCGACCTGGGACCGTCTGTTCCGGATCGGCATCAACTCGAATATCCCCACATCGACGAGAACGGGTTCGCTTTTCTCCGTGGAATGTCACGGCTTCAGGCAATCCAGCACAACCTGATACTTACCGACGTCGGTATCGATCACCTGGCGACGCTGCCCCAATTGCTGCCGGATGTCTTGATCACCAAGAACCTCTCGGCCACGGGTATCCAGCAGATTCGAGACACGCTCAAGCCCAAGTACCTGACGCTCAATCGTCCGCAAGATCCGGCCTGGGCTGAAACGTTGGCAGATCATCCGACGCTAATCGCGATCCGGACACGTAACGCTCCGTTGACCGATGCTCAGGCTCAGCTGCTACTGAATGCGAAGTCAATCCGTGACCTCAGTATTCAAAACTCGCCGATCACTGACCGCTTGTTGCCGGTGATCAAGTCGCGGCCCAATCGTGGATTTCTCGAGCTGATCGGAACGCAGATTTCTGGCAAACGATTGTTAAAGACGTTTGCTGACGAGGAGACCGGCGTTGTCATCATTGGCGACGAAATGAGGCTTACGGCGTCGATTCGCCAGCGAGATCCTACGAACACCGAGATGGCTTATTCCCGCGAAGTGCACGACATCATCTGGCAAGGGAAGGTCGACGCCGACATGTTGACCGGCATGCAAGACTATCAACAGCTTGGTTCGTTTCAATTGGAAACCACCCTGAACCAACCAGTCGACTTTCAGTTCCTGGGGAATTCGCCGCGACTGAGGCAACTCAAAATCTGGAACTACCCGTTCGATTTGAATCTGCCTGATCTCGATAACGTTGTTCGGCTGGAAGCAATCCGGTTCGGAAACGTACCGAAGTTGTCTGTCAGCGATCTAAGGCGATTTACCAAGTCGCCGCGGCTCGAATCGCTCACGCTTCAGTCGTGTCGGCTGACCAAATTGCACCTGGAAGTCATCGGTCAAATGGCAGGGCTGAAAACTATCTATTGCAACCAGGTTCAGCTTGACGAGGCAGGTCTGCCAGAGCTGCTGAACCTGAAGAAGTTATGGCACGTTTCCCTTGCAGATTGCTCGCAGTTGCCACCTGTCGGCGAAGCGGTCGTACCGCCGCAGCCTCTTTCGGAAGCGACGATCGGCAGCATGAAAGTGCTGCGGGTAAAGCCTTCCGCTGAAGACTACAGCACCCGGGGAATTGAGCGAAAAAAAGCATTGCCGCGCCGGAGTGACTACGGGGTCTTCCTGTTCAATTGCTGGATCGAAGACGCCCCTGCCATGAAGTCTCCGTTTCGACACCAAGGCTAAGCCGACGTTAAACAGATAAGGAAATGCACCATGGTCTTCCTGCCCCGTTCGCTTCGGCAATTCGGCTTGCGAACGTTATTGCTGGTTTGTTTGATCGCGGCCATTGGGGCTGGTCTTTGGCGATGGCATATGGACTGGGTGCACGCGCAGGACAAAATTGCCGAGCGCCTTTCGGAAACCGGTATCCAGATCTCTCGGACGTCGTGGGGGCCGCAGTTCGTACACGATTGGTTCGGAAGTCGCTATTTCTCGAACATCACTGGTATCCGCGGCAACGGTCGAAACGTTCGTGACGAACAGATGGAGCTGATGGCCCAGATTCCTACGCTGGAAGAGATCTACATACCTAGTAGCCGCATCAGTGATAAGGGCTTCGCGTTTCTCGATCAATTGCCACGCGTTCGAAAACTGGCGATCTGGCGAACACCGATCACCAACGAAGGCTTTCGGCACGTAAGCCAATTGCCGCAACTGGAAGTGGTCGATATCCAGGGAACCAGTGTCGATAAAAAAGGTTTGGCGATGCTGCGTCAACATCCGCGACTTCATACGCTGCGGTTTCGATTTCCGGTCGATGATGAAGGGATGGAAATCCTGGCCGATATTCCCAACCTTCGGCTTGAATACTTAACCGGCCGTAAGCTGACAGAAAAATCCTTCGAGCTACTGCGAGATCGCATCGATGTCCAGCAACTCAGCCTGGAGAAGACCGTGGCCACCAATTGGGCCGACTACCTGGTAGGGCATCCGACGTTGAAGGGCTTGGGGGCGATCCATTCGCCGATGACGGATCAGCAGTGCCAGCGATTGCTCCAGGCAGATCAGCTGGAGTCGCTCCGGCTCGAAATGGTCCCGATCGGCGACGCCGCGATCGAAGACTTAGCGGACGCTCGCAAGCTTCAGCAAGTCCATCTGTTCTTTACCCAAATCACGGCGGCCGGCTTTATCGAAGCCATCCACGACGAGGTTGATTGGATCAACATCCAAGGTGTGCAGATCATGGCTCGGTGCTCGAAAAGGACGCCTGAAATATTTGAATTTCGAGGGCCGATCGCAGTCGAGCACCTCAGCAAATTGGGCCAATGCAAGCAGCTCGAATATTTAAGTGTGAGTGCTCCACTCGCTGATGCCAAGATGCGATTCGAGTTTCTCGGGTCCATCGACAAGCTGATATCTTTGCGAATGCGAGGCGTCAAGCAAGAGGTGCCGATCGCCGCTTTGGCAAATCTAGATTACCTGCAAAGTATCGAGTTGAACGCCTGTCCAGCGATCGATTTCGCGGGGTTAGATCAACTGGCGAAGCTGGAGTTCCTCGATTCCGTCTCCCTGACCGAATGCAATTTAACCGACGAGCAACTAGAGGACCTGGCTCAGATCAAGCAGCTCGGTTTGTTGTCTATCGATGGAGATCAATTGACCAACGCAGGGATTGCCCAACTAGTGGCGCTAAAGAACCTTCATCATCTGACAATCGGGGATGGAAAGCAGATAACGGACGAGGCGTTGGCTTCGGTCGCAAAGTTGCGGAAGCTCAGTGAACTAGAGCTCATTTTGCTCTCGATAACGGACGAAGGCATCCGGCATTTGCATGCGATGCCCTATTTGTCCTACATTCGGTTGAGCGACTTAAGCATCAATGAGAACGCCGTCAATCAACTGCGGCAGTCGTTGCCAATGCCAGTCAGGATCGAGGTGTTGCCCCACTTTTTCCCATTCATAAGACGCGTTCCTGTCACCATAAACGTTTCTCAGCAGCCATTGATCACGCCCGTAGCCCCCACGAATTAGTCCAAGCCAAGGGCGATCACCCGGGAAGTAGCGGAACCTGAAAACACCACTTCGGATCGTTCCACCAGGGCGAGAGGCCAGCGTCGAGTTTCAGTGGCGAAAAGGTTCGCACCGTTAGCGTAACGCCGTCTGGCTCGAAGGTTAACAGTCGCAGCCAGCCATCGCCGCCGTTTCCTTTTTCCGCCGAGCCGCCGCCGAGTCCCTGGGCGTTGAACAGCATCTGATGCACTGGCATGCCAGCGGCATTGTTATCGACGCGGCGACCAACATGCGCGCCCATCTCGTGCCCGTTCAAGACGAGTTGAAACTGTGGTGCGTCGTGCACAAGGCTTTTCCACAGATCTTCGCCGTCGTGCGTATCCCCTTGCTTACCGGTTGGGTAAGTGTGCGGGTTGCCAGGGCGCTTGCGATTGCCATCTTGCCCATCGCGGATCGAGTCAGGCGTCAGGAAGTTATGGACCAGCAGCACCCCGGTATGGTTGCGATACGCTTCCCGGGCCACGAGCGACTTCGCCCAGGCCACCGCCTCGCGGCGAGGTCCCCACTCCAGCGAGATGATCAGCAATTGGCGACCATCGGGAAGCTTGATCTCGTAGGCCGCATTTTCGAGCGACTGTTTGCCAAAGCTGTTGAGGCCGGCCTCAACGAGAATGCCTCCACCTTGGCCGTCACTGGTCAGCTTGTTGCTGGTGATCGGAAAGTAATCGTTGAACTGTGTGTCGCGGGTCTCGGCGTTGCGGATCCCGAAGTCGTGGTTGCCGGTGGTGAAGATCGTTGGCACCTTGCCTTCGATCTGGCTGAGAGCACGCTTGGCCGATTCCCACTGCGACTCGGAATGTTGATCGCCCCAACCTCGCCCGCCCCCTTCGGCGATGTTGTTTTGCTCGACGAAGTCTCCTTCGTGCATCACCAGGCCGATCCGCCATGGATCGAGATGCTCGGCAACCCAGCGGCACATGCGATCGAAGTTGGCCTGGTTCTTGCCATACTTGGCGTAGTTCTGCGTGTCAGGAAACACCGCGACGGTCCAACCTTCGCGAATGCCTCGAGCAGGGTCTTCCGGCAGATACAGCGGCGAGGCCGACTCGGCTCCGTTCAAATAGCGGGCAGCCCCCAGTAGCGGCAAGGCGGAAAGCCCTGTCACGAACGAACGACGGCTGAGCCTGGCAGCAGCGGAATTGGGCAGCAACATGGCGAGAACTTTCAGGCAGGGGCGAACAACGCCAGCAGGCAGACGCTTGGTGGCAAAAGCTTATCATGCGATCCCATTTTTTCGCGAACGCGATCGAGATTCAATTTGATGTCACGTTGCATCTTGTTAAATTAACACAACCGATAACCACTCTTCGCGGTGGTGTCTTTAACCCGCCGACTTCGATCCCCTTCCCCACCCATCCCCTGGATCAAGCGAGAACCTCTCATGAATCGCATCGCTTCTTTTCTGCTTTGTGCTGCGCTGATCAGCAACGTCTGCGAGTTTTCCCAGGCCGAAGATATGAAGCCACTACAAGCTGGCGCGGCGACCAGCAACATCACACCTCCGCTGGGCGAAATGATTGTGGGAGGTTGGAAACCGATTCCAGCACGGCATATTCACGACGAGCTTCACGCCCGCTGTTTGGTGCTGGACGACGGCACGACACGTATCGCGATTGTACTTTGCGACAACGTGGGCATCCCGGCCGAGATCTTCGACGAGGCGAAAGCTCTGATCGAAGAAGCGACCGGCATCCCAGCCTCGCATCAGCTTCTGGCCGCCACGCATACCCATTCGGCGACCACGGCCCGTGGCAAGTCGAAACTGATTCGCGAGCAAGAATACACCAGCTATCAGAAGTTCCTCGTGCAACGCATCGCCGATGGGGTCGTTCGGGCAACGAATAATCTGGAGCCGGCCGAGATCGGTTGGGGAAGCGTCGACGAGCCGACCGAAGTGTTCAACCGGCGCTGGTACATGAAGGATGCGGCCCATCTTACCAATCCTTTTGGTGGGATCGACCAGGTGAGAATGAACCCGCCACGCGGTAGCGCTGCGCTTGATCGGCCTGCTGGGCCCGTCGATCCGGAAGTCAGCTTTCTGTCGGTCCGTTCGGTCGAAGGAAAGCCGATCGCGCTGCTGGCGAACTATTCGCTGCATTACGTCGGAGGCGTTCGCAGTGGAGACGTTTCGGCCGACTACTTCGGCTACTTCGCGAAGTTCATCGCAGAGAACTTGAATGCCGACGATCAGACGCCTGCGTTCGTAGGAATGCTTTCAAACGGCACCAGTGGCGATGTCAACAACATCGACTTCGCGGCCAAGAATCCACCGCGATATGGTCCTTACGAAAAGATGCAGGAAGTCGCGCGGAAGGTTGCCGACAAGGTCACGGAGGCTCACAAAACGATTGAGTTCCACCGGCAAGTTCCGCTCGATGCGCAACTGACGCACTTGCCGCTGAAAGCTCGCAAGCCGACACCAGAGATGCTGAAGCACTTCGAGCAGATCAAAGCGAAGGCCAAAGGGGACCCGGCCGGGCACGTGCGCGAGCAGATCTATGCTGCCCGGATCGAGAACATTCAGAAGGCCCCTGATGAGGTCTCGGTGCCGCTCCAGGTCTTGCGAATTGGTGATCTGGGAATCACGGCGATTCCTTTCGAGACCTTCACCGAGACGGGGCTGGAAATCAAGAGCCGGTCTCCCTTCGATGATGCGTTCACGATCGAACTGGCCAATGGGTCATTTGGTTACCTCCCAACGCCGGAGCAACACCGTTTAGGAGGGTACGAGACCTGGTTAGGAACGAACTTCGTCGAAGAAAACGCGAGTCGAAAGATTGTCGATCAGTTGCTGAAGATGTCTAATGCGTTGCAGAAATAGCTTTCCTGCCAATGCCCTTCGGAACGAGAAACAGAAGCCGCGATGCCTGAGTTTTCGATCGTCCTGCATCGAAACATCCCGAAACTATCGGCCAAGGTGCGTGGCAAAGCAATCGCCGGCGCCGAGCCGCTACTGCAGCGGCTCGCGCGGAAGCTGCAAGTCGTGCCGCTCACCGAGTTCCACAGCCAATCGCCTGACGAAGCCGCGCGAAAGATGAAAGCCAGCGGCATCGATGTGGCCGGGATCGATCTGCCGGCGGAAACCTGGTACGCACCGATTCAAGGTCTGCAAACGGTGATGGCGTTTCGCGAATACCTGGCCGACCATCCCGCCACGCTTCCCAATACCGACGACGTGGTTGCCGAGCTTGATGCATGGCACGAAGTGCTGGCGAAGGCGACCGCCGAACACGTCGCGTGGCACTTGTCGATCGAATTCTGATTTCGAACTAACCAGACAGCAGCGCCAAAACGATCCCGCAGGCGACGAACGTGGCGAAGGTAATTGCCGCAGCTCGCAGCGAAATGGGGTGCTCGGTTTTCCAAAGCTGATCGAGCGAGCCAAGGCTATGCCATAGCCAGACGCCCGGCACGATCGTGACGCATGCGAACAGCCACAAGGCCCAGATCGGGCTGCCACTTTCCAGCATCTGCCGACAATCGCCGATCCGGGCAAACGAGCCGAATCCGATATAGCATCCGTTGGCAATCAAGCAGAAACCTGCCATCCACTGGGCTAGACTGCGCAGCCATGCCCAGCTTGCCGGAATAGCGAGCCAGATCACGATCGGGACGAACGCACCAAAAACCGGCCCCAGCCAAACAACGATACCAGGCGATGGATTGGGGGAAACATCGGTCCGCGAAATCTCGAATGGATGCAGCACGACCTGTTGCACCTGGCCACCAGTAAGCATCACCCCAATCACGTGCCCCAGTTCGTGTATGGCCATCATGCCGAGCCAACTTAGCCCGAGGCAGCTACCACAAAACAGCAGTAAAGAGACAAATCGCATGCGTAGTTCCAACAGTTCGCCAAAGGTGTGCCGGCATGATACCTTAAACGAACAATTCGCAACTCTTTTCAGCAAGGCCCTGGCCATGGTTCGCGTGCTTGTGTTGTTGTTGATCTGCCCGACGCTGGCCTTAGCGGAAGAAGCCCCCGAGTGGACGCTTCCGCAGCGCTGGACTTACTCGGCCCCGTTGATCGCGCCGGTCGATCGGTCCGAGGAGCCGAGCCACGCTCAGAAAGATCCAACGATCATCTTTCACGATGGCAAATGGCATGTCTTCATGACGGCGAAGTTGCCAGGACGGTCGGTGATCGAGACCTGTTCGTTTGCCGACTGGAGCGAAGCGAACAGTGCCCCACGAATCATGCTGAAGGTCAGCGAGAGCGACTACTATTGTGCGCCACAGGTCTTCTACTTTCAGCCGCATCAGAAGTGGTACCTGGTTTATCAGGTCGGCATGCCAGGGCAGAAGAAGATGTGGGTCGCTTATTCCACGACCGAGACGATCGACGACCCGAGCAGTTGGACGAAGGCCCAGCCGATGCTCGATGGCGGTCAGGACGATCCTCGCAAGCAAGGCGGGCTCGACTATTGGATTATCTGCGACGCCGACCGGGCCTGGCTGTTCTACACGACGCTCGATGGCAAGATGTGGCGAATGTGGACACCACTGACGCAGTTTCCTAAAGGATTTAACCACTGCGAAGTTGCCTTGCAGGCCGAGATCTTTGAGGCGAGCCACACCTACAAAATCGAGGGGCGTCAGCAATATCTGACGATCATCGAACAAAAAGGACGCCGCTATTACAAGGCGTACCTGGCGGATCGGCTCGATGGCGATTGGAAGCCGCTGGCCGCGACCGCGAAACAGCCCTTCGCCGCGGCCAGCAACATTCAGCCGGACGAAGGCGTGGAGCCCTGGACCGACAATGTGAGCCATGGCGAACTGATCCGGGCCACCAACGATCAGACGCTGACGATTGACCCGACCGATATACGGTTCCTGTTTCAAGGCATGTGGGAAAAGGACAAGCAAGGGCAAGGCTATGGCCAGTTCAATTGGCGAATCGGTTTGCTGACACCGCAGCGATAACCACGCAGTATGGACCTCGGCCCGCGATCGAAACCGGTTATAATGCAACGCATCGAGATCGAACGACCGCCGAGTCCTTTTGCTTTGTTTGCCTATGTCTATCCGTCGCCGCCTTGGTTTACCGATCACGCTTGCCGTGATCATGATTGTCCTGCTGATTGCTTTGATCATCGGCTGGGTGATGATCAATGTTTGGGGGGCGACGGAAAATGAGCAGGCCGCGCCCCTCTACTGGACGTTTCTGCCTATCGGGGCGACGTTTCTGGCGGTGATTCTGGCCGGCGTGATCTTTTATATGGTGCTGTCGATCAAGGCGATCAACCTCAGCCAGCGGCAAGCCAACTTCATCGATAGCGTGACGCACGAACTGAAAAGTCCGATCGCGTCGCTGAAGCTGTACCTGCAAACGCTCAATCGCCGGAGCATCCCGCCGGAAAAGGTGGGCTCGTTCTATGAAACGATGCTCGAAGATGTCGAGCGGCTCGATCATTTGATCAACCATCTGTTGGAAGCTGGTCGGCTCGATCGCAGTCACGAGGAGGCCGAGGAAGGTGATGTTCGGCTCGACAAAGTGCTGGCAGGCTGTGCCCAGTCGGTCGCCCTGCTCTATCGATTGCCTGCCGATACGATCAAGCTGAAAACGGTGCCGTGCAGCATTCGTGGCTTGCATGGCGATATCGAGATCATTTTTCGAAATTTGATCGACAACGCGGTAAAATACTCCGGTAAAGATCCCGAAGTACGAGTACAACTCCGGGTGAAATATAACGACGAGGCGGTCATCGAAGTTGCCGATAATGGACCAGGGATTCCGTTTTCGCAGCGGCGGAAGATCTTCGGACGCTTTGTGCGACTGGGGCTCGAACTACAACGCGAGAAGCCTGGAACCGGCCTTGGGTTGTATATCGTCCGAACGCTGGTGAAACGGATGCGAGGCGACGTTCGCGTGAAGGATCCACCCAAGGGAAGCGGCACGGTGTTCGTAGTAACCCTCCCGGATGCCAAAACCGTGGGCGATCCGGCCCTGGCCGAGCCGATTTCGGCCGAGTGAGCAGTCGCGGAATATTCGGAAAGCAAAGCGAGAAACTGGGACAGAGCGATGAAATCGAATGCCGACACGCATATTGTCGTGGTCGAAGATGAAGAGCATTTGGCCGTTGGGATTCGCTTCAATTTGGAAGCGGAAGGCTACAGGGTTTCAGTAGCCGAAGATGGCCGTACGGCGCTGCGGATCGTGGAAGAGAATCCTGGCAAAGTCGACCTGGTGATTCTCGACCTGATGCTACCAGGCATGAGCGGCTATGCCGTGTGCGAAACGCTTCGCAGCAACGGCGAAGATATGCCGATCTTGATTCTTAGTGCTCGAACGCTGTCGGAAGATCGGACCCGCGGATTCGATGTCGGGGCGGATCAGTACATGATGAAGCCGTTCGACCTCGACGAGTTCCTCAGCCGCGTGAAGAACCTGCTGATGCTGCGTCGGCGACGTCAGCCGACGCTAGAGAAGCATGAAGAGCTGATCCATCAGTATAGCTTCGCCAACGTCGAGATCGATTTCGATACCTTCCAGGCCTTCGTCGACTCGAAGCCGATCCGTCTGACGCAGTTGGAATCGAAGCTGCTCTATCATTTCGTCAGCAATGCGGGCCGGATCATTCCCAAGCAAGAGCTGCTGAAAGAAGTGTGGGAGATGCCGGGCCACGTGTCGACGCGAGCCCCGGACCAGTTCATTGGCCGACTGCGGAAGATGTTCGAGAAGGACAAGGGGAAACCCAAGTACTTCATCACGATCCGCGACGCTGGCTACCAATTTCTACCCAATGGCGTCGACAACATCCAGGCCGAAACCGGCGAAGAAGAAGCCTCGACCTGACGCGAAGCTATCCTCAAACGGGCCACTAATAAAAAAAGGCTCGACCAATTTTGGTCGAGCCTTTTTCGTTGGATCGAAGTTGGGTCAGGTCATTAAACCTTCACCGTGCCATCCTTGGTCTTCTGCTTGTAATCGACAATGTCCCAGGCCAGACCGCACATCCGCATGACTCGCAGCACGTTCCAGGTCAGGTCGAATTCCCACCACTTGTGACCATGAACGGCCATGCGTGGGTAAGCGTGATGATTGTTGTGCCAGCCTTCGCCGAAAGCCAACAGGCCGACCCACCACAGGTTGGTGCTCTTGTCGGTCGTTTCGTAGTTGCGATAGCCCCACATGTGCGTTGCCGAGTTCACGAACCAGGTCACGTGCAGCAGGACGGTCAAGCGAAGGAACATGCCCCAGACCACCAGCGAACAAGCTGTGTACCAGCCACCCAGGTAATAGCCCAGGCCCATCAGGGCAACGCCCAGCACCAGATGCCACAGGATAAAGGTCTGATGCAGGAACCACATGCCGCGATCTTTGCGAAGATCTGGTCCCCAACGCATGTGCAGTTCGTCTTTTTCCGCAGGCGTGTGGTGAGGAGCCAACCAGATGATATGAGCCCACCAACCGCCATCTTCTGGCGAGTGAGGATCGTCTTCCTGGTCGCTGTGGGCATGATGCTTACGGTGCGTAGCGACCCAGTCCAGGGCCGAGCCTTCGCCCGACAACTGACCGATGAAGGCCAACGCGTAACGAACGGGCTTGTAAGTCTTAAAACCAGCGTGGGTCAGGTAGCGGTGCAAACCGAGGGTGACACCAACGCAGCCGGTCAGATAGTACAGGAAGACAGCGGCGATGAGGCCATCCCAGGTGAAGCAAAACGGAGCTGCCAATGCACCCAGGTGAATCAGGCCGATCCAAATGATCGTGGGCCAGCCGGCACCGTGGCGGAAACGCTGGTTGTATGGCTTCGACTGGCGTGGACGGTTCGGATCTTTCTTCCGTGACTTGGTCGGACGCTTCTTTGCAATATTACTTTCGCCCAAGAGCGATGGGTCGTCTTTTTCAGTTACGATCGACATGGTCTGTCCTTAAGATTTGCGATCTTTGCGGGGGGAGAGGTCGAGATCAGCGGACTCCTGCTCATTTCAGAAGTGTCACTGATTGAGTCGAATTGTAAGGACAATCGTCGGGCCGAGGGTAAACGCCCTGTCGAAGCTGTGTAATAGTTATGTAAACACCGTCTGTTTCCGGGGTTAGGGCTTCGGAAACTACGAGAAATCACCCCTGGAAGGTGGTGTGATGGCTGCTGGCGATAGTATCCCTACCTTAATAATTCACATTGTTTGATCACTTCTGGGGCCAAGCTTGGGCCGGTGCCAGCTTTCGGCTGAGATCAAAGTAGAGGGTATAGATCGTGTCCTTCTTGCGGTAGGCGGCCGTGCGTTTGGAATTCTCCACTTCTCCTTTCGCAGCGGGCGGACGCGTCCATTTGCCCAGAATTCCGATCGCGTAACACTCTTTTCCCCGCAGCGATTCGTCGGTCACAGCGATATCGATCCCCAGGATCGTCGGGATTTTGGTGTCGTGAAGCTCGCCACGGATCGCGATTAGGCGTCCGACGTATTGGTCGAGATCGGTTCCACGCTCCAGCAGTGGCGGAGTGATGCCTAGCGCCGAAGGACGAAACGATGATTCCGTTTCCGGTGACTCGGCATAGGCCAGCGTTGGCAGAAGCAGTAACAGAACAGAGAGGCAACGCGTCATCAGGGCGGTCCTTCTAAAAAAGAAGACGCACCGGATCGCGGTACGTCTTCAAATGAATTCGAACTGGCAAAGTAGCTTACTTCGGCTGATCTGCCTTGGCTTCTTCTTTCGGAACGTCGGCAGCAGCTTCCTTTTTTTCTTCCGGCTTGGCGGCTGGCTTCTCTTCCGACTTCTTTTCTTCCTTCGCTTCCGGTTTGGCCTCAGGCTTTGCTTCGGTCTTGGTTTCCGGCTTCATCTCTTCGGTCGGTTTCGCTTCTTCAGCGGCGCTTTCTTCTGGCGGAGCGGCCGTGATGGTTTCAGTTGCCCAGTCGGCCCGGTAACGAACCATTTCGGTGTCTTCCGGCACGAAGGTAGGCTGGATCTGCTTGAACTCGCGAACCCACATATTGCGGAATTTCACGGGGTTTCCGTGGAATTGCAGCGAGATGCTTTCCTTCTCGCCATGATTGTCGTAAGCCGGTGGCTTGTGCCAGTTGGTGCTGCCACGGATCGGATAGGCGTGATGCAGCACGACACCGTTATGGATCACGGTGATGGTTGCGGGAACGACGACGTCACCCTTTTCGTTCCGCTGCGGACGATTGAAGATGATGTCGTAGGTGTTCCATTCGCCGGGCTTCTTCATGGCGTTGACCATCGGCGGCGACTGTTTGTAAACGGCGCCGGCCTGGCCATCGAAGTAGGTTTCGTTGTTGTACGAATCGAGGACCTGGATCTCGTACTTACCCATCAAGAAGACGCCGCTGTTACCGCGTCCTTGACCGCTGCTCTTCACTTCTGCCGGAGCGGCCCACTCGACGTGAAGTTGGACATCACCGAACTTTTCCTTGGTGTGAATACCACCCTTGGCGGCGGTTGCGACACCATCTTCAAACTTCCATTTTTCACCGCCGACCCAGGCCGACATCCCATCGTTGCCGATCAGAACCGTCGCATCGGCTGGTGGATCGGTCGGCTTGTCGCCGGGCGTCACGACCTGGGGCTCTGGCCACTCGATACCGCTCTTGAATTCCTGACCGCAGGCGATCGATCCCAGCGACATGCAGCTAACAAAGCAAAGAAAAATACGCAACGACATGAATGGTGCTCTCCGAGGTGGGTTATTTTTGCAACAATACAAGATTGCCAAGGGGTTGCAGATGTGATCCCCTATTCTAGTTTCCCTGCGAGCCAAAAACGATAGGTTTGTCGCCGCGGCCGAGATCGCCCCCCCTAAATTGCTATGTTGAAAGAAATTAGCTGTCCCGATTGCCATTGGCATCGAATGGTCGGAACTGTCGAAAAACTTCGGCTGTTGCATCAGCAAGGGATGCTGCGTCGGGAAGAAAACCCTGACCAGTCATTAATTGAAGAGCTGTTCGAGCGGAGCGGAAGCAAGCTTGTCTGTGGCGAATGTGGTCGCGTCGGACTGCGGATCGACCTGCCGCGGGACGAGGAAGAAGAATGGGGCGACGCCCGGGTGTGCGAGCAATGTCGACGCACGATTCCGGCGGAACGTCTGGAGATCTTTCCGGACACCAAGATCTGCGTGGCATGTCAGCAAAAAGATGACGACGGCGAAGACGACACGATGCCTGATTTTTGCCCTCGCTGCGGAGAGATTATGATATCGGGAACTTCCCGTGGCGGTGGCGTGACACGTTATCGACTCCGTTGCCCCCGTTGCGGTTAGCCTGCCAAGTTGACTCCCCTGCTCTGGATGGATTGCGATGCTGCGTCTGATGTTGGTTGGAATTCTGTTGTTCGCCGTTGGTTGCGAAGAGGTACCGCCGTACCCCGATACTCCGCCAGAGGCAACCTTCGAACGGCAGCTACTCGACGTGTCGTCCGCCGCGACGGACAGCATTCAGGTGACGAAATCGGTCGTACCGCTCCAACTGCTTCAGCACTTAGATCCAACGTTGAAGCTGCGTGAACTTCGGCTCGATCAAACGCCGATCACCGATGCCGAGGCCGAGAAAATCGCCGCGATTGAAAGCCTGGAAATCGTCAACCTCCCTGCCAGTGAATTGACCGACGAAGGTCTCGCCAAGATTGCTGCCCTACCAAAGCTGGAACTGCTGCGAATCGGTTCGCCGAACATTACTGATGCGGCGATTGCGAAGGTAGGCGAAAACAAGTCGATCTTGTATTTGCACCTTCTTCATTGCCCGATCACCGATGGGGCGATCGATTCTATTGCCCAGCTCGAGCAGCTCCAGTCGTTCTATGCGGACGATACCAAGCTGACCGATGAAGGTGTCTCGAAGCTGGTGAAGGCCCGGCCGAAACTGCATATCCACTTCAACGATTTGCATCCGGAAGGAAGTAGCGCCGACCATTCGCACGATCATGACCATGGTCACGACCACGCGCATGGACACGATCATGATCATTCGCACTAGCGTTCGGTAGCCGATCGGGCGGCGAGCGATGCTTGATTTCTATCTGCGGGCCTGCGATAACCAAGCGTCTTGCCTCCTCCCTTCCTTATTCTTCTCTCCTACGAGTGTTACACGATGGCCCGCGACTGGTCTGAACTGCACGAACTTGCCACCGATTTGTTTGCCTGGCCAACCGATGCTTCTGGCTGGGATCAATACCGCCTGACCGATCAGCAAATCGCTTCGTACCAACAGAACGGCTACCTGGCTGGCATCCCGATTTTGAATGCCACGCAGATCGAAACGCTGCGAACCGAATTGGCCGAGTTCTTCGAGCCAGGCCATGACGGCCAGAATCTGTGGTACGAATATCACACCAACGAATCGACCACGCCGGAAACGGTTCTCTTTCATGCACTGGGCGCGTGGCGGTTGCGTCCGGCATTTCATGATGTGTTGTGGTCGCCGGCGTTCGTGATGGCGGCCAGTCAGTTGCTGGAAGGCCCGGTCCGTTTCTGGCACGACCAGTTGTTCTGCAAGCCCGCCCACCATGGCGGCGTGGTCGCCTGGCATCAAGACTACAGCTATTGGACGCGAACGAAGCCGGTCGCTCATCTCACCTGCTGGATTGGCTTGGATGATGCGACCAACGACAACGGCTGCGTGCAATATATCCCCGGCAGTCATCGCTGGGATTTGTTGCCAATCACCGGGCTAGCCGGCAACATGGAAGCGATCCGCGAAGTGCTGACCGACGAGCAGTGGGAACAGTTCCAGCATCCGGTGCCAGCCGAACTGAAAGCAGGCGAAGCGACATTCCACCATCCTCTGACGGTACATGGTTCGTTTGAAAACCGGATCGAACGACCTCGCCGGGCGACCGTCATCAACGCCATCCGCGATGGTGTGATGAGCGATAAGAACGAAGAACTGCTGACCGGGGTTCCGCCGATCGCTGTCGGAGAGAAGATGCAGGGACAGTTCTTTCCGCTGCTGTTCGATCCGGCGAATATCGCCCAATAACGCGTAACTCTCGGCGATATCTAAAAGTTTCTTGTCAATTCTGTAGATCGTCCCTACGATACGAAGGGACCTCTCTCGGAGGGCCTCTTCGTTGGATCTCTTCGCGTTCGCAGTCTCGGGAGCAATTGGATGGCGTGGCTTTCCCGCTGGATGACAACTGGGGCGGTGCTGCTGATGCTGGGCGTACTGCCCGGTATGGCGACCGCAGATGATGCCCATGCGGTCATCGAAGAACTGCTCCGCGATGGTTGGCAGGTCGGTCCCGACGGCATCGCGACCGTGCGCCAGGCAACAAGCACCGCCAAGGGGCTTCGCGACTCGAAAGCGTTGTATGCCGCCGGCTTGGCCCTGCTTCGCCATCATCAATACGACGATGCCGCCGCGACCTTTCAGGCTGCCATCGAAGTCGACTCGAAAGACTATCGCAGTTGGCGAGCTTTGATTTGGGTTCGGACGCTGCAAGATAAATTCGATGCCGCCCTGGTGCAGGCCCAGCGCCTCAGCAAAGAGCTTCCCCAGGCGGAACTGGTCGGGGACGACGAAGAACGAGTTCGCGAAACGATTCGGTTGCTGGGACGTTTGTTCGCATTCTACGAAGGACCACGGGCTGGCGATGTCTCGGCCGCACTGGTTCAAAGATCGCGTGACATGATCAAGCCAGTTCTCGTAGGCGAGCGCGCCGTCGAGTTCGAGAACAACTATCAAGACGTCGCCACGCTGTTCACCACGTCGACCACGCAGCAACAAGATGCGAAGGTCGACGCGATGCAGAAAGAGCAGCTCGAGAAGATGCAGAACCAGCAGCAGCTAGAAATACGCCGGACGCAGATCGAAGTCGACCAGCAGCAAGCAACCGATCAGATCGAACAGCTACGCAGCCAATGGATGCAGGAAGATCAGCGTCTGGAACAATTGCTGGGTCCGCTGGAAGTTTCGATCTCGCAGTTGGAAGCGCAGCAACGTGTGATTCGCCGCGAACTTTCGATCTTGTTCGACGACATCTTTCGCCTGAGCGAAGAAAAGCGAGAAACCAACGACCCGGTCCGCAAAGACCGACTCGATCGCGAGATCTTTCGTCTGGAACGCCTGGTCGGTGATTACGAACGTGACCTGGCCCAGGTTCAAGCGGAAGGCCGCCGACTCGTTTCGAGCCGCGATGTCTTGCAAACCCGACGCTTGCAAACGCAGCAGCGTTTTGAAGCAGAGATCAAGCAGCATGCCGATCGCAAGCAAGACTTGGAACGCGCTGAGAAACGGCTCACGTTGGAGTCGCGGCGAAACAACCGGGCACCCACCGGCAACACGGCAAAAGTGCGTGTGTTGAGTGCGAAGGCAAGCAGCATTCGGACCTATGCCGACTTCCCGCTGGAAGTCGAACGCTTGACGCTGCTAGGGAATTGATCGAACCGAAGCGGGCGAATTCGCAGCCAGGTTCAGGATCCGTTCCTGTTGGCAAAGCATTCCCAGAATGTGGTCTTCGGTGATCACGCCGGCCGGTTCGGTGCCGCGTTGGCAGACCATCGTCGCCCGGATGTTCTGCTCCAGTAAGATCGTTGCCACATGTCCTAAATCGGCACTCACACGAACACAGCTGGTCGACTTCACCATGTCGACGGCCCGCTTAGTATCTTCGTGGTTGGGATCGAACGCCGAGTGGGCCAATTGTCGGCAGAGGTGGAAGCTGACGTCCCGCGCTGTCACGACCCCCAGGGCACATTCTCCTTCGGTCACCAGCACGTAGTCGAGACGTTCGCGGGTAAGCTTTTCGTACAGATCGGAGATCAGCATGTGGCTGTCGACAATAGTCGGTGAGTCGTCGTAGACCTGGCCGACGGTCGCATCACGCGTTGGATGCGAGCTATATGCGAACTCGCGAATATAGTCACTGGTGGTCACCAGGCCACACAGCGAATCCCCGTTCAGCACCGGCAATCCATGGAAGTGATGAGCCAGGAGTCGCTCGAGTGCTTCCAACGCTTCACCGTCCGACGAAATCGTCTCGACCGGGCGGGTCATGCAATCGGCCACCGGAATTCGATATTCGTCGCGAGCACCCTGATTGGCATGATTGGCAAGTCGATGCGATTTGAAGAAGCGAATGATGTCGCGGTCGGTCACCATCCCCAAGACTTGGTGATGCCGATTAACCACCGGCCAATGATGCAAGCCGGTGCAATACAGTCGCTCTAGTAGTTCGCCTAGCTGCGTATCGCTATGAATGCTGATCGGGTTGAAAGTGACCAGCGAGTCGAGTCCGTGGCTAAGAAACGATTGGTTCACAAACATCACTCTTGCTGCCCAAGGATAGTCAGTGGTCTCGTATCTGTGAAAGCTTACGGTTTAAGCCGTGGCACCCAGCAAAATCCGGCGTTGCGATGGCAGGTTTTCGGGTGGACTAGCTGCGACTGATAACGATTGCAGCAATCAATCCGCCTCAAGCCGTGCTCCCTCGGGCTCCAAACTGCCAGCGGCGCTGACCGAAGCACCCATCAAGGCTGCGGTTTGCAGCTTGAGGAGCCTATCCGCCAGTGGCCAGATTCCGTTTCCATAGAAAGCCTACCTCTTTTCGTGGCGTTCATCCCCCAACTTGCGGGAATCCCGAACAAGTGAGGCAGAGGAGCGACCGGCGCATAAAAAATGATCGACAAGTGCCAGCAGATGTAGAGTCTGCTGGCCACTGTCGATCACCATGGTGATTTACTGTAGTAACCGCATGCGAGGCGGCGCGGTTAACGCCGCTTCCTGGTGGCTGGGATTACTTCTTATCGGAAAGCAGACCGCGAACTTTCAGCCAGTTGTGGGCCAGCTCTGGCCAGGCCGAGGTACCAGCAACCGCTTTGCCCAGACCGATGCCGTGACGACCCTTTTCAAACACGTGCAGTTCGGCAGGAACTTTGTGCTTCACTAAGGCCAGGTAGAACACGATGCTGTTTTGCGGTGGCACGCCGGTGTCTTCGGTGGTGTGAAAGAGGAAGGTCGGTGGCGTTTCCGAAGTGACCTGAAGCTCGCTCGACATCGATTTGGTCAATTCTTCGTCGGCATCGGCACCCAGCAGGTTCTTCTGTGAACCACGGTGGGTGAACGGTTGATTGAAGGCGATCACCGGGTAGCACAAGATCATGAAGTCAGGTCGGCTGCTGACGCGCTCGACAGGATCGCCAGCGTCTGGCTTGCCGGCATCGAAGTGCGTACCCGCCGACGACGCGAGGTGACCACCCGCCGAGAAGCCCATAATGCCGACGCGATTCGGGTCGATATCGTATTCTTCCCAACGAGCTCGCACAGTGCGAACGGCACGCTGGGCATCGTGCAGTGGAGCAGGATGCTGATAGCCACGCCCCGAGTGACGATATTCGAGGACGAAAGCGGCCACACCCAGGTTGTTCCAAAATTCGGCGATCTCTAGGCCTTCGTGGCCGACTGCCAGATGGCCATAGCCACCACCAGGACAAACGACGATCGCGCAGCCAGTGTTGATTTCGGAGGCAGGCAGGTAAGCGGTCAGCGTGGGGATGTCGTTTTCGGTGGTTCCTTTGGCGCCAGGGGCACCTTCCGGCCACAGAGGGCCCTTCTTGCCATCGGCGGCAAAGGCAGACAGCGAAGAAAGAAGCAGGACCAGGCAGCCCAGCGACAGGTGTTTCAGCATGATGTTCTCCAGCGAGCTTTAAGGGGGAAAGGAGTCAGTTTGGTGGGAAAAGGGCCTTGGCGGGATGCATTTGGCCAGGGCTCATGGTAATTTATATTCTCTGCAAAACCAAAATATCGCAGAATCCCTTTCCCTAAATCCTACCCGCTTGCCTATCCCCGCCAAAGGACTTCCCGTGCGAAAAAGTCTGCTTGCTGCCTGTTCGCTAATGCTTGCCTTGGTAACCGTTACTTCGGCTTACACCTATTTTCGTCTGGCCAGCTCCGGCGAAAAGATGACCGCGTCGGCCGGTGCCCTGGTCGAATCTCTTGATGCCGTGCAGCGCAAGACGATGCTCTATCCTTACCAAGCAGAGCAGCGTCTCGGTTGGCACTTCATCCCCAAAGATGAACGCAAAGGCTTGCAGATGAAGTTCATGACTTCGCAGCAGCGCGAAATGACACATGCGTTGCTCAAGTCGGCCTTGAGCCAGGTCGGGTACGACAAGACGACCGGAATCATCTCGCTGGAAGCCTTACTGAAGCATGTGCAGAAGTCGGGACCGATCCGCGACACCGAACGTTACTACGTCACCATCTTTGGCGAACCGAAAGAAGGGAGCCGTTGGGGCCTGAGCTTTGAAGGACATCACCTTTCGCTGAACTTCGTCGTCGAAGGAGATCAGGTCGTATCGTCGACACCGCAGTTCTTCGCCACCAACCCAGCCGTCGTCAAACAGAGCGTGCTGGAAGGTTACCCAAAGGGCATGGCCGTTCTGCGTGACGAAGAAGCTCTCGGCTTCGAGCTGGCCAACTCGCTTTCCGCGGAACAAAAAGAAGTCGCCGTGATCGCCGACAAGTGCCCTTCTGAAATTCGTAACGCCGGCGAACCTCATCCGCCGCAAACCGCTCCGGAAGGGATCGCGTTCGAAAAATTGACCGCCGATCAGCAAGCTACGCTGAAGAAGCTGATCGACGTTTATGTTTCGGCGATGCCAGCCGACGTGGCAGCCAAGCGTTACGCCGATCTGGAAGCGGCCGGTTGGAACAACATTCACTTTGCCTGGGCTGGCGGTTACAAGGATGGGATTCCCCATTACTATCGCGTTCAGGGAAAAACGTTTTTAATTGAGTTCGTCAACGCTCAACCGGATGTCTCTGGCAATCCGGCGAACCATATCCACTGCGTGTGGCGTGACATGCGAGGCGACTTCGCTTTGGAAGCGAAGTAAGAGCTCGCCGGGCGCCCACGAACGAATGGGACCCAGGATGAAAAACTTGTGTGTATTTTGCGGGTCGGCCTCTGGTAGCCGGCCCGTTTTCGTTGAGGTCGCGCAGCAGCTCGGACGACTGCTGGCCGAGCAGAACATTCACCTGGTGTATGGTGGCGGCAAGGTCGGAATCATGGGCGCGATCGCCGATGCGGCCTTGGCTGCCGGCGGCGAGGTAACCGGTGTGATCCCTGGGGCCCTGGTCGATCGCGAGCTAGCCCATCACGACGTAACCGACCTGATCGTGGTCGACTCGATGCATCAACGAAAGGCGAAGATGGCTGACCTGGCCGATGGCTTTCTCGCCTTGCCAGGCGGCTATGGCACGCTGGAAGAATTGTTCGAGGTGATTACCTGGGCTCAGCTTGGCTTCCACACCAAACCATGCGGCCTGCTGAACGTCGACGGCTTCTTCGATCCCCTGCTAACGATGCTTGACGAAGCGACCGACGAAGGCTTCATGTCGGAAGAAAATCGCCAACTCCTGCTAACCTCACACGATCCTTCCGAAATCCTGCGACTTCTTACCGAAGCCCATCCCCACCAGAAAACCCGCTGGATCGATCGCTCGGAGACATGAGCTATGGAACCAACGCTGTACGTTATCGCTGGGCCCAACGGTGCCGGAAAGACGACATTTGCTGCGAGATATTTGCCAACGTACGCTGCCTGTCAGATATTCCTAAATGCCGATTTGATCGCGTTGGCTTTATCGCATGAAGAGCCAGAAACCCAGAATTACAAAGCTGCTCGTCTTATGCTTCAGCAGTTTGATTCGCTTGTCGCTCAGAGGGCGACCTTTAGCATTGAGACTACGCTATCCGGACGCAACTATTTACGACGATTCAAGCAACTGATGGATCGTGGTTATACAATTGAACTTTCGTTTCTTTGGCTTCCTGATGAAGAGATTGCCGTCAGCCGTGTAAGGAATCGAGTCCGCCAAGGAGGGCACAACATTCCAGAGCCAGATATCCGGCGTAGATACAAGGCAGGCCTCCGCAATTTCTTTCGGGAATATGGATCGATTGTCACCAGCTTTGGAATCTATAATTCAATAGAATACCCACCGGAGCTAATTGCTAAGTCGGTAAATGGCCTCCTCACAGTCAAAGAACCGGAACTGTTTGCGAAGGCTGCAAGACAAGGAGCAACGTTGTGATTGACAGTCGAGGAGATAACACCGAAAAGGCATTGGCTGCATTTCGTGAAGCGATGCTCGATGTCTACGAAACTTGCCGTCGGACGAAGACGCCGCTGATCACGCAGATTGATGGCGAGGTTCGCGAGATACCTTACGATCAAATCGAAATGTTCATCGACATCGAGGCGCTCAGGAATCCGCAAGATCCCTCTTAACGCATCAGCACTAAACCGGTTGGTAGGCTTTCGCCGAAGATTTGTGATTGCTCTTCTTCGTCGAGTTGGCCTCCTTCGCGGACGATACGAATCCAGTGCTCGGGGGCCTGTTTCGATTGAAGCCACTGGGCGGCTTCGGTACGGACCTTCTCTGGAAGATCGCGGTAGCGGTCATCGGTGCGGCGGGCCATCTGCATGACCGCCAACAAGTCGGCACGATCGCTGGTTTTCTGACGATAGATCCCCTCGAGCCATTGCCCGGCGATTTCTTTGGGGACCAGCGTATTGAGTGGACCATAAACCGGTACCCGCGTTCCCAGGCGGCCAATCGCCCACGCCATCGCTCCACGGGCTGGTTCCAGCTTCTTCTTGCCGAGTAGGTCGACCAGCATCCGCCCGATCTCGGTCTTCTCCTGTGCACCGAGCAGTTCGAGGCTGCCCAAAAGTCGCCAGGCTTCGATCGCTTGCTGTGGCGTGAAAGTTGTCGACGCGTTGCCACCACCGCCGCCGCTGTTCATCCGCTTATGCATCGCACGGGTGGCTACCAGCAGCGGTTCGGCCAACGCGAGCTGTTGCCCGCGATTCAATCCGCCGGCGATTCGTCGCCACAAGATCAACGACTGATTCCGGCAGTTGTCGTCGTTATGAACCACTTTGCCTTGCAGCAGTTTCCAGGTCTCGGAAACACGCCAGTCGTCCAGTGCCAGACCATACCCAGGGCGAAGGCAATAGCCGGCAAGGTTCAGCCAACGGGACTCGTGCGTGGGGCCTTTGGTACGACCTGTTTCCAGGTCCATCAATTGTTCCCACATTCGACGCAGCAGCGAAGTCGGCCACGCGTCGCGAGGCATTTCGAGGGCCGCGTCCAGATCTTTCATCAACGGCTGTGGCTTGCGGGGTGCGTTGGCGGCGAAGGTCTCTTCCAGCAGCGTTTCGGCCCCGTTCCACTGCGATTCGTCGAGCATCCCTTCCGCTTCTTTGGCCGACTGATGGGCCGCGACGTCCGTTTGCGTGGCGCTGCGGATATCGAATTGAAGTCGCCAGGTGCGATCGGTACCGACTTCCGCGCACCAAAGTTCGATCGTGCCGATCTCGGTCAACCGGGCATGCAAATGGACCGGAATGGTTTCCGCCTCGGCGCGACGACGGGCACGCAGCACCGTGCGAATGGGAGGGAGCGATTTGATCTGCTGCGGATCGATCGGCACCAATTGCCCTGGTGGATCGATCAAGCGAGTGCTTGAGACAAACAGCGGAAACTCGACTGGCTCAGAGACGCGAAGCTGAAACGTCTGATTGAGATCGATCTCTTGGCCTGGTTCCGTCGTCGCCGGCAGAAGGCACATCGCCTCCGGCGAGTCGCCACCCCCGACGCCGATGTAATAAGTTCGTGCGAGGTTGGCTGTGATTTTGACGCCAGTGCCACGGCGGACTTGTCCGTAATAGGCTGCCCCACGGGCCACCGCCAGGTCGAGATGTTGATTCTCGAGCAAGATCGGTTTCCAACCGGGATCTTGGGAAGCGAACCAGCCGGTCAGCACGTCCAACAGACGTTGCTTCAAAACGGGGGACTCGAAGAACCCACCATTGAGCAGTACCAGGTCAGGCCGAACGGCTCCGCTGGCGTGACGATGTTCGGGTTCGATCACTTCATGATGGGTTCGCAGGAAGTAGGCCAGCCAACGTGTGATTGCGGCATCGGGGGCATACGGTAGACCAAACTCCTGAAAGCCTGAGGTCCGCGTCTGCGGTGTTTCGTTGAGACCACACTCCGGCAGAAAGCCTTCTGCCAGGACCTGGTGGACTTCGGCCAGGGTGACTTCACACTGGAGGGCCCCGCCGATCAGTTTCGAACCCAATGCCGGCAAGCTGACCGTTTGCGAAGCAGGTGCCTCTGGACCGAGGAAGGTCTCTTTAATCTGGCGGCAACGTCGGACGAGAATCGACCAGCGGTCGGCCGGAAGCTTTTCCTTCGGCGAAAGCTTTTGTTCGAGGTAGTGTGCCAGAGCGAGGTCGAGGTTATCGCCCCCCAGGATTAAATGCTCGCCGACGGCGACGCGATGAAACTGGACCAGGTTCTCTTCGCCGGCCCGGGCCCGGATCAGCGTGAAGTCGCTGGTCCCGCCACCGATGTCGCAGACCAGGATTGTTTGGCCTGGCTCGACTTGTTGTTGCCAACTATCGGAATGCTTGGCAAGCCAGTCGTAGAACGCGGCTTGCGGTTCTTCGATTAGCACCACACGCTTGAGGCCAGCCTGCTTCGCCGCTTCAACCGTTAGTTCGCGAGCGATTTCGTCGAATGAAGCGGGCAGCGTCAGGACGATGTCTTGCTTTTCGAGCGGTTCGTTTTTGTGGGCATAGTTCCAGGCCGCTCGAACATGCTTCAGATACCGGCTGCTCACTTCGACCGGCGAAAGCTTGTCGACATCGGCGGTGCCGTGCCACGGGAGCAACGCCGCGGTTCGATCGACACCGGAATGCGAAAGCCAGCTTTTCGCCGAGTTGATCATGCGTCCGGGTACGCTCGTGCCATGATCGCGGGCAAAAATGCCGACCAGGTTCGACTCGTCCGATTTGCTCCACGGCAGCTTCAACGCATCAGTCGCGAATTCGCCGCTGGCGGCCTGATAGTGAAACGACGGCAGCGTGGTCCTGGCTTCGATCTGCCCAGGGGCGATGACCTGCGGAACGAGGAAGGTCTCGATCGCGGCGTCCGGCTTGTGGGTATCAAGAAACGTGACGGCCGAATTGGTCGTGCCGAGGTCGATGCCAACGAGATAGCGACTGGGGAGTTCCTCCAGATCGCCGGTCATGGCGGCGGAGGTGGCTTGAACGATAGACATGATGGGTTGGTTTCTCAACGCCCCTCTCCCGCGATGGAGAGGGGACAGCAAGCGAGGCGAATTCCGAAAAGCTCGCGGAGGAGAAGGACTAGTCCTCCTGGCGGACGTTGAACTCCAGCTTCCAGCGACCATCGGTCTTGGTACTGACGCACCACAGTTCCAGCATTCCAAGTTCAGTCACTTTGGAATGGAACGTCACCGGCACGTAGGGCTCGTTGATCTTGTCGTCACGCGGCAGCGCGGCTTCCATGCTGTCGGTTTCGCTGATCTCTGCTTCGTCCCAGCGAGTCACCATTTGCCCTGGCTGGTCCTCTTTGCGAACCGGCGACGAGAAGAAACGGAACTTGGTCGTTTCGCCCACCACCAGGCCAACTTCCGCACTGGGGACGTCGGTTTCGGTTCCTTCTTCCATGCCGATCGGCACCACGTTCAACAGGTGGAGCGGACGTGGAGCACCGGGGATAGCCAGGCCGGAAGTTTGAATGCCGACGTAATAGGCCTGAGCGGTGCCGCCACGGATGCGGATGCCACCCTTCTCTTTCGCCCAGCCATAGAAGGTCGCACCGCGTGCGACGGCGTAGTCGAGATCGTGGGTCCCTTCCAAACGCTTCGGTGGTCCGTCAGTCTGCCACGAGCCGATCGTTTCCATCAAGCGGTCCTGGAACGGTTGGCTCTTGAACACGCCCCCGTTGAACAGCACATGCGTCGGCTGGATTGCGCTGCCGGTCTTCTCGGCATGGACGGCCAAGAATTCGGCCAGATGCCGGGTGATGGCTGGGTCCGATTCAAACGGCAAGCCAAGTTCCTGGAAGCCCGAGACAAACCCACGCTGCGGTTTATCGGTACCAGAGCACTGCGGGAAGAAGCCTTCCAGCAGCATCTGCTTGATCGGTTCTCGTTCGACATCGACCGAAACCGTCTTGGCGATCAGCTTGCTTCCTCGGCCGAGGATGCTGACCGGGTGCTTCTCGGGACCTTCGTCGCTGAGGAGTTGTTCTTTGGCGGCTCGGCAGGAATGCCATAGCGACACCGACTGCCACGGATCGAGTGTGACGTTCTTCTCTTTGAACAGTTCCGACACGTGGAAGGCCAGCGTCAGGTCCATGTTGTCGCCGCCGACCAGCAAGTGATTGCCGACCGCCATCCGTTTGAGGACCAGTTCGCCGTGCTCTTCTTCGACGGTGATCAGCGTCAGGTCGGTGGTACCACCACCGACGTCGCAGACCAGCAGCTTATCGCCAACCTTCAGCACCTTGCGCCACTGGTCTCCCATGTGACCCAGCCACGAGTAGACCGCGGCCTGCGGTTCTTCGAGCAACGTGAACGTGTCGGGCAGACCGGCGCCGACGGCTGCTTCGCGCGTCAGTTCGCGAGCACTGGCATCGAACGACGCAGGAACCGTCAGCACGACCGCTTGCTGGGACAAAGGATGTTCCGGATGGGCATCGTTCCAGGCCGCAACCAGGTGCTGCAAGTAACGCCGCGAGGCTTCGACGGGCGAAACCTTGCCGACTTCCTCCGGAGCGTTCCAAGGCAAGATCGGGCCTTGTCGGTCGACCTTATGATGCGACAGCCAGCTCTTCGCTCCACCGACCGTTCGATCAGGCGTTTCAGCCGACTGGCGGCGCGCCCACTCGCCGGCGGCGTAGTTCTGTTGATCGGTCCAAGGCAGCCCGAGCTTGCCACCTTCTTGATCGGCCTCGGTGGCGAGGTACAGAAACGATGGAAGCGATTTACGGTTCTCAAGCGTGCTCGGGGCGACCAGTTGCGGAATCTCGAGCAACTCGACGACTGGCGATTCCGCTTCTAGATCAGAAAACGCAACGACGCTATTGGTGGTGCCGAGGTCGATCCCGACGACATATTTCGCGGTCATCGATTACACCTCCACTTCGGCAGGGTTGAGAACCTGGGCCTGGGCCAGCGTACCGTTGAACTTGGGCAGGTCGCACTTGGTTGCTTTCCAGCCGCGATGCACCAGCGTGCCGCCGGCAGGCTTGTCGTTCTGCACGTTGCCGACCAGGCGGATCTCGTTGGCGTCGATCGAAGCAGGCAGGTCGATACGCCCCCCCTCCTCTTCACTGCGGACCGGCTCGATCGCGAACATGCGATTCAAGGTAGCCTTGGTATCGCGCTGTACATCGCGGACGGCTGCGCCGATCTGGGCGTCTTCGTATTCCGAGAGATCTTCCTGAAAGAGATCGAGGAAGCGAGCTTCGCGCTGCAGCGTGGTCAGCAAGACCAGCGCGTCGATCCCTTCGGGACGCTGAGGCTTCTCAGGCTTGGGTTTGGCCGGAACCGGTGGCAGGGTCGGCTTTTCTTCTGGAGCTGGCAGCGAGAGCTTCTCGGCTCGCTGAGCGACTTCCGGATTGAACAGAATTTGGAAAAACAGCTTGAACGCTAAACCGATTCGCATTCACTTCACGCTTGGTTGAGATGGCTATTGAAGGCATGCCGGCGAAAAAGTCGCTCTCGGCATGGTTTTCGATCGTTACGCTGGCACCCGGCAGGGTGTCTGCAACGTTCCAAAGTATCGGTAACGGCCAGTGGTTGCAATTGGCCCCATCAGGTCGGCAAAGATGCCACTGCTATCTGGCTCTACGGGTAGGGATGCCGATGCTAGAAAATACGGTGAACCGTTTGCCCATTAGATGTTTCCTAGCCAAGGAGCCGTTGATAGTATATGACTCCGCGCAGCCGTACGATTCGCCGCGCAACGCTCACCAGGAACAGATTCAGGCAACTCGCTACCATGGCCACCGACGCCGCCTCGATCGAGGCAGCTTCTTTGCGACACGACCCGTTAGTGCGGGCAACACCTTTCTTCTATGGCTGGGTCATGCTGGGAGTTGCGATGCTGACGCAGTATTGCACCAGCCCAGGTCAGACGTATGGGGTCGCTCTGTTTAATAAACATATCGCCACCACCCTGGCGACGACGACCTTTCAGCAGGAACATCCTGGTCAGGAAGTGGTGCTGACCAAAGACCTGATCAACCGGGAGATCGTCACCGTCACGACTGCCTACCTCTGGGGAACCATCCTGGCTGCCTTTCCGGTGCCCTGGATCGGAGCACTCGCCGACAAGTGGGGACTCCGCAAGACGGTGACACTGGTGATCGTCTTGTTTGGGCTGGCTTGCATGTTAATGTCGCAGGTCCAAGACTTTTATTCGCTGTTCATTGCCTTTCTGGCGATCCGCACACTGGGGCAAGGCTCGCTGACGCTTCTGGCGACCAACACGGCCGACATGTGGTTCCAGCGCAAGCTTGGTTTCGCCAATGGTATCCGGAACCTGTCGGCGCCCATCGCCTTTGGTACCTTCCCGATCATCACGATTGCCTTGATCAACTGGCTGGGGTGGCAACATGCCTACTTCGCCCTGGGGATCGGGATCTGGGTGGTGATGTTCCCGGTTTTGGTGTTTGTCTTCCGAAACCATCCGGAAGAAATCGGCCAGTTGCCTGACGGCGAGAAACGAATTCCACGGAAAGAAGGAGAAGCCGAGCCCATCAGACCAGGCTTCCTGCTGCCTCAGTTGAGTCTGGGCGATGCCCTGCAAACGCGGGCCTTCTGGATCGTTCTTTCGTTCATGACAATGTGGGGCATGATCGGCACCGCGCTGATGTTTATGGTGGTGCCTTACGTCGAGAGCCGCGGTTTGACCGAAGAAGACACGCAGGTCATCTTCTGGACGATGGCGGTCAGCATGGCGTGCTGTCAATTTTTGGGTGGCATCCTGGCCGACTACTTCAAGCTGCATTACTTGCTGGTGATTGGCTCGATGCTGCTGGGTGTCGGCGTGTTGGTCTATATGTCGATCGACTCGGTGATGATGGCAGGCGTTTATGGTCTGACGTTTGGGATCGCTCAAGGGGTTGCGTCGGCTGGGTCGAACTCGCTGCTGGCTCGCTATTACGGACGAGCCCACCTCGGCAAAATCAAGGGCTTCCAGATGATGACCATCGTCGCGGGGAGTGCCGCTGGTCCGTTCCTGCTGAGCAAGAGTAAGGAACTTTTCGGGGCCTATGACTACGCCTTGTGGATGTTTGCTACGATGTTGGTCGTTCAAGGCGTCGCATGCTTCTTCGCGACCCCGCCGGCCGCACGTAGCGAAGTGGCGGAACCGACACCGCATTCCCATCTACCCAACGTAAAACATGGCACGGCTCCATTTGCGGGGACTTCCTCCGGGGACCAACCGCAACCAGTTGTTCAAGCTGCTGATTGAGCAGGCAGACGTACCCGGTAAAGAAATCGGCGCGATCGATCTGATCCGCCGCCAGGGCACCGTCCAATTGGCGGAAGATCGAGCGAAGCGAGCCGTGAAGACGCTCCGCGAAAACCTGCCGGAAGTCGACGTCTTTTACGAGCCTGACAAGATCGAATGGCCGCCGCTGTTCGAGAAGTTTCGTGGCTGGATGCAGCTCGAGCAAAAAGAAGAAGCTCAGCGTCTGGCGGAGGGCTATGCCAGTGAAGGCTCGCTCAAAGGGCTGCGCCTCCACGAACAATGGTCTGCCCTGGCCGGCCGCGTGATCTGCCAGTTTCGCCCCAAGACTCAAGGGGCCCCGCTGCCGCCGCATCGCTTCCGGACCGGTTCGCCCGTCTTGCTGCAAGATGTCGAGCAGAATCAGGTTCGCGGCCTGGTCGCTGGCGTCCGGGAAGGTTCGATCGAGGTCGTCACGCAGGACTTCCTGGAGAATGACGACGATCCATTCCAGATCATCCCCAGCGACGACGAAGTCACGCGGCGACGGATGGAGTTCGCCTTAAAGCGGGCCGCCAGTGCGACGGGCAATCGCCTGGCCGACCTGCGCGATGTGTTGCTCGGAGAGGCCGCGCCAAGCTTTGAACCATCAGCCCCGATGCCAGAACGTCCGCGGGCATTGAATGAATCGCAGTGGGATGCCGTGCAGAACGCTCTTTCGGCGAACGATGTCGCGATCATCCATGGGCCACCTGGGACCGGTAAGACAGTGACGCTGGCGCATTTGATTCGCCAACTGGTCGACCGGGGCGAGAAAGTCCTGGCATGTGCCCCCAGCAATCTGGCGGTCGACAACTTGATGCTGCGGCTGCTGGCTCACGGCGTGAAAGCGGTACGGCTGGGGCATCCGGCGCGAGTCTCGGAGAAGCTGCACGATGCCACGCTCGACTACCTGGCGCGGTCACATCCCGACGCCAAGCTGGCCGACAAGTTGATTCGTGATGGACAAGCACGCCTGCGAAGTGCTGGACGTTATACGCGGGCCAAACCTGCCCCTGGTGAACGGGCCGCGCTGCGCGACGAGGCTCGCGGCATGTTCGACGATGCCCAGCGCATTCAGCGTCAGACGCTCGATCAAATTCTTTCCGGCGCCGATGTCTTGTGTGTCACGCTGACCGGTGTCGACGACGACCTGCTGGCAGGCCGACAGTTCTCGACCGTGTTGATCGACGAAGCATGTCAGGCCGTCGAGCCTGCCTGCTGGATTCCGCTGGCACGCGCCAACAAGGTGATCTTGGCGGGCGACCATTGCCAATTACCCCCCACGATTTTGTCGCAGCAAGCCGCATCGGAAGGCTTTGCGGAGAGCATGCAGGAACGGATCGTGCGGCAGGTGCCGGCCACCGCTCGGCTGCTGGCCCGTCAGTATCGGATGCATGGCACGATCATGCAGTTCAGCAGCGACGAGTTTTACGAAGGGCAACTCGAAGCGGACGATTCGGTCGCCGAACATGACTTGCAGCCGATGCTGAGCGACGCCGTGTACGTCGATCCCAAGCCATGGCAGTTTTATGACACCGCCGGGGCCGACTTCCAGGAAGAGGAAGACGAGTCCAGTTCGAGCCGGCTGAACGATGCCGAGGCCCGGTTTGTGGCTCGCAAAGCTCAGCAGTTGATCGACGCCGGGATCGCTCCGGGGGACATCTCGGTGATTTCGCCCTATGCCGCCCAGGTGCAGCGACTGCGGAACTTGTTGCCGGCCGGGGTCGAAGCCGACACGGTCGACGGTTTCCAAGGCCGCGAGAACGAAGCGGTGCTGATCTCGCTCGTGCGGTCCAATACATCGGGAGAAATCGGATTTTTGCTAGACACTCGGCGAATGAATGTCGCTTTGACCCGGGCTCGCCGCAAGCTAATTGTGCTGGGCGACAGCTCGACGATCGGCGGTAACTCCTTTTATGAACGGTTCTTGCAATACACCGAGCTAATCGACGGCTATCACAGCGTATGGGAAGAAATGGAATAATCCAGTAAGTGAGACTTACGGGGGTTTTCTTTGACTTTGCGCAGCAATAGATTTCAGGTAACATAAGAAGCTTGCCATCTGGCCTGAAATCCCCATAACGCACATCTATAAACTTGCCAATTTCCCATCTGGGTTTGGAATCGAAGAGGAACGTAATGAGTTCGAATAGCAACGTCTCGCGACGTCAGTTCTTGAAGACAACTACTGCAGCGGCTGGTTTGATGGCTGCTCCGATGTTCATTCCCGCTTCCGCCTTCGGAGCGAATGAACGCATTCTGACCGGTCACATCGGTGTCGGCGGCATGGGCCGAGGCAACCTTGGCAAGTTCCTCGACAAGGCAGTTGCTGTGTGCGATGTCGACAGCAAGCATGCCCAGGCCGCGGCCAAGACCGTGCTGGATAAGAAGAACCGCGAAGTCGAAATCTACGGCGACTATCGCAAAGTGCTCGATCGCAAAGATATCGACGCCGTCGTCGTCAGCACGCCCGATCACTGGCACGCATTGACCACCATTCACGCCTGCGAAGCCGGCAAAGACGTTTACTGCGAAAAGCCGCTGTCGCTGACGATCAATGAAGGTCGGAAGATGGTCGAAGCGGCTCGCTCGAACAAGCGAATTGTGCAGACCGGTTCGATGCAGCGTTCGGCCGCCAACTTCCGTCATGCGTGCGAACTGGTTCGCAACGGCTACATCGGCAAGGTTCACACCGTGCACGTCGGTTTGGCCAACACCAACGATCCTGGCAAGTTGCCAGCCGATAGCGACGCCCCGTCGAACTTGGACTATGACTTCTGGCTCGGCCCAGCGAAGGTGCGTCCTTACAACGAAAAGCGTGTCCACTACAACTTCCGCTTCTGGTGGGATTACTCGGGCGGTCAGATGACCAACTGGGGTGCTCACCACATCGATATCGCTCACTGGGGTTTGGGCAAAGACGATAGCGGCCCGCTGTCGGTTGAAGCCACCGAAGTGAAATTCCACCCAGAAATGGCCCACGAAGTGCCAGAAGCTTGCCGAATCACCTACGACTACGGCGATGGCGTGAAAATGATCGTCGGTCAGGGCCAGAAGGATATCCAGATGGGTACCCGTTTTATTGGCGACAAGGGCGAGATCTACGTCAATCGTGGCGTCTTCAAGGCGTCGGACGAAGGTCTGCAGTCGATGAAGCTGAAGGATTCGGACATCCGTCTGATCGAAAGCAACAACCATCACCAGAACTTCCTGGACTGCATGGCTTCGCGTGAGCTGCCGATCTGCGACGTCGAAGTTGGTCACCGCACCGCAACCGCTTGCCACCTGGGCAACATCTCGTGCCGCTTGGGCCGCAAGATTGCCTGGGACCCCGTTTCGGAAAAGATCTCCGGCGACGCCGAAGCAGCCGAAATGACTCACCGCGCTCATCGTGCCCCTTACGTTCTGGGCTAGTTCGCGGCGAATTTGAGAATTCTGAAAGGCGGGGTCAGTCGATCCCGCCTTTCTTTTTGCCTATACTGAAATACCTCGCCACAACGCTCCTTCATCCCCTTCGGAGAATCCTTCCCATGATTCGTTCTCTGTTTTGTTTTTCCCTCGTGGCACTGTTCGCAACGATGTCCTACGCCGACGACAACGTGCCGGCCAGCATTGCTCGTTGGCAGAAAGATATGGACAAGTTCGCCGCGGCGGACGCCAAGACCCCTGTGAAGCCAGGCGGCGTGGTGTTTGTCGGCAGCAGCTCGATCCGCATGTGGGACCTTGAAAAGTCGTTCCCCAAGATGGCCGCTGTGAATCGTGGCTTTGGTGGTTCGCGTTTGGAAGACTCGGTTTACTACGCCGATAAGATCGTCCTCCCTTACAAGCCAAGCACGGTGGTGGTGTACGCCGGCGACAACGACATCGCCGCTAATTACACGCCAGAACAGATCCTGGAAGACTTCCAGGAGTTCGTCGCGAAGGTCCATGGCGAGCTGCCAGAAGCGAAGATCTTGTACATCGCGGTAAAGCCAAGCCTGAAGCGTTGGAGCATGATCAACGAAGTTCGCAAGACGAACGAGCTGATCGCCGCGCAGTGTGCCAAGACCGACAACTGCGAATTTATCGACATTGACGCCCCAATGCTGGGCAAAGATGGCAAGCCACGTGCCGAGCTGTTCAAGAACGATGGCCTGCACATGACCGACGCCGGCTACGAAATCTGGGCCGAAGCCCTCGAGCCGCATCTGAAGAAGTAAGAGCGGACATCCCGCCAACGGTGCCATGGTCACGACTTAGCGTGGCCATGCCTGACTGGATGTCTTTGCCGGGATGACTCGCGTCTGGCTGGCTTTCTTCCGGCAGACCTGCACTTGTTGAGATGCCTTCAAGAAACGAAAAAACGCCCAGCGATTTGCTTGGGCGTTTTTTGAATTTGAGTTGGCTTGTTCAGCCGGTCGCTTTCAGATGGGCGACTACTCTTGAACCAGAAGGCGTTCCTTCATGGCGCGGCGTTCGGCACGCAGACGGGCTCGACGCTTCAGGTCGCTCGGCTTTTCGTAATACTTGCGACGACGCATTTCCTTTTTCAGGCCGCTACGCATGACCAGCTTACCAAACCGACGAACTGCTTCTTGAATCGATTCCCTGTCGCGAACGAGTACCTTAACCATTGGTTACCTAAAGATTTCCTTTTGACTTAATAGTCCGACAAACCCAGCCCAGGTTGCCGGTAAAATGTTGGGTATGGGAAACACGTACCTATAACGGTCGTGCTTGACCTCAAAGGCAAACAAGTAATATACCGCCGGAGCAAGCACCGCATCTAGTCCATTTAGGAAAAATCGCCCCCCGAAGACCGATTCTTGGGTGAAGTTTGGCCAAAATAGGCGAAATGCGAAGAATTTGGGCCGGTTTTATGCCCTAATCCGTCTTTCACTTGAACAGTTTGCCGCCAGCGTACTCCCGTAAGTACCCTTTCAAATTGAGTTTTCTCAGGGCACTATCGCTGGTCATGTAGCGGATTTTGCCGAAGATCTCGCGCTCCGGACCCCAGGCCCGGTCGTACCGACCAAGGACCCAGAAGATGCCGCTGTAGCTATTCGGGTTCCGCCCGTCGAGCGCGTACTTGTTATTCAAGTGGATCATGATCTTGGCGGCATATTGGGGGGTATTGGTCCAGTGGAGGATCTTCTTGCCCCAGAGCATCCGTAAGTAATTATGGATCCGCCCGTCACGGACCAGTTGTCTCTGAGAGGCGTTCCAGAGGTCGTCGTGCGTTTGGGCTTTCTCGAACTGCTCCATCGAATAGACGAACTCGCGCGGGTCGTCTTTGTGCTCTTCCAGCGTCTTCTGGGCCCAGTCAGGCAGAGAGCTGTATTGATCGTAGTCGTCTCGCAGGTGGCTCATGTTGTAGCCTAGCTCGCGCCAGGTGAGGATCTCGTCGATGAACGCCTCGGCCCCGGGGCTCATGTTCCACCAGCCATCCCTCGAGCCGGTCACTTTCTTCGAGACCTGGCTGGGCTCCCACTTCTCTTGCTGGATCAACTCGTGGAAGACCTCATGGACCGAGATGTGGCCGAAGTGCAGGTAAGGGGAAAGTTGGCTGACGCATTCGCTCTCGACGTCGTTGCGTTCATCGGCATAGCGGGAAAGGCCATTCTTTAGGAACCAGCGAAGCTGTTTGCCAGCTGCCTTCGCGCCCCCTTCGGTGTCGACCGGCGGAACATCGTGATCGATCGGTAGACTGGCGATAAAGTTGGCGGGATCGGCCAGTGTCTTCTCGTCGATTGCTGGCCACTTCTGTTCGATCTCGGCAATCAGCTTGCGATCGGCCGCCGGGAACGACTTCTTGGCGAGCGGATTCGCGTTTGGCGTGACCTCCAGGTGAGGTAGCAGTTCTTTTTGCAGGAACCGTCGGAAGCTGAAGGCCCGCGTGAATTCTTTCTCGGTGGCACGCAGCGGCAGCAGGCCATTGCTGTCGATCGCTTCCAGTTTGCATTTCAGCTTCTTGCCGACCGCGTTCACCATGCGTGGCAAAAAGAAGCACGGGAACTCATCGGTCACCACCACCGAAGCGTCGCCCCCCAAGGCTTCCATCAGGCCTCTGGCCGCGTTCGGTTTTGGCTCGACGTAGGGATAGTAGATGACCGGTGCGTCTTTAAGGGCCTGTTGATTGTCGCGCATCCCTTGCAGAACGAACGTATGCAAGCGATCACTAGCCCACTCATATCCGACCCGCAGCGCCTCGAAGATTACCAGAGGCTGGCCAAGCTTTTCGGCCCACCACGCTGCCCGCTGCATGGCAAAGTTGTACTCGGTTCGCCGGTTGGCGATCATCCAGTACAGCACATATTTGCCATCAGCGACCTCCGCGCCATTGATGTCGTTGATTCGCAGATTCCAAAGGTCGGCAGACAAAGGGAGAGTCCTTTTTCACAGGGCAACATCCAAGAACCGTATTGAACCGTACCTTCCGCTTCCACTTAACAGGCCTCTGGCTCAACCCGCGGGGAAGTTGCGAAAAAAGGGTGGATTTGCCAGTAGGCGGGTGGTAACCTGCCGACACTCGCGAGCGAAAGGTTTCGCCATTACACCGTCGTTGGGCACTTTGGATAGGACGTCGGAGGTTCGCACGATGTGGCTTTTTCTTGAGATCGTCGCAGGGTTCTTCGTTGCGTTTATCTTGCTGGTGATTGTTCTTTTCTCGCTGATCCGCTGGAAGTATTGGTCGTTTCTGCAAATGCTGGTCCGCAAGATGGCCGACGGACAAGCAGGCCAGGTTCCTCCTTTTCGTTTGAAGCTGGTCGAGGTCGCCAGTTACGAAGATGACTGGGTCGACGAGGCGGAACTACCTCAGTTTGAAAGGCTGACCGCCGAGTGGGTGAAGCTCGGTTTCCAACGCTGGGACGACTACTCGACCGAAGAGATCATGACGCATCTGCGGGTTTTAGCTCACGATGCGACCGGTTCGCTGGCAGTCGTGTATTGCCATCCCCTGGCGAAGGTCTGGTGCGATGTTTCTCGGCGATATGAAGATGGAACGTCGTGGACTTACACCACCATCTCGTATCATGGACTCGATCTTTATCCGCCGGCCCACATGAAGTTTCTTCCGCAGACGAGTCCATCGGAGTTATGGGAGCGATTTCAACAGGATGCCCCGGAAGAGCATGTCGTGCGTAGCAAGCGGGAAGACTTTCCGCAGCGATTCGAGATTGCCTACGCAGCCGAAATGGATTGGCGGATCGAACGTGGCGGGCCGACCGAGGACGAGATCTTGCGGGCAGCGAGCCTGGAAGGAGTCGAGCGTACCGATGCCGAGATTCGTCAGATCCAATCACGCTGGCGAATTGCGATCGCCCAGTTCTTCAGTGATCGCGTTTTGAAAAACTATCGCAGCGAGGCGGAACTCAACGCGTTCCAGTGGGACTTCCTCCAGAACCATGGTGTGGTGATCCACGAACGGATGCAGGCCGAAGATTTGCTGCAGCTTTACGATGAAGACTATTACCCGGACGTGTTCGACGAAGACGATGACTTTGAAGAAAAGCGTGATCGGAAACGCTGGAACGAACGGCTCAAGCAGCTGGAAGGTGCTATGCGGCAAAGCCCGCCGCAGAAGGTCTTTCGCGACCTGGTCGAAGTGGAAGCGGACGGCAAGTCGAACGTGAAATGGGAGTACCAGGCATCGGTCGTCCAGCCGGTGGCAGCGGATATCTGGGTGCGTACGTACGAGGAAGATTAGCCGCAATTATTGGCGCCCCAGCAGCTTTCGCAGGCAACGTTCCAGGTTTGGATCGCGGAATGGATAGGTGGTCGATTCAAGCACCTTCGGTTCCATGCGGCAACTGGAAAGCAACATCTCGTCCGCCATTTCACCAAGTGCTAACTTCGCCGCGAAGGCGGGCACCGGCAGGAACGTCGGTCGCGAAAGGACCGAGCCCAACACCTTGGTGAACTCGAGATTAGTCATCGCTTTGGGAGCGGTCAAGTTCACAGGACCATGGATCGTTTCGTTCATCATGATGTGATGCAGAGCACCGATCACATCGTCGAGCGAGATCCAGCTCCACCACTGTTTACCATTGCCAATCTTTCCGCCGACACCCAGCTTGAACGGCGTCAGCATCTGCTTGAGGGCGCCACCCTTCGGGCTAAGGACGATCCCCAGGCGAGCATGGGCCACGCGAATGCCGGCCTGGCGAGCGGGATCGGCCGAGGCTTCCCATTCCTGACAAACGTCCGCCAGAAAGCCATCTCCGGCCGGCGATGATTCGGTTAGGATTTCGTCGCCGCGATCGCCATAGAATCCCATGGCCGACGCACAGACCAGAACCTTGGGTGGCGTTTGCAGGCCAGCGAGGGTCTTGGCCAGAAGCGTGGTCCCATCGACTCGCGAGCGACGAATCGCTTCCTTCTTTTTGTCGGTCCAGCGTCCGACCACGCTTTCACCGGCGAGGTGAATCACCGCGTCGATTCCTTCCAGGGCCGCCGCGTCGATCTGCTGATTCTTGATGTCCCATTGAATGGTGTTTTCGCCCGCCGATCGCGAGATCGACACGACTTCGTGCCCTCCGGTCGTCAGGAAGGGAGCGAGCTGCGATCCAACCAGTCCACTGGCACCGGTGATAGCAATCTTCATGGGCGAGCGTTCCTGGTAGCGGGCATGGGCGATTAAGTCGTGCGTGGTGGTATCGTGGCGGTAGCGAAACATCTGCACAAGCATCTGTTCGACGGTCGACTTGCCGAGCCGCTGGCCGAGCGATCCGCCAGGAATGCGGTAGTCGACCTGATCTTCCAGCACGCAGTTCCCTTCGTCATCGGTGTGGAACCGGTGCGTATGTTCCCAGCGCGAAAAGGGACCGGAAACCTGCAGGTCGCGGAAATAGTCGTTCGGATGAAGCTCGGTATGTTCGGCGACCCACCGCAGCGGTAATCCGCCAAGGGACATTCGCAGCACCACCCGGGAGCCTGGATCGATCGAATCGCTCCGCTGTTCGATCTGGACATTTTCCCATGGAGGCAGCAACCGATCGAGTGCCCCGGGCCGTTCATGCCAATGGAAAGCCATCGGAACGGAAACAGGAATTTTGCTGCGAAACGTAAACATGGTCCATTCTTCAACAAAGGAGAATCGCTTCTTCTTCAGAATAGACCGCTCAATCGAGGGCCCCATAACAGGCCGATTTTAGCCCACGTTGCCGCTGCAACGCAAAAAGCCCCAGGCAGACTGCTTGGGGCTTTTCGTGAAGTTGTCTCGCGGCAGCCATTCAGCCGCTTAGCTGGTACCCAGCTTGGCGATGATGGCGTCGCAGAACTGGCTAGTCGTGGCCGAGCCCTTCATGTCGCCGGTCAGCGTTTTGCCTTCTTCCAGCACGCTGAACAGGGCGGACTCGATTTGGTTGGCAGCGGCTGTTTCGCCCATGTGCTTCAGCATCATGGTCGAACTTAGCAGCAGTGCGGTCGGATTGGCCAGGCCCTTGCCGGCGATGTCGGGCGCGGTTCCGTGAACGGCCTCGAATACGGCGGCATCGGTGCCAAGGTTACCACTTGGGGTCACGCCCAAACCGCCGACCAGACCGCTGGCCAAGTCGGACAGAATGTCGCCGAACAGGTTTTCCATCACCAGCACGTCGAATTGGTGCGGGTTCATGACCATCTTCATGGCGGCGGCGTCGACGATGCAGTCGTCGTACTGAATGTCTGGATAGTCCTTGGCAACATCGTTGCAGGTATCCAGGAACAGTCCGTCGCTCAGCTTCAGAATGTTGGCCTTATGGATACAAGTCACTTTCTTGCGGCCCAGGCTCCGAGCGGTTTCAAAGGCGAACTTGGCGATGCGGCGCGAACCAACTTCGGTGATCACACGCAAGCTCTCGACCACGCCTGGGATGACCGTGTGTTCCAGGCCGCTGTAAAGGCCTTCGGTGTTTTCGCGAACTACGATCAAGTCGACGTCATCGAACGGAGCTGGAACCCCCTTCAGCGTACGAGCCGGGCGATAATTGGCGTAGAGCTGCAGTTCTTTTCGCAGGGCAACGTTCACGCTGCGAAAGCCCTTGCCGCTGGCGGTCGCCAAAGGCCCCTTCAGCGCGACCTTGGTCTGGCGAATGTTATCGAGTGTCTCTTGAGGCAGAGGGTCGCCATACTTTTCGAAGGCACTCAGGCCGGCCTGGCAAGGAACCCATTGAATGTCGACACCGGCAGCTTTCACGACCTCTTGAACGACTGTCGTGATTTCAGGACCGATACCATCGCCTGAGAGAAGACAAACCTGGTGGGACATGAACGAACTTCCTCTGAGTTGTGATCTACGAATCGACGTAATGCCGGCCACCTATCTGAGTGGGCCGGTGGTGCGATACACCGTCTTAAGCGGCGGATCTTTCCCAATTTAGGCATCTCCGTTCCCGGGGAAAGGAGGGCCTTGCTGGAAGTCGTCGCGCTAAATGTCGAGTCTATACGGAAAGTGAGCAGCACAGCGCCGCAAAGCTGTCTGTTGCGGCAGAGGCCCTACCCTTGCCCACGATGCCCGGAAAACTGCCGCCCGAGAAAAAAATCTTGGTCGTGTTGCGCGATCCCACCTGTAGGGGAAGCGAATCGCCTAGGAATCAAGTTCTTTGGGGCGCAAGACATCGACCAAACGCCAGCTCGCGTCCATCGTGAACAGGAATTCCCAGTTGTCGGCAACAATCTCAAATAACGCGGCGTTGGCGGTTGTCATCCGCTGGTTTTGATTCGACAATTGATGAACCGCTAATTCCCAACCTGGGTTGTGCCCGATGACTAATGAGGTGCCACAGTCTGGGGGAAGCGTTTCCACGACCTCTTGAATGTCGGGAAGCGAGCCAAGATACAACGACTTCGAGGAGACCACCTTGCGGACTTCGGGAAAGTGGCTTGCCATCAGCTCCCAGGTTTGCGTGGTGCGCAGTGCGGCCGAGTGGATCACCACGTCGGGGGACCAACCTCGTTGGGCGAGTGCCTCCGCAATGCGAGGTGCGTCGCGCAATCCACGACCATTCAAAGGGCGATCAAAATCGGCAACATCACCTTCCCAAGAACTCTTGGCGTGCCGCATCAGGATCAATCGTTTCATCGGTGGTCTCTTTCAAATGGTTCGCAGCGGATGCCCAGCCAGGCGGCTGGTCGAGGGTGCTCGCGGAAATCTGCCTTGGATATTGTGCCGACTCTGCACCCTGGTGGGTATCGGACGGGACAAACTTTTGCTGGAAGGATGGCGACAACATGAGCCAACACGCGCCTGAATCTACGACAGACGGAACTGATGCCAACGCCGCCGCTTCGTCCGATGGTGGCGAAGACCAGGCACGCTGCGCGGCGATCGATATCGGTTCCAACAGCATGCGGCTGGTTGTCTCGCAGGTCTTGTCGGGGCTCGACTATCGCATCCTCGACGAAGAACGAGAATCGACCCGGCTGGCCCACAGCCTGGCAGTCAATGGCCAGCTCGATCCGCAAGCCATCGAAGATTCGCTGGCAGCGCTGCGTCGATTCAAGAAGATCGCGGAAGGCTTCGGCGTCCACGAGATTCGGACCATCGCGACCTGCGCCGTGCGCGAAGCCTCGAATGGGGCCGAGTTCTGTCAGCGTGCCAAAGACGAAGCGGGGATCGAAATCGAAGTCATCTCGGCCGACATGGAAGGTCAGCTCGCCTTCCGCAGCGTCGCCCAGGCCTTTGATGTCCGCGACATGAATGTCGCCATCGCCGATATTGGCGGCGGCAGCACTGAAATTGTGTTCGCGTGTGGTGGACACATTGAAGAGATCGTCCCGACGAAGCTCGGCTGCGTGCGTGTCACGGAACAGTACGGCATCAACGACGAACTCTTCACCACCCCCGACAGTTTCAAGCGGCTGATCGCCGGCATCGACCGCGACCTGAAGCCACTGCTGAAGAAGCGGCCGTTCGTGCCCCAGGTCCTGTTTGGTACCGGCGGAACCTTCACCACACTTGCCAGCATCTTGATGATGCAGCGCGGCGAGGTGGGACAGATGGAATGGGGCTACCGCATTCATCGAGCCGACGTCAGTCACACGCTTGATACGCTTAGCAAGATGACCCTCAAGCAGCGGAAAGCGCTACCGGGGCTCAGCACCGACCGGGCCGACATCATCGTGGCCGGGATCGCGATTATCGACCGGCTGATGCACCGGATGGACGTCAACACGCTGCGAATCCACGATCGTGGTATCCGCGACGGGCTGATGTTGACGATGATCGAGGACATGCGTCCCGATTCGCCTGAGAAAACAGCTGCCGAAGAGCAGCAACGACAACAAGCGATGGAAACGTTCGCGCGGAGCTGCGGGGTCGACATGGTCCATACGCAGCATGTCGCCAGCCTGGCGGTCAGCTTGTTCCGGCAAATGACGCCGATGTTCGATCTCCGCGAAACGGATGACGACACGATCTATGCTTCCGCGATGCTGCAAGATGTCGGCTATCTGATCAATTACGAAAAGCACCATAAGCATAGCTACAGCCTGATTCTCAACAGCCAGTTGCCCGGTTTCTCGCGGCATGCGTTGGAAATTGTCGCTAACGTAGCGCGGTACCATCGTGGCGCGAACCCGAAGAAGAAGCATGGTAACTTCACCCGCTTGAGCGAATCGGATCAGACCCGCGTGAAGCAGTTGGCCGCGATTCTACGGGTGGCCGGGGCTCTTGATCGCAGCCATCGCCAGCAGGTCTCGCGGGTGGAAGTGACCCTTCAGCCAGACCATGTGTTCGTTTCGATCGAAGCCACGGGCGACCCGGAAGTCGATTTGTGGGCAGCTCGGTCGCGGACGGAATTATTCTGCAAGGCTTTTAACACCGACATCCGTTTCGGTCTTCGTCGACCTGCCAACGGTACCGTGTCGAGCACAGCGAGCTAGTCATGGGTAGAGTCGACAAATGGCTGGGTGAGGCTGGCCCTGACCAACCGATCTCGGAAGTGGCACGCGCGGCAATCGCGACCCGCTCGGAGCGGATGCTCGAGTACCTTCCCCTGGCGGCCAACCGCTGGAAGGAAGATGTCGAGTACGTTCATCATCTGCGAACCTGGTCGCGACGGACCCAATCGGCACTGCAATTGTTCGCGTCGCTGTTGCCGCTCAAACGAACAGCCGAAGTTCGTAAAGTCACGCAGAAGCTGCGAAAGGCCGCCGGCAATCCACGCGACCTCGATGTCTTCATGAAACGAATTCGCAAAGCTAAGTTCGAGATCGGCGACGACGACAAACGCGAAGTGCTGACCTTTCTGCAAAAGCTTCGTAAGGAAGCCCAGCCGAAGTTGGTGGATGTCGCCAAGTGGGCCGAATCGGAAGGGATTGCCAAGAAGTTCAAGGGGGTCGTCAAGCGAACTCGTTGGCGCGAAGTAGCCGACGAAGAAACGCTCGCCCAGATTGCTCCGACGCTGTTGGAACCACTGGTGGTGCGTTTCTTTCATTTCGCCCAACAGCTCAGCGAATCGCCGGAGTCGCTGCATCAGATGCGGATTGAGGGAAAGAAGACACGCTATGCCTTGGAACTGGTCGAGAGCGGTTTTCCGGAAATCTTCCGCAACGAGCTTTACCCGGCATTCGAAGAAGTGCAGTCGAAACTAGGCGTGATCAACGATCATCACACGGCGATCGAAAAGATCGAACGCTGGAAAGCCGAGACATCGGCGAAGAAGTTCCCCGACTTCCTCTCGCGGTTGGTCGATCACGAGAAAGTCCAGTACCAAGAGAAAGCCAACGCTTTCTGCGAGTGGTGGACGCAGCAGCGATCGGAAGAGCTAAAGCAGCATTTCGATCATTACATGGGCGGATTGCCTTAGTCGATGGTGACTAAGGCCCTTCTTCGCGAACCAGCTGGCTGATCTGCTTGAACTCGGGCGTGCCAGCGACGCGGCACCATTCGAACAGGGCGGCTTCGACGGTGGTGAGCGTCACGCCACTCGATTCCATGCGTCGCAATGCGATTCGCTTGTCTTTGCGGAAACGTGCACCAACCGCATCGACCGCCAGAAAGACTTCGTAACCCAACGCCACCAGGTCGAGCGCCGTCTGTTGCACGCAGACGTGGGCTTCGATCCCGCAGATCAGCACCTTGGGACGTTCGAGCTGTTGCAGTTGGCTGGCGACTGCATCGCACGCGCTGAAGTGTAACTTGTCAGGCATCTCGCCCAACTTCTCGGCCAGCGGAGCGACCGTAGCGCCAAGTCCCTTGCGATACTGCTCGGTACCCAAAGCAGGCACACCGAGGATGCCGGCGCCATCGATCAAACGCCGGACGTTCCACAAAACCTTTTCCGAACTGTCGACCAGCGGAACAAGTTTTTCTTGCATATCGATGACCAGCAAAACGGTGTTCAGCGGAGTCATCAGCAGTGGATTTATAATCGGTTCAGGCATGATTGCGTGTTCAATCTGGGGATCAGCGGTAGTCGCTCCTAGCCGCTGGGGGAAATATGCGACAAAATACATCGCATCTGATATCAGCCTAGCAATCGCAGAGAAAGCTCGCGAGGACTACCCCATGCGAATTCGTTCGACCACCATTCTGGCGGTTCGTCACAATGGCGAAGTTGCCATCGGCGGCGATGGCCAAGTTACCATGAACACCAGCGTCATGAAATCGGACGCTTCGAAGATTCGCCCGTTGCTGGGTGGGAAGGTCTGGTGTGGATTTGCCGGCTCGACCGCCGACGCGTTTGCCTTGCTCGAACGCTTTGAATCGATGCTCAAAGATTATCCCGGCAATGTCCCCAAAGCCGCGACCGAACTCGCTAAACAATGGCGAACCGACCGCGCGATGCGTCGCCTGGAAGCGTTGATGGTGGTGGTCGATGCCCAGCAGACGCTGCTCCTTTCCGGGACCGGCGATGTCATCCAGCCGACCGATGGCATCCTGGGGATCGGCTCGGGCGGAAACTATGCCACCGCGGCGGCCAAGGCATTGGTCAAACATAGTTCGCTCTCGGCTGAAGAGATTGTCATGGCCAGTTTGAAGATCGCCGCCGACATCGATATCTATACCAACGACAACATCAAAATTCATCGCGTGGAGGCCGTTTAATGTCGTCGACGAATCAGGACCTCACTCCGCGAGAAATTGTCGGCCTTCTCGATGCCGACATTGTTGGTCAAAACGAAGCGAAGCGGGCCGTGGCGATCGCTGTGCGGAATCGCTGGCGCCGCAAGAACCTGCCGGGGGAACTGCAGCAGGAAGTCTCGCCCAAGAATATCTTGATGATCGGTCCCACCGGCGTCGGGAAAACCGAGATCGCACGCCGACTGGCGAAGCTGACCGGGGCCCCGTTCATCAAGATCGAAGCGACCAAGTTCACCGAAGTGGGCTACTACGGCCGCGACGTCGAAAGCATGGTTCGCGAACTGGTCGACAATGCGATTGCGATCGTCCGAGAGACCGAGAAGGAAGCCGTTCAAGAGGATGCAAAAAAACGAGCCGAGAAACGTTTGCTCGACTTGCTAATCTCGCCTCGGCCTCCGCATACGGCGACCGAACCGGAAGAAATTGAGAAGCACGAGCGTTCGCGCGAACGCATGAAGCAGATGCTCGAAGCGGGACAAATGGAAGACCGCAATGTCGAGTTGATGATCGAACAAAAGGGTTCGCCCGTCATGCTCAGCGGTATGGGTATGGAGCAGATGGACATGGATCTGCAAGGCATGCTCGAGAAGATCATGCCCAAGAACACGGCCCGTCGCGAGATGACGGTGGCCGATGCCCGTAAAGTATTGGTCGAGCAAGAGATCGAGGCGCTGCTCGATAAGGAACGGATTCACGAAGCGGCGATCAAGCTGGCCGAGAACCTGGGGATAATCTTCCTCGACGAGATCGACAAGATCGTGGCCAACGAAGGGAAAGGTGGCAACGACGTTTCCCGGCAAGGTGTGCAGCGCGATCTGTTGCCGATCGTGGAAGGTACGACGGTTCAAACCAAGTATGGTTACGTCAACACCGATCACGTGATGTTCATTGCCGCCGGGGCGTTTCATAAAGTCAGCCCCAGCGATTTGATGCCAGAACTGCAAGGTCGCTTTCCGATTCGGGTCGAGCTGTCGGACTTGACCAAGGAAGACTTCGTGCGAATTCTGACCGAGCCGAAGTCTTCCCTGATGCGACAATACGTTGAATTAATGAAGACGGAAGAAGTCGCCGTTCATTTCACCGAAGATGCCCTGGAAGAGATCGCGTCGTACGCCTTCCAGGTCAATCAAACGACGCAAAACATCGGTGCCCGGCGGTTGTATACCATCATGGAACGGCTGCTCGAGGAACTGAGCTTCGAAGCCCCCGATATGCGGTATGCCACCGTCGAGATCAATGCGGCGTACGTCAAGCAGCGTCTGGACGATGTGAGCAAAGACGAAGACCTCAGCCGGTTCATCTTGTAACCGGCGCTCGCCAGAACGAAGCCGCTGGCAGCCTAGGTAGCACCGGGCGCTTCCAGGGCGTCTTTCACCTGCAGCGGAATGTTTTCCAGTTCCGCTCCCACCGAAGCGATCGTGAACATGCGAGTCGTTTCGCCAAGCACTTCGATATCGACTCGCAGATAATCGCGCGGCAGGCAGTTCGCGACCTGGTCGGCCCATTCCAGCAGGGTGATGCCATCGGAATCGAAGTATTCTTCTGGCCCCAGTTCCAGAAATTCGTCGTCATCTTTGATGCGATAGACGTCGAAGTGATACAGCGTCTTGCCACCGAAGTAACGCTGCATAATGACGAAGGTCGGGCTGATCACGTCTTCGGCCGGAATTCCCAGGGCCGAGGCCATCGCCTTGACCAGACGAGTCTTGCCGGCACCAAGCGTACCATTCAGCGAAACGACCGTCCCGGGCGGAATCAAGTCGGCCAGGACTTGGCCAAGCTGTTGGGTTTGATCTTCGCTGGATGCTTCCCAGGTAATCGTGCTCATCGCGGTCGGTGGGGTTATTGGTGAGAGAAACCTTCGGGCAGAAGGGGCTGACGTGTCCCTTCCAGATCAATCAGCATCAGGGGAGATGCTTCGCGAACGGTACCTATTTTGGTTATCGGAACGCTTTCGGTCCACTGGGTGGCGAGTCGATCCATTTGCTCGGCAGGCAAGGTGAACAGCAGCTCGAAGTCTTCGCCATCGTTCAAGGCATGCCACCAGGCTGGTTTACCGGTTTTCTCGCTTCTTTGGTGGGCGGCGTCGCTGATCGGCAGCAGCCGGGCATCGATCTCGGCCCCTACCCTGCTCTGCTGGCAGAGTCGCGGCAGGTCGATCGAAATCCCGTCGCTGATATCCATGCCGGCGTTCAGATGAAAGTTCTGGTGCAACTCCAACGCTTCACGAACGCGTGGCTCGAAGCTGAGGTGATGGCCGAGGATGCTTCCCCCCAGCTTGCCGGTGACAGCAATCGCGTCGCCAGGCTGGGCTCCTTGACGGAGGAGCGGCTGCGGGCCGGGACAGCGGCCCAGAACGGTCACGCTCACTGCGACCTTGCCAGGCCAACTATTGGTATCGCCACCGATGATGGGGCAGCCATACGATTCTGCGAGCTCAGCGGCTCCCTCGTAGATTCCTTTCGCCAAGTCCAACGAGGACTCGCCTTGCGGCAGAAGCAGCGTGAGAAGTGCTCCTACGGGCTCGCAGGCCATCGCGGCGATGTCGCTCAGGTTGATCGCCAACGCCTTCCGGCCGATCTGCTGCGGAGTGACTTCGTGCAGCAGGAAGTCGGTTTCATCCGAGATCAAGTCGGTGCAGACCACCAGCTTCTGCTCGGCCCCCCACGACAGCATGGCCGCATCGTCCCCAATCCCGACGCTGCCAGCGGCAAGCGAGGTCGTTTGATTGGCGAGAAACTGAAGGAACGCCTGCTCCACGAACGAAACCCTTCGCAAGGAGGAAACCAGAAACCGCCGCAATTATAGGTCAGCGGCGGCGATTGCCGAAGGGTGCGACCGATGCAAGGAAACTTGTCCCAAGAACGCACTCAGGGCACGACCAACCGCAGGAAGGTTAGTCGTGCCCTGAGTGGTGCCTGGCCGCGAAGCCAGAGCCCGGTAGTTTATCGTTGCGTGATTTGCTGAGTGGCGGCCAGGCTGATGTCGCCGTACAAGGTATCCCGCTCCCGCAGAATGTAGAACCGGATGGCACCTCGTTGCGTGACCGACTTGTTCTTCAAGATGTAGTCGAGGTTCTCGTACGAGATCGTTTCCCAGTCGTGCATGCCAACCAGGATGTCGCCGATCTGAATGCCTTCCAGTTCAGCTGGGCTGCCAGCTCGGACGGCGACCACTTGCAGGCCACCACGGTAACGCGTGGCCAACTGGGCGAAATCTCGTTCTGGCATCGATTTGACTCGCACTCCCATCGTACGCCACGCCAGGTCCGAAACGTTGGTGGCACCGCTGAGGCTCTTCACCACGATCGCCAGTTGCTTGTCGCTTTCGCCCGAGCGATCGACGTTCAGCGAGATCTCTTCGCCTAGGTTGCGGTTCAGCAGGGCCAGTTCGACATCGAGCTGTCGCTCGATCTTTTGACCAGCCAGCTCGGTCAGGGTGTCGCCAATTCGCAGGCCAGCTGCGTCGGCGGGGCTGTCCTTTTCGACGCCGGTGATCTTGAAGACCGGACGGTCATTTTCCCACAGCGTCTTGCCGCGGATGCCGTGATACTGATCGCTCATGCGTTCGGTCGACATCATGCGGGAAGAGATTTCCATGACGGTGTCGACAGGGATGGCGAAACCAATGCCCTGGGCACCGACGCGGACAGCCACGTTGATTCCGATCATTTGACCATCGATGTTCAGCAGCGGACCACCCGAGTTGCCTGGGTTGATGCTGGCATCGGTCTGGATCAGGTCGTCGTACTTCTGGTTCTCGGTGACCTGGACGCTACGGTGCAGAGCGCTGATGATCCCGCGAGTGACGGAGTTTTCGTATCCGTAGGCGTTGCCAACCGCGATAACCGTTTCGCCGGGCATCAAGTCGGTCGACTTGCCAATGGTGATGCAAGGAAGTTCGTCGTCGGCATCGACCTTAATCACGGCCAGGTCGGTCGTCAGGTCGTGCGCGATCAGGCGAGCGATTAGCGTTTCGCCATTGTTGAAGGTGACCTGAATGCGGCGAACGCCATCGACCACGTGGTGGTTGGTGACAATGAACCCGCGACGGTCAATGATGACACCGGTACCCATGCCATTCACTTGGCGTGGGGTATCTCCGCCGACAGCACTGACAGCGGCCACGGTCTTGTGCCCGTGGATGTTCACGATCGATTCCTTCGCCGACTGGACCGCCTTGACGATCGGAGTCATGCGAAGCTCGGAGGCGTGAGCGAAGCTGCCGGCGAAAGCAGGCGAATAGCACACCGTAGCTGCGAGCAAGAGCCAGCACAGACGAACGGCGAGGTTATTCATAGAGGGTGAACGCATAGATCTCTCGTCTTTCGGCAACCCGGAGCGTCGTCGATACCTGTTGGAATGGCACCGCAGCTCCGATCGTTGCTTTCGACAGGCGGAGAGATGGATTAGCGGGCCGAAAGGTGTCATCGGAAGTCTCCCCTCGGTCGCTTCATCCCTCCCGGGTTGGGCCGCAGAGTCGACCTAGATTACCAGCAAGAAGGCCCTTTGTGCGCTAATTGTGCGGCCTGGGTAATGCAGTCCATGCCAGCGCAGCGACTGCATATCGGTCGAGGTGGATGTTTCGTACCGCGCAAGCATTCGCGGCGGTCAAGAATGAAGGGAAACGAGGGCGAACTATTCGAGTTCGATCGACTTCCACTTGCTAGAGATTGGCCGAACGGGTGCGTTCAGCGTGATCGGCGTGGCAACCCGCATGTCCTGATCAAGCGTCTTCGGCGCGTGTTCGTCGTCGGAAGGTTGTTCGGTCATACGGTCGTGGGTAGGCATGTGCTGCGGCATCGGCTTGGCCATCTTCGATGGCAAGGGACGCGGCTGCTCGTCCGTATAGATCACCTGGTTCGAGAAGACCGGGTGGGTGGGAACCGGATTGAATCGCGAGTGAGGAGGAATCAGCGGGGCGACAGCCGGAACGCGTTCCTCTTTCTTAGCACGATGCATCCACCACAAGGCTTTCAGGCGATGATGCCAGCCGAGCGAAATGCCATTCGACTCGGGCGGGCAGTTTCCTTCGCAAGCTTCGCCGCCAGGTGCCATCGCCAGTTCGGCAATTTTTGCCGGTGGCTTGGCAACTTCCTCAGCCATTTCGCCCTCGGTCACTTCCGAAAGCAGCGGAACCGGAGGTGGCTCGAGCTGCGGATCAGTCACCGATCCAAGTGCTGGCATGGCGTGTTCCGGAGCGGCACAGGTCGCCATCGTCGGTTGATCGGGGAAGTGGACATCGTCGTAGCGAACCGAGACACACCCGCTTTTCAGCAAGATTGCGACGGTAATCAGCGCGACAAGTTTCTTCCCGTACAGCCGCATCGCGGATGCCACTCCCTGGCAGTCAGCAAAGATGGTTGCTCCCCTTCCGCAACTCTGCGAAAGCACACTCTCATGTATCGGTGGAGATGAGTGGAATCTTTTGCGTAACCGGCAAACTTTGCCAAAGGCCGCTGCTAGCGAGAGATCGGGCGTCGTTTCTTGCGCGATCGTAGTTGGCTGGCTATGGAGGATCGAAGCCGCTCTTACAGAGTGGGTTGCACCGCAGGATGCGATAGGCCCCGCGGATCGCTCCCGAGACCGGGCCATACTTACGGACGGCCTGGATGAAGTAGTTGCTGCAGCTGGGTTGGAAGCGACACTGCTGACCGACCCAGGGGCTGAGGGTGTATTGATAGCACCGCACCAGGAAGATCATCACTTCGGCCAGCAAAGCTCGACTGGCGGCAAATAGAAACATCATGGACTGGGCTTTCCGGAAGAAGGTTGCCCGGCGCTCCCATGGTTGCGTTTCCATTTCCGCACCGCGCGATGGGCCAGCTGCACCAGTCCATTTTCGAGGTCGGCAAAGCCTGGATGCATCTTCGATTGGGGCAGCACCACGAAGTCGAACCCTCGAGGAAGCTTCTCGCGATTGGTGCGGAAAACTTCGCGCAGCCGCCGCTTCCAGCGATTCCGCTGGACGGCATTGCCGATCTTCTTTTTGGCCACGACCAGGCCCAGACGGCAGACGCCCAGATCGTTGCGGGCCGCATAGACCACCAGCCAGCCGTTACCGGCGGAAGATCGGCGGGTGAATACCGCGTCGAAATCGGCCGGCGTTTTCAAACGAAGCTCGGCCGAAAATCGTTGAGACTTTTCCGTCACACGCATGCCTTCCACTTACCAGCGAAGGTCTTTGCGAGGATCTTGGGGATGCTGGCTGGCGAACTCTTCGACTGCTTGCTTCAACTCTTCCGTCGGACTTTCAGGGATGGTGACCTGCAACACAACATAGAGGTCGCCAGGTTCGCCAGATGCCGCCGGCACGCCCTGACCGCGAACACGCAAGCGTCGTCCGCTGGAACTGCCTGCAGGGATCTTCATGGTGACGGTGCCAGCTGGCGTGGGAACATCGACCGAGCCACCCAGTAGTGCTTCGCCCAGGGTAATCGGAACGGTGACTTCCAGGTCCTTGCCGTTACGGGTGAAGTATTTGTGAGCGTCGACGTGGATCCGAATAAGCAGGTCGCCGGCCGGTCCGCCATTGGGACCAGGGTCGCCTTGGCCGCGTAGACGGATCTTCTTGCCATCTTCGATACCAGGAGGAATCTTGGCGGTCAGCCGTTCCATTTCGCCGCTGGGACGACGAACGTTCAGGTTGATCTCGCCACCTTCCATAGCCTGCTTGAAGGGGACGTTCACGTCGTGCTGCAGATCGTTGCCACGCATCGGTTGCGCTTGGCGACGACGACCTCCGCCGCCTCCACCGAATCCGCCACCGAACATGTCGGCAAAGCCTCCGCCGCCACCTCCGCCGAAGAGATCGCCCAGGTCAAACTCGAACTGGGATCCTCCGGGGCCGCCAGGACCACCTTGCGATCGCCACTGATGGAAACCACCTGGACCGCCGCCCGGTCCGCCGGCACCCATGTGCTCGAAGTTACTGCCGAACTGGTCGTACTTCTTCCGCTTTTCGGCATCCCCGATGACGTCGTAGGCGTTCTGAATTTCCTTGAACTTGGTCTTCGCCGCCTCGTCGTCAGGGTTCAGGTCGGGATGATACTTCTGAGCCAGTTTCTTGTAGGCCTTCCGAATCTCTTCCGGAGTCGCGGAGCGAGAAACGCCCAAAATTTGATAGTAGTCTTCAGCCATGAACTTCTACGATTTCGCCTAACTGATGTTCTGAAAACAACTTCCAACACAAACGCAGGGTTCGATTCGCCCGATTTCAAGCATCCGGCGGAACCCCCTGCAAGCTATTCTATACTTGGAAGCCGCCCTGGGGAGAGCGGCCGATTATCCCATAATTGATAAAGCGACACACGCGCCGCCCTTTCAAAAAACTGTCTTTGCCATGCTTTTACCTTCGGTATTCGTCTTCCTCCGCCATTGCTTGGCCCTGGTGGCACTGCTGCTGATGCCAACCATTTTGCTGGCTGCCTACGCCGAATACGAACTGCGCGTGGTCGATGCCGAGACGCAACTTCCGTGCTCGGCGAAGATTCGGATTTTGAACTCTCGCGAAAAAGCCCAGCGAATCGACGGGGCGTTGATGATCGACGGAACGGCCTATTTCACCGGCAGTTTGAAAATGAAGCTGCGCCCAGGGCCATACAACTTTCGTCTCGATGCCGGGCCAGAATATCCCTTCATGGAAGGATCGTTCATCCTGAATTCTGGCGACACTGACAGTCGGACGATCGAGCTGAAGCGCTTCATCGATATGAAGAAGGAAGGCTGGTACCCCGGTAATGTGGCACTTTCTGGTGGCACGAAAGACCTGGAAACGATCATGCTGGCCGACGATCTGGTGCTGGGAACGCAGATCACCTGGAACAATCAAATCAATCCTTGGGCCGGCCGACCGATCACCAAATTACGCGACGAATTCGGGACATTTCGTTCTCTGTGGGAGATGGGGGGCGAAGATGCCCGAGCCGGTGGCAAACTATGGTTCTCTCGCATGAACGAGCCTCTGCCGGTGCAGCGACTGCAGCCAGAGTACCCTGCGGCAACGTTCTTCGAGGCCGATTTGAAGAAGGCTCATGTCACCGCAGCCAGTCCTTTGGAACCGGATCTGCCACTGTGGATCTCGCACGATCTACTCGATTCGATCGCCATTTTGGGCCCGGAAATCGAAGGCTATACCTTCTCGGACAAGCATCCGCTGGCCAAAGAAGCAGGCAAAATCCGCAAGGGAGATGTTACCGGCAAGGCTCGGCTGGCACTCGATATCTATTACAAACTGCTGGAAACCGGGCTGCGAATTCCTCCCGTCGCCGCCAATGGCACCAATGAAGATGCCGAGTCATCGCGACTCGATCGCGTCTACGCCCAGGTCGAAGGGACCTATTCGCCCGATGCCTGGTGGGACGCGATTGACGCCGGAAATCTGTTCGTCACCAACGGGCCGCTGCTAAGGGCGAGTGTCGAAGGCTATCCGCCGGGGCACGTTTTCCCGATCAATATCGGCGAAAAGCATGAATTTCAAATCGCCTTAAGCCTCGCCACGCGGCAGCGGATTGCCTATCTGGAAGTCATCAAGAATGGCAAGAAGGAGATCGAGGTCTCGCTCGACGAATATAAGGATCGACGCGGGATTTTGCCTCCGCTGGAGTTCAGCGACTCGGGCTGGTTTCTGGTGCGTGTCGTGACGGAAGAGTCGGGCTACTATCAATACGCCACGACTGCTCCATTCTTTGTCGAAGCGAATGGACAGCCTCGGATCAGCAAATCGGCGTCGGAATTCTTCCGCGACTGGGTGTTTCGCCGGGCCATGAACATCGATCTGCCCGATGGCGACCAGCGTAACGAAATCATTGATTTGCAGCGCGAAGCCCGCGATTTCTGGCAAAAGCGGGCCAAGATGGCCAACGTGCCCTAACGCTGGCCCCCAACTGCGAGGGTTGGTCGCGAAAGCGAACCCGCCCCCTGCCCTGTGGCTGAGGTGGGCCGCCACCTAGTGATCTCGCTTGGAACCGGTAAACTAGGGGTTTCGATCCTTCCGCGAGACCTCGAATAGACCATGTCCGAGTCGGCCGCTTGGCGCAAGCTATATCCGTTTTCGTCGCATTACCTGGCATTGCCCGATGCGCGGTATCACTACGTCGACGAAGGTTCCGGCCAGCCGATCTTGATGGTGCATGGCAACCCGACCTGGTCGTTCTATTGGCGAAACATTGTTTCGCAGTTTCGAGATCAATATCGCACGATCGCCGTCGATCACATCGGCTGTGGCCTTTCGGACAAGCCGCAGAATTACAACTATTGTCTGCAGCAGCATATCGATAACCTGGTCACGTTGATCGACAAACTCGATCTGCGGGACATCAATCTGCTGGTGCACGATTGGGGCGGAGCGATCGGCCTGGGGGCGGCTCTGGCGCGGCCTGATCGATTTGCACGCCTGGTGCTGTTCAACACCGGTGCGTTTCCGCCGCCCTACTGTCCGCTACGGATTCGAGCGTGTCGTATTCCAGGGCTGGGCCCGTGGATGGTTCGCACGTTCAATGCCTTTGCCCGGCCGGCGTTGACGATGGCGACCGAGAAGCCCGAGAAGTTCACGCCGGACGTTTGTGCCGGGTACATTGCCCCGTACGACAACTATCACAACCGCATTGCGACGGCTCGCTTCGTGCAGGATATTCCGCTGTCGACCAGCCATCCGACATATGGCGTGCTGAAGCAAATGGAAGAACGCCTGCCCACCCTCTCGCACCTGCCGATCCAGTTGATCTGGGGCGCGAAAGACTGGTGCTTCCGCATGGAATGCCTCGAGCGGTTCCAAACGATCTGGCCGACTGCACGAGCGACCGTTTACGAAGATTGTGGTCACTATGTGGTGGAAGACGCCAGCGAACGCATCGAACCGCTGCTCCGCAATTTCCTGCAAGATGAGCCCGAAGTCGCCGCGGCCGAGATGCCACGATGAGCGATTCGAAACGGCTCTCGATCGGTCAACTGGCAACGTTGGCTTGTACGCTGGAAGTGTGCGCTCCGAAGCCTGGCAATGTCCATCGCAGCGCCGATTTTGAAGACGTCACGCTGCAAGACTTTCTCGCCAGTGCGGTCGCGATCGGTCCGGTTTTCGATCAGGCCAAGACGTTGCCGCTAGGAAAACTGGTGCTACAAGCGGTCGAAGCGACTTCGCTGGTCACACGGACAAACACGAACCTCGGCATGATTTTGCTGATGGCACCGTTGGTAGCCGCGGCGGATGAAAGCCGGTTGCAGGAAGGTGCCGCGGAAGTCATTCGGCAATCAACCGCCGACGATGCCGCCGCAATTTACGAAGCGATCCGTCTGGCCACGCCTGGCGGGATGGGGCAATCGGATGAACATGATGTCTCGGGCACGGCCCCGTCGCATATCGTCGAGGCGATGCAGATCGCGGCAGACCGCGATCTGGTGGCCCGCCAGTACGTCAAGCGATTTAGCGACGTATTTGATTTGGTGGTCCCACTGCTGTTGGATGAAAGCCGCCAGAAGCTTCCGCTCAGCCATCGGATTGTGCATGCTCATATCGCTTTGATGGCTCGTCTTCCGGATACCTTGATCGCCAGAAAGAATGGGCCAGAATTAGCTCAGCAAAGTGCCGTGATGGCCCAGCGGGTGCTCGATGCCGGGCCACCGTTCGAGGACGACTACCTGCAGCAACTTGCCAATCTCGACTTTTGGCTCCGCTGCGATGGCCACAAGCGAAATCCCGGGACCACGGCCGATCTGATCGCGGCCGGCCTGCTGGTCTGCTTGCGACAGAATCGAATCGTCGCCCCGTTTGTTTAGTCGATCGCATTTCCCTTCGCCGAGGATCTCGCCCCATGCCGATTCGTCACTGGGTCAAACTGACCAAAGATCACCTGGTATTCAGCGCGGGACACTTCATTACCTTCGGTGGCAACATCTGCGAGCGTATCCACGGCCATAACTACAAGGTCGAAGTCGAATTGCACGGTCCGCTGGACGAGAATCACTACGTGGTCGATTTCATTGCCCTGCGAGACTCGTTGCAGGAGATCGTCAACGGGCTCGATCACCGCATGCTCTTGCCCACGCAGCATCCGACAATCCACGTTCAGTCGGACGAGAAGGAAGTGACGGCGACCTTCGAGGAGCGACGGTGGGTTTTTCCGAAGGAAGAATGCGTGCTGCTGGACATCCCCAACACCACGACCGAATTGCTGGCCCAATGGATTGGTCAGCAGTTACTGTCCCTGCTGGAAAGCCGTTTGCAGTGGAAACCCGAAGTCCTGAGGGTCGGAGTTGACGAAAATTACGGTCAGTGGGGTTATTGCGAGTTCTCCTAGCGAAATCGGGCCGGACAATCGTTGCAATCGTCATGGTCGATTTGGCACACCTTCCTTTTTGCTACATGCCGCTGAACGAAATTTGCATTCCTCGATCGGGGTGGCAAAAAACAGCACTGCGGTGAGCGATTTCTGTTTGACCGCGCGTGTGAGCGATCTATTTTTTGGAGTCTTCCGAGCCAGGACAGCTTCACGCCACGCGTCGAAGTTGCAGCCGCAGAAGACGGTAGTGTCGCGTCAACGTAGTCACCTAGAACCTTGGTGTCCAACATGCAGGTCGAATACATCAACCCGTTCATCCGCTCTACGACTGTCACCTTCGACACCATGCTTGGTTGTTCTATCAAACGGGACAAGCTGTGCATGGCCGATCAGGTCAATGAACGCTTTGAGGTTAGCGGCGTGATCGGCCTTTCTGGTCGTGCCCAAGGTTCGGTCGTAGTTTTGTTGTCGCAGGAAGTCGCGGTCCACGCGGCTGCCGCAATGCTGATGATGGAACCCAGCGAATTCGATGGCCTGACCGACGACGTCGTCGATGCCGTCGGTGAAATTGCCAACATGGTGGCAGGCTCGGCCAAGGCGGAACTGGAAGAGTTCCAGCTTTCGATCAGCTTGCCAAACGTTGTGGTCGGTCACCCTCCGGACATTCGCTTCCCTTCGGAAGTGAAGCCGATCGCCGTGACGTTCGACTGCCCTTGGGGCCCAATGGCTTTGAAGGTTGGTTTCACCCCGCTGCCGGTCATGGCCTAAGCATCGCATCCAATTCAAAAATCCCTCAGGCCCGACCCGGTTCTGAGATCGACGCGGCAGCGGGAACCCAGTGGGATTCGGCTGCCGTTTTGCATTTCCCGGCTCTCGTTCCAGAAGATCCAGCTGCTAGCAGTTGGGGTGCCGAGCGATTTTGACTAATCGTCAAAGTCGAACTTGTCGATCAATACGGATACACGAGCCTCTCATTTCCTGTCGTCCCCTGTCGACTACCATGGCCAAACGCGATCCAAGCCAGCACTTCTCGAACCCAGCGCTCCGCAAGGCCGCCATCATTTTGATGACGCTGCCTGAGGATGAGGCTGCGAAGTTGATGGGGAAGCTGACGCCGAAACAGGTCGAATCGGTCTGTATCGAGATCGCGCAGCTCGACAATTTGAGCGGAGCCGAGCAGGAAGCGGCCATTTTGGCCTTCGCCGAGCAGAATCCCAATCAGCTGGGCGGCGGCGGCGGCGGGATCAACCTGGCAAAGAGCCTCGTGACGAAGGCTTTAGGTAAGAATGCGACCGAAACGCTGGACAACGTCCGCCAGTCGGTTGAATCGGTTCCCTTTGGCTTCTTGCGGAAGGTCGATAGTCAGAACTTGCTGACCTTTATCGTGGACGAACATCCGCAGACGATCGCCCTCATTCTGTCTCACTTGCCTGCTTCGTACGGTGCCGAGTTGATCTCGGGCTTACCGGCTGAGCGGCAGTTATCGGTCATCCGCCGTATCGCCAACATGGGGCAAACCAACCCCGAGGTGATCCGCGAGGTCGAACGTGGGCTGGAAGATCGAATGGCCAGCGTGATGAGCCAGTCGTTCGAGAACGCGGGCGGTATCCCCAGTGTGGCCGAGATCCTCAACGTTACCGACCGCAGCACCGGCAAGGCCCTGCTCGAGAATCTCTCGCAGGAAGACCCTGACCTGGTCGAAGAAATTCGCCGCTTGATGTTCGTCTTCGACGATATTCAAAAGCTGGCCGACAAAGACATCCAAGCGGTTCTCAAGAACGTCGAGACCTCGCAGTGGGCCATGGCACTCAAGGGAGCCAGCCAAGACCTGCGCGACAAGATCGTCGGCAACATGTCGAAACGTGCCGGCGAAATGCTGCTGGAAGAAATGGACTTCCTCGGCTCGGTCAAGCTGTCGGAGGTTGAAGGCGTTCAGCAGCAGATCGTCGATATCGTGCGTCGTCTGGAAGATGCCGGCGAAATCCAGCTCTCGGTTTCGGACGAAGAAGAAATGATGATCCAGTAGCCCTAAGGCTGGCTACTGGAAGCACTCAAGGTCGACCGAGCTCGTTCGTTTTCGAGCCAGGCCTGGGCTTCTACCTGGCAGGTCTGCACCATACCGTCGTAGCTGGGATACCCGATCTTTCCTTCCTGGCTGGATAGCGAATGGCCGGTGATTTCTTCAAACAGTCGCACGCAGCCATCGCTGCTGCGCATCGGCCAGTAGCCCATTTCATGGTGGCGGATCCAGTAGGTGGTGATTTTCATGGGGCGGATGTCGTCCATCCGGCCGACGATCGCCGGCAGCGCCGCTCGCCCAAGCTCCTTAAGCTGTGCGATTCCGTTCAGCGATTTCTCCGTGTCGGTCATGTCATCGCTAGGCCATGGCTGACGATGGATGATCGAAACCCAGAAGTCTGCTTGTTGTGATTTGCTCCACCCTTTCATGTCGGGAACTTCAACGACCTCTTCAAACGGGTCGTGATCGCCAGCCAGCAAAACATACCCTTCGACCAGCGAGACCACATGCTCGTAGTCGACGTTGTCCGGCACGCGTGAAATGCGGAGCCAACGTTCGAGCATTTGTTCGTCCGTGAGTTTAGGAGATTTCTGAGCGATCGCGTCATTGCGAAGCGTGCGAGCGTAGTGCGTCCCCACGAACTGGTTCAAATTGGAATACTGTTCGCCAGTGACACCCATCCGCTTCAGATATCTGGGATAAGTCTCTTCCGCGAACTGGTACATCTTGATGGCTTGCTCAAGGTCACCTTGCGTTAGCAGGATATAAGCGTAGCGGGCAATCTCGAGCACACCTTCGGCTCGACGCATGTAGGCTGCTTTACGGCGCTCGATTCGGAGAACCGAGCTGGCTCGATTCTGAACGTTCGAGGGGATGACGAGCCAGGCCAGGCGATAGTCGGCCTTTTCCAGTTGTTCGTCGACCAGCTCTTGCTGCAAGTCATAATGAATGCGTGGCCGTTCCGCTCCGGTTGGCGGCACCGGGAAACGCTTCAGCTCACCATCCCAGGTTCGGATCGAAACGAATCCGTCTACCTGCTCGAGCAACCAGCCTTCATGCCGCTCGGCCGCGTTGTACGGACCGGTGCTCAGCTCGACCCAGGGCTTGCCTTCCAGATCGGCGCTATTGGCGACGTCGAATAGGCCTGAGAGCCTTTGGATTTGCGAGATGACCTGAGGATCAGGTTCTTCCGCGCAGATTTGCCGCTGGCTTGCCTCCAGCGAAACCAACATCGCCAGCATCGCGACGATGATACCCATTGCTGACCGCTTCACCGAAATACTCCTGTCGTTCCATCCGTCGGTTTGGGGATGGCTCTATTGTGGAGGTTGCTCACCCCACCGGCAACCATTTTTATGGCATTTGCCGGCGTCGGACAAGTTCCGCGTCCCACCAGGCCTGGGCCTTGGCCTGGCACTCGGCCGCGACGCCGTCGTAGGTGGGATGATGGGTTTTGGCTTCGCGATCGAAGATCTGGTGCTTCGTCATATCCTCGAAGATCGTCACGCAGCAGTCGCCATAACGCAGCGGCCAGACATGCATATGGCGGTAGCGAATGTAACGCGATTGGCACCGGGTCGGACGCATGTCGGTCATGTGCTCGATCAATGTCGGTATGGCTGCATCGCCGAGCTTCTTCAGCTCGAGGGCCGGGTTCACTTCCTTGCGAACGTTTCGCATCAGCAGCGTCGGCATCGACACGTAGTTCCGCAGGTGATACATCCAATAATCGACTTGTTCCTGCTCGCTGAGCGCGGCGATTTCGCGGGACGAAAGCTCCGGCACGGTTCCTTCTTCCCCGACCAGCAGTTGATAGCCGGCGACGAGCTTCTTCACGTCTTCGTGAAATAAATCGTCCGGCAACATAGCCATCCGCAGCCAGAGGTGGGCGATCTCGCCGAACGGATGGCCATTGCGTGTCATCAGCACGGACCGCGTGCGGAGCTCGGCGGCGAAGAACCAATCGAGAAACGGATCGAGCTCGACCAGCGCTTCATGAGGCACGCCGCGGATATCGAGGAACGTTTGCTGTTTTTGTTCCAGTTGATCGAATAGCTCTAAGGCATGCTCGCGGTCGTCCTGGATCCACGCCGCGAACGTATAGCGAGCCGTATCGAGAAGCGTTTGAATGGTAATCGCGTTGCGGTCGCGTTGTTTCAAGTGCTGGAGGAATTCGCGACTGCGCTGGGCGAAATCGATTTCGCGGTATTCCCAGGCCACCACATAGTCGGACGGCTCAAGGCTGGCGACATCCAGCTTGCCATTCAAAAGCCGCACCAGCGCCGGCCGTTGAAGACCATCCGAGGGAAAACGAAGCCGCCGCAGATCTCCTTGCCAATCGAGAAGCTGAATCTGATCGGTATCCTGATCGACCACCCACCCTTCGAGCAATTTCGGGGCATTGCTCGGTCCTGTTTCGATGACCGCCCATGGTTTGTCGATCAGAAGCTGGGGATCTTCAAGCGAGAGCAAACGCGAGAACCGCGTAATCTGTTCGGCGACCTGTGGGGCTGGCTCGGCAGCGGTGGCAACCGACAACGACATCCCGACCAGCAGGCAAATCGAAAGGGTCTTCTGGGCTAGGCTTCGTGCAAGTTGGTTCATCGCGGCCCTCCAGTGGCAAAGTGCCCAGTCATCGAAAAGCTGCCGGCCGGAACTTGGCTTGCCGACCCGCTTCGTCGCAGCTTCCAGCATAACCGATGCGGAGAAAATGTCCGATTAAGGTTGCTGCTCTTGCCACCAGGCGGCAGCTTTCGCCTTGCAATCGGCGGCCTGACCGTCGGTGCTGGGATAGCTGGTGGTGGTCTTTCGGCGATAGATCCGTTTGTTCGCGATGGCCTCGAAGATCTGCACGCAGCAATCGCCGTAAGTCAGCAGGTGGATATCGTCGTCCGAAGCGATCCGCCAATAGCCGAAGCAACGTGTGGGACGCGTGTCGTCCATATGCTCGATCAAAACCGGAATCGCGGCGGTGCCCAGCTTGCGAAGTTCGTCCGCCGGGTTGGGTGGAGCCGTTTCTCCTTCCGGCACGGTGGGCACCAGCAAGACATTGCACATGCCAGGCTCGGTTTGTTGGCGAGCGTTGTGATCTCGCAAGTGATGCATCCAATAGGCAACCTGTTGATCGACCGGCATCGACTCAATTTCATCGCCCCGGGGTTCTTCCCAGTCGATATCTTCTTCGATCAAACGCTGATAGCTGGTCGCCATCTGGTCCGCTTCCGGCTGTAGCTTGTTCTTGGGAAGCGACAGAATCTGCTGCCATAACGCGAGCAGTTCGCCTCGTGAAATCCCCGCGCAGCCACGGCGAATGGCGCTCGTTCGCAACTCTCGGGCTTGATGCTCGACTAAGAATTGATCGAGATCCTGCTCGGCTTCGCGATACTTTTCGATGTAGGCTTTGTGCTGATCGCGGGCTAATTTGTGCAACTGGTTGGCCACTTCGATTTCGCCCAGATCGAAGGCGTAGGCCGCGTACTTGGCACTATCAACCAGGCTTCGTATGGCGTCCTTCTTGTCGTAGGCAAACTGATCCGCCCGGTTCAGAAACGAAACGTCGATGGCCGGTGGCCAACCTTTAAGTTGATGCTCGCACATCTCGGTGAAGTCGCACTCTTCGATATCCCACGCCGTCATGAAACCAGGATCTTGGTCGTGGCGAATCTTCAGGCTCACGATTTTTCCATTCGGATCACGTTCGACCTTTTCAACTTCCGGTCGCGTGACGCCTGGCTTCGGTTTGCGAAACCGCTGGAGTTCCCCTTCCCAGGTCAAGATCTGAAGCTGTTCGGCATCATCGTCCATCCGCCAGCCGCGATGGGTGAGACCATAGTCGTCAGGCCCGGTCTCGAACTCGATCCAGCCCTTCCCGACGATTGAAGGAACACTGGCTGGCCGAAACAACTGCCCCCATCGCCGCATCTGCTCGGTGGGCTCGGCTGCCAATGCAGTTGTGGCCACACCGAGGGCGAGCGCAAAGACGAGAGTTTGGGCGGAACGATGGGCTGGCATAACGAACGTATCTTCTAGCGGTTTTCACTTCGATAACGAGTAGGACCGGGCGCCATGGTACCTAGTCCGAATTTCGATTCCCAGCGCCGGTTCGCCAGTCCGCGGGTAGCGGTTTGCCAATTCGGGGCTAAATGGACCAATTCGCCAATGCTTAGCTGGCGAAAAATTTTTTAGAAATCGGTCGTGACACGGACCAGGGGATTTCGTATTTACTCCCCCGTCGCTGACACAAAGTGGCGACAGGTTACAGGAAACGGACATCGGAAGTCCTTTGTCGTTGGTAGTTTGCGGGAACTGCCTGCCCCCCCTCCTGGGCTGAAGCTCATACTTGTCAAGAATATACGGCTACTGGGTCGGCCGTCTTGGCAAGTGCTTCACAGAGGGCTTCCGGTCAGACCTCTGGAGCTTGGGTCATTTGCTCCAGAGGTCGCCTCCACCGACGGGGCGAGAGATTCTACGATGAATCCTCGCCCCGTTTTTTTATGCGCCTTCGTAATCCAATCTTTGACGAGTCCTTTCTCATGTCGAATCCTGTTGCCATCGTTACCGGTAGCTCGCGAGGAATCGGTCGAGCGATCGCTCAGCAACTGGCGGCCGACGGTTTTTGCGTCACGGTCAATTACAATTCGAGCCCTGATGCCGCCAACGAAGTGGTCGCCCAGATTGAAGCGGCCGGCGGCGCGGCCATTGCCGTTCAAGCGAGTGTCGCTTCGCCGGAAGGTCGGGCCCAACTGCTCGAGCAGACGTTGGCCAAATGGCAGCGGCTGGACGTTCTGGTCAATAACGCCGGTATCACCTCGCCAGGCAGACTCGACCTGTTGGAAGCAACGCCCGAGAACTGGGACCTGGTGCTCGGTACCAACCTGAAAGGCCCGTTCTTCCTTTCTCAGGCCGCCGCCAACAGCATGCTCGGCCAGATCGAGCAAGGCATCATTGCCGGGGGGAAGATTATTAATCTGTCCTCCCTTTCGGCCTATGCCAGTAGCCCCAACCGGGCCGATTACTGCATTGCCAAGGCGGGCCTGGCGATGATGACCAATTTGTTCGCCGATCGGCTGGGGGACGAAAAGATCCAGGTCTTTGAAGTCTGCCCCGGTGTCATTGCCACCGACATGACAGGCCCGGTCAAAGAGAAATACGACCAGCAAATCGCCGATGGCCTGAGCCCGATCAAGCGATGGGGCCAGCCAGAAGACGTTGCCAAGGCGGTTTCGGCCATCTGTGCCGACTATTTTCCGTTCAGCACCGGCCAACGGATCAACGTTGATGGAGGCTTCCATCTTCGTCGCCTGTAAACATCCATGTCGTCTTGTACGAGGCCGCTGCAAGCCTGGCAGCGGTCCAAGGCGGCGGCAGGTCCCCCGGTGAGATCTGCCTTCTGCGGGTGGTCGCCTGAAAATCTGATCTTGACCGGTGCTATCAGTTTCTTCTATGGTCTCGGGCGATATGGTCTTTCGGGAAAGGAATTCCCTAGGCCAAACCGTAGGTTTATCGACGGATCTGCACCTAATGGCACCGCACGGACGCTCTCATACGGCACGTTATCTACTTCTCAGTCTGATGATCGGCGGATCATTGGTCACCGCAGGTTGCATCAGCCCGTGGACCAGCAAAGACGTAGATGAAAAGCAACCTTCCCACGAGTGGGACAAAGTTCGGATGGTCGGCGATCTGACCGTTCCGGGCGGTCTTAACACGGCCGTGGTGAAAGGGGTTACGCTGCTGACCGGGCTTCGTGGCACCGGTAGCGATCCACCTCCCTCCCCTGCCCGCGATCTGCTGCTGAACGAAATGCGCGTTCGCGAAGTCGATCAGCCGCAAATGTGGATGAAGAATCCCAACACTGCGCTGGTGATGGCGGAAGCCGTGATTCCTCCTGGGGCTCGCAAAGGGGACACCATCGATGTCCGTATTCTCGCTCCGGCAGAAACCGACACCGTCAGCATCGAACATGGTTACGCCCCGGAAACTCGCCTCTCGGAAATGGCGTTTCTCGGCGGTCGACCTCGTACCGGTAACGTTGTCGCCAAAGCGTCGGGCCCCGTCGTGCTCGATAGCGTTGTCGAAGGCAACTCCGGTAAATCGAACATGACACGCGGCTACATCCTGGGTGGCGCCGTGATGGAAGAAGAACGCCCGCTGGGGCTTGGTTTGATTGAAGGCCAGGCCTCGATCGCCGCCAGTGCCAATATTGGTACTGCGATCAACAACCGCTTTTACATGTACCGCAACGGCAGCAAGCAAGGTGTCGCCACGCCGAAGACCGACAAGTTCATCGCGTTGGACGTCCATCCGCTGTACGAAGGCAATATTAACCGCTACATGCGAGTGGTTCGCTTTATCCCAATCGTTCAAGGGACTCAGTTCCGTCGCCGTCATATCATCGAGTGTGAAGCAGAGCTGCTTCAGGAAGAAACCGCCCAGGCCGGTGCGTTGAAGCTGGAAGCGGTCGGCAAAGAAGGGATTCCTTCGCTTAAGAAGGGCCTGTCGTCGAACAGCGAATTGGTCCGCTTCTGTTCCGCGGAATCGCTGGCGTTTTTGAGCGATCCTGCTTGTATTGAACCTCTGACCGAAGCGGCCCGAACCCACAACGGTTTCCGTTTCCGTGCTTTGGTGGCGTTGGGCTCGTTTGACGACCTGGACGTGATCGATAGCTTGGAAGGCTTGCTGCACGCTGAAAGTGCGGAAGCTCGTTACGGGGCGTTCGATCAGTTGAAGAAGCGTTCTGCCGTGCTCCCTTCGGTGGCTGGCGATCTCTTGGAGAACGCCGTTCACATGCACCTGGTCCGATCCGCATCGACTCCGCTGGTCCACTTCCGTTTGAAGGATCGGCCCGAAATCGTGATTTTCGGCAACGAAGTCCGTTTGGAAGGGGAAGTCGCTTATATTGGTCCGGAAGGCCTGACAATTCGCTCGGATGGGCATCGTAAGCTCCGAATTGTCCGCTTTCAGCCCGATGGCAGCGAACTGGAGCAATACTGCTCGAGCGAGCTGAAGGACGTGATCAAGTCGTTGGCTACCATCGACTGTGGCTACGGCGAAATCGTCCGCACGGTCTTTGCCCTGCGAAACGAGGGGTATTTGAACGTTCGCGTCGAAGTGAACGCCATGCCACGCCCAGACCGCAAGTACGTCCGCACCGAAGAACTGGAAACGACGGATAGCACCGAGGAATCGGTCACAGAGAACTTCACCCAGTCGGAAGAAATCCCCCAACCGGAAGAGTCGACAGAAGTGAAGACCTACGCTGACGGGGATGACGCCTTGATCCCAACGTTCGATTAGAGGACGCTGGTATGTTTACCCTTGGTGTCCTATTAATCCGTCGCCGGTTCGGAGCCGACCATGCTGAAAGCCTTAGAGCTTCACGGCTTTAAGAGTTTTGCCGACAAGACTCGCCTGGAATTCCCGGAGGGAATCACGGTGGTTGTCGGCCCCAATGGTTCCGGCAAATCGAACATTGTCGACGCCATCAAGTGGGTTCTTGGCGAACAAAGTGCCAAGAGCCTGCGTGGTAAAGAAATGGCCGACGTCATCTTCAAGGGCTCGGCCGCCCATGGACGCAAACCGATGAACGCCGCCGAGGCGACCATTGTGTTTGATAACTCCGAGGGAACTCTGCCGATCGACGCCCCCGAAGTCCACGTCACCCGGCGTGTTTTTCGTAGTGGCGAAGGCGAGTATCTGATCAATCGCCATCCGTGCCGCCTCCGCGATGTGAAAGACCTTTGCCGCGGCACCGGGATCGGCACCGACGCCTACAGTATTATCGAACAGGGAAAAGTCGATACCCTGCTTCAGGCCTCGCCCCGCGATCGCCGCGCCGTGTTTGAAGAGGCAGCCGGTATCAGCCGCTTCAAAGCGAAGAAGATCGAAACCCAGCGGCGTCTGGAACGTGTCGAGCAAAACCTGGTTCGCCTCTCCGACATTGTCGAAGAAGTCGGCTCGCGCTATCGCAGCATCAAAGCCCAGGCAGGCAAGGCTCAAAAATATCGCGAATACACCGAGCGGCTTCAGCTTCTGCGAACCGTCGTCGGGATGCAGGACTGGAACAGCCTTTCGGTTCGTGTCGATCAATACTCAAGCGAGCTGGAAGATCTCCGCAAGCAGCAAGCGAGCGCCCAAGAGATCATCGCCACGGCTGAGGCAGGTCTGGAAGGCTCCGAGGCCCGGCTCTTTGAACTGCAAAGTGCCCTGGCCGAAAAGGAAGAACAGCATGCCCGCCTGTCTCAGCGGCTCGCGACAATTCATTCTGCCTCCGGCATGCAGTACCGTCTGCTGATCGATCTGGAGCAAGAGTCAGGCAGTCTTTCGCTGAACCTCGTTCGCAACATTGCCTCGCTCCGGACGCTTTCAACCGAACTGGCTGCCTCGAAGCAGCATCTGGCCAAATCGCGTACGCAGCGCGACGTGGTCTCGGCCGACCTGGAAAGCGTGGAAGCAGCCACGCTCGAAGTTCAGACCGAAATCGAAGCCAAGCGGGAACAAGGCGAAGCTAATCGTCAGCAACACCTGGAACTGCTGCGTCACGTTTCGACGCTCGACAACGCCCTGGGCGCGGTCAAGGCTCGTATCGAGTCGGATCGCAATCAGTTGGAAGGCATCGAGAAGGCGATCGAACGAGACGAAGTTCGCCTGGAAGAACATCGCAGCGAACTGGAGCAACTGACCGAAGACGAAGGTGGCTTGGTCGAACACCTGTCGACCGCTCAGGCCGACGTCACCGACGCCAAGGGTTTGTTGCGGCAGAAAGAACAAGAAGCGGCCGATATTCAGGCCGACTTGGATGCGTTGTCGCGTCGCCGCGCGGTCGCTGCCGAACGAGCCTCGGTGCTCGACGAACTGGAACGCACCAGCGAAGGGGTGAACTCCGGCGTCAAGGAAGTCCTTTCCCGAGCCCGCGTCGAACGCTTGCCACTGTTTCAGTCGGTCATCGGCCTGGTGGCGGACGTGGTGCGTGTCGATGTCGAATATGCCCGATTAATTGAAATCGCCCTGGCCGATTCGGCTCAGTTGGTGCTTCTGGAAAGTGGCGACCTGCTGCAACAGGTGCTCGAACGCGAAGTCATCTTCCCAGGCCGTGTCGGTCTGCTCGATCTGCAGGCACTGCCGGCTCAAACAAACGAAGAACCAGACGGCCTTCGCGACGAGCCAGGAGTGCTGGGTAGTGCCCTCGACTTTGTTGAAGCGGAAGAAGAGTTTCAGCCGGTTGCATCGTTCCTGCTGGGTGGGATCTGGTTTGTCGACAATGCCCGCAGTGCCTTGCAACTGCGAAAGCGTTACCAGCAGCCGCTGCGGTTTGTGACCCGCGACGGCGAAATGTTGGAAGCGGACGGCCGCGTTTATGCCGGCCCGACGACGAACGTGGGTGGTATCATCTCGCGACGTAGTGAACTGCGAGCTCTGCGGAACGAAGTCGAGAAGTTGGAAGACGCTCACGAGAAGAAACTCGCTTCGCTGACCGACTTGCAAAATACAGTGTCGCAGCAGCGTCACTCACTGGAAGAACTGGTCGGCCAGCAGCAGCAGGCGTCGTCGGTGCTGACGGAGCATCGCCTCGTTAAGCAGCGGCTCGAATCGCGGATCGCCGATGCTGATTCGGAGCTGTCGAAACGCCTGGAGCAGCGCGAAACGATCGAGACCCGCGTCGAGAACGATTCGAAGCAGCTCGAACAGCAGGAAGTCGAACTCGCTGCGACCCGTCAGACCATTGCCGAGTTGGAAACCAACAGCGAACAACTCACACAAATTCTGGGCGAACTGGAAGCGAGCCTCAGCGATAGTCGCAGCCAGATCACCGGCTTGAAGGTCGAGCTGGCCCGAGCCGAACAGCAAGTCGAATCGCACGAGGCAACCAGCCAGCGTCTGCAAGAGAACCTGGCCGAGCGTACGCAGGCGATCGACGAGATCCATGGTTCGATCGAACAGAACCGCAGGAAGATCGAGAATCAGCAGCTGGAAATCTTGCGAGCTACCAGCGAGTACGCTTCGGCGATGCTGAAGCTGAACGAATCGCAGGAAACATTGGCGACGGAACGCTCGGTTCGCAAGCAACTGGAAAAAGAGAAGGCCGAGCATACCAGCAAGCTGGTCGATGCCCGGCAGAAACAACGCACGGCCGACGATCAGCTGCACCGCAAAGAACTGGCTTTCACGGACCTGCGGCACGAGCGAGGCACGCTCGAACGACGCCTCCGCGATGACTACGGGATTGAAATCTCAGAGACAGAACTCGATCTTGAAGCGGTCGAACTGCCCGGCGATCGAGCCGCCATCGACGAAGAGATTGCCGATCTGCGCCGGAAGATCAGCAACATCGGTTCGGTCAACATGCAGGCCCTGCAAGAGCTGGACGAGTTTCAGACACGTTTCGAGCAGTTGGATGGTCAGTTAAAAGATCTGACCGAAGCGAAAGAGTCGCTCGAACGCATCATCAGCAAGATCAACGTCGACAGCCGTCGGCTATTCGAAGAAACGCTGGAGACCGTTCGCAGCAACTTCCAGGTCATGTTCCGCCGCGTGTTTGGTGGTGGGTCTGCCGACATCATCATTGAAGAAGGGGTCGACATCCTGGAAGCGGGGATCGACGTGATCGCCACTCCACCTGGGAAGAGCTCTCTGAACATCTCGCTGCTCTCCGGTGGTGAACGTGCCCTGACGGCGGTGACGTTGCTGCTGGCGATCTTCCAGTTCCGTCCGAGCCCGTTCTGTATTCTGGACGAAGTCGACGGTCCGTTGGACGAAGCGAACATTGGCCGTTTCGTCGACGTGCTGAACGGGTTCCTCGATTGGACCCGCTTCGTGATCGTCAGCCACTCGAAGGCCACCATGGCCGCTGCGACCACGCTGCATGGCGTGACGATGCAGGAATCAGGCATCTCGAAACGGGTGAGCGTCCGCTTCGACGACGTCAACGAAACGGGCGACGGCGATGTCTCGGTCGCTTAGAACCACCCGAACCGAAGAGGCTCGTGCGATGGTTTGATGAGGTTCGCTAGTCTTCCGAGTTGGGGCCCTGGCGATCAGGCAGTTCTAGAACAGTTGCAAGGCACTGTCGCTTCCTGGCTGAAAGCCATTCTCGGTCAGGATGTCTGCCATTTGGCGAACCTCGTTCGTGGCATCTTCCAGAGACATCCGGTCTTCACCCACCTGGTAATGAATCGTTCCGCCAAGTCGCTTCTGGGCATAGTGGGCCGCCGTGTCCATTCGTGAAATCACCTCGAGCGGGGCGGCCGAGCGAGGAATGCTGAACAAGAAGATTAGGTCTTCCGTTTGCAGTTCGCCGGCAGCGATTTGCTCTGGCAGGAAGAACCCTGGCGGCGTGGTGCTTTCGACGCTGAAGAAATAGTCGTCGCCGATTCCGCTCGGATTCTCCCAGTGGAAGCAGTCCATGTCGCCCCAGGTCAGCCCCAAGCAGTGCATCACATCCCAGATGTCGCGTCCCTCGAAGACCGTTCCCTCTGGGGCCTGGAGTTGAATGATGAAATACTTGTCGTATTCTTCGGGCAGCTCGGCCAGCTCCTCAGTCCGGGCAAACGCTTCCTTTGGCAGTCGGCTTGGCGTGATGTTGGCTGCGATGGAATGTTCCTGCAACACGGCGCTGGTCGCGTCCAGGCGTTTCTGGAAGCCGAGTTCATTACAGATCGACTCGGGCCCTTTCCAGGCCTGGAAATAATCCCAGGCAAGTTGAACCGCGGTGACCGATTCCGGTCCGTCGGCGGCAATCGCGTAGGTCCATTGATTGGTCTGGGCATCTTTGCCGAAGATCGTGGGACGTCCTTCTTCTTGGTCGAACGTTCCGTCAATGATCTCCTTTAACTGGGCTACCGAGATTTGCTCGAGCTCGGTGAACTCGATTTCAATGACCCATTCGACGGCTGGGTTCGGAGCGTACTCGGCCTCTTCATTCTGGTTGCTTTCCAGGTCGGGCAGATCGATCGGCTCGAGCAGATGTCTGACATCCTCGCTCCCTTGCAGAGACAAGACCGCTTCTGCACGAGCCTTCGACTGGCTTTGCGTGCTGAGCACAAACTCTTCCATCGGATCTTGCTGCGACATACCACTTTCTCCACAACCCAAAAGTACAAGCATGCCTAGAAGCAGTGCTTGGCGAATCCAATTGCCAACCATCGTGACGAGGAATTGCGGCCAGGTCATCGTTAGCCTCGCGAAAAGAGGAATGGCATCGTTGTACTGAAGCAGCCCCTGGAAATCAATTCCCTGGGCTCGGCGGGCAAACGATTCCGCGGCGACCCCCTACCGGCTATGAGAATAATAAAACAGCCGTTCCTCGTCGCGGTCGTAGGTGATGGTAAGGCCTTGGTCTTCGACATGCCAATGGTATACCCAGCCGCTTTGGACGATGTGCGGGACCAGCGCCAGCGGCGTGGCCGGGTCTTCCGAGAGAAACTTAAGCGATGCTTGCGAGATGGGCTCGAATTCCCAGTCGTCGCGTTCGGCCTGCCAGGCAAGGAACGACGCTTCATCGAGGTGGCATTGATACCGAATCGCGTACGAGGTTCGTCGGTACGTCACCTCCCTAGCACCAGAGGGCAGTCCCAGGGGCGTTTGCTGCGGATCGACTCGGATCCCTTCGTTTGGCTTGGTCAGTGGGATGCCGATCCCCAGCACAATGGCCAGCACGCCAAACGCCAATAGGAGTTCTTTCAAGCTGAAACTTCCTGAAGCGGCCGGCCAATACCCTTCCGCGTTCGCGGCTCGAAGCTGGTGGTACCAACGCCAATGCGAAACAATCACCACCAGCACGGCAAGATCGATCACGAGCACTACGGCCACGACCACAAGCGGCGATTGGCTTGATCCCAGTTCCGCAAAGCCAAGCGGCTGCGTGACCACCAGCACCAGAGAAGCGGCGGCGACGCACATCGCCAGAATCCTCGCGGCTGCGCTAGAGTCATGGCGAAAGGTCGAGCGGTATTGTTGATAAAGGAAGTACAAGGCAGGCGGAATGAGTAGCACCGAGCCCGCCGTAAAGCAAACCTCCCAATAGATCAGCCCTGGCAGCATGATACCGATCGTAGCCGCCGCCGCGCCGATGGTTATCAGCGCGGCCAATACCTGAACGAAGCCAGGCCTCGGTGCTGAGGGAATGGGAGCAATGGGCTGGGTTTCGTTCATGACACCTGCAATTGAACTCTTTGGATCGCGAATGCCAGAGCAACCAAGATCCCGGCGAACAAAGCGATCGCGTCGACGATCGTGAACGCCTGACCGATTTCAGCATCGGCTGCTGCATCACGTGCTTTCAGGCTTTGCCACCATTGTGCATTCAATACGAACCAGGTGATATCGCAGACGAAGGCGAGTAGCACAAGAATTGGAATCGCACCTTCAACGACGCGAGAGTCGTGCTCGAACACCAAAAAGTGGGCAATATTGGCGATCAATATACCAAATGGCCCAACGCAGCTTGTAGCAAGGCTGATGATCGGCAGCAGTGCTGACATGATCATACAGAAGCGGGCGGCGGAGGTTTTTTGGCGGAAGGTCGAGCGATATTGCTGCCAAGCCAGCATGCCTGGCCCAACAATGCTGCAAAGGACGAGCGTGGCTAACTCGCGACGATCGTGAATCAAATGACCGCTCGAGTAGATCGCGCTCAGCATGACCCCTGCGACCCAAGAATGGTGCCGATCGCAAAAGAGATTTCGAGAACGTTGGGGCGTGGAGATTGCATGCCGCCAGCTTAGCAAGCGAAAGCTTACCGGTCGCGGATTTGGTCAATCGATCGCTTCCCGGTGATAGTAGGTCCGCTGCTCTGGATCGTCCGGGACCCACTGCACTTCGTGGCGATAGCCATCCAGCGTCCAACGCACGACGTTGGCTCCGTGCAGCTTTTGGTTTTGCAGAATGGATTGTGGATCGTATGACTCTGGTGCCAGCGAAACCGAACTGGCGGGGGCTGCCTGCTGGTAGTCGAAATCGTGGGCCTCTGAATCGAGTTCGATTTGCGTCACCCATTGTTCGTTGTCTTCTGGGTGGGCGATCCACTCGGCAACGACCTCTCCGCTGGGAAGTTTCAGGAAGTGGATCTGTGTCGCCCCGATGGGTGTGTCGAAGGGAACCTCGCTGTTCGAAAGCCCACTTCCTTGGACAGGCGGAAGGTCAGGGACAGTGCCGCCAACTCCGGCAAACGGAAATGCCATTAACGCCAGCACGGCGGTGATTCCCAACAGTTCGTACAGCGTGAACGCATTGACCCGGCCGATTGGTTCGCCCGCTTTGCGCGCCTTCTTCAAGACGGAGAGCCACCGCGGATTGACCATTAATGAAACGATAATCAGCGTCGATGCGATTAACTGCAAGATGCCCAGAATCGCCCCGACATCCCCGAGTGGTGCGAACTGCCGGTTGAACGGAAGGATCAGCAACGGAAGACCTCGAATCGCGAACAGCGCTGCCAGGACGATCGCGACGATGGTGGCAACGGACGAGTGTCGAAACGTGCCCATGTATTGGGTGACAAGCAGCCCACCTCCGATGGCGATCACGAAGCCACCAATTCCCAGGAAGTACGGATTGCTGGCGACCAGCTTGGCGCAGAAGCCAATTTGCAAGGCCAGAACAGCAATCAATGCGAGCGACACCGTTACCTGGTAGGCATCGGGCTGAACCGGAGCAGGCTCGTCGGCAATTTTTTCTGATTCTTCATCGGTGTTCATGCCACCCACGATACCAATCGCTGCTAGCTCGTTCCATATGCAGCCTTACCAAAGATGTCGAACCGGATGGTATGGCTTGGCGTATGAGTGTCATGCCTGCCTGAGAACGTTCTGGCCTCTGCTCATCGGAAGCAACTGTCCAGGCAAAGTCGCCGGTTTTCGCGGTGCCGCCGGTTCGGCATGCCGTGGTACGAAACCGACAACCGGCAGTGGCCTTTTGTTCGGCGGTCGCAAATAATTCCTTGCGCACGGACAATCCGCTAGCGGCAGAACATACCGTTAAAACCGGAACAATCTGCAAGATCTGGCCGTGACGTTGGTGGCGAATTTGAAGATCGCACCAAACAGATCGGAAAGATGCTAAAGAAAGTACCCCCGAAACTTCGAAATTAACCTTCGGAAGGCCTGTTACACACTTCCCGATTGCAGCACTTGTTGCAATTGGCGTGGGTAGTTAGCCGGCCAAGGGGGGAATCTATAACAAGCTGAAGCTTGCGCATCAGAGCGTGACCTCGCTCCTGCGTCAGTTGTTCTGTTTGGGATTCTCCCATTGGTCACCGCATCGCCGAACCGCTGCGAGAGAGGTGAATGAGGTTTGTTCTTCGGAACGCTCCTTGTGAACTAAGTCGTGAGTAGTGGATCCGGTTTCCGCTTGAACGGCGCGGTTCAGAAGGATCTGAGTACGAGCCACAAGAGAAGCAGCGTTTGTAGCGCCCTGACCCAGACATTGACGACAGACGACTCTCCCATAGCCGTGAGCGAGGGATCGCCAGAGGAGTCCAAGTCGGAGATGAGGGGCGATTTTCGTGTTTCCGTCAGAACCGGAAGCACAGTGGAGGTCAACTCAACGAAAGAGTAATGGAGAGCCTGTGATGAAGGTCTTCACAACAGGACAGGTCGCAAAGATCTGCAAAGTGGCCCCCCGCACTGTCAGTAAGTGGTTCGATTCGGGCCGCCTTAAGGGGTATCGTATTCCTGGATCCCAGGACCGACGCATCCCGCGGGAATATTTGATTAAGTTCCTGAAGGAACACGGAATGCCCCTTGGCGACTTGGAAGACGAAGCCATGGCCAAGGTGCTGATCGTTGCTCAGGACCAGGTATTGGTGGAAAATCTACGTCGCGAACTTCCGCTCGAAAAAGCATTCAAGGTCTGCGTGGCCGCGAGTGGTTTTGAGGCGGGAATTCAAGCCGAAGGTTTTCACCCGGACTGCATTATCGTGGATTTCTCGATCGGACGTATCGAGGCATTGCAGATTTGCCAGAATCTGCGTCGGAATCCGGACTTCGCGGAAACGATTCTGATCGCCTTGTTGCCCGATGATGGAAGCTCTATGAGCTTCGATCGCTCCACGATCAATGAGACGTTCAAGAAGCCGTTTGACGCGGCTCTGCTGGCTGAACGACTACGAACCTTGATCGGTGCAAAGAAGGAATTGGTTTAACGACCAATACCTTGAGGGTTACCACAATCCGAGCTTAAAAAAACGCCGCGATGCAAGTCGCGGCGTTTTTTTGCGCGCTGCCGGCACGCTTGAATCACCGACTGGACGTACTCTGCGCGCCCAGCCAACAACAACCGTGGGATTAGAGCTGGCCCAGCACGTTGCCGTCGTCGCGGTTGCTGAGGTTACGCCAGGTGTTCAAGTCGATGGTCTCGGCAATGAAGCGAACCGAGCCATCTCCGAGTGCCGTCTGGACGCCGCCGGGATGCTGACTACGGGCAGCAACATTGAACCACAAGCCCTGGTATTGGCAGTCAGGGCTGAACGGATTGGGCGTGTACTGGGTGTTGAAGAAGACGTCGATGTACTTGCTGATCAACCACGAGTCTCCGTTGCGCTCGTCGGTCGCTTCGGTCAGCGTTCCCGAGATGCATGACGGCCGTGTCGAGTTGTTCGAGTACCACTTGCCGTGCAAGATCTCGGCGATTGCCATCGTGTTGGAAAGGCCGTCGGTGACATCGGCGAAACGCATATCGCCGTTGGCTGCCATGATCCCCTTTCCTTTCTGAGGCCCGATCACGGCTCCCCAGCCTCGGTTGTTAATGTCGTTGCCACCCACGTTCCAGGCATGCCCCACGCACGCGGCATAGTCGGTCGGTGCCGTTTCTTTGGTCGTGGTTGTCCTTGGATCGTCGGCACTACTCGGGCAGCGATACGCGGCGATTTCGATCTTGGCGATATCGGGGTTCGAGGTGTCGTAGCTGTTGTTGGTGTAGTTTACCTGGGCATGCAACGCGACTTGTTCGATCTGCGGCAGAATCCGAGCCAGCCAGGTCGTACGGTTGGAAGACCACGGCGACCCATCATCGACAATCAACGCCCCGATCGGAAAGCGTCCGAAGGCATCGTGATAGGTGTGCATGGCCAGCGCCATCTGTTTCAGGTTGTTGGCACACTGCATCCGGCGAGCGGCTTCACGGGCCTGTTGAACCGCCGGCAGCAGCAAGGCAATCAGCACGCCGATGATCGCAATGACCACCAGCAGTTCGACCAGTGTGAAACCCGGTCGCGACTTGGTACGAGTCGACATGATACGGCTCCTTGAGGAAAGGAATGATGAAGGGGCGTAAGTCGGAGTCGGCGAGGTGTTATTTGTCGAGCGAGAAGTCGATGTTCTGATCCCCGGCCTCGACCGTGACGGTCAAAGTCGAGTTGATGTTGTACTTCGGTGGAATGAACTGGATGAACTCTTCGACCTTCTGGCCGGTGGTGATGTCGGTCACGATCTTGCCGGAAGGCTTGTCGCCGAAGATCTGCACCTGACAGTCGCCAATCGGTGCACCACGGCGATCGTTGACGTCCGATTCTGAGTCGTAGGTGCCATCGGTGATCTTCAAGGCGATGGGCGAGACATCGGACGGGATGAACATGATCACTCCGGTTTCGATCGGTATGCCGTCGTAAGTGACGGTTCCTTTCACGGTGGCGCGAGGAATTCCGTCGCCGCCGCAGCCAGCCAGAGTGAAAACCAAACAAGAAAACGCCAGGGCGTAGAATCGTGCTCTCATAAGACGATCGAATCTCGATAGGAAAGGTGAATGATCGCGGGAAGAGACCCTTCCAGGGCCTACAGACGCGCACAGCTCGGCCTGAGTCAGGCGGCGTGTGGCAGTGGGTTGGCAATCGGCGAGATCGTCAGCAGCTATGGCTAAGAAAGGGAGAAGCCCAAGTGGGGTCCGCAAAATAAATCTGCTCGAGGGAATAACCCATCCCTTTAGGTGGCTTTAGTGCTGCTTTCGTTGTAGTAGTTGCCTAATGGGGTGTAAAAAGAAAAACCGCGAGAAAGCTATAAAAGTGTTCCGGTGCTTTTCTGGCTTGCGTATTTCTCCCTGTTGCTCATCGGGAACGGATGTCACCAACTGAAATGCGAGCCATTCCCGCGAGATTGGCGATGAAGCCTTTGCTGACCATGGTCTGCGGGCATTCGCTTCTTTTTTCGGTCGCTGCTTGCCGAAACCGAGTTATGCCGATTCTCTGTGGTGCGGTTTTGCTCCTCAGAGGGGCAGATTGCTGGGGCGAAAGCTCAGTTGAGGACGACTTTCCGAAGGTTGTTGCTTGTCGTGCTGGAAAACGCGAGAACGCCCCTACTGGAAACGGCCAAATCGCCGTAACATGGAGGAATTCGCGGTTTTACGTTTCGAGGGGCCAATGGCCGAATTCACGCATCTCGATAGCTCTGGCGCGGCTCGCATGGTCGACGTAGGGCAAAAGCAGGCAACCCTGCGAGAAGCGGTGGCCGAGGCTTGTGTGAAAATGGAAACCGCTACGGCTGACGCCATTCGCGAGAGCCGAAATAAGAAAGGGGAAGTGCTGCAAGTCGCCCGCCTGGCCGGCATCATGGCTGCCAAGCGAACCGACGAGCTGATTCCCCTCTGTCACGGACTTCCTCTGGAAAGTGTGGAAGTATCGTTTGAGTTCACCGAACCTACGATCCTTCGCATTACCACGGTGGCCCGCGTGACCGCCAAAACTGGTGTCGAGATGGAAGCGATGACGGCTGCTTCCGTTGCCGCCCTGACCGTATACGACATGTGCAAGGCGATCGATCGATCGATGGAAATCCTGCATGTTCGCCTGATGAAAAAGTCAGGCGGCAAGTCAGGCACCTACCAACGATCAGCCGATCAAGAAGCCGAGTAGAAAGCGAATCGAGATCAACGTGAATCCTGCTACCAATCAAACTCCGGCGGCTCCGAGTGCCGATGCATTGATGCGTTGCTACGGTGGGATCGGCAGCGACTTGACTGAGGTCGAAGCGATTCTGAAGCGTGAGATGTCGTCGAAGTTTCCGGCCGTGAGCGATATCGTCTCGTACGGTTATCTGCTCGGTGGGAAGCGTTTGCGGCCAGCCTTGGTCCTGCTGTGCGGTCAGGCCTGGAGCGGTCTGTCGGCCGACCATCATACCCTGGGCGCCGTGCTCGAGATGGTTCACACCGCGACATTGATTCACGACGATGTGCTGGACGGGGCCGATACCCGTCGTCACCTCGAAACGATTCATCACCGCTGGGGTACGGAATCAAGCGTGCTCGTCGGTGACTTCCTCTTCACGCACGCCTTTTATCTGGCCAGCACCCTGCCGACCACCTTGGCCGCGCAGAAGATCGGTCAGGCCACCAACGTGGTGTGCGAAGGGGAACTTCGCCAGATCACCACCAAGGGCCGCTTTGACCTGGCCGAAGAAGAATACCTCTCGATCATCGAAGCCAAGACCGCCGTCTTGTGCCAATGTGCATGCGAGCTGGGGACCCTTTATGCCAACGCTCCCGAAAATGCGAGTAAGCAGGCCGCCGAGTACGGTCGTTGCCTCGGGATCGCATTCCAGATTGTCGACGATTTGCTCGACATCGAAGGGGACACCGATCGCACCGGCAAAACACTCGGCACCGACCTTGCCCAGCGCAAGCCAACATTGCCGATCATTCACGCGTTGAAGGTTGCCCCGCCAGAAACTAAGAAGCAGATGCTGGCTGCGCTGCAAGCCGAAACGCCAGACGCTGCCCAGGTCATGGCCTGGCTGGAAGAGTTCGACAGCGCTGCGTACGCCCGTGAAACGGCGATTCGCTACGTCGAGACAGCTCTCGGTTCGCTGGCCGAATGGCCCGACAACGATGCGACCGGTGCCCTGCGTCAACTGGCGGAATTCGTCCTGAAGCGTTGCTACTAATCGCAACGCTGTAGAAACATGTCACCCCAGGCAGGCGACCCTCCGCCCTGCCCTTCTTGGTACATAGCCGCCGCTTGAAAATCAGCTGCAGCGGCCTGGTGACGCCGCATGAACTTGGCTGGAAACGCTTCCGGTAAGAGACTTTTGCCGGACGTTGGTGTATTCTGAAAAGATCCCCACACCTTCCTTCTAGCCCCTCACTCCGAATCAGGATCCCTCCTCATGTCTTGTCGCTGGACTGCTCGTGCTGCACTGCTGCTTTTGACTTGTCTTCTCGTTTCGACCGCTACCGCGGAAGATCCGGCCCCTTCGCTGGCCGACCCGACGGCCAATGGCGATTTCGTGATTGGCCCCGATTATCATGTCGATCCCGATCTGACCGACCAAGGCAATCCGAAGGGAAAGCTGTTCGAGTTTTCGATGCCACTGGCCGAAAGCAAGATCTTCAACGGCAAAGACGCGACGCTTGATCCGAAAAAAGATGTTCGCACCGCGCGCAAGATTTTCGTCTATGTCCCAGCCGCCTATCAGGATGGAACGAAGGCGCCGGTCTTGGTCACGCTGGATGGCCCGAGCCGCTTGGACCTGGTGCGGAACGCGCTGGATAACCTGACGATCTCGAAAGATCCCAACCGCAAGCTTCCTCCGTTCATCGTCGTTTCAGTGCAGAACGGTGGCAACGACAGCTACGGCAGTCAGCGTGGTCTCGAGTACGATACGATGTCGGATCGTCACGCTCGTTTCATCAACGACGAAGTCTTGCCCGCCGTGCTGAGCAATCCGCAGATCAAAGCGGCTTACCCGCACATCGCAATCACCGAAGACCCCTGGGGCAAGGCGATCATGGGATGCAGTTCCGGTGGCGCGGCAGCGTTGACGGCTGGATGGTTTCGGCCTGACTTGTTCCGCCGCTTGATCACCTACAGCGGAACCTTCGTCGACCAGCAGGATGACGATGCCGCGGAAGAAAAAAACTATCCGCTCGGAGCGTGGGAATACCACTCGAACATGAAGCTGATCGAGAACGCCGACAAGAAGCCGCTGCGAATCTTCACCCACGTTTCCGAGAACGATAATCGCGCCAAAGACCCGGAAGAGACCTATCACAACTGGGTGATGGCCAACTATCGCACCGCCGCCGCGCTTAAGGCGAAGGGTTACGACTATCGCTTTATCTTCAGCAAAGCGACCCGTCACTGCGATCAGAAGGTCTACAAGCAGACCCTGGCCGATACGCTGGTTTGGGCCTGGCATGGTTACGGCAGCAAGTAATTCGACGGTGGCAATGGAATCGAAGCGCGGATCGCTTTGACCCGCGCTTTGTGATAGTGCGTCGCGAAGCCAATCTGTAAGGCAACCAGCAGCACAAAGATCAACAAGTGCCAGGCCGAGAACTGATGATTTAGTTCCGCCTTGGCGCCCAGTTGATAACACTTTCTCAGACTCCGCGTCCAGTCAAGCTGCACCAGGCACAAGAGCGCCAACGGAATGACCAGCACGAAGATCGGAGCAGTTCGCCATGTTTGCGTGCTTGACCAGACGAGCGTGAAAAGTCCCAGGTTTAAGCCCACCAGCATTAGAAGGCCCAGCATCGCCAGCGCGATCGCACTGGCGACCCAGCTTCGTAAGAAGACGCCGATGTACTGCAGAAGGACCAGCGATCCGAACCAACTGACCGACAGCATCGCGAGAAACAGAAATCTTCGCGACGGGTACAGCAGAAACTCGACGATCGAAATGGTCGAGAGGATCAGCGAGCCAGCAATCATCAAGATCGACATCACCACCAGGAACAGCGAGGGACTGGGAAGCGTGATCGGTTCGACCGGCTTTTCCCAATGCCGTTCTTCTGGCGTGAGCGTGGACGCGTCGAAGAACTCCATCTGCCAGTCCTTTCAAGCTGAGGAGTGATCGGTCAGAAACGTGATAGGGCCGCTTTCTTTGGTTATGCCCGATCACCGCGACGAATGCCAGCGAAATGAGTCCTCTTCTGCCTGACCAGGCCCGCTCACTACGCACCCCGTAGGTTTGCTGCAGGTTGGCTCGCTGGCCAACGGCAAAGTTCTCAGACAGGCCTGCGATTTCGCGTAGAACGCGTTGGCCGTGCAGCGGCTGCCAGATTAGCTGGAAGGCTTCGGCACGCTGGGGGCGTACTTTTTAAGCATCGGCTGCAACTCGTCGACGAAGTCGCGGACGTCTTTGAACTCGCGATAGACGCTGGCGAACCGGACGTAGGCGACCTGATCAATCGCGTGCAGATGCTGCATCACCATCTCGCCAATCAGACGGCTTTCGACTTCCCCTTCGTACTGCGAATAGATTTCGCTTTCGACGGCCGCAACGATGCCTTCAATCTGGGCCTCGCTGATGGGACGCTTCCAGCATGCCAGAGCCAGGCCGCGCTTGATCTTTTCCGGAGCAAACGGTTCGCGAACGTTGTCCTTCTTGATGATCTTGATGTCCAGCTCTTCCACACGTTCATAGGTTGTGTAGCGGCGTTTGCAGCCCAGACACTCGCGTCGGCGGCGAATCGAGAAACTGTCCTGGCTTGCGCGTGAATCAATCACACGGTCGTTGTCGGCTCGACAGAACGGGCATCGCATAGGGCATACTCGAAATCGCGGGACCACCACCAAAAAAGTTGTGGAAGGGCCGCCAGGGAAACAGCTTCAATCTTCATAGTTTGGCCTGAAACCGCGAAATGAGCAAGCTAAGTCTGGGTGAGCAAACAAGATAACTGCGATTTCCCTTGAGCCGCCCAAAAGTTGGGAGAGGCTCTGTTTCGAAAGCTAGTTGTTTTTTCCCTCTTCTCGAATCTCTATAATGACCCGGAAAACGATCAAGAATGGTCTCGTTTTTGCGAATATTGTGGGACAACGACCACATCTCCATTCCAAGAACCACCCAGGCAACCGCCTGACCCCCAATTGTTAGAAGGAAACGAGCGATGGACGCGAGTAATCCGAACGATGCTGCCATAGATCCAGCCGAAAAGAATGTTGAAGACCAGTCGCCCCAGGAAAAGTTCACTGCGGGCCGTAAGCGTGGCGAGCGCGGACCTGACGAAAAGATCTGGAGCGGCGGCTACTCGGCGGTCGACCAGAGCGGCAGTTTCATCGTTCTCACGTTGATTACCGTCGGCTTGATTGTCGGTGGGATCTTCCTGTGGCCGATCTTGCTGGCCATCCCGGTCCTGTGGATCGGCCAATTGATCCGCGTCTGGTGGATCAAGATGGGGGTTTCGTACGAACTGACGACTCGGCGATTCATGCACGAACATGGCGTGATCAAGCGAACGACCGACCGAATCGAGGTGATCGATATCGACGACGTCACCGTCGAGCAAGGGATCCTCGACCGAATGTTCAACGTCGGAACCATCCGCATCACCTCCAGCGACCGGACCCATCCTGAACTTCGGATCCCTGGCATCAAGGACGTGAAGAAAGTCGCCCTGATGATGGACGATGCACGTCAGGCCGAACGCGATCGCCGTGGTGTTTACATCGAATCGGTGTAACCGTCTGACGATTGAGCAAAAGATCATAAGCAGTCAGGCTGGAGCAAACTCCAGCCTGACTGCTTTATTTGACGGCGAAAGCGATATCTCTATTTGACCAGCGAGTGCAGCGTCGCCAAGTTCTTAGCGTCGTGCTGCACGCCGTCTTCCTCCCCTTTCGGCGTTTCCAGATACATGGGGATCTTCTTGAAGCGTTTGTCGTTCATGATATGGCGGAAAGCTTCCACACCGATCTTGCCTTCGCCGATGTGATCGTGACGATCGACGCGGCTTCCCAGTTCCTTCTTGCTGTCGTTCAAGTGAATGCCACGCAGCTTGTCGAAACCGATCAGCTTGTCGAACTCTTTGAAGGTCGCCTTGAAATCTTTCTCGTCCGAAATCGGATAGCCGGCGGCGAAGATGTGGCAGGTATCGAGACAGACCGCGACCCGTTCACCTTGCTTGACCCCTTGCAGAATCGATTGCAGGTGTTCGAACTTGTGGCCGATGCAGCTTCCCTGACCGGCGGTTGTTTCCAATAGCAACGTCACCGGGCAGTCAGGCAACTGGGCATGCAACTTGTCGATGGCCTGGATGATCCGCTCGATCCCTTCTTCCAGCGACGAGTCGACAAACGCCCCTGGGTGGAAGACGAGATTCGGAATGCCCAGTTGCTCGCAGCGTTCCATTTCAACGCCGAGGGCTTCGATCGACTTCTCCCACAGTTCGTCCTTGGGGGAAGCGATATTGATCAGGTACGAAGCATGACAAAGCGGCGCCCCGACCTTGTGCTTCGCCATCGATTCCTGAAACAGCTTCACATCCTTATCGGTGATTGCTTTGGCCCGCCACTGGTTATTGTTTTTGCAGAATAACTGCACCACGTTCATCTCGAACTCAGCAGCAGCATCGACGGCCTTATAATAGCCGCCCGCGATCGACATATGGGCACCGAGGAGATGTGGCATGAAGAAAAGTCCTGATAAAACTAGCTACAATGAATCCGAAAGATGGTTTCGTCTTTCTGCCAAAGTAAACGTAGCAAATGGGACGTGAATCGCCCACCAGACGTCGGCGTTTCCAACATGAATTGAGTCGAGCGGCATGAACGAAAAAATGATCGAAGGGTGTCTGCTCGGTACGGCGGTTGGGGATGCACTAGGATTGCCGTTCGAAGGTTTGTCCAAGAAGAGGGGGCAAAAGCTTCTTGGTTGTCCAGGCAACTTTCATTTCCTGTTGGGGCGAGGCATGGTCTCCGATGATACGGAACATACCTGCATCGTTGCGCAGTCGCTGGTGCTCTCTGTCGGCAACGTGGAAACGTTTCAGAAAGCCTTGGCCTCCAGGTTTCGCCGGTGGATTGTTTTGCTGCCTGCCGGTGTTGGTATGGCGACCGCTAAAGCATGTATCCGGCTGCTAGTGGGCTATTCCGCAAAGACATCGGGCGTCTGGTCGGCAGGCAATGGACCTGCCATGCGAAGTGCTATCTTAGGGGCCTACTTCGGCGATGACGTGCATTCGATGCAACCGTTCGTCCAATGCAATGCAAGGATCACCCATACCGATCCTCAAGCAGAGTTGGGGGCGTTCGCGATTGCATTGGCGGCGAGTCTGGCCAGTCGCGGGCACCAGGTTGCGTCTCATGAGTTGGTCGATACCTTCCAGGAAATGACAAGCCAGCAGCCCGAGTCCGCCCCGTTTGTTGAGCTGTTGAAACAAATGGCACAGAGCATCGATCGAGGCGAGACTACCGCGGAGTTCGCCCAGTCGATGGGCTTGAGCCAGCGGGTTGGTGGGTACGTTGGTCATTCGGTGCCGGTGGTGCTGCATTGCTGGCTTTCGAATCAAACCGATTTTAGCAACGCCGTCATTTCGATCATCGAGTGCGGCGGCGACACCGACACAAATGCTGCCATGGTAGGTGGGATTGTTGGCGCTCGTGTTGGCAGAGTCGGAATACCGCAGCGCTGGCTCGACGGCATCTGCGAATGGCCGATGACGATTGAGCGAATGTCGCAGCTCGCGAGTCAGCTTGCGAAATCGAAGGAGTTACAAGTCCCTGGTAAACCGGTGTCGGTCGGCGCGATCGGTCTTCTTTTGCGTAATGTGTTCTTTTTGCTCGTCGTGTTGTTTCACGGCTTCCGGCGGTTGCTTCCTCCCTATTGATTAGGGGCCATCGTTCCCGGCCAACGGTACTGTTGTCGCGGCGAAGGCGAAGGAGAGTTCACAGCCGCCGGAGCGAACCCCAACGTGCTTTCCCTTGTCGTACCGCTGAATCCAGAACTTTCCAATCCATAGGAGCTGCTGTGCCGTTCTCGCTCGATCAGGTTGTGCCGTGGGGGAGATCTTGGGATGAATACCTGCGAATGTTCGCCATCGATGATCGCGATTTGCAGCGAAAGATCTTGGGCTGTGCCGATGGCCCGGCGGCGTTTCAAGCGGAAGCCAATAAACGCGGCGTTTCGGTGATCTCTTGCGATCCGCTGTACGCCTTCTCTGCGGCGGAGATTGAATCGCGGATCGATGCCTGTTTTGAAACGGTGCTGCAGCAAACCGAGCGGAACCAGGATGGTTTCATCTGGAACGATGCGATCCCCAATGTCGCGCAGCTCGGACACACCCGGCGGGAAGCGATGCAAACGTTCCTCGCCGACTTTCCGGCCGGCAAACAGGAAGGCCGTTACATCGCGGCCGAACTGCCTGATCTTCCGTTTCCGGCCGATGCATTCGACCTGGCGTTGTGCTCGCACTTTCTGTTTCTCTACGATTCGCTGGGCGTCGACTTCCATGTCCGCTCGGCCAGGTCGTTGCTGGCGGTGGCCCAGGAAGTTCGCATCTTTCCCCTATTGCAGCTCGACCGACAGCGATCCCCTTTTGTCGACGTGGTAACCGCCGCCGTTCAGGCCGACGGTCACCATGCCGAAGTCATCGAAGTCGATTACGAGTTTCAAAAGGGAGCCAGCCAGATGCTCCGGCTGACTCGCGCTGGCTAGTCGTCGAGCGGCTCGCCGGCGGCAAGCTTCTCGAGCGTGTCACGGACATCTTCGTCAGGTTCTTCTGCGATTGCCCGCTCTAAGGCAACGGTCAGCTCGTGACCCCATAACGGCTTGCCCCAAGCATCCATCGCCGTGGCCACCATATTTCGCGAACGAATGATCGGACTCCGCAGTCCACATAGCAGCAGTTGCCGACCATGGCCAGGAAACTTGCGGAGCTCTTGCAGCACATATTCCAGTGCACTGTGCTGCTGCCATTCCAGGCCGAGCCCCATTTCCAGTCCGGGACCGGTGGCCAGTTCGTCGAGGTTCAGCAGTTCCTCCGCCAGGGCGACCACTTCCTCGATCCGGTCTTCGTTAGCGTGAGTCGCCAACTGATACCAGTTCGACCCATTGCCAGGATCGCGGCGAACGTGGGCAACTTGCGTCTCCCACGCATCGATCCCCAACGAGTCGGCCGCCGACAACGCCATGAAGTACTTACACGCGTCGTCACTCTGAAGGTCCGCTTCGGCGAGCGTGACCCACATAGGACGCTGCAAGATGGCATCGCAATCGACCGCAATCGCCTGACGAAGCTCTTCCGTCCAGCCGAAGTCGACCAGTTGATCCCAATCCGCCGTTTCGTTGCGAACGTAGTTGCGGATCTCTTCCAGGGCGTGGAAGTGCTCCAGCGATTGAGCCGCAGACATCATATGATCGACAAACAGTCGTGTCGCACGGGGACCATCCTCGTAGCAGCTCATGTCCTCCGCAGGTCCACCCCGGATCAACGCGGTCAGCAAGTCGCCTGCTCCGTCGAGCAGTGGCTGGTCGACCACCGCCGCTGCGAGCGCGGTCAGCAAGTCACCAGTCACCGCGCACGTGTAAGCGAGGTACTCGTGTAAAACACCGTTGCGATATCCTTCCCGCAGCAGCCAATGCTTGATCTCAGGGTTTTCGGTATCGGCGAGTCGTTCAACCGTTTGCACGCGGCCCCAAGACGTCGAATTCTTCGCCAGTTCCCATAAGGCCAGCTCCGACCCTTCGGTCAAGTTGGTCAGTGCGACGGCGCAGAACAACGTGAATTCGTCGTGGCGACCGAGGGTTTGCAATACCTCCGCATGGGGCGGCCAATCGAAGATTCCGATCAAGGCGATCCCGAACTTCACCGGCTCGCGGTCAGGCGACTCGGTCGCCAGCGAATAGCCCAGCTCGTATAAACGCTGTCCGTCGACGGAAGCCTCGCTGACAATTGCCTTCAGGACCGCATCGATCAGGCCGAGAATCTGTTCATCGAGTGCCAGGTCGTAAACGGCTCGCTTGTTGGCAGCGGTCGGCTGGTGGCAATAGGCGATCACGGCCGCGGCGATTTCGTGGACCTGCTGGTCTTCTTCAGGGCCTGACATGTGATGCGAAAAGACGCCGTCGAGGGCACCTGGAGCAAACCGAATCGTCTTGCCGGCGTTCACCTTCTCGTGGTCAGGCAGTTCGTAGCCTTCCTGGTTCAGGCCGGGACCTTCCTCTGGAATGTGCTGGCAGATGTGTTCGTAGATGGAGGGATGCTGATCCCAGGGCATCGTTTCTAGGTTGGATTCGGTCATGGATTGCTCCTGCAATTCGATCGCTTCGTGGGAGCGGCCCCGATGGCCGTTCCTTGTCGCTGATGACATTTCGATATGAACGGCTCAGACACCTGACTGCTGGCACCGGTTCGACAGAAACTTTTGGCGAACCTTTCCTGGGGGAAACTTGTCGTAGTGACCAATGCTTTCCGGCGAACGGTGCCGGATCCAAACCAAACCAACCACTTTCGATAAGGAGAGATCCCATGGATACCAACGACATGAATGAATTCGAGCAGGAATCTTCCTTTCGAGCCAATGAGCAAACGTCGGCGTGGTTTCCCTTCGGAAACTAACGTGAAACGCGGCGTACGGATCGTCCATGGCGACAAGCTTCTGCAAGAGAAGCTGGGCCGCAACGATCTTTGCCCGTGTGGCTCGGGGAAACGATTCAAAAAGTGCTGCCTGAAGAAAGGCCGCTTTTGATGGTGCCAACCGAGACGACTACTTTTAGGGAGTAACCTTCCCAGAAGCCCGCTCGGTGCGTGATCGCCGGGCGGGCTTTTTTCGTGGAAGGATGCGATATGGAAGCGATCATTTTTGTTGGAATTCCTGCCTCGGGCAAGTCTTCGTTTTATGCCCAGCGGTTTGCCAGCACGCATGTCCGTATCAGTCGCGACCTGTTGAAGACGAAGTACCGGGAACAGCGTTTCATCAAAACCTGCCTGGAAACGAACCAGTCGATGGTCATCGACAACACTAGCCCGACCCGGCTCGAGCGGCAGCGACTGATCACCTTGATTCAATCCTCGGCGATGCCCTGCCGCGTGGTTGGCTACTATTTTCAATCACGGATCGCCGACTGTTTGCGACGGAATCAACGACGCCCAGATGCGGTGCCGGAGGTTGCGATTATCGCGAAGGCGAAACAACTGGAACTGCCGAGCCTGAGCGAAGGTTTCGAGAAATTAGTGTACGTCCGGCTTACCGAGACCGGGTTTGAAGTGGAGCGGTGGAACGATGAAGTTTGACGTTTTAGATCGAATGATGCGCGTCTTTGAGACGTCGGCCGACTTGTGCGTGCTGCCAGGCATGTTCATGGTGGCCCGTCTCGACGGTCGTCACTTCACCCGGCTGACCAAAGAGGAAGGCAACTTCGAGGTTCCATTCGATGTTAGATTTCGCGACTGGATGGTCTCGACGACCGAGGCCTTGATGCACTGTGGCTTTCGCGTGTTGTACGGCTTCACGGAGAGTGATGAGATCTCACTACTGCTACATCCTGATGAACAGGCCTTTGGACGGAAGCTGCGGAAGTACAACTCCACTCTGGCGGCCGAAGCGAGTGCTCATTTTTCGTTGAAATTAGGCAAGGTGGCAACGTTCGACTGCCGTATTTCGCAGTTGCCAGGTCCGCAGAAAGTCGTCGACTACTTTCGTTGGCGAAGTGAAGACGCGTCGCGGAACGCGCTGAACAGTTGGTGCTATTGGACACTGCGGGATCAAGGAGAATCTCGACGGGGTGCAACGCAACAGTTGAACGGCCTGGCGACTTCCAGAAAACGAGAACTGCTGAGGTACTACGGAATCGAGTTCGACCAACTCCCGGCTTGGCAACGAAGAGGCGTCGGCTTGTATTGGAAACGTTTCGCTCGGAAAGGCACGAATCCGCAAACGGGCGATCAGGTCGGCACGTTTCGGCGTAGCGTTTACGTCGAGTACGAACTTCCTAGCCAGGCTGAATATAGCTGGCTGATACAGCAACTGCTGGCGCCCGCGTTGACCACGTAAAAAACGCGTGGATGGTTCCAGGTTCGCCATTTTCCTATAGTCAGCGGTCGTCGATCGCGTTACAGAAAAGGATTCTGGCCGGCGTGTTGTCGGCGGAAGTTGTGAGAGACGATGGGTACATCACACGGAAACTTTACGAAATATCCACGGACGCCCCACTTGTTTGGTTCGATGGGAACCGACGACGACAAGCACCTGGGCGAGGCGGAGTCGTGCGAGCTGATCGCCGATCCTTCGCTGATTGTTGAAGAGAAGCTCGACGGAACGAACGTTGGAATTCATTTCAGCGACGACGGCCAGCTGGTGCTTCAATGTCGCGGGCACCTCATTACCGAGGGAATGCATCCGCAGTACGACTTGTTCAAGCAATGGGCCAATGTGAAACGTTTCACCCTGGAAACCCAACTCGAGAACCGGTACTTGCTATTCGGCGAGTGGCTGTATGCCCGGCACACGGTGGCTTACCACCAGTTGCCGCACTACTTCTTCGAGTTCGATATTTACGACAAGCAGCAGCAGGTGTTTCTCGACTTGGAACGTCGGATGGAACTGCTGGCAGGGACCGGGATCGTGACGGTGCCGGTTTTGCATCATGGGGCCATTTCAAGAAAAGAGTTGGTGAAACTTGTCGGGGCATCTCGCTACAAGAGCGAATTCCATAACCCGGACGATGGCCGGATCGACGACCGGATGGAAGGGCTTTACGTGCGAACGGAAGCCGACGGAGTGGTCACGGCCCGGGCCAAGTTCGTGCGACCCGAGTTCACCGAGAAGATCAAACAAAGCACCCATTGGCAACAACAAGTGATGGTCCCCAATCAATTGGCGGACGGAGTCGATATCTGGTCATGAACTGGCAAGAACTACAACACGCATCGCTCGACCGCTTGGTCGGTTGGGCCGAAACGCAGCCGTGGTGTCGCGCCATGGCCGAGTGCGCTCAGGATGCGCAGTGGCATGCCGAAGGGGATGTCTGGACGCATACTCAGTTGGTGCTTCGCCAGTTGGAAGAGCTTGAAGCCTGGCCAACGATCGGTTCGCACGACCGAACCGTTTTGAAGTTCACGGCGCTCTTTCACGATGTGGCCAAGCCGCTGACAACGCGACTCGACGAACTGACCGGACGGATTACTTCGCCGAAGCATGCCGTCAAAGGAGAGCACGTCGCACGGGCCGTGCTGCGCGAACTTGGCTGCGATGTGATGACGCGGGAAACCATTTGTCGACTGGTGCGATACCATGGTCGGCCGGTCTTTTTAACCGAACGAGACGATCCGCAGCACGAAGTGGTGCGGTTGTCGTGGATGGTGAACAATCGGCTGCTCTATTGGTTTGCGTTGGCCGACTCGCGTGGCCGCGATACCGATAGCATGTCGCGACCAGAAGAGAACTTAGACCTCTGGCAACTGGTGGCCGAAGAAGTCAATTGCTTCGATCAGCCTTACCCGTTCGTTTCCGATCATGCCCGGTTCACGTTTCTGCGAGCAACCGAGCCTAACTTGTATTACGTCCCACACGAGCAGTTCCGCTGCCGCGTGACGTTGATGGCAGGCTTGCCTGGCAGTGGCAAAGATACGTGGATCCAGCATCATCGAGAAGAATGGCCGGTGGTGTCCCTGGACGATCTTCGGCAAGAGATGGAGATCGATCCGACCGAAAACCAAGGTGCCGTCGCCCAGGCCGCGCAAGAGCGTTGCCGCGAATGGTTACGGGCCGGAACGTCGTTCGTATTCAACGCGACCAACACCATGCGTCAGACGCGTGGCCGTTGGCTCGACTTGTTTGCTTCCTACGACGCCCATGTCGAAATCATTTATTTGGAGCCTGACTTCCGCGAGATCCTGCGTCAGAATCGAGCTCGCACGCAGCGTGTGCCGGAAGGGGTGATTCGCCGCCTGGCCGATCGATGCGAGCCTCCAACATGGTGGGAGTGTCATCGTCTGCAGTACGTCGCGTCATGACGCCTTCATTTGTTTCCTTTGCCTTTCGCAGCGTGATTCATGCTTCTCTCGATTTCGACCACCCACAATCCCGCCACCGACCTCAGTTTCCTTTTGCATAAGCACCCGGACAAGTTCCAGTCGTTCGAGACCTCATTCGGCAAAGTCCATTGCTTTTACCCGGAAGCCAGCGAAGAACGCTGCACGGCCTGCTTGCTGTTGGAGGTCGACCCGGTCGGAATGGCACGCGGTCGAAACCGTTCGCCGGGCGATCTCCTTTCGCACTACGTGAACGACCGACCCTACGTCGCGTCGTCGCTGATGAGCGTGGCCCTTTCACAAGTGCTCGGAACGGCGCTGGGTGGGCGATGCCAAAAGCAGCCGGAATTGGTATCGCAGCCCCTGCCCCTTCAGGCGACGCTCGATGTGCTGCCGGTTCGTGGTGGGGATGACGTGTTGCGGCAGCTGTTCGAGCCGCTCGGTTATGAAGTGCAAGCGACGCGGCAGACGCTCGATGCAAAGTTCCCCGATTGGGGCGACAGCTCGTACTATAGCGTGACGATTCGCGGCGAAGTGACGTTGTCGCAACTACTGACGCACCTTTACGTGCTGATCCCGGTGTTCGACAACGAGAAGCACTACTTCGTCGGCGAGGCGGAAGTGGAGAAACTGCTGGCCAAGGGAGAAGGCTGGCTGGCCGATCATCCTGCTAAAAACCTGATCACGCGGCGATATCTCCGATTTCGCAGTAGTTTGTATCATCAAGCATTGGCGCGACTGGTCGAAGAAGAAGCGAGCAATAACGAACCTCCGGAAGAGGCAACCACGCCGCAGAAAAGCGAACAGCAGCAAAGCCTCAATCAACAGCGGTATGCGGCCGTGCTGCAGGCGTTGCTGGAAAGTGGCGCGAAGAGTGTGCTGGACCTGGGGTGCGGCGAAGGTCGCCTAATGCGTTCGCTCGTCGAACAACAGCAATTCCGCCGGATTGTTGGTGTCGACGTGGCGATTAGAACGTTGGAAGTCGCCAGTCGAAGGCTAAAGCTAGAGCATTTGCCTGAGGTTCAAGCCGACCGGGTCGAACTGATCCATGGGTCGCTGACCTATCGCGATAAGCGGCTGGAGGGCTTCGACGCGGCAGCCGTGGTGGAAGTGATCGAACATCTCGATCCACCTCGACTGGCAGCGCTCGAACGGGTGTTGTTCGGGTGCGCTCGACCGAAAACGGTCGTGCTCACCACACCCAATCAGGAATACAACGTGATGTGGGAAAGCTTGCCGGCCGAACAGTTTCGCCACGCAGACCATCGTTTCGAATGGACCCGGCCACAATTTCAAGCATGGGCCAACCAAATTGCCGAAACGTACGGGTACACCGTCACGTTTCAGCCGGTTGGCCCCGTCGATGACGAGGTTGGCTCGCCGACCCAAATGGGAATTTTCCGCCGATGACGCATCCAACGCATTACCATGAAAACCTGATCTTCTCGCCCGGTACCCAGGTTGTCGTCTTGCGCGACATCGTGGGGCAGAACGGACGAACGCTTCATCCACGCGGCGCGGTGGGCGTGGTCGTGCGCGCGCCGTTGGATCTGGCAGGGATCTATCGGATTCGCTTCCCCGACGGCGTGGAAGAGTCGCTCAACACGAGCGAGGTTGCTTTGCTGGCCAAGCACAAAGAGGGAGACATCGGCAACAACAAGGTGACCAGCGAACGCAACGATTTGTACGAGCGAGTTATTCTGCAGTGCATCATCGGTTCGCAGGCCTACGGGCTGAGCGACTCGGAATCCGACATCGATCGCCGGGGGATTTATCTTCCACCGGCCGATCTACATTGGTCGCTTTATGGTGTGCCCGAGCAACTGGAGTGCGAGAAAACCCAGGAAGCGTACTGGGAGCTGCAGAAGTTTATCGTGCTGGCATTGAAGGCGAACCCCAACGTGCTGGAGTGTCTCTATTCTCCCCTGGTCGAGAAAGCGACACCGCTGGCCCAACAACTGTTGGCACAGCGCGAGATATTCCTTTCGCGACTCGTTTACCAAACGTTCAATGGTTACGTGCTGTCGCAGTTCAAGAAGATGCAGGCCGACCTGCGGAATCAGGGGCAAGTGAAGTGGAAACATGTCATGCACCTGATTCGCTTGCTGATCTGCGGTACCCGTGTGCTGAACGAAGGGACCGTGCAAGTCGAGGTCGGCGAGCATCGCGAGCAACTGTTGGCGATCAAACGGGGCGAGATGCCATGGGAAGAAACCGAACGTTGGCGACGCCAACTGCATGTCGATTTCGACAAAGCACTGGCCAACACCCGTTTGCCGGAACGCCCCGATTACGAACAAGCGAATTCCTTTTTACTTCAGGCCCGACGTGCGGCCCTATCGGCAGAACTGCCATGAACACGCCAAAGACAACGCAAACTTTGTTCCGGCCCGTCGGCCGGAAAGAACTCGACCTGATCGCGGCCACCGGCTGGAAGCAATTCCCGCCGCGGCTCGATTGGCAGCCGATCTTCTATCCGGTACTGACCGAAGAGTATGCCATCTTCATCGCCCAGCAGTGGAACACCAAAGATCCGGCCTCCGGTTTCGAGGGGTACGTGCTGCGATTTGAAATCGATGCGGACTACATCGGTCAGTTCGAAGTGCAGAACGTCGGCGGACCGGAATCGCTGGAGTATTGGATCCCGGCAGAAGGACTGAGCGAGTTCAATCAGAACATCGTTGGCACGATCGAAGTGATTCACCAGTATGCTGGAGCATAAGCATGGGCAATGCGTCCGTTTCGTTTGTGCTCTGTCACGAAGAGTTCGATCATCGTTTGGTCGATAGCTGTTTTCAGGAGGAAGCAGAAGCGCTGACCGATCTGGAGATTCGCTACGACCTGGTCGATTTCGTCGCTTTAAAACAGCAAGACGGCGCGGCGGCAGTACGTCGCGTTCGTTCTGCTGCACAGCCGACGATCGCGATCTATCGAGGCTGGATGCTGGCCGAAGCGGAGTATGCCGTATTGCACGCAGCGCTTCAGACGAAGAACCTGACGCTACTCAATACGCCGGCCCAGTATGCCCACTGCCATTACTTGCCCAACTGCTACGCAAGGATCGAAGCCTTCACTCCGAAGTCGATTTGGATACCGAACCACGAGGTTCGGGAATTGGACGAAATCGTCGCCCAGGTGCAAGCATTCGGGCCAAAGGCTGCGATCGTCAAGGATTACGTCAAGTCGCGAAAGCATGAATGGCACGAGGCCTGTTTTATTCCGAGTACCAGCGATGCTGACGCCGTCCGGCGCGTCGTGACGAACTTCATCGAGCGCCAGGGCAATGATTTACAGGGCGGGCTGATCTTTCGCGAGTTCATCCCGCTGCTGCCGGCCGGGACGCATCCGCAAAGTGGGATGCCGCTCACGCAGGAATGGCGGTCGCTGGTGCTGGATGGCCAGGTGATCGAAACTGCCCCCTATTGGGACGTGCAATTTTACTGCGAGTCGCCGCCGATGCAAAAGTTGGAAGCGGTGCTGGCGAACGTCAAAAGTCGCTTCTTCAGCTGCGATGTCGCCCAGGCCGCCGACGGCAACTGGTGGATCATCGAGCTTGGCGACGCCCAGGTAGCCGGTCTTCCGCCGACCACCAAGCCGGAAGTGTTCTTCCGGCGAGTTACGGAACGAGTAAGTCATGAATGAAATCGAATCGCGCCTGGTAGCCCAGGTCGAAAAACATCCCTATCCCCTGCTCTTCGCCACGGTCAGTGGTGCGCACTTGTATGGCTTCCCGTCGCCAGACTCCGACTTCGATCTGCGCGGATGCCATGTGCTGCCGCTCGCGGAAACAGTGGGCCTGGTCACTGGGCCGGAGACCGTGGAGAAGCAATGTTTCGAAGAAGGTCTGGAGCTCGATCTGGTGACGCACGATGCGAAAAAGTTCTTTCAGTTGATGCTGAAGAAGAACGGCTACGTGCTGGAACAGGTCTTGTCGCCACTGATCGTTCACACCACCCCGTACCACGAAGAGCTTTGCTCGCTGGCGAAGGGATCCGTGACGCGGCATCACGCGCATCACTACCTGGGATTCGCCGGAACACAGTGGAGATTGTTCGAGCAAGAATCGCCACCGCGGGTCAAGCCGCTGCTGTACGTTTACCGCGTCCTGCTGACCGGAATCCACTTGATGCGCAGCGGCGAGGTCGAAGCGAACTTGCGGCATCTGAACGAGATGTTCCAGCTTTCGTACCTCGATGAACTAATCGAACGCAAAGTCACCGGTCCTGAGAAAGGAACGCTTAGCGATGCGGACGTGGCATTTCATCTGACCGAGGTTCGGCGACTGACTGCCTGGCTGGAACAGTGTCGCCATGAAACCAGCTTGCCGGAAGCCCCTTCGACGAGCGACGCCTTGCACGACCTGCTCGTACGTGTCAGGCTCGAAGTTGTTTCGTAACTCCAGCGGAAGGTTTACCGGCGATGGCTTATACCTTGAACGAAGTCGAAGAACGCGTCTGTGAAGTTGCGCAGCGGATACTAGACCTTCCGCCACAGAAATGTCGGCCGGATAGTCGCGTGATCGAAGACCTCGGCTGCGATAGCTTAAAGGCGGTCGAGCTGATGATGGAGCTGGAAGATGCCTTCGATTGCAAGGTGTCGAACGACCATTCTTTTCCGCTTGGCAATGCGATCTTCACCCGCAATCCGATGCGACTGCGTGACCTGGCCGAAATCATTTACGTGCTGCAAGCGACTGGCAAGGTCGAGCGGCAAGCAGGCTGGTCCTGGCTACGGCGAAAAGAGATCCAGCGGCCGACGATCGATGCCGATCTCTTCACGCAGCTTGGGGGAAGGTTCGATCCGCAGACGCTCGGAAAGAAGTTCACGCTGCTGGAAGATCTCGGCAAGGTGGATGGCTTCCTTCAGGCACGTCGCCGGACCGATGGCATGCGCTGCGTGCAGATTCCGGCCGGCAACACCATGGTGGGCAGCGACGCGGCGGATGCCCTCGACGACGAACGACCGCGCCACGAGGTTGTGCTCGATGCGTATTGGATCGACATCGAGCCGGTCTCGACGACCGCCTGGTGCCGGTTTCTCAATTCGATCGAGCGTGCGGAAAGCCATTTGGCTCGGTGGATGCTGCTGGACGAGACCGACGACCGCATCGTGCAATTGCCGGTCGTTCGCCGCGAAGGTATTTGGACGCCTCTTCGGGCGACGGCCATGTTGCCGATGGTGCTCGTGTCGTGGCATGGAGCCAACGCCTACGCGTTGTGGGCGAATCAGCTCGATTGGCAAGAGTATGCCAGCGTCGACGGTCCGTTGCCGAGTGAAACGCAGTGGGAGCACGCGGCTGAAGGGGCATTTCAATCGGTGGACGAAACGAACTTTGTGGCGGGTCAGCATGTCCGTGGAGAGACCTACGATGCCGAGAACCTGCCGATGGCCCCGGTGCATCATCCGTTGGGAAAGTCGCGTTTCGGTTTACATCACATGGCGGGCAACGTCTGGCAATGGTGTCGCGATTGGTACGCGGCCGACTTTTATCAAACATCGGAAAGCCAGCTTCCGAACCCGCTCGGCACACAGCCAACCGGGATCCGCAGCGAGCGTGGCGGCAGTTGGGTTGGCCCGGCCGAGTTGTGCCGGGCCTCGTATCGGCGCGGTCGCCATGCCGACGCGTTCGGACGCTGCCTCGGCTTTCGCTGCCTTACTTGGACGAAATAACTCTCTGCATGAAGATCGAACTTCCCCAGCTTAGTCTTGTACTTTTGATCGGGCCGAGCGGCTCAGGCAAAAGCACGTTCGCGCGCCGGCACTTCTTGCCAACCGAAGTCCTCTCGTCTGACTTTTGCCGCGGCCTGGTGAGCAACGACGAGAACAATCAGGCCGCCACGAGTGATGCCTTCGACTTGCTGCACATCATCGTTGCCAAGCGTCTGGAACGTGGCCTATTGACGGTGGTCGACGCGACGAACGTCCAGCCCGAGTCGCGGCGTCCGCTGGTGAAGCTGGCTAAGCAGATGCATGTTCTGCCGGTGGCGATCGTGTTGGATATGCCTGAGAAACTGTGCCAGGCCCGTAATCAAGAACGGCCCGATCGCAACTTCGGCCCGCACGTCGTTCGGCAGCAGCGTTCGCAGCTGCGCAAGGGTTTGAAGGGGCTGAAGAAGGAAGGGATCCGCAACGTCTCGGTTCTTTCGACGACGGAAGAAGTGGAGTCGGTCACGATCCAGCGCGTTCCGCTGTGGAACGATCGGCGTGGCGAGCATGGGCCGTTCGACATCATCGGCGACTTGCACGGCTGCGCGAGCGAGCTGGAGCAACTGCTCGAGCAGCTTGGCTATCAATTGGTTCCTTCCGGTGAAAACTCTCCGTGGTGGGGCGATCGATACTACCAGCATCCAGAGGGGCGGCAGGCATTCTTCGTCGGCGACCTGGTCGACCGCGGTCCGCGCGTGCTCGACTGCGTGAAGATCGTGCGGAACATGGTTCAGCATGGCAGTGGGCTGTGCGTGCCGGGGAACCACGATATGAAGCTGGTTCGGGCGCTGCGCGGCAAGGATGTGCAGCGGCGACATGGTCTCGAGCAATCGATGGCGGAAGTCGACGCGTTGCCGGACGGGATCCGCAAGCCATACAGCCTGGCAATTGCTGACTTTCTGGATGGACTGGTCAGTCACCTGGTGCTGGACGATGGGAAGCTGGTCGTTGCCCATGCCGGGATGAAGGAGGCGTTTCAGGGGCGTTCGTCCGGAAAGGTTCGCGAGTTCGCTTTGTTTGGGGAACCGACCGGCGAGATCGACGAGCATGGGCTACCGGTCCGCGCCGATTGGGCGGCCGAATACCGAGGCAGCGCGATGGTGGTCTTCGGCCACACGCCGGTTGCCGAGCCTTTGTGGCTGAACAACACGGTCAACATCGATACCGGCTGCGTGTTCGGCGGGAAGCTAACGGCGCTGCGCTATCCTGAGAATCAGATCGTTTCGGTCGCGGCACAGCAGACCTATTACGAGACCGCGCGGCCGTTTCTGCAGCAAGGTTCGGCCGACGGTGATCTGTCGGCTCAGCAGCAGCATGACGACTTGCTCGATATCGACGACGTCCGAGGCAAGCGGATCATTTCGACCAGCCTCCAGCGGAATATCACCATCCGCGAAGAGAACGCAACGGCGGCGTTGGAAGTGATGAGCCGTTTCGCCGCGAACCCGAAGTGGCTGATTTATTTGCCGCCGACGATGTCTCCTTGCGGTACGTCGGAGCTACCAGGTCTGCTGGAACATCCGGCCGAAGCGTTCGACTACTTTCAGCAACAGCAAGTCGCCCAGGTCGTTTGCCAGGAGAAGCACATGGGGTCGCGGGCCGTCGTGGTGATCTGCCGCGACGCGAACGCTGCCCGGGACCGATTCGGCGTGAACGAAGAAGAAACCGGGATCGTTTACACACGAACCGGTCGCCGCTTCTTCAACGACGCGAAGATCGAAGCCGATCTGCTCGATCGACTGCGAAATGCGATGAACGCGAGTGGTTTCTGGGAAACCTTCGAAACCGACTGGGCCTGCTTCGACTGCGAACTGATGCCCTGGTCGGCGAAGGCGCAGGAACTGTTGCGTTCGCAATACGCAGCAGTCGGTGCGGCAGGCACCGCGGCGCTTGAAAAGACGATCGCGGCCCTGACCGCGGCTGGCGAACGGCTGGACCTGGAGGATCTGCCAGAGCTGACGTTGTTCCACCAGCGGCAGACGAACGTCCAGAAGTTTGTCGAAGCGTACCGGCAGTATTGCTGGCCGGTCGACTCGATCGACGACCTGAAGCTGGCGCCGTTTCACTTGCTGGCAACCGAAGGCCGCACGCATACCCACCACAACCATGTCTGGCACATGCAGACGTTGGCCAGGGTTTGTCAGGCCCAGTCTGGGCTGCTGCTGGCGACGCAGTATAAGGAAGTCGATCTAACCGTTCCTGCAGCGGTGACCGAGGCGATCGAGTGGTGGCAAACGCTGACCGATCGCGGAGGGGAAGGAATGGTGGTGAAGCCGCTCGAGTGGATTGCACGGTGCGGCCAGGAGTTGGTCCAGCCTGCCGTGAAATGTCGTGGGAAGGAGTACCTGCGGATTATCTACAGTCCCGACTACGACACGCCGGAGAACTTGAATCGACTGCGAAAACGAGGCCTCGGCCGGAAGCGTTCGCTGGCGCTGCGCGAGTTTGCCTTGGGAATCGAGTCGTTGGAACGGTTTGTGCGTAACGAGCCCCTGCGCCGAGTACACGAGTGTGTCTTCGGTGTGCTGGCCTTGGAAAGCGAACCGGTCGATCCCCGATTGTAAGCTCAGGTGTGGCTTCCCACGACTCCCTTGCAAGACCCATTCCCTGAGAGCGGGTTAGCGTTGTACGCTTGTGGCTGCGGTAAAGATGATCTACCTCGAAGGATGCAGGCGTTGACGTTTCTCAAGCGACAGTGGTTTCTGGTGGGGATGTTCCTGGCAATCTTCCTGGCGTGGCTTTTCCCAACGCCGGGGGCTCAAGGAGGGTGGCTGCATCCTGAACTGCTGACGAAGATCGGTGTCGCGCTGATTTTCTTTCTGCACGGCATGGCCCTTTCATTCGCGGCGATGAAGCAAGGGGCACTCAACTGGCGACTGCACCTGGTGGTTCAGGTCGCGGTGTTCGTTGTCTTTCCACTCTTGGGACTACTGTTGATGCCGCTGACCAAAGGTTGGATGGACCAAGACCTGCAGACCGGGCTGTTCTATTTGTGTGCCTTGCCGTCGACGGTTTCGTCGTCGGTGGCGTTCACTTCGGCGGCCGGCGGCAACGTGCCCGGCGCGGTGTTCAACGCGACCCTGTCCAGCATTCTGGGGATCGTCCTGACGCCCCTTTGGATGAAGGCAGTGGCCGGGAATGTGGGGGCCAGCTTTCCACTCGAACATGTGATGATCGATCTGTTGATCTGGCTGGTATTGCCGCTGGTGCTGGGCCAACTGTCCCGTTTCGCCCTGGCCGAATGGGCAAAACGCAATAAATCGTTGGTCGGTTTTGTCGACCGGGGAACGATCTTGCTGTTGGTCTATACGTCGTTCTGCGATTCGATGGAATTTGGCGTCTGGACGCAGCATGGCTTGTTGGCCGTGGGCAGCTGTTTCGTGATCGCGTTGGTGCTGTTCTGGATTTTGTTCATCACCATTGGGGTGACGTGCGACGCATTGGGCTTCTCGCCGCCTGACCGCATTGCGGCGATCTTCTGCGGGTCGAAAAAGTCGCTGGCGACTGGTGTTCCGATGGCTCAGTTGATGTTCGGAGCAGGCCCAAGCCTGGCTTTGATCCTGCTTCCGATCATGATCTATCATCCATTGCAGTTGATCATTTGCGGAACGCTGGCCAGTCGCTGGAAAGAGAAGTACGCCAGCCCGCTACCGGCCGAGGCCTGATCTTGCGCTGCGCGTCAGATCAAAGCTTTCAGCATGCTGACCATCAATAGCGCAATGTAAAGCAGGCCATAGCCGACCGAGCCGATGATCCCCAGCAGGTGTGCCCAGCGGAGCATCGGCAGCCCCTGCGATTGCATCCGCTCGTTGGCGATTTCTTCGAGGTCGGCGTGGGCCATGCTCCAGGCCGCGATGCTGAAGATCGGGCAGACACCAATCAAGCCGATCAGGGCCAGAAACAGCGTCGGAATCGCTCGATTGGGAAGCAAATAGGCACTGACGGCATCTTGGGTCAGCGCTTTATGAAACGGCTTGCCGGCGCCGACCTGCTCGGGCAAGCCGAGGATCGGATAATGATCCGTTGATTTTTCCCACGAATTGGACGTGGCGGGGCGAAGCTCGCAATTTTGATCGATCCGTCCTTCAGTCACCCACTGATCGAGCTGCGGAAGGGGAACCGGTCCGAAAATCTGCCCTTCTGGAATCCTGACGAAATATAAGGGGGCCTCCTTAGACGGTGGCAATCCCGTTGGTTTCGGATCCAATGGCATAGAAGGCACAGTTCAAAGAGTTTCGATAAGACAGGCAGTTCGCGACTATGGTAGCCTCTTTGCGCAGGCGGTGCCAGCAGTTGCCATGTTGCGGTAAAACTCGTTGTATTTCTCGGCGGCCTCGTCCTAAAATATCAGGTGATGAACTTGTTTCGACGCGGCGCTAAGGGCCGCTGCTTTTCTGAACCGTGGCGGTCGCTTGAGGCCTGAGGAATACAACGATGTGGACGATGTGGATCTCGATTGCGTTCCTCGTCGGATTGAGCAGTGCGTGGGGAGCCACGTGGTGGATCCGATACCAACACCGAAATCGCTTCACCCGCATCGATACCAACCTGGCCAAGCAGCAGTTCCAACTCCGCCGAGAGTGGCTCGAAACCGAGTTCATGAAAGAAGCCGCCGCCAGTGGCAAGCCGCGCGGCCTACGCTGGGTCGATGTCGAGTTCGGCAACGATGTCCAGTTTGCCTGTGACGAAGCGAACGGCCTGCTGCGGGCATTTATTTCCGTAACGGTACGTTTCGAGGCGATCGAAGGTGGGGACATGGAAGGTGTCGAAGCGGTTGGCAATCTGAGAGCCGCCACCGGAGTCTTCGAATACGACGGCCAACGTTGGATGGCCAATCCCCGTGCGATCTTCAATCTCTCGCCCAATCAGGCGATTCTGCACTTTAAGCACCGGACGCTTTCGATCGATTAGGCCCGGCTGTCGGCCTCGATCTTTCTCGGCATTGGAAAAATTGCTGCACGCTGTCACACCCTGGGCGAGTTAATCGTCTGGATGGTTGGAAGCAGGCAAGGTTATTCTTTTTTCCCGCATTTGCCGAGGAGCAGATCCAATGAAGATCGTCGTCATGGGTGGTTTTGGTTTGGTTGGAGCCCAGGTCGTGGCTCAACTGCAAGATTTGGGGCACGAAGTGGTTGCCGCTTCGCCACGATCGGGCGTGAATGCCGTCACCGGTGAAGGTTTGACCGAAGTGATGAGGCACACCGACGTGGTGATCGACGTGACCAATTCTCCGTCGTTCGCCGACGACGACGTGATGGCATTCTTCGACGGGGGGACCAAGAACTTGCTGGCCGCGGAAGAAGCGGCTGGTGTGCGGCATCATATCGTCTTGTCGATTGTCGGTGCCGATCGAATTACTGACAGCGGTTACATGCGAGCCAAGATCGCGCAAGAGAAACGGCTTCATGACGGGAACGTACCGTATACCATCTTGCGAGCAACGCAGTTCATGGAGTTCCTCGGCATGATCGGCGACTTCAGCATGGTGGATGGCAAGGTGCTATTGACGCCATATCCCATTCAGCCGGTGGCGACCATCGACGTGGTCTCGAAACTGGTCGAACTAGCGCAGTTGCCAGCTGCGAACGAAACGATCGACTTCGCGGGACCAGAGCGTTTCCGGATGGACGAAGTGATTCAGCGAGTTTTCACCGCCCAGGGAGATGCCCGCGTCGTTACAACCGAGCCGTCGGCCACTTACTTCGGAGCCGACGTCAGCCAGGGACAGTTGGTGCCGCAAGGCGAGTATGTCGCAGGCCCGACTTCGTTCGACAATTGGCTGGCAAGCGTCACGGTGCAAGCGTAACCAGACGCGAGTGACGTTTCACTTCGCGCCTGGCCAGTTTGCTGTGAAGGCCAGGCTAGTTGGCCTGGATTTTCTTTTGCCAATCGGCGTGTTCCTTTTTGTATTGCTGGAACGCGCTGTATTCCTGCGGGCTGATTTGCCCGCTGTTGTCCTGGTCGATGAAGGCGAAGAGGAACTCCCAACCCTTCTTGCCACCGTTCCATTCGGCCTGCGAGACGGTGCCGTTCTCGTCGGTGTCGCACTCTTTCAGTAAGCGAGCAAAGTCGAGTTGCTGCGAACTGGAACTGGTCGACTGATCGACCGCCGGATCCCAGCGAAGCTTCTGACCGGCCGCTTCCAGCGAAGCGAGATAGGTGGGCATATCGATGTCTTGCACGGCGCAGTTCTCGTCAATCGATTGCACGGCGGCGATGCCGGCCGATTCGCCGCAGATCATGAAGACCGGTTCCATGCGAGCCGAAGCGTACCCGAGGTGCGTCGCCGAGAAGCAGACCGGCACCAGCAAGTTGGTGCACTGCTTTTTTATCGGCGTGATCGCGCGGTAAGGGATCGGATAGGGAACATTGGTCGGGCCCTTGTTACCGCCGACAAACATGTTGCCTTCGTTGGCGACGAATGTCTGGCCATCTTTTTTGACGACGATACGGCGCGACGGATAGGTGTCGATGCCATACTGGGCGAGCCCGATCGGATCGTCGATTTGCGTGCGGTTATAGACGTCGTGCTCGGTGATCACGTAACGACCTTCCAGGCGACGAGCCACACGAATGTAGAGCTGATGCGGCCAGCCACCCGTTTCTGGATGATGGCGTTTATCGAGACCAAGCTGGGCGATCTCGTCGCGGTACCACTCTGGAACGCGAGGATCGGTTCGCATGAACTCGAACAGCCCACGCAGATATTCCTGGTGCAGCTTCCAGATCTGGGCGTGGGTCGCGTCGTTGCCATCGGCGTAGATTTGGCTGATCCCGAGCGGCGCCATGCTGATCAGCGAGTCGCGCTGGTAGTTCCATTCGGCTGAGTTCATCCAGCCGGGGCAGATGCCGATGAGCGCTTTGCGAAGTTGCTTCGGATCGGTGTGCTTCTCGCTGAGGTACTCGACGTAACGCCCCATCAGTTCATACGTCAGCGGGTTGTAGTTGGCCGGGCGTTCGATTGGTGTGCGATGCTCGGGATTGTTGGTCGTGTAGTAGCGATAGTTGTAGGCCTGGGTGTACTTGTCGGCTGAACCGATGGGCTTGTGGTGATCCCTGTCGATGTGGGGCAGCAAGAGGCTGTTGGGATCGCCAGGGGTGTTATAGGGATCGATTGGCGTCAGTTGGACTGGCGGACGAACGCCGGCGGCTTGTTCGTTGTATGCCGATTGCGATTCGCGACCGGTCCGATACTGCGCGCTCGAAAGTCGCAGCAGGTCCCCTTCGTAACTGGCATCGATAAAGATCTTGGCCTTCACGATCAGGTGATCTTTGGTCTGCGGCTCGGCGACGGGGCAGCCCAGGTCGTCGAACGGAGCCAGATGGAACGAAGCCTCTTTGATCTGACTCGGTTGCTGGTCGTCCCATGTGTTCGTGCAGCTACCGGCACGATGATCGTAGACGACCGGGATGGCATGTTCTTCCAGCAGATCGAGGAAGTCCTGGCGGATTTCCAGCGGGCTGAGGTCGCGGGTTGCCAAACGCGGCGAACCTTCTTCCGGCTGGCCGAGGCTTTTCAGCAGTGGCCGCGTCATGCCGCCGGTGGCATTGTAGTTGGGGCAGTCCTGCATCGGTTTCAAACCAGCCCCCAACATGCCCCCGACCCAGCGACTTGGCTCGACAATGACAACCGATTTGCCAGCTTTCTTCACAGCGATCGCCGCCATGATGCCGGACGGGGTCGCGGTGTAGACGCAGACATCTTTCTCGAGCGTTTCGGCGTTGGCAGCGGAAGCCAACCAGGTCGAGCAGACCAGTACGAGGCACAAACCAGCGATGCGCATGAACGTTCCTTCCAGGAAAGGAGATGGCCGTTTCGGTAAGAATCTAACGGCCAAGAGTGGGGGGCGATGTTGGGTTTAACTTACCCTGCATCGGCGACGATTTCCAGCAGAAGAACGAGGTTCGCCTGGCGAAACCATCAGCCGGGAAGGAACCGCACGAAAAAAGGCGCCCCGATCCGATTCGATCGAGACGCCTTTCGAGATTGACGTTGGCTGCAGACCAGTAGGTCCGGCTAGCGGCTTACTTCGCGTCCTTCAGCAGCTTCAACAACACAGTCTGCAAGATACCACCGTTGCGGTAGTAATCGAGCTCGACCGGCGTGTCGATGCGGACGGTGGCGTCGAAGGTGGTAACTTCGCCGTTGGCATTCTTGGCCGAAACGGTAACCTGCTGCAGTGGCTTCAGGTCGTCGGACAGGTAGATGTCGAACGTTTCTTCGCCGGTCAGGCCGAGCGTTTCCCACGAAGAACCAGCCGGGAATTCCAAAGGTAGAACGCCCATGCCGATCAGGTTGCTGCGATGGATACGTTCGAAGCTCGAGGCGATGACCGCCTTCACGCCAAGCATGAACGTTCCCTTGGCGGCCCAGTCACGCGAGCTACCGGTGCCGTATTCTTTACCGGCGATCACAACCAGCGGCGTGCCTTCCGTCTTGTAGACTTCGGCGGCGTCGAAGATGGTCATCGTTTCGCCGTTGACGAAGCACTTCGTCCAGCCACCTTCCTTTTCCGGAACCAGGCGGTTGCGGATGCGGATGTTGGCGAACGTACCACGGTGCATGATGCGGTCGTTACCGCGACGCGAACCGTAGCTGTTGAAGTCGACGGGCTCGACGCCATGTTCCATCAGGTACTTGCCGGCCGGGCTGTCCTTGGCGATGGCACCGGCAGGCGAGATATGGTCAGTCGTGACCGAGTCGCCCAGCAGCGCCAGAACACGAGCACCGCTGATCGATTCGATCGGGTCGACCGTTTCTTTCACGTCGTCCAGGAATGGTGGTTCCTGGATGTAGGTGCTGCTGCCGTCCCACGTATACAGTTCCGAGTCTGGCACGTTGATGGCGTTCCAGTTCGGGTTCGATTCGTAGGCACTGTTGTAGCGGGCCTGGAACATCTCAGGCGTGATCGCCTTTTCCATCGTTTCCAGAATCTCTTCGTTGGTCGGCCAGATATCCTTCAGATAGACCGATTCGCCGTCGGACGAGGTACCGATTGGATCGTTGTTCAGATCGATGTCGACGGTACCTGCCAACGCGTAAGCGACTACTAGTGGCGGGCTGGCCAGGTAGTTCGCTTTGACGTGCGGATTCACACGGCCTTCAAAGTTACGGTTTCCGCTGAGGACGGCGGAGGCGACCAGCGAGCCGGAAGTGACGGCGTTGGCGACCGGGTCAGGCAGCGGACCGCTGTTGCCGATGCAGGTCGTGCAGCCGTAGCCAACCAGGTTGAAGCCGAGCTTCTCGAGCGAATCCATCAGGCCGGCACGTTCCAGGTAGTCGGTCACCACACGGGAACCTGGCGCGAGGCTGGTCTTCACGTAAGGCTTCGAGGTCAAACCCTTGGCGGCTGCCTTTTGGGCCAACAGACCCGCGGCCAGCATCACGCTGGGGTTGCTGGTGTTGGTGCAGCTGGTGATGGCGGCGATGACCACGCTACCGTGACCGATCGTCGACGAGTTGCCGTTGTCTTCGACCTTGGCGGTACGAGCCAGGTCGGCTTCTGCCAGGCCGAAACCACGTTCGTTGGGCGAGGTGACCAGCGACTTCTTGAACTCGGACTGCATGCTCTTTAGCGGCACGCGGTCTTGCGGACGCTTCGGACCGGCCAGCGAAGGTTCGACCGTCGACAGATCCAAGCGGACCAGCGAGGTGTAGTTCGGGGCCATTTCGTCGGTGCGGAAGATGCCGAGCTCCTTCGTGTAACGTTCGACACGTTCCACTTCGCCGGCGGTACGACCGGTGCGACGCATGTAGTTCAGCGTTTCCGAGTCGACGGGGAAGAAGCCCATCGTGGCACCATATTCGGGGGCCATGTTGGCGATGGTGGCTCGGTCGGCCAGGCTCATGTGCGAAACGCCAGGGCCGAAGAACTCGACGAACTTGCCGACCACGCCTTCTTTACGCAGGATCTGCGTGATGGTCAGCACCATATCGGTCGCGGTGACGCCGGCGCCCAGCTTGCCGGTCAGCTCAAAACCAACGACTTGCGGCGTCAGCATGTAGATCGGCTGGCCCAGCATGACTGCTTCGGCTTCGATACCACCCACACCCCAGCCGACCACGCCCAGGCCGTTGATCATGGTGGTATGGCTGTCGGTACCGACCAGCGAGTCTGGCAGGGCGACGGTGCCCTTCTCGTCTTGACGCAGGAAGACACCCTTGGCCAGGTATTCGAGGTTCACCTGGTGAACGATACCGACGTTTGGTGGAATGGCCTGGAAGTTCTTCAGCGACTTCTGACCCCAACGCAGGAACTCGTACCGTTCTTTGTTGCGGTGGAACTCGAGAGCGACGTTTTCTTCGAGGGCTTGCTGGGTGCCGAACTTGTCGACTTGAACCGAGTGGTCGATGACGAGGTCGACCGGAATGAGCGGGTTGATTTTCGCAGGATCGCCACCCAAACGCTGCATGGCGCTACGCATGGCGGCCAGGTCGACCACGCAAGGAACGCCGGTGAAGTCTTGCAGCACGACGCGAGCCGGCATGAACGGGACTTCGGATGCCACTGGGTTGGCCGGGTTCCAGCCAGCCAGCAACTTCACGTCGTCTTCCGAGACGATGTAGCCGTCGCAGTTGCGCAACACAGATTCCAGCAGGATACGGATCGAGAACGGAAGCTTGTCGATATCTCCCAATCCCGCTTCCTGAAGCTTACGAATCCGGTAGATTCCCAAGTCTCCTTCCGAGGTGGAAAATACGTCTCGGGCACCGAACGGATCGAACTTTGCGGTCATCGTACTCGTTCTTTCTAAATCGAATCTAATGAGGCAGATCGTTTGTTCCCCCGATTCTAGCGAAACGAAAACGAATTGTCTTCTGGGTATGTTAAAGGGGCGCCGTGCGTCGTTGGTGAGCTGTCTGCGGCAAAACCGTAGCCACTGGTGGGGTTGCGCGCTTTGTAACGCTTGCGGCGAGTCGGAAGTTGATTCTTGGCCCTGGTGACCTAGGCTTTCGTCGAACGCCCTTTTCTCTGCCAACACGCCGACTTTGCGCTTCGAAGAAACGACCTATGTCTGATCCTCTAAAAGACTTGCTTTCTCAATTGGCTGGCAACGGTTCACCCGATGGTGGGCCGGACGATCCCTGGCAATTGGTCGAGGCCCTGGCGCCCGACGAGAGCGAAGACGAGCCGTCGCCTGATAAATCGCTGGAAGAGATGATCCAGCGGATCAACAGCATGGCGACCCGCAAACCACAAGAAGAAGAGGTAGGCGCGTTCGCTGAGACAGCACGCTCGGCCCCGGCCACGCCCCCGATCAATCTGGAAGAAGACCACGACACGCCGTTCTATCCGCGCGAGCCATCAACCCTTCGCGAAGCCCATTTGACCGGCAGCGAAGTCGAAGCTTTGTGCTTGAAGTACCTGCTGACCGCTGGCGAGGCTTCTGGCCGCGAGATCGCAGCCCAGGTCTGTTTGCCCTTTTTGATCCTGGACGAAGTCCTGCGGAAGATGAAGTACGACCAACTGGTCGTCTATAAAGATACCGCCCAGGCCGGCGACTATGTCTATTACCTGACCGATCTCGGTCGTGAACGAGCCCGGCGTTACAACGAACATTGCACCTACTACGGCTCGGCACCGGTTTCGTTGAAAGATTATGTTGCCAGCGTTCAAGCCCAATCGCTGGAAGGCCAATCCCCCAGCGTCGATGCCCTGGAAACTGCGTTTGAAGATCTGTTGATCAACAAAACGATGTTCCGCCGCCTGGGACCTGCCATTAACAGTGGTCGTGGTTTGTTCCTGTATGGCGCCCCGGGTAACGGTAAGACCAGTATCGCGGAACGCGTCACGCGTGCGTTCGGTCGTTATATCTGGGTGCCGCGAGCGATTGGGATCGATGGCGAGATTTTGCGAGTCTTCGACCCGGCCGTGCATGACGAAGCGCCATTGGAAGATGGGCCTGGCATCATGCAGCAGCACCGGATCGATCGCCGCTGGGTTCGCATCAAGCGTCCGACGATTGTGGTGGGTGGTGAATTGACGATGGAAAGTCTGGAAATCAGCACCATCCAGTCGACCGGCGTCAGCGAAGCACCGCTGCAATTGAAAAGCAACTGCGGCACGCTGGTGATCGACGACTTTGGACGTCAGCGTATGAGCACCGACGAGCTACTCAACCGCTGGATCGTGCCGCTGGAAAAGCGTTACGACTTTCTGAATATGCGGGGGGGTAAGAAGATCCAAGTTCCTTTCGACCAGCTGATTGTCTTTTCGACCAACCTTGAACCGCGCGACCTGTGCGACGACGCGTTTTTGCGTCGTATTCCGTACAAGATCGAAGTGGTCGATCCGACCGAACAAGAGTTCCGCCAGTTGTTCGACATCATGTGTCCGTTGATGGGATTCACCGTCAATAGCGAGGCGATCGATCACCTGATCGAAAAGCACTATAAGAGCGTCAACCGACCGTTCCGCTGTTGCCAGCCGCGCGACCTGTTGATGCAGGTCCGCAACTTGTGCTTGTACGAGAACTCGCCGTTGCAATTGACCCAACAGTACTTCGATGACGCGGTCGAAAACTACTTCGCCGTGATGTAAACCTGCGGCTCGGCAGCCCGGATGGGTCCCCTTGATTGCCTAAGTCGCCAGTGCGATCAGGCAAAGGTTGGCAATGGATTCGGCGCTGCGATATAAAAAGAGTCCGTGTACAAATCGAGGAACGGTTTGCGGCAAGGTTTTCAACGAGTGAAAAGGGCATGACTGGTGGGCGTCGACTGGATCGCATGTCGTGTAGAACCTGATATCGACGACGCAACCATTCGTGAAGCGGTCGAGCGGGAGCATCGCCGGTTTCTTGCCGATCCAGGCTGGGTCAACTTCGACTTGTGGCCGCTGCTCGGACGCGATCCGCGTGACGAGTGGGCCTCTTCCGACACACCTCCGATCGGGGATGGTTGGCGGCTGGTCGATTCATTGCTGCTCAAACAAATCGCCCGCCGCATTTACGACGTAACAGGCTGCGAGATCTTGCCGTTGCCTTGGCGTCTGGATGCTTACCGTACTATCTTGCCGGACGAACTGCCGCAGCGACTTCAAACCTGGCTGCAATTTCTGAACGCCGCTGCGTCCGGCGAGTATCGTGGTCTGCTCGAAGCGACCTACTTCTATCTGCAGGCCATCGAATACTGCCAGCAACTGCATACTGCGAAGCAAGTACTGCGTGAATCACAGGAAGTCACCAGCAGCTGGGCGACGACCCGCGAAGTACAGCAGCTTCGCGAGCAGATTCTGGCCATGGCAGACTTGCCCTTGCCGAAGCCTCCGGGCGACGATCTGGGGATGCCGCGGGAAGCCGACCTCGACCAACGCTGGCAAAGTCTGCATGAAGCCCAGACATCGTTTCGAGCTGCGGGCCTCGCCTGGCGAAAAGCCGTGACTCGCCGCCGCTGGCAGTTTGATGTCCTTGAACTGAGGCCGGGGCTTTCCGAATGGATCGAAAGGCACACCAATCATCCAAACTGCCTGGCCGACTTCGAGCAATGGGTACGCCCGTTGATCGAACGTGGCTACGGCCTTTACCGCGATTGCGAGAGGAACTGAATGCTGGTTCCCCATGAAATCGCACCTTGTCGAAATCAACTGCGGGGCCTCCCCTGCCCTGTTTCCCCATTGACGTAACGCCATGAAATCTATTCTGACACGCTTCTCGATCCGGGTGCTTGCCCCGCTGTTATTCGGCCTGCCGGTCTTATTGATCGGGTTGTGGCTGTCGATGGCGTGGAATCGTCAGTCGCAGCAAGCGGTGACGCGGTTGGCCGATCAGGGGATCGATGAAATCCATCGGCATACGTCCGACAAGATTGCGGATGTGCTCTCGATGCCGGCCCGCGTTTGCGAATTGAATCAGCATCTGATTCTGCATCGCACCTTGCCTCCGGACGACCTGGCGTCTTGGCGGTCGACGTTCGTCCGCGAGTCCAAGTCATTCGATATGCTCAGCGCGATCTCGTGGGGGAGCGCCGATGGCCGCACGGTATGGGTTAGCCGATATGCCGATGGCAGCACCTTCTGGGCCATTAAAGATGATCCGGAAGGGGCAACGATGACGGAGTGGAAACTCGATAACAGTGGCGATGTGATTGAAGACACGCGTCACGAGTTCGACTTTCAATTGGCTTCGCGTCCATGGTTTCAAATTCCACGTGACGCACGCAAAGCGAGCTGGAGCGATCCGTATGTGTGGGTAGGCGGTGGTCCTGCTGAAGATAAGACGCTCGGCATTTCGTACGGTATTCCGATCTATCGAGCTAATCGCGACCTGGTGGGTGTGATCGACGCCGATTTTTCGCTAAAGGATCTTTCCAACTACCTCAGCCAACTAGAAATCGGCAAAACTGGCATGGCTTTGCTGGTTTCGGAGGATGGTCGTTTGCTGGCCGTTTCGGATGATACGCCGGTGATCTCTTCCCAAGGTTCACGGATGCGAAGTACCGAATCGCTCAACCCGCTGGTGGCCGCCGCCGGGGCATACATCAAAGGGAAGAAGTTGTCAGGCGACGTCAACTTTCGTTTTCAGGTCGATGGCAAGACGCAATTTCTGCATGTCTCGCCGGTCGGGAAAGAGGTTGGCCTGAATTGGTTGCTGATGACGATCGTGCCCGAACAAGACTTTGTCGCCGAGATCGAATCCGAGTTCGCCCGCAGTTGGCTGGTCAGCTTGTTGGCCGTCGTTATGGCCGTGGTGCTGGGGCTGGCGGCCGCTCACTGGTTAGTTGAACCGATGACGCAGATTGTCACGTCGGTTCGCCGGATCGGCCAAGGCGACTTGCAAACGCGGCTCGATATTCAGCACGCCCCTGAGTACTCGCACATGGCGTCCGAGATCAACAAGATGGCCGAAGGTCTGCAAGATCGGTTGCGCATGCAGAAGTCGCTGTCGCTGGCCATGGAAGTGCAGCGGAACCTGCTTCCCTCCGATTCGCCGCAGATCACGGGGCTCGACATCGCCGGGCACAGTACCTACTGCGACGAAACCGGAGGCGACTATTACGACTTCCTCGACGTCACCGGCACCGACGAAGATACCGCCGTCCTCGTGGTGGGGGACGTGATGGGGCACGGCGTCGCCGCGGCGCTGCTCATGGCGACCGCGCGAGGGATCCTTCGCAGCCGCTGTGCCGTGCCAGGTTCGCTCGCCGACTTCTTGAACCATCTGAACAATATGCTGGTGGCAGATACCCAGGGCGAACGATTCATGACCATGCTGATGGTCACCGTCTCGGCCAAGAAGGATGCACTGCGTTGGGCCTCGGCCGGGCACGGGGCCCCGATCGTTTACGACCCCAAGACCGACAGCTTCCCGGAACTGGACGGGGGCGGACTTCCCTTGGGATTGGTTGAAGGCGAAGAGTACGCCGAGTATTGGCAGCCTGGCATTTCGCACGGAACCGTCGTCGTGGCGACGACCGATGGCCTGGAAGAAACGATGAACGAGCAAGGCGAGCAGTTCGGCAAAGATCGCCTGCAAAACCTGGTTCGCCAGCACGCCGCCAAGCCGGCCGAAGAGATCAGCAATCTGATCCGCCAGGCGGTCGTCGGGTATCGAGGTGCCAACAATCAGGAAGACGACCTCACCTTTGTGGTGGCTAAGGTTGTGTAGCAGGCCGATCCCTTTGAATCGCGGCGATCGCCGTGCGTAGCAAAGGTTCCAACTCGAAGTTGGCGCCGCCCAACGTTCCTCGTGAATGCTCTCGAAAAATGTTTCCTCGTTAGCTTCTTGCAAACTAGCTGCGTAGCACTTCCGCAAATCCCGCCATGCAGGAATAACGAATGGAACCGGCCGGTGCTACCGGGCCGATTTTACTCATCGCCTGTGTCGCACCAAAGTTCTTTGGGAACGCCAAATTCCTCAAATGCAATTTCAGTGCAGGTTGCTTTGTCGTTTTGCAGGAAGTCGCGAACACACTTTCCATCCTGATAAACGTACAGATAGACGCCCACTTCAGGATGATCTTCCTCGATCACAAACTCGAAAGTGTTGTACTTGGCTTTCATCACCATGTTCATCTATTTGGGACCTCGATTCCATCGTTTCCAGAGATTGCATCCCGGGCAGCTTAGCACTGGCAACGATCCATTCCAGCTTCCGCATCGTACGTGTGCCACTGGCCTCTGGCCAGTGTGAAGCAGCGAGGAGAGCCTCAAGGATCTCTTGCTTTGGTTTGCAGCGGCGAGCGGAATTGGAATCGACTCTGGCCAGATCCAATCGCTTGTGAAAAACACCTGCACCTGCCTTGCACTGGCCAGAGGCCAGTGGCACACAGATTCTTAACTACCCTGCCAGTGCCAATCTGCCGAAGTCCCCCTGGGCGAAGAAATCGAACTCAAAATCGTTCCGCAGGCTTGAGCCGGCCGGGGATCGAATTACTCTGGAATGAAGCCATGGGGGTCGCTGCTCTCCGGACCCTGCTTTGGCGGCTTCGCCACTAGGATCGATCAATCGAGCTGGTTTGATATCAGCGAGCTGTGATCTAAGTGCTTGCGATGTAAGGGGTTTTCTGTGCCTCTATGCGCCCGAATGGGCCTCTTTGCGGTGGTGTTCCGGTTGTGCCGGCATCTTGGGAAGAATCGAGAAAATTGCCAAAACTCCCCTATTTTGTCCCATCGGTAAAGGTGGACCCGTAATTAGAATCAGCAGATGTTGATTGGCAGTAGTCATTCAGGGGGATCTCGAGCGATGGGGTCGTGCCTGAACTTGCTCACCTCATATTTCTAACTTGCGGAGAAGAATCACATGAAAGCTTTGGCATGTCTGCTGGCTGTTACCCTGGTATCGATTTCGTTGGCGTCCGAAGCACGCGCCGCGGAACCTAACGGCAACGTTGATCAGGCCACGCTGGCTTCGATGGGCCTGTCGGGCATCGAGGTGATGAGTGACGAAGAAGGCAAGAACGTCCGTGGTACGTTCGCCATTGCATTTGGTCTGGGTACCTCGCGTTGGTTCGGCACCACGCAGACCACCGGTTACGCCGCTGGCGACTTCGGTCCTGGCGTCGACTTCGCTGCCGGCGGCAACACCAGCCAGACCGGTTTCACTTACAGCAACATCCAGACGGTTCCGTTCGTCGGCTCGTTCGGCACCACCATCACCGCTGGCACCTTCGCCACCGGCAGCTCGTGGGCCTTCGCCGGTCGCTAAGCGAAGCGGACGATCAAAAAAAAATAAGAAGGCCGCATCGAACGATCCGATGCGGCCTCTTTTTGTTTCTTGAATACTGCCCGTTGCCATGAATCGTTATGGGATGCTGCGGAAGTAAAGCTTGAACGGCTTCTCAGGGAACGTGCGAATGATTTGATCGTCGACCCAGCCGCGGCTCATCTCTTCGTGCGTGATCCCCAGTTGCGATTGGTCGGACTGAGCTTTCCCCTTCTGGGCGACCACCAGGACCGCGTTTTCGATCCATTGCGATTCGAACTGAAACTGTGGGATTCGCAAGTTGCCCCGTGCGGGGTCGGCCAGAAAGACCCAGCCGTTGGCCTGGCCGCGATAGACGACGAAGTGATTCGTTTCTTCCAGGCGAATCGCCACGATCAGCGGCACCTTCACCTTCTGCAGTTCTTCCATACTCAGCCGCCCGATCGTCGACAGGTAACCAAGCTTGACCGCTGCCAGACGCAAGTCTGAAATGGCGAGCCCGTTCTGAAAACGTTCCTGCAGTTCTTCCCGCGTCAGGTTGCCTTCGACCACCTTCAGCACCTGGGTCTCGGTGACGGGGTCGCCCCAGTAATAACGGCAGATCGTCGCGAGCGCCGCTGCGCCGCACGAGTAATCTCGCTTCTGCTTGACGATGTTCTGATCGCGAATATCTTTCCAGGTTCGGGCATACGCCTGGATGGTATGCTCGCGATTGCGTACCGGCGGGCCAAGCTGAGCGTGGGCTGACTGGCAGCACCAAAGCACTCCGCAGAAGGCCAGCAGTGGAATCAGTTTGTCGACAGCAAGGTGTCTCAAGCGAAGCTCCTTCGGTTCGACTACAGCGTCCACACGATACCAACGACCGCGTCGGCAGCATCTTCCGTCATGCCAATTTCAGCAAACGGCTCGACGATGCGGCCACAACGATAGGTCGTCGCGGCGAAGCGAAGACGTAGCGGTTCCCGCATCGAACCAGGCACGCCGACACCATCGATCTGAGTTTCGCTTTGATAAAGCCCGAGGAATGCCGTGCTGAGCGTGATCCGGTCGTTGACTGCGAAGCCGACACCGAAGTTGTAGGTGATCTGATGGCCGAAGAAGACATCTCGATCGCCGAACTCACGTTTGGCCTGGTAACGATAGCCAACGCCGTAGAAGTAAATGATCGGGTCGTACCGCTGGATGGCCAGCAGTTGGACTGAAGGAGCCCACACGCCATTGGCAAGCGAGGCCTGCGAGATACCCGTCGTGGGAAACTCGGCATCACCGGTTGGCATGGTCAGGCCGAAGCTCAAAATCACATCAGGCGAATAGCCATAGCAGCCTTCGCGGCAGAGCAGATTCACGCCCAGTTCAAGGTCACCGATTCCACCCTTCGAGCTTGTGTCGTCGAACAAGCCAAGCGACGAGTACTCCTGATGCGACCAGCCAATGGGCAGGCTGCCCGATAACTGAATGCGATCGGTCAGGCCGTACCGTAAGGCGAAAGGAACTTGCAGCGTTCGCCGGCGAATGTTGGCTCGGGCCACGCCGGATGGCGCGACAGTGATCGGGAAATCGTAGTCATCTTTGGCATAGGCCAGCCCGAGATCCATCTGCCATTGGCCTGGCTGCAGCAGCACGCTGGCGGTTCGCAGAAACTGGATGTTGAAGTCTTCCAGCTCTTCGCCATATTGCTGATCGTCGCGAACCTGGGAAGGAATCGTTTCCAGCGGTACCGGGTCGGTCAGACTCGGCATCGGCGGAGGCAACGGACCTGGCTCTTGTTGCAGCGCGACGACCGGCATGATCGACGACGAACCATACTTCCAATCGATCGAAGGATTCTCGAACGAGGTTGCCACGAACAACGGCTCGTCGGTTCGATAGGGATCGGCCGTGGGAAAATCCCACTGGGCTTTTGCCTCGGTTCCGAAACTGGCCAGCAAACCCAGCGCGGCCCATGCCGCTTTGCCGAGCCAGTGTTGCCAGTGGGGCGTTGTACGAGTCATCGTATCGATCCTTCAGGAAGGCCGCTTTCGGCGGACTTGTTTGCATCCATGTCTTGGAAACGAGGCCCGTTTCAACCAGGCGCGGTGGACTACCAGACGATTCCGGTCGAGATCGCGAAACCGACCAGGTCGAGCGAATCGTTCGGCGCCAGCGAGTTCATCGTCAGCGAGCCGACGCCCGCTTCACCGGCGGTCGACGTCGCACCGGCGCCCGCACCCACTTCGCCCCAGTATTGATATTCAAACGCACCCCGGACGAAGAACCGTCCTGGCAGGCACTTCAATTGAGCCGACCACTGGGCACCGACCTGGAACTCGGCGATCCACAGCGAATCGGAGTCTCCGGCGAAACCGCCATTGGTCTGGAAGACATCGCCGCCGGGGCTGTTGAGCACCGAACTTGTCTGGGCACCGACCCGCGAATCGCCAAACAGCACCGAACCGCGAGCGTTCCAGAACCACTGCAGTCCATAGCAGCAGCTCGAACAGCGGTAGCCTGAAAGCGAGAAGGTGAGACCATCCCCTTCAAACAGGGAGATGCCCGAAGCGGTCCCGGCAAACAAATCGGTGCCGCCGCCACCCCGGTTGATCGAGGCGAGCGTGTTGGTCGTTTCGTTGTAGTCTCGCAGAGCATGGCGATAGCCGAACGTACCAACCATGTTCCAGTCGTAGATGCAGAACTCTTTGACCACTTCCAGGTCGAAGGCGTACATCTCGAGGTTGGTGCTCGACGAGTAACCGTAGTCTTCGCCCAAGGTGAAGAACGGCTCGCTATAGTTCGAGCTCGTGTTCAGTTCCCAATAGCGGGCCTGAACGCCCCAGCCGTTGCCGCAAACATAGCCAACCCAGAAACGAGGAGCCGGCACCAGGCCTTCAATGCCATGGGCATCGGTCGCGAAGCTGTTGACCGTCGAGGTCTGCTCGTTGACCAGCGACCAGGTCTGTTGATTGCCACCCATTGGCGCCAGGAAGGTTGCTTCCACTCCAAGCCGCCATCCCTCTTGGCAGTACGAAGTGACCGGTGCCGGTGCGTACATCGGCTGAGCCGACTCGACGTTGAAGCTGGCCATTCTCTCGAAAGACTCGGGTGCTTCGATCCGCTCTTCGGCAAGGTAAATAGGTCGGAACAGTTCGTCTTCCGCGTGCAGGCAAACGCCCCATGTCGCTCCGAACCATGCCATCGACGTTAGAAAGATGTGCCGCACTTTCATGTCCGAATTCCTTTCGGCGGTCTGCGTCCGACAGACCGCTTCCTTGCGTGGGGTCAGGTTGGGGGCAATGGCCAAGGAGTGCCGTCCGTCGACACCCCACCAGGCACCCTTCGCCCAACAGATCGTTGCTAGCGGCAATGCCGTGCTAGCACGTGCAATGCCTCTGATCGTTGCTAGTGGAATCGTGCTTCTGAGGGGTAGCCGATCAATCGAAAGTCGCTGTGATATACAATCGAATCGAGCGTCTTAAACCGGTTTGCCGCTAAATGCGGAACATCTAGCACGGTCTTTGGCTGAAGATGCGTCTGCCCGGAGTGGGCCTGACAAGAAAAGAAAGAAGGCAATGGTCGACGGAGGGTTCGATGAAGATCCCCCGGCAGACCATTGCCCACGATCAGGCGAAACCGTCTGGTGGTTCGCGATTATTTCTTCGACCAGTCGCGACGTTGACGCGAGCTGGGGATGCCCATCTTCTTGCGGTACTTGGTGACCGTACGACGAGCGACGTTCAAGCCGTCGTCTTTCAGCTTCTTCACCAGGTCGTCGTCGGAGAGTGGCTTGGCTTTGTCTTCGTTGTCGATCACTTCCTGCAGACGCAGACGAATCTGGTCCCAGGTCACTTCTTCGCCAGCTTCGTTGACGGTACCACCCGCGAAGAACGCTTTCAGCGCGAAGATCCCACGGGGTGTCTGAATGTACTTATCGTCAACCGCCCGGCTGACCGTGGTGACGTGCACGCCGACTTGATCGGCGATCTGCTGCATCTTGAGCGGCGTGATGTGCTCGGGACCGTTGTCGATGAAATCGGTTTGATAATCAACGATGGCCTGGGCAACGCGGCTAAGGGTGTTCTGACGCTGCACGATGGCATCGATCAGCCACTGGGCCGCGTTCAGCTTTCGCTTGATGAACTCTTTTTCTTCCCGCGTGGCGGTTGGGCTCGAAAGGCGTTCGCGATAGTAGTTGCTGATTCGCAGTTGCGGAATATCGCGGTCTTCGGCCTGAACGATGTACTTCCCTTCTTCGTCGATTTCCAGCATCAAGTCGGGAATCACGTTGGCGACGTGGGCATCGTTGTAGGCCGAACCTGGTTTCGGATCGAGGCGACGCAGTTCGCTCCAGGCAGCCTGGATACGTTCGATCGAGAAGCCGGTCGCTTTCTGGATTTGCGGCAGACGGTTGTCGCGCAGGTCTTCCAGGTGGTTCATGATCAGCACGCGAAGTTCATCGTAGAACATCCGCGACGGATCCAATTGCAGCATCAAGCATTCCCGCAAATCGCGAGCACCAACTCCGGCAGGCTCGAGCGATTGCACGACATGCAACCCTTCCTGGGCGATCTCTTTCAATTCATCGTCGGCGTCGGCCGGCAGCAGGTCTTCGATGTTGGTGGTCAGGTAACCGTTCGAATCGAGCGCCGAGATAATTCGCTCGGCCCATTCGCGCAGCAGCGGCTCGATGGTTAGTTCAGAAAGCTGATGTTCGAGGTGATCTTGCAGGGTTTCCGGACGCGATTGGACGTTGGCCAGGGCATCCATCCGGCGCTCGGCGTCATCTTCCATCTGGCCAGAGGAACGCTGCGGACGTTCGTCGAACGTATCGGGGTACTGCTGATCCATTTCCAGCAGCCGCTCGAAATCGTCGGCGTTGTCTTTGCCATCTTCGACGACAAATTCCTGTTCGGAATCGGCGCGGGCCTCGGGCTCTTCGCGCGGCATGTCGTCCAGATCGGTCCCGTCTTGCTCTTGCACTTCGAGCATCGGGTTTTCGTTCATCTCCTGCTCGATCTTCTCTTGCAGGGCCAGAACAGGCAGTTGCAGGATCTCCATGGACTGGATCATCCGTGGAGCCAGAACCTGCTTCTGGGACATCTTCTGTTCGAGACCAAAGGACATTCTCATGGGAATGTTTCCATTAGCTATGGTGATGAACGTTGCCGGATTGGGGAATTTCCCCGACGGTGACTACAGCGATTGCCGCCCCGTCAGGGCGTCGGCAAGCACTTCTTTGTTGGCGAACTCGAGCACGCTTCCGGCGGTCACGCCTCGTGCCAAACGGGTTAACTTGACGGGATATTCGGCCAGCAGGCTGGAAATATGCAGCGCTGTACCGTCTCCTTCCGTCGTAGGATTGGTGGCCATGATGACCTCGCGAATGGTGCCTTTGGCAACGCGCGTGATGAGGGCATCGATGGTCAATTGATCTGGGCCGACGCCTTCCAGCGGAGCGATCCGGCCGAGAAGAACGTGGTAGAGACCTGGGAACACGCCTGACTGCTCTAAGGCGATCAAGTCGCGTGGTTGTTCAACAACGCAGAGCAGTGCGGCGTCGCGCTGAGGATCGCTGCAGATGGTGCACAGATCCCCTTCCGAGAGGTTGAAGCATTGGCTGCAATAGCGAACGTTTTGTTTGACGTCGCGAATGGCATCGGAGAGGCCCATCGCCTCGTCCGTGGGAACTCGCAGAAGGTGATAAGCGACGCGCTCGGCGCTTTTGCGGCCGATGCCCGGCAGCTTGGATAGCTGGTCGATCAATCGAACGACGGACTCCGTCAGCTGCGCCATTCGGTTCGCTCCTTCTGGTTGTTGTGGGGTTTGCTATTTGGGCTGGCTAACCACCGGCGATCGCCTCGGGCAATCGCCGTTTGTTTTGCGTCGTGCTTACTGACCAAATTGGCTTAGGGCCTGATCCAGACCTGGCACGTTGATGCCGCTGGTTACCGACTGCATCATTTCCTGGTGCAGCTCTTTACCCTTGGCTTGGGCTTCGCGAACGGCCTGAGGAATCAGTTCTTCGATCAAGTCTTTGTCGCCATCGGTGATCAACTTGGGATCGATGGTGACCGATACGAGTTCGCCATGTCCGGTGCAGATCGCTTCGACCAAACCACCGCCGGCAGAACCTTTCACACGTGCATTACGCAGTTCTTCCTGCATGGTTTTCATTTGCTCGCCCACTTGTTGGGCTTGCTGCATCATGCCAGACAGTCCGGCGAGACCACTGAGACTTTTGAACACGGAAAACTCCTTGTATGCGAGGAATCAACTGGCAATTAAATACCTGGACAAGTCTAGGTCAGACTAGACCAAAGGCGAGGCCTTCCCGGTCGATCGAAGGGGACTTTGGTAGCCGCTGAATGCTGCCCTGGCTTGCCAGTGCAACCGTTCGCCTCGTTACGAGCCGTCCGGTTCGCGAACCCCAATCACCTCCGCATCAAACAGTTCCATCGCCCGTTGGACGAGCGGGACCTGTTCTGCCAATTGTCGAGCTCTTAGACGGCCTTCCTGGGCCGATCGCTCGGGCGACATCGATGGCTGTCTTCCCTTGGAATTGGGATCTTCCGTAATACGGAATTCCAGCGTAAAGGTGTCGCCGCATACGGTCTGAAATGCTCGGTCGAGCAATTCCTGACTCTTCGGCCGCTTCAAAGCTTCAACAGCCGAATTATACGTCGAGAAAAAATCAACGACTAGCCGCTTTGGCCCAGAAATTGCTACTGCGTGCGATTGTTGAGCGAAATCACCGGTAAGACCGGGTAGCTCTTCCACCACTTTACGCCAAACCGAACGGACGTTCTGCTCCGTTACGGTAAGTCTGGGGGGGGCGATGTTCGAGGGCGCTACTTCGTGCGGGGCAGCTTCTGAAGGATCGGGCATCGGCCGCGATGGTTCCACCGCAATTGGCTCTGGCGGAGCGGGCTCAACCGGCCGTGCCATGTTGGCTGGCGGCGCTTGGTGGCTGGTCGCGGCCGGCGGAGGCGAGGCCGGCACGGCAGGACGAATCGGGATCGTTGGGGGCGCCGGCGCTGGTTCTACGGGGCGTTCAGCCGTTTTTTTTTGAGCCGGAATCTGCCCTGTCGAAGGGGCTTTCGCGGGCAAGCCACCTTCCTTGAGCGTGGCGATCAGCGCGCCGAGGCTCTCGAGGTCTTCCAACTGGCAAAGGCGAACGACGGCCGCTTCGGTCAGCACCTGGCCATAGGTACTGCGGTGCAGCTTGACCAAGGTTTCGTCGAGGCAGCTTACGCCTGCCAGCAGCTTGGCGACGCCGGCTTGGGCCGCCATGCCTTGGGCTTCTTTGACACTGCCGGGCGAGATGGTCTGCAGCAAATCAGGTGATCCGCCGGAGCCCAGCACCATCAGGTCGCGGAATAATCGGAGCAGTTGCTCGAGAAGTTGGCCTGGATCGACCCCTTCGGTGAAGACAGCATGGACAGTTTGCAAAGCGGCTCCGGTATCGGCCGCCAGGATCTGCCGCGCGAGGTCGACGACCTGTTGGTTGTCGGCGGTTCCCAACAGTCGATGAACCGACTCGACGGTGATTTCCGAATCGCCAAACGCCAGGATTTGTTCCAGCAGCGACTGGCTATCGCGCATCGAACCATTCGCCCGGCGGGCAATCAGTTTCAACGCTTCGTCCGCCGCAGGCACGTTTTCAGTGTCGACGATGTGACGCAAGCGGCCGACGATATCATCCGGCAAAATACCGCCGAAATCGAAACGCTGGCAGCGCGACAGAACCGTGATTGGGATCTTTTCCGGATCGGTCGTGCAGAAGATGAACTTGGCGTGGTCCGGCGGTTCTTCCAAGGTTTTCAGCAGCGCATTGAACGCTTCCTTGGTGAACATGTGGACTTCGTCGATGATGTAGATCTTGAAGCGGGCGCGGCTCGGGCGAACGTTGATGTTGGCTCGCAGTTGGCGAATTTCTTCAATACCGCGATTCGAGGCACCGTCGATTTCCAACACGTCGACATCTTCGCCGGCAGTCACGCTCTGGCAGATCTCGCAGACGTTGCATGGACTGGCCGTGGGGCCGGTGACGCAGTTGAGCGCTTTGGCAAAGATGCGTGCCGACGAAGTCTTTCCCACCCCGCGAGCACCGGTGAACAGGTACGCATGACCGACGCGATTACGTGCGATCGCGTTGCCTAAGGCCGTGGCGACACGTTGTTGGCCCACCAGTTCGTCAAACGATTGGGGCCGGTATCGACGGGCAACGACCAGATAATCGGGAGGAGTATTTTGCTCAGCCACGATCCCTCTAAAACCGGCAAAGGAAGTGAGGCGAGGAACCGAAGAAAAGAGTTTCGGTCTCGCAGGTGCGTGCGTACAAGCCGATCAGTTCGGCAGTCGATGCAGTTTGACGCACCTTGGCGGCGGAATCAACCGTGGGAGGCCTCCGCAAATGAGGCTCGCGGCGTTCCGCGAACTGCCTTCGAGCAGCCCCCGCACAAGGGTTGCAAAGTTTTGGTTGCTCCAGTTAAGGCCTTGACCAGGTAACCAAACTTCCCCTTGCGAGGACAGCTCGAAGGCAGTCGTCGCGTTCTTTAGTTTTTGCCCAACTGCCTTGGAGTGACCCCCGCACAAGAGTCCTCCGGGTGTGGCTGCTCCAATTAAGGCCTGACCAGGTTGCCGAATTTCCCCTTGCGAGGGTCGCTCTAAGGCAGTTTGGGAAAACGACTAAGGTTAACTTTCGCCTGCCACCTTGTCAAAGGGGTGATCGGGGAAACAAGCGGAAGCCTGCGGTCGCTAGAACGGTATTCGCAGCGGATTTCTGGTTATTGCGGATCGTCTTGTGAAAATCGACGAGGCGACTGGAAAGGAACCTTTTGACGCATCTCTCCGGTTTTCGCAATTCCAGATTTGCCCCGGTACACTGTTGCTGGGAAGAACGAACTGATCGCCAAGCGAGGATGCTGATGAACAAGCCCCTGCGTGCCGACGAGACAATCATGAAAGAAGGCCCTGCCAATATGCAGCGCGGTGTTGAAACGGTGGGGGGCCAGTTGACGCTCACGACGCAGCGGATCGTCTTTGAAAGCCATCGTTTCAACGTCCAGACCGGTGCGACGGAGCTCGACCTGGCAGAGGTGACCCATGTGGCCAAATGCTGGACCAGGTTCCTCAATCTTATTCCGCTGTTTCCCAATTCAATCGAGGTGCAGACGAGCGCCGGGGCAACGGCGAGGTTTGTCGTGATGCAGCGCGAAAGCTGGATCGAGGCGATTGAATTGGCCCAAGAGAAGGTGGCGGGAATCTAGTTCCAGACTAAGCGGCTTGCGCTTCGCCAGCGTCCTCAGGCGTCGATTTGTGGGCATCGTACCAGTTCAGCCCCAGGCGGATCAGCAGCGGAATGATACCCATCGCCGCAAGGCCTACCATCAACTGCCATGACAATACGGACGAAACGCCATCGTCCGCAATCGTTTGCAGGTTCGGCAGCGACTTTCCAATCCAGATGAAGACGATCAGTGCCGGCAGCATTGAAATCTGACTCACCCACCAGAACGTCTTCAAGCTGATTGGCGACAGACCCATCAGCAGATTAACCAACACGAAGGGAATCTGCGGGATCAAGCGTGAGATGAATAAGTAGAACGCGGCGTTCTCTTTCAACTGCTCGTCGAACTTCTCGAGCGTTGCGCCGAGCCACTTTTCAAATCGACGGCGGAAGAAATAACGACTATTCAAAAACGCCAGCAAACCACCGGCGGTGGAACCAAAACTGGCCAGCATCAACGCCGGCACGAAGTCGAAGAACCAGCCGACGATAATCGTCAGGGCGGCACCCAATGGAATGCCAACCGCAAACGCGAGCGTGTAAAGAACGAAGACGATCGTGTACAGAACGAAGGGATGGTTTGACTGGAATTCTCTCAGGTTGGCTTCCTGACTGGCAAGATAGTCGAGCGTCAGATAGTCGCTGAACTGCCAGATCACCACTCCAATCAGAGCAGCAAAGCCACCCACCAGTGCGACACGAAAGCCCCAGGTTTTCAGCCACGTAGACGATTCAATCTGTTCGGGCGAACTAAGGCGATCGCGCATCTCGGCATCGAATTGCTGATTCAATTCCATCTCGCTGGTTCCTACTCGCCCAGACCCGAATTGGCTTGGGACCGAATCAGAAACAGCAACAATCATGCCAAAATTACGCGAAGCCGGTTCCTCCATTGAGTCAACGCGCCATTGCGTAGGGTGCGTCTCGACGCACCGAGCCCTGCTCGGAAGCTCGCTATGTGATGGCTGTCGCCACCAAATGATCGCCGCAAGAAATCGCTTGGGGCCCCCTATCCCTCCGGTAACATGACATACCAAGCGGCGCTGAACCGAAAGATAGGTTCGTGGTCATCAAGACTTGGAGGAGCGATCGACGTTGGCCAATTATCTCAGATCGCGGCATGGGGCAACTTACTTCTTTACGCTAGTCACGGCGAACCGTCGCCCCATCCTGACAACCAGGCTGGGGCGTAGATGTTTGCGTGAGGCGTTTAGCGTGGCCCGGCACTCGCGACCTTTCGAGGTCTTGGCGATCGTGTTGCTGCCGGATCATCTCCACACGATTTGGGAATTGCCGCTTGGCGACGCCGACTATTCCACGCGATGGCGTCATATCAAATCGGAATTTACTCGTCGGTGGATTTCCGGCGGTGGGCGCGAGGCAGAGACATCGAACTCACGCCAAATCCGGGGCGAACGTGCCGTCTGGCAACGGCGATTCTACGAGCACACGTGCCGCAGCTCGGAGGACGTGAAACGCTTGGCGGACTACATTCATGTCAATCCGCTCATCCGCTCAAGCATGGGCTGGTCACTCAAGTTCGCGATTGGCCGTGGTCTTCCTTCCATCGATTTGTTCGACTTGGGGAATATCCGGCCGACTGGGGAAGCCTTGAGCCTTCGTTCCTAGGCGAATTTGGAACGCTCGAATGAGCTAAAGGAACGTTGTTTGGCAGGGCAAAGGTGCGTCAAGACGCACCCTACGCATCGCTCTGATCACCGAAGACTGACCGCTCCGAACTTACGCCTTCAATTTGCCAGCGGTGGTTTCAGCCTGCAGGTCGGCGATCATTTCCAGGGTGGCCTCTTCGACCGCTTTCTGCCATTGGTTGGGCTGATACTTCGTCGCGAATGGTTCGCGCGAGTACGCGAAGATGATGCCCCGCGAATTGTTGACGATCGAACCGAGGCCTGCTTCGTTGAAACCGCCGGCGACATCCTTCGCCCCGCCCCCTTGGCTGCCGTAGCCCGGCACCAGGAACCAGGTGCTCGGCATCGCTTCACGAAGTTCCCTCAGTTGCTCTGGATAGGTCGCACCGACCACCGCGCCGACAGCGCCCAGGCCGCACTCGCCAATGGTCTGCTTGGCGAGGCCTTCGACATACGCACCAACATGGCGATAGATTGGCTGGCCATCGACGACGAGGTCTTGCAGCATCTTGCCGCCAGGGTTCGAGGTCTTCACCAGGCAGAACAAACCGGCGTCGTTCTGAGTGGCCGTCTCGACGAAGGGGGTCAGGCTGTCGTCGCCCAGGTAAGGACTGATGGTCAAGCAATCGGCTTGCCATGGGCTGTTCGCCCCGAGCATCCCCTTGGCATAGGCGGTCGCGGTCGAGCCGATGTCGTTTCGCTTGGCATCGAGAATGACCAGCAGGCCTTTTTCGCGAGCGTACTGGATCACTTCGGCCAACACGATCATGCCGGCCGGCCCCAACTCTTCAAAGAAGGCAGACTGCGGTTTCACAGCAGGCACGTGCTGACACACGGCGTCGATCACTTCGCGGCAGAAGACCAGGTACAAGCCAGCCTTCACCTTGGGATCGTGCGTCCCACGATGTTCGCCGAGCAGGCTTGGTGGAAGCGATTCAAACCGAGGATCCAAGCCAACTACCACTGGGGCAGCAGTGCGTACGATCGCGTCGCGAAGACGATCTGAAAAATTGGCCATTCCCAATTACCTTTCCATAAGCAACACAGTCTGGATCTAAGAGGTTAAACCGTAAGCGTGCCTGCGAAAAGGTACCCAACCGGCGAGTTCGGCCCGGCATCAGTCAGGGACAGCGGCAGACCACCGCCGTAACTTCCCGCTCCCCTGCCCTGTTGCCAGCCTGGTTAAACCCTCGAGCATAATTGCGGGCAACCCGCTCCGAGACGTCGCTCAAAAGCACGCTCGCCGCTTGATCGACGCGGTTGTTTTCGATCCCAATCACCATCCAACGCTGCCTGAAACCTTCGCTCGCCATCATCCTGGTTTTGCCCTCGATCGCCGATTCGCCGACTGCCAGTCTTGGTTGTTCGTCCCTGAAGATCGACCACGTGACGGTGGCCCTCCTCGATATCCCGCAGGCGCGCAGCATCCCCACAGAAATGCCTCGAAACAGCAAAAAGCAGGAGCAGCGCGCGAAGCCGAAAGGCTAGAAAAAGAAAGGGCATCGTCCACGGCTTCGATACCGACCGGCCGATCACCAGATCGGGCTTGGCGACTCATCAGAAGTACACGAATTGTACTGTGAATCTGTGCACTTCTCAACGCACAAGATCATCTTGTAGCCCCTCATTTCGTCACGCACGAGAGGGACAAGGTTGGTCCTGGAATGGCTTGTTTTCTCGCGGAAAACGTCGACTTCGATCGTCGCTCGGTTGACGGCTACGCAAGGATGATTTTCAACAGGGCGTCACGTCGTTTCGGCGTTGGTGAAAAAGGCTTTCGCGGAACAAAGAGACGCCTCAACAAGCAGCCATGAGCCGCGCTCGTCGAAAGAAAACCGGATGGCTGGAGCGTAGGAAAGAGATCCGTATCTTGGCTACCGGCAAGAGGCATCTACCCCATCGACCGCCACTAGCTGGGCGGGACGATTTCGATGCCGAAGCGGGGGCAGGCTTGGATGACGCGGAGGATCTCGGCTTCCGTTGGGATCTCCGGCATTTCGCCGTCGAGAAGTGGACTGCCCAGTTCCAGAAACATTTGTTCCAAGCCGGCCGGAGCCATCGTGAAGATCATCCGGGCTGGCTGCTCGGTGCGGTTGGTGAAGTAGTGCAGGCTGCCGATCGGCAGGTTCAAGAACGTGCCAGGGCCGGCCACGAACTTTTGGTCGTCGATCACGAAGGTGACTTCCCCTTCGAGCACGTAAAAGCCTTCTTCTTCGCGGCTATGAATGTGCGGTGGTGGACCGCCCCCTGGTGGAATCACGGCTTCCACCATCGCGTATTGGCCGCCGGTCTCTTCACCGGTCACCAACACGCGGTAGCGATCGCCCAGAACGCCGATTGCTGGACCATGCCCTTTGGGCACAATCTTGGCTGGATGCTGCATTGTCATTTGCTGGCCTAAATTCCAATGGTGGGGAGTTCATCTAGGTACTCCGATGATCACTAGACGCGTGGAATTTAACAAACAGATACCAGCTTTGGAATTACCAAAATTGCGGTTTCGCCGCAATTCTTAGCTCTTACGGGTGGGATTCTTCCGGGGGGTGACTATTCGCGGGTGATTTGGGTATCTTTTCCGTCATTTCGCTTTATTTCGCCTTCGCTGGTCACCTGGCAGCGGATCGCTTCGTGGCTGATTTCGACCGGCATCTTGGTCTCGTTGTTCAAGACAACGCGGGTCGCACGCCGAGGTTTGATCTCGGCCATTCCTTCACCTGCCGCCGGAGCCCCGTACCCCAACAAGATTGGCGTGGCGACTTCTCGCGACTCGAGCAGGTCGGCCGGCGAGATATGGACCTGATGCTCTTCGCCGCAGATCACGGCGATCGCGTGGACATGGTACTTCGAGCTATCAGGCGAAAGTTGAACATGAACATTGGCTCGTTTGCCTTCGACGAATAGTAGCGGACCATACTTGGCGTCGCCGCTGCTTTCGAGCACGGTCGCACCGTTGCCAACCCAGTAGCCTCGTTCGCATTCGATTGCCTGGCAGCCTTGAATCTGGACGCCGCCTCCTTCGGTTCGCAACTCGAATCCGCCTCGCATATGCTTGGCGGTGCAGTTCAAGAAGGTAAGGTCGCGGATGTCGTGATAGGTACGGTAGCCATCTTCCGCCAGCGACTTCATATAGCCCGGCGTCACGCGGCGTTCGCCATCTCGGTTCGCCACGACCGTGCGGAAATCGATGTCGGCGGCTGGACCGCTCGTTTCTTTCAGCATGTCGTCGGTCGCCCGTATCTTGCCTTCGACGTAGCAATCTTGAAACGACTGCGTATGGCCTCCTTGGATGTAGAAGCCATGTCCATACGAGTGAACGTACAGTTTGCAGCCGATGATCTGCGTACCGCTGCCGACGATATGGACACCACTTTGCTTGTGATGCCCGATGGTGTAGTCGCCCCCTTTGCCGAACAGATCGCCATAGCCATACGGCGACGATCCACGAACGGTGAAGGTTCCGTTTTGCACGATGTTGTTGTCACCAGAAATCGACAGTAACGCTCCGCCTGGTGAAGTGGCGTCGCCGATATTGGTGAGCGTGAGGCCCGAGATCGTGTTGCCTCGGCCAGAGATGACAAACTCGTTGGTGTGCACCGGCGGACGCAAAATGGTTCGCAGCTTGGTGTCGGCTTCGATCTTCACGCCATCCATCTGAAAAACGTTGTCGTGGCCGGTAAATTTTAGATAGGGATAGTCGGCCTGCGCGCGTTTGTCGCGCAGCTTCTCTTCGCTCAGCCAGTCGGAAATCCGATAGGTGCCGGGCTGCATGGTGACGATGTTGCCACTCTTGTGCGCGTAGTGCTGAAGTTCTTCAAGACTGCTGACCGTCACGTTGTCGGCGAAAACCGGCGCGCAAAGCAGCAGTCCGGCTACGGTTGCAGCGAAGGTAATCCGGCAGAACATCATCGGTGAGGGCCTTTCTAGTCGAGACAATCGGCAATTGAGGTCTCTTTAGCATAGGTCACAACCGGTACCCAGGGATCGGGGGGCGTGGTCCGGCCCGCGATTCACTTGAAATAGCTTCGCTGTGTGAGAAATTGCTATAAAACGAGCTGTTTTTGCCCCGTTCTTCTCCGGCCTACACCCGGCCGCGTGATCGGCGTATCCTGGTAAGCCTTGGCGACGAGGCCGATGCACGACCTGAATGCCCCTGACCAACGAACCCACGCAAGGAATGTGATGAGCGACCTACCCAATTGCCCGGAATGTGCTTCGGAGTTTACGTACGAAGACCGCGACCTGTTGATTTGCCCAAGCTGTGGTCACGAGTGGACCAAGGCCGAGGCGGCCCAGGCCGAAGAAGCGAAGGTTGTTCGCGATGCGGTCGGCAATCCGCTGCAAGATGGCGATACGGTCTCGGTGATCAAAGACCTAAAAGTGAAAGGTTCGTCGCTGGTGGTTAAGGTGGGGACGAAGGCGAAGAACATTCGTCTGGTCGAAGGGGATCACGATATCGACTGCAAGATCGACGGCATCGGCGCCATGCAGTTGAAGTCGGAGTTCGTCAAAAAGATCTAAGCGCCGGCTTAGTAGTGCGCATGAAAAAAGCCATGCCCAGGTTCGCCAGGCGTGGCTTCGTGTTTGTGGTTCGGACGACTAGTCTTCTTCTTTTTCGTCGTCGCTACCGAACTGCTGATCCATGAAAGCCTTGATCGAAGCCTTCGTTTCCGCGTCAGGAATCGACTCGTAAGCTTCGTCGGCCAGCTTCTTGGCCTTGGCCTTGTCGTCGGTGCGACTGTTGTACAGCATCGCAGCCTGCAGCTTGACCTGCCAGTTGTCGGGATCGATTGCCAGGGCATCATTGACGGCGGCTGGCCACAGCGGAGCGATCTCGGCCTGTTCGCCCAGTGGCGGGCTGGCCATCATACCGGCGAGCATGATCAGCGTGCGTGCGTCTTTTTCAGCCTTGGCGTGGGCGATTTGTTCTTTGAGCAGTGCGGCGGCTTCGGCTGGCTTGTCGGCAGCGGTCAGGCACAACGCCTTCAGAACGCCAAACTGCAGCGTCTTGGCCTTCGGTGGGAACGCCTTTTCAACTTCGTCGAAAATCGCCAACGCAGCCTTTGGATCGGTTTGGGCCAGTTCGGCTGCCGAGCTCATCTTTTCGTTCAAGCTGGCGTAAAGCTCGGCGTCTTCCTTACCACGCCAGGTGCCATCGATCACTTTCGGCAGAACCGAATCAAGGTCCATCGGGTGACCGATGAAAGCGATGTTCCCTTTGCGATCGATCACGTACGAGCAAGGAATCCCGTTCTGCTGAGCGGCTTCCATGTAGGCCTGATAGGTCTTTTCCGTTTCGCAGAATGCGTAGTGGAACTTGTAGTCTTTGCCATCTCCTTTGAGAAACTCGTCAACTTCAGTCATCGTGTTGGAAGGACCTTCCGTCGTGACGGCAACGACGACCAGGCCTTGATCGGCGTACTCGTTGGCCAGCTTATCTAGGTGCGGGAAGGAAGCGATGCATGGGCCACACCAAGTCGCCCAGAATTCGGCGATGTAGACCTTGCCGTCTTCGTACTTCGGAACTTCGGTCCCTTGCACCCAGTTCACATCTTGGAGGGCTGGTGCCTTATCGCCAATGGTCAGCGTTGGACCATCGGCAGCTTCTTCTGCGGCATAGGTACAAGCTGGACTGGCCAACACGAGACCTGCCAGAAGCAGGCCCAGAAACGAAAAACGTGAACGCATAGTGAACCCACCTGTGTGCTAGGGATGGTTGGTAATTGGACCGGAAACGGCATGTTTCCTGGTACGTGGTTCGCCGAGAAATTGGTCGATCTTCCGCCGAAACGTTCGTATCCAAGGCGACCCTGATAGAGAACTATAGCGGGTCCGCTACCAGACAGACAATCGTTTCCTGACCCAAAACCACCCAACGTAGGGATTAAATTCCCCAGTAATCCCCAGCGCATACCCCTGACTGTTCGCTATCTCACATAACACCCTCTGGCACGACACTTCCCCCGTCTTTGCAAAGTAAGGCCAGCGATTGAGCCCGTTTGCTGGCCGTTGACCAATTGCTGGCGACCGCCGCAAAGCAATGTATGATTTGACGTAGCCTCGCTTCGTTGGGTTTTCGTGTCGAGTGCGATCTGTGGGCCGATGGATATTGGGAACAGGTTAATTGATATGACTGGTCGGTTGATTTTGTGGGGTTGGTTGTTGGGAGCCATTTTGTGGGCTTCGCCTGGATTTGGGGCCGAAGGCGATCCGGTCGCGGCGCTGAAAGAGTACCTCGGGCAGCCGTGGGAGTCGCGGGCTCCGCTTGCCGAGCAGCCGATGGCGAAGGCACCGCTGACCTCGGCTCAAGCGAACCAGGCCGGCAAGTTGTTATCGCTCGATTATCGAAAGCATCTTCAGGCGACCCGTCGGCAAGAGCTGGCCGAGAAGAAGATTGTCGTCGACGAGTGGTCGATGCCTTTAGAATATTTCGTCTATGGCAAGAAGCCGAAGAATGGATATTCGCTGTGGATCTCGATGCATGGCGGGGGACAGACGGCCAAGGAGGTGAACGACGGGCAGTGGGAAAATCAGAAGCAGCTCTATCGACCGAAAGAAGGGATCTACGTCGCCCCCCGTGCCCCGACCGATAGCTGGAACATGTGGCATCAGGCCCATATCGACGTGCTGTTCACACGCTTGATTGAAGATATGATCGCCCTGGCAGATGTCGACCCGAACCGTATCTACATCATGGGCTATTCTGCCGGCGGCGACGGGGTGTATCAGTTAGCGCCACGGATGTCGGATCAATTGGCGGGGGCCGCGATGATGGCTGGCCACCCCAACGAAACCCAGGCCATAGGTTTGCGGAACATTCCTTTCTACCTGCAGGTCGGCGGCAAAGATAATGGCTTCGAGCGGAACAAGAAGGCGCAGGAGTTCGGCGACGAACTCGACCGACTGAAGAAGGAAGATCCGCAAGGTTACAAGCACGAGGTGAAGATCTACCCTCAGTATGGTCACTGGATGAATCGTGAAGATCAAATCGCGCTGCCTTGGCTTGCGCGGTTGTCGCGCGTGAAATATCCGCCGCGTATCGTCTGGCGACAAGACGACGTCACGCATGACCGCTTCTATTGGTTGGGGGTCGACAAGGCGGAAGCGGAAGGTGGCCAGGTCATCATCGCTCGGCAAGACGATGGCAAGATCGTCTTCGATCAATTGCCAACCGAACTGAGCAAGGTTCGTCTGCTGCTGAGCGACGACATGCTGCCGCTTGATAAGCCAGTTCATGTCGAATTGCCTGGCGGCAAGAAGTTGGAAGTCGAGCCGACCCGAACGATCGCGACCCTGGCCGAAACGCTCTGGCAACGTGGCGATCCAGAAAGTATGGCCGCGGCGGAAGTGATCATTCCGCTGAACTAGTGCCGGGATGCGCTCGAAAAACATGGCGTTAGCAGGCCGTTTTCAGCCGCAATCTTGGCTGGCTGCTGACGCCTTCCGGAAAGCGAATCCCCGCTGTAGCTAATTTCGCTTGAAACTACTTGGTATGCCTCTGGAGATGTGATTATAATCCCCCCGACAGGACCGTCCTGCAGCAGGAAGAAATGCTCAGAAAGGGGATTCCATGCTTATTTCGTCGAAGGGCCGCTCGGCGATGGCAACCATCGGGTTGTTTCTACTTACGTCGATGATTTCCGCCCAAGAGATCGAGGGAGAAATCACCGAGGTTAAAGGTAGGTTCTTCAAGATCACCACCACCGACAACGCTTTGGTTCCGGTCGGGCACAAAGGGGTGGTCGAGATCGTCACTAACAGCCAGTCGACTGAAGTCCCCTTCATCATTTCGGCGGTTTCCGGCGATTACATCGTCGGCAAAGCGAACAGCTTTCAGGCCGAAGTCGGACAGAAGGTTCGCTTGCAGCCGGTCACCTTCGACTTCGTGCAACTGGTCGGCAAACAAATGGACGTGAAGCTTTCGACCGGACGCGAGATGGCCGGGCTCACGCTGAACGAACTGGTCACCAACGAAGATGGTTCGACCGCCGCCTTGCTGGTGGAACTGCCGGACGGTGGCGGAGCGACGCGGCTGAGCTTCTCGACGATTCAATCGGTTTCGTATCGTGGCCGGCAAGTCTATCTGGCCGATGTCGAAGACGTAGCGACGCGACCTTCTCGGTCGATGGCTTCCAATGCACGGCCGCACTCGGATCGACCTCGCACACGAAAAGAGATTCTGGAGGCTCGCGCCCAAGAGAAAGAAGCGGCCGAGCAAGCGAAATACGAACAATGGCTGACGCAAGCCAAGAAGAACGGAGTCGTCATCTGGCCAGAGTTTACCGAGAAAGAACGGACTGACGCCGACCAGGCCGAGAAAGACATCGCCCAGGAAGTTGGCGCCGCGGTCGCTCCGCTGGAAGTCTACGAGACGAAATACTTCATTGTCTTCTCGAATGGCAATCCGGCTGATATCAAGTCGGTCGTGGCCCATCTCGACTCGTTGCATCTGCTGGTCTCGAAGATGTACCAGGTCGACCCTGACAAGGTCTACAAAGGGAAGATGCCGATTTACATCTTCCGCATTCAGCAGCAGTTTCAGCATTACTTGTCGCGGTTTCTGGAGACCAACGCCGAAGGGCTCTCGGGGCTTTGTTCGTACAGCGGCGATCGCATCATCGTGGCGACGTACATCACCTCGAACGCGATCGACTTCGCCGACACGCTGCTGCAATTGGCGAGCCTGGCGGAAGTGCGAGCCTACAAAAGCAAGTCACTCATTCGCCCTTGGTTCACCGAAGGCCTGGCCGACTACGTCAGCATCCGCCTGCTTCCCCAAGCGGAAGGACCCGCGGCGCGTCGCAAGTTGTTCATGACCAATCTACTGCAGATGCGAAGCTTGAACGGGATGCTGCTGAAGGACAACGATCTGTCGGTTACCGAACGTGGAGCCAGTTCGCTTTTGATCGAATTTCTGGTACGCACCGATGCGACCAAGTTCGTCGACTTGCTGGACAACATGAAAGCGGGCCTCGAGTTTGAAGAGGCCCTGCAGAAAAGTTACGGCGGAACCTCTCAGGCATTGATCGGGGCGTTCGGGCAATCGATCGGTGCTCCGCAGCTTCTGCCGTAAATTGGCGACCGACGCTTACCTGGTCGGTAGAGCGAACGGATAGGAAGCCCAGGTCGGGCAGAAAGTTCACTTCGCCGAGCCGCCGATCGATTTCACCCGTTGGGTCGGCAAGCCGCTGGAAGTGACCCTTTCCACCGGTCGGCAGCTTGAACGGCTTGCTTGACCGCTCGGACCGGCAAGATGGCGACTACGGCAACTCTTCGCTGCGGGTCGAATTCCTGATGATCCGCCTTGATCGCGGCGAGATTAACGGTGCCGATTTCACCCCAAGGCGGTGCAGTCTGCGCATTTTCACAAAGATTCCCTTCAGCCAGATCGGTCTGGTTTGATATAATCCGAGCCAATCGAATTCGAGTTTTGGCGATCTCTAATCTCTTAAACGGCCCGAAAATGAATATTGCGAAGATTTGTTGCTCGTCACTGGCAATCGGGGGGCTGCTGTTGGCCGCTGCCGTTTCGCTGGCAGCCGACCTGCGTGGACAAATCAGCGAGGTCAAAGGTCCCTACTTCAAAATCTCGACCACCGATGCCACCGGATTGAAAGTCGGCAGCAAAGGGGTGGTTGAAGCGACCGTTGACGGCCAGACCAAAGAGGTCCCCTTCGTGGTGACCGTGGTCGCCGATGGCTACGTCGTCGGTCAGTCGCAAGACCACGCCGCAACGGTTGGCGAAGCGGTACGCTTTCTGCCCGAGCCGGTCGATTTCGACCGCTTGCTGGACGAGATCATCGACGTGCAGTTGACCACCGGCCGGCAAATGGACGGCATTACCCTGAAGGAAGTCGCCAAAGACAACCAGGGCAACCCGGTCGCGCTCATCGCTCAGGTTTCCGGCACCGGCCTGACAACTCGTTTGAGCATGTCGACCGTCGAGTCGATTACGTACCTGGGCCGTCCTTACTACAAGGCAAGTAACAGCGCTGACGACGACAACGCCGCCGACGACAACGATGCCGGTGAAGCGATGTCGGCCGACAACGATCGCTCGTCCGGAAGTTCGTCCGGTCCGCCGCGTACCCGAAAGCAAATCCTGGAAGAACGCGCAGCGAAGAAAGCGGAAGAGCTGGCGGCCAAGAACAAAGAGAAGAATGAAAAGTGGCTCGCCCTTGCCGAGCGAAATCGCGTGCGACCTTGGCCAGAGTTCACCAAGGAAGAGTGCGAAGCGACCACCAAGAAGGAAAAGGAAATCGCCGAAGAGCTGAAGGCGGAAGTTCCGAACCTTTCTCTGTACGAGACCAAGTACTTCCTTGTGTTCTCGAACGCGAATCCGCCTGACATCGCATCGGTGGCGACCCACCTCGACACGATGCATCAGCTGGTGTCGAAGATGTACCAGGTCGACCCCGATAAGGTCTACAAAGGCAAGCTGCCGGTTTACATCTTCGCCAACCAGCAGCAGTTTGTGTATTACGAACAAAAGTACATGAATAACAACGACACCGAAGGGGTCGCCGGGCTTTGCCATTCGATGGGAGACCGCTCGGTGGTAACGACCTACATCACGACCAACCCGAACAACTTCGCCCATACTTTGGTGCATGAGTCGAGCCACGCCGAAACGCGATTCTATCGCAGTGGTGCCAACGTGCCGCGTTGGTTTAACGAAGGTCTGGCCGACTACGTCAGCCTGCAGATCGTTCCTCAGGCCAGCGCTACCAATTCTCGCCGTAAGGAAGGCATCCAGGTCTTGCAGCAAACCGGGACGCTGGGTGGCTTGATGCGGAAGAGCGACATCCGCCGCGACGAGTACGGCGTGAGCTCGCTGATCATCGAGTTTCTGGTCCGAACCGACGGCGAAAAGTTTGTCGAACTGATGGACCTGATGAAGGCTGGCATGGGCTTTGAAGAAGCAATCGTGCAAAGCTACGGGGCCAGTTCGACTGAGTTAGCTGCCGCCTTTGGGCAATCGATCGGGATTCCTCAACTCTCGCCGTAACATGATGGAACCATGACTTCCCGCGTCGCCATTCCGGACGAAATGCTCTTCTCGTGCATGTTCCTGATTCTGGTGATGCTCGACTTGCCGATCGCCAGTTTCTGGTTCGGCAGATCACAGGCAGTGATGGGGATCGTGATGGTAGTGCTGTTCGTTGTCCCATCCCTGTTGATTTGGCTGCTGCCCGACTTCGGCGACAAAAAGGAATGGTTCACCCTCCAGATTTGGGCAACCCTGTTGGTTGGCTCGCTGGTTGCCTGGGCCCATATGCTCGGTTTCTATGCGTGGCAGTGGCTGACCGCGTGACGGCTAACTTGGCCGCGATAACCTCGTTGCGGTGTCCGACCTGAGGCAAAGATTCTGCGATGGAATACGAGTGGATAAAGACCTCTCACAAGCCGATCCGCTACGAGTACGGGCACGGCCACATCATTCTGGCCGACGTTGACGAGCAGCCGGATGGCACCTTTCGCTGGCGTCGCAAAACGTCGCTCAAGAATCATGGGCTCCGGGCTGCCAAGGGTTTCGCCCCGACGCGTCACGATGCCCAGCGTCTTGCCGTGGAAGGCTTGGAGACGCTGTAGAGCAAGCAGCACTCGAAGCCTGGCAAATCGTGACAGATTTCGGCCAGGTAACCTGTTCGATGGTTTCGTGAAGGTTACGATTCCGATTAGAATCATGGGATTCCTCCCCTCGGACCCTGCCTTCGTCGATTAATTATGAGCTTCCGGGCAAGGCTTTTGCCTCTGCTTCACTATCTGATGCTCCTCACTTACGTGAGCACCACCATCGGTTTGCCGGTTCGTCTGGCTGGCTCGCAGTGTCGTTGCGTCGAGAATCTGCAAGCGGGCGGAACGTGTTGCTGCTGTCAGCCTGAGAATCAATCTAGTTGTTGTTCCTCGCCGAGGCCGCGACTGCTGCCGGCGGCTTGTTTCGCGGGCAAATCTTCGCCGCAGAACGCGTCCACCGTCGATCGTCACATTGCCTGCGAGGAACCTTCCGCAGTTTCTCAATGGACTCGTCGATGCACGTGCGGCCAGACCACGCCGCCTGGATTGCTCGTGAGTTCGGAACCGAGAATGCTTTCGGATGGAATCGTTTCCTGCTTGCTGATGACACCGGAATGGCGAGCATTGACGAGAGATCTTGACCCGATCGATTGGAATGACTCACCGGAAACTCCGCCGCCGGAAACTTGGAAGTTGCTTTCTTAAATGCAATTTCCCAGGCAGTTCGTTTCGCAATCGCGAACGAGTCTGCGTGTATCTTTTTCTTCGGAGTCTTCCACGTGAAACGGTTCTTGTTTCCGCGTGCTGCTGCGCGCGGGTTTACCCTGGTCGAGTTACTGGTCGTCATTGCGATCATTGGAATTTTGATAGCATTGCTTTTGCCGGCGGTGCAGCAAGCTCGAGAAGCTGCGCGTCGAATGCAATGCACCAATAACGAAAAACAATTGGTACTGGCGATGCACACGTACGAGAGCACTTATCGCTCGTTGCCTAGTGGTGGCAATGGCGGAGGGAGCACCTCGGCCAGTAGCAATGCATTTTCGATTCACGCCCGCTTGTTGCCTTTCGTCGAGCAGACTTCGCTACAAGATCTGATCGATTTCACGCAACCGGTTTTAGCGGGATCGCCCCCGAGTTTTAGTAACCCGGCTGCCAAGATTCTTGTACCGATGTTTCTTTGTCCAAGTGACAGCGCACCGGATGGAATTGAAGTACGGTTCGGTTCGTTCTCGTTCGGGACCGATCTGCCGGGCACCAATTATATGGGCAACACTGGCACCGGGATCTCGGCGGCCGGCAAAGCATATTACGATCCAGCTTTTCCAACCGATGGTGTCTTCTATTTCGATAGCAGTACACGGTTTCGCGATCTGACCGATGGTACGTCGAACACGATGATGATGGCGGAAGCGTTGCGGGGACCTGGCAGCGATTTGAGTGGGACGGCGCTGGCGGATATCTCCAAGCCCTATCGCTTGGCTGCTTCGCTGAGTTCTGGGAGATCGCGCGTCGGAACGTCGCCAGGCGGGGTCGATCCGATGTGGACCGAATCCGATATCGTTGCCGCCACCGACTGGCGCGGTGACCGCGGATATCCTTGGATTTGGGGGCAGGCAAGTGCGACGTTGTTCAACAGCTATTTGTCTCCCAATAGCAACACGCCCGATGCCTATGCGCATAGCCGAGGCTGGTTTGCGGCTCGAAGTCTTCATCCCGGTGGGGTGAATGCGGCCCTCGGCGATGGTTCGGTACGGTTTGTCACCGAGACGGTTGACATAACAACGTGGCGTGGGCTCTCGACTCGTGGCGATGGCGAAGTGTTGGGCGAGTTCTGAAAGTGTGCCTGAACCATCAAAAAAGGCCGCCCCGATCAGTCAGGATCGAGGCGGCCTTCTGGAGAGATGATCGATTGTCGTGAGGGGCTTACCAGGACTTCGACCAACTGGCGAACAGTTCGAAGTCAGTTTCTAATTGCACTCCGTCCAGGTCTTGCGAGATCGGCAACACCATTTCGCAGTTCAACCGGCTGCCGTCGCAGAACTGATAGATCGCACCGAAGCCAAGGTTGAACCAGAATCCGCCCCGCATATCGGTCCGGGCCGTGCTGATCATGTTAGGATTTAGCTGTGGGTCTCCATCGCCGCTGTAGTTTTCACGCCACAGGGCTTCGGTACGGAAAGTAAACGCCAGCGGCTCGGTGACACGCTGGGCATACCACCAGTTCAGTTTGTATTCGTTGCCGACCTTGTAATCGCGATAGTTCTCGCCGATAGGTAGGTTCGTCTGAAGCTGGGTGCCCATGCTGGCCATCTCCCAATACTTCTTGAAGGTGATCCCCGGCCGAAAAGCGAACGAGCCGGACCCTAGTTGCATCGGATAAGGCATCTGTGTTTCGGCGCCGACAGGGCTGGCCGAAGTGGTTGTGCCATGGATGTTGCCGGTCGGGGCACTCATCCCAAAGTTGAAGATCAGGTCGGTCGTGTCGGTATCGTGCAGCAAGATCAACGCACCAAACGGCAAGTCGCCCATGCCCGAGTTGTAGGTGCTGAAGGTGGTTCCATTGCGACGCAGATGGTCCATCGTCATTTCCATCCACATAGGCATAATATAGAGCGTGACGTTGTCGGTCGCTCCGTACATGAAGTGGATCATGTGCATATTCATGTCCATGCGGGTCGGGGTCGCCATGAACGGAATACCGGTCACGTCCAACGCTTCGACATCGCTCACCCGCTGGGTGCCAAAGCGATTGCCATCCATGAACACCTTGCGGAACTTGTACTCGATCATGTACTCGCCCTGGTGATGGACATGATCTCCCATCAAGCCGGCTGGGGCGTGTGTATCGGGGCGACCTTCGCGGATGTCATATGCGTGCCCATGTTCGCAGGCAAACGGCTCCAATGGCGCGTACAAAGGTTCCAACTCATCGGAAGCGATGGGATGGGCAAGTGCCAAGGCAGGTGTGGCCAGCAGAGCTAACGTCGCTAGAAGACGCGAGGTGAGACGTCGCATGGTGAGAGGGAATCCTTTCTCAAAAACTGAAGGCCGTGCGTCCGCCTGACGGGCCCTGCACTTTAAATCGGTTGCTGCGTTGCCCAGGTCAAACGATCTCAAAGCAGCCGGAATAGTTGCCCCACGTCGGTCTACCGGTTGCATGGTAACGTGCTGCGATTGTTGTAATCGTTAACTTGCGCGCTGAGGCATTCCCACTCGATCGTACGGCTTTCCGAGGAAGCAGTTTGTCGATGCCGGTGGAAGACAAACGCGGAGCAGGCGATCGAGGCGTTCCTCTGGCATTTCCCTGAGAACTCAACTGTCCGGGCTGACTGCGTTTCGTCCGTAGCTTTTACCAATCGTTGTGGCGCGTGGGGGACTTGGGCGAAAGTTGGTCGCTTTTGGATGACGCCCCGAATCGATTGGATGCGCAACGTCCGGTGATCGTTGGACCGCGTCGAAAGAACCTCTAGTCGATAACTGGCTTTCAGTCTTTGCGGTGGTGTCGAGTACGCGCCACAATCCTCGGTTGTGATTGGTATCGCTCGGGGGGCATGGGATGCTTCTGGGTGAAGATTTTGTCCGTTGGGACGCCAGCACGTTGCGTTTCTCCCGCACCTGTCAGGACTTCCGACATCGGCCCCCCTGGTTGACCGGGACGCCAATTTTTCTAAGATGCAAACGAATAACCCAGGTGTAGATCACCTATTTCGAAATTTACCGGCCTATGGCAGCCCGGTTTAAGTTCGATTAATTTCACCATGCGTGTAATTTCGTGTCTTAAACCAGAGCCGTCGCTATGTCGGATTCATCCGAAGCTCCACAACCTGATTCTGATTCCAACGCAGTCGGCGCCACGCCGACCGTGCGTCTTCGCGAAGAGACCGCTGAGTTACATCGTGAAGTAGAGCAATCAATCGATTGGAGCTACTATCTGCGCGACGCCCATCGCTACGCGAAATTCTTGCGTCAGATCTCGACCTTCCTGCCAGCGGCCGATCAGAAGATCGACCAGTTGCTGGGAAAGCCAGAACCTTGGTTCAAAGATCGACGCAAGGGAAAATGGGCCCTGGAAGACTTGCAACTGCTGACCGACCAATCCGAGACCGAGATCCTGCATAAGATCGCGGATTCGGCCAAGTCGATCACAGGAATGTCATACGCATGGGTCCAGACACCCCAGGATGCTGCAGGAGTACTGTACGTTCTGGAAGGGTCGACCATGGGTGCGATGCATTTGTGCAAGTCGGTCAGCCGTAACATCCCTTTCGCTCCAGTCGGTTACCTGGCAGCGTACGGCGACCAGACCCCTTCACGCTGGAAGACAACCAAGGCGTGGCTCGATCAGTTTCTGGTCGAACCGCACCACGTTGGCCAGGCTGTGCAAGCCGCCAAGCAAATGTTTCTCTTCTATCGAGAACAACTAGGAGGCCCGTCATGAAAGATCGAAACCAACAACCCGGCAAGACGCCGGTCGATCTGACGAACTGCGATCGCGAACCGATCCATCTGGCCGGGGCCGTTCAGCCCAGCGGTGCGTTGCTGGCGTTCGAACTCGGCGATCTCACGTTGCAATACATGTCGCAGAACATCGACCAATGGCTTGGCTTTACGCCTGAGGTCGGTGCGGAACTCGACGCCTTGTTCGCGCCCGAATCGACCGCTGCGCTGCGCCGCGTGGTCAAAGGGATCCGCGAGGTCGTTCGTCCGCTAAAGCTGCGGATGGCGAATGCCGCGGACGAGTCGCATTCGGCCGCGGCTCACCTTTATCGAGGCATGCTGCTGGTCGAGTTTGAAAAGCCAGAGCTCGATGAGCCAACACCGTTGGCGGAAGACCTGAGCTTGCCCCTACAACTGACCCGCGCGAATCAACGATTGCAGCGCTGCACCGAGTTGGAGCAGCTTTACCAGGTGATCGCCGACGAAATGCGGCACATCAGCGGCTTCGACCGCGTGATGCTGTATCGTTTCGCCGAAGATAATCATGGCGAAGTGATCGGCGAGTCGGTGGTCGAAGGGATCGATTCGTTTCTGGGGCTGCATTACCCGGCGACCGACATTCCGGAACAAGCCCGTCGTTTGTACGTGCTGAACACGGTTCGTTCGATTGGGGATGTGAATGCGACGCCGGTCCCAATCATGCCTGCTTGCCACGCCGACGCTCGGCATCCGCTCGACTTGAGTTTAAGCTGCTTTCGCGCGGTCTCGCCGATTCATATCGAGTATCTGCGCAACATGGGAGTCCAGGCATCGATGTCGGTTTCGATCGTCATCGAAGGCCGCCTGTGGGGGCTGATCGCCTGCCATCACTACTCGGCCAAACCGCTCCGACTGGAAGAGCGAGCCGCGTGCGAGATCATGGGACTGGTGATCGGCAACTATTTGTCGGCCCGCGAACAATCGGAAGTGAACTCGGCCCGCAACCGCCGTCGTAAGCATTACCACAAGATCCTCGACCTGGTGACCCGCACGCCCGCGATTTGGCAGGCCCTCGATATGTTGGGGCCGGAACTGGTGAAGATCGTTCAGTCGAGCGGCGTGGCAATTTGCTCGGAGCGAGGCGTGCAGACGTTCGGCAGCACGCCCACCCCAAAAGGGATGGCGCGGATCATCGAGACGCTCAACGATCAGCTCAATAGCGAAGATCCGGTCTGGTCGACCCATTCGCTGGTCGAGTCCGTGCCTGATTACAACGACGATTCGTCGGTGAAAAGTTGCGGCTGCCTGGCGGTCCCTTTGTTCGCCCCGGAAGCCAACTGGCTGCTTTTCTTCCGCGACGAGTTCGTCAGCGAAGTGTCGTGGGGCGGGAACCCAGATAAGGTGGCCATCGAGACGAGCGACGGCATCCGGCTCTCGCCTCGATTGTCGTTTGAAGAATGGAAAGTGACCGTCCATAACCAGTCGCGTCGCTGGTCGCAGATCGATCGTGAAATGGCTTCCGAACTTCGGAGCGGGCTGGTCGAACTGCTAAGCCTGCGGGCTTCGGAACTGCTGCGAGTGAATGACGAGTTGGGCAAGCTGAACGCTGACCTCGATTCGTTCGCCTATGCCGCCTCGCACGATCTTCGCGAACCGCTGCGAGGGATCAATCAGACGGTCTACCTACTGAAGCACGAACTAGGAGCCGATCTGACCGACCAGATCGGCCAGCGGCTCGATACCCTGGGCAACCTTTCGTCCCGCATGGACGAGCTGATCCAGGGTCTGCTGAAGCTCTCTCGAGCCGGCCAGGGCAATCTGGAGAAGGAGCAGGTCGACCTCCGCGAGGTGGCGGAAGAGGCGTCGGAAATGGTCGTCGGACGACCGATCCCACGCGGAATCGACGTGCTAGTCAAGAATGAGTGCACCCTCTGGGCGGACTACCTCTGTTTGCGGGAACTACTAACCAATCTCATCCAAAACGCTCTTAAATACAACGAAAGTGACGTAAAACGGGTGGAGATCGGCAGTTTAGAGGCCAGTTCCCCCCATGGGCAGGCTGAAAACATTTACTATGTGAAAGACAATGGAATAGGAATTGCTGTGGATATGGTCGAGGAGGTTTTCCAGATCTTCCGACGTCTCCATTTGGCCGAAGATTATGGTGGAGGCTCAGGCGCCGGACTGACGATCTGCAAAAAGATCGTTACCCGTCACGGTGGCAAAATCTGGATCGAGTCTGAGCCAGGCACTGGCTCAACCGTCTTCTTTACCTTGGAATAGGCGGACGAACAATGCAAAATTCGATACCGCCCTCGGTGTGTTTCATCGAGGATTGCGACTTGGATTACGAGATGGGCACCATGGCAGTGCGCATGGATCATCCTGAGGTTCAGATCCTGCGCGCCAAGAACTGCCGTGAGGGGCGGGCCTTGATCGAGAAGTATTTGCCTTCGCTGATTTTTCTCGATTTGAATCTGGCGAACTGCAACGGTTTTGAAGTGCTCCAGACGCTCAAGGAGCAAGTTCCAGACATCCTTCCCTGTGTGGTCGTTTTTTCAACATCCTCGAACCCCGGCGATCGAGTGCAAGCACTTGCCCTCGGCGCCTCGGACTTTCACTCTAAGTCAGCTGATCCTGACCAATACCTGATGACTGTCCGCCAATTGACCGCCAGCTTCTTGAAATAAGTCAGCCGTGTTGAAGTCTCACATTCTTATCGTCGATGATTCGCCGCAGGATCGCGATGCGATCGTATCGGCTTTACGCAAAGATCACCGCGTCCGCTACCAGTTCACGGAAGTCACCACCGGCGGCGATGGCTTGAAACTTCTCGACCAGCGCGTTACAGACTTCGATCTGGTTTTTCTCGATTACCGCTTGCCTGACATGGACGCGACCGGCTTTGTCCGCCGGTTGTTGGGCGACGCGACGATTCCGCCAGTGCCGATCGTGTTAATCACCGGCAGCTTGCGCAGCTTCGATAGCAAAATCCTTGAACACGGCGTGCAAGACTTCTTTGGCAAGTCGCACATTACCGCCGAAATCTTGCCACGCATTGCCCAGAACGCCATCGAGCGGCACAAGTTGCTCAAGAGCCTGGTGGAGAGCGAAGAACGGGCCGCCGCAGCGATGTTAGCGGCCGAGCAAGCTAATCGAGCCAAGTCACAGTTTCTCGCCTCGCTCAGTCACGAACTTCGCACGCCGCTGGCCGCGATCATTGGCTTCGCCGAACTGCTGGAGAAAGATCCCAACGCGCCTGACGCCCAGAAGATGCTCGGCATGATCGCCAGTAGCGGCGAACACCTGCTTTCGCTTCTGAACGACCTGCTGGACATCGCTAAGGTGGAAGCAGGGACGCTCGAAATCGAAACGATGGCCAACGACATCTGCCACGTCGTCGAATCGACCTGCGAGTTGATGAAGTTCCGTGCAACCGACAAGGGGCTGCGGTTCCATTGGCATTTGCCGAAGAACTGCCCTGCCCTCGCTCGTTTCGACCCGGTTCGTCTGCGTCAGGTTCTGATCAATCTGATCGGCAATGCCATCAAGTACACCGATCACGGCGAAGTCGAGTGCCTGATTCAATACGACTACCTCAAAGAAATGCTGAAGATTCGCGTGAGCGATACAGGGCCGGGCGTGCACCCCGACGTGATCGATCGGATCTTCACCCCCTTCAGCCAAGGTCCAGCCACCAGCGAGCAGAAGCGAATTGGTATTGGCCTGGGATTGGCCATTAGCCGGCAACTGGCGGTGATGATGGGTGGCAGTTTGAAATTGGAAAAGACGTCGAGCGAGGGCTCTAGCTTCATGCTGGAAGTTCACGCCCCGGAAGCTTCCCCCGACGATCTCCCCTCGACCAATGCCGCGAATCACCCGCGACCGGCGGCGAGTGTTTCATGGGATCAGAAGTCGGTCCTGGTGGCCGAAGACGTCGAGGCGAACCGTTTTCTGTTAGAGAAGATTTTTGCCAAGTTCGGGATCGAACCGATCTTCGCTCACGACGGGAAACAGGCCTGCGACATTATCGACACCCGTCGTCGCAAACAGGGCAGTCATTTCGACCTGGTGCTGCTCGATATGCAGATGCCGGTCATGGACGGCTACGAGGCCGCCAGCTACTTGAAGTCGATCGAGTACCCGTCACCCATCATTGCGTTGACCGCCGCTGCCGTTGGAAGCGATGTGGAACGCTGTACCGAGGCCGGCTGTGACCAGGTGCTGGTCAAACCACTTCGCTTCGACGAATTGAAACGCACGCTCCAGCAATACTGGGGTTGAGCGAGGTGACGCCTGACCATCGCCGCGTTAGGCGTTGCCGTTTTCTAATTCCAGCAGTTCGGCAGCGAACGTGGCCAGCTTCATGCGCTTCGACTGGGCTTGCTTTTGAAGATGACGGAACGCGTCTTCCTCCGTCAGTTCGTCCCGGCCCATGATAACCCCCTTCGCTTTCTCGATCGTCTTCCGATCGCTGAGCGCTTGTCGCAGGTCTTCATTCTCGTGCTTGAGTTGCTCGAACTGCCGGAAGCGTTCCCGCACCAGATAGATGGTCGGCTTGATCTGATCGGGCTCGACCGGTTCGACCAGGTACGCCATGACGTGATCGCTTAATGCCTTCTCGACATCCAGCAGCGAATCACGCGGCGTGATGACAATGGCTGGCGTCGGATCGAGATGGCTGATCGCGATCAAGGCGTCGATGGCCGCGCCGTCGACCAGTTCAATGCCGGAGATGATCAGGTCCGGTGGAGAATCGACGCCGGCGTCCATCAGCGACTTGCTGGAATCGCATTCGTGCCGGATTTGGTAACCCAGTTCGTCCAGCACTTCACGAACCTTAGCCCGCGTCTCATCCGATCGATGAGCCACGATCACCTCGACCTGTTTCAACATCCTATCCATCGTACCATCACCAACCGCCTAAGCCGACCAAAAAGCCCTGATTCATCCGACAAAATTAACCTTGAGATGCGAAGGGAGCAACCCCCACGGACACCCTGTTTCAGCAGAAGAATCCAACCACAACCCAAATTGGTTGGATTGCCATTGTCAGGGGGTTAGAATCCCGTCTGACGTGTTGCCAGCCAGCCACCTGTTGTTAACTCAAATTGATTCCATGGACGAAATACCCAGCCCCAGCGTATCTCAAGAAGCGACGGAAGCGAAGCGACGTTTTTGGATCGTAGGAGTTGATGACGAACAATCGCAGCTCAGTATGCCTGATATCTCGAGCGCGAATGAATTCGTCTGGAGATCAACCGAGGCGAGTCGTGAGATCAAGTCGCAGGATATCGTCTATTTCTACTCGATGCTAACCAAGCGGCTGGGAGGATTCGGAACGGTTGAAGAAGATCAGGCAGTGAATGGTCCACCGACCGTCGTGGCGAGAGCTGTCACAGCCTACGGAGTAGATGCCCCCACACTCTATGACATTTCGGGGAGCGACGAATTCGCAGAGCTGACGCGAAGTTTGGGGAATTTTCAGGTGATTCAACGTGGAATTCCCATTTCATTCATTCAAGCAAGGCAGCTGCAACAATTCCTGGAAAACGAGCAACTGCCCGCTCCGGAGGTTTGCGTTGATGAGCTTGCCGTAGAACTTCGAGCATTACTGCTAGAAAAGTTAGAAGCTCTCGATCCCAATTTGTTGCCGCTAGCAGCACGCAGTGATCCCAATGTACCGCGATTTGATTTCCTGGCTCGGATGAGGGCCTTTGAAGATGCGAAGACCGCTCTTCGGGCGATCTCACGACGAGAGGACATCGAGAGATTTCGAGACGAATTGTCGAGCTACTGGCTGAACTACGATGTGCCTGGCAACAGTAGCAGCTTGTACTCGCGAGCGAGATCAACGATCGGCGAGATTCAGTCACTGCTCGATACCTATGCGATCTACTGGCCTGGAAAACCTCAAGATGCAATTGCCGGTTTCAAGTTCGGACGCCGTGGAACTCCACCGAACGAAAGTCCGAATCATCAGGTTGATCTCCTGAATCTGGAAACAACCAAACGGCGGTCACCAGGTCAGCTCGAGGCGATTCGCTACGCCGACCTTCGCCAGAGGGAACCGTTAATCTGGCGGTGGGAGGAAGCGGACAAGCTGGGGATCGCCGGCCCTGTGCATACGTTTGCCAAGTACATTGCTCACCGCGATCTGGTGCCACCCAAGGCAATTGGGATCTTCGGCGATTGGGGGTCAGGCAAGACGTTCATGATGAATGCGCTGAAGAGCCAGATCGCTCAGATCGCGATTCATTCGGCCAGGGCCCGCGAAACGAATCAGCCGACGGTCTATTGCAGCCGCGTCGTGCAAATCGAATTCAACGCATGGCACTATGTTGAGTCGAATCTATGGGCGAGCCTGGCAGGCCATATCTTCGAGCAGCTTTACCAGAAGCTAACCGCCCAATCGAAGAAAGAAGACAAGGTTGCCGAACTCTTCAAGCAACTCGAGACCTATCAGCAAGCGTCGGTCGATCGAGACAACGCTGCTCAAAAGGTGGAAGTGTTGAAGGCGGAATGCCAAACCAGGGCCCAAAAGCTTGGTGACTCGACGAAAGCGTTAACCGAATACGCCAAGACAACGTGGGACACGGTCAAGCAGGCATTCGTACAAGGATTGACCCAGCTCGATAACAAGCACAAGAAGCAACTCGAAGCAGCGAAGTCCGCATTACACACCGAGAAGATCGACGAGCTGATTGATAGCGCTGGCGAAATTAAAGAGATGGTCAGCAGTTCTTTCACATTAGGCGAGACGATTCGCCTGGCGGTGAATTCGTGTGGAATTGTGAGCTATGGGATCGCCTTCATCCTGCTGTTCGGTTTAACGGTGGCTGCTCCACTGGTGTTGTCGTATTTCAAAATCGCTCCAGACGGCATCTTTAGTGCCGCGCTCGGAACTTGGCTGACTGGGGGCATGGCGGCGCTGACTCTCTTGAAAAAACGCGGGCAGAAGATCGTTGATGCCATCCGCAGCACGAACGACTTGATCGAATCAGCACGCACGCAAGTCGAAGAGGATCGACGCAACAAGTTCATAGAACTGGAAGCGAAAGTATTGGAAGCGGAGAGCGAACTCGTTGCTGCGGAAAAGAAGCTAAACGAAGCACAGGCAGAACTGGTTGGCTTCACGCCGCGCGGGAAAGAAGAGCAGTTGGGGACGATGCTCAAAGAGTTCCTGGGGAATCGCGTCCGTGATCGGACCTACGAACAACATCTGGGGCTCATCTCGCTGGTCCGGAAAGACTTCGAAACGTTAACCCGTCTTCAACACGAGTTCTGGGTGAACCGTAACACGCCTGCCTCGCCTCTTGTGGATGAGGTTGAAAAGCTCGTCCCGCCCGGTTCGGAAGAAGTGCCGTTCGTTGAGCGAATCGTCTTGTATATCGACGACATCGATCGCTGCCCTGCTGAAACGGTCGCCGAAGTCCTGCAAGCGGTTCACCTGTTACTCGGGTTTCGCTTATTTGTGGTGGTCGTTGGTGTCGATCAACGCTGGATCACCCAGGCCCTGAAAGAGAAATACCATAACCTGATGGGACTGGGCCCGGCAGAAACTGACGACAACAAACAGGCGACCGCGACCGACTACCTGGAAAAGATATTTCAGGTGCCGTATCAGATTCCTTTATTAAGCCATCGGGCGAAGGAAAACCTGGTCGACTCGCTGTCTCAACGAAACCTCTTTGAGGGGTGGCTCGACGACGATGAGAGCGCCACGTTGCCACCTTTTTCCACCAGTCCCCGACAGGAAGATCTCGACTCCGGCGAACGCGATTGTTTGCGACGTTTGGCCAGAGCCCTTGGGCATTCGCCACGACGCGTCACGCGGCTATTCGATTCCTATCGTCTGTATCGCTCGGGGATGACCGAAGGGGAACTCAAGCTTCTGAAGGATAAACAGCATTATCACGAGATCCTCGTGCTGTTTGCCTTGATGACGGGCTCGCCAATGTTGGCGCCGACCTTATTTAAGAAACTGCACGCCGATAAGGGCCTGACGGCCGACGAATCTGGATTGCCAAACTTCAGGGACTGGTTTCAGTTCAACCGAGAGGCGTGGTCAAACGACTTTGAAGAACACGAGATTGCGTCTGCAGAAGCGGCGCTGGCGTTTCTCACGGAAGCCGGCGCCGGCGGCGACTCACTCGAGCGACTATTGTTCCGGATTCCACGGGTAACGCGATTCAGCTTTTGTCATAAACAGTTTCTGTGGGGAGACGATGAGAACGTGACCTACTAGCGAAAGTGCTGCAGACTTCTCTGAGGATAAAAACAAACCTTTCACCCCAATTAACAACGAGACGACCAGCGTTCGTTGCAAGGCCTTTGGGGTGAAAGGTTGAGGTGTGTGCGGGGATGGTTTAGCAGGGGCCGGCCGTGAGAGCTGGCTTGTGTTCGGCGGGTTGGGAGATAGGCGACGCGGCTCAGGGCGAGCCTGTCAGCGGTTGGACTTCCAACCAAACCTTGCTGCCAGCGGCTGGCCAGGCCAACGTTGCTGAACGCCGCGCCGCCTGAAGCGCGCGGGCGAGGCTTGTCCTACCTGAATATTCGCTCGAAATGCGATCGAATCGAAAGTGAAGGTGGATGTCGAATGAAGATCGAACAGCAAGCGAGCCAACGCGGCACGCCGCTGTGTATACCACAACCGAACTCCGTCACGCTCTGGGCGCAATAACGCCACTCCGTCGTCAAGCAGAAGGACAGCCTCGTCCTTATGAAAAAGGTCGTCGCGATGGATCGCCAGGACATGGATCCCGCGACCATCGCTCCAGTTCAAGTTGTACGCCACCGGAGAGGGACCGCCAGCAAACGAGTCGGTTGGTGCTCCCCAGCAGAGCCGAATGTCCGGATTGAGAAGGCTTACTGCTACATGCGTGAACCGATACACCTCGCCAGACGCTACGGACAGGTTGTACGACTTCTCCGTCGTGGTCCATTGATTCGGTGTGGATTCGTAAATAAACGAATACAAATCGGTGTCACTCATCGGGTGCCTCCAAAAACACGGAAACCTCATGTACTTTTCTTACACCCCCGCCCCCTGTCTCTGCAAACATCCTGCGGGAACCCACAGTGGCGTGCTTGTTATTTGCCGTCGTTGCCATAAACCGAATCGCGACATCGGTTTGATGCAAGAACAACAGTTTCATTTGAATTCAAGTTCATAGCGGAGCGAGTGTTCACTCGCGGTGTAGAAGGCAACGATGTGACTAGCTGAAGGGGCATAGCCTGACCACTATAAGTGCGGGTATCGGCGTTGCTTTGCGGTGAGGCGCAACCGCCTGCACGTGTTGTGCAATCTATGGTTATGCAAAGCGAACAGATTTGCACAGTTATGCAATGCAGTCGCCATTCGTGTTTTCTTTAGGTGTGTGGTCCCATGAGTTCTGTTGCAGTTGCTTCGCAAAAGTCTTCCTGGAGTTGGTTTGGCTCGGATACTCAGTCAGGCGAAATCCAACAACTGACCAGAAAATTGGAGGCGGCTGAGGCGAAGCTCGAGGCCATCAGCAAATCCAATGGGACGATCGAGTTCTCGATGGATGGAACCATCCTGGAGGTCAACGACAACTTCTTAGCGACGATGGGATATACCCGCAAGGAAGTCATCGGCAAGCATCACAGCATGTTCGTCGCCGAAGACTACGTCAATTCGCCCGCGTATCACGAGTTCTGGAACCAACTTCGATCGGGTCGTTATTTCTCGGATCGATTTTTGCGTATCGGCAAGGATGGGAAAGAGGTCTACATCCGGGCGACGTACAACCCCGTCTTTAACGAAGACGGCGTTCCGGTTAGCGTCGTAAAAGTGGCGATCGACGTGACTGCCGAAGTCGAGAACATGGAAGAGGCGTTACGACTTCAAGGAGTGGTCGACGCGTTGCCCACGAACCTGATCTTTGCTGATTCGGACCTGGTGATTCGTTATATGAATCCCGCTTCGCTCGCCTCGATGCAAAAGATCGCCCACCTCTTGCCTGTCGCGCCCAATAAAGTGGTGGGTAGTTCGATCGATATCTTCCACAAGAATCCGCAATATCAACGCAACATCCTTTCCAGTCCAGCCAACCTGCCCGTCAAGTCAATGATTACGCTTGGCGACGAGATCCTCGAATTGCAGGTCCATTCGATTTCCAATCGTAGTGGCAATATGATTGGTGTCATGGCAACCTGGACCATCATGACCGAACAAGCCCGCATTCGAACCCAAGTCGGCAAGCTGAATGAAGTGGGCCAAGGAGTGGCCAGCAGCGTTCAAGACATGGGAGCGGCGATTACCGAGATTACTCAAAACATCACGCGCACGGCGAACCTATCGAATGATGCCGAGACGCAATCGAAACAGGCCGGCAAGTCGATCGATACGCTTGGCGAGTGCAGCGCCGAGATCGACGACGTCGTGACTTTGATTCGAGACCTGGCAGAACAGACCAATCTTCTGGCTTTGAATGCTACGATCGAAGCAGCCCGCGCCGGCGAGGCGGGGCGCGGGTTCGCGGTCGTGGCTTCGGAAGTGAAGGCCCTGGCCACCGGAACTCGCTCGGCAACCGAAACGATTGCCGAACGGGTCGAACGGATTCGAGCAACGATCAAGGACGTGATCGAAGCGACCAATGGTATCGGCAAGAGCGTTTCGGAAGTGAACAGCAACACCACCCAGGTCGCCGCCGCGATTGAAGAGCAATCGGCGATCATCTCCTCGCTCGGTACGACGGCAGACTTGCTGGTGAACTTGAGCGACGAACTAGCGAAGCTGTAAACCAACAATCCCGTGCGGCCAACCCAATTCAATCGGGGGGCTGTGGACAAGTTGCCGAACAGGTGGGCCTCAGAACTCCGTCGGCAACTTGTCCATTTTTGTTTCTTGGCTGGCAACCGATACGGCTCCCCTGCTCTGCTGAGCGATCTGGCCTAGAGTTGGGATTCCATTAAATGTGTGGGCGAGCGACTGGCGGAAAATCGGATGCCGTCAACATCACCGGGGTTGCTGTCGTTCTGCCGGCGATGCTTCGTAGTTACTAGCGCGATCACTCGAACGCCGGCGAGCCTTGCGGCGGGATCGAGAGGGTTTCGATCGCGCCGACCCGCCGAGCGATCTGCGTGCCACCTTCCCAGTCGAACCGCACGACCAGCGGAATCGTGAAGCTGCCGCTGGAGTTGGTGTGCCGCGCGGCCTTGGCGATCTGCCGCGCCATTTCGGATTGCTGGTCGATGTCGAGCACCACGACCGACGCGCCATCGAGTTCCCCTTGTTGCTGCCGCGACAAAAGCCGCTGCCGCGTCGCCGGACAGGCGGGGCACCACCGCGCGGTCAGCATCACTACCATCGGCTTCCGCGACTGTTGATATAACGCATAAGCCTCGGCGTAGCCGATTGGTTGACGCTGCCCAGCCGGTTTTAAGTTGGGTACGTCCTGCCCGTTGGGACTCGAGTCGGGCGTGATCGGAAGCGAAGGGACTTCGGTTGGAGCGATCGCCGCGTAAGCCAGCGTGACCGCGGCTTGGGCCCGAGCAGCCGATTGGCTGCGAGCGGCTATTTGATCACTGCTGCCGGTGAAGACCGCCAGCAGCAACGAAAGTGTGAGCATCGATTTCATGGTTCGGTTTACCTGGTTGAAAGAAGTGTGACTACCAGCCATGGCGGTGATCGAGCGGCGCGTCGCGGCTGCTGAGCAGTTGGCTCGGAGGAATCGCCGGTGGATGCGAAAGGTAGGCCGGCTGCTGAGCCAGCGAACGGGGAGGCTCGGCATCGGGCAATTCCGTTTCGGTCGGCGCTGGCTGGCGCATGTTCCGATCGATCAGCCAATTGGCCAGCACGCGGACAATGCGTTTGCGAAGCGTGTCGTGCTGGGCATCGGCCGGGACCGGGCCATTCACCACATCGGCGGTTCGATCGGGTAGGGCATACAGCCCCAGCACTAACACAATCAACAACATCAAGTAATGGCTTGGTTTCATGACGTCACCTTACGGAGCAAGTGCGTATTCAGGATGAAAGGAATCTGGTTCGGCCGCTGCTTGCCACGCTTCGGGCGGCAATTCGGCTTGAACCCACAGCGTGTGATCGAGCTCGCGAAACGGAAAGCCGTCGTAGCCACTCACGCAGAACGAATCTTCGCCTGCCAACATCCGATCGACGATCGGCTTGTCGACCCAGAACGAACCCTCCGGCATGTCGTCAGGCCACTTCGGGCCAGCGATCCAGTTCGGGCCCCAACTGTTCAAACAAAGCAGGCCGGGCCGTTGGCCGTGACGTACGGCAATGAAGCACATGCAGTGCGGCCAGCTGCCTGAGGGCGGCGCGAACCCGTCGGCGTCACGCTTCGAAGTGAAGCCTTGATTCGAGCAAACGGGCACCGGGTAACCACTGGCAATCGCAGCGGCGGCTTCGTCGAAGTTGGTGACCAGGGCCACGTTTCGCACCGGATGCTGGCGGGCCTGATTGTCTAGCTGGCCATTGTCGTCCTTGCCGCCATTGCCATAGTTGCCCCAGTCCTTCGCTCGTTTCGCTGAGTAGGTAGAAAGATCGACCTGCTCGTAAGGCTCGCGAAAGATGAGCCCGTACGCGCGAACCCAGCGAGCCGCCGCCGCGCCGTAGCTGCCATCCGACCAACCACCTCGCGCGACGCCGCGAGCTTCGACTCGCGACCCGCCGTAAATCGACTCGGTCGCCACCGGCTTCCAGTCGGCGGAATCCCCCAGGCTCCACATCACGGCGAGATGAATATCCGCCCCATGCGCCCAACCCCAAGAAACACAGTCGCCGATCCCCTGCCGACCGACCTGCCACGGCTGACCAAACTTCTGCTGATGTGCCTTATAAAGGGCGCGATACAGAAAGACATCGTGCGGAGCTGCGGCGGCCTGGAACAATCCCGGCGCGGCCTGACGGATGTTCGCTTTGGGTAACTGTTGTAAGAAACGACGCGTTTCGGCGGGGCGTGGCTGATAGCCGAACAGCGCCAACGGCGGATCGTTCGGTTTCGGTTGAACGGCGAGGGAAGGTTTGGCCGGCGCGAGGTTTGACGTCGTGGTGGGCACAAGCCGTCCCACGACGACCAGGCTTGCCAGCAGCGCAGCCAGCAGCAAACCAACGTTGAGCGAAGAAAGCTTCGGGTTCATTTCCACTCCAGATAATCAGAGGCGTAGTGGGCGGAAGTGGCCAGGGTGCGATACGCGGCGATCCATCGGGCACGCCTGGCGGGATCGATCTTGCCACCGTCGTTTCCCAGTTCGTTTTGCAAGTAACTGCCGGCGGCTTCGGCCAAGGCGGGGTAACGTTGGGCATAGCTCGCCCCGTGAAGCTGATAGAAACGACTCAGCTTGCGGAAGTTATCCAACTGCTGGCCAGTGGTCAGTTGCGGTTCCGTTTGGTGGCCATCGAAGTCGATCATCTCGGCGATCGATTCGCATAAGCAACCAAACTCGCAGGCATCGGCCGCCGCTTGCTGCGCTTGGTCCGATTGGGAAAAGACCGTCAGCAGATCAGGGCCACCAGGATTGATCGGCGGTGGCGCGATGCCGCTGCCTGGCAAACGAGGAGCGATCAGCGAATACGCCACTAGCGCCACGCCTGACAGAACGACAAGCGAACTACCCTTCATGTTGCGTCTCCTGCGATGAAAGCATGATGCGTTTGGCGACCGACTTGGCCGCCGTTTCAATTTCCGCCGTGGTCGCGCCTTGCTGCTGCATCACCTCGCGCAGCACCAGCCAGGCCGCGAAGGCCTCTGTCTGCGTGCGAGACGTTCGCACGGTTTCCTTGGATGAAACCGCCGAGACGCTACGCAGTTGGCTGGCGACGTTCGACGACGCGACCAGCGGTACGATTGGCTTGGCGCCGGAAAGCCATTTCCAGAGCACTCCGCCGATGAAGATCAGAAGGCCAAGACTGAGACTACTCATGGCTGATTTGCTCCTGAAAGCGGAGATAGATCGCTTCGATCGCCCCGTCGGCGATGTGCAGCAGAAGCGACTTCAGCGGAACGCGCAGCAGCGCCAGCCAGGTTGGCAGCGGCAACGTGTCGAGCAACTGCGAAAGCGCGGCCATCACGAGCGCCTTCTTCTCGTGCCCCTGCTCGGCCAACTGCGACCCGGCGAGCCTCATGGCATCGATCAGAAACTGCTGCACCACGCCCCCCAGCAGCGCCCACGAGAAGTTCCCGCTCAAGCGACCGGTGGCCTGAGCGATTAAGGATGCGGTTTGATCGTGAAAGGTCATCGACTCACCTCGACCCAAAAAGAAAAGAACCAACCCCAGCCACACGCCAGCCAGGCAAACAAACGGCCGATTCTGCCGAGCCAGGAAGCACTGTCCAGGTCATTGGGTTGACAGCGGATCGTGCAAGAACGAAGAAGGCCGGCTCTAGGGAAAGGCCGGCCTAAATTCGCGATCGGATGGTTTACTTGCCGAAGCTTCGCATCGCGCGGTAAAGATCTTCGTCACGCGGAAATCGCCTGAGCGGGCAGGACCATAGTTTGGAACGCAGCTTTTCCCAGAGGCAGCCGCAAGCAGGGAGCTGGCGGCATTTGAGGCGGGCGACGTTCGTGCTGTCGACAAACGACGGACAGTTCCGGCAATGCTTGTCGAGCAACATCTGCATTTGCTCGACCGTGCGGTGGTGCTTCTTTTGAGTCGTTTTCGTTGCAGGCGTCGTCGGTGCAGCGCGGCAGCGGCGCTGCGGACGAAAGCGAAACGTCGCGGTGGTGATCGACCAACCACAGGCCTGGCATTTCCAGGTTTCGCCATCGCGGATCATGTCGCACATCACACGCATGTCAGGGTCGCCTTGGTTGGGGTGCCGTTGAAAGGTTTCTCGGCGCCGCTGATCGATTCCGAGTACAGCGGCAGCGTGATCGGCTGACCGGCGGTGAAGCTGTCTTGCTGTACGTAACCGCGAAAACGGTATTCGCGGACGCTGCTATTGAAGGCTCGGCGATAGATGACCGTTAGTTCCAACTGGGCGATGTCGCGGCGAAGGTTCTCGTCGGCGTACGGCAGGTTCGTGGTGAAGATGACCGACGTTTCGATCTGCCAATCGCCGCCGGTGCAAACCTTGGGGGCGGCATTCTGATAGCTGCACTGGATGCTGCCTGCCGAGCCAGGGTTCCAGTCGATGTTGCCAGACAGCCAGAACGCTTCGTCCTCGCTGCAACTGTCGCTGGTAAGGGAAAGCCCTGAAACGTCGAGCTCGTAGTAAACCTGATCGGTGCCGCCAAACTTGATGATGGCCGTGTTGTCGAAGCCCGCCACGCCGAAACTGCAGAAGCCGGGCATCGCACCGGCGCACGTATTGCGGCCGTAGTAGCCATCGTGCGGGGAAAGCGACCCGGCCGGGTAACGCACCATCGTCAGCGAGCCGCCATCGAACGATTCGGCGAAGAAGCCAAGCTTCGGCCCGCCCCGCTTCTGGTAACTACCATCGCGGGGAAAGCCACAGCCCCAACCGGTGATTGCGTTGAGGGAACTGTCGAGGATCGCCGACAACGTGACGTAGTTGGCGTACTCGGCCGACGCGGCAGAGAATCCGCTGAAGGCAGCCAACTGCGGCATGTCCCACGCGTCGAGCGTGACGGCCGATCCGCTGGTGACCTGTTCCAGTTCGGCGGTGACGTCGCTTGAGGTTTTGGTGATCTTCAAGCGGTGGCAGTTTGCTTCGTCGTCGGCATCGAAGATCCAGCCAGCGATGAAAGCATCCGATCCAGTGATCTGAAGCTGCATGCCCTGGCGATCGCCTGAATCGAGTCCGCTGGCTGGCGAATATAGAAACGCCCCTGGGCTAGTGCACTTGGCACCTCCGACCACCGGCGACCAGGTGCCCGAAGCGGCGGCCCAACTGCCGGTGACCGAAACGCAAGGCTTGTTCGGCGTGTAACAACATTGGCAATGGCGACGATACATGAGGTCCCTTTCTAGCTAGAGATCGCGTCGCAGTTATAAACGTCGAGGAATTGCCAGCGATTGTTGATCCAACTAACAATCGCTTCGTCGCCACTGGTCGCATTGTTCCAGCGACTGCCCGGGTCGTGCCCCATCGCTCCGCCGGTGGTGTCGTCGAAGGTGAAGCGAGCTTGATGACTGCTGGTCGCCGACATGTCTTCGGTTAGCGTGACATTGAAGATGCTGCCAATGTTGGCCTCGGCTGGTCGCAAGCGTGCCGGTAAGCCGACGCCGCGCGGCCCGGTCCGAAATTCGGTCACGCTGCCGCCGAGCGTTTCGCCCCAGTTGCGCCACAGCACCTCTTGGATCTCGCTGCCGGGGAGGATGGCCGAATCGATCCCAATCAATACTTGATGCCGCGGCACGATCGTCGCGGCAGCCAGCCACCTGGTAAGCATCGCATCGGCACGGGCCTCCAGGTCGGTTTCGTTTTGCAGTTCATCGTCGCCGTCGTAGCAAGCAGAAAGGTCTTCCCACAGGTCGACCACGGTTCCGGCAACCGCCGCGGGATGCGAGGTGTTCCGCGATTGAGGAATGGCGGTTCGGTCTCCGGTCCAGGCACCATCCCACGCCTGTTGCCAACCGGGACCAAAGACATCGTGCCAGGTCGGGAACCAGACCTGCAGCTTCTCGGGAATGGCGGTCGCGTTGCCTGGGATCGGTTCGGCTTGAAAGGTAACGGGAATCGTCAAGGCGTCGATTGCGACTGATTCGCTGCCACCTTCCCCGTCATCGACCGTCAAAAGCTGCTCGGCTCCAACTTCGACGAACGTGAACGAGGCGTCGCGTGGATCGAAGGCGATGGTGCAGCCGAGCTTGGTCAGTACCTGATCGATCGCTTCCCAAACGCTGACGCCGACAAACTTCCAGCCTTCCGGCGTGCCATGCGGCGTGAAAGGGAGCGTCGGCGCGGTCCCGGCCAGTGAAGCCGGAAGCTTGCTCCACAGGTCTTCCAACATGCTCGCCCAGGTCCAGTCGCTGCCGCTGTTGCGTGACTCCGGCAGAAAGGTCGTCGCCAGACAGGTACCACGAAGGTTGTACTGGGCGACGCCGACGCTAGTCAGCTTCAGCAGGTGACGCACGTCGCGAAGTTCGACCAGCATCGTGGCGTTCGGGTCGGCATCGGCACCGCGTAAAAGGCGTGTCGCCTGAACGAAGTAGAGTCCGGTGAAGTTGTGCGTGGTGGTGACCGGGGAAGGTCCGCTTTTGTCGACAATCTGCCACGCAAGGGTGACGGCGGCATCTTTGGTCAGCGAGTCGACATCGTCACGCGTCATCAGCAGAAAGGCCTGACCTGCCTCCGGACCGACCGGGCAGCGATAGCTGTTGGCCAGCCGCGCCGCTGCTGGATAGATCGCTTCGTCCGGCAGCAAGCAAGGAAGATCGTCGAGGGTAACCGCACTTGCGAAACGTGGGCTCATGCTTCGCTCCCTTCTGCCGGACGGGCGACATCGCTCCGACTGCCGCCGAACGAACTTCCGCCGAGCGCGCTGCCCGACATCGCTTCGGCGTAGGTTTCCATCAACGGACGAACTTCGGCCGAAAGGTCGGGGTCGCGGCCGAAGTTGATGTGCGTGAGCGGACGCAGAAGGTCGTGCATCACATCCGCCAGAATTGACTTGAATTCTTCAGTGACCATGCCCAGGAAGTGGATCATCGGAACGGTGCGTCCACTGAATCCGCTGCCGGACGAAGCGGCCTCGAACACTTCGCGGATGACGCCCTGCCCTTTCCAAATTTCCCAGTCGAGGCGTTCGTTCCATTCCAGAATGCCTTCTGGCCGACCGTTGTCGTGCGGCGGTTCGTAGCCGGTCAGCTCTTCACCTTGACTGCCGAACAAGCGGGGCAGCGTCATCGAGGCCCCAGCCAGACGCGTTTCCTGGGCGCGGCGAAAGAGATCGATCGCGTGGTATCGCTTCTTTTCCTGCGTGACCGGATCAGGAATCTCGATGACCTGGTCCGGGACCCAAAAAATATCGCCGCTGTAACCATCCTTCATCATCCGCAGCCGCAGCACATCTTTGGCTCCGTGGTCTCGCCATTTCTCTTCGAAGGGGACGTAGCTGTTCTGATTCAGCGAGCGCCCATAAGGATTGCCGAACTGGCTGTCGAACGTGCACCACAGCGAAGCAGGAAATGGAAGCAATCCATCGCCAGCATCGCGCGACGAACCGAAGCGAACGCCAGCTTTCTCGCTGCCACGCAGCACGACGCGGCCATCGCGCGGGTGAAAGTCGTGCAGGCCCTTCACCCCGAGCATGCCTTGAAATTCACCTTGAGCGATTTCGTGATAGGTCACCTCGAATGGCATCCAGCCGTACCGTTTCGTGCGCAAGAGGGCTCCGCCGAAGTCGTGCCAGATGCGGTTCCATTGTTGTTGGGCGAAGCGAACCTGGCGGGGTTCGCCTGACCAATTGACCTGAGCCGGGGCAATCGCTCCGTTGCGAACCATCAGTCCAAACACGACGTGCGGATCCATCAACATCACGTCGGCTTGCCACAAGGTGAATGGCGGCAACGACTCGAGCGAGAACCGTTGCCATGGCGGGCCAGATCGATCCCGATAGTCACGACTGAGCGGAGGCTTATCGAGTAACCACTTGCGGGTGCGTTGGAAGACCGAGCGAACCGATTGAAAGAACGTCGACATAAGTGTGAGCCCTGGCAAAGAGGAAACAAATTCGCCCCTTATCGAACGGCCCGTCCTCGATTTGTCCAGGTCATCGCGTGAACACCGGATCAGTCATGCCAGTAAAGGATTGAATTGCTTCGAGCGGCCAGGTAGTCTCAGGCAAAGGAGTATTTCCCCTTTCCAGAAGAACCCGTAGCGCAACAGGGTGTAGAATCGGCCTGGGCGTTGGCTTAGAATCGAAGGCTGTTGTCTCGTTGTTCCCGGAGGAGTCATTGTGCCAGGCTTGAATCGAATCGTCGTCTTGACGCTCGTTCTCTGCTTGTCGCGGATTCCGCTTCCGTGGGGACATTCGCACGGCGAAATGGATGTCGTGCAGTTGGCTTCGCATCTGCAAGCCTATCATCCGGCGGCGAACGGAAACGATCTGGGTAAGCGTTGGCATTGGCATGTCACGCCATCTTCGCAAGCGACTGCGCCGCAGCCTCGCGCGGTGATCGAAGAGACCTCGGAGACAACTCAGCCAAAGCATGTCAGCAATGTGGCTGTCGCGACTTCGTTGGACCTTACGTCGCCCCTGCCACCCAACAGGTGCGTGGCCGCGCTCCATCAGGCCGCGCATCGGCAGCCTCTCTATCTTCGTTTGGGCGTCCTGCTGATCTAACGCACGGCGTCTGGATTCTTTTAACGAATACGTCTTGTCGACGGAGCCCTGAGCAGGATCTGCCTGCGTTTGTGGGAACTCACTTGGAATGAATCGCGTGCTGGCATGCGCGCTGCCGAACGGTGGCCGCGTGTGCAGGTAGCCATTGGTTTTGTCATTAAGGAATTGATTTATGAAGCGTTCGCTCTCGTTGTTTTCGTTGGCCCTGATCGCCCTGCTGGGCGTGGGAAGTTTGCTGATCTCGTCACCGAAGGTGCAAGCCGCTGACCCATCGCTTAAGGCAGACGGTCCAGTTCCGGTCGAACCCGATATGCACGAGTTCATGGAGTACGTCTTTCAGCCCACCTTCAAACGCCTGAAGCCAGCGATGGCGGAAGCACCAGCCGACAACGCTGGTTGGAAAGTGCTGAAGGAAGGATCGCTGAAGCTAGCGGAAGGGGGAAACCTGCTGCTGGCACGGGTGCCGAAGGAAGATAGTGCCGACTGGATCAAGCACAGCATCGGCGTGCGTGATTTCGGCGGCAAATTCTACCGCGCTTCGCAGGCCAAAGACTTCGCCACGGCGAAGAAGAATTACGAATCGATGGTTCAAAGCTGCAACGCTTGCCACCATCAGTTTGCCCATGGCGAACACATTCTGACTCCGTAGTTCGCGTGATGCGATCGACCATCTGGCAATGTCGGCTCGGGGTTGCCAGGTGGTCCTTCTGCGTGGAACTCTCGGAAGATGCAGTGCTTTTCGCCGTCGCCATGCAAGGCACCGGAGCCTATTTGTTGGCGTCCTTCCCATGCAGATGAGGGAACGGCTCGAGATGGACCAGCACGTCTCGCAGGTTTGGGAAGTCGTGGATGAGGCGATCTTTCACCTGGTGTCCGATCCGGTGGCCTGCGGCGACGGTCATGTGCTGGTCGACTTCAATATGGATGTCGGCGAAGTACTCGAGGCCTGACTTGCGAACCCACAACGTCTCGACGTTTTCAACACCAACGACCTGCAGCGCGGTGGCACGAATTTGATCGACGAACTCGGCATCGGCTTGCACGTCCATCAATTCGTTGGCACTGTTACGGAAGAGCTGAATGCCTGACCAAACGATCGCGGTGACCACGACCAGCGACGCGACTTCATCCGCCCATACGAACATCGGCCCGCCAAAGCGTATCGCGCTAAGGCCAATCAGCACCGCCAGCGAGCAGAACGCGTCGGAGCGATGGTCCCAGGCGTTGGCAATGATCGCGGCGGAACCGGTGCGGCGGCCGACGCGAACTTTGTATTGGTACAAACCTTCTTTGATCAGAACGTTCGCCCCGGCGATCCATAAGGTCCAGATCGGCGGCGTCACATGTTGATCGCCGATCCGCTGCAGTGCCTCCCAGCCGACCATCAAGGCGGAAACGATCACCAGCAGCGCGACATTGGAAGCGGCGATCCCTTCGGCGCGGGTATGCCCATAAGGATGCTCTTCATCCGGAGGGTGCTGCGCGACGCGTAGCGCAAAGAGAACAGCGACCGTGGTAACGACATCGCCAATCGAGTTCACGGCGTCGGCGATCAGGGCGAACGAATGCCCCACGATCCCGCCAATCAGCTTGACCAGGCCAAGCATGAAATTGACCGCCAGCCCGAGTAACGCAGCGCGGGTTACTTCCGTATAGACTTCTTCAATCGATCGCTGCCGTGCCAAACCGATGTCGCCCTGAATGAAAGCCTTTCACGAAAGCTGGCACTTACCCAGAGAGCACCCTGTACCCTTCGTGAAACACTCCATTATAGGTCACCCCCCTACCACGAAAACCAAGCCAGCAGCCTGCCTCTGGAAAGTTTCCGGAAGTAAATGTTGGACCGAACAATTGCCCGGTTTTGACCGTGCAAAACGGGCGATTGGGTTGCGGCAAAGTCGAGCGTAAGAGGCCCAGAATAGGGATGCCGACTACGATAAGCCATTACTTCAATTGGTTCGTCAACGTGGTGGCTTCGTTGACAAACTTTCGGACATCTTCTTCGGGGATGGAAAGGTCTGGCGAGTGTACCGCTGTGTTGCGAATTTTTCGCATCGACTGGATGGTGAGGAATTGCTTCTGATCGATCAGGCCGTTGCTCAAGGCGGTATGTTCCAGGCGATATTCGGCCATGTATGGTTTGTCGTTCGTTTTTAGTTTCAGTTTCAAGGCATCGACGACATCAAGCCACGCATCAAGAATGGCATCCCGTGGACTTCGCGCAAGATCGACGCTAAGCGTGGTGAATTCGTTGGTCGGAGTCTCTGTGACCGATTGCAGTTCTTCCATTTCTTGCTGGAACTGTATCGCGGCCAGATCGGCTTCGCGAAAAGCGGGGGCCAGGAACACGCGTGTCAGCAAATAACCAGTGAAGAACCCTAGCACCGAGAACATCACCAGAATTGCGCCGATCGTTCCCAGCGAGATGCTGGAGTCGAGGGCAATGTATTCGACCAGCGATTGAAACAAGCCAGGGATCTGCTGCAACTGGACCAGGCTAATCCCAACAATGATTTTGGTGACCCAGTCCGAGACCTGTTCGAGGTTCGTGTTGACCTGCTGCTGGTAGCGGCCATCCTCGGGGCTTGCTCCTTGCTGTACCTTCGGAATTCCAAACAGAAAGCCGAGCAACATTCCGCTCATCTGCGCGGCGAAGGCCCAGATTAACGAGTTCGCGACAAAGAAGGTGACGTAGGCCGCAATCAGGGTGCAACAGAAGAGAAAGGTAGCAATCCGCGACAAGTCAGTCACGCCCATCCAACGCCCTGAAGTCGCTGAACGAAGACGCTTGAAAAAGCTACGCATCATGGTCGTTCTTCCCTCAACGAGCTGGTGTGTCAGGTTGCGAGCATCAGCCTAGCAAAGTTGAAATGGCATGCAAGTAAATACTGCGAATATTAAAAAAGTGGTTATACATCTGTTGTTATATCTAAATTGTGAGAGATGAACGTTGAGGTTCCAGGATAATCTTGCACGGCCCCCCTTCCTGCTTTACTTTGACTAACTTCCACTCGTTCATCCCTGCTTCCAAGGCGTTTCGTGATGCGTAAGTTCTTCTCGATTTCTGGCACGGCTTCCAATGGGATGCCGGTGAATCGGATGATTGAGGCCAGTGACGAGGCAGAGGTGCGGGCCTATGCGGCGAAGGAACAGATCACGCTAAGTCGCCTTCAACCCGTCGGCCAACAAGGTCTACCTCTTCCACCCCAATACCTTTCGCTACCGCCGACGTCGGATTCGACGGTGCTGAGGCTGGGTAACTCTGGGAACTCGCTGCTGGCGTTGGGCTGGTTATCGATTCTGTTTTCCCTGCTCTTCGTTGTATGCCTGATTCCGATCTTCCTTATTCCTGGCATACTGCTGGTGTTGGGAATGATCTTGCTGCAAATTGGTTTCACGCGGCGGGTCCGATATATTGTGCTGGCAACTCAGGAATTGGGTCGGCCAGCGCTAGCGTTGGAAGATGCAAGTTCCGACTAATCCCGCCAGGCCAAAGCTTCTCTGCCCCACGAAAGAATGCCATGAAGTTCTCTGTCGCCGGTCGTGCGCCCAATGAAATGCCGTTCAGTCAGTTGGTGGTGGCGCCTAGCGAAGAAGAGGCTCGGGCTGCCATCGAGCAGGTTGGCTACGAGATCACCAGCATTCGTCGTATCGACGTGGAAGACCCCAAGCCGTCGTTCACGCCTCAACGTCCACGTTCGGCTCAAGGCCGCATTGGCTGGTACGCGAAAGGTTACCTGATGGCGGGTTGGCTGGCCCTGTTAGCCTCGGCAGTACTAACGTTTGTAGGCATACCCTATCCGGTCTTCCTTGTGCTGTTGATGGTCGGCTTTGGCTTTTTGATCATTGGGGCCATCTATAGCGCTGCCCACGGGATTGTCTTCACGCTGGAACAGCAGCGCGAAACGAAATGATCCGCGGGGAATTCTTTAGGGCTGTGCGTTGTCGTCTGCCGGGAGCTGTGCAGGCAACGAGTGGTCGGGATTGGCGGTCTGCCGTAAGGCTTTCGGGTGCGACGACATGGCGTGAATTTTGACCTGCGGTACGGCCGCGCGAAGGTCGTCGATTTCTTTCATGCTCAGGTTCGTGTCGGTCAGATCGACCTCTTGAATCTGGCCTGCTTTCAGCAGGTTTTGCAACTCCACGCGATCGACGTGAGCTTCGACCACGCTCAGCAGGCGGACTTTCAGTTCCTGCATCGCTTGCAGGTGCTTGGCCGTTAGGTTGGTTCGGCCAGCGTTCAGATAGTCGAGCGATGGAATCACGGAAAGCTGTTTCAATCCTTTGGCCGACAACGGGCAACCACTCACGTTCACTAGGTATAGCTGCGTATGATTGGCAAAGCCAGCGAAACCTTCCCCAGTGACCTGAGTGTCTGGCAGGGCGAGAAGCTCGAGCTTTTTCAGAGGGTTCAAGAACGTGAGGTCTTGATCGTTAAAGTCTGGCTTGCGAACCTCGAAGAACCACAAGTCCGGTAGGTTGGCCAGTAACGGCATAGCGACCGCTTTGTCGGCCGTTTTCGGCAGACTGACACTCGACTTCTGACCAGCGAAGTCGGTCACGTCGGCTCCGGCCGCCACTAATTGCTCTAGCGCCTCTTGGCGGTTAACGGATTCAAGCCACTGCCAAAGCAATACCACGACAATCGCGACAATACCGAGCGCGATCAACCGCGGCACAACACGGCGTGACGCAAGCCCGCGCGTCTCCGTTGCGTCCATCCGGTTTAGTTAGCCTCTGAAAGAATTCTGTTCCTTAGCCAAAACTTTACCGGCTCGTGCGAGAAACGCAAGAAATTGGCGCGGGGGTGGTCACGTTATGATCGCGCGGTCAGTCGAGAGGCGATGATGCTGGCAAGTTGCGGCGCGTTTTGTGTCAGGTTCGAGCACTCGTAGAAGCGTTTGTCCCCTTCGATTTTCTCCCAGATGCCTGAGTTATCGACCTCCGGATCGAGGTTGTCGACATGCACAATCAGGTAGCTGGGCACCGTGTCAGGCTGCCAACTGGTGGTGATATTGGTGATTTGATCGAAAGGAATCGTCGCCTGGCAGGTCGGCAGCACGGCATGGACCAGCGTAATGTCGCTGTGGCGAATGATCAGTACCGCTTGCCGCCGAAACCAGATCATGACGGATGACCAGCCGGCCACCAGGATCAGAAAGATCAGAAAAATGGTCGAAAGCCCCGGCAATTGAGTGAATCCCAGCGGAACAAATCCCAACCAGTCCGCTCCTATCGAAACGATGAAAAGCACGCTCATCGCCAGCACGCCGATCCAAATCCATGGGTGGCGATAAATACGAATCTCGGAGCGAGGATCAGGGCGCATAAACAAGACTAGCCTGGGGCCTATGTGAAGCCGGTCGAAGAAGTTCCACCGGCATGGATCGCTACTCCCATTTTAGCGTGTCGTGGCGACAAAGTCCCAAGCAGTCACAGGCTCGTTCCGCATGTCTTTAACGCGCCAGACTACGCAGCTTCGCTTGCGTCAACGCTTCCAGTCGCGCCGCACGGGCCACGTCTTCTTGCCCGGTGGCTGCCAAGATCTGCTGATAGATACCATCAGGTGTGGTGGCTTCGGCAGGGGTAAGTAGCTGGCGGCGGGCATAGCTTTCGGGCCAATTGCTCAGCCAGGCACGCTTGTCGAACGCCGGGACATCGCGGTATTGTCCCGGCGAGCCTCCATACAGCAAAGCTAGAAGGCAGTCGTCTCTGCTTTTTTTTTACAGTCGTCCAGCCAGGTAGTCGACAGGTGGGCGACCTGTTGCCAAAGCGACCGAACTTGACTGTAAGCAAGACTCGTTTGGCCAAGCTGCGTGGCGATCCATTCGCCCCACAGCGGCAGCCAGGCATCGCCATGCGACTGCGCCAAGAAGGCGGCCTGGTCGTAAGCTTCCAAAAGGTCGATCGTTACCGGCGAAGCTTCCGCCGCTTCGTCGACCACAATCTGCAATTTCACCGACGGTGGTAAGGTAAACATCGTTACGACTCCTCTCCTTCCGGCTCTTCGCTGGAAGGTGCTGGGGGAACGGAAGGGCTGGCCGGCGAATCGCTCAGCGAGGCGACCGTTCCCAGAACTTTGTACAAACGATAGCCGCGCATCTGATAGACAATGTGCCCCACGCTGGTCGCCGGACCGATCTCGAACGATTCCTTCACCAACGCAACCGCTTGCCCGGCCAGCGAGGTCAGCGTGGGGAAGACCGGCAGGTATTGCACTCGCAAGCCCTTCGCCTTCAGCAGCACATATTGCGTTGGCAAGCCATGTTCTTCCGCGATGTCTTCTTGGTCGGTCGCATCGAACGACTGCTGCGGCTGAATGCCGTCGGTGCCGTACAGCGGATCGCTGATTGTGGCCGAGCTGCGCGAAGCGTCGACCGCCCGGCGATGCCAGGTCGTCCGTTCGTCTTTAAAGAACTTCAATTGCACATCGTAGTCGAGCCACGACGCGTTCGGGTCGATTGTGCTACTGGCCAGTTCGACCGATTCGGCGGCATTGCTAATCGAGGGAGGCGTGTTGCTGGTCGCGATGACGACGCCACTGGCGGCCGAAGCGAGGTTGACCGAAACGTTATCGGCCGACGTCGACGCTAGCCCGGCCGTTCCGCGCTGATGCCACATGCCGGCGATCGAACTACTCCAGGTCGAATAGTCGCCACTCCCCGAGAGCGGCGTCCAGAACTTGTCGGAAAGGAACGCGCCGATGCCGCCACTTTTCTGCCAGACGATCTCGAAGCGGCTCGTCCGGGCGCGCTCCCACAGCCCTCGTTCGATCGACAAATGAATCGGAAAGAGGGCCGTCCCGCCGCTTGCCGCGGACTGCAGATCGGATTGTTTCTGCTCGGCCATTAACCAGAACTGCAGAAACGCATAGTTGGGGGCGACCCCAGGGGCGACGGTCAAAGTCGCCGTCAGCCGCGCCGTGCCGCGAGCCAGTCCGATTCCTTCGGTCGTGAACGAGAAGGAACCTTCCCCTTCGGCGATCCCTGCCGGCAGCGCGTCACCTGCGAGTTGCACGTCGACCAGTTGAAAGTCGATGCGGCTCTTGTCGGTCGATTCGTCGTAAACTTGCGTGACGCGACGGAAACCGGCAGGCACTTCGACATCGATCGCCGCGCGAAAGCTGTCGGCGACCTGCGTTCCGCCGGAATGCTGCGAAGCAACTTGCCAACTGCCACGCGTGACCCGCGTCAGCAGGCCTTGATCGTCGAGGCGATAGCTTTGAGCGAAGTCGAACGACTTGAGCCGCTCGTCCAGTAAGCTGGCGGCGACATCGGACGAAGCGATTTCCAATTCAACCGACCACTGCAGCGATGCGGTCTGCGAACCTTGCATGGTGATGGTGCATGCCAGCGGCCGAGGCCCCCAGCCGATATCGATGGCGGGGCTATCGAGCCCGCACCCAGTTCCGGCAAGTGAAAGCGTTTGACGCGGCTCTAGAAGTTGCCGACGAATGGCTTTCAACTGCGTCGCGGAAAGGGCTTCCGTTTCGCTGTAGAAGATCGCCTGAACATCCAGCCGGACGCGCTGCCCGATCACGGTTTGTTGGGCGTCGTTGTATTGATTGGTCGCTGTGAAAGACCATTGCGGCGGGGTCGAACGAACGGCCGATCCGGCAATGCTCGGGCCACCGCTGCCGCCGATCTGCACATCACCATAATGAATTGTTTGCGCAGAGAGGTCGGCCTGATTGATCGGGGTATGCATACGTAGTACCGTAGGGATGCGTGGTCAACAAGTCATGGCAGCAGGATTGACCTGCGACGAAGAGGTGGAACGATGGACGACGAGTTCGAAGAGGCCCCGCGACTTCCTGACGGGCAAAAGCACTTGTCGTGGTTGCTGCTGATAGCGCTGTTTCTGACGCCGATCTTGGTGGTGGAAATCGCGCACCGGGCTTCTCGGTCGCCCGAGATCAATCCCGCCATGGCCGACCCGACGAACGCCGCCGTATCGAACGTCCTGGGACGCAAAGGTCACGCGCGCGTCCTCGGCCTGGTGACCGTTGGTTCGGGGATGCTGACCGCTTGTGCGGCGGTCGCCCTGTGGGCCTATTCTCAACGTGCCAAGATGGCGTCGTAGTCCATTCCCGCAACTAATCTGAGCGATCCCATGAAATACTTGCTGATTGGAACCGATACTGAAGGCAACCGATTCGAACGGACGATCGACGCCGTCGATAAGCAGCATGTGCGTGCCTATGCCGAGTCCAACCAAATCGAAATTGAGACAATCGACGAGATCTATGAACCGGCTAAGCCAAGCCCCAGGTATCTTTATCCGCTGCCCGATCGTAAGCATCCGTTGTATGCCTACGCGTTCTTTTTGTTTTGCGGTGGCGTCCCGTGCGTATTGGCGGGGGGATTCGGACTGTTCGTTTGTTATACGGGGAGTCCGCCACCGGTGTTGTTCTTCATGACCCAGTCGATCATGTATCTCGGCATGTTCAACATCCTCATCGCTTCGATTTTCCTGACGGGTGCTCATATCATCGCCTCGCAGCAAGACCAGTAGGAAACGAGTCGCCATGTCGCGACGCGTCTTGCACGGCATCGAGGTCGGGATCGGCCATGTGCTCCAACTGTTCCCAAAGCGAAGCCAGTCCGGTTGGCGGCGCGGCCGCAGTGCGTTCGTCAAGCAGCTTCCGTAGCAGCCGCGTTGTTTCCGCCAGTGAAGCCGAAACCGCCGAATCGTGTCGGCGATTGGAAGCGGACGACGCTGGCTCCGGCAAGCCTGGCGACGCGGTCGAACTCGACGTGGGCAATGCAAGCGTTCGCGATGCGGCGGGCGAAGTCGTCTCTGGCAACGCGGGTTCTGCAGCGGATGGCATCGCGGCGAACGGAGGCGTGAAGCTGTTCCACGCCGGCCGCGGCACGGGAGGCTGGCCGGGCAGCGGGATCGAATCGCGTTCGCTTGCTGCGCTGGTCCCAGGCAACGGAATCGTCCGCTCCCCTGCTCCATCCACCTTCGAGCGAACTTCAAACGATGCTGGCGCATCCTTCGTCGCCACCGCCATCCTTGGCGAATGAGGAGCATCTTGGAGAGGTTCTTCCGAATCGGATTTCGCCGGCGCGTCGATCGCAGCCTGATCGATCGCCTGGCGAATGGTCTCTTCGGTGATCTGGCCGAAAGATGCTTCCGGCGAGTCAGCCAACTGCGGCGAGGCAAGTTCGGTGGTCGGGTCTGGCTCGGTCGGAGGCTGCAACCGAACTTGATAGGTAATCGTCTTCAACGGTCGAACCTTTCAATACCAAGGGATGCTGGCGAACTACTCGACGTCCGATTCTTCAAACCAGACCAGCTTCGGCGTTTCGTCGCTGTTGTAGTAAGGGAAACAGCGGAAGACCAACGCCACGTCGCGCTGGGCCGGGCCATAGAAGATCTCGGTGTTGTGCTGCGGCGAAAGAATCGCCTTACCGAACGTCAACACCTTGCCATCGTTTTGGTAAGCAGGCGTGCCAGCGACTGGCGTCAGCACAATCTTTCCCGCCAGGTCGGTCAGCAGTCGTCCGATCGGTCCGACATCGCCGAAGCTGCTGCCAAACGGCCACAAAATATCGCGGACGTAAGGCTTCCACTCTTTCATCGTCAGCAGCAGAAAGCAGTTGCCGCCGCGATAGATCGAATCGACGACCGTCTGCCCGAACAGGTTCGTTCCGGCGATGTCTTCTCCTTCCATCACTCGCGACAGTCGGTGGGCACCTTCGACCAGGCCAATGTCGCGAGCCGCCGGATCGGCCGCCTGGCCTGGCGTGCCGCTTACCGCGCCCGAGGCGTCGTACGTTGCCGTGTAAGGTCCAGGGGCAAAAGTTCCAAGGCTCATGCTTCGTTCTCACTAATAGGATCGATGTGAAGGGCTTCGCCGAACTGGATTAGTCGGCCAACAAACGCGGCGCCGCCAGGCTTGGCTTCCAGAACTTGCGTTCGACGCGAACCGCGATAAACAAACGGAGACTGTAAGCCACTGCCGGTTGCCTCGGTCCCGCAACCGGCGGCTTGATTGATGGCATTCAGCAGCGTGTAACTGCGATGAATGGTTTGCTTCACCTGCCGCTCGAGTGCATGAGGCAAGCAAACCGGCGCCGCGTGCGGGTCGTCTTCCAACAGCAGGTTCGCCGCGCGATCGGCAGGAAACGCCGCGACCCGTCGCCAGACGCCCACCTCTAGTTGGAAACGCTCGGCGACGAAATGCCCGGTGCTTTCGGCCGCCTCGGTTCCAGCGTCGGCGATCGCTACGAAGAACTCGCCGCAACGAGCGATCGGCCGGGCATCGAGCGTCACGCGGCACTGGTCCGCTGTCCAGCCCCAGCGCTGACGAAGCTGTAAGCAAACCGTTTTCAAAATGGCTGCGGTATGCATCGCTTAGCCCTCCTGCTCGGGGCGGATTGTCCGTACCGGCAAACGTTCGCCGAGGGCCGTCTGGTGATTGCTGATCCGAGGCAACGCCGTATGAGGCCGGGCCGCATCGGGCAAAGCAAGCTCGCCCCGGGCAATCGCTTCCAACTGTGCGCGATACGTTTGAGCGATCTCGGTCAAACTGCTATCGGCCGGATTTCCACGGCGCCGTACCAGCAGATCAATCGCCAGGTAAGCGTTGCACCAGCGGCACCAATCGCTGGCCACCAGATCGGAAGTGGCGTAACGAGCGTGCAGGAAGAGATTCATCTGACTGGCGGCCTGCTCGATGGCATCGCTCGCGTACGAGCTTTCCAGCGAGCCGGCGGTGCCATCTTCGTTATCGTCCAGCAGCCGCAGCAAAGCGCTGGGACCGAGGATCGACGTCAACTGGGTCGCGGTACAATAAGGTGTCGTGCTCATGGCGCTTCAGCGAAAAAGAGGGATCGGTCAACCGAGGGCCGAGCCGCGCGGAGTGGCGGCTCGACCCACAAGCAAAACGGCGACGCTTCCGTTTACGACTCGAAGACCACTTCGGCGTCGACGATCGCACCGGGGACGTACAGAAACGGCAGACCGTTATAGACCTGGTGCAGGTCGTATCCGGCCGGGTTGTCGCTGGGCGTCGCCCAGGCATATTGCCCGTGACGTTCCGCCGTGATCGCTTCGGGACTGTTCCCTTCGACCACGACCTCCGAGCCTTCTCCCAAGGCAACCCACGCTGGACTAGGGCTCGGCATGCCGTAGACATGATCGTCGGCCAGGGCCTTGGTCTGCTTGAACGTGCCGGCCGGTCCTTCGATTTCCAGAACATGATCCATGATGTGAATCGTGACCCACGGCACGCTGCTGATCAGTCCGGTGAAGTGGCCGCCAGCGGTCCGCTCGATCTTTTGCATTGGCATGTTGCCGATCCCGGCCTGGGATTTGATCTGCTGATTCTTGATCATCAGATTCCAGGTCACCGAGTTCATGCAGAGGTGTTCCAGCGGCAGGCCACACAGGGCTTCCAACGCCGCGTTGATACCGAAGATCTGCTGCGGAATGTCGGCGTCGTAGTTGCCTTCGCCATCTTGCGAATCCCAACTTGCGTCGACGATCTCGCCGTCACCCAGCATGTTGAGCTGCCCGCGATTTCCGGCCGGAATCCGGAAGTCAACCAACTGCTCGCCTGGCAAGCCGGTCGGCTCCCAGCTATGCAGATACGACTGATCGGCAGCCGGGGCAAAGTAGTACTTGCCACGCAGCATGGCGGCGGTTTGGAACTCGATGAAGTTCAAGAACTTCTCGGCCTGGTACGCTTCCTGCCGACCGATATACGAGAGCCCCATCTGATCGAGTTCGCACGAAGGGCCTCCCAGCATTCGCTGGTTGAGCATTTGTTCGTACAGCAGCGGAACCGTTTCGCCAAGACGTGGAAACGTACCGGTCACGTTGCCAACTGCCTGAGGCGGTGCCAAGCGGCGCGGACCATCCGGCGCGATACCACGCGGCAACTGTCGGGTGCCATTGAAGACGTCGTAGCTGAAGTGTCGCCCACCGGGACGCACCACGTTGGGCTCTTCGCCGACGAAGCCGAGCAGCCGAGCCAACGATTGACGTCCACTTTGCACACGCTTGACGACCCCCATGATGCGCTGCGGGGCGAGAACTTTGGAAGCGCTGTAACCCATATTCAAAGGTCCTTCAGGAAACGATTGAGGAGTAAGGTAAGTTCAGAAAATCAAACGGCGAAACGTTTACGCCGAGACTACCGTCAACGACGCAGGGCTGCTGCTCAACGCGATCCACTTCAGCGTGCTGCTGGCGGTGCGAATCGCCTTCACAATCACGCTGGCCCCCAGCTTTTGACTGGTGGTTTGAAACGCGATGCCGTCGGCGGCGGCGTTGTTGACGGCCAGCACGTTGTTCCCTTCGGCCGAAGTGATGGTCATGTTCTGATCGACTGTCTGCACGAAAGCGAACTCGAGGCCTTCTTCGATCGCCGGCAGTGTGATCGCGATTGCCCCGGCCTTGCTGGCTACGACCAGCTTGCCGTTGTCGCTGGAGGTCAACGCGATGTCGGCGGTCGCATAGAGCGAACCGTTATGGCCGCACAGCGCCGAAGCCATTGGCATCGGGATCTGATCGAAGCGGATGCCCTGGCGAATGAGTTGCTGTTGGGCCTGGGGCGTGAGGCCGATGACCGAGCTTTTCACGACATGCCCCGCCGCAAGGATCCGTGCCGTCAGCTTCGCTTCGCTTACGCCATGGGCGTCTTGCATGTCGAGCGTGTCGAGCAGAATCGCGATCGCCGTTTGCGTTCCGTTGGTCGCGGTCGGATCGTACGGTGCCAGAAGGCCAGAGGCAGCGATGCGACCCAGCACCAAGCCGGCTCGCAAGGTCGTGGTGGGCGTGTTGCCAGCGTCGACCGAACTGGCGGCAATAATCCCCTGCAGGATGGTGGCGTTGGTTTCTCCGTGCGGTCCCAGGAATTGAACCTGCGAAACGCTGCTTTCCACGGCCAGCGATTGACCAGGCAACGATCCACGTGCGAATTGACCCATAGTGAAGATTCCTTGTAAGGAAAAGGAGGTGACAAAGGAAACGGGTGAGTCGGCTACCGGCCGATGCCGATCGAACGGAGCACGGCGTCGGTCAACTGATCGTTCTGCGGATCAGGCTCTTCCCCCAGAAGCTCGGCGGCTGGCGAGAGCTCGCGGAGATTGTTGTCGGGAAGTTGCATCGAACCAGGCAGCATCTGCCGAAAAAGATCGGCGACCTCGGTCAGCGAAACGTTCGGCGCGTCGTTGCCCGTTTCGCTGAACTGAACACTCTCGGCCTTGCGCTGGCAGAACTCACGCAGCGGCAATGGAAGACCGGCGAAGCGGCGGGTCAGTTGAGTCCGATGCTGCTGGTCGAGCTGGGCTTGAAGCCGAGCGACCTGCTGCATCTGGGCGTCAATCGCCGCTTGCGCCGGTTCACTGAATTGCAGAGACGAAGCGGTGTCGTCCGTCGTTGCGGTTGTTTCTGAAGCTTCGTGTTCGGTTGGCAGTGGTAAATTGGCCTCGATCGCTTCCAGCAATTGCTGAAGCCCTGCGGCCGTGTTCGTCCACTGCTCGTCGAGCGGCACGCCACGAGCAGCCAACGCTTCGATCAGCTTGGTGGTGGTCGAACGAGGATGTAGTTGATCGTCGAGCGAGAACTGCAGTACCGGCTGAAACGCCCCTTGCTCCGGATTGCGGGGCGTTGCGGTCAATGCCATGTGACGAATCACCACCCCGAACTCGCGACCCAGGCCATCGGTATAAGGGCCGATCTCTGGGCTGGTGAATTGCACGCGGCCTGATTCGATCGCCGTGGCGGCTTCGTCGTCCAGCACTTCCAGCGTCTGCTCGAGGCTGCCATCTTCCAACTGCCGAACACCGACCATCCAGCCAAGGTTGTCGACGGCGGAGTTCTCTTCTGGCTGCGGGCCACCTTCCAAGCTGCCGGGCGACTTGTGGGCTCCCCACAGCGGAATGCGGATGCCTGCCGAGAGCATCGTGGCGGTTCGCTCGACCAGCAGATCGAGATCATTCGCCGTGAACTCTTGCATGCGGTTGCCAATCTTGTACCAGCCTGGTTTCAGGAAAACTTGCGTGAGTCGTGTCATGGATTCTCGTGCCGAAGAAGGAGGGTGAATCGTTCAAAAGCGAGCGATGTCATACCTCGGTGTGCGAGACCGTCAAGGTCATCGCTGTACACGGATCGGCGGCGATAGCGCACGAGGAACGCAGAGAGAAACCGCTAGAAAGCAGCCGTCGGATGCAACGGGCGAACGAGAGTATTCGCCCAGAGAGAGGTGAGTCGCGCAGCGGTGAAGTCTAAGATTCGAGCGGACGTATCACGCGGCAAGGGTTGCCCGCCGCGAAGACGTTCGCCGGAATGTCGCGCGTCACAACGCTGCCGGCGCCGATCACACTGCCCGATCCAATCGTCACGCCAGGGCAAATTATCGCCGAGCCGCCGATCCATACGTCGTCGCCAATGACAATCGGCTTGCCATTCTCCAGCCTCCGCCGCGTGACGACATCCAGCGGATGCGTGGCCGTATAGATCTGCACGCCAGGGCCGAAGAGGCAATGGTCGCCAATCGTGACCTGGCAAACATCAAGCACGACGCAGTTGAAGTTGAAGTAGCAGTTCCGCCCGAGCTGAATGTTTACGCCGTAGTCGCATTGAAACGGCGGCTGGATGGTCAGCCCTTCCGGTGAAGCCCCCAAAAGCTGAGCAATCAGCTCGGTCCGGGCTTCTTTTTCGGCATCGCGTGTCGCATTCAAGGCAAAGCACAAGTCGTGCGCTTTCTCGCGTGCCGCAACCAGATCGGCGTCGGATGCGTCGTACAACTCGCCTGCTAACATCAATTCTCGCTGGCTGGTCATGGGGTTTCCTTCAAGATTCGCTGGCCGAAGTCGTGTTCATACGGAAGTGTCAGGCCGCATTGTAAACCGTTCCTCTCTTTCGCATCAGGCCCGTCGTGGCTCTTCGCGTTCGCTCGAATGATCTGGACAGAGGAGCATCGATTTCTACAACGCCGTGCTGTGTGAAACTCTGAAACGTGAAGTTCTTACTGCGAGGCGATGTTCTTCGATGCGACTATATCCCAGCGGGCTGGCAGGGTTCGATTGGCAAAGCGATTCGTTGGCGTGTCTGCTCTTACGAACCACTTCGCCCGACCCGGCCGACGAAATCTCCTTCGATCCGCAACATAGTTCGGTCGCCGATTTGTGGGATGCCGGCGCGATGGAAGTCGACGTGGCTGGCTATGCCCGAAAGCCGCTCGTGGTCGGATCGCCCGTGATCGATACCATTGCCGGGGAAGCCCGGTTCGATGCCGCCGATCTCGACTTCGGCGTGTTGGCTTCAGGGGAGAATATCTACGCACTGGTCCTCTTTCGCGAAGGGAGCGACGACGAAGATCGTTCGCTAATCGCGTTTGATAATGGTTCGATCCCGCTAGTGCTGGCCGCGGACGTCGCCGCAGGCAGCACGTTGCTGTGGATCGAACCGCTAGTCGAAGACCTGCCCAGCGGCGCGGTAATCGACCTGGGTAGCGGCGCGACCGGTTCGCTGGCCAGCGCCGCGTTGAAAGGATCGCGTTCGATCGCGCTTGCCGCGCCAGGCCTTAGCGCGGCGGCTAACGCAGGAGCTCGCTGCGAATCGGTGCGCACGGCCCGCGTCTCCACCCAGGCCACGCCGCCGGCGCTTGCCTATCTGAACAACGGTCCGCTCGAAGTGGTCTTCGACGCTGCTGGTGTGCTGATCATCCAATCGCAAGGAGGTTAAGCAATGGCAACCACCTACTTCGATCTTGGCTGCTATTTCACTGCGACGACCGGCAGCGGAACGATTGTGCTCGGTACGGCGGTGCCAGGCTACAACTCGCTGGGGAGTAGCCAGAACGGCAAGACTTTCAACGTCGTCCTGCGGGATGGAACTGCGTGGGAACATAGCCGAGGCGTTTATAACTATGCCTCCGGAACATTGACGCGCAACCTTGTGAAGTCGTCAACGGGCTCTCTACTAAATCTATCTGGCAACGCGGTTCGGGTCGCTGTCGGGGATATTGCGGCTAGTGACTTTCAAGCCATGCTCGACCGAATCACGACGCTGGAAACTACGGTCGCCTCGAAAGTCAATTCATCGGCGTTCAATACGTTTCTGATCAACAACACGAACGAACTGGTCGCAATCGTGTCGCGACTCGACGAACTGGAAACGCTGCCAGTCGCGGTAGGCGCCGTGGGGCTGCAACTCCAGAGGGCTTCGGCGACCGAGCTGACGATTCAAACTGGCTCGATTCACAACCACGATCTGTCGGCAAGACTAACCGTCGACACTGACATCACGCTCGATTTGGCCGTAAGTAGCGATCTGGTGAACGGTTCACTTCGGGCGACCAACACCTGGTACTACGTGCTGCTGGGGCACGCCGCCGGAAATATCGTCGCTGGACTATCGACTTCGCTCGGCAAGCCAGCCAGCTGGAGCGATTGGCAGATTGTCGGGGCAATGCGAACCAACGCGACCGGTGGCGGCCAGTGGGACATGTTTCAGCAGCGGGGCGATTGGTTCTTCTACGAAGGGGAGATGTTCGCTCTCTCGACCAACGTGAACGACACCAGCGAGACCACGGCCCGGGTCTGGGCGCCGCCCCTCAGCGTGCAGGCCAAGATGCTGTTCCGCACGCTGACCGCCGCTAAGTACACGTGGGCTTACATTCGCAGTGAGTCAGGCGGGACGAACACCGTTTCGATTCACACTCGCCAGGGCGCGAACGAATACGTCGAGTTCGACATCGTCACGAACGACGACGGAAATATCTTCCTGCAGTGCGACGTCGCGTCGACCTGGGACGCGTTGCAACTCATTTCACGCGGCTTTCAATGCCCTATCGGAGAAGCGGGTCATGTCTAATGGTATCGCCAAAATTGTCGATGGAAACGCCGTGTCATGGGCCCCGCTTCACGATGGCAATCGTTGCGTGACCTTCTTCGGGGCCCAGCCCGTGACCGACCCGCTGCCGGAAGGATACGTCCGATCCGATTCGTTGCAGGCAGCCTGGTCTGCCGGGCAGCAGAAGCAGTTCGAAGTCGATGCGTGGTGGAAAACAACGCTGATCGAAGGTTACGTCGTCACGTCAATCGGCGTCGAGATCGGCTGGTCGGAAGTCGATCGCCAGGTGGTTAGTCAGGGGATCGCCCTGCTGAACGAATCGCTAACGCTCGGACTCATAGCACCGACCGACCTGATTCCAGGCTGGGTCGATCGGCATGGCGAACCGATCGTCGTTGAGGGAGCCGATCCCACCGCCGCGCAGCTCAAGCTGTTGGCGATCGAAATGGGCCACGCCTATCAATCGCAACGAGGCCTCTGGCTTGCCTACCGAGCGGCGATCGCGGCGGGCAATGTTTCGTTTGTGGTGGGCGAACCTCTGCCAGACGAAGGAGCGTAACATGCCCATGCTTTCCGGTCCCTGCCTGGGGGCGAGCCGACTCGATGTGCAAGGCTTTCCGCAGAAGGCTTCCAGCGGAAAAGGACTCGTCCGGCAACAGATATCGTCGCCGTTGCTGTCGAGCGGTGGCGGTATGAATGCAGGATGGTGTAGCCAACGACTCGCGTGCGAGCCAGCGGCGATTGGTGCTGGCAGCAGGGTAACCATGAGCGTGGCCGCGATCGAAATCGCCATGCCGGGCGTCCGCGTGCAACTCGGAGAACCATTGGTTCGGGTCGTGTTGCGTGTTGACCGGCTTCAGTTCGCTCTCTTCCCACAAAAACAGGTCGTCGCCATGATCCCCAAGCCGCAATCGATCACGCAGCAACGCTGCGACACGAAGCAAGCCTCCGCGCAAGGTGCCAGCGTACAGCGGTCGAAAGCGGCGAGCGTGATTGCGCTCGTTTCCAGTTCGGCGTCGTTCGCCGGATCGGTACCCGTGTCGCAAGCGTCGACGTGCTAACCAGCGCGTGGCTGGCCAATCCCTTTCTCCACTTGAAAAAGGAAAACCGATGAGTTGTTCGATCGAATCGTTTCATGTTCGTGCGTTGGTCGGTGTCGACACGGTCGTTCGGGCCCGGGTCACCGATGCTGACAACATTCCAGTGACGCCGGAGACGCTGTCGAAGGCTTACCTCCAGATCTTCGGCCCGGATGAGAGCGTTGTTCACAATGCCGAGCTGAACCTGTCCGACACGTTTGCCAACGCGCTACAGCAAGGCCCGGAATGGACAGCCGATGGCGTGGGGTACAACCTGAGCGTCACGCTGCCTGGCAGTGCGTTGCTGGACGAGACGTTTCGCTATCCGGCGGTGGTGTGGTGCGTTCCGACCGGCGGCAGCGACTTTCCGATTCGCATGCTGGTGGAACTGACGCCGGTCCCCAAAGCTGATTACCCTGCCTAGGTCACCCCATGCCTTTATCTGAAAACCATCTCACGAAAGTCATTCCAGTGGGGCATGTCGCCGAGTCGGATGCCAGCCGCGGCAGTGCCGAGCAGTCGAAACCGACCGCGTCGACGCTATTGATGACGCTGCTATCGCAAGACGAGTCGAGCACCGACGCCATATCGAACCGGCTAGCCGAAAGCCCGGCCGTGGTGCGATTGCTTTCGCTCGGCTGCATACCGCAGGAAGAAGTGGTCGAGATCGTGCGGCTTGCCCCGGAGTTGGCTCGCCAGGCCGCGGAGAAAGGAAAGGTGAATGATTACACCGCGATCCTCCGCGTGCTGATCCAGGCCGCCAAGCTTCCCATTGAAACCCAACCGAAACAGGTCGAACATGTCCTCTCCGTATTCCCACCTGACCAACGAGCAGCTCTTATTGAGGCTCAGCTTATTGCGGCAGTTGAAATGTGCGGGGAAGCTGACACCACAACTATTGACGCTGTTGGAGATGGACCAGCAGCAGACGACCCCTCGTAGTTACGCCCCGCACCAGCCGTTCGCCAAGCAGCGAACCTTTTTGGAACTTAACTGCCAGGAGGCCTTCTACGGTGGCGGGGCCGGACCTGGTAAGACCGAAGCGTTGTTGATGGCGGCGCTGCAATACGTGCATGTGCCCGGGTACGCGGCGCTGTTGTTGCGACGCGACTTTGCCCGGCTCGCTTTGCCCGGTTCGATCATGGATCGGGCGAAGCAGTGGCTGACCAGCAGCGATGCCCGCTGGAACGAGCAGCGTAAGACCTGGAGCTTTCCCAGCGGCGCGACGCTGCAGTTTGGTTACATTGATTCCCCGGACGATCGGTATCGATATGCTTCCACCGAGTTTCAGTTTATCGGCTGGGACGAACTGACCGAGTTTCGCCTGGCCGACGACGAATCGAACCCGTATTTGTTCATGTTCTCGCGACTACGAAAGACACGCGGACTGAACGTTCCGGTCCGCATGCGAAGTGCCTCGAACCCTGGTGGCACCGGGCATGCTTGGGTGAAGAATCGTTTCATCAGTCCCAAGATCTTGAAGGCGACCGCCGAAGGAAGTACCAGGCAGGTCTTTTTCAACGACGCCCAGCGAAAAGATCGCGCGTTCGTCCCGGCGCTGCTGCACGATAATCCCGCCATCGATGCCGAAGCGTACGTGGCCCGATTGTCGCATCTTCCGCCGGTCACACGTCAGCGGCTTATCCATGGGGACTGGTCGGTCCGCGAAGAAGCGATTCTGCGAGGCGACTGGTTTCGCTACTACACCCAGCAGGAAGGGGCTCTCAGCGCGATGCAGTCGGACGGTACGCTGCTGGGCACCGTGCATGAACGCGACTGCACACGCTTCGCGGTTCTCGACACGGCAGGCGGCACGAAGGATAAGACGAGCCAGCGCAAGGGAAAGCCAGGCAGTTTCTCGGCGCTCGGCATCTGGGACTTTGCCCCGAATCTGGGCAATGCGTTGTTCCTGCGTCATGTGTGGCGCGATCGGGTCGAGTTCGTTCCGCTTTGCGAGAATGTCGTGCGGATCTGTCAGCAGTGGAACGTCCCGATTTTGTACCTCGAGAACGCCCATCATGGTCAGGCGGTCGAGAACATCATTCGCGATCAGGTGCCGACGCGTTTGATCTCGCCGGCGACTGGTTTGTCGCGGGGAGGCGTGCCGGGCAAGGTCGAACGTTCGTACGCCTTGCAGAACAAGCTTTCACGCGGCGAGATCTTTCTGCCGAAGCACAACAATCAATGGCTGCTGCCATACGAGCAAGAACTGCTCGGCTGGACCGGGCACGAAGACGACATCGCCGATCAGGTTGACATCAGCAGTTACGCCGCCATCTTGTGCGAAACGAATGCGCCCAAACCGATCAGCCCGACCTATGCCGCCAGTTTGTATGGCTTAAGGTAGAACGCGTCTGGAAAGGTCACTCGGTAGCGGGACGTGGCGAAAAGATCGCTTCGCTGAGGACCCCTTCATGGTGAAAGATGCCGACATAACGGAAGGCGAAATGGAAGATCAGCACGTCGCCGTTGAAAAGATATTCGCCGTCGTGCGCTTGCTGATACCGCTCGGAAAACTGGACGAGCGGTTCTCGGTCCTTCACCACAAAAGGACCGCCTGGCTCGCGGTAGCTGTTGTCGGTAATCACCAGCAGGTCGCCGACGGGGAGCCAATGTAACTGAGTGATCAATTCGGCATCGGACCGCGACTCGAAGCCTTCGATCCTTTGCCAGCGATATTGGTCGCTCTGCTCGACATCGTGGATCAGTTGATCCACGTCATGCAGCTTCAAGCCAAGCTGACGGAACAAAGTGTCGCGGAAGGTATCCCACGGAATCTGTTGCATGATGCGGGGTTTTGGAAGTGCGAAAAAATGGGACTTAGACTCGTATGACGGGCGCAATGATACCAACGTGGCCCGGGCGATTCCATGCGCAGCGTGACCAGGGCTTGTTCGCTAGCGGGCAGTCCATGCTACGATACTCATTCCTGGTAACCGCTTGCGACCAGGGCATTCAGGCGGTGAGGTCGAACGGCAAGGTAGCGATGCCAGCTCGTTTTCGATCGGCGTGAACACCGGCCCCATCCATGGAGTAAGGAAACCGACGCGTGGTCGAACCGGTCAAAGTTTACGGTCTGAAAGAGGGGCACCTGGTTGCCTGGCATGCTGGGCCCGAGCATGCGCCGCAAAGCTCGGAACTGCGAGGCCGCTGGACAGTCGCCACGCTCCAGCCGAAGATCCAGGCCTTTACCTTCGCAGAGAAGCATTGGCGGCGCGGACACATCGCCAGCCTGGTCATGACCGGCGTGATCGCCTCGCTGTTTCTGTTCTGGCAGCCGATTGAATTTCAGATCGCTTTCGCGATTGTCTTGCTGTTTCTGGCGGCACTGAACCTGAAGTGGACCTTCCGCTATCATCCATATCGTTTGATTTTGGCTCGCGATCCAGCGGCGGTTGATCCCGACGAGGGAGAAATCATCGATGCCGCGCACGTCGATGCCATCCTCGTTCGCGAGGGAGAAGGCCGCGGCGGCGCAGACGATCGCCGCGTTCAGGTTTTGATCCACATCGCTCCGGAAGACCGCTGGGAGATGGTCTTCCAAAGCTATTATCTCACGCGCAACAACGCCATCAAAACGACCCACCGGCTTGCCAACTGGCTGAACGAATCGCGCGGTTAGCCGACCAGCGTGCCGAAATTCAAGAAGCGAATGTTCGTGTAGCCTTGTTTCTCGATGTGCTGTTTGAACTTGGTGGTCACGAGAAACAAGCCGGTGCATTCGACCCCGAACAGGTCATGCTTGCCTACCGCTTTCGCCGAGATGAACAGGCCGCCATCTGGATCACGCGGTGTATGCTGCACTCCGTTGTACTCTTCGACGCCAAGGAACTGTTCGTACACGATCGTGCCGCAAGAGTCGCAGGTCTCGTCGATTTCGACCGTCGATTGGTCGAGCAGCGGGACCGAATGCGAGGGCTTCAGCCAGACCAGTTCAGGTCCTTCGTACGGCAGCCAGACACGCTTCACCCGGCTTTGCTTCGGTGGCTTGGGTCGGTATAAGCTGGGATGGTCGGCCAGCTCGACGGGCTGCGTCGTCGCGCCGCGAAACTTCTTCAACAGCTCGGCAGCGATATCGGCCCGGACAACCACATCGCCGATTGAGGAAACAAAGTCACCAATCTGATCGCTCCCGTCCGACCACTCCGCCTCGAAGCGGTCGTGCGTGATGGTCAGCATCGCCCCGCACTCTTCGCACTCGGTTCCTTCCGGATCTTCGTAATAGCGATAGAGCTGAGCGTAATCGTAGGTGACCGGAATGTTAATCTGCCAGAGCGTCGCGTCGTCGTTCAATGGTCCGTTCCTGCCTGCCCACTTCTTCGTTCCTGAATCGTTCCCGCCAGCATAACACCCCGCGCATGTCAGGTGAAGCGTCGCCCGTCTCGCCGGAAACGATCCAGGTTCTGCAGACACCGCAGACAGGTCAGACCGGCATGAACGACAGCCTTGGCTATCAACTGCAAAATGGCATGTCACCATCGCGCCGTGCTAGTGCGTGTAGAACGAGTGCAAGATGATGGCGATCGGGATGCTGCTGGGTAAGTGCTGCGAGACGACTGCTTCGCACCAGGGTTGGTTGCGGGCAAAGAAGCGGTAGTGAACTTGAAACAGCTTCCGCTTACCGAGTCGCGCCACCAGCTTGCGATAGGAAGGTGCCTGGCAGAAGATCGTTTCCGAGCCAAGTTCGTATCGTGAACCGGTCAAGGAGTCGCCTTTGTAGGTCAGCATCGCCTTCTTGCTACGCAGGTCACGCAAGATGCCGTTGCGAACTTCGAGCCCCATCAACGATCCCGCTTCCCAGCAGAACAGGCCTTGATGTAACTCGCACGGAAACGGCTCTTGCCCCGCGACGCGCATTTCAAACGCCCGCGAAGAAAGCCGCCCTGTCCGATAGACCGCAATCCGATAACTCATCCCGAAAACCCCAACAAACCAATCGGCCGACCATCAACGGCCCGTCGAAGCGTCGTCACCCGGCAGTCGCCAAACGTTTTGCCATGCAGCGCCAAGAATACCGGGCACAGTCAAGATCTTACCTGAGCCAACAGAAACTGCACCACCCTGCCCTTGGGCTTGATGGGCGGTGGAATCGAGAACGCAAATTACTTTGTGATACGAGCAAACCTTTGGTACTGCCACCAATTACAAGGCGTAGCGAAAAAATGGAATTGGTGGCCAGAGGTTGACATCGTATGCAGTTAATGAGTGGCCGTTGGACTAACGTCAGATGGGCTATTTTTTAACGACGCCAGTCTCGGTAACGCGTTGGACAGTGTTTGCGCCGTTGCCATCTACCAGATGAAATCCATGTCCTGGATCGAGTTTGTTCCAGAAATCGTAGGCCGCACCCTTTGTTTGAATCCTAAAGCGTTCTGTGATGTTGCCTTTGGGATCATCGTTCGAATGGCGCGCGTGGATTCCTATTGAGTTGTTTTCATCAAACATCAGGTAATTGGTTTTCAATTCGAGACGCTTTTTGCCCTGATCTTGACGCTCATCAAAGTGTACGCCGAGGAACTTTAGATTTTCGAGTTGCTGGATTGACTTGGCCGTCAGTTCCACGACATGACCATCTTCATCGGCGAGCTGAAGTTGCTCTAACCTGGCAACCTTTCCATTTTCCATGTCACTCAAGGCTTTGGCGGCATCCTCGCGGATTCCTTTGATTGCATTTAGCGCCATTTCAGCGTCTAGTTTGGCGGTCTCGATAGTAGCAATCCCGATATCCTTCTTTGTTTTCTCGAGGATTTCGCGCGGCATCTGTGCTGCGGATGCTCCAAATACCAACACAATGACGATGCCACAGACGGTGATAGCTCCAGTTGCTGCCCGTGCGAAACTACGAAGGTTTCGCAGTTCGGTCTCCAAAGCGTCAATTCGCTGGATTAGATTGGCGCCGTCCAATTTACCTGACAGGTAGGCTAATTCGCGGCGGATGTCCTGGGTTTGGGATTCAAAATTGTTCGGGTCCACTGTTGGCTCCATGGTGATAATAACATTGTTGTCCGCCTCGGTGAGGGGCCATTGTTAACGGTATTCCCATAGAAAGCTACCTAGTAATGCTAGAAAAATGCCCATTTAAGAATGCGCAAATGTAGCAATATGTTAGTGGTAGGTAGATCTTGTAAAACTACAGCGGATTAGAAACCCATCGGCTAACTCTAAGTTGCATTCTCCGCCAATATCTTATCAATCAATGCCACGCGGTAGTCTGTCGCGCTGGCTACTTGGGCGAGGGAATCTTCTCTCGAAATCGCCCTAAGGGTGGAACGTATTTCGGGCAACCGATCGACGGCTTCCGCCGAGGTGGGGATTGATTGCCAGTTCTCTAGGATTCTCAGCAGGTTCGCCATGCCTGCCCAGAACTCTTGCTCTTCCTCCTCAAGGAGATAGGGTTTGATGATTGTCAACGTGTCGGCAAGCGGCACATTGGTATGGGCAAGCGCGTTCAGTCCTGCGAGACGTTGGTTGAAGTCGGTCGACTCAACCAACCGGCGAACGGGTTCGGTCGGAAGCTGAAACGCATTCCAATGGGTCGCCAGGTAATTTGCAGCGAGCCCCATCAAATCAGGGTTCGCTAACGATGTTTCGACATCCAGCAACGCAGCGATCGTCTGCTGAAAGAAGCTGGCGGGCAGTTGCTGATAGGGCAGTTTTAGCAGCAAATATGTGAGCTCATCGGGACGGCAATCCGTAAACAGGGCCCGCAAAAATGCCAGGTCGTTATCGGTCGGCCAATCTTTAGGCAGGTCATCCTCTTTTCGCTCGTTGGCTACGACTAAATGGAAGATCGGCGCGGAACTTTCAGTGAGACCATACTTGCGCGTCAGCCAGGTGATCAAAAGAGAAACACCGCTCGGATTGAAATCTTCATTCATCGAATAGAGTCCTTACCCAATCGAAAGCGATTTAAAAACTCAGGTGAACTCCACTCGACGCCGGTGTCTTGGAGTATGTTCGGCCAATAGTAGCTCTTGGGGTGGACAAAGCAGACGCGGGACCAGGCTTCGAAGAAGGTGGGCCAGTCATCGGCGAGCGGGCTACCGTTGTCGCCGCTTCCACCGTCGAGCCAGTCATGCTTGTCGAAGATGGCTTGGCCAAAGTGGTCTTCGTTCAGATCGATCGACAGGAAATCGCCGTTGGCGATGCGAACCAGCGGTAGCCAGTGGTGCATCCGCGCGTTGGTTCGCATGGCCAGCTCAGGGTCGTCGGTGTAAGGGAAGCCATATTGGCGGGCCGCCTTCTCGCTATAAAGTCGCCAGTCACGCATGCCCAGCAAGCCTTCGACCGACGACGCGATTGGTTCCATCGTGAACGTGCCAAACACTTTGTCTTTGGGCGAAGTCCACGCCAGGTCGAAGCCATTGGCGAACTGCGTTACGAACGAAACGTAGGATGCCGGCAACGAAAGCTGTAGTCGCTCTTGCGCTTCGTCGACGTCGGCCTGAGTGGCGGGCGGATTGGCTTCAAACTGAAGCGTGATTCCCAGCGTGCTCAGATGCGCTCGCACGCGCTCGATCATTGATTGCATGGTGACTTTCGAGTTGTGTGCCCCGACGTGAGACTTGCCCAGTGTTACAGAATGCGGCAATCGGTTATCAATCGGTGACCATAATGTGGCCATGGGACGATATTTCAGGAATTCTATCACGCATCTATCGAGCGCGCCGTTATCCCTTTCTATATTAATGCCAACAACAACCATGGGCGGGGAAATGGGAGAAGAACGTGGTCGACGCGACGTTGTTAGTGCGGCACTTGGAGTCGAACGAGACGATTCCGCTGCGCGATGTGCATGCCGCGATGGAGTCGAATAACCTGTTAGTGCTAGGACTGCTGCGCGAAGTGGTCACGCGACATCCCAATCGCATCTTCCCAAAGCCTGACTGGATGGATTGCCGCCGGGCAATTGTCACCTATTTGCTGCTATGCGTCGAGCAAAAGCCAGAGCTGGACGAGTACGTCTTGTCGCCTTATTTGGCCATGCATGATCTGCTGGGCATGATGCGGCATTGGCAACTTCAGCCTGGCGAAGAACAAACGCTCGTGCCAGAGACGCTCGAAAGGCTGCGGCAACTCTACCTGCGCGGCTCGGCTGAAACGCAGCTTTGCATCGAGAACGGTTTCCTCGAACACTTCCTGGAAGATCGCAACAATCTTAGTTTGCTCGGCCGCTGGAAAACCGACCCACAAACTGCCACCGCGATCCAAGAGTCGCTCAAGTGGAGCGAAGGAACGTAGTACTTCGTCGGTACATCGTCCCGTAGGGTGCGTCTCGACGCACCGGCCTTGCTCATTCAGGGAATCACATCCCTGGGGCTGGTGCGTCAAGACGCACCCTACCAAGACTGATTGGGTTTTCGATCTACGACGTAGAATTGTCGTGCCAGTCTTTGCCACACCAGAGACACTGCTGCGCTTTGGGCGTTCGAACAATGCGCTGGCATGCGGGGCAGCGATTGATGAATATCTGCTCAGGGAAGTCACGCACGATTCGCTCGGAGACGCGGCGCCGAAAGGTCTCTGGGCCTTCGCGCAGCGCCGCAATTACCTCGGGATCATTGAGACTTCCCCAGCGAGTTCTGAGAAGATTCGCCATGGACGGGTCCGCAGCTTCCGCCTTCTGTTCCGCCAGGATCGCCCTGTTCGCCTTTCGTTCGACATCGGTTAGCAGCGACGCGTAGTGTCGCCAGATATAAGAAGTTAGTTCAAGGTCGTCGTCGTAAGAGTCGGTCGAGTCATTCATCGCCCAGTTCTATCTTGGCCGCCACACGAGGTATTATCGAGTTGAAACCATGTATCAATGCCCTTAGAACATAAGAATAGTGTTATTCCACTCGGAAACGAAGGGGCGGAACTTATGCGTGTCAGTTGGTTAGCGATCGGTGTGGTGCTTGTTCTGGAAGCGACGGCTTGGGCCGGCGACTGGGCGGAAAGCAGCCCGGCACCGGTCACGTTGTCGGCGAACGAACTTTCCATCGCGACCGGCAAACCGTCGCTCGTGTTGATGTCGCACGTGTCGACCCATATCCCGGTCTGGTCTCTCTCCGGCGGAACCGCAGGGCAATCGGTCTCTGGCGTTGTCGGCGGTTTCCCCCGCGAATACGCGGCGGTGAAAGTTGAAATCGTCGTGACCAGCAACGACGAAGCGACCAGCCCACAGTTCGCGGATGTCTATCGCGTTCATCTTTCGCAGATGGTCGATGGCGAACCCTTCACGTCGCGGTATCGGCTGGGGAAGCCGGTGCAAACGGCCTTGCCGGCCGGACCGCTCTATACGCGGACGATCTTGCTCGAATCGTATTACCCGATCGTGCCGGACGCTCCGATCACCGTCCGCATCCAACGCGAACCAGCAATGCCGGAAGACACCTTCACGCGGCCGACTGGGCTGGCTCTGGTGAAGGTCACGCCGCTGTATGCTCCAGGCAAAGCTCACCTCGTGCAAGATGTGCCTGGCTACAACTCGTGGCCGATGACTCAGGCCATCGGCAATAAGCTGGTCTGCACCTACAGCCGCGGATCGGCTCATTCGATTGGCGAAGATGCCCGCGCGGTTTTCGCCCGCACTTCGAAAGATGGTGGTCAGACCTGGACCGAGGAAACGGTGGTCGCCGATACACCAGGCTATGGCGAGGTGACGGTTGGCAAAGGGCTCGATTCCCAGGGAGCGATGCTGCTGTGGGTTCGCCGAATTGGGAAAGACTGGAATCACGATCTGTATCGCACCACCGATGGCATCACGTTCGAGCGAATCGCGACGCCGAAGATGGAAGTGCAGCCGATGCAAGTGACCGACATCTTCCACGTGCCGGAGGTTGGCCTGATGTCGCTTTGGTTCGCCGGCAATTACAAGAAGGACAACAGCCATGCCTGGGGAACGCTGACCAGTACCGACGATGGCGAAACATGGACGCAGACAACGATCGAGTCTGGCCTGACGCACGAAGAGTGGCCGACCGAGCCGGCCGCCGTTTACCTGGGCGATGGCAAGATTCTGGGAATCGGCCGGACCGAAAGTGCCCGCAGCCAGTATCAACTGACGTCGACTGATTCAGGCAAGACCTGGAAGCGAAGCTCGACCAACATCAGCGATATCTCCGCGTCGACCCCCAGCTTGATCTTCGATGCCGACACCGGCCTGGTGAGCAACTATTACTACGAACGTGGCACAGGCCTGGTCCGTTGTCGCGTGGTCGATCCGCAGAAAGTGTTCGATCAGCCGCTAAGCTGGCCTGGGTCGAAGGTGATTGCCATTGGCAGCACGATTGCCTGGGACTCGGGCAACGCCAACGCCACGGCGATCGGGCGAAAGCACTACGTTTCGTACTACTCTGGCAAAGCACCTGATACGTCGGTGTTCGTGGCCGAGCAGTCTGCTCCTCAAAGAATCGACTAGCCAAGTTCGCCAGAATCAGGGAACGCGGCGAGCAATTGAGGATAGCGGCGTGCCATCTCGGCGTGGTCGTCAAAGTCGAAATCTTCGCCGGCCGGGTCGCTCGGGTAACGCGGGAACGCTAGTCCCTCTTCCGAAACCCCCTGCTCTTCCGCCACGTCGAATGCAACGTTCTGGAAACCTTCGCTCAGCATATACGGCAAGTCTTCCCGCTGCATCGTCGCGGCCAGTTGGTCCGGGTTGGAAATCGCAGTCTCGAAAACGCTTCGCCCCAGGCTGATCAAATTGCTCCGGAAGTCGCTGAAGCTATCGTCGCCGCAGCCACCAAACAACCAATACGTCACGCCCCACAAATCCCAGCGATACGCATCGATCTTTTTCTGCTGAAACAACGTGATAAACGCCCCCAGCTCCACGCCGCTCAGCTTCGATAGCTCCCCCTGCAGCGTCGCCAGGTGTGCATCAAACAGGTCGTCTTCCGAGTAAGTCTCTCCCTGTTCTTCCAAAGCCGCTGCTCGAGATGTCTCGATGATCTGCCAGAACTGGTCTTCGGTCATCGTGCTAACTGCCGTTAGAAAGGTTGCGTTGCTGGAAAGTAAAGGTCGCCCGCATCTTTAAACCCGAACATAACGCAGGTGGGTTGCGTCGGGTGTCGAGTGGGCGGAGTCGATTTTAAATTGGGGGATCGCTTCGTCGAGGTTTTCCCAGAGGCGACGGCCTCCGTGGAATAGAACCGGGGCCAAGGCGATTTCGAGTTCGTCGACTGCGCCCAGGTTTAAGTATTGCTGCACGACATCGGCTCCGCCAGAGATCCGAATGTCGCGATCACCGGCGACGTTGCGCGCCTTTTGCAATGCACTCTCGGGGCCATCGTTCACAAAGAAAAACGTTGTTCCGCCGGGCCGTTCCCAGGGCTCGCGCTCTTCGTGGGTGAGCACGAAGACTGGCGTATGAAAGGGAGCTTCCTCAGGCCAGCTTCTTTCGCCGGCGTCGAACATGCGCTTGCCCATAATGCTGGCTCCGCTGCGCTGCATCGTCTCGCGCAGCATGTCGTTGACCGGCCCGGTTTCGCCGCCGCTGCCGAACTGCAGGTTCTCGCGAAAATATTGCTGCTTCAAAATCCAGCCCATCAGCGAGCCCCACTTGGCGCCCCAATTTTTGTAGCTGGGATCTTCCCAATGTTCCAGGTCCATCCCCTCTGGGGCCATGTAGCCATCAAGACTCAGGCCGATGTTCACAAAGACTTTGCTCATGCGATTTCTTTCCGAAGAAGATATTAGGAACCATGCCGCCCGGCATCGGCTGCGACCTCGTTCAGCACAAAGGTAACTCGCTCGGCAACCGGTTGTTGCGGAAGGGAGCACACCTGGTAGCCGGCGTCGGTGTAAGCGGAAACGGTCGGCGGATACGAAGCGACCGCCTGGTCGAAGTGATGAACGCGTTCGTCGTCGCGCTGATAAATTTCGGCCCACGGTTGAGCGACGAACACCTTCGCCGCGTAGCGATATTTCGCCAAAGCCTGCTGACAAGCGGCTTGTTTCCAGCCGAGAAAACGGAGCCATTCCGGAATCGCGCGATCGAAAAAGACCGGGCCAGCGTAGGTTGCGGCACGTTCAAAGTCCGCTACGCTTCGCTCGAAAACGGCCTGCATAAATGCCTTGCGATCGGTGGCTGGAAGCAACGTGCCTCCGAGTTTCCGCTGCTCACGCAAGATCGTGTTGGCCGTTTCCGGAACCGTAGCGTAGCCCAGTTCGCGCAGCGCGGCAATCAGTGTCGATTTGCCAGCACCCGACGCGCCGGTGATCACGTAGTACCAATTGCCTGGTTTCAAGGGAGCCGCCATCGGGAAAGTATCAGGCCGAGTCGCGACCGTAAATCAGCACTTCGCACGAGGTCGCCACCACGAAGGTTCGCCCCGTGGAAGAGAACCCAGCGGCGCGGAACTCGCATGGCTGGTCGGTTCCCAGTCTTGTGATGTTGGCCAGTTCGCCGGTCAGGCCTTCATAGTTCGACGACAGAAAGATGTCATGCTTCGGCCAGGGAAGCTGGATCACATGCAGGCTCCATCCGTCCGATGTGCCGGTTGCCAGGCCGCCGCCGCAAAGCCCAGCCATCCGAACGATGGCATCCTGCTGGCGGCCAATGCCTGGGACGGTTAGGCCTGTGCGATCGTCGTTCGCGAAGAACTCTTCCCGATCGCGGGCCAGTCGTTCGCCGGTCCGACCATCGAACAGCCCGCGGCCTTGATGCGAAACAACCAGCAAGTCGTCCGACCCATCGACAAAGCCAACTTCCGTCAGCCCGCCAACGCCGCAACCACCCATCAATCGCCAAGGGGCCGGCGCATCGGCATAAGCCAGACCTTCCAGCCGCTCGCGAAGCTGGCGCTGATATTCGTTGGACATGGTGTGCCGGTTAAACCCGAGAGGAAAAGAAACTCGCCAACCGATGCCACCGTGCGAAGCAAGTTTCGCGTCGGGAATCGGCCTGCGATATGCTAACGTGCGGAAACGGTAACGGGCAAGCTGATGCGTCGCTGCCGCGATCTGCGTTGGAAACTTTTTGGGAGCGAACGATGGAACTCGATTTCAAGCCGCACATGGGAACCGATCTGTTGCCTTTTGGGACGCCGCGCAGCGAAGTTCGCGACGTGGTGTTGGAGGGGAAACGGTTCGTGACCCGGACCAGCGAGCCGCGGAACGATTTCTATGTATCGGATGGGCTGATCCTGGGATACGACGACCAAGACACGCTCGAGTTCATCGAAGTCTTCTCGCCATCGAAAGCGACGTTCGATGGGATCGCGCTAACCGACAAGGCGACCAAGGAGGTGATCGGCGAATTTGAAAAACGGGGGCACCAGGTCCCGTTCGACGACGGCAGCTACGACTTTCGCGAACTGGGAATCATCTTCTATTGCCCGGAAAAGAGGATCGAGAGTTCGTCGATCTATCGCGAAGGGTATTACGACTAAGGCGGTTTGATGAGAGGCCGATTCCCAGGCCCCTCACCCTAACCCTCTCCCCTCAGGGGCGAGGGGACCTGAGCGCAGGCGAGGAAGGGTTGGTTGTTTATTGGCGGACTATGCGGGTGCGGTCGGCGTTGAGGGGGAGGTGTGGTTCGATGGTTTCTACGATCTGATGCCACAGGGGTCTTAACGCTGGGTTCGTGATGCTGTTGGTCGGCTGCTTCAGCACAAGCGTTGGGGCGTGAAGAGGTCCCAGGCCGATCAGGCCGACGTGGTTGCCTGGGGGAAGTCGCTCGGGCTCGGCGTAGGTTTGCACCTGGCGGATGTGTTGGCGAAGCCTCTGGTTCTCGGCGGCGGACAACGAACCTTCGACGGTGAGAGCGATGCGATCGTCTGGCCAGTCGGATCGGACCTCGCCGTAGAAAAAGCCGTCGGGATGGATACCGCGAACGAACGCCCGGAGGTAGCGTGCATCGCCGGGACGCCAAATCAAGATCACGCGTTGTTCGTCGATCGATGGCATCGCCTCACCGCTGAAAAGAGAACGGACTCGTGCATCTTACCGGGTGGGTGCTGGGGAAGGAAAGGAATCGGCGCGCGAGGCGAACGGGCAAAGCGGTTTGCCGGCTGACCTTCCTGGGTTGAACGATTGAAGGGGATGGCCCCTCTCGCCAACCGTCTCCCCTCAGGGGCGAGGGGACCGGAGCGCAGGCGATGAAGGGTTGCTCGTTCGCTGAAGGCTCGCTGCCGTTCCCTCGGTTCTACGGCAACATGATCACGTTTTGTTCTTCTGTTGATCCGCTAGCAGTGTTGATATCTCGGGTCATATTCTGATCGATGTCAGACTTTGCCGGCGGGATGTTAGCAATCTCTAAAATTCTGCGGGAAACCTCTATCCGAGCTCAATCATATATTGCAGTCAGCCGATGCCAGGGATGGGGATATTGATTGTCGAGATGCGTTGCATCGCGGCAAAGGCGAGAATTGTTGACCCACCGGTAGACCAAGAACTGGTCGATCTCAGCCAGGTGGCCTTCTGCAAATTAAGAGAGTGAGTGCGATGGAACGCAAAATTTGGGTAGCCGTGCTACCGACCTTGTTGGTCGTAATGAGCGGTGCCGTGCAGGCTCAAGAGGCTTCGCTAACCTCGTACAACGACCTGTTGTCGCGGATGGAGAACCTCGAACAGCAGGTTCAAGCCCAGTCGCACCAGATCTACAGCGGTATCAATTGCGACACTTGCGGTTCGCAGGACGTTTGTGGCTGCCAGCAGGAATGCGGTCGCTATTACGCTACCTACGAATCGGTCTTTGTGACGCCTTATCAATCGAACAACACGGCGATCATCGCTCAGAACGACCCAGTGATCGAACACCTCGGTTTCGATTGGGATCTGAAGCAGTCGAACCGTATCGAACTGGGCTACCTGGCACCTAAGGGTGGCTTCGGCTGGCGTGCTCGCTACTGGCAGTTCGACCAGAACACCTCGCTGACCGTTGACTCGAATAGTGGCCTGGTGCAGGACGAAGGCGTGATTGCTTGGGCTCAGACCGACAGCGACATCATTGGTCTGGTTGACGTCGACACCGCCACCATGACCCAGTCGATCCGCGTCAATGTCTTGGACCTGGAACTGCAAGCCCAGGCCACCAAGAACTTCCTGGTCAGCGGTGGTTTCCGCTACTCGGAAATCGACCAGAACTACCTGGCCGTTACCGACTCTGGGATTGGCATGGGGGATATCAAGTTCCGCGGTTATGGTCCGACCTTCGCTGGTGAATACAGCCGCAACGTGATCGGTCGCTGGGACGTTTTCGCCAGTGGTCGTGGATCGTTGCTGTACGGTCAGCAAGATTTCCTGGCCACCGACGACAACTCGAACATCACCTATAAGAATCGCAACACGGGCACCCTGGCTGGTGCGTTTGAATTGCAGGCAGGCGTGAAGTGGACCTCGCGTAACGATCGCTTCTTCTTCAAGTCGGGTCTGGAAGCTCAGTACTGGGCGAACGTTGGTAGCCCGAACCCATCGGCCACCTTCATGGACGACTCGGACGTCGGTAACTTCGACGACGTGATGAACGAAGACCTCGGCTTCGTCGGCTTCACCCTGGGCGGTGGTATCCAGTACTAAACCGGTGCTGGCCAACCGGCCCACGACAATTTGGAACGAACGAGACGCCTTCGTGCCTGCCTGGTACGAAGGCGTCTTCGCGTTGGTACCCATTAAATGGCCTGCTAGCGACCGGTGGTAGCCGACGCTAACTGGTTTCGCAACCACGCTTTTCATAGGTTTGGGCGGCGAACTTCTCTTGACGTGATAGCGGCCGATTGATTACATACTCTCGCCCTGTTTCTTAGGGGTGACCCGCTATGTCTGCTGAATGAGTGCCGACCATGAAATCTGCCTCTCGTACCAACGCCGATTCCGCGAAACTATTCGATCGCTTCCGCGTGCTGCTGGCCCGGCCGGTCGATGGAGCTTCGCTGGCCATGTTCCGCATCTGCTTCGGTGCGGTAATGGTCTGGCACATGGTGAAGTACTTCGGCAGCTATCAAGACACCAACCAGGTCGACGCCCTCTTTGCCCGGCCGGTGATGCACTTCACGTACCCTGGTTTCGGCTGGGTTCAGGCCTTCAGCGAACCCTGGATGAGTATCCACTTCGGCGTGGTCGCGATGGCGGCAGCCTTGGTCATGCTGGGGCTGTTTTATCGAACCGCGATCGTCACGCTCTTCCTGGGGTACACTTACATCTTCTTGATGGAAGCGTCGCTGTATAACAATCACTACTATTTGATCAGCCTGCTGTCGTTCGTTTTGATCTTCATGCCGGCGCAGCGCTGCTGGTCGGTCGATCGGCTGATTGCGCAGTACATGGCGAAGCGGCGTGGTGAAACCGAACCGCTGCCATCGACCATTCCGTTTTGGCCGGTGCTGTTGCTGCGAACGCAGTTGTTCCTGGTTTACTTCTACGGCGGCATCGCCAAGTTCAACTACGACTGGCTGACCGGCGAACCGCTGCTGATGCCAGGCACCATACTGCACGACTTCCTCAGCAGCACGATTGGCTTGCCTGCCGCGGTGCAGCCGATTCATCTCTGCTTGTTCCTTGCCTGGTCTGGGCTGGTGTACGACCTGAGCATTGGCTTCCTGCTGCTTTCGAGCCGTACTCGCTTGCTGGCGATCGCCGCGACAGCGTTGTTCCATTTGCACAATCACTTCATCTTCCCGATTGGTATCTTCCCGGCGATGGCGTTCACGTCGACGCTGATCTTCTTCCGTCCTGAATGGCCACGGCAATTGATGGCCTGGGTTCGTCGCCCGACGTGGAAGCTGTGGGAGACCAATGCGCCCGCGAACGACACCAGAAAGAAAAAGGGGAAGAAGAACGTCCCAGCCGAGCCGCGCCCGATGCCGCTGGCCCTCGGAGCGACCTTGGCCCTCAGCTGTTTCATCGCCTGGCAGGCCACCTGGCCGCTGCGTCACTTCTTCATCCCTGGCGATGCCAACTGGACCGAGGAAGGCCAGGACTTCAGCTGGCGCATGATGCTTCGTGCGAAAGCGGCCGGGCACCTCACTTGCCGCGTCGTCGATCCGGTGCTGCAAACCACCACGCCCGAAGGCCGCCCTGGCATCGATTGGAACGCATGTCCTGCCGGCACGCCGCAAGCAATTCACGTGGCGATCGATTCGCATCAGTTCAACTGGTCGCACCACCCTGGCCTAACTATCACGCAAGATCCGATTCTCGGTCGCCGGTTGATCTACAACCCGAGTGCCCTGCACACCGAACGGGACGAAGCGATCACCGTCGGCACCCAGAATGTTGAAGCGCAGTGGGAAAAGACCTTTGCCCGCACGCCCCGCATCGAAACGACCATTTCGCTGACTGAAGCAGTCGCCCAGATTCGCCAAGACTTCGCTGTGAAAGCGAAAGAACTGAAGCTCAGCGAAGCCTCGACGGCCGAGTTTCTGCGCGAACTGGAAGCACTGCAACTGCAAGACTTGGCCCACGACGACGCCCAGCCTGGGCACGAATCGCAGCGAGCTCAGTTGGTTGGCAAGCTGCAAGGTCTGTACAACTCGCCGCTGGCCGACATCGTTCGCCCGGTGTTCGATCGCCTCGAACCATTCCGATTGCAAGGTGCCCCGCTCAGTGGCAAACCGCTGCTGGTGATCTTCGACCCGGCACTGAAAGACGCCTCTGCCAGTGAGACCGAAGTCGAACTATTGAAACTTTCCAGTGGCGAACCTTACATCGTCTGGACAGATTTCTCGCGGCTGCGTCCCGACGACTTCCGCCGCTTGCCGCTGCACTACGTGACGTTTGAAGACCGCTCGCTGCACATGGTGTGGAACCACTATCAAGAGATCGAGTTGTTCCAGCTGGAAAAGGCAGCCGTCCGTCCCTGGATGATCCACCAATATGCTCAGCGCGTGAGCAAACGCTGGCGCGAAGTGACCGGACGTCAGGCTCAGGTCCGCGTCGAAAGCTACGTGATGATGAACTACACCATCCCACAAATGCTGATCGATCCCGAAGCCGACCTGGCCGCCGCCAACCTCAACAACTTCAGCCACAACACGTGGATCTTACCCCGCAACTATCAACGCATGAACGTCGCCACCCAGCCTGGGGCGACTATGCAGCGATAGGTTCTGCGCTAAAGCGGGGCTTTCATCTGATTTAGAAAGCCCACGTGATGTACCAGGCATCGATCACGGCCGTCATGCAGTGCTGGGTGCCCAGGCCGTATCCGATCGCGGCGAGGCGGCGTCCTCGGGTTGTGCCGTGAGTGCTATTCGCGCTCAACCAGGCACCTGTCGCGGCGACGAAGAATAAGATGACTCTGGGGGGAGGCAAGAAGCCGACAAGGTTCTCGATCGGTTCGAGCATCGCCGGTACGAGAAAGCAGGCGATCGTCATCACGATCACCAGCAGGTACATCGACCACGACCAGCGTGAATGTTCCGACGGCTGCCATGGAGGGATGATCGCCGCCACGCCCAGCACGCAGGTCACTATAGCCAGCAGCGGGCTGATCCAAAAGATCCATAGCGGTCCGTTCACAAGTCCGGCGTATCCATAGTACGCCATGAACAGCCCGAGGCCGCACACAAACGAACCAATCGACAACAGACGAAGCATGGGAGCAACACGTACGCGTGTCGCTGCTTGCGTTTCGTGTGGCGAGGCAAACGGATTGGATGGGTCAGAAGGCATTCGATCGCACGGTTTAAAGGGTCAGGTCTGGCAGTCTTACTTTATCGCGAAGTCGTCGCGACGAACAGAACGCAGCGCTGCGGCCAAGCCTGGCGATTGCACTTCCCGAAGTGTGGCATTCCGCCTGATTTTATGCCAACATGATCGATCGCGATCCCCTGCCCCAACTCTTTTCTCACCCCGTGTGACGCCCCATGAAACAAAAGCCGCTTGCGTATCTCAAGTCGTTGAATGCGAACTATTCGCAGAAGCTGCATCGCTGCCGCTGGTCGCCTGAAGATGCTCAGGAAATCGTGCCTCGGTTGATTACCTTTCTCGACGACCCGGATCCATTCGTTCAGCAGGAAACGCTGCGGGCTTTGTTCGACATCGGAACGCCAGCCTTGGCGGCCGGGCCACGCGTCGTAGAGCTTACCCGGTCGAGCGAGCTGATGACCAGAATCGTGGCGGTGCAAGCGCTTGGGCAAATCGCTCATACCGATCCCAAGATGTGCATCGGGCCGAGCATCGCCGCGCTGCCTGACTCAGAGTGCCGCGTCCATGCGCTGCGGATCCTCGAGTTCCTCGGACCAGCCGCCGCCGAGGCACTCGACCACGTCCTGCCGTACTTCGACAGCCCTCTCGCCAAACAACGAGCCCACGTCCTGCGCGTCGCCGCGAAGATCGCCCCGACCGACCCGAAAGTGATCGCACTGATCCAGCAAGCCCAAACCGACCGCAGCCAGGAAGTTAGAAAACGGGCCACGAAGCTGGCGTGAGGTGTTGCTGGCTGTGGCTTCGATTTGCATTGCCCAAAAGGGAGCGATCTTGTTGCCATCGTCTCGAAGCTTCGTCTACGCACGTGTCTCACGGTTGGGTTGTGCTCATGAAATCGCTAAATCACCTCGGTGGCATCGGATTCACGCTTGTTGTCGTCGGCGCGATCTTTCTATGTTCGCTGCGTGAGGATTTTGTGAGAGTTGTCAATGCGATAGCTTCGTTGGAATTTCCGCTGCGGGACGTGGATGAATTAACGGAAGTCGAGCGATTTCTCTGGAAGAGTCAGACAATCGCAGCGGAGGACTTTCTATACCGAAGAGGTTTCCGGGGACGCTTGGTTGCGATGCAGGCAGTGGGGCCGCCAGGGTAATGCGAGTTTCATATGGATCTGGAAGATCTGGCAAACCGAGGTTTCATCATCACGCCCGATATGCGGGAGAATAACTCGATCGGTCGCGCCCAGTCTTGCGATCTTCATTTTGAAGCGGACCAAGGTGCCCGTGTCACGGTCTTAGGTTTTCGGGCAGGTGCCCATGCGGAAGGGAAACTTGAAAAACTGCGGCTTCAGACCGGCATTTACCCGCAAGATATCCGAACTCTCCACGTGGGTGCCGGTATCAACTAGCGCAGCCGATCTCGGTCGAAGGATTTTCAGACAACACTCGCCCGTAGCGGGTCGAGGTAGTTGAACTCGGCTTCTTCCCACTTCTGTTCCAGGGCGTCGACACCGAATTCGCGGGCGAAATCTTTCTCGGCCAGCGTGATCGGTACAAGCCACAAGCAGCGGACCGGCGCTTGGGCGTCCGCGACCGACAGCCATTCGAGTTGAGGACCATCGAGGTAAGGGAGCGACAACAGGCCATGCGTACAGTGCGAGGTTGCCAGCCAGGGACGGCCGAAATTCACGGTGTGCCCCAGTCCTAGCGGCCGCGTCGTTTGATGGTAATAGGCGACTGCATAAAGCAGTTCGACCAACAACTCGTCTTCGTACGGTGCGAACAGATGAAGCTCGAGCGGGGCTTCGTCATCTTCCGATGACATGCCACACGTCGCATACGTGACCATCGCCCGCCCTGGACGACTAGCAAACTTCAACACCTGAAACCGGGCGTTCAACGCCTCGGTCGGCCCCAGAGACCACACACACGCCTCGCCCGATACGGACCACTGTTGGGCATAGTGCTGTTGAAGCTGTTGGCGGTACGTCGTTGTCATAGAGGATCGCGATGCATATCGGCCTGAAAGTTATCTTGTTGTTCTAGCCACGGTGCGTCGCCGACGCAATCCAGCGATCGTTCCTTGAGGGCACCGCGTGGCAAATTCGTCGCTCCGACATATCGGGTGTGGTACGATAGGCAGACTGTGCCCACCGGTTTTGGGATCGCCAGTTTACGAGCGTTGTTTCACCATGTCCGACAATCTTCTTTCTCGGCGACCAATCGTGAGTTTGCTTGGGCTGCTGTTGTTAAGTGGTGGAACCGTTGGTTTCGCGGCGCCGCGCACCGACGAGGATGCCTCGTTTGTCGAACTGGTGGTGCAGCTTCGAGCGCGTCGCCATCACGTGGTCGTTTCCTCGACCGAGCCTAACACGATCCAAGACCTGGAACTGAACACGCCTGACAACGACGACTTTCGGCTGCTGCAGCGTGCCCAGGTCACCGGAACACTCATCATTCGCGAGATGAAGAACAAGGTCGTCGGCTGGGACGAGGTGCTGCAAGGATGTCGCCAGCTAACGCGAGTGACGTTCATGGACTGTACCTTCGCCGACGATCGCATCGACTTTCTGGCGGCGTGCCCTGCCCTGACGCACGTGTCGCTTGTCGAAGATTGTCCTCTCGATGGACGCAGTCTGACGGTTTTGAAAGACCTGCCGAAGCTGGAATATTTTGGCGGGGACTGCAAGTCGGTCAATGCACACAGCATGGTCATCCCGGAAGATCATCCCACGCTGTTCGACTTTCACGTGCATGGTGTCCCGATCGACAAGTCGAATTTTCAACGGCTGATGGGCTTGTCGAAGATCAAGTACATTCGCCTCGCCGACAACGGAACGACCGACGCCCACCTGGAAGGTGTGATCCCTTCGGTTTCGCTGGAATCGGTCGATATTCTCTCAGGCATCAGTGACCACGCAGGCACCCAGTTTCGAGAACAGCACGACAACATTTCGTTTCTGTGGGACGAATGATGCCCAGCTCTCGCGCGGGCCAGACACGCTATCGCGGGTCGATCTTCAAACTGTCGAGCATTTGCTGAACAGTCGCCACGGCGGTTGGGTCGGCGGGACGCTCGGTGATGAAGCTGGCGAAGACCAGGCTCTTGCCGTCGGTCAGATACCAGAGGCAGATCAGGTCGTCGTACATCTCGAAGGTGGCCGTGATGCGCTGGACCGGTTCGGAGTGGTAAGTCGTTTCCAGCGGCTCGCCCAGTTCGTACGCTTCGGCGTAGTTTTTCAGCAGTTCGCGGAGCGATGCTTCGTCGATCTGCGGCAGCTCGCCTGACTCGAACATCGCCGCCGAAAACTGGAGCGCTCCGGTATCGGCGTCGCGGTCGGCCAGCGTGATCGGCGGATCGTCGGCGTCGACTTGATCGGTGATGTCCTCCCAGTTCGCAGGACATTGCAAAGAGAAGCCTGGGTAGTGAAGCTCGCGCATGGTCATCGAAAATCCGCCACTCAAAAGGAAACAAGCCTTTGGCCTGATTCCCCGCCAAAGCGATGCCCCAGCCACCAGACCCACGTCAGGCTAGTGTCCCTGGCCCCTGCCGATCCATCAAGGGGAGTTCGCAAAACCTGCCAGTGCGGGGGACGTGCTATCGCATCACGCGTGAAAAGAAATGCGATGGGTCTCATCTTCCGCTATTGTCACGCCGCGCCGTGTCAGGGACAACAAAGCAATCGCGAACGATCTCTCGATGAATCTTCCGCACAGACGAACTTCTTCAGGATAACGATGGACGCCCAGGCAACGACGATCACGATTTACCTTGGCGAATTTGCAGGACGCGATTTTGTCTTCGCGCTCGACCCTGCTGCGGCGAAGAAGTTGGTCGAGTCGAGCTGGCGGTTCGGCGATCCGGCCGAAAGCGAGGATGCCCTAAGCGACCAGTGGGCGAAGGCCGAGGGAGACGATGGTTGGCGCATCCGGGAAGTCAAGGTCGCGGCATTGCTGATTCCGGTGCAGCTTCTTCTAAAGGAAGGCACTGGCCATGTCGCTTGGCGTTGTCCCGAGTGCCAGGTTGCCTACAGCGACGATTGGCTCCCCGGCGATACGCTGCCGATTCTATTGAGCTGCGGCTGCAGCGAGCGGTCGAAGTACCTGGTCGGCGATGGGGACCGTTCGCCTGCGTAGGCTGCTCATCCTTAGAAGCAGATGAACAGTTCCAGCGCGTCGCGATATCCATTGATTAACGCGAGCGAGGCTTCGTTCCCAGAAAGTGCTCGCCATCCCAGCCGAGCGGTTGTAGCTTGCGAACCCGTCGGCGATCGAGGTCCGGCGGGTCGGTGTCGTAAGATTGCAGCCGACAAGACATCAGCGCCGTGGGATCTTCCAGCAGCGCGTCGCGAAAAGTCGACAGCAATTGCTCCGCCGACCAGCCGCGATCGCATTGGCCCCACAGTTGGCACCCGGCCGAGGTGCCATGCACATTGAAAAACGCGAGCGGCTGCATCTGCTTCGAGAAGGCAATAAAGTTGAGGTAGTAACCGCCGCCGTCGTGATGCAGCGTGTCATTCGCTTCGAAGCCAAGCCGCTCGTTCGTCAGAAACATCAATCGAGCGAGTAACCACGAAGCGACCGGAGCCGCACCGAGCGGAGGCAACCGATCCCCTTCGACCAGCAACGCATCGAGCGACGTTTGTTCCACCCGAACCCCATCCGGAAACCGCGAAGCCATCGCCTGAGGATCAACCACAAACCCAACCTCCCCAAACCAAAACACGCCATCCATTCGATGGTTCCTGAAGATAAATGTAGCGATTGGGTGCGAGGGATGTACTCTAGCGGAACTTAATCCTGCAGCGCAAATTCCATGGGTTCGTCCTCCTTCACGCCGCATGCGTCGCGGAAGACTTCGGTGCAGAGGGTGGCGATCTCGGGGGCGGTTGCTGGAAGTGGGAACGACACGTACGTGGTGTCGATGTCGAATTGATCGTCGTGGGTGGTCGTCTCCTCCAGCGGCTGCACGCCGCGGCTGGCGAACAGGGCTTTCACAGCGGCCAGGTTCTGGTGCTGGCCATCCACGGAAAAGCTTAGCTCGAAGCCGCTTTCACCCCGCATGATGAGTAACGCTTCGTGCCCTTCCCGGGCCGAGATGATCAGCGATGGGTACTCGCGCGAAGAGCGAAGCAGCTTCGCGATCAACGGCTCGAACTGGGCGTAGCCATCGTGCGAAACGCGAAGCGGTTGTCTCGGAATCAGATAGAGCAGCCCAATCACACAGCAAAGGGTGCCGGTCAGCACGAGGATCGCCGGCCAGGCCTGGTTGCTGACAATGGTTGGCGGAGACGATTCACCAAACGCCGTGAACGAACGGGTCACCAGCGTGAACGAGCCCTCTTCCTCGGTCAGCTCCGCCGGAATCGCTCGCCGCATCATCACCGTCGCGATCAGGTGCACCAGCGAGAATGCCGTCACCGGCAACAGACCAAACGCCAAGCTAAGCCACAAGAAAGTTTTCATCGGATCGCTTAGTCTGCCTCGGCTTCGTTGTCGTTGCTGTCTTCACGCAGGGCCTGGACGGCGGCGAAGATCTTCGGGGCCAGGCCATCGTCCCAGCCATAGCCACTGAATTTCTTGATCGCCCAGTGGGTCGGCGGAATCATGTGCCCGGTCGCGGGATGCCAGAGCGACGATTCCCAGTAAGGCGACTCGGCCCACCACTCTAACTCGGGCACCATCGCCTGAAGCATCTTGGCGATCAGCGTCCCCAGTTCGATACAGGTAATGAAGTAAGTGTTGGCATCGTCGGTCGGGTCGGACTCGGCGATCAGTTCCGCGATGTTCTGTTCATCGTAATACTGATCGATCGCCTGAATCCAGCGGCCACTCAGCGGCGGCTCGAGTCCGACAAGTTGGCCGAAGTCAGCAATCGCCGCGTCGGTCATGGCGACGGAAAGATGCTGGATGACGCCTGCCTGGGCGTCGGGGTGAAGTCGGCTGAGCTCCGCCGCAGGCTTTCCGATATGATCGCCGTAACACAACAAATCAGGACGCGTTGCCTCGAAGCCGCGCGATGCCAGGTCCGCCTCCGAGTACCACGGCGCGAAGAAGCGTTGGAAGAGATCGTCGCAGTCAGGAAGGTTGGGCATCGGTTCCACTTATCAATGCGGTCAGGTTGGCAAAAGTTGCTTTGAAGTTACCTTTCGCCACGTTCGTCGTCAAACCTGCGCAGCCCCTGAATGGCGACTTTCCTGACGCGTTCGGGCGACGTAAGATACGCATCAACATTCGCCGTGCGGAGGCGCATTCGCTTCTTCTGTTTTGACGGAGCAGCTCAGCGGCGGCAAGCAACGAACAAGGAAGCAGGCATGGATACGATGATGACGGTCGAGGGTCACGAGATTCGCGTGATGGAAGGTCCTTACGTCGAAGCGGGCAAAGCGACTCCGGCCGCCACCGAGTTTGGACGCAAATTGATCGGCATGTTGCCTGCGATGAAGAAGGCGGCGACGGACTCGCTGCTGGAAACCTACAACGATTCATGGGCCGACGAAGAAGAAGGCTTCCCTGAACTCGACGCCAGCCAGTTCGAGGCGAACCTGGTCTCGCCCAAGATCGTCATCTTCGACGACCTGAACGCCGCCTCGGTCTTCTTCGAAGACTCCGACATGTTCGGCGGCCACAGCATCGACGTCACGATTTATGAAGGCAAGATCAAAGGAGCGACGCTGGTGGGTTAGGGGCTGGACCGTGCTGTGGTCATGCAAGCACGCTTACAGCGGGGTAACAGGCTGGCAATCTTGAGGATTTAAACGGCATGGCCCGGGACCGCATCAAATCAATGCGAATCTCACTATCGGGAATGATGGTCGCCATCCTGGTGTTTTGCGCAGGCCTTGGAGTAACTGCCTGGCTACGCAAGGACGCGCACGAAAGGTTGGTTGATGGGAAATTCGCCGATGTCGTTGAGATATACCCGCGTTGCTTTGTGCTTAGCAGAGAGCTAAGGCAAGATGACGAAGTGATTGTTGTTGAACTTCACATTCCTGAAGGCGATTCCTGTTCCATCGACTGGTTGAGTACCGGTCCCGACCTGGAGCTTGCCATTGTTGGAAAAGGAAATGTGTTTGCTTTGAATCCAGGAACGCACAAGATTAAATTCGTGATGCCGAAGGATAAGTTAGCAAAAGTGCAAGTCACCTTGGACGACGAAAAGAAGGTCGTTTGTGAGCTTCCCTTCGAGGTTCCACCGAATGGATACTGGGGAGTCAACGATTTATCGAGACTGGGAGGTGAGAAGAGTTACGTGAAACGCGATTTCGGACAGCCAATCACGATATTGGACGTGTATCTCTACGATTCCGATCAGTTAGACAATCATCTAGGCACGTTTCAGGTCAAAGTAAGTCGTGGGATGTAGAATCCGCAGATAAGTTGTTAGTCGGTAAGTTTGTTCGGCTAGACAAACAAGCAAACCACTGAAAAGGTTCCTCGCGTGCAGTTGTTTCTCCTGGATGATGCGAAAAAAAGGAGAATCGGTTCGAGTAATTGTTTGCGTACCTGATCCATCAAACTTGATCGATTCTGCTCACGCGATCAGGCTGAATACCGCGGATGGTCGATCGCTTGTTTTTCGGGTAGCAGGTGAGTCGGAATTTGCTACCTATGAAGGACAATTCGACACGAAATCGAAGCACTACGAAGAAAGTGTCGTCATCGGCATCCCAGAGAATTGGTTGACGTTTGAGGTGCTCAATCTAAGTGATGGGACTGAAGTTCCTGCCTTCAGTTTTCTGGACGAACAAAGTTGTGTCTCAGTCCAAACAATTAGCATCCTGATTGAAGGAGGTTGCGAAGACACACTGAATAATACTTGGACCTTCAAAGCGAACATTGCTTCCCTCCGCGAATTCGAATTGAGATTGCGCACCGAGTCGCTTGTTGCTTGGTTGTGCGAGGATCAAAGTGAGTTTGAAGAGAGCCTTTACTCCAATAAACTGAAGCAAGTTGCCTCGTCGATAAGAATCGGCCCAAACCTGTTTCTGCCGCTGCAATGTGACATGGGCAATACGGTGGTGGCATGTGTTGTGCACCTGCAAGAAGCCATTGGATCAGGGAAAGTCAGGGCAGAGATGTTCATACCAGATCTTGATTGGGAGTTGCCCGCTGCCGTTGATTTGAAGAACGTCGATGGCGAAACATTGTTAACAGCAACGATCGTTTGAACTTGGGAGGAAATTCGCCCACTTAAAACGTCGTTCAGATCTATTTCCGAAAACGACCGGGTTCATTTGTGGCAAGAGCGACGGACCGGAGTAGGAACGGGATCTAGAAATCTTCACGGAAGCCCTGGTCTGGTGGAAAATGCATGACTTTAAAGGAATCCGGCTAGTCACGTACAGCGTCGATTGGTGAACCTCGGTACGAGCTTCGTGTCTTTTGCGGCATGGGATGTGACGCGTTCGATTCGTATGAATACTACCGGTCGCTGGATCTTGAAAGCCTGTTGGCCATCGAGCAGCAGCAGCGGGGCGATGTCGATTTGCTGGTGCAGATTGGCCTGCGATACATCAAGCGGCAAGACCTTCGTCAGGCCAGCACCTATTTGCACCGGGCCCTGCGGCTCGACCCGAGCGACGCGTGGACACATATCTACATTGGCCACTTATGGTATCGCATTGGCCGCTACGATCAGGCCGCCGAGTCGTTTCAAACCGCGATCGATCTGATGCCGGACGAAGCGTGTCCCTATTGGTGCCTGGGGGATGTCCGCCAGGCCCAAGGCGATTGGCAACAAGCCGAAGCCCTCTATCGCCAGGCCGTCTCAATCGCCCCCGAAAACCGCACCGCGCAAGAGCGCCTGGAGCGGTATCTTCGGAAGCAACAAACGCGTGACGACTTCCAGCGGTGAGGCGGGTTGGTTTGGATCGCGGCAGGATAGAAGTAAGGCGCGATGGAATCCAGCCTGAGAAAACGCTCACCTTTCTCTACGACGATTCGCCAAGCTGTGCGAGGTACCAGGTCCAGAACTCTTTTCGTTTGGAGCGGTCGCCGGGGAAGTCGGATCTCCAATACATGCCGCCTGAGAATGCACATGCGGCGTAGAATGCGGGACCGCAGTCGTCGAGGTCGCCTTCTTCTTCTGGGGTTTCGTTTTCAAGGGACTCATCATGGCAAAGTACATGACAAGCCGCCCACGCTGCGTGTCCGGCACATAGGGCCGGAAAGCACTCGTCAGGCGAGTCCCCTTTCTCACCTAAGAAGTTCTCCAAATCATCGAGCGGCGTGATCTCTGCTCCAAAGTCGAGACCGGTTGTCCTCGATTTCTCGAAGTAGTTGTCCAGCAAATCGAACGGGTCGGTTTCCGTGGGAAAGGACGTTACCCATATCGGTTCGACATGCTTCGCGCACCGGTAGGCCAATACTTCTCGCGCCTTGCGATCGAGCGACCTTAAGATCGACAATCGAACCGGGAACGGCAGTTCGCCATGCTCGTCAATCGCAGCCAGGTATGGAGATGGGGCATTCATGGGCGTGTCTTTAGGAGTTGGTTGTTTCTACGGCATTCGCAGGCAGATCGGTTTCAATTCGTGAGCATATCGATCGCTTCTTGCCGGATGAGATCGACGTCCGAGGTTGTGGCCGACTGGATGGCTGCGATCGCCTCAGGCGTTTCGATCACAGCAAGCGCCTGTAACGCTTTTCGCGGGACGCTGTACCACGGATCATAGCCCCAGCGGTATTCGATCGCCGCGACGAGGGCCGGAACGGAGGCTGGGTCTCGCAACTCGTCCAGCAGTTCGATCGCTTGCTCGTGCCAGCTGTTGCACCGCGTATCCAAGACGATCTCGCACAGCACCGGTACATAGTCCTGACTGAGCTGGAACCACGCCGAGACCATGACCGAGGAAGCCAATTCATACCGCGGTTGCTCAGGAATCACTCGCAACAGCGCAAGCACTTCATCGCTGGAAGGAGGTGTCGCGCGAAGCTCCCGCGTCATTTCTTCCGAGATACGCGTGACTTTCGAATATTCCTTCGCCTCAGAGGCCTCACGACAGCGCGTCTGGTAGCGTTTTAGGAATTCGCTCAACATTGGAAAAACGCTTGGGTTGGATTCGGCAGTTTCGACTTCGACTGAGGTTATATTCCATCCAGGCCACTTGCAAGAAGCCGGAGTGAAAGGTGTCCGTTCGGTCGCTGAGAGAAACCATAGGTCGAACCAAGAAACAGTCACGCACCCGTCGCAGGCTGCTTCGGGTGCGTGATGGTCTTGTCCAGTCAACAGCGATACCCGCGTCGGTTGGCGATCGTTGCTATTTCACTTCTGCCAGCAGCGGCAATCGTTCCCGGGAAGAGACGACCACGCCGCCGGGCTTCTCGATGGTAACGGCGAACAGGTAGGGCTGTTCCACTTTCAGCTTCGCGTCGATCGGAACGATTGTTTCTCCGGTCGAGCTGATGTTGAAGACGCCCCCGTCGATCGGTGTAGCCTCGCTCTGGTTTTTGTCGAAGATCCAGAGTTGGTACTGCTCTTCGGTGGGCTTGTTGATCGGCAGACCACGGAAACGCATGTATCCCTGTTGTTGGCGGTTACTCCACACGACATCGCCGCTGGCACCTTCGACCGGCGTGGGACCGCTCGACCAATCAACGTGCAAATGATCGTTGTCGGCGGCCAGAAGCTGCGCTCGGCGCTGGGCGAGGTCGGGCTGGGGAACGTCGCGCACGGTGGAAGACCACCATGAAAACAAGGCAAACGCCAGGCAGGCAGCCGAGACGAGCCAAGGCCAATATTGGGAGGCCTCGCGTCGTGAGGCATTGGATTGGGGATCTTCGCTACGGGATGGACGTTCGACAGAACCGGCGCGCTTCGAGGCAAGCTCTTGCTCGGCCCGCGCCAGGATGGCTTGCTTCAAGTGCTCGGGCAGATGTTCCGATGGGTGATCGGTCCAGGCCATGTCGAGTGAAGCCACTGCCTTTTCCAGGGAAGCATCGGTCATTCGCGCAGGTTGTCGGGCCAATTCATCAAACTCCGATTGTTCCTCCGGCGACAAGCCGAAGAGCAGCCGCGTGACCTGAAGTTCTTCCCAGCGATCGGATTCTTCGTTCGAGTTGTTGCTCATCGCGCCTCCGCTCCTTTCCGCGGCCGCAATGCTCTTAGCTGCATGCAGTCCCTCAGTTTCACCAGGCCGCGCCGGGCATGCGTTTTGACCGTGCCCAGGGGAATGCCGGTTCGCTCGGAAATGCGCGTCTGCGGTAAGCCATGATAGATCGACAACTCGAGCACATTGCGTTCGTCGCTACGGAGACCTTCCATGCAGGCGGTGGCCCGCGACGCTTCTTCGGCGATTTCAGTCTGAGGTGTCTGGGGGGGCGAAGGGTATTGCAGGGCTTGTTCGTCAATCGGTTGCGAGTCCAATTCGCGGCGGTGCTTGCGGAGCCGATCGATCAATCGCCGTCGCGCCAACATCGCCACGAAAGTCGCTTCTTCCGAAAGCTCTGCCCGATACCGTTCGGCGTTCCGCCAAATGTCGACGAAGATCTCTTGGACGGCGTCTTCCGCGTCGGTGGTGGTGGGCGAAAGGCGGCGTGCCAGCGACCATACCAGGCCGCCATATTTCTCGATGCATGCGGTCGTTGCGGTCGAGTCTCCGGCCGCGATGCGCTGCAAAAGCGAGTTCTCCAACGTCAATCTCCTGAGAGCCATCACAAAAACGCGAGGCCGGCAAACGGGCCGACCTCGCGAATGAACTGTGATTTCAGCGGGTGGGAACTACTCTGGCATGATGACCGAGTCGATCACGTGAATCACCCCGTTCGAGGTCACGATGTCGGTCTTCACGACGTTGGCTTCGTCGATCATGACCTTCCCTTCCTTGACCGTAACTTTGGCGGTCGAGCCTTGGACCGTCTTGGCCTTGGAAAGCTTCACCACATCTTCCGCCATCACTTTGCCTGGCACAACATGGTAGGTCAGAATTGCAATCAACTTGTCTTTGTTCTCAGGCTTCAGCAGCGACTCGACGGTCCCCTTGGGCAACTTCGCGAAGGCTTCGTCGGTCGGAGCAAAGACGGTGAAAGGCCCTTCGCTCTTAAGGGTGTCGACAAGGTCGGCCGCCTTGACCGCGGCAACCAGGGTCTTGAACTGTCCTGCGGCGACAGCCGTGTCGACAATATCCTTCGGCTTGGCGTCTTCGGCGACAGCCCAGGTCGAGGTACCCAATACGGCGGCAAGTGCGATCAAACCAGCAGTTAACATCTTCATAGTCAATTTCCTGTGTTCAGTAAAAGTTTCGTTCGGATGCTTCCGGCCGGAAAGCAATTCAGGTCGACCATTTCAGTCTGTTCACGGTGATATTCGTAACGACTTGGGTGACGGATTCGAATAAGTTGTCCGAGTCGCGTTGTTTCCCAAAAATCGTGGATAAAACACCCGGTTTCCGAGAAAATGAATCTGTCGGTCCGCCTCTGTCGAATGAATCAGTGAAAAAGAGGCTCAATCTACCGGCACACCTGTTGAGGAAGCCTCCGTCTTTCGGTTTCCCCAAGGCGGTCCATCGGAAACAATCCACCAAGCACGTGCCGAAGGGATGCAACTTATTAATGGAGAGATCGAATCATGATGCGTTTGCAGATCGTACTCGCGCTGACTTCCTTGTTCTGTTTGGTGGGCTCAGTCAGCGCCCGGGAATTGGACGAGGGAGATCCTCCATCGCAAGTCGAGGCCGCGAAGTTGATCTCCGAAACGCTCACGCAGGCGAAAGACCAACCGGCGGAAGCTCGAATGGCGAGCTACCAACGCGTCGCCAAGGCTGTCCAAGAGAAGTGCCCCAACAATGTTCTGATTGCCGAAAAACTTCAGGCAGCCGACAATGCCGAGACGCTCGAGAAAGCACTTCGCGAATCGTACGAGATGCTTTCGTTTCAAATGAAGCAAGAGGCCGATTTGCCTGCCGGGTTTCCCGAACCGACACCGGTTGGCGAGATCCGGGTGAAGCACTACCCGGCGTATCGCCTCGCCAGAACGGAATCGCAGAAAGATTCCGGCTTCTTCAAACTGCTGGCCCACATCACGGTCAATCGGATTGAAATGACCGCCCCGGTCGAGATGACCTATCAATCGAGCGACGACAAATCGCTCGAGCAGGTCGACATGGCGTTTCTGTATGGCGACCCAAAGCTTGGCGAAGTTGGTAAGAAGATGGGTGGCGTGAAAGTCGAAGATGTTCCCGCGATGACGACGGTCTGCATGGGGCTCAAAGGAGAAAGCGACCGCGCGAACCTCGCGGAAGTTGAGCAGCGACTGGAAAAGTGGTTGGCCCGCGAGGGTTCCGAATACGAGCGAGCCGGCAAACTACGCCTGCTCGGTTACAACAGCCCACAGGTCGCATCGCAATCGCGCTACTACGAAGTGGAACTACCAGTTCGCAAAAAGTAACGATCCGGCAATTCCCTGCTAGGTATTTCTTACTGGCCAAATGCCAGCGGCATTGGTCCGTTGTGGAAGTGGCCATGATTCATTGCCAGGGTCCGGAGTCGTGACACCTTTGGGGGCAGCGGCTTCGGTCCTAGGCGAGCTGGTGCCATGGGGCTGGATGCTTTGATCCGATTTAGTCTCCCTTCCAGGACTTGTTTTCTTTCCGTCGACGCGTCTTGGTGGTCGCGATCTGTCGGTTTCGTCTTCTCTCGGTTCGCCCCCTGAAAGACGTAGCCACTTCCCTCCCCTGCTCTCCTGGTCGGACCGTTGGCGAACGATCGGCTCATCGACTAGCCGCGCATCTTGCTGGGGAAGCGCAGCGGACGCTGCCACTTTTTCCGGCATGGCCGTCTGTTTGGTAGGCGAGTCCACCTGGCCCCGCGCGTCCATTTCTGAAACCAAGACGGTACCGCGAAGATTCTTACGGCAGGAAACGGCTTACCCTCGAGCGGTTCGTACCCACCTCAAGTGCTTACCTGGAAACGACGTACCGCGTTCATCGAAGGAGAACCAAACTCTACCAGGGCAAGAGGTGGTGGTCGTAAGGCATGACGATTGCCGTTTTAATCAGGCAACGGCACGCTCCATCGAGATCGAACGCCGGAAGCGTGTATTCAATAAAACGCTGATAAATACGCTTATTTTTCCCACGCATCGGAACGGCCTCCGTCCACTGACAAGGTTTCTCATGTCTCATGATTCGCCCCCTTCCTCGGTGACTCGCACCGCGGAATACATCGCCCAGGTCCGCGCTCGCATCGGCACGGTTGTTGTTGGTCAAGATATTGTTGTCGAACGTCTGCTGATCGCCCTGCTCTCTTCGGGGCATCTTCTGCTGCAAGGGGTTCCTGGGCTGGCGAAGACGCTGTTGGTGTCGGTGCTTTCGAAGTCGATCTCGCTCGACTTCTCGCGCGTGCAGTTCACGATCGACTTGCTCCCCTCCGACATTCTTGGTTCCGAGATCCTCGATCAACGTTCGCAAGAGTTCAAAGTTCAGAAGGGTCCGATCTTTACGAACCTGATGTTGGCGGACGAAATCAATCGCGCCGCGCCGAAAGTTCAATCGGCTCTGCTCGAAGCGATGCAGGAACGTAAGGTGACCCTGGGGGGCGAGAACTTCTCGCTGCCCGCTCCGTTTCTGGTGATCGCGACGCAGAACCCGGTGGAACAAGCCGGAACCTTCGAGCTTCCCGAAGCGCAGCTCGATCGTTTCATGCTTTGCCATCGTTTGCGTTACCCGACCCCGGAAGAAGAAATCATTGTTCTTCGTCGGAATGCGAACCTGGGGATCCGCCGCGAAGGTGCCGGAGCGATCGCCAAGACCGAGTTCGACGTTCTCGAAAACGAACCGGTCGGCGATCTCGAGGATCTCATCGCCGCGATGCAGGCCGTTCACGATGTGTATGTCAGCGACACGTTCATCGAACACATTGCGGCGATCGTCGAGAAATCGCGACGCCACCCAGCCCTGGAACTGGGAGCGAGCCCTCGTGCCGGCATTTCGCTGATCAAAGCTTCCCGGGCACGTGCCTTGATCCATGGTCGCGACTACGTAACCCCGGAAGATTTGTACGCGTTGGCCGACGACGTGCTGCTGCATCGTATTCGGCTCACGTACGAAGCGTTGGCAGATGGTTTGACCGGCAAAATGGTCCTGGAACAGATTCTCAGTGAAGTGGGTTACCTGCCTGCGGAATCGAACTCGGCGGTGACCGACTAAACGGTTTCGCGCGTGATTTGCCTTCTCCCTTGTTTGCCAATCCTGCCGGAGACCCGGCCAGAATGACCTTGCTGAAATTCTTATGACGCATCATGCAGTACTGTCGGACGACGAGTTCCTCGACTCGAGACGTTTCCTGGTCGCGGCGAAACGACTTGCCAACGACCTGGCGTATGGTACCGATCCTTCCCAGTTCCTAGGATCGGGCACCGAATACGTGCAGTCGCGGCTTTATCAAAGTGGCGACCCGATTCGCTCGCTTGACTGGCGTGTCATGGCTCGAACCGGCAAGCCGTTCGTCAAGCAGTTTGAAGCGACCAAGGCGTTGCCTTGCTATTTGCTGATCGACACGTCGGCCTCGATGACGGTCAGTTCGCTGCCGCGCAGCAAGTATGGGCATGCGGTCATCATCGCCACAGGGCTCGCCTTGGCCTGTTTGGATCGCGTGAGCCCGGTCGGCATGATCGCCGTCGGCAGCCGCGATCTTCGGATCCGTCCGTCGTTGTCGCGCGATCAAATCTTGACGTGGTCGCACGAACTGAAAAAGTATCGCTTCGACGAAAGCACTTCGCTGACTCGGCGGATAACCGAGTTGGCTCCGATGCTGGTCAGCCGGGCAATGGTGATCGTGCTAAGCGATCTGCACGATCCTGGTTGCGTCGGCGCGATTCGCCTGCTGGCGCAAAACCACGATGTCTGCGTCTTGCAGTTCCGCGATCCAGCCGAGGTTGGTCAGCAAGGAACCGGCTTCATTCGCGCTCGCGAGGTCGAAACTGGCCACCTCTATATGGCGAAAGGGACGCAAGAGCTCGTCAAGCAAAGTGCGATAGAACAAAGCATGAAGCGAGGCGGCATCGACCACATGCTGATCGATACGGGCAAACCGTACGAGCGCAACCTGAGGCATTTCTTCGCTTCCCGCAGCATACTGGGAAAGGCGCAGCGATGAAACGAACTTTGCCCCAGCTTGCCTTTCTGCTGTTGGTCTTCGGCTTCCTTTGCTCGAGTGAACGATCGGCGAATGGCCAGAGGTTGCCGGAAACATCAACTTCGTCGACGGTCGGAATTCCGTCCGTCCTGCGAGACGTCGAGATCCCTGGCCCGTTGCTCGAAGCTCGGCCGATCGAGAACAGCATGACCCCGGTAGTCGTCCGTGTTCTCGCCGCCAAGCGAGCCGACCAGGCCTATCGTTACGACTTCGAGTACTACGCGCTCGAGCCTGGCCAGCACAATCTGATCGATTACCTGACCCCGGTCGAAGGGGAACCGCTCGCCGAAGCTCCGGAACTGTGGGTGCAGGTGACTTCGGAACTGACCGAGAACCAATCACTCTCGCTCCAGGGGATTCTGTTTCGTGCCACGTCGTGGTTTCGGACGTATACGGTCCTCTTCTGGATGGCTGTGATCGGCTGGATTGCGGGGCTGGTTTGGATTTTGAGGCTTGGCAAAAAGAAGGAAGCCCCAGCGGTCGCTCCACGCCAGGTACAAACGCCATGGGCCCGGCTGCAAGAGAAGATCGGCCACAAGCCGATCGGAGAACTCACCGGCTCGGAGAAGGCGGAAATCGAACGGCTGATCTATACGATCTGGTATCGGCTAAAAGCGTCGGACCAGAGTGCCTCGGAAGCGTTCGTGGCACTGAAGCAAGACCCCGACGCCGGCCCCATGCTGCGGAAGCTAGAGCAGTGGTTACATGTGCCGGAGGGGGAAGCGATCGACTTGGAAGATGTCTTGCGGCAACTGCGTCGTCAGCAGCCACGTGACGAGGTGTCTTCCCCATTGCCCACTGCGGCCAAGGAGGCGATGGGAACATCATGATCTATTTCTCGGCACCCTTATGGCTGTTCCTGTTGTGCGTGCCAGCCCTGTTGATGGTCTGGGTGTGGACACGTCAGACGGGCAGAATTGCGTTTCCGCTCGATCACTCCGAGCTACCTCCGTCGCGTTTCTGGTTGAATGTTCTGCGTCTGGTCGAATCGCTGCCGGTGCTGCTGTTGGCGGTGGTGATCTTGATCTTGGCCGGCCCGCAGCGGATGGGCGTACCGCAAGCGAAGCGTTCGCTGACCAACATTCAGTTTTGCGTCGATGTTTCTGGCAGCATGACCGCCAAGTTTGGCGACGCGACCCGTTACGACAAGGCGATGGAAGCGATCAATGGCTTCCTCGATTACCGAGAGGGGGACGCCTTTGGCTTAACCTTCTTTGGCAACGCGGTGGTGCACTGGGTTCCACTGACGACCGATTCGTCGGCACTGAAGTGCGCGCCGCCCTTCATGCATCCCTCGAATCCGAATCGCTCGGACTGGTTCCAGGGCACGGAAGTGGGTAAGGCATTGCTCGCTTGCCAGGAAGTGCTCAGTGCGCGTTCCGAGGGGGATCGCTTGATCGTGCTGATTTCGGATGGCCAAAGTGCCGATCTCGCCAACGGCCAGGCCGAGGCCATTGGCAAGTTGCTCCGCGACAGCAATATCGTCGTCTACGACATTCACGTTGCCGAAGAGGATACACCGGCCGAGATCGCCACGATTGCGATGTTGACCGGCGGCGAGGTGTATCACCCTGGCGATCCGGAAACGTTGGCCGAAGTGTTTCAACAGATCGACAAAATGGAACCGGCGGAAATCGAACGGACGGTCGGGCAGCCGCTGGATAACTTCCAGCCTTACTGCCTGGTGGCGTTGTGTCTCTCGGGCCTGTTTCAAATGAGCCTGTTCGGCTGGAGGTACACCCCATGGTAGCCTTGTTTGCCGCACTGGGCGTTGGCTTGTTGGTAGCATTGGCCGAAGGGCTTCACCTGCGGCGGGTCAACAAGATTCGAATCCTGGCGTTCGGTCCGATCGGTCGGCCGCAGCGTTGGGCTCAAGCCGCGCCGGCGCTGCGCGTGCTGGCGCTTTCTCTCTCGACTTGGGGGCTGGTAACGCTGCTGCTGATCGAGCCCCTGTCAGGCGGCAACAGCGTGATCGAAACCGAACGAAATCAGCATCTGATCGTGCTGCTGGATGTCTCGCCGAGCATGGATCTGCCAGATGCCGGTGTCGATGGCAAGCAGACGCGCAAAGCCCGGGGCAAAGAACTGCTGGAGTCGATCTTTCAGCGAACCGTCGTTCATAACTTCAAGACCAGCGTGTTTGCCGTTTATACCGATGCGTTTGCCGTGGTGGAAGAAACGACCGACCCCGAGGTGATCAGCAATATTCTCGACGATCTGCCGATGTACTCGGTCTTCCAGAGCGGCAAGACCAATCTGTTTTCAGGGCTGGAAAAAGCGGCCGAGCTGGCCAGCCGCTGGGAGGCCAACAGCACGTCGATCATCATCGTCAGCGATGGCGACACGGTGCCGGCAACCGGCATGCCGCGGATGCCTCCGTCGGTCAGTCAGATCCTGGTGCTGGGAGTCGGAGACACCGCCTCCGGCACGTTCATCGATGGCCATCAATCGCGACAAGATGTTTCGACCTTGAACCACACGGCGATTCGCCTGGGTGGGCACTATCACAATGGAAACAGCCAGCACCTGGAAACCTCGCTCGCACGCTCGATCATGGCGGTCCCAGAGGCGAAGCCGTTCGAGAATCTCACCATGCGTGAGTACGCCATGCTCGCGATCGGTCTGGGTAGCCTGCTGTTGGCGACGTTGCCGGTGTTGCTGGATTGGTTCGGAACCGAGTGGAGTCCTGGCCAGCGACATCCGCGTCCATTTCGCCGGAAAGAGATGGCCACCGTATCGGCCCGTTCCGCCGCGTCTCAGAAAGTTGGTCTCGGGCGGAGGGAACTGCTGTGAAGTTGATTGTGTTCACCATCTGGATCCTGGTTGCCGTTGCCGGTCTGGCTTATCACTTCGGGCCAGGTCAGGGGCAAATGACGCGCGACCAGATTTCGCGCCAGCTGGCGGCGGCTCACCGTCACGCGCTGGACGGAGAGTATGACTCGGCACTGCCTCTTTACGATCAGGCGTTGTCGAAGCTTCCCAGTGAACAGCGGGCCAAGGTGTTCGAGGTTCGGATCGAGAAGGCGAAGCTGCAGATCGAAGCGGGCGCCACTCCCAAGGCATATGCCGATCTGGTCGAGATGGCGCCGCTGGTGCTGCCAGATAAACAATTGCCTGCATCGCTGAAGAACGAGCTAACATCGGCTTTAGGGGCAGCAGAGTTCTACGGCACGTGGATCATGCGACTGGAAGGAAAACCGAAGGAAGTCTGGCTTCCCTTCGCCGAATCGTCGCGACAACGTTTTCGATATCTCAGCGAGGCCACCGCGCCGAACTCGGACGACGCGCTGACGTATCGGCAGAACCTGGAACGGGTCATTCGACTCGAACGGATGACCATTGAAGAGCTGCAAGGGATGCCCCTTCCTCCAGCGGTAAGCAATGCCATGTCAGGCGACCAAGGCGAGGGCTCAGGCGATATGGGCGAAGGCAAAGGCCCGGGCAAAGGCAAAGGAAAAGGTGAGGGCCAAGGCCCACCAACCGACGACCGCGAAGGGGCTGGCGTAGGCAACCTCAACCAACGAGATGGTTCCTAGCGGCAGACCCAACCGTGCAACTTCCAAGAATGAATTCTTCAACCTTATGAATATCTCATCGACCGACACAATGTGCGAATACCGAGGACAGGCAGAGGTGAATTTCAAGTTGTTCAAGCCGCTGATGGCGATGCTGTTGGCCACTGCCGGGTTGGTTGGCACGACGTACGGACAAATCGTTACGGCGGCCAGCAAGCCAGTTGCCGAACAAGTGCAACCAGCTAAGGCAGAACCGTCCGCGACGGAAGCTAATCCGGCGGATGCGAAAGCTGGCGAAGATGCTGCTGACGAGAAGCCAGCCGAAGAGTCGCTTCTGCAAGCGGCAGAGAAATTCAAGTTCGATCGCCTTCCGGCCAGCATCCTGGAAGCCTGGAAGCTGGAAGGTTCACGCGACGCGGACGAGGCGACCGAAGAAGGCTCAGACGTGCAGCGCGAGCTGAAAGCCTTGTTGCGAAACGTGACCCTCTCGCAGTGGGCGGAAGTAGCCGACTACCTGAAGAGCCTGCCGGACGAGACCGGTTCGCGGGTCTATCAGGTGATGCTCACTTCGCTGGCCGGCAGCCAGAACAAGGGGACTCCTCAGCCTGGCATGGGTGACCCGGCGATGAAGAAGTACGCCGTGACCAATGTCTTCACCGCGGATGATGTCTTGGGACTGATCGCTGCTTGTCCTGGTTCCTTCGATAAGGAAACCACGACCAAGTTCGCACCGATCCTGGAGCTTTCGTTGGAGCAAGGACACGCCGTCGAGACCTTCGCCACGCGATTCTCGAAACAACTGGAAAGCGATTCCAGCTTCCCGCTGAATCAGCGCGAGGTCGCACGGCTGCTGGTCCTGGCAGGGTATCCGGCCAACGCAGGCCCATTTCTGCCGACGCTGGACGAAGCGATCGCCGAGGATGATCACGACGTCTTGCTGCTACTCACCGAACACTTCCTTGCCGCCAAAGAAGCTGGCGCGAGCAAAGATCAAAACGAACAAGCGTGGAAGTCGCTGCAGGCGATCCTAAGCCTCGACGACTTGCCGGAAGGGGTCGAGATGGAGGCGGTGACGCGCTGTTTGGACCTCGTGCCGTCGATGCCGGAAGACCAGGGAAAAGCCTGGCTGCGGGAAAGCTTCCAAGAGAAGTCGCAGCGCGGCATCATGATCCTTTCGAGCCTCGGTTCGCAGGTCTCGCAGGGGCTTCCTCGCTATGCCCGCGATGTTCCGCAGCGGTTGAAGTACTTGCGTCTGCAATCGCAAGCGGTCGATGCACTGGTGACGACGCTCGAAGCAGAGCCGGAGGCAAAGCGTTCGCGCTGGATGCCGATGGTTTCGCTGTTGGCCGAAAACTGGATGCGAGAAGCCGAGATCACCTTGGACCTGGCCCAGGGAGGCAATATCAACTCGCAGCTTCGTCGAGACCCGTATGGCAACACGTATTTCATCAACGCCAACCAGATGATGCAGCAGAATGGGCCGGTGCAGCCAATTGCCCTCAGCGAGATGATTCAGCTCGCTCCGAAACCATCGTGGGAGGCGATGATCGTTCCGAGCTTGAAGCCAGAATTCATCACCATGATGACGAAGCTTTATTTGAAAGCAGGGGAAGAGATCAAGGCATTCCCCTACATCGAGCAGCTGGCAACGCTGATGCCTGACCGGGCCCACCAGCAAGCCGAAGCGTTCATGAAGACCTGGATCACCAATCACGATCTGAATTCGCAGAACCGGGCCAATGCTGGTCAGGTATTCATGGCCTATGGATATCAGCCCCGCTCGGCGAGCATTCCTCTGACCCGTTCGCAGCAGGAACGGAACCTCAGCGAATTGTCGGATTGGCTCGATCGTCTGAAAGCACTTCCGATCGACCCGATCGATGAAGGCATCTTGCTGGAAGCGTTCATGAAATGCCATTCCACGGCGGAAGTCTATCGGTTGGAAGCGATCGAAAGCGTGTTGGGGGACGTGGCAACGCTGGATGACACAACCCTGGGAAAGATCGCCCAGACCATGCGAACCAACCTGGCAACGGTCTGGAAAGATCCGAACGTCCAACAGCGGTTTAAGACCAACCGGAAAATGGAAGACCTGCAGGCCGAGATCTTGCGTGGATACCAGGTCGCCTATCAGCTGATCGAACGTGGTCTGGCGGCCCATCCGCAAAGCTGGGCCCTCAAGCTTGCCTATGCCGCGCTGCTGCATGACGAGAACGCCTACCTGAACGAGATCGATGCCCACCATAATTTTGAAGAGCAGCGACAGAAAGCCTTCACCGCCTTTCGCGAGGCGGCCGAGTGGTACTGTCAGCAGGTCCCACAGCTCTCGAAGGATGACTATTCGCCCGAAGTCTACCAGTTGTGGTTTCTGGCGGCACTGGGTGCCTGCGACGTTGGCAACATCGACGAAAGCAACCGCCTGGCCCCTTCGCAGCCGCCTAGGATCATCGCGGCGATCGAACAGTTGCCTCCGCCGGCACGCGAATATCATCAAGAGCAGTTCGCCAACGGATTGTTTCAGACGCTGTCGGGGGTCAGTCCCAACGCGAAGTATCGATATCTGAAGACCGGGCTGGAAGTCGCAGGTGATCACCCCCTGACGAATGAAGCCCAGAAGGTCTTTTCGTTTTACAAAGATCTGGTGACTGAAATCCAGTTGGATGTCGCCATCGATGGAAGCGATGTCGTCGGCCACGAGACGCCCTTCGGTGTCTACGTGAATATTCGCCATACGGCGGAGATCGAACGCGAGTCAGGCGGGTTCGGCAAATACCTGCAGAACCAGAACAGCATGGCGTTCGCGTATAACTATGGACGTCCGAAGGAAAACTATCGCGACAAGTTCGAGGCCGCGGTCCGGGCCGCGCTGGAAGAACAGTTCGACGTCCTTTCGGTTACCTTTCAAGGTCAAGGGACCCAGTCGAAATCGCTCAACCAATATGGCTGGCGCGTGACGCCTTACGCCTTCCTGCTGTTGCAGGCGAAAGGACCCCAGGTCGATACCATTCCGTCGTTTTCGTTGGACATGGATTTCGTCGACACGTCAGGCTACGTCGTCCTGCCGATCGAGTCGGCGATCATTCCGCTCGATGCGTCACCCACGAAAGGAGATCCTCGTCCTTACGACCAGGTGAAGCTCGTTCAGACCCTCGACGAGCGGGAACTGGACCAGCAAAAGCTGGCGTTGGAAATCAAGGCTACCGGAAACGGGGTGCTTCCCGAAGTCGACCAGCTGATCGAGATGAACTTCCCGGGATTCGAGATCACCGAACTCAAGTTCACCCCGGTATCGGTCACGAACTTCGATTCGGCTTCGTCCGATGTCATTGTGACCGAAAGGGCATGCAACGTTTCGCTTCAGGCGGTCGACACGCAGGCCCCGATCACGACGTTCCAGTTTGCGAACCCGCAAGAGAAAGCGGCCATTGAAGAGCTCGTTTACCAGCGGTTTGATGACGCCGATATTCTGACCGTCGGCGCGACGATTCCTCTCGCGGAACCGGTCTATCACTTCCGTTATCGTCCCTGGATCGTGGGGGGCATGATTTTCGTCGTCTGCCTGGCAGGCGGACTGGCTTACCTGTACCTCGCTCCGAAGGCAGAGGTTCGAGCGGAAGCGGAGCGAATCCAAATGCCGCCAGAGATCACCCCGTTCTCGGCCATCAACTTCCTGCGGCACTTGAAGCAGGAAACGGATTTCAGCGAGCAAGACCGCTCGGAACTTCAAGGGACGATCGATTCGATCGAGCGGATGTATTTCCGCCAGGGAGAAACGCAAAGCATTGACCTGGAAGAGATCCTTCAAAGCTGGATGGAGAAGTCACGCTCGATCGCCTGACGCCCATGTAACGGTGTGCCTGGCTTATTGAAAGATGGTTCGAGCCCCGCATGGCCTTGCCGCCGTTCTACGGCTGGCCTGGGAACATGCAGCCAGCTTCACTCCTGGATCGGATCGGCCCATACCGTGAATTTGTGCAGGGTGTTCTTTCCGAACGTGGTCGTCAGCGCGACGTCGGCGGCATCGCGGCCACGGGCCATCAGGACCCGCCCAATTCGAGGGACATTGTTCCGCGCGTCGAAGGTATACCACTGGCCATCGAGATAGGCCTCGAACCACGCACTGAAGTCCATCGGATCGTGCCCCGGGGGAACACCGATGTCTCCCAGATAGCCGGTGCAATAGCGCGCCGGAATATTGCAGCAGCGGCAGAGCGTGATTGCCAGATGCATGTAGTCACGGCAAACGCCGACTTGCTCGCGGTAGACCTCCAGGGCCGTTCGCGTGGCACGCGCCTCCATGTAGTTGAAGCGGATGTGGGAATGAGCGAAGTCGCAAATCGCTTGCACACGGGGCCAGCCGGGCGCGGTGTTGCCGAATAAGCTCCAGGCAATATCCTTCAATTCGCTGTCGACCTCGCAATAGCGGCTCGCAAGCAAGTACAGCATGACTTCGTTGGGAAGTTCCTGGATTTGGAGTTGGCGACTGCCAGGTGCCTGAAGATCCGTAAGACCGCAATCCTCGACAACCGCCTCGTTCCGCAGGGAAATCCGCCCTGCAGGGGCGACGATGCGTGCGCAGCGGTTGCCATAAAGATCGTAGTATTCGGTTGCCGGCACATTCGGTGCAATCACGAGGCGATCTGGCCGCCTCGTCGTTAGCTCCCGAGATGGATGCAGAAACAGCATCAGCACCATCGGAGCTGGCTCGGGCGAATCAAACTCAATATCAAACCCAACACGTATAAGCATATTACCTGCCAATTGTTCGCCGATTCTGCGACGCGCATTCCAAGTCGTAAGGCGGAGAGTCTCTCCGTCGATGCGTGATGCTCGACGTGATTCCCTCCTCGGTTTCGTGGCTGAAAGCCGCCTAACCTATTTATCGTGCTCGTCTACCTGATAGGCGAGCGTCGCGGCATCGTATGTCAAACGATACCTGCTGCTGACCTTGGCTTCGGATGCCTCAAGGGCCTGCAATACGTTGTCCATCGCTGCCGCGTTCAACTGCTCGTCGCAAGCACTGACTGCATTCAGCACGATCAAGCCGATTCGTTCTGAATCCGATTGAAGCTGTTCGCGCAGATAGCCCTTCACGAGCGGGTAAGGTCGGTAGTCATTCGTGTTGTGGGAACGGAAGCGTTCGTAGGCGTGGGAATCGGAAAACCCGTAGATCACTCGATAGGAAGAGTGACTTATTCCTTCCTCGAGCCGGGGCCCAACTCGTTTCTGTTCGTCCATCAAGACATATTTGGGCGTCGCGAATGATTCCGAATCGGGAATCGTACTCAACACATCCTCAACTATTTGCCGCATTGTTGCGTTACCTTCCAGGCAGTCCATGTTCAACGGTATGGGACTGCCAATGTTTGTTAAAAAACGTGTGCCCGCTGCTATTCGCGGTGGGGATGTTGCGTCTCCAGCGTCATGGAAACAGAAACAATGACATCCTCGATGGTCTGCAAGTGCCGAAAGGCTTGGTCATCGATTTGGATATGCAATTCTTCTTCCAGGTCGGCTGTTAACGCCAGCACATCAATCGAATCGACTCCCAGGTCCTCGACCAACCGGCTTTGCTTGGTAAGCTGATCGTGTCGACAATTCGCGCACCTGGCCACAGCCTCGAAGATCAAATCGGCGAGGGGGGATGACTGAACCTGGTTTGGTTGCTTTGACATCAAGTGTGATCTTATTCAGTCCGGCTAAGATGCCTTCGAGTGTGACTTGCCAGCGACGCGTTTACTTCAAAATGGCGATGGCGTGGCGGATGACATCGCTTCGGCTGACCTGGCCAATCAGTTTGTCTGCCTCCAACACCGAGAAGCAGCGAAATGGCGATTCAAAGAACAATTGAGCGACCGAAAACAGGTCGATATCTGGCTCGATCGTTCGGGTGTTCAAGTCGGCGAATGCCGACACGGTATGCTCTGACAGACGACCATATGCCACACGAAATGTTTCGGCGATCGGAAGACTTGCTTCACCCTGCGTTGTCGGTTGCCCAAGTCGACACTCTAAGACGGTGGCTAACACGTTCGACGAGTCCAACAAGTCGCGCCGCGAAACCTGTCCGACTACGGTATCGGCACAGACCACTGGCAGCCGATCGAACTTCGACTCGATGAAGATCTTGGCAATGCTCCGCACGTCGGTGTTCATGTCGATTAACCGATTGCTGTCTGGATCGGTAAAGTTGTGAACCCGTGCGGATGGAATCTTGTTGTAGGCGGCTTCAGCAATAAAGCTCAGGCATGTTTTCTCTGAGAACACACCAATAAATTTTCCATGCGAGTCAACAACCGGGGCTCCAGAAAAACCTCGCGCTAAAAGCGACGACATCGCATCGAACACATCTTCTTCCGGGCCGAGCGTGAATAGCTTCTCCCGGGAGACCATGACTTCACCCGCGTTCATCGGAGCGATTGCCGGAGTCGCGATCCATTCATTGAGAGAGGCCAGCACACGCATGCAACATTTCTCTGAAAAGACACCGCGGTACTTTCCCTGCGAATCGACAATGGGAAGTTCCGTGATCCTTCGCGACAGTATCTGCTGCATCGCCACGGGTACGAGCGTCCCAGGCGCCAACGTCTGCGGCCCCTGGGTCATGATCTCTCGAGCGACGGGTGTCTTGACATGACTGGTCTGCATTTTCATCGCGGAATCCTTTATGAAACTCGAAAAGTGTTTTTGTCCCGTTGCCGTACACCAGGTGTCCAGCGACACCGGTTTACGTCTCCCGGTCTTCGGTTCCGAGATCGTTGATCGTCTGCTTCCGGCTTTTGGTCTGAAGCCCTGGATGGCGCAATGGTTAGCTCCGAGCGACGCCTGGCCACGCGTCAACCGCTTCTTGCCTAAAGCCGGATGCACGTTCTATCGATTCGCCTCTCGAGCGTGCGAGGCGATTCCAGAGAAATGATCACACTCAATCCACGACGAACATTTCTTAAAGCAATCTGCCGGGACCGTTTCCGCGGTTCCAACGAGCGAAAACGATTTGTTCGTGAGTGTCCAAGAGCACAACAGCCTCGCGATGTGGCACCAGAAATCCACATGTTCTTTCTGCATTCCTGCGAACTTCCGCAGGCAGGCTTGTGGTTCGTCTTCCGGAAATGGTTCGCATCGGAACGTATTGTCGCGAAGTCTTCCCGTCTGACCGCATCCTATGCCTGATCGATTCGCAAAGCAAGCAACCGTCGTTGACTTGTAGAGATTGGCAAACAATCTCAAGCATCGGGTCCCGAGTCGATCGAAGTCATGCGCCCCTTCCCTCGCAAACAGCCCACACTACCGTTTTCGGGCGGGAACTACGTATTGGAAGTGTAATAGTTGCGAATCTTGCGGCGATTGTCGGCCTGTTGGCGCTTATTTAGACATACAATATTTGCATCTACTGATTTCGTATCTTCACGCCGTTGATCGGTACTTCGAGGATTTAGCCCAATGTCAATCGCACGGATTACCCGCAACGCGTTCTTAGCTGATCGCCAAGGAAACAAGTTTGCCGATGTCGTCGAAGATCCCGATCAGCCCTTCGAGGCGGTGCTGGAATTTTTTAACGACGCCAACCGACAACGACGCATGGAAGAGTCCGAATTGCACCACGATCGTGCACCACTCGCCGGTGTCGTGCGAGAGCTGGAGTCGAAGCCTGATATCGACAAGTTTCTCTCCGAGATTCATGTCAAACGCACCACGCGACTGCGCCAAGCGATCGGTGTTCTGGTGCGGATGATCATGGAACGCCGAGGGTGGCGTAAGACTGGCAAAAAAGGCTCGCTCGGCGTGCGTGCGACCACGGTCGATCAAGTCCCTCGTCATAACAGCGGTGGGCTGGCATTCTGGTTCGTTCGCGCGGAACGCTACGAGAGAATCGAAGGAAGCGGATTCCAGTCGGTTCAAGAACGCTGCCGGGCCTACTCTGCCGCGCAGTCAACGCAGCGCTCCAAGCCCGGTAAAAGACGCACGACAGTAAGGACCGCTTCATGAGTTCACTTTCCTGGCTGACCGATTGGTTTACGCAACGCGACCGCGCCCACGTGCTTTACAAACGGGGCATGGTTTGTGCTCAGAAGCACGATCATCAAGCGGCTGTCGTGTTCTATACATCTGCCTTGGATGTCCCAGAAATCACCCCGGAGCTGACCGCGATGGTTTTGTACAACCGCGGGCTCGTCTATGTGGCCTCGGGAATGGCCGAGCAAGGCGCGGCAGATCTGAATGCGGTTCTCGCGATGAACGAAGCAGGTGCGAACGTCAAAAAGGCCGCCCAGCAGAAGCTCGCCAAAATAGAATCGCGGACCAGGCACCGAGTCTAACGACGATGCAAAATCGCATGGCACAAAGGAGTGACCAATGCTTGTCCTCAGCCGAAAGTCAACCGAGGAGATTCTGATCGGTGACGAAATCATCGTCACGGTGTTAGAGGTTCGTGGTAACCGTGTAAAAATCGGAATCATGGCTCCCCCGGAGGTGACGATTTCTCGTTCGGCAAGCACGACAATCACCCCCGTTCGCCAAACGGACACCGCCGATATCGTCGTCAGCGATCCGTGCGAGGTGAAAGACGCATCGAGCGCGATCTCACACTAATCACCGTTTCTCGACAACGGTCGTTGTCTGACCGAACGGTTTTCATCTTTTCTCAACCAACACTCCGGCAGAATTCGTCGCCTTATTCCAGCCTCGCTCTGTCACCAAGCACATTACCAAGTGTGATCCGTCGCCATGCATGATGGCGACCGGCAACCCTGGTGGTGCGAAAGCAGAACAACATGTACGTCGTCTGGAGCCTGGCGATCGCCACCGCCATTGGATTGGTTCTTGTTGGCTATTGGTATTTCCAGCTATGGGTCCAAGCCTATTCGACAGGAACGGGGATCCGCTTCCTGGACCTGGTATTCATGTCTCTGAGGCAGGTCAATCCTCGCGAGATCGTTGAATGCAAGATTATGGTGAGTCAATCGGGAATGCCCCCAGTCGAAACCAGGTTGCTGGAAGCGCAGTACCTGGCCGGAGGAAATATCCGCCGGGTGACTCTCGCCGTGATCGCCGCCGACCGCGCCGGCATTCCTCTGGATTGGGATACGGCCGCCGCCATCGACCTGGCTGGCCGAGACATCCTCGAGGCGGTTAAGACCAGCGTCGATCCTAAAGTGATCGTATGCCCCGACCCGAAGGACGCCCGCAGCGACGTTCTGTTTGGAATCGCTCGAGATGGAATTCAACTGAAGGTTTGCGTGCTGGTAACGGTCCGGACGAACATCGCGCAGCTGGTAGGCGGAGCCACAGAGGCGACCATCATTGCTCGTGTGGGGCAAAGCGTCATTTCCGCCATTGGTAACTGCGAGCACTATCACGAAGCGCTTCGCGATCCGATGTTGATCACGCGAAAAGTGCTGTCAGAGAAACTCGACGCCAACACGGCGTTTGCCATCGTATCCATCGACATTGCTGAAATTGAAGTCGGACAAAACATCGGAGCACGGCTTCAGATCGATCAGGCAGACGCGGACTATCGTGTCGCGCTGGCCTTCGCCGAACAGCGCCGCGCCATGGCAATTGCGCGGCATCAAGAGATGCGAGCCAAGTGCTCCCAAAGCCAGGTTCGCGTTGTCCTGGCGGAAGCTGCCATCCCCAAATCAATGGCCGAAGCGTTCCGCGCCGGTGGCGTGCAAAGCGATCAGAAGAGGCGCAAGCCTCAAAAAGTGCGTTCCCCATTTCCGCACCTCAAGCACCTGGCAGCCTTGGCGTAATGATGGCCATAGCGAGTGGCTGTCGGAGACGCGAATGCCGCGAAACAATCTGCGATCGTGCCAGCAACTGCTGACCGCTGAGACGGACGCCGGGTATTCCCAGAAAGAACTTGTTCCATGGACAACTCATATCTCTTGATTCGAGCGATGGCGAAAGAATGCCAAGGCGTGCTTCGAAGTCGAGCCACCTTAAACAGACAGCTGCCAGATGCGATGCAGCCCAAGCATCTGATTTGGATGTGCAATGAGATTGAGAAACACGCGGAAGATACGCCACCGACGAAGCTAAATCGTTGGATAGGCTACATCCAGTGCGCAATACTGGCGCATGGCATTTTGGATCTGGATGGGCTCAAGGCGATGTTTCAACAGATTAAGAGCGATCATGGAGAAACAGCCGAAGATCAGGAAGATCTTACTGATCACCTCGATCCCATGTCTTCGTTCGAATTCGATATTGGCGGCCAGGGGTAGGCACACCACGACGACGTTTCGCTCGACAGGCAAAACAACTTCACCTTTGCGATGAGAGCCCATTGGCTTCGTTCCCTGGTCTTCAGATCCTAATAAGAGACGGTACTACATGAAAATATTGACGGGAACTCCAATCTCTCCTGGATTTGCAGGCGGTATCGCGATTATCTACGACTTCGAGGTCGAACGAAGAATTGAACTTCCGCAGCATCCCATTTCGGATGTCGAGATCGAACTCGAAGGACATCGGGTCGACGATGCCCTCGCCCAGTCCACGCATGAGTTAACGTCAATCGAAGAACAGACCAACCGGCTGGCAGCACGCCTGGAAGCTACCGAGGTATTATCTGCCCATGCGACGATCGCGCAGGAACTCGCGGCCCTCGTCCGTAAACAAATTGCCAGCGATCGAATTAATGCCGAAGACGCATTGAATGCGGTTGTCCAGGAATTCGCCACGCGCTTCCAGCAACTCGACAGCAACTACTTTCGCGAACGAGAACAAGATGTACGCGACGTAGGACACCGACTGTTAAGACACCTGCTGGATCCCTCCTTGAATCAACGGGAACCGTTGCCCAAAGGCTCGGTTGTCGTCGCGCGGGAGCTTTTGCCATCGGAAACCATTGAACTCGTCAACTCAGGCGTCGTCGCGATACTCACCGAGTTTGGCGGTCCCCTCAGCCATACGGCGATTATTGCCCGGTCTTTGGGGATTCCGGCCATCAGCGGCATCCCGGAAATCACCTCCTGCATCGAAGCTGGAACAAACGTCCTGGTCGATGGCGAAACCGGCTGCATCGAGTTAAACCCGTCGAAGGCAGTTGAATCTCGATTTTGGATTCGGGAGAAGCTGTACGAGAAACGTCATCATGCGAGCGTGGTGGATGAACAACTTCCTTGCATCACGGCCGATGGGACAACGATCCAGTTGTTAGGCAATATCGGGATCCCGATGGAGGCACCCGAAGTTACGAAACATAACCTGGCCGGGGTCGGTTTGTTTCGCACCGAGTTTCTCTTCCTCGAGTCCACCAAGCGGCCTAGCCTGGCAGAGCAAGTCGAGATCTATAGCGGCGTATCCAAGAGCTTGAACAATCGCCCGCTGACACTGAGAACATTTGACCTGGGAAGCGATAAACTGCCGCTGTTTCTGCAGTCGTCGCGGGCCGAAACCAATTCGATGCTGGCGTTGAGGGGACTGCGGTTCTCTTTGAAAGAGGTCGAACTGTTGAACACGCAGTTGAAGGCGATCTTGCAAGTCGGTCGAACGGCCGACGTTCGTATTTTGTTTCCCATGGTGATCGGTCCCGACGATTTCTCTCAGGCGATCGATGCCGTCCGAAATGCGACGGGCTTTGTTGGTATCCAACAAAGGCCACAAATCGGTGCCATGATCGAAACGCCAGCGGCGCTGTTTGCGCTCGACGAGATTCTGGAGTTAGCCGATTTCGTTGCCATTGGCACCAACGACTTGACCCAATACATGCTGGCCGTGGACAGAGATCTGGCCGAGGGGCACGATGACTGCACGGCCATGCATCCCGCGGTATTGCGAGCCATTCGCTGGATTGTGAAAAAGGCACGCACGCACAATTGCCCCGTCTGTGTGTGCGGAGAAGAAGCAAGCAATGTCGACTTTGCCCGGCTTCTGATTGGGCTGGGCATTCGCGAATTGAGCCTGGCCCCTTCGCGTGCCGCCGATGTGCGTCACGCTTTGAGAAACGTCGACTGCAACGAGGCGAAGAAGATTGCTTCCTTGGCCCTGAAGTGCCTGACAACATCGAGCGTTCACGAACTCTGCAAGCGGTTCTAAGTGCCTGCCGGACACGCTCTTGTCGGCGTCTTGGGAGGTTTCATCGCATAGGGCCTGGTTATCATAAGCGACGCTGGAAGAGGTGCTTCTGCAACGCACGACGTCAGGGCTCTTCCTCGAGAACAGGTTCCGGGAAGTTCTTGATTTCCGCAAGGTTGTCTTCCTTGACTTCAATCATCATCAGCCCGTCGTTCACGCTGGTGAGATACAGGAGCTGTTTCTCGTGGTCGAACAGGGCTGAGTTGATCATGCCGCAGCTCAACCAGACTTCGTCGAGTTGCTCGCCGGTGTTCCAGTTCCAGAGCCGCAGCGAGCCATCGTTTCCGGTCGTCATCAATCTGCCGGACGCATTGTCAATCGGCACCAGATTGCGAATGGTCCCATGATGGGCCCGCCGAATGACGCGGACCAGTTCCGCAGTGGAAGTGTTCCAGATCGAGATATGGTTTCGCGAGTCACTGACGGCAAGCAGTTCGTCATCGAGAAATATAAGGCCCGTCACGATCCCTTCCTGGGGCGAGAATGTCTTGGCTGGTTTGCTGCCATCGATCGGACGAACTTGCACCGGCGAACGCTCGCCGGCGGTGGCAACCCGTTGGCCAGTCGGCGAAATGGCGACTGCGCGGGCTCCCCCTGCTTGCTTGCCGAGATTCGTCGGTTTCCAGTCCCCTTCGACTTTCGTCCAGGCCAGAAATTGCCCATCTAAACTTCCACTGACGAAGCTAGGCGCGCCGGGACCCCAGTCGATGCAAGATACCGGCGCATCGTGACCAGCGAGCCGTTCCTTGGTGTCGGACGTGGAGTGCCACAACCAGATCACGCCACTCTTACATCCGAAGCCATGCAGCGTCCGGTCAGCCGACGATGTCACTGAGCTGACCGAATCGACGATCACCGTCTCGGGATTGCGCTGGGGAAATGCGTTGGCGTTGAATTCCAACACCTGATCAATCCGTGACCAGCGAGGCGAACTGAGGACCGCACTCGCGTCGGAGTTGCCGTACATGCCTAAGATCAAGGTGCCGTCCGGAAGAATCCCAATCGGATGAGCAAACCCGACCGAGCCTTCCGCCGCAAACGCACTCAGGACAGGAAGCAGGCTCGAAGCGACCAGCAAAAATGGTACGACCTTGCGGATTGCGAATCCGCATGCTTGACAAGTGGAAATCGTCCAGCCTGCCATGGTGAGCTCGCTTTCGCTAAGGTTCGCTTGTCGTCGGCCAATCGAGTCGATGTAAGGTTTGGGATCGGTCGCGGATGATGGTCGTGGCGCCGATCTCGACCGAGCCGACGATTCGCTTCGCCACCTCTTCCAGTGTCAAACCGCCGGACTGAAATTCAGAATCGGCGACGACATCCTTCGGTTCCATCCAGTGGATACCGGAATCGGTGAGTTCGAGAATGAGGATACTCTTCTGCGGCGGAAGATGACAGGCGACTTCGGTTTTGACACCGGAAAAGGGAGACCGCTGCATGGCATGTTCCACGTAAGCCACGAAGCGGGTGTCGTTCGCATGGCTACGATTGCCGGTCTGATAAAACGTTCCGACACCGGCAGGTTGCGGGAACTTGGCGCCTGGCTGATGTCTTGTTCCGTCCGCCAGGTCGGCATTGCTGGGGGCATTCCAGGCCGAGGTAAAGTCATACTCGTCGTAGAAAGCATTCGCCTCGACGAAAGGGAGGATCAATACCCGCCAACTATGCAGCGGCTGACCATCCGCCTGCTCGACTTGAATCGGTGGCCACGCTCCAAATGTGTCGCGATAGTTGTTAAACGCATGAGCAATATTTTCCAACGCCTGCCGATCAGGCGACGACGTCCCGCAGCCCAGCAGCGACGTTAGCAGGACGCAGGCCAAGAGTATCATCCCATAGCCGTGTCGCGTATTCGATGAATGCAAAGGGTTCTCGCCTTAGCCTCTGAAAGAATCGGTTGCGTGCAGAAAGTGGCTCGTCGCGTGATCTCGATTGTAACGCATACGACAATGCAGCCGACAGAAAACGGCCGACGCTTTCCCATGTCCATGTTACCGCCAGGCCCGATGGCTAAGTTGGGCTGCTGACCGTAAACGAAGCAATCGACCGCCTGGCCGAGTCTGGCGGAGGCAACGTCTGGACGCACCTTAGGCTGCGTGAGCGACTCAGCAGCGGGTATCCGTCGGAGATGAGTTTTCATTCCTATCTTTCGAGAAGCGGATGGCGTCGATCATTTCCGGAATTTCACCCAGGCCAGCCCAACTCTTGGGCACCAAGAACATGTTGCTGGGGGCCATGAAGCGGAAGAAGTGCGTTTCCAGTCGTTCGATTGGAGTGACCGCCAAATCGCCTCGCTGTTTGAGTCCAATCGATTCAATATGGGCGAGCTTCCAACCGGCCAGGTTCAAGTTCCATGGTTTGCCAAGTGGGCAGCAGTGACTCGCCTGATCGCGTTCCGTCTTCTTCAAAATCATCGCGATCGGAATCTGGTCCGAGGCAAGCCGTTGTCGCACTTCGTCGAGCGTTGGGCATTCGCCTCGCAGTGCAGACGCGAAGGCCCATTGCGCTGGCGAATTGTCTGCCGGTATCAACTTCCGTTCGGTCGCATGCACGATCGTCGCTCCGCGACCGACCGCCGGCTTGCGGACCAAGAGCGGCAACGTGTGGTCGTCGATCCATTCCCGCAGTAGTGCATCCCAGGCTGTTTCGAGTGGAGCCGGTATCGTTGGCCGTGCGTCACAGCACGCCCAGGCTTCGGCCAACTGGCGGAGTGGGTCATGCAAGTCATCAGAAAGAGGTGACGGGCAGGCGGGCAAGTGCGACATAGGAAATCTTCTACAAACAGGCTCTCAATATCGATCGGCGGAGGTGGCTACGATTATACGTTGCCCGACGACGCAATCATCGCTCCACTTACTTCTTCTTAAACTGTCTCAAAATCAGGCCGCGGCGCAGGGGAGATGTGAAGGGAGTAGTGCTAGTCATCTTGTGAACAGATGGTGATGCGTCAGGTCTTCTAGCCGTCGGGCACATGGCTAAGTCGATCTCCCGTCAATGCGGCTCGACAGCCATTCCAAGCTACGCGCCTACAACGTAGCAAAAGGCATTATGGTAAGGCAGGCCGAAATCAGTGGCTCAAGGCGTGGTCTGTTTGTACGATGAAACGTCTAGGCGAAGTACGTGGCGTGGTATCCTACGTGTCGCGCATATCTATGGTCAGGTCGAGCAAAGGCGTAGGCGATGAGGTGGGAGTTTGACGGGGTTTCGTACGCGACCGCCTATGGCATGTACCGTTTCGGCCCATTGACGTTGCCGCGGATGGTTGCGGAGATCGAAGCCCTGTTTCCGGCGACGATGGTTGTGCGGCGAGACATGGTGGAGGTGTACGAAGAACGATACCGCGAGGCGGCCGCGATGCTCGCCACGTATCGTACGGGTTCCGCGAAACTCTGGCCAGGGCGAAGTGAGGTGTGGTAGCAAGGCACCGGGGTCAAGAGTTTGCATCTTTCGCGCGGAAAAGCATGGCCACGCAGAACCGTGGCCATGGTACCTGACCGATTGCTGCCTGAAGGCGCCCACTACCCGCCGTACCGACTTGGTCGGTAGACGAATCGGACGGTCATCGAGATGTCTTGGCCGGCGGGGGTGGTGAAGTTGAGTTGTTGGGGTGGGGCTTCTTCGTTGACTTCGAAGTTGCATTGAACTTCCACCGCGACTTCGGTCGGGCCGCCGAATTCTTGCCACTGGTCCGGGTCGCACAAGGCGGCGGCACAGCATTGGATCTTGTGGTTCAGCAGTTCCAGCCGCTTGTCCTCGTCGGTCGTGATGCCGGCGTCGATAATCACGAAGGTGATCGTGCCATCTTTGCCTTTCAGCACCATGTCGATCTGGTCTGGGTCTTCTAACATGCGATGCCTTTCGTCGTAGGTTCGTCGAGGTGGTTCGCAACAAGTTTACTGCCAGCGACCAAATGGGGCGCCACCCCATAACTCGTATTCGCAGTCGAGCTTTTTCAAGTGCTTGAGAAGTTCTTTGTCCCCGTCCACCTTGGGCGCCGTCGGGATAAACTGCAGCTCGAACTGCGGCTTGCCATCGACGCGATAAAGCAGGTCGAGCTGAAGCAGCCCGCGTTTCTCGTACAAACGCCATGCCAGCGGATAGCGAACAGGCCGGCCTGTGTCGATGCCTTCATGCGTCGCTTCAAACGGATCGAAACCGTCGGCGTATTTTCCCGAAACCTTCACGCCTTCAAAATGGGGCAGCAGGTCTCGATGCTGCGAAAGCGCAGCGAGCGGGTCTTCCAGGTGGGCAAGATTCACGCCGACTTGCACATAGGCGTCCAGCGAGAGAAGCGGTTCGCTGATTTCGCAAAGCAGCTCGCGAAAGTTCTCTGGCGTGGGCCCTTTGAACTTGAGCGACTTCAATTGCAAACTTGTCGCGTCGACTGTGGCGAAGTAGTTCTCGATGTCTGGTCCGGTCAATTTCAAAAGCGTCGCGGTGTCGTTACCTGGCTCGAAGAGCTCGATCTCGATCTCCGTCGCTGGCCATCGCCGGATCCAAGCGACGTCGACTGGCGGCAACATTGTCGGTGAATCGTAATTCACTTCGTACGTGTCGCCATCCACGCGGTTTCGGATAACCCAGAGGTCTCCGTCCGGGAATTTGCCGATCGAATGAAGCTCCATCCGATCTTGCAGAAGTGAACCTGCCAGCTCGATCGTCGCTGGAAACAGCGTGCGGTCTTTGGCCGACTGCCACCAAGAGTATTCGAGCGAGGCAAGCTCATCTTGCCCAGGGTCTACCTGAAAGATGGTGAGTGGCCCGGCCGGCAGATCGTGCCAGAACGAAATGACCCACGGATCGGCCCCACGCCCAAACAGCAATTCGTCGAACTTGAACCGCTTGCGAAACGCCGCATAAGTCTTCAGGTTCGCGTCCATCTTCAAAACTGCAGAGCCGAGGACGTACGCCATGGTCAATCGTTGCTGCTACTAACGAGAGGAGAATGGAATATGGTATCACGCCTAGCATAAACGTCTTATGAGACGCATGCCACCGGGGCAGTTCAAGAGAAGTCGAATCTTCATCGGAAGAGAGACCGCAGGATGGCACTGGCAACGGCAAGAGTCCGCTTCGCATCGTACGTGTGCCACGGGCCATCGGGCCAGTGCGAAGTGAGGTGAAGGTTAATCGGTGGATAACGCTTCCACGACTTGAACGCTTCGCGACGCAAGCCATGGCCACGCAGGGCCGTGGCCATGGCACCTGGGCCGTCGGTAGGTGGAAAAGGTCAACTCATGCAGGTGACCTGAGCCTTCGTAGTGCCTGACCAATTTCCGATGGGCGGATGACCGTGTCATGAGTTCATCTTAACGAGTCGGAAGAGGGAAGAGAATGTTTTGTAGGTGAATTGATTCGATTGGCACTTCACACTGCTGAGGGCAGCAGTGGCACACGCAAGAGTGAATGGCTCAGCAGTGCCACCCCGCCGAAGATCATGATGCCGTCAGAATTCTCCCCGAACAAATGCAATGATGGCTAGGACCGTTGCAATTGCAAAGCCGATCCACCCGGCCTGCCGTAACCAGAACGAACTCGTGGTCGAGAACTCACGTCCTTTGGACAATCTACCGGCAGAAACGGCACACACGACATTCCATGCAATGCCGCCGGTCATGATAAGCAATGGTAAAGTCGCTGGGTTACTCATTGGACAATCTCGGCAATGAGGCAACCAACCAGCGACACTACTATTGCGATAAATCCTAACAGACGGAGAAAAAACCAAAATGGATGAGATAGAGTCCGACTATTCTTAAGTCGGCCGACACCTTCCCAAATAAGGAAATGGTAGGCGAATGACACCAAGAGAGCGATGAACCATAGGGTTGATGGTGTCATCACTGATCCTCAACAGCGTAAACGTAAACTGGTTCTCCGCCCTTGTACATGATTTATATCGTACCTGCTTCAAGACCTCGCTGGACAAAAGTTGGATACGCAGCGTCAAAGATCAGTCCCGCAGAGCCAATGTTTCTAAGTCGTATGTCGTTAAACGGAGTTCCCATTCGATACGAGCCTTTCGCCCAGATACGGCCGGGTGGCCCTGGCAACGCCGGGCACCAGCTTCACATCGTACGTGTGCCACTGGCCAGTGCGAAGTGAGGGGAAGGTTAATCGGTGGATAACGCTTCGATGAGGTTGAGCTTTCCGCGGCGGAACGCATGGCCGTGGCTATGGCACCTGGGCGGTCGGTAGGTGGAAAAGGTCAACTCATGCAGGTGACCTGAGCCTTCGTAGTGCCTGACCAATTTCCGATGGGCGGATGAACGTGTCATGAGTTCATCGTAACGAGTCGGAAGAGGGAAGAGAATGTTTTGTAGGTGAATTGATTCGATTGGCACTTCACACTGCTGAGGGCAGCAGTGGCACACGCAAGAGTAAACGGTTCAGCAGTGCCACCCCGCCGACGCCGGGGGCATGATGCGAACAGAAGGTATCGGTGCTGTTACTCGATCACATTCCCTGCGGAATCGAATGCATCGGGAGCCGAATGACCAAAGAAGTCATCGTAGAAACTTCCTTCGTTATCGGATTCCACATCGGAGTTCTGAAACGCAGCAAGCCGTTCGTGAAAATCGGTCATGCCAAGTCCTGCCGCCTGCGAGTTCGCTTGGGTGATGTACTCGGCAAGAGCTTCTTTGACAGCGAGATTGGTTCCTGCTGCGTGCAGTCCGAAATCGTCACCCAAAACGAAGTCACTCTTGTTTTGCACAAAGCCATCCATGACGGCGTTGCCCATGCGTTCCCTGCATTCCGTGTCGTACAACTCTTCGTGAGAGCTACCGACCTGTTCCAATCGATTCAACAACTGACGAAGCAATTCTTCCATTGCCAACGCTCCTAACATCCGAAGTCGGCAGGAAGGTCGCCGTAACCAAAGATGTGCCGATACTGCTCCCATTTCGCCGGATCAACCGGTGACTTTGGATTGCTGGGATCACGGTATCGAACATTCGATGGTGTGATACGGTCGCGGTATTCTTCATCGAAACGTCGTTGTCGTCGTGCTGACCTTCGGTACGCACTGTCGTTTGCCGCTGGACCAGTGCGGGTCAATGGAATCTCGACTTCGATTCCATCCGGTGCATTGGCACCGTATCGCCCACGGAAATCGTTTGTTGAACCGATCTTCGTCTGACCGTTCTGCGGCTTGAGATAGACGCCGCCTTCACCTGCCGTGTGTGAAGTAACCGCACGCTGCCGCAGATTGTTCGGATTCGGACCCGGAACACGTCCTACGTCATAATGAACAGACTGTGGGGCAGCAAAGTTTTCCGCTGCCCATCGTAGGCTAACTCACCACAACTCCCGATGGCTTCACTAGCTTATGCCGACGTTTGCCGATGCAACCTCCCTTTCCTGAACCAAATCCCCTGATGCGTGTTTGTGTTTAAGTTGTCCTTCGGCCGGGTGGCCCTGGCAACGCCGGGCACCAGCTTCACATCGTACGTGTGCCACTGGTCTCTGGCCAGTGCGAAGTGAGTGGAAGGTTAATCGGTGGATAATGCTTCGATGAGGTTGAGCTTTCCGCGGCGGAACGCATGGCCACGCAGGGCCGTGGCCATGGCACCTGGGCGGTCAACCGAACAAGACCGGCACGTTGCCTCGAAAATCAAGCGCGGGCATCTCTTCAAGGGGGTTGAGGTAGATCAAAATGTCGATTTCATCCTGCGAGAGATCTCGATTGCTACAGACGGAAAGGTGGTAGTAGCCGTCATCCAAGCTCAATTGTTGTTCCAGGCTACATTGCGGATTCCAGTCATAGAGATCGGATAAGTCTCTGAAACAAAGCGTGCCGCCCTTGACGAGCACGGCAAGCCGGAGCATGTAGGTTAAATACTCTTCAGGGTAAGCAGGGTAACCCTGACGAAATCGAAGTCGGAAAAAACCTTCGCCAGTCTGAAACGCAACCAATGTGCCCTCGTAAACAAATGGCAGAACTTGCTCGGGCGTAAGAAAACGTTGCTCCAGGAAATTTGAGTGAGGTGCGATTGTCTCTGCGGCAAAAGGGGAATAGAGGAATACTCCCAAGCCATGAACGTTCAGGTGAATGTCATTCATCTCTTCATCACATCCCAAATCAGGCCGAGGTCGCCCTGGTTCTGCAGACCATTGCACGAACCGGTTCCAAGCGACGGCTGGCATTCGACTCGGCCGGGCCGCACGGGCAACGAATATCACCAACCTCGCATCTTAGGTGTGCCACTGGCCTCTGGCCAGTGCGAAGTTGGCAACCGGCAACTAAGTGGAAAATGCCTCGATCAGGTTGAGCTTTTCGCGGCGGAAAGCAAGGGTAAGTGCGGGCGGTTGCTGGAGACGTCAGTCACCTCAAACGGTCAGAAGGCCTTTCAATTGAGGATTACACCGTTCGATCTGTTCGATAACGTATTCGCAATATTCCTTTGGGAAAACGTGCTCCTTGAGTCCATCGACGATATGTTGCGCGTATTCTAATGACGTAATGAGGTTCGAGTGCCTGATTCTCACTACGTAGGTCGACGCCGATATTCTGTTGTGATCGGAGTCTCGGACGTCAATCGTTATACGTTTGTAGTTTCCTCCCTCCCCTTCGATTGCATCGAGGGACTTTCTTCCCACGGATTTCGCAGATTGTCGGGTGACTAGCTCATCCGGAATGTCATAAAGGACACCGAAGATTGTTCGTCCATTCGGGCTCGCGACAATATCGGCGGCAGCACAATTGTTACCGGTGCTATGCACCGTGAACCCGAAGTCAAATGTCTCGACTGTTGATACGACGCCAACGATCGATGCAGCGCCATTTAGGCGTCTGCTGTCATTTAGACGTGCGGAAGACATATTCGAACCATACTGAAATACGAGCATGACGTAACCGCCCTCGTCGCAAGTGCACAGATGCTATTTTGAAAACCAATTAAGAATACACGATTTCAAATCAGTTGAAATAACGCAAGCATGAAGGTCGTGAACGGGCGTGTCCATTTTCGATTTCGACAACAACTCAACCGGTTTTTCACCACGATCAGATCGTACTTGGGCCGTTTACATGCGACCTCGTTGAGGTTGCTGCAGGTGTGTGCCGCCGGTGTGCGGATGGCGTACGTAATTGCTGGGTGGTGTCGGCAGCGAATCGAGGCAGTTCTTCGAGCAGGCATGCACGAGCAACGGGACGACATCGGTGGCGATGTTGAGCGAAATCCAGCGACGCATGATCGTCGAAGCGAGGGGCGAGCGGCAAACACTGCACTGCCTGGGAGTGACCTCTGGCAGGAAATCGGGCCCGTCCTGAAGACGCGGAAATGGATGCCGCTGTTTGTAGTTGCCGTACAAGGCCCGGGTACTGATGCAGCTCGATTTCAAGTTGGGGCAACGCGTGACTTCGTACGGAAGCCAATGCAGGCGATACGAAGTGTACAGGTCCAGTTCTTCCAGCGACTCCATCTCGCCAATCTCTGGCGGAAGCTGATCAAGATTGCTGCCGTACAGCATCAGCTTTCGGACCGACGTCAATCTGCCAATCGATGGCGGCAGCGTGACGATCTGCCACCAGGTCTGCCAGCCGAGAGCCGGCCCAGGGGCGAATTCAGTTGCCCCAGTCGCCACAGCACGATCGATCAATTCGAGCAGTTGATGCCACGCGTCGCTTTCAAGGTCTTGCGGCTCGGTGTGAATCACAGAGTCACTAGCAGACTGAAAGCACGTGCAAGCCGGGCGTTCGAGAGGCATTGGCATCAAGGTTTCCCACGGAAATAAGTCGGCAAGTCACGCAAAGCACTCGCCCTGACCAACAGCGGCTGGGTGGCACTGCTAATCCAGTCATTTGTCAAGCTTCAGGGTGTGCCACTGCTGCCCTCAGCAGTGTGAACCTGCCAATCGGCCCAACTGTTGTCCTTCTAAACCCCGGCACCGTATAGCCAAATTGGATCGGGAAACGTCAATCTAGGCCACTCAGGCCTGATGGTTCTCTCTTCGTACAACTTGGCACTGGGCCATTTCCAATCGGATGGTCTTCGGCAAAGGACTCGTCTGCCCTTTCGTAGAGCCTGACCTGTTTCCGATGGGCTGATGAACGTTCCATAAGTTCATCGTAACGATTTGGAAGAGGGAAGAGAATGTTCTGCCGATGGATTTGAGCTTATGGGCACTTCGCACTGCTGAGGGCAGCAGTGGCACACGCAAGAGTGAACGGTTCAGCAGTGCCACGCCCGCCGCCAGATCAGCTCACGACGAACCTGTGCAATTCGCATCTTTTGCCTCAAAAGGCGTTCGACACCTGGAGTACGCAGGAGCGGTTGGCTCATTCTATAAAAGGTCGAGACGTAGCGAAGCGTGGACTCGTACATGCAAAGGGCGAGAGGCAGAAACAGCTTGGTGCTGATCAACGAGAGCGACCTTTAACTGCAACAATTAGTTCGTCAAAACTGAGCTCCGCAATGAATAGCACCAAAGACTGCGAACTGGAATCGGCACGATCGAATCGCGTCCCTAGACGGATCAATCGTTGAACTTACGCATAGACATTAGTAGTCCCTGCCTCCCATGCCGCTAGCAGCATGGGAAGACAATTCTTGGCCACCAGGGGGGCTACTCAGGAAAAATAGCGAGGCGAAAACAAAATGGCTCAAGGCAAATAAGACAATGACACAATATTGGAGTCCATCAAACAGAGACGTGCCCATCTCTTGGGCGATTTGTCGATCATAATACCATTTGAAAAAGATGTAAGACACTACAACAACAAACACTATCGCTGATGAGAACACGCAATAGACTCTTAGGATTCGCCCTGCTTTAATCTGGCTGAGGATCACCGTTAATGCCGTGATGACAGCACAACACTTTAATGTGCCTGAAAACGGACTATCCAGAATGAATGATATCACACCTAAGCATCCTCCGAGGAATACCATGACCACATACATTCGCAATGCCATTGGTCTTATCATTACATGTCGCCTTACAACGTTCGGGATTCACAATGTCATTCCCTCTGGTTGGAACTAGGTTCTGTCAGAAACCGATTATGTGACTTTTAATTCATAACCCACAATTGTTGAAGAACATTTTGTCTTTTCAATACACGGAGGTCTGTCATGGCACGGCTGGGTGGCACTGCTAATCCAGTCATTTGTCAAGCTGCAGGGTGTGCCACTGCTGCCCTCAGCAGTGTAAACCTGCCAATCGGCCCATCTGTTGTCCTTCTGAACTCCAGAACCGTTCAACCAACTTGGATCCGGTAGCGTCAGCCTTGGCCATTCAGGCCAAGTGGTTCTCTCTTTGTACAACTTGGCACTGGGCCATTTCCAATCGGTTGGTCTTCGGCAAAGGACTCGTCCGCCCTTTCGTAGAGCCTGACCAGTTTCCGATGGGCAGATGAACGTTTCATGAGTTCATCGTAACGATTTGGAAGAGGGAAGAGAATGTTTTGCCGATGGATTTGAGCTTATGGGCACTTCGCACTGCTGAGGGCAGCAGTGGCACACGCAAGAGTGAACGGTTCAGCAGTGCCACCCCCGCCGGTTGGGTTGCAAAAATCCGAACCCAACAATTCCAGACGTTTTCCTGACAGCCAAGGTGGTCGCTTCTGCTGCTGCACCGGCTCCGTGTGATGCTGTTCTTTATCGCAAGGCAAGTTGCTCACGCACGCAGGGGCAAGCCGTCAACCAACGCCTAGAAACCGGCATGAAGACGTTTCACGAATGGCTGAGAGAACGGCAGAAGCAACAGGAAGTGCTGTTGCTGGGCAGCGATGGGAGACTCAAGGGCATGTCGCCAGCGAATCCGTTGCCGAGAGATTCAGCGGTCAACAAGAGCTTGAGCAAAAAGCCCAAGCCGCCGCCATCAGGCGTGCCGGTGTTCAAGCCGTGGAAGCCTGCTCAACCGGCCAAGCTCCAGCCCTTCAAACCGGCACAGCCTGCGAGGATCGTGAGGAGGCAAGGTGATTAGGGCTGTTCGCCATTGAAGCCAGAAAGCCAATAGTCGAATTCTTCGGCGTTCATTTCCCCAGAGTTGCGGCATCGCAATTCGCCGTCATCGCCAAACAGCAACTCAATGATCTTTACTGCATAGGCGACATCAAATTCATCTCCCTTGGAATCCGAGTCAGCTTTCACCAGATTGACAAAGCGATTTGCTATGGGATTGCCGAAAGTCTCTATCCTCGGCCAATTGACACCGCTGATCGACTCACATTCTTGCAGAAATCCAGTGTCGGCTTTCAGTCCTACGCCTGGTCTTTCAGAAAGCCAAGCACGGACAACCGTTTGAACAAAGTAGAGGATGTTGAAACTCCTCTGCGGCGACCGATTCCGATGTTGGTTTTCTTCCAACATCGCACGATAAATGGCTTCTGCGAGACGTGACACATTGGGGTCACTGTCTTGGCATAGCGTCATTGCTTCCTCAAAAAAGTTGCTTTCTCTAGGCATGGCATATCCTCACTCAGGTCACCGAAGGTCGTTCAGATCAATTACGTTGTACGGCTTGCCAAACGGATGAGGCTTGTCAAACCCTTTCACAATTCGTCCGTCCTCTAAAACCGCAAGAATAGGCGATTGACCTTTCATCGGCCCACTGCCAATCGGCGCCCCCTTGAAGATTCCTTTCGCTCCAGGTACATCCGGCTGGGTGGCACTGCTAATCCAGTCATTTGTCAAGCTTCAGGGTGTGCCACTGCTGCCCTCAGCAGTGTGAACCTGCCAATCGGCCCATCTGTTGTCCTTCTGAACTCCAGAACCGTTCAACCAACTTGGATCCGGTAGCGTCAGCCTTGGCCATTCAGGCCAAGTGGTTCTCTCTTCGTACAACTTGGCACTGGACCATTTCCAATCGGTTGGTCTTCGGCAAAGGCCTCGTCTGCCCTTTCGTAGAGCCTGACCTGTTTCCGATGGGCAGATGAACGTTTCATGAGTTCATCGTAACGATTTGGAAGAGGGAAGAGAATGTTTTGCCGATGGATTTGAGCTTATGAGCACTTCGCACTGCTGAGGGCAGCAGTGGCACACGCAAGAGTGGACGGCTCGTTCACGTGCCAACAAGTTGTTGGAATTCAAGCCGCGGCGATTTACCCACTCATTTCCGGTACGTCGATGAATTGCGTACGCCTATTGCTTTACATGCTCAATATTTGTGACAGGTGAATTCTTAGAAAGGTTGATGTCAATTGCTGAAAAATCGCCACCTGCCTTCACAAGCGTCTCCCATTCTTTCAGACCAAAGTTGTAATTCTCTCCATACTTACAGCCAATGCCTTTTCTGGGGTCTTTGGGCACCTCAACTTCCGTTATTTCGAGCAATACGAAGTGCGGCTCGCCAACTACCCCGACCTCATCTCTCCATCGATCTACAGTTACTCGAAATTGCATTGTTAATGCATACCTATCATATAGTGTTGTAAACGTGTTCCACATTGGTTGACCGCCGTAGCCATCGTAGTAGCTGATCCAGCTAGCCGACTCACTACCTCCAAATAGAGTCTCAAATTCTCGCACGTAGTGAATGCTAGAACTCCCGTACTCTACCGCTGTTGCATGACCTTCCCTATCATGCCGGCAGCTAATACTGCAAACCACACACAATAACACCATCATTAGGACGTTGTGATGCATAACGCAACCTTCCTAGGAGCAACATACGTTGGATCTTCTGGATGGGCTTCCCGAAGCAAATTAAGAGAACCTTGCGGATGTTGTTCAACCTGGGTTCCATTCACCCAAAGTCTTTGACTTGAAAACCCGGCTGGGTGGCACTGCTAATCCAGTCATTAGTTAAGCTTCAGGGTGTGCCACTGCTGCCCGATCGTGCCTCACGAGCGCACTTTCAGATTCGATCATAAAGTAGTACGTCTGGGCGAAGTTGACGAAACCTCTGTCTTCCCTCTTCAGTTGTGTTCGTCCTATAGACCCATATTTGTCGAAGTGACTTGTTGGCGGTAAGTGCCATAAGACCGTCATCCGATATCGGGTTAAAACTGATAATAAGCATTGGGACGTCTAGTGTGGCCAGGAACCTGGCATCGTCATCCCCGATTTCTCGATGCTCCAGTGATAAAAACTGTAGGTTCGGAAGCCAATCCAAAAGGCGAAATACCTCCTGTTTATTCCAATTCTTGTCCTTGACAAATACACCGGCAACATCGCTTGCAGCCAGGTGGATCTCCTCACTCTCTAGGTCTTCGACTGAATCACCCATAATTCCTATTTCGCCGTCGCGTGAGACGTAAAACGCACTTGCGTGTTTTGGTATTGCCCCTGCCTTCCGCAATAGTTCTGGAGTTTCATAATCTCTCCAGTACAAGCTCGCAACGCTCCACAGACCGAGAGCAATGGCGAGTTGCACCAAGAGTAATGTTTTCAACGACCATTTCGTAATGAAGGTGTGCAGTTTCATAACGCGTATTCGAACAGATCCTCGACATCCAACGGTTCTGCGGCTGGGTGGCACTGCTAATCCAGTCATTTGTCAGGCTTCAGGGTGTTCCACCCCGCGTGATCGTGCCTCACGAGCGCATTGTCAGAGAGGATCATAAAGTAGTACATCTGGGCGAAGTTGACGAAACCTCTGTATTCCCTCTTCAGTTGTGTTCGTCTTATATACCCATAGTTGTCGAAGTGACTTGTTGGCGGTAAGTGCCATAAGACCGTCATCCGATATCGGGTTATAACTGATATTAAGCATTGGGACGTCTAGTGTCGCCAGGAACCTGGCATCGTCATCCCCGATTTCTCGATGCTCCAGTGATAAAAACTGTAGGTTTGGAAGCCAATCCAAAAGGCGAAATACCACCTGTTTATTCCAATTCTTGTCCTTGACGAATACACCGGCAACATCACTTGCAGCCAGGTGGATCTCCTCACTCTCTACGTCCTTGACCGAACGCCCCATAATTCCTATGTCGCCGCCGCGTGAGACGTAAAACGCACTTGCGTGTTTTGGTATTGCCCCTGCCTTCCGCAATAGTTCTGGAGTTTCATAATCTCTCCAGTAATAGCTCGCAACGCTCCACAGGCCAAGAGCAATGGCGAGTTGCACCAAGAGTAATGTTTTCAACGACCATTTCGTAATGAAGGTGTGCAGTTTCATATCGCGTATTCGAACAGATCCTCGACATCCAACGGTTCTGCACCGGGTAGACCGACAGCACAACCAAGATGTCGGCCGGGTAGCACTAGCAACGACCAGAAGCAGATTTGCATCTTAAGTGTGTCACTGGCCTCTGGCCAGTGCGAAGTGAGGGGGAAGGTCAACGGGCGGGGAGCGCTTCGATGAGGTTGATCGCATCGCGGCGGAGAGTATGGCCACGCAGGGCCGTGGCCATGGCACCTGAGCTGAGATTGTGTTCATCCATATTCATTGAGTCATCCTCAGTGTTTGCCGAGGAGCTATGGCATGCTTGCCCCCTTCGCTGCGATCCTACGAACTTCGTCAATGTGAATAAAATCTGTGACAACCTGCAGTGCTTTGAAATGCGGTTTCCCTGATAGTACACCTCTTAGAACAGCCAATTCATGAACGTCATCTCCATCAGCAATTAGATGGAGCACCACATGTGAAAATGACTGATCGTCAATTTCCCAGTCTTCTTTTAGCGTGTTGAATTGATCTGGGTACATCGCGATGGTCTTTAACGTGTCGCCATTAGCAAGCAACTGTTCAACCATCTTCCCAGCGTTCTCCACGGAAACAATTTCTATCCAAGCAAGGGAGGGAAGTTTTAGTCTAGTCAAACTAGCTGGGTCACTGACGATTTCCAGATGCGACAACTTCAATCGCTTCAGCGCGGTTAGTTGCGATAGCCAGGTGATTGAAAGCCGAGGCGATTCTCCAAGTACCATGCTTTCGATGCTGAGATACTCAAGGTGCTTTGCCTGCCCAATTCGTTCGAGCGCATCTCGATCAAATTCACCCCGGAGTGATAAACGATTTAAATGAGGCAGGCGAACAATCTGATCAACAAGGGACGGGTCGAGCCTTCCGTTTATGGACAACTCCCTCACATGTGTCTTGGGGAGGGCAGCTAGAATTGAGCGAGCGTCATCAGGGTTTGGCAAGTGGAAGCGAACCCCGCTCAACTTCATCCGTTTTAGCTTGTCAACATTTTCAACAGGCTTTGTGAAGATAACAGTCAGCCTTTTGAGTTCACTCAGGTCATCGATGGTGTCTTCGGGGATATCATCGTAGTTTACCGTCAAGTCGGTCAGCGACTTGCTCATCGGTATCGCCGCTAGGGTGTTGTGTTCTAACTCGCATTGTTCAAGCGTGAGACGCTCTATTGAAGACGCTTGTAGCAGTTCAGCTAATTGAACCTCCGTTAATTTGGCTAACCTCAGGTGCAATTCCCTTAGTTTTGGAGATTTTCGAACCGCTTCAATAACCTCGGCATCTTTCAAGCTCATCGTGTTACAAGAACACGACAACGATTCCAATTCTGGAAGAGTCGGATATTCCGATGGGTGAGACCTGAATTCACCCAGATTCACTTTCAGTCGCCGCAATCTCTTGCTAGTGCTCTCGTGATTCAGCAAGATGCTCATAGGTATATCCCCACTCCAAGAACATTCTTCGAGTGCAGTGAACGTCCCTACGCCATCCATTGCATCAGCGATCTGGTGTTCTTTGAAGAGAGTGCCGTAACAAGCTTCCAAACCGAGTCGGACTTCCGACGCATCAACACGAGCCGTCTTCCTATCCAGATCGAGAACACAACGGATAAATCCTGGTGGATATTCCCCCTGAGACGTGAAATCCGTAGCTTGCTGACCATTGGCAATGCTGGATGTCGCGAAAATCGCCGACAAGAGGCCGAGACCAATGAGAGGTCGTCTCCGAAGATTACGGAAATGCATCATTGGCCTTCTCCTCTGCAGCTAGGGCTCGCCAACCTAATTTCTCTTGATGGAAAAGTCATCTAGACTTGTGCCCGTTGCATTTTGGTACTGTTCTTTAAAATTGATTGTTCCAGCAGACCAGACCTTTTGAGCGGCCGGGTGGCACTGACAATGCCTAACACCAGCTTCGCATCTTACGTGTGCCACTGGCCTCTGGCCAGTGCGAAGTGAAGTGAAGGTTCACGGGCGGGAACCGCTTCGATAAGGTTGAACGCATCGCGGCGGAAAGCGTTGCTACGCAAGGCCGTGGCCGTGGCTGTGGCACCCGGGCAGGGTTAGAATAAAGCTCGCCCTGTTGAAATCCAACCTTCTGTCTTCAATCCCCCAGTGGCCGGGTGGCCCTGGCAACGCCTGGCACCAGCTTCGCAGCGTGCGTGTGCCACTGGCGTCTGGCCAGCGTGACGTGAGGGGAAGGTTCATGGGGAAATTGCGCTTCGAAGAGGTGTATCGCTTCGCGACGGATAGCAGAGCCATGGCACCCTGGCTATTGATTAGGCGGAGGAAGTTATGTTGGTATATGGTAGGAATAATATGTCGTCTACTGATCTGTTTCGACATATGGAGCAAGGTGAGGATGTTCACTGCCCAAAGTGTAGGTCCTTGCTGAGGTGCGATGGGTCGTATGATGAGACGACTGGTGCGTACAAGTGTTTTGCCGTCTATTGTTCTAAGGATTCGGCGCATTTTTCAATTCATCTTGACCCTTTACCAAGGCCAGGTTTCTGGGAGCAATTTAAAAAGAAAGAACTGTAGCAGCAGAAACGGTTTTGCCTTCGACCTGCAACGCAAGACTGAACCAACGTAAGTGAGAATGTCAGTGTAAAATCTGGTCGTCATTTTCGAGGAGAAACTGACTGTGAAGAAGTCGAAATTACCGGATCAGCAGCTCGCATTCCCACTGAAACAGACAGAGGCAGGGACTCCGATGGAGAAGGTCTGCCGTAAGCTGGGCGTCAGGCAGCAGGCGTTCTATCGCTGGAAGAAGAAGTTCGGCGGGGTGGCACTGCTGAAGCTTGACAAAAGACTGGACTAGCAGTGCCACCCAGCCGGCTGCGTGTATCGCTTGGGTGCCTGTTCGTGCGAGTAGGGCCGCATGAACTTGCCCGCCAGCTTCATGCTCAGCCTAGCTACAGCGATCAGGTTGTTTTGCTTCGTGCTCATCCCTGATAATTTATCGCTGGGGAATCGAAAACGGAAGATCGGTTTTCAACAGGGCAGAATTGCTTCACACGCCGTATGAAAGAAAATATGAAAAATGGAAAGCGAACTAGCCTGCCCTTTACCTTTTAGGGTTGAAAACTTGTGGGGCTACTTGGACCACAACGGAGAAGTCCTGAGAGACGCAAATCTTGAATTTGCGGGAAGATTTAATGATGGATACGGTCATGCGATTCAGGACAACTCGTTGGTCATCTATGACAATGAGTTCAACGTTCACGGACGCGTGCCGAACGCCCGTAGCCTTACCACATTTTCAGACGGGTTACTAGCCATTGAGAGCAGCTCTAGCAATCGCGACTGCTATATCGACATTGTCGGTAATCGCCCTTTCGAAGGAGAATTCGACAATGCTCTTCCGTTTTCAAGCCAACGAGCGTTTGTACAGGTCGATTGCTTATGGGGAATGATCGATCGAGTTGGTAGTTGGCTGATTGCGCCGTCATTGTCCGACGTGAACTCCTTTTTGCCTCAAACGAACCTCACTTCGGTTCGGTTTACAACTGAAGAGAAGTGGTGCTTGATTGATAAAGAGGGCAATAGGGTAACATCCAAAGAATTTGACATTCTAAAACAGGTGTCACAGCAACGAGTCGCATTTGGAACGCGAGCAAATCGCCAGGTTCGCTTTGGAATTGCTGATGATACTGGAGAGCAGATTACCAGTCCGATCTTTTGCGGGTGTGACGATGGATTTCGATCTGGATATCTAGGTGCAGAGAGCGATGATGGGACTTGGGGCGTGATCGATCGAAGCGGAAACTGGGTAATTAGTCCCAGATTTACGTACATTGGTGAGTGTGGAGAAGGTTTGTTCCTTGCGTACAAAGGTGGCCAGCGGACGTTAGAAGGCTATCTCATCGATGGTAGGTTTGGATTCGTTGACGCAAACGGCGATGTGGTTATTGATTTTCAGTTCGACGAAGCTTTTCCAATGCGGAACGGCGTATCCCGGGTCGGATGGTTTCGAGACACGACCCAACTTTATATATCGGACTCTTCAATCGGATATGTGACATCGAGCGGAAAACTCATTTGGGACGAACGCAAGTCCAAGTGACTTCTCGTCCCGTGAAGTGGCTGAAACCACGAGTTAGAATCAGCACAAGGAGTGTTACCGCACGAACAATCACACCCTTAAGCAATCGAGGCTTCGTATTGTGCCACAGTCGGGTGGTCTGGATTTTGCTGGGGTGCGTCAATCAGCAGGGAGTCGATTACACCGACGCCGACAGTATCAACGACCGGCTGATTGGCCGCACTATCGACAGCAATGGCGACGGCACGAATGACTCGACTGACCACTTTGTCTACGACGGGAACCAGATCGTTCTGCAACTAGACGACGGCGGCAACGTCGAGCATAGTCTACTATGGGGGCCGAATGTCGATCAAATCCGTGCCAATGAAAATGATTCCAGCGGTGCCTACTGCATATGACCAAGAGGATCTAGATGTCATTGCAGAAGAGTAGAAATGGAACGCATTGGATCGCAATTCAACAATAGTTTAATGGGGTGTGTCATGCTTATTCGACATTTACTTGTAGCATTCCTGATATGCTATACCGGATTGCTTGAAGGTTGCTCTTGTGATGATGGAGTTCAAGGGGTGAATCCAGACAGCAATGACAAATCAGGACCAAGTCAAGCAACACAGGCAACAAACGATTTTGATTCGTTTCGGACATTCCCACTTTTCGTCGAAAGGAAAGCTACTGTATGGGAAGGGCTCGTCGTATTATTTGAGTCTGACACATATGCGTGCATTGATTCGGGGCTAATTGTTGCATATGAAACAAAGCAAAGTAATAAAGAGTCGCTCGTCGAAGTTGTCACGGGACCGAACTACATTGGGGTACGCGCCATAGACAATAAAGCCATAGAAGAGCAAGTTTCACCGAACAGCATTATCATTTGCAATCCAAATGAGTCTTCATTTAATGTGCTAGAAGAAAAGCTGCAAATGCCTTGCCAAGATGGTGACGCAATAAAGTATTGTAAACAGGTGTTTAAACGGATTTCGAAGGAATAGAGCGTAGAAATCTAAGGAGATGGGAGGCAATCTCGTTCAACGCAAGATTTGTGCATGATGTTGTAACTGCTAATTTGTTATGCTTCGAAGTCCAAGCTAGATGCGTTGGATCGTCAGCCGCGGGCGGGGTGGCACTGCTGAGCCGTTCACTCTTGTGTGTGCCACTGCTGCCCTCAGCAGTGTGAAGTGCCAATCGACTCAATTCACCAGCAAAACATTCTCTTCCCTCTTCCAACTCGTTACGATGAACTCATGAAACGTTCATCCGCCTATCGGAAACAGGTCAGGCACTACGATGGGGCAGACGAGGCCTTTGCCGAAGACCCGTCGACTGGAAATGGTCCAGTGCCAAGTTCTACGAAGAGAGAACCACAAGGCCTGAGTGGCCAAGGCTGACATTGCCGGATCCAAGTTGGTTAAACAGTTTCGGGGTTCAGAAGGAAAGCAGCTAACGGGCCGATTGGCAGGTTCACACTGCTGAGGGCAGCAGTGGCACACCCTGAAGCTTGACAAAAGACTGGATTAGCAGTGCCACCCAGCCGAAGAGCAAGACTGGTTAAAGGTGGGGCTTGAATCTCGGAGAATTGCCGCTGAGATAGCCCGAATTACAGAACTTCGGCCTAACGGCACCAGAATTCATTGGCCGAGTAAGCCACATTCGAATGAGACACCTGGCCACTGGGAAACGGTTAAAGGCATCGTAGAGGAAATGGCAGACAGTGGAGACTATTCTGAAATCTGGGTAATCAAGGGCCTTCGAAATGTCAGTCCTGGAATCTCGCCGAATTGGCGACCAGACGTATTTGGTAAACGTAAAAGCGATGGCAAGATTGATGGCTATGAGGTCCCCAGCAAGTCGCAGACTGACAATGAAATATTAGATAAACTTGAAGACATTAAAAAGGAACTGGGAGATCTTGCTGGAAAATGCAAATTGAAAAATATTCCATCAAAGCACTCCGGAAAGCCGATTCCCAAGGATCTGTAAGTTCACCATGAGACCGGAACCGACCATATATTGCTTAGTGCTGTACGACGATTTTGAGCTAACGTCCTCTGCTTGGTTGAAGTGGATCAATTGTGCCCAATCGATTTTCCGCTTAGCGGACTTGGCAATTTCACACATGTCTTTTAAAGGAGAGGCGTCGAAGGGAGAGAAATACGTGACTTATCCCCGAACGATTTCAAATCTGATGCGTCAACTCGAGGAAAGAAACCCCGTTGAGTGGGTCTCTCTGATGTACCTTCCTGACGACTACAACCAGGCGATATTTGATTTTCACCTCAATTTAAATGCGAGACATGATCAACGAGGGATCTACGCAAGAAAGGAAGTGATTGAATCAATCGGCTTGCCTAGGCTTCACAAGCAAGTAGAACAATACCATCCCCTTGAAAAGTACCTGGAGGCTGAAGCATCAAGACCAGAGTCCCTGTTTACATTGACTCGTGGCCTCGCCGATGCCAGCGACTACGAGACCTTGAAGATTTTCAATGACACACGCAGTGGCAAGTAACCTGCAAAATTGTTGGTAAGTTTAGATATCTGTGATACCCAGCACGGGCGGGGTGGCACTGCTGAGCCGTTCACTCTTGTGTGTGCCACTGCTGCCCTCAGCAGTGTGAAGTGCCCATAAGCTCAAATCCATCGGCAAAACATTCTCTTCCCTCTTCCAACTCGTTACGATGAACTCATGAAACGTTCATCCGCCTATCGGAAACAGGTCAGGCACTACGATGGGGCAGACGAGGCCTTTGCCGAAGACCCGTCGACTGGAAATGGTCCAGCGCCAGGTTCTACGAAGAGAGAACCACAAGGCCTGAGTGGCCAAGGCTGACATTGCCGGACCCAAGTTGGTTGTACGGTTTCGGGGTTCAGAAGGAAAACAGTTGATGGGCCGATTGGCAGGCTCACACTGCTGAGGGCAGCAGTGGCACACCCTGAGGCTTGACAAAAGACTGGATTAGCAGTGCCACCCCGCCGCAAGCTGATCGTTGACGATAAGCCGCTTGGCAGACCGATTGCCAAGGACCGTCAGGAGATGATTCGTTTTATTGAGGCGTATCGACAACGAGAGGGACACTTGCCAGACGTGATTGGCATTCAGCGATATGATCCGAAAACTGGTCAAGCTGTTCTGACAGAACTCTATTCGCCAAACGATTTCTTGCCGTGAGACAATAAAGCATGATGGAGCACAAGGCATTCATATTTGATTACGAGAAGTTCGAGCATGAGCTTCTTCCGCTGCTTCAAAATGCACTCTCAACAAATGAGTGTAGTTCGTTGATCTCTTTCATCCAACAAAATATGGATTCGCTGACCGATCCCTATGAGGGTGAGCCACTGAACGATGATTGGGAGGGCATGATCGAAACAGAGGACGCTTACCAGTATGGCGATTTTGCATTGACAAAATACTACGATCCGACCGATGACATCGGGCTTGGCTCGGCTTGGCAAAACATTCAGGAATTCATCCCTGCCGACAGAACAACGTCGCCGATATTGGGTTCCGTCGTCGGGGCCAACGAAGACCCTTTTGATCCCGGAAAGATGGGGGCATATTTTCAAAGCAAAGAGCAGGTGGCCGAGAATCTTGAATTCTTGCAGCAACTCGTTGAGCAACATTCCTCAGAAGAACTTGATGAGGCCATCGACCTGTTACAACAAGCCTCTCAGTCACAAAAGGGGCTATACGTTACGTTTTAGGCCGTTATCTGTCTTCGGCTTCTGCATCACGATCTTCGCAGGCTGTACCGGTTTGAACGGTTGCAGCTTGGCTGGGTCGGCAGGCTTCCACGGCCCCAGCACCGGCACGGCCGGGTGGCACTGGCACCAACTTCGCACCTTACGTATGCCACTGGCCTCTGGCCAATGTGAAGTGAAGTGAAGGTCAATCGGTGGGTAACGCTTCGATGAGGTTGTTCGCATCGCAGCGGAGAGCATGGCCACGCAGGGCCGTGGCCCTGGCACCCTGGCTGAGGGCAGCAGTGGCACACCCTGAAGCTTGACAAGTGACTGGATTAGCAGTGCCTCCCCGCCCGCATTGTTCAATACTCGATAATTTCTACCTCGGGGTGTCTAAGGCAATAATCATTAATCGCCTTTTCACTCATTTGTGTCCCAGTGAGAGACAGCTTTTTAAGAGATGGCAACGATTCAACAATGCTGATCGACTCATCCGTAATAGCGGTCCGATCAATGAACAGCGTCTCTAGCTGGGGATGGCCGCGGAAGTACTCCAGTCCCCGATCTGTTATCCCCGTAGTCGAAATAATGCATGTTCGCAAGGAAGGCAAGCTGGCAATCCTAGGGAGATGGGCATCCTTCAGATCGGTCGAGTCGGCTAGAAACTCCTCAAGGTTAGGTGACCTGAGATAGGGAACGATATGGTCTACTTCGTCCGATCGGTTTAGCAAGAATCGCTTTAGATTAGGAAGGTGTTTCAGCCATTCACAGCGATCATTGAAGGTTACCCACTCGAATTCCAACCTCGTCAGATGCCGGCAATCTCCAATGGCATCAAGCGACTTTAAATCGTAAGCCGGCCGGTATATCAACAGAGACCGAATACTCGCCCTGTGCCGAGCAGGAAGATCGCCAAAGTCTTGAACTCCAGCCTCCCAAAATGAAATGTCTTGCAGCGGAGGAATTTCCTGGAGACGCTGAAGGGAACTCTCTGAAAACTCTTTACCTCCAACACTCAAACTATTTATCGTTCCCACCGACTTGAGAGCTGAAATCACTTTCGGCTCAGATAGCGGTGACCAATAGAGAGCAATCAGGCTGGTTGCCTCTTCCGTCTGTGGGCCAAACCCAAACATCGATTCTGTTCCGTCTTTTAACTCTAGCTCACAGCTATAAGGCCTCAGCTCCTCGTGCCAATAGTGAAGGAGTTCCACTCGCCTTTGAAGGTGACACCACCACCCCACTGGCAATGCGATGATGCCTGTCAGTAAGAATAGTGTCGATAGACTGTAGGACAAACGCCAGCTATTGAGAGTATAGTTTTCCACGCATTATCCCTGCGACTGTTCTGATTTCTTTTGTTCTTTGTGCTGGATCGGTAATTTTTGCGGGCGGGTGAATTTTAATCTCTCCTTCGATTGTGTTCCCTTCAAAACGCCAATACTAAATGAGCGAGTGGTCCGGGATTCTATGATCACCTCTGAGGAGCTGGCCGTCATATTCGCTACCCCTTATCGGCCGGGTGGCACTGGTAACGACTAGAAGCAGCTTCGCATCTTACGTGTGCCACTGGCCTCTGGCCAGTGTGAAGTCAGGGGAAGGTCAATCGGTGGAAAACGCTTCGATGAGGTTGTTCGCATCGCGGCGGAACGTGGTCAAAGCACCTGGCTTTGGCGCCCGTTACGGCACCGGGTCGGTTAGCATCGCTTCGGGCAGCACCTCTTCTGTTTCGCCGTTGCGATCGACTCGCCACAGGCTATAGATGGTGCGATTGCTGAAGTTGGCGCTGGTGCCGGCCAAAAAATAAACGTACTCGTCGTTGGGCGCCATGGCCGGGTAACGATTCATGCGGACTTCGCTGCGTGCGAGAAACTGCGGCACTGCGTCTCCGTGGTCGGAGCGGATGTCGTAATAGAAGTCTTTTCGCGTGTCGCACACGTAGACGAGCGTCTGCTGGTCGGATGCCAGCGCCACGTCGTAGTAATGCGCGTCCTTGCGACTGGCCGCGTCTTGATCGGCCGGCGTGAACGGCGTGGGAATCCCATCTTCGCCAATGCGATATAGTCGCGTATAAACCGTGGGCATTTTATAGTTTTCGGCGGAATAGACCAGCGTGCCATCTGCCTGTTGCACGATGCGATAGAGCGAAGAGTAAGGTTCGTCGGTGATCTGCGTGACCGGGCCACCTGCGGCGGGAACCTGGCAGACATACCACTTGTCCCAAACCTTTCCGCCCAGGCTATAGTCGCGAAGCAGCGTGGCCAGAGCAAAGAAGACCGTGCTGCCGTCGGTGCTGAATTGCGGACACATGTCGTTCGTGTCTGGCGTCGTGGTCAGCTCGGTGACCTTCCGCGTGTCGATATCGAGCCGGCAGATTTGAAACGAATTGTCCTTGGCCTGGCTCCGGGCATAGACAATCGACTTGCCATCCGGCGAAAAGCATGGCAGCGTTTCGATGATGCTGGTATCGGTCAGCCGAGTCAGCGTTTCGGTCTCGATCTCCCACAGAAACAAGTCCCCTTTCGAAGACGAGAAAACCACTGTCTGTCCGTCCGGCGAAAGATCGAACCCAACATGCGCGTGCTCGACCTGCGTCATGCCAAAGCATCCGACCAACGTGCCAACGCCCAGCAGCAGCACCATCCAGCAACGTCGCATCGGCTTGGTGTTCATGGCATGTCCTGGATGTGGTTGGACGGGTTCGCGCAGCGGTTTAATCGTCGTAGAACTTGGGGTCTGCGGCGCAGTCGCGGTCGTAGTTCAGCGTTAGGTGGCACTGCATCTCTTGGGTCACGGTCACGCATGCTCTCTCGTGTGGCGACCTGCCTGGCGTTTGACCCGCATCTTACGTGGCGGCGCGATTGCTGGCCAGCAAAAAGTCGAAGTGGGGCGAATCGTCAGGCATTCAGTTCGCACAGCGTGCAGGCCGTATTGGCGTCGGTCGTAATCACGACGACCCGCGAGAAGCCTTGCCACTGGATGCCGCTGGACGACCCATCGGGTTCGATCACGCGGAAGTTCGCACAGAAGAGCGAGATCGAAACCTGATCGGAGTCGCGGGCCAGGACGATCTCGGTCTCGGAATACGACTCGACATAGCCGGTGAACCAAACCGAAATGTTCCCGGCAGAAAACTCGGCACGAATCGCCCGCCGCTGCGACTTCCAAACCTGAGCCAGATTCCGCCCCTCGCGATCACGAATGATCATTGGCCATAGTCCCGAGCTGTGCCGTAGCAAGCCATAAGAGTTGTGCAGCAAACAAGAGCGTACATCGTACGTGTGCCACGGGCCTCTGGCCAGTGCGAAGTGCGCGATCATTTCGCGTTGGAAAGCATGATCACGCAGTGGCGTGGCCATGGCAACCTGAGCTAAGTGTAAAAAGCAATGTCATGCACTCGTCTGGCCAATAGCATAGCGGATATTCGCTACCTCTTGTTCAGACAGGTTTCCAACTGTGATTCCACGAAACTCATTGCGTTGGTCAATCAAAAAGGATATCCGATCGCAGGCAATCCTCATGAGAGATGTCGGCTCAACGTTTCCGAAAACTACCATCAACTCCCGATCAACAAGTGAGGCTGTCACAACTTGTTCGACGTCGACCCTTTCTTGATCGTCTGCCCATTGCGACATGGACACAAATGGAATTCCAGTTTTGTTGGATTGAATGTCAGTGGCTAGCGGTTCCGACTGAAGCGGACAAAGCGAAGTGACAACCATCTTGCATATCGCCCCGGACGATCGGTTGACGGCAACTTCGATAAGCGTGTGCTTGAAGTCTCCAGTTCGCCAGTATTTGGGTGCCGACGACGTCGGACCGCTGTAACCGTCAAATCGGATCACTAATGGCACATGACTATCGCACTCAACCTCAACCGGCACAGTGGGGGAAATGATGTCGATTCGCATGTTTCGTACTCTAATGGCAAAGAATGCAACAATACAGGCAAATCCTCGGGGCTTCGAGGCGGGCCGAATTTCAAATCGCAGCCTCCGACCTGAATGATCTGATTGAGCGGAACTCCGTTACGAATAGCGGCGTCTACTGACGGCCGGGAGGCACAGGCAACGACTAGAAGTAGTTTCGCATCTTACGCGTGCCACTGGCCTTCGGCCAGTGCGAAGTTCGGGGAAGGTTGATGGGTGGGCAACGCTTCGACGAGATCCATCGTTTCATCGCACCCTGGCGTTCAGGCCCATGATCCACTTTGCTCTGGACAAACCCCCTACTCCGCTTCAGCAACTTCATCGAATTGAAAGTCCGTTACCGATTCCATGTTTTCAAATGCCTGCCGGATCTTGGGATGAAGCGGCACATTCTGGATGGTCACAGAGATCAACTTCCCATCCAATTCTGATAGTGCCTGACCTATTTCTGGGGTCCAGCTGCTGAGGTCTGGCGTGTATGCCCGAGGGGCGATGTATTGGCTGTCAGAAGTGCCCACCTTTAACGACGACAGATTCGGCATCCGGGCCAGCGAGATGATCGCATTCGACGTAATCGGACAGTTGCATAGGTCGACTTCTTCGATGGTGCGGCTTTGACTCAGAAGCTCCATTCCCTCGTCGGTGATCGGCTGGCACTTGAGACTCACCTCTCGCAGAGAAGGATGTCGGCCGACGTGACGCATGGCCTGATTCGTGACTAACGAGGGATAGCGATGGATCCAGGTATTGGCGATTCGAAGTTCTGCCAGGCAAGGAATCTCGCATGCCGTTGCGATACCGTTATCGGTTACTAGCGACCCCTGCAGAATCAAATATCGACAATCGGGAAGGTGGGGTAACGTCTCTGCGAGTAACTCGTCATTGACTCTCCACTGGGGAAGGTTGGTGGGCTCTTCAGCCATGGGTGGAATTGGAACGCCGAGATCGGTCTCGGTTATTCCCCCTAGCCATTCGATTTCGAACGCCACACCTTCCACAAGCTCGTCAGGCAATGGTACGTCGATACGATTCTCGAGTTCAACCACGCGATAGTTGACCCAGTCCATCGAGTCGTGTGCGATGTCAACGTGACCAATCTCACTCAAGCGATCGATGGCCGCCCCCCTTCGTTGGGCCACGTCCCTGTCCGTTTCCCATTGAAAGGTCGCAGCGATCGCAGCTAATTCCTGGCTTGTTGTTCGGCCCCCGGGACGATCGGTAAGACTAGTGGGATCTACGTGCCCACGCTCACAACCGTTGATGATGACCAGGAGCAAGAGCGAGGCAATAACGCCAGAGGGAATCGGTTTGGTGACGGCTGCTACCATGAAACGACTTTGAGTTAGGGCTTCTCTCCTCCGTGTCCACAATCGGACGACGAAACTCCCCATTGCTCCCATGATGGCTCTGAATAAACCGCGTGTGGTCCGTAGCATCGGCCGGGAGGCACGGACAACGACCAACCCGGACTTGCCATCTTAAGTATGCCACTGGCCTCTGGCCAGTGTGAAGTGCGTTTCAGGCGGCCAAGTGATATCGCTTCGACGAGATCGATCGTTTCACGGTGGAAAGCATCGCCAAGCGGAGGCGTGGCTGTGGCACCCTGGCGTTCGAGTGTTGTCGGTGAAAGTCAAAACACCGTTTTCTGACAGAGCCTAGTTGTAGTTAATGTTTGGCAATCATTTCCTCGCCAGGGTCATGGCTGGATCTCAGATAAATGCATTGATTGGGTCATTGTTGTCTGCGCCATAAGGTGGTCGCATGGAGAGATTTAGCGGCTATCGCACTCCTGGAAAGGTGGGATTGGTATGCGTATAACCAAGTCACCAGTATTAAAGGCATCAGACACCGTGGTTTCCCATTCGCTGTCGACAATTTGCCCAACAATTGGCCCTCCGCCGCTGCCTCCATCGTCATGTGCGTTTAGATAAATGCTGTAAAGAACATATCCATCGTCAATTCTACGATAAATAAGTGGGTCACCGGAAAAAGGGTCTTGGATCTGTGCTGCGGGCAAGGGTAGCCATTCAAGTGAATCAGGGAATCGAGCATTGTCTTTTTGGTAGCGTGCCAAGCTGATGGCAATCAGGGCAAGCTGGGCATCTACTTTTAATCCGGCGATTACCGGCGTGGTGTAAATTACGTTAATCGAATCGCTGAACCCAATAAGAACACCAGCAATTGCCTGTCCTCGTTGCTCAGGTGACATCGCTACGAAGTCCTCGGCAAGAGTGGCTTTAGATAATGGCTTGGGAATCTTGCCTGCTAAGGCCAGGCATTTCTTTTGTATGGTCGATATTGACGTGTTCTCCAGAAGGGCAACGTCCTCAATGTCATCGAACCACTTGTTCACTTCTCGAGTGATTGCTTGCAGGTTAATGTCGAACTCAAGATAGTTATTGTCATGGATATAGTCGAATACGCTCCAGTCGTGTGACTCGTTTGAGTCGTCCTTGCGTATAAAGAGTCTTTGCGCCACGTCGAGTGCTGACATTCGCTGATATCTGATGGTGTCAGATAGGAGTTTGTTGTCATTCGAGATATTAGAAATGCGTGTGCTCATTAAGTCGAGGACTTTTTCGTCGCATCCCGGGCTTGTTGCAATCGCAATACAGCAGTGCAAAGCAACCCGTCTTGTTCGTATTCGGTAACGAAGATCGTTGTTGCAGTGGCAATTTGGTAGCGACGACAGTGCGAGGCATGTTTCTGCATCGGCCCACGCTTGAGTGTGCTCACCATTTCCAAGGTGATACATGGATCGCATCGCCAGTGCGGTCGCGGCAATCCAGATTTGTTCGGTCGCGAAGCTGCCTGGGTCCCCAAGGGGGAGGTGGTTGGATGACAAGAGGTTTGGCTCTGGCAAAAAAAAGCCATCGCAATCATTAATTGCGTGAAGTTTATCCAAGACGGGGCCCTGCTCTTTTGTCCATGAGTTTTCCAGTGTGGGTAGATCACTTCTGGTCCATGGTGTTCGAATTGCTTCGCGAAGGAAGTGATCTGTAGAGCAATGGCTGCGTCCATTTAACCTAAGCCATTTGTCGATCTCTTGAAAATACGCTTCGTCAAGAAGGCTGTGTTCACGTGCTAGAGGGGGATTGATGCCAAGCGACTCTGCTACCATCAGATAGTTATTGTCGTCCAGTTTGTTGGGCCATGTGCACTGGAGCACAATGACTCCGGCATTGCAGTCGGAATTGCCGTCAATCGCTTCATGCTCGAGTAAGGCGTGATAGTGCCTGTCAGGCTTGTTAGCTGAAGTGTTAATGTCTGTGGGGAGTGGCACTGGTTCTGGCCTGCCAATTAGGCCAGCGCGTGCCAAGAGCCAAATGATCGACAGCATGGCAATTATGCTAGCGACGAGGAGTAGAATGGCAGAGCGTGCTCGTTCGCTTTTTAGTCGATTCTTCAGGTGGCGCATGGAAGGTGTCTTGTGGCAAGCGAGAATATCGAAATGTTGCTATGCGTCGGCCGGGTGGCACCGGCAACAACTAACACCAACTTCGCATCTTAAGTGTGCCACTGGCCTCTGGCCAGTGTGAAGTGCGTGTCAGGGTTCCTCGGGAATTGGACTTCTACCAGTTCGATCGTTTCATGGCACCCTGGCAATCGTTGTGAACGACGTGTGGGTAGCGATGATTCTCTTGGCTGCCTGATTGGCTTTCAGTATAAACGATCGGATCAAACGTTGGCCGCCGCTGACGCGGGCTAGAAGCTCATCGCTGATTGGCGGCGGTACCGGTATCGCTTTCGTTCTGCGTTAAAGGTCGAAATGGAAGACATTCTGAACGACATCGATGCCTGGATGCGTGACCATCGGCCTGCTTACCTCCGGCGGTTGCGGTCAGGCGTGATGCCTGAGAAGTTCTCGGCGTTTGCGGCGGCATTCGCACAGAAATTGCCGGCAGACTTGATCGCGTTGTACCGCTGGCATGACGGGCAAGATCCGATGTCAAGCGATGCCATGCAAGGCAATCGGACCTTCATGACGTTCGACGAGGTCTGTGAAACGAAGGCAGAGCTGGACGGCATGATCGGCAGCGATTTTGAAGATCCACGGTATTGGCGGCGTGGCTGGATCCCTTTCCTGCACAACGGCGGCGGCAGTTACCTTTGCGTCGACACCGAGGCCGTCGACGGTGGCATGGCTGGCCAACTGATTGCTTTTTGGAAATCAGACTCAGACCGACCCATCGAGCACCATTCCATCCGGGAGTGGGCCAGTTCGCTCCTGCAGTCGATGCGAAACGGCACCTTGAAGACTCTTTAACGATCGCATCGTACGTGTGCCACTGGCCAGTGCGAAGTGCGTGCCCAACTTCCGCGGGCATCGGGCTTCGAGAACATTCCGCGTTACGGGGTGGAAGGCATGGCTGCCCAGGGCGATGGCCATGGCACCCTGACGGTTTAGTCCGGTTGGGAACAGCCGTTCTAGTCATTTCCTTGACTGCTACCTATTCCGCTGAGCGTCTTAACAACGAGAGGATCGTTGCGTCGGTCAAGAAGGAGGTCATCTCCTATCTTAGCGTAGATGCATCTGTGACTTACGCTGTCGTGCTCCATGGTCCTCAAGAAACGGATATCGAATGACACTTCCCAGGGCTCCTTCCCTGCCGCGGAAGCGGTAACAGTGCCCACAGTTGCTATGATGTGATCGCCTTTACTCCTCTCGATTCTGATGACCGACAGGTTCGTGTCCATCTCAGTGTACTGCTTTGAAAGTTCCTGCTTGATCATCCTGTAGGACTCATGAGTCATTTCAAAGAATGCAATGTCGGCATACTCTTGCGTCAGCTGGTCCAATTCGGGACCATCGATAAACCGATTCGAACCATCTGCCTCTGTTGCAGGGCCCGAGAACGCACCGATTGAGGTTTTCGAATCGCATCCATCACATCCGACGAAAAGCGTGACCCAACCGCAGTGAACAACCAGCAGCAGTGCCATTTTGCACCAGAACGTCATCGCTTATCCTGTGTCTTCTGTTTAAGGTGGCTGTGTAACTGCATTTCGGCCAGGCGGCACGGACAACAACTAACCTGAGCTTGCCATCTTAAGTGTGCCACTGGCCTCTGGCCAGCGAGAAGTGCGTGATCGTTTCGCGGTGGAAAGCATGGTCACGACGGGCCGTGACCGTGGCATCGGGCGGTTCTTTGTGGCCCACGGGAGAAATGAGACCGTATGGATATAGAGCAAGAACTGCTGATGTGCGATTTTCATGATGCGAGAATCGAGAAAATCGATATTCAAAGCACTGGTGATTGTGAGATAAAATTTGAAACGCTTATTTGCTACTGTGCCATCCCGATGAAATCTGATGTCGCCGATGTCTGGGCAGTTCGTGGTTCACTATCCCTGAAGGGTTGCGAAGACATTGTGCTTTCCAGTGTCTCTTCTGGCGAGTTGTGGGTGAGCGAAGCAGAATTTGAATATTCAACGAACGACCCCAATGACAAGTTCAATACGCCGTTGCTGAATGGAAAGTCGCTGATGAACGCTTCGATCATGTTTACCAATGGAGGCACCATCAAAACATCAGGCGGTTCAATATTGCTCTGCTTAGGAGAGTTCTACGAAAAGATTGAGCAGTGCGAATGGCCCTAGTTCGGAAAGGCTATTCCCTAGGAGTCGTGACTTTTCGAGTAAAGAACCATCTACCATTCTTGACGGCGGGGTGGCACTCAACGGCCGGGTAACCCTGGCAACGACCAGACCCTGCTCCCTTATCGTACGTGTGCCACTGGCCTCTGGCCAGTGCGAAGTGCGTGATCGTTTCGCGGTGGAAGGCACGGGAGATGTGTGTTTGAACGGCGGGGGAAATGGATGAGAAGTACGCAAATGAATGGTGGCGCGGTGACCTGGAGAGACATGGCGTTCCATGCGTTGACGTGGACGGTGGTGATTCTGTCTGTCGCGGGTTGTCGAGGCAATGTCAAAGACCCGCACCGTGGAAAGTTTATTGTTGTTGAATCCAAGGGAGAAAGTTATCGAATTCCACCGACACTTACCTTTGACGACCAAGAGTGGACAAGAGAATATGCCAAACCGGTTAGCGAGTCAGACGGTGTGAGCTTTGACTACGTTGGCCAAGATCCCAATGTCAAAGTGCGTCTTCATTTGATGCCGGTCAGTTCGGGGACCTTCACGCGAACGGTAGATACGCTTCGAAGGAAGGATCAACAGTCCCGTTGGCGAAGAGATGGCAAGTGCTTGCGAATCCTCAAGAGTGGTGTGTGGCGAGAATGGAGTGTCGATGCAGATCGTTCTGGCCAGGGAAATGGCGTGTATCGCTATTCCTACGAAAACGGGAAGATAAAGTATGTGGGCCGAATCGAGGATGACTTTGACGTCGGTATGGCCCAAGGGTTCTATCCGGATGGCGCGTTATGGTGGGAGGGAGAGTATGTCGATAGCACCATCGCCGTGGAGAACGCTCGATTTTTCGCTCGCGACGGGAGTCGCTTCGAGCATATGAGCTACGATGAGAAGCGGTCGGAACTTGAAAAGTGGAAGACGCTTGCCGTCGACCGTAGCGAAAAGTAAACCACCAGTTGAAACTGGCAATGACCAGACCCTGCTCACGCATCGTACGTGTGCCACGGGCCAGTGCGAAGTGCGTGATCGTTTCGCGGTGGAAAGCATGGCCACGCAGGGGCGTGACCCTGGCACCGGGGCTCAACCGAAGGTTTCTTCGCGTTCGAGCATGGCGATGAATTCCACAACTTTACGTGCTTTCGTTTCAGGCTTCTTGGCGTTGTGGAGTCGATAATAGAAAGCGTACTTTTTGGACTTGGAAAGCGTCGCGTAGAAGGCCGTTGCCTTTTTAGACTTCTGGAGCGCGGCCAGGAATGCTTCCGACTCTTGGAACGTCGAACTCGAGGCATACGCGGCGTCCCAGCGTCCATCTGACTTTGCCAACTCGACCGCCGCGTGACCGGCAGGCTTCATCCGGCCGTCGCGAGTGAGGCGTTCGATATGCTTCTTGTTCACCTGGGACCACACGCTTCGTTTCCCCCGCGGTGTGAACTTGTGGATCCAAGAGACTTCATCCCCTTTTCGCACCGGGCCATCGATCCAGCCGTAACACAATGCGACGTCGAGTGCCTCGGCATACGTGATGCTCTTGTGGCCACTCTCCTTTTTAAAGAACTGAATCCAAACACCGCCATGCTCGGCATGATGCTTGTGAAGCCATCGTTCCAGCTTGTTGGTTGTAGCAAACGCAATCACAGGCTTGCCATCTGGCGACGGAATCGCGGCCGCAGGCTTCGCCGGTTTGGAACGCGGTGCTTTCATGTTCATTCAAAGAGAACGCTTGTCGGTTGCAGAAGGTAGAACGCTACGGCCAGATGCCAGTCACATCGACCAATTTCAACCTGCCATCTTAAGTGTGCCAAAGGCCTCTCGCTAGTGCGAAGTGCGTGATCGTGTCGCGGTGGAAAGCATGGCCACGTTGGGGCGTGACCGTGGCACTCTGGCTTAATTCAATTACGCGGTTTGTCTTCTGTGTTTCAATCTGCGTATCGGTGTCCGTTGATCATGGTGTTCGGGAGTTGTCGACTTAGCGCCTCCTGCTCATCAGGAGAAAAATTGTAGAATGGCAACTCTAAGTATTTAAGATTCTTGCGTTTTAGGAGTTCGGGAAGTGATTTGCCGTCCACCTTGGTTCCACTTAGGTCCAAAGAGGTGACATTGGGCGGCAGATGAGCAATTACTTGTGAGTCGACGCCAGTTTGCAGTAGGTCCACACGAGTAATGTCATTCGAAAAGGTGCGACCCATAAAGAACTCATTCGTAATTTTTGTACCCCTAAGCTCCAACTGCTCCAGCTTCTCCAACTTCGCGATGGCGTCGGCACTTTTGTCGGTCAAGTCGCAATTGGGGAGCTGAAGATCTACCAGTTGGGGACAGGCTTGGCAGAGCACAGGGACCAGTTCATCCGAATTTTCGAGACCAGCATGGCGATATGACGTCAGCTTTTGGCACTTCGCCAGTTGGGCAATACCCTCCTTGGTGACGGACTTGCCCCACATGCTGAGAATCCTCAGCTTTGGAAAGCGACTGATCAGCGCCAGATCGGCATCGGTCGGTTCCGGTTCTTTGACGCCGGGCTTCAACAACTTACTAGGAAGTCCTAAGTACTGAACGCTTTCCCCACGCGCAATTTCCGCATCGGAAAATGTGCCACCAGGATTTTGCACGTAGCCTGTCTTGCCTGCGTTGAAATCGAAAGACTTCTCCTCATCTGCAGCTTGAGCCGGAAGATCCAGTGCCCGTGATGCCACAATGATCGCGACCAAACTGAAGAGGATTATCTTTTTGAGAAGCAGCATTGTTTACCTTGCTTTTTCAGCGGATTAAGAAAGTCTGCTTGGATTATTGCTTTCGGCCGGGCGGCTCAGGCAGCGACCAATTCATGCTTCCGCATCTTAAGTGTGCTACAGGCCTCTGGCCAGTGTCTTTGCTGCTGAAGGACGTTGCAACCTGGTCCCTGCTTCGCACTGGCTAGAAGCCAGTGGCACACGAGGGAGTGAATGGCCTGGCAGTACCAGCCTGCCGAATGAGGCCAATTGGTCTTCGGGAACTTCGACAAAGGGGATCGCCAAAATATCACCCTCCTGCCTCGCGGTTTTGGTAGTCATATTTGTTGAGCAAGTGAACTATTCTGAGTGCCCCGTTGGAAAAACCATCGCTGCCTCCACAGAAAAATGATGCGCCGTTATCGAGAGAGACAGCTGCAGGATTATCTCCCGTCCATCGTACCATTACATTTGTAGAAGTCCCGTCAACGTGCTCTACAACAATATCCGCAACGTGGTAGCTGGCAATCTGAGAGATTTTAAATGGGTACACCTCGCTGGGCGCTAGAAGAGTCACAAGTAGCGGCAACTGATCCTGAGGCACTTCTACCTTAGGAATAGCTGAAATCCCTAAATCGGGTACAGCATAAACGGTTGCCGACATCCCTTTAACGGGTTTGAACTGGGGTGTTGTCGATTTGCCCTGACAACCACTGCACAATACTGCATAGGCGAATACAGATACCACTGGTCGTATACAACAATAGACATTCACTACTTAATTCCTGTCGGCGAAAGAGGGGCAGCCCAGGTGGCATAGACATCGACCAATTCCAACTCCCGGCCGGGTGGCACTGGCAACAACCAAGTCCAGCTCCCGCACCGTACGTGTGCCACTGGCCTCTGGCCAGTGTCTTTGTGGCTGAAAGAGGTTGCAACGTGGTCCCTGCTTCGCACTGGCTAGAAGCCAGTGGCACACGAGGGAGTGAATGGCCCGGCAGTGCCACTCTGCCGCCTGTCAGCCTGTCAGCCTGTGGCATTATAGAGTGACCGCAGCGCGTGGGCGCTACTGGTGTCACCTTCAGCGCAGGCGTAAGATGCCGGGTTGATGTTGATCGTGTCGTGGTCGTCGTCACTTATTCCCTGTCTGATTGAGGCCTGACCGATGGATTGGAACGAGAAGTTTGCGGTGGTGGAAGCTTGTTTGGAAGTCAACGAAGAGATCGAGCAGGACTTCTACCTTCAGCCTTCCGGCGTTTCGGCCGACGGGCTGAGCAGTTTGCAGGCAGAGTTTCCGTTTGTGTCGGACGACTATTTGCGGTTCCTGCAGCGAACCAATGGGGCCGATATCGCTCAATGCCGGTTCGTGGAAGTCGAACGCATTCCCGCCGCGATCGAGCAGTACGGTGACGTCTATTTGCCCAAACGATGGCTGCCGTTTGGTTACGATGCCGGCGGCGATCCGCTACTGCTTCATGAAAGTGGCCAGGTCGCCCTCGGCGATGGCACCAGCAGCAGCGAAACGTTCGAGTTCCTCGCCGACACGTTCGCCGACTTCCTCGAGAACGTCCTCATGGGGCAACGCTACGGTGCGATCTTCCGCATCCCGCTCGACGAACAAATCACGTTCTATGAAGAAGAGCTGGACGACGATCCCTGGCTCGCGTTTCTGGTCGAACAAACGTGGCTGCGGATCTCGTGATGCAGAAGTCGACGGAATCACTACGGACGCAGGTGTGCCACGGGCCTCTGGCCAGTCTCTTTGCTGCTGAAGGACGTTGCAACCTGGTCCCTGCTTCGCACCGGCTAGAAGCCAGTGGCATACGGGGGAGGGTATGGCCTGGCCGTGCCACTCTGCCGCCGCCTTTGATTCGTTGCGGTTCGAACATCACTCGTGGATTTACCAGGCCTTCATGCACATAGCGTACGGGCTCATTTGTTTACGTAGTTTTTGAAACAGCCTCTAGTGATCCGGATTGTCATGCGATTTGAGTGACTCGAGAATGTCTTCCATCTCCTCCCACTTCAGACCTTCTTCTATTTCCATTTTCGATGGATATCGCGCATGCAACTTTTCCAGTTGGTCGTCTTTTCTTTTTGCTTCTTCTTTCAGTTCCTTGTTGCCCTCAAGCGTCATTAGCTTCTGTCTGATCTTTTCCAGCCAATGGTCGGGATCGTCCGCCATTCTCGTATAATATTCCTGCTTCATCTTGGATGCGTAGCTGTCCGAATCGAGGAATGGATTCGCCCCGCGCGAAAGCAATACGTGGATAAACTCGAAGGAATTGCGCATGTGGAGATATTCCAGAATTGGCATCCCGATAAAAAGCCTGGCGTCAATCTCTCCCCCATGGTCTAAATACCACCAATAGTTTTCCGCCAGTTCGACGTGATATCGACCATCTTTCCAGGACTGCCTTAAAAGACGAAATGCCAGCCCGTAGTTGTACCCGACCATGGCATGTTCATCCGCCAAGGAGAGATCTGCTCCATTTGCAAGTAATAACTTGAACTTGCCAAAAGACTCTGGAGTTTTAGTTGCCATGTACAGGGGCGTCAGGTGACTTTGGTTAACCACATTCGGATCCGCCTTAAATTCTAGCGCCAGCTTCACACTGTCCAACGTCCCGCATTCGGTCGCAAGATGAATCGGACGTACACCAAAATTTCCTTTTGCATTGATGTCAGCCCCTTTTTGGTTAATAAGGGCTGTAACTTTGAGACGCTGTGCAGCAACAAGGGCCATGGTTAGTTCAACTGTCGTTTCCTCGTCAAATGCCTTTTCAACGATCGCTCGAAGCTGGCTTTGCGTTAAAGTCGTGGGGTCCACCGCGTAGACTTGTCTCTCGCATTTGGCCGTGTTGATAAGCAGTGAGGCAATGGTAATGCACGCAGCCATGAAAAATCGCGACTGGCGCTGTCTTATTGCTCTCTTTAGCGAACAGAATAGCAGTGCCATGTGTTATGATCCCTCCACTATCTTTCTTAACTCGTTAAGCAGAAAGTCCATTGAGTGACGTTGAACGAAACCCGCAATGATTTTCTGGTCCCATAGTTCTTGGAGATTGTCCGGCAGACCAGGATCAATGGTTTGAATATTGCCGATGGTGGGAGGAAGTCCCGCGGCAGGTAGGAAACCCACGACTTCTCCTTCGATACGTATGACAGTCACGTTGTTGCTTGCGTCTTTTTGCAATTGGGCGGCATCTCCGGAATAACCAAGCTGTTTCAGGAGATCAAGTGTAACCCCAGCGGGATTAAATGCTGTTGTTTGGCTGGGTGGCACTGCTAATCCAGTCATTTGTCACGCTTCAGGGTGTGCCACTGCTGCCCTCAGCAGTGTGAACCTGCCAATCGGCCCATCAACTGTTTTCCTTCTGACCTCCAAAACCGTTCGACCAACTTGGATCGGGAAACGTCAATCTAGGCCACTCAGGCCTTGTTATTCTCTCTTCGTCGAACTTGGCGCTGGACCATTTCCAATCGGTTGGTATTCGGCAAGTGCCTCGTCTGCCCTTTCATAGTGCCTGACCTGTTTGCGATGGGCGGATGAACGTTCCATGAGTTCATCGTACTGAGTTGGAAGAAAGAAAAGAATGATTTGCCGATGGATTTGAGCTTATGGGCACTTCGCACTGCTGAGGGCAGCAGTGGCATAAAAAAGTGTGACCGGCTCGGCACTGACACCCCAACGAGCGCCCGACTGGTTAGCATCGCTGTTCCTGGATTCGCACGAAGCTGGCTTGGCCGGCTCGCCTTTTCTACGGAGACTCCCCGGTCGGCGTCGTTGGTTCGGCTGGGCTCTTTGCGGGGCGAAGCATGGCCAGGGCGAACGACCCGAGTTGGAACACGACGTAGTCGATCGCGACGACAGCTCCTAGCAGCACGACGATCTTTTCCCAGTGCATTCGCAACCACTCGGCGGCCCCCAGAAGCGAGCGATCGCCCGGCACGATTCCCAGCACCAGGGCGGCCGCGATGCCAACCCAGAAGATCGAGCGAAACAGAAGCGCCGCGGAAAGCTGCCCGCGCCGCAAGCGGGAACTTCCAAGCGAAGCGAGCAGCCGATTCGTTCCGAGCACGACCACCCCGCAGAAGACGAGATCCGCGGCCAGCGCGACGCCATCCAACGACTCGGTCGCGAAGCCTTCAGCCGCGGCCCATCGCACGACTTCCGCGGTGTCGATGTCAGGCGACGAAGAAACATGCGTGCAATACGTCAACGGCCAGCCATACGTTTCGGCCAGCACCCCGCCCGACACCTTCGTGCTGCCGACATAACGATAGCCCCAAAAGTCGATCAGCGTCACGTTCGCAACATAGATACCCACCAGCCCCACCACCGCCAGGCGAACACACCCCAGCCACCGATCGCGACCTGACCGAGTCGATACCTGGCTGCTGTTCATGGAAAGCTCGCATTTAAAACGTGCCTGCCCGACACAGGCCGAAACAGGTGTGCCACTGGCCTCTGGCCAGTGTCTTTGCTGCTGAAAAAGGTTGCCAACCTGGTCCCCACTTCGCACTGGCTAGAAGCCAGTGGCACACGAGGGAGGGTATGGCCCAGCAGTGCCAGCCTGCCGTCGGGGAATTGAAAACGGAAGATTGGTTTTCAGCAGGACAAAGACAACTTAAAAACTACGCTCGTCGCCACGAGATTCGGCTATTCGTAGATCGAGAAGCTTGTCTCACCGATGCGAGCGTTTGGCAATTCCTCAGCTAGGCGATCTAACGCCGCAGGAGAGAAGTTTCGAGAAGGAAGGAAGAGAGCCTTGAGTTTCTTTAACTTCACAAGGTGAGGCAAAGACTCTTCTCCAACATTTGTGCCATGTAAGTTGAGATGTGTAAGTGATGGAGGTACATGAACAATTGCCTTGGAGTCAATTTGCGTACCTGACAAGCAAAGATGCGAAAGCTCTTTCGGGAACGTATGACCGATAAAAAACGCGCTAGTAATGTTCGTGCCAGAGAGATCCAAATACTCGAGAGTGCTCAGCTTCGAAATTGCATCAGCAGCATGATCTGTAAGATCACTGTCAGGAAGTTCCAGCCTTACTAGCTGTGGCTGAATGGCACAAAGTACGGCGACTAGAGTGTCGGATGTCTTCATGCCGAAGTGCCTGTAGGATCTTAGCGAGTCACAATTGTCAAGATGCCTAATTCCTTTCGTGCTAATCGACCCTCCATATAAGTACACTGATTCCAGGTGGATTACTTGTGAAAGTCTCTCAATGTCTTCGTCCACGGGTTCTCGTAGCTGATTTGTTGAACGCGTTGGAGGCGTGCTGTAACGCACATGGGTTCCTAGTTTGATTTGCTGAAGAGTGAAGGCATCACCGGGGAATTTTTCAAACTCGGTTACATTACTAGGATAAATTCCCCCCTCAGGAATGCGGGTTTCGTCACCTAAGAGCAGGTCTGTATCGACGCAACAAACAAGAGGCAGAAGTGACACCACTAGAATTGCAGTTATGTTGTTCATTTCAAGCGTCTACCGTTCGGTGATGTGTTGTTAATGCACTACCTGCCAGTTCCATTGTACTTGGTCCATTGGCTAGGCTCGCCCGGGTGGCACGGGTAACGTCCAATTCCAGCTCCCGCATCGTACGTGTGCCACGGGCCTCTGGCCAGTGTCTTTGCTGCTGAAGGAAGTTGCGACCTGGTCCCTGCTTCGCACTGGCTCGAAGCCAGTGGCACACGAGGGAGTTGATATTGCCCCCCTGCCGATCTGAGTCATCAGATTACTAAAGCGGTAATCGAATGAACGTAGCTTGTTTGGATGAAAGCGTTGGCTCGTTTGTAGCTGCCATGTTCCCATCACATCGAGTACCGGCTCTTTCGTCCCTGCAGGCTTTCTTTCAACCGAGTGATTTCGAGTTGAACTTGATCGTACCGTTCGGTTTGTCCGAGAGTTTTCAGGATCGGCAGGTAGTCTTCGCGATATTTTAGCCTTCTTTCGAGTGGAAAGCCGGGAAGTTGACCCGAAACGGATAGCAGTTCCTCGTAGGCCTCGGGGACTTTGTCGTAGTCATTCCCTGCGACTTTGGCCCGGGCATACTCTTGCAAAAGGCGCAGGTAGAAAGGGGCTTCTGGGCCAACTTTAGGTGGCTGTTTGTTGAGCCCTGCTCGAGCATACTGCAGCGCCTTCTCATGCTGCTTCTCTTGATTCAGCGCTTCTGCGAGTAGTCCGGTGACGAGGGCAAATCGCGCGTAAATTTGCTCGTTCCCATCTTTCTGAAATGAAGCGACAGCCTGTTCGCCGGTTTGTATCAGCGACTTGCGATCCTTCTTCTCGTAATAAAGTCCCGTCAAGGTAACCAGGAGTTCGCGGTGCAAATAGCTCTCGGTCAAGTTCAAGGTCTCAAGCACCTTCTTGGCGTCGAGGGCTGCAGAAGTCGCTTCGTCTAAGTTCTCTTGGCAATACAACAGAGTGCCAGCGAATTTGCTTTGTAAATTGACCACGATATAGGACGAGTGGCCGTAAAGGGGTTCCGCAAGATCGAGCGAGTGCTTGAAGTGTCGAGCCGCTTCAAGATGTTTACCGGCCTGAGAGCTGAAGTGAGCCTTGGCTTGTTCCGCGAGTTGTTGCTCGGCAATTTTGCGGCGGGCTGGATCAAGCTTGGCCACTTTCTCCAGGTCATTCATGATGAACTCAATTTCGGGCAATTTAAGAATAAGTGGCTCATTCTTACTCCCCTGAGTGCGATCGTGCAGTTCTTTGACCGCTTTGAGTTGACCTTCAAAGTCTAACAGCAAGATGCCTTGCTCATATTGCTGAATAAGAGCCGCCTGGATGTCCATCATGCTCAATTGCGAGTCAGGCTGTTCCGCCGTGACTGTGCCTGTGGCGATGGAAATCAGCAGCATCGTTACCAATGCTATTGGCTGTCGAATATGGCGATCTATTCCCATGAGAATCGGCCCCTAGCCGTAACCGTTCGTGTCGTTCATAGGACGCGTCTCGACGCACCCTGAATGATTGCCCGGCCGGGTGGCACAACCAACGACCATTTCCAGCTTCCGCATCTTAGGTGTGCCACGGGCCTCTGGCCAGTGTCTTCGTGGCCGAAGCAGGTTGCAACCTGGTCCCTGCTTCGCACTGGCTAGAAGCCAGTGGCACATGTTGGCCGTTGTTTGACTTTTGCCCGCTTCAACGTCGCCACTCGTCCGCCGCTGCCTGGTGCGTTGAGATGCACCCTACGGGGTTGATGTCAGGTTGCTCGTTCGACCAGGGACGCTCACTCCCCTTCCCCGTCCTTTAGCATCCCGGCCGGGTGGCACTGTCAACCACCAATTCCAGCTTCCGCATCTTAGGTGTGCCACTGGCCTCTGGCCAGTGTCTTTGCTGCTGAAGGAGGTTGCAACCTGGTCGCTGCTTCGCACTGGCTAGAATCCAGTGTGGCGGGAAGGTGTTTGCGGTCGGCTTCCTGCATAGTTCTTAAGATGATAAGGGGGCCAGCTAAGGGAGTGTTGTCGGAGGGCCCCCAATGATTTCCTGCATTTGCCAGAGCATGACAATGAAAACAGTCGACAGCAAAGCATGAATAAATGCAAACGATGCGGGCAAATAGAAATGCATTCGATGAGGCTCGAAGTATCCAAATGGCATGTAATTGAGAGCCTGCAGTCTGTTGTATGCGTTGGTCGCGCGGGAATACCATCGGATGCACCAAAGGCAATGAAGGCTTGTGAGGCAGATCATGGCGATTGTGGCCATTACTCTTAGGCTGAACGACGTCGCTACGATTAGTTGTGCATGTCGAGAGGTGGCAAGCCATCCGATGACTAATGCCATGAAACCCGAATGCTTGAACTCGAAGTCAATGAGTCCCGTGAGGCTCTGCTTTAACATTCCGTAAAGGAGTTCAAATTCTTCTTTGCGTGAAGCAACGTCGTGGTGTGCTGGTTGTGTCATTGGTGAGTGTGGAGGTAGAGGTGGATGTTTTGTTGGTGGCAACTGAGTTGTGAGAGGCAATCAAGCGAAGGAAAGGGGGTGATTCGTGCGGTCATCGATGGCGATATTGCTAAAGCCTACCTGACTTCGGCACACCTGCGAAGGTTTTGATCGCAACGGCCGGGTGGCACTGCCAACGACCAATTCCAGCTTCCGGATCGTAGGTGTGCCACTGGCCTCTGGCCAGTGTCTTAGTGGCGGAAAAAGGTTGTCGACCTGGTCCCTGCTTCGCACTGGCTAGAATCCAGTGGCACACGAGGGAGTGAATGGCCCAGCAGTGCCACCCTGCCGTAACACTGGCAACTCATGTTGAGGCAACCGTCGGTGCTATCCCATCCAACCCTTGATATCCTTCACGTCCCACCTCCCTTCATTCCTTTCTACTGTTATTTTTCGCCCCGAACCCGCCCTGCGGTTGACTACAATTCCAATGTCTATTCGTACTTCATTAACTCCAAATGCCCTGATTTGAAGAACCGATTCGCCTTGCTGCAAATAAGTCGATGCGATTTGTCTAAGTGCGTTGATGTCGTCATCGGACAAACAATCAGTGTTGACTTGCGAGAACTCACTCATTTCAATTTCGACCGCTAAATGTTGGCAAACTCGTTGTGTCGGCCGGGTGGCACTGCCAACCACCAATTCCAGCTCCCGCATCTTAAGTGTGCCACTGGCCTCTGGCCAGTGTCTTCGTGGCCGAAACAGGTCGCAACCTGGTCCCTGCTTCGCACTGGCTAGAAGCCAGTGGCACAAGTTGGCCGTTGTTTGACTTTTGCCCGCTTCAAGGTTGCCACTCGTCCGGCGCTGCCTGGTGCGTTGAGACGCACCCTACGGGGTTGATGTTAGGTTGCTCGTTCGATCAGGGACGCTCGCTCCCCTTCCCCGTCCTATAGCATCCCGGTCAGTTAGAACGACCATTTCCAGCTTCCGCATCCCAGGTGTGCCACTGGCCTCTGGCCAGTGCGAAGTGCGTGTCAGGCCACCAGGTCAATTTCGCTTCGACCGGGATCGATCGTTTCGCGAGGGAAAGTCTGGCCACGCAGGGGCGGGACCATGGCACCCGGGCTGGAATTTGTTGGATCAGAGTCAAGGACTGCTGTCTTAAGCGGAATTAGCCAGCAAGGTGAACTTATTGGCGACATCATTGTATCGTCATATCGAAAAGAATAGCATAGGCGTTGAATGGTCAAAATCCGCGACAGGAGTAAGTCTGAACGGCAATCCAGCACAAACTCGCAACTGTTGCTGACGTATCCTGGAATTGTAAAGGTAAACCTCTATCGGAGGATAAAAGTGACGTTACCGCAAAAGCTCGCTCAGGCGTTAAACCAAGTAACTGAAATACATTCCGAAGCGTTTGAGCGATTTGCCAATGCTTTCCTTCTTCAGGACTACCCTGAGTTAGAGGGCCTTGGGGCAAAAAAAGACAAGGGAATGGACGCGAGAATCGTCACTGTCGATGGGAAGAACGAAATTGTCTTTCAATCGTGTGTTTCGCCGCCAAAATCCGCGCGTACAAAAGTACTGGGGACTTGGAAAAAGCTCCATGACAATCCTCCGCATACGCTGGTTTACTGCACGCCAGGAACTATTGGACTGTCTCTAGACGATACTCGGAAAGCCCTTCGTTCTGAACGAGTAAGCCTACAGGTCTGCGACGCAACGTGGTTTACAGAACGGGTATTGTCTTCCCCAGAGCGATCGCAACTATCCGAAGCGTTCGCTCAGCAGATTCTTTATCCTCTATTAGAAGCGTGGCAACCGAACACGCTGTATTCCGCACTTTTATCTGATGTTGAGGAAGTGCAAGTGATTCGCTATTTAGAACTCCACAGCCAAGATAGGAGACAAGGACGAAACCTAACGAAAGCGATATTCGAGGCATTTATTCTTGGAGCACTAAATGACGCCAGAACAGATGGCGGCCTCACGCAATCCGAAATATTGGAAGTGATTTGCCGGTTGTTCCCTGAAGGGCATCATGCGAGGATCCACGAAATCGTGCCTCATCGGATAGTAGAGCTAACGACTAAAGGAGAAGTGTGCTCCTTGAAAACGGGGAAGGTGGTGCTGTCAAAGACGAAGAAGGAACGACTTAAACAACAACTCGAATCGTCAACAAACTCAGAGGTGATGTTTCGTGCACATATTGCCAATGCAATACGACAAGCGTGTAACGAGAACGAAATTGATTATGATGTAGACTATAGTGGTATGGCTCAACTTGTCCACAGCTGCATACTGTGGTATATGCGTGAACAGGGAAAGCAGATACAAAATCCTATTTCGAACTTGGTGAATATCTTAAATACAGAGGAGCTTGTTCTACAGTTCATTAGATCCGAGTCGCCAAAGACCAATATGAGTGTGACGGAGATTATGGATATTGCGCCGTCCGCCGTGTATTATGTTATTTCAAAGGGTGACAAGGATACAATGGCATATCTGAGAGTGAAATCGGATATATTCGTATCTCAAGCATTTTTGCAGGCAACGCCGGATATACAGAAGGCGTGCAAGAAATTGTTTGGTCAGGATGTCATCTATGTGGATACAACGGCATTGATTCATTGCACCGCTGAGTTGTACGATCAAGATTCGCCGCGATTTCTCCTGCGAACACTTGAGACAGCGAGGAGTGTGGGCATTAAGATCAAAACATTTCGTCCATTTATCGAAGAATTCGTGGCACACCTGCGGGGTCCGGTTCTCTTGGAATGGAGAAACCATTTTAGAAGTTTGAGCCCCCAGCAGCAAGAGCAGCGTTTTAAAGCCTCGCCTAGACTGCTGGAGGTATTTGCACGATCAGGTCGGCTTGGAGGGCCGGGATTGGAGCAAATTGTTGAAGAAATTGTCGGTCTCAGTAATCGATATCAGAATGCTACGGATTTCGTACGGCATGAATTTAAGATCGAGGTCGAGGAAGTACCGGGCGTCGTAGATCCAATTGACCAAGAGGAGTGGGCGCTTGTATATGAATCTTGGCTAGGGAACAAACGTCGTTATGGTAAAATGGAAGAAGAGCAGTTTGAGGTGTTAGTCCAAAATGATGTTAATGCATATACTGCTGTCAAGAGGCTCCGCGGAACTATTAAGGTGGAGGGTACTGATTATGGGTATAAAGTGTGGCTTCTGACTATGGATCGTATGTATTGGAGAATTGTAAGGTATATTGGGAAAGCGGATGACTACGTGTTTCATGTCGCCATGAGCATGGATTATCTGGCAAACTGTGTTGCAACGTTAGCGTCATTGACACAGAACGTGACAGACCCAATCAACCTGCCAGCAACGTTGTTGTCAAATGTGGGGTCATATATTCCTTCCGATCTTCGGGAAGAGGTTGCTGAGGAGTTTGCGAAGGTTGGCCAAAAACGTTATTTGACTCAACGCAAGATTCGTGAGCTCGTTCAAGAGGCTAAAAATTATGAGTGGGACCTAGAAGCAGAGGACATGTGTTAATTGACAAATGCATAGGTGTGTGTGGATGTGTCAGAGCGTTCCGAGCAACCTGCCGGCATTTGGTTAGATTCGGTTGTCGGGGATGTACTGTTGAGTGCCTTAATGGACGCAAACAGTTCTTAATCGCATTGGCCCGGCTGACGATGCGTCTCTGGGGCGGAATGTCTTCGCACTGGCCAGAGGCCAGTGGCACACGTTGGTTGTTCGTCGCCGCTTCAATCAGGCCCTCTCACTCCTCTTCCCCGGCCTTCAGCATCCGCAGCACGGCTTCGGCGGCTTGTTGTTCTTCTTTTAGCCACTCGGGCGGGGCGATTTGGAGGGCCTGGCAGAGGTCTTTGCTCGATTGCAGGCGGGTTTCGATGCAGCGTTTCAGGAAGCTTTGTTGGTCGGGCGGGATTGGTTGTTGCAGGTTGGCCGGAAGTGGGATCGGGGTTGGCGTGTGGATGGTGCCGTCGATTTGCCAGTCGACGAATTCGTCGATCATCGTTTCGATGGCGGCGTCGAGCCGGGCGAATCGTTTCGGACCGATGCCAGGGATGCGGCGGATGAAGGCTTCGGTCGCGGCGCGGTACTGACCGACGGTGCGGATGCCGTTGTCTTCCAAAGCGTTCTCGACGTCGAGTTCTAAATCGGCGAGCGCCAGTGGCACAACGTTCACGTTCTCGAAGCCGGCGAACTTGCTGACCGGCACGATCAACGTGTCGATGAAACATTCCAGCCGATGCATACAGCCTGACAACGCTCCGGCTCGCAGCAGATTGAAGATCTCGCGACTGACTCGTTCGGCGTCGCGTTCGGTGGCACAAGCTTTCGGCATTTCGCTCTCGTAGATGACAGGCCTGGGGAAAAGCGGCACGCCGCGAAAACAACGCGTCGGCATGCCGCCAGAAACGTCGCGCCGCCCAGGTGGGCCGCGCGAAACGAACGATGGTTGTTACAGCTCGCCGGGCCGAAGCTTCCGCACGCGGACGAACGTTTTGCTGCGCCGCTGCAGCTTCTCGCCACGATCGTTCAGCGGAATTTCGGTGAGGTTGGCCTGCAGCATGTGCAGCAGAAGTTGCCCGCGCAGTTGGCGTTCGACCGCTTGTTGTTCGCGGCGAGCATCACGGGCCGCCAGGTATCGTTCGACCAGGGTTCGCAGTGGGGCATCCGTCGCCGGCGGGGTCGATGGCGAAACGCTGGGGGCTGGTTTCGCATCGGTAGGGTCAGGCATTCAATCGGTTCCTTCAAGGCAAGGCGGCAATCGGCCAGGCATCGTGCAGGGGGCGATCACAGCAGAAAAGTTTCCAGCGGTTCGCTGGTAAGGCACATGCATGCCGAATCAAAAACAAGTCGTGGCCAACGCATCCGCTGGCCTTTTTCGCAGTGGCATCGAACACACTCGCGTTGATGCGGCGGGGTGATCGGCGGCAGGCATTGATCGATCGAATGCCGCGCGGCGTACATCGCTTCAAGCGACCAGATCAGCAGCACGCCGCGATCGTCGCACAAGGGACATTCGACCTCGACCGCCCACCGCCGGTCGTCGAAAAAGAAGCACCGCGGCTGCATCCGAAAACGTTTGCCGCACGCCGGATTCAAGCAGCGGCACCAGTTCGGCCGCCTGTCGAGATCGCGGGTACGGCGGCTGAGCAAACGTTCGCGCATCGCCCGGGGAAGCTGGCTCATGTGGCTGGGTGGCTCGGCGATGCCAGCGTACATCTGGTCGAGCAGGTCGCGGGCCGCCTGATAGTCGAGCGGCAAGATCATGTCGGCCCACCGCCGCTTCAACTGGTTGGGGTCCTTCGCATGATCGAAGAAGTACCGCACGCTCGGGAAAAAGTCGTGTGCCCGATCAAACCAGGTTTCAAACTGATCCGGAGTCATCAGCAAATCCTGAACGAAGATGAAGGAAGTGGTGAAGAACGGGTGATGAAACGTCTTGTCCCCTCGCCCTCTCCCCATAGGGTCGAGGGGACCGGAGGGGAACATGGATCGAGGGGTGTTCCTGGTTTCGTAGGGTGCGTCTTGACGCACCTTGAATCGGTGGAACGGTTCGCAGGTGTGCCACTGGTCTCTGGCCAGCGTCTTGGTTGCTGTCGAACGGTTGGTCACCGATTGCCTGCTTCGCACTGGCCAGAGGCCCGTGGCACACGACCGTGCTGCGTTGCTTGCTGCGACGTTTGATCGTACGTGCCTGGGTGTTCGAGGCTCAACTAATCGAAGGTTCGATCAGCGAGCAGTTCGGCGACGCTCTTGAGTTCGCCGGAACCACGCGGCACGTTGGCTTGGCGCGGGGGCTCGAAGATGCCGAGGTAGCCGGCCGTGAGCGAATGCTCGATCGCGGCCAGGGCTTGGGCTTCTCCCAGTTGTTCGAGCTGCTGTAACTGCTTCTGGGCGGAACGGGCGTGCAGCGGCATGCGGCGTTCGAGACGATGCTCGCACCACTGCGTCCAGGCCTGGCGAAACGGCTCGCCTGCGAACGGCATCGGCAAGGTGGTCGCGTCGAAGGTCGCCCGGCGAGCTCTTGCCGGCGGAGCCTTCTCCCCTTCCCCCCGACAGGACAAAAGGGGCCCCGCCGGGGCTTTTGTTTCTTCTGGTTCTTCTTGTTGTTCTTGTTCTTCTCTTTCTTCTTCTATAGGGACCACCTCTGGTACACCGCGCGGTTCACTTGGTGGTACAGCTGCTGGTACACCCCGTGGTACAGTTGGTGGTACACCTGGTGGTTCACTTGCTGGTACAGCGGTTGGTTCCCATGTCGGATCAAGCTCTTGGTAAAGCGGATAGTTCTCGACGGTGACGCGCGTTGTCTGCGTCAAGTAATCGACCTTCAGGCATTCCCACTCTTCCAAGATGGACATCCACCGAATCAAACTAGTCCGCGAGCAACCCAGTTCTTCGGCGAGTGCTCGTTGCGTTGTTATAAACTGCCCTGCTTCGACCAGTTCGCCTTGGAAGTAGCCGGGGCGGAAGTTGGCTCGCAGCAGGCACAGTGTGAACAGCCTCCACAGGTTGGCGTCGCTGAAGACTCGGCTGTCGAGCGATTTGCGGTGAAGCTTGATCCAACTACCGGTCATGGTTGATCTCCTGCTTGATGAATGAAACAACGTGCAGCGAACCGCTCGCCACGGTTCACGAAAACTTCCAACGAAACGTCGCCACCGCGCGGCCTGCCGATGTCTTCCAGTGGGGATGCTGAAGGTACATTCCGCTCGGCTTACGGCCGGTCTTGTACAGCCGGCGAAACTCCCACTTCGCCGAACGATTGCAGTGACCGATCACGGCCGGGTGACCCGCGTTGATGGTGATCGACTCGGCCCCTGCCTCGCTCAGCAGCGAACCCATGCCATCGAGCATCGCGCCGCCAAGACCGACGCCTTGAAACTTCGGCAGCGTCACCAACCGGCTGATCCGCAAGCGATCGGGTCGAAAGTGATTCAGCGTCGCGGCGAAGGTGGCCAGCTCGCCATCGACCAGGCCGGCGTAACAGCGCGCGGCGTGGTTCAGCTTGCCGGTCAAATAGTGGTGCGGTGCAAACAGGGGCCACACGTCGTGGCGGCAACGGAAGATCTCCAGGCGAAGTCGCGGTCGCCGAAGACACCTCCGTGTCAACGTTCCCTCTGGCATCCGCAGCACCCAGTCCGGCCGCAGCCAACGGGCCACATCTTCATGGCAGGTCACCGCGATCAACCGCTTGGCGAACGTCTGGCGATCCAGCGCTCGGCGGACGGCATGGCAAGCCAGCCGCGCGGCGGGGCGATCGACCACGCTGGTGAACTCGTCCAGAACCAGCAGTTTGCCTGGGGAAACGAGCCCGCGAGCCAGGTCGGCGCGAAACTGTTCGCCGGTCGACAACGTGTGATAAGGCCGACACCAGGCCGGCGGCGAACCTAAGCCACACGCGACAAGGGCCTGGGTGATCGCACGCGTCGACAAGCGGCGATCGAACCCGTCGACCACCGCCCGATCGCGCCGCCAGCGGAGTCGTTTTCGCAGCCGGCGACCATACGCGGCGGCCGCCACGGTGGTCTTGCCGGAACCGGAAGGACCGACGATCAAGCCGACTTGCCACGGCTGATCGAGTCCTGGCAGTTCGACCTGAAATCGCCGCTCGGTGTGAGGCTCCGGCGGCAGATCGAACATTCCGGCAAGCTGCGAAACACGAAACGTCGGCGCGATCGGGCACCGCACTACAGCATCAACAGTCGGCATACCAACCCCCGGGCAACCAGTTCCTCGAACAAAGCCCGCTGCTGCTCCTCGCAGTCGCACTCGACCACAACCTGAAGCAGCTCCGGACAAACGGAATCAGGCGGCAAACTGCCAGACAAACGCCTCTCGTCAGTCGGACGAGTCATGAAGAACTCCTGGAGAAAAGATGGATAGGTGTTGGGGAATAAATCCTGTCCCCTCTCCCCGTAGGGGCGAGGGGACAGGAGTAAGAGGTGTGCCACTGGCCTCTGGCCAGTGTCTTGATTGTGGTCGAACGGTCGGCCACCGATTACTTGCTTCGCACTGGCCAGAGGCCAGTGGCACACGGCACTGCAGCCTTGCTTAGAACGGGATGTCATCCTCCGGGATGGTGCTGGTTGGTAGCGTTTGGGAAGCCTCGTTGGCCGGGGTGAATCGTTCCGGGTGGCCGGTTGGGCGGGCTGTTTGTACCGGCGTGGCGATGACATCTTCAGGCCTGGTGGCGGAAGGTGGTTGGCAGCACGAACCCTTCGGGCGATCGAATTCTCCCTGAAGCTCCGGATGGACATCGTCGAGGCGGACGAACCCGCGCGGGGTTCCTTGCTGCGGATCGAACTGCGACGTGCAAAGCGTGAGGAAGCTGCAGAGCGAACAGGTATCGCGGCTTACCGTCTTGAACCAACGCTGTTTGTTCTGTGCGTCGCGGATCGTTTGCTGCACTTCCCATGCCTCGGACTGCATCTCGGCGATCTCTTCATCGCGGCGCGAGATCACCTGGCGGGCGTAGTAAAACTCGGGCCGCTGGCCGATGTCTTCCAGCAGCTTCTCGCCCCATTCCAGCGGTGTCATCGGCCGCGTTTGCAGCGTGAACCCTTTCGCCGCATGGGCCGTTTGCCGTGGCTGGCCGTTGGGGTTGAAGACGCGATGACCGCTGCGATCGATCACCACTTTGTGGCCTGCCTCGTCCAGCATCGGCAGCGTGCCGGGTCGAATGAGCGGCTTGCGAATCACGTCGAGCAGCACGCCGTCGAGCGTGTGCCCGAGCTGGCGACCGGCGTCGAGCAGATGCGTCACGCGGTGATCCAGCTGCTGCCGCGTCCAGAACGAACCTTCGCTTGAAAGGTCTTCGGCGGTGAAGCGATGCTTGACGACGACGGTTTGCCCGTTGGGCATTTTCGCGATGCCATCCCACTGGCCAGCCGTGTCCCAGATGGTCGACGCGGCGCCGGTCTTCGGGTTGATGACCGGCAGCTGAAATCGCTTCGGCCGGGCAATCATCGTCAACGGTTCGCCCCATCGCCAACGATACCCGGCGATCAAACAGGCCACCGTCTCGCGTTCGTAGTCCCACTCGCGACGATCGGTCGCCGGTGGGCAAGGTTCGTAGAACGGTCGCAGCGCGTCGAGCGCCGCCACCAACGAACGTTCGTGCTGCAAGGCATGCAGCGCGGCACGTCCGGCAGTGGTGATCCGCAGCGAGCGGGCATCGACCTGTTGCCGCAGCCCCAACTCGTACTCGAAGTAATGCTTACGGCGACACATCTTGAACGACTGCATGCGATTGGTGGTCAAAATCTGTTTCATCGCGAGATTCCCTGGGCAAAGTGGCGAACGAGAAAGGGGCGAACCGAGGAAGCCGACAGCCTTCGCACGGCGGCGTTAATCGGTCTGCGGGATCTCGTTCAGCGCCGGCGAATCACTTGTCGGCCGATTGATGGAAGCGGATGGGACAGAGCCTTCCAAAGACGCGGCCGGACCGCGAGCAGGTGGAGGCGTGAAGTCGTGACGTTCAATCCGCAGCTCGTGCGGAGCGGTGATCCCAAGGCGAACCTGGCCGCCGCGAACCGAGAGGACCGCCACGCGAATCTGGTCGCCAATGCGGATCTCTTCCTGGGCACGTCGAGTAAGAACAAGCATGGTAATTCCTGGGGGAGAAAGGAAAACGAACGAAACCAAAACGAACGAGCACAGCAGCCCCGGCAATCAAGCTGGCGAGCCGTGACAATGCGATTTCAAAGCGGAAGAACAAGGGCTTTCCGTGCCATTGGCCATCGCGTGAAGGTGTTCCTCCAGCGACTTGAGCGTTTGCTCGGCCTGATCCAACGCGACCGGATCGCCCAGCGTGCGAAACGTGGCGAGGCATCCTTGGGCACGCAGGGTCAGCTTCCAGCCGGCGTGGGCTTTCTCGCGAAGCTGATGAACGCGTTGCTGCGAAATCAAATGCTGCATCGAACCAACCATCCTGAAGAAGAGTTAACGAATTGGACGCGAACGTTCATCCGCCGGGGGTACCTGTTGGCGTCGATCGGCCGAGGCTTCCGGCTGCTGCGCCTTCCACTCTTGGGTGAACGACTGCCGACGATGCCGACCGCCGGAGAATGTTTGCCCATCCTGCATCGCCAAGGCATCGTCCCAGGCCTGTTGCAGCCGCTGACGATCTTCCGCGAGAGGTGGATTGGTCGAGGAATCGGACATGGGCGAGGCCTTTCAAACCAAGGGACGAAGCAAAACAACCGCAGCAGCCAAACGAACCAGCCTGATCACGTCAGGACGCTTCGCACGAAGATGAAGTGCCAGCGGCGCTGTCGTTGCTGGCGTTGGCTTCTGTTGTGGCAGCCCCGCCGGTAAGTCGCTGGGCCAGACCGACCAACCGCCGGGCAAACCGGCAACGACCGCGACCAGCCTTGGCTTGCTGGCGACACATGCCAGACTGGGCGATGACCTCCCAGGTGAGCTCGGTCTGCTGAATGACTCGCAGGGCGGCCTGGTAGTGGGAAGAACAAAGCCCGCGAGCGTGAGCCGGCCGCTGGCAATCGTCCGCCATGCAGCGTGGCGGCAAGTTGGGATCGGTACGAGGCATCAAGAAGGCTCCGGTGAAAGAAGGAACGACCCCAGAACCAGCCCGCCTGCCTGGCAGGCAAATCGAGCCGAGCGACAGGCCCAACAGCCCCGCAAAGGGTGTCCCGAGGGTCGAAAAACGGCGATCAACGAAGAAAGAAAACAACGTGAAAAATACCCTTCCAAATCAAGCCCAACGCAGGGCAACGTTCACTTAAAAAGCCGAAAAAACCAGGGCGAAACGAAGTGTGCCACCAGTTGTTAAAAGCGTGACGCTTTGGCGACGCTTGTGTCATGATATGGAAAAGCGTCACGCTTTGTCAAACGCTTAGGTTTACATTGCGTAACGAAAGTGAGAACATGGTTGCAGAGCAACTTCGGCAGCTTCCAGGACGAAAGCAATCCGCCCCATGGCCACCCGCAAAAAGAGCACCGCCTCCCCTTCCCCCGCCCCGAAAACCATCTCGGCCAAAGGGACGCCTGCGACCTCTCGCAAAAAGAAAGCCGCCATCAAAGACAGGATCGGCCGCAAGATCGCCAACCGCGCCGAGACGCTGACCGCCGAAGAACTGGAAGCGCTGGCCGGGGAGTTCTATAAGGTGTACGACGTCCTGCACGAGTGCGCGTCGCTGATGAAGATGACCGAAGTCAAGCAGATCGAGGCGATCGTTTCCGGCTTGAAGAAGAAAGCGGTCGACGCCCAGAAACTAGCCAACAGCCAGATCGGCCGCAAACTCGACGCCATGGCCATCCAAAAAGGCTTCGAAGACCGCATGAAAGACTTCCGCGGGACGGGGAAGTTGTGAGCTTGATGGAATCTGGATGAATCACGAACCGGATGATGAAATGCAGTGTGGAAACTTGAAACCGGAACAACTGCTGGCAGAAGCGCTGATGGGGGAGTCTTCCGCAGACGAAATCCATCAATGGGCATGTCACCGTTTAGCCCTGGGGGACACATCCCAAGTAATTGAGTCGATGGTGGCGTGCGACCCGTGTTCACCCGACGCGCGGCAAACGCTGGTCGGCTTTCTACGTCAGGTCGTTGCCGCCGAGGTGCCAGCGTTCTCAGACGACGGAAGCGATGTTCAGCGTGTCGCGCGGCGGATTCTGGCTGAGCGTTTGCAGATGTTTCTCGATGGAAAGCTGCGGCCAGCGGAGTTGTGCCAGCTGGTTGGCCGCTTCGATGCGCAGTTTCTCGAGGCAACGCCGGCGGCGACATGGCTCGGAGATCTTTATAATGGTTGCGATTGGATCGACGGCACCAGCTACGATCCTTCGCCAGGCGAGGTGACTTACCTTGTCGAAGAAGCGCGACGAGTCTTGGCGAGCCTGAAAAGCGGCCCAATCTCGACGGAAGATTGAGAACCGCAGTAGCCGGCTCTGCTCACTGAAGGGATCGATGGATGATCAACCTCGAAGGCATTCTGAACGAACAGTATCTCCGCTTGTACGATCCCAATCACTGGGAGCGTATCAACCAGCAGTATCAGGCATCCGTTTACATTCCAGGGTATACCATCATTGGTTCGGTCGATGGCCCTGCGAAACCGGGCGATGCCTTGTGCCTGGCAGGCGACCAGTCGGTGTGGGCGATACCTTTCATTCCGATGACTGCCCGGCATGCGACCCCGTTTGCTTATTCTTTCCAGTCGCTGCGTGACGCGACCGAGGCCCACCTGATCGTGGCCGACCAGACGCATGTCCACTTCGGGAAGGAGCTTCACTTCGTCCAGCCGCTGGCGTTGGGAGGCAGCCCGACCGATCCGCAGAACCGACAGTTGGTAACGCCTGAGATTCATGCCGAGGCGTGCTGTTTCTGGAACAAGTTCTACTTCGAGAAGTTGAAAGAGCAGACAGCGAACGCGAATAAGGCCGACGAGAACCGCTGACCTGTCACGTTCATTAAGAGTCGCCGCCATCCCATTGCAAAAGGGAAACATGTCATGTCGTTTAAGCTTCCGCAGGCGGAACTGCTTCAAACCGTCATGCTGGTCCAAGCGGCATTGTGCGACGAGCCTGGTCCGCACACGCTCAGCAGCGGACGGTCGACGCACTTTACGATCGACGGCGGTGCCATGCTGGAAAACGAGGTTGGCTATTCGCTGCTGCAGCGGCTATTCGCGCTGCCGACCGGTGAGCCGTATCGTTGCCACGTGCCGCGCTATGCGATCTCTGCCCAGTTCGCCGACGGGCAATTTCTGGTGGTGGCGATCTGTTGGGAGTGCAACAATATCTCGCTCAACGACACCGGCCAGTACGACTCACGAACTTTCGATGGCGAGAGTCAGCAAGCTCAAGAACTGCTGCGGGACGTGAAGCGATATTTCGCCAGCCCAAGCGAACCAACCCCGTAGCGACGTCAGTCACCAAGTCCGCCGTGGCACAATGCGGCTGAAACGTGCTGCAGAGAATGTGGGCGAGTTGTTTGCGTGATTGCCGGCGCGGTACAATCGTGCGTTTTGCGGAATGGCGGAAAGCGATCCTACGAAGGAATCTGAGATGGAAATGCCCGACGAGATTTACGACCAGTTGAACGAGCATTGCGAACGGGGCGAGGCGCTGTTGGCCAAAGGAGATGCCGACGCGGCGCTCGAGCAGTATCAGGCCGCCGAGGCGTTGATCCCCAGCCCGAAGCTTTCCTGGGAAGCGGCGCTGTGGGTGTATGCGGCGATCGGCGACGCCTGGTTCGCGAAGCAAGATTTCGACCGGGCCCGGCAAGCGTTCAGCAACGCGGTGCTCTGCCCCGATGGCCTGGGCAATCCGTTCATTCATCTGCGGCTCGGCCAATGTCAGTTCGAGGAGAACAACCTCGACAAAGCGGCGGACGAACTCACGCGGGCCTACATGGCCGAAGGACTGGCGATCTTCGAGGACGAAAACCCGAAGTACCTCGCCTTCCTGCGAACTCGCATCGACTTAACGTAGCGATCGATCGACGGCGACCTTTCCTGGCCGACTCCCTTCCCTCAGAGAGAAAGCAGCGTCCATGTCGGAGTGCCTGATCGTGCGGTGGTTTGGCGATGGCGATCATCGGTCGGCGGGGCCCTTGTTTACCCAGCTGACCGAGTGCGTCGAAGCGTGGCAGTCGAAACGCGACGCGTGGGAATCGCTGCGGATTGGGCACGGGGTGAACCACCAGGTACGGTTGCCAAACCAAGAGACCTGGACCTGGGCGGAACTGCAGAAGGTAGCCGCGTGGAAGAAGATTCCGGCGGATGGTTCGATCTTCGCCAGCGTGCCAATCGCGTGTCGGACGAGCGAAGCAAACGGGATGGTCGACGGCCGTGCGGGCCTCGACGTCGAGTGCTGGAACGAAGAGCACGCGGGCCGGCAATACGACGCCTCGCTGGGCGGCCGGGCCGAGATTTCGATCACGCCTGTCGAGTGTTACGTGCCGCGGTCCGACACCACGGGCCATCCCGCCGGAGCGGCGTACAACATGGGCGTCGCCGAGAACAACGACGCCCTGCGAACGTTGCTGGTGCGCGTGATCGAAGCGACCGGGCCCCGCTCGCTGAAGCTGTTTACCGAAGGAAGTTTGAGCTTGCCGTTCAATGCGCATGCGACCTGGTTCGCCGACGAAGCCGCGCTGCTCGACGACTTGAAGTTCATTCGGCGTCTCTGGGAAGAAGGCCTGGCGACCTACCCGGTCACGCCGCCGCTGAAAACGTTCGATGCCGCCCAACACCGGCTGGTGTGGCATCCGGCGCGCTCGTCGGAAACGCAGCACGCGTTGTGGCAAGACTTGGCGAAACGGATGCCGGCCGCGGACCAGGTCACGCCGGAAGGGATTCGCGAAACGCTCGAGACAACCACGCTCGATGTTCAGCGCATCGGCGACGGATGGTTGCTATCCAATAAGCCGTACCTTACCGATGAGTTCGTCGCGCAGATTTACCTCGAAGTGCTCGAGAACGCACAGGGGCCAGCGTGACGGGGACCAGCATGACAGTGCCCGGCGGAAAGATGCTCGCGTCGCGAAGACCAGACATCCAACAGGAAATGCCCATGCCCAGGCAAGGCCCCCACGATATCAACATTGGCAAAGAGCAGTGGATCAAGTTCGTCGAACTCGATTCGGAACGATCCTGCTGGGTCGACTTGGATGGTATTATCAAGCCGCTGGAACCATTCTTCGACCTACTGGAAACGGATTGCGTCGCCGACTGTTGTGGCTTGGATGCGTACGGTCTGTGGCCCGAAGACATTTCCTCGGCGGCGAAACAATCGCAGATGCCAGACTTGTCAGCATCGATTGCCTTGGCTCGCCGACGTATTGTCGAAACCGAGGGATCGTGTTCATCAGCCATCGCATGAACAGTGCACTCCACAAGCAAACGTTGTTAGAATTGATCGACCACGTTGCTTGCTCTCTTCCAAAAGAGGACAGCAGTCTGCCTTCGCCAGACTCAAACGGAACCGAATGACCGACGGTTCGAGGCAGCCAAGAGCACGCATGGAAACACGCGCAGAGTACGAAGCAAACTTGAACCGGCTGATTGGGTTCGTGATCGAACGTGTCACTTACTTCGAACTCGATTATCAGGACGGCCAGTCTCACTTCCGTGATCGTGCGGATACCGGCCACTTTCTGGACTATGGTGTCGAGCTGGTTGACCGTTCAGGCCGATCGGTTTGTGTTACCTGGGACGCGACCTTCTTCCAATACGGGCTGGGCGTTTCGATCGATGTGCCAGGCGAAAAGGTCTTGGCCGGCGTCGCGTACGATGTCACTGCGGATCCGCAGTGGCTCCCCTTCATCGGAAGCAGAGTCAGCAGCGTCGCAAGCTACTGGTCGTGGGTGGGCGAGAGCATGGAGGCCGATGCGAAACGGACGTACTATCCGCAAGATATACGTCTAACGTTCGAGAACCAGCGCAGCATTTACTTATCGGCGGCGCAGTTTCTGGGCGATTCGGATAAGCTGTATGGCATGGCGGACAACGTGCTGATTCTGTTTGATGAGGCCGTCGCCCAGCACCATCAGATTGGTCCCTGGGCCGAGACATCCGAATGGTAACTGATACGTATGAAATTCCTGCTACCGGCAATTCCTACGCTTGTGATCGCCGCCTTGCTGGCGATCGATTTTGATGGCATGTTGTCGGGCTGGTACCTCTGGGCGATCGTTATCGTGCCAGGCTTCAGCGTCTTGGCGTTACTGCTTTATGGTGCTTGTGCGCTGATCACCAAGCGCTATCTCTCGACAGCGGCAACCACGTTTTTGACGCTGTTTCTTGCGTCGCTGGTGTTTCATGTCTGCTACGTGCCGGCGGCTGGCCTGGTGCGGAATTTGACTCCATACAACCACGTCGTCGCGGCGGTGGAAGAGACCTACAAGAACCAGGACCAGGTCGATTGGACGCTGGTGGCCCGCGGAAAGGGAGCGAAGGATGACTTCACGTTCCGTTCCGGATATGCGAATGGGTTCATCAATGGCAGTTACCAGCAGAAAGTGTCGCTCAACTTTGCCCTCAACCCGCAGGTGCAGATCGAACTGCAGCCAGCGATGGTTCCGGCCGACGAACGAGCCATCGTGGCGGCTTTCGCGGCGAAGGGATTGGAAGCGTTTGCTTCGCCTGAGTACGCTTCGCAGTTTGAGGCCCGCTTGCGTGAACTTGCCTCGATCCACAACGTGGCTGCTGCCGATCGAGCGCACATCGAACCGGAATTCTACCCCGATCGCAATCTCGTTTATCGGCTGATGTTCGCGGCTGCGTCGGTGTTCGCTCTGCTGTTCTCGGCACTGGTGACCAGCCACCGCGAACGTGCGTCGAGAGGCGCCCTACGATAAACTGGAGACGACCCAAGCCAACACCGGCACGCCGGAAAGAACCTTCGGGTCGCATCGTGAACTGATGAACGTGAGTTGAGCCGTTGCATGAATGCCTGGTCTGAGTTTACCGACGACGAATATGCCGAGATCTGGGATCGGTTCTACGCAGAGTTCAAGTTCAAACCGGACTACTTTGAACGCTTTCAACCGGCGATTGACGAGCCCCGGCCTTCGGTCACGTTCGATCTCTCGGGCGATTTAAGCGAAGAGTTACTGTCGGAGATCGACGAGCTGCTGCTCGAATCCTTTCGAACGCTTACACCGAAAGGCCAACGCATGATTTGGCTCGATTGGCAGCATACGTGTTACCGTTTCGACCCCGACGCTACCGATGGCAGCCGCCCCTTTCATTGGTATCCGGATGGGGACTATTACGTTTTCCTGGCCGACGACTTTTCGTTCGGAACGTTCGGGCACCCGTGGCAAGCCTCGCTTTGCGTCTTCGGGAGTTCCCTCTTAAATCGGGTCGAACCGGTCTTACGTGGCAAGCTGCCAGTGTTGCGGGAATCTCCTGGGGACGACGTCGCGGGATAACACCACTGGCACACGAAGCCGCAGGCCGCGCGGATTCTTCCATCGACATCGTTCTTCGCGGCCTGGGGAACGGTGGCAAGGGTCGGTCCAAGCCATGCTCGCCAATGATGTTCATTCGAAGTTCCCGCCTGGGGTTGGTCTGCCGCTGGGCGTTCGCACGCTATGCGATTACTTGGATGCCCATGGTTACCCGATCAGCGGCTGCTTCGAGATCAGCACGATCGGCGATCAAGACATGGGGGCCTGGTTTCCCAACGATGAAGCGATGCAGAATCGCTTCGCGGTGTTTGGACGAGGATCCACTGGCTCGGTCTATGCTCTGTGGCTACGCGAGGGAATCGAGGCCGATCGCGCTCCGGTCGTCGTGCTGGGGTCGGAAGGGGCAATGCTGGTCTTGGCGACGAATTGCAGCGAGTTCTGTCGGCTGCTGGGATGTGGTTACGACGAATTGGAATGGGATGATTTGACGAAGCCATCGCCGGACTGGGAAGCCGCGCAGCCCCTTCGCGATTGGCTGAAAGCACGTCTGAATGCGGAGTGTCCGGGCACCGGGGAAGATATCGTCGCCGCGGCCACCAGGCAGTATCCCGACTTCGAAGACTTCGTCCGGCAGTGGCAAGATGCGAACTTGAATGGATGACCGCGAAGCAAGATGGTGCGTCGAGACGCACCGTTCTTCGCGGCGGTCAGCCATCGGGGAAGAGGCACAGCGTGATCGTGTTCGGGCCGGCTTGGATCGCCTTGGTGGCTTGGTCGTCGTCGGCGTCGTACTCCGGCGTCCAATAGATGGTCAGCGTATTGATGCTCGACTGGCGGAGCGCGTCCAGCGGAAGGTTGGCAGGCTTGCAGGGCACGGCCAGGACTTCCAGCTTGCCGGCGGCCAGCCGGGCAATCGTTTCCGGGGGAAGCGTTCGGGCCGAGTCGGCCGGCCAGCGATCGTCGTCGATGTCGCTGCGTTGTCCGCGGATGGACAGCGAAACGAGATCCGGCATCTGCGCGATCGCGCGAAGACTCGCTTCATCGATCATCGTCGTGTCGAGCCACAGCCATTGCAGGTTCGGACAATCGGCCAGCTTCACGACCCCGGCCGGCGTGACGCGGCTTCCCATCAGCGAAATCTCCTTCAGCTTCGCGCTGCCCGCCAATCGCGAAAGCAAGCGATCGTCGACCAGGGTGTCGGACAGCACGAGGCTCTCGAGTTCATCGAGCGAGTTCGCCGCCAACAAGTCGTCGCTGGTGAGCGTGGTTTGAGGAAGTTCCAAGATATGCAGCGTCTCGCACTTCTGCACGTCGGCGATCAGTTCTGGCGAAAGGACGATGCGGCCATCTTCGCGCGGCGGTGGGAAGTTGCCCGGCTCCATCCGAACGACGGTCACCTCCATCACGGTCTGACGAAACAGTCCCTGGTGCGTGTTGATGAACTTGCCGACCGCCAGGCCATACCCTGCCAAACGGATACTGAGGGCCTTTTCGTCACGCGGCGTCATCGCCAGAACACAAGCGATCAGCACCGCCGCCACAGCAACCAGGGCGAACAGTCCTTTCAGCGAAAGGCGAAACGGATAGCGGCGCTTTGTCATGGGTTGGCTCGGGCGTCGGCGAACTCGGGCGGGCCGAAGTTGACGCGGCACTCGGTTTGGTGGCGAGAGGTTTGCAATGTTTCGATCACCAGGCGATCGGCCGCGTCGAGGGGTTGCGGGCAGAAGAAGTTAATGTTGTAAAGGTTGGACTTCAGCAGCGATTCGACCGGCAGCGACGAAGGCTTGCAGGCCACCCACAAAATATCAAGTTCGCTATCGGCCAGGCAAGCCAGGTAGTGCGGCTCGAGCGGACCACTTGCGATGTACAGAAAGTGAAGCTGCGGCAGCTTGGCGATGACCGGCAGAAACGACCCGGTCACTTCGGGCCCACCCACTTCCAGGTGCATCAGCGCCTGGCAGCCGGCTAGCTTTCGTAAACCGGCATCGGTGACCCGGGTGCCATGAATGTCGAGCGTGCCGAGCGTGTTGTTGGGGGGAAGCTGGTCGAGAAAGCGGTCGTCGATCGCCGTATTGGAAAAAGAAAGATGCCGGATCGTTCGCGTCTTGAGCGCGGCCAGGTCTTCGCTGCGAAGGTTGCAACCTTCCAGTTGCAGCGTCCGTAAGTTGCCGCAAGCCTGGATCGCGGCGATCGCCTCGGGATCGATCGGTAGGGGCGGGTTGTCTGAAGAAAACTCTTGGGGAGATCGAGCGAAGTAGATCTTCGTGACGATGGTGTGTTCGGTCCATGGCAGACCCCAGAACGATTCATGGGCGACCTGAACGTCGAACCCTCTTTCGAGCAGCAGTTCCGCTTCGGCCGCGTCGTCGTCAGGTGGCATGGTCCATACCACGAACCCAGACGCCAACCCCGCGACGGCAACCAGGCCGAGCACGGTTTTCAGCGAAATGCGAAAGGAAAAATGGTGCAAAATCATAAAATCTCAAAGGTTCGGCGTAGGTCTCCTGGGTTATAAAACGAACGAACAAACCTGTCACGTAATTTGCGAGTCGACGACTAGACGATCCACGCTCCGCGTGTGGCGTCAGTGACAGCACATGCTGCATCGCAAAGCAAGTTCCATAAAAGCTGCTGCGGAGCGGTCTAGCAGTGCAAGCACGCACGCGGCTTACTTTGCCCAAGCAGGTACCAAATTCGCCGGCATGCGCTGGCAATCGCTGAGGAACGCGCCGGTGATTTGCGGGCCGCTCACTTCTAGGTGAACCAGTCGCGGGCACGTCGCCCGATACTTCAGCCCGGCATCGGTTATGTCGGGGCTTTGTACGTAGAGATGACGGGGCTGCGGCGGCGTTTAAAAGGTGTCGAGTCGACCAACAATGTTGACGCCCACCTGTCGATGGAGTTCAGCGATCGCGGCGTCATCTTCGGCATCGAGGGGCTGATGCCAGTTCACGGAAACGCTGGTAACCGCCGACTGCATGAGGGTATCGACCGGCAGCTGAGAAGGTTTGCACGTCACGGTCAGAAAACGGATGCTCGTCTGAGAGAGAAACGCCAGGTCTTCTGGCTGCACATGGCCGTCGACCAGATGCAGTTCTTGCAGCGACGGAGCCGCGGCCAGGTGATGCAGATCTTCGCCGGTCAGATCCGTTCCGCCGATCCACAGATAAGCCAACTTCGGACAGGTTGCCAGATCTTGAAAGCAGTCGCCGGTGACGCCGGGGCCTCGCACCCACAAGCTTCTTAAATCGGGTGAGCCTCGCAGGTGCGATAGCCCTGCTCCCGTGACGAACGTGTGTCGCAGGTCGAGTGTGACCAGCCGGTGGCCATCCAAGGCTTGCAGAAAGCGGTCGTCAACGGCGGTGTCGATCAGCGCGATGTTGCGAAGATATGGCAGCCGCAATAAGGGTAACACGTCGTCGGATTGAATTTCGGAATCGCTCAGCGCGATCACTTCCAGAAAGCGACAATGTTGCAGTTCATCGAACACCAACGGATTGGGAACCGAAAGGCCGTTTCGCCGCGTGCGGGGAAAGGGACGCAGCGTATGCGTCGCGCGAACGATCCTTTCCTCCTTCGACCAAGGCAAGCCGTACACGTTTCTAATTTCAAGATCGACATCGAGTCCCGCTTCACGCAGCGCCTTCGCCCGGGCAGCATCTTCATCGCGTGGCGTCGTCCAGACAACAAACCCCAGCAGAAGCGCGACCACCGTCACCAGCCCCAGCAGTGCTTTTAACGAGAGGCGGAAGTGGCTTGGGCGTTGGTTCATGCGAGGGGGGCTTAAGGCGGGTTAGGGATTGGTGGTGGTTCCGCGCGGTTCTCGCGAGCACTTGATGTCGAAGCGGCTGTCTCGGATCGCGTTGACAAACTGCCAGTCTTCTTTGTCGAAAGGCTCGGGCGAGGTGAAGATGATATTGTAGAGAAAGGAACGCTGGAGGGCATTCAGTGGAAGGGCCGCTGGCTTGCAGGGAACTTTCAGTGAGACGACCGGCATCGCGGTCAAGTTCACCAGGTGCTGCGGATCGATCGCGTCCCCGCTGAATGTCAGCGTGGTCAGTCGGCGATGCCCATCCAGCGCTGGGAGAAACGATCCGGTGACCTGGGGACCACCGACATGCAGCGACATCAAATGCGGACAGGTCGCCAGATGCTTCAGTCCTTCGTCGGTGACTTGGGTGCCTTGCAGGTCTAATTCCATCAGCCATTCTCGATCGCGAAGTGCCGCCAGAAAGCGATCGTCGACGGCCGTATGGGCGAGATAATAGGCTTCGAGATGGGGCGATTGAAGTTTCAGAAGATCGTCGCTGGTGACGCGACAGCCGGTGAGGTCAAGCGTCACCAGGTGGCGACAACTTTGAATCGCCGCGAGGGACGATTCGCTCAACGTGCGCCGCGGTGGATTCTCGGGATCGACCGTTTGCTCGCATTCCAGAGAAATGATCATGATCTTTGTCGCCGCCGACCAGGGAAGGAAGACTTCGTCGACCGTACTGACCACGTTAAATCCCTGAGCGAGCAGCAAGCGGGCCCTGGCAGAGTCGTCATCGCGCGGCAACGTCCAAGCGACGAACCCAAGCAGCAGCCCGACCAGCGCGATCAAGCCGAGAAAAGTGTTTAGCGAAATACGAACGTAGCGCAAGCTGCGGATCATGACGGTTCAAGTGTGGAAAGGCTGGCCAGGATTAACCTGGGTTATACACGTCGAACACCGACATCGCACGCTTTGGGTCACTTTTTTGGAAGGCATCGATCACCGCCTGGTCTTCGTCGTCGAGCGGCTGTTTCCAGTGTAGAACGACCGTGGCGAGCGTCGACCGAAGCAAGGCATCGATTGGCAGCTTCGATGGTTTGCACGAGACGTTCAGCGTATCAAGCTGCATCGATTCGACCTCCGCCAGGTCTTGCGGATCGATCGAGCACTCGTTGAGCGAAATCTGCCGCAGCGACTTGACGCCGGCCAGGTCTTTCAAGCAAGCCGAAGTTGCCTTCGTGCCGCTGAGATCGAGATGGGTCAGCCGAGTGCATGTCGCCAGATGAGCGACGCCCGCATCGGTGATGTCGCTCTTTCTCGCCTCGAGGATGAACAGGTCCGCGCTGTCGGCCAGCGGCGGCAGCGCGCGATCGTCGATCGCGGTGTGCGACACCTTCAGCACTTCCAGTTCGGCGAAGTTGGGTATCCGCAACAGGTCGGCGCTCGTGATCGAGCTGTGGGGCAAGTCCAAGAACTCCAGGTGTTCGCACTGCTGGATCTTCGCGAGCATCTCGGGCGTCAGCACAACCTTGCCGCCGGGTCCCAATTTTGGGAAGTCCTTCGTAGGAAACTGAAGACGATGAACAACGGTCTGGCCGTTTGGTCCCTGGATGGTACCTACGACGAAGCCATGCTCCTTCAGCCAGGCAGCCCGCGCGGCGCCCTCATCAGGCGGGGGCATCCAGACGTACAATCCCAGCCCGACGCCGATCAGGGCGATGGTCAGCATCAGGGTCACCAAAGACCAGCGAAAGGCTATGGGGCGTGCGTTCATGGGGGGAAGCCGTTTGCGGTTAGTGGAAGCTCGGCAAGATTTGAACCTGGCGGCCGCTGCCGGAACGCGTCAGGGCGTCGCGATTGGCTCGGTCTTGTTCGTCCCAGCGACCATCCCAGATGATCGAAATCTGCTGCAGCGAGGTGGGACCCAAGATGTCGACCGGCACGTCGGACGGCTTCATCGAAACGCTCAGAAACAGCACGTTCATCTCTTGCAAGGCGGCCAGATCTTGCGGATCGACCTGGCAGTTGTAGAGGTGCAGTTCTTCCAGCGACTTCAGTCCGGTCAGGTCTTTCAGGCAAGCGCTCGTCACGTTCGGCCCACCAATCTGCAGGCGGCGCAGATTCGGCAGTGTGGCAATCCTTCGCACTCCATCAGGCGTGACCTGGGTGCTGTCGACGCCAAGCGACTCGATCGTTTCGCTTCCCTCGATCGCCTCGAGCAAGCGGTCGTCGACGTTCGTTCGGCCCACTTGGATCACGCGAAACTGATCGAGGTTCGGTAGCTGCAGCAAGGTGTCGGTCGAAAGCGAACTGCCGGCCAGGCTCAGTTCCTTCAAGTGACCGCATTGCAGCAGCAGGTCGATAAAGGGCTGATCGAGCACCACCTTGCCGTCGACCGGATCGGTCGGGAAGTTTTTCAGATCGAGCATGATCCCATCGACCACGCTATGAGGAAGCTGCCCCGAGTCAATGCCGGCGTGCGTCTTCATGTCGACCTGGACGTTGTAAGGCTGAATCGCCTTAAACAAATGGGCCTCGCTGCGGGGTGTGCGAAAGAAGAACACCACGAAGATGATCAGCGGAATCGAAACGATCAGGGCCAAAACAATCGGTAACGTACGACCAAAATAACGGGACTGGCTCACGGGAGTAATCCTAAGTTGCAAAGGGTGAGGTTAATACCACGAAGCCGTGACATGGACGGTGATGCCACGGGAACGAAGTGTTTCGAGTGCGGCCTGATCGGCTTCGTCGAGCGGTTGATCATCAATGAAATACAACTGAAGGCCGGAAGGGTTCGGCATCGCCTCGGCTGGAAATGCCGACGGTTTGCAGGCCACCGTCAGCGTGAGGTTCGGCATCTGAGTCAAGACGGCCAGATCGTCAGCATGGAATGGGCCGCTTACCAGATACAATGCCTTCAAACGCTTCAGGTCGACCAGGTCCGCCAGGCAGGCAGTGGTGATATGCGGACCACCGATCGTCAGAAAAGTCAGGTTCGGCAACCGGGCGAAATGCCGGGTGCCCGCGTCGGTGATTGAAGTGTTGCTGAGGTTGAGTTCGTCCAGCGCTTCGTTCTGCTGCAGCGCTTGCAGCGGGCGATCGTCCACGTTGCTACCGGGGAGTGAAATCACGGTTAGCTCGCTGAGAAACGGCATCGCCAGCAGGTCTTCCGAGCGGAGCGAACAGCTTTCCAACGCCATCACCTTTAAGCCGTGGCACTGCTGCATCGCGGCGACCACCGCAGGAGGCAACTGAGCTTGTCCGTCGACGATATCGCCTTGAAATTCGGTGTGCTGCATGGTCACCGCACTGGCGACCATTGACTTGGACCAAGGCCACAAGCGGGACGACTTCCATTCGTAGAAGACGGAGATGCCATGCTTCTCAAGAAGTTCGATCTGCGCCGAATCGTCACGCGGCGTCGTCGCGATCACCAAGGCACACGCGCCAGCGACCAACGCCACCAACAGCAGCAAAGTCCTCAGCGACCATCGGACTGACAGAAGACGAAACGACAGCATAAACCTGGCCAGGCAAGCAATGCACACAATGGATTCAAGCGGGGGGTATCCTACCCTATCTGGCGAGGCGATAAAGCCCCGTGGCATTAAGAAATGATGATTTCAGATGAGTGGTCTTCACGGAGGAAGCGTGAACCAATCGTTCGCCACGGCAGCCGCGATTCAGTTGGCGGCAGGCGCGTCGGCCCGTTGCTCGGCGACGATCCCCTCGGCGGCGTCGGCTTCACGATAGAACCATTGCGATCGGCCGTGAGGCGACAGCAACAAGCGGCTGCAGATGACGATGGTGACGTTGAGAAAGAAGACCTGCATGAGATGACCAGAGGGCCAGTTGCGACTTCCGGCCACGACGAGGCACATCACGATGCTGAGGATAAAGTTCCCGACGAGCAAGATCTGGGTTGTGTGCGTGGAGCGCTCGGACCAGGCCACCGGCGCGAGGATCGCGAGGGTGAATAGCGGCACGAACCTCGATAACTGAGACAGCGTCGGGGGAGAGACTTCCTGCAGAATGGGCGCGGGTCGCAAGGCCGCCGCGAACGCGGCCAGCAGCAGCGAAAGGCCAGCCATCTCGTACAGTCCGGTCGCCAGCGTCCACCGGCTGCGGCGAAAGCGTCCTTGGGCCGACTGAATCACCAGTCCCATCAACGCCACAGCCAGCATCAGGCTCGCCAACAGGGACCAGCGTGCGAGGTCGAAGGAAGGAGCTAGGGTTTGCGTGAGACCAAACTTCCACAGCAGCAAGACCACGGCCGGCAGGCCCCACCGTAGCCAACGTGGCGAGGAAAAGTTAGTCAGCAGCACACCCAGAAAGCAGGCCTGGCCGATCGAGAGCAGGGTTCTCATCCAAGGGATAGAGACGGTCAACGCCAACAAGAGGTTGATCACCACTCCCAGAATCAGCCGTGACCATCCGACCTGCTCTTTCCGCCGAGGGCTTGCCGGTGGGGCGTCTGGATTGGAAGGGTCCATCAGTTGAGATGTGCCGTATGGGGAAGTTGCCAGATCCAGAAGCCATCGCGGCGAAGGTAACCGATCGGCCCGTTGTTGATTTCGACCCATGCCAGGTTGCCTTGGAAGTAGGTCGACTTGGCCAGGTCAGGCAGCGGCTGTAACAGATGCCCGGTACGATTGATGATACCCGAAAGGTGCGGGTCGGTGTGGGTGACAAACGCGATCCCATTTTGGAAGGCACCGACGTAGCGGTAGGCCGGCTCGATGCTCCATTCTCCCTCGGGATTCACAAAGCCGAGCTTGTCATCGACGCGGCACGGGGCCCGGCCTTCGTGCATCAGACTGTAGCCGCCGTGGTCAACATCTCGCAGATGGGTGCCATCGATATCGATCAGGAAGCGTTGGTCCTGACCCTCGCCGACCACCATCGCGATCCCTTCGTCAAACGGATGGGCCTCGGTGTACTGCGGCTCGATTCGCATGGTTCCGGTCGCATCGATATAGCCCCACGAACCATTGAGCATCACGGCGGCCATGCCATTACTGAAGTGAAGCGCGTTCTCGTAAATCGGTTCGATCACCAACTGACCCTGGCGATCGGCATAGCCAAACTTGGAACCGCGCGACACGACGATCAGGCCTTCCTGAAAGAAGTCACGCGGCACGATGTCGGCCGGGGCATGCCACATCTCGTAAGGATCGTACAGCATGTCGGGGCAAAACGGAGAACGGTGACTCTCGCCACCACCGAATGGCAGCTTCGGGTCAGATCGCTCGAACTGGTGGATGGCGAACAGCGACTGGCCGAGGTTCGTGACCCCTTCGACACGGCTGGCCGGGGGATCGAACGAAATGAGTTGCGATCCCGACAACATCACCCAGCGCTCTGGCGAGTGCAGCAGCAACCCTTGCTGACCAAGCGATTGCCCCTGACCCCAGGTCGACGTGGGACCATGGATTCCCCAGGAAACGTTCGGGTAAGGAAGTCCGACCTGCAGCACACCTTGGCTGTTGATGGCCTGCCACTGGACGTTCTTGCCATCGGGCCGGGCCGTCGGAATGGGATAGATCCAATCGAACCGCTGCTGCTTGTCTTCGATAGCCGCGTGCGGATGGATGTGCTTGACCGAGCGAATCGACGTCGGCGCCGGCTGGGGCGCTGGCACGTTCACGGCGACCGGTTTGGCTGGGCTCGAAGCAGCCGACTCTGGCGGACTGACCGAAAATCCGCAGCCAAAGATCGCGATCACACCAAACATTACCATGGCGACTGACAGGCACAATCGCCGCATGGTTACGGTTCGCCAAAACGGTTTCATCTCGCTCGCTTCCCTCGACTGGCGTTCGTTCTAAGATCCATCGAATTTCAAAGATAGGTGGCCGGACGATCGGTTCCGCCTGTGGTGTCGTTCGCCCTGGCACGATCAATATTCGAGCAGAATATGTGGAAATGTGCAAAAAGGATGCGGGTATCTTTTTTGAACCAATCGTAACTGACTGGCGTCTCCCAAGTTAAGGCGACAAGTTTACCCCTTTCAGGCCGTTTGTTAACACCTTTAGAAACGCATGCCTTTTCGAAATCACCCATTTTCGTATGTCGGACCGGCCGAAATCGCCGCCGCTGCCCGCCAATCGGATCCAGGCTTCCCGATCGTTACGCCGGTAGACCTGGTAAATTGGAGAAGCTCGCAGACAGCCGAGATCGATGCCGAAGGGAACCTGACGGCGACCTTCACGATTGGCCTGGACGAGCGGCTGCGGCTGGCATCAAGGCGGTCCGAGCATGTCGCGTGCGCTGCTGGAGGACCGGTTTGGGGAGCCGGCGAAGTGACCTTCGACGCGTCGGGCAAGGTGGTGGCGATCAGCAACTACTCGACCGGCTTCTGCCCGGAAGCGAAGTGGTCGTGGCCGACATGCCAACAGGTGCTCGACCAGATCGGCCTGCCCCACCCTGGGAAGTTCACCACCGAAGTCACTTTCCGCCGCTGCCCCGCCTGCCACGAACGCAACGTCGTGAAAGACGACCACTACGCCTGCGACCTCTGCGGCTGCGCCCTGCCGGCGATGTGGAACTTTGGTTGACGTGGGCTAAGGTGCGGTGTCCGATGCCTCGTGACTTGCAGCGACCAGTTTCCAGATCACCGGCGCGTCGGTCGGCATGATAAGGCCTGGTGCGTGGGGAAGATCCGAAACGGCGATCGTCTGCGTCAAAGGCTCCCCATCGTCGATCGAGGAAACGACCACGATTCCTTGCTCAGGCGGAATCAGCGGCTGGCCATTGATCAGGACCGTCGGGCCCTCCCGCGACGACTTAACCAAAGCAAACCAGGCGGGGAAATGATCTTCAGGAAGCATCGCTTCCGAATGAATCTGCGACAACACAATCACATGGACACCATCCTTGTCGTGCAGGAAGCCAGAGCGAATCAAAGGATACTCACCATCCGCAGCATCGCGGATGAACCAGAAATGGGGCTGCGTCTCGCCAGTCAGCAACGGCCCCCAGCGCGTCACCAGGAAAGCCAACACCGCCACCACGCCAATCGCCAACAACATCTGCCGCATCGAGAACGACTTGAAAGTCTTAATCAACCTGCCTCCGATTGGAAAGCGAATGGAATGAACGCATCAGATGTGCAATGACCATTCGATGACGTGAGCCATTGCCACCAAGGTAGCGTCCCTGTAGAAGAGAAGCCAGTATTGTGGAATCGTATGGGGGCAGGCGAACTGTTGGTGAATGGTTGTCAGATTTCCGTTGGGATTGGTGTGCCTAGCCAAGATGTTTCGACAGACGGAGCGCGAGTCCGACGAGTGTACGTACCGGATTGGCTGCGGTGCTGATTGGCATCACCGACATGTCGCACACATACAAGCGATCCGCACCAACGACCCTCAAGTCTTCATCAACCACGGAGTGCGGTGAGAAAGGCTGGTCCACCGCTGGTCGTGAAGGCATGCGTAGCGAACCTGCCGCATGATGCACCGTGCCATAACCGAAGCCTTTCCAGTTCTGACCGTACCAGGCCTCATCTGCAGGTCGAGCACTCTGCCCGTGAACACGAAACTGGGAAAAGATCCGATGCGTGACATCGTTCAGGATGTCCCAGATCTGATTGGTACCTCCGTGCCAATTGGCCAATGCCGGCAATCTTGAATGGGCGAGGCGATCGGCCTTCTTTTGATTATGGAAGTTAATCTTCGGGACGTACTCGAAAGGTGGCGCGGGCTCGATCAAATTGTCGTCATCAAGGCAATTGCCGAAGCTGAATTTAATATCGATGCGGGCCAAACCTTCTGGAGAAGGTGGCACCGACTCCGACGGATCGTTGTCGCGAAGATGCCAGCGTTCGTGGTTCAAGTTCATCTCAACATTGAACGGATAGCGAATACGATTGCCATCACGCAGTCCACGAGAATAGAAAACGATCTTGGCGTGGTCGGTTGGGTCGAGATTCACATCACCAATTCCGTCGACGAATGTATGCGTTCCATCGGTGGTCGGATGGTCGGTCAGGCCACGACCAACAAGCCACTTCACTTCATTGGGAAGATTCGGAAACAAGCTTGATCGCCGCAGAAGCTTAGGGCTTTCGATTGAACCAGCCGCCAGGATAACGCGGCCAGCTTTCAGTGTGCGGATATCCCCCGTCGCCAAATTTCTGGCAACCACTTCCATGTGACCCCCATGGTTTTGGATATCCTCCACAAAATGACGAAGCAAAATGTGAAGCCCAGGACCATCACCATGACTAACCCCAGGGCTTAGGCCCAATTGGTTCACCAACAGTTCGGCCGTGTTGAAGACGCCGGTCGGTTCCGTAAAGAACTCATCTTTGGGGGTGCCGTTGGGTTCGAGGTAAGGCTGGTGAAGTGCACGGGGCGTCTGCTGGATCGAAAAATCTGCCGCCAGGCTGGAAGCACGCAACCGAGTGACCACGGCTTCGGCGGCGGACCCCAACGAGCGTGACTCATTCATCACGTCACCAGCACGATTCAATAGGCCGGAAACGAGATCTTGTCGTACGCGATGGGGAAAGAAATCAAGTTCCCAACCTTGCAGTGTGGGAATCAAACCAGACCAAAAGATCGATCGACCGCCAAAGTTTAGTTGAGGCTTTTCGCCGATAAACTGATCGGCGTCGGAAGAGTTGCTGTCTTGCCAGAATGTATCGCAACCGAAGTGTTTCGCAACGCTGGCGTTGGGAAACCGGCAGAAGTTGTAGACATGTGTGGGATACAGAAACGATCCCGCTTCCAACACGAGAATGCGCTGATGACGTCCCAATCGTTCGGCCAGGTCATCGGCAAGCACGCCACCTCCGATGCCTGAGCCGATCACGATTAAGTCAAAGTCATCGCGTGGCCCCATGTACTGCAACGTTAACCGCTCGCGTGCGGCAGTATCAGCGGATACGAAATTCACATACTTCGACGCGTTGAATGTCATTCGGCATGCCCTTATACGGATGGTAAAACGCGATGATCCATCAAGTACGTAATGTTAACGACTGGGTGGGGCGATGGTCGGGGGCGAGCACCAGGCAATTGAGAACTAAATGCCCAGGCATGTTGTGAAGAAGATCAGGTCCGATATAAAGCGTGAGATTAGTTTCCAGCTCGTATACGAAGTAGCTCGGTGACAAGCCAGGGTTGTCCTTTTTAGCGACGTACAGCGTCACCATGCCGGTCGGGGCATGTCCTTGTGAAAAATGCCCTGCAGCCAGGGGTGTTTGACTTTCCAAGAGATCGTAACGCTCGCCAGGCTGTCGAAGCGTATGATTCAACTGATTCAGGGAACCAGGATCAGACACATCGTGAACCGCTCCCCAGCCTTGAGCGGGACCAAAATAGAAACGGAGCGTGGTGAGGACCATCTCCTTTTCACGGAGATTAATCCCGCCATGGACATCGCTCGGATGAATTGCCGCCAGAAACGCTTCGTCAAGAGGAAACATGCCATTGACCTTCCGTGTGGGTAGCACTGGGGTGTGAAGTCATGCATGCTGATGGGCATACGCAATATACAGACAAGTAGACATCGGCAACATTGAATCTTCTAAAAAAAGTAAAGAAAGCGGAGTGCAACGGATGATGGAAGAATATGCATCCCAAACCTAGCCCGTAACACTGGGCATCAACCCCGAACAATCCGGCTAGCGACGAGACATGAATTGAAAATCACGATGGGCGATATCGAAAGCGAGCCTGGTCGGGTTACCTATCGCGGACTTGGCTTTGGCGAGGCGACGGCGGGCGCGTTCGAGTTGCTCCCTTATCGCATCGAGCTTTCCGTGGCGGAGTTTCAGTCCGCGATTCAGCAGGCATTTGATGTGTTCGTAGAGGAGACCCAGCGCGACGATCGGCTCACGAATGGATCGTTAGAGATTCCTGCGCTGAAGCGTCACGGCTATCCTTCTTTCGATGTGCTCTACGACGCCAGCCCAGCGGATCTATGCACGATCGTGCAGGACTTCTTGTTCCTGGAACTGCTCGACGGCCTGCTCGGCAACTCGCTGCCGACGGAATGCCAGTTCGCCATCAACAGCCTGGAAGCGATTGCCTTCACCGAGAACGACGTAGTCGTCACCGGCGCCGCGTATGCGATCGGATGAAACGAGCTCCCATAGCGACAGATGTGCCCACCGATTAAAATTCGTCCGAGCGCTGTCTTTGCAGCCAGGTCTCGATTCTTGCGCGGGTGTTTGCAGGGCCTTGTTCCGGTTGCAGCGAGTGTGGGCGGTCGGCGTAGATTCGGACGAGCGATTGCCGTGTTGGTTCGGGACAGTTGTTCAGAACCGTTTCCACGTCGCGATCGTTCAGGCAATCGGCGACCTGATTCCAAACCTCGGCTGGGCAGATGATGCCGGCATCATGTGCCCGAACGATCTTCTGCAGGAAACCTGCCGGTGAGGTCTCGTTCATTACGGTAATCGCCAGGTGTTGAGAAATAGAGGACGCACTGAGAACGCTTCGCCAGCGAACTCACGAGTCGCGACGGGATACCAGGCAATCTCTCCAGAGGGTTAGCATGTTGCCGACCTGGTCGACCATGGCAAGAACGCGGAAGTTGCCGTGGGCGTGGCAAGCGGCACGGCATTCCGAAAGCAACTGCTCAAGGTGTGGCAGCTTCTCCAGCGTGAGGCGTTCCGTCTCGGTACGCTCAGTCGCATCGGTCAACCAGCCATCGAGCACGACGGTGAACGAGACGTACATGTAGACGAAGCCAGAGAACGTCCATTGTCGCTGGTCGAGCTTGGACCACCAGGTCTGATCGATGGCTTCGCCTAGCGGTGGCGGAAGTTCACGGCCGCTACATGCTTGCCGGCAAGCGACAAATGCTTCCAGAAATTGCCGAGCCGGGTGGGAGGCTGGCAACTTGAACAACGGGCGATTGGCGTCGTAGATCTCTGCGATCATGGTGCGATCTTCTTGGTTCCCCGGTCGTTCAATCCTCGATCACTTCGGCCTGAACGACTTCTTCGGTGGCTTCGGTTGCGGGCTCGGTTTCGTCGGGCGGGTCGTAGCGGATTTCTCGGAAGAAGGTCAGCATGCCTAGCCAGCCGATCACGTTCAACATCACGTGCGTGGCGATTGTTTCGGTGGTGTGGTCGACGAAGAATACTTTCACGCCGACCACGATGGCCAGCACGAAGGAAGTGACCAGGTACTTGGCGACCGGAAGGGACTCGGCCCAGGTATCTTTCAACACGAACTGGGCCGCGGCCAGATAAACGTACGCGGCGGTCAAAGCCGAACCGAACACCAGGCCATCCCAGGTCACCAATCCCCACACGCCGGTCACGACGATCGCCAAGAGCGACGCCGCCAACAGCCGCAGCCCGAGCCGCTTCTGCCAGACGAACTTCTGCATGTTCGTTTCAAACGGAAACAGCGTGTGCGAAATCGGCATGATCCAAATCGGCAGCACGGCGTAAGGAATGATCAGCGGCGCGATGCTTAAGATCCAAGCCACCACGTCGTTGTCGCGATGCCAGAACCACATGGCGAGGTAAACGACCGTCAGCAGCAACACCAGCCAGATGGTGGCGTTGTCGTTGAGCACGGCCTGCAGCCCTTTGGAATAAAGCCGCAAGCCGGTCGCGTACCATTCAAACGGCGAGTACACACTCGGGAACAGAATCGAATCGAGCCTTCCCAATTGCCACTTGGCCAGCACGTCGGGCGGGTCGAGTCGCAGTGTCTCTTGAAACTGATGACGGGCCTGCTCCCGCTTCCCTTGCATGAAGAAGCAGACGCCCATCTGATAGTGCGTGTTGGCGTGGTTCGGTTCGCGGCGGAGGGCTTCACGCAGCGCCGCCAGCGCCGGCTCTGGCTGCAACTTCTCGATCAGCAGCCGACCCTTCAAATTCCACGGACTGGCCGCCGCAGGGTTCAGTGCGATCACGCTTTCGCAATGCTTCAAGGCGGTGTCGTACTCTTCGGTATGCAGATAACACTCGGCCAGAATTTCATGCACGTAGGTATCGTTCGGGTCGATGGCCAGCGTCGGCAGCAGCGCCTCGATCGCTTTCTCAGGCTGAGCCGTGTTGTGATAGCAAACGCCCAGATTGACCTGCATAAAGTGCGAACCGGGAGAGATGGCCAGGGCGGCCTGAGCGTTCTCGATCGCCTCTCGAAATTTGAACTTCCGCGAATAGCAGTAGCCAAGCTGAGCGAGCGCGTAAGGGTTGTGCGGCTCGAGCGAAGCCCACCGCTGCGCCTCGATCAGGGCTTCGTCCAATCGGTTGAGTTCCAAAAAGAACTCGACCCGCCCCGAAGCCACGTCCCCCGCAGCCCAATTCCCATCCCCCGCCGAGGCGCGGCCCGCCGAAGAATCGTCCATCGCAAACCGCCTTGGGAAGAGCGAAGAAGTGAAGAGAACGCGAGCGGTTCATGGTAGCGCGCTGGGGGGCGGAATGGTAGGGTGCGCTGGGAAAGAGAATCCGCCTAGGCCGCAACTACCTGTCCGAAGAGTCGCTGATTCACGAGCCTTCGAATCAGCTGAAACAGGCGGATATCAGGCTTTCCTGCCGCGGCTTCGCATCAGGCCGTCTAGCAAAGATCGTTCACGGAACGAAGGACGACAAACACCGGTTAGGTACCAGAGCTTTTCAGGCAGGTTCGTCCAGGGCTTTTGACTTCTTCGCCATAAAAATGGTCTCATTGATTGCGTACCGACTTCCAAAGATCTAACCTGACCCTTGAGTAACCCTGGTCGCGATTTCAATCAACGCATGTGAGGCAACACGCGCAGATGAACATTTCCATTCTAAGTAGTCGTGTACAACTTATCGGCTTAATGTTCTTCCTCGCGCTTAACGTTAGTCATGCGGTATCGGCGGCGGAGCCCGCATCTTCCGATACGAAATACTTGGAAGTCGTCCGCAACACGGTCGACAAGATCTTAGAGAACGGGCGAGATACCTACGGGGAACAACAATCCGGAATGATTCTTTCCGTTCTGGATCGAAAGACCGGAAAGCCATTGCGGTCATTGCCCAAGGCCCCGGCTGGTGTCCGGCACAGCGATCGAACTGGGCCAGGCGGTTCCAATGCGAATCTTCAGCAAGACCTCTACCGCACGATGTTGCATCTTAGCCGAATGACGGGGGAAGAACGGTACGAACAGGCAGCCCAAACGGCATTGGTCGACTTCGTACGTATCACGCAGCATCCCGAAACAGGCCTGCTCGCTTGGGGCGAGCATCTTTACTGGAACTGCGTCGACGATCGGCTGGGGGACTTGGACCCGAATCAAACGCACGAGCCGAAAGAGAAATTTGTCGTCTTCGATTTGGTTTACGATGCCGAACCTGAACGAACGCTAAAGTATGCCTATGGGCTTTGGGAACATCAAATTGCGGACCAGAAGACAGGGAACTTCAGTCGGCATGCGAAGTATCACCGTCATGGCCCTGGGCGAGACTATGACTTTGCGAAAGAAGGCGGGTATTTTATCGATACCTGGTCCCGTGCCTACGCCGCAAATCATGACGAGCAGTTTGCCAAAGCGGTTCGCGTGCTTACACAAAGATACCTTGACCGGATGAGTCGCCTGGGGCATCTGTCGCTCGACAGTTCCGACCGCGAAGCGTGGTTTCAGACATCACCTTCGTTGTATGCCGTCGCCCTGGCGGCCGAATGTACCGATGCCGCACAACGGATGGATGATCAATCGGCAACATTATTACGACAATTGGCCAGCTCTCAGGACCAAGCGTTCCTTTCCATGCCGCACAAGCCTGCGGATCCTGAGTTTGGCTTTGTCAGCTATGCCGATACAGAGACCGGTCAGCCGAAAACTGTCGAGGCGAAACAGTCCAACGGATATTCACGCCATTGGGGACTGGGATATGGCGTCCACTCGACGGCCATGATTGCTTTGCAGTGCAACACGCGCCAACAGCAACTCGGCAAGTCCGAAATGGGTGACAAGTATCGAAAGCTGGTCGTCGAAGCAGGAACACTCTATCTCGAGGAACATCCCGATCCTCGACAGGATGATCTGTGGGCTGGTGAATACGGGACGGTCATTTTTACCCTGCTTGCAGCGCACCGCATCACTCAGGAAGAACGCTACCTGGATCGCGCTCGCAAATTGGCGGACGAGGCGATTGCAGTCTTCTGGGACGAAAGCAAGCCTCTGCCGCGGGCTAGTTCGCGAACCGGATACTACGACGTTGTATCTGGCTCGGACACATTACTCCTGGCGTTGCTCGCCGTTCACGAAGAGTTAAACAACCCGCAAACGATCATCGAATTTAGCGATCTTGTTCGATAAAGCAGAGAACCTGCCGTTGAAATGTTGCTCGTATGCGTTGTTGATCGACGATTCGCCCCGAAGGTGAGCGTCGTGCATCGAACGAGCTTCGCAGGGGACGCCGGCCAGGAACCAGGTTCCTTCGAGCCGTTCGCAACGAGTTCTTACGGGCGATAGTCTTCCCCGGACCAGCCGCCGCTTTTGGTGAGCAGCGTCACCATGCGGTGCCGCGTGATCGGGGGTTCGATGGCTAGGGCGTAGTCGAGTGCGGTTCGGAACGAGTGGTCGGTGGCGTTGACGCTGGCGCCGTGGTGGATCAACGCTTCGGCGACCGGCAGGTCTTGGTTTTGCACGGCCCACATCAGCGGCGTGATGCCTCCCCAAGGCTTGTTCACATCGGCCCCGGCATCGATCAGAATCAATAGCACGCCGACGGCCGGATTGGGATGCGAACGCTGATCGCTCGCCACCCGCCGCACTTCTTCGGGAGATCGGCAGAAGAATAATGGGGTCATGCCGTCGTGCGTTTCGCCGTTGGCATCGGCCCCCAGTTCGATCAGGTACGCGACCACTTCGGGCTGGCTGCCACTGGTCGCCATATGCAGCGGCAGGCCCCATTGCTCGTGGTTGTGATTCATTCGCAGATGATGCGATGCTTCCAGCCGGTTACGGATCTGGCGTTTGACCAACGGCATATCACCGCTTATCAGTGCGTGGTGAACGGAATACCGCGATTGCGCATATTTGAAACCACCAATCGCAATACCGATCAGTAGCATCACAAAAACGACAATTTGCGTCGTCAGTCCGTTACGTCGCGTAAGCATGAAACGTCTCCGCGTAAGCGTGCGTGCCGAAAGGACGGTCCTTTCGGAAGGTAACAATAAGAGCCTACTACTTGCGTTGCCTGCGACCGAAACCATTTCCAGAGTCGCGGTCACCCGCCAACGAACTGGGAGAAGCACCATCGCGTCGGTCTGCTTCCGCTGGTGGGCGTCGTTCTTCTGTCGCGGCGAACGCGGCAACTTCGTCCCGCGAAGTCAGCGCCGATGCATCACCGCAACCTGCAATCTTCGCGACGCGCTCCCGACTTATTGCCTGGAGGGGGCCTGGGCCGAGAACGCACCTTGGTCTGTGAGCAAGGTGACCAACAGATGCCGAGTGACTTGTGGTTCGATCTCGAGCGCGTGATCGAGCGCCGTTCGTACGTTGCAATCGATAAGATTGATCGCCGCGCCATGTTCCAGCAGCGAGCGGGTCACCGGCAAGTCGCAATTCTTTACCGCCCACATCAGGGGCGTAATGCCGTTGTAGCGATAGTTGATGTCGGCGCCGGCATGCAGCAGCACCTCTTGCACCAGGACGGCTTGATTGGGAAAGGCCTGATTGGCCGGATCGTTGACCAGCAACTTCTCGGTGGTGTGGCAATAGAAGAGCGGTGTCAGGCCGTCGTCGGTTAATGCGTTGGGGTCGGCCCCGAGGTCTAACAGGTACTGGACGATTTCCGGCTGACGAGCCGCCGCTGCCAGGTGAATCGGCTGTCCCCATTGTCCTTCAGGGCCAGTCAAATGAATACGCTGTGTGGCATCGGCTTTCGAACGAACGAGTTGCTTCAGCAGCAACATGTCGCCATGGAGAATGGCGTACTGCACCGTGTCGGAACGGTGGGCATAAAGGTAACCAGCCGCTGGCACCGAAAACAACAGCACCAGCATCACCAGCACATTTCGCGTTGCGATCCCATGCCCCCGAACCATCGAACTTCAAGCTCCTGTTGGTTAAAGAACGGTCCCGCACAAACCACCCTGCCCCTTCGCTGTGCCCCGCATCGATGGAGTCGATGCCAGCGTGGGTGGCTTATGCCGACCTGGACCGTGATACCCCTCGTCTAGTTGAGAGTCTAACACCAATGTGCCGGTCGGCAGCCGAAGGAAGCGAACTCGCGGAGAACCGCGAAACCGATGGGCCAAACCTCATTTCCCCAACCGCAACGACCGCCTGGCAGTCAGCCAAACAGAACGGTTATCCCGCCCCAGCACCGCCCACCAGCCCACCACGTTGCGTTCCTTCAACATGCCAGCAAGAAGATAGATGTTCGCCGGGCGACCAGTGGGTGGATGGTGGTCGTCGATCGTTGAACCTGAAACGCGGCGACACACTACCGTCGGCCAGGCCGCTTGCTCTGCAGCTCGTCGAGTTCGTTCTGAATTGGGGGCGATTGGATGGTGACTTCCGACCAGTTGAGCCAATACATCATTTTCAGCGTGTCGACTGATTTCTGGGTGAGTTCGTCTGAATAGAAGGCCAGCGAACGCAGGTCCATCAAGTCGAGCAGGCGGCGGACTCCTTGGTCGGTGATTTGCGTGCGGTCGAAACGGAGTGTGGTCAACAGCCCTCCCGTACGGACGATCGTGGCGATATCTTCGTCATCGATTGGGGACTGCAGCAAAGCCAATTCTCTTAGCGAGAAGTTGTCGGCCGTGTTCGGCAGTGATTCCGGCGGCAGGTGGATGCCACGCAGCGTGAGCGACTCGACGCGCGCCAGCTCTCGCAGCCCTGCCATCTCGGTTGGATCGACTTCCACGAAGTTCATCTCCAGCCTCTTGAGTTGGTGCATTTGCCAGATCGCGGCGAGCTCGGTCGAATCGAGTTGACCCCGCGTGAGAACCAACGCTTGAAGTTGTCGTTGCGGCTGTGCCGGGTTGTAGCCAGCCAGCGGGTGGTCGCCAACGTCGTTTAGTTCAAGCTGTTGAAGCGTGAGCCCGGTCCACAGCTCACGCTTCGGATCTGCTGGCAGAGGCGTGTGGTGCATGGCGACCTTCGTGACGTTGGGCAGGCGCGAGAAACTCGGTCCGGTCGCGTCGATGGTGCATTCCCACAAGACCAGCGACTGCAGCCCCTCCAGTTTCGAAAGAAGTTCCCAGGCCCGATCATCGAGATGAACGCCGTTGAACCGGACGGTATGAACCGGAACGTGAAGCCGCCCCTGCTGAAGCTGGCTCCCGTCAGGAAACGGGATGTCGACGTAGCTGCCGTGTGAGCCCCACGCCGGTGCGGCCTGCAAAAAAGCCTGATACTCGGAAAAGAGCGCCTTCGCCGCTTCGTTCTCGGCATGGTAAGCACTCCGCAGCGAAACCAGCCACCCCGAAGCGCAGGCAACCGGCAGCACGAAAAGCATCAATCCCCGTAAAGACCATCGCCAAGTTGAACGCATGTCAAACCTATCCTTCTGCCAACTGCCCCTCGCCTTAAGCAGCGACGGGGAACCGAATTGTAGCGGATCAAAACGCAAGTGTCCCTCTTCCAGCGGCAGACTTTTCCCCCGGTGGGCTTCGCTGCGGGTGTGGCATGGTTGGCGGGCGGCGGTTGTTGGGGGATGATATAGGGCAGATCTGTGGCGCGGTGCAATTACGGAAGGATGCTTGTGGTGGAAAGTGCTTGGCAGGGGCGGTCGTTTGTCGAGACGGCGATTGGGCTCTTGAAAGGGGGCGATAGCAACCGGGCGATGGCAGTTGCCAAGGAAGCCTTCGATCTCGGCCAGATCCATGGCGACAAGCAGCAGGTCGCGGTTGCGCTGATCGTGAAGGCGATGGGGTGCGTCCATGCGGGCGATCCGTTTGGGGCGGTCTCGTCGTTGGAAGCGGCCCATGCCGCCGACTCGGAGCACATGCTCGGCGCGTACGCGCAGATCTCGCGGCGGCTCTTCCCGACCCGCATCTTTCCCCCGACGGAAGATTTGAGCGAGCTGGCCATTCAACAGGCCGAAGTCGATCGGCTGGAAGAACTGCATCGGACGATTCTGCAAGAGCCGACCGATTATCAAGGGTACGTCGATCGGTCGCTCGAACTGGGACAGATCGATACCGAGATCTACGGCGAAGCGGAAGAAGAATCGCTGGCCCTGGTGACCGAGAGCGGAATCCGCCAAGACTTCATCCTGTGCGACGCCACTGCGGCGATCCTGGCGGCCGACGATCCGAGCGCGAAGGAAGGCTGCTATATCCAGCGCTCGACCTGCTGGTCTTCGCGTCCGCAGCTGTGGGCTGGCTTTGAAGAATTCGACCTGCGTTGTTATCAGCATGAAGTGGCAGACGTCCGTCAGGCGATCGCGTGCGACATTCCGCCAGGAGGCGCGTACGATCTCGACCTGGCCCGGGCCTTGCTGCATACCAACCAGCTTGATGAGGTGATGCACCTCGTTCCGACCAATCCGATGGAGTTGGAACCAGACGACGTCGAAGCGTGGCTCGCGATTCAGGCCGACGCCCTGCAGCGCAGCGGTCAGTACGCCGAAGCGGTCGAAGCACGCTCGCTGTTGGTGGTGATGCAGGAAGATGCCTATTCGACGGCGCGCTCGCTGCAACTGCTCGACCGGGCCGAGTGCTACCTCGAGCTGGGCAAGTTTCAAGAGGCACTCGACGACGTCGAACGCTTGTTACAAGTCGAGCCGCAGCAGATCACCAGCGCGGTCTTCTTACGATATCGCATCTGGCTGCGAATGGGACGCTGGGACGAAGTGCAAGCGACGATCGAAGGGGACGAGTCGGAAATGGCCAGTGCCTGGATCGCGCGGCGGGTGCGGGCCGAATACCTGATGAAACTCAACCGCTGGGAAGAAGCCAAGGCTGACCTGTTGGCCCTGATCGAAGCGGTGCCTGACGTGGAATGGGAAGCCCATCGTGACCTGGCCGAAGTCTATTCGCAGCTAGGTCAGGCCGACCGGGCCGCCGAGCACTCGGCGCAGTCGAAAGCAATCTTCGACGCGCTGGAACCTTGGGATCGCTAGTGTAGATCGCTCGCCCCGGCTTGCTACGAAGTGGGGACTTCGCCGATCAGTTTAAGAACCTGGCGGACGAGTACCATGATCCAGAAGACGAAAAACCATAAGATTACGAGCGCAATTGTCACATAGAACACCAGCATTAACTCTGGCAACGATACGAAACCTTGCTCCAGCTGCAGACCATCGACGTATGCAAAGACTAACGCGAACACCATCGCAAACATCACGCTGGCAATGCCGGAACGAATCCAAACTTTGCCGATCGGTTCTCGCGAGACCAATGGCCACGCGGCTAAAGCGACTTGAGCACCGATTGCCAGCGAACTAATAGTCAGCTCGATCATGTCGCGATAAACGTAGAAGCTGTTTCGTTGGCTATAACGGGCCCCTAGGTGGAAGACGGTCATTTCCATGCATTCGAAGCGAAGGATGGCGATCCAGATCGCGATCGCTGCGACAAGCATCAGCATGTCGAAGATCGAAAGCTGTGACGAGAAATTCTGGGACGACTCTCGCCAAGAGACCACGGTTTTCAAGATCTGCGTGTCGAAGTAGGTTCCGAATGTGAGGACCAAGATCAAGAGAGTCATGTCAGGCGTTATGCCGCCGCTGCCGTGCAAAAGGAGCCATGCCCCGCAAACGGGTACGCACCATATGATGGTGCGAGCACCTAGCGACATTCCACGCAACTGGCTGGTCGCCATGACGACCGAAAACAGGACGAGCGCGATCAGCAGCCCGAAGTTGATGAAGGAACCAAAGATCAGAATCGTTGCTGGCGCTGTCGCCAGGAGTGCCGCCAGCATGCAGCCGAGCGATGTCGTTGCATCGGTGGGCCGGAGCGCGGAAGGTGGCGCCGGCTCCATCTCGGGACCTTCGCCCAATTCTTCGAGCGGTGTCGCAGCGAGATCCGATTCAGGTTCGGACGGTTCAAGGTTGTGGGACATGCGTGGGCCAGATACGGAAAAAATCTAGTAAGGTCCGAACCGACAGAATCGTCAAGAAGATGCTTCCCCAAAGCGCGAACTGCACCAGGGCCATAGGCATCCATCCGACTTGGTACAACGCACCAGCCGATGGCAACGTCGGATCGGTGACGACCCAGATGATTACCAGCTCGAGTAGCAACAGAACCTGGGACGTGACCATACAAGTCACCAGCGAGATGAGCGTCAGCTTCCAGCGCGGTGTCCGATCGTTCAGGATCAGCGAGGCGATCGAAACGCAAACGCTCACGCGGATCGCCCAGCACCAGATCACAACGATCTTGTCTGCCGCTATTTCGCCCCAGGCCTGGTGGAACTCGGTGAGGATATAGTTCCCCCAGGCAAATGACGCCGCCAGCCACGCAACCAACAGGAAGAGCTTGGACAGCGAAAGGTGACCCGGGAAGAACCGATCGCCCTGCCACCAGTTGCAGTAGCGCTGCACGAGCAAAACCATGGCAAAGATCAGAATCGTGGTGCACGTCATCCATTGGATTTCGAGATGGCCCTGGTACGCCGAACGGGTTCGTAATGACGCGGCCGGGAGCGGAAGAGAAATCACGAGTAGGGCCAGCCCCACAAGCCGAAGCTGAAAATAGCGATGCATCGGAGGCCAGGCCGCCAGAAAGACAACGATGGTCAAAACGCCCACGGCAACCACAGAGGGGGGCGTATTTATGAGGCTGACTGTCAAGATCGCCAACCAGGCAGCCGCGCAGAACGGCGGACCGCAGCCAACCAGTTCATCGGGGCACTCTTCCGTCGGCTGCGATTCTGCGGGAGGTAATTCGTCGGGCAGAGGTTGGTTAGGCAGAGGTTCAGTTGGCATGCTTTGGTCTCCCCACGCAGAGGCGATAAAGCGTATGCAGTGCCAGGATGGTGGCGACACTCAACGCCCACAAGATCATGGCGGCCAGCGAGCTATCAATCCACGACTGCAGCGTAAACTGCGGACCTGAAAGCTCCGGTTCATCGAATATCAGCGGACCCCCCAATGCCAGCAGCATGAAGAGCCCCTGCCACGTCAACAGCAGCAGCAGGCCGGAACCAAGGATGGCCTGCCACCACTTTCGTCGGCAGTCGATTACCAGTGAAGCGATGCTGGCCGAAAGCGTTGCCACCCCGCTGCCAACCAGCATCTCGACAATCGTATCGCGGCTCGAATCTTGCCAGCCTTCGTGGTAGCCTTGGACAATATATTTCCCCCACAGCATCGCTACCGCAATCCAGGCTATCGCGAGAAACAGATGCGCCAGCGAGATCTTCTGACCGAAGGCTGGCTCGCCGCGCCACCAGCGCCGCACGGCATGCAGCAGCCACGCACTGAGAAACGAAACCAGCGCGGCCCAGGTCATCGACTGAACAAGATAGTCGCGGTCTGGCACGCTCAATTTCACCATTTTGCTGAAGATGGTTGGAATGATCAGCAACATCAGGGCAAATAGGCCCAGGCGACGCTGAACGTAGCCACCGCTTTTCGGTAACGCCCCCAGCATTACGGCCACAACGCAGGTAATCAGGTACCAACACAGTTCGCCCCAAACCTCGAACTGGACCAGTTGGCTCACGAAAAACGCCAGCCAGATTACCGCGACCAGCAGCGCCCAGATCCGAGGCCGTACCTCGGCGGGCGAGGCTTCTTGCTTGGGGGGCAATTCTGCTTTTAAATCAAGTGACATTCTTAGGCTTTCGTGAACAGCAGCGAATGATCGTCCCGAGCGAAGCCAAGGTCAGCACAGCGGCTAACCACCAGGCAGCTTGCGTCCCGATCTGCACCAGAAACCAGTGTTGACCATCGGGCAGCGCAATAAATTGATAGTACGGCTCTTTTCGCTCGACGTAGTAGCCCGTCTGGTAAAGCGTCAGCGCGAATGTCGGTACGAGCAGCCCAGCCGACCAGAGGAGTGTTCGCAGCGGTTTGCCACGCGGGTTAAGCATCATGCTGGCTAGCCCCAATTGAACGCCAATCGCGGTGGCTTCGAGCATGAACGTGGGGACCAGTTTGCGGCCGACCACCAAGGGACGCCAGAAAGATTTCATCCCTTCGTGAATGAGTAGCCCGATCAAATAGCTCGCCCAGATCGCACAGGCGATGCCGACAACAAGCCACACGAGGTCGACGTTGGTGAACCGCCAGCCTCGGATCGGATCGCGGTGCCAGAGCTGCCGTGCTTGTTCAATGATCCAGGCCGCGACCAGCGCTACGAAGACCTTGTACACCATCTCCAGCTTCGTCCAGGCGAGGTACTTCGGGAAGAAGTACGGCACGTCGAAATACTCGTTCAATAGGTATGGCGCCGGGATTGCCGCCAGCAGTAGCAAACAGCCAAACGTCAGCCGCACCCCGATCGAAAGCCAGCCGACCCGCGCGGCCGCGATCGTCGCCATGACGATGCCTGACGCGACGACGATCCAGCGAGCGCGCAGGTCCGGAAACAGCAGCGGCGTGGCGATATAAAAGATCGGCAGCCAGGCGATCGCCAACAGCAACGCTACGGTCGAGCATAACTGTGGCTGCGTGGAAGTGGGTTCCACTGGCGGCGCGATTGGGATGGTTTGCTCGGCGTGAGGGGCGACCTCCAACGAACGAGTTACGTCTTGCGATTCACGGCTCATCGGGTTCTGCCCGTTTGAAAAGAAGAAATAGGTTGCGAAGCGATCCGAGGGTAATCACGGCCACCGACCACCATTGAATTTGAACGAGGATCGACTCCCAGATCCAATAGAACGCGAAGTTCGACTGCAGGACGCTTCCGCCGGCGGTTCCCCTATCCAAATCCAAAAGGACGCCGTTCAAGATATTCAACGGGAGCGAAGCCAGCAGCAACAGTCCCGAATCGTAGAGTGTTTTTGTCGGGCGACCGTACGGTTCGAGCACGACGCTGGCGAAGCCGAACTGCAAGCCGGTGATCGCGACAACCGACAAATAAAAGAGGGGGAACCAAATCACCGCGCCTCCTGAGAGAAACACGTCGGCAAAGCCTTCCTGGTGATAGAAGTGAATGATCAGGCCAATCCAGCCAGCGATGGCCGCGGTCAGCCAGAACAAGTTCGCCATCGATATCTGCCAACGGTGTTCCTCGCGGTTTTGGTTCCAGCGACGAAGCTCTGCCAGAAACCAACTGCAGGCGAAAGCAAAGGTCGCGACCCAGGTCATCTCGAACGCATAGGGACGCCCAGAGTCGATCAGCACCGGAGGCTTCTCGTACAACGAGTTCAGCCAGCGAAAGACCCACGGCGCCAAGAACATTACCGCGACCAGGCACACCAAACGCCCGCCGAGTGAAAACCTTCCCTGACGCCCTACCGCCAACAAGGCCGCCATGGTGCAAAGCAGCAGAAGATACGAGGGATGAAACAGTTCTGGCCGGACGATCGGCGCCACGACGAACACCGCCAACAACCAGCCGCCCGCCAGAACCCAGGTCGCAACCGTGACCCACGAACGGTCACGGCGTGCCCCAGCGCGGCGATCCAGCGAGTCGTCAGGTTGGGTGTCGGTGGACATGGAAGAGTGTTCTAAGAGGTTGCCGGTAACGATGTCATTCATCGAATCCAATTACATCGCGCGAGCCAGGGTGCGGAACGATCCGAGGGTGAGCAGCATGAAGACCCAATAGAACGTCGCGCCCATGGCAAATGGGAAGGCGGCAAGCAGCATGTGTTCATCGAACGCCATCCGCATCATGGTGATCAGATGGAAGTCGGCATCTTCCAGCAGGATGCCCAACATCAACAGCCACGACCCGGTCACCGACAACGCCAGGCTGATCAAAAAGGCTTCCTTCAACGAACCTTTGGCGAAGAGCACGACCGAACTGCTGGCCGATTGCCACGACACCCCGAACACCAGCAGCGAGATCGGGACCAGTTGGGGCAAGCGATGAAAGGCGAAGGCATTGCCGAACTGTTGAAAGACATACGTGCCGCTGGCGGCCAGCACCGCGAAACCGGCGGTGGTTAACAGCAACGTTTGAATGGAGAGCTGTTTCGGCAGGTGATCGGTAAAGCCGGCCAACGACAGCAGCGTCCGGAATCCATAGGTCAGCCCGAACGTCGCCACCATCAGCAGCACGGTGCCAACGAGCAGATGCGAGTTGTCGAACTTCGTCAGCAAAGTCGGCGTCGAACAAAGCAGCGCGGCCAGCCCCATCAGGCGAACCCCCAATCGAAACAGATCCGCGGCGCAAACCGCCAGCCCGATCGCCAGCAACACGATGAGTAGTCCGCCCCAGGGGATCAGCGCGTGGGGGTCTTCAAACATGCCCAGCGCGAGCGGAATCAGAAACAACACAAACCCCAACCAACTCGTGGCCGCCGTATGCCGTAACCACGTGGGAGCCGTGTGCGAGTACGCTTCGTGCGACATCGCTCTGCCTGGTTCGTTGGTTTGAGTTGGCTTCAGCTCGGTTGCCATGTTGTGCCGTTCGAATCCATTTCGACTGGGTTTTCCATCCTGGCATTCAGGAGAGGGGGTTGCCGGGGGCCAGGCGGAGGTGACTGTACCCCATTTCCAACACGAACGCCAGAAAAACGACGCTTTCCCGACGTTCGACCTTCAGGCCGTTTCGTTGGAAAAAAGAGGCCAGGTGTTTGCAGGCCCCAGCAAAATCAGGAACAATGCACACTTCCTTATTTGGGGGGCCCAACCTTAGCCAGCAGGTTGCCCTCGAAACTTCTCCCCTGCCCCGCTTTTGAGGTCTCGTGATGGATCGTTCTACTCTGGTTCGCTTCGGTTGGTTGGCTCTACTGGTTGGTTGCTCAAGTCAGAACGATATCGCGAGTAATGATAGCGATCCGCCCAGGGATCGTCCCAGCGGTGTCTGGACCGAACGGGCCGAAGATCTGCAGCAACAGCAAGATGGCCAAGGCGCCTTGAAAGAGGATGCGGAGCCGTCGATGACAACCCCATCAACGACCGAGCCTGCCGACCCCAGCGGCATCGAAGCGATGGAGGCCGAACAGCCGCCAACGGAAACCAAGGCGGACGGCAAGGTCCCCTTCGTGCTGAAGGTCGCCGACGCCCCGCCAATCGCCGCCGCGTTCTCGGGCGAAGAGATGCCGGCCGACCAATCGGTCAGCGAAGAGGTTCAGCGGGCGCTGGAACAATACGACGAGGCGGACTTCGACAAGCTGAAAGAGATCTTCCTTACCTACCCGCACGCCGAGTCGCGTAAAGATGCCCTCTGGCACATGGTGCACTGGGTGAAGGGGCACGACGCAGACATTGTCTCGCTGCTGCGAACCGGCACGCAAGATCCAAGCGACCTGGTCCGCGGTGCGTCGCTCGATTTGTTGTGGGATGTGCAGACCAGCGAAGAGCGGCAATGGGATATCAGCTCGGCCATGGGGGAAGTCGTTCCGTTTCTCCAGAGCGATCACTCGCATCGGGCCCTGACCATTATCAAGGCTTCGGGCCCCGATGCCGGAGAGACGATGCCGATGCTGATGCAGCTTCTCGAAGACGACGACTTTATCCACGGGGATCTGGTAATCGAGACCATCGGCGGGATGGGGGACTATGGCCGGCAAGCGACCAAACAGCTCAGCAAGATCGCCGTCACCAGCTACGGCCGCAGCGAGGCGGCTGCGCTCGCGCTCGGCAAGCTGGGGGAAGAGAAGCCGCTCCTCGAAGCGACCAAGCACAAAGATAGTTGGTTCTCGGACCGGGCCATTCGTGGTTTGTCGGAACTGCCGGCGAAAAGCCCTTGGGTCGTCAACGCGTTGATTGAAGCGACCAAGTCGGAAAGCAACTCGGCCAAGAAGTACGCCGTGCCAGGGCTCTGCAGTATTCAGCCGCCAACCGAAGAGGTGACGCAGGCGTTGTTGACGCTCATGAAAGATAAAGACAGCTTTGTGCGGGCCGAAGTGTACGAGAACCTGCCCAACATGAAACCGCTTCCGCCCGAGCTGTTGAGCGCGTTGGTCGATGCGGCCGGAAACGAAGAGCCTGGGTACAGCAAAAACAAAGCGAAGGATGCCCTCGCGAACTGTGATGGTGCGGACGAGATTCGCTTGAACTTGCTGCTGAAAGATGTGGAAGAACGCGACGGTAGCTACTTCGGCATCTTCGGAGACGGTGGCCCGACCTTCTTCCCAATGCTGAAGAAGATGGCAGTCGATCCGGAACTGCCGGTGCGTCGCCGCATCAGTGCTTTGATCGGACTAGAACTTCTGGCAGGCGAACTCGACTTGAATCTCGACGGAGACGACGGCGAGCAACTGGCCGATCTGGCCCGCAAGGTGGCGCTAGAGAAAGACGAGCCGCACCTCTATATCGCCGCGATCGACCTGCTGATGCGGGTACGCGGCGCGAACCCCGATTACGACGTCTATCTGGAAGCGGTCTCGACCGACGGTCCGGTGGTGACTTACCGCGAAGCGATCGACATGCTATGCAGCGCTCGCAAACCGGAAGCCCTGCCCAAGCTTCAGGCCTTGATCGAGAATGGCAATCCGAAGCTACTGGAAACGATCTTGCGACAAGTCCGCGTCTACGAAGACAACGCCAACAGCCTGGTGCCGGCGATCATCAACGTGGAACTCGATCCTAAGGTGTTCGACGAGACCGAAAGCATTCGGACCGTACAGCTAGAAACGTTGGCCGCGATCGGCACCCAGCGCGACTTGATCGAGCCGTTCGCCAAGAAGGTGATGGCCGAGGTCAATCCTGAAAGCTATTTCTATGCCCGAGTGATGGAGCAGAACGCCGCGCTGATCGCCAAGTTCGATCTGCCGGCCGACGACCTGGTCGCCGCGATCAAGAAGCAACTGGAAGAAGCACCTTCCGATCAGAAGCGAGCCCGTTGGATTCCGACGCTAGTCAAGCTTGGCCCGAAAGCAGCTTCGCTCACGCCGCTGGTGGCCAGTTACTTACAGTCGGAAGACTATGACCTGAAAACCGATTCGGTCGACGCGTTGGTCGCCTTCGGCCCGGCGGCGAAGGAAGCGGTTCCGCAGCTTATCGAATGTATCAAGACGTGGGAGTACCCTTCCGCCCCGATCCAAGCCCTAGGCGCGATCGAGGCAGGCGGTCCAGAGTTCGCCAAGCTTGCGCCGAAGCTGCTGGAAAACATCGACAACCGGTTTGTCGTGCTCAATACGATCGCCAAGCTGGGACCTGCCGCCAAAGATGCGATCCCGGCGATCACGCCGCTGCTGTCGAGCACCGATAACAGCGATGTCGAGAACGCGATCATCGCGCTCGGAGCGATGGGGGCAGAAGCGAAGTCGACCGTTCCGCAGTTGATCAAGACCGCCCAAGAGAACGACGCTTACGGCATCCCTGATACGGCGGTCGCCGCGCTGGCGAAGATTGACCCCGCCAACCCAGCCGTGGTGGAACTGGGCCTGGGGCTGCTCGATTTGGAAAACGATGAAGCGGTCGAGAAGTTCCTGACGAACCTGGGCGAGAACGCGCCAGCCGTGCTGAAGCAAGGCCTGCAAAGCGAAAGCCCGAAGGTCAAAGCGAACTCGCTTGCCCTGCTGGACAAGATCGAGATCTCGGACGATCAGAAACGGGAGATCAGCCAGACCTTGCTCGACGACGAAGACGAATCGGTCCGCGCCAAGGCGGCCCAGCAGTTGTTTGCCTTGGGGGATCGCTCTGAAAAGATCCTGAGCCTGGCCTTCATCGCCGAGATGGACGATCAGAGTGGGCGCCAGAACCAGAAACTGTGGATGCTGCGTCGCGCGGTCACGCCACAGGCCATCGACTATCTGCTGTCGGCCGATATCGAAGACCATCAGCGAAGCGATGCGATGGGCTGGCTCGATTCGACCGTGCCTCCGCAGTACACCGATCGCTTCCAGAAACTGTACGACGCCCTGGCATCGGAAGACGCAGTGCAGCGAACCTGGAGTGCGATCGCCCTGAGTCAACTTGGCGATCGAAGCGACAAGGTGATGGACATCTTGGTGCAAGCGGCCAGCGAAGAAGGCCCGGCGCAGTTGAGTGCGATTTACCAGATGCCGTATTACGAACTGATCTCGCCCGAAACGCAAGCCAAGGTCGACGCCGCCATGCTGATGGTGATGAACACCGGCAGCCCCGAGATTGCCGGCGCGGCCCGTCAGACGCTGCAGCGAAGCAGCCTGGAAAGCCCTGCCACGCGCGAGGCATTGGCCGTGATGCTGGAAAAGGAAGAGACAGTCGTTCCGGCTGCTCATATCGTGAGTGCCAAGCTGAAAGACTTCGTCTTCAGCCCGAAAGCGGTGGAAACGCTCGCCTCGCAGCTCGGAACCTCCGACGACGAGGTTGGCCGGTACCAGCGCCGCGAGAACATTCGTGCCATCGGCAAGTGCCTATTCCTGGCAGGCCCAACCGGTGTCGAGAAGCTGGTCGAAGGGATCCGCGAGTCGGAGCTTTCCGAAGAACTGCGATTGGCCGCGCTGACCGCGAACATTCAGAACCGCTACGGAGGCCAGGAACTCGAACCGCTCGACCCGGCCGTTCAAGCGGCGCTGAAACCGCTACTGGAAAGCGACGACCTGGCGATTGCCACGACGGCAGCCATGCTATTGGCCTTGGGGGACGCCGCCGATATCGAGCTGGCACCGAAGCTGTTGGCAGGATTGCCCCTCGAACGATACGACTTCACCGACGTGCTGGTCGAAAGCATGTTGCTGCGGAAACAGGAAGCCGATGTCATCGTCCCGGCATTGATCAAGCAACTGCCTGACATGCCGGAGCAAACCCAGTCCCAGGTAGGCCGTCTGCTGGCGGAATCGGATAACGATTCGCAGGAACTGACGGTCGTGTTGATCGACACGCTCGCCAAGATGGAAGAGGACTATTCGCGAAGTCCGATCGCGCGGCATTTCAACGCGGCTCAGTTGACCGAACTGGCCAAACGGATCGACACCGAAGAAGATTCCACGGTGAAAGCTCGCCTCATCAATTCGTATATGACCGGCATCACCCACCAGGCCCGGAAGGACGAGCCTTTCACGCAAGAGCTGGTGCCGGCCCTGACGAAGGGACTTCAATCGCCAGACGAAGCGGTGAAACGCGAATCGCTCTTCTTGTTGGCCGTGTTGAAGCCGGATGCCCCGGAACTGCTTCCACCGCTGCAAGCGATGCTGAAGCAGCCGCCTGAAAACTGGGACTGGCGTCTGTCGCGGGTACTGGGGGAAATGAAAGAACATGCCGCGCCGGTTGTGCCTCGGCTGCAAGAAGTGTTGCAGTCGAAGACCGATGAGGCGGCGATGGCCATGGGCATGTTGCACGGGATTGGACCGGCCGCGGAACCAGCGGTCGACGACATCGTCGCAGCGCTCGAAGATCAGGAAATGAACTACGACGCGATGGAAGCATTGCGTCTGATCGGACCTGCCGCGAAAGGTGCGGGACCAAAAATCGATGCGATGTTGCCCCAAACGGAATCGCTGGTCGAGATCGCCCAGACGATTATCAAGATCGAAGCCCCCACCGACGCGCTTGTCGCCGAGTTTCAACGCCGTCTTGATGACCCCGTGCTTAAATATGAAGCACTTTCCGAGGCTTTTGTCATCGAAGAGCAGTTCAAGGTCACCCCAATCGTAGTAGAAGCGCTGGCCTCAGAGGATCCAGAGTGGCAATTGGCGGCTGCGAGAACGATTCGTTCGCTGGACCATTACGATCCAGCGTACACACCACCACTGATGAAGCTGCTCGATTCGAAGATTGACGAACAGCGCGTCGCGGCAATCGGTGCGCTTTCCACCCAGAAAGAGGCCGATGAGCAGGTTTTAACCGCCCTCAAGGCGAAGCTCGACGATCCTAGCGCCAGCGTACAACGCGCAGCGATCGCGGGCCTGGCGAACTATCCCGAGCAGATCGTCGACCTCGTACCGAGATTGGTTGCGCTGCTAAATGAAAGCGAGCAGACGCAAGTGGCCGCGATCGAAGCGCTCGGCAAGATTGGTCCGCCCGCCAAGGTCGCACTGCCTCGGCTGCTGACGCTCTATGGAAGTTTGACCGACTATCGGAAGCGTTCCCTGAGCGAAGCGATCGCGAAGATCGATACCGAAGCGGCCAAACAGGCCGGCATCGAGTTGCCTAAAGAGTAACCGTCCGGAAGAGCGTTCCCCTGACAAACGCTAGCGGTCAGGGGAACTTTGCGGCAGGTTAGTGGCGATTACGGCTCGAATGCCGATAGGTCGTGCGGTACTGGGCCGGGGTCGTGCCGGTCGCCGCTTTGAAGTGCCGCGTCAGCGAGGCCTGGTCGTAGAAGCCACAATTCGATGCGATCACGCCAAGGGCGTCATTCGTATCACGTAAGGCAACCGCTGCGGCTTCGACTCGGGCCTTCGTCAAAATCTGCCGCGGTGTGAGTCCCGTCATTACGCGAACGCGACGGGCAAACTGGCTCGCCGACAGTCCCGCCTTGCTGGCTAGTTCCATCACCCGCAAAGGTTGGGCGTAGTTCTCGTGCAGCAGCGAAATCGTTTCGGCGATCGCGTCGAGCTTCTTTTCTTTCGGGGCCGACGCCGTCAGCGAAAGGTCGCGTGAGATGCCGCAGATCGCGAGGAATTCGCCGTTGTTATCGCAAACCAAGGTCTTCTGCGAAACGAACCAGCCGATGTCGCCGTCACGACGGGTAACCATCTCTAAGCGGTCGCTCAGGCCGTTGCCATTGGCCAGGATCTCTTCGTCCTGCTGCTCGTAGCATGCCGCTAGTTCTTGGGGAAAGAGATCAAATGCTGACCTCCCGAGCAGCTCGGACCGTGAACGAACGCCGGCCGAACGGATAAATGCGTCGTTGGCGCCGATGTATTGGAGATTGCGATCCTTGACGCAGAACAGGACGTCGTCAAGCGCGTCGAAGAGCTTTTCCGCTTCGGCGATCCCAGGCAATTTCTGGAAGATGAATTCACGGGATCGCAGCCCGTGAGGCTTAGAGGTTCGCATGCGTGTTTGATAAGGCAAATGCCGTATGCGCAAAAGAGCGCTAGGGCAAATTGTATGAATTCCGCACTTCTGGTTCGTATTTCCGCTAAGCGGTACACCAAAGGTGGGGCAAAAATTGAGGTTCGCAGCGAGGTGTGTTCATCCTAATCACAGCAAAACGCGAGCCAAAATTTCTTGCGGATATCCACCGCAAAACGCATCGAAGAATCTAAGTTTGACCATGATTGCTTGCGAAATCAGCGGAATTGCTGGGTTTTCAGGCAACCCGCCCAAAACAAAATTGCCCGGATGGAAGCTTGTTGATCAAGAGCGTGCTGCGATTGGAGGCAAGGCGAAGAAATGCTTCGATGAAAGAGGGGCAACATTGGGGAGACAAAATCCACTACGCCCCAATTGTACAAATTCCGCATCGTGGATAACAAAAATCGCCACGACTTTTTCTTAAAACAAGCACAAACTAGTTAAACACTTTGTGGAGTCCGCCCCCAGGCAGCGACCAAATCGTTGGGTGGCGGGCACACCCATCTGCAATCCGCCCCATCATTCCGACTCGTTATCTTTTTCTCTCTAATTGTTAGGATGATGTCATGATTTTGCCTCAATCAGGACCTACTGCCGGTGTGCGCCGATCTGCTTTTACGCTGGTCGAACTTCTGGTGGTGATCGCCATTATTGGCGTGTTGATCGCTCTTCTCTTGCCTGCGGTACAACAGGCTCGTGAAGCAGCTCGTCGAACGGAGTGCCGGAACAATCTTAAGCAGCTCGCCTTGGCTTCGCTTACGTTCCACGACACGTTCGGTTCATTCCAAGCCGGTGATATTTCGGCTGATGCCAACTGTGGCAACGCAAATTCGTTCACGTACAACAGCGGTGTGAGCTCGCTCGGTCTGTTGTTGCCTTACGTCGAACAAGACGCTCTCTACAACCAGATGGATTCTTGGAAGTCCATGGAACAGCGTCGCGCTGGTGCGAAGGGTACGGCCTCGTGGTGCTACGGCAACGACGGCGACTGGATGTACCACTGGTTCTACAACTACGATCCCGGTACCAATGCTGCCGCCAAGATCAAGGTCAACGCATTCACTTGTCCTTCGGATACCTTCCGCGGTGACTCGTCCTTCTTGAACCTGCAAGCCAACTGCGAAGATGGTGGTGGTGAAGGTGCCAAGTGTTCGTCGACCGGTTCCGGCTATGGCTTCTCGGGTTATGTCACCGGCAACGGCGACTACCAGTTCACCAGCTACCTGCCAACGGGCGGTTACCTGGGTCGTCTGGAAAACCAGCAAAACCAGTTCGCTGGTATCTTCGGTAGCTGGACCAAAGTTGGTCTGCGTGACGTGACCGACGGTTCGAGCAACACGTTCCTGTACGGTGAAGCCACCGGCGGCGACGGCAACAACTACTTCTGGCTCGGTGCCGGCCCACTGCCAACCGGCTGGGGTTTGAAGGGGCCACGCGAAGCTTCCTGGTACCACAACACCTCGGAACACCCAGGTGGCGTTCAGTTCGCAATGGCTGACGGTTCGGTTCAGTTCATTCCGCTGACGATCGACTTCAGCACCTACGTCTACCTGTCGGCATGTGCCGATGGCCGCGTGATTGGCGATTATTAAGCAAGCCTGAAACCCTCGCACGTCGCGCCGATCCAACGTGGCGTGCGAGATTTCTTCCGGCGTTGTTGAAAGTACGAAGGTCGGGAGGCCGTCGTCTCTATCGTCCTCCCGGCCTTTGTGCCCTTTAAACTGACTTCCTTTAGACCTCGACTATAAAATGACTCGAATTGCTTTCTCGATGTTGATGACTGTACTGCTGATCGGCGGTATCGGATGCTCTGGCTCTGCCTCGACGCCACATTCGACCTCCAGCAGCGGTAGCGGTGACGCCGCAGGAAGTGGCCCTCAGATGCTGGCCCCGCCAGCTGCCACGCCAAGCCAGGTGCCCCCTAAACCATCTGGCCGACCTTCCAGTCGATAAGCCTTGCTTCAGCGTTCGGAGATGAGCGTTGAATTTTGGCTGCTGCCTCTTTTGAATGGGGATGTCGGACAAAGACCTGCAACGCTGCCAGCGGGTTGGAAGCCAACACCCAAGAAAACCCAAGGACTTGTCCGTTTGAAAATCACCAACCACGCCGACGCTTTGATGGATCGCAAGCGCAATCCGGGCTGGGGCCAGCAGGGGCTGACGTGGTGGATGGTGATGATCGCGGCAAGTCTTTTTGCATTTCCGGCCGCTGCGGAAGAGGTTGTTTTCCTCGAACCCCTCTTCCCGGCCGAGCTGGATGGCAAAGTCCCCTTCACGCTGAAGGTGGCCAACGACACGTTTCAGGTCGATTGCTCGTACGGAGCGGTCACCGGCGAAGCGGTATCTGCGAAAGAGCTAGACGACTACCTCAAGCTGTTCGTCCCTGAGATCACGCTCTATCCCTCCGAGTTTCTCCGCAAGGCGAAGATTCAGCATGTCGTGCTATGCAACGGGCTGAAGTTTGCCGGGCAGAAACGTAGTGCGATCCCGAGCTGGGAAAACAACACACTCTATTACGACGTCGTACCGGGCAAGCTGGCCAGCTACAAGCAGTTGGTGATCCATCACGAACTGTTTCACATGGTCGATGTCCACGACGACGGCAAGCTGTACGCCGACGATGCCTGGTCGGGCCTGCTGCCAGAAAGCTTCCGTTACGGAAGCGGCGGCAAGAACGCCCAAGGCGACAACACGATGTCGCTGCTGACCGACGCCGTGCCTGGGTTCGTTTCCAAGTACGCGACCACCGGCGTCGAAGAAGACAAAGCTGAAACCTTCGCCCACATGCTGCTGCACCCGCGGTACATGGCCCGCCGAGCCGAACAGGAAGGCTTGCTCGACGCGAAGATGCACCAGATGCGGCGGCTGCTCTCGACGATCTCGAGCGAAATGGGAACCGATTTCTGGACGCAGGTCGAAGCCGTTTCGCGCCCCGACGACCCATAAGAAGCGACGCCGGGAAGTGATTCTCACGCGGTGATTCGTCACCCGCGCTTAGCGAGCCCAACGCATGCGATTGTCGTTGGACTCTTCTTTCCCATACCGTCTGATTAGTCGACCAGTTCCAGGTGGAACTCGTTCGCGCCGTCCACGGTGACTTCGGCCGTCAGGCCCGATTTGTCAGGCTGAGCATACTTGGCTGGAAGCAAGTTCTTCGGACCTGGGGCTGGTCGGGCGTTGTCGTTCGGCGGGGTGTATGCCTCTTCTTCGTTTTCGCTGGCGGCTGGCTGCTTGGCGGCAGGTTTGGTCGACTCGTACTTGAAGACGGTGACCTGGTACTTGCCTGGCATAACGCCGGAGAACTCCCGCGTGGTCATCTCGAACTGGCCATCGGCGTTGGTTCGCCCCACTGCCCCTTCCGCCTTTACGCCACCGTTGGGCTTGAACTGCACGATGGCCGCGTCGACCGGCTTGCCGTCGTAAGTCACCTTGCCCGAGACCGGCACCGTGCCAGGACCGGCGGGGCCAAAGCTGCAGCCCGACCAGAGTGGCAAGCTGGCGACAAAGCAAAGCACAACACGGGCGAGGCGAGATTCAAGAACGTTCATCTGGAAGGAACCTAATCAAGGTCGGAAGGAAGGTGTTCGCAACGAAGTCGCCGCCGGGCTGGGCCGGCGCGAAAGATTGGCGGGCGGCAAGCTGGCCGGCGATCGATCGGCCGGCCAGCCAAGGTGGGAAGGAAGTTCGTCCGCAAGGACAAGCCAAGCGAACTATGGAGCGCTCAGGGGTTCGCCGCCCGACTTCGAGCCGAGGGCACCCCAGACGCCGTAGTTGCTCGGACCGCTGGCAGGCTGCGAGACACTCAGGTTGCCGGTATCGATCGTTTCGGTAATGAAGTGAACCGAACCGTCGGCGTAAAGTGCGTTCACACCGCCTGGGTGTTCGCTGTTCGGCGGAATGCAGACGTCGTTACGATCGCCGTTGTTGCCCGAGTCATCGGTGCATGCCGGACCGTTTGGTGGCAGGATGGTGGTCAGGCCGACATACATCGGCTGAGCATCGGTCCAAGCGACACCCCAGCGTCCTTGGACAAGCGTGCCGGAAGTGTAGTAGCGACCACTGACCGCCGTGTAACAAACATTGGGCGAAGCCTTCGTGCCGGAGACACCGACGGCGACGGCCAGCTTGTACTGGATTTCGTCGTTGCCGGCCGTGTGCCCTGCGGAAGGACGTGGCGTGGCAGCTTCGCAAAGGCGTTCGCTCATCATCAGCGTGTTGCTGGTACCGTCGGTGATTTCGGCGAAGCGGGTCGTGCGTGCCCGACCGAAGATCCCGCGTGGGTTCATGTCGTTGGTGGCACCATCCATCCGGTCGCCGATCACAAAGCCATAGCTGTTGTAAGGTCCGGTATTGTCAGGAACGCCCGCATCGGAAGGACACACGAGCATGTCGGGAGCGTTCCGCCAGCCAGCCCAGCCCGACTGCCAACCGGAAGGACCTTCCGGATTACGGTGATCGCCGGTGTTCGACAGATTGGTGCCGCCTGACTTGATCTGTTCCCAGAGGGCGTTCTGCTCGAAGAACGGCAACAGCGAAACGAAGCCGCTGCGTCGTCCGAAATTCGAGAGGTTGTAGTCGGTCGTGCCGGACGGGCTCTCGGTGCCCCCTTTGCGATAGACGAGCGAACCGAAGGTATCGTGATAGTTGTGCAGGGCCAGACCCAACTGCTTCAACTGGTTGTTGCACTGCATCCGGCGAGCAGCCTCGCGGGCCTGTTGCACGGCCGGCAACAGCAAGGCAATCAAGACGCCAATAATCGCGATGACAACCAACAGCTCGACGAGCGTAAATCCGCGTGATTTAGACATGAGGTGGGGGTTCTCTGAAAGGCATGATCTAAGAGGGGGAATATTCGGATTCCCTTTTCATAGCCCCTCTGTAATGGGATGAAAACATCAAAAAACAATCTATTACTCATTTTTACTGTGTTTTCTTGCTCTACCCCGCAGGCGATCTTGCTTAGGCAAATCTCAGTTCCCTTAAACAGCAAACCGCCCCTTTTTGATTTAGGTAGAACACGCAGAATGCAGGGTCAGCATAGGATGCACAGTCTCAGGATAGGGCCTGGTACTGTTACGGTTTGCTGACCACAAACACTGTCTGAACTGAAGCGAGAGCGCACCAGGTGAAGCGATGTCGCGGCGAGTCTGCCAGACGCCCGAACCTGACCTAAAGCACGCTTCCCGCAAACCCATAGAATTCGCGTTTGGAAAATTTATCAAATTGCCGGAAAAATAGTTACGATCGCGATCCAGGCTTTCGGGGTTAGTGGCAACCTCGGTTCCATTAACGGCGCCAAACAAAAGATTCCGGCTTTCTGGTCGACACAAGACAATAGACGATCTCGCCTCATTACCCCGAGTTAGTGGGTTGATAAATTATTGACATCGATTTCAACAAATCTTTAGAATCCTGCAGCTTTATCTCTTCCATAGCTCATCGCTTCGCAGGGTCAACTTATGAGAATCTCAAGCCGATCCGGTTTCACGCTGGTCGAGTTACTTGTGGTGATTGCCATTATCGGGGTGTTGATCGCCTTGCTGCTGCCCGCCGTGCAACAAGCACGCGAAGCAGCTCGCCGGATGCAATGCACCAACCATCAAAAGCAGTTGGGCATCGCACTGCACAACTATCACGACACCCACAACGCGTTTCCAGCGCTGCGTGCCGGCAACCCTCAAGGGGCTTCGTCGTACGCCGGTAACAATCGTTTGAATGCCCGCTTCGCGCTGCTTCCGTTTATGGAACAGTCCGCGCTGTACGACAAGGGAATGGCTTCGGCTGTCGGCTCGTATGATTCCAGCGACCCGGTCTGGCAAAGCACCGTCAGCTCGTACTTGTGCCCCAGCAACGCCGGCCCAGAACAGTCGCCCGAAGCTCCGACCCAGACCGCAGGGATCGCGGACTATTACTTCTTTGTGGGTGATCGTCCTTACCGTTCGTACCCAGGCGGTACCTATACCTCCGGCACGATGAACTCGGGCGTGTTCCTGAACGACGCCTGGTCGAAGATGTCGTCGATCACCGACGGCACCAGCAATACGATGGGGATCTCGGAAGGGGTTCGTCCGCAAAGCAATCGCAGCTACGGCGCGGTGGTGACCAAGCCTGGTTCGACCAGTTGGTACCCAGTCGCCCTGACGCCGCTGCTGAACAAGCAAACCAAGGAATACATCTCGACGGTCGGCGTCTTCAGCAGCCAGCCGCTGCGTGGCTTCCGGGCATGGGATGGGGCGATCCTCTTCACCGCCGTGATGGCCGCCACGCCTCCGAACTCGGTGCTGATCTCGGACGGAACCAGCCATGGTGGCAGCCAGTATCTGCTGTCGCCAACCAGTTATCACCCAGGCGGCGTCAATGTTGGCCTGATGGATGGCTCGGTGCGGTTCATTTCCGAAACGGTCGACACCGGTAACCAGGGTTCCGGCTATCGCGGCTATCCCGACACCGGATCGGCCAGCCCTTACGGTGTGTGGGGTGCCATGAGCACGAAGTCGGCCGGCGAAGCGGTGAGTTATAACAACTAAGCCTTCCCCCTACCCTCGACCGGTTGGCGTTCGCTGGCCGGTCGCTTTTCGGCCATGGCAAGCTGGCAAGGAGAATTCCATGATGCGACAAACGTGTGTGGGGATGGCGGTGGTGCTGTTGGTTTCGTTGGTGGGCTGTGGCCGATCGCTGGAACCAGGCAAGATTCCCTTTCATGTCACCGTGAATTACAACGGTGCTCCGATTTCGGAAGCGGTGGTGATCTTCGTCAGTGACGGAGGAACCTACGCCAATGGTCTGACCGACAGCAACGGCGTTGCCAACATGGGAACGCTGGAAGCTGGCGACGGCGTGTTCGCTGGCAGTTACCAAGTGGCGGTCGACAAAAGCGAGTTGATCTCGGAAAGTGACCCCAACGATCCGACCGGCAACCGCATCCTTCGAAGCGAGGCGATCTTCCACGTTCCGGCCAAGTACTCCGACTTCATCAAGTCGGGACTGACGGCCGAAGTGACTGAAGATGGTCCGCACGAACTGACGCTCGACCTGGTCGACTAACCCGACCCAGAAGCGAACGCTTCCCCCACTCGAAAAGCCCTTTCGCGACACACTCCCGAGGCGATCGTAGCCCCCACTGGACTGCGATCGCCTTCATGCATTCTTGGGGCAGCGTTGGCCGCTTCGGTCCAACGCATTGAAGGGCTTCGATGTGAAGTCCTTTTCGCGGCGGCTTGACCATGCAGTTGGGGGGCAGCGCGAAATCGCTTGGAATATTCTTTTTCCGAAGTTTTTGCCCCTAAGGCGAGAACGAATGGCCCTCGTCACGGCGGAATGCGCATTGCCCTCTAGGGCTTGCCCAAAGTTCCCTTGCGTTGGGGGGCAGGTCCAGAAACGAAAAGGCTTGAACCGGCCAGAATTTCGTGTGACGATGAAATGATGCGCACGCGCGCCGGAATGGTGACGACGCGACGGAAGTCGTAGCGAGACCGTTAGTTATCGGTTCCGTTATCGACCGGTTGCTCTAGCACGGCATCGATCATCGGCAGCGGCTCGTTAGGCTGCGGCGCGTCGATTGGTTCCGGAACCATGGGCGGGTCGACTGGCTCCGGCACATATGGATAAGGCTGCGTCAGGTAAGGCGACGGCCAGCCACCACCCAGGGCTCGATAGATCGAGACCACCCCTTGGGCGACGGTACCTTTTGCCTGGGCGGCCGCAACTTCCTGCTGGGTCTTGGTGTTTTGAACACTAAAGACACGGTTGAAGTCGATTTCCTCCCCTTCCTCGAATTGCAAGGTGATCAACCGGTTGGTCTCGTCGGCGGCCTCGGCGGCTTCCAACTGCAGACGAAGTTGTTCCTGCGATTTGAGAAACTGAACGATCGCGTTTTCGGCTTCCAGGTTGGCATCGAGCACCGACTGGCGATAGATGGCCAACAATTCCTGGAAACGAGCATCCTCGAACTCGATGCGTCCGCTGATGCGGCCGTAGTTCAAGATGTTCCAGTCGACCGAAGGCCCGACCGATCCGAACCCAGACCCAGCGCGGAACAAGTCCTTGAACTGGTTCGCGCTGCGGCCGACGGTTCCTGACAGAGTAATGTGTGGATACAGTTCCGATTCGGCGACACCAATCAACGCGCTTTGTGCGGCCAGATCACGTTCGGCACGACGAACGTCTGGACGCTGCAGCAGCGTGGTGGCTGGAATGCCCAGAACGATTTCCGGGGCGACGTCCGGGATGATCCCGACGCCGAGCATCGCGTCGATGTCTTCCGGTGGCCTGCCCAGCAGGACGCACAGTTGGTTTTGCGTTTGCCGCAACGTGATTTCAACTTGGGGCACCAAAGCTTCGGTTTGCACGAGGCTCGACTTGGCCTGCTGGACGTCGACTTCGCTCGATTCGCCGTTGCGGAAACGAATTTCAGTTAGCTCGTAGGTTTTGCGTTGGTTCTCAACATTCAACTTGACCAATTCCAACCGCGTTTGCAGCGTGCGGATATCGATGTAGTTCGAAGCGACGTCAGCCACCAGCGTCACGACCACATCGCCGTAGTTGTACATCTCGGCGTCGAGGTCGGCGTCGGCTGCTTCGACCGCGCGGCGATAACGCCCCCAGAAGTCGATTTCCCACGCCAGGCTGAACTGCCCTCGCCACGAACTGAAGTGCCGGTCGAAACCGCTTCCCGTGGTCAAGTTATGCGAGTAATCGGCACCGACCGCTTGTTGCTGCGGAAAGACATTGCCGACCGCGATTTGACGCAGGGCGCGGGCCTGCATAATACGCGCGCCTGCCTGCTGCACGGTCAGGTTCTGCGAATAGGCCTCGGTCACCAGTTGGTTCAGCACCGGGTCGTTGAACGATGTCGCCCACCAGGCGGTGGCGTCGACCGGGTCGCTGATCACTCGTTTGTCGTTGGCATCGATCCAGTCAGGGGCGACATCGGCGACCGGTGTGCAGTAGTTGGGACCCACCTTGAATCCGTTGGCGATCCATTGTCGCGGACTCGTGGTGCATCCCGAGGCGGCGAATCCCATCGACGCAAAAGCCAGCGACAACCCCCAAAGGTGGAAGCGGCTTGCGGATTGGCTTCGAACTCTTCGCATCATATTTCTCGGAAAACCATCAACACAGGAACAGACCGCACTTGCCAAGCCATCGGAGGATCCGGTGCGAGTGGTACAATCAATCCCGGTATGCCGGAACAGCTTAACGCGACACTGGCCGATGGCTCCTTACACTTGATACGACCCGAACGACCGGCAGAGTCGTCGCTGGCACTTGCTGTGGGCAACCGCTGGCCCGAACGCAGGGGAGATCAAGCTTTCCGATCGAAGAACACCTACCCAACTTCCACAGATTTAATACCCACCCGCCGCCCCGATGAATCATAATTTTTGGGGAGGCTGCCTGACTGACGGCTCCCCTCCTTCAGACGATATCCTGCTGTTAGCGATCCAACCTGGTTCTTGATATATGACAACGTCCTCACACAAATCTTTCTCCCTTCTAGGACTGCTGCTGCGGCTGGCGATTCCGTGCGTGATTCTGGCGGCTGGTGTCGTCGGTTTTCAGCTCCTTTCGGCCAAGATCGAACAGCCACCCCGACAAGAACCGAAGAAGGTCTTGCTGCGGTCGCGCGTCGAAGAGATGCACAGCACCGACTATCCGGTCGTGGTTCACACGCACGCGGTTGTGCAGGCCCACAACCAGGTGACCCTGACCGCCCAGGTCTCAGGAACCGTGGCGCAGATCAGTCCGTCGTTCGAGGTGGGAGCGTACTTCTCGAAAGGTGACGTGCTGGTTGAAATCGACCCGACCGATTACGAAACCGCCCTGGCCGTCGCCGAGTCGGAACTGGACGCCGCCAAGTCGAACCTGAAACTGGCCCGGCTGGTGCACGAACGCAAGTTAAGGCTGGTTGAATCGAACGCCGTCTCGCAAGGCGAAGTCGAAACGGCTTCCGCCAGTAAAGATCAGGCCGAAGCCAACGTCTCGCTCGCCGAGATCTCCGTGGAAGCCGCCAAGTTGAATTTGAGGCGGACGAAGATCATCGCTCCGTTCGACGGACGCGTGATGACCAAGCAAATCGGTATCGGTCAGTTGGCTGGTGCCAACACGCCGCTGGGCGAAGTCTTCGCGGTCGATTACGTCGAGATCCGTTTGCCGATCTCAGGCGAGCAGCGAGCCTTCCTCGAGTTGCCGGAGTTTTCCGAAGATGCTCCCCTGGTGGTCGAGCTTCGCGATGGCATCCTGCAAGGGAGCGACACCGTTTGGGAAGGGAAGATCGTCCGGACCGAAGGGGTGCTCGACGAGAACTCGCGCGACTTGTTCGCGATTGCCCGGGTCGAAGATCCCTTCGGCCGACTAGCCAAGAAACGCCCCCTGCGGGTTGGACAGCCGGTGATCGCTTCGATTACCGGCAAAACGTTGAAAGATGTGGTGGCACTGCCGCGCGGGGCGGTGCGACAACTCGATCAGATCGTTCTGGTGAACCAGGAAGATCAAACCTTGCTGCCGATGAAGATCGACGCAGTCTGGTCCGACGCCGAGAAGGTGATCGTGCCGGCCTCGGTGATCCCGCCTGGCATGTGGCTGGCCACGACGCCGATGGCCTTCACGCCGAAAGGTGCCAAGATCGAGATTATCCCGTCGGCCGATCCGTCGATTTCTATCGCCGAGTCGACTTCGAACGAAAACGATACCAAAGCCACCAACTAACGCGCCCTTATGATTCGCTGGTTTGCCACTAACGGAATTGCCGCCAACTTCATGATGCTTGCGCTGCTGGTCGCAGGCGTCTACACGGCTTACTTTCGCATCCCGCTGGAAGTCTCGCCGGAGCGGACGATGGAATATGTCCGGATCGAAATGACGTATCGTGGTGGTACCGCGAAAGACGTCGAACAAGCGATCCTGATTCCGATCGAAGAAGCGCTCGAAGGGACCGAGGGGATCAAGAACATCAATGCCCATGGTCGCCAGGGGAACGGCAGCATCTGGGTCGAAGCGGAACCGGGCAGCGACCTGCGGGAGTTGATGGAAGACATCTCGGCCCGCATCGACACCATCACCACCTTCCCTGACGAAACCGAACGTCCGCAGATCTCGATTCCTGACTCTTCCAACTGGTGGGAAGTGCTGAGCATCGCCGTGACCGGGCACCTTTCCCCGCACGAGCTGCGCGAGGTGGCTCGCCAAGTGCAAGAAGATGTCATCACCCTACCAGGCGTCAGCCGCGCCCAGGTTCAAGGCGATCGCGAATACGAGATCGGCGTTGAAGTCGATACTGCCAAGCTGTTGGCGTACGGCTTGAGCCTGCAAGATTTGACCAGCGCTATTCAGCAGTTCTCGGTCGATATGCCCGCCGGTTCGATTGAAAGTGCCAGCGGAACGTTCATCGTGCGAACGCGCGGTCAGGCCTATTCTGAATCCGAGTTCGCCGCCATTCCGATCCGTGCGTCGAATGGTTCCGACGTGCTGCTGGGGGATGTGGCAACCATCAACGATGGTTTCGAGGAAGGCGAGAAGATCGTCGAATTCAATGGCCGCCCTGCCCTGTTTGTCGAAGTGCTGCGCACCGGCAAGGAAAGCGCGATCGACATTTCGGACAAAGTGCACGAGTACGTCGCCAACGCGCGAACACGCTTCCCCGAAGGGATCGAGCTGTTCATTTGGGATGACGAGTCGGTCGAAATCCGCGGCCGCTTGTCGACCCTCATCGAATCGATGGTCCAAGGTAGCCTGCTGGTGATGCTGCTGCTCGGTTTATTTCTACGGCCAGGCCTGGCGTTCTGGATCGTGGCAGGCATTCCGGTTGGCTTTGCGGGGGGGGTGCTGCTGATGCCGTTTTTCGGCGTGACCGCCAACGTGATGAGCTTGTTCGGCTTCATCATCGTGGTGGGGATCGTGGTCGACGATGCCATCGTCACCGGCGAAAACGTCTATCTGAAAATGAAGGAGGGGCTCCCTCCACTCGAAGCGGCCATCGAAGGTACCCACGAAGTCGCCATTCCGGTCACCTTCGGTGCGTTGACGACGATGGTCGCGTTCATACCGTTGTTGTTCTTCGAGGGAAGCTGGGGCGACTTCGCCTCGCAGGTGCCTCCGATCGTGGCGCCAGTCCTCTTCTTTTCGCTGATCGAATCGAAGCTGATCTTGCCGGCTCACTTGAAGCATCTCCGGCCGATCCCGCACGACAACCCGATCACCCGGGTGCAAACCAAGATCGCCGACGGTCTGGAATACTTTATCGAGCATGCCTATCAGCCAGCCCTGGTGTTTGCCGTGCGGCATCGCATGTCGGTGCTGGCGTTGTTCGCGACTTGCATGATGCTGATGGCCGGCTATTGCCTGAGCGGCCGGATGGAGTTCGTCGCGTATCCGTCGGTTGAAAAGCAGCGGATCTCGGCCGAACTCGACATGCCGGACGATACCTCGATCGAGACGACCGCCCGCTACATGAAGCGGATCGAAGACGCCTTGCTGCAGGTCCAGCGCGAATTCATCGACGAAGGGACCGGCAAGTCGCTGGTGCTGAATATCTCGAAGATCGTCGGCGCCGCGCGGATCCATCAAAGCTTCGACAAGTCGCGCGGGGCGATCACCTTTGAAGTCCTCGCCCCGTCGCTGCGAAGTGCGAGCGGTCCGAAGAACAGCGATCTCTCGGCACGTTGGAACGAACTGATTGGCCCGATCCCGGAAGCGACCGAGTTCCGCATTCGATCTGATTCGAGCATCAGCCGCGATCGGAACATCGACAACGAGAACCTCAACATCGAGCTCCGCGGTCCGATGTCGCCTGAGAAGGCCGAGGTGGCCCGGCAGATCAAAGCGATGCTGCAGGAATACAAAGAGTTCGGCACCGTTTGGGCCAACATCAACTACGGCCAAGACGAACTGGAACTGCGGTTAAAGCCACAAGCGGCCGAGCTCGATTTGACGCAGCAGTTGCTCGCCCAGCAAGTTCGCCAGTCGTTCTTTGGGGCGGAAGCGCAGCGAATGCAGCGCGGTATCGACAGCATCCGCGTGATGGTCCGTCTGCCGCAAGAGCAGCGCGAAACGTTGCACACGCTCGAACAGATGCGTGTCCGCACCCCGCGCGGGGCGGATGTTCCGCTGTCGACAATCGCCGACGTCGTCTTCACCCAGGCCCCTTCTTCGGTCGAACGGAAGAACGGTGCCGAGATCCTCCGCGTCGGTGCCGCTCCGGTCGACGCGGCGGTCGATATCTTGGCGATCGCCGATCAGCTTTCCCCCAAGATCCACGAGCTGTGCCAGGAACATCACCTCAGTTATCAATACGTCGGCTATGTCGCCGAAGCAGAAGACGCCCAGCGGATGACGCTGATCGGCTCAGGGCTGTTGGCCTTCGTGCTGTATGGTTTGCTGGCGATCGCGCTCAAGTCGATGGGGCAGCCTTTCTTCGTGTTGCTGGCGGTGCCGTTCGCGATCATCGGTGCCCTGCTCGGCCATATCTTCATGGATATCACGCCGTCGTATCTGTCGGTGTTTGGTATGCTGGCCCTGGCAGGCGTCGCCGTGAACGATACCTTGGTGATGGTCGACTACGTGAACCAGAAGCGTGCGGAAGGAGCCAGCTTGAAAGAAGCGGCGCTACAAGCGGGCGCCCGTCGTTTCCGCCCGATCATGCTCACCTCGGTGACCACCTTTGTCGGGCTCGTTCCGCTGCTGATGGACAAGTCGCTGCAAGCTCAGTTCCTGATTCCGATGGCGGCGTCGCTGGCGTTCGGGGTGATGTTCGCCACGGTGGTAACATTGTTCCTCATCCCATGTGCCCAACTTGCCGCCGACGACGTGGGGCAGACGCTCGGAGCGATCAAACGCTGGTACTTCCGCCCGTTCGTTTCCGAATCGGACGACGAGCCGAAGTCGGATCACTAGTCGCCCCCGCCGCGACGGAAGGTTTTCAGCTGATGCAATGGGACGATCCTGAAAGCCTGATCTACGCGGCCTTGTACTGCGACGACGAGGGCGAAGTCATCGGCCTGGAGGAAGTGCAACTGCTCGATGCGCCGTCGGAAACGCGGGTCGAGATCTTGCTCAAGACGCTCTCGCACGAAGACTGGGAAGCCCGCAAGCAAGCGGCCCGGGTATTGGCGGCGTGGGGCTTCGACGCAGGGCTCGAAACGCTCGAGCAACTCATTGATCAGCGGATCGACCAGCATGGCGTCGAAGTGCGGCATTCAATCTACGGCGACAACGACGTCTTCGATCAATTGACCGAAGCGGTTCACCTGTTTCAAATGCTCGGGGAATCACCCCGCCGTGAAGAAGACCAGCGGCGGATCTATTCCAAGTTGCTGGCGTTGTACGGCGAATGCGACTTTCGCTCGGACCTGAAAAACGCGTTGGCCCGTAGCGGCTATACCCAGTTGCTGCCTGAGGTCGTCGCGGCGATCGAGCGAGCCCTGGCTGCCGACAAGGTTTACCTGGCCAGCCAACTGTTGCCGGTCGTGGCCCGCTGGTCCCCGGCGATTGCCTGGGATTGGACTGCGAAGTTCTGGACGGAAGCGCGTCTGGTTCCCAGTCCGATGGCGAACGTCGCCGAAGCACTGGGCGAGATCGACACCGACGCTTCCCGCGAGATGCTGCAATCTCTAAGCACGCACGTCGACACCGTGGTCCGCGACGAAGCGGCCCATTCGTGGGAAAAGTTGCACCGGACCAAGCCGGAGTGAGCACAGCCGATCCATCGCTCCTCTTTAGGGTGGTTCTGGCGAAAAATGGGACACCCGATGGTCTGGTTCACCGCGGGAATACGCATTGCAAGAATAGAAGGGATAACCTTCCACGCCACGCCCACGACGCGCCAGCCAGGAGCCAACTTCGTGACCTGTACGATCACTTCCCCTCGCATCCAACGGTTGCTGAACGACTTGTATGCCGACGCCGAAAAGTCGCCTCTTTCGCCGCGCGCTGGCGGACCGCAGCCACCTTACCCGCGCGGATCACGCGAGCTGTTCCATGCCTTGCGGCACGTTTACATGGCGATCGGTCCTGAGTTCGGCAAGCTGCTGTACACGCTGGTCCGCACATCGCGATCGCGTAACATCGTCGAGTTCGGCACCAGCATGGGAATCAGCACGATCTTCCTGGCGGCCGGGCTGCAAGACAACGGCGGCGGGCAACTGATCACGACCGAGTTCGAGCCTGAGAAGATTACCCGGGCCCGGCAAAACCTGAGCGACGCCGGCCTGGTGGAACTGGTGCAGTTCCGCATTGGCGACGCCTACGAGACGCTGCAGAACGATATGCCCCAGTCGGTCGACTTTCTGTTCTTGGACGGGGCGAAAGAGATGTACCTGGACGTGCTGAAAGTGGTCGAACCGCACCTCCGCCCCGGCGCGATCATCGCCGCCGACAACACCGATCACGACGGCATCGAAACGTACCTGAGCTACGTCCGCAACCCAGCCCACGGCTACGCGTCGTCCGCCATCCAAACAACCCGCGACGGCCACCCCAGCGGCCACGAAATTTCGTACCGCACCCTGGGCGAGTGAGCTTGGCAACGCGGCTTCTGCCTGCTTCCCTTACAGCATGGTCGTGAAACGCCACTGGGAGGTGACGCTTCTGCCCGCTTCTTACTGGCCAGAGGCCAGTGGCGTCCTAGCGGTACAGGACTTTGAGTCTGGCCAGGTGCTTCACCTCGGCACTGTGCCTCTAGAATTGGGAAAGCAGTTCTAGCTCTCGCGATTTAACGCGAAGAAACTCTGATTCCCCGTCATGAAGATCCTCTGATTTTGAAAGTTCAAAAATAATAGTAGAGTCCGCGACATGCCCCATAGATGCGATGCGCTTGAAAAGAATCTTTCGAAAACCAGCAAGAGCTTTGCGACTGCTTGCAAGCTGAAGGATGCTTTGAAAATCTTCAATTGCCAGATTAGCATCCTTGAGACGAATTGAACATTCAAAACGGAGTGATCTAAGCATGATTTGACATCGCAAGTCAGGCCACTGATCAGATGCCATGAGTGCTGTAATAAAATCGCTCGCTTGTTCTCGACGATAGGTCCTCGAAAGCGCGTTTGCATATGCATAGTGACATTCAAACGAATCGGGAAACTGCAAAGTCAGGGAATGGATAAATGCAACCCGCTCCTCCTGGGCAACACTGGAATACTTCGCAACGCTTTCAAGACTAGGCTCTGAACTCATCATGGCCCGTCGAAGGAATGCAACCGCGCCTGAATAGTCTTGCATGTCAAAACACCTGTCAGCATCACCATAGAAATCAGTGGTATTCATGTCTGTTGATAATCACTAAACAGGAGGTGCAGCGCAAATCGACACTAGGACGGAAGAACGCGTTCTAGATCCGCGCTGCTAAAAAGGCGAATCGTTCCATGCGTGCCACTAGGCACTTTCCCTTAAACATACAGCAACAGTCGACGCATGGCAGCGACCTGCACAAAGTCTAGTTAGGACGACGTTCGTTTGTCGTACCCAACGAAGACACGGCGAGATTCTTTGAGCCAACCGATGGCCCGGGACGGCCACCCCAGCGGCCACGAAATCACGTACCGCACCCTGGGAGTGTGAGTGTGGCTACGCGGCTTCTTCCTGCAATGCGTTGAGCATCGTCGTGAAACGCCACTGGGAGGCGAAGCATCTGCCCACTTCTCCCTGGCAAGAGGCCAGTGGCACACGTAAGATGCGAAGCTGGTGTGGGGTGTTGCCAGTGCCAGCCAGCCGTCTCTTGATTGATATCGTCGAAATCTCCTTGCCGAAATCGGCTGAAAGACTTCATGACGAATGGATCAGGAATTTGATAGCAGGCCACCATTGCTACTGGTTATTTATAGTTCCCAGTCGAAAGCTGGGAACTACGTCAGTACTAACAATCCTCCACGGGACACTTGGGAATGAGTCTAACCATTGCCCCCAATCCCAAGTACTGGATGTTAGGCCCAGAAGGATCGAATGGGTCCAGAATTCCGAGCAAATAATATCTACGCGAAAATTTATCAACCACCCAAGGCACTAGCGTGTTGGTTTCACTATCGTTCTCAATCAACCACTCTCCGTCCAATGCTCGACGTACGATTTCTCCCGTGTAGGCCAGCAATGGCGAAAACAGGTATTTCCGCTGATCGTAGAAACTCCTACCCGACCAATTGTTAACTATCCGTTGCTCAACAAGGTTTAGGCTAGGAAGGCTGTGATCAAGGCACTCCCCTTCGATTTCTAGAACGTCCGCAAGTTCGCCAATGTGTGCATCAATATTGCTACTCCAGTCGCTGGACAGGATACCATGAAGGATATGCGCGCTACGCATAAACACCCCACAGAGTAACGACTGACGTGCATGCCCACGGTATATATTGCATATTCAAAACGCGACCGCGCCTTTTGTTAGATCCGGCACCCACCTGTGATATACAGCACAGGCCTTAGTCCAGGGTAAATCCTTACCCACACTGTTGCGTGATCTAATATCACTCACTTGGTTGTGCCATATGCAATGTTGTCGCTGCCAATCGTGACCTGCCCCCACGAGTGAAACGAGTCGTTAAGTGATCGTCTTCAAGGATGCTTCCCCTGGAAAAACTGCCTCCGGAGCCGGTGGACGGTACCCCAGCGAACTGTGCGGGCATAACGTGTTGTACTCGACGCGCCCCTGTTCGATCAACACATTTGCCTCGAGCAGCGTATCGAAGGGCTCTCGATCGAGCAGCTCATCTCGCTGCTTCCCGTTGAAAGATTCGATGTAGCCAATCTTCAACGGGCAGCCAGGCTCTATGTACAACGTGTTCACCTAGACTCCCCCCAGCGGCCACGAAATCACCTGCCGCACGCGGGGCGAGTGAGCTAGGCAACGCGGCTTCTTCCTGCAATGCGTTGAGCATGGTCGTGAAACGCCACTGGGAGGCGAAGCTTCTGCCCGCTTCTTACTGGCCAGAGGCCAGTGGCACACGTAAGATGCGATGCTGGTGTGAGGTGTTGCCAGTGCCAGCCAGCCGCTCAAGCCGTCGAACTCCGGCGTAATATAAATAACTATTGTTTCTCGATCCGCATCGCAAACTCTTGCATCGATTCACACGTTCCTTCTGATCGCAGATTGTGCCATCGTTTTAATTCTTCAAGCATCTCCTCAGCAGTGTCTACTTGGTCATCGATCAATCCATCCTCAGTGTAAAACACAGGAGGATCACGAGACTCCACCACAAACTCTCCTCGGTTATGGATGCCAACCCACCAAAGTGTGCCATCTGGATAAAAACCACGCCCAATCCCATTCTTCTCGCCGAAACATGCCTCGCCTTCATACTTGACTGTGCCATCACAATAAAATCTGCGCATGGGGCCAATCAATTCGCCGTCCGTGCAAGCAATCTCAGTTCCTTGATCATCTCTGTCGACAAACAGTATCTTTTCCCGGATCCTAATGCCCGTTTGCGATTGCCGCGAGTATACTCTATAGCTCCACCGAATATACGACCTATCATCCCCAGATAGCACGCGCAAGGAGCGCGTAGATTCTCGGACACTGCCATAATAGCACTCAATGCCATACTCACACCGACGCAATGTACTGTCCCGGCGTTCCCATAACTCTCCAGCATAGACAATCGTGGCGGGAAAATACGATTCATGTCCTTCTGCATCAGCAGACACGCTAAATTGATTTTGTGAATGTCCCGCAGGATAATCGCAGGACATCGCTAGGGCTACGATTAACATGCCACAGGACGATGCCCAGCGGCGCCTTGAAATCATTGTATGTTACTCCTGCGAGCGAAACAGTGTGACCTGCCCCCACGCATGAAACCAGTCGTTAAGTGATCGTCTTCAAGGAAGCTTCCCCTGGAAGAATGGCCTCCGGGGCCGGTGGACGGTACCCCAGCGAACTGTGCGGGCGTACCGTGTTGTACTCGACTCGCAACTGTACGATCAACACTCTTGCCACGAGCAGCGTGGCGAAGATCTCTCGATCGAGCAGCGCATCTCGCTGCTTCCCGTTGAAAGATTCGATGTAGCCAATCTTCAACGGGCAGCCAGGCTCTATGTACAACGTGTTCACCTCGACTCCCCCCAGCGGCCACGAAATCACGTACCGCACGCTGGGCGAGTGAGCTAGGCAACGCGGCTTCTTCCTGCTTGCCGTAGAGCATCGTCGTGAAACGCCACTGGGCGGTAAAGCATCTGCCCACTTCTCACTGGCCAGAGGCCAGTGGCACACGTAAGATGCGATGCTGGTGTGAGGTGTTGCCAGTGCCAGGCAGCCAGCCGTCTCTTGATTGACATCGTCGAAATCTCCTTGCCGAAATCGGCTGGAAGACTTCATGACGAATGGATCAGGAATTTGATAGCAGGCCACCATGAGTTAGGTCGTGTTGCGTGGGCCAGCGAAGACCTCTAATCCAGGCTTGGCACTCTTCATTTTTGCTTTGGCAGCTTTGTCTGCAGAATCAAGTGGCTCATCCCAATTTATGTTAATCCATGTCACACTCGACTTGACAATAGCCGACACTGGTATCTCCGAAGGCTTGCAACTGAGAACAAGTGTCTCGATTGCGGTGTCCGGAAGTATTTTGAGGAGTTCCGGATCTATTTGGGAATCGTACACGATCAATATCCGAATCGATTGGTTGCCCTTCAATGCTGCAAGGAATCTCCCGGATACAAACTGGCCCCCAACAATTAGCTTTTCAAGCGTTTGACTGTTCTGGAGCTGGGCAAGCCCTTCATCTGTTATCAATGTGTAATCCAAGTGCAACTCATTAAGCACTTCGTTTGACCGCAGGGACGCCAATAACTCGTCATCAACTAATGTGCTGGTGAGATCCAGCAATCGCAGCTTGGAGATTGACGTCATCTTGCCAATTGTATTGGAAGTCACATCGGAATTACTTAAATCACAAGTATACAGATGTTGGCAGAGCTGGATTGCCTCCATAGCTGGCGTACCGTTAATTAGGGCTCGACCATTTTCGATCTTCCCACGAAAGTCCGGCAAATGCAGCTCAAGTCCCGTGATTCGGGTTCTGGAAAATCCGAATGCATCTGTTGAAGTTGTGTACATCACAAGAAACCCATCCTCCTTAAGCATTTGAGCGGCGTCATGGTCATCATGCTTGACAACATTGGCACTCAATACAGCACAGATGCATCCTAAAACAGAAAGCAAAATGAACAACACAACTTTACTTCTAAGCGAAATATGCAACATCATGCACTCCTGACCTGTTCCCACGCATGAAACCAGTCGTTAAGTGATCGTCTTCCACGATCTTCCCCTGGAAGAACTGCCTCCGGTGCTGGTGGACGGTACCCCAGCGAACTGTGCGGGCGTACCGTGTTGTACTCGACGCGCCACTGTTCGATCAACTCAGCTGCCTCGAGCAACTCATCTCGCTGCTTCCCGTTAAAAAATTCGATGTAGCCAATCTTCCACGGGCAGCCAGGCTCTATGTACAACGTGTTCACCTCGACTCCCCCCAGCTGTCACGAAATCACGTACCGCACGCTGGGCGAGTGAGCTAGGCAACGCGGCTTCTTCCTGCTTGCCGTAGAGCATCGTGGTGAAACGCCACTAGGCGGTGAAGCTTCTGCTCTCTTCTCACTGGCCAGTGGCACACGTAAGATGCGAAGCTGGTGTTATGCACTGGTTGTGCGCAGGAACCTCTACATCGTTGGGCGAATCGAAACGAATTCATGAGCATTGTCGAAACAATCCTGGCGTTGGAAACGATCGACGAGCTATCGGCGTTTCTGGAATCGCGGAACGGGGACGAAGTTCGGGCGGAGTTGCTGGCGAGATTCGATCAACTGATCGAATATTCGGACGCCGACCAGTGGGCCGCGGCCGTTCGAGTTTGTGAGGCCCTTGCGATTATCGGATGGGACGATCGCGAGCCTGTTGACGCCATCAGCCACTTCAATGGCGACTGCTGGGAAACGAGATTCGTTACCGCTCAAAACGAATATCGCTTCCAGCTCGCAAGATGGTCCAAGCGGAAAGCAGGCTGGACGATTTGGAATCCAGAATTTCGCCCCAGTCCCGATTTTCCCGATCGGCCTGCCATCGACTGGCAGCAGAACGCCGGAAAAGAATATCCGATTGTGGACCGTGACTCGCTTCCGTCGCAGAGAAACTATCGGCGCCAAATGCCGATCGTGATGGGAGTCTCCTGCGGCCGTTCGGACGCCGCGCGATCGGTTGTTTCGTTGCGGAAGGAACTGGCCGAGCATCTTCGCGCGACGATGACGCCGGAGGCCTATGGTGACGCGATCGAGAAGTTCTACTTCACCCTCCACCGTCCCGATTCCGCGGAAGAAGCGCATTCGTGATTGAAGGTCGGGGCGTTCAACGCAAAACAGAAGGCGTTCTACGCAGACCTCTACCTCCACCGCGACTTCGCCGAGCTGCCGGTGGCCGAGCAGCGTGCATTCCTTGGCAAGCAACTGCTGGCGGCGGTCGATGCCTTGGCGGTGAAACTGAAGAAACGCAAGTTGTCGTACGACATCGCCAGCTTCCGGTCGCATGTCGAATTGGCAATCCAAGGATGGACGGACGATCACAGCGAGTAACGCATTTCGGCAACGACTGCATTTCGATCGGAAGCGTCCGCTCGTCGGCTGGTTTCTCGAACCCTCCTAAATATTTGTCCGCGACCGAAAATTGGACAACAATAGGCTCGTCTGACTCATTAGCCCCATCACTTCAGCGGCGCGTCGAACGTCGCCGTTCCGTCGCCAAGGTCGTCGATCCCCAATGCGATTCCTGCTGATCCTTGTCGTTGTCATCCTGGCATGCCGTGTCGAGACTTTCGCCCAGGCCCCGCAGCCTTCGCTGGAAGATCTCGTTGCGATCGTGCAAGGCGAAGACGCGATCAAGAGCGCCGAAGCCATCAGCGCGATTGGGCTGCGGAAACCAACTTCCGATCTCGCCATTCAGACGGTGGTCGATTCTTTGGCCGATGACCGCCGCGCGGTTTTTATCCCTGATTACGTCCCGATTACGTTCCCAGTCGACACGGTGGGAACAACGGCAGTCGAGGCGTTGGCCGAGATCGGCAAGCCTGCGGTGGTGCCGATTTGCGAATGCCTGAATCGCAGCCAGGACCCAGACGTCCGCAAACTTGCGATTCGCTCGCTATCGAAAATGGAAGAGGACGCGGCGGACGCCCTGCCGACACTCGAGCGACTTCTCGGTGACCCGGACAAAGCGATTCGATTGGAAGCGGTCGCGGCGATCGTTTCCGTTCAGAAAGATCCGCAGGCCTTGGCTTTGGTACTGGGGACTACCCTGAACGACGCATCGCCCGATGTCCGCGCGGCGGCGATCCAGGCACTCGGAGAGCTCGGCGAAGCAGGCTCGCGGAACGTTCCTCGCCTGGTCGAACTGCTGGACGACAAGGAGAACCGTTGGCATTACTATGCACCCGATGCGGCGGGTACACGCCCGGTCCGATACGACAGCGCGCTGGCCCTGGCAGGCATGGGCAAAGAAGCAGAGGTTGCCCTGGTGAAGCTTCGCCCGATGATGAGCGGCGATTCGGACCCGCTCGTCCGCGTCGCTGCGGCGTTTGCCATTGCCAGGCTCGACGGCGATTCAAAGGGAGCGGTCGACCATTTGATCGCGGCCGTTCAAGATGACGAAAGTGCCACCGATGTCCCAGAGGAAGCCGCGGAGGCGTTAGGCAAGTTGGGGCCCCAGGCGGAAGCAGCGCTGCCTGTCCTGGACGACGCGCTCCGGCATCCAGAAACCATGGTTCGTTTTCAAGCTGTGAAAGCAATCGTCTCGATTTCCCCAGAGACGGCCAAATCGCGATTGCTAAAGTCGTTGAAAGACGAAGACGCGCTGGTACGGTCGTGTGTCATTGAAAGCTTAGGAGCACTCCCCAATCCTTCACCCCAGCTCCTGAATGCCTACATCGCTGCGTTGGATGACAACGATATCGCGTTCGGCATCTTCGTACGACACGCCGCCGCCGTCGCGCTGGGCAACCTGAAAGAGCAAGCGTCCACTGCCCTTCCCCGCCTGAAGGAAATAGCCCAAGAGGAAGAAAACGACTGGGTGAGAGAAGCTGCGGAGGCTGCGGTTCAGCAGATTTCGCAAGGGGAAGCGGAAGAGGATGGAAGGAAGTGAGAAACCAGAACAACCACGATGCACTAGCTTCAGGTGCGTCCCCTTAGCGGCCCGGTCCTTGAAGCGGGATAACCTTTAGTGTTCATCGTCAGAAGGTATCGATAGGACATGGAGCAACGCGTAAAGACAAATCACCCCAGATCGACGTTTTGCTTCTATGCAAGCGGACGGAATTTGAGCGATGACCTGTGGCATCAAATGCGAACCGTGGTCACCACGCTGTCTAAAAGTCGGACATGGGTGATCGGGCCACCGACGCTGGCAGACGAAAATGATGGCGAAGTACGATGGATTGGCGGCAGTTTGGAGATCTACACGGCACTTCCACCATTCGGAGCCGATTTACCCAAGGACGTCGATCGACGGCATCTGGAAGAAGTGACCGCGATCGTGGATGCAATGACGAAATTGTCCGGACAAACCGACTTGGAAATTAGCTTTACTCTGGACCAAACGTACGTCGGACGGATCAAGGGCGGGAAACCGGACAGCATGATCCAAGTTGGCTTGCTGGGTGAATGGAAGAAAGCACTTGGAATTGCCTAAGCCCCCGGCAGGCTGGTACATCTAAAATGCGACCCCGATATCGATGGTGGCCAGTGCGTGGTTACCGAATCGCCGAACGCGGCTCGATCTGACTTACGCAGCGAATTTCCGTGGGAGTTCTAGCGGTGAAAGTTAATCAATTGGCGAGGTTCTCTTTCGCGACTACATCACTGTGCTTTGTCTGTGTAGCTTTCATAATGCTCCTTGGGTGGAACGCAGAACCGAAGGTGCGTTTACGCGAGACGCCGAGAAGCGAAGTATCGGCAAGAGGTGGAGGCAATTCCGTAGCGCAGGTGATGACCCTTGATGAATTCATCAAAGTGCCCGAATTCCGAGGAGTCATTTGTAGAATCGAACCCTCTGTCATGCCAGAAGCGCGTATTATCATTCCGAACACCGGCCCTTGCTTTACGCTTGTGATTCAGTCCGACGACGGAGCGAAATATGTCGTCAAAGAATTTGTCTGCGGTCTGCACGCCAAGAAGAGACTCTCCGAACTTGTCGGCAAGCGTGTTCGATCATTCCCGGCCGTTTTGCTGACATGGACAGATTGGGCTATTGTTGGCTAGCGATTTACCTACGCGGCTTTCCAAAAAGTGCATACCCAAGATTCCAAGCTGGTATTCGTCATTGCTGGAGAACACCAGCCAGCTCTCTCTCCCCTTTCAGCCGATCTCGTTTCTGTCGTGTTGTTGATACCAACGTCTAACAAGAGTTACTTGTTCCTCGGTTGGCATTTCTCCTGTCGACCGCAAGTGCGGATCGAAGGTCTGGGTGAATTGACGAAGCTTTGAAGCCAGTTCGCTACCGAGATCCGCCAACTCGTCGACTCGCTCTGGATCGAGCGTTCGAAGGATTTTGCAGATGGCGTCAAGGGAGGTTAACCTCCCTTGATCGTATTGGTGTTGGACGGATTTGAATGTCATTCTTCATCTCGATTGCTGTCATGCTGGTCGCGAGAACGGTAATCTCTTTTTTTAACTTATCGATCAGAGGAGGACATGCGTTCCAACGTCCGTTGTAAGCCGCTGTCCGTGCCTCGAAATGACTATTCAACTGATGTTACGTTGTAATGTTTAAGTGTGAATAGCTTTGCCTTGCGCTGCAGCCTTGAAACTATTGACTCAGAGGTCTTTTTATCTCCAGGTTCAAGTCCGCGGATTGTCTCGTAAGCTTTCGCTGGTTCTAAATGGACCTTAACCGTATGGAGTCGAAACGAGGCAGGTAAAAACGTGCGGAGGCGTTTTAGCTCATACTGAATTGCATCTTGAGAAGCCCCTGAGCTGAATCCTTCCACCTCAAAGAGAAAATAGGCCATGCCTGGAGAAGCTCCGGCTTCGGCGGCTGAGGCTGCACGATGCACCATTTGGTAAATGAGTTTCTGGTAGTCAACAGGAAAACTGTAGTGGCGTAGCTGCGTAAACCAGCCTTGCAGCACTTTGGATTTGTTTTCGCCTTTAGCGCCGGTAAGCCAATTCTCAACCGTTTCATACATCGATTCCGTCCACTTCGCTTCGATCGCCAGCGACTGCTCAGCATTCTGCAGCATGACATCAGTGTGGGATGCCGTGCCACGACCAGCAAATGGCCCGGCTGTGTATTCCAGAGTCAGGCAATCAGGTTTGCCCATGCCTAGCTCTTCGATGATCTCTTGAAATTGGTCTTCATGGTGGATCATCAAGTCGAGCATCGGGATCGTCGAGACGGTCGGGCGATTCAGTTCGCTTGGGGCGAGTTTCGAAATCGCTTGCTGAACAGTCATGCATGGTTTTGGCGAGCCGACGTGAACTTGCATGCTGGGGCCTGTGGGGTTTGAAGGGGCTGCGGTCGTTGAACATAGCTTCTATGCTACGAATGCTAACGCAACGGCGAGAAGTTCCGATCATACGTTCCGCGTTAACGTCATACCAACAAAAATCGCCCCACATCCATCGCGTCCCACTTTGACCAAACCGGCGCCCAAACGAGATCTTTCGCGTACGATGCAGGGATGGACATCGTGACGCATGCTTTGATTGGGGCGACTTCGGCGGCGGGGCTATTGGCCTGGCAGCCAGAGCTGGCTTGCGGCGTGGTGTTGGGGAATGTCGCGCCAGACCTCGACGCGTTCTCGCGGCTGGGCGGCAAACAGGCATTCATTCGATTTCATCAAACGTACACCCATTCGGTCGCAGCCGTCGCGTTTGTTAGTCTGGCGGCGGCTGGTTTGTGGAATGCCTCGCAGGCAGAGGGGAGCCTACTGCTGCTGGGCATCGCAATCGGCATGGTAATGCATGTGGGGCTCGACCTGACGAACTCGTACGGGGTTCGCTGGGCTTGGCCGTTCCAGCGAAGCAGGATGGCGCTCGACTGGATCTTCTTCATCGATCTGCCGATGCTGCTCTGGACGCTGATCGGCTTGTCGCTCGTAGCATGGTCGTGGGGGAACGGAACCTGGCTGGCATGGATCTCCGGTGGCTATGTCGCAGGCATGCTGCTGATGATCCCCGTACGTGGAATGATCGCTGCGCGGGCACGCCGACTTGCCGTATCGATGTCGGAACCATCGGGCGATCGGCCACCTCCGCGCATTTCTGTGATACCGACGACCTGGCTTCCATGGCAGTTTCTGGTTTGCCGCGATTGGGGCGAGGCCTGCGTGACGTCAACGCTCGATCTGTGGCGGGGTGAAGAGCGAGACGTGCAACGCATTCCGCTACTCGACGATGCCATGCCCGGCACCGTCGGAGAACTTCCACCCTGGCAAGCGATGCGCGACCTTTCGACGTTTTATCATGCCGTCGAACAGCAAACCGAAAACGGGCACACGACGTTTGTCTGTCGTGACTTGCGGATCCGCAACTACGCGACGCGGTTCGGCACGTGGACCTGTCAGGTCGATGCAGCCGGACAGATCGTTCGCAGCGAGTGGGAAGTGTAGCGATGCCTCGGCACTGGCCAACCCACGGATTTCGCTTTTCGATGACCGATGCGTTGGCGATCGCGATCTGCGCCGCGGCGACCATCTTCGCGCTGGGCCTGATCGGCCCATTGGCGTGGCTGATGCCGTTTGTGCTGGGGCACTTCTTTCTGTTTTGCAATGTGTTCCGCATTCCTCGCAAACCGGAACTGGTGTGGGCCGGCGGCTTCGTCGCGCTGGTCGGACTATGCCTGATCAGCGGAACGAATGTGCTGCACGCAATGTGGCTGGTCGTGCCGCTGACGATCGGCGTGCTGGTCTATTCGATTCGGCTACCTTCGTACCACGGCATCGGGACCGGTCGCCGCGGCCGCGATCCAGAACGACCAGCACCGGACCAGCTTCACGGCCGCGAATAAACGAAGTTGCCGTGGAGCATCAAGGGAACGTTGAAGGTACGAGCGATTAAGATCGTCCGCGCGAGAAAGATTGGCACGGCGTTTACATCCGTGCCTGTCTGCTAAGAAGGTGAATCGTTGGATTTCTTCATGTTCGCGTTAATCTTAGCTGTGATTTAGAAATAGCAGCAGCACTAAAAAACGCGGATGAAATCAGGCGTGACCCTGGTCGCCTGAAGTCGATTTCAAATCAGTAGCGTTCTCGAGTGTCTCAGCACGATTGCCACCAGAAGTTTCGTCATTGCCTGGTTGGGATTCAGGTCTGTTCTTCATGACATCGTGAGTATTCACGAATGAAATCATGTGCTCGTCATCGGGGCCTATCCTGCCAGCGACGATGTTCCGTGCGATAGCCATGATTCCAATAACTCTATTGGTTGAACGAGCGGTCGATCGATTTAAGAAAGGACTTCAGCGGCACTCTTTCCTTTCAGCCGTCCAGATTGAGATAGTGCCAACTGGCAACCATTCCCACGAAACATTCTCTTCCGGATCTTTCTCTCATCGAGTGTAATCGCGAGTGCCCTGGAATGGTGCGGCATCCGAACGTCGCCAGCCTCCAAAGCAGCTAAAATACCTGCGGCGATCTGCTTTCCCCATCGCCCAGGCACACGAAGAACGAGAAGGAAAGCCGGGTATGGTTCAGATGGCAATTCGCCGGTAGACTTAGAACCTTGACGCAGTACTTTCGGTCGATTTTAGAGCAGTTTCTGTCCACTTCCCAACTTAGGGAGATAGTGTACAGGCGTAAAATCGGGCGTAGAAAGCGATTCCCAGGTCACCTGGCGGTCGTCATAAGCACTTGCTGTCAAACACCTTGGGCCAGTAGCTCAGTCGGTTAGAGCAGGGGACTCATAATCCCTTGGTCGCGGGTTCGAGTCCTGCCTGGCCTACCTTTCTATTTTGCGTAGATTCGCTAAGTTTCGCTTCGCCCGGTAATTTGCGGGCGTTTTGCGTTCTGGGAT
>NZ_BAABFZ010000008.1:0-3568 GCF_039541315.1 Bremerella cremea | reverse complement strand
ATCAGGGCAACAAAAAAGCCCCGTTCGTTAGAACGGGGCTTTGAAGTGTAAATGAATCCGGCGATACCTACTTTCGCACTGGTGGGCACTATCATCGGCTGGTTGTGCTTAACTGCTGTGTTCGGAAAGGGAACAGGTGTTTCCACAACCATATGGTCACCGGAAGGAGCTTCGTGAAACGTGAGGGCCTCACGAAGCTCAATTTGGCTTGGTAGATGTATTCGCGTGTGTTGCGAACGTTCGATCAATCGAGAATCTGTGAATCGTCACTTGATTATTCATGCTCTTGAGAGCGTTGAATATAAGTGGTCAAGCATTCGTCCGTTAGTACCAGTTAGCTGAACTCATTGCTGAGCTTACACATCTGGCCTATCAACCTGGTCGTCTTCCAGGGGACTCTCGTATAAATACTTACGAAACCTAATCTTGGAGCGGGCTTCACGCTTAGATGCTTTCAGCGTTTATCCTTTCCGTTCATAGCTATCCAGCCGTGCCACGGGCATGACAACTGGGACACCAGAGGAACGTCCTTCCAAATCCTCTCGTACTAAAGAAGAATCTCCTCAAGTTTCGTACGCCCACAGCAGATAGGGACCGACCTGTCTCACGACGGTCTGAACCCAGCTCACGTACCACTTTAATCGGCGAACAGCCGAACCCTTGGGAGCTTCTTCACCCCCAGGATGTGATGAGCCGACATCGAGGTGCCAAACCGCATCGCCGCTATGGACGCTCGGATGCGATAAGCCTGTTATCCCCGGAGTACCTTTTATCTGATGAGCGATAGCCCTTCCATTCGGGACTACCGGATCACTATGACCTACTTTCGTATCTGTTCGACCTATGGGTCTCACAGTTAAGCACCCTTCTACCATTGCGCTCTATGCCTGATGACCAACCAGGCTGAGGGTACCTTTGCACTCCTCCGTTACTCTTTGGGAGGAGACCGCCCCAGTCAAACTGCCCAACTGACACTGTTCCTAGTCTGGATTCACAGAAATTCTAGGTTAGAGCTAAAACATATTCAGGGTGGTATTTCAAGGATGGCTCCATCGACACTGGCGTGCCGACTTCAAAGCCTCCCACCTATCCTACACAAAACATATCTCAGACCAATATCAGCCTACAGTAAAGGTTCACGGGGTCTTTCCGTCTAACTGCGGGAACGTGGCATCTTCACCACGACTACAATTTCACCGGGTCGGTGGTTGAGACAGTGCTCCAGTCATTACGCCTTTCATGCAGGTCGGAACTTACCCGACAAGGAACTTCGCTACCTTAGGACCGTCATAGTTACGGCCGCCGTTTACCGGGGCTTCGGTCGAGAGCTTGCACCCGCTTCCTTAACCTACCGGCACCGGGCAGGCGTCAGACCCTATACATCCTCTTGCGAGTTGGCAGGGTCCTGTGTTTTTGATAAACAGTTGCCAGAGCCGATTTTCTGTGGCCCCCAACAGCGTTAACCATCAGGGGCACCCCTTATCGCGAACTTACGGGGTCATTTTGCAGAGTTCCTTAACCACCGTTCTCCCGAGCGCCTTAGTCTACTCGACTCGCCTACCTGTGTCAGTTTTAGTACGGTTACAGTTGCTTCAACCTTTAGAAGCTTTTCTTGGACGTCCCGCTGATGATTACCTCCGAAGAGTCAGCACTCTAACTTGGCTTATGAGGACGGATTTGCCTATTCCTCACCTTGCTAGAGCCCACGGACTGTTCCACCAGTCCGATCACCTTTGAAACGCCGTCCCTCCATCAGTCCACAACCGTAGCACGGGAATATTGACCCGTTGTCCATCGTCTACGCTTTTCAGCCTCGACTAAGGGACCGGCTAACCCTGGGCGGAATTGCCTTCCCCAGGAAACCTTAGGCTTTCGGCGAACAGGATTCTCACCTGTTTTATCGTTACTCATTCCGGCATAATCACCCGATCGCCCCAACACCGCTCCTTACGGTACGGCTCGTATCTGACGATCGGCGCTCTCCTACCATTCTTTCGAATCCGCTGCTTCGGTGAGATGCTTACTCCCGTTCATTATCGGCGCAGAATTGCTCGACCAGTAAGCTGTTACGCACTTTTTAAATGGTGGCTGCTTCTAAGCCAACATCCTGGTTGTCTCGGCAATTCAACTTCCTTAGTGACTGAGCATCTCTTCGGGACCTTAGCAGACGGTCTGGGTTGTTTCCCTCTCGACCGCGAAGCTTATCCCTCGCGGACTGACTCCTGAGATAGTCACATTGGTATTCGGAGTTTGGTCCAGCAGGGTACCCCGGGAAGGGCCCCAAACCGATTCAGTCTCTCTACCCCCAATGTGTAGTGGCTCAAGGCTAGCCCAAAAGCTATTTCGGAGAGAACGAGATATCTCCACGTTTGATTAGACTTTCACTCCTCCCCACAAGTCATCCCCTCGGTTTTCAACCCAAGTGGGTTCGGTCCTCCACGCGGTATAACCCGCGCTTCAACCTGCTCATGGGTAGATCACGTGGTTTCGCGTCTACCACCTACGACTAACGCCCTATTAAGACTCGGTTTCCCTCTGGCTACAGCCCGTAAGGCCTTAACCTGCCGCAGACGGTAACTCGCCGGATCATTATGCAAAAGGCACGCCGTCACCCATAAATCGGGCTCCGACCGCTTGTAGGCACATGGTTTCAGGTTCACATACCTCCCCTTGTCGGGGTTCTTCTCATCTTTCACTCGCGCTACTGAGTTCACTATCGGTCATCAGAGAGTATTTAGCCTTACGGAATGGTCTCCGTGGATTCAGTCCAGGTTTCACGTGACTGGACCTACTCAGGCACCTCTCGGAAGGCCACTCGATTTTCGCCTACGGGACTGTCACCCTCTATGGTTGACCTTTCCATGTCATATCGGCTAATCGGTGGCTTTGTAACTTCCATATGAGAGGCCCTACAACCCCCTGAGGAAAATCCTCAAGGTTTGGGCTATTCCGCGTTCGCTCGCCGCTACTGACGGAATCGATTTTTCTTTCTTTTCCTTCAGGTACTTAGATGTTTCAGTTCCCTGAGTTAAACAGGAATCCCGGGATCAACGTTCGTTTGACAACTTCCCCAGGCTTATCGCAGTCTTCCACGCCTTATCTTCTGATGCCAAGACATCCCCCATGTGCCCTTAATAGCTTGACCACAAATATTCAAAGCTCGCGAGAGTTAGCAACTCTTGCAATCAATGAACAATCAAACTATTTCGGACTTCTTTTCGTGTGGCTGACTTGTCTAAGAGCCAGCCACTGAGATCCGATCTTGTAACGATTCTAAATGCTTCGTGAAGCAGTCTTCGCACTACCCTCTCAGGTAGCAACCAGAACTACAACCGATAGACATCCAGATTCTCTATTGAGAACGGTTAACTCCCAATCGACACTGCTCCGTTTCAGCCGAAGCTGAATCAAAAGCAACACTTCTTGGTAATAACCATATAACTCTATGAAATTGCATCGTTTATGCCGCAACGAAGTCTTGTCTGGCCCGAGGTCAAAAACCTCAAACCCGGCATCGCTTCGTCACGCAAAATGCCATCTACCAACCAAATTGTCAAAGATCGTTTTC
>NZ_BAABFZ010000006.1:0-949 GCF_039541315.1 Bremerella cremea | reverse complement strand
GTTGGGTCCGCAGGTTGGCGTTGGTGCTGCGGTAGCGATTGATAAGAAACTTCTTCCCTGCCGGCAGCATTTCGCAAACGTCTTCCAGGTAGGGCTTCAGCTGAGGGAAGATCGGAATCACGCGGTAGGCCTTGCCGGCGTGGTGTTCGGTTTTGGCACTGGGGATGCGGAGCCGTTGGTTTCGCCAGTCGACATCGTCGATGGTCAGGGCCAGATGCTCGGAAGGACATCGCAGGCCGGCAAAGCGGCTTAAGGCGACAATCAAACGCCACTCGGCATCGGGGCAGGCATCTAGAACCTTTTCGATGGTTTCGAGGGTGACGAAGTGGTCGCGTTCCCGATTCGTACCGACCGCCCCTCTTAATGGCTTGAAAGGGTTCGCAGGAATCAATTCTCGGGCGACGGCATCTTCAAAGAACAACTTGGCATTGGCAACCCGCTTGCGAATGGTGTTGATTGCCAGGCCGGTCTTCGTTTCGTCGTCCTTCAAGTTGCCCCGAGCCGGCGGCGTGGCCAGCCAACGTTCCCAGTCCTTCGCATCGGCAACGGTAATGGTGGAAAGTTTTCGCTTGGGGCCGAAGTACGCCAGCAGCGATTCCCGAGCCTGTTTCCAACTGATAACGGTTCGTGGCTTTACTTCGGTGCGGCGTTTCAGATAAGCATCGATGTGCCCCTGCAATGTCAGGTCTTGATTCTCGCGAGGTTCGACCAGGCCGGCCCGTGCCAGTTTCTCGTGGGTCGGGTTGTCCAATTGAGCAACCCACAGCGCCGTTTCCCGGCCGATGCCGGTTTGAAGCGTGGCTGCCGTCACCAACTGTTCGACACGAACCTTGAACGACTCCGCATTCCGCTGCGAAATCTTCCCCAGGCGAATGGTCTTCCGCTTGCCATCGGGGGCGATGAATAGAATGCGTCGTCGTCCGTTGGGCTCTTTTGAAATCGATGCCAT
>NZ_BAABFZ010000005.1:0-1563022 GCF_039541315.1 Bremerella cremea | reverse complement strand
TTTCTTCAGCCAGCAAGCTGGCCTCCAAAAGCACAACCACCTTCGTTCTCAAACAGAGGTCACTACCAAATTGTCAAAGATCGTTTTGAGTGCTTTCACACTCGCAAAAGCGTTTTGCTTTTGTCCCTGCGAGCGATGTTGCCCAACTGGGAAGAGAGAAATGTACCAGATCAGGACCGGGCGTCAACGGGCTCAGTGATTTCGATGACGGAATTTCGTGGAAAGAGTCGTTTAACACGGGAAAATACGGGCGAAATGATTTTGAAAATCTTCCCCGGGAATGTCTCCGAAGGCCCTTTTGGCTTCTCGATCGGTCGTCTTCGCGAGTGATTTTGGTGGTCGAGATCGCGTTTCGCGGCGATACGAATGGACGAGAACGCTGTGTCGCGCCAAGGTTCGGTTGTGCTGGATGTAAGGGAGTGGGGAAGATTGACCAGCGGTTTGGTCCAAGTTTCCACCAGGAAGGGGCGGTCGGCTCTCTCGGATAAGCTTTACTGGATGATAGAGATGTAATTTTTCGGACTGCGCTTGGGGGAGAGAAGGTAATGCAGAAGGCAGTCGTGGTGGGAGTGGCAGTTCTTTGCTTTATTGCCCCGGTGATTCTTACGGTTGCCAGCTATTCGGGCGGTCCGGTGGATGATCCCAACGTTCAGCCCCGCGATCTTCCTGGGAAGATCCTGTTTTTCAGTGCCAACTGGTGCCCAGCGTGTCGTCACGCCGATCCGGCCTACCAGGAACTCCGAAATGCGGGCTATCCCATTCGCAAAGTCGATGTCGACTCGAATCCGACGCTGGCCCAGCAATACGGGATCAGCAGCATTCCGCAATTTGTTTATGTCGTCGACGGGATGGAGAAGCGACGAATCAGCGGAAGCACCTCGGCTTCGCGGCTCAAGCGGATGTATCGAGGCGGTTGGTAATGGCAGGCCGAGGCCTGAACGACGCTCTATCTTGGCTGAGCGTCAGCAAAAAGCCCATTTCTAGTGCGTAATATTATACGCGGAATCGATTGCGAGCCTCTGATGGGGCCTCTATGCTGAATTTCCAGATCAGTGCTACTGGTTTGACGTCTTTTCAGGAGTTGTTCGTTCGTGCATATCTGTCGCCTGGGGTTGTGGTTTGGGTTCGTACTTGCCGTTGCTGGCTGTGGTTCGCAGTCGGATTCGGCTTATACGGAATACGACGAAGCAGAAATGCAGGCCGCGATTGCTCAGGCGAAATCGTCGGTCAATCAGTTCATCGATACGCTTCACAGCGGAAATGGCGAGAACTTCTCCGTCAAAGTCGCGATTGAAGATGGCGACGAAGTTGAACACATGTGGTTATCGAATGTGAAATATGCCGACGGCAAATTCACCGGCACCATCGACAATGCCCCCGACATGATCAGCAACGTGCAGATGGGGCAACAATGGACGGTGCCCAAAAACGAGATCTCGGATTGGATGTTTATTCGAGATCGCAAAATGCATGGCAACTTCACGATTCGCCCATTGCTGAAGACATTCCCCGAGGACGAAGCGGCGCAGTTTCGTGCCATTCTCGCCGAGCCCTAAGCCCTGAATCGAACGCATTTCATCGGAAATTCGAGTTCCTTTTCACACGTTTACTCATCCCTGACCGGTAGGAATTCTCATGGCATTCTCTGATTCAATCGCCAATCGTCGAGGTTTTCTGTCTGCTGCGGCGGCCGCATCGTTGATTCCCTTGAGCCAGGCTTGTGGTGCGGACGAAACCAAGCCTACGGAAGAAAGCGGAGCTCGCAAGACTTCGCCCATTATCCTTTCGACCTACTCGTTGTGGCGATTTCATAACGAAGAGTTCCGCGACTTTCACAAGTGCATCGACATTGCCGATGAGCTTGGTTTCGATGGTGTCGAACTGCTGCTGTATCAGTTGGAACAAAACGAATTGATCAGCCACTCGCAGATGATGTCGTATAAACGGCACGCTTTGCGATTGGGTTTGCCCCTGGTTGGCTTGTCGACACACCAAGGCTTTGTGACGCCTGACCGGGAAGAACGCCAGTTTAATATTGACCGAACGATTGGGCAGATCGAGATCGCGTACGAACTCGGTATTCCGGTTATGCGAGTGAACACCGGGCGTTGGGGAACGTCAGGCAGCTTCGACATCCTGATGGAAAACCGCGGAATCGAAAAACCGCTGGAAGGTTACACCGACGAAGATGGCTACCCATGGGTGATCGAGGCACTCGAGAAATGCTTGCCGACGGCTGAAAAGTGCGGCGTCGTTCTCGCATTGGAAAACCACTGGGGGCTGGGGCTGACTCCGGAGGGCATCTTGAGAATCGTGAACGCAGTCGACTCGCCTTGGCTGCAGATCTGCACCGATACCGGCAACTTTCTGGAAGATCCGTACTCGCGTCTGGAAAAGATTGCTCCCAAGACCGTCTTTGTGCAGGCCAAGACCTATTACGGTGGTGGTCAGTGGTACTCGCTCGATCTCGACTACCCGCGAATTGGGGAGATCCTGCGGAAGCACGACTACCGCGGGTACATCTCGCTCGAATTCGAAGGGATGGAAGACTATAAGACAGCTCTTCCACAGAGCCTGGCCTTGCTGCGTAAAGCATTCACGCGTAGTTACAGCTAACGCACTTGCCAGATCAAGAATGCGAATCGGCCTGAAGTCGACGGGCTTCAGGCCGTTTTCATGCGCTTTGGGAAACGAGGGGAAACTAGCTCGCCGCGAATTAAGCTTCGCTTTGCTTGGCGGTGCTGCGATATTCGTTGGGTGTTTGCCCAACTTCGCGGCGGAAGAAGTTGACGAAGTTGGCCGGCTCTGGGAAACCACATAGTTCGGCCACTTTCGTGACGCTATGGTCCGAGTTCACCAGCATTTGCTTCGCTTGTTGGACTCGTATTGCTCGGATCTTCTTGCCTGGCGTAATGCCATATTCCTGTTGGAAGCGGCGATTGAGCGTGTTGCGCGAGACTCCCAGGCGTCTGGCCAATTCGTCGACGTTGATTCCCTGGCAGGCCTCGCGTTCGATGATTCGATTGACCTGAGCGACGACCGCGTCTTTGACGAGCTCGAAGCGGAACGTATCCCGTTCGATAAATTCCAGCCGTACCTGTTGTACCTGGGGGAATTCGCCATCAGGCGTTTCCAGACGCTGCCGGACCATATTGAAGGCCTGGCGTCCGATCATTTGCCCGTGAATCTCAATCGAGGAGATTGCCGGCGAAGCAACCTTACTTACGGTGAAGTTGCCGAAACCCATGACCGCTACATCTTGGGGGATGCGGTACTCCAAGTCGCGGGCAACCCGGCACAGAAGTGCCGCCAGATAGTCGTCGTCGCAGAAGATCGCCGCTGGCTGCGGTAGATCCTGCAGGAAGGTAATGATCTCGGCTTCCCGGGCCGGCTGGAACATCCGCTGACGTTCTTCACTCGGCAAACCAGGGGCAATGAAGAACTGCGTTGAGATATTCTGTTTGTTGAGACGCTCGGTGATCGTGTTCAGCCAGTTAATCTTGAACGGATCATTTCCGAGATTGTGGGAAACAATCGCAGCGTGTTCTCGGCCGAGAGCGGTAAATTTCTCAACCAGGTCGTTCTGCAGGGCGTCCCAATCGAACGCAATCGAGGGAACTCCCTCGCGGATCCAGTTGCTCCCGCAGTTCACCACAGGAATGCCCATCTTCAGCAGTCGACGGGCCCAGGGGGATCCGTTATACGCCCATATGATGGCTCCATCGAACTCTAAACCACTGAAATCATGGTCGAAATCGGGGTGCGTATCGTCGTAAGGCCATTCCAGGATCGAAATATGAGGGAAGTCGGCAGCTCCCATTGCTGCGCCGGCCGTGATGCGCGCGGATTGCTCGTGTCCCCTTGGCAGGAACAAGGCAATAGTCTTAGTGACCAGATTGGAATGGTCGATCATCCGCAGACGCTCCGCATCCGGCTCTTTCGTCATGCAACAAATTGAAAATCACAAAAAACGAAATTCGCAATGCTTCGTAGTTCACCAGAATACACAATCGTACTTCGTATTCTACTCATCAAATTGGAAGTTCGTTGCCTTCTGGCAAATTCTGATCCCTACAAACGCTCCTCAGGTGGGTTCTCACGTGAACGTACCATGGGGTTCTCTTTTTCTATCAGAATCGGGCCGACGAAGCCAAATGTCAATCGCGATAAAGAGGGGAATTGCCCTCAGAGCGGCTTTGGGTGGGAATTGGCTCCGTTGGGCAGTCTCTAGCAGGCTGCTAACCGCTTCTTGGCCACGTGCGGGAAGCCGCACCTTCCTTTGGCTGTGCCGAATTGTCCTGCAGGGTGGGATGGGCTTTTGGACGTCGCGCCGTTGAATTCCAGGCTGGCTTGTTAAGAAGCTGAATTCTTTCTACACGCTTCCTCCTGAGCAGTTGCAATCAGTCTTGGGAAGTCGTAGCTTGTTCCATGAAAGGTCTTGAAGAATACTTACCGTACTAATGAATAGTCGCTTCGCTCTGCAGAGGGGCAAAGTGAGCAAAGCATTACCGGAAAACCGCAGTTGCCCTGCGGATCTCCCTCGAATTGATAACGCTTGCAACAAATTGAAAACTTACAAAAACGGAATTGGCAATGCTTTATTGATGGATGCCGTCACAATAGTGACTGATCGCCCACCCCAATTCATGCAACATGTGGGTCTTGCGGTAGACTATCCCCCAGGATGCAGTCGATACCCTTCCGGCTTCGATTCGACTCCAGGTCTTCCGCACCTTCCATCATCTTTCTTACTACGTCCTGGAGTGGATCAAAATGTCGTTGTCGAAGTCAAAGGGATTTACGCTCGTCGAACTGCTGGTGGTTATCGCCATCATTGGCGTTCTGATTGCCCTGTTGCTGCCAGCCGTGCAGCAAGCCCGCGAAGCCGCCCGTCGTATCCAGTGCACCAACAATCTGAAGCAGTTGGGCCTGGCAATGCATAATTATCACGATACCTATGGCTCGTTTCCTTACGGCCAGTACAACACTCAGCAGAGTGAGGACACTTCGGAGAACCCGAATCGATCAACTTGGTTTGTGGCGACGTTGCCGTTTGTCGAGCAGTCAGCCATGTACGACACGATTCAGCCACTGATGAGCACGTCTGCTGCGAACACTTGGCCAGAGAACGTTCGTAAGACCGTGGTAGAAGGTTTTGTTTGCCCATCCGATCCAAACGGTGGAAAGATCGGCAACGACGGTTTTCAGGGGAACTACGTCGGAAATGCCAATGATAATGTGCTGAATCAGGCGGTGGCCGCGGAATCGAGCGCGATGGGTGGCTTGTTCTTCGTGAAGTCGAAAATCGGACTGAGAGACATTACCGACGGGACGAGCAACACCTTGATGTTCGGTGAAATTCGTCAGAGCCCACAGATCGAGTGCACGCTGGGCAACTACTGGAATGGCTGGGCAATGGAATCGATGTTTACCACCGTGTTTGGTGTGAACACTCCTTTGGGAGCCGCTCCTGATTTCGTTCCTGCGGGAACCGATGTTAAGAACCCATGGCGAGATACCCAGGGCATGCCTTACGCCGACGAAAACACGATGACGTGCTTCGAGTTGCGAAGTGCTCATCCAGGTGGTGTCATGACGACTCGTGCTGATGGTTCTGTAACCTTCATTCCTGAAACGGTTAACACCAACACGCTGAAATATCTCTCCCGACGCGACGATGGGAAGGTGATCGGATCTCTCTAACGAGTTTCTGATAATCTCCGCGTCTAATTCATGTGCACAAAGTGGCATGCTCAGTAGCCTGCCACTACTCGCACTGGAATAAACGCATTCATTGGATCAGGCATCGTGGTATTGGATTCTTACCACGATGCTGCATTCCCATTCATTCCTTATTTCGTCTTCTATCGGGGTGTATCGAAATGACTCGAGTTTCATTTTCACAGCTAGCCTGCTGCCTGTTTCTTTCGTTCTCTGTGCTACTGTCGGTTGGTTGTTCAAGTGAGCCCCACAAGCTCACGGTAACCGGAACTGTCACGCTTGATGGAACGCCAGTGCACGACGGAAGCGTTATCTTTTCCCCTGCCGATGGAAACGGCGTCGCAGAGAGCGGAAAAGTCGTTGAAGGAAACTACGAACTTAAGTGTGTGCCAGGAGAAAAGAGTGTGAAAATCGCTGGGTACACGGCGGAAAAAAAAGTCGTTCCAGTGTCATACGTAATGGATCCAGCTCAGTTGACGGCAAACGTCACGGAAGACACGCAACTCGATTTTGAGTTGTCCTCAAAGTCTAAGCGGCGGCGTCGATAGTTGATGGATTCTCTTTCACGATCTTAGAGAGTCAATCCTCAGGGATAGGCCTCAAGCTTTCGCCGACGTTTCATTTGGATTTCTCGACATGTTTCAATTTAACCTGATCCTAGGGGCATTCTTTGGGATCGTGCTGGTTGTCGGCGGTCCAATTGCCGAGCCATACGCCGCACAAAAATTTGCCACGGACCTCAAGGCAAAGGCGGTCGACATGCCGGGAGATATTGGCCCCGATGGACAGCCTGGGATGCCAATCAAAGTCATCAGCGAGGTGGACCGACAAGAGAGTGCACAGCGTTGGGGTAAGTACCAGGATGGATTGCGGTATTTGGCAATTCACGCGGTCGCCTTGACGGTACTGGGGTTGGTCTCTGGCGGACGCTGGGGGCAAGTGCTCGGCGGGATTGGGTTCAGCCTCGGGACCCTTTTTTACGGGTGTGGTATTGCCTTCAGTGCTTTACTGAATATGCCCACCTTAGCGGTATTTGCGCCGATGGGGGCGATCTTCCTGCTGATGGGCTGGATTGGCCTAATGCTTGCCGCTTTTCAGGTCCGAAGAGCTCCTCCTGTTGTGGCTTAATGCCGAAGGCCCAGATTCGAAATAGGAAAAGAGGCTCCGGTGACTTTACCGGAGCCTCTTCTTCGTTCGAAGCGTTGCTTCTTCGGTTGCGGTGCCCGTCCGCTTACAGCGGGCGAACGCTCGTCTTTGGAAACTTTACGCCATCGGGAAAGTCAGGGAAAACGCGTTTGATCGGGACTTGCTTCAGAAACTCGGCGTTGGCGAATCGCCACTGGGTCTGAGCCTTCTCTTTGCAGCCAACCAGGTAGTTTTTGATATCGATTCGGCCCAGGTCGCTGTCGATTACCCCGTGCATGGCAATGACCACAAAGTGATGCTGGTCCGATTCCACGAAGGTAGGAGCATCTGGGAAGTTGAGCGTTTCCAGTCGAGCATTGTTTTGCCGGCCCACTTCAACAACTTGTTGCACCGCCTGGCGATGTTTGGCTGACCCGCCGACGATCTCGACGCAGCGTGGATGTGTCAGCGCAAGGCCCGTTTCGATATTCCCTTCGAAACCGCAGCGTTCCAGTTTCTCGACTTCCTGTTTCACACGATCGACGTCTTGCCAGTTGCTATCGATGTTTGCCGTGGGGACGCTGGTGACAGGGCTGCTAGGTGGCGAAGCGGCAGCAGGGGCAGGGCTAGACGAAGTGGGTTGCAACTCGATGAGAGGTTCGCCTTCGCAGCCGGTGAGGCAGATCGCGCATACTCCGACCATGATCAGCTTAGAGAAGTGCATGAGACTCGAGACCTTGATGGGATGGAGTGGTAGGGATGAGTGTCCGCCAATGGTGGGGCAGGGCAGTTTTACACCACTCGTTCATCAAGTTCCAGCATCGACGGTCGAAAGTTATTCGACCGTCACGCTCTTGGCCAAGTTGCGTGGCTTGTCGACATCGCAGCCACGAAGCAGGGCAATGTGATAGGCAATGAACTGCAGCGGAATGACCGAAACGATCGGCTGCAGGAATTCTTCCACGGTTGGGATCCGGATCACATCGTCGGCGTAATTGTCGATCTCGTGATCGTCTTCGCTGGCGATCGCAATGACGGGGCCGCCACGCGCTTTGATCTCTTGGAGGTTGCTCATCACTTTGTCGTAGACCACGCCCTGCGGCATGATAAAGACGCTCGGCGTGTTCTCGTCGACCAGAGCAATTGGTCCATGTTTCAGCTCGGCCGCGGGGTAACCTTCGGCGTGGATATAGCTGATTTCCTTTAGCTTCAAAGCGCCTTCCAGGGCCGTAGGGAAGTTGAAATAGCGGCCGAGGTACAGGAAGTTGTTGGCCGACTGGTATTTCTCGGCGACCCTTTGGGCCTGCTCTTGGGTGTTCAGTGCCGTACGAACGGCATCGGGGAGGGCCTGCATCGCGCGAATGATACGGTATCCCTGGTCGAAGCTCAGGTGATTCAAGCGACCAAAATAAAGCCCCAGCATCGCCAGAACGGCCAGCTGCGAGGTATATGCCTTGGTCGAAGCGACGCCTACTTCAGGGCCGGCATGCAGGTAAATCCCACCGTTCGCTTCCTGGGCGATGCTGCTGCCGACCACGTTGCAGATGGCGAGGGTCGGGTGTCCTTTACGTTTCATCTCGCGTAGGGCGGCAAGTGTGTCAGCCGTTTCGCCGCTTTGGGTAATCCCGAAAACGAGCGTTCGTCGCGGCACAGGTGGGTTTCGGTAACGCAGTTCCGAAGCGTATTCAACTTCCACCGGAATCCGGGCCATCTCTTCGATCAGGTATTCACCGACCATGGCGGCATGCCAGCTTGTCCCGCACGCGGTTAGCAGAATTCGGTCGACGCCACGTAGTTCCTGCGGAGTCAGATTCAGCCCGCCAAAGACCGCGGTGGCATTGTCGAGATTCAGGCGGCCACGCATCGTATTTTCCAGCGACTGCGGCTGCTCGAAGATCTCTTTGAGCATGTAATATTCGTACTCGCCCAGTTCCACATCGCCGGACGCGATCTCGAGTTTCTCGACGTTATGCGAAACTTCGCCCAGGTCGCGGTGAGCAATCTGGAGCGAATCGGCTTTCAGCAGGGCTACCTGATGATCGGTGAGGTAGACGATTTTGTCGGTATAGCCAACCAACGGCGAAGCATCGCTGGCCAGGAAATGGGCATCGTCGGAAACGCCAATCACCAGCGGGCTGCCAAGCCGGGCCGCGATAATCAGGTCTGGACGACTGCGAAAGAGCACGCCAACGCCGTAGGTTCCTTGCAGTTTGGCCAGAACTTTCTGTACCAGGCCAACCAGGGCATCGTCGGTCGGCGCTCTGCCTGGGGCGATCGAAAGCTGTTTGTAGCCATCTTCCAGCATGTACGCGATGACTTCCGAATCGGTATCGCTGTGGAAGACATATCCCTTTTGCTGCAGGCGTGATTTGAGGGCCGCATAGTTTTCAATCACGCCATTGTGGACGATCACTACCTCGCCACCAGGGCCAAGGTGAGGATGGGCATTGGCTTCGGTCGCGGCGCCATGGGTGGCCCAACGCGTATGCCCGATGCCGGTCGTTCCTATCGGCATGTCGTCGGCCAGGCGGTCTGCCAGCGAGTCGATTCGGCCGGCAGTTTTCACCACATGAAACAGCTGGTGGCGGTCGACAGCGGCGACGCCGGCGCTGTCGTATCCGCGGTATTCGAGGCGACGCAGTCCTTCCAACAGGAAATCTGCCGCTCGAAGATCACCAACGTATCCGACAATACCACACATAACCGACGGTCCTTCCGCGAAATTCTTACCAATCCCGATAAGCTATCGAGCAGAAGGTTAGCAAAAGTGGGGGAGGCGGTGAAAGACCTGTTGAACCAGTTCGCAAACTGGCCTTCTGACGCTCAGGCGAAAGTTCGTATGCTGTGGGCCTCGTGCCGGGATGAAAGGCACGTTTTCGCCCTGAGAAGCATTCCATCAAACACTATGAAACCAGCCCCCGCCCTTTCGCTGACCAGTCTTGTTGTCATTCCGGCTCGTTTGCATTCGACCCGTCTGCCGCAGAAGCTGCTGTTGGCCGAGACCGGCAAGCCGTTGATTCAACATACCTACGAGGCGGCCTGTCAGGCTCGAGGAACCGATGGCGTAGTGGTCGCGACCGACCACGAATCGATCGAATCGGCGGTGATCGGTTTTGGTGGCGATGCGGTGATGACCAGCGAATCGTGTGCTAGCGGCACCGATCGAGTTGCGGAGATAGCCCAGGTCCGACCAGACATTGATATCTTCATTAACGTCCAAGGAGACGAGCCCGAGATTTCGGCCGAGGCGATCGAAACGGTGCGGTTCCTTTTGGAGACCAACCCGGACGTCTCGATGGCGACTCTGGCGACTCCGATCCGTTGCCTCGATAAGTTGCGGGATCCCGCCTGCGTGAAGGTCGCTTTTGGGGAAAACGGCAGAGCCCTCTATTTCAGCCGAAGTCCTATTCCTTTTGTTCGGGATGGATTCGAGGGGCACATCGATGCCGAGCCACCCATGTTTTTCCAGCATTTGGGCATCTATGCCTACCGGCGTGACTTCCTGCTGAAGCTCGCCACCGCGCCACCTTCCCCCCTGGAGCAGCTTGAGAAGCTCGAGCAACTGCGGGTCCTGGAGATGGGCGAAACGATTTTGGTCGGTACGATCGCCGAGCCAAGCATCGGAATTGACACGCCAGCCGACTATGCGGCGTTTGTCAGAAAGATAGGCAATTGCTAGGATAGTGGTTTCACGCTAGCGGCGTCGCTTTGGTTTCCGTTAGGTATCGTTTAATCTCCGTTGGCCGGACTTTAAATGGGCTTAATGGCTTGGATTTTTATATCCAGAGTCGGCCGAGGTTTTTCGCCCTGGCATGTCCCTCTCTGCTCCGAAGCATGGACGGTCTAAGGGCCCACGCAACTTCATGGCAAAACATATTTTTGTTACCGGCGGTGTTGTCAGTTCACTAGGAAAAGGGTTGACCAGCGCGTCAGTCGGAATGCTCCTCGAGCAGCGCGGCCTGAAGGTCAAGATGCAGAAGCTTGACCCCTATATCAATGTCGATCCAGGGACCATGAGCCCCTATCAGCACGGCGAAGTTTATGTGCTGGACGACGGCAGCGAGACCGACCTCGACCTGGGGCACTACGAGCGATTCACCAACAGCCCGCTGACGCGCGACTCGAACTACACGACCGGACAGATCTATATGTCCGTGATCAACAAAGAGCGTCGCGGGGAGTTCCTCGGCAAGACTGTTCAGGTCATTCCGCACATCACCGACGAGATCAAGTCGGTCATCCGGAAGCTGGGGGATGACGATACCGATGTGATCATCACTGAAATCGGTGGTACCGTCGGCGATATCGAAAGCCAGCCATTCCTGGAAGCGATTCGTCAGTTTCCTCAGACCGTTGGTCGCGAGAACTGCTTGTTCATTCACTTGACGCTGGTGCCTTACTTGAAGGCGGCCGGTGAGCTGAAGACCAAGCCGACCCAGCACTCGGTCGGGCAGCTTCGAGAGATCGGTATCCAGCCAGACATCCTGATCTGCCGGACTGAACGCAACCTGAGCCGGGACGATCGCGAGAAGATCGCTCTGTTCTGTAATGTTCCGATCGAAGCCGTAATCGAGGAAAAGGACAAAGACTTCTCGATCTACGAAGTGCCGATCAGCTTGCACGACAATAGCCTGGACGATCTGATCGCCGGCAAGTTGGGCCTGCCACAGGTATCGAGTGTCGATCTGACGCCATGGCAAGAGATTTTGCACACGCTGCGTTACCCGGACCACGAAATCAGCATCGCGGTGGTGGGTAAGTATGCTGAGCACAAAGATGCTTACAAGTCGATCTACGAAGCGATCGACCACGCCGGGATCCATCACAAGTCGCAGATCCGTATCGGGCGTATCCAAAGCGAAACCCTCGAAACGGAAGGTGCCGAGCGGATGCTGGCCGGTTTCGACGGGATTTTAGTCCCTGGCGGTTTCGGCGAACGTGGTATCGAAGGCAAAGTCGAAGCGATTCGCTATGCCCGTCAGCGTGGTATTCCGTTCCTGGGGATTTGTCTCGGGATGCAGTGTGCCGCGATCGAGTTCGCCCGAAATGTCGTGAATCTGGAAGGTGCCCACTCGACCGAGTTCGATAAGCACACGCCACATCCGGTGATCTGTCTGCTGGACGAGCAGAAGAATATCACCGACAAGGGTGGCACGATGCGACTTGGCACGCAGCCATGTGCTCTGGAACCTGGCAGCAAGGCGCACGATGCCTATGCGACCGAAGAGATCTCGGAACGTCATCGTCACCGCTACGAATTCAACAACGTCTATCGTGACCAGTTCCGTAGCAACGGGATGTCGTTTGCCGGCCTGAAACCAGATAAGTCGCTGGTCGAGATTCTGGAAATCGACGAGCATCCTTGGTTCGTCGCGGTTCAGTTCCATCCGGAATTCAAGAGCAAGCCGATCCAGGCTCATCCGCTCTTCGCGGGTTTCGTTGGGGCTGCGATCGCTCGCCGTCGCCGCGATGCCAAGAAGGAAGCTGCCGCCAGCGATAGTGCATCGCAACAAGCAGCCGACGCTTAATCTGCGTTTTCTCGCCGTTCCCAAGACCCTCTCCCAGTTCTGAGGAGAGGGACGCAAGGTTGATGCTATGAGCGAAGATCACGATTCTGAAAAGAAGAACCTGGAAGAGCAGCCGGCTGAAGGTGGTTCGCCTGGACCGATGCCGCCGGCGGACTTCACGCTGCTGATTTCGATGCTGGCCACCCAGGCCTTCTCGGCTTTGGGATTGATGCCCGACCCGGTAACTGGGCAAACTTCCCGTAACCCGGAAGTCGCCAAGCATATGATTGACTTGCTAGGGATGCTGGAAGCCAAGACGAAAGGGAATCTCGAGCCGCATGAAAGTGCCGCCCTCGAGAGCATTCTGCATCAGATCCGAATGGCTTACGTCTCGGAAACGAAATAGTGTCGCCGTTGGTCGATGATCCCACAAAAAAAGAGCCAGGCATGATGGTGCCTGGCTCTTTTTCGTTTCGAATGCGCGTGGCGACTTAACGCGGAGATTCCGGAGCCGACGTCATGTTGGGGTCGGTCGTGTCAGGGTTCTCCGGCTTATCGCTGCCGCCGCAACCGATGAGGGTGCCGCAGCTAAAAAGAATGGCAATGATCATCCAGATTCGCATGAGAAAGTCTCCGTTGAAAAACGAGGGTGTGCTTAGTTATCGAGGCTGGCGATGTTGCCGTCAGCCATGCCGTTCATGCTGAGCCAGGTCCAATAGGTGATTCCTTCGGTGACCCGGCTGACCGACGCGTCGCCCATTAGGCACATGACTACTCCGGGATGCATGCTGCTAGGGCCTTGCCAGTCGTTGTTGATGTTGCGGTACGAGATGTACGACGGCGTGAAGTGGTGTGGAACGCCATCAGAAGGTTGCTTGAACCAGCCATCCGCAGTCGCCGCGGCGCCGGCAGGGTCGGCGTAAGGGGCTCGGCGGGCGAAACCGTAAGCGGCAGTGAAGACGTAGGCAGGCCGGATGACGGCTTCGTTCGAGGCGGCTCGGCGAACGCCGGTACCGGCATTCCAGCGATCGCCCCCATTCTTATAGGCAGTCGCATTGGCTTCGGCGACGACGATTGTGTTCGACGTGCCATCCAGGAAGTTCGCCAGGTCGACCTTATTGCCAACGCAGAAAGCACCGCGCCAATCGCGACTGGCCGTTTCCGATGGCAGTCCAGGCACGCCGAGCGAAGAGGACAAATAGTCTGCGCTCAAATTGGCGGTCGACCACCAGTGATAACCTTCCGAGGCAGCGTAGTTGGTCACCGAGACCCCGCCGGTTTGGCTGGTGTCGCGGAAGTCGCCATCCGATGGGCAGCGAAGCATGGGGGCCACCGGGGCGCCTTGCAGGTTACCGAGCCCGCCAGGCAGGCTTTGGTTCCAGGCCGGAGCCGAGAAGTTGAATTGGTCGTGCAAAGCCGCTTGTTCAAACTGCGGCAGCAGCAGCGAGATCCACGTGTAATGGCGAGCGGCTTGCGGATTGCCAGAACCGTTGCCCAGGATGGCCAGCGGTGGCATCACCTTGAAGGTGTCGTGGTAATTGTGCAGAGCAATCCCGATTTGCTTCAGGTTGTTAATGCACTGGGTTCGCCGGGCAGCTTCACGTGCTTGTTGCACTGCCGGCAGTAAGAGGGCGATCAGAACGCCGATAATGGCGATGACCACCAGGAGTTCGACGAGGGTAAATGCTGAGCGTGGGCGCAGCACCAATCGAGCGCATTGCATGGCGAGGCTCCTCTGGGATTCCATGGAAAGAAGAGTTGATGGGATAAGGGGCAGTGAAAGCGGCCGAGTAGGTGGCAGGCCGGATTTTTTTGAGGAGGGGGTTCCGTGATGTTCAATATAGGGATGAGCTAAATGTTGTGCAATAAATTATTTTTAGATCATTCAGGAATAAACGCTTGGTGATGGGCGCATAAAAAAAGCCCCGCGGTTGAGTGGACTATTCTCAACCGCGGGGCCGTGGTTTGCCGGGGAATTTAAAGGTAGGCATCCATGCCTGAAAGGCCATCCCTGGTGTCTTGTGATTGATCCGAGTCGTTTACGGAACAAAACAGGGTTTAACGACGTTCGATCAATTCCCTGGCAAACATAGTGATTCGTGATGTATGGGTATTAGCCACTAAGCTGATCCAGCAGAGAACGGAATTCAGGCATCTTCTCTTCGAGATTGGAGAGCCATGCTTCTGGCTTCCAGATTTCGACACAGACGGCGGCGCCGACAATTAAGACTTCGCCTCCAGCTTCCACGCCTAAGAATTCCCGAAATCCCTCCGGTATTAGTAATCTCCCTTTACCAGCCAGCGTGACGTTTCGTTGTCGCGTTGAAAGCAATCGCCCGAGCAGTTGCACGTCGGCGATGCGGTTCTCTAACTTGCCCGCCGCAATCTTGGCATGAACCAGGTTCACGCCGGCGTCGAGCTTTCCCTGCCACTGAGGCCCATTCCAAAGGCTTAGGCATCCTGGTCGTTCTTTCACCAGGATCAAGTCGTCCCCATCCGGTGCGACCACGTCAGTGATCTGCGTGGGAATCGAAAGCCGGAACCTGTCGTCCAGCGTTCGGCTGTATTCCCCGAGGATGAACTGGTCCGACCCCATGCGTTTTCGATTTCAAAAAGGAAAACCGGCCAAACGCCTTTTTGGGTTAGTTTCCCACTTCAGTAATAGGTTTTGGTCTCCTGTGGGTCAAATTCCCACAGCAAAGAGTTTAGCTTTCGCTGTTCGTTTGGCAACCGTTCTTGAGGGAAAATTGGCAATTCTTTCCGGATATGCGGAATTCCCCCGCGAATGTTCATGCCAGCACTCTTCAAAAAACTGAACTGGTGCCAGATTCCGTGTTTGGGTAACTTTCCCACACGATGGCCTCGAAAGCCCGATCGATAGGGAGATCGTTCGGCGAGGGTGTGTGGCACTTCAGCGGTTGGATAACGCAACGTGACCAAAGATGACGCGAAAGATCCGGTAGTAATAACCGGAATCGGATTGATCACGTCGGTCGGCCAGGATCGAGAATCGACCTGGGCGTCGATACGGCGCGGAACGTGCGGAATTCGCCGGATGACTGGGATTGCGCCGATTGAAGACAATCTGATCCTGGGAGCTCCGGTCGATCTGCCCGATGGCCTCGAGCCGCGGTTGAAGATTTTGACACTCAACGAAATCGCCGCAGCCGAAGCAATCCGAGATTCACAAATAGACATGGCGGCGGTCGATCGCACGCGATTTGGCTGCGCCGTTAGTGCCGGGATGGGAGACGCGCGCTCGATCTTCGATGTGATCGATGTGCCTGGCGGAACCTGGCCGGTGGCTGGGGGGCTGCCACACGAGCAGTTCTTCCCTTGTACTCCTTCCTATCACGTGGCCCACAAATTCCAGCTGGAAGGGCCTCGTTTGTCGCATTCCACGGCCTGCGCTAGTGGACTGGTGGAATTGGCCTGTGCGGTTCGAGCGATCCGCGATGGTCAATGCGATATCGCCTTGGCGGGCAGTGCCGAAGCGATCGATCCACTGTTCGTCGCCGGCTTCCGGAAGATGCGAGTCCTCTCGGACGACGCCGATCCGGTTCGTGCATGTCGCCCATTCGACAAAACCCGCAATGGCTTTGTCATCGGCGAAGGTGCGGCGATGTTCGTCGTTGAACGCCTGAGTCACGCGTTGGCCCGCGGTGCGAAGATCTACGCCGAGGTCCTCGGCTGTCGGATGCTCGCTGAAGCGCATCACGTGACTGGCATTGATATGGAAAGCGACGCCTTGGAGCGTTTGCTGCGAATCACGCTAAAATCGAGCGACCTGGGGCCGCGCGACATTGATTACGTCAATTGTCACGGCACCGGAACAGCCCAGAACGATGTGAACGAAGCTCGTGGTATTCGGGCAGCATTTGGTCCGTTTGCCAGTCGCTTGTGTGCCAGTAGCATCAAGTCGATGATCGGGCACTTGCTCAACGCATCGGGGAGTGTCGAGCTCGCGACGACAACGCTGGCTCTGCGAGACGGATTTGTTCCGCCGACGTCGAACCTGCGTAGCATCGATCCGGAAGTCGATATCGATTGCGTACCGTTGGTCGGGCGAGAGCTGAAGATTCAGCATGCCTTAAAGCTGTCGGTTGCCTTTGGTGGGCACCTGGTGGCAGTGGCTCTGCGGCGGTGGAACGATTCGCAAAGCGGATTTGCCTATCCCGATGCGGCTCCCAAAGCCATTCCGGATGACACCCGTCGCGTTGCATAGTCAACGCTTAAAAACGAGACCCCCACGATTCTTTCTGGCTGAATTCGCCACGTGGGGATGGTACGATAAGGGGAACGTCTGATTCCCTTTATCATGCTGTCGAGTTCCGCAGATGTCTGAGTTCAAGCTTCAACCGCTGAAGAAATCGAAGAAGGGCCGAGGGCCTGTCTTTACCGACACGGGACCTCTGACCAAGCGAATCGTGAAGCAGGTCGAGTCATACTTGCCCATCATTCTGGCGCGATTTCAGGCAGGGCAGGACTTCGAGAAAGTGGTACGCGAGATCGCCAGCCACGCTGGTGTAGAACCAGATATGGTGGCCAAGTACGTCCAGGCCGTGATCAAGGCCGGGGCGCCGTCGCCACTGCTCTAGTAAGAGGAACCTGGGCAGGTCTCGTTGGGCTTCGATCGGCGCATGAAAAAAGGGCCTGCGATTGTCTCGCAAACCCCTTGAAGTGGGCCCGACTGGAGTCGAACCAGCACGTCCTAAAGCGGACACTAGGCCCTCAACCTAGCGCGTCTGCCAATTCCGCCACGAGCCCACATTTTTGGCTTTTCACCAAACGAAGCAGTTTACGCGAAAGCCTTGAAAGGTCAAGTGGGGGACACAATTGGCCCCCACAAGTTCGCTTGATCTTAGTTTTCTTCTTTTCGCTTGACCAGCACCAATGTTTTGTCGAGCGAAATCGATTCCGAGCCTCGATTCAGGCGTTCCTGAACTGCCCGGAGAATCCTATCTGCTGGCAGGTCCAAGTGACGGACGACCAGGTCGCAGAACTTGGTTTTCCAGTTCTTCCCGTCGATCGCTCGCAGGGTCTCGATCAGGCCCGACGACATCAGGGCCATCGCTTCGCCCGGTTGGAGCAGGGCAGTCGCCAACTCCGGAGTCACTTCCGGGCCACTCCCCAGGGGCTGCGAGTTGTTCCAGAGGGGACGTACCGAGTTCTGTTTGAAAGCAAAGCCTTGGATATGTCCGCATGAACCAGCTTCCATGGTGCCAAGCATTGGATCGAAGATCGAGTAAGCGAGCGAGGCAAAGTGGTCGCCAGCCGAGGCCGCCCAGAAGGTGCGATTTACGCGGTCGAGCATCACTTCGGCGTTGTGAGCAATCCGGCAGTTGGCTTTGACGGCCGTTGCCAGGCTGGTCGAGGTCATTACGGCATCGAAGTTTTCGTCAATCGCGTCCCCGACAAAGATTGCCAGCTTGCCATCTTCAATCACGGCCCAGTCATGGAAGTCACCACCCAGGTCGCTCCCTTGCTGCGTCCAGGCGGAAACGTCCCACCCTTCGACCAGTGGCTTCACATTCGGAAGCTGCGATTTCTGGCGATCGGCGATCTGGTTTCGTTGGCGAGCCAGTTTCTGGGCGCTGTGTCGTTCCGAAATCAACTGATCTCGTTCCAGGTCGACGGCGATCTTGCCGGCGATGATCTCCAGCAGGTTCGTGTCGCGATCGGTGAAGTTGCGGGTGTGGTCGACGAAAACCCACAGGGTGCCGAGCGGTGTCGACGAGGTGGCAACCGGTACGCATGCCGCCGAAGGTACGTCTTCCGGGCAGTGCCAATGGGGCAACAACTTGGTGTCTTCCAACACAACTGCACTACCGGCCAGGGCTTCGAGATCGGCGAGGCTGCCTTCCAGTGGGCGGGCAGGGCATAAGTGGCGGGTTTCTGGCAGGTTGAACGAGGCCCGTAGCTTCAACTGGCTGGTGGCATCATCCAAGACGTAAAGGCCTGCGGCGGTCGCTCCGGTGACTTCGACGGCCGAGGCAAGAGCTGCCTCGAGGCGGTCGGCCAGGTGATCGACGGTCGGGCACGAAATGACCGGGACATGGGTTGCGAGTTCGGCGTCGCGTTGGCGAACGGCCACCCGCAGACGATCAATTTCCGCCAGTAGGAATTCGAGCCCACCGGCCAGGCTGCCAATGTTTTCCAATGTGGCGGCGTCGTCAATGGCGACGGTTTCGGCCGTGTGGGCATGCAGTTCAATGCGTGCCGACTTGCTTCCCCGATTCACATGTTGCTGCGACATGCGCTGCCCCTTGTTAGGAGAACGTTCTTCACGAAGCGCGAGTCCAAAACCGGTCAGGCTTTGCATGGCGTGCGAAATTTGAGTCAGCCCAGGGTACGCTTCCTGCGTATTTGGCTGGCCGACTTGCGGCTCTTCGCGGTGGACTCGCAGATAGTTAGGAATCTGTCGGGGCATTGTGTGGGCCACGTACGGAAGTAGGGAGAGTTAGTCTTCGTCCGTGACCATCGATGACAAAGGCGGGATCATCCTCCAGGATGAATGGCATTTGTCGTGGGCTGCATCCATTGCTGCCTATAGCTGCAATCGTCACCCTTGCCGCTACACATTAACCAGTCTTCTTAGATTCTCAGACTCCCGTGCCGAATATTCGCATTGCGCAGACCTTGCCGCAAACGCGGTCCTTTCTTCAGGTGGTTCTTCCGTCCGGATTTCACAGAAGCGGCAAAGGCTGTGACCGAAGGTGTCCCGGAGGTTACTGAACATCAGATCAGTAGTTATGGGAAGTCACTCAGGGAGAACGATCATGTTCTGGCACTACACTACCGGCAGTCGAATTGATGCCATTTTTGAGAGCGGGAAACTAGCACCTCGTAGTCCGAGTTGGGCTCCTGGTGGCGACCCAGCCGTTTGGTTTTCGACCAACGATGTTTGGGAACCGAGCGCAAACTGCGCTTTCGAGAGGCCGTCGACGCGGCATCGACTACTCGGAACGAAAGAGATGACCGATCTGCTTTGTGACGGTTTGTTTCGAATTTCGGTTCGCGCGTCGGTCGGCGTCGTGACCTGGGGGCAATATTGTCACGAAATGAATCTCGCCTCGCGTAATATCGAAGCCTGCCGTCGTGTTGCCGCGATTGAAGGATCGCACCCAGGGCGATGGTTAGCATGTCTGGGGGAAGTCGAGGCCAGCGAGTGGCTTTCCGTCGAACGCTGGTATGGCCATCACTGGGGAGTGATCGAAGGACTGACCGAGATCTTGCCCGACTGGTCGGAGCCAGCCTTTCAGTTGCAAGCGGCTGGCTAATACTGGGGGAAGCCGGGTTACAGTTCTTTCATCGCAGTGACAATATCGAGCACTGCCTTCTTGCCGTCTGAGAAGTACATCAACGTGTTTTCCGCGGCGAATAGCGGATTGGGGATCTTCGCGAAGCCGGGGCTCAAGCTGCGTTTGATCACGATTACCGTTCGAGCCTTCTCGACTTCGATGATCGGCATCCCCGCGATCGGACTGTTGGGGTCGGTATTTGCGAGCGGGTTCACGACGTCGTTCGCCCCTATCACGATGGCGACGTCGACCTGGTTCAATGTTGGATTGATCTCGTCCATTTCTTTGAGCTGCTCGTAAGGCACGTCGGCCTCGGCTAGCAGGACGTTCATATGGCCCGGCATACGACCTGCCACTGGGTGAATGGCGTACTCGATCTCTGTGCCGCGGTCTCGCAGAATATTCGCCAGGTCACGTACTGCATGTTGGGCCTGGGCAACCGCGAGTCCATATCCCGGAACGAAGACAACACGCTGAGCGTTCTCGAGGATCATTGCGATGTCGTCCGCTGAGGTCGAACGGACCGTCGCGTAAAGTTCGTTGTCCGCCCCAGCCGGACCACCTCCGGTTTGCATTGATCCAAATAGCACGCTCAGTAGTGAACGGTTCATCGCTTTGCACATGATCTGCGTCAGGATGATGCCCGAGGCGCCCACCAGCGAACCGGCGATAATCAGCACGTTGTTGTCGATCACGAAGCCGGTCGCAGCGGCGGCCAGGCCGGAGTAACTATTCAGCAGGGCAATCACCACCGGCATGTCGGCCCCACCGATCGGCATCACTAGGGTAAAGCCCAGGACGCTGGCCAGCAGGAAGATCACCAGATAGGGCCACCCCATTCCGGTTGAAGCCATCGTGATCATCAATACGATCAGCAAAACGCCCAGGACCGCATTGAATGCTTGCGGAGCAGGGATGGGGAGCGGTTTCTCGAACCAGTCGATCTCTTGCAGTTTGCCGAAGGCGACTAGCGATCCCCAGAAAGTGACCGTGCCGATCAGCCCGGAAAGTCCGGTCGCCAGCATCACGTCCGCAGTCGCTTCGGCATCGGTCAGGCCAATCAGCTCGGCACCTGCCACGAGAACCGAGGCTCCGCCACCCAGGCCATTGAATAAAGCCACAAGCTGCGGCATTTGTGTCATTTCGACCTTCACCGCCAGCAGCACACCAATCACGGTGCCCACGATCAGACCGATCGCAATCAACAACCAGCCAGCCCAACTGGCCGTGCCGTCGGCGAAGATCAAGTAGAACGTCACGACGACGGCGATCAGCATACCCAGGCTGCTGACCAGGTTGCCATGTACCGCGGAACGCGGGTAGGCCAACATCTTCAGCCCGAAGATGAACAACACTGCCGCTACGAGGTAGACCAGGTTCACTACGATAATAGAGTCGAACACGGTTGCTCCTTCTTGCTGCTCAATTCGGTCATGCTGGGGTGCCGTTACAAATCGATCGCATGTCAGTTATCGCTTCTGCTGGAACATGGCGAGCATGCGATGCGTGACCATGTAACCGCCAACCACATTCACCGTTGCCAGGACAATGGCCAGCAGCCCAAGCAGCGATGCAAACCAATGGGCCTGAAGTGCGGTGGCCAGCAACGCGCCGACGATTGAAATCCCGGAAATCGCGTTGGAGCCCGACATCAGCGGTGTATGCAGCGTGGGGGGAACCTTGGTGATGATCTCGAAGCCGACGAACACCGCCAGCACAAAGATCGTGATGCTGGCGACCAGGGCAGTCCACTTGGTGTATTTGGGCGGTTCGCTCGGGACAATCGCGTCATCCTCTTGAGCCAGCACCAGGGCGTTGCCTGCCTGATCGCGAACTTCGGGCTTGGCCGCGTCGTCTTCTTCGGTTTCCGCCACCGGTGTCGCGGGTTCGTCCGCGGAAATGGCCGGGTAGCTGATCAGCCCGGCAAAGACCAGGGCCAGGCAAAGAATCGTCCAACTACGAATCATGGTGACTCTCCGGTTCGATCGCGGTTTCAGGTTCGGCGGATTCCGTTGGCTTGGGCGGCAGGTCCAGCATTTCGCGCAGCCGTGGGTGGACCACTTCGCCGTCGCTGGTAGCCAAGGTGCCTGCCACGATCTCGTCGCTGAGGTTGAGGTTCAAGGCGTTCTCTTTCACCATGTTCAGCAGGAACTTGGTGATGTTGTGCGAGAACATCTGGCTGGCATGGTTCGGAATCTCACTGGCCAGATTGGTGGGGCCCAGGATCGTGATGCCTTCCAAGTGAATTGTTTGGTCAGGCTCGCTTGCTTCAATGTTGCCACCACGCTGAGCGGCCAGGTCGATGGCGACACTGCCGGGAGCCATTCGCTTGATGCCTTCGGTCGTGATCAGCAGCGGTGACTTGCGACCTGGGATTGCCGCGGTGGTGATGACAACGTCGTTCGCCGAGCAGATCTCGCCCATGAACTCTTGCTGTTTCTTGTAGAACTCGTCGCCGAGGTCTTTCGCGTAACCTCCCTTGTCTTGCGAGCCTTCCGATTGCAAATCGAGTTGGACCGACTTCGCTCCGAGGCTTTCGATTTGTTCTTTCGCGTCAGGACGCACATCGTAGGCGGTCACGACGGCGCCAAGGCGTTTGGCAGTGGCAATTGCCTGCAGGCCAGCCACGCCAGCTCCGATCACAAAAACCTTGGCGGGGGAAAGCGTCCCGGCGGCGGTCATCAGCATCGGGTACATCTTCGGCAAGTGAATGGCGGCCAAGAGGACCGAGCGATAGCCGGCGATCGTTGCTTGCGACGAAAGAACGTCCATGCTTTGGGCACGGGTAATCCGTGGGATCAGTTCCAACGCGAAAAGCTTGGCCTGTTTATTGGCGAGTTCTTGGATCGCCGGAAGATTGCCCAGCGGATCGCTCATACCTATGACGATCTGACCGGGCTTGATCAGATCGAGATCGGCCTGGCCGGCATCGGGGTTTTCGCCGTAGGTCCGAACTTGAAAGACGACGTCGCCCTGGTCGAACGCCTCGGCGCGGTTTTCGATCAGCTGGGCACCTTTGTCGACATACTGCTGATCGAGGAAGCCAGCGGAAGTGCCGGCTCCTTTCTCGACCAGAACCGTCGCCCCCGCTTTGACGAGGGCCGGGACCGATGCTGGCACGAGGGCAACGCGAAGTTCGCCAGGGAAGTTCTCGCGCACGACGGCAACATTCATGTTCGGCCTTTCCTTGGAAGCATGTGGTGTCGATCAATGGCTGCGGAGGCCAAGATCAGGGCACCGAAGCGCCGAAGGTGGCAATCCGCAGAGGCACGAGTGACGTCGTCTCGAATTGTCCCATCTGCGGATGCCGTTGCAAACCCTTGCGGGGGAGATGCCCTGGGTGGCAATGCCAGTGTGGTTAGCCGTCCCAGCGTTGATTTGCTGCAATGCGCCCTTATATAAGGAAGGGGTAATGCAAAGAACTGCCGCGGCAGATTTGCCTGTTGGATGGGACACCCTGGCAAAGCGGGTGCCCCCGGGCTGCATCGGCGAGAGAATTCGTTAAGATAGTGGACTTGGTAGTATCACCCGAGATTCGCTGGAACCAGCCCGATTTCTGCTGGCCGACCCTTGTGGGGTTCTGGACGTCGCGGTAAGATACGTGTTTCTAATTTCCCACTTGACGCCAACTATGCATGTAAGGCCTTGTGGGAACTTAGCTTACGAAAGCCACTTGGTTTTTGTGGTTCGAGCCACCCCGCGATGTGCAGGATGCCGGCTTGAGCCCCAGCAGTGAAATTAACAGAACGATGACGACCAAAACTTTCCAAGCCAAACCAGGACAAGTCGAGCAGAAATGGTGGCTCGTCGACGGCGAAGACCAAATCGTCGGGCGTTTGGCCAGCGACATCGCCGTGCGTCTGATGGGCAAGCATCGCCCGACCTACACCCCGCACGTCGACACCGGCGACTTCGTTGTTGTCGTCAACGCTGAAAAGGTGAAGTTCAGCGGCAGCAAGTGGGAAAAGAAGCGGTATACCTGGTACACCGGTTACACCCGTCAACGCAGCGAATCGGCTTCGGAACGTCTGGAAGCACATCCAGATCAGATTCTGCGTGAAGCGGTTCGTCGTATGCTTCCAAAGAACAAGCTGGCCACCCAGATGCTGAACAAGCTGAAGATCTTTGTTGGCCCGGAACACACGCATCAGGCCCAAAAACCGGAAAAGCTGGAAGGCCTCGGTCAGGTCCGCCAGAAGAAGCGCGGTTAGTTCCCGTTGTCGCAGGTGCGGACGCCGCGGCAAGTTTTCCGATTTCCCCCGAAACAAATCTGGTCAAGAGTTAGCTAGTTATGTCGACTGCGGATCCTCAAACCGAAGACACCGTCGTGGAATCGACCACGACCGATACGGTTGAAGCCACTCCAGCTCCGATCGCTTACGTCACGAAGACTGACCCAAAGACGGGTGAACACTTGGGTACCGGTCGTCGCAAGTCGAGCGTCGCTCGTGTCCGTCTCAAGACTGGCAGCGGCAAGATCTCGATCAATGATCGTGAGCTAAACGAATACTTCCCGCACGAGCAAGACCAGAACGCCGTCATGGGGCCACTGCGTGACAGTGGTTACGACGGCAAAGTCGACATCCGCATCCTGGTCTCTGGTGGCGGTCCGACCGGTCAGTCGGGTGCTTGCCGCATGGGCCTCGGCCGTGCTCTGATCAGCTTCGACCCAGAAGTGGGTCACCAGCTGAAGGACAACGGTCACCTGACGCGTGACAGCCGTATGAAGGAACGTAAGAAGTACGGTCTGCACGGTGCCCGTCGTGGTACTCAGTTCTCGAAGCGTTAATCGCCGAGACACCAAAACAGAACGATTGGAAAGAGCCTGCATCTTCGGATGGAGGCTCTTTCTTTGTGCGCGTTACGAGCCAAAGAGATCTCAGGCAGAGCAAGGAAACGCAAGGTACAAAGACAGTTACAGCATTGGCCGTTACAGCGTTTCGACGAATCCCGAGCGGGCCGCCGTCGCCAGATCGTCGAGCCACGATTCGACCAGCGTGGCAATGTTGGCGTTCGAGTCGAGTTGGATTTCCGCTTCCGCGCACCGGTCGAGGCACGCAGCGGCACCGTCCAGACCGGCGGGAATCGCCAAAATTGCCGAGCGAATCTCGGGGTTGGTCGAGGCTTCCTCGGTGCCTGCCTTCGTGAGATAGAGCAGTTGATTGCGATAGAAGTCGGCGGCCAGCTCCATGAGGTGCGACAACGCTTCCCGTTTCTTTGGGGCGTCGTCTCCCATCTTGGTCAAATAGTCCGACACATCTTTGGCCAACTGAACGGCATGAAAGTCACGCTTCGCCAGCGTGCTCAACAGTACTTCGGCAATTCCTTGCAGGGCTTCATCGCGAAGCTGGTCGGCCCGAGCCAGGCTCCCTTTGCTTTGCCCTGCCAATTTCTCGGCTTCTTCCGGCGTCGAGACCCACTGCAGGTCGAGCAGCAATTTCGAGACGATATCGAGCGGAAGCGGAGCAAACCGCAAGATCTGGCAGCGCGAGCGAATCGTCGGCAGCTGCCGCTGTTCGCTTTGGCTGATCAAGATGATGACGCTATCCGCCGGCGGTTCTTCCAGTGTTTTCAGCAGGCAGTTGGCACCTTCGACATTCAAGTCGTCCGCGTCGTCCAGAATCGCCACTTTGCGTTGCCCTCGGAAGGGACGCATGGCGATGTCGTGGCACAGTCCCGATTCCATGCGATGTTGGCCGTCGCCAATCAGCAGTTCCACCGGAATTCGGGTCTTATCCTTGGGCCGGCTGACGGTCAGCAGGTCGGGATGCGTATTGGCATCGACCTGTTTGCAGTCCTCGCAATTGCCGCACGGACGCATGTGATATGCCGGCACGTTTTGGCAAAGGAGCGTTTTCGCCAGCATCTGGGCGAACTTGCGTTTACCAATCGAAGCAGGGCCGACAAACAGAAAGGTGCTTGCCAGGCGATTCTTCTGAAGGGCCGTCGCGAACATTTCCCGGATGCGATCGTGCCCGAGCACGTCGTCCCAGTTCATTTCGCCAACTCCTCGAGCCGCTTGGAAACAGCTCCGCGAATCGCCGATTGGATGGTTTCAATGTCTTGCGTTGCATCGATCACAGCGACATGCGGATAGACTTCCGCCTCTTTCAGGAAGCCTTCCCGAACCCGGTGCATGAAGGCGACCCCTTTGGCTTCCATTCGGTCCAGGTTCTTACCCAGCCGAGGGAAAGCGACATCTTCCGGAAGGTCGAGCAGGATCGTCAGGTCGGGCATCACGTGGTCGACGGTAAACTTACCGACGCTGCGGACATCTTCCAGATCGATACCGGAGGCATGTCCCTGGTAGGCGATATTTGCCAGCAGAAATCGATCGCAGAGGACCGTCTTGCCTGAAGCGATTGCTGGGCGAATGACGTCGTCGACCAACTGAGCTCGGGCTGCCATGTACAGCAGCATCTCGGTGCGTGGATGAAGCTCCAGCTCTTTGCGATGCAAAAGCAAGTCGCGAATTCGCTCGCCAGCCTCGGTGGTGCCCGGGTCACGGCATAGGACGACCTCGTGCCCCATGTCGGTGAGCCACTGGGTCAGCAAGTCGCGCTGGGTCGACTTTCCGGCGCCGTCGATGCCATCGAAAGAGATGAACAAGGGGCGAGCTGATTGCGTGTTGGTCATGCCCCGGATTGTAAAGGAGCAGCGTTCATCGGCAAAGCATGGGGGCAATATGCCACCCGGAGCGGTTGGCTGCTTCGTGCCGTGTGGTCAGCGTTAGAACGGGCAAAATCGAATTTCTCGCTGTATAGGCAGCGATCTACGGACTTCCCTCGTAGTTGTCGAGAATCTTCCGGGCATGATCCGCGATCAGCTTCTGTAACGATTCTGGCTGCAGCACTTTGGCCCGGCTGCCGTACCCCAGGATCCACCAGCTGATCTCGCGGATCCCGCTGACGTTTACTTCGAAGTCGATACTGCCATCTTCGTTCCAGTGGATCTCTTGCGTCTTATGCCACTGCACTTCGGCCACGTTCTGGGCGACCAGCGGATCGAAGCGAATGATGATGTGCTGGTCGGGGCCAGGCTCAGGGATCATATGCCAGGCATTCCGCAGGAAGCGGTCGACCTGAAAGTTCTGGGGGATCTCGAAGGTATCGTCCAGGACTTCGATCTTCTCGATTCGGTTCACCTTGAAGGTGCGGACAGCGCGGTGAATCGAGCTGCGGCCGATTACGTACCAGCTATGGCGACTGAACAACAGCTTGTAAGGGGAAAGCTTCGTCTGGATCACGTCGCCGTCGAAGATGCTGCGGTAATTGATCCGAACGTTATGCCGGTGCCCCGAGGCGTCGACCAGTTTCTGATAGGCCGAGTGGGCCTCTTCCGGTTGGTTGACCGGATTCAGCTTGATTTCGACCGAGCTTGAAATTTCGCGAAGCTGCTGCTTCATGTGCTCGGGCAGGCTGTTTTCCAGCTTGGTGGCGGCACGGCGGGCGGACGAGTAGTAAGGAAGTCCGGTGCCGTCTCCCAGTTCGTGGCAAAGCACCATCACCGAGAGGGCTTCTTCCGAACTGAGGTTGGTGGGGGCGAGAAAGTAGGTTTCTGGGATGTGAAACCGCTGCCCATCAGAATCGAAAGCGAGCGGCACGCCGGCCGCTCGCAGTGTTTCCAGGTCTCGAAAGATCGTGCGACGACTTACGCCGCACGCCTCGGCCATCGAATTAACGTTTTGCGGCCTGCCACCCTGAAGTAGCTGAAGCAGTTTTAGCAGGCGTTGGATTTTGGCCAGATTCATGCGAGACCGACTTCACGACGCGGCGGGACGACGGCGCGGTGGCTGGTGTCGGCTGCGGCGAGCTTTTCGTTTGACGAACTTCGGAAACCAATTCGTTCAGTCCCAGTTTATTCCAATCGAGCTCACTTTTCGATTGGGCCGAACGGCTGGCCACCTGGGGGGCGGCCGGCGGTTCGAGCGAAACCGTATTGAGCGAGGTTGGAACCTTGGCTGGGGTTGGCGTACCGATCACTTCGCCCGAGCCGGTGGCTTCATCTTCGTAGATGATCGTGCCTTCTTCCATCGTACCGTGGCTGATCGGTCCTTGTGGGACAGCTCCGCGGCTGATCACACCTGGGCGAGTGTAGCCATAGTCGAGGTAGGTGCTGGCCGAGCGGCGGCGAGCATGGCCTTGGGCGTCGAAGTATGCCTTTTCTGGCCATGGGCCTTCTGCCAGGTAGACGCCGTTGTAGTCGAGCAAGCTGCCCTTCCGCATGTGGACGTCCTTGATGGCGATGTTGTATTCGACCAGGGCCTGGAAGTAGACGATCTGAGCGTCGCTGCGGCGGCGTTGTGCGTCGAGCAGCAAGTCCAGCGTCACGGTACCGGCGTCGTAGGCGGCCTGAACCGAGTCGACTTCTTTGTCGGCGGCGATCAAGCGGTTGAGGTTGGTTTGAACCAGGCTGTAGTTCGAGTCGAGGTCGCGGATCGTGTCGGTCAGCAGGTGGCTGACTTCCAGTTCCATGTCTTCGATCACAGCCTTTTCGCGAGCGATCTGCAACTGCACGTTGCGGACGCCAGCCAGTTCCGAGCGGAAGCCAATCGGCATCGAGAACTGCAAGCCGAGCGTGTATTCCTGGTAGTTGCCTTCGGTCAGCACTTCCCAGGCGTAACTCCCCGGTTCGTTGAAGTTCTTGCCGTTTCGGTTACCGGTGATCAGATCGTCACCCAAGCCAAGGAAGCGGTACAAGGCGACGGCATCCAACTGTGGCAGCAACTGGTTGCGAGCCGTGATCAGTTCCAGCTCACGCTGCTTCAATCGCCACTGTTGACGACGCAGTTCTGGGCTGCGATTCAATGCTTCCTGGTGGATATCGAACCAGTCGAAGGCAACCCAGGCGTCGGTTGGTTCCGAAGCGGGACGAATCAGGCGACCATCGGTGGCGGCCAGACCCATGAAGTAGCGAAGGCTACCTTCCGCTTTGTACAAGTCACGCAGGGCGGCTTCGGTGCGGCTACGGAATTCAAAGTACTGTTGACGAGCCTGGGCTTCTTTTTCGGCTTCACCACCTTCAGCACCGTTGGCCATCAGGGCGTGTACGCGACGCCAGGTCACCAGGGCACTGTCGCGGCCAGTCTTGGCGGCTTCCAGGTTGTGATAAGCGAAGTAAAGCTGCCAGTAAGCTTCTTCCACGTCCGAAACCAGGTTCCGGATGTTGGTCTCGAAGTCGGCCAGGCTGACGTCTTCACGGATACGAGCGAGCATCACGTTGACGCGGTTGACCTGAACCCCGCTTCCGCGAAGCAATGGATGGCGAGCTTCCATTTCAATGTTTGCCAACCACGAACTTGGATAGATCAAGCTACCGCGGTTGTTGTAGTCATAGGTGGTGTTTTGTCGCATGAACCACTGGGTACCGGTGGCCGACTTCTTAGTCAGCTCGACGGTGCCGGTTGCCAGGTTCTGGCCGAACTCTGAGATGAAGAACGGGCTGCCGGTCTGGTAGTTCTGTGGGCGGTCGACACGGTCCCAGTTGAACGTGGCGTTGAGCTGAGCATCGAATTCGCTCAAGGCACCTTCCACACCGAAGGTCGGATCCGATTCGACGATGGCCGGATCGTAGATCGTCGGCATGGCGTCGTTTCGGGTGACCAGGTTGGTCGGAATCGCAGCCGAGGTCAGCGTTGTGCCTGGAATGACACGGAAGACCGCGTTACCGCCAGCGGTACGAATGGCCTTGCTGTTCTTCAGCGAGTCGGCCACGGCTTCCTCAAGCGTCAGGTTCCAGATCTTCGATTCGTCCATCTCGAACGGATCGGAGATCGTGTAGGGAGCCTCGGCATTCTCTACCTCGGTCAGGCGGTTGTACTCGACATCGGCATATTCGATGTCGGTCGCCTTATCGAGGTAAAGACTCAGATCGCCGGACTCTTTGAAATAGAACGGCTGAGTCGGTTGGCAGCCGGTCAAAATCACGGTGCCAACGAGCACAAGCATCCAGGCTTGATGGAACTGGGTTTTCATGGGATACCGAGTCCTGATACGCAGCGTGCACGTCCTTGTGCACGACACTTCGGAGGAAGTAGATCGCTGATAGTGGTGGACCAGCCCCGCCGAAATCTTCGGCTGGCATTGGTCGATTCAATTGTCTCTCGGCCCCCCCGAGGCTGAGTTGAACTTCTCTCTCCGGCACGCGAACGCACCAGGATGAGAAAACTCAGCACTAGTGTTATCGTCGGCCTAACCGTCAAACTTTGAGGAAATTCCATAACCGTCAAAGTTTTACTTCTTGGAGGTAGCAGTGCTGGCAGAATGGGCCCCTCGCTGAAGAGAGCTTTGCGAGGTAGGGTGAAGATTACGAGCCCTGGCTTTCGCCGCATTTGACTGCGGATCGAAGCGGGGTAAAGAGCGATTCATTCGGGAGAATACGATGGAAACGGCCGAGCAGTTGATGCAGCACGCCAGCGAGCTTCTCGCGATTTTAGAGCAAGGTGCACCCTTCTCGCCCGACGATCTGACCGACCTGGTCAGTCACGTCGAAGTCTTCTGCGATCACTTCCCTGCTAGCGAAGAAGTCCCCCGGCCAGTGGCTCGAATGCTGACTGAACTAGTGCCAGCACTCGATGCCGTCAGTCAAAAATATGGTCCGCGAGACGCAAGTCGCATTCAAGACGCCGCCGGTGCGTTGTTCGTTGTGATGCTCGAGAAGCTGTAGACCGATCGACCCGCGCATGAAGAAGCCCTCCAGACGCATGCTGTCTGGAGGGCTTCTTCTATATAGTGAACTGAATCGAATCGAAACGTTCGACTAGCTGGCGTCTGCCATCGCGGTCACATTGATCCGCTTGGCGAGTTTAGTCAGCTTCTTGTCGGCCGCTCCTTCTTCGCTCAGGTTGTCGCCTAGTAGGCTGTGGGCATTCTTGTACCCGAGCAGTTTCGCCCAAGTGCACAAAGTGCCATAGGTGGCAATTTCGTAGTGCTCAACCTTTTGGGCCAAGCCAATCAGGAAGGCATCCATGACTTCGGGATCTGCGTCTTCTTTCATGGTTTCCGACGCTTCCTGGATTAGGCCGGCCATAGCTTCACACTTCTTGGCTCGAGCAGCCTTACCGGTATCCTCGAAGGCTTTCTCGACCCGTTTGACCTGCTCTTCCGTTTCCTTCAGGTGCTCTCGGAACGCTTCAGCCAGTGTCTCTTTGCTCGCCTTCTTTGCCATCTTGGGCAAGGCTTTCAACAGCTGCTTTTCGGCGTGGTAAATATCACGAAGTTCATCATAGAACGCGTCAGCGAGGTTATCCAAAGACATAACTGCCTCCATGGTTGAGGTGATTTCAAGGTAGTTCACCTCGTATGAATGCAAGCAGTGTGCCAATGCCTGACAGCACAGCAATATGCCGCAGTTTTGGTTTTAAGATGATGGTTCCAGAACCAATGTGATAGCACGACCGCCATGCAGGCGGCGGTGTTAAGCCCAGACCACGTCCAAGGGGTACCACTGACCCGGAGCCAACTGGAACAGGATCCGGTCGCCGTCGACTTCGCAGCGCGTAATACGATTGCCATGGAAATCGCACAGGTGGGCTTCCTTCACTTTGCGGAAGCAGCGGATGGCACCTTTGGCGGGGCGGCCCTCCGTTTCCAGCATCTTGGTCTGAAAGCCAATCGGCGAACCGGCATCGTCGGTCAGCGGATTCAAGCTGGTCAGCAAGACGTTCTTCGCTTCCAGGTGAAGTAGCCACGACGACTTGCCGGCTGCTGGCATCGCCGCCGACTCGAGCATCGGCGGGGCTTGATAAACAAAGTCCCGTGCGGCTGGCAGAGAATAGGGAAGGTCGAGACCAATCCCGAGGCGAAACTTTCGTTGTGTCTCGCCATGCGGAATCAAAATCGAATCGAGCATATGGCCATGGTTGCGCAGATGGAACGGAATCCCGCCAGTCAATAAAGTGGTCTTGCCGTGGGCCGCTTCGATCTCGACGTAGTTCGAGGCTTCGATCCGTCGCCCACTGCAGCGGGTACGAACCCACTGCACGTCGTGATAGGTCAACGCGGCTTCATCCCCCCAAGCAAGGCGACAGCAATAATGCGAATCCCAAGGAAGGGATTTAGGATCAACTTTCAGGTCGAGTTCGATGTCGATCTCGAGTACCCGCGACGAACGCCAGAGACGATACGTCTGCTTATAGGTCGCCATCACTTCGTCTTCGGCACTGACGATACGGCCCTGGGTATGGATCTCGCCCATGGCGGGGGAACTGGTGCCTGGGTCGATCTGGGTGACGATCATCCGGCTATAGACTGCCGAAGCATCTGGTCCCAGGTAACGTTCGCCGGCTCCTTGCTTCTTGCCAGGCATGCGCAGTGATAGCTGCTGCGACAAGCGATTGCCGCGGGTCTTGTAGTCGTAGATCGATTTGATGCCGCCGGTTTCGGGATGAATATGGACTTCCATAAATTCATTCCGCAGGACGTGCCCATCGAGCATGCTCTTCTGCTTCCGGTCGGCTCCCCCGCGCGGGTCGCCCGCGATCCAGCCAAAGCCGCAGCCTGGTACTTCGATCGAAGCAAACTTCTGCTTGCTATCGTGTCCAGATGAAATGACCGGCGATTCGTTGACGGGCAACTCTCGCAAGTCAGGCAGGAATGCCCCACGCGTGCGGAGCGAGTTCAACGTGTTGAAGCTGAGGTAGGCCTGATGCTTCGACTGATCGGAACGGGGCAGGGCGGAGGCCATTGCCTGACAGGCCGCTTGGACAGCCGACTCGTCGAGCGGACCTTCATGCTGGGAAGGATTGGCCGGATCGTGAATCGAACGGATCGGTCCCGTTTCCTCCTTGGCGACAGATGTACCTGCGACCAAGTGGGCCAATGCTTCCAGCTTGGTGGCAACATCGAGCCGCGCGTTGAATTGTTCGCGGGCCAAATGCTGCGAGACTGGACCGGGCTGGCGACGAACGATCGATTGCTTCAGCCACGGCGTGCGATAGTCTTCTGGTTTGAAGTTGCCGTGATAGGTCGCCGTATCGGTTTCTTCAAAGTAATGTTCAACCGTGGTGAACTCGCCCAGGCTATTGCCATACCGGGCGATCGTCTTCAGGTCTTCGTACCAAGGAGAGGTGATCTTCGGCCAGTGAGCGAATGCCAGCGTCGCGACATGTTCGCCATCCATCGCTTCGCCCAATTTAGAGAAAAGCGACAGGAAGGTTTCCGGCTTGGTCGCATCGAGCGGGAACTTGGCCAGCGTATCGATCGTCGAACCGTCGACACCTTCCCAGCGAGCCTTGCCTTGGTTGCTGACGGGAAGCTTGCCTTCGTCGAGCGTGGCATGGATCGCCCCCACGTAACCCAGGCCGCGAAGCACCTGAGGGATGAAGGCAGTCATTCCGAAGCGGCGGCGACCGAAAACCTTGGGCGTGTAGCCGAGGGCTCTTTCGTACGCCTTCTGGCCATGTAACAGGTTTTCGAGAACGGTTTCGGGATCGAGTAGGTTTAGTGGACCCTCGATCCACTCGCCACCGACGATACCGATTTGCTTGTCGGCAAGTTTCTGCGAGATCACTTCTTTGAGTTGGGGATGTTCGGCAGCGACCTTCTCGGCGAGGGCACCGGAGATCCAAAGATTGATCGGCAGTCCCCCTTCGATCTCTGCTAGCAGCGAGTCATTCAGCGTCGACTCGGCAACCAAAACAAAGTCGAGCAGGCTGGCATCAACCGAGTAATACTGATTGCGTTCCTCCATCAGGACATCGAAACAGGCCTGAAGGCAGTTCTTCGCTTCCTCTTCATTCCCTTCGGCGGCAGCCTTGGCGGCATCAACTGTTTTGTTCTCGAAGTAGATTTCATCGAGGCTGCTCGAATAGCGCATCTGTCGGGTCAGTAGTTCGACCTGAAGATAACAGTAACCCAGGGCATAGAAATCAGGTGCCAGGCGGGCGGCGACTTCGTTTATCTCGGGGAGGGATGCTAGCAGCTTGGTGACGATCTCTTGGCGGTCGGTCAGGCCTTTGACCAACACGGCTCCCGATTCCTTGGCCCGCTGACTAAAGCCAGCTGGAAGGTCGGCTTTGCAGATCGAAGGAATCAGCAGGGCTAGTCCCTCTAGGCTCTCTGGGGGGGAGTCCACTCGATGCCACTGAGGATTTTTTCCGGCAGCCGCCAGGAAAGCGGGGTGCCACATGGCGGTCCAATTGGCCAACAGGCTTTGAGCATCATCCCCGGTGTGGTAGGTGGGAAAATCCTCGAAGCTGTGACAAGGAAGAAGAATCGCGATTTCCTGTAGCATCATCCGTCGGCCTGGGAGGTTTGGAGATTGGACGCAAGTGATTACCAAATAATAAGTTATAAGGTATACTAGAGAAGCGTCTGGGGGCCAGAGTTGTCTGTATTATGGTGGCTCGGGCGGGCCAAGGGGAGCCGGGAAGGGGATCTCTTTGGTCATTTATCCCATGGGTCGCCCCCGGAATCGGGGATCCGAATTTGGACTTATCTTGTTGCCAGTCAGTGGTTTACATAAAACGAGGTAAATTGCAATTTCGTTGACATTCTGGAGAAGTTCACACTAGAATGAAATCGTTGCCGTGTTTGGTGAAACTGATTTCGCCAACGCGCCAAAACACCCTTCTCCTTTAGTTTGCTTGTCTTATTACCTGCGATCTGCGGAGCGTGCGTTATTCGGTGGATGGAATTGCTGGAGATTCTCTAGCGATTTTCTTTCTTATCCGCACGAAGCGCGACGCAACGATTGCTGTGAGGAACAGAGATGGCTGTTGGTAAAGCCGTATGGGGCATCGATATCGGTCAAAGTGCGCTGAAGGCTCTTAAATGCCGCATGCACGAAGACGGATTCTGGATGGTCGCCGAGGCGTTCGACTTCATCGAATACCCAAGTCCTTTGAATCAGGCGGGCGCCGGTTCGGAAGGTCTCGTCAAAGATGCGCTGCGTGAATTCCTTTCGCGTAACGACATCCGCAACGACACCGTTTCGATCTCGGTTCCTGGTCAAGCAGGTCTGGCTCGTTTCTTCAAGGCACCGCCGGTCGAAGCGAAGCGTATCGCGGACATCGTGAAGTACGAAGCGAAGCAGCAGATTCCGTTTCCGTTGGAAGACGTGATCTGGGACTACCAGCCAATGCCTGGTGCCCACGAAGAAGAAGGCATCTCGCTGGAAACGGAAATCGGGATCTTCGCGATGAAACGCGATCAGATCTTCCGTTCGCTGCAGCCGTATCTCGACACCGGTATCGACGTCGACTTCGTGCAGCTAACCCCGATCAGCTTGTACAACTTCGTCGCCAACGATCAGTTGACGATCAACCCACTGAAAGAAGAGTACGATCCAACGAATCAGCCGAATTCGTACGTGATCGTCTCGATGGGTACCGAAACAACCGACCTGGTGATCACCAATGGTTTCCGCGTCTGGCAGCGTAGCTTGCCGATCGGTGGTAATCACTTCACCAAGCAATTGACCAAAGAACTGAAGCTGACCTTTGCCAAGGCCGAGCACCTCAAGCGACATGCGTCCGAAGCCGAGAACGCCAAGCTTGTGTTCCAGGCAATGCGTCCGGTGTTCAACGACCTGGTCACTGAAATTCAACGTTCGATCGGATTCTTCCAGACTTTGGACCGTAAGGCCAAGATCTCGCGAATCATTCCGATCGGTAACGGTATGAAGCTGCCAGGTCTGGTGGCTTACCTCGGAAAGAACCTGGGTTACGACGTCGTCGAGCTGGATGGCTATCAAAAGCTGACCGGCACCGAAGTCACTTCAGCTCCATCGTTCCGCGAAAACATGCTTTCCTTCGCGACTTGCTACGGCTTGTGCCTGCAAGGGTTGAAGAAGTCGGCTCTGCGAACCAATCTGCTGCCGCAAGAGATTCTGGTCGATCGTATCGTTCGCCAGAAGAAGCCTTGGGCGGTGGCCGCGGTCGCCTGTCTTCTGTTCGCTTGTGCATTGAACTTCGGGTTTCACTGGCAAGCTTACAACTCGGCTCACATTCCAGAATTCACCCAGGCCACCTCGAAGGTGAAATCGGTCGAGCAGACGAGCAACACGCTCAAGTCGACCGACACCCAGATGATGACCGACAAAGAAAACCTCGAGATGATCGGCCGCTATGTGGTCGGCAACGAGGAAAACCGTCGGCTCTGGCCAGAACTGATGAAGGCGATCACGACCGCCTTGCCGAAAGACCCGGACGTTGCTCCTGGTCGCGTTTCGGAAAAGCCAATCGATCAACGCCCTGACTTGCAGATCGAATCGATCGAGTCGCAATACTTCCCCGATCTCTCGCTGTGGTACACCGAGGCGGTCCAGAAGAAATATGCGGTGACGCTCGAAAATCGAAAAGCGATCCTGCGTCGTCTTGAAGAAGGGGAAGAAGCTTCTCCTCAAATCGACGAAGCCGCGGCGGAAGAAGCTGCTGCCGACGCCACCGCACCAGCAGCCACGCCAGGCGAAGGCATGCCAGCGGCAGGTGCCGAGGCCGTTGCCGGAACGGCAGCCGAAGAAGAAGCCAACCTCGACATCGGTGAAGTGGAAGCGGAACCGGAAGACGAGCTGGCTGGACCGACCGCCGAAGAAAGTGGTTGGATCGTGCAACTCACCGGTAAGCATTATCACAATAGCCCTGCGGCCCGTGAAAACATGGGTGCCCAGTATGTGCGTAACACGATCATCGACCAACTCGATCGTGGTGAAGTCGAACTGATCAACGAGAACAGCGAACCTGAAATCGTCTCGATGAAAGAGATGGGAATCTCGCATCCGATCATCGCCGTCGACGAAGTTCCGACGTTCGAGGACATTCCGAATCCGAAGTACGAGCCGCCGGCATTGGGTATGGGTGGTGGTATGTCCGAAGATTACGGCGGCATGCAGCCAGGTAACTTCGGAAGCGATCCGAATCAGCCAATCGAGCCACCAATGCTTCGCGTCAAGGTCTATCGTTTCACGGTTCAGTTCTGCTGGCGAGAATCGCCTCTCTCGAAGCGAGAGGAAGCTCGTCGTGCGGCGGAATTGGCAGAAGCAGAAGCAAACGCAGCAAATGCGGAAATGATGGAGAACTAATCACATGGATAAAATTCGTCCCGTAATTGCTGCTCTCAAGAAATATTACTTCTGGGTTTGCTTGACCATCGTTTGCTTCCTGGCGATTGCCGGTTGGTACATGTCGACGTCCAGCATCGACAAGCAGTTTGCCGATCAGAAGCAGGAAATTGAAACACGGTTGAAGTCTGCCAGTCAGATTGCGATGACCTCTAACCATCCCAATCAGCAGTACGAAGAAGGAATGAAAACCTGGCTGACGAAGTATCGCGAGAACATCGATCAGGCCTGGGGTAAGAAGTGGGAAGAGCAGCAGTCGGTGCTGACCTGGCCTTCCGAATTGAACGTCGGTGGTAAGAATTTTGCCGACGCGGTCAACGGAATCCTGCTGGGGCGTCCGATCGAAGCCCTGACCGAAGAAGACAAGGAGCTTCCCGTTCGTCTCCGCGAACTTTACCGCGACTATATCAAAGAAGAATTGCCGAAAGTCGCCGACATCATCCAAGCCACCTGGGCACCAACCGCTAACGGTGGTGGTGGACGCGGCGGCATGGGTTTTGAAGGTGGCATGCCTGCGATGGGCGGCATGGGAGGTATGGGCGGCATGGGTGGCATGCCTGGAATGGAAGGCGGCGGCGGTGCCGGCGGTATTCCATTGGCTAAGCAGCCCCTGGTTCAGTGGAATCCAACCAATCAGTCCAACATCCAGTCGAAGAGCTTTGACTGGGGAGGTGGTGCTGGCGGCGGCGGGGGTATGGGCTTCGGTGGCGCACCAGGGATGGGGGGCGGTCAGATGGGTGGAGGCAATCGCAACTTGCCAACAACCCACGAAGTGCTGTACGCCCAGGAAAACCTGTGGGTGCTGCAGAACCTAATGAAGATCATCGCCAAGACCAATGGCGAAATCAGCAGCCCACATCAAGCAACCATCAAGGGGATCGACTCGATCGAATTCGGCCGCGAAGTGATGCCGATCCGTTCGCGTGTCGTGATTCCACGTTCCGCCACTCCTTCGGCTGATGGGGACGGTATGGGCGGCATGGACGCGATGATGATGGAAGGCGATCCCGGCATGGGCGGGATGGGTATGGACGGCATGGGAATGGATAGCGAAATGGGCGGTGACGGCATGATGGGTGCCGACGGCGTCGAGCCGAACCCAGGCGACTATCGCTATGTTGACAAAGATTACAAGAAGCTGCTGGTGGAAGACCTGCGTCAAGCGACCACCGCTCCAACGACCGAGAACTATTACTTGTCGGTCGCCAAGCGTCTGCCGGTTCGTTTGCGTCTGTTCATGGACCAGCGCGAAATCGATAAGCTGCTCGTCGAATGTGGCAACGCCGACTTGATGGTCGAAGTTCGCCAGGTCCGTATCAATCCAACGTCCAACGGTGCCGCTGGTGGCATGGGTGGCGGTGGTGCACCAGGGATGAACTTTGGTGGTGGTATGGCCGGCATGGGCGGTGAAGATTTCGGCATGCCTGGTGGTGGCCGTGGCCAGAATGGCGACAGTGCCGAGCAGAGCGAAAAGATCTTCGACGGAATGGTCGAGATCTACGGCATCATTTACATCTACAACCCGGTCAACAAAGACCTGTTGTGGCCTGAAGGTTCGCGTCCTGAAGGATCGACGACCGAAGGGGAATCGACAGAAACCGCTGGCGTCGCGACGACTAGCCGTTAGGCCGTCCTCGTCGATCCTCTCGACCTTTTCTTCTCTCACAATCGGATGGTTCGGAACAGAATAAGGATTACACCGTCATGAAGAAGCTTGATCTACAGAGCGGCGGGCTAAAAACCAAGCTGATTCTGCATATCGAAAAGCTCGTCTTCGGATTGGCTATTCTGCTGGTGGCTGCGTTCGTTTATTTCGGAACGCAACAGAAATCGATCACCACGAAGCCAGACGATCTCGTTCAAGCGGCCGATAAGGCACGTAACAACATCGAAAAGCTGACCTGGGACGAAGTCGAAGGGGAACGCTGGGTGCCGCCGGAATATCGGACGGCGGCCGTGCGAGCCAGCAAGCCGATTCCGTTGGCTCCCTACGAAACGCCTTCGAGTCTGCGTGTTCGCCACAAGGAAAGCATCGAAAAGCGAGCCGATCCGAAGATCATTCCGCTCGAGAAGCTGGAAGTGGTCGCAGGTTTCGCACCGTTCGCTTACCTCAGCTCGAATCAGGCTGCCAATGGCGGTGGTTTCATGCGGGGTGAAGGTGGCGGTCCATCGATGCCAGGTCTTGGGTACGACGCGTATTCTGGCATGTCGGGCGAAGGAATGGGTGGCTCTGATGCCAATTCTCCTCCAACGTTGACGCCAGAACAGATGGCGATGCTTGGTTCCCAAAAGGGCGGAACCGGTGGCGATATCGAAGGTAAGTACTTCGTTGCGATCACGGGTTTGGCTCCGCTGAAGCGTCAGTTGGACTTGTACAACGCCGCCTTCAAAGATCGTGCGAACTACATCGAATCGCGTGACTATCCCAAGTACGTTCACTTCGCGGTCGAACGTCGTACCCAGAACCCTGACGGTTCGTGGGGCGAATGGGAAAAGCCATTCAACATCAAACAAGAACGCTGGATCTCGCGTTACCGTTGGGCATTTGTTCCTGACGAAATCGCACCTCCAGAATTTCTCGATCCTGTCCTGAGCTTCCCAATGCCACCGATCCTGCTGTTCGATCCGGACCGCTGGGGCCGTCATTCGGAAGTGCCTGAGTTTGAGCCAATGGATCAAATGGCGATGAACGAAGGGAACGGCATGGGTAACTTCGACGAAATGCCGATGGGCGGAATTGAAGACTTCCCCGGCGTCGATCCAGGCTTCGGCATGGGTGCCGGCGGGATGGAAGGTGGCTACGGTGGTCCTGGTGGCGGTCGGATGCCGGGCATGGGTGGCATGCCAGGAATCGGCGGAATGCCAGGCATGGGTGGTGGCCGTAATGGTTACGACTCGATGATCGCACGCCCTGGCTTCATTCGTCGTCCAACCGGAACTGCCGGTGGTGGTCCAGGTGGCATGATGCGTGGTGGTATGGAAGGCGGTCCAGGTGGCGGCGGTAGCTTCGCAACCTCGCCATTCGATGCCGAGAACAAAATGTTCCGCTTCTACGACACCAGTGTCTCGCCGCAGAAGTCGTATCAGTATCGCGTGCAGTTGTTCCTGGAAGATCCAAACAATCCACAGAACTACCAGGAAGCACCGCCAGTGCGAGCTCTGGAATCTTCGGTGTTGGCTCGTATCGAACCAGAACGTCAGAAGATCATGAAGGCCATGCAGCAGCAAGGCAACGGCATGTCGCGTCCAAACGGTCAGGCCAACTCGACTGCTCCAGTGCACGAGTTCTGGCGAACGACCGAATTCAGCGAGCCTAGCCCGGCGGTTCGTATTCCTTCGAGTGCCGATGTGTTGGCCGGTCCGGTCGATGCGGGGCGTACGATCTATCGTCAGGGTTCACGCCGCGAAGTGATGCGTACCGCGGAACCAACGGCAACCGTCCTGGCGATGCGTTGGGATCCACGTGATGTCGTGAAGGCTTTGGTCACCAAAGAACTGAAGGATGTCAAACGTGGTACCACGGTCGAATACAAGGGTGACATGTGGGTCCTTGATCCTTCGACTTACCAGTTCAAGCGTCCGTGGGCCTTGGATGCCGATACGAAAGACCAGGAATACACGCTCAAGACCGGCTACACGGTTTTGGATATGCGTGGTGGTGACGACACCGCTGGTAAGTACACCGACGAGAACAACGACAAGTTGAAGACGCCAGGCGAAATCTTGATTCTGGATGATGCAGGTAACATCCATATCAAGACCGAAATTGACGAGGTGAAAGAGTTCACCAAGTTCAACTTCAGCAAGCCGGAAGTGAAACGTACGCGTCGTGAACGGGACGATCCATACTCTTCGGAAGGTGGACCTCCTGGAATGTACGACGACTACGGTGGTGGTGAAGGTGGCTCACGCCGTCGTCGCTAATGCCACGCACCAGATGAATTCTCGAAAGGGACGTTTCTTCGGAAGCGTCCCTTTTTTTGCGCCGCCAGATTTCTCGCGAAAAACATCTATTGAGCCGTTTCTGGCTTCCATGTACCGTTGCTTCCCGGCGATTTTGCGCTGTTATTCGTGCTTTAAACACGTGCTAGCAGGGCATTTAACTAGTTTTCCAAAAATAATCGAGCGCGCTGACAAAGCGACCTTGACCCAGTTTTGGCAAGCCGGTATTTAACCGCCTCACCTAGAAATGCAAGGATGCAGATTCACCAGTACGCGCGGCACGTGGGCGCTGGCAAACGGGCATTTATTGAGCTCGTTGGCTTGCGGTCCCTCGTCATAAACGTGTCGCCGTGAGGGGAAGGATAGGAACACCATGAATCATTCTCGGTCGATCCCAATAAACGCGGATCGCAGGCTGCCACAAGTTCAGACAAGGAGAGTCGCGTTGAATTTGGCCACGCGTGTGCTTACAGCCGGTCTCATTGCCGTGCTGTGCTTCAGCACTGGGAAAGGGGTCGTCGCAAATCCGTTGACCGAGATTGAGCTCGTCACGTCAATGTCGACGACCGGTCAACAACAGGGTTCGCTGTACGATCAGCAGAAGCAGGAAGAGGTTCTGCGGGCCGCTCGCCAGGCGATGCGGGCCCAAGACTTCCAACGTGCCGAAGCGTTGATTCAGCAGGCTCGACAATTCCAAGTTCCGGCTGACCCAGCTTTCAGCAAGTTCAGCGATTCGCCTGAAAAGGCCGCTCGCGATCTGGCTGAACTCATGGCTGCCCAGGGCGATCCAGAAGTTGCCGCTCGCAAGATGCTCGGTCAGTCTCCGGACATGACTCAGCAGATGGCTGCGGAAGCACTGGCTCGTGGCAAGGCTGCCCTGGCAAGTGGTCAGACAAACGCTGCATTGAACTATTACGAACAAGCCGCCAAGGCTGGTCCAAACTTCCAGTCGGCCGATTACTCGGTAGCTGCCTTCCGACGCGATCTGATCGCGAGCGGAATTCAGTCGTCGGTGCTCGGAGGCGAAATGGTTTCGACCGAAGCTCCCGCGGGTGGCATGGCTCGACTGCCTCAGGTGAACGAATCGCCTGAACCGGCAATGACCGCCAACCCATACGCGGCTTCGCAAGGCAACGCTGAAACGGCTCGCCGAATGCTCCTTCAAGCTCGTCTTGAACTGGCACGCGGTAATGTCGCTCTGGCCGAAAAGATGGTTCGCCAGGTCCAAGCCCTGGGGCTCGTCTATCCGGCTCATCAGGACTCGCCTGAGAACGTCGACTATCTGATTCGCAAGCTGAACCAGGTCTCCGCCTCGCCGGTTGGTCCTCAATCGGCTTTCATGTTTGGTGAAGTGCTGCTGCAACAGGCCGAAGGCTTGATGCTGTATGGCAAGTATGACATTGCCGAGCAGATGACTCGCCAGGTTCAGTCGATGAACCTCGATTTCCAGCGTGCACGCGTTACGCCTGATCGACTGCTGACGGAAATCAGCCGACGACGAAGCGGTGACGTAGGTCAACCGGCCGCATCGCCAGCCGCTGCTCAAACTGCTGATGGCGACGCCCGCTCGCAGGAACAGGCAATCCTGGTGCAAGCCAAGGCCGCCCTCGATCGTGGTGACATCGGCACTGCCGAAGCCTTCACGGTGCAAGCCGCCAACATTGGTAACCGTACCTATCATCAAGGTGACGTTCGTCCTGACATCATGATGCTGGAAATCAGCCGAGCCAAGGCTTCCAGCCCGGTTCGTCAGGCCAGTGGAACCGAAGGCCCGATGGGTGCCGGTTTCCCGGTTGCTCAAGGTATCTATAACCCAGCCATGGACAGCACTCGCAACATGCCTGCTTCGGCACAGCAAGGTGCGACCGGGCAGGCTGGCATGCGTTACCTGCACGAAGGTGAGCAAGCTCTGAGCTCCGGCGACAAGCTGAAGGCTCGCAAGTTGTTCGAGGAAGCCTGGAAGTACGAAGGTCAACTTGATCCAACCTCGCGTCAGCGTCTGCAGGACTACCTCCAGTACCAGACCACTCCGGTTACCAACGGTGTTGCTCAGACCAGCAATCCTTCGCCTCTCAGCGAAATCGATGCTCGTCAGAAGGTGATGCTGACTCAGTTGACTGCTGAAATCACTCGCGAACAGTCGCAAGCCGACGCCATCCGCGAACTCGATCCGAAGGGTGCCCTGGACAAGCTGAAGAAGGTTCGCGTAACGGTTGACGAATCGTCGATCGACGCGGTTGCCAAGAAGCAGCTGTTGGCTCGTGTTGATCGTAGCATCGAATCGATGGAAAGCTACATCGATGTCAACAAGGCTCAGATCGAACTGAACGAGCAGAACGCTGCCGTCAGTGCCGCTGTGAAGCGTGATCGTGACCTCGATCTGGAAGTCAACAACAAGTTGGCCCAGATGACCGAACAGTTCAACGAACTGATGGACCAGCAACGTTGGCAGGAAGCGGAAGTGATCGCTCGCCAGGCTCGCGAAATGGATCCGGAAAATCCGATCGTCCAAACGCTGATCTGGAAAGCTAAGTTCGCTCGCCGCACCTATCAGAACCTGGCTCTGCAGGATGATAAAGAAACGGCCGTCTGGCAGTCGCTGATGAATGTCGACCTCGCGTCGATCCCATTCGACGACAACAATCCAATGGCCTTCGGCGATCCGAAGGAATGGAAAGACATGACCGAGCGTCGCCGACGCTGGTTGGCTGAGAACTCGCAGATCTCGGAAGACGAAGTCGAGATTCGCAAGGCTCTGAAGACCAAGGTCGACGTCAAGTTCAACCGCCAGTCGCTGCAAAGCGTGATGGAAACTCTGGGCAACATGGTCGGCATCAACGTGATGCTGGATCCACGCGGCCTGGCAGCAGAAGGTATCACCTACGACACCGAAATCACCATCAACATGCAGCAGGCTGTTCGTCTGGACAGTGCTTTGAACCACATCCTCCAGCCACTGCGGTTGAGTTATGTGATTCGTGACGAGGCCCTGGTCATCACCAGCGAATCGTTCCGTAGCCGCAACGTTTACCAGAAGGTTTACAACGTCGCCGACCTGGTGCTGCCGATTCCGAACTTTGTGCCAAGCTACAACATGGGTCTTCCTGGTGCCATTAAGGCTGCCTACGAAAGCCAAGGCTTGACCGGTTCGCCAATGGGCACCCTCGGTGGTACGAGCCCAACCTCGTTGTTCGCTCAGAACCAAGACATCAACAGCAACTCGGCTCTCGCCCAGGTTCCTAACGGCTTCATCCCAGGCATGGGAAGTGGTCAGACGGTTTCGGGTCAGCCTCAAGGCAACATGGGCTTCGGTCCAGGTGGCGGTGTCGGTGGTCCTGGCGGCTTCGGTGGTGGTGTTCAGCCTGACTTCGATCAGCTGATCGAACTGATCACGACGACCGTCGAACCAGAATCTTGGGAAGAACTGGGTGGTCCAGGTTCGATCGCTCCATTCAGCACCAACTTGAGCCTGGTGGTTAGCCAGACTCAGGAAGTGCACGATCGTCTGGCCGACCTGTTGACTCAGCTCCGCCGTCTGCAGGACTTGCAGGTGACCATCGAAGTTCGCTTCATCACCTTGAACGACAACTTCTTTGAACGCGTCGGTGTGGACTTCAACTTCGAGATCCAAGACAACACCGATGGCAACCTGTCGGGTTCGCCTAGTGTGACGGTCGGTTACGACCCGAACACCGATACCGGGTTCACCTCGGACCTGGACTTGCAGTTCAACCAGGCATTGTTCCAGAACACGATTCCATCGGTTGGTGGTCTGATTGCCCCGGCTGGTGCGACCTTCGGGTTCGCGATGCTGTCCGATATCGAAGCCTACTTCTTCATGCAGGCCGCCCAGGGTGACTTGCGATCGAATGTTATGCAGGCTCCGAAGGTGACCTTGTTCAACGGTCAAACGGCCTTCGTCTCTGACACGACCCAAACCCCATTCGTTACGAGTGTGGTGCCGGTGGTCGGTGACTTTGCCGCTGCCCAGCAACCGGTCATCGTGGTTCTGAACGAAGGTACCTCGCTGAGCGTCCAAGCGGTTGTCTCTCCAGACCGTCGCTTTGTCCGCCTGACGCTGGTTCCGTTCTTCAGCCGAATCGGCGACGTCGAAGAGTTCACCTTCGAGGGTACCACGACCAGTAGCTCTGACTCGTCGGTGGTGGATCCTGACGATCCGAACGGTGGTTCGACCAGCGACTCGGAAGAACAAACGACTTCGGGTACGACGATTCAGCTGCCACAGTTCTCCTTCGTGACCGTGAGCACGACGGTGAGTGTGCCGGACGGTGGTACGGTGCTTCTGGGTGGTATTAAGCGTCTGAGCGAAGAACGTCGCGAACGCGGTATTCCAGTCTTCAGCAAGCTGCCTTACATCAACCGACTGTTCAAGAACGTTGGTATCGGCCGCGAAACGCAAAGCCTGATGATGATGGTCACACCACGAATCATCATCCAAGAGGAAGAAGAAGCGAAACTCGGTTTCCCTGAGTAAGCTTTCCTCGACAACTCGATTATGACCTCCTGCCGCCGTGAACAGTCTTCGGACTCTCACGGCGGTACTTTTTTGCGCTGTGGGTAAATTTGGAATACAATATCGTCTTTCCTGGTACGAAGCGTCTAAAAGGGAGCGGTCCGGCGAAGTCGATGACGCGCCGCTCGTTTTCTCTCTCCAGATCGAAAGGCCCCACGCGTGGCAAAGTTTGTGCTATTGGTCGGGGTATTGTTCGGAATGACCGCCGTTGTGGCTGGGGCATTCGAACATGCCGTCCGCAAGATGATTATTGAAGATACAACCGGGGCCGCCGAAGTTGCTGGTGACGAGCTTTCCGATCCGGCACCCAATGCCGAAGCCGCGAAACGCCTCTCGCAATACGAGACCGGCGTGAAATATCAGATGTACCATGGCCTGGCGATGATTGCCCTGGGGCTGGTCATGGCGTTCTCGAGCCGCGGCCAGGTGTTAGGTCTGATTACCTGTCTTGCGCTGGTGGTCGGGGTGAAGCTATTCAGCGGAACGCTCTACCTGATTTCAGCATTCGGGATGACTCACCTTGTGATGTTGGTTCCGATTGGGGGTACCATCATGATTCTGGGATGGATTCTGTTCCTGATTACCGTTCTATTGTTTGATCCATTGATCGACAAAGAAGATCTCGAAACGACGTGATTCACCAACTGCGAAAGTTCTCATGAGCCACTTTGCCAGAATCGAACGCGAGATGCGTGGCCAGACCATTTGTTTGGCCATTGGGGTTGGTTGCCTGGCACTGTGGAGTCTGTACTGGCTGAGCGCCGTGTTGATTCCGTTTGTGCTGGCGATCTTTATCGTCAGTGGTCTGACGCCGCTTCTTTCCAGCATTGAATCGCGTTTGTCGGCATCGCGTTTGGTCGCAGTGCTGATCGCGTCGCTCTTGGGATTCGGCCTGGTCGTGGTGCTTTGGAGTATTGTCTGGGTTTCCGTCGCCGAACTGAAAGAAGACGCCCCGAAGTATGTCCAAGGGGCGCAGGCTTGGAGCGATTGGATACCGGGCTGGATTCGCAATCCCGACGAGATGTTCGAAGGCTTATCTTTCAACTCGAAGGCAGAAGACCCCCCCGCCGAAATTGCCGATGCTGCCACGCCAGTTGCTGGTTCGCTGGATCAACAGACGGGTAAGAACCACTACTTCTCGCAACTGTTCGACAACGTCATCAAAGCAAAGCTCGATGAAATCGCTGCGTCGCTCGGCTATGTCTTCCAAACCGGAACGATGGTGGTGATCTTTGTGTTCTTCCTGCTGCTGGGAAGTTCGCAGGCTTCGCTGCCGATGGAAACCTGGAAAGAGATCGACTCGAAGATTCGCGAATACATCATTACCAAGTCGCTGATTTCATTCTTCACCGCGCTCGCGTTCGGTTTTGTGCTCTGGATCTTTGGAATCCCCCTGGCTGCCGTGTTCGCGTTGTTGGCATTCCTGTTTAACTTCATCCCCAACATCGGTCCCATCATTGCCTGCTTGTTGCCGATTCCGCTGATCCTTTTCGATCCAGATTTGGCCGTCTGGAAGATGGTGACGGTAACCTTTCTGGCCTCCACGGTTCAGGTGGTCAGCGGTAATGTGATTGAACCACGCATGATGGGCGAATCATTCGACGTCCATCCAATCGCGGTGCTTCTGGCGTTAATGTTCTGGTCGCTGATCTGGGGCATGATCGGGATGTTCTTGGCGGTGCCGATGACGGCCGTGATGAAGATTCTCTTCGCCAAGTTCGAGATGACCAAACCGCTGGCCGATTTGTTGGCAGGAAGAATTGATGGGCTGAGCTTTAAGAACTTCAGTTTCAGCGCGTCGATGGACAAGGGAGAAGAAGGCGAAGGCAAGAAGGCCTAAAAAGAACGAGGTTCGAGGTACGTTGCTGTTTAACAGATTCCAATGGCAAACCTGGTAAAGCGGCTAGACCTGAACCACGATCATTTGGCGGATCTGCTTGCCCGCAGATTCATATGCCAACAAGATGTCTGAGATCTGGCGAGAGATTAATCCTCGCCATCGAGTCGATAAGCGACTTCGTCATCTTCTTCCAGATGACAGCCGCATTTCTCACAGTTCACATGCCCCAGGATATCTTTCGAGCCCTGGACAATACCGGCGCAGTGGGTGCAGCGGTACATCAGTGCATAACAGATCGATTCAGTGTCGATCTGAACGCCATTCAATTTCACAATCATTGGGAAGCCTCATTTCGTTACTGGCAGGCGAAGGGGCCTCATTTGCCGAGCCTGTATTACTTGATAGACGATTCGCTCGGAATGAAGGTTTCTTGGAGATGACTTTTGACAACGTAGGTGAAATTTACAGATTCGTACAGGAACGCTACCAGAACGCTATCACCTTTCCGTTAAGAAGCCCTCAATGGAGTGGCAATAGCGAACAGACAAGTGCCAGACTCACATTCGTTTCCCCACGAAGATGGTAAGCCGCTTGCTTCCGTCCCCTTTTCGCTGAGGAGCAAGTTAGCTGCCTATGTCTTAAAGCGCCGAAAGGTTTTACTTCTTCTGGTGAGAAAAGCAGGAAATCTTCAGGCGACCAGCAGACAGGCAGAGAAATAGTCAGCGCGCGGCGAGATGTGAACGCGTCGATCGATTTAGTGGTGAAGCGATTCCCACGCATGGATTAATAATTCAGCGGCGCGATCGACTTCTTCTTCCGAAGTATACCACCCTAAACTTAAGCGAATGGTGCCTTCTTTGTCCTCGTCTGGCACACCCATCGCCTGAAGCACCGGCGAACAATTGGTTCCACCAACAGATCCACTGGCGGAAGTCGCCGCACAAATCTCAGGGACACGACGCAGAAGTTGTTGGGCTGAGATGTGAGGAAAGTTAATGCAGAGCGTATTCGGAATTCGCTGGGCTGCGGCGCCATGAACGATCACGCGATCTGGTATCGATGTCATTAATTTCTGTGTCAACTGTTTGCAAAGCGATGTTAATTTTTCGGCCGACGAATCCAGACTTCGACCCACCAGGTTGGCAGCCTTGCCCATGCCAACCCAGGCCATGACATTCTCGCAGCCAGATCGCAGACTATGTTCTCCTCCGGCACCATGGATCAGCGGATTGAGCGTGACCCCTTCGCCCACAAAAAGAGCCGCCGCCCCCTTGGGGCCATAGAACTTGTGCGATGACAAGCTCAGCAGATCGACACCCAATTGATTGGGGTTCACCGGAATCTTGCCTGCGGCCTGACAGGCATCAGTGTGGAACAGAATATCTTTCTGTTGGCACACTTCAGCCAATTGGCTGATTGGTTGAATCACGCCCGTTTCGTCATTCGCCATCATGATCGATACCAGACGTGTCTCAGGACGAAGAAGCCTTGCCAGGTCGTCCGGGTTCACGACGCCATGGCGATCGACATCGACGACGCTCACATGACATCCGAGCGTGCGGCAGAACTGAGCCGTCTGAGCCACTGCGGGGTGCTCGACGGCGGATACCACGATGTGACATGGTTTCTCTTGTTGCAGATAAGTTGCCGCGACCCCTTTAATGGCGAGGTTACAACTCTCGGTGCCTGACCCGCAGAAGACGATTTCGTCGGAAGTTACCCCCAGAAGATGGGCGACCTGGCCGCGGGCATCCTCGAGCGATTCTTCGATGGCCCGACTCTGCGCATACAAACCGTCCGGCCCAGCAAAGAATTCTGCCATGAAGGGAAGCATGGCTTCCTGGACACTGGGGGCGATGGGCGTTGTCGAGTTGTAATCGAGAAAGATCGACTTCATTACACTTTGGGGAGGGTGCCCTGGAACCCAAATTCGGTATACGCCTTCGGAAGGACGATTGCCGTGATCTTGATATAGCTGATCGACCCAAATGGAATGATCGCCTGACGAGCCCCGATGGCGTCTGGGGTTTGCCGCTGGACAACCATTACGGCATCGTCGTAAACGAAGCCGACGAAAGGAATTGACTCGTTTAGCACCGTCATGACGACCCCCTTCTGCGGCATATCTTTTGGCCATCGCTGAAGGAGATCAAGCCAGATATTTTTCGCGGGTTCCAAGGATGCACCTCAGCAAAAGGGCGTGGGGTTGGGACGAATCGAGACGTCTGCGTAACTAAATGTCGGAGGGTTAAAGATTACGTTTGCAATAAACTTTCCGTTGCCCTCCAATCCGAAACGGTTGGATAATCCTGTAAAACCGTTAATTGAAGAGGGTTTGCGTCGCAGGGCCTGGGGCGACAAAGTACTCGACATTCGCCTTTAAATGGGTGATACTAGACATTGGCCATGCACCAGAAAAATACTCTCGTCAGTGACTTCTCACGCTTTAAGGATTTCCGGACATGATCATCCGCCGACACGGCTTCACGCTGGTGGAATTGCTAGTCGTGATTGCCATCATTGGCATCCTGGCAGGTTTGTTGTTGCCAGCCGTTCAAATGGCTCGGGAGTCTGCCCGGCGAGCTCAGTGCATGAACAACCTGCGGCAGATCGCCACCGCAACCGTCAACCGCGCCACGAAGCATCCTCGAACCGAGATGCCACCAAGCATGGCTTGGAATCGTTCGGTTCCAACTGGCTCGCGGGGTAGTTACGTCGCAGGCAACATCATGAATTGGCCGGTTGGTCTGCTAGACGAACTAGGGCAGGGCGGTCTGAAAGAAGCGTATCAGGCAGGCACCGTCACCGGCACTTCCTACAATCCTGCGGAACTGTCGAGCAAGCTGATTTCAACCTTGGTCTGCCCAAGCGATCCGGTTGATCCTGCTGAGTTGAATCCTGTCAGCTACTATCCCAACGGCGGCTATCACAATGTCTACACGGCTTCGCCGCGTGACTTGCCAGCCAATGGTGCCTGGAGCGATAAGTCGAACCTGACTGGTCAGGCAGAAGTTGGCGTGAACTACGGCAACATCAAAGATGGTGCCACGCAGACCGTTCTGATGACCGAACGTATCCGTGTTCCGGCATTCGGTAGTGCTGGGACCAACTGGCACGTTGTCGAAGTGATTGCCTCGGACTTGCTCAATGAAAACGGAGCTTCGTCGCTGTGGAATGGCGCGATGGTTTCGAGCAGTCCGCTTTCAACACTCTCGCCTACCGATCTGGTCATCTACGATTACGGCGGTGCAGGTCGTACCGAAGGGGCTTATCTTCCTTCCAGCAATCACGGCGACTCGTTCCTGGTTTCGTACATTGACGGTTCGGTCGTGATCATGTCGAACGAAATCGCTCAGAACGTTTACAGCCGACTGCTGACCAGCGATGGTAATGACGCACGACTGGCTGGCGATGGTTCGCCATACTTCAGCAACAGTAATGCGTCCTGCAAACCTTCGGGTAACTTCCAAGCCCACCCACTGAGCGAAACCGACTACAACTTCTAGTCGAATCGCTCGGGTGCCAATCCAAGTCAAATCGTTCCAAGAGATCCTTCCCATGCGGAGGGATCTCTTTTTCTTTTGAGGAAAGCAAAAGCGTGATCGATCCGGAACTGATGGAGCAATTTGACCTGCCCGCCTTTCATCAGATGTACATGCAAATGGCCCTCCAACAGGCCGATATGGCGGCGCGGGCAGAAGAAGTTCCTGTCGGCGCGGTGATCATCCGCGAAGGCTCGGTGATCGCCGCCGCCCACAATCAACGCGAGATGCTTCGCGACCCAACGGCACATGCCGAGATGATCGCCATCACCCAGGCTGCCGAAGCCGTCGGAGGTTGGCGGCTGGAAGATTGCATCCTCTATGTCACCCTCGAACCCTGTCCGATGTGCGCCGGGGCGATTGTTCAGGCCCGCATTCCGGTCGTCGTGTATGGGGCCCGCGATCAGAAGGCAGGGGCGGTCGATTCGCTTTATAATCTGCTGAACGATAACCGATTGAATCACCGCTGCGAAGTTGTTTCCGGCGTGCTGCAAGAACGCTGCGGCCAGGTCCTGACCGACTTCTTCCGAAAACGTCGGGCCGAAGGAAAGAAGTAACGTGTCGCCTTATGGCTGCGGCTTGTTCTGTTCCAGGTCGTCCAGTAGCGAAGGCCGCGATGGTAGATACCCGAGCCGGTTCAACTCCGCAATGAAGTTCGTCCGACACAAGATTCGCCAACGCGTCGGATCGGGATGCTGAACAAGAACCGCGTCGATATCAGGCATTCGCGCTGCAATCTGATCGGGGCGATCGCACAGCCAAAGAACCCAGTCTCCCGCTTTGCCCAAGTTCGACGACCCGCGCGGGCGACCTTGCTGATAAATGCCCAGCGAGTTGGCAATCTCAGAAAGACTGACCTCGACCCCATCTTGCGGGAAGAGAACGGCCATCGCATCTTGGCCCCAGACCTCGTGGACGTTGCCGACGAGCTTCTCGATGTCGGCCACATGGAGCACCTTGGCCCGCGATGCTTCGTGCGAGAACTCGCCCTGGCAGTGGCTTTCCCAGGTCTCCATGGCAACGCGTGACGAATCGAGAACGATCCCTACGTCGCGATGTCGTGCGAGCCTGCGGAGCAGTTCCGTCGGCGAAGGAACGTTGCCAACCGCATCGACCAGGTGATAGGCGTCGCCAATCTCTTGGGCATAGAACGTGGCGAACTTTCGCCGTACCAAATCTTCAAAGACCCAAGTTCGCAGCGGTGCGTCGGGGGCATCGCTCCCGCCTTCGATGGAAACACGGAACTGTGTCTTTCCGGCAACGAACGTATCGCCATCATAGATCGTCGCGTACGGAACATTCACACCATTCAAGTGGGATCCGTTCTGACTGTGCAGATCGCGAAGCGTGCATTTCTTCTCAGTGCATTCGAGCGAAAAATGAACACCTGAAATCGACGCGTCACCGACGACGGTTACGTCGGTCATCTGATTGCGGCCGACGATCACGGTTTGTCCCGGCAACAGCCAAACTTGTCGCTGTCCGGTTGCATCGTGGAACGTGACGTTCAGTCGATGGATGTGAATCGATTCGTTGCCAGGTGTCACTTCAACTGGACGAGGCCGATACGAAGCGACTTCGTGCTGAGTAACGTTCGCGATCGATTCGGTCTTCTCGGATTCGTCGACCGGGACAGCGGGCGATTCGTCTTCGACGCGATCGATCGACTTGGAAGTTGAAGCTTCAGGATCGGACTGGAGCCGCGGATCGACCACGGTCGTATGGATTTTGCCGTCGAAGCGGATTTGAAATTCAGAGCTGCCGGCGCCGATAATATCGCGGTCGTGCAGTTCGACTAGGTTCGCTCGGATGCCGTTGACGTAGGTCCCATTGGTGCTGTTCAAATCTCGCAAGCGGCATCGATCTTGATCGCAAAGAATTGCGAAGTGCAAGCCCGACATCGTGCGGTCGAGCGGGATCGATAGGTCAGCGTTCGCCTGGCGGCCAACTCGCACGACGGAGCCTTCCGTTGCCGTTGTTACCTCTCCCTGAGCAGGACCTTGCTGCACGGTCAGATAGGCTCGCATGGCGGAATGAACTCTCTCGCAGATTGTCTGGGGATCATCAACGTTGCCTGGCGAACTGATCGCCCTCGAAGCTCGAAACGCCGGGATTTCAGCAACCCGGCATCCGATTCTGAGAGTATAGCTACGGAAGCCTTTTAACTACACCTTCGGCCGGGTTGAAACCACGAAAAAGACGAGGCCGTGAAGAGAGGCCTCGTCCAGATCTGCTTGGGGTGGCTTATTTCGCCGCAGCCGACTTGGCTTCTTTCAACTGCTGGGCTTCGGGCATCTGCTTATAGAACGGATCGAGCGGATAGCAGCCAGAGACGATCCCGTTACGTGGTGCCGATGTGCAATCGCTAAACGTGCGACAGATCTTCTTGCGGGCCATCGTGCCTTCTTCCAGCGTTGCCTGGGGAAGTTCAGGCAGCGACAGCACCATGCGTCCCAAGCCAACACTGTCGACCCAGCCTTCGCGAACGACGGCCTGAGAAACGTGCGGAATGTATTCCTGCAGATAGGTATAACCAGTGCCAACCATCATCATTTCTGGCACGGCCTTTTTCACATCGCGAACCGCTTCGATCTGACGAACGACGCCGACCAATGGATCTTCCGGTGGTGGATAGCCGTCGCTTGGCGGGAAGATCGCGGGGCGTTGAATGTGTGGATTATAATAAGGACTACCTGCCGAAAGATTCACCGAGAAGACGCCTGCTTCGTGCAGCAAGCGAATCAAGCGAATTGGTTCTTCAAGATTCATCTCTAACGGGTTCTCAGGATTCACGCCGAAACCAAACTGATACGGCAGAAGGTCATCGAAGTTGACCGGCTCGCCAGCTTCCAGGCCAGCATGGAAAGGAATCATGTCGAACACACTCAGGCGAACGCCAATCTGCAGGCCAGGGCATTCCTGCTGAATGCGATGAATGATCGTTAGCAGAAGTCGCGTGCGTCCTTCAAAGTCGCCGCCGAACTCACCTTCGCGAGTACGAGCACTCAAGAACTCGTGCAGCAAATAGCCATGGCAGCTTTTCACGTCGACGAAGTGGAAGCCGAGCTGCTGCGCGATCTTGGCCGACTGAACATAGTTGTCGATCAGTTCGTGAAGCTGGGCATCGGTCCAGATGGCACTATCGTCGTCGGCATCGATTCCAACGCGACGATCAAGGATCGGATGGTGGAAGGCAATCCGTGGCTCGGCAACCGTTTTCACATTCGGCCGACTGAAACGGCCTGAGTGCGTCAGCTGCAGACCGATCATCAAGTCGGAAGGATCGCCGATTTCGTCGCGATGCGTGTTGACTAGCGCATCGTACAGCTTCTCAAGGCCGAAGCGATTCGACTCGGTACCCAGGGTCTGATTTGGATTGGCTCGACCATCGGCCTGAACGGCAGCTGCTTCGCCACCCCAGATCAGCTTCGCACCGCTGCGACCGAAGTTCTCCCAGCGGCGGATTGTCAGTTCGGAAGGGGAACCATCCCGATTTGCATCCCAGCCTTCCATCGGGTGAATACACCAGCGGTTGCCCATGGTAAATCCGCCAGCTTTCAGCGACTCGGCCATGGGCGAACCAGCTTCGCGGGTGAGGATCTCGTCATCGCAGGGCAAACTCAAACCCAGCTCGGACAGGCGGTCTCGGAACGTTTCGACCGTTTTCAACTGGGCGACTTTAACGAAGCGATTACTCATTCAATACTCACGAGGTAGAGGCCGGACGAAGCTCGGAAAAGGCAAGGACGAATTTCTTTTGTTCGCCGGTAACAAACTGAACGGTCGCGGTGCGTTTCGCCCCTTCGCCGCTCATCGAAACGATCTTGCCCAATCCGTAAGTCGGATGCAGTACCGCCATTGATTGATGAAATTTATCAGGGTTCAACTTGGGACGAGCCGACCCAGGGCCTTTCACCATATCGGCCGCGGTCATCAGCATTTTAGACGGAAGCGAGTCTGGTACGCTTGGCACGTCTTCCGAAAAATCGCCCGATTCGCAAGTCTGGTCGAAGTCGTCCTCAGGGATCTCGTGGACATCTTCCCAATCTTGCGCGGGGGGCGTGTACCGGCCAAGGGCAGCCTGGAAGTCCATCTCCTCGCGAGGCAACTCGAACAGAAACTTGCTGGGGACCGTCATCATGCGGCGACCTCGGAAGTCGCGTTGGTTCGCCGTGCTGAGCTCGAGTTCTTCCTGTGCTCGCGTAATGCCGACGAACATCAAGCGGCGTTCTTCTTCCAATTGCGCGTCGGAATCTTTCGAGCGTTCGTGCGGGAGTAGCCCCTCTTCGATCGCCACCATGAATACCCACGGAAACTCGAGGCCTTTCGCCGCGTGCAGCGTCATCATCGTGACCCGGTCGAGTTCCGTATCGAACTGATCGGTTTCGTTGACGAGCGCTTTGTCTTCAAGATAACGCTCGAGCGTGCCATCTTCGGGATGTTGGTAGTCGAATTCCCGGGCCGACGAAAGAAGTTCGTCGATGTTTTCCAATCGTGACACATCCTCTTCGTCGTCCGAGTTTTCGTACTGAGCCCGATAACCCGTTTCGGTGAGCACCGCTCCGAGAATGTCTTCGACCGGTTCGTTGATCTTTAGCGAGATTCGATCGAACAAGGCGACAAACTTGGCGACCGCCACGGCGGCTCGCTTGTTCAGCGAATCGATCATGCCTGCTTCACGGGCCGCGTCCATCATCGAGATGCCATGGTCCAACGCATGGACCTGAAGCTTGAGGATCGTCGATTTGCCAATGCCGCGCGTCGGCGTGTTCACCACTCGCGTGAAGGCCACATCGTCGCGCGGATTGTTGATCAGCATGGCATAGGCAAGCACATCCTTGATTTCTTTTCGTTGATAGAACTCGACCCCGCTCACGATCATGTACGGAATGCCTTGCTGTCGCAGGGCTTCTTCGTACGAACGTGAAAGAGCGTTCACTCGATAGAAGATCGCGAAATCTCGCGGGCGTCGTTTGCCCTGGGCAACCTGGGTGGCGATTCGCGTGGCGATCGCGTGCGATTCTTCGTGACTGTTGGTGTACGTCAGCAAGCGGACCGGTTGGCCTGCGGGGCGTTCGGTGAAGAGCGACTTCTTCTTCCGGCGCTTGTTGTGTTCGATCAAGTGATCGGCGACGGTCAGAATGTTCGGTGTACTACGGAAGTTCTGCTCCAGTCGCACGACTTTGACATGCTCGAAGTCTTTCTCGAATCCGAGGATGTTGTTGAGGTTCGCCCCACGCCAGCCATAGATCGATTGGTCAGGGTCGCCCGTCACCCCGAGGTTGGGATATTGCTGCGAGAGCGAACGAACCAACAGATACTGGACCAGGTTCGTGTCCTGGTATTCGTCGACCAGGATATAGCGGAAACGCTCGTCGAGGGCCGCGCGAAGTTCGGGGTTCTCTTGCAACATCTGGGCGACCAGCATCAGCATATCGTCGAAGTCGACGGCATTGGCAGCGCGGAGTTGCCGTTGATATTCCGGGTAGACGTCGCGCACGATCGAACTGATCGCGTTGGCGGAATTCGCTTCGTAACGCTCGGGAAGAATCATGTTGTTCTTCGCCGAACTGATCGCTTTAGCGATCTTCTCTGGCGTGGCATGCGAAGTCGAAATCTCTTCCTTCTGCAGCGATCGTTTCAAGATCTGGATCGAGTCCGAGGTGTCGTAGATCGTGTAGTTTGGTTCGAGCCCGACGAGGTTCGAGTAGGCCCGTAGCAAGCGCGCGCAGAAGCGGTGAAACGTACTGACCCAGACGGTGCTGTCCGGATTTAAACGCTCGACCCGCGACCGCATTTCTTCGGCTGCTTTGTTCGTGAAAGTGAGCGCGACGATCTGTGATGAATAGACCCCGTTTCGCAGCATATTGGCAATGCGATGCGTCACAACACGGGTCTTACCACTGCCAGGGCCAGCGAGAACCAGAAGGGGCCCGTCGATGTGGGCCACGGCCTCGCGTTGGGGAGCCGTCAGGCCATCAAAAAGGTAATCGGTCATCCATCAACCTGTGAAACGCGATGCTAGCGAGACGCCTTAATTTAGGTTCGCTAGCACCGTTGGCGTAGTTTCCGTAAATTTTTCCGAAACTGGTATTCAATTCTAAAGAAATGAGTATAGTAAACCCCACGGCGAAACGAGACCCTCGGCGCAGACCCTGAAATGAGATTCGGGGGTCGAGGCTTCGCTGACCAACGCAGCTCTAGGGACGAGCAGCGAACACTTCACTTTTACATCTTGCGATAGGGAGGGAACCCATGCCACGTATTCCTCTGAATGCGGCGGACCAACAACACGATGACCTGTTGGCAAAGCTGGAAATGAGTACTGCGGAAATCGGTCTGACCGTCCGTACTACAAATTGCCTTGAGGAAAAGGGCATCTTCACCGTTCGCGATCTGCTTAATTGCACACCCGCCGATCTGTTGAGTATCTCCAACTTCGGCGAAAAGACCCTCGACGAGGTCTACGCGGCGCTGGAAGGCGTTGGGTTCTATCGTCATACCCGTCAACTGGCTCGCGCAACGGCCGCTGCTGTTTAACGAGTACCTACCTGGTTGCCGAAAGCAACAAGGCACTTCCGCCCAGTGCTTAGGGCTCGGAAGGCTTGCCAATCTGAAAACAGCGAACGGGTCCCCCCCGTGTTCCCGTTTCGCGAACCAGCAAATATCCACCGCTCAGCGCGGGCAACGCCCGAACAATGTCGTTGCTCGCGCGAAAGCGGCTGATCTCGCTGAACTTCTTTGGCTCGGGACGAAAAAGGATGGCAGTTCCTTCGTTCGTCACGGCAATCAATTTGCCATCGGCATATAGCAAATGGGCTGTGCCGAGATTGCTCTCTTGCCACATCACCTTGCCGGTCGCCAGTTCAACGCAGCGCAGTTCCGGCCGACCGAGGTCTTCGCGGCCATGGATTCCATACAAGTAACCATCGACCAGAACAGGCGTGTTGTACTGGCTCGAAAGTGTGTCGTCATTTTCCCAAATCGGTTTGAACTTGTTCTTGTCCAACGCCACCAACTTCGCACCGACGCCATAGCTGGAAGTCACGAACAGTTTATCGCCACTGACGATCGGTGTCGCGGCGTTCACGGTGGGGCCCCGGGCTCCGAATGGAAACCCATACAAGATGTTGCCTGTAAACGGATCGACCACGACTGTTTGCATCCGCGTAACAAAGACGGCATAAGGTCGACCTGCGATCGAGGCCATCACCGGCGAAGAATAGCTGGCCGCATCGTCGGTTGCTCTCCACTGGAACTGACCATCGGAAAGTCTCACCGCGACAATCCCGGCTCCATTACGGCCGCCGACATTCACCATCACGGTCTTGTCGTAAACGATCGGCGTACTGCCAAAGCCAAAGTAACCATCCGGAGCTCCGAACTGCCCGGCCAGGTCGACTTCCCACTTCAGTTTGCCCGATTGACGATCAACGCTCCGCAGGATGCCTGCCGCACCAAACACGATGACTGAATCTTCCGTCACGACAGGAACACAGCGTGGTCCATCGTCCGGATTGATCGAAGGCTGATACGAGGCTCGCATGTCACGAGCCCAGATTTTTTTGCCCGTTTTCAGTTCGACCGCTTCCAGTAGTTCCGAGGCCGCCTCGCGATGAAAAAGGTAAACCACACCATCAGCGATTGCCGGTCCAGCGTAGCCGGTACCGAGATTGCGTTTCCAAACTTCTTGCGGACCACGATCGGGCCATTCGTCCAGCAGGCTTTCGTCCTGGGCGTGACCATTTCGGTCAGGGCCTAGAATTTGCGGCCAATCCCCCGCGCGAGCGACATCTGCCAGGGGAAGCAGGCAAAGGATGGTGCTCAGAAGTTTCCAACAGAATCGAGGGGTTTTCATGAGAGAATCCTGGGGGGCGTTAGTGCCGCGAAGTGCCGAATTCATTTATATTTAGCATGGTATCGCGCCAGCCCGTTCGAGGCCAATCGGCCGGAATCGAGGGGAAGTGCATTTTTGCTTGGTTTGAATCGTCCTTTGCGGCGGATAGTCTGAAAACGCTGTATGCCACGCTGGTTTCGCATCTGGGAGAAGAAACGCGGTTCGCGCCGTACGGTCTCGCGCGTCGTCGCGACCGTGGGCGAGACGTTTTTCTTTTCGGCGCTCTTCTTTTTCGGCGTGATCTTCACGGCGATGACGGTGGCGTCGACCGTGCTGCAAACCTGGCCGATCCGCTCGATGTTCCCGGAAGTCGCTTACATCGAAGGGGAATGCACCATTCTGGAAACCCGCGTCGTGGTGACCGGAACCGACGAGTACCCGCACTACGAACCAGAAGCCCTCGTTCAATTGGAACTGGCTGACCGCCAGTTCCGGGCATGGACACTGCGTCGTTCCCCAATCAGCTACACAACGCAGCAAGCAGGCTGGGACCGACTCAACGGCTACGAGCCTGGCTGGATCTATCCCTGCTGGTACGATCCCGACAGCCCTGGCCAAAGCCTGGTGCTCGAGCGAACGCCTGCTTACGGCTTGTGGGTCATTTTCTTGGTGCTCAACTCATTCATCGTGATCGGCGGGATCGGTTTGATTTATACGCTGCTGCTGATGGGGACTTCGGTCGAACGTCGCAGCGCGATTGCCAATAAAGCGAAGACGATCGAACTGCTGAAGGACTCGATGCCTTCCGCCAACTTTCCGTCGATTCCCAACGACGCGAACCTGACCAACAGCCCTGGCGTGCGGTTGGCGTTTCGCTTGCCGATCGAGGTCTCGCCAGGCTGGTGGCTGCTGGCGACGTTGATCTTCAGTCTGCTTTGGAGCGGTATGGCAGGCGTCTTTTTCATTGCCGCGCTCGGGAAGCATCTTTCCGGAAGACCGGACTGGCTGCTGACGATTATCTCGCTGCCGACCATCGGCATTGCATTGGCGGCCATCTATCAGTTCCTGCACGAAGTGACCGCGCACACGCGAGTTGGCCCGACCGGTTTGGAGATTTCGAGCCATCCCCTTTATCCTGGTAAAGAGTACCGCGTCTTCGTGACGCAAGCCGGAAAGATGAAGGTCAAGCGTTTGCGAATCGTTTTGATTTGCGAAGAGGCGGCAACCTTTCTGCAGGGGACGGACGTCCGTAGCGAGTCGCGACGAGTGATCGACCAGATGGTTGCCACCGCTCGCGGATTTGAGATTAAACCTGGGATGCCGTTCGAGGCAGACTATCAGTTGAAAGTCCCGGAAGGGTCGATGCATAGCTTCAAGTCGGATCACAATGCGATTCATTGGAAGCTGCTCGTGCAGATCGATGCCGAGCAGATGCCTCAATTGACGCGCAGTTTTCCGATTGTCGTTTACCCGGCAGAATTGGAGCTGGCCCGATGACCGAACCGAAAATCGAAATCACGCTCGATCGACCCAGTCGTGCTTACTTGCCGGACGAAGAACTGGTGGCCAGCTTCGAGATCAGCGGCATTCGACCAGCGGATGTGCAAGCGATTGAAGCATCGGTTCTTTGGTACACCGAAGGGACCGGTGAAGAAGATCTCGCCACGCACGACTTCCGTCGCCTGCTTCCACTTGATCGGAACGACGCCGACCTGACCAAGAAGCGAAAGTTTCAGACACGCTTGCCGCGCAGTCCGCTTTCGTATCAAGGGCTGATCGTCAAGATACGCTGGGCGATCCGCGTTCGCGTTTTCATGCAGCAGGGAAGAGAATACATGGCAGAAGTTCCCTTCCGGTTGGGTGAACTCGAGCCGGTCGTTCCGGCGCAAACGCAGCGATCTGGAAGGAACCGTGCCGATGATGCAGCGTAACCCGTTTTCAACGCGATTCACTCGCCCCGGCAGTCTGCCGTTTCTGTTTCCCAAGGGAAGCTCGATCGACCGCTTGGTGGCTCGATTGGAAGCGACGGCGTACCAAGGGGCAATCGTCGGCCCACATGGCAGCGGCAAGTCGACCCTGCTCGAAACGCTGCATTTACGCTGGTCGAAAATGGGCATCACCGAGCAACGTGTCCGACTGACAGCATCGCAAAAATGCTTGGCGATTGATTGGAGCCAGCTTGGGCCTGATTCGATCTTGGTGATCGATGGCTTCGAACAGCTATCGTTCTGGCGGCAACGATGGATCCGCTGGCGCTGCCGACGACAACGTTCGCGATTGATGGTGACATGCCACGCACCTTGTGGCATTCCGGTCGTGCTGCGGACCCAGGCCGATTGGGAACTGGCCCGCACGCTGGCAGGCGTACTACTGGAAAGGGACGCAACGGCTTACGAAAACGAGTTGCGTAAGATCTGGGACGAGCAGCCCGGCGATATTCGGGCCTATTTCTTCCGGTTGTATCACTGGTGCGAGTCGCAACGAATCTATCAGCCGATGGGTGACAGCTATCCCCCGCAAAGTCTGCCTGTCTGAAACGGATTGGCTGATCGCTATCCGCTTCGTGCTTGCGATTTCTTCTCTAGATAATCCCGAAGACGACCTCTCGCATCGAACTTGGGTAAATCCACTGGATTTTTCCTGTTCTGGCTCAAGGCTGTGATCTATTCTTCACCGTCCCATTTAGTCAACACGAGGCAGGAAGCCCGAATTTGGAGGATCGACGGACCGACGACCTGATGCGTTTCCAACCGGAAGGATCGTTCCCGGATGACTGCTTCGCCACTCAAAACCGTATTCACCTGGCTGGTATGCGGGCTGCTTGCCTTCAATAACCCTGGCACCGTCCAAGCTTGCTGGCTGACCGACTGGATGTGGGGAACGAGCGAGGAATATCCTGTCGCTCCGCCGGTCATCACAACGAACTACCCGGTTTATCCTGCAACCGTTCAGGCCAACTACCAGCCATCGGTCGTTGGATCATGTCCGCCACCGTCTGGCGTGACCACGGCTGGTTATGCACCGCAAATGAACTACAACTCGCAATATCTGCGGGTTCCTACGACCGTCTATCGCCCGGTTCCTGTTTATCAAAACAACTCGGCCGGTGTGCCGGTTGTCGGGTATCAGGGCTGCACCACGACTCGCTACCAGGTCCAACGTACGCCAGCCCCTGGCTATGCTGCTGCCCCTGTCGGTTCGAGCTGTGGCTGTGCTTCGGCAGGCTATAACGCTCCGGTTGCTCCGGCACCCGGCGCGACGATCCCCCAGTCAGCTCCAGGCAACTGGGTGCCACGAACTGATCAGCAAATTCCACAAACCTACGCTCCGCCGCAGACCTACCAGCCGCAACCGCAGCCTCAGGTGATTCAGCAACCTGCTCCAGCGACTCCGTCGTATGGTGCTGGCGGTTCGCTCTACTCGGAGCCGCCTCCGTCGACTGTTCCTGGTCCGTCGCGTTTCAATTTGGGTCCTACGACTCAGCCACAAACGACCGACCCGGCCAATAATCGTCCGGCGCTGCGTCCTGAAATGGAAGGTCCGGCACTGAACAGCTCGAGCGGTGCTTCGTACCAGACTCCGGCAACCACCATGCCGCCGGTCAATCGCTACATTCCCCAGGGAGTCACCAGCCAGCGGCCAACCGCGACGACGGCAACACCTTCGTCGACGGCCCCAGCAGGCAGCGGAAACTATCAGGTGACCCCGGTGACACCGATTCCAGACCCACAGTTTTCGACTTCCGGACCAAGCAACGAGGCGCCTCGACTGCTGGACCCTCGCGACAAGACGGCTGGCCTCGACCAGCGTGGCACGATCATCCCGGTCGGTTACGAAATGGCTTCGCAGCCTCCACGTAACTCGTATCGTCTGCCAACCGTTTCGATCCAGTCGAACAACGACGGCTGGCACTCGAAGGGCAAATAACGCCGTGCGATGACGAACCGTCTCGCATGTGAGGGGCCTCGAATGAGGCCCCTTTTTTTATGCGCTAGTCGGGGGAGTTGATCGAAACGAATGGCAACCGGTACGCTGGAAGCGGACACCCGTTTATCTTCGAGCCGCAATCGCCATGAACAATGCACAAATCGCCGCCAAGTTTGAAATGTTGGCGGACCTGTTGGAATTCCAGGGAGCCAACTCCTTTCGTATTCGAGCCTACCGCAACGCGGCCCGAACGATCGAAAGTCTCTCGCAGCAGATCAGCGCCATCATTGAAGATGGTTCGCAGAAACTGACCGACTTGGAAGGCATTGGCAAAGATCTCGCCGAGAAGTGCCAGGTGTTGGTCGAGACCGGCAAGCTTCCGCAGTTGGAAGAATTGCAGAAGAAAATTCCGCAGTCAGTGCTCGCCATGCTGCGGATCCCAGGGCTGGGTCCGAAGAAGGCGGCAGTTATCTACAAAGAACTCGGCATCGCCACGCTCGACGAACTTAAGCAGGCCTGCATCGAAGAGCGAGTCCGAGCGTTGAAAGGCTTCGGAGCGAAGACCGAGCAGACGATCCTCAATGGCATCGACCTCGCTGCGACCGCCGAAGACCGCGTCTTCTGGGCGCGTGCCGATCACCTCGTGCAAAGGCTGCGAAAGCACCTGGAAAGCGTGGACGGGGTCGAGCAGCTTAGCTTCGCAGGGAGTTATCGTCGCGGCAAAGAGACCGTCGGGGATATCGATATTCTGACGGTCGCTGACTCGCCGACTGCGGCGATGGATCGACTGGGCGAGTTCCCCGATCTCGACGAAGTAATCGCCCGCGGTGATACGAAGATGTCGATCCGCCTGGTCAATAACATGCAGGTCGATCTGCGCGTCGTGCCAGCCAAAAGCTATGGTGCCGCCCTGCAGTACTTCACCGGATCGAAGGAACACAACGTCAAAGTGCGTGGCATTGCCAAGCAGTTGGGGATGAAGATCAACGAGTACGGTGTCTTCAAAATTGAAGAGGACGGTAGCGAGACCTACCTGGCTGGCGAAACCGAGAAAGACGTTTACGCCGCGCTCGACTTGCCTTGGTTTCCGCCGGAACTACGAGAGAACCGTGAAGAATTCAAGCTGGCTGAAACGGGCTTCCCGGAACTGATCACCGTGGAAGACATCGTCGGCGATATGCATATGCATACCGACGCGACCGACGGGTTGAACACCCTGGAAGAGATGATCGAGGCCGCGATCGCCAAAGGGTATCAGTACATCGCGATCACCGATCACTCGAAACGTGTCAGCATGGCGAATGGTTTGGATGCCGAACGTCTATTGGCCCAGTGGAAAGAAATCGACAAGCTTCGCAGCAAGTACGAAGGGAAGATCGAAGTCCTCAAGGGACTGGAATGCGATATCCTCGAACAGGGCGGAATGGATTTGCCAGACGAAGTGCTGGAGCAGGGGGACTGGATCATTGCCAGCGTCCACTATGGCCAGAACCAGCCGAAGCAGCAGATTACGGATCGCATCATCGGGGCTCTCGAGAATCCCAATATCGCCATCGTCGCGCATCCGACCGGGCGACTGATCAACAAGCGTGAAGCGTACGAAGTGGATCTCGAGGCGGTGTTCCAATGTGCGAAAGAGAATCGCAAGTTCGTCGAGCTGAACGCAAATCCGGCCCGGCTAGATCTGAACGATATTCAATGCCACGCCGCCAAATTGCGTGGCATTCCGATCGGTATCAATAGCGACGCTCACAAGATCGACGGACTCGACGTGATGCGTTATGGAATGATGCAGGCACGTCGAGCAGGGCTGACCAAGCAAGATGTGGTGAACACCCGGCCTTGGAAAGAGATCCGTAAGCTTCTGGGACGCGACTAAGCCATCGCTTCCCGCAGAACCTTGACGAACTCGGGGCAGGCCTCGCGTGGGTTTTCGTTTTCTTCGTATTCGAGGACAACGAACCCACGATAGTTGGCGGCCGAGAGGATCTCGAAGACGCGGCGGAAGTCGGTCGGCACTTTCTTTTTGTCCGGCCCCGACACAACCACTTTGATCTGGGCATTTAAGGCGTAAGGAGCGACCTGGGCGAGTTCGCCGTAGATGTCGTCGCTGTGGAAATTGCCCGAGTCGAGGTTCACGCCGAACCAAGGACTGTCGACTGCTTTAACCAGTTTCAACAAGCCTTCCGCGGTGGCGGTTGGTCCGCCGTGATTTTCCAAAGCGAGAAACACGCCGTGCTGGCCTGCGTATTCGCAAACTTCCGTCAGGCCTTCTACCATCAGGTCGTGTGTTTCTTCTGCCGAAACGCCTTTCTTCTGATGGCCCGCGAAGACACGAATCACCGGGGCAGTCAGCTTGGCGGCGTTTTCGATCCAGGTCTTGGTCAGCGCGATCTGTTCGTCTCGCTTCTCACCGGGAGGATGACCGAAGTCATTACCGATCGCCGTGCCAGAGACCGTCAGACCTTGGCGAAAGGCGTGGGCCTTAAGGTCGTACAAATAGTCGGCGGTCACATCCTTTGGGAAGTAATACGAAGTCAGCTCGGTCCCATCGAGCTGCATCTTGGCACAGTCATCGATGAAGGTTTTGAGGGTGACGCCGGAGTTCGGATCCTGCAGCAGCTTGCGATAGCTGTACGCGGCCAGGCTGAGCTTGAACTTTGGAGCCGAGCGATTTGGGATAGGCTCGGCGGCGGTGGCCTGCTGGCCCATCATGCCTGCGACGGTAAGACTCGAAGTCGCAGCAAGCCAGTGACGGCGCGTGAGGGTACGGTCGTTTTCCATCGACGAGGCTCCTGGCAGGGTGTTTGAGCAGGGGAGGGGAAGGGACGCTAAACGCCAGCCTGGGCAGGCTTCGGCGTCGATTGCGTTTTCGCGGTCGCCTCGTCAGGCTCGGTCGCAGGCGTCAAAACTTCCCACGGAGCGAATGCCAGGCTGAGGCCAATCATCAGGATAGCAAATTCCCAGTGCCCAGTAACTAGTCCCAGTCCCAGCCAGTGCAGGGTCGCCAAAACGGTCAACAGGGGCCGCCAGATCTTGAACCAGATCAGCAGTCCAAAGGCGAGCTCGAAAAACACCACCAGGTGGGTCCAGCCGAACACGAACAATCGCAGGTTCTTGTCACGGAGGAACGTGAGATCGATCAACCGTGTATCGGGCTGGGCAATCATCCACCACATCGCTTCGCCGTTCCACCAGACCATTCCGCCAAGTTTGCTCAAGCCCATCATCAGGTAGAAGGCCGAAACATGGATCTGAATCAAGCGGATCGCAATGTTCGCCGCGTATGAAAGTGCAATCGGCTGCGTGTCTCCTTTGCGGCGACGAAGCCAGGCATCGACCGAGTAATACGCACCGCACGGAGCCAGGCACAAATACAGCATCACCGGGCAGAGCAGGGGCTCGATCAAGCCGGTTAGCATTGGGGCCCGTTCGGCATACGACAGGACGAAGATGGTCGCCACAATCGTCGAGATGCGCGTTTGAAAACCGGTTAAGAACGCCACGATCGACAGCAAACCAATCGCATGCAGCACATACAGATGCAGCGGCGTATGGGCCAGGTAGAACAACGACCAATAGCGAACCGCGGCGGAGGGATCGTCGGCACCGGTCAAGCGATAAGTCCGATCGATGGGCAGCACGCCACCGTCGGAAAACCAGATCGCCAGTTCCGAAGTGAACGACAACGCATAGATCAACGCGACCGCGCCGACCACGATACGGACAACACTAACCGTCTGCGGACTATCAGGACGAAACCAGAATCGATCCCAACCATTGGTGACCGATTCGCAAAGTCGATTGAAGTAGGCGCCAACCACGCGTTGAATTCCTGAAGGGTTACTCGACGGGAGCGACGTGTTCGGTCGCCATCTCTTTAATCACCTGAAACGCACCTTCCGAGTCGACCAGCACGGTGGCCCGGTAAAGCACGTTTTCGTAAGACGCATCACGCGGATCGGCCGCGAATTGTTGGCCTTCGATTTCCAGTTCCATCGGCTGAGGTCGTCGTCGCACGCATTCGATCAAAACCTTGCCGCCGCCCGCTTGTCGCAGGAAGTACTGCCCGATCCCTTTCGAGATCTCGGCAGGGATGGTGGCATCGTCGACTTCCGCTTGCACGCCGACGATCTTGGCGAGTCGTTCGTAGCGATAAGGATCTTTCAAACCCGAACCAAGCTCGGGACCAGGGACCGTGTAGGTTTGAACTTCGCCGGCCGGGTTGGTGACTTCGACCCGGAAGAAGTGCTCGTAATCGGCCGGCGTGCCGGAGTACAAGTTGTAAGGCGAGGCCCGGACTTCGAGGTTCAAGGGTTCCGTGTAGAGCTGAAACAAGTTCAGCAGTTTCTCGTGAAGCTGCGACGAGTAAGCTCCACCCAGCGAACTGGAAACCACGACCCACATGCCAAACAGGTAGACAAACAACAGCAGCGAGAAAATGCTGCGCGTCGTTGGGCTAAGACCTTGCTCGTCGGTGGGACCAACGTTGGGGGATTGGTTGGCGGGCATGAACCGATTTCTTCTTCTAAAGCATCCGGAAGGGCTGGAACTTCAATTGTAGTTCGTAGACAGGCAGGATCGACCTGTTTCCGTAAAATGTGCAAACTGCGTAAGATTGCAAGAGCGAACAAAAAAAGACCCGGCGTTCCTAAGGCGGAAAACCGGGTCTTTTTGTTGAATCTTCTGACAGCGGGCGGGCAACAGGGCAAATCCCGCAACACTATCATCCGAACTCCTCAAGCGACCGCAGGCCAGGTCGATCTTGAGAAGCGATTCCAGAACTAGGCTTCAGCTGGTGGAGCTGGAGGAGCCTGTTCCGATGGGGATTCTTCAGCAGCCGGAGCTGGTGCAGCTTCTGGAGCGGCACAAGTTGGTTCCGGAGCGCAGCAGGTTGGCTCTGGAGCACAAGCAACTGGTTCTGGAGCACAGCAGGTTGGCTCTGGAGCACAGCAAGCTGGTTCCGGAGCACAGCAGCTACGACGAGCCTTCAGGCGAGCAAACAGACCGCAGCAATGCTTCTTCTTACCGCAGCAAGCTGGTTCAGGAGCGCAGCAGGTCGGTTCCGGTGCACAAGCAACCGGTTCCGGAGCACAGCAGCTAGGTTCTGGAGCACAGCACGAAGCCTTACGGTGATGGCTGAACAAGCCACCGCAATGCTTCTTACCAACACAACCATGGCAACCAAAACCGGCGTCAGCTTGACGTTCGCCGCCGATCAGGGCCATACCAACAACCGCGAAAAAGATCGCGATACCGAGAGTGAAAACACGATTCATTTGAGAATCCTCCAAACTACTTCACTTACCGAAGCGCAAGGGAGTAAAACACGAAGACGCCGTCCGACGTGATCCCCCGACCACGACGGCAAAACGTCGGAGGACTGATTCCGGTGACTTGTTGGGACACCGGAAATCCCGCGAACCAACTCAGCTTACCCTGTTGTGAAACTGTGGTGATTACGCGGAATTTATGCGTTACATAGCATAGGCCGTAAAATTACCAAGCCTGAAAGCCAAGTCAAGCAGTGCGAAGGGGATTTGGAGCGTTTAGAGAAGATTTTCCAAAATGGACTCAAGTCCAGAATTGCCCTTTGCTTGACCCAAATCTGAAGTCGGCTACCCGCAAAAAGTGCAGGTGGCGCATGGAAAAGGCCTCGTGACAAGGTGACTGAAATCACCCTTACGAGGCTTTATGTCTTTATCTTTGCCGCTATCAGCTGGTTAGCGGTTGAGAGTCGAGGAGTGTGATGCTGGCATCACTTGCGGGCTTCCGGCAGCGGCGTTTCCACGACGGGTCAGTTCGAGTTCAGCCCGTTGCTGCTGAGCCAGCATGTCCAGTGGGTCTTCAAAATTCATGACCAAAGGGGGTTCTCCGGAAAATAATTCGGTCGCCATGCCGGCAACCGCCCAGCCGAAGGATTCCCTGCGGAGGATCCAGACAATCTCGTACGTCTGACGTCGGCCAGCGTCGTCGACGTCAGTCCAATTCGATTCAACGTGGCAAATGTCGCGGGTTTCGGTGGTATAGATCGTTTGGCCGACGACAAACTTGGCGGTAGCACTGCCCGGAGGCTGCACGGTCAAGTCATGCTTAGCGGTTTCGGTGCGAGCCTTCGTGGTCAGCAGTCGACTGGTCGTGTTGGCGTCGCCCTGACGAAGCGAGACGAGGAACAATTCGACAACCGCCTTCGGATCGCGAACTGCCTTCTGGACTTCATCGTTGACCTGTTCGACGACCAGTTGCTCGTCGTTCGGCTGACCGGTATCGGAACCGCTCTGGGCGGTGTTCGATGGATCGTTAGATTGATTGCAACCGAAGAAAACGATCGCGATCAGCAACAGCCACGCGTGCTTGCTTCCCTGCATGACGCTCATTCCTTACTGAGATTTCGCGCCGGATCAATCCGATCTCGTCCGGCTTGGATAGAAGACCAGACGGGAATCTCGCAAAAGCCTCCGTTGCTGTCAACGTCGGTTTTTTCAGGACGGAAGGTTAGCCTGCCCCGAGGCCTCGGTCGAAAGCATCCTGCTCGCGCAGATAGACTGCTAGCGTCGACTCGAAAGTCTGGCTCGAGATCTTGTAGCTAGGGTCTTGATCGGTGTAGTTGTTGCAGTGGGCAACCAGCAAGCGATACAGGAACTTGAACAAGTGCCGCGGCACGCGGAGTTGACGGAAGGCCTCGAAGATACGCTGCTTCGAGATCGTTTCGTCGAACATGCTTTGCAGCGAAGGGGCCTCGCCGTTGGAGACCGCCTGAATACGGGCACTGGCCACGTCGTACAGCGCTTCGCTGGTCCACTGGAGCGAAGGAATCATGTTCTGCTTGTCGAGACGAGCCCGTTGATAGAACTCTTTGTTCTCGCGTTCGACGAACTGCTGCAGTTCGATCGGCAGCAACAGCTTGACGCCGATCCCGGTCTGCTTGAGGAACTTGTTGTCCAGCATCGGCCAGAGCAGTAGACGCATCAGTTCTGGCGAGCCGTTGATCAGGTGCGGCTCGTCCACGCGGTCGACGATCACAATGATGCCGGTCACATCCAGGGAACGGAGGATGCCGGCAAACTTGTTCAGCATCGCATAGCGATCGTCGGTCCGGTGGTGCATTGGCAGCGGCTGTGAGGCAAGTTCCCCGAGCGGGAAGTCCATCAGCGTGCGGGCCAGAGGCAGGCGTTCGTGATTGCCCACTTTCACATTGCGATAGATCGCGTGTGCTTTCCACAGGGCTCGCGTGGCCTTGGTAAGCCAAGGCATCCAGCCGCCAATGAAGCCGATCAGGTACAACCACCAGGGGGCGAAGATATCGCCAGGGCCCAGCAGCAAGGCGGTTAGAATGCCAGCCAAAGCGACCGAGACGCCGACCCCCAGCGAGAACGAGGCCCACGACTGGAACGACCAGACGTGCAGCTTCTTTCGCAGGGCTTTCCAGCGGGATTTGAAGGTTTCGGTCGTCGATTCGTCGTAACAGGCGGCCAGAAGCAGCAGGTCGCGGGCCTGGTTCTGGTCGAGCTTCGAGACGGCCGAATCGTTGATATCGCAGCCGGGGGTCGCCATGCTGTTGCGTGTCGTCAAGATGCGGTCGATCAGGCTCGTTACGCCAATCATCAGGATGGCGTCCATGTGATCCCACAGCTTCCAACGTTTCAGCGTGCGGTCTGGGCGACGACCGCGGCCCATCTGATGTTCGCGAAAGCGATCGAGGTACGGGTTGAAGTCGTCGTACTCGATGACGTAGATCTGCTGCGTCGGGTTTTCTCGGTTGTAGCGGGCGATGTGCTCGACGATCTGCAGACGCATGGCCGTTTTGCCGGCACCCTTTTCACCGAAGACGATCGACGTCGAGGGCTCTGCTGGGTCGCCATAGACCTTTTGCCAGGCCGGATGGTAAGTGGTGTCGATACAGCCACTTTTGAATACGGTGTCGGTCTGGGCGTCTTCTACGGCGAAAGGGTTCGACTGGATGCCGTAGTGTTCGAGGAACTGGTGAATCTTCATGGATGTGCACGTCGGGGAAGAATCGACAAACTCGTTACCATCGACGAAACCCCGAAAACCGATCGAGTTTCCGCCCTCTACATCACACTAATATAGCCCTGGCCTAAGGCGCGGACGATCAGGCTCGGGAAAAGTAGAAGATTCAGGCAAGTTGTTGCCGGTTGCGCAAGAAAAAAGGGAGTTGAAACCACGATTTCAACTCCCTTATCTTTGCCTTAGGGCCTGACGGTGACCAGCTATTTGATTTTGAAGCTGTTGACCATCTCCATGAACTTTTCTTTGTTCTTCTCGACGGTGTCGGAAGGGCCATAGAACTTCAGGTAGTACTCACCCTGCTTTTCGGTGGTGAAAATTGCACCCAGCATGGTGTAACCCTCTTTGACTTCCGCCGGAGCGAAAGGACCACGCTGGTCTTTGAAGTCACCGGTCAGTTCGACAATGTGAACTGGCGTGTTCGAGATTGTTTCTTCTTTTTCAACGGCGTCCTTGGACATCTTGGTGAACTGGCCCTTCCAACGAAGGACGTTCGCTTCGACACCGCCCGAGGCACCCATCATGGTCACGCGACCAGAATCTTCGTCGCCGTTGGCACCAGGAACGCGGAATTCGTGTTCGATGATGTTCACGCGAGGCTTGATGGTCTTCCAGCCTTCCGGAACGGTCATTTCCAGCTGGCCTTCGCTGAAGGTGATGGTAGCCGGCTTCTTTTCTTCGGCAGTCTTCTCTTCAGCCAGGGCCGAAAAGGCAGTCAGAACGACAAGGCCGAGACACAGCGGCGCGAAACGTTTCATCACAAAAAGCTCCTGAAATGGGGCAAAATCTTCCGGGGGAGAATTCACCCATGATATCGCTAAAGTTCAATCAGATCATCCATATTGCCTGGAGAGCAGGCGAAGTCTGAGAAATTTTACGTCGTACCTGGTGACTGTGTTCAGAATTTCGCGGAAGAACGACGCTCCAGACGAGGCCGGCTGATTGGTAGAGTCGGTTGCGGTATCATAAACGGAACCCAGCCGAACGGCAGATCGCCCTAAAGCGAAGTCTACAACAAGGATATCACCATGAAGACGCCACCTAAGTCGGCCCGTCCCAGCGAAGAGCAGGAAGAAGAATCGGGCCCTTTGGAGATCGTGATTTCCGGAGAGTTCGGCGAGTCGTGCACCGAGATCTATGAAAAGATCCTCGAAGTACCACCCGGTGGCGAATGCACACTTTTTTTCGATTCGCCCGGCGGAAGCTCGTACGCGGCGATCGGCCTGGTCAGCTTGCTCAAGCTGCGGAAGATTGAAGCGACCGGGTATGTGATCGGCGAGTGTTCCTCGGCCGCGATTTGGCCCTTTGCTGCCTGTAAGAAACGGTATGTAACGCCATGGAGTGTGCTGCTGTTCCATCCAATGCGATGGCAAAGCGAAGAGAACATTCCGGTGACTGAAGCGGCGGAATGGGTTCGTCACTATGCTCATCTCAATTCCGAGATGGACGAGATGCTGGCCGGTTTGTTCAAAGCGAAGCCGGAGCTTATTGCCCAGTGGACGCATCCGGGCCGATTCGTAACCGGGACCGAACTAGCCGAAACAGGCCTGGCCGAGTTAATCGAGCTTTTCTGATCGTGAAACAACGCAGTACCATACGGGCGTCCTTTGGCCCACGGTTCCGACCTGAAAGACACCCCATGACTTGTCGCTCGGTATTTTTCATCGCGTCCACGCTGCTGGCATTCTCGCTGGGGTGTGACAGCGGCAAGCCAGCCGATCCGTACGGCCCCGATGCGACGGCAGAAGACTTCGCCGAACTGCGGCTGTCGCTCACCGTGAACGATCCCCGCGTGAAAGACGAACTCGAACGACTTCAGAACAAACAGGAACTTCCGGTCCAATTGGCCGAAGCGTACCGTGCTCGCACCGAACCGACCAGTGGCGAACAGATCGTCAAGTTTCTGCGAGGACGTGACCCGGACTACATCGACGCTGCTTTGACTGAAACGGCACACTGGTGGGATATCAAGTCACCGGGCCGGGAACTGTTGATCGATGCTCAAGGTCGAGACTTCCTGAAGAAGTGGAACGTCCAGCGAACGGCTGCTCGGGCAGTCCTGCTGCAGCCGAGAGCTCGGTTTCCGGTCGAGATGGAACAAGGAACCTTTGCCGATCCGACCTGGATTGGAACGATGCATTGCCTGGCTCGTGCGGAACTGCTGGAAGCCGCCAGTCAGGCCAGCCAGAACAACATGAGCGAAGCGGTTACCGCGGCGGCGTATGCCTTGGCGTATGCCGATCAGTTGAATCAGGCACCTTCGCTCGCAGCACGGAATGCAGCGGTTGCGATTCGCGAAGAGACATTCGTGACGCTGCGTGCCTTGATGCGTCACCCGCAGTTCTCCGGTGATTCGCAGCGGACGCTGGAAACGGTGCTGCAGCAAACGGTGCAAGCCTGGCCAAGCGATGCCGAGCTTTGGAAAGCAGATAGGGCGTTTGGGTTGCATTTCCTGGAAGTGATCCGCTCCGGGAATTTCGCCTCAGTTCTGACGCGTGAAGAGTATGACGCCATGATGGCCAGCGGCGAGTTTGGCATGCTGCAAAGCAAGATCATGCGTAGTCTGACGATGGATCAGGCCTTCTACCTGGATGCGATGCGCGATGTCGTCGAGTCGTCGGAGAAGCCATATCACGAGCGAGCCGCAGGGCTGTTTGCGATCTCGGATGCTTTAAATCAGGCAGAGAGTTCCGGCAGCTTTCCCACGATCTCTGGCGAGTTTCTTCTGAGCGAGATCCATGCTCGCTCGGCAGAGTTCTCGAAGGACAAGACCCGCACCATCATCTGGTTAACGGCACTACAAGCGGCGAATGGCCACCCACCTGCCGCGATGCCGATTAGCGACTTCTCCGGCAAGCCGATCGTGATTCAGGAAGAACCAGGACGCGTGATCGCATCGTTTGAGGGACTCCCTGGCGAAATTCCAAACCTGGAAGTCCGCAAGCTGCCGCTCAACGAGAATTAGCAGCAGCCAAGTGTCGCCTGGCTGGTTTCGCAAAGCGAACCGGTTTAGCGATAGCTTTCGTGGCACGAGCTGCACGATTGACCGACATCGCCGGCAGCCGTTCGGGCCGCGTCGGCATTATTGTCTTTGACCGCCTTCACGACGTTCAAGGCCGCTTCCTGCATTTGCTGACAGAAGCCGACATAGTCTTCGTCGTCGTGGTACTCGAAGCCTTCTTTCTGCATCGCATGGGCAATCGCGGCGATCACTTCCGCTTCGTGCAGAATCTCTTCGATGTTCGACTTGAACTCCGATTCGCTGGCAGTCATCGGCTTCAGCTTCTTTTGATAGCCAATTTCGAGTCGCTGCATCAGCGGTGGGCGGTCAGCGATCGCGTCCCACGTCGCCTTCGGATCGGCTTCGCGGGTATCGATCGTACCGCCACGGACCAGTTGCTGCAGGTCTTCAGCTCGCAGCTTGGCTTCTTTGAAGGAGTTGTCGGTCCCAACCTTCGAGTTGAAGCCGGCACGGGCGAAGCCATCGCGGGCCGTCAAAGCGTACTCTTTCCAGCGAACATCGCCGTCATGTTCCGCGATGATTTCGAACAGCATGGCCAGTTCCGTGAAGTCGCGACGGGCTTCCTCGAAGCCGCCACCGTTGAACTTGCGGACGTTCTCGACGGTTGTAGTCAGCTGATTGTTGAGCTTCTTCACTTCGTCTTGAATGGTGGTGGGCGAGATAATGTCGGCCCATTCTCCTGCAGCACCTCCACCAGAAGCAGCCGGTGCGGCCCCGCCACCGCCACTCATACCGCCGCCGGCAGGACCGGCGATCATTTGCTGGCGATTCTCGCTTAGGACCGCAGGACGTTCTCCGGACAAGCCTTCGGCGAAAACATCTTTGAAAAAGAAGATGCTGGTCGCGGTGTTATCGAAGGTAGGAGGCGTGGCTCTTTTTTCCGTCGATTGAGCCATCAAGGCCGATTCGCAAGCGATCGTTCCGAGAATGCCAACGGTAAGAACCAGACTCAATTGTCGCATCGATAGTTGCCTCCAGGGGAATTGCGTTCACAATTAGTATAACCCTGAAGTCGAATCAGGGACAGAATTTCGGTCAATCCGCCCCGCTCCTGGAAAAACAAAGACAAATCGTGACGTCTGAAGAGGAAAGACGAGCCAGCCGCCGCAGTTTTTTGCGGGGAAAGATCTTCGCTCCCCAGGAAGAGGCGGGCGAAGAAGCACCGGAAACTGGTCCGATTGCCGAGTCGTCGGTCGCCCCAGGGGCTTACCTGATCCAGCTTTCTCGCAAGGCGATGGCCTGCCAGTTCGAGGTTTACTTGAACGCTTTGGGGCCAGGCACCGAAACGGAAGCCGGGATCGCTGCCCTCGATATCGTGACCGAGCTCGAAGCCCAGCTTTCCGCGTACCGGTACGACAGCGAGATCTGCCGGCTGGGGGTAACTGCCTATCTCCGGCCTCAGGTCGTCGAGCCGCAGTTGTTTAGGCTGCTCGAGCTATGCGTTCAGCTTCATCGCGATACCCGTGGGGCCTTCGATATCACCGCAGGTCCTTTAAGCAAAGTGTGGGGGTTCTTCGATCGTGACGGCAAAGTGCCGGCAGATACCGATCTGGCGGAAGCGATGCAACTGGTCGGCAGTAATCAGTTAGTGCTCGATCACGATCAACGCACGGTCTTCTTTACCCAGGAAGGTGTCGAACTGAACCTCGGCAGTATCGGCAAAGGGTACGCCCTCGATCGCTGCCGAGACACGCTGGTGGAGGCGGAGGTTGCCGACTTTCTGATTCATGGCGGAACGAGTAGCGTGATTGCCCAGGGCATTCGCAAGGACGGCGTCGAACGAGACGGCTGGGAGGTCGGCGTGCCTCATCCTTTGCGGCCTGATCGCCGTATTGGCACCGTCCATCTGAAGAACGAGGCTTTGGGAACTTCCGGTGCGGCCTTTCAGGCGTTCATCCATCAAGGGAAGAAGTACGGCCACGTCCTCGACCCTCGATCCGGAAGGCCGGCGACAAGTGTGCTTTCTGCCACGGTGATCGCCCCGAATGCCACCCTGGCCGATGCCTTGGCAACGGCATGCTACGTGATGGGACCGCAGGAAACCGAAGAACTGCTGCCGAAGTACCCGGGCGTCTCGGTATTGATGGTCCAAGAGGGCAAACGCCGAGGATCGGTCGAAACGATCATGCTCGGCGAAATGGAGCAGCGTTTAACACTCTGTTAAACGCCAAGCGGAAACTAGTCCCACCACCAGCCATGATGCTTGATGGTCTTGGGAAGGGTGCTCGCCTTGCGATCTGATTTCATGAGACCGTAGTCGTCGACCTTCAATTGATCGTCGGCCAGAGCCTTGGCGGGATCGAAGTACACGCCACCGCTGACACCAGCGATGATGTGCTTGTTGTTGATCACCCGCATGTTCATGATCGAATCGACATCGGTTGGTGCACTGGAGGTCGCCACTTCGTAGCCACCCTTAGGACCGAAGTGCGTCATGTTCCAATGGGCCACATCGGCCAGGCGTTCTTTCTCGATCAACGAGCAGATCATCGCCATGTCGAAGATGTTCTTCATTTCGGCATAGATCGGATACTTTGCCGACAGCTTGTCGTAATGCTGCGAGAAGTTGTGGGCGAACGTTTCGTTGAGGGTGGAACTGGTGTTGGTGTGAACCCGTTGACCTTGCTCGTCCAGCAATTCGTTCTCGCTAAGGACTTGAACGCCAGGACCGGCCAGTTCAAACGCATTGCGTTCTTCGGTGACATTCACACTGCGGTAATCCAACGCAAACCACCAACGCAGCACGTCCATCGGCGGAGGCGAGCCGCCAGGGGGGATGGTGACCATTTCCAGGTAGCTCGGAACGCCCGCCGTGCCATCTTCCAGTCCCATGCCAACTCGCTTCATATGGTAGTCCGCTTCTACGATGACCTGACCGACGCGGGTATCAGGCGAAACGCCATGCACCGTGATGTCTTGTCGACCAACGGCGGTGCGAAGGCCCTCTAGCCATGAATCTCGCTGACGAGGATGCAGCGGCTTTTGGGAGGTCTGGGTGATATATTCCTGGGCCGCTTTCAGGCCGGCCTGAGTTGGAGTGATCGAGCAGCCGAATTTGCCCTTTTCTTCCATGGCATTTCGCATCAGCACGACCAGGTCGTCTAGCTGCAGCACTGGGCGACCGGTGGCAATGTTCACGTGGCGACCTTCGCCATCGACCTTCCAAGGTCCGGCTGGTCCCGCCAGGACAACTTCCCCTTGCTCTGGGTAGACGAGCAGATACTTGATCTCGTAGATCCCAGCCAGGTTGCTCATCTCGTCCGTAGGTACTCGACCGACCGCCCACAGCAATTGGGTTTCCTTTTCGAGCCGCGTGAGCGAGACCTTCCGCAGGGCCGACTCATTCGCCAGGTCCTGCTCGGCCATCGCGACCTTCGAGGCGTCGTGAATCTTCGTGAGTAGCGAATCTTGAGTTTGCTGCGTGACGCGGTGCAGGGTTCCTTGCGAGTCGACATAAACGCCAGTCGAAAAAGGAGCCACCGAACCAGGGCCGCCCAGTTCTTCCCACGATTCGGGATCGACGGTCGTCGTGATCAGGTCGATCAACTGGTCGAAGTCGGGGGTAATACCACCACCACGGCCTGCGGGAACTTTACTTCGTGCTTCCGAGGCGGCATTCAGCAGGTCGGAACGCTGCATGTCGTCTTCGATGTACGAAGAGGTTTCGACAGCGGCGCGGATCAAACCTGCTTTCATCTGGCTGCGGGCGATGGCAGTGTGCCCTTGGTCGCGCAGCTTGGGATCTTCGATTTTGTTGATCTGTTCGAACGCACGCGTGAATTCACCAACGCGGCTGTACGACTCGACGCTTTCCAAAGTCGCTTGCGGAGTGGAAGCATCGTCGCCCAGGGCAGGGCGGAGCGAGATCGAATAAGTGGACAGCACGAGCGTAAGGCTCGCAAAAATCCCAGCCCGGAAAAGGTTGAGCACGGGAACGGTCTCCAAGATTAGGGCTTCTCTGTTCTTTGAAGGAGAAGTTTAGATTCCCCTGTTTCCAGGAGTTCGTCAAGCGATTGGTAAGGCAGGGTGGAAAAACGACACCATTTAGGTGGTAGCTGCCGCAAGAAAATAAAAACAGCCAGGATTCTGCTTGAGAATGGCCTGGCTGTCTTGAGTTTTAGCTAGGTAGGAGAACCGTTGGGATCTCCTGAAACCGGACTAGCCGCAGCAAGTTGGCTCTGGAGCACAGCAGGTTGGCTCTGGAGCACAGCACTTTGGCTTGCAGCAGTTGTGCAGCTTGTGCTTCAGGTGGTGGAACAGGCCACACTTCTTGGCACATGGATCGCAGCACGATGGCTCTGGAGCACAGCAAGTTGGCTCTGGAGCGCAGCAGGTTGGTTCAGGTGCACAGCAGGTAGGTTCCGGAGCGCAGCAGGTTGGCTCTGGAGCACAGCACTTTGGCTTGCAGCAGCTGTGCAGCTTGTGCTTCAGGTGGTGGAACAGGCCACACTTCTTGGCACAAGGATCGCAGCACGAAGGTTCCGGAGCACAGCAGGTTGGCTCTGGAGCACAACAGCTAGGTTCAGGAGCACAGCCACAGCCGTGCGAGTGGCCGAAAAAACCGGCCTGGGCGGTGGAGGTAGCGGCGAAGAACAAACCGACAACCAACAACGCAGGGAGAGCAAAACGGGCATTCATCGAGAGGACTCCAACTTGACTCATTAACCACCAGAAAAAACAACTCTTACGGGTCGTACACCTTGCACACACTGGGCAACAAATCCCAGATTCGGGCGCGTGACCTCGCAAGTAACTATCCTTGGTAAGGAACTATCACTCGCTATCGACTACCCAAAACGAAACCCTCTAGCAAAATACCCAAATTGTCTAGCCGGAGTATCTTCACAGTTCAGGTCGTAACGGATGCCCCGGATATGCTTGCATCCGGGGGGGATGGGTGGCCATTTTACACTCTCCCACACCTGACGGACCCACATTCATATCCCACGGTTAAGTACCAACACATCTTGTGTTTCCAATGGAATTAGGCCGTTTGTCCTCAGATCCAATGAATGGATACCGGCCGCATGGGGCAAATGAAATGACTGTGACGAATCAGCATTCGCTGATCTATTCCGAATTCGGTGACGATGAGGATCTCGGCGAATTGGTCGAAATGTTCGTGGACGAGATTCCTGATCGCGTGCAGAGCATGCTCGACGCCGCGGATACCTCCAACTGGGAACAGTTAGGTCGAATCGCTCACCAGATGAAAGGTGCCGCTGGAAGCTATGGCTTTGGCGAAGTGACCTGCGTGGCGGCTGTTCTGGAAACGGCTTGTCGCGAGAGTGCACCTTCTGAAACGATTCAACGAGGTCTTCAAGACCTGGTCAGCATGTGCTTGCGAATGCGATCTGGCGTGCCTGGTTAAGGCCGCGTCTGGTTGACCGCGCATTGTCGATCCACCTATGATTCGGGAATCGTTTCACGACGTTTCTCGAATCATACAGGTATCGATGCCCCGATCGACTCCGTTCGGCGACAATGCAGCTTCTCAGTGCGATCTTGCACCAGAACTGGTCCTCGCCGACCTTCAATCCGACGCTCTGGCTACCGCCGATCTTGCTCAGGCTGTTTCTGCAGCTCTCAGCCAACCGCGCGATTTCCCTAACCTGGCTGAGGCCACCGTCCCCGGCGACGTGGTTTTATTTGCCATTGGGAAAAACGTTATCGCGGTCGAAGAGGTCGTTCGCGGAATTGTCCTCCATGTCCAAGAGGCGAAGCTGACCGAGCGGACCATCCAGTTCCTCTTGCCACCTGGTGTTTTGCCGGGGCAAGTTGATCGGCTGCAAGAAATTGTCGCTCCGCTGGGGGAAGGGACGGAAGTTGTCGTCCATCAGCCACAAGATCAGAAAGCCAATTCGTTTCTGACTTCCACTCAGGACAGTCGTGCCATTATTTTGAATCGCCATTTGTGCGATGCTGACATGGTGGTGCCGATCGACGTGGCTCGCAGCGAAGGTGGGTTTAGCTACTTCGGTCCGTTCTCTTCGATCTATCCGACCTTTTCCGACATCGACTCGATCAAACGCTGGAACTCGCCCTTGTTCGTGACCCGAGTCCAGCGTCGCAAACGGCGCGTGGCGGACGTGGAAGAAGTGCGATCGCTGCTCGGAATCGTCGTGAATATGCTGCTGCTGCCTGCTTCCGGTGGTGGATACCATTCGGCGATCTTCGGAGAAGCTGCCAGCGTAGAAGCAGCTGCCGCTTCGCAGATGATCGAACATTGGGAACCGAATGTCCCGTCGTTGGCCGGCGCTGTGATCGCTTTAGTAACTGGCGGCCGGATGGGGCAGACCTGGGAGAACGCGGCTCGGGCACTCGCCAATGTCGAGAACCTGGTTCGTCCCGGGGGCGCGATCATTTTAGCGACCGAAATTCGAGAGCGTCCCGGAGCCGCGATGGCTCAGATGGCCGAGTCGTTGGAATTCACCGATTTTGAAACCGAGATGCGGAAGTCGCGTCATGCCGACGCCGCGATCGCCTTGCAATTCGCAAAGACTCTCTCGCAGTGCAAGATCTACTTCCGCAGCTTGTTGTCGGAAGAGATTCTCGATCAACTCGACTTGATCCCGGTTGAGTCGGATGAAGAGTGCCGCAAGATCTGCGAGCATTACCAAGAGGTGGTCGTTGTACACGACGCCCAAAGTATGTCGGTCCAGGTTGCCGATACGAGCGTTGCCTAGCAACTTCGCGAAAGAGACTTTCATGAGTGATTCTATTTCTTGGGCACCTTCGCCACTGACCACCCGCATTGAAGTGAATGGCCCGAGCCATGTCCGCTTCCTGCAGGGGCTTTGCTCGAACGATGTGGTCGCATTGGGTGTTGGTGTGGCCTGCGAAGCGTATGTGCCGACCGTGCAAGGGAAGGTGCTGGCGCATGGCTATCTGCTGAAAGACGAAAGCCGCGTCGTCTTCGCCGGGCTAGGGAAGCAGGCGACCGATCTGCTGCCGCATCTGCAGAAATACGCGATGATCGAAGATGTCGAAGTCATCGACCACGGAACCAAGGTGCCGGCCATTCTGGTCTGGGGCAATGAAGCAGCGGCTTGGGTCGCTCAGCAGATCGGGCAAACCGATCTACCGGCGCCGCTTCGCCACGCATCGTTTGAGGTCGAAGGCGAACCAGTCGAACTCTTCCGGACGACGCTGCTGGAAGCCGATTCGTTTGAACTACGGGGCCCTGGCGTTTTAAAACTGGTCGAAGGCATCCCGTCGTCTGCGGAGAGTTGGGATACGCTTCGGATTTTGAACGGCTTCCCGCTGCATGGCGTCGACATCTCGGCCGATCACCTGGCCCAGGAAGTCAACCGCGACAATCAGGCCATCAGCTTTAAGAAGGGCTGCTATCTCGGTCAGGAAACGGTCGCGCGGATCGACGCCATGGGGCACGTGAATAAGAAGCTGGTTTCCATTGCAATGGAACCTTCCGGCGAGATGCCAGAGTTGCCGGCAAGCCTGGTCGTGGAAGGAAAAGAAGTCGGCCGGATCACGTCGCTTTGCCTGGCAGATGGCAAATGGAGAGGGCTAGGTATGATCCGACGCGGCATGAATGCAGCAGGATCGAAGCTGACATGTGATCTGGGGACGGTGGAAATCGTCGCTTAGGCTTCCTGGAGCGACTTGATCCAACTGTTGACATCAAAGCCGATTCCGGCTCGTTCTTCTCGCATGATCAATTCAATATCTTCGCGGGCCGAGAAGAACGCCTCGACCACATCGGGATCCCATTGGGTACCGGAACCTTCGAGGAAGATCTGGTTGACCTTTTCGATCGGCATGCCTTTGCGGTAAGGACGATCGCTCGACATTGCGTCGTAAGCATCGGCCACGGCTGTGATGCGGGCCAGAAGTGGAATCGATTCGCCCGAGAGCCGGTGCGGATAGCCTTGGCCATCCCACTGTTCGTGATGATGCAGCACCACCGGCAACACATCTTCCAGCTCCTTCAAGCCAGACAAAATGTTGCAGCCCAATTCAGGGTGCAGCTTGATGTGTTCGTATTCTTCGTCGGTCAGGCGGCCTGGCTTTCGAAGCACGCTGTCGTCGATGCCGATCTTGCCGACGTCGTGCAGCAAACCAGCCATGTACAGCAGGTTCAGCGTTTCGGTATCCAGGTTCAGCTCTTGTGCGAGGCGCACGGCCAGTCGGGCCACGCGATCGCTGTGACCGCAAGTGTAAGGGTCTTTCGCGTCGATGGCGGAAGTGAGGGCCCGGACCACGCTGGTGACGAATTCCGATTGGCGGCGATACAACTCGATGTTGCCGCTATGGATGCCCAGGATCGTACCGACACTGCTCAGCAGACTGGCTTCCACCGTGCCGAAGCCTTTGTCTTCCGTGTGATTGATCGCAAACAACCAGCCGAAGATGTTATCGCTTTCGACCAGAGGAACGGCGATTACCTGGCGGATTTCGTGCAGCGGCCAGTCGGCACGCTCGGTGATTCGTTGGTTGGCGACAAACGCCGAACGCTTATCATTTAAGTGAAACTGATCGACCAGTTTCGAGAGTATGCGGGCATCGACCGGACACTCGCCAGCCATCAGCATGCACGATTCGAGAGTTGGCGAAGTTCCGTTGTGACACTTCGGTTCTTGATAAAGAATCGATAAGCCGCGACACGGGATGACTTCCAGCAACCAGTTCAAGGCGAGGTCGCCCAGTTGCGAATCACTGCTCGAAATACGGAGATTTTGAGTCAGCCCATACAGCAGGCTGATTTCTTCATAGGTCGAAGACAAGCTGTCCGAGACCTTGTCGATCTCTTCGGTCAGGCGGCCAATTTCCAGATCGGACGCCATCTTTTCGATGACGACCGACGCCATCCGTTCGAGCGAGGTGATCGTCCATTCGGTCTGAGCGTGATACCAGCGTTTGGCATCCTTCGTCGTGACCCCCAGCAGATGTGCGATGCGAGTAAAGTTGGGGGACGAAGAAGTAGTCGCTGGGAGTCGGAACGGGGCCATGGCCACAAAGTCTTGCGAACCATCTTTTAAAGGAATGGCCAGCCAGGCACATCCGACTTCCTCCACGACAATCGCAGGCGTTGCTTCACGGCGAATGCCGGAACAAACCGACGCCAGAATGGCATCGTCACCGGTGCAATGGCCTTCCGAAACCAGGATCACTTCCCCAGTGTGTCCGTCGCGCATGCAAAATGGGACACCGAAGTAGCTACGCAACTCCGAGCTCATTTGCTTCAACCGGTGACGCACGGCGGGTACAAACGTACTCACGGCGTTTCCGGTTTGCGGAAGGGAAATGGGGGGCACAGACATACCGGCTTTCCTGACTTGATCGAGCGGTGAATCCTTCGGGCGGTTTGGAACTCGCCTGTAATAAACTTAGGTCACTCCCAGATCAGCGTATTAACACGGCAAATGACAATACCCGCTGATTTCGATGCTGTATGAAGGGTTATGCCGGGTGATTGATGCGATTCGGGCATTCTGGAGGCCACACACCCCGAACCTGGGCTATCGCCGCGATCGAAAATTCTTACGATGCGGATTATGCCGCTTGTTGGACCTCGACCAATTCAAAAAAGGTTGACGGATCGATTGTGATGCCTTGCGGTAAGTCGCGGGTAAGTCCTAGGTTTCATCGAGATCCTCGCTACGTTTTTCGCGCAAGTTAATCGCTTTACATCATGGCTCTCCCCCTTCCACTGCTCATTACTGGTGTTCCTGGCGTTCCGGGATACAACGCGCTGTATCACTTTGGCCACAAGTTCCCCGGCCAGGTTGTTGGATTGCGACCGACCGACAACTGGCGACTGGAAGGGGACCACATCGTGGCGTGCGACATGGAAGATGTCGACTCGCTGAAGCGATTGTTCGACGAGCATCAATTCAAGAGCGTGCTGCACTGTGCCGGTAGCTGCGCCTTGAAGTCGTGCGAACTCGACCCGGCCATGGCGTGGCGGATCAATCTGGAAGGGACGCGGAATCTACTGCATATCCTGGAGGGAACCGATACGCGGCTGATCCATCTTTCGATCGACCTGGTCTTCAGTGGGGCCTCGGGCGAAGGAAACATGCTCGAGACCGACTCGACCGATCCGGTTACTGTCTACGGCAAGACGATGGCGGCGGCGGAAAGCCTGGTGACGTTGATGCGTCCCGATGCCTCGATCCTGCGAATTTCGTTACCGATGGGTGTCAGCTTCAATGGTCACGCTGGAGCGATCGACTGGATTCAGTCGCGGTTCAAGAAGCAGCGGCCGGCCACGCTATACTTCGATGAAGTTCGTACGCCGACCTATACCGACTGCATGAATCTGGCGTTTGAAGAAGTGCTGCAGCGGTCGATGCCGGGAATCTATCATGCCGGCGGACCAACGCGGCTGAGCTTGTACGAGATCGCCCAGGTCATCAACCTGGTCGGCGGTTATGAGCCAGACCTGTTGATGGGCTGCATGCGTCTCGAAGCCGGTCCGATTCCACCTCGGGCAGGCAATGTAGCGATGAACTCGGAGAAACTCTCCGATCATCTTGGCTTCGAGCCGTTCCATAGCTGGCCTTACGACTCGCGATACATTCCGACGCATCGCGAGTGGCACTACGAGCGGTCCGGCTTCGAGCCCGGATCCGCCGAATTGCTGGAGCAGATTTTGTATTGCAATCCGCTCCGGGTGAAAGGCACCGTACGACCACCCTTCAAGGGATAGCGAATCAGGTGAGCGGCTGCGGGAACTCTGGGTTCAAGAAGCGGCCATTCTCGCTGATCAGTTCGCCATCGGCAAAGATCTGACCCCCTTCGCGCAGGTCGCAAACCATGTCCCAGTGGAGGCCTGATTCATTGGTGCCGCCCGATTCGGGATAGGCCGCACCAACGGCAGCATGGAACGTTCCTCCAATCTTCTCGTCGAAGAGGGTGTTCTTGCTGTACTGCTGAATGGCGTAGTTCGTGCCGATCGCGATTTCCCCCAGGACACGTGCACCGGCATCCTGGTCGAGCATCGCCAACAGGAACTCTTCCCCTTTGCTCGCTTTCGCATCGACGACGCGGCCGGCCTCGAAGGTCAGCTCGATGCCATCCGACTCGCGGCCACCATGCACGGCGGGGAAGCTGTACTTCACGACGCCCTGGGTAGCCGTTTCGACAGGACCAGTGAAGACTTCGCCATCGGGGAAGTTCTCGTGCCCATCGCAGTTGATCCACTTACGACCGTCGATGCCGAGGGTCAGGTCGGTGCCTTGCGGCGTGACGAAGCGAATTTCCTTCTTGGTCATCAGGAAGTCGGCCAGCTTTTGCTGCTGCACGCTCAGCTTCTTCCACATGGCGACCGGATCGTCTTCGTAGAGAAAGCCGGAACGGAAGACGAACTCTTCGTATTCGCTCAACGACATTTCGGCATCCTGGGCAGACGATTCGCACGGATACTGGGTGCCGACCCAGTTCAGCGTTCCTTCAGCAGCACGACCGAGGAAGCGGCTGAAATACTTCTTGCGGCCCTGGCTGACGAGTGCACTCTTTTGTGGTGGAACGGTCGACAACGCCTTCGAGTTCTTCTGACCCCACATCGAGATCGAGCAGTCAATCGCTTCGACCGCTTGCAGTTGAAGTGGATTTTCGTAGGCGAGTTGTTCGTCGCTCGCTTCGTCAAAGAAGATTCGTTTGCATTCGTCCGGAGTCATCACCACGTCGGCATGGGCACCTGCTTTGACCACTTCGCGATAGATGGCAATTAGCAGCGGTTCGCAAACGGTCGAACCAGCGATACGAACCAGGTGACCTGGCTTCACTCTGCCAGAATATTGAACGAGAACTTGAGCGAGCTTTTGGTACCGCGGGTCCATACAGACCTTTCCTTTCGCAGAGCAGGGCCAGGTAGACAACAACGAGACGAATCCCGAAGAGAGGGCCCTATTTTGAAATCAAATGCGACCGACGACAAATGCAAGTAAAAACCAAGGAGATAAAGCAATTGCCGCTGCGGCCAGAATCAAAGACTTGGGGGCCCGGCGCTTTCGGCGTGACTGCATGATGGGGGTCAACAGCCCGCCGATACTACCGGAGATGATCGACGCGAATAGCAACAACGTCGAAAAGCCCGTCATCGCGTTGTAAGGGCCTTCTTCCCACTGACCAGCCGCCGCGATACCTCGAAGCAGTACAAACAGCACGACCATAAGCAGGGTCGAAAAGATGCACAAACTCCAGAATACCGTTAGCGATTCAATCGCTCGCGATTCGCCCGAAGCAGGGGGAGCTTCGTGGCGGGTCAGCTTTTTGGGGCTCCGCCGTTTTTTTGACACGATAAGGCCTGGGACGAGCTGAAGGGATGATGGGGTTTCGCCCAGTATGAGGGGAGCCTCCCGATTGGTCAACGATGTTTGCCCTGCTTGACGGGGCAGGGGACCAAAAGAAAAGGACGCCCCGAGGGACGTCCTGTGGCAAATGATTCGCGCCCGATGCAAATTTGTCACCGGTATGCTCTGCCGAACGTTCTTATTGACTACAGGCCGTAGTAGTGAACGTCGACGTTGCCGCACTTCTTGAAGACCATTTTGATCTTAAAGCCACAGCACCATTCGTACTCGACGATGCCGCGATTGAACATGCCGCAGCGGCTGTCGATACAAGGGACGCCAGTGCAGCAGCTTGGCAGGCAGACCGGAACGTCAACGAAGCAGTTGCAGCGTGGATCGACGACCTGCAGGATTGCTTCGGTTGGTGGGCAGCAATCGCAAGGGCAAGCCTTCTTGGTGAACAGACGATGATTTTTGTAGTTGAAGCATGGCTCGTAGCAGCATGGCTTCGGTGGTTCCGGAGCGCAGCAGGTCGGTTCGACGTGCTTTGCTGCGGCGGATGCTTGACCCGCCATGGTCAACAGAACGGCAACTGCGAACAGTGCGGAGAGTGGCTTGGCGAGGCTGATCATGTGGGTGACTCCAAAGTCTTCAGGGGGAACTGCGAGAATCCTTCTCTCGCAAGATCGCTTGCATTCCCAGCAAGCGCAAACACTTCTTTCAGCCTATCATCTCTACCCGCAGGGGCAACTGGGGAGCTTAAATCCAGGTTTTCGGTTGCTGGAACTGAGTAAAAGGCGCAGTTGGCAGGATATGGAGAGGTATTTTCTGGGGATTCTTTTGCCACCGGGGCGGTTTCGACCTACTTTTTCAATGGCAGTTGGTAAACCAGCCAGCTTACCTCCTCATTTTTAGCGGAAAACGGTCTCCGTTTTCCCTTCCCTACTTATTCGATTTGGCCCCGACTCCGAGGCGTCCCGTGAAAGGACCATAGGTTTATGGCCGAAATCTTCCCAACTGACTGGCGGAAGGCAGGGTTGACGTGAATGCTCACGCAATGGCTCCGGAATTGAGCCCCGACTATACGCCGCTCGAACAGGCACTCAATCAGCTTCGCCACCACAATGGCGAACTCGAGGGCTTTATTGATCAGCTTCTCAGCGAGATTGCCAACCTCGGGCAAGAGGTAGAGTCACGCGCAACGGAACTACTCAGGGCTCGGCAAGACCTGGACCGCTCGTCGGAAGTTTCGATGCAGTCCGCAGAGGAAAACCTGCGTCTTTCGCGGCAAGTGCATGAAAGACAGGAAGAACTGAAGAAAGCGAACGACGAGATCGCTCAACTGCGGTTGCAACTCACCGCCGCGCAGCACTCGTCCGTCGCAGATCCAGGCAGCCAACAGCGTATCGCTGATTTGGAACGCCAACTGCGCGAACGTCCAGCCGCCGGCGCACCCGATGCGCAGCTTCTGGCCGAAGTCGAGCAGTTACGGCGGGATTTGGCAGCGACCAAGCTCGAACTGATGCGACGCGATCAGGAACCGGTCGGCGGACAAGCTGACGACAACCTCGATTCGCTCGTCGAAAAGAACCAAGCCTTGGAGGGCGAATTGCATCAGGCCCGTGGGCACGCGATGCGTTTGACCGAAACGATCGACCAGCAGCGACGCGAGCTTAATCAGCAGCGCAGTGCCTGGAGCGAAGAGCTTCAGACGATGCGAACCGCGCTCGAGCGTCGTGGTAGTTCTACGCCAGAGACCGCAGCCCCTCAGCATTCCTTCGCCGATACGTCCGTGATTTCCGATACGGCAACCGTTTGTCGGGACGAGATTGAATATCGTGCCAACAACAACAACACGGTAGTCGATTCGGTGATGGCTCAGTTCGCCAAATTGCAGCGGGATGTGAACAAACGTCGTAGCCAGCGCAGTTAGTTCACAGACTTTTCCTTAATTCCTATTCAGGACTCATCCTATGAATCGCTATGTAGTAGGGGTAGCTGGCGTAGCCGGTGTCGCCGTATTGGCGGTAGGCTGGCTCTGCGGTATTTTCTTCATGGCTTTGGCAACTCTTTTGCTTCTTCTGGCCCTCGGCGGTGGATATCTCGCTTATCGGCAGTACACGCTGAAATTTCCCGCATCCCATGCTTCCGGCGGTGCTCGATCGGAAGGATCGACTCCCAGCAATTCGACACGCACATCAACCAAGCGAACCGCCGAAGACTCGCAGTCGTTGGCCAGGCAGATGCTCGATCAGGGACGCTATTCATTGCTACTGCGCCCGCAGATCGCACAGAGCATTCCACCTAAATTTTTGCAGCAGGCCCAAGACCTTCTCGACGAAGAAATGACCCTGGTCCCAGGGGGCGAAACAATTCTGGGACGTGGCGTGAGCACGTCGACGGAAACGCCTGAATATCTGGATGGCCGCGTCGTTCAAGTCGAAGGCTTTTACCTCGATCGTTACCAGGTCACCAACGAACAGTTCCATCGCTTCGTCGAAGGTGGTGGTTACGAACAGATCTCGCTTTGGGATCCCGAAATCGTTCCCGCGTTGCTCGAGTTCGTCGATCAAACGGGCGAGCCAGGTCCACGCTTTTGGATGAATGGCAAATATGCCCATGGCCAAGGTAAGCATCCGGTGGTGGGTGTTTGTTGGTACGAAGCGGCCGCGTACGCACGCTGGGTTGGCAAACGCTTGCCAACCGACCCGGAATGGGTGAAGTCTGGAAGCTGGCCGGTACCGCTGCCGGGCGCGCGACCGATTCAACGAAAGTTTCCCTGGGGCGATGCCTTCGATCAGAACAGGTGCAACTTGTGGGGCTGCGGTCGTGGTGCCACGGTACCGGTCGATCAGTTCCAGGATGGCATGAGTGTCGGCGGTGCCCATCAATTGATTGGCAACGTTTGGGAGTGGACTTCCAGCCGCTTCGGTGCCTGGCAGTCAGGCTCGACGCCACTGGTGCTCGACGCTTCGATGCGCAGTTTGCGTGGTGGAGCCTTCGACACCTACTTTGAAACCCAATCGACGTGCGATTTCCAGAGCGGCGATAAGGCGATCGCCCGGAAGCGAAATGTTGGCTTCCGCTGTGCGATTGGAATTTGCGATTTGATCCCTGACGAGTCGATGCAAGCCGAGGAGGCTCCGGCCCAGGTCGAGTCCTATGAAGAACTTGCAGAGGTGACCTCATGACCAAACGCGTATTGGTAGCTATGGACTCGTATCGCCTCGCTGAGTGTGCGGTACCGGTATCCTGTTATATCTGTGGTGTCGATAACAACTACAACACCGAGCTTTGCCGCCATTGTGCCGCTCCGTTGGCACTTTCGCACCAGGCTCGAACCCAGGGACTGCGTCCGCAAATGGTTGCTGTCTTGGGAACGGCCGCGGCCGGCAAGACCGTTTACCTGGGCATGTTGCTTGACATGCTGACACGTCAAAACGGTCGCGTTCAGGTGCTCGCGCGAGGTGCGTTTTCGATCACTTTGCAGCAGCGCACCATGATGGCGCTGTCGAACTGCCGCTTCCCAGAAAAGACGCCGAACGAGCCTGATCGCTGGAACTGGGTGCATTGCCAGGCCAAGATCAACTCGAAGAAGAACCCGATGGAATTGATCATGCCTGACATGGCTGGGGAAGCGATCCTGGAAGAGATCGATCACCCCAATGCCTATCCGGCAATCCACTCGTTCCTGGAAAAATGTTCCGCCGTAATTTTGTTGGCCGATACCGATCGGATTGAACGAGGCGGCGCCGAACAGAATTACTTCCTGATGAAGCTGATCACCTATCTCAGCGAACAGGATAACCGCAAGGTACGCGGTAAAAGTACGCGTCCCGTCGCGATTGTGTACTCGAAGGCAGATCGTTGCGAGCCTTGCTTCGACGATCCTGAACTGTATGCCCGCGAGAAGACTCCGAATCTTTGGCAGCAGGTGCAGCAGCGTTTCACGAACTACGGCTTCTTCGCCTCGGGCGTGGCCGGTTCGGTCGGCTTCCGGGATACCCCCGGCGAAGGTCCGACCGCCGTACCGCTGCGAATCGAGCCGCGCGGAATCGTCGAACCGTTCGAATGGCTCGTCCGCAAAATCTGACCTGGTAACCTTGTATGGCTACGCTCTCGCCCAAAGATCTCCACCTATCCGTATCCAAGTCGCAAGACACTGCCGGCACGGTTGCCGTCGAACAGGCGATCTTCACGTCGGCTCGTACGTCGAATAAAGATGGCTATCAACTGGTCGCGTGGAGCCCCGGCATCAGTGCCGAAGACGCGCGACTGTTGGCGGTCTGGGGACCGGCTCACGACTCGATGATTGTGTCTGACCCGAGCGATGTAAGTTTGAACTTTCATCCTCTCGGACAAGGCAAGTTCTGCGTCTCACGAACGATGCTCGGCACGGCCGAATACAGCGGGCGAGGTGGCCGCCAGGTTTACACGCACTGCTTCATTCTCAGCGCGGAAGGGTTCGCTCGATTCCAGAACGATCCGTTTCGGGTGGTATCGGCGGCACTTGCCATTCGAGATTTACGACCTGGTTCCGAACTACCCACCGATCTGCCGACACTGAAGATGCTACCATCGGGACCCCCGGTCGAGCCTGCGATGATTCGGCTGTTCGATGCTCCGCTGCAACAGCAGATGCTGGTGTCGTGGACGCACATGGCCCTGACGACGAACAAGCTGACCTTCACCGGCAGCTACAACGATCGGTTCCTGGCGGTCTTTTTCAATCTCTTGCCGGTATCGGTGCGACCGCAGTTTTCATTCTCGACGCGACTTCGCTACTCACCCCGCCGCGACTTTCGGTTGATCGGTTTGGGAAGCGACATGGAGGAACAAAAGAAGGCATCGCGTCAAGAAGGATGCAGTGTCTTTCAGTTTGATGCCCCTGCTCGCAGTCCCGAGATGTCGCGTCATCCGTGGGCGACTTGGGTTCAAGTGGCACTTTGCCACCGAGAACCTGACGAAGCGGCACGGATGATTGGCGAGGTCCCACTGTCGGCACGTCTGGAAGATCTGCCCTCGATTGGCAATCGCTTCCGTGTGGCGATGTCTGGTCGACGGATGCGAGAAGCGGCGGCCAGTCCTGCACCAGTCGAATCGGTTGTGGTTCCGGAAACGAACGCTGATCGCGACGAATTGCTGACCCTGGTCGAGCGGGCACTGGAAGGCGATGTCGCGGCGCTCGAGCGGCTTAACTCGACCTGGTGTGCTCAGCCAGATCGTCAGATGGAATCGTTGCGGGAAGAATGTGCCCGGCACTTTGTGAAGCTGACCCAGGAACGTACGATCGAGCCTGGAACGAGGGCTTCCGTCGCGATCGAGATTCTTAGCTTAATCCTGCGAACGAGCATCTAACGCTACGGCGTAGCTGTTTTGCGTTCGTAGCTTCGTTCGATCTGAATCGCTTTGCGTCCTTTGAATGCCCCGGCGAAGGCCTGGAACGTTGGCGTGCCGTTCACGTTGACCTGCAATGCGGTTCGCGAATCTTTCTCGGTGGTAATCACATCACCCACGCGCAGGTCGAGCAGTTCTTCCATGGTGATCGTCGTTTCGGCTAACACGACGTCGAGATTAACTGGGGCCTGATCGAGGTGGATCCCGATGGCCGCCTTCGACTGCGGTGTCGCTTCGGTGCTGCCATAGGCGAACCACGAGTTGGCCGTCAGCTTATTGCTGATGCGTTCGATCGAATTGAACGGGATACACAAGTTGATCATCCCGCGGACATCGCCGATCGCCAACTCGAAGCTGACCAGCACGACCACTTCGTTCGGCGGTACGATCTGAACCAGCTGCGGATTGCTTTCGACGCGAACCACTTTCAAGTCGAGCGGCAGGACGTTTTCCCACGCATCTTTCAGTTCCACCAGGAACAAATCCGAGATCCGCGAGACGAGCGTCAGTTCGATTTCTGTCAGCGGACGACGTGTGGCTGGGGTGCTCTCTTTACCACCACCCAATAGACGATCGATGATCGGGTATAGGATTGACGGATTGATGTCGAGGATCAGGTTCCCTTCCAAGGGATCGGCCGTCAGCAGATTGAAGCAGCTGGGGTTTTCGAGACTGAAAACGAATTCGCTGTAGGTCAACTGGTCGACGCTGGTCAGCTTCACTTCGACAATCGACCGAAGCAGGGCCGAGAGAGCCGCACCGAAGTTCCGGCTAAACCCTTCGTGCATCGACTGAAGGGCCCGCATCTGATCTTTACCGACGCGTTCGGGCCGTTTGAAGTCGTATGGCGTGATCTTCTCGCGACCACGCACGGCACGCTGCGTGTTGGTTTCCGGTGGAGCCGCAGCGGTAGCCTTGGACGGCTCGCTGCCGGTTTCCATTGCATTGAGAAGGCTTTCGACTTCTGCCTGGCTTAGAACGTTGTCTGCCATGAATCATTCCCTCGATTCACGAAAACAGGGACTCCGTCGTCTCGATTACTTACGGACGTGTCCCTCTCCCATGACGATGTACTTGTAGCTGGTCAGGGCATCGATGCCGCATGGACCGCGTGCATGAAACTTGTCGGTGCTGATTCCAATTTCCGCACCCAAGCCAAACTCGCCACCATCGTTAAACCGCGTGCTGGCGTTGACCATCACGGCCGAACTATCGATCTGGGCCGTAAACTTGCGGCTCGCCGACAGGCTCTCGGTAACAATGGATTCGGTATGACCTGAGCTGTACTGATTAATGTGGGCGATCGCCTCGTCGATGTCGTCGACGATCTTTACCGAGATGATCGGACCGAGATACTCGGTGCCGAAGTCTTCATCGGTTGCGGCTACGGCAGATGGCAAGATCGCACAGGTTCGTTCATCCCCGCGGATTTCAACCGATTCGCAAGCGAACGCTTCCGCCATCTTCGGCAGAAACTTCTCGGCGACTGCCTGGTGGACGACCAGCGATTCGGCCGCATTGCAGACGCCATAACGATGGCACTTGCTGTTGAACGTGATCTGGATGGCCATGTCCAAGTCGGCTGCTTGATCGACGTAAACGTGGCAATTGCCGGCAAAGTGCTTGATGACCGGCATCGTGGCCTCTTCGCTGACGCGACGAATCAAACCTTCGCCGCCGCGTGGGATGGCCACGTCGATCAATTGATTCAATTTCAAAAAGTGGCCGACCGCGGCTCGGTCGGTGGTCGAGACCAACTGCAAGGCGTCGGCCGGAATGCCAAACTCGACCGCCTTCTCTTGCAGGATCGAAACGATTGCCTGCGACGAATGGATCGCTTCTTTGCCACCACGCAGGATGACCGCGTTGCCACTCTTCACGCAGATCGCGGCGGCGTCGGCGGTGACGTTCGGACGCGATTCGTAGATGAAAAACACTACGCCCAGCGGAACGCGAACCTTGTTGATCGCCAAACCGTTGGGACGAATCGACGACTCGATGGTGGCCCCGATTGGATCGGTGAACATCGCGATCTCTTCCAACGCGGAGGCAATGCCGTCGACACGTTGTTGGGTGAGTCGCAGGCGATCGATCGCGGCATCGGTCAAGCCATACTGCGGAGCATTGGCCAGGTCTTGTTCGTTGGCCAGAGCGATGGTCTCGAAGTTCTCGCGCAGGGCAGCGGCCGAGGCCTTCAGCCAATCGTTTTTGGCCTGACCCGATACAGTGGCCAGCACCCGCGAAGCCGCTTTGGCTCGTTGGGCCGTTTCCAGGCAGTAGGTGGTTAAGTCGAGATCGTCAGCAATCGCCATTCTTCAAACCTTGCGAAATCATTGGTCCAACGTACGATTATCCCTGGAAGAGGACATGGGGTCAATGCGAAAGGTTCGTTCGGTGACAGACACGAGATCGCCGTAAGTGCTATCGTGGTTATGGTTTGTGGCGATCGTGAGGGCAATTCCAGGGGGACGCTGGTGAATGGTTGTCAGTCGTTTTCTACCCAAATAACGTTTTCAAGGGCAGGCTCCTCGGAGGGGCAAGAGAGCAAAGCAGCTTTGCGAACTACGGATTAGCCTGAGACTGCCGCCAAATCGATGCCAGATGAAACCAACTTGCGGTCCCGGAACCGATCGTTAAGCCCGCCGCGTAAAGCCATAGAATCCACTTGTCTGGTTCCGAAGGAAAATCGACCTGAAGTATTAAGACGATGGCAATTGTCGCGGCAGACATCAGCAGCATGGATAGTACGATCGTTATCGCTGCGACGAATACCGATGGATTCGTGCTGAAAGACCGGGACAACACCACGGCGATCAGGGACGAAACTAACCCGGTGAAGAGGCCAATCGCGGCACCGATTGTCAGCATCATCCCCAAACTCATCAACAGTTCTGGTGGCTGCAGAAACAATGACGGAGTCGAGATTGCCAGGGCAATCAGCAGAGCAAAGCCCATCGAAATTCCGCCATAGACCGTGTGCAGAAGAAGCCCTCGTTTCAAGGCCCACCAGTCATCGAATCTTGCCATTGTCGCCGTATCGTTAGGATGCGACATGGTGGAGGGCTTTGGGGTAAAGGGTTAAGTCGGAAGTTCGGCCGAAATACCATCGATTCCGCCCGTGGCGATGAAGGCGTCGAGAGCCTCTTTATTCGCTTTCACGTCATGAACGCGAATGATCTGCACGCCTAAACGAGCCAGGGTCAGCGTCGCGCCCACAGTGGAAAGGGTACGGTCTTTGTCTTTGTCCCCCAGGATTTTGGCCAGAAACCCTTTTCGCGAATGGCCCACCAAGAGCGGACAGCCGAGCGTATGGAACTCGTCGCACTTCGCCATCAGGTCGAGGTTATGCTGGTGCGACTTGCCAAAGCCGATGCCTGGATCAAGACAGATCTTGGCCCGGTCGATCCCTTGGTAACGAAGCTGGCGATAACGGTTCTGAAGGTAGTCGAAGATATCGAGCACGACATCGTCGTAGGTGGGATCGTCCTGCATGGTTTGCGGAGTCCCTTGCATGTGCATGGCACACACACCGACGCCTGTTTCGATCGCCAACGGAACCATCGCGGCATCTGCTTCCATGCCGCTGATATCGTTGATGATTTCCGCGCCGGCGGCGATCGCTTCTTTGGCGACGGCAGCTTTGGTGGTGTCGATCGAAATCGGAATGGAGACCTGTTCGGCGATCCCTTGAATCACGGGAATGACTCGTAGCAGTTCTTCCGCCGGATCGACAGGTTCCGAGTAAGGACGTGTGCTCTCGCCACCGATATCGAGGATCTCGGCTCCGTCGGCTTGCAACTGCAAAGCGTGGTCGATGGCGGCGTTCTTATCGAACCATTTACCCCCGTCCGAGAAGCTGTCAGGCGTGACGTTGACGATCCCCATCAGCATCGGAGTTCGCGAGAAGCGAAGCGTCTGGGTACGAAGCTGCCACGAGATTGCGCGGTACGGATATCGTTGGGCCAGAGTGGTGCTGTGTGGGATGGGTCTCATGCCAACATTTTAGCAAACTTTGACACGAGAAGAGGAGTAGGGCGGCGCCTACCAAGGGGCTTCCATGCTCCGAACCACTTCCTGGGCGAACTGATCGATGGCATCCTGCTGGGCAGTGACCATTGATTGACCAGGTTCCGGATAAAGCAGCCCGTTGGCGGTAATCGTCTGGCTGCGAAGGACCGGGGCGAGATCGAGTGTGGCAGGCTGGCGAATCAACTGACCGCGCTGATCGAGCCACTCGTAACGGATCTGGAAACTCTCTTGCAGAATCCGTGGTTCGTCCAGCGTGTTAAGCCCCTGAACGATCTTGTTGTCGACCACCAACGTTCCACGAAGGACCGTATCGGCCGAGGCTTCGTCGGTGACCTTGTAGATGGTGACCGCCTCGATTTCTTTGATGACCGCTTCGGTGATCTTTTCGCCAAGCTCGGTTCGGAACGAGTTCGATTTGAAGACCGGAACGTAGACAGTCCGAATGTCAGGTCGATAGAGACTGCGATTGCCAAACTGATAGTGCACACAGCCTACCGTGCTGCCCGCTACGACTAGTAGCAAGGCAGTCAAGATCCGTCGGTAGTGTGCATTCAGGTTGGGCATATCGTCGGTTCGCCAGGGAAGGCGTTATCGCGAAGTCGTATCGTTTTCAGGTTTCGTGGCCAGGCTTTCGATCGGCTGAGGAGCGGCCTGGGGCAAATCCTTCTTGCGTTCGAGCCAGCTATACAGAAACTCGGCCGGAGGCGTTGGCGTGGCAGGTCGATCCTGGACCTCGGCAATTCGCTTCTTGGCTTCGTCCGCCATGTTCGACGATGGGAACTTCTCGATGATTTGTTGATAGTAGTGACGGGCCCCGGCGTATTCGCGGCGGCGATCGTAGAACGCCGCTTTGAACCAAAGGCGTTCGGCCTGAGAGGCACGGATATCGAAGTCGAGTTTCTCGATAACCTGCATGTTCTCTTGAGTCTTATCAGGGAACTGACGCTTCAAGCGAGTCAGCAAGGTTTCAGCATCGTTTAAAGGCTTGCCGTCATATTCGGGTCCTTGATAGACCTTCAGCTTCGTCACCACTCCCAGGTAATGAGCATTGAACTGGTGCTCGCTGGTGGGGAAGTTTTCGCGAAGGTCGGAGTAGAAGCGGTCGGCTGCCTCGAAGTTGCCTTCACGGAAGTGAGCATTGGCGGCTGCCAACGTCGCGTCGTCGGCCAGGTCGCCACTTGGATCGTCCAAGCGAATCAGGTCGAACAGTTTGACCGCGTTGCCGAACCGATCGAACAGCGGCAGTTGCGAGTCGGTCAGGTTCGGCTGCAACGCCCAGGTGCGTTCGGTCGTATGACGATCGAGCCAGTAGCGAGCCAACTTGAACCGGCGCGTTCCGATCACGTCCAGATGTTTGGTGTTGGGATACTTCTTCACCAGGTTGTCGTACTGCTTGGTCGCCTCGGGGTAGTTGTCGACGAAGAAGTAGCATTCACCGGCATACATCAACGCGTCTTCTTCCAGAGTCGAGTTCTGGTGATAGAGCCCAGCGCGAAGGAACAAGCCTGCGGCCTGGTTCAGCTTGGCGGCGCGTTGGGCACCCTCTTGCGTCATCCCTTGTTCGTAGATGCTCTCGGCTTGAGCGAACAGCTTCTTGGCCAAGGCTCGATTTTCGGAGGTGTTGCCGGTTGCCTCGAGCGTCTTGGCACCGACACCGGTTGGGTCCCACCAAGAAGATTCTTGGGCGGGCTCAGCTTCTGGCGATTGGCCTCGCTGAACTTCTTCTTCGTAGCTGACCTGGGCGACAGCACCATCCGACGGGTTAAAGACCGTGGACGGTGGTACCGGGTCTCGCTGGCCGAAGTTCATGCAACCCGGCGCGCAAAGAGCCGGCAGAATGCCAAGGGAGACGATCCATGTTGTTTTCATCATCGAGGACTTCCTTGCCCTTCTCGTGGTCCATCCCGAAATCAGATCGCCAGAATTCTAAGGTATTCTCGCAATCTGGGTGTCTTGCCCAGGGTATGGCTAAGGTATCTGTTGACGAGTGCCCGGACCTCCATGGCCAGACGTGATGGAATCTCAGTCGATTGCCACCGCTCGTCCTCCGCGGCATACGTCGCTAATAAGTGCAATGTTTCAATCGCCACGTCGATGACCTGACGATGCCCACTGCGGGCTCTTCGCGAAAGCACGCCACCAGCGAGCAGTCCAAAAGGAGTACGCCCCCGCTCGGCAATCGGTTCACCTGTTTCGACACAATGGGTCAACTCAGGCAACTGGCCAAGGTAGCGGAGCAGCATCATTTCAAACCGCAACACCAAGCGAGCAACCTCTTCCAACCGGTTCAGCCGCGAAAGGATATCGTCGGCCAAATGAAACAGTTCCGGGTGCGGATCGGAGCGATCGGTCATCTCGGCTAACAACTCGGCCACATAGTAACCGGCGTAAAGATGTTCGGTGCTCTTCTGCCCACCACGAAAACGTCGTTCGACTTTCGCTTCCGTAAGCAAGTCGAGGCTGTCGCTTTTTTTGTGGAGGAAGACTATTCGACTTACAGTCAGCAGGTCAAGGCCAGACTCGAAGGGGCTCTTGGGACGCTTGCATCCCTTCGCTAGTGCCGTGATCTTTCCGAATTCCTCGGTAAATAGCGTGACGATGCCCGAGGTCTCGCTGAAGTCGACGGTTCGAATAACGATTGCTAGCGTCTTTTCCGCCGACATAAGATGTGAATTTTCTGAGAGAATCCGCGTTCAAGTCACCATGCCCGATCTGGTGGCTATGCTGGCAAGGGCTTGTTTTGCCGAGTTCGGATGAGTCGCAGCTGGTGAATCCGACGTCGATCCGAGGCGGTGACCTGGATCTCGACGTCGCCGACCTGCAGCTTCTCGCCTGGTTTGGGAATCCGTTTCATCTCGTGGATCACCAGCCCGCCGATCGTATCGTAATCGTCATCTTCAGGGAGTTCCATGCCCAGGACTTCGTTGATGTCCTCGACGTGGGCCTTGGCGGTAACGTCCGCTTCTTCGTTCGAGATCTGGACGATTCCGTTGTCGGTTTCGTCGAGATCGTGTTCGTCGACAATCTCGCCGACGATTTCTTCCAGCACGTCTTCAATGGTAACCAGGCCGGTGACCGCATGGTATTCGTCGACAACCAAAGCCAGGTGGGTTCGTTTGCGAAGGAAGTACTTCAGCAGTTCGCTCACCGTCATGCTTTGCGGGACATGAATGACCGGACGTGAAAGTTCCAGCAGCGACTTGCGGGTCGACTCAGGGCGAGCCAACTCGGGAAGCAGGTCTTTCACATATAAGAGGCCCGCAAAGTTGTCGCGGTTGCCATCCCAGATCGGAATTCGTGTGCGACCGGTCTTCGAGATGAACTCGACCGTTTCCCACCACTGCGTCGTCGCGGCCAGGGCATCGATCTCGCTGCGAGGGGTCATGATGCTGGCGGTTTCGGTGTCGTCGAGGTCCATCACCCCTTCGATCATTTCGCGGGCATCTTCTTCGATATGACCTTCGCGGATCGCTTCGGTCACGATCGTGCGGATCTCTTCTTCAAAGTCTTCTTCTTCATCGGTCGGTTCGTCTTCGATCCCAGCGGCACGCTTCAGCAGCCCCCCTAGCAGGTCAACGCCGAAGGTCATGGGATACAGGACCGTGCTGACCATCGACCAGACGGGCCAGGTGTAGTAAATGAAGGCTGGCCCAAAATGTTCGGCAATGGCCCACGGCAGCCAGACCATCGACACCATCAAGACGGCCGTAACGCCGACGACGTCGCCGGTGAATGTGAGTGGATCGAGGAGCGACTCTTCACGAAACAGCCAGGCCTGGCTCGAAATCAGGAACAAGGCCAACGAGAGCACTTGCAGGGCCTGGGCAGCCAGGGCGGCAAGTTCGTGGTGCTCGTGAATGGTACTGAAGAGTCGGGGCCGGTTTCGCTTTTCGCAAAACTCTTCCAGATCATGCCACAACATGTCAGGCAGAATCGTTGCGGCGATCGACGACAGGATCAGAATCAACAGACTGGATGTGGACAGCCAGACGAATAACGTGGGTCCCATCGCTTAAGTCGCTCCTTGATTCGGGGTACCGGTCGCTGGGGACTGGCCGTTGTATTGAATGCCCAGCTTTTCCAAATAGTGCTGCTCGAGCCGACGCATCTCGAGGCGATCGTCGTCTTCGTGATCGTCGTAGCCAGCCAGGTGCAAGCAGCCATGGACGACGTAAAGGGTCATTTCTTCTTCTACCGACCAGCCATGCTGCTGGGCCTCATCGGCAGCGTATTGGGCACTCAGCATGATCTCGCCAGACAGAAAGCCATCTTCGTCGTCCATCGGAAACGTGATGACATCGGTGGGGTAATCGTGCTGGAGAAAGCGAACGTTGAAGTCGTGGATCTCTTGGTTGTCCACGATGGCGATACCGACTTCGCCCCGTGGGTATCCTTCCCCAGAGAAGACTTGAGAGACAGCCTGGACGAACAACGCCTCGGGAACGTTAAATTCCTCTTGGCGGTTAGATAAATTGACTTCGTAGTCGGAGGACATCGGTCTCGCTTTAAGCAGGCTGCGAACTGGGGTACTTCACACGACCATGATAAACGGCGGTGAGGCTTTTGGTCACACTGGATTGAATTTGACGCAGTTCGCGTAGCGTCAGACCACATTCGTCGAACTGGCCATCGAGCAATCGTTTCATGGACAGTTCTTCGACGAGAGCACTGATGCGGGCCGAAGTTGGCTCGACCAGCGTCCGGCAGGCACTTTCCACCGCGTCGCAAATCATTAGCACCGCGGCTTCCTTGGTTTGTGGTTTCGGACCTGGATAGCGGTAGATCGTTTCGTCCACTTCCCGTTCGTCTGGGTTCGCTTCAACCTTGGCGCTGGCGACACGGTAGAAGTATTCGACCAGAGTTGTCCCGTGATGCTGTTCGATGAAGTCGATGATCGCTCGCGGCAATCGGTGCTGCCGCGCAAGGTCGGCCCCATCTTTCACATGGGCGATAATCACCAGCGTGCTAATCGCCGGGTTCAAGCCATCGTGACGATTGTCGGATGCATTCTGGTTTTCGACAAAATACTCCGGCTTCATCATCTTGCCGATGTCGTGGAAGTAGGCACCGACGCGAACCAGAAGGCCATTGGCGCCAATCGATTCAGCGGCTGACTCCGCGATCGAAGCGACCGTGATCGAGTGGTTATAAGTACCTGGGGCTCGCTGAGCTAGTTTCTGCAGCAATGGATCGGCCGCGTCGCCCAGTTCCAGCAAGCTGATGTCGGTCAGCACACCGTACGCCTTTTCGATAAACGGCAGCAGACCGGTCATCACGAAGCCAGCACCGATGGCGAAGCCACCTTGCCAGGCCGCCGATTGCAGCAGCGACATCGTGACGGGCTGTCCAGAGACGATGCTGACACCATACTTTGTGCAGAAGGCGACCACGCCAGCCCACAAGCCAACGAAGATCAGCTTGTTGCGGCTGCGGATGCGATTCATCGACAGCGTCGCGGCGCTACAGGTCGCAGTAATCGTAACAAACGCGATCAGTCCGCTGCCGGTTGTCAGCACGATGGCCAGGCTCACGCAGGCCGTCACCAGCAAGGCGAACTCCTGGCGATAGACGATTGAGATCGTCATGGCCAACAGCATTGTCGGGATGATCTCGGCCTGCCAGCGATCGTCGAACCAATAGCCAAGCGCGACTGTCGCACAGACCGGAACCAGGAACAGCAGGTATTCGTTCAGGTCCCGCAAAATGGTTGGGCATTTGAAGACCAGGTAAATCGCACACAACGTTCCCAGGGCGTAGTACATCCCCAGGATTGCCAGCGAATAGATCGTCTTCGAGAAGAAGCTACGTTGCTGGCAATAGGCGGCGTGCTCGGCGTGCAGCAGGTCGATGTCAATGTCGTTGAGCGGTTTGCCTGCGATAACGACGGCATCTTTCGTCGAATAGATATGCATCACCGGCTCGACCGCGGCGACTGCTTTCTCGCGTTCTTTCGCCGTCGCGGCTTTATCCATGGTCAGCGTGCCAGGCAGATTCTTTTCGACCCAGAAGTCGACGGCGCGGACAAAGAACTTGATGTCTTCGTCTTTGACCAGTTCTTCCAGTTCCAATTGCAAACTGCGGCGAATCTTTTCCAGGACCTGGGCTTTCAGAACATCGTTCTGCGAAATGATCTGCTGATTGGGATTCGGTCCGGCCGAGACCACAATAATGCTCGCGGCTTGGCCTTGTTTCTGTTCCAACTGGTCCGGTGCCAGAATACCGCGGGAAGCGTAAGGCTTCATCGCCGCTTCGATCCGCTGCTGAAAGGCATTGAGCATGCCATCGCGACCAAGCAAAGCTTTCAACTGTGTGAACTGCGCTTCGCGTTCTTTCGGATCGAGTGGAGCGACATTGTCGTCGGCGATCGGGAAGAACTCGTTCCAGAGTCGTTCGACTTCGGCATCGAACTGCTTGGCGCTTTGCAGCCGGGCAATCGTGGTCTGCAACTCGGTCCGCATGTTATCGAGTCGAGTCGGGTCGTTGATGTAGACTGACATCGACTCATTTTCCGCATCGCGCTGCGCCTTGGCGGTCGCCAGTGGATCGGGAACGGAGAATTGAACCCGGGGATGGATCTCGGCTGGCGGAACGTAACCCAGGCGATAGTCCATCGCAGGATTCCAGGCCCCGGTAACCAACCAAAGGGCAACCGCCGCAAAGAGGGCGCATGCCAGGTAAAGGAGTTTGTCTGGGTGCGAGAGCTCCGACACGAACCGCCGAAACGTTCCTGGAGGAAGTTCCAAAGAGGCGACGTGTTTGGCTCGTTTTCTCGACTTACCGGGTTGCGCCATGATTTAGCCGCCTTCGCTTCCAAGTTCGTTTTCTGAACTCGTTTCGTAGGCATCCACAATCTTTTGCACCAGCGGATGACGCTGGATATCTGCGTTGCTTAACTCGACGCGGGCAATTCCATCAATGTTGCGAAGCCGATACAAGGCATCGGTCAAACCACTTCGTACTCGAGGCGGAAGGTCGTTCTGGGTGATGTCCCCACTGATGACCATTCGCGAGTCCTTGCCCATACGGGTCAGGAACATCTTCATCTGGGCCGACGTCGTATTTTGGGCTTCGTCCAGAATGATGAAGGCATTCTTCAGCGTCCGTCCACGCATAAACGCCAGCGGAACGACTTCGATAACATCGGTCGCCATGTACTGCGTGATGAGATTGGGCTCCATCATTTCCGAAAGCGAATCCAACATTGGTCGCAGGTAGGGGTTGATCTTCTCATACAACGTCCCGGGAAGGAAGCCAAGTTGCTCACCAGCTTCCACGGCGGGACGGACAAGAACAATCTTGCCGATGCGGTTTTCTAGTAGCGCCTCGACCGCCAGGGCCACGGCCAGGTAAGTTTTTCCCGTTCCGGCAGGTCCCAGGGCAAAGACCATGTTGTGATTGCGGATCGCCTCGACATAGGCGACCTGGCCTGGTGTCCTTGGTTTGACCCCACCACCTTTCTGGAATGTGGCAATGGGTATCGTTCGACGAAAGGTCGGCTCGCCGCTGACTTCTCCGAGCGCCTCGTCCAGGTCCTCTTTTTCGAGCGTTCCGTTGCGTTCCAGTCGATGGCGCAGATCTTCCACGACACGAATCGCCTTGGCTACGGCGCGTTCTTCGCCTGAGATACTCACACGTTCGTCGCGATGGGTGATCGAGACGTTCAGCGAATCGCGGATACGTCGAAGATGTTGGTCGCGACTACCGAAAAGTTGGAGGACCGAGGCATGGTCCAAAAATTTGATCGTTGCTTCGTACATCGATGTAGGCAGGGCCTATCGCCTTATGCCGGAAAGGAAGAATTCCTACGTCAAAATATAGACAATGTTTCAGTCGTGGGAATCAGCGCTGTTAGCACCTTGGTTGTAACCCTAGTATTAGAATAGGGTTAGGCGTGTCTGGCAAATCATTGGCGAATGGGATAATTGTGCTTAATCGGCACAACTTACCAGCCGGGACCGACAATACCGAGTTCCCAGCACAGCAAGGCGACAGGTGCCCCCAGCAGCATCGAATCGAGAACATCGAGTACGCCGCCCAGACCGACGAGCCATTTGCTGGAGTCTTTTGTCTCCATGTCTCGCTTGAACATCGACTCGGCCAGGTCTCCGATCATGCCAGCTGGCGAGACCAACAAAGCAAAGAGAAGCCAACCTAGCGGCATCGATGGGATCGGTGCTCCAGCGATCCACGGGCCAATGACTTGAAAGACCAGGTAGCTTCCGAGGCACGCCGTGGCCAATCCGCCGAGCGTACCTTCCAGCGTTTTTCCAGGACTTAGCCTGGGGACAAGTTTGGTGCGACCAAAGTTCGAACCAATAAAATAAGCACCGATATCTGATATCTTCACGACGACGATCATCGACAGCAACGCGACCATGCCATACGCATTTCCTTGCGGTGAGCCTTGCTCGACCAGTCGCAGCCGAACGACAAAACTTAATAGCCCGCCCACGTAAAAGATGGCAAAGATGGTGAGGCCAAGGTGGATCATTGAGGCGCCCGGCTTTTCGTACCGGCGCATTTCTCCCACGATCGCTAATATGGCCCCGAAGGCCAGCGCATAGAGGACCCATTCCGATTGATCGGCTTGCGAGGGAATCTGCGAGCTAGGCCACCAGATCGGAAGGCTTGCCGTAAGCATGACCGTCAGCGTACCGAGGTGGCACGACCAGCCAATCGGTCGAAGCTGTTTTGCCCGCAGCAGGTCCAGGACTTCCTCCGCGGCGAGAACCGCCAGCAGGATGACCAGGGGAAGCAGCCACAATCCCGGGCGGCCAAAGTTCAAGTTGAAGTCGAGCCAACAAAGTCCGCAAAGAGGCAGAATTATGGCAATCGATCCAATCAATCGCCACTTGAGCACGCGTCAACTCCTGAGGGACCTTGGTTGGTAAGGCCACCAAAACGGCGATCTCGCGAGGCGAAGTTTTCAATCGCATCTCGCAAGGTTTCTTCGCGAAACTCTGGCCAGCAAAGGTCGGTAACCCACAGTTCGGAATAGCTGATCTGCCAGAGCAGGAAGTTGCTGATCCGCATCTCGCCGGCTGTGCGAATCATGAGATCCGGGTCAGGCATACCGCGGGTATAAAGATGCTGGGCGATCGTTTCTTCGGTGATCTCTTCGGTGGTGAGCCTTCCCTCTTTCACCCCTTCCGCGATGCAGCGAACCGCGTCGACCATCTCGGCCCGGCCGCCATAATTGATGGCCAGGCAAAGCGTGGTGCCGGTGTTGTTGGCACTCATCTCGATGGTCTTGTCCATCTCGCGCTGGACTTGCTCGGGGATGCCATCGCGGCGTCCGATGATCTGGACACGAACGTTTTGCTTCATGATCGTCGAGCGTTCTTCGATCATGTACTGCTCGAGCAGATGCATCAGGAAGTCGAGCTCGTGCTGTGGTCGCTTCCAGTTCTCGCTGGACAAACAGTACAGCGTCAACTGACCGATCTTAAGGCGAGCACATTCCTCGACGGTGCAACGGACCGAAGTCACGCCGCGCCGATGTCCTTCAATGCGAGGCAATCCCTGGCGTTGAGCCCAACGGCCGTTGCCATCCATGATAACCGCTATGTGATTCGGAAAGCGGTCGCGAGGAAGGTCCTCGATCGGATGTCGCGCTGTCGTCGCCGTTTTAGACACGTCGCTTCGTGGGCCAATAAAAGGAACGAAAACCAGGGAACGTTAAATCTCGATACCTATTATGACGGTTCCCTGGGTTCGATTTCAACGCGGGATTTAGGTTACCGCCAGCTTCAGAACGTCTTTGGTGAAAATGGTTTGCTTGCGGTCTGGACCAACTGAGACCACACCAACCGGGAAGCCAACCAGTTCTTCAATCCGACGGACGTAAGCCAGAGCGTTGGCTGGCAGGTCGTCCAGGCTACGAGCACCGGTGATTTCTTCGGCCCAGCCTGGCATCGTTTCGTAAATCGGCTTCAGATTCCGGATGTCATCGACATGCGATGGGAAGCGGGTGATTTGCTCGCCATTGAGTTCATAGGAGGTACAAATCTTGATTTCGTCGAACGTCGAAAGGACGTCCAGCATCATCAGCGAGAGGACGTCGATACCGCTCACACGGGCCGTATAGCGAACGGCGACGGCATCAAACCAGCCGGTACGTCGTGGACGGCCGGTGGTGGTGCCATATTCATTGCCACGCTTGCGAATCTTTTCGCCTGTTTCGTCGTGCAGCTCCGTGGGGAAGGGGCCGCCACCAACGCGGGTGCTGTAGGCTTTGGCGACACCAATCACCTGATCGATGTGCTTGGCGGGGACACCGGCACCGGCCGAGGCGCCGACGCCGGAACTGTTGCTGCTAGTCACGAACGGGTAAGTCCCGTGGTCGACGTCGAGCAAAGCGCCCTGGGCACCTTCAAAGAGAATGGTCTTCTGTTCGTCGACAGCGTTGAGCAGCAAGTCGGTCGAATCGCAGACGAACGGACGGAGGCGTTCGGCATAGGCTGCGAATTCTTCGTAGATTTTATCGGGATCGAGCGGTTCGAACTGGCCGTCTTCGTACATGCTGGCGATCGTGCGATTCTTCTTCTCGCAGATCATGTAGACCTTGTCTTTGAAGTTCGGTCGCATCATGTCGCCGAGGCGGATCGCATAGCTGCGGCCCACTTTGTCGCGATAACAAGGGCCGATACCACGCAACGTGGTGCCGATGTTCTCGCCGTCGGCGGTTCCCTGGTTCATCGCACGGTCTTCGGCAATGTGCCAAGGGAAGATGATGTGCGAGCGATCGCTGAGACGCAAATTGTCGATCGAAACGCCGCGATCAGTCAGGCCGTCCATCTCGCCAAGCAAGATGGGTGGATTGATGACCACCCCGGCGGTGATGACGTTCAGTACGTCACTGCGCAAGATACCACTGGGGATATGGTGCAGCTTGTAGACGTTCTCGCCGTCGACGACGGTGTGACCGGCATTCGCTCCGCCCAGAAAACGGGCCACGATATCGTGCTGCTGGGTCAAAAGATCGACGAGCTTACCTTTAGCCTCGTCACCCCACTGCAAACCAATAACACACGAACCAGCCACAAACCTTCTCCAGTGATAGCAATCAATTCAGGACGAACCCACCTAGTGTAGCGCGAATCGGGGGAGGTGGTCAACGAGGCGAACCGCCTCGGAAACGCCAATCTGGGGGAATTAACCTTCATTCCAACAGGCCAAACCGATACACTTCCCGATACCGGGAGCCTGCTCTCGAATTCCCGAAATTCTGGGCATTTATCACAATTTTCAACCTTCTTCACTCGCTGCTGCCATGAATTCGCTGCTTGTAATGGCACTTCTGATGGCCACTCCCGAAGCCCCGGGAAACCAAGGCTTCGATACGCTGGTGGTCTGTCCGCAGCCCTACGTTGCCGCCATGCAGCCCTGGTTTGACTATCGAATGAAGCAGGGGCACCGGATTGGGGTGGTCACCGATACGTCCTCGAAAGAAGCAATCCGAACGACCATTCGCGAAGCGGCCAAGGCAGGTCCTCTCCAACAGGTGCTGTTAGTGGGGGACGCAATCGCCGATCAATCGGGCGCCATCGGTGTGCCGGTTCATTACCAGAAGGCGGTCGTGAATGTCCTGTTCGGCTCGGAGCCAGAAATCCCGACCGACAACTTCTATGCTGACCTGAACGACGACCAAATCCCGGACATCGCGGTCGGGCGGTTTTCGGTGAGTAGCGAAGAAGAATTGAAGACGATCGTGGCCAAGACGTTGGCTTATGAAACCAAGCTTCCTTCCGGCGACTGGCAACGGCGGTTGCACTTTGTGGCAGGACTCGGGGGCTTTGGCTCGGTGGTCGATACCTTGATGGAATCGGTCACTAAGAAGTTTCTGACCGACGAAATCCCGGCCCACTTCGATGCCGTCGTGGCCCAGGGAAGCTGGCAAAGTATCTACTGCCCCGACCCTCGCGAGTTCCGCGATGAAGTCCTAAAGCAACTCAACGATGGCGGCTTGTTCTGGGTTTATATGGGGCATGGGCATGTCGAGCACCTCGACTACGTTCGCGTTCCGAATGACGCCTTCCCAATTTTCTCGAACAACGATGCCCTCGCCCTGCGAAACGAAAGCTCGAACCCAATCGCGATCTTCCTAGCCTGTTACACGGGGGCTTTCGATGCCCCGCGAGACTGCCTGGCGGAGCGACTTCACCGAGCGAAAGGTGGCCCGGTCGCGGTTTACGCCGGATCGCGTGTGACGATGCCTTACGCCATGGGTGTAATGGGGACGGAGATGCTGCAGCAGTATTTCGTCGAGAAACAACCGACGCTGGGGCAACTGATTTTGCATGCCAAGCAGGAAACCATTCGCCAGAGTGGTAAGTCAGGCAATCGTAAGATGCTCGATACGATGGCCAGCCTGGTCAGTCCCAAGCCGAAACTGCTACGGGAAGAACGACTTGAACACATGGCCTTGTTCAACCTGCTCGGTGACCCGCTGCTGAAACTGCCGCATGCTTCGCCCGTCCAGATTCTGGCACCCAAAGTAGCCGAGTCAGGGCAGACGATTGAAATCGCCGGCACCACCGAAATAGCGGGTAAGGTCCATGTGGAATTAGTCTGTCGTCGCGATGGCTGTGTCGAGACGCTGGCCAAACGCGGACTCTACGATGCTCGCCACGATCAACTGGCCAGCTACAACCAGACCTATCAATCGGCCAACGATCGTTGTTGGAAATCGATTGACGTGCTGCCGGTGGACGGCAACTTCACCACCCGTTTGTTGGTTCCGGAGGCGTGCGAGGGGCCATGTCATGTCCGAGTTTGGGTGGAAGGTGCTTCGCAAGTCGGGTTAGGTTCGCACGATATCGAGATCCGATCGCGCCCTGGAAAGCCGGAAGTCGAAGGGGAACTGGCCGACCAGTAACGCCTCGATCGGTCACAGAAATGCGGGAAGATCGCCGCTAAGTTGCTTTTCGGGAATTTCTGCCCCGACAACGCTTGATTCATGCTGTAGGATCAAGGTAGAGTAAATTGCAAATCGGGCGTTGCCCGCCCGGATTCCTAGTGGTCGGCACTTACCCCCAGAGATGTCAGCCGACCTCCCGCCTGAACTACCAACCTTCCGCAGAACGGGACGTTCTTATGAGATCGCGGCTACTTCGTGGCAATTGGCGCTGGATGGCTTTCAGCGTTTGCTTGGTAACCTTGGCCGGTTCGGCCCAGATGGCCAATGCCGAAGGTACCGACGAAATTGATTTCAACCGCGATATTCGTCCGCTGCTGTCCGATCGATGCTACGCGTGCCATGGCCCTGACGAAAATCACCGGGCTGGGGGGATTCGTTTCGATCAGGCCGAAAGTGCTTACGGCGAAGCGGATTCGGGCGAGATCGCCATCGTGCCAGGCAAGCCGGACGAAAGCGAACTGATCGCCCGGATTATCAGTCACGACGAATCAATTCAGATGCCTCCATCAGACTCGAATAAGAAGTTGAGTCTGGAAGAGATCGAAATCCTGCGACGTTGGATCGCTCAGGGAGCCAAGTATCAGTCGCACTGGTCGTTTGAAGTTCCCCATAAAAGCGATCCACCACAAACCACGGTCGCCGGTTGGGGGCAAACCGAGATCGATCGTTTCCTGGCGGCTCGTCTCGAAAAAGAAAAGCTGATTCCCTCTGCCGAAGCAGATAAGCGAACACTGATTCGCCGGGTGACCTTCACGCTGACCGGCATGCCTGCCACGATCGAAGAGGTCGATGCCTTTCTGGCGGACGAGTCCCCCGATGCCTACGAGAAAGTGGTCGACCGTCTCTTGGCGTCTCCCAAGTATGGCGAACACATGGCCCGGCATTGGCTCGATGCGGCACGCTTCGCCGATACGCATGGCTTGCACCTGGATAACTTCCGCGAGATGTGGATGTACCGTGACTGGGTGATTCAGGCCTTGAACGAGAATAAGCCTTACGACGTCTTCCTGACCGAGCAGTTGGCAGGCGATCTGTTGCCCAATCCATCGTGGGAACAGAAGGTGGCCTCCGGCTTCAATCGCTGCAACGTGACGACCAACGAAGGTGGTTCGATCACGGAAGAAGTCAAGATGCGAAACGTCAACGATCGCGTGGTCACCACGGGCACGGTCTTCATGGGGCTGACCATGGACTGCACCCGTTGCCACGACCATAAGTACGATCCGCTGAAGCAAAAAGACTTCTACGCGATGTACGCGTTCTTCAACAGCATTGATGGCAGCCCGATGGATGGCAACGTGAAAGATCATGCCCCGTCCATCTACTCGAAAGAAGCGGTCGAGCAGATTGCGTCGTTCGACCAGCAAATCAAAGCGAAGAAAGAAGAAACCCAGGCCACACTCGCCAAGATCGACTACCAGGACCCAGGTCCCGGTGTCGACAATCCGGAAGTGAAAGCGGAAGAGATTGTCTGGATTGACGATGCTCCGCCCGAAGGTGGCGCGGTCAGTGGCAACTACAACTGGGTTGCCGCACCGGAGCCTGTCTTTAGTGGCGAGAAGTCTGCCAAGCGAACTTCGACCGGCAACGATCAGGTCTTCTTCACCGGGGCGAAGGCACCTTTGACGATCTTCAAAGGGGACGTGATGTTCGGTTACGTCTACCTCGACCCAAAGAACCCGCCACGTGAAATCATGTTCCAGTGGAACGATGGCGACTGGGATCAACGGGCCTATTGGGGCGAAGACCTCATCCCTTACGGCAAGAATGGTTCGACCAAGCATCGCCTCGGAGATCTACCCGAAGCGGGCAAGTGGGTTCGTCTCGAGATTCCGATCGACAAGGTCAAGCTGAAGGAAGGTGCCAAGATCAACGGATGGGCATTCACGCAGTTTGACGGAACCGTGTATTGGGATAAGGCTGGCGTCGTGACGAAGTACGGCAAGTCGCCGCAGTTCAAGTCGATGGTGGCCTGGAGCGAATACGCCGCGAAGAATCTCGATACGGTCATTCCTGAAAACAAGCAGGTTACCGAAATCTTGAAGAAGCCTGCCGATCAACGCAACGAAGAAGACGGTAAGAAACTGCAGCGTTACTTCCTCGAGTTTGTCTGTGCCGACACACAGGAAACCTTCGACAAGCTACGTGCCGACCTGAAGTCGCTGACCGATCAACGCAGCAGCGTGGTTAAGGATTCCCCCACGACGTTGATCTACAAGGAAGCGGCCAAGCCGGTAAAGGCCTTCATCCTGGAACGTGGCGAATACGATCAAATTGGGGAAGAAGTGACTCGCGAAGTCCCATCGTTCCTTCCGCCAATGACCGAAGAAATGCCACGCGATCGTTTGGGGCTGGCCATGTGGCTGTTGGCTCCGAACCATCCGCTGACCGCCCGCGTTGCGGTGAATCGTTACTGGCAGCATGTTTTCGGAACGGGCCTGGTGAAGACTTCGGAAGACTTCGGTTCCCAGGGAAGTGTCCCCAGCCATCCGCAACTGCTGGATAACCTGGCGGTCGAGTTCCGCGAGAACGGATGGGACATCAAGCGATTGATGAAACGGATGGTGATGACTGCCGCCTATCGCCAATCGTCGGATATTTCGCCCGAGATGGCCAAGCGTGATCCTGAGAATCGCCTGCTGGCTCGGGGCCCTCGCTTCCGTCTGGATGCCGAGTCGCTCCGAGATCAAGCGTTGGCTGTTAGTGGACTGCTGGTGGATACCGTCGGTGGTCCATCGGTGAAGCCGCCCCAGCCCGATGGACTTTGGAAGGCAGTCGGTTACTCTGGCAGTAACACCGTGCAGTTCAAGGCGGACGAAGGTCACGAGAAGATCCATCGCCGAACGCTCTACACGTTCATCAAGCGAACCGCGTTGGCTCCGCAGCTTAGTACGTTCGACGCGCCCAATCGCGAGTCATGTACCGTGCGTCGCGAGCGAACCAACACGCCGCTTCAGGCATTGCTGCTGCTGAACGATCCGCAGTACGTCGAAGCGGCTGTCGCTTTGGCAGGCCGGACGATGGATACCGGTGGTGCCGATCCCGTCTCGAAAATTGATTATCTGATTTCGCTCTGCCTGCTCGATCCCGAGAACCAGGTTCTGCGAAAAGAACTCGAATCGCTCTACTTCGATAGCTTGACCTACTTCCAGGACAACCCGGAAGCGGCGAGCAAGCTGGTTGGCAAAGACGAGAACCCGGCCGAACTGGCTGCCTGGGCGATTGTCTGCAACACGATTTTGAACCTCGACGAAGTAGTTACGCTGCGTTAATCGCAGGGCCCTAGAACATTCAAAGGACCAAGTGATGGATCCTCGCCAAGAATATTTCCGTGCGATCACACGTCGGCACTTCTTTCAGCAAGGAGCACTCGGGCTCGGCGCCGCGGCGTTGGCTTCGATGACTGGCGATTCAGCTGAAGCCGCCAAGTTGCCAAGTTCCGGCATCGGTGGTTTGCCGACGTTGCCGCACTTCGCGCCGAAGGCGAAACGGGCGATCTACTTGTTCATGGCCGGTGCTCCGTGCCAGATGGACTTGTTTGACTACAAGCCGCAAATGAACGAGTGGTACGACAAAGACCTGCCAGAATCGGTTCGTCAGGGACAACGTCTCACCACGATGACTTCTGGCCAGTCACGTTTCCCGATCGCACCCTCGAAGTTCAAGTTTTCGCCCCACGGCGAGAACGGCACGATGGTCAGCGAATTGTTGCCGTACCACGCCAAGATGGTTGACGACATCGCCATCGTGAAGTCGGTCCATACCGAAGCGATCAATCACGATCCGGCCATCACCTACATCTGCACCGGCAATCAGTTGCCTGGTCGCCCGAGCCTTGGCTCGTGGTTGAGCTATGGGTTGGGTTCGATGAACGCCAATCTGCCAACTTTCGTGGTGATGACTCCCAACTGGAGTGGTCGCCAGCAAGCTCAGGCACTTTATAACCGCCTTTGGGGAGCAGGCTTCTTGCCCTCGAAGCATTCCGCGGTGACCCTTCGCAAGTCGGGCGACCCGATCTTGTTCCTTTCCAATCCGGAAGGAATCGACGGTTCGCTCCGTCGGCGAATGCTCGACAGTGTTTCTCGCATTAACGAAGAAACGTATCGCTTGTCGGGCGACCCGGAAACGCAATCGCGTATCGCGCAGTACGAAATGGCTTTCCGAATGCAGTCTTCGGTGCCAGAACTGGTCGATCTCCGTCAGGAATCGCAAGCCACGCTCGATATGTATGGCCCCGATGTCTCGAAGCCAGGTACCTTCGCGGCAAGCTGTTTGTTAGCTCGCCGGATGGTTGAGCGGGATGTGCGGTTTGTGCAGATCTTCCACCGTGGTTGGGATCAACATGGCAACGTGGCTGGCGACTTGCCAGCCCAGGCCAAAGATGTCGACCAAGGGGCGTGGGCTTTAATCCAAGACCTGAAAATGCGTGGCATGCTGGACGACACGCTGGTGGTCTGGGGTGGCGAGTTCGGGCGTACGATCTATAGCCAAGGTGGGTTGTCGAAGCAGAACTACGGTCGCGACCATCATCCACGCTGCTTTACGGTTTGGATGGCTGGTGGCGGGATCAAGCCAGGTCTTGTGCATGGCGAGACCGACGATTTCAGCTACAACATCGTGAAAGATCCGGTTCATATTTCGGATATGAATGCGACCATCTTGCATTGCCTGGGAATCGATCATCGCAAGCTTTCGATTCCGTTCCAGGGGCTCGATGTCCGTCTCACCGGGGTCGAAGAGCGACACCCGGTCAAAGAACTTCTGATTTAGCCTTCGATCGATGGATCCGACGTCGATCGAAGCCGCCGACGATACTTCCTGTTTGGAACTCGCTCGCCAGAAGAGGAGAGCCACGGTTTGCCACGGGGGCAAGCGAATCCCAAAGTTTTAGCCACGGTTCGTCGGCGGCAAGGGCAATCAGGCGGCGATTTCCATCGCCGAACTACTTGGTAGCCCGGCTGATGTAAGCAGGAATCTGCAGGTCTTCCTTGGAAGGCTTGATCATGGCACGAGCACGATCTTTCGCACTAACCAGGGTTCCCGATTCCTGCGGCGAGGTCAGCGAGCGGAACTGCGAGGCCAACTGCTGCACTGCCGGTTGCATCAGCACGATTTCAGCCAGTTGCGAGCGAAGGTCCGCCGAGCTTCCCAGGACTGCGACCAGAGTTTCGTTCAAACCTTTGACCAGGTCGACGTTTTCCACCAGGGCGGGAACGCACTGGTCGAGGCGGGCAACCTGTTCTTCGATTTGATCGATCTTCTGCAGATTGGTCTGAGCAGTCGCGATCTTGTCTTCCTGCGAGTTCAAGTAGTCAACCAACCAGGCCATTTCGTCCAGATTCTTCGAGGCGGTGGTGGTTTGCTCGTGAACGTCCAGGATACGCGAGTTCAAGCTGATCGCGTCGTAAGACAACTGCGTTGCCGAATCGAGCGTGTCGGCCAGCTTCTGAACCTGCAGGTCCATCGACTTCTGGTCTTCCAGCAAGGCTTGGACATTGCCCAGAACAACGTTCGATTCTTCCGTGTTCACGGCCAATTGCTGCACGCGATCCTGGTGCTTGGCAATCATGTCGAGAGCACGACGCGTTTCGTCCGTTTGCGAAGCCAGATCGCAGAGGCTGCTCTGCAACTTCCAATGCGAATCGACGGTGGCGGTCAATTCTGGCATGAGGCACTGCTGGTTGATCAGCTGCTGCTGGACGAGTTCGATCGAAGCAAGCGATTCCTGGGCTTTGTAGACCTGTGGACCACTCTTTTCCAGGCGAGCTGCCAGGGTTTCCAGTTCGTCAACTCGCTGCTGGGCGGCGGCCAGCTTCATGTTGGCGTAGTCGAGGTTCGACTGAAGGGTGGCCAGCTTTTCGGCCGTTTGTTCTGCCGAGCCGAGCTTCGTAGCGAGCACGCCGATTTCGGTGTGCAGGTTGCTCGAGCGTTGGATCGTTTGACCCGACTTGTAGAGCATGCCGCTCTGCGATTCGAGTTGTGCCAGAAGCGAATTGGTTCGCTGGGTGGCGTCGCGGAATCCAGTCAGCTGGTCGAGCGGGTGGTGTGTTGCTTTGACATCCCGTTGAACCGCAGCCAGTTGTTTGACCAGATCTTGTTGCAGCCAGTACTGGGTGAAGGCGACACCCAGAGCGATTCCAAGTACGAGACAGAAACCGCCAATGATGCCTGGGTTGTGCGTGGCCCAACCGAGATCGGCATCGTCTGAGTAGTGATCGTTAATCGGCATATGAAACTCCTCCGTGTTTTGATTGGCAACGTCCGTGCTCCTCGTGAGCACTTATCTTATCGAAAAGGACGCCTCGTTCGGAAAAGTCATCCCCTACCAATTCCCAAAGGTTTACTAGCACCCCGCACCCATCACCCAAATAACCGACACAGCCTGACCGTTATGTTAAGGCGATACAAATCTCTTTACCGAGCCGTAAAACTCGCGGTTTTCGCTCAAGTCGCGATCTCCCCCGGGCATGCTAAAAGGCTCTAATCGTTAAGCGTTTTCAAACGGTCGAACCCGTTTCGATGGCAAGTAGGGGCGACTTATGAAGTTGCGGTGATTGTGAAAAAGTGTTTAGTAGTTTGTGATTAGTGTTTGCGGTCTCTGGTCACTTTTCACGCAGCGATCGGCTTCGTTTCAGTCGTTCAAGGGGCTGACACATCGCGATTGACCAATTCGTGGTCATGCTTATTCGTTCGAGGTAGGCTGACAGGTATAATCGGCCAACTTTACATCGTTACGATGGGTTCAATCGATATTCTCGTTACGGCTACGCATGGGCAAGACCATTCTCCTGCTGATCATCACCGTTGCGGTCGTTGGTTGTCAGTTTGATTCACCACCGCAACTGCCGACGCAGACCTTGACGGTCGACGACGAAGTGCGACGTTATCAATTGAGGGTGCCTTTGGACACGTCCAGGGCGCTGCCTCTGGTGATTGCCTGGCATGGGGTCGGTGATTCCGCCGATTCGTTCATGCAGTATTCGCAGTGGGATCAGCTCGCGGTGAAGGAAGGCTTCCTGTTGGCCGTGCCTGATTCCGGAGGAAAGATGTGGCAGATTCTGGCCACGGATGATGATGGCGAGGCTACATCTCGCGATATAAAGTTTTTCGATCATCTGGTGAACGATGTTGCCCGTAAGGTTCCGGTCGACCGCGATCGTATCTATGTCATGGGAATGTCGCAGGGAGCGATCTTTGTCTATGCCTTGGCAAAGCAGCGACCAGACGAGATTGCGGCGGCGGTGGTGCACTCTGCGAGTATGCCGCGTGGAATGAAACTCGATGCGACGATGCCGCCGCTGTTCATGATTGCCGGGACGGAAGATCTCGTTTGCGGAGCGATGCGAGAAGATGCCGAGTCACTCGCGGCATCTGGGGTCCATTGTCAGATGACCGAAGTGCCAGGGATCGGGCATCAATGGTCAACGCGGTACAACAACGCGATGTGGACCTATCTAAAGTCGTTCAAGTTAAGCGCTCGGACTCAACCAAAATAACTGTCCGACCATCTGGATCGCGAACGATTGCCTGGCGGCCCCAGGCCATCGATTCAGGTTGCCGGACAACTTCCGTTCCCCCCGTGATTAGCCCGGCAACCATATTGTCGATTTCGATCACGCTGAAACCAATGCTCGTCGTTGGCTTCTCTACAACGCCTGCGTTTCGCGGATAGATCTCGAAGACAAACTGGTCAACCGTGGTTGACCAGTGCAAAGGACCAGAGCCGTGTCGTTCTTCTTCAAACGTAAGTCCCAGTTGTTCATAGAAAGCGACAAGGCGATTCGGCTCGGTGGTGCGAATGACCATCAAGTTCGGGCGAGAGGCGCGAGAGGACGCGTCTGGAAAGGTCATCGCGACTTCGGACAACAATCCAGGTGAAAGATCGTGAGGACCACTCGCGGTGACTTGCCGGATGGCAGACTCGAGGGAGATCCGATTGACCTGGGCAAGAGCTGCCGCAGTAATGATTGGCGAACGACTCATGCCGCCGCTACAAGCAACCACGGTAGGGCGTTCGTCTTGGATTAGTTCGACGAGCGAGAGCACCGAACAGTTAAGAACGGACAGCGTGTTTCCGCTTCCATCGAGCAGCGGAAAGCGGGCATACAAGATATCTCGCGGAAAAGCGATGGGCGGCTCTTCCATTGCCAGGTCGACGACGGCCGTAACCCCTTCTGCCAGGACATTTCGGATGTCGCGCACTTGACGGGCATTGGCAATCCAGAGCTTTCCGGGAAGGATGGTACGCATGACAGGGGCCTTTGTTAGTAATCCTATGGTTTCTCCCTCGACTTTCCTATGAGCCGAGATTGAGCCCGACCCCCTCGCGCAGTATGCTGAGGACATCGCGCCCCATTGATTCGTTGGGCCTTCATGGCATTGCCTGGGATATTTCGATGAAAGTTGCCAAGAATACGGTTGTTTCCATTGCCTACACGCTGAAAGACTCGGAAGGGAACGTCCTCGACGCTGCCGATACTTCCGAACCTTTGGCCTATCTGCATGGTATCGGAAACTTGATTCCCGGCATGGAAAAGGCTCTAGATAATCGCGATTCTGGCGAAACCTTCGAGGCCGTCATCCCTCCGGAAGAAGGCTATGGCGCCTTCGACGACGACCTGGTTTGGGAACTGGACAAAGACCAGTTTGGCGAGCTTGGCGAAGTGGAAGTCGGTACTCAGTTTGTTCTGGAAACCGAGGACGACCAGGTTCTGGTGACTGTGGTTGAAATCCGTGATGAAGTCGTGATTGTCGACGGAAATCACGAACTCGCCGACGAGACACTTTTTTTCGAGATCACCGTGCTCGAAGTCCGCGATGCCACGCCAGAAGAGCTTGAACATGGCCATGCTCACGGCCCCGGTAGTGCTCACGACCACGACCACGGTTAATCCGTCGGTCTGCTTCAAACGGCTAAGGTTGGTTGCGACCGGCCTGGGTTCGCGGTAACTTCCTTGGTTTCCGATTGATATTCAATCTGCGGAATTCCCTGCGCTGCGGGGAATTCCCGCTGTAATGGATCCCAAGACGATGGGTTATCGAACTCTTAAAGCGTGCGTGGACGACTTGCAACGGCATGGTCACCTGGTGGTGGTCGATGCGCCAGTCGATGCGCGACTCGAAATTGCCGAGATTCAGCGTCGTATCTATGCGAATGGTGGTCCAGCGGTTCTGTTCACGAACGTCCAGCGATGTAAGTTTCCGATGCTTGGCAACTTATTCGGTTCGATCGAACGGGCTCGGTTCATCTTTCGCGATACGCTCGAAACGGTTCGTCGCCTGATCGAATTGAAGATCGATCCAAATCAATTGTTCAAGTCGCCGTTTCGCTATGCCAGGGCTCCGCTAGGGGCCCTGTCGATGTTGCCGAAGAAGGTCCGCGGTGGGGCGATCTTTCAAAATGAAATCCCGCTGAGTGAATTACCGCAGTTGGTTTCGTGGCCGGACGATGGCGGCCCGTACGTCACCTTGCCGCAGGTCTACACCGAAGATCCACGCAGCGGCGGTCTCGCGCAGTCGAACCTTGGGATGTACCGCGTTCAGTTGGCGGGCAATCAGTTCGATCCCTTTGGTGAAGTTGGCCTGCACTATCAGATCCATCGCGGGATCGGGGTGCATCATGCCGCCGCGATTGCCAAGGGAGAACCTCTGCGAGTGAACATCTTTGTTGGTGGCACGCCGTCGATGACCTTGTCGGCCGTCATGCCGCTGCCGGAAGGTTTGTCAGAACTTGGTTTCGCAGGTGCACTAGCTGGGCATCGAATTCCGATGACAGCGTCGCGTTCGCCCCTGCCAATCTATGCCGAAGCCGACTTCTGCATCCAAGGAACAATCCACGCTGGCGAAGAGAAGCCAGAGGGGCCCTTCGGCGATCACCTGGGCTATTACAGTTTGAAGCATCCTTTCCCGACGATGCGCGTCGAGAAGGTCTATCATCGCAACGGAGCGATTTGGCCATTCACCGTCGTTGGGCGACCTCCTCAAGAAGACACGACGTTTGGCGAACTGATTCACGAGATCACCGGGCCGGTCATTCCCACGGTGCTGCCCGGCGTGAAAGAGGTGCACGCGGTCGATGTTGCCGGGGTGCATCCACTGCTGCTCGCGATCGGTAGCGAACGCTACGTACCTTACGAAGAACGACGACGCCCCAAAGAGTTGATGACTCAGGCGTCGGCCATCCTCGGGCAAGGGCAGATGTCGCTGGCCAAGTATCTGTGGATCTCCGCCGAACAGGACGCTCCGGATCTTGATCTGCACGAGATCGCACCTTTCCTGCTGCACATGCTGCGGCGTGTGAACTGGCGACGCGATATTCATTTCCTTACCGAGACCACAATCGATACGCTCGACTACTCTAGTGGCGAGTTCAATCATGGCTCGAAGGCGATCATCGCTGCGGTGGGTCCACCGATTCGAGAGCTATCTACCGAACTACCGTCGGGATTGAATCTGCCCGATGGTTTCCATACGCCAAAGGTGGCGATGCCTGGCGTGTTAGCGGTTTGCGGACCGAAATATACGGCGGCGCTTCAAGAGGTGGAGCCTGCGATCGAGCGTTTCGCCGGGGCGTTTTCGACCAGCGATCCGATCAACCAGTTTCCTCTGATCCTGGTGGTCGACGACAGCGACTTCACTGCGAAGTCGCTTGAGAACTTGCTCTGGGTGACGTTTACCCGCAGCAATCCGGCTGCCGATGTGCATGGTATCGGCAGCTCGACGCGTCAGAAGCATTGGGGCTGCGAAGGTTCGCTGATCATCGATGCTCGGCTGAAGCCTTGGAATGCTCCACCGCTGATCGAAGATCCAGCAGTCACCGCGAAAGTCGATGCGATGGCAGCCGCAGGGGGCCCGTTGGCCAAGTTCCTGTAATCAGGCCCCCAAGGACAATCACCCGTGCGAGTCTCGCACTAGTCCTTCAGCGGATTGTACAAGATCTGCGTACCATCCTTGCCGGCGACGACGATATCGATGTCGCCATCGCCGTCGATATCCGCGGTGCGAATCTGCAGGCCGATGCCGACTTCGCCCCGGTTGATGAAGTGACGAGTGAAGTTGCCTTCGCCATCCCACTTGTAGTAGCTGACCACAGGCGGTTCTTTGCCACCCGGATCGTTGCCGTTGTGGGCACGAACGCGTTTGCCGGTGATCAGTTCCTCTTTGCCGTCACCATCCAGGTCGGCCAGGTGGAGGCAGTGTGCCTGGCTGAAGGTGTCGTCGATCATCTTCTGCTCGAAAGCAAGCTTGCCATCTTTGTCGACGCCTTGTCCGAGCCAAACCCACAGACCGAAACCATGCGCCTTGCTGGCGATGATGTCGTTCTTGCCGTCGCCGTTGACGTCGGTCACCAGCATCGGGCAAGGAAGGCCTTCATTCCAATCGGCGTGGAAAGTCCACTCGCCGGAGAACGGTCCTTGCTCAGGCCCTTCATACCAACCTTGACCCACCAGGATATCGGTGCGGCCGTCATTGTTGATGTCGCCGACGCCGATGCCATGGCCGTTCTGGCCACCGATCTTGAACGAGACCAGCTTCGGTTCGCCCTTCTCGGTTTTGTCGAAGCGACAAGCGAGCAGCGGGTTTGACGGATTCCATTGGTTCGTGATCCACTCGGCGACACCATCACCATCCAGATCGGCCATGATGGTCGCTTCGTTGGTGGTCAGCTTGGTATCGATCAGGTTGTGTTCTTTCCAAAGGTAACCTTGCGTCAGGCCAGGGTTGCCAGGGTTCTCGAACCAACTGACTTTGCCCTGGAAGAAGTCGCCCGCGACAACGTCTACTTTGCCATCGCCGTTGACGTCCATGGCGAAGTCGCCGTTGGAGTGAACGTACCCGTTAGCATCTTCAATCAGGCGAACTGGACGAGGAAGCCAATCGCCGTTGCGGTACCAGTTGCGACCAGCAACGACGTCGAGCTTGCCGTCGCCATCGAAGTCAGCCACATCGCACCCTTCGTTCGCATCGACGCCGAGAACTTGAACGCGGAAGTTTTCCGGCGGGCCTGCTATCGCCAGGCAGGGGAGAGCACAAAGAAGGGTTAGCGAGAAAAGGGATCGCATGGTCAGTTTTCCTGAAGGTGGGAAATGGTGAGGGGGGGTGGCCAGGACTAGCCTCCGCCAATAGCGGGAAGGAAATGGACTTCGCTTTCCGAGGTGAGTGGCGTGCGGAGGTTGCGGGAGGTGAGGATGCCATCGACCGAGATCTGAATCGAGGGACGGACGGCATCTCCCTGGCACAAACGAGTATGAATTCCCGGAAACCGCCGATCAAGCTGGTCGACCAGCTCTCGCAGGGAAGGGGCCTCGATTTCGACGCGACTTTGCTGATCGGTCAGATCGCGCCATTGAGCCGGAATGAAAACCGTTGCCATCGGCGGCACCAAGGGGAATGGAACGACGGAAATTCAACTACGAACTATAATAAAGGGTTTGGGACCCTGGTTTTAGCATCTAGGGCAAGTTTTCAGCAATCTTCCTGCTTCCCCTCGGGTGAAAGCCACGATGCGTTGGCCGTTGATTTATCAGGTAACCTTGCCGCTGGCGTTCTGGACGCTGGTTACCGTCTTCGCGCTTTCGCTGCTGAATCTGTGGTATGCCCAGGTCGAAACGGGGGAAGAAGTCGAGGCCCGGCTGGTGGCGATCAGCCAGCAACTGGCGGACGTTCGTTTTCCCCTCTCGCAACCGGTGTTGGAGCAAATCGAAGGGCTGACCGGAACCGAACTGGCCGTAACCGACAGCCAAGGGAAGTTGCTTCGCTCGACCACCAAAGTGTCTCCTGAAGAATTGCCGCGGCTGGTCACCAAAGAAAAGCCAGGCGTCGTCGACCTTTCGGAAGTGATCGAGATCGACGGCCACTCGTACTTCCACAGCACGACGCGCTCTCGCTTCACCGGAAGCGGCGAAGTAACGGTCCACCTTCTGTTTCCTAAACGAAACTACGACCGCCGCGTCGCGCAGTCGTTCTGGCCATTGATGCTACTGGGTTTGGTTGCTGTCGGACCGATGCTGCTGGTTGCGTCGTTTCTCGCCGCACGCATTACACGCCCGATCGCTCGTTTGCAAAAGCAGGTCGGGCGAATTGCCGAAGGTGACTTTGTCGAAGTGCCACCAGGCAACACGAAAGACGAGCTGCGCGATCTTTCGCTCGCGATCAATCAGATGTCGCAGCAACTGCAGAGCTACGAGACCAAGGTCCGCACAATGGAACGGGCCCAGGTATTAGGGCAAATTGGTGCCGGGTTCTCGCATCAGATTCGCAATGCCATGACCGGGGGACAGATGGCGTTGGGACTGCATCGACTCGACTGCAATATCCCCAATTGCGAAAGCCTGGAGGTCGCTCAGCGGCAGATGGCGATGGTCGAGCATATGGTTCAGTCGATGCTTCGTCTTGGTCGCAAGCAGCAGATCGAACGCAAACCGATCAACGTGCCGCAGTTGATCGAGAACACCGTTTCGATGATCGCCCCGCAGGCCCAGCATCATAGCCTGGCGATTCGGCAATCAATCACGTTGCCCAGTGACGCAACGATTCCCGGGGACTTCGTGCTGCTGCAAACCTGCCTGATGAACCTGCTGCTCAACGGCATCGAAGCGATGCTGGCCGCCCAAGCGATTCGCGTTGGGGAAGGGCAGGGGGGCGGCGATCCGGGCGGGCTGGATATTGAAGCGGCTCCCCATGAACGGGAAAATTGGATTACAATTCGAATATGCGACGAGGGAATGGGCCCGTCTCCGAATATCGCCGAACAACTGTTCGAGCCGCTGGTCACTACCAAACAGGAAGGGACCGGCCTTGGCTTACCAGTCGTTCGTGAGATCGTCGAGCTGCACGGGGGAACGATAGAGTGGTACCGAGTCGACGAGAAAACGTGTTTTCAAATCACCCTTCCTCGTGCCGAATCGAAATAGCGGTCCCTCTATGGCGAACATCCACGTAATTGACGACGAATCAAGCGTCTGCTGGGCAATTGAAAAGCTTGGTACCAAGCTCGGTCACGAAGTGCGTGTCGCTTCGACCGCTGAGCAAGGCCTCGACCTGCTCGAAGAGTCTCGCCCTGACCTGATGTTTCTCGATGTCCGCCTGCCGGGGATGTCGGGGCTGGAAGCGCTTCCGAAGGTCAAGTCGATTGTCCCTGACACGCCCGTGGTTCTGATCACTGCGTTTGGCGATCTGGAAGTTGCCGTTGAAGCAGTTCGTCAAGGAACGTTCGACTACCTGGTCAAACCATTCTCGGTCGAAGATATCCAAACGGTCATCGATCGAGCACTGGCTCAGCAGTCGGAAATTACCGAGGTTCGCCCCGCAACTGTCTCGGCCGATCTGGTCGGTACGTCGTCGTCGATGCAAGAGGTTTTCAAGCGAGTTGCCCTGGCCGCCAGTAGCGTTGCCCCTATCTTGATTCAAGGGGAAAGCGGAACCGGCAAGGAACTCGTCGCTCAGGCCATCCATCGCTATGGCCCTCGTCACGAACGTCCCTTTGTCGCCGTGAACATTGCCTCGCTCGCGCCGTCGCTGATCGAGAGCGAACTGTTCGGCCACGTGCGTGGAGCGTTCACCAATGCCATTCAAGACAAGCGAGGCTTTCTGCAGCTTGCGAATGGCGGAACGTTATTCCTGGACGAGGTCGCCGAGATTCCGTTGCCAACCCAGGCCAAGCTGCTGAGGGCCCTCGAACAGCGAGAAGTGGTACCTGTCGGTGGCGCCGTCGGCGAAAAGACCGACTTCCGTATCGTTTGTGCGTCGCATCAAGATTTGTCGGATTGCGTCAAGCAAGGAACGTTTCGGCATGACTTGTTGTTCCGGCTGAATACGTTTCGTATCGATCTGCCGCCGCTGCGCGACCGCCGTGAAGACGTGCCGCCGCTGGTGCATCATTTCCTGCATTTGCTTGAGAAAGAGTATGGCAAGCCGCTGCGGATTTCAGCGGCCGCGATGGATGAACTGCAGGGGCGACCGTGGTATGGGAACGTTCGCGAACTGCGGAACGCGATCGAGCATGCTCACATCCTGGCGCGAAGCGGCGTCATTGAATTGGAACACTTGCCTCCGGCCGTATCGAAGGCCTGGTTCGATCGGGGCGACGATGAGGGGAGCATCGAGGAGAATCTGGCTCGCGAGATCGGATCGTGGACGCGGAACCAGCTATCGGTGGGGGATTCGGAGAATTTGTGGGCACGTTTCCAGGCTTTGGCCGAGAAAGAGATGCTTCAAGAGCTGCTTCAACAGTGTGATGGACAATATTTAGCAATTGCAAGAGTTTTAGGTATCCATCGAACTACCGTAAAAAAGAAGTGCGAACAGTACGGACTCCTTTCCCCTGATCAGAAAGATGATTAGGCTGGACTTGTCCATCTACGAAAAAGCGCACTAAATCGACGGGCCTGCGGTAGTAAGACGCATGCTTGTAGCGCTTCCGCACTAATCCTCTAAGTCGATTCGATATGAAATCTATTTTCCGCGTTCTTATTGTGGCGGCCGCGATTCTGGCGGCGCCGATGGTTCAGTCGATTGCTTTGGCTGAAGAAGCTTTTTGTACTTGTCGCTATTGCGAGTCGGCTGCCGCGCGAGCTGCGTTTGGGGTCGATCTGGGGAACGACGGGCCGCACTACGCCCCGATTCGTGAAGTCGATATTCAGCATATCAAGCTGGACATCACCCCCGATTTCAAAAAGCGAACCGTCGGTGGAACGACGACCATTCGATTTGTACCCCTGCGTAAGCCGTTGGAAAGCTTGAAGCTCGACGCAGTCGAACTGACGATCAACAAAGTCGAAGGTTCTTCGCCAGTTGCCGATTTTGAAAGCACCAACTCCGACCTGACGATCGCCTTCGAAAAGCCGATTCCGGTGGGTCAGGAAGCGTGGGTTAGCATCGAACATCACTGCGAGCCGAAGGGTGGCTTCTACTTCCGAACCGCTGAACTGGGCTACCCGGAAGAAGACACTCACTGCTGGACCCAAGGTGAATCGCACTATGCCCGTCAGTGGTTTCCCTGCTTCGACTACCCGAACGAAAAGTCGACGACCGAAGTCATCTGCCACGTTCCTTTAGAAATGACGGTGGTTTCGAATGGTCGTCTGCTGGGGGAAAGCGTCAATCCCGACACCAAGCTGAAGTCGGTCCACTGGCTGCAAGATAAGCCGCACGTGAATTATCTGATCTGCGTCGTCGCAGGCTACTTCGACAAGCTGGAAGACAAGGCGGGCGATATTGCCCTCGGTTATTACAGCCAGCCAACGCTGTCGAAGTACGCGGCCAATTCGTTCCAGGATACGGCTTCGATCATGAAGTTCTACCAGGAAGAGATCGGCGTTCCTTACCCATGGCACAAGTACGATCAGGCCACCATCCGCGACTTCTTGGCCGGTGGGATGGAAAACACGACCATCACTACGTTGACGCATAACACGATCTTTTCATCGGAAACGGAAAACATCCGTTCGTCGCGTGGTCTCGACGCCCATGAACTGGCCCACCAGTGGTTCGGTGACTATGTGACTTGTGAAGACTGGAGCCATCTGTGGCTGAACGAAGGTTTCGCAACCTACTACACGCACCTTTACGAAGGCTCGAAGTTCGGTCGCGATGCCACGTTGTACGGCTTGTATAAAGACGCCAAGAACCGCGTCCTGTCGAGTGGGGCCCGGGACCATCGTCCGATTGTCTGGAAGCGTTATTCGAACGCAGGCGACCAGTTCGACTTCCGAGCTTATCCGAAAGGAAGCTGGGTTCTGCATATGCTGCGAAGCCAGCTCGGCGACGACATGTTCCGCCAGGCGATCCAGGCCTACCTGGCACGTCATGGTTTGACTACCGTGACGACGCCTGAACTACAGGCCGCCATCGAAGAAACCAGCGGTCGAACGTTCGATCGTTTCTTCGATCAATGGGTTTATCATGGTCGCCATCCCGACGTGAAGATTCGCTACCGCTTCGATCCGAAGCTATCGCTGGCCAAGATCACGCTCGAGCAGACCCACAAGGTCGAAGACGACGTGATGATGTTCCACTTCCCTGCGACGTTCGCTTTCCTTTGCGATGGCGAAGTCGTGCTGCATACCGAGGACATCACCGGACCAAAGAGCGAATTCTACGTGTCGCTTCCTTCAAAGCCGACCATGGTGCAGTTCGATCCGGAATACACCTTGCTGGCGACAGTCGACTTCGACAAGCCAGAAGAGTTGTGGGTAGCGGAACTCGAAAACTCGAAGCGTGCCATCGGCCGTATCTTTGCGATCGAGGCCTTGGCGAAAAAGAAGACGAACAAAGGAATCGAAGCGATCGCCAAGGCGTTGGAATCCGACCCGTTCTACGGCGTGCGGATCGAAGCTGCCCAGGCTCTCGGCAAGATCGGTAACGATGACGCTCGCCAGGCACTGCAGCAGGTTCCCGCCCAGGAGGACGCACGCGTTCGCCTGGAGGTGGTGAAGAGCCTGGTGCGTGGCTATCAGCCAGAGATGGTCCATCAGTTGATCGCCGGTGCCCAGAAGGAAAAGAATCCAGCGATCGAATCGGCTTGGATCGCTGGTATGGCGAAGTATTCGGATCCGGCCGTTGGTCAGTACCTGCGGGCCGCGTTGAAGAAGGAATCGTTCCGCAACGAAATCGCCGAATCGGCGGTCGAAGCGATGATTGCCAGCGGGTCGCCGGAGTACGTGGCCGACATCACCGCAGAGCTGAAGTCGAACTCCGAGAACTACACCAATCGCGGTGTCGTGAAGTTGCTCTCAGGCCTGGCTCTGTTGAGCGACGACGAAGAACAAAGCCGCAAGACGATGGACGTCGTCACGCCGTTCGTCAACGACCCACGCACCGACATTCAAAAGGCAGCGATCATCGCCCTGGGGCAGCTCGGCGTGAAAGAAGCCAAGCCGATTCTGCAGTCGTTTGCCGAAACGTCGAATGACGAAGAACTGTCGAAAGCGGCAGAAGGCGCCATCACGGCCCTCGACAAAGATCGCAACCTGAAACCAGCCGAGATCGTCGAACTCCGCAAGCAACTCAAAGAACTCGAAAAGTCGAGCGAGTCGCTAGAAGAGAAAGTCAAAGACCTGCAAAAGCAACTGGAAGCCACCGGAAGCTAAAGCACGGCAGACGATCGTTCAAGAAGAAGAAAAGGTCCTGGTCACGTAAACGCGAGACCAGGACCTTTTCGTTTGGGTTAGGCCGCTTGGCGTGTGGCTCGGCGGAACTTCTTACTGCTCAACTGCAGTACCTGTCCAATGACGGGCTTGTTCTTCAGCGAATCAAGTAGCGTCTCAAGCTGACTCAGTCGAGCGAGTTGCGTATGCTCGTTTGGAATCGGCTCGCAGCTGGTGGTAAACTCATCCATGCAGTTAACCGGAGCTGCCAATCGCGGTGCCAGGTCGTGCAAGTCTTCTTCACGGACGTAGAAGCGATAAATGCCGTCGAACTGCACCAAATGGTAACGAGCTTCCAAAACGAGGTGATTCCAGCTTTCGCTGTGCGTGTGCTCAATCACTAGAACGCGGGGACGGTAGCGATCGAAATCCATACCAAGCAGAACGGCACGTTCGTTTCCATTGGCATCGATTCGTAGGAAGTCGACTTCTCCGGCGACGTGGGCTTCGCAAACCTTGGTCAGCGTTGTGGCTTGAATTTTCGCACCACTTTCCGAACCATTGCCGGAATCGTAGCTGATTTCGCCTACCTGGTCTGTTACCAGGCAGTGGATGTTGACGTCGCGTGGCCGCTCTTGACGGAATCGTTCTGCCGATTCGGCGTATGGTTCCAGATTAATCCCTTGCCAGCCAATGTCGTACATCCATTTCGTCGACGAGTCGACTGAAGGATGGGCGGCTCCAACATCGATGTAAAAGCCTTGCGATTTGGGAAATGCTCGGAACAGCAGCACGTCTTCCCGATTCATCGCAGAAGAAACCATCTTCGGTGCTTTGAATGCAGGGACACGTCGTTTGGGCGTCGGTCCTGGCTGGGGAGAAACGGCAGCGACCGGTTCCACCTTCTGACTAGGAGCGGCAGATGGTTGAGGTTTCGGCTTGGCTGCCAGCTGTTTTAGCGAAACACGACGAGTGACCGAGTTGTAAATTGACTTGATTCGTCGTCCCCATGTCGGCCGTTTGGTTTGGACCTGGGCCGAGGCTTGATTCAGAAGTGAGACCAGTTCTGGCGTGGCTGAGGTGTCGTACGGATCTTCGATGCCAGCCAACAGCGGGTGTTCCAGGCGGACGGCTTCTCGCCACTCGTTCGATATCGGAGTGCCATCGCTCAGCGTGGCATGGCCATAGGGAAATGATCGGTAGTAATCTGGATTGGCTCGGGCAAGTGCTTCGCGATAGCCTTCAGCCAGCACAACCAACGCCGGTTGGACGTCGTACCGATTCCACCAACCTCGCCGCTCGCTTAGCATGTACTTCGAGATTGAATAGGGATTTTCCGGCTCGAAACCGCTGAAGTGATAGAACACCAGCGGCTGGCCATCGGCCAGCAGTTCGCCGGATTCGGAAAGCGTAATGGGGCGTTCTGGCAGGCTCCAATGGCCAACGTTGTAGCCTTTGTGCCGTTCAACCCACAAGTTCTCGAAGTAGTTCGGAACAAAGTCAAACCAGGTCTGGTCAACAAACGTATGAGGAGTGTTGTGCAGACAGTGTTTGGTTTTGCGATGCTTCCACCAGGCTACCATCGACCGACCGTTGGCGTTGTTGCGAAGTGCCAGGAAGCCGGAGTTGAAAGTACCGGCGGTCGTGCGTAGCGAGATTTCGACGTCTGGCCCTTCGTCGCCATTAGCCGGATCGCTGAGATGCGGTGTAATGATGATATCGTGCGTATCCAACCGATCCAGGACCTCGGTCATGGGGCGATACACGTACGTGTCGGCATCGATAAAGATGACCTTCTCGTACTGAAGATCCAGCACCATCTCAATCGCTGGTGCTTTCAGCGACGCACAAAGTGGGAAGTTCCAGTACTGAAAACTGTATCGTTTCCAGTTGGTGATATTTAAATCTTTGGCCTGGAAATAGCGAATGTTCTCGTGCTCGGGCAGTTTGATCTCACCCGGGGCATCGACAAGACCCACGTACAGTGGAGCCTCGGGATGATGCTGCATCAGCGATTCGGCAAGGCAGGAAACGGAATGCAGGTAGTTGCACGTTGAAATCGTAATAAAAGCGAGGTCACGCATGTTAAGCAGCCTCCTTGCGCATCATGGGTTGGGCCGGTGTTTTGTAGATCGTCAGGCAACGGCGAGCGACCGCACCCCAGGTGAAATGTTCAATGACACGTTGGCGAGCTGCTTCGCCCATTTCGCGAGCACGTTCTGGGTTATTCACGAGGAAGTCGATCTTTTCGCGGATAGCGGCGGGATTGTTGGGCGGAACGACGAAGCCTGTAACGCCGTCAACGACAACTTCCGGCATTGCGCCAACCGATGTACAAATCGCCGGAGCTCCACTAGCCATGCCTTCGGCTAGAACCAGGCCGAACAGTTCTGCGTTCGGGACTTCGTTGCCGAACACATCCTTGGAAACCGAGGGCAGTACCACGGCGATGGCCTGACTGTAAGCCTCGCGAATGTCGGAGTCGGAACAGTTGGTCCGGATCGCGACGTTTTTGTTCTCGGCCAGTTTATCCAGTAGTTCGCAATATCGTTGATTGTACGGACGGCCAATAAGTTCGAGACGTGTCGTGGCGTCGACTGCTTCGACCAGGTAGTTGGAACCTTTATGAGGCATCAGCCGAGCAACACAAACGACGCGATCACGCGGCTTATTGCTGGGAGTCGATGAGATGAATTCGTTTTGAACGCCCGCGTAGATCACCTGGACGTTGGGGTGGTCTGGTGAGCCTTCTGCCGAGAAAGCACTGATTGGAAGAATACCATCCAGCAGTTCAAAGTGGGTGTTCGACCATGGACCTGGGCCAACGCCAAGATCGGTTGCGTATACGCGACAGCCACAAGCCTTGGCGAATGGAATCGCAAAAGCCGCAGATACGGAATGAATTTGGTGGCAGTGAACAACGGTCGCGTGACGTAGCTCTTCCAGGAAGGAGAGCGACATTGGATTCTCTCGCGAAGAGATCGGGCCGAGTGTCGGATAGATCTCAATCCGCAGGTGGCCCATCTGCTTCGTTTCACGTTTCTGGCCAAAGGTAACCAGAACAGTGTCTGTCAGGTTCGCCATCTCCAGAGCAAGCCATTGGGCATATCGTTCGCCACCACCGATGATACCGTTGTCGTCAAAGTAGGATGGAGAAACATGAACGACACGTTCAGGACGATCTACTTTGGCGGTGGCCGGCGAGGCTTTTTGTTTGATCGCCAAATTCAGGAGGGCCCTAAGTGCCAAGTCACCCCCAGATTGACCGATGTTTTCATAGTGACGAACTGGTGACTGTCGCTGGGAAACCCTTTTCGCTGCTCGGGCCATTTCAGGATTGAACAGCCGAATGATATTGCGGACGACGCGGTATTGGCGAGCTTTACGCTGCAGCCACGACTCTGGCTTGTGATCGGCAAGGAAGTCGTGCAGCAGATTGATGTCCTGTTCGTAGTCCTGGAATGCTTCGGTCAGGCTGCCAAGGAAATTATGGATCGATGCCAGATTGGGATCGGCGACCTGACGCTTCAGGTTCGCAATCTCCATGAGCAGTTCCTTGCGTCCCAACTCTTTCATCGGAGCATGTTCGGCGTAAAGCAGTTCCAATGGCGATCGGGTTTCCGGGGCGTGAGCTCGATAATCATCGGAACTCAAGATTGCCGGAGGAAGGTCGATCGGCTGACCCGCTGCTCGTTGGTTTTGCCCGTAGCGAATCATTTCGATTGCCAGCTTCAACATTCGAGGCTTCGCTGGTGAACGACATTCCAGGCCATCGTGCAATTGGTAGTCCTGAAAGAGCATCCTCGTTTCAGGTGGATTGCGAAGTTCCTTCATCGTGGCATCTATATGTGATTGGGCCGAGATATTCCAAGCCGCAGGCACGTAATAGGGAACGTTGTTGTAGTCGAGCAGAGCGACTGGCAGGCCGTACATCATCGCTTCAAGCATTGCAGTCGAAGGCGTCGTGACGACGGCATCGACCTGCTGAAGTTGCTCCGACAGCCCCATGGTGCCGAACGTGAATTCCGTATTCTTGATGCCAAGTTCACAATCGAGATTGTCTGTCAAACGCCAGATGGGTTCAAAGTCTGGGTTCACATTGAAGAATGCTTCCAGGTCTCGCAGGCTTTGGCGGACGTTTTGGCGCTGGTGATAGTCGAAGCTTGGAACCTTCGCCGTCATCACCAGCACTTTGCAAGTCTTCGATCTAGTATTTGGAGAAGTGCTCTTGGGAATAATGCGGTCGAATCGGGGAGCTCCGACGATCTCGCATTTACCCTGGTTATTCCATGATTCGAGAAATCGGGCCTGGGAACGTCCCAGACATGCGATCTTATGACCAATTACGGGCTGAAAAATGCAGCCCGGGGTCGAGTCGGGGCGATGCCACGTGTTGCGATATTCCAGGATTCCGTCTGCCAGAATCAGGACCGGAACATTGTTTTCCTCTTGAAGACGAAGCAGAAGGTGAACCGCTGATTGTTCGTAATGCTGGGCCGTGACGATCAACATCGCGTTAGCCGGGGGCACCCAGTCCGGATGATACTCCGTGACGACTTCGTAACGCAGGCCAGAGGACCGGAGCCATTCGTAGTGCTCCAGGGTCTCTCCCATGCGATCAAGGATGACTACGACGCCATTGTTCAGATCCGAATGCTCTTTCAGCAGATCGGTAACGTCAACCGTTTTAGAGTCCCAATGCATCGTGATTCGAGTCCTTTCCGTTGCCTCTGCATGATTTGCCTCCCGCAAATCATTCCACCACAGAGATCTCAGCATGCGTCCGGCGAAGCGATCTCTCGGTAAGAAGGGGGCAGTATGAGCCAATCGCCTCGCGAGTGTCAATGTTAAAAGTGTCTCAAAAATCATCGCACGAAACATGCAAAATCCCCGCGAAACAAGGACTTGCAGCGAGCCAACTCGAAGGTTGGTTCGGGTTTCCGAACTACCTGTCGAAAGGAGTTGCCGCGACGCCGTAAGGCAAGGTTCAGGACCAAAGACCGAGGTCCATCTGGGCGTAGGTGATCTTGGGAACACGTAACCCCTTGCGATTGCGTGGTGCCGAGTAAAGAGCCAGTAGCCCCGTGGCTAACCGCCGGGGGCGGAGCTGAGAGGTGAAAGAGCGAGTACCTCAAATTAGGTGAAAATAGAATGCTAGCACCTCATGTATTGACCACTTCAGACTTCCGTATCGCCGTTTTCAGGTTGCCTTTACAATGCAGCCAAACTGCTGAATCGAGAGGATAAAAGCTACTTAAGAGCACATCGATGAGCCTTGACTGCTTGTCGACGCCACCACCCATTTGCGGCAATGAGGCCCATGAATTACCTGCTAGCAAACGATACGTCGAATTCGATGAACCCCGGCTGCAAGGGAACTGTCGCCGTGTTGCGGTCTTGCCTGGCAAGTTGTGGTTTAAAGGAAGTCGCGGCGCTGCCGGTTGGAACTGGGAAAGAGTACTTTCAAGAGTGCCACGAAGAGCCATGGAATCCGTGGAAGGAGCGAAGTTGGTTCGATCGTTTAATCTACGGAACTCAGCCATGGGCGTTTCATCCCGCCAAGGTAAATCTGTCGGCCTGGCACACGGCTGTTCAAACTTGGTGTGAATCGGTTGATCTGTCGGGAGCTGACCACGTCGTGATCAACGCCGAGGGAACGATCCACCACAATCAAGGCTCAGCCCTTGCGCTTTTGGGGCTCGCCAAGATCGCGCAGATCAAGGGAATTCAGGTTTCGTTGGTCAACGGAACCTTTCAATCAATGGATCCGCGAGTGCTACGTGAAGTGCTGCCAGGCTGTTGGAAAGTCTTCGTGCGCGAGCCGTTCTCTCTGCGATACCTGAAGCGTCTGTCGATCGACTCGCAACTCGTGCCAGACTGCTTGTTCGCCTACGCGTTGCCCGCTGCCAGTACCGAGCGACCTTATTGCCTGTATTCGCCTGGAGCACTTGCGGATTCCCATATGATTTCTGAAGCCGAGATCATCAGCGAACTGCAAGCAATCCAGCAGAATGGTTTCGAGCCAATTTATATCATCATGGAGGACTCGGACCGAAGACATGCAAGCATCGCCGAAGGCTTGGGAATTCCATTGGCCGATATGGCATCCCAAACGATGGAGCAGTTTATGGAATTGTTGGGGAAGAGCTTTGCGGTCTTGGGTGGGCGATATCACCTGACGATTTATGCCTGGCTCATGCAGACCCAGACGGCTGCTCGAAGCTCTAATACCTGGAAGATGGAAGCGGTCCACAAACTGGCTGGCTTGCCTTGGACACGGCTCGACGTACGCCGTTCACCTTTGAAGACGGTCTGCCCCAGTCCAGCAAAACTGTCGGAACTCAAAAGCCAGGTCCTGGGGGCCTATCGGGCAGGTTTTACTCCCTAATTCCCGTCAATGGTTTTAACCAGCCCAGCGCTGCCCGGGCTTGGTCTCTTTTACGCGATTGGCTGATTGGTAGAGCTTGCCGGTCGAGCCTAGGACGCCTCGGTGGAGGTGTTTGAGGGTCTTGCCGTCGGCGATTTCCGTCGGTGTCCACTGGGTGTAGGCCAGATTGTAGAGCCATTGGCTACGTGGAGGCATCGACGGCGTTTCGATCTCTTCCAGACGACGGTTCAGCACAGCGTCGCCGTTCTCACTATCTTCCGCGACGAATGCCGGGATTCCGGCCAGGGTGGCTTCGACTCCGGCGTTGGAGTTGAACGTGACGATCGCCCAGGCGTCGTACAGATCTTCCTGCAAACTGGGGGCGGTGGAGAGCTGCACGTCGACACTTCGCATGTCGATCGCATCGCGGTGCAAGGGATGCGGTCGAAAGACGATTGGGCGACTGGTCAGGTAACGCAACTGCATCGCGGTCGTTCGGCACCACTGGGCGTGGTCGGTATGCTGGACCGAACTGCCCCAGGGAATCTGACCGCAAAGCAGTACATGCTTGCCCGTATTTCGCCAGGGCATCACGCGAACTTTCAGCAGCTCCCAGCGATCGGCCGGGCAATTCCAATTGCAAAAGTTCACACGACCATCCGGTCCGCCCCAGCCAACAGTGAAGTAGTGCTCGCGATGGATGATTCCCTCTTCGACAACGATGTGTTGCCCGGTCCGCGAAGCTGATTTGTGCTGAGCAACGATCGAACTATTAACGCATTTGGCGGCCGGGATCGTTCTTGCCAGGCCAAATGTGACGGCAACTTCGCACGGTGAATAGCCCTTTTCAATTGGAAAGATCGAACAAGAAACGTCGAGCGATCGCAAGCCTTCGGCAAATGCCATGAGTGCCTGCTCGTGACGAGGTTGATCGTTGGGAATGAAAACTCCGAAATAGGCCATAAACAACAGTCCTTGTCGTAGTGATGTGAAAACCTGAGGGGGCGTTCAGCACTGGAACTTGGGACAGCGAATTTTCCTGGGGTGACAAATTCAATTCAGGTATCGTCTAGCACTTCTGCAAGGCACGATAAGAGACTGTCACCACGGCTGTCGATATCAAAGTGCCGGAACCTGCCCTGCTGCTATCCGCAGCGTTTCTCTCGTGTTGCCGCGGATAAATGAAAGAGTCGCCAGGTGCAGTTTCGTTTGCACGGAAAAACACGGTGGTTGCAAGTCGAAAGACCTAGTCCCCAGCGATTGTCAGCAGTGCATGCAATTACCAAGCGAGAGACGCGGCGACTGCCCATTTCAGGCTAGAATGCCAGATAACAACTCTGACGCCGCGATGAAGTGAGTCAACGGACTCACTTGAAGAATACCTTCCGAGGGAGATGGAAGGAAAATAAAAGTGGAGCTGATGAGGATTGAACTCACGACCTCTGCATTGCGAATGGAGCCCAGATAGTGCTGAGGGCCTGTTTTTCCGAGGTTTTTGCCGTTTTCGGTTCCAAGATTTCCACGACTATACACGATTTGTCGTGCGTTTCGTGCATTAATTCGTGCATGAGTATTGGGGTGGACACTTTGGATGCCGTTTTATCCAGCGGCAGTCGTTGCCGTTGAGCTAATCACAGTCATCACTGATCCATCGCCCAGGCGTGGCGTCGTAGTGCCGGGCTCGATTGTAGTGCAACTCTTCGTCGGCATCTCGGTCGCGACTGACCTGCAACCCAAAAACTGAGCCATTCAAAATGAGAAAATCGAGATAAAATTGGGCCATCCTTATTCGAGGAGAAGATGACCATGAAGAAGTCTCGATTCACGCATGAACAGTTTGCCTTCGCCCTCAAGCAGGCCGAGTCGGGCGTACCGGTGGAGGAGGTTTGTCGAAAGCTGGGGATCAGCCAACAGACGTTCTATCGCTGGAAGAAGAAGTTTGATGAGCCAGGCGAACCCCTGTCTTTAAAAAAATGCCCTGCAAACATGGAAGGGCACGAGTTGAAGTCAATCCGCCACTTTCGAACCGAGCCGAGGACCGACGAATTTCTCAGTCAGAAGTCTCCTATTCATTTCTCTCTCATGCAATCCCAAGCCATAACCTACCTTATCAATTCGTCGACTTCCCTATGCAGGTCGATAGATGCTTCCACGTCATCACCCTTCCCGCCCTCGTCCAATCCATTTGGACCTACACTTCTAATCTTCCAAACACCATCCCTTTCCTCCCAGAAGAGAATAGCATGCCCCCAAACATCTTTGCCGTCAGCCAGCTCGCTGCGATATAGCTCATCGATATCTCTTAAGTCACTACTGCGAGATACCTGAAATACAACTTCAGCTAGAGAACAGTCGTCACACGGATCCTCAAGATTGCGAACATTCACGTGATCGTATAGATCGTAGAGGAAATGCACAAACACACGGTCAAGCCTTTTCGACTCCTGAAGTACTTTGACGCTTCTTTCGTACTCGCGGCTCGTGCAACACGCCCCAACCGCGCCCCATACCAGAAATGTCATTGCTACCAACAGTGATACTCTGCGCGATATACTGGACACCGTCATTTGTCAATTGCCCTCATTTGTTCCGGCGTATAGAACACATCTCGACGTTTGCGCCGGGGCTTCTTCATGCCTGCGATGGGATTTCGGTCGAGGTATTCCTGCTCGACCCCCCAGTTGAGCATGCGTTGGACAATGCCTACGGCGTCGTTTTGCGTTGTCGTTCCAACCCCCAGGCCTTCGTGCCACTTGCGAACGTGATGGACACGAAGTTGTGAAGGGCGAAGGCGTTTTCCGATATGCTCGACAAACGACTTTAAAAAGTACCGATGACGCTCGTAAGTATTTGGCTTGCGATTGGCCTCGCACCAGTCCAGATAGGCTTGGGAGAGTTCATAGAGGGTGGTCAAATCGCTTCTGATTTGCTCGCGATTGGCCATCAGTTCATGGAACTTCTCGAAGGCGGCTTCGCGGGTCTTCCCCAATGGGATCTGACGACCTCCAACTGAGCAGTATCAGCTTTGGGTTTGTTTGCGGAAGAAAGGCTTCGGTTGCCGGGGCATGAGTTGCTCTCCATTTCGTGCATTAAAACGTGCATTGAACGTTCTAACGATTGGAGGCAACTGTTAAAAGGCAAGAAAGTACCGAGACATGCGAGTGGAGCTGATCGGGATTGAACCGACGACCTCTGCATTGCGAACGCAGCGCTCTCCCAGCTGAGCTACAGCCCCTTGGTTTCGTTTTAATTTTAGGTTGGTGAAATGGTGTCGTCCAGATGAAAGCTGGAGGAAAACCATCCGGTTAAAAGGCATTGTCGCCGATGCTTTGGCTGTTGCGAAACGACTTGATATGCGTTGGCATGCCCTGTTTTTCGGACAGCGAATCCCATCCGGCAGCGGCCTCTTTCCAGATGGCGTCGACATCTGCTGGTTTGGCAATTGTCTTCTCAATCGCTTCGGCAACCACCTGGCGATAGGCATCCCGCTCGGGGATTCGCAGTGCCGATAGGTGCTTGGGCGACTGAAGCTGTTGCATCGAGACCTGGGCGTATTGCCGCAAGGCTGTCCCTGGCAAGTTGCCTGGCATCCAGGCATCGGACATCGGTAAAGAGGAGATTCGGCACAATGTGGTTCGCGACGAAGCAGGAGAAATCAGCGGCAATACCTCCGCACTGGTAAGCAAAGCCAAGAGGTCCGCGGCTTTGACCGTCTGCCCACTGGAGGACGAGACCGAGCCGACCAGGCCCGAGGTCGACAGCAGCGGAACGCTTACGACTTCGCCGCCTGGGCGAGGCAGCCACTGGCCGTTGGAGGTTTGGTAAGTCTCTTTCGAACCGGGGATCGGAGCGAAAACGATGTCGTCCGGCACGGTATCGGCCACGATCGTTTCTTTGCAGATCCAACCCAAGGCCAGCACTGACTTGCCGGAAAGGAATGCTTCGGCCGAGGCTTTCGGATCAAGCGAGTTGTACTCGTCTGGAATGGTGGCCGCGATTTGGGCGAGTTCTTTCGCGGCACGCGTGAAGCCGGGCGTATCGATCCGGGCCTTACCGCTGGTGAAGTCGAAGTAGGTCGAGAGGTTCTCGCCATGCTTCACATACGAGGCACTGCGGGCGAGCCAGAGACTTGGCACATAGGCTTCGTCGAGCGGCTCGAGCGTGGCGGCGGCGATCACGTCGTTCGTCTTCAGGAACTCGCTGTTATGGATCTTCTCGACTGCGGAGGCGTACTCGTCCCAGGTCTGAGGAACTTTAAGGTCGAACTGTTTCAGGATGTCGGTCCGCGCCATCAGCATCAGGACGGGGCTGCCGAGAGGAAGAGCATAGGGCTTCGCGCCCCAACGAAGTTCGGAGTGGGCGATACCCTGGGCGATGTCGGGCATCTGCACGACATCGCCGTTGAGGGTCGCACTGGGAACCGGAACGATCCAGTCGCGTGCGATCAGGTCGCCCATCATCGCTGGCGGGTAAATCAAGATGTCCTTCGTGAACCGCTTCTCGTTGAACAGCACTTCCGACGACACGACATCGACCGTGATGGCGTCTTCACTACGGGCTGCCAGTTCGCGGCGAATCGTCTCGGCAATTGCCTGGTCACCGACGATGGCGATGGACAGCGGTGGTGTCTTGATTTCTGGCAGGTCCTTCGAGCCGGAACGGCCAGTACAACCTACAAACCAGGCAGACAGAAATAGCAGCAGCGAGATGCGAAACGTCATGAGATTTTCAAACGATAAGCTGTTGTTCACCAATAGAGAACCCGCATCGTAGTCCGATTATCGATGGGCCACAATGCTTCCAGGGGGCTTCCTTCATCGCTCGCGATAAGTTCAGAAAAGTCATGAACACCTAGCCCGTTCAACCCGTAGAAAAAGATTTGGCGTGCGTCTCGATCCGTCCGCTGATAGACTGGCCAGCCAGGCAAAAGGAACGATCCGGCAAGTTCGGTTACGGCAGGGCGGTTGGTTATGCGAATGCACGAGAAGGTGGCGGTTGTCACCGGCGGCGCTCAGGGCATCGGGGCAGGCTGTGTTAAGATTCTAGCACGCGAAGGTGCTCATGTTGCCATTCTGGATGTCAACCGCGAAGTCGCCTCTTCTCTGACCGACGAGATCAATTCCGCCGGACGTGGTCGGGCGTTCTTTGTGCCGTGCGATGTGACCCACCGTGAAGAACTTCGCGAGGCGATCGACGAATCGTCGCGGGCCTGGGGAAGGATCGATTGCCTGGTCAATAATGCGGGGTATCATCCACCGGCAACTTCACTGGAGGCATCGACGCCGGAACTATTGCGAGAAACCTTCGCCATCAATTTCGACAGCACCTTCTTTGCCTGTCAGTTCGCCTTGCCACACTTGCGACCTTCGCGAGGAACCATCATCAATATCAGCTCGATGACGGCCGTTCTCGGGCAGAAAGATTCGACGGTCTACGCGGCGACGAAAGGGGCTCAACTTAGCTTCACGAAAGCCTTGGCCCTGGAACTGGGGCCTGAAGGAATTCGCGTCAACGCGGTTCTTCCCAGTAACGTCGATACCCCCATGATGCATCGCTGGGCGAACACGCTCGATAATCCTGAGGGGGCCCTGCAGCAAATTGCCGAACTGCAAGTGCTCGGGCGGATGGCTTCAATAGAAGAGATCGGCCGCGTCGTACTGTTTCTGGCGAGCGAAGACTCCAGCTTCATCACCGGTCAGGGAATCGAAGTCGACGGCGGCGCGAGTCTCGACTACTAGCCGCCAGGAAACTGTCGGCAGAACTCGTATAACGCCATGCAGGTCGCCGTGGCGGCGTTGTAACTGTAAGGCATGCCATAAACCGGAATCTCGACGGTGGCATCGAGCAGGCTCAAGATTTCTTCGGTGATACCTAGGCGTTCGTTGCCGATCACCAGGATCGTCTTTCTGACGAACGCGAAGTGATGGATATCGTGCGAGTTGGTGGTTTGTTCCAGACCGACCAGCGTGTAGCCTTCCTTTTTATAGTCTCGCAGCACAGGGGCCAGGCTACGGTGTTTCGAGATTGGAATTTTTTCGGCACCATCGCGGGCGATCTTCGGATCGATCTTTACGTTTCCGCACACGATCACTTTGCTGACCGCACAACACGAGGCCGCTCGAACGATTCGAGAAACGTTGACGTTACTCCGCATCGGACAGCAAGCGATGATCAAGTCACGCGGCTTGTCCAGCACGGTGGGTGGCTTGTGGCGAAGGTGTTCGAAATCGGAATCCATGGTCAATCGGCCTTGGGCAGGACTGGGTTGCTTGGGGCCCAGTCGCTACGATACAAACGAGTTTGGTAGATATCCCATGGGGATATCGTAATCTGCGGACAATTGATCGAGGAAGGCGGGGCGAGATATGAAATCCCATTGGTATGCCATCTTACTTTTGGCGGCTGTTTGTGGCTGCAATGCCGAGTCTCCGGAAGGGATGAGTTCGCCGGTTGAAGTCGCCTCGACTCCGGAACCTGCCCCGGCCGAGGTGACCACAAAGGTAATGGACTACACCGCAATTCAGATGCTGATTGAGTCGTACCGGGGCAAGGTTGTGGTCGTCGATTATTGGTCGACCAATTGCCCGCCATGCATTCGGGAACTGCCAGGGCTGGTGAAGCTGTCGCAAGAATTTCCGGCCAGCGAAGTAAAGTGCGTGACGGTCAGTCTCGATTACACCGGTGCCGCCGACGAAAAGCCGGAAGACAGTACCGAAGCGGTTATGCGGATCTTGAAGCATGTCGATGCACGCTTCGACAATATCATTGCAGCCGATGATTCAGAAGCGATGCTGAAAAAGCTCGACCTGAGTGCTCCTCCGGCCGTTTATGTTTACGGAAAAGATGGCAAGCTGGCAAAACGCTTTGACAACGAGAACGCGACTGGTGAAGGGGACGAATTCACCTATGCCAAAGATGTGCAGCCGCTGGTGGCAGAGCTGACACAGAAGAAGTAGCCTGCGAGTGGCACAAGAAACAAAGAAGGCTACCTGAGGACACGTTCAGGTAGCCTTCTTGCGAGCCTCGTAATGAGGAGTGAGGGTTCTTACCGGGCAGCGGCAACCTCTGGCGTTTCCGTTTCCAGGCGTACCATCATGGCTTCACCGAAGTCGATCTTGTCGTCTTCGAGGCCTGGGACGCGACGGAACAACACTTCCGCAAAGCGGCCGAATTGTTCAGGGATCACGCGATAGAAGTTGTTCTTGCCATCGCGACGCGATTCAATCAAGCCACAAGTCTTCAGCAGTGCCAGGTGATGGCTGACGGCTGGTTGGCTTTGGTCGAGCAGGTCGCAAAGCGAGCGAACATTCAACTCCCCAGCTTGCAGCAAGTAGCTGAGGATCTTCAGCCGAGTTTCGTCGGCTAGAAGCTTGAAGAGTTGCACCAACTGGCGGGCAACGTCTTCGTTCAAGGGTTCGTAAGGCGAGGGTTCTTTGCCTGAATCAACAGGCTCGGAAACGTGAGCGGGACTATCGCCATCGGCGTAGTACCCTTTGGACAGCGATTGTCCGTTGGCTGGTGTGGCCAAGAACATCATGGTAGATCTTCTCCGTGAGAGTAAGGCTTGGGCCCCTACCTGAAAAGTTAAGTCAACTGGCCCCATAAACTGGATAAGTCACGCCTCGGAGATAGCTTGACGCGGCCAATGCTTAACTCGTATTCGCCCAATGATGGCGAAACGGAGAAATGCAGGTTCCAACGAAGACGCGTAAAGTTAAACCAAGCGGCGCTGAGCAAACCCAAATTCGGTAGTTGAACCAAGCGCTAACGGCTCGCTTACCAAAATCGAGCCTCGCCACACGGTACGACCGACATGACGAAGGGGTTCGCTCATTTCCGGAGTATCGAACAATTCACATCAAACTGCAACATTCCATCGAAATTTGAGGGGGTGCTGTTGCGCCTTTGTTGCGGGTGGTTCGATTGAGATCAGCATATCGTCATCTCTTGCGGGATTTGATACAATCATTAATTCGGGTGATAATAAGCCCTTGCACTACATGCTGCCGACTGCCTGATCGAGCGAGAAATCACCGGATGAAATGGTCATTGCGTGGATTGTTCCCTTACGTTATCCCGCTAGTCTTCGTAGTCGCCCTCTTTTTCGCGTTCCGGATGGGGTCGCTCCCCCCGGCCGATTTCACTTTTTCGAACGGTACCGAAATTCAATCGGTCGACCCGGCGAAAAGTACGGGTGCCCCGGAAGGACGGATTATCGATGCCATCTTCGAGGGGCTCTATCGAAAACTGCCTGATCCGACAAGCCCCGACGACATGGTGCCCTTGCCTGGAATGGCCAAGTCGCATGACCTGTCCGAAGACTTGAAGACCTATACCTTCCACATGCGGGAGGGGGCCAAGTGGACTAACGGCGAACCGGTAACCGCTTACGACTGGACCTTCTCTTGGATGCGATTCTTGCATCCCGAATCGGGGACCCAGTACGCCTACCAATTGTGGTACATCAAAAACGCCAAACGCTACACGACCGGTGACCTGAAAGAAGGGGATCGCGTTGAAGTCGAATTGGCCGATCGAAAAGATAAAGCCCAGATGTTCCCACGAGGCACGATGGTCTCGGGGATCGTGAAGAAGATTGATACCTTCGAAGAAGGAGGTAAGCAGTCGAGTGGCGGGCATGATGAAGAAGAAGCGATCAAGTATCACGTCTACACGGTGGACTGTGTCCCGGAGAAAGATGGAGAGCCTGATTGGGACGGCCCTGTCAAACAGCGGGTCTTCTATACCGAAGGCACACCTGCGAAGTACCTGACCAAGTTCCCAGGTGCGGAAGCTGCCATGCATGTGCTGTTGCACTTCAGCGAAGTTGGGATCAAAGCTCCTGACGAAAAGACATTGATTGTCGAACTGGAAGCACCGACGCCTTACTTCCTGGAGCTGGCGTCCTTCTACCCCATGCATCCCGTCAATCGCACTTGTGTCGAAACGTTCGGTTACCCCGATTGGACCAAGCCTGAAAACATCGTCACGTGCGGGCCTTATCAAATTAAAGAACGTCGTATTCGTGACCGAATTCGTTTGACGAAGAATCCAACCTATTGGAACGCCGACGAAGTCAGCCTGGAAACCATTGATGCCCTGGCCGTTCAGTCCGATACGACGCAGCTTAACATGTTCATGAGCGGTCAGATGGAATGGGCAACCGTGGTGCCGAATTCTGTGCTCGACCAGCTTCGCGAACGGGACGTCGATAAAAAGGAAGACCCGGAGCGCAAAGAAGAACGGGACGACCTGCTGATCGCTCCGATGTTGTCGACTTACTTTTATCGGGTGAATACCAAGCGGCCACCGCTCGATGATCCTCGCGTGCGTCAGGCCTTGAACCTGGCGATCAACAAACAAGAGATCGTCGATCACGTCACGCGTGGTGGTCAGATTCCCGCTGGCTCGCTCGTTCCGCCCGGGATCACTGGTTATGAAGGTCCCGTTACGCAGTCTTACAATCCAGAGCGAGCTCGCGAACTGTTGGCCGAGGCAGGCTTTGGCCCCGGCGGCAAGAAGATGCGACCGATCCAGATTCTGTACAACACTTCGGAAGGGCATAAGTCGATTGCCGAAGTGATTCAGCAGCAGTGGAAGAAGAATCTGCACATCGATGTTCAACTGCGAAACGTCGAGTGGGGGGTCTATCTGACCACGCAGCGGGAAATGGATTACGACGTCTGCCGTGCCGGTTGGATTGGTGACTACCCAGATCCGAACACTTTCCTCGATATGTTTATCACCGACGGTGAGAACAACGAGACCGGCTGGAGTAATCCCGAGTACGATAAGTTGATCGAAGAAGCTCGCTCGGAGCCAGATCCCGAGAAACGCATGAAGATCATGCAGGACGCCGAGCAACTGCTGGTCGATCAGATGCCGATCTTGCCGGTCTACTTCTATGTTTCGATCAACATGGTTCGACCGTACGTAAAGAATTTTTATCCCAACCTTCAGGATCTCCATCCATTGCACATCCTGGAAATTGACGAAGAACAACGCGAGAAGATTCGCGAGATGGAGGGGCTGAAGTGATTCGCTTTCTGCTGAAGCGGCTGATGTGGATGGTGATCACCATGTGGGTCGTCTTCACCATCAGCTTCTATTTGATGTGGACTGTCTCGCCGGAAGGGGCATTGCTGAGCGAACGCCAGTTGCCAGCCGCGATCAAACGGAACCTCGAGCAATACTACGACCTCGACAAACCGCTCACCACGCGCTACTTCAAGGTGATGGGCAACTACTTGATGTTGAATCCAGGACCGAGCATGAAGCTGATCGACAAATCAGTGTTCGAAATCCTGAAGGAAGGTCTCCCGATTTCGGTTTCGCTGGGGGTACTCGGGCTGAGCTTCGCGCTGCTGATTGGTTTTGGCACCGGGATTGTATCTGCCTTAAGGCGGCAGTCACTCATCGACGTCAGCTTTCGCATGATCGCGACACTCGGGATTGCGATTCCTAACTTTGTGTTAGCAGGCTTCGCAATCATCATTTTTGTGTTTACGCTCAACTGGTTCCCGGCTGGTGGCTGGGGACGGCCAATCGACCTGGTGTTGCCATCGCTGTGCCTGGCGGCTCCGTTTGCGGCCTATATTTCTCGTCTGACACGAACGGGCATGTTGGAAGTGCTGGGGCAAGACTATATCCGAACCGCTTACGCCAAAGGTTTGATGCCGACGACGGTCGTGCTGAAGCACGCCTTTCGCGGGGCTATCTTGCCGGTCGTTTCGTACCTGGGGCCTGCCACGGCAGGTATCTTGACCGGTTCGCTCGTGTTGGAACGCATCTTCTTTATCCCTGGTTTGGGAAGTCACTTTATCGAGGCCGTGTTGCAAAAAGATCACCCGGTCAGCCTGGCTGTGGTGATGGTCTACACGTTCGTGCTGTTCTCGATGAATACGCTGGTCGACCTTTCGTACGGGTTGATCGATCCTCGGGTGAAGTTGGACAAGTAATTACTCTCTGCGAAGGTCAGAGCTTTGGATTCCCTCGAAAAGAACGATCCCTACGCAGCTGCATTGCCGCCGATCGACAAGTATCGGGACATGTACAACGAGGCGAAATCGATTCGCGGTATCTCGTTGTGGCAAGATGCCTGGCGACGATTGCGTCGTGACTGGGTTTCGATGACGGCACTTTGTTTTCTGATATGCCTGGCATTGGCAGCGATCTTCACACCACTGTTACCGCTGCAATCGCCACGGGAACAATACCTGGCAACACGCGTAGCCTTGCCACCTCAGTTCAGCTCTACCACCAAGACCACCAACGAGGCCGGAGACGATGAAACCGTGCCCGTTAGTTTGAACCTGGCAGACTTGGAAGGTGAGGAATTTGAGCGACGCGTTGGGGAACTTTGGTCAGAACCAAGTCCATTCGATCGCGTGTTGTTGAGCGTGCGGTTGGCTTTGTTTCACGACTGGTGCATGCCGAGCCTTTGCGGGACCGACCTGCTGGGCCGTGACTTGATGGCGCGACTATTTTACGGAGCTCGCGTTTCGTTGATTGTGGGTCTGGTGGCAACGCTCGTCTCGTTGATCATTGGGGTTAGCTACGGCGCGATTGCTGGCTATTCAGGCGGGATTGTCGACGACTTCATGATGCGAATCGTCGATATCATGTATTCGGTGCCGTTCATCTTCCTGGTGCTATTTGTAATTACGATCCTCAGCGAAGACTCGGTGAAAGCCCAGCTCGAAAGCTACGGCATCAGCCGAATCGTGATCTTGTATATCTTGATTGGTGCCGTTTACTGGCTGACGATGGCCCGCGTGGTTCGTGGTCAGATTATCAGTTTGAAGAACGAACAGTTTGTCGACGCCGCTCGCACGATCGGAGCAAGTGGTCTGCGAATCGTCTTTTTGCACCTGGTGCCGAACGTGCTGAGTATCGTGATTGTGTACCTCACGTTGACGATTCCGGCCGTGATGCTGTTCGAGGCATTTCTTTCGTTCCTAGGACTGGGAGTCGAGCCGCCTGACGTGAGCTGGGGCATGCTTTCCGAAGAAGGTACTCGCGTGATCACACCGGTGAAGATCTATTGGTGGTTGATCGTGTTTCCTGCCTTGGCGTTGGCATCGACGCTGTACTCCCTGAACTTCCTGGGGGACGGCTTGCGTGATGCTCTCGACCCGCGAATGAAGAATCGATGAGGTAAGTCGTGGCTGAAGAAACAACAACGAATCACTCCTCGACGAATTCTTCCAGCGGCAAAGTGCTGCTGGAAGTGCGTGACCTGGCGGTCGAGTTTCGTACCGACGATGGTATCTACAAGGCGGTTCGCGGCGTCAATTTCGACCTGCGTGCCGGTGAAACGTTGGGCATCGTGGGCGAGTCTGGCTCGGGCAAGTCGGTCACCAACCTGGCCATGCTGGGCCTGATCCCACAACCTCCCGGAAAGATCACCAGCGGGTCCGCCATGTACGCCGGCAAAGACCTGCTGAAGATGAGCGATAAAGAGCTCTCGAAAATTCGAGGCAACCGCATCGCCATGATCTTCCAGGATCCGATGACGACGCTCAATCCGTTTCTGACCATCGACGAGCAGTTGACCGAGGTGACTCGCAAGCACCTCGGGCTGTCGTACAACGAAGCACTAGATCGTGCGATCGAGATGCTCGAAAAAGTCGGCATCCCCGGGGCAAAGCGTCGCGTCTTCAATTACCCGCACGAATTTTCTGGCGGTATGCGTCAGCGGGTGGTGATTGCGATGGCCTTGTCTTGCGATCCTGAGATTCTGATCGCCGACGAGCCGACCACCGCCTTGGATGTGACGATTCAGGCCCAAATTCTGGAGCTTATGCAGAAGCTTCAGGAAGAGCACAACACCGCGATCGTGATGATCACGCACGATCTGGGGGTGATTGCCAACATGGCAAATGACGTGCTGGTGATGTATGCCGGCCGCAAGGTCGAGCAGGCGAAGGTTCACGATTTGTTCGCCGATCCGCGGCACCCTTACACGCTGGGATTGTTGAACTCAATTCCACGCATCGACGAAGAAGTCGGTGCGAAGCTTTCGCCCGTCAGTGGCCAGCCACCAGAGATGAGTCAACCAATTCCTGGGTGCTCGTTCTACCCGCGCTGCCCATATCATATCGAGCAATGCTTGCAGATCGATCCACCGCTGATTCAAGTTGATTCCGGAACGCAGCACGCGTGCCTTCGCGACGTGACAGCGCTCGACCCGCCGGTTTCGCAAAGTGCTCACATCTAACGACTCCAATCCACGATTGCATTCATGTCCCTAGATATCACGCCCGTTCTCGAAGTTCGCGATCTGCAGGTACATTTCCCAGTTCGTCGTGGCAGCTGGTTTGCTTCGCAGACTGAAGTGGTGCGCGCTGTCGATGGAGTTTCGTTCGACGTCAAGCCAGGCGAAACCTTCGGCCTGGTGGGGGAAAGTGGTTGCGGCAAGTCGACCACGGCGCGCGCGATCATGAACCTGGTGAAGCCGACCAACGGCGAGATCTATCTCAATGGCAAACGCATTGATGGTCTTTCCCCGTCCGGCATGCGACGTTATCGCAGCGACCTGCAGATGATCTTTCAAGATCCGTACGCTTCGCTGAACCCGCGAATGACGGTCGGTTCGATCATTGGTGAACCACTCACGATCTTTGGACTGAAGAGCGGCATCGATCGTAAGCTGGAAGTGATGCGGTTGATGGATATCGTCGGGTTGAATCCCCGCTTCGTGAATCGCTACCCGCACGAGTTCTCTGGCGGTCAGCGTCAGCGTATCGGCATTGCCCGGGCGCTGGCAGCACGCCCCAAGGTGATCGTGTGTGACGAACCGATTTCCGCACTCGACGTTTCGATTCAAGCTCAGGTAATTAACCTGCTGATGGATCTGCAGCAGAAATTGGGCGTAGCGTATGTGTTCATCGCCCACGACTTGAGTGTCGTGCGGCACATCTCGCATCGTATCGCCGTGATGTACCTTGGTCGGATCGTGGAAGTCTCGCAGTCGCAGGAACTGTTTCAGCATCCAATGCATCCTTACACCCAGGCGTTGCTCTCGGCGATTCCTGTGCCAGATCCTGATATCGAACGCAAGCGGAAGCGTATCGTTCTGCAGGGCGAAGTACCGTCGCCAGACACGTTTTATCCTGGCTGTCCGTTTGCTGATCGCTGTCCGATTGTTCAGCCTGAGGTGTGTACCCATGGGGCACCTCCGCTGGAAGGCACGCCGCATCCGGCTGCTTGCTACTTCGCCGGCAAAGAAGCCCCAGGCGTCTAAGACGCTTCCGACTTCGAGTTCGAGAAGTCGTCTGCCATGCGAACAATCGAAGAGCCCGTTCGCAGGCGACGCGATTCCATGTAGAAGCGGACGATCGATTCCAATTCTGGCCGCATCTTCCGGCAAGCGAGATCGATCGAGGTGAAGCCGGCCAAAGGTGATTCGTCCTGTGTCAGATAGAGGACAACCCCTTGCTCGTGTAGCTCATACCGGGCGATTTCGCGCCAGGGGGTCTTTCGGCTTCCGAGGAACGATGTCTGAATTATGCCGCGTGGTCCCAGGTCGATTTTCACCGGAACGAACATCTTCCAACTGGCGACCAGGCAGGCCAGTACGACGACTAAAGAGATCCAGACGCTGACGGTCCCCGAGTAGGTCAACGAAGCCAGCACGACCAGCATCACGGCCATGGCGGCCTGAGCGAAGTGGTCGTCGCGGATCGGCAGCCTTACCAGGGATAACTCCGGCGATTGGGTCTCGAATTCCCGGCTGGATGGAGCCATAAATCGCCGATCAATACTTCCCGATGAAACGGGGCGTTCTGGTGTCTAAATCAATGGGGTGCGTCATCATCCGACGCAGGAACATGACTAGGTGTTCGCAGTGCACCGACCATCATTATTCCCACGCTCCAATATAGGATACTCAGAAAAACGATCGACCAGATGACGATAGCAGCAAAGTTCTCTGAAAACAGAATCTTGATAGGGGGCTGCTGGCTACCTGGTGTCCTTCGTTTGACGGGCGAATGGCCTTCATTTTGCCCTTCGCTAATCGCCTGACGAAAATCGTTCCACTTTTCTGTCTCGCTGGGGGTGTCGTACGTTGCCAGCACCCACGTGCGCGCATGCACCAAGCCGGTGATGCCCAGTGCTACCAGAAGGGCATACACAATACCCAGAACAACCCACGTCCGTCCCGGCATCACTCTTTTTCCGCGGGGTTCTGGAAGAGTTCCAGCAGCGCGATCGACGTGGCCGTGACCCCCGTGGAAAGGCACTCATCGGCATCGGGGTAATATAGAGGCGAGTGAAGCGATGGTGGCTCTTGTCCCAACTGCTTGAAACGAGCCAGACGCTTCTGATCGACCGACCCCAAGCGGAACATAAAAATCGGAACGCCGGCGATCCCATAGCGGCTGAAGTCTTCTCCTCCCATCGAAGGCTCGACCGGGACGACTTGATCCTCACCGAGGGCATGGTTGAACGTGCGAACGATCTGCCAGGTCAACTGCTTGTCGTTGAACAGGCTGGGCGTCCCTTCCGAGACCGTGATCTCTGGTTCCGGAGCACGATAGCTGATCGCGACCGCCTTAGCCTTCCGTTTGATGGCTTCAATCAGATGCTTGCGTGTTTCGTCCCCATAGCTACGAACGGTCAACTGCAACAAACAGTCATCCCCGATAACGTTGTGTTTCGTGCCACCATGGATGGCCCCGACCGTGATCACGGCGGGCTCTGCGGGATCCAACTCGCGGCTGACCACCGTTTGTAGATCGAGGATCAACTGAGCGGCTTCCACGATCGGGTCGACTGTGGCATCGGGATGAGCGCCATGGCCACCTTTTCCTTTGATCCGAATGTCGACACTGTCGACGTTGGCCATCGCGTAGCCGCTGCGGTAGCCGACGGTGCCGGTTGGCAGATTCGGATCGACATGCAGGGCAATCGCGAAGTCTGGCTTTGGGAAACGCTCGAACAGGCCACCTTTGAGCATCGCTTTGGCCCCTTCGCCTTTCTCTTCGGCCGGCTGGCCAATGATCATCAGCGTCCCTTTCCAGTAGTCGCGATGCGACGCCATGAAGCGGGCAACACCTACGACGTTGGTCATATGGATATCGTGACCACAAGCATGCATCACGCCGGTCGAGGTCCCGTCTTCAAGCTGAACGACCTTCTTCGAGGCGTAGACAAGCTCGGTGTTTTCGGTCACCGGCAGGGCATCCAAGTCGGTTCGCAGCATGACGGTCGGGCCGTCGCCGTTCTTCAGGATCGCCACCAATCCATTCCCGCCGATCGATGGTGTCACTTCGTAGCCTGCTTCGGAGAGCAGCTTGCCGAGGTGCTTGGCCGTTTCGACCTCCTCGAACGAAAGCTCCGGGGTGGTATGGAAGTGGCGATAGACTTCTATCAGCGAGTCGTGTTCATTCTTCACCCAAGTCTTGAGCGTCTCGATCTGCGGTTCTGGGGGATCGGCCATCGCACGCGAGGGGGTGCCCAGTGTGGTCGAGGTAAGAAGCAACAGCCCAGCAATGCGCAGAAGAACGTGAGCCCGGCTCATGGGAGAATTTCTCAGAAAAAGGTGCGGTTTAAGGCTTGCAATGTCGGGGAAAAAGAGATTAAGATCCCCGGTAGATTATAGCACGGTCTAATTTTATACGAGCAGACGTCGGTGATTCATCCAACGGCGTCTGCTTATTTTGTTTCTTGCCGCAAAAGTTCTGGGTTTTGATCCAGCATCTGGCGCAGACCGGCCAAAAAAGCACGCGTGGCTTTCGCTCGGTGGCTGATCAGCCCTTTTACGGCTGGGCCCAGTTGGCCGAAGGTCAGGTGGTACTCACGAATCTGAAAGAGCGGATCATAGCCGAACCCGTGCGTGCCGTGTCGCTCCGTCATAATCCGTCCGTGGCACTTGTCTTCCGATTCCAGGATCACCTCGCCGGCCGGGTTGGAAAGGGTGATGTGGCAGACATAGTGAGCGCCACGCTTTTCGGGCGGCAAGCCATCCAGCTTTTCGAGTAGCAGATCGTTGTTCTTTTCGTCGGTCGCATCGTCGCCCGAGAACCGGGCTGAGTAGATCCCTGGGGCTCCCTTCAGGGCATCGACACACAGCCCGCTGTCTTCCGCCAGGACCCACTGGTTCAGGTGCACGGCCTGTTGGGTGGCCTTCTTGGCGGCGTTCTCACCGAACGAGTTCCCATCTTCGACGACTTCGATAGCGGCCGGAAAGTCCTGGAGCGACTTCAGTTCGATCCCCAACGGGGCCAGCAGTTGCTGAAGTTCGTTTCGTTTCTTTTGGTTGTAGGTGCCAAGCACCATCTGCCGTGCATCAGGCATCGGGCAAGTCTTTCGGGCCAGGTTTCCAGCGGGGAAGGTTCAACAACAGATCGGCGGGTAGGACCACGCCGAGAGGGCCATCGTAACGGGAAAACTGCGCATAAAAAAGGTTCCACACATAGGTGGAACCTTTCGATGATTTCCGTTCTGGAGGCTTTCGCTGGCGGCGATTAGCGAACCGGTGGGCGAGCGTAGTTCGCCGCGATGCTGACACGTGGGACTTCCACAGGAACAGGCTGCACGTCAAACATGATCCCGGCGAGCGACTTCGGCTTGAAGCCTGGCGTCAGAGTGCTGGTGTTCGCCGTCTCCGAACCCTTGTAGCCGTCCATGATGCGTTTGACCTGAGGATTGATCTCGATCTTGCCGTCACGGCGAGGCGAGCCAACGGTCTCGAAGCTACCAACGGTCACAATGCTCTCCGAGCGATCGTGGAAGCAGTAGGCTTCGACGCCCTGACCGCGGAGGGCCGAGGCGAGTGTCTCTGCCTTTTCAGCGGCTTTCGCCAGGCGGGTCCCGCTGACGATGTTTTTCTGTTCGATCTCTTGGATCTTCTTCTGATCCATTTCGACGGCACCACGGAAAGTGGCAACGCGAACGGTGTACTTGCCAGGGCAGTTCAGCAGGCTGTGCTTCGAATCTTTGTTCATCGCGATGACCAGCTCGTCCATGCCTTTAGGACGGAAGTATTCTTCCGGCAGCAGAGGATTGCGGGTCACAAAGGCAGTGCCCATCGGGCCCTTTTCTTTGTTCTCTTCCGATTTCATCGCGTTGGTGATCTGACGGCGGATCGACTTGATGGTGTCGTCTTTGACGCTGTAACCGGTCTTGAACACCTTCGGATGAATGGTCTTCACCTTCGACAGAATGCCTTCGAGACCGTTTTGGTCTACCGATTCGTAGTTTCCGACTAGCACCGCATAGCTGGTGTACGAAACATCGTTCATGTACTTCATCTTCTTCGGGCCGCCGTAACGGTCGTAGCCCTTGCCGACCACGGTGTCGGTGTAGTCGTACTTTTGATGCCAGACGTAAGCTTCGAGGCCGAAGTCTTTGCGAAGCTCGAGCACCAGGTCGTTGGCATCCTTTTCGGCACCGGTACCGGTGAAGCTGGTCGCCATGATCATCCAAGGACCATTCGCTTCGGTCAGTTCGTACTTCTTCTCGTTGCTCGCTTCCACACGCTGGAATGGAATCAGGCTGGCCCAAGGAGGCGCGGCCCAGGTTGTCGAAGCAGCAGCGGCAACCAGGGCGATCGCAAGAGCCTGGCGCAAATTAGTGTGGACAAACATCCTTGCTTGTTCCCCTCATGTGACAACAATACGTCGGCGCCGGTCCGAGCCTGGACCGGTTTCGTGTCGGGGAACAGTAGCAAGTCGGTGTCGGTCACGACAAGGCGAATCTTGAGAGAAAACGCCCTGAATTCAGACGATCTCTCCGCTAGACTGCTAGCGGAGTGGCTTTCATGGCAAGTCGGATCGGTGCACCGAATCTAAAATCAGATCGTTGGCCCATCCATCTCAGGCAGATAGCGACTTCGCTTATGCCTCGACCAGTTCCGACAAGCCAATCAACTGGCGAGCCTTTTCGACCAGTTCACCGTAGCGTGGTTTCGAGACCTGAGCGTCGACCCCGACTTGCAGGCCCTTCTTCTGATTGTCTTTAGAAACCAGCGACGAGAAGATCAGGATCGGAATGCGTGCCAGGACCGGGTGCATCCGCAGGTTCTTGGCGAGGCTGAAACCGTCCATGCGTGGCATTTCGATATCGGTAATCAAAATGCCAACTTTGTCGAGGATCGAATCAACCGTTTCGTCTTCGGCGAGGGCTTCCAGGTATTCCCAGGCGGCCTGACCGTCGACAAAGCCGTGGATGTTCGAGAAGCCTGACTCTTGCAGGTGATCCTGAATCATCTCTGAGATCATCCGCGAGTCTTCGGCGAAGACGACAGGAATGTTCGGAGCGTCGATCCGGTTGACACCGGGCATGGTTTCGTCGCTGATGCCGGCAACTTCGGTTCCGATCGACTCGAAATCGAGGATCTGGACCAGTTTGCCATCAATCAACACCACACTGGTGATCGGGGCGTTCATGCCTAACGTGTTTGGCAGCGGTCGTGTTGCTTTCCAGCTCACGCGATAAATGCGATGGACGCGATTGACGCGGAAGGCGAGGGGACGCTGGTTAAATTCCAGCAACAGCAAACAATCGGTTTCGTGCGAGGCGGCTTCTTCTGTGTCGCCATACAGGAAATGGCCCAGGTTGATCAGCGAGACCACATCCTGGCGAATGCGGACCACACCTTCAATCGAAGGGTGTCCTTCGGGAAGGCTGGTCACCCGGGTGATGCCCAGAACTTCTTTCACCTTCGCCACATTCACGCCGAAGGTCTGGCCACCGACTTCAAAGACCAGGATTTCTGCTTCGTTGGTGCCTGCTTCCAGCAGAATGCCGGTATTAATTCCGATTTTAGATGCTTGTGATGTCATGATTTCGCTGCTGCCCACTAAGACCGACTTTGGAGAACGTTCGCCGAAAACGGTTGATTCAACGATCTTCTAATCGGAAAGCTAGCACACAGATGCTAGCATTTTTTGAGGGCGGCGAAATTTGCCAATTGGATCGATTAAACGATCGATCCGAAGATTCCGTGCGAAGCGGCACGATCGATTTTGACCTGATAACGCTGGCCAATTTCGACCTGCGAGCGGTCTACAAAGGTCTGAGCGTACCGACAAGATGTTCCGGTTGCCAAAAGCGGATTGTCACGATCTTCCGCTTCAATCAGCACGTCCAGCGTATCCCCGACAAGGCTCTGGTAATAAGCCTCGCGGGTGCGGTCTTCCACAGCGGCCAGTCGGGCGCGACGATCCGATTTCACGTCGCCAGGGACCTGATCGGTCATCTCGGCGGCCGGGGTTCCCTTGCGGGGGCTGAAAGGGAAGATGTGGATCTTCGAGAAGCCCACCGTTTCAGAAACGGCGCATGTCTCGAGGAACTCTTCTTCGGTCTCCCCTGGAAAGCCGACGATGATATCGGTCGAAATTGAAGGCTTGTCGAGCGAGTCTTGCAGCAACTTGCAGCGATCGACAAAACGCTGACTGCCCCAGCGGCGACGCATCCGCCGCAGCACCGAGTCTGATCCACTTTGCATCGAGATATGCAGGTGCGGACAGATCTTGTCGGGGTACTGAGCCATCACTTCTATTAGCTCTTTGGTGACTTCGGTGGCTTCGATGCTGGACAGTCGGATTCGGAAGTCCGCGTCGATTTGCGAAAGCTGAGCCATCAACTGGGCCAAGCGAACCCAATCGGCTTTCGGCTTCCCCTTGTTCAGATCGACCCCATAATGTCCCAGATGGATGCCCGTTAGCACAATCTCGCGGAATCCGTTCTCGGCCAGACGTCGGACTTCGTCGACAATCTCAGGCGAAGGACGGCTGTACATCTCGGGGCGGACGTAAGGGATGATGCAGAAGCTACAGCGAAGCAGACAGCCATCTTGCACCTTCACATACGCACGGTGCCGATCGCCAAAGCGAGAAATGCCATCCGGGATATCGATCACACCCATGCGGCCCAAAAGGTCTGGGATCTCGCGTTTGTCAGTGACGACTTCGGAAACGTTGGGTAGCTGTTTCAGCTCTTCCGGGGCCCGGGTCGCATAGCAGCCCATCACCACGATCCGCGAGTTCGGGTTGTCCCGAGCCAGACGACGAATGGCCTGGCGGCTCTTGGAATCCCCCTCGTTGGTGACCGTGCAGGTATTCACCACGCACACATCGGCCGATTCCGTATCGACCGCGTCTCGGTAGCCACCGCGTACCAATCCCTCGCGAACGAGTTCGGTTTCGTATTGGTTGACCTTGCACCCTAGCGTCAGGGTCTTCAGCTTGAGATCGCTCATCGGCAGACAGATCTGGGACGTGGCAACGCCCCATGAAAGACGGAGATTACAGGGGAATCCCCGATTTTAGCACTCCGGCTCGATCGTGGAAGACATCGAACCCCGACAACGGGCAATCAGTTCGTCCTTGCCATAGGCATGGATCTGGTCCCGTTTCAGCTCGGCGTGCTCTTTGGTGGTCGTCAGACAGATCGCTTTTCCATCAGCATCGACCGTTTTGGCGATCTCGAACCCCTTTTCGACCGGGTGGCCGAACAGTTCGTGCATCATCAGGATGACGTATTCGTAGGTGTGGTCGTCATCGTTCCACAGCACAACGTGGTACCGCGGTTGACGCTTCGGTTTTGGCTTCTTCTTCGGCTTCGACTTCGTTCTGACGATAGTCTCTTCCTGAGGTTCAGCTACGGACGTATTGGAGTCACCCACGGGCAAAATCTCAAAAATCAACGGGAAAAGGGCCCAATAAGAAACCTCGAATTGATCGCGGGGGGCCCCTGTGCAATGTCCATTTCCTGCGAGTCGTATTATATTGTACGGCTTTGCGGGTCGGAAGTTAATTTCGCCGTTTCCCGACGCAAAGCCGGTCTCGCTCACGTTCGATTGGATAAGACATGCCGGATCTGAAAACTTTTCTGGAAGAGAACCGCGAAGCCTTCGTCGAGTCGCTGAAAGAGCTGCTCCGAATTCCCAGTGTTAGCACCGACAGTCGGCATAAAGGTGACGTGAAGACCGCTGCCGAGTGGGTGGCGGATCGCTTCCGAGAACTCAAGTTCGAGACGCAAGTGATTCCCACCGAGGGACATCCGATCGTCTTCGCACAAAGCCCACCAGTTCCTGGCAAACCAGTAGCCCTGGTTTATGGACACTATGACGTCCAGCCTCCAGAACCACTTGAGCTGTGGACGACCCCCCCGTTTGAGCCCACGGTCCGCGACGGCAACATCGTCGCCCGAGGGGCCACCGACGATAAAGGCCAGATGCTGACTCATGTTTTGGGAGCAATGGCCTGGATGAAATCGGTCGGCGAGCTGCCAATCCAGGTTAAGTTCCTTATCGAAGGGGAAGAGGAAATCGGCAGTGCCAGCCTTGGTCCTTTCATCGAGCAAAACAAAGAGCTGCTGGCCAACGATGTGGTTGTAATCAGCGACTGTAGCCAGTTTGGCCCAGGTCAGCCTGCGATTACCTACGGGCTGAAGGGGATTGCTTACTTTGAATTGAAGCTGACTGGCCCCAACCGCGACCTGCATAGCGGAACGTTCGGCGGCAGTGTGCGTAACCCAGCCAATACGCTGTGCTCCATGCTGGGCTCGCTGGTCGACGAACATGGTTGGATTCATATCCCTGGCTTCTACGACGACGTGAAGCCGCTGACCGGGGACGAACGCGAGAACTTCGCCGAACTGCCATTCGACGAGGAGAGCTTCAAAAAGCAACTCGGTATCGACGCGGTCCATGGCGAAGAAGGTTACACGACGCTCGAACGTCGCTGGGCTCGTCCCACCCTCGATATCAATGGTCTGACCAGCGGTTACCAGGGGGAAGGCGCCAAGACCGTTCTGCCGGGCGTCGCTTCGGCCAAGTTCAGTTGCCGCCTGGTCCCGGATCAGTGCCCTGACAAGATCGCGGATGCTTTGCGTGAACATCTCACCAAGATCTGCCCTCCAGGGATGAAGATGGAGTTGACGGCACATCATGGTTCGCCTGGTTTTGTGGTATCGACCGATAGCCCCTACATCCAGGCGGCGAAGGATGCCATCGAGCAGGGCTTCGGCAATGCTCCTGTCTTGATTCGTGAAGGTGGATCGATTCCGATCGTTGCCAACTTCGCCGAACAATTGAAGTCGGACGTATTGCTGCTGGGCTGGGGCCTGGATGACGATAACACCCACAGCCCAAACGAAAAATTCAACCTCGGCGACTTTCAGCGTGGCATCGAAGCCAGCGCTCTGCTCTGGGCGGAAATCGCAAAAATCACCAAGTAGGATTCAACCAAAAAGACCTCACCCATGCTCGACCGGAAGTTTGTTGTCGAAAACGTCGAACTCGTAAAGAAGAACTGCGTCGATCGTGGCGTTCAGGCAGATGTCGACCAAGTCGTCTCGCTAGAAACGTCACGCAAGGCCAAGCTGCAGGAAGCAGAAGAGTTCAACCGCCAGGCCAACGAGATCAATAAGTCGATCGGCAAGGCCTCGGCCGAAGATCGCCCGAAGATCGTGGCCGAAGGCAAACGCTTGCGAGAATTGAAAGACGCCGCTTCGACCGAAGTCGATTCGCTCGAAGCTCAGATCGTCGACATCTTGCGGATCATTCCGAACCTGACGCATCCCGATGCTCCGATCGGCGAAGACGACAAGGCGAACCTCGAACTGCGCCGCGGTGCGACCGAAGCCCGCAAGTTCGACTTCCCGGTTCTCGACCACGTCGAACTGGGCGAAAAGCTCGACCTGATCGACTTCGAGGCAGGGGCTCAGGTCGCCGGGGCAGGGTTCTATTATTTGAAGAACGAAGCCGTTCTGCTGGAGCTCGCGCTGCAGCAATATGTGCTCAGCTTGTTGATGAAGGAAGGCTTTGTCCCGACGATCACGCCCGACATGGCTCGCACCGAGATTCTGCACGGGGTCGGCTTCATTCCGCGTGGTCCTGAAACGCAGATCTACAGCATCGAGAATACCGACCTGAACCTGGTCGCAACGGCCGAAATCACCTTGGGCGGCATGTATGCCGGTAAGGTTTTGGAAGCCGAGCAACTGCCGCAGCTGTTCTGTGGGATCAGCCACTGCTACCGCACCGAAGCAGGGGCCGCCGGTCGCGCTTCGCGTGGTCTTTATCGCGTGCATCAGTTCACGAAGGTCGAGATGTTCGCGTTCACGCTGCCAGAAGACAGCGAAGCGACGCTCAACAAGTTCTGTGAACTGGAATGCAAGATCTTCGATGGCCTGAAGATCCCTTATCGCGTCGTCGACACGGCTACCGGCGATCTGGGCGGACCTGCTTACCGTAAGTTCGACCTGGAAGCCTGGATGCCAGGACGTGGCGAAGCAGGCGAATGGGGCGAAGTGACCAGCACGTCGAACTGCACCGACTACCAGGCTCGTCGACTCAACATTCGCTACAAGGTCAAGGGCGAGAAGGGAACACACTTCGCGCACACCCTCAACGGAACGGCCATCGCCTTGAGCCGTGGTTTGATTGCCGTGCTGGAAAATTATCAGCAGGCCGACGGCACGATCGAAGTGCCAGAAGTGCTGCGACCGTACATGGGTATCGATAAGATTGGCCCGCGTTAGTCGTCATCGCATCAGGGAGGTATGAATCTTGGCATCACCCAAGTTAGAACTGCCTCCCTGGTGGGCATGGCCGCTGATCGTACTGATGTTTCCAGTCGCGGTCGTGGTGATGATGGCTCTGCTGATCGCGATCATGGTCATTGGCCCGATCATCATGTTCTATTCGCTGCTGAATTTTCCTGCCCATCGCCGGGCGAGACAGCGATTGCGAGAAGAAGACGAATCCCTGAGGCTTTCACTAGTGGCTCAGGGACGGTGCATCTCGCCTGATAAGCTTCCAGAGTTGCAGCAGATCTCGCGTGGGACGTTTCTCGTCGAGAGTCCTTCGCCTAAAGAAGGGCGACGGATCTGGTGGACTGCGGAAGACCTCTCGCAGCAACCACCACTCGATTCGATGCGTGAAGTTCCCGTGAACTCTGCCGCCTGGAATTCATCGGAGCTGGAACAGTTTGCCCGACAGTGCCAGGAAACGCAGCTCGATCCCGCAGAGGGAAAGGGCTACCTGGTGGAAGGGAAACCACAAGAGGTCCTACGCCGATTTCCTGAAACACCGGCCTACTTGCTCGCCAACTGGTTTCCCGAGGAATACCAGATCTACCCGATGGTCGACTAAATCCCGCGGAGTGTGCGAGCCGCGCTGATGCACATTTCTTCGCTCTCTTCCAGCGACTTCGACTCGGCAATGACGCGAATGATCGGTTCGGTGTTGCTGGCTCGGGCGATCAGCCAACGATCTTTCCAGGTAAAGCGAAGACCATCCCCTTCGTCCAGTTGAGCATTGCCATACTGATGCTTCAGGCGATCGAAGCCTGCCGGAAGTTCTTCCGGGTTCAGCTCGACCTTGTGTTTTACGATTTCGTAGCGGGGGAGCGCGTCGGCCAGCTTGCTGATTGGCTTCTTCTTTTTGGTCATCAGTTCCAGGATGTTGGCCATCCCGACGAAGCTGTCGCGAATGTAGCCAACCAGCGGATCGATCGGACCACCATTGCCCTCGCCACCGAAGACGGCATCGCGGAACATCATTTCCTGGGTCACGTTCGCTTCGCCGACGGCGCTGCGATAGATCGGGCACTTGAAGTTCGCCGCGATCTCTTCGTTCATGCGGCTTGTCGCACCATTGATGACCACCGCACCTTTTCGCTGCGAAAGAACATTCTGCAGGCAAAGTGCCACGGTGTACTCTTCACCAATGTAACGACCTGTTTCGTCGATCACCGCCAGGCGGTCGGCATCGGGGTCTTGGCAGAAGGCAACATCATATTTTCCTTCGCGAACGTCCTCAGCCACCGTTCGCAAGTTGGCTTCCGTCGGTTCCGGAGAATGGAGGAAGTCTCCGTTCGGCTCTTCGCCACGCACTTCGACGTCACAGCCCAACTCCTGCAGCAGCTTCTTTCCAACAATGCTTCCGGCTCCACCATTCGAGTCGAGCAGAACTTTGTATTTCTTCTTTTGGATCGGGCCAGCCGAGATGGTCGCAAGGACCTTCTTGATATGCTCGTTGACGGTTTCTTCGCAGCGGGTTGTGACGCCGATCTCGTTCCACGGAGCCCAGGTAATTGGCTGGGCGAGATAGGCAGCTTTGACCTGGGCACCACGTTCGGCCGAGATCACCCGACCATCGGCTCCCATCAGCTTCAATCCATTGTATTCAGGGGGATTGTGACTAGCTGAAATCTGAATGGCACCGGTGCAGCGGTATTGCCGCGTCAGAACACCCACGGTTGGGGTGGCCGCCACGCCAGCGTCCAGCACGTCACGACCAAGCAGATTGATAGTTCCCTGGATAATTTGACCAATGGCATGGCCACTAGGTCTTCCGTCGCGGGCCAGCAAAATACTTCCGTCGGGAAGCTGCTCGACAAAGGCGGCGACATAGCGGCTGATTGTCTCGGGAGAGAGGCTCAGCCCTAAAATTCCTCGCAATCCGGAAACACTGATGATCGGTTGTTGAGTCATGCCTGAGCGATGGTTCGATGGTGGTGGTTGCTAATGCCAGCGGCGTACGATCACATCCCACCTACTATAAAACAAAAACCGCGTTGTTGGCGTGATCGATTCGATCGGCACTTCATGAAAGTGAAGAATTCCCCCTGGGGCAGTTCGCCCAATTGATGATTGTGAGGGGGTTGCCTTAAAATCGGGTGATTCCGAAAGACTTTGTAATGGGGACAACCTATGAGCGGCAGCGATCTCGATACCAGTGCTCTTCTCGAGCAAGTCAAACAGGCCACCGTCGACGGCAAGATCACCGCTAGCGCGGCCGATAACATCGAAATCTGGCTGACCGAAGCCCGATACGCTCGCTATGCCGACCAGGTCGCCGAGCACATCACCTCGGGCAAGTGGAAAGAGCTGGACGACGCCTTCTGGACGATCATTCCGTTTGGAACCGGCGGTCGCCGCGGCAAAATGTACCCGATCGGCTCGAATGCCATCAACGAACGCACCATCGGCGAAAGTGCCCAGGGCCTCGCTGAATACGTCAAGGCGACTGTCAGCGGTGATCTTTCGTGTGCGATTGCCTACGATACCCGTCATCGCTCGCGTGAATTTGCCGAGCTTTGTGCTCGGATCATGGTGTCGAACGGCTTCACGGTCTATTTCCTGGATGATTATCGCAGCACGCCAGAACTCTCGTTCCTGGTTCGCTACAAGAAGTGTTCGTGCGGGATCATGGTCACCGCCAGCCACAATCCACCAAGCGACAACGCCGTGAAAGTCTATTGGTCGACCGGTGGTCAGGTGATGCCTCCGCACGATGCGAAGATCATCGACAACGTGATGAACGTGCAAGAGATTCCGCTAGGTGTCGAGTTCGACGCCGCGGTTTCGGAAAACAAAGTTGTGCTGTGCACGCAGGAAACGGACGACGCTTTCGTCAGTGCCGTTTCGCAGCAGAAGTTCGACGGTCCACGCAACGTGAAGATCCTTTACTCGCCGCTGCATGGTGTGGGGGCTTCGGCCGTGCTGCCAGTCCTGGCCGCGGATAACTTCAAAGACGTTGCCCTCTTTGGTCCGCATGCTGAACAAAGCGGCGACTTCCCGAACGTCCCAGGCCACGTCTCGAATCCCGAGAATCCGGCCGTTTTCGATATCATCATCGATCAGGCCAAGAAGGACGACTCGGAGCTGATCCTGGCGACTGATCCCGATAGCGATCGGCTCGGGTGTGCTGCTCCTCGTTCGATGGACACCACCGGCGAATGGGGCACCTTCACCGGCAATCAGATCGCCGTCCTGCTGGCCGATCACGTTCTGTCGGAACGCAAGAAAGGTGGCGGTCTGACGGCCGATCACTACGTTGTGAAGACCTTGGTCACCACCGAAATGGTTCGCCGGATTGCCGAAAGCTACGGCGTGCGGACTTGTGGCAACTTGCAGGTCGGCTTCAAGTACATCGGTGGAACGATGGACGAAGAAGGTCCCGACAAGTTCCTGTTCGGTTGTGAAGAGTCGCACGGCTACCTCGTCGGACAATACGCTCGCGACAAAGATGCTTCGGTCGCCGCAATGCTGCTGGCCGAGTTGGCTGCCAATTGCAAGAAGGAAGGCAAGTCGCTGCACGAGAAGCTCGAGTCGTTGTGGTGGCAACATGGCTACCATGCCGAACGTCTGCTCAACCAGAAAATGCCTGGCAGCGAAGGCATGGCCAACATGCAGAAGCTGATGGGCAAGTTCCGCGCTGAACCACCAGCTTCGGTGGGGGGCTTGAAGCTGGTCCAGGTTCGCGACTATTTGAACGACACGATCACCACCGCAGACGGTCAGACCTCGAAGCTGAACGGTCCCAAGGGCAACATGGTAATCCTCGATCTGGAAGACGACAATTACGTCGCTGTGCGTCCTTCCGGAACCGAGCCGAAGGTCAAGTTCTATATGTTCTCGTACGTTCCGGCCGAGCAGCTTTCGCTGATGAATGCTGCCCAGGAAGAGATGGAAGCCCGTCTCGATGCCTTCGAGAACGACCTGAAGGCATTTGCCGAAAGCGTCTAAGAGCATTGTAAACACGTTGCCCCTGCCCCATGGGCGGGGGCAATCGATGCAGTCCTCTCTGGTTCGCGGTTGTTCGTACTGCCAAAACTGCGGGTTAGGGTTAAAATCCAATGATGGAATCTTGTACACCCTAGCCTCGTTGAGTCATGGCAGAAAATCTGAATCCGGAAGCCGAATCGACCCCGCCAGAATCATCGGACAGCCAAGGTCGGCCTGCCGAGCATGTCGCCTTTACGCTGACTGCGGACAAGGTCCGTAAATTTCCGACTACGTCAGGCGTCTACATCTTCAAAGATGATAAGGGACGTGTCATCTATGTTGGCAAAGCGAAGAACCTTCGATCGCGTGCCGGTTCCTATTTTCTGGCTGAAGCGGCCATCGATCAGCGGACCGGCTATTGGGTAAACGAGATCGCCGACGCTGACTTTCTGGAAACCGAGAGCGAAGTCGACGCCCTGCTGGCGGAATCGCGGCTGATCAAAGATGTCCAGCCGAAGTACAACAAAGAGCAAAAAGACGACAAGACATTTCCGTACTTGATGATCACCCAGCGCGAGGACTTCCCCCGCGTCGAGTTCACGCGCGAACCGCAGGATAAGAACGCCAAGCTTTACGGACCGTTCACCAGTGCCAGCGCCTTGCGTGGGGCCATTCAGGTTTTGCAGCGGATCTTCAAGTTCCGTACCTGTGATCTCGATATCGACGAGAACGACGAACGCTGGAAATGGTTCCGGCCCTGTTTGCTGGCGAGCATCGATCAATGCACGGCTCCGTGCAATCTGCGGATCAGCAAAGAGGAATATCGCAAAGACATTCGCCGGTTGCAGATGTTTCTGGAAGGGAACCGATCGCGTCTGACCAAGCAGCTTCAAGACGAAATGATGGAGGCTTCCAAGAACCTGGAGTTCGAAAAGGCCGCCAAGCTGCGTGATGAGATCAGCATGATCGAACGCCTCGACGAACGAGGTGAACTGGAAACCCACGCTCAGCCAGAAGTGTTCTACGTTGACCCCAAAAAAGGGCTCGCTGGTTTGCGAAAAGTGTTGGGGATGTCGATCACACCGCGGACGATCGAAGGTGTCGACATCGCACATTTGGGCGGTAGCGACACGGTCGCCAGCCTTGTGCAGTTTCTGGATGGGTTGCCATTCAAGCCAGGCTATCGCCGTTTCAAAATTCGTGGTGTGGATGGCGTCGACGACTTCCGTAGCATTCACGAGGTCGTAGCGCGACGGTTCAAACGTTTGAACGAGACCTCGGAAGTCTTCCCCGATATTCTGCTGATCGATGGTGGCAAAGGGCAGTTGAACGCAGCAATGGCGGCGTTCCGTGATCTGCGGATCGAGCCGCCGACGGTCATCTCGCTGGCCAAACGTGAAGAAGAAGTCTATCGACCTGGCGAGAGCGAACCGATTCGGTTGAGTCGTCACTCGTTCGCTCTGCGTTTGCTGCAATACGTGCGGGACGAGTCGCATCGCTTCGCCCAGCACTACCATCACCTGTTACGCGAAAAGCGGACGTTTGGGAAGTAAATCGCATCGGTTTCGCCCTGGCCAGTTGGATGGTCGCGAACCGGTTGTGGTCGATGGAAACGAAACCAGCGCTGGGGTAAACTCTTGGTTCGGCGACACCCCCTTTCGGCACGGAGGCATTCGGCATGGCTCGTAACGAGCAACTCATTCGGCAGCACAAGATCCTGCAGATTCTCGAACGTTATCGGTACGGATGCCTGCTGGAAGAAATCCGTGACGCGCTGGTTGACGAACTTGGTCTAACTTCGTTGCATACTCGGACCGTGCGTCGCGATATCGAATCGCTGCAATCTGCCGGTCTCGATATCGACGTCCATGACTCCGGTCGTGGTCGCGTCTGGAAGCTGGGCGCCAGTGGTCGCGGCATGCATAAGATCACCGCGACAGCGACCGAGTTGATTGCCCTTTCACTCGGACGTGATCTGCTGCTGCCTTTGTCAGGCACGCCGTTCTGGGTTGGTGTCGAGTCCTTCTGGACGAAGATTCAAGAACAACTCCCCGAGACGACCTGGGATCACTATCGCAAGTATCGTCAGGTACTTTATGTGACCGGTCTGGCCGCGAAGAACTATTCCGCCCAGGAAGGAGCGTTAAAGAACCTGAACCGGGCCATTCATCAGCATCGCGTCGTCGAAGTCGCCTATCAAAAGCCTGGTCAACCATCGCCAAGCCAGCGTCGGTTGGAACCTTACGGCATCGTCTTCCATCAGGGCAGTATCTATATCGTGGCCGCCGCCAACGAACTGCCGGAGGAAGATCCCGACCGCATTCGTCACTGGAAGCTCGACCGCTTCAAGAAGGCGGAAGTGACCGACGATTACTTCAAGGTGCCGAAAGATTTCGATTTGGAAGAGCACCTGGGAGGCTCGATCGGGATCTTCGCCGCCCATGAATCGATGGACTTTAAGATCAAAGTCTCAGCAGTCGCGGCCAATTGGGTGACCGAAGACCCATGGCACCCAGAGCAGAAGGTAGAACGCCAGGACGATGGCAGTGTTCTGCTGACCGTGAAAGCGGCTCACGAACTAGAGATCATTCCCCGCGTGTTGGCCCTGGGGCCAGAGGCAGAAGTTCTTTCGCCCAAGTCGACGCGGGAAGCGATCAAGGCTCGCGTGATGAAGATGGCCGAAGTCTATGAGAAACGCTGAGTGTCACCGCGCCAGTTGATCATTCCCTGGGCATCGGCTTCCACCTGTTCAAAGGTTGGCTGAATCGGTCGATTGTAGACGTACGTGGTCGCCGTAATTGGCTGGCCATCTAGCGTCTCGCACTCGACCACTTCGCGCGTGTAGAGGGTCGGATAGCCTTCGACTTCGTCCAGTACTTCCAGCAGTTTCGCCTCGTGCTTGGCATCGAACAGCCACAACTCGCCCACCACGCGTGTTTCACCTTCGAGCTTCAGGCCTGGGTAGTCGGCGACTTCCCATAACGATCCTGGCGTCGAACCTCGCAGCACCGCGACAGGGCGGCAAGGCCAACATTTCTCGCGGCATTCGCCCCGCTTCAAGGTGCCGTAGGCGAAGAAGGCAACGATGTCTGGCATGTTAAAACAAGCTCGGCGTAGAGGACTTGGTGGTCGACTTCTTGCGAGCAGGCTTCGCTTTCGGTGGCGGGACTTCGACCGGCTGGCCATCCATTCGCGTCACACGGATCGATTCTTCCAGCGACTGCACCTTGCTCACCAGTGGCTCGTGACAGGTCAGCATGATGATCTGGATTCGCGGATCGAAATTCATCAATACGCGTAACGTGGCCAACTGACGGCTGTCGTCGAAGTTGACTAGAATATCGTCCATCAGCACCGGCAATGGCTCGGCCTGTTCGCAGTAATGTCGAATGTAGGCGAGCCGAATGGCCAGGTAAAGTTGTTCCCGCGTCCCAGTGCTCAGTTCCGATGGTTTCCGCCGCAGATCGTTGGGACCGCTGAGGATCAGTCCCCCTTCCTGGTCCGGGTCGTGCTCGACCTGGGTGTAACGTCCTTCCGTCATTTGCTCGATCAGTTCGCTAATCAACGCGAGCAGTTGTCCGGAGCTTTCCTCGCGAAACGCGGCCATCGCTCGGTCGAGCATCTCTTTGGCAATCAATAGCGGACCCAGTCGATCGAGGCAGTCCGACAGTTCGGCCTGAAGTGCTTCGATCTTTCCTTGAGCCATCACGGCCCGGCTTGTCTGGTCGACTTCGGAAAGGCGAAGCTTGAGTTGTCCGAGCTGCTGATTGACCTCGGCTTGAATCTTGCCGGTCTCGGCATATTCGGTCTTCGCCCCGGAGAGATCGAGTTGCAAGGTATCGACATCGATCGCTTCCAGTTCCGCAGCAAAGCGTTCGGCGTCTTCCGATTCACGAACCAATGCCAACCTGTTTTCGAGCGAAGCAATTTCCGATTCAAGCAATTGTCGTTGCCGAACCGTTTGGGAAACGACTTCCAGTTGGTCGTCGGTTTCAACATTCGTTTGCGATCGCCACTGCGAAAGCCGGGCTTCGACGTCGGCCAGTTCCTTGCGGCTCTTTTCGAGTGTTTCGGCACGAAGCTGACGCTTGATTTCCAGTTCTTTCCGAAGGCTAAGCTGATTCTCGGCTTCAGAGAGCAACGTTCCTAGGCGTTGGGCAGCGTGTTCCGGTGCCATCTCGCCCAGAGGTTCGCCGGTCGCGGCAACCACGGATTGAACTTGTTCGGCGAACTGAGCCAGTCCCGCCTCCATGTCCGAGATTCGCTTTTGCATGCTCTCAGCCGCGGCCAGGGTGCCTTGGATCTTCTCGACCGTTTGAATCAGTTCGGCCGCCATCTCCAGGTCGACTTCGCCGAGCGAAGCAAACACGGTCAGCAGTTCTTTGGCCTCGGCTTCGATGCCTGCCAGCTCTTGCTGGCGCTTTTCGTTTCGCTCGAAGTTCTGACGTCGGGCATCTTGGTTGAGCTGTAATTTGCTGGTGAGTTGCTGGCGACGGTCCCGTTCTGACTGGGCCCGATTCAGGTACGAAGCAATCCAGGCCGCGACATCCGCTGCGGAACTTGTCGACTCGGGAAGTCCCGCGGTCCGGGCCAACGTCGTCGCCGCTTCGACACGCTGTTGATGTGGTGCGAGATCTTCTTCGAGCCGCGAGATTTCCGTTTGCGTTTCCTGCAGCGCACAGAATGTCGTTCGCCACGGAAGCATTTCCTGGGGCGACTTGGGAACGATGCCACACGCTTGCCATTCCGTTTCCCAGCTCTGTTGGAGTTCGTCCCGCCTCGCGATCAGCTCGGCAACATACGATTGACGCTGGGCCAGGCGTTCTTCCAGCAGGCGAATGTTCCCCTTCATCGCTTGTTGATCCGCCAGGATCTGAGCGTGATGGTGACGCTGGTCGGCTAGTTCGTCCGACTGCTGAACCTCACCCTCGAAACGATCGGCATCTTGGCTAGTCGTTGGCGTTTCAGGCTGAGTGGTGCCTTCGAGCACGGATCGCAGCGTTTGCCAGGTCGCGTCACGCTGATCTCGCGATGCCTTCAGTTCCTCTTCCGAAACCAGCCGGGCACTTTGCTCCAAGCGGCGAAGCTCGTCGTTCTTCGAGGTCAGCTCGTCGGTTGTTTCCCGGGCAGCTTGCTCGGCCGTACGAAGCTGTTCAGCAATCGCCTGAAAGTCGGCTTCATAGCGTCGAATCGTTTGCTCCAGCGGCATCGGTAAAGGGGCCGCGAAATCGAGTTCTTTGCCTGCGATCGTCTCGATGGTGACGCGGCGTTGTCCCATGTCGGACTGCAGCTTACGAAGCTGCCGTTGCATATCGCTGATGCGGTCGATCGACTGTCGCAGTGGATCGATGGCCGCTTGAAGATGTTCGATCATCTCGCTCGACTGCGACGGCAGATCGCCCAGAGCCGACTCGAGTTCGCGAATGTCTTGATCCAAACGATCGACTTCTCCGGCATGCGAACGGATTTCCGTCTGCAACCGTTGATAGGTCTTGGTCAACTGTTCGATCTTTTTACGCTGGGCCAGCGTGAGTTCCAACTGAGCGACTTCGTCCAGCTTTAACTTCGGGCCGATCTGTTTCAGGCGGGCCGTGGCACCATCGAGCTCGTGCTGGCGGTCTTGCTTTCGCAAAGGAATATCGCGGCGATAGCCCTGCATCTCTTTGATACCGAACATCAGCGAACGGATCGCCTCGTTCGATTCGATCAACGCTTCATTGAACGAGATCGCGGCGATCTCGGCATCGAGACGATCCAGGTCCTGAGTCAGGCTTTCGACTTCAGCTGAGAGCTTCGTGCCTGTCTTGCGGGTTTGCGACAGCTCTTCCAAGGCCTCGGCCGGAAAGGATTCCGGCGTTTCCATGCGTTCAAGCTGCTGCTGTTTCGACTGGCAATCGATCCACAGCGGATGTGCCTTCTTCAGACGCTCGAGATGCTGCTGCCGCCGGAAAACTTTAGCGAGGGCCGTATTGAGCCGGGTGAGTTCTTCTTCACAGCGTTGGGCTTCGCCAAGCCACTGTTCGTATTCAACCGGGCGGAGTGACGAATCTTTAAGCTCTGACTTCAACGCCTTGATGTCAGAAAGGATGCTGTTGATGCGCTGCTTCTGACCGCGACTTTTGAAGAGAGCTTCCGTTTCTTCGTCGATATTTTTCAGGAGCAATTTGTAATCGTGTAGTCGCCCGAGGCCGCCGCCAAATAGCGCTTCGTCGAGGTTCGCCTCTTTCAGGCTCTCTTCGCCGGTCGCTAGTTCTTTCAGCGAGAATCCGAAGACATGCTCGTAAAGTCGCTGGTCGGCGCCACTGATCAGTTGCTGCCAGCGTTCTTCGTCAATGGTGGCGTTGCCTTCTTCGAACTCGCCGGAGAGCGTGTTCTTGGTTCCTTGCCGCCGCACGATCTCCAGTAGTTGCGATTCACCCGAGATGAGCTTGGCTGTCGCCTTCATCTTCTTCTTCGACGAGTCCGGTGCGAACGGATTGCTTTTGGCGTGTTGGAAACCAAACAGCAGTTGGCGAACCGCTTGCAACAAGGTCGACTTGCCTGCTTCGTTGCGACCATAAATGATGTGCAGACCATCGGTCGAAAACGCAAACGACTGCTCGGTATGGATACCGAAGTTTTCGAGTTCTAGGTGTTCAATCTTCATGCGCTGGGTGCCCCCAATCGGCTTCGTAAAAGCTGCTGGGCCGCTTCAATCCACTGTGGCATTCGTTCGTCCAGGGTCCCCTCTTCGCTGATCGACACATGCTGGGCACTCACTTTATCAAGCACCGGTTTCACCAGTTCTTCCAGTTGCCGCAAGGCTTCGGCGTTGTCTTGGACCTGGTCGAACTGCATGGCGATGGCTCCCCACAGGTCGTGTGCGTCTTGGACGTTCCCGGCCAACAGCGGCGAGGACTCGAAGCGGATCTTCTCGAGCCAGATCTCGTCGTCGATCGACTCGGCCGAGCCATGTAGTTCCTGTAGGATTTCGCCCCGTTTGATCAGGTCCGAAAGCTCGTCATGGACCTTCGTTGCTCCCTGAAAGGTCAAACGAAATGCCGAGCTAAGTCCTTCATGGCCGCGATGCCCTTTTTCCAGAGCAGCCGATGCTTTGGCCAGCACGCCGTCGAGGTGCTTCTCGGCCGAAACGTCAACAATCAGTTCTTGCCAGCGAATCGAGTCGGTTGCGTGGAAGGTGACGTTCTTAAGCGTTTCGCCGTCGATCTCTCCGAGCAGGCAACCTTTGGCGCCAGGCTCGCGAATATGACGCCCTTGCGGGTTGCCACTGTAAGCAACGTACGGTTCGGTCGAGAGAGGATCATTATTTCGCAGGTGAATGTGGCCGAGTGCCCAATAATCGTAGCCCCGAGCACGTAGCGTTTCGATGGTCGTCGGAGCGTACGTGTCGTGATGTTCGCTACCGGTGAGGCTGGTGTGCAGCATGCCGAGGTTGAACATGCCAGGCACACGCTGCGGGTACCGGGCCGCCAGGTCGATGGTTACTTCGCGGTCTGCGAAGCCTTGCCCATGAATGGCCACGCCGAGATCGTCGAGCGTGATGGTGGCTGGCTCGTCGTGGGGAAGTTCAACCACGTTATCAGGCCAACGAATCTTACGTTGGATTTGGCTAACGGCATCGTGGTTACCACGAATGTAATAGACACCAATATTGGCATCGGCCAATCGGCGGAACTGCCCGGCTGCCCATTGGCCAGAGTGCATGTCTTTCCAGTCGCCATCAAACAGGTCGCCTGCGACGACGATGAACGCGACTTGCTGCTCGATCGCCAGGTCGATGATGCGTTCGAGCGCCGTGCGCGTGGCACGCTGCACACGCTTCATCATCGCTTCGTCGCGCATCGCCAGGCCGCGAAGCGGGCTATCGATATGCAGGTCTGCGGTGTGAATAAACTTGATCATGAACGATTCTCGTCCTGCCAGGCCACGATTTCTGGGCCGTGGACAAAGAGCAATGCTCCGCGAATGGAACTCAGCGGAAGCTTAAATATCTGCGATACCGCACTGCGGTAGGAATCGATTTGCGGACGGTAATGCCGCACCTTTTCCTTAAGGGCCGATGCATCCTCGAAGGCGTCGGTCTTAAAGTCGACGACATCGGCGGCGATTACTTTGCCCCTCTGTTTTATCAAGACAAGTCGGTCGATGGAGCCCCGCAAGATCGAGTCTTCGTAGGTGATCGCGAAAGGAAATTCGCGATGAACGCTCAGCGAATCGTCGGCGCTGGCATCCGGCCACCAGGCATCGGCGACGTATTGTTCACGACGCAGTAGGCTGACGGCTTTATCGGATTGCAAAATGCTGGTCAGGTGCCCGAACGCGTTTTCGTAAGGGAACTCGCCGAATAGCCCGTGGGCCGAAGCGATCATTTTATCGCGATCGGCGCGGAAATCTTCCAGCCACGCGATCGATTCGAGCCAATGATGCATGGCCGACCCATACCGCATGCCAGCAGTGACTGAATCGGCCTTGAGCAAGTCTTTCACACGTCGCAGGCGGCCTCCTTCCAGCGATGAAGGAGAAACGAACTCGCTGAGTGATTCGTGCGTTGCCGATTTCAGTCGGATCGGCTGGCGAATTTCGGCGATGGCATGTCTTGCTTCCTCTTCCGCCGCTTCTTTCTCAACCGATTCGTACCAGCGAGGATCGCCGTTGCTATAGAGCCGCTGCTGCTCGGCAGGGTAGGGGGCTTGCGGGGCGAGGCCATTGAGGACAATCCCAGAGAACGACTTCGAGTGCCCTTCGCCGCCTGACTTCGGCTGAGGGCGTGGCTTGACGATCATGTGCAGCGAATGGACGGCTCGAGTCAGCGCGACATACAGCACGCACAACGATTCGACGACGTTCTTCTGCTGCGTCTGCTCGAAGATCTGTTGCACATTGTCCGGCAGCATGGCCTGAAGCGATTCCGAGACGTAATGCGTTACGCCGTTGATCGGGCCAATCTGTTGGTCTCGCTGTAGGACGAAGCTATCTGATTGCGGCGGAATGTGATTCTCGAGTTCTGGCAGGAAGACGGCGTCGAACTCCAGTCCCTTCGACTGGTGAATGTTCATTACGCGAACGGCGGCACTCGACGAATCGCCGACGCGCTGCGATTCGATGAAGCGCACGAAGTCGCGGCACCGAAGAGTGGCCTTACCTTGATACGAAAATGCCAAGCGTTGGAATTGTTCCAGGCGGCGTTGTTCACGCGGAGTGCATTTTGGCTGAATCAACTTCGCCCAACGGCTCAGGGCGGCACCATAGCCTTCAACGAGCAGCTCGCGTCTCAGATTGTTCGCCAACGCTTCCCAGGCTTCATTGGAACTGTCGGCAGGTCGAAGCAGCGACGACAAGGGAGAGTGCTGGATATGGAACCGCGCGGACGTATTGCCCGGGTGATCGAGCCATTCCAGCAGCGAGAGCATCAACTGCACCGCTGCGGAATCGGTCAACGGGTTGCCACCTTCTTCACTGGCCATCACGTTCCGCTGCCGCAGCAGATAAATCATGGAAGCGATCGTCGCGTTTCGGCGAACGAGCACCCCAATCGAAACATGCGGTGCCTTGTGATGGAGGTCGGCGACCTGGTTGGCCGCAGCGATCAGAACCTGATCGTCACACGGCTTGCCTTCGGCATCGAAGGCCGCTGAGTCGACGGTGACAAAGCCTGAGAGTTCCGTTCGGGCCGTCTTGTGCGGATTGAAGAACTTCAGCCAATGCTCGATGCCGTTTCGCATCTTCCCGGCACCCTGAAACTTTTCAAGGTTGCCGAAGATCTGATTGACGGTCTCCATGATGATCGGGGCCGAGCGGTAACTGCGGTCCATGTCTTCGCAGTGGATACCCGGCAGTGTTTCCTGAACCGCATCGAAGATCTCGGCCACGCCACCACGCCAGGCGTAGATCGCCTGCTTCATGTCGCCGACGCACAAGATCGAGCGATCCTTGGGCTGTTCGGCGATTTTCCGGGCTACGGGACGAATCACATCCCATTGAACCGGGGCGGTATCCTGAAATTCATCCAGCAGCAGATGTTCAATCTTGCGATCGAGGCGGAACTGATTTTGAATTTCAGCATTCGTTTTCAAGGCATCGCTCAAACGACGTGTAACGTCGTCGAAACGGTAGCCACGCTGGAGAAACTTGAGTCGTTCGTAGTGCTCGTGAAAGCGATCGAGCAGTTGGTATGCCCCTCGGTTCTGATCAACAGTCCGGCCGATCAGTGTGCTGTGCACATAACGCACCAGCGTTTGATAGACCTTCATGACGTCGTCAGGGATTGGCTTGCGGCTGTAGGTGTCTTCCCCGGCCACGATCTTCGGCGGAAGACCGGTGTCGAGAAACTTGGCCCACTGCGAACCGCGAAAACGATCGACGTCGGCGGTCATGGCCTTCTTCAAGGCTTTGGAATCAGGCGGATAGCTGTCGAGGAAATGAATCGCATCTTCGACTTCCCGTTCCGACGGCGCGGCAGCGACGGTCAGTACCTGCCACGACTGCTCGTCTGAGTCGAGGTAGATGCCATACAGGTCATTCACCAATGTCATCACCAGACGCGATACGCTACGCTCGGAACTTCCTTTGCTCAGCAAGTGCAGAAGCTGAATGACTTCGTTTGTCTCGGGATGGGCCAGGACACGATTGACGGCGTCCATGCGGATTCGCTGGTCGTCGACGTCGTCTAGAATCGTCCAATCTGGCGGCAAGCCAAGCTCGAAGCTGAAGCACTGAGCGAGTCGGATGAAGTGACTATCGAGCGTTTTGACCTGCAGCCGATGCATCTGCTGCGGAATCTGGTGCAGCGCTCGCAAGCAATCCTCTTGCGTGACCGGCGTCCCTTCTAGCGAATCATTTAGTTCCTTAAGACGTTTTGGGTCCGCAGCGGCGGCGGCCAGACGCATCATGATGCGGTCGAGGATTTCACCGGCTGCTTTTCGCGTGAAGGTGGTCGCCAGGATTTCGTCAGGGCGACCGCTGTGGGCGACCAGGCCTAAATAACGACTCGACAGCCGATAGGTCTTTCCGCTACCTGCCGAGGCCCGAATGAGAGTGTTGGGGAAAGGGCTTGAAGTTGGGCTCATGTGGCAGGCTCCCATTTGCCCAGGACCGAGTCCTGGCAGATTCGCGAGAATTCGTCTTCGTAAGGCACGTTGGCGGAAGGAAAGAACTTGCCTTCGCGAATGTCACGAATGGCCTGAACGATGGTGGCGTCGGCCTGGTCGAGATCTTCGTCGGTCCAACCAGCCGCACGAAAACGAACCTCTTCGCCAAGCTTGGCCAACGTGATGTAGCCCAGCGAAACCTCGCCACGCACGCCAACGCTTTGGACCAGGTGGCGATAGAACGGCAACTGCACGCCGATCCACTTTTTGTCGCCGCGAGGCCCTTTCTGGTGATCCTTCTCCGGATCGCTCACACTGTCGCCCGTCTTGTAATCCCAAACGGCCCATTCACCTGTTTGCGGATTGTGGTCGATGCGGTCGATACGTCCTTCCAAAATGACTGGCGTGCCGTCGACATCCAGCGTGCGCGTTGGATCGGCGACATCAATTTCGCACTTATGGATCACCCATCCTTCTTGGCGATGGCGGGACTGGGCGGTGGCGAAGGCACGCATGCGAAGCCGTAACTGTTCGATCTGCAGCTTGATGGTGGCCAGCGGACTACTGCCGTAGCTACCGCCTGCGATCTCGCTCAGCTTCGATGAAAGGAAATCGAAGATCACCTTCTCGTCGGACGAGTTCTTGATGTCGCTGGTGCCGAAGGCTTGAAGCGTATCGTGGGCCAGATTCCCGAAGGCGCCACCATGCAGCTCCGTCGCAATGTCGTCGTCGCCTCGAAGCTGCATCACATACCGCAGAAAGAATCGATAAGGGCACTTCAGGTACAAGTTGATTGCCGTGGCGGAGAACTTTTCCCAGCTGGGATAACGTTCAATCTTCAACGACTCAGGCACCGGGATCTCGATTTGCTGTCGATGATCGCGTGTGTCTTCCCCGATCGACTTGGCGGCATTGATTGGATCTTCGGGCGTGCCGAAAAACTTCTGCACGCGTTGCGGGAGGTCTTCGGTTGAACCGGTGAAAAGCAACCGACTTGGCGCCAGTGGATCGCCGTCTGCACTTCGTTTCGGAACGATCCAGGTGGCCTTCTCCCGCGTGTGCTGGATCACTTGAACCTGGTACGCGTCTCGAGCATACCGCAGCGAGTCGTCTTCCAGGCCCAGCAGTTTGCGGAGTGTGTTTGGTAGAAACAGGTCGGCCGAGTTGGCACTGGGGATCAAGCCGTCGTTGAAGCTGGTGACGACACAAACCGGAGCGTCCATCAACGGCAACTCCAGCCAACCCAACGCTTCGATCGCATCAGGTTCGTGCTCTGCGGGAACCATCGCACTGCTCAATTGGTTCCGCAAGATTCGCATCATTTCGGAAGCGGTGCAGGGCTGAAGCAGCGAGGCTGGAATCTCGTTCCACTGGGCCATCGCGTCGTTGATCGCTTGCAGCGGCCGGGCCAGGGTATAGTTCGCCGAGGTATCGAGGTCGACCCACTGTTCGCCATACACAATCAACAGCAAGTCGCGCACCTGGTTCGACCACTCTGGGAGTGGATGCGTTTCTCGGGCAAAGGGTGCTGTTAGTTCGGTCAGTCGTTGGATGGCATCGAGCAGCTTCTCGTCGCTGATGGAACTGTCGACTTCGTTCGGCATTCGGCGATTGAACCATGCATCGAGCGACGCGATCCCCAACTGATCAAGGTGCAAGGTCGCGAACAAGTCGGGATGACGCATGGCAGAAGCCAAGGCGTGGTATTGCCGCGACTGGGCGAGCTCCACGACCGATTCCAACAGGCGGAAGGGAAGGGTGCTGACCACCGGCGTTCCGGGACCATAACGGCAGTTGAGCCCGTGCTGTTGAAAGATCCGGCGGATTTCGCCCAGCAGCGAGTCGTCCGGCAATCCAATGATGATTTGCTTGGCGGTGTAATCGCGAGCGACCGAGGCAATCGCCCCGGCCGTGTGATCGGCTTGCTGCGTCGGGCCGTCGACGATCGCCACGTCGTGCCAGTCGATGTCGATCTGTTCTTCCGCCCAGGCATCGGCCAACAAACAGCCATGCGAATCGAAATGCGTCTGCCAATCAGCTGGCGCACCGACAAGGGAAGTGACCTGACCTTGTTTTTCCGAAACCTGGTCGAGCATCTGCCGCGTGACGCGATTCAAGTCGACCGTACCGAGCAGAACGATGTGCGCATCGCAGTGGCACTCGCCATGCTTCACGGCATAAAGTCGAGCCGACTGCTTGTCCCACATCTCGAGAGTATCGAGCTTGTGGAGATAGGCTTCCTGCAGCTTGGCCAGAACATCCCAGCGAGGTTGCTCGGTGAAATCGTCTAGCGAGTGAGCCGTCTGGGCGACTTCCGAAAAGTCGAGTGATTCAGAAACAAGTTCGCGATAGACGCGGCGAATCGTATCGCCATAGTCACGCCAGGAGCCAAAATCGGACGGCTCCGGCGGGAAGGGAATCAGCGGCTTGAGGACTTCCGCCGAGAAACTTCGCAGCGTATCACCCCAAGCAAACTGCTGTGTCAGCTCCGACGCGAAGGGTAGCTTGGCGTCGTAAAGGTGTTCCGGCAGATAGCCAACGGTGATGACTTCTGGCGGAATTAACGAGCGGCCGGTGCCTTCGACTCGTTGAACCAGAATTTCCAGCAGCCTACGACCCGCCAGACCACCCGGTACGACGACCAGGCATTGCGAAAGGTCGACCAGGGGGAGGTCTTCTGTCGACTCCGCTCCACGCGCGATCAGCCACTCGGCTGCCGAATGGAGAATGGGTCGGTCCCAAGATAAAAACTCGCGTGAAATCGCCATCAGGCCGTCCATGGGAAGGTCGTGTTCATGCCATTGGTAGGATACAACTCCTCGCGCTGGAAGAGAAGTCACCCCACCGATTGGCAACGCCTTCTTACTTTCGGACAGCCCGGTGACACGTTTGGTCCACGGACGCGAATTGAGAGCTATTTCTGCAGGATCTTGTCGTAAACGCTTGCGACACCGCGGGCCATTGCGACGTCTGAGAACAAATCAGCATGGCGTTTCAAGGCGGTCTTGCGGATTTCACGCCAGTCTTCGCGACCGGTCAGAACCGCTTCGATTCGTTGAGCGAGGTGCTCTGGATCGTTTGGCTTGGCAATAATGCCACTTTCGCCATCAACGATCGCCTCGGTCACTCCTTCGACGTCGGTCGCCACCACCGGCGTACCGGCCGCCATCGATTCGAGGACCACCATTGGCAGGCCTTCACCAAACAGGCTTGGCAAAACGAACAGATCCATCTGGGTGAACTGAGCATTCACGTCGCGGGCAAATCCAACCCAGTCGATGGCATCGCCCAGGTTCAGCTTTTCGACTAGGGCGTGAATGCCTGCTTCATACTCGGGGGTCTCGAATGGGCCGACCGCACGCAGGCGGATCATATGTCCCCGGTCACGAAGCTGGGCCATCGCCTCCAGCAGAACTTCCAGACCTTTGCGAGGCCGGAAGAGGGCCACGGTCCCCAGGGTCCACGTTCCGCTCGGCAGTTCGCGATCGACGACATGGTCGACCTGAGGAACACCGTTATGAACGACCGTGATGCGGTCTTCTTTGACGCCGAGGGTTCGCATGTGTCCGGCGAGGCTGTTGGAAACACAGACCAACTGAACGGCTCGCGCGATCGACATCTGTTCGATACGTTGGTTCATCCAGTTGTGCCAGGGACGCGTGGAGTCTCGCGAGGTCGGACTATGTACATGATACACAAACGGCACACCGGTCAGGTGCGAGGCACCCATGCCGATCAATGCGGTCCGAGGGGTATGGGCATGAATGACTGCGAAGTTCTCTTGCTTCACGAGGTCTGCCAACCGTTTGGCTTGCCACAGATCGAACTTGTGTTTCATTGGCAAGTCGTGGATCGGGCTGGTGCTGGCCGAGCGAGCTTCGGCGAACTTGCCAGGCTTCACGCAGACGAAGCTGGCGTCGTAGCCGAATTTCGGGAGGCACTTTCCGAGAAGGTCTTGAACCCGTTCCGCTCCAGAATAATGTTCGCCATTGATCACATGCACCACCTTGGCCAGCGTTGGCGGAGCCTGGTCGGTGGAAGCGGTCGATGGCTGGGATGAGGAGCTGACGGCCGTATCGGACATGAGAGGGGCCTCGAAGGATTGAGCAAAATGGTTTCTCAAACCTACGTGACAGGCCGCTGCCCAGCGGCAATCAATTGCTGGGCAATAGCGATTCGTCGGAGCTGTTTTTCAGGTCGTAGCGATTATGCCGGGCACATTGGCTTACCCCAACTTCGCAATCACCTTCGAGACTTCCGAGTAGAACAGGTAACCACCGGCGATCGTCATTCCCAGCGACGAGCCCCAAAGGCCGATGTCCCACAAAAGGCCTGGCCGCAGACGCATGTCGATGCGGCGATAGCGGTAGAACAGCGCCGCGACCGAAAGCATCGGCAGCATGATCGCCTGCATCACACCGCTGAGCAGCACGAGCTGCGCGGGGTGAGGAATCAGCACATAAACGGTCAGGCAGAACAATGGAAATGCGATGTTGAACACCGAGACTGTATTGTGCAGCGCACGATTCGTCGGAGGGATGATGCCAAACAATCGGATGCCATCGGCATCGACGCGGGCATGCCCTGCGTTGGCAACGAAGAAGGTCGAGTACAACACGGCGAAGGCACCAAACAGAAAGAGCGTTGGAGCGATCGATCCGAAGACTGGTTCGTACATCACGCTTAACGTGCGGATCAGTTCCGACTTCTCAGGATTGAGGCCAGATCGGCCCAGGATTGCGGCGCCCAGCAAGTAGAAGGCAATCGTGGCGAATGTATAGACCAGCATCGATCCCCAGGCATCCCACTGCATCACTTTCAACCAGCCGGTGGCGCGACGTGCCCAGCCTTCGCTTTCGTCTCGCTTGCCGGTGAAGCGAGCGTAACCCTTCTCGACACACCAATAGGGATACGCAATCAACTCGGCCGCACCGACGCCAATAATGCCGAAGGTCGCCAAGGCGGTGACTACCGGATTGGTCCCGGCCAGTGTATTGCCAGGCAGCGAGAAGCTGAGCCCTTTTAGGACTTCACTTCCCGAAATCGCCCAGTCAGGCGAGAACTGTAACGCGACCAGGTTGCCGATTGTTACCAACGTGAAGCCGGCGACCAGGATCGTCGAGAAGTTCTGGATGAAATGGTAACGCCCCATGTAGAGTAAACCGGCAGTCAGCACGGCGATGATGCCCGCCCATATTTTGTCGTCGTTGCTGGAGAACTGACTTTGGATCGATTGCATGGAAGCTTGCATCTCGACTATCTTCGCCTTCGATTCCGTCGCGGCCACTTCGTCGGTTGTGGGGATTTGCTGAAGGGCTTGTACCTGGCGACGCAGTTTCAAATACTCGAGAGCTTCTGGGCTTTGGTTCGCTTCTAGTTCTTTGAGATGGTTCTGGGCCTGGACGACCGCTTCGGCATCGCCACGATTCTCAGCTAGTCGAGCGAGAGTCTCTTGGAATTGAAAGTCGGCCTGGGCTTTGGCGAATTCGTTGCTGATTCGCCCTGTCTCAGTAATAGGAATGCTGATCTGCAGGGCCTGGCCGACGGCGCCGACGATTCCCCCGAGCTGAGCGAGGCTGGCGATCGTCATCACCAGCCAATAGATCATCAGCCAGTTGACCCGGTAAGGTTGTCCCCACGCACGAAACTTGACGGCCGGGCCAGGGATCTCGTTCAAACCATCCAAGGCGGTCTTGCCTGAGGTGATGGTATAACGGCCAAATTCGACCTGAACGAACACCTTGATGATGCAACCCAGGATGATGAGCCACAGCAAACTGAAGCCAGCCTCGGCACCGGTTTTCGTGGTGGCGATCAGTTCGCCGGAGCCAACGATCGAGCCTGCCACGATCAGGCCAGGGCCTAACCACGAGAGTGTTTGCCAGAAACGGGTTGGTGGTTCGACGGTGATGTCGATATCGTCCGGCGCATCACCGGACGGAGGCGTCGCTTCGCTCATGAAGGGGCATACAGAGGTGTGGGGACTGGGTGTCCCAGGGGATGATGGAGGAGGTCGGGGTACAAACTACCCCATTTTGACAGGCTTGAAAAGAAGATGCCTGCCACTGGGAGGTGGGGAGAGCGAGAGGTTCAGAACCAGAGCCAGCCTAGTTGGTGGTCTCGTAGTACATCACTTCTTCTTCGATGGCAGCTTCCGTGGGACCGACTTCGGTTACGACCGACTGCGAGCTGTACGGAGCGAAGGCCGAGCCGGCACGCTGGCCGCTCAGTTGCGCTTCGTCGAAGGCTGCATATTCGTAGTCGAATGGATGGCTGCACATGGTGCATCCCACATTGGCCAGAAGCATCAGCGTAGCGACAACAGAAAGCAGCTTTTTCATGGTTATGGTGGCCTTACAAAGGGGGCCCAATCGATTCAGTGAGTCGTTTCAGAATTCTTATCGCCCATCGCCGCTTGTTAAATTGAGCCGAATTTGACGATTGTGTCGGTTTTGTGGCCTTGGCCCGCTAGCATAAAAATAGGGACGCCGGAGCGTCCCTGGTGTGTCGGCACCTTGTGAGGGGAGGGTATCAGGCAATCAGCTTATTACGCTGAGCCATGCGATGACGGATCGTCGGCTGCGTGTCGATGATGCGGACGACATCTTGCCACTGCAACATTTCGGCTCCCAGGGCATCGACAATCGCCAACAGGTGTTCCCAGTCTTCATCATCGACGACCGAGAACCGCAGGTCATCGCGATTGAGCGACTGTGGAACCGGCAGCATTTCCAGCTGGAACAGATCGGGATAGTTCAAAAACGAGCTATCGATGCGATACGAATCGCTCTTCGATTTCAGCTCGCGGTTGGCCTTCGCCAAGGCGGCGGGGCGGATCCATTCGGTGAACAAACCGATGCTCGACTGCGATGCCGGGCAACCACCTTCCAGGCAGAAGCCGATGTAGTCGGCACCAGGCTGTCCCTGGGCGGTCGTCAGCAAACGATCGATCAAGATTGGATCGCAGAATGGCGTTTCCAGTGGAACGCGAACGATCGCTTCCGAAGGGTATTCCTTCGAGGCATCGGCCAGACGTGCCAGAGGTGTCTTCTTGTTACTGAAATGGCAAGGAATATCCAGAGGAACCAGCGAGGCGAGTTCGCGATATTGCGGGGCATCGGGCATGACGACCACAATGCCATCAATGAGTTCCGCTTCTGAGATTCGGCGAACCAGCCATTCGATCAGCGGGGCCGCGTTCAGCTTGCGACCGGCAAGCTTACTAGGAAGTAAACCGGCAGAATTATTCGTCGCCGGTAGCGGAGAGAGTTCGTCGTCGATTTGGACGATGGCGAGATTCTTCATCGCGACAATCCTTTTGTTGCGGGGGGAGCAGTGTCCGACACTGTGCATTGGTGGGGTGCACCTTTGCAGTGTAAGTCCCGCGCGGAAGTTTCGTCAATCGACTTCGGAAAGCTCGGTGATGACTCGAGTCATCTTCTCGTTCAAGCTAGTTGTGAAGTGGCATATTAAGAACCTCGTAGATCCGTGGATCATGCAAGGTATTCGCCACCATCTTCGCCCCGTCAAACGAGTGCTTTTCGCTATGGGAAGCGGGAACGGCTATGGCATAGGTGCCTGCTTCAATTGCCGCGGTGCAGCCCGTTTGGCTATCTTCGAAGACCGCAATTTCGCATGGTAAAACTTCCAAACGTTTTGCCGCAGTCAGATAAATTTCGGGATGTGGCTTGCCGTGTTCGACCTCGTCGCCGCCGATGACAAAATGCAGGTCTGGGGTAATGTTAAACCGTCCCAGCAAATCGATCGCCGTACTCCGGCTGGCGCTGGTGCAAACGGCCACCGGATAGTTGGCCGCGAGAATCGATTTGAACAGTTCGGTGAAGCCGGGCATCAGGCCCAGCGAGGTCTCGAGAATATCGCTGAAGATCTCTTCCGATTCTTTGGCCAGCGTCTCGATTGTGTCGGCAAGGTCGTGCCAGTCGATCATGGCCTGGAATGCCACCGGTGCTGGGCGCCCCATCATGGCGTCGGTCAAATCCTGAGAAAGCGTCAGGCCGCGCCGCCGCAAGATCTCCGACGAGACTTGGGGATAGAGCATCTCGGTGTTCAGGATCGTGCCGTCCATATCGAAGACGACCGCTTTGAGTGGAGCCATGAGCATTCTGCGGAGTTAAGGCAATCAGCGACAACCACATATCGAGCATCGCTGATCCATCGAGCTGGTTTACCTGCTCCGGTTTTCGCATCTTTTCGCCGTTTTCCCAAGAGGGGGCCACGTTGCCAAACGGGGAAGCTGCGTGATATACTAGGGGACTTGCTTCAAATCCCCTCTTCTAACTGGGGATATTTGAGGAGCCAGGGGATGTGGCGAAACTGGCAGACGCGCTAGATTTAGGATCTAGTTCCGCAAGGAGTGCAGGTTCGATTCCTGTCATCCCCACTCTTACTCCTCATTGTTCTTCCCAAGATGTGCAGTTTGCCCGCAACTGCGCTATTTGCCCGCCGATCCAACCTTGCGCAAATTAAAACCTGCCGATGTTGTGCAAATACCATTCTAGTTGAGGGCTGCTCGTTTACCTCGCCGTGGGGTCATTAGCTTGGCAGGCAAATGGTTGCTATTAGGGTGGTGTAAGGATGGAATCGAATTTCGTCACCGATCTTAAGACGGTGTTTCATGCGATATTCTCACCGATGTCAGAGCATATGTACCATCTATCGTATCAGAGTCGTACTGATATATTGGACCGATCACGTACTGCGCTTCTACGTGTCCAGAGTCGACAAAACCCGAGAAACACGCTGCACAAAGCAATCGGTTGCGGTTTCGCAGTAATCTAGTTGCTTGTGCGTCGACTTACTAGAAATGTGAGTCTAGACTAAAGGTGGGCCTTGGGGCGAGGCACAGTACAAACAGTATTCCATAGAAAGAACAAAGTAATCAACATGGCCAAACGCGCTACGAACAAACCATCTAAAGCGGATGCCATTCGCAACTATCAGAAGGACAACCCTGACGCTTCTCCTACGATTGTTGCAGACGCCTTGAAGAAGGCTGGTTACAAGGATGTGACACCTCAATACGTCAGCACCATCAAGTCGATGGATAAGCGCAAGTCGCAAGGTCCGATCAAGTCGGGCAAGATCACCGCCGAAGACCTGATCTCGGCCAAAGAGTTTGTCGACAGCATGGGCGGCGTTGGCCGTGCCAAGCAAGCGATGGAAATGCTGAGCAAGCTGACTCACTAAAAAGAGTCTGCGGTTCTACGCCCGCGTCTTCGCGCGGCTATCTCTTGATTAACGTTTGAACGCGCGGGCTTGGATCCGTCGCCAAGTCCGCCTTCAGGCGTTTCAAGAGACGGGGATCGGAAGAAGTTAGTAGAGCCGACGCGGCTCCGTATCGAACCCCATCGTCAGGATCTTTGGTCATATAATAGAGCCAATTGGTCATGTCGTTTCGCCCCATACTGGGCAATTCTCGCACTAATTGCAGCCGTTCACTAACTTGTGGGTGCGTCATACGCGTCGCGAGTTGCAAATCTTCTGGCGAGAAGTTTCTAGCCTTCAATGTCTCTCGTACGTGCTCAGCGAGCTCTTGATTCTGGGCATGTAGCTTCCACATGATCTCTAACGTGGTAAGCCGGGTCAGGTCTGGTAATGGTTCTGGTCTATGTGCTCCTGGTTCAATCTGCTTAGGAGAAGCGACCAAGGGAGGAAGTTTTAATGGCTGCGAAATAGAACTGCGATGGTTGGCGGTTAATACTTCGGTAGGACGTGCGTTGGTTGTGGTGGTAAACGAAGGTATCGCCTGCGCTTCGACAGGTGGATCCGTGATAGTTGCTTGTTGCATAGGAAGCCCGTCGTGCAAGCTGACATCGACCGACGATGTGATCACAGGCGTCGTCAGCCGCGAAGTCTCTGCTCCTAGAAACTGATCAAGGGCGGCTTCGCTGGCCGCTACCGGGCTATCGGAAGGGGACTGCGACGTGGTCTCGCGCAAGATCGATTCCAGTGCTAGCAGCATGGGCCCGTCGTCCAAGGAGTTCGGTCCCAGCTTCCACGAAGTCATGCGAATGGCGATATCGCGCACCTCTCGCCTTATTGGTTCTGGATAGTCGCTGACTCTTTTTTGCAGTTCTTCCGCAAGTTGGCGGGCCTGGGGGGCGATGGCGATGCCGGGGTGCTGTTCCCACTGCGAAAGCTGAAGTTTCAGCCGGCGAACCGCTTCCAAAGCAATATCGCCTCGCTCGGAACCCATCCATTTCAACATTTGTTGCTGCGGTGGTTGCGCAGAAGAAGCGAGTATCTGATCCATCCGCAGAGCAACGTCTGCTTCTGGGGCGTCTTGCAGCAAGGCATCCATCCGCGACGGGATCAGGTACCACTTGGCTGCCAGATGAAATGTACCGCCCAGCGCGAGCAGTCCGCCCAGCATCACCAGGACGGTCGTGACAGGTCGGCCCAGGGGGCTGGCAGGAAGTGCCATCGATTCGGTGCTCGCAATACTAACGTCAGCAGATGCGTTCTTTCGGCAAAGACAGCGTTTGCTAGCGTACTGTTCGGGTTAGGAATCTGAGAATGATTGTGGCGATCATAGCGATTCAACCGAATTAAGGGTAAGGCCATCTCAGCCGCCGCGAAGCCATGGGGGAATGCTTGCATGCCGATTGTCCGAACTCCATCTGTCATTGAACGTGTCCCCGGTCTGCTGGTCTTCGCTTGCTTGTCGCTTGTGAGTGGTCTGTTTTTGACGACTGCTTCTACGATTCAAGCAGAAGAGCCAGAAGCGACGCTGGTCGCATTCAATCGCGAAGAGAAGCAGGATGCGCTTCGGCAGATTCCTTTCCCCCAGCTTCGTCCCCAGGATCAAAACCGGGTCGCGGATGTGGTGAAAGATCCAAGCATCTTCCGCCGGCTTCCAGTCCAGGTCATCAACTGCGACCCAGAGCTGTACTCCTTCCTGGTTTCGTATCCGGAAGTGGTGGTGAATATCTGGGAACTGATGGGAATCACCACCGTCGAAGTTCAGCGGCTGAGTCCAACCACCTTCCACGCCAACGATGGCGCTGGCACGGTCAGCAAGGTGGATATCATCTATGCCGATGGTCAAACCAATGTCTTCTTCGCCCAAGGCTATTACGAAGGGCCTTTGGCACCGACGCGGATTGTGGCGAATTGCGTGCTGATCCTTCGCTCTGGCTATACCAAAGCGGCGGAAGGGAAGTCGTTTGTCTCGAACCGCCTTGATGTCTTCGTCAAGTTTGAAAGCCGGGGCGCGGACTTCCTGGCGAAAACCTTGCACCCACTGATTGGGAAAACGGCCGACTACAACTTTGCAGAGACCTCGTCGTTCATTGGTAAGATCTCGAAGAACGCCGAAGACAACGTCAATGGCATGCAGCACCTGGTCGGTCGTCTGGAAAAGGTCGATCCGGTTGTTCGCCAGCAAATGAGCGACGTTGTCACGCGGGTTTATCAGCGACGTGTTGTTGCCGAGAAAACCCTGCAGGAAAAGTTCTCTGGCCCGGTTCCGACCGAACAGCAGCCGATGCCAGTGGCGTCTGCACCGGTAAGAGAGCCGGCATTGCTGCCGCAGCAGTCGCAGGCTTCGCCGGTTAATCCTGTCGAGCCGGCTCCGGTTACCTCACCGATCATTACGGCCGATGCATCTGCATTGGGACCGGTACCACGAAAGCGATTTGCTGAACTGCGTCGCTAACGATTCAATTTGCCTGGAATCGCTTGCTGCCTGGGACGTTGCGACGAGAGTCCTGCAGGCACCTCTGCGGTAACGCCGAGCGATTCCTTCTTGGTGTGGCGACCACGGATTTCACGAATCGGCACTGTCGGAGGCATTATGCTTCGTGGACCCAGGCCTTCGGGCAGTGTCTATCCGTGAAATCCGTGGTCGGAGAGCAAGTGGCTGGCGGATGAACCGGTCAGCCACATGTTCGCGAAGCCAGCCTGCCTACGAGGCGGCAGTTCCTTTGGAAGCGAACCGCGTCTTGGCAAGTTCTTTTAGCTCTCGCAGGTCAAGCTTGCCGGTGCCCAGGACCGGAATCTTCTCGACTTCCACAAAGCTCTCGGTGGATGGAATAAAGAGATTCGGAAGGCCCGATTCCTTCAGTCGCTGGCAGATCTCTTGTGGCGAGAGGCTCAATGGCGTGTGAAGGACGACAATGCGTTCCCCTTTAGTCGGGTGATCGACCGCGGTGACAGCGACGGTCAGTTCATCACTTTCGTCGGGACCGATGATCGCTGTGATGGCTTCTTCGATCCGGACGTGCGGAATCATTTCGCCACCGATCTTGGAGAAGCGGCTGACACGACCGGTGATCTTCAAAAAGCCGTCTTCGTCGATCAATGCGACGTCGCCCGTCTTGTACCAGCCAGAGTTCAGGACCTCACTGGTTTCGTTCGGCATATCGAGGTAGCCCTTCATCACGTTCGGACCGGTGATGTAAAGCATGCCAGGTTCGTCGACGCCCCGTTCTTCACCGGAGTCGAGATCGATGATCTTGGCGGCCACATTCGGAATAGGCCGGCCTACGGTTCCTTCTTTTCGATCGATCTGGAAGTTGTCGATCGATCGAGCCGGAGGAATATTCACCGCGACCAGGGGCGAAAGTTCGGTTGCGCCGTAACCTTCGACCGGACGGACACCAAACTTCTCTTCGAAGGCTTCGCTGAGATCCATCGGCAGCTTTTCGGCACCTGCCACGACGATCTGCAGCGAGGCGAAGTCATCCTTGTCCACCCGACGCAGATAGCTACGCAGGAAGGTCGGCGTAGCCAGGATCACGGTGCCATGATGTTTCTTCGTAAGGTTGCCAATGATCTTCGGTTCGAGTGGGCTGAAGTGATACGCACACTTCACGTCGATCCCCAGCAAAGTCCACAGGGTGACCGTGTAGCCAAAGGAATGGAAGAACGGCAAGATCCCAATGATCACGTCAGAGCGGTTCAAGTGCACCATCTGCTCGATGGCCTGGACGTTCGACGAGATGTTGGCGTGCGTAAGTTGGACGCCCTTCGGAATGCCGGTCGAGCCAGAGGTGAAGATCACCGTCAGGGTATCGTTTGGACCGATCTTGTTCAGTTTGTAAATGCGATCAAGGATGAAGCTCGGAACGACAAATGCATTAAACGCACTGGTGATCTTGTCACCTAGCGTCGGCTTATCTTTCAGATCTTCCAGATAGACCACGTCGCATTCGAGATCCCAATCGAAGCGTTCCATGAACTTGCGACTGGTCAGCACCGATTTTATTCCACACTGCCGGATGCAGTGGTTCATCACTTCATTGCTAGTCGTGTAGTTCAAGTTGACTGCGATGCGACGATCCAGGGCCAAGGCAGCGTTCACCGCAGCGCCGGCGACCGAAGGAGGCAGCAGCACGCCAACGTAAGGCTCTTCTTTACGTGGCTTCAGGATGTGGCGGTTGAGCAGGTTGAGCAGCACCATGATCCGCGTCAGGAAGATGCCGCCGGTCAGGTCGGTTCCGACCGAGTCGGCAACCTTTGAGCCGAACAATCGACGCTTGCAAATGCGGAGCATCGTTTTCGCCGGCGGGATGACCCGTTCCATGCGACGCTGGAAGGCCACGGCGCCCAATTGCTGGACTGCCTGGCGAATGCTGTGGATGCCGTAAGGAGGTTCGATCGGTTCGCCGAAGTGAATGGAAATCGGGGTCTGCCAACTACGAGGCAGTTTCCAGAAAAACCGGCCGTCACTGAACGTGAAGACGCTGCCCCACAGTTCATCGATGAAGACCGGCACAACCGGAGCCGAGGTTCCTTCGACCATCTTCAACAGGCCAGGGCGGAAGCCCTGGATCTGGCCACTACGCGTGATGCCACCTTCGGCAAAGACGCAAACCAGTTCGCCGTTTTCGATTGCCTCGCGGCCGACTTGGAGGGCCCGCTGGATTCCCTTGGGCCCTTTGTCGATCAGGATCGCTCCGTGATATTCGACAAAGCGGCGGAACCAGGCACTCTTGAAGTTGCCACCCCAAACCAGCATGCGGACGGGCCGGCTACTGGTGAGCATTAGCAGCACGCCATCGAGCCACGAAACGTGATTCGAGACCAGCAATGCACCACCTTCCGCCGGCAGGTTCTCGCGGTCGTGAACACGAATGCGGTAGAACGTTTCACTCGCCAACCAAACCAGGAAGCGGAGCGAGTTCTGCGGAAGCAGGTACAAGATGTAGAACAAAATCGGAATCGTCACGATCCCGCACAGCAGGAAGATCTGCCGTGAACTGAGCAGGGGCAGGTTCGTGGCTTGGAAGTAGATCTCTGCCACCAACTGACGCTGGTGAGGGTATTTCTCGATCACTTCGCTGCGGTCAATCGGATCGCCCACGTTGAAAGTGTGATGCAACTGGGTCATTAATAGCGTGGCGAAGGCGAACGATTGCTCGGCCGGATTGCTCGACAATCGCTGCGCGGCTGCCAACGGATCTTCGTAGTCGCGGCCGTTGACCAGATCGTCGCGGAAGGCGGTCGAAGCTTTGCCAACTTCTTCTTCAAACTGCGGAGTAATTTCCAGCTTGCCAATCTGATCGAGGTTCCGCACGTCCCCTTCGTAGACCGGCCAACGCAGGATCGAGAAGACAACCGAAATCAACAAGATCCCACCGAAGGTCAGGAAGTTGGTCGCGGCTAGGATGGTTCCTCGTTTCTCGGCCGGCGCGCGATGCTGCAGGAACGAAGCCAACGGGACCTCGAAGAGCCCCGCCGAGATCCCCAGCAGGAAGAGCAGCGAACTGGCAACAAAGAACACGAAGTTCCAACTGCCGTCAGGCGTGACAATCGGGGAAGGGCAGAGGAACAGCAGGAATGAGCAAATCGCCAGGCCGGTGGCCCCCAGCGGCAAGATGCCCATTTCGACGTGCCCTTGCGACCAGTAGCCTGCCAGCACGCAGCCCACCGCCGTCCCGACCACCAGCACCGCCAACAGCGGACCGACATCGGTTTGTGTGGTCGTGCCGCTCTCGGCAGCGAATTGATCGATATTAAGCTGCGCCAGCGCCGCCAAGGTCCAGAAGAAAGTGCTCCCCAATGCGACGTAGAAGATCGCTTTGTTTTTGCGGAGCGCCTTCAAATCGAGGATTGTGCTCTTGATCGGATCCCAAGGGAACTTGAGCGCCGGCTGATTGATGGGAAGGTTTTGGATCCAGAGGCTGGTCACAATCCCGACGGCGGCAAAACCGACCATGATGATGCCCGCCAGCCACAAATTGGTTTCGCCTTGGTGTGTAATATCGCTAAGCAAGTTCCCTACGACCGTTCCCAATGCGGTCGCCACCACGGTGGCCAGGCCAATGATGCCATTAGCGGAGGATATATGTTTCGTCTTGAGGATTTCAGGAATGGCACCCAGCTTCGCGGGACCATACATGGCGCTTTGTGCACCCAGCAGAAAGACCACGCTGAAGAGCCAGAAAAGGTGACCGCTCCATGCCAGGCAGATCCCCAGCAGCATGATGACGATTTCGGCCAGCTTACAGGCGACGATTACGCTTCGTTTGCTGTAGCGATCGGCGAAATAAGCGGCATGGGGCGCGAAAATGAGATAGGGCGCCACCATGCAGGCCGTGCCGGCCATCAAGATCGAGCCGACATATTCTGGATGTTGTTCTTTGCCGATGCCGATGGCGAACCAACGAAAGATATTGTCGTTCGCCGCACCGAAGAACTGAGTTAACACCAGGCCAATGAAACTGATCGACGAAAGATTCGTCCTTTCGTCGTCATGCTCTCGGATGGTGGGCTCGTGGACGCCTGGGGCCATACGTCTATTCCGCGCGGTGCTTGCCGTGATTGCAATTCCGTAAGACTAGCCGATTTGGGCCATTTCACCAACGCCACAAGACGGCTATCGGCTTCATTGCCGACCCTTTCTACGCGTATTTTCTGTACGCTTGTGGCACAATCGTCACGGAATTTCGGAAATCAGCGCGAGTTAGCCCCAACCTGAACCCCAACCGGGCGGTTAGGCTGGCAGATTGGCGTCGACCATGCGTCGCAAAGTCTCTTGTAGATGTTCCGGCAGGAACGGCTTGACGATGAAGTCTTGAGCCCCTTTACGCACGGCCTCGGCGACCAGGGTCGTCTGGTTCAACGCACTGACCATGACGATCTTGGCGTTGGCATCATATTCCATAATGTTTTCGAGCCCGAAAATGCCGTCGAACTCAGGCATCACAATATCGAGCGTCACCACGTCCGGCTTCAGGGCTTTGTATTGATCGAGCGCTTGTTTGCCATTTTGCGCTTCGCCTACGATCGTCCAGCCATCTTCGGCCAGCGAGTCGATAACCAGCTTTCGCATCAACATCGAGTCGTCGCAAACCAGTGCGCGACCTCGGGAAGGTGTCGGTGTACTCATGTGACTTAAGCCCTGTCTGAAACGACGTCAAACGCGCACGAAACAATGCACGTTTTTACATAAGTAGGTCAGAGAAAAAGAGAAGCGTCTGAGGAAATTCAGATTTGCGGGTGTCCCGCACTTTTTGGTGCCTTACGGACCCGTGTCTCCGGATTGATCGTTCTCGTTGGAGCAATCCGCACAGAACCTACCAACGGTGGTCCTCAAGAATTGCTGAGTATCAGCTACGAAACTCTTCGAATAGAAGATATGACGGATCTTCCGTCCCACCCCATTCTCAGTGCAGTTCGCAGCGATTCGGCGGAGCAGATCGTGGAAATCAACCGCAATCAATACTTCATGATCGGGATTGTCCTCCTCGCGTTGGGCATTCAGTTCCGAATGGTCGACTCGGTGACGTTGACCCAAGAGGCAAGCCATTTTCTGGCCAAACGTTTTGCCGCCAAGCCGGCCGAGGCCAGCGATGTGCCCACAGCGTTTGTTGCCGCGGCAGAAGATGCCAATATCGTTTCGGCTAAGAAGACGATCAAACCACCCCAGTGGTTAGGATGGGCTTTGATCTCGATGGGGGCAGTCCTGGTACTGCATAGCTTGGCCATGCCCAAGCCTGGGTAATCACTCCCCAGACTCTTTTGCTGGAAGGTCGATGCTACGGCCGAGCCTGGGGAACGTAACGTGGATTTTCGTGCCCGAAATAGCGAGGGTTTCCGCGCAGCTGATTCGCATCTCGGATTGAACTGTATGGCCGCAATCGGACGTCGTCCAGGCTGGTCGTAAAGGTTCCTTGCCCCGGCACTACCAGTCGCACGATCAGGGTCCCATACGGCGAAATGCTGCCGTCTTTGATTGGTGAAGGGGACTGATAAGGAAGGCGAGCGACGCGGGAATCGTAGCGGGCAAACGTCTGATCGAGCGAAATCCGCCAAGTCCCGATCTTACGGAACTGGGCGCCCTGGCCCTGGGGAACGTCCAGATATCGTTCCCCTTGGAATGTATACAGATCTGCTTCCAAGTGGCCGCGGACGGATGTCGGATTGCCATGCTCATCTTCGGCCGCGAAGGTGACCTCCAGCCCGTCGATCATCGGATCGCTATCCCAGTTTTTGAAGGTAGCCCAGGCCGAAAGACTGGCCGGAGGCGTCGACTCAGGGCTCGCTTCCATCTGCTCGACCGAAACTTCATGCTCTCGCGGAAGCGGGCTCGGACCAATGGTCACCAATCCCGTATCGGCTTCTTCCACGTTATTGGCTCGATGGACGAGGTTGATCAGGGCTGCCAGGTTCTCAAACGAGCTTGGTTGTTCATCGATCGTCAACTGACGGATAGCGGTCCAAGCGATTGGGCGTGTTAAAGAGATCGACCCTCGGCTAGTTGTCAGATGGACCGCGTTGAAGTCGCTTTTCGGCGAGATCGTGCCGCGGAATGTTCGTCCGCTGGAAGTGGTGAGTTCAACAATTGCGTTGGCATCTAGATCCTGGGCAAAGACCTGACCGGTCGCAACCGCCAGGATGCCGCTGATCGCGAAGAAAAACGCAATCACCAGGGGCGCAAACGAAGTGGAAGGAATCGCGTCGAACATTAGTGCCTGCCGGTCGAAGAAGGGATCGAAGAACCTGACAGGCGAAATAGATTGCACCCTCTGTGCCAGCATCGTGCGAGGTTTTGCCTAGGGGCTGGTTTAACCTATGACAGACAAGGTGGTTACGTCGATTATCGAGCCGCTGCTTCTGGGTGGGGTCCAAGATCGGACGATGACATTTGGCAACCTCAATGATTTCCGAACGCAACAAGGAAAATGGAAGCTAGACTTTCGTAGTCCCTCGGCGTGAAGTGAATTTGTGAGATCCACCGTGATGAAATCCCCGCTTAATCTCTGCTCGATTCTTGGAATCGCGGCTCTATTATTAGCAATGCTGATACTGCCAGGTGCCGTCGTTTCTGGCCAGGAAGGAGCGACACCGATCTCGGACCGGGCGCGGATGGCAGAAGAGCAAGAGAAGAAATCGAAGCGGCTCCGCGAAGGTGCCGAAGTGGTCGATACCAAGGGCTCGTTTGAGTGGATTGGCGATCGACTCAGCTTCAATCTCGATGGCGATCAGGTTTCGCTGAAGATTCTCGAGAACCGCATGATGGAACGGGTCGTTCAGGCCCAGGAATCATCGACCGGAGAGCTGGTGTGGGTGGTCACCGGAACGGTGACCGAATATCGAGGTGGCAACTATTTGCTAATGACGCACGTTGTTCTCGACGGCAAACGAGGCAACTAAGTCCATAAATCTGCTAGGGTTCCCAGTTTCTCGGAGCCCAACGGACGCTGTTTGGTCGTTGACAGCACGTAAGTGAAAATTATCATAGGGTTTAGCGTTTGAGACGATTCTGGCGCTCTGCTGGCCTGTAAGTTTCTCAGAATGCTTGTTTTTCCTTTGTGTCGACGATTCCTGCTGCGTTAGAATTCTGCGAAGTCTTCAGGTTAAAGGAAATGAATACGATGTCGGATCAAAAACGCCTCAAAGTCTCCGAGGTGGACGACGTTACCGTCGTTGAGTTCAAGGATCGCAAGATCTTGGATGACGTTCAGATTCAGGAAATCGGCCAAGAGTTCAGCGACCTGGTCGAGGTCGAAAAGAAGCGGAACATCCTGCTGAACTTCTCCCATGTCGAATTCCTCTCGAGTTCGGCCCTGGGCAAACTGATTAGCCTTGACAAGCAGGTTAAACAGCAGGATGGGCATCTGAAGATGAGCAATATTCGTCCTGAGATTATGGAAGTGTTTGCCATCACCCGTCTGAACAAGTTGTTTGATATTAAAGACGACGTTCCGGACGCATTGGCTGCCTTTCGCGGCTAATTGAGGTCTCCCTGTTTTCCGTAAACTGACTTTACGGCTACACTAGTGCTATCACCGCGTCTTTCGATGCGTTGCGTAGCGGCCAGCAGACATCAGTCGGGAAGAAGGAATCCCTGACTGGCTTTTCCCGTAACACTCCCTCCATTCGTGATTGCTCTCAGTTATGGGCGACGACAACAACTGGCTATGGTCCAATCAGGAAACCATTCCTAGTGATACGGCGGAAGGGCAGCGACTCATCAAGGAACTGCTTGCCCAACTTGACCGCGCCGAATGGGCCTCGCACGATTCGTTCGGGATCCACTTGGCGGCTGAAGAAGCGCTAGTGAATGCTATCAAGCACGGGAACAAGCAAGATCCCAACAAGTCGGTCGAAGTCGACATGCGCGTCGGCAAAGAACGGGTTCTGATTCACATCACCGATGAAGGTCCTGGCTTCGATCCATACGACGTGCCAGACCCAACCCTGGACGAGAATCTGGACGTTCCCTCGGGACGCGGCGTGATGCTGATTAAGGCCTACATGACCGACGTTCAGTACAACGAAAAAGGGAACTCCGTACGGATGGTCAAGGAGCGTTCGAGCAAGTAAAATCGCCCCCTCAGCGAACCCTTCCTGAGGCGAGCCTGTCCTGTTCGATACGACCAGAACTTCGCCCCATCCTGTACCAAAAAGTTTCGTGCGGGGTGCCCTTGAAAGGAAAAGGGAAAGAAGTAAACTTAGCTGTTCATCTGATCCCCTGTAGCTCAGTTGGTAGAGCAGGCGGCTGTTAACCGCCTTGTCGCAGGTTCGAGTCCTGCCGGGGGAGCCTTTCTTTGAAGCGGATTTTCAGCCGACAAACCAGTTAACGACAAACGCCGAGAGTGCAAGCTCTGGGCGTTTTTTCGTTGGCGGCTATCTGGTAAGAACTTGCGATGTGGTGGGCTCTCTCGGAGAGTTCTCTGCCGATCGCCTGTTGGCGACGACTCATGGCAATCTGCCACACTCGATGGAGAGACTCTCTCGCTCTCTCATTCGTAGGCGTCTTGGGTTAACAGCCTGACGGGACCAGATTCGCCAAACGATACGGCTTGAAAGGCCCACTGAGGAAAGGCTTTTCTGACCTTCGTTTGCCTCAGCAGACCCTGCTAGGATCGTGTTAGAATACCACCTATTTGGTACCCTAAGCAGATTCATCTGCAACGCACACGACGATCCTCCCTAGTCCTTGATAGACATCTATGGCCAAGAAATCGACCACCAAGACAGACGCCGCTCCTAAGAAATCGAAGGCCCCGAAGAAAGAAACCAAAGCGAAGAAGTCCTTCGAGCAAACCCTCTGGGACACCGCCGATAAGCTCCGCGGGACGGTCGAATCGTCCGAGTACAAGCACGTTGTGCTCTCGCTGATCTTTCTGAAATTCGTCAGCGACCGGTTTGAGCGGCGTCGGGCTGAGTTGGTCGCCGAAGGCAAAGCCAACTACGTCGACATGGTCGAGTTCTACACCATGCAGAACGTCTTCTACCTGCCGGAAGACTCGCGCTGGTCGACCATCGTTAAGCAGGCCAAGCAAGACGATATCGCCGTTCGCATCGACAGTGCCCTGCACGCGGTCGAAAAGAGTAATCCTTCCCTCAAGGGAGCCCTGCCGGATAACTACTTCTCGCGGATGGGGATCGACGTGGCCAAGCTCGCGGCCCTGATCGACAGCATCAATAACATCGATACGGTGGCCGATGAGCAGGGAGAGTCGGAACAAGACATCGTCGGGCGGGTCTACGAGTACTTTCTGGGCAAGTTCGCAGCCACCGAAGGAAAAGGTGGGGGCGAGTTCTATACGCCTAAGTGCGTGGTCAATCTGCTGGCCGAAATGATCGAGCCGTATAGCGGCAAGATCTATGACCCTTGCTGCGGCAGTGGCGGCATGTTTGTCCAGTCGGTGAAGTTTATCACCAGCCACAGCGGCAACCAGAAAGACATCTCCATCTATGGGCAAGAGCAAACCAGCACGACCTATAAGCTGGCCAAAATGAACCTGGCCATTCGTGGCATCTCGGCCAACCTGGGGGAAGTCCCCGCCGATACCTTTTTCAAGGATCAGCATCCTGACTTGAAGGCCGACTATATCCTGGCCAATCCGCCGTTCAACTTAAAAGCGTGGCGCGGCGCGGACGAGCTGACCGACGATCCGCGCTGGAGCGGTTACGACGTGCCACCAGCAGGCAATGCCAACTACGGCTGGATCCTGCACATGATCAGCAAGCTGTCCGAAAGCGGCGTGGCTGGGTTTGTGCTGGCCAACGGTTCGATGTCGACCAGCACCAGCGGCGAAGGAGCCATTCGGCAGAAGATCATCGAAAATGATTTAGTCGATTGCATGATCGCCCTGCCCGGGCAGTTGTTTTACACGACGCAGATCCCGGTCTGTCTCTGGTTTCTGACCAAAAGCAAGAAGGCCCGCCAGGTGAAAGGGCATAGTGAACTGAACCAGCGCGACCGCGTGGGCGAAACGCTGTTCATCGACGCCCGGAACCACGGCACCATGGTCGACCGAACGCATAAAGAGTTGACCGAAGCTGACATCGCGGAAATTGCTCGGACGTATCACGCCTGGCGGGGCGAAGCGAAAGATGGCGAGTACGAGGATAAACCCGGCTTCTGCAAAAGCTCGACCTTGGCCGACATCCAGGCCAACGACTACGTACTGACGCCTGGCCGTTATGTCGGCGCGGCCGCGATCGAAGACGATGGTATCCCATTTGAAACCAAGATGAATGACTTGACGGGTACGTTGTACGGGCAGATGGAAGAGGCGAAGAAGCTGGACGAAGCGATCCGGAAGAATCTGGAGGCGCTGGGTTATGGGAAGTAGGTTCTTGGAAACTACCATTGGAGACACTTGCTACGTTACGGATGGGGCACACGCGAAAGTTGAAAGGCTAAGTGATGGCATCCTCTATTTGACATCCAAGAATATCGGCGTGGGAAAGTTATTGCTGGACAACGTCGACTACATAAGTGAAGAGGATTTTGGACGACTCTTCTCGAAAACTGGCAAAGCCCAACGTCGGCTCGAAGATGGCGATGTGCTAACTGGAATTATTGGCACTTTCGGAAATGCGTATCGGTACAAAAGTGAAGACAGGTTTGGCGTGTCTAGTGCCGTCGCGGTCATCCGTCCCAATAAAGGCACGCTCGATTCAGACTTTTTGCTGTACGTGATCACGAGTCCGAAATTTAAAGCAACATTAGCCGCGTACAAGTCCGGCTCGGTGCAAGGCTACACGAATCTGCCAACGATTCGTCGATTGCCTTTGACATTACCTCCTATCCGAGTCCAAGAATGTATCGCTCACATACTAGGAACGCTGGATGCTAAGATCGAGCTGAACCGTCGGATGGACGAGACGCTGGAGTCGATGGCTCAGGCGTTGTTCAAGAGCTGGTTTGTCGATTTTGATCCGGTGATCGACAATGCCTTGGCCGCCGGCAACCCCATCCCCGAACCGCTGCGGGCCCGAGCCGAAACGCGTCGTGCCCTTGGGGATCAGCGTAAACCGCTTCCTGATGAGATTCAGAAACTGTTTCCGGATGCGTTTGTATTTGACGACGAAATGGGGTGGGTGCCGAATTCGTGGAACATCAAGAAATGGGGCGAAATTGCAACCCTTGAATATGGTAAAAGTCTGAAAGGCTACCGTGATTCAGTTGGTTCTGTCAGAGTTTGGGGAACGAACGGATCGATCGGCTGGTGCGATACGCCGTTGTGCGACTCTGCCGGAATTATCATAGGTAGAAAAGGCGCTTACAGAGGTGTTCACTATTCTCCCGATCCGTTCTTCGTGATTGATACGGCGTTCTACTTAAGACCAATTTATCCATTTGAATTGAAATGGGCCTATTACGAACTCCTTAAGCTCGATATCAACGGCATGGATTCTGGCTCCGCCATCCCATCCACCAGTCGAGAGGATTTTTATTCGATCCCCGTTTGCGTGCCACCTAACGCCATTCTCGAAGAGTTTGGCAACCTCCTCAAAGATTGGTGCGATAAGCGATACAGGAATGAGAATGGTTCCGAAGCTCTCACCAAACTCCGCGACACCCTCCTCCCCAAACTCCTCTCCGGCGAGCTTCGCATTCCCGACGCTGAAAAGCTGGTGGCAGAAAGCTTATGAGTACAACGCAGCGATTCACCGAAGCCAAGCTCGAAGCGGCGATCATTCAGTTGTTGGCCGATCAAGGGTACCCGGTCACGCTTGGCAGTGACCTTTCGCGGGCTCCCGGTGATGTTCTGATCCGTGCTGACTTGCGGGCCTTTCTGGCCAAACGCTATGCGGCCGACCACATCACCGATGGCGAGATTGACTCGATCCTTCGCCAGCTCGATGCACTGAACGCTGCTGACCTGTACGACTCGAACAAAACGCTCTGCAAATGGGTCTCGGACGGGTTCTCGCTCAAACGCGAAGACCGGAATCAAAAAGACCTGTACATCTATCTGATCGACTATCCCGGTGCGGACCAGGCCAGCGACGGCAACATCTATAAGGTTGTCAATCAACTGGAGATCGAAGGACGCGAGAAACGGATTCCCGATCTCGTGTTGTATATCAACGGGCTGCCGCTGGTTGTGTTTGAATTCAAGAGTGCCATCCGCGAAGACGCGACTTTGCACGATGCGTATGCGCAGCTGACAGTGCGCTATGCCCGTGATATTCCGGAGCTGATGAAGTACAACGCGCTATGCGTGATCAGCGACGGGGTGAACAACAAGATGGGCTCGCTGTTTGCCCCGTACGAGTTCTTTTACACATGGCAAAAGATCACCGGGGACGAGACGGTCACGCGGGACGGCATCAACTCGCTGCACACGATGCTGCAAGGTCTGTTCGATCAGCAGCGACTGCGGCAGGTGATCCAGAATTACATCCACTTCCCCGACGTTTCGAAAGCGGAAGTGAAGATCGTTTGCCGCTACCCGCAGTTTTACGCGGCCCAGAAACTGTATCAGCACATTCTGGAGCATCGCAAACCAGGCGGCGATGGTAAGGGGGGAACCTACTTCGGCGCGACCGGCTGCGGCAAGAGCTATACGATGATGTTTTTGACGCGGCTGTTGATGAAGAGCCTCGAGTTCGAGAGCCCGACGATTCTGGTGATTACCGACCGCACCGACCTGGACGACCAGCTCTCGAAACAGTTCACCGATGCCAAGAACTACATTGGCGACCAGACGGTCATCAGCGTGGAAAGCCGAGAGCATTTGCGAGAACTGTTAGCAGGTCGCAAGAGTGGCGGAGTCTTTCTGACGACGATCCACAAGTTCACCGAAGACACGCAACTGCTGACCGATCGTACGAACGTGATTTGCATTTCTGACGAGGCGCACCGCAGCCAGATCAATCTTGATCAGAAGATTAAGACAACCAACACGGGCGTCCGGAAGACGTACGGGTTCGCCAAGTATTTGCACGACTCATTGCCCAATGCGACGTATGTCGGTTTCACCGGCACGCCGATCGACGCGACGCTGGATGTCTTTGGCGAAGTGGTCGACAGTTATACGATGACCGAATCGGTGCGGGACGAAATCACCGTCCGGATCGTGTACGAGGGACGGGCTGCGAAAGTGCTGCTGGACAACCAGAAACTGGAAGAGATTGAGGCGTACTACGATCGCTGTGCGGACGAAGGGGCCAGCGACTATCAGATTGAAGAGAGTAAGAAGGCATCGGCCCAGATGAACGCGATCCTGGGAGACCCCCAGCGCATTCAAGCCTTGGCCGCGGACTTTGTGGCCCACTACGAAAAACGAGTCGAAGAGGGCGCGGCGGTCGAGGGGAAAGCGATGTTCGTCTGCAGCAAGCGAGAGATTGCGTGGGCGTTTTATAAGGAAGTGATTGCCCTACGTCCCCAGTGGAACGAAGTTCGCGAGTGTGCGGAGGGAGTCGAGCTGACCGATATCGAGCGCAAGAAGATCAAGCCGATGGAGCGGATCAAAATGATCATGACGCGCGGCAAGGATGACGAGAAGGCGCTTTACGATTTGCTGGGAAGTAAGGACTACCGAAAGGAACTCGACCGCCAATTCAAGAACGTGAAATCGAATTTCAAAATCGCGATTGTCGTCGACATGTGGCTGACCGGCTTCGATGTGCCTGCCTTGGACAGCATCTACATCGACAAACCGATTCAGCGCCACAACTTGATCCAGACGATCTCGCGCGTGAACCGGAAGTTTAAGTCGAAGCAGAAAGGCCTGGTGATCGACTACATCGGGATCAAAACCCAAATGAATCTGGCGATGGCCCACTACAACCAGGCCGACCAGCAGAACATTGAAGAGATCGCCCAGTCGGTCGTCGTGGTGAAGGACCATTTGGATCTGCTTCGGCAGGTGTTTCAGAAGTTCGACGCGACCGATTACTTCCAAGGCAACTCGGTCGAGCAGCTGAACTGTTTGAATCGAGCGGCCGAGTACGTTCAGCTGACTGAGAAGATCGAAAAGCGATTCATGGCGCTGGTCAAGCGAATGAAGGCCGCCTACGACATCTGTTGCGGCAGCGAAGCACTGAGCGAGGCGGAACGCGACCAGATTCATTTCTACCTGGCGGTACGTTCGATCGTTTTCAAGCTGACCAAGGGGAACGCCCCTGACGCGGCCCAGATGAATGCCCGCGTGCGTGAAATGATCGCCGAAGCCCTGAAGAGTGATGGCGTCGAAGAGATCTTCAAGCTGGGCAACGTCGACGGAATCGACATCTTTGACGAGGACTACCTGGCCAAGATCGAGAAGATCAAACTTCCCAATACCAAGATCAAATTGTTGCAGCAGATGTTGGCTAAGGCGATCGAGGACTTCAAAAAGACGAACCGAATCAAGGGAATCGAGTTTGCGAAAAAGTTCCGCGAATTGGTCGACCGGTACAACGAGCGAAGCGAAGAGGATGTGCTGGTCAGCGACGTACTGGATGATTTCTCGAGCGAAATCGTCGACTTGATTCGTGCCGTGAAAGAAGAGCGTGATTCCTTCGGCGACCTGGGCATCGCCCTCGAGGACAAGGCATTCTATGACATCCTAAAGAGCCTGGCGGTCAAATACGATTTCACCTACCCGGAAGACAAGCTGATCGAGCTGGCCAAGGCCGTGAAGCTAGTCGTCGACGACAAAGTGAAGTACACCGACTGGAGCAAGCGGGATGACATCAAAGCGGAGTTGAAAGTCGACCTGATCCTGGTACTGGCCGATCATGGCTATCCGCCAGTTGACCGAGATGAGGTTTACGAAGAGATATACGCTCAGGCTGAGAATTATAAGAAGAATAAGTTGTGATCGTCGAGGACGTCCTTACGGAGTATCGATCGGAGTGGCGCCCATTTGCAGGAATGCCTACGGGCGTTTGAGTAGAACCAGAACTGACACTACGCCTCCCTGGGAAGTCCCGCAACGCAAGCTGCAATTTTTTGCATGTCTGAATTAATTTGGCTAGTCGAGGTGCAATGAATGGCAGTACCAGTTGCTACCGTCAATTTGGCAGGTGTGCCGTAATGCCCACCTAGTGTAATCGTCACTACTACTTCGTCGGCAGGGACCTCGGATGGGAACGTTGTCGGTCTTTCCTCAACGATACGCTTGACCTCACTGGAAGCGTGGGCAGAAAGGACATCCACGGGGTTTCCAGCGCCTTGATTGAAATCGACGTACCTTTTGAGGTTGGCTTGTTCGATGACAATTTGGTCGATCCCCAACGCTACAAATCCAGGCAAATTATGCTTTTCGAGTTGCGAATATCCCTTCGAGAGATGCGCGTGTATTTGCTTCTCGCTGGAAGGATACTTGCAAGCAATGCCAATCTTTTTGGTCAGGCCGTTACCTTCTACGACTATGTCTGGTTCCTCAAGGGAGACGGTAAAATTGGCCTCAGATAGCACGCTGGCAAGCCACAGTTCGTAGAAATAATCTCTCGCCTGTTCTGGATGTCCTCCTTGGGAAATTCCTCCACCTAGAATGATTTTTAAGTACTTTGCAAGTTGCGCCCTTTGTTTTTCGACCAACTCTGCAATGACGCCGCTAAGTCTACCAATAGCGATTTGGGCCTCGTAAAATTCGCGGAAACGTGGATTCCACTTTATCAATAATTGCTCTTCCTTAAGAGAAGACTGGTCCTTTAAGAACTCGCGTACGACATTTAATTGAACGACAGTTGGAGCGTCGTCCGCCAACTTGATCTTTTGATCAGTAACATACCTTTCGAGGATGTTTAGCTGTTGGGAGAGTTTTTTGTAGCCCATGAAGACAACGCCAATACCTGTCAAGTTTGACTTTGCGACCAATCGCAGCCGTCTGGATCGCCATTGGGGACGAAGACTGGGACGGAGAATAGTCGGAGCAAAGGTTCGGTAGTCATACAGTGTCCCTACTGCTATTAGCTAAGGGATACAACTAGAATTGAAGCCTATCCTCCGGGGTCGATCCTATCAACCGAAATTGCTGACCAGGGTGAGTGTCTGATCAATTTGATGGTACTTTATTCATAGCGGGAGCGCGGTGTTAAGTTTTCCGAGCAGAAACCTATCAAGAAACACCTTGGGATATCGCGTTCCGACTTCGTATTTTCCATGATGGTACTGATTAGCGTTATGACCGACGTCACAAACATTGATGAATTTGCCAAACTTGTTGCCGAAAGATTTCGCGAGAGTCAGCAGTCCTTGCCCGAGCGATTTAATCTGGAACTACAAGATGATTCAGTAGTTGCACTTGTTGAAGCGATGTTTTACGCGAGCATGAATACGGATGAGTCTAGGTGGCCTGGTGTGACCTTGATGTGCTACCGCAGCGGAGAAGAGCCTGATTTCAGTCTCTCGTTCAAAGAGTCCATTGAGCCGACTGCTCAACATATTTCGAAGCTCGCACATGCTGTTTCTTCCGACAGTCATTTGTGTTGCATCTGTAGAAACGGCAAAATGTCAATTGACGGCATTCACATGAATATCATGGATGAACGTCGGGAACTCGGATACGCTTCGTTTAGATTAGGCAATCCACTACAGTTAACCATTTCAGGTCCTGGGCATCTGTCAGTGTCGAATGCCAGTGTCGCGATGGTTTACAAAGCCGGCGAGGCATCAGAGGAGAATCTATTCAAAGACTGCACCATCGTAAATTTGCTCGCCAACCATGTTGAGTCCAAGTTGTCGCCGTTAACGCGAGGCGTCATAGAGTCATTGCAGGACGTTTTCAACGATTTCGCCGCGAGTATTCATCGAAATGGTCATGGAGGAGTGATTCTCATTAGCCGCGGATTTGATAAGTCTCAATTTTCATCTATGAGAGCAACTGACTGCGACATATTGCACAAGTCACTCGTGAATTATTGGGATTTAGTGGCTGACCTCACTAGCGATGAAGGGGCGATGCAGCAAATGCAGTTGGGGGAAGAAACGAAGTACGGTCTTCGCATTTCTTCTCTGGTCTCAATTCTTGAAAAGTGTGTTTCGATGGTAGGGCAATTGGCCGAAATGGACGGCGCAATCCTAGTTGACTTTGATCTCAAGGTTGTGGCGTTCAATTCAATTATCGCGAAGCTTGAGGTTCCAGAGGGAATACGCTTTTTCGATGGCCTCGGAGTACAGCACGAATACAGTAATGTGATTGAAAATCGTGGGTCACGGCATCAGTCAGCATTGACTTGGGTGATGTCGGTGCCTGACTCTTTTGCGTTCGTGATCTCGCAGGATGGATCGGTTTCAGCTTTTCATAATGCTGGTGAGGGCAATGTTCAGTACGAGTACGGTTTGAAATTGCTTAAATGCTAAGTGTTGTCAAGCGAACTGAGTGTTGCAGATTGTGACCTTGCGGATTCGAAATTGAATTTGCAGCAATTTAAAGCTCAGGAACCTCATGTCGGAATCCAATTTGACTGAATTTGTACTGAACGAACTTGTAATCAGCATGTGAATTGTGCTCGTTCATTCCAGAACTAAGTCATTCATCTAAAACGAGGGATTGCGGGATGCCATGAGACGATTTCTCCAAGCCAACAATTCGTACGCTTGCACAACGTGCCGCATACTTCTGCACTAACGCAAGCTGCCGGCGACTAACTGCGGGGCCACATTCTGATCCAAACAAGGCACTCATCACTGGAAAGGCGTGCCACATCTGCGCGGCCTCGCCTGGCGGACCGCGTTACGATCCCAATCAAACTCAGGAAGAACGCAAGAGTATTGAGAATGGAATCTGGCTTTGTAGCAACTGTAGTGACAAAATTGATAAAGACTGGATGCCACTTTCAGCGGAAGATTTGATTCGCTGGAGAACAGAACACGAGGCTTGGATCGCCGCCGAGGAAACAATTCCAAAACTCCCACAAATCGGCATCACAACATGCCAAGGTTTGCGTCTGATTTCTAAGCTGGAGGCAATTGACGCTGACCATGTCAAACTGCTTCGAGAGCAAGAATTGACCTTTTGCAATCCTAATCGTGTCCAGTTTCACAACATACAAATGAACATGCGGCTCCCTGAAGCCGTCTATACTTACGGCGAACCTTCCAAAAAGGCTGGCACGAAGATCATTGCCAAACCGGACCGGACGCCGTGGACGGTAAGTAGCGTAGGCTCCGGTTCTGTTTCAGCTGGCGAGCATGCTCCAACTCCCAATCATGTGCTTGAGATCCCTCTGCTTTCCGCTGAAGAAACAGTACGGATTCCGTTTTATACCTTCGAATACTTTCAGATAATGCTGTCCCCTCCCGACGAAAAGTCGCTTGTACCGGCCCCAAATCCGGACGATGTTAACATGGGCAACAAGCTGAATTGGTACTTTGAAGGTACTTATCAATTCGTACTTAGAGGAGAGTTTATTACTGCGGACTTTTTCGTACCGCTTCGATACAGCTTTGATAGACGTGTTGTAACCTCACTTCCGTGCCAGTCTACGGCGGAACGCTGGGAATTGTTTCCGTTGATGATTTTTCCAAACGTTACGTTAAGTGGGTAGATAGTGGGCAAGTCGATGCAGCACGAGTTATTGTTCTCGAGAGGCGAAGTCCGATGAATTTGAAGTATTCACCAACTTCTTAGCCCTAAACACGGCAGGCTTTATCTCTGCAGTCTTTGCGAATTCTGAGGCAAGTTACTGCAGAATGGCGGTCCAAGTTGCTCGTTGATAACGCCAATCCGCTAGTGCTGCGATAGGCCGCAAGTCTCGCTCAGCTAACAAGTTTCGGCCTTGCTCCGTCAGCGGCATGAACAAGATCTCCTCCTGAATATCTGGCGCCAACTGCAGCAGACTCATGATCTGGGTCAGCCTCGCTCGAGTGACATGACCGACCCGCGCCAATTCCGCCTGGTCCGCGACCTCTCCCGCTCTGGATCAACTGGTTGAGCCGAATCGCTAACGCAATAAGTTGGGGCACACGACTACGTGCGTCCGCCACGTCACTGCACCCCTTCCTTGTTCGCAGCTCGTCCCAGAACTCCCACGCTCACGGCTTGAACAGGGGCCGTTGAGTCACAAACATGGTTGCGTTCGCAAGATGATACAACGTTGACAGACGGTCTCCGCGATACTGCTATGCTACTTTCGAGCGTTGCACGAGTAGAGCTAGAGTTGGATGTTGCCGTGATTGTCGGTTTTACCGATGGAGATAAGCTTAAGGAGCAGCCGCGGTGATTCGTAAATGTCAGCTAACGTCATGCCCTCAAAGTCGGGATCCGTCCTTAAAAGTTGCTGTGCGATGTGGACCACAACGTCGTGCAGGAAACCGAAGTACCGTATCGCCGATATGTTGTCCTCACGGTAGGTCGGTCTACCGGCGTAGGGGAAGAACATCGCTGCAAAGTCCGTGCCCCCGACTTCCGCACCCGTTCCCCCTGTGTGCATTTCCGTCAACTGCTCAAAAATCGACTGGAACACTATCTTGAGCGAGTTTGTATCCCGAATGGACAACTCATAAAGCGAATATTCGAAGGGAATTCCAGCGAAATTTAACCCGTCGCCCGCCTCGGTCTTATCTTCATCTACGGAACGAGGCGTCCACTTAACTTCAAACGTACGGAGGTCGACATCGAAGTCTTCGTGGACGCCAGCAAACACACATTTCTCATACTCCTCAGAGTCTCGCTTTTCGAAACCACCCTCGACGAGGTCACGCAGCTGAGCTGACAGATGATAAAGTTTAAAAGGATTGAGGGCTCCAATGTACAGTCCATGTGGATACATGTACTCCTTCTCCTGTACTTCAGATGCGTGTACCTGAAAGCAAAACCCCGCAGCTCCCAATCGTGTGCAAGCGTTCGATATGAAGTGGAGCGCAACTTCAGGCGACGTCACCTTCTCTGCGAAGTTCACAGCTACGCCATCAAAGACTGCTCTGGAAAAGAGAGCATCTGTCGAATACTGCTTCGGGAATTGATCCACTTCGACGATCTCGAGTGCGACTTCCTCAATCTTTCCGTCTTTAGCTATTACATTGGCCCGGATTGGAAGTATGCATCGATCAGCGACCAGTATCTGGTATGCAATCGCTTCGAGCAGAGTCGGCCGGTAGTCGGTACTGACAATCAACCAGATCGCGTCGAAGCTATTGAGCCCCAAATAGCGGTTACCGAGGCCTTGCCCGTATGCACTCAACTCTGTGATTGCTTGCCGGGCTACAGATGCTGATTTTTTTACTTCTACGATCGCATAGGCGCCCGTTGACGACTGTAACGCAAGAATATCGGCCGCAGGACTTCTTCCGGGAAGACCGCTTTCGATAAGAGTAAATTCGCATCCCAAACTAATGAGTTCCGATCCATCTTCTAAAGCCGAAATAGTCTGCAAGACTTTTTGATCTAGCGTGGCCATTAAGGCATCCCGAATAGAGTCAATGAGCCGTGGCTTTGGTGTGGAATGAAAATCTTCAACGCGTTGACGTAGTTTCGCGGATACGTCATCCAGATTGCCGAGCAGGTCAAGAAGACTTGAGAGGTTGTCGTTCACCCACGCTTGAAGGTCAGCCTCACTGAACCCGGATTCGCTTCTACGGCGAGCCATAACGGAGTCCTTTCAAGAATAAAGTGCAGCATCGGTCGCGCTGGGAACGGCGTAGAGCTTTTTTGTGTTTCATTCCACTTCAGTCATGGTTTTTGGCATGTCGTCACTTGCTGATTCGACTATTGAGGTCTACGCAAGCAATTCAGCAATAAACTCGCATGCCAAAATGACTGCGTAATAACCTCTCGTCAAGCGACTGTTTAATAAGGTCGTCAACGTTTGCAGCACGAGGGCCACTTTAGGTTGGGCGTCGCCGTTGATCCGACACGGCGATCAGATTCGCTTAGTCTCTTGATGCAAATTGTCTAGGCGCCAAGTGAAATCGACGCAGTGACTTTGTGCGGGCGCAGATCAAAAGTTACTGCAGTATCTCTTTCCATGTCTTCCGTTGTCCTTCCCATTCCGTCGCTGCTGCAATCGGCCGCAGATCCCGCTCCGTTACCACATCCCTCCCTCGCTCCGTTACCGGCAAGAACAGAATTTCCTCTTGGATATCCGGCGCCAACAGAAGTAAGTTCATGATCTGAGTCAGCCTCGCCCGAGTCACATGCCCCACCCGTGCTAGTTCCGCCTGGTCGGCAACCTCACCGCTCTGAATCAAATGGTCGAGCCGAATCGCCAACGCCATGAGCCGGGCCACACGTGGCACACGACCGCCCTTAGTTGAAGGTTTCGCATCACGCTTTCTTCCGCGTCCACGCGGATTAAAATCCACCTTCCGCTTAATTGTCGTCATACAGCCACCTCCTATCGAGTCGCCAATTCACTCGCCAAGGTCCGAATCCCGCTGGGCCGAAAAGTTATCGAAACGTCACCCGCTTCACCGTCGTACTCAATTCGCTCGATCAAGAGCTCGACGATTCGGATCTGTTCGTGCGGCTCCAGGCATTGCCATACGGCGTCGAAGTCGGCCAAAGCTGAAGTGACCTCGGCCTCGTCAATTAAATCGCAAGCGTGCATGGCCAGTTGATTTTCAACCTCGGTCAGTCGCCGCTCTGCATCACCAATCCGGTCGTGAGCGTTTGCCAGTCGAGCGTCGCCAGGACCAACCGTCGCGGCCACTCGCGATAGTTCGGCGTGTGCTTCGCGTAGTTCGCCCCGAAGGTCGTTACGTTCGACGGTGAGCCGCTGGGATTGGTTCTCCGCCTGAATTCGTGCTTCTTTCAACGTCGCTTCAATCACCTGGGGATCGCGCCCAATCGCCTTGATCTCATCGACGATGAATCGCTCAATTTCACCCGCAGGTATCGATGGGGCCGGGCAGTGCTTCCAGCCTCTCTTCTGGGCCCTCTGGCAGACGTAGTACCGATAGAGGCGGCTTCCTTTCTTCTGCGAGTAGGAATGGCTCATTCCACAGTTGCAGGACCCACATCTCAGGATTCCTCGTAGCAAAGCGTTGTGCTTATTCCGAACCGCCCTGCCTCCACTCTGGCCATTCTTCTGCAGCAGCTTCTGAACCTTGGCGAATGTCTCTGGGTCAATAATCCCGTCCTGCTCGCCGTCGTGAATCTCGTTCTTGTAGCGAACCTTGCCGATATAGATCACGCTGGTCAGCAGGGCATAGAGCGACCCCTTGTCGAATCGTCGACCACCTCGTTCGGTTCCGCGTCTGGTTTTCCAAAGTTTGTTCCGCCAACCGCGAATATGGAGTTCCCCGGCTACAGCCAAAAGTGACTTCCGTTCCAGGTACATCCCGAAGATCTCTTGAACCCGTCGTGCTTCGGCTTCGTTGATGACCAACTTCGTGTTCTCGACGTTGTAGCCCAGGATCGGCGTCCCACCGGACCATTTACCTTTGCGGCGAGCTGCGGCCATTTTGTCGCGGGTACGTTCCGAAATCATCTCGCGTTCGAATTGGGCGAAGGAGAGCAGCACGTTGAGGACCAGCCGCCCCATGGAGGAAGCTGTGTTGAACGCCTGGGTCACGCTGACGAAGGAAACCTGATGTTTATCGAAGACCTCCATGATCCGGGAGAAGTCGAGCAGGCTCCGGCTGAGGCGATCCACTTTATAAACGACCACGCAGTTTACCTTGCCCGATTCGATGTCCGCCAATAGACGCCGGAGCGCAGGGCGTTCCATATTCGCGCCGGTGAACCCACCGTCGTCGTATTGGTCCGGGAGACATACCCACCCCTCGTGGAGCTGACTCTTGATGTAGGCCTCACCCGCTTCCCGCTGGGCGTCGAGAGAGTTGAAGTCCTGATCGAGACCCTCCTCGGTCGACTTTCTCGAATAGATCGCACATTTGATCGTTTTGGGTTTGCACGGTGGTTTGACGCGTTGGTTCATCTACCACCTCCGTTCTTACGAAGGCCGAAGAAGTGAAATCCGTTCCAGTGCTTGCCAGTTACTGCCTTGGCTACCGCGGTGAGCGATTTGTAGCGTTCGCCTTCCCACTCGAACCCGTCGGTTAGAACCTTCACGCGGATCGTGTGGCCTTTGTACACGCGCTGTAGGAGCATGCCTGGAAGGAGGTGGGTACTTAGCTGGGTCTTGGATGGCGCGGATACAGTTATCGCCTCGGTGCTAGGTTTCGGTTTCTTAGCCCTTGGCATGGTGACCCTCAGATCGGCATCGTTGGCTAACTCCATCGCGCGGCGCCGGGCACGTTCAGAGAGGCCACCTTCGGCATTGGCTTGCATCCGCCAGGCGATCCGTTTGATCAGCCATTGCTTGTGCCTACCGTTGGTCGGTTCGCCGAAGACCTCGTCATACTTTTCACGCAGTTGGTTGACGGTCATCCGCTCCATCGCGGCGATCTCTTTATCAATGTTCAGAATCATGCGTTTTCTCCTGGGTTGAGAGTTGGTGCGTCAACAGGAGTGTCCAGAGAGCAAGATTCCGTCGTTGAACTCAAGCGGTCGTTGGGAGAAGTTTCCGAGTTCGACAGGAGAGTTTGCCGATAGCGCAGAACACCTCGGGCCAAGAGGCAAACGATCTCTGCGCGACGTTGGTCTGGTGTCGATTCTTGGGCCGGAAGCGGCGACGGCACGACGACCTCCATTTCTATGCTGAACAAACGGTCGGGTAGGATTTCCTTATTCCGTTAACAACCCAGTCGAGGCCCGAAATGACGAAAGAAGGCCCCAGAAAATCGATGCGGATCTTTTCAGGTAAAAAGGGTTGTGCCTGCTAGCGGCGTCGCTATGATAGGATTCGCTATCTGGACATGTGTCCACTCTTGAGGTTATCCGGTGCCGGGACGAACGGGCTCCGGGGATATCTGCGGCTCTCCCCGTTTCAATGCCGCAACCATCCATCGCACGCCTTTCTACGCTGCTTTCTTTGCCTAATTAATTCGATTTAGTCGCATTGCGTACAGGATGTTCTTCAAGACGCCATCGTTACGTCCTGGAACACTGCGCGCTTTGGCAAGGGAACGCCTGTGTCGATGGAGTGAGGGTAAAAATGCACAATGGCTACACGACCATTTTCGCTGTTAACCACTTTGCGGATGGTTCCGAACCGACTGTTGCGGGAATACTTGGTCAGACTTGGCCATGTCGAGTTTGTAACAGAATGGGACGGTGAGAAAGAACGAGATGTTGGCCCAGTCTTCAAGTACGTTCAGTTGCTCGACGACCGAGATCGAGATGAAATCGAGAGCGGTTTGCACAGCGTGTCAGATCTTGCGTCGGAGGCTGGACTGACCGTTCTCTTCCAGGCGGCTAGAGACTACAGCTTGCCAGGTATCGTGAATGAAGCACCTGAGGAACTCGGGATCTGGGGCCGGACGATGTGGGTCTGGTTGCACTATCCCGGCATCTTCGACAAAGGCCAGATTCTTTTCCAAATCGATCAGATGTCGTTCTGGCGGAAGCGAACAGACTTGCCCAACAATGATTCACCAGACACTTCCGATCCAGCGCTCGAGCATCTGAAGGAAGAGATCACGGACCTACTTCGCGAACAGGGCCGCGGTAAAGACTGCACCGTCGACTGGTTGAAGCGTGGCGACCTGTACTACTTCTTCGCCTATCCCGACGACTTCGTTTCCAGTGTGTTGGTGCACGACAAGGAAGGGCACCTCGCCCCCAAGTCAATCCGGACAACGTTATCGATCGTGTTCGCGTACGATCCGAAACACGAGTCGCTCGAGTTATTTGCCAAGGGGCTGCACAAGCCGGTTAAAGAACGGCTTGAGAAGATCTTCGCCAAGTCGATCTTGCACTGGAAACTCAACGACTATGACCCTGACGCCGCGTACGATCTCGATCGACTGAAGTATGTGTTTGATGGTTTGACGGTTGAGCCTGCGGATAAAGTCAGCGTGCGAATCCGCAAGCTGCGTCTATCCAGCCTCGTTGATGGGAGAGAAGTCGAAATCAAGATCGATGACGCTGACCCGAACGACACCATTGGCAAGGCGATCCAAGAGGTTATCCAGATCGAGGAGAGACCACTCGCTCAGTGGCAGGTGACTCGAGCCTCGTTCTGCTTTGTCTTTCACCCCCTAGATGGTCGCAAGCATGGCCGACAGAGTTTTGACATTGGATATCCACGTTCATGCTCTCTGAGAAACGCCAGGCCCGAACGCATTGAGTTGATTCAAAAGTACCTCAAGAAGTGGGATATCGACCTTGCCGACCCTCCTAAATACGCTGCTGTCTCGATGGGAGAGTGTGACGCCAGTTTTTCAGGATTTCGAGATGATCCGCTGGAAGAGTGAAGACTGGGCGTTCGTTGAGCAGTATCAACTCCTTCGTGAAATCGAGTCAGCTGGTTCGGCCAATTGCTGTGACTGTAGCCGCCGCTACGAGGTGGAGTACATCTCCGATCGCGGTGGCGGTCTCATTGGCTACATCAACTGCGGAGACTGCGGCTTAGAGCGCGTCCATCCAGATCGGCTCAAGCGATGGGAGATCGATACGACTGCCATGCTGCGCGCCTTCTTCGGTGGTCTGAACTTGGCGCTGGATGAGCAGGTGCCCAATTGTCTGTGGAAGATCGGACGAGCCAATTGGGCGGGGTATTCTCGTTATGTGTGGTTCGTTCGGTCGTTTTCAAGTGACCAAAGTGATGCGGTGGAGATCTTGAAAAGAAACAAGAAAGCGATCGTGTTTGCGCCGAACCAGAGCGGTTCAACCCGGTGGCATGAAGTAGCAGGCAATTTAGTTATTCCGCTTGAGGGTGCGACTTGGATCGAGGCTGGAAGGTTGATTCTTGATATCGAGGAGATCGAAGGGAGGATTGATCAAGCGGGGCTTGGAGCTAAGCGTAAGAAAATTCGTCCGATAAGGAAGCGCGCGGTGAAAACTCGGAAGATTGAGATGCTCACGAAGGAACTGATCCGGTTTCTTCGCGATGCGCGTGACCATGCATTTTCCACATTAGATGCCAACGGCGCCGCCGAACAACTACCTCGGCCAACGAGGAAGGAGCTGGGAGAACTTGCTGGTCTTGAGCCCTATGACGTGACCCGCTGCTTTGACGATACGACGGCTCGGGAACTTCGTCTCTATTGGGAAGTTGCAGATGATTTGGAGCAGATCATGAAGTTCAGAAGTCCTATCAGTAGCGGTGCGCAAACCTAGCAAAAATGCACTTTGCATGATTTCGTGCAACTGCAACTCGAACAAACAGAAATTGCAAAAGCCTGCGGAACAGTGACTTAGGTCGACCCGCAGGCTTTTTTAGTTGATTTGCTGCAATTCCGCCGGGGGTTGTAACCGTGCGTTGGCACGGGGTGGAACTCTCGCTCGAAAGGAATTGTTGCCATGACGCAACGCAAAACGATGGAGTGTTTTCCTCAGGTGGATGGGAAGTCGATCGACTCGTTCACACTTGGCTTCGTAAAGAAGCGTGCACGCCAGCTAATAGGCCGGTATGGCTTTCGAGAAGCAGACCGAGAAGACGTAGAGCAGTCGCTTCTCAAGATATTAGTTTGCTATCTAGATCAGGCTGATCCCGAATGTCCAAAGTGGAAGGCCTTTGTGGCCAAGACGATCCATCGGCATATCGCCACGCTCATCCGGGATCGAACCGCTGGCAAGCGTGATCATCGCCGTACGGTCTCCCTTCATTGTGTGATCGGTTTAGAGGACGAACGGCCTTTGGATCTGGCAGCCGTTCTGCAGGGCCACGAGATTCCCTCACGTCGAGGCCAAGAGCCTCGCAGCGCGCACGAGTCAGTCGAACTCGACATGGACGTGAACGAATGCATCGAGGTTCTGGAGGACGAACGCCATCGGGAGCTCTGCCGGAGACTGATGGAAAATTCCATCACGCAAGTCGCTCAGGACATGAACGTTCCGCGTACCACGATCCACTCTTGGATATGCAAAATTCGGTCCCGGTTCGAGGAGCTCGGATTGGCGAACTATTTGAAAAAATGATCGTCATTTCGTCGCGCAACCGGGTTACTAAGAAATAGGGAAACTTTCATTTGCAAGGAATGAAACATGAGCACAGAAGGCTACCACTACCAGTTCCAAAACGACGTCTCCAGCGACGACATTGAGGCCGCTTTGCTTCTAGCCATTTGGGGATGCGAAAGCCTGTGTGGCGAGTCGCAAACGCGGATGGATGCGGCTCACTATTTCGATGCAGACGAGCGTACTTGCGTTATCGATGCACGAACGAAGGTTGGAATCAACTTCAACCGTTTGTTTGTGGGCTTTGTCTCGCGTGAGCTTGGTCCGGACGCTTTTCTGGTGAAGCGAATCGCCGAGATGCCGGTCCCAACAGCGGCCTAGTTCGACAGGCCATTAGCCAGGTTCAGGAGGCTCGATTGAATGGAATCAAACACGCAGGAAGATCAACCTCCAGGCGATATGCTCGAAAACGTTAAAACCGCGACGCGGTTCTTGACCACACTATTCGGCGAGCAAGACGAGATTCTACTTCGGCCCATTGAGTCCTGGGATGAAGGCGGGAAGAAGCATAGCCGAGTCGACTACCACAATACGCGGTATCCCAATGCGACGAATCTCCACCTGGAAATCAACCTCCTGCGGCTGCTTCGCAGGTCCGCAACAAATCGGCTAAATCTCTACTTCGGAGTTTGTCCACGATTAGGCGGTGACGGCAAGTACGATCTGGCTTGGCAAATCAGGACCGTTCGGACGCTGTGGTGTGATATCGATCATGCCACCCTCGACGAGGTTCGCGCACGTTTAGACAAGTCATCGCTGCCTAATCCGTCGATCGTGGTTCACTCCGGGAATGGAGTACATCTTTATTGGCTGCTCGATCAGCCCTATCTCATTGATGATGTGGGCGACCCACCTGCTGTGTTAAACGAATGGAACGAGCTGCCGGGAGGGAAGAGAAAACCTCGCAAGTACATTGTGCTGGATGGTGAGCATGTCTACCTCGACATCGACCGACAATTGTCCAAACTGAGCCCTAAAGCCCGGCTGATTCAGGACGTTCTCGCAGGCGTTGCCCAGCAGGTCGGTGGCGATCACACGATCGACCTATCGCGTCTGCTTCGAATTCCTGGTTCTATGAATCGGAAGAATGAACGTAAAGGTTGTGAGCCAGTTCCCACTCAATTGATTGAATGCGACCCGACGCGCAGATATCCACTCTCTGTATTCGAACCGCTGAAAATTGCATCGCCTGACTCACAGCGGGCCAAGCAGATCGAAACGATGCCGTTGCCCCAGCCGCGGAAAATGACTGTGTCGAAGGCGGATAAGCTGGCAGAGCTCGTTGCTGCGAGTTGCCTAGCCGAAGCGGGACGTCGATCGGAAACCGATTTCTCGTTGTGCTGTTATGCCGTGCGTCATGGCATCGACCGAGAGGAGGTCTGGCGGCAGGTGGAATCGGTTGGCAAATTCGCCGAGCAGGGCCGCAGGTATTTTGACCACACCTGGATGAACGCCGAGGAGACGGCTCGCGTCGAGGTCTATGAAAAGCTGCAGAAGAAGTCCCAGGGGAAAGCAACTCCATCAACGGACGAAGACTTCGATAATATACCCTCAGACGATGTAGATGTCGCACCGTCGGATGACGACGCACGTCCGACCATACGCGTTGATCCGGCGTACACACCGGTTGGCGATACGATGCGTCGCATCACGAATCTGCTGTTGAAAGTGGGTGGCTGCTATAGCCGCGTCGACCAGCTAGTGATCATTCGCGAACAGGCGATTGCTACTGTCCTGTCTTGTGCCGAACTGGGAGGGCTACTTAACCATTACGCCGAGTTCTACTTCATCAGAGACGAAGGTGGAGAGTACAAGCCACTTCCTACGGCCTACGGCAACACGTGGCTTCACCACCCAGGTGAACGTCAGCGGCTGCCTAACATTAAGTTATTCACTCGAAATCCCGTCTTCACAGATGATTGGCGGCTGACCACGCCAGGTTACGATCCCACTTCTGAAATCTACTATGCCGGGCCTGAAGTCGCCCCACGCGAGGATACACATCACCTCGATCTGTTGCTCCGCGATTTTTGCTTCAAGACGCATGGAGACCGAACCAACTACATCGGTAGGCTGCTGACGGCGATCTTGGTCCCGCGGTTCATTGGCTCGAAGCCTGCGGTTCTGTTCAACGGGAATCAGCCAGGCCTGGGTAAGACGGTCCTCGGTCAGATCATCTCGATTCTGCGCGATGGTCAATCGGTCGAAACGGCCAGTTACAACCCTAACGACGAAGAGTTCGAGAAGCGGCTCGGATCGATCGTCCGTCGTGGCGCGACCACGATTATCATCGATAACGCCAAGGCAAAAGGTCGCAGCCCACGCATTGATTCGGCTTGTTTGGAACGTAGTATCACGGATGCGGTTCTTTCGTTTCGCCTCTTGGGGCAGTCGCAGGATATCCGGGCCGAGAACGCGCACATCTTTTGTTTGACGGCTAACTCGCCCGATGTGAGCCGCGATCTTGTTACCCGTAGCGTGATCGTCAATCTGCTACACGAGGGGAATCCGGAACGTCGCACGTTCTCAATCGCTGACCCAGAAGGGTTTGCCCAGGAACATCGCCTGGAACTACTCGGCGAGCTGATCGGCATGGTCGAGCGTTGGAAAGCGTCTGGCATGCCCCCGGCGACGACCCACTCCCGCTTCAACAAACGCGGCTGGGGCAACATCGTGGGTGGCATCCTCGAGGCCTGTGGTGAACCGGACTTCCTGGCCAACAGCGAGGACGCAGCGACACAGTTGGATGATACACGGCGTGAGTTCAGCGACCTGGTCGAAGCTCTGGCAGATCATCCTCAGGGAACTTGGACACCCAAGGAGTTGGTCGAGTACTGCGACAAGCACAGCATTCTCCAGGACGAACTCGGAGATGGGACTCCCCGATCGAAAGCCACGAAATTAGGCGGCCTCGCAGGAAGGTACGTCGCAGAGCAATTCGACCTGGAAGATGGTCGCGTAGCCACGTTTATCCGGCGTCAGGAGCGTAAAGGAAATGTATACCGAGTCGGAATCTCCGATAAGTTGCCGAACCTTTGACCGTTTGCCGAACCTGTGCCGAACCTCGAATTCACGGACGTTCGGCACACCTAAGTTTAGGAGCACTTACAAGATGCGTCACGTTTGCCGAACCTGCCGAACCTCAACAAGTAACTCCACACATGTACACGCGCCCACGCATGCACGCACACACGCATGTGAAGGGCGGTTGCGGATTAGGTTCGGCAACGTTCGGCACTCAGCGCTAAGTCTTGGACTGACCAGCATTTGCACGTCCTGCAAGGTTCGGCATAACGTTCGGCAGAGGTTCGGCACTCTATCGATCACTGCACGCCTAAGTTGCTGTGTAGATATTAGTTATGCAACTTTTGCAGGTTCAGCAGAGGTTCGGCAGAAGCAGATTATAAGTGCATTCATCCGCTTTTTGAGGACGAACGTCATGACCAGATGGCACACCGCCATCGTGCACCGTCATCGCGCTGGAATGGGCCTGTGCCCGCTCTCGACTCTTTCTCATTCTTCCTCGCGTTGCTCTTAAGCGGCACCTTTGTTCAACGCATCGTCAGCCAATAACCCCATGGATGAAATCATGAAAATCGAACATCGAAAGCTGTCGGACATTCGTCCTTATGACAAGAACCCGCGTAAGAACGATCAGGCTGTGGACGCGGTCGTCAAGTCGATCCAGGCATTCGGCTTTCGCCAGCCGATCGTGGTCGATTGCGATGGTGTCATCGTTGTGGGGCACACGCGCTGGAAAGCGGCCGAACAACTGAAACTTGAGTCAGTACCGGTCCATGTCGCCAAGGAACTGACTCCGGAGCAGGCCCAGGCTTATCGGATTGCCGACAATCAAACGGCCTCGATCGCCCAGTGGGACAAAGATCTGTTGAGGATCGAACTGGTTGATTTGCAGGGTCTGGAGTTTGATCTCGATTTGTTGGGATTCACACCGGACGACCTGACCAAGTACCTGGGAGAATCGGTGGGGGACGGTTTGGTCGATCCGGATGACGTACCGGAGCCGCCGGACGAAGCGACGACCCAGTCAGGCGATCTATGGATCCTGGGGGATCACCGACTGCTGTGTGGTGATTCTTCCAAAGAGGAGGATGTTGATCGCCTGTTGGATGGCCATTCGATTCAGCTGGTGAATTCGGACCCTCCCTACAACGTGAGAGTTGAACCTCGTTCTGGCAACGCGATCGCTGCAGGCAATTCGAGCTTCACCAAGAAGGCCCATGCCAAGGGGGCTCAGGATAAATCCCCACCGCGGAAGATGCGCGCTAAAGACCGACCGCTGGCCAATGATTTCGTGAGTGACGGTGAGTTCGATCTACTGCTCGACGCCTGGTTCGGCAACATGGCCCGCGTACTGGACGTGGGGCGTGGCTTCTACATTTGGGGAGGGTATGCCAACTGTGGGAACTATCCACCAGTCCTGAAGAAGCATGGATTGTACTTCTCGCAGGCAATCATCTGGGATAAGGAGCATCCGGTTCTCACCCGGAAAGACTTCATGGGCGCCCACGAATGGAGCTTCTACGGTTGGAAAGAGGGGGCTGCCCATCAGTATTTCGGGCCGAATAATGCGACCGACCTGTGGCGGGTGAAGAAGATCAATCCGACGGCGATGGTCCACCTTACCGAGAAGCCGGTCGAGTTGGCCGTGCGTGCGATTCAATATTCTTCCCGAGCTGGGGAAAACGTACTCGATCTATTTGGCGGCAGCGGAAGCACACTCATCGGTTGTCAGCAGACGGGCCGAAAGGCGTTTCTGATGGAACTCGATCCACCTTACTGCGATGTCATCGTGCAGAGGTGGGAGAAATTCACGGGGCAAAAAGCGGAGTGCCAACACGCAGCATCATGAGCAATCCAGGTAAAGTGATCGTCAAATCGGACAAAGCCACCGTGGTACGGCGAATTAACGAAGTCCTTCGAATTATCCTCGTAGGAGGTGACTTCGAGGAGATTCGGCAATACGCCGAGGCACAGGGTTGGGGAGTCTGTGATCGCCAACTACGTCGTTATCAGGAACGCGCCTATCAGAGATTTGCCCAACAGACGCACCGCGATCAGAAGCAACTCATGGGGCGGCACCTGATGCAGCGTCGTGCTCTCTATGCTCGGGCGATCAAGACCAATGATATTCGAACCGCCCTGAACGTGCTCCGCGACGAAGCGGCGCTTCAAGGTCTGTATGAATTGGGGAAGCAAGGCGAACTGCCTGGACCGGTCCAGACAACATCTGTGTCACGACGAGAGCGATTCAAGCGAATGCTGGCCGCCAAGATGCGAAACGACCAGCCAGAGGTCCGCTTGCTAGAAGAGTTATCTCCAACGGTGTCGTATGCCTTACCAGATACGCAGATGGCAGAAATGGCCATCCACACTTTGTCGCTAATGCACATTGCCGAACAACTCGATCGCGCTGCCGTGGCGTTGCTCGCCGTACTACGGTTATCGCAAGGCGACCCGCAAAGCGCGTTCTGGGAAGAGATGGCAATACTGCATGGCTGGAACTTTTCCGTGGAACGGGAAGGTTGGGAATTGTTTGCCAAGGAACTGGGCGTCCGCGCAAGCTGGTTGATCGAAACGAATCATCGAGGAGTGTTCCTCGAGTACTTTGGCGACCAACTGGCCGCACTGTCGCCCGAGCATGGCGAGGTGGAAAAGCTCCTCGAGAAAAGGGGCCAGTCGGCAAGTGAACTAGCTACGGCGCAAAGTGTGGCCCGAAGTTGGCGAGGGCTTTTAGAGGCACACCTAGCTAGATAAATAAAAGTTTGCGAGAACGGACCCAACATGGGCGAAGTGTGTCCGTCCTTGCGTTGCTGTCGCCGCCCAGTCGAGGTACTCACTGTGTTTCCAAACGTTGTCAGGGATTTCCCTCAGATTACAGGAACAGTGATGATTACTTCCCAGATCACCGGCATCGATGGTACGAAGATTTTGATGCGGGGCGAGCTAATAAGCGTGTTAAACGACCTGCACCGCAAGGAACCACGATCCGCCAATACACGCATGAATTTGGCGATCTTCCGATTGGCCGTATGTTGTGGCCTGCGGGTGAGCGAGATAGGAAGCCTGCGATTGCGCGATGTGTATCTGGTCCGACCGCGACCACACATACGCATTCCCCGAGGTGCGGCGAAAGGGGGCAAACCCCGGACCGTCCCGTTGTGGTGGGACGCCGGTACTCTAGCCGATCTCACGGCGTGGAAAGAGCAGCGGTTGGCGGAAGGGGCAAAGGAGACTGATGCGCTGATTGCATCGCGACGCCATGGAGGGGCACTGTCACGCTATACATTACGCAAGCGGTTTCTCACGGCCTGCAAATGCTTGGGAAACTCTCGAGTACACACGCTCACGATCCACCACGGAAGGCATACGTTTATTAGCCACGCCCTGGCAGGCGGTCGAAGTTTGGCAGAAGTACGTGACGCCGCGGGACACGCCAACGTCAGCATTACGTCAGGCTAGCTGCACGTCGTGATTGAGGAGGAAGAAGAGACAGGAACGCTGTTCGCGTAGAAAGCGGCATGACAGCGATCGATGGTTCTATCGCAAGGCGGAGCGATGAGAAACGGCGAAAAGTTGCGGAAACAGATCGTTTTAGAGAATACGGCCCAAGAGGCTCTGGTTCATCACGTGGATCGCTTCGACCGCAGTCAGATGTTCCTGGATCAGGACATGGTCGTTGGCCTCGCCCACCTCGATGTCGGCGAACTCGAGAGCTTGGGCCAGGGTCTGCAGGCCTTCAACCGCCTTGTAGTACGCGTCGCGGATCTCTTGGTATTGATGCGGGTCCATCTTCTGGAAGGCGTCGCGAAGTTTGGTTTCGTGGTCGTCGGCGGGCATGTTTCGGTCTCCGGTTTGGGTTGCGTGTCGTATGACACACATGAGCCATGCCTGCCGGAAAACATCAAGCTCGGTTGGGCACAATTCAGCAGCTTTCCATCGGGCCTCGAGGTTGGGCCGTGTGGCACCGAAACAGAGGAATGGCCCAACGACGCCCCAAACGAAAAAACGCCGAAAAGTGGCGAACGTCGGGGCCATAGAGGGCAGACTCCCGACCTATGCCGTTTTGCTGTAGAGTGTGGGCTTCTTCGCTCTTCTTTTCATAGGTGGAATGATGTTGCCAGCGCGGTACAGAGTTTTCGTCTGGGCAGGTGTTGTAATAACTGCCAACTGGCTAACGATTGTTTTCGTCCAGCCGAGAGGTGCGATTGCCCTGGGCTATTTTCTGGGTTCGCTTTCTGCGAATGCAACCCTCGCGGCTACTTGGGCGGCTCTGGGGCCAGAGCGGGTCATCTGGCGACTACCACTTTCAATCGGGTGGGTATGTATGCTGCTCGTTGCAGTGGGAGTCAACGTTTCAATCAACTCCGGTCCGAGCGATGGAGTCTTTGGCGTTGGCATTTGGATGTTCGTACAATGGCTGTTGTTACAACTGCCTCTTTGGATGCTGAACGCGGGTCTAGGATTCCACTTGCGATATCGCGACGACAACGATGCCGAGTCCAACGTAAATTCCATTCGTTTCGGCCTTCGAGATCTTCTCATTACGATGGCAATCGTTGGTGTATTGCTGGGCATTGGCCGCCTACTTGTTTCTACTATAGAAATGAATCGAGGGTCAGAGCTTTACATCTTCATCTTCCTAGGAGTCGCAGGCGTAATCATGACGTTTCCGTTGGTGGTCGCTCCTCTGATGCAGCGAATGGCTCTGCCTGGCGTTGCGATGGCTCTTGTATTTATGGGCGCCGCGACAGTTGGAGAACTTTTCACCTTCGAGCAGATAGGTGGTCCAGGTCCGGATGTGGAAGACTTCATCGCAATCAATATTACTTCAGCGATTGCCATCCTGTTGGTTGCTGGTTTGGTGCGACTAAACGGTTACTCTTTGCGAAAGAGGTACCACCCAACGGACGAGTAACTAGTAGAGCCCTAAACGAAAAAACGCCCAAACGTGGCGAACGTCGGGCGTTGTGGGGCGAGCTATTGGTTGGCCTAGCCGTTGGTCGTGAACTTGCCTCGTTCGGTCTTCTTGAACCGGGCGTCTTTGCCCTTCGTGTTGATCTCCCGCAGGATCGCCGAATAGAGCGTGGCGTGCGGCGTCTTACCGCCTGGGCTCGACCAATACTTCTTCTCGGCCATCGCCTCGATCATCTGCTTGGCGTTGAGTGGTTCCTTCGATTCAGACAATACCTTGGCCGCGGCGTCGAGGGCCGACAGGCGTTTCATGGCGGGTTGTTTAGCGGGTTTTGCTTCGGCTGGCTTCGTGGACTTCGCCGGTCGTCCCTTGGTGGTACCCTTGGTGCTGACCGTCTTCGTAGCAGCGGTCGTGCGAGTGGTCTTCTTCGTAGTCATGGGTCATCTCCGAATGTTGATTGGTTGGTCGCGAACCGTGTCGCGTTGATACACATGAGCCATGCATTTGGAAACACATCAAGCGCAACCAGCAGCAATTCGAGAGATTCTTTTCACGTGGAGGGTGTGCCATGCCTAAGCGTCTGAAACGTCGAAGCGATACCATACGACGTGTTGGTCGCGATATCTACGAGGTGCGGCGTGGTTCGTCTTCGTCGCAAGGCTACGACGCGGACTGGGAACGGATCGCCAAGCGTCGGCGCCAACTCGATCATTACCTTTGCCAAGAATGTTTGAAGCGTGGGCTAAGCACTTCAGCTAAGGACGTCGACCACATCATTCCACTTCACGGACGGATCGACTGGCGACTTGAGCTAGGCAACACGCAGGTGCTCTGTCGTATGCATCATCGAGCCAAAACCGAACATGGTAATCAGCTTTTCGGGTCGAGTACGGAGGCAAATGTGAGTGTCATTCAGCAAACCCGCAGAGATGCCGCCAGAAGGCTCCAGGAGCCACCGAGAGGGGCGGGGGGCGGTCTTAAAGTCCCGAGGTGCGGCACTGGACCGCGTGCCCCCATGCGCATATCCGCCCGCGATATTGTACCCCAGGGGGTGAAGAATGAGAGGTCGTAAACCGAAGCCGACAGTCCTGAAGATCCGCGAAGGAAATCCGGGCAAGCGTTCGCTGAATAAAGCAGAGCCGAATGCACCTGGGGATGTACCATCGTGTCCTGATTTCCTGGACGAAGTGGCTCAGGATGAGTGGTTTCGCATCTCCGAGATTCTCACCGACATGGGAATTCTCAGTACAGCGGACCGGGCCGCGCTAGCTGCATATTGCACAGTCTACAGCCGCTGGGTTCACGCCGAAGAACAGGTCAAGAAGTTCGGCACCATTGTGAAGTCGCCCGAGAAAGGGTTTCCCATGAAGTCGCCCTATCTGACGGTTGCTGACCAGGCCATGGAGTCGATGCGAAAGTTCCTGGTGGAGTTCGGACTGACGCCATCCAGCCGCAGTCGTATCCGCGTGGAAACTAAGAAGTCTGCTGAGGATGAGTTCAACGCATTTGTGGGGGCAGGGTAGTGGATACGATACAGCAGTGGGTGAAAAGCTCCAACGATGAACGTGCCGTAGAGAATGGCTGTTGGTTCGATGAAGAAGCGGCTCAGCGCGTGCGAGAGTTCTTCCTGCGGTTCCTGAAGCATTCCAAAGGCCAGTGGGCCGGGAAGCCGTTTGAGCTATTGGAGTGGCAATGGACGGACGTGGTGGCTCCTCTGTTCGGTTGGAAGCGGGCTGACGGGACTCGTCGCTTTCGACGTGGCTATATCGAGGTGCCGAAGAAGAATGGGAAGAGCACACTGTTTGCGGGACTGAGTTTGTACCTGCTGACGTGCGACGGGGAGCCGGGTGCTGAAATCTACAGTGCCGCGTCCGACCGCGATCAGGCATCGATCGTCTTCAACGAAGCGGCCAATATGGTCGACTACTCACCACACCTGGCCTCACGGCTAAAAGTCGTACGCTCTACCAAACGGATCGTGGACCATCGGAGTCGTTCTATCTATCGCGCCCTATCCGCCGAGGTGCCGACCAAGGAAGGTCTCAATGCCCACGCAGTGCTGATGGATGAACTGCATGCCCAGAAGTCGCGGGAATTATGGGATACGCTCCGATACGCCGGTGCTTCCCGTAGACACGGCGTTTGACACACCACAATACGTATTGTTCGCCGGCAGTACTCGTATCGGTCTTCGAATGACAAAGCCGGAAGCCGGAGTCAAATCGACGGTGATTTATGGCTTCTCGAACAGAGATGCCTATGAACAGTTCTGCAAAGGCAGCCAGCTGGCACTAAAGCCTAATACCTTAGTCAAAGGGTATCTTTGTAATGAGTTGGATGCGACCGGACCTGAGGAGTCTTGCAAAACTGCGGCGGGCTTTCGAGCAGTACTGGAAGCACAAGAGAGTGGGGCATCTCGTGTGACGGCCGACTATCAATTATCGTTGACGGGGGAGACCGATTGTTATCGCCCGATTGAACCGTGTGCTCACCAAGATGACCCTACCCAGGTTCTAACATTGACCTGAGACTCGAAACGGTATCATCTAAAAGACGGACTTGGGGACAGATATACGACTGCGTTTGTCAAAATAGAAGTCGCATCATCTAGAGCCGAGTCCTACGAAAAGCCTGCGAGGGGTTTCTTCTATTTCTTTTTGGCATCTCGGTATAAAGGTGCTTCGCTCAGGCTAAAGATGACCAATTCTTCGCCTGCCACCGTGCTGATGTCGTGGTGGAGACTGAGAGGCTTTACGCCAGTAATTCCGGCGATGAGCGCTTCCAAGGTAGGGCGGGCCGTTTCTATTAATTGTGTTCGGACTTGCTTCAGTAGGTCCCTGCCTTTGTCCGGAGGCAAGGTCTTCACCAGGTGCTGCTCGGCGGCTGTTAAGACGCCCTGGAGACGCACGACCAACAGATCGCCCAGGAGGTGAGCTCGAATCTCCTTCGGACCTCGCCCCATGTACTCTTGCTCGAAACGGGACATTCCATCGCAAACGGCTGCTTCGATTTCACCCTGCGTCTTCATGATCACACTTTCCAATAGCCAACACGCTTTGCACCAGCCCCAAGGTACTACTTGAGCTTTACTTAAAAACGCCAAGGCGTTGGCTTCGTCGGTCGAATTCTAACCGAAATCTCCGGTAGAGCGACCTTGATTATTTGTGCCGCAGATTCCCGTTGATAAGCAAGCCCATCTTAATTCAAAGAAATATGTCCCTTTGTCCCTATTCAGTTCGATCGGCTAGCGGTAGGATCAGTTACTCAAAGAAATACAGACACCAATCAATTCGGCAGACTAGATAGAGGGCAGCTTGGTTTTACCGAGAGGCTCGTTAAAAAGTAAACCGATATGGAAAACGCCTCAGGCAATTTTTCATATCGGTTTTTTCGTGCGCATTGGGAACTATGAAGCAGGCCAAGCCTTCTTCGTTTTAAGTGGAAAGTGATCATTGCCATGCCCGTGAATAATGAGCGTGCTTTTGCCCACATTGGCGAAACGAAGGGCTGCACGAACCACGACCACGACATAATTCACGAACTGAGTCGGCGGTTGGACGCATTGTGGCGATACGACCAGTACATCGTCAACGCGAACGGGCTTTCAGAAGTTGAAGAATTTTGGATCAAGGTAAAGGCGCAGGAACAACGCAACATTCAGACCCTCAAAACGTTACTCGCACAACAGATTCTAGAGAATAGTCTCTAGTTCAAATACCGCTTGTAGCCAGTAAATATTTCACGTCTTCGGATGACTAAGTAAGAGACACCTCGACTACGTCGGGAGGTCTGTTGAAGAGTAAGCCGATATGGTGAGGCGTTCTACACGTTTTCCCATATCGGTTTTTTTATGCGATTACCGGCTTATTGATGTCCGTACATGCAATCCAACATTGCTCTGATCTGATTTGCCGGAATCCAATGCTTCCTTAGGTCGCCCTAATTGGATTGGCAGCGCAGTCGTCAATAAGAACCCGACAGCAGCAGATGGAAACAGGGATTCTATGAACCAGTCTGATACGAACATCGCGGAGCAACTCGCCGAAGTGGCAAGCATGCTTCACCAACAGAGGACGGGACATATCCCCAAAGCCGTGAGCGTCGTTATCAGTGAAGACACGCTTGTCGTTACTCTGCACGAAGCGCTTTCTCCTGCAGAGAGGGCGGTCGCCCAAACTCCCGAGGGAGCGGCACAAGTTCAACAGTTTCACCGCCAGCTGTTTGAAGGCTCGACAGAAGAAATGCGAAAAGAAATCAGGCGGATTACCGGACGGGATGTTCAGGAGGCCTCCGCTGACATTGAGACGACCTCCGGCACTGTGGTGCATGCATTCACAACCGGCTCCATGGTCCAAGTGTTTCTCCTTGCTCCACATATACCTTCCGAAGCTGAATTGGATCGTACAGCGGAAGAACGCTTCGATAGTGAAGGACATAACAAGCCACCCGAGTCTCAAAAATAGTTTTACTGAACCCTGCGTTACCAATCCAATTGGGGCGACCAACGGAAGCCCCGGATTCGTGGCAAGTCGATCCGTCTTAGTTTTGGATTGCGTGCGCGGAATTCAAAAGAACTTCGAGCGTTAAACGGATTCGCTCACTGTCATAGTGTGTGGCCGACGAGTGAATCGACTTTTTTAGAAAGAAGTATGAATTATGAAGAAATTTGCAATCGGCGTCTGTGTATCGAGCCTTTTGGCAGCTTTTGGCTGTAGCAGCGACTCCAGCACGACTCCTCCGACGAAAGCGACCACAACGGCCAGTAAACCAACCAATCCACCAGCGACGACGACAAAAAAGCCCGTCCTTGGGACGACTGAGAATACCTTCCGATTGAGTGTTCCCTACGAATCGATTTCGCTCACTCAAGGCGAAAAGCAAAGCATTCTCATCGGTATCGACCGAGGAACCAACTTCCGTGAAGAAGTATCGATCGAAGTGTCGGACCTACCCAAGGGAGTTACTTTGGAAACTTCGTCGCCTGTAATCAGGCACGGTGAGAAAGACGTCTCCTTGGTATTGCAAGCGCAAAAAGATGCCGCCTTAGGAGACTTCACTTTCCACATAAAAGGTCACACCGAAAGCAGCGGTGCAGACTTTGAAAAGGAAGTCACGATGAGCGTTGCGCAGAATTAGGCACGTTCCTCGTTATGCAAACAGAAAGGTGGCATGAGAAGTCACCTTTGGTTGAGATAACACGCACGAAAACACCGATATTTGTCCTCTATTTGTAAGGAAGATGATTCATGTCTCTTCTTGGAATAATTTTGTTAGTGGTCCTCGTTGCACTACTGCTTGGCGCCTTGCCGACATGGGGGTACAGCCGTAATTGGGGAGCTTGGCCCAGCGGTGGCCTGGGGCTCGTAATGGTGATTGTTCTGGTCCTCTTACTAATGGGGCGAATTTAATTCCGTTAAGCATTTTGCCGCGTAGGGCAAGGATGACCGTTGGATGTTTACTGCGATGACAGATGTGCCCCTCCCTCTCATGCTAACGCGTTTTGAGCTCGCGACCCTACTCAACGAAGACCTCTCGCGCGAGTACTCAGCAATCATTGCCGGTGTTGCGTTCTCGAAAGTCTTTCATGCTATTCCTTATCGAGACGTAGGAACAGAACTTGCTTATCAGGCCGCCGAAGACCTGAAGCATGCAATCGAGCTGGCAAGTCAGATTGATTTTTGGGGGATCGCTCCAACCGTTAAGGTCTCGGCCCACTCCTCTACAACCAACCGAGAGGAAATGCTTCGCCATCGCCAGAAAGCAAAGACCGAGTCAGTCCAGCGATATCGCGAACGAGTTTCGCAGTGTGAGGAGCTAGGTGAAGAAGCTTTGGCAGACCATCTTATCGATATCCTTCTTCAGGAAGAACAGCATCTAGCGATACTCACGAATGCGATCGGCATTTCGGAGTCGACCATAGGAGCGAGCAAGCAACGAGGAATTGCCCCACTTCAAAATCCACGACTCGATTAAGTAAGCGAATGATCCCCTCAAACGGAATTGGAGAATGAGATCGAATGACACGACGGCGTAGTATGGGCCAAAAACACAGCCCCTTTAAGGTTCTCTCGATCGATCAGAAGGAAACCTTACGCGCGGCACTAGAGCCTCTGAGAAAACAGCATCATTTTGCCACCTACTGCGCCGCTGAAACAATCATGGCTAAGCGAATCATGCACTGCCAGTGGCCCCAGGTCGTACTGCTGAATTTAGAAATCCCTAACGTGGATGCCTGCGCGATCGCGAGAGAACTACGGCTGGTGTTGCAAGGCAAGAGTTGCCTCATGATCGCAGTCGCGGCGTGGATGAATGAACGGCGCCGTCGCCGCTGTGCCGATGCGGATATCGACGTGGTCCTTCTGGCCCCGATCGATCGCGACAATTTGGAAACATTATTAATGCTGGAATTTGATTTGGTGAATAGACAACGCAAGCCCAAGTGCTGTCACAACAAGGCGAACTGCTCGAATCGCGTTCAGCATTCCAATGAACGCAGATCGCACTAAAGCGTTTACTCGATCAATTCACCGTTATCACTTTCAGAAGGAAATAGTCGATGGCAGATGTATCCTCAGCTCTGAAGAGCGACTCCGAAGCATGTCGGAGAATTGAGCCCGCTATCACTCCCGTCAGCGATCTTAAGGCCCGAATTCTTAGTGAGGTAAATGAAGCAAATGCACGTGTCCAAGCGCTAAGGGAAGTCGCGGATCAGACGTACGCAACACAAGACCGCAAATGTCGACACCTTAGTGTCGTAGCCGGGCAAGTCAAGCAGATCCTTCAAGAACGCATTAGTGGCTTGTTAACCATGGACGCATTCCAGGATCTGATCATAAGTGACAAGCAGACGAGTCACGTCGGACTCGGACCGCGTGGGTTTGGAAAGACCACAACAATCGTCGTTCCTCGCTCCGACCGCTGCCTGGCGAAAGTGGTCTTAGAATTTCATGTCGACGGTGATTTTGACTACGACAAAGCCGTCCTGGACTTCAAGCTCGAAATCGTTCCCGTCTTCCTCAAGTTCAAAGCGAATGATCGGCTTTCGATCCCTGCTGACGCATTTTCGGCAGGTGATGCCACGGCGTGGATTGATGACAAGATCCTTGTTTTTGTTCGCGCATATTTTGAGATTTACTTCTCAGAATACTATCAGAGCGAAACCATTGTTCACGACCCAGTCTTGAATATTAGCTTTCCGAAAGCATTTGCAATGGGGAACAAACAATACAACGGTAAGACGTACTACATGCTTACCGAAGGGTCCCAGCAAAGGTTTGAAGATCAACCCGGATCGTACGTATCGACTCGGTAAACTGTCACGCCTGTTCTCTCGCTGCTACGGGGAACTGTGTTTCATTGCTATACACCCTTTCAATCATTGAAGGAAGATCATGGACTCCGTGCACCCTCTCTTTGTTGCGACCTATCCGCCGGAAGAATGTGGCCTGGCGACATTCACGAAAGACTCTGCGGATGCGGTCGACGTTGCGGCAGATGATGCGATCTCTTCGGTGATGGCCATTCAAAAAACTAGACGCGTACCTGATGATGACTTGCGGGTGGTCCATGTCATCGATAACGGCAACGTCGGCTCATACCGCTTGGCGGCCCAAGTCGCTAATCAGGGACCGTGCAATATCGTCAGCCTCCAGCACGAGTTTGGACTCTATCCAGGTGACTGGGGGGCACGACTTATGGAGTTCGTTCGAAACTGCGACAAGCCGATTGTCACGACCTTTCATACGTTGTTGGCCGATCCGCCATCGCTACCTAAACGCCTCATACGTGAGATCGCGATCCACAGCAAGCATGTGGTCGTGATGACCCATATCGCGGCTCAACTCTTAGCGGACGTCTACCGTGTTGATCGCAAAATGATTCGCGTGATTCCCCATGGGGTACCGGAGGTGCCCTTTACTCGCAAATCAAATCGTAAGGAGGCACTTGGCTTTGACGGACGCAGTGTCATTTGCACCTTTGGCCTTATCAATCGAGGGAAAGGCCTGGAGCAAATGATTCGCGCAATGCCACGAATTGTTGCACATTTCCCAAACGCTTTGTATCTCGTGGTTGGGGCTACTCATCCCCTCGTCAAACTCCAGGAAGGGGAAGCTTACCGAGATAGTTTGGCGTTATTGGCGAAGTCACTCGGTGTTGCTGAGAACGTTCAGTTCGTAAACCAGTATCTAAGTCTGCCGGATGTTATTTCTCGTCTGCAAGCATGCGATGTGTTTGTCACGCCCTATCCTGGACGTGACCAGATCGCCAGTGGCACGATGGCGTATGCCATGGCTACGGTGGGCGCAATCGTTAGCACTCCCTACCTCTATGCCGAAGAAGTACTTGCCGATGGACGGGGAATGCTTGTCCCCTTTGGCGATAGTCAGGCAATGGCGGAGTCGGTTGTTCGACTTTTGGCGAGTCCGCAGCTTATGGAGGAAATGCGGTTAAAGGCATATGAATACACCCTGGACATGTTTTGGCCGAACGTTGGAAGAGCCTACTTAGAACTCTTCACAGAAGTCGTTCGTCCAGTGTCCTCAGAGTCGCTGGACTCCCCAAGGGTTGGCTTGTCAAATGGCGTCAACGCCAAGCATCCTCTTCTCATACCAAGGAAGTTACCATGAAATCATTCGGTTCTTTGCCCTTAGAACATCTGGATCGAATGACCGATTCTACGGGCTTGATTCAGCACGGAATTTACAGTTTGCCTCGTCGAGAAAGTGGCTATACCACGGACGACAATGCGCGGGCTCTGCGTCTTTGTGCGCGGCTATGGAATACTCAACCAAACGATCGCATCTTGTCGCGAGTTGCATGTTATTTGAGCTTTATCGAGCACGCTCGCTGCCCTGTTCGCGGATTTCATAATTTCCTCAGTTATCAACGAGACTGGTTAGATGCTACCGGGACAGGAGATTGCCAAGGGCAAGCCGTTTTGGCGCTGGCTGAAGTAGTTGGCAGTAACTTGCCTGAAGGATTCAGAGCACTTGCGAGCGAACTTCTCGAAAACGCATTGCCGACCCTTGAATCGTTAAGAAGCTTGCGCGCTCAAGCCTACGTGATACAGGCCTGGGCTCATCTTAGGCGGTCCGACGTTCCAGGAATCGAGCCGCTAGAAGGCATCGCCAAGTTGGCAGCGGAGCGTCTGGTAGAGTGCTTTCACCGCTCTCAACGACCAGGCTGGCCTTGGTTCGAGTCACGCATGACATACGCGAATGCTGTCCTGCCACATGCTTTGTTCGATGCTGCCCAGCGTTGGCCGGAGGAAGAATACCTGAGCGTGGCGGAGACTTCTTTCTCGTTTCTCGATTTCGCCACAACATCAAACTTGGTGTTTCATCCGATTGGCAATCGCGATTGGTATTCGCATGGCGAAGAGAAGTCTCTTTACGATCAGCAACCAGTCGAAGCCTCGACCATGGCCTCGGCTGCCTTGGCGGCAATGACGGTACTTGAGGACGAAAGATATCAGGCCGTATTTCATCGCGCCCGCGATTGGTTTCACGGACAGAATAGCTTGAAGACTCCGCTCGCGGATATCCATAGCGGTGGCTGTTTCGATGGGCTGCATCCAACTGGACCGAATCGCAATCAAGGAGCTGAATCTACCCTTGCCTTTCTGTGGACGGAACTCCACGTAGACGGCGTTGCGAGCATCAATCACACGAGAGAAGTGTCAAATTCAACCAACCGCTAAACGACTGTTGTGTGAAAGCCAATGAGCATACGTCAACACCTACAGGAAAACATGACTGAATCATCTCCCAGATCGAATACCTATGAAGAGCTTTTTCAGAGGTCTCCCAACAATCCGATTCTTACGGCGAAGGACTGGCCGTACCCAGCCCATTCCGTTTTCAATGCGGGCGCCTGTATGGTCGGCAACGACACACTGCTGCTGGTCCGCGTTGAGGATCGCCGGGGCCACTCGCACCTAACCGTGGCTCGAAGCCAAGACGGGTTTACAAATTGGCAGATCGATCCTCAGCCAAGCTTTGCTCCTGCGACTAAGGAATTTCCGGAAGAGGCTTGGGGAATTGAAGATCCTCGACTTACTTGGATGGAAGAATATAAGGAATGGATCATTGCCTACACGGCCTATTCGTCGAGTGGTCCGATGGTCTCACTCGCGCGAACCAAGGACTTTACGACTTTTGACCGGATGGGGCCGGTGATGCCGCCGGAAGACAAAGACGCAGCCGTGTTCCCAAGAAAATTCGGTGGGCGTTATGCAATGATCCATCGACCTGTTTCTGCGGGTAGCTCAGGTGCCCACATTTGGCTATCGTTTTCCCCGGACTTGGCCCATTGGGGAGATCATCACGTACTGCTTCATGCTCGTCGTGGTGCGTGGTGGGACGCCAATAAAATTGGACTAAGCCCACCTCCTCTAGAAACGCCGGAGGGTTGGTTGTTGCTGTATCACGGTGTCCGACATACACCTGGCGGTTGCTTGTATCGACTTGGGATTGCATTACTCGACCTGGAAAAACCGTGGCAAGTCTTGCGAAGAAGTGATGATTGGATATTCGCTCCCGAAATGCCTTACGAACGCCATGGCGACGTGAATGGAGTCGTCTTTCCGTGCGGCTGGGTTCTCGATCCCCCGACCGGCACGATCCGAATGTACTACGGCGGTGCCGACTCATGTATGGCCGTCGCCACCACGCAACTTTCGCGTCTATTGGACTACGTTCATAGTTGCCCTGCACCCCCAGCACGCAGGCGTATGGGCGTGGCCATGCCTGAATAAACTTCATCCTAATCTCCCACGGAAGGAGCGCATTTTGCAATGCTCACCACAGATCTCGAAGACGGGAAGCAACTCCACTTTTTGCTCGGCTATGTCGCAGAGCTTGAATTAGAAATCGATCGCCTGCGAAGACGTGACCAGTTTCTACAGCATGCGGCACGAGACTACATTGAGCGAACACTCGTGCAATGTCACAATGAAGATCGGAAGCTCAGTCTCGCCCGCCGGTTAGAATTGATCGCGGACGGTTGTTCCCGGCTTAGTGAACTTCTTTACGATATAACCGAGCCACCCGGCTATCATCCGGCATTTGATCAAGTCGTTGTCATTCCGGTTCGCCCACTCGTGGATCAGATATTTCGCTGGCAAAGACGGCTTAGCGGAGTGCCCAAAGCGGTACTACGTCTTGAACTAGATCGCGAATTTATCGAGTGGTTTCCGGCACGATTTCGCCAAGTGATCGATAACCTTGTTGCCCACTCCCTGCGACATCGAAACGAGGAGAATGGGGAGGTCCGTCTTGGTATAGAATTGATCACGAGGACTGACGATTACGAGTTGCGTTTCACGGACAATGGCCAGGGGTTTACCGATACGATGCTCGACGGGAATAGCAGATCGACTAATCAAGCCGCTAAGACAAGATCAGCTAGCCTTGGCGGAGGATTGGCAGTCGTTAAGTATATGGTTGAGCAATGCTGCGGAACGGTTACCGTGTCCCGTGGTGATAAGCATGGCTCCAGCGTCGTCGTTATGCTTCCTCGCTATGGAATGGATGATCGCGTGGAAGCATGATGATATTTCTCAGCTCTCCGAACATATACCTGCAAGCTGCAATTCAGAACGCCGGCACAAGTTTCGACTATGCTGTTAGGCACCCACCTTGAAATTGTCGTCACCACATCAACTCCTTTGGCAGGAGATTTCTCTGCACTCGGTCTATTGGTGGCGAGATGGCAATTGCGTTTTACGTGGATCGATTAAGTTGTACGGAAGATCACGTTTCCCCCAATCAGTCGCCCGGCTGGCCGGAAAACATGATGAACACATCGTTGTTTCGGGACTACAACAAGCACGACTTTATGTCGCCGAAGCCTACTCTGTTCCAGCCTGGATCGGTTTCTCATGCCAGACAAGGGGCCGTCCTGGATATAGACGCTTAGGCTGATTCGTAATAAGGGACTTGCATGAGCAATAGAAGTGTCCCCCAGAGCCCGTAAACTCCCAGGACGAACCGTCATGTGCATTCAGGCAGCATCGCGATAGTAGTGCCTCAGCTTGCCGCCAAGCCGTTCGCGACAATTGATAGAACCAATCGAGGCAACCTCCGGCATCGGCTTCTCGCCTGAACTCAGCAGGCCGTTCTCTTTTCCCTGATGCGGTCTTTCCTCGTGATAGAAGTCGACGAATTCCTGCACTAGATAATCCATGTGCTGCTCACCGAACACGATGAAGTGATCCAGGCATTCCTGCTGCAACGTTTGGATGAAACGCTCCACGTAAGCATTGGTGTTCGGAGCACGATAGGCACCCACCTTCACCTCGCTACCGGCAGCTTCAAAGGTCGCATCGAACGACGCCTGGAACTTTGTATCGCGATCCCGCATGAGCGTCTGAACTTCCACGCCTTCTTCTTTAGTGTGCTTGAGAAACGCCTGGGCCTGCGCTGTAACCCATTCTTCATTGGGGTGAAACGTCGACGGGCATATGTATACCTGGCGAGACTCGACATGCAGGAAGATCAATAAATACAGGTCCCGCCAGCCTTTCAGGGTGAGAACGCGCTTGGCGTAAAAATCGCATTGCCACAGCGTCGCCGCATGTCTCTTCAAGATGTCGTCCCAAGTTCCTTCACCTCGTTTCGGCCCTGGCTCGAGCCCGTTCTCCTTGAGGATGTTCTTAATCGTGTTCCGCGACGGAGGAGTAATCTTGAGCTTCTTGAGTTCTCCCAGGATCCGGGTGTAGCCCCAGTCGTTTTCCTTTGCCATTCGGATGATGAGATCGCGAATCGGTTCTTTCGTTCGCGGGCGTCCTTTTCGAACTGCCTGAGCATTGGTTGGCTTTTCGGCATCACGAAGCCAGAGCAAGAAGGTTGCTGGTTTGACGATCGTCACGATCTCATGGATGGCGTTTCCCAGCTTTGCCCCGAGCTTGGCAAGACGCGTTCTTTCTTGCACGGTTGTCAAGATTCGCTTGGGCAGCCTGGCCCGGAGCACTTCGTTCTCGGCTTTGAGGTATTGGATCTGGGCAGCCAGCTGTTTTTGGGTCGAACCGGCGATTAAGAGCAGCAAATTGTGGCACAGATTCTTCATCGTGCTATGATGCGGAAGTCGTTGATGACATTGGAGAAGTATTCTTTTTTGCACCCGGTAGTACGCTCGGGACTTTTCAATATCTTCGTCTCGACCATTTGAACGAGATTCGATGGCCGGTCGTAATAGCTAGTCCAGCTGTGGCATATATTCTCAGTTGCGACATGTTCGGTTCGGGGGCCGAGCCAAACCCTCCGCAATTCAGAAAAGAGTTCGGTTCGCTCAGGGGTAGACCGAACAGGACTCGGAATTGCTAAGTCCTTTCCTCGAAATTAGATAACGCGAAATCCCAAACAGAGAACATTCACGAAGAGTGTTCTGCACAGGGAGCCTTTCTTTGAAGCGGATTTTCCGCCGACAAACCAGTTAACGACAAACGCCGAGAGTGAGAGCTCTGGGCGTTTTTTCGTTTGGGGTTATCTGGGAAGAGCTTGCGTCTTGGTAGACTCTCTTGTGGAGTTCTCTGCCGATCGCCCGTTGGCGTCAAGTAAAGGCAATTTGCCCCTCTCGGCGGAGAGACTCTCTCGCTCTCTCATTCGTAGACGTCTTGGGTTAACAGTCTGATCTTTACGCGGCCATTTCTCAACATTGACCGTCGAGATCTTTCGCACGCTTCTAGGCCGCGGTCGTTTGGGCTTAATAGCCCCAATCCTCATGCCGAACTGGCAACCGGTTCAGAACCTGCCGGCGATGCTTCCAATCGGGCATGTGTTGGGTCATCAGGCTTCGGAAATCGCTCGTTGTGCGTCGGTTCCAGAATATAGATCATCTCATGCACCACGATGTATTCCAGGCAATGCAAAGTAAGGAATTCTTAAATGACTGCGATGAAGTGGATTACTTGTGACCAAGCAGCGGAAATCACACATGGTATGTCAGAGGGTCAGGTAATACAGGAAATTGTATTGGGGACAGACGTTAGAACACTACGCGATGAAATACCTGTGGAACCCCATTTATTAGCCGTGTCGGACGAACTACCGTCTCCGGTATTTCGTTGGTACGGCCTCATTGAAGATCGTGTTTTTTCCTTAGAATGTGATGAAACAGCTTATAACTCAGAGCCATCTGCGTTAATCTCTACGCCGTACCTAAGTCGTCAAGATCAGTCTGGCGACTGGACGGTTCTCACGGAGTTGCTGAGCCTTCCAAATTCGATTCAAGTTCGATGTCCCAAGTATGTTGCAAGTAGAACAATCGACCCCGAGCATGTCGTCTTCCTCCCTACTGGAAGGGGCTGGGATACCCCGGTCTATCTGGCGGCATCATTGGAGGAAGCCGAGCAGTTGGTGCGATTTTTATCAAATAACGTGCAGCAGGTGGATTACTTTGTCGGCCCACCGGAACCGTTGGGTGATTGGAGGATTACTCAAGGCGAACAGGAGTATAATCGTTCAGATGTCACTCTAAGTAGCACACTTCAAAATGCCTGTGATTGGTCCATGCGCTATCCAGAAAGATTGTTTGTTGTGCAAGACATTTCGAGAAGTAGCGATCGAATGTTTCAGATATGCAACGGTCAGATTGTGGACTCGGTCTCTGGTATAGGGTAGCCGGAGTTATTGCAACTGAAGGCCACGGGAAAAATGTCCAGTCCTGTGTCAAAAGTAAATTCACGGTTCGGTCGGCGGGGTGGCACTGCTGAGCCGTACACTCTTGCGTGAGCCACGGCTGCCGTCGGCAGTGTGAAGTGCCAATCGACTCAATTCACCAGCAGAACATTCTCTTCCCTCTTCCGACTCGTTACGATGAACGCATGAAACGTTCATCCGCCCATCGGAAACAGGTCAGGCACTACGAAGGCTCAGGTCACCTGCATGAGTTGCCCCCTTTCCGCCTATCAACGGCTTCCGTTGCTGACGATCAGCCGATAGGAAATTGTCCAGCGTCAGGTTCTACAAAGAGAGAACCACAAGGCCTGAGTGGCCAAGGCTGACATTGCCGGACCCAAGTTGGTTGAACGGTTTCGGTGTTCAGAGGGAAAACAGTTGATGGGCCGATTGGCAGGGTGTGCCACTGCTGAGGGCAGCAGTGGCACACCCTGAAGCTTGACAAATGACTGGATTAGCAGTGCCACCCAGCCGATTTGGTGTTGTACTCAAAGAAGTTTTCAGTGTCTTTCACGGTAGTCCCCTAGCAACTGAAGGTGCAGGCCACGTACTCGAAGGATTGCTTGAATGCTTAAGACAACTTCCAGCCAAACGAGTGAGTCAGACTGCAAGGCGGATTCCTTACGGTTGCATTCTGACGCAGGTTCTGACGTCAGATCTAAATTCACCTTCCTGCAGACGGCATCTGCCTTAGTATGGCTGATTACTTTGCTAGTGCTTCTGCTCGTCTCTGTGGTACACTTGCCACAAATTTCACCACTTATAATCATCTTTATTTACTTGGCGCTCTTGTCATGGTGCGTGGTTAGCAAGCTTGCTTTTGGGGTTAAGATCCTTTATTTGGTTTTCTCAAATGCATTAGCCTTGCTTGCAATCGGCAATTCGTTAGCCCCGATTGGCAACCTGAATTTGGTGGTGTGCTCTTTGGGTGCTATAACGTTTTGTGCGTGCATGGTAATTTATGGCGGATTGCATACGCTGATTGGCCACAGCGACTTCACGCCCAGGTGGTCCTTGAGGGGTGTAATGCTAACCGTAAGTGGCGTTTCCGTATTGCTTGCATACTCCCTTTATTTGCGTGATCCAATTACCGAAGACATTCGGCAACTGAACGGGCAATGGATGTACCGCGAGGAAAGCTTTCTGGTTGCAGCAGCATCGATTCAGGCATCTTGTGCATCCGTGGTCCTTTATTTTGATGCTTCGTTAAGCCGTAGCCTGATTGCTTCGGCTGCGATCAGTGCCGTGTGCGCTGCATGCATGCTAGTCGGCTTTATCTGCTTAGATTCGAATGGGGATATTGGTCAAGCAATACATAAAATTTCTAGTATGGAACGATGGGTAAACATATATGGGTTAGAGCTATTGTTTCAAGCAGGATCATGGGGAATGTTTGCAATTACCATGACATCGCTGAGGGTCTTGAGGGGAAACTGTTTGAAAACCAGCAATTAATACTCCAGGATTGATTCGGCTGGAGTATACAATGTGAGACTGGTTAGCCAATTTAGCCCGGTACTGGCAAGTGGAAGTCTTGTTTATATCATTATCAAGTGGGCTTGGACATTAACGAGCCGAGCAGCATCCGGCCTATGCAATGCGAATTGTGGCATTGCTCTGGGGAACGATGTCCCGCAGCTTTCAGGTAGTAACGGCCTACTGCAGTGGGGTTCGGCTAGGTTCTTCCAATTGATCATCTGCTATAGCCAGACGGGAACGGTCGAAAATCGGCACTTTGTTTCTTTCTGTGTCCGGCCGATCGGGTGGCAAAACAGCGAAGGGGCGTAGTTTTGGGGCTGCTATCTCTCAGAGAATGTGCCAAATCCTGGGCAAATTTCTCTAAAAACACCTGGACGCATCTACAGTGCCGTGCCTATTCTGGTGGGCGTCATTGATAGGGGTAGCCTATGAAAATCGAGTTCGGCTTGCGAGAATCGGTCGTGGTTTTGGGCAAGCGAATCGTAAATGACACGGGGCGAAGGATCGCTCTGGTCATCCTGGACGAACCAGGCGACAAGGTCCAAGTCGACCGCAAACCATTCCCCAAAAAGAACCAACGGCCACCGGCACACGTACCAAAGGCCACCGCGATCTGAAACCAGATCCGAACCACGACACTAAACGGCTTCGGCCGCAAGCTGGCACCGTAACCACACAACGCCGGCCGCGACTTCCAACGATGGAAGATGCGGCCGGCTTTTTTTGTTGATTCACTCGGGCGAAGGATCGCCCAGGCAGAGCGGCGAAGGAATCGCCAAAGCCTGAAGCCTGGTATTGGGGGCAGTACCAGGACCAGGTCCGGAAGGAAGCCAGGACGGCACCAGGTGCAAGGACGCACCTCTTCCAATTTTTGGGGCATCCCATAAGGCCGATGCTTGTGGAGAAGACGTTTGCGTCGCGCAAGTTTCACTTCGCAACAAACAGCCAAGCCCAAATCACCCACAGCATTGCAATCTAGCTCCACCTTGCAGGAGACCCCCACTCCAAACACAACGCCTCCTCCTGTTCCAGAACCAGCTTCGTTGCTTCCACTTCCAAGTCAGGCGGATAGCCGTGCTTGCGCAGAGCTCGGCGGACGAGGAGGCGGACCTTGGCTCCGGCGTTCTCGCGGTGCTGCCAGAAATGATATCTCTGCGCTCAACAGTGCGAACCTAACTTAGAAAAGTCCAGTAGCTGACGATCGTAATTAGTTGGCGAATCGCTAAACCTTTTCCTCGGTATCGGAAAGCAATAATTCTGCAACAGAGAACTCTCACTAGCAGGGTTCTGCACTGGGAACGGCCCGATTGGGATCGGGTTCGCGGAATAGAGCTAACCGTGGCGAAAGCTCAGGCTATGACTTTTTCTCCCGGCTGTACGATTGCACTTCCGCCCATGTTAGCTCATGGGGCATGACTCCATTCTGAAGTGACGCGGCACTTGTCAATCCCGCGGCCTCTCCCATTGGTACGGCGTTGCCGGTGACGCGGTAGCTTGAGTGGGCAAAAAAGTCTCCGCTGATGCAGCGGCCTGCCATCATCAGGCCATCGACATCTGCGGCCATCAGAGCGGGAAGTGGAATATCGTACGACTTCACGCCGGCTGCCCGGTAATGCTTCACGTCAGCTGGGTTAGAGCCATCGGGAAAGACATTGTGCACATCGAAACCAAAATCCGTTCGACAAACGGCAGATTCGTGACGAAGTCCTGAAACGAGATCGTCCCCGGTGATGTAATAACGTCCTCGGATCCGCCGACCTTCACGAACGCCAATTTGTTCAGCGGTTGCAACGACTGCCAGGTCTTGCCAAGGCTTTCCCAGCTTTCGTAGTCCTTGAACAATTTCATGGACTTCTTTCCTTGATCGAATCGTTGCTTCGGTAATTGCCCCAGCATCGGTCGCCGGTACTCCGTACTCATGATTGGTCATGAGCGAATAGATTCCGCTGTGAAGATGTCGAAGGGTAGGAGCTCGATACGAAGGGTTGATGCCAGAGTCTTGCATGAGCTTGTAGAATCGAGCTTTGGCATCGGCCCCGTTTTCGCGGATGTATTTGCTGACTTCCGAGGTGTTAATCCCTGTCAGCAGGGCCATCATTGACATGGGTTGGCATTCACAGTTGCGGTCGTATCCCACTTCAAAGTTACATCCAGCTTGCGCAGCCAAGTCGCCGTCTCCGCTACAATCGATGTAGCGATCGGCAACCCACGCTTGTCGTCCTGATTTCGATTCGGTAATGATGGCCACGATTCTTTTCTGACCGTCAGTAACTGTCCCCACCAGACGCGTGTGAAGTTGAATGCGCACTCCGGCTTCGACGCATAGTTCTTCCAACAATAGCTTGAGGATCTCGGGATCGTAGACTTCTCCGGCGGTTGACTTGGCAACGTTGCTTCCCCGCTCGGAGAGTGCTGTGAGAATCTCCTCCATAATTCCCGATTTGTTGCCGCCCCCGATGATTTTCGTAAGCAGCCCAGCTGTCCAAACGCCTCCGAGGCAGCCTGCAACCTCAATCAATTGCACACTTGCCCCGGCACGTGCGGCCGCTAAAGCGGCACCAATTCCCGCTGGCCCAGCGCCACATACTAGAACGTCGCTTTTTCCAGCTACGGGGATAGTGCGTTCGGTCTCTCTGAGAACGGTCTGCTTCTCAGCGAGTTCCCCTTGGGTGCGCAGGACTTCGCCTTTACGTAAGTCTGGTTGGGTTATTACTTTGCTGGAAGTCGCTTGTTCCGCACCCCAAGCACCACCTAGCAAGATGGACTTGGCGCCGAGTACGGCACCGATTGCCGAGGATTGAACAAATGCACGACGGCCTGGATTGATTTGGGGACGATTCTCTTTCATCAGCATTCCTCTTTCATATCGGCGAGGGTGAGAAGTTTGGCAATGGTGTGTTTCGACCGCGGTTGCCGGTTGGCTACTTAGATTCCAGGGCAAAATCAATGACGTTCGCCTTGTCCTCGACCTTTGCGTTTAAAACGGTTTGATCGTGATAGTTTTTCGGAAGCATTTCCTTCCGAAGGATCTTGCCGTACTTGTCTTCAACCACGGTCCGGATGATGACTTTGTGCTTTCCTAGTGCGACCCCTTGTCGTTCCAGGCTGTAGCCCATGTTGTATTTCCCGTTGTCATCAGTCTTGCCATACGAAGGTCTCCCAGACGTTGGCTGAAAATGTAAGGTCGCGTCTTTGAGTGGTTTGCCATCGAGAGTTACGGTGCCGGTAACGGTTGCAAGTTCCGGACCACTATGTTTCTGGCAACCGGCAATCAATGCGAAGCCACACGCGAAAAGCACCGAAAGTCGGTAGGGGCCAAATGTGTTTATTCGGGTTGGCATGGGGTGTTCCGATGAAATGGTGTTGATAGAGAAGGGGAGAATGAGAAGCGCGATCGACCGTCAGGAAAAGCCCACTCGCTTAGTAGTTGCCAACGACTTGGTTGTCATTGCGCGACAATAGTCGCTCATACGAACTGTCGACGTCACTTTCGTTGCTGGAACCATCCGTTACGTAGTCGATGTTCTCTGTCAGGAAATGTACCGATCCATCCGCGAACACGAATTGCGCTCCGCCCGGGTGCATGCTGCTGAAGCTTTCGCACAACTCATTGGAAACGTTATTTGAGTGGTTGATCGCGGCGCGCCCACCAGCATAAACGTCTTTGCAAACGTTTCCCCCTTTTCCACGTGTCGCTCCAGCCCAGACGGCTGCTTCGTGAAATAGTTCCCCGCGTTTCCAGGCCACCTCTCCAATGGCAATCGTATTGGACGTACCGTCGGTGACATCACGCAAACGCAACGATCCCTGGTAAGACCCCGGTTTTCCAATCGGTAGAAAGCATCCCGTTTGAGCCGCGGCTACGGGAGCAATTTGAACTGCTCGATGGCGGTGTCCGTAGCTGGCTTTGTAGTTAGACATTGCCCAATCGGAAAACAAGCGACCTACGCCAATTGTCGGGGCCGTGTCAGAGGGGCAACGGTATGACGCAACAGGAGTCAACGCAACCGGATCGATGACGGTCTCGAGCAGGGTGCCACGACCGAGTCCACTCTGTTCGTAAAGTGCGGCTTGTTCGATATATGGAAGGAGTATTGCGCCCCATCCCCAACTCTCGACGTCGGTGTCGGCCGTGGCACCTCCCCAATCAGGGTCGTTTGCTTGAATCACATGGCCTGGTGGAAGGGCGAGATGAACATCGTGATAGTTGTGAACGGCAATGCCGATCTGCTTCAAGGTATTCGAGCATTGAATGCGCCGTGCGGCCTCGCGGGCCTGTTGGACTGCCGGCAAGAGTAGTGCGATCAGGACTCCGATAATGGCGATAACCACCAATAGTTCCACAAGGGTAAACCCGTAACGGTGTCTTACATTTGTCATGGTCACTAGGAATTCCTTATTAGGGAATGGAGATGAGAATAAGACTGGAATTAGTCCGACTTGCGATCCTTCGGTAGGATGACGATGCCGTACATGGAACCAGCACCTTGGATCGCATTATCAAACTGATGAGACTTCTCGCCGTTAGGTCCTAAGTGCACCTGCTGGCCAGAGCTGTGTTTAAGCTGCCAAACATTGACCGGTACATCGACCGAGTTACCTGGACCTTTACCGAGAAAGCGTTCGACATCCGATTCGACGGGAGGTGCTTTCACCTCACCTGCTCGATGCGATAGACCGAGGTCAATTCCGAGTTTCCAGCCGGTATCGACAAAGTTCTCGGATAGCCAATCGGGAATCAGGTAGCGCTGATCTACTAGGATGTAGACGTCTGCTTCCCGAGATAGGGTCAGCGTGATGTCGATGTCTTTGCAATGTTTGTCGTCGTTGAAGGTCCGGATATAGTCCGCTCCAATCAGTTCCTGGGGAATTCCCGTCTTGTCGAGGCCGTTCCATTCGTACTTGCGATCGACGTAGACCAACGCATCTTCACGAAATCCGCCACTGACGACCATGTAAAATTTGGCGTTGGAGCTACCGAGGACATTGTCGGTAATGGAGGCCACAGAAGAATTGCGGCCATCCGGAGCCGTCGACCATTCGGACGACAAAGAGGAACTCCAAACGGTGGGAATGCGTTCGCCGGTGCCTGACTTGTCGTATCTTTCCGCCTGGCCCGAAACGAGAACCTTGCGTGCCAGATTTTTCCGGCTGTTGGTCGCAACATCAACGACACCATCAAAGACCAGCACTTCGGTTTCGTCAGGCGAATTGGCGCCCACGCCAAATACCGTTCCCAGGTCGACGATATTTGCCGCATCGGTTAGGACGGTAAACCCTTTTCCTTGCTCTCCGACATCGACGTAAACCTGGCCCTTATGGAGTCGAACTTTCTTGTCACCAAGGATTTCCAGGTCAGCCCCTTGAGATAAGGAGACTTTGACACCATTGCGGAACGTGATCTCATTGGAGTGGTTGGCGGAGGCAACGACGCGGTCGCCGGAATGTAGTTGTAAAGCCGAGTCGACTTCTGAACTGGTCCAGGCAATTGGTCTCTCTTTCATAGGGAAGAAGAAAAAACATGCGACCGCAATGCTCAGAGCACAAGAGGCAAGCAGCAGTGGGACGAAAACCTGGCGCTGAGTGACTACCTGAGGCCACGCTTGTCTGTCTGGGGCAATCGAGACGACAGGCTCTGACAGTGTCTCGTGAAGCGCCAGATGAAGTTCGACGAGATTCCGGTAGGCGTCTCGTGCGGAGGCACTCTCTTGAAGCTGGGTTTGCAAGCGTTCAAAGTCTTGGTCCGAAATACTTTCATCGAGGAGACTACTAACCAGCAGCTGAAATTCTTGATTTGGCAATTCAGGCTCATGAGGGTCGAAATCATTGGGGAGGCGATTGCTAATCATTCTCGTTCTCCCATCTTCAAGCACTGTAAAAGAGCAGTTCTGGCGCGGTTTAACAGCATCGCAATCGCAGCCTGAGTTCGACCGAGTTTCTCGGTAATCCGTGCGATTGAGCATGATTGCTGGTAACGAAGATCGATCACTTCTCGTTGACGCGGTGTTAGCCGGCTTAAACAAACCCTAAGGCGATCGGAAGTGTCGTGCGTCAAAATGCTTGTCGAAGTCTCCGCGTCATGGGTAAAGCGATCGACGAGGGCTTGGCTAAACATCAAACGGCTGCTCTGTGCCGATTTGAGAGCTGCGAGAGATTGAAAATAAGCGATCCGAAGTGACCAGGACCGAAAGTTGGTACCCCGCGTAAACGAGTCCCGCTTCTTCCAGATGACCAAATTGGTCTCCTGTACCACATCGTTTACCAGGTGGGGGTCCCGAACCAACGAGGCGACAAAACTGATTAAAATACGCTGAATGGAGTCGATTTCCCCACGAAACCATTCATCGGTGGCTTCCTGTGAGGAGCGTTCGCCTGGGGATTCACTCCTCACGCTAACCTCAGAGGTAATAATGTCGGTTCTGCTACCACGCATAGGATCTTTTGCCCGTTATCTGGTCCTGCGAAGAGAGTTCAAATTCGCCTAATCTCGCTTGCAGAGGATTCTCTCCTGCTCAGCTATTGACGAAACTTCTGTCTAATAACGAAAAAAACTGACGAAATGCAAAAAGTTTTGCGAATTGGCTTCCAAGAAAGATCGGTCAGAGATGGCGAAGATGGAACTTAGCCCAGCTTGGGGGTGTTTCGGCAGCATGGTATTGGCGAGCGGTCGACCTTCCAGATGTCACCGGCGTCTGGCCAGTGCGAATTGGATACAGATAGACAAACCGACTCTTGGCTTCCGTTGAGTTCAATACTGTGTTCGGTTCGCTCGCGGGATGATCGAAACCGACTCGGAAACGCTAAGTCCTTTTTTCACTGTCGGATAGAGCGAATTTGCAAACAGAGAACAGTCACGAAGAGGGCTCAGTCCGGGGGCCTTTCTTTGAAGCAGATTTTCCCTCGACAAACCAGTTAACGAGCAACGCCGAGAGTGACTGCTTTGGGCGTTTTTTCGTTTCTTGATCTCAGATGTTTGAATGACGATTGGTCTGGGATAGGATCTCGGGTAGCTCCGCTTCGACCTCTGTTGGCGTGACCGAGTCTTCATCCCTTGGTTCCGCTCTTTGGAATCTTGGATCGTACGGGGGCTCGGACGCGAAGGATCCTGCGGCCTGATTCTCAATGGACAGGACCCTTCCAATGTGGCGCTTAAGTTGGTGAGTAGGACGGAAGCTTTTAAAGCGGTAACGGACGGGACGAAGTCAATGAGCCCAATCCATCAGTATCGACGTTCATTCTATTGTGAAAGCCTATCAATTCGTGTTGATGTATTCCTCTTATTCTTAGTCATATGCGTTGCTCTCCTATTCATGGTTCGATCGGCCTGGGCACAGCAGGCCGGCTATCAGCCTATCATCGACAATGGATTCCTTCTGATCGATGCCGGCGAAAGAGTCCCCGTTACATGGCTCAAAGAGGCGACTCGCGTTCATTTCCAGCCAAATGCGATTTGGGGGACCGACAAAACAAACGGTCCGGAGCGAATGATATGGATATCAGGTGAAGACATTGCCCAGATTCGGCATGCCAGGCGACTTGAAGAGTTAGCGATGGGAGGCGCAGATGTGAGCGGCCGTGATATCGAGGTGATTCTAAAATTGCCACGCCTGAAAAGAATTGAATATACCGGTATTTGGCACGCCGACGACGAGGTATTGAAGGTGTTCGGACGTGTGAAAGCTCTGGAGCGCCTCGTCTTTACGGAAAGTCAGCTTGCCGATTCTTCAATGGCGTCCATCGGTGAACTCAAGCACCTGAAGTATCTAGATTTGGAAAACACGGGAATCAAATCCTCGTTTTTCAAACAAGGTGTCAGCCTGCCTGGTAGCCTGACTCACCTCCGTTTAGATGAAGCCCAACTCGACAATTCTGTGATCTTGCTGCTTCCAAAGGGTTTGACGCATCTTTCGTTGAGTGGGACAGGTCTCAAGCCAGACGTCATTCCACTTCTGAAAAGATTTCAGCGTCTTGAGGAACTCAGTCTTTTCGAAGATGACTGGAACGTGAACGACTACGAACGATTGAAGGAACAACTTCCTGGCGTGAAGGTCAATTCGCGCGTGTTTTCTCGGTTTTGATAATATCGAGCGTTGCCTACCCGATGAAGCTCCAGCGGCAGTGGATGCCACCGGCTACAGGTCTGACTGTTACCGTATTCGCAGGCTGGTGGTTGTTCGAACGCTGTCGCAACAATAGTGCACACAAAGATCTACACTCTGGTGCCGAATTTGGTTGTTCTTGTTGTCTCTGGATGAAAAGCTGATGACAACCGGCTGGCGATGAACCGACCTTCTGCTACTACCATTAGCCGTTTGCCACACCGGCAAAATTCAGTGCTCGACGTGGCTGCAGTTAGGCTGTGCGGTTTGTAATTTCTTGACGCCTTCAGAAGTGACCTGGGTGTTTTTGAGATGGAGGACCTTCAGGCCGGTCAGGCCATTGAGGTGCTCGAGCCCGGCATCACTCAGTTTTGTGTTGTTGAGGTAGAGGGTTTCTATGCTGGTCAGTTCTTTAAGATGCGTTAGCCCGGCGTCGCTGATTCGCGTATTGCTGAGGGATAGGACCTGGAGGTTCGGCAGTTCTTCCAGGTAGACGGCCTCGTCATCGCCGAAATTTCGCCAGCCGGAGTCAACTACTTCCCCGTCCGCGTTGACAAGCTGCTCGTTGACAAGCACCGAAGTCACGACTCGGTTAGCGATGCGTTCTCCGAGAAACGCTCGGATCTTCTGAGGGAACGTAAGCTCGGCATCCTCGTAAGCGACGACGCTGCCAGCACCTTCCAGGATGCGTCCAATTTCTTCCTGTCGCTTCGACTGCTCAATATTCCAGATGCACAACGACAATAGCAGGCTGACAAATAAGACCGTAACAAGGAGCATGCTTAGTCGGAATTGAAACCGTGGGCGGCGTTGGGGAGCCTCATCGATCATCGACGCACCTCTTTAACCGTGGCGGTAATGCGGATGGGCACGTGATGCAGGATCGCAGGTCGAGCGCAACCCACGAAGATGGTATCGATAACGTGTGTCATAGGTGACCGGCATATACTCATAGATAAGCAAAGCACACGTTGTCGAAGACTTCATGTGCCTGGCGTTGTTATCTCACGTTATTGACGATGCCGCCAGCAAAACGTGATTCACTAGCCATTTCGATGCTCGAACTAAAAATGGCTTAGTAAGTTGGCCGGGGAGCTAATTGACTGGCCAGCACATGGCAGATACGAGTGAAATAGACGGGAATAAATTGAAGAGTTGAGGCCTATGATGGGCACTGGCAATTACTGCGGAGCAATGATGACCTGGGTAACTAAACTGAATTGCCTGGTAGGCGTGGTCGCGGTTTGGCAGGTGTTCCTTGCGTTGCTGATCGTTCTGGAGCAATTGTTTTGGACTACCTGTGATCCAGTCGTCGTTTTTACCACGGACGATGCCGTGTATCAGAGATGCGCCGTCTTTGATTATGAGCAGACAATGCTATTGCTCGTGTCGTCGGGTTTCGCGATGGGAGCACTTCTCTGCAATGCTGAAACGCAATTGCAAACACGATTCGCAACAACCTCTCTCGTGTTCGCAGGGCTATTTGGCGTATGTTTTATCGCCACGGTCTTTCACCCATACTCTCCCCATCGATTCAGTGGGCGATTGCCTGAAATGGACATCGCAGGATACAGTCTCTATCCGGACGGAACGGCAGAGCTTGAGATTCGGTTTCGATCAGATCCCTTGGCGCACGCCTCTCTTTGGGCAGGGGTTGGGCAATTGTTCCTTTCTGTGGCCTTGTTCATTCCAAGCCTTCGGCAGCGAAAACTCTGCTTGCTCGACCTCTTCCTATTCGTGGCAATGCTCGCGATCGCATTCTCGCTATGGGGGGCGCTCTATAAGCCTCCAAGCTTTCCTCAATAGCCTTTGGGAAATCGTTCGGACCGGTGCCATCTGCATCGAGTATCACGTTGCCTGCCATGGTTGATTACGGCCTCTTCGACTTCAACCCATTCGCTTGGATTGGCAAGGAAGCCTCTCGCTTTCGCCAGCAGGAGGCGGATGGGCGACTCGGTGCCTGAGGCCGAGGAATGACGTCGCGGCGATTTGCCCCGAAGGCTTGCCACGTTTCGGCAAGCCTTGATGGACCTGGTTGCGGCTTAGCTGGACGACACCACTTCACCACCTTGCGGCGAGCCCATCGCTCCCCAGACACCGAAGGGACTCGCGCCTGAGCCGACGGCGGCGGCGTTCGTGTCTCCGCAGTCGATTGTGTCGGGAATAAATTTTACCGAACCATCCAGCATGCCAAGCATGACGCCGCCGGGATGATTGCTGGCAGGCGGAAGCACGGCCCAGTCGTTATTGGCATTGCTGCCATAGTGACACATGGGCGAGTTGGGAGGCGTCATCGTGGTGAAGCCATTCACCGCCGTCCAGCCGCTGGTGAACAAGGCACCTCGCCAGGTGGGCGACCGGTGGGCATCGGCAAAGTTACGAACGCTGCCTGGGGCCATCGGCAGGCCGTTGGTGCAATTGAAAGGTCGGCCGTGCGCCGTTCCGTCCCAGATCCCATCGTAGCGGGCGACGTTCGAGCGGACGTCGGTCCCGTCGCGGGTCGCAGGCGAAAGGCATTCGCTCACTGCCGCAGTGTTACTGGTGCCGTCGGTGCAGTCACGAAAGCTCTTTCGTTCACGATAAAACATGCCGCGCGAGATCGTGCGACGATGTTGATCTGCCCCGGGCAGATGTCCTTGCGTCCAAAGGCCATCGCCGAGCGAGAACACATAGCTATTCAGCGGAGCCGTGTTTCCATTGAACGTTGGATCGGTATGGCGGACGTTGCCGTCGTTCGAGGGGCATTTCAGATTGCTGAGGTCGGATGCATACACTTCGTCCACGTTCCAGGGGGCCCCTAACGAAAGCGGGGCGACACTCGAGATCGCTTCGTACAGCGGCGTTTGTTCCAGGTAAGGCAGCAAGTAAACAATCGTTCCGCAGCGGCCGCCACTTCCTCCGTCCGGGTTATCGAATCGGCCAGCGAAGCCATCGCCGCCAGCGGGAAACTCTCCATAGGAATCGTGATGGTTGTGAAGGGCGAGTGAGATTTGTTTGATCTGGTTGCTGCATTGCATCCGACGAGCCGCCTCGCGAGCTTGCTGGACGGCTGGAAGGAGCAAGGCGATCAATACGCCGATGATCGCGATCACGACCAGCAGTTCAACCAGCGTGAAACCTCGGGAGCTTAAAGAACGCATCGGGACACCTCAGAATGAAAGAAGAGAAGAAGAGCATCAGAAAATTGCCGACAAGGTTCAGGCCAACTCGATTGACTTAGCCCGGCGGTCCTTTCCGTTTGACGCGAACCGGTGCACCCAGATCGAACTCTTGCGCATTGCTGCCGGCGACTACTTCCAGTCGCAATGGCGTCTTGGTGGGGTTCGAATACTGCGGATCGACCAGGTCATAGGTCGCATCCTGTGCAGACGTTTGATTCATCTCGGCCAGCGAGCCAGAGCCTGCTTGAGGCATCTCGATCTTCGTCACCGTCACGCGATAGGTCCCCGCAGGCACCCCGTTGAATTTGCCGTGCGTTCGGATCTTGGAAATGCCACTGGCATCGGTACTTCCGCCAGAGTACCACGGAGAAGGAGCCGCATCAGGAATCAACCGAATCGACGCCAGTTCCAGCGGAGTTCCCTCTTGAACAATCGTTAAGGTGACAGGATGCAATTCGGGCATGTTCTCCGGCGGCGGTGGTTCGCTACTGCAACCGAAGCCCGAAATAAGACCGATCGAGAGAAACGCGATCACCAGGGTCTGCGAAACGGACATAGCAACTCCTTCGGGCGAAACGAGCCGAAACGGAACTTGCCGCCGGGGCCGTTGGAGCACCCCAAAAACGATAAGCCAAAAGCAGGGGTGGAACGTAAATATTTGTAAAAGATGGGCTTATTGCTGTCAAATTATAAAAACGAGCCACGTTCGTTATAAAAATGTAACAGGGCCAGGACGAAACACGTCTAAATCTTCGGTAATGCTCGCGAATAGCCCGGTCACGGCAAGCGTTGGCAACGTTTCGCCTGATTTGGAAATCTCGCTCAAACCTTCACGTGGTGTTTTGCAAATCGGGCCTCTAGGTGTAATATCGGTGTGCGAAGTCGTTATTCCGAACCCGTTCAGAATAAGTGAGAGCAGTTAATGCGACCTGTTTGGAAAGCTCTTTCCCTCTTGGCAGTGTTGGGGGGAATTCACCTTCTAGCTCGGCCAGGCCTGGCCGAGGACACTGTCGATTTCAATCGCGACATTCGCCCGATCTTTGCCTCCAAATGCTTTGCGTGTCATGGTCCGGATGAAGAACATCGCGAAGCCGATTTGCGATTGGACGATCGGGAGGCTGCTATCGATTACGGGGCCTTAGTGCCAGGCTCGGCGACCGAAAGCCTGCTGATGGAACGCATCCTGACAGACGATCACGATCTGCAGATGCCGCCACCCCATACCAACGACACGCTGACGGCCGAACAGAAAAAGCTGTTTCAAAAGTGGATTGAAGAGGGAGCACCGTACGCCAAGCATTGGGCATTCGTTCCGGTGACCAAGCCAGAGTTGCCACCGGTTTCCAACGAGGCATGGCCTAAGCGGCCGCTCGATCGATTCGTGCTCGCGCGGCTCGATAAAGAAGGGCTTGCTCCTTCTGCCGAAGCGGATCGATATGCCTTGGTGCGTCGCGTCTATCTTGACTTGATCGGCTTGCCTCCGACCCCTGCCGAGGCCGATGCGTTTGTGAACGATCAAGATCCGCAAGCTTACGAGAAGTTGGTCGATCGCTTGTTGGCCTCGCCTCGCTACGGCGAACGCTGGGCTCGTGAATGGTTAGACCTCGCTCGCTATTCCGATACGAACGGGTACGAGAAAGATCGCGAGCGTTCAATCTGGCCTTATCGCGATTGGGTCATTCAAGCGATCAACGATGACATGCCGTTCGATCAGTTCACCATCGAGCAACTTGCCGGTGACATGTTGCCGGATGCGACCCAGCAACAGATGATCGCGACCGGCTTTCACCGTAACACGATGTTGAACGAAGAGGGGGGGATTGATCCGCTCGAGTATCGCTACTACGCGATGGTCGACCGAGTCGCAACGACCGGCACCGTGTGGCTTGGCCTGACGATCGGCTGTGCCCAGTGCCATACGCATAAGTACGACCCGATCACGCATACGGACTACTTCGCGTTCATGGCCTTGCTGAACAACGCCGACGAACCTTCGTTATTGCTAAAAACGCCCGAAGATATCAAGCGGCGGGAAGCGATGCTCGCCAAGATCGCAGAACTCGAATCGCAGTTGCCCGGTCAGTTCCCGCCTGCTGATGGGGAAGGGGAGTTGCTCCAACGTCGCGAAGCAAACTTCCAAGCGAAGAAGGCGGAATGGCTTGCCGACGCTCGGCAGCAAGCCGTGGACTGGCAGACGCTCCGTCCTTCGGCCTTGGAGAGCAACTTACCGAAGCTGGAGACGCTAGAAGATGGCTCGATCTTCTCGAGCGGCGATATCACCAAGCGAGATGTTTTCACGCTGACCTATTCCATTGATCCGGCGCAGCTTCCGTTGACCGCCTTGCGGTTGGAAGTGATGCCAGACGATCGTTTGCCAGCCGGTGGCCCTGGCCGCGCCTACTACGAAGGACGGCAAGGCGACTTCTTCCTCAGCGAGTTCGCGACCAAGTTCAATGGTCAGCCTGTCAAGCTCACCGACGCGTCGCATAGCTACGGCAAGATTGGGATCGGCAGTGGTAGTGCCGACGCAGCCAACGTGCTGGACGGCAACGGATCGACCGGCTGGTCGACTGCCGAACAGGAAGGGAAGTCGAATCAACTGGTGCTGAATTTCGATCAGCCGATCACCTCGGCAGGCGAGCTAACAATCGAATTGCTCTTCGAACGCCACTTTGCTGCTAGCCTAGGACGGTTTCGGATCTCAGCCGCTTCCGCAGATGGCAATGTTCAAGCGAAGCAGTTGCCCGTCGAAGTGGAAGCCTTGCTGACACGAACGTCCGGCGACCTTTCGCCTGAGGAAGCGTCGCAGATCGAGCGTTACTATCTGGCGGTTGCTCCTGAACTGGCCGAGGCTCGGAAGCCGATCGATGCGCTGCGAAAGTCGATGCCTCGCTATTCGACCACCTTGGTCATGCAGGAGCGTCCTGAAGACAACCCTCGTCCGACCCATCGCCATCATCGTGGCGAGTACCTCAGTCCGAAGGAATTGGTGCAACCGAATGTGCCGCAGTTCCTCGCAGACGAGTCGAGCCCCGGGCCTGCCAATCGTTTGGAACTCGCCCAGTGGCTGGTCAGTCGCGACAATCCTTTGACGTCGCGGGTCGTGGCGAATCGTGCCTGGCAGGCATTCTTCGGACGCGGCCTGGTCGAGAGTGCCGGGGACTTCGGCACCCAGTCGGAACCGCCATCGCATCCGCAGCTTCTCGATCATCTTGCTTCGTCGTTGATCGAGAATGGCTGGTCCATGAAATCGCTGCATCGCGAGATTGTCTTGAGTGCCACGTACCGCCAAGATCCGGTCGCGTCGCCCGAACTGCAAGCGATCGATTCGCAAAACCGGCTACTGGCCCGGGGACCTCGATTCCGCGTCGATGCCGAAATGGTCCGAGATATGATGTTGAAGGCGAGCGGGCAGCTGTCGGACAAGATGTTCGGACACGGGGTCTTTCCACCTCAGCCCGATAGCGTGACTGCCTTGGCTTACGACAGAATGAAGTGGAATCCTTCGCCGGGCGAAGATCGCTTTCGCCGGTCGATCTACACCTTCAGCAAGCGAACGGCACCTTTCGCGGCGTTCACAGTGTTCGACGCGCCGAGCGGTGAAGTTTGTATTGCGAAGCGAGATCGTAGCAACACGCCACTTCAAGCTTTGACGTTGTTAAACGATGCGATGTACCTGGAACTTGCCCAGGCCCTGGCCTCTGCGGCGAAGACCGAGGGCGCGACCAATGAAACGATCGCCGAGAACATTTTCCGACGCCTTTTGACTCGGCCGCCAGAATCGGGCGAAGTCAAAGCAGTGCTGCAATATTGGAACGAGCAATTACAACGGCTGCAAAGTGGCGAACTCGATCCAGCAACAATCGTAGGGAAGCAAAACAGTTCGGCGGACGACGCGGCCTGGGTGATGGTGGCTCGTGCCTTGATGAACCTCGACGAATCCATCACCAAACCATAAACGGAAGTGAACGAACCAATGCATTGGCTTCAAGAACAAACTCGACGACACTTCTTTCGCAATTGTGGCGTGGGAATCGGTAAGATTGCCCTGGCTTCGCTCTTGGCCGAATCAGGCATGGCGAACGAAGTTGCCCAGGCGGACAACGCCAGCCCGTTCGCGCCGAAGTCGACGCACTTTCCCGGCAAAGCGAAGCGGGTCATCTATTTGTTCATGGCAGGCGCTCCGAGTCAGCTCGAACTGTTCGACTACAAACCGAAGTTGGCCGAAATGGAAGGGAAGCCCATTCCTCCGTCGGTGATCGCTGGGCAACGCTATGCGTTCATTCAGCCTGACGCGGCAGTTCTTGGCCCACGTTTCAAGTTCGCGAAGCATGGCCAATGTGGTGCCGAGATTTCCGAAATGCTGCCAGGTTTGTCGAAGGTGGTCGACGATATCACGATCCTCCGTTCGGTCCACACCGATCACTTCAACCATTCGCCAGCCCAGCTCTTTTGCAACACCGGCAATGGTGTGCCAGGTCGACCTAGCATGGGCTCTTGGCTGAGCTACGGCTTGGGAAGCGAAGCCCACGATTTGCCGTCGTTCGTCGTGCTGAAGAGTGGTGGCAGCTTGAGTGGCGGGGCGGCTATGTGGAACGCTGGTTTCCTTCCATCGGTGCATCAAGGCGTCCCCTTCCGCGGGCAAGGCGATCCGATCCTGCACGTATCGAATCCGCCTGGCTTCGATACGAAAGCGCAGCGCGAGTCGCTCGATTTAATTCGTCAGTTGAATCAACAACGTTTCGATGCGCTAGGCGATCCTGAAATCCGTACGCGAATGGAAGCCTACGAAATGGCCTTCCGCATGCAGTCGCGGGCCCCAGAGCTCATGGAGTTCTCGCAAGAGACCCAAGAGACGATGGATCTTTACGGGGCGAACCCGAGTGATCCGAAGCAAGCGTTCGCCAACAATTGCCTTCTCGCACGAAGGCTCGCTGAACGAGGCGTCCGATTCGTTCAGGTCTATCACGCTGGCTGGGATCATCACAGTAACGTCGAAGGCGGGATACGAGCTCAGGCCAAAGAAACCGATCAAGCGTGTGCGGCCCTGGTCGAAGATCTGCGTCGGCGGGGCATGCTCGACGATACGCTGATCGTTTGGGGTGGTGAGTTTGGTCGAACGCCGATGGTCGAATCGAGTGCTGCGTTGGGACGAAGTCAGGGACGTGACCATCACCCGCAAGCGTTCACCATGTGGTTCGCCGGTGGCGGAATGAAGCCTGGGCTGACCTATGGCAAGACTGACGAACTTGGTTTCAACGTCGTTGAGAACAAGGCCCATGTGCATGACGTTCAAGCGACGATCTTGCACGCCCTGGGGATCGATCATACGAAGCTAATCTTCCGCCATCGTGGTTTGAACTTCAAGCTAACCGGCGTCGAAGAGCATCACCCGATCTTGGACCTCTTAAGCTAGACCAAGATCAAGGCCCGCCAGACACTTGCTGACCGTCAGCGAACCTGTTTCGGTGAAGATGTGTCCTCGGCGGGATGAGAATCACATCCCTCAGCGACGAACCGGTACAGGAGATTCGATTCCTGAACGCTGGCAAGCGGCCTGGCGACTTCTATTCCGATTCGCTGCCGGTACTGCATGGCGTTGTTGACGCACTGCCTGAGGGGATGTCGGCGCTGGTGGTAACCGCGGACTTGCAAGGTCGCGAGACCTTCGAGTCGGCGCGTGGTCAGCCGTTACGCCTGCTCGGAGAAGTTCTTCCAGCAATGTTCGTTGACGAGATCCTGCCTTCACTGAACGTGGGCAATCAGCGCATCGGCGTCCTGATGGCAGGCGATTTCTATACGGTACCGACACTGGATCGTCGCGGAGGCAGTGGCGATGTGCGGTCAGTTTGGCAGGCGTTCGCCGACCAAATGGATTGGGTGGTCGGAGTCGCCGGCAACCACGACCTCTTCGGCGATAAAGCAGGGCCGCCGAGATTCTCGGGCTCGATGCACTTCCTCGACGGTGACTTGGTGACGGTCGATGGTCTGAGAATCGCGGGAATCAGCGGCATCCCTGGCGAGCCGAGGCGTCTCTGGCGAAGGCATATCAATGACTTCGTCGACGGTGTCGGCTCTCTTCTATGCGAATCGCCTGAGATCGTGATTATGCACGACGGCCCTGATGCCCCAGTGCCAGGCTGCCGTGGCTTGGCACTCGTGCGTGAGATGATTGAGCAGTTCGACCCGACGCTAGTCGTTCGTGGTCATGCCCACTGGGACACGCCACTGGCTGAGCTGGCCAACGGAACCCAGGTACTGAATGTCGATGCTCGGGCTGTGGTGCTGACTGCAAACTAGCTGGCGGCAACCGCTTCTGCTTCGACGATCTTTGGAGACGACGCTGCCTGAAAGGCGGTGGCGGCGGGGCGGGCCAGGTAATAGCCCTGAAACAAATCGACACCAAGCGACTTCATCAGCTCGAACTGTTCGACCGTTTCGATCCCTTCGGCCAGGCAGAGTCGGTTGCACTGCTTGGCAATCGAAGCGAGCGCACCGCAGATCGCTTTATGGATCGGCGAACTGACCGCGGTCCGAACGAGGCTCATGTCGATCTTGATGACGTCGGGGTTCAAGTCGGCCAGCATGTTCAAACCGGCGAAGCCTTCGCCGACGTCGTCCAACGCGATCCGGAAACCTTTTTCGCGGTAGTACATCAACACGTCGGTTAGGTGTTCACGCTGATCGACCGTTTCGGTCTCGACCACCTCGAAGACGATCCGATCTGGCTCGATCCCGGCTGATTTCGCCGCGGCGATGGTCGACTTCAAGCAATAGGACGGTTCATAGATCGCCGTTGGCAAGAAGTTGATCAAGATCGAAACGTTTTCTGGCAGAGCCTTCTTCGCGTTACGAATGTGAGTTTCGCGACAAACGCGATCCAGCATGAACGTAAGACGTTCCTGGGCAGCCCACGCCAACAGTTCACCTGGATAGATGATCTGGCCCTCTTCAGCGACGCCCCGCATCAGGCATTCATAGCCCCACACGGTTTTCCCGTCGGCCCGAAAGACGGGCTGAAAGTGACTAGTGATACGGCCACCCCGTAGCAGTTCGACCAGTGGTGTCGAGTTGAGCGGGGCAAACTGTTCCAATGGAACGAATGCTTCGGCTGCGTGGGTCGCCGCCGCGGCCTGACGCATGCAGCAGCCTGGCTCTGGCGAAGCAGCTTCCCAGCGGGCTTCAATGGAAGCAAGCTGCGTCGGCTCGAGAATCGCGCGCAGGAAGTTCACCACATCGTTCACGATCACATAACGCGAGCTGCCTCCGACCAGCACGACAAAGTCGTTGGCCAGGTTGCCAGGTTGCCAGTCGCGTAATTCCACAAATTGCTTCAGGTGAGTACCCCAGTTCACGCTCGGATTAAATCGCAAGCAGAAACGACGTTCTTCAGTTCGGCACGAACAAGTCACCAGCAATCCCCAACCTTCAAGTCAGCCTTCGGAAGTCGATGCACGCAGGCTGATTGAAAATCGGCCTGATTACTGGCTGAAGTCTGGCATACGGTTTGGGGCTGCGTCGTGGAAAGCCGCCAAATTGCATGGACCCGTGAAGCGGGTTCGGTAATGGCGGCCTTCAGGCAGCTGACGCTCGCTACAACTGGTACGATTCGCACGAACCACCCCGGGCGAGTTTGTTACCGGCTGTGACTTCTCCGCAGATTCTCGTGGTGATGGCCACCTAGCTTTGATCACGCGTTCGTTCCGACTTGGAGAGGCCGTATGGCAAGGCAAAGATCCACAAGCGGAGCCACCGCCGGGCGACAACATCACGCGTAAAGGCACTAAGCTGGGTAATGAGTCATTCCAGGACGAAGAACGCATTGCGGTCGGCGACAGTCCCGGGCCGCTCCCGCTACGGATGGACGTGCTCTTCCACGGTGTGCGTGTTTGATTTGCCTTGGATGCCGGCGTAGAAGACCAGGATCTCGGCATCGGCTTCAGTGTCGTTCTGACCCCAGTGTGGCTTGTTGACCAATTCGATCAGCGAGTCCCCTTCCTTCAGCGTCTTGGTGCCGCCACCTTCCATGTGGACGACCAGTTCGCCGCGAAGCATGACGCCGGCGTTGATGACGCTGTGGGTGTGCAGTGGCGTTCGTTCGCCGGCTGGAATGACGATCCGCAGAATCGTAATTTCTGGCTGACCTTCAGGGTACTTAGGCAGTGGCTTGCCGTCCCACGAGTCAATCGACTTCGCAACGACGGTCACCTTCAAGATGCCATCTTCATGTGCCCAAGCGAGGCCGATTCCGCCCACAACTACCAAGGCGAGCGAACAAAGCAGGTAGGTTGTCAGGCGATTCATGAGCGAGCTTTCCACCGCGAAAGGTTGACAGAACGCAGGCAAAAACCTAGTGCGTTCCGGTAAGAACCGATGCCCGGTCCAACGCCCGTCGCGCCCGACCCCCAGCGACCAAATTTACGTCAGATTTGGGGGTATGCGAAGAAAGTTCTAGGACGCCTCTAGAAATCGGGGCAACTTTTCCAGGGAATCTGTTGCCCCCAAGATGCTGGCCAATGGAAGCGTTACGCTTGCTGGAAGCGGTCGAAGAAGCGTCGGATGTTCGAGCCGAACGAACGATCTTCTTCGTGCGTACGACGTTGGTCCTGGAACGATTCGATCTGAGCCAGATCGCTCATTCGCACGCTCGGATCTTGTAGTGAAACGGGACGGCCGATCTGCATCGAGACGACCTGTTCCAGCGACTGCGGATCGAGCTGATCACGAGGGACTTCCACCCGGCGGAGGCCAAGTTCTGGGCTCCAGACGGTCGAGACCGAATTGCCTGGCGGTTGTAACGAAGGGCCGTTAGCCGGAGCGACGCCTGCCGGAGTCGGTGCGGCAGTGGTCTGCTGGGTCGTGACCGGCACGCTTGGTGGTGGTCCCCAGGTCGGCTGCGGAGTGCTGGCCGGACCAGGTGCCGGATAAGGCCCGTGGTATTCGTCGTAAGGAATGTAGATCGCCCCGGTATAGAAGTCGACCGCGAATGCGATCACGCCAGGGACGAAGAAGAGCAGCATGCCCAAACCATCGAGGGCGACGATCTTCCAGTCGATCTGGTGCGTGTGAGGTTGGCCGACACGCTCGGTATGAATCAGCGTTCCGCATCCACTTAAAAGGCACGCTGTCGGGCCGATGCAAAGCGAACCGGTCAGGTAAGAAAGAAATAGACGACGCTGCATTCTGGTCTCCACCGCAGATAGCCAGCCCCGCAACCATTGCGTGCCGCTCATCTGTGTTGTCTGTTGCCCCCGAATGACTATCGACATTGCGGATTGTCAGCATTAAGCCGATTTTGAGGGGGCGATCTTGCCAGCCTCCGGCAACGGTTTCAAGGCTTATTTTGGGCAAGCCTATCGGTAGATAAGGTCGCTAGCTGTGTGCCACGCGACCTGGTTGGTAGTGCCATCAACGATAGCGAAACGAAGGCGGAAGTTAGATGCCTTCGATCACACCGGTGCTATCGGCGAACGATTCGGCCGAGACGCCCAATCGCTGGAGCATGGTGACGTACAAGTTCGACAGCGGCAGGTCACTCCCCTTCGCTTGATCTTGCCATGGCTCGCGCTTGCCCAGCCAAGGACCACCCTGGAAGTTCATGCCAGCGTTGTTGATGTACTGACCATGCTTCAGACCCATCTGTTTACCGCCGGCCAAAATGATCGGATAGTTCCGCGACAAGTGGAACGCACTCGAAGCCGAGCCCATCAGCAGCAGCGTGTTGTCGAGCATGCAGCCGGTGCCGGCAGGCTCTGGGTTCTCTTTCAGCTTGCCGACGAATCGCCCGAATTCTTCGTTGAGGAACTGGCAATAAAGGCCGAAGTTCTTCCAGCCATTGGGGTTCTTCGTTTCGTGCGAAAGCTGATGGGCCAGATTGAAACCGATGGCCCGGGCCAGATGATCGCTGCGACCGACGCCATTTTCGCGACCGATTTGATAGGTTGCCACGCGCGTGGTGTCGGTTTTATAAGCGAGGTAAATCAGCTCGAACATCGTCTGCAGGTATTCGCGAGGATGCTCAGTCGTAAGTTCCAGATTGAGTTGCTCGCGATCGACCGTTGGCAGTGGAACACTCAGCCACTGCTTCGCCTTATCGACTTTCAGTTCGGCCTGACGGACTGAGTCGAGGTACTCGTCGAGGCTGTGTTGATCTTCTTTGCTGAGTGTCTTTCGCAGCGACTGGGCATCGGCCAGCATTTCGTCGAGGGCACTGTCACTCAAGGCAAGCCGCCGAGCCGAGTCGTTGTTCTTCTTCACGAACAACATGTCGAAGATTTGCTTCGGGCGATGCTCTGCCGGAATCGGGCGACCGTTGCGATCGAAGGAGATCGTATGTGTACCGCGAGCCGTGCCGGTCCCGCCGTCGGTCGACATCACCAGCGAAGCGACACGGGTCTTATCGCCGACATACTTAACGTATTCCTGATCGAGCGAGATCGTGTTTTTGTATTCCTTGTCGCCGCCACCGATGTAAGCGCCGGTGAGGAACTGATCCGCGTTGTTATGCCCATGCACGCTACGGGACTGCGGGTGCGAGAAGCCTGAGAAGACGGTCAGGTCCCCCTTCAGCGATTCGAGCGGCGTCATGCAGTTGGTGAACGTGAATTCGGTGCCGCCACCATGCGGAAACCAGGCCCACTCTTGATAGGATGGATCTTCCGGCAACGGCATTGGAACGCCATCGGGAAAGTAAAAGCATCCCAGGCGTTTCGGATTATTAACCGCCGGATCTGCCAGCAGGTTCTGCGGAAGCAGCGAGCCGAACAGCGGCAAAGCCAAGGCGAAACCACTTCCCCGTAGGAAACGTCGTCGATCAAGCTTGTTCAAATTCAATCCCATGATTTGCTTCTCTTGCTTCGCGATGGTCGCACGCTGGTGCATGCTTCGGGGATAAGTTATTCCGACAAAAACAGGTCGCTGTGAACGATCGTCTGGACAACGGTCCGCAGGCCATCACCTTGCTGGCGTATCTGGGCAGTGATGGTATCGATCTCGGCCCGATCCTCGAAACCTAGTGGACGCCCGAGACCAAACGTCGCCAGTTTGCGGACGGTTGCTTCAACGAACTGATCTTGGCGATTGTCGAGCAGAAAGCGTTTCAGTCCTTCCATGCCCTCCAGCGTCTCGCCGTTGAATAGCTCGCTCGATGCATCGACTGGTTTGCCACGGATGTCGTCTCGCCATTTACCAAGGGCGTCGAAGTTCTCGAAGGCGAGCCCCCAAGGATCGATCTTCACGTGACATGATTTGCAAGCGGCCTGACTGCGGTGATCTTCCATTCGCTCCCGCAGCGTCATCTTCGCGATCTCCGGATTTGCCAGGTCGATTTGAGGAACCGCAGGTGGTGGCGGGGGAGGGGGATCGGCCAGGATACATTCCAAGAGCCAGATGGCTCGTTTCAATGGATGCGAATCGGGGAAGTCGGAGTTCATCGCCAGCACGCCTGACTGGGTGAGCAGACCGCCACGGGGAACATTCGTTTCGAGATCGACTCGGCGAAATTCGTTACCGTAGACATTCTTCAAGCCGTAATGCCGGGCGAGGCGTTCGTTAACGACTGCATAGTCTGCATGCAAGAAGTCGAGAATGCTCGCGTCGTTGGCCATCACTTCCTCAAACAACGCGACCGGTTCGTGCTGCATCGCTTCTTTCAGCAGCGGGTCGAGCCCTTTGAAGCTAACGAACCCGAGCAACTCCAAATTGAGCCATTGATTGACGAAGTGCTCCGAAAATCGCTCGCTACGAGGATCGGCCAACATCCGATCGACCTGAGCGGAAAGAATGTCCGGGTCGGTCAGCTTGCCACTCGAGGCGACCTCTATCAGTTCATCGTCGGGCAAACTGCACCACAAAAACAGGGCCAGCCGAGTTGCCAAACGGGCGTTTTGCTGCGCATTGGCTTCATCGATTGGGGCAGCCTCGTGCGGACTAGCCTGAGCAACATACAGGAACTGGGGCGAAGACAAAACGGTCGCCAGCACTTCCAGAACTGCGTCCTCGAAGCGTTCGCACTGTGGTCGCATCACGGCAAACAGCTTGAGCTTCCGATCGACTTCCGCCGGGCTCGGAGGACGACGCCATGCCCGAGTCATGAAGCGCGTGATGATCTCGCGGGCATAAGCCGTCTCGTCACCAGAGTTTTCGCTCTCAAAAAAGATCTGCTGATGCGATTTTGGTGGCCACTGCTCGTAGACGGGGGCTTCGACGCAAACGTAGTCGATTTGAATATCACTGGCCGACGCCGCACTGTTGGCGATGCGAATGTACTCGGAAGGGCTCGGCGTATGCCCCATCGGCGAAGTCTTACGAACCGAGTTTCGGGGATAGATCTCGCTGAGCGGGAACTCCCACTGCACGATCTGTGGTGCATCGGGCGTAGCGGTGATAGGAACATCGGCTTCGCTGACTCGCTGCAGGGCTCGGCCTTCGTTGCTTGCTTGCCAGCCGAACAATAGTTGCAGGCTGGGGAAGTTCTTATCTTCCTTGCCAACACGCGAAGCCCGGACGGTGACCCTCATCGTGCCTTCGTCCGGAATCTGATTGCCTAGTTCGACCACGATGTTGCGGCGTTGGCCTCCAGGCAAGATCGCGACATGGTCGTAGTCTTCCGGGAACTCCGCTTTCGTTTTGATCGGGGCGAACGCGTACCTGGCACCGTAATAAGCCCATTCGGCCTGGGCGGTGCGTCCGGTCGACAACTGCTGATAGTAAGGCGTACGGAAGGTTTGCTTGGCGTTCTTTTCCAGCTTCGCTAGTTCTTCCGCCAGCTTCTCGGGATTGTCTTTGTGTTCTTTCTTCGCTTTAGCGACCTGTTGATCTTGCTGCTTGAACTCGCGTTCGGCCGCTTGCTTCATCGAGATGCCCCAATAGATCGGCTCAGGACGCGGACCCGAGACGGTCGCTTTGTCGAGCGCTTCGCGAGCCAGGCGATGATAGGTTTCAAACTGCGAAACCGAAACATGCAGCAGATCCGAGCTGTTCTCGAAACCTTCTTCGGAATGAGGTTCCGGCGGCAGGTCTTTGGCGAAGTCCCACGGCAGCCCCAGCAAGTCTTGCAGGGCGTAGTTGTATTCGTAACGCGTCAGGCGACGAAACGCCGAGTGTGAACCTGATTGCCGACGAACGATCGAGGCGGCTTCGAGTTCCCGCGACAGCCAATCGACCACCACGCGTCGGTCCGCTTCGTCCATGTCCATATCGTCTGGCGGCGGCATCTCGCCTTTGGTCACCACCGAGAATACTTCCGCCCACCACTCGGTGTCTTTTCCCTTCAAGATGTCAGGGTCGAGGCTTGAAACCTGGAAGTTGCCTTCCATCGCATCGGCGCCGTGGCAGTCGTAGCAGTATTGGGTTAGCAGCGGCTTGATCTTGTCCTGAAAGGTTTTCAGGTCGGCTTCCGGAGGCTTGCCATCGGCCGGCAGGGCCTTGGGGCCATTTGCTGTCGAGTGAAATCTGGATCGGGTCAGGCCCGTTTGCTTTAACTGTTCGAGGCTGGGAAGTTCCGCTTCTGCGGCAGGGTCCACTTCTGCCGCAGAAGCGGCGTGGATACTGGCGCATAGCAAGATCACGCAAAGGATCCGGCAAGTTGTCTTCGATGGGATCGACATAAGGCAACAGACCACGAAAGGCAGGCAGGTTCACGAGGTATCTGCGGGGAACGGCAGATGAACCGAAGGGGGCGTTGGGGCAGGTAACACTCAGTCTAAAGCAATCGAATCGGCCCGCCAATATAAATTTGCGATTCGGGCAGGCTCGAGTTTGAGCGTTGCCCACTCCGATAGGCCGGTTGTCCGCTGGAACCAGGTACAAAAATTCACCCCCGAAGCTGCTACGCAGTGGGGGAGGTTGGCCCAAAAAGAAGGGCATGCCAAGCACGATCCTTCCCCGGCACCCAACCGCTACAACCCTTACCCCGGTCGGGATGTGGGTGATGAAACTTGCTTGCCCGATAGCCTGGGCTAGTCTTGCGCGTTGACTAATGTCTTCGCTAATCACCCGGAACCGACCATGGACAGCGCCAGCCAGTTTGCCGTTTTGAACGATCCTCTCAGCAATCAGGGGACCGCCTTCACAGAAGAACAACGTTACTCGTTTGGACTGGAAGGGTTACTGCCATCGGGCGTCGACACGCTCGAACGCCAAATCGAGCGCGTTCTTGGCCAACTGGATGCCAAGCCGAACGATCTGGAACGTTATGTTTATCTGCAAGATCTGGTCGAGCGAAACCAGACGTTGTTCTATGCCACGCTGATGAGCGATCCGGCCCGCTTCATTCCGATTGTCTATGATCCGACGATCGCCGATGCGTGCCTTGGGTATGGTCACTTGTTCCGTCGCCCGCAGGGGATGTACTTGAACAAGCGGATGAAGAATCACTTTGCCACCGTGCTGAAGAATTGGCCGAACAAAGATGTCCGCTTCATTTGCGTGACCAGTGGCGGGCGAATTCTGGGATTGGGCGATATCGGCGTGAACGGTGCCCCGATTCCGATTGGCAAGCTGCAGCTATACACGGCTTGTGCTGGGGTGCCTCCCGAGGTTTTGCTACCAATTCATCTCGACATCGGTACCTCGAACGCCGCCTTGCGAGCCGATCCGCTGTACTTGGGGCTTCGCGAAGCTCCACCGACGCCAGATGAAGTTGACTCGATCGTCGATGCCTTCATGGAAGCGGCCAACGAAGTTTTTCCTGGCGTTTGTGTTCACTTCGAGGACTGGAAAGGTTCCGATGCGATCCGCCTGTTGCATCGCTATCAAGACAAGTATCTCGTCTATAACGACGACATTCAGGGCACCGCAAGCGTCGCCCTGGCCGGGCTGATTACGGCTCTGCAGATCAAGAAGGAACCACTGAGTGACCAGCGTATCTTGTTCGCGGGTGCCGGCTCGGCCGGGATCGGGATCGCCAACATGATGGTCGAAGCGATGGTTCAGCAAGGTCTGGGGGAAGCGGAAGCTCGCACGAAGATCACCATGTTCGACGAGAACGGTCTGTTAGTCTCGAGCCGCAAAGACCTGAGCGATTCACAGAAGGTTTATGCCCGACAAGATAAGCCGATTCGTCGCTTGGAAGAGGCCGTGAAGCACGTTAAGCCAACCATCTTGATTGGCGTCAGCACGGTTGGCGGACTGTTTACTGAAGGTGTGGTGAAGGCGATGTATGGCAAGTGCGATCGCCCGATCATCTTCCCGCTGAGCAATCCCACCGATCATGCGGAAGCAACTGCCGAGCAGATCTATAAGTGGACCAATGGAGCGGCGTTAGTCGCTGCAGGTGTGCAGTTTGACGACGTGATGCTGAACGCCAAGAAGTTCCATCCTGGCCAGGCCAACAACTTCTATATCTTCCCGGCGGTGGGTATGGCGGTTTACGCGACCCGGCCCAAACGGATCACCGACGCGACCTTTATCGCCGCTGCCCACGGAAGTGCCGATCAGGTCAGCCAGTCCGATCGCAAGCATGGCATGTTGTTTCCACGCCAAGATTCGATCCTCGAGACCGAAATCACCACGGCGGCTCGCGTTGCTGAGTTCATCTTCGACCAAGGCGATGCCACCGTCGAACGCCCGGAAGACATCCGTGGATGGATCGAATCGATGGTCTATAACCCTAAGTACGGCGCATAACGCGTTCGCACTTCGAGTTGAAAGCGATAACGAGACCGGGCAGCGTTAGCACCATGCAGCGCTGCCCGGCGTTGTTTCTTGCTGGCAGATCGATTTTGCTTGACCGATTGCCAAGGTTTTCAAGTGAAAGTTCGGGTCTTTAAAAAGTACTGTTTTTGTGCCGGTCGACGTTGATCGGTGTGATCGAAAGAACCGGAATGTTTGGCGGACGATCCTTGAGCAATCAAATGAAAGTCGCAAAGTTTGTTTTGCGAACCCTCCGTTCAACGGGCATAATCCGGGTGGTATCTACTCACCCGGACTCACTTTTCCCCGGCAGAGTTTTTATGATTGCTCGCTCGATCTTCAGCCTGATTCTGGGGCTGGTATGCGTTTCTTCTGCTTTCGCTGATCTGGTTCTGTACAACGTTCCTGGCACCGATCTGGTCTTCATTCTGCAAGGCCGTGCGTCGGTGAACCCCGGGGCGACGGTGACGTTTCGTCATTCGACGTTCGGCAACTTGTACATGAACGCATCGGACGTGAAGATCTTCAAAGTCCCGTCGGTGCAATCGCAAGCGGTCAACCAATTGAACTCGGCCAAGGCGGCCGGTGATCTTTCTGGTTGTCTGGATGCGGCCCGTCATGCGTTGCGTGTGGGTAAGCTCGACATCTTCTATCAGGCCTGTAAAGCAGCATGGGAGATCGATCCGAATGACGACCGGGTGAAGAAGCTGGTCGATCTGAAGATGAAGATCACCAAGCCAGTTCCGATTGATCCGGCTCAGGAAAAGATCATGCGCGACTTCACCAAGAACCGCGCCGACATGAGCTTTCTGCGAAGCAAGCACTTCCTGCTTCTGCACGACACCGGCGACAAGAAAGATCGCCGCACTGGCAAGACCCGAGCCGAGGAACGCCTGGAACTGCTCGAGACCGTTTACGAGAGCTTCCTGATGAAGTTCTGCCTGGAGGGTGTCGAGCTGGATGTGCCAGACAAACTGCTGATGGTGGTGCTGTTCGCCGAGCATAGCGAGTATCTCCAGTTCGTCAATTTGCTGGGGCCAGACCTCGCTTCGGCGGCGGGCTTCTTCCATCGCATTGACAATGTTGCTGTCTTCTACGACCAAGGCACGGATCAATCGTTCGAGGTGCTGAACATGCTGAATAAGCGTATTCAAAGCCAGCGCGACGAGATCGTGCGCCGGAAAATCGGCGGTCTGGCGGACGTGATTCGCTTCGCTGATACGCTTAGTTTGTTGATTGAAGTGAAACGTGAGAACCTGGACATCGAAGTGGTTAGCCACGAAGCGACCCATCAGCTTGCTGCCAATACGGGACTGATGCCAGGCAATGCCCCGGTGCCGGTTTGGGCTGCGGAAGGTCTGGCAACTTATTTCGAGTCACCGAAGCAAGCCGCGTGGAGCGGTATCGGTGCGGTCAATGCGGAGCGATTGGGTTGGTATCGCGAGCTGGCTCCGATCCGCAACATCTCGAACATCGACTTCATTGCCTCTGATCAGATCTTCACGCGTGCGGCGAATAACTTCTCGACGCTACACGGTTATGGTCAGGCCTGGGCGTTGACTCACTTCCTGATGGACAAACACTTCGACAAGCTGATCGAATACTACCGGGAATTGGGCAAGATGCCGAAGGCGACGCACACCACGCCGGAAGAGCTGCAGAAGGTCTTCGACAAGGTGTTCGGCAAAGACAAGCAAGCCCTCGATGGCCAGTGGCGAGCTTACATGCGTTCACTGAAGACCGATCTCGAGCAAACGCTGGAAGACGCACGCTAAATTCGCGCATTACCAAAACAAAATAAGAGGAGGCCCCAAGCGTTCTTGGGGCCTCCTCTTATTGTTAATGCATCGGTCAGACGATGGTCTGAGCGAATGGACTACTTCGCTTCGGCGACTGCCGGTGCTGGGGTCGCAGTTGTTTCGGCTTCCGGCGTCTTCTTCTGCGCGAACCGGCGAAGCACCACGTAGAAGACGGGCGTCAGGAATAGACCGAACAAGGTCACGCCCAGCATGCCTGCGAACACCGCGGTTCCGAGCACGCGACGCATCTCGAACCCAGCCCCCGTTGCGATCAGCAGCGGAATCACCCCGAGGATAAACGAGAAAGCAGTCATCAAAATCGGACGCAGACGCAGACGACATGCTTCGACGGCGGCCTCGAAGCGATTCTTGCCGGCGTCTTCTTCCGCTTTCGCGAACTCGACGATCAGAATCGCATTCTTACAAGCCAGACCCACGAGAACGATAAAGCCGATCTGCGTCAGGATGTTGTTGTCCATCCCTCGGAACCAAATCCCGATTAGGGCAAACAGCAAACAAAGCGGAACGATCAAAATGATCGCCAGTGGAAGCAACCAGCTTTCGTACTGCGCGGCCAGCGTCAGGAACACGAATAACACCGCCAACGGGAACAAGTAGACAATCGTGTTGCCTGCTTGGCGTTCCTGGTAAGCGATATCGGTCCATGCATAACCAAAACCTGGTGGAAGGGTGGTCTGAGCCAACTGTTCCATCGTGTCGAGCGATTGACCGGTACTGAAACCTGCCACTGTGTCGCCATTGAGGTCGGCGGCTGGGTAGAGGTTGAATCGCACCAGGCGGTCGGGACCGGTAACGGTCTTCACGTTCACCAGCGAACCGAGCGAAACGCTTGCGCCGCGAGCACTCCGCGTGCGAAGTTGCATAATGTCGCTCGCTTCATCGCGGAACTCAGGCTCCGCCTGAGCGGTCACACGATAGGTTCGTCCCAGGAAGTTGAAGTCGTTTACATAGAGCGAACCAAGGTAAACCTGTAACGCCTCGAAGACATTCCCGACCGGCACGTCCAGCATTTCTGCCTTCGTACGATCCACGTCGGCGTAAATCTGAGGAACGCTCAAGCGATAGTTCGAGTACACCTGAACCAGGCCAGGCTGCTGATTGGCTTCGGCAACCATACGCTGCGTCACTAGGTCCAACGCATCGATCCCAGCACCACTTTGGTCTTGGAGATACATCTTGTAACCGCCACCACGGCCGATACCACGGACCGGCGGAGGTGGAATGACGAAGATCTCGGCCTCGTTGATCGAAGAAACGGCCTGCCGCAGGTCGGCGACAATCGCGTTGGCCGTTCGCCCGCGGGCACCACGTTCTTTCGAGTCTTCCAGCGGAAGGAACGACACGGCGGCGTTCGGGCTGATCGTGAAGGTCGAACCCGACAAACCGGCGATACCGACCGAGTGAGCCACGCCATCGATCTTACCGCCGAGTTCGGCCACCTTTCGAGTGACGACGTCGGTTCGCGACAATGCCGCACCATCGGGCAGACGAATGGCGACGATCAAGTACCCTTGGTCCATAGCCGGAACGAAGCCGGTCGGAACCAGGTCGAAGCTTTTCCACGTGCAAACCAGCATCACGACGTACAGCAGCAGCACGAATGCCGAGACCCGCACGATTCGCGAAATGATCCATGCATACGCGTCGCTTGTGATATCGAACGTCTTGTTGAACAAGCGGAAGAACCAGCCAAACAGTTTGTCCCCCAGCTTTGCGAGGCCCTTCTTTTCTTCGTTCTTCGGACGGAGCAAGATCGCACACATGGCTGGGCTGAGTGTCAGCGAGACAAAGGTCGAGAATGCCGTCGAGATCGCAATCGTAATGGCGAACTGTTGATAGAACTTACCACTGATGCTGGGGATGAAGACGGTCGGAACGAACACCGCGATCAGCACCAGGGTGGTGGCGATCAGGGCGGAACCAACTTCGTCCATGGCTTTATGCGTCGCGGCCCGTGGATTCATTCCCTCGGCAATCAAACGCTCGACGTTCTCAACGACCACGATCGCGTCGTCCACCACGATCCCGATCGCCAGCACCAAGCCGAACAGCGACAAGGTATTCAGGGACACACCCATGACCTGCATCAGGGCGAACGTTCCAATCAGCGAGATCGGAATGGCGATGACCGGAATAATGGTCGGCCGCCAGCCATGCAGGAAGATGAACACCGTGAAAATCACGAACGCGGTCGTGATGTAAAGCGTATCGAACACTTCGTCGATCGATTCTTTGACGAAGTCGGTCGGGTTGTAAGCGATTTCGTAACCGATACCGACGGGGAAGTCGCGGCTCAGGTCGCTCATGACCTGCTTGACCTGGTCCGCCGTGTCCACGGCATTCGTACCAGGCCGCTGATAGACGAGCACCGCGACGGCTGGCTTGCCATCGAGGTAGCTGAGTCGCGAATAGTCCTGGGCACCCAGTTCCACGCGGGCCACATCGCTCAGACGCGTCACACGACCATCTTCACCACGCTTGATGATGATCTGGCCGAACTCTTCGGTATCCTTCAAACGACCTTGGGTAGTGACGTTCAACTGGAACGCACCCACATCGCTGGTCGGAGGCTGACCGATCACACCGGCGGCGACTTGAACGTTCTGACCGCGAATCGCGGAGATCACGTCACCTGGCATCAAACCCAGGTGAGTCATCCGCTCGATATCGAGCCAGACTCGCATGGCGTATTCGTTACCACCGGCGATACGCACGTCACCGACGCCGTCCAAACGCATGAGCGCGTCGCGAACTCGGAGGAACGCGTAGTTACTGATATAGAGCTGATCGCGAGTGCTGTCTGGCGAATTCAAGTGAACCACCATCAGCATGTCGGGAATCTGTTTACTCGTGGTCACACCGATCTGCCGGACCGATTCAGGCAGGCGAGGTTCGGCGATGGCGACGCGGTTTTGCACCAGCACCTGGGCATCGTCGAGGTCGGTCCCCAGTTTGAAGGTCACGGTCAACTGCATGGTACCGTCGGCACTCGACGACGATTCCATGTATAGCATGTCGTCCACGCCGTTCATTTCCTGCTCGATCGGCGTCGCCACCGTATCGGCGATCACTTGTGGCGTCGCACCAGGGTAACTGGCACGCACCACGATCGTGGGAGGAACGACGTCAGGGTACTGCGAAACAGGCAGGGCAAAGTAGGTGATGCCGCCCACCAAAACCACGATAAAAGAGAGCACCGCGGCAAAGATCGGACGTTCGATAAAGAAGTGGGAAAACTTCATTGAACGACCTCTGCTTTCTTCGGTGTCGCCTGGAAGGTCTCAGTTGGTGTGGTGATCGACGTCAGACCTGGCGAAATCCATTCCTCCGCCGGAAGCGGTAGATAGGTATTCGGCAGACCATCTTCAATCACAGCGATCTCGCCTGGCTCGGTTTTGACGTCCATTCCTGGACGACCCAACAGAAGACCTTGGATTACCAGTTGTTCGTCGCCGGTCAGACCTTCACGCACCACACGCAAGCCATCGACGATTGGGCCCAGCGTGACCTGGCGGCGTTCGATCTTGTTGTCTGCAACGATGTAGACGTATTGCGAAGACTGGTCGGTTCCGATGGAAGAATCGGGGATCAGGATCGCTTCGTATGCGGCACTTCCTGGTAAGCGAACCTTGCCGAACATCCCGGGGACGAGCACCTGATCTTCATTCCGGAAAATGCAGCGGACTCGCATGCTGGCGGTGTCGGTATCAAAACGGTTGTCGACGAACTCCATGTGCCCCATGTGCGGGAACTGGTCTTCGTCCGACAGGCCCAGGTAGACCGGGTTCTTCGCTTCTCGCGAGCTCTTACGTTTTCCTTGCTGGGCAAGGCGAATGTATTTGAGGGCCTGGTGTTCGTTGACGTCGAACGTGCAATAGATCGGCTGAACCGAAGCGATCGTCGTTAATAAGCTGGAAGTCGCCGTCCCGCCACTCACCAGGTTGCCCTCGGTGATGTATTCGCGACTGATGCGACCGGTGACCGGTGCATAGATCCGGGTGTAATTCAAATCGAGCTGAGCCGACTCGATGGCCGCCTCGGCCGCTTCGATCGCCGCGGCAGCCGTTCCCTGTGCGGCTTCCGCCGAACTGATGCTGGCCAAGGCGGAAGCAACATTGGCTTGGGCTTGGGTAAATTCGGCTTCCCGCTGATCGAGTTCGTCCTGGGCGACCGCACTGCTTACACGAAGCGTACGAGTACGCTTCACGCGGGCATCCGCCAACTGGACTTGAGCGTCAGCCTGTTTTTGCTGAGCTTTTGCCTCTTCCATCTGGGCATGTGCCTGGGACAGTTGGGATTTGGCCTGGCTCAGCTGAGCCTTCGCCCCATTGAGCGTCGCTTCAAAGGGACGCGGGTCAATGATGAACAAGAGGTCGCCTTGCTTCACCATCTGACCTTCGTCGAAGTGAATCGACTGCAGATACCCACTTACGCGGGATCGGACTTCAACAAACTCGATGGGTTCCATGCGGCCGGTGTAGGCATCCCATTCGACGATTTCCTTTCGAACAGGCTGCGCTACGGTCATGGTGGGCGCAGGAGGCTTGGGCATTTCGCGAGCAGACTGGTTGCATCCCAGTAGCCCGATCAGAAGAACGCTACACGAAATTACCGAGTTCGGCAGCGTAAGAGCTCGAAGCAAAGGCATAGTGTCAGATGTTTTTGTAAAGAACTATTCGGATAGAATGCTGGCTTTTTCCGGACTTCGCAACGACCAAGACATCGATTGCAAAGCTGACGCAACAAGCACACTGCTACGTCGAAGGTGGGGGCAGATTGTCGGGGGGTGAGTTAGGGACGCGAATTATTGATATATCTACCAATTCGAGTCATTGGACTAATCTTAGACACTTCGTCTCTCGGGTCGAGAGGGTAAAGGTCCAAGATCTTTAGCAAATTCTCTAATCAAAAAAGTCTGATGAGTTGGCTTCCCCTCAGAGGGGCGGATTTGACCCGCACGAGCTGCGCGTCCCCGCAGACAACTGCTAGGGTGATGACGTGTTGACCTGGGCTGGCCGCATCATCTAAGGGACATCGAGGTCGAGAATTTGTTCCCACTGATCGAGTGGTGCCGACCAACTTTCGGCCCGCAAAGGCTCTTCGAGCGGGACGATCCAAGGTTGCGGAAACCAACTTCGCTGCACCGCGCAGTAATCGACTGTCGGATCCATCAGCAGTTGCGGCTTGCGGCCATTGAGTGCCGCGATATTGAGAACGTAGATCTGTAGATCTTTGCCCATGCGGCTGATCTGGCGCTCGTTGAGAAAGTCGCTGACCTTCACCAGACCGCGAGTGCCGGTCGCCGGGGCGATAACATAAAAGCGAATGCCAACATCTTTCTCACGCAGCATCATATGCCAGGCGAAGTGATGTCCTTCTTCAGTCCAACTGACATCACCGGGGTAAAGGAAGTGTCGGAAGGGAAGGATCAGTTGCCAGCCATAACTTCAGCGGCTGCGAGTTGAGCCAGTCGTAGTTCAGCTTTGCCAGGCCCCCATAGAAATAGGGTATCCCGAGTTGAAGCCGCAATAGCCAAAGCGTCCACGCTGGGGCCTGAGTACTTGGTTTCACCCAGCGAAAATAGGCATCGACGGAACAAGCTCGATTGGCTGGCAGAAAAAACAAGATGCCGCTGAGCAAGCAGATTAAGTAGCAATGGTTCTGAGAAAGGGCTTTCTCGATCAGAAATAGATGCGTGTATCCCAGGAAGAACAACAGCGACGACAAGCGAAAGCAGCATCCAAGCGTGATTCCTGTCGCGGCAACGCACATCACCGCCACATGGAAGTACATTCCTTCGCCTGGCCAAGGCTCCACCCAGCAAAGCCTGGATAGGTGAAATGAAAGTCAGGCAGGACGTAGAAGAAATGAATCCGGTGGTCGACCGTCATGCCGTACAAGTGATAAAGCATCATCACGCCGAAAAAGACGCGAAAGAAGACGAGAGGTGCAACCACTGGTATCGCGACACCAAGGCACGTGTGTCGTGTGAGGATTCGGTCGGAGAGGTCGCGGGACTAAGCATGCGAAAAGATTGCTCGATCAAGTGCGAAATGGTCGCGAGTCACAATCGCAAAAGTTCCGTTACATCGCTGTGGTTACGAACCGCGTGTCACTTCGGCCGGACCTTTGCGATAAAGATGGATCTGCAGATCGTTGTCGGCCGGCGGGACTTCGACGTCGACTTGCTTTCCGCCGGGGATAAAGCGATTTCGCATCACCAATTGCTCGTCATCTTCCGGATCGGGCCGAAAGAACGTGACCGTGTGCTCGCCAATAATTGCACCGTCGTTGTTGCCATAGGTCGACAGCATGAACTTGCCGTCGCTACCGATCGTTCCGCTGGCCGCTTTGCCAGAAGAGAGCGGATCGGCATTGCTCGTCACTTTCGGGGTGAAAGTGACATGGCCTTCGGTGACTGGTTTGCCATCCAGTTCGACATAACCGGTGACCGGGACAACATCTTTCATGTAGCTTGCCCGACCACTTAAAGTACGGTTGTCGATCGAATCATTTTTCGTCGCTGGCGGATTATTCTTCTTTCAGCGAAGCCATGTCGATGCAGAAGCGATATTTTACGTCCGATTTCAGCAGGCGTTCGTACGCCTCGTTGGCTTTCTGAATCGGAATGACTTCAACATCGGCGGTGATATTCTTTTCGCCGCAGTAGTCGAGCATCTCTTGCGTTTCGGCGATTCCGCCAATGTTCGATCCCGCCAGGTTGCGGCGTCCCATCAGCAGAGCGAAGCCAGAGACCTGCATCGGATTCTCGTTTGCACCGACGATGGTCATCGTTCCGTCATGCGTCAGCATGTTCAGATACATGTTCACATCGTGATCGGCCGAAACGGTGTCGAGGATGAAATCGAACGTGCCGGCATGCTTCTGCATCTCAGCGGCATCTTTTGACAAGATCACCTCGTCGGCGCCCAATCGCAGGGCATCTTCTTTTTTGTGAGGCGACGTGGTGAAGACCACCGTGTGGGCACCGAACGCATGCGAGAACTTCACACCCATATGACCGAGCCCGCCAAGGCCAACGATGCCGACCTTTTTGCCGGCGGTAACACCCCAGCGACGTAGTGGCGAATAGGTGGTGATGCCGGCACACAGTAGCGGTGCGGTTCCGGAGAGATCGAGGTTCGATGGCAGGTGCAGCGCGAAATGTTCTTTCACAACGATACTATCGGAATACCCACCATACGTGACCGGTGCTGTGCCATGATGGTCCGGGCCGTTGAAGGTGAGGACCTGGTTAGGGCAAAGGTTCTCTAGGTCGGCCTGGCATTGCGGGCACGACAAATCGGAATCAACCAGGCAGCCGACCGCCGCCAGATCGCCCGGCTTGAAACGCGTCACACTGGAACCGACCTTAGTAACACGTCCGACAATTTCGTGGCCCGGGACAATCGGATAGACGGTAGGCATCACGCTTTGCCACTCGTTGCGAACCATGTGCAGGTCGGAGTGACAGATCCCGCTGTACAGAATCTCGATCTGCACGTCTTGTTCTGTCGGATCGCGACGAGGGATCGAAGTGGATGCCAAGGGAGAAGTAGCGCTGGATGCCGCATACGCACGAGTCTGGTACATAATTCGAGTTCTCTGAATATTGGCGAGGCGATGGAGAGATTAGCAGTCGAGATTGAATAACAACTGCAATAACTGCTCAGTGGTTTTGATTTTAGAAGCTCAGGAAATCAAACCGGTAGAATGATGCTCGTCGATTCTTGATCAATCCTCTGAGCATCGCAGAAAAATATTGTCAGGTTGCCTTTGGCTACGCAGCAATGTCTCAGGCGAGCGTTGCCTCGCGAATGCGTTCGATATCGCGTTTGGGTGGTAGGCCGAACTGCCGTTTGTATTCGCGATTAAACTGTGCCGCATCTTCGTAGCCGACTTTGAATGCGGCTTCGGCGGCATCGCTGTTTTCGTCCAGCATTAAACGCCGTGCTTCCTGCAAACGCAGCTTCTTTTGAAACTGGAGCGGACTCATTGATGTGGCCGCTTTGAAGTGGGCATGAAAGCTGGAGACGCTCATGTTCACGTCGCTCGCCAGATCTTCGATGCGCATGGGTTGATCGAAGTTACTGCGAATCGAATTCACCGCTCGCACCATCCGATGCGATTTGCCACCGAACTTGGCCAGGTGCCGGAGCCGTGCTCCTTGATCCCCGACCAGCAGGCGAAAGATGATCTCGCGCTTGGCCATCGGGGCGAGGACCTGGTATTCCAGCGGATCGTCCAGCATACGAACGAGTCTCAGCACCGCGTTGAGCAGTGGTTCGCTGAGCGTGCTGACGCTGATCCCGATTGGGTTGTGTTCACCGACGTTCAGAGCCGCAAAGCCTGATTCCGAAAGGACTGAAGTCACGTCTGGGGTATCGAGATTCAACCGCAAACTGAGGTAAGGCTCTTTGGTGGTCGCCTCCACAACCTGACCACTCACAGGCAACGCCATCGTGGTGATCAAGTAATGGGCCGGGTCGTAACGGAATCGTTGTTCGCCTAGCAGAACCTCTTTGCTGCCTTGCGAGATGATGCATAAGCAAGGTTCCGCGACCGCGTGCAGTAGATTGCCAGGATGCGAAGCCCGGTTGAGAAAGATGCCTGGCTGCACTTCGAGTCGGCCATCTTCCGGCATCGCTTTGCCGATGCGGCGTGCCAGTTCTTCGTGATCGCGATGAAATTGTTCGGGACTCATTTTCATGCTTTCCGTCTAGGGCCGTCGTTCGCTAAAGCGATTCTATCAACCTGTTTCGGCGGCAGAATAAAAAAACTGAGCGATTAGAGAATCAGACAATGACCTAGTAGTATCGTCATACCTGCCGAGCAGTGGGGCTCCTAGAATTCGACATCGAAGGGGGGAATTGCGAGTTGCGATCACGAATGTCGCGGAGGTTTATCTTATTCGTGGCTGATGTTTCCAATCGAACTTCGGACCTAAGGAGCAGCGCGTAAGTTCATGTCGCGAAGGTCCACCCTTGCTGGAAACCACACCCCCTTGAAGACGCAGGACACTTGGTTCGTGGTGAGTTCACTTTGTGGGGGCGCGGCATCTTTCCGAGGTTTTCCTGCTTAAAAACGCTAACAGCACACCGTCGGGAGCAAAACGATGAAAACGCGAACATTGGGATCGAAGAAGTTGGAAGTTTCGGCCCTTGGGTTGGGCTGCATGGGAATGAGCTTTGCCTATGGCCAACCGGTGGAAGAATCGGTCGGCATCAACTTGATTCATGCGGCCATCGATTTGGGCGTGACCCTCTTTGACACGGCTGAGGTCTACGGTGCGTACACGAATGAAGTGCTCGTCGGTAAGGCCTTAGCTTCGAAACGAGACAAGGTGAAGATCGCTACGAAGTTCGGCTTTGCCATCGATGAGAATGGCAAACAGTCGGGGCTCGATAGCCGACCAGAGCATATCAAGGAAGTCGTGGAAGCAAGTCTCGTGCGTTTGCAGACCGACCACATCGATCTTCTGTATCAGCATCGCGTTGACCCGAACATCCCAATCGAAGATGTCGCGGGAACGGTCAAGGAATTGATCGAAGCCGGCAAGGTGGGGCACTTTGGACTATCGGAAGCAGGCGTCGATGTGATTCGACGAGCCCACGCGGTGCAGCCCGTTACTGCCCTGCAAAGTGAGTACTCGATGTGGTGGCGCGAGCCGGAAGAAGAAGTGCTGCCAACATTGGAAGAACTGGGAATCGGCTTCGTTCCGTTCAGCCCGCTCGGCAGAGGATTTCTGACGGGGACATTGAATGAGACGACCCGATTCAATAACAGCGACTTCCGGAGCGCGGTCCCTCGTTTCTCGGCGGAGAATCGCAAAGCGAACCAAGACTTCGTGAACCTGGTCCAAGAGGTTGCCGAGTCGAAGCAGGTCACGCCGGCTCAGGTCGCCTTGGCCTGGTTGCTAGCTCAGAAGCCCTGGATCGTGCCGATTCCTGGGACGACCAAGCGACATCGCCTAGAGGAAAACCTGGCAGCTGCTTCGATCGAACTTTCGCGAGTAGAACTGGCAGATATCGATGCCGGCTTATCGAAGCTAACGGTGGTCGGCGATCGCTACACCGAAGCTGGGCAAAAGTTGATTAATCGATAATCGGGTTTAGCATTCCCATAATGGCTCTCGTCCGGAAAGGAAAGTCCGTGGCGAGAGTCGTTTGCCAGCTGAATGATCCCCCAATTAGGAAGTCGAGTGACCGCAACTTCGCAAACGTCCATCCGTACCTCTGAGCCAGCCAAGGAAGAATTGTCTCCAGGCAAGAAAACGTGGATTCTGGTAATTGCCTTAACCACTTATTTGATGATCGTGCTCGATATTTCGATCGTCATCGCCGGCCTGCCCGAGATCGGTCACGACTTTCAACTTTCCCCGGTAAATCTTTCGTGGGTGCAGAACGCTTACCTGCTTTGCTTCGGTGGATTGCTATTGGTGGGGGCACGTGCTGGCGATGCCTATGGCCGCAAACGGATGATGGGAATCGGCCTGGCGATCTTTACGCTTGCTTCGTTGATGATCGGAGCCGCACCCAACGCGATGGTCTTGATCGCCTCGCGAGCGGGGCAGGGAATCGGAGCCGCGATTTTAGCTCCTGCGGTCTTGAGCCTGATCGCGACCACGTTCGCCGAAGGGGAAGAGCGGACTAAGGCTCTGGCCTGGTATTCGATGGTCGCTGGAGCCGGGGCCAGCCTTGGCCTGGTACTGGGGGGCATTCTGACCGAACAGGTTTCGTGGCGTGTCGGTTTTTATATCAACGTTCCGATCGGCATCGGTTTGATGCTGGCGGTGTGGCGTTACCTGGCGAGTCCACGCGTCGGCGATATTCAAATCGACTTCATCGCCGGGCTGGCATCGACGATGGGAATGGGCACACTCGTGTTCGGCATCGTTCATTCGGCTCAATATGGATGGGGCGATCCGATGACGATTGGCTCGCTGTTGATGGCAGCGGTGCTGCTGGGTTGCTTCCTTTTCGGAGAAAAGCGTTCGACGCATCCAATGGTGCCGCTGTGGCTCTTCACGCATCGCACGCGTGCCGGTGCCTACGTTGCCCGAATGTTGTTTCTTGGTGCGATCGTCAGTTTCTTCTTCTTCACGACCCAACTCTTGCAAGAAGTGCTCGGTTACACGCCGATGCAAGCAGGTCTCGCATTTCTGCCGGTTACTATTCCGACCTTCATCGCTGGCATGATGGTCCCATATTTCACGCGTCGAATGGGCAACGGTGGACTGCTTTGTCTTTCGCTCGGCATGTGTTCGGCCGGCATGTTCTGGTTGAGCCTGGCCGATGATTCCGCCTGGTATTGGTCGGACATTGCTTTGCCGATGATCGCCATTGGATTCGGGAATGGGTTTGCCCTGGGACCGTTGACGGTTGCAGGCCTGACCGAAGTCCCGCACCATCATCAAGGGGTGGCGTCAGGCGTGGTGAACGTCGCGCATCAACTAGGTGGAACGTTAGGCCTGGCGATCTTAGTGGTGGTGTTCGCTTCGGCCGAGTTCCCGCAGTGGAGTGCCAACGCGATTCTCGCCGGAAAAATATCGGCCGCGACGACTGGTGGTGCGGTGATGACGTTGTTCGCGATGTTGATTGCGTTCGCGTTCGTGCTGCCGAAAGTGAAACCGCGCGAAGCGTAGTGCAGAACGCTTTCTAGCCCTCGACGACCAGTCGCGAGTTTAATTGCCGCTGGTCATCTCTTGATGGAGACGCTGAACTAACTCAGCCGCAGGCAAGCTCCTGAGGCGTGGCGATCCTTGTCCGGCCCAGTGGGCACCATAGTCGAAGTTGCCCTGCGACTTCGCCGCGGCGTTCAACGCTTTTCCGGCATCGTAGGCGATGGGATAGTCTGGGACCTGGCTCGCTTCGACCTCGTGGCAGAGATTGGCCAGAACATTCGGCAAGCTTCGCGCAGGCCGGCCAGAAATCGTGTTAGTCATCACCGTTTCATGGGCTGCATTCGACTGCAAACGCTGACGATAGCCCGCATCGGTCGCTGCTTCCGGACACAGCAGGAAGGCCGTTCCGAGTTGTACTGCGGAAGCTCCAGCTTGCATCGCCTCGGCAATGTCGGTTCCCTCCATGATGCCGCCAGCTGCGATCACCGGTATCGAAAGCTGCGAGGCAAGTTGGCGGGTCAGGGGCAAAGTGCCGAGTCGCGTATCGAGGCCCGACGTATCGAAGATGCCGCGATGCCCGCCTGCTTCATAGCCTTGAGCCACAACGGCATCGATCCCAGCGGCGGCAATCGCCTGGGCTTCTTCAAGATTGGTTGCCGTCGCCAACAGAACCGTTCCAGCTTGCTTCAAGGCTGCGATTGTGGAAGAAGGAGGCAGGCCAAAGTGAAAGCTCACGATCGGCGGGCGTTCTTCCAGCAGCATCTCCAGCATCGGTTCGTTCTGCACGAAGCTGGTGTAGATCTCGCGAAGTGATTGTGGTGGTTCGCAATCGAAGTTGGCGAAATGGGGACGGAGCCGTTCGATCCAGGCCGCTTGGCGGACCGGATCTTCAGTGGCGGGACGATGACAAAACAAATTCACGTTGAACGGTCGATCGCTTCGTTCACGAACGGACCGGATCATCATTCGCGATGCATCGACATCTAAGTTGCCAATACCGATTGAGCCGAGCCCGCCAGCTGAAGAGACAGCCACATTCAATTCCACAGTCGATACACCAGCCATCGGAGCTTGGATGATGGGAAGCGGGATCGAGAGTTGGGTCAGAAGTGTGTTCATGTCGAGGATGGTGTGGGGCCAGTGATCAGTCGTCATAAAGGCAGCGGGACCAAGGAATTAGATGGGCGGGAAGCGAGATCGTTACAGCGAGGGCGATCGTTCCAGCCGGGAAGCCGTCCGATACGTGCTAGTTTGGGATGACTAGGTTGTTTGGTCTGAAATGAAGAAGGGATGAGAAGGCACCTCACGCTTGCGTATTAAGGTTGAGTTTGTTCCAATGGCAGTGTAAGGTAAAAGTGTGAAAATCGTGATCTAATCTGTCGGATCTTTTCTTGGAGCGCGGTCCATGTCTTTTCGTAAGCGACTAGGTCGCGGCGGCGGTTTTACGCTCGTAGAGCTGCTTGTCGTGATCGCCATCATCGGAGTGTTGATTGCTTTATTGCTTCCCGCTGTGCAACAGGCACGTGAAGCAGCCCGCCGGATGCAATGCTCGAACAACCTCAAACAGGTCGGCATTGCTCTGCACAACTATCACGACGTGGTGCGAACGTTGCCGCCAGGTTCGTTGCGGCTGACGGGGCACGGCAATTCGTTCTGGGTTCATATCCTTCCCCATCTGGAAGCGGGCAACGTCTACGACAAGATCCCAGCAATGCAGTGGTTCTGGTTGGGAAGCACTTCGTCGAGCTCGGCCGCGACCCGTGCGGCGTTCGCCAACTTCAATCCTGTTTGGTTGAACTGCCCGTCGAGTTCCTTACCAGACACGACCAATCAACAGGGAACTGAAGTCGCCATCGCCGACTACATTGCGATCGCCGGCGCCGAAGGGCATCAGACGTGCGATCCGAACAATCAGGACATGGGCCTAGTCTGTGGTGGTGGGATGCTGGTGCCGAACATCGTGCATGGTTTCCGCGATGCAACCGACGGGACTTCCAACACGATGGTGGTTGGGGAAAGCTCTGGCCGCAGCTTCAACAGCAGTGGGGCGATTGTCGATCCACGAAACAGCCGGAGCAGCGGTTTTCAGATGGGGAAGAACTACAACACGATCCCCAAGGGCCCTGATAGCTGGTACATCAGTCACATCCATAGCCGACGCTGCTACAACTTCACAACCGTGGTCTATCCGATTGGTCACAACACCTACAACGGAACGACCCAAGGCAACGATCGCTGCAATGCGCCTCTCAATTCCGAGCATCCTGGCGGTGCCCAGTTTTTGTTCCTCGATGGAAGTGTTCACTTCCTGCCAGAGACCACGCAGTTGGCTTTGCTGAAGAATCTTGCCAATCGTGACGACGGTAACGTTGTAACGATTCCTTAACGAGCCATCGAAAACCAAACAAGGAATTGGGAAATGAGCATATCGATTCGCCACGGCTGGGGCCTGGCAGGTATCTTGGCCTTGCTGCTGACCATTGGTTGCTTTCCGAAGCCAACCGAGCCGGTGGGTAGCGTGACGGGTACGGTTAGCTACGAAGGAACACCTCTCGACGACGGGATCGTTTCGTTCATCAACTACGATCAAGGCGTTCGCGTCGATGCCGAGATCCAGCCTGATGGAACGTACACGGCAACGACCCACAAAGGAGGCTTGCCGCTGACCGAGTACAAAGTCATCGTCTTCCCACCAGAGATTCCAGACCCGAACCCGTCGGGCACTTCGGAGCCAGGGCTCGTGCTGAAGAAGATGGACAACATCCCCAAGCAGTACCGGGCCCCAAAGACGACGCCACTGACGTGCCAGGTCGAAGCGGGCGAGAATACGTTTGATGTCGAGATGAAAAACTAAGTCGTACCGATCGCAACGACCGGTATTCGAGAAAAGCCTTCCCATGCGGAAGGCTTTTTTTGTGGCGCTGCGGCCGAACGATTACAATGGGGCGACTCCCACTTCCACCCTACCTTCCTCTGCAATCTTGCCATGCCCTCGACAACGACTCGCCTGATTGGTTTGCTCCTTTATGCCGTGATGACGAATTGGTGCTATGGTGCCGAGTGGCACGTCGACAATCAAACCGGTCGCGATTCCTACGCCGGCTCCGCCGAGAAGCCTTTCGCCACGCTGCAAAAAGCGATCAACACGGCTAAAGACGGAGATGTCATTCAATTGCACCCGGCCGGGGCGATCTATCGCCAGTCGGCACTTTTACCAGCTCGTTCCGGCATTACCATTGAAGGCAATGGAGTGACGCTCGACGGCGCCGATCCGCTCCCGAATGAAGGTTGGGAAAAAGTCGAGTCTGATCTGTTTCGGAAGCAATTGCCCGTGACCGCGTACAACCGCCATCTGCTGATTGTTGATGGCAAGATGGAGCGGATGAACCGTACGCAAAGTTCGAACTCGCCGCCGTTCCCTCCGCTAGAAGAACTGAAGCCAGGACAGTTCCGTTTTGAGAACATCGACGAGAAGAAGGGTTGGCTCTACGTCCGTGGCAGCACTGCCAACTTGCAATGGGCTACCCGCGTCAATGGCCTGGCAACCAGTGGAATCTGTCGCCGAATTGTCGTGCGAGACTTGAAGACCCGTAACTTTCTGAATGATGGGTTCAATGCTCATGGGGACGGCCGCGAGATGCGGTTCGAGAACATCGAGGGTTACGACTGCTTCGACGAAGGGTTCTCGGCCCATGAAACGTGCGAGTGCGTGATCGACGGCGGGAAGTTCTTCGGCAATGAGAACGGAATCGCCGACGTGAATCAGGCCGAGACGGTTTATCGAAATTGCCAGTTCTTCGGCAATGTGAATACCGATGTCTATTTGATCGGGCAGCGGCATGAACTGGTCGATTGCCAGATCACCAACACGACGACCGCTTCGGCGTTGGTGGCTGGCCCGCGAGCCGATGTCGAAGGTTTCGAGTTGAAACTGACGCGAGTCGAGGTCCGTACGAAAGAGAAAAGCACGCCTGCGTTGGTTCGCGTCAACGGAGGAGAACTGGTGATCGATGATTGCCGCTTCACCGATACGACCTTGAATACGATCGGTGCGAAGGTGATTGAATCTTCCGCTAAGCCAGCAGAATCGAATTGAAGCCGTTAATTTGGTTGGCGTGCCGGTTGTGGATTTGCGAGAATAGGGGCTTCCTGTCCCATTTTGCATCCTCGAAGGAACCCGCCTTATGAAGAAACTGTTTCTGTTTCTCGCCCTGCTGGGCTTCACGCAGCAAGCGTTCGCTGCGGATACCAAGGAAATGAAAGACGTGCCGTACGGAGACCATCCGCGGCAAGTTCTCGACTTCTATCAGGCCGAATCGGACAAGCCGACCCCAGTGGTGTTTTACATCCATGGCGGTGGCTGGCAAGGTGGCGATAAGAAGACCAATCCGAAGCCCTATCTCGACAAGGGGATCTCGGTCGTGGCGATTAACTATCGCTACGTGAAGAACGCCGTCGAAGAAGGCGTGACTCCACCGGTGAAAGCTCCGCTGGAAGACGCGGCCCGAGCACTGCAGTTCATCCGGTCGAAGGCTGGCGAATGGAATCTCGACAAAGAAAAGATCGGTGCCACCGGCGGTTCCGCTGGTGGTTGCTCGTCGCTGTGGCTTTCGTTCCATGACGACATGGCCGATCCTAGCAGCGATGATCCGATCGCTCACGAATCGACTCGGCTCTACTGTGCTGCCGTGAACGGTGCCCAGGTTTCGCTCGATCCGAAAGAGCTGCGCGAATGGATGCCCAACTATCGCTATGGTGCCCATGCCTTCGGCCTGCCGAATCTGGACGTCGTGATGGAAAAGCGTGAGTCGGTGATGCCTTGGATCAAAGAATACTCGCCGATCGAACACGTCTCCAAAGATGACCCACCGATCGCGATGTTCTACGGTGGCGAGAAGCCAGTCCTTGGTTCGTCCCCGAAAGATCCTACGCATTCCGGCGTGATGGGGTTGAAGCTGAAGGAACGCCTCGAAGAAGCTGGTGTCGATGTCGTGCTGATTCACCCGGGCGTCGAAAAGCCACAATACCGCAACGCAACCGAGTACCTGATCGAAAAGCTGAGCAACTAAGCTTGATCTTCGCGGTTCACTCAAAATAAAAGCCTCGTTCCTGGAACGAGGCTTTTTGAATGCGCTGACTTGAAATCGTTGACCGCAGAACTAGTTGCGTTCCGGCCACAGCGATTGCTCAACGGGCAACGTGACAACCGGCCAGTTCATTGGGAAGATGCGAACGATCCGTCCTGGTCGGTAGCCTTCCAGAAGCATCTGGGGCTGGACACGGATTTGAACACCGCTGCTGCCAGGCTGCTTGTCGATCTCCGTCTTCTCGAGGATCGGTCCGACTTTGCGATCGTTCACTTGATCGTAGATTTGCAGAGTTGGCTCTGCCACGACTACATGCACCGAACCAGAGACTTTGAAGTCTTCGATCAACTGGGGATCGACTCCACCGAATAATGTGACCGTCAAAACGCGATTTGGGTTGTCAACCGCTTCGATGATGCCGGCCAGACCGCGATCTTTCTGGTAAAGGCGATGCTGTTCGAGCTGCTGAGCGGAGGCGATTGCTCGCGACTTTTCATCCAGCCATAGATCGGTACAGCGTCCGATTCCATAGAGCGTGGCCCAGGTCAAGTTGAACAACACCGTCTGACCCGGCTCGATGTCCTCGAGTGTGGCGATCTTGTCGCCTTGGTAGACCCGTGTGGCCGAAGTCAGGTCGAGCTTGATCTTCGTCGGTTCTTTTTCCCCTTCGGCCTGACTGACCAGATAGAGCTGCATTTCTTTCAGGTCGACCGAATCGACCAGCCACAACTGTTTCTTATTCTGGTAGTAGGTGAAGTCATCTTCCAGGCGGAACGCCTTGTTAAAGCCGTCTTCGATACTTTTGCGGTTCAGGAAGATCGAATGGGTCTCTTCGTCTTTGTCCTTATAATAGAACCAGCCATGCAGATGCGTCCCGAGCGGGATGTCTTTGAGTGCCGCCGGAGCACCGTGATAGGCAACCGATCCATAAGGGAGCATGCGGAAGTCGATCGGCAAGTCCCAGTGACTTCGCCGCTGGGCGTCGGTTCGCGAAACCCGAAGCACGCCGGTGCGGCGAATGTGATCGACGCCTACCAGTTCGCCAGAGAAGTAATGCGCCGAACCTTCCGGTGGAAATTGCCCCGCCACCGTCTGGAACCAGGGGAGCTTCTCGTCCGGGTTGGCATCGGTGCGGTACGCTTCCTGGGCCGCAAGCGGCGAGGCGAAACCGACAACAAACAACATCAGGCAGGCAAGTTTCAATCGCACGAGAGGACTACCCCAAAATTTCCGACATGACTCGGTTGCTGTCGCCAAACTGTTCGGCTGGGACATCCATTTTCTGCATCATCGTCAACAGCAGATTGCTTAAGTGGGCATCGCTGTCGATCGGCCGCGAGCAAACACGGTAGTGCTTCTGCGAGTCGTCCATGGTGTAATTGCCCAGCGATGGCAGGTTGAAGTCGACATGGTTACCATGCTTCAAGCCCAAGCCGGAACCACCTGCCAGGATCATTGGCAAGTTGGCGTTGCCGTGACTGTGACCATACGCCATGCCACTGCCAAACAAGACCATTGTCCGGTCGAGCAGCGTTTCGTTCTCTTCTTCCTGGTACGACTTCAAGCGTTCGAGGAAGTATGAGAACTGCTGGACAAGGAAGGTATCGGTTTCGGTCAAGCGGCGAAGTTGTTCCGGATCGCCGTTGTGGTGCGAAAGTTCGTGGCGGGTTTGAGCGACGCCGATTTCTGGAATCGCCAGGCCATTGCTTTCGCTACCGCTCATGCAGGTAATGACCCGCGTCATGTCGGTTCGCAGGGCCAACACCATCAGGTCGTAGATCGTTCGATACAGGTCGCCTGCATCGGTGTTCGGGATGTCGCGGGTCAGCTTGGCCTTGGTGGCTTCAGCAACCTCTGGCTTTGGAATGTCGAGCCAGTCGTACGAACGTTGCGTACGAATCTCGACGTCGCGGACCGCATGTAGGTACTCATCGAGTTTGTTGCGGTCTTCGGTGCCGATCTGACCTCGGAACGAATTGGCATCTTCCAAGATCGCATCGAGCACACTACCACGGCGATTGAGGTTTCGCTTTGCTCCTTCGACGCCTCCCTTTTCCACGCCGAATAATCGATCGAAAATCGCTCGCGGGCGGCGTTCGGCAGGCAGCGGGATACCATCCGGAGACCAGGCCAGCGTACCGCCGGTGATCGCCAGTTCAAGCGATGGAAATCGTGTGTGCGGCGAGGTGACCTGAGCCATCATCTGGTCGGCGGAAACCGAGTTGCGGAAGGCGCCCCCTTCCTGACTGATCTTGGCGGCGGTGAGCCAGATTTTATCGCACTCATGTGCCTGACCGATGCCGTTGGGATGGTATAGACCGCTGATCGGCGTGATTTGCTGACGATGCGCCTCGAGCGACTTCATCGGGCCGCTCAGTTCATAGTCAGCCCCCGCCTGTTGAATCTGCCAGGTCAGGGTGTTCACGCCATTCGGCACGTAGATGAAGACGGCGCGTTTCGGCTTGGCTTTGCCCTTTTCCGCCTCGGCCTTCTCTTCCGCCAGCAGTGAAGCGGGATCCATGCAATGGAGCAATGGAAGAGCAAGACTTGCCCCCATGCCTCGCAGCACGTGTCGGCGGCTAACTTTCCATCGTCGTGAATTGAAATAGCTCATGGTTCACCGTTTCTGGAACAAGTCGGAAAGGACAAAGGCTTCGACCAGATCACGCACGCGGTAATCAGTATCTCGGCTTTGCGCCGCGATTGCCTCGAGGGACTGGCGATCGTCAACCGTCATGGTTCGACGAAGGGAATAGGTTGCCAGCTTCTTCAGGAAGGTATCGTTAAAGTCATCGACATTCGCCAACAGCAACTGGCGGAACTCAGCCGGACCGGCGAACTCGCGACCATCCGGCAGCACGCCACTGGCGTCGACTTTCGGATTCGATCCGGTGCCGTTGGGTACTACTTCTTCGGTTCGCCAGCGACCGATGGCATCGAAGTTGTCGAACGCCAGGCCCAGCGGATCGATCTTGCGATGGCATGCCGCGCAGTTGGCATCATGCTTGTGGGCTTCCAGTTTCATGCGAATGGTCGCCTTGGGCGAATCGACCGGGTTTGGTTCGATCGGATCGACATTCGCTGGAGGTGGCGGAGGCGACTTGCCAAAGATCGATTCCATCACCCATACACCACGATGCACCGGTCGATGGCGTGTGCCATCGGAAGTGAGCGACAAGATTGCGGCCTGGGTCAACAGACCACCACGATGGACTTCGTCTGAAAGGGGGACTCGCTGGAAGCGATCCGCTTCGATGCCTGGCATTTCGTAGTGCATCGCCAAACGAGGATTCACCATCGTCCAGTCGGAATCAAGGAACTCGCGGAGACTCAAATTCTGGTCGAGCACTTCCTGAAAGAAGGCGGACGTTTCGCCTCGCATGCTTCGTTCCAGGTGCGGATCGTAGTTGGGGTAAAGATCTTTGTTCGGCGGGAACATCCCGAGCTTGTGCAGTTGCAGCCATTGCCGTGGAAAGTCTTGGCTGAAGCGGGCGGCCCGTGGATCGGCCAACATGCGATCGAACTGTTCTTTCAAGACTTGCTTGTCGTGCAGTTTGCCTTCATGAGCAAGCTTCAGCAGCTCTTCATCGGGCATCGTGCTCCATAGCATGTAGGCCAGCCGATTGGCGATCTCAAAATCGTCGAGCGTATCGGTCGGCTGCTCCAGATTGCCTTCAACCAGAAACAGAAAGTCTTTCGAGCATAGGACGCCCAGCATCGCCGTTTTCATGGCGGGCTGCGTCTTGGCTCCGGCTGCCAGTTCTTCGTTGGCGATCGTCATGTAGCGGTCGACTTCTGCCGCGGTAACCGGACGTCGGAAGGCATCTTCGCAAAAGCGTGTCAGGCATTCACGAATCTCGTCTGGCTTGGCACCGTCGGCAGGCATGTAGCGTGCCCGTTTGCCCGCGACTTCGTCGGTGATGATCGGGCCTTCCCATTCCACCCAGTCGACAATCAGGAACGGATAGAGCGGCACGCCTTCTTCGTCGGTCAGCTTAATTTGCCACGGAATGCGGCCTTCCTTCAGGCTGAAGAAGGGACGATTGCCCGACCGGCCTGAGCGAGGCAAGTTTGAAGGGCCTGGGACGTCGTTGGTCAATTCAAACGAGTTTGCAGAAGGTGGCAAGTGACAAGTGAACTCAACGATCTCAGGCTTGTCTTCGGGAGCGAGAATATCTTGCTCGAACAGCAGGCGATCGATCTTGTCGGCATAGAAAGTAAGGTGAGGGGCACGTCCGCCGGGCGGTTTCATTCCACTGACTTGAATGCGGACTTTGAAGAAGCCCCCATTCTTCAGCATATCGTTGCCTGGGCCAGGTCTTCCCCCTTGGATATGATGCCCGGGCCACATGTCGACACGAACTTTGTCGGCCAGGCCTTGGGCTTCCAACTCTTCGATCTGTTCGCGCGAAGGGCCGCCACGCAGGTCGAGGGCTCGCTTCCGAACGATCGTGGTTTCGATCGGTTTTTCTGGATACGCCTCGTCCAGAATTTGTTCGGCCGCGTTGTAGTACTTCTCGATGTGCGAGGCGGACAACGAAAGGACCGTGCCGATACGCTCGAAACCGTGGTACTCGGCATCTTCATTTAGTCCGCCAGGGTCGGCGACGCCGTAACGTACGCCAAGAAGATCTTCGACCGTGTTGGCATATTCGGATCGCGAAAGGCGATGAAACGAAACCGGCTGTCGTTTGGCGAGCCGGGCCGAGCGACCTTCTTCAATGCGTGCCGCCAGCCATTCGACCACCTTGGCACCTTGTTCCGCGGTCGGACGCTCCGGTTCGTCTTCCGGGGGCATCTCGCCACTGTTGATCTTCTCGATCACCTCCAACCAGCGATTGACCGTGGTGCCGCCACCGACATCTTTTGACAGCGTATCGACGCGGAAATCACCTTCCTGCGACTCAGGGCCATGGCACCGAACACAGTGCGACTGCATGAACGTTCCAACAACATCCTGGAACGGTGCGGCCTGATCGGCGGCTTGCGATTGAGAGCACGCAATGGTTCCCAAAATGGCAACCGAAAGCATGACGCGCGAGAGTGGTCGACTCATCATATTGGGCAGCGGCTGAAAGGTGGGAAGGAAGGAGGCGGGATAGGAAACTTTCTTCCTTGGGGTAGGCTGCCTCATCTTAGACCCAATCGTTTGGGTGGGTCAATTGAAAAACACAATTGTCCCCATAAATCTTTCTGTCTGGGTGTGATTTGGCGCAACACAAAGTTTGACGCAGGGTTACTCACTCGTCAGAATGCATCTCACCTGCATTGAAATCGCTTACTACAGCGGTCCCTCCTCCCAATCCCAAAACCACGGAGCTTGTCATGTCGCCACTGAATCGTCGTCACTTCTTGCAAACCTCGGCCGCTGGTGCGGGCCTGATTCTCACCGGAACGGCCGCCTCAGGTGCGGTGCAAGGTGCCAACGAGCGCGTCCGCATTGCGGTCGCGGGTCTGAATGGTCGCGGTAAGAACCACATTGATGGCTGGCTCGGCCAAGACAATGTCGAGATCGCTTACCTGATCGATCCCGACGAGAAGGTGCTCGCCCGAACCGTGAAAGCGGTTCAAGACAAAGTCGATGGCAAGTTCAAGGTGAAAGGCGTTCGTGATGTTCGCGAAGCCCTCGACGACCCGAACCTCGATGCTATCTCGATCGCCACACCAAACCACTGGCATTCGCTGATGACCATCTGGGCCGCCCAGGCCGGTAAGCACGTCTACGTCGAAAAGCCAATGAGCCACGACGTGCAAGAAGGTCGCGTTGCGGTTGAAGCTCAAAAGAAATATGGCGTCGTGATCCAGCATGGTACGCAGCGTCGTAGTGATGCCGGAATCGCTGGCCTGCACGAAGCGATCCAGGCCGGTAAGTTTGGTCGCCTCAAGATTTCGTATGGTTACTGCTGCAAGCCACGTGGCGGCATCGGCAACAAGTCGGTTTCGCAGTCGCCGGAACAACTCGACTGGAACTTGTGGCGTGGACCAGCGGAAGTCGCCGAGTACCACGGCAACTACCATCCATACAACTGGCATTGGTTCTGGCAGACTGGCAACGGCGACTTGAATAACCAGGGAACGCATCAACTTGATGTCGCTCGCTGGGCGATCGATACGGACCAGACGCATCCTGTTCGCGCTATGGCGATCGGTGGTCGTTTCCAGTGGGACGATCAGGGCGAAACCCCGAACACCATGTTTGCCATGGCCGAGTACCCGAACGGTCAGTATGTCTTCTTCAACGTTCGCAACGTCAACTACAAAGGTTACGAACATCAGGTCGAGAACGAGTACTACTTTGAGGACGGCGGACGCATCATTCGTGGCGTCTATTATCCGAAGGGAAGCGACAAGGGGGAAAAGGTCAAGGTCGACCGAGGCAGTGTCACGCCAGGCGGTAACTGGGGTAGCTTCATCTCGGCCGTGCGGGCCAATGATCCAAGCATGGCCAATGGCAATGTGAACGATGCGCACTATGCCTGTGTGCTGGGGCACTTGATGAACAACTCGTATCGCCTGGGCGAACAGGTTCCGTTCAACGCCAAGGCAGGCAAGTTCGGCGACAATGCCGAGGCGGCCGAGCACTTCGGCCGTCTGCACGAGATTATGGACAAGGGTGTTGGGGTGAAGGACAACGAAAACTACACCGTCGGGCCAACGTTGACCTTCGATCCTGAAACGGAGAAGCACGTGGGCGACCACTCCGAAGCGGCCAATTCGTTGCTGAAGGATAAGAATCGCAAGGGATTTGAGATCCCCGAAATTGCCAAGGTGTAAACCGATCGCAATCGACTTACAATGCAAACCAACAGACAGGCGCCGAAGCACTCCTTCGGCGTCTGTCGTTTTAATAGACCCTATCGATTGAGATCTCTGATGAAACGTTCGCTTGTCCGTTGGTTTGCTGTGACCTCTGTTGCTTTGACTTTGGGGCTACCAGGTTTGCAGGCCGCCGAACTAGAAAAGAACCAAACGCTGATCGCGGACTTCGAAGGCACCACTTACGGCGATTGGCAAATCACTGGCGATGCCTTCGGAACCCAGCCTGCTGCTGGCACGCTGCCAGGGCAAATGGACGTGAGCGGTTTCGCAGGGAAAGGGCTCGTCAATTCTTTCCGTGGTGGCGATAAGACCACCGGCACGTTGACTTCGCCAAGCTTCACGATCGAACGCCCGTTTCTCAACTTCTTGATTGGGGGTGGCGGCTACAAAGACGAGACCTGCATGAATTTGATCGTCGATGGTAAGGTCGTCCGAACAGCGACCGGTCCCAATCGACGACCGGGTGGGACGGAGCGTCTGCAACCGGTGCACTGGAACATTGAATCGCTGAAAGGTAAACAGGCGAAGCTACAAATTGTCGACAACCGAACTGGCGGCTGGGGGCATATCAATGTCGACGACATCTGGCAGAGCGAAACATGCCGCGGCATCTCATCTGACGAAATCTTCCAGCAGCCGAACATGCAGACGTTTCCCTCGTACGGCGACGTTGGCTACGACCAGACCTATCGGCCGCAGTTTCATTTCACTTCGCTGAAGAACTGGCTGAATGATCCGAACGGCATGGTTTACTTCGATGGTGAGTACCATTTGTTCTTCCAGCACAATCCGCACGACACCGTTTGGGGCAACATGACCTGGGGACATGCGGTTAGCCCCGACATGGTCCACTGGAAGCAACTTCCCCATGCGATCTTGCCGTACGAAGAAGGCACGATCTTCTCTGGCACAGCGGTGGTCGATCACAACAACAGCTTGGGCGTTCAACAAGGCGATACCAAGACGCTGGTCGCGGCATTCACGTTTGCCCGCAGTCCGTTCTATCAAGCGATTGCTTACAGTACCGATCGTGGCCGGACGTTTCAGCTTTGGAACGAAGGGAAAGCGGTCGTGGAAAATCAAGGTTACGATGCCGGAGAACGCGATCCCAAGATCTTCTGGCACGAAGCGAGTCAGAAATGGGTGATGGTGTTGTGGGTGAAGCAGGGGCAGCCTGGTCGTGTACTCTTCTTTCAATCGGACGATTTGAAGTCGTGGAAGGAAGTCAGCCAATTCGATCGCGACTGGGTATTCGAGTGCATGGATCTGGTCGAGTTGCCGCTCGATGGCAATCCCAACGACAAACGCTGGGTGCTGTACGACGCCAGTTTTGAATACGAGACTGGCAAGTTTGACGGCCAACGATTCTTGACCGACGAAAGGGTCTTGCGGGGCGACTATGGACCGAACTTCTATGCCGCCCAGACGTTCAACGATAGCCCGGACGATCGAACGGTCATCATGGGGTGGATGCGAGGCGAGAACGTTCCTTTCCGCCGCGAACGAATGCCGTTCCATCAGCAGATGAGCTTTCCGCAGACGATGGAACTGAAGTCAACGGCCGACGGCGTGAAACTGTTTCGCTGGCCGATCGACGAAATCAAAAAGCTTTACCAGAAGCAAGTCACGCTCGACAACACAATCATCGCCGAGGCCAACGAGGCCCTGAAAGACTTCTCGGCCGATCTGCTGGATATCTCGATCGCGTTCGAGGCGAAGGCCGACACGACGTTGACGGTCGACCTTCGAGGGCAGGCGATCACCTATCGTAACGGCATGCTGCACTACCAGAACGCGACAATGCCAGCCCCTGTGATCGATGGCCAAGTGCAAGTGCGGATGCTGGTCGATCGCGCTTCGGTGGAACTGTTTGTGAACGGCGGCGAGTTTGTCGCAACGTTCAACGCCGAGATCGATCCGCAGAATCTTTCGGTACACCTAGGCGGTTCTGAAAAGGCTGCGATTTCCAAGTTGGAAGTGCACCAGCTTGGCTCGGCCTGGAAATAGGTCGGCCAGCCTCTAGGCCTGAATTCGTGCCGAAATTCACGGACTCAAAAATCCTGACAATTTGCTTGCTTTCAATGGTGTGACTTATACACTAAGGGTGACGGCAGAAAGAAATGCCGCAATACCACACCGTCGAAGGAACCACGTTATGTTGGGGATTAGCTTCATCAAGGCGCCGCCATCTACGCATGTCATGCTCTTCCGTGGTGGCAAGGTGGTATGCGAAGGGGCAGGGCTCTCGTTCTTCTATTTCTCGCCCAATGCCACCCTGGTTCAGGTACCGATCGCCAGTATCGATGTGCCATTCGTGTTCAACGAGGTGACGTCTGATTTTCAAGACGCCACCATCCAGGGCGAGATTACCTTCAGAATCAACAACCCCAGCAAGTTGGCAGGGCTACTCGACTTCAGCACCGATGCCTGGGGACGTTATCGATCGGACGATCCGTCGAAGCTGAACGATCGCTTGATCCACACTGCCCAGACTCTTGCCCGGGCTTTCACGTTGAAGAAGACGTTACGCGAACTGCTGGTCAGCAGCGACGAACTGGTCGCTCAGGTCTTTGCAGAACTGACGGAATCTTCGGCGGTTGCGATGCTAGGTGCCGAGGTCTTGTCGCTGTCGGTTTTGTCGATCAAGGCAACGCCGGAGATGGCGAAGGCCCTACAAGCCGAGGCTCGGGAAAAGCTACTGCTGGAGGCAGACGAAGCGATTTATGCCCGCCGCAACACGGCCGTCGAACTCGAACGTCAGATCAAAGAAAACGAACTGAACACCGAGATCGCTGTCCAGCAAAAGCAACGTCAGGTCCGCGAAACGAAGCTGGCGGCCGACATTGCCATCGAACAGGAACGTACGACACTCGTCGATCGCAAGATCGACAACGAACGCAAAGAATCGCAGGCCAAGGCTGACGCATTGAAGGCGATTCTCGAACCACTGAAGGATATCGACTGGCGAACGCTGTTGGCTGCATCGCCCGGCGGACTCGATGCCAATCAGATGATTGCAATGGCCTTTCGTGACCTGGCCGACAACGCCGAGAAGGTTGGCAATTTGAACATCTCGCCAGACTTGCTCAGCACGCTGCTCGAAAACCAACAGCAAGTTCCGCGACGCACGAAGTAAGGAGAACACCATGGGAATTGGTGCCCAGTGGATCGTAGTCGTCACGCGGGAAACGCGGATGGAGGGCTTGAAGCAGCGCTGGGGAACTTCGCGTCAGGCCGACTTCCTGATGGAGGCTGCCGTCGAGCACGAAGTGGAACGACGCTTTCGGAAACGCAAGACGAAGGGCGGTTCGGTCAAGCAGGAAGAGTTCGACCTGATGGCAGGCGACGTCGCCGCTTTGGCGGACAACACGGCCTATCAGCGGGAAGATACCCAGTATCAGGCAGCCGTACGGGAACTGATGCATCAATTGCGTGACCTCGGTTTTCCGGTTCGGGAAATCGATCGTTCGTACCTGGCCAACTTCGATTTCGGACGCTGTGTGTTGGTTGTGGTCGTCGGGCAAGATGGTCTCGTGGCAAACACGGCCAAGTATGTTGGCGATTTGCCGGTGATCGGTGTGAACCCAGATCCGTCGATCTACGACGGCGTCTTGCTTCCTTTTCAAGTCGGTCAGGCTCGGTCAATCGTGCAGCGCGTGCTGACCAAACGGCATCGGGTCGATAAAGTCACGCTGGCTGAAGTTAACACGGTAACTGGCCAGAAGATGCTGGCCTTCAACGATTTCTACATCGGTTGCCGTTCGCATACGTCGGCGCGGTATACGCTGGATGTCGATCAACAACGCGAACCGCAATCGTCCAGCGGCGTGTTGGTTTCGACCGGGGCAGGGTTGACCGGGTGGATGTCTTCCGTCTTCAACATGGCGTCAGGGGTAAGTCGCTACCTGAACCAGGGAGAACTTCGACCAACTAAGTTCGATCGCTGCGATCCGCAACTGATGTGGGCCGTACGCGAGCCTTTCACTAGTCGGCATTCGAGGGCCGACCATGTGATGGGGATTCTTGCCCGCGAAGAGGAACTGGTGATTGCGTCGCAGATGCCGACCGAAGGGGTGATCTTTTCGGATGGGATCGAGAGCGATTACTTAGAGTTCAACAGCGGCAACATCGCGACGTTCAGCGTCTCGAAACGCCAGGCTCATTTGGTGGTCGGTTAAAAAAAGTCCCTGCCAGATCGAATCTGACAGGGACTTTGGTTTTCAAACGGATGGATCGGCGAGGACTAGTTCTTCTCGAACAGTTTGTCCTTTTCATCGCCGCCTGCCAGGACGAACGCAGCCAGATCGTAGATCTCTTCTTCGGTCAGCCAGTTCATCATACCACCCGGCATGATCGTGGTTGCCGTGTCCGATTGCTCTTCGATATCATCCTTCTTGATGATGGTTGGCTTCTTCGGATTCTGCGGATCAGTGATCAAGTGGATCTCGTCGGGGCGATTGGCAACAATCATCCCAGAGATCACCTTGCCATCGATCGTCAGGATCGTCTGCATGCGATACTTCTGATCGATCACCTTGGCAGGGTCAACGATCGATTCGATCACATGTTCGGCGGTCTTCTTCTTGGAAGGGAGTTCGGCCAGGTTCGGTCCGAAGTTACCACCACTTTCACCGATCTGGTGACACTGGGCACAACCAAGTCGATTGAAGTAGACCTGACCGACCGCGAAGTTACGCGGAGCAGCAGCGACCTTCTTCGGATCGAGGTCGGCAGCTTTCCATTCTTTGACGAACTTCGGCACCCAACTGTCTCCGGTCGATTCCAAGGGTTTGCGACCATCTTCCAGCGGGTACTTCGCCATCAGGTCGTTGACCGCCCAGAAGGTGGCGTCGCCACGATCGATCGCGCGGATCTTTTTAACCTGAGCCGCCTCGACTGGCTTCGCTCGGTTCGACCAAGAGTTTCGTACGTAAGTCAGCACCGCGGCAACTTCTTCGTCGTTCAGAAGCTGACGGAAACCGGTCATCGGCGGCAGTGGCGGCGAACTGTAGACCTTTCCCTTCACCTCAATCGTGCCATGCATCCCGTCCAGGACGAGGGCAATCAAACGATCTTCCGAACCGGTCGCCCACAGGCTACCGTCGATCGGTGGGTAAAGGTTTGGCATGCCCTGGCCATGCGGCTGATGGCAAGTCGCACAGTGGCTTTCGCGAAGGAATATCTCCTTACCCATGGCCATCACTTCCGGATTAGCCTTCACCGGAATGCTGTTCCTCAGGTTCACCAGTTGCTTGTTCATCGAACCACGATCGGTGGCCATGTTGCTGATCAGCAATGCTTCACCCAAAGTTAAAAGCTGGGCATACTGCGGAGCCTGCTTCTCGACCGGCGAAGCTTCGCTGGCGGTGGTCAGCAGGGCCGAGAGCACGGCTGCCTGGGCACTTGGATCAAGCTGCTTGGCGACGTCACCGGCTGGCAGCGTTGCCAAGGCCTCTAAGCCAACAGCTTGTGGACCTTCGGACGTGGCCAGCTTGGCGAAGTCGGCGATCTTTTCGTCTTGGTGACCAGGCCAGGCAATGATCGCGCGGATCGCAGCGACTTGCAGGTCTGGCTGGCCAGCGGCTTGTAGCGACGAAGTTGGAATGACCTGTTTCTTGAAGCCAGGACCTTCCCACGACACTCGCAGGCCGTCGTCGCCACCGTTGTCGAAGTAGGTCACGACCAGTTCATGCGGACCTGGCGTCAGAGTGACGGTGCCACCTTTTTCGACCATGCCATGCAGACCGTCGTTATTGACCAACAATGAGCCGTTCAGGTAGAGACGCGAGCCGTCGTCCGAGACGATATAGAACTTGTACTCACCTGGGACCGGGGCAATGATCGCGGCGGTTTGCTTGGTGGCAAACTGATCTTTGCGGCCCTTCGGCACGTACTTGTTGAAGTTGTCCATGTGACCCGAGAACGTTGGCTTGACCGCGTTCAAGGTTTCGATCGCCACGTTCTGAGCAGGGTTCGGCTGATAGTAGTCGAACGCAACTGCAGGGCCGCTTCCCATCGAGCCAGCGTTTTCAGGACGCAGACCGCTTGGCAGCTCAAACATCAATGGACGAATCTTCGCATACAGCGGTGCAGCTTCGGCCGTGGTACCGACACTAGCAGCGACCTGTAGTAGATCGGCCATCAGGGCAGGGGACTGCAACGCATGATCCCAGGCCGCTTCGGCACCACCACTGGCGATCCAGCTTCGATAGACCGCTCGGCGAACGACAGGCGAGGCAGTCGTCGAGGCGAGCTTGGCAAGCAGCTGTTGCGACTTGGTCAAGTCTTCCTTCTTACTGGCGGGAAGCATGCGAGCCAGTTCGTTCAAGCTTGGCAAATTCTGGCTTTCGGCAGTCGAAATCCAGGCCACCAACTCGTCGATCTGCGAGCGATTGTTCTTCGGAGCCAGCGTGGCCAGAGCTTCCTGGCGATACTGAGCTGGAATTCCAACTCGGCTGAGAATCGCGGCGTAAACTTCGTCCGTTCGATCCAGCTTCAGCAGCAAGTCGGAGCTGGCCTTTTCCAAGGCGTAGCTCGTCGCGGCAGGCGAAAGCTTGCGGCCAGACTTGATCGCTTCGGCAATCATCTTGTCGACATCGATCCGGCTTTGAGCGTACTTCAAGACCGAGGTCAGTTCCGGATCCATTTCGTGCGTGGCGGCTTCGAAGATAACTTCGGCCGAGGCGGCACCTGGGAACTCGACTGCGGACTTGATCGCTTCGGCACGAACCAAGGGCGACTTGTCGCTGGCGGCGGCTTGCATGGTGGCTTCCCAACCATCGACCGAACCGGCCCAGTGACCGAGCGTACGAATCGCCGCGGCACGAACGCGAGGTTCGTCGGCCTGGGCAACCAGCTTCACCAGGTTCATGTTCGGCAAGCGATGTTCTTCCAAAACCCAGAGGCACTCAAGCATTGCTTGTGCGTCGTCAGGATCGTGGATGTCCTTCGAGGCGACAAAGGCTTCAACGGCCGCTTGAACTTCTTCCGAATCACGACCGCTGAGCTCGATACGAGCACGGTAACGGGTCGCGTTCTCTTTGGCATAGAACGCTGCGAGAACTTCCGGCAGCGGCTTGTCCTTCAGCCGAACTGGCTTGATCAGCGGGCGGTCTTTGGCCGTCACGCGGAAGATCCGTCCATGCTGATGATCGCGGTTCGGGTCACGCATGTTGTGCTGCATATGGCCGATCAAAGCATTCGCCCAGTCCGCAACGTACAAAGCACCATCAGCACCAATCTCGACGTCACTCGGACGGAAGTTGGGGTCGGAGGAAACGAGGATTGGATCGACTTCCTTCGCACGAATATCGGCACCGTTGTACTCGATGTCGTGATTCAGCACGCCGAGGAAACCGATGCAGTTACAGATCAGGAAGTTGTCCTGGATCTCTTCGGGGAAGTGGCTACTGGCCAGCAGACCGGTCGCGGCGACAGGACGCACGCGTTTATCGAACCACTGCTTGTTGCCGATGCCTTTGCCAATGTTCACGTACGAACCGGTACCGGTGGTGCCGTCGTTGGCGAACTGATAACCCCAACGATCGAACACGTCGCCGTGTGGATTTGGGCCGATGGGATAGTGGAATTCCATTTCAAACGTGCGCGGATTGAAACGGTGCACGCCCGTCTGCGTCGAACGATAGGTTTGCGTTGGCGTTTCCATGGTTGCCACGTTGAACACGCCACGCGACCAATAGATCCAACCGTCAGGACCCAGCACCATGGCGTTGGCCGAGTGATGCGAGTCCGCGCTGGAGAGACCTTGCAGAACGCGAATCTTGACGTCGGCTTTCAAGTCGCCGTCGGTATCTTTCAGGAACCACAGTTCCGGCAACGAGGCGACCAGCATGCCACCACCCCAGAACTCGAACCCGGTGACGCTGTTCAAGCCATCTGCGAAGACAACGCAGCGATCGGCAACGCCGTCACCATTATCGTCTGGTAAGCAGACGATACGGTCGGTGCGTGGTTCGGTTGGATTCCAGTGTGGATAGCTCGGCCAGACCGAAGCGTACATGTTTCCATCCGGATCGACAGCCAATTGAACTGGGTTGATCAGTTCCGGGAACATCTCTTCCGAAGCGAAGACGTTGGCTTCCAGACCCTTGTACAGTTCCAGCTTCTTCAAGCCTTCTTCGGCAGTACGGTACGAGAACTTACCGTCGGCCATGTCGCCATCTCGGTTCGACTTGACGACCAACTCTTCGGGAATGTTGTCGTCTTTGACTTCGAGGTCGCCCCCTTGGGCAATTGCCCACACGCGCGCATCGCGGTTGGCAGTCATGACGTCGAAGATTTCCATTTCACGCAGCATCACGTCGGCGTTCGACTGACCAAACCAGGCCAACTTCGAGCGTCCACCGTAAACGTTGTAACCGTCGACCACGCGGTAGCGGCTGAACCAGTAATAGTTCTTTTCCAGCACGGCATCACGCAGCTTGGCAACTTCAGGCGTGTCGCTGGCAGGAGCGGCTTGACCAAAGAGCTGGGGAACGATGGCTTCGGCGATCGCCTTATTGCCATGATCCAGCAGGTGGATGCCGTTCATGGTGAGCGGTTTTTCCGCGTCGGCATACAGCTTCTGCGAAGGGGTGAATAAGTCCACGAACAGAACTCCTTGTTCGTCGCAGACTTCCTTCATCGCTTCCGTATAGAGCTTCAGGTTCGGATTGTTTTGGGAACCGTCCGGCAAGTGGCGACTGTAAAGATTCTCGTGAGCGATCGGCGAGAACATCACGATCTTCGGAGCCGACTCTCCGTTGTACTTCTGCCCCTTCATTCCCGAGATCACCTCGGCCAGATCCTTCTTGAAACCAGCAGCACCTTGCGGACCCTTGAAGGCCTCGTTGTAGCCGAAGAAGGCGAACACGACGTCGGTTTCGTTCTTAGAAAGCCATTGATCAGGGCTACCGAAGTTATCTTCACGAGGGCGAAGTTTCAGTTCGTCGCCCGGGAAGGCCAGATTACGGAACGTCAGATTCAGTTCCGGATGCATCGCCTGGATATAGGTTTCCAACCAGCCATGATGCTGCATTCGATCGGCGGTCGTGTTGCCGATGATGGAAATGTGGTCGTCTTTTTCGAGCTTGAGGGCCTGAGCGTTCGCCAGGGCAACCCAAGCCAGGCTCAGGCAGACCGAAAGCGACAAAATCGTTTTACGCATGGGATCCTAAGGGTCTAGAAGGGGAACTGGGGGGTAGGTTGTGGGGAATGGAAACGAATGGGATTGTTGCCCAGGGCCAACGGTTCGATTCGCCGGCTGGGGGCATGATGGGTTGGAGGGAATTGCCTACTGGAAGTTGCTTCCAGCTTCATAGGCCTCAGCAATCTCGTCCGCCGAAAGGATTCGGCTGAACAACGCGATCTCGTCAATCCGGCCTCGCAGCTCGCGGCCATAAACGACTTCGCCTTGATTGTTCACAGAGCCCCAGGCACCAATCGTGCTCGGGCCATACTGCAGCGGAATCGTCGAGTTCCAGGCCACCCGGCCGACCTCTTTTCCGTCGATATAGTAAATGGATTCTTTTGCGATCGAGTCGAGCTGAGCAGCGACATGCGTCCAGCGATTGCGTGGCAGGCTGGCTCGCGACGTGAAGTCGTACATGCCGCCCAGGCCCATCCGCAGCGAACCACTTCGAAGCAAGTTCCAGTGATGTTCGCCGCGCTCGAATCCGATCGTGTTGAACACCGTTTGGAGGGCCAGGTCATAGCGGTTCATCTGCACCCAGGCCATCATCGTGATCTGGTCGTACTCGCCAGGAATGTCGAGTTCGATCCGGTCGCCAGGATTCTCGAAGAGCATTGCCCCCTTTTCAGGCCAACGCCCAGTGGCCCAAATACCGCTGTTCAAGTGGCCATCTTGCACGACGCTATGTTCGGCGCGATTGGTGACGTTGCTGCTTTCGCGAGAGTCGGTTTCAAAGTCGAAGTAGAACAGCGCTGCCGGATCATCTCGCAGACGTTCGCTATAGTCGAGCCAACGCTTGTAACCGATCGACATGCTGGTCGCGAACGCGTGGTCATCAGCAGCGATCGTGCGACGCTGGTCCTGGGCATTCCAGGCCAAGGCCGAGTTTTCCGTCAACAGTTCAGGCGGCAAGTTTTGTTCATGCAGGCGGACTTCACCGGCGAAGACGTGCAGTTCCTGGTTTTGCTTGTCGTCGACTACGACACCAAACTCGGTGCCAAGATCTTCGACGACAAGTTTCGATGTTTGGATGACGAACCCGTGACCGGTCTCCGGCACAATTGCTCGGGCCCGGCCATGTTCCAGATGCATGTGCAGGGGATCGACCACCTTGAAGCGGGCCGGGCTTTCCACAGAAACCGCCACGCCGTTATCGAAGCCGAGCGTGATTTCTCCTTCGGCCAGATGATAGTCGCCTGGCAGGAACTCCCCTTCCTTCGGTGCGAAGCCTTCTTCAAATCGATAGGCGTGACCGACATCCAAGCGGGCGATCACGTTCGGTGGGGTGATGAGTTCCGGTTCCACTGCTTCGGGCTGAACCGCTTCTGGTGGATTGGGCGTTTCCACGGCGATCTCGGGCGGAGCGTTGCCAGTGCCGGGCCAGATGGCATAGCCAATCGCGATTCCTATTAACAGGGTCGCAGCGATGGCGAAAACCAATTTCGGCCAACTGGTACCGGTGGATGGGGAAGGAGTCGTCGCGACCGGTTCTTCACCGCTCGCTTCGTAACGAAGCTCTGTTTCGATATGGGCAGCCATGCGGAAACGACGACGAACCGCAGGATCGGCCTTCAAGGCCTCGATCAGGGTGGCTTGTTCGGTATTGGATAGCGAATTGGGATCGAGGAAATAACGCTCGACCAATTCCGAGACCGGGTCAGGCTGGTTCTCGCTCACGTGGCGGCTCCTACCTGAAGGCGGACGCAATCATGCAGCTTCGACCGTAAGCGGCCCAGGCGTTTGTAAAGGCTGTTGGCTGTTTTGCCAGCGGCTTCCGCAATTTCCTTCACGGCGTCGTCCCGAGTGTAGGGGGCCAGCAACAATCGCTGGTGGTCTGGGGAAAAGCGTTTCAGGCACTCTCGCACCGCCGAACGCTGTTGCTGCACGAACTCGGCCGGATCATCTTTCGATTCCACCGCAATCAACGACACCAGGTCATCGTCCAACAGCAACCGATCACGGCTACAACTGCGGCGGTACTTCAGCACCTCGAATCGAAGAATCATGCGGGCCCAGGGAATGAATTCGTCGTCTGCCTGAAGCTGATCGATCTTCCGCCACATCACGAGGCTGGCTTCCTGAATCACGTCGTCCACGGCGTTCCAATCGGGCAATGCTGCCCGGGCGATGCCAGCCAGCTCGCGTTCATGCTTCAGGAATAGGGTGAGGAATCGATCTTTGTCCACGACAGTCGTACCTAAATTACGTAGCTATCCAGGAGCATACTCCCAACGGCCCAGGAACCTGCCGCGAAATCGGAACATTTTTGATCTGAAAAATAAGTTGGCAGTTTTTTGGCAGATCGGGAGTAGAATGACAGAGCTCACCTCAATTCGCTCAGAATTCTCGAATGGGAACCCCACCTTGAGTGTACTCCATTTTGGGCAAAAAGCCTTAATTCTTCTCTTGGCAGTGCCAGTGGCTAGTATGGCATCGACAGGTGCCGGTCAGGAGAAAGTCGACTTTCGGCGGCAGGTTCAGCCGATTTTGGCCGATCGCTGTTTCCATTGCCATGGTCCCGATTCCCAGAACCAGGACTCCAGCTTCCGGCTCGACAGCCAAGAGAATCTGCTGGCCGATTTGGGGGGATATGCCGGGGTGGTGCCTGGGAACCTCGAGAAAAGCGAGCTCCACGTTCGAATCCACAGCGATGACGAATCAGTGGTCATGCCCCCGCCGGACAGCAATCGAAGTCTCTCGGCGGAAGAAAAGCGAATCCTCGATCTATGGATTCAACAAGGGGCCGAGTACCAGAAGCATTGGGCCTTCGAGGTTCCTCAGCGACCGGAGGTTCCGACCGAAGCGATCGAGCAGTCAGACTGGCCGGAAGAGCTCAAGCAGCGTTGGTCGAAGAATCCGATCGACGTCTTTATCGGGAAACGCCTGATGGAAGAAGGTTGGCAACCATCTCCCATGGCCGAGCCTGCGTGGCGTCTTCGCCGCGCTGCATTGACGCTGACTGGTCAGCTTCCGCCGGAGTCGTTGCAGAAGGAATTTCTAGCGAACCCGACCGAAGAAGCGTATCGCCACGCAGTCGACCAGTTGTTGAGTTCGATGAACTACGCCGAACGCCAGACGTTGCGCTGGCTGGATGCGGCACGCTTTGCGGATACCGACGGCTACCAGAACGACTTCGAACGCACCAACTGGCCTTGGCGAGATTGGGTGATCGAAGCGATGCACAACAATATGCCGTTCGATCAGTTCACGATCGAACAGTTGGCAGGCGATATGCTTCCCAATCCGACGCCTGCCCAGCGACTGGCAACCGCCTTCAATCGAAACCACCGCCAAAATGCGGAAGGTGGCGCGTTGGCGGAAGAGTTCTTCGTCGAGAATGTGATCGATCGCGTCGAGACCACGTCGACGGTATGGCTTGGCCTGACGATGGGATGTGCCCGGTGTCATGACCATAAGTACGATCCGCTGAGCCAACGCGAGTTCTACCAGTTCTTCGGCTACTTCAATAACATCGGCGAACGCGGCATCGGGGCAGGCCGCGACTCAAATCCGCTGCTCAAGGCAAGTTCGCCGTTTGCCAAAGTGCAGCCAGAAACAATTGCTCAGTGGGAAGCGGCTCAGAAGAGCGTCGAAGTCGCAAAGCAAGGCATCGACGAGCGAATGCGGCAATGGCTGGTCAGCAGCGAAGGTCCAGCCGCGAAGCCGCCAGTCGAATGGCAGGTCTGCCGCGTTGATCAAGTGAAGTTGACCGGCGAAGGTTCGCTGGAGATCGCCGAAGAGAATTCCGTGCGGTATTCAGGCGGCAGCAATGCGACCGACATCGTTTACGACGTGACGCTTCATCCGCCAGGCAACACATTGACCGCCTTGAAATTGGAAGCCCTGCCGGACGCAGCCTTCAACAAGCCGCGGCAACTTGCCCCGAGCGTGAATGGCAACTTCGTGATGACGCGTCTGGCGGTCATTTATCAAGGAAAGTCGATTCCGGTCGAGCTGGCCCTGGCATCGTTCGAACAGGACAGCTATCCCGTCAAAAACATTCTCGACAATAACGCAGCCACGGGCTGGGCTGTCTTCGGTCCGAATGTGAAAGCCGATCCTGTTTCAGCGACGTTGAAATTTCAGACGCCCATCGAAGTGAACGAAGGAGACGGTCTAACGCTGCAAATGCGATTCGAGAGCCAGTACGCGAACCACGCGATTGGTAAGTTTCGTGTTCAAGGCTCCACGCATCCCGATGCTGGCAAGGCGAACGAAGGTGGTTTGCCAGAAGCGGCTCGGAACGCGCTGGCGATCGACGAAGCAAAGCGATCCGATCAAGATTGGAAAGCGATACGCGATCACTATGTGACGATCGACCCCATCTTGGCCAAAGCCGAACTCGAATTCAAACAAGCTGATCAAAGGCGGCGAGCGGAAGTCGGTCCCGAAGTCAACGTGATGGTCATGCGGGAAAAAGAAGGAACCGCGACGCCGATCTATCTTCTCGATCGTGGTCAGTACAACGAACCACTTAAAGACGAACCACTGTCACGCGGCGTTCCGGTGGCACTGCTCGCCAGCAAAGACGCCCCGCAGCCAGGTAGTCGTTTGGAACTCGCCAAATGGCTGGTCTCGCGCGAAAACCCGCTGACGGCCCGAGTCATTGTGAATCGGATCTGGCAAGACCATTTCGGCGTGGGCTTGGTGAAGACCTCGGAAGACTTCGGTCTGCAAGGGGAAGTGCCGAGCCATCCTGAACTACTCGACTGGCTGGCGGTCGAGTTCATCGAATCAGGCTGGGACCTGCAAGCCTTGCACCGCTTGATGGTGACCAGTGCGGCTTATCAGCAGTCGTCAGTGCAGACGATCGCCCAACGGGAAAAGGATCCTGAGAACCGTTTGCTGTTGCACGGCCCTCGCTTCCGGCTCGATGGTTACTCGATCCGAGACATCGCGTTGCAGGCCAGTGGATTGTTGCACCAGCAAATCGGTGGCCCTTCGGTCAAACCGTATCAGCCGCCAGGGCTGTGGGAGTCGGTCGCGGCGAACGCTGGGACCCGCTACCGGGAAGACCAAGGCAACAATCTCTATCGCAAGAGTATGTATACCTATTGGAAGCGGGCCGTGAACCCGCCACGACAGACGATCTTCGACGCCGGTGGACGGGAAGTGTGTACCGTTGGTGCTCGCCGCACGAATACGCCCCTTCAGGCGTTAGTCTTGATGAACGACAAGACGTTTATCGAAGCGGCCCGAACCTTGGCGCAGCGGTCGCTGAAGTTGGAAGTGCAAGATGACCGGGACAGGCTCTTTCAGATGTATCAACAAGCACTCGCCCATGCCCCTGATGATGAAACGATGAATGTGTTGACCGAAAGCTTGAACTACTATCGGCAACACTTCCAGGAAAACCCCGACGCTGCCCAGCAGCTGGTGGCAGTTGGCTCTTCGCCACGCGATGCGTCGATCGAACCTGGCGACCATGCGGCATGGACTGCGGTGGCTCACCTGGTCTTGAACCTCGATGAGTTCATCACCGTCGAGTAGTCTCCGCGTTTCCTGTTTCCCCGATTGAATCGACTGCCAAAGAGGGCACCTACCATGAAGCCTTTCGATCAAGCCAACGAAAACCGCATGATGTTGACCCGTCGTCACTTTTTCGGGCGAACGGCGTCCGGCGTTGGGATGGCGGCGCTCGCCTCGCTGATGGGAAGTGAAGCCAAGGCAGAAACTGGCGAACTTGGGACCAGCGAGCCGACCGGTGTGCTCAAGGCGTATCACACGCCACCCAAAGCGAAGCGGGTGATTTACCTCTTTCAAAGTGGCGCCCCGTCCCAGCAAGAGCTGTTTGATCACAAGCCGCTGCTTCAAGAGAACGAAGGGAAAGAGCTGGCCGACTACGTCGAGATGAATCAGCGTGTGACCGGAATGACGGCCGGGCAGAAGTCGTTTCCGCTGGCAGGCTCACGTTTCAAGTTCACGCGCTGTGGTCAGTCCGGAATGGAGCTCGGTAGCGAACTGCTCCCTCACATTTCGACGCTGGCCGACGACATGTGCCTGATCCGTTCTATGCAAACCGAAGCGATCAATCATGATCCGGCCATGACTTTCTTTCAGTCTGGCAACCAGCTTCCGGGACGCCCCAGTTTCGGATCGTGGTTGCATTATGGCCTTGGAACGATCAACCAGAATCTGCCGACGTTCATCACGATGGTCTCGCGTGGTACTGGCCGCCCCAACTGTCAGCCGCTGTACGATCGACTGTGGGGAAGCGGTTTCCTGCCATCGACCTATGCAGGCGTCAAGCTGATGAGTGTCGGTGATCCGGTGTTGTACCTCAGCAATCCGGAAGGTCTCGACCCGACGGCTCGTCGCCGGATGCTGGACGATCTGGCGCGATTGAATCAAAAGAAGCTCGACGAGTTTGGCGATCCTGAGATTCATACCCGGATCCAGCAATACGAGCTGGCCTATCGTATGCAGACGTCGGTGCCGGAGTTGACCGACTTCTCGGACGAACCGCAGCATGTGCTGGACGCCTATGGCCCGAACGTGATGAAGCGCGGGACTTACGCGTACAACTGCCTGCTGGCCCGACGGCTGGCGGAACGTGACGTCCGCTTCGTGCAGCTCTTCCATATGGGCTGGGACCAGCACTTCACGTTACAGCGCCAGTTGCCCGGTCAGTGCCAGGACACCGATCAGCCAACGGCGGCATTAGTGAATGACCTAAAGCAGCGCGGCCTGTTGGAAGACACGTTGGTCGTCTGGGGTGGCGAGTTTGGGCGAACATCGTATTGCCAGGGAGCTCTTAACGCAGATACCTACGGTCGAGACCATCATCCGCGATGTTTCTCGTTGTGGATGACCGGGGCGGGAATCAAACGTGGTGTGACGTACGGCAAGACGGATGACGTTTGCTACAACGTGGTCGAGAACCCCGTCCATGTTCACGATTTGCATGCCACGATGCTACACCTGCTGGGTATCGATCACGAACGGTTGACCTATCGATTCCAGGGACGATATTTCCGGCTGACCGACGTCCATGGGCATGTCGTGCATGACATTCTTTCTTAACGCCTTTGTGTCTAGTGACATCCAGTAAAGGGAGAAGCGTACGATTTCCTGGCATTCTCTGAGAAAGTCAGGCAAATCGGCGAACGTTTCCCCTTCACGAACTCTGCGCGTTTGACCACAATTCCATGGAGGCGTGTCGTTTTGCATTCTCCAGGGATTCAGCCGTGTCTTCTAAAGCCGTCAGCCCCGAACCAGCTTCGGCCCCCCTTGCCGAGCAAGCCTTTGTTGGGGTTTTCGACCTCTTCAAGATCGGTATTGGTCCGTCCAGTTCGCATAGCGTCGGTCCAATGCGGGCCGCCGAGATGTTTCTGGCGACGCTCCGTGCTGCTGGCTGCCTAGACTCGGTGCAGCGGGTTGAAGTCGACCTTTACGGTTCGTTGGCCCTGACCGGTATCGGACATGCGACTGATATTGCCATCTTGATGGGGCTGCAAGGGGAAGTTCCCGATCAGATCGATCCCGAGACAGTCGCTGCCAAACTGGAAGTCATCCGCGGGCAAAACCAACTGCAGCTGGCAGGCGAACGCAACATTCCCTACATCGAGAAAGAGGACCTCCTCTTCCGCCGCAAGACCTTCCTGGAAGGACATCCCAACGCCCTCCGCTTCCGAGCATTCGCTTCGCGCGAGAGCAACGAGCCGCTGGCGAGCGAAACGTATTTCTCGATCGGTGGCGGCTTTGTTATTCGTGAAGGAGCCGAAGGAGAGGGGATCAAGCATCCGATGTCGGCGGTGCCCTATCCGTTTAACTCGGCTGCCGAGCTGTTGAAACTGGCTGAAACGCATGCCTGCGGGATCAGTCACATCGCTTTGGAGAACGAAAAGGCGTTCCGTAGCGAAGACGAGATACGCGACGGTTTGATGAAGATATGGGAGACGATGCAAAGCTGCGTCGAACGTGGCTGTCGCAACGAAGGCATCTTGCCGGGCGGGCTGAATGTACGCCGTCGAGCCCCTTCGCTTTATCAAACGCTGACTGGTCGCCCAGAAGCCAACATGCGCGATCCGCTCAATATTTTGGATTGGGTCGACCTTTACGCCATTGCCGTTAACGAAGAGAACGCGGCGGGTGGCCGGGTCGTGACGGCCCCGACCAACGGTGCTGCCGGGATCATTCCGGCCGTGCTTTGCTATTTCGATCGGTTCTGCCCGGAGTCTTCGCCGGAGAAGATTCAGCAGTTCCTGCTGACGGCGTCGGCGATCGGTGCCCTATATAAGAAGAACGCGTCGATCTCGGGAGCTGAAGTTGGCTGCCAGGGAGAAGTGGGCGTGGCCTGCAGCATGGCCGCCGGAGCATTGACCGAAGTTCGCGGCGGATCGCCTCGCCAGGTCGAAGAAGCGGCCGAGATCGGTATGGAACACAACTTGGGCCTGACCTGCGATCCGATCAAAGGCCTGGTTCAGGTTCCCTGCATTGAACGCAACGCGATGGGGGCGGTCAAAGCGATCAATGCCTGCCGTTTAGCACTTCGCGGAGACGGAAGCCACTTCGTCTCGCTCGACCGGGTCATCCGCGTCATGAAGCGGACCGGAGCCGATATGTCGTCGCGATATAAAGAAACTTCTCGCGGCGGTTTGGCGGTCAATATCAGCGAATGCTAGGCAATCCTCGCGATATCATCTGAAAACCGCCCGTTCTCAAAACGTGAAATCTCGCCTGATTCAGATGTAACCAACCGGCAGATGCGCTCATACGCTTGTGACGCAGCCTTGTCTGTTGTTGAAATCTTGTGAGAATTTCCCGTTTCCTCGCTATACTTGCGGTATGAAAACAGCTCTTCTTCTCTCGTCTTGTCTGGTCGGGTGCTTCACCCTTGCCTTCTTTCATTCCTCGGCAATCGCGGCGGATCATGTCGAAGTTCGGGGAATGTTCCGCACGCATTGCATCGAATGCCACGGAGCCGATACCCAAGAAGCAGGCATCCGTCTCGACAATCTGGCGTTCCCTTCGCCGCAGCTCGACAACGCCCATGTCTGGTCACGGGTCGTCAATGCGATTGAACGGGGCGAGATGCCACCCGACTATCAGGACCAGCCCTCGGCAGAGGAAAAGAAGCAGCTCATCGGTCAGATTGTGCAGACCGTTTCGAGTTCAGTACAACGGCCGATCTCGTTGCGGCGGATGAATCGTCAGGAATACGAAAACACGATTCATGATCTGCTCGGAATCGACGAACCGCTGGTCGATCTTCTGCCGGAAGATGGCAGTGTCCAAGGATTCGATAAAGGGGCTGATGGCCTCAGCTTCTCTTCGGTCCTGATGGAAGAATATTTGAAAGCAGCCAACGTCGCCTTCGATGCGGCCATTCGACGGATTAAACCGTTGCCGCCGGAGACGCGTCGTGCCGAGCTGATGCAGATCAAAGAGAACATCGATTCGGTCGACAAGAAGAAAGGGGGCGTCATCGAAGTCGATGGCTCGCTGGTGAAGTTTACCCCTGGCTGGCCTCCGGCTCGAATCGACTCGGCCCATCCAATTGAAGATGGTATCTATCGCTGCCGTGTCGCGATCTGGCCGCACGAACCAAATAACCGCACGATCTCGGTTGCACTTTACGTCGGTGCGTTGTTCGGACCTGACACGCAAGACTTTGTCGGCGTGTTCGATGCGGCAGGCACCCCTGAAAAGCCACGCATAGTCGAGTTCACTCGGCGGATGAAGGCAGGCGACACGATCCATATTGTCCCGCGAGTTTGGCCAGAGCATGTCAGCTGGCGCGACAAGCACGAACAGCGTCCGGGTGTTGGGATTGCCTGGGTCGAAACTTATGGACCGATCGATCAGGACTTTCCTTCTGAATCGACCGTTCGCCTGTTCGGCGATGCTGAGTCGATCTTCATGAAGGAAGAGTGGCCGGTATGGATGCGGCACCGAAAGAATGTGAAGAATCACATCGTCGAATCGACTCAGCCCAAAGAGGATCTGGAGCGAGTTCTTCGTGACTTCATTCCACGAGCGTTCCGTCGACCAGTCTCGGAAGCTGAGATGCAGCCGTTTATCGACCTGGCGGTCAATCGTCTGGAAAGCGGGCGCACCTTCGAACAGGCCGTGCGAACCGGAATCACGGCGATCCTTTGCGCGCCGCAGTTTCTGCTGATCAATCGCGAGCCTGCGGTGGATGACTACGCGATCGCTTCTCGGATGTCGTACTTTTTGTGGTCGACCATGCCAGACCAGGAACTGCTCGACCTGGCAGCCGCCGGCAAGCTTCGTGACCCTGCGGTTCGTAGCGCCCAGGTCGAACGAATGATCGCCGATCCGAAGATCGAGAACTTTGTGAATGACTTCACCGGACAATGGCTCGACCTGCGTGATATTGAATTCAACACGCCTGATAAGAAGCTTTACCCGGAATACGATCCGCTGCTGCTGGAAGCGATGTTGGGCGAAACGCGTCACTTCTTCGAGCATGTCTTGCGTGAAGACAAGAGCGTGATGAACTTCGTCGATTCCGATTGGACCTATCTGAATCAGCGTCTGGCCGATCACTACGGGCTGCCGCCAGTCGAAGGGCACGAAAGCTTTCAGCGTGTCCAACTCCCTGACGATTCGATTCGAGGTGGTGTGCTGACCCAGGCGAGCGTCCTGAAAGTAACGGCCAACGGAACGACGACCTCCCCGGTTATTCGCGGCGTGTGGGTGCTCGACAATTTGCTCGGTCGGCCTTCGCCTCCGCCGCCACCTGGCGTCCCCGCCGTCGAACCCGACATCCGTGGAGCGACGACCATCCGTGAACAGCTCGATAAGCACCGCAGCATTGCGGCATGTGCGAGTTGCCATAAGCGAATCGATCCGCCAGGGTTTGCCCTGGAAGAATTCGACGCCATCGGTGGGCATCGTGATTTTTATCGCTCGATTGGCGAAGGGGAAAAGATCCCAGGCAATAAGTCGTTCCGCAAAGGTCCCGATGTCGACTCCGCTTCCGAGATGCCCGATGGTCGCGACTTCGCTGGCTTCATCGAGTTTCGTCAGCGGTTGCTGGAAGACGAACCGGTGGTGGCGCGAGCGATCGCCGAAAAGCTTTTGGTCTATGCGACCGGTCGCCGCATCGGTTTGGCGCAGCGAGAGGCGGTCGACCAGATTGTCGCCACGACTGATGCCAACGACCATGGCTTGAAATCGATGATTCATGCCGTGGTCGAAAGCGAATTATTCCTGACTCCGTAATCCCTTCGCCTTGCTCCATACCTAAGGAATTATCATGCGTTCACGATTGAACCGCCGAACGTTTCTCCGGGCTTCCGGGATTGCGATGGGATTGCCTCTGCTGGGAAGCATGGGCCCGACCCGTCTGTTGGCGAAAGACAACGCCGACGAGTCAGGCGACGTCCGCCGCATGCTGGCGATCTGTGCCCCGCTGGGAATCCACACGCCGAATCTCTTTCCTGAGAAGTCAGGCCGCGACTTCGAGCTAAGTCCGTACTTGAAGCCAATGCAGCCAGTGCGTGACAAAATCACGGTCGTCTCCGGGATCATGCACCCGAACGTCGATGGCGGACACGCGGCAGAAAAGAGCTTTCTGACTGGGGCCGCGCATCCTGGGCAGCCGAGTTTTCAGAACACGATTTCGGTCGATCAGTTGGCAGCTGAGCAAATTGGCTATAAGACCCGCTTCGGTTCGTTGACGCTGGCGGTCGACAACAACAGTCTTTCGTACACGCGCAGCGGCGTTCAGATCCCAGCCGAGAACCGTCCCTCCAAGTTGTTCGCTCGCTTATTCCTCGAAGGAACGCCGCAAGAGAAAGCCGAGCAGATGCGGCGGATCGAAGATGGTCAGAGCATCATGGATTTGGTTCAAGACCAAACGAAGAAGGTTACCAGGCAGGTCGGTCGCGAAGACAACCAGACGCTCGATCAGTACTTCACCAGCGTGCGTGAATTGGAGCAGCGCTTGGTGCAAGCCGAGGCCTGGGCGAAGCATCCCAAGCCAGAAGTCGATCGGAAACAGCCGGAAGACATCACCGACCGCGGGAATTTGACCGAGCGTCTGCGTTTGATGTACGAGATGATTTACCTGGCGATTCAAACCGACTCGACGCGGCTGATCACCTTAATTGGTCCTGGCGGTAACGAGGTGGTCGCGCTCGATGGTGTCGAAGATGGTTGGCATAACCTAAGCCATCACGGCCGCGACCCAGGCAAGATCGAGATGCTTTCGATTATTGAATTGGAAGAGATGCGATTGCTGGCAGAGCTTCTTCAGAAGCTGGACAGCGCCCAGGAAGGCAATCATTCGCTGCTCGATCAAACGGCAATTCTGTTCGGATCGAACCTCGGCAACGCATCGAGCCACAACAACACGAACCTGCCAATCTTGTCCGCCGGTGGGCACTTTCGCCATGGTCAGCATCTGGCGTTCGAGGATGGTAAAGCACCGCCGCTGTGCAATCTGCTGGTGAACTATCTGCAGCACTTGGGCGTGGAAACCGATGAGTTCTCGTCCGCTACGGGAACCCTGACAGGGCTTCAGACGGTTTAACCCAGAAAACGAATCGAATTTCGTCGAATCGCAAGTTTTGGCAAACTTCGCGGAATTTGCGGCAGGTGATTCGTTCGACGCGCGGTATTGGGGTGTAGTAGACTGTAGTTGCGTTCCAACCATCGGAACGCGACTTCTCTTCCGTTACCCAACGAATCCTCCCTTTTGCTGCCCACCTCAGAACCATGATTCGACTCTTTCTGTCTGCCGCTGCGCTCTTACTTTGCCTGCCGCCCCTCTGTCATGCCAATCCGCTCGTCTATGAAGGGGATTCTGGCATCGGGAAAGGGAAGCACATTGTGTTTCTCGCCGGTGATCACGAGTATCGATCGGAAGAATCGCTTCCGGCGATGGCTCGCATCCTGGCGAAAAGACATGGCTTCAAGTGCACCGTTCTTTTCTCGCTCGATCCGAAGAACGGCGAGATCTTGCCAGGCTCGAGCCACATGCCGGGGACCGAGGCCTTGAACGATGCCGACTTGATGGTCATCTTCCTGCGTTTCCAAGATTTCCCGAAAGAGCAGATGCAGCCAATCGCTGACTATTTGCAACGTGGCGGCCCCGTGGTTGGCATGCGAACGTCGACCCATGCTTTCAAGATTCCGAAAGATTCCCCCTTCGCCCGCTTCGACTATCGCTACGCAGGAGACGACTTCAAACTCGGATTTGGTCGTCAGATCCTTGGCGAAACCTGGGCAGGGCATTATGGCAAGAATCATGCGATGAGTACCCGTCTCGATCTGGTTACCGCGCAGAAAGATCATCCGGCACTCCGTGGTGTGAAAGCTCCGTGGGTTCAAGCAGGCGGCTATTGGACCGAGCCGATGGAAGACAGCACGGTGCTGGCGATGGCTCAGCCGCTGGACGGCATGAAAATCGATTCGCCTGTTGCCAAAGAAAAGAAACCCTGCCCAGGCGTTTGGACTCGCGAATACACTTCCCCCGGTGGCCAGAAGGGCCGCGTCTTCACCACGACATACGGTGCTTCAGAAGACCTGCTCAACGAAGACTTCCGCCGGATGATGATCAACGGTTGTCTGTGGGCGGCCGGGATGGAAAGCAAGATCACGCCAGAACTGGGCGTCGATTTTGTCGGACCGTATCAACCGGTCACGTTCAGCTTTGGCGGACATCGTAAAGGTGTCAAGCCGAGCGAACTGCAAGGCTGGCAATCGCCCATCCTGCCCGATCACAGCAAGGATGGAAAACAGACGTCGCAAATGAAAGCCCCTCGTCGTGATGAGGGGCGCGATCCGCGTCTTCAAAACGAAAAAGACGCCCGGAACGCGACAGCAAAGAATCCACCGAAGACAACCGATGAGGACTTCTCAGGCTTCGCCATTTACGAGAAGACGGCACCTCGCGCCAAAGTCGCCAAGTCAACGCCGACGTCGCTTCCTTTGAAAGTCGAGCCGGGCGACCGAATCGCCTTGATTGGGAACACGCTTCTGGAGCGTTCACAGGATTTCGGTCATTTCGAAGCGATGCTTCAGCAGCATTTGCCGCAGCATAAGCTGATCGTGCGGCACCTGGCGTGGTCGGCGGACGCGATCGGAATTCAGCCGCGTCCCGACAACTTCGCCGACACACAGCAGCACCTCGTGCATGAAAAAGCAGACATCGTTCTGGCGGCATTCGGTTTCAACGAATCGTTTGCCGGTCCCGCTGGCCTGGCCGACTTTCGGCAGCAACTTACGGATTACTTAGCGGATCTGAAGACGAAGGCATTCAACGGTGAGGCATCGGCCCGGATCGTTCTCGTTTCGCCTATTGCGAGTGAAAACATCGAGAATATCCCGGCCGCTGACCTCAACAATGCCAACGTTCAGCTTTATCTCGAGGTGATGCGAGAAGTGGCGGCCGAGCAGCAGGTTGCCTTTGCTGATGTCTTCAGCGCGACCAAGTCGGCAATGGAAAGCCCCGGTACCGATCTGACGATCAACGGTGTGCATTTGAATCAGGCAGGCGATAAGCTTTTCTCGGCGGCATTGTTCGAGCAACTGTTTCAAGTGAAACCGCCTGAGATCCAGCCGCAGATGCTCGCCACGATCGTCGACAAGAACCAGCAGTTCTTTCGCCGATTTCGCCCGCTCAATACGTTCTATTACACCGGCGGCCGCAGCAAAGAGTATGGCTATCTCGACTTCCTGCCAGCGATGCGGAACTTCGACCTGATGGTTGCCAATCGTGATCAACGGATCTGGGATCTGGCTCAAGGAAAAGAAGTCCCGGCCCAGGTCGACGACTCGAACGTCCCGCCTCTGCCGATGACCAAGCAAAGTCGCGGCGCGAATCAGTGGATGTCGGCCGCGGACGAGCAGAAGGCATTCGACATGGATCCTCGCTTCGAGGTTAGTCTCTTTGCTGGCGAAGAAGAATTTCCCGACATCGTGAATCCGATTCAGATGCGTTGGGATGGTAAGGGACGTTTGTGGGTGAGTTGCTCGACGACCTACCCGCACGTTTATCCGGGGAATGAGCCGAACGACAAACTGGTGATTCTGGAAGACACCAATGGCGATGGCAAAGCGGATAAGTCGACCGTGTTTGCCGATAACTTGCACATTCCTCTCTCGTTCGAGTTTGGTGATGGTGGGGTTTACGTTTCCGAGCAGCCCTGTCTGTCGTTCCTCAAAGATACCGATGGCGACGATCGAGCCGATACGAAGACGACGGTTCTGCGCGGTTTCGGAACGGAAGACTCGCATCACTCGCTGCACGATTTTACTTGGACGCCTGACGGTGATTTGATCTTTCGAGAATCGATCTTTCATCACTCCCAGGTCGAAACGCCTTACGGTCCGGTTCGCCAGCAAAACAGCGGCTGGTTTCGCTTTGACCCCAAGACGCAGCGATTGATCAGCTTCGGTTCCTACCCAAGTACCAATCCCTGGGGCGTCAGCTTTGATGAGTGGGGTCAGCATATGGCCAGCCATCCGGTCTATGCCGAAGCTCATCACGCGGTTGATCCGCCTTACCCGTTGCAAAATGCGGCCCCGCGCGGACTGCAGGCATACTCAGGTGTTTGCGGCCACCAAATCGTCGACTTCGCGACGTTCCCTGAAGAACTGGCAGGAACGTTCATCAAGGTTCGCTATAAGCCGACCAACCGCGTCGAGATCTTAAAGTGGAAGCAGGGCCCGTATGGCTTCACCGAGGAGTACGTCGGCGACCTGTTGTTTTCACGAAATCTCAGTTTCATTCCGGTCGATCTGCAGTGGGGGCCATGCGGCGATTTGTATGTTTGCGACTGGTACAACCCAATCAAAGGCCATGCCCAGTACTCGCTGCGGGATGAACGCCGCGATCGCCATTCTGGCAGAATCTGGAGAATCACGGCCAAGGGGAAGCCGCTCCAAGATCTGCCGAAGATCGCGGATGCCTCGAACGAAGCGTTGCTCGATCTGCTAAAACGCCCGGAGTATACGATCCGCTTTCTCGCCAAACGAGAATTAGGCGAACGAGATCCGGCTGAGATCAAGCCGCTTCTCAACGCATGGGTTCAAAAGCTCGATACGACCGATCCTCGATTCCGACATCACCAGGTCGAGGCGATCTGGACTTACCGCTGGATCGGTTGTGTCGACATGGTTCCTGGCTCGGCAACGACTTCCGATCAAGATCTGAGCGTTGCGGTGAATACGCTGGAGCAACTACTCACGTGCGAAGAGCCGATGGCCCGGGCCGCGGCGACCAAGCAACTACGTTATTGGTATCCGCACCTAGAAAACTGGCCGCAGTATCTGCAGGCTTCGGCCAACGACGAACTTGGGATCGTGCGAATGCAGGCCGCGATTGCCGCGACCTATATCGGTACCAAGCCAGCCTTTCAAGCGATGCTCGACGTATTGAAGCATCCTCGTGATGGCCATTTGGCGTATGCCGTCACGTGTGCGTTGATGTCGAAACCGATGCGTGCCCATTGGGAGGGAAACCCTCGCTACGACATTGCCCGCATCTTGAAGCAGTCGGCCAAGGACGCCGAAATCAAAGAACCGAAGCCAACCGTCGCTCAGGCCCGATTTGATGCCCGCGCAGACCTTCAGACCGTGAAGGTGACCTGTTTGCCGGAGCGGATGCTCTTCGACGTGAAGCATTTCATGGTGAAGCCGGGGCAGCCGCTGAAGATCGTCTTCACCAACCCCGATGCCACCGACCATAATTTTGTGATCGTGAAGCCTGATTCCTTATCGGAAGTCGGAATGGCGGCCAATGATATGGCGAAAGATCCCACGAACGCCGACTCCGATTTCATCCCGCGCGAAAAGGGAGAATTGATTCTGCAGAACACGCCGATGATTGGTCCCAATCGGGCCTCCCAAATTGCTGTCTTGCGTTTCGAGGCACCTCAAGAGGAAGGCTTGTACCCCTATGTGTGCACTTTCCCAGGTCACTGGGTGGTGATGAATGGCGTGATGGTGGTCGCGAAAGATGATGCCCGTGCCCAGGCCTTGATGGACTCGAGCATTCCGCAGGTCATTCAGGAATGGAAGATGGCTGATTTCGCGGACTTCCAGCCTGCAAATCGGCCGAAAGACGATGCGACGTTGGCCCGTGGAATGACGGCCTTCGTGAAAGCTCGCTGCAATCAATGCCATGTCGTCGCAGGTCACGGGACGAACCTGGGCCCTGATCTGACCAAGTCCGTTGAGAAACTGCGTGGCAAGGAATTGCTTCAGCAGATGGTAGATCCTTCGAGCCAGATCAACGAGAAGTTTCAGAACGTCCAATTCTTGACGATCGGCGGCCGAGTCATCACCGGTGTCGTCGTCGGAGAAGATAAAACCTCGTACCAGGTCGCTACGAACCTGCTGACCCCCAATAGCCTGACGAAGATTCTGAAAGAGGACGTCGAGCAAATGGCACCTTCCAAGATGTCGCCGATGCCGACTGGCTTGCTCGACATTCTGACGAAGGACGAAATTTACGACCTGCATGCTTACCTCGAAGCAGGCGGATATGAGATGCCAGAGCATCTGAAGCATGGTCATTCACATGGTGACGGGAAGTAACGCCAGGATGCGCAGTCGTTCAGGCCGCTGCGATCACGATTGATCGAGCGGCCTGAATGGAACCGACTGCCTCTAGCCCTTGGAGATTACTCCCAGTCAGCAAAGACCTGATCGATGTAGTCGGGATCGCTCACCAGGTCGGCGATCACTTCCCCAAACATCGTGGCCGAGTCCCAGTTCTCTGCCGTGATGATTCGCCCATCAACATAGACATCGTCTGTTGCCGTGGTTGGATCGCCGAGTGAACCTGAGGCAACCATCGTCGCGCCGTTGTATTCAATCTGATCCCGCGTCGTGTAGAACGATTGATTGGAATTCGGAGCGTTGCCGGAATAGGAGGACACCGTGCGGCCATCCAAAAGGCTCTCGCCATCGACTCGAGCCCAGGCCAAAACGGACACCCCGTGGCAGATGGCGGTGACATATTTATCCTGGTCGACAAAGTCGTTGATCAAGTCGTTCACGGTCTGCTTCAAGACTTCTTCGCCGTTGTACGAACCATTGTTATAGGTTCCCTCAAAGGCGTATTGGTACTGAGACGAGCCCCAGCCACCGACAAACACGATCGCCGAATAGTCATCCGCGTCGACTTCAAACAGCGTCAAGTCAGGCACGACCTGGCCGCTGCTGTTGCCTTGGCCTGAATTTGCGTGCGGTGTGGCATTATCGGTCGTGGCGGCAGCGACCACAACTTCCAGGCCTTGCGCTTCGAGCGAGGCTCGTGTGTCGGCGTATTCCTGGAAGTAGAAGTCCTGGTTGGCGATCACCATCAGCACCGGCATCGGTTCCTGCGGCGTCGTTGGATCATCCCCTGGATTGTCGTCGTCAGGACCGGGATCGTCAGGCGTTGTCTTCAACACGAACGAGTTAATCGTTTGATAAATCGAACGCGATCCATCCGTGGCACCGACTTCAATCTGGAAACTGCCGGTGTAGTCGGCATCGGTTCGGACGATCAGCGTATCCCCTTCAATGGCGACGTCGGCCGGAACCGCTTCCGGCTCGGTCAGTAGGTCAGGATTATCGTAATGATCGGAGTCGAATGAACCGAGCAGACGACTGTTCTCGAAAGAACCACGCCATTGGAAGAAGTCTCCTTCCGGCATGATGTAGAACCAGCCACCGTTGGCGGATCGCATCCAGCGAGCGTTCTGCCCGAGGCAGTTGGTATGATAGTCGTCTGACTCGACCAGGTCGTACCGAGCATCGAGTTCCTGTTCCAGCGTCGGGACGATCGTCGCGCTGAAGATCACGGCACTAGTATCCAAGTCACCGCTGATAGTCAGCCGCGTTTCAAAGGCTTCACCACTTTCGATTTCCAGATCGCCGACCGGATCGAAGTTCCAGTCACTAGTGGTGTTCGTGGTGAAGGACGAGGTCTCCACATATTCCGATTCGATCGGCATCGAGGCAATGGCCAGGTCGCCAGCCATCAGGCAGCGATCTTCGAGGCTCTGCATCGAACGTCCGACGCGACGCTGGCGATTGGGTTTGGATGGACGCTTACGCGACGAGAAGAGAGGGAAGCGAGACATGTAAGTTTCTCCAAGACTGTTCCGAAAATGGACCTGTTTCTGCTGGCGTACTGAATAAATGGACGCGGAGCAGAAAACCTTTCACGCGGAAGCAGATTTTTGGAGAGTTTTTCTCGGGTCCCCGTTAAGCCGTGGATATCAGTTGGAAATGGGGCGGATTCGCACGCTATGAAAAATGGTGTCGCTGTCGTAGGCACCCAGGCCTAACGTATTTTCCGGAAGCGACCAGAGCGGCAGCAGCGACAGATCGGAACCATCACCGTGGTATGTGGTTCGTTTTTCGCCATCGAACAAGGCGTCGACATGATCTCGACGCACATGCACGGCGGCCCGGTATCGGCGCCCGTTGATCAGTTGAATGTTGTCGATCCGTGTCGGATTTCGGCGGATGTCGATCTGATCGATGGTCTGGATCCCAGCAAGATTCTCGCCCCAGCCATCGATATCAAAGCTCGCGATGCCATCGCCATCGACGAAGTGCAAGGCGATCGATTGATCCCCTTCGACGCGGGTAAACTCGACCTCGAAGTCGTATTCTCGCGGCGGAGTGAAGGGAAGCATGACCCGAGCAGACGGCGTATGATCGACGCGTAACTCGCCCGTTGGCGTGACCGTCCAGTTCCCTGCGACGACATCCGCCGACAAATCGATGCGAGCGATCAAGTCGATCCATTCCGCGTCCGAAGTAGAAGTAGCTGGAGGAATGGTTTCGGAAGGCTGCCCCACTAACGAATTGTCTTCCGGCAGAGCAGGGGGCTGCTCGCCACGATCTGCGAGCACATACCAACCAAGGGCGACACCAAGGACTCCGCTGACCGCGAACAATGGCCAACGATTCCGTCGCACCCAAGTGCTGGTTGCTTGATTGCTGACCTTGGTCCGAGTACGTGTTGCGGTGCTTTCGGTGCTCACTTGAAGCTGCGGCATCGGCATCGCGACGAGCGTCTTTCCGCTGTCGCTAGTTGGCTGGTCATGTGCCGCCACCGAGTCAGGTCGACCGAACGGCTTCAATGCTTCGACCAATTCCGCAGGCGTCTGAAAGCGGTCATCAGGGTTCTTCGCCATCAACCGTTCGGCGATTGCTATGACATCGCTCGGAACATCGTCACGAAGTTCACCCAGCGAGGTCGGTTGCCGTTCGCAGTGGGCCAAGACTTTTTCGAATGCGGTCCCGTTTGGAAAAGGAGCATGTCCTGCCAGCAGAAAATAGAGGGTGCAACCGAGACTATAGAGGTCGGCTCTAATATCGGCCCGCTTCGAATCTCGGGCTTGCTCTGGGGCCATATAGTCGGGCGTGCCAAGCGCAGTGAAGTCGGCTGTCAGCCCTGGATCGTCGGCAGCGTGATCAGTTTGGGTCGCAAAACGAGCCAGGCCGAAGTCGAGGATCTTCACCGTTCCTCGATCTGTCCGCATGAGGTTATGCGGTTTGATGTCTCGATGAACGGTGCCTCGGGCATGGGCGTGCTGCAGTCCCTGGGCAGCCTGAAGAACGTAATTGCACGCATGCAACACCGGCAGAGGTTGGCGGCGGGCGACGAGTTGATCGAGGCTAATCCCGTCGATGAATTCCATCACCAGAAAGTGCAGGTCGCCTGCTTGTTCGGCATCGTAAGCAGCGACAATGTTGCGATGTGAAAGCTTGGCTGCCGCTTTGACTTCCTGATGGAATCGCTCGACCGCGAGCTCGTTGCTCACCAGACGTGGGTTGATCACCTTCAATGCGACCGGCCGTTCCATCAATCGATGTTCGGCCTGGTAGACGACCCCCATGCCACCTTGGCCAAGTCGGCGAATGATTCGATAGCGTGGATGATCGAGCAATGCCGCCGGAATCGAATCGGCAGGCTCCGATTCCGCGATCGTCGAGGCACTAGCCCATGGCGTTTGGCCATCGTCGATGCTGCTGGTCGCGGCATGGATCCGTTCGATCAAGCCGTCGTGAGGGATCGTCCGCAGCTCATCGCAGCACTGATCACATTTCGAGATATGGTCTTCGACCAATTGACGACGCGTTTCTTCCAACGTTCCATGAAAGAACGATTCCAGTTCTTCTTTCGTCGGGTGCGTGGAACTGCGTTGGTTCATCAATAGTGTGCTACAAATGAATCGATATGACCACTTACTCGATCAAGCCTAGACCGCGCTGGCGGAGCCGACTCAGGACGCGCGACTTGGCAACGAAGACGGCGTTGACGGAAATGCCGAGCTCTTGGCTCACGTCGTCCGCAGTCAAGCCGTCCAGGGCGAATCGTTGGAACGCCTGCCATGTCTTATCGGTGAATGCGGGACGGACTTCGTCGAGCAGATATTGTATCACGTGCCGGTCGTGGTCTCGATTCCATTGCGCGCTAAGACCGCTGTTGGGATCTTCCAGTTCGGCAATCACGGCGCCAAAGTCACTTCCGCCGACGCCGGTTGGCTGCCGATTCTTTTTCCGCCAATGGTCACGCAAACAGTTCGCGGTGATCGTTCGCAGCCAGGCTCGAAAGGCACCCGCGCGTGGCTCTCGCCGGAAATCGGGGAAGCGGCGAAAGACTACCGCCAGCACTTCTTGAGTCACATCGTCCAGGTCTTCGACCATGGCTCCATGACGTTTCAGCCAACCACGGATCAGCGGCGAATACATCCCGACGAGTCGCCCCCATGCTTCCTCGTCCGAGGTGCATTGAAGCGAATCGAGAAAACTGACCGAGGTATCCATCGCGATCGGAACGTGCTGGAGGAATTGCCGGATGCCAAGAAACGTCGCTCCATCCTACACTTCCCGCGGAAACCCTGCTTCCCACGAAGCTTTAAATTTTGATGAGCCCCCGGCAAGCTTGCGCAAAAAGGGGATACCACGAGCAATATTCGCGATGTGTCGCCGCAGAAGGCAACCTGGCCGTTGCCGATTCAAACCCATCGTGAAATTGGGCAAGCAAGCGGCCACGGGGATGATAGGCACGCGATTCGCTGTGGAAAGATTTTAGACATTGCAAGCCTCATTCCAAGGAGCAATCCCATGCCAGGCTGGACCGACAAATACGATCGGCAATACGAAGCGATTCGCGATAGTAATCTCGAACGTGGAATGAAGAAAGAGCGTGCGAAAGAAGTCGCTGCGAGAACCGTGAACAAGCAGCGCCGCGAAAAAGGGGAAACGCCGAACAAGCGGACGCAAGGAACCGGTAATCCCCATTCTTCGCTCGAAAGCCGCACGAAGGACGAGCTTTATAACATCGCCCAGAAGATGAGTATCCGCGGCCGGAGCAAGATGTCCAAGCCGCAGTTGATCGATGCGATCCGTGACCGCCGTTAGCGGAGAACGTCTCCTTCGACGCTCAGCAGTTGCGAGTTAGGTGCCGAGTTGCCAAACACGTCGTATTGGTCGAACTGCCAGACAACCTTCTTGGTCTTCGGATCGACTTCGACCAGCAGAGGGTTGCCGGGACCAGCATGGCAGTTGCCAATCACGTAGTGACCATTCGGCAACACCTCTAACGTGGTTACCCAGGCGAGCGTGATGCCGGGCAGGTCGTTCTGGGCGATCTTCCAGACCACTTCCTTCTCTGGCGTCACTTCGATCACACTGTGCCCGTTGCCGGTTGCAATCAGCGTGTTGCCATTCTTCAAGCGAATTGCTGCAAAGGCCTTATTACCGAAGGCTTCAGGACCGTGTCCGTTGCGAGCTTCCTGATCGAACATCGGGACTTCGTATTCCCACACAACCTTGCCGCTTTCGCCGTCGTATTCACGAATGACCCCATCATTCTCGTGAGCGACTAGGTAGTTACCGTTTTCGAGCTTCCGAACCAGACGGGTATCGGAGTGAGGGTGCGGATTGTTCAGCTTCAATGGCATCTTTTTGACGATCTTGCCGTCACGTGTAATCTCGATGATCCGGCCTGCGCCTGACTCGGCAATCATCACGTTGCCATTTTCCAGCGGTTGGAAGGCGTGGACTTCGATCCGTTTTCCTGCGTTTCCATTCATCTTGGCCGAATCGTACGACCAGACCACCTTTTTGGTTTCCGGATCGATCTCGGCGATTTTGGCGCCACCTTGCTGCACCATGATGTGACCGTTGTCGAGCACATGGATATCGTGGATGCCTCCCCATGGCACCTCCCACTCAATCTTGCCGTCGGTGTCGACAATCGCCAGCTTGTTATTTCCTTGAATCACCAGGCGAAATGGACCGGCAATCGCCAACGAGGGAATCGCGACCATCGTCAGTAGCAATAAAAGCGACCAGGTACGTAGCATGGGTGGCTCTCCGAGAGGGGCAAGATGAGATGGGGAAAGGATGGACTCAATTTGAGTATAGGCGAGCCTATTCCATAACCAATCACGCGGCCTAATTGCCCGGGGATTTGAGAGATCTTTCCGGAAGAAAATCAGCAGAATATTGGTCGGATTGAGAATCTTTGCGATCCTTGACTTTCCCACGCTAGGTAGGTCGGCCCGGAAATGGGCCTAAGTCTTGTAATCACAAAGGAATAGGAGTCAGCTTGCGGTGCTTGGAGGGGTCTGCGACAATGAAGGACGTAAAGCCCGAGCATCTTTAATCGGGGGATTAGGTTCGGCTTTGTTGTAGACGGCGGCATTTCGTTGCGGTTCGTTTCAAATCTGCTTACCCCTGCAGGGCGTCCGTGGGGATTTTCCGCGCAAGTCTTTTACCCATTCGGCAACGACTGAACACCTATGGGACAAGCTGAATCGACCGAAAACAATCCTGGCGGTCGAGGACATAACAACCCGAAACATCCACTTTCTGTCGTGGGGATCGGTGCGTCTTCTGGTGGGCTGGAAGCTCTGAAGAAGTTTTTCGCTGCGGTTACGGACCATCGAGGGATGGCTTTTGTGATCGTTCAGCATCTGATGCCCGATCACGATAGTTTGCTGCCCGAGATCTTAACGAAGCATACCGAATTGCCCGTAACCACCGTGACCAACGGCATGCCGGTTGAGGCAGACACCGTCTACGTGGCGCCGCCCGGCCAGGATGTTTCTTTGAGAGATGGGGTGTTGTTTGTCACTCCGTCGTCCGAATCGCGGGGATGGCGTCATCCGATCGACCACTTCTTTCGGAGCCTGGCTCGCGACCAGCGACAAAACGCCGTTGCGGTTGTTTTGTCGGGGAATGGTAGTGACGGCACGCTTGGTATTCGCGAGATAAAAGAATGTGGTGGCATGGTCATGGTTCAGCATCCGCACGAAGCGGGCCAGGACTCGATGCCGCTCAACGCGATGGAGACCGGTCAGGCAGACTATGTTCAGCCGGTTCAAGAACTCGTCAAATCGCTGGAAAGTTACGTCGATCATAATTCGCTCTTCGACGATTCCTCCGTCGATCCACTTCGGTTCCACGAAGAACTCTCCGAGATCCAGTACCTTCTTCAATTCCATGCCGAGTACGACTTTCGCAACTACAAACACACCACCTTGCTACGTCGCGTACAACGACGCATGGGTTTGGCTGGCGTTGCGAACTTGAAAGAATATGTTCATCGGCTGAAAGACCGTCCGCACGAAATCGAAGCGCTCGCCCAGGACCTGTTGATCTGTGTCACGCAGTTTTTGCGGAACCAGGAAGTGTGGGATGTTCTGGCCGAAGAGGTCCTGCCGAAGTTGATTAATGAGCGGCGTCCGGAAAACCCGATTCGCGTCTGGATCCCGGGCTGCGCGACGGGCGAAGAAGCCTACACGATGGCAATGCTTCTGAGCGATGCGATTGGCGACCGACGCGATATTCGCACGCAGATCTTCGCAACGGATATCAGCAACCATGCGTTAAAGACGGCCCGCGCTGGTTGGTATCCCGAGACCATCGCTGCCGATATCAAGCCGGAATGGGGACGCAAGTATTTCACGATCGATGCCGACGGTTATCGCGTTACGAAGGCGATTCGGGAAATGGTCGTCTTCGCGTCGCACGATTTGAAGGGAGACCCTTCCTTCTTCCGACTCGATTTAATTAGTTGTCGGAACTTGTTGATCTACCTCGAGCCAGAAGCCCAAACGCAGATTTTGCGAAAGTTTCACTTCGCACTGAATCCGAGCGCGTACCTGATGCTGGGTAACTCCGAGACCGCCGGGCGATTTGAAGAAGGGTTTGATCCGGTCGACTCGCGGCTACGGATTTATCGCCGCGTCAACGAGGCAGGCGTTGTCAGCCCCATCGTTCATACCGCGCCTAAGCCGCAGCGGGTTTCGTTTTCTCGTCAGCGAGTTCCCCGTCCGGCACCTCCCAGTTTGCGAGAGATTGCGGCGGAGATGTTCTGGAAGGCGACCCAGTCGGTCGTGCTGGTTCTGAACGACAAGCTTCAGCCGATTTACGTCGGCGGAAGTGGCGAACGGTTCCTGAAGATTCCTGAAGGCGAGCAGCGGTACACGGTCTATGAACTGGTTCGACCAGGGCTGCATTTAAAGCTGAGGGCCGCCATCGGACGCCTCGACAACGCCAATGAGGCACGTTTCGATCGAGCGAAGGTGACCCAGTCGGATGGATCGTTAATCGATGTCCGGGGTGTCGTACGCACGATGGCCGATCCCGAGAGTCATCAGCGGCTGATTTACATTCACCTGGAAGAAGATCGCTCGCCACGCGACTTCGAGACGAGTCAATTGCCAACTGAGCGAGGTGAAAGCTCGGGGCTGGTCAATGGAGACTCTCAAGAGGAATTGGTTACTAATCTCGAGCGTGAGTTGCTCGAGACGCGAGAAGAGCTTAGCCATACGATCGAACAACTCGAGCAAGCCAACGAAGAACTTCGAGCATCGCACGAAGAAGCGATGAGCGTTAACGAGGAACTACAGTCGGGTACCGAAGAACTGGAGGCCTCACGAGAAGAGCTGCAGTCGCTTAACGAAGAGTTGACGACGCTCAACGTTCAGCTCGAAGACAAACTATCGGAGTTAGAGTCGGCCAACAACGATCTCGATAACCTGATTTCGAGCACGCGTATCGCCGTAGTGTTTCTCGATACCGAATTCCGCGTGCGAAACTTCACTCCGGAAGCGATCGAACTGTTCAGTTTGATTCGCACCGACATCGGTCGCCCGATCAGTGACCTGGTTCATAAGTTCACCGATGGTTCGTTCTTAAACGATGCTCGCGAAGTCTTGAAGCTGCTTGCGCCGGTAGAACGCGAAGTGATCGCTGAGGGAAATCGCCGGTTCCTGCGACGCTTGCTGCCGTATCGAACACACGACAACCGGATCGAAGGGGTCGTGGCGACGTTCCAGGACATTACCCAACTCAAACATATCCAGGATCAACTGTCGCTACAGCGCGAGCAGCTCTCGCTGGTTGCGGACGCGATGCCGGTGTTGATTGCTTATATCGACAAAGATTTACGCTACCAATTTGCCAATGCCAGCTATGAAAGGTGGTTTGGCATCTCGATCGACGATGTCGTTGGCAAACCAGTTTGGGACGTAGTTGGTCAGAAAGCGTATGAGGTAGCCCGCGAGAAGATCGAATTGGTAATGAGTGGCGAACGGATTTCGTGGGAGGGAGAATTACCTTTTCGGCATGGTTCGGCACGATTCGTTCATGTCGAATACATTCCTCACCTCGATAGTGAGTCGACCGTTATTGGTTACTACGCACTGATTCAAGATATTTCGGAACGCTATCAAGCCGAGAAAGCGTTGCAGATTAGTGAGACGCGTTTCCGTAATCTGGCCGACAACATTGTGCAACTAGCTTGGACCTGTGACGAACTGCCCAATGTGACCTGGTATAACCGCCGCTGGTATGAGTTCACTGGAGCCGATTTCGAGAGTGCCCAAGACACCGGTTGGGCAGAATCACATCACCCAGACCATATCGAACGGGTCTTCGCGAAGCTGGCGGAAGCAGCCCGCAATGAAACCGTTTGGGAAGATACCTTCCCGCTGCGACGCCACGATGGTGTTTATCGGTGGTTCTTGTCACGTGCGGTCCCGATTCGAGATCAAGATGGGAAAGTTGTTCGCTGGTTTGGCACCAACACGGACATCACCGAACAGATGGAACTGGAACAGGCACTCAAAGATGCTGACCGTCGCAAAGACGAGTTCCTCGCCATGCTGGCTCACGAGCTTCGTAACCCGTTGGCACCGATCCGAAGCGGTATCGATTTGCTGCTGATGGACTCCCAGGTACCTCAAGAACCGTTGAACGTGATGGAAGAGCAAGTCCGTCATCTCGTTCGCCTGGTCGACGACCTGCTGGATGTTTCGCGAATCACGCGTGGCAAGGTTGATTTGCGTCTGGAAGTTGTTCCGCTACAACAGATTTTGAAGATGGCGGTGGGAACGATTCAGCCGATGGCTGAGCAAAAGAACATTTCGATATCGGTAAGAATGGCCGAAGACCCCGTCTGGTTGGAAGCCGATCCGGTACGACTGGCCCAGGTTTTTGAAAACCTGGTGATCAACGGAGTGAAGTACACGCAGGAAGGTGGTTCGATCGAAGTCACGGTCATTCGGGAAGAAGAATCCGTATCGATCTCGTTCCGTGATAACGGAATCGGCATCGACGAAGACCTGATGCCACGCGTTTTCGAGTTGTTTGCGCAGTCGTCTCGATCGTCGGACCGGGCTCCCGGCGGGCTTGGGATTGGATTGACGATCGTGAAGAGCCTGATTGAATTGCATCATGGTTCTGTCGCCGTGACCAGTGATGGTCACCACAAGGGAAGCGAATTCACTGTATCGCTACCGATATTGCCGGAAGGCCCCGGGGAAATTGTCGAGATGCCGAAATTGGAACTGCATGGAAGCCACAAAATCTTAATTGTCGACGACAACAAGAGTGCCCGTCACCTGTTGTCGCGTCTGGTCGCCGCTTTGGGGAACCATGAAATCGAAACGGCAGGCAGTGGCATGGAAGCGTTAGAAAGCATCCCCACTTTTCAACCGCGGATTGTCATGCTCGATATCGGGCTGCCCATTATGGATGGGTACGAAGTGGCTCGACGCATTCGTGAAAACGACCCAGAGCGAACCATCTTGCTGGTCGCCGTGACCGGCTATGGGCAGGACGAAGATCGGTTGCATTCGGAGGCCGCAGGTTTCGATCTCCACCTGGTGAAGCCTGTGGGCATTGAAGACCTTCGCCAATTGCTCGGCCATCCCAAGCTGAGAGAAGAGTAACGAGCGTCACGCCTTCCAAGGCAAAGACGTGACGCCCGCAGTGTATTGGGCGATTCGGCAGAAAAGGTGGACTGGCGGAACGGCCCCTCGTGGGAATCTCGATAGACCGTCGAAGCGTGTCGATTTGCCGCAGATCGATCACACCGGGGAAGGCAATCAGGGCGATCACCAGGATGGTATCGCCGTTGGTTTTAAACGAAGCGAAAAGCGTTTCTTCTAGCGTCGCAGCGAGGCAACGAATTCGTGGGCTGCATCATCCGGGACCATGACCGGAGTTCGCAGCGAGACCGCCTCGTCATCACGCTTCCGTACCAACTCGGCGACCGATTCAATGATCAGGTCGGGGTGGTAAGGGTGCCTTGGAATATCTTCCAGCTTGGTGCCGCCGGAGAGAACCAGAATGGTCTGGTAACCCATCTGAACGCCACCCAGGATGTCGGTCTCCATGGTGTCGCCAATCATCACGGTCTCGGAAGTTTCCAGACCGATCTCTTTGCGGGCCATCCGCATCATCAATGGGCTTGGCTTGCCGATGCTCAAAGCTTTGCGGCCAGTTGCTTTCTCCAGGAAAGCAATCGTTGCCCCTGCACCAGGACGCGTTCCGCGTGAAGTCGGGCAGTTGGGATCGTCGTTGGTGGCAATCAGCTTGGCACCGTCGAGGATCATCTGGGTGGCCGTTTCGACCATGTCCCAGTTCAGCGTTCGCCCTTCACCCACGACGACGAAATCGGGATCGTGGTCGACCACCGAGAAGCCGTTTTGATGCAGGGCGTTCAGCAGACCACCTTCGCCCAAGACGTAAGCGGTACCGTTAGGTTTCTGGCTGGCCAGGAATCGAGCCGTTGCCATCGCACAGGTAAAGACGTGGCGTTCTTCCACATCGATGCCCATCCGAGACAACTTGGTCACCACATCGCGTCGCGTGCGCTGACTGTTGTTGGTTAAAAACAGAAACGGAGTGTCGTCGTCGCGGAGTTGGCGGATAAACTGGTCCGCCCCAGGGATCAGCTGGCTGCCGCGATACATGACGCCATCCATGTCGATCAAAAATCCCTTGCTCATCTCTTGCCTCTCGAAGGTAAACGTCTCGATGGTGCTGTCCGCTCCTGAGGGAAGACAGCAATCGATAAAACTCAATTCAGTTCCACAGGAAGCGTTGGCAAGGTCCGTGCCAAGTTCTGTTAAGGGAAGAGTCATTTCTGGCCAATTCAACAGAATGCGGAGAAACGGCGTCGCAGTAGATAATAGTGGAAGAGAAGGCCCCGCTGCGAAAAAACTACTCTTTGCCAAATAACTTAGTTGTCGCAATTGCTAAAGGCGTGCGCGGTGCGGCTGCTGAAGGAGGCAGCAGCCTCGCGAGCTTTGCGCTCAACGGCCTACTCACTCTAGGGATGTAAGACCGAATATCGCAAAAGTGGCGTTCTAATCGACGAGAAGTCGTAACGAATGGATAAGAAATACCTGAGCAAGCGGTGTTCAGTTGCTTAGAGATGCTACGCGGTAAAGGAAGGTTGCGTAGACTTGCCCGTAAGATTTATTTCTCAGGAAACCAGACTTCCAGTTCCGGGTAATACGTTTGCATGAACTGGAGTGCTAGCCAGGTATGGCAGTGCCGCACATCCGGGTTCTTTTGCGTCGGGCAGCTACACCCTAGATAAACGTCTTCCTGCAGGGCCATCTCGGCAAGTTGATCGAAACCTGCCCGATCGTCCGCGAATCGTTGATTCAACAGGGCGAGATAATCACGACGAAATCGCGCGAAGTGGTCGTCACCAGTCTGACCGAGATACGCCTCGACGATTTCCTGAGTCGGCCGCAAGATATGGCGCGTACGATAGCGAGTGTCTTGACGCACACCGTCCGGAAGCGGACCGGCATCAGCGGGGCGACGTCGATAGATCGTATAACGAGAGAGCATGGTAGATTGCGATGTTTGGGACAAGCATGGGGAAGAACCGTCTCATGCTACCACCGTTGGGGTCCCGATCGCCAGTTCTCTCAGCGCCTGAAAGAAGCCTGCTGCTTCCAGCGAAACAGCAGGCTTGAAACTACAACAGGTTGATGACTCGGTCGGCCAGGCCCTTTTCACCGAGCACGATGTTCATCTTGCCCGCCGTGGCGATCTTTTCGAGAACCTCCAGTTCTCGCAGACGCATCAGCGTTGGACTATCAGCCAGCAGCTTGGCAGTGTTGGCCTGACTACGGATCGCCGCCGTCTCCTCACGACGCACGATCAGGTTGGCTTCGGCCGCCTTCTTGGCTTCCGTTACCTTGTTCATCAGGTCCTTCATCTCGCCTGGCAGAATCACGTCGCGGATACCTACGCTGAGGATCTCCAGGCCGAGTTCTCCGGCGTGACGTCGCACGGCAGCTTCGAGTTCTTCCGCGACCGCATCCTTGTCGGTCAGGAAGTTGTCGAGTTCGCGTGCGCCAACAACGCTTCGCAGCGCCAACTGGGCATCGCGGTATAGCGATTGGCGGACGTCGCTGGTCGTCGTCACCGCCTTCACGGCATCGACCACCTTGTACGTCACGACCGCGTTCATCCGCAGCGAAACCTTGTCGAACGTCATGATGTCCTGGCCAACGATGTCGACCATGGTTTCCCGCAGGTCGACTTCGACGATCCGAGCATCTGCCGGACCACGCCAGAACGCGTACGTGCCTGGGCTCAGCGTTTCCGCAAAGCGACCATTGAGGAATAGGACGCCGACGCATTCACGCTCGACGTCACAGATATCCAATTGAACACGAGCCGTCGCATCGCGAGCGATCGTCTTCAAGTCGGCATGCACGAAACGAACGTCGCGGGCATCGAACGTTTCGACATTCACGTTACGAATCTTCGTCCACAACGCGTACAGGCCTGGGCCGAGCACGCGGCTGAAACGACCGTCGATCCATACAATGGCACGTTCGTGCTGCTTCAAGTCAACGATAATCGCGCGGTCTTGCAACGCACCCGACTGAACGATGAGGTCCAGTTGGTTATGGGCAATGTACGGGTCACGCTGCGAACAGACATCAACGCGGATCTTACCCAGTGGATCAAACACAAAGTGCTGGCCTGGATCAAGGATCTGCGCGAAGTCTCCGTCGCGGAACAACAGTCCCAGTTCGTGGCGATGAATCTTGATTTGCTTGAAGAACAACATGTTGCACCTCCTCGCGGTACAACCGAACGAAAAATATCGGATTGAAAAAAGGCGTGGGTGATGCCACGCGCACAGTGTTGAATTTTAAAAATGACACCTTTGGCAAACGGACGTTCGCTTGGGTCCCAACAAATCACGCGGAGCGAGCCATGAACGGCCATCGTCCTGGGCGAACTTGGGTTGCAATCGTCAGGCGGCAGACATCTGCGATGCCTGCCTTGCCTGACGAAATTCGCCGTCGTTCGACACCAGGTCTGGTGACGGTTCATCGAAACGCTGCAAGGCGTTACGATGCTGGTGCTTTGGCCAACACGGGCAGCATCGATCCGATCGACGTCGCCGAAACGAAATCGATCGAACTTCTGCCAACACCGGCTCGCCAAAGCGGACCTGGCGACCGCCCGCTTACCGCTGGCGATCAATGGTGGAGGCTTTCGCCCCCGGTGGAAGCTGGTGGCTTCAAACCAGCTAGTTGGTTGGATGGACAGGAATCGAACCTGCAACAATCAGTTTTCTAAGCTGATGCTCTTACCGTTGAGCTACCATCAAACGAGTTCACGATTCAGAAACCGTAACACGGAATCCTGGTTGCCAACCTGTGTTTGCATGGGCACCAGGACCGCCGGACATGAACTCGGTCGAACCTTACCAAGGCGATTCCGCAGGAGTCGAACCTGACCGGTCACCATCCAATGGAAGGCAACTTGCACCACGAGGTTTCGGAATCGCGTAGAAAGAGTGGACACCTCCCCACTAGCGTGGTTCACCCTGAGCGGTAAATTCGATCTGGAAATCCTTGGGATGCGAGGTGCCATGAGCCGAGATTTACTGCCTGGGAATCTTGTTTTGCGGGGGAAATTGCCGTGAAGAGAGCCTTGCTGGGCCTTTTGCGAATCGACAAGATTCGCGACGATAGAGGGAATACCTGGGAATCACTTTCGTTTCCCGTCGAATTCGTTCCTCCTCGTGCCAGGCTGCCTGATTCAGGCCATCCATTGCCATGCCGCTGATTACGCTGAAAAACGTACGTCATTCGTACCACGATCGTCCTCTCTTCACCGATGTGAACCTGGTGCTGGAACCAGGTCAGCGTGTCTGTTTGATGGGGCGAAACGGTGCCGGGAAGTCGACCCTGCTGAAAATTCTGGCGGGCGAAGTCACACCGGACGAGGGTGAAGTTGCCTTGGCCACCGGTCTGACGCGGGCTCAGATGGCCCAGACCGTGCCAACCGACGATCGAGGAACCGTCTTTGATGTAGTGGCTGACGGCGTCGGGGAAATGGCAGCGATCCTTCGCGAATACCATACACTGACCCATCAACTAGCCGAGAACGCCAGCGACGACGTGGCTCGCCGAATCGATGAACTGCAGCACGAGATCGATACCCAGGATGGCTGGAATCTGCAAAACCAGATCGAGCAAACCTTGACCCGGACCGGGCTCGACGGTGACTTGATTTTTCAAAAGCTGTCGGCCGGAATGAAACGTCGCGTACTTCTGGCGCGGGCGTTGGTCAATGAACCAGACTTGTTGCTGCTCGACGAACCGACGAACCACTTGGACATCGACTCGATCATCTGGCTCGAAAAGCTACTGATGGGAATCTCGTCGTCGATCATCTTCGTTACGCACGACCGGACGTTCGCGCGGAAGCTGGCAACTCGCGTCGTTGATGTCGATCGAGGTCGCGTTACCAGTTGGGCTTGTGGTTATGACGAATATTTGAAACGCAAAGCGGCGGCACTCGATGCCGAAGAAAAAGAACAGGCCCTGTTCGACAAGAAACTGGCAATCGAGGAAACCTGGATTCGTCAGGGAATTAAAGCTCGGCGAACCCGCAACGAAGGTCGCGTCCGTGCGTTGAAGGTGATGCGCGAAGAGTATCGTGATCGTCGCAAGCACGTCGGCAGTGTCAAAATGGAAGCCCACGTCGGAGATCGTTCCGGGCAACTCGTTTTCAAGGCCGACAGTCTGGCCCATCGGTTTGGCGATTTGCGAATCGTGAACGATTTCTCGACTGCGATCATGCGGGGAGACAAAGTCGGCGTGATTGGCCGCAACGGGATTGGCAAGTCGACGCTGCTGCGGATTTTGCTGGGGCAATTGAAGCCAGACGGAGGTGAAGTGAAGGTCGGCACCAATGTGCAGATCGCTTACTTCGATCAGCTTCAAGCCCGGCTCGACCCGGATCAAACGCTTCGTGAAAACATCGGAGAAGGAAACGAATTCGTCCAGGTAAACGGCAAGTCGAAACACGTCGTGGGCTATCTGCAGGAGTTTCTATTCACGCCTGAGCAAGCCAACCGGGCAATCAAGTTCTTAAGCGGTGGCGAACGTAACCGGCTTTTGCTGGCGCAATTGTTTGCCAAGCCATCCAACGTTCTGGTCCTCGACGAACCGACGAACGATCTCGATTCCGACACGATGGAACTGCTGGAAGACCTGGTGGTCAATTACCCAGGCACAATGCTGGTGGTGAGCCACGATCGTGAGTTTTTGAACAACGTGGTGACCAGCACCATCTCGTTCGAGGGGAATGGTATCGTGCTGGAATACGCCGGTGGCTACGACGACTATCTGATTCAGCAAAAGAAGGATAGCACTCCACCGTTCGAGCCTCCTAAGCCTGAAGCCAGGCCAGCAGTCGCTGTTGCCGAGAAGCCTGCTCCCGAGAAGAAACCAGCCGACAAGCCGCGAGGACGCAAGCTGAGTTATAAAGAGCAACGCGAACTCGAAAGCTTGCCAGAGAAGATCGAGTCGCTGGAAGCGGAGCAGGAACAGATTCAGGCCAAGATGGCCGATCCTGGCTTCTATCAAAAGCCGCAAGACGAGATCAAGCAAGTCACGCAGCGACTTGAATCGATTGGCGACGAACTTCTGATGGCACTAGAACGCTGGGAAGAGCTGGCCACCATTCAGGAAGGCAGCTAACGGCTCAGCAGAAAGATGCCGAGCATCACGATCCACACGACATCCAGGAAGTGCCAATACATGGCGCAGATGTCGACGCCCCAGTGCTTCTCGTGATCGTAGTAGTGGCGTCGCGCTCGCATGACGACGCCGCTTAGAAACGACATGCCGCCTACCACGTGCAAGGCGTGCACCAGCACCAGAAAGAACATCAAGGCAAACTGCTTGGTCGTTCCATCTTCTAACGCTGCCATGTGCAGTTCGAGCAGGGCATGTAGCCCAACCGTCTGGAAGCCAAGAAACACCAGCGATAATGCTGCAGCGGAATACAGCCAGCGGCGGAATGGAACCTGGCGTTCCCGTCGAACATTCACGACTGCCTTATGCATCGCAAAGCTGACCAGGAACATGCAAAGCGTGCTCAGCAGCAGGCTCGGGGGGAAGGTGTTCAGCGGAATCGCCGGAGCCTTCGAGGCAATCCGGATGATTCCGTAGGCCACCATGCCTGACAGAAAGAATGCTGTTAGCGATGCCGTGAACAGGTAGAACCCGAATTTAGCCTGATATTCATCGCGGCGCATGAGAATCGGGGAGAAAGAATTCCTGAGCATCGCAGGGACCAGAGTCGAGGCCGATGGAAACAATGACGCCCATCGGCCTTGATCAGGTGATTAAGGAGTTTCAACGATCTCTGTCGTGGCGTTGTAGTACGCTTCGATCGCTGGTTGGTACTCGTTCGAGTCGAGCAACGCGATGCCGATAAACAGCGCTACGAAGCCAAAACAGAACAGGAACATCAGGATATTGAACGGCTTATCCCAGCGAAGGTGCATGAAATAAGTCGCGACCAGGCCTGCCTTCAGAGTGGCGATCGCCAACGCGATGAAGATATCGATTTCGCCGAGATCTTGATCCGCGATGAAGACGGTTAGGCCTGTGAAAAACAGCAGGGCCAGAAACGTTCCAATCATGATCGGAATCGGCATGACGTGAGCCAGGCCGTGATCGTGATCGTCGGAATGTTGGGTGGTATGGTCAGACATTGCAGGCTTACCAGTGGCTTAGGAACGGATCAGGTACAGAAGCGGGAACAAGTAAATCCAGATCAAGTCGACCAAGTGCCAGTACAAACCGACATAGTCAACCGGACCGAAGTACTCGGAGCTGAAGTCGCCACGAATCGAGCGACTCAGCAACCAACCAATGGCGATCATACCAGCGACGATATGGAAACCATGCAATCCGGTCATCATGTAATAGATGCCGAAGAATATCTGTGTATTGCGAGGGGCATCGAGGAACTGCTCGGGACCGCCGTGGCCATCGTGACCGTGCGAGTCGTGGGCGGCAGCGTGCTCGTCACCGTGCTCTTCTGAAGGATGAGCGTCGACTGCTTCCGCTTCCGAAACCGCGTGGGCTTCTGCCTCTTTCTTTTCCTCGGCCTGCTTGGCGAGGTTCTCTTCCACTTCCTCGTGCAGTTCCTGGAAATCGGCAGGATGCTGCAGTTGGTACATCACATTTTCGCGACCGGTATACAAACCGAGGTCGAACTTGTGGGTGTACTCGAAGTATTTGATCACGAGGAACACGCCTGCCAAAGCGAGCGTGGCACTCAGCAACCAAATCAGTAACTTCTTCTGGTTCAACTGGGCAGCACGGACAGCCCAGGCCATCGTCAAGCTACTGATGATCAGCACGACCGTATTAGTCGCACCCAGCGTCGTGTTGAGCTGCTTGTGAGCGTAAAGGAAGATCTCTGGATGGTTGTACCGGTAGATGATGTAGGCACAAAACAACCCGCTGAACATCAGGATTTCCGTGAACAGGAAAAGCCAGATGCCAAGTTTACCCGAGTCGAATTGCTGCTGCATCGTCTCGAAGTGGTGAGCCTGAAACGGGCTATGACCGTGATGGTCATCTCCCGCATGATGGGCTTGGTCTTGGTGGTCGACGGCGGCGCTCATAGGGCTATTTCGTTTCTAAACGTCGTCTCAATACGGAATGAGGGAAGTGTCTGCGGCGATCTTTAGTGGTGGTCTGAAGCCGGTTTGGCGTTCGGATCTTTAACGTAGCCACCCACCTGAGGATCGTACTTCAATTGGCTGTAATCGTAGGGCGAACCCACGTGCGGAGCGTGCTCGAAGTTGTAGAAAGGTGGTGGGCTCGTGCAGGTCCATTCCAACGTCGCGGCACCCCAAGGGTTCGCAGGAGCCTTACGGCCGTTGAACAGCGACCAAACCAACACGGCAACGGCACCCACCATGCCCAGCCCCAGGACAATTGCCCCGAGCGTCGAAAGCTGGTGGAAGATCTGGTATTCAGGATCGTAAGTCGCATAACGACGAGGCATACCACGCGAGCCCATGATGAACTGCGGGAAGAAGGTCAGGTTAAAGCCGATGAAGACCACCAGGCAGAAGAACCGTCCCCAAGCTTCGTTGTACATCACGCCGAACATCTTCGGCCACCAGTGGTACAAGCCACCGACGAAGGCGATGACGGTACCGCCCATCATCACATAGTGGAAGTGAGCCACAACGAAGTAGGTATCGTGCAGGTGAATGTCGGTTGCCAGGGCACCCAGGAACAGACCGGTCAGACCGCCGATGGCGAACAGGAAGATGAACGACAAGGCGTAGCACATCGGCGTCGCCAGGTTGATATTCCCCTTGTACATCGTGGCCAGCCAGTTGAAGACCTTAATGGCCGACGGAATCGACACGCTAAAGGTCAAACCGCTAAAGATCACCGCGGCCATTGGGCTTTGACCACTCACAAACATGTGGTGACCCCAAACCAGGAAGCCGAGCAAAGCGATCGCGATCGAGCTGTAAGCGATGAACGTGTAACCGAAGATTGGCTTACGGCTGTAAACCGACATCAGTTCGCTCATGATACCCATCGCTGGGAGAATCATGATGTACACGGCTGGATGCGAGTAGAACCAGAAAAAGTGCTGGTACAAAACCGGGTCGCCACCCATCGAAGGATCGAACACGCCGATCCCGAGCAGGCGTTCAGCCATCAGCAGTAGCAGCGTGATACCGAGAACTGGGGTGGCCAGAATCTGGATGATCGCCGTGGCGTAGATGGCCCACATGAACAATGGCATCTTGAACCAGGACATGCCTGGAGGACGCATGGTGTTCACGGTCACAATAAAGTTCAGGCCAGTGAAGATCGAGCTGAAACCAAGGATGAACGCACCAATAGTGGCCGCGATCACGTTGGTCTGCGTTTCGATACTGTAGGGCGTGTAGAACGTCCAGCCAGTATCCAGGCCGGTCGTGAACAACGCGATCAGGAAGAAGATCGCACCAATCACCCACAGGTGGAAACTGGCGAGGTTCATGCGAGGAAAAGCCACGTCCTTGGCACCCACCATCAATGGCAGCACAAAGTTACCCAGGGCGGCTGGCACGCTGGGAATGATGAACAAAAAGGTCATCACTGCCCCGTGCAGGGTGAACAGCTGGTTGTAAGTGTTCATGTTCACCCAGGTTTCGGGGAACAAGCCGTTTGGCATCAACAAGTGGATACGCAACAGCAGGGCAAACAACCCGCCCAGGAAGAACGAGGTGAAGATACCGACCAGGTACATCACGCCGATTCGTTTGTGATCGAGCGTGAAGGCCCACGAGAGGAACCCGCTCGAACAGGTCAGGTAGTTCGAGCTCGGATCGTCGTTGTGGCCGATGTCGAGTTTAGTGTCTGGAGTAATCGTGGACATGGCTTGGCTGCCCTATGGAAAATTCTTACTTAAGCGACTTGAGGTAAGCGATGATCGCTGTGATCTCGTCGTCTTTGAGCAACTGAGGGGTGAAGACCGTCATACCAGGCTTGCGGCCTTCGACGATCTTGGCGTTTGGTTGTCGAATCGATTCACGAACGTAGTTTTCGTCCATGGTGACAGTTTCGGTGGTGCCGCGAGCAGTAACCTTGCGTTCGGTTCCCCACTGACCATTGAGTGGCGGACCGGCGTACTTGGCGGACATGTCACCTTCAATCGAGTGGCACTGAGCACAGCCCTTTCGCTTGAAGAGAATCTCACCAGCTTCCGCTGGCGAGCGTCCTTCAAGGATATTGGCGGCTTTTTCAACCCAGACATCGAACTCGCCCGGCTCGTGAACGAAGACCTTCGCACGCATCGCCGAGTGCTTTTCACCGCAGTATTCCGCACAAAACAGGTTCATCGGCAGATGACCGTCTTTGGCGTTTTCATCATTCGGATCTGGAGCTTCGGTGGTGTCGGTAGCGATAACCCAGGTCGACGTATAACGACCCGGAACGCAGTCCATCTTGATCCGGAATGCTGGAATGTAAAAGCTGTGCAGCACGTCGCCCGACTGAAGCAGAAACTTCACAGGACGATCGACCGGGATGTGCAGTTCGTCTGATTCAGCCCCATTTGGATAAACGAAAAGCCAGTTCCATTTCGATGCCCTGACATTAATTTCATAGGCATTTTCCGGTGCTTCTCGCATGTTGAGGTAGCCGGTGAAACCATAGAAGAAGATCACCCCGACCAGCAGCGAAGGAATCACGCTCCAGGTGATTTCCAGCACTTCATGATGCGACGGCGACGGTTCTTCCTTGTGACCAGGACGCTGATAATACCTCAGCACGAAGTACACCATCGCGAATACGATGCCGACGAAGAAGATCGCCGAAAGGTAGTAGATGAAGTCGAACAGACCATCCACGCTGCCCGCCACCGAGGATCGCTCGGGCGGGAAGAACATGGTATCCGCCAAGATGGATTGCATGGTTGAGCCTAGTACTTGGACCATCTCGTACTGTCTTACCTACTTGCTAGGTTGCCTGCGTCGGAGCATGCCGACCGGCCTGGTTGGAATTGTCACTACGAGGACTGCTGGTTCGGCGACGTAGCACCCAAAACGGAAACAGTCCCACAGCCAGGCAGACGATCGTGGTAAACGCGCCCAACTGCATTATCTTCACGGCTTGTGGTCCATAACGACCGGCCGTTTCATCGTACATGAAGCACGTGAGGATGATTTGATCCATCGTCGTGCCAATTTTGCCTTCGCTCGCTTCGACCAGCGACAACCTTAAGGTCGGCTCGTCGAATTGAACGCCGTAAATGTATCGAGAGATCCGCCCGTCCGGTGTGCAAAGCATCAACACGGCGTTGTGGGCATACTCTTTTCGCTCAGGCACGTATCGAAACTGAAACCCGGTTGCCTTGGCGACCTTCAGGATCGATTTGTCGGTTCCGACCAGGAAGTGCCAGCCATCGGCCGTGCCGGGGCGATCATAATCCTGGTAGTAACGAAGCCGTGTCTGGGCGGCTCGCTGATGTGGTTCTCGAGGATCAATGCTGATCGAAACGACCTGGAAGTCTTTGCCAACGCTTTCTTCCATGCCACTCAAGGTCATTACTAAGCCATTGAGCTGCTGTTGGCACAGCATTGGGCAATTCGAGTAGTTGAGCGACAAGATGACCGGCCTCTTACCGTCAAAGTAATCGCCAAGGCGAATTACTAGTCCTCGATCGTCCGTGAACTTAGTATCGAGAGGAAGTTGCTCGTTAAGGTGTTCTTCAACACCAAGCCCGTCAACTTCCTTCGGGGTTTCGTTCAACTGGGCGAAGGCGGACGTACAGATCGACAGGCAGAAAACTACTGTCCAAATCGGCCGGATTGTCGCACAACCTCGCATTCTATCCTTGGCTACCGCGAACGGTTATTTCGATTCGTATTGCTCGGCGACCACTTTCATGGCCTGCTCGATCGGCATACTGATCACCTGGTCCTTTTTGTTAACCCAGGCATAACCGCTGTTAAGCTGCTCTTTCTGGGCACTCAGGACGCTATCTACCTCGTTCAAACGAACGTCGACCACCTTGGTTTTGAATTCCATCTGTTCGTACTGTAAGTATGCAGCCTGCAATCCGAGGATGCAGATCAGCGTAACAGCAGCACTGACGAAACCGACCAGAGCAATCATTGGGGTGTTCAGGTCGTCGTACTGGGGACCGGATGGTTCCGCGCCCATCTCTTCAACCGAGACTTCTGCGGTGTTATCAACCGGTTCTTGTTCGTGCGAGTCTTCAGTGACTTCCGACATCAAATCACCCTAATTAATGATTCTGAAGGGCCAACGATTCTTGCAGGCGTGGATCCTTCAGCGGAACCAGCGGCTTATCGGTGGCAAACCAAATCAGGAAGCTAATATAAACACCGCCAATACCGACGATGCAGCACACGTCGATCAGACCAAAACTCGGAGCGGCGGTGCCATGGGCAACCTGCGGCATCACGATGTAGTAGAGGTCGACGTAGTGCATGACCAGGATCAACAAGGCCCAGCAAACCAACGCATACTTGTTGCGGCGGATGTGGCGGGACATGACCCCGAAAAATGGGATGAAGAAGTGACCGAAGATCAGGGCGATGGCGACGTAGGCCCAACCATTTTCCTGACGACGAAGGTACCAGCCGGTTTCTTCCGGAATGTTCGCGTACCAGATCAGCAGGAACTGACTGAAAGCGATGTAGGCCCAGAAGAGGGTGAACCCGAAGGTGTACTTACCCAAGTCGTGGTAATGTTCCTTGGTGATGATGCCTTCCAGCTTGCCACTCTGCTGCAACAGGAATACCGTCAGCGTCAGGAAAGCGAAGAAGCTCAGGGCACAACCGGCGAAGAAGTAGACGCCGAAAATCGTGCTGAACCAGTGAGGATCGAGCGACATCAGCCAGTCGAACGAGGCGAACGTGACCGTCAGGGCGAACGTGACAACGGCCAGCGAACTCCACTTCTGCATCTTCAGCGTGATCGCTTTGTCGCCGTTGGAATCTTGGGCCAGCGAGTTCAAGAAGAAGTAGCGGGCAATGCAGATCCAGGCACTGAAGTAGATGATTGCACGAATCGCGAAGAACGTTGGGTTCAGGTAAGGCGACTTGTGGGCAATCAATTGATCGTAGTGGGAGGAATCCTTGTTCCACAGTTCTGGATTGTTCCACTCAAACAGCGAGTGACTGCCGAACACGACAGGCAGCAGGATGATAAGGAACAACGCAGCCATCGGAATGAGGTTTTGCGTGATCAGTTCGCAAATTCGACGGACGACCACACTCCAGCCTGCGCGAGTCAGGTGGTGGATCGGCACGAAGAACAAGGCACCCAGCGAAATGCTGAGGAAGTAAACGAAGCTGGTGAGGTACGAGAAGTAGAAGTACGACGAACTGTCGGAGAACTTCCCGATCAACCACGCCACGATCAGCAGTCCGGCGCCGCCGAACAGTCCGAGGACACGCAACGACTGCCAAGCCGGGCTGATGCGGATCGATTCGTCGTCCGTCACCGTGATTGTGGGTTTGTGATGACCGCCCATGTTGCTTACTGACCCTTAATTTCCAATTCTTTCATCTCGACAGCCGGAATCTCGGCTGGTGTCCCGGTCCGCGTCTTCTGCAGAGCTCGGACGTACGTCACGATCGCCCAACGATCTTCCGTTGGAATCTGATCGGCGTATCCCTTCATCTTGCGGATACCGTTCGTGATGGTGTTGTAGATCTTTCCGTCAGGCTGCGTCAGCAGGTAGTCGGTGTGCAAGTTGGTTGGTGGAACCCACGTTGGCTCCTGCCGCTGCAGAGCACGCTGAGAAACCAAACCGTCGCCGTCGCCTGCCAGGCCGTGGCAGACCGAGCAGTAGATGTTGTAGCGATTGCGACCACGCTCGAGCGTTGCCATGTTGATTTCGATCGGTGCGATCTTGACCCAATTTGGTTCTGGTTCTTCCGGCTGAGCTGGGGCGGCCGCTTCTTCAGTGGGCTTATCCTCGGCAGGCTTCTCTTCCATTGGCTTTTCTTCAGCCGCTGGCTCTTCGGCAGGTTTGTCTTCCTCTGCGTTGGCTTCTTCTGCTGGCTTCTCGCCTTCTTCCTTCGGAGGCTCTTCTTCCTGCAGGAAGGCAACGTTTTGCTGATCCATTTCTGGAACGATACCGGTCAGCAAGATCGGATCGACATATTCGCCACGAGCAACCGTACCCGCGATCCGAGGACGCATCGTACGACCATCGGCGAAGACATGGCTAACGGTTTGCGTGTCACCACGAAGCTGAACGTCCATATCGCGAATCGGATTGATACGCGGAACGGTCGCGGTGTCGTTGTAGGCTCGCCATAACAACAGTGGTGGAATCAAAGCCAGGACCGAAACGCCGATTCCAACAAACTTGAAGACCTTAGGGATCTCGTTGCTCGATGGATCGTCGAAGACTTCAATCACGGCCGTCTGACCGATGAAGCTGTCGAACAGCTCGCGGGTCTTCTTTGGCTTGAACTTTTCGTCGGCGACACCCACGGTCAAGAAGAACTTGTCGTCGGTGGCTCGGGCAAATTCAGGAACCCGGAACAGTGGGTTCGAGAAGGTTGGCATCCGGTTGAGCAGCAGCATGCCGAGGAACACGGCGATGGCAGCGTGCAAAATCGTCAGTTCGAAGATCACCGGAATGTTCGCTGGCAAGCTGAACAGCGGCTTCGCCGAAATGATGAACGGGTAGAACTCCACGTTCGTGATGTACTGCAGTGCCAGACCAGCACTACCACCCATCAAACCGAGAGCAAGCACAATCCATGGGAGGATGGTTGGCTTGATGCCCAGGGCATCGTCGATTCCATGGAGCGGGAATGGGGTGTAGGCGTCGGTATTGGTGTAACCTGCCTTCCGCACTTTTTCGCACGCCGCCAACAACGAGTCGGGGTCGTCGAATTGTGCCATCAGCCCAATCAGCTTTTGGTCCGGATTGTTCGGGTCTTGTGCCATCTATCTTAGGCCCTGCTGGTGATCCAGTGGGAAAGGTTAATTAGGAGTGTTCAACGGCTGCGTGGTGATCGTCATGAACCGGCGAGTGCGGATGTGGCATCACCGATTTGACTTCTGCCATGGCCACGATGGGGCCGAAGCGAATGAAGATCAAAAACAGCGTGAAGAACAAGCCGAAGCTGCCGAACAGCATGCCATAGTCAACCCAGGTTGGATTGAACATGCCCCACGAGGACGGCAGGAAGTCGCGAGCCAACGACGTGACCGTAATCACGAATCGCTCGAACCACATGCCGATGTTGACGAAGATACTGATCACGAACATCAACCAAGGAGTCGTGCGGCACTTTCTGAACCAGAACAACTGCGGGCTGATCACGTTGCAGGACACCATGATCCAGTACGCCCACCAGTAAGGTCCGAAGGCACGGTTAATGAACGCAAATTGTTCGTACATGTTACCGCCGTACCAGGCGATGAAGAACTCCATCGCGTAGGCATAGCCCACCATCGAACCGGTCGCGAGCAAAATCTTACAGACGTTCTCGAGGTGACGCAGCGTCACGACGTCTTTCAGACCGAACAACTGGCGAGCCGGAACCATCAAAGTCAGCACCATACCGAAACCGCTGAACACAGCACCAGCGACGAAGTAAGGTGGGAAGATCGTAGTGTGCCAACCAGGCAGCTGCGAAACGGCGAAGTCGAAACTCACGATCGTATGCACCGAGAGCACGAGTGGAGCAGCCAAAGCGGCGAACAGCGTGTAAGCCTTTTCATAACGCGACCAGCTTCGAGCCGAACCCGTCCAACCGAGCGAGAGAATCGAGTAGACGATTCGCAGGATTGGGTTGGTGGTACGATCACGCAGCGTTGCCAGGTCGGGAATCATACCGGTGTACCAGAAGATCAACGACACGGTGGCATACGTCGAAACGGCGAACACGTCCCACAGCAGCGGGCTGCGGAAGTTTGGCCACATCGAAAGCTGCAAGCTAGGTAGCGGGAACAACCAATAGAAAACCCAGACGCGGCCGATGTGGATACCTGGGAAGATACCAGCACAGCACACGGCGAAGATCGTCATGGCTTCCGCGAAACGGTTGATACTCGTTCGCCAGTTTTGGCGGAAGATAAACAGAATGGCGGAAATCAGGGTTCCCGCGTGACCGATACCGACCCAGAACACGAAGTTCACGATCGGGAAGCCCCAGTAAACGGGATTGTTATTACCCCAGACGCCCACACCGGTGAAAATCAGGTAACCGATCAGCGAGAAAAAGAAGCCGAGCACGGTCAGCGAAGCCGCGAATGCGACGTACCACGCAAACGGAGTCTTGTCTTCGTTGATCCGGCAAACCAACTTGGTAATCGAGCCGTAGTCGTGCCCGCCAATCACGAGGGGAGTCCGGTTGCCCGGATCGTCGATCGTGGTGTCTATGACTTCGTTTACGGTGGCCATTCGTACTCTTGAATATGAACTTAGGCTGATTGCTTGCTGGGAGGTTAACGCAGAAGGGAAGGTTTAGGGCTTCTCTTCTTTCGCTTCTTCTTTGTGCTCGGCGTGTTCGCCCTCGGCATGATCGTGCGAATGATCATCGCCATGTTCGCCATGACCTTCTTCGCCGGGACCATGATGCCCATGATCCGGCACTTCCGGGGCCAGCCACGGATGCGGATTGGTGATACGAGCCAGGTAACGGGTACGTGGCTTGGTGTTCAGTTCGGCCAGCATCGCATAGGCACGCTGGTTGGCGTGGGCCTTGGCGACGTTGCTTTCTGGATTGTTCAAGTCGCCGAACTCGATTGCTTGCGAAGAGCAAGCTTCCTGGCAGGCAACCTTGATTTCGTTCGCACCAATCGCACGACGCTCGGCACGAGCTTCGATCTTGGTGTTCTGGATTCGCTGCACGCAGTAGGTGCACTTTTCCATCACGCCGCGGTTACGAACGGTGACTTCCGGGTTGAAGATCAGCTTGGCCAGCTCTTTGTTTGCGGCATCAAAGCGATCGTCGCTGGCACGCCAGTCCAGGTAGTTGAAGCGACGAACCTTGTAGGGGCAGTTGTTACCACAGTAACGCGTACCGATACAACGGTTGTAAACCATGTCGTTCAAACCTTCGTTGGTATGCACGGTGGCAGCAACGGGGCAAACGCTTTCACATGGAGCCGTTTCACACTGCTGGCAAGTAACCGGTTGGGTCACGGCCTTGGGATCTTCCATGTCGCCACTGAAGTAGCGGTCGACACGAATCCAATGCATTTCACGACCAACCGAGACCGCTTCCTTACCGACGATCGGAACGTTGTTTTCCGATTGGCAAGCGATGGTGCACGCGTTGCAGCCGGTGCACTTGCTCAAGTCGATCGACATCCCCCACGCATGGCCGTCGTACGATTCCTTCATCCATTCCTGATCTTCCCAGAGGCTGGTCAGTGGTGGGTGATGGACGACGTGCTTCGCGAAGTCTGGGTGCGTTTCGTATTCTTCCAGCGTGCCTTCGCGAACCAGTTCGCCAACCCGGCGACCGATTTCACGCATGCCCAGCAGGTCGATGGCGAAGTGATCCTGGGTGGTGGCCAGCGTGAACTGCTTGCCGGTCCCCTTGGCCTCGACTTCGGTGGCCAGCAGCATGGTCTGCGAGGTTCGCAGAGGACCGACGTCAACACCGACTGGGTCGACACCGTTCTCTTCAAAACCACCGACGTGGCCAGCCATCTTGCGGCCGTAGCCAAGACCGACGGCCAACGTGCCGTGTGCCTGACCTGGCTGAATGTAAGCAGGAACTTCGATCGTCTTGCCGTTGGCGGTGATCGCCAGGAACTCGCCCTGACCGACGCCAATTTCCTTGGCAGTCTTCGGGCTGAGGGTAACGACGTTGTCCCAAGTTACCTTGGTGATCGGTTCTGGCAGTTCCTGCAACCAACCGTTGTTCGCATAGCGACCATCGTAGGTGGCACTGCCTGGGTGGAAGATCAACTCGAAGGCGTTCTCGAGACCGCCACGCCAGGCGGTCGTCGAAACGTCGCCCAGGTTGAGGCTATCGGAGATCGAGACCGACACAGCCTCGGCAGCTGAGTCCGCAATGAACCCGTCGTGCAGAACCTTCATCCAACCCGCTTCCGAGGCAGAACTGGTGAACGTTGTAGCGACGGTTTGCTTGACCGCTTCCAGAGTTTCTGTGATCGGAGTGCCAGCCAGGATGCTGAGGAACTGGATCGGGTCTTTCGACTTGAAGATCGGGTCCAGCAAAGGCTGAGTCACGCAGTAGGAACCATCGTAAGCGATGGCGTCGCCCCACTGTTCCAGGCCGTGCGAAGCTGGCAGATGCCAGGTCGACAGCTTGGAGGTTTCGTTTTCGTATTCGCCGAAGAAGATCTGGGCACGCGTCTTGTCGAACGCGGCGGCGAAGTCGGTATCAACCGGAGCATCATAGATTGGGTTGCCGCCCAGAACGATCAACGTATGCACGTTGCCGGTGTTCAGTTCCGCAACCAGGTCTTGAATGCTGCCAGCGTTGTCGCGGGCCAGTTGTGGCTCTTCGACGAACGTGACGGTCTTGCCAAGATTTTCGAGCTTATTGTTGATTCGCCAGATACGGACCTGGGTTTCAACATCCAGCGTTTCGCCACCAACGACGACGCTCTTGCCTTTGTGCGTGATCAGGTCGTTGACCATGGCGGTTACCAGGATGTCGACCTTCTCGGTCGGAGCTTCCTTGGTTTCGCCCGCTTCCAGGGCAGCGTCGATCTTCGCTTCCAGTTCAGCGACGAAGCTGGCCATTTGCGAAGCCGCAACCGCCAGGCGATGGTCGGCCGAAGTACCGGTTGGCGAGAAACGGCTTTCAACAACGTACAAGCGATTCATCGGGCCATTTTCAGGCGTGCGACGCTTGGCGAACTCGCTGTTGTTCTTGCCTTGCGTGGCGTGGCTTCCGAGCAAATCGGAGCTGATGTCGACGATGATATCCGCCGATTCCAGGTTCAACAGAGGACGCAGCTTCTTACCGAAAGCCATTTCGGTGCCAGCCGTCGTGTTACCGGAGATCGAGTCGTAGCTGTACCACTTGGCTTGTGGGAACTTGCGAGCGACTTCGTTCATCTGAGCGAGGACGCTAGGCGAGCTGTTGGTCTCGTGCAGAATCGCCAGCTTCGAGGAGTTGCCACCTTCCAGCTTCTTCGATTCTTCCTTCCACCAGACGGTGAACTCATCCCAGTTGCGGGAAAGGTCTTGGCCATCGCGGAAGACTGGGTGCTGGCTACGATCGGGATCGTAAAGCGGCAGCAGCATTGCCTGGGCGTAGGTATCGGCACCGAAGACCAGCGAGTGCATCTGGTTGCCATCGATCTTGATCGGGCGACCATCGTAGCTGGTAGCGACCACCGGACAAACTTGGCCGGCAACGGTTAGCGTGGTGGCGAACTTCTCTGGCTTGCCAGGGATTCGGCCTTCTGGGCGTCGCGAGAAAGGAGCGATCTCTTCTTCCGGGTAACGGAAGCCGACCACTTCTTCTTCTGGGTAACGGCAGCCAGCGGCACCGGTGGCCAGAGCGAGCGAAGCACCCATCAGCTGCATCCAGCGGCGGCGAGGAAGACCCGTTGGAGCTTCTTCGACAGCTTCCGGAAATTCGCGTTTCAGGAACTGCTCGAACTCAGGGGTTCCCTCGAGCTGATCGAGGCTACGCCAGTATTTCGGTTTATCGTTTTGTGGCTTTATCGATGACATGTCGAGCAGTTGGTCGATGGATGGATGTTCAACTCTTCGCTTAGTTGCTTGCCGAGAACTCGCTTTTCTTCCTCGCTCATATCGGTTCCCCATTCGAGGTTGGTGACCTCGTCTACGGGCCGAATGCTCGAGTCCGGGTTGCGGTGACATTCAAGACACCACGACATCGAAATTGGCTCGACGACCTGGACAACGTCCATCTTGTCGACGCGGCCATGGCATTCGACGCAAGAGACGCCACGCGTGACGTGAGCACTATGGTTGAAGAAAACGAAGTCCGGCAGATTATGGACTCGAGTCCAGTCGATCGACTCGCCTGTGGCGAGGCTTTCGCGAACCGGAGCCAACGCGACACTAGTAGCACGAACCGATGCGTATGGCGTGGCTCCCGAAGCGTCGGCACCACTGTGGCAGTTACCACAAGTTGCCGTCGGAGGAACAGCCGCATGGCTCGATTTCTCGACCGTGTTATGACAATAACGACAGTCCATCTTCAAACGACCAGCATGCAGCTTGTGGCTGAATGGAACTGGTTGCTCGGGACGGTAGCCGCGATTGAGAATCTCGGGCGAGGAGGTCACGAATAGAACCGTTCCACCATAGGCGGCACCCACAAGGGCAACACCAATTGCGAGTGGAACGAACTTATTTACCCATTTGGGAAATAGAAAGCGGTCCATGACTTTCTCAGTCGTTAATGGCCTCAGCGGGGAGACGCTTCGACGGAAAAGGGCTCGTCTTGAAGCAGCTCGAAGCGTGGGCTTCGACAATGCTCCGAAGGGAGCGTGTGGTCGTTAAGTGCAATTTCGCCAGCGATAAGTGATTGCCTTGCAAAGGCATCTCCCTCGTAGCTATCAGCGTGTGAATCGTAAAATAATCGGTGGGTGAACACGACGTGACAATAGGTCGCACTAGGATGGGGGGTGTCGTGGATGTCCACCTTAAGGTGCAAGTTTCTTCAGCTTGCGTTGCAGGGTCCGGCGAGGGATATCCAGCAAACGTGCTGCTTCGGAAAGGTTTCCACCGCAATCATTTAGGACGCGATGGATGTGCTCCCACTCCGCTTCGGCGAGCGATTGCGGGCAGTAAGCCTTGGTCTCTGTTTGGGGGTCTGCAGGCCCTTTATTTTCAAAGGCCGCCAAAATCTCGTCTGCATCAGCCGGTTTCGTCAAGTAATTAATCGCCCCCAGGCGTACCGCTTCTACCGCGTTGGTAATACTGCCGTATCCGGTCAAAATTACGGTCTGCGTAAGGGGGGAAACCTTGAGAAGGTCTTTCAAGATCTCAATGCCAGAAGTCTCTGGCAATTTGAGATCTAGGACGGCCCGTTCAGGCTGTGCCTCTTCCGCTTGAGCTACGGCATCTTGTTTCGTCTTCGCCGAGTAGACATCGTAACCGCGGGACGTGAACGCCCGGGTCAGGCGATTTCGCAAGATGTCGTCGTCATCGACGAGGAGGATTGTAGGTCGGGACATTGTTCCGCCGAATCCGGATTGCGTAGCTGGGTAGAGACCTGACTAAGTCATGACGCGGTCAGACAGATGGTTAACTATAGGGAATACCGGAAACGATGCCTACGTGTCACTGCGAGAGTTCTTTGGAGAATTTGTTTTATTTTTCGAGGCAGCGCGAGGGATCAGCACTTCGACGGTTGTCCCTATGTCCGCGGTCGATTGGATGCGGACTTCCCCATTCAGTTTCTCCACCACATTCTTCGCCAGGAACACGCCTAAACCTGTGCCAGAGCCGGGCTCCTTCGTCGTGAAGAAAGGCTCGCCAATGCGAGCAAGAACGTGCGGCGGCATGCCGGTGCCATGGTCACGGACGGTTAGCACCAGATGATGTGAGGTCGTTCCTAAAAGCAGGTCGACCGATTCCGATATGGGCGTCGCATCGAGCCCGTTCTTAATCAGGCCGCGGATCGCTTGAGCCAGAAGATGGAGCGGTGCGTGAATTTCCACGGCGGGGATATCTCCCTCGATTTTCACGCGATGTCGATGCTGCACTTCGATTCTCTGAACGACTTCATCGACCAGCGTTTGGGCCGAAAGCAAGACGATTGGCTCCCCCGTCGCCTGGCCGGCATCGGTCGACATCTGGTCCAAAATCGTGCGGCAGCGATCGAGTTCGCTACGAATCAAGGAGATGTCTTCTTTGATCTCCGCCGGCAAGTCTCCTTGTTCCAGTTCGCGCTGAACTTCCTTCGCGACCACAGCGATTGTGGCCAAAGGAGTCGAGAGCTCATGGGCCGCGCCGGCAGCAAGGGTACCTAAGGCCTCTAGTTTCTCGCTTCGGGCTTGTTTTATCTCGTTTAAACGAAGGCTTGCTTCTTTGCGTTGAAGTTCGACGTTCAGCTTCGTCGTGAAATAAACGACCACCATCGCACAGGTCACCAAGGCCATCGAAGACCCGGCCAACAGAATATGGACCGGAATGCCACTGGTCACCAGATTTTCGATCTGCCATTCACCTAAAAAGCGGAGCGGATAGCCGGCCAGCAGCAACAGTCCAATACATCCCACGGTGACAATGGCCAGAATACCCGTGTTGGGGGGCGTCAGTACGATCGCTGCCAAGGCGAGGTTCACGAGGTAGAAGACGGCAAATGGATTCGAGATGCCACCGGTGAAGTAGAGCATCGCCGTGAGAAAGCCAATATCCATCAGCATCACGCCGAAAAGTAGTGTTTCCCAGGCGGTCAGGCTCTTGAGTTCGCGCGACCGGAGCGACTCGAACAAGTAACTCAGCACCAGATTGCTACTGGCGGTCAGGAAGATGATGGTGGCCAGCGGTTGCCAACGAATCTGGAAACCGAGCAGGAACATCACGAATGCGATCGTGATCCATTGCCCGAACGCGGCAACCCAGCGAAGCTTGATCAGCCACGCAGTATTGATCGTTAATCGAGCCTTCCGCCCTTCCAGCAGATGGGGCCCGTTATCAAAATGGGAGGATTGCGGCATAAAGCGGGTAGCCATTCCCTACGCTGAAGGCAAAGAATATGGCAGTGCAAGCGATCGACACTGCCTCAGGACAGGTTAATTGATGGACGAAAACGCTCAAGATCCCAACGTTTTACACCTTTCGCGATTCGGTCTGACGATATTTCTGGCCGTCATCGTCCTCTTGCCGATCGCCATGCTGATCTTTTTGTGGGTTTCGCTGCCTGCCAAAGCAGAGAATGGATTGCAGGTTTCTCTGCTGATTAAAAACGTCGCGGACGACCAGCCGGCCCTCATTTTGACGAACGAATCGGATGAGCCGCTGCGAAATATCGGCATTTCGCTCAACGACGCGTTCCACTTCTACAACAAAACGGCCTTGGAGCCAGGCAAAGAACTGACCGTCGCCCTGCGAAACTTCGCCCGTAAGGGTGGGATTCCGTTCAGCCCGGACGACCATATCCTGACCGAGGTCGGTGTTTACGCCAAGTTGCCGAACAATTCTCGCGGTGTTTTCGAGGTGAAATCGGAAAAGCTTCTGGAGGATTTACAGAAAGCCCCAGCTCGTCCAAGCAAGCCTGAATTGCCATCGGAACCATAAAAGTTCGATTGAAATCGACAAAATCCTACCTCGAGCCCACAAATTTGCCCCTCTGTGTGGGCAGCCGCCTAGGAGAATTGCAGGCCTTTAGACATGATAGGGGTTTCCCCCGATCGATAAGGCGGCCATTGTAGGCAGGATCATGCACCAGACCGACAATATCAACGTTCATCGGATCGAAAAGCTGGCCCCACCCAGCGAGATCAAGCAAGAGTTTCCTAGTTCGGAAGCTGCCCAGGACTTCGTATTCGAGACACGTCAGCACATCCAAAAGATTCTCGCTGGCGAAGAAGATCGCATGATCGCGGTGGTCGGCCCTTGCTCGATCCATAACGTCGATATGGCAATCGAATACGCGACGCGATTGAAGAAGCTTTCCGATCAGGTATCGGAAACGATGCTGGTCGTGATGCGTGTCTACTTCGAGAAGCCTCGCACGACCGTCGGCTGGAAGGGTTTGATCAACGATCCTCACCTCGACGATACCTTCGACATCGCGGAAGGCTACCGCCTCGCTCGTAAACTGTTGGTGCACCTGGCAGAAGCGGGGGTCCCTGCGGCAACCGAAGCTCTGGAACCTGTCACGCCACAATACATTGCCGACCTGATCTCACTCGCTTCGATCGGTGCCCGAACGACTGAGTCGCCGACCCATCGCCAGATGGCCAGTGGCCTGTCGATGCCGATCGGTTTCAAGAATGGTACCGATGGCGATCTGCAGATTGCCTTGGATGCAATGACGTCCTCGAACGCTCCGCACAGTTTCCTGGGCATCGACGGCGAAGGCGCCACCTGTGTGATCCACTCGAAGGGGAATCCTTGGGGGCACTTGATTCTGCGTGGTGGCCGCTCAGGCCCGAACTACTCGCGCGAGAAGGTTGCCGACGCGATTGCTCAGTTGGAAAAGCGAAATCAGCAGCCTCGCTTGCTGGTCGACTGCAGCCATGGCAATTCGCTGAAAGATCATACTCGTCAGGCGGTTGCATGGCGTGACGTCTTGGAACAGCGTACCGAAGGCTGCCGAGCGATCGCAGGTATGATGCTGGAAAGCAACATCAAGCCAGGCAATCAGAAGCTGACCGAAGACATCAGTCAGTTGGAATACGGCGTTTCAATCACCGATGCTTGTATCGGTTGGGAAGAAACCGAGCAGCTTCTTCTGGAAGCCCACGAGCGTTTGAAGTCGCTCGTCACGGCTTAAGGCGTCGGCAGCCGTGTCGCGATTCGTTCCCTTGGCGAAGCTTTCCGACCTGCCAGAACATGGCGGAAAGCTGGTGATCGTCGACGAAGCGTGGATCGGCCTCTTTAAGGCCGACGAGGGAATCTTCGCCATCGACGCGATGTGCCCTCATGCCGGAGCGAATCTTGCCAAGGGCAACGTCTGCGATGGAGCGGTTGCCTGTCCGGTCCATCACTGGCGATTTCGCCTGACCGATGGCAAATACCTGGATGCGGACATCGATCGCTTTAATGCCCGCACTTACCGTGTCCATGTAGAGCAGGACACGGTTTCTGTAGAACTTAGCTTCGAACCGAAGTCGATCCGGCTGATCTAGCCGTTTTCGTTACACTTCTTCACGGCGGTCACGACAGCTTCGTGCAAAGGGCCGTTGGTTGCGATGATTCCCTGGTTCTCGGAAAGCAACGCACCCCGCGAAAAGTCGAGTGGGTGGCCATGTACATCAGTCACCGTGCCACCTGCTTCTTCAATCACCAGACTACCTGCGGCGTGATCCCAGATCTTCTCGACGTAGCCCGGCTTGGTGGGCAAACGCAGATAGATCTCGGCTTCGCCACGAGCCACCACGGCATATTTGGCCTGGCTGTCGAGGCGGACCGAATCGCGGGTTATCCCCAGCGAATGAGCGATCTCGGAAGACCAGCTGTGATCGCTATGACCCGATTCCACCGATTCGCAGAAGCGAGCGTCTCGCGTGAAGATGGAACTGGAGGTCGAGATGCGCGTCCGATCGTTCGGATCGGAAAGTGGAGAAACGTAAGCCCCTTCGCCACGGATCGCGGTGAAGAGGAAGCCCACCTCATCGCTTTCGATCGTCCCCAGGTTCGGGCAAGCCAAAGCTGCCACTTTCACCTGACCGTCGACCAGCAGGGCCAGGGCGATCGCGTACTGTTCCTTGCGAAGGAAGCCTTTCGTGCCATCGATCGGATCGAGCGTCCAAGTCCGGGGGGCCGGGTCGCGGGAGATCCCTTGATCGATCCAGCCAAGGACCTGCTCTTGGGTGGCGTCTGGGACAACCTTCCCCACTTCTTTGACGACCCGATTCAATACTGAAATCTGATCGGGCAAACGCAGCGCCGCCGAATCTTCTTCGGCGATCATTGGATCTTCCGGGAAGGCTTCATGAATTGCCTTGCACACCACAGCCTGGCTGCCAAAGTCGGCCACGGTCACAGGACTGCGGTCATTCTTCGAAAGTTCCGCGAAATCTTCCGTCGATTGAATGTGCCGGCAGATCTTGCTGGCTTCGACAACTGCCTGAATGGCGACTCGAAGTTCTTGAGAGTACTGGCTATCGGCCATGGGGAAGGCTCTGGGGCTGGGGGATATCCTTGCAGATCATAGCCAAGAGGCCTACGATCGGCGGTGATGCTTGAAGTTCAAGCCAATAACTAGTTTAGAAGGTCTTCCTAAAGTCTCACAACACCCCTTGAACGACGGATAGCTGGCCCAATGCAGACTTACCAGGCAAAGTGCGTACTCGATATTCAGGCAACTTTGGGGGAAGGACCGTCCTGGGATTCCGCCAACCACTCCCTCTTGTGGGTCGATATCGAGAATAGCAAGGTGAATCGCTTTGACCCTGTGACCAGCGAAAACGAGTCGTGGACCGTCGAAAAGGAGTGCAGCTTCGCGATCGCTTCGACCAGCGGCGACATTATTGTCGGTACTCGTGATGGGATCGTGCGGCTGAATCCTGCCACCGGTGAGATCGTGAAGGTGGCGAATCCGGAGTCCAATGGAGCCACTACCCGGTTCAACGACGCCAAATGCGATCCGCGCGGAAGGCTATTTGCCGGGACGATTTCCGACACACGAACCCCTGGCGATGCCAATTGCTACCGGTTCGACAGTCAGTTCAACTACGAAACAGTCGTCCCCGGCGTGGTAAACAGCAACGGCCTTTGCTGGTCGCCCGATCACACCGTTTTCTACTACATCGATACGGCAACTCGGAAAGTCGACGCGTTCGACTACGACATCGAAACCGGGGCAATCTCCAAACGTCGAACCATTGTCGACATTCCTGAGTCGATGGGAATTGGCAAACCAGATGGAATGACCATCGATGCTGAGGGGATGCTATGGACTGGGATGTGGGGCGGAGCTTCCGTTTGCCGCTGGAACCCTGCCACTGGCGAGTTGATCGGTAAGATCGAGATGCCCTGCCCGAACGTTACCTCGTGCTGCTTTGGTGGCGAAAAGCTCGACCAGCTCTATATTACAACGCCTCGCAAGGGACTCGACGACGAACAACTGGCCAAGTTTCCAAACGCCGGCGGGCTTTTCCTATGCGAGCCTGGCGTCAGCGGGGCAGTGACCACGCCATTTGCCGGCTAGATTTGGCTTGGCAGGTATGTGTACGTGTGTATACTGTTGGCTGTGAGAGTTTCTTCCTCTTCGGCTGACGGTTTGCCATGGATGCGCTTCGTAAGGCAGTGGGACGCGGGACAAGTGACAATCCCACCAATCGATTCGAGCGGCTGAGTGTTGCCAACGATCTGGAGCATCTTGATCCGACCGATGCCGACGCGTTGGCGGATCGAAAGGTGTCGACCGACTATTTCGCCGATGCCACCCAGTCGCTGATCACCAAGAACGACAGTCCCGACATACCGTTCACATACAGCCTGAATCCGTATCGCGGCTGTGCGCATGGCTGTAGTTATTGCTATGCCCGACCGTATCACGAGTATCTGGGCTTCAGCAGCGGCCTCGACTTCGAGACGAAGATCATGGTCAAGCAGGAAGCTCCGCGGCTCTTTCGCGAGTTTCTGCGGAAGCCGTCTTGGAAGTGCGAAGTGATTGCCATGTCGGGCGTCACCGATTGTTACCAGCCGGGCGAACGAGAATTCGAGGTGACGCGAGGCTGCCTGGAGGTTGCCTTGGAAGCGAGGCAGCCGATTGGCCTCATCACCAAAAACGCGATGGTGCTGCGGGATCTCGATCTGCTGCAAGCGATGGCCGGGCATCGTCTGGTGTGCGTGAATCTCAGCATCACTTCGCTCGATCAGAAGCTGACCCGCGTCATGGAGCCCCGAACATCGAGTCCTGCCGCGCGGCTGAACGCGGTGAAGCAACTGACCGAGGCAGGCATTCCGGTCAACGTGATGGTCGCCCCGATCATTCCCGGGCTGAACGATGCCGAGATTCCGGCGATCCTAAAAGCGGTTGCCGACCATGGTGCGCTCAGTGCCGGCTACACGCTGCTGCGTCTCCCACACTCCGTCAAAGATATCTTCGTGACCTGGCTCGACGAACATCTGCCAGAGCATGCCCACCGCGTCCGTTCCCGTATTGAAGCATGTCGCGGTGGCGAACTGACCGATGCTCGCTGGGGAAGTCGGATGCGCGGGGAAGGAAGCATCGCTACGACGATCGCGAAAACCTTCCAGATCTTTCGGCAAAAGTACGGCCTGGAGCATCGGAATGTGAAGCTCGATACAACACGTTTTCGTGGCCCAGGACAAAATGGAAAGTCGCAACTCCGAATGTTCTGATCGACGCTCGTTAGTGACTTGCTTTTGAAGGTGGACACTCGAAGAATTAGGCGTCGTTACTTCGAGAAATGGTTCGTTCATGCCACGCTATCTGAAAATGCCGCTCTTGCTCGCGATCGCTGTCGTTCTGGCAGCGGGGCCGACGTGGTGTTTTGCCCATTGCCGTGCGATGGCTGTCGAGCGGATTGGCAACAATCATCCTAGCTGTTGCCTCGCTGAACCCGTAGAAAGTCCGATTCCTGGGCAACTTCCTTCGCAGACGCATTGTGCCTGTTCGGTAACACCCAAGACGAACAGCTCTCCCGTGGTGCAGTGGGATTTGCCGGCCATTTCCTGGATGGCATCGTTCGAGCCACAGCACTCTTTGGCAATAAATGGCGGCGTTCGCTCGCCGCATCAACGGTCGCCGTTCATAGGTCCGGTTCCGGTTCACATTCTGAATTGCGTCTGGCGCTGTTAGCCGAGCTCTTTCTCGGCATTCTTTGAAATCTCTGGTCAGCATGCGCGGAAGGTCTGCGCGGTGCCGGCCCTAGTACGCAATTTCAAAATTAAATCGAAACAAGGATATCGTTTTATGATCACCAAAATTCTGCTCGGTTCATTGGCAACGTTGGGTCTCGGTTTGGGAGCTATGTCGGTCACAGCCTCATCGCCAGCTTCGCCGTCGAGTTGCTGTTCGCCTCCCCAAGCTTGTTGTGTCGAAGGTGCCGATTGCTGCGACGAAAGTCTCTCGGCATGCTGCGAACTTGGTTTGCCTTGCTGCGAAGCGGCCGAGGCCTGTTGTAGCGAATAATCACGATCTAACAGTCGTGGAATGCGGTTAAACCCGGCCCCTTTTCGTGTTTCGATGCGAAAAGGGGCAATTTTGTGCGCTTTTGCCTTTCGCTTTGGTTGAAGCAGCCGACCGAGCCAAGGATAATGACAAACCCTCTCCAAAACCCCATCGACTCTTTCACCTTAGGAGTTTTTCTACCCATGCAAAAATTGTCACTCACGATCGGTATGCTGTTGCTGGGCTTCGTCACCACGGCCCAAGCCGAAGAAGGCTGGATCGAACTGTTCAACGGCAAAGATCTTTCTGGCTGGACCCAGAAGAACGGTACCGCCAAGTACGAAGTCAAAGATGGTACGATCGTTGGCACCACCAACACCGGTAGCCCGAACTCGTTCCTGTGCACCGATGAAGAGTACGGCGACTTTGAACTCGAGTTCGATGTGAAGGTTCACGACCGTTTGAACTCGGGCGTTCAGATCCGTTCGCAGACCAAGGGCAACACCAACGACGGTCGCGTCAACGGTCCTCAGGTCGAAATCGAAGCAGGCGAAGCCGAAGCTGGTTACGTCTATGGCGAAGCAACCGGTCGTGGTTGGTTGACTCCAGAAGAACGTCTGAAGAAGCACAAGAACTTTAAGAGTGGCGAGTGGAATCACTACCGAGTGATCGCCAAGGGCCCTCGCATCCAGACCTTCATCAACGGTGTTCAGATCGAAGATCTGACGGATGAACCAATCTACAAGACGCACTCGAAGGGCTTCATCGGTCTGCAGGTGCATGGGATCGCTAAGGACCAAGGTCCCTACGATGTGGCTTGGAAAAACATCAAGCTGAAGAAGCTGAACAATTAGCCACCCAATCGTTAGTAGTCAAATAGAAAAGAGCCGCCTGATGCACCAGGCGGCTCTTTTTTTGTTTGGTCTGAATTGATCCAGTCCAGCCTGATTGCTTCCTGACCAGCGCAATCTTGTCGGTCGTTTCGGCGAAACGCTCCAGAAAAAATGTCACGTGACAAATTACTGGAAAAACAGGGCCTTTCCGGGCTGACACTACCTTGGTCAAGAAAGATTTGGGGAGATCTGGAATAGAAATGGCACACACCTTGCCTCGTAGGTTCACCAACAACAAGTTGTTCAAGATCGCACCGCGTATCACGCACTGTCGATCCTAGATGAAGCAGGGAGTCCCTCGCTCATCTACGAACCAGGAAGTACCCTCCTACGAGAAAGGATCTATACTATGACCGTTTCGCCCCGCAATTGGATGCTCGGTTTGATCGCCGCCACCGGTTTGGCATTCGCAGGTTCACTGCATGCCCAAGACCTGGGCGCCGACCTTGGATCGCAAGCGAGCGGCGCTGTCGAAGCTGCCGGTAACACCGTGACCGGTGGTGCTCAAGCAGGTGCAGATGCTGCGGCCGATGCCTCGGCTCCCGCAGTTCCTTCGACCCCAACGCCAGGTGATGCTCCTGCCCCAAGCCTGACCGATTCGATCGAAGGCCAAGCGAAAGGGCAAGTGGATGCCAATCTGCCTAAAGACACCAAAGTAGATGCCGGTGTCGATGCTAATGTCGACTCGAACATCAAAGCGAACGCTGACGTCGATGCTCCAATGCCACCGACCCAAGCTGACGTCGATGTGGATGTGAACACGCCCGCAGGACGTACCGGTGTTGACGCTGACGCCCAACTCGGGCCGAACGCCAATCTGGATGCCGATGCCAACATCGGTCCGAACGCAAACCTAAACGCTGACGTCGATGCTCGTATGCGTGACCGTGACGGTCGCGATCGAGATGGTCGTGACCGCGACGGTCGTCGTGACTCGGATCGTAACGCCAAGTGGCGTTTCAAGAACCATAACGGTGCCTGGTGGTACTGGACTCCGAACAACTACTGGATGGTCTACCGTAGTGGTAACTGGACCCGATACAACGGTCCTGGTTACGGTCACGGTGGCGGTTGGTACGACAACTACCAGCCACGTACGACCACCGGTTATCGTGGTTCGCCATATACCAACGGTTACTACTACCGCGATACCGACGGTACCCGTTTCTACTACGACAACGGTCGCCAGTATTACTTCGACAACAACGGTCGCTACTACATGAACGGTGGTAACCGCATGTACGATCGATCGTTCGCTGACCCAGACGTTCGCCGAGGTGCTGGCATCGGTGCCGGTATCGGTGGTGCCATCGGCGGTCGACAGGGTGCTCAGATCGGTGCCGGTATCGGTGCTGCTGTCGGAGCTGGTAACTAGTCAAAGCCTGACTAGCTAAGATAAATGCATGAGAGGGCCCCGCAAGGTGAAACACTTTGCGGGGCCTGATTTATGCGCGGACTACTTTTGCATCTTCAGCGATAGCTTCTTCTTCGCCCCTCCACGGACGAATTCAATCTCGACCTTTTCACCTGGCAAGCAGTTCTGAGCAGCATACGCCAAGAGGTCCGTTTCTCGCATCAAGTCGGTGTGACCGTCGTATCCAATCAGGATGTCATCGACTTGGAAGCCTGTTTTCATTGCCAATGCATGGTCGCCGTATCGACCCATGAAACGAACGCGAAGTGCCATCTGGTTCGGGTCGGTGATGCCGACTTGGGCACGCTGCTCGGCATTGGCTTCTTCCAGAACCAGTCCGCCGAGTACCATGCGGCGCATCGGCCACGAGCTGACCCGCCAGCTTAAATCATCTTGCTGACGCCAACCTTCTGGCAGCGAAAGAACCGTCTCGCCTTTTTCGGAGCCCCGAACATAAGCGACGTCGATTTCATCAGCGGACTCCGCATGGTGCAGCACCCATTGGACGTCGGCGATTGACAGAATCGGTTGCCCGTCGAGCGATGCAATGCGGTCACCTGGTTTCAGTCCTGCCTTTTCGGCGATCGAATCAGCCGTGATGGCTTCCACAAGATTGGTTTCGCTCGGGTCGAGAATCAGGCCAATTGCTTTCGGGTGTGGATAGGGGAAGAGATACTGATCCGGAATGACGTTTCCTTGATCGCGGAAGAACGACTTCTGAGCGTCCCCGATCTGGTGGCAATGGATGCAGCTTTTGACGACGTCCCCTTCGTAGTTGAGCGCCGAGGTGTATTTGTCTTTCAGCGCCGGCGACTTCTCCGGGGCCGCGAAGAGAGGCTTGCCACCTTGCTTGGCAGCGAACATCGCCTTGTTTTCAGGGTAGTTCGCATGCCACTCCAGCCCGGTGGCGAGGGCTTTTTCGAAACCATCGATTGAAACGTCGCTGGTCCAATCGGTGCGATGCGATCGCGTGCCAAAGCGGCCATAGATCGTTTTGTCGGCATTCATCAAAAAGACTGCGAATGACTGATCGTAGTCGTATTGGAACAAGTTCAAATCCAAGCCGTTGGTGCCAACGATACGAACGCGAACGTATTGGTCCATCAACTGACGAAGCTCAGGATCTTTCTCCATGATCTCTTCGTCGAGCTTGACGCACTCTTCGCACGGAATGCATCGCAAGACAATCAGCAGTGGCTTGCCGGTCTTCTTCGATTCGGCCAAACCTTTCTCGAAGTCGTTGTAAATCCAATAGCCGTCCGAGAGAACCTTTTGCCGGTCTCCACGAACCTTTTGCGATCGGGTTTGTTGGACATTGTTCTTTCCTTCCTCGGCCGCGTGCAGAGGAAGCGTAATGAACGTGGCCAAGGTAAGGGCACAAATCGACCAGGTGACCTTGCTCATAGTTGGCTGGGCCTTGTTAGGGAAGAGAAGTTCGAGGAGATGAGAGACTGGCTAAAGGGGACTACTTCGGATTCCGGAAGCAGTACAACCCTTTCACGCTGCGGAGGTAAAGTGAATCGCCGACCACGGCACCGGAGGCTTGAAAGCCCGAGGGAAAGTCGGCCTGGCCTACTTCTTCGTAGTCGTCCGCAACTTTGAAGACAGTGGCGTGACCATCGTCGGTGAACGCATACAGATTGTCGCCGGCACATAAGAGCGAAGCGCGATAGTTTCCACCGATTCTCTTCACCCACAGCGTGTCGCCAGTCTTGGCATCAAGACACGAGACGACACCCTTGTCTTCTAGCAGGAAAATTTTGTTGTCGACGAAAACGGGGCCTGGGCGAAGCGGGATTCCTTTGCCTGCGTGCCAGCTAACATGCGTCAGTGTGACATCGCCGCTTCCAGAAGGATCGACGGCGACCAGCTTGTCTTGGCCGTCGCCGGCAAAGATGTAGACCAAGCCATGACGATAGACCGGGCGAATTGCCGCGTTCATGCCACCATGACGCACGGTCCACAAAATCTTGCCAGTGTCGGGATCGAATGCCTGCGTTTCGACGGCGCTCGGATAGATCAACTGGCGGCGTCCTTTATGGTTGATCAGCAGCGCCGTGCCGTACGCCTTCTTGCGGTCGCCATTGTCGGTGCCGTAGTCGATATTGCGATCGACCTTCCAGGCGGTCTCGCCGGTCTTCTTGTCGAGAGCCACGACATACTGCAAATCGAATCCATCGTAGGCGACGTAAACGTGCTTGTCGTCAATGACCGGGCTCGAGGCAGGTCCCCGGTGGTGATTGCATTCAAAGTCACGGCGTTCCCATAGCTTCTCGCCCGTCTTGGTATCGAGGCAGGCCGTGCCATACTTGCCGAAGTGAACGTAGACGCGTCCTTCTTCGATCGCTGGGGTGCACGAGGCATAGCTGTTGGTTTCGTGCGCTTCATCAGGGCTTTCGTTTTCAAACAGCAACAAGTCGTGGATGGTCTCGCCGCTGTTGCGATCGTAGCAAAGGGCATACTGCTTCTTGCCATCGACGGTCGCAGTGGTGATCCAAAGCTGATCTCCCCAAATCACGGGAGACGACCAACCTTTGCCGTGTGGTTCGACTTTCCAGGCGATATTGCTGGAGTCGGACAGGTCGGTCGGCACCTCCGCCGAAAGGTTGGTACCGTTCCCGTCCGAACCACGAAACTCGGGCCAGTTGTCCTCAGCCGACAAAGTGTTCCCGAGAAGCAGTGTCAGACAGAAAGAAAGGAAAATCGGCAGACGCATTCAGCAGTACCCTTAAGAAGGTGCGAGAGGGGAGGATCGTTGCACAAGGCGGAGGGAAAACCCATTATCGCCAAGCGGAAACCCGGGAGTCAACTCAAATGGCCTTCATTGCGACGAGGGACGATCTACAATGGGCAGAAACAGACAGTAAGCAAATCTGGACCCTAAAGAGAGGGATCAATGGAGTTCGCGGGGTATATCTTCGACCTGGACGGCACTTTGGCCGATACCATGCCGGCGCATTTTTTGGCTTGGCGGCAAACAGCCGAAAAACACAAGCTTGAATTGTCGGAAGATCGCTTTTACTCGCTCGGGGGGGTGCCATCGGAACGCATCTTCGCGATGCTGGCCGAAGAGCAGGGCGTTGTCATCGATCCGCTGGCATGTGCCCATGAAAAAGAAGACGCTTTCATCGAGCTGCTCTCGGAAGTCGAACCCATTGAACCGGTCATCGAAGTCTTACGAGCCAATCATGGCAAAGTGCCGATGGCAGTCGCCACCGGCGCGATGAAATGGGTGATGGATCGCATCATCGATCAGCTTGAACTGCGGCACTACTTCCAGGCATTTGTTTCTTCAGAAGATACGACGCGGCACAAACCGTTTCCGGATGTGTTCCTGGAAGCGGCTCGCCGGTTGAATGTCGCCCCTGAAAAGTGCTGCGTTTACGAAGATGCCCAGTTGGGAATCGAAGCAGGCCAGGCCGCTGGCATGCATGTCGTTGACGTGCGAAACTTACACACTCCACGGCGAATCACCGCCGGAGCCTAATCGCGTTCAAATCTCATGCTCACCAACATCCATCGCTATCCAATCGAAGTCGTTGCCGACGACATCGACGTCCAAGGGCACGTGAATAACCTCGTCTATTTGAAGTGGATGCAGGATGCCGCGGTGGCTCATTCTTTGGAAAAAGGTTGGGGGCATAAAGAGTATGGCGAGCTTGGTTGCAGCTGGGTCGTTCGTGCCCATCAGATCGAGTATCGCTTTCCTGCCTTCGAGAATGATCAGTTGGAAGTTGTGACCTGGGTCGATTCGTTCCGCCGAGCTTCGTGCGTGCGTAAGTACGAGATCGTTCGACGCAGCGACCAGAAGGTCGTAGCGATCGCTCAGACGAACTGGGCCTTCGTCGATCTCGAGAAGCGGATGCCGGCCAAGGTACCCCAAGTGATCATCGAAGCCTTCCGATCGGACGATCTGGCCCAAACGTCTTAAGTGGCATCGGGCGGAGCGAATCCGCCAAATGGGCCACGGATTCTATTGCTATTGGGTGGCCGCAGGCGCAGGATAAAAGCAGATTGGCGGCTCGAGAATCTCGTGTCACGCCGCATTCTGTCCGACTATTCAGGATGCCTCACCATGCTCTTCGACAGTACCTTTCCGCGCGACCCGCTTCCCCCACCATCCACTTGCCCGACCGCCGCTTTCGAAAAGATCGAACCGCTGGCCCACGGAATCACTGAGTTCTTCGCCAGCCGTTCCGGTGGTTCATTCGGCAAAGGGATCTATCGACTGTTCAAGGTGACCGAGATTCCGACCTGGAACAATATCGTTTCGCATGCCTTTCCTGGCTATCAGAAACGCATTATGTGCTTCGGTTTCGACTGGCAGGGGCGTGTCTTCGCACTGGATGCATCCCGAAAAACCGAGGGGCAATACGAGATATTGTTGTTCGAAATAGGCTCGAGTGAGATCTTCCAGATCCCGGCGAACTTTCTTGAGTTGCATAACCGGGAATTCATCGAATTCGCGGACGATGCTCTCGGAAAGTCGTTCTACGACGAGTGGCTGGCTTCGGGAGGCGAAGCGCCTACCCATGACGAATGCATTGGTTTCGAGGTGCCACTGTTCCTGGGTGGCGAGCAAGATGTCGAGAACCTCTCACCCACCAGCATGGACGTCTACTGGGAAATCTCGGGGCAATTGCTACGACAAACGGCCGATATGGAAGAGGGGACCGTCCTCGGAAATATCGAGATCGAAGACGATTAGCTGACTATGCTGCATTGGCTACCACTAAGACTGGGGCCAAACGAGCGGCAAAACCCGCATTTTCCGATTTCTGCCACCAAATCTTGGTTCCGAAGGTAACTGGTTCGTATACTTAGAGATAGGTTTTCAGGACCCACGGTCCCTTTCAGGAATTTGCTGGTGACGTTTCGACGCCCTGCCAACTCGCCTTTCTTTCAGATGGTCGCTGCGGCGAGCCTCTTCTGGGGAAGCTGCGCCGTGGCCCAGGCCGAGATCTTCCATATGGCCAGCGGCGGGACCATCGAAGGGACACTTCTCAACCCGGATCAATCGCCTCGCACGACGTACGAAGTGAAGACCGACTCTGGCACGCTGGTGCTGGGGAAGACCACGGTGCGTGATGTGGTGGCGTTCTCGGCCCAGCTCAAACAGTACGAGCAGTTTTTGCCTCGCATGCCCGACACGATCGAAGGGCAGTTTCAGATGGCTCGCTGGTGCGACGAGAACAACCTGCCGGACAAGCGAGACTTCCATTACAACGAAATCCTGAAGCAAGACCCTGATAACGAAGCGGCCCGCAAGGCCCTTGGCTACGAGCGGTTCCAGAACAAGTGGATCATCCGCGAAGACTGGATGCGTCAGCAGGGATACGTTCGCGACGGCGGTCGCTGGCGATTCCCGCAAGACATCAAGATGAAGGAGCAAGAGAGCTCGAACGAAGACAAGCAGGTCGAATGGCGTAAACAGGTTCGGATCTGGAAGTCGTGGCTCAAGCGTGGTGGCGATCGGGCACAAGAGGCCGCCAACGGTTTGCGAACGGTGAAAGATCCTTACGCAGGTCTCGCCCTCGTCGAACTCCTCGATGGCGAAGACAACGCTTCGATTAAGCAGTTGGTGGTCGAAGGGCTTTCCAACATCAAGACGGCTCAGACAACGATGGCCCTGGTCAACCTGGCGGCGAACGATCCGAACGATACCGTTCGCGACCTGGCCACGATCGGTCTCGAGAATCGCGACAATCAAGTCGCTGTCTCGTTTCTGATCAAGCAATTAAAGAGCTCGGATAACACGCAGGTGAATCGAGCAGCGATCGTTCTCGGCCGACTCAAGCATCCGGCCAGTGTTTTGCCGCTGATGGATGCCCTGGTCACGACGCACAAGTTTCAGGTCACCAAGGGTGGTGACCCTGGGCGTACCAACGCTGCATTCAGCAACCAGGGTGGCGGCGGCATGTCGTTCGGCCAGCCGAAGGCTCAGGTCATCGAACAGGATCTGACCAACGCAGCGGTTCTGGTCGCATTGAAAGAGATCTTGGGTGACCAAGTCGACTTCCAGTTCAATGAAGCTGGTTGGAAGACCTGGTACGCCAACAAGAAGATCCCGCTCACGGTCGACATGCGTCGCGATATCTAGGTTGCGAATCGCAACGCTTGCTCGCGAACGTTCAGCCCGACCATTTCTTCCCAGGCCTCGATCAATTGCTTGAAGATCGGCCCAGGCTTGCCCACGCTGATTGGCTTGCCGTTCCACGTATTGCATGGAATCACGCAGGGTGAAGTGCTGGTCAGAAGCACCTCGTCCGCTGTGGCAAAATCTTCGGGCGTAAGTTGCCGATGCGTGACCGGAATATCGAGTCGCTTGGCCAGTTCGGTCAGCGTTGCGATGCTAATGCCAGGCAGCACCAGTTCGGCGGGTGGAAGTTCCAGTCCAGTGTTGGGATGGTACTTGGCGATGTTCGCCGTGGTGGCCTCCATGACGTAGCCATCCATATCGAGCAGTACGGCCCGAGCGGTTGGATCCTCGCGTTTCGCTTCCAGATCGGCCAGATAGTAATGGACTCGCGACCGCACCTTCAATTCCCGAGGCCAGCATTCAACCGGTGTTTGACGTGTCGACGGGACGATCAGTGGCTGCCCTGCTTCGTACAAGTGGGCGAAGGTCTTGAAGGCGACCATCTGCGTATGCACGGCCAGGCGACCCGTCTTGTGCGGACGACTGACTTGTTCTAGCGGGCCTGGCGTGACGAAGATCGAAACACCCAGATCGGCACCGGCAGGCAGCAGCGGAAAGTTGTGCTCGATAATCTGATGAACGACGTCCGTCAGCGATTCACGCGACTCAGGCGATTGGACGCCCAGGATTTCGAGACTTCGCCAGAGCCGGTCCAGATGTTGGTCCAGGCGAAAGATTTTGCCGTTGAAGGTTCGTAGTTGCTCGGCCACGGTCGTGCCAAGCTGGAAGCCTGCGTCGTTTAGCGGAATGGTTAATTCACGATGCGGTTTCCAGGTTCCTTCCCAATAGGCGATGGGCTCGGCCATGGTGTCCTTTCAGAGCGGTGCGTCTCGGCTTAAATCCGCTCCGAGCTTACCGCAGATGCTTCTTCTGGGGAAGTTGCCGACTCGGGACTGGCAACATCCGAGCCAAGCTGAATCAGATTCCCCCCGCCAGCAGTCGACTTGCAACCGCAGCCGCCACACCCGCCACCACCACCGCTGCAAGAGCCGGCGGCACTAACGATTCCGCGATAGATATTCCAGCCGACGTAAAGCACGGCGGAAGCAACGATCAACAGTACTATCCCGTTTTGCGACATGTGGGGGAACTCCTTGATGGAATCGTTGCAGGGCTGGCTTGGAAGTCAAACCAGCGGCGTCCGGACCATTGCCATCTTATTTTATCGGAGGTGGAAAGGGAGCTAGTTCAGCAGAAACAGGGCCGATACCTGGTACGTGACCAATGCACCGACGTAAGCCAGCACCGTCATGTAAACGAAGGTGAAAATCGGCCATCGCCAACTGTTCGTTTCTCGCTTGATCACAGCCAGCGTGGCGGCACACTGGGCACACAGCGCGAAGAAGACCATGATCGACAAGGCGACCGGGATGTTGAACACGTTCTCTTCGGTGTCGGCCCACTTCGCCGATTTGATCGTTTCTCGCAGTGGCTGGGACTCTTCGTCTTCATCGCCACCCAAATTATAAAGCACGCCCATCGTGCTGATGATCACTTCGCGAGCCGGGAACGAAGCAATCGCCGCGCTACCAATTCGCCAGTCCCAACCCAGTGGCCGGACGGCGGGTTCGATCCAGTGACCAGCCATCCCCAGGAAGCTGTGTCGCAGCAGTTCGCCATCGACTTCGTTCTGAATTTCGCTGAGACGTTCTTCGATGGCGTTTGCTTCTGCTGTGTTGGCCGTTTCGAGGTCGGCGTTCAATTGCACGACTTCATCCGCGAACGGAGCCACGGCGGCTTTCTCGTCACGTGGGAAGTATGACAACGCCCACACGATCACGGTCATAGCGAAGATCAGCGTGCCAGCTCGGCGAACGAACGCCCAAGCCTTCTCGACCATCACGCTAAGCACGCCTGAGATCGACGGAAACTTGTAGCTGGGCAGTTCCATCACGAATGGAGGTGTTTCGCCCGGCAGAATCGTTTTTCGCAAGGTGAACGCGACACCGACGGCCGCCAGAATTCCCAGGATGTACATGCTGAGCATCACTAGCGTTTGCAAACTGATCAAACCGAACAGGTACGATTCATCGGGAATGAACGCTGCCGTCAACAGAATGTAAACCGGCATACGGGCACTACAGCTCATCAGCGGAGCGACCAGAATCGTGATCAATCGATCGCGACGATTTTCGATCACGCGAGCCGCCATAATGCCCGGAATGGCACACGCGAACGACGACAGCAGCGGAATGAACGACTTGCCGCTCAGACCAATCTTGCTGAACAAGCGATCCATCAGGTAGGCGGCCCGAGCAAGGTAACCGCAGTCTTCCAGGATCGCGATGAAGAAGAACAAGATGCAGATTTGAGGGAGAAACACCAACACGCCACCGACCCCGGCGATAACGCCATCGATCAAAAGCGACTTCAAGGCTCCATCGGCCAGATTGGCATCGACCACGCCAGCGACTTGCTCAAAGATCCACTCGATGCCACCCATCAAGTTCCCGGCCACCAGGTCCGAGAAGACAGCCTGGAACATCAGCGTCATGATCACGACGAAGAACACCGTCCCGGCAATGCGATTGGTGAGCACCTTATCGATGCGGTCGGACAGCGTGACGCGGCGATTGGCCTCGCGGGTGACGACACCTTCGAGAACTTGCTGAACCCACTTATAACGCGAGATCGCTTCGATCGCCGGGATCGGCTGCCCTTGCTGAGCCAGCGACTGCCGGGCTTCGACAATCCAGTTGTGCAGATCTTGCCCGCCGCCGATCATTTCTTTTTCGAGATATCCGGTCGTGTCGAGCAGCAGACGCTCGGCCAGATAGCGAGGCGTGTCGGGCGAGACTTTGCCAAGCTGCGTTTGCAACTGATCGACTTTCTCGCGGAACTCGGCAGGGAAAGGGCTTTCCGCGGCGGTCGCCGGTTTTTCGAGGAGCGAGATAATCGTTTCGCGAAGTTGCTCTAGTCCGCCGCGGCGATTGGCCTGGGTGACGACCACTGGAAGTCCCAGACGATCCTGCAGCTTGGCGGCATCGACGGTGATCCCACGATCGGCCGCGATGTCGCCCATGTTCAGAGCGACAATCGTCGGCAGGCCAAGCTCTTTTACCTGGCTGACGATGTACAGGTTTCGTTCCACGTTACTGGCGTCGACAATCACCAGCACGGCGTTCGGTTTGATTTCGTTGGCCTGGCGACCCAGCAGCACGTCGACGGTAACCATCTCGTCGGGCGATCGTGGTGCCAGGCTGTACGTACCTGGCAAGTCGATCAGGTTGACCTTCTGCCCATGGTGGTTGAACGTGCCATGCTTCTTTTCGACCGTCACGCCAGGATAGTTGCCGGTCTTCTGACGAATGCCTGACAAGCCGTTGAACAGGGTCGATTTGCCGGTGTTAGGATTTCCGACCAGGGCTACGGTAAGGGTTTGGGCAGGAGCGTCGACAGACATGCGGTTTCGGTTGGGGGTTGGCGGCTTGGGAATGCGGGATCAGGGCGTATCGAAGTCAACTCAAACGCCAGCGGCAGAGGGCATACCGATAACTAACTCTCGAGTTCCACGAGGTCGGCTTCGGTACGACGCAGGCTGAGGTGGTAACCGCGAATCTCCACCTCTAACGGATCTCCGAATGGGGCCGACCCGATCATCTTGACCGGGCAGCCAGGAGTCATGCCCATTTCCATCAATCGCACGGCGGCGATATTCGAGGCGTCGATCGAAGCGACTACCCCTTCCTGACCCACCGCAAGTTGCGACAGCTTCGACATTACGTCTCGTCCGTATTCACCAGAATGTTGAGGATGTCTGACTGTCGAAAACAAAGCTTCGACTGCCCTACGCGAAGGATGCAGGGACTACCACTCTGAAGCATTTCGACTTCGGTTCCACTCTGCAGTCCAAGTTCAGCCATTCGCTTCACGTCGTCGCATCCGCCGACGATCTGCGAAATGCGGACGACTGCGCCGCTTTGCACCATGCTGAGAGGAATTTCGGGAAGCATATATTGCCTGCTAATTGAGAGTAATTCTCAGTAGAGAAATCTTAGCTGAGGCAGGCGGCAGTGGCAAGGTGTTGCCGGTTGCGAGAAGCCAATCGGCAGCGGTACTCGCGGCCAATTTTGGGGGGAGGGTAGCGACTGTGACAGACCGTTCGACCTGCTGCGTTCGCCAATTGCCAAGCACGATTGTGGCAAATCGTCGCGGAACGCCTTTCGTTTTTACATTCACCAGGCAGCGGACTACTGCTTCTTGGTCATGTCGACCATCGCTTCGCCAAATGCTTTGCCGAAGTTATAGAAGCTGTCGGCCCGACCGTAGTAGTGATACCCGCCATCGAACGACTCGCCGTCGCTGATCACGTAGGGGCTGGTCTTCACGTAGCGAACTGTCCCGACGAATTCTGGTAGCTTCGAGACATCTTCCTGCGATTTGCGAAACGCGAAGTGCTTTTCCGCGTAGCGTTTCTCTGGCTCGACACCCTGCTGGCCAAGTTCACCAATCACAAACGGCAGGTTCGGGGCATCCAGATCTTTGCGAACATCGCGCACTAGATTCGCCAGGTTCGCTCCGTACTCGTCGGTTTTCTTTTGATCGATGATGTCGTTGAAGCCTTGAAAGAAAACGAAGCCCGACAGTTCGTACCCTTGCGACTTATCGTAGTCCGGGACGACTTGATCGATGTTGGCTAAGGTCTCTTTCACAATGCGAATCGTATCGCGATAGGCGACGCCGTAGTCTTCCTTCGGCAGCGGCTCCATTTCTTTCGTTTCGCGATTGCGTCGGGTGTAGTCCCCCACACCAGAGCTGGGCGGACGGAACTCGACCGCCAAAGCCCGGCCACCCCAGGCACACTTGATGATCAGGACTTTCTCGTCGAACGCGTCGCCGACAACGTTGCCGAAACCAAGCTCCGGGCCGAAGCGATTGGTCGGTGTGGCGAACCCAGGGGCAAGCTTGCCTTGCCCACGATCGTCGTTGTACTTGATCCAGACATCGTCTCGTTCGACCCAGCCGTTTTCGTCACGCAGATGCTTGTACGCTTCCGCCGTGTTCGGATCGGCCAGCAACTGTTCCAGATGCTTGATCGCCCCTTTCCCTTCCATGTTCGATTGACCGCACAGGACAAAGACCTTCACCGGTGCGGCATCGATTGCCTCGATCCCCGTCAAAAAACAGATGCCAAGCAGCAGAGCCGAAAACCATTTCATGACTTATTTTCTCATCGAAGAGGAAGTTGAATGGGACGAAGACTATTTGCGATTGAGCCACACGTATCGGACTTCGATCGCACCTTCGCCTGGAATCTTCAAGGCAGACAGGGTGAGTGTGCCACGCCCTTTTTCTAGTTTCAACGTGCCGAGTGAAAGTGGTTTGAAATCTTTCACTGGCGACTCGCTGCCGCGATCAAAGCGATCGTGTTCTGGGCCGTAGCTTTCAGGATTATGGACTTCGGTCACCGTCGCCGAAGTCTTCTGGCCGAGTAGTTCGGCCTGGATTTCGACTCCGACGTTTTCTTTGGGGCAGGTGTAATAGACAACCGCTTCGTACTCGCCTGGTTCGCCTACTTCGACATCCCACGTCACGCGGCCATCGGTGGTCTTCCAGTTAGTGAAGTACGAACAATTTGGAGCACGAGCCGAACGCTCGATCCCGCCATGACCATTGCCATCGCGGGCTGGGAGCGGTGTGTTTTTGGTGTAGCCGACCGTGAAGGGGCGGTCATCTTTCGCGAAGTAAGACTCTTGCACTTCGCTTCGGAATTTGTCGGCAACGGCCTGCATCCGTTTGACCATGGTTGGATTGGTGCCGGAAATATCTTCCCGCTGGCCGACATCTTTCAAGATGTTGTAGAGATGCCCCTTCGAGTCGAGACGGCTGGTCTGGGTGCGGACGCTGATCTCTTTGTTGCGAACGGCAATGATCGGACGATCTTGCCAGCGTTCCCAGTTGCCGGTCAGCAGCGGTTTTACGCTGCGGCCGTCGATTGGCTTGGCGTACTCCACTTCGATTCCCGCACAATCGAGCAGCGTCGGCAACAGGTCGACCGCACCGGCCGTTTTGCCGATACGGGTATTTGGTTTGATCTGAGCTGGCCATCGCACGAAACAGGGCACGCGGGTACCTCCTTCGTCGATCGAACCTTTGCGTCCCTTCATGTTCCCGTTCCAGCGAAAGCTGTTGGGGCCGTTGTCGCTGAAGTAGATGACGATCGTGTTTTCCGCCAGGTTCAATTCATCGAGCTTCTTCAAAATTCGGCCGACGTTCCAGTCGATGTTCTCGCACATCGCCAAGGCCGCTCGCGTCATGCCGAGTTGCTCCTTTTCTGGATCGCGATTCTTCATCGCTGGATCGGCGTCGGCGAACTTGTCGTAAAACTGATCCGGGACCTGCATCGGCGAGTGGGGCGTGCAATACGGAACGTAGCAGAAGAACGGGTTGTCTTTGTTCTTCTCGATGAACTGCATCGCCTTGTTGGTGAAGTCGTCGGTCACGTAGCCATCGCCGCGAACCAGCGTGTTGTTGTGGTCGAGCTCTGGGCTGAAGTAGTGGCCCCAGTGGCCAGAGCAAAAGCCGTAGTACTCGTCGAAACCGCGAGCATTGGGATGGTAAGGGAACTGCATCCCGTTGTGCCACTTGCCAAACGCAGCCGTCGCATAGCCTGCTTCTTTGAGATATTGAGCGAGTGTCTTCTCGTCGAGGTTCAAACGTTCCTGGCCAGTCGAAACGCCGCGGACGCCGGTGCGAGCATAGAATCGACCGGTCAGCATTTCGGCTCGCGTCGGAGCACACAGATGGCAGACGTAAAACCAATCGAAGCGAGCGCCGTCGTTTGCTAGTTGATCGATGTTCGGGGTCGAAAGATTGGTGTTCCCTTGAATGCTAAGATCGCCCCATCCCTGATCGTCGGTCAGAATCATGACAATGTTGGGAAGCTGCTTCTCGGCGGCCGTCGCCGAAGAGAGCAGGCAAGGGAAGATCGCGAGCAAAGCGATGGGAAAAAGTCGAAGCATGATGTAACTTTCGGGCAAGGCAGGGCATAGGTAGGCAGGGCATCGAACGTTCGCTATTGTCTTCGCGCAAGTGGGCAGGGTCAAACCATTCCGCCTCAAAAATCGTGCAGTGGCCGATATTCTTCCTTTCGCACCCAACTGATTGCCATCCGCCATGATTCGAACGCTTCCTGTCATCTTGATGGTTCTCGCCGCGGCCACAACGGCAACCGCTCAGCAGTCGCTTACGTTGATCGATTCGGCGAAACCACTGGGGGGCTGGACATTCGACAATGGTAAAGAATTTCCCGGTGCGGTTGGCAGGCTGGAACTACAGATAGAAGACGACCCCACGCTCGTTTTGCATGGCGACTTCTCGCAAGGCGGAATGTACGTTCAGGCGGCCCGGCGTCTGCCTGAGATTCCGCTGGAATCGATCTCGTTCGACATCAAAGTCCCCAGTGGCGTGGGCAATGTGACCACTCGGCTGATCGACGGGACCGGGCAGTGTCATCAGTTGAACATTCGCTTGAACGACAAAGGTGGCTGGCAAACGTATGTGTTTCCGGTCGCTCGGTACTTTGCCTCGCTCGAGGCTGGCACGCCGATGGATATCGTCACTCGCTACGAGAAGTGGAGCGGAGCTAACGACGGACGATGGCATCAACCGGCGAAGCTGTTTGTGATCCTCGCTGGTAAAGAAGCGATGAGCGATGGAAGCATCGCGATCCGCAACGTACGCGCGACCGAGCCTCCGCCAAAAGTCGAAGTCACCACCACGATCCCACTTTCCGATTTCACCGCTGACGAAAACGGAGGCTGGCAATACAACCCTGGTTCCGAGTTCCCTGGTGCCGCCGGCAGCTTGAGCATGATCGAAGGTCGTAGCGAAAGCGAGTCAGCCTTGCGACTGGAAGTCGACTTCACCGAGGGAGGCCGGTACGTTGGCATGCGAAAAAGATTTCCCGAGGTCGACGTCAAGCAAACGGAATCGATCGACCTGTGGGTTCGATCTGACAACGTCGATCAGTTTTCGATCCGTCTCGTGGACAGCACAAACCAAACGCATCAGCGGCATGGCATCGCCATGAAAGCGGATGGACAGTGGCAGTCGCTTTCGATCGATCCTCAAAAGATCGCTGGGGGCGAACACTGGGGCGGGGCGAAAGATGGTCGCTGGCACGGGGGCGTGCAGCTGATCGAGATCATGCTCAACCCACGCTCGGCCAGCGGACCGATGCAGCTCGATCTCGCCAACATCCAGATGCAAGCAACGGTCGAAGGAGAAGTCTCTGGACAGGCCTGGCGGGAAGCCTTCGATAGCAAAGCTGGGCAGCCGTGGCTGACCGAAGGGGATGTTTCGCAGAAAGATCAACTGACGCTGACGCGAACGCTCGAAACAATTCAGTCACCCACTTCCGCAACGAGTGCGAAGTTTCCAGTGCGACCTGGTTCGTGGGAACTGGCTTGTCGAGTTCAATCGAAATTGCATTCGCCGGATAATTCGTTCCACGGGGCCGTCGAACTTCAGGTCTTCGATCGCGAAGGGAAGTTGCTGGAAACGTTGCCGCTGGGAATTGGTTTCGGGAAAACGGAATGGATCACGAAGCGGCAGGTCATCAAGCTGCCGACCGGAGCCTCCGCCGCCCGGTGGCATGTGCAGTTGAACAAAACGTATGGAACGTTTCAGGTCGACGATCTTTCTGCGGCCCGGCTCGTGGTGCAGCCATCCTCTTCAGTGGTCGAGAGTATCCGGATTGCCTCCGAAGCAATCGGCAATTTGTTCTATCCAGGCGACGCGGTTGCCTTCGAGGTGAAGGTTCCGACCAGCAAGCCTTTGCCGCTAGCCGATCGTCGGCTGAGTCTGGAAGTTCGCGACTATCGCGGCGAGGTGGTGCAGACGCTTGAAGAAGTCCCGCTGGTCGAAGTGCCTGGTTCCAAGCAACGCGAGTTTCAGGCTGCCGTCCAACTCGATGCGAGTCAATTGAATGTGGGGCAATTCTACGAGCTGCATGTTTCCGTGCCGCAGGGAGAAGGTAACCCGGTCACCGAGTTGTCAGGCTTCGCCATCTTGCCGGAAGCGATCAGCAAACAGTACGCGCCGGAAGAGATTCCCTTCACGATTCGTAATTGGGATAGCCGCATCAACGACTACTTCTATCTGGCCGATCGTCTGGGGCTGCGCATGATGGGCGTGTGGGGAGGCTGGTCGCAGAAGCCACCTTACAAGCCCCATCTGCCGGGTCTGGAAACGGTGCAGAAGCTGAACGCGAAGTGGATCACCGGCACGCCTGCTTCGACGGTGGAACGCGAAGGTTTCAAGACTGTCAGCGAAGAGTCGCTCAGGGAAGGGATGACCAACTTCCTGGAGGCGTATGCGGATGAAGGGCTGGCGATGATTGCCATGGGGAATGAGCCGCATGGCAAAGGGCAAGTCGTTCTCGATAACGTTCGGGCCTACAAAACAGTGTACGAAGCAGTCAAAGCATTCGATCCGAAGATTCATGTCATCGGAACTTCGGTCGAACCAAACGACGAGTACTTCCGAGCTGGCTATCAGAACTATCTCGACTCATACGACTTCCACATCTACGAGCACTACACCAAGGTGCGGCGGACGATGCACGAGTATCGCGAGCTGATGCAGAAGTACGATGCCGTGAAACCAATTCACTCGACCGAGCTGGGCCTCAACAGCCAAGGGCAAGCACGCCTTTCGGTGGCGATCGAACTGATCAAGAAGTGCACGGTCTTCTTTGCCGAAGGAGGCGAGACCGTCAGTTGGTTCACGATCATGTATCCCGATAAGAACGGGAACGCTCGCGGGCAGTTCGGCGACGCACACTGCGTGTTTGATTGCAAGTTCAATAACTACAATCCTCGCATCGACGCGATCACCTATTACCACATGATCAACAGCCTGGCGGCGAAGAAGTTCGTCTCGGAGAAGCAGCACCCCGACGGAACGCAGGAGTTTCTGTTCGAAGACGACCAGAAGCGTTGCCTGAAGGTGCTCTGGAATGACGAACGGACGAAGACCGTTGAAGTCTCCGTCCCTCCGAACACAGCGATTGATTTGATTCGAATCGATGGTCAGCACAGCCAGCTCCGGTTCGACAGATCTTCGGCATTGATCAGTGTCTCCCCGGAGCCGGCCTTGCTGCTATTCGAGCGGCCCTAAATCACAGCCGCATATGATCAACTTTCTAAGGCAGGGTGAGGCGCGATGGGGATCGTCGCGTAATCTTCCACCGAAGGAACCAGAGCGGGACGAGCCTTCTCAACGTGAGGTCGAACCACAGGCGACTCCGCGTAAGGCACCAGCGGCTCAAGGTCTTCGAGCGAGGCCAGCACATTGCTCCGGATATTGTCCGAGATTTGGTCGAGGGGAAGGTGGTTCAAACGAGACTTCGAGAAGGGGTTTTCCAGCTCGACACCAATCTGATCGAGAGCCAACAGCGGATAGGCCACCAGGAACACGATCAGCGGCGTGATCATCCCGGCCGCGTCGACGATGGCGATCGGCAGGAACAGAAGGTAAAGGAACAGGAAGCGACGAATCTTGATCGAGAACGCCGCGGCCAGTGGAGTCTTCAAAATACGCTCGCACCCGCCAAGGTGGTCGATCAAGCGAGCCCGTTCCGCTTCGGCCTGAAGAAAATAGAAACGGTCGAGATCATCCTTTTCGACCGCTTCTTTCAGCAGTTCGCCGACGCGACGAACCACGTACATCGGCATGTGATTGGCATCGCTCAAGCGGCGCGTTTCTTCGACACCAACTGTCTCGGCCAGTTGAGCGATTTCGTTGTATTTCTTTTCGTCGCGTAGGCTGTGGCAGCACGAACGTGAAAAGGCAGCGACCCAACGAGCATAAGCTTCGCGCCACTTCCGATCTTGTGGGCCATAGATCAAGCCAATCTGGGCGAGATTTCGAGATTGGTTGACGATGCCTCCCCACAATTTGCGGGCTTCATACCAGCGGTCGTAACCGGCGTTGGTTCGCATCACCAGCAGCAAGGCCAACACGGCCCCGATGTACTCGTAGTGAGCCGTTGCCAGGCCGTTATGAATCTTAAAGATGTCGAAGAAGAAATAGGCACATGCTCCGAACAACGTGAACGCAATCAAGCGGCCTGCGATGTAAGGCGTTACCGATCCCTGTAACTTAAATACTTCGGTCCAGAAACCTTCTCGAATCATACGCTAACTTTTTTCGGTCTTTCTAAGTCACCCAGCCGGGCAGAAACTTATGAGGTTGTTATCCCACGAGGTACAAGTCCAAGTGGGTCCGATTGAGTACGTCTAACGATAGCTGTCCCAAAAACCGCGTCCACAATCCGTAGGTACGCGGAACGCCCAGCGCGATCACGTCGGCTCCCCATTTGGATGCATAGGGAATCAACACCCGGCGGACAGGGCCGGGCAAACAGCCGACTTCCAGGTTGGGCTGCCGAGCTTCGCAATACTCGCGCATCGCTTGCAGCGACTTGGAATGTTCATGTGCGGCCAGGCCGACACCCAGCAGCCGACACTGGGCATCGCGTAGTGGGTTATGAATTAAAAAGCTGCGAATCGCACGAGCCGCTGCCTCGGTGCCGTCGTAGGGCAACAGCACCCGACGCGGTTGTGTGTTCATGCCGCGCGAGATGTAGGTTGGTTGCCGACCTTTCACCACCAGGTCGATCAATTGCCAGGCAGGTAAATCGACTGTCGAGCGGTTGCCTTGCGTCGGAGCTGCCGTAACCACGATGTCGTGAAACTGTGCTTCGCGAACGAGGCTTTCGATCGCGTTACCGGCAATGCCAATCGAGTCGAACGGAACCTCGAACTTCTCGGCGATATCGCTGAGCTGATCGTGTGAATAAGCCTGACCGCGCTCGGCCTGGGCCAACCGACCGAAGTCCGAGATGGCATGAGCCGCCGAAACCGATTGCGACGCGGACTGCAACGAGCTGGTATCGAGCACCGAAAGGCCACGCAGCCGGGCACCATTGCACTGGGCAATTCTGGCACCAAGCTCGATGACGCGATCGCAGCCAAACGATCCGCTCAGATGAAGCAGTACGCTTTTGAGCATTCGGTTGCTACTCCTGCAAGTTAGGAACGCGATCCATTCTCGAACGATTCGGAACAGAGCTTGGGTGGGTGCCACCCTGCTGCCCGCGGCGGCTTTTTGTTTATACGCGAATGCCTGAGGGAAGATCACAGTCATTCTTTCGTAGGCGAACATTCAAATTTTCTATATGGGGTATATGTCTTTGTGAGCCATAAAAAATTTCTATGTCTGCAATGGCCAATGAGCTCAAATCTGCCGAAAACTGCCCTTGGGGTCACCATTGCCGTAAGGTCGGGGGTGGACTGTGCCGTTAGAATAAAGCAGCAATTTCACGGACCACCCCACCCTTAAGAGTCACCCCGGCCGATGCCCCCGGCCAACACCGATTCCATGGACGAAGCGGCCAGATGATTGAACGACTGCAAGACCTTAACTTTCTGCACCTCTTTTACTTTTGGAGTGCCGTTCGGCAAGGAAGCATTACGGCGGCATGCGATCATTTGCATCTCTCGCAGCCCACGGTCAGCTCGCAGATTCGCAAGCTGGAGAAAACACTTGGACACGAACTGTTCGATCGGAGTGGTCGCGACCTGCAACTGACCGAAGTGGGACGAACTGTTTTCGAGTACGCCGACGAGATCTTCTCCGCCGGACGAGAAATGCTCGGCAGCTTGCGGGGCTTGCCGACCGAGCGAGCATTGAAGCTGAGCGTGGGCGTGCCGATGTACGTTCCGAAGCTGATCACTTATCGCTTGCTGGAAGTGGTGCTGCGATTTCCAACGCCGGTGCAGATCGAATACCATGAAGCGCCGATGGAACAGTTGGTCGCGGACCTGGTTCGGCACAAGCACGATGTGATTATCTCAGACCGGCCGATCGCTTCGGAACGCAAGTCGCGAAGCTTCAATCATCCTTTGGGGGACTGCGCGATTGCCTTTTGTGCGGTCGAGTCGCTCGCGGAGCAACTGCGGGGAGATTTCCCGAACTCGTTGAAGCAAGCGCCGCTGTTGCTACCTTCGCCTCACACTCAACTGCGATGCCACTTGAATCAGTGGTTCGACGAGAACGACATCTCACCGCGAGTCGTCGCCCAGTTCGACGATAGTGCCATGCTGAATGAATTCGGCAGTGGTGGGGCAGGGGTGTTTCCAACGCCAGCGGCGGTTCTCGATCGGGTTCGACGTCAATACAACGTCGAGCTGGTCGGAACGCTGGAAGACGTTCGCAGCCACTTCTTTGCCATCACGGCTCAGCGAAAGCTGGTGCATCCGGTGGTGATGGCGATCTCGGAAGAAGCTCCAAAGATCTTGTTCGACATGCGGAACGGAACGAATTTGTCAGGGATCAGCAGCATACCAGACGCGGCAAAATAGCCGCTTGGCGGCCTGGTTCTCAAAATCTTAACGGCGCTCTCCCGTCAGGTTTGCTAAACTCCAGGGAACTGCCCTTACGGATGAAAACCTCTGCCGCCGAGACCTGCGATCATGACCGATTCGGACCACGAGTTGGAACAACAACGTCTGCACGACGAAATTCTCGATTCGCTCGACGAAGAATTTGAAGCCGAGTTGGAAGATGCCCTGATGGAACGGGCCACTCCTCGGGAAGAGATCAGCGAAGAAGGTCGCATGCCTCGACGTGTCTATTTTCGCGAACTGCTGCGGCTGCAGCGCGAGTTGATCAAGCTGCAGAGCTGGGTTGTTGAAACGAAAGCCAAGGTGGCGGTGTTTTTCGAGGGCCGCGACGCGGCGGGCAAAGGAGGTGCGATTAAACGCATTACCCAACGCCTCAACCCGCGAGTCTGCCGTGTCGTCGCTTTGCCTGCACCGAATCAGCGTGAGAAAACCCAGTGGTATTTCCAGCGTTACATCAGGCATCTTCCAGCCGGTGGCGAGATCGTGCTCTTCGATCGTAGTTGGTACAACCGCGCCGGTGTCGAACGTGTGATGGGCTTTTGCAACGACCAGCAGTTGCAAGAGTTTTTTCAAACGGTCCCGGAATTGGAACGGATGCTGGTGACCTCTGGCATGTACCTGATCAAGTATTGGTTTTCGATCAGCGATCACGAACAACGATTTCGTTTCCAGTGCCGGATCGACGATCCTCTCAAGCAGTGGAAACTAAGCCCGATGGATCTCGAGGCGCGTCGACGCTGGGAGCAGTACACGCGGGCCAAAGAAGAAATGTTTGCCCGAACAAACATCTCAGAGGCCCCGTGGTGGGTCGTCGAGGCGGACGACAAGAAGCGTGCTCGCCTCAACTGTATTCATCATTTCTTGCAGCAGATTCCATACGCTGAAGTGCCCAACCAGCCGATCTCGCTTCCGCCACGCGAGCATGCCGAAGGTTATCAGCGAAAGTCACTGCCGGAAGATGTGTTCGTGCCGTCAGTCTACTAATGGGCGAGCCGCTACACCTTCGTGCGTGATCTTGATCGGCAAGATCTTGCCCTGATCGTCGAACTTCATGACGTCGATGCAGGTGACCCGCGCGTTGCCATCGGTTTCTCCGATTGGACGACGATGGTACACGGCAAAGTATTCTTCCGTGCCGGGAATATGAATCACCGAGTGATGCCCGGCACCGGTAGCTACTTCGGCGTCTTGCTTCAACACTTTGTCGATTCGCTTGAACGGACCGAACGGGCTGTCGGCAATCGCATAAGCAACGCTGTAGTCGGGACCGGTCCAACCACCTTCCGACCACATGAAATAATACTTGCCATCGCGGATGAACATGAACGGACCTTCGACATAACCTTGCGGTGTTATCTCTTGAAAGATCTGCCCGTTGGGGAGTGGCTCGAAACCGGTGAAATCGTCGTTCAGCTTCGCGATGTTGCAGTGTCGCCAGCCACCGTAGATCAAGTAGTAGGTGCCGTCGGCATCTTTGAAAACAAACTGGTCAATCGGCTGGGCACCGTTATGGAATTTGTCGATCAGCGGCTTGCCCAAATGGTCTTTGAAGGGGCCAGCCGGATGATCGGCCACGGCGACACCGATACCCCCATGTTGCTGGTCATTCTGGATATCGTTCGCACCAAAAAAGAAGTAGTACTTGCCATCTTTCTCAATGATCGAGGGTGCCCACATTGCTCGCTTGGCCCACTTGATCTCGGTGTTGTCGAGAATGCGGGAATGCTTGGTCCAATGCACCAGGTCTTTCGACGAGAAGCAATCGAAGAACGTTTGCTGATCGTACGGGGCCGAGTAGGTCGGATAGACCCAGTAGGTGTCGTCGAAAATGATCCCTTCCGGATCAGCGTACCAACCCTCAAAGATCGGATTGTTGGATGGGGCAGGTTCTTCCGCCGACGCGAGATTGCTCATCGTGATACCGAGCAGCAGGGAAAATGTCAGAAGCGAGTTCAGACGACGCCAAGAGAATTCGCGAGGGGAAATCATCGATGCAACGACCTTCGAAACGAAAGCAGTGGAGCTAAGGGGACTGCTGTTCATTTTAGTAGGTCAGCTCGTCGCTCCCTCCTCCGCATGGGGGCGTAAGGTCGATAAAAACGGGCTGAAACTTGGGCATTTGAGGACGATTGTTAGCCGATTTGAGATCCCGCGTCGTCGACGCGTTCGTCCCTCGACAGCTCGCAACCTAAGGACTTCTGATTGGCGACGTGACGGAAGCCTAGCCGTCTCGAGAATACGAGTTGCATTCTCCCTCTTCGATATAGAAGGTGATCTCGTGTTCGTCGTCTTCCTCTTGCCAATCGAACTGTAGCGTGACCTCGAACTCTTCGGGCGAAAAGATTCGCAGTCCAAGCAGGTATTCCGATCCCCAGATATCGGCAGGCTTGGCGAACTCCGGGAACTCTTCCACTGAGTTGTCGTAGCTTTGATAGAACTCGAATGCCTGGTCCTCGATCAGCGTCAGAACCTTGCTCCAGTTGGCGTCGATCCACTCGAAACCTTCGAGCGAGGCATCGGACGGGCCTTCCTCGGTACCACGGGCGAAGACGATGCGAATAACCTCGTCAACAAAGGTGACTTCACCTTCTTCGGTCAGCCATTGGTCGTCTTCGAGAAACAAGGTACCTAAGGATGGGTGTTGGTATTTGTCCATTGCGAGGTCTCAATTGCAATGTGTGAAAGTGAAGAAAATCGGGGACAATTTATACCAACGGTCCCCAAATAAAAAAAGCCTGCCAGAGAGCACTCTGGCAGGCTTTTGGATGGAACGATGTACTAGATTGGTTTAGTACATGTCGTCGTGGCTGTGGCCACCCTTCTTGTCGGACTTTGGCTTCTCGGCGATGAGGGCATCGCTGGTCAGCAGCAGGGTCGCAACACTGGCGGCGTTGGCCAGGGCGGTCTTGGTAACCTTGGCTGGGTCGATGACGCCCGACTTGACCAGGTCTTCGTAGGTGTCGGTCAGTGCGTTGTAACCCTGGTTGCCTTTGCTATCCAGGATCTTTTCGCAGATGATGCTGCCATCTTTACCAGCGTTGGTGGCGATCGTGGTGATCGGTGCACGGCAAGCGCGGATAACGATGTTGAAGCCGATTTCTTCGTCGTGGCTCAGGTCAGCACCCTTCACCTTGGACGAAGCACGCAGCAGAGCAACACCACCACCTGGCAGGATGCCTTCGGCAGCAGCGGCACGGGTTGCGTGCAGAGCGTCTTCAACGCGAGCCTTCTTTTCCTTCATTTCGCTTTCGGTCGCGGCACCAACGTTAACCTTGGCGACACCGCCGGCCAGCTTGGCGAGACGTTCTTCCAGCTTTTCCTTGTCGTAATCGCTGGACGAATTTTCGATTTCGCGACGGATCTGAGCGATTCGATCCTTGATGTTCTGGGTTTCGCCGGCACCTTCGATGATCGTCGTGTTGTCTTTGTCGATGATCACCTTCTTGGCACGACCCAGCTCGGCCAGGCCCAGGTTTTCCAGCTTGATGCCCAAGCTTTCGAAGATCGCGGTACCACCAGTCAGGATGGAGATGTCTTCCATCATGGCCTTGCGGCGATCGCCGTAACCAGGAGCCTTCACGGCGGCACACTTGAACGTGCCACGCAGACGGTTGATGACCAGGGTGGCCAACGCTTCGCCGTCGACGTCTTCAGCGATGATCAACAGTGGCTTGCTCTGCTGAACCACGGCTTCCAGAACTGGAACCAGGTCCTTGATGTTGCTGATCTTCTTTTCGAAGACCAGGATGTAGCAGTCATCCAGTTCGACCTGCATGGTGGTCGGGTTGGTGACGAAGTAAGGCGAGAGGTAGCCGCGATCGAACTGCATACCTTCGACCCATTCCACTTCCGTGGCCAGGCTCTTGCCTTCGTCGACGGTGATAACGCCGTCCTTACCGACCTTTTCCATGGCGTCGGCCAGCAGTTCGCCGATTTCGCGATCGTTGTTCGAAGCGATGGCGCCAACGTTGGCCATTTCTTCCTTCTTCTTGATCGGAATCGCCATGCCGTTCAGTTCGGCAGTGATGGCGGCGACAGCCTTTTCGATACCAGCTTTCATCTGGATCGGGTTGACGCCCGAGACAACAGCCTTCAGGCCTTCGTTGAAGATTGCTTCGGCCATCAGCGTGGCGGTGGTGGTACCGTCACCAGCGACGTCGCTCGTCTTGCTGGCAACTTCGCGAACCATCTGGGCGCCCATGTTTTCGTAGACGTCTTCCAGTTCGACTTCCTTGGCGACGGTCACGCCGTCCTTGGTGACGGTTGGGCTGCCAAAGCTCTTCTGGATGATGACGTTACGGCCCTTGGGACCGAGGGTCGTTTTGACAGCTTTCGCCAGCTTGGATACGCCGCGACGGATGGCTTCGCGTGCTTCCTGATCAAAGGCGATGATCTTGGCCATCGATGGTATCTCCTAAAGGTATTTTGATTCGTCTGAGTGTGTGTACGGGTAGATAGTCCGGAAGGACGTCGGCTTAGCCTTCGATGACGGCCAGAATGTCGTCTTCTCGGAGCAGGATGACTTCGTCGTCGCCAACGGTGAAGGTGTCGCTACCAGCGTAAGCGCTGAAGATGACCTTGTTGCCTTCCTTGACCTGCAGCGGGCTGCGGCTGCCGTCTTCCAGCAGACGGCCGGTGCCGACGCTAACGACCACGCCACGCGACGGCTTGTTCTTGGCGGTTTCGGGCAGGAAGATCCCACCAGCGGTCTTTTCTTCCAATTCGTCGCGGCGAACCACTACGCGATCGCCCAGTGGCTGCAGACGTTGTTTGGTGCTCGAAGCCTTCTTTTTCGTAGCCGTTGCCATGCTATTGTCTTCCTCCAGAAAACTTAGGGGCTTAGTGTCTCCTCCGATCAGGAGACGCCGATGCGGGATATGAATGGTGGACGGACGAGGCGCGGTAGGTCTAAACCGCGACCGCCTGCCATTGTTGCGCGAACGATTGCGTGGGGCATGAAGTATGCAAGAAGCGTGCCATAGAATGGTCTTGGCGGCGTAAGTGTATTTGGGGAAAAGACTTATCGGTGTCTGTGCATCGCCGTGGCAGGGTGTTTCCGCCGTAGCGGTCGGCCCTGCCAATATGACAGAAAAAGGCACCTCGTACTCGCCGAGGTGCCCTTTCGGTATTTCTGTAGTGTTGTAGTGGCTGTTTTAGCCGCCGAAAGCGCCGCTGCTATTGCCAATCACGGCGATCGCCATTTGGCCGATCCAACAGATGGTCCAGATCATCATGACCTTGTTGGCCTGGTACTTACCCACGTTGATCCAGCCCATCACAAACGCGATCAGAAAGCCAAGGAGGCCGCACAAGAGCGTAGCCAGGCAGACGATCCCCAGGGTCGCGTCCCCGTGCTGAAACATCTGCATCACAATGACGATGAAGCAGCCGATCGAAACCAGGCCCATGAGCCCAGAGAGGGCCAACAGCAAAACCAGCATGATGCAATTCCCCCGATAACATGGCCACTGCTGCTTCGCGGTGAAGCAGCACCGTTCTTCGTTCTACTGCTCGATTTCAGGGCCGAGCAAGCAAATTCAATGGCGGAGTGAAGGAGAATCTCCGATTTGTTTAATCCGCGCCGGCAATCATCGGTAGTTGCCCGTGCTGCTGGATTTCCAGCAGGACATACGCGATCGCAAACAGAAGTTGCGAGAAAGAGAGCAGGCTCCAGAATGCCATAAAACGGAAGGTGTCGTACCGGACTACGTAGGCCCAGCCGGCGATGAAGACGATCAGCATCCCCAGCCCAGAGCAGGGCGTCAGTAGCAGTGAGATCAGTGCCAGACCTACGTCATTGTTCTGAAACATCTTCAAAATAACGTAGAAGAAGCAAATGAAATTCACGATCGCAATGACCCAGACCAGGGCATATAGCATCGTTTCGACGGCATTCATCTCGTACGGCTCCCCAGGATTGAAGCGGTTTTAGCGCGACTCCGGAAGCATGGTCCGGCTGGAGATATTTACGTTGCCGTTTTCGTGCAGGCAACCAGTTTTCGGGGGATTTGGCCGATTTGAGAGCGTTGTCAGGGCGTTACTTCTTCTTGTTGCACGACGCGACGAAGAGTTCGAGGAAAAAGCCGATGAACTCGAAGATAATCCCGATCGCATCTAACATAGCCAGAAGTTCCATGATTTCTTGCTTGAAGGTGATCGGACTACTAGGGCGATCCTCGTCAGAACAAATAGTCCCACAGTAGCGATGCCAGGACCAACGTTCCTCCGAAGGTTCCTAGGGCGGTTGTCCAGGTCACCATCGTGAATAGCATCTCGGGCTCGTCCATGCGGGACCAGCCAGCACCGAAGTTCGCGGCCCAATTACCCGTGACGAACGATGCGTGCATCGCTGCTCCCAGGGCTCGGTTGTCGTCCAGGTCGGAACCGACCTTCAGGGCACACCAGAAGTTCACCAGGATGCAGAGGGCAAGCAGGCCGCAGCCTTGGGAAATAAGGAATATTGCCATCGGTCGATCTTCGGGAAAAACAACGCTATGGACTGAGATTCGCCCCGGTCCGACCAGTCTTGCGGCGAATCTCTTCGAAAATCGGATTCGCCGCACCGTCGACCATCGAAGATCGTTTCCAGGCAAGCTGGCACTTTAGACGCGGACCGTCTTGCCTTTGGCAATCGAGTCGGCTTGCTTCTGGCAAAGTACCAATGCGTCGACAGCCAGGTCGCCACCCAGGATGCTGGATGGGGTGCCGGAAAGAATGCTTTGCTCCACTTCCTTTAGTTCGGCAGCGAACGAATCGACCGGGTCGCCACCCTTCAGCTTCGGTTGCTTCGACTTCCCCTTCTTCGGCAGCACGGTCAGCGGCATCGCCACGACCGGGGCGTCGTCGATCACGGCGAAGTCCATCAGCAGCGTCGCTTCTTCAAAATGAATCTCGAAGCCATGCGTGAAGCTTCGTCCCGGCTGATGCAGGACGCCGCTGGTGGCCGTCACCACGTAGCTGCTGTCCGCGAAACCAAACTGCGTGGTGCAGTATTCGACGCAGTCGCCACGCATGCGGCCAACGCTGGTCACGCTGGTGGGCATGCCAAACATCAGTCGAATGAAGTGAGCGTCGTGAATATGCAGATCGAGAAGGGGGCCGCCCACCTTTTCCAGATCGTAGAAATCTGGGATCCAGGTCGGATCGCTGATTAAACGCTTGAAGTGGCCACCAAGCACCTTGCCAAACTTGCCAGAGCGAGCGGCTTCCAACGCGAAGTTGAATTCAGTGAAGAAAGGCAGCACGTGCGCGGTTAGCATCAGCTTGCCGCTCTTGTCGGCTGCTTTCTGCATCCGTTTAGCGGCCGCCGGATCGAGGGCGATCGGCTTCTCGACCAGTACATGTTTGCCTGCTTTCAACGCTTTGATCGTGGCTTCTTCGTGTAGAGCAGGGGGGAGGCAGATGTCGACCATATCGATCGAATCGTCCGCCAGCATTTCTTCCAGCGTGGCATAGACCGCCATCTTGGAAACATCGATCTGCTCGCCGGCCGGACCAAAGTTACCCTTGATCCCGCGCCAGTCCCCTTGTTGCTTCTTCGGATCGCGCGAACAGAACGAGATGACCTTCATTCCCCGGACCTTTTGATAGGCCAGGTAATGAATCCAACTCATGAATCCGACGCCAACGATTCCGACTTTGATCATGGTGCTACTCTTTCTTGCTTCTCGGCGAGGCTGTTTGTCGCAGTGCTTTAGGTGGGAAGTCTGTTCTGGTACCAGTAAAGGTGAATCGACTGTTGCTGGCCACTGTCAGCGAATAGAGAAAGTTCTTCTCGAAAACTCGGCGGCCTGATTAGATGCTGCAAGTTTTCTCGAATCGTGGAAACGCGTCGTCCCACATCGTTGGGGTCTTCGGTGTATAGGTGACAACTGGGAAGCTGTTGCGAATCACTTCGCGGCCTTCTGCCAGGCTACCGATGTCGCCGGAAGCGACGGCCTGAAGCATCAAGTTGCCGATGGCCGTTGCTTCGACCGGGCCGGCGACGACCTGGCAGTTGCACGCATCGGCGGCCATCTGGCAAAGAAGCTGATTCTGCGTTCCGCCACCGACGATATGGATGGTGTCGATCTTGGTTCCGGTCAGATCTTGCAGCTTGCGATGGACCACGCGGTACCGCATCGCGAGGCTTTCCAGCACGCAACGAATGACGGCACCGTCGGCTTGCGGAACGATCTGTCCGGTACGTTCGCAGAAGTCGCGAATCTGCGCCGGCATATCTTGTGGCGCGGCGAAGTCGGAATGGTCTGGATTCACGAACGAAGCCAGCGGCGTAGCTTCCTGCGACATCCGAACCAGATCGCTGTAGCCATACTCGTGGCCACCCTGTTTCCAGATACGGCGGCACTCTTGCACCAGCCACAAGCCGGCGATGTTCTTCAGCAGGCGGGTCGTCCCGTAGACGCCGCCTTCGTTGGTGTAGTTAAACTCGGCGCACTGCTCGTTGATGATCGGATGCGGCGTTTCGACACCCATCAGCGACCAGGTTCCGCTGGAGATATAACACCAGTTAGGCATCTCGCCGGGCGAGCTCTTGGCCGGCACGGCAACCACCGCCGAAGCGGTGTCGTGGGTGCCTGGGCGAACGACACGTGTTCCGTTCAAGCCAATTTGTTCGAGTACGGTCGTTCGGAGTGGACCGACAACACTGCCGGGGTCGACGATCTCGCCGAAGATCCGTTCTGGCAGGTCGAAGCCTTCGATCAGCTTCTTCGACCACTGCTTGGTCACCGGGTTCAAAAGCTGCGTTGTCGAGGCGTTGGTCAATTCGTTCCCCTTTTCCCCGGTCAGCAGCCAATGGAACAGGTCGGGCATCATCAGGAAGCTTTCGGCCGATTCGAGGATCGAACTATTCGCTTCCCGCATGGCGATCAGCTGATACAGCGTGTTGATCTCCATAAATTGCAAACCAGTTTCGGCGAAGATCTCGTCACGGCTCACCTTGGCGAAGGCTCGCTCGAAGATGCCTTGGGTGCGCGGATCGCGGTAGTGATACGGATTGCCCAGCAATTCGTCATTGCGGCCGAGCAGGGCGAAGTCGACGCCCCACGTATCGACGCCAATGCTACTGATCTCGCTGCCAAACTTGCTTCCCGAAGCAGTCAGGCCGTCTTTGATGTTTTGCCAAAGCTTCAACAGGTCCCAGTGCAGATGCCCGGCGAAAGCGATCGGGCCATTCTCGAAACGGTGAACTTCTTCCAGTTGAAGCGTCGAGCCATCGAAACGTCCACCGAGGACACGACCGCTGGAGGCTCCCAGGTCGACTGCGAGGTAGGTCTTGTTAGACATAATTGAGCTTTTGAACGATGCAGGATTGGGTGACAGGGGAAGGGCAGATCCAGGCAGGCCTAAAAAGGAGTTGGCCTGTCAGTAGAAATGGGATTTGCAGTTTAATAGACACGAGCGACGTCAACAATCATCGCTTTCTCGCGAGAAACACCAGAAAGTAAGGGGCAACCCAATCGATAAAACTTGCCAGGCCGCTTAAAACTAAGGGGCCAATGCGTGATGGAAGCACCTTTGTTCTTTGTTCCAGGGATTTTGGACTTGTGGACCCGTTAGAGATCCTGGCACTCAACCTGATCATCATTCTGGCTGCCGGCTTCGTGTCGGGTGCCATTTGTCGCTACCTGCATGTCTCGACGATTGTTGGTTACCTGATTGCTGGTGCCATTATCGGGAACGGGGCTCTGCAGATTCTGCATACCGAGAATCACGATCTGAAGCACCTGGCTGAGATGGGGGCGCTATTTCTCCTTTTCTCGATCGGCACGGAAGTCTCGTGGGAAGAAATGCGGCATGTCGGGCCGTGGATTCTGGTGGCCGGCTTCGTCCAGATGTGTGCCGTGGCGGTGCCAGTAAGCTTTCTGTTCATCTTGCTGGGGCTTCCCTGGCAGGGGGCTTCGCTGTTGGGCGCATCCGTGGCCTTGAGTTCGACAGTGCTCGTCTTTCGGGCCCTGCACGAACTCAATGTCGCCTCGTCGCCCGCTGGCGTACGTAGCGTCGGAATCTTGCTTTTCCAAGACATGGCGATCGTTCCGCTGATGTTGGCAGTCCCGCTGATCGCCGCGACCGAGAACCATTCGCCGCTGGAATTCGTGCGGCTGGGGATCGTGACGATCCTGTTTTTGACAACCATTCCGGTCCTGGCATTTGTCACGCATCGTTTCGCCTTACCGCTCTTCTCGCTGCTGAGAAGCCGAGAATTGTTGCTTCTATTTGCGTTGGCTTTGCTGGGAAGTGGCTGCTTTGTGGCACATATCCTGGGGCTTCCGGCCGCTTTCGGTGCCTTTGGGGCCGGTCTGATCCTGGGAGGAAATCGCTTCACGCAGCAGGTCGATGCCCTGACACTACCTTTCCGCGAAAGTTTTGCGGCGGTCTTCTTCATCTCGCTGGGGGCCCTGCTCGATATCGAAGCCTTGCTTCACGATCCGCTGCTGGTGCTGATTGGCTTTCCGCTGGTCGTCCTCGTGAAAACCTTGGGGGCCGGCCTGGCGATTCGAGCTTCCGGCATGAGCTGGCGCGTTGCTCTTTGGATGGGGCTGGGAGTTTCGCAGGTCGGTGAAATGAGCTTCCTGCTGCTGTCGGAAGGTCTGACGCGAAACCTTGTACAAGAGTCGCACTACAACCAGATGCTGGTGCTGGCGATTGGGACTATGATTCTGACGCCAGGGTTCATTCGCTGGGGGATCCGCAAGCTGGGTAACGATCCTTCCTTGCACACCAGCAAAGAAGAGAAGGCCATTGAAGCCCGCGAGACCATTCGCGAGGCGGTGATCATCGGGGTCGGCCCCGTTGCCCGGCAGGTGGCTTCGCGGATTGAAATCTTTGGGGCGGAAGTTCGATTCATCGATCTGAATTCGGTGAATACCTATCCGCTGATTCAAGCTGGTTTTCGAGCCGTCACCGGCGATGCCACTAAGCGCAAGACACTGGAAGAAGCCGAAATCGCCCATGCCAACCTGGTTTTGGTGGCGGTCCCCGACGACGAGGCCTCGGTGCAGATTGTCAAAAGCATTCGAGCGATGAACCGTCGCTGCACCATTTTGGCTCGCTGCCGCTATCAGCGAAATCGCGAGCGATTGCACCTGGTTGGGGCCGATTACGTGACCGACGAAGAATCGCAAACCGCCCTCATGCTGATCGGAATGATCGAGAAGCTCTCGGAAAGCGACGCGTTTTAAACGGGCTGTTGGTCCCTCCTCTGCCGCAATCGCTAGAACCGGCACAAATCAACCTGGAGATTGTCCCTGGGTGTAACCGATGAAGATTCTCGGCATCGGATCTATTGTTGACTAAGTTGGTCATGTTAGTTAACAATGACACCCAAGGGCACGTAATCCATGCAACTGACAAGCCTTACCACGGACAACCCGTTTCAAGTGAATGCCATGTCGGCCAGCAACGTAAATCAAGAAGAGCAAACAACTTCCGGCATGCTACAGCCCACTCCAGAGCTGATGGCCGAGTTGGAAGAAGCGTCGCAGCGGCTAGAAACCGCCACCCCCGAAGAGATCATTCGCTGGGGAGCGGAACGTTTTGGCACCAAGCTGACGATGGGAACCGCCTTCGGTCCGGAAGGGTGTGTGATTCTATATCTCCTTTCGCAAGTTGCCCCGGAGACGCCGGTTTTCAATCTCGACACTGGCTACCAGTTCCAAGAGACGCTCGATGTTCGCGACCAGATTCGCGAGAAGTTCGGCATCGATGTCGAGTTGCTCAAGCCGGAGCACACCGTCGAAGAGTACGAGCAACTTCATGGCGGCCCGCTCTATAAGACAAACCCAACCCAATGCTGCTTCGATCGGAAGATCAAAGTGCTGCAGCGCGGTGCGGAAGGGAAGCATGCTTGGATCAGTGCCATTCGCCGCGACCAAAGCGAAGACCGGGCCCGCGCCAGCATTGTTGGCTGGGATAAGAAGTTCGGCCTGGTGAAGATCAATCCGCTGGCCAACCAGACCAAGAGCTGGGTCTGGCGAATGATTACCGAGCATGGCGTGCCTTACAACGTACTGCACGACCAGGGCTACACCAGCATTGGCTGCTGGCCATGCACGCGTGCCGTTCTGGCAGGCGAAGACGAACGTGCCGGCCGATGGAGCGGAACAGGCAAGACCGAGTGTGGCTTGCACACCTTAGACGACAGCCCCAACGCCTAGTAGTGACATGACGGTCTCGGCAAAAAGCGAATACGCCTGCATCGCGATGATCGAACTGGCTGCCCGGTACGAAGCCGATCAGCCAGCGCGTTTGCGCGAGATCACCGAGGCACAAGGCATTCCGCAGCCGTTTCTCGTGCAGATCATGGCTCAGCTGAAAGCGGCGGGCCTCGTGCAAAGTACCCGCGGTTCGACCGGGGGATACCGTTTGGCGCAGGCCCCCGATCGCATTACCCTGGCCGATATCTTTCAAGTGATCGAAGGAAGTGGCGATCAGGCGGAATCGAACCTGCAGCGGCCTACGCCTGCTGCCCAGGCGCTATGCGGCGTGTGGGGTAAGATTTGTCAGGAACGCACCAAGATTCTGGAAGATGTTACCCTGGCCAGTCTCGCTACTCGCGTGGCGGAACAGCCTGACGAAATGTTCTATATCTAGGCGGATTTGATGAATTCTGAAGCGATCCCACGTGAGTGGCTCACCGCGCAGACCACGGTCGACGAAATTCTGGCGACCTGTTCTAACCCAGACCCTGCCGTGGCCGAAATGGCTCGCCACTACCTGAATCAGGCGGGCGGTCTCTTTCAGCAAATGGTCCCTGGCGACGAGCTTTGGAATTACTCGACGCCCGATTCCGCTTGGGCCGCCAATCAAGGCCAGGCTGGCCTGGCCGTGCTACGCGAAGGGAAGATTGTCGACAGCGTGTGCATGGCACGCAACTAACGAGTGCCGCCCACCTGCGATGCTTACGGCAGGCGATGCCCCATCTTGTCGCGCTTGGTGTCGAGATACTTTTGGTTATGCGGATTGGGAGTCGGGTGAATTGGCACCTGATCGACAACTTCCAGATCGAACCCGCCATAGATGAACGCGTCTGTCTTCTTGGGGTTGTTCGTCAGCAGGCGAATCTTGGATAGACCGAGGTCTTTCAAGATTTGGATCCCCACGCCATAGTCGCGCATGTCGCTCTTGAAACCGAGCGCATGATTCGCCTCGACCGTATCGAGACCTTGGTCCTGCAACGCGTAAGCGCGGATCTTCGCTTTCAGTCCGATGCCACGACCTTCCTGCGGCAAATAGACCAAGGCCCCCACGCCTTCTTCGCTGATCTTACGCAGGGCCATTTCCAGTTGGTCGCCACAGTCGCAGCGGAGCGAAGCGATCAAGTCGCCGGTGAAGCAGCTACTGTGAAGTCGCACGAGAGGTGCTTCGACCGAGCTGAGATCTCCCATGGCCAGTACGACTGGTTCCTGGGTTTCGTACTTCACGTCGTAAACGATGATGTCGAACTCGCCGAACTTGGTCGGCAGCTTCGCTTCGGCACCTCGTTCCACGAGCTTTTCGTTGACGCGACGATGGGAAATGAGCTGCTCGATCGAGATGATCTCGAGATTGAACTTCTCGGCCAGGGCGATCAGTTCGTCACGCGAGGCCCGGTCTCCTTCTTCATTCAAGATCTCGCACAGCGAACCAGCCGGCGTCAGGCCTGCCATGCGGGCCAGATCGACCGAGGCTTCGGTGTGCCCGGCGCGTCGCAGCACGCCACCTTCTTTGGCCAGCAGCGGGTAAACGTGGCCAGGGCGGACGAAGTCGTCTTCGGTCGATTGGGGGTCGACCATCGCCATGATCGTTTCGGAGCGTTCCTTGGCGGTGATTCCGGTCTTGGCGTTCTTATGGTCGATGGGGGTCGTGAACGCGGTTCGCAGGGGAGCGTTGTTGTTTTCGACCAATGGTGGCAGATCAAGCCGTTCGCAGACATCCGGAAGGCAAGCCGCACATAAGAGGCCTCGCCCCTGGGTGATCATGAAGTTCACCACTTCGGGGGTCGTCTTTTCAGCGGCAGCGACAAAATCCCCCTCGTTTTCCCGGTCTTCGGCATCGACAACGATGATAACTTTGCCAGCTTTGATCGCGTCGACGGCAGCCTGGACGGTAGAAAATCGGTGGCTCACGGGAAGCACTCTCCTGAAAACTTGGGGGCATCGCCGATTTAAAAGGGATGCCTGGCACGATGCTCGGGGTTAATATTGCCCACAGGGTTAATAATAGGCAACGGGAGCGGAATAACTCATTATAGGACCCGTGCTATCGCGGAATAGTTCACCTTGACGGAGTCGGTCGTGACAGGCTTGAAAACCTTCATTCTCGCAATTCTTTTTCTCGCTACCTGGCGTTCGACCCTCCAGGCCGAAATGGGGGCGATTCGTTACCTGCCGAATCAGGTATTCGCCGAGCGGGAAGACAAGATACTCAAGGCCGATGTTTATCTGCCTCCTGGGGAAGGTCCCTTTCCTGCCGTGCTGATGATTCATGGAGGTGCTTGGGCTGGTGGTTCGCGAAGCCACATGGCAACGCACGCCATTTTTCTCGCCAATCATGGCTACGCTGTAGCGACGATTACGTATCGATTCGCTCCCACGCACATCTACCCGGCCCAACTTGAAGACTGTCAGGCCGCACTCGATTGGTTGGTGACGAACGCCGAAGAGTTTCACATCGACACCAACCGCATAGCTGGCTGGGGCTATTCGGCCGGTGGTCACTTGGCCTGTCTGGTCGCCACGATGGATGCGGAAGACGAAGGAGAAACTCCACTGCTCAAGGCAGTCGTTGCCGGTGGAGCTCCCTGCGATTTCACGAACGAACCGCTGCATAGTCAACGGTTGAAATTCTTCCTTGGAGGCTCGCGAGCCAACGTTCCCGAGACCTATACCGAGGCCTCGCCGCTGACGCATGTCACCGCCAAGTGTCCACCAATCTTCTTCTTTCATGGCACCGAAGATGACGTGGTGCCGATCGACAACGCCGAGCGGATGCATGCGAAGCTAACCAACCTGGGCATCCCGACCACCTTTTTTAAATCGGAAGGGCGCGGGCACTTGTCGACCTTCATCGATCCCAATGCCAAGCGAGAGGCATTGAAATTCCTTGACGGACATCTCAAACTCGAAGAGTCGTAACCGAGGTGCTCGGAGCGGTTCTGTGCCACACCAGCATCGATCCTTCCGCCTGGGGCTTATCTTGCAACATTGTGCCGCCAGCCCAGGCCACAGACAGGAAAACTATGAGCGAAGCGCCGAACCCTGGACCAGGTCTAGAGGTTGAGGAATACATCGAGCAGCGGCATTTCTTCGAAGGTATCCAGCACGGGCTGACCGACAATCGCCCCATGCAAGAGATACTGATGTCGGTGAGAGACGAGATTCTCGTCACCACCAACCTGCCGATGGCAATCGATTTCATGGCTTCCGAACTGCGGCATAGCGGCCAGTTCGGCCCTGCCATGAAGCGGCTGGGGCATTACTTCTCCGGCTTTCAAACCTACATCGTCGCCTCGGCCGAGGACGATCATGGGAAGTTCGACTTTCAGACCGGGCTCGAGATCCTGAAGCTCGAAGCCAAACTAAGGGCCGAGCATGCGACGCCGCAGTCGTTATTCCTCTTTCAGTTCGAGGCGATCTGTCGCCATCGTTTGAAGTACGACACCGGCTTCGCGGCGATGCTGCTCGATCCGATGTACGACGACGCGTGGCGAAACTTCCTGGAGATCAATCGTCGACGGATCGGTTTGATCGACATCGCCGACATGATCTACACCCGCAGCGAGCATTACATCACGCAGCAGATCCGCCGTGGTGGAAAGCTGCCAGGCTCGGACTTTCCGCCACTGTTCGGGGAACGGGAAGGGCGGATCGCGCTAGCCAATCGCAAGCGGGACCCGATGCTGTTGTTCTCGGCCCTGCAGCGTCAGTTGGGCTATCCGAAGGTCCCATCCAAGAAGAAGGTCGACGAGAGCTTGTTTTTGATCCCCCAAATGATGCGGCGGATGGAACGACTTGAGGCCCGTATCAAACTGCTCGAAGAAGAAAACCGAGGCGGGATCGATCTGACGAAGTTCTATCAGAAAGAAGGAATGCCCCCTCCGCCAATTGACGACTTCGAATAGGCGGTAATTGACGGGCTTTGGGGTGACCCGGGGGTCTGCGGGGCATTCGAGATGACCTCATTTCTGAGGCATGTTTTTGAGAATCGGGGTAGCCAGCCGTAAGATCGCGTCTATAAAATGGATAAACATGTCCGATTTACTGGGAAACGGCAATTTCTACCCAATTTACCCGGGTTTCGTTGGTCGTCTTGTTACACCAAAACGGGGAGATTGGTAGACTAAACCGGGAAATGAACCCCGAAAAATCGGCATAACCGGCAAAATTGCCTCAGAAAAGTCGGGGTAGCTCGTCGAAATTTCAATTAGTGGGCGCCGTTTGACGACGCGTTGAGATTTCGAAAACCAAACCAACCGATTGAAGGCCGATCGCTGTCATTGATGGCAGCGATCCATTGATATTTGCCCAGGGGCCATGAAGCACGAAGCGGAGTCCGTCCAGCAAGGATGTCGCGACCGTTCGCCGAACCGTCGTCGTGTGAATCCTCGCCATCAACAAGGCATTCGACCAATGCCTTTCGGCGCTAGTTGCGTCCGAAGCACCGGTCGTCTGGCCGAAGGCTCTCCTGGTTTCGCCCGATTTGCGGTCGAACCTGACGGCGACTTGTGTGGTCTAGTCCATACGAGAGAATCCGTTCTCTTCTGCCAGCACTCTTCCCGAATTGGGAGGAACGCAAGCCCGAATTGCGTAGCGGCCTTGGGTACTATTTGTTTGACTAGTAATTCACCAATCGTTGAACCTTCCCCCACCTTGCCGACATCGCACCCCTATCCCAATGAAGAGCTGCCGGCTCGCGACATTTGCCGCAGGTCGCCGCCTCTTAATAATTCCAAGTAAGAAACCCCGTTTGTTGCCCGGAACCCCCTAGTAATCATGTCCACGACTACTGACGAAACCACGATCGTAAAAGAGATTCAGCCCTTGGAGGAGGCGACGGTTCGCTTCTGTGGCGACTCGGGCGACGGGATGCAGCTGGCTGGTACCCAGTTCTCCAACACGTCGGCGTTGGCTGGCAACGACATTGCCACCTTCCCAGACTTCCCGGCTGAAATCCGTGCGCCTCGTGGAACGCTCGCTGGCGTGAGTGGTTTTCAGATTCATTTCGCCTCGCACGACATCTTCACTCCTGGGGAAGCGGTCGACGCGTTAGTGGCGATGAATCCAGCCGCTTTGAAGACCAACCTCGGCGACCTGAAACGCAATGGCGTGTTGATCATCAACAGCGATGCGTTCGACAAGAAGTCGCTCGGTCAGGCCGGCTACGCAACCAACCCGATCGAAGACGAATCGTTGAGCGGCTATCAAACGTTTGCCGTTCCGATGACCAGCATGACTCGTGGTGCGGTTGACGGTCTTGATCTGAGTGTGAAGGAAGCGGATCGTTGCCGTAACTTCTTCGCCATGGGCCTGGTATTCTGGCTGTATGGCCGCTCGATGGAACCGACCCTGCGATTCATCGATGCGAAGTTCGCCAAGGTTGCTAACGTCGCCGAAGCGAACCGCCGCGCCCTTAAAGCTGGCCATGCGTTCGGTGAAACGACAGACGCTTTCCGCAGCAGCTACAAGGTCGACAAGGCCAAGCTGGCTCCGGGTCGCTATCGCAACATGACCGGCAACCAGGCCTTGGCTTGGGGTTTGATGACCGCGGCTAAGCTGAGCGAAAAAAAGCTGTTTTTGGGTTCGTACCCGATCACGCCTGCCAGCGATATTCTGCACGAACTGAGCAAGTACAAGAATTTCGACGTCCTCACTTTCCAGGCCGAAGACGAAATCGCTGCTGTCTGCTCGGCCATTGGTGCCGCTTACGGTGGCGAAATGGCTTTGACCACGACCAGCGGTCCTGGCATGGCATTGAAAGGTGAAGCGATGGGTCTGGCGATGATGCTGGAACTGCCGCTGGTGATCGTCGATGTGCAGCGTGGTGGCCCAAGCACCGGTCTGCCAACCAAGACGGAACAAGCCGACTTGCTGCAAGCGATGTTCGGCCGCAACGGTGAATCGCCCATCCCGGTGATTGCCGCTCGTAGTCCTGCCGACTGCTTCGACGTCGCGATTGAAGCCTGGCGTCTGGCCGTTCGCTTCATGACCCCGATCGTCGTGCTGACCGACGGCTATATCGCGAACGGCAGCGAGCCATGGCGTATCCCGAACGTCGCCGACCTGCCGAAGATTGAAGTCAAACATCCAGGCCCACGTAACGAAGACGATCCGCCGTTCATGGCCTATAAACGCAACGAAGAACTGGCTCGACCTTGGGCGATCCCAGGCACGCCAGGTCTGATGCACCGCGTGGGTGGTCTGGAAAAGCAGGATGGTACCGGTAACGTCAGTTACGACCCTGCCAACCATCATCACATGGTGCTGACGCGAGCCAAGAAGGTCGCGAACATCGCCAGCGTAGTGCCAAAGCAGGAAGTGATGGGCGCCGAATCGGGTAAGGTCCTGGTCGTGAGCTGGGGTGGTACTTACGGCTCGTGCCGCACCGCAGTGGCCCGTATGCAGGCCGCCGGCAAGTCGGTCAGCCATGCCCACCTCCGCTACCTCAATCCATTCCCGAGTAACCTGGGCGAACTCCTTTCGAGCTTCGACAAGATCCTGGTTCCGGAACTGAACCTGGGCCAGCTGCGAATGCTGTTGCGAGATAAGTTCCTGGTCGATGCGGTCGGTCTGAACAAGGTTCAAGGCAAGCCGTTCACCACGACCGAGATCGCTGAAAAGATTGAATCGCTGCTCGGCTAAAAAACACCCCCACTGAAACCTGAATCTATAACCCTTCAATGATAGAGAAACGACCCATCATGGCATCCGCAGAACTGCCTGTTTTGAAGCCCGCGGACTATGGCACCGACCAGGACGTGCGTTGGTGCCCAGGATGCGGTGACTATTCGATCTTGGCCCAAATGAAGAAGGTCATGTCGACGCTCAACATGAGCCGTGAAGACACTGTCTTCGTCAGCGGTATCGGTTGCAGCAGCCGCTTCCCGTACTACATGAACACCTACGGCATGCACAGCGTGCATGGTCGTGCCCCAGCCTTTGCCACCGGTTTAAAGTCGGCCCGTCAGGATCTGACGGTGTTCGTGATTACCGGTGACGGCGACGCGTTGTCGATCGGTGGTAACCACCTGATGCACGTGCTGCGTCGTAACGTGAACCTGAACATCATTCTGTTCAACAACCGTATTTATGGTTTGACGAAGGGTCAGTACTCGCCAACCTCCGAAAGAGGGAAGGTGACCAAGAGCACGCCGATGGGTGCGATCGATAACCCGATCCATCCGCTGTCGGTTGCTCTGTCGTGTGAGGCTACTTTCGTTGCTCGTTCGATCGACGTCCACATCAAGCATCTGGCCGACACCTTGGAAAAGGCCGTCGCCCACAAGGGTGTGTCGTTCGTCGAGGTTTACCAGAACTGCAACGTGTTCAACGACGGTGCCTACAAGTGGGCGACCGACAAAGACACGAAGGCCGACACCGTGCTCGAACTCGAACATGGCAAGCCGCTGATCTTCGGTAAGAATCGCGATAAGGGGATTCGTCTCAACGGCATCACCCCGGAAGTGGTCGAACTGGGCAAGGGAATCACCGAGGACGACTTGCTGTTCCACGACGCCAAGTCGACCGACCCGACCCTCGCTTACTTGTTGACCCGCATGTCGCATCCCGAGTTCCCAGAGCCAATCGGCGTTCTGCGTGACATCGATGCTCCATGCTACGACGATGCGATCAACTACCAGGTGCAGCAAGCCAAGGAAACCCGCGGCGAAGCGAGCCTCGAAAAGCTGTTCAACTCGGGCGATACCTGGGTCGTCGAATAAGCCGTTCTCGATTCGTTGTGAGACCAAATTAAGAAGCCGGCAGCTACGTTGCCGGCTTTTTTCGTGCGCGTTGTCTGAACGGCAAGGGGCACGACCTAGTTGAACGAATCAGGCATCGTTCGACGGTTGTATCGATTAGAGTACCCAGCCAAAAATCACGCTAGCGGCTACCCGGGTGCTAGCCGATAAGTACCGCAACAAGCCGTTCGAAAATGCGCTGATGAACGGTGTTGATCTCCGCGGCTTGAGCTGTCTCAGGTCGATCAGGAACGCACGGAGGAAAATAAGGAAATTTGCCATGTGGCGGTCGCTATTTTTGGCAGTCGGAATCACGCTGATCATTGTCGGGGCTGAGTGTCTGGTCGTCGATTCGGCCATGATGGCCGCGGAAGGTGGCCCTCGTTCGTTCACGCCTCCAGACTGGGCTCCTTGGAGTATGATGTCGAGCGGAGCGATTGTCATTCTCTACAGCTTCACGATTCCCAAGCGGATGAACGGCTAGTCAGCCGAACGGGTCGGTCCTGCCATCAGGATGCGATCGTCGGGTAGATAAAAAAGAAAGCCCTGAAAGAGACGCCGGAGTTACCGGTTTCCCTTTCAGGGCTTCTTCTGTTTCATTGCGAAGCCGGGCTATTAACGGCCTTCGCGAACCATGTCGAAGTATTCCTGAGCGTTCTGCTGGTGATCCTTCGACAGGCGGGTTTCGGTCAACGCATCGCTGCCGAGCGACGACTCCGATTCCATCGCCGTCTTGATGTCGATCAGCGTCTGGCCGGCGCGGTTCTTTCCGTCGACGTAATCGACGATCACACCCTTGCCGTTCTTCGGGTCGGCACGAACTTGCGAGTCGTAGGCACCGGTTTCGTTTTCCTCTTCCGGACGATCGCCTTGTCCCTGACCACGACCCATGCCGTTACCAGGTCGCTGGCCCATCATGCCGTTTTGCCCCATCATCCCGTTCTGGCCAGGCTGGCAGGCTTTGCACATCTGGTTGCGAGCCGCTTCCATCTGGTCCATGGCACCATCCAGCATCTCCAGCTCGTCGAGCTGGGCCTGAAGGTCTTGCATCTGCTGGGCCATCTGATTCATCTGATCGGCGGCTTGCTGCTGCTGACCGTTCTGCAGGGCGTCGGACGCCTTCGCCAGGTTGTCACCCATCTGCTGCATTTGCTGCATCTGGCCATCCTGCATGTTCATCTGGTCGAGCTGCTGCTGCAGACGTTCCGCTTCGGCCTGATTGCCAGCCTGGCGAGCCTGATCGATTTGATCCTTGAGGGCCTGCTTGGCTTGCTGATGAGCCTTCGCCATTTCCTGCATTTTTTTGCCCATCTCGCCTAGTTGCTTGGCCAGTTCTTCTCGTTCTTCCTTCGAGAGCTCGCCGTTGTTCAGCTTGTTCTGCAGATTCTTCATCGCTTCCAGAGCCTTGCCCAGGTCACCCTTCTGCATCGCCTTGGCCAGTTCTTCGGCCAGGCCACCCTTGAGCAGGTCTTTGAGCATCTCGAGCTTCTTTTTGAACTCGGCGCTCGAAGCCAGTTCGTCGCGACGCTTCTTCAACTCTTTGGCCAGGTCGTTCAGTTCCAGCAAGGTTTCCTTCTGGTCGACTTTGTCCTTCTTGGCGATTCCCTTGGTGCCTTCTTCCAGCTTCTTGAACAGCTCTTTGGCTTCTTCCAGACCCTTTTCTTCCGCTTTTTCTTTACGCTCTTGCAGTTCCTTACGAAGCTGGTCGGCGGTCTTTTTGACCACCTTGGTTTGCTCCGGATCGAGACGGGTTGAGTTGGCGTTGGCGGTGTTCGGATCGATCACGGCGTCTGGCACGAACAAGGCGATCAGAATGGCACCTGCCACGATGAAGATCGGGGCGAGCCCGTTCCAGCCGCTGCGGATCGGGAAACGCTCGGTCACGTCGATCCGTTCAACCTGACGCATGGCATCGGACATCAAAGCCTGACCCAGTGGGGTCTGACGGGTTTCGTCATCCAGCGATAGCGAGCTCGAAACCCGTTCTTTCAGTCCGTACCGAATGTCCACCTCGATTGCGGCAGCGAGTGCGGATGTCCGCGTTAAATAGGTCCAGACGATCGCCAGGATCAGGCCAAGAGCGCTGGCTCCGCCGATCCAGCTCCACATCCATACCGTTCGATCAAGTCCCAGCGGCCAGAACTTGGGCAGCAGAACCGCGATGGCCGCCAGCGACATGGTCACCGAAAGGCTGATGATCAGCCGGGCGACGAATTGCTGTAACGTCATTCGCCACTGGGCTTTGCGGATATGTTTGTGAAGAGTGTCCATGGAACGTCGTCCTTGTAGTTTTCGACGTAGAGTTGCGATCGTTGCGGGCTCATCGCAGGCAAGATCGGTGCACTTGTAAGTTTACCGGATAGGGGCCGGAATTTTCCACTGATTTTCCAAGGAAAACCCAACTTACGGGCCCCCAAGTTGCAGTGGTACTGCTCGGGAAATTGCGGGTAAGATGGTAGGAGACGAGCCTGCCTTGCCAAAATGACGATACCAGACGGTAGAGCGATTCTTGCATTTTCGCGCAAGAGCAGGCTTGAGGACGGAAATTGATGGTAACGCAAACGGAATCTCGAAAGACCTCGCAGCGGCTGCCAGATCCGGCGGCCCGTCCCGATACCGACGTCGTGATCTATGACGGTCACTGTCGAATCTGTACCGGCGGGGTGAAGATTCTGTACTGGCTCGATGTGCAGAAGCGATTGTCGTTTCTGTCACTTCATGATGCCCGAGTTGCTGATGTGGCCCCCAACTTGACCTTCGATCAAATGATGGAAGAGATGTGGGTGGCGGATATTCGAGGTCGCCAGCATAGCGGGGCCGAAGCGTTTCGGTACCTGACGCGGCGGTTGGTTTTGTTGTGGCCGGTGATGCCGCTGATGCACATCCCTGGCTCGCTTCCGGTTGGGAAGTGGATGTATCGGAAGGTGGCCGCGGCACGGTATCGCTTTGGGAAGCATACCGGTGAAGACTGCGGCGATGCCTGCCAGATTCATTTCGGTCCGAAACCAGACCAACAGAATTCCAAGTAGCTTTGTTCGATCGTTGATTCTAGGAAGGGAGTTCCTGGCCATGTTCGATCTTCGCAAGCATTCGTCGCATAGCACCGGCAAACCGAAGTCGATTCGCCGTGTGGGGATGCAGACACCCAAGGTAGAAACGTTTCTCGACTACCAGGTCGAGATCGCCCAGCGTGCAGCCAGTCCGATATCGAAGCGGGTTGTCTTCAGCGTGAAGATCGATGGCGGCGAACCTCTGCTGCAAGCCTACCTGACCGGATTTCTGTCCGAGAGTTCAGCCCGAGCTGCGGCGCACGAAGAGATCAAGAAGCTGGACTTCAAGTATGGTCAGTCGGTCTCGCCGATCTCGAACATTTTGACCAGCCTCAAGAAGCAACGTGCTTTCCGCCGGATGCAAGAAAAGAAGAAGGGCGTCTGAGCGACGCCCTTTTCTGTGGTTGCTGCGTGGTGGTTGGGCCACGCCTAAGCGGCCGAGCGTTTCTCGCCGTTGGCTTCTTCCGACTTCGCTTCGGATTCGTCTTCGACGTAGAGCCGGCAATACGTTTTGCTGGTCTCGATCAATTCTTCATGCGTGCCGGTCGCTTCGATCTCGCCATGGTTCATGACGACGATGCGGTCGGCCAGTTGTAGCGTGCTCGCCCGGTGGGTAATCAAGATCGCGGTGCGTCCGGCGATGCAGTTCTTCAAGCTTTCGTGGATCAAGCGTTCGCTTTCCATGTCGATCTGGCTCGTTGCTTCGTCCATGATGATGATATCTGGATCGCGAAGCAGGGCTCGGGCAATGGAAACTCGCTGACGCTGACCGCCAGAGAGGTTCTTGCCGCTGTCGCCACATAGCGTGTCGTATCCATGCGACATGTGAGTCTGGACGAACTGGTCGACGTAGGCCAGCTTCGAGGCTTGATAAACTTCTTCGTCGGTCGCTTCCATTCGACCGTAGCGAATGTTCTCGAGGATCGACTCGTTGAACAGCACAGTCGACTGTGTCACCAACGCGATTTGTTTGCGGAGATCGTGCTGGGTGAAATTGCGGATATCGACGCCGCCAACTTGGACCGATCCCTGATCCGGATCGTAGAACCGCATCATCAGATTGATCAACGTACTCTTACCGCAGCCATTGGGCCCGACGATCGCCACCGTTTCCCCTTGGCGAACGGTCAGGTTCAATTTCTTCAGCACCGGCGTGTTGTCGATATAGCAGAACTCGAGGTTCTCGAACTTGATTTCACGGCCAACGCTGTCGATCGGAACTGGGTTTACGGGATCGAGGATCGGTGGATCGGCCTGCAGCATCGGATAAACCAACTCGGCACTGGCGATGCCTGCCTGGATCGAGCCGAACACGTCTCCCAGCTTTCGCAGGGGATCGGTACAGCCAATCAGGAAGGCGTAAAACGCGAGAATCGAGCCCAGTTCCATTGGCTTGTCAGCCAGCGGAATGCCAAAGATGTGCGTCTCTTGGTTCAGCACGAGATAGCCACCGGCAATCATCGACAAGCAGACCATGCCGAGGCCGAGGACTTCGTTGTTGACGCGGACCATCGAGTTGAAGAACTGGATTTTGACCCGTTCCCAATAGGCCTGGCGCGACTTCGCCTCGAAACGTTGTTTCTCGTAGTCTTCGGTGCCGTACGCTTTGACGACGTGATAGCCTTCCATGATTTGGAGGAAGAACCCGGTGATCATGCCGTTGATCAAGATCGAACGGACGTTCAGTTCTTTGATCGTTCGAGCCAGGCGATAAAGCACGAAGGCCGCGATCGGAGCAATAATCAGCGAAAGGATCAGCAACCGCCAATTGATGTAGGCCGCGCCCGCGAGGCAGGCAAACATTTTGATGGGTTCACGAACCGACTTGCCGAACAAGATTTCGAGTGCCGCACCAATCGATCCGACATCCCCTTGCATACGGGTCGTCGAGTCGCCGGCCGAGATGTTCGCTTTGCCAAGCCGGATATCGAGCAGCTTCTCAAATAATTCGTGTTTCAAGTCGAGCGCCGTTAGCTGGGTTGCCCGAGCCACCAGCATCATGCTGAGCGAAAGGAAGAAGCCTTTCAGCATCGTACCAACGAGCAAAAAGCCGACGAGAAGCAGCAGCGTATTGAACGGACTGGCAGGCGCATACGACTCGATGTAGGGCTTCGTTTTTTCAACGTTATTCAGCTTGCCTTGCCAGCCGGAGATCTCGCTTTCAGCCTGACGAATGCGAGTTTTCATCAGGGACGCTTCTTCCGCATCGTTCTCTTGCGGAAGCTTTGCCTGCAGCTCTTGAATTTCGGTGTTCAGTCGCGCGATCTGCGTATTGCAATTGACCGTTTCGCGATCGGCCCATTCATGCAGACTCTGTCCGTCGAAAATAATTTCGGCGAAAGGGTAGACCGCACCGATATTGGCTCCCCACAGCACCCCAACCAACAGGGAGCAAATCACCGAGCCAATGATTGACCAACGGTATTTGGAAACACAGTGGCGAATCGCGAACAGGAGATACTTCATGCTAGGATCGTGCAATCTTCGGTAGGAACCTCGAGCGCTCGAGATATTCGAGCACCAGGCTTCTTGAAAGTCGCCGCAGCAGAGGCACATCCATTGCCCAATGCCAGCTCGGCGAAAAGGAACCGGAGAAAGCTACCGCGATTTGGATTTGCCAGCAATATCAGTCATGCCGGCGAACGCATTTCCGCGGGGGCTGTGCTAGCAGTCGATTTATTCGGGATCGTCGTTGGCGGCGAGCATTTTCATCTGATTTGCCGCTTCCATCATTCCCAGGGCGAACGATGTCCCCAGCATTAATTGCCCAGTGGTGTCGTAATGGACAGTGTCTGCTAGCAGCGGCATTCCGTCGGTCGGCACCGTCCAGACGCCGCGGATCGCCAGGTCCGATCCGCTTCGCATATCGACGGCTGCTTGCTGGGCCCGGATTTCGTTGCGATGCGTGAAGCGTTCCATCCATGGCACGTTGGGTAGCACTTCTCCCATGACGAACGGGACTGGCTGGCTTTGGCAATCTTCTTCAATCCGAGACTTCAGCAGCGCGATCGATTGATCGTACTTGGTGGCCGACACCTCTTGCTTGGCGTCCGCTTCGCCTTGCATCCAGGCCACCCCTTTCAATTGCGGTTCTTTGCCATCCGCCTTGAGTGCCTCGAACGCCTTGGTGAACTGATCCCGGAGTCGCTTGTAGTGATTTCCCATGTTCGGATCGTCAGGCGAGATGCCTGGGTAGAAGGTTCCCCGGTTGGGGCCGGGCGTTTCGCCGGTCCACTTCGCTCCGTTGAACCCGGCGTGCAATGGTTGCCCACTCAGTGCGAACTTCACGACATAAATCTTCTTGTCAGGCATCAGCGAGGCAAAGGTACCTGCGAAACCGACTTCCGGCCCAAAGCGACCGCCGCCGTTCAGGTTCAAGGAATTTGGAGCGAACTCAACGAACTGCTTCCCATCCCAATACTGCACCGAGGGGAGCGGCTTTTGCCAGCTTTCCGGCAGTTGCACTTTCGCACCACTACCCGCCATGTTCGATTGTCCCGACAGGATATAAACGTCGACCGGTTCGCCTGCGGTGACAGTCGAAGGGGAAACAACCGCTGTCAGGGCGAAGATCAGGCCAATAACTGCAGTAAATCGATAGGACATAGTGGCTCGCATGGTGAAGAAGGGGAGGGGAGACGGGGACCAGATAAGACGCTTTCAGCTTACCCCGAATCGACCTTCGAAACAAAACACCGCCATCATTCGTTTTCTGTAGTAACGTTGGGTAGCGATGCCTTTCGAGTGAAGGGCATCGATTTGAAGCACATGTTCAGTCGCTCCCAATTCCAGGGAGTCAGGCTGTTATTCGCAAATCGAGGAGAGATGGTAATGAAACGTTGGATTGCCCTGTTCAGTTTGGCGCTGCTGGTAGGTTGGACGGTCGCAAGTGCTGAAGCCGCGACCATTTTGGAAATCGAAGGCGCTTTGGACGCGAAGGAAGTGGTCGAACTGACCACGGAAGACGTTGTCGTGATCGCTCCGAAAGGGATCGCTGGCTCGCAATTCGAGATTGCCGTCGATGGTCCGGCAACGGCGACACTTTACGACTTGAAGCGGGTCAATGGTGGCCCGGCCCTGCTCGGACCGGCTCACAAACGCGTGGTGGTCCTGCCTTCGAAGAAGGGAAAAGTCAAAGTCAGCATCACGGTGAAGTGGCCCACCGGCGACAAGCCAACGACCTTCGACTACATGCTGGAAGTGAAATAGTCAGCCAATCGATCAAGCTTGAAACGAAAAAAGCCCACGCCATGAAAGCGTGGGCTTTTTTGATGAAGAGCGGGTGAAGGGAATCGAACCCTCGTAACTTGCTTGGGAAGCAAGGGCTCTACCATTGAGCTACACCCGCGAGGGACTTCACCTAATATAACGCCACCCTGACGCTGGGCAAGGATGTGCCTTGGCGAATTTAATCAGCCGGTGGCTGGCCACGGATTGCTCGATTTGTGTAGTCGAATCATCCGATTCTAGCGGTTTCTCCGCATCTGCCAGTTGGGCAAGAGGTAAGCACCAGAAAAACTTCGACGGCTTTCCATCGTGCAGATCACCGGCGCGCACACTTGTAAAACTCTCCCGATAACCCAATCCCGGTCGGTGATGGAATGGCTCGATTTTGGAAGGAATCTGACCACGTCCTATGGACGTTGATTCTGTTTTATTTGGCGACGACGATCAGCGTGGCAATGCCTGCCCGTGACGTCACCATCATTCGAGCTAGTGCGGCAACCCTTCTCGATTATGCCTGGGCAGCCGAGTCCGATCTCGATGGCAATCGCCAGGCGGAAGCTCAGCAGCGACTGCTCAACCATTTGAAATGGATGGAAGACAATCTTCCGCAGCGTTGGGGCCAGTACACTCTGCAGCAGCGTGGCGAATGGGTCTTTCAAGCGATGCACGATCGTTTGCTGAATGGGAAGTACGACGAAAATCAAAACACACTGAGCGGAGCCCTGATCGAAGGGGACTATAACTGCGTCTCGGCGACGATCTTGTTTCAGATTTTGACCGAGCAGTCTGCCTTGCCCACCGTGGCGATGCAAACTCGCGGCCACGTCTGGTGCCGATTGCTGAGTCGACCAGAGCTCGACATCGAAACGACCTGCCCGACCTGGTTCCTGTTGGAACCGCACGATCGCGACTCTTCCCCGGCAATTCTCGCAGGAAACGAGGCTCGAACGCTTTCAGCACGCGGTCTGGCTGCCAAGATTCCCTACAACAAAGCGAGCATCGCGGCTGCCGGCGGAGACTATGCCCAGGCCATGCAATTGCTCGAGTTCGCCTTGCGTCTCGATCCCAACGATGCGGCGGCTCGGCGAAACCATACCGCCATCTTGAACAATTGGGCGGTGGCATGTGTCAGCCAGCGGGACAGCGACCAGGCCTTGAAGGTCCTGGAGCAAATGGAATCGCAGTCAACGCACGACGAACAACTGACCGAAAACCGACAGAAGATTGTCGATGCCGTCATCGAGCAGTGGTGCCGCACCGGCCGTTTTGAAGAAGCGTTGCGACTGCTTGAGCAGTACCCTGGCTCCGAGCCGAGCCGCTATACAACCCGTTCTATCTACGAACAATGGATCCAGGACGCGACGGCCCGGGGCGAATGGCTTCAGGCCAAGAACATTCTGCGATTGGCGATGACCGCCCTCGAGAGCGATCCGTTGGCGATCGCCCAGTTGCGGCGCCAGTATCGACAATTTCTCCCCAGCTAGTTGAGCCGAGCCATTTGCGACTCCCCGCAGCTATCTGCCCCAAGAGCTGCTCGATTCGCGGCTTACCGCGATGTGGGGTTGCCCTAGGCCCTTTTCAAGGGACGAGGATTTGCCATCAACGAATCATGACGTATTTTTTTGAATAGTTCCGGGGCAATCATTTCGAGGAACTTACGCGCTGAAGGTACCAACTCGGTCTAGCCCCACCGACGTTCATCCGTTTGACAGTTCGACATGCGATATCCGCTCGTCTGATTCACTTTTCTTACGCGATTAACTCCAGGTTCACAGGCTTATGACCAGTTGCGCACCGTCCGCATCCGAGTTCGCTTTCACCACGGTTCCAACTTGCTCTGATGCAAGTGAAGCCAAGGTGCGTGCGACGGTAGGTCAACTGATTAGCCGAATCTTACCGAAGAAGATCAGCAACGAGCGGCGACGCGACTTCCGGTATCCCTACCCCCATTTGATCTATTTGACCCCAGTCGATGCTGCCGGTCAGGCTTTGAACGATCTATCGACGGTGGTCGTGGGGAAGAACATCACCGAGCGCGGAATCGACTTTTTCCACCGCGATCCGCTGCCGTATCGCCGCGTGATCCTGACACTGGAATCGGAAGATGGTGCCCGGGCATCGGTCGTGACCGACTTGCTGTGGACTCGTTTCACGCGGCATGGCTGGTACGACAACGGCGGACGCTTTCTGCATATCCTTGCGCAGAACGGTCCTTCGTAGCCGATTGGGTCGCGACGTTATCGCTCCATATTCCGGCCGAACTCCAGAAGCTCATCCTTAGTGACTTCACCGTCACCGTTCTTGTCGATCCGGTTGAATAACAACTGGCCACGCAAGGGAACTTCCGCGCGCTTGATGATGCCGTCGTTGTCGCTATCGAAGCGTTTCAAGATGTCGTTCGCACGCGACTGAATCAAGGCGACGTCGATCTTGGGACGCTGCGTCTTGGGAACCGAGATGTCGCCGTCGGCCGGCACGATGACGTCGAAGTACCCGATCATCATTTCATCCTTCGTCTGATCACCCCAGCGGACATCCTTCTTGGGATCCGGGTTGAATAGATTCTCCGTCGAGTTGTCGAAGTGGGCGATCGCATGAATCTGCGAGCCCTTCGGTAACGACCGAGGTTCGGCCAGTTCGTAAGCGGTCTGCCAGTTGAAGTCGTAGTGAGGAATATCGATCAGCGTTTCCTCTTGGCCATCTTCGGTTGCCAGGATGTAGCGGAACGACTTGCCGCGCAGATGCATGTGCGGCATGAAGCTGAGCAGTCGCGTGTCGTCGTTGCTCACTTCGTTGGTGGAAGCGTAGACCGGGTAGTTGCCGTCGTTGGCAGGGATCTTAAACCAGCGATTGGCGGCGCTGGTTGTGCGAACTTCGTACTTCACATCCTCCTCTTCGGCGAAGATCAGGCCAAGCTGGCTGAGGTCTTCCTGAGGCGAGCCGATCGGCGTGTAATGAATCTGAAATACGAGACGGGACCCGGCAGGGATCTTTTTGGCGGCACCTTCCGGATAGCTCTTGGCCAGCATGCCAGGCACATAACCAAACAGGAATCCGCCGGCTCCACCTTCCGAAGGAAGCATCCCCTTCTTGAGCGCTCCCGGCGAGACTGCAAAGCAAAGAATGTGGTGGACGACCTGCAGGTTGCCTGGCTTAATTTCGGCCGCTTTGACCCACATGTCTTTGTCGAAGCCAGGGTCAACCACCGCGTACTTGTATTCCACTTCCCCTTCCGCTGGAACTGGGTAAGGGGTGCTCGTGACGTTCAGCACCACGTCTGGCTTGGTCGGCAGCGTCCACCCTTCGACGAAGGTTCGTGGCTGGGGCATCTGCTGGCTGTCCCCTTCCGGAGCCCCTGCTTCGACCCATTTCAGAATCGTGTCTTTCTCTTCCGCCGACAGATGACGATCGTTGGCGAAGTGGCCATACCTCGGGTCGGCATGCCAGGGAGGCATTCGCTGATCTTCGACCACTTCGGCAATCATCTCGGCCCAGCCGACGACTTCCTCGTAGTCGGCCAGTGCGAACGGAGCGATCTGCCCTTCGCGGTGGCACTCGACGCAGCGGTTCTGGAAGATGCGGGCGATCTGGTTCGAGTAGGTCACCTCGGCCTTCTCGTCCGCTTCCAGCAAGCGACCAATGTGGCAACCTACCGGATCGGTCTCAGGAACGGTGACTGTCTTTCCCGCGAGGACTTCGTTGATGGCGATCTTCAGGTCGTCGCGGGTCGCGGCGTCGCGGACGTTGCCGACCAGGAAGTGATCGTCGATTCGGCCGCGATAACGAATCGTGCGCGCCTGATCGAGCAAGATCACCTCAGGCGTTCGGCGGGCACCTACTTCGTCGGCCAGTCGATTGGCCAGGTCTTTCAGGAACGGAATCTCCAGAGAGTGCGTTTTGGCGAACGCAGCCATCTCGGTCAGCGAGTCGTGCTGGTTGGCGTCGACCGCAATAATCGCGACCTTCTGGTCTTGGAAATCGTTGGCAAGTTGTTGCAGCGTCACCGTATAGCGCTTGGCAACCGGGCATTCGCAGCCGATGAAGGCCAGCACAACAACCGGACTATCTTTAAAGTCCGACAGGCTCACCGTCTTGCCGCGGTAGTCTTTCAGCTCGAAGCCTGCGACCTGCTTCCCGATCGGCTGTGGCTCGATTTTGGACTCTCGGGCTAGCAGCGGTCCGGCAGAGAAGCATACGAGCAGAAGGGCAGCAACGGCGCGGTTCACGGCAGGAACCCTCATGAAAATCGGGGCTTGGCGAAAAGAATTTCCTACTTCGCTAACTGTAGCGAAGGGCTTTTGGTTTCGCCAAGCTAAAATTTTCAGCCGTTTAGAAGGTCGTCAAGCGGTTCACGCTGATATTCACCCCTTGGAAGGGAACGACCCCATAAATACCACGGGTGAAGACCAGGTTGATGAATTCATCCGCCCACAAGATCGGGCTCTTGGGGACGATGATGATATCGGAATCGCGAATCCAGATTTCATCGGAAGGGGCAGGACGTTTGCCGTAGAGGGCCCCCTTCAGGTCGAGCTTTGTCGCTACCAGACGCCAGTCTTCGGCACGGCGGAAGACGACCACTTCTCGCAGGTTAGCTCCCACATTCCAGCCGCCAGCCATCGCCACGCTTTGAATGGCAGTCGTCGGACCGGTCAGTTCATAGCGGCCTGGGTTCGGGACTTCGCCCAGGACGTAAACATACCGAGCCGCTCGCTGGATCAGCACGGGTGTGACTTCGATACCTTCGATCTGCTGGGCATAGCGTTCGTCGATTTCGCGTTTCAGTTCGTCCAGGGTCATCCCTTGGGCAGGGATGTTCCCGATGGCGGGAAGCTGAATCGTCCCTTCTGGCGTGACACGGCTACGACGCTGCTGACCACCTTCACCGGCACGGCTGTCGACCGAAGCTCGCAGGTCTTCCAGCTTGGTGTTCACCTTCAGCGGAGTAACCGTGATGGCAGGCACCTTGTAGTACTTCTTGTACTTCTCATCCAACGCCTGACGCAGTTCGTCGACCGTACGACGGGCCGCATGAATCTGACCCAGCAGCAGCACGGTGATCGTGCCGTCGGGCTGCACCACCAGGTTGCGGTTCAGGTTCGGGTCGGTAAGCGATTCGATGTTGATCTCGTCGCCGACATTCAAACGATACGGACTGGTCGTTTCCTGGCGAGTCAAACGGAAGATGAAGTCGAGTTCGTCGTCGACACGCAAGCGATACTCTGGCACGTGAGCTGTTCGCGCGGGGCCGACGTATTCACCTTGGGCGAAGACCTGCCAAGGGATCGGTCGCCGAGCATTCCAGTGAAGTTCACCTTCACAAGTCGGATCGGCCGAGTCGACACCCACGAGAACGTCGCTCGTGCCAGGTGGCTGGTGATAGGCCGAAATGTTTTGGGCATGGGCCGACATGCTGAACGCGAAGATCAGCAGACCACTCAGGGTGAATATCCAAGTACGCATTGGGTCGAATCCTTGACCGTGAATCGTGACTAGCGGGGGGTGGTGCGTTGTCGTCGTGCAATCGGATCGATGGCTTCGCCGCTCGGTGCCTGCTTGAGACCGGTGTCTCCCTTGCCATGATGGGCCATCTCTTCTGGCGAAACCCAACGGACCGCATCTAGACCGGCGTTGGTTTCCGAGAACTGGCGAGCAAGCTGGGCTTCCGTCGAAGCACGTTGTGCCATCTCGGCTTCACCCAATGATTGGTGAACCGACGCCAGGTTTTGCCAGATCTCGGCTCGTGGCGAAGACTTCACACCTTGCAGCAAGACCTGCTTGGCGTCTTCCAGTTGGCCATAGCGAGCAAGCATGACCCCTAGTTCGTTTGCCGCCTCGAAGTTCGATCCATCGATGGCCAAAGCGGTTTGGAACAAGGCCATCGAGCGAGGGCCAATCAACGTCCGATTATCGCCGGTCGTTTTGTAAAGGTACTCTTGAATGCGACCCAGTCCGACCAAGGCCCGCGCTGTTTCCGGTACACCACCGCAAGCAATCGACATCTTGTCTTGGGCGTAGTTGAAGTAAAGCTGAGCGGCGGTCAGCGCGGTTTCAAACTGCAGGTCTCGGTTCTTCAGCACCGGCGTACGGTGCGAACTTACCACCATCGACAGGTCGACGTTCGCTTCCAGCCGGGCACCTGAAGGAATGAAGTCGCCTGCTTCTTCCAACGCGACGATCGCTTCGGCCAGGGCGTCGCTGTGACGATGCGACTTCTCGGCCGTATCCAGCGTTTGCGTAGCGAGACGCAGCACCTGAATGAACTCGGCACGAGCCGAGAAGTAGGCACCCCGCTGAGCCAGGATCAAACCATGATTGACCAGCGAATCCATACGCCCACGCACGGCCAGCATCGCATGATCGATGGATGGTGTCGGCTGCTGGGGAGATGGCACCATCTGGGGACCAATCGGAAGCATGTTCTGCGTTGGCGAACGGATATCCATCGGTGGACCCGGGAGATTCACAATCTCTTGCATCGCCGGATTGGCCGGAGCGAGTTCCACCTGCCGCGGAGCCAGGCTGACGTAATCGGCTCGAGGGCCTGGTTGTCGCGGAGCAGGAGACTCCAGGACCGATTTCTGCGGCGAAGCTGGACCGACGTAGTTCGGCAGAATCGTGTTGTTCGGGATCTCACGCATCTGGCTGGTTGGTTCCGGCAGCGGCTCTTGCGGCGGCAAGTTGGCAAGGAACTCTTCCGCCGACATCCGTGGCTGGCTAGCCGCTGGCGTTGGCTGCGCAGGCATTTCCAGTTCAGGCCCATTCAAAACCAGCGGAGTGGATGCCTCGACGGCCGGAGTGATCGCTCGCTGCGGCTGAGGTGCTGGGTTGGGTTGAACGGGAATCGAAGCAGGTTGCTTGGGTGCGGCCGAGGGAAGTGGAGGTTCCGCGTAGAAGGAATTGAATCCTGCTTTGGGGGCTTTTACCGGAGTTGGAACAGGTTCCAGTTGCGGCAAGTTTTCCGATGAGGGTTTCTTTTCGATTCTGATAGGAAAGCGGATCGTCTCGAGCGACGTTGGCTTCTGATCTTGCCCGACCGGGGGTAGCCGCGTTGGATTGCTGTCGGAGTTTTCGATCGCGCTGGCAGCTGCGTGAGCCTCGCTGATGACCAGATGAGCAGCCAACTGGGTCATAGGACGAACATCGTCCGGTGCCTGGAAACGATTCGGGGCAACGACCTTGGCAGCCGGTGTTTGCGCGTGATCGGCCAGTTCAGGTGTGCGTCCACATCCGGCGATCATTGCAATCGCCAAACTCAGCACAATCCCAACCTGGGTTGTTGAGGGCAGAGGTCGATCCATCGTTCCATCCATGAAGACTCGCGTGATGTGGCGCACTCCGATCCGTGGAATGGCACATCGATTCCTAAAGACGGAATCGACCAATCCAAAACGATGCAATCACTCAAACCGGACTCGTCGAAGCCAGTCGTGTGCAGGCTGGATGTCATACCTGATACACGCCGTAGGAGATGAACGTTCCGGATAACCGTTACAGCCAGATCGAGGCGACGCCAGCGGCTAAAAGAAGAGGTGGAACCTGGAAAATGGATTTACCAGTAAGTAAGTCACGCTTGGCAAAAAAACGTATTCTAATCTTGGGAAACGGTAATCATTTACCGGCGTTGTGAGGGGCGTCTCCGATTCGAAGAGCGACACATTGACCACGATTCATAGTCCACAAATTGAGCACAAACCAGCCCACGGCCGCGTCCTGGTCGTGGACGATGATCGGCTCATTCGAACGCTAATGCACGAATATCTTAGCCGTGAAGGCTATGAAGTCGTCTTGGCCGAGAACTGCCTCGAAGCACTATCGATTTTGGAAGAGGCCAGTAACGAATTTAAATTCCTGGTGACCGACTGGGAACTGCCCGATGGTTCTGGAATCGATCTGATTCGTCACGTTCGCCACGTGGTCTGTTCGCACTACATGTATATCGTGATGGCGACTTCCCACGGCCATCGAGACAATCTGACCCGTGCACTCAATGCTGGGGCCGACGACTTCCTCGCCAAGCCGATTGATCGCGGCGAACTGATTGCCCGTATGCGAGCGGGCCAACGTATCCTTGATCTTGAAACCCGACTCACGCATCTGGCCAACAGCGACTTGCTAACCGGCTTGCCAACGCGACGTGTGTTCGAGGAACTGGTCTCAAAGGAATGGGGCCGAGCGCGACGTTATCGTCGTCCACTATCATGCGTCCTGTTCGACATCGACTATTTCAAACGGGTCAACGACATTCACGGCCACGCCGCCGGCGATCAGGTACTCCGAGAAGTGGGACGTGTGTTCGCTGATTCAGTGCGTGACTCCGATATCATCTGTCGCTACGGTGGGGAAGAGTTCTGTGCCTTGCTACCGGAAGCGACTTCCGAGCAGGCCGCGATTTGGGCCGAGAAGCTACGAAAGCGACTGTCCGAACGCGACATCATCCTCGACTCTGCCGTCGTCAATGTGACCATCAGTATGGGCATCGCCGAGTCGTTGGCCGAGATGGAAGATCCAGAGGATTTGGTCGAGATTGCCGACCAATGTTTGCTGGAAGCCAAGGGGAGCGGACGCAACCAGGTCGTCTGCTTTAACGATCTGAAGCAGGCCGCCGCAGAATCAGCCAATCGAGTCGATCCAATCTTCGGCGAAGCGATTGCTGCCGATGCGATGACCCAGGTTGTCAGTTCAGTGACACCCGAGTCGAGCGTGATCGAAGTCAGTCAGTTCTTCCTGACCTATCGCATCCCTTCCGCGCCGGTGGTCAACAAAGATGGCCTGCTGGTCGGGGTGGTTTCCGATAAAGACTTGCTGGCGGTCGCCAGTCAGCCCGATCCCTATTCGACGACGATCGATCAGGTCATGCGTCGCAATCCGATTTGCTATCCCCCCGACATTCCCCTACGGGTCGTCTGGGAGTTTCTCAACCGCGTTTCAATCCGTTCGCTGTTCATCAGCCAGAATGGTAAGACGCTGGGAATCATCAGCCGACAAAGCATCTTGCGCTGGCTGGCGAACTCGGTGTGGAAGAAGTCCGCTCCTGTTGAAGGAGGCGGGGTAGGTCCCGTAAGCACGCCACAACGCATCGAGACGGCCGCCAGGCTGTTGGCCGACGCGTCTCGTAAGTTAAGCGACGACGTCGACCAGTTTTCGGAAGACGATCATGCTGCCATGGTGATTGGTTCGGTCTCGCAGATGCAAGAACTGTTGAACGAACTTTTGGCATCGGTCGGCGAAGGTGGCGGAGCGATGCACTTGGATTCGATCCTCGAATCTTACGAAGCGTAAGTTAACGCACCCAGATCTGGTAACGCCACTGAATCGTTTTCGGAAACGGTTCGTGATCGAGCGAAGCGTTCACCTCGAAACCGGTCGAAGAGGCTGGCAACTCTGGCGTCGGGAACTGTTCCTGGGCGATCACTTCGACACAGACTTCCACGCCGTTGACGTTCCAGACCCAAGGCCCATCTCGTTCCAGCTTCGGCTCGACCGGCGTTGGCATCACTGACCCATATCGGCTGCACATGCAGCGTGGGTAATCTTGCATGCGGCAAGCAACCGCATACTGCAATCCGCCTGGCTTGCTCGTCGGTTCGACCGCGGCAGACCAGTGGCTGTGCCCCGCCTTGCCCACCAGCAAAGCGACACTCGAATCGCCTCGATCTTCCATGTGCACCTCTTGATAAGGTGGACTCTCCGGCCAATCTTCTTCGTCCGTTCCTTCAATCGAAGCGAACAGCGGCGTGCACTCTTCGCCTTGAACCAGGGCGAGGACATGACCGAAGCGATCTTTCTGCTTGACGAAATGTACGAACAAGCCGACACCGTCTTCACGAATCGATTCGACAATATACTCGTTGGCTTCCGCGGGGTTTTGAGACACGTCTCTGGCTCCTGATGATGGAGGGGGCGTTAAGGCTTAGTTGTCTGGAGTTTCCTGTCCGACTCGCCAACGCAAGTAGGCATCGAGGAACCCTTGAATCTCACCATTCATCACGCTGTGAAAACTGCCCATGTAAAAACCAGTTCGGGCATCTTTCACGCGTTGATCGGGATGCAGGAAGTAGTTGCGAATCTGCGATCCGAAACCAACTTTTGCCTGCGTTTTGTACTTGGCGGCTTGCTCGTTTTCGCGACGTTCTTCTTCAACACGAGCCAGCCGCGAACGAAGCATCTTCCAGGCCTGGGCCCGGTTCTTATGCTGACTTCGCTCTTGCTGACACTGCACCACGATCCCGGTTGGAATGTGCGTCAAGCGAATCGCGCTGTCGGTTTTGTTGACATGCTGACCGCCGGCACCGCTGGCCCGGAAGGTGTCGGTTCGCACATCTTCTTCGTCGATGTCGACTTCTTCCGAATCGGGGATTTCAGGAGAGACGTCGACCGCCGCGAAGCTGGTCTGCCGTTTCCCTTCCGAATTGAATGGGCTGATTCGCACGAGGCGATGCATGCCCGTTTCCCCTTTGAGGTAGCCGTAAGCCATCGGACCGCGAACGACGAACGTGGCGTTGTTGATGCCTGCTTCTTCGTTGTCGGTTCGATCGAGTAGTTCGACGTTGTATTCATTCTGGTCCGCCCAGCGGCCATACATGATCAGCAACATCTCGGCCCAGTCGTTGGCGTCGGTCCCACCGTCGCGAGCATTGATCGTGACGATCGCTCCGCAGTTGTCGTAAGGCCCGTCGAGCAACGCCTTCAATTCCAACGCTTCAAGCGTGGTTTCCAGCGTCTCGAGCGTGCCTGGGACTTCCGCGGCCAGCGAGTCATCTTCTTCGGCCATCTCGAGCATCACGTCCAGGTCTTCGATTCCCGCCAGGCATTCATCCAGCGGTTCGACCAGTGCGCGAAGCGACTTCATTTGGCCGACCGTTTCCTGGGCGCGTTCCTGGTTATCCCAGAAATCGGCAGCGGCCATGCGCTCTTCGATACTCTTCAACTGTTGCTGTTTAGCAGCGTAGTCAAAGAGAGTCCTTTAGCTGTAGGAGTCGCTGGCGGATTGATTCGGCACGGTCGTAAAACTCGCGTTCCATGGTAAACCTGAAAGAGGCTTGCAAATCAAAGACAGGGTGAGATCGAAAAGCAAATGGCCAGAACGGGGCACGTGGCGACGCTCTGGCCTGAGATGCGATGCGACTTAGTCGTTCAGCTCGAAGATCGCTTCGACTTCCACGCACATGTTGGCTGGCAGAGCGTTCACGCCGACAGCACTACGGGCGGCAATGCCACAATCTTCGCCGAACACTTCCTTCATCAGCTCGCTGAAACCGTTGATCACGGCTGGCTGCTGCGAGAAACCATCGACACAGTTGACCAAGCCAAAGGTCTTCACCAGACGCTTGATCTTGTCGAGGCTGCCAAGGTGAGCCTTCAGCGTAGCCAGCATGGCCAGGCCGGTCTGGCGAGCTGCGGCGTAGCCTTGTTCCTGATCGAGGTCTTGACCGATCTTACCCAGTTGCAGCGTGCCGTCGGTGCTCAAGGGACCGTGACCCGACAGGTAAACCAGGTTACCGACGGTGATGGCTGGCTTGTACAAGCCCATGGCCTTGGGGGCCGGTGGAAGTTCTACGTTCAGGGCTGCCAGGTTTGCGTCGAAGCTCATTGCTCGCTCTCTCGTTCGATTAGTTCTTACTTCTTATAGACATCGTCTGGGTTGACCAGACGTGTTTCGACAATCTTGGTTTCGCTGGAATCGATCTCGCGGAAGAAGCAGGTTCGGAAGCCTTCGTGACAGGCCGCTCCAACTTGCTCGACTTTCAGCAGCACGGTATCGGCATCGCAGTCGACCAGAATCTGGCGGACCGTTTGTTGGTGTCCGCTCTCTTCGCCCTTCCGCCACAGCTTGTTCCGGCTGCGGCTGAAATAGACCGCTTTTCCGGTGGCCAGCGTTTCCGCGAACGCTTCGCGATTCATCCATGCCATCATCAGGACATCGCCGTTATCAGCATCCTGGGCGATCGCCGGCACCAAACCACCAGCTTTGTCGAAGTCCGGCTCGCGGGGGAGAGAAATCGTCATCGCTGGGGAATCTCTAGTAAATGGGCAGGAAATCGGGAAACCAATTCGGTTTAGTGTGACCGTCTGGGCCGCAATCGGCAACCGGGTGAGCGCACGTCGGACGCCCCCTCAACCTGGCGGGCCGGTCAAACGTCATACGTGGCTTGCGAGGGGCATTCCGTGTTGCCCGCAGACACCGCAAATCCGGACCAAAGCCGCTAGCGGTGTAGTCACTGGAAGCAGATTGCCGAATCTGAGTTTGTCAGGCCGCTTTCGCGCTGCAAAGGACTAGCAATCGCCAGCTTCCTTCGATAATTCCCCCAGAATGCACGAGGTTCCGTCGTGAAAAAGTCGCTCAGTATTATCATGCCGGTTCACAATGTTCAGTCGAGCATCGGTGGGGAAGTAGAGCGTTTGCTCGATATCGTTTCGGATCTGACCAACGATTTCGAGGTGATGATCGTCGACGATGGCTCGACCGACGGTACCGAAGAAGTACTGTACGAAATCACTTGCCGATATCCGCAAGTCCGCTCGCGTCGCTACACGCCACGCCAGGGTAAGGCCACGGCCATCGATCTCGGGCTGGCCGCCGCTTCTGGCGAAGTGGTGATGATCCAGGATCAAGAACGTCAACTTACCAGCGACGATATCCATTCGCTGTGGGCCATGCATATCGATGCAGCCAACGCCCAGCCGGTTCGTAAGCCAGAGCCTGCCATCAGTCGGCCGGGCTTCCCCGTGCTGCCAAATGATCCTCAGCCACTCAACGACGATCTCTTACGTCGCCTGGCCAGCTGGGGTGCTGACATCAGCGAGCTCGAATCACTGAACGAGGCACTGGAACAACTGCAATACGAATCCCGGTCAGACAGGCAGCCTACCGAAGTGGTTCAGCCTCCGGCTCCTCGCTTAAAAATGCCACGCTTCCTCCGCCGTTTGCACGACTTCGCCACCGGTGAATAACGGGCAATTTGCGAAGAGTTTTCCGTTCGTCAAGATGTTGCCCCTTACTGTCAAAGTTGCGGCGAACTATTTTCCAATAAATATTGCAAACTCTTGATTCGTCGGAATGGATTCGATAGAATCGGCCAGTGCCGACAAGACGTTTCAGGCGCTATATCCCTCATTTTCCCTTCCAGGTGATCTTTTCATTCCTAAGGGTTGAGAAGTGACCCCAACGGCAGCTTCGGAATCATTCCGATGCTTGGAGCGTTTTCAGGCACACTTTTCACGGAGTTCGATGAAGTCCTGGTTCTTTTCGGGGACGGCATCAGATTCCAAACATCAGGCTTAGCAGACGGGATTAGGCACCCCACGCTAATTGGCCTTCGATCGATTACAACGGAACAGACAAGAAGCATTCCGACAAACTCTCTTTCCTTAGGTGCCCGCGCGCTTTCGGTGTGTGTTTGCTGTCGTGCCGTCTTTTCGTTGCTACCGACCCAGGTCATTCGGCAGTCGGTTGAGTCTCCGGAATAGGGAGGACTTCTCATGGCAACGGTTCCATTTACCATGGACCACGCGGTATACGCGTATGCGCCTTCCGAGACGGGCAATAAGTCCCCTCGTAAGTTGCATCGCATCCGCGAGCTTCGTAAACAGCAGGGTGTATCGCTTCGCACCGCATCTCGGAAGTTGGGCATGCCCGCTTCTCAGGTCCGCGAAGAAGAGAAGCCCGGTTCGGATCTTCTCGTTTCTCAACTTTCGCAGTGGGCCGATATCTTAGACGTGCCCATCGCTGATCTACTGGAAGAGCCACAAAACAATCTCTCGTCTCCGATTCGTGAACGCGCCAAGCTGGTTCGCATCATGAAGACCGTCAAGGCAATCTCGGAGCGTACCCAGGAAGCCAATATCGGTATCCTGGCGGAAGTGCTGGTCGATCAACTGACCGACCTGATGCCAGAATTGGCAGAAATCAATGCGTGGAACAACGTTGGCCAACGCCGTTCGCTGAACGACCTGGGCCAGATCGCCGAACGGCGTATTTCGTGCGATTCGATCGTTAGTGCTTTGCGAGACTAGCCACCGCCAATCGCGCTTCTCCCGATCAGTGTTTCCCCGTGCCCCAAGCTTGACCCGTTCAGGCTTGGGGCATTTTTATGCGCGATCGCGTGATGGAAGCCAACCTGCCGGCTAGTCGAGCGTTAAACCAGATCTTTCAGATGGAAATGGAATTTCCCGAGCTTGCCGCCGTAGTTTCCGGCTGAGATCGCCAGAATGCCTTCGATCGCGGCGGCATGGAGAGCCGTTTTCATGCCGGCGGCGACTGCTTCTTCGCTGGTGCCATCCAAAACGATTTCGAGCACGCAGTTGGCACCTTCGACAACTTGCGATTCGACGCGGCCCCGCAAGGTTGGGCAGTTCGTGTCGGAAGTCGAGGCCCGTAAGGTCTTATATCGCGAGCCAACTTTACTGCCACTTCGTGCCACGCCGCCCGGGAAGGGAGCGATCACTTCCGGCTGCGGTGCCAAGGCATCGATCGCTTTCCGGGCAGCCGTGAGGGCGGTTGCCTGGTCAACGGCTTGAAAGATGATGTTTCCCCCGGCGACTCCTTTTTCGATTCCCAGCGACTCGACGCAGAAGAACTCGCCATCCATGACCGGGATCCGCCAGTATCTCGTTCCGGCGACGACCTTGCTCTTCTGGAAGCCGTCGCCAAAGTACCGTAGCGATTTACCGAGCGGTAGTCGTTTCTCCGCGGCTGGCAATCCGTCGAACACGGCCGTCGAAGCACAGGTCATCACGCACTGACCAACTCGATTGCTGACCGCTTTGGTGAGGGCATCGGCCGAAAAGCCGAACGCCAGGATCGAAACCGCCGGCCGGCCATCCGGCGATTGGTCGGCAGTCAGAAAGTGCTCGATCCCAACTTCCGCATCACAGGCAATCACGCTACTGCCATAGCCACACAGTTCGTTGGCGGCGGCCATCAGCCAGTGATCGTCGAAAGCGGTAATGATCAAACGCGTGTAGACCATCCCGAACGCTTCGGCGAACGTATCGACAATTTGCGTATTTCCGAGTTGCACAGAGCCGTTTCCCGTTGAAAGATCGAGCCAATCGAACCTCTATCTTCCCCCGTGACCAGGGCACTGCCAACCCCGCCCAGCCCAAGCATGGGTAACCATATCCGGGCGGCTGATCTACAATAGATAGAGTCCGCCCTCTACCTGCCTTGATGAAGCCACACGTTCCATGAGCGAAACCTCGACACCTTCCCGCCGCGTTGCCGTCATTGGGGGAGGTATTTCCGGGCTGTCTGCCGCGTATCGTCTGCAGGAACTTGATCCGTCCTGCGAGATCCATTTGTACGAAGCCGACGACAAGTTGGGGGGCGTGCTGCAAACGACCCATACCGACGATGGTTATCTGCTGGAAAACAGCGCCGACAACTTCATCACGAACATTCCTTTCGCCCTAAACCTGTGCCGACGGCTGGGGATGGAAGAAGAGTTATTGCCCACTAACGAGTCGCTGCGGAAGGCGTTCGTCGTCCGTAAGAGCCAACTGCATCCGGTGCCGGAAGGCTTCGTGTTAATGGCTCCGAGCAAGATGTGGTCGGTCCTGACGACTCCTATTCTTTCGTGGAGCGGCAAGTTGCGGCTCGCTCAGGAATACTTCGTTCCCAAACGTGATGATGCCGCCGACGAATCGCTTCAGTCGTTCGTAACCCGGCGAATGGGGCAGGAAGTTTACGACCGTTTGGTGCAGCCTTTGATCGGTGGGATCTATACGGCCGATCCGCTGAAACTCAGCGTGCAGGCCACGCTGCGGCAGTTCGTCGAAATGGAAAAGAAGCATGGCAGCCTCATTAAAGGGATGCGAAACCGCGAGGCGGCCGAGTCGAAGAAGGGGGACAGTGGTGCCCGGTACTCGATGTTTGTCGCACCGAAGCATGGCATGGGAGACATCGTCCAGCGATTGACCGAGCGGCTCGCTGGCCAGTCAATCCATTTGAACACGCCAGTTAAGTCGGTCCGTCAATCCGCTGAAGGATGGATCGTTGAGACAGCCGACGCGCAGCAAACTTTCGACGCCGTCGTTATGGCCTTGCCGGCTCCTCATGCGGCCAAGGTACTGACCGAGTTTCCGAAGTTGGCGGCAGGTCTCGAGACGATTCCTTACGCCGGCTGCAGTGTGGCGATTTTGGCGGTTGATCAGAAGCAGATTCGTCGACCCGTCGCGGGGTTCGGGTTTGTCGTGCCAGAGATTGAAAATCGAAAGATCCTCGCCGGGAGCTTTTCGAGTGCCAAGTTCCCAGGCCGGGCTCCTGATGGCAAAGTGATCATTCGCGTTTTCGTGGGTGGGGCCTGTCATCCGGAATTGGCGAACCTGACCGACGACGAGATGAAAGAGATCGTCCAGACCGAGCTTCGCGATTTGATCGGACTGGAAGGGGAGCCGGAGAAGTTTCTGGTCACGCGGTGGATGGGGAAGATGCCGCAATATCACCTCGGGCATCTCGATCGCGTGGCGGAACTGGAAAACGAAGCGGCCCAATTGCCCGGCTTCGAGTTGGCAGGCAATGCGTACCGCGGTGTAGGCGTTCCGCAATGTGTTCAAAGCGGCGAACAGGCAGCGACCAAAGTGATCGAGTATCTTTCCGCAGCGAATGCGGAAGCTTCGGCGGGCAATCGCTAGAAGCTAGACCGAACCAAGCTGGAAGCCAGAGATCTCGCCACCGACGAAGGTGACGTTGAGTTCGGCTTGTTTGCTGCGAGCTTTCTCTAAGGCGTCGGCCGCCGCGATCGGATCTTCGTTGAACTGTTTGGCGTATGCCTCTTGTTCACTCGCGGCTTTGATGGTGGCCGTTTGGGCTGCGATCTGGTTCAGAATGCGTTGCGCTTCTTCCGACTGACTGAGCAAGCTTTCGGTTTGTTGGCTGAGTGGATCGGACGAGTCCAACGCCACTTCGCCGTCGGCATTAATGCTCAGTTGGAATGCATCGGGAAGCTCTTGTCCCGCTTGATGGGCGGTGCGTCGCAGGATCCCTTCCAGTTCTTCCAGCGAACGCTGAAGCTGTTGTTCCAGTTCGTCTTTCTGGGCACCCAGTTCACCTGCTTGCGAAAGGAACGCTTCCAGTGTCGAACTGGCGATGGAACCTTGGTCGGTCGAACCACCGTCTGATTCTGCTTCCGTTCCGTTGAACAACGAAAACACACCCTGAGAAAGCTGCGATGCAGCCCCAGCGGCGAGTGACGCAGCACCGATGCCCAATGGTATGGCGGATGTGATGTTCATTTCGCTTTCGCTTCCTGCGAGAAGAAAGAAACCGAGTCCTGTGTGTTTCTTTCTATCGGGAATGCTGGCAGGCCGACTTTAACGATTACGCCGATTTGGCAGGCAGAATTTCCCCACAGCAGAAGGGGGAGGCCAAGAAAGAGAAAAAGTTCCCATTGCCTACGATCGCAGTGCAACCAAACTTCCTGCCGACACCTGGCGGTGTCCTGCCCCGGGAAGAAGTTCGCTGTAGGTAATGGGAACAGATTCTGCTGAGCTTATCGCGATGTCATCGACACTTGTTCCTGGCTTGGAAGCAGGAAGATTTATCGATGCGATGAGTCTCTATCGAATACTGCGCATTAGCGTAGGCGTATCCCTCTATGGAGTCAATGTAAAAACGCCAATAAATTTAATTATCGCAATCCGAGAGAGATCGGTTTCGCCTGCTAGGCAGCGGCAAGTCGCGGCTGGAAGGCCTCTTCCACCGGCATTTCGAGCACGTCGCGATAGAGATCGACGTATTGCTTGGCGGAATCTTGCCAGCAGAAACGGGCCGCCGCTTGTTGCAGTTCTGCGGGATAGGTCGGGCTGCTCGCGAACGTTTGCATCCCTTCGCGATAGATGTTCACCATGTGATCCGTGGTGAACTCATCCCAATAAAACGCCTTGTTGCCGCCAATTTCCGGCAGGCTCGTGCGGCGTGCCAGGAAGACTGGCTTGCCGCAGGTCATTGCTTCGATCGGCGGAAGACCAAAGCCTTCGGTCAAGGAAGGGAAGACGAACGATTCGCAATGTTCGTACAGCCACTGACGCTCGTGATCGCTCACGGGACCCGGCAAGATCACGCGATCGGCTAGACCACGCTGTTCGATACAGCGGCGAATTTCGGAGGCATACTCCGAGTCGTTCTGGCCAGCGATCACCAGCTGATGGTCTGCCAGGCTCTCGACCAGATCGAGCAGTACGTGGAAGTTCTTTTTACGGTCGACGATGCCGATGGTGAACAGAAAAGGTCGTTCACTGTGCAGCCAATCTGGCTGGACCGCTTCATACTGCGAAATGTCGGGGCGACCGTTGTAGATCACATGCAGCGGTTTGCCTTGCAGATCGAAGTGCGATTGGACTTCGCCGGCGACAAACTTCGAGATCACCGTCACGGCATCGCAGCGGCGGATAAGCCGGGCGATCCGGCGATGTTCGCGTTCGATCTTCGAGCCGTTCTTTTCACGCAAGTAATTCAAGTCGTGAATGGTCAACACAACGCGTGTCTTGGAATTCAATGGCAGGAACTTGACCTGCTGATGCGTTGCGTGCCACAAGGCATATGGTGGTTTGCGACCGGTCTGGGTCCAGCGATACCACCGCTGAAAGATCTCTTTCCGCCAGAGCTTGGCCACCAGCGATTCCGGCGTACCGAATTCATCGCTGTTGCTGGGCGACACGAAAGGAATGGGCACCAGGCCACGATTGGTCATTTCGTTTAAAAGCGCATGACCAAGTTGGCAGGCAAATTGCCCGAGCCCGGAACAGCGGTTCCGTGACTTCTCGAGATCGAGAACAACTCGTGGTGGTGGATTGTGCATGTATTTCAATAACAGGATCGATGCCAACTCGAAGCGCTCGCCATGCTTAGGCTGAAGATCGAGCAGATGGCCGATAGTCTGACTGGGAAGAATCCTTAGCCCTCAAACGACTTGGAGCAAATCCCCCACCGACGCCCAGAGAGTACCGATTTCATCGACCGTGGGAAATAGAGATCTGAACCATTAACACTGCCCGCCGTAAGACCCGGAGTTTTCATGCGGCATCACAACAATCGTAACAAGTTAACAAGATAGGCGTTCTTGGGGCCTGGGGATGCTTGGTTCTCTAGCAGAAATAGATCAGAATAGTCAATTCAACTCGTCCTAACCCTCGCAGCTGTCGCCCCGCTTGCCCCCAATTGAGGATCTAACCTGGTGAATATCTACCTGGGAATCGATATCGGTACGTCTGGAACCAAGACCATCGCGATGGCCGAAGATGGATCGATTCTGGCAGACGCCTCTGCTAGCTATGGTGTCTCGCATCCGAAGCCACTGTGGAGCGAACAAGATCCTGAACTGTGGTGGAAGGCAACCATCAAGACCGTCAAAAAGGTAGTGCAACTAGCAAAGGCCAAGCCGGAAGACGTGAAAGGGATCGGGCTTTCCGGGCAGATGCATGGCTCAGTGTTCCTCGACAAAAACGACGAAGTCATTCGTCCGGCACTGCTTTGGAACGATCAACGAACCGTCGCCGAATGCGAAGAGATCGAATCACGCGCAGGCGGCCGGGCCAAGCTTATCAAAATGGTCGCCAATCCGGCCCTGACAGGTTTCACGGCTCCCAAAGTCTTGTGGCTCCGCAACAACGAACCGAAGAACTTCGCTCGCCTGGCGAAGGTGCTGCTACCCAAAGATGAAATCCGTCGCCGCTTGACGGGCGAATACGCCACCGAAGTGAGCGATGCGAGCGGCATGTTGCTGCTGGATGTCGCCAAACGTGACTGGTCGCTCGACTTGTTGTCGAAGCTGGAGCTCGATCGCGACTTGCTCGGCAAGGTGTACGAGTCGGAAGATGTCACCGGTACGCTGACCAAGAAGGCGGCTCGGCAACTTGGCCTGACCACCGAGTGTGTCGTCGTCGGTGGGGCAGGGGACTGCGCCGCCAACGCTCTGGGGAATGGCGTCGTGAAGAAGGGGATTCTCGCCAGCTCGCTTGGAACGAGCGGCGTGATGTTCGTCCATAGCGACGAAATGGCTGCCGACCCAAAGGGCCGTTTGCACACTTTCTGTCACGCCGTTCGTGGCAAGTGGCATATGATGGGAGTAACCCTTTGTGCCGCCGGCACACTGGAATGGTTCGTCCAGAAACTATGCAGCGACATGAAGGGCCCCAAGGGAAAAGTCGATCCATACACGACGCTGATGAAAGAAGCGGCCTCGGTTCCGGCCGGTAGCGAAGGTCTGATGGTCCTGCCTTACCTGGCGGGCGAAAGGACCCCGCATGCCGATCCGGATGCACGTGGCTGTTTCATTGGGGTTACCTTGAAACACGAGCGAGCCCATGTGACGCGTGCGATCATGGAAGGGGTGACTTACTCGCTGCGAGAAAGCCTGGAAGTGCTGAACGAGATGAACATCCCGGTCCGCCAGGTTCGTGCCGGCGGTGGCGGAGCCAAGTCGCCACTATGGCGACAGATGCAGTCGGATGTCTTCGGGAAGAAGGTCGTGACGCTGAACGCCGAACAGGGACCTGCCTATGGGGTCGCCCTGTTGGCAGCCACGGGCGCCGGAGCGTACAAAAACATTCAGGAAGCATGTGCGGCGACAATTCGCGAAGTGAGCGAAACAACTCCGGATCGCACCGCCAAGAAGTATTACGATCGGGCCTTCCCGGTCTATCAAGATCTGTATCGATCACTGAAAGACGATTTCAAAAAGCTGGGGCGGCTTGACGACTGATCCCTGGCGGAAAGGGAGGCGACATGACGTGCCGATTCTATCGCGAAGAAGAAGTAGCTTCGCTGTTGGATATGGCGACCGCCATTGATGTGGTGGAAGAAAGCTTTCGGCAACTGGGCACTGGCGGGGCCGAGAACATCCCTCGCCAACGAGCCCGGGCCCCTGGCTTTGCGCTGCATGGCATGCACGCCGCCGCCGAGTACTTGGGAACGGCGGGCTGGAAAATGTACAGCACGACCCGGATCAAGGCTCGGTTTCATGTGGGGCTCTACGACATCGACAGTGGCCAGATGAAAGCCCTGATCGAAGCTGACACGCTCGGGCAGATTCGCACCGCCGCGTCTTCGGCCGTCGGAGCGAGGTATCTGGCCCGCAAACCGATCACGCAGCTTGGTATCTTCGGAAGCGGTTGGCAGGCCGAGGCTCAGCTCGAAGCACTCGCCACCGAATTGCCCATCACCCAGGCATTCATCTATTCCCGCGATCAGGAAAAGCGAGAGTCGTTCGCCGAACGCATGGGCGAGAAGCTGCAGATCGAGATCGTCCCGGTACACGATCCGAAAGATGCAGTGGAAGACCTACCGCTGGTCGTCACCGCCACGACCAGCAAACATCCTGTTTTCGACGGCAACCTTTTGGCCGAAGGGGCACTGGTCTGCGCGATGGGAGCGAACTGGACGTTCAAGCGAGAGCTCGACGTCGTCGCGATTCGCCGCGCCGATAACTGGGTGTGCGATTCGATTGAAGCTTGTCGCGGAGAAGCAGGCGATTATGTCTTGGCCGCCGAAGAAGGTTACTTCGACTGGGACAAATCGGTTTCGCTGGCCGACGTGATTGCCGGCCAGTCGATCGGTCGAGACAACGCCGATAGCATCGTCATTTATAAGACGGTCGGGCTCGCCATTCAGGACGTGGCTTTGGGAACGAAGTTCTTGGAACTTGCGGCTCAAAATCCAGAGCTGGGCGTCGACTTGCCGTTCTAGCGAATTTCCTTGGCAGGATTCTGCGGAGCTTCTGCCATCGCCTTTTCCGGCAGCGGCGACTCTGCTTCCTGTTTTTCTACTTCCGCCGAGATCGATTCGGCGGCAGCGACCTTCAACTGAATTTCTGTGGCGTACCGGGTGGCTGGTTGCGCACATTGTAGCTCAGGGCGAACCAGGAACTGGCCTGGGGTCTTCGTTTCGATGGTCACCACCAGTCGAACGCTCTCGCCTGCTTCGATCGTCATGGGATCGAACATCGCCTGGCCTGGGCCAATTCGCCCTGGTTGGCCTTCGACCTTGATCGGTTCAATCCCTTCCGACAAGTTCACCACGACCTGAACCAAGTCGCTCGGCTTGTCGCTCATGTTGGTGATTTCGATTCCGTAGCGAGCAGGCTTGCCTTGCAGCACCGCGCCCGCCGGGGCGAAGACTTCCATCTTCAACGCATCGACCGGCTGGCTGGTCATCGGTTCGACGGCAGCTGTCATCTCGGGTTGGGGAGTGATCGGAGCAGCGACCACGGTTTCGACCGGGGCCTTCTCTTCAATCCAGCGAATGTCGACGTGACTGCCGGTCAGGGCGTGCAGCAGCTTCCAGTCGTCGGCGGTCACCAGCAGCGAGTTCGGTTCTGGTGCGATGTTCTCTTGATCGATCACCACAGCGACCGAACCGATGGAAAGGCGTTCAACTTCTTCGACCATTTCGACGTTCAAGATACTTTCGACCGGAACGGTCACGTCCGCTTTGCCAATCGACATGCGACCAGCGTAAAGGTCGCCAACCGTCATTCGCATGGTCTTTGCCGGCAGGTCGATCACCAGGGTGATTGGACCTTGAAGCACTTTGACCGAGTCGCCTGGGGTTGGCTCGAACTGGTCGTTCCAGCCATTGATTTGACGGAGGAACGAAACCGGGATCTCGTGCGTCTTGGCGATTTCAACGACGTTGGTGCCTGGCAAATAAGTCAACGCTGGCTGGGCCAGATGTTTGTTGCTGGCGAAGATGACCGTTTCCGCGAGCTCGTCACCCTTGGCGAGAACTTGTTCACGCTGGGAATTGGTGAGATCGTCACGCTGGATCAGCTGCTGAATCTGTCGCAGAGCGATCGCCCAGGTAAATGCCGCTTCCGACATTTCGATTTGGGTCCAGGCATCTTCAAAGGAAAGGACCTGGGGCGTGATATCGCCCAGCGGTGCCATCACAACATCGGTCTGGGGGGACTCGGTTACCTCAGCAGGTACGACTGGTTCCGTGGCTACAGTTGCCGTTTCCGAGAAGCGACTGCCACGTGGATTGGCTGGCACTTCGGCTGATACTGGCAGGACTTCGGTCTTATCGACCGACGATTCCAGCACCGGATTCGCCACGACAGCGTCGGTTTGCGCCGGCTGTGCAGGCGTGATTACCGTAGGAACTTCTTTGACGGTGACTTGGCTCCGATTCTCGGCGAGTTCCGTGAAGGCCTCGGCCGAAAACAAAGGAGCGGTCTCTTCCGGAGCGGTCGCTTCGGTAGGAGATGAAGCCAATTGATTGCGGTAAATGACGTAGCCGTTGTAGGCTACACAGACCAGAAGTCCCACGATCAACAGATTTCGGAAAACGGACACGGTATCCTCGGCTGGAGCGAGTTTCTCGAAAATAATTGCGCAAGTTGGTCGTGCTTTATCAAAAATGCCGAAGCAGTTCCAGGCCAGTTGGGGGAGATTCGGTCGTAATGACCGAACCAACTGGCCCTTTGCGTAAAAATGCATGGCACCAATAGCAAATTTCTTCTACGATTGAAGAAACACCCCCACACGATTCCCTCCTTGATTGACCGGTAAGCATGCACCAACCTGCACCCACCGCAAACTGGTCTCCATCTGGACCAGACAACGGTGCTACACCGCTAGCACCGACCACGGAAGGTGCGCCCCGTCGGTCTTGGCTTCGTGTCGAGAGTATCCATAACTCGGCGTCGTTCCTGGTCTCGTTCATGTTCCACTTCGGCCTGGTGGTCGTGTTGGCCATGTATACGATTCTGGAACCTCCCACCAAACAGATCGAGTTGGTGGTGATCGAGCCCGAACTGGAAGAGCACATCAAGCCGTTGGAAATTGAACTCGACGAGTCAGAAAAGATCGCCGAGGAAATGACGATCGCGAATCTGACCACCACCGAGCAAGGGCTCCAGGGAATGGTCGAGGCCTCGCTCACCGCGCCGCAACTCGAGATGCCACCGACCGAGTTTGACAACGCTCCGCTCGTTTCGCTGGAAGCGGACGCCTTGCTGACCAAAGACACCGATTCGCTGATCGAAGATATGCCACTGGGTACTGTTGGTTCGGTCCAGGCTGTCGTTGGTGATTATCAGGAAGCGATGGATCAGATCTCGCAGGAACTGATCTGGATGTTGTCGCATAACAAGGTACTGGTAATTTGGCTGTTCGATCAGTCGGAAAGCATGAAGGACGACCAGGAAGATATCCGTCGTCGCATTCATCGAATCTATGCCGAAGTCGGCCTTAGCGAACATGCCCGCGGCGACGCACTGACCACGGCGGTCGCCAGTTTCGGGCAAGGCTTTTTGATGCACACCAAGGCACCCACAAACGATCCCGCCGAAGTCGATCAGGCCATCGCGGCCGTTCCGGTCGATCCTTCCGGCGAAGAGATGTTCAGTTCGGCCGTCGCCGAGGTCCTCACGCGACATCGCCGCTACGCGAAGATCGCCGATCGAAAAATCGCCTTAATTGTGGTGACCGACGAAAGTGGCAACAGCGCCGACAACGAAAGCCGGTTGGAAACTTCGATCGGGATTGCGAAGGCGACCGACGCTCGGGTTTTTGTTCTGGGACGCGAAGCGGTGTTCGGCTATCCCTACGCTCATGTTCGCTGGACCCATCCGGAAAACGGAACCGATCACTTACTGCCGGTCGATCGCGGGCCGGAGGCTGCCATTATCGAGCAGCTTCAAACCGATGGCTTCGGTAAACGAACCGATGCCCTGGCCAGTGGCTTCGGACCGTTCGAGCAGGTTCGCCTGGCCAAAGAGACCGGGGGGATCTTCTTCATGCTGCCTGGGGAAGAATCGAATGTGAACAACGCCATCGATCGTCGGTACGAACCGAAGACGATGGACATGTATCGCCCTGATCTGCGCTCTCGTCTGGAACAAGTTGGCGAGGTGAAGAAAGATCCGCTCAAAACGCTGGTGACGAAGATCATCTACGATCTGAATCCTTATCAAGAGAGCGTAGCGGACGTGATCGAGATTCAGCAGTCGTTCAGCCCTGACCTGCGAATGTTCCGCCAGCAAGTTCGCCAGCAACAGGCGAAGATGATCACCTATATCACGTACCTCGACCGCGCGATCGAAGTGGCGGAGAAGAACCGTGATTTGCGAGACGACTCGACGTCGCTTCGCTGGAGTGCGAACTACGACCTGTTGTATGGCCAGCTATTGGCCTACCGAGCTCGTGCGTTCGAGTATGGGGCTTACCTGACGAAGTTCGCCGAGAACCCACCGGCTCCGCCGAAAATGCCTCCGTATATGGAGTTTCGCGGTTGGCGATTGGCGACGACCGATGAGTTGTCGGCCCCAGAGAAAACCGAAGCCGACATTTCCCTCTCACGCGAAATATTGCAATACATTCGCGAGGAACACGAGGGCACACCTTGGGCGACGCGAGCCACGTGGGAAATCAAACGTGGCTTCGGCGTCAAGTTAGAGCCGGTCTTCTTCGATACGCGCCGAATCAATCGACCTCGTCCGGTCGGCAATGGCCCGGCACCACCGCCGGTTCAAATTCCGAAGCTCTAAGCGTTCTTCTCGGAAATCGCCTTCCATAGCTTAGGAGGCGACATCGGCAGCTCGAACATGCGAACTCCGGTCGCTTCGTAGATGGCGGCGGCAACCGCAGCAGGGGGAGCGACAATCGGCGTTTCCCCCACGCCACGAACTCCGTACGGATGGTCCGGATTTGGGACCTCGACAATGATCGTGTCGATCATCGGCAAGTCGTAACAGGTCGGAATGCGATAGTCGAGGAACGACGCGTTCGCCATGGTGGCGTTGTCGCGATAGTAATACTCTTCGTTCAAAGCCCAGCCGATTCCCTGGACCGCGCCCCCTTGCAGTTGCCCTTCGACATAGCTCGGGTGAATCGCTTTGCCGGCATCTTGAATCGCCGTGTACCGCAGTACGCGAACCTTACCGGTCTCAGGGTCAACTTCAACGTCGCAAAGATGCACACCGAAACCGTTGGTCGAAACATCTTTGGAGATCGAGGCCCGGCCGACGACCGGTTCGCCGGTCTCTGGAAGTTGAGCCGCCAACTGCTGAAACGTTAGCGACTTGTCCTGATGGACGAAGGTGCCCTCCTTGAACGTCACTTCGCTCGGATCGCATTCCCACAGTATCGCCGCGCGTTGGCAAAGTTGCTTCCGCAGGTCGAGTCCAACTTCATATGCTGCCAAACCGGTGGCAAACGTCGTACGGCTTCCGCCGGTGACATCGGTGTAGCCTACGCTATCGGTATCGACCACCTTCGGATGCACCGCTTCAGCAGAAATGCCCAGCGTTTCGGCCAACTGCATCGCGATCGATGTTCGCGTCCCGCCGATGTCGGTCGAACCTTCCAGCAGGTTCACCGTACCGTCGTGATTGACCGTGGCGGTGACCGACGATTTCAAGCCGATGTTGAACCAGAACCCTGCCGCGATCCCACGTCCCTGATTCGGTCCTTCCAGCGGCGTGTTCCAGTGAGGACTATTCTTGGCGGCTTCCAAACATTCAATCAGGCCGACCCGAGGATAGACCGGACCATCAACGCGTCGGGTACCTTCTTTCGCCGCGTTCTTCAGGCGGAACTCGAGCGGGCAAATCCCGAGCGACTCGGCCAGTTCGTTCATGACCGACTCGAACGCGAATGCGGCCTGTGTCGCTCCAGGGGCGCGGTAGGCCTGCGTTTTCGGCTTGTTCAAGCAAACGTCGTAACCATGTACGCGAGCGTTCGGCAGTTCGACGCAGCTGAACACACACATGCAGCCAGGGCCGATCACGCCATCGGGGTAGGCACCCGCATCGTACGCCAGCGTCGCGTCGCCGGCGAGCAGCTTGCCTTCGCGGGTCGCTCCGAGCTTCACCTTCATGTACGAGCCAGGTGTCGGACCGGTTGCCTCGAAGACTTCGTCACGCTGCATGACCATCTTCACCGGGCGGCCACTCTTGCGACTGAGCAGGGCCGCGACCGGTTCCAAATAGACCGCGATCTTGCCGCCGAATCCGCCGCCGATCTCGCAAGGCGTGACCGTCACGTTGGAAATCGGAATCTGCAGCAGTTCAGCGACCTGATGACGACAGGTGAATGATCCCTGAGTCGCGGTCCAGATCTTCAGCTTGCCATCTTCGTTCCAGAGAGCGACCGAGTTGTGAGGCTCGATGTAGCCTTGGTGGACGGTCGCCGTCTTGAACTCGCGTTCGACGACGACATCGGCCGATTTAAACGCCGCGTCGACATCACCGGTTTCGAAATGAAGATGCTTGGCGATGTTCGTGGGGTGATCGCCAGGCTTACCCATGTGATCGGTGCGAAGATTCGGGTGCAAAATCGGCGCGTTCTCGTGCATCGCATCTTGCACCCAGAGCACCGACGGCAGCTCTTCGTATTCGACGCGAATCAATGCCAACGCTTCTTCCGCGATGTGAACATTACGGGCCGCCACGGCAGCGACGGCGTGCCCTTTGTACAGCACTTTGTCGTGGGCCATGCAGTTGGCGCCGAGTTCAGCAAGGTTCACGGCACCTTCGCCCAGGTCGGCCATCTTGTCTTTCAGGTCAGGCCAATCTTTGACTGTCACCACGGCCACGACGCCGTCGAGGGCTTCCGCCGCGGAGGTATCGATCGACTTGATCCGGGCATGAGCGACCGGGCTGCGCAAGATCTTGCCATGCACCATATCGGGGAAGTGGACGTCGTTGGTATAGATCGCTCGCCCGGTGACTTTATCGGTTCCGTCGTGACGGATCGGCCGCGTGCCCAGAACCTGATACTTCTTGTCGCTGTAGGAAATCGGTGATCCTTGCATCGCGTGGTTTCCTATTGCTGTTGCTGGGCTTGTTGATGAGCGGCCGAAGAGGGGAGGGGAGCCTCTTCCGCTTGAAGCTGTTCGGCGGCGGCTTGCACGGCTCGGACGATCTTGTCGTATCCGGTGCAGCGGCAAAGGTTGCCTGCCAGCGAGAAGCGAATTTCTTCTTCGGTCGGGTTCGGCTTCTTATCGAGGAGCGCTTTCGCGGCGACCAAGAAGCCCGGCGTACAGATGCCACATTGCAGTGCCGCCCCTTCGAGGAAGCATTGCTGCAATGGATGCAGTACACCTTTGTTGGCCAGGCCTTCGACGGTCGTTAGCTGCTTGCCTTCGACCTCAACCGCCAGGACCAGGCAACTGTTGACCGGCTCGCCATCCATTAAGACGGTGCATGCCCCGCAGTTGCCGTTGTTGCAGCCTTCTTTCGCTCCGGTCAGTTGCAGCGTGTCGCGTAAAACCTCCAACAAGCTTTGTCGTGGCTGACAAAGGAAGTCGTGCGATTGTCCGTTGATCGTGGTCGAGACCGCCACTTTTGCTGGGGAGTTGCCTGGCATCAAATTCACTTTCAGCTCATTAAACGTGCGGATGAGAGACAACCACTTCGCCGGTGGCGCGGCGGAGTGCCGTTTGCAAAGTTCGTTTCACCAACACCGAGGCAAGGTGTTTGCGAAATTCGATCGTGCCACGCATGTCGTTGATTGGCGTGGCGATCCTGGCGGCCTCTTGGGCGATCTGTTCGATCAACGCTTCTTCCGGCGTTTCACCAACGAGCATGTCGGCAGCATCACTGGCCAAAAGAGGCGTGGGGCCAACCGCACCCAGGGCGATGGTCGCGGTGGCGACCGTACCATCTTCCAGCAGTTCGATGTAAGAAGCCGCACTGGCAACAGCGATATCCATTTCATACCGGGGAATGAATCGCTGGTAGGCCGATCCGCTGATCGTGCCGACTTCGGGAATCGCGAGCCCCAGCAGTAACCCATTGCCTGCCAAGGCGTTCTTCCCAGGCCCAGTACAGAAATGACTGACCGGAATGTTCTGGTGGCCATCTTCGTTGATCACTTCCGCGACCGCGCCATGAACCATCAGCGAGGGAATCGAGTCGGCCGCCGGCGACGAATTGCAGAGGTTGCCGCCAATGGTCGCTCGCGATTGAATTTGCCAGCCACCAATGATCTGGGCCGAGTCACGCAGTGCGGCATACGGTTGGGTAATCGGGCTTCGTAGAAGCTGAGAGCAGGTCACGGCCGAGCCCAGATACAGCCCCTGCTTCGCATTGCCATCCAGTCGCGCGAGATCCTGGATCTGCTTGATGTCGATGACGTGGTCAGCATGACGCAGGTTTTCGCGAAGCTGCACCAAGATATCGGTGCCGCCGGCCAGCAAGACCGACTTTCCTTCCGACTCGGTAAGCAGTGCGACCGCCTCGGGAATCGTTCGAGGCGCATGATATGTGAACGATTGCACACGAACTCCGATTTCTATCAGCGTGAGTGGGGCGACATTGCGGGGCAGGCAGCCGCTGCAAAATGGGTTCGCCCCCAATATCGAGGCTCACTCTGACAGTGTCAAGCAATCGAAGTCGCTTGGGCTCCGGGCGTGAGACTACTCGTCGTCGTTCAATACGAATCGTGGCTTCGAATCTTCTGAGGATTCGAAACCATCGAAGGTGGAAACAGAATCATTCGAATGTTGATTCTCGGTCCGATAGTAATCGACGAACGACGTGTCTGGTTCTGGCATCGTATCGCTTTGAGCGAAACCCAATTCACAGGCCACGTCCAGAAATGCTCCCGATATCAAACGACCTGGCCCGAGGACCGCGTAGAAACAAAACAGCCACTGGTTGCAGTCGTCGGTGTAGGTAAGCGGATTGTTGATCATGCCCCCGCACCAACCCATGTTGTCGGTATTGGGCCGCGGAACCACAAAGAAGGCGAGCCCGGTATAGATCAACACGCAACCGGCAGCGACCGGAATGCGTTGCCAGCCGACGAGCGGGAGAAAGTGGTATGGCAACCAAAACAGAAACGCCGCGACGATCACTGCCGCGAAGGCTTTCACCAGAATCACCCCCCACGACCGCTGAGCGATGTACTGCGTGTTGACGTCGATACTGCCGACCTGGCGACTCGGATCTTTCCCGCTCCAGTATTCGTAGTAGTTGAACATCGGTCGATCGTTCTCGGCATCAATTCTGGAGGTGTTGGGGCCCGTTTTTTAAGCCTATGTCACGTTCCTAAATATGGCAGGCAGCAAATTATTGAGAGGATGTCTCAATCAGGGGGATCTGGGCAGTTTTGGAGCATTGCCTAAGGAAATTGGTTAGGGAGAACTGTACGATGAGTCGAGTTGTGCAAAGTCATTCGATTTTGCGGCTTCCTGTTTGACCTGCCTCTGCTGGAGATATTGTGATGAAGAAAGGTTTGCTCGTTGCGACCGGGCTACTGGCTGTCGTGTTGCTTGGCAACATTGCGATGGCTGATAAAGGGGAAGATTCCAAGTTCAGCACCGAAGAGATCATGAAGAAGGGCTTCAAGGGGGGCCTGATCGCCAAGGTTGCCAAGGGAGAAGCCGACGACGAAGAAAAGAAGTTGGCGATGGAAATGTTGGAATCGCTGGCCAAGAATCCACCGCACAAAGGCAGCGAAGAGAGCTGGAAGGAAAAGACCACCGCTCTGATCGAAGCCGCGAAAGCCACCATTGATGGCAAAGAAGGGGCTGGAGATAAGCTGAAGAAGGCTGCCAACTGCAAGACTTGCCACGACGTGCATAAATAAGCCGACCCCTTGGATAACTCCGAGAATAACGTAAAGGCCCGGGCGTCAAACGCCGCGGGCCTTTTATCGTTGGTTGCGAAGGTTTGGGATGTGCTGTAGCCTAAACTGTTTGAAAATTTCTCCCTAGCCTCGCTAATTTGTCCCCTTTAGGAAATAGTTCTCCATGAACCGTCTCTGGACTCTCGGATTTGTTCTGCTCGCCCTTCCGTTGTTCGTTGGCTGCCCCTCCAGCGCCCCGACCGACTCCCCCGAGGGCAAAGGTGGCAACACCTCGGCTGCGAAACCAGAAGCGGACGATGCGGAAGCGGTCGCTGCCTTGGAAAAGCTGGGTGGAGAGTTGACCAAAGATGCCAACGGCAACGTCATTCGCGCGGACCTCTCGAAGGTTCTGATCGAAGACGACAAGGTCTTCGAACCGGTCTCGAAGCTGAAGCAGCTTCAGGTCGTCAAGTTCTATGGGGCGGAAGTGACCGATCAGGTAACCGAGTACCTGAAGGAACTGACCGAACTGCGTGACGTTTCGTTCGAGAACACCGTCATCACCGATGCCGGTATCGAGAACCTGAAGGCGTCCAAAAACCTCGGCGCATTTGGTCTGCGTCGTACCAACATCTCGAACAAGTCGATGGCCACCATCGCCACCTTCCCCAAGACCCGTTATCTCGATATTCGCTACTGCAATATCGACGACGAAGGGATGAAGTCGATCGGCGAAATGAAGAACATGGAAGTGCTTCGAACCGAAGGCACGCTGATCAGCGACGAAGGTTTGTCGTATATTGCCGACCTGACCAAGATGCGTTTTCTGAATCTGCGTGACAAGAAGATCACCGACAAGGGTATGTCGTACCTGACCGGGATGAAGAATCTGGAAACGCTGGAACTGAACGAAGTGCCATGCACGGACGAAGGTCTGGCCCACATCAAAGATTGCACCAAGCTGAAGAAGCTACACTTGTTCCGCACCAAGGTGAGCGACGATGGCCTGCAGTACCTGAGCGGCATGACCGAAATGGTCGACTTGAAGCTGCGTCAGTCGGCCAAGATTCGTGGCTTGAAGATGGATGCCTTGAAGAACATGAAGAAGCTGAAGGATCTGGACGTCAGCGAAACCTCGTTCGTCGATGAAGGGGTCGCCACGGTTTCGACCTTCGAAAGCCTCGAATCGCTGAACCTCTGGAATACTTTCATCACCGACGCCGGGCTCGAGCCAATCAAGAACCTGAAGAACTTGAAGGAACTCGACCTGCAGAACTGTGCACTGACCGATGAAGGGGTGAAGTACCTGGAAGGCATGACCAGCCTGCAAAGCCTCTCGCTGAAGGAAAACAGCAGCATCAGTGACGAATCGATTCCGGTTCTGTTAACGCTGACCAATCTGAAGAAGCTGACACTGAACTTCACCCAGATCTACGACGACGGCGTCGAGAAGCTGAAGGAAGCCAATCCAAAGCTGGACGTTACGTTCTAAGCGAATCGGATCCTGCCAACAAAAAGAGGCCTCGGCATCGATTGCCGGGGCCTTTTTCATGCGCGGATGGATGTCGAACTAAAAGTTATTTGCCGCCACTTTTCTTGCGAAGCGTTCGCAAGGCACGATGGGCAATTCGCTGCGTATGGGGAGAATCGTATTCGGCCAGCCAGCGATCGCAAACCGATTGGACGAAGTCAGGTCGCGTCTTGCTGGCATCGTTCAGCCAGTTCGCGACCGAGTCTTGCACGTACTTCGATTCGTCGGTGCAACAGGTCTCGAGCAATGTTTCCGCGACTTCCGGACGCTGCTTCAGCTCGGTGATGTGCTTCGTCCACACACCGCATGGTCGCGAGAGCTCAATCGCAAAGCGTCGGGCGTAATGATGTTTTTGCTTCGCCCAGGGAACTAGCTTTTCGATCTGCGTAACGATCTCGTTCGCGGCTGGCAAGCGGACGCACATCCACGCGATCTCACGGACGCCCATGTTCGGATCGAGAGCGAACGGGCGGACTCGCTTCAGTCGCTTGCTGAATGTCATCCCCGCATCGGCTGCATCCATGTAAGCGGCCCAGTTTCGTAGCGTGTCGCTGGTGTGGCCAGCCAACTGCTGATAAACCACTTCCCGCCGATCGGCATCGGGCAAGGATTCGTGGAAGGCGATGCCTGTTTGCACGAGCCGCTGCATGACTCCTTCGTCCGCCAGTCGTTTGAGCGTGGCGGCGATTTGCTTGGCGGCGCGGTCGTCGAGATCCAGCGAAGGACGAACCGCGCGAAAGAGTTTGACGTGATCGACAATCAGAAACTCGACCAGATTGACCGTTTCGAGTTCGCCACGGTTAAGCGCTGTGACGACGTTCGACGGGATTTCGCTCCGTCGAACGGCACCTTTGCGGGATCGGAGTTGTTCCAGGTCGACCACGTTGGCGATTGCCCGAGTTAGCTGGCGACGGTCGAATCGAAGACGCGGACCGATTCCCAGGATTCTTTATTCTCTTCGATGAACTGCACGTGGCGTTCGGCGACCTGGTAAGCGTTTTGCGATTCCAGCGAATCAAAAACGACGTGCAGCGCCACCTGGAAGGCACGATCGTTGACTGGACGATCGAGTTCTTCGGTAAGTACGCCAGCGGCAAAGAAGACGCAGCCGGGGTGACCCGAAAGATACTTGTGACAAGCTTCGACCATCTTCTGCTGGGCTTCTGGCGACTTGTCTTTAAGCGTGAAGTAAACGTTGTGGGCGATTTGCGTCAGATTTTCCATGGCAGGCTATCGTCTTCCAAGGGCATGTTTGGTGGGTTCCATTGAAGCAGTGCAATTTAACCAGACACCCTCCGCCCCACAACGCAGGGGCACGAAAAAGGCCACGGCGGGTGACCGTGGCCTTTCGAGTTTGTTGGTGGAATCAACGACTGCATTAGTCGGAGCGACGCCGCGCGTTACCAATGCCGGCCCGTTCCAACAGTGACTTGCCGAGGATTTCTTCGGTCATGTCAGTTTCAGACGGTGGTGGTCCGGTCGCACCCAAATCGATTGGGTCGTAATGCAGTTCGTATTCGTGCTTGGCAATGGCAATGATCTTGCCGGGATCGATCCGCTTGTCGGTATCGGTCACGCGCTTGCCGTTCACTTTCGTGCCATTGCGGCTGTTCTGATCTTCGACAAACCAGTAACCCTGCTTCACGTAGAGCTGACAGTGGTTGCTCGATACGTTGGCGAAGCGAAGAACCACATCATTGGTTTCGCGACGACCCACTAAAAGTGTCTTCTTAAGCAGAGGAATGGGATCTCCCCCGCCGACGGGGACCAGCTCCCCAAATTTCTGGGACATTACAAGTGCCTCGTTCCGTAGTGCCTAGATGATAAGCCTAATATCGATAAGAATAGGGCATGATCCACTGTACCAATTCCTTAACATCAGTCAACACGCATCAGTAGAGGTTGATTTGTCCGCGACGGTCGACAACGGATGGCGCGAAGCCGGGCTCCGATATTATGCCTATAGCTGGTATCTGAGGCAGCGTTTTGGCGAACGAATCCAGAAGGTAAGCCTCGACGCCAAGTTCACCTGTCCGAACGTGGATGGCACGGTCGCGAAGGGGGGCTGCACGTTCTGTGATAATCGCAGCTTTAGCCCAAGCCGCCGCGAGCCAATCCGTGATGTGACGGATCAGTTGGAAAACGGCATGATGCGATTGAAGCGTCGCTACAAAGTCGAACGCTTCATTGCCTACTTTCAGCCAGCGACCAATACCTATGCGGCAGTCGATCGACTGCGTCCTCTCTACGATCAGGCAATCGATCACGACAAGGTGGTCGGGCTGAGCATTGGTACCCGGCCAGACTGTGTCGGTCCTGACGTGATGGACTTACTGGAAGAGTTCGCCGGGCGGACCTATCTGACGGTCGAGTACGGCATGCAAACGATTCACGATCGCTCGCTCGACTGGATGAATCGTGGCCATCATCACGATGCCACCGTCGACGCGATCGAACGAAGCCGTGGCCGGGGATTCGAGATCTGTCTGCACGTAATCCTGGGTTTACCGGGCGAAACGCACGAAGACATGATGGCGACCGCCGCCGAAGTTGCTCGGCTGAACATCGATGCGGTGAAGATCCACAACTTGTACTGCGTTAAGAATACGAAGATGGCCGATCAGGTCGCTTCGGGCGAAGTGGTGTTGATGGAGCGGCAAGATTACATCAACACGCTGGTCGATTTCCTCGAACGCATTCCGGCGAACGTGCTGGTCGAACGAACAATCGGCGATGCCCCGCCAGACTATTTTGTGGGGCCAAGCTGGTGTCTCGATAAGTCGGCCGTGCTTAGGGCGATCGACGACGAGCTGGTCCGCCGCGATACCTGGCAAGGGAAATTCTGCCCGACCGCTTGAGGCGGATTCGAGGGAACGCCGACGCTTCGATCGGCGCATAAAAGAAGCCCGAGTGGATCGGTAAGCCGGGTTCTGTCCCGCAAAAAGCGGGGATAGCCATTCCTCTAGGACGACGATTGCTCGGCGTCTCAAGCAGCGTACCCGGCGGAAGTGACGGGCCGGACGAGCCCGTGGAAGTCTGTTGCCAGACCCCGTTCCGCCTGTTTGCCTTGCTCCGGGTGGGGTTTACCAAGCCAACCAGGTCACCCTGGCTGCTGGTGCGCTCTTACCGCACCTTTTCACCCTTACCGGCCCCCAAGGGGACTTAGGCGGTATGTTTTCTGTGGCACTTTCCCTAATCTCACGACCGGTCGACGTTATCGACCACCCTGTCCTGTGGAGCCCGGACTTTCCTCCCGCTGGTGGTGTAACACCCTCAGCCGGCGACTATCTGATCCACTTGGGCAATGGTTAAGCATAGGTGAACCGTCCCGGATTGGATACGTACCCCTGAAAGGAGGCGTTCACCTTATGGTGGGGATTGGGGGAAAAAGTTCCCCCATCTCGCGAAAATACCCGCGAAACTATTTTCCAAGTTCACTAGAATGAAGACTTCGGACCCACCTCTTTCTTCCTCCTTTTCTCGGGACCTATAGCACGATGCGCTTCCGCCTGCCTTTGCTGGGGCTTTGTTGCCTCTTTCTGTTTGCCATGTCGGTAACTGCTGTCTCTGCTGAAGACCAACTGTTTGAGCTGCGGACTTACGTTACCAACGAAGGCAAGCTCGAGAACCTGCATACCCGTTTCCGCGATCACACCGTCGGTCTGTTTGCCAAGCATGGCATCAAGAACCTGATTTACTGGGTTCCGGTCGATGGCGAAGGGGCGGACAACACGCTCGTTTACATCATCTCGCACGAAGATAAAGAGGCCGCGCAGGCCAGTTGGAAAGGCTTCCGCGAAGATGCTGAGTGGCAGAAGGTCGCCGCTGAATCGGAAAAGGATGGCAAGATCCTGTCGGCACGTCCCGATGCGGTCTATATGACTGCGACCGACTTCTCGCCGCAGAACTTCGAGTCGACCGAAGAACCGCGTCTGTTCGAGCTGCGTAAGTACACCACCGCGGAAGGTCGCCTACCAGCCCTCCTCCAGCGTTTCCGCGATGGCGAGCTGAAGCTGTTCGAGAAACAGGGAATGACCAACATCGCTTATTTTGTCCCGGTCGATATGCCGAATACGTTGATTTATGTGGTCGCCCATAAAGATGCCGACGCGATGAAGAAATCGTGGGACGGTTTCCGAGCCGACGAAGAGTGGCAACAATTATGGGAGAAATCGACGAAGGATGGCAAAATCGTGATCAAGGTCGAAAGCCAGGTCCTGCGTCCGGTCGATTATTCCCCAACGAAATAAAAGGCAAGGCATCCACCGAATCAGGGTGGATAGGTCAGGAAGTCGCCTGACAGAAGGTCAGATCGAACTAGTAGCGTCTTATCTTAGGGGGTATCAGGTTAATCCCTGACCTGTCACAGCGAAGGTTCGCAAGCGGATGAAAATTGGATTTCGCTGCCGGCATTGCCATCAGAAGCTGACAATCTCAGCCTCTGCCGCGGGTACTCGACAAAAGTGTCCGCGCTGCCTGGAAGAACTTGTCGTCCCAACGCCTCCGGCCCAGCCCAATCCCGACCCCGTTGGGGCGACGCAGCACCGCGATTCCTTGAAGGACTCGACTTCCTCGTCCGAAAACTGGAAGTCTCCGGTTCAACGTTCGCTGCGGCTTCCTTCGCAGCGGGCCGAACACTTCGAGCGAACTTCGCCGCTGCATGCCCCGGAATTCCCAGCCGATGGTCTGCGGATTCTGAAGGCGTTCGGTCGACCGATTGAAAAGACCGAGCCGACGTGGGCTTACAAAATTGCCGTCGCGATCGTCGCGCTGGTGATGATCACGCTGCCGATGATCTACTTCCTGTTCGTCGGCAGTATCTGCTATGCGACCTATTGGTATTACGCCCATGCCCAGTACCAGCTGTTTCCCACCATGGTCGGGCCGCTCCCTTACTTCGTCGGTTCGGCGATTGGGGTGATTAGCTGCGTGGTGGTCTTCTTCCTGCTGAAACCGATCTTTGCCGCACCGGCGAATGTCGCTCGCACGCGAAGCATCACGCCGCAAAGCGATCCAATGTTATTCGCCTTCGTCTCTCGCGTGTGTGACGTGGTCGGTTCGCCGTTCCCGACACGAATCGATGTGACCTACGACGTCAACGCTTCCGCGAGTTTCCGTTCCGGGCTCTCGAGTTTGCTGCGCGGCAATGACCTGGTGCTGACGATCGGGGTGCCGCTGGTCGGCGCATTGACGATGCGTCAATTTGCAGGCGTGCTGGCCCACGAGTTCGGGCACTTCAGCCAGGGAACCGGCATGCGGCTGACCTTTATCATACGCGCCATCAACGACTGGTTCGCACGTGTCGTGTTTGAACGCGATCAGTGGGATAAATCTCTCGACATGCTGTGCGGCCCTGAATTTCTGCCGTTGGCGGTGATTACCTGGCCGGCCCGATCTTGCGTTTGGCTTTCGCGGCAGCTGCTGCGGTTGTTGATGAACATTGGGCGGTTGGTGGGTGGTTTTCTGCTGCGAGAGATGGAATACGATGCCGACCGTTACGAAGCTCGCGTGGCTGGAAGCGACGAGTTTGCCAGGACCAGTTGGCGAATTCAATTGGCCGGATATGCCTGGCTGCACGCCCAGTCGCAGATCTCGCAGTTGGCCGAACGTGACATCTTGATCGACGATGTCGCACTGCTGGTTCGTCACCACATCGCCAGCATGTCGGATGCGATCATCGAACAGATTCAAAAAGAAACCACCTCCGGGCGGAGCGGTCTGTTTGACTCGCATCCTTGCGAATCGGCTCGCTTCCAGAATGCCGCCCGCGAGAACGCGCCAGGGATCTTCACGCTGGACGAAGATGCCAAAAATCTCTTTGCCGACTTCGAGTCGATGGCCAAGAATGTGACTTGGGATTTGTACTGCCAGTATCTGCGCCGGACCGTGAAGCGGAACACGCTGCAAGATACGCAGTCGGTCTTAATGCGGTATCGCATTGGTGTCGGAACGGTTCGTCCCTGGAACGAACCCGACTACTATTAGACCTGCAAGTCGCCTACAATCCAGGCTCGGTTGAGGTGGCGCGATGTGCTCCTCTTGTTTCATAAACTAGAGATCACGATCACGAGTCAGGCATGGCCTCGAAAGCACATCCGGTTAAGCTACCGATCATCGGGTGGCGCGAGTGGGTTCAGCTTCCCCAGTTGGGGATCGCCAAGATCAAAGCGAAGATTGACACCGGTGCCCGGTCGTCGTCGCTGCACGCATTCGATCTGAAGTATGAGCAACGCGATGGACAGGATTGGGTCCGCTTTAAAGTCCATCCTCGCCAACGCAGTTCTTCTGGCCCGATCGTTGCCGAAGCAGCGGTCCTCGAGTTCCGCAAGGTCCGCAGCTCGAACGGCCAGGTCACCAAGCGTCCAGTTATATTGACGAATGTCGATATCTTGGGCGGAATCTGGCAAATTGAGATAACTCTGGCCAATCGCGACGCTATGGGCTTCCGGATGCTGCTGGGGCGTGAAGCGATTCGAGGCCGGTTGCTGGTCGACTCTGGGGCTTCGTTCCTCTCGGGCGTCCCTAAGCGATTGAAGATTGCCCGTAATTCCAAGGTCTTACCTGGAAAAACGACGTCCACGCAGCCGCAGCAGGATGCCACCTAGCAATTCGGTTGCCTCACGTCAAAATGTCTTTACGATGACGCCAACGGGGAGACGGCTCCCTTGCGTCTGGCCGCCTCACCGCGGTGTCTTAATAAATACCTGTCGAGATGGAAACGCGACGTAATGAAGTTAGGAATTCTTTCCTGCAATCGGTTTTGCTACAGCACTCGTCGATTGCGCGATGCCGCGGCCGAACGTGGGCACGAAGTTAAAGTGCTTAACACGCTTAAATTCGCGATCGATCTCGAGAAGGGTGAGCCCGATCTTTACTTTCGGTCGAAGCAACTCACCCCGTACGACGCCGTTCTCCCCCGAATCGGCGCGTCGATTACCTATTTCGGCACGGCCGTGGTGCGGCAGTTCGAGCAAATGGATGTCTTTCCGGCCAACAGCTCGTCAGGCATCACCAACTCGCGCGACAAGCTCCGCAGCCTGCAGATCCTCAGCCGCCATCATATTGGCATCCCGCAGACCACTTTCGTTCGCGATCGGGCCGACATTCTTCCGGCAATCGAACGCGTGGGTGGTGCACCGGTCGTGATTAAATTGATTGAAGGGACCCAGGGGGTTGGCGTGATCCTGGCCGATTCGGTCAAGATTGCCGAAGCGATCATCGAAACCCTGCATAGCACGCGTCAAAACGTGCTGGTGCAGAAGTTTGTCTCCGAAAGCCGTGGCCGTGACGTGCGAGCCTTCGTCGTCGGCGATCAGGTCGTCGCTGCGATGCGCCGCGTTGCCCAAGGAACCGAGTTCCGCAGTAACGTTCACCGTGGTGGTACCACCGAACCAGTCGAGCTGGACGAACGCTACCGAGAAACAGCCGTCCGCGCCGCCCAGATCATGGGACTTCGCGTTGCTGGCGTCGATATGCTGGAAAGCGAAAGCGGGCCGCAGGTAATGGAAGTGAATTCTTCCCCTGGTCTGGAAGGGATCGAACGCTGCACCAAGCTCGATATTGCCGGTGCGATCGTCGATTACATCGCCGCTCAGGTCGACTTCCCTGAAATCGACATCCGTCAGCGCCTGACAGTTAGCCGAGGCTACGGCGTGACTGAACTGCGTATCCCGGAAGGCTCAGAGTATTGCGGTAAGACCATCGACGAATCAGGTCTGCCTGATCTCGATATCAACGTGCTAACGCTCTACCGTGGGACCTCGGTGATTCCGAACCCACGCCTCAAGCGAACCCTCGAACCGGGAGACCGTCTGCTCTGCTTCGGCAAGCTCGACGCGATGCGCGGCATGATCCCAGAAAAGGTGATCAAGCAGCGTCGCCCGAAGGTGAAGAAGTTGACCGACTCGGCACTGGGCAAACCTTAATCGCTTGAGCGATCCCGGTCATTCAAAGCCCGTCCGGCAAATTGCCAGGCGGGCTTTTTCATGCGCGGAAGCGATCTTCCATGGGTGCGATCCGCGCACAAAAAAAGCCGCAAACCAAATTGGTTTGCGGCTTTTCAAGTGGAGGATAACGGGATCGAACCGATGACCTCTTGCATGCCATGCAAGCGCTCTCCCAGCTGAGCTAATCCCCCGTACTGGGTCGTTATCTTGGGGCTTTTACGACCCGCAACAACGTTTAGTTTACCTTATCGGCCTCAGGGGCCGTCAAGTAAAGGGTTAAAATTACCAATCCCCGCGAAGGGTGTCAATGACTGGTCGCGGAACTTTTTACTAAGTTACACTACACCTACGATTTCCGCCCGATTACGTGCGGGCATCAGTATCGCTAAGGGGGCGACCCTCACCTTTAAGCTTCTAAGGAAACGCGTGAAAAAGCATCTGTTGACTCTTCTGCGGATCCTCGTGCCGGCGGCCATTCTGGTCTATTTGATTTGGACTATTGCTAGGGACCCTGAAAACGTCGAAGCGGTTCGCCAGATTTTCAGTTCACGAACTCGCTGGGGAATGGTAGCGATTGCGTTTGGCTTCGCCTTGAGTGCACTGTCGCTCACGTTCATTCGTTGGTATCTGCTGGTGATCTCGGTCGGCATTCCTTTCCATTTGAAAGATGCGTTCCGGCTTGGCTTCCTAGGCTATCTGCTCAATTTCGTTGGGCTCGGTGGCGTGGGGGGCGACCTGTTCAAAGGGTACATGCTCGCCAAAGACAATCCCGAGAAACGCCCCGAAGCAGTCTCGACAATCGTCATGGATCGTCTGATCGGGCTGTACGCGCTTTTCGTGGTTACGTCGGCTGCGGCATCGAGCCTTGACCTGGAAACCGCCAAGCCTGCCATTCGCACGATGGCCTACGTCGTCCACTCGGTGTCGATCGCGGGTTTGGTGGTAATGTCGTTGGCGTTATTGCCAGGCTTCGCGAAGGGATCGATCCGTGATTTCCTTGAGGCGATCCCGAAGGTCGGGCATATTTTCAAACGGATCTTTGCATCGGTTCGAATGTACCGCCGCTATCCCCGATATCTGGTAGTGATCGCCGTGCTGAGCCTGGGCGTGCATTCGCTTTTTTCGGTGGCGGCCTACTTTCTGGCGTCAGGCTTGTTCGAGCATCATCCGACGCTGCTCGAAATGATCGTGATCACGCCACTCGCGATGGTGTTCGCGGCGATTCCTCTTTCCCCAGGCGGGATGGGAACGCTCGAACTGGCGATCACCGAGCTGTACGTGACCGTTCCAGAAGAAGAGATGTCGAAGGCGAGTGCGATTACCGTGGCACTTGGCTTTCGGGCATTGACGATCGGCCTGGCGTTTATCGGGGCCGTGTTCTATTGGACCAATCGTGCTTCGGTCGATCGATCGATGGCAGAGGCTACCGCTGAAGAGGAGAACCTGGAGCACCTGGCTGAGACAGCGGGCGAGGAGTTCGAGCCGTCTGAGGAGCCTGAGGCTCGCTAATCGGCTTGCCGTCAATTTCGATCTTGGCGTCTTTCTGGAAAGTCGCTGGTGCGGTGTTATCGAGTAGCGTGCAGTCGATGACGGTTGTCGTCGAGAAGCCTTCGCCACGGAGCTGCACGGTTCCGTTGTCACCCAGAAGCGACTTGGAAATCGTGGCCCGCGAGGCACCGCCGACCGAAACACCACTGCGGCCGTTACCGCGCGAGGTGACCGCGATCAGGTCGGTGTGGTAGCAGTTGCTGTGGACGTTGATGCCATCGAGCTGAAAGCCTTGGACAGTCAGATCGACGATCTTCACGTGCCGCACTTCATAAAGTGTGATGCCGGTTCGCTGGGCCGAGTAAGTCAGGTTGTAACTGCCAGGACCATGGTCCTTTTCCGCGCGAAAGAAGATCATGCCATCGACCAGACTCCACTGCAACGGCTGGAGCTTGATGATGTCCGCCACGTTATCAATCTGGGCACGTTCGGCCGGTCGGTCTTCGATGTAAAGCTGCTGGTACGACTTATAGGTCGGAGCAAAACAATAGATGTCGCCGGTCGCATGCTTCCAGCCGTCGAGGGGAATGTTCGCTCGGCCATCGAGAACCGCACCGTTGCCTTCAATGATGAAGGGAAGATACTGCAGGCCGCTATTGTTGGCACCTTGCAGCGTGATCGATTCGCGATACGGAACGCCGGTGTTTTTCAGAACTATGCGATCCCCTTTAAGGGCAATTCGCAGGGCCTTAGCGATCGTGAAGATGGGACCGGTGCTTCCTTCCTTCAAGGCGGCAGCATTACCGGTGTTACGATCATCTCCGCTGATATTGTCCACGAAGATGTCGGCACACCACGCTGGGCTGGCGAAAAGGATAGTCATCAAGGCGAACGCGATATGACGCATGGAAGTCCACTCAGTCGATTTATTCGTCACAATTGAACCAGTTTCACACGACCCATCATGCCGTGGTGACCGTGTGATTTCCACCCGGGAAAACTGGTTAAAACCAAATTCTCAGGCCCGAAAGGAATCCATCCAATTCGATGCCCTCCAAGTTGGTGTATTGATACCCCGCGAACACTTCCGCCCGTTTCCACTGCAGACCAAGGGTGGTGCGAAAGCGAAACAGGTCAGCCGAACCCACTTTGCCCAGATCGAATTCTGTCGACCAGATCCAAGGCTTGCCCAGGTAGGCATCGTATCCGCCGGTAAAGTTGAGCCCGTATTCCGAGCCGTGTCGGTCGTGCAGGTAATTGGCCCCCAGCCCGAAACGAAGCTGGTTGTGATAACCCTGACCGAACCGGTACATCAAGTTGATATCGCCCATCGACAGTTGATCGGTGCCGCCTGCCGATAGGTTCTCGAAGTATTCGTCCCACTGCATATCGAGGCCCCATTTCGAGGTCCCTTCGACCAGCAGCTTTGTGCCGATCCGCGTCAGGTCTTGGAAGTCGTTGCCATGTTCGACCGAGGCGCGAATCGAGGATGTCTTTCCTATGCCGTACCACTCGTCGCCCATCAGCATGTAGCCAAACTCGTGCTGGTAGGGGTAGTCGGAAAAGTAGCCAGGCAGTGCGATGATCTCTTGGCTGACGGTGGGCCCGGTCTGGGTGGTATAGACCGTGGTTGTCCGTTTCGGAATAAACGAGCTGAGGATTGCAGCGAATGCGGCCTCGGCCAGGGCGTCGCCGAACGAATCGTCGTCGTCGCAATCGTCATCGTAATGGTGGTGTTTTTTCTTCTTTTTGGGTTTCGGCGGATCGGGATCGTCAGCTCGGCTCTCGCTCGAGGCAGCCGATAGCAATCCTTGGCCCAGGGCGAAATCTGGACTGGTGGTCCATGCCACGATCGTCACGATCAGGCAGAAAGCCAGCGTCTTCGCCATGTGTGGTGTCCTTTGCTGATAAGGATCGAAAGCCAAGATTTCTCGTGCGAAACCGGCCAAACAGCAGCGCACGGGGGGCAAAACCTGAACCGCGGCAACATTACGAAGCCCCCGAAGATGGGTCAAGGTGAATTCAACCCTTGGTTTGCCAGCATGCCCTGGTAGCACCGGCGGCCTTTCGCAGTAGGATAGATGGGGTTTGCTTCATGCCCCCAACCTTGCCTTGTGATCTATGGCCCGCATTCTTCTGACCTCGGGACCAACCCGACAGTACATTGATCCGGTTCGTTACTTGACCAACGCCTCGAGCGGGCGGATGGGGTGCAGCCTGGCTGAAGCGGCCGTCGCAGCCGGGCACGAGGTGATCATCGTCTCGGGACCGGTCAGCGTGACCTACCCTGAGCAGGCCACCGTGGTATGGGTGAATACTACCGACGAAATGCTGTCGGCGGCTCGCGAGCAGTTCGCCCAGTGCGACGGTTTGATCGGCGTGGCTGCCCCGTGCGACTATCGGCCAGAATTCGTCCAGGATCAGAAGATCGCGAAAACCGGCCAGCCGCTCGTCCTGCAGCTGATCGAAACGCCTGACATCGTGGCGACGCTTGGGGCTGAAAAGAAAGACCGCTGGGTCGTCGGGTTCGCCTTGGAAACCGAAGATCGCCGCTTTCGAGCACTTGTGAAGCTCGAAAAGAAGAGCTGCGATCTGATGGTTTTGAACGGCCCTGAAGCGATGAACAGCGAAGAAAACCACGTCGAAGTGCTGGCCAAAGATGGCAGCGTGGTCGCGACCATTGACGGCTCGAAGGGTGAGGTCGCCTCGCAGATCATGCAGATCGTCGGCGAGCGACTAATCGACGCGTAGCACTTCTGGGATTCGGGTTGGCTTCCCCTCGCGCGAGATACAAGCCAGGATCGTTCGCCCTTCGACAACCAGCTCGTCATCACGACGAATCTCGTAAACGAGCTCGATCCGGGCTCCCTTCGCTTTGAGGGTTTTAACCGTTACCAGCAGCAAATCGTCGAATTCGGAAGGCAGGTGATACCGGACTTCGACATCGCGAACAACCAGCAGCAGTCCCTCTGCTTCCATCCGTTTGTAATTAAATCCGCCGGCTCGCAGCATTTCTGTTCGTGCCAACTCGAAATAGGTTATATAGTTGGCGTGATGAACACGGCCTTGGGCGTCCGTTTCCTGATAGCGAACGCGGACCTCGATGGTATGTTCCGTCAGCATCTTCTCGTCCTGGGGAGCTGAAGTGGCCGATAGCGGTTTCGATCAGTGATCATCCGGCGTTGGCGAGCGATTCCCACCATTTGGGGCGATGATTGACCGAACCCTAGGGCTGTTTTATAGTTGCGATTGTTATCCGCCAGTTTCGTTTTAGCATGATTGGGGCTCTATGAGTACGGGAGCCGGCTCCGGTACGAACTTCAGCACGATGCGTGGCCGCGACTATCCTTCGCTGCGCCAGTTCACGGTCTTTTTGGAAAACCGCGTAGGGCAGTTGCTCGAAATCGTGCGACGGTTCGAGGGGAGCAATGTTCGCATCGTCGCTCTCTCGATTAACGATGCGACCGAATGTTGTTTCGTTCGGTTTCTTTTAAGCGATCCCGAAGGGGGACGCGAAATTCTCGAGCGAGCAGGCCTGGCGCTGATCGAATCTGATTTGATCGGCGTGGAACTTCCTGCCGAGAAGCAGCCACTGCTGCGGGTCTGTACCGCGCTGCTGCAATCGGAAGTGAATATCGTTCAGGCCTATCCGCTTCTCTACACGCCCAACAACCGAGCGGCAGTGGCCTTGATGGTCGACAACGCCGATATTGCGATGGACACCCTGTTGGCCCGCAATTTCAAGGTTTTGAGCGAAGACGACCTGAAATTCGACGACCCCTAGTTCGTCGTGGGGTCCTGCTGAAAATCGTTACAACCGCGCCATGCCACTTCGGATATGGCGAACTGTGACGCGAACTGCCTGCCCAAGGCCATCGCGTGTCCGTCGTCAGATAGAATTCACTGCACGACGAACTCAAGTTCCCAGCAACCTTTTTAGCCATCGGACACTGGCTGCCGTATGATTCACGTTCGTGATCTCGTCAAATCGTACGACGATCTGCAACTCGGCAAATTCACGGCAGTGGATCACATCAGCTTTTACGCGATGCCGGGCGAAATCTTCGGCTTGCTCGGTCCCAACGGTGCCGGGAAGACCACCGCGCTGCGTATTTTGAGCACGGTTCTCGAACCCACTTCTGGCACGGTGAAGATCTCCGGTTACGACGTTACCACCGAGCCTGCCATGGTGCGGCATCGCATCGGGTTCATGTCGGCCAACACGGCGGTTTACGACCGGATGACGGCCTGGGAAATGGTCGAGTACTTCGGTCGACTCTACGGCCTGCCGGACGAAGAACTGCACGAGCGAATGGAAGAGCTATTCCATCGGCTTGGCATGCGAGAAATCCGCGACGTGCTCGGCGCGAAGATGTCGACCGGCATGAAGCAAAAGGTTTCGATCGCGCGTGCTTTGGTGCATGATCCTCCGGTTTTGATCTTCGACGAACCAACATTGGGCCTCGACGTCTTTGTTGCTCGCGCACTGGTTCAACTGATCGCCGAACTTCGCGATCAAGGGAAGTGCATCATCTTTTCGTCGCACATCATGCGAGAAGTCGAAAAGCTGTGTGACAAAGTCGCCATCATGAATCGCGGGAAGATTCTGGCGGAAGGTACGATCGACGAACTTCGTACGCAGTACGGGCAGCCTGACCTGGAAGAGCTCTTCTTCCACTTGATTGGCGAGCCAGATGGTATCGCCAATTAAGGGCAGCGAGATCAGGGCATGAACTGGGACAACGTCAAACTGATTTTGAAGCGTGAACTGCGCGACCAGGCGCGGGATCGCCGTACGTTGTTCTCGGTCATCGGTTTGCCGGTGCTGCTCTATCCCTTGATGGGATTGATGGTGCTGAATGTCATGCAGTTTCGTCAGGCTCATCCGACTCGCTTGCGGGTAATTGGCCTGGTCGAGCTTCCCAGCACGCCGCAGCTCTTTGAATCGACTGTTGAGAAAAACGAAGACGATACCGAAACAACCACCTACCAGTTCGCGGAAGAACTGCTGAAGAGTGCTGGCGTGACCAGCCGGTTCAATATTGAAGTTTCCGAAGCTTCTGTCGACGCGACGGTCGTTGAACAAACGGCCCGTGAAACGCTAGAGGCCGAGAAGCTTGACGCGATCATCTATTTCCCGCCCGGCTTCCGCGAGCGGATGGAGAGTTTCCAGAACGCGCGGAAAAACCAGGAAGAAGGCGCCGAAGGCCTGCCGGCGCCTCAGTTGATTACCAAGTCTTCGGACGAGCGATCGAAGCTGGCCGAAAATCGACTCAAGCAAATCTTGCACTCATGGCGCGAAAACCTCATTCAATTCAATCTGGAAGCGAACGACGTTCCCTCGCAAATCACCGATCCGTTCAGCATCGGCACGCTCGATCTTTCCGACAAGCCACTCGATACGTCTTCGTATCTGTGGGCCAAGATATTCCCGTTTATTGTGGTGATCTGGGCGTTGACCGGTGCGTTTTACCCGGCGATCGACTTATGTGCCGGTGAAAAAGAACGAGGCACCCTCGAGACGTTGCTTTCCAGCCCCGCGTTGCGATCCGAAATTGTCGCAGGCAAGCTGTTAGCAATCATGACGTTTAGTATCGCGACGAGTGTCTTGAATCTCATGAGCATGGGCTTCACTGCCACGTTCGTGATGGGGCAAGTCGGTGGCGAGATGGCCGGTAAGTTGAACTTCGGTCCTCCTCCGATCTGGTCGCTGGGCTGGTTGTTCCTCGCGTTGATTCCGATGGCGGCACTTTTCAGTGCGTTGGCATTGGCGATCGCGACGATGGCTCGCAGTAGCAAGGAAGGACAGTACTACCTGCTGCCGCTGCTGATGCTGAACTTGCCGTTGGTGGTGCTGCCGGTGCTGCCGGATACCGAGCTGAGCTTCGGTACGTCGTTGATTCCCGTCAGCGGGATGTCGTTCCTGCTGAAGACGTTGATGGAAGGGGATTATGCCCGGGCCGCGACCTATTTCGTGCCGGTCTTGGCGGTGACGGCATTCTGTATCTGGATTGCGATTCGCTGGGCGATTGATCAGTTCAATAACGAGTCGGTCTTGTTCCGCGAAAGCGAGCGTTTCAATCTGAAAGCCTGGCTACGAAAAGTTTGGCGAGATCGCCAGCCAACGCCATCCCCCGCCGGTGCGTTCGTGATGGGAATTGTGTTGCTGGCCCTTCCGCACGCCCTGAGTGGCTACATTCAGCCAGAATTGAATGGCGATGGGCAGCTCGAAGCTCCGCAGCTTGTGCGTTACATGCTGACCAATCAGATCGGTTTGATCTTGTTGCCGGTGGTGGTTGCCGCGTTGATTTTCACGCGCAGTGTGACCAAGACGTTTCAGCTTCGCCTGGCCGATCGCCAGGCGTTGCTAGGGATTCCTCTGGCAATTGCTCTGGCCATTTGTCTGCATCCGTTCGCGTTGTACCTGCGGATGCTGATTCAGAAATCGATTCCGATGTCGCAAGATTTACAGGAACGTCTGGCGAGTATGCTGGGTGGGACGGCCGATCTGCCGATCTGGGCGATCTTCGCAATGTTTGCAGTCTTGCCGGCGATCTGCGAAGAGTTTGCCTGCCGTGGATTTATTCTGTCAGGCATGCGGCACCTCGGTCATAAATGGGCCGCTATTTCGATCTCGGCGATCTTCTTCGGAATGTTGCATGGCATTTTGCAGCAATCGATCCCTGCCGCGATCTTTGGCCTGATGATCGGCTTTGTTGCCGTTCAGTGCCGAAGCTTGTTCCCGGCGATCGCGTTCCACATGGTGCATAACAGCCTGGTGTTCGCCCATGGTGTGATCACGACCGAGACCATGAAAGAGCACCCTTGGCTCAACGGGCTGGTGTGGTGGGTAAGTGATATGCCAGGCGAGGCGGGCTACAACCCGTTTCTGGTTGCCATTGCCGCCCTGGGGGCCGTGGTCATTGTTGGCGTAATTGCTCGCATGCCCGCGGAGCTTTCCGTGGAAGAGCGTCGCCAAATGGCACTCAGCCATCAAGGGACCTATCGAGCGTCGGCCCCGAAGCGTGAAGATGGTAGCCCGTCGACTTAGCCGATGGTCGACGAGCAAAGCCGCTATTCTGCCGAAACGCTTTCTGCCCAGCTTGGTGCGGGGGCTTGGAACGTAACCATCTCGGTCGTCTGCGGATGACGGAAGCGCACTTCCCACGCATGCAAACACATGGGCGGTTCTTCCACGCCTAGCGTCTGCTTCTGCTGCATGACGTTGTTCTGCTGGTACATCGGATCGCCGACGATCGGGAAGCCGAGATGCCACAGGTGCAAACGAATTTGATTCGTGCGACCAGTCTTCGGCGAGACTTCCATTAAAGCGGTGCCGTTATCCAATCGCTCGCGAACGATGAAATCGGTTCGAGCTGGCTGGCCGCCTTCTTCCACCCGGCGACCACCACCAGTGACACGCGAAGTGCCAATCGGTTCTTCGCAGATGAATTCGTTTTCAGTCGGATGGCCATGCACCAGGGCGAGATAACGCTTCTCGACTTTGCCTTGCTCGAACTGCGGCTGAACCTGACGCGCGACAGCGCTGGTTCGCGACAACACCGCCACGCCGGTCGTGTTGGCATCGAGGCGATGGGCGATGCGAAGCTTCTGCGGGTGATAGACCCGTTCGAGGAAGTTGACCAACGAGTTCTTGTTGAAGCGACCACATGGATGCATGGGCAGTGGGGCCGGCTTGCTGACAACGATCAGGCCAGTGTCTTCGTACAGAATCTGAATGTCGGTGCTGACGTCCGGCTCGATGGTGCCTGGGTAGCGTTGTTCGAAAAGCTGGCCTGCTTCTAGTGGAGCATTTGGATCGACGGCGCGATATTCGACCAGGCGTTCGTCCTGGTGTTCGATGATCTCGACCATCAAACGCTCGCGGACCATCTTCTCCCAAAAGCCTTGCGAGGCAGCCGGGACTTTCTCGGCCATCACTTCGTAGATCGTCTTACCCTTTTGTTCCGACGAAACATAAATGCGGCGCGTGTTGGTGTAAGGGATGCTGCCTGGCAGGGGCGAGGTGACTTCTTTCAGCTTGGCATGTCGCTTGGCAATTACGGACGTCATCGCTTCCTGAGCCGACTTGAAGCAGTGCGGGCACGACTCGCCAGGGACATACAACGGAGAATTTTGTTCTTCGGTCGTCAGGGGAGTCTGGCAGACAAAGCACTGAGCCACGGCCGACTCTTGCAATCGTGGATCGACGGCAACCCTTTGATCGAAGACGAAACAATCTCCCTGGTAGTGATCGCCACCGACAAGTTCAAAGTATTTCAGGATGCCACCTTCCAGTTGATAGACTTCCTGGAAGCCCGCCTTCTGCATGAAGGGGCCTGCCTTCTCACAGCGAATTCCCCCGGTGCAGAACATGACGACCGGAGTTTGCTTGCTTTCTTCTGGCAGGTTGGCGACCGCTTCCGGAAAATCACGGAAGGTATCGATCCCGGCCGGCACCGCATTGGTGAACGTCCCGACTTTGACTTCGTAGTCGTTGCGGACATCGTACAGCATCAGCGGCTTACCTTCGTCGAGCCATTGCTTGAGCTGCTGAGGCGGAAGCTTGGGAGCGGTCCGCGTGGCGGGTTCGATGCCATCGATACCGAAGGCGATGATCTCTTTCTTGATCTTCACCAGCATGCGGCGGAATGGCTGATAGCTGGTGAAGCTTTCTTTCGCTTCCAGCTTTTCCAGGCCAGGGACTTTGCGGAGGGCGACCAACAACTTCTCGATGCTCTCGGCCGGTCCGGCGACGAAGAGATTGATCCCTTCAGTGCTCAGCAGAATCGTTCCGCGCAGATCCAAGCGGCGACAAAGCCGGCGAAGCGAGTCGCGCAGCGGCTTCAAGTCGCTCAGCGATGCGAACAGGTACGAAGAAATGTTCAGAACGGGCCCGGCGTCGGGCAGAGCAGTGGTCGTATTCATACCGCAAATTATCGGTAAGACGTCCATTTTCGCAAACGGGGGACCGCCAAGTCGGGGACGCTATTGCGGCATTTCTTCCAGGGTGACCTTCAGCGGAAGGGCGCCGCGGGCCTTCATTTCCGGATCGGCACCGCGCGAGAGGATCAGTTCACGCTTCAGCTCGGCGCCTTCCAGTGTTCCGCACCAGACCAGGCTGCGGCCATGGTCGTGGGCTTCAAGGGTCAGCAAAAAACACTTTTCGAGATCGTATCCGAATACCTTTCGGAGTGTCTCGACCACAAACTCGATCGTGTTGATGTGATCGTTATGCAGAATCACGCCATAGGGGGGCTGGCGTCGAGGTTTGTTCTCGACGATCGATTCTGGGGTGGCGACAACGGTATCTTCGCTGCTCATTCTCTCTTGGAACGCCATGTTGAAAGGAACTGGATCGCACTCTTTTCAGTTGTAATAACGAATTCCTTCGCTGCCAAACCAATTTTTGGGGAACAATTGCCAGCAAGAAACAAAAAAAGGGCCGGCAGATCGCTGGGCGATGCTGCCAGACCCTTTTCGTCCTCAGCCGCAATCGAATTCAAGTGCGCGGCGACCTGACCAGCGAACAGATCGCTAGCGGGTCGCGCGTGGAAGCGCGAAGGTTGCCGGATGGGGTGTTGGTTCCGCGTGGTGCTTGGAGCCTGATTGGTCCGGTCTTCTGTGTTTCTCGAATCGAGCCGGGATCGACCATCGCACGTGGCGGCGTCCCTGGGCGGCTCGGATCCTTAGTCGTTCGGGATCATCGAATCGTCGATGACCTGCAGCAGCTTCGAGATGCAAAGCTTGTTCATGCTGGTGCGACGCGAGTGGGCTTCGACACGCAGCGATTCGTGCAGGCTCTTCGGCAGACGAACGGTGATAACCCGGGTAGGTTCTTTCGATTCGTTCTGAGTGTTGGTGCGTTCACGCAGCTTGACGATCATCAGCTGGATTTCGCCGTACTCTTCCGATTGCTCGAACTTGGTGAATTCTTCTGGCTGTGGGAAGAGGCGATGCACGATGCCTTCCACGCCCAGGATTTCACGGAAGTAGGTAACCCAATCCGGAACGCCACGGAAGAAATCGCGAGCGATACGGAGGGCTTCACCCTTCTTTTCGTCGAAGGTGGCAGTTGGGGCAACGTTCATGGCCGGGCCGGCAGGTGCAGCTGGCTGAACCGGTGCTTGCGGCGAACCAGTGAAGGTCGGACGCGAGGTCGCGTACATGCCTTCGGTAGCTGCTGGCTGCGGAGCGTGGTACTGAGGCTGGCTATGCTGCTGCGGCGGGAACGTGGTGTTCGGGTAAACCGGTCGCGGTGCTGGCTGAGGCTGCGGATACGAGTTAGTGCCTGGGTTGAACTGCGACATTAGCGAGGCTCCTTCCTGGAAACGACTGAGGACTTTTTGCACCGTCATGACTTGGTGTGACATGCGATGTGTAACGGTATGCCAGAATCCTGTGTTTCGAGTCAAGAGCAGCGTAGAAGTGACTGCAATGCAAGCACTTACGCGTATCAGCAATGCATGCACAATCTGCTTGCAGTCGAGCGACTTTTTTGGGCAGGGGTGCCTGTGCTTAAAAGTTGTGCACGGCCGAAAGTCGCATAGGAGAAGATGTTTGTCCAAGGGCCCTTCATTTTTCCGAAAATAGTTCCAAATAGTTGCTCTGATAGCAGTTTTCCGGGGGAAACGCGCATAAAGAAACCCCGGAGCGTGATAGCACCGGGGTTTCGGGTTCGTCAGATTTGAGAGTTCGCCTGGGTGTCCAGGCAATGCTGGCACTAGGCCGATAGCTTTTCGGCGCAACGTTCCAGCAGCTTGCGGGTCAGGATGATCCCTTCGATCTCGTCTGGACTGCCACCTTCCCATTCGACACCGACATAGCCGTGATAGCCATGCTTGTTCACGACGATGTCCATCATCTTGAAGTAGTCGGTGTTGGTTTCCAGGCCTTCGGCGTTGAAGTTGTGCGACTTAGCGCTGACCGCCTTGGCGTATGGCATCAGTTCGTTGACGCCTTTGTAGCGATCATACATTTCGTCTTTGCTGACACGGAAGTTGCCGAAGTCTGGCAGCGTGCCGCAGTTTTCCATGTCGACAGTCTTCATCACTTCGGCCAACCAGGCACCGTTGGACGAAAGGCCACCATGGTTTTCGACGATCACGTTCAGGCCCAGGCCCTTCGCGAATTCGCTCAATTGAGCCAGGCCATCGGCGGCTCGCTTGATCTGTTCTTCGTAGCTACCGCTGCTCTGGGCATTCACGCGGATCGAGTGACCACCCAGGGTTTTGGCGGCTTCGGCCCATTTATAGTGGTTTTCGACGGCTTTCTTGCGTTTTGCTTCGTCGGCATCGCCCAGGGCACCTTCGCCGTCGACCATGATCAGCACCTGCTTCACGCCCAGGTCGTTGGCCCGCATATTCATTTCGGCCAGGTACTTTTCGTCCTTGGCCTTATCTTTGAAGAACTGATTCACGTACTCGATGGCTTCAATGCCGCACTGTTCTTTGGCGGTCTTGGCGAAATCGAGGTTGTCGAGCTTGCCGCTGCGGATCGTACGGTGGAGCGACCATTGGGCTAGCGAGATCTTGAAGGGGGCCTTCTTTTCCGATTCGGCAGCCAAAAGCGACGAGCCTAGGGACAGGCTGGCGCCAGCGGCAGCCATCGATTGAAGAAACTGGCGACGGCCAAGTTGCATGGGCATTGGGTGTTCCTTGGTAGGTAATTACGTGAGATTAGCGAACTTTTCGCGAGGTTTCGTCTCCAGTTTAGTTTAGAAGACGGATTATCTTGCCGCTATTCCCGGGGCTATTTCAGGGGAAAAATTGGGGCACCCAGGCCATAAATTCTTACCCACAGGGGGTGTGATTGCACCTTCGCTGTATGGCCTGGGCGGGTTAAAATTGAAATGGAAGTTGCTGACCCGGGTTCAGCAGTCTCAAAGTGGCTCTCGCGAATGGTTCGTCGGAACCAGACGCAGGTCAATAGAAAGGAATAGCAGGCACCGCTTGTGACAGAACGAGATCGCAAACAGAGCGTCGCTCAAGAAAACGCCATTCTAGTTAAGCTTTTGGACCCTGGTGTCGAGTATCCAAACGATCCGCTCGACGAATTGGATGGGCTGGCGACCACCGCTGGAACGACCGTCGTGGGCAAGTTAACTCAACGACGCGATAGGCCTGATCCGGGGACGTACCTGGGAAAGGGAAAGATCGAAGAATTGAAGCTGTGCGCCGATGCCTCGTCGGCCGATGTGATCATCTTCGACAACGAGCTTTCCCCTGGTCAAACGCGTAATCTGGAACGTGAAACCGAACGGAAGGTAATCGACCGGACCGAGCTGATTCTGGATATCTTCGCCACCCATGCTCAGACCCTTGAATCGCGTCTGGCGGTCGAGCTGGCGCAGCTTGAATATTCGCTTCCACGCCTCAAGCGGATGTGGTCTCACTTGGACCGTATCAAAATGGGCGTGGGTATGCGTGGTCCTGGTGAAAAGCAGCTGGAAGTCGACCGTCGTTTGGTCGAAAAGCGGATCCGCGATTTGAAGGACGATTTAGAGAAGGTTGCTAAGCGTCGCGAACGTCAGGTGGCCGCTCGCAAAGAGTCGATGACCATCAGCCTGGTGGGCTACACCAACGCCGGCAAAAGCACCCTGATGAACAAGTTGACCGACGCCCAGGTGCTGTCGGCCGACATGCTTTTTGCTACGCTCGATACCCGGACTCGGCGTTGGCGATTGCCACACTGGGGGCCCGTTCTGCTGAGTGATACGGTCGGGTTTATTCGCGACCTGCCTCACCGCTTGATTGCTTCGTTTAAGGCGACGCTCGAAGAGGCTAATCAGGCCGATTTGCTGCTGCACGTGGCCGATGCCAGTAACCCGGAAGCCGAGCAGCAAATCGCGGCGGTTTACGAAGTTCTCGAGGAAATCGGCATCGAGCAAAAAGACACGCTGCTGGTCCTCAATAAGATCGATCGGATCGAAGATTCTCGGCAGTTAGAGCAGCTTCAGGCTCGCTTCCCGCGTGCGGTTCCGGTGAGTGCCTACTCGGGCGAAGGGCTCGATAAGCTGGCGATCGCCGTCAGTGATGCGTTGAGTAAATCGTTCTCGGATGTCGAGATCGAAGCCCCGGTCGAGAACGGCAAGTTGGTCGCCTATTGTGCGACGCATGGCGAGATCGTTTCTAAGCGATACGGCAACGAAAAACTCTTCGTGCATTGCCGAATTCCGACGGCTCATTTGGGGCGTATCGAAAACCAAAACCCCGGCGTTGTTATTCGTCCCTATGCTCAGGATTTCGATCCTGCGGAATCGGGCGCCGTGGGGGATGTGGCCTAATGCGGAGAAAACTCGATGGCCTGCGGATGCTCATCACCGGAGCCTCCTCAGGCATTGGCCGTTCGATGGCAATTCTGGCGGCCGAAGCAGGGGCAAAGCTGCTGCTAACAGCCCGTCGCGAAGACCGTCTGGAGGAGCTTCTTGGGGTGCTGCATGCCAAGGGTTGTGATGCTCGCTATGTCGTTGGCGACATCACCGATCCAGCCCATCGGCAGCGTCTGGTGGAGCGAGCGGAAAGCGATTTTCGAGGGCTCGATGTGCTGGTCAACAATGCCGGCGTCGGGGCGTATGGAAGTTTTGAAGATGCCACGCCCGAACGTCTGCGAACGCTGATGGAAGTCAACTTCTTCGCCCCGGTCGAATTGACCCGTTTAGTGCTCCCGATTCTGGAAAAAGGGACCACGCCGGCGGTCTGTAATATCTCGTCGGTTCTGGCGCATCGAGCGGTCCCTGGGAAGAGCGAATACTGTGCTAGCAAGTTCGCGTTGCACGGTTTCAGTGATGCCTTGCGGGCGGAAGTGTCGAGTAAGGGAATAGACGTTATTTTGGTCAGTCCCAGCACCACCAGCAGTGAGTTTGCTGCCGCGGTGATCGAGAAGCGGGGCAAGGTTCCGGCCAAAGGAAAGTTCGTCCGCACGCCCCACAATGTGGCAGTCGCGGCCCTGCGGGCGATTCGACTCGGTCGTCATGAGATCATCCCCAGTAAAACGGGTTTTGCGATGATTCTGCTCGATCGGCTCTGTCCATCTCTGGCGGACTGGGCCGTAGCGAAGTTTGGCTATGTTTGAGTAGTCAAAAACTCGCCTTTATTTTGACTGGCCAAAAACGTGGCTTGGCTCGGCAATTCTCGGCGAAAACGTCGTCTGATGTAGGCTCGAACCGGGAGCCCTATTCGAGCCCGCTTTCCCCTTGCTGGCGATCTTGTGGGTGGCAATTTTGCCGTGCGGGTTTGAGGCCGAAATAGTTGTCAGAATCTTTATGAACAGTTATTCTTAATTGTGCTCAGTGACTCCCTGTTCGGGGGCAATTCTGCGAGCTCGACCCCCGTCATGCTCCCCGTCGTCGAATTCCAGCCTGGGCATCACCTACCTGCCATCAAGCCCATCATTCATTTTCATCGAAAAGGCTACTGCCATGACGATTCGCAAGTCTCGCCGCGAGTTCCTGGAAGATTCCATGTTTGCCGCTGCCGCGGCCGCTGCTTTCGCGGCACCGACTTCGTTGCTGGCCGCAGAAGAAAAGCAAAGCAAAAGCCCCAACGAAAAGCTGCACGTTGCTGTGATCGGTTTGAATGGCCGTGGTAACGCTCATATCGGCGGCTTCACCAATCGCGACGACGTGATCATTACGCACCTGTGCGATGTCGACTCGAAGTTCCACGAAAGCAAGGTGGAAGGTGTCGCCAAGCGTCAGGATGGTCACAAGCCAAAGTTTGAAACCGACCTTCGCCGCGTATTGGATGACCCATCAGTTGATATCGTCAGCATCGCGACCCCGAACCATCAGCACTCGCTCCAGGCCATCTGGGCATTGCAGGCCGGCAAAGACGTCTACGTCGAAAAGCCAGTCAGTCACAACGTCAGCGAAGGCCGTCGTGCTGTCGAAGCGGCTCGCAAGTACAACCGTATCTGCCAGGCCGGTACCCAAAGCCGCTCGAACCCAGGCATGATCGAAGCGATCGAGTTCGTTCACAGCGGCAAGATCGGCGACGTGAAGGTCGCTCGTGGTTTGTGCTACAAGCCACGTAAGAGCATCGGCCCGAAGGGTGTTTACCAGCCGCCAAAGACCGTGGACTACAGCCTGTGGCTTGGCCCAGCGCAGATGCAGGACGTGACCCGTCCTCAATTCCACTACGACTGGCACTGGCAGATGCCTTTCGGCAACGGTGACTTGGGTAACCAGGGTATCCACCAGATGGACCTGGCTCGCTGGGGCTTGAACGTCAACGAGCTGAGCAAGGCTGTGATCAGCTACGGCGGTCGCTTCGGTTACGACGATGCCGGCACCACGCCTAACACGCAGGTCGTGGTTCACGACTACGGCGACAAGTCGCTGGTCTTCGAAGTGCGTGGCCTGGTCTACGACAAGAAGCTGAAGGAAAGCTCGGTCAGCTATAAGGGCTCGAAGATCGGCGTGATCTTTGAAGGTACCGATGGCTACGTCGTTATGACCACCTACCATTCCGGTTCGGCCTTCGACAAAGATGGCAACAAGATCCGCGACTTCAACGGTGGTGGCGACCAGAACCACTACAACAACTTCGTGGAAGCGGTTCGCAGCCGCGACGTCGACCACCTCAATGGCGACATCCTGGAAGGTCACCTCTCAAGTGCTCTCTGCCATACCGGTCTCATCTCGTACCAGATGGGCGAACAGGTTTCTCCAGAAGAATGCCTGGAACGGATGGAAGGGATCAAGACGACCGAAAACGTTCGTGCGACCATGGAACGTGTCCAGGATCACCTTCGCGACAACGGTGTCGACATCGTGAAGGAAGGTGTCACGCTCGGCCCAATGCTGCCGTTCGATGCAAAGACCGAAACCTTCGTCGATAACAAGGAAGCCGACGGTTACCTGACTCGCAACTACCGCAAGGGCTTCGAAGTCCCAGCGGAAGGCAAAGTCTAAGCCGATTCGCCAAGCTGAAATTGGAAAACGCCAGGTGCATGTCGTCTGGCGTTTTCTGTTTCTTGGAAAGGGCAGGGGAGCAGAGCATCCCTCATCGAAGAATCGTCGCGCGATATAATAGCGGGCATGAACTCGCCTGTGACGCCACCATTTGAAGTCTTATACGAAAAAGGTCCCTGCATCTGCGTGCAGAAGCGGGCCGGGTTGCTCACGCAAGCGCCCCCCGGAATCGACAACCTGGAACTTCAGGTGCGCGAGTTCTGCAAGCAGCGTGACGGCAAGACCGGCAAGATCTATCTGGCGATCATCCATCGGCTTGATCGCCCTGTGTCGGGAGCGATTGTGTTTTGCCGCAATGTGCGGGCAGCCCAGCGACTCTCGGCCCAATTTCGCGAGCGAAGTGTACGAAAGACATATTGGGCGATCGTCGAAGGTGTCGTACCGGAAGATTCGGGGGCGTGGACCGATCACGTTCGGAAGATCCCCGATGTTGCCCAAGGCGAAGTGGTCGCGGCTGGCAGCGACGATGCCCGGCCGGCAGAGCTTTCGTATGAAGTGCTCGCGCGGACTTCGACGCATTCCCTGCTAGAGATTGAGCTGGGAACCGGCCGATATCATCAAATCCGATTGCAATGTGCTTCGCGGCAGTTTCCCATTCTCGGCGATTCGCTGTATGGTGCTCAGCAGGCCTTTGGACCGATCGTCGACGATCCCCGGCAACAGCACATTGCCTTGCACGCTCGCCGACTGCAGTTTCGACACCCGATGGTCGAAGAACAGGTCGATGTCGTGGCACCTTTGTCGTCGGCATGGTTAGAAAACGTAGCCTGGCAGGAACTGGCTCGTCAAAGCAGTAGGGAGATTCAACCATGATTCGCAGATATCGTGTCGGCTGGCTATTCACCATCAGTGGAACGCCCATTCAAGACGCCACGGTTTCCGTCGAAGATGGCAGGATCGTCGCGATCGAAGAAAACGGAGTCTGGCCCGATGCGGTCGACCTGCGCTCGTGGGCGATCATGCCGGCGCTGGTGAATGCCCACACGCATCTCGAGTTCAGCAATCTCGAGGCTCCCCTCGGCACGGAAGCGATGCCCTTTCCGCAGTGGATTACGGAAGTGGTTCGTTATCGCCAGGGTTTTGGCGAAGACCTGGCGGTCGAACGGGCTCATGCAATTCGCAACGGCTTACAGCAATCGGCAAGCTTCGGCGTGGGTGTCGTGGGCGAGATCGCCACGCTTCCGCTGTTGGAAGCATCGTACGACCGCTCCCAGGTTCACGTAGTCTCGATGCTGGAAGTTCTCGGGCTTGATCCAGAAAGGGCGGCTGAAAGGATCGTCCAGGCCGAAACCCATGCAGGGTACCCTTGGTCCAGCAAGTTGGTGACGCCAGGGATCAGTCCCCATGCTCCGTACACGGTGCAGATGGAAATTGTCGATCAGTCCGCGCAGCTTTCACAGAAACATCAGTTGCCGCTGGCGATGCACCTGGGCGAGTCGCTCGAGGAGCTAGAGCTATTAGAAAAAGGGACCGGGCCGTTTCGAGTGATGCTCGAGAACATGGGACTGTTCCAAGCGGAAGACTTCCCAGGCGGTCGGAAGGTCTCGGAATACATCCAGCATCTGACGTCGGCCTATCGGGCTTTGGTCGTGCATGGCAATTATCTGGCGGAAGCGAGTTCCGAGGTCTTACAGCAATTCCCAGATAAACTGACCGTCTGCTATTGCCCGCGAACGCATGCCTATTTCCATCATCCGACGCATCCGATCGAAGAGATGCTAGGGCAGGGGATTCGCGTTGTGCTGGGGACCGATTCGCGGGCGTCGAGTCCTGACTTGAATCTTTGGGCAGAAGTGCAGCACGTCCATCACGCGTTTCCCGATATTCCGGCCGAGCAGCTTTTGACGATGGTTACGCGGGATGCCGCGTATGCATTAGGGCTGGAAGAAAGCTACGGCACGATCGAGCCTGGTTATCAGGCTCGCGTTGCTGCGTTTGCCGTAGGAAGCGATTGCCCCGACGTGCTGGCCACCATGTTGGCTGGCCAGCCAAGACTTTGGGACTTGGGGGCCGGGCTAAATGAGCTCGACCTTGCCACTGCCTGAGGTGACTTTGCCGATCTCGAAGACATCGCAGCCACCTTCGTCCAACATCTTCTGAACGCTGGCCGCATAGTAGCTGCTGACGATCACCACCAGGCCGATACCCATGTTGAAGACGCGTCCCATTTCGGCGTCTTCGATTTCGCCTAGTTCTTGCAGCCATGGGAAGACCGGTAGTTGGGGCCAGCTTCCCTTTTTGATCTCGACGTCGACGTTCTTCGGCAGAATACGCTCGAGGTTCTCTTGCAGGCCACCGCCGGTAATGTGGGCGATGCCATGCACGACGTTCTTGATCTTATAGTGCGCCAAGACCTGGCGAACGGGACGAACGTAGATCTTGGTTGGCGTCAGCAAGGTTTCGCCGACGGTCCCGCCAAGGGCTTCGATATGATCATCCAACTGGAGGCCGGCGATGTCGAAGACCACTTTCCGGACCAGACTGAAACCATTGGAATGGACGCCGCTGGACGAGATACCCAGCACCACGTCGCCATCGGCAATCGCTTTGCCGTCGATCAGGTGCTTGCGATCAGCAACCCCGACGCAGAAGCCAGCCATGTCATAGTCCCCCACTTTGTACAAGTCGGGCATGATGGCCGTTTCGCCACCGATCAGCGCACAGTCGCTGTCGACACAGCCGTTGGTGATCCCGGTGACCAATTGTTCAAGCAGTTCTGGATCGTCTTTGCCCATGGCAACGTAATCCAGAAAGAAGAGGGGTTCGGCCCCGCAGCAGATGGCATCGTTGACGCACATGGCGACCAGATCGATCCCCACGGTGTCGTGCTTGCCGCTATCGATCGCCAGCTTGATCTTGGTGCCGACACCGTCGGTGCAAGAGATCAGAACGGGATCTTCGTACTTGCGGGCGAACAGGGCGTTGTCGAAGTCGAGCTTGAACAACCCGGCAAAGCCGCCATCCAACTGCATAACCCGAGGCGAGAAGGTTCGTTTGACCAATCGCGGCAGTCGGGACATCGATTCTGCGTATACGTCTAAATCGACGCCGGCATCTTTATAGGTGGCTTTTGCCATTAGTTATTTCTATGGGGGCAAGGGTGTGCGACCAGAGAGCCCGATTTTCGAACCCACCGCCGATATTGTCAACGCACCGCAGAATGGCTGACGGAGGACAACTTCGTGAAAATTGCGGAAATTCTTTCGGGGGGAGGGCTCGCCAACGGAATAGGCACCACTGCCGATCGGCATAGCACGTATTTGGGGGCCCAGGTTCTATTACTGGGGTCGGAATGATTAAAATGAAACGGCAAAATCGGCGAAATGGGAAATTTGCTCCTAGGCGGCGCATTGCAGACTCCCCCAATGGTCCGACGATTGCAACAGACTCGGGCGACCCAGGGCATTCCCTGGTGAGGGCACGAGGATTGGTCCCTCAGGCAGGAACATCCCGGGTTCATTCGGTTGAACCGGCAAACTCTCCGCAGGACCTACCCCTTAGCCCTAAGCTATTATTTCGCCAGATGATGCATCACGCGTATTGAAGTCAAAAATTTGGATTTAGGAGGGGAGTCTTACCCGGTCTTCTGCGAAATGGGTGGTAGTGTTCTAGCACACGCATTCATCGAGACCTTTGGAGGTTAGATCGGGATAGTCGCCTATGCTTATGGTTCATCCGCATCCGGAGCTGCAATTTAGTCACGTGCTTCCTTATGGAGCAATCTTGCACGAACGCGGCGTTCGGTTTGTTGTATTCAGCCGTTCCGCCACGGCGATGCGACTCCTACTTTATAAAAACGTCGACGATCGCGAGCCAAGCGAAATCATCGACTTCGATCGCGAGACCGATCGTTGGGGAGACATCTGGAGTATTTTTATTCCAGGCCTCTCGGCTGGACAGCTTTACCACTTCCAAGCCGAAGGACCGTACAACCCTGACGAAGGTATGCTGTTCGACGGTCGCGCACGGTTGATCGATCCTTACGCCAAAGCTTTGGCCGGGACGTTCCAACCATCGGACGACGGTATCATCCGTCCGCCCAAGTGCGTTGTCGTGGATGAAAGCTTCAACTGGGAAGGGGACCGCCATCTCAAGCGGGACCTCAGTGAGTCGATCATCTACGAAATGCACGTGAAAGGTTTCACGGCACACGAGTCGAGCGACGTGAAGAACCCAGGAACCTACCTGGGGGTGATTGAAAAAATTCCGTACCTGAAGTCCCTCGGGGTGACCGCGGTCGAGCTGATGCCGATCCACGAGTTCCCGATCATGGACATGGTCACGGGCAAAACGCCGACGCGAGGCAACTATTGGGGTTACGACTCCATGGCCTTCTTCGCGCCGCACCGTGGATACGCCGCCAGCAAAACGCCTGGTGGTCAGGTCCGCGAATTTAAAGAGATGGTCAAGGCCTTGCACCAGGCCGGCATCGAAGTGATTCTCGACGTGGTTTACAACCACACCTGTGAAGGGAACGAGAAGGGACCGATCCTCAGCTTCAAGGGGCTCGAGAACCAGGTCTATTACATGTTGGCCAACGGCGGCCGCGAGTATAAGAACTACTCCGGTTGCGGTAATACGGTCAACGGTAACCACCCAATCGTTCGCGAGATGATCTTTAACAGCCTGCGTCATTGGGTGCATAACTACCACGTCGACGGTTTCCGCTTCGACCTGGCATCGATCTTGAGCCGCGATCGCAACGGCAACCTGGTGGCCAATCCGCCGCTGGTCGAAGCGATTGCTGAAGATCCGATGCTGGCCGATACGAAGATCATCGCCGAAGCTTGGGACGCCGCCGGTGCTTACCAGGTCGGATCGTTCGCCAACTTGCGTTGGGCAGAATGGAACGGCCGGTACCGCGACGACATCCGTAGCTTCTGGAAGGGTGAGCCATTCAAGCTGGGTGCCCTGGCAACTCGCTTGGCCGGATCGAGCGACCTTTACCAGGCCGGTGGTCGTCAGCCGTACCACAGCATTAACTTCATCACGTCGCACGACGGCTTCCCGATGAACGACCTGGTCTCGTACAACCACAAGCACAACGAGGCCAACGGCGAAGGGAACCGCGACGGTGACAACCACAACCTGAGTTACAACTACGGTGTGGAAGGTCCAACCAAGCGGGCCAGTACGGAAAAGATCCGCAACCAGCAGATCAAGAACATGTTCTGCACGTTGCTGATGTCGCAGGGCGTTCCGATGATCCTGATGGGTGACGAAGTTCGTCGTACGCAGCACGGCAATAACAATGCCTACTGCCAGGACAACGAAATTTCGTGGCTCGACTGGAAGCTGGTGAAGAAGAACGACGAAATGCGTCGCTTCGTCCGAGCCTTGATCGCCTTCCGTCGCGACCAGCCAACCGTCCGCCAGAAGCACTTCCTCGGTGGTTTCCCCACCGGTCGACGTGGTCTGTTCGACGTGAACTGGTACAACAATCTCGGCACGGCCGTCGATTGGGACAGTGGCGACTCGATGCTGACCTGTTTGTTCGCAGCACCTAACAAGGATACCGACCCAGAGCAATTCGGTCGCGACGTCCTGTTGCTGATGAACGGTAGTGCTTCGCCGCAGCAGTTCATTCTGCCGCCGGTTGCCAAGGGAACGAGTTGGCGAATGTTTGTCGACACGGCAGCAACTTCGCCAAGCGACGTTTACCCAGACCTCAACGGGCCACGCCCACCAGCTTCGGGCAAGTTTGTCATGCCAGAACGAAGCGTGCGAATCTACGTTGCCTCCCGGTAACGATTCGCGACCCCCTCGGGAAAACCTTAAAATGGCGGCTTGGAAACGAGCCGCCATTTTTTTTGTGGAGTGATCGTCATGCGTCTTCACCTAATTGCCTTGATGCTGACATGCCATCTGGGGCTTATCGCCATTGCCCACGGTCAAACGTTGCGAAGGGTGCAGATTGCCGAGAATGGCCAAGACTTCGTACTTGCCGGAACCGATCAGGACTTCTTCGTCTGGGGCGTCAACTACGATCACGATGGTGACAGCCGATTGATCGAAGACTACTGGGATGCCGAGTGGTCGACCGTGGAGGAAGACTTCGCCGAAATTAAATCGCTCGGCGCCAACGTCGTCCGGGTGCATCTGCAGTTGGGCAAGTTCATGTCCACGGCTGACCAGCCGAACGAAGCGAATCTTCTTAAGCTGGTTCAGTTGGTCAAGCTGGCCGAAAGGAGTGGGCTGTATCTGAATCTCACGGGCCTCGGGTGTTACCACAAAGCGGACATTCCGGCCTGGTACGACGAACTACCGCTAGAGCAGCGTTGGCAGGTGCAAGCCAACTTCTGGAAAGCAATCGCTCATGCATGTCGCGATCAGCTGGCCGTTTTCTGCTACGACTTGATGAACGAACCGGTTGTCAGTGGTGGTGGCCCCAGCGATGAGTGGCTGGTAGGGGATTCGTTGGGAGGCAAGTATTTCGTCCAGCGAATTGCCCGGGCCGGCGATCTCAAAGGACGAAGCAATCAGGAAATCGCCGCCGCGTGGGGGCAGAAGCTGACCGAAGCCATCCGTTCGGAAGATTCCCAAACGCTGATCACGGTCGGCGTAATTCCGTGGGCCCATGTTTGGCCCAACGCGAAGCCGCTGTTCTATAGCGAGCCGGTCTCGAAGCACCTCGACTTCGCCAGCGTTCACTTCTATCCCGTTGCGGGCGAAGTCGACAAAGCGATCACCGCCTTGAAGGTTTACGACATTGGTAAACCGCTGGTGATCGAAGAGTTCTTTCCCTTGAAGTGCTCGCTGGAAGAAGCGAAAGACTTCATCGACAAGGCCAGGCCCGTAAGCGATGGCCTGACCAGTTTCTATTGGGGAAAGACGATCGAAGAAAATCAATCGTCGGGCGAGATCTCAGGAGCGATCGTCGCGAAATGGCTCAAAATCTATCGTGAATTGGCTTCTGGTCAGACACCATGAATGCCGAAACACTCGCCTGAATGGTTGGTCGTTCTAAAATGGATGTCCAAAACCGTTTTCAACGCCATGAGAACTTCGAGAGGTAAGACGTTCATGAGTCGATCGAAGGCAATCGTTCAATTCTCGTTGGTAGAATTTCTCGTGGTTGTTTCCGTGGGATTTGTCGCCCTGGGCTCGATTTGGTCCCCCTCGCCAGGGGATCAAATTCTGCTGACATGTGTTTGGGTTTCTTTGATGGGTATGACAGCGCTGGTCTGGATTGTCGATGGTGAAAGAAAAGCTTTCCTGATTGGGTTTTTGGTTTTCGCGTATGGCTACGTGGCAACGACCTTGCTCTTTTCTTCGCTGGCCAGTCAGATGGACATTGGACCTCGACTCCCTTCGCAGTTGGTTTGGGACAAAGTCTACGAAGGAATCGTCCGGTACGAGTATTTCGTCGAGGGAAAACTGGTGGACCCTGCATCTGGGCCTACCGTTGATCGGGTTGGCCAAGTTTTCGATCGCCATGGTAATAAATTGGGAATGCTCGGCTCACAAGCCAGTTTATTTAGTAGTACCCTAGTAACACGTGTGGCTTATCCGGATTGGCAAACGTTTCATATGGCTGGGCACACCCTGTGGTTGCTCTTGTTGGGCTATTTCGGAGGCAAATTTGCCGTTGCTGGTTTTCATATGCAAGAAAACAGAAAGGGGAAAGAGACTTCAGTTGAGCAATCTCTCTCCCCCTGATGCGATTTAGCAAGCGAAAATCGCTTCGCAATTATTTGGGTGCCTATTTATTTTCCCCCAAGTCTTTCTTGAGCAACGCCATCAGCAGGTCCCAAGACTTCTCATCAGCGGCCTTGTTGTACTGCATGCCTGGGTTGTTGTGCTTGCCGGCGTCTTCGACGGTGAAGCTATGCACAGCACCTGGGAAGTTGACGAAGTTCAGCGAGACGTTCGCATCCTTCAGCTTCTCTTGAAAGGCTTCGATCGATTCCTGCGAGATGAAGCTGTCGTCGGCTCCGTTGCAGACCAGCACCTCCGCCTTGATCGCTTTAGCTTGTTCTTCCGTTGGCGTCGGCAAGGCGGCATGGAAAGTGGCGATCGCATCGAGATCGGCACCGGTGTAACCAAGTTGCAGGGCGGTTGAGCCACCGAAGCAGTAGCCAATGGCTGCCAGCTTCTTCGGATCGCATTGCGGCTGAGCCTTTAGAATGTCGAGCGCGACGACGGCACGCTTTTGCCACTCGTCGACGTTGGTACGCACCTTACCGGCCATCGCACCAGCGTCTTTCGGATGTTCGACGAACTGCCCGTCGCCATACATGTCGGCGGCAAACGCGACGTAGCCCTGTTCGGCCAGCATCCGGGTTCGCTCTTTAGCGTATTCGTTTAGGCCCCACCATTCATGAAAGACCACGATGCCCGGTCGTGGACCCTCCACGGAGTCGTCGTAGGCGAGGTAGCCATCGAAGGTCTTGTCGCCAACGCGGTATTCGATGGTCTTCGTTTTCACTTCGGCCTGAGCCAGGGATACCGTGAACAGTAACATGGCCAGCGAGGTAGCGATCGCACGCATAGCTGAATTCTCCAGGTCTAAGGGTTTGAAAATCGAGACCGCGAATCCCTGCGGTGCGTAGTTAATTGTTCGCACAACAATTAACGAGAATCAATATCCCACGAGATGCCGGTACGCACTCCTGCGGCACTCAAGTCTAGGTGATATGAAGGCGACGCAAGCGAGGCAACCGAGCTAACACCTAAGTTCAAAAACACTGGTTTTACCGAGGATTTGCCATGGTTGTTGTGCGGGTTTGATCTTGGTTTTCCGCCGGCAAATTTCTTGACCCTCGGTGTCAAATGAAATACACACGAATAAACAATAAATGCTTTGTCGACCTGCGAAGCTCGCTATTCACCCTCATCCTGCTCCCTTCGATCTCGCCGCTTTTCCATCCGTCTCATCCTGGAATACGAGAGTGCGATTATGTCTGGACCTTCCCGCCGTAGCATGCGCCGGCCGGCATTTACGCTGGTCGAGTTGCTGGTCGTCATTGCCATCATTGGCGTCTTGATTGCCTTGCTGTTGCCGGCCGTGCAGCAGGCTCGCGAGTCGGCTCGACGGATGCAATGCTCCAATCGCATGAAGCAGGTCGGGCTGGCGATGCATAACTATCACGACAGTTTCGGAGCCTTCCCGGCACAGCAGATGCAAGTTCTGCCGAGTCGTCCCAGTGGCTTTGTCGCGCTCCTTCCCTACATCGAGCAAAATGCCGTTTACGATCGAGCCAAATCGGCGAGCACACCATTCGGGACCGCTGACTGGAATCCGGCCGAGCAGAACACGTCGATCTCCGAGCTGTTTTGCCCGTCCGATCCATACCTCGAATCGCGAGCCGGCGTAAATGGGCGGAAACCGCGGAGCTATCACTTCTGCGTTGGCGACAGTATCCGCAACAACCACACGACCACCTCGTCGAAGCGGGGGATGTTTGCTCCCGAGGTGAACATGGCGTTCCGTGATCTGGTGGATGGGGCGAGCAACACGCTCGCCTTAAGCGAAGTGGTGGTCGGGCCGAACTCGGTAACGCGAACGATGAAAGGGAACGTCGCCGTGACGCCGGGCATCAACGCCAGTCCTTCGAGCCCGGCTGACTGCTGGGCGGCTCGAGGCGTGAATGGTCAGATCGACGCGGCGGTTTCGGTCACGGCCGAATCGTATGTCCATCGAGCCCCAGGCAGTCGCTGGGCTGAGGGTCGTGTCTTCTTCACGGGATTCAGTACTGTGCTTCCACCGAATTCACCTCGCTGTTCGGTCGCCGATACCGACGGTAGCTGGGGCATCTGGACCCCCAGCAGTTTTCATCCCGGCGGCGTGGTTTGCGGTCGAGCCGATGGTTCGACGCAGTTCATCGCAGAAACGATCGACGCCGGCGATCCCACTTCAACGGAAGTCGCCACCGGACGCAGCCCTTACGGAGTTTGGGGTGCTCTTGGTTCGATCAACGGCGGCGAAACGGCAACCCTTCCTTAAACTTCCCACCGACAAGAAGTCCTTATCATGTATCGAATGATTCCGCTGGCGATGCTGCTGGCGACCATAGCCAGCGGCTGCGCATCTTCGGACGATCCGAACCTGCCCAAGCGAGTCCCGACCAAGGTCATCGTGAAATACCAAGGTCAGCCCGTCGAACGGGCCACCGTGATCTTTGGCGATGCCGAGATTCGCGGGGCGGTCGGCAACACCGATAAGAACGGCGAAATCCAGCTTTGGACCTATCAGCCAGGCGATGGCGTGATCCCTGGGACCTACAGCGTTGCGATTCGCAAACTGGAAGTGATGTCCGTACCAGATCCGGAGACGGTCAGCCCGGAAGAATACTCGCGGAGAGTCAACGCGATGAATCGTTCGTTGAGCCAAGGCCCAACGCACTTGCTGCCGAAGAAATACAGCAAGGCGGAAACCAGCGAACTCACCGCCGAAGTGGTCGACGGCGGTGAGAACGTGTTTACTTTCGAGCTGGAAGATTAGCCGGCGTCGCGACTACTTCTTCAGTTCGTCGAGCCGCAAGACCCGGATCGCCAGATCTTCTAACTGCTTGCGATCGACCGTGCTCGGAGCGTCGGTCATCAAGTCGGCAGCACGCTGCGTCTTGGGGAACGCGATGCAGTCGCGAATGTTGTCCAGGTGACCAAACAGCATCACCCAGCGGTCGATACCCAAAGCGATACCGCCGTGCGGAGGAGCACCAAACTGAAGCGCTTCCAGCAGGAAGCCGAAACGTTCTTTGGCGTCTTCTTCGCTCATCCCCAGCAGGCCGAACACCTTTTGCTGGGTGACGTTGTCGTGGATACGAATCGTTCCACCACCTGCTTCGCTGCCGTTGATCACCAGGTCGTAGGCCAGGGCACGGCACTTGCCCGGATCGCTGTCGAGCAGTTCGAGGTCTTGCGGGCGTGGAGCGGTGAAAGGATGGTGCATGGCAACCCAGCGACCTTCCTCTTCGTCGTAGTCAAACATCGGGAACTCGACGATCCAGCTGAAGTGCATCGCTTCCGGATCGTACAACTTCAGTTCAGCACCCAGCTTCTTGCGCAGACCGTACAAAGCCTTGCAGGTCACCTCGAACTTGTCGGCCACGATCAGGATCAAGTCGCCCGGCTCGGCCGAGAAACGTTCCTTGAACTTTGCCAGCAGTTCTGGCGTGAAGTTCTTGGCGATCGGCGAGGCCAACGTGCCGTCCGCTTCGACCTTAAACCAGGCAAGCCCCTTGGCGCCGAAGTCGTCTTGAACCATCGAGGTCATGTCGTCGATCAAGCGACGCGAGTACTGGTCGGCAGCACCCTTGGCACAAATACCACGGACACGATTGCCAGCGTCAGCCACCGCCTTGAAGACGCGGAACTCGGCTTCGGCAGCCAGGTCGGTCGCATCGACGATTTCCAGACCGAATCGCAGGTCGGGGGCGTCGTGACCGAAGCGTTCCATGGCTTCGTCATAGGTCATGCGTGGCAGCGGACCGCTGACTTCGATGTCCAGAACTTCCTTGGCGACCTTCTCGACCAGGCCATCGATGATACCGATGACGTCGTCCATTTCGCAGAACGCCATTTCCAAGTCGAGCTGCGTGAACTCGGGCTGGCGGTCGGCTCGCAGGTCTTCGTCGCGGAAACAGCGGGCGACCTGAACATAGCGGTCGTAACCAGCCATCATCAGGATCTGCTTGTAAAGCTGTGGCGACTGAGGCAATGCGTAGAACTCGCCATGGTGCACACGGCTTGGCACCAGGTAATCGCGTGCACCTTCCGGCGTGCTGCGGCCGAGGATCGGCGTTTCGACATCGATGAACTTGTGTTCTTCGAAGTAGTCCCGCATCAGCTTGATGATCTTGCTACGCAGCAAGAGCGTTTGCTGCATTTGCTGACGACGCAGGTCGAGATAGCGATGCTTCAAGCGAAGGTCTTCGCCGGGCATGTCGAGCTGACTGGGGAAGAACGGTGGCGTCTTGCACTTGTTCAAGATGGTCAGCTTTTCGACCTTCAGTTCGATCTCGCCGGTCGATAGCTTCGGGTTCACCGTGCCATCGGGACGTGGTTCGATCTTGCCGATGACCTGGATCACGTCTTCGTTGCGGAGCGAGCGAGACAGCGTCTGCGTTTCGGCCCCACTGTCGCTGCTGAACACCAACTGCGTCTTGCCGTAGCGGTCGCGAAGATCGACGAACAACCCGCCGCCATGGTCGCGGTAGGTATCGACCCACCCAGCCAGGGTGACTGTTTGGCCGACGTCGGATTTGCGTAATTCGCCGCAAGTGTGTGTGCGATACAAGGTTCTGTTCCTCGCAGATGGTAGGACAGCGTCAAAAAGTGAAGGGGAAATCGAGTATTTTAGACCGCCGAAGGCGTAGTGCCTAGATTGGGCTCAGACCCGGTCTGAATTCGATCGGGCAGGGTATCTAATCTGGCAAAACGTAACGATTCTCCGGACCGCCTTTTCTCCGGTCTCTGGTTCGGGTATACCGGCGCTCATGAGTGAACTCCTTGAAATCCCCGAAGTGGTCGGCCTTCTATCACGTTCCGACGTGATTCGTATCCCTCCCGATCAGGACGTCCCGCTGACGCCGCGGGTTCGCCACTTGGTCGATACGGCCGAATTTCGCCGCCTGGTGCATATCAGCCAGTTGGGTTTGGTGTCGCTCGTTTTCCCGGCTGCCCATCACAGTCGGTTCGAGCACAGCCTGGGAGTTTACCGGACGATGCTGCTTTATTTGCAGCGTCTGGCCCACGTCCCGGCATTCACCGAAGTGATCGAGGTGAAAGATGCCGAGCTGATGATCGTGGCGGCGTTGCTGCACGACCTGGGGCATTGGCCATTCTGCCATCCAATCGAAGACATGCGTCTGGCTGGCGTTCCGCAGCACGAACTATTCGCCAACAGCTTTCTGCTGGAAGGGGAAATCGCCGATTGCCTACGCGACGACTGGGGAATCAACCCGCGAGACGTGGTCAGCTTCTTATCCGAGAAAGGACGCACCAGCAAAATGAAGCTGATGCAAAGCGTCATCTCGGGGCCGATCGACGTCGACAAGCTCGATTACCTGCAACGCGATAGTCTGCACGCCGGCGTGCCTTACGGTCGTAACTTCGACCAGCAGCGTTTGATTGCCAGCTTGTGCGTCAGCGAGGCAGGCGACAAGCTCGCGCTGACCGGCAAGGGGCACACCGCCGCCGAGATGATGGTGTTTGCCCGCTATGTGATGTTCAGCGAAGTCTATTGGCATCATGCCGTGCGCAGTGCGACCGCGATGCTGCAGCGAGCGTTCTTCATGCTGCGGCCTCAATTGGAACTCGACTCGCTGTTTCGTTTGACCGAACGCCCGATGATCGAGGCCATGCTGGAAGCGGCTGGCAACGGGCCGGCCCGCGATTTGATGGATGGTTTGTTCGGACCGATGCGGCGGCTTTATAAGCGGTTCTTCGAGTACTCGCAGTTCGACCATCCAGAACTGTTTCATCAGATCGCCCACCAGCCGTACGACTGGCTGGTGCAGTTGAGCGATCAGTTCGCGACGGCTTTGTCGCGGCATCTTTCGCGGCGCGTTGCTCCGCACGAGATCTTGATCGACGCACCGCCGGTCAAGTTAGAAGTGCAATTCAACATCGACGTCCTCGACCAGAAGTCAGGCAAGTATCGAAGCCTGGGCGACGTTTCGCCGATGGTCGAAACGCTGGCCAAGCGGCAGTTTGACGACTTCGTGAAGAAGGTGCGGATCTTCGTCCATCCCCGCCTGGAAGAGTCGATCCAGAGCGACACTTCCATCGAGTCGTTGTTCATCGAGACCGTTCGCAGCATGTTCCCCGAGTCAGGCTAAGCTACTTCTTGGAAGTCAGCTCGAAGCTGTGCTCGGTCGCAGTCGTGCTAACCTCGATCGCTAGTTCGGTGTTGCGGTTGTAACGAGGTGGAATCGCTTCGACGGCGACATCTTCGACCGCACTGTCTTCGGTGTTGTAGGTCTTTTTCTGACCGACGACCTTTTCAGCGTGGATCTTCACCGCTTTGCTGCCGGCGGTGGTCTTCAGCGAATATTCGCCGTTGATAATGTCGCCCCCTTCCACCCCGCCGCGACCATCGGTGGCTTCGAGGGTGATCTTTCCCTTAGCAAGAGGCTGATTGTCGAGTATGACTTTGCCTTGGACCGGAATCAGATCGGTCCGCCCGCCGCCACAGCCAACGGTGGCCAGCAAGGCGAAAGCAAGGCCCAGCGAGAGTGCCAGATGGTGTTGAGTCTTCATGGTTCTACCTGCATTTAAGCGAAACCGCGCGTTCTACATGGATGGAGAAATGCGACGAGAAAACCAGCTGGTCATTACGGCAGCGGCAAGGTTTCTTTCCCGTTCATCGATCCGGCAGCTCGCCAGACGTCGAGGGCGATCGTTTCGGCAATGAAGTGAACCGAACCATCCGCCATCAACGTTTGCACACCACCAGGATGCAGGCTGCGTGCCGCGTGATGCTCGTTACCGCCGATACAAGGCAGGCCGATCTCTGGCTTGTCGAGACACCAAGACGACGACACGCCATCGGCTGCCGAAGAGTTCGGCGTCAGCACGGTCATGAAACCACCCCCTGCGGCGTCGTCGTTGATCGAGTCGCCCCGGTGGTCGGCGGCGGAATCTTCAGGGTGGGCACGCAGTTCGGCCATCAGCATCGTGTTGCTAAGACCATCGGTGAAACCGGAGAAGTCACTTGTGCGAGGCTTTTCTCCTAAGGCACCACTGGCGCCATCGAACCCGAACGGCGCCTTCAGACCTTCGATCCCGGTCGGGCTGCCATGCGGAATGGTGACGTTCCCATAGTTCACGGCGTAATGAACGCGGCAGCGCCAGTAGGCGTCGGAAGTGTTCATCCGACCGCCATTCATGCTGGGGCAATAGTACATGTCGACCGGCTTGGCGGTGACGCCGTCGAACGTGTTTTGGATGATGTTCGGAGAGTTATAGAACGGCTCGTTGTAGTTGTAAGCTTCCGCCAGATTGTTTTGTTCGATGTAGGGCCACAGACTAACAACCCACGTATGTCGTTTGCCGTTACTGTCGTTGGTCGCACCAAACGGCAGTACATTGATCGTGTCGTGATAGTTGTGCATGGCGATGCCCCACTGCTTCAAATTATTGGTGCAGGTCATGCGTCGGGCCGACTCACGGGCCTGTTGCACGGCGGGCAAAAGCAAGGCAATCAAGACGCCAATAATGGCGATCACCACAAGCAACTCAACCAACGTGAAACCTCGCCGAACCATGGCATGACTCCTTGCAACGGCAGAAAAGATGAGGGGATCAAAGGAAGAGAGGATCTACCGATCACTGCGGATGAGAAACGGGAAAGAAAAAAATGCGGAGAAAAAAATTTTCAGGATTGCATGGTAACGAGTTGCCAGGAGCCATGCAAGAATAACCTCCGCAATCCTCGTATTTACGGCGCATCCCCGCCGCTGAGTTGATTAGGAGGAAACGGCGGCTTGCTGGTACCGAGCCAGATACCAGCCATCGCCGAGCGAAATTGCCCGTTGAAGATGGTGCGGTTCCTGCAAACCGCCAATGAACGACGCAGGGACATCGTCGGTCGGGTGCCATTCGAGCCAAACACCACGCTCGTTGCCGGAAAGCTGAAAACGAATGGCTCCGCTGGGGCTCTTTTCGACACTGCTGAAAGTCGGGCCATCGTCCGCGATCGGAGGCGTGGTCAGCAGCAGAAGCGTCATCGGCTTATCGGCTGGGTACGCCATAAACGGCCCTAGCTCTTCCCTGTCGCCATCCTGACTGGGCCAATCTTGCCGCAGCGATTCGACAATCGGCTCGAACGCCGCGATATGGGTATCGATCCGCAGACGGCGGCCAGTCCAAACCATCTCTTCCCAGTTGCTGACTAAAGCCAGCCAGCAGCAAGTAAGCGACAAAACGACCATCATCGAGGCCAAGGTTCGGTAGCCGCGGCTTCCGGCAACCATGCCCAGCGCCATCACCACGAAGCTGATGATCGATAGCGTGACGATCGTGGCCAGCACAACCACTTTGCTGCGGACGAGCAGCCAATTGGCCGTATCGTCCTGGGCGGCGACGTCGGACGTCAGACCAAGGTCGAATTCCAACTGATTCCAGGTCGCGGTGACACGAGCATCGTAGATGATCCATCCGGCCAGCGAGATCAGCACGGCGGCGTTCAGCAGCCAGATCACTAAAGGATGTCGCCCCACATGCAGAAGACTCAGCCAGGTTCGCTGAGCCGCATGCCGATCTTCTTCAGCGGAAATCGGCGGCGATGGGTTGGGGGAGTGCATTCCAGAAATCCAAATCCGCCAGGCCGACCGGAGCGAGTCCCGTCGGCCGCACGGAGATTTGACTTACTTCGCGTCGGCAGCGGGAGCGGCGGCGACGTCGGCATCGCAGTACGACAACGCCATCAAGGCGAAGGCGGTTGCGAGGTTTTTATCGTCTTCAAACCAACGACGGTTTTCGTTGGCCCACGAACCATCTTCATTTTGACGCTTGGCCAGCTCGAAGATCAGGTCTTCGCGCCAGTTGTGCTTGTTGCCTTCGGCATCGGTCACTTCGGCGATACCAGCGGTACCGAGCCCAGCGGCGAAGGTGTGATAGTAGTAGAACAAGCCAGCGCTACCCATGCCTGGGTTTTCTTGAACGCTGTAGTTCTTGCTGGCCCATTCCGACGCTGCTTTGACGCGAGGGTCGTCCTTGGTCAGACCTGCGTAGATCATGCTCTTCAGACCGGCGTAGGTCATCGAACCGTAGCTACGGATGCCGCCATTTTCGGTGTAACGTTCTGGCGAAGTCGAAGGATCGATTTTTTCGCGGGGGATCTCGTAGATGAAACCGCCATCGTTCACTTTGCCGGCGAATTCGGTCGTGTTGAACTTGCTTTCCAGGTTCTGGCAGCGGGAAACAAACACGAGCGCACGTTGAATCGCTTCGTCGTCCGCTTCGCTACCGGTGTCGATCAAGGCTTCGATCAGGAAGCCGGTGTTCGATAGGTCAGGGCGACCAGCACCACCGTAGCCTACGCCGCCGAACCAAACGTCATCCTTGGGTATTTCGCCGTCGCCATACTGCAGACCGGTGACAAAGGCTCGAGCCTTCTTCAAGGTTTCGTTGTAGCGACCATCTTTATTGGCTTCTTTGAAGCAAAGCATCGCGACGCAGGTTTCGTAGTTGCGGAGGCGACCATTGCCATAGATACCACCATCAGGCTTTACGAAGCCTTCGAGGGCCTTCAAGCCTTTGGCCACGACCGGATCGTCGACCGTCTTGCCGTTTCGCAGGGCACCGGTGATCGCCAGGGCGGTTAGCCCAGGCCCGGCTTTAATGGTGAAGGTGCCATCGGCAGCCTGACCGTTCTTTTCGAGATATTGAATGCCCTTGGTGACGATCTCGTCCAGCTTCTTTTGGGCATCGCTCGAAATCGGACTGTCGGCCGCGGTGGCCAACGTCGTAAATACCAGAAGCAAAATGGGGGAAGTGATCAACAAGGTACGACGGGGGAATTTCACGACGATCTCTCCTCGGATGTTGCCTGCAAATGCGCGTTTAGTTTGCTTGCAAAGGACGTGCCAGCTAGGTGTTGCTACGCAACCATACGTTTAACACCGTAGCCAGGCGAACGTTATCTGGATGCGGCTTGGGCTGAATGTCGCGCCGGACGACAGGCGTGTCGTGGCAACCGACAGGGCGGACCGGCTTAATCGTTTTCGTCCTTACGACGCGTCTGACGTTTGGCGTCTAAAAGTCGATCGAGATACCCCTTCTCATCTGCGGTGCCCAACTCTGGCTTCGATGTGGCCGCGGTCGAGGCTGCCACATCGGTCGGTGCATCTTCGGTGGTCATAGCCGCTGGCGTTTCGTCGACGACTTGCGATTCGAAGGTGTTGAGCCACTCGCGACTGAGGTTTTCTTTCTTCGCCTTCAAGCGATTCAGCGACTCGACGACGGGGGCTTCTGGTTGTGGTCGATGCAGCAGACGCGCCCACAACGAGTTCGCCCAGGCGAATCCCCACAGCACGCGGCGATTGGCAATGTCGACAACAAACAGCGCTGCCGAAGTGACCAGAATCAAAAACCAGATAGGACTTTGACTGCTTGCTTTGGGAAGGTCGTGACGGAACGGGGTCGTCTCGATGTTGGCCAACTGCTCCGGCGTCATATCCAGATTGAAGACTTCGCCTGGCTTGCCACCGGGCGGCGTCAGTGCGGCGAGTCGGCTGAGCATTGGCAAGTTGTCGCTGCGGTCGCGGAACTCTTGAGCGTTCTGCACGTTGATCCCGATGCGAACCGGCGACTTGCCTGCTTCGGGAGAAACCGCCAGGAAGTGCGGGCCCGCGTTTTCGGCTTCAAATTCCGCTTCGTATCGCCCTGGTGCCACTTGCTGGAAACCAGCGGCGATCATCTCGGACTTCGGGCCGACGCCATTGAGCTGCGGCGAAGCGAAGTTCACGAAGTTGCCGTCGTCGTCCAGGGCGTTCAAGATCAGCTTCACCCGCTGACCGTTGACCTCGGTCGCGACTAAATAGTTCTTGGCCTGACTCGTGCTTCGCATGCTCCAGCGAATGATTTGCAGCAGCAGTTTGTCGTGACCTTCCCAGCCGGTCCAATTGGTTGTCCAGCGTTGCCCCACGTCGGAGGTCCAGCAGACCGATCGGCCAATACCATACTGCCATGTTGCCAGAAGGGCGTTGGTTTGCCCGCCTGGTTCAGGAGCGATGATCGGCACATCAACGAGCGGACTGTCTTTCGGTGTCGTCATCACGTAGCCCGAGAACGCTGGGAGGCTGCCACCGAAGCCTTTCAGGATTTCATGCTGATCGACGATTTCGGCCACCATGCCTTCCGGCTTTTCGAACACGAGCGGCCGAGCCACACGACGGGCCTCTTGCATGAAGATGCGTGGAATCGCCTTGGGGGAGGTTACTCGATAGAACTTGCCCGATCCGATGCCGGCGACGCGGTTGAGGAGGGCGACGTCGGCGTCGGCACCAACCGCCACGGTGGAAACGGTGATGCCACTCTTGCGGATCTGTTGCGTCAAGTTGCCAAAGTCTGCCGCAGGGGTCTGTCCGTCGGTCAGCACGATCATATGTTTGACGGCGGCTTCGTTGCTTTGCATCTGGCGGAATGCATCTTCCATCGCCGGAAACAAGTTCGTGCCGCCATCGGCTGTCAGGCGACTGATAAGCTGCGTGACGAAAGGACGGTTCTTCGCTTCCTGCAGCGGAACAGTTCGGCTGGTGACCGAGTCGAAACTGGTCACGCCGATGTAGTCGCGCGGGCCGAGTGCTCGCAGGGCTTCCCGGGCCGCTGCCTTGCACCAGTGCAGTTTCTCGCCCGACATCGAGCCTGACTTGTCCATCACCAGCATCAACGCGCCGACCGGAACAACCTTGGCGTCTTTGATCTGAAAGTCGAGCGGCATCGCTTCTTCGATCGGCGTGTTGGTCCACCCGCCAGCGCCGAAGCTATCGGGGCCGCCCAGCATCACCAGGCCGGCCCCCAAATTGCGAGTGTTATCCGCCAGGATCTGCATCTGAGCGTCGCTGAACGCGGTGATCGCTTGCGAGTCGCCACTACTACGGGCGACGTTACCGAGCACCACGACATCGTAAGGCTGTAAGTCGGTCAGATTCGAGAACAACTGATCGCTGGTCTGAATGGTCACCTTCAGGTTGTTGGCCCGCAGCATGTTCGCGAAGTCATCGAACTCGTCAGGACGCGTTGAATCGACAATCAACAGAACCTGGCCGGTCGACTCGATGTGGGTGAACGATGTTGCTCGGTTATTTTGCGTAAACCCATCCAGGCCGGCGGCATCCGGAGTGAACTCGGCCTGGTAAGAGTAGAAGCCACCATCAGGAAGTTGGTCCTGGAACGAGAAGACGCGAATGCCAGGGGGCAACTCGATCGCTTGTTCGACGACGACTTGCTCGTTCCCATTGCCCGAGCGAACCACGCGAAGCTTCCCTGGGACGGGCTTCTTTTTCGCCTCGGCGTCCCAGTGATTGCCGGGATCGTTGTTCAGTACTACCTGAACTTGAAAGGGAGACTTTTCGCGGCTGGTCGCCGGCGTCGTGATCTTTTCAACCGAGACCTCGGCCCGGGCCTGCTTGGTGACCGGAACCACATCGATCCCGATGCCGGCCTCGCTCAGCGATCGGGCGGCGGCCAAGGCGTCTCCCATCGTTTGCTTGCCGTCGGTCACGATCACGATGCGTTTGGCGGCATCGATCGGAAAGGCGGCTTGCGCCAACTTCAAGGCGGACTCAAGATTCGTCTGCTGAGGGTCGATCCGCGATTCCGACTGCGATCGCAGAAAGAGATCGCTCGACCAGGGTGGGATTTCAATTGCCGCGTCGCCGCCGAAGTTGACCACTCCGACGCGATCGTCTGGGACCGGCTGGCGAAAGTTGTTGGCGGTCGAGCGAACGTAATCGACCACTTCTTCCAAGCGATCGGGCGGAATGCTGAGCGAACGATCGACCAGGTAGATGACTGTCAGACGATCGTTGGTTTGAACCAGTTCGACTTCGGCGAGTGCGCCAATGATCAAAAGGCACAGCAAACTGCGCAGGGCGTTCGAGATCGTCCAGCGGACGCGATTCCCCAGGGAGAGACCATCCCAGGAGATCCACCACATGATCGGTAACAGAGCGAGCAGCACCAGATAGATCGGTCGTTCTACGGAAATCTGGTAATCGAACATGCACTCTCTTTCGGACGAGCTTCTCGCGATGGTTGCCGGCAGCTCTATTCTATGTCAGAACCTTCAGAAAAGGCCAGTTTCGGACCACCCGCCGGGCCAAGTTAACCCGGATTGCGTTGCGTCGTATAGAGCCATTAGGGTGGTCTTTTCACGTTTCTCGATGGCAAGCATCTAGACAGATAGGAAACCTTGGATCATGGAACCGCGAATCAGTCTGATTACGTTGGGTGTGCAGGATTTGCCGCGTTCGCTCGCGTTTTATCGCGATGGTCTCGGGTTGCCGACGACCTGGACCGGCGATCGGGGCGTCGTGTTCTTCCAGACCCACGGAACTTGTTTGGCTTTGTATCCCTTCGACAAGTTAGCCGAAGATGTCGGTGAGTCGTTCGAGGGAAGTACGCCGGTTCGTTTCGGCGGAATCACTTTGGCTCATAACGTTCGCACGAAGGAAGAGGTCGATCAGGTCTTGGCCGCTGCGGAAGAGGCTGGGGCGAAAATTGAAAAGCCGGGGCAAGACACCTTTTGGGGTGGTTACTCCGGCTATTTTTCGGACCTGGACGGCTATCTGTGGGAAGTCGCCTACGGTGCTTTCGAGTTCAAAGAAGATGGCAGCCTGCAGATTCCTTAACGGCGGGCACCTTTTTTCATCTCTTCCAGTTCAAACTGAAACACGTTGTCGCCAGGTTCCACCGTAGCGGTCAGCGTGGTCTCGGTATTGTATTTGGCTGGCAAGATTTCTTTCTGCCAGCGAGCCTCGCCGGTGGTGGGATCTTCAATGCGGTCTTCAGTGGTGATCGCAACCTGATGGTCCCCCACCAACGCGCCCCATTCACGCCCCATAAATTTCAGCGTGAACTCGCCTGCTTCGTTCGTCTTGCCGTACGAAGGTCGGCCGCTGGAAGGTTGAAAACGGACGGTCGCGTGGGGCAACGGTGTGCCTTGCAACAGCACCGTGCCGCGGACCTCGCCAAAGTCGAGGTCCGGCTTTCCGCTCGAGCATCCCAACAAAATTACCAGGCTGAAGAGCAGGGGAATGCGAACGCTTTTCATCAACAATTCTCCTGATAGCTCGTCGGGTTTAGTATTCGCCTAGCGTCTGGCCGTCGTAACGATTGGCCAAATTGCGGTAGGTGGTCTGGTCGATCGTTTCACTGAGGAAATGAACGCTGCCATCGCCAAAAGCAAACATCGCTCCGCCTGGGTGAAGACTGCTGAACCAGTGTCGAAACTGCCAGTTGGTGGCGTCGACTTCATTCATCGGATAGCCGGTCGTTCCGGCGACTTCCATCGAACCGTAGTAACCGCTGTCGTGCATGCTGGCGTTGGTGGTGCCGGCCCACAGCGTGTAGGTATCGTTCGTGTTGTAAGGAAGTTTGTAGTGACGTTCCCCGATCATCATCGTGTTGGATGAGCCGTCGGTGATGTCGCGGAAGCCACAGCCTTTGTTGCGTTCGTTGAAGATACCGGCTGCGTTGACCTGGTTGCCTTGATCGCGGTAATAAGCGCGCGGGCCGATTCCGTTGACGCCAGGATAGCTCGACAGGCCTAAGGCTACACCAGAGACCGAACGGGGCGAAGCTTCCACCGATCGAGCATCCGAAGGACACTTAAACGCATCGAGGCTTTGATTCAAAATCGTCTGCCCTTCGGTCGTGGCGGCGGAAGCAGTCAGCGACAATCGCCCAACCTGCAGCGACTCGTGGATGTTGCCTTGCTCGAGCATTGGCAGAACCAATGCACTCCAGCCCCATGCGGGTGTGGTGGCCGGATCGGGCAGGATGATCATCGGCGGGAAGGTGCCGTGGGTGTCGTGATAATTGTGCAGTGCCAGGCCTAATTGCTTTTGATTGTTCGAGCACGACATCCGGCGAGCCGCTTCCCGGGCTTGCTGCACAGCCGGTAACAGCAGGGCGATCAACACACCAATGATCGCAATAACTACAAGCAGTTCCACCAGCGTAAAGCCGGTGCGGTTCGACTTCGAATACATAGCGTCTTCCGGAGGATGAATTGGAATAGAGGTCGCAAGGGCTGCATGATGAAGAGTAGGGAGCGATTCATGGGGCGAATCAGTAAGCAGCTCTGATGTTCGGACCGCGGACAAGAATTCTCAGAGAGGTTACGCTTCCTCATTTTTTTGTAACAACAACTCGAGATATCAGCTAGGGAAAATCCATAAAAGTATCGATTACTCATACTAATGGACTGCCTCGCCCCCTTACGCAGAGGGAAGGGCAGGCGTCGCCACGAGTTAATCCGTAGGAGGTGATCAGCGAGATTTACTCGGCCTGAGCGGATTTCCGGATTACGGTCCCAGCGAACCGCGGCCGCCCAAAGGAAGGTGGGCGTCCGGGGCGAAGTTTTAGAACGACCAGATGCGGGGGATCAGCGTCATCGCGGTGATCGCGATCAGCACCGCCAGCGGTAAACCAGACTTCAGATAGTCTCGAGGCGTGTAACCACCAGGCCCCATCACCATGAGGTTGGTCTGATAGCCGATCGGGGTGAGGAACGCCATCGAGGCCCCAATCGCGATCGCCATGATGAAAGGACGAGGATTCAAATCGCCTTGCTGACCTATGGCCACGGCAATCGGGAGCAGCAGGGCGGCGACCGCCGTGTTGGTGATCGTTTCGGTAAAGACCACCGTCATCAAATAAATCACGATCAACAGTACCCACGGATTCGATCCGACGGCAGAGACCAGGGCTTCTGCGATCATCTGCGCCGCGCCACTTTCCCACAGAGCATTCCCCAAACCAAGAGCGGCGGCGATGGTCACGATCACTTGAATATCAAGGGCACTTCGCGCTTCCGACGCCGACAAGCACTGGGTCAGGATCATCAGCGCCGCGATCGTCATGGCGGCAATCGCCGGACTGCCGAAGCCTCCGGCGAACTCGAAGCCTGAGAACAAACTGGTCAAGCAAAGCCACGCGATCAGAACGATCATCAGCCCGCCGGAGAGCAACGCGCGATCGTGACGACGTGGTTCGGCATCGTCGACACTGCTCACCAGATAGAAGTCGCGATTGTTGCGATGCTGGACGATAAAGTCGCTGCGGGTTTGCAGGAGAAGCGTGTCCCCCACTTCGAGCACGATGTTCCCGATCTTATTGGGCAAACGCTGGCCATTGCGATGCACGGCCACAACCGCGGCGTTGTAAAGCTGACGGAAGTTCGCTTTGCGGACCGTGGTACCAATTAGCGGCGAAGAAGGGGAGAGCACCACTTCGGTCAAGTGTCGTTGAACACGCGACTGCGGATGGAACTCGTACGTTCGATCGGCCGCCGGGATCAGCCCAGGGATCTTCTCGAGATCGACGATCGTATTCACCAGTCCGGTGAACACCAGGCGATCGCCCGACCGGACAAAGTCGCGCGGGGTGACTGGCGTAATAATGTCGCCATCGCGATCGATTTCAATCAGAAACAAGCCATGCAAATTACGAAGACCAGCAGCCTCGACGGTTTTATCAATCAATGGGCAATCAGGCTGGACCTGCATTTCGACGAGGTACTCGCGCTGCTGGTCGCCGAGTTGTTCCATGATGTCTTGCTTGCCAGGCAGGAAGCGTTGCCCGATGAGCAGCATGTACAAACTGCCAACCAAGGCGCAAGGAACACCGATCCAGCTAATCTCGAAAAAGCCCATCGGCTGAACGTTCGGCAGAACCTGGCGACGTTTGGCGAGCTGAAGTTCAAGTTCTGGACGTTGCTCCTCGGTTGCTTTCGCAATCTGCGTTTCGAGCGAAGCAATTTCCGATTCGACGATTACCACGCTGTCGCGTAGTTTCTCATTCACCACCAGCGTGGTGCTTGTGCCAATCAAGGTGCAGACGCCGCCGAGTATGGTCAGGTAGCTAAGCGGCAGCAGCAGTTTGGAAGGGGAAAGGTTGCGCTGACGGCACCAGTCAAGAATGACCGGCATCATCATGGCGACCAGGGCGGTGTTCAGCACAAAAGCGGCCGAAACAACAATCGGCCCCGTCAAACGCATCAGGGCCGAGCGTTCGTTGTTCGCGTTGCCCAGGATCTTCGAACCGATCCAATCGAGAACCCCTGTCTTACGAAGCCCCGCCGAGACGACCAGCAACGCGCTGATGGCAATCACCGCGCGACTCGAGAACCCGCTAATCGCCACCGTAGGAGTGATCAGGCCCATCAGGGTGACGGCGCACAAGGCAAGCAAAAACAGCAGGTCGACCGGAACCCGTCGAGCAAACTGGATCGCCAGAAATACTGCCACGGTCGTGCCGATGGCAATCCAAGGATGAGCAGCTTGCAAGAGTTCCATAGGTGTTCGTTGGTCGCCAGTGGAACTGGCCTGCCATCATGGCTTGAAAGTGGGGTGTGGTCGTTAGGGAAAGGTGGTCGAAGGGGAGGGATTCCTTCCCTCAGCAGTGGTGACGGCGATGCTTGAGCGGATCGAGGCTGTGAAAAAAGGTACGGAATGTGACGGCATCAGGTAGACGCATTTTCGCTGTCTTACTCAAACCTGCTAATGGGTTCATTTTGAAGACGTCGATATCCTATTCTACCTAACTTGCCCACCAAACACGTGACGCATGGATTGCCTAACGGTTCAGGTCACGTTCTATCGCATAATCTCTGGGAGGATACAGAGTCATGAGTTGTCGCACGTTTGCCACCCTCATCGCCATCGTCATGGCAACCGTTTGCACAGTCCGTGCCAAAGCATCGGAAATGTCGGACTATGTGAGTCGTCCCCTGGTACGTGTGACGATGAACCCAGACTTCCATCCGGAGGTTGAGTTCCGAATTGCCGAGGCTTTGAAGCGTCCGCCCATCGATTGGAGCATGGTCCAGGATCATACCTTGGCCGAGGTCGCCCGACCGGTTGCTATCGCCGAACAAGCTCCATCCCAGCATATAGCACAGCAAATGATTGCTGAATGGGAACATTTGCTGGCCAGCCCAGCACATATGAGTGTTGCTGAGACGGTGAAGTCGCATTTGCGATCGATCATCCGGGCTGAGTTCGCCGCTCAAAGTCTGTTGGGTAAGAAGGTTGCAACCTGCGAAGTGAGCTCGGAGCGGGAGCTGGCCCCGATCCAAGAGATCTGCCTGGATGACCTGCCTACGATTAATACCGGAGATCTGGCAGTTGCCGAGGTCTCGCTGGAAGACCTGCCGCAGATCAATACCGGCGAGGAAGTTATGGCCCTGATCGCTCAGGAGGACGCTGATTTCCCCCTCGATCCTTACGGTTATTCGGAATACAACGCCTATTTCGAGCCTGAGGTTTATGACTGGTTCGTCTTTGCAACTGATGATCTGACGGTGGTTTACGTCTACGAGAACAGCGACATACTCCCGAATCGAGTCGATCCTGTAATGCTCGCCGAGCAGAACGCATCGCCAGAAGTACCGGAAGCATTCAAATTTGCTGTGCGAGAACATGTTAGGTCGCTTTTCGCGGGCGAAATTGACTTTCGTCCGCTGGCAGCCTCGGTGCAGGCCGGTTGGAGCACCGTGACGGCTCCGTTCTCGATTGCTTCGCTAAAACAAAGCGAGCTTCTGCCTGTTCATCGGGTCTCGCAACTTCCGGAATTGTTCCGTTTTTAGCAAGTCCCGTCCTAACCGTGACTTATGATAGCTATGACGAGGGAGCTCCGGCTCCCTTTAGTCGTTTCCGAAGCGGCGGAATTCCCCGAATAGGGGATGTCTGCAGGAATGACCCCTTTCATCTATTTTCTCAAAATGTTAATCCAGCTAAACTTAGGTGGAATCATGGTTTTTTGGTGGCAGTAATTGCACCAGGGAAATAGAATTGGGGTTCAAAGTGGGCCGCAATCCCTGCGCGGATATCCTAATCCGGCCATGGCTTTCGTCTTTTCGGAGCCGAATGCAGTAGCCAGCCCATCTGCGGCTGTTTCGGAACAGAGTCGCAATCGAACAACACTTCTCACGATTTCTATTTTGGAGTTTCGACTATGCCTAAGCGTGAGCACTTCGAGCAGTGTCTCTCGGCATTTTTGGCAATCGGGCTAGCCGTTTTGATGGTGGCGCCAGCAGTTGCTGGTGATGCCCCACGTGCAACGACTTACCAGCAGGCTGCTGGGCCCCGCTACTTCGCCCTGAGCCTCTCCCTCAACGAGAAGCCTGAGGCCCTTCCATCGGAAATCGTGGTGATGGTGGATACCTCCGCCAGCCAGGCCGGTCCTTACCGCACCGATTCGATCGAAGCCGCCAAAGCGATGATGGCCGCTCTGCCAGCCGACAACCGCGTCCAATTGTTCGCCGGCGACCTGATGGCCGTACCGATGACCAAGGGGTTCGTCGCTCCCCAGGGTAGCGAAATCGACGCCGCCTTCGCTCAGCTCGAAAAGCGAGCTCCGCTGGGTGCGACCGACATGGCATCGCTGGTCGAAGACGCCGTGGCTTCCTATACCAAGGGAAGCAAGCTGAATCGCTCGCTGGTTTACATCGGCGATGGCAACAGCCACGCAAACTTCCTGTCGAACGAAGAATTCGAGAAGCTGGTCGCCACGCTCCGCGACAACAAAGTGGCTTTGAGCTCGTTCGCGATTGGTCCACAACGTGACATCGAAACGCTGGCCGTTCTGGCCAACCAGTCGGGCGGCATGCTGCTGATCGACGGTCGTTCGGTGGTCGCTCAGCAAATTGGTGTTCAACTGGCCGCTGGTGCCACCTCGCCAGTCATCTGGCCAGCCACGGTTAAGTACTCGGCTAACGTCGAAGAAGTCTTCCCAAAGCAGTTCCCACCCATGCGTGGTGATCGCGACACGATCGTGGTTGGCGTTGTCAACAACGAAGGTCCTATCACGGTTGAAGTGAAGGGGAGCGGTGCTTTCGCGAATAGCTGGACCGCCAAGCCAGAAGCTTCCGACGACGATCAGGCCTACCTGCCACAACTGCTCGAACTGGCTCGTAAAGACGATGGTCTGCGTTTGCCAACCTTGGGCTCGGATGGTTTGCGTGAAACGGCTTCGATCCTGATGGCATCGGCCGAAGAATACGCTCGACTGAGCAGCCAGGCTCTGGCCTCTGGCGACGTCGATGGGGCTGCTCGATTGGCCCAGGCCGCCATGGAAATTGATCCAAATCACCCACGCGCCCAGGCCGTCTCGAAGGCTGCCGAAAAGGCCAAGCAAGAAGCCGCCCAGCCAGCCGAGCCAAAGGCTCCGGTTAACAAAGGTGCTGCGAACGTCCGTCGCAACCCATTCCAACTGGTTGCCTTCCAGAACGATGGTTCGGATGACGCTTCGTCTTCGCTTTCGCTCGGAAGCGACGACGACGGTGACTTCCTTCGCGACGTTCAGACCGATCAGATTCTCAACTCGCGAATCATCGAAGTTGACGTCACCAACTCGCTGGCTCGTGCTCGCGAACAAATGCGTACCGATCCTGATCAGGCCCGTGACGGTTTAAAGCTGCTGTTGGACAAAGTCGAACGCAGCCCAGAGCTGACGCCAGATACTCGTACTCGTCTGCGTAATCAGATCGTTGCTGCGATCCGTGAAGCTTCGGGTCGTGCAGTGGAAGTCGAAGCTCGCCGTGCCGAACAGGCCGAACGCGAAGCGATCGCTCGTGAACGTATCGCGCTGACCGAACAACTGGTTCGCTCGGAAGAACGTGCTCGCGTGATCATGGAAATGTTCGACGCTCTAATGGACGAAGGCAAATACACCGAAGCCATGATCGGTGCCCAGGAAGTTCGTTCGATCAACCCGAATAATCAGGCCGGCGTTGCTGGTGTTTCGATTGCCGAAGTGGTTGGTAACTACGAAGCGAACACCGCCCTGAAGGAAATTCGTTATCAACGCGTGATCGACACGCTGTTTGAATCGGAAAAGTCGTCGATTCCATTCCCAGACGAACCACCGATCATCTACCCAGACGCCGAATTCTGGGAAGAGATCTACTATCGTAAAGAGAAGTACGGTTCGGTCGACCTTGCCGCAACTGGCAACGCCGAACAGAAGATCTTCCAGCAACTGGATGCCGAAACCAAGATTCAGTTTATCGACACGCCTCTCGAAGAAGTGGTCGGTTACCTGAAGCAGTTGCACGGCATTGAAATTCAAATCGACAACCGTGCCCTGGAAGACGTGGGTCTCTCGACCGACACTCCAGTGACCCGCAACATCGAAGGTATTTCGCTCCGTTCCGCTCTGCGTCTGATGCTGAAGGAACTGGACCTGACCTACATCGTTGCCAACGAAGTGTTGATGATCACCACTCCGGAAGAAGCCGAAAGTGAACTGATCACCAAGGTGTATCCAGTGGCCGACCTGGTGCTGCCAGTTTCGGTTCAGCTCGGTACGCTCGGTGGTGGCGGTACCGGCTCCAACCAGGGTGGCGGTTTCGGCAACAACGGTAACGGTGGTAACAACGGTGGCGGTAACTTCGGCAACAACGGCGGCGTGTTCGCAGTTGCTGACGAAAAGGCTGTCTCGAAGATCGAAGACGCTGCCCCAGCTCAAGTTCCTGCAGAAGACGCTCAGTCGGCTCAGGAAGAAGAAGGCAAGCCTTACGTTCTGCAAGTGAACGAAGGCGAAACCCGTCTGCAAGCTTGGGAACGTGCTTTCCAGAACGAAGAAGGTATTCCAGCCGCTGCTCTGCGAACCGAAATTCGCCGTTCGATGGCTGCCAAGCGTTACGGCGACGTGACCGACATGATCCAAATGTCGCTCCGTTATGGTTACCTGCAGCCTTGGATGTACGAAGCCATGGCGTTGTCGATGGAACTCGATCACGCACCGAAGGCCGACATCGAACGCTCGCTGATGAGTGCCGTCGACTTCACCACCGGTCCAAACCATCGCCTGATGGTCGCCCTGCTGATGTCGAAGATGGGTCTCGATAGCCGAGCCTTGAAGCTCTATCAGGACGTTGCCCAGATCGAACCACTTCGCCCCGAACCATACTCGATGGGGCTGGCTGTGGCCAAGCGTCTGGAAGATGAAGAAGCCATCCGCTGGGCTTGCGTCGGTATCCTGTCGCAAGAATGGCCAAAGGATCGCCTCGACATTCGTACCGAAGCGTTCACCACCGCCAAGGCGGAACTGCAGCGTCTGCTGGCTGAAAACCGCAGCGACGACGCGAAGGCTTTCAACGACCAAATCCGTGAAGCCCTTGTCCGCGATGCCATCGTCAAGGTGACCTGGTCGGGCGAATCGGACCTCGATCTGATTGTCGAAGAACCGAGCGGCAGCGTTTGCTCGCAGCACAACCCGCGTACCATCTCGGGCGGTGTCTTCCTGGGTGACGCAGCTTCGTCGCTGGGCGATGCCGGCACCGACGGTGCTTACGAAGTCTACGTGGTGCCCAAGGGTTTCAAGGGTGACTACAAGATGCTGGTCCGTAAGGTTTGGGGCGATGTGACCGCTGGCAAGATCACGGTCGACATCTTCACCAACTACGGTACCCAGGATCAGCGTCACGAACGTGAACAGTTGGATCTCGGTAAGGATGGTGCTTTCATCACCTTCACCGTGCCAGAAGGTCGTCGTACCGAAAGCCTGGACGAACAGCAGGTCAAAGTTGCTGTTGAAACCCAAGTTGCCATGGGCCGCGAACTGGTCGCCTCGAAGATCAGCTCTGCCTCGGAAGGTTCGACCGCCACGGAAGAATACGTCACCGGCGTGAACAACGGTTCGGACGACTTCGTTCGCCGTGTTCGCAACTCGGTGGGTTACCGCCCGGTGATCACGACCCTGCCAGAAGGTACGAACTTCTCGGCATTCGCGGTGATCTCGGCCGACCGTCGTTACGTCCGCTTCAACGGTACGCCGTTGTTCTCGGCGATCGGCGAAGTGACCTCGTACACCTTCTCGGGTACGAACACCGGTACGACTGGTACCACGGGCACCAACACCGGTATCAACTAACCGGTCAGAAGCTTAAGCAAAAAGAGAACGCGGTCCGTTCAATCAAACGGACCGTGTTACGAACGAATCAAGCCGGGCACCGCGTCGAGCGAAAGATCGTCCACCAGCCCGGCTTTTATTTTTTCAATCGCGATCGCACCCAATACCGCGTTGTCGGTGCAGAGGTGCATCGGGGCGATCATCAGTTCGCCTCCAGCGGCAGCTACCTGTTCTTCCAGGGCTGTGCGGAAACGACGATTGGCCGCGACACCGCCGCCAACACAGATTCGCTCGATGCCGGTTTTCTTCATCGCCAGCATTGTCTTGCCCACCAGGCAATCGACCACTGCCTGCTCGAAACTCGCGGCGATGTCTGCCTTTCGCTGGTCATCGATTACCAGCGATTTGAAGTCGACGGCACCTGGGCCAGCGATCTCGTAGCGGACGGCCGTTTTCAGGCCGGCAAAGCTGAAGTCGAGACGCGACTGATCGTTCAAAAACGGACGGGGAAACGAGAACTTCTTAGGATCGCCGTTCAGGGCACACTTCGACAGCGAAGGACCGCCAGGGTAGGGCAAGCCCAGCATCGAGGCGACCTTGTCGAACGATTCGCCGGCGGCATCGTCGATGGTGCCCCCCAGCGGTTCGAAGTCAAACGGACTCTTGCAGTGGTAGATCGTCGAGTGGCCACCACTGATGATCAAGCCAATGCAAGGAAAGATCGGCTTCTTGAAAGCGACCTGGCAGGCATAGATGTGTCCCTGCAGGTGATTGATGCCAACGAGTGGTTTATCGAGCAGCCAGGCCAATGACTTGGCCGCGGTGACCCCCACCAGCAGCGAACCGGCCAGGCCAGGCATGTTCGCCACGGCCACGGCGTCGATATCGCTGAGCTCGATTCCTGCTTTACGAACCGCTTCGTCGATCACCGGCAGGCAGCGTTCCAGGTGAGCCCGGGCAGCGATCTCAGGGACGACGCCAGCGAAGCGCTGATGCAGTTCATCCTGCGAGGCAACGACAGAGGACAGGACTTCCAGATCATCCGTGATGACGGCCGCGGCGGTTTCGTCGCAGGTCGATTCGATCGTAAGGATTTTCATCAGCTGGGTGTGCAGATCAGGAGGAAGAAAGCTCTGCCTTGAGGTGTTCGAGACCCTTGCTCAGCACCGGATCAATCTCCGAGAGCTCCTCTTGGGGGGCAGGCGGGTGTGGGATGATCGTATCCTGATCTCGGCGGCGGCGGTAGGAGAGGTAAGCCACTTTCTGCTCGCGCGACATGCTCACATCCATCCCATCGTCGGGGCTGACACCCCACTTGTCTTTCTCGGTGTCCCCTTCAAAACGATGGATTTTCTCACCGCTTGGTCGCTGGTAGCCGGCTGTCGTGAGCTTTAGGGCGCTCTTTCCTTCTTCCAGCTCGATGATGTTCTGGACGCTTCCCTTGCCCCAACTGCGTTCGCCAACGATAGTGGCTCGCTGGTGATCTTGCAGGCAAGCCGACAAAATCTCGCTCGCACTGGCACTGTAATGGTCGATCAGCACCACCATGGGGAAATCAGGGAGCGTTCCTTCTTTTTCGGCGGTCCAGACGCGCTTCGGCGAGTTCCGCCCTTCGGTGCTGACGATCTTGCCTTCGTCGATAAACATATCGCAGATTTCGACTGCCGAAGTCAGCAGGCCACCTGGGTTGGATCGCAGATCGAGTATCAGGGCCTTCATACCATCGTCCAGCAGACGGGTAATCGCCTGATGCAAGTCGTCGGCCGTATGGCGGCTGAAGGCGGAAATGCGGACATAACCAATCTTGTTGGCATGGTCGAGCATGTAGTCCCAATCGCCACCTTCTAGACGTTCGTCACCCAAAACCGTTTCGATCTGGACGATCTCGCGTTGGACGGTGACCTCTTCGCTACTGAAGGTACTGGGGTGGTAGACGGTCATCGTCACCGTGGTGCCGACCGGGCCTTTCAGCTTCTTGATGGCATCGTCGATCGACAGCCCCTGGGTCTTTTCCCCTTCGATATGGGTGATGCGGTCGCCGGCGATAATACCAGCCTTGTAGGCCGGGGTATCGATCAGCGGGCTGGTCACCACCAGGTTGCCGTCTCGGGTCGAAACCTGGATACCGATACCGCCAAATTCGCTTTCGACGCCGGTTTTGAACTGTTCCAGGTCCTGCGGGGCGATGTAATTCGAGTAGGGATCGAGCTTCGAGATCACCCCGCGAATGGCGGCTTCCATCAGTTCGCGTCGATCCACGTCTTTCACGTAATTACGGTCGACTTGGTCGAGGGTGTCCGCAAACAGTTGAATCAGCTCGACGTATTCTTCGTCGACATTCGCGTAGATATTGTCAGGATCGGTGGGATCGTCGCCCTGGGTAACTTCCGCGGCTGCCAAGGTGTGAGAAACAAGCAACAGCAGCACGAATGTGTAGATACCGGAATATTTCCAAGGCATGGAAATCGATCCTCCGTAAGAGCAAGATTCAGGTTCCTCGAAGCGTCGGCTAGTAACCGACGCGAGGATAGGGTCTGGGGAAATTATAGAACCCCCAGAAATCCGCGGCAATTGAAGGATCGGAACTGGAGACGATTAGAAGTCGTACCAGATACCGAAACCAATCTGCTGTTCCCAGTTGTCGTAGAACGAATTCTGGGTGCTGTCGCCGTTGTGGTAATGCAAGCCGATACGGAGCGTGCGGCCAGGAATGTCCCCAACCCAGGCCCAACCGGTCTGCACGACGAAGCTACCACCGTAGTTCACTTCTTCTCGCAAGTGGGTGCCGATCGCCAGGAACGGTTCACCCCAGAAGCCAGTCTTTTCGTTCGGAGCCCATTCGATACCGAACTGGAATTCCCATGGATCCGATTCCAGATTGTAGAAGGCCCAGCCCACTTCGCCATAAACGCGCAGTCGCGAGGTGAAGTAGTAGGAGTGACCGAAAATGATCACATCGTGGGCGTAGTTCAGGCGAGGATACGTCGGGTTCTTCAGTAAGAACTCGTCACCCAAGTGCGAACTGAGGTGATAATAGCCAAAACGCGAACGATGTCGTGGGTTGGAAGCATAGCTCCAGGTAAGCTGCGTACCGGCGCGAAAGTCGACCGAACGAACGTCGACGTCTTCCGGGATGTCGAGACGAACCTGGGCCGCACCTTCGACATCCCACTGGATACCGTCGGAAAGGAACGTCGAGTCGCGACCATATCGCATCACACCGAAGCGGCCACCAAGGGTGCCATCGAGCATCCAGTTGTCGTCGGTGATCTTCATCAGGTGGGCGGCCAGACGAGATTCTTTCGGGCCAGCAAGGTACGATTTATAGACCATCCCCTTAGGAAGCATGGTCCATTCGTAAGGCTCATCGTTTGGAACGTTCGTTAGCGGTCGGTCGTAGATCGGTTCGCGATACGAATGAACCGGAGAGTTATTGTAGTCGGGTTCGATCCACTCGACTTGATCGCTCGGGCTCATGACGGTCAGATCGTTTTGGAACGATGGCTGACCGAGCGGACTCTGGTAGTTCACCGCGCGAACATCCGCCATGCCGGGCAAAGGTTCGTCGGTCGGAAAATCCAGGATCGGCTGTTGATGTTGTGGCCGTTGACCTGGGAACATATTAGCTGGATCTGGCCAACCCATGCCTGTCTGGGCACTCGCCGTGAACGGCAGTGCTAAACAACCAACGAGAACCAGGGCAGCAGTCCAAACGTGTCGTATCATCGCAAGGCGGGGAGTACCTGATAGCGTTTTGTTTGTTACATCCACGATAATCATGCTTATCGGCATAATCGGGCACCGAAGATGATGGCGAAGTGTAGCGACGTCGGTAGTCGGACCCAATATCAGTTTTTATCAAAATAGTGCATAGGTGAACTATTAGCCATTGCCGGTATTTTAAGGCACGAGAAAGGTTGAGATGGTTCTGTTGGAATTCAGTATGTCCCCGCTGAATAAAGGGGATTCTGTTAGCGAATATGTGGCTCGAAGCCTGAGAATCATTGCCGCTAGCGGCCTCGATTACCGCTTACATGCGATGGGAACGATCATCGAAGGCGAGATCGAGCAGGTGCTAGCGGTTCTGAAGGATTGTCTCGAAGCGATGGCCGAAGATTGCGACCGCGTGACCTGCACGGCCAAGCTAGACTATCGCAAAGGTTACCAGGGAAGACTCGAGTCGAAGGTCAGCAGCGTGTTGACCAAGGTGGATGTCCCTTTGAAGACGGTCGATTCCGATGCTGGACCTGATCAGAAAGCTCCTTAGAGAAGATGTCTTTCGGCGAGGATTCTCCAGAGGTCGACGTAGTAGTGATTGGTGGCGGCATTGTCGGATTGGCGGCCGCCTATCAGATCTCGCTGCGCTATCCCGATCGCCAGGTTGTCGTTATCGAGAAAGAACAGGTCCTGGCCCAGCACCAGTCAGGACATAACTCCGGCGTGTTGCACTCGGGCATCTACTACCGCCCAGGTTCGCTCAAAGCGATCAACTGCCGCGAAGGTCGCACCGCGATGGTCGCCTTCTGCCAAGAGAACGAAATCCCGCACGACATCTGCGGGAAGGTGATTGTTGCCACGCGCGAGGACGAACTCGGCCGACTCGACGATATCTATCGACGCGGCCTGGAAAACAACGTTACCTGCGAGAAGCTCGACGCCGACAAACTGCGATCGCTCGAGCCTTACTGCAACGGCATCGCAGCGGTGCATGTCAAAGAGGCGGGCATTGTCGATTATCGACGTGTTTGCTTTCGGCTGTGCGAATTGATCCAAGACCTCGGGGGCGAAGTCAGAACTTCTACCCGGCTGACCGGCGTGATCAAGCGTTCGGATGAAATCGTCGTCGAGACAACGACCGGCACTCTCCGCACTTCGCTGCTGATCAACTGTGCCGGTCTGCAATCGGACCGCGTGGCAGCCCTTTGCGGGCACGAGCCAGAGGTGAAGATCGTTCCGTTTCGGGGCGAATACTTCGAGCTGTCCGATTCGGCCCAACATCTTTGCCGCAATTTGATCTACCCGGTCCCTGACCCGGCCTTTCCTTTTCTCGGCGTCCATTTCACACGGATGATCGGCGGCGCGGTCGAATGCGGACCGAACGCAGTGCTGGCATTCGCACGCGAAGGGTACACCAAGTGGACGATCGATCTCTCCGACTTATGGGACTCGGTCGGCTATCGTGGATTTCAGCGAATGGCCGCCAGGTACTGGCGCGTTGGTCTTGGAGAAATGCGGCGATCTTATTTTCGCTCGGCATTTTTGAAGTCGCTGCAGCGGTTGATCCCGGCGGTTCAAGCGAAAGATCTGATTCCAGCTCCGGCTGGTGTGCGTGCGCAAGCGCTGCGCAAGGATGGTAGCCTGGTCGATGATTTTGTCATTCAGAAGGAAGGCAATTTCATCCATGTCTTGAATGCCCCGAGCCCGGCTGCGACTTCTTCGTTAAACATTGGCAATCATATTGCTTCTCAGGCCGCCGACGTTTTAGCATCTTGATGGCGAACCTTCCCGCTTGGGATGGGACTATTTCGTTCATAGATCGATAAGAACGAAAGATAAGTGAGAGAAGTAATGAATCGTCGTCAGTTGACGCAATTAGGTGTTCCAGAATACGCACTCGTAGAAGCAGTGAAGGCTGTTTCGAGTGCTGCGACGACGCATGGGATGCGCGGTGCTGACTTGAAGCGTCAGGTAAAGCAGGTCGTAGAATCGCCAGAGCAGTTCGTCGAGGACGTCTGCTTCGGTGCCCTCGCGGCAACGTTGTTAGAAGACCAGACGCTACCACCGCTGCAAGAGAACGTTACGTACCAGACCTGGGGAAGCGATATCGACGAAGGGGCTCATACGCAAATGCGTGAGGCCTGTAAGCTGCCCAACGCTTCGGGTGCGGCCTTGATGCCCGATGCGCACGTGGGATACGGGCTGCCGATCGGCGGCGTGTTGGCGACGGAAGGTGTCGTTGTGCCGTATGCGGTAGGCGTCGATATCGCTTGCCGCATGAAGCTAAGCGTGCTCGATCTGCCGCTGGATGCTTTAGAGTCGAAGTTCGACGTTTGTTGTCGTGCCCTGGAAAAGGGTACGCGATTCGGTGTTGGCTCGACGCATCAGAAGCCGCAGCAGCACGATGTGATGGACGAGAACTGGAACATCACCAAGGTGACGCGTCAGTCGAAAGACAAGGCGTGGCAACAGTTGGGTACGTCTGGTTCGGGGAACCATTTCGTCGAGTTCGGTGTGTTGACGATCCGCGAGGAAGACAAGACGGACGAAAAGTTTTCGCTGCCTCCAGGCGAATACGTCGCGCTGTTAAGCCATAGCGGAAGCCGTGGACCAGGGGCTGCCGTGTGCAGTACCTACAGCAATATCGCTCGCACCAAGTTGCCGAAGAAGTACGAGCAACTCAAGTACCTGGCTTGGTTGTCGCTGGATAGCGAGGAAGGGCAAGAGTACTGGGAAGCGATGAACTTGATGGGGCGCTACGCGGCAGCGAATCATGAAGTGATCCATCGCCTGGTAAGTGACCTGGTCGGCGGCGAGATCGTTGCTGGTGTCGAGAACCACCATAACTTCGCGTGGAAGGAAACGCACGATGGTCGCGAGATGATCGTGCACCGTAAGGGGGCAACCCCGGCCGGCGAAGGTGTGCTGGGAGTAATCCCAGGTTCGATGGGAACGCCAGGATTCGTGGTTCGCGGGAAGGGAAATGCCAGCAGCCTCGATTCGGCATCCCATGGTGCCGGACGGTGCATGTCGCGTAAGAAGGCGAACGATACGTTCCGCATTCAAAACACGCGACAGGAACTGAAGTCGCAGGGCGTTCACATCTTGTCGGCTGGTTCGGACGAAGTGCCGGGTGTCTACAAAGACATCCACGAAGTGATGGCGGCTCAGAGCGATCTGGTCGACATTGTCGGGCAGTTCGATCCGAAGATCGTCAAGATGTGCGGCGATGGAAGTCGGGCCGAGGATTGACTCGGCCCGCTCGCTTCCGCTAGTCAATCTCAGGGATCGGTCCGTTCGGATCGATCTCTTCTCCTTCCCAGATCGCAACGCCATCGGTGTACGTCAACACGCGATGGGCACTGCCGGGGGCCGGCATCTTACTCTTGGCCGGAAGAAACTTCGCCAGGCGTTCGATTACGTCGGCATACTCGGACTTCGATGCGAGGTTCGTCCATTCGTTCGGATCGGCCTGCATGTCGTACAGCTCTTGCGAACCGTCGGCATACTGAATGAATCGCCAACGCTCGGTGCGGATGCCGTGATTGTCATGGTTGTGGGTCGTGATCGCCGGGAACTCCCGCTTCGTCTTGGCATCGCGAAGCTGCGGAATCAGCGAGTGACCTTCTAAACCTTCCGGCTGCTCGAGCTGAGCCAAGTCGCTGAGGGTTGGGTAAAGGTCGAGCAACTCGGCCGGCTGGGTGCAGCGCTGACCACCGGTGATGCCAGGACCGGCGAAGATCAGCGGCACACGGGTACCATCGTCCCATAAGGTGTTCTTGCCGGTAATTTCCTTTTCGCCGATGTGCCAGCCATGATCCGACCAGATCACGATCACGGTGTTGTCGGCGTAACCATTCTTTTGCAGAGCTTCCATCACGCGGCCAATTTGGGCGTCGACGAAGCTGGTGCATGCCAGGTAACTACGCGTGAGGTTCTTCCACTGGTGGTCATCCTTCAGAAACTTCAAGCGAGGTTCCGGCAACTTCCAGTGGAGATTCCAACTGAATCGCGGCGTGTCGGCACGATCGTTCTCGATGATCTCCGGTAGTTGTAGTTCGTCTTCGGGATAAAGGTCGAACCATTTCTGCGTGGCGTAGCAAGGGACATGCGGCAGGAAGAAACCGACTGACAAACAGAATGGCTCTTGCGGCTTGTTGTTCAGCGTATCGACCGCCCAAGAGGCGACTTGGTAGTCTCCTTTGTCTTCGTCCTTGTGAGGAAACACACCCCAGTCGACCAGCGGATGCGCGGCGGGCGTGTTGACCAACTTCTTCGCCGGACGTGCTCCGACGCCAGCTGGTGGTCCCAGATGTTGGAACTCCGCATCGTTCTTCTTCCGGCCGTAGCCGCCGTGATAGATCTTGCCGGTGGAGTAGTTCGTGTAACCGCCGGCCGAGAGATGTTGCGGCAACGTCACCAGGTTGGCCAGTTCCGGAACATCGCGAAACCAGGGCGATAAACCATAGATACCAGTCGACGATGGACGACGCCCTGTCATCAGGCTCGTTCGCGAAGGATTGCAAAGCGGCGCCTGACAGTGGGCATTCAGGAACACGGTGCCACGCTCGGCGATTCGATCGATATGCGGCGTCTTCGCTTGGGGGTGCCCGCCCAGGCAACCAATCCAGTCGTTCTGGTCGTCGATGGCAATGAACAAAATGTTCGGCTGCTTGGGGGCTTCGGCCATCAAGATCGACGGAACGAAGCAGGCCAGCGCAAGGGCCAGCAAAAGCGTGTTTCGCATGGGGCAACTTCTTAGGCGGAGGGAAGGGGGGAATGAGGATGACGAGTGGTGTGTCGTCATTCTAGCCCATCGCCGAGCATGAATCGAGCAAACAACGCTTTGCCAGATTCGAAACAAAAAAAGGCCCGCTACCTGATTGGCAGCGAGCCTTTATGTTCGGTGTTCTCGACGATCGTTAGTTGATCGGTGGTGCCGAGATGATTTCGCCTGGAGCGTTCAGAACCGGTTCCAGTTCGGCGTAAACCTTCTGGAACACACCGTTCGAGTAAGGCAGGTGTGGGTTTTCAACCCAAGCAGCGGCCTGAGCTTGCTGATCTGGAATCATCAGCATGTTGTACGGACGGAAGTAGTAGTACGTCTTTGGAAGAGCGTCGTACATGCGGTGTGGTGCCATGTTGCCGGGTGCATGCCATGGCGATGGCAGGCAGTGACGAGCGTAGAAGCCACCATGACCGTGACCGCAGCCACAACCACCATGACCACATCCGCCGTGGCCGCAACCACAACCGAGGTTGCATCCATGGGCACTTTCGCAACCGCACGAAGCGGCTTCGGTCGAGGCACCGCACGAGCTGAGCGAGTAGTCAGCAGCAGCAACGTAAGGTTCGCCGAGATCAGTACCACCAATTTCCGATGGCATGACTGGTTTCGGTGGGGTTGGCATGGCCTGCATGGGCTGCGGCATGGCGTCCGAAGGGGACTCGTCCTGCAGAACTGAATAGCTTGCCTTGCTAGCGACAGGGGCCAGATTCAACTTCGATGGCTTCGACTGGTAAGCGACTGGTTTGATCAGCCCACCCGTGACCGATGGCGAAGCTTCCTCTTCTCGCAGGGAATCGAGAACGACCACGGCAGGAGCTGCCTGTTGTGCGATCACGGGCTGTTTGAGTTGCAGGCTTTCGCCTTCGGCACCTAGAAATACCGCGGCAATCACAAATACGCTGGTCATAGTCGGCTCAACCTTTGAGAGAGGTTTGAGGAATTCTGGTTGGGTTCGGGGCAGACATTGCTGCGTCTGATGTTAGGTCGACCAATTCAGGGGGACATCTCCGAAAATATCGTTTTCACCGGCTGACTTTATGTAGATTGCCCAGTGTGATGAATCTGTTCCGGATTTGACCATTATATAGGGACCCCTCACGCACCCTGTTGGAAAAGTAGTAGTCACTAACGATGGGGGGCTTTTCCGAAACAAATAGGACCATGATCAAATACGGCTCAACTAACACAATCGGAATATCCGAAACCTTAAATGATCCGCAGGCGGTGCGATCGTGAGATCCCACTGAACCTAATGACTTCACTTCGATTCAATCTTGCCGATCACGACCGTTCCCAACCAGCGAATGTGGTGGTAGATAATCCATGAAAAGCTTCTTCCAACTCACCGTACTTTATGGCGGTCGTACGGCACTTGCCACGGCCATGGCAGGCATGCTGGCGATGATTCCCGCCACTGCCGAAGCCCAGATCGCCGCTGATCTGCCAAGCCCGCGCGCCGAACAGCGAATCGAAAAGCCGAGCGACTCGGTCCTGATGAAGGAATCGAGCCTGATTCAGGAGGTGCTCGAACCGGAACTGATCTTCCGGGTCGAACCTTCGCGCTCGAAGATTCTTCGCACCAAGCTGCCGATGACCCGGGTCGCGATTACCAGTCCTGACATCGTGGAAATCAACGAGTTCAGCACGACCGAAGTCGAAGTCATCGGTTTGAAAGCTGGCGAAACCACGATGACCATCTGGTTCGCTGCTCCCGATGGAACGACCACCGTTCTGCGTTACCTGGTGAAGGTCGCTGCCAACAGCGAAGAACAACGCCGTGCGGAAATCGAATACGGCAAACTGGAAGCACGCATCAACGAGCTGTTCCCAAACAGCATCGTTCAGCTGATTCCAATCGCCGACAAGCTGATCGTCCGCGGCCAGGCTCGCGACGCTCATGAAGCTGCCCAAATCATCGCCGTCCTTGGCGGCCAGTCGGTCGACCAGGCCGGTAACCTCTCGCTAGGAGCCAGCCTTGGCTCTGCCGCGATGCTTCCGGGAGCGGAAGACTTGCGAACGACCAGCGTCATCGACTTGCTGCACGTTCCTGGCGAACAGCAGGTGATGCTGAAAGTTCGTATCGCCGAACTGCAACGCGATGCGGCTCGTAACCTCGGTTTCGACTTCAGCGTCAGCGGCGACAATTACGACATCTCGCACATCATCGGCGCTGGGGCAGGCAACCTGTCCGCGATCCTCGATGGTGGTGACGTGGAACTCTTCCTGCAAGCGACCAGTGCCAACGGTATGGCCAAGATCTTGGCCGAACCAACCCTGGTGACCATCAGCGGTAAGTCGGCCAACTTCATCGCGGGTGGTGAATTCGCAGTGCCAACGGCTGTCGGTGTCGGCGGTATCGGTGCCGTCTCGACCACCTTCCGTGGGTTTGGTACCCAGCTGGCCTTCACGCCGACTGTCTTGGACAAAGATAAGATTCGTCTGCAGGTCGCTCCATCGTTCAGCTCGATCAACAACAGCAACTCGGTTGACGGTATCCCAGGTCTGGACATTCGCGGTGTGACCACCACGGTCGATCTGCGGGAAGGCCAATGGCTGGCTGTCGCTGGTTTGATCCAAGACGAACAGACCGGTAGCCGTATTCGCCTGCCTGGCCTGGGAGATCTTCCCCTGGTCGGTGCCGCCTTCGGCCGTCAAAGCACGACCCGCGTCGAAACCGAACTGGTCGTCCTGGTGAGCCCTGAACTGGTTCACCCAATGGAACGCGAACAGTTGCCACTCTTCCTGCCGGGCCAGGAAGTTACCGACCCGACCAACAAAGAGTTCTTCTGGCATCAGCAGATCGAAGGTCGCCCAGGCTACGACTATCGCAGCACGGTCTGGCCTCAAATGAGCCGTCAGATCCACCGGGAAAACCACGAAGTCCTGAAGGCCCAGCGGCATGCTCACAAGGCAAGCCGGCACTATCACGAGTGCGAAGACTACTACATCTCCGGACCGCAAGGTTTTTCCAACTAACTCGACCCCAGTGGTTCAGACCAGCCCATACTTCGTTCCCGCGACGAAAACACATTGAGGATAGCCAAGATGACCCTATTCAATCGTACTGCTGGAGGCCTGACGCTCGCCCTGGTGACGGCTGGCCTGGTTGGATGCCAAAGCGGCGGCCGAATCGAACCGGCTCCTCCAACCACGCTTGGGGCGTCGATCGACGAGATGAACCGCACTCAGGAACTGAATGCGGAAGCTGCCAAGTACGTCATCTATCAGCATGAATTCGAGCCTAACTTCATCGAAGGCAAGGGCGAGAAGAATGCCTGGAAGCTGAACGACTACGGCGAAGATCACGTCAAGCAAATCGCAGCGAACCTGCTGCGTGGCGACGAACTGCCGGTGGTTGTCGAACGCAGCCAGACCTCGCCAGAACCTGGCAAGGATCACCAATACCCGGTTCACTTCAACGACGAATTGGACGAAAAGCGACGTCGCTGCATCGTGGCTGCTTTGACTGCCATGGGTGTCGCCGATGCGGAATCGCGAGTGGTTGTCGCTCCGGCCTTCTCGGAAGGTTTGTCCGGATCGGAAGCTGCTGCGGCTTATCAGCGTGGCATGCGTTACGGAAGCCAGGGCGGCTACGGCGGCGGTGGTTTCGGTGGCGGCGGCTACGGCGGTGGTATTGGCGGCGGCTTCTTCTAACGAAGAGCCCGCCAAGCGGAAATCAGTGGATCTTGCGCCCCCTTTCAAGAAGATGAGCCGAATGAACTGCCGAACTGTTCTTTCCATCGTCATGTTCACAACGTGTCTGGCCTCCATCGGATGCGCCACGACCGGCAACGGCACAGGGTCCATGTTCGCTAGATCGGAGTCCGCTCCGAAGAATCAATTCGCCCAGGAGATCAGCCTGGCTCGTCTTTCGGAACGCAATGGTGCCTATCCGACGGCGAAAAAGCTCTATCGCCACGTGTTGGCCGAGCAGCCCAATCACCAACTAGCGTTGCATCGCATGGGGGTGATTGCCGGTCGTGAAGGGGAATACGAAACCTCGGTTGAGTACTTGACCAAAGCTTCGACTGTCGGTGATCCTTCGGCCGAGCTTCTGTCGGACCTGGGTTACGTTTACTATCTGCAAGACAACCAGGAACTCGCTCAGGCCACACTTGAAAAAGCGTTGGCGACCGATCCGGACTACAAAGCGGCCCGATCGAACCTGGGTATCGTGTACGCAGAGTTGGGACAGTACGACGTCGCGTTAAACCACTTCCGTCGTGTTTCGAGCGAAGCGGAAGCGTACTCGAACCTGGCTTACATCCAAAGCCAACGAGGCGACATCGAACTGGCCGAAAAGAACTACATTCGTGCGTTGGATATCGACAAGCGGCTACGTCCAGCAGCCGAGGCCTTGGTTCAGATCGCTCAAGTCACCGGCGAAGTCTCGAATCGTCCGGAAGTTCGTCCACACGTGATTCCTTCGGCCGAACCACAAGCTCAGCCTGAGCTGGTCGCCGAAGCATCGCCTGCTCCGCAAACGACGATCCCAACCGCGGCCAGCATGATTGCGAATCAGTCGCCACTGGCATCGGCCACGCCGGCCCCTGCAATCGGGGCAGCGGAAGCTGCTTCGAGCAATAATCCACTTCGGACCGCTTCGCGTTTCAGCGAGTCGTCGAATCAGGGTGTTCAGCAGGTGCAATATAGTGCGGACACGCGCTCGGCTTTGCCAGCGACTTCGGCAACGCTTTCGCAGCCGTCTAGCGGCTTGAAGATTCCGACTGAGACCCTGGGGACGGCACCGGCTGTCTATCAGATCTCGGATCAGCCAACGGCGAGCAACGTTCAGAAGCCAGCAGCTGCCGCCAGCTCGATTGGTGCGACCCCTTCCGCTTCCGCTCAGAACTTCTCGAACCAGGTTCTCAGTGCTTTGCAGACCGCCGCTTCATCGCAACAGTAAGCTTAGTTTCGGCCTGGTTCCGTTGCTGACGGAGTGCCACGCATCGCGGAGACTGCTTCGTCGGCTGCGGTCTGATTCAAAGCACCACCGGGGGCCGTTTCTCGCATCGAGAAGTCTCGCAGTTCCATCAACGCCGGTCCCAACAGCAGGACATAGATCGGCGGCGTGAGGAAAAAGATCACCGGGAACAACAGCTTGACCGAGGTTCGGTTCCCTTCTTCTTCGGCACGCTGACGTCGCGATTCGCGAATGCTGTCGGCGAATTCATGGAACGCCGCGGCAACATTTCCACCCAGACGCTCGGCGTGGTGAATCAACGTCGACAACGCAGTCACATCGGGTTCGTCGACCCGTTTGGCGAATTCTTTCAGGGCATAGTCAAGCGACCGTGCCGAGGTCTGACCTTCCAGAATGGTCAGTTCGCAAGCTAGATCGCTGTGCGAAGAATGTAGCTCTCGACTGACATGTTTGATCGCTCGCTGCAGCGGCATGCCTGCCGAGACCGTCATCGTGATCATGTCGAGGGCATCCGGCAGACCAAAGCGAATACGTCGCACGCGGGCCGAAGCAGTGGTCGACAGGATCACACGCGGAAGACCCCAGATCATGGCCAAAACAATCCCACCCGCAATCAGGTAGGTTTGCTGCGTGGCGGAACCATCGTCGATGGTTAGCACGGCGGCGACCGCCATGAAAATCAGCCAGGCAAAAACGGCCGCATTACGCACCGCCAAATAGTCTTCTGCGGCGAAACGGCCATAGTGGCCTGCTTGAACCAATTCGCGTTGCAGCTTGTCGCGGCTCTCGTTCGCGATCGGAACCATGTAGGCGAACAGCTTCGTGAAAATACCGAGCGAGCGTCCGCTGGAAGCTTCGAGGTAGTCTTCCGCGCGGTTACCACCCAGCCAAAGCAACAGGCTGCCACCGAGAAACAGCAGGATGCTGATTCCGAGAAACGCGCCGACAACTTCCAGGCTCAAATCCATGAGATTACTTTTCGCTTAATAACGGCTGCGGAGCATGCGGGAAACGATTACCAGCCCGATCACTTGCGAGATCGCTGCGGCAATCAGAACAATACGCCCGGTCGGGTCGTTCCAAAGCTTGCTGCTGTATTCCGGCTGGAAGACAAACAGGTAGACAAACAGCAGTGGACCGAGAGCCGAGATGATGGTCGCGGTGATGCGACCTGCTCCGGTGACAGTTTTCAATTGACGTTGGTAGCTCATCCGGTCGCGAATCACGCCAGCGAGACGTTCCAGGGTTTTCGGCAAATTACCACCCGCTTCGCGGTGTACGCTCAGTGCCGAGGCAAAGATGCGAACGTCCATTGTGGGGACGCGGTACGCGAAACTTTTCATTGCGGCGGAAAGGGAAAGGCCCATTTCCAGGTGCTTGGCGATGCGACGGAATTCACCGGCGACAGGATCGTTGACGGAACCACCGATCATGACCAACGCCTGATCGAGGCTTTCGCCGGCACGAACCGCACGAGCCAACAGGTCGAGTGCGCCTGGGAACTGGTCTTCAAACTGCTTCATAACCCGTTGATAGGTGATCGACAGGATGACGAAGCAAATCACGATTCCCAGCACAGCGGCGATGACGCTGTAGCTGACTTCTTCGGTGAAGACAAACACTGCCATGCCGAGCGTCGAACCGATCAGCAGGAACAACAGCGATGCCATCGTGACGCTGGTGTTCATGCCGGTCATATAGACGGCACGTTCCAGCCAGATATCGAATCGGCCCACCGCGGTTTCGTCGGCAGCTTCGATTCGGGCAGGCAGTTTCTTCAGGATAGGCGATGCCATCAATTGCGAGTCACGCGACGAGAACAGATCGCGAACGCCCATCAGCATTGCGCCTAAAGCCGCGGCGATTCCACCGAACACGAAGATCGGAAGCGAGTTGGCATTCAGGGCTAAAGCAAGTTGATCCACGGGGGGAACTCTTTCTGATCGGGGCGACTAAGCTTCGGCCTGGAAAATGTTCGTGTCGATTTCGACGCCAGATTCCAGGAAACGATCGACGCAGCGTGGACGGTAACCGGTGGTCACGAAGCGACCCTTGGCGTTGCCGTTTTCGTCGAGGCCCTGGTGCTCGAAGCGGAAGATGTCGTGCAGTTGGTATTCGCCATCGGCCGTGCCGACGATTTCGGCGATACGCGTCACCTTACGAACACCACCCTTCAAACGGGCAACGTGAACGATTACGCGGATACCACTGGCGACGTAGCGACGAATCACGCTGATCGGCAGCTCGAAACCTGCCATGGCGACCATCATTTCCAAGCGGTGCAGGGCATCGACCGCGTCGTTTGCGTGAATCGTGGTGAGCGAACCTTCGTGACCGGTATTCATGGCCTGCAGCATATCGAGTGCTTCCGCACCACGAACTTCGCCGACCAGGATGCGGTCAGGTCGCATACGCAGACTATTGCGAACCAGGTCGCGAGGCGTCACAGCGCCGTTGCCTTCGGAGTTGGAAGGACGGGTTTCCATGCCAACCACGTGAGCGTGTTGGAGCAAAAGTTCCGCCGAGTCTTCGATCGTGACGATTCGTTCGTCGTCCGGAATCGACTTGCTGAGGGCATTGAGCAAAGTCGTCTTACCGGCACCGGTACCGCCCGAGATCATGAAGCTGACTCGGCCTTGGACCGCTGCTTCCAGGAAGGAAACCATTGGTTGGCTGATCGATCCGTTCTCAAGCAGTTTCTCGAGCTGCAGATGTTCGACACCAAAACGACGAATAGAAAGCTTCGGTCCGTTGAGAGCCAGCGGCGGAACCACGGCGTTGATACGCGAACCATCGGGAAGGCGGGCATCGACCATTGGGCTCACTTCGTCGATGCGACGACCGACGCGGGCCACGACACGTTGAATGATTCGCACCAGGTGGGCGTCGTCCGCGAAGACGATGTCCGACTTTTCCAGACGACCATGACGTTCCAGGAAGACTTCATGGGCATTGTTCACCAGGATATCGCTGATGGTGGGATCGCTCATCAATGGTTCGAGCGGACCCAAGCCGAAGACCTCGTCCTGCAGTTCGTGCAGCAGACGCTCGTGCAGGTCTTTTGCGACTTTCGGACGGTAATCGCGAATGACTTCCTGGGCCAGGTTATGGACATTGCCACGCATTCGCTCGTCGTCGATCCGCGCGACCAGCGACAAGTCGAGCGACTCGACCAGTTGCTCGTGGATGTCGGACTTCAGACGCTGGAAGTCGATTTCGCTGAGCGGCGAGTCTTCCGTCTTAGCAGCAGATTTGAAACGAATCATAACCGGGCCAATTCCATTCTTTGAGAAGCGAAGCCGCGCGTCGAAGGGGACCCGCGGCTACCGATAGGGCGGCGGAGCTTATTTCACCGCGTCCGCACGATTGGCGTCGGCCGGAGGATCGGCTTTGGCCTGCTTATTGACATTCTGGTTGGCCAGTTGCTGCGGATCGAAGTTGTGACGGAACCGTTCACGGAATTCGACCTGCGAGATGCTGTGACCACGATAGACTTCAATGCGTTCCCGCGAGATCGGTCGGTTCAACAGGCGATCCATCGTCATGCCTGCCAACTGGCCGTCTGGTTTTACGTCGTCTGGATGACGCAGAGCCAAGGCCATCGTGCCGCGACCTTCGACCACCCTCAGAGCGACGGCCTGATCTGGCGAAACGGCCAAGGTGACCGAGGTGCGATCCATGGCCTGGCGTTGACCACGAATGGTTCGCATTTCGGTGGTGGTGCTGTTCACGGCCAGAACCTTGACGCCTTCCAGAAGGCTGACGGTCATTTCTGGCAGATCGGCCGCGTCGTCTTCTTCGCTGCGGAACAGCACGTCGACCCAGGTACCTGGCGTGGCGAAGCCTTCGACAGCTTCGTCGGCGGCAACCTTGATGGTCACGGCACGCATGCCTGGATCGAGCGATTCGACAATGTTCGGACCGGTCCCTTCTGGAAAGAAGAGATGCGTATCGAACGACGATCCGCGTGGCAGATCGACTCGCAGGGTGCGGCCGATGATGTTGCTGGTATCACCCATGAACATCCCTGGCAGACCTGCGTCTTGAATTTGCTTGGCCGTCATCTGGTGAACGATGATATCACCGAGGGTGATTTCACGTCCTGCCTTCAGGTCCATGCTGGCCCGTGGCACGACGTACGATTTGACTGTGTTGTCCACAGCCACCACCTGTGGCTTCTGCATGTTCTTCTGGACGATGTACGCTCCTAACAGTCCAAACATGACTGCGACGACGCCCAAAAGCAGTGTTCCCGGACTTACCCTCATGTTCTCGTCTACTCCGAGTATGTGCGATTCTCTCGCTACGATTCTTGACTTAGTTTTCCAGTGTAATTGCGGATCCCGACATCGCTACCCATTTCAAGGTGAACAACCCACCCAGCACGAGCCAGGCGGAAATGGTTGCCGGAATCGCGTAAGGGATTTTGCGGCGAGCGAGCGAAGACTCCTTCTTCTCCCCCTCTTTCGGCTCGGGTGAACCGACGGCAAGGCTCCATACAGCCACGACAACCAGACTAATCGCTGCGATCAGTCCACTGCCGATGAAAATAATCAGGATGGCTTTCCAGCCCACCCAGGCTCCGAGTGCCCCCATAAATTTGACGTCTCCGCCGGCGCCGCCACCAATGGCGAACAAGACAAAGAGGATGCCAAAGCCCATTCCAAATCCGGCCAGCGAAAACAAAAAACCGCCGACCAGCCCCTGTTCGGTCAACGAGCCAACAACGCTGTGGAAAACCAAACCAGCGAAGAAAGTCGTAACCGTTAGCCAATTGGGCAGCCGCCGAGTTTTCAGGTCCCACGCACAGCCAGTGGCAGTGAACGCGGCAACGCAGAGCAGGACGATAACTTGTGGAATCATGGGATTGGGGTGCTCGAAAAATAACATTCGGACGCTTCACACGCCTTAAGTCAGGCTGTGTTCGACGCTAAAACTCCGTGATGTAAATCTCTTCAGGGTCCAACACAGGCTGACCTAAGGAATGGCGGTAGTTCCTAAGGTCAATTTGAGAGCCAAACCGGAGCCGGCTGTCGAGGTGAGAGCCGACTCCGCGTTTACGTTTGGCGTGCTGTTTGGTCAACTCGACAGGCAAGTGGCCGAATCGACTTCGTTAGCATAAAACCGGCCAACCAGACTAAACGCCTGGGAGCAGGTTCGGGGTTGGAGCAGCAGCTTCGCCTGGCGAAACTGGACCAACGTGGGTGATGCAAGCGAGGTCCGAACCCAGGGTGTCTTCGCCTTCATCGCAGTAGTCGCTCAGGTCGGTGAAGTCCGAGCCAGCAACCGATGCCGAGTGACCGACAACGTTAGCGTAGAAGTACGACTGGTTCAGGTTCTGGACGGCGCCGGCGACGTCAGCCAATTCGCTGGTGACGGCGTTACGGACCGAGTCCAGGGCAACGATCAGGCCGAGGACGGCGATCGTCGAGATCAGGATCAATTCAGCGGAAACGATGAAACCAGCTTCATCATTCCACAAACGCTTAATGAGGCTCATTAGCTCATTCTCCTAGGGTAAAACACACGAAAAAATGTTCTTCTCGCCTGCTGACGTGTCCCCGAATCGACCGCCTCGATTCGTTTGCTGCCGGTTTGGCGAGAAGGTTCACTCCAAACAAAAAGTGATTTGGTTAAGGGATGGTCCCTGCAGGATTGTCGACAACACCTTCCCGTTGATCTGGGGTCGGTGGATTCACAAACGTAATCCCGGCGGGGGCTTCGTTCGGCCCGCCATCCACCAGGGTGGCGTTGTCGTCAATGAACTCTGCTTCCCATATGGTGGGCGAGTCGCCGCCTGGGCCATCCGGATCAATCTCGATGCGGTACGAGAATGATTGGCTTAAGCTGTCGAGAGCCACGGCAAAGTCACCGTACTCTTGGACAATTTGATCGCGAATCGCAACGGCACCCACAATGATGCCGATGCAGAGCAGAACGAACATCAGCACGATCGAAATCACCGACGCGTTGCCGCGGCGTTGTCGGCGCGAGATGCGTTTCGCTAAACGTAAATTTGTTTTCAAACTTCTCATGGCGTTGTAAGTGCTTCGCCTTCTTCTTCTGCCGCAGGACCAATGCTGACGATTGTGGCAGGAGGTTGCAGGAGCAGGTCTGGACCGTCACCAATGTCGGTGCGGTCGTTGTACCGGAAGTTGTGAAACTGTCCGCTAACCGATACCACCACGTCGCCATCGCTGTTGGTAAAGTCACGGCGAACCGTTGCCAGGCTCGAGGCATTCGGTGAAGTGATCACGGGACCCAGTAAAGGATCATCGTTGTCACTGTCCCCAACGAACACCGCGTACGACTGGTTGAACTCGCCTACGGCACTCGCCGTGTCGCCAAGTTCCTGAACGATCGAATCACGCAGCGCGGCCAGGCCAACGATCAGGCCGAGCACCGCCAGGGTGGCGATCAGGATCAGTTCTGTGGAGTTGACGAAACCACGTTCGTCATTCCAAAGTTTCTTCATCACGTTCAACATGAGGTTTTACCTATATCTCAATATCAAGTTCCGGCGGTTATCCTTCCGCGCCGGTGGATGGACTTGCGAGGGGAGTTAGCTCGTGCGGGAACTTGCCACGCCACAAGCACAGGGCCCGGCAGACGTGGGTGAGAAACGTGAAGTTCTCGTCCACCGACTTAGGCTCCATTTGATCGACTTCCACAACCAGCCACTGAGCTGCTCGAACGATCACTTCGCGAGGTGGCAAGACCTCGGCCGGAGCAATCGCCCACCATTCCAGGGCATGGCCAGTGGCCAGAGTGCGACGCATTGTCACGTCGCCGAATTCTGCTTCCCGAGCAGGAATCGATGCATCGGGCCAGTTTTGATCCCAATAGCCTTCTGCCGATTGGCTGCGGATTAAACGGGTCGTGGCTTCATTCAGATGGGCGACAATCAGGCCGCGGGTTTCTTTGTTTTGGAACAGTCCGACCTGGTCGTCGAATTGCAACAGCATCGCCAGCGAATACAGTCGATGGTTGCCGTAGCAAACGCCTTCGTTCCAGTGTTGTCGCATTAAGCGACGAGCCAGAATGTCGAAGGTGACCTGTTCGCCATCTTGCGAAATCCAAGAGGTCGGGCCGGTGGAATATGACGCCGCGGCAACCGTGGTCCACTCGTACTCTTGCTGGTTGATCCGGAAGTCGAGCATCGCTGCTTCCAGCAAATCGCGAACGGTGTAGTTCTGCGAGTCTTTGCCCAGAACGATCGGGGCATCAAGCGTGATGCCGATTTCGGCCAGCGTGCCGAGCGTGTGGTCGACGTGACTGGAAGTCGCATTGCCATCGCGGGTACGGAAGCCGGGACCGAATTCGCCTTCCAGCAGCAGCGGAGCCGTTTCGCCCCCCCAGGTCTCTTGGAACGCGTTCTGGTCGGTCAACATCGCCAACATTTCAGCGCCGCTGAGGCAGTTGGGATCCTCGAACGTGGCACTCACGCCCCAGCAGCGAAGTGCGTGATCGACATAGTTGATCTTGGGGCGCGGCTGACGCAATTGCGGACGAAGCTTGGTGATCGTCGCGGTCAACTGCTCGTCGGTGATGACCTGCGGCCAGTCGTACTTCAGCACGACATTGCGTGGCTCATTCTGGAATGCTGGCAGTTTGACCGGTTCGGTCGGCAGCGAATAAACGGCCGTCACACCAATGCCGGTGATCAGCAGCAACTGCGAGAGTGCGAACAGCCAAACAGCGTTCGCCATGCCATGCTTAGGTTGGACGTTCGACATTAGGAACCGTTCCTCCTTAGTACCAGGGAACGGTCATCTTCAAAGCCGACGTGCCAGTTCTCGTTCGGTTCGCGAATGGTTTCGAGCATCGCGGATTGCGTGGTTTTGTCGACGACCAGGGCATCGATGTTGTATCGCTGCGATGCTTCCTGCCAGATCGATTCGCCACGCGTGATGCGGTTGTAGTCGTACTTTGCCTGCTGCGGCAGGTTCTTCATCGAACTGGTCGCGAAGACATCGGCCTGGCCACCATACTCGCTGCGAAGAAGGTCACCCCAAATCGCTGGTGCGAAGACGCGTCCTTCGACCGGGTTCTTTCGGAGATAAGCGGTCGCCGCGAGTGGCACTTCTTGCTTGAACAGATTGCCGATGGCCCGTGGTTCTCGACCCAACAGCGAACCGCTGAGGGGAGACAAGGCGAAAACGATCCAGATCAGCAGGACCGCGCCCAGGCTATAGGCGAATCGCAAAACGGGTGGCTTGCCATCCGGTTCTTCCATCGAAGGAGCGGCGACTGGGTCGGCCCCGATCGACAATGCTTGTTGCAGGCGAGGAATCAAAACCAACGCGGCTAGTGGGCCGAGCCAAACAATCATGTCGGCCGCCAGCAGTGCGAGAAGACCGAAGACGGCGACCGCACCTGATTCGACCAGTACACGGTTGTCCGATCGTTTCGCGATCAGAATTCCGATCGCGGCGAACAACACGACCCAGCAAGCACCAATCGGTGTGATGAAGTCGAGCAGGGTGCCCATGATCGAGAAGTTCTGCCACAGGTCGGTCCAAAGGCCCGTTCCCAGTGGTGTGAACAGCGTCGCCACGATGGCGATTTCGGCTGTAATAAGGCTGATTTGAAAGCGACGATCGGCCAGTAGGGGCTTCGACTGAAAGTGATGTTCGACCAGCAATTGCACTGCATTGCCAATCGCGACACACACCAGGAAGCCGACACCTACGAATACCGAAGCGTCGAAGTTCGCCCACAAGACGATCAAGGCGACCTGCACAATTGCGGTCATGATCGACGGTGCCCAGCGATCCTTCAGGGTGAGCAGGATTAAGGTGATCCAGAGTGGCAGCACCAGCAATGTCGCACTTCCGAGTCCGAGCGATCCCCAGGCGAAAACCGCGAACCAAAGGATCCCGGCGCCGGTGAACAGCGAGTTGCGGGTTCGCAGCCAAAGGGATACAGCGATCGTGATCAAGGAGATCGAAGCCAGAATCGTCGTGGCCCAGGTAATGGCCTCGAACGATTGACGAGCAATAAGTGCCCAGGAGATCGAGCTAAGCCAGGCCGTCTCGTGAACCGGCAATCCTTGCGATAGCGACTGGGTCACGTCAGCCGTCGGTAGCGAGCCGGTTGCCAGGATCGCTTCGCCACGCGTCGCCAGCGACCAGGTCGTGTGCGAGGTGAGAGGCGTGAAGCTGATCAATAAGAACAACGCGCAAACCACCCCGACGACGGACATTTGTCGCCAAGAGAGCACGAACCGACCACTGAGCAGGGATTCCAGCTCGTATTGGTCCGTATCGATGGTTGTTTCGCGTAATGTGGACAAGGCGCCGACAGACAACAAGGTGAGTTGCTGATGGCATCCGTGCTAGGAAAGGATTCGCGAATCCGTGCGAATCTGGCTTGGGTTGAACGCTTAACTGTCCCGGAAGGCAGTGGTTCGGTGTGAGATCTGGCGACCGGAAATATCGAAGCCCATATTGCTGAGCTCGTTCGGAATCGGTGCATCATCCACCGAGACATATACCGTCACGATCACCTGATCTGGGTTGGCAAAAGGAACCGCTGCGGGTGCCGTTGCCAGGGAGGTATCTCCAACGGTGGTCACAAGATTGTCTTCCTCTACGACGACCAGGACGCCAGTGTTTGCACCGAGCACCAGGCCATGGACAGAGAGACTCTCGTTCACCACGTCGGTGGCGATGAAGTCGGTCGTCTGAGTTCCGGTCTTCTTGGCAACTTCGCGAGCTGCTTCCTCAGCCGCATGTTGAACCGCCTGACGGATGGTTACCGTCGGACCAAGCACGAAGAAAGAGAGTGTGGCAATCAGCAACACAGGGAACAGCAGCAACACTTCGAGCACTTGAATGCCCGATCTGCGCTGTTTGAGCCCGGATTGTGGATAGGACTGCACCAGTACGCTCCCCCGAAACGACTGAAAACCGTTCATCTGTAGATCTTGCTGAAGCAAGACTTACGGAGACAAGTTGGTGATGGCTTCCGCAAGTTCGAGAAGCTCGTTCAACAACGAGCCACGAACGGTAGCCAATCCGGCGATAACGCCGATCCCCACAATCGTGAGCAGGAGCAGGTATTCGACGAATACACTTCCCCGACAATCGCCCGCCAGTTGCCGAATTTGTTGTTTGATCCAACTCATGGTTGATCCTACTGCCATGAAGGGTTGCTGCCCGTCTTAGGTTACGTTTGCCGATGGGGCTTGAGAAAAATCCCCATAAAGTCCCAAGACGATCCCAAATGCGTTAGATTAATCTGATTAACCGACGCGAATGGAACAGGTCTCAGTTTAAAAGCGGAAAACCTTGTTTCAACTGGCTAACCCTGGTATTTTGAAAAAAATGAATCAGCCTGAGCGATTTCGCTAAATAGGGCATCTAGGAAAGAGGTTCCGGCGTCACTCTTCATGCCGGAATTCGTTTTGAAAACGCGCGATTGGCAATTATAGGTATTCAATCACGTGTTCTTAGGGGGAAATGGATTCTTCAATGGTGCAGACGCGCAAAATGAAGCGACGAGCCGCCAGTCTCTTGGAAATTATCCTGGGACTGCCTGTGCTGTTGATCTTGTTATTCGCCGTGATTCAGTTCGGGCTGCTGCAAGCAAATCAGCAAACGCTGAAGATGGCCAGCCGCGCCGGCGCACTCGCCGCGACGGAATTAGTCATCAACCCTAGTGATACGATTCCACCCCCGGAAGTGCTCGCCGCGATCAACGAAGTTTTGCAAGAAAGTGGTTTGATCGACAGTGGCGAAACGATCCAGGGAGTCGGTGCGGTGCACCTGAGATACCTGGTTTATGACAATGGCGCGGGGATGGATGTCCCCGGCATTGCTTCTGTCGGAACGGGTTGTGATCCACCATCGCCGCCGACCCTGACTGCTCAGTATGTTCAAGTCACTGTTTGCCTGCCGGCAACGCGTTTAACCCCGAATACTATGGCTCCTTTCGGCGTTGACTTCTCTTCTCGATACGTCTCGGAAACCAGTCTGTTTCGTCACGAATTAGTGCCTTAAAGCGAACGAATAGCGGAAGAAGTCATACAGATGTATTGGATAGGTAGATCGATCGTCCTGGTTGCGGTGCTCGTCATCGTCGGGGCATTCTTCTGGTCGAATCTCGCACGTTCCGACTCTGGTGCTTCCGCGAAAGCGACGGGCGCGGCCGAGGGCGGTTTGCAGATCGATCCGACCGGTTTAGGCAGTTCGGACGACGATTTAGCAGGCGACGACGACGTGCATGTCTCCAACATGCAGAACAGTCTCACACGGTCGCTCGATGGCATGCTCGCTTCGCATGGCGAGGTCTTCAAGGACGCCGAAGGGGGGCTGCGAGATCAACTGGTCGATGCCGACCGCCGCCTCTCGGGAATCAAGTCCGACATCCGCAATGCACTCCGAAATGCGAACCGACAGATGCGTGTCCCAGGCCAAAATTCGCCGCTGATCATGATGGTGGTTTTGGAAGGCGTAACCAAGGAAGACGTTGGATTTTATGCGCAAACTGGTAAGACCCCTCTCCTGGAGGCACTCGCCGAACAGGGAACCGTCTTCCAGTCATGCTATGCCGGACCCACTGCTGAAATCGCGCAACACATGCTTCTTTCCGGCAGCACTTTTGGCGCAGGCCGCAGCCGCAGTAACCAGATTGCTGAAATGATGTGGAATTCGGGCTATCGAGCTTTGTTGATGGATGGCAGTGATTGGCTAAGTGTCCAGGATCTCCCTTACTATGACGAGCAGGTCCAACTGGCCTTGAATCGGGAAAGTGGCCTACCCGAGAAACTCCGCTTTAATGGTGCTGAAGCGAAGATTGTCACCAATCTGAACGATGACCCTAATGACGATGTTTCTGCCGCAAAGCTTCTGCTCGGACAGGCCCGCGAACTGTTGGCCAACACGCCTTCCAAGCGGCCAACCTTCATCGAGTTCCACTTCACGGTGACCGCGAAGGAAGAAAAGCAGCGTGCCGCCGAGGTTGCCGAGATCGATCGTCTGGTTGGGCGACTCTTCCATGCCTTGGACGAAGCCCGCAATGGCCGCCAGATGATGATGGTGGTCGTGGGGCTTCCTTCGGCCGACGCATCGCCAGTTGAAGATCAGTTGGCCCTCACCGAAGACAACCTGCAAGTTCCGCTGATGATCTACCGCTCGCATCATAAGGGCGTCGCCAGCATCGATGCCCCGGTTGGGCTGATCGATATCTTGCCGACGCTGGGTGATGCGGTCGACAGCAGTCGCGTTCCTCGAAACGACGGACACTCGCTTTTGAAATGGATGGATGGCGAGCCGATTCAAACGCACCGGGTCTTTCGCTGGTCGAACCCGAGCGACCCGAAGCATGTCGCCATTCGGCAGGGACCATGGAAGGTGGTGATGGGGCCGACCACGCAGTTGTTCTATCTGCCGGACGATCCGCAGGAACAGACCGATGTGTCTGCCAAGCATCCTGATATTTTGAAAACACTGGCTGAGCACGGACCAGTCGAGTCGCGATAAATTCCTTGAGCCAACCACCTCCCATGATGAACTTCGAGCGACGACTCAGTTTTCTTTCGCAACGCGCCCGCCGTGGCGTGTCGATGTTGTGGCTGCTGATCGCCTTTCCCGCATTGCTGTTGTTCCTGGTGTTCGCTGTCGAAATCGGCAACATCTGGCTGGCTCGCTTGGAACTGGAACAAAGCCTCGAAGCGAATGCGCTGGCCGCTGTGAAACGCTGGGCTGAAAGCGGCGGCGGAGATACGTTGGATGCCCGCCAGTTCGGTAATCAGTTTTCGATCAATAATCCCGTGCGCGGGGTGCCGGTGAGCCTGACCGACATGACCCTGAACAGTGCGTTCACCAACGGTGCAAATCAGCTCAATTACAACGCCGCCAACATCAACGACAATTTCTATTGCACGGACATCAGCGACTACGACGACTACGATCAACCAGGCGTGATGGTCTTTGGTGCGATCACGAACTTGGACGGTGCGCCGAATACCGTGACCTTCAACGCCGGGGTCGAGCCAAGTTGTTCCAACGGAAGCCTGTTGGTCGACGCTTCTGGAAACGGAAACTTGAGTTCGGTCGGTAACGAGTGGGGGATCTCTTACCGGGCAACTGGGCCTCAGTCTCCTTCGGACCCGATCATCACTGAGATTGAAATCGATGTTGATCCAGCGATCACTTACGGGACAGGAACGGCAACGGGATTTCTTTACCCGGCCACTTTGCCAGTCACCTCGAATGTGGGAAGTGGCCAGTACGCGATCTCGCACGGAAATGGCGGCAACCTTCTCGAGCAGCCTGACAACTTTTTCTACGCCACGGTTACGACCGGTGGTGTCGTGACCTCGCGTACGGTAACGGTTGTTTACATTTACGACAGCAATGGCACTGGTGGAAGTCCGCCGCGTCATATCTTACGGATGAACTTTATCGGTAGCGACGGCGTCAACGGGCTTCGCCCTGGCGAACGTTTCCGATTCGCAGGCAATGTTTTCAGCGGTGGCTCGCCGATCGATGGCGATGCCCTGGGTGGTAAGGCGGAAGTTCGTGTGATTTACGACTTCAATCCAGCGACGGAAGAACGTGGTACCTTTTTCGATACTTCGACCAACGGTGCCGATGGTCTCTGTCGCAAGCGTGCCGCCGATCGAAACTCTCCAACCCCGGTGACCGATGGGTTGGGATTGGTACATGTCGTGCCCAACGAATTGCCGGTCATCGACCTGCCATGTCCCCCTTCGTCCGGTACCTCGAATGACGGTCAGTCCTGGGTCGAAGTGGGTAGCAGCGGTGTCACCAATTACTTCGCCGTCCGGACTCAGGCCACGATTGGTGTCGAGAGTGTTGTGAAGTCGCTCGGCGGGTTCAATCTCGGTCCGTGGGGCGTTAGTGCCAAGGCGACGGCATACTTTAATTGCGACGAAGACGACGCCCGATTGATTCGTATCGATATCTTCCGCTGTGCGCCGTAATGATTCCTACCGAGACCGACTGGTCGAAAGCATTCTATCGATGAAAATTTCTGCGGCGAACTTGCTTTTACTTCTCCTCGGTCTGCTTCCTTGCCTGACCGGGTGCCAGCAGCAAGAGACCTCCGCCGCCGATCGAACTGCTGCTGCTCCTGCTGCGGAAACGGCACCCGTCGAGAAGCCTCGCCCGGCGGTTCAGTTCGACGTCGCCAATGCCGCGGTCGAGTCCCGCATTGCGGACGATCTCAATTACCTGGCGTCGGACGAACGTGAAGGTCGCGGCCCCTATTCCGACGGCCTCGAAGAGGCTTCGCAGTACATTGCCGAACAGTTTGAACTGGCCGGACTGAATACTCGTTTGATCGAAGGTAAGCCGTTTCAGGTCTTCTCGAAACGGGATCGAGTCAAGCTCGGGGAACAAAACCAATTGCAGCTTGTCGCGGCGGATGGAACAACGATCGAAGTTCCACAGAGCGACTATCAGCCTCTTTCGCCGACGACGACCGGCGCGTTCGACTTGCCGCTGACATTCGCCGGCTACGGGATCACCTCGCCGCGCGATGCCTACGACGATTTCGCCGAGTTTGATGCCAAAGGGAAGGCGGTCATCGTCTTACGGCACGAGCCAGACCAAACCGGCAAGACGCAAAAGTTCGCTGGCAGCGGCAACTCGAAATTCGCTTATCTGTCGACCAAGATCGTCAACGCGATCGAGCACGATGCCGCGGCAATCTTGATCGTGACCGACGAGGCCGCGCTTAGCAAACCCGGAAGTGGTGATGATAAGCTGCTATCGTTTCAAATTCGGATGCCACTCGATTTCGATTCGAAGATCCCGGTGGTGCACGTCAAGCGTTCGATGATTGACGCCATGTTAAAGCAAGCCGGTAAGCCTTCGCTGGCGGAATGGGAGCGGAAGGTCGATCAAGATCTGAAGCCCAACTCGTTCGATCTGGCCGGCGCTCACGTTCGGGGAGAGATCGATGTCGAAACTTCCAAGCGTACGCAAAAGAACGTACTGGGCGTGTTGCCTGGCCGAGGGAAGTTGGCCTCGGAAGTGGTCGTTGTCGGTGCCCACTACGACCACCTCGGCCGTGGTGGCTCAGGCTCGCTCGCTCCGTGGACGAAGGACATTCATAACGGCGCCGACGACAATGCCTCCGGTACGGTCGCGCTGCTGGAAACGATGCGGCAATGCGTCGCCTTCAATGGCCCTGACCAGCGGACGATGCTCTTCATCGCGTTCGCCGCGGAAGAACAAGGTTTGATTGGCAGCGAATATTACGTGCGGCACCCGCTATTCGATATCGAGAACACGAAGGCAATGCTCAACTACGACATGGTGGGCCGATTGCGAAAAGAGAAGCTGACTCTCTACGGGTTCGATACAGCCAAGGAATTTGAAGGCTGGGTTGATGCGGCCGCTGAGAAACAAGGAATCACATTAGCAAAAGTCCCTGGCGGATATGGTCCGAGTGATCATGCGTCTTTCTATGGGCGTGGCATCCCCGTGATGCATGACTTCACTGGGTTCCATTCGCAGTACCATCGTCCCAGCGACGATATCGAGCACATCAATGTGCCCGGCATTCGCAAGATCGTGGCGATGAATATCGACATCCTCAAGCATTTGGTTGTCGACGAGATCCATCCTGTGGTGGGCTCGGAAGGCTCGATGCTCGATATCTATCTGGGCGGTCTGGGGCTCGGTAAGCCTGGCGGCGAAAAGAAGGATCCGGACCAAACGCGTCGCGCACTGGGGGTGAACGTCGGTGATCCGACCGCGAATGGATTGCCAATTGTTCAAGTCACCAAAGGAGGCGTCGCGGAAGTGGCCGGCCTGCGAGGTGGCGATCTGCTGCTGACTTGGGGCGGTCAGAAAGTGCAATCGATCGAACGTCTGCGCGATATCGTTCGGGCCGCATCGCAGGGCGAAAAGATCTCCGTGCGAGTCATGCGTGGGATGCTGGAACTGGAGCTCGAAGTCGAGTTCCCCAAGTAACGCCGGCTGGCTTGAGTCGCGCGCGGGAACCGATTAGGCTGATGGGGCACGTCTAGCCTCCTTCCCCATCCCATCCTTCCTGCACAAGTGACCATTGTCATGCTGCGAACGTTCGCCCCGTTGTCGCTGTTGTTCTTTCTGTTTGTCTCGGTTTCGTTCGCTCAAGACGAACAATATCAGCCTGGTCCTGATGCTGAACGCAAAGAAGGCGTTCCTCAGGGAACCGTCACGAAGCACGTTTGGGACAAGAGCGAGATCTACCCAGGGACCGTGCGTGATTATTGGGTCTACGTACCGAAGCAATATCAGAAGGGGCAGCCTGCCTGCTTGATGGTGTTTCAAGACGGGGCCGGGTTTGTTGCCGACAAGGGGCATACCCGCGTGCCAATTGTGTTCGATAACCTGATCCACGCTGGCGAGATGCCGGTGACGATTGGCGTGTTCATTCAGCCCGGCGTGATTCCACCCGCGAAAGAAGGACAGAACCCACGCAAGAATCGCAGCTTCGAGTACGACACACTCAGCGATCAGTACGTCCGCTTTCTGACCGAAGAAATTCTGGCCGAGGTGGGCAAGTCGTACGACATCAGCAGCGATCCGAAGCATCGGGCCATTTGCGGCAATAGTTCCGGCGGTATCTGTGCGTTCACGGCAGCCTGGGAACGCCCCGATCAGTTTGGCAAAGTGGTCAGTCACATTGGTAGCTTCACCAATATTCGTGGCGGCCATGTTTATCCCGCGATTATTCGTAAGACCGAAAAGAAGCCGATCAAGGTCTTCCTGCAGGATGGCGAAAATGATCTCGACAATCTGCACGGCAACTGGCCTCTGGCCAATCAGCAGATGGCTGCCGCTTTGAAGTTCACCGGCTACGACTATAAGTTCGAGTATGGCGTTGGCAAGCATAGTGGTCGTCACGGCGGAGCGATCTTCCCCGACACGATGCGTTGGTTGTGGAGCGATGTCGTCAGCCAGAACTAAGGTTCGATGACTTTCAGCTTTTCCAATTACCAGTCTTTTGTCGAGGAACGCCATCATGCGGATTTGGATTGCTACGTGTTTGCTTCTGGCATGTTGCCAGCCGGCGTGGTCGCAAGACATGCCATTGTCCGACGTGTTGATCGATGGCCAGGACTGGGAACTGGTCGCCGATGGTTACAAGTTTGCCGATGGTCCGGCGGTGGACCCTGAGGGTAACGTCTACTTCTCGGACGTCGCCCAGCAATTGGTGCTGAAAATCGATCATGCCAGCGGGAACGTTTCGACGTTCTCGGAGGGGCAGGGAGGCACCAGCGGGCTGATGTTTGGCCCCGATGGCAAACTGTACGGAAGCCAGTACGGGAATCGCCGCATCGTGATGTTCGATTCGGCCGGTAAGGTGGAAGTGATTGCCGACGATCTGGGAGCCAACGATTTAGTGGTCGCCAGCAACGGCAACATCTACTGCACTGATTCTCCGCAGCATAAAGTTTGGCTCGTTCGACCTGATGGGCAGAAGCAAGTCGTTGCCGACGGGATCACCATACCCAACGGGATCATCCTGTGGCCGGGTGAGGGAACGCTCGTCGTCGCCGATTCGGCCGGGGAGAATTTGTTCGCCTATCGCGTCGAGAACGACGGCACGCTCAGCTATGGTGCCCCAGTCTATACTTGCCGCGTGAAAGAGAAGGATACGCCGAGCAAGGCAGATGGCATGACGGTCGATTCGGCCGGTCGTTTGTATGTGGCGACGAACCTCGGACTGCAAATGTTCGACTCGACGGCTCGGATCAGTGGCGTGATTCACAAGCCTTCCCCGGCATTCATGACGAATGTGGTTCTGGCCGGTCCTAAGCTCGATACGTTTTACGCGACCTGTGGCGGCAGAATTTATCGTCGTCCGACCCAAGCGACCGGCGTGCGATATGGTAAATTGAAAGCGGACTAGCTTTCTTGAACCAGCACCCGTCGACTTTGCATGAACCTGACATCCACGCCTTCGCCAACTGACGCCGCCGATTCGTCGTCAACGCCTTCGATTCGGTGGCTGGAGTGGGCACTCGTGGTGCTGCTGTTCTTTCTGTTCGTGGGCCCGCTCACGCCTGAGGTTAACGAGCCTCACTATCTGTCGAAGGCTCGTCAGTACTGGAACCCGGCGTGGTGTCCCGACGATCACTTCTTAAACTCAGCCGACGCGCATGGCGTTTTCTATTGGAGTTTCGGCTGGGTCACGACGATGGTCTCGTTTCCGGTGGCGGCATGGATTGGTCGCTTCCTGTGTTGGGGAGCAATTGCGTTGGCATGGCAGCGGATGATCAACAAGATCGACGGCCGTCCCTGGTTCGGATTGCTCACGATTGCCTCTGGCCTGATGGGGATTCATTACCTGCACATGGCTGGCGAATGGCTTGTTGGCGGCGTCGAGGCGAAGTGTATTGCCTATGCGTTTGCCTTCTGGGGAATTGGCGACGCCCTTTCCGATCGCTGGAATCGAGCTTGGATCTGGCTCGGCGTCGCGAGTGCCTTCCATGTATTGGTCGGCGGCTGGATGGTCGTTTGCCTGATGATCTGCTGGCTGGTTACCCCGCGACTGCGTCCGACGCTGGTTTCGATTTTGCCTGGGGTGATCGTTGGCGGAGCCATCTCGGCGATCGGTGTTGTCCCGCTTTTGCTGCTGAACCTGGATGCCTCGCCGGCCGAAAAGGATTGGGCCAGCTATTACTACGTTTACGAACGGCTCTCGCATCATCTTGTGGTACATACGTTCCAGGCAGAGTTCAAAGCACGCTTCACTTTTGCCATTCTGGCCTGGGGAGTGACGGCCTGGCTGGTGAGATCGCACGACAAGGCACGAATCCTTAATGGTGTCGTGCTGGGAAGCGTTGTCCTGGTGGTCATCGGTGTGGTGATCGATCAGATGTACTTCATCGTGCTGCAAGATTGGTTAACAGGTGCCAAGTTACTGCGGCTCTATTGGTATCGCATCGCCGATGTGATGGTGCCGTTGGCCCTGGCGGTGAACATGGTGCTGTGGTGCCACCTCAACCGCGAGCGTTTCCCGGTGATCAGTCGAGGCGTACTGGTCGGCATGGGATTGTTGGTGGTGGTTGGGTTGGCGGTTCGGATGACCGATCGATGGACCGCGACGGCAAGTCCTGCCGATCGAAGTTCGTTGGTCAGCGATCCGGCGGCCTGGGAAACGACCTGTTATTGGGTCCGCGAAAATACGCCGCCCGATGCAATTTGTTTAACACCACGATTACAGTCGTCCTTCAAGTGGTATGCCCAACGGGCAGAAGTCGTCACGACGAAGGATGTCCCGCAGGACGATTTGAATTTACTCGAGTGGCGATCCCGTCGCGGAGATGTCCACTGGCGAAGCTTTCACAACGAAGAAACCTTGAGCCTGGCCGGCCTGACCGAAGCCGACATTCGCGAGCTCGCCGACAAGTATCAGGTCCGCTATGTGATTGTCGATCAGGCCCTGGCCCGCAAAGATGGAAAAGTCCTCGATTGGACGTTCCCCAAGATCTATCCTGCCGGCGACGACCAGACGGCAAGTTACGAAGTCTATGAAGTCACTCCTTAAAGACCGACGATCGATTGCCTGGGCGAAGAAGCTTCGTCAGGCATTATCGATGCCCAGTGGCAGCTTTCCCCACTTGAAGCACTCGTCACCAAATCTGTCGTATGGTCGTCACAAAGGACCTGCCTTACCACGTGCCCGTCGTGCTGCGAACTTGATTCTGCTTTTTCCGGATGACGCAGGCCGCTGGACGATACCTCTGATGATTCGGGCCGAGACCGAAGGAATCCATGCCGGCGAGATCGCACTGCCAGGAGGCCGACGCGAGCCAGGCGAAACGGCGCGAGAGACCGCCTTACGAGAGTTTTGGGAAGAAACGGGTCACCGTGTGGCCGAAAAACAGGTTCTCGGCGAGCTGCCGCCAACGTATGTGTGGGCCAGTAACCATCAAGTGCGAACCTTTGTCGCCTTGCAGCACTCTATACCAGTCTGGAGCCCAGACCCCAGAGAGGTCGCTGGCTTACTGTTTCTCCCCCTCAGCCATTTGATGAACCCTGGGAATTTCGGCATGCATCAGGTCACTCGCCGCCGCGTTCAATTCTCTGCCCCTCATTTGAGTGTTTCTGGGCAGCGCGTGTGGGGTGCCACTCTCCGTATGTTGGTCGAATTGGGGGAAGCCCTCGGTTCGGCCGAATAATCGCCAATCAAGCATGCTTCCGCGAAGTTGGGCATGCATCTTGCAACTCGAAACAGTTCCCCGAGATAGCTCGACCGGTGGGACCTCCCTATGTTCGCAGGCGGGTGGTCCTTTATACTAACCGATCGGATCTCTATTTCTGTCGCCAAACAATGGGCTGATTGCCATGACGGTACGTGTCGGCATTCTTGGAGCCACGGGTTACACGGCTCTGGAATTACTGAAAATCCTCGTTCACCATCCCGAAGTCGAAGTCACCTCGCTGACGACCCGGCAGGAAGATCGTCCGCATGTGAGTTCCGTGCATCCTCAGTTTCACAAGGTGCTGGATCTGCATCTCGAGAATCTGGGGCCAAGCGAACTGGCCGAGCGATGCGACTGCGTGTTCGGCTGCTTGCCACACGCCGCTTCTGCCTCGGTGATTCCGGAAATGCTGGAAGCAGGCATGAAGGTGGTCGATCTGAGCGCGGACTACCGCCTCAACGATCCCGCCGTTTACGCCCAGTGGTACGGTGCCGATCATCCCGATGCGGAACGAATGAAGACCACCATCTATGGACTGCCGGAACTGTTTCGTGAAGGGATCGCCGAAGCCCAACTGGTTGCCAACCCTGGTTGCTATCCGACCGGCGTTTCGCTGTCGTTGGCGCCACTGCTGAAGAATGGTTTCATCCGTCCTGATGGGATCATCGCCGACTGCAAGAGTGGTGTCAGCGGGGCAGGGCGGACGCCAAAGCTCGGCACCTTGTATCCTGAATGTAACGAAAGCTTCGCGGCGTACGGCGTCGGAACGCATCGTCACATGCCAGAGATCGAACAAAACCTGAGCGTCTATTCCGGCAAGGCGGTCAGCGTGATCTTCACGCCCCACTTGGTACCGATGGATCGCGGAATCTTGAGTACCTGTTACGCGATCCCAGATAAAGACGCTTCGGAAAAAGAGTTGCTGGCCCTGTTGGAAGAGACCTACGCCAACGAACCATTCGTGCGTGTCCGTTCCGACCTGCCAGCGACCAAGCACGTGGCTGGAACTAACTTCTGCGACATCACCGTGCGTCGTGTGAAGGATCGCGTGCTGACGATTTCGTGTATTGATAACCTGATTAAGGGTGCCTCCGGTGCGGCCGTACAGAACTTCAATTTGATGTACGGTTTCGCGGAAACGACCGCTTTGCTTTGATTGGATGTTGAAGGACGACGAAGGATGACTTCTCCCATTCCCGCTGGTTTTCGACTCGGTGGCTTCCACTGTGGCCTCAAGCGAAATCCGAACAAGGAAGATCTCTCGCTGATCGTATGTGACGAAGATACGGTAGCCGCTGGCGTCTATACGACGAACCTGGTGGTTGCCGCCCCGGTGGTTTGGGATCGCGAGCGTACCCCTTCCAACAAGATCCGCGCCGTCATCACGAACTCGGGCAACGCCAACGCGTGCACCGGGGAACAAGGCGTGAAAGACAACGCCGAGATGGCGGGCATCGTCGCTGAGAAGGTCGGCGTTTCGGCCGATCAGGTGCTGACTATGTCGACCGGCATCATCGGACATCACTTGCCCATGGAAAAGGTTCGTTCCGGTTTGGACGAAGTCTTTCAGCGGCTTGGCACCGACGACGCGCATTTTGATGCCGCGGCTCGCGGTATTATGACGACCGACAAAGGCAAGAAGATCGCTTCGCGCCAATGCGAAGTAAATGGACAGCCGGTCAAACTGGTTGGCATGTGCAAAGGGGCCGGCATGATCGCCCCGAACATGGCAACCATGTTGTCAGTCGTACTGACCGATGCAACTATGTCGCCTGAGCAGGCCAAGCAGTTGCTGGTGGAAGTCGCTAACGACACGTTCAACTGCATTACCGTCGATGGGCATCGCAGTACGAACGATACGCTACTGCTGCTGGCCAGTGGTAAGGCAGGCACCGGTGAACTTTCGGGGGCTGCCCTGGAAAGCTTCAAGGCGGAGCTGACGCAGCTTTGCGAAGACCTGGCCAAGCAGATTCCAGCCGACGGCGAAGGTTCGACGCACCTGATCGAGATCAACATCGAAGGGTGTGCCAACCGCGAAGATGCCTTCCGAATTGCCAAGACCGTGGCCGATAGCGCTCTGGTGAAAACGGCAATCACCGGTGGCGACCCGAACTGGGGCCGTATTGTTTCGGCGGCTGGCTATTCCGGCGTTCGCTTCGATCCGATGGGGATGGAACTGATCGTCAACGGTCATCTGCTGTACCAGAAAGGTACGCCGGTGAAGTTCGACGAGAAGACGGTCAGCCAGTCGATTAAAGACAGCTTCGAAACCGATGTCACACTGCGTTTCACCGAGGGGAACACGAAGTTCCGCTACTGGTCGAGCGACCTGACGGTGGAATACGTGAAGTTCAATTCGGAATATCGCACTTAGGCTCGCTAGCGAAAGCCGGGTGAACCATACTCAGGCAAACCACGGAAGCGGCCTCGATTCGATACGACTCGGGGTCAGTTTCCGTGGTTTGCTGATTTCTTGATCGCTCGAACGGCAGCCGAACTTCCTCTTACCGCTGCTAGCATAAATCCGCCTTTGCGCATCGAGCAGGTATCGATACACTCTCGCCACGACCTGAAATAGGGTCGTTGCCAGGGAAGTCGATTTTCCCTTGTCCCTCTCCCATCAGCATCGCACGTCTACGCTACCGTTATGTCCCTGAGGTATTCGTCTGCAATGACCAAGGAAGCTCGTAACCGCAAACTGACCGCTGTAATCGTGGTCAACGAGGAAACGGATCTGATCCGCGAAACGCTCAACAGCGTCCGGCAGATCGTCGACGAGATTGTCTTGCTCAACACGGGCAACACGGATGCGATTTCGTCGATCGCCAAAGAATATCAAGCACGCGTCGTCGCCCACTCGTGGCAAGAGTCATTTGGCGAAGCACGCAATGCAGCCCTGGCCCATGTGACGGGCGAGTGGATCTTGTGGCTCGATCCGGGCGAAACCATCCAGGCCGATCATGCCGCGACCCTGCGTGAGTTCGTCAATACACAAGTCGACATTATGACCGCGTATGTCCTGCTGGTCCGTGCTCCCCAGGCACCGGGCAACATCGGCAGCGAACAAATCGGTCAGATCCGACTTCACCCAAATCATCCTGGCATTCGCTTTGAAGGCCGGGTCCGCGAGAACCTGAATCAATCACTTGCCGAATGTGGCATGTCGATCGAAGCGGTTCCGTTCCTGCTGCAGCGAAATATTGCCGAAACCGATCAGGCCTGGAAAGTCAGTCGCGCCAGCCGCGATGCCAAGCTGGTCGAACGTGAAATCAACGAATCAGGCCCGAACGCTCGCCTGATGATCTGCATGGCCGAAGCGGTTCAAACACTGAACGATCAGGCCAACGCCCTCATGTTCTTCGAGCAGGCATGTCGCCTTTCAGAACATGGCTCGGCAGAAATGCTGGAAGCGTTTTACGGAATCCTGACGGCACTCGATAGCCGCCCCGATGGCTTGGACACGCAGATCCAAACCTGCATGACCGCCTTGGAGATCTTCCCGCTGGATGCTCAATTGCTGTGTGCGATTGGTGGTTATCTGCGAACGAAGGGGCATCAAGAGCTGGCTCGCCGCTCTTTCGAGACCGCCTACAAGCATGGTCAGATCAATCTCGAAACCTGGCACATCGACGACATCGATGAGATCGCTGCTTCGTGTCTGGCCATTTCAACCCATGCTGCTGGCAAGCACGAAGATGCCGAACGTATTCTGCTGGAAGCCCTGAGCGATTGTCCACATTCGATCCGATTGCGTCGCCAGGTGATCGACATGCACGTGAAGCATGGCCGTCGCAACGAAGCCTTAGACGAACTCGACCTGCTGCCGGCCGATTATCCAAAACTGGACTCGTTCCGGAGTGCGGTCCGTGGTGCTGTACTCGCTTCGCAGCAGAACTGGGTTGCCGCTCGACCTTACCTGGAAACGGCCTATCGTCAGGATTCTCGTGAACCGCTTTGCCTTCGCTGGTATGCGACCACGTTGGCCGCACTGGGCGAAACCGATGCTGCCCGCGACGCGCTCCTGACCTGGAAGAAACGCGAGCCGCACAACGGCGAACCAGACGATCTGATGCAAGCCTTGCTTACCGGACCAACAATCCGCAGCAAAGCGAAGTCAGAGTCGGTCTTGGCCAGCTAAGCCTAGAACAACAAAAAGCCTCGCAGCGATCTGCGAGGCTTTTTTTATGCGCGGAGAATATCGGCGGTTGTTTATTTACGGCCAACACGATTGAGGACGGTGGCCAGCGTTTCGCGCAGCACCGTACCGCTGCGACGCAGGGCCTGAATTTCTTTCGGCCACAGGTCGAGCTGAATCGTCGACTCGACACCATTCCGTCCGACGACGGTTGGTACGCTGAGGGCTACATCGCGGATATCGTAGCAGCCATTCTGGATGCTCGAGATCGGCAGGATCTGGTGGCTGTCGAGAGCGATCGCGTCGATCACATCGCGAATGGCGATACCGACAGCGAAGCCAGCGCCACCCTTCTTCTTAATCACTTCCGCACCGGAACCCTTGGTTCGGGTAAACAGTTCGTTGGCGGCGTTCGGATTCCAGCCAGGGAACTTTTCCAGCGGCAGACCGTTGACCGAAGCGGACGACCAGATCGGCACCATGCTGTCGCCATGTTCGCCCAGGATCAAGGCTTTGACCTGAGTTGGAGGCAGCTTGCAGTGTTCGGCGATCAAAGCTCGGAAGCGGATCGTATCGAGCTGCGTGCCCAAACCAATCACGCGGTTGGTTGGCAGGTCGAGGCGAGTCGAAGCCAGGTAGGTGAGAATGTCGACCGGATTCGAGACGACGAAAACGATCGCGTCCTTCTTGTAGCCAACCTTCTTGATCGAATCGAGGATCGTCAGGAAGAGGTCGACGTTACGATTGATCAGGTCCAAGCGGCTTTCGTCCGGCTTGCGACGCAGACCAGCCGTGATGCAGATCACGTCCGAGTCAGGAATGTGTTCGTAGCTGCCGCTCGAGATGATTTGATCGGCCGTGCTCGGGCTGCCGTGCAGCAGGTCGAGAGCCTGACCGCCGGCCAGGTCGGCGTTGACATCTAGTAGGGCGATTTCGCGGACGATACCACTGCATTGCAGGGCGAACGCGGCACACGAACCGACCAGACCGCCGCCACCGATGATGCTTACTTTCATGGTTCGTTACTCTTTGCTGGGATGAAGGGTGAGTTGCGGGAGGCTGCGTCGCGAGGTGTGATTCCCCTCGAGTCAATTCGAGGGGAATGTGGGCGACGAGCGAAGGGCGTGGTGCTTAGGCGTGCTTCGACAGTTCGGCCATCACACGCTGGGTGATCATCTGAATCAGGGCTTCCTGATCGGACGAACCGCCGGCAGCCGGCTTGGCAGCTACTTTCGAGCCCATTGGCTCTGGGGCAGGGAAGGCACGACGCTGAACCTTCGAGTCCTTCCAGCTATCGCGGAAGATATCGTTCGCACAGATATCGCAATCTTTGTAGTCATCGGTGTTGCGTGGATCGCTCCAGCCCCACTTGTCCTTCAGCTCGAGCAGTTCGCGTTCTTTCTTTTCATTGAAGAACTCGACGTGACCCAACTGCTTGGCCAGGATCAGCATGCGGCAGTAGGCATCCAGGATCTCGGTCCACCAGTAAGCCCGTTCGACCGTCTCGCCGTAGCTCACCGTGCCATGGTTGGCCAGCAGGATGATGTTGGTGCGATCGACAAACGGGATGATCGTGTCGGCGAATGCCTGACCGCCAGGAGTTTCGTAAGCGGTGATCGGCACGTCGCCCAGGAAGACTTCGACTTCCGGCAGAACGCACTGAGGAATTGGCTCACGAGCGATCGCGAAAGCGGTCGCATGGGGCGGATGGCAGTGCACGACACTCTTGATGTCGGGACGCTGCTTGTAGATTTCCAAGTGCAAGAGGGCTTCGCTCGATCGTGGCTTGGCACCGGCGATCTGCTTGCCGGTCATGTCGATCGTCGAAATGTCTTCTGGCTTTAGGAAACCCTTGCAGTGCATCGTCGGTGTGCAGAGGACTTCGTTATCGCTTATGCGGACGGTGATATTGCCATCGTTCGCAGCAGCGAAGCCTTTGGCATAGATTCGCCGACCAATATCGCACATGTCTTGTTTGATCTTGTGAACGTTCGTCATGCCGATTCGTATCTCGCAATCAAGGGTTTTTGATGTCGTTGATTTGTTAGGTGCGGGCTTCGCCAAGGGAAGGTGTTAGCTTCGGGCAAAAGTCCCTGGTTATTTGGAAGGGCGATAGCGGATATCGACCGTGTCCAAAATGGCCGCGTTGTAGGCATCGACAGGCTTCATATTAGGGTAAAACGGCTGAGCCGCTTCGCCCCCTTCGCTCAAGGCGATGAAGTTGTGGTGCCCGGCGCCGAGCTCGTCGTAAACGACCAGCAGGTCATCCAGCGGTGTGGTTTCGTTTTCGATATCGCTCAGCATCATAGGTACGGCCAACTTCAGCACGGCACCCTGAAATTCGGGAACCGCTCGGCTGAGCGTGACTTTGCCAATGACTTTTGCGATACGCATGGTTTGTCTCGTTACTTGATCCAGTTCGGCCCGGCGGTGCCACGAAGGCTCCACAAGGTTGCCAACAGTCGCGGGACATCCGAGTCCTGCCATTGTCCCGGATGGCAAACCACGAGGTTTGCTCCGAGGCTCTTGGCCGAAGCCTGCCAGTCATGGCTGCTGCAAGCGACCATGGCTCGCACGCCTGGCTGACGGTTCGCTGCGGCGGAAGCGACTTCCGGTTGTTCCGAAAGCAGCACCACCATCTGTTCACTCTTGGCCAGCGAGCTGGCTCGTTCGACCGCCTTGTTCAGGCTGCCAACTTGTTCGTTCGGTTGCCAGGCGGCTGAAACCGTCTGCTTGGCGGCGTTGACGACCGGCGTACTGGGCGTCGGGCCGCAGTTGTTCGCATCGAGTCGACGCAACTGCACGCCACGCTGTTTCAGTTCGTCTTTGACCGCCGGCGTAACGACCGCTTTGGCCGGAACGCACAGGGCTGTGATCGATTCGTTCAGCTTCCCCTTCAGCGACTCGGTGGTGACCAGCTTCATATCCAGGCGAAGTTCGCTGGATGGTTGAGACTGAACCGGTGAGGCACTCGAAGTGGAGCGTTCCGCCAGCAGTCGTTGTACGACCAGGCGAACGATTCGATCGATGTCTTGGCTACTGTAGGTGGACTGCACGTTTATTCGTCAACAATGCCGATTACCGTCCAGCGGACTGGCGTTCGGTCGTATTTCAAAAGTTCGGAAGTCGATTTGCCATCGCTGGTGATCATCACCAGATCGCCTGGCCCGGCATTCACAGCGTCGACCGCGACAAGCGGATGCCCATCCGGCGTGATGCCATCGACCTGCATCGGTTGCACCACTAAGAGCTTCCAGCCTCGCATCGACGCATGTCGAACCGTGCTGGTCGCTGTTCCGACCACGCGTGCCGCTTGCATTAAGGGTTAACCTTTCGACGGATGGCCCAGGATGCACAAATCGTCAATCAACGAGCAGCGTCGTTCCCGCGTGAAAGTCAGCGGGGTGGTGACGCCTTCACCGGTTGGGGTGGCGATCGAGAACGAAATGTAACCTTCGCCTCCGACACCCAGGGCCGATGCACAAGGACCATTCTTAACGAACAACGTGGTGTCCATCACTCGGCCCATCTTGGTCATGTTGCGAACGTTGTTGCTGTGGATGATGGCCGTGTGGCGGAAGCCATGTTCGTAGTACTTCGCCTTTTCGATCGCTTCGTCCACATCGTGGACGCGAACGAAAGGAATAAACGGCATCATCTGTTCGACGGGGACGAACGGGTTATGCTCGTCCGTTTCGCCAAACACCAGTTCGACGTTCTGTGGAATGTTCTTGCCAGCGGCACGGGCCAGGACAGCGGCGTCTTGGCCGATGAATTCCTTGGCGGCGACTTGCTTGGTCTTGCCTGGTTCGCCCACTTCGGTGATCGCCACCGAGGTCAGACGATCGATCTCGCTCGAGTTCAAGCGAACGGCACCAGCACGTTCCATGGCTCGCATCATTTCGTCGAAGACCGAGTTCACGACGAACACTTCCTTCTCGGCGATGCACAGCAGATTGTTGTCGTAAGCACCACCCTGGATGATGCAGCGAGCGGCACGATCCAGGTCGGCGGTTTCGTCGACGACCACCGGCGGGTTGCCAGGACCAGCGACGACAGCACGCTTGCCACTATTGAGTGCGGCACGAGCGACAGCCGGACCACCGGTGACGCAGATCATGGCGACGTCGCGGTGATGGAAGATAATGTCGGCCGATTCCAGCGTTGGTTCGGCGATCACGCAGATCAGGTTGTCGATGCCGAGATCGTCGTAGATCGCTTTGTTGAAGCGACGAACGCCTTCGGCGGCAACCTTCTTGCCACTTGGATGCGGGTTGACGACCAGCGTGTTACCGCCAGCGATCATGTTCACCGCGTTGCCGGTGATGGTCGGCAGCGAGTGCGTCACGGGGGTGATGCAGCCGATGACGCCGAACGGGGCGTGTTCGATCACGGCCAGGCCATGGTCACCGCTGAAGATCTCACTGCGAAGGAACTCGACGCCAGGCGTCTTGCGGCCCAGCAGTTCCAGCTTTTCGATCTTATGTGCTAGACGACCAATCTTGGTCTCGTTCATTTCCATCGTACCCAGCTCGACCTTCTGGTCGATCGAGATGCGACGGATGTGATCGATGATTCGCTTGCGATCTTCGATGGTGCGTTCCGAGAGTTTCTCGAACGCTTCGCGAGCGGCACGAACCGCTTCGTCGGCACAGTCGAAGATACCGTAACGGCCACTGAAGCCCGACGTGGCAGGAGGTGCCTTGCCCACTTCGGCCAGTACCTGGGCCACTACGTTGCGAATGATGGATTCGTCGAATTGCATGATGATTATATCCTCGCGTCAGCGCGTGAATGTTTTGAGCAGGCCTTAGCTATCCGAGTCTTCTTCAGGCGTTGGTTCCGGTTCAGGAGCCGGTGCCGGAGGTGGCTCGGGCTTCGGTTCCGGTTTCTTCACCTCCGCTGGCGGCTTGGGCTCGACCTTGGGGGCCGGGGCAGGCTTGGCCTTGGTTTCTACTTTGGCCGGAGCGGCGGACTCTCCGTCTCGGTCGTAAACGCAGATGCTTTCGATGTGGGCACGATCGACAATGCCGATCACCACACAGTCAATCGGAAGCGACTTTGTTTCCGGGGTAAGCCGGGCACTGGAACCTTGGGTAATCAGCACGAAGTCGCCGACGCCGCTGCCGAGCATGTCGACGGCCACAAATGTGCGACCGGTGGTCACCAGCGACTGGCGATCTTTCGATTCCAATCGATAAGGTTCGACCACCAATAGTTTGTGGCCGACCATCGTGTCGACTTTCTGCGTGGAAATGACCGAGCCGGTCACTTTGGCGATAAACATCTTAGGTCGACTCCAGCAACTGACGGGTCTGCCGGGCAACGATGATTTCTTCGTTGGTCGGGATCACCCATAGCTGCGTTTTGCTGTTGTCCGAATGGAACGAAGCCTCTCCCTTGGCGGAATCGTTCTTTGCTTCGTCCAGTTCGATTCCCAACTCTTGCAAGTTGGCACATACGTCTTTTCGCAATTGCTTGCCGTTTTCGCCGATGCCGCCGGTGAAGACGATCGCGTCGGCCCCGCCCAGTTCAACCAGCATCCCGCCCAAGTAGCGGCGGACTTCGCTGGTGTACATGTCCAAGGCAAGCTTCGCGTCCGAATTCCCTTGAGCGGCAGCTTCTTCCAGGTCTCGCATGTCTCCGCTCAAGCCGTTGCTTAGGCCCAGCAACCCGCCGTGATTCCCGATATGAGCGAGAACTTCGGTCAGGCTCTTGCCGGTCCGTTGCATCAGCAGAGGAAGGGCATAGGGATCGAAATCCCCAACCCGGTTGTTCTGCGGCAAGCCGGTTTGCGGGCTCATGCCCATGGTGACGGCAACGCTCTGGCGATGGTTGATCGCACACAAGCTGCTGCTTCCGCCAAGGTGGCACGAGATAACTCGCAAATCGTCGCGTCCGAGCAGTTCGGCACTTCGCGTGGCGATGTAACGATGGCTCGCACCATGGAAGCCCCACTTCTTGATCTGGAACTCGTCCGACCAGGACTTGGGAATTCCGTAGTAGCGATTCCGATCGGGAATCGTCGCATGGAAGCCCGTTTCAAAGGCGGCAACTAGCGGAATCTCCGGCAGTTGCTCCGAAAGTAAACGCATGGCGGCGATGTAAGGCGGATTGTGGGCCGGAGCAACATCGTTCATCTCGGCCATCGCCTCGAGAACGTCGTTGTTGACCCGCTGTACGCCTGAAACTCGTCCGCCGTGAACCGCTTTGAACCCAATGGCCGATACCTCGGCAGCATCCTTCAGGCACCCGTGATCCGGGTCGGTCAGTTGCGACAGGCATTTGCGGACTGCCACGGCATGGTCTGGGACGTGTGCCGTGACTTCCTCTTTCCAGTCACCAATCTGAACGCTGCAGGAACTCTCTGGAGAGCCGATCCGATCAATCCCACCCCGAGCCAGTTGCGTTTCGCTGTCCATATCGAACAAGCGATACTTAAAACTGGTCGAACCGAGATTTGCTACCAGAACCTTCATGCCTACGGACTCCTTTCGCTCTGGGGATGCACCGCGATGAAGCGGTTCTCTATGGGGACGGCTTAGCTGAAGTAAACGTCGACCAGACCTTCGGCCGGACGTGGCAGAACGTGGCTACCAGCCAGTTCACCAACCTGCGAAGCGGCGTTGGCACCAGCTTCGACTGCAGCGCGAACGCTACCGACGTCACCGCTGACAACCGTGGTGACCAGGCCACCGCCGATGTTGACGCGCTTTACGATCTTGACGTTAGCGGCCTTGGCCATGGCGTCGGTCGCTTCGACCAGGCCAACCAAACCCTTGGTTTCAATCAAACCAATTGCACTTTGCATGGATAGTTTTCCTTGTGGGATGATTTGTGTGTAGAGCAGGGACTAGTCGGCCGAAACGATCGTCTTGATCGGTGGTGGCAGAACGATGCCGATGTCTTCGTGCGGACGTGGAATGACCTGCACGCTGACGACTTCGCCCAGACGGCCAGCCGCGGCGGCACCTGCATCGGTGGCAGCCTTCACAGCGGCGACGTCGCCGGTGATGAAAGCGGAAACCAAACCGCTGCCAACTTTGTCCCAGCCAACGAACGTCACGTTGGCAGCCTTCAACATTGCGTCGGTGGCTTCCACCAAGGTCACAAAGCCCTTGGTTTCGATCATGCCCAACGCTTCCATTACTTTCGCCATGGGGTTTTATCTCCCGAACAAAAAAAGGAAACCGTTACTTCAATTCGCTTCTGAAAACCAGAAACGATGTCTTCAAACACAGGGGGTGAAAAACGCTCTCGCTGGCCCCACTCGGAGGACTCACAGTGGCAAATCATGGGGAGGCCAACGAAAGCGTAATTCGATTTAATGCTTCGTCTTGCAGCCGCAGGGTTCCTGCTTCAGCAGTTCGATCTTCGACGCCGCGTCCAGGTTGCACGCGTTGCCTTCGTCGGTATCGATATGAACTTCCAGCTTGCTGACACCGTCGGCACGGACCAGCAAGTCTTCGAACATGGTCGTGCAGCCTGCGGAAGTGATTCGCAGGTTCATGCGGTCGCCATTCTTCACGCCGTAGTAATCGGCGTCGCGATTGTTCATGTGGACGTGACGTTCGGCTCGGATCACACCTTGATCGAGTTGAACGGCACCCTTCGGACCGACCAGCACGCAGCCTGGCGTGCCGTCGATTTTGCCGCTGGCTCGAACCGGGGCTTCGATCCCCAGCGAGATCGCGTCGGTGAAAGCGAGTTCGACCTGGCTGTAGTCACGAGTCGGACCCAGCACGCGGACCTTTTCCAGCATCCGGCGACGCGGGCCAACGACCATCACGGTTTCTTCCGCCGCGTAGAATCCGTCTTGATACAGATCCTTCATCGGGGTCAGCACGTGGCCAGGACCAAACAGCGTTTCGACGTGCGCGTCGGTCAGGTGGATATGACGGGCCGAAATACTGACCACCAGGTTCGGTTCGGCAGTGGGTGCCGGAGCCGGGGCTGCCGGAGCAACACCACCTTGCGAAAGGACGATCTGACGAACGATTCGTTCAATCGTGGAATGATCGAGATTCAGCGTGGAACTCATTGCGTATTGAACCCTATCAGGGGTTAACTGGCTTTATGGGAAACGGGGCGATCGATGATGGCCATCTCGGCAGGGGCGACGATCAAATCGACGCCGGCATCTTCGACCTGTTTTTGCCAGGCAGGCGAGATCTCGTGATCGACGACAAGTTTGTCGACCTCCGATAGTTCGCACATCTGGGCAAGGCTTTGGCGGCCAAACTTGGTGCTGTCGGCAACGATGATCACTTCACCGCCGGCCTTCATCATGGCTCGTTCGGTTTCGACCAGCAGCAGGTTGCTGTTGTACAAACCGTGTTGGGTGATCCCAGCGACAGAAAGCACGGCACGCCGAGCACTCAGTCGCGAGATCATCTCATTGGCATAAGGCCCTAACGAAACGCCGGTGGCACTGTGCACATAACCACCCAGCAAGATCAACTCGGTCGTCGTGCTGGCCATAAACAGGTTGGCCACCGGCAACGAGTTGGTCACGATCTGCAGCGTTCTGCCGACCAGCATCTGGGCAAATTCGTAGGTCGTACTGCCCCCGTCGAGGATGACCGTGTCGCCATCTTCGATCAGTTGGGCCGCGGCCTTCGCGATCTGCCGCTTCTTGCTCCACTGCATTTCGTGGCGAAGTTCGAAGTGGGGCAGGTTCGGAGAAGGACCTGTATAAAAAACGCCCCCGTGCGTCCTGCGCGCCGACCCGGCTTCTTCCAGGAGTTCCACGTCACGACGAACTGTCGATTCGGAAACTTCCAATTCCTGCGCAAGCTCTGGCAACGACGCGAAACCACGGGCTCGCACCAGATCGAGAAGTCGCGTTCGTCGGACGTCCGCTTGCATGAAAGGGGGAGACTTGGGGTCTTGGGAGGGGTGGGGCTAACTCAACGGAGTTAAAACACCTAGATTATGCATCCCTCATTGCCAGTAATCAATCAGATAGTGGCATAATTCTTTCAAATTTCATTCGGCACAGCCAGGACGAAACGAAAGAGGCTCCCTAAAACACAAAAATGCCCCATTTCAGGTAGGACTAGGATAAACCTTACAGGAAGTACCGCTCGCAACTGCTCGAAATTGGTCAAGATGAAAGAATTCCGTCACTAGGTGAAAGAATCCATCCATCGGTTTTCGCCGGGTGACTAGGGCGAATGCGTAAAGTTTAACGGACTAGCAGTGATAGCAAAAGGGTCTGCGCAGGCGTAACCCTTGGCATTGCTAGCGGTTAGTTGGAGGGCTGAACCGAGACTGTCCGGCCTGAGACCGTGACGCGACCTTCCGCAATGGCGGCGATCGTTTTCGGGTAAAGGCGGCATTCCGCCTCAAAGACCCGAGCCGCCAGATCTTCAGGACGGTCGTCCGTCAGAACCTCGACGACGCTTTGGGCGATGATGGGCCCATGATCGTAATGATCGTCGACAAAGTGAGCCGTGCAGCCACTTACCTTCGCGCCGTATTCCAAGACGGCCGTATGAACCCGAATTCCGTAAAATCCGGCACCGCAGAACGAAGGGATCAGCGAGGGATGGATGTTGATGACGCGGTTCTCGAAGTCGGCCGGCACCGCGATCTGCTTCAAGAAACCACCCATCACCACCAACTCGACGCCTGCCTGGCGACAGGTCTCGAAGATCACCGATGAAAAGTCGGCGATCTCGGGATGATCTTGCACGGTGACAACCTGGTACGGGATGTTGCCTTGCTCGGCATAGGCCATCCCTTTTGCCTTGTGGCTACTGGAGATGACCTGAACGACTTGCAGCGGTAGGCTGTCTTGCTCGATCGCATCGAGCAAGTTGCGGAGCGTCGTGCCGCCACCCGAGATCAGAACGGCGATCTTCAGTGGATTGTCAGGAGTGTGCTTCGACCAGGTTGTGGCAGGCTTCGTCATACAGACTTCACGTAGATTTGGACGTCGCTGTCAGCGATGGTCGTGGAACTTGGTTCGACGCCGGCGATCGCCGCCAGGCCGACCGAGGTCGCCAAGGTTTCGCCTTCGATGTACTCGGCATGACCTTTGACCGCGGCTTGCACTTCGTCGGACGACGTCACCACGGCAACTTCGATCTTGGCGGTGTATTCCAGATCAAGCTCTTTCCGCTTATCTTGCACCATCCGCACGATGTCTTTGACGTAGCCTTCCTGGATCAGCTCTGGGGTGAGTTCCGTGTTGAGCACAACCACGCACAGCTTGCCTTGAGCGGCAGCCCAGCCTTCTTTGGCCGAAAGGCGAACCTGGATATCTTCGTTGTCGAATGTCAGGGCTTCGCCTTCGATCGTCAGCGTGAATGCACCTTCCGATTGCAGAGCGTTCAGCAGTGCCGCCGCATCGGTCTGGCCGAGAACCTTCTTAACCGAAGGCATCAGCTTGCCGACACGTGGGCCCAAACGCTTGAAGTTCGGCTGGATCTGGTAGTTGATGTACTCGTCGGCTTCCTTGGTGAAGTCGATCTTCTTGACGTTCAGTTCTTCGCACAGGATCGAGTTGTGCGACTTGAGCCATTCGGCGTGGGTATCGTCGGCGAGGACGACTTCCACTTTGCTTAGTGGCTGACGCACTTTCAGCTTTTCATTCATGCGAGCCTGGCGGCCGAGCGAAGCGATTTCTCGCAGCAGTTCCATCCGCTGCGAGAGCTGCGTATCGATGACCGACTCGTCGACTGCTGGGAAGTCGCACAGGTGAACGCTGGTCTTCGCCTTGTCGCCAAAGACGCTGGCCAGATTCTGCCACAGCGTTTCCGAGAGGAACGGCACGAACGGAGCGATCACCTGGCAGGTGGTCAGCAAGCATTCGTACAGCGTCCAATAGGCATCCAGCTTGTCGGCCGATTCCTTGTCTTTGCTCCAGAAACGATCACGGCTGCGGCGAACGTACCAGTTCGACAGACCATCCACGAACTGATTGATCGCGGCACATGCGTTGTAGTTGTCGTATGCGTCCATCCGATCGGTCACGGTTTGGATCGTGCGGTTCAATTCGCCCAGGATCCAGCGATCGAGCTCGCCTCGTTCTTCGATCGGACGGGCACCCTTGGCACCAACGAAGTGGCCGGCGAGTGCCTTGTCGAGATCGCTGACCGAGGTTTCTGGCTCGAAACCGTCGATATTCGCGTAGATCACGAAGAAGCTGAACACATTCCAGAGCCGCAGCAGGAACTCAGGGATGCTGTCTTTGATCGACTGTTCGTTGTAGCGGATCGACGTCCATGGCGGCTGGTTGGCGTACAGATACCAGCGCAACGCGTCGGCACCGTATTTATCGAAGATCTCGTTCGGCTCGCGATAGTTTCGCTTGCTCTTCGACATCTTCGTACCATCTTCGCCCAGCATCAGTCCCAGGACGATGCAGTTCTTGAATGGATGTGGATAGACGTGCGGCTCGGTCTTGCCTTCTTCGTCCTGGCCGAACAGCAGGGTGCTGATCGCCAATTGGCTGTAGAACCAGCCACGGGTCTGGTCGATTGCTTCGCTGATGAAGTCGGCTGGGAACTGGGCATCGAAGTGCTTTTCCCCTTGATGCGGATAGCCCCACTGTGCGAATGGCATCGCACCGGAGTCGTACCAGCAGTCGATCACTTCCGGAACACGCTTCATTCGCGCACCTTCGGCGAACGGCGAGTCGTAGGTGATCTCGTCGATGTACGGCTTGTGGATCTTCAGGTCGTCGACCAGGTCAGGATTGTCGGCCTTGGCTTTTTCCCAGACGTCGAAGCCGGCGGCACCTGGCTTGGCTTCCAGTTCGGCGTAGCTGGCGATCGCTTCGGCTTTGCCGGTTTCTTCGCAAACCCAGATCGGCAGTGGCGTGCCCCAATAACGTTCGCGAGACAGTGCCCAGTCGACGTTGCTTTCCAGGAAGTTGCCGAAACGACCATCGCGGATGTGGTCCGGCAGCCAGTTGATCTGCTGGTTGTTGGCCAGCATCTGGTCTTTGAATTTGGTGGTGCGGATGAACCAGCTTTCACGCGGATACTGGATCAGCGGATCCTCTTCGGCTCGCCAGCAGAAGGGATAATCGTGGAGATACTGATCGAGCAGGAACAAGACGCCCCGTTCTTTCAGCTCGCGCGAGATGTCTTTGTCGGCTTCTTTGACCCAGCGTCCCTTGTAGTCGGGAGCTTCATCGGTGAACTTGCCGTCCGGCCCGACAGCGCAGATCAGGGAAGGGCCTTCGCCCTCTTCGAAGCGTGCCAGTTCGTTGGCCAGAACTTCGTAGTCGACTTCACCGAACGCAGGCGCCTGATGGACAACCCCAGTACCGCTGTCGGTTGTCACGAAGTCGGCGGCCACGACACGCCAGGCAACGTGCTGTTTGCCGCCTGCCTTGAGCGTCCCTTCGGTATCGCCGAGCGATTTGTAGTAATAATCGAACGGCGGGCGATAACGCTTGCCCAGCAGTTGGCTACCCTTGGTGGTCGCGACAACTTTCCATTTGCACTTCGCTTTCTCGGCGAGTGTTACCACGAGAGCTTCCGCGACGATCAGCTTTTCACCAGACTCTTCATCTTCGACGGTGGCGTAGGTCAGATCCGGATGCACGGCGGCGAACTGATTGCTTGGCAATGTCCAAGGAGTCGTCGTCCAAACCAGAAGCGAAGTGTTTTCTTCGTCGAGAAGTGGGAAGCGAACGAACACGCTCGGGTCGGCGACTTTGCGGTAGCCTTGGCCCACTTCGCCGCTACTCAAAGCAGTTCCACCTTGAGCCCACCACCAGACGATCTTGTGCCCCTGATACAGCAGGCCGCGATCGTACAAGTTTTTGAGCGACCACCAGACGCTTTCAACAAAGCTTTTGTGGTAGGTGACGTACGCTTCTTCCAGGTTGACCCAGAAACCGAGCCGCTGTGTCAGGCGTTCCCACTCTTGCATGTAACGCCAGACGCTGGCCTGGCACTTGTGGATGAATGGTTCGACGCCGTAGTTTTCGATTTCTTCCTTGGAGTGGATGCCGAGCTCTTTGCAGACTTCGACTTCGACCGGCAGACCATGCGTATCCCAGCCTGCTTTGCGTTCGCAGTAATAGCCTCGCATGGTGCGGTAGCGTGGGAAGACGTCTTTGATGGCACGCGTCAGGCAGTGGCCAGGGTGAGGCATGCCGTTGGCGGTAGGTGGCCCTTCATAGAAAACGAACGGCTGGCTTCCCTTACGAGCGTCGAGCGACTTCTCGTAAATCTGGTTCTGTTTCCAATACTCGAGGACCTTGGTTTCCATGTCCGGAAAAGAAACATTCTGCGGGATGCTTTCAAACATCGAATCTCATCTTCCTCGAGCGATTCATGAACGAGGGAGCCAGATGCTCCCTCAATAAATCCAAGCGATTTTGTTCCCAGCGAAGAACCAGGCATCTCCAGGCCAGACGCCATCCGGCTGGCCTGGGTTCACCAGCGGCGATTAGTCCTCGTCGCCGCTTTCTTCTTCCTCTTTGCCGTCACCTTCTTCTTCGTCGTCTTCGCTTTCCTCGTCGTCTTCGAAGAATTCACCTTCCAGGTCTTCGTCCTCTTCTTCGTCGTCGATCAGGTCTTCGTCGAACGAATCTTCGTCTGAAGGCGTTTCGTCGTCGAATTCCTCGAAGTCTTCGTCAAAATCGTCATCGAAGTCGTCTTCGTCGAAATCCTCTTCCACGTCTTCGTCGTACTCGTCGTCCGTGGCTACAATGCTGTCGGCGAAACCCAAAGGATAACCGGCGGACGTCAGAGACAATTCGAGGAGTTCTTCGGGCATTGGTAACCTTCGGGCGTTTTCGTGAGTGCCAGGGGCTTCGTTACAAGGAGCTCGCAGAGCGGGAACCGAATCCTGAAATTAGAAAAGCCAGACCCCCATTTCGTCAACCACCGCTGGGGCGAAAACATTGGTGCTGGAAGCATTTACGGTGATTACCCATGAAAATATCTGAGGGGCATGTCGTCGCCGTCTGCCTGTCTTCGGGCGGAATCCCACGCGTGCCGGTCGAATCGGCCGAGCTGACCCCGTACGGCTTTGTTGGGGATGGGCACCGTTACGACGAGCACTTCGCGCCAAAACGCGCGGTTACGCTGTTCAATTACGAGATCTTGCAGCGGTTCGAGCCTGCCACCGAGCCCTTTCTGGCTGGCAGCGTGGGCGAAAACCTTTCAGTCGAGGGAATCGACCTGGCAATGCTGGAAGTGGGCGACATGCTAATGGTCGGCACGGCAGAAATACGCCTCGAAAAACGGTGGAAACCGTGCCACGCTAAAGATGCCAAAACAGGGCGAACGCAACCGAACGTGAACGAGCACCTCGGTTTCTTCGCCAGCGTATGGCGCGCAGCGACCATCCGCCCCGGAAATCGGATTCAACGGATTTCCGGAGGGGAAGGGTAGCCAGTGACGCGCGGCTCTAAAGAAACAGGCCTCGATAACGAGATGTCATCCAGGCCTGTTAACTTTCGAGTTCGGTCTCCCAGTAAGCTTCGCTGACGAACTTACTCCAAGACTCGATCCTTACGCGTCTGGCCGCGTAAACAGGCGTCCACTTCGGACGAATCGGATCTTTCCGCATCGGCATATGAGCCTCGGCGGGCGTACGATTCGCCTTGCGGTGATTGCAATCGACGCAAGCCAACACGCAGTTTTCCCAAGAAGACTCGCCTCCCTTACTGCGTGGAATTACGTGATCGATCGTCAGGTATTCGCTGCCAGGACGCGATCCGCAGTACTGACAGGTGTACTGATCCCGCTTGAACACATTGCGACGACTGAACGTCACCGTGTTCCGCGGGATGCGATCGTAGTTCACCAGCGAAACGACTTCCGGAATTCGGATCTTCAGCAACTGGGAAGAGATGAAGGGCTCGTCCTTGCCAGGGGCCAAACGCGACCAGTCCTCCCACGTCAATAGCTGGTAGCTGTGTGGATCAACAACACGAGCCGTTCCGCAAAAGACCTGCGTCAACGATCGAGCCACTGACGCCACACCGACAGGCTGCCAGTTACGGTTGAGAACTAGCGTGGGCCGCTCCAATAGGGCCGACATGAATCTGATTTCTCCCTCGTTTGGAAGGCAGCCGATCGGATTCGAACCGAAAACTCTTTCTGCTGAAGCAGAAAGAACTCGTACCACCGAGCCACGGCTACCGCGTAACGATTAGCAATTGATAGTGATCAATGGGGCTAGGAAGGGCGTGTGCTGGATGCACCTTCCGCCGTCGCGTCGGGTGTTCCGGCGAGTAAGCCTTTCAACATAACACAGTTCCGACCATCTATGCCAACATTTCACGGGCATTCCTATCGTCGGATCTGGGTGAGGCAACGGAACTGTAGGTAAGTTCTGTTAAGGGGGTACGAAGGGTTTGGTAATTCGCACGAAAAATGTCGATAAGCTGTCAGTAGTTGCCGGCGTTTTCGTGCCCCATTCACTCGCATTTCCACCTTTTCATTGCCTGCTTGAATAGAGCCATTTTGCGGGGATGGGTTCACATTTCAAATGGAATCGGCTGGGGGGATCACCAGCAAGCGGCTAGAATGGGAGAGTTAATTAACTTGCCGCCCTGATTTTCTCACCGATCTGAGCCCTGCCCATGCGATGCTATCCGCGAGTTTCCGCGCCCCTCTTCTGTCTGTTTCTGGTTACGACGGTCACCTCGATGTTGCCTGCCCAGCAAGAAGTCGTCATCTACGATGAAGCCAAGGTTCCGCAGTTCACGTTGCCTGATCCGTTGGTGGGTCCTAATGGCGAGAAGATTGAGACTGCCGAAGCATGGAACTCCAAGCAGCGGCCTTACCTGATTCAATTGTTCGAGACACAGGTTTACGGCAAGGCGCCGGCCGCCCCAGGCAAGATTTCGTACAAGGTAACCGAATCGTCGGACGAAGCCTTTGGTGGCAAGGCCCGTCGCCGCCAGGTTGCCATTCAATTGACTGACGATCCCGAGGGGCCGGTGCTGAACCTGCTGGTTTACCTGCCAAAGACCGACAAGCCAGTCCCGACATTCTTGATGCTCAGTTTCTATGGCAACGCTACGGTTACCGACGATCCCGCGGTGATGCTGCCAACCAGTTGGCTACGCGACAACAAAGACAAAGGTATTTCTGGGCACAAAGCTTCGGAAAAAATGCGTGGCACGAGCAGTGGGCGTTGGCCGATCGAAACGATTCTGGATCGTGGCTACGGGGTGGCAACCGCTTACTATGGCGACATCGATCCTGACTTCGACGACGGTTTCCAGAACGGGATTCACCCTTACTTCAACGCCGAGGGGCAAACCAAGCCGAAGGCGGATGAGTGGGGCAGCATCGCTGCATGGTCGTGGGGAATGAGCCGAGCACTCGACTATCTGCAGGAAAGCGAGGAAGTCGACGGCGAGAAAGTGATCTCGCTGGGGCATTCGCGTCTCGGCAAGACCGCCTTATGGGCGGGGGCGACCGATACCCGTTTTGCCGCGGTCATCTCGAATAACTCCGGCTGTGGAGGCGCCGCACTTTCGCGTCGTCGTTACGGCGAATCGGTTCAGAAAATCAACAAGTCATTTCCTCATTGGTTCTGCGATAACTTCGTGCAATACAGCCACAACGAGGATGCCTGTCCGGTTGATCAGCATGAATTGATTGCCTTGATCGCGCCACGCCCTTGCCTGATTTGCAGTGCCGAGGAAGATCGCTGGGCAGATCCGCATGGCGAGTTCCTCTCGGGACACTACGCCAGCCCGGTTTACGAGCTGCTGGGTGTCGAAGGGATGGGCGTCGAGAAGATGCCTGCGATCAACGAGCCGGTTCTCAGCCGATTGGGGTATGTGATCCGCCCCGGCAAGCACGACGTCACCACCCTCGATTGGCAACGCTACATGGACTTCGCCGATCGCCATGTGACGAAGGCCGCGGACTAACGGCCATCTGGCGGGCTGCCGGGCACTTCTGGTAGAAAGTTGGGTATCTCCATCCCTCGATTCTGAAGGAGCCCCACGTGAAACTGATTGTTGCCGTGATTCAGCCAACCAAGCTCGATAGTGTCCGTACGGCATTGTCCGGCATGGCCGTCGAACGCCTGACCGTTTTTGATGCGGAAGGTTACGGGCGACAACGTGGTCAGACGGCGACCTTTCGTGGTATCGAATACCAAACGAATCTGCTGCGAAAGGTGATCATCGAAGTTGCCGTGAACGACGACTTCCTCGAAAAGACCTTGGCCATCATTGAAAACGTGGCTCGAACTGGTCAGGAAGGAAACATTGGCGATGGGAAGATTCTCGTGCTTCCCATCGAACAGGTCATTCAGATCGGTGGCAAAGAACGTGGCCCTTCGGCTGTTTAGAAGAACTTGCAGGTAATACGTTGATTCTTTATTTCACTGCCGACTTGATGTCGAACTCTCGTGTCACCGGTCCTGCCAACGCTCAGGGCATTCCGGTTCGGGTGATTGCCTCGAAACGGGGTATTCTCGAAACGATCGATGCCGAGACAACGGCCTTGATCGTCGATTTGAATCCGCCAGCCCGCGATGCGATCAGTACGATCGAAGAAGTCCGAGCTGCCCATCCAGACCTTCGCATCTTGGTGCATGGTCCACATGTGCAAGTCGAATTGCTGTCGGCCGCCAAAGAAGCAGGTGCCGACGTGATGACCAATGGTCAGTTCCATCAGCAGGTCGGTGCCGTTCTGGTAAAATTGGCCGAACCTGCTTCGTAAGCGAAACCGTTCGGACTAGCTTTCGTCCGAACTTTCTTGAGCGTCCTCGGTGCCTTCCCCCAGATCTTTGTTGAGGGCAGGCATGGCGAAACGAGGCTGATCCTCATCCAGGACGATCTCGTCCATTTCGGCCTGATCGACGTCGCGCCGCAAAAGCAAATAAATCCCGGCGAACACGGCGAAGAAGTAGCCGAAGTCGTACGCACCTACCAGGCGGTTCATGCAGTGAAACCAGAATCGCCAGACCGGTCCCGAGACCGAGTGATCCATGATGGCGACTGTCTGGTCAAGGCCTTGCCCCCAGTGCAGACCCGTCGTCAGAGCAGTCAAAGCAACGCCGACAAACAAGCAGATGGCGAAATGTCCGACGATACCCGCAACAATCGCCACGCAGACATACCACAAATAATGAAACGGACGCTGGGTGACATAGGCGTAGCTACGGCTTAAGGCGTCGAAATGATCGGAACACTCGGTGCTGATCGCTCCCCACATCAGTGGCCAGCCCAGCATCAAAGGCACCATCAACAGAGCAACCCCGAAGGCAGCCATCACGGCAATGAAACCGAAAATGCCCGTTACAATCGCCGCCCAGGCACCAAGCCAGTTGACCAGGCCGAACAGCAAGATGATCAGCATCAACATCGCCACGCCGATCAGGGGGAACAGCGGCGAAAGGAAGTAGCCGAGGAATTTGCGCAGCGAATGGCTCAGTGCCGATTTCATGCCGCAGCGATCGTTGACCGAAAACTCCATCGCCGCGATGCGAGCAATCGCGCCACCAAAGATCGCGAATGTGGCGACATACCACAGGGCATAAAAGATGAAGGCCACGAACCCACGGAACGTGTGAGCGGGGAAGACGCCGCCGAAGGGATTGTGAAACACAAGGCCCGATCGGAAGACACCGAAGATATCGGTTGGGGCTTCGATCGCCAGGGTATCGGCGGCTTCCGGTGGAAAGCTACCAAACAGGTGGCTACCAATCCAAACGCCCAGGCCCAAGACGCAAACGCCAAGGTAGGCCAGAAACAGGACCCGCAGGTAGAAGGCGATTAAGGCTGCCCGGAAGAGGACCAACCAAGGAAACGATTCGTGCCAAGAAATGGCTCGCAGTAGACCGCGCTCCTCCGACATGCAGCTAACTCCTTTGGCCTGCGGGAAATATCAAGCCAGAATTATAGGCGGAGATTCATTGCAGTAAAACGTCACTACAACGAATCTTCATCGTCGTCGAAGCGATCTTCCGGTGGACGATTGGCTTGTTCTTCGAGGTGTTTTTCGATATCGACCGGAAGTGTGTGCTCTTCGTCTAACCATTGTCCCAGGTCGATCTGCCGGCAGCGTTCGCTACAGAAGGGCATCGCCGGCGTAAACTGACTCTCGAATCCATGGCCGCACGTGGGACAGCGGAGTGTTGCCATTGGAGTTTCCTTCTTAAAACGCGCGAGCGTGTTCTAGGACGAACTGCTTGGCTTCGAGTCGCTCTTGGATGACGACGACTTTGACGAATCGCTGCTCTTCGAGCCCTTGTCCGCACTCTTCTTGTACGAATCGCTGCGATAGTCGGTGATATAGAAGCCTGAGCCCTTGAACAGCAGACCACCACCGGTGCTGAACAGCCGACGCAGTTTCTTCTTCTTGCACTCTGGGCACTTGGTCAGTGGATCGGCCGAGATCGACTGGAATTCCTCGAACTTGTGATCGCAAGCATCACACTGGTATTCGTAGGTTGGCATGGTCGGAAGAACCTTACACGGGCCTTGGGAAACGGTTTTCTAACGCCATTATACTCTGCCGCCGCCGTCACGGCTTGCCGAACATTTCACTCCCCAACCTCTGGGGAGTGAAAGAGGCGATGGGATCGATTTATTCGGGAGCCTTGGAAACGATCACCTGGCTCGGACGAACGACGCGGTCGTACATCTTGTAGCCGACCTGGGCGACGTGCAGAACGGTGTTGGGTTCGACGTCGGCGCTCGGCTGCTGCATGATCGCTTCGTGCAGGTTCGGGTCGAAAGGCTGCCCTTGTGCGTCGATCGCCTCGCAGCCACGCTTCTTCATTGCTTCGACGAGTTGCTTTTCGACAATCTTGATCCCTTCGACAATGCCGCCAGCTTGTTCGCCGGTGCCTGCCGATTCGAGGGCTCGCTGCAGGTTGTCGACCACTGGCAGCAAGTCAGCCAGCAGCGGCATGTTGGCGTACTTCAGTTCGTCTTCGCGTTCGCGACGCATCCGCTTACGGAAGTTTTCGAGATCGGCCTGAGCGAGCAGCACGCGTTTTTCGGCGTCGACCAGGTCTTGCTTGAGTTGCTCGATCGGATCGTCCGAGGTGCTGAAGTAGGTATCGGCCGACACGTTTTCTTCGGTGGCTTGCGTCTCACCGGTCGGCTGCGTCGATTCTTGCGATGGATCGTTTTGGGGATTATCAGCAGACACGCTTTTAAGCTCCTTGACCTAGCTTTTCTTCTTGGTGTCGTGTTCTTCGGAAGACGAGAACAAATAGTCTTTGATCGATTCGAGAAATGACTTGCGGTGCGGCGTCACGTTGGTGTGTTCGCGATCGGCCAACTCTCGCAGCAGTTCCTCTTGGCGAGGGTCGAGTTTCTTCGGCACTTCGATGTACGTCTGAACGTACAGGTCGCCTTGCCCGCGGCCGTGAGGATCGGGCATCCCTTTGCCACGCATCTTGAACACCTCGGACGAACCGGAGCCGGCCGGGATGGTGAGCGTCGCAGGGCCATTGAGCGTCGGTACTTCGATCTCGCTACCCAGGACAGCCTGGGTATAGGTGATCGGCATTTTGAGGATCAGGTGATCCCCTTCGCGTTCGAATAGCTTGTGCTTGCGAATCGAAATGTGGCAGTAGCAATCGCCAGGAGGGCCACCATCTGGGCTTGGTTGGCCTTCCCCGGTCAGGCGAACTCGCATGCCGTCGTCGACCCCAGCCGGGATCGAAACATCCATGCTGACCCGCTGTGTGGTGAAGCCATTGCCGCGGCAATCCTGGCACGGATCGCTGATGATTGTGCCTTGGCCACCGCACGAAGGGCAGGTGGTCTGCACGCGGAGAATGCCGGCTTGCTGAACGACTTGACCGGCGCCACCACAGCGATTGCAGGTCTCGGGCTGCGAGCCTGGCTTGGCTCCGCTTCCGCTACAGGTTTCACACGCGACACGGCGATCGACTTGGATTTGACGTTGGACGCCAGTCGCGGCTTCTTCCAGATCGAGCGTAACGCGAACCTGAATGTCGGCACCTTTACGCACGCGTCGGCGGCCGCCTCGACCGCCGCCACGGCCGAAGATGTCGCTGAAGATACCTCCGCCAAAGATGTCGCCGAAAGCTTCCATGATGTCCTCGACATCGTGAAAGTTTGCTCGTTGATTGCCATCGACCCCGGCATGTCCGTACTGGTCGTAGCGGGCTCGTTTATCCGAGTCGCTCAACACTTCGTACGCTTCAGCCGCGGCTTTGAATCGCGTGACGGCTTCGTCGTCGCCAGGATTCGAGTCGGGGTGATACTTGATCGCCAGCTTGCGATAAGCCTTAGAAATCTCACCGCTTGAGGCGGATCGCTCGACTCCCAGGACTTCGTAATAGTCGACTTTCGTTGCCATCGTGTCCTCACGTAGGCGGCGGTAGAAACAAAACGGGCTGGTCCCTGGAAGAGATGCAGCCCGTTGAATTCTTTCGTGCCAGGTGGCCGCCACAAGTCAGCAGCCACCTACGTCGTTGAACCAGGGTTCGGCTTAGCGAACCACGCCTTCAGCCGCACGCTTGCCATCTTCCTTTTCCAGGTTGGTGACAAGGGCTTCGGTGGTCAGCAACAGGCCGGCGATGCTGGCTGCGTTGCTCAGAGCGGTACGCACGACCTTGGCTGGGTCGATGACACCAGCTTTGACCATGTCGACGTATTCGCCCTTGTAGGCGTCGTAGCCGTAGTTGGTCGACTTCTGCTGGACTTCGTCGACAACCACGTTGCCGTCGATGCCGCAGTTGTCGGCGATCTGACGCATCGGAGCTGGCAGAGCCCGCAGGATGATGTCGACGCCGATCTTTTCGTCGCCACGAGCGGACGAACGAGCCTTTTCAACAGCTTCCATCGCACGAACCAGGGCAACGCCACCACCTGGCAGAACGCCTTCTTCAACCGCCGCACGGGTCGCGTGCAGGGCGTCTTCGACGCGAGCCTTGGTCTGCTTCATTTCGGCTTCGGTTTCGGCACCGACCGAGATCACCGCAACACCACCGGAAAGCTTGGCCAGGCGTTCCTGGTACTTTTCGCGATCGTATTCGCTGTCGGTTTCTTCGATCTGACGCTTCAGCTGAGCGATACGCGATTCCAGTGCCTTCTTTTCGCCACCACCTTCGACAATGGTCGTCTTGTCCTTGGTGATGTTGATCTTCTTGGCACGGCCGAGCTGGTTCAGTTGAACCTTGTCGAGCGTGATGCCGAGGTCGTCGCTGATGACAGTACCACCGGTCAGGATGGACATGTCGGCCAGCATCGACTTGCGACGATCGCCAAAACCAGGAGCCTTAACGGCAGCAATGTTCAGCACGCCACGCAGACGATTGACGACCAGGGCGGTCAGAGCTTCGCCTTCGATGTCTTCGGCGACGATCAACAGTGGCTTGCCGGTGTTGCCAACTTGTTCCAACAGAGGAATCAGCTCACGCAGATTGCTGATCTTCTTTTCGTGGTACAGGATGTAGGCGTCTTCCAGCTCAACGTCCATTTCGGCTGGACGATTGATGAAGTAAGGCGAGATGTAGCCCTTGTCGAACTGCATGCCTTCGACGTATTCGACGGTCGTTTCGCGGCTCTTGCCTTCTTCGACCGTGATCACGCCGTCTTGACCGACGCGGTGCAGGGCTTCGGCCAGCAGCTCACCGATCGCGCGATCGTTGTTCGCACTGATCGAACCGATGTTGGCGACGTCATCCTTGCTGTTGACTGGCTTGGCCAGGTTCAGCAGGAAGTCTTCGGCAGCGGCAACAGCCTTTTCAATACCACGACGAATCGCGGTTGGGTTGCTACCGGCAACAATGTTGCGGATGCCTTCTTTGAAGATGGCACGGGCCAGGACGGTTGCGGTGGTGGTACCATCGCCGGCGACGTCCGAGGTCTTGCTGGCGACTTCGTTGACCAGCTTGGCGCCCATGTTTTCGAACCGGTCTTCCAGCTCGATTTCTTTGGCCACGGTCACGCCGTCTTTGGTGACCGTTGGGCCGCCGTACGACTTGTTGATGATCACGTTACGGCCGGTTGGGCCCATCGTGACGGCGACAGCGTCGGCCAGCTTGTCGATGCCCTTGAGCATCTTGGCTCGGGCATGATCCTCGAAAAGCAGTTGTTTTGCCACGCTAAGAAATCCTTATGTAAATAAGACTGAATTCTGTTTTGGGGAAATCTTCACGACGAAGCGAATTGCTTAGTCGTTGACGACTTTCGCCAGGATTTCCGTCTCGCGAAGGATCTTGTACTCGTCGCCATCGATTTCGATGTCGCTACCGCTGTATTTGCCGTAGATGACTTCGTCGCCGATTGCAACCGACAGTTCCGCGCGGCTGCCGCTATCGAGCAGCTTGCCAGGGCCGACGGCCAGGACAGTACCACGTTGCGGCTTTTCCTGAGCCGAATCTGGAAGAACGATACCACCAGCAGTGGTTTCTTCTGCCTGCAGCGGCTGAACGACAATGCGGTCATCCAAAGTTCGAATCTTCAGACTCTTCGCCATGGGTGTTTATCCTTAAAACTTATTCAGGGGTATGTTTGATGTTTTGTAACTTTACTTGAAGACAGAAAGGCGTCGGACGCAGGCCTGATTTACATCATGCCGGGCATGCCCATGCCGCCCATGCCGCCCATGCCTCCCATTCCGCCCATGCCACCCATTCCTCCCATGCCGCCGTGGTCATGGTGATCGTGGTGGTCGCCACCTTCATCTTCCGATGGAATTTCGGTGACCAGCGAGTCGGTCGTCAGCAGCAGAGCCGAGACACTCGCGGCGTTTTGCAGAGCGGTACGAACCACCTTGGCTGGATCGATGACGCCAGCTTCCACCAGGTCTTCGTAAGTACCGGTGTCGGCGTTGAAGCCTTCGGTAGCCTTCTTCTGCTGGCGAACGCGGTTGACGACCACGCCACCGTCCAGACCGGCGTTTTCAGCGATCGTACGCAGTGGGTATTCCAGAACCTTGGCGACGATATCGGCACCCAGCTTTTCGTCTCCTTCGACTGCCAGCTTCTTCAAAGCCTTTTCGGCTCGAAGCAGGGCGATACCACCACCCGGAACGATCCCTTCCTGAAGGGCAGCCTGGGTGGCGCTCTTGGCGTCGACCAGCAGGTCCTTGCGTTCCTTCATTTCGGTTTCGGTCACAGCACCGCAGTTGATCTGAGCCACACCACCAGCCAGCTTGGCCAGGCGTTCCTGCAGCTTTTCGCGATCGTATTCGCTGTCGGTAGCTTCGATTTCAGCACGAATCTGAGCGGCACGACCTTCGATGTCAGCCTTCTTACCAGCACCACCAACGATGACGGTGTCGGTTGCCGAGATCTTGATCTTCTTGGCACGACCGAGGTTCGAGTTCTTGACGCTTTCCAGTTCGATACCCAGATCCTTGAAGATCGCGGTACCACCGGTCAGGGTTGCAATGTCGCCGAGCATGGCCTTACGGCGATCGCCGTAGCCAGGAGCCTTGACGGCGGCAACGTTCAGAATGCCACGCATCTTGTTGACAACCAAGGTTGCCAGGGCTTCACCGTCGACGTCTTCGGCGATGATCAGAAGTGGCTTGTTGGCCTTGCTGATCGATTCCAGCAGTGGAACCAGCTTCTTGGCCGACGAAATCTTTTCTTCAAACAGCAGGATCAGGCAGTCTTCCAGCTCGACCAACTGCTTGTCTTCGTCGGTGACGAAGTGTGGCGAAAGGAATCCGCGATCGAACTGCATGCCTTCGACGAAGTCGACGGTCGTTTCGCTACCGCGACCTTCTTCGACGGTGATCACGCCATCTTTGCCAACCTTCAGGAAGGCTTCGGCCAAGACCTTACCGATGGTCGAGTCGTTGTTGCCAGCGATCGCAGCGATCTGTTCGATCTGCTTCTTGCTCTTTTCGTCGATCTTGGTGGCCGACTTCTGAATGGCTTCGCCAACAGCTTCGGCAGCCTTCAGGATGCCACGCTGCAGAGCCATGCCGTCAGCACCAGCGGCCAGCATCTTCAGGCCTTCGCGGAAGATACCTTCGGCCAACACGGTGGCCGTGGTGGTACCGTCGCCAGCGACGTCGTTCGTTTTGCTGGCAGCTTCCTTGACCAGTTGGCAGGCGAGGTTTTCGTAGACATCATCCAACTCGATGTCTTCGGCAACCGTCACGCCGTCCTTCGTGATCTTGGGGGAACCCCATCCTTTATCCAGCACGGCATTGCGTCCACGCGGACCCAACGTGCTTTTCACAGCACGGGCCAGCTTCGTTACGCCGGCCAGCAGCGGTTGTCGCGCTTCATCTCCAAAGACCATCTGTTTTGCCACGTCTGGAATCCTCCTCTTGTGGGATGAACTGGTTTGACTCGGTCGGCCTCGGTCGAGGGCGGTTCCCTCTCTTGGGCGAGTGGGGCGACCGGTTTATTCCATAACTTGGTTAGTAACCGTTGTTTCGTTTGTTGTCTCAGCGAAGGCCAGATGCACCCTGAGTGCAGATTTTGGCAGACTCTCTCTGAGGCCTGCTAATAGATGCAACTGCCGTGCCGATAACCTAAAAGAGAAACGCAAGTCACTAACTGGTAGTGACTTGCGTTTCTAGTGAAAGATCTTTCAGCGTGACTGGAAGGCTTGTTTGCCAAATTGGCAGGGCGACCTTCCCGGCGACCGAGCTTACATGCCAGGACGGAAGTCGTCGTCGTCCTGGATGCTAAAGAGGAACTCGGCCAACAGATTCGCCGCGTGATCAATATCATCGAGCGAGATCGTTTCGACCGCGCTGTGCATGTAGCGGTTCGGAATCGCGACCAGGCCGGCGGCGACACCAGCACGGGTGGTCTGGATCGCATTTGAATCGTTCGGAGCGGCTTTGCCCAAAGCGGCTATCTGGTAAGGGATCTCATGCTGCTCGGCCACTTCGATCAAGCGATCAACTACCTTGGGGTTCATGTTCGGGCCACGGTAAATCACCGGGCCACGTCCCAGGTAAACTTCGCCCCGTTCACCTCGGTCGATGGTGGGGCAGTCGGTAGCGTGAGTCACGTCGACCGCGATCCCGATGTGAGGATCGATCCCGTGGGCGCTCGTTTTCGCGCCTCGCAGGCCAATTTCTTCCTGAACGGTCGAAACGGCGAAAGCGGCACAGGTCTGCTTTGCTTTCAGCCCATAGCGACGGGCCGCTTCGATCACGACCCACAAGCCGGTGGTGTCGTCCATCTTGGGGGCGAACGCCAGGTTGTTCTGCATCTTCTGCATGCCCAACTGCAGCGTGACCGGATCGCCGATGCGAACCAGCTTCTTCGCTTGGGCTTGATCTTTGGCGCCGATGTCGAGCCACAGGTCTTTCAGCTGAATTGGTGCTTTACGTTCCGAATCGGTGAGCAAGTGGATCGGTTTTCGCGAGATGATCGCGGGGACTTCGCCATCCTTGGTCCAGATTGTCATCTTCTGGCCAACCAATTGAACCGGATCCCAACCACCAATTGTTTGGCAGCGAACGAAACCCATTTCGTCGATTTGCGTCACCAGCAGGCCGATTTGATCGCAGTGACCAGCCATCATCACGCGAACATTGCCCCCGGAATTTACCGAAGCAATCACGTTGCCATGGAAGTCCGTAGCGACATTATCTGCAAAGCCTGCGGCATATTCCCGGACCAGATCCTGAACCGGGGCTTCGTATCCGGAAGGACTGGGCGTGTTCAACATTCGCTCAAAAAACTGAAGCGGCTCGGACTCCATGTTCGGATTGGCTCCTGGAAATCTTGGTTAGTGGGGATACGAAGAACGCGTGGGCCTCGTATATCATTGAAATATCGCTGTGGGCCGGAGACGCGTCTGCGCAACAGCACACATTTAGGCAGTCTATGGCATAGGTGGGTTTGATGGAACCGATTGATCACAAGGATTACGAGTGGAAAACTGTCCTGCGCGAGCTTCGCATCGAGGATTACGATGCGCTGATCGAGATGCAGCGGGCCTGCTTTCCAGGCATGGAGGTCTGGACTCGCGAGCACATCGAAAGCCAGATCAAGACGTTCCCCAAGGGCCAGATTGTTATTGAAATCGACGGACAATTGGCAGCTTCCTCGGGCTGCATGATCGTTCACTACGAACCGAACATGGCATGGCACAACTGGAAAGCCATCTCCGACAATGGCTACATCCGCAACCACAATCCGAAGGGGGACACGCTGTACGGGATCGAGATGATGGTTCATCCCGAATACCGTGGCTTGAAGCTTTCCCGTCGTATGTACGACGCCCGCAAGGAATTGTGCCGCGAGATGAACCTGGCCCGTATGATCATCGGCGGCCGGATCCCTGGGTATCACAAAGTGGCTAACGAGGTCTCGGCGCGCGAATACGTCGAACGCGTGGTGGCGAAAGCGTACTTCGACCCGGTCCTCACCGCTCAAACTGCCAACGGCTTCGCCTTGCAGGGACTGATCCCTAACTATCTGCCGAGCGACGAGGCGTCGTGCGGATATGCCACGTTCCTCGAGTGGCTCAACCTTGACTACAAGGCAGGGGCCAAGCGTCGATTCCATCACCTGGTGGAACCAATCCGCATCACGGTCGTTCAGTACGAAATGCGCGCCATCCGCAGCTTCGAGGAGTTCGCGCAGCAATGCGACTTCTTCCTCGACGTCGCTTCTGATTACAAATCAGACTTTATTCTCTTTCCTGAGTTGTTCACGACGCAGTTGTTGTCGTGCGTTGAACCAACTCGGCCAGGGCTCGCTGCCCGGCGTCTGGCAGAGTTCACGACCGACTATCTCGAGTACTTCTCGGAACGGGCCATCAAGTTCAACGTGAACGTCATCGGCGGAAGCCATTTCGTGCTCGAGAACGACACGCTCTATAACATCTCGTACTTGTTCGGCCGCGACGGTTCGATTGGGAAACAGTACAAGATTCATATCACTCCGAGCGAACGGAAGTGGTGGGGTATCGAACCAGGCGACAAGGTCGAAGTGTTCGACACCGACTGCGGTCGGGTCGCGATTCAGATTTGCTACGACATCGAGTTCCCTGAACTGACACGCATTGCGACGAGCAAGGGAGCCGAGATGATCTTCGTGCCTTACAACACCGACACGCGGCATGGTTACTTGCGAGTGAAGACCTGTGCCCAGGCCCGCTGCGTCGAGAACCAGGTCTACGTCGCGATCTCTGGCTGTACCGGCAACTTGCCATTCGTGGAAAACGCCGACATCCACTACGCCCAATCAGGCGTCTTTACCCCTTGCGACGCTGAGTTCGCTCGGGATGGTATCGCGGCGGAATGCAATCCGAATGTCGAAACGATCGTGATTCACGACGTCGACCTCGAAATGCTGCGACGGCACCGGATGGAAGGTTCGGTTCAGAACTGGAACGACCGCCGGAAAGACCTCTACCAGGTTCGCTTCCTGGAAGATGGCGAACGAGGCTACGTCTAGGCCCCGTTCACGGACAACAATCCACGGCAAGCGTTTCAGGGCTTCGCCGTGGTTTGCGACGGCGAACCGTGGACGGATTTGACTTGCTGGCTGAAGCTCATCAGGTCAGCATTGTCCGTCTTGATCGTGCGTGGTGCCTGCGGATCGTTGGCGGCCATGGCGGCGGCCTCCGGCAGGTTCATGAACCGGCGTACGTTCAGCAGGAAAGGGCCTTCGCGGTGATCGGACGGCGGATCGATCAGGTTTAGCGAGCCGATCTGCGGCTCGAAGATTGCGGCATACAACGTATCGGCAGCCAAGATTCCCTCGGCTTCGATATCGACTTGCTTACTGCCGGAAAGCTTGTTGGCAGCCTTTGCTGCCTGGCGAATGTCCCAGATCCGCATCGCATCGAGCGACTGCCCCAGCAGTAGGTAGCGGCGTCTTGTGTGGATCTCGGCCTTCTTCTCTTGCGTCCACTGCGTTGGACCGATACCACGTGGGGCGAGAACAAACACCGAGGCGTATTGATCGGCATCGGCAATCGGCAGGGGCTCGTTGCCATCACCGGAAGCGAGCTTCGACCATTGTTCCCAACCCGCATCGTCGACGACGACCAACTTGGCCGTCGAAGGTTGATCCTCGTTCGCCTTCGATTTCGTGAACTGCAGCAGCGGCAGGTCGACATGCTTCTGCGTTGTCAACGTATGCTGAGCGACTTGCCACTTGCCGGCTGGCTTCGCTTTACCATTGGCGATTTGGAGAGGTAGCTCCTTTTGCGGCCAGCCTCCGAACGACTTTTCGAGCAAAAGCTGCTTCCACTCGGCCGCCATTTGTTTCCACTCAGCGGGCGAATCTGGGGCTTTCGGTGCGGGGGCGATCGGCACGAACGACTCTTCGATCGACGTGACAATTTCGTCTTCGGGAATCTTGTCGAACACCTTCAATTCTTCAACCGTGAATCGCTTGTCAGCGACATCGGCGATTGGCGGTGTTTTGCCCTGCAGATGCTTCTGCAGCCAATAGAACGCAGGGATCTGCAGCGGCTGAATATCGGCATGCGGACCTGGAACGATCGTCAGAGCGAGGTTCGGGGCCTTGCCGTAGAGCGAATAGATCTTGCGAGCGGCCAGGTGCGTGCGTTCAACCCCTTCGACCGGAAAGATCGGGTCGTAATCGGTGTTGGCGATCATCAGCGGCCGAGGTGCGATCAGGGCTGGCAGCATTGCGTAGTCGAACTGGTAGGTGTTCACCCAGAACATGCAGTCGCAGTGCCCCGAAACGACGCCGTTGACGACGTGGTCTTGCAGATCGGTAATGCCGGCAACGGGAACGGCTGCTTGGATCCGATCGTCGAGTGCGGCGATGTACCAGCTATAGGCACCGCCACCACTGCGTCCTGTGACACCGATTTTATTGGGATCGACGTCATCACGTGATTGCAACAGATCGATGGCCCGAACGCAGTTCCACGCTTCGACCCCGGCCGGAGTGTAGCCGCGGTTGGTCCACCATTGGCCTGAGTCGTCGTAGCTTCCGCGATGCTTGCCGAGAATCTCGCCCAATTGAATTGAATCGAGCGTCAGACAGACGAAACCATTGCGGGCAAACCAGGCACCGTGATGTTGATAGTGCGACTTGTTGCCGTAGCTGACGCCATCTTTCACGACGCGTCCATGGCCACAAAGGTACAAGACCGCCGGGAGTTTGCCTTCCACCTTGGCTGGGCGATACAAGTTGGCAGTCACGTACAAGCCAGGACGTGACTGGAAATGGATCTTCTCGACGACGATCCCATCGCGTTCGAGCGTGCCGGTGGTGGTCGCTTTCAGATCGATTTTCTCGGGCCAAGGTTCGAGGCCCAGCATTTCGCGATATTGCTTGTGAAGCGTTTCCCGCTTGGCTTCCCATTGTTCGATTGAATCGATCTCGTCGAGCGGTTGATCCTGCAGCTTCGCCGTCTGGTCGGCGAAGTATTGGTGGACCATCGAGTCGCCAGAGATTGGCTCTTCGGCGAGGGTAGGTGAGAGGAAAGTAACGGCCAGCAGGGTCGCAAAAGCAAAACGCATCGGCGGCAACTCCGGAGGGAAACTTGTAGGTGGGAGCTACATAATGAAGGGTTGCTCGTGAGTCGTCAAAGAGAAATTGTGGCTTGGAACGAAAAAAGACCAGGACAGATTGCTCTGCCTGGCCTTTTTTGATGTCACGAGTGATTCATGGCGACTATTCGCCCAGAAGCTCTTTCACTTTCGGAGTGATGGCGTCGGCCCACAGCTTGTAGCCGGCCTGACGTGGGTGGAGCAGGTCAGGCATGACTTCCTTCGGCAGCACACCGTCGTCGGTCAGGAACACATCGTTGATGTTCAGGAAGGTGACGTAGTCTTTGTCCTTCATGTCCTTCTCGATGATTTCATTGGCACCATCGTTCAGCTTGCGTAGAGGATCGTCGGTGGTCGCACCACGCGGGAAGATCGCCAGCAGCAGGATCTTCGTTTCTGGGTGCTTTTCGTGCAGCTTCTCGACGATGGCGTTGACGCCAGCGGCGGTGTCTTCCGACTTCTCTTTGCGATGGCCGGTGTTGTTGGTGCCGATCATGATCACGGCGACCTTTGGCTTGTAGCCATCCAGTTCGCCATGTTCAAATCGCCACAAGACATGTTCGGTACGGTCGCCGCTGTAGCCGATATTCAGCGGGTGCATCGAGGCGAAGTTTTCGTTCCAGACTTCTTTGCCGGCATTTTCCCAGCCGTGGGTAATCGAATCGCCAATGAAGACGACGTCGATCTTGTCGGCGTTTTCGATCGTCTTCAGCTTTTCTTCGTGACGAGTCTTCCACCATTGATCCCGCGGCACAGGCTTCAAGGCTTCAATCGGTTCCTTGGTGGCGGCGTCTTCGGCCCAAACCGGCATGGCAAAGGCGAAGGCAAGCATCAAGCACGCAATACAACGCATCGCATATCTCCTGGAGGTGTGACAGTGATGATTCGGGTGGGGTAGGTTTGGCAATGTGTACGGTTTGCCGTGCCATCTAGTCTCCGCGAATGAGGGGCGTGCGTCAATTCCCTGGGCCGTAATTGCCCTTTAAGGGAGGACGGAGGCTCATAAATTGGACTTCCTCGGTCGAAAACCGTACGGCCGATTGACTAAATTTGCCCCATTCCTTACATTGTGGGGTTTCCAGATCAAGAAATCCGACGTCTTGTACGTCGATTACCCAATCACATTCCGAAATCCCTTTAAAGGAACTGTCGCGTGCCGGTCATCAACGAACGTCACAAGGAGCTGAAACGTCGTCGTCATCGCAAGAAGGTTTATGCCAAGTTCAAGGCAACCTTGGCGAAGAACCCAACGAACGACGAACGTCGCAAGATCGCCGATAAGCTCCGCAAGCTGACTCCGGCCGCTGAAGAACTGATCGAACGCTGGGGCCTGTAAGGCTTCAGCCCGCGATCGCGGTTCCCAATGATCTACGAAGAGGCGGTATCCGATAGGTGCCGCCTTTTTGCTGCGCAAGCAGTAGCGGGGCAGGGCGAGCAGTCGGCTCGTTATCTCCTACCGGCTGCTGAGGTGGCTTTGAATGGCCGTGAAGATCTCGTCAGGCTCGGTCATGCGGCCAGTGCCTTCCACGCGGCAGCTTTGCCAGCCAGAGTCAGGGCCGATCATTTGAACGCCGTCCGTGGTCAGTGTCGCCACGTTTCGCTGGACGGCAGGATGGGCCCACATTTCTTTGTTCATCGCAGGGCACATCATCACGTGCCCTGTGAACGCCAGGTAGAGCGTGCTCAGCAGGTCGTCGGCCATCCCATGGGCAGCTTTGGCCATGAAGTCCGCCGAGGCTGGCACGATGCATAGAAGGGCCGCTCGACGCGCAAGTTCGATATGCGCGCCCAGGGGCATGGCATCGTCAAAGAGTTCGGTATGAACCCGCTTTCCGGAAAGCGCGGCCAAGGTGGCCACGCCTGCGAATTGCTGGGAGGCTCGGGTCATCACCACGGTGACATCGACATCTGACTTGACCAGCTGGCTGACCAGGGCAGGTGTCTTGTACGCGGCGATTCCACCGGTGACACCAATGATGACCTTCGCCGGGCTCACAGTTCGTCGCTCATGATGGCGTCGAACGACTTGATCATCACGTCGCTATCGGCGGTGGTGCGCAATTCGTTCGAGGTGTCCAGGAAGATCTTATCCTGCTTGATTTCTTCCAGGACGATTTCCATCTTGTTGTCCGACTTCATGTCGACCAATGGACGGCTACCGGCATTCAATGCGACCAGACGCTTTTGGATCAGCGTCGAAAGCTTGAATCGGCCACCGACCTTCTTGATGATGAATTCTTCTTTCAGTTCTTCGAGCATCGCTCCTCCTTTTCCTGACGGATAATGTCCGCAAGTTGTGTAACGGCATCGTCGGCGGCGTCGGCCATGTTAACCACCCGGTAGCGATACCAGGCCGAGGTTTCCATCTCGTGTTGGGCCGTTGCCAGTCGACGTTGAATGGCTTCTTCTGTTTCTGTGCCTCGGTCTCGAAGTCGGCGTTCTAATTCTTCGCTCGATTCAGGGCTAAGGAAAATCGTCACGGCATCGGGGTACTTGTCTTGAACCTTAGCGGCCCCTTCGACGTCAATCTCCAGCAGGACCGAAATCCCCTCGGCGAGTCGGGCTTCGACTTCACTTCGCAAGGTGCCATACAGATGGCCCGTTCGGAAGACCTCGACGAACTCCAGGAACTGGTCTTCGTCGATCCGCTTCTCGAACTCTTCCTTGGGAAGGAAGTGATAGTCGATGCCGTTTTGCTCTCCATCTCGGGGCGAACGGGTCGTCGCCGAGATGCTCAATTCAATGGCCGGATCTCCCAGTGCCAGCAGCTTACGCACAACCGTCGACTTGCCGACGCCCGAGGGGCCGGAAAGGATGACCAAAATGCCAGGGTTGGTATTCGTCATGCGTCGCAGGTTACTGGGATTCGCGTTTCGGCGAGGACTGCCAGTCAGTCGAAGCTCGCTCATTCGATGTTCTGGACTTGCTCGCGGATCTTTTCGATCGCGGTCTTCATTTCCACGACCGCTTTGGCGATCTCGGCATCGTTCGCTTTCGAGCCGATCGTGTTCGTTTCGCGGAACAGTTCCTGAGTCAGGAAGTCGAGCTTGCGGCCAGTCGACTCTTTCTGGGTCAGGAAGTTCTCGAATTGTCCGAGGTGGCTTTTCAGTCGCACGACTTCTTCCGAGATGTTGACGCGATCGGTGAAGATCGCAACTTCGCGAAGGAGTGTTGCTGGATCAACCGAAACGTCAAATTCTTCCAGGACTTTGTTCACGCGGTCGGTCATGCGATCACGATAGCCGGCGATGACGTCAGGCGATTTGGCTTCGATTTGTTCGAGGTGCGACGCGATCAAGGCGAGGTTCTCTCGCAGATCTTTCGTCGTAGCTTCCCCTTCGTGGCGACGCATCGAATCAAACTTTTCGAGGGCCGTCTTGAGGGCTTGTTCGATCACCGGCCAGGCGTTGAACTGTTCGTCGTCACTGTCGCTGTTTTCTTGAACCACGCCAGGTAGTTGCAAGATCGAGTCGATGTGGGGCGTTTCAGTAATGCCTACCTTCGACCCAAGCTTGTGGATTTGTTGGATGTAGCTTTCCAGCACTTCGATATCGATGCGGTACTTATCGGCCGTCACGTCCTGCTTGATACGCAGGTTGATCGTGATGGTACCGCGATTGATATGCTTCCGGGTTACCGCTTCGATCTGCGATTCGAGCCCACTGAAGAGCTCGTTCCCGCGGACCGCCAATTTGAAGTAGCGGTTATTGACCGACCGGATCTCGATCGATACCGAAACCCCTTCAGTGTGCAGGTGGGCATCGCCATAGCCGGTCATGCTAAGCAGCATGTTGGGGGATCTCCAGTTGAGTGCGATGCGATGGGAAGGGGGCGAATGAAACGATAAAAACTTCCCCAAGAGTTTCTCGGGGAAGTTTGCAGAAAACGTCTTCGATCGGGCTCGAGAACACTAAGAAGCAGGCTTCTCTTCGGTCATCGGAGCTTCTTCGGTTGCTGGTGCGGCAGCTTCCGCGGCGGGGGCTTCGGTCGATTCCCCGGCTGGTGGTTCGAGGTTCTCGGCAGGCTTGTCAGCCGGTGCGGCTTCGTCCGCTGGCTGGGCACCTTCTTCATCCGATGGGACGGTCAGGGCTGGACCTTCCATGACTGGCGTTGCCGAAGCACCACCGGCCGGAGCAGCGCCGCCGCCAGAGCCCAGTTTGCTCGCACCCGAGTCTTGCAGGCTCATGGTGGCCAGAATGCAGAGCAGAATCCAGAAGACGGCCACGACGATGGTAATCTTCGTGAAGACGTCACCAGCCTTGGCACCAAAAGCGCTTTGACCGCCAGCACCACCCAGGGCACCGGTCAGACCGCCACCGCGACCACGCTGCACGAGCACGACCATGATGAGGAAGACCGAGGTCATGAAAATCAGCGGGCCAAGGATGTATTGAAGAAACCCGAATAGGATGGGACTGGTCATGACTGGATACTTCTGAAAACGTCCGTGTTAGGATTCTTGAAAAGGCATCGCCAGCAAGCGAGACCAACCAGGGGAGTGAATCGAATTAGGAAGCGTTTGCCCCGGCAATAATGCCAAGGAAGCTGTCTGCCTTCAGCGAAGCGCCGCCAACCAAGGCACCGTCGATATTCGGCTGCGAAAGCAACTCGGCGGCGTTGTCGGGCTTCACGCTACCGCCGTACTGGATGCGAACACCTTCGGAGATCGCTTCGCCGTACTTGGCGGTCATCAGGGTGCGGATGCCGGCGTGAACTTCTTCGGCTTGTTCGGGAGTTGCAACCTTGCCGGTGCCAATCGCCCAGACAGGTTCGTAAGCAATCACGACCGACTTCATTTGTTCGTCGGTAACGCCTGCGAGGCTACCGTACATCTGTTCGGCAACAACGTCCGAGGTCTTACCCGATTCGCGTTCTTCCAGCAGTTCGCCAACGCAAACGATCGGCACGAGGCCGGCGGCCAGAACGGCATGAACCTTCTTGCAGACGTCGGCGTTCGATTCGCCGAAGATATGGCGACGTTCGCTGTGACCGAGGATCACATACTGGCAGCCGACGTCTTTCGCCATGGCAGCCGAGATCTCACCGGTGAAAGCGCCGGAAGCTTCGTGGTAGCAATTCTGAGCACCCACACCAACCTTGCCGGCGGCAGCGGTGACGACCGCATCCAGGTAAACACTCGGGGCACAAACGGCAACTTCAACCGAGTCGCCTGCCGTGTTGCCTTCAGCAACGCCTTTCACCAAAGCCACACCTTCTGCTTTGGTGGTGTTCATTTTCCAGTTACCTGCGATGAAAGGACGTCTCACCCGTCGTTCTCCTTCGGACCGCCAGTGGTCGTTGAAAAATTGGGACTCAGCTTAACCTAAGTCGTGCCATGGTTTTGGAATGAAACCCGTAAATATAGCAGAGTGCTGGCATCGTCGTCGAGGTCACCTGTCACCAGAATGGGGCATAATTTTTGCCGGGTTTTTCGTGGTCTGGCCCCGATAACGCAGGCCTTAATTGACCGGTTCGGTCTTCTGGTACGAGCCAAGAATTTCCAGGCGGAGTGATTTCTTTTCCAGGGCCGAGATCGCCCGGCGGATCTTCAGTTCCGAACTGTGCCCCTCCATCTCGACGAAGAAAAGGTACTCTTCTGGGGAGTTTGCAACCGGAAACGACTCGATCCAGGTCAAGTTCAGCCGGTTCTTCTTGAAGATGTTCATCGCGTCGGCCAAGGCCCCAGGCTTGTGCTCGGTTTGGAAGAGCAGTGCTGTCTTGTCATTCCCCGTCTTGGGGCCCATGTCGTGCGAGATGACCGCGAACCGGGTGATATTGTTCGGGTTGTCTTCGATGTTCGAGGCGATCGTCTCCAGGTTATAATTGATGCCTGCAGCACGACTTGCGATCGCAGCGGCCCCTTCTTTCTGGGCTGCCAACTGGGCGGCGGCGGCTGTGCTGGCCATTTCAATCGGCCGAGCTGCCGGCAGATGCTTAGCCAGCCAATTGCGACACTGCGATAAAGCTTGAGGCTTGCTAAAGACCTCTTTGATCGACTCGCGGTTGCACTTCGCCAAAAGCTGATGATGGATATGGAGTTTTACTTCGCCGCAAATCTTGGTCGGCAACTTGGCGAACATCTCGAGCGTGTCGGTCACGCGTCCATCGTTGGAGTTCTCGACCGGAACGAGCCCGAAATCGGCCTGGTTTCGTTGGATTTCTTCGAAGACGGCCGCGATGGTGGCGACTGGGGAATAGTCGGCGTTGGTGCCGAACTTCTCGACGGCAGCCTGGTGTGAATAGCTGTACTGAGGACCGAGATAAGCCACGCGGAGGCGTCGCGAGGCACCTCGGCAGAGGCTTAACACTTCCTGCAAGACGGGCGAGATCGAGTCGTTCTTCAGCGTTGTTTTGTTGCTGGAAAGCAGCTTTTGCAGCTCGGTTTCTTCCGAGCTAAGCTGCTGTTCGATCGTCTTGCCCGGGTCGGCCTGGACCATCTTCTGACACGCATCGACCCGTTTCGAAAGCAAGTCGAGGATTTGCTGGTCGATCTTGGCCAACGTCTTCTTCAGGTCGGTCGCGGAAGTCTTGCGGGGAGCTTTGGCCATGGTGGGATGTCTAGCATGAAGGATCACGGACAGCATCGGCAGTCAGGCCTGTCGCCAGAAGGCGGCCAGCCGGGCTGCAACCGGCATCCTCAGCGGATGCGATCGGTATTTTCAGAATCATACTTCATTCCCAGCAGCCTTAAACCTAGGACCCACCATAGTTTGGGTGATATCGCTGCCATTTTGGCAGAGAAATCCAGAGATACGAGCCCGTGATTTAACGATGAAAAAAACGCCGTTGTTTTAAGGCGTTCTTAGTACTGGGTTTACGATGCCAATGGTCACTTGGGATTGGGTTTTGGCATAGCTCTTGCATTTCATGAGCAGCAACTGCACGAGCCGCAATGAACTCGGCAGGTCACATTCAAGCAGGACAAGCAAAGTCGAGTGCAAGCTCGGCATTCCTTTATAAAACACCCTGACGCCCTTGCGGCGCGGATTTAACGAAAGAAAGAGGTAACCATCATGGCACAAGGCGAAGTGATTATTGGGATCGACCTCGGTACCACGAACTCGGTGGTCGCGGTCATGGAAGGTTCGGAAGCCAAGGTGATTCCGAACGCCGAAGGTAGCCGACTCACCCCGAGCGTCGTCGGTTATACCGACAAGGGTGAAGTCCTGGTTGGCGAGCCAGCTCGTCGTCAGGCCGTTACCAACCCGACCAAAACGGTTTACTCCATCAAACGCTTCATGGGTCGTCGTCACAGCGAAGTCGGCTCGGAAGAAAAGATGGTTCCGTACAAGGTGGTCGGAAGCGCCGACGAATACGTCAAGGTTCAGATCGGCGACAACGAATTCACGCCTCCGGAGATTTCGGCCAAGGTTCTTCAGAAATTGAAGGCTGCCGCGGAAAGCTACCTGGGGCACAAGGTCAGCAAGGCTGTGATCACGGTTCCAGCCTACTTCAACGACGCCCAGCGTCAGGCAACCAAGGACGCCGGCCAGATCGCCGGTCTGGAAGTCGCTCGTATCATCAACGAACCAACCGCAGCCGCTTTGGCTTACGGTCTGGGTAAGAACAAGGCCGAGAAGATCGCCGTGTTCGACTTGGGTGGTGGTACCTTCGACATCTCGATCCTGGAAGTCTCGCCACCGGAAGATGGCGATGAAGGTGGTCGAACCGTGTTTGAAGTGATCAGCACCAACGGTGATACGCACCTCGGTGGTGACGACTTCGACGAAAAGCTGATCAACTACGTTGCCGAACAGTTCCAGAAGGATCACGGCATCGATTTGCGGAAAGATCAGATGGCTCTGCAGCGTCTGCAGGAAGCCTGTGAAAAGGCGAAAAAGGAACTCAGCGGCCAGGCCTCGACCGATATCAATCTGCCGTTCATCACGGCGGATGCTTCCGGTCCGAAGCACTTGCAGTTGACCATCAGCCGTAGCCAGTTCGAGCAGATGACCGACGACCTTATCGAGCGTTGCCGCATCCCGGTCGAAAAGGCTTTGAAAGATGCCGGTCTGTCGTCCAGCGATATCGACGAAGTCGTGCTGGTCGGTGGTTCGACCCGTATCCCGAAGGTTCAGGAGATGGTCAAGAAGATCTTCGGCAAAGATCCTCACAAGGGCGTGAACCCAGACGAAGTGGTCGCCGCTGGTGCTGCGATCCAGGGTAGCGTGCTCGCCGAAGGTGGTCGTAAAGACGTTCTGCTGTTGGACGTGACTCCGCTGTCGCTCGGTATCGAAACCCTCGGTGGTGTGTTCACCAAGCTGGTCGAACGCAACACGACGATTCCGACCGAAAAGAAGCAGACCTTCAGCACGGCCGAAGACAACCAGGGGGCGGTGACCGTTCGCGTGTTCCAAGGGGAACGCCCGATGGCTACCGACAACCGCTTGCTTGACGAGTTCAACCTCGACGGGATCGCACCGGCTCCACGTGGTATGCCACAGATCGAAGTCAAATTCGACATCGACCAGAACGGTATTCTCAACGTGTCGGCCAAGGATCTCGGTACCGGCAAGGAAATGAAGGTCGAGATCAAGCAGAGCTCGGGTTTGTCGAAGGAAGAGATCGATCGGATGCAGAAGGACGCCGAAGAACACGCCGCCGAAGACAAGCGGAAGCGTGAACTGGCCGAAGCCCGCAACGAAGCCGAATCGCGTTGCTTCCAGCTTGAAAAGCTGATCAAGGAAGCTGGCGAAAAGATCTCGGACAGCGACAAGGCTCCTCTGGAAGCGGCGATCAACAAGACTCGCGAAGCTGCCAAGGGAGAAGACGTCGAAGCAATCAAGTCCGCAATCAGCGAACTGGAAGCTGCTTCGCACGCGGTCAGCAAGATCCTGTACGAAGCTGCCGCCGCCAACAATCCGGAAGCCGCCGCTGGGGAAGCCCCTGCTGGCGAAGCGAAGGATGGTGGCGACGACGACGCCATCGACGCCGAGTTCGAGGTGAAGAAGGACTAACGTTCTTCCGACCCGCGATGCCCGGAAACAAGCCTGGGCATCATGCAGAACCATGAGTGAACCCGAAGGGCTGGGGCCGTAAGGCGCCCGGCCCTTTTTATGGATTGACCGAACCTAATCGCCATATATTGAAGACGTTGTTGTATCGATGGATGGTCGTCTTCGATGCTTTCATCGAAGACATAACTTGCCCTGGAAGGGCAACCAAAATTAGCCAGGGGCGTCAGCCCCTGGGGATTAGGTCAAGTCAACCAGAGAGCCCTGAAAGGGCGATCGAAGATCAGGACGATGGGAAATGCCACAGTCTTACGCATGTCTCTATGTTCATGTCATCTTCAGCACGCGCCAGCGAAAGCGTTGGATTCAGCCGGCATGGTCCCAAGGTTATACGAATACATTGCAGGCATATTGAAACGGCGGAAGTGTTTCTTGATTCTCGGAGGCGGAATTGAAGACCACGTTCATCTCCTGATTTCGCTTTCCCGCGAGGCCAGCGTGGCGGAGGTGGTTCGTGACGTAAAAGCCGGTTCGAGTGGCTGGATTCACAAGACTATCGCCGACGCAAGATTGTTTGCCTGGCAGGACGGATATTCCGCCTTTTCGGTGAGCAAATCGGCTCTTGAGGACGTAAAGAATTACATAGCGAATCAAGAAGAACATCATCGTGTTTGCTCATTCCACGACGAGTTAATCGCCTTTTTGAACAAGCATGACGTGGAGTACAACGAGGACTATATCGAAGGATAACTGCTTCGCAATTTTGCGAATTCTTTCGGTCGCCCATTACTGGGCTCGTTGCTTTTTAGGACGCGTACCAGGGGCTAACGCCCCTGGCTAGATTCAGACGGCCTTCCAGGCCTGAAGATTGTTATTAACGACAAATAACCAGGAGTGAATTAAGCCACACCTGTATTCATATAAATTCAAAAGGAACGCATCATGACACCACGATTCGATAAGTACACGATCAAAGCTCAAGAGGCCGTTCAGTTGGCTCAGCAGATGGCGACTGAGGCTCGTAATACTTCGCTGACTCCGTTGCATTTGCTCGCTGCGCTTTTGAACGAGAACGGGGGCGTTGTTCGCCCATTGCTCGACAAGATCGGAGCGAATCGTGGCCAGCTCGAGTCCATGCTGAAGTCCGAAATCGGTCGCCTTTCGACCGTGACCGGTGGCGACGGACAGCTTCGGATGTCGAGCGAACTTGACCAGGTGTTTCAGGCCGCGCAAAAGCAAGCCGACACCATGAAGGACGAGTTTGTCTCGACCGAGCATCTGATGTTTGCCTTGGCCCAGGTACCCTCGAAGGCCAAGGATCTCTTGCAGGTCAACGCCGTCACCGAAAAAGATATTCTGTCGGCACTTCGCGAAGTGCGAGGAAGTTCTCGCGTGACATCGCAAAGCCCGGAAGACACCTTCCAGGCCTTGAAGAAGTACGGCATCGACTTGGTCGAGCGAGCTGAAAGTGGCAAGCTTGACCCGGTGATCGGTCGCGACGAAGAAATTCGCCGCACCATTCAAGTGTTGTCACGCCGTACGAAGAACAATCCCGTTTTGATCGGCGAGCCAGGCGTCGGTAAGACCGCCATCGCCGAAGGTCTGGCATTGCGAATCGTCCAAGGGGACGTGCCGCAAAGCTTGAAGAATAAACGCGTGATCGCTCTCGACATGGGGGCGTTGGTCGCAGGTGCGAAGTTCCGTGGTGAATTCGAGGAACGCCTGAAGGCAGTGCTGAAGGAAGTTCAAGATTCCCAGGGAAGTGTCGTGCTGTTCATCGACGAACTGCATACAGTCGTCGGTGCCGGCAAGGCAGAAGGTGGAGCCGACGCGGCGAACCTGTTGAAGCCTGCGTTGGCACGTGGCGAGCTGCGTTGTATCGGTGCCACGACACTGGACGAGTACCGACAGTACATCGAGAAGGACGCGGCGCTGGAGCGCCGTTTCCAACCGGTGTACGTCGGGGAACCTTCCATCGAAGATACCATCGCGATTCTGCGTGGTCTGAAGCCACGTTACGAAGCGCATCATGGAATCAAGATCAAGGACTCGGCCCTGGTCGCGGCGGCGAAGCTTTCGGATCGCTACATCACCGATCGTTTCCTGCCAGACAAGGCAATCGACCTGGTGGACGAAGCTTCGAGTCGCCTGGCGATCGAACTGGAAAGCGTTCCGGCCGAGATCGATCAGGTGCAGCGGCGTCTGACGCAGTTGCAGTTGGCCGATCGTCAACTGGCCGAAGAAACCGAAGAGACCGCCATCCAGCGTCGTGAAGAAATTCAAGACGAGATGGAACAGGTCAAGCGGCAACTTGCCAGCCTCCGCGAACAGTGGGAAGCGGAAAAGATGGGAATGGGAGACGTCGCTCAGATCCGCGAGGAACTGGCCGCGACCGATCTCGAGTATTCTCGTCTGCACGCATCGATTCAAGAGATTCAATCGATGGGGCAACTCGTTCCCGAAAGCGACTACCAGAAGTTGTTCGAACTGCAAAAGAAGCACGACGCGTTGGTATCGCGGATGGAAGCCGAGAGCGAGCAGGAAGCGGAAAGGGATGACACCAAGAACGAACGACGTCTCCTTCGCGAACAGGTCACCGAGGATGAAATCGCGGAAGTGGTCAGCCAATGGACAGGCGTTCCGATTGCCAAGATGTTGGAGACGGAACGAGCCAAGCTGCTGGTCCTCGAAGAGCGATTGCATCAACGTGTGGTCGGTCAGGAAGAAGCGGTCGTTGCCGTGGCCAATGCGGTGCGTCGAAGTCGTAGCGGACTTCAGGCTGCCAATCGTCCGGTCGGTTCGTTCATCTTCCTGGGCCCAACAGGCGTAGGTAAGACCGAACTGTGCAAGGCGTTGGCCGAAGCTTTGTTCGACGACGAAAACGCCATGGTGCGTATCGACATGAGCGAGTACATGGAACGTCACGCGGTGAGTCGACTGATCGGGGCTCCTCCCGGGTATGTCGGCTACGAAGAAGGTGGCAAGCTGACCGAAGCAGTTCGCCGGCGACCTTACAGCGTGATCTTGCTCGACGAAGTCGAAAAGGCGCATCACGATGTGTTCAACATCTTGTTGCAAGTGTTGGATGATGGCCGATTGACCGACAACCATGGTCACACGGTCGATTTCACCAACACGATTGTGGTGATGACGAGCAACATCGGTAGCCAGGCGATTCAGCAGATTGCCCAGGAAGGTGGAAGCGATGAAGAAATTCGCGAAGCCGCCCAGGCCAATCTGCGAACGAAGTTCCTGCCAGAGTTTCTCAACCGAATTGACGACATCATTGTCTTCAAGCCGCTGTTGAAGGAACAGATTCGATCGATTGTCGACTTCCAGACGCGTGGGCTGGCCCATCAACTGGAAGAGCAGGGGATCGAACTGGTGGTCAGCGATTCGGCCAAGGATGCCTTGGCGGATGAAGGTTTCGATCCGCTGTATGGTGCCCGACCGCTGAAGCGAGTGATTCAAAATCGTCTGCAAAACCAGTTGGCGACGCTATTGTTGAAGGGAGACTTCAAGGATGGCGACCGAATCACGGTTGGCTATGACGGAACTGGCTATACGTTCGGTAAGTCGGCCATCGGGAGTAGTTCCGTCGAATCGGCGACGGTGACATAATGCCGATAGCCGCGATTTAACTTAACAGGGGACGCCGCTTCCGCTAATCTGGGGCTGCGTCCCTTTACTTTTTCTTGCCAATACCCAGTAGGGCTGTGGCGAAAGACAATCCAGCCTTTCAACGCAGGTAGGTTAGTTGCACAACGAATGCTTCCGATATTGCTCGCACTGTTTGGCGGGGTGGTGATTGCCTTTCTGCTGATCGCATTGCTGAACCGGCGGTCGTCTGACGATAAGCAGAAGGCTGGGGCGCGATTTGGCTGGGGGAAGAATCGCAGCAACAGTCACCGCGATCTCGATGTCGGATCGGCTCCCCCAAAAGCAGAGTCTGCCAGTTATCGAGTCGGTCTGGGCTACGTCGAAACGGACGAAAACGACATCGTAATCGATTCCTCTGACGATGGATTGGATGGCTTCGATGGCGATGGTGGAGACTAGGTCCAACAACGAGGTGACCCCGTGTGATGGAAATTCTGGCGATGATCTTGGTGGCTGTCCTGGCGATCGTTGGGGGCGTCGTGCATATGCGGCATGGTTTTATTAACAACCCTAGCCGGGTGGATGGACTTCGCCGCCGCGACGGAAGCTACGCCGACTACGACTTCCCAGGTATTTGGAACGGTGGGAGGCTGAGGGATTACTTCTTTCCCCGAGTCCATTCAGCGGCCGACGTCGATTCCGTGGAACAGGCAGCCAGCAATGTCGATCTCTACGGTCGTCCCCTTTCTTCTGCGATTGTGGCCAAGCGTGAGGCAGAGAGCCGTATCGAGGCCAACCCAGACGTGCAAATGCGTCCCGTTCAACCATCTGACTGGGAAGCGGTCCTGCAGATCTTAGTGCCGGTGATTCGCAATGGGGACACCTATGCGTTGCCGCAAGACATGTCGGTCGAAGAAATTCACCGCGTCTGGATCGAGTTGCCTCAGCAGGTCTATGTCGCGATCTTTCAAGGAGAGATCGTGGGGACTTGCTATCTGAAGAACAACCAGCTTGGCGGAGGTAGCCACGTCTGCAATTGCGGCTTCATGGTTTTGCCGGAAGCACGCGGGCTAGGGGTCGCCAAGACGATGGGGCTGCATGCCCAAGAGGTCGCAAAGCAACTTGGCTACCGTGCGATGCAGTTTAATTTTGTCGTCTCGACCAATGTGGGAGCGATTCAGCTTTGGAAGAAGCTTGGCTTTGAGATCGTGGGGCGATTGCCTCAGGCGTTTCAGCATCCGCAGAAAGGGTTCGTCGACGCGCTGGTGATGTTCAAGTCGCTGGTCGAATCGCGTGCTTCGTCCGAATCACGCGACGAAATGCATCTTCGGGTTGGGGGAGAGCAATTCGATCTCGACCGCGGCTAACGCTTTCACCAGCTCGGTATCTGGCGAAGGGCGGCGAAGCGGATCTTTGGCCAGCATCTGGGCGACCAACCGATCGAGCGAGCCCGGAACGTTCGGAACCAGGGACCGTACGTTAGGGGCTCGCTGCGACAGTTGGGCTTTGACGATCTCTTCCGTAGAAGTCTGGCCGAAAAGCTGACGCCCCGTAATCAGCTCGAATAAGATGACACCTAGACTGTAGGTGTCGGCCTGAGGAAGGATCGGGATGCTGGTCGTCAGCATCTCGGGCGGCAAATAGCGAAGCGTTCCCTGACGATCGCATTTGCGGCTGCTGCAAGGCAGGCTCAAGTCGATCCGCTGCGCGAAGCCGAGATCGATCAGCGTGGCGTGACCGCTGGTCGAAATCATGACGTTATCAGGCTTCACATCACCGTGGATCCACTTCGACTGGTGAACGTTCGTCAGGCCCTGGGCCAGTTGCCGTGCTGTCCAAACGGCAACTCCCAAAGGAAAGCGTTGGCCGGTCGCCAGGATTTCTGCCAGCGTCTTACCCCAGACACGCGGCATGACGACAAACGACCCGCTACGAGAATCGATCACCGGAACGACGTGAGCACACGTGATCTCGCTGCCTGCCTCGGCTTCGCGAACCAGTCGCTCGATGAGGAGCCTTTCGCCCTTGTACTCGGGCCGAATGGTTTTCAGGGCAAAGTCCCAACCCTGAAACGATCCTTCACTAGGCCGAGCACGGAAGACGCGATAGTACGTTCCTTCACCCAATTGGGGACCAACCTGCCAACTGCCATAGAGGCAACGTGGCGAGCGACGGCGTACCTGCTGAGCGAACTGCGGTGATGTGCCGATGGTGGTCAAAACGTGACTTTCTACGCCATTCCTTGGCAAAAAGACTCCTCAATAAACTCAATATTCGGACATCGCATCCGAAAACTCCGATAGCGGGCCGAGTTCTCACGTTATGGGGGCGAGAGCGGTTTTACCGCCTGGGTATGATAGGCAGGGAAGCTCACCCCCTTTGGAAATTTGGCTCAAATCCGGTAAGATAGCTAGTTAACCAGACGTTTTTGAACACTTCACAGAGGTAGATTTTCGCAATGAAGAAGCTCGGATCCTTGTTGGTTCTGGTGGCCCTGACGACCGTTATCGTGGGTTGTGCCCCAAAGGGTAACCCATCGACTGCGAACCCCAACAACAACAGCACCGCCACGTCGAACACGACTCACTAAGAGTCTCGTACGTGGGGGATACCCCATACGCAAGTTGAATTCGAAAAATGACCACCGAGTCCTTACCGGTGGTCATTTTTTTTGCGCATCCGATCGTGCAAGCCTGATTGAATGACGAGCGCTTCTGGGAAATGATTACGGCGTTCGTCGAAATTCAATCTCCCCCGGAGCAATTCCATGAAGATCAAACGTAGCGGCTCGGTTGTCTGGCAAGGTGGCATCAAAGATGGCAAAGGCGAGCTGAGCACCGAGAGCGGCGCTCTCAGCAGTTACCCATACGGGTTCGCCAGTCGATTTGAAGGCCAGAAGGGCAGCAATCCAGAAGAACTGATCGCCGCGGCCCACGCCGGATGTTTCACGATGGCTCTATCGAAGATCCTGGGCGAAGCTGGCTTCACTGCCGAAAAGATGGAAACGTCTGCCGTCTGTACACTTGAAAAAGTGGACGATGGTTTCGCCATCACCGGCATCGACCTGGCGCTGACCGGCAAAGTACCAAGCTGCAGCAAAGAACAATTCGAAGAACTGGCCGGCAAGGCCAAAGCAGGTTGCCCCGTCTCGAAAGTTCTCAACACGAACATCACGCTCTCGGTCACGCTGGAAGACTAATCGGTCTTATCCGATCGATGCTTAAGACGCACGAAAAAAGGCCGCTGGTTAACTACCGGCGGCCTTTCGTTGTCTGGTAACGAGCGTATTGGACTTTGCGACGAATCCTGAGGCAAGTGTTGGCGCAGGTTTCAGTAACTAGTTCAGCTCTTGAATGCGGATGCGGCGATATTCCATCTGTCCGCGATCCCCTTCCAGGCCGATCGGACCGGTCTCTGGCACCTGGAATGCTTCTTCCAAGACTTCACCGTTACAGGTGCAGTAGGCCACGCCATCTTTGACGGTCACGACCATCTCGTTCCAGTCTTGTGGCTTGTAATTCTTCAGCTCTTTGTAAGGACCGGCCAAAGAATAGTCGCGGCACTGGAGCTGAGGAGCTCGAATGAACACGCCACTATCGGCATTTGGGGTCGCGCGGAACTCAAGCTTCAAAACGAAGTTGCCAGGGAACTCTTGGGTGGTCCAAAGCTGCTGAATGCGACGACCTTCGGCAGGCGTGGTGACCACCAAGCGGTCGTTGATCGCGACGTAGCGACCGTCGTTGCTTTCGGTCTTGCCGTCGAAAGCGATGTCTTCTTCGATGATCGGCCAGGCAATGCCGACCTTCTTCCCTTTGCGTTCCGGGTTCGCCTTGAACTGCCAGCCGGTCAGATCTTTGCCATTGAAAAGACTGGTGAAGCCCGGCTCGACTTGGAAGTCATCTGGTTCGGTTTCCAGAAAACCAAGCGTGGCGACCACGGGTCGCAGCGCCGCGGCCCATTTGGCGTAACCCTTTTGATTCGGGTGCAGCAGGTCGGGGAACTCTTCCGACTTGGCATCGCCATTTTCATCGGCGAATGGCAACCAGGTTTCCAGCACGATGATCTGAGGATCGCCCTGCACGCCTTCGGCATACAGCTCGTTCACGCGTTTGATCTTTTCAGCCGAGCGGCTCTTCGAGGCCGAACTCGGGAAGACCTTGCACAAGATGATGGGCATCTCGGGATTGTGCTCTTTCAACTTCGCGACAATCAGCTTCATGTTGGCGGCGATTGTTTCAGGCTCCGCCTTTTCTTCCAGATCGTTGGTGCCCATTAGCATGACGACCGCTTTGGGATTCAACGCCAGAACATCTTCTTCGAGACGAATCAGCATGCCGCGTGTCGTATCGCCACTGATGCCGCGATTGGCGACTTTCATATCACCAAAGCTGCCACCGAGGTTATCGCCCCAGCCCTGAGTGATCGAATCGCCGAGGAAGACAACAGCACCTTGGTCCGCTTCGACTTGCTTCGACCATTGGCTGCGTTTGTTCTGCCACAAGTTGCGGAACCAATCGTAACGGCGGATCGGGCCTTCACCTGGTAAGCCGTCGTCGGTCTGGGGAATCGAAAACTGGGCGTCTGATTCCTGGGCCTGCAGGGGAAGCGTCGTGAGGGAGAAAAGGAGAAGGAAGATCGCCAGCGGGCGGATCGGGCGGTAGGACATGGATGGCTTTCCTAAAGTTGGCAGGAGGAGGTCCTTAAGAGGGGAATCATTATAAACCGCACCAACGGCCCCTAGCTACAAGTTGTAATGAGTTTCCGTGAAGGGAATGTAATGCGTTTGCTGTTTTCGCGTAGTCCTTTGGAAAACGTTCGCCTCCCCCGCCAGGGATGAGGTAGATTCAAGCGGAAGTTGTTCGATAAACCGCAGGCCGACGTTCGTAGTCCAGCTCGTATCTCGAAACAAAAGCCTGTCGACGGTTCTTTGGACCGCCCAACAACCACCGCGGTTCCTTGTTAAGGGATCGCAAAACCGGCCAGTTTTCGCTTGAACTATCGATTTTTTAATCACCCCACGAAGTGAGGTCGCGATGCGTACGTTTCAGTTCCGCGGTTTATCCGTATGTTGTTTGATGTTAGTAGGCCTGCTGGGCATGGCTCTGCCTGGCGAAGCCGAAGCCAAGAAGCCCAACATCTTGTTCATCGTTTCGGACGATACCGGCTATGGTGACTTGGGTCCTTACGGTGGCGGCACCGGACGTGGGATGCCCACGCCGAACATCGACAAGATGGCTGAAGAAGGCATGACCTTCTTCTCGTTCTATGCCCAGCCAAGCTGCACGCCTGGTCGCGCTGCCATGCAGACCGGTCGTATTCCCAATCGTAGCGGTATGACCACGGTTGCCTTCCAAGGCCAAGGGGGCGGTCTGCCCCAGGCGGAATGGACTTTGGCGTCGGTCCTGAAGAAAGGCGGCTATCGCACTTACTTCACCGGCAAATGGCACTTGGGCGAATCGGACTATGCTTTGCCGAACGCACACGGCTACGACGTGATGGAGCATTGCTTCCTCTATCACTGCAACGCGTATACCTACGGCGACCCAGAGTGGTTCCCGGACATGCCAGAAAAGATGCGCGAGTTGTTCCAGAAGGTCACCAAGGGTTCGCTCTCGGGCAAAGCTGGCGAAGCACCGAAAGAAGACTTCAAGGTGAATGGCGAATACGTTGATAAGCCGGAAGAAGGCATCGTCGGGATTCCTTTCCTCGACAAGTATGTCGAACAGTCGGGCATCGCATTCCTGGAAGAAGCCGCAAAGAATCCTGATCAGCCGTTCTTCATCAATATCAACTTCATGAAGGTGCATCAGCCGAACCTGCCAGCACCGGAATTCATACACAAGTCGCTCTCGAAAACGAAGTATGCCGACTCGATCGTCGAACTCGATACGCGTATCGGCAACGTCATGAAGAAACTGGAAGAACTGGGCCTCGCCGAAGACACGCTGGTCTTCTACACCACCGACAATGGTGCCTGGCAAGACGTTTATCCGGACTCTGGTTACACCCCGTTCCGTGGTACCAAGGGTACCGTGCGTGAAGGTGGTAACCGTGTGCCAGCCATCGCGATCTGGCCAGGAAAAATCAAGCCAGGCGTCCGCAATCATGACATCATTGGTGGTCTCGACCTGATGGCTACGTTTGCTTCGGCTGCCGGCGTCGAACTGCCAAAGAACGATCGTGAAGATAAGCCAATGATGTTCGATAGCCACGACATGATTCCCGTCTTGACCGGGACTGGCGAATCGCCCCGCAAGGCTTGGTTCTACTTTACCGAGAATGAACTTTCGCCAGGTGCGATTCGTGTCGCCAACTATAAGGCGGTTTTCAATCTGCGTGGTGACGATGGTCAAGCTACCGGTGGTCTGGCTGTCGACTCGAACCTGGGTTGGAAGGGTGCCGAGAAGTACGTCGCAGGCGTGCCGCAGATCTTCGACCTGTACCAAGATCCTCAGGAACGCTACGACATCTTCATGAACAACTACACGGAACGCACGTGGACCCTGGTCGGGTTCAATATGGCGGTCGCCGAGTTGATGAAGACCTATGCGAAGTATCCACCTCGCAAGCTGCAAAGCGAAATCTACACCGGCCCAGTGACCATCTCGGACTACGAGCGTTACGAGGACGTGCGTGAGATTCTGAAGAAGGGTGGCATCGCGATCCCGCTGCCGACCGGCAACTAACGTCACTATCGACGTCGAATCGAGGGGCAACGGTAGATCGATTGCCCCTGCTACGAATCGCAGGACCAGCGAGACTTCGGTATCGCTGGTCCTTTTTTTTGCGCCGACGGCGGCAACGGTTTCTAGTTACCGCTTTCGTCGAGTCTGTCGGCTGTAAGGAAACGATGGGAAACAGCTTGCGCCCTGTTGCTCATTAATGCCGGAGATAGTTGCCTTGAGGTTGTTTGCGGCTTAAGATAGCGTTTTTCTCGTCTATTTTCGTTGTTTTCCCCTCGCATTATCTCCTCGAAGGATTCGACCCGTGAAACGACTTCCCAGTTTGATGCTGGTCATGCTCGTAGCGACCGCCATGGTCAGCTGCCGGGCCAAGACCGAAAGCCCCACGACGGGCAGCGGTGGTTATGACTTTCCCATCGAGGCAGGCAAGTACCGGATCCTCGGCATCCGGACCGACAACACCGACCATGCCCGAGCGAAGCAGAACGCCGAGTCCGCGATCGGCAACAACCCGAACCTGAAGGCGATGGTGGGGCTGTGGGCTTACAATCCTCCGATGATCCTGAGTGCCGTCGAAGGTGCCGGCAAACTTGGTGAGATCGAGATCATTGGCTTCGACGAAGATCCGGTCACGCTCAAAGGAATTCAAGAAGGCAAAGTCTACGGCACGGTCGTGCAGCAACCGTTCGTGTTTGGCTACAAGTCGGTCGAGTTCCTTTCGGCAATGGCTCGCGGGCAGGATCTCGATATTCCAGAAAGCAACTTGATCTTCGTGCCGTTCAAGTCGATCCGAAAGGACAACGTCGATGAACTTCAGGCCGAACTCAACCGCATCAAGGCAGGTAACGGAACGCCACCACCGAACAATCAGCCCAACTACGACACCAGCAAGAAGGTGAAGATCGCGTTTCTTACGAACACGGTCGATCCTTTCTGGAACTATGCCGAAGAAGGCGTTCGCGTGGCCGAACCGATCTTCAATGCGGAATGCGAAGTCTATCATCCGCCAAATGGCACCCAGGAAGAACAGAAGCGTTTCATCGAACGCAAGATTGGTGACGGCAGCGTCGCTCTTGCGATGAGCCCGAGTTCGCCTGCCAGTCAGACAAGCCTGATCAACAAAGCGGTGGAAGCCTTTGACGGAAACGTGATCTGTCACGACTCAGATGCACCGCAAAGCGAACGCAAGTTTTACATCGGTACGCACAACTACCTGGCTGGCCGCGAAGTGGGACGCCTGGTGAAGGAAGCGATTCCAGATGGTGGCGATGTGATGATTTTCGTCGGCATGATGGAGCAGTTGAACGCCCAGGAACGCAGTGCTGGCGTCATCGACGAATTGATGGACAAGCCGATCCCGCCTGAGATCGCCAAGTACATGCCGAAGGAAGAACCGGCCGAAGAGACACCAGCCGAAACGCCTGCCGTGGAAGAAACGCCGATGAAGTCCGACGAAGCCGCCGCAACGGAAGCGGGAAGCTAAGGTCTCATTCTATGAATCCCGCGCCGGTTCCGTTCCTGGAAGTCGATCAGGTCTCGAAGCGATTCCCTGGGGTGAAGGCCTTGTCCGAGGTCTCGCTTCAGGTCGGCGTCGGGGAATCGATTGCCGTCATCGGCGAGAACGGCGCCGGCAAGAGTACGCTGATGAAGATCCTGGCCGGGATCCAGCAGCCGGACCGTGGCACGATTCGGATCGATGGCAAACCGGTCGAGGTCCGCAGCGTTACCGATGCCCAGCGGCTGGGGATCGCCTTGATCCATCAAGAACTGAACCTCTGCGATAACCTTTCGGTCGGGGCGAATATTTACCTCGGCCGCGAACCGCGCAAGTTCGGCTGGATCGACCAGGCAGCGGTGAATGCCAATTCGCGAAAGTATCTGCAACAGGTCGGGCTCGATATCGATCCTCGCAAACCGCTCGCCGAGCTTTCGATCGGACAGCAGCAATTGGTCGAAATTGCCAAGGCGTTGTCGTGTAATGCTCGCCTGCTGATTATGGACGAACCGACCTCCAGCCTTTCGGCTCGGGAAGTCGAGCGTTTGTTCGGGGTGATCCAGTCGCTCCGCGCCGATGGCGTCAGCATCGTTTACATCTCACACCGCTTGAGTGAAGTGCATCGCGTCTGCGATCGCGTGGTCGCCCTGCGTGACGGTCAGAACAGCGGCGGGCTCAGCCGCGAAGAAATCTCGCACGATAACATGGTGCGACTGATGGTCGGGCGCGAGCTCGATCAGTTTTATGCCCATCAATCGCAAACGCCGGGCGAGGTCGTTCTGCAAGCGAAGTCACTCCGAACGCATGCTCATCCAGGCCACGAGATCAGTTTTCAGTTGAAAGCAGGCGAGATCGTGGGCCTGGCAGGGCTGGTCGGGGCAGGGCGGACCGAATTGTTCGAGACCCTGTTTGGCGTTCACCCGCCCATTGGCGGTACGGTGGAAGTCGCCGGCAAGCCGGTTTCGATTCGTTCGCCACGCGATGCGATTCGGCACGAGGTGTTTCTCGTCCCGGAAGACCGTAAGGCCCAAGGACTGGTCTTGCCGATGGATGTCGGCCAGAACACGTCGCTGCCAGGGCTGCATCGCTTGTCGTTTCTATCGTGGATCGATCATGGCAAAGAACAGCGCCTGATTGACGAGATGATCGAGCGGATGCATGTCAAGACGCCCAACTCGCGGCAGATCATTCAATATCTGAGCGGGGGCAATCAACAGAAGGTGGTCATTGCCAAGTGGCTGGCGATGCATCCCAAGGTGCTTCTGCTGGACGAACCGACCCGTGGGATCGACGTCGGGGCGAAGCACGAGATCTATGAACTGATGGAAGAGCTGGCCCGTCACGGGGTGGCGATTCTGTTTGTTTCGAGCGAGATGGAAGAGATCCTGGGCATGGCCGATCGCGTGCTGGTGATGCACGAAGGGGCCTTGGCCGGAGAACTGACCCGCGACCAACTCAGTGAAGAGTCGGTCATGAATTTGGCAACTGGACAGAAGCTGACGGCGGTTTGAAAGAGAAGCACTGAATGCTCAAGAATATCGTTCTTTTCCTGTTGATCTTTGCCATCTTCGGCGTGACGGCCGCCAACGCTCCGACCTTCGCCAGCGGCTACAACCTCGACATCATGGCGCGGTGGACCGGTCTGTATGGCATCATGGCGATCGGCGCTGCGTTCGTGATCATTGCCGGCGGGATTGACCTGTCGATGGGCTCGATGGTTGCGTTGGTTGGCGTGCAGTTCGGCATTCTGATCAACGATCAAAACATGGATCCTTACCTGGCCATGGTGATCGTTCTGGTTGGTGCCATGCTGATCGGATTGGGCTACGGGCTTCTAATCACGAAGCTGAAACTGCAGCCGTTCGTAGTCACGCTTTGCGGTCTGCTGGTCTTGCGGAGCCTCGCCCGATTTCTCGCCCAGGACAACAAGATCTCGAACTTCGTCCGGCCGGAAGGGGGAACCGACATCGCGTACCTCACCAACTGGCATGTTCCTTACCTCGGCATTCCTTTGCCCCTGGTGATGCTGGCGGTGATCGCGATTGTGTCGTCTTTGGTGCTGAACAAGACGACGTTCGGCCGCTATTTGAAAGCCCTGGGGAATAACGAACAAGCAGCCCGGTTCAGTGGCATCAACACCGACTGGATCACGATCTCGGCCTACATGATCTGTGCGTTGATGGCAGGGATCTCGGCAATCTTGTTCGCGATCGACCTCAACAGTGTCGGCCCGAACGAAGCCGGGACGTTCTACGAACTGTATGCCATCGCCGCGGCAGTGCTGGGAGGGTGCAGCCTACGGGGCGGCACTGGATCGATTCTAGGTGTGGTGCTGGGGACGGCGATCTTGCGAGAGCTTTACCAGGCGATCGAAACGTTGGAGTTCTCGGAACTGGAAGGTACCGTGATCGGCGTGGTGATTCTGGTCGGGGTGATCGCCGACGAGATTATCCGCCGCGTGGTCGATGCCCGGCGGCGAAAACGCGAAGCGAATGCTTCGAGTGAGATAGCGGCCAGCGGCTAGTTGACGCTCAAGTTCAACCAGCCGCAACGCTTGGCAGATGAACTTCTAGGCGAAGTACTCGACCGCATTCTGGAACAGCTTCAAACCGTCGCCAGGGCTGTTGCCTTCACCGCGAGTCCAACGCGGGTGATGCGTGCGATCGATGTAGCGTTCAGGATGCGGCATCAGACCGAAGATTCGACCCGTTTCGTCGCAAACGCCAGCAACATGACGCTGGGCACCGTTCGGATTGTCGGGGAACGAGACCGAATCTTCCCCATCGCGATCGGCGGTGTAAGTCAAGCAAAGCTGCTGACCAGCTTCCAGAGCGTCCAACGTCGCTTCGTCGCGAGCCATAAAGCGTCCTTCGGCGTGAGCCACCGGCAGGTACATCTGATCGATGTCCTTCAGGAAGACACACTTGCTGCCGGAGGTCTTCAGGTTCACCCAACGATCTTGGAACATCTGGCAGTCGTTCCAGGCCAACGTACTGGCAGGCAGGCCACGTTCGTCGTCGGCTAGAAGCAAACCGGTTTTGATCAGGATCTGGAAACCGTTACAGATCCCCAGAATCAGCTTGCCGTCGTCGTGGAATTGCTCGACGGCATCCATCAAATGGTGACGGAACAGGCTACCGACAATCCGGCCGGCCGAGATGTCGTCGCCATAGCTGAACCCGCCCGACAACGCCAGAATCTGGTAGTCGTTCAGGATCTCGGGCTTTTCGAGGATGCGATTGAGGTGGATACGATCAGCCACGGCTCCAGACTGCTCGAAGGCGTAGGCCGTTTCGAGGTCGCAGTTGGTACCGGGAGAGCGAATCAACAAGGCTTTAGGCTGAGCCATCGGTAGAATTCTTTCCTTGTCACTTACCAATTCAGGGGAGCTTGCCAAGCCTGTTTCAACAATTCGATCGGCTCGTCGAGCAATGTCAGTTCGCCTTGTTGGACGACCAGTTCCTTGTGCTCGGCCACTTGACCGATGTGGGCGAATGGAGCACCGGCCAGGGCAGCTTCAAACTCAGCGGCCGACGATTCCGGTACTTCACAGACAAAACGGGTATTCGATTCGCTGTAAAGCAGCGTGATTGCAGTTGGATTGTCGAGCTGGTGCGGGATCTTATCGATCGACACGCTCGCACCGACGCCACCAGCGAAAGCCATTTCCGCCAGAGCGATCGCCAGGCCACCTTCCGACAAGTCGTGACATGCCCGAACGGTACCGGCCTGGATCGCGGCATGAATACCGTTGAAGACTGTCTTCGCCAGATCGGTGTCGACCTGCGGAACCTGGCCACCCGCCTTGCCGTTGACCAGGGACCAGTGCGATCCACCCATTTCGTCCTTCGTCAGACCGACCAGGTACAACCGGTTGCCCGGCGACTTGAGGTCCATCGTCACGCAGGTCGAGACGTCGTCGACTTGCCCCATGGCACTGATCAGTAGGGTCGGCGGAATGGCGATCGTTTTCTTGTCGCCATGGTCGTCGAAGTAGCTGAATTCGTTGTTGAGGCTGTCTTTACCGCTGATGAACGGCGTTCCGAGGGCGACCGCCAGATCGCGACAGGCCAAGGCGGCACGCACCAGGCTTCCCAGCGTTTCCGGACGATCGGTATAGCCCCAGCAGAAGTTGTCGAGGATGGCGACCCGCGAAGGATCGGCACCCACGGCCACGCAGTTGCGGATCGCTTCGTCGATGGCACTGGCAGCCATGTCGTAGGTATCGAAGTCGCCGAAATGCGGGTTCATACCGCACGACAGAACGATACCCTTGCGGCTATTCAGAACAGGTCGAACGACGGCGGCGTCGCTCGGGCCATCGTTCTTCACGCCGACCAGTGGCTTGATCACGCTGCCGCCTTGGACCTCGTGGTCGTATTGGCGGATGATCCATTCCTTGCTGGCGACATTGAGCGAGCTGAGGATCTTTCGCAGATCGTCACCCACCGAGTCGACCGCTTCGGAATTGATTTCCAGAGGAGCCAGCGTCGGCGGAGTGTAAACGGCGTCGCGAACGATCGGTGGGCGACCGTCATGCAGGAATCGCATGTCGATCTCACCGACCTTGTTGCCGTTGTAGGTCAGCGTCAGATTGCCAGTCGGGACAAACTTGCCAAGCACGACCGCCTCGCTACCTTCCGACGCGAAGAGGGCTTCCAGCTCGGGCCATTTGTCTTCTGGCACGGCCAGGACCATGCGTTCCTGTGCTTCGCTGATCCAGATTTCCGTATAGGACAAACCTTCGTACTTCAGTGGAGCCTTTTCGAGCCACACTTCCGCACCCAGTTCTTCGCCCATTTCGCCGACGGCACTCGAGAAACCACCGGCACCGCAGTCGGTCACCGCGTTGTACAGCTTGCGGTCGCGTGCTTCGAGCAAGACGTCGAGGACCATCTTTTCAGTGATCGCGTTACCGATCTGGACCGCACCACCGCTGAGCGATTCGCTTTCGCTGGTCAGTTCAGCCGAGCTGAACGTGGCACCATGGATACCATCACGGCCGGTACGTCCACCAACAGCCACGATCAGGTCGTTCGCTTTAACTTCTTTGAACGACATATCGACCGGAATCAGACCGACGTTGCCGCAATAAACCAGTGGGTTGCCCAGGTAACGTTGATCGAAGTAAACGGCACCATTAACCGTAGGGATACCCATGCGGTTGCCGTAATCGCGGACGCCGCTCACGACACCCTTCATCACGCGACGCGGATGCAGCACACCTTGCGGCAGGCTACCTGGGTCGGTTTCCGGTGGTGCGAAGCAGAAGACGTCGGTATTGCAGATCGGCTTGGCACCCATACCGGTGCCCATCGGGTCGCGGATCACGCCGCCGATGCCGGTGTTGGCACCACCGTAAGGCTCGAGGGCACTTGGATGGTTGTGCGTTTCGACCTTGAAGCAGATGTTGTATTCGTCGTTGAACTTGACGATACCGGCGTTGTCTTTGAAGACGCTGACGCACCAGTCTTCTTCGCCCAGCGTTTTGCGGATCTGCTGCGTGGCGGCGAAGATCGTTTCCTTCAACATGTTGTCGAAGCGAAGCTCTTGCTTTTCGTCTTTGTAGGCGATCTTGCCGGCCAGGGTCTTGTGGCTGCAGTGTTCGCTCCAGGTCTGAGCGACCGTTTCCAACTCGATGTCGGTTGGATCGCGGCCCAATTCCTGGAAGTAGTTCTGAATGGTCTGCATTTCGACCAGGGTCAGGTAAAGTTGGCCTTCTTTGCTCAGGCGTTCCAGCCCGGCGTCGTCCAAGGCACGGATACCGACCGTCTTCAGCTCGAACGGCTGCGATTTGCCAAACGAGAGGCGATCGAGATCGATCGGGCCCTGAATGACCTGTTCGACCGAATCGTTCGCCAGCAGCTTGGTGACCAGACGCTCGGTCTGAGAATCGTCGAGGCCGCCGATCCAGAACTTGCGGAATGTACGCACCGCTTCCGCTGGTTTCCCAAAGTCGGCGATTGCGGCCTGGGTACTTTGGGCGACTGGATCCATCACGCCCGCCTTAGGCATGACGTGGATCAGCCGGTCGTAGTTGTTCGCCGGGGCTTCTGCCAGGATCGCTTCGCCGGCCTGGGCGACGACGCCCCGTTCCACGACGTTATCGACCAGCAGTTGGTCCGCCAGCAGCTTGATGTGATCCGCATCGAAATCGGCTTGGACGAGAAATCCGTGGGCCGTGGCAATTTCGAGGTGGGTGGCAATTTGCAGGTCTTCGGCGTCAGCAACGATGGCGGCGGCCAATCGATCGACGTGTCCCGAAGCGGGATAGATATCAACTTCCCACAATGTCACGGTGGTGCTTTCCCTGTTTTAAGAGCTTAATCCAGTGCTCGTCCTGACCCGCTTCCAGCGATGCCCGGAAGGCAGTCAGCAATTTCTCAAAGTTCGCTAGCGACTGCAAGACGTGGCCCCGATTGGTGGTGAGGATCTGACGCCACAATTCAATGTCGCCAGCAGCAATTCGCGTGGTATCGCCCCAACCGGTACTTGTTAACGAAAGCATCGCTTCCGGGGTCGATGCCGCCAGCAAGGCGGCAATAACGTGGGGCATGTGGCTCGTAACCGCGACCGAAGCATCGTGCTGGGCCGGGCTCATTTCCATGACGGTCGAACCGAGAGATTCCCAAAATTTGCGGACAGTTGCCTGGGCGGTTCGATCGGTTTCAGCGACTGGCGTGACAATTGTGACCCGATCTTGAAACAGATTGGCCACGGAATGTTCCGCCCCGCTCTTGTCACTGCCGGCCATGGGGTGGCTGCCGACGAAGTAGACATCTTTGCGGCCCCGAATCGACTCGCTCGTATGGAGGGTGTCGACAATCTCCTGCTTGGTGCTGCCGGCATCGGTAATGATGGTGCCAGGCTGGCAGAAGGGGACCATCTGTTCGACCATCGGAACAATCGATTCGACGGGAGAGCAAACCACCACCAGGTCGGCTCCTCGGATGCCTGCTTGCCAGTCGGTGGTTCCCTCGGTGATGCAGCCGAGCCGTTGAGCCCGCGAGAGCTTCTCTTGGCTACGACCAATCCCGACGACTTTGGCGGCGACGTTATATTTTCGCGCGGCTAAGCCAATCGAGCCACCAATCAGCCCAACGCCGAGAATCGCGATTTGTTGGAATTCAGGCATGTGGGGGTAGTTTAAGGGGGACCAGGCAAACAAGATGGAGCCGAGATTATAGCAAGAATCCACCGCTTAGGACGACCAGTCCTGGCGATTTCGGGGGAACTTATGGCCTGCCACGCCCCCCCGGAAATCGACAAGAGCCTGGATGGACACGCCAGCCAGGCTCTTGGAATTGTTTGAAGCGACCGTGTCGCGTTCGTTTACTGCTTGTTCGGCATGCGAACCAGCGTCATCGGATGGGTCGTGCCGTCGCCGTAATGCACGACGACTGGGGTTTCTGCTTCGGTCAGGCTCTTCACGTCGGTTTGGAAGACAACTTTGTCATTCTTGGCCACGTGCCAGGCAACTTCCTGGGTTTGCTTGTTGACCGAACCAGTCAGCGGCTGGCTATTGTCGGACAGAACGTTGTAGTACGAACCACCGATTTGACCGCTCTTGCTGACGGCGAGTTGCATCAGCATCTGGGCCTGAGTCTGGTTTCCTTCCACCAACGCATACACGCCCAGAGGCATCCACTCTTCGTCCGACGGGGCAGGGCCTGGCTGCGACAACTGCTGCGTGGCTTCGGCATTAACCGGCGTCGCTGCCGTGGTGTCGGTTGAGTAGACCACGGTATTGTTGTTGTAGGTATAGCTAACCGGAGTTGTTGACATGCCGACGACCCAGCCAGTCACCGCACCCCAACTGGCCGCCGCCCAAGCATCGGCATGTGGGTACTGATAGTGGAACGCATTCGGATGAGCCGCGTACCACTGTGGCGAGAATGGTTCTGGCTGATTGGCCAGGTGCTGGTTCACGTTGTTGTAGATTTCGTTCGAGCGATCCGAAACGTTCTGCTTTGTTTGATCGATCTTCGGCTGCAGTTCGTTCTTCTTGTCTTGGATCTGCTGCTGATGATTGCCGGATGGCTCACGCGTTCCGTCGGAAAGGCCGAGGAAGTTTTGCAGCTTGTCTTGCGAAACGGCGTCGCCACGTTGGAAGTTGCCGGAACCAGGCTGGAATGACTTTCCTTCCAGCAGGTTCGACAGTTTGTCTTGCCCTTGCGGACGCAGGTTACTTAGATTGCCTCCGCCAGAGTTCAGTCGATCTGAGAGGTCGCCACCCGCACGGCCGGAAAGGTCACGGCTGCCAGCGTTGAAATTGCCGGAGCCGATGTTGCCACCCAGGTTGCCGCCAGGGCTGATATTGGGGGAAGGACGGCTTCCGCCTGAAAGGCGACTGCCACCCAGATCGGCGCCACCACCACCACGACGCCCACCGCCACCACGTGGTCCAGCTTGAGTTTCCGCAACAAACATGGCCAGCGTGGCTACGGCAACGATTCCAAACAGCGTCGGGCTTTTCATGATGGTCTTCCCAGATCGATAGCGAGCAATGATGACGAGAATGCAGTCGCCGATGGACGACGATTCTTTCCACAACCATAGGACTAACTCGCCCGTAAGATGGAGGGTTTCAGGTCTCTTTAATGAAAGATCTCGAATTAGTGATTCCGCAGCGGGTGGCAACTGCGCGACAAGCATGGCTGGCAAAATCGGAGTAAATCGCACGAACTGAACGTTTTGCGGGGGGGATTGCGAATCGTTCCGCCCTGTTGCTTTGCACCGAGGTCTTATCGATGATGGAAACCATCGCCGACCACGCTGGAAAACCGACATGCTCTTTTCGCCTCGCATCAGCACGGACAACCTGGTTCGATTTTGTCGCCGGATTGGCAATCAATTCCAGGCCGGCGTCGACGTGCGACGCATCTTCCAGCGCGAAGGAGAACGCGCCAGCGGTACGCAGCGACGCATAATGCTCGACATCCTGGAGCTGATCAACGAAGGAACGGCTCTCCCAGATGCGATCGACTGCACCGGCAAATACTTCCCAAAGCTTTTCCGCCAGATGGTTCGTCTGGGTGACGAAACGGGGAAGCTCGGAACGGTCTTCCTGGAAATGGCTGACCAGTACGAACAACAAGTCACCATGCGACGGACATTCGTCAAAGGGGTGACGTGGCCTTTACTGCAATTGATTGTCGCCATCTTGATTGTAGGGGCATTGATTCTGGTGCTGGGCTTTCTGCCCAAGGTCAATGGCAAGCCGATCGATGTGCTGGGCCTCGGGCTGATCGGGATGGAAGGCCTGGCGATCTATTTCTCGGTCATCGGGATGATCATCTTCTTCATCTTCTGGACCTACATTTTGTGGACTCGTGGCAACTTAAGCTTCCTGCAGCTTGATCGCGTCGCGATGAGTATCCCGGTCCTCGGCAGTCCGATCCGGACGTTGTGCCTGCAGCGGATGTCGTGGGCGATGGCGATCACCATCGGCGGCGGCATGGAGATTCGCCGAGCGATGCGGCTTTCGCTGGAAGCGACGCATAGCCGTTATTACATGCAATTCGCCGATCAGGTCGATCGAGAGCTGTTAGCGGGGGAAGAGATTCACGACATCCTTCGCCGCACCGGAAGTTTCCCGGTCGACTTTCTCGATGTCGTCGAAACGGGCGAGATCTCAGGCATGTTGGCCGAATCGATGGACAAGCTGGCGTCGCTCTATCAAGAGAAAGCGAAGGCTGCCCTGCACACGCTGACGGTAATGGGTGGGATGCTGGTGGGGCTGATCGTTTCAGGGTTGATCATCATGGTGATCTTCCGCCTCTTCGGCTTCTATATTGGCCAGATCAACGACGTGCTCGAGAATCCGTTGGGCGATCCTCGTCGATAGTGCCGCCACGAAAAAAGCCCAGGCAATGTACCTGGGCTTTTCTGGATTGGACGCGGACTAAGGACTTCAGCGTTAGTTGGCCGAAGGTTCCGTTTCGGTTGGGCTGCTCTTGCCGTTGGCGAGCGATTCGGGATCTTCCGCATAGCGAATCAACGCTTCCGGCAGTTCGATGCCACCGATGTCTTTCATGACTTGCATCATTGGAGGCAGCGTTTTGGCCATGCCGCTGAGCCAGTCAGCGGTGTTAGAGCGGCCATTCTGATTGCCACCTTCCCAGACGACGACCTTGTCGAACTTGATGTTCGAGATTGCCTTGGCACTCGATTCGGCCAGGTTGTCGAGGTGTTCCAGCAGCATGAGTTGGAACGCTTCTTTGCTGCCACCGCACGCTTCGACGATTGCCTTCAAACCGGCACCCTTCTTGGCGAGCTTTTCGTATTCACCGCGAGCTTCCGCTTCTAACTTGGCGAAGATGGCGTCGGCGTCGGCTTCTGCCAGGATACGGCGACGGGCAGCTTCGGCGGACGAGTCGACTTCGATCTTGGCCTTTTCGGCTTTGGCTGGAGCTTCGAGCAAGGCACGTTTTTCCGCTTCGACTCGTTCGGCCTCGGCAATGGCCGCTTTCGCCAACGCACGGTTTTCGGCTTCCTTCACCGCACCTTCGGCTTCCTTGCGGCGGATTTCACCCAGTTCGTACGCTTCGGCTCGTTTGACGGCCAGTTCTGCCTTCGAGGCAGCAACCTTGGCTTCCGAGTGGTTTTCCCCTTCGATGGCCGTGGCATCTGCTTCGGCGATTTTGATACGCTTTTGACGTTCGGCGTCTTTCACCGCAGCTTCCCGCTCGAACTCGGCGTTACGTTCACCAATGATGGCGGCGGCGTCGGCATCGGCGATACGAATACGCTTTTCACGTTCGGCGTTTTTGACCTGGGCTTCTCGTTCGTACTCGGCGGCACGTTCACCGACGGTTTGTTCTTTATCGAGTTCGGCGATGCGGATCGCTTGTTCGCGTTCGGCTTCACGCGTACCGATCATTCGAGCCTTGGTTGCGTTGGCGACTTCCACTTCCCGTTCGCGTTGGGCTTGAGCGACGCGAATTTCACCCATCTTTTCGTTTTCGGCAACGTCACCACGAGCCTGTTGAATGGCGAGCGAGGCAGCCTTCTGACCGATGGCGTCGATGTAGCCCGACTCGTCGGTGATGTCGGTGATGTTCACGTTGATCAGGCAGAGGCCGATTTTGTTGAGTTCTGGTTCCAAGCTGCGCTGGATATGTTCGAGGAACGTATCGCGATCGCGGTTGATTTCTTCGATCCGCATCGAGGCGATCACCTGACGCAATTGGCCGAAGATCAATTCTTCTGCCTGCTTGCGAATTTCGTTGGTGGTCAAGCCGAGCAGACGGACAGCGGCGTTATCCATGACGCCGGCCGTGGTACCGATGGCGACCGTAAAGCAGCTGGGCACGTTGACGCGGATGTTTTCCGACGACAGGGCACCACGCAGCGGGATTTCAATTTGAATCGGTTCCAGGCTCAAGTAGGCATAGTCCTGGATCAGCGGGATCACGAACTTCGCACCACCATGCACCGTTTGAGCCGACTTGCCCCCACCCGTGCGACCATAAACGACGAGCACACGGTTGCTCGGGCAACGCTTGTACTGGCTCTTCAATATCATCAGAAACGTGACGAAACCCATCACGGCCAGAATGGCAATGATCGAGATGATCCCCATGGTTGTGCCGAAGAAACTGAACATTCCTTCGCCTTGGGCAAGCATTGATACGGTGTGCATGAGATGAATTCCTTGGTGACAGGGCTCGGTGCCGGTACGGTCCGCGCGCAGCGGCATCTAGGTATGTGTAGGTTACGAAGACCCCAACCCGGGGAAATCGATAGAAGTCGAAGCGTATTTTCTACGTGGTTTGTGCCGGTTGTTCCGGTTGCGCGGAACCAGGCCGAACTTCCACTTCGGTCACCAGCGGCACCACCAGCACGATGGTCGGGCTGAGCACTTCGACGACCTGAACCGGAGTCCCGGTCGTCAGCTTGGTCTCGGCCGTCGTTTGAGCCGCGTATTCGACGATCTGATCCTGAACGCGGATCTGAATCTTGCCGACCCCTTCCTGATGCGGAGGGATCGGGATGTAGACGGTACCGTTTTCACCCACCGAGTTGGCAATGCGAACGGTGCCGTCCTGAGCCAATCGCAGCATGACCTGCATCAGCCAATGCACGGCATACATGGCCGCGATGCCAAATGCGACGGCAATGGCGAACGAAACCGGTTCATTCAAGCCGGCAGAAAGACACGCCAGGCCGGCGAGGCCGAAGAAGGTGAAGGCGGTCACGAGCGTCTTGAACGAAATCACCCCGAACAAAGCGGTCGAGCCATGCGCATCGCCGGTATAGTCATCCGGAATGTCGTCGGGGATCTCGTCCGGCAGGTCGGTTCCTTCCAGCCCGATGCCCACGACCGCCAGCAGAAACTGGAGGACGAAAATCGTTCCAGCCACAACAGCACAGCCGAAAAACACCCAGTACAAGGACATTGGACCGACCTTTCCACAGAGACGAGCAGTTCAAACTAGTAGTATCACCCGGGTATTCGCCGCCGCTACGGGAATATTGGCCGCAATTTCGGGTTTTGCGACCGGGGCTAGGCTTCTGCTCGTATCTTGGGGTACGGCCTGGGACCCGTCAACGAAAATCCCCAGCAAGGCCAGCTAGACGAGGGGGTAAATGCTTACTGTGAGCCAAGTTTGCTCAGCGTTTCCGGCAACTCGATGTTGCGGGGCAGCTCGGGCAGAATCGTGTAAATTTGGTCCTTCGTCTGGTCGTTGTAATCGACGTAGGTCCACTTGTCCGAGCCGACTTTGCGCATGCCAATCATCGCCCCCTTTTGGTCGAGTGAGTCATCAGGGAACGTGGCATGGGCCTCGGTTGCGATGATGGCGAACTCGTACTGCGGGGTGCGATAGAACGTTGGATCACCGACAGGAACAAACCGGTCGTAGTTCAGTTGCAGGGCTTTGACCTGGTCGAAGACCAACTGCATCAACTCGCGAGCCTTCTCTTCGCCACCCATCATCTTCAGGGTGTTGGGATGCGTCAGTTCCAGCAGTGGATCGATCTCTTGGTTCAACGTCGCGTCGATCAAACGCTTGGTATCGCCCAAGACTTTTTCCGACTCGACCGAAACGTAATCAGGATCGGTGATCGGTTCGGCTTTCGGTTGCTGCTGGCAACCAACGGTTAGGGTCAGCGAGGCAGCAAGCAAAACGGCAGAAACTTCCAGGCGATGGAAAAGCGACATAACGAACCCTGGCATGAAATAGAAAGAGATCGGGGCACCGACAGTTTACCTCCCGATCGGTATGGGAGCCAATCGAAACGAGTCTCTCGTCCACAATTCCGCCTAGCGGATCGACGAATCTACGGATCGTGGTAGGTCGCGGTGCATTCCGGCAGGGGAATGTTCTTGGGAAAGTCAGGGAAGAGCAGTTCGACAAACTGCCGCGAATGTTGCCAGTTGATGGTGAAGTCGAGATAGTTCCACGCCGTTTTGTCCTTGGACCGGACTCCCAGCAAAAAGCCACGCTGCAAGACTTGCCCATCGGAGTAAGCAACGACCGCCTCGGTCGGAACGACAACCCAGTCGTGCTGGCGAGACTGATAGAACTCGGCATTCGCAGCGACAACAATCTGTGGGATACGAACCGAATCGGATGCGAGATCGTTGAGGATCTCTTGATATCGGTCGTAGTAGTTGCGGTCACTTTCTGCCGAGGTGACCTCGAGCGGCAGCATCGATTGGACAATGCCAAAATCCTTTTGCTGAATGGCTGCGAAGATCGCTGCCGTGTCAGATTCGACCGAGGAGTTCTCTTGGGCGATCCACCGCGAATCGATCACCCTGGAAGCAGGATTGAATCGTCCCAGGCTGCAAACGATCAGGACGATCACCAACAAGAGGGATCCCGCATAGACCTTGAGCATCGGCGACTTCACACCATGTTGGAGGCGGAGCGTTACTTCGGCAGTTTCAAATCTTCAGGAGGCGTCGGCATCTTGGGCAGCAGGCTCTCGAATTCTTCTTCCTTGATCTGGGTGGAATTCTTTACCAGAGGAAGTGGTTGCTCGACCGGAAAGTCGGAAAAGAGTTTCTGGATATCTTCCTGTTCGAGCTTCGTGCCGTCGAGGTAACGCCAGGTGTCGTCTTTCTCCTCGCGAATGCCAATAAGGAACGATTCGGACTTCCCGATACCGCCCAACATTTTGACCTGAGTCTCGATGGGAACGATCGCAAACTGATGCTGTTCTCCCTCGACAAAAATAGGGCGTTTGGGAAACGCGACGCTGATTTCCGGCTTGAACAGCTTGATGCGGCCCAATGCTTCTTTTGCTTTCTTCAGCCCCTTGGTGAACTCCTCGCGTGATCCAATCCGGCGATCGAACGGCTTGGGATGAAGAAGCTTCAAGGCCGTTTCGCTGTCAGCTTCTAACAATGCCGTCGTCAGTGTTTGTACGTCATTTTGAAGCTGTTTTTCTGTTTCCGTCAGCGGTGCCTCGGCCGCAGGCTCGTCGGCGAAGAGCCCATGGGAAAAGATCAGGAGGCCGAACGTGAAGGAAGCGGCAAGCAACAGACGTGGCATCAGGAAAGTTCCTGTGAGGGAAGTATGAGAAGGTCGAGATTTTGTACCACGCCGCTTCAATCCATGCAAAAAGAAAGGGCCGCATCCGAAAGAATGCGGCCCTTTTCATGGAACGGTAAGTCATGTCGTCAATGACTAAGCTTCGTCTTTGGCAAAGCCTGACTTGCGGTTGTACAACTTGTCTTTGGTGCTCCAGAGACCTGCCGATGGCGTCGCGATGAAGAAGATCTCTTCGCCGTCAGGCATCGTGTTGAAGCCTTCCTTCATGGTGTCGATCGGGTAACGCTTCAGCGTTTCTTCGTAGTCGGCGTAAGCGAAGTTAACCTGTTCGACTTCTTCCTGGGTCAGGTGACCCGGGGCATAACGAATGGTGAAGCGATCTTCTGAAGTGCCATGCATCAAGTGAGCCGTGCCGTGGGCCAGGTCCTGCATGTCTTCGTTCTGCTTGTAAAGCTCCAAAATCTTGGGCGTTGGCTGATAGCCATACTTGCGGATCAGTGCGTCCACATCTGGCTGCTCGCCGAAACGCTTGAGGCCTGGGGCGATCACCAGCAGTTCGCCACCGTCGGCCAAAGCCATGCGGGTACGATAGACACTCTTGTTGGCGACCCAGGTGCTGAAGAACTCGTCGCCTTGCATCACGCAGACGATCTTCTGGATCGGCTTGTCAAAGACGGTAATGTTTTCCGCACGCGACTGCTTGGCGGCATTCAAATAGGTTTCCAGATCGTCGCCGATGTGGACGCCGGTATGAACCAGTTCGCCTGCTTCGTTCCGAGCCAGAACGACCTGAACGTAGAAGTCTGGCAGGTCGCCGAGCATTTCGTCTTCCGCCTTGTTAAAGACGGCACGGACCGGCGTGATCAGGTTGCCGAGGTTGTTCTCAATCCCGCAACTGGCGGCCATCATGTGGCTGGTGCAGATCAGGTCTTTACCGGCCAAACCGATGAAGTAGTTCTTGTTGTGGTTGGCGAAACCAAGCACTTCGTGCGGAACGACGTGACCGATGTTGATGATCAGGTCCCACTTCTCTTCCATCAGCATCTTGTTGAGCCAGATCGGAATGGCCCAGTCGGCAGCGCCGTCGCTGATTTCTTTGACGAACTCGGCCGAGATCTCGCCCACCTTCACGCAGCCATCGCGCCAGTCGTGCGGGTGAATGATTTCGTTGGGGATCTCGCCGAACATCTGCTTGTTTTGTTCGGGGGTATGGGGTTCGTGCTGACCAAGCGTTGGGATCACGTGGATTTCGGCTTCGTCCTTCAGTTGCTGCCAGAAGTACTCGGTAATCCAGCCAGATCCAGAGTGCATACGAGTAATGTCAGGAGGGAGCAGCAAGACGCGTTTGGGGGTGCCGCAGATCCGTTTCCGAGCCTCTTCAATCGCTCGGTCAAGGATGGCAAGCATCTCTGGCTTCTTGATTTCTTTTGCGGTCTCGGAAATCCAAGGCATGGCTAGGGTCGATCCAAACTGAAGGTGAATGAAAGAGAGTTCTTAGAACTGCAGCGATCTTGGGGCGTGCGGTCCTACACGTTTGTTGGCTAAGCAGTCGAGGCCGGCAGGCAAACGTGCGTTGTCATGGTACCGCACGATCCTCCCCCAGGGATGCGGGGGGAGGATCAGGTACGTAACTTTTTAGCTTGTTGCCTGGCGTCGCGCCAATTCCAGCAACGTTCGAACCGCAAAACCGGTGGCGCCACCACTGCAGTATGGCTTCGGTTTTTCGGCGAAGGAAGGGCCGGCAATGTCGATATGGGTCCAAGGAGTATCGTCGATGAACTCTTCCAGGAACTTGGCGGCGGTGATCGCACCACCCCAGCGGCCGTCGCCCACGTTCTTCACATCGGCAATCTGGCTTTTGACCTGCTCGCCGAACTCTGGGTACATCGGCAACTGCCACATCTTTTCGCCGGTCGCCAGCGAAGCCTGTTCGATCTCGTGGCACCAGTCAGGCTCGTTGGTCATCAAGCCCGCCGTGTCGGTACCCAAAGCCACCACGCAAGCACCGGTCAGCGTGGCCAGGTCGACGATCGCCATGGGCTTTTCGTCGAGGGCAACGTTCAACACGTCCGCCAGCACCAGGCGTCCTTCGGCATCGGTGTTCAGCACTTCGATCGTCTTGCCACTGCGCGAAGTCAGGATGTCGCCCAGCTTGTAGCTGTCACCCGAGATCATGTTTTCAACGCAGCCGCACAAAGCGACAACGTTGATCGGCAACTTCCAGGAAGCAATCGCTTTGATCGCACCCAGCACGGTGGCGGCACCGGCCATATCACACTTCATCGTGATCATGCTGTCGGAAGGCTTCAGCGAGAGACCACCACTGTCGAAGGTCACACCCTTGCCGACCAGGGCCAAAGGTGGATCACCCTTCTTGCCGCCGTTGTATCGCAGGATGACCAGGCGTGGATCTTTGACCGAACCACGTGCCACGGCCAGCAAGCTTCCGCAGTTCTCTTCGGTCAGCTTCGCTTTGTCCCAGACCTCGATGTTCAAGTCGTGGTTTTCGGCAACGACGGCTGCTTCTTCGGCGAAGGTCGCCGGATAGATGTCACTCGCACAGCGGTTCACCAGGCTGCGCGTCAGGTTGATCGCGTTGCCCAGGGCGATGCCCTTTTCGAGCACTTCTTCCGTGGCGGAACTCCAAACCAGTTCGGCCGGAGCGTTCTGTTTCTTTTCTTTGCGGTATAAGTCCTGCCCTGTCACGCCCACCAAGGCGCCGGCGATCGCTTGTTCGATCATTTCCGCAGGCCAGAAGTCATCAAGAAAGATGCCAGCCTTCTCGACCTTCTTGGAAGACAACGCCACAGCTGCGGTGGCCGAGGCTTCATAGGCACGTCGCAGATTCAGGTCTTCTTTCTTACCAAGACCGATGGCCAGCACGCGGAGAATTGGCAGTCCGCTGGGTGCCAGGATCGTCGTGACTTCGTTTGGTTTGCCCGTGATATCGCCCGATTCCACTAAACGGGTAATCGAACCACCGATCAAGTTGTCTAATTGATCGGCTGGTGGCGAGAGCGCGTCTTCGTAAACCCCAACTACAATGACGTCGCCCGAGAAATCAGCGATCTTGTTATCGGTACCCGTGACCTTCATCAGCTTTGTCTCTTTAAAACGGTCTGATTATTTGCGCAAGGCTGCCTGCCCTTAACCACGTATTGTATCGCTGAGAATCATTTCGATACAGTGTGGGACCTTGCGGGGGGCTTGATGCCCGACTCCATCTTTCATCGACGGGAGAAATTCGATGCGGATCTACCTGGCATTTGCAGTCAGTTTGCTGTTTTGCGTGATTCTGACAGAAAAAAGCTTGGCAAAGCCGCCGATGGTTCTGGTCGAAATCGCAATGGTCGAACGCGCCATGCCGCCGACAACCGCCAATCCCATCGAGACCGAGCTGAAGGAGTTTCTCGCGACGCACTCCGATCCCGAGTTCTCGTTAGCTGGGACACTTGCCCGCTGGAAGCCGCAGCAGACCAGTCCGCTGCCGGCTCGGTTTAACGTGGTCCGGGTCAAGTTGCGATTGGATGCCGAGATCGAGGTGACATCGTCCGAGTTCTACGTCCCCGGCATTCCAGACCCGCCAGAACTAAAGAACATGGAACTGCTGAAGATCCTCGATGGCATCGACGTGCGACTAAAGGTTCAACAAGCGAACGAAGGCAAGTTGCTGCTGAAGTCGCATTTCTCGCGCCGAGTCCGGCTCGAACTCCCTCCGAAGAAAGAGGGCGAGCCTGACGCAGTTCCAGGGATCGCGACGCTGGGTATCACGCCAGAATTGTTGCTGACGCCTGACGAGCCTTACGTGATGGGAGGCTTGCTGACGAGCATGGAACATCAAGGAGAGCCGTTGACCACGAAGGCCGTTTTCATCTTCCGGGCCCATCTGATCGAACGGGCTGCTTCCCTTCGCCCATGATCGCTGCCGCTTTCGGGTAGATTGTGTAAAGACGATTGAGGGGCAGCCTCAGGTGGAGTATGTTCCAGGGGTGCGCTTTCCGTTGGCTCTCCGATCAAGGTCTTCAACATGGCTCTCTCACGTTTTCTCGTCGCGATCGCGATGCTCGGTATCGTTGCCTCTGCTGGTTGGTGTCAATCGCCCGAAAAGGCTGTCGATCCCTCCTCGCCCGATAGCAAGTTCGACGAATTGTTTGCGACGCTGGATACCAACGGCGATGGCAACCTGAATGAAGGCGAACTCGCCAATATCTCACAACACCTATTGGGGTCGATGGGGCTATTTCTCCCTTCTGGGGACGTGAAGGTCCGAATCTCTCGCGAGACTTTTCGTACCTCACTCGAGAATCTCGCCCAGCAAAAAGTCGCCCAGCAAGAGGCTCGCCATCGCGAGGCCCAATTGAAAAAAGTGCTGGACCAGTACATGGCCGAGCAATTGCAAAGTGGCGAACAGAAGGTTTCCGAAGAAGGGGATGAAGAGCCTGCATCGCTCGAAACGAGTCCGCACGCGGCATTCTTTCGCCAGTTCGATTTGAACGGCGATGGCGTCCTGAACGAAGAAGAGTTGAAGCCGATTCGTGGTATCACGCGTTTCCGTGATGGTGCTTCCCAATTGCCGATTTCCTGGCGAACGCTGCCGGTCACGTTCGCTGAGTTTCACGACTACTTTGAAAGTTATCGAGGAAGTCGCCAGAGTTACGCCGAGTCGAAGAAGTTGCTTGGCCAATGGATCGAATACAAGCAGGAACTTGCTGCGGAAGTTGGAGACACGACGGAAGACGTCGCCCCGGCCCAGCCGGTCAAAGCGGAAGTGACCGAAGTGAGTGAAGCCGTTGCGGTGGCTGCCGAGCCGAAGACAGAAACGACGAAGACGCCGAAGTCGGAATCGCTTGCGTTTGATATCGTTCTGCTGACCCGCGTCAGCGCGGAGATGCCGCAGCAAACGTTGGCTGAAGCAGTAAGTGGCGTACTGAAGTCGCCAGGTCCATCGATCCCAACGCGGTTGGTTCCGTGGCTGGCCGACGCCGAGAATGCCGACGTGAAGCTGGTCGACTACTTCGAGGCAAAAACTTTGGTCGATCAGCCATTTGTTCTCCAGCAAGGAAGCCGTAAGCCAGCGGTCAGCGGAACTTCGGTCACGACGCGTGGTCGTCAAGTTGCCCATCAGTTGATGAACTTGGGAACCCTGGTCAGTGGCACCGCCGGCCATCTTTCTTCCCCGAAGACCTTGGTTTTGAGCCTGAAGTTCGAAAAGTCGGCCATGATCCCCGGCAAAATTACCTTGGGGAAAGTGATGGAGGATGAGGAAGCATCCGGCGACGCGACGCCCGAGATCGATGGCGTGTCGACACTCGACATCAGCGGCATTATGGAACTGACGCAGGGAACGCCAGTCGTTTTCAATTCGACCAGCCGACTGACTAGCGAAGGCTTTGAAGAACTGGTGATTCTGGTTGAGTGGAAGTAACGCCGGGCGTACATGACTTCCAAGCGAAAAATCGGTAGCGTGCCTGGTTCGAGCGAATTGTTTGCAGGTCCGTTGCCAGAGGGGTAACTTGAAGGGGCGCGAATAGCTCTCTTCCTTGGAGATCCCCCTATGTTCTTCCGCCTATCCATGGCAAGTCTGTTGATCTTGCTGAGTGCCGGAATCGTTCACGCCCAGGTCGGTGGCGTCGGCGAATTGAACCCGAACTCGGTTCGCAATTACCAAGAGGACTTCTTCAAGTCCGACGCCGACAATAATGGCGTCCTCGATCAGGCCGAGGTCGAGACCTATCTGGTGCCGTTTCCGGCCGAGATGAAGACGATTCTGTTTCAGAAACTGAAAGCACGACCAGGAGAAACCAAGGTCACTTTGGCCGACCTGCTGGACGCTGCCACGCTGACAAAGAAGCATATCGGCTACGATCCGCGGGCAAGCATCGCGTACCGAATCGCCTTCGAGAAACGGTACGACGCCAACCAGGATGGCAAGCTCGATGCTGAAGAGATCGAGCGGATGGGGCCGTCTGATCTGCGCGAGATCGTGAAGAAGACGAAGCTCGCCGCGAATCCCGATGGCGTTCCGTTCGATCAGTTCATGGAAGCGTTTGGCGATTTCATCCGGATCACCGAGATTCGTCGAGCCCTCGAAACGTCGCGGACCCGAATGGTTCCAGCCGATATCGATCTGCTGAAGAGTCGACTTGCTCAGCTAACGCGGTACGACCAACCGGCCGCCCAGGCGAACGTCGCTGAAGGGGACGCCCCGGAAGCGGAAACTTCAAAGAAAGAACTGGCCGCGTCCGTGCTTCCAGAAAGTCCGCATCGGGACTACTTCGGGACATTCGATACTAATGGCGACGGCAAGCTTTCCGGTGAAGAATTTGAGCGGCTCCCCAATCCAGTCCGTCAACAGTTTGAACCGAGGATCGGCGAAGAAGAGTCGATTTCGTTCGAGCAATTTCACGACTTTCTGGAATTGCTGCGTGACCATGAGGCGCGGTTCCGAGCAGAACGAGAGCGACAGGAAAAAGAGTCACAGGCAGAAGCCAATCGCGAGCGACAGTTCCGCGATTACATTCAGCAGAGGAGTCAGCTACCTGAAGAGGACGTCGCCGTTGATTTGACGGAGAGCCCGCACCGCGACTATTTTCGCGCCCTCGACCTCGACGGAAATGGCTTACTTCAAGGAGAGGAACTTGAAGTTCTCTCGTCTCGCATGACTGCAAATCTATCGCGACGATATCCCGTGGCTTGGAGCCGCAAAGGAGTCTCACTGGCTGAATTTCACCAGTTTTGGGAAGAACGCCGAGAAGGGCTGAAGCTTACGAGAAAGAAACAGCAGGAAGAGCAACGCTATACCGATCACCTGATGTCGTTGCTCCCGGAAGGGGAAGCGGTGAAGGAGATCGCCGACGAAGTGAAAGCCCCGGACGAGCCGAAGTCCGATGTGGTCGAAGTGCCACATTATCGGATCGGCCCCCCTGCTGTGAGCAGCGAAGTCATGGCGGTAGATGTCGTTCTGTTGAAACGCACGGTCACACCTGGTTTACCCTACAAAACACTGACCGAGGAAATCGAGCCGATGCTGAAGATGGATGGGCCATCGATTCCAACTCGAATGGTGAAATGGATGGAGAAGCCGGGGCACGAAGCCATTGGTCTGTCCGATTATTTCCAGGTGAAAGTAACCACCGGCGAGCAAATTCAAATCCAACAAGGAAGTCGCGAGCCCTCGCAAACGTCGTCCAGTGGTCGTACGGCCAACTATTCCTTGCTGAACGTCGGCACACTGATTCGCGTTCAGGCCAAACCAATGGACGAGGAGTCGATCTTGGTGCATGTCGACTACGAGAAGTCGTATATCGTGCCTGGTCAAAAGGCCGAAAAAGAAGAACCGACCGAGGAGCCCAAGACCGAGCAAAGGCGACCGGCAACCACTCGCGAAGAATTCGAGCAAGCGATCCGAGCCGGCGGCGGGTTCGGACGAGCTGGATTCGGCGGAGCACCTGATCCTAATTTCGTCCCTGATTCGATCGCCACGCTGACTGCCGCTGGAACGGTACAGCTTCGCCAAGGCAAGCCGGTCGTGCTGACGGAAGTTGGTCGGATGAAGGGGGATCAATTCGAGGAGATCGTGATCGTCGTCGAATGGAAATGACCTGAGAAAGAATGCACCGCGCAGAAAGAGACCACGGCAAGCGAAGGCAGCCGTGGTCTTTTATTTTTTCGGAAGCAGTGGCAGAGGTTACTCGAGATCGAAGTTCACTTCGTTCGCACCTTCGACCACGGTCGCCGTCAGATCGGATGTTTTCACATCACCATACTTCTTCGGGACCAGGTCGTTGGCAAAGACCATCTTTCCCTGTTCGTTCATCCAGTCGTTGCCATCTTTGTAGCGAATGGCGACTTGGTATTCTCCTGGCGGCAAGGTCGTCTCAAACGATCCATCTGGCTCGATCTTCGCCACGCCGACTGAGGTGGGCGAGACGAGGTTCAGCGAACCTTTGCCGGCCGGTACTGGCTGACCTTGCAAGGTAATTGTGCCATGAACGAATGCTTCGCCAGGACGAATCTCGGGACCACATCCAAGTGCACAAACGACTAAACCGAGCACGAGTCCTGCCCAGGGCTTTTGTAAACTGATCAATGTTCCATTCCTTCGACAATCGATTTGTACGACGCGGCTTCGTTCATTCTGGAGGCGAAGCCGCATAAGCCAACGCAGCAGAGCTTACGGCAACGACGCCTGAAGGCCGTCGATGCGACCGCCCAGGGCGTTATAAGTCCGATGATCCAGTGTTTCCGGGAGGAACTGTACCGAGCCATCGGCCAGGGCAAACGCAGCTCCGCCAGGATGAAAACTCGAGGCACCGATGTTGTTGGTCAACGCACTGACGTCGTCGGGATCGATGAACTTGCTGTTGATGGCCTGGCTGGTCGGGCAGCCTTGGAAGTTCGGACAGAAGGCACACATCCAGCGGGTCAGTTCGCCGCGACGCTCGGAGAGCATCAGCGTGTTCGACAAACCATCGGTGATGCCTGAGAAGTTCGTGCAGAACATCGCTCTTCCGCTGAAGATACCTGGCACGGCGTTCGAGGCACCACTGCTCCAACTGGTGTTCTGCTGGAAGCAATAGCTGTTGTCGCTGGCACAATCGAGCGGCAACGCATCGGTCTTCTGAGGACCAATGCATGGGGCATAGCTCATCACGGCCGTATCGCCAGCCCAGTTGTCAAATGGTTGGCCATCGCCGCGACGCATTCGCGAAGCAAACGGACTGCTGGGGCACTCTTGCCATTCGGCACGCACGCCGGTCAGCAATGTTTCGTTAACGCCAATGTGAACGTCGACACTGAAATCAAGCTGGTCGAACAGAGCACGCTGTTCAATGAAGGGCATGATGAACTCGTTCCAAACGTGGCGGGTATCGCCGGCCTGACGGTTGTATTCGTTGCTGGCGTACGGCAAGGTTTGGAATGTGTCGTGGTAGTTGTGAAGTGCCAGGCCCAACTGCTTCAAGTTGTTGGTGCACTTCATGCGGCGAGCCGCTTCGCGTGCGGCTTGTACAGCCGGCAACAAGAGTGCGATCAACACACCGATGATCGCAATGACCACCAGCAGCTCCACCAGTGTGAATCCAAGTCGTTTGTAGGTTCGCATGGTTGCTTTCTAAGACGTAAACGAATGAGGGAAGCGTCTTCATTGAAAATTAATTCTCCGACATGCTAGAAACTATTATGAAAGGGGGCAATTTGAAAGCCAGTCAGCTCCTGTTTTTTGCCAAAAAGCCGCTTTTGGCAGAGATTCGGCTCGGCAGCTCTCTTCCCGAAGCCCCGAACTCGTGGTGCAATTGATCACGAAATGGCCAAATGCGGGAGAGACGAACGCGAATTCAGGGCCGACGAAACGCGCGTCGACCAAGGCAGCAGGTGACAGAGAAGGGGGGAGATCCGTTGGGCGATCAGGCTTTCCGCTCGTCTACCGGAAACGCGATTGCGAGAGAACTGCTTAGCATGTGTTGAAGAATAGTTGCCGAAGTCAATCAGGCAACTTGGCGAAGGGGACTATGCCGGTTGAAGCGAGGCGATTGTGAACGAAGTTGGCCACTTCGTTGTTTGCGACTTCCAACCAAGATGCAAGAAGTTTATCGTAGACCCAAGTCGTCGGCGTGCAGTTTTCAGTCACGTTCAATTGCCACGACGACATGCTCTAAAATCTGCCGGACTGGGTGTCCTGAAGGACGTGCGACAAATTGCCGCACGAATTGGTCGAGGTCTGGCGCATAGACTGTTAGGTGACAACATCTTTCGATTGACACCAAGTACGGGGAAGAGAGAGGGCCATGGATGTCTATCCGGTCAACCAGTATGACCCCCTAATGCCGGGAATCATGATTGCGATCGTAGCGGTCGTCCATGTGTTTCTCGCCCAGTTCGCCGTCGGGGGGGGCATGCTGCTGTGCTACTTTCAGTGGCTGGCGATGACCGGTCGGTCCGCCAACGCTCGACTGTTCGTGCATGGCTATTTCAAATGGCTGGTGCTGATCAGCTTCGTCGCCGGTGCGGTCACAGGCGTCGGAATCTGGTTCACCTCGATCCAGGTCAGTGCGTTCACGATCGGCGGCATGATTCGCAACTTCCATTGGATCTGGGCGACAGAGTACCTGTTCTTTCTGCTGGAAGTTTTCGCCGGGTACATGTTCTATCGCTATCACCAGAAGATCAGCGATGCGGCCTGCATGAAGTTGCTGGTGATGTACGCGTTTGCGGCGTGGATGAGCCTGTTTTTGATTAACGGCATCATCAGTTGGCAATTGACACCAGGCGGATGGATCGAGAAACATTCGATCCTGGAAGGATTCTTCAATCCGACCTTCTGGCCAAGCTTGTTTTTCCGCACGATCGTCGCTTTGACGCTGGCGGGCCTGGTTGCATGTATCGTCGTGAATACGATGCAAAGCCTCGATCAGGAAGCGAAACGCAAGTTGATCAACTACGCGGCACATCTGTTGGTGCCGATGGTATTGATGCCGATTTTAGGCGGCTGGTTTTTGCTGGCGATGCCCGCCGATAGCCGTGGCTGGGTGCTGGGTGGCAGTCCCACGATGAACCTCTTCTTAAATATCTCGATCGGGGCATCGTTGGCGATCGGAGGCTACGCGTTGATTGGACTCTATCTGCAGCGGCTCTATATCAACGGAGCCACTGCCACGCTGCTGCTGATGCTGGCCTTTGGGGCGACGGCCGGCGGTGAGTTCGTGCGAGAAGGTTCGCGCAAGCCCTACTCGATTCGCTACTGGATGTATTCCAACGGAATTCACCCAGACCAGGTCGCTCAGATGCGGAAGGAAGGTTGCCTTGTGCACGATCCTTATCCGCTGGTCAACGGAACCGAAGTTGCCGGCGAGATCACGACGCGTGGTGCCAAAGTGTTCCGGAGGCAATGTGCGGTCTGCCATACGGTCTCGGGACTGAATGGCGTGACTGAGCTGACCGAGTCGTGGGACGAAGATCAGATGCGGATGAATATCGCCAAGTTGCAGCACACCAAACCGTTCATGCCTCCATTTGCCGGCAATGCGGAAGATCTGGAGTCGCTGGTTCGTTATCTCAAGTGGTTTAACGAGCGAAACGATGAGCAGGCCGAAGCTCCGATGGAAGAGGCGGCGCTGGCCGACATCAACAAGTGGTTAGATCAAGCTGGAACCGAGCCCGCCTCGAAGCCGCCAGGTCGTGAAGCTGCGAGCAGCGAGGGAGATTCGTAATGGATGCCCCATTCCCTTTTAATCTGCCGCTGACGTCGTTGACGTACATGCTGTTGTATCTGATCACCTTCGTCACGCATCATCTGGCCATGCACTACGTGGTGGCAGGCTGCCTGTCGATTGTCGGCTTCAGCTTCTGGTATCGCCAAGATGAAGGAGCTTTGCTCCACAATCCGATCGTTCGGGTTCTGCGAGACTGGATGCCGTTTGCGCTCAGTGCTGCGATTACCTTCGGCGTGGCGCCGCTTTTATTCGTGCAGATCCTGGTACCGCTCCACTTTTACACGGCCAACCTATTGCTCGGCTGGCGGTGGATGGTGGTCATCCCGGCGCTGATGGCGGCGTTTTACCTGCTTTATGTGCTGAAGAGTACCTGGTTCGAGCGACTTCGCTGGTGGCAACGGGCCTTGATCGCTGGTTTGAATGCCGGGCTGTTTGTCTTCATTGGCTTCTGCTGGACGGCGAATCACCTCGTCTCGAGCGAGCCTTCAGCTTGGACTGAAGCGTTCGCCAGTGGCGAGTTGCCGCTGAAAGTTCTACCGGTGGTCTCTCGTTCGCTTGTTTGGCTGAGTGTGGCATTCGTGTCGATGGCCACGCTATTGACGGCTCAACTTGCCTACCTGAGAGAGGGCACTGCCACGGATGAAGACCTGCCCACGGTCGGATGGCTCCGCTGGTTTGGGATGGCTGGTCTAGGAACGTTCGGCATGGCCTCGCTTGCGGCGATCGCGTTCTCGCAGCCAGGCTTCAGCGCCGTGACCAATTTAAGTGGAACGCTGTGGTTGGTGCTGGGCGTTTTGTTCTGGGCGGGACAGATCTACCTTTGGCACAGCGGCTCCCTGGCAACGTCGCGTCGGTGGATCGTGCCTCGATTGGTGCTGCTTACGGGCATGTTGTTCTGCGGAGCGGTTGTCCGCGAACTGATTCATGTGGCATCGATCGACTACGCTGCGACCCTCGCCGGCCAGGCGGAAGCAGGCAAAGTGGAAGGATTCTGGGTGTTCCTGGTTACGGCCGTGATTGTCATCGGCTTGATGGCACTGACCATCCGCTGGGTCCACCAGTCGTTCGAGACCGAACCGGCTGAGGTTGAGCCAAGCGAATAAACCCTTTCGATTCGCGCACAAAAAAACACCCGGTCGAAAACTCCGACCGGGTGTTTGATTCTTAGACGACGCTTGCTTGCGGCTTAGACGTTGAAGCCGTACTTTTCGTTGCGAGGATTGAAGTCGGCGTCGGTGAAACCGTTGTTCAGCTTCAGGTTCATGTAGGTGTACTCTTCCAGCATGGCTGGTTCGGCACCTTGCGACGAAGGCCAGTCCCACGAAGCGAAGCGGATCGGCACTTGCATTTCGTCGTCGATGAAGACGTGAGCCTTGTGGAAGCGGAAGTTCTTACGTGGCACTGGGTGAACCACTTCGATCACGGTGCAGACGCGACCGTTGATCTTGGCACCGTTGTAGAACTTCACTTCGCATTCGCCGAACTGCATGTCCTGCTGAGCGACTTCGATCAGGCGGGTCACCAGGTTCTTGATGCCGACGTCGGTGATCGGATAACGCTGACCACGCATGGCCATCGCACCCAGCGGGTCGAGCGACACGGTGATGTGCTTCAGGAGTGCGCCCCCTTCGTGAGCCATCAGGTTGCCGTTGTTATGACCCTTTACGTACAGAACTTCGCGGCCCTTCACGCTGGAAGGCTTCAGGAAGTACATGTACACGCCAAAAGGCGAGACGATGTTGCCGTTCTGGTCTTTCTTTTCGTGGCGGATCTTGGTGTAGATGAACTCTTGATCGTTCAGCTTACCGTTGATCTGCTCGCGTTTGACCAGCGTGCATTCGTAGTCGTGAATGTTGTTTTCAATGCTCACCAGGCCGTTTTCGGCGATACGCAGCGCCGGAGCCAGTGGATGCTCGGCAGCCACGTTCTGGACGGGGTTGCCGGTGCGGTTGGAAACGCGGTAGACCGGTTCCCGCAAGCCCTGACGTTGATCCTCACCGAAAGTCGCCCGGGTCAGCCCGCAGGCCAAGGCCGTGCTGCCAGCCAGCAGCGTTCGGCGAGAAATGAGGGACTTGGTCATGATCAATCTCCGTTAATGTTCCGGTCCGTAATCTCTCGCGTTCCGTGCAAGAGCGACAAGTACGAACGTCCGGTATCTGTGCATGTGAGTGGTGGCGATCTGCTAGCAAGCCGTCGTCGTCACCTTAGCGAATTTATGCCCTAGAGCGTTTTATCGCGATGTCTGTGGCCACAAGATGAATACCTTCGTGACGAGCGTCAAAGTTTTACAGATTACCAAGATCTCGTCAGATGGTTTATCATGCGCAATCACTGTATCCAATTTTGTCAGCAAAGTGGAGTGCGATCTGCCCTGAATGGCTGAGATCAATATTTTACGTATCGTCAGTATGCCGTTCGACGAAAACACGTATGTTCTGTTCAAGGAAGGACTTGCGGACTGTATTGTCGTCGATCCCGGTTTAGAGCCCGAAAAAATTGTCGATGCTCTTGCCGAGAGGAAACTTCAGGTCTGCGCAATCTTGAACACACATGGCCATAGTGACCACATTGCTGGCAACGGAACGATGAAGCAGATGTGGCCTGATGCCCCTCTGGTGATTGGGCATGGCGACGCGGAAAAGCTGACCGATCCAGAAAAGAATTTGAGCGGACCTTTCGGCTTGCCCCTGATCAGCCCCGAGCAAGACCTGACGGTCAAAGAAGGGGATACCTACCAGGCAGGGGGGATCGACTTCGAGGTTCGCGAAACGCCAGGCCATAGCAGCGGCCACGTTGTCTTCATTGTACGAGACGGCGATCGCACCGTGGTCCTGGGGGGGGACGTCCTCTTTAAAGGGAGCATCGGGCGAACCGATTTCCCAGATGGCAGCTTTGCCGATTTGAAGCAGGCCATCGAGACCAAGCTGTTCACGTTGCCGGGCGAGTCGATCATTTTGCCAGGGCATGGGCCCTCCACGACCGTCGAAGAAGAAATCGAAGGGAATCCCTTCGTGGGCAAGCCGGCCGGCTACAAAGGTTAGTACCGGGTATCGTCGGTTGGCACGTGGACCCAAGGGAATCGTAGCGTGAAGCGGGTTCCCTTGCCGGGCTCGCTGCTGACATCGACGTCGCCGCCATGCTCTTGCAGCACCTTCTGACTGACCGGAAGTCCTAGCCCGGTGCCGCGGTTGCCTTTGGTCGACTCGAAAGCCGAGAAAACTTTCTCGATCATCTCGGCCGGAATGCCATGGCCGTTGTCTTCGACCGTGCAAACCAGTTCACGTTCGGCTTCGCGGAACTCGGTCGAAACTACCACGCGCGGGTTCTCGACTTCCAGGACGGCATCGATCGCGTTGGTCACCACGTTCAACGCCGCCCGGTGGATCCCTTCATCGTCGAATAGTCCCATCGGCAGATCGATGTCAGGGCGGAACTCGAGGACGACGTTGTTCTCTTTTGCCCGGTTGCGCATTAAGTTGACCACATCTTCGACCACGTCGTTCAGCGAGGCATTGCTGCGGTCAGGCTCTCGTTCTTTGCTGAACGAAAGCATGTCCATCACCAGGTGGGCGATGCGATCCTGGTTCCGTTTGACGATCCCCCAGCCATGCTGGACGACATCCATTTTGCCAGACTTGATGCCTTCTTCGAGGATGTAGCTACCGCCGTGAATCCCTTGCAGGATGTTTTTTACATGGTGCGAAATGGCGGCGACTGCTTGCCCCATGGCAGCTAGACGCTCGGTCCGAACCACCGCGGAATAGTAGTGCGTATCTTCGACCGCCAGCGCCGCTTGATGGGCGATCGCAATCATCAGCTTCAAGTGTTCTTCGGTAAATCGAGCCCGTAGCGGCGAGGCTGTCATATCAGGCGGCGTGTAGGTATCGATGTAAATCGCCCCGACGATGCCGTATCGGCCTTGCATCGGAACGCATATCGCTTCGCTCACACCACTGCTGATAATACTGCCTTCCGGCGACCAGCGTTGATCGTCCTGAGCGTCGGTGGTAAGGACCCCTTCGCGGTTGGTCAGCACGTATTCGAGAATCGTACGGCTGATGGTGATCGCTTCTTCGACCCCTTGTTTGCCTTCTCGGACTCGCTGAGCTTTGGCCTCAGGCATTTTGGTGTGCGAATCGATCAGCACGATACAGGCCCGGTCCGCTTCGACCCAGTCGAAGATCAAACCGAGCAGATAGTCCAGCAGTTGTTCGATGTCCAACGTACGGCTGACCGCCAGAGCGGTATCGTAAATCAACTGCAGGTTATTTTGCAGATTCTGCGATTGGCCTGCTTCGCGGAGTTCGGAAGGGAGGAAGATTTGGCTTCCTTCTTCGTGGCGAATCGAATGAATGATTCGCGAACCTTCCCGATGTTTCTCTTGCAGGCTCACGCTAATCGGCCGCGTGGTCGGCGCGGCGGCCGTATGCGTGAAGATCATCAGCGTGTGCCCCAGTTGCAGGCGATCGCCATGCGTCAGGGGACATTCCATCACACGCTTCTGGTTGACGAAGCATCCGTTCGAGCTTTGCAGGTCGACCAACGTGAACTGCCCGTCCTTCATGCGAATTTCAGCATGCCGGCGCGAGATCTCGGTGTCGTGCAAGACGATCTCGTTGCCCCGATCACGACCGATCGAGATCATGTCGCGGGCCAATTCGTATCGGCGTCCTTGGTCGTCGCCTTGAATGACAAATAGTGAAGCCAAACGGAACTCTCAGGATGGTCCAGTCAACGTGCGTGTTAGATTCAATCTCAACCAGGATTTGATTTTACGACGTTTTGCCCAGGTGTGGCAATGAGGCGGCTTGCCGGTTGACGCACCGAGTCTGACGGAAAAGAATCGAAGGTTGCCTAACTTCTCGAAGTTTCACCATCCTTCCCATTCGGAATGTCTGCCGATGAACAACCGCCACTTCCGCAGCCGCACGCTCTTTCTTTGCCTGGGACTGGGTGTCGTCTTCTCGGCCACCGGGCTGGTTCACGCCCAAGAGGCAGCCACGGCCAATGCCACCACTTCCCTGAAGGAGACGCTGGAATACCTCGCGTCCGATAAGCTCGAAGGGCGTGGCATCGGAACGGAAGGGCTGGAAGAGGCCGCCCAATACCTGGCGAAGCAGTTTGAAGCGATGGGCCTGAAGACCGACCTGGTCAACGGCAAGCCATTCCAAAGCTTCGATGTTGTTGTCTCGTCCGAACTAGGCCCTGAGGAGCAAAATCGTCTCGAGTTGGTTTCCGGAGAGGAAACGATCGAGCTGAAGCTGGGGGAAACTTTCACGCCCCTGGCGGTGGGTGGATCGGCCAAGTTTGACGTGCCGTTGGTTTTCGTTGGTTATGGGATCTCGGCGCCGAAGCTCGAATACGACGAGTTTGCCGATCTCGATGTTAAAGGAAAGATGCTCGTGATCCTGCGGAAAGAACCGCAGCAGAGCAATCCGCATAGCGTCTTCGACGGCAGCAAGACGACGCAGCACGCCCTGTTCAGCCGGAAGATCTCCAACGCCTATCAGAAGGGGGCGGCCGGCGTGATCTTCATCAACGATGCCGTGGGACTCGAAGGGATCAAGGCCCATATCCAACCGGCATTCGATGTCGCCGTTGCGGATCTGGTGAAGGTGCAAACGGCCTACCAAGAGAAAGATGACCACACCGCCGACGAAGTTGCCGCTCACATCAGTACCGTGACATCGCTGGGAGCGAAGATCGCCGAGTATGGCGAAATGCTGGGGGATGGCGTGGACGAATTGATTCCACTGACCGGGGCAGGCGATGAATCGTCGCGAACCGATTTCCCGGTAATGTTCGCGAAGCGTTCCGTCTTCGAGCCGCTGCTGAAGAAAGCGTTTGGCAAGTCGCTGCTGGAAATCGAGCAGTCGATTGACGAATCGCTGAAGCCAATCGTCGGCGAAATCGGAACCTGGAAGGCAGTCGGACAGACCGATATCGTCCGAGAAAAAGCGACCATTCATAATGTTGTTGGCCTGATCGAAGCTCCGAACGCGACTTCTGACAAGGTAATTATCGTCGGGGCGCACTACGATCACCTCGGCATGGGGGGCTCGAACTCGCTCGCGCCACTGACTCACGAGATTCATAATGGTGCCGACGACAATGCTTCTGGCACGACGGCATTGCTGGCAGTTGCCCGGCGTCTGCAAGCCAAGGCCGACCAGCTTCAGCATCGCGTGTTAATCGTGGCGTTCTCTGGTGAAGAAGAAGGTTTGCTGGGAAGTGCCCAGTATGTGAAAGAGCCAGTGATCCCGATCGACAAGACGCTGATGATGTTCAACATGGACATGGTCGGGCGGTTGGACGAGAACAAGCTGATTGCGATGGGGAGCGGGACGGCCGCGATGTTCGAGCCTTTGCTTGACCAGTTGAACGAGAAGCATAAGTTCGCATTGACCAAAGATCCCGGCGGCTTTGGCCCGAGCGATCATTCGTCGTTCTATGCCAAGCAGTTACCAGTGCTGGCATTCTTCACCGGGACGCACAACGACTATCATCGCCCCAGCGATGACGCCGACAAGATCAACTACGAAGGGATGGCCCGGATCATCGACTTCGCGGTTGACTTCCTGCTGGCGATCGACAAGGCGGACCAGCCCCCGGCCTACGTTGCTGTTGAATCGACCCAGCCCGAGATGCGAGGTGGTTCGAGGCCTTACTTCGGCAGCATCCCGGACTTCACCGTGGTGGGCAAAGGATATGGGATTCAAGGTTCCAGCCCGGGAAGCCCTGCCGCGGAAGCGGGCATCAAGGGAGGCGATATCTTGATCGACCTCGGCGGCAATCGAATTGGTGGCCTGGAAGACTTCGACGCGGCTCTCCGCAAATTCAAGGCCGGAGACAAGGTGGAAGTCGTGGTGCTTCGCGATGACAAGGAAGTGAAACTAACCGTCACGCTGGCACCGCCCCGGTAAGCTGATTTTCACAATGGGAAGACGCGCGATCCTGGGAAGATCCAGGGTCGCCGCTAGCTGCTTGATTCACGCTGGAATCACGGGGAGATAGTCCTTTTTGCTGGACAACAGCGAACCCTGTTTGCCGATAGGGCGTAGTAACCTCGCAACGGTCCGTCTGGGCCAGTAAAGTGCGGGGGAAGAATTTACTCAGATTGCACTTTACCTGAATGGAAGTAGTCGGCAAAATGTCGCGACTTTCCCGTTCAGACGGCGTTTACGCAATCGTTTAAATGTTCCGTGGCAGCCACCCGCCATGGGCTGATCCACGTGACGGTCACGATGACCTGTTTTGTCCAGCAAGGAGTGCTGAAAGTGAAGCGATTTCTCTCGTGTTTCTGTGTCGCGGTCGCATTGGCCGGTTTCTGTCAAGTCAGCACTGCCTCGGCCCAGCAGGCTGGTGCCGGCAACATCGCTGTGATCGACATCCCGGTCATCTTCAAGAATCACGCTCTGTTCAAGAAACAGATGGATGAACTGAAGGGCTCGGTTGATTCGGCCGAACAAGCTCTGACCCAGGATCGCGATGCGATGAAAGCCATGGTCGAGCAGTTGCAGTCCTACAAGGCTGGAACCCCAGAATACAAGCAGCTCGAAGAAAAGATGGCCAAGGTTCAGGCCGACCTGCAGGTCAAAGTTGGTATGCAGAAGAAGGACTTCATGGAACGTGAAGCCCGCATCTACTTCAACACCTACAACCAGGTCACCCAGACCGTTGCGACCTTCGCTCAGCGTCACAACATCACGCTGGTCTTGCGTTACAACAGCAACGAAATCGACCCAACCAACCGCCAATCGGTTCTGGAAGGTGTCAATCGTCCGGTGATCTATCAGAACCAGATCGACATCACCTACGACATTTTGAACATCCTGAACAATGGTGTCGCTACCCGTCCACAGGTCGGTGGTGGCAGCCAGGTTCCGCAGCCCCGCTTCTAAGCCGGACTCGCTTGCGTTAATGGGAACCAAGAACAAAGGCGAGGCCGCAAGGTTGGTCTCGCCTTTTGTCATTCTCTAAGATCCTAATTGCCTTGTTAGGCTAGATACTGCCTCTATGAATTCCGCATCCATCGTCCCTGGTGGCGAACCGATCGCACGTTTTCAACAGACCTTGAAGGCCTCCGCATCCGTTTCGGGACGCGGCTACTGGAGCGGTAAAGAGATTACCGTCCGGTTCGAGCCTGCCCCGGAAGATACCGGTGTGGTGTTTGTGCGTGAAGATCTGGAAGGTGCTCCGCAAATCGCGGCTCATGTCGACAACCGGATCGAAGTCCCTCGTCGCACCAACCTGGTGTCGCAAGGTGTCTCGGTCGAAATGGTCGAACATGTCTTGGCTGCCCTGGCTGGTTTGCAGGTCGACAACTGCTTTGTCTGCGTCAACTCGGCCGAGATGCCGGGGATGGACGGTTCGGCCAAAGACTATGTCGAGCAAATCCTGGCTGCCGGCATCGAGACGCAAGAGGCACCTCGCGCGGTTCTGGCGATCTCGGAAGTGGTTCGCGTTGGCGACGACGAATGTTGGGTCGAAGCTCGTCCCAACGGCTCGAAGCGGATGAAGTTCAAATACCGCCTCGACTTCGGTAGCGACGGCATGATCGGTCGCGAGACCCTCGAAGACAAGCTGACGGCCGAATACTTCCAGAACGAACTAGCCCCTGCTCGTACATTCCTGCTGTTGCAAGAGGCCGAATGGCTTCGCCAGCAAGGCCTGGGCACCCATGTCGATTTCAGCGAACTACTGGTCTTCGGTGAAGAAGGCCCGATCGACAACGAACTTCGTTTTGAAGACGAATGTGTCCGGCACAAAGTATTGGACCTGGTGGGCGACCTGGCACTGGCCGGCTGCGATATCCAGGGAACCATCATCGCCAACCGTAGCGGTCACCGCTTGAACGCCGAGTTGGTGAAGCAATTGCTCAAAGAAAATCAGGTTGCCTATACGTCACGGCGGACCGCCTGATTTTCTCCCTCCCCCCCAAACGCTTCGTAACGCCGTGCGACCTATTGCAGAGGAAGTTGGCAATGCGTCAGGTAAGACTCGCGGTCATTGGGACCGGTCATCTGGGCAAGATTCACGCCAAGCTGGCGAAAGGGATTTCGGCGTTCAAACTGGTCGGCGTAGTCGATCCAGTCAAAGAATCGCGAGATGCGTTCTGCCAAGAGCACAAAATCAAGGGCTATGACGACGTCAGCGAAATCGCCAAGAAGATCGACGCCGCCGTCATCGCCACGCCCACGCTCTATCACAAGCAAGTTGCCGCTCCGCTGCTGGAGATGGGCAAACATGTGCTGATCGAAAAGCCGATCACGCTCGATACCGATGAAGCGGACGAGCTGATCGACCTGGCTGAGCATCATCGCAGTGTGCTGCAGGTAGGGCATGTCGAACGCTTCAATCCTGCCTTCCGAGAAGCGGTCAAGAAAATCGAGTCGCCACGATTCATCCGAGCCGAACGTTCCAGCGGTTATACCTTCCGCTCGATCGACGTTGGCGTGACGCTAGACCTGATGATTCACGATATCGACCTGGTTCTGTCGCTAGTTCGCAGCTCGGTCGTCGATGTCCAGGCAACCGGCCTGACGGTCTTTGGTCCGCACGAAGATATCGTCGAAACGCGACTCACGTTCGCCAATGGTTGTGTGGCCAATCTGACTGCCTCGCGAGCCAGTTTTGCTCCGTCGCGTCACATGGAAGTCTTCAGCGACGCCGGCTTCGTGGGTGTCGATTTCACCACGCGAAAGGTGAAGTCGATCGTTTCGGACGACATCGTCAAGCAAGGTGTCTCGGAAGTCCACGAGCTTTCGGCCGAAGGCAAGGGCTACGTGCGAGACAACTTGTTCTCGGCCGTTCTTCCGCTGCAAGAGATCGAAGTCGCCCCAGGCAATGCGATCGAAGCAGAACTGAAAGAGTTCGCCGATTGTATTCAGCGTGGGCTCACCCCGACCGTCACCGGCAAGGCAGCTCGCGAAGCCCTTTCGGTTGCGTTGCAGGTTGGTGACTCGCTCGCTCAGCATCGCTGGGATGGTGGCAAGTTCAACCTGGTTGGCCCATCGATGCGGCCCGAGCCTAAGCGTGTCGCCAAGCCGCGTAAAGCTGCCTAGTCGAATCGGTTCCTTCAAGAAACAAAAAAGCCACCGCAATTCGTTGCGGTGGCTTTCTTTTTGGTCGAATGGAACCTGCCAGCGATTAGGCGAGGTCGCGGTCCTCGAACAGGATCAAGGCCAGGAACATCGTCATCGCGCCATACAGGATGGTGTAAAGAGCGGTCCCGGCGATGTAGGTCAGCGGGATCTCGCGGCCGGCGGAGATTGCCCCATAGATCTCGAAGTTCTTTAACACCGGTAATATCGTCGCTACGAACCCCGCCACAAATTGCACCGGTTCAAAGCCCTCTACCGACGCCTCCATGATGGAAGGCGTTAAGTGTCCCAAGGCCCAGATACCAAAGGTCAGCATGAAGTTGGCGACCATTGGCAGACGCGTCGAAATCGCGACCGACACACCAGCGAGCACCAGGGTTTCCATGTAAACCAGCAGCACGCCTGGCGTGACGCTCATGGCTTCGTGATGCAGCAGTTGCCAGGTGATCCCCTTTTCGCCTTCGAATTCCATGGTGGCACCTTCGCGTTTGTCGAAGATCGGCTTTTGGGCGACCGAGACTACGAAGACCGAGCTGATCATCACGAACAGCACGCTCACCAGCCAGGCGATACCAAAGAACTTGCCCAGCACGAACTGGCGACGGCTGACCGGCTTCGAGAGCAGGGTCAACGCCGTACGCCCTTCGATTTCTTCGGAAACACTACGGCTGGCGGCCCAGATGGCGACCACAATACCCAGCACCATCATCGCCTGGAGGCAGGTGTGCTTGAGAACCTTGATGTCTTCGCCGAAGGTTTGGTACGGGATGTAGATCGAAGCCACCATGAACAAGCAGCCGACGATCGCACAGATCAGGAACAGCAGCTGGTAGATTTCGCTGCGGACGGTCGCTTCGGCAATGGCCGACATCTTCGGGAAGACGCAGACCATGGCGAAGTAGGTGCCATACAGCAGGAAGACCAGCGTACCGATGAAGAAGATCGATTCCGCTTCGATGTGTTCCGGTTCGGTTAGCAGCGAAACTTCGAGCTTGATGTCCGAGTTGGTGATGTTACGAGCGTAAAGTTCGATCGTTTCGCCGTTAGGAATCTTGCGGAGCAAGGTACCGCGGTCTCCGCGACGCCATTCAAACAGTTCACCACCACCAATGTCGTAGGTGACGACGTCATCGTCCGAGTCGGCCAGACGGGCGACCAACTCGACCTTACCAGTGCTGTTGATCTTCATCGTTCGCATCTGATCGGTCAGCAGGACGATGTCGAGTGGAGTTGCCGGAACATTGCCACGTTTGTCGACATCGCCTGAGGCGATCGGAACGATCACTTCGTAAGTCGATTCGCCGGTCGTCGGGATCTGCTTCAGTGAGTTGAGGATCTCCATCGAGTTGGGGACCATCGGAAGCAAGGCCAACGCCAGGAACGCCCAAATGCCCATGACCACCGAAATCGGCATTAGGGCCGGGCCTGTCAAAGCTGCCGTGCAGCGACCCCCCAGCTTTTTCGGCGAGATGGCCAGCAGTAATGCCCAGAGCAGGGCCGTGGCTAACAGCCCCAGCACCACGCCCACAGCAAACAGCCAGACCGAAGTCGCCAGGTGCCGGAGGTTGATTTCGTCGATGTAGAAAAAGAAGCCGAGAAGGGAGGAGGTGTTCGGGATCATAGAATAATTACGAAGTGCCAGCGACGAAGCAGGGAATCCCACCTCGCCAGGAATGGATTAGTAGTGGATCTCGAAGTGCTCGAACTCGTGAGTCGCATTGCTCCAGTGGCAATCCAGGTCGTTGATGTACTCAAACATCCGATCTCGGATCGCTGCCAGGAAATCGCCACAGGCTGCCTTGGTTCCCTCTGCGATCATTTCCACGTTGCCGTTCGGGACATTCTTGACCCACCCGGTCACCGGGTATGACTTCGCAATCTGAGTGGTCGTTTGCCGAAATCCGACACCTTGCACATGTCCGGAAAAGACGACGTGCATTCGGGTTGACTCATCCGTCATGTCACCACCCACTAGGAACGATGCGATAGCAAAAGCAAGCACTTATCATAGTTCACCAAGGGGCAATCATCCAGATACAGAAACTCTATACGTGGCAAGATGTTGGATGGATCGCTCCATGAAGCTATCTTCATCACGATTATTCTGATTGCCCCAGTTTTTCGGGGTTTCCAGACTGACTTTCCCGCTCGATAGGGTGGCACGATCGCCGTAGAAATCTGCAATTGACGCTCGATGGCGTTGGTTGGTAGCGTCTGCCCACTATGAAAAACATCGCCCAAAGTCTGTTCGTGTTGTTGGTCTGCATCTCTTCTTTGCAGGGTCAGGACCCGCTGGCGGCCCCGTACGAGGGAGTCCTCGTGCTGAATAATGGCAATGCCATGCGAGGGTTCATCACGCAGGAAGGGGAGTTCTATTCCTTGGCGATTAACGAGGACTCAATCATTCGCATGCCGGCGGAACGGGTCGCATTCGCGTGTAAGTCGATGGAAGAAGCCTATTTGCGTCAAAAAGCCCGCGTTGGAACCACCGCGCTGCGACATCATGTCGAGTTGGCCAACTGGTGCCTCGGGCTCGATATGTGGGAAGAAGCGACCTACCACCACGAGATCGCCTTGCGGTCCGGCCCGAGCCATCCCGATGTGGTCCGTCTCGATCGCCGTTATCAGGTCAAACTCGAAGAACGTCAGAACCCAAACAAGGTCGAACAGGTTCATTTCACCCAACCAGTCGCTCGGCCCGAGGTCGACATGCAAGTCGAGCATGCCAGCGCCTCGGAGGAAATGGAACCAACGCTTTCTCCCGATGTGGTTCGTTATTACACGAGCACGGTCCAGCCGATTCTGCTGAATAGCTGTTCCGCCAGCCTCTGCCATGCGTCGAACTCGGAGAACGAGTTCAAGCTGGTCCAATTCGAGAATGTCCGTTCGATTCCCCGTCGAATGACCATCCGCAACATGAATGCGGTGCTCGACTACATCAATTACGATCAGCCTCTGCAAAGCAAAATGGTGACGCACAGCTCGAGTCGGCATGGCGATGGTCAGTCGCCGAATCTTTCGCCGGAGCAGTTTACCTCGATCCGAAACTGGGTCGTGGCGGTCTCTCGGGGGCCTCGCCCGACGCGTACTGCCATCGATTCGTCAGTGATGCCTGCTTCGTTCAACGCTCCGGTTGAAACGCCAAAAGCCCTGATGCAGCCCAATCAAACGCCCGTTAAGCCTTTGCCCTCGGCACCGGTGAACCCGATCTTTGGTGGCAACGCCAACGCATCGCAAGGCGGATTGCAGCGACCTTATCGGTCGATGCCGCAGAAAGGTGCCCCGGTGAAAGAGGCCCCAGAAGTACGGGACGAATTCGATCCGGAGCTTTTCAACCGGAAATATCATCCCAATCGGAAGGAACAGTTATTCCCGGGATAGCGAAGGTGGCCTGACCCCAGGCCGACAAGAAGTCTCGATTGCTGGTCAGCAAATCGGGATCCCGCATCAGCTCATGCGGAAGTCGCCAGAACGACTCGGCGACTTCCTCCAGGTTGATCACCACTTCGGCATCTTCCGCAATGGTGGCATGCCACCAGGCGACCGACGTCCCCCACGGGGTGACCGTCTCGAAGAGTCGCTCTCCGGCGATCGATTCGATCCCCAGTTCTTCCTGAATTTCTCGCACGAGAGCCTCGGCCTCGGTTTCTCCGGTCTGAATCCCTCCGCCGGGGAAACAAACCTTGCCAGGGGCGACGACCGTCAGGCTGCGACGTATGGTTAGGAAGCAATTCTGCCGCAGAATGACCCCGACAACGGCGCGTTTTCGAATGGGAATATTGTGCGGTTGGGACATAACTGGGTAGCCGGTGGCTTTGTCCTTAAGTTGTTCTCTCGTAATAATTACGGGCAGTATCTAGCGTGACAGGCGATTATTCGCTCCCGTCACGCCAAGGCCCCCATTAACTGCTACAATGTAGCGGCGTATAAATCGTTAAAGAACCGTGAACTTGTCCGACTGCAGAGGATAATTGCATGGCGGAAAACCCGCGTAACGAAGATCAGCCAAATGAACGCCCCGGAAGCGGTGGCGGCATGCGGCCTAATTTTACCGTCATTGCGCTGGGGGTGTTTCTTGCAGCTGTCGTCCTGATGCTGATTTCGACCGCTGAACCTCCCTATACCACGCTGAAAACGTCTGAGTTTGAAGAGCAGATTCGTAAAGGTAACGTGCAGAACGTCGTCCTGGGCGACATGGTTGCTACGGGCGAACTGAAAGTTCCACTGAACGTCACCGAGGAAAAGGATGGCGAGCAGGTCACTAAGTACGACTCGGATAATCTGCCGATCCAACGCCCGAAGGCGTTCCGCACTCGAATTGCGCCGCAAAATTCGCCGGCATTCGAGGCCCTGGTGGCAATGCTCAAAGAGCAAAAGACCAAGCAGCCCGGTCTGACCTGGGATTACGACACCGATAGCCGCGCACTCCAGTCGGTGATCTGGATTGTCGTCATGCTGCTGCCGCTGGTGTTTCTGTTCATTATCTGGAACAGCTTCCGCCGCAGCCGGGATCAGATCATGGGGGGCGGCTTCCTGTCGGGCTTCAGCAAGAGTCCGGCCAAACGCTACGAGGCCAGCCGTAAGGCAATCACGTTCAAAGATGTTGCCGGTCTGGAAGGCGTGAAGAGCGACCTGATGGAGATCGTCGACTTCCTGCGGACTCCGGAAAGGTTCGAGCGCCTTGGCGGGCAGATCCCCAAGGGGGTACTGCTGGTCGGCCCTCCGGGTACCGGTAAGACCTTGCTGGCCCGAGCGATCGCAGGTGAAGCAGGCGTGCCATTCTATGCCATCAACGGTTCCGAGTTCATCCAGATGTTCGTCGGCGTGGGTGCCAGCCGCGTCCGCGACTTGTTCAAGACGGCCAAAGACAACAGCCCTGCGATCATCTTCATCGACGAAATCGATGCTGTGGGTCGTCAGCGTGGTGCTGGCCTGGGTGGTGGTCATGATGAACGCGAACAAACGCTCAACCAGATCCTCAGCGAAATGGATGGCTTTGTCCAAGGCGAAACGGTAATCGTGATCGCGGCCACCAACCGACCTGACGTGCTCGATCCGGCACTCTTGCGACCAGGCCGATTCGACCGACATATCACCGTCGATCGACCAACCTTTAAGGGACGTGTCGAGATCTTCAAGGTGCATGTCCGCGACGTGCCACTGTCGGACGACGTGAACATCGAACGCTTGGCAGCCGGGGCCGTTGGCTTGACCGGTGCCGACATTCGGAACTTGATCAACGAAGCAGCCTTGTGGGCGACCCGTCAAAACCGCGATGCGGTCACGATGGAAGATTTCGAGTACGCCCGAGACAAAATATTGATGGGTGCCCGTCGCGAAGAATCGCTGGTGGCTCGCGAGAAAGAAAAGACTGCCTACCACGAAGCAGGCCACGCGCTCTTGTCGTGGCTTCTGCCTGGGGTCGATCGCCTGCACAAGGTGACGGTGATTCCACGCGGACGTGCGTTGGGTGTCACCCAGACACTGCCCGAAGAAGACCGGATGAACATCAGTGAAAGCGAACTGTACGATCAGTTGGCGTTCATTCTGGGTGGCCGGGCTGCCGAAAGAATTGCCTACAACGAACTGAGTGCCGGGGCGGAAAACGACCTGGAACGGGCCACCAAGATGGCACGCCGCATGGTAACCCAGTGGGGCATGAGCGAGCGGCTTGGTCCGGTGAATTACAAGATCACCGACGAAGATCCGTTCCTGGGACGCGAGATCCACGAAAATCGTCACTTCAGCGAGCACACCATGCAGATCATCGACGACGAAGTCGCTCGGATTCTGCACGAGGCGCACGACAAAGCAATCGAAGTGCTGACGACCAACAAGGACAAATTGGTCAAGCTGACGAACTCGCTGTGCGAACACGAGGAATTGTCCGACCACGAAGTCGAGCAACTGATTGGTCCATCCGTTCATCGCTCGAAATCGAGTAAGTTGAACTCGGAGATGGAGATCGCCTCGAATGGGCACGCCGCCCCTGCATCTGACCTGACGACCGAAGACGTTCAGGCAGAAGATACGAACTAGGCTTCCTCTCCCCAGTCAGGGAGAGAGGGGACGAGAGCTTTCATGGCGAAAAAAGGTAAGGGGCAGCAGAAGCGTCGCGTCGAGTTCCGGAAGAACCGCACGCAAAAGGTTCGGCAAGGGGACATCACCAAGCATTTCAATCGTGATGAATTCGACGCCGACAAAGCGGTGCAGCGGGAACGGATCTCCGGCAAAGGAGACCTGACTCGCAAACGCACCATCGTTAGCCACGATCAAGAGGATGGCAGCGATACCGAAACGTTGTCCATTCACGTCGACACCGAAACCTGTCTGGAAGGTAGAGTGCTACGCGTTCAGGGCCTGATCAGTGAAGTCGAAGCCCCGGACAAGTCGGTTTTTCAGTGTGCCACGCGGCGATTATTGAAAACGATGTCGACCGACGTACGGCACGTGGTGGCGGCTGGCGACCATGTCTGGTTTCGCCCGAGTGGTCCCAGCGAAGGAATCATCGAAAGCGTCGATCCTCGCTACGGCGTGCTGAGCCGAACGAGTCGCGGCCGACAGCACATTATCGTCGCCAACGTGGATCAGCTGATCATTGTTGGCAGTGCCGCCGAACCAGGCCTGAAGCCGAATCTGATCGATCGCTACTTGATCACCGCCGAGTACGCGCGGATTCGACCAATCATCTGTATCAACAAGGTCGACCTTCTCGATCCCGCTGCGTTGCAAACGATTGTCGGCGTCTACGGCAGCATCGGGTACGAAGTCCACCTGGTATCGGCCAAAGAAGGGACCGGGATTGAACGTCTGCGACAGGCACTGCATGGCAAAGACACGGTCCTGTCGGGGCAGAGCGGGGTGGGGAAGTCGTCGCTGCTTAACGCGATCGAGCCAGGGCTGAACCTGCGGGTGAACGCTGTCAGTCGTGAAAACGACAAGGGAAAGCACACCACCACCACCGCCACGCTCATTCCGCTGGCGACAGAAGGGCACGTGATCGACACGCCAGGGATCCGCCAGTTTCAGCTGTGGGACATCATCCCGGAAGAAGTGGCCGGCCTGTTCCGAGATATTCGTCCCTTTATCAATCGTTGCAAATTTCCGAATTGCACCCATACGCACGAGACCGATTGCGCGGTGAAAGATGCCGTCGCTGATGGCATTCTCGATACACGGCGATACGAGAGTTACTGCCAGATTCATGCCGGTGATGCGGCCTAGAGTCGTTTCACCTGCCATTGGTAAATATGAAAAGTCCGCTGTGGGGGATTGGTCGGTTAGGCCGATATTACAGAAAATACACGCCAGATGACCCCTGTCAGTTGGGTTATCTGGAGAAGTTATTGTGGAGCCTTCGCTGCTCTCGGATACAATAAAACTGAATACATACGGCTTCTTGTCACCCCAGCCGTGCGCGTTGACGTCCCTTTTCCCGCGACGCGAACCTTCATTTTGCAGCCAGTCTGATGCCTGAGTCCCCGAAAGATACCGACCGACCGCAGTCGAGCGGCAACGATCTAACGACATCGTCGGCGGGGAGTTTGCCCGATCTTCGTGGTAGCGACTCGGCCACCACCGACCATTTGCCCGACGGACGCAATTTTCTGGAAGAGCCTCCAACGGTTATCTCGACCAAGAAAGGGCACGTCACCGAGGGAAACAGTCGCTCCTATTCGCTGGCGGAACTGACGGTCGGTCGCGAACTAGTTGGACAAACGCTGGGGCACTTTCAGCTGGATGCTTTTGTCGGGGCTGGGGGCATGGGCGCGGTCTTCCGCGGTCACGACACCCAACTCAATCGACGCGTCGCGGTGAAGGTGCTCTCGGGCGAGCACAACACCAAAGAAGAAACGGTCCGCCGCTTCCGCAACGAAGCCCAGAGTGCGGCCCGGCTCGACCATCCCAACATTGCCCGCGTTTATTTCGTTGGTGAAGACAAGGGATGGAACTACATCGTCTTCGAGTACATCGACGGGACCAATATTCGCGACGAAGTCGAGCGAAGTGGTCCTCTCGAAATCGAGCTGGCGATCAGTTACCTCGTTCAAGTTGCCGAGGCACTCGACCACGCTCAAATCCGGGAAGTGGTGCACCGCGACATCAAGCCCTCGAACATCCTGGTCGACGCACAGCATCGCGCGAAATTGGTCGATATGGGGCTGGCTCGGTTGCACCAGGTCAATTCGCAAGACAGCGACCTGACCGCATCCGGTATGACGCTCGGAACGTTCGACTACATTTCACCCGAACAAGCCCGCGACCCACGCAGCGCCGACGTTCGTAGCGATCTTTACTCGCTGGGCTGCACGTTTTTCTTCATGCTCACCGGTCGTCCTCCCTTTCCGGAAGGAACCGTGCTGCAGAAGTTGCTGAGCCATAGCGGGGAAGAGCCGCCAGATCCTCGTGAGTTCCGGGCTGACTTGCCTGACGAAGTCGTTCATATTCTCAGCCGGTTGATGGCGAAGAACCCGAACGATCGTTTTCAGAAGCCAGGCGAACTGATTGCCGCCGTCTTGATGGTGATCGACGAGTTGAACCTCGCCGCCCCGCATGTCACCGCTTCGGTCTATGTGCCGACGACCGAGCAGCGAAGCACCGTCATCGAGCGACATCTGCCGTGGGTCTTGCCGACGATCAGTTTGCTGGTGTTGGTGTTCGTCGTTGACACGATCTGGACGGCTCAGGACGACAGCATGATCTCAGGCGTCAGCTATACGAACGCCTCGCAGTTGATGACCCCGCTGACACCGACTGACGACGGGCCGACCGCAACCAACTCTGGAAGTCCTCCCCCGGCCAATAACGGCCAGCCGGTTACCCCGATCCAAGATACCAAGCCGGCGACCGAGACCTCGCGGACGATGTCCGAGATGCCTCCGGTAATGAATATCGCCCAGCCGAAGCCAACGCCTGAGGCAACCATTGCCGCGGAAACGCCGATGCCGATGACCGCTCCGGCCGACATGACAGGCACCACCAAACCAAAGCCTCCTGCTGCGGACGTGGCGAAGAACGTGATCGTTGTGCCAGGCGATTCTCCGACATTGTACGAAGCGATTACCCGAGCCCAGGCCGATCCGACGCTCGACACCATTGAGCTTCGCTACGATGGCGAGAAAGACGAACGCCCCCTCTTAATCGACGGTGGCAGTCTGACGATTCGTGCCGCCACCGGTTACTCGCCGACGATTGTCTTCCGCCCGCAAGAGTTCGAGCCGCTAAGCCGGATGATTCAAATCAATTCGGCCAGTCTTAGCTTGAAGCAAGTGCAAGTGAAGATGGCGTTGCCGCCTGCGTCGATGCGGACCTGGTCGCTGTTTGGGCTCGAGAACGCCAACGAGCTTTCACTCGATGGTTGCCAGGTCGTCGTCCAGCGCGAAGACGAGATGATGGTGCCAGAGGCCCTGCGACGCTCGACCTCGGTGATTTCTGTCCGAGCGACACCGGTCGAAGAGGTTAGTCCCTTCGCGCTAAGCACCGCTCGCTATGCGGTTATTGACGTGCGGAACTCGATGGTGCATGGCGAAGCGAGTTTACTGCGGACGAACGGCCAGCAGGCCTTGAAGGTGACCTGCGACAACTGTTTGTTGGCTCTGTCAGGCAACCTGCTGAGTTCGGTCTCGACCACCAACGACGACAAGATGAATGGCTTCGTGCGAATGAAGCTCGACTTCTGCACGATCGATACGGCTGGCAGTCTCATTCGCCGCGAAGGTGCGACGTCGATTCCTTTGCGGGTGACGATGGCCAATTGTGCGGCGACTTGGGGGGCGAGCCTTCCGATGGTGGTTCAGCGAAGCACCACCAAGACCCCCGAAGAAATCACGAAGTCGCTTGATTTTTCACTGGAAGACAACGCGTACTCGACCAATACATCGAATCGCGTGATGCTACTGATCGAGTCCACCGTCGCTCCGGCGGCAAAAGTCGAGTACGACCTGGCGACCTGGCGGATGGCCTGGGACGACTTGTTTTCGCAGCCAAGCGATTCGATCTGGTCGAATTTGCCACTGGCCAGTCGACTTTATTCTTCGCGGGTGCCACAAGACTATGTTCTACTCAACGATTTGAGTGGCAATCCGGCATTGCGACCCGACGAACGAAACGCCGGTGTCGACTTCTCGCTGCTGCCGTTCGTGGCTTCGCCCCTCGCAGGGGCCACCTCAGACGCCTCAGCGGCCACAAATTGATCGACGTTCTCCGTTGCTTCAGGTTGCCGCCCGCCATGCTCGATCGTTAAAATCGGGCAGTCGCACTTCTCTTCGCCAGCTACAACATGAATGGCCCCATGGAATTATTGAGAGCTTTGAAGTTTTTTAGTTTGCTATTGGGCGTTGTTCTTCTAACTGGGTGTGGCGGCGGTTCGCCCGTGGCGACCGACACCTTAATCTATGGCCGCGGTGGGGATGCGAACGCCCTCGATCCGATCCACACCGATATCGGCGAGTCGGTCAAAGTGATCGTAAATATCTTCGAGCCGTTGGTCGCCTACGACACCGAGACGGTCGACCTGGTGCCCGGCGTCGCCGAATCGTGGGAGACGAGCGAAGATGGTCGCGAGTGGACCTTCAAGTTACGTCCGAACGTCAAGTTCCACGACGGAACGCCACTGAATGCAGAAGCAGTGGTCTTCACCTTCGAGCGGATTATCGATGCGGATCATCCTTACGTCTTCAACAACATCATTCCGTATTACGCCAGCTACACCGAGATCGAAAAGGTCGAAGCGGTCGACGACCTGACGGTGAAGTTCACACTGAAGCAGCCCCAGGCCACCTTCCTTTCGGCCGTGGCGATGTTCTCTTCCGGGATTGTCAGCCCGACGGCCGTTAAAAAGTATGGTGCCGATTTCACGCGCCATCCGGTCGGGACGGGCCCTTTCAAGTTCGAGCATTGGAAGCCGAAGCAAGAAATCTTGATGTCGCGATTCGACGACTACTGGGGAGAAAAGGCAGGCGTCGCTCGCCTGGTGATGGTTCCCAGCGAAGAGAGCTCGATTCGCGTTACGCAGTTGAAGCGAGGCGAGATCCACATTGCCGATAACTTGCCACCAGCGGAAGTCGATAGTCTTGAAAAGGTGCCAGGCATTGTGATTCAGTCGACGCCGGGCATTAACGTTGGTTACCTGACGATGCAAACTCGCAAGCCGCCACTCGATCAACCAAAGGTTCGTCAGGCGATTGCGATGGCAATCGACCGCGACCGTCTGATCGAAGTTGCCTATGCCGGTCATGCCGAGAAGGCCAAAACGATGGTTCCGCCAACCTTGTGGGGCCATGGCGAGAACGTGCCAGAGCGGCCTTACGATGTCAAGAAAGCAAAGGCCTTGCTGGAAGAAGCCGCCCAAGAGAATGGCTTCAAACTGCCGGTCAAGCTGGAACTGTTTGTCATGGACCAGCCACGCCCGTACATGCAACAGCCACGACAAACAGCGATCTTCATTAAAGATGCGTTGGAGAAGATTGGCTTCGATATCGAAATCATCACCAACGATATCGGCCAGCATTTTCAACGGATGACGCGCGGCGAGCACCAACTTGGTCTTAGCGGCTGGAGTGCCGACATCGCCGACCCGCACAACTTTCTGCATACGCTGCTGCACTCGACCAACATCAACGAGATCGGCGGTAACAACCTCAGCCAATATAAGAACGAGCAAGTCGACGAACTGCTCGATGCGGCTCAGTTTGAACTCGAACAAGACAAGCGGGCCGAGTTGTACGAGAAAGCTCAGATGCTGATCTATGAAGATTCGCCGGTGCTGCCTCTGGTGCATGTGCCGGTCCGCATTGCCGAACGTGATATCGTCGAAGGATACAAACTCCATCCTTCTTCGCAGACTCGACTCAAGACTGCCAAGTTTGCGGAGCCTTAATTGTGTGGGGAATGGTAATTCAACGGCTGGCCCAAGCAGCCGTGACGATGCTTATTGCTGTGCTGGCGATCTTTGTCGCTGTACGAGCCTTGCCGGCGAACCCGGTAATCGCCCAGTTCGGCCAGCATGCGGTACCGGAAAAGATCGAGAAAGAAATGGAGGCTCGCGGTTGGAACAAACCGCTCTGGCAACAAGCCGCCGCCTTTCTCGCCCAACTCGCCACCGGCGACATGGGAGAATCGTTTGCCCGACCTGGCGAGCGAATCAGCACCCGGCTGAGCCAGGCCGTTCCGGCAACGATTGAACTGGCGTTGGCTGCGATGTTGATTGCCATCCCGGTGGGGATCTTCATGGGAACGGTCGCGGCGCTGTGGCGAAACTCGTGGCCTGATTGGTTCTCGATGGGCCTGGCCCTGTTGGGCGTCAGTGTCCCGGTCTTCTTCCTGGCAATTTGCCTGGTCGTGTCGTTCCCTGCGATGCCGAGTGGATTTCGATTGCCACCGGGTACCCAGCATGATCTGCGGAGTGAGTTCTACTTCTTTGAATCACTACTGACGGGGCAATTGCACCTGGCAATGCTCAGTGCTCGCCACTTAGCGTTGCCGGCGATCGCCCTGTCGACAATTCCGCTGGCGGTGATCTCTCGCATCACGCGGAACAGCATGATGGAGGTGCTCGACTCCGACTATCTGCGAACCGCTCGGGCCAAGGGAGCTAGCGTGACGCGTATGATCGCTCGGCATGCGTTTCCGAATGCTTCGCTGTCGGTGATGAATATCGTCGGCTTTCAGTTGGGCATGCTTTTAACAGGGGCGATTCTGACCGAGACCGTTTTCAATTGGCCAGGCCTCGGCCGATATGTCATCGATGCGATTCGCGATTATGACTACTCGGTCGTTCAGGCATGTGCCCTGATCATGGCGGGCATCTTTGTCACTTTGAACCTGACCCTGGACGTCTTGTTCCTGTTGCTCGATCCGCGATTGCGGGAAGGGAGCCGAAGTTGAGTACGGCAAGTCTGGACCCGGCTCGTCCTGTTTCGTCGATCAAGTCTCGCCTTACCAAGGTGCCGGGGTTGTGGATTGGCGGCGCCTTAATCTTTGCGTTCGCCTTCACCGCGATGTTCGCCAGCGTGATCGCTCCTTATTCGCCGGATGAACGCTTCGGACAGAACGAACCTCCGAGCGCCGCGCATTGGTTAGGGACCGATTCCAACGAAAAAGATGTGCTGACCCGTGTCATCTATGGCTCGCGGTTGTCGCTGGTCGCAAGTATTGCCTCGATCAGTTGTGCGGTGGTGGTTGGCGTCGGGCTGGGGATGCTGGCCGGATATCGAGGCGGCCGAACCGATATGTTCGTGATGCGACTGATCGATATCTGGCTTTCGTTTCCGAGCCTGCTGATCGCGTTTCTCGTAATTGCCGCGCTCCGGCCTGGTTGGCCGGCGGTGATTCTGGCGGTCGCACTGATTAACGTGCCGGTTTTCGTCCGGCAGGTTCGGGCCGAAATGCTTTCCTTGAAACATGCCGCCTACGTCGAAGCCGCCATCGCCGCCGGAGCGAAGCCTTCGTACCTGGTGATCTTCGTTTTTCTGCCAGCGGTCAGCGGAACGATCTGGGTGCTGGCAACGCTGGGGCTGGGGCATGCCATTCTGGAAGTCGCCGGGCTCTCGTTCCTGGGGATCGCGGGTGATCCTTCCCACGCCGAGTGGGGGGCGATGCTGGTGGAAGCGAAAGAATATTTACATGCCACCATCTGGCCGGCGTTGGCTCCCGGAATCGCAATTTCGCTGACGATCCTCGGTTTCAACCTGTTTGGCGATGGTCTGCGGGAACTTTTCAGCCGCCGTAGCCGTAGCTTCTAGCGGCGGATGTTGCTGGCATCGCGGGACGTTTTCTCGCGATATCGCGAACCGTTATCATGGAAGAGACGTAAAAATCGTCGGTAATTTAAGAAGAATTGGCGACGAAATTCCCGGAATGGTGCCGTTTGTTCCATTCATCCGCTCGCTTGCTTGACACCGTAATAGTGGCGAGCTTAACTAGAAGAGTAGCTTTAGGGTCTACATGTTACACCCTCCCGCCGTCGACCATCCCACCTGCGACGGTTTGAAATCCCACGGATTCCTCGGCGGGAATACTTTGCTTGGAGAGATAATTAATGAAGAAGCTCGCGTTGTGTCTCGTAGCCGTTGTGGCTGCCTCCTCGTTCTATGCTCCGTCTGCCTATGCTATTAAGCCTTTCGCCGATGCTTTTGTAGAAAAGTACAATTTGGCGGATCCTAAGACCGACGCCGAAAAAGAACTCGCCGCAGCCGTGAAGGAAGCCAAGTGCGCCCTTTGCCACGGTGCCAAGAGCAAGAAGGTTCGCAACGAATACGGCGTCGCTCTGGACGAGCTGCTGGACAAGGGCGACTTCAGTGCTTCGCGTCGTAAGGAAGAACCAGAAAAGGTTCAGGAAGAGCTGTTCGCTGCTTTGGAAAAGGTCGAAATGACCAAGTCAAAGTCGGGCGAAACATTCGGCGAAAAGATCAAAGCCGGCAAGCTGCCAGCCGCTGAAGGTACCGACACCGAAGGTTAGTCGCTCCTTCGATTCGGCAAGAATCAAAAAAAAGCCTTGTTCCACAGAACAAGGCTTTTTTCATGCGCGGTTGGGTTAAACCGGCGAGCTTATTGCACTTTGATTCGGATGGCGGTTTCGAAGACATCGCCGCTGGCCAACACTCGCAGCCCGCCATCGTACCCCTGGCGGCGAAGTTGGAAGGCATCGGGGATGCAGGTGTAAGGTTCAATACAGAAGGCTTCGCGATGGCCTGGGTTGTAGAGCACGACGGAGTCGAACTGATCGTCGAACTGCTGCACGATCGTCCGGCCTGAGGCGGGATCGTGGATCGACGTCGTACAAAGGCCATCTTCGCATTCCAGCCCACCAAAGCCGTTGTCGTACTGGGTATCTTTGAACAGCATCGCTTTGAAGGGATCGCTGTCGCGGTTGAACTGGTTGCCGCTGGCCAACTGGTCTTTAAATTCCCAGGCAAACGTAAACGGCACGACGATCTCGCAAGCATCAGCCGAGTCGCCACCAACGGGCACGTTGAAATAAGGATGGGTGCCCAGTCCAAACGGCATGGGCTTGCTGGAAGGATTTTCGATCCGGTAGGTCCCGGTCAGGGTCGAACCGGAAATCTCGTAGGTTGCCTGAATTTTGAAGTCGGTTGGCCACTGTTCCAGCAGGGTGGCATCGTCTTTCGAGGCCTGGAACTCGGCGGTGACTTTCGATTCGGTCTTTTCCAGCACACGCCAGGCGCGGCGCAGTACGAAACCGTGGATGGCATTGCCGCGGCCATCCCCTTCCTGAAGCTGGAATTCGCGATCTTCCCAGATCAGCTTCGTTCCCTTCAGGCGGCCAGGGAAGGGGAACAAAATCGGAATACCGCTGCTGGAAGGCCGCGCGGTCCCCTCCTCGAAGTCGGCGGTCTTCCACAGGACATCGACTTCCTGGCCGTCGACGTTGGCGACAAACTGAAAACAGTTGAATCCAAATCCCGGAGCAATCTTGGCGAACGAGCCGGTGGCTTCGTCGCGGATCTCAACGACTTCCAAACCCATGGGAAACTACTTCGTGATGAATGGGAGATGTACTGGTTGGTACGGGGAAACGATTCAGAAGCCGACTTTAACTGCGGCTAAGCAGCATGGTGGCTGTCATCAACAGAACCGTTCCGCCCAGGGTGGCCGACGCCATGTACACCTTCCGCCAGCTGCGGTCGAAAAAGGCGAGGCTCGCCAGCAGATGCATCAGCCAGAGAGCCAGAAACAAGCTCGCGGCGAACATGGCGGTACACACGGGGTCTTCGCCCATCAAACGCGATTGCTGAGTGGAATTCAAGGTGGTAGTTAGTACAAATCCGACAGGAATTTGGAGTAGCGTAGCAATCAAAGCGATTGTGAACGCGGCGCCGGCGGTCGCTTCGCGTTGATCTTCCGGCAATTTGGCCAAGGAGAGCATGCCCGCAACGATGCCGCTGACGGCGAACGAGGCGAACCAGAAGTGAAGCGTGAACCAGATCACTTCGCCTTGAATCAGCAGCGTGCGGAACTCGCTGGAATCGACCGGAGCGTCGACCGAGACCTCGCCCCGGGCAATCAGGCCCATAATCGTAAATAGCGTCGGAAAGTGATACAGCAGGTTCGTCGCCGACAAGATCGCCAGAAACCGGGACAGCAACCGCTGCCAAAGTGCGGCGCGCGATCCATATTTCCACCAGGCAAGATACCCGCCGGTGCAGATCAGCGAAAATCCGATCTCCCAGAATCCGAAGGTCACCTTCGAGGCCCACAAGCCATCGAGGGCCTCGAAGTACTGCGGATTTCCTTCCAGCCAGATCAAAAGGCCCTGAATCAGGCCGACAACGATCCCCACGATCAGGGCGGCCACCGACCACCAGCCGATTTTCTGGCCAATTTTTGAAATCTCAGGACTGTGGCGACGGGTCGCTCTTACGTCGAGCCAGACCGCCAGAAGAGGTCCGACCGAAGCCAGATTCATCAGCAGCAGGTGAATCGAAAGGGTGATGATCCGCAGCAATATCAAGGCGAGAATCCATACGGCGAGGTCGCTTGGGAAGGCTAATTACTCTATATAGTCGGCTCAAACGCAAAGAGATGGCCGTGGCATCCGGCCAGTTTCACCACATTCGGCAGCGACCGAGAACGTTCGACCCCCATCTCCCCAATATCGGGAATTACCCCAATTGGCCCTGCAAATCGCTTTAATCCAACAACTTCGGGGCCATGTTGACGCATCGAATGACCGATTGTTAAATTGTGAGATTCCCGGGCGATTAGCTCAGTTGGCTAGAGCGCTTGCCTTACAAGCAAGATGTCGGGGGTTCGAGCCCCTCATCGCCCACTTTTCTAAACCCGTAGTTCTTAGTGAGTTACGGGTCTTTCTATGCGCTGTTTGTGTGAGTAAGGATATTCGAACATGGACGAACGCGAAGAATTGTTGAGTGCCGCCTGCGAAGATAACTCTGTCTCGCTGGAAGAGTTGACCGAGCAGTACGGTCCCGAAAGTTTCGGGAATCACGAAGCTGTCGACCGGATCTACATGTCCGAGGCGACCTGGAGTGAACATATCTCCAGCCACCCGGCCATTTTGTTGGATGCGGAAGCGTACGAGATGGCGGTCAAAGTCAGCGAACTGATGGCCGAGCTCTACAACCGGATGGTCTCCAAAGACTAACCAACTTCTAGTTTCAGAATTCACACGAGGCCGCAGAGCACTCTTGCGCTCTGCGGCTAGTCGTCGTCTTCCAGATTGTATTGCCGCCGCCTATGCGGTACTTCTTCGCCCGCATGCAATTGAGCCAGGGCATGCTGCAATAGCGCCGGTAAGCTGCCGGGGGGCAGATCGTCGGTCGCAAGAATCTTGGCCGAGCACTGGGGCAGGTTGTCGACATCGCCTGCAAACTCGTCCGAATCGATCAAGATCAGCACGCCCGTCTTTCGTCGCAAGAGCATCTCTTCCATGAATTCCATCGGCGTCAGCTCGGCGAGCATCGCTTCGAGCTTGTTCTGAGCCTGTTTGATGCGTTTGGCCCGGTTCTTCTTTTCCCACTCGATCAGCTCGGAAAGTTCGCGAGCCGTGATCGAATCGTTGAACTGAATCCCTAGCTTCGTCGCTTCCCGCTTTTGGCTTTCGGTTGCGGAAGGGGCGTTTCGTAAGATCACCGTCGAGTTGCCCGGTTCCTTCTTGGGCTTCTTTTCCGAGGCCTGTTCGGTCGCATTTTCGGGGGAAGGAACGCGGATCGGCGCCTCGCAGCCAGGGCAAGCGATTTTCTTGCCGGCGTATTTCGGCTTGGCTTTGATTGTGTTTTTGCACTTCTTGCATTTGAAGCGAATCAGGTCGTCCGGCATTGCTCGCCTCTCCGGCTCCCTCTCGGTGGAATCTCGCCAATCCGTGGGGCTTTTCCCTGCTGAAACGTCGCCGCCCGGCAGCGTGTGAATATCGATGGCACCATTAGCCAAACGAGTGGTTCGTGGTTCCTGTTCGAGGGAAACGAGTGAAATTGGTGAAGGATTATCAATTCTTCACAAACCGACGATCGATCTCGTCGCACTGCCCACCTGCAGCGCATGGCGGAAGCCTGTTATGTTAATTTTGTGGAAGGTTGTTCCTGCCAAGGCCCCCTTCCTGTAGATGCATTGATCTTTCCACGGCCGAGACGATTTGAGCCGCAAACGATAGGGTGGAACCATGGCGATGACCCCAATGATGCAGCAGTACCACGAAGCAAAAAATGCTTGTGGCGACGCGATCCTGCTGTTTCGCATGGGTGACTTCTACGAGTTGTTCAACGACGACGCGATCACCGCTTCCCGCGTGCTGGGGATGACCCTCACCAGCCGCGACAAAGGCGAAAACGCCACGCCAATGGCTGGCTTTCCTCACCATCAGTTGGACTCGTATCTCGCCAAGCTGATCCAGCAAGGTTACCGCGTTGGTATCTGCGATCAGGTTGAAGACCCGAAGCAGGCCAAGGGGATCGTCAAACGCGAGATCACGCGCATCCTTTCGCCAGGGACGCTGACCGACGACTCGCTGCTGAGCCCGAAAGAAAGTAACTACCTCGCCGCTGTCGTCTGCGAAGGTAACGAAGCCGGCATCAGCTGGATCGAACTTTCGACCGGGCGATTCATGGCAGGCGTTTTCGCGGCTGGGCGACTCGCCGACGAGCTCGCGCGGATCGCTCCTTCGGAATGTCTGCTTTCGGAAGGTACGGACGAACTGCCGAAGCATCTCAACGGTCAGTTCCTGCAAACTCGCCGCCCTGCGTGGGCGTTCGGAGGCAAGTCGGCCGAAGAAAAGCTAACCAAGCATTTCGAGGTGAAAAGCCTCGATGGCTTCGGCTTCGACGATACCGACCGACCGGCGATTCGAGCCGCAGGGGCAATTCTCGATTATCTGCAAGAGACGCAGCGAGGTTCGCTCGAACACCTGCAATCGCTGGTGGCCTACCGCAATGCGAACGCGGTTGAAATCGACGAGTCGACGCGACGTTCGCTCGAACTGACGCGGACCATTCGCGATCAACGTCGCGAAGGAACGCTCATTTCGGTGCTCGACCGCTGCCGGACTCCGATGGGCAGCCGCTTGATGGCAGATTGGCTCGCCAGCCCACTCGCCGACGTTCAGCAGATTTGCGAACGGCACGATTCAGTCGAAGAGCTAAAAAACGACCTCCCCCTTTCCGAAGCACTCGGCGAAGCGTTGGCTGGCGTTTACGACCTTCAGCGATTGCTGACCCGTGTGACAACCGGTCGGGCCAGTCCTCGCGACTTGAGCTTTGTCGGACGCACACTTGGCAAGCTGCCGCGGATCAAAGCGAAGGTGACTTCCCGCAAGAGCAAGCTGCTGGGTGAGATTGAAGCTCAGATCGATCTTTGCCCTGAAGTTCACAACAAGCTGACTGCGGCCCTGGTCGAAGATTGCCCCCTGACCACCGCCGACGGTGGCTACATCCAGGATGGCTACAACGAACGGCTCGACGAACTGCGAGGTCTGGCGGCGGGCGGCAAGCAGTGGATCGCCAACTATCAGGCCGAAGAGAGTAAGAAGTCGGGCATCGCCAACATGAAAGTTGGCTTCAACAAGGTGTTTGGCTATTACATCGAAATCACGAACACGCACAAAGATAAAGTTCCGACCTACTTCCACCGGAAGCAGACGCTGAAGAACGCCGAGCGATACATCACGCCGGAGCTGAAAGAGTACGAAGAAAAGGTTCTTAGCGCCGACGAGAAAGCGAAGACCCTCGAGTACGATTTGTTTGCCGAACTACGCGACCTGGTGCAAGCCGCCGCCGATCGGCTCCGGTTGACGGCAATTGCTTTGGCGCAGCTTGACGCGCTGGTCTCGCTGGGGAACCTCGCTCGCGACCGAAACTATTGCCGCCCGAAGATGGACGACGGCAAAGAACTGGCGATTGTCGACGGCCGGCATCCGGTGCTCGACGTGACCGAGGAAGCAGGTACGTTCATCCCGAACGACACCATGCTGGGCGGCGAGATCGACGACTTCGTGGCGATCATCACCGGTCCAAACATGGCCGGTAAAAGTACCTACATCCGCCAGGTCGGTTTAATCGCGATCATGGCTCAGCTCGGTAGCTTTGTGCCGGCGAAGGAGGCTCGGATCGGCGTGGTCGATCGGGTGTTTGCCCGCGTCGGAGCGAGCGACGAATTGTCGCGTGGGCAAAGTACCTTCATGGTTGAGATGACCGAGACGGCACGTATCTTGAACACGGCGACCGACCGCAGCCTGGTGATTCTGGACGAGATCGGGCGTGGGACGAGCACCTACGACGGCGTCTCGCTGGCATGGTCGATCGTGGAATATATTCACGACCGCATCGGCTGCCGCACGTTGTTCGCGACCCACTATCACGAACTGGCCGATTTATCGCAGTCGCTCGACCACGTGATGAACTTGAACGTCGCCGTGAAAGAGTGGGACGACAAGATCATCTTCCTGCACAAGATCGTCAGTGGTGCCGCCGACAAGAGCTATGGGATTTATGTGGCTCGCCTGGCCGGTATTCCCAACGACGTCAACGAGCGGGCCAAGCAGATTCTGGCCCAGCTCGAGCAAGAGCATCTCGACCTGGATGGCCAATCGAAAATTCGACCGAAGCGGGAACGCCATCCGAAAGCAGACTTGCAGCTCACTTTCTTTGGCCCGAGCGAACCGCCGGTGGTCGAAGAAATTCGGACCGCCGATCTCAGCACGATGACGCCACTGGACGCGTTTCAAAAGCTGATCCAGTGGCAGTCGGAGTTGAAGAAAGCGAACGACTAGTTGGCGGCACGCGGGGTCGGCATCTTGGCCCCGGTTTCCTGACGCCATGCTTTCAGTTGGGCGTGCATCTTGGATGCGAGTTCTGGCTTCTTCTCGGCGAGATTGTTGCTCTCGCCAGGATCGTTCGCCAGATTGTAAAGCTCGAGGCGGCCGTCCTCGTAGAACTCGATCAGCTTCCAGTCACCTTCCCGTACGGCAGCCGTCGGAGAACCTCCCTGGTTACCGTAATGCGGGTAGTGCCAATAGATCGCTCCGCGATCGATCGTTTGTCCTTTCAAAACCGGGGCAAAGCTCATTCCGTCGAGCGTCACTTGCTGCGGCAGTTCGACGCCGGCCATCTCTAGAATCGTTGGGAAGAAGTCGACACTGCTGACATACTGCTCGGAAACGGTGTCGGCTTTCGTCACGCTAGGCCAACGAACGATCATCGGTTCGCGGATGCCACCTTCGTAGATCCAGCCTTTGCCGCCTCGCAGTGGAAGATTGCTGGTCGGGTGGCCTTCTGACGTCGAAAGCCCACCATTGTCCGACATGAACATCACGATGGTGTTGTCGGCGAGACCAAGGGAGTCGATGCCATCGAGCACCTTGCCGACGGCCTGATCCATCGCTTCGACCATGCCCGCGTAAATGGCGTGCTCTTGCACGAGGCGAACCTTGCGGGCTCCCTCTTGGCCCCAGATCTCGCCATGCTTCAGCGTTTTCTTCTTCTCTTCGTACTTCTGCTTCAGGTCTTCACGCGACATAAGCGGAGTATGTACGGAATAGAAAGAAAGGTATGCCAGGAATGGCTCGTCCTTATGAGCCTCCATGAACTTAACCGTTTCGGTCGCCAGGCGATCAGGCAGATGCTCGCCATCGGGGCCATCTTTCAAGCGTGGATTGCCATAGGGCGAGAAATACTTTTTGCCGCCGTAAGGGCCACCTCGGTCGATGCCGCCTTGGTTGACGTCAAAGCCTTGGTGCTCTGGAAAATACTCTTCCGAGCCGAGGTGCCACTTGCCGGCAAAGAAGGTCGCGTAACCTTTCTGCTTTAAGGCTTCGGCGATGGTGACTTCGTCGAGGGCGAGTTTCGTTTCGTACGGAGCTGGCAGCAGCGGTGTCTTGCGGTTCCATTTGTCTGGCTGGGCGGCGCCGATGTAGTCGGTAATGCCGGTCCGTGTGGGGTAACGACCGGTCATAATGCTGGCTCGGGTCGGGCTACAGACCTGGCACGCAGCATACGCGTTGGTAAACCGAACACCGCTATTGGCCAGCTTGTCGACGTTGGGGGTTTCGTAGAACGAACTGCCGAAGCAGCCCAGGTCGGTCCAACCCAGGTCATCGACCAGAATGAACACGAAGTTCGGCGAACGCTCGGCAGCGGAAGCAGGCGAAGTTAACCCAGCGAGCAGGCAAGCACACAACAAAAAAGCGAGACAGCGCATGCTGATTCCCTTCTTCTACGAGGAGTGGTTGAGGTGGGAAATCGAAGGGGACGATTTATTGTGGTTCAATCGCAAGGCCGCGTCAAACTAACGCAGCCGATAGGGCGATGGATCGACGTGGGGAGTCAGTTTGTCGAGCATTTGCCAGGCCAGCTTGCCGGTTCCGGCCCCCATCGATAGCCCCAGCATGTTGTGCCCCGCGGTGATCAGCACATTGCCAAACTTGGGAGCGAAGTCGATATATGGCATGTCGTCCGGCGTCATCGGGCGCCAGCCGTACCATTCCTCGTACGTTTCGTCGGTAAATGGCTCTTTGAGATATTGCGACGCTCCACTTTTCAGCAGGGCGAGTCGCTTCTTATTAACGCTGGAATCGTACCCGCCGAACTCCATGGTCGATCCCAAGCGGTAGCCATCTTCAAACGGCGTGACGCCGACATGCCGTTCTTCCAGCAGCATCGGAATCTTCGGGCAGATGGTCGGGCGAGCCATCGTGATCGAGTATCCTTTGCCAGGCTGGATCCGCAGCGTGCAACCAAGTTCTCGATTGAAGAACGGACTCCACGAGCCAGTCGCGACAACAAACCGATCGGCTGCGATTTCCTGGTCGCCACATTGAACCGCTCGCAGGCGATTCCCCTCGCCGATAAACCGCGTGACTTTGTGCTGCTCGAGGATCTTCACCCCCATGCGTTCGAGAATGCTACGCCACGAACTGAGCAGCCGGTCTGGTCGCAGGTGGGCATCCTCGGGGTAATGCCAGGCGCCATACACTTCGTCCTTCAGGGCCGGCTCAAGCTTTTGAAGTTCGCCATTGGCATATGGCGTCGCCGGAGTTTGGAAGTCGCGAGCGAGCCAATCGTTCAGCTTTTGAAATTCGTCGAAGTGCTTCTCTTCGTAGAACACAAACAGCAGGCCCCGTTTCTCCCAGTTGCAGTCGAGCCCTTCTCCTTCGATCAGCTCCTGATAAAGCTGACGCGAACTATGCAGCAGCGCGTGCTTGCCGGCGGCGGCATGCTGCATTTGCTTGGCGTTGCAGTTCCACCAGAATCGCGTCAGAAAGCTGAACAACGCTGGCGATAATCGAGGGCGGATATAAAACGGAGAACTGCTGCTCAGCATCGACCGCATCGTGGGGCCGATCAAACCAGGCTGTGGGATCGGCGGAATATGGCTTGGCGAGACGTAGCCGCAATTCGCATGCGAACACGCGCCCCCGTGCCGTCCTTGATCGACGATGGTGACTTGATGACCAGCTTTTGCCAGATAGTAAGCGACTGCCGTTCCTACGACACCTCCGCCAACGATCAATGTCGACGTACTCAAATTGCGTTAACCTTCCGATGCGCGTGTGCCTTAGGAAGGAACCTAAGGCGAAAGAGGCTGCGAAGTGTCTACTTCTGTTGGCTGAAACCAAACGTCAATGGATCGATCGGATCGATTACCACTTTCGTTTCGGCCGTCACGAACGCTTCGCCAATAATCCGTGGCAGGACTTTGTCGCCTTGCCACTGGTATGAACCCTCGAACAAGCTGCCGGTGACCGACTCTTGCCCCCATGTCTGCCCTGGCTCCAGCTTTCCAGCAGCTGCCAGGCAGGCAATCTTGGCACTGGTCCCGGTACCGCACGGCGAGCGATCGTACTCGCCGCCTGGGCAGTCGACGTAGTTCATCGACTGGGCATCGTCACGCCGTGGCGGTCCGAAGAGCTCGACGTGATCGATGATGCCACCATTCTCGCCGGTGATTCCATTGCGGTCGAGCGAATTGCGAATCTCGCGGCAGCAGCGATCAAGCTGATCCAAATTGCCCATCGAAATCTCGAGGCCGTGATCGGCACATAAATAGAACCAGTTGCCTCCCCAGGCAATGTCGCCGGTCACGGTGCCAAAGTTTTCGGTCTCGACCGGAATAGCCGTTTGGTAACGATAACTGGGGACATTCACGAATGAGACACGGTTGTCTTCATGCAGGGTAAAGACCACGTTGCCGGCGATTGTTTCCAGTAGATGTTCACCCGGAGAGATCTTGCCGAGGTAACAGAGAGTTGCCGCGACACCGATGGTGCCGTGACCGCACATGCCGAGGTAGCCCACGTTGTTGAAGTAGACGACCCGAGCGACCGCTTCGGGATTGGCTGGCCGCAGCAACAAGGCGCCGACCATGGCCTCGAAACCACGTGGTTCGTGGGTTAGCGCGGTCCTCACCCAATCGTAGTTTGTCTTGAGTTCCTGGATTTGATCGGCCAATGTCGTCGAAACTAGTTCAGGAGCCCCACCGATGACCGTTCGCGTGGGTTCACCCCCCGTATGGGAGTCAATGACGTTTAGTTCAATTCGATCTGTAGGCAGGGGCATACTCGTTCGTCGTTTCCATCAAGTGCCGGCAGAGGGATCGGGGATAGATCCAATTCCTATCATACGGCCTCGGTATCGGAAATCGAAGGAGGTTTGTTGCCGGATCGACCTTTAAATCGCCCCCCATTTCGGCGTAAATTGAGGCCATGCAGTGCGCCCCTCGCATTGTGTTGACCTTTCGAGGTTCTTTTATCGCGTAAATCGTAGACACCATTCAAGTTTCTACGAGAACAGGTAGCTGTTGCCATGGGAAAGTGGATTCAATCCCTTCTGTATTTTTGTCTTCGATGTCTGCTGCATCGCCGCTACCAGGTAGAGGTGCAGGGGCTCGATAAATTGGAAGATCTGGAAGGCCCCCTGCTGGTTCTGCCAAATCATCCTGCGTACGTCGACCCGCCGATCGTATTGAGCCACCTACGTTGCGGCAAGTCGCTCCGGCCGCTGGTCTTTACCGATACCTACCGCAGCCCGCTCTTCTATCCGCTGATGAAAGTCATCGACGCGTACGAAGTGCCGAACCTCCAGTCGCACAGCCGCGATGCCCACGTCAAAACAACCCAGTTGATTGAACAGGTCGCTGGCGAACTAAACAGCGGCCAAAACTTTCTGATCTATCCCAGCGGTCGCTTGCAGCGGCAAGGATACGAAATCGTCGGTGGATCCCGGATCGCTTACGAACTGTTAGAACGCGTCGAGAACGTGAATGTTGTCCTGGTGAGGACGCGTGGCTTGTGGGGTAGCCGATTCGGTTGTGCTCAAGAGGGGGGCGTGCCGACCCTTGGTCGCAACGCGTTGGCCTCGCTGATGTGGATTCTGGCCGGAGCGATCTTCTTCCTGCCGAAGCGAAAGGTCTCGATCGAAGTCGTGCCGGTCGATCGCGATTCGCTGCCACTGGAAAGCAAGACGGCCCTCAACCGCCACCTGGAAGCATTCTATAACGCCGATGGAGGTGAAGACGCCAAGTTCGTTCCATACAGCTACTGCTTCGGGGCCCGCGACTTCGACTACGATGCTGTGAAAAGCAATGCCGATGTCGACGTTAGCCAGATTCCAGATCAAGTCATTCAAGAGGTGCACGAGATCCTCGAGCATCGACTCGATCGGAAACTGGATGATTCGGAAAAAGAACCTGGCACCACCCTCGACCTGTTGGGACTCGACAGTTTGGAGCGGATGGACCTGGCGCTCGAACTAGAACAGCACTTCGGATTCCGGAGTGACTCGGTTCCATCGACCGTGGGCGAGCTCTGTTTGCTGGCGGCAGGGAAGGCTCCGAGCGACGAGAAACCGTTGGAAGTGCCAGAGGAATGGAACCAATCGCGGAAAAAGGGCAAAGAGCATCCCGAGGTCCTGGCCGAAACGATCGCCGAAGCGTTCGTTCGCCGGGCGTTGTCGAGTGCCAACCGTCCGGCAGTCGCCGATACGCTTTCTGGCTGCTTGAGCTATCGCAAGCTGTTGATTGGGGCGACGCTCCTCTCGAAGCGAATTGCCAAGCTGGAAGGGGAAGCGGTCGGTATCATGCTGCCGGCTTCGGTGGCGGCCGACTCGGTGCTGCTGGCCACGCAACTGGCTGGCAAGCTGCCGGTGATGCTTAACTGGACGACTGGCCCCGCCGGGCTGCGTCATGCGACTGAGAAGTTGGAAGTGCGCCGGGTGATCACCTCGAAGCGATTCATGGATCGCTTGGGTATCGAGATGGACGGCGTCGAGATGTTCTATTTGGAAGACGTCCGCGATCAGATCTCGACCTTCGAGAAGCTGATGTCGCTGATGGCTACTTACGTTGCTCCCTGGTCGTTCCTGCGAGGCTTGCCACAGCCGAACCCGGAAGATCCGGCGGTGATCTTGTTCACCTCCGGTTCGGAAAGTTTACCCAAGGCGGTGCCGCTGTCGCACAAGAACTTGATCGCCAACATGCGGGCTGGCTGCGATCATATGAACTTCCATCGCGGCGACACGCTGCTCGGCTTCTTGCCGCCGTTCCATAGCTTTGGTCTGACGGCGACCTCGCTGATGCCATTGCTGGCCGGGATTCGTGTCGTGCATCATGCCGACCCGACCGACTCGCGAATGCTGGCTCGCGTGATCGCGGCTTACAAACCGACCTTGATGTTCGCCACGCCGACCTTCCTGCAGTACATCGTCAGCAGCAGTGAGCCAGGCGAACTGAACTCGTTACGTTTGGTCCTGGTCGGAGCGGAAAAGTGCCCGCCAGCTTTGTACCAGCGAACCATGGAGATTCTTCCGGAACTCGATCTGCTGGAAGGCTACGGCATTACCGAGTGCAGCCCTGTCGTGTCAGGCAACCGCCCAGGGAACAACAAGCCTGGAACGATCGGGCTTTCGATCAACTGCGTCGAAACGATCGTCGTCCATCCCGAGTCGCACGAGCCACTGCCACAAGGGGAAACAGGCCTGCTGCTGATCCGCGGTGATTCGGTCTTCAATGGTTACTACCGCCACGACTCGCCGCAGCCATTCCTCGAAGTCGAAGGGCATCGCTGGTACAACTCCGGCGACTTGTGCTCGAAGGATGAAGAGGGCTTCATCACCTTCCGAGGTCGTATGAAACGCTTCCTGAAGATTGGCGGCGAAATGGTGAGCCTGCCGGCATTGGAAGGTCCATTGGCCGAGAAGTTTCCGGCCGACGAAGATGGCCCCAAGGTCGCCGTCGAAGGGATCGAGCAAGATGGTGGCCGCTGCATCGTGCTGTTCACCACCGAAGAGATCACGCTGCGTGAAGCAAACGATTGCCTCAAGCAGGCCGGCTTCCAGGGAATCATGCGTCTGGACGAAGTTCGCCAGATCGATGCAATTCCAGTGCTGGGAACCGGCAAGACAAACTACCGAGAACTTCGTTCCTGGATCGAGTCCGACAACGAGGTCACTTCGGAAACCTAACTTGCTGGAACGATCGTGATCGATTCTGCCGAACCTCCCGTCGAGCCAACGATAAGCCGCTGCATGTTGTTGGCTTTTTCCAGGGTGCCACTGACCCTGACGCGATCGCCAGGCTTCAAACCCATTTCGTATCCGATGTGGTAGCTGACCAGCGAGATGCCTTCTTCGGTTTCGTAACCGACTGGGTAGAGCAAACTGTCCTCGCGATCGCTGATGGTCAGTTCGCATTGCTGCGGACCTTCTGGTTGAAACGGCTTGGTCCGCTCGGGGCACCACAAAACCTCTTGGTCGGTCAGGACTCCGCGAATGCTAAACCGGGTGCCGCGATAGAAGCCTTGGTTTTCTTTCCGGCCGAGCATCATTTGGAACGTTGCGTCGTCGATGTCCGGCGGTCGCTGCACAAATTCTGGTTCGATATGGTTGATATCGTCGAATTGAAACAGTTCATGGGAAGTGGAAAGAAACCGCGTGACCACTTCGCTTCCATAGATCACCAGGTCGATGTCGGAGTTCTCGTTGCCGTCTCCCCACAGCAGTGAATCGGTGATTCCAACTTCGGACGACGGGACCTCGCAGTGATCGGCCAGGATGTGTAGCAGATCGATTGCGAGTGCCAATCGAGGGTTCGATGGTGTCGGCTCGTTTAATAACTGTCTCGTACGTTCCAGCGGTTTCAGGTGCTTTTCGACCTTATTCAGGGGAACACGTATTCGCCCATCCACGTATTCAGGGAATGATTGCTGTAAGAACGCGACCGCATCGGCATAGCTGTCGAGCCACTTGTCGCCATGGGCATATTTCAGGCCTGCGGTCACATGCCCGTCGTCGTGCTGATCGCCGAGGACATTAAAGATCAAGCCATCGTTGGTCAGCAGATAGTCTTTGTCGCGGAACATGCCGTGGGGTTCTCGGAGGGGATAGGGCCCATTGTCAACGGATGTCCGTTGGTTCAGATTAGGATAACAGGAAGCCAGGCAACTCAGGCACACGAGGTAGTCGAATGACGCGTTTGACGTTTCATGGGGCGGCGGAAACGGTCACGGGATCGAAATACTTGCTCGAGGCAGACGATGCCAGGGTACTCATCGATTGTGGCCTGTTTCAAGGGCTGAAAGAACTTCGCCTACGCAATTGGGATCGGTTGCCATTTACGGCCGATTCGATCGATAGAATCGTTCTGACCCACGCTCACATCGATCATACTGGCTACCTGCCACGGATTGTCAAAGATGGCTATCACGGTCCCATTCTTTGTACGCCGGGCACCAAGAAGCTAACGGAACTGTTGCTGCTCGACTCGGCCGAGAACCAGGAACGGGACGCCGAGTACTTCAACTACAAAGGGCTTTCGAAGCATAAGCCGGCGTTGCCGCTGTACGATCCGAAGGATGCCCGCAAAGCGATCAAGCAGCTAACGGCGAAGCCTCGCAGCGAATGGCATCACGCCGCCGGACCGATCTGGATTCGCTTTCATGATGCCGGCCACTTGTTGGGCTCGAGCATGATTGAAGTCGAGATCCGTAATCAAGATCCGCCGCTGCGACTACTTTTCTCGGGCGATGTCGGCCGGTACGACGCTCCGCTTTACCATGACCCGCACGAACCGCCTCGCTGTGACTTTCTAATTTGCGAAAGCACTTACGGCAATCGAGACCATCCGGATGGAGACGTGCTCGATATGCTGGAAGTCACGATGAACGAAGCGATCGAACGAGGCGGCGTTGTGCTGATGGCGTCGTTCGCGGTTGGTCGCGCTCAGCAGTTAATTTACCTGTTGCGGGTGTTGATGCACTCCGGCCGGATCCCTGAGATTCCGATTTATCTCGACAGTCCGATGGCGGTCGATGCGACCGAAATCTTCCGCGACTTTGCAGACGACTTCGATTTGTCGGAAGGCCGGCTCGATGGACCTGATTCGGTGTTGAACGCTCCGAATGTGTTCATGGTGCGAAGTGCCCAGGAATCGAAGAAGCTTAACCAGGTGAAAGGTCCGGCGGTAATCATCGCTTCATCTGGCATGATGACGGGTGGCCGCATCCTGTTTCACCTACGCCAACGATTGCCGTGGCGACAAAACACGATCCTAGCTGGCGGCTTTATGGCGGCCGGCACGCTGGGGCGCCGGATGCAAGATGGCGAACACACCGTCAAGATTCATAAGAAAGACGTTCCGGTGAATGCTCACCTGGCTTCGATCTCGGGGCTGAGCGGTCATGCGGGACAAAGCGAGCTGTTGCAATGGGTTTCGGGGCTTCCCAAACCGAAGGCAGTGTTTCTAACCCATGGCGAACCGGAGAGTGCTTCGGTGTTGTCGGGGCTGATGCGGCAGCGATTTGGATTTCGTACCATCATCCCCAGGATGGGCGAAGCATTTGACCTCGAGGAGCAACCATGAACCCCCAACATGTCGCCGAGAATCTAGAGCAAATCATCAACTCGCCCAGCTACGTTGTGCCAGAGTTGGATACCGACTTCCTGCAAAGCGAAGCGATGCGTGGTCTGCGGATGCAATTGGAATACACCAAGCCGCAGTTGTACCTGGAACGCAAGAAGATTAACTCGACGATTATTTTGTTCGGCGGGACACAAATCGTCGAGGAAGAGCAAGCTCAGGAAAAACTCGATGTCCTCAAGAAACAACGCGACGCCGAAGGAGACCGACCCGAACTGATCCGGGCCATTCATCGCGCCGAACGGCAACTGGCGAAATCGAAGTATTACGAAGAAGCTCGGGCGTTCGCCACACTCGTCTCGCAGCACTCGTACAACAACGATCGCTACGACTACGTCGTGGTGACCGGCGGCGGGCCAGGCATCATGGAGGCAGGCAATCGCGGGGCATACGATGTCGGCGCTCCAACGATCGGTTTGAACATTACCTTGCCAGAAGAACAGCACCCCAATCCGTATATCACGCCGGGGCTCTGCTTTTTGTTCCATTACTTCGCCATGCGAAAGATGCACTTCCTGATGCGGGCCAAAGCATTGGTCGTGTTCCCTGGCGGATTCGGCACGTTAGATGAACTGTTCGACGCGTTAACGCTTCGCCAGACTGATCGAATGCAGGCGATCCCGATCATTCTGTACGGGACCGATTACTGGAAGCAGGCAATCAATTTCCAGTTTCTCGCGGACGAAGCGGTCGTACGGGACGAGCATCTCGAACTGGTGCAGTTCGCCGATTCGCCGACCGAGGCTTGGGACATCATCCAGAAGTTTCATGCCGCCAATCCAGAAGCGAAGGTGGTTGCTCCATGAGCGAGGCACGACGAAGAACCTTTGGCGAAATCGCTCCTGTTGCTTTGGTAACTGGCAGTGCAAAGCGAGTTGGTCGCGTGATCGCCGAGCACCTGGCGGCGTCGGGCTACCGCATTGCCGTGCATGCCAATCACTCGATGGACGAAGCCAACGCGTTTGTTCAAAAGCTGCGAGGGCAGGGGACCGAAGCCCAGGCATTTCAGGCCGATCTGACCGAAGAGTCAGCCATTCGGGAAATGATGGAAAAGGTTCACTGGTGCTTTGGCCGGATTGATGTACTGGTGAACTCGGCGTCGATCTTCCATCCGACGCCGCTCGAATCGCTGAAGGTGGAGGATGTTGAAGCGATGTTCCGCATGAACACGTTCTCGGTCCTGCACTGCTCCAAGTGGGCCGGCCTGCGGATGGCGAATCAAACGACCGGCGGAGCGATTGTGAATATCATCGACTGGTCGGTCGAGCGGCCAGCGACGGACTTCAATGCCTATATCGCCAGCAAGGGTGCCCTGGTCAGTTTGACGCGAAGCCTGGCGATCGACCTTGCAAAGCAAAATCCGTCGATTCGCGTGAATGCGGTCCTGCCGGGCCAGGTACTTTTGCCAGAAGGTTCGAGCGAAGCGAAGCGTCAGGCAGCCATTGATGCGACCCTGGTCAAACGTCAAGGCGAACCAGACGACGTCGCCCATGCCGTGCGGTTTCTGATTGAAAGTCCGTTCATTACTGGGGTTAGCCTTCCCGTGGATGGGGGGCGAACTATCTTTAGCGGCAATTTCGACGACCCCAGCGTTCAATAACGCTCTCTTTGTCGCCACCCTCTGTCAGGTGGTCCATGCCAGCAGAATCGTGCGAAATCGGCGCTGTGTCGATTTCGCCAATCCTCTAGAATTCCGCCGCGACTTTCCGTGGGCAATCGGGAAGGATCCGAGAAATTTATCAGGAAGTGTTCCATGCGAGTTCGAGTGTTGCTGAACAAGAGTTGCTGGTCGGCTGCCGTAGCAGCGGCAGCTGGGCTGACGTTGAGTGGTTGCGGTGGTGGTGATACCGCTCCGCCAGCCGTGAGTATCGAACAACCTGCCGCCGGCAATTCGACCGCCGCCGCGGCTCCTACCCAACCGACCGTACAGGTCAATGCGACGCAGAACGCGACGCCGCAGACCAATCCGGCGACTTCCGCTCCGGCAGCAAGCCCTGCGGGTGGATCGACGTTCACTTCGACCGAGCAGAACATGGTCGCTGCGGCTCCTGCTCAGGGCGGGGCCGAGATGCAGGTCAACGGTCAAGCGGCGGAAGCCCAGGAAGACCTGACCCCGGCGATGACCGCCGCTGAACTGGCTGCCGCGATGGATCTGGACAACGTGCCAGATGGCAACGCCGTGCAACTGCTGACCTATATGAATAACTTGACCGCCGTTCCGTTTCCGGACAACGCCACGCCTGCCGAACTGCGTCAGTTCGCGACGAAGGTTTACTCGAACATTCTGGCTGCTTCCGACAAGCTGCTGGCCGTTCCTGGGGCAACCTCGGACGAACGCCGCAACGCCGTGCAGTTCAAATTCAACGCATATGAAATGCTGATTCAGATTCTGCCGGAACAGGCCAACGCCATCCGCCAGGAACGTATCCAGTACGCTCAGAACATTGCCGGATCGAACGATCCTGAAGTTTCGCGATTTGCCCGTTTGTTCCTGTTCGAGCAGATGTTGGCCCAGTTCGCTGCTGGCGAGCCATCGTTGTTCCAGCCTGTTCTGGAAGACTCGCGTTACATCATTGAGGATCCCAACGCTAACATCATGCACTTCGGTGTTGCTGAAAACGCCGCCACCGTGTTTGCCCGCATGGGGCACACCAACGAAGCCGTCACCATCCTGACGATGATGAAGAATTCGTTCACCGGTGCCAAAGACGAAAAGCTGGCTGCTCGTGCGACCGAACTGGACGACATGATCATGCAGTACAAGATTCTGGGCACCATGATGGCCGCCGCCAACGGTGACGAAGCTTCGGAAGACCAACTGGTCGCCGCGCTGCGTGCCTGGATCGCGACGAAGAAAAAGGAAGACCTCGAACCGCTGCAGATGCTGGCGACCATCGAAATGCAGATGGAAGACTATCGCAAGATGCAGTTGGCTCGTCGTTTGGCCAACCTCATGCTGGAACACTACGGCAACCATCCTGATCCTCAGGTGGTCGAGTCGGTCAACATCTCGGTCAAGAACGCTGAAAAGCGAACCGGTTTGATCGCCAAGCCATTCGTCGTCGAAGGCAACAACTTGAACGGTACGCCTTTCAACTGGGAACAGTACAAGGGCAAGTGGGTTCTGGTCGACTTCTGGGCGACCTGGTGTCCGATCTGCATCGAAGAAATGGACCACATCAATCAGGTCTATCAGAAGTACCGCGCGAAGGGCTTCGAAGTCGTGAGCATCAATCTCGACGACACCGCCGAAGCTCGCAACCAGTTCTTCCAACAGAAGCAACTGCCTTGGCCAACCGTCATCAGTGCCAACCCGGATACGACCGGTTTCAAAGACCCGAATGCTCAACGCTGCGGCGTCGAAGCACTGCCGTTTCTGGTCTTCGTCGGTCCTGACGGCACCGTGGTGGAAATCAACCCACGTGGCGAGCGTCTGGAAGAGTTGCTCCAAAGTGTCCTGAACCAGGGAGCCGGCGGCGTGCAATCGTTGAGCACCCCAGTCACCCAGGTGCCTGGGGCTACCGTCCCAGCCAACCAAATGGTTCCTGAGACCGCTGAATCTGACGTCAGCCTGAAGGTTGTGCGTTAAACGCCACCCGATAGAAGTCGAACAAGAAGGCAAGGTGAACGCTCACCTTGCCTTTTTTCGTTCTTGTGTGATCTGCAGCACGGTTGGGGGAGGCGAGGCCTGCGATTCTATAATGAACCACGAGGCCACCAACGTTTTTTCGCATGGAGATCCACTATGATTACCAAGACAATTACCAAACTCTGTTTGACCGCCGTTGCCCTGATGGCTTCCACGTCTGTTGCTGAAGAGCTGAAGGTCGGAGACAAAGCTCCTGAGTTCTCGCTGAAAGGGGAGGGGGCCGACACGATCAACCTCAGCGACTTCAAAGGGAAGAAGTTGGTGCTCAGTTTCAATCGCGCCAACTGGTGCCCCTTCTGCATGAAGCAAGTTGTCGATCTGCAGAAGCACTACGATGCCATTCAAGACGCCGGCGCGGAAGTGCTTGTCATCTGGCGAGAAGAAGCAACCGGCAGCGACGGTTTGAAGAAGATCCGCGACAAGACGGATGCAACGATGCCATTCGCCTTGGACCTGAAAGCGGAGCGAACCGGAGCGTATAGCCCGGAAGGTTTCGACTCGTACATCATCGACGAGCAGGGAAAGATCATTGCCGTGCTGGAAGGGACCAAGCCTGATCGCGCGATGGGTGACGAAATCATGCAGCATCTGAAGAAGTAAGACGCTGACTTATTCGGCTCGAGGAGGTTCCTTGCCCGGAGCTGGCAGCCAGGTCACTGACGGCGGGGCCGATCCTTTGTAGTCGCGAATGGCCAGTTCCTGCTTCACATAGTGCTGCGGCTTGCGACTGCCAGCGATGCGGAAGTTGTCCCCCTTTTGCAAGATGGGACGCTTCTCGGGCGATTGTCCAAAAGGAAAGTCGCCCGTCATCTCGACCGCCACCCAGCGGTCGGTGCCGTCGTCGGTTTTCGTGAGGAACTCTGGATAGCAATGTCCCGGCACCCAAACCGTACGGGCCGGGATGTTGCCGGCACGGCACAAGGCGACAAAGAGCGTCGTCATTTCTTCGCAGTCACCACGGCCTTCTTCTAAAGCGGCGACAGCGCCTTTCATTGGACCGTTTTCATAGGTGACGTTTTGATGGACGAAGTCGTAATAGGCTTCGGCCTGATCCCATGTCGAAGCATCTGGCTTCGCCAGCGAATGAGCCACGGTCGTGATCTTGTTGTCACGACTTTCGACGAAAGGACCGGGCAGAAGATACTTCCGCTGGGTTCGATCAAGTTGCTTTTGATCCGGCGCGGTTAATGACTCAGGCCGATTCGGGGCAACGATCGGTTGGCGATCGACCTGGAAATAGAGCATCACCTTCGCGGTGTCACCGGCGGCCATGCGAGGGATATCGACGCGGGCCTGGCTGGTTCCATCCAAGTCGAGGAACTTGAGCGAAGCCCCCGGAGGGAGTTCCTGGCGAACCAGTTCTACCTTTTGATCTTGCCAGTTGGCCGGTACTGGAAAGGTGGCCGTCACGCCCAAGGCAGGCCCTTGGACTTGCAGCGTGAATCCGGTTTCAAAGTTGCCGACACCCCCGGAGGACGCGGCTGGCGTTTCGACCGCACCAAACTGAGCCGATGCCCAAGAACCACAGGCCAGCAGAAGCAACGTTGCCGCGAAGAACTGTTTAACCACCGAGCACCTCGCGAACGAACTCGACCTTTGGCTTGCCACCGCCACGCACTGCTTTGCCAGTCAGCTTTTCGTTGACGAAACGCTGAGGCTCCTTTTTATCAGGCACGCGGAAGTTGTCACCCTTTTGCAGGATGATCGGATGGTCAGGCATTTCGCCGAAAGCACGGTCTCCGGCGACGCGGCATGGATACCAGTGGCCGTCTCCGTTTTCGTCTTCCAGGTAGAACTCGGCATAGCTGGTGCTTGGCACCCAGACGGTACGAGCCGGAATATCCGAGGCTCGGCACAGGGCGATAAAGACGCCGGTGACGTCCTCGAAGTCACCTTTCTTGTCGCGAAGTGCGGTCACGGCATTCGTGTTTTGAGTCGTGGTGTACTCGATGTTGTCACGCACCCAGTCGTAGATCGCTTCGACTTTCTCCCAGTCCGATTCGATGTCCTTGGTGATCTCTTTGGCCTGCGAACGAATCTCGCCGTGACGCGATTCGATGAATGGGCTGGAGCCAAGGTAACGTCGCATCGCCAATGGAACCCGTTTCGGGATCTTCAGGCCGGATGTATCGGCAGGAGGGGAGGCGGAGCGACGTTCGACTTCCACGGTAATCAGCGCGACGGCGGTTTGACCGGCGTTGAGGCGCGGAATCGAGATCATCATCTCTTTCACGGTGCCTTCGACCAGGCGGTAACCGACCCGGCCGATCTCAGGCGAGATTTCTTCGTCCGCCAGACGGACCGATTGTTCTGGCCAGTCTGCGGGAACCGGAATCGAGGCAACCAGTCCGCCGACGGGGCCGCCGACCGCTTGGATTTTGACGCCGACCTGATATTTGGCGGTTTTGGAAGTGCCAAGAACGGTGGCTGATTTCGCTTCGTCAGGTTGGACGTTGTCGAATTGAGCCCACAACGTGGTCGGAAAGCTGAGGGCGACGAGCAGAAGGGGGAAGGTGTATCGCAGCATGAAATCTTCGGGCAATTGGGGAAGAACGATGGAGTCGTGAGGTCTTCCGTGTGCCGGTCCGGGCCAGTACTCCTTCACCTGCCGCCTGATACTCTATCTTAGTCGCTTCCAGGGAACGGGGCGAATTCGGGCCAGGGAATCTGCGGAGTCGAGCAATCCCAAGATCGGTTCGGGTAACTGCAACCGTCATGGCAGTCGTACCGATTACACGGACTCGATACGAAACACCCGGATTGGGAGGGGTGATGGTCCGAAGTAAGAAAGGTGCGTAAAAAAAGCCACCTTTCCATCGAGTAAATCTCGACAGAAAGGTGGCCATTGGACGTGCGCCCCAGCCCGTGATGCGGACTGGGTGTCCGGTTTAGCGGGCAGGTGCCGGCAAAACATTTTCGGGAGGCGAGACGATCACGGACGAGCCGTCGTAGCTGCCTTCGTACGAAATGGGCGGGTCATAGCTGGTCACGGCAGGGCTGATCGATTCAACAGGTCCGCAGCAACCATCGTTGCTCGATCGCCAGTTGAAAATGTCACCCCCGCAGCGGCAACCGGCGGTCGCGGCAAGCAAAGCCACGCACGACAGAAGTAGCGTAAAGCGCTTCATGGGGTTCTCCTCATGGGAACGTTGCGACTGGGGAAATGAAACAAACACAAGTTTGGCTGCGAAACACTACCCCACAATTAACGATGTGCAACTGAAACATGAGAATTTCCGGCAACATGGATGATGAAAATTTTCATCGCCGCGCGCCAAATACGTGATAAAGTTACTGCGATGGATTGCGTGACCCTAAAGCTCCCCCCAAGCCTAAAACTTTGATGAACGCCTATCGTTTAACTTCCTGCCGGGTTCGGTTTTGCCTGCTTGCCTTGTCGATGTTCCTGATACCGGGCACATCGTTGTGGGCCAATTCTGGTGGATTCCGCGAATCGATCGACGGCTATCCTTGCGGCTACCACTGCAAAGAACCTCGTCCCGGCGACGAGGTCTTCATGGTCTCGTCCCGCTGTGCGCCTGGCGGCTGCGGCTGGCAGTTGTCGGTCGAGAACCTGCAAGTGTCGCAATATGTTGTCGGTGACGGTTGGGTTTCGATGGAGTGGAATGACTTCGTCGAAATGCCATCGCCAGGTGGATTGACCAGCGTCTACGTCCATGGCAATTGGATGAATACCTATTGGGCCGAACGCCGTGGCTGGGAGATGTACCACGAGCTGACGCGTGGTTTGTCGATGGAGCAGAAGGTTCGCCACGTCATCTGGTCGTGGCCGACCCAGGAAGAACCGCATCCCCTGCGAACGGTTCGCGAACATGCCGTTCGAGCCGACGCGGATGCGTTTTATCTCGCATCGTACTTGATGACCCTTCCGCCGACCGAACAGGTTTCGTTGTCGGCGTTTAGCCTCGGGGCTCGCGTGGTGACGGGGGCCTGCCATCTGCTGGGTGGCGGAACGCTGGGTGGACGCGTGCTGCCAGAGCACGACCCCAACGAGCATGGCTATCGCGTGGTGCTATTGTCGGCCGGCGTGACGTATTCGTCCGTTTATCCGACCGGTCGGAATGGGCAAGCGATGGAAGTGATCGATCGGATGTACAACGCATTCAATAGTGCCGACAAGATCTTGAAGCACTATCGCCTGGCGACGCAGCGTAAGGGAGATGAAGCAGCTGGCTACATCGGTCTGAGCCTCGCTTCTCAGCAGCGACAGAAAGTCGAGCAAGTCAATGCCGCGAATATCCTCGGCAAAGAGCATAGCTGGGACAACATCGTATGTGCCTTCTGCTTGATGGAACGGGCACGCGACTATTTGCAATGGAAAGAAGTTTAAATCGGCGCACGAAAACACCGTGCTGAGAATTCCTTCGCAGCACGGTGATCGTATATTTCGTGATCGACGTCGCCTTAGTTGCCTTCGCGGGCAGCTTCTTCGGCTCGGTAGGCTTCCATCGCGTCGGATTCACGCTGAAGCTTGAATTCCGGACCTTCCGAGTAGTACTGGACGTCGTCGTAGATGTAATAAGGGCTTGGCAGCGTTTGTCCGCCCACGTCCACTTGGCAACCAGTTCCCGCCAAGAGGGCGATACATCCGAGGCCGGAGTACAACGTGGTCTGAATCCAGGTGCGTTTCGTTTCCATCCTTGGAAGTCTCCACCAGGTCGGCGAGGGGTTCATCCTGAACCAATGGCTCGCTTGTCGTGGGTTGTAAGGGTCGCGTGAATGCATAACGCATGAAATGCGTAAATTCGTTACTTTCGATATCGACGCATCCGGGGCGAAACTTTGCTCCAAAAACAGGAAAAACCGGTAGGAGCGACGAAATCCTCCTAATCGCTCTAACTTGACACTTGGTCGCGCTCGCCTGAGCTCACCACCCTACGGTACGAAATTGCGTGGCATATTCCGAATGCTGGCAATGACTTTGGCTTTTTCCATGTATCGCTTGCATGTGGGGGGTAGAATGGCGGTAACACCTCCGCAGAAGCTAATTCCTCGAAGGAGCCTGCCGATGCCTTGGGCTAGCAGCCGAACCCCCTCGATCTTATTTCTCGTCCTAATCGCTCTGATTGCACTGCCTGCGCAATCATGGGCCCAGAACAATCAGCGTCGTAGCACCACGGTGCCGTCAGACGCTTATTTCGTTGGTTTTGGTGCCTTCTTCCAGGGAGACTACGAGAGTGCCGGCGAAGCGTTCAATTCCGCCGGCAAGAGCTCCGCCATCATTTCGAGCGATGGACGCTGGGTCGATTCAATCTGCTACGCCACGATGCTGGGCGAATGCCATTACCAGATGGGCAACAATGCGCTGGCCCTCGAGAACTACAACACCGCGTTGCTACTGTTCGTGCAGCATACCAATTGGTTGTTGCGCATCAGTCCTGACTCCATTCGTCCGGTCAGCCCCGAAACGAACGATCGCCGTGCAAATGTAACCTGGGGAAGTTCCGGCCGGAATACGATCATCGGCAACTATCCCGATACGCTGCCCATGTATCGAGGTAACACCGACGCCCAGAATCAGCAGGTCGTCCGCAATGGTGGCGTTCTTTCGACGCTGCAGGTGACCCCAGTCCGAGCGGGCGAGATCGCTCGTTGCATTGGGCTGGCGATCTTCCGCCGAGCGGAAATCATGGGACCATTGGCACCGCACGATGGCCTGACCGGTCAGGTGCTGGGTGCCCTTCAGCGTCGACCTGCTCCGCCAAATCACTGGACGGGTGCCTGGGTTGATGCCCAGTATGGTCTGGCCCTGGCGGCGGCCGGCAAGACCGACGAAGCCGTGCAGACGCTGCAGCGAAGCTTGACCACCGCTGGTCAGTACGATCACGTGCTAACGCCGTTGGCTTTGATCGAACTGGGACGCCTGGCATTAAAGCAGCAGAACTACCCTGCCGCGAAGACCTACTTCCTGGAAGCGACTTATAGCGCTGCCGCTTTCAACCAGTACGGTCAGATTGAAGACGCCCTGGATGGTCTCTCGGAAATCAGCATGATCACCGAGCCTGGCCAGATGCCTCAAGGGCTGCTGGCCATGCAGAACTGGAACGAACTTCGAAAGGTCGACGCACTGCGGGCGAAGTTGAACCTGGCCCTGGCCGAAGCCAACAGCTACATGGGAAATGTGCCCGCCGCTTCGTCCGCGTTGGAACAAGCCCGTCGCGCCATGACGCGGCGTTCGATGGCGAAGGGACGCGTGGGGATTCGGTACAACTATCTGTCGGCCCTCATCAACTTTCAGGCGGGTAACGCGAATAAGGGAACGAGTGATTTCATCACGGCGGTGAAAGGAAACCGTGCCGTTTCGACTCGGCTTTATCAGACCGAGATGACCAATCAGCTCTTTGTTTCAGGCACCCTGAACGAACGTGCCACGCAGTTGCTTTACGACGAACTGCTTCGCGAGCCGACTGACGCCGATTGGATCTCGGCGCCGTTCGAGACGTTGACGGTATTGCTCACACCGAACGCGGCCGCGATGGAACATTGGTTCAACACAGCCGTGATTCGTAAGCAGCCTGAGTTGGCCCTGGAACTTGCCGATCGTATCCGTCGAATGCGGTTCTTCGCGACGCTTCCGCTGGGTGGTCGAATGTTGGCGCTACGCTGGGTGCTGGAGTCGCCGGACTCAGCCCTCGACACGAAGGCGAAACTTCAGCGGCAAGAGCTAGTGGGTAAGTATCCCGATCTAAAGGTGATGCAGGACGAAGCAAAACGCCTGCAAGGAGAATTGTCCCAGATTAGTTTGCAGCCCGACGACAAAGAGTCGTACGCCAAACAGCGCGACCTGGCCGAAAAACTGAAGGTCGTTTCCGACAACTACGAATTGCTTCTGGGGGCCATCGCATTGCGGCGGACGCCGAGCCAGTTCCTGTTTCCGCCCCTCAAGTCGACCCCTGAAATCCGTGAAAAGTTGGACGACACTCAACTGGTGCTGTCGTTCTTTAGCACTTCGCGGGCCGTGCATGCGTTTCTGTTCACCAAGAAGGACTACGTCCATTGGACGCTCGATAACCCGCGGGAAGTCAAAGGTCAGATCGGCGACTTGCTGAAGCAGATTGGCCTGGTCAAGCGTGACGCTCCAGTCCAGATGAAAGATCTCAACGAGACCGAGTGGCAAACCACTTCAGCCGAACTGCTGAAGAAGTTTATCCCTAGCTTGAAGCCTGGCTTCTGGAACAACTACTCGGAACTGGTCGTCATCCCGGACGACGTTGTCTGGTATGTGCCGTTCGAGGCGATGCACACCGACGACGGACTCGGGGCAGGGCATACGGTGCCGCTGGTGAACTTAATTCCCGTGCGGTACGCCCCGACGGCAAGTCTGGCGGTGCCTGAGAAGGGGGCACGACCTCGCCCGCAGAACACCGCGATCATTGTAGGCCGACTGTTCAATGGCGAAGATGACGAGGTTACCCAGCAGCATTTCGACAAACTGAAAGATGTCTTTGTCGCGCCTGATCGAATCGATCGACCGACGGCGGCTCCTTCGTATTTGCTGAGCAAGGTTTGGAATCAGTTGGTCGTCATCGACGATAGCGAAGATGCCAACCGCGGCGATATCTGGGCCTGGTCTCCTGCTCAGGCCGATCGCGGTAAAGCTGGCAGCGAACTGGCGGCCTGGCTGCGATCGCCGATGGGTGGACCAGAAGTGATCTACCTCCCAGGCTTCCATACCGGAGCCGAAGACGCCTTGAAGGGAAGTTCGAGTGGCGAGGATATCTTCCTCACGTCACTCGGCCTGATGGCGACCGGTTCGGAAACTGTTCTGCTGAGTCGCTGGCATTCGGCTGGCTCGGCGAGTATTGCCGTGGTCGAAGGGGTTGGCAAACGCATCGGCGAGATGCCGGCGAGTACCGCCATGCAGGAAACGATTGCCGAAGTCCGAACGATGCCGCTCGATTCCAAGTTGGAGCCGCGCTTGAAAGGAAACGACGGCGGAGCACTGCAGACGCTCGACCATCCTTACTTCTGGGCCGACATGATGCTGATCGATACCGGCATCGACCCCCAGAAGAATGAATAGCGACTAGCCGGCGACGGTGCGATATTTCCACCAGTGGCCTAGTCGCAGAATCGTGGCCAGCAGCGAGGCCGAAGAATAATGGCACACTCGCTGCGACGGTAATGTCTGATTGATCCAGCGCGCCTTGATCTCCGCGTGTTCTGGTCCCAGATCCAGCAGCTTATCGCCACGCTCGATCGAGTCGCGAATCTGGTGCGCCATCATCATGGTGCCGGGACTCAAACGCTTGCAATCTCCCTGGTAACCCATTCGCAGGCCCAACACATTTCCTTGGTGATGGAAGTTGTAGCTGAAGGCGATCAGGCGATTCTCGTGTCGCAGCGTCGTCAGGTCGATCATGCCGAGCTTGGATGCCTGAAGGAAGCAATCGCGGAAGTATGCGGCGGTTGAGTCGTGGGAAATGGTCGTGCCAGTCGTTGAACCTCCTTGCCACGAGGCACGCGCCAGGGCAACGCAGTCGTCGTAAAGCTTCTCGTCTGGAACGATTGGTTCGCCTCGCTTTTGTTCTGGTCGGTACCTTGCCGCCACGACGTTCTCTTCGTCCATGCGACGGAGTGTCCGGCGAATGGTCGCCCGGAACTTGGCACTTCGTGTGGCGAGGTATTGCTCGAAGGTCTCTGGTAGCTGGATCACGTAGGTGGGATTCCACGGCAATGTCATCGACGCCAGACCATGGCACCGCATCGCGTTGCTGGCCCGACCACGATCGGCTCGAGGATCGATCCACCGCAAATCCAGCATGTCCCAAGTCCTGGGAATCACTGACAGGTACTGCATCGCAAGATAAAGAGTCGCAGTCGGTTCGCTGCCGATCGGGCCGAAGAACGGTCCCCAGCCATCAAGCGGATAGGTCAACACCGTCACGCGACCTGCTTTGGTGGTCTCTGGCTGTTCCACCAGCGGCAGAATACCTTCGATCCGGCCATGAACCTGGATCAGCAATACCCGCAATTTCTTTCCGAATCCGAAGAATTGCCAGTAAGTTTGCAGCCATGGAAGAGTTTGAAAGAACGTGGCGTCAGGCGTTTGCTGGAAAAGGCGATCCCAATGGTAGGCATAGGCCCCCAGGTCCTCGATTCGATTGACTTCGATCACTTTCGCCATGTTTGGCCATTCCCAGGTTCGGCGTGCACGGTTGCCCGGGCCTTAGATCTGCAACAAGAATGCCACCCCGCCGGGATTCATTCTCGGTTGCCAACTGGGAGTTGTAAGTCATTCAGTAGAGGGGGTTTACTGGCGGTGTAGATGTGTCAGTATAAACCGGTGCAGATGATGACAAAAAACAACAGTGTTGACCGGATGCCACACGTCTACGGAAGAAACCACTAACTGGCGTCTGACAATAGACGTGCATCTAACCCTTGTTATGGTTTAGAGTTGTAACCGGTTATGCGGATCCAGATGAGAATCTTTCCGCAAGCGACAACAACGAAACGGATCTTGGATCGCTACTTTTCCACGGCGATCCGCTATAATGGGTCGACCCCAGCATTTGGGCAAAGCAGTTCGAGAACACCGTTCTCGAGTCGGTACGATGCTCACCTGCAAGGACGACCCACCGCAAGTCGACAACGACGAAGAATCAGTGAAGAACAGCACGCGCTAAGGGATATTGAATGCCAGCCGAGCTCTTAAGTCTCGTATCCGAGTTGGAATCGAATATCAATCAGGTTGTGGTGGGGAAACCCGAAGTTGTCCGGAGGTGCCTTGTCGCCTTACTCGCGGGCGAACACATCTTGCTGGAAGACGTCCCAGGCGTTGGTAAGACGCTGGTAGGTAAGGCCTTGGCACGTAGTCTTTCAGGGCATTTCTGCCGTCTTCAGTTCACGCCGGACTTGTTGCCCAGCGATATCGTCGGCTCGAATATCTTCAACTCGAAGACCAACGAGTTCGTCTATCACCCTGGACCGATTTTCTCGAACGTGGTGATCGCGGACGAAATCAACCGTTCGTCGCCGCGAACCCAGAGTGCTTTGCTGGAAGCGATGAGCGATCGCCAGGTCTCGGTCGACGGCGAAACGCACAACCTGCCGCGACCATTCATGGTGATCGCCACGCAGAATCCGTTCGAGTTCGAGGGTACCTATCCGCTGCCGGAAAGCCAGCTCGACCGTTTCCTCATGCGGATTTCGATGGGCTATCCCGACCGGGCGGCTGAACGCACGATTCTCGAATCGCATCGCACCGGCGAACCAGTCGAAGAGCTGTCGCCGGTCGTCACCTGCGAACAGATCGTGCAACTGCAGGATTCGGTTCGCAAGATTGAAGTCAGCGAATCGGTTAGCGAGTACCTGCTGGACATCATCGACGGTACCCGAACCAGCGATGACTTGCAGGTCGGGGCAAGTACCCGAGCTGGGCTTAGCTTGTTCCGCGCCTCGCAGAGTCACGCACTGCTCGACGGTCGCGACTATGTAACGCCAGACGATGTGAAACACCTGGCAGTGTCGGTGTTGGCTCACCGTGTGATTCCGAAGGGTTTTCTCCACGCCGGTCAGCGGGAAGCAGTCGAGTCGATGGTCAAACGCATCGTCGACGATATCTCGGTTCCTGTGTAAGGGACGCGTTCCTGTCGTTTCCCATTACCGGGGATCCGCTCCGCATCGGTGGAGCCCAAGCAAGAATAAGTCGGAGGCCGAATCGAAAATGTTCTCGTGGTTTCGTTTTCGAGGGGTCTCCGTTCCTCAAGAGGGAGTTTACTACTTCCTGGTCTTTATCTTTATCCTCGCCGGGGCGATCGTTCGTAGTGGTATCCAACTGCTGATGATCCTGGCGTGCATGCTGCTGGGGCCGTTGCTGTTTAATCTGTGGGTCGTGACCAGCAGTCTGCGGAATTTGAATTTCAGCCGCCGAGTACCGTCGCTACTTTCCTGCGACGAAACCTTCTTTGTTGAGCTGACCGCGAAGAACTCGAGTCGTTACACCACCTACGCGGTGGTGATCGAAGACCAACTGTTTCAGGTCGAAGGCTACGAACCGGAACCTCCGCAAGATGTGGAAGTCTTCTTTGCCAAGATCGGCAACAAAGACGAAGCGATGATTTCGTACAAGGCGGTGATTCGTAAACGAGGGAAGTACCAGCTTGGTCCTCTCTCGGCTACGACCGCTTTCCCGCTCGGGCTGATGCGGAGCACGCGAACCGACACGGTTGTTTCGACCATCGTGGTGATGCCGCGGCTCGGCGCGATGCTGCCTGCTTGGCGTCGTCTGGTGCAGCAAGAAAAGTCAGGCTTTGCGTCTTCCCGTCGGCAGCATGGTCTGCTGGAAGGGGACTTCTACGGTCTACGTGAATGGCGATCGGGTGACCCCAAGCAGTGGATCCACTGGCGAAGCAGTGCCAAGCAAGGCGAACTGGTCGTTCGCCAGTTTGAGAAACAAAACCAGCAAGACTTCGTCCTGGTGATCGATGTCTGGATTCCGGACGAACCTTCCGCTGAAGACAAGCAGCGTGCCGAACGTATCATCAGTATGGCCGCGACGGCGATTCGCGAACTAGCGGTGGTGGGGGGATGCCAACTCCAACTGGTGACCTGTGGCGAAGGCTGCGAAACGACCGTTGGTAACGTGTCTCAGGCATTCGTCGCTCAAGCCATGCACGATCTGGCAATTCTGGTACCGACCAGCGAGCATCCGATTGGCGAAACAATCGCGGAATGCTTGAGAACGTCTCGGCCAGGCGCTAGAATCATTTTGTTGACGACGCGGAAGTCCGATCTTTCCGATACCGACCAATTCGCGCCGGTCTGGAACGATGCCAAGCTTCGTAGCGAGCTTGGCCGCATCAAAACGGTGTCGGCTGGTCGTGGTGAAGACGCCATGTACTTCCACCTTCCCGAGCAAAGTAAGGCGAAGATTCTGGAGGACACACCGTGAAAGTCGAACGACTTCTCCAAATCAGCGTAGCCTTGCTGGCGGCGCTCGGTTCGCTCTTTCTGGCATTCGGGCAAGGTAGCAACTCCGCGTTGCCTCTTCTCGCCACGTTGGGGGCTTTTATGTCGGTCTATCTGACTGACATAAAAGGGTGGATTACACTTAATCGAAACCTGGCAAACTTCGCCGCCTTGATCGCGGTGGTGTTCTCGTTCTTCGACTTCTGGGACAACGACGACTCGAAACTCATCGCGATCGCCAAGCTGCTGATCTACTTGCAGGTCGTGCTGCTGTTCCAGCCGAAGACGACCCGCGTTTATTGGCATCTGGCCGTGTTAAGTCTGTTGCAAGTGGTGGTGGCAGCGGCGCTCGATTTTGGGGTGACGTTCGGGCTGATGCTCATCCCGTACATGTTCACCGCGCTGACGACCTTGTGTTTGTTCTTTGTCTATCGCGAAACGTTGCGCGTCGATCCCGAACTACGGGCTGCTCACGATGCCGTCGAGAATCGGCCGTTGTTCTCGTTTCTCGCAAAAAAACAACCTGAAACGAACGATTCGACCGAGGTCTCGGTGCCGACGATTTCGCTTTCCGGGCAATTGCCAGGCAATCTCGCAGCCGTGTTTTCCAGCAGCAAGATGTTCGTCCAGGTTTTGAAGCTGGGTGTCTTCACGCTGATTTCGACCGTTGTGCTGTTCTATTGCTTCCCGCGATTCGATCAAAGTCAGTTTGGCCAGGGTTTGAATGGCGAGTTCGGCGCTCAGACTGGCTTCAAAGACCAGATCTCGTTGAACGACATGGGGAACATTCTCCAAAGCGATCGCTTTGTGATGCGCGTCCGTTTGTCTGACTTGTCGACTGAGACGGTGATCGACACCGAGTACGAGCCTTACTTCCGCGGCACTTCGCTCAGCACCTACTTTCCCAACAGCAAGACCTGGATTGTTGGCAATCTGAAGTCTTATCGCGTCAGCGAAATCAAATCGCCGCCCAGCAAAACGAATCTGGTCCGGCAGCAGATCGCCACGAACCAGTCGATTCATTTCGATCGCACCAACGAGGGTGTGCTGCTGTTCAGTATTTATCCCGCCTACAAATCACGGGCGACTGCCAGCGACCTGGTCGATAACCAGACACTTGGAATCGTCTCGATGGCGACCGATGCCCAGGCCCAGGTTCGTCAGCCAGATCAGTACGAACTTCTGGTTCCATGGAATCCGTTTGGCGCCGACGGCGACTTGATGCAAAACCGTCACCCGCTCAACGATCGGGACTTTCGCCATTACCTCGATCACGATCTGACCCAGGTCCCCCTCGATAAAGAGTTTGCCGACACGTTGTTTCATGGGCTGACGAAGGTTGCCAATGAGCTAGTCGCTGACATTCCTGGCAACGGCAACGAAGAGCCCACCCGGCTGGCGATTGCTCAGCGTCTGGAACGCCATTTCGTGATGGATGGCAATTACACGTACTCCCTGAGTGTGCCGCTGCACATGAAGAATACGCGGCTCGACCCGATTGAAGACTTCGTGGTGAATCACCGTACCGGCCACTGCGAGTTCTTCGCGAGTGCCCTGGCGATTATGCTACGCAGCCAAGGAATCCCTGCTCGGGTCGTGGTTGGTTACAAGGGGGGCGAATTCAATTCGATTGGCGGTTATTACGCCGTGAAGCAAAAGCACGCTCACGCTTGGGTCGAGTGCTTTATGCCGCCCGATCAATTGCCGCTCGGTGTCGATCGCGCTGACTATCCTCAGGGTGCCTGGATGCGACTCGATCCGACTCCTGCCTCCCGTCCTTCGCCCAATCGTAAGGATAGCGGAACCATCATCGACAAGTTTCTCGACTGGTTCGACTACGTAGAACTGGCCTGGCGTGACTACGTGGTGGGCATGAACAGCGAACGCCAGGAAAAAGACATCTATAAGCCGCTGACCGACAATCTGGTCAAGCCGCTCGAAGGCTGGGTCAGCCGCGAGGAATGGGTGAAGTTCTTCCGCGTGAAGCTGGCCGCCATGGGGATTCACCTCAGCGACGAGTGGTTCAACGGCTTCGCGTCGATCTTCACGATGCTCGCCTTGCTGATGGTGGTCGTGCTGTTTGAAGTGATGCGTAACTTGATGCGGCGTTTGTGGCCGATCATCAAGCGATTGTTCTATCGCTGGTTCCCCAGCAAATCACACCGGGCTGGTTTCTACTTCAAGGCCGAGAAGATGCTGTCCAACGCAGGCTGGCAGCGTCGCGATTCCGAGACCCCTCGCGAATACATCGACCAGGTGATTGCCGACTGTAAGAGCCGTGACGTCGGCGCCGACATGATGCCGGCACTGACGCAGTTGATCGATTGGTATTACCAGATTCGATTCGGCGGTAAGACGTTGGCTCCGGCTCAGCAGGAAGCCATCGGTGACCATCTGCACGCCATCGAGGTGCAGACGATCGCTCTTCGCAGGTCCAAGCCTAAACGTTAAACAAGAAGTGGCAAATGTCGCCGTCGTGCATGACGTAGCCTTTGCCTTCGACGCGGAGCTTGCCCGCTTCGCGGATTGCCTTTTCGCTCTTTAAGGCTTCCAGATCGGCAAGCGCGTAGACTTCAGCCCGGATGAATCCCCGTTCAAAGTCGGAGTGAATCACACCAGCCGCTTGCGGGGCGGTCGCTCCGATTGGGATCGTCCAAGCACGAACTTCTTTCTCGCCAGCGGTGAAGTAGCTTTGCAGGCCGAGCAACTTGTAGGTTGCCCGAGCGACCACGGCCAACGCTGGTTCTTCCAGGCCAACGCTTTCCAGCATCTCGCGGCGATCTTCGTCGTCGAGCTCGCTCAATTCCGACTCGATCTTGGCACACACCGGCACGACTTCGCCACCTTCTTCGGCAGCCCGAGCGCGGACGCGTTCGACGATTTCACCTTCGCCAGCCAGGTTGTCTTCGTCGACATTGGCCAGGTACAGCACGCTTTTGGCGGTCAGCAGGCCATAGTTCTTGACGATGTTGGCCATTTCGGGATCGTGCCATTCGGCCGAACGAAGCGGCTTGCCGTCGGCAAGCAGGGCGTGGCACTGGTTCAGGATCTCGACCTTGGCCTTGGCTTCTTTGTCGCCTGAGCGAGCCGTACGAGCCGCCTTGTCGCGGGCCGATTCGACCGTTTGAAGGTCTGCCAGCATCAGTTCGGTATCGATGGTGTCGATATCGCGAATCGGATCGACGCTACCATCGACATGCACCACGTTCGGTTCCTGGAAGCAGCGAACCACGTGAATGATGGCATCGACTTCGCGGATGTGGGACAGGAACTTGTTGCCCAGACCTTCCCCTTCCGATGCGCCCCGGACAATTCCAGCAATGTCGACCAGCCGCAAAATGGCCGGAATCACCTTCTGGGTTTTGATGTGGCTCTGGATGACATCCAGACGGGGGTCCGGCACCGAAACGATGCCCACATTGGGCTCGATCGTGCAGAAAGGGTAGTTTTCGCTGGCAATGCCGGCGGCAGTTAAAGCGTTGAATAGGGTCGATTTACCGACATTCGGCAGGCCGACGATTCCGGCTTCCATGAACTCTCGCTTGATTTGGCAAAAGACGCGATACCAGGCACATTCAACACGCAAGCGCCTTGGGTAAACGGCTGATTTTACCCGAAATGAAAAAGGCGACCAGTCGTCGTGATTGGTCGCCTGCGGGTGGTCGCATGAAAGGCCGAAACGTCCCGTGGGAACAAATCGGCCTGAACTTGCCGGTTCTTACTCGATAAACCGTTTCAGCATGATCGTGTCTTCCACGTTCATGTCTTCGCCGGGCAGGTACCCGACCGGGACCGAGCGATCAATGATGTAGAACGCACGGTGACGTTCGATTTCGCCGGTGTCGCTACCCTTTTCCGCCGCCAATGCCCAACCATCGGGATGGTTGGCGTCGACATCGTGAGGCTCGACCTCGAAGTAGCCAATCGTGATCCAGACCGCAAACACGTTCGACTGCGTCCCCGCCACGTTGGCCAGACGCTGGTAGGCCTGGTAACGAAGCATTGGGTTGTCGTTGGCCCGGTAGTGGCGGACCGCCGTGTTGTCGATCGACGAATTCGTCAAGGTCAGGTCGAACAGCGGATCCTTCGTAGCCGAAGTCGGATCAACCGATCGCAAGATCGAGCCTTCAACTGGTGGCAACTGCAACCGGGTATCTGGCGTGCCAGCCGATCCCAGTTCCGCCATCAGTTCCGAAGTCCCTGGCGTACGGTAAGGGTTCGAGAATCGCGATGGATACTCGCCGGCGGTTCCGGAGAAATGTCCCTGGCGATTTGTTTGGAACGCCGTCCAACTGGCAAAGTTGAAGTTGCCGTTGTTCCAGAAGGTCGGATCGAAAATCGATTCGTAAACGCTCTGGGCTGGAATCGTGTTCAGGTTGATCTTACCTGGTTCGCGGAACTCGGAACGGTTGTTGAACGGGAACAGATAGCCGAGTCGAGCATCGTTGACCTTCGACGTCACGCCATCGGTTCGCAGACCACCGGTCGGATTGAACTGGCTGTAGTTGAACCACTTCTTCGTTCCACTGAAGCGGGATGGCACCGTGACGAAGTCGAAGATACGAGCGAACTGAGTCGTCATCGCATCGTTCGCCGGGGCGGCACCGGTCATGCCGATGGTGCCGTTGCTATGGAAGAAGTTTAACAGGTTCCCATAAGGAGCCTTCGTCGCGTCCAGGCTATCGCCATTACCTGCGGCGGTGGCGGCGTAGTAAGGATTGACGACAGTATTCGTATTGTCTTTGCGAACCAGCGAGTATTCGTACAGCAATCGCTGTGGCGAACTGGTAGGCACCATCATCAGATCGTACGCACTCACCATCGGGCTGTTTGCCCAGTGGAGCCACGAGAACGGATTGTTGATCACATCGACCGTCGTACCGCTTGGCACGGCCCGGTTGTCGGCGCGGGTTTCGGCCGGACGAGGCGAACCGACGTAGGCGTTGTTCACCGTACCAGAACCGACCGTCATCCCCTGGTTAATTGGGGCACCATACGTGCTGTTAATATAGCCCAGCGTGTGGACCAGCGGCCGCGCGAAGTGGTCGTCAGGGAACGTCGTCGTATCCCGCGGAGTCGACCAGATCGGAGGCGTTTGCTGCAGCGTCTTGGCAATTTCGTCGGGGCTGGCGATCGTGGTACCACTGATGGTTCCCATCACGCCCAGCATGTTCCCATCAGAAGTCTGACCGTTCATGGTGGTCGCGACGGCCGTTTCATCTTGCGTCAACGCACGCTTGCCACGTTCACGGCTGCCGAAGCGAACTGTCGCGGCATTCGGGTCGGCACCTTCCGACGGATCAAACTGGTTGGCCGTCACGGTGGTATTGCTCGCAGGATTGTCTTCGCCATTGAAAACGGTCAGGTCGATCGGCATCGAGTCGACACTGATGTAAGGATTCAACGTGGCATCGTAATCGCTCCAAGGATTGGCCAAACGCTGCAGGATGGCGGTCTTGTAACCGTCGGCATAAGCCAACACGTCGGTGACCTGCTTTTCTGGAGCGGTTTGGGTGCGATACAACGGCTTGACGGCAGTCAGGGCCGCATCGGCGTCGTTCAGCGGGTAGTCTTCGTAGGTCGCGTCGGCCGCACCGGCATCCGATTCAAACGGAATGTCTGGAGCGGTCATCTGCGTACCGTCCGTGTAGTACTGTAGATCGCCGGTCATCGTGGCCGGGTTCGGATAGGCTGGTTTCGGATAGTAATCGTCACGCAGCGGTTCCGAGACATTCAACCCGATCCCCAGTGGCAGCCCGTCTGGATCGTCGGTGCCATAGGCAGTTGGCAGGTCCATGGTGACCGAAATCGCCAGGTTGGTCTTCTGACCCGTTGCGGCGATTGGGTAGGCGGTTGGCGTGGTCGCCAAAGCACCATTCTGCAGGAACTGCAGGGCACCATTGTTTGCCCCCGTCATATGGAACGAGTACGTTCCATCGATGTTGAAGGCAGGATCGTTGGCCGTGTCAGGCTTCGAGCCGATGAAAGTGTCCTGACGCGGGCAAACCACGAAGTAACCATCGGGAGCGAGCAACAAGTTCGTCGAATTGTTCCCACGCCAGCGGAACTCACGGTCTGGAGTCGTGCCCACGTAGTTCGCGAAGTAGACGATACGATCGATTTCGTATTGCTCGTCGGTGTAGTTCGTCGCGTCGGTCGCTTGCCCCAGCATCTTCAGCGAACCGAGGATCGATTCAGTGTTCAGGTCGCCTGGCATGCCACCGGGCGATGGCGGAATGGGCTGGAAGTTGACCGTGTCTGGCCGCGTTGCCATTTCTTCGATCAGCGAAGTCGGAGCACCGCTGGTTTCTTTGCGGTTGGCAATCACGACCCGCCAAACCGGGTAGTTGCCCGATGGGGTCATTTTGTTCAGGTGCAAACCACCACTGGTGTACAGTTCATTCGGCAAACCAGCGTTACCAACGTTCGACGACTGGTTTCGCGGATTGTAGAACTCCATGAAGAGCGAGCCCTGTGGAATCCGGTACTGGTCGAGCGTCAGGTCGTCGCTCATCGCCGATGGACCGCGCTGTTTCTGCTTGTCGTCGTCCAGCAGCGTGTCTTTGATGCGACGATCATGGAAGGCCAGCGTCTCCGAAATCACCAGCTCAGGAGCTTCCGCACCCCAGACCACGCGGCGATGGGTGCCCTCGTCGTCGGCCAGGTCGCCATTGACCTTCCAGACGACGCCATTCATCGAGTCGTACGTGAATGGGTTCAGGTCGAACTCGAAAGGTGTCAACACGGCGTCGCGATCGATATAGTCGACGACGTTGACTGCCCACTGGGCAATCCGCCGCTTCATCAACTCTTCTTTCTGCGGATCGGTCAGCGAGTTGTCGACCGATGGCAGCATGTAGTCTTTTTCGACCATCAGCAGCATCATCACGTACAAGTAACGAGCCATCAACTGACGCGAGGCACTGTACGAAATCGCATAGTTCGGGTTGACCGTGCCACCGTTGATATTCGGGGCGTTCGCTCCGACACCGGCAGTACCTTTAACCCAGTTCGTGAAACCAACACTCGTCGCTGGGTTCACACTGCCCGACGTCGTGATACCTTGCTGGAACATCAACTGAGCACTGGTTTGCAACTCAAAGATGTCGTCCGTCTGGAATGTCGAGTCATCGTCGATACCATTCGCAGGACCTTCCAGCAGACGGTTCAGGTTGAACTGTTCGCCCCGCAGAACTTCAGGTGGAAGTAGTTCGTGAATCTTTTCTTTCAGCAGAATTTGCTCAGCCGGATCGGTTGGGTCCCAGCCGTTTTCTTCTCGCAGGCGTTCCTGCAGCAGCGACACCAGGGTCGGGGCAGGGCGGCGCTCGGTCGCGGCGCGGCCGTTGAACATCATATTTTGGCTGGCACCGCTACCCACCGCGCGGCGATCGTAAGGAACGTCGACACGTTTGGCGGCTGGAACCTGGAAGCTGGCCGTGGTGATCAAGCGGCGATTGGCGGGAGCGGCAGTCAGCGTCATACTGGCCAGTTGCATCAAGCGGTCTTCGCTACCGGTTGCCAGAAGCGAGTCGTACTCTTCGTAACGCAAGACCCGTTCCAGTTCCTGGTACGAGAATGGAGCGTCGAAATTCGAGGGTTGCAGCAAGTTGAATTCATAAGGATCGTCTTGGACCTGGCCGATACCGCTGGGGATTGCCTGCGACGCAAGTGCGGCACCATCGACCTGAGGCTGGAAGCGTGGACGACCAGAGTAGTCCATGTACATACGCCCCATGCCCAAGCGGTCTGCTGGATTGCCAAACCGATTCCGAACTGAAGTCGTAAACGAATTGACCAGGCCAATGTTGTCCATTCGGCTGATCGCATCGTCGACGGTTGGTTCGCCGGGGAGGCCAGCGTAACGGGCATTCATCAGGTTGTACGATTCGATGGCCGAGAAGAACGGCTGCAGATTGATGTCGGCGGGACCGTAGCCCGTTCCCAGCACCAACTGCATATCGAGTGGCGTGTTCGAGGCATCCCACGATGGCGAATACTGGCTATGCCGTGGCGTACCGCTGTTGGAAGCTTGCAGCAAGGTACGAGCCGCGCTGTCGGTACCCGTTGGTGGGAAACCGCCGGTGGTCTCGAACGATGCCAACTGCGAGTAGAAGCCGTTGGCGTTCACGTTCAGCAGGCCATCCATGTCTTTCACCAGGATGGCGGCCAATGGCTTGTAGCGGCGACCTTGCGGGTCGGTCTTCAGCGGCAAACCTACATCAACCCAGATGCTGTCGGCGGTGCCGTCCAGGTCGTTGTCGACGTCCCACTGAGCAGTCGCGTTGGTACCGAAGATGTCGAAGTTCGGATTGCTGCCGGTGAAGTTCGGATGGTGGTCGTCGTCGGTCAACGGCCGGAAGATCGTTTTCCGACGAATCGCCTTCACGCGTGCGATCAGTGCCGGCGTCGGTGCTGTAGCGTACATGAACGACGATTTGTTGTCCGGATCGCGGAAAATCTGATGTCGTTCGGCGTCGCTGGCCAAGCCGTTGAATTCGGTGTCGGTGTCGTTGAGATAATTAACCCAATACTCGAGCAGGTCTTGGCGATGGAACGATGGAAGGATGTTGTTCGTGACGCCGGTCGATCCGCCCAGGGTGAACGAGAGGTACATGTTCTGGTAGTCGGCCGCATCGTAAGCTTCGTCACTTCCGCCTGCATCGACGGCGATACCACCAACCCGGCCTGATGGATAGGCGAGGCGAATGTTCGGCGACAGGGCGACCGGATCGCCTGCACTGTCACGCAGGTTCAGCGTGCGTTTATTGTAGTTGGGGGCGGTACCAGTCTGGTTCGGATTGAAACCTCGGCCGGTGCCGTTGAATGGTGGATCGTTGACGACAAATTCGTCGCCGTTGCCAGGAGCGATTTCACCATCGCCGTTGATGTCGACCAGCGAAGTTCGGGTAACGATCGGATCGTTGTCGATGATGAACGTCACGCCATCAAAGACGGGAGTCATGCCCGACTCGTCGAATTCCAAGCGGTAGCTCAGGATTCGATGCGACTGGCCGCGAAGCTCACCACTGGTGAAGGTGACGATCGAACCGGTGTAGTACTGTTCGACCGTGAAGAGGTCGGTAGGAATGGCGGTCTGATCGACCCTGATTTCCCACAGCTGATTGATGTCGAACGACGTGCCGCCACCCGATTGCGGCCGGGTAATAGTGACCGTGGCGGTGTCGCCCGAGATGCCCACCGACTGATTGCCCCACATGTCGGCCAGCAGGTCTTGCTTCCAAAGAAGGCTGGAAGAACCATCGCGAGGGCCGCGCAAGAGCTGCATCAGCACGTTGTCCGCTTCGGAGGCAGAGTCCCCCAACGCCAGGTCTTTTCGCAGGTTCGCGATCGATCCTTTGTTGTACGTGGCGGCCGCTACCACAAAGGTCAATCCGACCAAAGCGAAGAGAACCAAGATGCTGAGAACCACCAGCAGCAGGGCACCTCGCCGTGGCTGCCTGGTATTCATGATGCTCTCGATGCGTTTCATAGTTCTTCAATCCTTGCTCGCTGGTAAGAAGACCTGCCCCCGCAAAGTCTCCCGCAGCACTTTATGCAATGTCCGGCATGCCAGGCCGGGCTCGTTGATCTAACTTGGAAAAGTTCGTCAGGAAAAGGGAAGCGTTACGGAGTCCAGGGATTCTGTGATTCCAAAGTCACACGCTTCGAGTAAACACCCACCACGCCTTCCACGGCGATTGCGTGGGTTGGTGGCGAGTCGCCTGGCCAGTCGGGACCACTGATGGTCAGGTTCCGCGAAAAGCCTGGTAACGATGATTCGGGTTGCAAGTCGTCGGCCATCACGACGCGATACCACTGGTACAGGTCGCCGCGGGGGAAGCTGGTATTCCCGCCGATCGACATGCGTCCTGCCAGGCAAATCCAGTCGCCGTTGCTGAACTTGAGGTAGCTGTCTTCGACTTCGTCTTGCGTCAACGACGTGGTGACCTGCAAGTTGACTTCGCCGGTCGAATAACCGCCGGTTGGAATAAAGCTGCCTGAGACAACCTGCAAGATCCGTTCGTTGGTTCGGACCACTTCCGTCGTCGCCGGCATCGCGATCGCAGCTGTCGGGATTCGTCCCTGGCGTTCCTTCATGATGATGACGTGGGCCGTGTATTCGTCGGTGACCGAGTTGGCCAGCGTTGCACGGACTTCGTTTTGTTCAGTCGTGTTCGAGACACCCATACCGACCAAGGCCGTGCTCCCGGTGTTCAAGGGGGGACGAAGGGCCTGAGCGGTGCTGGTGTTCAAAGAACTGGTCATCGCACTAACATTGCCCAGAGCGAATGGTTCCGGCGTCAGCATGATCATCCAGCTATACTCGCCGGCCGCCTGACGCTTAACACTGGCAGGCGTGGCACCACGCTGGAAGAAGGTTTGATAAGGTGGCAAGTCGCCATCGCTAGGGCGAGTCACCGCGACGTCGTCGTCGGTTTGAAACCCGATCTTCGCTTGGGCGAACGACAAAGCCGCCGTGCTGCCACCACGCTCGACACTCAGCCGAGGCATCCGCATTCTTTTCGTCGTGGTGTAAGAGGCAGTCTGTAAACCAGTTGAGTTGTCGTGAGCGAAACGGTCGGCATATGGGAACATGCCGCGCGTCGCATCGGTGCCGTTGGTTCCGAAGAACATCGGGTCGAGCATGTAAGGCTGACGATAAGGCATCGACGAACCAGCCGGTCCGAACACGATGCCGATAGGTGTGGCGTCGGTCCAGTTCTGGGGATTGAAATAGCCCATCGCCTTGGCCTGGTGGAAGGCACGTGGACCGAGGCTGGCGATACGGTCGTTTCGCGTGCCTCGTTCGGTCAGGTGGGTCCCGAGCGGAATCAATGCCGCCAGGCCTAGAATCCCGAGGCTGACAACCATGGTCGACATCATCACTTCGATGAGTGTCACCCCAGCTTGGCCTGGTCGATGAGTCGGATGCTTGCGCACGATTCGGTCCATTGGCTTACTCGTTTCCTTCTCCTTGGATGGTCAACACGCTCGAGGCGAATTCCCGGGTGATCGAAAGGATCTCCGCGTTTCTCGCCGCGCTGCCCGCGCTGGTCGTGAATCCGTAGGAGGATGGATCAGTGATGTACTTATTACGTGTCGTCGTGACCTGGCCTGTTCGGTAGTTGATCGAAACCCACATGGCCGTACCATCGGCCAGGTTGGTCGGGGTGTCGGTCGACGTGAGGTACGCGTCGTAAGACACCGGGGTACCGGTGGGGAACGACGTTACATCGTTCAGCCCGTTGGTGCCCATGACTTCGGTGGCGTTGACGGCGTACTCGTACTTGCCAACCAGCAAGTGAATGTTGCCGTTGGGGTACATCTCGGTATCGCCATCGGGATAGACGCGATGGATCGTTCCGCGTGGGCTGAAGGTGAACTTGACCGCTTCGTCGCCGTCGATCGGATTGGCAGCGCTGTTCAGCGCGTTATAAACCGACCAGTTAGCGAACTCGTTACCGGTGCTTCCCATGCCGCTGCAAGAGAAGTCGATGCACATGTCGGTTGGCAATTGCAGCGGGGTTACGCTGCTGCGAACCGGGCGGAAGTAGATTTGAATCGGAACGGCACCTGCAAACACGGTGTTGTCGTAAGCAGGCACGCCGAACGTCAGCGTCAGCGGGCTGAGGGACGTCACGGTGGCGTTGTAACGTGGACCGCGATAGTTCAAGCGAACTTCGACCGAGTCACCCACATCCATCAGCACCGAGGCGGCACCGAAGTTCAACGCCGTATCGGTCAGGGTCACCGTACCAGCGGCAACGCTGACGTTGACCGTCGAGTCGAGGTTGTCCCCGGCGTAAGGTGGCGGCGTTTCGATCTGGTACATGATCAGGCCGGCGTTGCTCACACCGCTGTCGGTACCAGGGGTGATCACGCCATCGTCATTGGTGTCGTTGGCGTTGCGGCGGATCTCGATGCCGACAGGACGGTTGAGTTGCACGGCTCGGGCCTGGGCGGCGGCGATGAACGAATTCACCTGGCGAGCCGCTTCACGCTGCTTCTTTCCCTTGGTGCCATTCTTCACGGCGGTCGCCGCGATTCCGAGCAAGATCGCAAAGATCCCCAGCACCACCAACAATTCAATGATGGTCATGCCGTGACGGCGATCGCGGTGTTGGAACTTAACCCTACGCATTACTCATTCCCTCCCACCACGAGCTGGTGATTGGTGATGTTATCGAGCTCGTCCCCAGAGGCATCCAGAATCATGCCAGTCCGAGTCGCAGGCGAGAACGATGTGTCCTCGAAGTAAGGATTGTTGGGCGGAGTCGTCGTGGATGCCTGATAGCTGGCCGAGGGTGAGGTACGAATGTTGTACAGCCCGTCGGGCCCGGCCGAGAAAATCAATGGGAAAATGATCGGATGGTTGTAAACCAGAGGCGTTGTTGACACGGTCGTTTTGCCACCCAGAACTCCGAGCGGATCGAACGGGTCTGGAGCGGAAAGATCGTTCAAGCTGCTAAGGGCGTCGCGACGAACACCGGTTGGTTCAATGATCGGGTAACCAAAGGGCCACCGCAGGAAGATGATCGGGTTGCCCCAGCCATCCAGGATCTCGAACATGCCGTCGCCATCGGTATCACCGATTTCCGACTCTTTGAAGAAGTCGAGGCCGTTGGTGTCGCCATCCTGGATCGATTCCAGAATCAGGTACAAGCATTCGGCGTTTTCGTTCGCAGGTGTCCAAACCGTATCAACTGAGGCAGCAGCGTAGTTTGCTGAATTTGTACGCGCAACCACCGACCGTTGGTATCTGAACTGCAAACCAGGCACGCTTTCGAGCGAAACCGGTGCATCGGAAATATCGGACTTGCGATCTGGCATCTCGATTCGCATCAGTTCACGAATCTTGTTGAGCCGTGCCGCTTGCCGCGTTCGGATGTTGCCGGTCTTGTTCGCTTCAACGCGGCGGTACTTGTAGTCGTCCCACCGAGTCATCAGCAGTTCGTGGATTCGCTGGATCTGACTTCGCGTGCGGGCAGCTTTCGCTTGTTCCGCAGCCGACGCCAGGCCAACCAATACCAGGCTGGCCATCATCGAGAGCACCGCCAACACGACCAGCAACTCCACCAGGGTGAAGGCGGGCCGAGTCCGGCGATTCGCAAATTGTCGTGCCCTACGTGGCATGATTCGCTCCCTGTTACAGTTCGGTGTCGGCGTCGAGGGTGGCACCCTGGCTGAAGTCGGTAATGTTGTCGAAGTCGGCCGGGGTGTAATCGACCGAGGTCGGAGCCGCCGTGGAATCGGCGATGCCGGACGAGTAGATCTTCATCTCCGTGACGCCACCGTAGCTGCCGAAGTCGTCGTCGATGCCAGCCATGATCAACTGGAACTTGTTCGGGGCGACCCATTCAAAGGCACCTGCCGAGTTCACACGACCGTAAGGGCGAGCCTGACCTTGCACGACACCGGAAGGATCCATGTAGGAAGCAACGTTGCCGGTGCCGCCGTCAACGTAGGAGTTGGCATTGAAGTAAACGACTGGGGAGTTGCTGTACTTGGCTTTGTAAGACCACCAGCCATCGCCGTCGTCGTCGACCAGTCGCGTGGTATCGAATTCGAAGCGACGCTGACGGTCGCCATCGCCAGTGAGTGGCAGTTCGACGTCCGGACTGAAGCCCATCATCATCAAGACCCAAGCTTCCGAAGGATCGATATCTTCCAATTGGTAAGGAGTCCCCGCCGTTGGGCTAGGATTCACGATGCCTTGGCTGGTACCCAGTGCCATCAGGCGAGTACGAGCTTGGGCGGCGGAGTTTGGATTGTCTGCTCCACCATTACGTTGTGGAAATCGCTTGTTCAGAAAGCTGTTGAACGCAGCGGCTCGAGCCCCGGCCCCTGCGGTGACCACGGTGTTGCCGTCGGGAGGATACGAGCCACGTTCTTTCTGAAACTCGTCGATGGCGGTGCCGATATGGACGAGCTCGGCATGCATGGCTGCGGACTGCACGCCTCGGATCACGCCTGGCAAACCGACCAAAGCCAGGCCCGCCAGAATTCCAATAATGGTGATCACCACCAGTAATTCGACGAGGGTAAAGCCACGATGGCATGCGCGATGTCGGGATGTCATGGTAGACCTTTCCTGTTACGAAGCGGTGCTTCGTCCTTGTGTTGGATGTTGGGCAGACTCGGATGCGCCGGTCTGGTGGATTGATTTCAAGATGTTGGTTTCCCAGGCAAAGCGTCCCGAAACCCCTGAAACTCGGGACGCCGTCTGTTGTCGCTGGCGAGCGTCTAACTCAGATTCTGAATCAGGTCGACCAGCGGCAGGAACAACGCGATCACGATGAACCCGACCGAAAGGCCGAGGAACACGATCAACAGCGGTTCCATAATCTTGGTGAGCGACTCGGTAAGCACCTTGACGTCTTCGTCGTAGGTGTCGGCCACCTTGTACAACATGGTGTCGAGTTCACCCGTTTCTTCCCCCACGTCGATCATGTTCGTCACGAACAGTTCGACCGTTCGCCGCTTGAGCGTCAGGAAGTACCAGCCTGCCCCGATGGCACCAGCCACGCCGACCGCTTGCCAGGCAAACTGCTGCATCGCCGGGATAAAGAAGAATGAAACAAAGGGAGCCACCGGAAAGACAACCCACAAGAACAAGGCGACGGGGTGGAAGGGAGCCCTGCAATTCTCTTCCATCGGCTTGAAGATCGATTCACCTTCTTTCACCGATTCCGACACGTTGTTGTACATCCGCTCGAACATGGCGTTGCCGCTGGTATCGCGAGCGATGTTGAGGCATTCCAAAATGGGAACCCCAGACGAGATAAGCGTGCCCAAAGTACGCGTGGTTCGTGCCAACACGTTCTTTTCGACCAGGCCGCCGAAGATTGGAATGTTCAAGAAGAACAAGTCCCAGCCCATGCGGCCATGTTTGAATTTTCTTAAGAGCTTGACGAAGAGGAACACCGCCACCGGAATCAGTGGGATGCAGTACCAGTAGTTGACCACAGCGTTACTGATGGTAATCAGCAGCTCGGTCATGGCGGGCAAGTCGAGCTCGAAGTCCTCGAAGATCTGGCGGAACGTCGGCACGATCTTGATCATGATGAACGTCAAAATACCGACCGCCACCGTGATCACCACGCACGGATAGATCATGGCACCCTGGACCTTGCGTCGCAGGTCGGCGTCACGTTCCATGAAGTCGGCCAAACGCAGAAGAATGACTTCCAACGCACCGCCCGCTTCACCAGCACGGATCATGTTCACGTACAGTCGATTGAAGCACTTCGGACATTTGCCCATCGCTTCGGAAAGGCCGGCACCCGATTCGATGTCTTCGCAAACATCCATCAGGCTGTTCTTCAAACGGCCCGGCTTGGCTTGTTGTTCCAAAATCTTCAGGCTTCGAAGAATCGGCAGACCGGCATTTTGCAGAATGGCCAACTGACGCGTGAAGGTGGTCAACTGTCGATGGCTGACGCCACCGATGGCCAACCCGCGTTGTTTCCCTTTCCCCTTCGCACCCGTCTTTTCACGAGACTTCTTCTCGTTGATACGCGTTACGAAGTAGCCCATCTGCCGGATAGTAGCCTGGGCATCGTCTTCGGTTGGGGCCTCGATGACGTCGCGGATCTCCTGACCTTGAGCGTCCATCGCTTCAAATTGATAGGTTGGCATGGCTACGTCGGGCTCTTACGTAAGTGGGTCGAAATAGGTGATCGGTGTTTGCTGGCCAGCAAAGGATAAGGTTTAGTCGACAACCGTTTCGCGAAGAACTTCGTCCAGGGTTGTCAGGCCGTCGAACGCCAACGCCAGGCCGGCATCGCGAAGAGGAGTCATGCCATACTTCTTGGCTTCGTCCCGCAGTTCGTCGGTCGAGGTGTTTCGCATGATCATTTCACGCAGGTTGTCGTTCATGATCATCAATTCAAAAATGCCGATACGGCCTTTGTAGCCGGTACCGTTGCAGGTCTCGCAGCCGGTTCCTTTAAAGAACTTACGGCCGGCGAGCTCTTCTTCCTTCATGCTCAGAAGGAAGATCGCGTCTTTGGATGGTTCGTGTTCCTGGCGACATTGGCTGCAAACGCGACGCACCAGACGCTGAGCCAAAATGGCTTCGACCGTCGCGGTGATCATAAACGTCGGGATGCCCATGTCCTTCAAACGCGTGATGGTGGAAGGCGCGTCGTTGGTGTGCAGCGTGCTGAACACCAAGTGACCGGTGAGCGACGCTTGAATCGCGATCTCGCCCGTTTCCAGGTCTCGAATTTCACCCACCAGGATCACGTCGGGGTCTTGTCGGAGGATGGCCCGCAGACAGTTTGCAAACGTATTGCCCAGGTCGGGATCGATCGGAATCTGGATGATGCCGTCGATGTCGTATTCGACCGGGTCTTCGGTGGTGATCAGCTTTTCAGTGATCACGTTCAGTTCGCTGAGGGCCGAGTAAAGGGTCGTCGTCTTGCCGGAACCGGTCGGCCCGGTCACCAGGACGATACCGTTCGGCTTGTGCATCACCTGGCGGAACTCTTTGAGAGTGTCTTCCCCCATGCCGACCTTCTCGATGTTCAGCGAGACCACGCTGCGGTCGAGAAGTCGCATCACGACGCTTTCACCGAACATCGTCGGCAACACGCTCACGCGCAAGTCGACCGGGTGACCACCCACTGTCAATTCAATACGACCGTCCTGCGGCAAACGACGCTCGGCGATGTCGAGGTTCGCCATCACCTTGATACGAGTCGTAATCGCGAACGCCAGGTGGCGTGGCGGAGGAACCATTTCAAAGAGCACGCCGTCCGCCTTGATACGGATGCGGAACTCTTCTTCGAATGGCTCGAAGTGAATATCGCTCGCGTGGTCCTTAATCGCCATCAGCAGCACCATGTTCAGCAGCTTGCGAACAGGGGCACTATCGGCGAGGGCCTCGGCGTCGGTAATATCGATCGGGCCGTCCCCTTCCAGGGCAGCGGCTGCCTTGGCGAGGTCGTTGTCACCTTCCAGGTCACGGACGAGACCTTCGAAGCTCTCGGAGTCTTCCGAGTAGTATCGATCGAGCGTCTTTTGAATGTCCCGCTCGGTCGCGACGACCATCTTGATGTCGTAACCCAAAAACTGACGAAGTTCGTCCTGGGTCGACAAGTTTTGTGGTTCGCAGGTCGCGATGGTCAGGCGATTCATGTCTTCTTCGTAGGAGACTGGAATCACCTTATACAACTGCGCCATCGGTTCGGTGATGCGACGCAGCAGGTCCGGAGCAATCGAAACGTCGTCCAGACTGATCACCTGCATGTGCAGCTGTTCGGCCAAAGCCTGAGCCAGCTGATCGTCGGTGATCAGGTTCATATCCTCGGCGATCTTGCCGAGCGGCTGGTGTTCCGCCTGAGCTTCTTGTTCTTCCAGCAACAGGTCCAACTGCTCGTCGCTGATGAAGCCAAGGTCGACCAGAATCTGTCCAAGTCGGCGAACTGCCATGAAGTCGTCTCGTTGTCCGTCAGGAAGGAATCAGGGAAAAGGTGTTGTCGTCCGGAAGTCGACTAGGCGACGTCAGGACGCTCTTCGATCTGGCCGCGTCGGGCGTCGGCAATACGCTTTGCCAGGTCGTTCGGGTTCTGGGCTTTGGCAAGTGCATCTTCCATGGTGATGCGTTCGGCTCGCCAGTGATTGAACAGGGAGTCGTCCATCAAGATCATCCCGTGCTTCGAGCCGGTCTGAATCATCGATGGAATACGGAATGTTTTGTTTTCGCGAATCAGGTTGGAAATACCTGAGGTCACGTTCAGCAGCTCGTAAGCAGCCACACGACCACCCCCAATTTTCGGGCAGAGCGTTTGGGCCAACACGCCGAGCAAGGCGGAACCAAGCTGAGTACGAATCTGGTCCTGCTGACCACTCGGGAACACGTCGATGATACGGTCGACAGTGCTCGCCGCACTGTTGGTATGCAAGGTGCCAAACACCACGTGCCCCGTTTCCGCCGCGGAAATAGCTGCCTCAATTGTTTCCAAGTCTCGCATTTCACCCACCAGGATCACGTCGGGGTCCTGACGAAGTGCGCGACGAATGGCTTCCGAGAAGCTGGGGACATCGACGCCAATTTCACGTTGGTTGACCGTCGACTTCTTGTGGTAGTGATAAAATTCGATCGGGTCTTCGATCGTGATGATATGGTGGTCGATGGTCTCGTTCAGGTGATTAATCACACTGGCGAGTGTCGTACTTTTCCCCGAACCGGTTGGCCCGGTCACCAGGAACAAGCCACGCGGACGGTGACACAACTCGAGCACCTTCGCCGGCAGCCCCAGCTGATCGGGGGTGAGCATGTCGTTAGGAATCTGACGAAGCACCATCGAGATATTACCGCGTTGGCGGAACACCGACACACGGAAGCGAGCCAGGTCCGAGAACGCGAAACCAAAGTCGGAACCACCCGTTTCCTGCAATTCCCGCTGGCAACGTTCTGGCGTGATACTCTTCATCAGCGAAACGGTGTCTTCCGGTTCGAGCGACTTGGTATCAAGTTGACGCATTCGGCCATGCAAGCGGAACACCGGGGGCTGTCCCACGGTTATATGGATATCGCTCGCGCCTTGCTTGATGGCAGCTTGCAGCAACTTGTCGATCAGAATGGTGGCCATATGTTCCCTTTGTGACGAATTGGACGGTCCTCGTTCAGGGGGCATCCTTGCGCTTACGCCCGACCCTCGAAGAGCATCCAGCCTCTAATCGTCGCAGTCGTCTGGAGGACAAGGCTTTGACTTCGACCGACCTGGTTCGTGCCAAAGACTCCAGTTTGCCGACTGGAACTTGAACTGCTGATGAATAAATGTTGAAAAGCGATGGAAAAGCTGTCCCGTATGGCAGAATTGTTGCTATCTGCCGCCGAAGACTCAAATAAGTCGGCTTAATTTCAGCGTTTACGGCGGGATAGCTCGTAAACGCTTGTTCTCTAATATCTTCCGCCAATGAGGTGATAACGGCCGAGAAATTACTTCTCGACGATCTTCGCCACGCGGAAGACTTCTTCCAGGCTGGTCTTGCCCATCATGGCCTTGCGGACGCCGTCGTCGAACAAGGTTTCCATGCCGCCAGCGACCGCCGCTTTGCGGATGTCCTGGGTCGATGCTCCTTGGAACGCCAGCTCTCTAAGTCGTGAATTCATCTGCATTAACTCAAAGATACCCATGCGGCCCTTATAGCCACTACGCTGGCAGTTGCCACATCCACGTCCCTTCATGAAGGTCGCGTTCTCGGCCATCTCTGGGGTGATCCCAGCGGCCTGTAAAGTCTCTTTGCTTGGCTTGAACGGAGCCTTGCACTTCTCGCAAATCACTCGAACCAGACGCTGGGCTAGCACCCCGATAATTGTACTGGAAACGAGATAAGAGGGAACACCCATGTCGATCAAACGTGTAATAGCACCGGGCGCATCGTTCGTATGTAGTGTACTGAAAACCAAGTGTCCAGTGAGTGAGGCCTGGATCCCCATGGATGCTGTTTCACTATCGCGCATTTCACCCACGAGAATGATGTTCGGGGCCTGGCGAAGCATTGCCTTGATAATCTTGGCAAAATCGAGCCCGATGCTGTGCCGCGTTTGGGTCTGATTGATCCCCGGCAGGTAGTATTCAACCGGGTCTTCCGCCGTGATGATCTTGGTGTCGGGGCGGTTCAGTTCGTTGAGAGCGGCGTACAGCGTGGTGGTCTTCCCCGAACCGGTTGGACCGGTCACAAGGATAATGCCGTTGGGGCGCTTAATCAGGTTGTTGAACTTGATGAAGTTGCCATCTGACAGACCCAGCTGGCGAATACCCACCTTGATGCTGTCTTTATCCAGAATACGCATCACGATCGACTGACCATGATTGGTCGGGATCACGCTCACGCGAAGGTCGATCGTCTTAGTGCCGACGTCTGCCTTGATACGACCGTCCTGGCAGCGACGTCGCTCGGCAATGTCGATGGCCCCCAGGATCTTCAGGCGAGAAAGGATCGCACCCAGCATACGTCTGGGGGGGCTGTCACGTTCAATTAAACGACCATCGATGCGATAGCGAATTCGAACGCGGTCTTCAAATGGCTCGACGTGAATGTCGGAGGCACGAAGCTGAACGGCTTCGCTGATCATCAACTGAACCAATCGCACCACCGGGGCGCTGGTTTCGTCGATCGTCTCGTCCCCCGCCATCGTCATGGTGTCTTGTTCCATGGTGTCGGTGAAGTCGATCGCCGTATCGGTGAATTCCTGCAGCATCGAGTCCGCAGATTCCCCTTCTTGTTGCCCGTAATAGCGGTTGATCGCTTCGGTGATGTTTTCGCGCGGAGCGAGGGCAATCTCGATCTTTCGATTCAAAATGAATCGGAGCTTGTCGATGGTTCCGAGATCGAGTGGATCGGAAATGATGACCTTGAGGGCTCCATCGTCTTCCGCCATCGGCATCACGACGTTTTCACGAGCGACCGATTCCGGCACCATTTCGACGGCCGACATCGGGATTCGTACCTCGTCCAGGTCGATGAAGTCGAGGCCATGCTCTTCGGCAACGGCCCGCATCACGTCGTTCGAGGCAACATAGCCGGAGCGGATCAATGCCTCAGGAACCGAGATTCCTTGGGCATCGGCCATGGTTTCGGCCTCGCGCAACTGGTCGGGACCAACAAGTCCGCGTCGAATTAGAATGTCCGCAAAATTTCCCAGGGTTCCAGCCAAAGCGCTATCCTCCGAGCGGAATATAGAAGGGAGAAGGTGATCTAGAGAAAAAGATAAGTGCATTACTAGCGTACCACGCGCCGCGGATCGCCGTTAAGCCTTTTGTGCGTGAATTTTAGGTCTATTCACGCAGTCTCATCATGCTTGACGACCAGGGAGGTCGTCAAGTTCCTGCCGATATGGGGGGAAAGGTCGCGTCGGAGGCTGATTAGCGGTCTGGATTCCTCGTTGAAGCAGGTGCGCGCATGGCTGCGGGGCGTTCTTGGGACCCATGAGGTCGCGGCGGGCCAGCGTTCCAATGAGAATCGATTTCAGGTGGTGTGTCCTGATGGGGGGGATGTTCCGCCGGATGCGGCATTGGATGACCTGCTTCTGCGTGATGGATCGCTGGCATCGGGAACGATGGCGGGACAAACCCTGGTTCCGGATGAGCCGGGTATTCAAGTGGTGCTCGCATAAACCGAGCTGACTCCCACTGGCGACGAGCCACGTCTCGCAATCGATCTGCCAACTCGTACTGCATCTTCATTTCTGCTTCAGCAGCCATCTGCTCGAGTTGCCGTGCCTGGTCGCGGGTGGCCTGGCTCATCGCTCGCAAGCGTTCGTTCATCTGGGTGGTCTTGTCGGGCGAAGGATGCCCAGGGCTGAAGGCAGAGGAGCTGCGATGCCCATGATCACGGTTCTCGAACTCGATCTCGAACTCTTTCGACTCAATCGAGAACTCTGGTCCGAGCTGTTTCCGAATTTGCTCGACTTCCTCGACAGAACCATCCCCCCCAACTTGGACTGGGATCGGTTCGGCTGCTAGCGGATTGGCGGGAAGGCAAAGAAGAAGGCCCAGAATCCCAAAATGACGAGTTGGCATGGTCTGCTCCGAAGGGGTTAGCAAAGAGGATTGCGCTCAGCAGCGATAAATTAGCAAATCGTTTCAATCCCACCAACTTTGACTTCAGAAGATCCATTGACGTAACCGGGGTGCATTTCGATAATCCGCTGCCCTAATTTGGCAGCTATCACAGATGCCCCCACGAGGTAGGTGGATGATCCGTCGTTATTCAATTCGGTTCTCGATGCTCCTGGCTATTGTTGCCAGTGGATGGTGCGTGGCGATTTGCCAGGCACAAGAAGAGCTGCCGACGGCGAATGCACCGATCATGGAAGGGGTCTCGGAATCGATCCTCGATGCCGAGGTGGTCGACGTCGAACCGAAGCGAATCTATGAAACCCCTGGCTCGTCTGAGTCGTGGTTTGGTGGTACCAATCGAAAAGAGTACCAGCACCGTTTCGATTTTGTGCATGGTCATCCGGATGATCCCGCGCGGCATATTGGCTGGGGGCAGCCACTGCAAGGAATGAGCTGGCGTAATCGTCCGTTCCACTTCGATGCTTTCGCCGGCACAATCATGCTTCAGAACTTGATTCCCGGCGATGTCGAACAGTCGGGTGCCTTCTTCGACGGTTTTCGTCTGGGCTACGACTTCGATCACTACTGGGGCACGGAAGTCCGACTTGGTTTCGCCCAGGGACGTTTAATCTATCCGACCGACACCACCTTCTCAGGAAAGAGTCAGTTGGTGCTGCTCGATTACAACGTGCAGTTCTATCCGTGGGGCGATACCAAATGGCGACCTTACGCCACCATTGGTCTAGGGGCCGCCGTGTTTCAATATGAAGATGTCCTGGGCCGTGCCCGCGATCAGTCGCAGGTCTCGATGCCGTTTGGCTTAGGTCTCAAGTACTTCTTGCACAAACGCGTCGCCCTTCGCTTCGAGCTTCTCGATAACCTCGCACTTGGTGGAACCGACGCGGTTTCATCGAACAATTTCTCGGTGAGTGGTGGCTTCGAGTATCGCTTTGGCGGCACCGGACCGAGCTACTATCGCTAGAGTCTTTCACTAGTTGATCGCTCGAAGTGCGAACGCGAAGCCGTTTCGGTAATCGCTTTACGGTGGCTGGCTCTCTCAGCTTGCGCATAAAAAAAGAGACGCAATCACCGTCGTGATCGCGTCTCTTTAAAAGCCCCCCTGGCTATTGTTTTGGATTACATGCTTCCGCGGCCAAGGGTGTGTGGCTGACGGCTAGTAGCCGAGGTTGGGTAGCTCTTCGATTGCATTCGCATCATCGTAGCGTCGGAAGGGGATGCCGGCGTTGGCTGCTGGTACTCCAGCGGGACTTCCGAGTCGTACAGGATCGTCGATTCGCCTGGGACCGTGTGTTCGTAACCGACGGTGCGAGCCTTTGCCTGGCAGGCACAGCTGTTACAAGGCGTTCCCTTGTCGCACATGCTGGTGCAGAAGTCGTCGCCGCGGCGAATACCGAGCAGGCCAGGGCGGCATGGGCCACCGACAGGGCCGACGTAGTTACCAAAGCAGTCGCATGGATCGCATTTCGGTGGGTCCGAGATCCATTCGCCCCAGTACACTTCGTCCGAGCAACCGGCCGTGCACGTCAGGTTATTACGCAAATGTTGACGCATTTCGGCGAAGGGGATGCCTGGCAAACAGACATCGTAGTTTGGACCGCAGCTCTTGCCGCAAGTCGTACCACCACTGCAGGACGATCCACAGGTCGAACCGCAATCGCTGCATCCGCAACCGGCAGCCGAACTGACTCCGCCCAGGTTGCAAGAGTTGCAACTCGGAACGGTACGGCAACCGACAGATGCCAACAGAGCAACGGTGAACAAGCTAAGAATTAAGTGACGTGCCATCATGTCGAGGTTTCCAGGTTCACATCAAACGAACCACCCTGGCATGCAGGGCAGGGGGGAATGGTGTCGTGACGCAAGAATGGATATCGGCCAGAAAGTCGGCACAATCGAGAGAATTGCCGTAATCGGCAAACTTTGCCACAAAAAGCCGTTTTGCTATCGTTGGTGGCATTGCCGTTGGCGCATAAAAAAACCGTTGTGATCCGCCCCCAGATACACAACGGCTTCCTGCCCACGATTTTCATCGCGGCATTTCGGTAACCAAAGCATCGGCTATAGAGCAGAGGGGCGGAGAAGTCGATGCGGGAGAATTCGGGGAACCGTACCGACTTGCAACGTCGTTAAAGTCCACAATGCGCGCAGAAAAAAGCCGTCAAGAGGGGCAGATTCTTGACGGCCTTGATGCGACAACCGAAGTTGCCGATCTGTTTTTTAGAGTGATGTCCTCACGCCAGTAGCTTCGTCATTGTCTGAGGCGCAAAAACAAGAATGTATGGTTCGATGTTATAACTTAGCATGCTATGGACCGAATCTGCGGATTCCATTTCCAATTCATTGCAGATTCTTATATTCGTAATACTGTCAGAATTATCCTTGACTCTCGACAGGCGAAACGGCTTCTGCCAGCGAGGTCTCTTTAGCGGGTTCTGCCGGTGTCTCTGCTGTCGGAGTGGCTTCCGTAGGCTGTTTGCCCTTGCCGAAAATGCCTCGCCAAATCGACCCGCCCATCGAGCGTGTGAGCGTGCCCCAGCGGAAGTCGTGAATATCTTCGCAGCCAAACCTCTGAGCTAACGCTGCTTCCTGTCCGCGATAGGACGCCGGGAATCGCAGGATCAGTTGGGTACCGTTCTCGGTCACGCGCAGAAGACCAGGAAAGAGCGAGCCCTGGGCAATCGCGTAAGGGCCGGGTGGCAATACGATGGTTCGACTTGGTCCAATCAACAGGAAGCGGTAACTGAATTGCCAGCCATTGTCTCCGTGGGAAATAGATCCGAGTGTCAGCCAAGGGAGCGGACCACCCAACGAGATGAACGTCGTGAACTTCTTTCGGTTCTCGTCGATCTTGTCACTGCGAAACAAAAAGACATCGCCAATCAAACGGAACCCGAGAATGGTGGTTCGGAACGATCTTTCAAACGTGATCAACGACAGGATCAAGATCGGCACGGCGATCAGCCCGCCCAGCGCCGGATGAATCCAACAGGCCAGGTACATGCACAGCAACACGCCGATCCGACCGATTCGCAACACCGTGTCGACCAGCGGAAATGGATTGATCAGGATCAACACTTCAAAGACGTTGCTCATCACCCAGACGCTCGTGTAGAACGCGAACATCAGGGCGACAAGCCCGAATGCGAGAATAGTCCCCATCGGGCCTGATTGCCCGCCGAGGTTCACATCGAGCAAGTGGTAGATCAAACGGAAACCGACCAGAAAACCCAGCAGGTGAAACAGCACCCCAAGGATGTCGAGCGGCAGCTTCAGATAGCTGGCAAACGTTAGCACCGTGTCTTTGAACATCATCAGCAGCGTGATCAAAATCACGGGGATGAAGAACCACGGCTGATAAAGAAAGATCAGCGAATCCCGCTGAGCCGGATCGGTCATGAAGTAGACGACTGGCGACGCGATCGAGAGCACCAAAAGCGGCGACAACCCGGTCGCCGTCACCCCGACGATATCTTCCAGGCCGTTCACCACCATGCCAGCGCGACGCCGCCCGAAAAAGTCGGACAAGATGCTTTGCGGCGATGTGTAGAGCTTCGGCTCCCCTTCTAGCTCCGCGTCGGAAAAATCTTCCGCCGACGCAGGAATATCTTGAGCGAAGGCAATCGTCGGACTGCCCGCAGGTAGCCAGTCTGATAGCAGTAAGAGGGATGCGAAGAGGAGCAGCGTGATGATGCTTTGCCGGAGATTATTCATGGAGGTACGATCCAAGTGTCTTTCGGGCAACGATTCGTCGGTTTCATCATAGCGTTATTGTCTGGTCGCGTTCCAATATTGGAGGACTCGCCAAAAATATCGCTCTCGCACGAGTCGCTGCCCGCCGTCAAGTCACTGCAATCGCTGCGATCGGAACTCGGCCCGTTGACATAACTCCATGGGCTCGTTAGCGTTTACGTTGATGAGTAATCCACCGATTGCCCATGCCCGGAGGCGAGCCGAATTGGTTAGGGAGCGGATTTGAAATCCGTCGCCGGTTACGCCGGTTGCAGGTTCGAGTCCTGTCGCCTCCGCTTGAGAAGATCTTTGATCGCCCGAAATACGCTAACGCCTTACGCTTCATCGTGTAAGGCGTTTTTCGTGTCGCTACCGCTTGGGAAGTGGCGATTGAAGGAACTCGAGCAGGTCGGCCATTTGATCCAGCGAGATCTCTTTCTCCAGCCCATCGGGCATCAGCGAGCGGTCGCTGGTCTGGAACAATTCGATCTCGGCTCGGGTAATTTCCTGCGTCTTGCCATCGGCCAATTGCAGCACGATTGCCTGGGGCGTTTGGTGGATGACAATCCCGCTGTAGCTTTGTCCGCTGTCGGTCAGAATTTGGCTGGCGGCATACTTGGGCTCGACTTTGCCGCTGGGATTGAGAATATCGAACAAGATTGCTTCGCGCGGACGGTTCTGAGAATCGGCCAGGTCTGGCCCGACGCTTGGCTGACCAGGCTCTGTCGGCGTGTGGCACTTGGCGCAGTTCTTCAAAAAGATCGCCTTCCCGGTGGTCGCGCTGCCGATGGTCTTTGTGACCGACTGATATTGCTTGAGCACCGCGGCGCGATCGCTGTTGGCGGCCTGGCCGAGAAGTTGTTCCGCCTGTTTGCGTATCGCGGCATCGCGATGCTGGCGAAGTTGCGACTGCTGATCGAGGCTCAAAGAGGTTCGCGAAATCGTTCCCAAGCGAAGTGCGGTAAGCAGGAACTCGACCCCAGGCGTCGATTTGATCAGCAGCGAGATCGCCGCGTCGCGCGTGCCTGGTTCGAGCTCAGGCCAAAGCTCGGCCAGAAGCTGCGACCGTGCTGGCGTGAGTGGAGAAACAAGCGTAGCGACTGCTTCCTGTTGAACCAAAGCAGGCTCACGGGGAGTACACAACTCGGCAAAGAAGTCGTCGCTGGCCATCTTGGCAAGGCGAATCACTTGTAGGGCATCGCGGCGCAGCGTGGGTGACTGTCTTGGATCATGGGCGAGATCAAGAAGTTGCGTCGCAAGCTGCTGCTCGGCCTTCGGCAACTTCACCAGCAACGCGTGAAATTGCTTGGCATTTCCCAGGCCCGTCGTCAGTCCTTTCAGTACGGCAAGTTGTCCGGTCGGGGCCTTCTGCGAAAGTGCGACCTGAAGTGTGGATAGCATCTCTGCTTCATCACGTCGCGAACCGACCACATGGGCCAGCCGCTCTGCGAGGATGCTCTGCTGTGGGAGATCGGCCGAACAAATTGACAAAACTTCGCCGGAGCACTTTTCGGATGCGGCAACGATGGCGTCTGCAAAGGTCGAATTCGCTCCGTCGCTTGGAAGCAGTGACGCCAGCACGTTCGCTTTGCCCGGATCGTCGGTCTGTCCGAGTGCCAATGCGAGTTGAAATCGAACCTGCTGATCAGTGTCGTCAACCAACTTCATCGCCGCCTGGCAAAGTTCAGGGGTGTCTGCCCAGTGACGCTTTGCCAGGCGAACGGCATTGGCACGAACTTCGGGGTGAGCATCGTTCAGTCCCGCATGAATCATTTCCCGCGACAAGCGGCCAAGGCCTTCCAACGTCCAGATCGCATGAAGTCGGGCGAAAGGGGAGTCGCTGGTTTGGAAGAGCTTTTCGATATCTGGCTGGGCATCGTGTCGCTGCTGTTCCACTAAGATTTGCTGGGCCGTTCGCCGACGCCAGCCATTCTCGCTGCCAAGCATCTTCACGAGATCGCTGGTCGTCGAAGGGGGCGTGTAGAAGTTGCTTCCCGTAGTTTTCACGGGCACAATCCGCCAGATTCGCCCGCGATCTTCTCCGGCCCGCCAGTCAAGCTGGGCCGCGATTTCAGGCGGAAGGAACTTCGGATGCTCGACCCACAAACGGTACATGTCAGCCAGATAGAGCATCCCATCGGGGCCGTTGGAAAGACTTGCCGGACGAAACCAGGTATCGGTCGCTGCCAGGAAGTCGGCGTTCTCTTGAGCACGCTGGGAAGTCAGACGCGATCCGTCACGGGTAACGATCGCCCGGGTCACGAGATGCCCGATCGGTTCGCAGGCGAATACGCTATCGACCATCGCTGGTCCCAGTCCATCACCCACGTAAGCCGTCGTGCCGCAAGCCGAGGTGTGCGTACCGGCGTGCGAAAGCCAGTTGCTTTTCATGGCGACCAGCGGAAAGACCTTCGAGTCGCCGCCAGACGGAGCGACATCGTATTGAATCGATCGAATCGGCGCGAAGCGATTCTGCGCGGCTTCTTCCAGCGACATCGTTGTCGCGATGATCGGATTTCGATTCGTCGCAAACAGTCGATCCCCCCAGGCCGTGATCGTGTTGCCATACTGACCGGTGCCGCTGGCGGGGCCGAAGTCGAGCGTCAACGGATCGATCCAGAACTCGTTGGGCGGGATGGTCTTCGTTGTGTTGTCGACATGCTGCGTGACTTTGCCGACGCCGTAGTTCAAATAGATTCGATTGTCCAAGCCCCAACGTGGGCAACCGACCTGCATCTGGGCGTGGGCCGGAACGAAGCCCGAGAAAAGCAACTCGCGCTGGTCCGCGATCCCGTCGGCATCGGTGTCGGTTAGCAAGATCAACTCGGTCTGGGCACATGCCAGGATTCCACCGCGAAACGGCATCAGACTGTGGCAGAAGTTTAACTGGTCGGCGAAGACAATCCGCTGGTCCATCTTGCCATCACCGTCTTGATCGATCAGTTTTACGATTCGCGAAAGAGGTGGAGCGCCTTCCTCAGGCGGGCCAATCGGGTAGTCGCTGTACTCGGCGACAAACATCGTTCCTTGGGCGTCGAAGGCGATCGCGACCGGATCCATCACCAGCGGTTCGGCGGCGACCAGTTCGATCGTGTAGCCTGGTTCGATTTGGAACGAGGCATTTTCCTCTTCCGGTGAACGCGGGGCAGGCGTTGCCTGGTCGACCCAGTGGCGGCCCCCCTTGTTTTGATCTTCTTCGCTGAGCGTGGTCTGTGTGGTCGAAGTTGCCGCCTGGCCATCGTCGGCCAGCTTGGCAATTTGTTCTGCCGTCAATGCTCGGTCAAAGATCGCTACCTCGTCCAGACGACCTTCCCAATTGTTTTCGTTGTTGGCGTGACCACCGATGAAAAGCTGACTGGGGACGGGGGCGTCCGAAATCTGCCTTTCGACTTCCAGCTTTCCGTCGAGGTAAACTTGAACCGTAGTGTCGGTGCGAACGAGTGCCACGTGTACCCAGTCCCAGCGTGCGATCGATGTCTTGCCGTAGGCGACAACGTCGTCACCCGATTTCAGCAGCAGACGCCCGGCGTGCTCTCCCTGACCGGAGAGGCCCAGGTGAACGCCGTGCGAAAGAAACCAGCCTGCGATCGGCCGGGCCCCGGGATCGAGGCCGTTCCAGATCCATTGGCTGACGGTATAGTTCGGCTTAAGCTCGCTGGCGTCGGCAACGATTCGCCCGCCTGCGAAGTGAGCGGCACGGTTCAAGTTGCCTTCCGTCGCCAGGGCAGGGCCATCGGCTCCTTCCAGATAGAAACGACGCCATCTTCGATCTCAGCAGGCGAGGCATTCGCGATCATGTTCGCCGCCGTGGGACCTTCCATGTCGTGCAGCGGGAAGTAGCTCACCGGCTTCAAGCTGGTGATCGTCTCGGCCATTTTGCTCGCTGGAGGCAACGATTCGCGACGTGGTTTGCCGGTAACTGTTTCGAGAAGCGTAAGGTCAGCATCAGCAATCTTCGGTTCGGCGGTTGTCTCCAGCCCTGCCGATCGGGCCGCCCAGGTATTGTAGCCACCCAGCACATGCTGCTCCGGCGGAGGGATGTAGCCGTCGCCGCCATTTGCCAGTTCGATTACCATCGTCTTGGTGGAAGGGCTGCGAGCCTTCAGCTTCAAGCCGGTCAGGGCGTAGGTCTCGTTGGGGGTGGTCGCGATCGCGATCTCTCCCAGGCGAATCGCTTGCAGTACGATCTCCGTTGACTTCTTTTCGTGCAAAAAGATCTGCTCGCGGGCATACACTTCGGCAGGTGTCTTCGGAGCTCGATCTCCCATCTGGGCAACGATCTCTTCGGCCCACTTCAGGCGATCAACGCTCGGAACGCGGTAATTCAGCTTCATGCGAGTTTCCGCCATCGCTAAAGGAGCCTCGGCTTGATACTCGACGTCTTTTAACGCCTGCTGCGTCTTGGCGACCATGCCGTCAACAAAGCCGTCGAAAGTCTGGTTCGTTCCGGTGCGATAATCGAGCCGCCAGATATCACCGCTACAGCCATGCGACATGATCGCGACGAAAGGTGGCTGTCCCTCGCTCGATTTGTCGAGGGCTTCTTCCAGCTTGCTGCAGTAAGCACCGAAGTAGTCGGCCGCGCCGCCACCGCTATAGTAATGCATCGAAAAGTTTGCCAGCAGCGCGATCGGTCTCCCGTCAAGGCTCTGGAACGCGATCATCGAAAGCTCGGGATCTTCCGGGCCTGACTCGCCGGTGACGTTTGCCATGTTGTCGCGAGCCGTGTGCATGCTGGCCCGAACGGTCTTTTCTCCGAACGGATCTTCGCGTTCCATACCGGGGCGCAAGATCCAACGTCGCAGGGCGGTGAACTGGTTAGCATCGACCGATCCCCAGCCGATCTTGGCAGGAGCGAGATTCTTCTCCGCTTCCAAAATGGCCTCGGCCAATTTGATACGCAGGTACGGGACATACGTCGGATCGGCATCAGTCCCCAGGCAACCCATCGAGGCGGGTGCCGAATGAGTATGCGTTGCCGAAATCATCATGTGGTCTGGGCGGATCTGGCTACGCGCGGCAGCCAACTGCTTGGCGCTGTCGGTCAAGTCCTTGGGCAGCATGCAACTATCGGCGACCACCATCGCAAGCCGCGTCGTGCCATCGTCGACGACGATCGCGCGGGCATGGATGTCTTTCGGTTCGCCTTGCCGAGGATAGAAGCTGCCGTTGATCAGCACCGGAAAGGTTTCGGGCGTTATGTCGACGACGGCGGCGCCGACTTGAAGTTCTGCGTACAGATCGGACGCCGAGATAAACGAAAGCAAGAGCGTGCAAACGGCACAACGAAGCCAGGCCATGGCAAGATCTCCGGTCGAGGATACCGAGATGGAGGTAGGTGGGATGCGACGTCAATATGCCACTTCGCCCGGCGGGACGCAAATCTTCTTTCGCCCGGGAAATCTATTTGGAGGACAAAATTCTAGAAAAATGATGTCTCGTGACATGTTTTGCGTTACTTTGGCATTGCACGCGTCCTGACGCTGTTGCGAACGCAGGACAAATCTACCCCTGAAATCGCTGTCGCTGGAGAGTTCACGATGCTCAACATCGTTCGTACATTCCGTTCTACAGGAAGTAGCTTCGCCGTTTTGCTGTTGCTGCTAAGTGTCGCAATCGTGATTGTCTCGGTTGGAAAGGCAGACTCGCAGAACTCGGTGAAGGGAGCCGCGCAACAAGATGTCTTCGACTTCGACGTCGTGGGCGATGGAAGGCACGACGACACGGTCGGGCTGCAACAGTGGCTCGACGCAGGTCGACCGGGGATGGTGCTTCCGAAGGGAGAATACAAAATATCCAAGCCGCTAGTGATCGAGCTCGACAAAGTCGGTGTGACATCGATTGTCGGCGACGGCACCGCACGAATTGTGATGGCCGGGGCAGGACCGGCAATTCGCTTGATCGGAACCCACGAAGGAACCGCTTCGCCGAAGACCGTGAAGTTCAATGTTTGGCTCAATCAACGAATGCCAATCATTCAAGGGATCGAAATCGTCGGCGCCCATGAAGAGGCCGATGGGATCGAAGCACTCAAGACGATGCAGCTCACGATTTCTCAGGTCGCGATTCGCAACACACGCCACGCGATTCACCTGGTCGAACGCAACCGCAACGTGATCATCGCGAACTGCCACTTGTACCAGAATCGCGGCGCTGGGGTCTTTCTCGACGATGTCGATTTGCATCAGATCAACATTTCCGCATCCCATATCAGCTACAACCAGGGAGGAGGCGTGATCTCGAAAGGGGGCGGCGTTCGTAATCTGCATATCAGCGGATCGGACCTCGAAGCGAACGTGCAAAACGTGTTGATCGACAGTGCCGGATCGGCCTGGGGAACCGCTGAGGTTTCGATCACCGGTTGTACGCTACAGCACTCCGAAGGAGAGAACTCCGCGAATGTCCGCTTCATCGGCGCGACTCCGCATGGCGAGCCTTGCTGGGGGCTGGTTTCGATTGCGAACAACATCTTGAGCGACGTCGAAACGAACATCGACATCCGCCAGGCCCGGGATGTTTCAATTGTCGGCAATACGATCGGCAGCGGCTACAAATATAACCTCCGTGTGGAAGACAGCATGAACGTGGTTGTGGGGGCGAATGTGCTGGCACGCAATCCACCGTATCGCGATCGCGAAACGTGCGATAACGCCGTGCTGTTCAAAAACTGCGATGGTGGCACGATCACCGGTTTGCATATCCGAGAAACGCTGCGAGCCGATGCCGGATTGATGCTGGAAAAGTGTCGTCGTTTTCACGTGACCGGTTGCACGGTTCTCGACTGCGAGAACGCCGGGTTGAAGCTGACCGATCTGGAAGAATGCGAGATTCACGACAACATGGTCTTAAGTGCCGACGAAGCTGCCAAAGACTGGCAACCGATAATCGTGACCGGCGGACGAAAGAACCGGATTGAACGATAAAGGTTCCTTGGCCTAGGTGGGATCGATGCCCGGCGAGCGATAGAATGAAGGCAGGTCGTCGACATTCTCCTCGAGATGCATCCCACGCGAAAGTCGGGCAACGATGGTATATCGAGCACTCATCGTCGGATTGGTAATCCTCGTTCTCGGAGGATTGGTCGCCTACAGCAAGTTCGTCCCACCGCCCAATGTGGTCTCAGGCTTTCTCGAAGCGGACGAAATACGGATCGGCTCGCGCGTTGGCGGCCGAGTCAAGCAAGTCCTGGTGGAAGAAGGCGATTCCGTTGCGGCCGGGCAACTGCTGGTCGAACTGGAGCCGTTCGATTTGCTGCAGCGCGAGCAAGAGGCGATCGAGACGCTGGGCCAGCGTGAGGCAGAGTATCAGCGGCTGAAGACAGGTTTCCGCGTCGAAGAAATCGCCCAGGCCGAGGCGAAGTATCATCAGGCCCAGGCCAACTACGACAAGCTGAAGACCGGGCCGCGACCGCAAGAGATCGAAGCGGCACGCGGGCGAAAAGAGGTGGCCGCAGCCGAGTTGTTGCTGGCCAAAGAGAACTTCGCACGCCGCAATCGGCTTTACGAAAACAACACGATCTCGCGAGAGGAATTCGACGCGGCGACCAAAGAATTGGAGTCCGCTCAGTCACAAGTCGAAGTGCGAGGCCAAGAGTTATCGCTGCTGGAAGCAGGGACACGCGAGGAGGAAATTCGTCAGGCCGAAGGGCAGATGGCCGAAGCGAAGGCGGCCTGGGAGCTGGCGAAAAATGGCTATCGGACGGAAGACATCGCTCAGGCTAAAGCGGCCCGTGACGCGGCGAAGGCTTCGGTCGAGGTGATCCGCGAACAGAAAAAAGAGCTGAACATCACCAGCCCGGTCAATGGGTTCGTTGAAGCCCTCGATCTTCAGCCTGGCGACCTGGCAGGGGCCAGTGCTCCGGTGATGTCGATCCTAGATCAAGAGAACCTGTGGGTTCGCTGCTACGTGCCGCAGAACCAGCGAGCGATCCAGGTCGGCGATAAGCTGGCGGTCACGGTCGATGGCATTCCTGGGGAAGAGCATATCGGCGAAGTGGTCTACGTCTCGCGCCAGGCCGAGTTTACTCCCAGCAACGTGCAAACGCTGGAGGATCGCTCGAAGCTGGTGTTCCGGGTGAAAGTCGAATTGGACGAGAAAGTGGGGCGACTACGTCCCGGCATGACGGTCGATGTTTCGCTCGATCCCTTGAAGGACGCCCCATGAGCGATCACAACGTGGTCATCGACGTTCAGCATTTGTGGCGTCGCTTCGGCGACTTCGTAGCAGTTCGCGATGTCAGCTTTCAAGTCAAGCGAGGGGCGATCTTCGGACTGCTAGGTCCCAACGGAAGCGGTAAGTCGACGATCATTCGCATGCTGCTGGGGATTCTGCCTCCCAGCGATGGCGGCGCGATTGTTCTGGGACGCGACGCGTACATCGAGTCGGAAAGCATCAAGCCGCGCGTCGGCTATATGTCGCAGCACTTCAGTCTGTATGCCGACCTGACGGTACGCGAGAACCTAGAGTTTTACGGCCGAATCTACGGGCTCGATTCGCAGCGGCTGGAAGAGCGGAAGCAGGCTGTGCTCGACCTGACCGGGATCCATGACTACATCGATCAATTAGCCGGAACGCTCTCGGGCGGATGGAAACAGCGGCTGGCGCTCGCATGTTCGTTAATCCACGAGCCAGACTTGCTGTTCCTCGACGAACCAACCGCCGGCATCGATCCGGTCGCCCGGCGTCACTTGTGGGACCTGCTCTTCGAGCTCTCAGGCCGCGGTGTCACCCTGGTCGTCACGACCCACTACATGGACGAAGCGGAACGCTGCACCGATGTCGGATACCTCTATCTTTCGCGGCTGCTGGTCCTGGGGAAACCGGACGAGCTGAAAGAGTTGCCGCAGATCACTCCGGAAGGAACGCAGCGATTTGAACTGCGTGTGCCGCATGCTGCGGAGCATCTTTCGCAGTTGCGGCAACAGGACGGGGTTCGCGATGCGACGTTGTTTGGCGAAACCCTTCATGTGTTGATCGATGATTCTCTTTCGTCTGATATGCTGCGGCAGCATCTTGGCGTGACCGATCAACAGATCGAGCTTCGCCCGATCACGCCTTCGCTGGAGGATGTTTTCGTGACGCTCACTGCGAATGCGGAGAAAGAGGGAGCGAACGAAGTTCAAGCCGAACTAACAGTAGATACAGCCGAGACAAAATCGGAAGACGAGCCAGTATCCGCCACCAAGAAGTCGCCTGAGCAACGGAAGTCTGGCAATCCGATGCTGGGGCTGTGGGCGGTCCTGGTGAAAGAGTTCTTCCATATTCGTCGCCAGCCGATCACGCTGTTCTTCATGCTGGTCGTGCCGGTGATGCAGACGATCATCTTCGGATATGCCATCGATACCGAGATCGAAAACATTCCGCTGGTGGTGTTCGATCTGGATGGAAGGCAAAGCTCGCGCGAGATGATTTCGTCGTTCCTCAACACGCGTAAGTTTCGCCTGCTTAAGGAAGTGTACGACGAGGAATCGTTCCACCGGGCGTTAACCTCAGGGAGGGCTCGGGCCGGACTGCGAATCCCGCCGAACTTTTCTGATCGGCTGCTGCGAGGCGAGCAGGTCGAAGTTCAAGTGCTGATCGATGGCAGCGATTCCCAGGTCGCCACCACGGCGCAAAGTACGGCTCAGCTATTGGGGCTGAACTTATCGATGGGAAGGGCGAAAAACTTTGCCGACACGCTGCAGGTCGCTCCTTCTCGGGACGAAAACGGAGCGATCGCGTTGCCAATCGAGGTGCGAACGCGTTTGCTCTATAACCCAGACCTCGATAGTGCTCACTTCTTTGTGCCGGGGCTGGTCGGTATCATTCTGCAATTGGTGACGTTGTTTCTGACTTCGTTCGCCATTGTGCGCGAACGAGAGCTGGGAACGCTCGAGCAGCTTTTCGTCACGCCGGTCGGAAGAATGGGGCTGCTCCTGGGGAAGCTGATTCCGTATGCGATGATCGGTTTCGTGGAACTGCTGATCGTGCTGTCGGTGATGATCTATGCGTTTGGCGTGCCGGTGAATGGGAGCATCGGACTGCTGCTGGCGTTGTCGATGCTGTTCATGGTCTGCTCGCTGGGGCTGGGGCTGTTTGTTTCGACCGTTGCCACCACGCAGTTGGAAGCGGTTCAGTTCGCGTTCATTATCATGTTGCCCTCGGTGCTGCTCTCAGGCTTCATGTTCCCCCGCAGCGAGATGCCGCTGCCGATCTATTTGATCACGTTCGCGATTCCGGTGACCTACTTCATCGAGATCTTACGCGGGATTGTCTTGCGAGCCGCCGATTTTCAAGATCTTGTGCCGTCGGTGATTGGTCTGACGCTGTGTGGTCTGGCGGTGATCAGTGGCAGCGTAATGCGATTCCAGAAACGGCTTTAGAAAAGCGATTGCACCATGCCAAGCGGTCAGGCGTCACGGAGGACAATTGGACGCCTGACCACTGGCAAGAAGGTGTGCCGTGGAAAGCGATCGCGGCGCCTAGTAGGTCTCGTCGCCCGATGGCCCGTACAAGGCTGGAACCGGAACGCCGTTGACGCGGTAATAGACGGTCAGGATCGCTCGGTGGTGGACGATGTGATTGATGACGAAAGTTCGCATGACGGCGATCTTCGGCATGGTGAACAATACTTCACCGCCGCTGAGCAAAGACCAAGGTTTGCCCAAGTCTGCTTCCTGAATGTCGGCGATGGCTTCTTTGGCGGCGGCAGCGTTCTTGTCGAACAAGGCCAGCACTTCATCGCAGTTGGAAACGGCTGTTGGCGAATAGCCTGGTCCGCCGGGAGGATTGAAGTCGAGTTCGTCTTTCGTCCAGGTCGAAACGGCCCAACCTGGGATTTCAGCCAGGTGGCCAGCGACCCAGCCAATGGTGTTCGACTTTTCGTTGATCTTCCAGTCCCACTTATCGTTGGGGACCCGCTCTAAGGTCTTGCGCGTGTTGGCCAATTCGGTTTCAAAATCGCAGAAGACCGTCTGACAAAGGCTCATCGTTAATCGTCCCTAATCCAAAGCATGATTCAGTAAGTCGAGTTCCTGGCCAGAACGCCTGCAATGTATACAGGTGTTCAGTGTCATGCAACTGGGAGGGAATAAAATTCACGAGAACTGCGCATCGGCCCACGCCAAGCGAGTTTTCGCCGAAATTGGTTCGTGGGGATGTGTTGCCAGAGTGGCTTAGACGTCGATCGGCTCGGCCTTCGAAGGATCGCCGAGACCCATCGCGTAGGCCACCGCATGGGTGCGGCAGTGGCTGATGCTGATCTGGATCTCTTGGATTCCGCGGCGTCGCGCTGAATCGAGGGCTCCGCCTGAGAGGTTGATGATCGGCTTGCCACCAAACAGGTTGGCAACTTCGACATCACGCCAGGTGATCCCTTTGATCCAGCCGGTGCCGATCGCCTTCAGCACTGCTTCTTTCGCTGCCCAGCGACCAGCATAGTGCTGGGTCGCCGCTTTGCGTTCGCTGCAGTATTCGATTTCGTGTTGGGTATAAACACGATTGATGAACATCTCGCCGTGGCGTTCGATCATCTGGGCGATGCGCAGGCACTCGATGATGTCGGTTCCGATTCCGATGATTTCCATTGCTTCGCTTGCCTGCTTACTTCAACCGTGCGTGCCAGCCCGAGATCCCCGATGCTTCTTGAGCTCGGGTAAGAACTTCGCGTGCCTTCTTGCGTGCGACCTGGGCGCCATCGCCCAGGATTTCTTTCAGGCGTTGCGGGTTGGCAACCAACTCTGCGCGGCGTTCGTGAGCTTCGGCGTAGTACGCTTCGGCAGCGTCGGCCAAGGCCTTCTTCACGTGGCCATAGCCAAAACCACCCTTGCGATAGAGGGCCGCCATTTCTTCGAGGGCTTCTGGCTCGGCGAACAACGAGAACAACTGGTAGAGGTGATCCCCTTCCGGCTCTTTGGGATCTTCCATCGGACGCGAGTCGGTCACGATTCGCATGATCTTCTTGCGAGCCTGCTTGGGTGGCTCGAACAGTTCGATGATGTTGCCGTACGACTTTGACATCTTCTCGCCGTCGGTGCCGGGGACTTTGGCCGAGGCATCGAGCACCTTCGGTTTCGGCAGCACGAAGACTTCGCCGAACTGATGGTTGAAGCTTTGTGCGATGTCGCGTGTCACTTCGATGTGCTGGACCTGGTCTTGTCCAACCGGCACGATGTCGGAGTCGTAGCCCAGGATGTCAGCCGCTTGAAGCACTGGGTAAGTGAACAAGCCGGCGTCGGCCTTCAGCCCGCGATCTTTTTTGTCTTTGTAGCTGACGCAGCGTTCCAGCAGTCCCATGCCGGTACCAGTCATCAAAATCCAGCACAACTCGCTGATCTCAGGCACATCGGACTGGACGAACAGCGTGGCCTGATCGGGATCGAGCCCCAGGGCCAGGATGTCGAGGGCCATGTCGATGGTGGCTTGTTCCAGCTTCTCACGATCGCGAACGGTCGTCAGAGCGTGCAGATTCGCGATGAAGTAGAACGACTGCTCGTTCCCTTGCAGCTCGATGTACTGGCGAATAGCACCGAAGTAGTTGCCCCAGTGGGGACGTCCAGTCGGCTGGATTCCGGAGAGGACACGCATGGATCTACGTCAGTTTACGGGGTCAAAAGAAGTCAAAACCAGCTAGTCATTATGACGGACGACTAGGCGAACTGTCACCCCGGGGACAAGATCGGCATGACAAGGGTTCAATGCGTGGGCACATCACCGAGCGGAAAACCCAGGCGGATAGCCTGGGCCGAACTTACGAAGGAAGTTGTAGGCTACCGACGACTTCCTTGACGCTGGAGACTCCCAACGAGGTAATCGCGTCGGGTAATTGGCCCACAATTCGACCACTGAGCGGTGGATCGAAATAGTTGGCGGTGCCGATCTGCACGGCCGTCGCCCCGGCCACCAGGAATTCCATCACGTCGTCGACACTGCTGATGCCACCGATACCGATGATCGGAACCTTCGTCGCTTTGGCAATCTGGAACACGCATCGCAGGGCAATTGGCTTGATCGCGGGGCCGGAAAGCCCGCCGATCACGTTACCGAGCAGCGGCTTCTTGCGTTTCCAGTCGATCGCCATCCCTTGGACGGTATTGATCGCCGAAACAGCGTCGGCTCCGCCTGCTTCGGCGGCCTTGGCGACCGAGGCGATGCTGGTCACGTTCGGCGTCAGCTTGGCGATGATCGGGTGAGGAGTCGCGGCCCGGACAGCGGCAACCAGTGTTTCGCAGGTCGCGGGATCGGTTCCGAAGTCGATACCGCCACTGACATTCGGGCAAGAGATATTCAGTTCGATCGCAGCGATCTGGGAGTGTTCGCCTAGTTGAGCTGCCATGCTGACGAAGTCTTCCTTCGTCTTGCCGGCGATGCTGACCACAAGCGGCGAACCAAGCGAGCCCAGATAAGGCAGGTGGTTGGCAATGAAGTAGTCGATGCCGTCGTTGTCGAGACCGATGCTGTTGAGCATTCCCCCGGTGGTTTCAAGGGTTCGCCATGGCTTGTTGCCGGGGCGTGGGCTGCTGGTGATCGTTTTGGGAAGGATTCCCCCCAGCTTCGCCAAGTCGACGATTCCGGCCATTTCCTTGGCATAGCCAAAGGTTCCGGAGGCGACCAGGATTGGATTGGGAAGGGTAAGCCGCCCGAGCGTTACGGCAAGATCAACAGGCATGCGTCTGGATTGGCAAAGGTTGAGCGTTCAAAAAGCGGCCATTTTGCCGCAAAAAGCTAAGCCAATCGTATCGGGGTAGACACGATCTCGCAACGAGGGCCGAAAAGCGAGGCTATCTACTGGACAATTCGTTGCTGGAGACCGTTCGGCGCATGCAAAAAGACACCACCAGACTGCGCAAACACAGCCTGATGGTGTCTCGTTTCACGGTTTCGGAGCAGGGCGGCAGTGGTTAGATGATGCCGCCATGGGTACGGTACGGGGTCAGATGGCTAGGCTGGTCGAGGAACCAGATACGTTGCCATTCTTCCAGCACGTGCCGCAAGTTTTCCGACGTGTAGATCAATTCGGTCGTTCGTGTGCTCGGATCGGCCGAGTAAATTGGCAGGAAGCAACCGGTGTTGCCCATCAGTGCGAAGCCAAGCAGCAGTGCGATGATGAAGTTACGCATCTCATTTCCTCCGTGAAACTTATATAGCGGCCATCCTGACCGACTGCGTTCGTTCTCAATCGTCCAAGGCTTTGAATCTTGGAGAGTTCGGAGAGACCTGTCTGCTTAAGAGCTTGATCGCTGGTGCGAATTAACCTTGCGAGCCGTAGTCGCCAGGACCAGAGGTCGGCGGATTCGGCGGGCTAGGGTAAGCCGTTGGGTAACCAGGCGAATCATTCGACTGAGGTGGCTGAGGAGCAGAGTAGGGGGGCTGCTGCGGCTGGGCCGAAGCGGCTTGCTCTGATTCGAGACGACCTTGTCGGTCCTTCTCTTCGAGCTGTCGCACCCGTTCTTCCATCTCTTTTCCCGGCTTGAAAGTGACGACGTACTTTTCGTCGACATCAACTTTCGCCCCAGTCCGAGGGTTGCGTGCCTTGCGGGCTGCTCGCTTCTTGACCTCAAAAACGCCGAAGTTTCGCAACTCGATGCGACCCTCCTCTACGAGGGTAGTGACGATAGCATCGAACGTCTTCTGGACGATTTCTTTCGTCTTGAGTTGTGTGAGCCCGATCTCTTCAGAAATCGTCTTCACAATCTCTTTTTTGGTCACGAGGCGACTCCCACACGAGGATAGAGTAAGTTGCCGTAAGTTTTCGTAACTTCCGTCAGCAATTGCTCCAAGTGTAAGTGCCACAAGCACTAGAGTCAAGATGTTTCTGAAGCCGCGCAGATTTAACGCGACGCCAGCATCTGGACCGATGCTCCTTTTGCAGGCTTCTCCGAACTATCCAATTTTCAAAGATCCATGGGTACCGAGCCCCTTCGTTCGGGTGAACAGCTCGGTAAAGTAACCACACTGTTCGAACATACCGGTCTCGGTGTAATCGGTATCGGCGGAATAATCGGCAAATCTTCAACCGATCAGGACAGTTTCACCCGAATTTTCGTCAAATCCGGATCTGACTCGCTCGGTCTTCGATTTCTTCGAGCGTATAGAGACGCCCTTGACCGCTGCCGGGGCAGAAGTCGCAGGTAGCCTGCCAATCTTCCGGCGTTTTGATATTCGAGTCCCAAAATGGCCAAGTCTTGCATTGGCGAGGGCGTGCCGGATAAACCGTACAACCTCTCTTTTCGGTATCGAGAAAAACACAGTCTCCAGTTGAGTATTCCTTTAAACTCTTTCGTAATCCGACTTCGCGAACGTAAACGGACTCGAATTGTTCGATGGTCATATCTGCATATTTGGCCAGGGCTTCGATCTCGGCGGCATTCACCCAGACGTAACCGGGACCGCCGGTACAGCAGTCACCGCACTGACTGCATTCAAATTGCAGTCCATCTTGATACCACGGTCCTTGGTTTGGTTTTTCTTTCATGGCTTCAATGCTATCGCGGAAGAAGGGCTATCGCAGAATGGCTTGCATCGCTTCCAAAGTTCGATCGATTTGGTCAGCGGTGTTAAAAATGCCGAGGCTAAACCTTAGCGTACCGCCCGAACTAATTGTTCCCAAGTGCTGGTGCGTCAGGGGGGCACAATGTAGCCCTGCTCGGCACTGAACGCCAAACGCAGAATCGAGCGCCGTGGCAAGTTCGTGCGGATCGAATGATTCGACTTGGATGCTGACGACACCGGTGCGATGCTCAAGATTTTGCGGGCCGAAGATCCTTACGCCTCGCAGCCCCTGAAGGCCTTCAATCAGGCGGCTGGTGTTTTGCATCGTGTGACGATGCAGTGCGGTCACTGTCTGTTCGCGAATGTATTCCACACCAGCACGTAAACCCAGCAGGCAGGTCACGTTGGCGTTGCCACTCTCGAACTTAGTGGGCATCTCTTGCGGCTGTTGATCCGACTCGCTCTTGGTGCCGGTGCCACCCTGACGCTGGCTTTGCAGTTCGTCTGACACGGCCGGTTGAATCACCATCGCCCCGGTCCCCAGCGGACCGAGCAGGCCCTTGTGCCCCGGAAAGGCAACGAGATCGATCGGTGTTTCCGCCAGGTTCAAATCGAGATGGCCGGCCGACTGGGCCGCATCAACCAGCATTCGCACGCCGCGGTCCCGAGCGATCGCAAAGATCTCTTCGACTGGCTGAATGGCACCGGTGACATTCGAGACATGCGTGATCGCGATCAGACGGGTATTGTCACGAATCGCTTCGCCAACAGCGTTGGGGTCAATGCGACCATCTTCGCCAGGATCTAGATAGGTGATATCGATCTCGAGCGTTTGCTTCATGTACGACAAAGGCCGTAACACCGAGTTGTGTTCCAGCGAAGTCGTGATCACATGATCGCCTCGGCGAAGCAGGCCATGCAGTGCCAGGTTCAACATGTCCGTGCCGTTTTGGCCGAAGACGACTTGTTCCTGGGTATGGGTACCAAACAAGTAGGCGATCTGTTTGCGAGTATCGCCGATCAGTCGTTCGACTTCGTTCGCTTCGCGGTAGCCGCTCCGTCCGGCGCACGCTCCGAGTTCGGTCAGATGATGCTGCACAGCCTCGACCACGCAGGCCGGTTTGGGCCAGCTGGTTGCTGCGTTATCGAGATAGATTCGTTCTCGTGCCACTATTCAAGCTTTCTGGTCGTGGTCGCTTTAGCCCCCGATTTGATACATGGCTCGCGCAGGAGGAACAAACTCGGGGGAGTCGATTCCGTGCGAGGCTTTTTTGGCGACAACGCAGTCATGCAATAGCTGCGACAAGTCTGCATCGCTGCCGCCGGTTCGCAAAATTTGTCGGGCATCCCATTCGGTTGTGCCAAACAAGCAGTTACGAAATTGTCCTTCCGCGGTGATTCTCAACCGATTGCAAGTTCCGCAGAAGGGATGAGTCACACTGTTGATGAAGCCGACGCGCTGGTTTCCATCGGCATAGGCAAAGTCGGTCGCCGGCTGACTGGCGTCGCTTCGATTCGCTTCGACGAGCGGGGCCACATCGCGGGAAATAATCGCGCGAAGGTCTTCGCCGGATAGGACCTGACTGGCGTCCCAGTTCCGATCGGCATCCAGCGGCATGAATTCAATAAAGCGTAAATGGAGATCGTTTTCACGTGCAAACTTGGCCAACGGGACAATTTCCCCCTCAGTCAGGTCGCGGATCGCGACCGCATTGAGGCGAATATCATGAAAGCCTGCTTGCTTGGCCGCGGCGATTCCATCGAGCACTTTCTGCACGCCTTGCCGCCGCGTGATCCGCTCGAACATCGCTTCACTTAACGCGTCGAGGCTGACATTCAAACGATCGAGGCCGGCTCCCTTCAGGTCGGCGGCCTGGTCGGGAAGAAGGATGCCATTGGTGGTCAGGGCAACCTCATCGATCCCTGAGATGTTCTTTAGCAGGCGAACTAGTTCCGCCAGATTCGACCGGACGAGCGGTTCGCCACCGGTGAGTCGAATTTTGGAGATCCCATGCCCGGCGGCAACGCGAACCACGCGTTCCATTTCCTCGAACGAGAGCAACTCGTCACGAGGCTTGAATCGCACGTTTTCCAGCGGCATGCAATAGAAGCAGCGGATATTGCAGCGATCGGTTACGCTGATCCGCAAGCTGGTATGCACCCGTTTAAAGGTGTCGATTAACGGTGAATGAGGTTCGATAGGCATAGTTCTATTGTAGCCTATTCTCTTCCGAAGACTGAACCAGGCCTGGATGAACCCAATCGGTTCCTCCAGTTGCCCAATGCTCTTTTTTCCAGACCGGAACTAGTTCTTTTAGACGGTCCATCAGCCAGCTTGCCGCCTCGAAGGCATCGCGACGGTGTGGTGTCGAGACGGCGACGGCGACACTTGCTTCGCCGATGGGAACTTCTCCGAGGCGATGAATCATTACGCAGCGATCGACCGGCCAGCGAGCTTTGGCCTGGTCTTCGAGCTTTTCCATCTGACTTTGCGCCATCGGTGCATACGCGGTATAGCTCAGCGTGACGGTTTCGCGGCTGTCGGTAAATTGCCGCGTCGTTCCCAAAAACAGCACCACCGCGCCACAGTTAGGTGAAGTCACCGTTGCGGTGATCTGGTCGGCGTTGATGGGATGGTCGGTAAGTTCCACCATGGCAAAATTGCTTCCGCGACAAGATTCGGAGGAGACGAGCGACGGGCAGTGAAGCTCACTATCCGCCACTGACAGGCGGCAAGCAGGCGATTTCGTCGGAGGCATTCACCGGCGCGTCGTTCGTGGCAAATTCGTTGTTCACCGCAAACGCACAGCCTACTAAAACCGCTTCTAAAGCCGGCACCAACTTAGCGAGGCCTGAGCGAACGTCGGCTACCGTGGCGTCTTCAGGCAGCGCGAGCGAGACTTCATCCGTGCCGGCCAGGTCCTGCGTCAGCGCGAATAGTTTGACACGTACGTTCATGAAACAAACAAATCGTGCGAGGAAGGAGAGAATAGGTCGGTGTCTTGATCGAGCACACCATACGACTTCGCCAGCAGCTTGATCGGATGAACGACCGCTTTGTTGCCAGCTTGTTCGATCTGCATTTTACAGGCACTGCACTCGGTCGATCCAATCTGAATTTGTTTGGCTCGCATCGCGACGATCAAGTCCCAACCGATACGTAGGCTACTCCGGAAATTGGTTCGGGTCAGACCATAGGTGCCTGCCATGCCAGAGCAACCTTTCTCGATCGATCGCACGGAGAGGCCGGGGATCAGTTGCAAGATCCGCTGGCCGAACGACTCTTGATGCAGGGCTCGCAAATGGCAAGGAACGTGGAAGCCAACCGTCAGGTTCACTGGCTTCAAGTCGAGTTCCAGTTCTCCATGATGGTGTAAATCCCAGAGGAATTCACACGCTTCCCGGGTGTTCTCGGCCACGATCTTCGCATCGTCGGAATCGAGCAGGTTTAGGTATTCGTGGGTCAAAGCCATCACGGCGGAAGGCTCGGTCGCGACGATCGTGTAGCCTTGTCGCACCGCTTCGGCTAACGCTTGAACATTCTTGTGGGCCAAACGAGCAGCCATCGTCAGCGAGCCCTGGGCGATGGCGGTCATCCCGCTGACTTGCTGCTTGGGATGGACGTAGACCGCGATCCGATTGTGATCCAGCACGTTGACGAAGGATTGCGCCAACTGGGTATCGAACAAGTTCGCATACAGATCAACGAAGTACAGCACTTTCCGTCCGCTGCGGCGAGTGGCGGTCGTCAGGCCTTTTCGGGCAGCTTGTTTGATGAAGCTGCGATTGGCCAGTCGCGGAAGCTTCCGGAGCTTGGCCAGGCCGATCATCCGTTCCATCAACCAACGCATTGCGCGATTGCCCAAGGCCCAGTTGGCAATTCGCGGAAAGCGATTTCCCCACAATGCCCAGCGATGGATCTTGGCTTGTAGCGAGCCATCTTGCGAGAGCCCGTTCGCTTCGACGTTGCGTGCCTTCATTTCCATGACCATGTCCGGAATGTCGACATTCGATGGGCAGTCGATGCGGCATTGATGGCAATGGAAACAGGTATCGAGTATCTCTTTGGTCTCTTCAGTGTCGATACTTTCCGGCGAAAGCTGCCCCGATAAGACACCCCGTAGCAGATTCGCTTTGGCTCGCGGAGAAGCATCTTCGCGCGAATCGAACCGAAAGACAGGGCACATTCGCGTGTCGGAGCCATACGTTCGACAGCGGCCGCAGCCATGGCAGCTTCGGGCGGCGGTCGCCATTTCTTCGGGCGACCAGGTCAGGATTGGTAGCTCGAATTGATTCTTGCTGCTGTTCGTTCCGTTTTCGCTGCTACCAGGAATGTCGCCAGAGCCAACTGGTGTGGCCCGTTCAACGCGACGAACCAGTTCCATTGGCGAAAGGGTCGAAGCGAGGACCTTCTTGCCAGGGTTCAAGATCCCGACCGGATCGAACAGACGCTTCACTCGACCGAACAGTTCGTACAGGGGGCCATACTGACGTGGGAGATAAGGAGTGCGACTGATCCCGTCTCCACTTTCGCCGCTCAGCGAGCCGCCCACTTGAAATAACTCTTCATAGATTTCGTCGGCGATTCGTTCCAGTTTGGTCAGATCGGCGCGGTCGGCCAGGTTCAGCAGAGGCCGCACATGCAGATTGCCGTGGGCCGCATGGGCAAAGATCGAAGCGATCGTTTCATGTCGCTTCATCACATCCTGGATCTTCGACAGAAAGCTTGGCAACTGAGGAGGCGGAACACTCATGTCTTCAATGAAAGGAAGCGGCCGCGTGTTTCCTTTCAGGCGATACAAAATCGGCGTCATCCGCCGAGCCAGTTCCCAGTAGACGCCTACTTCTTTCGGGCTCGTGGTGATCAGCGAATGGAAGGCAAGTCGGCGACGTCTACGGATGCGATCGGCGATCTTTTCCAGTTCTTCGTGCACGATCGTCTGCGTCTCGCCCGAGTACTCGACCAGCAGCATTGCTTCGGTGTTCTCGGGAATGAGATTCGAGTAACGCGGATCGGTCTCGCGGGCGATCGCCAGGATTCGCCGATCGAGCAAATCGCACGCACTGATGCCTGATTGCGAGAGCTGCACGGCGGCCTTGGCTGCACTGTCCAGGCGTTCAAAGAACAGCAGTACCAAGCCGCGAGCCTTCGAGCGAGGGCTGGTTTGTAGTTTGGCTTGGGTGACCAACGCCAGACTACCTTCTGACCCGGCCAGGATCTTACATAGGTCGACTGCGTTCTGTTCCAGCACCCCAGACAGTCGATAGCCGCTTCCTTGGTTGAACGTCTTGGGCAGATGCCCTTGGATCTTGTCGGCGTTGCTCGAAAGGAGTTCTGCGATGCCAGACGTAATTCGGACCAGTTCCGGCGACTGAAGATGGGCGATCTGATCCAGATGGGTTCGCTTGACGGTGACCACTTCGCCACTCGCCAACACGACTTGCAACTCCAGGATGTGATCGCGGGCCGATCCGTGCTGCGGCCAGTGACTGCCTGAGGCATCGAGCGCGATCACACTTCCCATTGTCGTCACGCTGCGTGTGGCGGGATCGGGACCGAAGATTCGCTGGCGCTGGGCAAGGTGTCGGTTCAGGTTGGCCAGCACGACTCCAGGCTGGACGCGAACCCAGTCGTCACCCGTTTCCAGGATGCGTCGCATCGAATGGGCGAAATCGAGCACGATCCCGCGACCGAGCGATTCGCCTGCCATTCCGGTGCCGGCTCCGCGAGCGTGGATCGGAATTTGATTCTCTGCCGCATACTGGACAGTGGCGGCAACATCGGATGTTCGACGGGGACGTACCACGGCCAGCGGCTTCACTTGGAAGATACTGGCGTCGGTCGAATACAGTTCCAGGAACGTATCGTCGCAGCGAATCTCGCCGGCGATGATACCCCGGAGATCGGCTCGTATTCGTTCGCGTTCTAAATCCATCGGCTGCGAGTCGGCGACGACCCGTCACAGAGAGGCACGGACTTCGGCAGAGCCCAGTGCGGTGTTTAGTGCGGCACATAGGAAAGCGGGATTCGGCGAACAGGCCTTACCAATTGCCCCGCTTGCGTCGATTCAATGGTAATCCCTGGGGAGCGTGCTGCCCAGGGATCCCCTTGCGGTGTCGATGTTTACGACGGCCCTCAAGGTTTAACATTGGTCGCAAATGCCGTGGAATTGTTCCCCTTGAGCGGGAAGTTTTCCAGCAGAAATCGGTTCGTTAGGTCAACGGTTAGCCGTAGAATTTCTTCGACAATATGGTCATACCGCCGATGACGACGATACCAAAGCCGACGATATAAATGACTGGATAGCGAACATACCACGGGTCGACCGGGGGCCCTGAGCCTTCGACTACCCATTCTTCGAGAAACACCTTGCAGCGTGGGCAGTGATCGCCGGCGCCATAGCCAGCCGGCAGTTCCATGCGACAGTTGGGGCAATGCCCAGGCGGAACGCTGCTGTCGCCACCTTGGCTGCGGAAGCGATTAGCGAACCCAGGCGAGCCTGACGAACCTTCCGAGGTGTTGTTGTTGCCAAACCTTGGATCGCTGGTGCCGTTGTTCATCGGATCGGTCCCAGCGTCAGGGCCAAACGGGTCGGTGCCGACCATGTTGGTTGGCTCCGTCGTCGTTGGTCTGTTATTGCCAGAGCCATTTTCAGTTGGCATTTCATCCGATGGTGGACGGTAGGGCTCGGTTTCTGGAGGAACGTACGCCGGCGGACGCGACGTGTTGTTATTGCCGCCCGTATTCGAGTTCATCGCGCCGCCGTTCATCCCAGTCGGACGAGAGCTAACGTAACTTTCCATATCTTTGTGGACGTCGGGATCTTCTTCTTCAATCTCTTGGCGGGTGAGTATTTGATCGAGTTCGCCCCGCTTTTTCAGGTGATTTCGCAGGTAGTCCTGGTCCTCTTTGCTGAGCAGGTAAAACGAAACCTTCTGTGGATTGGCTCCCTGCATCAAGACAACGTAGCCATCGACCATGCGGACGTAGCGCGCTTTGATCTTCTGGTCGCGGTAGTTCGCCCACTCGCGGTTCTCGAACAGCGTCTTGTCCGACTTGTCGATCCACGGGGCAGGGGAGGTATCGGTGGGCGTCTTCGGCTTCTCGGCGTTGGCTTGCTGCAGCTTGGCGTAGTCCTGGTCGGCTTGAACAAACGCCGACAGGGGGATGCCATACTCTTCGCCGTTCGACTCGATGCGGACGACGTTATCAGAAGTCAGTTCGATGAACTTGCCAGTCAACTTCTGACCACTGGCATCGGTCCACTCGCGGACTTCCTGAGCAGAGGCAATCGCTGACGTCAGGCAGAGTAGCAGCGAAAAGAGAGGGATCAGACGGCTGGCCAACATGAACAAGATTCCCGAATGCGGAGATTCAATGACGGTCGGAAGGGAAGGCTCGGCTGAAAAGTTACGTCGATAGGTATGGATAAGGATGCCAGTAACCAGGCACTGGCGAATTCAGCTCGATCCAACTTCCGTTAATTTAACCGAGGCTCATCAACAAACCAAATCCTCCCAGGGTCAAGCAAACGCCTAGCCCCATGGTCAGAAGTGGTGTGCTGGCTTTGTCCCATTCTGTGATTCCGTAGACGATCGCCATGCCTGGGATCAAGCTCTTCAGACCCCACTGCAGACTATCGAGGAACGCCAGGGCGATCATCCAAAGATATCCCCCGGCAATCATCATGCTGCCCAGGCCCAGCAGCGTGACGCCGAACATCTGCATGTTCCAGTCGGTGGTCGTGAATTCTCGCGGTTCGTTGGTTTGCAGCGGCGTGAAATCGGACTGTGGCTTGAACATCTGAGCGTTGAACTCGGCACCTTGTTCCGAGAGCGATTGCTGCGAGCCTTGGCTGCTTTTGGGCTTCGTTTCTGCGGCCGGACGGGCAGTCGAAGTCGGGGTGGTAGCAGACGGCGTGATCGTTTGTGGGCTATCCGACCAGCCTGAGGTCGACGTGGAAGGCAAAGCGTCATAGCCACCAGACTGCTGAGGAATCGAGGCTACGTCGAAAAGTGGCTGGCCCGGATCCGATTCCGACTCGGTTTCTTCGGGCATTTCGTTATCGACGATCGTCGACGAAGGCAGCCCCACTTTGCCGCTGCCACGCGGGCGAGAGCTTCCATTGGAACTTGCACTGCCGAAGCCATTGCTTGGCAAATTCACGTTACTGCCTGAGTTGCCAGAACTGGGGACACTTCCGAAACCGGATGGAGGCAGATTAACGCTGCCGCTTCCGCCGGAATTGTTCGAGCCGACACTGCCAAACCCGGACGGAGGCAAGTTGACTTTGGAATCCGATCCACTGGAAGGCACACTGCCGAAGCCACCTGGGGGAAGGTTAACCGAACTGGAGGAACCCGATCCGAAGCCATTTGGCGGCAGTTTAACGTCTTCTTTCTTTTCCGAACTGCCACTTGGACCGGGATTGTTGGTGCCCGTGGTGTTGGTCGGCGTCGGGGACGAATCCTGGTACATGGGAACGCTCTGCTGGGTTTCTGGGTCGAGCAGGTCAGGCCGAACCGGCGGAATCAGGCTTTCTTTGCCCATCACCCTATGGGCGTCGAACAGAAACTGGCGATCGTCGGTCGAGAGATCGTAGTACTGGATCCGGTGGTAGCGGCTCCCTTCTTTCAGAAGGATCGTCCCGTACACGATGCGGACGAACTGGGCCTCGACGGCGATCCCATCCCGTGATTTCCAGACGCGGCGAGATTTCAGCCGGACGCCATTGCTTTCGGAAGAGTCACTGTCCTTTTCATCTTCGGTGACCGCTTCGTCGATTTCTTTGTTGATTTCAGCATCGCTCGGCTTCGACATCGCGTCTCGTAAGCCTTGGATGTACCCCCTGTCTTGTGGGGAGAGCCTTTCCAGCGAAACGGTAAAACGGTTCCCTTGCACGTCGAGCACCACCGCTTTGCCGTCTTGAACGACTTCGACCAGTTCCGCCTCGACCACTTTTCCTTCGACCGTCGTCCAAGGGCGAGCTTCGATGGATACGGTACAGAAGAACCCCAAAATAAGGGCCAGACAGCCAACGCCATGCTGCCCGAAGGCATTCAATAGCTTGTACATAGAGATCTCTACAATGCTGGCCAGGCTCTCTTACGCCGCGCGCGTCGGTTGCCTGTAACTTCTGTATTTAACACCGGACTTAGCAGTAAGACGTGCTTCCTGCAGCATTGGATTTATTTATGCCCCTGCAGAGGTGTATGATGATATCCTGGGAGATGCTTGATCGTCAATCTGAAAAAGGCATTCTTAATGCGGGCCAATCCGGCAATTTGCTTCATAATAGGGGGCGTTTCGCCTTCGCAATTTCTTATTTTCGGCACTGAAACTACACCCTATGGACGTTGCTTCGACTGTCAAGAAAATTTTGGGGAACGTTGAAAAAGTTATCTTGGGGAAGAGGCAACAGGTTGTCTTTTCGCTGGTAGCTTGGCTTTCCGAGGGGCACGTTTTGATGGAAGACGTCCCCGGCGTCGCCAAAACAATGCTAGCACGTGCCTTGGCCAAAAGCGTGGGCTGTACGCTGAAACGGGTGCAATGCACGCCTGATCTTCTGCCCAGCGATGTCACGGGGACGTCGATATACAACCAGAAGACTTCGGAATTCCAGTTTCGTCAGGGACCGGTCTTTACCAATATTCTGCTTGCGGACGAAATCAACCGCACGACTCCCCGGACTCAGGCTGCCTTGTTGGAAGCGATGGCCGAGTCGCGGGTCACGATCGACGGAGAGACCTACCCGCTCGATCCTCCGTTTCTGGTGCTCGCCACGCAGAATCCGATCGACCACGAAGGAACCTTCCCGCTGCCCGAAGCGCAGCTCGATCGATTTCTGATGAAGTTCAGCCTGGGCTATCCGAACATGGAGGACGAAATGCGGATGCTGTCGGCGTCGCGGAAACAGCACCCACTCGAGACCATCGATGCGGTCGTGACCAAAGAAGAGCTGCGAGCCTGTCAGAAGGCGACACGCAGCGTCAAGCTGCACGAGAAGGTTCAGCGTTACATCGTCGAGCTCGTCCATGCGACGCGTCGGCACGATCAACTTCTGTTGGGAGCGAGTCCCCGTGCGTCGCTGGCATTGTTTCGCACGAGCCAGTCTTTGGCAGCGATCTTGGGTCGAAACTACGTTTTGCCAGACGATGTGAAGCGAGTCCTTACGCCGGTGTTGGCTCACCGGATGATCTTGCGTCCCGAAAGCCGGCTGCGGAAGGTAACGCCGCAAGACGTGATCGACGACATCTTGCAGGAAGTCCCGGTCCCGATGATCGACGAGGCGGCTGTTTAGTATGCGTTGGATTCTGGGAGTCGCGATCCTGCTTGCCATCTCCATGATCTTCGGGCTGGGATTGATGGCGTATGCCATGTACGCCCTGATGGCCGTGATTGGTGGATCGCGACTGCTGGTGAACTATTGGCTGCGAAACCTCACCGCGACGCGACATCTCAGTCATACCGATCTGGAAGAGGGCGACCTGCTGACGGTTGGGCTGACAGTCCGCTATACCGGATCGATCCCAATGCCATGGTTTCTGGTCGAAGATCTTCTGCCGCGGCATGCGATCGTCTCGCGGCCGCCAGCCCTGGAAGTCGAGGGACAGCGAATCTTTCTGTCGATGATGTGGCCTCGGGCGACACGTTTGTTGACCTATCGAATTCAATGCCATCGGCGCGGGTACTATCAAATCGGTCCGGCAGTCGTCGAAACGGGAGACGTGTTCGGGTTGTACAAGCAGTTCAAGATGCTGGCTGAACCTGGCTTCATCACCGTCGAACCTTCCATCATCGCTCTCGATGGATTCGACCTCGCCTCGAAGCGTCCGTTGGGCGAGATCAAGATGCAGTCGCGCTTGTTCGAAGATCCCTCGCGCATCGCCGGCGTGCGGCGGTACCAGTTAGGGGACCCCTTGAACCGCGTGCATTGGGCTTCGACTGCCAGGACCGGGGAACTGCATAGCAAACAGTACGAAGCGACTTGCATTGCCGGCGTGAGCCTGGTGCTCGACTTGCATCCCGATAGTTTTCCGGCCAAGGACGAACCGATCCGCAGCGAACTGTCGGTGAAGTGTGCCGTGGCGATTGCCAACGCGGTTCACCTGATGGATCAGCAGGTCGGTATCGTGACCAACTCGGTCGATGCCGCCCAGCGAATGAAGTACGAAGGTTGGGACTTCGATGCACGGACGCGAAGTGCGGCTCGGAAAAGTGCTGGTCGGATCGATCGTGATCCACGTCTAACACCACAGCGTGTCCGCACCCGGCGCGGGTCCGAGCAGTTTCAGCAGATTCGTCACATGATGGCTCGCAGCGAAAAGAACGAAGGACTCTCGCTGCCGGCGTTGCTGTTCGAGATTCAAAGCGAATTGCCTCGCGATGCGACGGTTGTTCCGATCTTGTCTTCGGTCACTCCCGAAGTCGCTTTGGCACTGGGAAACCTGGTCCGCAGTGGCTATGTCGTCAGCCCGATTGTGAATTGCTGGGACGAATACGAATTCGCCCAGGCAGCCGGCCTGCTGTTGGCGGAACGGATGGTCGCCAAGCAGTTGAAGTCGCTCGAAACGATCAGCCAAATATGCCAGGAGCAAGCCTACCCGTTGTTTTGATGAAGCTGAGTTCTCTTTCCTTTTCTCCTTATCAGATCCCAACCAATGCGTCCCCGTCTGACCGAAACCGATTACGCCATCATCGCGGTTGCCCCTGCGTTGATCATGGTTTTGGTCGCCAGCTTGATGCTGTTTCTGGCAGGGCTGTTTTATCACGGGCAGTACGAGTGGCGGCTGAACATGGTGATCTGCATGTTCGTGCTGGGGATCGTTTCGCTGGCTCGGCTGCACATTGAAGAAGGTATTTTGAAGTCGATCAAACTGGGGGCCGCATTCACCTTTGTCATGCTGTTTGCCGTTTGGCAGATGGCCCCCGATGCCTTGGTGATGGCTACGCTCATGCTATTGGGGATTTGGTGGATCAGCACTCGACTCGTTTACGACTGCACGGTGATGGAACAATCAGTTGATGCCTCGCAGAAGGGGCTGATGCAATGGATTCGACCGAATCAAGAAGAACCGCCGCAGCCTCCTTCGCCGATGCCGGAAGTGCCGACGCCGATCGAAGGAGTCACCGGCACCGATCCTGAAGAAGCGAAGCCCACGACCTTCACCGAGAAACTGGATGCTTGGTTCAATCCCACCAACACGAAGTTCGCCCCTGGGGCTTGGGTTGTTTATTTCTCGCTTGGGGCATTGCCCATTTTCGGCCTCGGTCAGGCATTTGCCCGCCAACTGGCCGATGACCGACGTTGGTATTTGTTCGTGCTGTTGGTCGCGTATGTCTTCGCGGCACTCGGGTTGTTGGTGACGACCAGCTTTCTGGGACTGCGTCGTTACTTACAACAACGTGGCGTCGTGATGCCTTTAAGCATGACCGGAACCTGGCTCGGTGTTGGCTTCAGCGTGGTGCTGATCGTCTTGCTGTTGGTGGCAATCCTTCCGCGACCCAATGCCGAGTACGAACTGGCGAAGCTCCCTACCTATTCCGAGAAAGACGACTCCGATGCGTCGCAGTTTTCGGTCAATGACGAGGGGACCAAAGACAATCGCGACGATCGCTCCGGCACGACCGAGAACCAGGATCAAGCAGACGAGAACTCGCCGCAGTCCGACGAAACCCGGGAAGATGGTAAGCAGCCTGGCGAGAAGACCGACGCCAACGCCCAGCAGTCGAAGCCGGGCAAGTCGAACGAATCGAATTCGCAGCAGTCAAATCAACAGCAGTCGGACCAAAGCGACTCGAAGCAAAGCGATTCCAAACAGGGGGAATCTGAAAAGGGCAAGTCAGACTCTGGAGATCAGCAGTCTCAAAATTCAGATCAGCAAAACTCGCAGCAACAGCAGCAACAGCAGCAACAGCAGCAAGAGTCCCAATCGCAGAAACAAGACTCGTCCGGCGAGAAATCAGATCCGCAGAGCGATTCGAACGAGACGCAATCGAGTGACGATCAGAATGCGTCGAAGTCGCAAAGTCCAGAGCCGAAAGATGCAGATTCTTCGAAACCGTCCAAGAGTCCCCAGCAAACCCCTGCGGCCAAGCCCAAACCGTTTTCGTTTCTTGGGGAATTGTTTGGGAATCTTGGCTTCTACTTGAAGTTGTTGTTTTACGTAGCGTTGGCTGCCGGCCTGGGAATTGGTGGCTGGGCCTTTTGGGACGACATCGCCGCGGCCTGGAGAGATTTCTGGGGAAGCTTGTTTGGCTCGAAGCAGTCGGACGAGGAAGAACAGGCTGCGGAGCCAGCTCCGGTGGTGAAGCCGCGTGTTCCGTTCTCGGCGTTTCGGAATCCTTTCCACGATGCCCAGTGGAAAGGAAAGCCGCCGGAAGAATGGATTCGATACAGTGTCGCCGCGGTCGAGGCTTGGGGGGCGGAACGAGGATGCGAACGCGGCGAAGATCAAACGCTGGGCGAATTCGCGAATCGGCTTGAAACGGAGCACGCCGAGTTCAACAACACGCTCCGGCGGGCCGCCGACATTTATGGCCAGGTCGCCTATGGCTCTGGCAAGGCCCCTAGGGAAACGGGCGAAATTCTGCGAAAGTTATGGGAGACCCTTCGAGGCTGACCGGTTGCTGGTCGCCAAGAAACTTCCCTGCGATTATTCATCGAGCAAGCCTCATGTTTTCAGATCTCGCCGACCGCAAAGCTCAGGCCCGTCGTGTGGTCCGACAGTTGAAGAAAGATTATCCGATCGCGGAATGTGCGCTGAATTACGAGACTCCGTTTCAGCTACTGATCGCGACGATACTTTCGGCCCAGTGTACCGACGTGCGGGTGAACATCGTGACAAAGGATCTCTTCGCCCAATACCCTGATGCCCATGCCATGGCTCGGGCCCCGGTGAAAACGCTCGAGAAGCTGGTGCAAACGACCGGGTTCTTCCGTAACAAAGCGAAAAACATCCACGCCGCATCGCAAGCCTTGGACGAGAAGTTCGACGGCGAAGTGCCGCAAGATCTCGCCGTGCTGGTCGACTTGCCTGGTGTCGGCCGCAAGACGGCGAATGTTGTTTTGGGGACCGCGTTTGGCATTCCTTCCGGAATTGTGGTCGATACGCATGTCGGCCGGCTAACCAAGCGGATGGGGCTTACCGATAAAGCAGACGCCGTGAAGATCGAGAAAGAACTGCTGGAGATCGTCCCCAAAAAGGAATGGATCCAGTTTTCGCATCGATTGATTCATCATGGCCGCGCCATTTGTGCGGCCCGAAAGCCGAAGTGCCACGATTGTCATTTCGCAAAATTCTGCCCGCAGGTGGGCGTTGCTTAGGCGAGATTCCCTCCCGCGTGGGGAGTCGCCGGGTAAAGATCGGCCGATGACCAAAATAGGGGGCAGCGACTCCGTTTTATTTTCGCGAAATCCCTTTATAATCAGCACTTCGGCATCTTTCAGATAATTCGCCGGCGTTTGGCCATGAAGACCGCGCCGTCAACCCAAAGGCTTTCCATGATTCTTTCCGGCAATGAAATACGGAAACATCTCGGTACCAAGATCTTTATCGAGCCTTACGACGAAAGCCGTTTAAACCCCAACAGCTACAATCTGACGCTCAACGAAGAGTTGATGACTTACGAGGAATTGATCCTCGACATGCGTCAGCCGCATCGGATCCGCCGGATCACGATTCCTGACGAAGGCTACGTCTTGAATCCCAACCAGCTGTATCTGGCTCGGACCAACGAACTGACCGAGACGCACGGGTTCGTGCCGATGATCGAAGGTCGCTCTTCGATTGGTCGCTTGGGTTTGTTCGTCCACGTGACGGCCGGGTTCGGCGACGTTGGGTTCAAGGGATTCTGGACGCTCGAAATGTTCGCCGTTCAGCCGATTCGAATCTATCGCAACGTACCGATCTGCCAGATCTTCTATCACGAGATTACCGGCGACATTACCGAGTACGTCAGCGACAAGTACCAAAACAATCAAGGCATCCAGCCGAGCCTGCTCTTCAAAGAGCTCAACCCCGATGCCAAGCAGCCGGAAGAATCGCAGTTGGCGTTTCCTTTCGACCACTAGTATTCCCACCTTCCTGCCTCAACCACCCCCAGAGTTTGATATGCCCACAGATCCTTCCCACCTCTCGCGTCGTGACATTTTGAAGTCGGCCGTCGGTACGTCGGTTGTCGGTGGTCTGGCCATGGCCGGAACGGCTGCCGCTGCAGAAAACCCAGCGACCACGCAGCTTCCCCCCGAAGACTTCAAGGCAAGCGGCAAACGGATCAAGCAGTCGGTGATGGCCTGGTGCTTTAATCCCATGCCGATGGAAGAACTGATCCCGGCATGTGCCAAGATGGGCCTGGTCGGAATGGAAGGTCTTGATAAGAAGTGGTACCCGTTGATGAAGGAGCATGGCCTGAAGGTCTCGCTGGCTCAAGGGCACAACTTCAACAAAGGTCCTGTCGACGCCAGCTTGCACCCCATGCTGGAAGCACGCCTGAAGGAATCGATCGACACCGCCGTCGAATGGGACTGCAAGAATGTGATCACCTTCACCGGGATGTCGGTTGAAGGTCAGTCGTTCGAGCAAGGAACGAAGAACTGCGTCGACTTCTTCAAGAAGATCGTCCCTTACGCAGAAGAGAAGAACGTCACGCTGGTGATGGAACATCTCAACAGCCGTGACGACTCGCACCCAATGAAGGGGCACCCGGGCTATTTCGGCGACGACGTCGATCATTGCATCGATATCATCAAGCAGGTCGACTCGCCGAACTTCAAGTTGCTGTTCGACTTCTATCACGTGCAGATCATGAATGGCGACGTGACCCGTCGTTTCCAGCAGTTGTTGCCATACATTGGTCACCTGCACACGGCAGGCAATCCTGGTCGTTGCGAAATCGACGAGAACCAGGAAATGAACTACGCCGCGATCATCCGCGCCGTGGCCGAATCGGACTACGACGGCTATGTCGTTCAAGAATACATCCCGACCTGGGACGACAAGATCGCGGCTCTGCGTCACGGCGTGGCATTGTGCGACGTCTAAACGCAGACTCGATTGAACGCGAAAGCTTCAGCAAGGCACCTTGATTAAGGTGCCTTGTTTTCTTGGAGGGCTTGCTGAAACGCCTGGTAGAACGACGTTTGCTGCTCGTGCTGGTCAGGTGGAATCTGGTTCTTGAAGTAGTCCAGGTAGTCGAGCATCTGTTGGGTGAAGTCGACGTAGGAGTAATCAGGCGAAGCCATTGGATTAACCCAGCCGGGATCGCCCGGCTCGCGTTGGCTGACGAACCGGCCGTTCTCGTCCACTTCGATGTTCGCCAGCATCGTCGGTAGCGACATTTGCAACTCGTAAGTCATCTTCTCGCGCAGGCTCATACCGGCCGTGGTTTCGTTCCAGGCATTCACCACCGCTTCGGGCGTGCGGCTGTTAGGAAAGCGGATCGTATTGGCGGCGCCGACCTGGGTGAGACCGTTGAAGTCTAAGTCGATCTGCGTCGGCCGCGGAAGCAGCAAGTTGATGGCCGCTTCCTGGGAAAGCGAATCGGTGTCGATCGGTTTGGCCAGACGGTTAATGTGCTGTACGACTTCCAGGTCTTCCTTTTCAAGGCTCTGCAGGAAGCCTTGAGGATCGGCGTAGCCACCTTCGTTGTAGGTTCTAACGAGCAGTTCGCCATACGAAGTCTTGAGCGTCTCGGCATCGACTCCATCTGGATAATTACCGACGTTCGAGAGTGCGAACCAGTCGTCCCAGGTTTGCTGGATATCTTCTTCGACGGTGTTTTCAGACTCGTAAGCATCCGCCGAAGCGTAGCCAGACTTTCCCGATTGCGTCAGGATCTCGCTGAAGAGGTTTTGCAGTTCTTCAGAAGCTGCATCCTGGCGTTGCTGGCGCGTTAACGTCGGGCTCGACTGCGTTTCGATCCGCATGACCTGAGACTCGCATGGATTGGCATCGAGAGAGGGGGGACAGAACTCTCTCTTCGACCAATGCCCGGCAGGGAATCCAGTCGAATCCCTGCCACACACATGCGACCGATAAACTGGGGCGTTTGCGTAGAAACGTGAAGCTATCGCTTCGTTCCTAAAGCCGCTTTTGCTGCTCGGGCAGCTTCGATGGCCTGGTCCACCGTATCGGCGGTCACCGCCAGGTGCCCCATCTTGCGACCCTTGCGTGGTTCGTGCTTGCCGTATAAGTGCAGCTTCACGTCGGGATCTTCGCAGGCAGCAACCCAGTTTGGCGTGCCTTCCGCCCAGACATCGCCTAGCAGGTTCACCATCGCGACGGGACGCATTTGAAGGGTCGAGCCCAGCGGCAGGCCACAAATCGAGCGAACTTGCTGCTCGAACTGGCAGGTCACGTGACCATCGATGGTAAGGTGCCCTGAGTTGTGCGGTCGTGGGGCCATTTCGTTGATCAACAACGTATCGCCAGGAGCGAGAAAGAATTCGACGCATAGCACGCCAACCACGTCCAGCTTTGTCAGCACTTCGGTCGTAATCTCAATCGCCTCGCGGCTGGCCTTTTCGGACAAGCGACCGGGGGAGACCGATACATCGAGGATATGATTTGTGTGGACGTTTTCAATCGGTGCATAGCAAGCAACCTTGCCGTCGAGCCCACGGGCCGCAACCACCGAGAACTCTTTCTCGAACGGCACCATCTGTTCGAGGATCGCTTCCTGCTTCAGCTCTTCAGTCCATGCCTTGCGAAGTTCCTCGCGGTTGGCGACTTTGACCTGTCCCTTGCCGTCGTAGCCCCACGCAGCGGTCTTCAACACGCCAGGAAGAAGTTCGTCGGCAACCGTATCAAGGTCGGCAGCGTCGCGGATCGCATGAAACTTCGTGACTGGGAAACCGTTTTCGTGGAGGAAGCCTTTTTCCCGCAAGCGATGCTGCGTGGTGTGCAGCACGCGTCCGGCTGGTCGAACGGGCACATATTTGCTGACCACATCGACGGTAGTGAGAGGGACGTTCTCGAATTCAAACGTCACGACATCGACCTGCTGAGCGAACCTGGCGACGGCGTCCAGATCGTCGTAACTGGCCGTGACTTCGACATCGGCGACCTGACCGGTGGGCGTGTCGGTCTCGGGCGAAAGGACATGCACGCGGTAGCCCATGCGACGGGCCGCGATGGCAAACATGCGACCGAGCTGGCCGCTACCGAGAACGCCGAGCGTTGCTCCAGGAAGAATCGGTTGGCTCACAGTTCCGAATCCTTCATCACGTCGTTCGTTTGCTTATTTTGATAGGCTGTTAGCTTTTCGGCCAAGTCACAGTCGGTGGTGGCCAGGATGCGAACGGCGAGCAAGCCGGCGTTCTTGGCACCTGCGTCACCGATGGCCAGCGTTCCGACAGGAATGCCGCCGGGCATCTGCACGATCGAAAGAAGAGAGTCGAGCCCCTTCAACGCACGGCTTTTGACCGGAACACCCAGGACCGGAAGAATCGTCTGAGCGGCGACCATGCCTGGCAAGTGTGCGGCGCCACCGGCCCCAGCAATAATAACCCGCAGGCCACGCCCCTGGGCGGTGGTCGCATACTCGTTCATCCAGGCTGGCGTACGATGGGCCGAGACGACTCGCTTTTCGTAGGGAACCTCGAAGTTTTCGAGGATCTCGCAGGCATTCTTCATGGTTTCCCAATCCGATTTACTGCCCATGATGACGCCCACCAGCGGCTGGGGTGCTTGAGACATTCCTGGCTCTCTCAATCGTCGTTAGGTGCACACTTCGTCCCGGAGCGCACCGGGGCATTTCAAACGTAAAATGGTACCCCGAATTGCAACTTTTCGCACCGGGACGACTGCCGTGGACCACGCAAAAATGCGACTTCCCCCGCCAAAACAGCGAAATCGCCCAGATTTGCAGAAGAGCTATCCTTGTTCATCCCATAAAAAAAGGCAGCCGGACGATAAACGACCGGCTGCCTTCTGAATTTCTAACAGCGTAGTTGGGCCTTCGAGACCTTAGTCTTGATTGGTTTCCTGGAATGGCAAATCTGGAACGACGTTCAGAATCACCTTCCCCACGACGTGGCCACCTTGGCTCTTATGATGCGCGGCGGCGACATCGTTGAGCGGGTAGACCGAATCGATAATCGTGCGTAGCTTTCCTTCATTTGCCAAGGCAGCCAGGGCCTTCAGCGTTGGTCCATCAGGACGGGCCAGAACCACGTGACACGACTGCTTTTGAAGCTTCGAGAAAACCGAGAATCCAACATTCTCGACTGAAGGCAACGTTGCAACATAGTGACCGGCTGGTTTCAGCAGTCGTCGGCAATCGCGGAAGGTCGATTTGCTGACGGCGTCGAAAACGATATCGAACGAATGATCGATTCTTGTGAACGGCGTCGAATGATAGTCGATCACCTCGTCGGCCCCCAGACTCCGAACCAAATCGTGATTGTCGGAGCTGCAAACCGCCGTAACTCGAGCACCCAGGGCTTTGGCAATCTGAACGGCGAACGTCCCGACACCGCCCGAGGCCCCGTTGATTAACACGTCGTCTCCATCACGAAGCTGACCAAGTTTTACCAGCGACTTCCAGGCGGTCGTCGCCGCCAATGGAATCCCGGCCGATTCTTCGTACGAAAAACCTTCTGGCTTTCGGACAATGTAAGCGGCATCGACATCCAGGAACTCGGCGTAGCCTCCTCCTAGTGTCTTACTCGAAAAGGCCATCACCTCATCGCCGACCGACCAACCTTGCTGTCGGGCACTGTATCCGACTTCGACAATCTCGCCTGAGACATCGAAGCCAAGGACGCCGGGCAATTGATCGGGCATCACCCACTTCAACATCCCCTGACGAAGCTTCCAGTCGATAGGATTCACGCTGGCCGCATGGACACGGATGAGAACTTGATCGGCAGTGATCTTCGGTCGGGCAACGGTCTCGAGACTGAGATTGTCTTCGCTGCCGTACTTTTCCAGTACGACGGCCTGCATGGTTTTGGCTTTGATATCGGGTTGGACTTCGGCGGTGGCCATTTTCAAACTCCTCGATTTGGGGTTCATGGGATTCGACGCAAGCCGATTCCTAGGTAATCGTCGAGTTGTAGCTCGGTGGATCGCTGGCCGGGAATGTCTCTTCGAGAGCTTCCTGAACGGTATCCTTCTCTTCGCGCGAAGCGGGAGTTGAGATCGCAACCTCTGGCGTCGTTTTCTTTTCTTTGGACAGCGTGGTGATCAATACCGCGCTTTCGTCTTCGGCTTCCAATCGGAATGGTGAGCCTGCGGCAACGTGAAGCAGTTGGTTGGGGCCTAGCGAATAATGCTGACGTCGCACAAGCACGTCGACATTACCAGCAACACAGAAAATCATTGCTTCGCCAACGGTGGCTTGTGTGCCAACTTGCTCGCGAGTTTTCAGATGAAGGTAGCGGGCGTCAACGTTCGGAACGTTGTCCGTATCTTCAGGAGCTCGCGTGACCTGGGTTGTTTCGTCGATCCCAGGCAAATCTTGAACGATCAGTTTGGTAGATGCGGTGGACATCGTAACCTCCTTCCAACTGAGGGTGTTACTTAATCACTGTGCATATCGCATACCAAAGCCGTTTCAGGCGGGTTTGGCGATCTAACCTATGGAAAGGCTGCCAGATGGGTGCGTGCTAAGCTGACTCACCCTCCGCCAGTATGGGTGAAAACTGACCATCTGGGCGCGCTTTTTACTTCGCAGGTTTCCAATGCCTGAAGCTTCTAATCTGTATCAGGCGTTCCCCAGCCACCGCCGCCAGGTGTCTTCAGGATCAAGACATCTCCGACCGTGACCTGGACGCTGGTAATATTCGCCAGCGGTGTCTCTTGTTCATTGTGACGCCTCAGCAGATTCTCGCCACATGCTCCTGGCTGGCCACCAGCTAACCCATACGGTGCATACGGGCCACGTCGCTGCGTGAGAAGCGACACGTCGAGCGGCTTGAGAAACTCGATCTCGCGAATGATGCCATCGCCACCGCAATGCTTTCCCGCTCCGCCTGACCCACGCCGAATAGCAAACCGTTGGATTCGAGCCGGAAAACGTAGTTCAAACACTTCGACATCGGTCAGCCGAGTATTGGTCATGTGCGTATGCACGGCTGAAGCTCCGTCTACCGCGGCCGTCGCGCCGGATCCACCGCAGATCGTTTCGTAGTATCCAAATGTCGTATCGCCAAACGTCAGATTGTTCATCGTGCCTTGGCTGGCCGCTGCCATTTCGAGTGCCCCCAGAAGAACATCGACGACGCGCTGCGAAGTCTCGACGTTGCCACCGGCGACGGCCGCTGACTGCTGTGGCGTCTCGCGTTTGGGAGGATTCAAAAAGCACTCTGGCAAGACGATCGTCACGGGCGACAGCACACCCTGATTCAAAGGGATGTCTTCGTTCAGCAGGCAGCGAAGGCAATACATCACCGCTGCGGTTACGATCGCGCGATTCGCATTCAAGTTGCCTGGCAAGACTGGACCGGTGCCGGTGAAGTCGATGGTGGCCTGATCGTCGACCAGATCGATGGCCACGCAAAGGGGGGAACCATCATCGAGGTGATCTTGAAAGCGGTAGACGCCGTTGGGAAGCCGCGACAGGGCGGCTCGCGTTTTGCGAGCCGCGGCATCTTGAATGAATCGAGCATAGGCATGTACCAGGGCGAGACCATACTGGCCGATCATATGGTGCAGATCGTCGATCCCATGTTGATTCGCTGCGATCTGGGCGGCGATGTCAGAGAGGTTGTCGGCCGGTTTGCGCGAAGGATATTCGGCGGAGGTCAGAATCGATTCCAGCGTTTCCCAGCGTGGCGTGCCTGCCTCGAAGAGTCGCAGATTATCGATCAGGACTCCTTCCTCTGCCAGGTTAGTCGAACCAGACGGCATCGAGCCCGCCGCGATCCCGCCAATCTCGGCATGATGGGCTCGGCTGGCGACGAAGAACTGCGGCCTGTTCGACGTGGCATCCGCAAAGAACGGCGAGATCACGGTCACATCAGGCAAGTGCGAACCGCCGTGGTACGGATCGTTGGTGACGAAGACGTCGCCCGACTGCATTTGCGGATGACGCTCGATGGTTGCCTTAACCGTTTCTCCCATCGCTCCGAGATGAACCGGTATGTGCGGGGCGTTGGCAATCAGGTCGCCAGCGGCAGTGAACAAGGCACAACTGAAGTCGAGCCGTTCCTTCACGTTGACGCTGACCGAGGTGTTCTGCAACGCAACGCCCATTTGCTCCGCGATAGCCGCGAAGCGATTGTTCAGAATCTCGAGCAAGACAGGATCCGCCTCGGTAACTTCCTCAGAAGTCGCGTCGCTGACGGAAGCAGGCTTTGTCTTCGCAACGCGGCGGGCAACGATCTCGCCGCCGGTTAGCATTTCCGCTTCCCAGCCAGGGTCGATGACCGTGGTCGCCAGCGACTCCGCGATGAGGGCTGGCCCCGTCAGCACCGCCCCGGGTTTCAGTTCGTCGCGATCGAAGACCTGGGTGCCGCACGCCTTGCCATTGAAAGTCACCGTCACCGTCTCTTTCGGTCTAGGTGAATAAGCGGTGCCTTGTGCGCTGGGAGAGAAAGTCGCTTGTCCGGTCGCAAACGCTTCGACTCGCACGGCGACCAGTTCGACTGTTTGCCCAGGCCGATCGTATCCGTACCGGCGACGATGCTCGGCATGGTATCGCTCTTCCAGGTTCGCAACCGGAAAGGCATCGATGTTCAGCGAAGACTCAAGCCCACGATAGCGGAGTTCGATCTGTTCGCGATACGACACCGCCGCGGCAGGAACGCCTTCCTGGGTGACTTCATCACAGGTTTGTCGTCGTAGCTGTTCGAGTGCCGATTTGATTTCAGCGGTTACTTCGGCCAACGCGGCATAGAAGGGCTTGGCTGCGAAACGGGTTGTCTCCGCCGCGCCAATCCCAACCGCGCTGAGAATCCCGGCGTTTGGATGAAACAGCAGTTGCTCCGCCCCCAATAGTTCAGCGACGGCACACGCATGCTGACCTGCCGCGCCACCGAAAGGGACCAGCAGATAGTCTTTCGGATCGTAGCCTTTGGCGACCGAGATCGTGCGGATCGCTTCAGCAATGTTGGCATTGGCAATCTTCAGAAAACCGTCGGCCAACTCGGTTGGCGTTTGTGTCGACTGGGTTGCCTGATGCAGTTGCTGCGATACTTCTTGCAAACGACGCTCGACCGCTTCGGCATCGAGCGGGAAGGGAAGCCGGGCCGCTTGCAGTTTGCCCAACGCAAAGTTGATGTCGGTAACCGTCAACGGGCCGCCCCGGCCATAGCAAGCCGGGCCAGGTTCGGCTCCGGCACTCGCTGGCCCGACCACGAGCTTCACACCGTCGAAGCCGCAAATCGAACCTCCACCGGCGGCGACCGTTTCGATTGCCATCATCGGAGCGACAATCCGTACGCCTGCCTTTTCCGTTTCAAATTGTCGCTCGTACGTGCCATCGAACCGGGACACATCGGTGCTGGTGCCTCCCATGTCGAATCCGATTGCCTGCTGAAAACCAGCCGCCTTGGCCGCCGCCGCGAAACCGACCACGCCTCCGGCTGGGCCTGACAATATGCTGTCTTTGCCCGAGAACGAATCGGCCGCCACCAGTCCACCCGCCGAGGTCAGCAAACGGAGGTGACTACCTTCGCCCAGCTTGGCCTGGATGCGGCCGACATAGTCTTGCAGGATCGGGTTGAGGTAAGCATCAACCACGGTGGTGTCGCCACGCGAGACGATCTTGATTAATGGAGCGACCGCGTGCGACATGCTCACGCTTTCAAAGCCAATCTCTGCGGCGATCTCGCTGACGCGTTGTTCATGGCAGGGCTCGCGATAGGCGTGCAGCAGGGCAATCGCCAGCGAGCGAATGCCATCGTCGTAGATTCGCTGGAGCTCTTGTCGCAGATGCGTTTCATCGAGCGAACGAAGGACATTGCCTTCCGCATCGAGACGCTCGCGAACTTCGATGGCCGTTGTGACCAGCGACGTCGGTTTCCGAATCGCCAGTTGGAAAAGGTGAGGTCGGCTTTGGCTGCCGATGTCGAGGATATCGGCGAAGCCTTCGGTAATGGCCAGGCCGACTTTCGCTCCCGTTCGTGTCAGAAGGGCATTGGTTCCCCGCGTGGTCCCAAGCCGGACGTCGACTGGTGGAATGACATCGTTGCGAGAAAGTCCGAGCGCGTAGCGAATCGCAACAATGGGTGCTTCTTCGTGCCCATCGAGTTGATAGACCATCCCAGGGGCTGGCACCGATTTAAGTGGAGCGGCCAGCGTGAGCGTTCCACTGAGGTTATCAAACCGGATGACGATTTGTTCGTCGACGATCTGTCCGGCTTGATCGAGCAAACGGAACTGATAGCCCTGCCATACCTGGGGCGGATCGTTCTGGCGAATGGCATCGACGATGTCGGACTGCGTCGAACCATGACCGACGGTTCCTTGCATCTTGCCAGAGCTGAGCACTTTGTGCCGCATCGGAGAATTGCCCGGCAAGTGCATCAAACAATCGGTAAACGTTCCACCTACATCGATCCAGAACTCAGGTCGCATCAACCAGTCAATCGTCAATAGAACTCACAAGAGGGTCAGAGCACAGTCGATTCCATGATAGGCGAATGGCACCGGTTCGCGGAAGGACGTGCGTAGTAGGAGGTCACACCGCGATCGCCACAAAAAAAGCCCAGGCGGACATCTGACGATGTGCCTGGGCTTGGAGGTACGGCGTCCAACGAAACGGACGGTTTACGATGAAGGATCGGCGGCGGAAGTCGCCACGTAGAGGCTCTTGGCCATCTCGAACAGCTTCTGGTAGGTGTTCTCGTTGCCTGGTTCAGGCGGAGCGAACTCGACCCCATTACGTACCATGTAGGAGAGAAGGGCGGTCAAGTTCTGGCCATCGATCGACGGATTGTAACCGTTCATCACCAAGGCACCTTCCGCTTTGCCAACCCGTTTCAAGCGACGGACGGCCTGGGAAAGGCTTTGCAGGTGCTGTTCCGACTCACGATAGGTGTAGTACTCGGACACCCCTTTGCGAGCCATTTCCTGGCCATCGACTTCCTGCAGAAACTTGTTGGCCAACTGCAGGATCGAGCTTTCAAGCTTATCGATCAGCACCGGATCGATATCGGTTTGCTTCGAGGCTGCCTGGCGGATCTCTTCTAAATTCTGTTCGATCTTCGCGCGGTCCTCTTTGAAGGCTTCGCCCTGCAGCAGTTGCGGCCACCACTGGAAGGTTCCCAGCTTGCCTGAATCGGCCCGGAAGGTGCCTGATTCGCCTCGAACGTTGGCCAATCGCAAGTTGATCTTCGCCAGGTCATCTGGCGTCAAACGGAAACGAGCCATCAGGTCGGCAACTTGCACGTCGTCGTTCAAGTAATCGAATGAGAGGACGCTCGAACGAAGGGCCTCTTTCAACGTGTTCAGTGCGGCGCCGTTGACTTGGCCTTCACCGGTCAGATCAGGGTGGTCGACCAGCCGGCGCAGGGCCTTGGCCTTCCGCGAGTCCGCTTCGTCGAGGTGGTTCTTCAAGACCTTGGCATCTCGCAGGGCACGGCGCTCGAAATAGATCTCGACCGCCTTCAAGGCGTTGTCGAGTTCTTTGTCGTAGGCCTCGGCGGCGATGGTGCGTGCCGTTTGGTAGTCGACGGCAGCTTCCCCTTGGGCCCGGATCATTTCGGCCTGGCCGAACAGTAAGCCAACTTCCATGTGCGGAGACCGCGAGTAGAAGTACGGTCGTACGTTATCTTCGACGACGACCTGAGCTTCGACGGCAGCCATCGGAGCGGCGCACAGTCCGATGGTCAAACAAAACTGCGTGAGACGATGAGACATGGTTCGATTCCTCACTGGGCGTTTCTAGTTCGTCGAGAACTGGCGGATAAATGGCTGTAGATCGGCAATCACACTCGCATCGAAGGTCTCGCCGGTTGGCGGCGAGCCGAGCGTCATTTCGGGAGTAAGACGCGAGTAGATACCGATAAGCTCTCCCTGCGAATTCAACAGTGCGGATCCATTCCAATTGGTTTCCAGGTGATTCTGCGGCCTGACCGCGTCGAAACGGGCCACCAGCAGACGGGCATTCTCTTGATTGCCTGCTTCGCCGGAAGCCTTTTGCACGCGGGCTGTCACTTCACTTAAAGGAAGTGCGCTACCGGGTGGATAATACGGTGCCATCCGATCGAAGCCATGGCCAACAACGGTCAACTTGCTTAATGGAGGTAGCGTCGGATCTTTGGCCAGCGGCAACCAGTAGGGAAGCTTCTGCTGGACCTGAATGATCGCGACGTCGTAGTGATGCGGCTTCTCGGCATAGATCATGTAGTGCCGGTAGGTGTCCTCGACCGTCTTTCGCAGGTCGGCACTGATGTCGTTCATGTCGACTTTCGAGAACAGTGTGTGGAACTTGGCTTCTGCTTCGTCCCCTTCCTGCATCGCGGTCAGGTAGGTCGGATGAGGCACGAACTGGGTAACCGTCAGCGGGCGATCCCCCAATACCGTAACGCGAGGGAATCGCTCTTTGGCCAGATCCGAGATTGTTTTAACGGTTGCGGAAGTCAGAATCGTGTTAGGACCAATCGCGACCCCCGTTCCGATGCGGTAGCGCTGCGTGTTCGAGGCGTCGGTGACCGCCAGCACGTAGATCGCCTCCTGGGGCGAATGGGTGACCGGCGGCGGTTCGACCGGTTTCTGTGCGACCGTAGTGGTTGGTTTGGTAGAAGTGGTCGCCGGTGTCGTGGGCTTTGGGACTTCTGGTTCTTCCGCTATGGGATCGTTGACGCTGGCAACGTCCTCTTCGCCCGTCGATCCGGAACTAAAGACAAGCACGAGAAACAATACCAGCAGCAAGGCGACGGTGGCACCAATCCCACTGGCGATCAGCAAGGTCGCTGGGAATGGGGCGTCGTCGTCGGTGGATGTCGGTGGCGCAGGCTGAGCTGGTTTCTTGGGAGGTTCTTTCGGACCGGAAAGCTGCGACGGCATCGGCATCGTCACGCTCTTGCCGAGGGTGACCAAGGCATCGGGGTGAATCTGCTTCTTTTTGAAGATCCGTTCGCCATTGACGAAGGTGCCGTTGGTCGACTGCAGGTCCTCGATGAAGACTCGACCATCGTCGAACTCCAATCGACAATGTTCGCCAGACACCGTCGGCTGATCGATGACGATGTCGCACGTGTCGCGGGCACCAATAATCCAGACCTTCTTCGAGCCCATCCGGTCTATAACCATCCTTCCTTTTTCATGACGACGCGCAAGGCATTTTGCATCTCGCGAGCATTCGGGTAACGCTCGCAGCATTCGGTACGCAGGGCCGTATCGAGGACTTCGCCGAGACCTGCGTGAAAGCCTGGATATTTCTTCCGCATCGGACGGACGTCGCTGCCAAGAATCAACGCCAGCGAATCGCCTCCTTTTTTGTCACCGCGTGGGTAACGCCCCGTGATGATCCGATAGAAACTGGCGGCCAGGCTGAAGACATCGCTGGCGGGGTTCGCGAACTTGTAATCGGTCAGGCGTTCGCGTGGCATGTACGGGAAGCTGCCGGTATAGGTTCCGGTGGTGGTCATGCCCGAGAAGCCCGATTTCTCGAAGTCTTTCGTCAGACTGAAGTCCGAGATCTTGGGAATCCAGCGTCCGTTTCGTTTCGCGGCTAACAGGTTGGCTGGTTTCAGGTCGCGATGGACGAGGCCCTTTTCATGGGCGAAGGCGAGACCATCGAGAATCAGGTAAAGCGATACCGCCAAATGCTTCGGCTGAATCGTCGATTTCTTCTGGCGAAACAGTTTGGCCAGCGGACCGCCATCGCAGTACTCGGTAACGAAGTAGAACTCGTTGCCGATCGAACCCGCTCCGTACGATTGGACGATATTCCGGTGCCGCAAGCGGCCGCTGACTTCTTTCTCTCGCAGGAACTCGTCGCGGGCATCCGGCGTCACGGCGACTCGCGACCGCATGAACTTGACCGCGACTGGGCTGTTGTCGATCGTTCGATGGGCAACGTAGACTTCGCCGAGACCACCAGCACCGAGAAACTGGCGGAATTCGAAACCATCGAGAACTGGAAATTCACCCGGCTGCCTTTCGGGTGGAATGTATTGCGAAGGTCCCACATGGCCTACGTGGCTACCAAACGCCCCGGTCCCACCGATGCTTCCTTCCACCATGGTGGCCCGTCCAGCGACCTGGGCGATGTCGCTTTGGGCGTTATTGGGCATTTCCACGATCGTTTGTCGTCCGATGGCCTGCGAGCGATCCGGAGGAGGCATCTCGACCATCGTTTGCCGACCGGCGTAGCCTGGCATCGAGGGAGGAAGCTCGTGCATCGTTTGGCGTCCGACGGCTGACGAAGGCGGGAACTCCGTGATCGTTCGGCGGATATCGCCGCCGTGATGGCCGCGATCATCGTCGAGAGGGAACTGGCCGAACGCCATGGTGTCGGTCACCCGCTTACGTTCTTCGACGAAGACTTGAAAGACCGTCTTGCCTGCGGTGATGACGTCGCCACTGTGGAGGTCGATCGTTGAACCGCCAGCTTTGACTTCCTCCTCGCTGTTGGCAAAAGTTGCTCGGCCACCATGTTTCTTGCCGTTGACGAAGGTGCCATTTCGGCTACCAAGATCGCGCAGTCGCGAGAGGGGCGGATTGACTTCCAGCAGAAAGTGGTGGCGCGAGACAAACGGGTCTTGCTGGATCGAGGCATGGCAATGCTGCTCGTCACGCCCGAACAAGAAAATATCGTGCCCTTCGAATTCGAAGACGCGGCCCTCCATGGGGCCTTTCTTAATTTCAATTCGAATCAATGTCTCGCCTCCGCTGGGAAGTACACGGTAGGTGGCACCGAACCTCGAAGGCCCAGGCAGCGGCTCATCGGCATGGGGCACGGCAGAATGGCATTCGAGGCAGGCTCTTGCCCAGTCGCTTCCCCCGAAATTCCGCTGATTCGACGAATCCGTAAAGGGTTATCGATCGTTGCGAGGAAATGTTGCCAAAAATCCACCATCGGGCGTCAATATATTTCCACGGATCCGTGCTGCCCCGTAGCGTACCGCCGACACGGAATCGATCGTCCCGAAGCGCGAAACCTGGGTTCTCCCAAGACCTTACTTAATTTGCCACCATCGATTCTAAGTGGGACCGATCCATGGTTGCAAACTGATTTTTCGGCAAAAACAAGTCGGCGGAAACCTGCCCCCAAATAGGCTGTAAGGGGGGAGCATCGCGTCATCGCATCAAGAACGTCTACCAAGGCTTGGAATGGTTAGCCAGCAAAGCGTTACGGCACGCCCCACAGCCAGGCCAACACCAGCAGCACGGTTCCGACGACGGTCACGAGCAGCCCCGGCATTCGCTGCCGTTTGAGGAACAGCAGCAGCACCAAACCGGTGACAGAAACCAGCACCAGCAAAATCGCGGAGATGTCGATCACCCACGACCACTTCGCGCCGGAGTCGCGCCCTTTATGGAGATCGTTCAGCACGGCGATCACGCCGCTGGTCGTCTCGCTGACGGTGTACTTGCCGGACTCGCGATCGATGAAGACATCGGCCACGTAGCCTGGGCTCTTGTAGGTCACCATGCAGTCGAAGTCCGAGACCTCGAATTCGGCGACCTTACCTTTCAGCTTATGGCGTTCGCGAAGATTTTCGGCGATGGCCAGCTTGTCGAGTTCACCGGTCAACTCTTCGGTGGTGAACGCACCTTCCTCGTCACGAATGACCGTTTGGTCGGCTCCGAGCCAGGTTGGATGATTCAACGTGAGCCCCGTCACGGCAAAGAAGAGCAGCGTGGCAAAGCTGATCATCGACAAGTACGTATGCAGCCACCGCGTCCACTTGGCACTAGTCGCGTACCAATTCCGCCCGCGAGGCTTCTTTTCGTCAGACCTCATGCGGGGCTACTTGCCTGCTTCCGAAGTGGTCGGGACGAAGCGATACGACATCGAACCGACTTCGACGTTGCCATCCAGCTTCTTCTCAGCAATGGGCGTGTTGCCCCACTCGATCGATTCGCGAATTAACTGGTAGGTTCCATGTTCGCGAGCCACTTCCAGGCACAAGGTGTATTGGCCCGGCTTGAGCGGTTTGCCAAGGTTGTCGGTTCCATCGAAGTGAGCGTCGTATTTGCCTGGGCCACGCGTTGCCCCAGAGATGGTGTTGATCAGGTCGGTGTTTTCGACCGTTTTGCGAATTCGATCGCTGCGGAACCAGCGGGTCAGGTCGCGGTGCCAGCGGGGGCCTGGTTGTTCGGTCTGCAGCCAAAGGATGCCTGTTTTGACCGGGTAGCCATCTTCATCTTCCAGCCACATGGCGACGTAAGGTCGACGATAACGGCGACCACCTTCCGGCCGATCGATGCTGAAATCGACGAACAAACCTTGCTTCGTCTCTTCTTCCACTTTTAGCACCATCGCTAGTGGCGAAGCAGCGAAGTGCCCCAATGGCCAACCGCTCGAGGTCACCACGTTGCCATTGGCGGTGACGACGCAGGACTCGGTGTTCGAAAGGTTTTCGATCAGTGCCAGACCTTCTTCGGCACCCAGCACGGTGATCGCGGTTGCCAAAGCGTCGGCGTCCATGGCGTTCTGGCAAATGACCGTGGCCGACAGAATGCTTTCCGCTGGAAGCCCGGTACGGGGATCGAAAATGTGCGAAACCTGGCGACCGCCGGCATTCACGAAACGGCGATAGTTTCCACTAGTGGCCACCGCCAAAGGCTGCGTCGCGACGAAGTGCTGAAGCGGTTTGGCACCTTCCGCGGCGTTGTGTGGATTTTCAATCGAAAGCTCGAGAGGGGCATCGCCCAGCTTGCGAAGGTCGCCACCAATGTTAACGACGAAGTCTTGAACCTGAGGGAATTCCTGCTGAACGATCTGGCAAACGGCGTCCAGCACATAACCCTTCGCCAGACCATCCAAGCTCAACGGAAGCGATCCGCTAGAGGTGGCATGGTTGGGCTGTGCCAGTTGATAAGGGGCTGCGGACAATTGACGAACCAGCTGCTGACGCTGCCCATCCGAGGGAGCCCTGGCCGTGGCGTCGGCTTTTTCCCAGAGCTGCGAGACCGCTTGCGAACGAACGTCGAACGCACCGTTGGTCGTTCGACGCCACTGTTCGGCTTGCGACAAGACCTGCCACAGATCGCTGGAGACTTCCGTGGTCGTCCCTGCTTGCCACTGCATCAATTCGCTTCGGCGGTCATAACGGCTGAGAATCGCGTTGAGCCGGTCGATCTCTTCCAGGGCTCGCTTTTCCACACTCTTGGCGGTCGCTTCGTCCTGGCTATCGATCACCAGTTGCAGCGAGGTGCCGAGAACGTTTTCGTGGAGAAACTGGAAGTTTTTGGCCTGGGCACGCGTCGCCACGCAGACCAGCGTCAAGCAAAGGAAGGCAGAGCAGCAAGTTTTCAACATCACGGATCCAGCGTCAGGTTGGTTGGTCGTTGGGAAGCAGACTAATGCAATTGAACCCTAAACCCGTAGTTAGGTTTCGTTGTCATCGCTTTTAGCCTCTTCCGCCGTTTTAGCTTCGGCGGCTTGCTTTTCCAAGGCTTTCACCAATTCCTCGTGGGAAAGGAGTCCGTCGCCATCGGTATCACCCGATTCAATCAACGACTTCAAGCGATCGCCCAACTCTTCAGGCGAAAGCTTGCCATCCTTGTTGGTGTCTTTGCGAAGCATGGCCTTGGCGTTGGAAGCCGCTTCCGACCCACGACCACGGCGGCCCGAGAAGTCGGCACCGGCCACGTCTTTCGGAGCTTCGGTCGGGTTCGGATCGTACAGAACAAAGTTGGCCTGACCGTCGGCTTCCTTATCAATGCCATAGAACAACAGCCGTCCGCCAAAGTTGAACATTGCCATCGAGGCGTCGACACCAGGCAGTTCGCTGGCCAGCACGGTCCAGCGATCCGCGTCCGGATCGTAGACTTCCAGCGCGGTTGCCGGCGCGAAATGGCCGTCGGTGTTGGCGAAGCCGCCATACAAATACAAACGCTGACCGTCGCTCACGAGGCTTGGGAACACGCGCGAGGTGACCGGCGAAGCAGCGGTTCGCCAGGTTCGATCTTGGAAGTTGAAGACATCGACGCTGGTTTCAATTCCGGTTCCTTCGCCCAGACCGCCAACCAGGAAGTACTCGTCAGCAATACGAGCACCACCAAACGAGCGTCGCGGGTGAGGCAGGGCGACTTCGGGCAGAGCCGCGATCGAGCTTTCATCACCCCACCAATGCAGGATGTTGGGATTCAAGTTGCCACCCTTACCGGCCGCACTTCCACCGAAGCACCAGACGGCATCGTCGTAGCTGACGGCGTGGAACATGCCACGAGGCGTCGGCAGGGTAGGGGAGTGCGTCGTCCACTGTTTCGACTTCGGATCGAAGGAATAGACTTTCGACAGCGAACCAAACTGATCGTCTGGCATTCCCAGGCCGCCCAGCAGCAAGATCTCTTCATGCTTGCTGGTCAATGCGTGCGAAACAGCACTTCCACTTTGGGAAGCGGCTGGGACATCGGGCAGTCGTTCAACCGACTGGTCCGAAATATCAAACGCGAACGCTTCGTTCACGAAGGCTTCTTTGCTGAAGTCGTGAGGCGAGCGACTGGCATTGCCGCCGAAGGCATACAGCTTGGTTCCGTTGAGCACCAACGTTTGGCTTTGCTTGGCAAGACCATCGAATGGCAGCGACCACTTCACCATGTTCGGCGAAGCCTTTTCGGTTTGCACGTCAATCGATTCGATCACGGCCATCCGGCCTCCCAGCATCGACGTGCCACCAACGGCCAGCAACTGCTGATCGTTCACCGGCAGCAAACGCAGGAACATGCGAGGGTACAGCAAACGGGTTTCGACTTCCCAGTCTTTGCCGTCGTCGCTCAGGCGGTACAAGATGCCAGAGCCGCCGGTCACGTACAGCTTGCCGCCTGTCGCGAACGAACTGGTCGCGAAGCCAGACGTGCTGCTGTCCGCTTTCAGATCCGGGGCAGCGGCCCAGCTTTCCGATTCAGGATCGTAAACGGAAACCTTTCGCGAAATGCCGCCTGGCTGAATGCCGCCGAACAAATAAATCTTGCCGTCGTGGGCAGCCAAAGAAATCGCACGGGTCTTATAGCCAGGACCTGGCAGCGATTCCCAACCTTTCTCTGGATTGTCGAGGTCGAAGCGAAGCATGTCTTCGTGCCAAGGGGCGTCGTTCGACGAAGCACCCTGGAGGTTCCATCCGCCGGCCACGTAGATGTGGCGACCGAGGACGGCGGCATCGAGCGACGAACGCGAGTCAGGCAGTTCGGCAAGCTGCGTCCATTCGTTCTTCTCGGAATCGTAACGCGAGAAGTGGGTGGTCGATTTGAAGTTCGTTTCTTCGTCGCCACGGTTCAAGAAGGTCAGACCACCGATGCGGTAGATGTACTGGCCATCGGTTACCAGGGCGGTGCTTTGGGCTGGTTCTTGCTTGGCAAGTTCTTCCCACTCGGCGGCTGGATCGGTGAACTTGATCCGGCGGAAGTGATCGGCCAGCACGTCGCGGCCAAAGCCGTGGGCGTCACCATCATGACCGCTGAAGACGTAGAGGTAATCTCCCATGATCGCGGCACCAAAGCTGGTCAGTGGTTCCGGCAATGGCTTGTGCAGCTTGACCGTTTTGGCATCCCCCAGATGCAACTGGTGCGATTTGAATTCAAGCTTTCGCGTCGAGCGTTCGCCATCAGAACCCACCTTCACGGTGTAACAGAAGTCCGGCAGAAAGAAATCGCCGACCTGGGTCCAGCCAAAGTAGTTGCTGAGGTTTGACTCGATGTTGCCGGTGTCTGGGTTGCGGAAGGTAACCGACGTCGAGCGAGGCAGGACTTTTCCGGCCGGCGTGGTGAGGTTTTCGAGCGTGGTAATCTCGAACCACGAGGATTCATTGCGGCGAATCACTTCCTTGATCTGACCATCTTGAATGCGAAAGATGCCGGAACCATCGTTCTCGGCAACCAGGCGACCGCCAGCATGAGCGGTTCCTTCTTCGCGGAACGAAACGTCGTAATGCTCTGGCGAAGGATCAGGGCGCCGATGCGAAATCACCGAACGCAGTTTCGACTTTAGCCATGGCTTGAGAGCTTCGTCATCGATTTCAATGTCGTACTCGAAGTCGGCTCCGACGCGGATCGTCCCTTCGTAACGCTGCGAATCTTCCGAGATCACGATTCCAGCGGTGAAGCCAGGGAAGTTGTGCCAGACTTCGCGGGAGTCGTGAGCCGCTTGCCGCAGATCGGCGGCGGTCGGTTCGGAGGTCTTGCTGGTCGTAACCGTGCTTTGTTCTTCGGCTTGAACGAAGCTTGCCGACGTCAACAGCAACGCGGCGGCAAGATAACGAAAGGTGGTTCGCATGGTATTCGATTCACGAAGTGAGTTTGGGGGGAGAAATGAAATCCGTTGAGCGGGTCGGGCCTACCGGCCGGCGGCCTATTTGCCTTCGGCGGGGCCCTGGAAGGTGACCGTCAAATAGTGCGAGTTCGAGTCGTACTTTTTGTCGTTGAGCGTGCCGGCTTGCTGGAGGGTATGCCCCACCATGATTCCGTTCACGCCTTCTTCAATTTGGGCATCGGTGAAGGAAACTTTGCCGTCCTGGTCGGTCTTGGCAGTGGCTTCTTCATGCCCTTCTTCGCAGTAAAGATGGACATCCGCGTCTGCCAATGGCTTGCCTTGCCACAGGATGTAAGCGTCGACACCTTCCTCCGTTTTGACCAACTCCGCCTTGAGATCGATTGTTGCGGAAACCTTCTGAGCCGCTTCACGCGAGGCAGGCAGCTTGCCGCCGACATGCTGCGTGTAGTAGTCCAGACGCGAGCCATGATAGATACCGAAGGTCGCTTGCGACTGCAGCAACGCGTCCTTCGCCAATGGTTTCGCAGACTGGCGACCAACGAAGTCGTCGGACTCGATCGCTTCCAACTCCACGGCCGTCAGCTTACCGCTTTCGGAAACCGCACTCACTTCCGACTTGGCGATGGGGCCTGGCAACTTATAGGTGCAATCGGCCGGGTTCTCTCCGAAGAAGTAGGCGACCTTGCCATCCTTCTGGATTGTTAACCAAGGGAAGTGAGCATAAGCCGGCGTGGCCGAAGCCAGCAGGGCGATCGCCAACAAGGAAGCGGTAAGCGTTTTCATCAATCAAGTTCCTTCCAGAATTTAATCCTGAGGGAGTGGGGGAGTTCTATTTCGTGGTGTCTTCTTGAATCGCATACAGCATATTGCCGGTGCGAATCAGCAGACACGAACCAACCGGAACGGCTGCGTAGACGATCTCGCCTGACGAAGTACCATCTTCGCCACGGCGTCCACCTTCGGCTGGTTCCGGTTCTTCTTCATTGACCCACAGAGCGTTCTCGCCAATCGATTTGCCGCTGGTCGCGTCGATCAACTCGGTCGTTCCTTTCGAGCCAAAGATATAGAGCACATTACCTTGCTGAATCGGCGTCGCCCACATGCCGCCGGCGGCGAGACGTGCCGACGAAGTTTGCTCACCGGTTGCCAAGTCGACACCAAACAGCACACCGCTGCGGTTGACGAACCAGGCCTTGCCGTCGGCAGCGATCGGGCTGCCAAAGCTCGACTTTGCCTTGGCGGCCTGCCAGGCGAAGTCAGCGGCATACGAACCGTCGTCCTGTTTGCTGATCTGTATAACACCGTTTGAGGTGCCATCGGTCGTGGCGGCTGCTTCGCCACGACCATCCGAGGCACCAATCAGGAACTTGCCGTCACCCAGCGGCATCGGCGTGCAGGTCGTGTTGTTGGCGATTTGATCGAAGTCCCAAAGACGATCGCCCGTCTTGGGATCGAAGCCAGCGATCTTGCCGCTCGAGCTGCAGACCAAATGCATCTGGTCACCGACAGGGATCAAACGTGGCGAGCTCCAGGCGGTCGAACCGAGGCCGGGAACCTTCCAGGCGGTGGTTCCATCCTTCTTATTCAGCGCTGCCAGGTAAGGCTCTTCGGAACGTTCGACCCACACGAAGACGTGATCGTCGGTTTGTTCCAGCGAGGAAGAAAGGCCATGGCGCGAGCTGATCGGACCATAGTCTTCGACCAGGTTGCGTTCCCAGCGGATCTTGCCGTCCTGTTCGACGGCGACGACGATGCCCCCTTCGTAATAGACGATGTAGCCGGTGCCATCTGCGATCGGGGAAGGGGCAGCTCGACTGACGTACGAAGTGTTTTCGATCGGGCTCGGATTCTTGAAATCCTTCTGCCACAGCTTTTCGCCGGTTCCAAGCTGGAACGCCGCGAGATGATAGTTCTCTTTGTTGGGGCCGCTGGTCGAAGTCACGATGATCTGATCGCCGGTGACGATCGGCGTCGATTGACCGTAACCTTCGATTTCAGCCTTCCAGGCAATGTTCTCGGTGGACGACCACTTCTGCGGCAACGAATTGCCCGGGATCAAGCAGCTTCCACCATTTTGAAACGACGGCCAGGCAGCACTGGTGTGTTCTTCCGCCGAAAGAGCCCAAGGGGAAGATGCAAGCAGGAAGCCAAAGAGAATAGGGGCGTAGGCCCGGATCGAAGCAGACATGTAAGCAGTCGCCTTTATAGTGTGATCGCAGAAAGAAGCAGGTTTACAAGAGATCACAGCATCCCCATGAAGCAAGTTCCGCAAACGCTCATCGATACAACGATGAAAGCTCGCGAGTGGCCTGGATGCTGGCGTAAACGGCTGGCGGCTAGAAATTGATATTGAATCTCAGTACAGAGACCAGGATACCAAGCTTTCCGCCACTTGCAACATGGGGACGCTGAGAACGCTATTTTTGCAACTCATTTGCAAAAAGGGAACCCGGAAGTTGCCATTCGAACGCAAAAAGGCACCCGTCCCGATTGGGGAAAAGGTGCCTAAATAGATTGTCGATAACCGTTTAGGTGATCGAAGCGTCGTAAATGCTTTGGATCGAAGTATCGAGCATCGTGTTGAATTCTTCGTCGCTTTGCTTGTCCGAAAGTCCTTCCAGCAAGGCGCGCGAGAAGCTGGCGATCACGTTGTGATTGCGAGCGAGGATCTCGTTTCCTTCTTCCCGCGAGTAACCGCCCGAGAGGGCGACGACACGAACGACCTGGGGATGCTCGACGAACTCGGCGTAAAAGTTGTCTTCGCTGGGAAGAGTCAGCTTCAGCATTACATAGTCGTCGGAAGGCAATTCATCGAGCTTGGCGGCCAGAGCGGCCTTCAGGTAAGCCTCGGCATCGCCCTTGTCGGGGCAATGGATATCGACTTCCGGCTCGATAATTGGCACGAGGCCGGCTTCGATGATCTTCTTAGCTTCGTCGAACTGCTGGGCAACGACCGCTTCGATTCCTGACTTGTCGGCTTGTTTGATCACCGAACGCATCTTGGTGCCGAAGATGTTCTTGCCTTTGGCTTTTACCAACAGCTGTTCGAGCCCTGGCATCGGGTTCATCAGTTGAACGCCATTGGCTTCCGGGGCCAGACCTTTGTCGACCTTCAAGATCGGAACGACATTCTTCACGTCCCACAGGTAATCGGCCGTCGGCTTCCCTTCGATCTCGCGATCCATGGTGTTCTCGAACAGGATCGCCGCTAGGATGCGTTCACCGGTGAACGCTGGGCTGGTGATGACACGCGATCGCATCTTGTGGACCATCGCAAACATCTCGTCATCGCCAGACCATTCGTCATCCGAGATGCCGTACGAGCGAAGCGCTTTGGGCGTGCTGCCGCCACTTTGATCGAGGGCGGCGATAAAGCCGGGAGCCGACTTTACCTTTTTGAACTGGGGACTGCTAGGATCGATCGCGGTCATTTCGACTCCTTGGTGGCTCGGTAACGGCGGATCAAATTGTTGGTGGAACTATCGTGCGTCAGCTCAGGGAGTTCGGCATTTTCCAATTCTGGAATGATGCGCTGGGCGAGTTGCTTACCCAGTTCCACGCCCCACTGATCGAACGAATTGATTTGCCAGATGGTTCCCTGGGTGAGGACGCAATGTTCGTACAAGGCGATCAACTGGCCGAGAACCGATGGGGAAAGCTGCTTGGCGAAGATCGTGTTTGACGGGCGATTGCCTTCAAACACACGATGCGGAACGAGCCAGTCGGCAGTGCCTTCCGCTTTGACTTGTTCTTCCGTCTTGCCGAAGGCGAGGGCTTCGGACTGGGCGAAGACGTTGGCGATCAGCATATCTTGATGACGGCCCAGTGGATTGAGCGACTTGCCGAAGGCGATGAAATCGCACGGAATCAATCGCGTTCCCTGGTGAATCAACTGATAGAACGAGTGCTGACCGTTAGTGCCGGGTTCGCCGAAGTAAATCGTGCCGGTCGAGTAATCGACGCGTTGGCCAGCCAGCGTGATGTACTTACCGTTGCTCTCCATCGTCAATTGCTGGAGATAGGCTGGGAAGCGTTTCAGGTATTGTTCGTATGGCAGGACGGCGATTGTCTCGGCACCGAAGAAGTTGCTGTACCACATCGACAGCAGGGCCATCAGGACGGGCAGGTTCTTCTCAAACGGAGCGGTCCGGAAGTGCTCGTCCATCTGATGGAAACCGTCGAGCATCGCCATGAAGTTCTCGGGACCAACGGCGAGCATCGTCGATAGGCCGATGGCCGAATCCATCGAATAGCGACCACCCACCCAGTCCCAGAAGCCAAACATGTTGGCGGTGTCGATCCCGAATTCCGACACCTTTTCGGCATTGGTCGAAACTGCGACGAAGTGCTTGGCAACCGAGTCTTTGTCGCCACCCAACGCGGAAAGCAGCCAATCGCGAGCGGTGTTCGCGTTGGTCATCGTTTCAAGCGTGGTGAATGTCTTCGAGGCAACGATGAACAGCGTTTCAGCCGCGTCCAAGTCTTGAACCGCTTCGGCAAAGTCGGTTCCGTCGACATTCGAGACAAAGCGGAAGGTTAGCGCGCGGTCGCTGAAGTGCTTCAGTGCTTCGTACGCCATCACAGGACCGAGGTCCGAGCCGCCGATGCCGATGTTCACAACGTTCTTGATCGGCTTCCCGGTGTGACCTTTCCACTCGCCGCTGCGAATGCGATTGGAGAACGCCGACATCGCTTCGAGCACCTGGTGAACGTCAGGCACGACGTTCTCGCCGTCGACATCGATCGTCGCCCCTTTCGGAGCACGCAAAGCGACGTGCAGCACAGCGCGGTCTTCGGTGATGTTGATCTTATCGCCGCGGAACATCGCGTCGATACGTTCGCGAAGGCCCGATTCTTCGGCGAGTTCCAGCAGCAGCTTGATCGTCTCTTCGTTGACGCGGTTCTTCGAGTAATCGAGGAACAGGTCAGCACCTTCGGCCGTCATACGCTCGCCACGTTCCGGATCTTTGGCAAACAAAGTCCGCATGTGGACGTCGCGGATGGCCTGATAATGTTCGGTCAGGCCCTTCCAGGCTTTCATTTCCGTCAGGGGTGTCTTGGTTGCTGCCATCTTGAATTCCTTATCGATTTAGCATTGCTGTCGTGACGGGCTCGCGAGCCGACCTGGAACGGAGCGAAGGCAATCGGTTGCCGCGTGGGTCTCGGCAATATCCTGGATGCCGAGACCACTTGTATTGTGCCATTGCGTGGGCCACGAGCCAGCCCCCACACGACCGGGTGTCAATTTCCACCGATCATCGAGGATGACTCATACCTATCAATCGTAGGAGTTTGGGAAGAGCGGATGAAGAAGTGCGACGCTGGATCTGAGACGTTTTTCACGATCTTGATCGAGAGTCGGATCGATACCACGCTTTATTCAGGCCAGCGACCGGTATCCTTGGTGGTTTGCGCCAAGGTGGAAAAATACGGACTACTGAGCAGGTTCGCTGGACATCGCCAGTCCCAGTTGCCTTCTGATTCGCCCGGAACGTTCATGCGTGAATCGCTGCCGAGGTTCAAAACGTCTTGCAGTGGGGCGATCGCCAGGGCGGCAACCGACTGCCAGGCCGCTTGCAGTAACGCCCACGCTACCTCATCTTCGGAAACGGCAGGCATTTGCAAACTTCGCCAAACGGTCTCGCGAGCGTCTTCCGGCAATTCTTCATACCACTGACGGCTGGTCGCGTTGTCGTGGGTGCCGGTGTAAACGGTCGTGTTGGCGACGTAGTTCTTCGGCAGGTAGAGATTGTCGGGGTCGCCATCGAAGGCAAACTGCACGACACGAGTGCCTGGCATGTCGAACTGATCGCGCAGTTCCCAGACATCTTCGGTGATCGTGCCGAGGTCTTCGACGATGAATGGCAAGTTGCCAATCGCCGCTTTGGTGGCCTCAAACAATTTCGCACCAGGTCCCGGTGCCCAGTAACCCACTTCCGCGGTCTTAGCGTCGGCGGCCACATGCCACGCGGCAGCGAACCCGCGGAAGTGATCCAGGCGGATGGCATCGGCATAGGTCAGCAGCGAACGGAAGCGTTGGATAAACCAGCGATAGCCAGTCTGACGATGGGCTTCCCAGTTATAGACCGGGTTACCCCAAAGCTGCCCCACGGCACTGAAGTAATCGGGTGGCACGCCGGCGACAAACTTCGGCCGCTTGTGCTCGTCCAGGGAAAACAGTTCCGGATTCGCCCAGACATCGCTCGAGTCGGCCGAAACGTAGATCGGCACATCACCGATCAAGCGGACCCCTTTGTCTCGAGCATGATTGCGAACTCGCATTCCGTAGCGATGCAATAAATATTGGAAGAAGGCGAACTTTTCGCACTGTTCTGCTAGTTCGGTTCGGGCCTTCAGCAGGGCTTCCGGCTTTCGTTCGGCAAGCTCGGCCGGCCAATCGAGGTAATAGTCGCCTTGGAATTGGTTCTTCAAGGCCCGGAACAAGGTGTAGTCGTCGAGCCAGTGCCCTTCGGCTAGTTTGAAGGCCTCGAACTCATCGGCCAATTCTGCCGACGGTTCAGCACGGTAACGATCCCAAGCCGTTTCCAGCAGGCGATACTTATAAGGATTGACATTGTCGAAATCGACCTTGGCGTCTGGCCACGAAGTCTGGCAATCGTCGGCCGAGATCAGGCCATCCTCCAGAAGCCATTCGGGGCTGACCAGCACTTCGTTCATGGCGAACGAAGACAGCGGCAAGTAAGGTGAATTGCCGTCCCCTGTCGGACCGAGGGGGAGGACCTGCCACCAGCTTTGCCCGGCGTCGTGCAGCAGATCGATCCACTGGATCGCGCTGGGCCCGAAGTCACCAATCCCATGTGGACTGGCAAGCGAGGTGATATGCATCAAGATGCCGGCCGCACGATATCCGTCCGGGAAGGGGGGAATAGGAGCAACTGGGCAATCGTCCGACATGGTTCGGTTTTCCGTAAACGAATCCGCCGCCGTTCATCAATACGGGGCACAAATAGTCAATCGAGGAATGCTGCTATCCGAGAGAGAACCGTTGGGCAGGGCTGGCGAAATTATTTCGCCTACAGAGGGTAATCTGTTTGGCCCGGATTCCGACACTTTTCCAACGATCTCGAAAGTATCAGGTGTGATCTTCGCAAGCATTGCACAATCTTTGAAGCGTTCGTACAAGATTTTGAAAATCTTTTCCCAGTTATGAGCTATGGCGCCGGTACGATCGGATTGCCAAGGTTGCTAGGCGAAACGAACTCGAACGCCTATTGTGGAAGGCTGCCCCACTGCACACTTGGTTACGTGGGGGAAAGTTGCCGACTGGGATCGCCAAGGCTCTGACGACTAACCACGAAGATCGAAGCCGTTCGAGTCGACCGAAACGACAACTTTTTTGAGAACGATCTGGCACCCGGACGCCATGCGGAAGAAGGGGACCAAATGACGACCGCCTTGAGGGAAGCAAAGCCTGAATGAGTGTTCCTTCCGACTTTCATGGACGATTCGAAGATCTCAAGCGATACATCGCGTGGTCCGATGCGGACGATGCTTGTTCCGAAGAACTGCTGCGCCGGCTTGAACCTTATTTTGAACCAATCGTTCAAGATTTCTACGACGAGATCCGAAAGCATCGCGCTGCCTCGCGCGTGATCACCGGTGGTGAAAAACAGATCCAGCGACTTCAGGCCAGCCTCCGGTTATGGTTGGTCGATACCCTGCTGGCGAAGCATGACGGCAGCTTTGTCGATCGGCGATCAAAAATTGGCCAGCAGCATGTCGAGATTGGCCTCGAGCAGGTTTACGTCAACGCGGCGTTCTCACGGATCCGTGGCACACTGAACGGTGTCCTTTGCCGGCAAGACGATCTCCCCTTCGAGGAGCGGATTGCTTTGCATCAATCGCTCAATCGTCGTTTGGACCTCGACCTGGCGATCATGTCGGATGCCTATCAAACCGAATATCAATTCCGGCAGATTCCAGTCGACCATGCCCGGCTGAAGCAGCAGAAGCATCTTGCCCTGTTAAGCCGTGATGCCCTGGCGGGGGAGTCGCTCGACGCCCTTTACGACCAGGCCGTTGCCCACCTGATGGAAACGCTTCAGGGAGATTGTGCCGAATATCTCGAGTATCACCCGTCCGACAGTTCGTTTCGATTGCGGTCGGCGGCTGGCTGGACGGGCGCGGCGATCGACGACGTGATCGGGTTGCGGAAGCCTGACTCGTACTACGAGTTTGTCTGTTCCTATAAAGAATGTATCGGGATCATCGATCACGACTTGCGAACGGACCTCGACTTCCCGCCACTGCTTCGCGAGCAACGTGTTGTTAGCAGCCTGCAGGTCGCGGTCCGTAATGAAGGTCAGATCTATGGCGTGATCGGGGTTCACTTTCATAACCGAAGGCAATTCCAGGCCTCGGACTGCGACTTCCTCGTTTCGATGGCCAATGTGATTGCCAACGCGGTCCATCGGAAAGGGATCGAAAGTCAGCGTCAGCAAAGCGAGCATCAGCTTCGACGCTTGATCGAACGCCTGCCAGCCGGGGCGGTCTATGTTGCCGGGGGGCAACTTCAGGTCAATCAGGCAGTCGAATCGATGACGGGGCATGCCCGAGCCGAGTTGGCGACCTTGGCCGATTGGGAACAACTGACCATCGTCGAGGAACAGGAACGAGTCGAGGAGTCAGCCGCCAAGTCGCCCGAAGGGAAAATTGTGCAGTCCGAAGTCCGGATTCGCCGGCCTGATGGCGAGGAGCGAATTATCTCGCAGTTGAAGTTTCGTTCGGCCATCGACGAGATCTGGCTGTTGCACGACATCACCGAGATGGAGGAGCAGCGGCGGCAACAACTTCAAGCAGAACGCCTGGCCGCGATCGGGCAGATGATCACCGGCCTGGCCCATGAAAGCCGAAACGCATTGCAGCGGATTCAAGCTTGTACCGAGATGCTCGAACTCGAATTCCAGCCGGAATCGCAGGAAATGAAGCTCATCGGACGTCTACAACAGGCCCAGGATGACCTGCAATTACTATTCGATGAAGTCCGTAACTATGCGGCCCCGATCGTGCTGGAGACGAAACCTTCCGACCTGGCGGTTCTATGCCGGAGGGCCTGGGAGCAGACCGAACCGCAGCGACGTGGTCGTGAGACGGCAATTCAAATCGATGGGATGGCTGAAGTTCCTTTCCAGGCCGACGAGTTCCGCCTGGTCCAGGTATTTCGGAATCTGCTGGAGAACTCGCTCGCCGCGACACCCGACCCCCTGGTGGTGACTCTATTATTCGAGAAGAGCGAAGATGGGCAGGTTCGGGTAACCTATCAGGACAACGGCCCTGGTTTCGACGAGAATATCGCTAAGCGGATGCTCGATCCTTTTTTTACAACAAAAACGAAAGGATCTGGCTTGGGCATGGCGATTGCATCGCGAATCGTCGAGGCCCATAAGGGGCAGATCCAACCGATCAGCCAACCAGGCCGTGGGGCGAAGTTTGTCATGATGTTTCTGGGGCAGGACTAATCCTTGCCGGTGAGGTTGTTCGATGAAAATCGTGGTTGCCGACGACGAACCTGATATGCGGGATTACTTCGTGAAGATCCTCTCGCATTTGGGGCATGAAGTCGTCGCGGTCGCGGGAGATGGAAAAGCTCTCGTCGAATCGTGCCGGCTTAAGGTGCCAGACATGGTAATCACCGACCTGATGATGCCAGAACTGAGCGGGGAAGATGCGCTGCGGCAAATCTGGCTAGAACAGGCTGTTCCTGCTATTCTCATTTCGGCCTACCAATGCCCAGAGTGGATCGTCAAAGCGGAAGCCATTCCACCGGTTCGTTATCTCAATAAGCCGATCAACCGAGCCAAGTTACAGTCGACATTGCAATCGTTTGAAGAGACCACGACCGAACGCTCCTCAGGCGAGGAGAAGGCCGATAACTCGTAAGAATTTGCAACCTATGACGGTGTCTCAGAAACAGATTGAATTGCTCATCGTCGACGACGACGAGTACCTGACCGAAGATCTTCAGACCTATTTTTTGCGGCAGAACTTCCGCGTGCAAACCGCCAACACGGCAGCCGATGCGTTGGCGTTGATGCAGCAGCATGCGTTTCACGTGGCGGTCTTCGACATGCATCTGCCCGATCTTTCCGGGCTGGAGCTGGTCCGTCGGTTCCGCGAAACGGACGCCGATTGCGAGATCATCATGCTCACCGGCGAAGGCTCGATTGAGACCGCCGTCGAAGCAATGAAACTCGGCACGACCGACTATCTGACCAAGCCGGTGCGGCTGAAAGAGTTAGAGGCGGTCATCTCGCGAGCGGCCGAGACACAAACGCTGCGAAAGCAAAACCAGCAGCTTAAAGAACTCATTCAGCAGCAGCTTCCTTCCGGCTCGGAAATGATCGGAAAGTCGGCCTCGATGCAGTCGGTATTTCGCTTGATCGAACGGGTCGGACCGACCGACAAAGCGGTTCTTATCCAGGGCGAAAGCGGCACCGGCAAGGAACTGGTCGCCCAAGCCATTCACCGCGTGAGCCCGTTGGCAGACTTCCCGCTGATCACGATCAACTGCGCAGCGTTGCCGGAGCAGTTGCTGGAAAGCGAGCTATTCGGGCACGAAAAAGGTGCCTTTACCGGGGCAACGTCCGCCAAGCCAGGTCTGTTTGAAGTGGCCGATGGGGGGACGCTGTTTGTCGATGAAATCGGGGAACTCGCGCTGCCGCTTCAGGCGAAGTTGCTGCGTGTGCTCGAGGATGGTTCGTTTCGCCGCGTCGGTTCGATCCAGGAACGCCGGGCGAATGTTCGCTTGATCGCGGCGACCAATCGCGACCTGGCCGCGGCGTCGAAAGCGGGCGAATTCCGCGAGGATTTATACTACCGCTTGAACGTGATCACGATCTCGTTGCCACCCCTTCGCGAGCGGGAAGGGGACCTGGCACTGCTGCTGGCTAAATTCGCCGGCAACAGCTGGGAGCTGGAATCGGGACTGGTGGAAGCCCTTTGTCGATACGATTGGCCAGGCAATATTCGGCAGCTTCGCAATGCGGTCGAGCGGGCCAAGATCTTGGCGGATGATAACCTGCTCGAACTGAAAAACTTCCCCGAAGAAGTCGCCACGATCGAGCCGGAAGATGAAGCGACAACCGCCGATCTTGGGCAACTGACTCGGCAGCATATCGAGCAGATCTACGACGCCAATCAGCGCAACAAGACCAAGGCGGCACAGGCCCTGGGCGTTAGTCGAAGAGCTCTGTATCGCCTTCTCGAAAAGTACGGAATCGAGTCAAAATAGCCGTGCGGATCCGCACACTGCCGTGCGATCTCGCACGTTCTTTACCGCACACTGGCAAGCTCAGTCCGAGATGCCAGTGACTCGCCAAAAAATTCATCCTCAAACTCCTTTCGGCTTGCCGCAGCTGCCTCTGGTCTTGCTGCCGACGTTCAGGATGCAAACCGACGTTTTCCGCGGGATTCCCCCGGGGTAGTTGTCGGAACTCTAAGCGAGATCGCTGCTTGCAAATCGTTTCCTGACGACTTGGGACATTCTGTCGCAGGGTTCTGGCACACGGGTTGCCAAACGGGACCAGCACAGGTGAAGCCCTTGATTTGTCGGGAAAGACTAGACGCGAGCGAGTGATGATTGCCATGAGTGCAGCGCAGGATAACGTTACAGGAAGTTCACAAGTCACATCGGAGCATCTTGAGTCGTTTTCGTACGACGATAAGATTACCCGGCAATTCATGACGGCGACCGTCGTCTGGGGTATGGTCGCCTTCCTGGCTGGGATCTACATCGCCCTTCAGTTGGTGGTCCCGGCCTTGTCGCTGAACCTCGAGTTCCTGACGTTTGGGCGTCTTCGCCCGCTACATACCAACGCAGCGATTTTCGCCTTCGCCGGGAACTCGATCTTCGCGGCAATCTATTACTCGACGCAGCGACTATTGAAGACCCGAATGTGGTCCGACACGCTCAGCCAACTGCACTTCTGGGGTTGGCAGTTGATCATCGTCCTGGCGGCGGTGACACTTCCGCTGGGAATCACGCAGAGCCGTGAGTACGCCGAACTGGAATGGCCGATTGACCTACTGATCGCGTTGGTCTGGGCTGGCTTCTTCGGGGTGAACTTCTTCATGACGCTGGTCGTTCGTCGTGAACGACACATCTACGTGGCGATCTGGTTTTATATCGCCACGATCATCACCGTTGCCATTTTGCATATCTTCAACAACCTGGTTTTCCCAACTGGCTTGTTCAAAAGTTATTCGATCTACGCAGGTGTTCAGGACGCTTTCATGCAGTGGTGGTATGGCCACAACGCGGTGGCATTCTTCCTGACGACACCATTCCTTGGGCTGATGTACTACTTCCTGCCCAAGGCCGCCAATCGCCCGGTGTTTTCGTACAAGCTGAGTATCCTTCACTTCTGGTCGCTGGTCTTCATTTACATTTGGGCCGGTCCGCATCACTTGCACTACACAGCCGTCCCGGAATGGGCGTCGTCGCTGGGGATGATCTTCTCGGTGATGTTGTGGATGCCATCTTGGGGCGGGATGATCAACGGCCTGCTAACCTTGCGTGGTGCCTGGCGTAAAGTGACCGAAGACCCAGTGCTGAAGTTCTTCGTCGTGGGTATCACGTTCTATGGCATGTCGACCTTTGAAGGGCCGATGCTGTCGGTCAAAGCGGTCAACTCCCTTTCGCACTATACCGACTGGACGATCGCTCACGTGCATAGCGGTGCCCTCGGTTGGAACGGGTTCATGACCTTCGGCATGATCTATTGGTTATTGCCACGTGTTTTCCAGACGCAGCTTTACAGCAAGAAGCTGGCCGAATGGCACTTCTGGCTGGGGCTGATTGGCATTCTGCTATACATCATTCCGATCTATGGGGTCGGTGTTTATCAGGGGCTGCTCTGGTTCGCGATGAACAGCAAGGGGCAGTTGATGTTCCCGAACTTCATCGAGACAACCGTCAACCTCGCACCGTTCTATTGGATCCGTGCTTTGGGTGGCCTCTGCTTCCTGGGTGGGGCCAGCATGATGAGCTACAACTTCTACAAGACATGGGCATCGCGTCCATCGACGTACGAAGTGCCGGTTTACCAGGCCGCTCCATTGAGCAAGGACTATCAGGAACCAGCCGTCGAAGGCTCGAAGCTGGAGACCGTGGTGAATGTTGCCAAGAAACTGGACGTGTTTACACGTCTCGGTTGGCACCGCGGCTGGGAAGGTCGTCCAATCTACTTCAGCATTTGGGTCACGATCGCAGTGATCGCCGCCTCGCTGTTCGAGATCATTCCAACCTTCTTGATCCGCTCGAATGTTCCGACCATCGCTTCGGTGAAGCCTTACACGCCACTGGAACTGGCCGGCCGTGACATCTACGTGGCGGAAGGTTGCTACAACTGCCACTCGCAAATGATTCGTCCGATCGTGGCGGAAACGATCCGCTACGGCGAATACTCGAAGCCAGGAGAATTTGTCTACGACCATCCATTCCAATGGGGCTCGCGTCGCATCGGTCCTGACCTGGCACGGGAAGGAGGGCGGCAATCGCACCTGTGGCATCTGATCCACTTCCGCAATCCAGGCGACTACATCAAGGGCTCGATCATGCCGAACTATCCGCATTTCGAGCAGCAGGATCTGAACTTCAATACGATTCCAGAACGCGTCAAAGCCGCTTATTACCTGGGTGCTCCGTATCCGGACGAAGTGTTGGAGAACTCGATCGAAGTGGCGAAAGCCCAAGCCAAGCAAATCGCGGACGAGATCGCTCAGCAGGAAGGTCCTACGGGTCTTGAAGGGAAGAAAGTGGTCGCATTGATCGCTTATATCCAGCGATTGGGCACCGATATTTCCAAAACGGAAGAACCATCGGCCGAAGGAGAAGCGGACAAAGCTGAGCCTGCCGAAGCGGCTGTGGGTAACGAAATGGGAGACCAGGAATGATAGGCGACCTTTTAAACAGCTCGCTGTATGGGTGGATCGGTACGCTGTCGCTGTTGATGTTCTTCGGCGTGTTCGTGGCGATCACCATCCGCACGCTGCTGACTGACAAGAAGATAACAATGTCCGAAGCCGAAATCCCGCTAGACGATGGGGAACGGAGCCCACGATGAACTCGACTGAAAAACCAAACTCGACCGCTGACGGCCACATTCCAGACGATCCGTTGACCGGCCACAGTTACGACGGCATTCAGGAATTCGACAATCCGATGCCGGGTTGGTGGAAGGCAATGTTCCTCGGCTCGATCATCTACGCGGTGTTTTATTGGGTCTATTACGAAAACGGTCTGACCCCGGGACGTTCGGTCATCGCGGCTTACGACCGGGCCCTGGCCGCCAACTTGAAAGAGCGTTTCTCGACCTTGGGCGAAATCAAGCCAGATCGCGAGACGATCCTGCGGTTTTCGACCGACCCTGAATGGCTGCCGGTCGGTAAGAACGTCTTTCAAGCGAACTGCACCTCGTGCCACGGCAACGATGCCGAGGGCCGGGTTGGTCCGAATCTGACCGACGATCATTGGAAGAACATCAAGAATGTCGAAGACCTGTATCGAGTGATTGAAAACGGTGCCAATGGCAACGCCATGCCTGCGTGGCGCGGCAAGCTGGAACCGCAAGAGATCATTCTGGTCTCGTCCTATTTGCTTTCGCTGAAGGGGAGCAATCCCGCAGGAAAGGGCCTTCGTCCGATCCCAGGCGAAACCCACGTGATTTCAGACCTCGATGCGCCAAGCGAAGCAGCCTCGTCTGAATAGCCCAGCCAATCGGTAACCAGTCATGAGCGACGAACTGTTAACCCCTGACGAGCATGTGCTTTCCACGTTAGAGTCGGACGGTTCGCGCCGTTGGCTCTTCCCGCGAGTTTCGTTGGGGAAGTATTGGCATGCTCGTCGGATTGTCGGCTTCGCGTTGATTGCCATCTTCGTGGCGATCCCGCATGTGCGACTGAATAACAAGCCGCTCGTGCTGCTCGATATCACAGAACGGCAGTTCACGATTTTCGGCTACACGTTCTTACCCAGCGATACGTTGCTGTTGGCGTTGTTGATGATCAGTGTCTTTCTGACCATCTTCCTGCTGACGGCGCTGCTGGGACGCGTGTGGTGCGGATGGGCTTGCCCGCAGACGGTTTACCTGGAGTTCGTTTATCGCCCGATCGAACGGTTCTTCATGGGAACCTCCGGCCGCGGCGGCGTTCCCAGCAAAAGCGTGCCGGCCTATCGCAAGGTGGCGATGTACGCAGTGTACCTAGTGCTGTCGATGGCGTTGGCCCATACGTTTCTGGCGTACTTCGTTGGAACCGATCGGCTTCGCCAATGGGTGACTCAGTCGCCGTTCGAGCATCCTGGACCGTTCATCGTGATGGCTCTGACGACGGGCCTGATGATGTTTGACTTTGTGTTCTTCCGCGAGCAGCTTTGCCTGATTGCTTGCCCTTACGGACGCTTTCAATCGGTGCTGCTCGATCGCAATTCGCTGATCGTGGCATACGACCACGTCCGAGGTGAACCACGCGGCAAGCGGAAGCAAGGGCAAGAGTTGCCAATCGTGGAAGAGCCGCAAGGTGACTGCATCGATTGCAAGTTGTGCGTGCGAACATGTCCAACCGGGATCGACATTCGCGATGGGCTGCAAATGGAATGTGTCCACTGCACCCAGTGCGTCGACGCCTGCGACGAGATTATGACCCGCATCAACAAGCCGACCGGCCTGATTCGTTATTCGAGCCAAGAGGCGATCGAGACGGGCGTGCAGCGATTCCTGCGGCCACGCGTTTTCATCTACCCCACACTGCTGGCGATCGTCGTTTCGATCCTGGCGTACAACATCATCAATAAGAAGTCGTTCGATGTGACCCTCATACGTGGTTTCGGCTTGCCTTACTCGGTGAATGATGCCGGCCAGATCGAAAATCGATTGCAGGTGAAGCTGGTGAATCGTCTGGAAGAAGAGGACACATTTCAGATGGTGCTCGAGCCGAACATCCTGCAGTTGGATGGAAACGGCCCCACCACGATCGCCGCAGGAGCTTCGGAAACGATCTCGTTCGTGGTGATCGCGGAGCGGAAAGATTTCGTGGTCGGCAAGATTCCGGCCACGCTCAAAATAACTAGCGAAAAGACCCAAGACGAACGGAGTATCCAATGTCGAATATTCGGTCCCTAGAACCGACCGCTGAGGATTCCGACGAAGTTTGGAAAGAACAGTGGTCGCACCTGGTGTGGGTGGGAATGATCGTTGGCCTGTTGGTGCTGCAGATCGTGATGTCGGTGACGGCAGCGATCATCGCGACCAATTCGCATTCTAACGACATCGTGCCGGACTATTATCAAAAGGCACTACATTACGACGAGCTTCACGCGACGTCGGCAATCAAGGAGTCGTAGCCGATGGAGGTGATTTCGATTGCTCTGGTGATTCTCACTGCCAGCCTGGTCGGCAGCGGGCACTGCGTTGGCATGTGCGGCCCGTTCGCTATCCTTGCAAGTCGTGGCGAATCGCAGGGCAAATGGATGTCGCTGGTCTCGCTAGGGGGCTACCACCTCGGACGACTGCTCACGTACGTCGTTCTGGGAACGGTCGCCGGGGCGGCAGGTTCCCTGGTTGATCTGGGAGGCGACTTCCTGGGTTGGCAGCGACTGGCGGCATGGATCACCGGATTTGCGATGATCGGCTACGGCTTCATCGCTTTGCTGCGACTGTCGAAAGTCGGATCGGTTCACTTTGGCCTGCCCACTTATCTCGGAAATTTGGTGCAGCGGCTGTATCGTGTGAGTGGGCGTTTTCAAGGAATGTCGCGGTCGTTTGCCATTGGTGGCGTGACCGCTTTGCTGCCGTGTGGCTGGCTGTATGCGTTCCTGCTGATTGCCCTCGGAACCTCGCATCCGCTCCATGGAGCTGGCGTGATGCTGGTGTTCTGGGCGGGAACCGTGCCGCTGCTTTCGCTGTTTGAAATTGGCGTGCACTGGCTGACCGATCGCTGGAAGCGTTGGATTCCAACGGCCACCGCACTGCTGCTGATCGTTAGCGGGTTTTTCACCATCTCGGTACGGGCGCATGCGGTCTTCGATTCGATCGATCATGACCTGGCCGGACAAATCAACACGGTCGAGGCTGTCAACAAGGCCAGCGAGACGCCTCTCCCGTGTTGCCATTGCCAATCGGCGTGTGATTGAGGCACGACGATGAGCACCGCCCAAACCAAAGCGATGTCTTTCTCAAACCAGGTGGCCTGTACCCACTGCGGCCAGCCCGTCCCGGGCCACTTGGTGCGGAAAGAATATGACGAGCAGTTCTGCTGCCATGGCTGCGAGACTGCCTATCGCATCGTGCAAGAGGATCAGGATCTGTTCGATTCGATCCAGCAGCGACGTAGCGAAAACGACGCATCGTTGTTCAGCGGGCACGACTATGGCTTCCTCGATCATGAGAGCTTTCAGGAGGCCAACTGTCAGCCAATTGGCGACGGGCTGGTTCGTACTAAGTTTCTTCTGGGCGGAGTCGTTTGTGCGAGCTGCGTGTTCGCGATCGAGAAGCTGCCTCGCTTTCTGCCAGGCGTGGTGTCGGCCCGGATGAACTTGACGTCGTCGACCGCGACGATCGACTGGCAGCCTGATGCGATTGCTTTGTCAGAGGTCGCTCGAACGCTTGACCGACTTGGCTATCCGCCTCATCCAGTGGTCGAAGATGAACTGGAAGCTTTGCAGCGGCAAGAGTCGCGCCGGCAGTTGATCCGCCTGGCCGTGGCTGGGGCATGTGCCGGCAACACGATGCTGATTGCGGTCGCGTTGTACTTTGGGCTGTTCACCGGCATGGACAGCGAATTCTTCCATCTCTTTCGTTGGACGAGTGCAGGCCTGGCGATGGTCTGCCTCGTCTGGCCGGGACGCGTCTTCTTTCATGGTGCCTGGCAAGCCGTCCGAGCCGGAGTTCCGCATATGGATCTGCCGGTGGCTTTAGGTTTGGCGGCCGGGGCGACGATGGGGTTCGTGAACACCATTTTGCAGCGCGGCGAGATCTACTTCGACTCGCTAACAGTGCTGGTGTTTTTGTTATTGGTGGGGCGTTATCTGCAATATGTGCAACAGCGTCGAGCGATCCAGCAGATTTCGTTGCTGCGATCGATGCTGCCTCGATCGGTGACGCGACTTTTGGAAACGAATGTCAACGCCGCGACCGAATGCGTTCCACTCGAAGCGATTCGCGTCAGCGACTGGATCCATGTACGGGCTGGGGATGTCATCCCGGTAGACGGGATTGTCATGCATGGATCGTCGCTGATCGACCAGGCGATACTTACCGGCGAGTCGAATGGAATCCCGACGACGACCGGTGATCGCGTGCTGAGCGGGGCGACCAACCTCGCCGGACCGATCATTGTTCAAGCTCAGTCGATCGGGGCACAAACTCGGCTCGGTCAGATCGCAGAACTGGTCGAAGAGGGAGTTCGTGGCAAGGCTCCGATCGTTCAGTTCGCTAACCGCATCGGCGGTTACTTCGTGGCGATCGTGCTGACCTTGGCAGCGATCACGATCGTGTGTTGGGCCCCGTTCGGCATTGAAGCCGCCATCAATCACGCGATGGCTTTGTTGATTGTCGCGTGCCCGTGCGCTTTGGGACTGGCAACGCCACTGACGGTGGCAATCGCCCAGGGACGTGCAGGTGCGAAGGGAATCTTGGTGAAATCGGGCGATGTGTTCGAGTACCTGGCCCGGCCTGGCGTGATCTGGCTCGACAAAACCGGAACGTTAACCGAAGGACGAATGCATCTGATCGAGTTCTTCGGCGATACGACGGTCGCTCCAGCCATCGAAGCGTTAGAACGCCAGATCGTGCATCCCATTGCTGAGGCCCTGGTCCGCGATTTGGCAGTTCCAGCCGACGAGCGAATCTCAGCGACCAGGGTTACCGATGTCGAAACTCTTCCCGGCATCGGTGTGCAGGGTTGGATCGATGGCGAACGAATCTCGGTCGGTTCGAGCCAAATGATTGCCGAGGCCAACTTGTTCATCGGCGAATCGCTTGAACATCGTCTAGCCGTTTTGATCGAGGCAGGGGACACCGCCGTGGTGATTGCCCGCCAGTCCGAGGTGGCCGCGGTCTGCTCGCTAGGAGATCGTGTCCGTATCGATGCCAAGCAGACAATTGCCTCGCTGGAAGAGCAAGGCTGGACGGTGGGCATCTTATCCGGCGATCATCAACAAGCGGCATTGCGGATCGGTCAAGCAATCGGGATCGCGCCGCAGCGGATCCTGGGGGGATTATCCCCAGAGGACAAGCTGCGTCAGATTCAGAAGTCGAACCCATCGCAAACCGTGGTGATGGTCGGAGACGGCGTGAACGACAGCGCCGCACTGGCCGCGGCCTCGGTCGGGATTGCGGTGAAGGGGGGAGCGGAAGTCAGTTTGAAGGCGGCGAGTGTCTATCTGAATCGACCAGGCACACTGCCAATTCTGGAGATCATCACCGGTTCGCGAAAGACGGTCCGAGCGATCCGACGCAGCTTTGCCGTTTCGCTGGGATATAACGGAATCGCCGTTTTGCTGTCGATGTGCGGCTTGATCAATCCGATCGTGGCTGCCATCTTGATGCCGATAAGTTCTTTGTCGGTCTTGGCAATCTCGGCATCGAGTGGCGCGTTCCGTCAGCGTCTCACGAAGGAACAGCCGGTCAACCTTCAGGTGCAAAAGGTCGTGTCATGAGCGTCGTTTTCATCGCCCTTCCCATCGCATTGCTGCTGGCTGGCCTGGCCGTCTGGGGATTCATCTGGTCGGTGAAGCAGGGACAATACGACGATCTGGAAACCCCGGCCGTGCGGATGTTGCAAGATGACGATCCGCCGCACAACAAGCCACATTCGTCTTAAATCGCTGGTTTCAGGTCGATTGGCGGAGAACCCTCTATCAAGAATTCGCGGTTTGCTGCGCGGATCTTAATATTCGTACCTTACGATGTGGGATTGTCTATCCATTCCGCCGTCTTAGATGTTTGCGATGTCGCAGGTTGCTGAAGAGATCGAAGTCCTAAATTGCTCCTCGGGTTGGGGCGATTCTGTTGGCAGGCGTTTCCAGGCAACGATTCTCGGCAGAGGTTTCGCCGCATGAACGGGCCCCGTCTGCACACCTCTGTCGCACTCTGCACCTACAACGGCGAGCGGTTTTTGCCGACTCAGTTGGAAAGTATTGCCCGGCAAACGATCGTTCCGGACGAACTGATCATTTGCGACGACGGTTCAACCGATGCGACCGCCGACATCGTCGCCGACTTCCAACGCCAGGCTCCGTTTACCGTGCGTTGGATTCGCAACCCGCAAAATCTTGGTTCGACAGCGAACTTCGAGCAAGCGATGCAGGCCTGTTCGCACCCGGTGATCTTTCTTTGCGACCAAGACGACCGATGGCGAGAGGACAAAGTAGAACGGATGCTCGAGGCGTTGAATCAGCATCCGGAGGCGGGGTTTGCGTTCTCGAATGCCCGGATCGTGGACGAAGCTGGCGAGCCACGCGGATTCCGTGCCTGGGATTCGTTGCCGCGACTTTTGCCGGAAGGGAAGCAGCTTGCCGCCGTCGAGTTGTTCCCGCGATTGCTCAAGCAATGCGTGGTCACTGGCGCTGCGATGGTGATCCGTCGTGACTGTTTGAAAGGGTTTTGTCCCATTCCTCGCGACTGGGTTCACGATGCCTGGATGGCGATCGTACTGAGCGCCTGGATGCCGAGCGTGGCGATCGATGACGATCTGATCGACTACCGAGTGCACGCCAGTCAGCAGATTGGGTTGCGTCGACCTTCTGGGTTTCCACTCAGCTTGGGCCCGCTGGGGAGCAAGCTCCGGGCAAAAGGACTTTCAGGCACGAGGTCCAGTGAGGTCGAGCGGCTGCAGAAAATGGCTCGACAATTCGCCCAGGTCAAAGAGCATCTGCAAACCGTTGACGCTCCAGAACTGACTGCGGTGTTGGCTGAACGCCTGACCGATTTAGACGAAGCTGCGGAGCACTATCGAACGCGGCATCAGATCAAAGCGACTGGTCGGCAGGTCGCGAAGGTGTTCGGCGAGCTGCGAGCCGGGCGTTATCATCGCTTCTCGCTCGGCTATCTGACGGCCGTTCGCGATCTGGCGGGATTCTAGCTGTTTCGCCTGAATGCCCGTTCGGCGTAGCCGCTAAGAACGCTTAGGTCTCTGCTACTCATTCGGTTGCAGCAGTCGCGTCGAGCATTCCGTACGAAGTGTCGTGTGGGTCGTCTTCCGCCGAGCGGCTTGCCGCAGGGAAGACCATCTTCAGTAAGCAGTTGATAGACAACTCCATAGGCAAAACTAGAATTCTCGGAACTACGTCGGCAGTACCTGCCTTCGAAGCGTCGCCACTGCCATCATGGACGCCGCCGCTGCGAATCCCGAACGAGTGGGTCGGTGGAGCGAACGCATCTCAAGACGACCTGCGAACGTTCTGCCACTGTGGCAGCTCGAAAGGGGCGAAGGTCGCCAATATTCGTTCTCACCCTTCGGTATAACGTGAAGCGTCTGCCTGGGTGATCTTCGATGGATAGGCACCGGAAGCGAACCCTAAGGTGGACAACTGCTGGCGATGAGAAGCTTTAAATTGCTGTTACAGGCCCGTTAAGAGCGAGGCCCCAGCGATTTGTTGTAAAATCCTGGATTGATTCTTACACCCCCCAATGGGCTGTAAATCAAGCAAAACCTGTGTGGATCGGCGTGAGTCGGGTTTTCTCTAAGGGCTCCTTCGGGAACAATAGATGCAACCCCACCGATCTATATTCAATCTCTCCTTGCCAGTCTTCCTGGCTTTACAGAGGTCGGTAAGAACAACATGAAATTCTCAGCCACTGCAGCCATTTTGTTGGCGCTGGCTTCCGTTGCGCTCGTGGGCTGCACTTCTCCCGCCGAGTCGCATGAGGAATCCCACGGCCACGAAGAGGCCCACTCGGAGGCTCATGAAGAGTCTCACGGTGGATCGGGGCATCATGCCCACAAGATCTTGGTGACCAGTCCCATCGAAAAAGATGTGATCACCACGCAGCAATACGTCTGCCAGATCCATTCTTGCAAGCATATCGAGGTCCGCGCCCTGGAGGGTGGTTATCTCGAAGAAATTCGCGTTAACGAAGGGCAGGCGGTCAAGAAAGGGGATCTGATGTTCAAGATCGTCCCGACCCTCTACCAGGCACGCTTGGACTCGGAAATCGCGGAAGCCAACCGGACCGAAATCGAGCTGCAAAACGCGCAGAACCTGGCTGATAAAGGCATTGTTTCGCCCCAGGAATTGGCTCTGAAGAAAGCCGAATTGGCCAAAGCGAAAGCCAAAGTTGCCCTGGCCCAGGCGGAGTTGAACTTCACCGACGTGAAGGCCCCTTTCGACGGAATCGTCGACCGCCAGCACACGCAGCTGGGTAGCTTGATCGAAGAAGGGGACGTCCTGACGACCTTCTCGGACAACAGCCTGATGTGGGTTTACTTCAACGTGCCGGAATCTCGCTACCTGGAATACAAGGCGGATCTGGACGCCGCCGGTTCGAGTGGCTCTAGCGAAGAACATCTGCAAATCGAATTGAAGCTGGCTAACGGCAAGATCTTTCCGCAACCTGGGAAAATCGGTGCGATCGAAGCCGACTTCAACAATACGACCGGTAACATCGCCTTCCGTGCCGACTTCCCGAACCCCAGTGGTTTGCTGCGAAACGGCCAGACCGGGACCATCCTGATCCATCGCACGCTGCCAGGTGCCGTGGTCATTCCACAGCGGGCGACGTTCGAGATCCTGGCGAAGCGGTACGCGTTTGTGGTTGATGACGAAGGGGTCGTTCATCAACGCGAAATCGATATTCGGAACGAGCAGGAAGACATCTTCGTGCTCGCCGGCGGTTTGAAAGCAGGGGAAAAGATTATCCTCGAAGGTATTCGACAGGTGCGCGATGGCGACAAGATCGAATACGAATTTCGTTCTCCCGAAGAAGTTCTTGGCAACCTCAAGTACCACGCGGAATAGGGAGAAATAGCACATGTTTTCGAAATTCTTACATCGCCCTGCGCTAGCTATTGTGATTTCGCTGCTCATCCTATTCATGGGTGGGCTGGCCATCACGGCTTTGCCGATCTCTCAGTTCCCTTCTGTCGCGCCTCCGAGTGTGGTGGTTTCCGTTTCGTTCCCGGGTGCGAGTGCCAAGATTTTGGTTGACTCGACGCTCGTGATTCTGGAACGAGCCATCAACGGTGTGCCTGACATGCGTTACATGACGTCAGCTGCCACCAGTGCTGGTGAAGCGACGATCATGATCACGTTCGAGCCGGGAACCGACCCGAACATTGCGGTGTTAAATGTGAACAACCGCATTCAGATGGTGAAGAACCAACTGCCGCCGATCGTGGAACGCGAAGGCATCATCGTTATGCAAAACATGACGAGCATGCTGATGTACGTGAATGTGTACAGTAAAGATCCGAATCACGATCAGAACTTTCTGTACAACTATGTGAGCGTTAACGTTCTGCCGGAAATTCAACGTATTCGAGGCGTGGGCCGCGCGACCATTCTGGGTAACCGTGCCTACGCCATGCGTATCGAGTTAGATCTCGATCGAATGCGAGCCTACAACGTTTCGTCCGCTGACGTGATGGAGGCGGTGAAAGAGCAGAGTATGATCGGTTCTCCCGGTCGACTCGGCCAGGCAACCGGTACCACATCGCAAACGATCGAATACGTGCTCACTTGGGTGGGGCGATTCAATAAACCAGAGCAGTACGAGAACATCATCCTGCGGGCAAACCCCAACGGCGAAATCTTAAGAATCAAGGATGTCGCCAAAGTCGACCTGGGTTCTTCTTTCTACGACCTTTATTCCGACATCGACGGCGATCCATCGGCATCGATTGTGCTCAAGCAGATTCCCGGTTCGAACGCCGCTGAGGTGATCGAGGCGGTGAAAGAGAAACTGCGAGAAATCAAGGCCGAATCGTTCCCGCCGGGGATGGATTACGCCATTAGCTACGACGTGTCGAACTTTTTGGATGCGTCGATTGAAAAGGTGCTTCACACCCTGTTTGAAGCGTTCATCCTTGTTTCGATTGTGGTGTACCTCTTTCTAGGCGACTTCCGCAGTACGCTCATTCCGACGTTGGCAGTGCCGGTGTCGTTGATTGGGACGTTCTTCTTCATGAGCATGTTCGGGATGTCGATTAACCTCATTACCTTGTTCGCCCTGGTGTTGGCGATCGGTGTGGTGGTCGACGACGCGATCGTGGTGGTGGAAGCGGTCCACGCGAAGATGCACGAGCAACATTTATCACCGTACGCGGCTACTAAAGAAGTGGTCGGTGAAATCAGCGGTGCTATTATCGCGATCACGCTGGTGATGACTTCGGTGTTCATTCCAGTGACCTTCATGCCAGGTGCGGTGGGTGTGTTTTATCGACAGTTCGCGCTGACGATGGCCATGTCGATTGTTCTTTCCGGTGTGGTTGCGTTGACGTTGACCCCTGTGCTGTGCGCAATGATCTTGAAGCCGCATGGCTACCAGAAGCAAAAGGGGTTGGTTGGTTTGACCAATCGCGGCTTGAAAGCGATGGCCGGCAAGCAGGTGCATATTGCCCGGCTGTTGCTGTCGATCGTGCTTGGTCTGGCGGTGGGCGTCGGCGTGTACTTTTTGCTGCATGTCGAGCTGATCGAGGAGGTGATCGCGGAGCAGGTCGAATTGACCCACGAACGCACGCTGATCGTTGCCGGCATCGTGGCAGTGTTGATGATCTTCACGTTCCGATCGGTTTTCTCAGGGGCAGAGCCTGGCGAGAAGAAGATCCGTGGACCACTTGGGATTTTCATCTACTACTTCGATCAAGCGGTGGAAAAGACCATTTCAGCCTACGTGGCAATCGTCAGTCGCATTGTGACGCGGCGATTGGTCACGATGGTGGTGATTGGTGTGTTTAGCTACGGCATTTTGGTGGTCAACCAGGTGCTTCCGTCTGGGTTTATTCCTCTGGAAGACCAGGGCGTTATTTACGGGATTATTCAGACACCGCCAGGTTCGACGCTCGAGTACACCAACAAGAAGTCGCACGAACTGCAGGCCATCTGTGAAGAGTTTGACGAGATCACTTCGGTGACCTCGCTGGCTGGTTACGAAATTCTGACCGAAGGTCGAGGGTCGAACGCCGGTACTTGTTTGATCAACTTGAAGCCTTGGGCCGATCGAGAACTGACCTCGAAAGAGTTGATCGAACGACTGGAAGAGAAGGGCCGCGAGATCTCGGACGTGAAGCTCGAGTTCTTCGAGCCGCCAGCCGTGCCGGGCTTTGGTGCCGCCGGTGGTTTCTCGCTCTGTTTGCTCGATAAGACGAACAGTGGCGACTACGAAACCTTCGGTACCGTGACCGAAAACTTCCTGGCCGAGCTTGAAAAGCGGAAGGAGTTGAAGGGTCTGTTTACCTTCTTCGCCAGTAACTATCCGCAGTACGAGATCATCATCGACAACGACGTTGCGATGCAGAAAGGTGTCTCGATTTCGGACGCGATGGAAAACTTGTCGATCGTGGTGGGTAGTACCTGGGAACAGGGCTTCATCCGCTTCGGCCAGTTCTACAAGGTTTACGTTCAAGCTGCTCCCGAATTCCGGCGTTATCCCGAGGATTTGGAGAACATGTTCGTCAAGAACGACGAGGGGGAAATGGTTCCATACTCGGCGTTCATGAAGATCGAGAAGAAGCAGGGGATGAACGAAATCAACCGCTACAACCTCTATACGACGGCCATCATTCAGGGTGCACCGGCGACTGGGTTTAGTAGTGGTCAGGCCATCGCAGCCATTCAGGAAGTTGCTAAAGAGACGCTTCCTCACGGGTACGACATCGGCTGGCAGGGCTTGGCGTACGACGAAGCGAGCAAGGGGAACACGGCAATCTACATCTTCGCGATTGTGGTGATGTTTGTGTACCTGGTGCTGGTCGGTCAGTACGAGAGCTTTCTGCTGCCATTGGCAGTGATCGTCTCGCTTCCGGTCGGTTTGTTTGGTTCGTTCCTCATGCTCAAAGGCATGGGACTCTCCAACGACGTGTATTGTCAGATTGGTCTCGTGATGCTGGTCGGTCTGTTAGGTAAGAACGCGATTCTGATTATCGAGTTCGCCGTTCAGCGACGACATGAAGGGCTGAGCATCAAGGATGCGGCCATCGAAGGTGGTAAGCTCCGTTTCCGCCCGATCGTGATGACCTCGTTCGCGTTTATCGCTGGTCTGATTCCGCTGGTGCGTGCGACAGGTCCTGGTGCCATTGGTAACCAGACCATCGGTACCACGGCGGTCGGCGGTATGTTGATGGGCACGCTGATTGGTGTCTTCGTGATTCCGGGTCTGTATTACCTGTTCGCGAAAATATCGGACGGACGTAAGCTCATCAAAGACGAGCACGACGATCCGTTGAGCGAACTCTTCGAACGCGACGAATCGCACGGACATGGTCATGACCATGGACATGGTCACGCGTAAGATCGTGGCAGTTCGATAACGGGAATCTTTGCCGGTTCGTCACAACAAGTACAACCGGCAAAGATTAACATCCGGAAGTTCGAAAAAATTTCGCTCGTTTCGTATCTGGACACGAAACGAGCACCTCTACGAAGCAGCCGTCGTTACATCTTACCGAGACGTTACGACCCGGCCGCGCGGCCCCTTCTATGCCATCAGTTGATGGTGCCGATGCGCCAATTGACCCCTCTTGGGTCATGTCGAACAGCCCTTAAAAGTTACCAAGTCGGCACAGTCGAAAATGTAGTTTGACTCGGGGATTTACGAGTCCGATCGCATCTCGTTGAAAATGTCCGTTGGATCGATTTATCAGAAATGATTCTCTGTCCTGTAGGCAATATTCTGCCGATAGGAACTGAGCCGGCTATTCCTACGTTCGTGGTCCTGCGGCTTCTCGCAGTTCGTTCGACGCGGTATACGTTTTCCAATTGTGCCTAAGGTGCGGCTGGCAATCTGAGGGGCTGTAAGAACCTCTTGATGAAAAATCTGAACCCCACACTTCCGAATTTTCATATTTCCCTACGACTGCCATTTGGCCAAAGGGGCTCGATAATGAGACAGAACAGATTGACCACATGCTCCCTTGGGGAGACGCCGGCGAGCCATCTGGTGCTCGGCGTGGCAGCTTGCCTGATGATGGTTCTGTCCGGCTGTTCGATTCCGAAGCTGTATTGTGCTTCGCCTGCACCAGTGATGCCGGGTGACTTTAATGGGACCACCACTGCCGACAACGTAGCAGACGTTGGGGTGTGCGAGTTCTTCGGCGATCCGATGCTGACCGACCTGATTGCCGAAGGCCTGGCCTCGAATCAGGAACTCAAAATTCGTAACCAAGAAGTGCAGGTAGCTGCCAACGAGATCCTTTCTCGCCGCGGTGCTTACTTGCCATTTGTCACCGTGGGGGCCAAGGGTGGCTTCGATCGCACCAGTCGGTACACGCCCCTGGGTGCCGCGGAAGATCAGCTGACCTACCCAGGCGGCGGCACCTTCCCCGATCCGCTGGGCAATGTGGGGCTGACGGCCAACCTCTTCTGGCGCGTTGATATCTGGCGTGAACTGCGAAACTCGCGTGATGCCGCCACGAATCGCTATATCGAAGCGGTCGAGATTCGAGACTTCTATGTCACGCGTCTGGTGGCCGAGATTGCCGAGAACTACTACGAACTGTCGGCGTTGGATCAACGTCTGACTTACTTGAACCAGACGATCGAGATTCAAAAGCAAAGCCTCGAAGTGGCTCAGGCCCAGAAGGATGCCGCTCGTGGCACCGAACTGGCCGTCCAGCGATTCCTGGCCGAAGTTCGCAAAAACGAAAGCCAGCGCTACATCGTTTCGCAGTCGATCATCGAAACCGAGAACAAGATCAACTTCCTTGTCGGTCGTTACCCACAACACGTCGATCGTCAGTCGTGGGGCTTCATCACGCTCGACTCGCAGGTACTGGCGGTTGGTGTGCCAGCCCAGTTGATGCAGAACCGTCGCGACATTCGCGCCGCTGAACGTGAACTGGCCGCATCGGGACTCGATGTCTTGGTCGCTCGGGCTCGCTTCTTCCCCACGCTGGACATCACCGCTCGCGTCGGTTTCGAGGCCTTCAATCCTCGTTACCTGTTCGATCCAGGTGCCTTCATCGCCAACACCGCTGGCGAGCTCGTAGCACCGCTGATCAACAAGAAGGCAATTCGTGCTGAGTACCTGAGTGCCAACGCACGTCAGCTTCAAGCAGTCTACGACTACCAACGCACGGTGTTGAACGCCTACACCGAAGTGGTCAATCGCATGGCTAAGGTCGAGAACTACCGCCGTGGTGTCGAGATCAAGCAGGGCCAGGTGCAAGCCTTGGAAGAATCGGTTAGCGTTGCTACCAACCTCTTCCAGAATGCCCGAGCCGAATACGTCGACGTGTTGTTCTCGCAACGTGACTTGCTGGAAGCACGAGTTGACCTGATCGAAACCAAGCAGCAACAGCTCTCGGCGATCGTCAACGCTTATCAGGCCTTGGGCGGTGGTTACCTGCTGAACAACGCCGGTATGACCTACAAAGACGTCCGCTGCTTGCCACCAGGCTACTCCCTGTGCGAATCGGTTCAATCCGGTTCGGCCACGGGCGAGATGGAACTGCCGGTTCCGCCAACGGTTGACGGCCAGCCACACCCGGCGACGCCAGACGCCTTGTCTCCCACTTCGCTCGATCAGGTCGAAGTGGAACCAGCCGCAGAGGTAACCTTGCTGCCGGCTATCAATCAGCCGGGCAAGATTGTGAAGTATCACGGAGCGAACGAGGTGCCGCCTGAGTTCGCCATGCCGGAGCGATACTAATATCGAGGTTTGCCTGAGCTCGTTTGGCTCAGGCAGACATGTCTCCACAAAGAACCCTCGCGCCAAGTCCAAGGCCGAGGGTTTTTTGTTTCGAATGGGCTAGGAACTAAGTAGAGCACTCGGCCTGAGAGTCACCAGCGAAAACGTGTTCGATCTCATCCGACTTCACCGCACGCAGCCGGATCGTTGAGTACATCGTCACGACACCAGGGGGAATCGCTGCGTCCCAGGGAAATCCAAAGCAGTCTTCAACGGGTGAAAACGTAGCGGCGATGCGGCATAAAGACTTCGCCGGAACCGGTCGAAAAGTCGTCCTGGGATGTCACTGCAGGAGATGGTGTCGCCCTGTGACGACAGTCGATAGGCAGGGAACCTTGTAATGCGGTAGTTCTATTTCCGTAGCGCGCAGATTCCTTGCTGCGTGGCGATCTCCTCCAACGAGCGGACCTTGTAAGGGAGAATCTTTCATAATTGATTGACGGTCGACCGTCGACCGCGTAGCATCAAGGCCATGACAACCCACCTCAAGCCACCATCCGACGATTCGACGACCGGCCTGCGTCGTGTCAAGAAGCAGACCGTTACCGATGATGTCGAAGGGCAGCTACGCGATGCGATCCTGGCTGGGCAACTGGCTCCTGGTGAGTCGTTGGCCGAGGCGCAACTGGCATCGCAGCTCGGCGTGAGTCGAGCCTCGATTCGTCAGGCCAAATTTCAACTCGCGCAGGAAGGCTTGCTCGAATTCGATTCCCGCGGCACCGCTCTTGTGCGAGCATTGACGGAAGAAGACATTCGCGAGATCCTCGAGTTCCGTGAAGTCTTGGATGTTGCCGCGATCCGGCTGGCATGCTCGCGGCTTACCGATGAAGTGGTTCGATCGCTCGAACAACGCATCGAAGCGATTCGACAAGAGACCGACCTCCTGCAGTTGACTCATCGCGATATTGACTTCCACGAGGTGATTATTCAGGCCGCAGGCAATTCGCGCTTGCTCTCGGCCTGGCGTTTGTTGCGGCCGCAGCTGGTTTTGCTGCTGGCCGAACTACATCGCCAACACATGGTGATCTTTCAGAAGACGCAAACCATCACCGCTGCATCCCACCAAGAGCTTGTTCAAGCCCTGCAGTCTGGTGACATTGCCACTTGCGAAGAGCTTGCTCGGCTCCATGCGTATGGCCTCAAGCGAAGTCTTGACGAAGCCCGCCGCTCTCCTCCCACCCAACCCGAACCTCCCTCCTAGGACCTCCCCGTGAACCTGCTGCGTTGTCGAGCAAACCATCTGTCAGGGAAAGTGCTGCTCTGGGCCGCTTCGTGGCTTTTCATTGCCCCTGTGTGCGTTGCGGCGGAGGAAGTCCGTTACGTCGACGATGTCCGTCCACTATTGCAGAAGTATTGCTTCGATTGTCATGCTGGCGATACGACCGAAGCGGAAATTGATTTAGGACGCTTCACCACCTTCGAGCAACTTCCTCAGGATCAGAAGACCTGGATCAAAACTCGGCGGATGCTGAACGAAGGGCAGATGCCACCCAAGGATTCAGATCAGCCGACCGAAGCCGAGGCCGTCCTATTGAGGACGTGGGTACACAACTTTCTGAAAGAGGAAGCGAAGGCGACTGCTGGCGACCCAGGACCGGTCGTGCTGCGGCGTTTGAACAACGAAGAATACAACTTTACTGTTCGCGATCTGACCGGAGTCGCGTCACTCGATCCGACGCGAGAGTTCCCGGTGGATGGAGCCGCTGGCGAAGGATTCATCAACACCGGAGCCGCCCAGGCCATGTCACCGGCGATGGTCGGCAAGTATCTCGATGCCGCCAAAGAGGTCGCTTCTCACGCGGTACTGGTCCCGGAAGGAATCGAGTTCTCGGCCGGGGCATCGCGGCGAGACTGGAGCGACGAACGAGTCGGGGCCATTCAGCAGTTCTATCATCGCTTTACAGTCGAGAAGGATGTCTTCGTCGAAGTTGGGGGAACCGGCAAAGTCGCCAACGTTGGGGGAGCCATTCCTTTTCGCGACTACCTGGCAGCAACGATCGCCCATCGTGATACGCTTACCCGGGGCGAGAAGTCGATCGCACAAATCGCCCAGGAAACCGGCCTGAATGCCAAGTATCTCGGAATCTTGTGGGAGCAATTGCAGACGCCCGACGATTCGCCGTCACTGTATATGGACGAGCTCCGACGCCGCTGGCAAACCGCTACGAACGATGATGTCTCAGCCCTGACGAACTTTATTGAGTCGCTGCAGCAGCGGATGTGGAAGTTTAATTCGATTGGGCAGCTAACCGAAGGAGCCCGTCAGAAGATCTGGATGTCACCGGTATCGACTGTGATGACGAGCCAGGAGATTCGCGTCCCGCTTAAAGCACAAGGGGCAAATGATCCAGTTTCGGTCTATTTCCACGCCAATGATTTGAGGACCAGTCGAGGAAATACCGACGTCGTGTGGCAGCGACCTCAGCTTCAATTTCGAGATGACCAAGGAAGCGAAACGCATCCCCCGGTTTTGCTGAAGGATGTCGAGCAAATCTCAGCTCTGTTGCCGAAGCTCCAGAAGAGCGAGCTGCCTCGAACGGATCAGTACCTGGCTGCGGTTGCTGAGCTTCACCGAACCGGCAAACCGCTTGCGGAAGTCGCTTCAAGTCGTCAATTGAATGAAAGATTGCTGGCGAGTTGGGCCAAGACTGTGGGACTCGGAGTTCAAGCCAACCGTGAGATCACCGGCCACTTTACCAACAAGCTGGAAAACGTAGCTGGCCACGCCGAGGTGAATGGCTGGGGGAGTCCGCAAACGCCGAGCATCGTGACGAACCGATCCGCAGAGGCGATCCAGTATTCAACTCTTTCTGTTCCGGCGGGAAGTATTGTGGTTCATCCTTCGCCGACGCAGCAAGTGGTGATCTCTTGGCGGAGCCCTGCGGAGACCACCGTTCGATTGACCGGCTTGGTCGCCGACGTCGATCCGAACTGCGGCAATGGTGTGGCATGGCAGTTGAACTGGATTTCCGCAGCGGGAGAACAGGTTCTGGCGAGCGGTGCCGTCGATAACGGAAGCTCCGCAAAGTTCGACCTGCCAGAACAACATCGCGTGCAAGCAGGCGACGTGATCGAGTACGTAATCGATGCCCGCGATAAGTCGCACGTTTGCGATTCGACCCAAATTGAACTCACGATCTCGGAAATAGTCGAAGCCAAACGAAACTGGAGCCTTTCGCGTGACATCGTGGAACCGATTCTCCAGGCTAACCCTCTGCCAGATCGTTACGGTCACGATGCGACCTGGCACTTGGGTGTGGCAGAAGCGGCCACCCAACCTGTCCCCACGGCCATCATTCCTGGTTCCGCGTTAGCGACCTGGAAAGAGGCCGTCACTGGCGAGGCATCCACGGAGGCGATTGCGAATGCCGCGGCACGCGTACAGGCTGTCGTCACACATGCCAACGCTGAGGAACTGGCGCCCGCCGATCAAACCCTTCGGCGGCAAGTGATTGATTGGAAAGGCTCCTTGCGCTGGATTGAAGTTGCCCTTTCTCAACCGGCAGCGGAGGTGGCCGCAACCAGCCCGTTCGGCAAGCATCCCCGCGGCAAGGTCATCGCTGCCGAAGGTCTTTGCGTCGCAGCGCCAGCGGCAACGGAGATCTCGCTACCGGCTTCTTTGCTCGAGGGAGCAGAATTGGTCGTGGTTGCTCGCCTGGATGAAGCGACCTCTGCCGATGGTGCTGCCCAGGTTTCCGTGACGCTTCAGAATGAAGCTCCACCAGGATTCAGTCCAAATTCCTCGGTGCTGGTGACGGCCGGTGGCCAAGGCCAACAGCAAATTGATCAGGCTGCCCAAGAGTTTCGCGACCTTTTCCCCACGGTGGTCTGCTACTCGCGGATTGTCCCTGTCGATGAAGTCGTGACGATGACACTGTACTTTCGCGAAGACGAAGCTCTTCAGCGGTTGATGCTGAATGCGGAGCAAGTCGCCGAGCTCGATCGCTTGTGGGACCATCTCCGCTATGTCGCTCAGGAACCGATCGCCTTGACGGTGGTATTCGAGCAAATCTATGAATTCGCCACGCAAGACCGACAAGATCTCGTGGTCGCATTTGAACCGATGCGGGCCCCGATTCTCGAGCGAGCCGACGCCTTCCGTGCCCGGCTAATCGAAACCGAACCTTCCCATCTGCAGGCGGTAATCCGGTTCGCGGACCGAGCCTGGCGGCGACCTCTTTCCTCGTTGGAAAGGCAGCGTCTGCGCGGCTTCTATCAGCAATTGCGTGCAGCCGAAATCGAGCATGACGAGGCGATTCGTTTGACCTTAGCTCGCGTGTTGACCTCGCCGGCATACTTGTATCGATACGAACAGCCGAGTGAAGGACATGAAGCGGTTCCGGTCACTTCAACGGAATTGGCGACAAGGCTCGGCTTCTTCCTGTGGTCTTCGATTCCGGATGCCAAGCTACGCCAGGCTGCCGATTCGGATACGCTGACGAGTGAAACCGAGTTGCTCGCACAAACGCAACGGATGCTCGACGACCCTAAGGTTCGCCGTCTCGCGACGCAGTTTGCTTGCCAGTGGTTGCATGTTCGCGACTTCGATCGGAACGACGATAAGAACGAGCAGCTTTATCCCGAGTTCCAGACCCTTCGTGTCGACATGAACGAAGAGACGGTGCGGTTCTTCGAGGATATGTTTCGCAACAATGGATCGGTGCTCGATATCCTGGATGCGGATCACACGTTTCTGAACGAGGCATTGGCGAAGCATTACGGGATTGACGGAGTGACCGGGCCCCAGTGGCGGAAGGTCGAAGGGATTCAGCAGCATGGCCGGGGCGGCGTATTTGGTCTGGGCACCGTTCTGGCAAGCCAGTCAGGTGCTTCACGAACGAGCCCAATCTTGCGGGGGAACTGGACCTACGAAACCTTGCTCGGCCAGCAACTCCCTCGGCCGCCAGCGAATGTGCCACAACTACCAGACCAATTGCCCGAGGGGCTAACGGCCCGACAGTTGATTGAAAAGCATAGTTCGAATGCTGCCTGTGCGAAGTGTCACCAAAAGATCGATCCGTACGGCTTCGCCCTGGAGCAATACGACGCGATTGGTCGGCTACGTTCGGAGGCCGTGGATACGCGTTCGACGCTCGAAAGTGCCCATGAAATTGAAGGTATCGACGGTCTGCGGCGTTATCTGTTGACGCAGCGGCAGGACGACGTGGTCCGGCAATTTTGCCGAAAGCTGCTTGGCTTTGCCCTCGGCCGGGAAGTGATGCTTTCCGACGAGATCCTGCTCGATCAGATGCAATCTCGCCTGGCGGAGAGTGACTATCGGTTTCATGCCGCCGTCGAAGCGATTGTTTTGAGTCCCCAGTTTCGTTCCATTCGAGGCCGCGATTGGCCAACTAGCCAGGAAGGGCATTAATCATGAATCGGAAATTGACGCGCCGCACTATTTTGCGTGGTCTGGGTGTCTCGATGGCGTTGCCGTGGATGGAATCGGTCCGGGCCTTCGCCGATGAAGTACCGACCAATAGTCGGGTGAACGAACCGCCAGTACGCATGGCGATTTTGTTTTCTGGCTGCGGCTTCCATTCCCGACAATGGTGGGTAAAGGGAAGTGGTGCCGAGATGGAACTGGGCGAAGTGTTGGCACCTCTGAAGGACTACCGCGATCGCCTAACTTTTGTTCAGGGGCTGTACAACGCTGAAGCCTTGAAGGGGAACATTCACAGTTCGCAAACCGGCAACCTCCTTTCTGGCGCGCCATTGGCATCGGGCGGCGTGATCCGTTCTGGCACGAGTGTCGATCAGGTTGTTGCCCAAAGCGTCGGACATATGACTAAGCTGCCGAGCCTGGTGCTCGGTTGCGAGAAGGCTAATCCGTCGGTGCACAAGAACTATTCGATGCTCTACAGTTCGCACATTTCATGGAGCAGCCCAACGACGCCGACTCCGCTGGAAGTTTATCCCGCCTTGGCATTCGATCAGTTGTTTAAAGATACATCGGGTCGCGAGAACTTGAGTGTGCTCGACGCGGTGTTGGAAGATGCGAGTGACTTCCGTCGCGGTTTGAGCCAGGGCGATCGACAGAAACTGGACGAGTACCTGACTTCCGTTCGCGAAGTCGAGCAGCGGATCGCGAAGGCGGGCAAACGTGGCGAAATGCAAGGTTGGCGGCCGACATGTACCGAGCCAGACATGCCCCGGCCAACGGATGGCTTTCCGCAGGATATCGTCGAGCACATGCGATTGATGTCGGATATTCTGGTGTTGGCCTTCCAGACCGATACGACGCGGGTCTGCACGTTGAAGCTGAACAACGACCATGGCACATTGCGATTCCCGCATCTGGGTGTCGACTACATGATTCATCATTTGTTGTCGCATACCGACTCGGATGATTGGCTGAAGGTGAATCAGTTCTTCCTTGAACAGATGGCCTATATCGCCAAGCGGATGGACAGTATCCAGGAAGGCGAGCGAACGCTACTGGACAATTCGATGTTGATGCTCTGCTCGAGCATGCTCAACGGCAATCATGACGCGACCAAATTGCCGGTCGTCATGCTGGGGACCGCAGGTGGGCAAATAAAAGGAGGGCAGAACCTCGACTATCGAGATCAACCGAATCGGCAGATGTGCCGGCTTTATCTTTCAATGATGAACAAGATGGGAGTCCAACTGCCATCGTTTGGCGATGCGGACGCGCCGCTGGCGGAAGTGTAGTTCTCGCGCAGGTGAAAGCCAAATGCTAGCGATTTGCGACGATTGAATCGACTGGGAAAGACGAAGTTCTCAGACCGGAGACGAATTTAGTTCGCCTGGCTGTCAGGGCTGCCGAAAAGAACTATGGGCATCGGTAGCGTCTTGAATTCGGCAGGAAGTCGACGATGAATTCGTATCGGCAGGTTCTGGTTTGGCTGGGAATGATATGGGCTGCGGGAGCGAACCTTGCCCAGGCCCAAATGGCGTTCGAAGGATTCGCGGAGTCTGCTTTTGAAGAGGCGGCGGAAAGCGAAATCGAGACTGATCGCGACTCGTTCACTCCGGCAACGAGTGTCGTAGGAAAGAACTGGCTGGTCGTAGAATCGGCCTATACGTTTATCGACAACCGCGGCGTTCCAGAAACGCATAGCTATCCCGAAATTGTCACCCGCTACGGGATTACGGAAAACATCGAACTTCGTCTTGGCTGGAACTATGAAGTTGGCGGCGCCGGTAATCCGGTTTCAGGCAATATTCCGGATGAGTTCGAGGATAACACGATGCTCGAACGTGAGAGTACCATTTTATATGGTGCCAAGTTCTTTCTGACCGAGCAGTCGGACTGGCTGCCAGAGAGTTCGTTGATCGTGCAAGGTTTCACGCCCACCAGTGGCGAGGCAAACGATAGCAACCTTTCCGCAACTTACGTTGGTGGTTGGAAGTTTGCGAACAACTGGGTCTGGGATTCCGCAATGCGCTACAGCACCGGCAGCTTCGAGGAAGACCACTTCCATGTCTGGGCACCATCCACCGTACTGAAGGTCCCGTTTGGCGAACGCTGGAAAGGGCACGTCGAATACTTCGGTGTCTTCACCGAAGGACGTGAAGTCGAAAGCACGCAGCATTTTGTCAGCCCCGGTGTACATTACCTGGTGACGCCTAATGTGGAAGTCGGTGTTCGTTTCGGCTGGGGACTGAACGACCAGTCTCCGAACTTCTTCACCAATGTTGGGGCTGGGCTGCGTTTCTAATCGCCCAGATTCCAAAGCGACCAATGAGAAACAATCGACCGCCTATCGATTGAAGATTTCACGCACACGATCAACGCCTTCGTCGCCGACGAAACGCTCTTGAAGCGTGCCGGCATCAAAGATCAGATAAGTCGGGTATTGGTGAACGTCGTACTTCTCAGCGAGAAACCGATTACGTTCGGCATCAACTTCACGAACGTGAACCTTCCCTTGAAGTCGTTCCGACATCTCTTGAAGCGAAGGCTTGGCTCGGGCGCAATTCGGACACCAATTCGCCGTCATGACGACCAGCACCGGGATGGACGATTTCAGCACTTCGCGATCAAACGACACGTCCGTGACCTGGTCGAGCACAACCGGGGATTCCAAGGAAGGTTGCCGCGCGCAGCTTGCCAGGCCGATCAGCAGGACAAACGTTAGAGCGGTGAGCCAGATCGAAGGTTGGGTGTACGGCATGATTGTCATTCAAGGAGGCGATGGCCTTGCGGCGACAGAATGCCAGGTCGGGCAACTGCCGCCGCGAAGCCAATCAAGGCTTGTCACTGCCCCGACTAGGAGTCTCCGTCTTTCGCCAGTTCTTCTGGCTTGGGAGGATCTTCGCCATATTTGGCTTTGTACCGGGCAGCGAACTTGTCGAATAGTTCTGGCGTGCAGACGAAGCATTGCGAGTCCGGGCGGTTGTGGTCTTCACACCAGTCGTCGGCCGCTTTAAAGTCCGCAATCAGACTCGAATCGCAGCGTGCACAAACCTCTTCCGGAACACCATGTTCAACGCACCACCACTCGCCATGGACATGCTCGTCTCCATGGTCGTCGTGGTCCACTTCAGAGTGCTCGTCCGAATCGCCCATCGCCGTCTGGCTTGTGCCGCAACCGGTCAGTGTCAACGCGGTAATCGCAACGAACCCTACGACCAAACTCGAAAATCGAGACATCCACTTCATACAATTCTCCTTCTTGAAAGGTGATAACAAACATTCGATTAAGAAGAGGCGAGTTCTGCGACTCGCCCGGTATCTGGTTGCTGGGGTGGCGGCTGGGAAGTGTCTTCTTCTTGATGATCGCCACCATCATTGCCACCAGTGGCCTCGTCCCGGGGATTGAAGACCATGTAAAGCACACGAAGTACCAGCAGGCTCATGACCATCGCGCTGCAAACGCCCCCAATCACCACGGTGGCCAACGGTCGTTGCACTTCGGCTCCCATGCCAGTGCTGAACGCCATCGGTACGAAGCCAAGGCTGGCAACGAGCGTGGTCATCAAAATCGGACGCAGCCGTGTCATGGCAGCCTCTTCGACGGCATCGTCGAGGCTGCGGCCTTTTCGACGCAGCTGACGGATAGTTGAAACAAGCAGCATGTCGTCAAGTACCGCGACGCCGGACAAGGCGATGAAGCCGACGGCGGCCGAGATGGAGAACGGCATATCGCGAATCCATAGTGCGATCACTCCACCAATCCAGGCAAACGGAACCCCAGTGAATACCCGGATAGCATCGACCCAGTTGTGGTAAGTCATATAGAGCAACGCAAGGATCATGAGCAGGGCGATTGGGACGACAATCATCAGCCGCTGTTGAGCCCGTTGCAGGTTCTCGATTTGTCCTCCCCATTCCACGCGATACCGTCCCGGCGGCAAGACAATCTGGTCGGCGACCGCCTGGCGAGCTTCCGCCACAAAGCTTCCCATGTCACGTCCACGCACATTGGCTTCGATGGTGATGCGACGTTGATACCATTCCCGCTTAATGGTGTTTGGCTCGTCGACCCGTTCGATCGAAGCGAGCCGATCAAGTGGAATCCTTTGTCCAGAGGAGGTTGCGACCAGAATACTGGCGATCGCGTCCGGATCGGCCCGGACTTCTTCTGGTAAGCGGATCGTCAGTGGGAAACGAAGTTGCCCTTCGTAAACTTCTCCGACATGGTGGCTTCCCAGCGAACGTACCAGATTCATCACGTTGCGGGTTGGCACGCCATAGCGGGCAATCGCATCCTGCTTGATCTTGATTTGCAAGACCGGCTGGCCAGTAACTTGTTCGACCTTGACGTCGGCAGCCCCTGGAATCGACTTCAGGAGCTGTTCAATCTCACTCGCTTTGCGAACCATCAGGTCGAGATCGTCGCCATATAGAATGGCAGCCACATCGGCGCGGACGCCGGAAATCATCTCGTTCATTCGCATTTCGATCGGCTGCGACAAAGCAAGCCGCGGACCTGGCAAGTCGCGGAGTTCTTCTTGGATGAGCCGTGTTAATGCTTCCTGGCTACTCGCCTTGGTCCATTCTTTCCGGGGCCGGAGAGTGATGAAGAGATCGGTTAGTTCGGTGCCCATCGGATCGGTTGCGACCTCTGCCGTGCCAACACGACTCCAGACGTGAGCGATCTCGTCCGGAAAGTGTTGTAGCAGGACTTTCTCCATTCGTGTGTTGTAACGGATGGATTCTTCCAGGTCGGTCCCTGCCAGGCGAACCACGTTCAGCGTGATTGCGCCTTCCGACAAGCGAGGCACGAACTCGGAGCCAAGGTTGGGGGCGATCAATCCAAAGACGGCGACAAACAGACAAACCGCTGTCCCGATCACAACAAACTTGTTATGCATCGTGAATCGAAGGATCGGAGCGTAAAGCCGCTTCAATCCTCGGATCAGCAGTGGTTCCTTCTCTTTCAAGTTTCGCGGCAGCAGGAAGCTGGCCAGGACGGGCATCAAGGTAAGGGAAAGAATCATGGAGCCCGCCAATGCCATGATTACCGTCAACGCCATCGGGCGAAACAGCTTACCTTCGACCCCTTCCAGCGTGAGAATCGGCAAATAGACGATCATGATGATCAGCTCGCCGAACATGGTTGGTTTGCGAACTTCAACGGCAGCATCGCGGATGATTTCCAGTCGGCTCCTCCCATCGGGATTGTGGGAAAGATGCCGTACGCAGTTCTCGATCATGACGACCGAACTATCGACAACTAAACCGAAGTCGATTGCCCCCAGACTGAGGAGACTGGCCGCGATACCAACCTGCAGCATGCCAGAGAAGGCAAACAGCATCGAAAGCGGAATCGCGAGGGCCACGATGAAGCCTGCCCGAAGATTTCCGAGGAAGATGAATAGGACGGCAACGACCAGCAACCCTCCCTCGAACAGGTTCTTCTGAACCGTATGAATCACATGGTCCACTAGCTCGGTGCGGTCGTAGACCGTTTTGATGACAACGCCCGGGGGAAGTGAGCTGCGAACTTGTTCCAGTTTGTTCTTCAGTGCCCAGGTCACCTGGTGACTGTTCTCTCCCATGAGCATGAAGCCGAGCCCCAGCACCGCTTCGCCTTGCCCATCGGCCGTAACCGTACCGCGGCGGATTTCGTGACCGATCTGCACTTCGGCAACGTCACTCACTACAATCGGCACGCCATCCTTTGCCTTGATGACGATGTTACGAATCTCGTCGAGGTTCACCGTGCGTCCGATGCCGTGGACCAGCAGCATTTCGCTTCCGTCGGTAATGGTGCCTCCCCCGACGTTTTCATTGTTCGCCTGGATCGCGTCGGCAACCTCTTCATAAGTCAGACCATGTTTCAGTAGCCGATCGGGATCGAGACGCACTTGGTACTGCTTTTCGTAGCCACCCCAGCTGTTCACCTCGGCGACACCCGGTACGGATCGCAATTGCGGTTTCACAACCCAGTCGTGGAGGGTGCGAAGCTCGGTCAGGCGGTTGACTCGCTCGGTGTCGCTGACGGTCGAAAAGTCGACGCCATCGTAAGTCAGCACGTAGTGAAACACTTCACCCAGTCCGGTTGAAACGGGGCCCATCTGCGGGCGAGCAATTCCCAGCGGAAGCTCGACCGTCGAGAGACGCTCGTTAATTAACTGGCGAGCGAAGTAGATGTCGATTCCATCTTCAAAGGTCACTACGACCTGAGAAAGCCCGAACTTCGAGATTGATCGCATTACGGTCAGTCCTGGCAAGCCACTGATGCTTTGCTCGACAGGAAACGTAATCTGCTTTTCAACCTCTTCCGAGGAAAGGGCTGGGGCGGTGGTATTGATTTGTACCTGGACCGGCGTCGTGTCGGGAAAGGCATCGATGTCCAGATGCTGCAGGGCATAAATGCCACAAGCAGCAAATGCCAGCGTGATGATAATCACGAGAGCGCGATTCCGGAGCGAGAAGTCGATCAGGCCATTCAGCATCGAAGTTGTCCCCTATTCGTCCACGCAGCAGCCGGCACCCAGGCCATTCTTCAATAGCTGGGCCCGTAGCACATCGCTTCCGGTGGTGGCAACCACCTCGCCAGGAAGCAGACCTGCGACAACTTCGGTGTAACCCTTGTCGGTCGCCCCGAGACGAACTGAACGAACGTGAAATACCTTGGGACTTTCGGGACTGTCGAAGTAGTGCTTGTCACGCACGAAAACCGTTCGGCAACAACCTTCCCAGTGGACGGCCTCGGATGGAATCGCAATCGCATTGGGATCTTCTCGCAGAACAATCGTTCCGGTTCCGTAGGTCTTGTCACGGAGCCGGCCATCTGGGTTCGGCAACACGGCTCGGACTTTAACCAGACGCGTTTGGGCATCGGCTGCGGTGCTGATCCAGTCAACCTGACCACTAATTTGGTGACCGATTCCGTCACCGCGGAAGCGAATCTTTTGTCCTGGTTGAACATGTTCGAGATCCTCTAGCGGAATATCAAGCATCAACCACATCTGCCGGGTATCAGTCACTTGAAACAGCGGACGATGGGTGTCGACCACTTCGCCTTGAGTGACATTGCGTTCGACGACGACCCCTGCGATCGATGAACGAATCGGCAACAAGTTGGCGGTTACTGTCGCGGTTTGCACCTGCGTCCGAAGGGCCGAGAAAATCCCTAAGAAGCGAAGCTGCTCGAAGGCCTCTCTTTCCGATAACTGGGCGATGGATTGCAAATCGACCGATAGCCCCAGATTCTCTAGCGACTGCACGATGCTCAACACATCGGCTTCGGCTTTGGCCTGGGCGGCATCGGCTTCCAGCAGACGAACGCCAGCGACGGCATCTTTGGCAATGTGCAATCGTTCCACGTTTTGTCGCTGCAACGATTGCTCAGCGAGTGCCCGGATCAAGTTCGTCTTCAACGCACCGACTTGCTCCGCTTCGACCAGGGCTAACACATCGCCAGCTTCAACCGAATCGCCCACATTCTTCTCGACACGCCAAACGCTGCCGGCGGTTCGTGATGCAAAGCTGGCCGTTCGCGTCGGATCGTAAAGAATCTCGGCGCTACCGGAGACGGTCTGTTCGATGCGACGACGTTCTACCAGTTCGACGTCAACGCCGGCCTGAGCGACCGCATCGACCGATGCGAATTGGATTCGCCTAAGGTAGGTCGTGCAGCCGCTGTTGTTCTCACGCGAGACCGGCATCGTCATGGCCAGGTCTGCGCGGGCTTTGTCTTCCGGCGAGATCGTTGGCTGTTCGGCGAGCTGGGCGAGTTCGGGATGCTCGATCACGCAGTTATGGACGCCATGCACCGAGCACCAGCCGAAGTCGGGCGTCTTTTCCATTAAAGACTCGTTGCACTCGACACAAATCGACTCAGGCACAGAATGTTCTTCGCACCAATCGGCAGTGACCGGCGCTGGCTGCCCCATCAACGCTGCGAACTTAGGCATTGTCCAATCGGTGTAGTGACCGAATGCAAAGATCGCCGCGAAGCTAAGCAGGATTGCGATAGGCCCAATACTTCCGAGGATCCACGAAATGACCCGCTGCAAGCCAGAGCGTGACGACGGCGGACTTGACGTGGAAGGATTGGAACTGGGGATATCGAGATTTGTTTGACTCATTTGCAGGACTCCGCAAAGAGGACCAGGCAGGTTGCACGAACCATGAGCTCGCTTCAATAACCGATACCTGGGAAGCAGAGGCACCCGATTCCACGACGCGCTACGCGCAGGACCGGACCGTTAAAACGACGCTATTAAGATGGCAGCGTTAAATCTGCAGCGACGCAAGAACGAGGCGCATAGAACGCCCTGGCGCAATGCCAGGGACTTTGATGTGGGACTTCAGAGTGGCCTGGGGAAGCAGTTCCGTCACCACCCACAGCTGGGCCAGAGGGAGGTAGGCAGGCCAGGCAGCGGCCGAAAGATCGTCGAGATCGACCTTCATGCCAACGATGGCAGATTCGCTGCAGAAGCAGTCGCAATCGGGAGAGGAATCGTGCGGAGTTTCCGATGGAGCCGCAGGTTCCGGAGCCGTGCAGTGCTTGCAACAGCCGTGTGATACCACAGGGGAAACCACGACCGAAGTGTTCCCTGAGTCATGTTGCATGGCAGCAAACATCATCTCCGCACCGCAAAATAGCGGGCAAAAGATAATGCGAAACATGATTAACAGGGTGACAATTTGGCTCATGCCGAGGGCTTTTTCACCGGGAATGACTTGCAAAGCTCACTTGAATGGTAGGTGACAAATCGCCGTGGTTCAAGTCGAGTTGCCATTCGTTGGTGGTTTCCGATCGGTAAATGGCGGGTTGTTTCGCGGAATCAACGTACCTACCGTTTGTTGTAGCGGGACTTGGTCGTGGCGTTGAATTTCCTCATCGCCTTGTCGCTGGTATCGTGCTCGAATTCGTAATTCCACGGTTCGATGTAACGCATGCCGAGCTCTTCCGCCTGGCGGAAGACGGCGGTGTAGTCGCCGTTAGGAAAGCGATGCGACTGATCCGAACGCCCGATCACCTGACCGTAGAGGTCGCCTGGATACTCCTTCAGAAGTGCGATGAGCCCAGGTTGGTAATCGGTCTTACCCGAAATCCACCACATGGCGATACCAACGCGATCTTCGTATTCTTTCTTTTGAAACTGGGCGATCAGTCGAGCCGGGATTTTGATGCTGCGGAACAACTCGTGAACCTCGAATGCGACTGCTTTGCCGGGAAATGCTTGCAAGACGCTGTGTGTCGTTTCGCCTGCAGCTTTCAGCCAGAGGTCGCCGAACTTCTGTTCGGCATTCGCATCACGTGGATCGATTCCAGCCGCTCGATAGAGCGTTTCCGAAGAAACGCCATTGAAGTGCCCTTCCGTACCGTTGCTAGTCATCTGCGGAACATAGATGAGTTTCAAGCGTGCGTCTTGGGCATACGTATCACCTACGGCTTGAAGCATCATCTGCAAACGCTTCTGCACTGTCGGATCCCAATATTTCGGCATTTGAACCGGGTTGCCTCGGAAGCTCATCGAGAATGTTTTCACGTTGAATTCCGAAACCAACCAGCCAGGGGAAAGGGAAAGAGGTCGTCGCCTGGCCTGGGGGAAACTCCCTGGAGAATCGGTCGAAGTCCAGCCTCCGTGGATCGCGAGCGTCCAGTTCATCTCTGGTTTCAAGAGCCGAACCTGTTGCTGGATCGGCTCAAAATCAAACTTTCCTGGCTGCGGTTCGATCTCGCTCCAGGTCACGCGAACCAGCCCACCTTGCATTTGCGGATTACGCACTGCTCTTGGAGTGATCTTGCTGGCGTAAGTGCCGGTAGGTTTCTCGATCTCGGCACCCAGCAGCGATGTGGCAAGCGAAACGAAGAGCAGCAGTGATAGCGAGAGTGGAGTCTTCATATCGAATGTAACTCCAGTGACCGCCAATAAGTTCCGCGAGAAGTTACCTGTTTCCAGGTTTTGCCGTAGTCGGGTAAAGGCCGCTCTATCTCAGGTGGCGAGACGGTTCCAGCCGAATGGGGTGTGGTTCATCGATTAAGTTGGCGAAAGAGAGCTGGAGGAATGCATTCCATCATTCGCGGCCGGAGGTTTGCGATGACCAAGCCGAATCGTGCAATCTTAATATTCCCTGGGTGAGCAAAACGGTCAAAGTTTGGGGCGTTGCTGTAACGGGGGTTACTGATCTGATACACTCTGATCGCGGCGAATAACAATACCATATGTTATCAATGGAATATGATAGTGCATTGGCATAATGACTCGATGAATAACTTTCGGATTGTATTGGGGATTGTGGTCAGCAGCATGCTGTGGCCATCGGCCGGGTTCGCCGACGCTCCACCACGCTCTGTCACCTTAACGGAAGAGATCGGTGATTGGGTCGTGCATGAACCGAGTGGCCGCGTGTTTGCTTCGCTAAGCGAAGGAAATGAAGTCGTCGAATTCGACTCGAATGCCCAGGAAGTGCAACGCTTCAAAGTCGGGGAAACTCCGACAGAGATGATTATCAAGGGAGATCAACTTGTCGTCGCCTGTACCAAATCGCCGGCACTGCATGTGATCGACCTGAGCAGCAACCGAGTGACCGGCATGGCCGCCGTCAGCGGTAAAGGCCCGAACGCTCTCTTCTGTTCGCAGGTCGATAATCACTATGTCTATTGCGTCTGCAATACTGGATCGGCATGGTGGGACGGCGAGGTGTTTCAGGTCGATCTGCAGGAAAACCGGGTCCGCAATCGCGTTAAGGTGCAGTCTTGGGGGCAGTCGCATGTCGTGCACGTGGCAATGAGTCGCGACGGAAAGTGGATTGTCCCTGACTCCCGAGGGGCGACTTCACCGAGCGGTGCAGACCTGATGAAGGTTGATGAAGAAGAAGCGACCTTCACCCAGGTACGAGACTACCATGACAGTTTCGGGCAAATGGTTGCCGGTCCGATGAACCGATATTGGACCTTTGGCAACGCCTTGTACACGTTGGACATTACCAAGAAGGTTCGCAGTTTCGGAGGTACGCCGGTCGCTATTCATCCTCACTTGGATTTGGTGGCAGCGTTTTCTTCAGGAGGACTTTTGCTAGAGCGTTTCAGCGACGCATCGCCAATTGGCACAGTGAGCCTGCCTGCGGCAACTGCCAACGCTGGGAACCGGTCTAGTCGAAATTCGAGACGATCCAATATCGATCCCACGGTGCAGTTCGACTTGAAACATAACGTGGTGTTCGTTGGCACTGAATCGCACGGCACATGGATCGATCTGGCACCTTACTCGGAAAATATTGCGCCATTAAAAGTCGTCCAGGCGCCCTCGGAGGTTACGACGACGGTAATGAAACCGTTGGAAATCGCTTTGCCCGTCACGAATGCCGATCAAGAGCCAGCAGCAAAATTGAGGATCGCCGAAGGGCCAGAAACGGCAACGCTGATCGACGGCAAGCTGTCTTGGACACCGAGGGCCCAGGACGTGGGATTCTTCAATTTCCGATTGGAAGTGGTCTCAACGAATGATGAAAAGGTTTTGGACTCGGCCGATATGACGGTTCATGTCACCCTGCCGAAGGTCGACCTCGAGTTTCAGGCCCGGGCCATGGAGATCTCGGAAAATGGCCAGTTTCTGGTTGTATGGGGGCCCGTAGCTGGGAAGGATTCGAGACACCCAGCACAGCCCGGTCCGGATGATGTTGCCGTCGTCAATCTGAAAACGCTCGAGATCATCGCCCGGAAGTCGTTGCCGCAAGGAGTCCGCTGCGCCACGATCGACGAGAACTACGTCTACCTTGCTCCTAATTCCGGTACGTTGTTTTATCGGCTCGATCACCAGTTGGCAGGCAGCGAACGCCAGTTCTTGCAGTCGGCTCCGAAGCAGTTGGTGAAGTTCGCTCCGAATGTTGTCGTCGCGGAGGGGAGCAAGCTGCAGGCTTTTGACACACAGAAGATGCAACCCGTTCCACTCAACTCGCCGCAAAACTTTGCTTTGATCGGTGAGAATGTCATACAAATTGGTTCGCGAGTTTTCGACCGTCAGACCGGCGAAACGCTGCGAATCACGCCGACAGATGGCCTGCCGACGCTCGTTCGGAACGAAGCGACCGGCTTCTATCGACTTCCTGATCGCAATCAATCGCCAGTTCGCTGGGGACGCCGGTTGCAGGGAAGTAGTCTTAGCAATTCCAAGGGACGCCAGATTACTTCCTGGCCAGGCGGCCGCATCGGCGTGATCTCTGAGCGATGGCCGATGGGGGTGCTCGTGGCATCTTCGCAGCAGGGACGCATCGTGAATACGACAATGGAGTTGTGCGATTTGGTCGAAGGACTAGTCAAGCATTCTGCGGTGATCGATGTTTCTTCAAACGGCAATTCGCGTGGCACGTTCTTCAATGGGGCTAATCGCTTGCTGGTTCACGAACAGACGGTGCTGTTTCTGAATAATACGGAGCTCCTTGTCGCGACGATTCCCACCGATGTTGCCGAAGCGATGCCGGTGCCTGTTCACTTCTCTCAAGATCAAGTCACGGAAATTGCTCTCAGCCCGTCGGCAGTCATTCCTCTTCGGACGGCCGGGCTGCGAGAAGGGGTGACCTTCAGCCTGTTGGCTGAGTCTCCTGGACTGACGCTCGACCCGAAGAGCGGGAAGTTGACGGTCGAAGTCCAGAGATTGTGGGACGATATGACGAAAAGGATCACGAGCAGTGGTCCGATACTGCCTGGCTCGCGCCAAGAGGCATCGTTCGCAACGCGGTCGAACAACGCGCAGAAGTACGAGGAGTTAACCGGTAAGGAATTGCCTGACGACAAGTTTGTAGCGCAAATCCCGATCTTGGCCGCCCTGCAAGACTCAGAAGGGCAGGAAGATACTGTTCAGTTTAGCGTCGTCGTCGTCGGCCCACGGAAAGAGATTGACTTGGCGCTGAAAAAGAATGAGGAAGCCCAGGCTCAGCAACGAGCGCGAATGGAAGAAGCCCGCCAAAAACAGCGTGAGGCAGCCATGAACAACCCGGGGATCCCCCAGGCCAAAAGTACCGAGCAGCGGCTCGACGAATTGGAAGCCAGAACCCGCCGCATGGAGGCGACCCTGGACGCCATTCTAAGACGCCTGGAACAACAACGCCCGTAAGCAGTTGCCCCGCCGTCCAAGGCCGATGGCAACGGGGACCGGAAACTTACAGCCAGCGCAAAACAAAAGCCGACAACGACTTACGTTGACGGCTTTTCACGGAAGCGGAGAGAACGGGATTCGAACCCGTGGAACGGTTTGACCCGTTCACCGGTTTAGCAAACCGGCGCATTCGACCACTCTGCCATCTCTCCTGAGGAAAGCGAAAGTCTACACGGTTTTTGGCTGGGCCTCAACGGGACCTCCTTCGCTTTTTCCCATTATGGCCTATGGTTACGCTGAATAACGCTCCCCGGCGAGGGTAGCGGACCTGGCTTTATTCGCGATAATCGTCACCTTCCATACCTTTCCACTCTGTTTTAGGGTGAACTGGCAGGGGCATTGTTAGTTTTTGCGATCGGGATCACCTCAATGTTACGTGTCTGGACAGTTGTCGCTTGCGTTGGGTTCGCCTTCGGCGAAAGTGCTTCTGCTGGCGAGCTTTCGCTCTCGGCTGCCATCGATACGATCCAGAAGGAAGACATCAAACGGCACGTTGACGTCCTGGCCGACGATAGCTTCGAGGGACGCGAGGCAGGCAGCCGGGGTGGTCGCGCCGCCGGCAATTACCTGCAAGAGCTGTTCGCCAAGTACGGCCTGAAGCCGGCTGGCGACGGCGGAACCTATTTCCAACTGTTCCATGGTGGCTCGCGCAACATCCTGGGAATCTTGCCTGGGGAAGAAGGGGCCGAAAAAGGGGACCTGATCGTGGTCGGGGCTCATTACGACCACGTTGGCTACGGAAATCGGGCCAACAGTTTTGGGCCGTTCGGTTACGTGCATAATGGGGCCGATGACAATGCCAGCGGAACTTCCGCATTGCTGGAAGTCGTTCAGGCACTCTCGGAAATGAAAGTGAAGCCGCGACGCTCGATCTTGTTTGTCCTGTGGGACGGCGAAGAGAAGGGCCTGCTCGGATCGAAGTATTGGGTCGAGCATCCGACGGTGGCCTGGAATCGGGTTCGCATGTATATCAATCTCGACATGGTGGGGCGTCTGCGTCCCCAGGGAGTCGAGGTCTACGGCACGCGTACCTTGCCAGGGCTGCGTCAGGTGATTGCTCGGGCCAACGCGAAAAGCGACCTGAAACTCGACTTCCGCTGGGAGATGACCGACAACAGCGATCACTATACGTTCTTCTCGCGGTCGATCCCCACGCTTATGTTTCATACCGGCTTGCATGACGAATACCATCGTCCGCAGGACGATGCTCACCTGATCAATCACGCCGGCATTGAATCGGTCGCGCGGCTGACGGCTCAAACTGCTTGGGACGCGGCGAATCGCGACTTCTATCCCGCGTTCCGCACCCGCTGTCGTTTGGAATCGGAATCGGAACGTCAACGATTCGAAGTCCCACGGTCGGTCAATCGTTCACGACTGGGGATCCGTTGGAATGCAGACCGGCCAGAGGATGCGACTTCGCTTGAGATCTCTGGCGTCACCACCGGCAGTCCGGCCGACAAGGCAGGCATTAAGGCTGGCGACAAGTTGATTCAATTCGCAGGGCTTCCATTCTCGGCGGTCGATCGCTTTCTGGCTCAGGTTCAAGCCGCTCCGGTGGAAGTCGAAATTGAAGTCGAACGGGACGGGGAAGAGGCGCCGTTGAAACTGCCGGTTCAATTGAACTTGAACCCAGCGCCGATCGGCATTGCGTGGACCGACGATCCGGCAGAGCCTGGTTCGGTGATGCTGACCAGCGTGACGCCTGGTTCGGTTGCGGCGATGGCTGGGCTTCGTCCGCTCGATCGCGTCTACGAGGTCAACGGCCAAAAGTTCGAGACCAGCATGCAATTCAAAGATCTGATCACTTCGTTCGCGGATCCTTCCGTTCTGCTAATCGATCGCCAGGGACACCTGAAGCAAATCGAGCTGCCGCTGGAAGCAATCCGCCCGCTGCTGGCTCCGTCCAACGAAGCGACGGAAGAAGCTCCCGCGGAGTAGAATCTGCGGTGATTCAAGCTGGCAATTCTTTGCGAACGGGCTTTCCTTCTGAAGGAAGCCCGCACCGTTTAAACGCGTCGAGAATATCAAGTAGTGTCTTCTATCACTGCTATAGAGATCATTGCGGATTCATTACGGTAGGTCCCTATTCCTAAAACGGGCATAGCCTTCGCCTGTCCCTATTTGTTCAGGCAATTCAGGGTGATGTTCTGACCGGCAGAGCCTGCGTAGAAGGATTGCATCTCGGGCGAAAGTTGGCGGCACGGGAGCGCTATTCGTAAATATGGCACGTCTGGACTCGTATTTGTCGTTCTCAAATTAGACGTGAAATGTTGCGAATCACAAGGTTTTTGTGAGATCAGGTGTCACTGATAGAAAGCTGAGCAATCGAGGCAAGGTCTCGTGATTGAATCGTTCTTATGACTCTCAAAATGGGCGTTTGTTGTGCAGAAATTGCAAAAAGTGGAAAAATATTGTGGCATTGCAAATCGGGTGTTGGTAGTCTGTCGACACGATTCGTCCCTTTTCGATCCTCATCTCATTCGATGCATAGGACCTGTATCATGCGTGCCACACGAATGCGCAAAGATCGCGCTTTTACGCTTGTCGAATTGTTGGTCGTGATTGCCATTATCGGTGTCTTGATCGCGCTGCTTTTGCCAGCCGTTCAGCAAGCACGCGAGGCGGCTCGACGAATGAGTTGCCAGAACAATCTGAAGCAATTGGGGATTGGTCTGCACAACTATCACGACGTGCTGCAGCGGTTCCCGATCAATTGGTACAACGGCTCTGGTACCGGCGGCAACAACATGTGCGTGCTGATTGGCATGTTGCCTTTCATCGAGCAGACGTCGCTCTACGACGGCATCGACATGACGAACTCGAACCTGACGTTGTACAACGTCAATGGAAAGCGAGTAGGCGATTATCAGATCTCGGCCTATCAGTGCCCCAGCGACGGTGATGTGACCGCGCTCAATCCCACGACGAACACGGCTCGTTGCAGTTATGCCCCGAGCATTGGTTCGCAGTACATGCAGTCGGCGGCGGGATGCGACATGTTGGCAACGGCCGGAGCGTTTCCTTCCGGATTGGGACTCGATAACGACAACGACGGCGAAGATCCGTTTAATCGAGGCAACGTGCGTTCGGACTACGGGAATCAGCCTGTCTCAGGTCCGTTTGGTCGCGGCTATTTCACGCCGTACTCGGCAAGGATCGCGGATCTGCGGGATGGAACGACCAACACGATCATGATGGGTGAAATTCGCACGACCTGTCAGACCTTCGCGCCTTGGGGCTGGGCCTGGCCAGAAACGCTGTGGTATGCGACGACCGCTCCGATCAACTTCCCGACATGCCCTGGCGACGCCGGTTACGGATCGAATACCTGCTTCTCGAACGCCAGCAACAACTGGAGTGCGACGTTCGGTTTCAAGTCGCTGCACCCAGGCGGTTGCCAGTTTGTGATGGGGGACGGCTCGGTGCAGTTTCTACCAGAAACGATCGATCGGCTGACCTATGCCCGGCTGGGTGACAAGTCGGACGGTGGCGTGATCGGTGACTATTGATCGTCGGGCGTTGGCAGGAAACAGAAACCTCGGCCACTGCCGGCAGGGGGCGGGGTGAATCGCAGGACAACGAATTCTCAGGGGAGAAGATTCAATGCAATTGGCGCAAGCGATGGTGGTGTGCGGAATTGGGTTCGCCACGCTGTTGGGATGTTCCAGAGGATCTGGGCTGGCGACCTATCCAGTGACCGGGGAAGTCACCATGGATGGCGAGGTTGTCGAGGGAGCAACCGTAACACTGGTTCCCAGTAGCGAGGCGGGCCGATCGGCGAGCGGCATTACCGATGCCGAGGGAAAGTTCTCGGTGATGACCTACGTCTCGCCGGGCGTTCAGCCAGAAGGGGCGATGCCCGGGGACTACTCGGTGACCATTCGGAAACTGGAAGTCCGCAAGGTAGAAGAAGGAGGCACGCCGCAAGAAGCCCAGGCCGCCTTCCGCAAACTCGGTCCGCCGAAAGATCTGCTCCCTAAGAAGTACGCCAGCCCGAACACTTCCGATCTGAAGGTCACGGTCAACGATGGACCGACCGCGGCAATGTCGCTCAAGTTGACTCGTTAGACCGACTTCTTCGCGAACCACTACGCCGGGACGAAACTGTCGTCTCGGCGTTCCCATTGGGTGCCTGGCTCCGCGCTAAGGTGCGGAATGATCTCCGGCGAAATGGCTGCGACGAATGCGACCGGAACCAGTTGGATGTTGTTCGCGTCGTCGACGTATTCCTGTGTTTCACGGCCGGAGAAGAACTGCCAGCCACTATCTCTTGGCCGCTCCGTTGCTTCGCGAACCATGTAATCGACCGGGATTCGATCGATCGTTACCATGTTCGACGCATAGCAAAACTGCGAATAGATCTGACAGTCTGCCAGCGCCGGAGGTTCGTGGTTGACGCTGTTTAATGTCGCGTAGGCGATCTCGGCATCTGACTCTTCATCGAAGTCGAGCGAGAGCTGCACATGGCCTGAGTCCGAGAAGACAAACCCGTACAGTGCTGCGACGCGTTCATCGTTCGCTTCTTCACGCAGCCGATACGAATAGATCAATCGCCCGTCGTCGGTCTGCTGCTCGCGTTCGTCGTATTTATTCGGATCGGCAGACTTCGCAAAGTGCTGCTTTCGCGCTTCGACCGACTGTTGCTGATCGTTGGTCCACGCATTGAGCCAGATGGTGAAGCGAGGTCGCCACAGGACCATCGCCCCATCTTCCATTCGCTGTTTATGAACGTGCGACAATTGAATAGACCAGCGGTCGGTCAGGCCGATGCGACCTATCAGGTAGGGGAAGGCAGAAGACATACCATCGTTTCGACAAGATGCGGAAGGGCAGGGGAGCGGTTAGCTCTCTTCGCGGGTCATCTTACGATACTTCAAAGGCGAGAGGCCAGTGATCCGTTTAAATTGTTTGCAGAACGAAGGCTGATCGCTGAAGCCGCAATCGAGCGCGACTTCGGCGACTGTTTTGTCGGAATCGCGCAGTTGCACTGCCGCCGCTTCGACCCGCTGACGGATCAAGTATTGCGAAGGGGTGATCTGAATCATGCTGCGCATCAGACGCTCGAACTGGCTGACCGACAGCCCTGAATCGTCGGCCAATTGCTGGATCCGCAGCGGGCTCGCGTATTCGGTCTGCATCCGTTTCAAAGCGACCGCCAACTTGTTGTAGCGATCTCCTTTTGCCGTTGGCGTATGCAAGTCGCGCGACATGCCGATGATCGCGATCACTTCCCCCTGAATGTTGCGTGCCAGAACCTTACTGGTGATGTACCAACCAAGGGAACTATCGGGATTGGTGATCATTTCCAACTGATCGTGCAGATTCTGGCCACGCGAAAGCAACTGCTGATCTTGCTGCTGAAAGCCGATCGCGAGAGCCTTGGGATAGATGTCGAACGCCGTCTTGCCGATCACGTCTTCGCGTTTCAGTCGCGGAACGCTGCGCAGGAATGCGCTGTTCACGCTAAGGTAGCGCCCTTCGAGATCTTTGATGCACAAGTTGACCTCGTCCAGGCGCGCAAACAGTTCCTCGAAGATCTCTAGGGTGGGTGCCTGGGAGAAAAGATCTTCGAGGCGTCGTTCCCACTCAGATTTGTATTTATTCGGCATTGCGCTGGTGGAAATGATGCAAGACAAACGATTCTAGTCAATGAATAATGGATCCCTGTTGACGATAAGGGCCCCACATTCTTTTCGCCAACGAATTCTGCCCACCCATCATGCATTCAGGCCCGGAATTGTTCCAGGTCCTACTCCTTAATTTTTGTATCGCATGACTTGCGAGAAGCGGAATCCAACTGCCAGCGTGCAGATTGGTTCTGGTCGGAAAGCCACCTAAGCGAACCGACGAAATGCCATGGGCATACTTCTCGTTGTAAGCCAACCATATACCCACACCGAGGATACAAGCCTCGGTCGGTCCGTCTAAGGGGATGGGCCGGGGAACGAGTCGCTCGTTGTGGTTCGTTTCCCGGCTTCTTTTTCCGGCCAGATCGGATCGAAAGAAGTCACACCAGGCGGCTTGAAGGTGAAAGGGCTGGGATCGTTACGATTGCCAGACCTTGCGAAGATGATCGGCATGCTGGCGAATCGCTTCGATCTCGCCGTTGTCTCGTTTTCGTTCGATATGTTTCAACTGCAGCTTCATGCGTTGATTGTTTTGCAGTCGGTCGTAATGACGATCGAGGAAGTCCCAATAAAACGTTGTGATCGGGCACGCTTCGTCGCCCATCGCTTTCTTCGGATGGTATTTGCAGCCATGGCAAAAGTTACTCATTTTGTCGATGTAGTTTCCGGTCGAGCAGTACGGTTTCGTACCCACCACACCGCCGTCGCCATGCTGGCTCATGCCCAGCGTGTTGGGAAGCGAAACCCAGTCGACTGCGTCTAAATACATCGCCATGTGCCACCGGTGGAACTCGTACGGATGCATGCCGTACGTCATCGCCAGGTTGCCCAGCACCATCAAGCGATGAATATGATGCACGTAGCCATGTTCCAGCACGTGCTTCATCGACTGACCCACGCACCGCATCTCGGTCTGGCCTGACCAGAAGAACGACGGGATCGGTTGGTCGTGCTCGAAGTAATTCAGCTCGGCGTAATCTGGCATCCGCGTCCAATAGACGCCGCGAATAAACTCGCGCCAGCCGACGATCTGCCGCACGAAGCCCTCGACACTGGCCAACGGTGCCGAACCGTCTTGGTATGCTTTGACCGCCGCGGCCACGCAGTCGCGCGGATCGAGCAGCTTCAGGTTCATGCAGGTCGACAGACGCGAGTGATTTAAGAACGGCTCGTCGGTCCACATCGCGTCTTCAAAGCGACCAAAGTCAGGCAGGTGCCAGCGAACGAAGTCCGAGAGCATGCGACTCGCCTGACCAGGCGTCACCGGCAAGGCGAAGGAATCGAGGCTGCCGGGATGGTCTGGGTAACGAGCCTCGACCAGGGCAACCACCTCTTGCGTGATCTCGTCGTGCTGAAACGAAGTTGGATGGCCGATTTTACCGGGGCCATGCTTCGGGAACGATTCGCGATTGTCGTGATCGTAGTTCCAACTGCCACCGAAAGGCTTCCCATCGCGCATCAACAGGTCGTGCTTCTTTCGCATCTGCCGATAGAACGTTTCCATCAGCAGGGTCTTACGACCTTTGGCGAACTTATGGAATTCGTTGACCGTGCAATAGAAGTGCAGGTCGGGCAGGATCTCGAGCGGGATTTCATGTTCCGCGGCGATCTCTTCCAATACCTTCTTCACGCGAAAGTCGCCAGGCAACACTACGCGGATGGTCTCGGGGCGATCTTCTCGAATCGTTTGCGAGATAAGATCGCGAAACGACTTGCCGGAATCGTGTCGTCGGTCGGCTTGAAGCGGATGGTAGCGAACCGGTTTACCCGCCTCTTCCAGTTCTGCCCGGAAGTGTCTCATGGCAGAAAGGAAGAGGACGATCCGCTGCTTGTGGCTGGGAACGTACGAAATCTCTTCCTCGACTTCGGACATCCAAAGCTGATCCTGTTGGGGATCGTATCCGTCGAAGATGGCCGAGTTTCGATCGAGCTGATCGCCAAAGATGATCCGTAAATGCCGCAAGCGGGACGTCCTTTCCATGGGAAGCTATTTTAGCCAATAACCGCAGGCGAGATGCATTCGTAACTGCCTCCCAGGTCACGAATTAGGAACGATGTTCCCCGAATTCTACGACGCAGGCTATTTCCTCCGGACGGATTGTCTGCGTATGCTAGGGGAAACGGGAGCTTCTAACCCCCACCTCCCTCCCCGTTTCCTTCCGAGAAAATCTATCGGTGCCCTATGTGTAGATTCACCCTCATGGCGGTGTGGGGGGCGATCGTCTTCGCCAGTTCTTGCCCCACCTTGTATGCTCAGTTTGCTGCTTACGATCCGTACGCCCCAGCGGAAAAGGAAGAGCCCCCGATCAAAGCTGACGGATCGCTCAACTGGCCGACGTTCTATAAGTCGCAACTGGTTGAAGCTCGTTACGAAAACCTATGGAAAATGGGATCTTGCGGCGGAACCAACAAAAGGATCACGGTTCCCGTAGAAAAGAATAAGGTCGATGTGAATCGCCTGCCTGAGATTGCGGTTGAAGGTGAGGTCGTGCGTGTCGGCAGCGGCATGCTGTGGGTTCGCCAGACGAACGGAACCATCCGGACGATTGCCACCCATCCTGCTGGAGTTTCCGCTGTCGACGTTCATGGGGATGTCCTTGCCCGAAGCTTGCAGCCGGGGATGGTGGTTCGCATGGTGTCGTCAGTCGATCAAGTTGGACATGGCAAAGATGTGCTGACCGAACTGGACGTCGTGAGCGTTTCGCCTGGTTTCGAGCCTGAAGCCATCGAGCCGGAGCATCGCCAATCGATCGTTGCGGCCGTGGCTCGACTCCGCGGAGATCAATTGACGTTAAAGACGCCGGTTGGCAAACTGCATCGACTCGCGTTTTTGATCAACGACGATACAATCGCCCACCTGATGGTCAATAGCCTGGCCTACGCCGCTGTCGGCGATCATGTAACAGCGAAAGGCCGCGTGTACGAAGCTCAAGATCACGTTCACTGGGTGTTCGCCTCGGAAGTGAATGTGACCAAACCGGAACGAAAGCCTCGCGAAGCGACGAACGATATCCTCTCATCTTTAGAGAGTCTCGACTAAGTCGCTTGCGACGCAGAGAGAAGTGAAGCAGGACCACTCGAGTCGGCCATTGCGTCGACTCGAGTTCGACTTGTCGTTGGTAGTGGGGAGGTTGAGATGACCTCACGAGTTATCGAGTTTTATTGTCACGGCGGGTCTGACGCCAGCGGTCGGACGGCTCGGGACATGATTGCCATGAGCGATCACGAACTCGAAATGCATCACGATATTATTCAGTGGATGTTTCCGCTTCACGAAACATCGATGGTGAATCCTGGGGCACCGCTGATCGAAAAAGACTCAGCCCACGTGCTGCGTGAGAACATCGATGCCCAACTCTTGATGCGCGAGATGATCGTTCGTTTCGCTCGCTTTATGGGTTTCGAGCTGAACGAAGAGGGTCAGTTTGTTGCCGAGCCACTGTTGGCGGCGAATCGCAAGAATTGGCATACGCAGCTAAACCACAACCACCTGCGTGTGACCCGTGTGATCCGTAGTTTGCGTTTGTTTGGGTTCGATCAGTTGGCGAGTGCCTTCTTTCAGGCAGTCGCTGCATCGGCCCTGGATGCTCAGTGCATCGACAATCGCACGCTCGCCTTCTGGAACATGGCTTTGGAAGACGAAGTATTCGATTCCCTGCGAAAGTAGACTTCTACTCGGCTTCAGCCATGTGGGCTTTCAGCCAGGCACCTAAGTTTGGGCTGGTCCACGAAACCGGTTTCTCGTCGACCAGCACCTCCATCCAGGTCGCGACCGCGGGCTGCTTCTGCAAAGCTTCGCCGGCCTGATCTGGCCCCAGCACGGTCAGGGCCGACGCCCAAGCATCGGCGAGCGTGGCATTGGTCGCGAAGACCGTCACGGTCGCGCGATGCTCGACTCCATACCCGGTACGAGGATCGAGAATGTGGGAATAACGCTTGCCGTTGTGTTCCAGAAACTGATAGGCATCGCCTGAGGTTGCCACGGCGCCGTTTGCCAGATGGGAAACAAGAATCGGAGGATCTTTGGGGTTGAGGCCCGAGATGCCGACCTTCCAGCCAAGTTCGCCGCGCGGGGCATCGCTCGCAGCGATATCACCGCCAGCATCAACGAGCGCGCGGGTAATGCCATTCCTGGTCAGCGTGTTCAAGGCGGCGTCGATCGCATAACCCTTGGCGATGCCGCCCAGGTCGATCCGCATGTTGGCCACCCCAAGCGAAACGCTTTGCTGCTTTTCGTCCAGCGTCAGATGCTTCGCACCAACCGCCGGCCGGGCCGCTTCGATCCGCTCGGCATCGAATTCACTGCGACGTCGAAACCGACGCCACTCTTTGGTGAGTGGACCCAGCGTGACGTCGAACGCGCCGTGCGATTGTTGGTTGACCGATTGGGCTTCGACGAGGACGTTCCACAGATCATCACTCACCCGCTGGGGAGTGGTTGTCGGAGATTTTGCTGACAATTGAAGGACCTCGGAGTCACTCCGATAATCGCTACAAATCTGTTCGATCTCGCGTATCCGTTGGAAAGCCTCATTGGTGGCTTTTTGGAACTTCTCGACATCGTCGTAGTCGGCGACTATGCGGACGATTGTTCCCATGTGCGGTTGGGAGACCGAGAGAAGGGAAGACTCGGCAGCGATCGAGGTGGTTCCTGCCATGCCGAGATAGGCCAAAATGGCCCCCCAGACGAAGCAGTAATTTGAGAATGGTGACGGCATCTTCGCTCCCGATTTTCGGCCTTCAAGCTTGTGCAGAATATTGCGCAAGCCCTTATCTTACCTGGAAATAATTGAATTCGACTTGAGAATCCGGTATGCTTTAAGCTTACCCTCAAGGTAGGACGCACGTCTAATTTTTCCCACCTCGCCCCTATCTAATACTTTCACGCAGTACGGAGATTCTCCATCTATGGCTAAGAAAGATTCCAAGCAGCAATCTGACGCGACGCAGCCATCGCGCCGCGATTTCATTAAGACCGGTTCGTCGATGCTGGTAGCCGGCGGTGCGATCGCCGGTTCGCTGACGATCGCTCAAAGTGCCCACGCTTTTGGTAGCGATCAGATCAAGATCGGTCTCGTTGGTTGCGGTGGTCGTGGTACGGGTGCCGCCGATCAAGCGATGAACACCAAGGGCGACACCAAGCTGGTTGCCATGGGCGACGTTTTTGAAGATCGCCTGTCGCAGAGCCTCCGTTCGCTTTCGAGCCGTCACGCCAAGCAAGTTGACGTGCCAGCCGATCGTCAGTTTGTTGGTTTCGACGCCTACAAGAAGGTGATCGAATCGGATTGCGATCTGGTGATCCTGGCCACTTCGCCTGGTTTCCGTCCACTGCACTTCGAAACCGCCGTCGACGCTGGCAAGCACATCTTCATGGAAAAGCCAGTCGCGACCGACTCGCCTGGTATCCGCCGCGTGCTGGAAGCCAACAAGAAGGCCAAGGAAAAGAACTTGGCCGTGGCTGTCGGTCTGCAGCGTCACCACGAAAAGGCTTACATCGAAACGATCAATCGTCTGAAGGATGGCGCGATCGGCGACATCATCTTCTGCCGAGCCTACTGGAACTCGGGCGGCGTTTGGACTCGTAACCGTTCTGCCTCGCAGACGGAACTCGAATACCAAATGCGTAACTGGTATTACTTCAACTGGCTGTGTGGCGATCATATCGTCGAGCAGCACATCCACAACCTGGACGTGATCAACTGGCTGATGGATGGTCCACCAGAAACCGCCGAAGGTCAGGGTGGTCGTCAGGTTCGTAAGGGTGCCGATCATGGTGAAATCTACGATCACCACATGATCGAATACACCTACGCCAACGGCGTGAAGATGCTCAGCGCTTGCCGTCATATCCCAGGTTGCTGGAACAGCGTCTCGGAACATGCGCACGGCTCGAAGGGTTACGCCGACATCAGTGGCGGTAAGATTTACGACGCCAAGGGCAACCTGGCTTGGAGCTACGGCCAGGGTGGTCGTGGCGGTCACCAGGAAGAACATCACGACCTGTTCGCAGCGCTGCGAAATGGCGAACGTCCGAACGAAGGCGATAACGGTGCTCACAGCACCATGACCGCAATCTTCGGTCGTATGGCGACCTACTCGGGTGGTCACAGCGGCAAGGGTGGCAAGGTTCTTCGTTACGAAGACGCTTTGAACTCCGAAATTGCTCTGGCTGACTTCGACAAGCTGAACAGCATGGACGATGAAGCCCCAGTGAAGCCAAATCCAGAAGCAGTCAAGAAGCAGCTGGAACAATCGCCTTACGTCGTTCCGATGCCAGGCGAAACCATCACCATCTAAGGCTTGTTTTTCAACAAAGCCTAGCGATAAACGAAAGGGCGGGCCCACTTGGGTGCCGCCCTTTTTCGTGCGGTTTGCCGGAATTATGAACGGAACTTAACCAAAACGTGTCCCTTCCCGCGCTGGGCAGTCGGCGTGCGCGGCTTATCATACAAGATGGCAACTTTTTTGACACGGAAGATTGGTTTCAAGTCGCAATGGTCCGTTCACGAATCGGAACATACATTCTGCTGCTGGTCGTCTCGCTGAGCTTCATCACGTTACTCGCAATGACGTGGGCCGCGAGCGTCGAACAGCAACGCGCAGTCCGCCGCGAACGCATCCACAACTTGGAAACGGTTGTCGAGATGGTCAAGGCAGGCGTTTTGACCGAGGAAGATCCGCCCATCCAGGATGACGAGCAGCTGCAAAGCAGCGTCCGACGCTATGCGGCAGAAACGGGTGTCTACATTACTGTCATCAGCGACGGCGGCCGAGTGCTGGCCGATTCGCTGTATCCTCCACGGCGAATGGAAAATCAGCGGGAACTCAGCGAGTTCCGCGATGCCGACACCCGTACCTTTGGGTACGCCGAGCGCCTTCTGATCGATAAAGATGTCACCATGTTGATGGTGGCTCAAAGGGTTGTCCACGAAGGGCAGACCGTCGCTTTCGTTCGTGCCGGCTTGCCAAAAGATCAACTTGCCAGTTCGACCGGTACCGTTGCTGTGGTGCTGGGCATCATCGCCTTCGGAGCGATCGTGGTCGGGCTGTTTCTGACCCGCGCGGTTGAAACGAGAACGGTCGATCCGGTCGTCGAGCTGATCGACGCCTGCGACACGCTGGCCGAGAGTGGCGACCGCAAGCATTTGTGGAACTCGTCGAAGGATGAACTAGGCCAACTCGTTCGTCGTTTCCAGGCAATGGCGATCGCGGTTTCCGATCGGGAAAAAGCCTTGCGAGACCAGGCCAACCGAATCGAAACCGTGCTTGGCAGCATGGTCGAAGGGGTCTTGGCGGTCAGTGCCGATCGTGTCGTCTTGCTGGCAAATCAAGCGGTCCGCCGCCTCTTGGGGATTCGAGTGGAGAAGATCGAAGGTCGACCTTTGATCGAAATCACCCGGATCCGAGCGCTTGATCAATCGGTGCAGCAAGCCCTGACAACTGGCGAGCCTTGCTCGACGGAGTTCGAGGTCACGTCGCCGTTTCGCCGAGTGCTGAACATTCATGCCAACTGCTTGCCGGGTGATCCTTGCCCTGGCGTGGTGTTGGTGCTGCACGACATGACCGAGCTTCGCCGCCTCGAGAATCTCCGCCGCGAGTTCGTCGCAAATGTCTCGCACGAACTGAAGACTCCCTTGGCGGCGATTCGTGCCTACGCCGAGACCTTGGCAATGGGGGCCGTCAACGACGCCGAAAATCGTGATTACTTCCTCGGGCAGATCACCGATCAAAGCGATCGCCTGCACGATCTGATTATGGACATGCTGCAACTGGCCCGCGTGGAAGCAGGCCAGGAAGTGTTCGATATCACCGACGTCAATCTGGCTGACATCGCCCAGTGGAGCGTTGACTCGCTACGTGATAAGGCCGCCGCCAAGAAGATCCGGTTGGTGGTGGAATCGGCGGAAGATGACGAAGTCTATGTTCGAGCCGATGAGGAAGGCCTACGAACGATCGTTGGCAATCTGGTCGATAACGCGGTGAAGTACTCTGGCAAGCCAGGCGATGTGATCGTCCGTTGGAAAACCGAAGGGGATTTGGTCGCGTTCTCGGTCGAAGATCATGGGATTGGCATTCCGCAGGATGCCCAGGATCGCATCTTCGAGCGGTTCTTTCGCGTCGATAAAGCACGCTCCCGCGAAATGGGGGGGACAGGGTTAGGGCTTTCGATTGTTAAGCACTTGGCTAGTTCTTTCGGGGGTAGTGTTGAGCTCGATAGCGAGCTAGAAGTGGGGTCTGTCTTCACAGTTCGGCTGAAAAGAAGCCGAGTTCTTACAAATTAACAATTGTGTTTACATTGTCTTAATAATCGAGCGTTAACATTAGGTTCATCGAAAACACCTGATTCGGCCTGGGAGCAGACCCAAATCCCAGGCAGCGCCCGAGATTTAAGACCCTATGCCTCTTCACCTGCAACGCGACCTGGATCACCTCCATCACGAGGTGCTGTCGTTGTCTGGCGTGGTGGAAGAGATGCTCGAAAAGGCGACCCGGGCCCTCTTTGAACGCAACGCACATATCGCCGACGAGGTAATCCGGTTCGATATCATCGTCGACGAGCGGGAAGTTCAGATCGAGGAAGAATGTCTGAAGGCCCTCGCCTTACACCAGCCGGTGGCGGTCGACCTGCGTCGCATTGCAACCGTTTTGAAGGTGAACAACGACCTCGAGCGGATGGCCGACCTGACCGTCAACCTGGCGGAGCGGGCCAAGTCGGTCATCGAGTTCCCCACGTTTGTCATTCCACCGCGGCTTGCTCGCATGGTCGATCTGACCAAGCAAATGGTGACCGACGTTCTCGACTCGTTCGTCAACATGGATAGCGTTGCCGCGACTCGTGTCGGCGGAATGGACGCCCAGGTCGATCGGATGAACTGCGAAGTCATCGAAGAGCTGCAGAAAGTCATGCGGGAACGTCCCGACCAGGTGGTGCCGGCCCTGCATTGCTTCTCGGCCAGTCGCCACATTGAACGAATTTCCGATCACGCGGTGAATATCGCGGACGACGTAATTTACATGGTAGATGGAGTCATCGTTCGTCATCGGTTTACCAATGGTGGCGAAGTCGGCTCTTCCAGTCATTCCTAGAACTCCCCGTTCTGTATTAGCAATTGGACCTACGAAATGGCCCGAATGAAGATTCTGATTGTCGAAGACGACCGAGCACTTGCCGACGTGTTGGCTTACAACGTTCGCCAGGCTGGCTACGAAGTGCTTTCGGCTTACGATGGTCAGGATGGTTTGACCCAGGCTCAAGTGAAGACGCCGGACATGGTGATCTTGGACCTGATGTTGCCGGTTGTCGACGGTTTGGAAGTGTGCCGCCGCCTGCGTGCCGATCCAGCGACCAAAGACATCATGGTGCTGATGCTGACCGCCAAGGCGGAAGAGTCCGATCAGTTGATCGGTTTCTCGCTCGGTGCTGATGATTACGTCACCAAGCCTTTCAGCGTGAAGGTGCTGCTGGAACGCATCAAAGCTCTTGAACGTCGTCGTCGTGGGACCGAAACGGCAACCACCGACGTGGTCGCCAGTCAGGGTGTGACGATCGATCGTCGGCGCCACCGTGCCACCGTCCATGGCAAGCCACTGCAGCTGACCCGCAGCGAATTTCGCTTGCTCGAAACGCTGACTCGCCAGCCTGGCCGCGTGTTTGATCGATCGGAATTGATCGATGCCGCTTTGGGCGAAGACACCGTCGTGATGGAACGCACCATCGACGTTCACGTACGAGCCCTTCGCCGCAAGATGGCCGAGTTCGCCGACCTTATCGAAACGGTTCGTGGCGTAGGCTATCGCTTCCGCGACCCAGGGGCCGCCCCCAGCAGCGATGCGGATATCGACGACGAAGACTTCGCCGAGTCGACCAATATCTCGCGGATGTAATTTGGTAGACGCATCCCAATTGGATCGCTATAACCAGCAAGAGAACGGGTGAGCCAACTCGTTCTCTTTTTTATGCGCTGTCCGGTTGCAGTTGGGAAGGTTACCGTGAAGGAAGTTCAGTCAATCATCGACCGGATTAACTCCGACCAACTTTTAATTCCGGCCACGTTCGAGGCTGACCTCGACGCGAAACTCGATTATCGCGATACGGCTCCCTTCGATAGTGCTTGGACTGCGGCCTCAAAAAAGCTTCCTGAAGCGAATGTCCCCGCGGCGTTCAAAGGCCTCCAGGCAGAGATCCGTAAAGCAGCCTTCTTAAAAACATTGCAGCTGACCGAGTCGCCTGAGTTGGCTGGATATGTTTCGGACGACTTCGGGCTGATCGCTTCATCGCTGCTGTTGAACATCAGTGACGATTGGGTCAATGGACTCTGGAACGAGTACGCCGCCGGAAGGTTCCCTGCAGACGAGTTGATCCCGGTGCCGGGCAAGCTTGGCGAGCTCGTGTAGTCGCCGATCGATCAACGCACGAATCGTCCGCATAATCGCTGTATGCTATCACTTCGCATGTCGGATTAGATCAAATTGTTGTCTGACTTACGCTCGTTTATTTCGCCTAGGATTTGATATACTGGCTGGCTTTCCCCCACTGCACCTCTCCCGTCTGGCTTCCCCGTCCCTGGGCAGTCGCGAATTCTATACGGCCGACTATGAAAAAGATCACCAAGCTTCTGGCAGCCAATCGTAGTGAAATCGCCATCCGCATCTTCCGTAGTGCCCACGAACTCGGAATTCGGACGGTCGCCATGTATTCGTACGAAGATCGTTTCGCGCTGCATCGCTTCAAAGCGGACGAAGCGTACTTGATCGGAACCGAAGGCGAACCGGTTCGGGCCTACCTTGATATCCCTGGCGTGATTCGGCTGTGCAAAGAGCATGGGATCGATGCGATTCATCCTGGCTACGGGTTCATGTCCGAGAACCCCGACCTGGCAGACGCATGCGAGAAGAATGGCATTGTCTTCGTCGGCCCGTCGAAGCGTTGCCTGGAAATGTTAGGTGATAAGACGGCAGCTCGAAACGTCGCCAAACAAGCAGGCGTGCCGATCCTGGGTGGTAGCGACGCGGCGATTGAAAACGTCGATGCCGGACGCCAACTGGCCGAGAAGATGGGCTTCCCGATCATCCTAAAGGCGGCCAAAGGTGGCGGTGGCCGTGGGATGCGTGTCGTTCGGTCTTCGGAAGAGTTTGATGGCTCGTTCAAAGAAGCCCAACGCGAATCGCTCAATGCGTTCGGCAGCCCGGACATCTTCATCGAGAAGTTTATCGAGCATGCTCGGCATATCGAAGTGCAGTTGCTGGGGGACAAGGATGGCAACCTGGTCCATCTGTACGAACGCGATTGCAGCGTGCAGCGTCGTCACCAGAAGGTGGTCGAAATCGCCCCGGCCCCACTGCTCGACCCCAAGACTCGTCAAGGCTTGTGCGATGCTGCCGTCGCCATTGGTAAGGCGGTCGATTACTATGCCGCCGGAACGGTTGAGTTTCTGGTCGATGCGGTAACCGGCGAATACTACTTCATCGAAGTCAATCCGCGCATCCAGGTCGAACATACAGTGACCGAAGAGATCACCGGCGTCGACCTGGTGAAGTCGCAGATCCTGGTCGCTCAGGGCGAATCGCTCGAGCATCCTGAAATTGGAATCCCAGATCAATCGGCGATCACGCCGTTCGGCTTTGCTTTGCAGTGCCGCGTTACGACGGAAGACCCATCCAACAAGTTCATGCCTGACTATGGCCGCGTGACGCATTATCGCAGCGGCGCTGGCATGGGCGTCCGTCTCGATGCGGGCAGTGCGTTCAGCGGTGCGGTCGTGCATCCGTATTACGATTCGCTGCTGGTGAAGGTGACGGCCCGTGGCCGCCGCTTTGTTGATGCCTCGCGTCGTATGGAACGCGTCCTGCAAGAGTTTCGCGTTCGTGGCGTGAAGACCAACATTCCGTTTCTCATTCGCTTGATGAAGCATCCGACGTTTGTCGAAGGAAAGTGCACGACTCGCTTCATTGACGAAACACCTGACTTGATGCAGTTCATCCCGCGAAAAGACCGGGCCACGAAGCTGCTGAAGTACCTGGGCGAAATCGCCGTCAACGGCAACTCGCTGGTGAAAGATCGTGCCGTTTCCAAGCGTCGCGATCCGGCTCCGACGCCGCACGTCGATGAAGATGCAAAGCTGCCGCAAGGCTCGCGCGATCGCTTCAAAGAACTGGGGGTGACGAAGTTCGCCGAGTGGGTTCGCGATCAGAAAGAACTGCTCTTCACCGATACCACGTTCCGCGACGCGCATCAAAGCTTGCTGGCGACCCGTGTGCGGACATCCGATTTGCTGAATATCTGCCCGGCGTACGCTCACAACTGTGCGAATATGTTCTCCCTCGAAATGTGGGGCGGGGCGACCTTCGATACGACGATGCGTTTCCTCAAAGAATCGCCGTGGCAACGATTGGCCGATATGCGCGAGGCGGTGCCAAACATTTTGTTCCAGATGCTGCTGCGAGCCTCGAACGCCGTCGGCTACACCAACTACCCGGATAACGTCGTCAAAGCATTCGTCGAAGAAGCCTCCCAGGCCGGGATGGATATCTTCCGCGTGTTCGATGCCTTGAACTGGGTGCCGAACATGAAAGTGGCGATGGACGCCGTGATCGAATCTGGCGGCATCTGCGAAGCTTCGATCTGTTACACCGGCGACATCAGCAATCCGAAACGCGACAAGTACAACCTGAAGTACTACGTCGATCTGGCCAAGCAGTTGGAATCGATGGGGGCCCACTTCCTGGCAATTAAAGACATGGCAGGGCTCTGTAAGCCGAAGGCGGCTCGCAAACTAATCGAGACCCTCCGGCAAGAGATTGGATTGCCGATCCACTTCCACACGCACGATACCGCTGGGATTCAGGCCGCGTCGATTCTGGAGGGCTCCGAAGTGGGACTCGACATCGCCGACGCCGCGATGGCTCCGCTTTCCGGCGGAACGTCGCAGCCAAACTTGAACACCGTGGTCGAAATGCTGCGAGGAACGCCGCAGGAAAGCAGTCTCGGGACGAAGCAAATCGACGAAGTCGCGGAATACTGGCGATCGGTTCGCGAGTTCTACACGCCGTTTGAAAGCACCGTGCTGCCAGCGACCGCTGACCTGTATCGGCACGAGATGCCCGGCGGTCAGTACACCAACCTTTTCCAGCAGGCCCACGCCCTGGGGCTTTCGGATCAATGGTCCGAGATCTGCGAGATCTATGCCCAGGTCAACGAGATGCTGGGAGACATCGTGAAGGTAACGCCAACCTCGAAGGCGGTTGGCGACATGGCTTTGTTTATGGTGGCCAATGAACTGACGCCTGCGGACGTGTTGAACCCGGAACGCGAACTGGCGTTCCCCGCTTCGGTGAAAGACCTGCTTGGGGGACGCATGGGCCAACCACCAGGCGGTTTCCCGGAAGCACTGCAGAAGCGAGTGATGCGCGACGAAACCATCCTGACTTCGCGCCCTGGCGAAAGCTTCGCTCCCGCCGACTTTGAAGATGCGACGGCGAAGGTCGAGAAGATGCTCGGCCGGGCCCCAAAGCGGAACGAAGTCGTATCGTACTTGCTCTATCCGAAAGTGTATGAAGACTTCGCCAAGCATCAGGTTGCCTTCGGCGATACCAGTCGGCTGCCGACGCCGGTCTTCTTTTACGGACAAGAACCCGGCGAAGAGCTGGCGTTTGATATCGAAAAGGGAAAGACGCTAATCGTGAAGTTCCTGACGATCAGCGATCCGCACCCCGACGGTTCGCGCGTGGTGTTCTTCGAGCTGAACGGTCAGCCGCGCGAGATCAGCATCATTGACCAGAACCTTGAATCGGACGTGCCAAAACGACAGAAGGCCGATCCAGGCGATCCGAAGCAGATTGGTTCGTCGATGCCTGGCATGGTGGTGACGATCGCGGTCGAGCCTGGCGAGAAGGTTGCCAAGGGGCAGAAACTGCTGTCGCTGGAAGCGATGAAAATGGAAACCACCGTCTACGCGGAAGTCGAAGGGACGGTCGAGCAGGTCCTGGTCAAGCCAGGCAGCCAGGTCGAAACAGGCGACTTGATGGTCAAGTTGGCGTAACCGATGCGTGCCTGGTTTCCTGAAATTGCCCAGCAAGAGCTCCTGCGGGAAGCGAACCTGAAGACCGTCGACGTTTTTGACGAGATCACGTCGACCAACGACCATGCGCTCGCGAGCATTGAACACTACACCGACCACTTGCCAGCGTTGATCGTGGCTCGCTCGCAAACCAAGGGCAGGGGACGGGGCACGCGTAGCTGGTTCGCTGCCGATGGGGCTTTGACGTTTTCGCTCTTGATGGGCGAGGCCGATATCCCGATTGCTCCGTTGGCGTGGCATCGCTGCTCGATCGTTGCCGGTGTCGCCATGTGTCAGACGCTGGAGCAATATGCCGACGGCGACATGGTGCAGGTCAAATGGCCAAACGATGTCTATCTCGCGGGACGCAAAGTGTGTGGAATCCTCGTCGAAAAACGCGAGCAAGGACGTCCTTATCTGTGCGTCGGGATTGGCGTGAACGTCAACAACTCGCTCGAACAAGCACCCTTCGATGTCCAGCAGCGAGCGATCGCCCTGACCGATGTGACGCATCATCAGCACTTTCTGCCAGAGGTTCTGCTAGAGTTTCTGAAACGGTTTCGGTCGCTCTGTTCAGAGAACGCCGAGTCGTTCGCCAGCGTGTTGCCGTATTGGCGTTCACACTGTCTATTGACAGGTCGCCAGGTCGAGATGCAGCAAGGGGAACGCACCTTTGTCGGAGAGTGTCACGGTATCGATGCCGAGGGAGCATTGCTCCTGGAAACTTCGTCGGGACGACGTGCACTGGTTTCCGGTGAGATTGTCCGCTGGTAGTCGCGTCGCTATTGCATATGGCAGAAGTGGTATAAGAAGATACCGCTCGCCATCGCCACGTTTAGCGAATCGCTGCCACGCTGCATTGGAATGGTGATCTGATGGGTGCAGTGAGCCAGCGTATCGGCCTCGAGTCCGTAGCCTTCATTGCCCATCAAGATGATGCTTCGATCGGCTCGCTTGACCTGAGATAGGGGCGTGGCGGAATCAGAGAGAACGGTCGCGAAGGTTTCGAAGCCTTGCGACTGAAGCTGTTTCAGGTCGGCCGCGAAGTCTTGCGATTCGACGATCGGAATCTTAAATGCGTGCCCGGTCGAAACGCGTAAGCTCCGTTTGGCAAACGGATCGGCACAGCCCTCATCTAAAAGGATTGCATCCGCACCGAAGGCGCACGCCGCCCGGATAATGGCGCCGATGTTCTCGAAGTCGCCAATCTTTGATGCAGCAAGCACGGTCGAGGTGGCCGGGACTTCGTCGGGGAAGACGCTGGCGATCTCGTGACGCGGAGGTCGCTGCCCACAGGCCAAGATACCTCGATGGAAGTTGTACCCGACCAATTCTTTGATATCGGATCGACTGAGGACGTAGATCGGAAACTGCCCCTGACGTTGAGCGGGGAGTTCCGGGATCTTGCTGGCATCATCGACCACCAGCGACTCAATCGGAAAGGGGCTATCCAGCAAACGCTGGACAAGAAACTGACTTTCCGCGATGAAATACCCGTCGCGCATATGAGCTTTTCGCTCGAACTCGCGTTGGTAGCGAATGAGCTGCGGGTCTTGCGGGGAATCGATATAGATGATGTTCTCGGCCATAGCGAACGATTTTAGCTCGAGATTTCGTTCGGCCAAAGTGGCCCCGGTTCGAACGTAAAAAGCCCTTGGAGTAGGGAAGCTCCAAGGGCTTGATCGGAATTCCTGATCAAGTCGGAGAGAGACTCGTTTACAGGCCAGTCGCGAAGTACGTGGTTTGTTCGATCACAACTGGCGGCATCGGAGGAACCTCGGAAGGTGATTTTTCCTGATGGTTCATTTCTGGCAGCGGCATTGGGGCTTCGGTCGGAGCCGGGGCTGTACCATCGGTGGCGAAGCTTCCACAGGCAGGAATGCCGCAGGCACCACCACAATTGTTGCCGCATCCGCAACCGGCAGGGCCGCACGCACCAGGACCGCAATTGCAGCCCGAGTCGACAACGTTCCATTTGACTTCGCAGTCAGGGCACTTGTATTCAAACTTGGTCAACTGCTTGACCGAGCGAACACGACCACATTTCAGCGGCGTGCAGCAGTCTTCCCAAGGGAAGCGAACGGCCGGGATACAAATGTCTTTGCACTTGTCGGCGTAGCAGTTGTGCTTCGTTTCAGTCTGCTTTACTTCAGGCGAGCAGGTCTTGCCGTACGACGAGCAGCAGGTCGGAACGCAGCACTTCGTCGTACAGCACCCGCTGCCGTACATCAGCAGACCAAGGCCGAGAATGGCGAGGTAACGGTTCATGGAGATCTCTCCGTATTTGGTTTATTGACTGGTTGTTATCAGGGTGAATGCCTGAGCCACGATCGGCATCAGGCAAGAAGGTTCGCATCCGCGTCGCGGTTTAGAAGTCGACCATGAATCGCAGGCCGAACATGTCGTACCAACCGGCGTCCGAAGGAGCACCAGCGATCACGCGGTCCGAGATACGACCATTGATGTAGTTGAACTGAACGCGAGCGTTCGGATTCCACCACCAGTTGACGCCCAGCGTGGCACTTTCGCCAACACCGCCGAAGACATCGGCATCGCTGAAGTCGCCATACGAATAGCGAGCAGCAACCTGCCAGGCACCCCAACCGTAGCTGCGGCAGCCATCACAGCGATTGACCAGCCAGAAGTTCTCGAACGGCTTGGTGCGACCCAGCGTGCCGGAGTCACGTTCCCAAGGCGTCGATTCGCCAGTCAGCCAGTAAGCAGCATAGACATAGCCACCACCAAAGTTGACGTCCGGAGCAGCCGAGCGATTGGCGTGAACCGTTTGGTATTCACCGACCAGCGAGAAGGCGCCGATGTTCAGCACACCTTCCAGGCCGACCAGTTGATAGTTCGAGGCACCCAGCGAGCCAGTGTCCAACCACTTTTCGCTGGTACGCGATTCTGGACGGGTGGTGAAGCGATCGTCGCCGCCGCTGCCAGGGAAGGCAGCCGAACCTGAGATCGCCCAGTGAGCATAACCACGGCCACCGGAAGTTTCGTCGTACCAGATCGTGTTGGCCAGACGGCCAGCGATTTCTGACTGGTAGTTGTCATCGTACTGGTGACCGACTTTCGCCAGGTCGTCCATCAGGAAGTAACCGTAACGCCAGTTCCACGATTCGTTTTCCGAAACGCCGTACGACTGCAGACCGATACGTCGAGCATCCTGGTTGAACGCTTCGATCACGAACGGACGTTCCATGAAGACGTTGTAACGGCTGGAGTTCAAGTGATCCAAACCGTAAGGACGCTTCTGATTACCGAGCAGCACGGTTTGCAGAAATGGCAGCTGTGTCCAACCGAGATAGGCATCTTTGAATGCCAGGTTCGCGGGATCGGCGAACTCCATCTCGATTTTATAGTTCATGTTTTCCCAGACATCGCCACCGACACCAAATCGCAAACGGCGGAAACCGATGAAGTCGTCAGGACCATCGTTGGGGTTTCCGGTTTCGATGTAGTTCGGCAGGGCCGATTCATCGGGGAAGTTCCAATAGTCGAAGTGCACACGGCCAGACCACTTCTGGGTTGGCTTGGCGATCAGATCGACCTCCTTGCAAGCTTCTTCCGCCTTCTCGGCTTCCAGAGCTTCGACGCGTTCCAGAAGGTTGTAGTAGGAAGCAGCCGAGATGTCGTCCACCTGGGGAAGGGCCTGGGGAACGTCAGGGGCCGCATACGATTGCGGTGGCTGCGAATACATCGACTGGTATTGCGTTGCCGAATCGGCGTAGTTGCTATTGGGCGCGTTATAGAAAGGTTCTTGGGAGTAGCCCAAAGCAGGGACTAATGCGCCCAAACAGATTCCAAGGGCGCGAAACGTCCAGCTCGTTTTCATCGTGCGGTTTCCATACTTCACGAATGTCGCTCATCCTGAGCAGAAATGACCAATGCCGTTAGTTGCGATAATCGGAACGGGTCTTACGAGCGTCAGATCGATTTCAAACAGTGCGCAAGAATCAAAAATCACGGCAGAATTGGCAGATGCCGAGCAACGCGCACAATCAGAAAGACTTGCCCAAGCCATAGAGGCTGAACGGAAATCCGGTGCAACCCTAATAAGTGGTGCTAGCAATAGGTTGGGTGCAACCGTTGCCCACAGAAAAACCCTCATGCATGGGGCTGGCAGCGGTCGCGTTCGCTCGAAACCAGACCTCCGGGAACGGTTATGTTAGACCTCGACTTTTTCATATTTACACACTCTTAACGTAAACACCCTTTCAGGTGATCTGTAAGCATGTGCGTTATGTAGGTCGTATCGATTAAACCGGGGGGCTAAGCCGTAGCCGTCTTGGTTGACGGTTTGCCGCTAAGTTTCCGAGGTTCGACGCTATCACGGGGTTCCAACTGCCGCACATCCATTTCCTTCTGGAACTTGCCATGCAGCAAACGCCAGTCGATGACCAGGCTGCCGCCAGTCTTCTCGTGCTGCTTGGCCCAATCGAGAAGTGCCTCGAAGCAGGCATGGTCGATGTAGGTTAAATTGCTGAGGTCGACCGTCAGTTCGACTTCCGCCGGAATCTCTTCCAGGCGTTCCGTCAAAACCGGAAGCCGTAAGAACGTGGCCGCGCCGTGCAAGGCGAGGGTCGCCTTCTTTTCTTCTTCCGTGATAAATAGGTCGGTCTCGAACCTGGTGAAGGTCACCAGCAGTTTAACCGCCGAAAGCACAATCCCAGCCACCACACCGATCAGCAGGTCGAAGCTGACGATCAGCACGACGGTCGTCAGGTAGATTCCGAACTCGGTCCACCCAGTCCGAAACAGTTCTTTGATCTGCTTGATGTTGACCAGCTTGAAACCAGTGTAGACCAACAACGCCCCGAGGGCGGCCCGTGGCACCAGCGTCAAGATCGAAGGGAGCAGCACGATGAACAGCAACAGCCAGGCACCGTGCATAATGGTTGCCCCGCGAGTTTGCCCACCAGCGTTCACGTTGGCCGAGCTTCGCACGATCACGCCGGTCATCGGCAGGGCGCCAACCAGTCCGCAGAGCATGTTGCCGATTCCCTGGGCGGTGAGTTCCTTGTCGTGATTGGTTTTATGTCCCGGCTTCATCTTGTCGATCGCCGTGGCACAAAGCAGTGTTTCGGCGCTCGCAACCAGGGCGATCACCAACGCGGTGGTATAGACGGCCGGATCGGTGATGACCGAAGTCCAGTGGGAAGTCGAGTTCAGGAACGAGACTTCGTCCAGCAGGTTTTGGGGAACCGCCAGATTCTTTAGGGGGAAGTTCCAGACGACCGCCACGATCGACGCCAGCACAATCCCCAATAACGCCGATGGAATCAGCTTCAATTTCTTTGGGGCGAAGCCTTGCCAAAGCATCATCGTCAGGATGGTGATAATCCCGATAGCTGCCGCCAGGTGATGCGAAGGACCGGTCCCTTGCAGGTCGAAGCACTTCCAGATTGCCTCGGGAATCGTGGCCATGTATTCCAGACCACCATGGGCCTTGTGACCATGCCAGAGGGCTTCGTGATCGAGCATCACATGAAACTGGCTGACGATAATCAGCACGCCAATCCCCGCCAGCATGCCGTTGATCACTGCCGGCGAGACTGCCTGGAACCAGCGACCGATCAACAACTTGCCGGCCACAATTTGCAGGACGCCCGCCAGGAGCACCGCGAAACCGAGGGCTGCCAGGGCGTACGTCATCGACAGGCCATCGGCCGATTCTTGCGGGCCTGCATAAAAGCCGAGGAACTTTGCTTTTTGCGAGGCGATCAAATCCGCCACGATCACAAAGAGGCCGGCCGCTGGTCCGCTCACTTGCAGCGGCGAACCGCTAAAGCAGCCAACGACCAGGCCACCGATGATGCCGGTAATTAAAGCTCGTGCTGGATTGACCCCTACGGCCACCGCAATACCGATACACAGCGGCAAGGCGACCAGGAAAACAACAATCGACGAAACAAAGTCTTTTCGAAAGGTTCCTGAGAAGTATCCCGCCGTTTGAGCTGGTGAGGTTTCTTGCGTAGCCATGAGTGGTGCTTCCGTAAAATTGGAGCTTGGGTTAGGCCATGTGAGCAACGGAGTCGACAAATTGACTCGAGCCCAACGAAACGACGCTCACCTTGCCGGTGACGAAGTCATACAACCAACCGTGAAGCTGCAGCGTGCCGGCTTCGACCCTTTCGGCAACTTCCGGGAAGGTCATCAGGTTGCGAAGTTGCAGGCGAATGTTGGCCTGGATCAACTGGGTGAGGCGGTCGTCGTCGGAGTCGTCGCTGGTGTCGTTGAGTGCTTCCGCAGAAAGCGAAACCCACTTGGCGACCTCCGGGAGGCTTTCGACGGCCGATGGATTGAGTAAGCCTTGCATCGCACCGCAGCGTGCATGTCCGCAGACGATGATTTGCGGCACCTTCAGCGCCTTGACGGCATATTCGATGGTGGCAGCCACACCCAGGTCGGCTTCGTCTTTCGTACCGACAATGTTGCCGGCGTTGCGAATGACGAATAGTTCGCCAGGGTCACTACCGGTAAGCAGTTCGGGGACAACGCGGGAGTCGCTGCAGGTGATGAACAACGCGTCGGGACTCTGCCCGGTGGCCAACTCCTCGAAGCGGGGCTGCATCTGTGGGTAGGTCTTGTTTTGAAAATGAGTTACGCCAGCAAATAAATTACGCATAGATCTTGCCTATCGCTGTCTCGGGGCGGTCGAACGAATTCAGGTACCAGGGGGGGCCTGATCGATGGGCGACGTGGTGTCGTGAACAGACCAAAGATTGCATGGCTTGCCAGGCCGAGCGTGCGGAGCATCAGCCAGAACAGACCAAAGCAGGGGGGCCGCCAGAGATAGGCAGAGTGCCGACGAAAAAAGATTCAGCAACTGCGCGCAGCGGCCCAGTTTTACCTAGCAGGTGATATCGCCACCAAATCCGTTGTGCGATTGATGCACAATGCCAGGGACAGCAGACAGAGAACGCGGAAATCTCTGGCGTTGAACGACCGGTCGTGGATCAAGGCTTCGCGTGGCGGTCAAAGAAAGCCGATGCCGCGAACTGACCGTCTTCTCGTTGACCTCTTGTTCTTCCGTTTCCGATGTATCGGTCGTCGGAATGCCTTCGACCGGAGCACCAGACGCGATACTCGCACTGATGTACCTAGGGCGTGCCCCTGGCATCAAGAGTGCAAGAATCAGCAGTAGGTAAAGCCAATAAGGTCGCATAGGCGAAGAAATCGTGGTCGTTGGGAATGTGTAATCAGTACGAATATCGAACGCTTGTGGTTTGCGGCGGCAATCAAATACCGCAGAATTCGACTGATTGTTCCTGAAAAAAGAATAGAGAATCAGAGGACTTACGTCCAATCCCAAGTTTGCGATCCGCGATCGATTTTCAGAAAGAAATCGCCTAGCGATAGAGATCGCTCCCTAAATCGGTGGAAATGCCCATTCTACGAGGCGCATAAAAATAGCGACGCCAGCCACAAGGGTAGGGTCGCTCTCCGTTGAATTGCTTAGAACCGGCGGCCGAAGCCATCTGATTGCTTAGTCAGCCCAGTAATCGATCACAAAAGCTTCATCCAGGTGTGGACGTAACACCGAAACGAACTTCTGGTGAGCTGGGTGCGGCAGATAGGCGGCACGGTCTTCTTCGCTGGCAAAGGTGACCAGGAAGCAGTGGGTGAAACCTTTGTCGAGCATCTCAGGGCTGTTGTTGGTGCCCCACTCGAACTCCTTGATGACCGGAATCTGCTTAGGCAAGGCGATAAAGGCCTTTTCGACCTTTTCAATATCTTCAGCTTTGGCCGATTCCTTGAATTTGAAGACCACCAGGTGGCGGAGTTTGCGAGTCGACTCTTTCTCTTCGGCTTGCGACATCGAGCTCATGAAAAGCATCCCCACGAAGGTGAGGGCCAGGCATAGGGACAGCGAGCGGAGTTCGAAACGACGAAACTTCATGGAGGTGGGACCTTTTGGGCTGGACTGAGGAAGGAATGTGCTGGCAGGGAAACATCCAATTTGACACGAAACCCCAGCATTTTCAACGTCTAGAGCCAAGAATTAATGCACGCCCCTCGTAGGTTTTTCCTATACGGGGCGTGCAAAAACTTAGTTCACAGCCCGGACACTTAAGCCAGCAGCGAACGAACCTGCTGGGCCGCTTCCACCATCGACTTCAGTGCCGCTTCCACTTCCACCCATCCGCGGGTCTTCAGCCCACAATCTGGGTTAACCCACAATCGCTCGGCAGGGATCAGGTCGACCGCCTTCCGCAATAGCCCCACCATCTCGTCGGTGGAAGGAACGCGTGGCGAGTGGATGTCGTAGACGCCAGGGCCGATTTCGTTGGGGTACTGGAAGTCGCCGAACCCGTCGAGCAGTTCCATTTTCGAGCGGCTCGTCTCGATCGAAATCACGTCGGCATCCAACGCGGCGATCGATGGCAAGATCTCGTTAAACTCGCAGTAGCACATGTGCGTGTGAATCTGCGTTTCGTTCGAGACCCCACTCGATGCCAGGCGGAAGGCATCTACTGCCCACTGCAGGTAGCCTGGCTGATCTTGTTGACGCAGCGGCAATCCTTCTCGCAAGGCAGGCTCGTCGATCTGAATGACACCGATGCCAGAGGACTCGAGGTCAACCGCTTCGTCACGAATGGCCAACGCGATTTGTTCGCACGTATCGCGGCGCGGTTGATCGTCGCGGACAAACGACCAGCACAAGATGGTCACTGGACCCGTCAGCATTCCTTTCACCGGACGCTGAGTCAGCGACTGGGCATACTTGGCCATCGGGACAGTCATCGCGTGAGGACGCTGGATGTCACCAAAGATGATTGGCGGCTTCACACAACGCGAACCGTAACTTTGCACCCAGCCGTTTTGCGAGACGACAAAGCCTTCGAGTTGTTCGCCGAAGTACTCGACCATGTCGTTCCGCTCGAACTCGCCATGCACCAGGACGTCGAGGCCAAGGCTCTCTTGCCGACGGATACAGCTTTGCGTTTCGGTTTCAAGGAACTTTTGATACGCATCCGCGGTCAGGTCACCTTTCCGAAAAGCGGCACGGGCCTGGCGGACTTCGCTGGTCTGTGGGAACGAGCCGATTGTTGTTGTTGGCAACAGCGGCAGGTTCAAGCGATTGCGTTGTTCCCCTTGCCGCTGATTGTAGGCACCCTGCCGCAGCAAGCTTTCGGGAGTGATCGATTCAATCCGCTGTCGCACGGCTGGATTATGGGTTCGAACCGAGTTGCGACGCGATTGGATTGCCTCGGCATTTTGCCGCAAAGCATCGGCGACGCTATCGCGACCTTCGTTGAGGGCCTGGGTAATGATGGCGATTTCATCCAGCTTTTGCCGAGCGAACGCGAGCCAGCTCTTCAGTTCGGCATCGATCGCCGTCTCGGAAGCGAGATCGACCGGGCTATGCAGCAGCGAGCAGCCAGGTGCGATCAGCAAACGGTCGGAACCGATCGCCTTGGCAGCCTTCTCGGCCAGATCCAATGCTTTCGAGAGATCGTTCTTCCAGACGTTGCGCCCATCGATCAGACCCAGCGAGAGGAACTGTTCTGGGCGAATCAACGACAGCGCTTCGTCCAGTTGCTTCGGGGCTGCCGAAAGGTCGAGGTGAACCGCCGCGACGGGAAGCGAGAACGCCAAGGCGAGGTTTTCACGTAGTCCTTCAAAATAACTGGTCACGACCAACTTCAAGTTGCCGAACGAACGGGACAAAACTTCCAGGCTCTTCTGGATTGATTTTTGAGCCTCTTCGCTGAGATCGAGTGCCAGGACCGGTTCGTCCCACTGTACCCAGGTCACGCCGGCTTCGTTGAGCTTGGCCAGCAGTTGTTCGTAAACCGGCAGCAGTCGTTCCAGTAGAATCAATGGTGACGCATCACTTCCCTTCAACTTGCCCAGCAGCAGCAAACTGACGGGCCCCAGGACCACCGGTCGGGCATTGGGGGCGATGGCCTGGGCGGCGGCGATTTCGTTGAGGTAGGCCTCGGCATTGAGGTGGAAGGTCTGGTCTTCGGTCCATTCAGGAACGATGTAGTGATAGTTGGTGTTGAACCACTTGGTCATTTCCAAAGCGGGCAGGTCGACACCCTTTTGCGTGCCGCGCGCCATCGCGAAGTAGCGATCCAATTCGCTGACCAGTTGCGACGATTGATAGGCATTCGGAACTGCTCCGACACGCTGCGACCAGTCGAGCACATGGTCGTAAAGCGAGAAGTCTCCCACCGGTACCTGTTGAATGCCGGCGTCCGCTTGCCATTGCCAGTTGTTCTGACGGACGTCGTGGGCCTTGGTCAGAAGCTCTTCCGCCCCGATTTTTCCCTGCCAATACTTCTCGAGCAGCCACTTCAGTTCGCGCTTCGCTCCGATCCGTGGAAAGCCAAGATTGGTTGCAATCGCCATGAGGGGTACAGTCCTTGTTTCAGTATGAAATGTGATAACACTTGCTAGTGGGAGCAGTTTATGGGTACGATAGCTGTGGGCACAGTTCTGGATTACAGTATTGTCCGTGGGTACAGATGCCCGCGCAGAACACGCCTTGTCAGATTCCGCCCGAAGCAAGGGTGACAGATGAACACGCCCCCCAAAGCGGCCGCAGTGGCCACCGATGAAGAGAGCACGCTCTACTACCAACTGGCGGACAAGCTTCGCCGTTTGGTGCAAACCGGAGCGTTTGAGCCCGGCGAGAAGCTTCCTTCTATCCGCCGACTCAGCGAAGAACATCGCGTGAGCTTGAACACAGCCAAAAGCGCGTTAGCACTACTCGAGGATTGGCGCGTGATTGAAGTCCGCCCGCAGTCGGGGCACTACGTCCGACGCCCGCCCGAGGAATTGCCGAAGCTCTCTTCGACCAGTCCCAACGGCGAGGCCTGCGTCATCCAGACGAACATCCCGACACGCATGAACGCCGCGATCGGCTCTGGGGCGGAACCGACGCTGGGGGCCGCCGTCCAGTCGACGCAGCTTATGCCGCTGGGGGTGCTGAACAAGTCGTATCAGAAGGTGATGCGAGATTTGCCCGATGCCTGCTTCGGTTACGATGGCGTCCCAGGGCACGAGGCATTGCGCAAGTCGATCGCCAAACGTGGCACCGAGGCAGGCTACATCGTCAGCCCCGACGACATTGTGGTAACCAGTGGCGCGAAAGAAGCGGTTTACCTTTCGATCAAATGCGTCGCCCCTCCGGGCAGTATCGTCGCGATCGAATCGCCGGCCTACTACGCACTGCTGGAAGTGCTACAGTCACTGGGTGTGAAAGCGGTGGAAGTCGCTTGCGATCCGGAAACAGGGATTCAGCTTGATCATCTCGACCACGTGATGGGGAAGTACGACATTGCCGCGTGCGCGATCGTGTCGAATTTCTCGAACCCGACTGGCAGCTTGATGCCGGAAGAGAATAAGAAGCGTCTGGTCGAAATCCTCAATCGCTACCAGGTTCCGCTGGTGGAAGATGACGTTTACGGGGACCTTTCGTTCCGATCGCCGCGGCCGCGTGCGGTTAAAGCGTTCGATACCCAGGGCCGTGTTCTCTACTGCGGATCGTTCAGCAAAACTCTTTCGCCAGGACTGCGTCTGGGATGGTGTATCCCGGGCCGGTATATCCAGCAGTTTCAATTGATGAAGCTGGTCGTGAACCAGTGCACGTCAGTCGCCCCCCAATTGGTCGCGGCGGAAATTCTGGAAACGGGTGCCTATGATCGGCATCTTCGCAAAGTGCGATCGCAATTTGCCGAGCAGATGGACGACGCCTTGAGGGCCGTGCGAAACTGTTTTCCCGATGGCGTTCGGGCCTCGCGACCGCTGGGAGGTCACGTTCTGTGGATCGAAATGCCACGGCACGTCGACTCGATGAAGATGTATCACGCGCTGAGCGAAGAAGGAATTCAATTCGCTCCAGGGCCGATCTTCTCGCCAAGCGGGGCGTTCAAAAACTACATCCGCATCAATACAGGCTTCCCATGGTCGCCACTCTTGCATCGCCAGGTGGAACGGATGGGCGAGTATATTCGGACCGGGCGATAACTTACGATTCGGTCTTCAGGCGGTACTTGGCAAAAGGTGAGGTATCGGGCGCGAACAGCATATGCCCGATCTCGGCGGCAAACAGCAGCACGTGACTGGAAAGGAAGATCCACATCACCGTGATCACCAGGAAGCGGCTGTTCACGTAGGCGGTCGCCACCACGTTCTTTTCGCCTAGCGGAATAATCAGGTACTTCCCAAGCTGAAAACAGACCGTGCCGATGATTGCCCCGCACAACACTTCTCGCCAAGGGGGCCGTTTCATCGGTAAGAAACGGAGCATGCAATAAAACACCGTCAGCACGGTCAGCCACGAGATCAACTGCGTCGGCAGCCAGTCCGGCTTGCCGAAGAAGGTGTAGCCCATGTCCGAGGCTCGGTCGAAGATAATGTGCGACCACGTACTCAGCAGCGTAGCTACCGCGAGCATCAGTCCGACACCGATTGAAAACAACGTCGCACGAACTCGCCCGAGCAAGACCGCAATCACGCTGTCTCGGATACCTTCGGCCACGAAGCCATTGATTCGGTTAAGCGCCGCCCGCAATTGCATGAAGGTTGCCGAAGCACTCCAGATCGCGATCACCGACAGAGTAATGGTTTGCAGCATGGTCGCTTCGCGGAAAGCGGAAAGCCGAACCTGATCGACGATCTCTTTGCCATAGTCGAGCTTCGCCGGGAACTGGGCCTCTTTTTCTTTTTCCTCCCCTTCCTCAGCCGCTTCTTCCTCGGTCTCTGGTTTGGCAGGATCGGCGGAATCTGGCTTGGTTTCGGTTCCGTTCGCTGGAGCTTTCTCCGTCTCTGAAGGCTCATTGTCGGAAGCGACGTTTAAGCTGGTATTCAAAAACGCGATGGCTGCTTCCCGGGCACTCGTGTCGCTTTCCAGCACTTCGCCGGCGATGGCGACGGCAAACACGAGAATCGGGGCGAGCGAGAAAATAACGTAAAAAGCGATGGCAGCGGCCGAAGTCGAATGATCGTTTTCGACCCAGCGAAAAACGATCTGCGAACAAAATTTCTTCCACGGCTCGAGCATAGCGGTCCTGGAAATCGGAGCATTAGGTGCGTCTGAGTGCATTGAAACCGCCATTCTAATCGGGACGACCCATTCGGCGTAGTTTGATCGCGACCGTAAACAAGGAAAGTTGGGCAAGACCCCATTGAAATTGCAGGGGGCAGCGACGTACGATCAATGGGCTTTGCTGGCCATCTGGGCCTGAACCCTTTACGCGGCATTAATTGCGCCAAAGGGTAATTCGGTGGAACGGAATATCGGACGAGAATCGGGTGAACGGACTCAATCCGCCACAACTTGAAGCGGTTAATACACTGTCAGGCCCTATGTTGGTGTTGGCAGGGGCCGGCTCCGGTAAAACCCGTGTGGTGACGTTCCGCATTGCGAATCTCATCAAGCATGGGATCAAGCCGCAGCGGATTCTCGCGGTGACGTTCACCAACAAGGCTGCGGCCGAAATGAAGGAACGTGCCCTCAAACTGTTGGGCAAGCAGACCAAAGACGAACCGGTCGTGTCAACGTTCCACTCTCATTGTGTTCGTGTTTTACGTCGGCATATTAATCACCTGGGCTATCCGCTGAATTACACCATTTACGATCGTAGTGATCAGGAAATGGTGGCCCGGGGTGTGCTTCGCGAGATTCGCGTCCCCAACGAGACCCTCCGTCCCGGCGACTTGCTGAACTTTATCAGTCGCTGGAAGTCGGCTGGGATTCGGCCCAAAGAAGCGTTTGCCCATGCCGACACCGATAAAGCCCACCTGGCGGCTGTGGCCTTCCGACGCTATCAGAATGCCCTGAAATCGTGCGGCGCACTCGACTTCGACGACTTGTTGCTCTGCACCGAAGAGTTGTTCACCAACTTTCCGGACGTTCGCGATCAGGAAGCTGCCTTGTTCGATCACGTCATGATCGACGAATACCAGGACACGAATGCCTCTCAGTACCGTATCGTCCGCGGTCTGACCGAAGGACACCGCAACTTATGCGTGGTGGGGGACGACGATCAGTCGATTTACTCGTGGCGTGGTGCGGAAGTGAAGCACATTCTGCGCTTCAAAGAAGACTGGCCCGAAGCCAAAGTGGTGCTGCTGGCGGACAATTACCGCTGCACGAGTGCCATTTTGACGGTAGCCAACCGCCTGGTCGCTTTCAATTCGACCCGGTACGACAAGATTCTGAACGCGGCCCGGCATGGTGGTGACCAGCCGAAAGTGCTGTATTTCAAAGACGAAGAAAAAGAAGCGGAAGAAATCGTCGGCGACATCTCGCGAAAAGTGAACCAGCCCGACGTCGAGCCGCGTGACTTCGCGATTTTGTTCCGCACAAATGAACAGCCTCGAGCGTTCGAGCAGCAGTTCCGCGCGATGAACATTCCCTACACCCTGATCGGTGGGATGTCGTTCTTCGATCGCAAAGAAGTCCGCGACATCCTTTCCTACTTGAAGCTGATCAATTCGCATCAAGACGAAGTGGCGCTGCTGCGAATCATCAATACACCGCCGCGTGGTATCGGGCAGAAGACGGTCAAGTCGCTGCTCGACTTCGCCACCAACGAAGGCAAACCGCTGTGGGAAGTGCTGCCCCAGGCCGCTTCGCTGCGTGGAGGTTCTTCGTCGACAACGACCGACGCGATCAACAAATTTGTCCGTCTGATCAAGCATTATCATGCTCGGGTCGAGAAAAAGGACTCGTTGACCGACATCGTCCGCGATTTGATCGGAGCGATCGGATATCAGCAGGAACTCGCTCGGCTTTACCCTGACCCGAACGATCGCGAGTCACGGGAAGCGGCCGTCGAACAGGTGGTCAACGCCGTCAGCGCTTACGAAGAAAAGAAGAAGAAAAAGGCGACCCTCGCCGGATTCCTCGACGACACCGCCCTGGCCGGGGATGGTTTCGACAACGAGAAAGAAAAGCAACTCAAAAAGAACGGCGTCATCTTGATGACGCTGCATGCTGCCAAAGGCCTCGAGTTTCCCTATGTTTACATGGTCGGCATGGAAGAAGGCATCTTACCTCACCAGCGCAGCTTGAAAGATGGGGACGAAGCGATCGAGGAAGAACGTCGGCTTTGCTATGTGGGCATCACGCGAGCCCAGGAACGGCTGACCTTCTCGTTTGCCTTGGCTCGGAAGAAATGGGGTAAACCCCGTCCGACCGAAACCAGCCGGTTCCTCTACGAATTGACCGGTCAGGCCGACAATCCCAACGCCAAGGCGGAGCAAAGTGGGCCCGCTGGTCCTAAATCGGAGCAGCGACGCCCTTCGGCCCAAGTACGTCGTCGGTAAGCCGTTCGTCCTAAAACCGGAGCCACCCTGATGTCGCAAGTTGAAGTTGTCGCCCCAACGAACGAGCCTGACGCTGGCCCATCGCTGCTGACGGTGATCTTGCGACTTCTCATCTCGGGACTTGCCTGGGGGATTCATGTTGTCGTAACTGCGGCGATGATCATGTTTTATGGCAGTATCGTGCCAATGTTCACCCGCATGTACGAGCATTTCGAGCTCGAACTGCCGGCTGGGACCGAGCTGGTGATTCGTTGGTCGTGGACCGTTTCCAGCTACTGGTATATTCCCGCCTTGATGGTCGTCTTGCTCGATGGCCCGATCGCGCTGGCGGTTCCCTATCTTCCCAAACGCCTGCAATGGCTGACCTGGCTTTGGTTTGTCGGCTATCTGTTGTTGTTGTTCGGGGCTCTCTGGTTCTCGGTAATCTTTCTCGCTCTGCCGGTCCAAGATTTGATGGTCATTCTCGCCGACGAGGCCTAGTTTGGGATGTTTCTGCAGGGATACCGTCAGGGAATACCTCTGGCGAGTGGCTTTGCGTGTCGGCATTTGCCACCGAATGACTTGAACAAATCTGGATAGGCGAAACTTTGCCGTTTGGTTAAACTACTCCTCGTGCCAGCATGCAAGATGCTATCGCAAGTCGTTTCGAGGGCCGTCAGCCATGGAGAGAGGCCGTGACGCCTGGGTCACCATTCCGATTCATTCAAACCGGTGATATTCATCTCGATCAGCCGCTTGGCGGACTCGCTGAAGTCCCCAAGCATCTGCGCGAGATCTTCCTGACTGCGCCGCGTCAGGCCTTTCAGCAGGTGGTGGAAAACGCCTTGTTGCACGAGGTCGACTTCGTGCTGATTACCGGCAACATTCTCGACGTCCGGCAAAGCAGCCCCGTGATCGTTGGTTTTCTGCTCGATCAGCTCGAAACGCTGAACGACGCCGGCATCAAGGTTTATTGGGTTGGTGGCGAAATCGACCCACCGGCACGTTGGCCTGCTTCAATTCATCTGCCGCCAAACGTTCATACGATTGGTCCTGGCAAGCCGGTCGAGATTCTCCATCAACGTGGCAACGACGCCATTTGCACGATCATCGCCCAGGGATTCATCGGTCGCGATCCAGGCTGGAGCCAGTTCCGCCCCGATGCGGCAGGTTTGTTCACCATTGCCGCGCTGCATGGTGACTTTGAGCCAGAATCGATCGCCCGCAGCGGCATTCCTTACTGGGCACTCGGCGGGAAAGAACTTCGCAACAAGCTGGCGACTTCACCTTCCATGGCTTTGTACGCCGGTTCTCCCCAGGGACGAAACATTACTGCCAATGGTCAGCGCAGCTGCACACTGGTGGAAGTGGACGAAGAAGGGGATATCGCCATGGAAGCGGTCCCAACCGACGTCTGTCGCTGGCAAAGCGAAATCATCGAACTGGAAAACTGCAAAAAGCTCTCGGACCTCACGACGATCATCAAGAATCGTTTGAACACGCTTAACACGACCAAGGGAAACCGCCAGTTGATGATCGACTGGCGCGTGATTGTCGCCAACGAAGCGACCCGCGAACTGCTGAAAGAAGAAACCTGGCAAGAGGTCACCAACGAACTGAACAAGCAGTTCGGCGAAGAACCGATGGGTTCGTGGACCTATGAACTGACGGTCGAAACTGCCTCGGTCATTCCAGAAGCTTGGTACCAGGAACAATCGATCTGCGGCGATTATTTGCGTCTGACGCGAGAGCTGGCCGCCGATCCAAGTCTGCCGATCGAGCTGACACAATTCCTTGCCCCCGGGCACGAGGAAAGCCAGTTAGCCGAGGCAGTCGCTATCGAGTCACGAGAAAATCGCCGCCGCGTGTTGCAAGACGCACGCCGGTTGGGCGTCCAATTGCTGCGAGCCGAGTGATCGAAGACTTCGCAGGCCGAGCAAGTGGGCCATCTTCAGGAGTGAAGGGATGCAACTCAATCAAATTCAAATCGACGGTTTCGGCGTCTGGCACGACCTGAGTGTCGAGCAGTTGTCGCCAACCATCACCGTTCTGTTCGGTCACAACGAAGCGGGAAAGAGCACGCTGCTGCACTTTCTTCGCACGATGCTTTACGGCCAAGAGCCCGACCTGGAACGTCGCTATTTGCCACCGATCCATGGTGGCGAGCCAGGCGGTGGGCTGCGCGTGAATGGAGCGATGGGCCGCTTTAAGGTGGTGCGTCGGTTCAATCACGATGGCAGCGAAGAACAGGTCTGGATCGAAGCTTCCGATGGTTCCCGGCAAAGTCGTGCCCAGTTAGATGCCTTGCTGGAAGGTGTCGACCGCCTGACTTACAGCAACATCTTCGCCGTTGGTCTGCGCGAAATGCAGTTGCTGGCGACCCTCGACGATAGCGTCGCCGCTCAGAAGATCTATGAACTGACCAGCGGACTCGATCGTATCTCGCTCGCCGAAGTGATGCGTGAGTTGGAAGCTTCCCGTTGCCGCTTGATCTCGGGCCGGGACGAAGAAGCCCTGGTCGACAAGCTGCTGGAAAAGCATCAGATCCTGAAGAAGGAAATCGAACAACTTCGCGGCGGCACCCAGGAATGGTCGAACCTGATCAACCAGCGTCGAGCCCTGCAAACGCAAATCGATCAGTTCCAGTTCAAAGTTGCCGATCTCGAACGCCTCGCCCAGTTCATTGAACTGGGACAGTCGCTTCGCCCTGAAATCCAGCGCCGCAATAAACTGCAAGAGAAGATCGCGGCATACGGCGAACTGCCGGAAGTCTCGCGGGATACGCTGCGTCACCTGCATTCGCTGCAGGATCAAATCTCGAAGAAGCGGACCAAGTGCCGCGATTTGCGTGCCCAGTACACGGAACTTCGCGAACGCCATAGCTCGATTCCGGTCAACCAGGAACTGGCCCGCCAGGCAGCCCGTGTGGATGCGTTGGGGGAACAACGCCAGTGGATCCTATCGCTGACGCAGCAGCTCGAACGCAACAAAGAAGAAGAAACGCAGATCCGCTCCGAGATCGAAGATCTGTGGGAACAGACCGGCGTGAAAACTCGGGCCGGGAAGAACCCTGACCTGAGCCGCAAGCAGCTTCGCTCGCTTCGCGAACCGCTGCGGACCCTGGAACGCTCGACCGAAGAGCTGGAATCGGCTCGAAAACACACTTCGACCCACGACGAAGAACTGCTCGGCGTCGAAAGCGAAGTCGAAGAATCGCTGACTTCGCTCGGTGAAGAAGACCTGAACAAGGCCCTCGCCAAGGCCGGCGATCTGGTCAATTTGCTTCGTCGCCGGATTCAGGTCGAAGATAAGATCGACCAGATTCGCCTTCAGTACCGCGAGTCAGAAGGGGAAACGCACGACCTGCTCGAAGACCAGATCACCCCGAAGCCAGAGATGGTGATGCTGGGTGCGATGTTTATCGTGGGCAGCTCGATGACGCTGTATTCGATGTTTGGTCCTGCCTTGCTGATTGGCTGGCAGTTGGGCCACTTCGGTTGGATCTTCGGCACCATGGCGATGGTGGCGTCGTACAGCATGAAGCGAAAGCTCGACAACGAATCGGCCCAACGTTTCGATTCGGCCAAGCGTCAGTTGATGCTGCTCGATCAGCAAATGGACAAGGCGGTTACCGAACAGAAAGAGCTCGACATCGCACTGCCGCGTGGCAATGGCGCGTTGATGGCTCGTCTGAAGTCGGCCGAAGATCATCTGACTCGCCTGGAAGAACTGATTCCACTGGGCCATAAGCTGGGTGAAGTTCGCGAAAAGCAGGAAACCAGCACCCGTCAGATCAGCGAGCTGGAATCGGCAGTCGTTCAAGCCAAGAAACGTTGGAAAGAAACGCTTCGCGTGCTCGATTTGCCGGAAGACATCAACCCAGATCGGGTGAAGTCGCTCGGTCGGTTCCTGGCTCAGATTCATCAATATCGCAAGCGTTTGAAGGCGATCCAGGGCGAAAACGAAATCGCCCTGCGAGAACGCGATGCCCTGCTAACCCGGATTTCGCACCTGGCCAAAGATGTCGGTGTGGCACCAAAGACCCAGGACGCCTTGCTGCTGTTGGATCAGTTGGAAGACGATCTGCTGCGTCAGGAAGGGAAGCACAAGCAGCGGACTGGCTTGTTCGAGCAAGGTCAGAAGGTTCGTGGTGACTTCCGCCGTGTGGCCGAAGAAGCGAAAGAGCTGATGGCCGAACGCGAGCAACTGCTGGAAGAAGCCAGCAGCAGCGACGAAGAAGAGTACCTCACTTGGATCGTCAAAACTGAAGAAGTCGAAGAGCTGGAAGCGAAGCTCGAAGCTCTGACCGAAACGATCGACGAGAAGATCGGTACCGAAAGCACACTGGAAGAAATTGAAGCCTGGCTCGAAACGACCGTCAGCAAAGAAGCCGACGAACAGCTGGCCAAGCTGTTGGCAGATCATCAGCATTCTGAAAAGCGGATGCAGGAATGTTTCGAGCGTCGCGGCGAACTGAAGGTTCAGCTTGAGACGCTCGAGAAGAACGATCGCCTGCTGCATGCCCAGCTTGAACTTTCCGAAGTGGAAGCTCAGCTCGAGAAGGCCATTGAAAATTGGCAGACGCTGGCGACCACGTCGTGCATCCTCGAACAGATTCGCCGCGTCTACGAAAGCGACCGTCAGCCCGAAACGCTGCGATTGGCATCGTCGTACATGCGTAAGCTGACCGACGATCGCTACATCCGCATTTGGACGCCACTGCACGAAAACACGCTGTTCGTCGAAGAACGTGATGCCGACTCGAAGAGCCTGGCTCACTTGAGCGAAGGTACCCGGGAACAGGTCTTCCTCAGCGTTCGTCTCGCGTTGATTCATTTGTTCGCTCGCCAGGGCCGCGTCTTGCCGGTCATCCTGGACGATGTGCTGGTGAACTTTGACTCGAAGCGATCGAAGGCGACCGCTAATCTATTCCGCGAGTTTGCTGCGGAAGGGCATCAACTGCTGATCTTTACCTGCCACGAACACATCGCGGCCATGTTCCAGGACATGGGGGCCGACGTTCGCCAGCTGCCTAAGTTCACCGGCCTTTGCCGACCAGGCCTGATCGATATCGATCAGCCCATGCCGAAGATGGAACTGGAAGCTCCCAAGCCAGAACCGGAGCTGGAACCAGAGCCCGCGCCTGAGCCGAAGCCAGCCCCAAAGAAGGTGAAGTCGACTCCGCTGCCAAAGGGCGAGATCACCGTTCACATCGAAAACCCTAAGCCAGAGCCGGTTCCATTCCAGGCCGCCAGATTCACCGAAGTCGTTCTGCCACCTTACGTGCCGATCCACTTCGAAGTGATCAAGAAGCCGGTTTTCGAAGACATCGCCCTGCCAATCGTCGAAGTGCCGAACGATCTCGTTCGGTTGCGTGTCGACGTGCTGCAAGAAGAAGTCAGCTACCGCCTGAAGGGTAGCGACGTGACCGATCCGCATCGGTTGTCGCTGGCCGACTTCGACGTCGACATGAGTGCTCCGGCAAACTACCGATTGAAAGATGCCGATGGCGACCGCAAGGTGGCCATCGACTGGGACGCCTTGTTGGCCGAAGAGCCGGTTGACGAAGAACCCTACGAAGAAGAAGTCGAGTTCCCGGTGGCGGACGCCATTCTGGAACCAGAAGCCGAACTCGACTGGGAACCCGATCCAGAGCCGGAACCTGAGCCCGAGCCAGTGCTCGAACTGGTTCCTGAACCAAAACCAGAACCGGTTTTGATCCCGGCTCCGAAGAAGAAAAAGATGCGAATCCGCTACGTCTATACGCAGCAGGAAGAGTTCGGTTGGGACTCCCCTCGCCGCTGGTACGAAGAAAAGGATCCTCGCAAAGATCACGACGAAATCGAAGTTCGCCAGGAAATCGTCGACGACGAGGACTAAGCTGACGCAAGCGACTCGATTCCACGCCCAAGGGTAGCCACGGCTACCCTTTTTCTTTGCGCTTTGCCGATCGAAGGCAGGCAAAAAATCTCTAACTTTCCGCTATTGTTTCCTCGCAGGGGCTCAGTAGTTAAAATCGAGGCAGCTTCGCCAAGCCCCAAATCTTCGCTTGGCCCGATTCCCTCCCACCTGGATCGACCTCATGCACAAACTCCTTCTCCTGGTATTTGCGTTTTGTCTGGCGGCCTTGCCGGCCTGGGCGGATGGTCCCGCCGATAACATTGCCTCGAACGTTCGCCCGATTCCTCCGGAAGGGATCGAAGTCCCGGCTGATGATGCCGACCAACTCGCGCAAGGGCTCGAACGGCTCGACGATTTGATCAAGAAGCTGAAGATGCGGCGCGACGCCCGCACCCCGCAGTTGCTGCCAGACGTCGAGATCTATTCCCGAGCGATTCACCAGGCACTCAAGTATCGCGAGTTCTACAAACCGAACGACATCGCCGCCGCCAAGCAAACGCTGACCGAAGGCTTGAACCGTGCCGAGGCTCTGCTGGACGGCAAGGCTCCCTGGACGACACAGACCGGACTGGTTGTGCGTGGATATCGCTCGAAGATCGATCAAACCGTTCAGCCTTACGGACTCGAAATTCCCGCCAATTACGACTTTGCATCGGCCGAACCATTCCGTTTGGATGTCTGGCTGCATGGTCGTGGCGAACGCAATACCGAGGCTAACTTCATTGCCGAACGAGCCTCGCGGCCTGGCCAGTACCAGCCAGAGCGGACCATCGTGCTGCATCCTTTCGGGCGCTACTGCAATGCGTTTAAGTTCGCCGGCGAGATCGATGTGTTGGAATCGATGGACCACGTGAAAGGCAACTATCGCATCGACGACAACCGCGTGGCGATCCGCGGGTTCTCGATGGGGGGCGCTGGTTGCTGGCAGATGGCGGTTCATTATCCAAGCCTTTTCTTTGCCGCGAATCCAGGTGCCGGTTTCTCGGAAACGCCGTTGTTTCTCGATGTCTTCCAGAATGAAACCTTAGAGCCAACCTGGTACGAAAAGACGTTGTGGCAGTGGTACGATTGCCCGGGCTATTGCATCAATCTGGCCAACTTGCCGACGGTGGCCTACAGCGGCGAAATCGATAAGCAGAAGCAAGCCGCCGATGTGATGGAAGAAGCCCTGCGTCAGGAAAAGATGAATCTGACGCATGTGATCGGTCCCGATACCAAGCACGCGATTCATGCCGATTCGAAGAAGATCATTTCCGCCAAGCTCGATGCGATTGCCGAAGCAGGACGCAATAAAACACCCCGAACGATCCAGTTCGCAACGTTCACGCTTCGTTACCCAGAGGTGCATTGGATCAAAGTTTGTGGCTTGCAAGAGCATTGGAAGCAGGCCCGCGTTTTGGCTGCCGTGCAAGATTATGGTCGTGTTGCGATTGCCACCGACAATGTCAGCCGATTGGAATTGAATCTGCCGGCCGGGCAAGACATTCTGCAAGGCATACGAGGTGCAGTAACGTTATCGCTTTCGCCAATCGCCGCCGGAGCCGGTAGCAAACGCCAAGAACTGAAAGTCCCTGGTCCCGAGACCGATCGATCGTGGAGTTGCAAGTTGCAGTGGGATGGTCAGCAGTGGCAAGTCGGTTGGACCGATGGCGATGTCCTGGCCAAGGTACCAGGCTTACAGGGACCTATCGATGACGCGTTTCTCGATTCGTTTGTCGTCGTCAGTCCGACAGGGAAAGCCAACAACGAAAAGGTTCATGCCTGGGCGGTTGGCGAAATGGAACACTTTGTGAATGAGTGGCGTCGGCAGTTCCGCGGCGATGCGATCGTCCGCGAAGACAACGCGATCTCGGACGCCGATATTGCCAACAGCAATCTAATTCTGTTCGGCGACCCCGGCAGCAACAGTGTGTTGGCAAAGATTGCCGACAAGCTTCCGATCCAGTGGACCAAGGATGAAGTGAAGGTCGGAGAGCAAACGTTCAAGGCGAACGAGAACGCCCCGGTCTTGATCTACCCGAACCCGTTGAATCCGAAGAAGTATGTGGTGATCAACAGCGGCTTCACCTATCGCGAGTATGCCTATCTGAACAACGCTCGCCAGGTACCCAAGCTGCCCGACTGGGCCGTGGTCGATATCAACACGCCGCCCGACGCCCTTTGGCCCGGTAAGATCGTCGCCGCCGACTTCTTTGACGAAGCCTGGCAGTTGAAGCCCGCCAAAAAATAAGACTGGTTGGCGAAACAAGCATCGACGAAAAAAGCCCCAAGGCAAATCACCTTGGGGCTTTTTGTTGTTCGATGTCGAACGGCTCGCCTACGAGAGCGTGACCAGTTCTTTGTTCCGCAGCACGTTGGCCTGAACGGCTTTCATCTCGTGCTCTTTCGGCAGCAATTCGTAATGGACGTTTCGTTGACGCGGCTCGAAACCGAGTTCGGTAATCGCATCACGAATCTCTTGCAGCGTCAGGAAGTGAACGGTGCCAGCCTCGGCCACCACGTTCTCTTCGATCATCAAGCTGCCCATGTCATTCGCTCCGTAGAGCATGGCGAGCTGCCCCACCTTCAGCCCCTGGGTAACCCAGCTCGACTGAATGTTGTGGATGTTATCGAGGTAAAGCCGCGAGACCGCCTGGGTCTTCAGGTACTCGAACGTTCCGCGGGCCGGAATGTGGGCCATGTCGGTGTGGTCTGGCTGGAAGGTCCAGCAGATGTAAGCCGTGAAGCCGCCGGTTTCGTCCTGCAACTGACGCAGGCGTTCGAGGTGCTCGATGCGTTCGGCCAGGGTTTCAACATGGCCGAACATCATCGTCGCCGAACTGTGGCCTCCCAGTTCGTGCCAGACTCGCATCACGTCGAGCCAGTCGTCGGTCATCACCTTGCCGCGGGTCAGTTCGTTACGAACACGGTCGACCAAAATCTCGGCACCACCGCCCGGTAAGCTACCCAGGCCGGCGTCTTTCAAACGCTGCAGCACTTCTCGCAAAGGCAACTTGTTGACCTTGGTGAAGTGATAGATCTCGGGCGGGCTGAACGCGTGCAGGTTGATCTGGGGGAAGTTGGTCCGAATGTCGCTGAGCAGTTCTTCATACCACTCCAGCTTGTACTTCGGATGCAGACCCCCTTGCATCAAGATTTGATCCCCACCAAGGGCGACTGTTTCTTCGACCTTCTTCAGGATCTCTTCCCGCGGCAGGACGTAACCTTCATCGCTTTTCGGATTGCGATAGAACGCGCAGAAGTGGCAGACCGCCGTGCAGATGTTCGTGTAGTTGATGTTGCGATCGATGTTGTAGGTACGGTAGTTCTCCGGGTGCATCCGGCGCGAAACCGCATCGGCTGCTCGGCCGATCGCCAGCAGGTCGTTCGATTCGAGAATCTGCAGACCTTCTTCAGGTGTCAGTCGCTCGCCCGCGACTGCTTTATCGAGCAATTTCGCAATCATCGTAAATCGGTGTCCTGCCACTGGGAGCCAGGTCGAGCCCAGCGGCCAATTCGTAGTAACGCTTCAGTCCGGCCTTTTCCTGCGGGCCAAGGGTGAAGTGTAAATTATCGTGGAAGTAGTGGAAACACTCGCTCGTCGTCAGACGATGCTTCGGTGCTTCGCGTTCGGCAATCATCTGCAAATTGTCGAGTCCGCCGTTGCGGGCATGCATCAAGGCCTGCGAGATCGCTTCGGTCTGAATGCCAGGCCGGGCAACCCACATCGCAAACACAAATGGCAAGCCGGTCCATTGGACCCAGGTCTCACCCAGGTCCCAAACTTCCACCGCGTCGATCGCCGGTGGATGGATGGCTCGGTCGCCGATCAGCAAGATGGCGTCCGCTTCGCAATCACGCATATCGCTGCCCAGCGGCAACGCTTGAAGCTGCGGCCGGACGCCCAATCGCTCGGCCAGTAAAATCTTGGCCAAGGCGGCACTGGTTCGCGAACCTTCGTCGAGGGCCAGCGTGCGAACTTGTTCCGGGGGCGTGCGGAAGAAGATCTTCACGCTCCAAACCGGGCCGAGACAGCCAATGCAGGCGTCGGTGATGATGCGATAACCGTCACCAAGGAAATACTCGATCGACGGAATCAACGCCACGTCGAGTAGGCCTAGCGCAAGCTGATCGGCCAGATGGCTTGGGTAGTCGAACGTCAGGCTGAACGGCGTGTCGGCGTCGTCCAAGCCATGCACCAGCGGCTTGGTGTTCAAGTAGCGGACGGCCCCAACGCGAGGCTTCATGGCGACAGCGTTCACGGTGTTTTTCGCACCCATCAGTTCAGGCAAGTTACCGGGTTTCTCCGCGAGTTGAACCGATTTTCGCGGGGAAGCGTAACCCCCTAAATCGCTCAATGACGCCGATTTAGGGAACCATCTCTTAGCGTACGAAGACTATGGCTCGAAGGGAAGGTCGGACAGTCCGCTTATCACAATCCGGCATACCGCTTTCCAGGGGATCAGGTGGACCTGATATTTCTCGGACTCCATCTTTCGAGCGAAATATCCGAGCTCTGGCGTCGATTTTTCCACAGAGAACTGCTGCGGCACGAGTACTTCCCCCTCGGGAAGGTGGACCTCGAAGCGGGTTTCTGCCGTTCGATTTTGCCAAAGCTCCCGAAATTCGAGGAACATTCGTAGCGATTCACCGCTGGCCGGCGAATGGGAGGCAGCCTTCAGTCCAATCGACGAATGCAAAACCTCGGACGTTTCGGCCTCGTCTCGGCCGCCCAGGTCGGTGAAGTCGGCCAGGCCGGAACCATCGAAATCGCCAGATGTGGAAAGGGACCCCACCCCCGAGGACGAAGTCGAAGCGGCCTTGGCAAGCTGAATCGAGTCGTGCGAAGGTTGTCCCGATGGATTGGGAACACGGAAACGAACGTTGCAATGGGGGCACTTGCCGGGCTGGCCTTCCAGGCGTTTCGGTGCATTCAAACGGTGCCCATTCGGGCAAAGAAACACGATTGTCTCTGGTTTCGTGTTCAAGATGACTCCTGGCGGTGAATGCCGGAAAGGTACAGCGTATCAATTCGGCTCGGAATTCTGCCCGCCTTGATGCCACTAGTTTAAGGGGGCGATGTGAGGGATTGATGAAAACCGGGAGACAGGATTCCGAAATGCAGGAGTGTTGTCGAAGTTTCGCCAAAGGATCGACGTAAGTCTCTTCGTTTCGACGCATTATCAACAGCCAGATCATTGACTAAAATGTGGGCCCGGGCCAAGTTAAAGGCCGCGGGTCAGCTTTTCCTCCGACCTCCCGCTTCAGCCTCTTTTCGCGGAACAACATGGCCGAACAGCAAGAAAAAATACGCGTAACATGCCCCAGCTGCTTCAAACGCTTTGAAGTCAGCGCCAAGTTCGCCGGTCGGGAAGGCCCTTGTCCCAACTGTAAGAAGACGATCAAGGTTCCGGAACTGAGCGAAACGGTCGTCCTTCGCGAACGCGAAGAATTCGGCGGTGTGAAAAGCGCCTCCGGCAAGCTGGTCTTCAAGCCAGTGGCTCGCGAAGACGTGAAGTTCTCGCCAACCGTGTTGGCGGTTGTGATGGTCGCGGCATTGTCGACCTTCCTAATCGCCTTTTTCATTGGTCACTCGACCGAAGATCCGAGCGGTTTGACTTGGATTGTGGTCGCTGGCAGCTATCTGATCGCCGTGCCGATCTGCTGGAGCGGATACTGGTTTCTGCGAGACGACGAATACGAACCTTACGCCGGCCAGGAACTTTGGGGACGCGTGCTGATTTGCTCGGCTGCGTATGCTGTGCTGTGGGGAATCTACGCGTTTCTGGTGGGCTACTGGGATCTGAGCCCGAATCTGAACGAGTACTTGCCGTACTACGTGATGATGGCCGCGTTTTGCGTGGTATTCGGCGGGCTGGCCGCGGCGGGCTCGTTTGACATTTCGCCGCTATCGGGCGGGCTGCACTTCTCGTTCTACCTGATAATCACGCTGCTTTTGCGGCTGACAATGGGCTTGTCGGCCTATTACGTGAACTGGTGGTAGTTCTCGCCCGACTAGGTCCTACTGGCGCGACCTAGTTGTTCGATCTGCTCGGCGACCGCATTGGCGTCGAGCTCGCCTTCCAGAGGGATTTCGCGGCATTCGTTCAAGCTGCGGAACCATGTGCATTGTCGCTTGGCGAACTGACGGGTTCGGGCTTTGACGCGATCTTTACTGGTTTCCAGATCTTGTTTGCCTTCCAGGAAGTCAATCACTTCCTGATAGCCGACGGCCTGCAGGGCAGTTGTGCCGAGCGGCGAATGCTTTTCGACCAGGCGCTCGACTTCTGCAACCAGACCTTCCTCGAACATTTGTTCGACGCGGGAATTGATCCGGTCGTGCAGTGTTGGGCGATCCCACGAAAGCCAGAAGGCTCGACAATCTTCCGGTCGGGCATGATCGTCGAACTCGAATTGATAGTGGCTCATCGGCTGGCCGGTCGTGTGATGCACTTCCAGGGCCCGAATGATTCGCCGGATGTCGTTTTCGTGGATGCGATTGGCGGCCAGCGGATCGACCATCTTCAATCGGTCGTGCAGAGCCTTGTTGCCCACCCGGCCCGCTTCCTCTTCCAGGGCCTGGCGGAACGCTTTGTCAGGGGCCGGCCCTTCCGAGAGGCCTCGCAGCAGAGCTTTCAGATAAAGAGGCGTTCCACCGACAAACAGGACTTCTTTGCCTCGGCTGCGGATTTCGATCGCGGCGGCCTGGGCCATCTCGAGATAGTGCGAAATGCTCGAGTTTTCGGTCGGATCGAGCACATCGATCAGGTGATGAGGCGCCTCGGATTGCTCGGCTGCGGTCGGCTTGGCGGTGCCAATATCCATGTCGCGATAGAGCGACATCGAGTCGAGCGCGATGATTTCCCCGTTAATTTTCTTGGCCAGCTGCAATCCAATGCGCGTCTTGCCACTGGCGGTCGCTCCGGAAAGAAACCAGCAATCGAGGAAGGTAAACTCTTTGTCTGTCGAGGGATTCGTCATGCTTTGCGGGGCGTTTTTAAGGCCTAAACCCTGAAAACTGCGGATGTTAAGGTTCGTTGGGGGGCCAATTTTCAGTTTTCCCCTAGCCGACTACAATACTAGATTCCTGGCCACCCGATGAGGAGGGCTGGGATTTTCCACGCGTCGACCTTTGCTGCGAGAGGGGCCGAACATTGTCCGGCGAATCGAACTCTGATAATCGTGTGAACGTCTTATCCGCCCTGATGGCGGTGATTGAAGACCGCCGCGCGAACCCACCTGAGAAATCGTACACCACGAAGTTGTTCAACGGCGGCGTCCCCAAGATCGGCGAAAAGATCATGGAAGAAGCCGCCGAAGTGGTCGAAGCCGCCGGCGAAGAGGGAGACGAAGGACGTCAGCATTTGATCTACGAAGCTGGCGACCTGATTTATCACTTGTTCGTCATGCTGGGGCACAAAGGAATCGCCCTGGAAGAAGTCGAAGCGGAACTGGGCCGACGATTCGGCGTTTCGGGCATCGACGAAAAAGCTTCCCGCCCCCAAAAGTAAACAGACTCACTCGCTCTAGCACCCAACCCCAAGCATTGAATCATGGAAAACTTTCGTATCGGCATTCCCAGCAAAGGGCGTCTGGCTGAGGTCGCCACGGAACTGTTAGGCGACGCTGGACTCAAATTCCGTCGCCAGGACCGCAGCTTGTTTGCTCGGGTACGCGACATGCCGATCGACATCACCTTCCTGCGAACTGATGACATTCCGGTTTTGTGTGCCGAAGGTGCCATCGACATGGGGATCACCGGCAGCGACCTGGTTCAAGAAGCGGAAGTCGAAGTCGATACCCGCATGGAACTAGGCGTTGGCAAGTGCCGCCTGGCATTGTGCGTTCCAGAAGATACCAGCTGGAACACGGTTGGTGACATGAAGCAGTGTCGCGTCGCGACCAGCTTCCCGAACGTGACCCGTCAGTATCTGGAAGCAAACGGGGCCCAGCCACACCTGGTGAACCTGTCAGGCTCGGTCGAAGTGATGATCTCGCTTGGTATCGCCGACGCGATTGTCGACCTGGTTGAAACCGGCAGCACGCTGGCCGCGAACCGATTGAAGATCTTCGCCGAAATCGGCAGCTACGAAACGGTGCTGATCCAGAACAAGCAGAAGCGGATGCCGGAACTGGCCGACCGCATCGTTCGTCGGCTGGAAGGTGTGGTGATCGCTCGCGACTATTCGCTGCTGGAATACAACATCCGCCGCGAAAACCTGGCCGCCGCCGAAGCCATTACGCCGGGCTTCAACTCGCCAACGATCAACCCGCTGGAAGACGAAGCGTGGTGTGCCGTCCGGGCCATGGTCAAACGCAAAGAAGTGATCGACGTGATGGAAAAGCTGGAACAGCTCGGAGCATCCGCGATCCTGCAAACCAACATCGCCAACTGCCGCCTGTAGTCGGCGAGTCTTGTAAACCGTCTGCAGCAATCTCTTGTCCCCTCGCCCCTAAGGGGCAGAGGGCTAGGGTGAGGGGCTCTCTCCGTCCGCGAGCCCCGAGTGTCGGCGGATGGCGATGACGACCCCTTCCAGATTCGTTAGAACCTCTTCGTTCTGAAAGCGTAAGACCTGAAAGCCGCGAGCTTCCAGGTCGTCTTGCCGACGCAGATCCTCTGCCTGACTCTTATCGTGGTAGCCTCCATCGATTTCGAGGATCAGCGATTTCTCAAGGCAAACAAAGTCGACAATCCACGGATCGATTGCGTGTTGCCGTCGAAATTCAAGGCCACCTAAACGGCGATCCCGCAGTGCCGACCATAAAAGCTGCTCAGGTTCGGTAGAAGTTCGACGCAGTTGGCGGCGTCGTTGCTGTTGGCGATCTGCAGGAAAATCATTCATCCTGCGAGCTTGGAAGGTGAGGGTACCGATTTCACCAGGCCCCTCACCCTAACCCTCTCCCCTCAGGGGCGAGGGGACTGAAGTTGTGATGCTCGGACAACAGGCCAACGATTACTCGTTCATCGCGGTCTGCTTCACCACGCTGCTTGAAGTTTCTTGAGCCGCGTTCAGGCTTTCGATCACCTTCGATTCGGTGAGCAGGTCGCTCAGCACGTAGACCTTTCCAGGCTGGCCGCCGGGGAAGATGGCCAGCAGCGGGATGCTGTTCGACCCGAGCTTGTTGATGAAGCTTTGCACCTTGCCAGAGTTGTCGTGCGTGGTGTTGGTCCAGTCGACCAGCATCGGCACGATCTTGTGTTCGTCGACCACGGCACCGACGCCAGCCGTGTTGATGGCGGTGTAGTAGTTGAACTTACAGGTTGGGCACCAGTCGGCCGTGAAGTCGACCATCACCGTTTCACCAGCTTTTTGCCGGGCATAGATGTCGTTTTCCAGGGCAGGCCAACGTTCTTCGGCGTAGGTATCCCAGGCGATCTGCCCGTCGTGGGCTTCCCCTTCCACCAGGCTGGTGAACGAGAAAACACCAACACCAATCGCCACCACAAAAGCACCTATTGTCGTCGCGATGCGAGATGATTTGTGTTCCAGCGTATGGACCTGGCCAAGCATCCAGCAGGCGGCCCCCAAGGCGACCAGCAGAACCAGCGTTGGCACGACCCATTCGTCCTGCAGCGTGTACATCAGGTAGACGACCGTCAGCATCATGACGAAACCCATGATCTGCTTGAACGCGACCATCCAGTTGCCTGGCTTCGGCAGAAAGGCGATCAAACGTGGGTTGATGCCAATGATCAGGTAAGGCGAAGCCATCCCCAGGCCAATGAACCCGAACACCAGGAAGGTGACGAAGACTGGCTGCGAGATCGTATAGCCGAACACAGGGCCCAGGAAGGGACCGCTGCAAGGCGTCGACAATAGCGTGGTGATGATCCCTTTGAAGAACGCACCCCCGTACCCCGACTGATTCGAGGCACTCGCGACGCTGCCACTTCCCAGGAAGCTGGGCATCGTCAGTTCCCAGACACCCAGCATGCTCAGGCCCATCGTATAGACCAGCACGATCATCGCCAGGATGTAGCGCCAGTCACCGCTCCATTGGCCCCAAGCCAAGCCGTCGGAACCTGCGGCAGCTCCTTCGGTCGGTGGAGCGATGGCTTCGACAATCAAATTCAACGACGACGAGAAGACCGCCAGGATCATAAACACGAAGATCACACCGGCCGAGTAAATCAGGTTCAGCATGAAGACTTGACCGCGATGCTTGCCCGCCTGATTGACGAACGACAAGATCTTCAAGCCAACCACCGGCAACACACATGGCATCAGGTTCAAGATCGCCCCGCCGATAAAGCTCAGCAGGATGATCCAGCCGAGGCTGGCGTTTTCTGGTGGATTGAGCACCTCCCAGGCGATGCTGTCCTTTAGCGGAACCGGTGGAGCAACCACCTTGGCTTCTGGCTGGTCGTCGCCAGAATTGCCTCGCAGCGGCGGCACGACCATGCTGGTCTCGCCCAAAGCTTCTTGGACTTCGGCGTTGGTGATCTTGGCTCGCTCGGCCGCGGTCGAATAAGGAGCCTTCGAGAAGGCCAGGGGAGAGGAATCGGTGCCGGCCTTGTCGCCGACCTGAACCACGCCTTCAAACATCACAGCCGAAGGACGATCGCACGTGGTGTTGGTGCAGGTCTGGTAGCCGAGATAACCGACCAGCGGGTACTTGCCCGGCTGAGCATCGATCGGAATTTGAACGGTAAACTTCCAGGTCGTGACACCTTCGTGATAACGCACGATGTCAGGCAGACCTTCAATCAGTGGCTTTTCGACGACGGGGTTCTCAGTCTTCGGCTTCATCGAAAGCCATGGCGTCTGTTCGCCCAGACCAACGACGGTCGCCTTGTAACTGAATTCCGAATCGGTTGGGGAGTATGCGTAGACGTGATAGTCGCCAGTCGGCTTGATGCTCAGCGAGACGGTAACCTTGTCGCCTGGGGTGACCTGGGCTGGTTCGAACTTACCGCTGATGATCGCATGGCCCGATTCCGCTTTATAGTCGCCGATGGTGCCTTGCAGTTTGTAGTCGGTCGGCGGAATCGCAGCACTAGGTTTGGTTGCGACCTCTGGTAGCAGCGTTTCGTCCTTGGCGATCTTCTCGGTGCCACCAAACTTCGCGACGGCGTCGCCGGAGACGGGGAAGCAGGTTCCCTTGTCGTGGCAGCTTTGACCGGCGAGCTTGACGTCGAGCTTCAGCGATCCAGCATCGGTGCCGTTGGCCAGCAAGATCGGAGCACTCCAGGTCACCGTGTCGTAGAACTTCTCTTGAGCGACGCGAATGATCTTATCGGGAGGAACGATCTTTGGCTTATGGTCAGGGGTGAAGTTGCCCACGGCGAGGATCGCTGGGTTTTCTTCGATCTTGATCTTCGTCGCGATCGGGCCACCCTTGGGCTGCGTAATCGAATACAGACACCAGCCACTGCCGACAGATGCTTTCACGTCGATGCGGCCATGGGTGCCGGAAGGATCGACAAAGAACTTCGCCGAGACTTCCAGGTTCGGATCGTTCTGGTTGCCGCCAAAGTCGTCGAAACCTTCGATCCCCTGGAACAGATCGCCGCCGCCAAAACCTTGGGCGAAACCCAGGGTAGGTAAGCAGCAAAGAATTAATGCCACGGCGAGGGGGGCAATACGCTTCATGAGAGAGTTCTGTCCCAAGAGTAAAGCTGGAAAGGACCTACGAATCGGTCTCCTTCCATCTTCGGAAATATCGAACGGTTCGTAAACGTAGAATCCGTAATTCGCTCCGACGGGAATCCGAGCCTGTTGACTCATTATTCCCGTTCAGAGGAATCAAAGTCTGTGATGCCTCTTACCATAGGCAGTTTCAACCAAACGAATTAGATTTTCCAGGCCAAATGCCCGTCGATTTTCACCATTCGTGTGTGGAAATGCTGGAGGCGCGAACTGACTTGGTCACAGTTTTCAAAACTGTAACCGTCGGTCGTGAGCCACTGTACCCAATTGAGCCCCGTAAGTAGTACGTTGCTCGCGTCGAGTTCGATCGCTAACCGCTCTTCCGAAGGGGTAAGCCGTTGCGAGGCAGGGAGTAGCGCAAAAACCTCTTCCCAGTCGACAACACCTTCGGTCGACATTTCGCCTGCCAGTCGCGAAACATCCAAGGCGATGCTGTCACGTCGCAGCGAGCCCAGGTCGAACATGCCCACTAGATGTGGACCATCGAAGCGGTAGTTTTCCAGCCGCGGATCTCCAATACAGGTGCGAAGTGTCGTTCGCTCGGCCTGCATTTGCTGCAACAGCGAGCCTAGCGGTTGGCGATAGGTGACGAAACTGTCGACCAATGCGTGCAGCCAGAACTGCCATTGCGGGTGCCCGAGTTTGCTGATCAGGGCGTGGGTGTGGGGAATGTCGACCATGTTCCAGTACTGGAACATGGCCAGGCGCCGCTCGGCACCAGGCGAGACTTCCAGTGCCGGACTGAGGTCGCTGGACAGCGCATGAAATTGAGCGATCAGGCCCAGCATTTCCTGCTTCTGATATCGATCTGGTGGGGCGTTAGGCGGCTCGCCAGGCAGCCATTCCTGAAGTTCCCAAAAGTGGTTTTGGTGCTGAATATAGGTTTCGCCGTTGTCGGCCGCGACGAAGGAGGGGAGGGTGGTCATTCCTTGCTGCCGACGAGTCTGAACTGCGGTATGGATCGCCTGCAGAAGATTGACCGGAAAGTCGGCTGGCATACGCTTAAGGCAGAAGGACTTGGAGCGACCCACCACTTTCCAGGCCTTACTTCCACTCAGTCCACCTCGACAAGGCTCGATCTGCCCGCCCAACCCGTGGATCGCGGGAAATCTGGAAAGAACCGGTTCGAGTGGAGACTTGTGGCTAGTCATTTCCTGCTGTTTTTTCCGTTCTATTTTCGGTCCCAGTCCGCCTCGGGAAAATTGGGATAATCGCGGTTGTGAATCAATTTTATTGGTACAACCGGCTTTTCTTTCCCAAAATCTCGTGCGCAGAATAGAACAATTACGGCGGCTGCTTAGAGTAGGGTATATTTTCCCAACGCTTCGGCAGAACGTCGCTTTGGTACGTTTTCTGAATTTCGTTGTCATTTTCCGCAAGATTCCAGCTTGGGAAGCCTCTATCAGAAGAGGCCGCTTCCGACTGGGCGGAAATCGGACCTCGCCGCACGTTTCCTTTTGGGAACGAAATCCGGAAAACCATCGGACACTTCCCCCTCCTTGAATTTGTACGAGAGTTGTACGCATGAAGGTGTTTTCAATTTTGCGTCGGTCGACGGTTTGGTGTGCGACGGCTGTAGTCGCCCTGGCCGCAGCCAACGTAGCTATGGCCGACGATACGAAGTCCGACGCTGCCGGCGACAACGCCAAGGGCATTCCGTCGGAAATCGCCGCTACCACCGGTGCTTCGAGTTCCAGTTCCAGCGGTGGAAGCTCCGGCGGGTCGAGTTCGGCCTCGTCCGGTATCTTGAAGGACTTCAAAACGGCCGATGGCCTGGTTCCTACGCACTACAAAGGGAACCGGATGTTCTTCGAGCTGAGTAGTTCGCATTACAACGGCGAATTCATCGTGCTGATCTCGATCGCACGTGGTGCCGGTATTGAACCTCTGTATGGCGGGATGTCATGGGGCTTTGGCGACGACTGGGTCTGGTCGTTCCGTAAGGTTGACGATCGCGTCCACATCCTGCGTAAGAACGTCCGCTTCAAGGCCAACGACGGCAAGCCAGAATCGCGTGCCGTGAAGCATGCCTACAACGACAGCGTGCTCTTCAGCCTGCCGATTGCCGGCAAGGGCCCGAAGGGTGGCGATCTGGTCGAAGTGACTCCTGTTTTCATGAGCGACTTGCCGATGATCGGCGACACGCTCCCAGGCTTCGGTTTCTCGGCCAGCAAGTCGATCTTTGGGGAAGTGAAGGGTTTTGAAAAGAACCTCGAACTGCAGGTCGAAGCTACCTACGCTTCGAGCGGCCGTTCGAACATCGACACCGTGGCTGACTCACGCGGTCTGACCGTCGACGTCCACTACTCGATCAGCAAGATCCCAACCGGTGGTTACACGCCACGAGTTGCCGACGATCGCGTTGGTTACTTCCTGACGGCCGTGAAGAACTTCTCGAACCGTGACGACGAACAGTTCGTTCGTTTCATCAACCGTTGGAAGCTCGAAAAGGCCGATCCATCGGCCAAGATGTCGGAACCGAAAGAACCGATCATCTTCTACATGGAAAACACGATTCCTTACAAGTATCGCAAGCCAATCCGCGACGGCATCCTGGCTTGGAACAAGGCCTTTGAAAAGGCTGGTTTCATCGACGCCATCCATGTCCGCCAGCAGGAAGACGATGCCGATTGGGATCCGGAAGACGTTCGCTATAACACCTTCCGCTGGATCACCTCGGACGCTGGTTTCGCTATGGGCCCATCCCGTGTGAATCCATACACCGGTCAGATCCTGGATGCCGACATTATCTTCGACGCTGGCTTCTTGAACTACTGGAAGTCCGCTTTCGAGAATTACAACCCGCAAGCAACCGAAGCCCTGTTGGGTGGCCCTCTCGACGTCAACAACGCCGAGGAATTCTTGCAGCGTGTTGGTTCGATCTCGCCTCGTCACCAGTGCATGCTCTCGGGCGGCATGTCGCAGCAGTTCGCCTATGGTGCTGCCGCGGTCTTGGCTCAAGCCGAGAAGGAAAAGGCTGACGAAGAGAAGAAGAAAAAGAAGAAGAAGGCTGACAAGGAAGAAGCCAAGTCGGAAGAAGAAATGACCGACGGCGAAAAGTCCGAGGAAAAGGGCGAAGAGAAGGAAGAATCTTCCGACGACAAGAAGGAAGAAAAAGAAGAGTCGAAGGACGACGAAAAGAAAGAAGGAGAAAAGAAGCCTTCGGCTGAAGAGATCAAGAAAGAGCGTGAAGCACTGCTCGATCGCATGATCATGGAAGGTCTGAAGGAAGTGGCAATGCACGAAGTGGGGCATACCCTTGGTCTGCGTCACAACTTTGTTGCCAGTAAGTACCGCACGATGGAAGAAATGAGCCAGATGGAAGGCGACGCCGCTACGGTTGCCAGCGTGATGGACTACGTTCCACCACACATCGCGCCTCCAGGCCAGAAGCAAGGTCTGTTCTTCCCACAGTCGATCGGTGACTATGACATGTGGGCCATCGAATACGGTTACAAGCCGTTCAGCGGTGGTACCGATGGCGAAAAGGGTGAACTCGGCAAGATTGCCTCGCGCAGCACCGAGCCAGCTTTGCACTTCTCGACCGACGAAGACACCACGAGCATCTCGCCAGATCCAGATTCCAACCGCTTTGACTTCGGCAAAGACGCCATCGAGTTCGCTAAGAACCAGGCCGCCGTTGTTCAGGCTGCCATGGACGGTCTGGCCGATCGCGTGGTTGAAGATGGCGACGACTACTCGCGTGCCCGTCAGGCCTTCAACACCTTGTTGAATACCCATGGTCAGGCAATGTACTTCGCTTCGCGTTACATCGGTGGCGTGCACGTCAATCGAGCCCACAAGGGTCAGAAGGACGCCAAGGCACCATTCGAGATTGTTCCCGCCGAAAAGCAGCGTGAAGTGATGACCCTGCTCAGCGAACAGGTCTTCAGCGATGCTCCATTCCAGTTCGATGCCGACCTGTACAACAAGTTGGCTCCTTCGCACTGGAACCACTGGGGTACCAACTTCGACGTGAAAGGTGACTACGCGATTCACGACACCATCTCGCGATGGCAGTCGCAGATCTTGTCCCGCATGATGGGAGCGATGAACCTCGAGCGGATGCACGATGCCGAACTGAAAGTTCCTTCCGATGAAGATGCCTTCACCACGGCAGAAATGATCCAGTCGCTGACCGACTCCATCTACAGCGAACTCGATTCGCTGGAAGAAGGCGAGTACACGGTTCGCAAGCCGGCGATCAGCAGCCTTCGTCGTAACCTGCAGCGAGATTATCTGCAGCGTCTGTCGACCCTGGCGATGGGGGATGCTTTCGCTCCGGCCGACTGCCAGACGATCGCCTATGCTCAGTTGATCGACCTGCAAGAGAAGCTGGAAGAACTGCAAGAGAAAGACCTGGAACTCGATCCTTACACCCGGGCCCACTTGTTGGAAACGACCCGTCGGATCGAAAAGGTTCTCGACGCTGAACTGACGCTGTCGCGTCCTTAAGCGAAGCGGTTGCTTTCGGGCAACCCTTTCAAAGCAAATCAAAGCCCCACCCTGGCACATGCTTGGGTGGGGCTTTTTTTATGGGTTCATGCCTGCATGGCATCCCGTAGAGGGGTTCTGGATTGGTAAACCTTGTTGCCTGGCAGTCCACTCCAATGGGGCGTGTCGAGAAAGGTAAAAATGGTGAAAAATTCGAAAAATTAGTTTTGGTAGATAGTGCACCGTTATAAAATCCGTGTGAAGGTTGCTCTTCCATAATCTCATTATTACTTCATAAGGATGGTCCCATGGTGCTCAAACGGACGGGCTTCACGCTCGTGGAATTGCTGGTTGTGATTGCGATTATCGGGGTGTTAATTGCATTGCTGTTGCCGGCCGTGCAACAAGCCCGCGAAGCGGCCCGGCGAATGACCTGCTCGAATCATCAAAAGCAACTGGGGCTGGCGCTCCACAACTATCACGATACCCATCGCGTCTTTCCGCCCGGGGTGTTTGCCGACGGTTTGAACGACAGTTTGAACACGCCGCCACACTCGATGTCGTGGATGCCGGTCATCCTGCCTTACCTCGAACAAGCGGCGCTCCACGATCAGCTCTCGCAGTACTTCACCACGCGCAACTCGAGTGGGTTCCCTAGTGCATTGATGAACACCAAGATCGAAACGCTCATGTGTCCTTCCGATCCCAATCGTGGTCAGACCGGCGAAGTCCACGGAACCGGTGAACCGGTGCCTGACTTTAACGACGGGTTCCACGGCAACTACCTGCTTTGCCACGGCAACGAAGAGATCACGACCACCACCGACAACGCCGCCAGTGGCATGTTCTTTTACCTGTCGAAGACCGATTTCTCGTCGGTCACCGACGGGACCGCCAACACGGTGATGGCTGCTGAAATCCTGCTTGTTCCCTCGAACATCACCGGCAAACGTGACTGGCGCGGGCGGTACTACCGGGCAGATCACTTGAGCAGCATTGTCAGCACCCGTTTGCCGCCGAACACGACCGCCTCGGACAAGTGCCGCACATGCCAAGGTTCGCCAACGAGTCCTTCTTACGCGCCTTGTGCCCAGGACACCAACACCCAGGTGATCTATTCCCGCAGCATGCATCCAGGCGGTGCCTTGATGACGTTGATGGATGCCAGTGTGCACTTCGTGCCAGAAACGATCGACACGCAAACCTGGCGTGACCTCGGTACCCGTGCTGGTGGCGAAGTTCCCAAGGCGTACTAACTATCAACTGGACGAGACAACGTTGAAGGGAACTGAATCCCTTGGACTCAGGGAAAAGGACGACGCATGGACATCCATCGAAAGACAATTGCCTTGTCGATCGGACTCGGCCTGATTGGATTGCTGGCAGGCTGTAACACCGCTTCCGAAATCACCGTAAAAGGGGCCGTTACCTTTGAAGGAACCCCGGTCGAAACGGGAGAGATTTTGTTTATCCCGGCGGACGGAACCGGGCCGGTGAGTGCCGGGCCCATCTCCAACGGCGAGTTCTCCTTCATCGCCACGCCAGGCGAAAAGAAGGTCGAGATCACAGCCAATCGTGTCGGAGATAAGCCAGCACCCGACGGCCTCCCAAATTACATTCCGTACATCCCCGCGAAGTACAACACGCAAACGACTCTGACCAAAACGGTCGAAAACAAGGCTGAGAATGTCTATACCTTCGATCTGAAGAAGTAATCAACGCAACACCCCAATTGCGAACGAAACACGCCGGACCGAACACCGGCGTGTTTGTTTTCTTGGCCAGCGATTCGCACGGAATGTCCCATTGCTTTACGATGATGTTGGCAACTTGTCGACCATCGGAATGACTCATGAAGCGTAAACTTATATTGGTGTGCATCGGGATCGGAATCCTCGTTACGGTGCCGTTACTGGCCAAGGCAATTCAAGACGCACGCCATGCCGCCCATACGATCGAGTGCCAGAACAATCTGAAACAGGTGATGTTGGCGCTGCACAACTACCACGATACTTACCTGAAGATGCCGCCGGCGAGAATGCTCGACAACAGTTGGCGAATTCGCATTCAACCATTCGTCGAATCGTCAGTGGTCTATTCGCTGTATCGCCTCGACGAGCCTTGGAATAGCGAATGGAATCAAACGTTAGAGTTCCGCGAGTTTCATTACGCAGGCAAACCTCCCGAACCCATGCGCAAGGTACAGGCAAGTGACCTTGTCCCTGGGAACGTTAATCGAGACAAACCGTCACGCGCCTATTGGTTATGGCAGTGCCCGATCGAACGTAACACTAAGTCAACGCACACGAACTACTTGATGCTCGTTGGAGACAATGCTTTCGGCCTGCCGGAAGGTGGTCGCAATCTGCGAGATATTTCGGATGGCCTTTCCACTACGATCGCCGTGGCAGAAACCATTTCGGAAGAGATCTCTTGGCTCGAGCCAAAAGACTTCGATGTCGAGACGATGTCGTTTCAGATCAACGATCCGGAAAAGATGTCAATTTCGAGCCATCATCCTGATGGACCATGCGCGGTAATGGCCGATGGACACGTCATCCAGCTATCGCCAGACCTTCCGCCGGAAGTGCTCAAGGCGATGATCACCATCAACGGAGGTGAACGAATCGTCGCCGACGAGAACGCACCTGGTGGATTCCGCCTCGAAAAGTAACGGAAGACACTTTGGATTTTAAAGGTGGTCAGCGGCATCGCTTCGACGCAGATACGAAGCCCAAGAAAAAGAGAACCCCGCAAATCCTGCACGGGACTTGCGGGGCCTCATTGGTAGCCTGATCGGATTCTCTTAGAAGAGGTTCCGATAGGAATGTGGTTGCCTACCGGCAACCCGCCGGCAGCCGTTAGGCAGAACCACCTCTACGGCAACTACAGACATATTCCACTGGAACACCTCCTTTCTACTAAAGCTCACCTTTGGTTGGACAGAACGCCGTGTAGAGCCAACCGCCGGTCTTCAGTAACGTCGCGTTGCGTGACGCGACCCTAGGTAAAACTCACTTTGCAACATGATTTCCAAAATGGCAAGACCATTTTGTCATCATGTTCCTCGGTGAACGCCCCCTTAGGACAGGGCAATCCAATTGTAGGTTCACGCCTTCAGAGCGGAAAGTAGTAAATTTTTGCGAATCTCGAACGAGCCCTCATCGACGATCGGCGATAGCTGGCCAGGGGCTAGCGACTCGGCAAGCTCGACCCAACTCTTACAGCCTGCCATCGCCTCGGTCGGGACCACCATCGCTGGGGATGCGACCTCGAAAGCTCGGATTACCAGCAGGTGAATTCCAGGGTTCCGGTAATGAAAGCGGGCCGTCACGGCCTCTTGGTTTAAGACCTGTTCAAACAACGATGCACGCAGCTTTGATTCGTCTTCGATGTAGATCGCTTCGACCACTTCGCACACCAGGTCGAGCGTTACCTCCGCCGATGCCGGAGGCTGGGTGAACTCGGGATGATCTTCTAATAACTTCTTGCCCAATTCGTTCAGCTTCGATCCTGCCTCATGGAAGTAAGTCGGGTAAAGCCAGAAGCGGTCTTTGGGCAATTCAAACTCACCTTCGGGCTCCGAAATCCCACCTTTGCGGGCCAGGACGATCTGTTGTCCGCGGCGAATCGCCTCGCAGACGACGTTCCATTCTTTCAAGGCAAGTTGGCAGTTCATGGGCGGAACCGGTCTCCGTGAAATTGAGCCAAGAGAAATAGTGACACCTGGGCGGCATAATGATAAGGTGGAACTAATCCATCCCACCTCACTTCCTTCTCCACAACCCGCCTGGATCGAAGCGATGACGTTCTCTCGCCTCCGAATATTGCTGGCTGCCGTTGCGCTGACACTGATCGTGGCTGTTACGATCGATGCCGCCGAAGAGGCCTCGCCGCAATTCGACGCGCAGCAGCTTGAATTCTTCGAGAAAGACATTCGGCCTATTCTCGCCAATCGCTGCTTTGAGTGCCATGGGCCCGAGGCCGAGACGCCTGGTGGTGGGCTCTATCTCACGTCGCGTGCCGCCATTTTGGAAGGTGGCGACAGCGGGGCTTCGATCGTCGTCGGCAAACCAGACGAAAGTCTGCTGATTGAAGCGATCCATTACGACGGCATCTATCAGATGCCTCCCAAGTCGCGGATGCCAGAAGATGAAATCGCCAAGCTCGAAAAGTGGGTCGCAACGGGTGCGGCCTGGCCACCCGGCGAAGATAACACGCCAAAGAAGGAAGTCTTCGATCTCGAGCAACGCAAAGCAGATCATTGGGCCTGGCAACCGGTCACGCGCCCAGCGCTGCCGACCGTCAAGAACGAGACCTGGGCGAAGGATCCGCTCGACCGATTCATTCTGGCGAAGCTGGAAGAAGCCAACCTCTCGCCGAATTCCCCAGCCGATCAAGCCACACTGCTGCGTCGTGTCTATTTCGATCTGACCGGCATGCCGCCGACGCGCGAGCAGTTGGAAGCTTACCTCAGCGATCCCTCGCCGGAAGCTTTGGCGCAGGTGGTTGATCAGTTGCTTGCATCGCCTCGCTTTGGCGAACATTGGGGACGCCATTGGCTCGACCTGGTGCGTTACGCCGAATCGCGCGGGCACGAGTTTGATTACGACATCCCAAATGCGTTCGAGTATCGCGACTACGTGATTCGCTCGTTGAATGCCGACATCCCTTACAACGAACTCGTCATCGAGCACATCGCCGGCGACCTTCTCGCCCAGCCACGCGTCGATGCTCAAACCGGTTTCAACGAATCGGTCCTGGGGACAGGCTTCTGGCATATGGGAGACTGGGTGCATTCGCCGGTCGATATCCGCAAGGACGAAACCGATCGCTTCGACAACATGCTCGACGTGATGAACAAAGCTTTCCTCGGCCTGACGGTGACTTGTGCTCGTTGCCACGACCATAAATTCGATGCCATCAGTCAGGCAGACTACTACGCTCAGATGGGTTTCCTGCAAAGCTCTGCTTATCGCCAGGTTCGTTTTGAAACCGAACCGCACAATCAGCGAATCGCCCAATCGTTGGAAAAACTGAATACCGAATTTCAGCAAAAGGCGAAGGCAATCTATCGACAGCAAGTTTCCCAGGTCAGTGGCCAATGGGAAAAAGAGCTGACCCAGGCCGACTCGGTTTGGGCTGCCGAACTCGAAAAGGCCCGCAAAGACCAACAGCATCCGCTGCACTACTGGGCGATGGCGATCCAAGGCGAAGGCCAGCCCTCCGAGACGCAGCTTACCAGCGAAGTGAATACCTATTCGGGCCAGATCATCAACGACTTCAGCCAGGCCATGCCTGGTCAGTGGCGTGTCGATGGCTTTGTATTTGGTGCGGCACCACAACCGGCCGGGCAATTCGTCTGGGCGAAGACCGAACAGCCAGAGGTCGCTGGCGTCCGAACCGAAACGGCGGCGGTCTTCGACACTCGCTGGGAACCGCTCAAACTGCAGAATGGCGTGCAAGATGATTTCGGTCGGATCCGCAACTGGAACCGCGCCGGTCGAACGCTCAAGTCGAACACGTTCACGTTGAGCGATGGCCTGGTGCATTACCTCGTCAAAGGAAGCGTCCGAGCCTTCGCCGTGGTCGACTCGCATCGGCTGGTTCAAGGTCCACTGCATGGCGTTGTCTGCCAGGAGTTCAAGACCGACCATCCTGAGCAGCTGCGTTGGGTCACGCACAACCTTCGCGATTATCAAGGACACACGGTTCATATCGAGCTCTCGCCGATCGATGGCCTGCCGGCCGAGATTTATCAGGTCGCCGAAGGGACCGCACCTCCGCCGTTGCCATCCGCTCAGCAAGCGGCTGCCGCGTCGTTTCAAACGGCGGTCGCTCAAGGGGGAAGTCCTGCGGCGCTGTTGGTGAAGGCTTTTAGCGAAGCAAGTGACAACTCTCAGTACGCACCCCTGGCCGATTGGTTGGTGCGGAACTGGACGAAGGTGATGCCCGGCGATGCCAATCCTTTGAATGCGTTGGCGCAGCAATATCGGGATGCGACTCAGCCGCTGTTTGCCGAAGTGAAGTGGCGTTCCCGCACGGCTCCTGGGATGTGGGACAACTCGGCGGAAAGCGAACGTCTGTTGATTCGCGGCAACGCTCGTAATCCGGCCGATCTAATCGAGCGACGAATGCTCACGGCGATCGCTGGAAACGACCATCAATTCGATACCGTCGGTAGCGGGCGGTTGGAACTCGCGCGGCAGATGATGCAGCCTGACAATCCTTTCGCGTCGCGTGTGGCCGTGAATCGTATCTGGCATTACTTGATGGGGCGTGGCATCGTGCGGACGGTCGACAACTTCGGAGTACTCGGGCAGGCGCCGACCCATCCTGAACTGCTCGACTACCTGGCGACCGAATTCGTGGCCGATGGCTGGTCGTTGAAGCGGATGGTTCGTCGCGTCGTTCTTTCGCAGACCTATCAAATGTCTTCTGTTCAGGAAGGTGCCGCGGAAGAACTCGATCCAAAGAACGACTTGTTCCACCGGGCCGAAGTGAAACGCCTTTCGGGCGAATCGATTCGCGACAGCTTGCTGATGATCAGCGGTCGCCTCGATGAAACGATGTTTGGGCCCAGTGTGCCGGTTCATCTCACGGCTTTCATGCAAGGCCGTGGTCGACCTGGGCAAAGCGGACCGCTGGACGGGGCAGGGCGGCGAAGCATCTATTTGTCGATTCGTCGTAACTTTCTGTCGCCGATGATGCTCGCCTTCGACACGCCGCAGCCAATCACCACGATTGGTCGACGTAACCAATCGAATGTGCCAGCCCAGTCGCTGATTCTGTTGAACGATCCAATGGTCCTGGAACAGTGCCATGTCTGGGCACAGCGAGCCATTCAGGAAACGCCCGACGATGCAAGCTTGCGATTCGAGCGAATGGTCGAACAGGCGTTCTCCCGCAAGCCGACCGATGCAGAACGGTCCTTGGCGGCTCAGTTTTTGGAGACGCATGGCCAGACGATCTCGGTCGATCCTGGCCAGCAGTTGGCCTCGGTCGAACTGTGGCGAGATCTGGCACACGTGCTGATCAACGCGAAGTCCTTTGTTTTTGTTCGTTAAACGCGGAGCGATGTCGTGGATTGTGGTTCTCGAAATAACGCCGGGCTAAGTCGCCGGCAACTGCTGAGTCGCGCCGCGTGTGGCTTTGGTTCGCTCGCTTTGAACTGGATGTTGCAGCGTGATGCGTCCGCCGCCGAACGGCTTGGCCTGTTGGGGGCTCCGCATGTTCCGCCGAAGGTGCGAAGCGTCATCTTTCTGTATATGGATGGCGGGCCGTCCCAGGTCGATACCTTCGATCCGAAGCCAATGCTAAAGAAGTACGACGGCCAGCCGTTCCCTGCGGAAACTGAGCCAACGCAGTTCAACAATTTGGGCGGAACGCTGGCGAGTCCCTGGAAATTTCAGAAGCATGGTCAAAGCGGGATTGAAGTTAGCGAGCTTTTCCCGCATGTGGCCAAGCATGTTGATGATCTGGCTGTGATTCGTTCGATGACGTCGAACTTCTCGGAGCATACCAACGCCAATTACTTCCTGCATACTGGTAGCGGGTTGCAGGGGCGTCCCAGCATGGGAGCCTGGACGACCTATGGGCTGGGGAGCGAGAACGACAATCTGCCAGGCTTCGTGGTGCTGAACGGGGGCCTTATTCCGCCGGGCGGGCTCGATAACTTCAACAGCGGTTTTCTACCGGCAGCGTTTCAAGGTTCGATCTTCGCCGCCAGCGATCCGCCGGTGGCCAACATCAAGTCGCGCGATCGTAGTCCCGCTGCTCAGCGCAGCAAGCTTGACCTGCTTGATCAAATGGACCAATTGACGATCGATCGGGTTGGACGCAACGACCAGATCGAATCGGCCATCGCCAACTACGAGCTCGCCTATCGCATGCAGTCCGCCGTGCCGGAACTGATGGACCTGCGAGACGAGACACCGCAAACACTGGAAGAATATGGTCTGAATCACAGCTTCGATAAGACGCAAACGTTCGGGCGGCTTTGTTTGCTTTCGCGTCGCCTGGTCGAGCGGGGCGTGCGGTTTGTGGAACTGACGGTTCCCAGCGTTGGCCACGATCGCTGGGACCAACATAGCAATCTGAAGGATGGCCACGAGAAGAATAGCCTGGCGGTCGATCAACCGATCGCGGCCTTGCTGGCCGATTTGAAGCGACGTGGCATGTTCGATTCGACGCTGGTCGTTTGGGGTGGTGAATTCGGCCGCACGCCTTTCGCCCAGGGAAAGAACGGCCGCGATCATAACCCGTTCGGCTTCACCATGTGGATGGCAGGCGGCGGAGTAAAGGGAGGCACGGTGTACGGCCAGACCGATGAGTTCGGTTACAAGGTGGTCGAGAACCGAGTCGAGATCCATGACCTGCACGCCACGATCTTGCACCTGATGGGCGTCGATCACAAACGCCTGACGTTCCGCTTCAGCGGCCGCGACATGCGTCTGACCGACGTTCATGGGCATATCGTCCACGACATTCTGGCGTGATCTCGGTGAGACGCAGAAAGCGGCTGTGAACTTTTCCGTGACTTTCCGGTCTTAAAGAAAGCCATGAAAGCCGAAGTTCACGCAGCAAAATGCCCGGGCGTATGCACTTACGTCATGATGCCCCCAAACGGCCCCTTGACAATCCGCCCCATCCGGCCGAAACTTGTTCCCTTCCCAAACGAGATTGTAGCTCAGTCGGTAGAGCAACGGACTTTTAATCCGTAGGTCCTGGGTTCGAGCCCCAGCAATCTCACTTAAATCAAAACGATTCAACAGATTAGGGCGACTCTGGTCACAGACTGGAGTCGCCCTTTTTGGTTCTTGGAATGGATCGCTGGGCGGTCTTCGCCGGCGGTTACATGAGCGAGCAGGGCCCGGTGCCGCGTTGCCTCAGGGCGATCTCGAATTCGAGTTCGTCGAGACGTTGCTGAAGTTCCGCGTCCAGGTCGGCGCTCTCGGTGTCCTCGGGCTGAGCGCGAAGCTCTTCGAGCTGGGCTTTGGTTTGGGCCCATTCCAGTTGTAAGGCTTTCAGGGTTTCGTCGGTCATCGTACGGAATCCTGGCACGAGGCTGGCCGTGGGGAGCCGCTGGCTAGACACGCTCGGCGACGCGGAGCTTGGCGGTGCGGCTACGAGGATTGCGGGCAATCTCTTCCTCGGTGGCGACAATTGGCTTCTTTGTCAGGCGGCTTAAGCGAGGATCGTCGAGGAAAGCCTGTTTGACCGGGCGGTCTTCCAGCGAATGGAAGCTGATGATCGCCAGTCGGCCGCCTGGCTTCAGACGGTCGGGCAACGTTTCCAGCGCCGTTTCCAGAGAGGAAAGCTCGCGATTAACCGCGATGCGCAGCGCCTGAAAGGTTCGCGTGGCGGGATGGATGCGGCCTCGACCAGAGCCAGCCACCGGCGGATAACAACTCGTCACGACGTCCGCCAGTTGCTTGGCGGTCTCGAAGGGGGTGTCCTTGCGGATATGGCAGATCTTCTTGGCGATGCGGCGGCTGAGCCGTTCTTCGCCGTTCTGATAGATCAGGTCGGCCAGGTCCTTCTCTTTCAGATGATTTACCAGATCGGCGGCCGTTTTCTTGTCTCGCATGTCGAAACGCAAGTCGAGCGGGCCGTCGCTGTCGAAACTGAAGCCTCGGCCGTCGTCGGCCAGTTGGTCGCTTGATAGCCCCAGATCGAGAAGAATGCCATCGACCTGATCGATCTCGAGCGAATCGAGGATCTTCGGGATTTCGACGAAGTTCGCGTGAGCAATCTTCACCGGCAGGCCTGATAGCGTTTCCTCGGCTCGCTGCAGCGGGATCACATCGCGATCGACCGCCACCACGAAGCCTTCCGGGTCGACTTTCTCAGCCATCATGCGGGTATGACCGCCGCCACCGAGGGTGCCATCGACCAGGATTTTTCCTGGTTGAGGGTCGAGCCACTGGAGGACTTCCGCCGGCAGTACAGGGACGTGAATGGTCGGTGCGGCCATAGAGTTATGCAGCGAGCTTTAAGGCAAAGTCTCCAGCTTACCGGAGCCACCGCCCCAGTGGCAGGGCGGAAAGGAAAAAATCCGTCGTGGCGCTTCCGTGCGCCAAACCGACGGATCTGGTGAAGTAGCCGCTGCACTAGCCACTTCACACGGCTTGAATGCCCCGATTTCAATCTTTGAAACCGTGCTGACAAATGTCCCAATAGTGGCCTGATCGGGCACATCGACAGCGGGCAAGACAAGCAACGGACGTAAGGATTTGTTTCTTAGTTAAGCAATATTTGTTAAGCAAAAGATCAGCAATTGATGTCGCGTGACGAGCATGTGATTGAAGATATTCGGCACCCGTTTTTCGTCAATCCGGAAAAACCCGCCAAATTTCTGCTAGCGTTTTGAGCTAGCGTCATTAAGCAACGCCATAACCAAGAGTTGGACACAGGCCCCCCGGAAACAAAAAGTTTTTCGGCCTGCCGAAACCGCGTGCTAGCGTTCGGGGCGAGAAGTGTCGAGCAGGCGATTCAGCAACGACTCGTAAAGATGGACGATCTGGCGAAGAGAGAACTGCGTCTCGATCTGCTGACGGTTCGCTTGACCAAGCGTCCGGCGAAGTTCGGCGTCGTCCATCAACTTGCGCAGGAGCTGTTCTGCCTGCTCGGTTTCATCGTGGGTGACGACCTGGCGAGCCAACTTGCCGGGAAGCAACTCGGCGACCCCTTCGACATCGGTGGCCATCACCGGCAGGCCGTGGGCCATCGCTTCGATCAAGGCGTTGGGCATCCCTTCCCAGCGGGAACTAAGGGCGAAGATCTCGGCCTGATTGAACCACTCGGGGAGGTTCGCTTGCCAGCCTGGTAGCGAGACCGAGTCTTCGAGCTCTTCCGATTCAACTTGCGTGAGAAGTTCCGCCAATACCTTGCCTTCTCCGTGTTCTCCGAGGATCACCAGTTCCCACTCCGGCTTCTCACGCAGCAGTTCGGCTAGGCGAAAGATGAGCCAGTCGAATCCTTTTTGCTCGTGCAGCCGGCCGACTGCGAGGATGCGAAACGGTCGATCGATCGGCTCGGCATAGCTGGTGGGGATGATCACGTCGAGATCGATCCCGTTGGGAATTACCACCAGTTTCTGGGCCGGCAACCGCAGCGATTGTTCGGCAAACGCTTTGACCCCTTCGCTCACGCAGAGTACGCAATCCGCGCCACGGGCCGCCCAGGACTGAAGCTTCCGACGCCAATGGCCTTGCTCGACCACCCGCAGCGATTGAAGGCGGACCAGTCGCATGTTGCGGGTGGCAAGGTACGAAACGATGTTCGCATGAAACAGAAAGCTCCAAACGACATCGGGCTGAAACCGACGGATGATTTGCTTCAATCGGCCTGTCGCCGAAAGCAACTGCCATTTGCTGCGACAGTCGAGAAATGTCAGAGGAATCTCGGCATCGGCAAGCTGGTGAACCAACGCGTCTTTGGGGGGCTCGGGCGGGGGCGCGAGGGCGACGACCTGAACCTCGAATCGCTGCGGATCGAGCCGGCAGGCAAGGTTGGCAACGCAGCGTTCAGCGCCTCCCATGCTCAGCTCGGTGGTGACGATCAGGATTCGCTTGCGGTCAATGGGCATGGTGCAGGTGGCTTGGCGGAACATGGGTTAGACCCAAACAGGCTCTAGTCGAATTCCCCGCTGGCGACATATACTCAACCTTGGACCACGCTTTGGATGGGCGTGGACTGTGGATTTACCGAGGAATTCCGAAAGCTCTATGACCAGTATCGACCAGTACGACTACCATCTTCCTTCCGATTTAATCGCGCAGCAACCTTTGGAGAAAAGGACCGATGCGCGATTACTGGTCGTCAATCGCCAGACCGAGGAAATCACCCATCAGCATGTGCGCGACCTGCCAGACTTGCTGGGGGCAGGTGATTGCCTTGTGTTGAATAACACCAAAGTGGTTCCGGCCCGTCTGATGGGGCGTCGCGTGAACACGGGTGGTCGCTGGCAAGGGCTGTTCGTCGAGACCGACGCCAACGGCAACTGGCTGGTTCTGGCCAAAACTCGCGGCAAGATCCAGCCCGGCGAGAAAGTCGTGCTCGAAAATCGCGAGGCTCGTGAAGACGTCGAGCTGGAACTGCTGGCCAACCTGGGTGGCGGCCAGTGGGCCGTGAAGCCACTGAGCGAAGAGTCGCCATTTGCCGTGCTGGAACGTGTCGGACGCGTGCCATTACCGCACTATATTCGTGGCGGCGAAATGATGCCGGAAGACTGGAAGGACTATCAAACGGTCTTTGCCGAATCGCCCGGTGCTGTGGCGGCTCCGACGGCGGGTCTTCATTTCACGCACGAACTGCTGAACAAGATGTCCGCCAAGGGGGTCGATCGGCAATTTGTCACGCTGCACGTCGGGATGGGAACGTTCCGCCCGATCGGTGTCGACAACATCGAACAGCACGAGATGCACTTTGAATTCGGTGAAATCAACCAGGAAACGGTCGATCACTTGGCGAAGGTCAAAGCGGATGGCGGCCGGGTCGTTTCTGTGGGAACAACCGCGACGCGCGTGCTAGAAACGGCAGCCGCGGAAGGGCAACTAAAGCCTTGGAGTGGCAAGACAAATCTGTTCATTCGGCCACCCTACGAGTTCAAAACGGTCGATGTTTTGCTGACCAACTTCCACTTGCCGAAGTCGACCTTGTTGATCCTGGTTCGTACGTTCGGGGGGGATCAGCTGATTCGCCAGGCATACCGCGAAGCGATCCGGGAAGAGTATCGCTTCTACAGTTACGGCGACGCGATGTTGATCCTCTAAGGGAAGATTCAAAACCTCAATTGGCCTGCGATCCTATTTGATCGTGGACCCCCAAAGAGGAATTCTTTCGCTTTTCGTGCGATCGATTCTCCATTATTGGGGTGATTTCCCGTGGTATATGCGGTAGATTTTAATTCACCACCACGAATGCCAATCAGCGCAAAGTGCTTATCGTGACGTGCCGCAGTGGCTGGTCACAAAAAGCCCGCCTGTGAAATTGTTTGGGGGTGTCGATCCCGTGCTAGCGATTCGATACGATGTCCCCTTGGACCCGCACATAGTTTCCCCCACATGGAAGGGTAGAAGATGAGCATCGCAGAAGTCGAACAGGTACTCGTGGTTCCCACCGAGAAGTTCCACGAAATCGGTCAATTCCAGGGATTCAGCGACCAGGTCGAACACTACCTCGACCAGCTTTTGACGCCAGAGCAGATGAGCTTTCGTCCTCGCGACATCATGGAGAAGTCGCCGGAATTCAAGCAGCTTATTCCGTACGTGATCTTCGAGTACGTCGACGATCAGGGCTCTAAGCATGTCTTCCAGTACGTGCGTGGTAAGGGCCAAGGCGAATCGCGTCTGCATAGCAAACGCAGCATTGGCATCGGAGGTCACGTTTCGTCGGAAGACGCACCAAGCGATTCGCACGATCCGTTTCAGGAAGGCATGCGTCGCGAGCTGGCCGAAGAAGTCACCTTCAACGCGCCACATGAAATGGTGTGTGCCGGCCTGATCAACGACGACGAAAGCGAAGTCGGACGTGTCCATTTGGGCGTGGTCTATCTTTGCAAAATCGAGCGTCCGGAAGTTCTGCCGAACGAAGAAGACATCCTCGATGCCGGCTTCCGCCCCGTGAACGACATGCTGACGAAGCTCGAAGAATTCGAGACTTGGTCGAGCATGTGCCTGCAAGCGATTTACGGTAAGTAAACGCCTGCTGTGACCAAGCGGCGAATCTTTGGCAAGTAGCGAGATACGACCTGCGGGGCGTATGATAGGGGGAATCGTTACTTTGCCAGGTTTCTTCGGTACGAAAGCGGCCCGAGCCGATGCCCATCTATTTCGACAACCATGCTACGACGGCTGTCGATCCGCGCGTGCTGGAAGCGATGCTCCCGACCTTTACTGAGGTCTTCGGCAATCCGTCCAGCGTCGGGCATTTGTTCGGGGAAGATGCGAAGCAGTTGGTCGAATCTTGCCAGCAATCGCTCGCCACCCTTCTGAATGCCGAGCCCAGCGAAATCGTCTTCACCAGCGGGGCGACCGAAAGCAACAACCTTGCCATCGCAGGCGTGCTCACGCAGCGGCGTCGTCGCGGTGACCATATCGTGACGGTTACGACCGAGCACAAAGCGGTGCTCGATCCGATCGAGCACTTCGAGCATCAAGGCTTCCAAGTCTCGCGGCTGGTTCCACGACAAAAGGGCGACCCTTGGGCCGGCTATCTCGATCCACAGCAAGTCGAAGATGCCATCCGGCCTGATACCGGTCTGGTTTCGATCATGCTGGCCAACAACGAGATTGGTGTAATCCATCCGCTGGCCGAGATCGGAGCGATCTGCAAACAGGCCGGCGTGCTGCTCCACTGCGATGCCACGCAGGCGGTCGGCAAGATTCCGGTCGATGTCCAGAAGTTGGGCGTCGACCTGATGAGCTTCTCAGCCCATAAGATTTATGGGCCGAAGGGTGTCGGGGCATTATATGTCCGTAAGTCAGGACCCCGCGTGCGGCTTCAGCCGGCGATCCTGGGTGGTGGCCAACAGAGAGGCATCCGCAGCGGCACACTCAATGTGCCAGGGATTGTTGGTCTGGCCGAGGCCGTTCGGCTGGCGGTCGCAGAAATGAGCGAAGAGACGGCTCGGCTGACGACATTGCGGCAACGGTTATGGGATGGCCTTCGGCAGCGGATCGATGGTTTGCACCTCAATGGGCCCGAACTCGATCGTCCGGAAGTCCGCCTGGCGGGCAATCTCAACTTCGCGGTCGAAAAGGTCGACGGCGAGGCGTTGATGATGAATGTCCGCGAGATCGCTGTTTCGAGCGGTTCGGCTTGCACCTCAGCGAATCCCCAGCCCAGCCATGTCCTACGGGCTCTGGGGCTGTCCGAGGATTTGACCCGCAGCAGCCTGAGATTTGGCCTGGGAAGGTTCAATTCTGTCTCGGAAGTCGAATTTGCCGTTGACGTTGTGTCGAATGCGGTAGATAAACTTCGCAAGCTGATCGTTTGATGCGAATTGTTCCGGCAAAAAGTCCCAGGGACCCTCGTTTTTGGGGTAAGCTACCGAAAAAGGGAACAGGATTGTTTCGGCAAGATTTTTTGCACCCTTTTCCCGGATCAAGGCATCGATAATAATAAACACATACAAGTTTGCGTTAATAACGTCTGGAGTACTCAAAACATGGCAGTCGTCATCACCGAAAAAGCGGCCGACGAAGTCAAGCGAATCCTGGAAGACCAGAAGCACGAAAACGACACCAAGCTGCGTATCGGCATCACCGCCGGCGGTTGCAGCGGTTTCTCGTACAGCTTGACGCTGACGCAGGACTTCGACACGGACAAAGACACCAAGTACGATTTCCACGGCGTGGAAGTTGTGGTCGACAAGAAGCATGCCCTCTACCTGGATGGCACTACGGTCGACTTCTACGATGGTATCGATCGCCGCGGATTCTCGTTCAACAATCCAAAGGCGACCCGAAGCTGCGGTTGTGGTCAATCGTTCCAGGCCTAGTCCTGTACGCGACCGACAAACACACGAAAAAAGCGGCCTTCGCAAATCTGCGAGGGCCGCTTTCGTTTCTTGGTGGTTAATCCAATCAAGCGTTCTTAAAACGGAGCCTTCTCAAGCTTCTCGAAGGCATCGGTCGCGTTACCGCTGATGGCCAATTTGTTCTTGTAAGGATCCAGCTGCAGGACCGCAGCACCCGGCGAGAAGTCGAGGGCCTTCACGTCAAACCAAAGCACGTTCGGGCTGGTGGTCAGTTCGAAGAAGTAACGTTGGTTGGTCAGGTCCATCACCGTGCGATACTCGGTATTGTAGACACCGAAACTCTTGTAAGGGGCACCAAACGGAACCGAAACGTTCCGGGCAATCGCCATCACGTCGGCCACCGCTTCGACGCTATCTTTCGGCTTCGGCAACAGCTTCACGTAGTACGAAGCACGCTGGAAACGGTCGCGTGGGTTCACGTTGCCAGGCAAAGGCAAGTCGCTGCTAGGCTTCGAGAAGTCGAGCTTCGACAACATCTCGAGCTGCTGGTCGTAGGTTGGGTCATTGGTCATGACCTGGTACTGACGGCCATGGTGCACAACCGTCTTGCCATCGATGTATTCGATGATGGCCGAGTCGCCGCTGGCATCTTCCAAGGCCAGGTGAATGGAAGCTTCGCGACCGTGAGCCTCGACCATGATGACTTGGATTTGTTCGTTCAGCGCCAACGCTTCTTCGACGTTCTGGGCATTGTCCAGAATGTACTGAGCCCACAGGCCTGCGTGCACGCCTGGCTTCGAGGCATCACGTTTGCCGTAGTCGGTCGCGGTGAGGTACAGCCCATGAACGCCTAGCCCTTTTTCGTTCATGCCATCGATGGTGCCAATGCCATAGACACTGGTGATGAGGCTGCCGTATTTCGAGGTCCACTTAGCTGCGTTCTCTTTAAAAACGTCCATGCCCGCTAGTTTGCCGCCGTCGCGCTCGATGCCACTCGGAAAGACCAGGATGGTTGGCTCGGTCGATTCGGGCCAGTCCATCGTGCGCGAGCTGAAGACACCCACGCCGTTGTCATTCCACAAGATCCGCGAGCAAGCGAAGATCGTGGGGGTCGTCAGTACGATCATCATGATCGCCGACAAGATAACATGCATGTAATGGATGGTTGTCATTGCTTTTCCTCGGGATGGCCGGGCAATTGAAGGGTCGTTTCCATGGAGCCTACACCCTGGAATTGGCCACGGAGTGGAATTCGCCCACGATTCTCGGCGAATTTATCCCGTTTGCGCGAAAAGGTCAGACGCTGAAACGGCGATTTACCACTTCCAGGTTGGCCGTACCTCGGGATTGACGATATTCTCGGCCGGCCAGCGCCCTTCGTACAGATCGACAATATTCTGTGCGGCCAGCACAGGGATATCGTAGAGAGCTTCGTGATCGCCCCCAGCAATGTGCGGCGCGGTCACGACGTTGTCGAGATTCAACAGCGGGTTATCAACCGGCGTTGGTTCTTCCTGAAAGACATCGAGCCCGGCACCCAGCAAATGGCCTGATTTGAGGGCCTCGACCAGGGCAACTTCGTCGACATGACCACCACGACCGGTGTTGATCAGCACGGAACCTGGTTTCATTTTCGCCAACGTTTCAGCGTTCACGATATGACGCGTCTCAGGGATCAGCGGGGCATGGATGCTCAGCACATCCGAATCACGCCAGAGCCGTTCAAGCGAAACCATCTCGACGCCGGGATAGGGGCGTCCCGATGGGGAATAGGCGATGACCTTCATTCCCAAACCCAGAACTTTGGCAGCAACGCAGCGGCCGGTCGAACCGAGGCCCAAAAGGCCAATCGTTTTTCCATGCAGGCGGGGAAGGGGAGGCTGACTCCATTTTCCTTCGCGGACGGCTCGGTCACGGCGGACCACGTCGCGCATCACCCCGAAAAGGAGGGCTAGTGTCTGCTCGGCCACGGAATGCTGAAGCACGCCGGTCGTGCGGCAGACGACGATGTTTTCAGCTGTGGCTCCTGATACATCGATGGCATCGAATCCGACACCAAAACGGCAGATAACACGCAGGTTCGAACGGGACATTACCTCTGGCGTGTACGGTTCCATGCTGCACATGGTGACTTCTGCCCCGTCCAACTGGGCTAAAAGTGTATCGGCGTCGCTTAGGTCGTGCTGTTTCGGATCGATGAAGCGTACCTCGAACCCCGCGCCGGTCAGAATGTTGTAGTAGTCGTGCTTCGGTTGGTGATAGTGCGGAGCGGTAACGCAAACGGTCGGCATCTCGGTTCCTTGCAAAGGTGGCAGCGGGAGTTCCCCTTGGGTGAACTTTCCACGAATGGTCGCATCTCGTAAAATCGACGCAAGTCTTTTCTACTTCAGACGCTTGGTAATGGAACAATCGGTGACTACGTCTCCCAAAATTTATATTGTTGGCATTGGTGATGACGGTTTCGAGGGGCTGACCAGCCAATCGACACGGATCCTGGGCGATGCTCAGGCGATCATCGGCAATCCGCAGGTCCTTGGACACGTTGAAAAAGTCTCTGCCGAGAAGGTGCCGGTTAGCGGCGACCTGGGCGAGATCGTCGAAGCCCTGGAAAAGTACCGGGATCGCAACGTCGTTCTTCTGACCAGTGGCGACCCATTGTTCTACGGGGTGTCGAAGTATCTTTGCGATAAGCTCGGAAAAGATCGCTTCCATGTAATCCCGCACGTCAGCAGCATGCAGTTGGCGTTTGCTCGAATCAAGGAGAGCTGGGACGATGCTCACCTGGCGAATCTCGCCAACCAACCACTGGAATCGGTTGTGGCCGCCGCGCGCATCTCGGAAGCGATTGGCTTGTTCACGACCGAAGCGATTCCGCCAGCCGAAGTCGCGAAGACTTTGCTCGGGCACAATCTCGATTACTTTCATGCCTACATCTGCGAGAACCTCGGTTCGCCCAACGAATGCGTGACCCAGGGCGATTTGAAAGAGATTAGCGAGCAGACTTTTGGTCCGCTGAACGTGATGATTCTCGTTCGCAAGCCAGACGTGCCAGATCGTCCGATGTCGCTGGTTGGCAAGCGTAAGTTCGGTAACCCGGACGATGTCTTTCGTCAGTCGAAGCCGAAACGTGGCTTGCTGACGCCGATGGAAGTTCGCTGCATTGCTTTGTCATTGCTGGACCTGGGCGAATCGAGTGTCATGTGGGATATCGGTGCTGGTAGCGGCAGCGTTTCGATCGAAGCAGGCATGATCGCCGAAAAAGGAAGCATCTACGCGATTGAAATGGATGCGGAAGATCACGGCCTGATCCGCACCAATATCGATGCTTTCGGTGTTACCAACGTTCAGGCCATTCTGGGGAAGGCTCCCGACGCATGGGCCGACCTGCCTGATCCTGACTGCGTCTTCATTGGCGGAACTGGGCGTCAGGTCCGAGGCATCTGCGAACAAGCCATTGCCCGCATGAAGCCCGGCGGACGCATCGTCTGCAATCTCAGCAGTATCGAAAACCTGGCCGACGTGCATCAGTTGTTCGATCAGCAGATGGATCAGGCCAAGGTGACGATGGTGAACATCTCGCACGCGACCTATCAGCTGGAACGCCACCGTTTCGAGGCTTCCAACCCGACCTTCCTGGTAAGTGCCAAGAAGCCGCTGAAGAAGTAAATCGCGGCCGCTAGATTCTTTTGAGAGAGACGATCGCTGATGTTTGGTTGCCTGCGAGGTTTGAGCCTGGCTTTGGTTGTGGGATTCGCTTCGATCGGAATGGCGGATGAAAAGCCATTCATGATCCAAGCCCACCGCGGAGCCGGGATCGCCCAGCCCGAGAACACGCTCGAGGCTTTCCAGTACAGTTGGAGCCTCGGCGTCACGCCGGAAGCGGATTTGCGGACGACCTCGGACGGGGTGATCGTTTGTTTCCACGATGGCAATCTAAAACGAGTCGTTGGCAACGCCGACGAATCGCAGAAGAGCCAGAAGATCGAGAACATGACTGCGGCTCAGGTCACCGATCTGGAAGTGGGATCGTTCCGAGGCAAGCAGTTTGAAGGGCAGAAGGTGCCGAAGCTGGAGTCGATCTTTGCGGCGATGCAAGGTCGACCAGAGCGAATGCTCTATCTCGATATCAAGACCGCCGACCAGGCTCGCTTGATCGAATTGATTCACAAGTATCAGGTCGCTCCGCAGGTCATCTACACGACCACGCATCCTGAGTTGATTCAGCAGTGGAAGCAGCGCGTGCCCGAGTCCCAGACGCTTTGCTGGAATGGTGGCAGCGAAGAGAAGCTCACCGCCAAGCTGGCTGAAATTCGCAAGGGCAACTTCGAGGGCATCACGCAGCTACAGATCCACGTTCGCGTGGGAGACTTGAAGAGTGATGACCCCTTCAACCCTTCCAAGAAGTTTCTGACCGAGGTTCGGGATGAACTGAAGCAGCGTGGCATCTTGTTTCAAACGCTGCCGTGGGAATGCTCGAACGAAGAAGCGTACACGCAGCTTTTGGAACTGGGCGTCGAATCGTTCGCGACCGACTACCCTGAAGTGACCGTGGCTGCGGTGAAGAAGTTTCAGGGCAAATAGCCCCTGGAAGAAGATTCGACGCGTCTACGCTTCTGGCGGAACGATGTGATAGACATCGGCCATCATGTCGCCGTATTGCTTCGGCTCGTAATAGCTCTCGACGCCGTTCTCTTTGAGCATGTTGTAAGACAACGCGATCGTACAAATGACGCCGGCGGTTAAGCAACTGTGGACGAAGCTGAAAGGGTAAATCGCAATATTGCGAGTTGGCGAGACCAGCCCGATCGCTTTCGTGTCAGCCTCGTCGTTGAAGTCAATTTCGACCCACGCGAAGTCCATCGCTCTGATCAACTGAGAAGCCCAGAGGCAGCCCAGCAAGATCTCGATATCTTCCCCTTCGGGAAACGGATTGCCGCGGTCAAGTTTGATATCGCAGATCGCCTCGTTCACCTTGGCGATAATCGCGTCAGGCGTTTCCTCTTCGAGCGAGAGATCCAAGTATTCTGCCGCGTCTTGCGTGACGGCCTGGATCAGGTTCATGTTCTCTTCGTTGACAATCCCTTCGGTAATCAACGAAGCATCGTAAGGCTCAGGCATGGCATTCTGCTTTAAGGCGGCGAATGAGAAATCTGAAAGTCCGATCGCAGGGCCGCATTGTACACCAGCCGAGGGGCCCCGCATGAGAATCGTAGCACGAAGCAGCCATTTTTCGCCATGCCTTGTGGGATTACGGCGAACGGTGATTGACCTGACGAGCCAAGAACCAAAGACTTAGAATGGAAATCGCAACTTGCCGAAGGAAGAAAGTAGAAGCATGGTCGACGTCGAGAAAGAGTACCCTCAGATTGATATCATCGCCGTGGGAGCCCATCCGGACGATGTCGAAATTGCCTGCGGCGGAACGCTCGCCAAGCTGGCCGATCAAGGGCATTCGGTCGCGATCATCGATCTGACCGACGGCGAGCCAACACCCGGTTCGCCCGATCCAGAGACGCGACTGGCCGAAGCAGCCGCGGCGGCCAAGGTGTTGGGCGTCTCGAAGCGAATCACGCTCGATCTGCCCAATCGCCGGCTGTTCGATTGCTTCGAGGCCCGCGTCGCTTTGGCGAAAGAGTTTCGCAAGTATCGTCCGAAGGTGGTCATCGGCTTCGGCGATCGCACGCCGATGGCGTCGCCCGATCATTGGCAGGCGATGCAGATCACCGACGCGGCGGTCTTCTATTCGCGGCTAACGAAGTGGGACGAAACGTTCGACCACCTTCCGGTGCATACGATCGGGCGGCAGCTTTACTACAAAATTGCCTTCGAGCCGATTCACAAGCTTGACGCCCCGGGAAGCTTCGTCCACGACATCACCGATTGTCTTGATCGCAAACTCGAGAGTGTTCGCTGTTACCAGACGCAGTTCCCACCGGCGAAAGATTACATCTTCGACCGCGTGCGGGGAGCGGCGATCTACCTGGGAGCGACCGCGGGCTATGGAGCGGGCGAGTTGTTCTACACCACGCGAGCCATCGGCACCCACGACATGATGGACCTGCTGTATCCAGAACCTCGCGACTATAGCGAGCGGAACTTGCGCAAGACTTCCAACGTCGAGTGAAGATCGGGCGGAATCGGGGCTTCAAATTCCATCGGCTCGCCACTCACCGGATGGGTGATCTTTAAACGGCGAGCATGCAGGGCGGTGCGACCCAGCACGATTTGAGCGTCTTCGGTGCGAGCGATTTCACCAAGCGTGATCCGAGCACGGCTACCGTAAGCACGATCGCAGAGAACCGGATAGCGAACGTGCGCCAGGTGAACGCGAATCTGATGCGTTCGGCCAGTCTTCGGCATCACTTTAAAGACCGAGAACCCGTCGAAGCGTTCGGCGACCTCGTAGAACGTCTGGGCTTCTTTGCCGGCTGGGTCGTCGCGAACGATCGACATCCGTTCGCGATACCGCGGGTGCGGACCGATCGGCTCGTTGATCATGTCGCGGTCGCGATCGGGACAGCCGGTCACGATCGCGAAGTATTCCTTCTCCGTTTCACGGTCGTGGAACTGCTGCGTCAGGGCCTGGTGGGCTTCGTTGTTCTTGGCAATCACCAGCACGCCGCTGGTGTCGCGGTCGAGCCGATGAACGATGCCAGGACGCGACGTGCCGCCGATATCGCTCAGTTGGCTGAACTTCGCCAGCAAGGCCGCCGTCAACGTACCATCCCAGTGCCCTTTAGCGGGGTGCGTAACCATGCCGGCCGGCTTGTTGATCGCGGCCAGGTGCTCGTCTTGGTACAGAATGTCGAGATCGACTTGTTCTGGCGTTTGCTCTTCTTCGCGGGCATCGATTTGTGGGTAATCGATCACATCGTCCGCTCGCAGCTTATACGACGGCTTCTGAGCTTGATCGTTAACGGTGATCTGTCCGTCGTCGATCGCTTCGCGAACCTGGCCGCGGCTGGCTCGATGGATCTTCTTCGCCAGAAACTGATCTAGCCGTTGTCCGGCATCTGCGTTGTCGACCGTGTATCGCATGGGTTTCGAGTTGCGGTTGTCCGTCTCGATATTTCTGGGGCTAAAACAAATCATGGCCACGAACAATCGTGGCCATGAGCGTATTCTAAGGAGATTTGCCAGCCAGCAGAACTGGCCTGAGAGCCTAGTTCGACTCGTCGCTGGCAGCTTCTTCCTTGGCAGGCTCTTCGGCCTTTTCTTCTTCAGCCGGTTTCTCTTCGGTCGCCGCAGCTTCCTTCATTGGTTCGGCTTCTGGCTTGGCGGCTTCTTCGGCCTTCTTTTCCGGTTCAGCGGCAGCTTCGGTCATGGGCTCGGCAGGCTTGTCACCTTCCGGCTTCGCTTCTTCGGCTGCCTTTTCGGCAGTGGCAGCTTCTTCCTTTTCGGTGAAGCTGGATGGCTTCGGCTGAGCATCGCCAGGGGCGTTCAAGTCCATGCTTGGCGTGAACAACGGGTTAGCAGCACCTGGGGTGGTACCCGTTGGATTGTCGAACATGTTGCCGCCAGGGCCATCTGGTTCGAGACCTGGGATTGTGCCTTGCAGTGGAGCACGATTTTCACGTTCGACTTCCGCGGCGTGAGCAGCGAAGTCTTGATCGCGGTACCAGGCGTAGAAGCTATCGATACCGGCGTTGTCCAGCCGTTCGATGCGTTCTTCAGCGGCACGCGAGGTGTTGGTGTCGGGCCAGATCACCATGATTTCTTCGTAGGACGACTTGGCTTTGCCCAGCGATTCTTTGGTAGCTTGTAGTTCGTAAGCATCGGCCAGACCCCACAAAGCTTTCACTTTCAGGACCGGCAGATCGCTCGAATCGTAAACCTTCTGGAACGAAGTGATGGCACGTTCGATGTCGGCAGCGGCCGATTGCGGATCGCTGAAAGCGACGTCGCTGGCCTGGGTCAGGTTCTGCTGACCGTAGAAGTACTCGGCCCACAAAGCAGGGCGGGTATCGCCGTAATCGGTCGAAATGGTCGCGAATTCCTGGGCGATTTCCTGACGCTTGACGTCATCTTCACCCACGCGGAACGACTGGTCGAGAGTCGTGTAAACGGCACTCCACTCGGCGTCTTCGACCGTGCTGCTTTCCTGATTCAGGATGATGTAGGCCAGATAGCCAAGCAAAAGAGCGAGGATCACGCCACCAATCATGTTGGCGTGAGGCTTGGCCGACTCGAATATTCCTTCGAGAAAGTGGGCCAGGGAATTCTCTTGAATTTCGTGCCGACGTTCCGACTTCATCGCAGATTCAACGCTATTTGAGTGGTTGCCACGGGAAACGCGATAGGGGAAAGACTGCCACTAAAGCGTTTCATAGGAATTGCTTACAAACAAGCGCCTGAGTATAGGAGAACCCGGCAAAAAGCGTCAATAGCGCTCCCCCCGTCCCCCAGACGCCTCGTTGCAGCAGACAGGAAAGAGATAGAAGATGGGGAATCACGGGACGAACGACGCATTCGCACGCAGAGGAGACCATCTTGGAATTGAACCAACGGGCCCATGCCTTGGTACAGCCGATCATCGATGCCCCCGCCGAAGTTGGGGCTCAACTGATTCAGGTCGCTTGCGGGGCGAAAGTCCTGGATCTGGGCGTTTCGTCCGGACTTGGCGGCTTGGAAGCTGGCCGCCTGCTGGCCGAGATCTGCCTGGCAGGGCTGGGAAAAGTCGACTTCACACCCACCACTGGGCCTGGCACACGACTGCAAGTAAACGTCGCCACCGATCGTCCGGAACTGGCTTGCATTGCTTCACAGTATGCTGGCTGGCAGATCAAAGCGGGCGACTTCTTTGGAATGGGCTCGGGCCCGATGCGTGTCAAAGCGGCCAAAGAGCCAGTGATTCAAGCGATGAACCTGGTTGACGACTACCCGGTTGCCGTCGGTGTGCTGGAAACGTCGCAGCTTCCCGGCGATGAAGTTTGTCAGAAAATCGCGGCTGATTGCCAGATCGAGCCCCAGAACCTGGTCTTGCTGGCGGCTCGCACGGCCAGCCTGGCAGGTCACGTCCAAGTGGTTGCCCGGAGTGTCGAGACCTGCCTGCATAAGCTGCACGAGCTGAAGTTCGATCTCTCGAAGATCGCCAGCGGCTACGGCTCGGCTCCGCTGCCTCCCGTCGCTGCTGACGACGTCGTGGGAATAGGGCGAACCAATGACGCGATTCTGTATGGGGGAACGGTCACCCTCTGGGTTCACGAAACTTCCGAGAACCTGCGGACCTACGGCGAGCAGCTTCCCAGCAGTTCGTCCGCAATGCATGGCCAGCCGTTCGAGCAGATCTTGCGCGACGCGAAGTTCGACTTCTATCAGATCGATCCGCTCTTGTTCAGCCCTGCCGAGGTCTGCCTGTTCAGCCTGATCGATGGTAAAGCGACGATCTTCGGACAACATGATGAAGCCGTGCTGGCACGATCGTTTGGCCAGGAAGTGTCGCCGTGAGTTCGATTTCCCGACTGCCACGCATCGGCGTGTTGGCCAACGAAGATAGCTGGTACTTCCGTGATTTGCAGCGAGCTGCAGCCGGCTTGGCCGAAGTCGAACGCCTCGATTTCGGAGCACTTCGTAGCCAGATCGGCGGATCGGAGTGCATCGACGCCGGCGTGAAGATCTCTGGCCAGTTCGATGCGGTGATCGTACGCACGATGCCGCCTGGTTCGCTGGAACAAGTGGTCTTCCGGATGGATGCCTTGGCGGCCCTGCAGCGTCAGGGCGTGCTGGTGGTCAACCCTCCGCGCTCGATGGAAATGGCGATCGACAAGTATCTTACGCTGTCGATCCTTGCCGAGGCAGGCTTTCGCGTGCCCGAGACGCACGTCTGTCAGACCTGGCAGGAAGCGATGCAGTCGTACGAGATGCTTGGGCCTTCGGTGGTGGTCAAACCAATCTTCGGCGGCGAAGGGCGGGGGATCATGCGGGTCGAAAGTGCTGATCTTGCACATCGCGTGTTCAAGACGCTCCAGCAACTGGGGCAGGTGATCTACCTACAGAAATTCATTTCCCATCCCGGCTATGATCTGCGAGTCTTGGTGCTCGAAAATCAGATGTGGGGTATGCGGCGATCGAGCCAGGACGATTGGCGGACGAATCTCAGTCACGGAGCGACCGCCACGCCAGAGCCGATCCCGCCAGAGATCGCCGATCAGGCACGCCGTGCCGTCGAAGCATTGGGATTGGTGATCGCGGGCCTCGACTTCCTGCCGGACGGGGAAGGGGGCTGGTATTTACTCGAAGCCAACGCTGTTCCAGGATGGAAAGGCTTGTCGGCGGCATGCGACGTCGACATCGCTGCCGAGCTTATTCGCTTTGTCGTAGGAAGAATCTAAATGCTCGAAGCCAACGCGGCCGACACGATCTTCAACGTGGGACTACTTCTGGATGAAGTTGCCACGAAACAGCCCGATGGTATCGCCATCGCTGTCGCCGGGAAACGAGACGCATCGGGTAAGAGAAAGTACGACACGATCACGTTCGCCGATCTCGCGAAAGACAGCACCGTCATTGCAGCTGGCCTGGCGAAGATGGGAGTCACGCCAGGGACGCGGATGGCCTTGATGGTCCGGCCAGGAATCGATTTCGTCTCGCTGGTGTTCGCGTTGTATAAGGTCGGCGCCGTCAGCATTCTCATCGACCCAGGTATGGGCAAGAAGAATGTGCTTTCCTGTCTCGATCAGGTCAAACCACAGGGCTTTGTTGCGATTCCGATCGTGCATGCGATCCGTAAACTGTGTGGTCGACGCTATCGCGATTCCAAGTGGAACGTCACCGCCGGACGTCGCTGGTTTTGGGGAGGCCCCACCGTCGACGAACTTCGCCAAACCGATGTCGGCGACTTCCAGCCGTTTGCCGCGGAAGCGGACGATCAAGCCGCGATCATCTTCACCTCGGGCAGTACCGGTCCGCCAAAAGGTGTCGAGTTCCGCCACGAAGGCTTCCGCCGCCAGGTGCAATTCATTCAGCAGCGGTACGACATTCAGCCCGGCGATGTCGATGTGCAAGGCTTCCCGCTGTTTGGCTTGTTTAACAGTGCGATGGGAGTGACCTCGGTCATTCCGGAAATGGATTTCAGCCGGCCAGCAACCGTCGATCCTCGCAATATTTTGGAAGCGGTCGACGACTGGAACGCTACGCAGTCGTTCGCTTCGCCGGCGGTCTGGAACTCGGTGGGGCAGTTCTGCGAACGCGAAGGGTTATGGATGCCTTCGCTGAAGCGGGTTCTGTCGGCTGGGGCTCCGGTGCCGCCGCACGTTTTGAAGCGGATGAAAAAAGCGGCACCCAATGCGGAGATGTACACGCCATACGGTGCGACCGAAGCGTTGCCGGTGGCTTCGATTTCCGCGACCGAGGTGTTGGAAGAAACCTCGGCGAAGTCGAGCGAAGGAGGCGGGACTTGCGTCGGCACACGCTTCAACAGCATCGACTGGCAAGTGATCGCGATCACGGACGAGGCAATCGAATCGGTCGATCAAGTACAGCCGCTACCGCGTGGTGAAATTGGCGAACTGATCGTGCATGGTCCGGTGATCACGCGGCGCTACGCCACCAGTGAAGAGGCGACACGTCGCTCGAAGATCTACGATGGCGACGCGGTCTGGCATCGCATGGGAGATGTTGGCTATCTCGACGAGCAGGACCGATTCTGGTTCTGTGGTCGGAAATCGCATCGTCTGCAAACGGCAGAGGGGGCGATGTATACGATCCCGGTCGAAGCAATCTTCAACACGCACGAAAAGATCTTTCGGAGTGCGTTGGTCGGGATTGGCGAACTAGGCCAACAGGTCCCCGTGGTGATCGTGCAACCGTGGCCTAGGATGTACCCTGACACGCCGGAAGAGATTGACACTCTGCTGGACGAACTGCGAGAGATCGGCAATAAAAGCCAGCTGACGCAGCGAATAGAGCATTTCCTGCTGCACCCGAATTTCCCGGTCGACGTTCGTCATAACTCGAAGATTTTCCGGGAAAAACTAACCCTATGGGCCGAAGATCGGCTCGACTCGGTCCTGCCCCGGTAAACTGACGTTTGCCCTCATCGTCTCACCTTCAAGGCAATTCCCTGCGATGCATCTCAAGTGCCCTCATTGTTCGACCGTGCTCAGTGTTAACAGTCCGGCCGGAACTCAGGTCAAATGCCCTACTTGTCAGGGGGTGTTCGTCGTCCCTCAGGCAGCACCTCAAGTCGGACCGCCCGTAATTACGCCGAAGGCACCGGGCGTGAAGCCATCCAAAAAGAAGGCCGCCGATCCCAATCAACAGCCGACCGCTGAAGAAGGAGCCGAAGGGGAAGAAGAGGCCACCAAGGAAATTCCTTGGGACCTGATTGTGAAGATCGGGTACATGTTTGTGCTGCCGATCTTTCTGGCAGTGGTGTTGTTTGTCGTGCTGGTCTCGGTCGGTGTGATCAGTACCGGTGGCGATGAAGTCGTCAATGAAACGCCTTACGAAGCAGACGGCGTGGCCAACAGCGGCAATCAGATTCAAGAGGTGATGGAAGCTGCCGAGAAGGGTGAGATCCACATCAAATGGATCCCGGCGAAGAACTCGGCCACCATGGAAGGCTTCAAGGTCAAAGTCAATCACGTCGACTGGGGTGAAGTCCGCGGGCGTGACGAGCAAGGCGAACTGGTAACGTCGTCCCGTCCGTTCGTGAATATCTATCTGGAAACGGCCAATCGCTCGAACAAGACGTTCGACTTCAAGAGCTGGTATGGCAACGAATTTACCACCAAGGGTGGGGCAATCCGAACGGCACAGCTTTCGGATGACGATAAGAACGTGTACTATCCCCTCAAGTTTGACGACTTGAAGGATCTGAAATGGTGGACGCCGAGCAAGACGTTCGATCCGCTGGACGAAGGAACCGATTGCATCGTCTTCGACGTGCCTGAGGACTTCGATCCGAACAAGGTTCAGAATCTGTACCTCGATCTGCCTGGCGAAGCGGTCGGCCTGAGCGGCTCGTACCGATTCCAGATTCCCAAGTCGATGATTCAAGGCCTCTAATCCAAGACGGTATCAGGGGAATCCGATTTGAGCGTCCTAGTCACTGGCGGAGGTGGTTTCCTTGGCCGATATCTCGTCGAGCAGCTACTGCAGCATGGCGAATCGGTCCGTGTCTTGGGGCGGCAACGCTATCCTGATCTCGAGCGTCTCGGCGTTGAATGCATCCAGGGAGACCTGCGTGACGCATCGGCTGTCGAAAAGGGAGTGAAGGGCTGCGACGTGGTTTATCACGTGGCGGCGATCGCCGGCATCTGGGGCCTCTGGTCCGATTACTACGGCATCAATGTCGAAGGCACCGACAACATCATCGCCGCTTGCAAGGCCTGGAATGTTGAGCGACTGGTCTACTGCAGTAGCCCGAGCGTGACCTTCGACGGGACCGACCAAAAGGGAGTTGATGAGAAGGCTCCTTATCCTGAAACATGGCTCGCTCATTATCCGCACTCCAAGTCAATCGCGGAACAGTCCGTCCTGGCGGCGAATCGGCCAGGCACGCTGCTCACATGTGCGTTACGGCCACACCTCATCTGGGGACCTCGCGACCAGCACTTGATTCCACGGCTTATCGCTCGCGCGAAAACAGGTAAGCTGCGGGTTGTAGGCGACGGAAAGAATCTCGTCGACATGGTTTATGTCGAAAACGCGGCGTCGGCTCATATTCAGGCGGCTGGGGCACTTCTCGAGTCTCCAGAGAAGGTCGGCGGCAAGGCTTACTTTATCACTCAAGGTGCTCCGGTTCGCCTCTGGGATTGGATAAACGACATCCTGGCCCTGGAGGGCCTTCCCCCGATCCGAAAACGCGTTTCGGCAAACGTTGCGTATTATGCCGGTGCCATGATGGAAACCGCCTACAAAATGGTGGGACGAATGAACGAAGAGCCACGCATGACGCGGTTCCTCGCCCGACAGCTGGCAACGCATCATTATTTCGATATCTCCGCAGCACGACACGACTTGGGATACTCTCCCAAAATCTCGACGGAAGAGGGAATGCGACGCCTGGCGGACGACTTGGCTTCTCGCAGGTGACTTGTCAAGGTTCCTGGGAATCGGTAGCTTGAACGGTTTCCGTTAAATTGCCGAGGATGGGCAAATGGTTGCCACTGCCGAACAACTACCCGATTCACAGCGCATCGTCATCACGGGCGTCGGTCTGACCGCCCCGAATGGCAATTCGTACGCTGAGTATCGTGAGGCGTTGCTCGCAGGCAAAAGCGGTGTGTCTGACTACGAGATCCGATACATTGGCGAAACGCTCGCCGGTATCTGCGATTACGAAGCGACCCGCTACCAGAAGAAGCGCGACATCCGTCGCGGTACCCGTGCTGGCAGCATTGGTATTTACTGTGCTGGCGAAGCGATCGCCGATAGCGGCCTGGAATGGGAAAACATCGACAAGAGCATGGTCGGCGTCTATGTTGGCGTTACCGAACATGGCAATGTCGAGACCGAGAACGAAGTCTATAACCTGAAGGGTTACGACTACGACACCTCGTTCTGGTCGCACCATCACAATCCACGAACCGTGGCCAACAATCCCGCCGGCGAGATCTGCCTGACGATGGGCATTGTGGGGCCACACTACACCATCGGTGCTGCTTGTGCCGCCGGAAATGCCGGTCTGATTCAAGGGGCTCAGATGCTTCGCTTGGGCGAATGCGATCTGGCTTTGGCAGGTGGTGTTTCGGAAAGCGTCCATACCTTTGGGATCTTCGCCGGTTTCAAGAGCCAAGGTGCTCTGGCCGTGCATACCGATCCGACGAAGGCCTCGCGTCCGTTCGATACCCAGCGAAACGGCATCGTCGTTTCGGAAGGTGGCTGTATTTATACGCTCGAGCGGTTATCGGATGCGAAAAAACGCGGTGCGAAGATTTACGGCGAATTGGCAGGCTATGCCATGAACACCGACGCGACCGACTTCGTGCTGCCCAACCCTGAACGACAAGTTCAGTGCATGAACCTGGCCTTGAAGCGTGCCGGGATGAATGCCACCGACATCGACATTGTCAGCACGCATGCCACCGGCACGACCCTGGGCGACCAGCAGGAATGCACGGCGATTCGCGACGTGTTCGGCAAGAGCGAAACCACGTTTATCAACAACACAAAAAGTTTCATTGGGCACGCCATGGGGGCAGCCGGGGCTCTCGAGCTCTCTGGAAACCTGCCAGCCTTTCAGGATGGAGTTTGTCATGCCACGATTAACGTGGACGACCTCGATCCAGCGTGTGCCATCGACGGGTTGGTTTTGAATCAGCCGCGAGAACTTGGCAAAGTCCAGACCATTCTGAACAACTCGTTCGGGATGCTGGGAATCAACTCTGTAGTAATCATCAAAAAGCTGTAATAGACGCTTGAAGGAGCCAGATCGGGATGACGCCAGCGGAAATCCGGGAAGAAATTTTGGACATTTTGCGGGACATCGCTCCGGATGACGACATCACGGATATCGATGATGACAAGCCCTTCCGCGACCAGCTCGAACTCGACAGCATGGACTTCCTCGACATCGTCATGGAACTCCGCAAGCGTCACCGAGTGCAGATTCCGGAAGAAGAATATCCAGAGCTCGCTTCGATGGCCAGCACGGTCAGCTATCTCGAGCCGAAGATGAAAGACCTGTAACTCGCAAGAGGCAGGTCCCACGCAAATCCGTAGGGTGTGAAACCAATGCGTTTCGCGCCTTGGCATGACGATGGAAGCCAATTACGGTGCGTTGCGTTCCGCTTCGATCCACTCCTCATAACCTACGAGCGTCGGAGCTCCATCGTCACGATGTACGATACGATCATTATCGGCGCAGGCATGTCCGGGCTCGCGGCTGGCATTCGCCTGGCCTATTTCGGTCAGAACGTCTGCATTCTGGAACGACATAACACCATTGGTGGTTTGAACTCGTTCTATCGCATGGCAGGCCGCGACTTCGATGTCGGCCTGCACGCGGTGACCAACTTCACGCAGAAAGGCGAGAAGAAGGGGCCGCTCGGGCGTCTTCTGCGCCAACTTCGCTTCAAATGGGACGAATTCGCGCTTTGCCCTCAACTGGGCTCGAAGGTGATGTTCCCCGGCGTCGAGCTGAAGTTTGATAACGACATTGAACTTCTTCGCAGCGAAATCGCCCAACGCTTTCCGAAGCAAGCCGACAACTTCGATCGGCTCCGCGGACAGATCATCGACTACGACGACATCACCGCGGAAAACTACGCCGGCTCGGCACGGACGCGGCTCTCTGAAATCATCACCGATCCAATGCTGGTCGAAATGCTGCTTTGCCCGCTGATGTGGTACGGCAATGCCCGCGAACGGGACATGGACTGGGGACAGTTCTGCATCATGTTCCGCAGCATCTACATGGAAGGGTTCGCCCGACCGCTGAAAGGTGTGCGGCTGCTGCTAAAGAACCTGGTGAAGAAGTTTCGTGAACTAGGCGGCGAGTTGAAACTTCGCACGGGCGTTTCTGCCCTGAAGATCGAAGATGGCAACTGCGTCGGCGTGAAGCTGGACGACGGGACCGAACTACTCGGCCGCAAAGTGGTTTCGTCCGCCGGTTGGTGGGAAACGATGCGGATGTGCGAGGAAGGTATCCAACCACCGCCGAGCGAGCCCGGTCGGTTGAGCTTTGTCGAAACGATCTCGGTCATTAAGAAGCAACCGGTCGAAGTTGGATACGATTCGACGATCGTATTCTTCAACGACTCCAACACGTTCCACTGGGAAAAGCCGGAAGACGATCTGTGCGACGTCCGTACCGGCGTGATCTGTTCGCCCAATAATTTCGATTATCAAGACGGAGCGAATCTCGACGAAGGCTACCTTCGCGTGACCGCCTTGGCGAATTACGAACGTTGGGCCACGATGCCGGAAGAGCGGTACCGCTTCGAAAAGAATCGTTGGTACGATCTGATCAGCGACAGCGTCGTCCGATTCATCCCGGAATTTCGGCGGCATGTCGTGGCGGTGGATATGTTCACGCCGAAAACGATTCATCGATACACTTGGCACAAAAACGGGGCCGTTTATGGCGCCCCGGAAAAACATCTCGATGGCACCACGCACCTCGAGAACCTTTATATTTGTGGAACCGATCAAGGTTACGTCGGCATCATCGGCTCGATCATGAGTGGAGTGTCTGTGGCCAATCGTTATTGCTTGCGGGAAGCAGGCTAACGCAGTGACTCGCGATTTGACGCGTAAGGTCGCCGATCTCGGTTTCACGGGCCTCCTCGTTCGTGGGCAACCCTGCCCAAGCGGCGACGAGACAGGAAGCGTTTGGAAAACAGGTAAATCATGGCGAAAGACTTTCTTAAAGACACTCTGGACGAATACGACGTTGTAGTGATCGGCAGCGGCCTGGCAGGTTTGACCTCTGCCAACACGCTTGCTCGCCAGGGACGCAAAGTGCTGCTATGCGAACAACACTACAAGCTGGGTGGCATGGCGACCTGGTTCAAACGCCCAGGCGGTCACATCTTCGACATCTCGCTGCATGGTTTCCCGATCGGCATGATCAAAAGCTGTCGTCGTTATTGGACGCGCGAGATCGCCGATTCGATCGTTCAGTTGAAGAACATTCGCTTCGACAACCCTATGTTCTCGCTGTCGACGACGTTCAACCGCGAAGACTTCAGCAAGCTGCTGATCTCGCAGTTCAACGTGCCGGAAGAAACCGTCAAGGCGTTCTTCGATACGGCTCGTGGAATGAACTTCTACGACGATCAGGGCACGACCACCAAGGAACTGTTCGAGAAGTTCTTCCCAGGTCGCGAAGACGTGGTCCGACTGTTGATGGAACCGATCACTTACGCCAACGGTTCGACGCTGGAAGATCCGGCGATCAGCTATGGCATCGTGTTCTCGAACTTCATGAGCAAAGGTGTGTTCACGTTTGAAGGGGGAACCGACCGCCTGATCCAGTTGATGCACGAGGACCTGAAGAAGTCGGGCGTCGATGTCCGTATCAACGCCGACGTGCAGAAAATCAACCTGGAAAACGGCAAGGTCAAAAGCGTCACGGTTAACGGCAAAGAGATCCGCTGCAAGGCGATCGTGTCGAACTCGAACCTGAAGCTGACGATCTTCAACCTGATCGGCGAAGAACACTTCGATAAGAAGTTCATCGAAGACGCCAAGGAAGTGCGGCTGAACAATTCCAGCACGCAGGTCTACATCGCCATGAAGCCGGACGAACAAATTCCGGAAGAAACGGGCGACCTGCTCTTCAGCAGCACGGCACCTGCGTTCCGTACCGATCTGCTGCTCAGTCGAGACATCACCAGCCGTACCTATTCGTTCTATTACCCACGTACCCGTCCCGATGGCCGGCCACGTTCGCTGGTCGTTTCCAGCACGAACGCTCGTTGGGAAGATTGGGCGAATCTGTCGGAAGACGAATACAAGGTCAGCAAAGACGACCTGGCAGAAACGACGCTCGACGCACTCGAGAAGTACGTGCCCAACGTGCGTGAACGTGTCGACCATGTCGAAGTCTCGACGCCGAAGACCTTCCAGCGATACACCAAGCATCAGCTTGGCTCCAGCTTCGGAACGAAGTTCGAGGGCCTGGCAGTCAGCCGGGCCTTGCCGGAACAGATCCCAGGTCTGTACCACGCCGGTAGCGTTGGCATCATTATGTCGGGCTGGCTGGGGGCTATTAACTACGGGGTGATCGTGGCGAACGATGTCGATTCGTACGTCATGAAGGCGTCCACCAATTCGCAACTCGCCGACAGCACCAACTAACGGAATTAGCATCCATGACGAAGGTTATCATCGAAGACGCGATTCCGCATCGCGGTCCTATGCTGCTGGTCGACGAAGTGGTCGAGCAGACCGAAGATCAAATCATCTGTCGTAAAACCTTCACGCCGGAAGAGTACTTCTTTCAGGGCCATTACCCGGACTATCCGCTGGTTCCCGGGGTGATTCTGTGTGAAGCGACGATGCAGGCAGGCGCCATCTTGTTGTCCAAATTTGTGACCGAAGGTGGTGGAGTTCCCGTTGCTACGCGGCTGAACGACGTGAAGTTCAAAAAGATGGTGCGTCCCGGCGACCTCATCGAGATGACCGTCAAGTTGAATGAACGCATGGCGGACGCCTTCTTCATGACCGGCAAGGTAACCGTCGGTGGCAAACTAGCCATGCGGTTCGATTTCGCTTGCACCGTTGCCCAGATGGAAGAGTCGTAAACGTGTCTGATTTTCTGAAGCTGGCGGGCAAGAACGTCGTCGTCACTGGGGTCGCTAATCGTAAGAGCGTTGCCTGGCATATCGCGAAGACATTGGAAGAAGCTGGGGCGACGGTTATTTATGTCGTTCGTAGCGAAGCCCGTAAAGAATCGACCGCCAAGCTGCTGGCCGATCGCCAGGTATTGGTTTGCGATGTCGAGCATCAAGATCAGATCGATCGCCTGCGTGACGAACTGACGGCAACCGGGCAAACGATTCATGGCCTGGTGCATTCGATTGCATTCGCCGACTACTCCGAAGGGATGAAGCCGTTTCACGAAACGACCAAGGCCCAGTTTCTGCAAGCGGTCGATATCTCTTGTTTCTCGCTGGTGAAGCTTTCCAATGCGTTGAAAGACATGTTCGATCCCGACGCATCGGTGGTTACCATTTCGATCTCGACCACGCGGATGGCCAGCGAGAATTACGGTTTTATGGCGCCGATCAAAGCGGCCCTCGATTCTTCGTTGGCGTTTCTGACAAAGAGCTTCAGCAACTTCTCACGCGTCCGCTTCAATGCGGTCGGTCCGAGCTTATTGAAGACGTCGGCCTCGGCTGGGATTCCTGGCTATGTCGATGCCTACCTGTATGCCGAACAGGTTATTCCTCGCAAGGCGGCACTCACCACGCAAGAAGCAGCCGACGTGGCGGTCTTTCTGTTGAGTCCACGTTCTAGCGGCATTCAGGCCCAGAACATCGCTGTCGATGCTGGCATGAGCATCAACTACTTCGATCGCGATGTCATCGGTGGTGTGCTGAAAGAGAAGCAATAAAGAGGTCGACGATTTCACTCGACCGATCTGCCTTCCAAGGTGTCAGCGTCCCACTCCCCGGGTTGCGCGGTTCCTCTGCTGCTGCGACCAATGAAGATTGCGTTTCGCCGCCGAGAGGAGACATGTTGTCGCGATTTCTACCAGCTCAATCGGTCGTTTAAACGTTCTTCTGCGGCACGTTCTCCGCCAAGATTCGCCGGTAAAAGTCGGTTTCGGGCGTGATTCTCCCACGAGCGAAGTAGGTCCCCCTTGCCAGTCAGTGGGCTGCTATCGTTGGACAGTTTGGACTGGCGACAATAACTTGAGTCGAATTCTAAAGATTTTCCGGGTGCTACCTGCATGCATAGATAGGTGCCCACATGTTGATGAGCAATGGATGTAGACCTCTTGATAAACTGCTCGCGAAGTCTTCAAGAATAGTGGCTGTCGCTGGACTTACGGCAAATACGATGCACTTGAAATCGCTCACTGAAAGAAGTGGCTTCTGATTGGTAGCAGGTGCATTCATCAGGCATTTACGATCGCAGCGTAATTCTTTCATCAGCTTCGACAACGCTATCGGTGAAGTAAGTTCCCAAAAAACTTTTCGCACCGTGGAACTTTCTCAAGTCGAACGCACAATGCCACTCGAACCAGCTGCGCAAGGGAGCGTGGCTCACGATTGCCCATCTGATTAAACGGAGATTCTCAATGCGATTCAAACGCCCCAAGTTCAAGTCTTCTCTCGGGGAACAATTGGAAGATCGCAGCATGTTGAGTGGAACTCCGCTGGACTTGGATTTGTCAGCGGTCCCCACGCAAACCGTATTCGCAGGCGAAACACTGAGCTTCAATCTCAGCGAGCTGGGCGCAACGGTTACGGAAGGGGAAGATGGGCCAAGGATGGTCATGTATCAGCTCGATCCTGATGGAGACGAGCGGCCTGAAGGGATGTCGATGACTTTCTCAGGCGATTTCCAGTGGACCCCAACTGCCGAGCAGGAAGGTCTGTACAGTGTTAAAATCATTGCCGTTGAAAACGGCCAGCCGTCCAGTGCCGACGTCGAAGAGCTGCTAATCGACGTTCGTGTTGGCCGACCGGTTGTCGACCTCAATGGCGAAGACCAGGAAGGAATCGATTACGATGCCGTCTTCCAGGTTGGTCACGGCCCGGTCAGTGTTGTCGATAGCGATCTGACGGTCTCAGACGAAAACGACGACATGATTCAGTCGGCCAAGGTGACGCTCACCAATCCGATGGATGGTGAAGCCGAGTCGCTTTCGATCAACGTGGAAGGCACCAATATCACCGTCGAATACGCGGATGGCTCGATCATCCTCTCCGGCGAAGATACTGCTGAAAACTACGCCAACGCCCTGAAGTCGCTGACCTACAACAACACGAATCTGGACGCGGATCCAGCCTCGCGGTTGGTTGAGATCTCGGTAAGCGACGGCGAATATGAAAGTGCGGTTGCGACCAGCACCATCGCGGTGAATCATCCTCCAGACCTGTTGCCAATCGCCGACCAGGCAGTGGAAGCAGGCCAGAGTGATGAATTCATTATCACCGCCACCGACCCGAATGAAGGGGACGAACTGTTCCTGTTGCTCGATGTCGAAACGCCTGACTATGTCACGCTGACCCAGGAACCAGGCAGTCGCGAAGCCACGCTTTCGATCGCCCCAGGTGCGGAAGTCGAAGCGGGTGAGTACATCATTCGCGTTCTGGCTGTCGATCAATATGGCCTGGCCGATGCTCAGGCGTTCGTGCTGACCATTTCGGAAGCTGCCAACACGGCTCCTACCATCTCGCCGCTGGAAGACCAGTCGATCGATCAGGACACGGCTACCGATCCGATGGCATTCACCATCGGTGACGCAGAAACTGCTGCCGAAGAACTGACTGTTTCGGTTGAGTCGGACAACGCCGACCTGGTCGACGCGGCCAGCATGGTGATTACCGGCGAAGGTGCCGATCGCGAATTGGTCGTCACGCCTCTGGCGGGTGCGACCGGTTCGGCCACGATCACGATCAGCGTGAGTGACGGCGAAGAAACAACGATCGAAACGTTCGTGTTGACCGTTTCGGAAGTGGTCGCTGAAAACACGCCACCCGTGATCACGACGATCGACGATCAAACGATCGATCAAGATTCGGCGACCGATGCGTTGGCCTTCACCGTTAGCGATGCTGAAACGGCCGCTGAAGAGTTGGTCGTCAGTGTCGAGTCGGACAATGCCGCCCTGGTCGATCCGACTGGCATCATTCTGACTGGCGATGGTGCCGATAAGACCCTGGTGGTCACGCCTTTGGCAGGGGCAACCGGTTCGGCTACCATCACCATCAGCGTGAGCGATGGCGAAGAGACCTCAGTCGAAACCTTCGTTCTGACCGTTAACGAAGTCGGTGTCGGTAACACCGCTCCAACGGTCACTTCGGTCGAAGACCAGGCGATCGATCAGGACACCGTTACCGATCCACTCGTCTTCACCATCGGTGATGCCGAAACGGCTGTCGAAGAACTAGTTGTCAGCGTCGAATCGGACAATACCGAATTGGTCGATCCCACCGGCATCATTCTGACTGGCGACGGCGCTGAAAAGACCTTGGTCGTCACGCCTCTGGCAGGGGCAACCGGTTCGGCTACCATCACCATCAGCGTAAGCGACGGTGAAGAAACCTCGGTCGAAACCTTTGTTCTGACCGTGAATGAAGTGGGCGTTGGCAACACCGCTCCAACCATCAGCTCGGTCGACGATCAAGCGATTGATCAGGACACCGCCACCGATCCGCTGCTTTTCACCATCGGTGATGCCGAAACGGCTGCCGAAGAATTGACGGTCTCTGTCGAGTCGGACAACGCGGAACTGGTCGATCCAGCTGGGATCATCGTGACCGGTGAAGGTGCTGATAAGACCTTGATCGTCACGCCGCTGGCAGGTGCGACTGGTTCGGCCACGATCACGATCAGCGTGAGCGATGGTGAAGAGACTTCGGTCGAAACCTTCGTGCTGACCGTAAGTGAAGTCGGTGCCGAAAACACCGTTCCCACCGTGACCTCGGTCGAAGATCAAACCATTGATCAAGACACCGCCACCGACCCGCTCGTCTTCACCATTGGTGATGCTGAAACGGCTGTGGAAGAACTGGTCGTCAGTGTCGAATCGGACAATGCTGAATTGGTCGATCCGACTGGCATCATTCTGACTGGCGACGGTGCCGAAAAGACCCTGGTGGTCACGCCTCTGGCAGGGGCAACCGGTTCGGCTACCATCACCATCAGCGTAAGCGATGGCGAAGAGGCCACGGTCGAAACGTTCGTCCTGACGGTGAACGAAGTTGTGTTGGGCCCTACGGCGGAGGCCGATAGCTTCGGTACCGACGCGAACACGCCATTGGACGTGGATGCGAGCGGTGTGCTGACCAACGACAGTGGCGATGCCCTGACGGTGACCGAAGTGAACGGCGATGCCGCAAATGTCGGTAACGTCATCGAATTCGATTCGGGTGCGATCGTTGTGATCAACGCCGACGGTAGCCTCAGCTTCGATCCAGCCGATCAGTACGCTGGTCTGGCCGAAGGGGAAACCGCGGTCGAAACGGTTTCGTACACCGCGACCGATAGCTCAGGTGCTTCGGTTTCGTCCGATGTCGAGATCACCGTCACTGGTGTGAACGACGCTCCTGTCGCGGGTGACGATGCCTTCGCTACCCAGTCCGACACGGCCCTGACGCTGACTGTCTCGGGCGTTCTGATGAACGACACCGATGCAGACAACGGCGACGTCCTCTCGGTCTCGGCCGTCAACGGTGACGCTGCCAACGTCGGTACGCCAATCGAACTCGAATCAGGTGCTCTGCTGACGCTGAATGCCGATGGCAGCATGACCTTCGATCCGAATGGCAACTTTGAAGACCTGGCGGAACCGGAAGTGGTGAACTTCACCTACACCGTGACCGACGCCCTTGGTTTGACCTCGGATGCCACCGTGACGATTACCGTCTCCGCTCCTAGCGGTGCCGAAAATCAGAACGCGGCGCCTGTGAACTCGGTTCCTGGCGATCAGGCTACCGATTCGGTCACCCCAATCGTCTTTGACGATGCCAACGGCAACGCCATCTCGGTGTCGGATGCCGATGCTGGGGACACCCTGGTCGAAGTGACCGTCAGTGTCGATAGTGGTGTGCTGACCTTGTCGAACGGTTTTGAGAGCGACCGTCACAAGCTGATCGGTTCGATCGATCAGATCAACTCGTTGCTCAACGGTTTGATCTACACGCCGAATGCCGACTTTGAAGGGAATGCCACGCTGACCATCGTGACCGACGACCTGGGTAACACCGGGCTGGGCGGCTCGAAGGTCGACGCCGATAGCATCCTGATCGCTGTCTCGGCAGCCGCCACCGGCGAAGGTGAAGAATCGGAAGGAATTGACGTTATCGCCGAAGATATGTCGGAAATCGACGACCTGTTCCATCCTTGCAACATTGGCTAAGTCGATCGGCAAGGCAAAAGTGTGAAACCTGGAAGCGGGGACGTCGTGCGGCAGCAGGCGTCCTCGCTTTCTTTTTTCGAATGCGTCGCTTCTAGGCGAGGCGATAGATCTTGCGAGCGTTTCCGCTCAGGAGTTTCTGCTGAGCTTCGATCGGCCAAGGAGCGATGATTTCAGCCAGGGCGGCAACCCATTCTTTCAAGCTCGCTCCCATCTTGCAGACCGGCCAGTCGCTGCCGAACACAATTCGCGACTCGCCAAATGTTTCGCGACAATGTTCGACGATCGGTCGCAGATCGTCGGAGGACCATGCATTTGGCACGCGGGCAACAATTCCCGAAATCTTGCAATGTAAATTAGGCTGATGCGCCAATTCGATCATGTCGTCACGCCACCGCTGAGCATCGTGCGACGGGCGAACCTTGCGTTTGTCGTCCTTCGTGAAGAAAGCTTTCGGATCGGCGTTGCCGCAGTGATCGATCACAAACGTCGTCTCGGGACAGGCCGCCGCCAACCGGACGGCATCCCGCAATTCCGGCGTTCGCAGGCAGAGATCGAACGTCTTGCCTTGCGACCCGAGGTAGCGGCAATTCGCCATGAACTTTTCGCTGAGGCAATAACCGGCCGGCGTCGTTCCGCCGTGAAGGACCTGGCGATAACCTTTCACTCGCTCGTCGTTTCGAAATCGATCGACATACTTGCGAAAGCCATCGGCGCCAGGGTTTGCCGATAGGATGGCTCCTTTCGTTGGGCTTGAATCCGATTCGATAAGCTTCAGCACCAACTCCGCTTCTTTAAGCTTTTGCGCAGGATCGGCGTCGACTTCCATATAAAGCGAAGCCGCGATCGGCACACCTTCGGTCGCCGTGCGATATTCTTCCGCCCAATGGCGACCGGCAAGAGGCGGTCCGGCGTTTTTCAGCCAGGGAAGATCAAGCTGTTCCGGATCCCAAAGATGCTGATGCGTATCGATGATTGGGGGCAGAGAAGGGGGCATGGTGGGCTTTCGACGAAGTTGGGGGTTGAGGTCTACGTATTTTCAACAAGTTCGTCGGTGCCAGCAAGAAAAATTCAGGATCAGGGAATGAATGACAAACGGTTTACGGCGAGGTAGTATGAAGGTCACTTCGGTGACAGCACCTCTTCCATTCCCCCCCCGATTCCCACCAGCCCCAGAGAGCCCCTTCATGTCGCGCATCGTTTTGCTTGTTGTTGCGCTTTGGCTTGTTGCCCCGCTTGGCGCGGCATTTGCCGCGGATGCCACAACTCAGAAGCTGCCCAATATTTTGTGGATCACCAGCGAAGACAACGGTCCGGAACTGGGGTGCTACGGCGACAAGTATGCGGACTCGCCGAATATCGATTCGATCGCAGCGAAGGGCATGCGATACAAGCGAGCGTGGTCGAACGCGCCCGTTTGTGCCCCGGCTCGCACGACGATCATTTCGGGCATCTATCCACCGGCGACCGGTGCCGAGCACATGCGAAGCAACACCGTGCTGCCGAGCGACTTCCACATGTTCCCGTATTACCTGCACGAAGCAGGCTACTACTGCACGAACAATTCCAAGGAAGACTACAACCTCGGCAAAGATGGATTCGTCTGGGATGCCTCCAGCGGAAAGGCTCATTGGCGAGATCGTCCGGAAGGAAAGCCGTTCTTTTCGGTCTTCAACTTCACGGTGAGTCACGAAAGTCAGATTCGCAAACGCCCTCATACGCCCGTGCATGATCCGGCCAAGGCTCGTGTGCCTGCTTATCATCCGGACACTCCTGAAGTACGTCGCGACTGGGCACAATACTACGACAAAATCACCGAGATGGATCAACAGGTCGGCCGCGTGTTGAAGCAGTTGAAGGAAGACGGCCTGGAAGAAGACACGATCATTTTCTATTACGGTGACCATGGTAGCGGGATGCCTCGCAGCAAACGCTGGCCATACGACTCAGGTCTGCACGTTCCGATGATCGTGCATGTGCCTGAGAAATACAAAGATCTGGCACCGAAAGAATATCAGGTTGGCGGTGTGTCGGATCGGCTGGTCGGTTTCATCGATCTGGCCCCAACCGTTTTGAGCCTGGCCGGTGTCGAGCCGAAGCCATGGATGCAAGGCGATGCGTTCATGGGCGAATTTCAGACCAAGCCGCCCAAGTACATGTTTGGTTTCCGCGGGCGTATGGACGAACGCTATGACATGGTCCGCACGGTGACCGATGGACGTTACGTTTACATCCGCAATTTCATGCCGCATAAGATCTACGGTCAGCACATCGACTACATGTTCCAGACTCCGACCACGCAGGTCTGGAAGCAGATGTATGACGAAGGAAAACTGAACGAAGCTCAGAGTGCCTTCTGGGAAGAGAAGCCAAGCGAAGAGCTGTACGACCTGCAAAACGATCCGGACGAAGTTCATAACATCGCCGAAGATCCCAAGGCTCAAGCGAAGCTCGAAGAACTGAAGACCGCGTTGACGAAGTGGCAACTCGAGATTCGCGATATCGGCTTTTTGCCCGAAGACGAGATCCACAAGAAGCGAGGCGATCGTTCGCCTTACGAATGGGGACACGACGAGCAGCAGTACGAGATGAAAAACGTGATGGCGGCCGCTGCGATGGCGTCGCGACGCGATCCTAATCAGTTGCCTCGTCTGATCAACCTGCTGAGCAACTCTGACAATGTCGTTCGGTATTGGGCGGCACTCGGTATTTTGATGCAGAAAGAAAAGGGTGTGGATCAGGCCCGATCGCAGCTTCGCGCGGCACTGAAAGATGAGTCCCCCAGCGTACGCTGTATCGCGGCGGAAGCCTTGGGCTGCTACGGCAACGACGAAGATGTCCAGTTAGCGATCGAGACCTTGGGGCCATTGGCCGACCCAGTCGAGAACGGCGTTTACGTTTCGATGCTGGCATTGAATTCCATTGATGCCATGGACGAAAAGGCCAAGCCACTCGCCCCAGTGCTGGCAAAACTCCCCAATGGATCGAAGCAGGCCCCACCTCGAATGGGCAGTTATGTTCCTCGCTTGCTGCAAGATCTGACAAAAGAGCTTAGCCAGTAGCCGGTTCGTCGGATCCATCCCATTGCACGCCTACCCATGTCGCGGGGATAATACCCTGCGACATCGTAGAGAAAGGCGAACAGGGGAGAACCGATGAATCAGGAAGGACTATCGGTCAAGAAGCTTACGGAAGAACAATCGTGGCTTCAGACCGGGGCACTTCTGGTGCTGGCATTCGTGGCGTTTTCGTTCGGGCTCAGCTATGCCCGAGCGGTTCTGGTGCCGTTTACGCTTGCGTTATTTCTTAATTACCTCGTAGCACCGATTGTCGACTTCCAGATGATCCGGCTGAAATTCAGTCGCTTCATCGCGGTTTCGTTAACACTTTTGATGGTGGTGTTGGTCCTGGTGCTGATGGCATTTCTCGGATCGACTGTCGTCCAGAACGTGACGGCCGTGGCCAACGACAAGGCGTTCATGGCCAAGCTTGAACATCGTCTCGAAGGCCCGCTCGAGTGGGCTTCGCGTGTGATGGACAAGATCAGCGGGATTGAAGAAGGGGGCGATACGCCTCCACTGATTAAGATCCCGGAAGTGCCCATCGGGGAAACGGAAGAACCAGATGCCGAAGATGGTTCTGCGGAACCGGCTGAAGAGGAGCCACCCACCGACGAGACTGGTTCGGTTGAATCGCCCGAAGTGCCAACCGAAGCGGAATCTGCTTCGCCCGATGACGCACCGATGACCGCCGACTCTGACCCTGCCAGCACCGACGAGGCAGCTCCGGCAGAAGCCTCGGCCGACGATTCCAAGTCCAATGAAGAGGACGGGACGGAAAGCTCTGACGACAAGTCCGGCAAAGAAGTAAAGAAGGTCAATCGAACACAGCAGCTCTTTCGTTCGTTCATGAATCAGATCCGCCAGGAAGCGCCGCAACTGGCAACCCAGGCTGGGGCAACCCTGTTGAACATTATCAGCAGCACCGTGCTGACATCAATCTTCGTCGGCTTTCTGCTAGCGGGCCGAGATCCCTACAAAATCTCGAAGGGGCTTTATGCCGAGATCGACCGCAACGTTCGTAAATACATCGCCACCAAGTTCTTCATCTCGGGGGTGACCGGGCTGTTGGTTTGGGGCTGCCTGTCGATGATCGGAATGCAGTTCGCTTCGATGTTCGGCCTGATCGCCTTTTGCCTGAACTTCATTCCCTCGATCGGTTCGATTATTGCAACGCTGCTGCCGATTCCGATTGCAATCGTGCAGTTTGACTCGCCCTTAACAATTACCTTGGCCATTGCTTTGCCAGGTGCGGTGCAGATGATCATGGGGAACGTGATCGAACCGAAGATTATGGGAGATGGTCTGCAACTTCACCCAGCCACCATCTTGCTGGCTCTGGCATTCTTCGGCATGCTATGGGGCCCGGTCGGTATGCTGCTGGCGGCACCCATTACTGCCAGCGTGCGAATCGTGCTGATGCGATTCAAAACGACCCAACCGATTGGCCGTCTGATGGCAGGCACCCTGCCAGAAGAAGATGACCATCTGCATCACGTTTGACGCTTCGGCGGTCACGTGTAAAGCCCACGGAAGATTTTCGAGTCGAAAGGATATCGATGAGCAGCCCCACGTTCAGCCCCGGCCCTCGGGAAGGAACGGTCCGCGATGTTACCGGAATGGTACTGACGGTTCCCAAAGGATGGTCGCTGTTGCCCCCAGGCGACGCAGGGCTAACACGCCGAGTCAAAGCGGCCGGCGATCATTGGGTGGTGCAAGAGAAGAAGGGCCGCAAGATGTTCTCGCGTGGTGTCTGGGCTCCGACCGCAACCATCGAGAAGATGCGGGCCGGACTCGATGCCGAACGTTCGACCGAAGCGTACGCCAAGAAGCAAAAGGCAGCGGCGGACCGACGCGAGAAAGTCCAGAACGAATACGTCGAAGACTTTCACGGCGCGGTGCTCGCGTTTCTCGACTTTCATCCCGACTACGACGCCCTGGCCAATCGTTTTGCGAAGGCGGTGACCACGCATGCTACTCCCGTCGGAAGCGGCACCGTGGCGCGAACCAAACGGATCCCGATCGAACGTCGCGCTGAATCTGCGGTTATTGCCTGGATGAGGCATCAAACGACCGCCTACGACACGATGACGATCCCTCGCGTCAAAGGCAAGCGACGCGAGGTGCGGCGGATGTTAGCTCAGCGGTCGAAAGAACTGCTACACCTCTATCGCCAGGGACGCGAGATTCCCAGCAATTGCCCATTGAAAGCGGCGCTGAAGTAGCACCGCTCACGGCAGATTACTTGGCCTTCCAGATCTGCACGTCGTCGACCCAGGCCTCTTTCTTCACGGCCAAGGCGATGTGCTTCTTCGTGGGGTGAGCAATCCCTTCCGATTCCAAACGCCCCACCTCGGCACCATCGATCGAAACGGTCATCTGGTTGCCTGTGATCTGAATCTGAAGCTGGTACCAGGTATCAGCCTTCAACTTGAGTGGGAAGACTGCCGACTTTTCTTTGAGCAACTGCGTCAGCTCAGGCGACTTCTCTTTCGCCAGGATCCGATCGCGAATCTTCAGGTCCATGCGGCCCGTCTTGGAGTCGTTGATCACCAACTTATCGAGCGTAATGTTGGCAATGCAGAGATGCCCGGCGTGGACGGTCTTCAGCGACTTGTCGGCGAAGTCGACGCCAAGCTGATCTCCCTTTCCAATCCGGAACTTGAGCTGCACGGTACCATCGGCAAAGTCGACCGGGTGAAACACGGCCACACCATGATCGGCTTCCGGATAGCGGGTGATGTGAATCGAGCCTTCGACCAGATCGACCTGCTGATGTCCCTTCGCTCGCCAAGGGCTGTTGGTCGTCCAGCCTTCCCCCAGTTCTTCCTTGCCAGGAAACGTCTCGTCTCGCTCGAACTGATCGGCGAACTGTAATTCACCTGGTGGATTCGTTCGAGCCGGCGGTTCGGCAAAAGCGAATGCGGGAAGGCAAGAGAGGAGGGCAGCGGAGACGATGGGCAGGCGGCGCATGAAGGGTTTACTCTTGAGCGATGGGGCGACCGGTGAACTGGATTTGATAGGTCTTCTTAGGATCGCACGTTTTAGGACGCGGGAAAAGAATAAAATCGTCCGTAATCACCGGCGCGAACTCTTTGCCGGCGGTGACCTGAATATCGGTCAGACGGTTCGGGAGGTAAGCGATGAATGGCCGTCCGCCTCGCTGCGAACCGTTCTTGTTGACCGTGTCGAAGCTTTGTTCGCCCCGTTTCGGAGTGATCGTCAGCGTGTAGGTATCGCCTGACTGGGTGAGCGTCTGATCGAACCACTGGGGCCCGTCTGCCATCCGAGCTTCCCAGGCCGGGTCGCCATAGAACCCGACGGTGTCACGGTCGTAGGTCAAGCCGCGAAGCTCCTGCTTGGGCGTGGCAGGGTCGTTGAGCCGATGGACGAGCGCGTGATGATTCGCCAGGAATGCTTCTTGATAGGTATAGCGGCCAGGCTGTTCGACAAAGTAATCGAGGACGCCCCAGCCCCCATAACCAAACCAGGTCGGGACGGTGTAGCCCAGCATCTGCTTCACACCGGCCGAGTTCATCCAGGCCACCGCCATCGCCTTTTCGCCGTCGATATGTCCCATCAAGCAGTTGCCGATCGGCATATAGATCTTGGCATTGGCCGAATCCACCGGATGCTCGGTACCGCTGGTATCGATGCCGTATAACTGTCCATCACGGCAGCGGAAATATCCATTGCGATAACGAAAACCGATCTGCCAGTCCCGTTCGGTAGCATGGCCGGAAGCAACAAACAGGTCGGCATGATAGTCGTTTAGGGTTGCCACCAGGTTGGCTGTCGTGTCGTCGGGGCCCTGCAGTTCCTCGACCTTGCCGTCGGGAAGCTTGCGGACGTGACGATTCTTGACCAGCTCGTCGTACCACAATCCTTCTTCGCAGGCCTCGAGCTCGATGTCGGTGCCCGCGGCGACTTTACGCACGACGAGCGGCTTTTCGTAGGTGGCGATTTCCAAGGCGTTCGCGGCGTCGTATCCGGTGAGAATCGCCCAGCGGGTATCGGTATAGGGGTCGTCGTCCAGGCTACGGGTTAGCTGATGGACGGTTGCCACGAACTCGCGGCCTGCTTCGGCTGGCGTAGCGACGAAACAGGTATAGCGGGGGAAAGATTTTTGAAGCGACGGCAGCGATTCGGTCGGGCTCTTTTCAAAGGTGACTACCTCAGCCGAATGGCGGGTAACCAACGCGTCGACGACTTCTTTCCACTGCGGTTTTGCCTGGGTCTCTTGAGAGACCACAACAACATAATCGGAAGCGGAAACCGAGGTTGCGGCAGTCAAAAGCAGGGCGAAAGCGAAGAGGCGAAGCATAACCATATCCCAAAGCAAAAAGAGAACGACTTCCGCTGGTATAGATCGTTTACGCAGCAGTTGCAACCAACGCCAGTGAGGGGAAAGATATGCTGGCAGATAGAAAAAATGCATGCTTTGTATTGGTTTTTTAGTGTGGTCTGAGTCCCTGTTATGTCCTTCTAGTGGTTTTTGAATTGACGTTGTGGTCAAAAAACTCTAGCATTTTGATGGCTTTTGCTTTTCGGCATTCCTGTCTCTTCCTTATTACTACTGGTCTAAATTTATGCACCGCGTGCGTCTCGGTCGTGCTGGCTTTACGCTGGTCGAACTCTTGGTTGTGATTGCCATCATCGGCGTATTGATTGCCCTGCTTCTGCCGGCGGTTCAACAGGCCCGCGAAGCTGCCCGGCGAATGAGTTGCTCGAACAACTTGAAGCAAATGGGGCTCGCGATGCATAACTATCACGATACCTACCTGGCGTTGCCACCTCGTCAGGGCGGTCCGGGCTGGGCGACGGCGGTCAATTCGCCTCCACTGCGTCATAGTGCTTTCGTCAACTTGCTTCCGTTCATCGAACAGGGAGCCCGGTACGAACAGATCTATTCCGCCAAGAATCAGGTGTGGTCGTCCAATGCGAACTCGGGCTATGTCGGCGAAATCGACGGGTTCAAGTGCCCATCGGATGGTTTGAATGCCCCTGTCAGCACCGACCGACCTGCTTTGTATGCTCCGCTGAACTACGCGCTAAACGTCGGCGACAACTATCGCTGGGGTGGTTCGCCAGGAACCAACGATCCAGAAACCGGTATCCGCGGTTTGTTTGGCTACGGTATCTATACCCGATTCCGTGACATCACCGATGGCTTGAGCAACACGATGGCGATGAGCGAAACGATCATTGCTCCCTCGTCGAATCAAATTGGTCGCGCGACCGGTTCTTCCACCAACAATGCCCTGGCATGCCGTGCTTACCTGGTAGGCAACGAGTACCCAACGGCGACGTTGCACGCCCAGGACCGCTGCCATGGTCATCGCTGGCAAGATGGTCGTCCTGGCTACTGTGCCGTGACCACCGTATTGCCACCCAACAGTGCGACCTGCAGCTCGCAAGGTGGTGGCGGCCTTTACTCGGCTTCCAGTCGCCACCCTGGCGGAGCGATGTCGGTCTTCGCTGATGGTTCGGTTCGGTTCATTCCGGAAACCATTGATACCGGTAACTTGTCGACAACGCCGGTTGCCAGTGGCCAGAGTCCTTTTGGCGTCTGGGGTGCGTTGGGATCGAAGGATGGTGGCGAAACGAACGCCAACCTTTAATCCAGCACACCACAGAAAGGACCCTAGATATGACTAATGGATGGATGGCAGCCAAATCGCTTTTGGCTGCCTTGATGCTCGTCGCACTGATCGGTGGTTGCGGTAGCAAAAAGGACGACAAATGGACTCGTGGCCGGCCGCCTGTTTATCGGGCGTTCGGAACGGTGACTTACCAGGGCAATCCGGTGGCGGACGCTGTCGTGACCTTCCAGCCAACTTCTGCGGAAGGAGGCAAAGGGGGCTCGGCACTGACGAACTCTCAGGGCTACTTCGAAGCGCAGACCTTTGAATCAGGCGATGGCTTGACCGAAGGCACGCACCGAGTTGCGATCAGCAAGGTGCAACTGGTCGACGCTCAAGGCAACATCGTGACGGAGATTCGCGAGCCAACGGGCCTACGAGAGAAGAATCTCGTGCCGAAGAAGTATAGCGACTTCAAGAAGTCGGAGATCGAAGTCACGATCAACGCCGACGGTGCGAACGACCTGGGGGAAATCGTTCTGAAAGACTAGCCCACGATTTCCCGAACCTGCGGTCTATGGCAGTGTCCTTATTGTCAAGAAAAGGAGACTGCCATGACTGTTTGGGATTGGGTAGAAGCTTGCTTTTCACCGCAACCATCGGCGGCGGTAACTTGCGATAACGAAGGCGTTTCGTTGGCTTTCACACGCCGCCGTGTCGTTCGCATTGCCTGGCGAGATCTGGTGCGGGTCGCAATCGAAACCAACGATCGAGGTCCGTTCGAAGAGGATGTCTTCTTCGTTCTCGAAACGGATGACAACCGCGTTGCCATTCCGCAATCCTTCTCAGGCACTGACAGTTTGATCTCGTATCTGGGAGATCATTTGCCTGGGTTTGACTTTGGGCCGATGATCGCGGCGATGGCCAGCACCGACAATCAAGAGTTTGTCTGCTGGGAAAAGCAAGCTGATTAGCGGAACCTTGCAAGTTGGTTTCATTGCATGAAAAACGGCCGCAAGGGGTTCCCTTGCGGCCGTTCTGTTTTTGTCTGGGTCTTGGATCGTCGCCTGGTTTAGTTACCGAAAACGCCAACCCAATAGGCGGTGCCGTTGCGGCTGATGGCGTAGCCATAACCGACTTCGCGAGCACCACTGAGCAAGATCGCCCGGTGACCGGGGCTGTTCAACCAACCGTTAAAGCAATCGGAAATGTTGCTCGAGCCGTACAGAATAATTTCACCGTACGGGGAACCAGGATACGAATGGCGTCGGGCACGAGCCACGAAACCACCATTGACCGAGTGACTGAACTGACCGGTGCGAGCCATGTACCAGGCATGGTCTTGGGCGGCCTTGGTTAGTTCGGGACTGATTCGTTGGGAATGCAATTGGTAGCGAGCGCGAATCTCGTTCGAGTGCTTCCACATTTTCACCAGGGTCGGGTGCTTGTGAAGGAACTCGTCGTCGGCCGACTTGGTGTCTTCGGCCTTCTTGGTTTCCGCAGCTTGTTGCGTGTCTGCTTCCTTTTTGGGTTGGGCATCCTGGGAATCAGGTGCGGCCTGCAGTGAAGCGGCCAGAGCGAACGTCAACAAAAGGGCGAGGGGGAAACGGGTCATCGGGAGAACAACCTCCGTGGGGCGGGAAACGAAGCGGTCTTTCCATCCGAAATCCGTGACTGGGATGGAAAACGAAGTCTCGGTTGTAGAGTCAATCGATATGCACTTCAAGTAGCAAGTTATGACGATTACACAAACTGTGAGGGAACGCCGCCCCCTGTCGGAGGCGGTCGAGTGGGTGGCTCAGTCGAGAATTCCTGGGCCTTCTGTCGCAACGGTTTTTGCCGGACCGGCTCGCAAATTTGCAGATCGACGATGACAAATTAGAAAAAGGGGGCCCGTTGCGGGGCTCGAAAGCGGCGGTTACACTCAGGGCTGGTTTAATAGGGATTTGTGGCCGCTTGCAGCCTATCTGCTAAAGTGCCGTTGTCGCTTCCCTGCGACAATCATTCTTGAATACAGATCACATGCTGCGGCCCTATCAAACATTTGGGATTCGCCGCGTTCTTGAAGGCAAGGCTCGCCTTTTCGATCTGCTGCTTCTCCCGCATCGCTTGCGAGAACCCCGGCATGTCTAAGGCACCTGAACAAAATAACAATCGAGGAACGTCGACCACCGCTGTGCAAGGTGGCGAAGCCCGGATGAAGCCGGGTAACTCGATCACCGATCCAATCTTCTGCGCGTCGACTTATACCTTTGAAGACACCGACTCGATCATTCGGTACATCGAAGAGAAACAAGTCCGCGAAGAATATGGTCGCTACGGCAATCCTGGCGAAAAGACCGCTGAAGCCAAGCTGGCCGCCATCGAAGGTGGTGAATCGGCTGTTCTCTACTCGTGTGGCATGGCCGCGTTTGTCGGGCTGCTGATGGCCAAAGTCAGCTCGGGCGACAACGTCGTCTTCTTCGACGAATGTTATCACCGCAGCCGCGAATTCTGCGGCAAACATCTGGCTCGCTTCGGTGTCGAAACCAAGACGGTGAAGACGGGCGACTACGACGCGATGGAAAAGGCGATCGACGCCAACACCAAGATGCTGATCAGCGAATCGCCCACGAACCCGCACCTAAGCTGCGTCGATCTCGAGAAGTTCACCGCGATTGGCAAGAAGCATGGTGTCGAAACGCTGATCGATGCCACGCTGGCGACGCCCTACAATCTTTCACCGCTATCGTATGGTGTCGACTACGTTCTGCATTCGGCAACCAAGTACCTGGCAGGGCATAACGACCTGTTGGCTGGTGCGATCATCGGTAGCGAAGAACAACTGGCCGACGTGCGTCAGCTGCGGGGCGTGATGGGTGGCATCAATGCACCGCACAATTGCTATTTGCTGCTTCGCGGTTTGAAGACGTTCTCGCTGCGAATGGAACGCCACAACACCAACGGTCTAGCCGTGGCTCGCTTCCTCGAGTCGCACCCGATGGTCGAAAAGGTCTACTACCCTGGCCTCGAGTCGCATCCTTATTACTCCGTCGCCAAAGAAACCATGCGTGGCTTTGGTGGTTTGGTGACCTTCAATGTAAAGGGTGCCGACTGGCGTAAGACCGCTAACGTGGTCGACAACGCGAAGATCTTCAAGATCGCACCGAGCCTCGGTGGTGTCGAATCGTTGATCGAGCAGCCATTGGTGATGAGCTATTACCAGCAAACGCCCGAGAATCGTGCGAAGTTTGGTATCTACGACAACATGATCCGTATTGCCTGCGGCATTGAAGATACCGACGACTTGATCGCCGACCTGAAGCAGGCTCTGGACAACGCCTAGTCGTTTTCCTTGGGCCTTATCGATATTTCAAAAGCGGCCGCGATGTTCGATCGACGGCCGCTGTTTTTTGGATGGCAACTTCCGATGACAGCCCAGCGGGCTAGAATCGGTGTTTTCCCCGCTAACCTCGTGGCAAAGAAGATTCTCATGCAGTTCCGTACCCGTGCAATTCACGTTGGCAACAAGAAGGATCCACAAACGGGCGCCGTTGTGCCACCGATTCATGTGGCTTCAACCTTTGTGCAGCCAGGGGCCGGCGAATGGGGCGAGTTCGATTACTCGCGAAGTGGTAACCCAACGCGTAAGAACTTGGAAACCACACTGGCGGAACTCGAAGGTGGCTGCGGAGCCCTGGCGTTTGCTTCCGGCATGGCAGCCACGCACTGCGCGACCATGCTGCTGGAAAGTGGCGACCACATCGTGGCTGGCACCGATATCTATGGCGGGACGTATCGCCTGCTGCACAAGATCACGCAAAAGAACAACGTCGGCATCACTCTGGCCAACTCGACCAACCTCGAACAGTTGGAAGCAGCCATTCAGCCCAACACCAAGTTGATGTGGGTCGAAAGCCCCGGCAATCCGCTGATGTCGATCACCGATTTGAAGGCCTGTGCCGAGATCGCCAAGAAGCATGGGATCTTGCTGGGGGTCGACAGCACGTTCGCAACGCCGGTGTTGACGCGACCGCTGGAACTGGGAATCGATATTGTTCAGCACTCGGTGACGAAGTACCTGGCCGGGCACAGCGATGTGCTGGGTGGGGCGTTAGTGGTGAAGGATAAGGCCCTGTTCGATCGGCTTTACTTCATTCAAAACGCCACCGGTGCCGTGCTCGATCCGTTTCAATCGTTCCTTGCTTCGCGTGGGATCAAGACGCTGGAGCTTCGCGTTCGCGAGCAATGCCGCTCGGCCCAGAAGATCGCCGAGTTCTTGAACGAGCACCCCAAGGTTTCGCGGGTCCTTTATCCTGGCCTGCCATCTCACCCAGGGCACGACATTGCGGCTCGCCAGATGGAAGGTGGCTACGGCGCGATGATGAGCTTCGAGGTGGTCGGCGGATATGAAGCAGCCAAGAAAGTTTGCGAAGACACCAAGCTCTTCCAGTTGGCTGTCAGTCTGGGGGCGGTCGAATCGCTGATTGAACAGCCAGCATCGATGTCGCATGCCAGCTACGATCGAGCTGACCGACTGGCCCATGGGATCAAAGACGAACTGATCCGAATCTCCGTTGGGCTAGAAGCCCCGGAAGACCTGATGGCCGATCTGGATGCGGTACTCGCAACGATCTAACCGCCTGGCGATCTTCAAGAAACGACAAGAAGGGGAGTCAAATCTGACTCCCCTTCTTTTTTGTTTGGGCAGGTATGCCGAATGGCAAGCAAGTTAGCGGCGACTACTTGCTTCGCGTTGGGGCATAGTACGTCGCGGGACGCGCGGTGGACGCGGGAGTCACTCGCTTGGTGTAGTGGCTGACATGAGCCGACGAACGCTTGGCCTGCGTACCGACCGGCTGCCACTTGCCGGGAGTTTCAAAGTGAGACGGCTCGGTGGATGGAGTCGTCGGAGGACCCGGGATCGATGGCACCGAAGGGTGCGATGGTTCGATGTATTCCATCTTCGGCGACGACATCATTTCGTGCGATTCCCAGTGGGTATCGCTGCCGCACGTATCGCAGCCACACGAAGGAGCTGGCTTGTAGCAGCCGCAGCCGTTGAACGTGATCGGGTGGAAGAGGCGGTGAACGCCATTCTTCAGGGTGCTGGCCGTAGAGTGCAGGGTGCAGCCAATGCCTTCCACCAATTCCAGCAGTGGACGGTGGCAAGGGGTGCAGCAGCGATCGCAGCCGCAGCTAGCGACTGGGCGAGCAACAACGTGATGGCTATCGCATCCACACGATTGGCCGAATGCTTGAACGCTGGTAACCAGCACGACGGCGGCGGCCAGAAGTTGCGTTTTCATCATCTGAGATCCTTCTCGAAGTACGGAAGCGTCGTAGCGACGCATCATAGCGGTGTTGGGTCAACGGAATCATTTATCGAGTCGCTACACCACAAAAAAACAGAACAATCGGATCAACCGGCAACTCCTCGCAAGATTACCCAAATTATTGTTCTGTGGAAAAATGAGGGCTTTGGAACGCATTGTTAAGTGCTGGCAGATTCCGTTTGAGGATATCTGGGAAAACTTTGCGGGTTATTTCAACTTTTCCGAAAGAGCTGAGTTTGCGGATGCCGATGAGGATAAGGACAGCGAGGTACCGCGCTGTTGATTGAACCGTCCCCCCCGGTGTTTCATTTGTCGAAGGAAGGTAAGACCATGCGAGTCTTCCCCTGTATCCTGGCTTTGCTGACCGCTGTTTGCGGTGGTGTCGTTGCGGATCTCGCTCCCGCGGCGGAACCTCGTGAGCCAGCTAAACTGCCACACACTGTTACTGAAGATTTTAACCGACCTCCATCGCCTGCCCGGGCGATCCGAAGTCTGTTTTCTACCGATCAAGATCGCGTGTTTGCTGCTCGGCAGCGCGTGGCCCGCGCCAGCTATGTGGCGTCGAAGATCCAGGCCGGCGATATCCAACCGGTCGACTACTCGGTTTTGAGTGAGTCGGCAGGCGAGCCGATGCCAATGGAAGGCGAAATTATCATGGAAGGTCCGGCCATCGCCGGCATCCACGATCCGATGACTTATCACACCGTTCCAGGCTCGCCTGGCTGTTCGTCCTGCCAGGGCGGATCGCACTGTGGCGGCGACTGCGACACCTGCGGAACGTGTGGTACCTGTCCTACGATCTGTTTCCCAGTTTGTTTCAGTTTGCCGCTGGATAACCTCTCGGTGCGAGCCGGTGTGGAAGGCTTCAAAGGCCCGATGAACGCTGGCATGGATGGAAGTTTCGGCTTCCTGTATGGCGTAAACTGGGGTGCTCCCTTGGTCTCGCGAAGCACCGGCCTGGGCGTCCAGTTGGGTGTAAATGGTTCGAATGCGAACCTCCACGGTGCAAGCTTCACCGACGATCATCGCGACCAGTTCTTCCTGACCGCCGGTGTTTTCCGCCGCGTCGACTGGGGCTGGCAGGGTGGTATCGTCTACGACCACATGAACGATCACTGGTACTACGACATCGACGCGAGCCAGATTCGTGGAGAGTTGAGCTGGAAGTTCCAGTGCCAGGGCGAATTTGGTTTCTGGTTCACCGCTTCGGATCAGACCAGCGACATCGACGAACAGATCACCCTGCCAGGGGCATCAGTTCCAACGACTGCCTCAGGTTCGTTCCAGCCAAACAACATGTTCGCGTTCTTTTACCGAACTCCGCTGGAGGTTTGCGGTGGTGAAATGCGATTTTCGGGCGGTTGGACCGATACCGAAATGGGGCTGATCGGGGCTGACCTGAACGTTCCCATCACCAAATGCCTGGCTGTGGAAAGCAATTTCCTCTACCTCATCCCCCGAGGTGGTGAGGGAAGCGACGATCCATGCGTCTGCGAGACCTGGAATGTCGGTATCAACCTCGTGTGGTACCCACGGGCCTGCAGTTCGGCCAGTGCCGGCAAAAACTACTATCGTCCGCTGTTTAACGTAGCGAACAACGGTACATTCTCGATGTACCCAACGAACTAAATGAAAAATCCGTAGGGGGATTCAGCACGCCGAGTCGTTTGCGAGACGACTTGGCGTGTTGTTATTTCTTGAGGGATTGGGGGGACCTTGACGGCGGGCGTATCTTCTGAGCCTGAATCACCTTCCCAAAATAATCCCTCCGCGGTATGATGGCAGGAATATGCAAGCATCCCCGCCGTCAGGGTTGGTGACCGCAAATTTGTCGTAAGAAACGTGAGGTCACCGCGTAGAGCCTGGAGTAGGCCCGCAAGTACCCCGTGGGGGACACCTTTTAAATGCAGGAAGGCATTGCCCGGACACCGGGTATCAGTACATGAGCAGTTCTAACAAAGCCGGACATTGGCGTTCTCTCGCCGCTGAAATCGGGGCGATTTCGAAAGAAGAATTGGCGCAAGCCGAAGCTGCTGAAGCCGCTGCCAAACAGGCCGCCGAGCAAGCAGCCGCCGAAGCGGAAGCTGCCGCTAAGGAAGCAGAAGCGGTTGCGGAAGTAGCCGAAGAAGAAGCTGCGGAGGAAGCGGAAGCGACCACCGAAGAAGCAAACATCCAGGTCGAAGACGAACTTTCGCAAGTCTCTGACGGCCCCGTCGACAATCAAGAGATCGTCGAACCTCCTCATCAAGAACCTGTCGCCGCGACGGAAGAAGTCGTCGCCGAAGCCCCTCCGAAGCCACGCAAGAAGAAGAGCAAGAAGCGTAGCCACTGGGCCTCGCTCTCGTCGATGCTCGGCTTGTCCGCCGCAGAAGAGGAAGAAGAAGAGTACGAAGACGAAGAAGAAGCGGCTGTCGAAGAAGAGCCGGTCGTTCTCGAAGCGGTTGCCCCGGAAGTGAAGAAGGCGCCTGAGCCGGAACCACAGCCAGAACCAGAGGCAACCGAAGAAGACGTCGAGAGTCCTCATCTCGCCGCATTCAAGAAACCAGTGGAGCGTTCGCCTGAAGAAGCCCGTGCTTCGCAGTTGATGGGACGCTCCGGCGGCAAGTCGGTTCCCACCAGCGACGACGATTTCAAGGGCTTCGATGGCATCTTCCTGGACGAAGGTACCAGCGACGAAGAGCCAGTCGCCGAAGCGGAAGACGATTCACGCGAAGACGAAGAAGAAGAATCGGAAGTCCGATCGAGCAAGCGTGGTCGCCGCTCGCGAGGACGCCGTCGTGGTCGCCGTTCGCGATCGGGTGACGACGATACTGAAGTGACTGCCCGGGAACGTCCGTCGGATGACGATTTCGACGCCGACGCTGACGCCGACTTGGATGTGGACGCGGAAGTTGAAAGTCGCGACTCGCGTGACGACCAGGAAGATGGTGATGATGAACCGCGCCCAACGCGTCGTCGCCGCCGTCGCCGTCGTTCGCGTAAGTCTTCTGATGGCGATTCGTCGACCGAATCACTTAGCGATCGACGCAGCGAAAGCCGCAGCGATAGCCGCGGTGATGACGACGACTTCGATGACGATGACGACTTAGACATCGACATCGATTTGGAAGATGACGTCGACGACGCACCTGCACCAGCACGTGGTCGTTCGCGTTCCACACGTCGCCGTCGTGACGACGACCAGGAAGATCGGCCGAAGGATAAGCACAAGAAGATTCCTTCGTGGACCGATGCGGTTTCGGCTATGGTCGACGCCAATATCACCCGTCACGAAACGGCTCCACCGGCACGTCCTCATGAACGAGGCGGACGGAATAATGGTCGTCGTCGTCGTGGCAGCGGAAGTGGTGGTGGACGCGACCGCCGATAGGCCGCGCCCAAAGCCATCTTTGTCTAAGGCGAAAGTGCCTCTTCCTTTTTTGGGGAAGAGGCTTCAGCGGGCGGCTCGTTCTGAGCGGACTCGAGTTCTTCTATACGCAGGGCAATCCGATTGTATTGCTCTGCCAGGCATTTCCAGGCATCCCCTTCGCGCAGGATCAAGGGACTTGCCGTTTCTCCGTCGGCCAGACGTGTCATCGCCTTCTGGAATCTCGCGATGGCCCCGACGAAGCGATTGCTATGGCGGATGCTGTCCAGAATCATGATGGGCAGCACGAACAAGCTAACCACGGCCGAGGGAATGAAGTAAGTCCATAAGGCGTTGCTCGCCGCGGTTACCGGAGAATTCAGATCGCCGAGTGCCGCGCCGATGATCATTACCGCGCCGACGCTCAGCAGACAGATCATCCAATACATGGCGACTCGCATCGCCAAACCACCTTGAACTTCAGGATCGACCCAGAATTGCCTGCGTCGGTCACGAGTGCCCGGTTTCGACATCAACTTGCCCTCAGGAATGAAAAGAACGTTCCTGAAAAGCTTATGTTGCCAGACACCATGAATCGGAAGGCAATCGCGTTGCCGACCGACAAGGCGGTAAACCTCGCTGCCACGCGATCCAGATGAAGCAATCGTGACGGTTGTGCTGACTGGCTTCCTTAGTCCAAGGGGATCCGAACGACCACGCCACCCATCACGTCACCCTCTTTAAACTCAGGGTAATCGGCGCCTCGGTCGGAGTGATTGTTGTGGCAATCCCAGCAAGCCTTGGCCACTGCCTTGTCCGCATAGACCGCGGTGAAGTACGTCTTGTCGCCCAGCTTCTCTTCGCCATAGAAGTTTTCGCCGGGGTTCTCGGCCACGAACTTGAGGCCTTCGATTTCCTGATCAGACTTGGGCGTGTTCTGAGGATTCAACGGCCACAGCGACTTTAAGGCATAGGTGAAGCCAGCTTCCTCATTGCTGTCGACAATCTCGGAGCCCATCCGAAACATCTGCGCCGGCAGCGGGATTGTGCCTTCTTCGTCTTGCCAATATTCACTTGGTTTAACTTCGCTGCCTTGCTCTTTCAGACGCGTCACGATGTGCGTCGCATAGACCGTACGATCAGCCATCATCACGGCATGGACCGCATTGGCAAACTGTTTCGGCGTGATGCCACCCGCCGCCGGAACCGGCGCTGGAGTACTGTTCCCGCAGCCGGTCAGCGCCACGGTTGTTGAACCAATGACAATCAAACCGCAAACGATTCCCAAGACCTTGTTCATTTCATTCTCCCGTTTTCAAGGGTTGTATGGCAAAAGGCGAACAACGTGGCACGATTGGGATAAGGTGATTTATGGCGTCGATGGTTTCTTGCGATCAAACCACTGGCGGACCATTTTCAGGCTCTCGACCGAGTGCGCTGGCGTCTCGGCAAAGTTCTGCTCGATCTGCTTCGGGTCGTGCATCGCATCCAGGCTGAACTGAAGGCCGTGGCAATTCGAGCAAACGTTACGAACCATCGTCTCGTTCGGCTGAAGGTTGGCATTCTGATTGTGCTGCACTGTTACCTTGGGCGACTTGGAACTGCCGGAGACCTCGCGTGGCATATGGCAAGTCGCACACGAAACGCCACTGCCTGGCGGTAACTCTCCCCGAAGTTCCTGCTGCCAAAGTCGGGCGTGCGGCGAGTTTTGATACGCCTTGGTATGCGAATCGTCGTGGCACTTTACGCAGGCCTGCATCGCCGCAACGCGAACGTCGGTGTCGTGCGGAGCATGGCAAGAGCTGCACGAAAGTTCGGCGTGCAGCATATCGTGCTTCATCGGTAATCGGGCCATGCCAGGCGTCATGGCCGAAAGTCCCGCTGCCAGTCGCATCCCATGCATTCCCTGCAGGAAACCATCGCTTTCGTTGGCATGGCATTTCTGACAGGTCGCCAGCGGTACTTTGTTCTGCCACTTTCCGTTGTCGTTCGACTGGGTATGGCAATCGTTGCAGTTGATGCCGACCTGGGCATGCACTGACTTGGCCCAGTCGTCGATCAACTGCGGATGGTGAGGGACGCTCGAGTGATACCGGGCATCCGCTGCGGTCAGCGGATCGATGGGTTCAGATTGTTCGGCGAGATAGCGAGTCAGTGCGTTGCGCTCGGGCACGACTTGCTGCGGAAGGTTGCCGATTTCGTCGAGATGCTTACGCAGGAAGTTTTCGTTGAGGGCGCGGTTGTCGTGATAGTTATGGCAGCCGCTGGTCTGGCACGAATTGAACTTCATCCCTTTGTGGCTCGGGCGTTCATCGGCGATCTCTTGATGGCACTGGAAACAAAAGTCTTCCGGCATCGACACGCCCATCGCATGCGTTTCGGCGGGAGCGTGCTCTTTATGGCAAGTGATACAGTTCTGGGCATCCAGGACGGCCAGCCGGGCCGCGTTGACCGGGTCGTTGAACTTCTTGGCGGGGTGGGTGTCGTTGGCTTCTTTCAGCTCTTCTTCGTGACACTTCAAGCACGATTTGCTGGTCACGCCCAACTCGGGATCGTGGCACTCCGAGCACTTCATTTCGATTTGATAATGCCCATGTGTGGTCTTGCCGGGCAGATAGACCATCTTCCAGGAATGATCTTCCGTCAGCAGGATCATGCCGAGACTGCTGCCAACCAGCAGCGACAGCGCGAACCAGACCAGGGCATAAATCCAGGAAGACATAACTTAGAAGTAATACACCGTGATGAGATGAAACAGCAGCAATACAGGTAACGGCCAAAACAGCAGCAGATGAACCAGCACCATGCGAGGTCGCCAGCGTCGAATCCAAATTCCAAGAGTGCCAGAGATACGGTTCTCGAGCGAAACGAGGAGGCCTGTGATCCCTCCGGTGACATTCACCACCAGAAACACGCTGACCAGAACCAAGTTCAAGTTCGATCCGAATTGAAATCCGGTGTGCAGCGCCAGGCCTGCCACCGCCAGCGTCGCTAACACCGCGTGAGCGACTCGCCACCAGGCAAAGTCACCCCAGTTCCAGCGAGCAATTCGTTTGCGAAGTGAAAAGACGAGCCCCAGCACTGTCAGCCCAAAAATCGTGTACCCAGTCACTTGCTTGGGCATCTCGGTACGCCAGATCGCATCGATGGAATGCCAGTTGGTTTGGACCGAATCGGAGAAGGGGAGGGGGCCGACAATCAGCATCAACGCGATCAAAGCCAGTGTCAGCGCAGAACTGGCGAGCAGAACCTTCCACGAATGAGAGGCATCGGTCGTTGGCCGTTGTCCGCAAAGCTGCTGGACCAAAGGTCGGCAAGTTCCGCAAACGGAAGAAGCACGCGTCAGTTGAGTGACCGTCTCGGCATCGGCGGCACCTTCGGCAACAACTTCGCAAATGCGTCCCTTGGTGACACCGACGCAACTGCAAACCACCGCGCCCTCGGGCCAATCCCACGGACTTTGCAGGGCATCTTCCGGCCACAGCCGACCCGTCCGGCGAAAGCGAGCGATTTGCCACGGCCACAAGCGTCGCGAGTGGGTGATGAAATCACGAACACGATCGATCTCATCCCATTCGCCAACAGCGGTGGCACCCACCACGCGATTCCCGGCGAAGATCAGCTTGCGGTAGGAGTCGTCGGTATGGCTATGCACAATCAGCGAGTTCGGTGTTTCGCCGAGGGCATCGCCAAGAGCCGCGACGTCGACACCCATCAGCTTAAGCTTCGCGGATTGATCGCCATACTCGAACGTGGCATCCTCGCCGCAGCAGTTGGCGGCGAGGACTTCGGCCATCTGAATGCCAGGGCCAACCAGTCCATAATGCTTATCGCGATGCACGGCACATTCGCCGATGGCAAAGATGTTGGCGTTCGATGTGCGAAGACGATCGTTCACGACGATACCGCCGCGCGGAGCAATGGTCAGGTCGGCATCGCGGGCCAATTCATCTCGCGGAACAATCCCGGCCGAAATGATCAGCATATCGACACAAAGCGTCTCGCCATTGACGAAGTGCATTCTCAACCCAGGCCCGATCGCCTCGATGCGGTCGCAGCGACAAAGCAGGTGAACATGAACGCCGAGCTCTTCAACGCGGGACTTTAACAGGGCACCCCCTGCGGTATCGAGCTGCCGAGGCATCAGGCTCGGAGCAACTTCGAGGACGTGTGCCTCCAGCCCCAAATCGAGCACCGCCTTGCCTGCTTCCAGCCCGAGCAGGCCACCCCCCATCACCGCCGCAGATCGGCAACGGGAAGCGTACGCGCGAATCTGCTCCAGGTCGTCGAGCGTGCGGTAAAGGAACACGCCGGGCAGGTTGACGCCCTCAATCGGCGGCACGAAGGGGCGACTTCCGGTGGCAAGGACCAAGCGGTCGTACGCATACCGCTTGCCATCCTGGCAAATGACTTGTTTGTCGACGCAATTAATGCGGTGGATCTTCTGCGAGGTCACCAGGTTCACGCCGACCTGTTCGTACCACTCTCGAGGCGAAAGGGTAAGCGACGACTCTGGCTCGCGAAATAGCTTTGTCAGGCGAACGCGATCGTAAGCGGCATGCGGCTCTTCGCCGAAGATATCGATCTGCCACGCTTCGTGACCGCCCCGCCGTACCATGGCCTGGCAAAATGCATGTCCGACCATGCCATTGCCGACAACGACCATTCGCCCGAGCGAACGGGGCGTGGCGGCGGCTGTCTGGTTGGCGGAATGCAACTGATGCACGGAGGAATCATTCCTGAGAGCAACGAGATCGAGTCGATGTTGAGGCGAGATTGCAAAGAACGTGCCGAGTTTTCGGTTGAATCGAACTCCCATGACGTAAGTCATGGAGAAATAGGACCAAGTGGTCCTATTTAAAGTCAAAGAGTGTAGAACCAGGGTGGTCAGTCTGTGATCACTGCCAGCATCGGCGGCAAAAACGTGCCTTCGATCTATGCAGTCGGCAGCGTGTTCTGCACGCTAAGAAGGCTTCACGATTCGCACGGCGGCGTTCTTATACGATGGCTGCCGCGAGTAGCTATCAAACTGTGGGAAGGTCAGCCGATTGGTCAGCTCGTTGTGCATCGGCAGGAAAACATGCCCTGACTGAACGCTGCCGGTGATGTTGACCCGGGCCTCGATTTCTCCGCGTGCCGATTGCACCAGTACTTTATCGTGCGGCAGCAATTGCAAGGCAGCAGCATCGTCGGGGCTGACATCGATCAGGAGGGTTGTCGAGTAAAGCGTTCGCAGGACGGCCGATTTGGAAGTCTTGGTTTGCGTATGCCACTGCGCCGCCGTTCCGCGACCGGTCAATAGTCGCAGCGGGAAGTCTTCGCTCGGCTCTTCGTTGGGTGCTTGCGGCGGCTCGAAGATGAAGCGTGCCTTACCGTCGGCATGGAAGTACTGACCATCTTCAAACAAACGCCGCTGCTGGGCAGGCATCCAGTCGTCGCCAGTGCTTTCGTCCTGGCGGGTCGGCCACTGCACACCGCGGGCATCGTCCAGCATGCGATAGTCGCGAATGCCGGTGATGTCGCAAGGTTGCCCCTGGGAGCATTGCTTCATCGCCTGAAATACATCTTCCGGCGTCTTCCAGTTTTCAAACAACGACCCGCATCCCCAGTAATGGGAAACGAGGCGAAAGATCTGGAAGTCGGCCAAGGCTTGCCCTGGGGCCGGAACTACTTTCTTGTGCAGCCCGATCCGACGTTCGGAATTGATGAAGGTACCTTCCTTCTCTCCCCAACCAGCCGCCGGCAAAACCAGGTCGGCACGAACGGCCGTTTCGGTCGAGTGGTACATGTCTTGAACGACCAGGAAGTCCAGCTTCGACAGGGTCTCGTGTGCTTCCTTCTGATGAATCCACGAGTGGGCCGGGTTCGTGGCGATCACCCACAAACCGCGAATATCGCCGCGGCGAATCCCTTCCATGATTCCATCGTACGACCAACTGTTTTCGGTGGGGATGTTGCCGACCGGAATGTTCAGCGTGTCAGCGATCTTCTGCCGATGGTCGGCATTACGGAAGTCGTGGCCGCCAAGCAAATTGGTCGTGTTGCTGAACAAACGCGAGCCCATGGCATTGCACTGACCAGTCACCGAGTTGGCTCCGGTCCCAGGGCGACCGATGTTACCGGTCATCATCGCCAGGTTAATGATTGCCTGGGCGGTGCGAACTCCCTGGTGGCTTTGATTCACCCCCATGGTCCACCAGAACGAAACACGCTGTCCTTCGTGAATCGCCTTGACGACTTCCATGACATCGGCCGAGGGAAGTCCGCAGTTTTCGAGCGAATCTTCCAGGCGGTATTCGGCGACGTACTGCCGGAAGTCATCGAATCCGACGGTATGATTGGCGATGTAGTTCGTGTCGATCCAATCGTTCTCGATCAGCACGTTCGCGATCGTATAGAGCAGGGCGAGGTCGGTCTTCGGCTTCAGCGGCAAATGGTGTGTCGCGGCGACGGCTGTTTCGGTACGGCGAGGATCGATGACGATGATCTTCGGTTGATGCGGATTCCGCAGGACGCGTTCCCACATGATGGGATGCGCGATGCAAAGGTTCGATCCGACAAAGACCAGCACGTCCGATTCTTCAAAGTCGGCATAGGTGAAGGGTGGTGCGTCGAACCCGAACGATTCTTTGTAGGCGACCACGGCGGTGGCCATGCATTGCCGCGTGTTGCCGTCCCCGTGCAGCATGCCCATGCCGAACTTGGCGAGCGCGCCGAGGAAGAACATTTCTTCCGTAGCAATCTGACCCGTGGAAAGGAATGCCACGGAGTCGTTGCCGTGCTTCGCTTGGATGTCTTGAAAACGCTCGCAGAACGTCTTCATCGCGTCATCCCAGGAAACAGGAGCCAGCTTGCCGTCGGCTCCTTTGAGCAGCGGCGCCGTGGCTCGGTCATTGGCTTTCAGAACCGTGAGCGACTCCCAGCCTTTCGGACATGCCATGCCCAGGTTCACCGGCCAGTCGACCGACGGGCTAAGATTGACCGCCTTGCCATCCTTCATGTGCAGTTCGAGTCCGCACCCCGTCGAGCAGAATCCGCAGACCGAGGTGGTCGTGCCATCCGGTTTGATCGAAGCGGGGACTTTACCCAGCCCGAACTCGCCAGGATGAAGAAGCAAGTCGCGGGTCAACGCCCCGGTCTTGGCGTAGATCAACTGCTGCAGCGGATTCGGTTCAGTTGCGGACGACATAGTGTGCCTTCTCCTACTTCGGCAAATTGGGCATGGCAGGGGTCGATTCCGCGGCGAAATACAACGCTCGATCGATCAGTTCCGCCGCAACCAGGCATGCCAGCGACAGCCCGGCGATTGCGATCGAAACGGTGCCGCTGGTCAGCGGCAGGATCGCCGGCAGGACGATGCCTCCGACGGTCCACAAACTAATGCGGCTCCAGCCGAGGCCTTTCAAGGGACCCAGGATCAAGTAAGCCGAACGGGCCAGCGGATCGGTCAGCGGCTTTGAGACCTGCGAGCACAACTGATATTCCAACGCCAGGCGGGCCGTCGTTACCAGGATGGTGGCTGCGATCGTCCCGATGATGAACGAACTAGCGTGGATCGTTCCTTCAAGGCTCGCGGCGGCGAACCCGCCCAATACGATCGTGGTGCCGAACTTGGCGAATGTAAGCGACTCTTTCCAGAACGGTCGGCGGGTGACGATGTATATCATCGCCGAACAAAAGATCGTGATCATCCCGCCGCCGATCGCGGCAAGACCCATCATCAGCCGGAACGGTTCGAGCATCGGTACGAAGTACGACGCCGCGTAGCCGACCAATGGCCCGGCGAAGGCAGGCATTAAAACTGCTTCGCGGCTGAGCCAGGAGGTTCGCAATCCGAGGAACACACGGAACCCATACATCGGTCGGCCGAGGTGAGCCCCGGAAGCCGCCAGGCCAATCACAGCGGCGATCGTCGCCAAAATGGCACTGGTAACGGCACTACCGAAGAAGAACTGTACGACAACGCTGGCGATCAGCATGCCAAGGGCGGCCTGGGTTAAAGTCAGCAGGCCAACCAGCGGCAAGTGAGTATGATTCGGGAGAACCTGTTGTACGCCCGCCGAGAACATCGCTTCGCTTAAACGGTTCTTGCCGATGTAACGGGTCGTTGGCTTGGTGATCCGAGGGTTCGCGGCTCCGCGCAGGAACGTTCCTTCAGAAGCCTCGGCGGCGATGGCATCCTGAGCGACAACGGTGATTTTGATCGCGGCGTTCGGGCACGACTGCACGCAGGCCGGAGCTTCGCCTTCTGCCAGTCGATGTCGACACATGTCACATTTGCGGACGATGCCCTTCGACTCGCTGAACTTCGGGACGTCGTATGGGCACATTAGCGTGCAATACTTGCAGCCGATGCATTGGTCGTCGAGGTGCACGACGATACCGAGCTGAGGATCTTTTTCGTACGCTTGCACCGGGCAACCGAGCATGCACCCCGGCTCGACGCAGTGATGACAGGCCGTCGTCACATGCTGAACGGCAGGCGACGTCGGCATCGAGCTTTGCAGCATGCCAACGCGACGCCATGTTTCGGACTCTTCCAGCCCATTCATGTTATGGCATGCGACAACACACGCTTTGCAGCCAGAGCAGGCGTCCAGATCGACTTCAAACGCATACTGCTCGCCAGGACCTGGTTCGCTGAGCGGGATCAGCTCGCGATAGGTCGGCGCGAGCAAAGGATCGCTATGCTGATCGTGTCGCTGCGAAAATCGCTGCACCGCTGTCAGGTCTTGCTGTTCCGAAAGCAGCATCTCGACCAGGTCGAATCCTGACGAGAGCTGAGATGTCGAGTTTTGGTCGGCGATGGCCATAGGACTCGCTTCTATTAAACGAACAGCGTGACGATTTGAACCAGACGATCACCATTGAAAACTGGAAGGGCCAAGGCGAATCGAGCACCCTGTTCGAAGATGGGGCCGAGTGATGCGTCTTCGTCGGCGCAGGTTGTTAGCTGAGGAATCCGCGAGGCAAAGCATTGGCCAATCAGCCCTTCGCCGTAAGCGACTTGATCACGTTCGGAAGGTTTGATGCCTTCCGCGTAGGAAGTCTGAACCCGCGACAGTTCGGTTTGGTCGGCATTGGGAACCCAGGTTTCCATCGCCTGTTGGAACGGAAAGTCGACCGTGCTCAAAATCACCAGCACCGAGTCGAGTTCATGTTCGGTTGCCATGACCGGGATGCCCAGGCCATAACGCAAGCCTTCTACCCGAGCACCAGCGGCACGCATGAACGCCTTCGATTGATCGAGACGAGCGATGATCCGCGACTTGCGATCGTCCCAGGTTTCGCCGGGAAGGCCGGAACCACGAGGAAATTTGACATACGGACTGATGCGCTCGAAACGCTCGAGTCCGCGATAGACCGATTGATGCAGTCCGAGTTCGTCGCGTTCGGTTCGTGTCCAGATCTCGAGCGCGATCTTGCACTCTGGTGGCGTGTGTACGGTAAACAAGACCGCCCCGGCCGCCTCGCCGGTCAGTAGCAGCGGCATGGCGATTTCGAGGGTGTCGTCGCTGACGCTGCGAACCATGGCTCGGCGCTCGGCAACAGAGGTCAGGACGAAGTCGTGATGCAGCGGGCCGGCAGGCATGTCGGGAAAACCAGCCGAGGCAACCAGGCCGCCGGCCGTTTCGTCGTAGATCCAAACCGTGGTGTTCGCCACGATGGAAGGTGCGATCGTCGATGTCATGCGAAGTTTCGTCCTTTTCAGCATTAAGCGTTGGCGGTGACGTTGCTGGAGACATCCGACGTCGCTTCGTCGTCGGCGATCGTGACGTTAAGGCCGGGTGCCGGCTGTTCGGCTTCTGACTTCTTGGGTTTGTGATGCTTGTGCCGTTCTTGTTCTTCCAGAAACGACACCAGCGACCCACGCAGTTCGTAATAGAGCGGATGCTCTAAGGTTTCGGCCCGGTTACGAGGGCGTGGCAAAGGGAGTTCCAAGACCTGACCCACTTTGGCGGCCGGGCCGTTGGTCATCATGCAGATGCGGTCGGCCATGTAGATCGCTTCGTCGACGTCGTGCGTCACCAGCATCGTGGTGATCTTCTCTTTGTCGAGGATCTTCAAAATGACATCTTGCAGTTCCATTCGCGTGAGCGAATCGAGACGGCCAAACGGTTCGTCCAAAAGAAGCATGTTCGGCTTCAAGGCGATGGCCCGAGCGATGCCGACACGCTGTTGCATGCCGCCCGACATCTCGCGAGGATACTTGTCCATCGAATCGGCCAGGCCGACGATGCTCAAGTAGTACTCGCAGATCTGGCGGCGTTCGTTTCGCGTGGCATGTGGGTAAACACGGTCGACCCCCATGCGTACGTTTTGGATCGCCGTCATCCAGGGCAACAGGCATGGTGCTTGAAACACCACGCTTCGGTCTGGACCTGGGCCCGAGATTTCTTTGCCCGCCACGACTACGCTGCCTGAGGAAATCGGATTAAGGCCCGATACCATGGTCAGCACGGTCGATTTGCCACATCCCGAATGACCAATCAGGCTGACGACTTCTCCCTTCTTCAAGATCAGGTTGAAACCATCGACGACTTTCACATCGTCGCCGAATGGATTGGGGTACGCCTTAACAAGGCGGTACATTTCGACGAAGCGGTTCTCTTGCGACATCAGGATTCCTTCAGTGTGAGTTAGGCGACGCCGATTCGGATCGGTTCCACATCTGGCAGGACCAACTCGGAGGCGACGCGCAACTGCTTCGCTTCTTCGTTGATCGCCATCATGTAACGCGTGATTTCGTTACGCAGCTTTTTGAACTCTGGATTGAAGTTCAAGGTCGTTCGATCGCGAGGACGCTCGAGCGTCACCGGGAACTCACGGCCGAGGGTGGCCGCAGGACCTGGTGTAAGCGGTACGATCCGGTCCGCCATCAAGACGGCTTCGTCCACATCGTTGGTCACCATCACGACCGTTCGTCGGTCTTCTTCCCACAAGCGAATGATCTCGTCTTGTAGCACGCTTCGCGTAAGCGCATCCAACGCACTCAGCGGTTCGTCCAACAGCAGCACCTCGGGTTGCATGGACAAAGTACGTGCCAGCGAGAGGCGTTGCCGCATCCCACCCGAAAGCTCCGAAGGGCGTTTGCCTTCGCTACCGGTCAAGCTGACCATATCGATGTAGTGTTGGATGTAGTCCCGCCGTTCGCTCCGCGACATCTTCGGAAAGACTTGCTTCACGGCCAGTTCGATGTTGCCATGAACGGTCAGCCAAGGAAGCAGCGAATAATTCTGAAAAACAATGCCTCGATCGGGACCAGGTCCGCTCATCTGCTGCCCTTTAAAGCGGGCTGCTCCTTCATTAGGCAGCACGAGCCCGCCCAAGAGAGAGATGAGGGTCGACTTTCCCGAACCGGAGAAGCCAATGATCGCGACGAATTCGTTTTCGTGAACCTGAAGGTTGGCTCCTTCGAGCACCGTGTATCGGCGATGCGACTCACCGAAGCCAACCGTAGCGTTATCGAGTTCCAGGATTGCCATAGGGCGTTTTCCTTTAGGTATGACGTTGGCAATCATTGAATTACAGGCCGGTCGGAGCACCATCGAAGCTGACCATGCGCTGGAAAACGATCATGATCCGATCCAGCAGCAGACCAATTACCCCGACAAAACCACACGCGACAAACATCTGGGCAAATGTGGCGGAAGAGCCGTTGTTGAACATGTCCCAGACAAACTTGCCAATGCCTGGGCTACTGGAGAGAAGCTCTGCCGCAATGAGCACCATCCAGCCGACCCCCAGAGAGATACGTAAGCCAGTGAAAATAAGGGGCAGGGCGGAAGGAATGATGATCTTGGTCAAGCGGTCCCATAGGCCGAGACGCAAAACCCGTGCCACGTTCAGGTGGTCCTGGTCGATTGCCGAGACTCCCAGAGCGGTGTTCACCAGCGTCGGCCAGAGCGAGCAAAGAGCCACGGTGATCGCCGAGCTGAGGAACGATGGTTGAACCCAGGCCTCGTCTGGCTTCGTGATAAAAGCACCGACGATGAAGAACACAATCGGCAACCAGACGATGGGAGAAACTGGTTTGAACAACGAGATCAGCGGTGTCATCGAGGCCATGAACACACGACTCATGCCGCAGAAAACACCAATCGGAATCGCAATCGCCGTGGCAATGAAGAAGCCGGTGAAGACACACTTCAAGCTGGTCCAGATCTGATCGAAAAAGGTGGGTGGCTTGGCGAACTCGCTCGTGGCGATCGTGTTGATGCGTTCCTCTCGCTGGATTAACTGCTGTGCGAGACCAAACATTTCCGGACCGCTGGCAACCGCGTACTTTCGTTTCAGATCTTCCATCTCGGCTTGGGCTTTGTCGATCTTCTGTTGACGATTGCCATCGGTCAGCAGGTTCACGCGCGTGGCGAGGAACTCTGCCTTCTGACCTGTCTTGCTGATCTGTTGGCGGAGATCTTCGACCTGAGGGAGTGACTTGCCGCGACGTTCCGACAACTCGGCACGCAGCGACTTCAAGTGATCGTTCTCTTGGCCGGTTTTCGCGAGGTGGTCGTTCACCTGGTGGACATACGCCACCTTCTGTTTGTAGTCGTCGGCCTGAATCTTCGCGGCGATGGCCACCAGGTCCTTGGCCCGAGCCTGCTGATCTTTTTTGTAGACTTGCTCCTGCTTGGTCACGGCGTCCGACAACTTGGACAGGCTCGCCGAAACGAACTGAGCGGAGATCCCTTCGACATACGCGAACTTGCGGCGCGCGGCATCGGTGGCCGTTGCTTGGTCCGACTTCAAATCGGCGACAAGCTGGCGCCAGCCTTCTTCAATCTCAGTTTTCTTGGCTGCTGCTTCGGCAGGCACTTTGGCCAGCAGCGATTCCAGCAGGTCTTCGCACTGAGCAGCGATGGCTTCCCAATCGGTTTCAAGGGCGGCGATCTCTTCTTGGGTCTTGGTCAATGCCGCTTCGCGTTTTTCGCCTTCGATGTTGTAGTCGGCGACCTTGGTGTATTCGCGTTTGTGGAAGTCGGCGATGCCATCGTAGGCGGTAACGACCTGGGCTGGCGTAGGAACTTCGCCGGCACGTGTTTTGATCCGTGGTCCGATCAAATCCCAAGCAATCACGCAGGCCACCATCACCAGGATGGGAATGACGATATAGAGACCAATTTTCTTGAGTTGTTCGCGAGGTTCTTCGCCGTAGCAAAGAAGGACGACCGGCTCGAATACTCGAAGACCGGCGACGTCCAAGATGCGGATGATTTTGTATTTCATTCAAGCTCTTTCGTGAGTTGGTATTGTTTCGATCCGATGTCCGCGGAAACGGGCCGGAGGTGGCTTCCGCCTGCGCCTCCCCCGGCCACCCCACTACGCGAGTTAGCGGTCTTTGTTGCCAATGGAGTGGGCGTTGAGATAGCCAATCGGGTCGTGCCCGTCGTAGATGACCCCATCGATAAAGTCACCCTTTTCCGTCGGAGGCTTATAGCCATCAGTCTCCGGCGAAGGAATTTCGTCCTCGGTCAGTTGGCCGGAAGCGACCAGGGCCGCGGCGGCCTGACGGTAGATGTCGGGGCGATAGATTTTCTTCGCGGTCTCGTGATACCACTCGGCTGGCTTGGGCTCGGTGATTTGTCCCCAGCGACGCATTTGCGTCAGAAACCAGACACCGTCGCTGTACCAAGGATACGAGCAGTGGTACTTGAAAAAGACATTGAAGTCGGGCATCGGGCGCTTGTCCGACTTCTGGAAGTAGAAGAAGCCGGTCATCGAGTTCTTGATCACGTTGTAGTCGGCCCCGACATAGTTAGGCTTGGCCAAGATGCGGCATGCTTCTTCTCGATTCACGAAGTTGCCATCGGCGTCGGTTTCGTCCAGCCACTTGCCTGCGCGGATCAAAGCTTTGACCACGGCGATGTGCGTGTTGGGGTTTTCATCGTTCCAGTATTTAGTCACGCCAAAGACCTTTTCTGGATTGTTCTTCCAGACGTCGTAGTTGGTGGTGACCGGAACGCCAATGCCTTTGGCAACGGCTTGCTGGTTCCAAGGTTCACCCACGCAGTAGCCTTGAATGTTGCCGGCCTCCAGAACCGTGGGCATCATCGGAGGGGGCGTCACCGAGAGCAGCACGTCCGCATTGGTTTCGCCAACGGTGTCGGTTTCGGTATACATGCCAGGGTGAATGCCAGAGGCAGCGAGCCAATAACGCAGTTCGTAGTTGTGCGTCGAAACTGGGAAGACCATGCCCATCTTCAGTGGCGTTCCGCTGGCCTTATAGTCTTCCACCACGGGGCGGAGCGAATCAGCCGAAATTGGGTGCGGAGGAGTTGGGCTCTTCAGCTTTGGGTCGTTCTCTTGCATCTGTTGCCAGATGTTGTTCGAGACGGTGATGCCGTTGCCATTCAAGTCCAGGGTGTAAGCGGTGACGATGTGCGCTTCGGTGCCGATGCCAATGGTGGCGGCGATTGGCTGCCCCGAAAGCATGTGGGCTCCGTCGAGTTCACCATTAATCACGCGATCGAGCAGTGTCTTCCAGTTTGGCTGGGCTTCGACATCGACCTGCAGACCTTCGTCGGCAAAGAAGCCTTTCTCACGAGCAATGACCAGCGGAGCACAGTCGGTCAGCTTGATAAAGCCAAGCTTCAAGTTGACCTTTTCCGGAGCACCCATTGCGGGAGCGAAGGTCTCGGATGTCTTCGTTTCTGGCGAGGTGGGCTCTTCGCCTGCCGGAGAGGCGGGAGCAGTCGCGGCCAACGAGCTAAGGTCAAGTTCGTCGAGGCTCGGTCCCGAAGAGGTTGCCTTGCTGCAACCTACAAAGGCAACCGCGGCAATCAAACAAGCAGCCGCGAAGTGGCGTTTCCAGTTTCCGATCCAGTTCATGCTCGATTCCTGAGTGATTGGTGGTTCCAAAACGGGGGCAATCGTTTCGATGAATGGGTGGAGAGCGTGGGAGGACGCCATCGCACCAGGGTGTCGTGGTCGTTAATTAAAAAAGCAACGACTGTGCCAAAAATATTTGACCACTACTCAACTCGAGCTAGAGAAACGAGTTACAGGTGTTTGGGCTCCAAGGCCCGGTCAAAGAATGACCGGAGCGAACTGCAAGACAGATCAGCAGATCCGGCAAACAGCAAGCGTACTATTTACGCGGTGTCCCCAGGATGGCGACCATTCTCACGCCACATGCGGTCACCATTCGCTCAACAGACCTCCCCGGAGCCGCAATTCCAGTATCCTGCCCAAATCCCCTGAAGAACCTGGTTGCTGGCGACCGAAAGCAGCAATACCCCACGAATTGGACCGACCCACGGATGACCAGGCGTTGAAGGAACAACGACTCATGACCCACTCGATGACCTTGTGGCTGGCTGCACTTGCGGTCTGCTTCGGCGGGGGAACACCACTGGTGCTGCATGCCCAGGAATTGGTACCGACGAACTCGGTACCGGTTCAGTATGCACCGGTTACCTTCGTGACAGACGACGAGATCTCGCCGTCTGACATGCTGCCGCCCGTACCGACGGAAACCACTAGTTACAACATGGAATACGCGGACTTCGCGAATTCCATGGAAATGGCGGCGCCAGTTTGCGACGCCAAAAAGATGGCCGAGTTGAAGAAGAAAGCAGCGAGTGCTTATAAGCCGCTGTTCTTCGACAACGACTTCTCGTATCTCTGCGATCCCTGCTACGACGGGTGCCTATTGGGCGAAGACCTGAAGCGGATGTGCGTCGGAGACTGCGGCTATCTCGATATCGGCGGTGAATACCGTGCTCGATATCACCACGAACAAAACATGAAGCCGTACCTGAACGGCGTCGATGACGATTTTCTGCTGCATCGTCTTCGTTTGTATGCCAACTATCAGGTGAACGACAACATCCGTGTTTACGCGGAAATGCTACACGCAATCAGCCAGTACGAATCGGCGCCACCCCGCCCGATCGACGAAAACTACTGGGAATTGCAGAACATGTTTGTCGACACCAAGCTGTTGGAGTCGGGCAACGGAACGCTGTACGGTCGATTTGGCCGACAAGAGCTGTTGTACGGTAGCCAGCGTCTGGTTTCGCCACTGGACTGGGCCAACATTCGTCGTCGATTCGACGGTTTGAAGTTGTACTATCGTAGCGATGCCTGGGATATCGATGGCTTCCTGACCCGACCGATTCGCAAGTCGCTGTACGACTGGGACTCGACCAACCAGGATCAGTCTTTCTACGGGATCTTCTCGACCTATAAGAAGAGCGACCTCGGGAACATCGATCTTTACTGGCTCGGTTACGAAAACAACTCGTCGCCGTTCCGCTACCAGACTCTGGGTAGCCGAGTGATTGGCGAAAAGGGCTTTTTGCTGTACGAAATGGAAGGTGCTTACCAGACGGGTGAATATCAGGGCGCCGACCATGACGCTGGGTTCTTCACGATCGGGCTTGGTCACCAGTTCCAGGATGTCGCCTGGAAGCCAAAAGTGATGGTCTATTACGACTGGGCTTCGGGTGACTCGATCATTGGCAACGGTTTCGACCAGTTGTTCCCACTGGGGCACGCCTACCTTGGCTGGATGGACTTGTTTGCTCGACGCAATATCGAGGACTTCAACGTTCAGCTGACCGCCAAGCCATGCGATCCGTGGACGCTGATTGCCTGGTGGCACGTGTTCAACCGACAAGACACCAGCGACGTTCCTTATACCGTGACCAACGCCCCATACCCTGGCTACACGCCAGCCGGATCGCGTTACCTCGGTCAGGAACTCGACTTTATGGCCAAGTGCCAACTGACGCCGCATTCGGACATCATCTTTGGATACTCGCACTTCTTCACCGGAACCTACTTCCGCGATCAGAATGCCTTGAATCCAGCGATCTACGACGGCGATGCCGACTTCTTCTATACCCAGTTCACGCTGCGGTTCTAAGAAAACGGTCGCAGAACAGATTTCCTCGAAGGAGGGATGGCGCTAGAATCGCCATCCCTTTTTTCGTGCCTAAAAAGCACGCATTTCCGGCGCGTAAAAAAGCCTATTGCTGAATATTATCGGTTAGCGCTTATCCGCCGTCTTTCGTAAGTAACGTGATGTACAAGGGATAGGGCACCACCTTCCTTGTTGTTAGCAGTACTGGTACATGAATTGCATGCAGTCGAGCATCGGTTGAGTCGGACAGGCGGAACCTCTCTCTATACCTTGACGCTACGACACATTGACTACGCAAAACTATCTCGGGACGAAACGTGAACGTCGTGTGCTGGTGATCGATGATGATCCTAGCGTAGCGACGGTAGTCAGTACGGCACTAAGCCAGGAAGACGTGCGGATCCAGCATGCCGAAACGGGTGCGTATGGTCTGCAGCAACTTGTGCAGTTTCGTCCCGACGTGCTCATATTGGATCATCTGCTGCCGGATGGCGAAGGTCTGCAGATACTGGGCCGAGTGAATCGAATCGACGCCCGGCTTCCGGTGCTCTTCGTGACCGCTCGAAACTCCAGCGATCTTGCTATTGAAGCCATGCGACAGGGAGCCTTCGATTTCCTCTCGAAACCGCTTCAGTTGGAAAAGGTCGCCGAGAAGACTCAGCAAGCCCTGGAAAGCCGCCGGCTCATGCTCATGCCGGTGCAACTTCCGTCTCAGGTCGATCCCATGATCGACGGGGCGGATCATCTGATCGGGCAATGTCCCGAGATGCAGGAAGTTTACAAGGCGATTGGCCGCGCTGCCGCGCATGACGTACCTGTGCTAATCGAAGGGGAAATCGGAACCGGCAAAGAATTGGTGGCCCGAGCCATTTATCAGCACGGCCGCCGCAAAGATCGCCCATTCGTGAAGGTCGTTTGCAGCGACTTTAACTCGGAATGGCTTGAAAGCGAACTGTTCGGGCACGAACCCAATTCGTTGCCAGGTGCGGTCGATCGACGCATCGGCAAGATCGAGCAGTGCCACGGCGGAACGGTGATGCTGGAAGAGATCTCCGCGATTCCCCAGGCCCTGCAGAGCAAGTTGGTTCGCTTCATCCAAGACAAGACCTTCGAACGGGTTGGTGGGCACGATCCTGTTTCGGTCAACACGACTCTACTATTCACATCCAGCAAGAATGCGGAACGCCTGACTGCAGAAGGGGTGATCCGTCACGACCTTTACTACTTGCTGAACGCGTTCATGATTCGGATTCCATCGCTGCGGGAACGTGGAGCTGACCTGCCGAAGTTGGTCGATCACTTCGTCGGTCAGTTTTGCCGCGTAGAACGAATTGCGCAATCGGGTGCGGTTCGCACCTCTCCCGAAGCGCTGCGACTTCTTTCCGACTACCCTTGGCCAGGTAATGTGGCGGAACTGCGGAGTGTGCTGCGTCGGGCCCTGATCGAGTCGCGCGGAACCGTAATAGCCGGGGATTATCTGCGTAACGCCCTTCGCGATATGCCGAGATCAGATCAAGGGCTGGATGCCCATGTGCTGGCAACGCACGTTTGCGATTGGGAAGACTTTATTCAGGAGAAGATCGAATCGGGCTCCAACGACTTGTACTCCGACTCGGTAATGGAAATGGAACGCCACGTTTTGACGATTATTCTTCGAAAGACATCTGGCAATCAGGCCAAGGCGGCCCGTATGCTAGGAATTACGCGTACCAGCCTTCGCAAGAAGATCCATTATCTTGGGCTGGCAATCGAAGAATTCGTGAGCACGGTTTAATTCTATGACCGATCAGGGGGAATTGATTCCCACTGCAAAGTCCTCCGCCAATCGTCTGACGATCCTCTATGTGCTCGCTCTGAGTGCCGTGGCCCTGTTGACGATCGCAGGGCAAGTTCTTATCCAGCACAGCCTGGAACGCCAGTTGAGCGATTCCACGGTGATCAATATTGCTGGGCGCCAACGTATGTTGAGCCAGAAGATCACCAAGCTTGCGCTAAAAATGCATACGACCGACAATCCTTTTGAACGGTCGGCCGATCGCCGCGAATTGCGAGATGCTCTCGCGCTATGGGAATCGTCTCATCTCGGGCTGCAAAATGGAGATATCAAGTTGGGATTGCCGGGAAGCAATAGCGACGTGATTACTCAACTGTATGCCGATCTTGAGCCACAGTTTCAATCGATTCGCGAGGCAACGACCCAGATCCTGGCGACGCCAGATGATGAAATCCCACTGAACCAGATCACACCGTCGCTTCGTCAGATTATGGAGCACGAAGAAGGCTTTCTCGCCGGGATGGATCAGATTGTTTATGCCTACGATCTGGAAGCTGAGAGTCGCGTCTCGAGCTTGAAGCGAACCGAGCATGGTTTGCTGATCGTGACACTCGCCGTGTTGCTGCTGGAAGGTTTGTTTGTTTTCCGTCCGGCAGTGAACCAGCTGCAGAAGATGGTTCAGCGTCTTCGGCAGAACGCGGACGACTTGAAGGCGGCCAAAGAACTTGCCGAAGGGGCCAATCAAGAGAAGACTCGTTTCCTGGCAAAGATGAGCCACGAGCTTCGTACCCCTATGAATGCGATCCTGGGACTTTCGGAGGTGCTGCTCCGAGGCCGACTGGTCGACAACCAGAAGAAGCTGCTCAACACGATTCACGACTCGGCTCATTCGCTGATGGGGTTGCTCACCGACTTGCTCGATATGTCGAAGCTGGAAGTCGACTCTGACCTGAAGCTGCGACGTTCCCCCTTGAATCCCAAAGAGACAATCGAAAAGGTTGTCGACATGTTCAAGCATCAGGCCCAGCAGCGTGGGCTCGAATTAGTGCTGAATATGAAAGAAGGGCTCGACCTGTGGGTGCTCGGCGACGAGAACCGCTTTCGCCAGGTCCTGGTCAACTTGATTCAAAACGCCTTGAAGTTCACGACCGCAGGCCGTGTGACAGTGGATGCCGAGATTCAGCGGCACATGGCCCACGAAGTCTGGTTTACGTTTAGCGTCACCGACACCGGTCCTGGGATTTCGCCCGAAGACCAGAAGGTGATCTTCGAGCCTTTCAAGCAAGCTGAACGAGACCGCGACAAGCATGGCGGGGCAGGGCTCGGGCTCAGCATTGCCTATCGCCTGGTAGAAGCCATGGATGGCCGCATCCGTGTTGTCAGCCAGTTAGGGGTCGGTACGTCGTTCATCATCGAAGTGCCAATGGCTCGCTCGTTTGGCGACTCATCGGTACGAGATGAATGGGGGCACGACAAGTCAGCACCTGTTGAGGTGATGCCGGCACTGTCGAAAGCGCATGTCTTGGTGGTCGAAGATGTCGATGCCAACCGATTGGTGGTCGGTGCGATGCTTTCCGAACTAGCTGTGCCACATCAATTCGCCGTTTCGATCGAAGATGGCTTCGAGCAGATACAGGACAAATGGCCCGATCTGATTCTGCTGGATCTGGAGCTACCGGATGGGGACGGGTTCGATTTCTTCCGTCGGCTGATTACACGCTGCCTGGAAACGGATCGCAGTCGCCCGCTGGTGATTGCTCTGACTGCCCATGCGACCGAAGCGTTCCGCAGTAAGACGGTCGAAGCAGGCATGGATGGCTACCTGACCAAGCCAGTCACACTCGAAGGTTTGCGTTCCGTCTTACAGCTTTTGCCTGGCGTTCCCAAAGGGGATGCGTCCCAAGTAGAGCCTACGAACCAGGAAGACTCAGAAGAGGACGAAGTCGCCGACGATCCATTGGCCTCGTATCCCGAGAACCTGCGGATCAAGCTGATGGTGATGTACTGCGAAAACTACCAGCCGCAGTACCAATTGTTGCTCGATGCCTTATCTGCCGGTGATCCGAAGAAGTTTTCGTTTACTGCGCATCGTTTGCTGGGGATGGCAGCCAACTTCGGAAAGCGAAACAATCCCGCCCTGAAGATTCTGCGCGAGTTCGACGACGATCATGTCGACCTTGCCAACGCCGAACTTCCGAAAAAGCTGGAAGATCTTCGTCAACAGCTTGATCAGCTGGCCGAGCTTGCCACGCGCAAGACTTCTCTATAACGGCTTCATTCTGCGAATAGCCGACCGCTGCGAAAAGTTACTCAGAGGGTTTGTGAAAACTCGGCGTGCGTTTTTGCAATCGATCGAATAATTCGAATGCATTAGTTGACTTTGCCTTCGCTTGCCTATGAAATAGGGCCAACTCACATCCTTAGGCCAATCCCCTGCCTACCTTAGCAACTTCTCCCACCTGACCTCTTTCCTCGTTCCGTAATTGGCTTTTCGCATGAAGAGAATGCACCTTGGCATCCTTGCGGTTGCGTCGGTTCTTGTTGTCCTGACCAGCCATCCCGCAGAGGCACAAACTGGCCCGATCATTCCTGGATATGAACGCTTCCATTCGCAGTCGAGTGATGCCGCCGGAGGAGAACTGCTCCTCAGCGAGTTGAACTGCGTGGCATGTCATGCCCAATCGAATGTCGATCTTGGGAATCTCGCACCGAAGACCGCGCCCGATCTTTCGATGGTCGGATCGCGGGTGCGTCCTGAATACTTGCGAGCCTACCTGGCCGATCCACATCAACTGAAGCCAGGGGCCACGATGCCCGATGTGCTGGGTGGGTTGCCTGCGGAAGAACGTACCGAAGCGATTGAAAACCTGACGCACTTCCTGGCATCGACAGGCCGTCTGCAAGAAGCCCGTCGACGTGGTCGCGACATTAACGCTGGCAAGCAGCTTTACCACGACATCGGCTGTGCCGCGTGCCATGGTCCGCGCGAAGGAAGCCCGCTCGATGTCGCCCAACTGAAGCCGCTTGGCCAGCTCGAAGCGAAGTACTCGGTTCCTTCCCTCGCGGCGTTTCTGCAAGATCCATTGAAGGTGCGTGCGTCTGGTCGTATGCCTTCGCTGCGTCTCACTTCGGAAGACGCCAACAAGATCGCCCAGTATTTGCTGCAGGATCTGGACGTCGAAATTCCAGCGAACATCAAATACACCTATTACGAAGGCAACTGGTCCAAGCTGCCAGACTTCTCGAAGTTGAAGCCAGCCGATACCGGTGAAACGATGTCGTTTGACGTCGGCGTTGCCCCACGGAAAGATAACTTCGGTTTGGTGTTCGAGGGTTTTCTGAACATTACGCAGAAAGGTGATTACAACTTCCATATCGAATCGGACGACGGTAGCCGGCTGCTGATCGATGGCAAGGAAATCGTCATCTATGACGGCATTCACCCGAAGGGACGCCGTTCCGGCAAGGTACGACTTGAACCTGGGTATCACCCACTGCGAGTCGAATACTTTGAAGGGGCTGGCGAGCAAGAGCTCGAAGTGCTGTTCGATGGCCCTCGCGGCATGCGAAACGCTTCAGTTGCCGACTTTGTTGTTCTCAGTCCTGAACCTGCCGAAGAGTCGAGCGGTACCCCTGGCTTCCTGGTCGATGCCCAACGAGCAGAAAAGGGGCAGGTGCAATTCGTTTCGCTCGGTTGTGCGACCTGTCACAAATTGGAAGGCACCAAAGCCGATCGCTCGATCTTGAAGGGCCCGAACCTGGCAGAGCTCGAAATCAGCAAGGGCTGTTTGGCAGCCCAGCCTAAAGGGGCTCCTGACTTCCGCCTGACGGAAGCCCAGCGTAAGAGCCTGGCGTCGGCGATTTCGCATCGCAAAGAAGCCAACACGTTGGCCTGGGAACCCGAGCAACGTGTTCAACGCCATCTGGCGACCTTCAACTGTTATGCATGCCATCAACGCAACGAGATCGGCGGTATCGATCCGCAGCTTGATACGTTGTTCCACACCACCCAGGCCGAAATGGGTGACGAAGGTCGTCTTCCACCGACGCTGACTGGTGTGGGTGCCAAGCTGACTCCGAACTGGATGAACAAGATCCTGGGCGAAGGTGCAAAGGATCGACCCTATATGAAAACCGTGATGCCGAATTTCGGTCATCAGAATGTGGGGCAATTGCAGCCATTGTTCGCCACGCTCGATACGCTGCCGGAGCATCCACCGATCGAGATCCCCGAAACGGAAGGCCGCATCAAGGCGACCGGACGGCACATGGTGGGTGACAAAGTCTTTGGTTGTATCAAGTGCCATACGTTCGATGGTGAGAAGGCCTCCGGCGTGCAGGGGATCGACATGACGCTGATGACTCGTCGATTGAATCACGACTGGTTCATGGCCTACGTCATGGATCCACCACGCTTCCGGAAGGGAACGCGTATGCCAACGGCCTGGCCGAATGGCAAGTCGGTGATGCGGAATATTCTTAGTGGCGACGCCGATCAACAGGTCGAAGCCATTTGGATTTACTTGAGCGATCAGAACAAAGCAGCCAAGCCGTTTGGTGTGGGTGAGCAGCCGATCGAATTGATTGCTTGGCGCAAGGCGGTGATCTATCGCAACTTTATCGAAGGAGCCGGCAGCCGAGCGATTGGGGTCGGGTTCCCTGAGAAGGCCAATATCGCGTTCGATGCCAACGACATGAACCTGGCCTTAATCTGGCAAGGAGCGTTCATCGATGCGTCGCGTCATTGGACTGGTCGCGGTCAGGGTTACCAGCCTCCGCTGGGCGACAACGTGATTCGCTTGCCGGGCAAGGCACCATTCGCAGTGCTGAATGACGCCGCTGCCAAGTGGCCGGAAACGTCAGGAAAAGAAGCTGGCTACAAGTTCTTAGGCTATCGCCTCGACGAAGCGAACAACCCAACGTTCCGTTATCGTTTCGACGAGCAAACCATCGCGGAAGCCATCCACGCCGACAAGGTGGGTGAGTTCCCGGTATTGGTTCGAGAGTTCACGGTCGAAGGTCCGCCGACGACTGGTTCGTTTGTTTTCCGAGCGCTTCAAGGGGGCGGTATTCATGCCCTGGAGGATGGCTGGTTTCAGATGGGGGATGGTCTCAAGGTTCAAATCGAAGGAGCCAAGGGAATCGTCCGACCGGATCAAAACGATCTGTTGATCGAGGTGCCCGAAGGTGCCGGTCCGCGTCAGTTCTCGCTGAAATACGTTTGGTAAGACCTCCCTGGTATCTGATTGCTCCGTTTGGCCCTTTGCATGGGGATCGCCATGATTCGATATACAACGTTTGCTCTGACGATGGTTTTGCTCGGTACCACCGTGGGTTTCGCCCAGGAAAGCGAGCAGGAAAAGTACTACAAGATTACGCCGCTGCCGATTCCGGAAGGTGTCGTGCTGGAAGTCGGCGCGCTAGAGATGATGCCGGACGGTAAGTTGGCGGTGGCCACACGCCGGGGCGATATCTATATGGTCTCGAACCCGAAGGCCAGTTCGCCGGAAACCGATACCAAGTTCACGCTGTTCGCTCATGGTCTGCACGAAGTACTTGGCCTCGCTTATCGCGATGGCTGGCTCTACGTGACGCAACGAACCGATGTCTCGCGGGTTCGTGATACCAACGGTGATGGGGAAGCGGATGAGTTCGAGATCGTCTCGGATGGTTGGGGCGTGTCGGGTGACTATCACGAATACGCCTTCGGTTCACGCTTCGATCAGGAAGGAAACATTTGGGTCACGCTTTGTTTGACCGGTTCGTTCTCGAGCCAGGTTCCATTTCGCGGTTGGTGTTTGCGTGTGAACGCCGACGGAACCACCGTGGCAACAACGAGCGGCGTGCGTAGCCCTGGCGGTATCGGGATGAACGCCGCCGGCGATGTGTTCTACACCGATAACCAAGGCCCCTGGAACGGTACTTGTGGTTTGAAGCATCTTGTGCCCGGCAAGTTCGTCGGTCACCCAGGTGGCAACGATTGGTACAAGCTCGCTCCAGAGATGGGAGATCGCCCGGTAGATCCGGAGAGCAACAGTCGCTTCCATGTCGAAGCGAAGAAGATCCCTGAGTACATGCCGGCCGCCGTACTGTTCCCTTACGACAAGATGGGCAAGTCGGCCAGCGGTGTCGACTACGATCGATCGGAAGGCAAGTTCGGACCATTCGCCGGCCAGATGATGGTGGGCGATCAGTCGCACAGCACCGTGATGCGTGTCGTCATGGAAGAAGTGAACGGCCGCTACCAAGGGGCGTGCATTCCGTTCCTGAAAGACATCGGTTCCGGCACCTTGCCAATCTGGATGACCGAAGATGGCAACCTGTTTGTCGGTGGCACCAATCGTGGTTGGGGCTCCCGCGGCAGCAAGCCGTTCTCGCTTGAACGGATCAACTGGACCGGTGTCGTTCCATTCGACTTGCTGAATGTAACAGCGAATCCCGATGGCTTCACCGTCCAGTTCACGAAGCCAATCGATGCTGCCTCCGCCACGGCCGCCGATGCCATTGTGGCTGAGACCTATACCTATATCTATCAGTCGAGCTATGGTAGCCCAGAGGTCGACCATACCAAGCCGACAGTGACCAAAGTTGAAGTCGCTCCGGACAAGAAGTCGCTGAAAATCACCTTAGATAAAGTCCAGGAAGGGCACGTTCACGAAATCCATTTCCCAGGAATTCGCAACGAGAATGGTGAGCCGCTCTGGCACGACGTGCTGTACTACACCATGAATCAGATACCAAGCAAGTAACTGTTTGTATTAACGCTCGTCAATAAGCTTGCAGCATTAATTTGCTTATTTTGCGGAAAATGTCACGCTGCTTTCATTTTGTTTGTCGTAAACCGCAGGGAGATTTTTATACTCGCGGTTAGAACGATCGGACATGGTTTGCGTCTGATTGTTCTGCCGCAACCTGACTAGCATCGTGTAATCAAAAACGACCGGATGCGAGGTAAGATCCATCTCGCTGATATATTTCTTAGGTAAGGTCTTGGGCAGGGACGCTATGTTAGTCTTAAGTCGACGCGTTGGTGAAAGAATCGAGATTGGCGACGGCATCACGATCGTCGTGTTGCGTGTCACAGGAAAAGCGGTGCGAGTTGGAATTGAAGCACCACAGAGTGTGGCAATTCGACGCGCGGAGATTCCGGAGAAAAGCAATTGGAATCAAGTGCCCGATGTGACGGCAGGCGACACCAGCTATCTGAGCTCCGATTCATCGCAGCGTATTAGATAAGCAGTTTGCTCTAGCGGCGTACCGGGCCAGTGCCGGTCAATGCTCGACCTGCCGTTCGTAGATCGAGTGCTGGGCTGGCGTTGTTGTCGGAGATGGCCGACTCGGCTGCTTTCTGTAGCATCACCTGAACTTTGTGGTTCGCCAGCGTCTCTTGCGGCAGCTCTTGGCCTGGGGGACTTCCCCAAATGATGCGGGTGGTGTCGGACTCTAGTTCGTAGTGCCGACCGCCATCCTCTTTGACGACGATTCGGTTCAACTTCAATTCGCTCCAGTGGCCAACCAGCAAACTGGCGATCGAGGCCGCTTCGGCAACTCTAAGGTCGTCCCATTTCATCCCGGCTTCGACCATCGGTCGCTTCAGATCGATATGGATGCGAGGGTACCGGTCGTTCGCTTGGATGCGCGAAAAATCGCCGGGCGGCAGTACGGTTCCTTCGACGTCGACCGGGATCAGGCCGCGGCGAACAGCACCTTCGTCCACGAATTCGACCTCCACCATGGCGACAGGCCGGCGGTATTCGAGTTCGACCAGGACCTTGGCGGGGTATTGCTTGACGACTTTGTGCACCTGACGCACCCATGGGTGGGCGGTGAAAGTGGCAGCAATCTTCGAGGTCAGCTCTCGGTCGCGAAGATCGAGTTGCTCAGGCAGCGAGGCTTCTTCGACCGAGTCGGACAGGACGTTCGACTGAATCCAGGCCGGCGGCGTGGTGATCAGAATGTCGCGTGGCGACAGCAGGAACTCTTCCCGGGCAGCGAACTGATCGGCATAGTGATTCCAGCCGGCGACCATCACCAGCACAAAGGCGGCAACAATCGCCACGCACAGCAGGAACTGGCGCGCGGCAGGGGATCCCAGGCTCAACAAACCCGACCGGGTTTGATCGCTGCGACTCACAGGAAACATCCTTGTAAAAGTTGGCCCGTCCATGGCATGCCGGCGGCAAAGCGGCCGGCATGGCGAAGAGCATAATGAATCTTTCGATTCCAATAAACGCGTCTCCACACGTTTTATGGAAATCGATAATTGCCCATGATTCGAGATCGGCTCATCTTAATGAGCAACTTGATTGCGGTTCGCGAAACTTGTCCTACGGCAGAAAGCCCACCGATGTTCCGCTCTTCCTGGTGGTTGCTCGCAAGAATGGTGGCGTTGCTACCAGATGGTTAGCTGGCACTTCAAATCCATGCCGCTGACTTCCTTCACACGGCTTTGAACCAGTTCGGCTAAGCGGCGAACATCGTTGGCAGTTGCTTCTGGGCTGGCGATGACGAAATTGGCATGTTCGCCGCAGATTTCGGCTCCGCCGACCTTGGTGCCCTTCAGCCCCGATTGCTCGATCACCGAACTGGCAGAAAGACCTGGTGGGTCGAAGAACATGTAGCCGACCGCGTCCGATCCGCCTGGCTGCGAAGCCTTCTGGACGATCCAGAACTTCTGCATGCGGCGGGTCAGTTCCTGGGAATCTGCCGAATCGAGCTCGAACACGGCACTCAAGATGACCAGTTCATCCAAGCTGCTTTGGCGATACGTGAACTGCAGATCGCTAGCGGTACGGGTCTGCACTTCGCCCGTGCGGGTCATCACCTTCGCTTCGACCGTCCGCTGACCAATGTCGACGCCATTGGCCCCGGCATTGCCATGCAGGGCACCACCTACCGTGCCCGGAATACCAGCCAAGGCTTCCAGGCCCGCCAGACCAGCTCCGACGGAAGTGCTAACGACATGCGAAAGCTTGGCACCACCACCGACAGTGACGCGGTTGCCTTCCACTTCGATCCCGCTGAAGACGGGATGGCTCAGGTGAATGACCATACCGGGAACGCCATCGTCGCTGACCAGCAAGTTCGAGCCGCCGCCCAGCACGCGACACGGAATATCGTTCTCGCGGCAACGTTTGACGACGGAAGCAAGTTCTTCGATGGTCGTAGGTTCGGCGAAATATTCCGCGCTTCCACCCAGTTTCAGCCAGGTGTATTTTGCCAAAGGTTCATCCGTGCGAACGAAGTGCTCGAAGCCAGCGGTCAATTCCATAGGTCAATCGTTCCCGAAAAGGTCGCATTCCCGGGCAAAAACGTGCCGAGCGGGAAGCGAGTCGATCCTGTATCCATCCGTCATTCGACGGCAATTCCCTCTACGGTACCACCTTCGATTTCGGTTTGACAACCTGGGATAGGCAAACCAGGGATGAGGATTAGTTCAAATGAGACTCTCGGCGACGTAAGTGAAATGGTCGAACGACCATATTTCGTCTGGGGGGAGAGTGGGCTTCGGTGCAGATGGCATCGCGGAAGATATCTTCGCGGTCGAAGAAACGTTGCAGGGCATGAGGGTCATGAAGCACCGTCAGAACGGCCGAGTTGAGCTCGTAAAGGTTGCCGTCGTAGCCATTTTCGACGAGCACACGTTGCAATCCCCCCGAGATTCCGCCGGTTGCCTGGATCGATACCAGGTCCAACGGAGCCGATCCGGACAAATCGCCCTTTTCCGCAGCATGGATGGCGTCGTCACAGGCCTGACGATCGGTGGAGAAGACGCCAGAGCAGATCACCGGTCGGGCCGCATAAATCTGGCAATGTCCCTGGGAATTCAGCATGCCGCAGGCCACCGGTCGCTGTGGCAGTTGCCCTTTGATCTGGGCTCGACGGATTTCGGTGCTCCGTTTGAGACGCGATTCGATCTTCGCCCGATCTTCTGGGCTGACACACATCCGCAGAAACTCGCTTGCAGCAATCGCCTCGACCCCGGTGACGTCGACCTGAGCCGAGAGGCAGCAACTAGCACAGCCGGCTCCACATTCTCGCTGCGAGGCTTGAGGCGAACTCTGGATGAACTCCTGCTGCAGTTCCCGCAGGTCATCGATCCAGTCGAGACCTTCTCGCTTTCGTTTTACCAGCCGCTGGACCAAGTCACGAGCTTCCCGCGCAGCAGTATGAAACGTTTGAGTAACGGTCGGTGCATTGGCAGTCGAGGAGGAGTTGGATGGCATGATCAGGTTGCGCCCGAGCGAGGTAGGAACACCGGCATTGGAACAAACCGCAAAGTGGGGGAAGGTGTCCCCTTCGGGCTCATCGGCTAATCGAATACACCTGAAAGCGTCGCTCGTTGTGATCTCTGGGGAATTCGCGGTTCCCCACTTCGACGTATGACGCTTGAGACTCTTCTATCGAATTGGCAGAGTTTCGGGGTCGTGTCGAAGTGGCAATGTTGGGGTATCGTAGAGAGAAGAAGCACTCGCTTCGCCGCAAACGCACTCAGGAAGGATCAAACCCAGAATGATCGCAGAGATCTTGGCCATCGGTGATGAACTAACGAGCGGACAGCGACTGGACACCAACACTCAGTGGCTTAGTCAGCAACTAGAGACCCTGGGGATCGAGGTGCTGTTTCACACCACGGTCGGCGACGATCTGGAAGCCAATATCCAAGTTTTCAAAACGGCCCTCTCGCGAGCCAACCTGGTGATTGCGACCGGAGGCCTTGGGCCAACCGACGACGATCTCACACGGCAAGCTTTGGCGAACGCGACCAGCACCCGTTTGAAGCTGGATGCCGACAGTCTCGAGCATATTCAGCGGCGGTTCTCGATGCGGGGGCGTGAAATGCCACCGAAAAATCAGATTCAGGCCATGTTTCCTGAAGGAAGCCGGGTGATCTTCAATCCGAACGGAACGGCCCCTGGGATCGATCTCGACTACAGCGTGGGAATGCATCACTCCCGATTTATCGCATTACCTGGTGTGCCAGCAGAAATGAAGGAGATGTGGACCGCTACGGTGGCACCGTCGCTGGCCGGGCAGGGGACCGCTAAGAAGGTCATTCGCCACCACGTCGTCAAATGCTTCGGAGTCGGTGAAAGTCATATGGAAGCGTTACTGCCGGATCTGATCAAACGTGGACGGGAGCCACGCGTTGGCATTACCGTGCACCAGGCGACCATCTCGCTCCGAATCACCGCCACCGGGACCGAAGCGGCCCAGTGCGAGGCAGCCATTGCCGATACGGTGAAGCAAATTCACGCGGCGGTCGGGGACCTGGTCTTCGGAGAAGGGGAGGAGGAACTGCAGGATGTGATCGTGCGTGACTTGCTCGCACAAGGAAAGAAGGTCGCCACGGTCGAGTCATCGACATCGGGGCTGCTCGCTTTCTGGCTGGGGGCAGTCGACGATCAGCGAAAAGCGTTCGTCGGAGGGCATATTCAGCCTCCCAGCGAACTCACGACTCGGGAATCGGTTGAGAAGGCTGCCGCAGCAATCCGTCAGCAAACGGGGGCCGATTATGGGCTGGCCCTGGGGACGTTCTGCGAGGCGGACTCTTCGGACGACTACTTTGTCGCCCTGGCAAGTGCCGACGGTGTCGAGTCGAAAGCCAGCGGTCTGGCGGGGCATCCTGAGATTTGGGGCCCCCGCATGGCGAAGCAGGGACTCGACCTGCTTCGTAAAAAGTTGATCGCGAAGGCTTAGTCGCCGAAATATTCGATCTCGGAAAGCTGCTCGCCGAACGTCACCGGCAAGTCGACGACCGAGCCGAGCAGTCGCAGATAATCGCTCCGATCGATCTCGATGGCCCCCATGCTGCCGGTGTGTGCGGTCCACTGTTGGATGTCGAATAGCTTGTAGCCGCGCTGGTTCAAATGCGACACCAGTGCGGTTAGTGCGACTTTCGAGGCGTCGCGAACGGTATGGAACATCGATTCACCGGCAAACACGCCGCCGATCGCGACGCCGTAAATGCCACCGACCAGTTCTTCCCCTTGCCACACCTCGACGCTGTGCGCGTGCCCCTCTGCGTGCAGCTTGCAGTAGGCCTTGATCATCGCCGGCGAGATCCAGGTACCATCTTTTTCGTGTCTCGGCAGCGAGCACCCCTTCATCACGTCGCGAAATGCTTTATCGCAAGTGACTTGAAATTTGCCGCTGCGGATGGTCCGCTTCAATCGACTGCTGACATACAACCCATTCAGAGGGATGATTGCCCGGGGATCGAGCGAGAACCAGGTCATCGGCATCCAGTCGCCCCACATCGGCCACGGAAAAATTCCATGGCGATAGGCATCTAAAAGCCACTCAGAAGTCAGTCGGCCGCCGACCAGAACGAGGTCATTTTCGTCGGCTTGTTCGGCAGGAGGAAAAAAACGGGAAGCCAAATTTGTGCTCTGCTACGCCTTTTAAGGCAGGGAAAAAAAGGGATGCTACTTCGCGAAATCCCTGGAAATCGATATTGTAGAAGATATCTGCTAGCGTGAAACCAAAAGGTTGTCGGCAGACGTCAATGCGAACTTGACCTAAAAATGCGATATGGGCTAAATTGCTCCCACGTGCTACGGAAGGCACGGCCCAGAACGCGAATGTTGGGTTACGTGAAGGCTGCTAGGAAGTGGCTTGAACGCCGACTGTTCTCGGGCCAAAGGGTTCCCGAATTTCCCTGGAAGGATTTCCAAGCGGGTGGCATTTCTCCCTGACAACGACGTGAAAGAACAAGTGCGTGTCGCATCCGACATTGTGGATGTGCTCGGTACGTACTTGAACCTGCGACGGCAGGGACGTGGCTATGTCGCTTTGTGCCCATGGCACGACGATAGCCGACCAAGCTTTCAGGTCAATCCGCAACGCCAATCTTGGCGCTGCTGGGTCTGCGGGATCGGCGGCGACGTTTTCAGCTTTGTCATGCGTCGCGAATCGATCGAATTCCGCGAAGCACTCGAACTGCTGGCCGAACGAGCCAACATCGCCCTGCCATCGGCCGGTCCGGTTGCTCCGGCCGGAAGCCCCGACGACAAAAAATTCCAATTCAACGCCCTGGCCTGGGCCGAGCGAACGTTCCACGAACTGCTGCTCAACGATCCGATTGCGGACGAAGCCCGACGTTATTTACACGATCGCGGGATCACCAAGGAAGCGATTCACCACTTCCACCTTGGTTTCTCGCCCAACGACTGGCAGTGGCTCTGCAACAAATCGATTCAAAGTGCCTATAACCATCCGGTTCTGGAAAATGTCGGACTGATCGGCAAGTCGCAAGCTGGCCGCATGTACGATCGTTTCAAGGGACGCGTGATTTTCCCGATCCGTGACGTCCAAAGCCGTCCGATCGCGTTTGGTGGCCGCATTTTGCCGGCATACGCCGACGACAAATCGGCCAAGTATGTCAACTCGCCCGAAACACGGCTCTTCTCGAAGAGCGACAATGTTTATGCGTTGGACCTGGCTCGCGATCACATCACCAACAGCAAGAAGGTGGTGGTCGTGGAAGGTTACACCGACGTGATTGCCCTGCACGAAGCTGGCGTCAAGAATGCCGTCGCCGTGCTGGGGACTGCCCTGGGGCCGCGTCATATTCAACTGCTTCGCCGTTACGCCGACACCGTTTACCTGGTGCTCGATGGAGACGAAGCAGGCCAGAAACGTACCAGCGAAGTCCTCGAGCTGTTCATCGCTCAGCAGGTCGATTTACGAATTACAACCCTTCCCGACAACCTCGACCCTTGCGACTTCGTACAGAAGTATGGTGCCGACGGATTTCGGAGCCACCTCGACAAGTCGGTCGATGCCCTGGAACACAAGATTCGGATCGCCACCGCCGGAATCAATCTGGCCAACGATCTGCATAGTGCTAACGACGCCCTGGAAGACGTTTTAAACACGTTGGCCAAGGCACCCAACCTGGCGGCGGAAGCGTCGTCGGAAGTCCGTCTTCGCGAACACCAGTTTCTGGCACGTATTGCTCGCCAGTTTCAGGTCGCCGAATCGGAGCTACGGACACGGCTGTCTGCTTTGCGAAAGGCGGCCAGCACCAAGACTTACCCGGCAAATCAAGAAGAAATGTCGGCCAATCCGGGCAAGATTTATCGGATCAGCACGCTCGATAACTGGGACCGCACCCTGATCGAGTTGATGTTGGCGTTGCCCGAAACGGTGGAATGGTGCCTGGACGAGATCGGTCCGGACGAACTGATCAGCGAAGGTGCCCAAGCCATCTACAAAGTCATCCGATCCCGCAGCGAAGCGCACCTGGATTGTGCGTTTCCGGGGATCCTCGACTCGATCGACAACGAATCGTTGCGATTCCTGCTGATCGAGCTCGACGAGTCGGCTTCCAACCGAGGATTCGGGGATGCCGACCAGGAACTAAAACGTATCGTCGAGGCGTACCGCCGCCGACACGAAGAGCGTATGGAAGGGCAGCAAGTCGCTTCCATGCAGCAACAATCGCTATCGAAAGAGGATGAGCTCGACATTCTCCAACAGATCATCGAGCAGAATCGAAACCGCCAGGGTATTTCCTTTCCCACGGATGGGTAGAGGATACCGCTTGACGTCGCCATTGATCGGTTTGACCCGCATCTCGATCTGAAGGCGTAAATGACCGATGGAATTTTATGGGAAGGCAAGGAGGTCTTCACTATGGAATTTGCTGATCAAGAATTGGCCGTACTTCTGGAAAAAGGCAAGTCGCAAGGTTGGTTGACTTATGACGAAGTCAACAACTATCTGCCCGACGAAGCTCAAGGCAGCGAGAAGCTTGATTCGCTGCTGGCTGAACTGGAAAACCGTGGTATCGAACTGGTTACCGATCCTCCAGAAGATGATTTCGACGACGCCCCGGCCTCGAAGGCTCCGTCCGCTCGCGAATTCGCGGAAGCTTTGGACGAAGATGGCGGATCGGAAAGCTTCGCTACCGAAGAAATCACCAAGAGCAGCGACGATCCGATCCGGATGTACCTGTCTCAGATGGCCTCGATTCCTCTGCTTTCCCGCGCAGAAGAAATCGCCCTGGCCAAGAAGATTGAAATCACACGTAAGCAGTTCCGCCGCCTGGTTCTCGGTTGCGACTTCGCACTTCGACACACGGTTGAAATCCTGGAAAAGGTTCACCGGGGCGAACTCCCTTTCGATCGTACGATCAAGGTTTCGTTGACCGAAAACCTGACCAAGGAACAGATCCAAGGTCGCATGCCGCACAACTTGAAGACGTTGCGGGTCATGCTGGAACAAAATCGTCGCGACTTCCAACGACTGCTTCGCAAGAGCACTCCACGCGAAGAACGAATCGCCGCTCGCAAGCGATTCATTCGCCGCCGTCAGAAGTGCCTGCAATTGGTTGAAGAGTTGTCGCTGCGAACCCGTCGCGTGCAGCCCGTGATGGCTCAACTGGAAGACTTCGCCGATCGGATGGAAGAAATCCGAGCACGTCTCGATCTCATCCGCGACATTCCAGCCGCCAAGGACGAACGTGCCAACCTCCGCAAAGAACTTCGCGACCTGATGCTGCTGACGCTGGAAAGCCCACGCAGCCTGCGAACCCGCTGCAACAAGTTCCGTAAGCAGTTCGATCAGTACGAAGGCGTCAAGCGAGAACTTTCCAGCGGCAACCTCCGCCTGGTGGTCTCGATCGCCAAGAAGTATCGCAACCGTGGCTTGAGCTTCTTGGACCTGATCCAGGAAGGCAACACCGGCCTGATGCGTGCGGTCGACAAGTACGAATATCGCCGTGGCTTCAAGTTCTCGACCTATGCGACCTGGTGGATTCGTCAGGCCATTACCCGAGCCATCGCCGATCAGGCACGTACGATCCGCATTCCAGTGCACATGATCGACGTCTTGTCGAAGCTGCGAAACATCCAGAAGCGTCTGCTGCAGGAACTTCGCCGCGAACCAACCATGGAAGAAATCTCGCGTTATAGCGAAATCCCGGTGGAAGAAGTTCGCCGCGTGATGGACATCGGTCGTCACCCGGTCAGCCTCGACCGTCCGATCGGCGAAAGCGAAGACAGCTCGTTCGGCGAGTTCATCGAAGACGGCCACGAAGAAACCCCGATCCGCAAGGCTTCCAACGAAATCCTGCGAGACAAGATCGGTGGCCTGCTGAAGACACTGACCTACCGCGAACGTGAAATCATCAAGCTGCGTTATGGCCTTCAGGACGGGTACACCTATACCCTGGAAGAAGTTGGCCGCATCTTTAAGGTGACCCGCGAACGTGTCCGCCAGATCGAAGCCAAAGCGGTTCGCAAGCTGCAACATCCAGTTCGCAGCCAGCAATTGGCCGGCTTCCTGCACACGGCCGAGGCGGCATAGCCCCCAGAACTTGTGGATTGAGTGAACCTGGTAAGCACGGGCTTTGTCACCAAGGCCCGTGCTTTTTTATTTGCCCGGTGGGGTAAAATGCATTGGTGGCGTGTGCTAAACCCTTGCCTACTGCTAAATTGTGGGGAGAAGCCTTTTCGTGTTGTCCCCTGAATGGATTGAATATGTCCGAACGACCCTATAGCGAAGTTCTGCAGGAACTTCACCGAATCCACCGCCAGTTGAGCGATCTGCGAAGTCGCTTGGCTCGCTGTCCGATTCGTATCACTGCGGCCGAAAACCGCGTGGTTGCTGCTGAACAGGTCGTGGTGGACGTCAAAGAATCGATCAAAAACACGAAAATGACGGCCGATCGCAAGCAGTTGCAACTTCGCGAAAGCGAAAGCAAGATCGGTGTGATTGAAGGGAAGCTGAACGCCGCGAACACAAACGAAGAATTTCAGATCTTCAAAGAACAAATCGCCGCAGCCCAGATGGCCAACAGTGTGATGTCGGACGAGATTCTCGAGGCCCTCGAGAAAGTCGACCAGCTGGAAGTCAAATTGACTGAGGCGGACAAAGGCGTTCTGAACGCCAAAGACGACCTGGCCAAGATCCAGAATGAAGTCAATCAACAACGTGGCGTCATGGAGACCGAACTGGCCCGGGTGCTCCAGATCCTGGAAGGGGTCGAAAAGGACGTTCCGCCAGACATCCGCCAAGACTACAAACGTATCGTCAAAGCTCGAGGGGAAGAAGCCCTCGCTTCGGTGGTTAACAACTATTGCACCCAGTGTAACGTTCAGTTGCGTATTCAAACTGTCAGTGATTTGAAGCTGGGCAAACCGGTATTCTGCTCGTCGTGCGGGGCACTGTTGTACCTGATCGATACGATCTAGATCAAATCGTGATGCTAATCATGGTTCTTTTTCAACCCCTTGCGCGAATGTGCTAGCTGTGGGGTGAAGCTGGCTTTACAAACGCATCACGTTTCAATAACAATAAAAGTAACCAATTCAACAAGAACGACATGCGGCCTGTCCCAGGTCGCGTTTTTTTTTCAACTAGGGAGTTCCTGACATGTCGAGCATGGCCGATAGAATGCCCATGTCCCGCAAAGGCTACGATAAGCTCAAGGCCGAATTGCAGCATCTCGAAGACGTCGAAATGCCAGCAATCACTGAGAAGGTGGCCAACGCACGTGCCGAAGGGGACCTCAAAGAAAACGCCGAGTATCATGGCTCGCGCGAAACCCAAGGTATGATTCAGGCCAAGATCAACCTGATCAAATCGAAGCTGAGCAAAGCTTACATCGTGGATCCCGCGTCGGTCGATAGATCGGTGGTGAGCTTCTTCGCGACGGTCACTGTTCGCGATGTCGATATGGACGAAGAAGAAGTCTACTCGCTGGTTGGCTCCGGTGAAGAAGACTTCATGAACAACAAGATCCTCGTAGACAGTCCGATGGCTCAACAGTTGATCGGCAAGAAGGTTGGCGATGTTGTCTCGATCGCTGCACCGAAGGGGACTTACGATCTGGAAGTGCTGAAGATCGAATACAATTTCGACGAATAATCGGTCGAACGATTCATCGCCCAAAACATCAACGGCCTTGCCTCTACGGCGAGGCCGTTTTTGTTTGAGTCGCCGCTCACTGCCCGGTACGCTGAAGGAACCCACCCTTCACCCCACCTCGCCGGGAGTCTCTTCATGCTACGCGTGCTCTTCCTTGGTTGCTTCCTGGTTCTTTTTTCTGGATCGATATTCGCAGCGGATGAAACGCTGCCAGGGGCCAAGCCGGTCCCGACGATGCAGGTCCTGCCGCTGCCGCACGATCAAGTCTCGATCACGCGCGACGGTCGCGAGTTGCTGCGATATCACTACGCAGCCGGTTTGCATCGTCCATTTATCTATCCCGTCGTAGGGCCAGCCGGGCGAAGCTTGACGAGGATGGGGCACCCGCACGATCCCAACGGGCACAGTCATCACAACTCGGTCTGGCTGACCCATCACGACATCAACGGCGTCAACTTTTGGACCGATCGCTCGCCAGGGAAGATTCGCCACGAGAAAGTTGGCAAGTTCGTCGACGGCGATCAGGCCCAGGTTCAGATGATCAATGCCTGGGTCGATACCGACAACCAGCAGAAGCTTCTGGAGGAAGTTCGCACAATGACGGTGATCCCGCTCGAAAGGGAACAGTGGCTGCTGGTGATCGATTCGCGGTTGAAGGCAGCCGTCGACCAGGTCACCTTCGGCGACACGCCGTTCGGTCCGCTGGGAGTACGCGTGGCGAAAACGATCGGCGTGAGTGATGGCGGGGGAACGATCCGCAACAGCGAGGGGCATGTCGACGAGAAAGAAGTCTTTCGGAAACCGGCCCGCTGGGTCGACTATTCCGGGCCGATTGCCGCGAACACGATCGAAGGGATCACGCTCATGAACCATCCCCAGAATCCAACGTTCACCGCGCCGTTCCATGTCCGCAACGATGGCTGGATGGGGGCGACGATGTCTTACGAGAAGCCACTTACGCTCAAAAAGGGGGAGACGGTTTCCCTGCGATATGGCCTCTGGATTCATAATGGTCAGCCATCTTGGGAAAAAATTGAGCAAGCTTTTAAGATGTACGTCGAATTGCCGTTATTGCCCGAGGATCAGAATCCGCGATAATCGACCCCATTCAGGGGAGCACTCATCGTGGCATCGTTGTTGGGGCCATGTTGAATCATTATCGAGAAGGAGTTTGCATCGATGGCGAGCGATCAATTTAGCGTCGAAGAACCGAAGAAGTCGGGCGGTGGGTGTACCACGGTCATCATCGGTTGTCTGGTTTTCAGTCTGGTTCTGGCCGCCATCGTGTGCGGCGTTGGCTATTACGTCTACTTGAATGCAACGACGATGGTCGCGAACTTCATGGAGAGCCAGGCCAACGAATTGATCGACAGCTCGGATCTGCCGGATGGTCAGAAGCAAGAGATGAAGCAGCAGATCTCGCGCGTGGCCAAAGGGTACCGCGATGGCGAAGTCTCGCTGGAACAGGTCGGCCAGATCGGCGAGAAGCTCGCCAAGTCGCCTGCGTTCACCGCCATTCCGATCGAAGTCGCCCGGAGCAAATACATTCTGCCATCTGGTTTGACCGAAGAGCAGAAGGCGGAAACCACCAAGGAACTGCAGCGTGTCGCGCATGGCATGTTCGAGAAGGAGATCACCGAAGACGAACTAAAGACCCTGCTCGACGGTCGTATTGCCGATCTCGATGCGGAAGGGGAACTTCAGTTCCGCGACAGCGTATCGGATGAAGAACTGCTGAGCCTGAGCGAAGCCGCCAAGAAGCTGGCCGACGAAAAGGGCATCCCAGACGAAGACTTCAAGATCGACCTCGCCGCCGAGTTGAAGAAGGCGATCGACGAAGTCCTGAAGGGGCCCTCGGACGAAGTAGGCGACATCAACATCGACATGCCAGGCGAAGAAGCACCGATGTAAGCGTTGCTTCCAATCGATAACGAATGAAGGCCAGCGGATTAAATCGCTGGCCTTCTTTTATGCGCGCTGCCAATGTTGACTAGCTGACGGCAACTGCTTTCTTGTCCGCGTTGAAGTAAGCCAGACTGTAGGCGACCGGAATCACGACCAGCGTCAGAATCGTGGCGAAGGCCAGGCCAAAGATCACAGCCCCGGTCAACGGTTGCCAGAACTCGGCCCCGCCGCTGAGGTTCAACAGCAGAGGCAACAGACCACCAATCGTCGTCACGGTGGTCAGCATCACGGGGCGAAGGCGATTGATGCCTGCTTCGACAATGGCATCGCGAACGCGAAGTCCACGCTGGCGACCTTGATTGATGAAGTCGACCACCACGATCGCATCGTTCACGACGATCCCCGTCAAACTGACCAGCCCGATAAACGTGGCCAGGCTGAAGGGGAAGTCGCACAGGAACATTCCAGCAACGACGCCGACAAAACTGAGTGGCACCGTCAGCATGACGATGCCTGCCTGGCGAAAGCTGCCGAACTGGTAGACCAGAATCGCAAAGATCAAAATCACCGCGATCGCCATCGAGGCGGTCAGGTAATTCATGTTCTTCGCCGTCTCTTCGCTTTCGCCGGTGAACTCGGCACGCAGGCCTTCCGACGGAGTGCCGACCGTTCCAATGAACGCCATATCCATGAAGCTGATCGAATCGTTGGCGGGGCGGAATCCCATGGCGGGCAGAATCTCTTCCCGCAGCCGCGTGAAGATTTTCTCGGTATCGGGATTCTCGATCACATCACACTTCGCCATCACGGCTCGTTTGCGGTCGTAACGATTCACGGCGAACAAACTGGTCGCTCGATCAAGCCGGGCCAGTTGGCCGATCGTCGCCTTTTTGCCGGTGGGGCTGGTGAGCATGATCCGTTCGAGTTGATCCTTCGATGCGCGATAGTCATCCATCGCCTGAAGACGCAGTGTGACGTCTTCGTCGCCAAGGTTCAGTTCGATGGTCGTGTCGCCGTTGATCGCCGTTTGAATGGCCTGGGCGACCTGCATTTCCGACATGCCGAACATGCCGACCACTTCCGGGAAAGGCTCGACGATGATTTCGGGATTGAGGTTTCGGTAGTCGGTCTTCACGTCGACCGCCCCTGGGATTTGACGCATCTGGGCGGTCGTGCTTTCCGCGACGAAGCCAAGTTGTTCAAGGTTATCACCGGTGAAGCGAACCGCCACCTTAGCGCCCCCAGGCGGGCCTTCTTCCACTTCATTGATGGTGTAAGTCATCCCTGGAAACTTCTTCACGTTCTCGTCGAAACTTTCCCGTAGTTCCGCGAGGATGACGCGTTCGTGACGATCGCGGTCCAGCGGCGAAAGAAGTTCGACCATCACGGTCCCGAACTCTGGTCCCACGGCCGGGTCGTTTTCCAGGCGACTCGCCAACCCTTCGGAAGAACCGAGGGCCGAGACGAAGTTGACCAGTTCGCTGTTGGGGCGAGAGCCCAGTTCCCGGAGCGGCCCTTGTATGGCATCTGCCGCGGCAATCGTTTGGTGAATGCTGCTTCCCAGTGGAAGTTCGTATTTCACTTCAAACTGGCCACGGTCGCTGGGGGGGAAGAACTCTTTCTCGACGTGCACCATCATGAAGCCAGCCCAAACCAACGCCAGGATCGTACAACCGACGACAGCCCAGCGAGTCTCAAGGCTCCACTTCAGCACGTAGATGTACATCTTGGTGAAGAAGCCAAGGTTCGGACGAATGCGAATCTCGGCGTCGTCATCTTCACGAGAAAGCGTTTCATGAACGGTTTTATCTGGGACGACTTCGCTCGCCTTGCGGCGTCCATACCAGCGAGCGGCGACGACAGGAATGAAGAAGTGATCGACTAGCACACTGCCTAGCAGCGATACGCTGACAACCTGCGGCATCACACGCATGAAGTCACCCATGATGCCCGGCACCAGCATCATCGGCAAAAAGGCGGCGACCGTCGTCAGGTCGGCCATGATGACCGGCGTACCAACTTCTTCGATCCCGATTTTGGCAGCATCGACCGGGTCTTCGCCTCGTTCGATGTGACGATGAATGTTTTCAGCAACGATGATCGCTCCGTCCACCACCATCCCCAACACCAGGATGAAGGCGAAGATCACCATATTCGAGACGGGGATCCCCATCGCATACAGGGCGATCAACCCGACCGCTGAGCTGAGCGGAATCGCCGTGAGAACCAGCAGCGAAATTCGCAGACCCATGGTCCAGGCCAGGATCACCAGCACCAGCATCGCTCCGAAGACAAAGCTCGAACCGAGCACGCGGAACATGATCGAGATTTCCGCCGAGGTATCTCGCGTTACGCGAAACTTGATGTTCGGATACTGGGGACGAAGTTCGTCGATCTTCTCTTTGACCGCGATCGCCGCGGCCAGCGTGTTGATATCGGCTTCTTTGTTGACGATGATCGTCGCGCACGACTCACCATCCAGCAGGGCAACGTTCTTCAGACGGCGATAAGAATCGTTCACTTCGGCGACGTCGCCGATCTTGATGACCTTGCCATTGGCCTGGCTGACAATCGCGTTACGAATATCTTCAACGCCACGGAACTGGGTTTCATTTCGCACGCGGAAGTCGAACGTACCGGTATCGAGTTCGCCGGCGGGCATTTCGGCATGAAAGTTGGCAAGCGCCTGACGGAAGTCGCCAAGTGTCAATCCATACTCGGCCGCCAGATCGACGTTCACGTTGACGTGCAGTTCTCGTTCGCGTCCGCCGAAGAGCTGCGTGTTCGAGATGCCAGGGATGGTCTCCAGTTCCTCTTGGACTTCTTCCGCCAGCGTTTTGAGCGAAGCTTCGTCAAAGCCGGGTGGCGCGGTCATGTTGACCAGCATCAACGGCGTGTTCTCGAAGTCGATGTCGGTGACCGAAGGTTGAACTTCGCGCGCCACCGGTAGTTCGCGGCGGATCTCGTCGACCAAGTCCTTCACCTCGCCGCGAGCCAGGTCAGGATCGACACCGTCGAGAAAGATGATCTGCGTCACACTCGATCCACGCATACTGGTCGAGGCAATGAAGTCGACGTTCTTCAGCTTTTGCAGCGCGTCTTCGATTTTGCTGGTGATCTGCTCTTCGACTTCGATCGGCTGAGCACCTGGGTAGGGGACCGCGACCAGTACGACCGCCTTCGAGATGGCAGGCGTACGCTGGACCGGAATGTTCAAGGTGACCATCACAACGGCCACCAGAACGATGATCGTGCAGACGATCACGAAACGAGGTTGTTCAATCGCACCGGCACTAAGTTTCATCGTGGTGAGCTCCCTTGACTACTTTCCGGAACGATCGGTCTGAAGCCGGGAGACCTCGGTCATCGGCCCCATGTCGCTGCCTGGCGACGCCGCTTCACTTACCTTTTCGGCACCTCCGATGATTTCCAGGGGACGCCCTTCGACCAGGCGATGCTGACCTTGAACCACCAGCAACTGCATGTCGCCAGGCAGTTCAGGCAAGATGAAATAGCGGCCCTGTTCGATGTAGGAAGGAATCTCGAACCGGTGGGCGATGTAATTTGGAACTTCCGCGACTTCGGTTCCGACGAACTCGACCGTCGTCGTGCCGTTTTGCGGTGGGATCGCCGCGAAGAAGAGGTTGGCGGTACGATCGTTGAAGACAACGCTTTCAACCGGAACGCGGTAGCCCTCGATCTCGCGGATTACGAAGTCGGCTTTGCCGACGATCCCTGGTTTGAGCAGGTGATCCTCGTTATCCAAGAGCACTTCGACTTCAAACAGCCCATTGCGATCGTTGACCGTCTCGGCAATGCGATAGACGCTTCCTTGCAGCACGACTCCTTGTTCCAAATTGGACGAGGAATCGAACCGTCGGACATCCACGCGAAAGTCGCTCGTTGGATCTGGCATGCCTGCGGTCGTGTCGCCAGTCTTTTGCCGCCGCGTCGCATTGAATCGCTTCTGCATGGCAACGATGCGTGACTCTGGCACGCCAACGGTCAGCAGGACTTTGTCGACTTGAACCAACTCGAAGGCGGCCTGATGCATGTTGATCGATTCGCCAGCGTTGACCATCCGAGCGGAAACCACACCATCGACGGGCGAGGTGAGCGAAGCGTTTTCAAGGTTCTTCTCAGCAATGTCGCGCATTGCCTTGGCGACGGCCAGCATCTGCGTGGCTTGCTGGAAGGCGGTTTGCGTCACGGCACCAGGGCTGCGCTGCTGTAGGTTCGCTAGTCGCTGGAATTCAGTCTCGGCGTTTTCGAGATTCGCGTTCGCTTCCTCGCGGCGAGCTACCAGGATCCGGGTATCGAGCTGAGCGAGTATCTGACCTGCTTTAACCCGATCGCCAACATCCAGGGGTCGACCATGTTCGTTCTTCGCCAGCGTGGCGATTTCGCCTGCTTGTTGGAAGGCGAGCGAAAACTTCTCGAGCGGCTCGATCGTTCCGGCATAGCTATCGAGGATTTCGATCGGCTCTTTCGCCAGAGGCAGAACGGTGACCGGAGCCAAGGACTCAGGAATGGGAGATTCGCTCGTGGACTCGGGCTTCTGACTACTAAAATCGTTACGCCCACCACTGACATACATGACTGCCAGGGCAAAAATGGTGACGACGAAAAGTCCGATGAGTTTACCGACCCGTCGCTTCATGGGTTTACTGCACAAGAGGTTGAAAAGATTAGATTTGCCATCGGTCGGCCGTCTGCCTTTCGATGCGCCAAATTAGACGTTTAGGGTGCTAATCAGATCCTATGACAACCCTTGGGGAGGGGCAAGGTTAATCGGACGGATTGTCCATTCAATTACCCTTCGACACCGCACATCCTCAACAGTTGCAACACATTTTCTGGAGTCAGATCGCGAATCAGCAACTTTTTATGCGACGCCGTCTCCCCGGAAATGATCTCGAGTTGCGAGCCCTTCAGTTTCCAGGTCTTCCGCAAAAAAGTCACAATCGCCTTGTTGGCTTTCCCTTTTTCGGCAACCTCGGTCACGCATACTTTCAGGGCCCCGTTCTGAAGACCTCGCAGTTCCGTCTTGCGGGAACCAGGCTGAGCCTTCAGGTCGAGGAGACTTCCTTCGGGATGGGGAACGAGATTAATGTCCACCACCGAGGCCCTCGAACAGGCTCGAGCCAACCCGTACCATCGTGGCTCCTTCGCGGATCGCCAGATCGAAGTCGTGACTCATGCCCATCGAGAGCTGCTCGAGTGAGATCTCGTCGGGACAATTTGCCTGAAGGCGATCGCGGAGCTGACGAAGCGCCGCAAAATCTTGCTGGGCTTGATCCCGCCCACCTTCCAGCGAAGCCATCCCCATCAAACCAACGATCTTCAGGTTCGACAACGCGGCAATTTGTCGCAGTGCTGGTTCGATCTCGTCGGGGGCGAAGCCATGCTTGGCGTTGTCGCCAGAAATGTTGACTTCGATCAATGTCGCCAAAGGCTCTGGCTTGTCCCAGTCTTCGTTGGCTGCTTGCAGCAATCGTAGGCTATCGCCGGAATGCAAAACCGATAGCAGCGGAATGGTGCGTTTGGTTTTGTTGCGCTGCAAATGCCCGATCATGTGCCAGCGAGGCGATTGAGCCTGCATCGCTTCGGCTTTGTTCCAGAGCAGTTGCGGACGACTCTCGCCGAGGTCGTGACAGGCAAGGTCCAACAGGGCCTGGGTTGTTTCCAGGTCGACATACTTAGTGACACCGATCAGGCAGATGTCGTCCGTGCTGCGTCCCGATGCCGCCGCTGCTTCGGCAATAGCGGCTCGGACGCGATCGAGGTTTTCGCGAAGTCGCGTGTCCATGGGGTTACCGTGCGATCAAGTGGCTTCCACTTCCAGCAGTTTTTCGATGTCGCCATTCTCGTCGAAGCGAGCGACCAGCGATTCCGAAATCAGGTTCACACCCAGGAAGGTGCGGCTGGCCTTGGAGGTCATCGAACGATAGAAGCACCAGTGGCCAGTCCCGGTTTCAACTCGATAGGCAACCGCGCGATCGCGTGGCTGAATGACCAGCTTTTCGGCGACCGTCAGTTGACGCCAGGTAAGCGGCTTGCCTTGGCTCTTCTTGGCCAGGTCGAAGAACAGTGGAGCGACCATGGCCACGCCACTGCCGTTCTGGCGAAGCGTGAGCTTGCCATCGACCACACCGAACTTGCCGAGCACCGAGTCGCTTTTCCATTCGTTGATGCCGACCGGCAGGATGGTCATCTTCGACTGCGGAAGGCTGACCTGGACTTCGTTTGTTTCGTCTGCTTGCTCGAACGAGGCCGTCGACGGGAACGGGAGCTTTGCTTCGTACTCGATTCGCTTGGCTGGCTTCTCGAGCATGGCGGTGTCCATCGCCCAGAGGAAGTGATCCTCGCGGCCGAGGAACACCAAACGCTGCAGGCGAACGTCTTCGGTCCAGTTTTGTTCTAGTTCCAGGTAATCGCCGTCGTCGTCATACTGCCAGCCGACTTGCTCCCATGGGCCAGTCGGTGCCAGTTCGGTGCCGTCGACTTTGATCGATGTCTCCCAGGCTCCACTGAGGACCTGATCTTCACGCGAGTCCAGTTCGACGATCAGCGGTTCCAGATCGTGACGAACCGTCAGGCGTGGACTGCTGCGATGCCAATCGGGACGAAGGTAGGCAAACTGCGACCAGGCCGACTCGTAGGCAGGGAAGGGGAGGTGGAAGCCGTTCCCTTTGCCCTTTCCTTTCGGCAGCGTGAACTCGGCGATCGCTTCGTCTTCGTCATCTTCCCCTTCCATCAAGGCGGTCTTGAGGAAGTGACGGTTGTAAGCACTCGAAATTCCGTGACTCAGCGTCAAGGTTCCGTCGGCACGCGTCAGACGAAGGCAGTGACGAATCATCCACTGATACTGCGTGAAGGCATCGTTCGACAGACGCAGGCCATCGGCTCGCTTGATCATCACCAGCGAACGGGTCCAGCAGGCCAGCAAGGCTCGCATGTGCAGCAGTTGATCGACCTTCAGCAAGCCTTCGCCATCGGTCAGGGCCTGCATTCCCTCGTCCAGGATCCGTGTGGCAGGTTTGCCAAGCTGGCGGCAGGCCTTCAGTTCCGGGAAGAGGTAAGCCAAGGTCAGCGGCAGTTCGCCTGCGAGGCCTTGCTCGAATATCTTGTTTTCAAAGTTGGTTGCCGCGGCATCGTTGGCATGGCTAACCAGGACGTCGAGCGTCTTCCACCACAGCGAATCGCTCAGCACGGCGGCGAGGTTCGGCAGGGCGTGGCACCAGGCCAGCAGTTCCAGCACCAGGTTCCGTTCGGCAATTCGACGATCGAGATCTTCCAGCCACGACTCCAACTCCGCTGAGATCTTGGCACTTGGACGTGTTCGTCCCGATGCGATTTCCCCCAGCGTTTCCAGTAGAGGAAAGGTGCGGGCATCAATGGCGTCGTCGGCGAAGAAAGCCCACGCCAGCGGAGACGTCTTCTTGCCAGAGACCAGGGTCTGCAGCGGCGCGACCGTTTCTCGCTTCTTGAGGTAACCCTTCCATGCTTCCCAATCGTCGAGACTCACGCCGTAAGCGGATCCCTTGGCCAGCTTGGCCCATTCGGGAAGTTTCGATTTGACAGTGGCTTGGTCGTCCTTGCTGCTCGGGCTGGTTTCCGTGGCCATGGCTTCCATCAAGCGAGAGTTTGTTAGAATGTCGTCCAGCCGTGACGCTCCCCCAATGGGGCCTGTCACGCGAGATAGATCATCTTAGCAATGTGGGCAGACTTTGACGCCCCCCTCGTATTCCTTTTTCCACCGAGTTTTGCCATGGATATGACTTGCCGTACCAATCGCAACGTCTGTGGGTTTCTTCTGGCCTTTTTGCTGCTCGGTTGCTTGCCGGGAGCGGCGATTTGGGCCCAAGACGGGGACGAAAAGAGCGAGACTGCTCAGCCTGCCGAACCAACTGTGGAGAAGGAAAACACCGAGCAGCCGAAGGGTTCTATCCGGAAGCTGATGCCCAACATGCCGGTTTGGATCGATACCAAACGCAAAATGGTGATCATGGATGGCGAGATCTGCCTGCGAAAGGGCTCGCTGGAAATGTTTGCCTGCCTGCGGGGCACGAAGGAACACGAGTCGATCGTCGCCGTGGCAGCGGATGCCTATGTGGTGCATGCCGCACTGCTGGCCGTTGGGGCGAAGCAAGGCAAGCCGGTTCAGTTCGATCCGGAGTACAAGGCACCTTCTGGCGAAGTGGTCGACGTCTACGTTCAGTGGAAAGATGCGGACGGCAAGCTGATGACCCGCCGTGCTCAGGACTGGGTGCGAGACGAACGAACCCAGAAGATGATGAGCTACGACTGGGTGTTTCCTGGCAGCTATTTCTGGAAAGACGTGACAATCGAAGCGGTGCAGAAGGCTCGTGAAGAAGGGATCGACCCTGACACGCTGCCTGGCAAGATGGTCTATGCCGCGGAAGGTGGCGAACTGATCTGCGTCAGCAACTTCAAGTCGTCGATGCTAGACGTTCCGGTTCAGAGCACCGACGCCAACAACAATCTGTGGTTTAAGGCGTACACGGAGAACATTCCGGCCGAGGGAACTAAGGTTCGGCTCTTCCTGGTCCCCAACGCCCAGAAGACCAAGCGTGGTCCACAAACGCCGGAGAGCGAAAAGAAGGACGGCGAAGGGAAGCCTGCCGCGGATCCAGCGAATCCGATGCTGGAACTGCCTGACTTCTCAATCGAAACCGAGGAATAAGTAACCGGCGACGGTTCCGACCAGAATGGCCAGCGTTAATAGCGCGAGCCAGAACGAAATGTGAACCAGCCATTGTCCGCGGCTGGTCATTCGCCCGAGGCGAATCGCTTTCTGATCGTTGGCGGCAAATACCAAGGTTGGCAAGGCAAGCAGCCAGCCGACCAGCCAGCCAAAGAAACCCAACGCGACGCCGATGTCTCCCCACACGAAGCCGAGCATCGGCATGGCACTGGCAGTCAGGCCCAGCAGCGCCATGATGATCAGCAAGATTCCGGTCGATCTGCTGACCGTCTCGTACGCCCCGCGATAATCGGCTGGGGCGTGAACGTCCGCTTCTTCTCCGACGGCCACATCTTCCGCGAACGGGTTCTCGCCTTCCGATAGATCGGGTGGACGAATGTCGTCGAGCTTCAACGGGCGATTGGCCATCGGAAACCTGCCAGGGAAAAGGAAAGCTTACAGGATGCGGCAATGCTTCAGCATTTCTTCCGCGGTGCTGACATAGCTGGTGTAAAACGGACCAAACTCAGCATACCGGGCACTCGCTTCGTCGAAACGCATTTTGTAGACGATGTCTTTCAGGTACTCTGGGTTGCGAGCCCACAGAGTGACGCCCCATTCCCAGTCGTCCAAGCCGACGCTGACGGTGATCAACTGCGAAACCTTCCCGGCGAACTGCATCCCGCTTTGGGCATGTTCGGCCATCAATGCGTTACGAGCGGAGAATGGCATCAGGAACCAGTTTTCACCCACCTTCCGTTTCTTGTTCATCGGATAGAAGCAAGTCGCAGGGTACGGAGGGAAATCAGGCGTCAGCCGTTGATTGTTCATCATCGGCAAACGTTTGGCGTAGGCGTTGACCTTGGCTTCGTACGAAGGGGAGTCTTTCTCTTCCCCTTCACGGACCAGGCGTTCGGCATACTGCTCGATCGAGGGGACGTACTCCGAGATTTCAGTCATCGACACGAACGAGTAAGTCGGCTGGAGTGCGGCACCCAGTTGGGTTGCCATTAGCTTCTGATGAACCGAATCGATCACCAGCGGATCAGGGTCCATCAGCATCAAGGCGAAGTCGGCTTTGTGACCGCTCACGATCGAAACCTGAAGACGCTGAGGATTTCCTTCCGCTTCCGGATTAAGGATCGCGATGATTTCCTGAGCGGCCGTTGCTAGTTCTTCTGGGGTAAAGCCGGTCAGCAGCGCTCGGTCGAAGGTGTAATAAAAGTGACTGCAGTGCCAGCCTTCGGTTGGAATGATCGAGGGCTCTGGAAGTGGGGCGGAACCGGGGCGGCCGTGGCTCATGAAAACTACTTCTCGCAAAGGTTCAATGAAATTCGATTGGAAAGACTCAGTCTATCAAATCGAAACCAACCAACGAAGTAGTGTCCGGTCTCACGCAAAAAGGCGGAAGAAATGGCCCTCGCAGCCAGCGAGTCGGCGAATGAGCCAATGCTGATTGCGGCGGGCCAGGCAATTTATGGCCGAGGCTTGCCTTTCGGAGCTGCAGCTTCGTCGAGATCACGGCAGACACGCTCGAAAGACTCGCGAGTCAGGTGAATCTCTTCGCTTTCGCGACCAGTGCCGGTCGTTTTGTAACGCTGAATAGAAATGCCTTGGCCATCGACGTTCATCTCGTAATAGCGTCGCGAGTCGCCATCTTGAGTTGGCTTTTGCGACCTGATTTGAATCTGGCTTTCGGCCGGATCGCGTTCGATGATCGCCAACGGTTCCAGCAGATAGTCGACACGGCGAACCAGGTTTTCCGCGACGTCGCTCGCCCCTTCATGGCTTTTCGCCTCGTTGAAACGGTAATCGATTTGACGTGTCGAGACGCCGACGCGTTCGACCGTCAGGTCTGTCGCTGTGACCTTTCCCTGGTTTAGCGCCGTCTCGAACTTCCTGTTCGGCGCCGGATGGTCATCCAGGCATTGCCTTATGTCCTGGGTCATCGTTGGGCCTCCTTCTGAAAAATGAATCGATGAAATTCGGGTCTTCGTCTGAGCCGTTCGGCCTCGATAGGGTCTCGGGCCAACGATCAGGCAGTTGTTGGTTTGGTGAAATCAGCTCTCGAGCTTGACGCATTCGTGATGGGTGCCGTCCCAACTGAGCATCACTTCCTGGTCGTCAAGAATCGTGTGGATATGCACCGGCCGTTTCCACAGGTTGAACAAGTTGGTCAGCGTGTCGCGGGCATAGTCCATCTTCAGTTCAACGCCATGGTGGCGATGCGTCAGGAGCATCTCGCCACGATTCTTGTAGTTGCCGTCGGAAACGAAGATCTCGGGACGTCCCATGTTGGTCAGGCTGAACAGCAGTTGCTGTTTGACCTTGGGGAACTCGCGGCTTTCGATTTCGTAGTATTCGGTCGAGTCGTTGTAGCCAAACTGGAACATCTTATAACGACGACAAAAATCGAGCGTGAAGAACTCGTCGATAAAGGTCAGGTCATTGTGGATCCGACGGACTTCAAAGATCTTGTCGCGACCGAGCCCGACATCGGTGTTCCAGTTCTGCCGCTGGACGTAGTCGTCGCAGTCGTCGTAGTCCTGGCCGAAGCAGCCTCGGTTCCAGCGATCTTCGATGTCGCGGAGAAGCTCGAGGCCGAGTTTGTACGGATTCAAACGGGTCGGACTGCTGGCCAAAGTTCCGGAAGTATGGTCGGCGTAGTTAATCACTTCCGACGCATGCAGGCCGTGCCGGGTCATGATGGTCGAGTGCCAATAGGTTGCCCAACCTTCGTTCATGATTTTGGTCTGGCCCTGGGGGGCGAAGTAGTACGCTTCGTCACGTAGCATCGAGAGCACATCCAATTGCCAAGGACGTAGCGGAGCGTACTGTAGCAGGAACAGCATCACGTCTTTAGTCGGTTCGTCCGGGACTGGAATGGCCCGGGCTGGTCGCGGCGTTTCGTCTTCGTCCGAATGCCTCTTGCGAGGATTGATGAAGTTGTCCATGTAGCTTTTCGCGGGCAGGCGGAAGTCGCCTCCGTCGACTGCTTCGGTTGATTCCTCATCGGTATGAGCGCGAAACTTGTAGCGATCTTCCGAGCGGCTTCGCTGGATAAATGGCGAATGGATATCGATCAAATCTTCGATACTCAAACAAGCATCAATGAAATTCTCGACCTCTGAAACGCCAAAGCGGTTCATGTAGCGTCGGATGCGATTTCCATGGTTGGCCATCTGATCGATCATCTTGCGATCGGTCTGGCTGAACCACTGATTGCATTTGAAAAAGTCGCAATGCCCATACACGTGCGCCATCACCAGTTTGTGATCGGCAAAATGATTGCTGGAAAGCAAATAGGCGTAGCAGGGATCGTTGTTGATGACGAGTTCATAGATCTTCTGCAGCCCATAGTGATAACCTTTGGAAAGGCGTTCGTACTCCATGCCGAATCGCCAATGGGGATATCGCGTCGGAAAACCGCCCATGGCCGCAATCGCGTTCAGTTGGTCGACGTCGACCAACTCGAAGATCGTGGGAAAGAAGTCCAAACCGTAATCGAGCGCATGTTGCTCGATTTCGACCTGCACTTCGGCCAACTCTTCCGGCAAATTCGCGAAGCTTCGATGCGTAATGGGCATTCGGTTGTCCTCCGTGGGATGATGTCGACCTACTGATCGAGATCGCGAACCTCGAACTTGCTTTCCGAGAGCGAACTGATCACGTCCCATAAACGAGGGAGATCGCGACGCAATTGCTTTTTGGCAAAAACGATCGCTTCGGCCGCTGTCTGGCATACGACGGTGACCTGGTTATGGCCCACGCGCACCAGAAAACGATGTGGCATTTCGGGATTCAAATCGGCTGTCGCCATAGGATATTACCTTAGTAGGATGTCCTCACTTACCTTTACCGAGAAACTGCTTGATGGAGCTATAGATGGCATCTTTGTCTTCAATGTGAGACAAGATCAGGGTGTCGTGGTTCTTGCCGAATTGGTTGACAAGCGACTTCATATATTCGCCACTGCCATAGGGGCTTTCGACTTGACCGTAACAGAACAAGTTGCAGGCGGGGATCAAAGACTCTTGCAGAATTCGCATGCAGGCCCGATTGTCTTCTCCCCAATTGTCACCGTCGGAGAATTGAAAGCAGTAAATATTCCAGTCGGCCGACGGGAACTCTTTTTCCAGGATCTGTTGCACGATCTTGTAGGCGGAACTGATGCGCGTGCCACCACTTTCGCGGGTATGGTAGAAGGTGTGTTCGTCCACTTCCTTCGCCCCAGCGTCGTGAATGACATAACGTCGCTCGACCCCTTTGTATTGGCTGCGGAGCCACGTATCGATCCAGAACGCTTCGGTTCGGACGATCTCTTTCTGTTCGTCGGTCATCGAGCCTGACACATCCATCACATACACGATGGCGGCGTTCGCCTCGGGCTGCGGCGTGCTCGTCCAACTGCGGTAGCGGGTATCTTCGCGAACCGGAACAATGACGGGATTCTGCGGGTTGTAAACGCCCGAGGCGATCTGACGTCGTAGGGCTTTTACATAGGTTCTCCGGAAATGCCGTAGCGATTCAGGACCGGTCGAGCGAATGCTGTCGTATTTGTTTTTCCACTGGTTGATGTTGGAGTTGCCCTTCGGCTCGATCCTGGGCAGTTCCAGTTCGTCCCCCAGCATCGCGGCAAGTTCTTCCAGCGGTACGTCGACTTCCAGGATGTGACGACCTGCTTCGTTGCCTGCTTGTCCGGCACCGTCGCCATCGTCGCCTTTGCCAACCGGATCGCCGACCTCGCCTTCCCCTTGGCCGACACCCCCTTTGTTCTTTCCGTAGCGGAAATGAGGCACGTCGAGGCTGGGTACAGGGATACTGACCAGGTCCTTCCCCTTCCGGCCGATCATCTCGCCGTGGGTGATGTACTTCCGAAGATTATCACGAATACGTCCACGAACGATTTCGCGAAATCGGTGTACGTCGCGATCAATCTTCAAGCCCATAATGTTTCTCCTTAAGCACGAAGCGGGCGAAGTGAATAAACCAGGGAAGGGGACAATGGCAGCCTGGATGGCCGATACCGGGTGCCATGCGTTCGTCTTCGTGACCGACGATTGGATTGGGCGTTCGAAGAGATGCCGTTCGAAACGCAAAGAACGAGAAGAGTTTGGGGGGAGTCAGGCAGTGGAACCGAATCGGACCTGCGATAGGATCGCGAAAGTACTTTCAACGGATTCATGACCATCCCTGGTACGCGATTGCTGGCAACTCTTGGTGTTCTTGCGCCTTCAATGGCTGCGTGTTCTCTTCGAATGCCTGCCAACGATGGACGTCGGCATGGCACCCGATGATTGCGAATTGATGGTGAATACTTAGCCGGTCACATCTCCTCGTGCGAAGATGCTGGCGACATAGCTGAGTACGTCCGTAGCGCTTTCATCGTCGTAGCCATGGTCTCGGATGAGACGCTGTTTGACGACGTCGATCTTCTCTTGGGTCTCCTGATCAATGACGCTCGACACGAGACTGGTGAGCTTGATCGAGTCTTTCTGATCTTCAAACAATTTCAGCTGAAGCGCTTTATAAAGACGTTCGTTCGTCTTGTAGTCGAACTTCTTGCCGTCGATCGACAAGGCACCGATGTAGTTCATGATTTCACGACGGAAATCATCTTTGCGGCTGTCGGGGATATCGATCTTTTCTTCGATCGACCGCATCAAGCGATCGTCCGGCTCTTCGTATTGGCCGGTGAACTTGTTTTTGACGCGTTCCCGCTGGGTATACGCTTTGACGTTGTCGATGTAGTTCGCACACAGACGAGCCATCGCATCTTCGTCGGCGGCAATTGCACGTTGAACTTCGTTCTTGACGATGTTCTCGTACTCTTCCTTGACCACTTCGAGGAGCTGGCGATAGTGATCGCGTTGCTCTTCGCTGGTGATCAAGGAATGGTTGCCGAGTCCCGATTCGAGTTCGTTCAACACCATGAATGGGTTGATCGAAGTCGCATCGGGATGTGCGACCAGGGCATTGGAAATCTTGTCTTGCACATAGCGAGGCGAAATTCCCAACATCCCTTCTCGTTTGGTTTGCGATTTCAGTTCTTTGATGTTCTCTTCGGTGAAACCAGGTAACGATTTGCCGTCGTACAGCTTCAGCTTCTGCAGCAGTGTCAGGCTGGCGTTCTTCGGTTCTTCCAGTCGCGTAAGCACAGCCCACATCGCGGCCATCTCGATGGTGTGCGGGGCGATGTGCTTGCCTTTGACTTTTTCGTTGTTGTAATCCTTCTCGTAGATCTTCACTTCGTTGGACAAACGCGTAACGTACGGCACGTCGATCTTGACCGTTCGGTCACGCAAGGCTTCCATGAACTCGTTGTTTTGCAGCCGACGGTATTCCGGCTCGTTCGTATGACCGAGGATCACTTCGTCGATATCGGTCTGGGCGAACTTCTTCGGCTTCACCTTGTGTTCCTGGCTGGCACCCAGGAGGTCGTATAGGAACGCCACGTCGAGTTTTAATACTTCGATGAACTCGATGATGCCGCGGTTAGCGACGTTAAATTCGCCATCGAAGTTGAACGCACGTGGGTCGCTATCGGTGCCGTATTCGGCGATTTTGCGATAGTTGATGTCGCCAGTGAGTTCGGTCGAGTCTTGATTCTTTTCATCCTTCGGCTGGAACGTGCCAATGCCGATTCGATCCTTTTCGCTGAGCAATACACGCCGTACGTGCACGTCTTGGACAACCTTGGACCAGTCTCCACCATGCCGATTGAGGCTTTCCATGTACATGAAGCGACAGAACGGGCAGAGCTCGCCAGAGATGTTCAGCGGGTAATCTGCCAGGGCGCTCGCTTCCTGGAATTGGGCAACCACATCGGGGCGGAATTCTTCTGGGAACAAGTGGAGCGGCTCTTCATTCATTGGACACCAATGAATAGCCGAGGTATCGCTGGGGTTCGCCGGGTCGATCCAGCCGAGCGAGTACACGGCACCTTCATCGAGCGCGGAGTAGCGTTCTAAACCCTTCTTGAGCAGCCGGGCCATGGTGCTCTTGCTGCTTCCGACCGGACCGTGAAGGAGCAAAACACGTTTCTCGATACCGTAACCATGGGCAGCGCTTTTCAAGGCATTGACGAGTTGGACCTGAGAATCTTCGAGCCCGAAGATTGCGTCTCTCCCGTTGTCGAGCGGATCGTCGAAGAACCGATAATGGACTTTCTTCTCTCGGGAAACTTCGTAGGTGTCGACACCGTAGGAGAGGATCATGTCGTAGCACCGCTGGAACGCGTTCCGCGTGATCGCGGGATTTTGCGCGACCAGGTCGAGGTATTCCTCGAAGGTGCCTTGCCAGTTCTTCTTGCGAAACTGTTCCAGGTTCTGGCGTTCTGCCAGGAATGAGACGATTTCTCGACCGCCGGCCATATGCTGATCCCTCCTGCGTTTCGGTACCGAGTCCCACTCGGTAGACCTGTGGTAGAACACAGTCCGCAGCCTAGATCGCGAGCCAATCCGGCTACGAAACTATTGGGGATGAGGCGTTGGCTTCTTGTATGACAAAACTTGCGAATTCTTCCAAGTCGTATCTTTCCAGCTTATGTTCTTTCGATTCGCGCAGGCGCACACAGCTTTAAGGAAACGGTGCAAGACGCCGAGCGCGATTGAGAAAGAACGTTCGCGAAAGAAAGATCAAAGGGGAAGATTTCGCATCGGATCGGCTACAAGATCGCTTGGCCTTCCCTCGTCTCAAAGTATCGACAGAAGGCACTCTGTAAGCAATAGAAAGATTGCGGGGAATCACCCGACTGTTCCGCCTGTGAAAAATAGTACGAGTTGTAACGTGGCAAGTTGTTTGGGTTTCGGTGTGAAGCAACGTTAATAATCGGGTCCCCGTATTTTTTCTAAAATCGAGAGGTTGCCACGGTTGGGAACTTTAATTTTGGTGCTAGTGAGCAGATTCTGTCCAGAAACGTCGGCATCCTTTGTCTTAGGGCAACACGGCTGACTTCCCGCGAAATCGCGCGGCGAAAATGCTTGTTCAAAGCAGGGAATTACGGAGCAAAGTACCGGATGGCGATTTCGCGGCGATGCCCTCTCAGACCGAGCGATTCAGCAACTTCCACAATTCGTTTCCAGTGATCGGTCTGCAGATTGGCTTCTGCTTCCCCTGGCAAAGGGATCCCGTAATCGATGGTGGCCTTGGGTTCAGAAAGAGCAGGGCAAAGCCATTGGTACTCGCGGATTCGTCGTCCGTCTCGATAGAGTACGAAGTGATAAGAATCGTCGACGTCACCCAGAAAACAGGTGAACAGGTCGTATTGCTTCGCTAGCCGTTGGATCGTTCGATGCGTGGCCGGCCGATTCCAAAGGGTGTAGCCCCAATCGTCAGCCAGCATCATCCAGCCATCGACAGAAGAGATGGCGGCACTTTGGCACTCGTGACTCACCGAGGCTTTCCGCTTGTAGTTGCGGACCTCGAACAACGCCAGAAAGTCGGCGTCAGAGTAAACGCCCGCACAGCGGACGTAGATGAAAAATGGAGCGAACAAGACATCGGCGTCGAAGATCCGCTCCACTGCTCCGTTGAACCTTTAGCCAATCAGTTTGGCCACGGCACCCAGCAAGCGATCCATGGCGAATGGCTTGCGGATATAGTCATCGACCCCGAGCATCTCGGCGTAAGCCTTGTGACGGTTTCCTTCATTGCCGGTGACCATGATGATCTTAGTGGGTACCTTGTTCGTTTGACGCAGCTTCTCGAGAACCAAGAAGCCACTTCGTTTCGGCATCATCATGTCGAGGACGATCAAATCGGGATCGTCCCGTTCGGCAAGGGCCAGGCCTTGATTGCCGTCTCGAGCGACCAGCACGCGATAACCTTTCGCTTCCAGGGCGAATCGCATGGTTTCGACAATCTCGGTATCGTCGTCCACCAGCAGAATGGTCTTGTCCTCGGCCGTCTTGGCTTCCTGTTCGCTCATGCGCGCGGCTGCTTTGTGATGTGAGAGTTGTCGAGGGGGTTAAATCGTTCAACGGTAATTTAATACAACTACTCGATTTATCGCCCAGTCGCAACGGTGGGCGAGCGATTTATGCCCCTCCTTTTACTGTGGATAAGTTTCCCTAACTGGTAGCTTCTACCTAGAAGGTAGGGAGGCGAGGAAGAACATCCGGTCCTTCCGTGCCTGGTTCCGATGACAGCCGTTGGCACCGTCACCGAAGTGAATTCGTCGCATCCGGTCGTCTTTATTCACGACGGTCGATGATCAACGGGCGAGGAGACTGGATGGTCGACGCGTCGACGACTTCTTCAAGCGAAATCAGTCCCCCGTCGTGATCGCTGATTTTTACTTTTCGCCAAACTTTGGGTAGCTCTTCCTCGGGGATGGCTCGGATCGCGTCGATGACATCGATAATCGAAAGTCCGTATTTCGCGCGGACTTCCTCTTTCAATTGGAAGTGCAGCGACTCTTTCATGTGGACTTCCGGCAGTGGCGGAATGGGGGTCGTCATTTCCTCGCAGCTGAAGACCATGCCGCTGCGAGCAGTCGGTGCTTCTCGGGCGATAGCCGCTTCCACGTCCGAAAGTGGCTGCTGGAAATAGACGGTTCCTTTGCCATCTTTGATGACGGCCAGTTCCATCTGCGGAAAGTGGACGTTGACGTACTCTGCCAGGTCTTCTGCCGTCGAACCTTCCCAGGCGACCTTCATTTCGACATGCGGCTGTTGGCAGCCAATGGCGCCCAGCAGGCATGCCAACAACATCCATCCTTTGATACCTGGTCCGATTGAAAACATGGCGTTCCTATCGTCATGAAAGGTTTGCGAATTGCCCGCGCTACGAGCCTTCCACCAGCACGGCTTTGTCGTCCAGCGGCTTGACCCAGACATTGCGGAACTGAACCGCGTTGTCGTGATCTTGCAGGAAGACGGGGCCGACCGAGGTCTGCTTTTGCTTTTTCCAGATCGATTTCAAATAATCGGTCGTGTTGTAGCGATAAGGGTGATAGTTCGAGCGAGGTTCGTCGACTTCGGTTTCGTCTTGAACCAGTTGCCCGTTGAGCCATGCCGTGATCTTACCCTTTTCAACGATCTTGCCCGACTCGTCACGGCGTGGTGCTCGAAAACGAATGTCATACACTTGCCACTCACCAGGCGCCTTGCCGGCGTTGACCTTTGCTGGAGCAAAGCCGTAGACCGCTCCGATGTCACCCTGGTCGAGCTTTTCTTTGCCGGTCGAATTGATGACCTGCAATTCGTAATTGCCATGGATGTAGATGCCACTGTTGCCAGAGCCTTTGGGCGGCAGTTTGAACTCGGCATGAATGTCCGCATCGCGAAAGTGAAGTTTCGAGACGATATGGTTGGACCGATTCTGACCGCGGGTCGAAGTCACGACACCATCTTCCAGGGGCCAGTCGATCTCGCCGCCTGACTTGCTGAGGAACTCGTTCGTTTCAGGACTTAACAAGACCGAGGCACCTTCCGGCGGAGGCGTCGGCAGGCTCGACTGATCGGGATGAAAGTCTTCCGCCAGCAGACGACTCGTCAGGCAAAGCAGCAGGGCAGGGGCAACAAACCAAGGGGCGATGCGAGGCATAAGGTGTTCTCGGACTAGGGGCATATTTGCGAAGGGGTGCGTCGTTACTTTTCGATGTCGGTGCCTTCCGGCACTTCGATCTTGGTGAAGAAGTCGTTGCTCTTGTTGCGTTCGACGCGAAGCTGATCGACTTCGTAGTAGGCTTTGTTAAGCCAATGGGGGCGTGGTTCGTAGGTGAACTCGGTGAAGACGGCCTGTTTGGGGAACAGAGCGTCGGCGCCAGGAAACTTCTGATAGGTGACGTCAAATTGCCAGGCCACGCGAGGGGCGATCTCGTCGCTGAAGACCAGATGCTGACGCTGCGTTAGCAGAAAGCGATTGGCCTTGGTGAACGTAAATTCGTCGGTTGTCCCAGAGCCACTGTAGTCGCGGGTCACCTTCAGGGTGAAGCTTTCCAGTTCGCCATCTTTCTCTTCCGTCGTCGCGGTCAGCTTGCCGCCGTTGGCGATCGTTTCCAGAGTTTCAACACAGTCTTGAAAGCCAAAGTCGCGAGGATCGAACGGGCGTTCGTATTCTGGTCGTCCTCCTTTGGTCACAACCAAACGTTTCTCCGGCTTCTTGTAGACCTGCCAGACGTTGTCGTGAAAGGCAAACGCGTGCCAGATCTCGTCGTCTTTCAGGTAAGTGTTCACTCGCAGGCTGTCGCCATCCAGCAGAAACTTTTGCAGCTTGCGTCCCTGACGTTCTTCGACTTCTTCGTTGGAGGGAGGACCCCCTGTGAGGACGCTCAGCGGTGGATGCGTTTCGCGAATGTTCGTGGTGCCGAACAAGCGGGGCAATTTGCTGTAATTCTCTTGCTTCGCTGCGATCGCCTTCTTTTGCAGTTGAATCGGACTTTCGCTTTGAGCCAGCAGTGGCGATGACTCGCCGAAACAGACCAACGCCAACAGGGCTGTTGCCAGGTGAAATACCAGCGGAAAGGGGCAGGAGGTGCAGCGAATCATGACGGTACCTGTCGCAGGGCTGAGGAAAGATAAGCAGGAATGTCATCAGGCAAGTTTCCTATCGTAGCAGGCCCGAAAACCGGAATCGACGACAGGCACCGAGAAAAACGAAACAGAACGTTTTGAGCCAGACTGGAATTCGGTTCTGCGATCAGTCACACTAGAGCGAACCCACCTCCCATCATCCTTCCCCCTTAGGAACCCTCCATGCGTTCGCTATTGCTGTTGTTGCTGATTTCGTCGTCGGTGATGGCCCAACAAGCCGAGAACCCGTACAGCGATCCTGTCCCGGTTGCCGCCCCTTATTATCGCGTGCGCTACGAAGCCTCGACCGACGAAGGGGGGCTGATCTACCCGGTGAATTACACCATTTGGCTGCCCGAAGGGGTGAAGACCTTGCGCGGCGTGATCGTCCATCAGCATGGCTGCGGCGTCGGTTCGTGCCGATCGGGACAGACGGGAGCCTTCGACCTGCACTGGCAGGCCTTGGCGAAGAAGCATGGCTGTGCGTTGCTTTCGCCCGTTTACGAACAGCCAGAGACCGCCGATTGTCAGAAGTGGTGCGATCCACGGAATGGTTCGTCGGCCGCTTTCCAGCAAGGCCTAAGAGATCTGGCCAAGCAGACGGGGCACCCGGAACTGGCAACGGTGCCTTGGGCGATTTGGGGACATAGTGGTGGTGGCCACTGGGCTGGTGGCATGTTGCTGATGCACCCGGAACGGGTCGCCGCGGCTTGGTTACGTTCTGGCGTGCCGATGGTCGTCGAGAAAGAAGGGCGTCCGTCGCCACACGAAATCTCAGAAGCAGCCGCAAGCGTTCCGGCGATGTGCAACCTGGGCACGAAGGAAGGCTTCACGGTCAAAGAAGGACGCTTCACCGGAGTTTGGTCCGGAGTGAACACGTTCGCGACGAAGATGCGTGAGAAAGGGGCCCTGATTTCGATTTCGGTCGATCCGCTCACCAGCCACGAATGTGGCAATCAGCGTTACCTGGCCATTCCATGGCTCGATGCCTGTTTGACGCTGCGACTGCCTGAGGATGTTGGTCAGCCGTTGGCTTCGATTAACGAAGTGGATGGCCTGCTGACTTCGTTCCCGGAGCCCGACGTAGCCGTGGTCGAACCGGTTGCCGCTGAGAAGTTCGACGGCGACAAGTCCAAGTCAATCTGGTTCCCCAATCAGGCGATCGCCAGCAGTTGGGTTCAGTACATGCACGACTCGAAGGTCACCGACAGCACGCCTCCACCTGCTCCGACTTCGTTGGAGGTGAATGGCAACACGTTGACCTGGACGGCAGAAGCCGACCTGGAGAGTGGCCTGGCCCCGTTTACGATCTTGCGCGACGGTAAATCGATCGCCCAGGTCCCAGCGAAGTCGAAGAATCCTTTTGGTCGTCCGCTGTTTCAGGGACTTCAGTACAGCGATACGCCAGTACAACCGCTGGTGGAAATGACCTTTGTCGACGAGACGGCGGAAGCTGGAAAAAAGTACGACTACCAGGTCGTTTCCGAGAATACCGTCGGCTTGAAGTCGAACTAATTGCCAAGCTGGCAATGTTGCCAGGCGAGGTTGGGCGGTGCCATAAGATGCCTGCCCAACCGTTTTCTTAGCGGGGAAGTTTAACGAAACGCTCCCCCTTCGCCCACTGCATCCAGGCCGAACAGCAGGAAGTCGACGGTTGCTTTGTGCATCGCGACCAATTGCTTGACGATCGTTCCATCGAGCCACACTTTTCGCGTTTGTGGCTGGGTAATGACAAGCGACCGCATCTTCAGGAAACCGACATGCTCGTGTTCGGCATACTCGGCGTAACCACGCGGCATTGACTTTAGTGGTTCGATCTCAGCGAACTCGAGGCCGGCCTTCTTGATCTTGCGGATCACTTTCCGAAACTCGACGGCGTCTTCGATGATGCGATCGCGGAACTGGTTCAGCACCTTCGTTTCAAGGCGATAGAAGCCAGAGCCAATAAACCCACCATCCGCCCCCAGGTGAGCGTACATTAGGGCGGTGTCATCTTTCTTGTTTCCCGAGGGCGTCAACAGCCCGCTGACATGCTCTTTGTAAGGACGCTTGTCGTTCGAAAACCGTACGTCGCGGTAGAGTCGGAACATCGTCTGCTTGCCGCCTACCATCGGCCGCTTGGCATTCTTCAGCTTATCGGTCACAACATCCAGCATCTTCGCGAACGGATCTTGCAGCAACGTCCGGATTTCTCCTTTGTGCTCGTGATACCATTCGCGATTGTTGTTGTCGTGCAGTTCTTCGAGAATTTGAAACGAGCGATCGGTGAAACCGAAGGTCGACATGAAACAGGTCCTCAAAGGCGAACGGACGAGACGACGAAAGCATCAGGATAGTCGCTCTTCCCAGCGAGGCTCAAGCAGGGGCGAACCCACTATTTCAGGCCCATCTCGAACGCTTCGCGAAAGAGATCGAAACTCTCGATCTGCGGCAGATGCCCCAGGCCCGAAAGCTCGATCACTTCGATATCGGGATTGCGGGCTTTCACTTGAGCTCCGAGCAGGTCGTAACGCCCCAGTTCATGCTCGACTCCTTCCCGCATCCAGTTTCGGCCAGGGCCGGTGCGATCGCGGGTACCGATGATCAACGTGACCGGAACCTGGAAGTCTTTGAACTCTTCGATCACCGATTGCGTGAAAATCATGTCGTAGGTGAGCGCGTTGACATACGCGATATCGTTCCAGTCGGGGCCTTGGACCCAGCCCACCAATGGTTCGGTCAGGGCTTCGTAGTCATCATTCCACTGGCCGTCGTAGTAGTTCTTTTTCTGGTAAGCGACGATCTTTTCCGGACTTTGTTTTAGTTCGTTCTGATAGAAGAAATCGACGTCCTTGTACTGGACATATTGGAGATAGTTTTCCAAGCCGATCGGATTGACCAGGATTAACTTCTCGGTCGCGTCGGGGTAGAGCAGGGCGAATCGCGAGGCGAGCATGCCTCCCATCGAGTGCCCCACCACGATGGTCTTGTCGATCTTTAACGAGTCGAGCAGGCCTTTCGTGTTTTGGGCAAACGCTGGAAAGCTGTACTGGTAAGCTTTGGCTTTGGTTGACTTGCCGAACCCAATCTGATCGGGCATCAGCACGCCATAGCCGAGCGACTGCAGCAGGTCGGCAGTCGTTTTCCAGTAGGCTCCGTTGAAGTTTTTGCCGTGCAGCAGTGTGACGACAGCTTTGTCATCTTCCTTCGGGGGAAGGTACATGTAAGCCATTTCGAGATCTTGTTCCTGCGAACGAAACTTGTAGGTCTCGACTGGGAAGGGGTAGTCGTAGCCGCTCAGACGCGCGTCGAACGACAGTTCTCCTTCCTGGGCGAAGGCGACTGAAGCTGTCAAAAGAACTAACGCGAGCAAACCAAGACCGCGAACCATAAGATCCCTGCTCTCTAAACTGTGTGTGGGGTAACACGCTACTGAAGTCTATGCTGCGGGATTGTAGCGCGAGACCTTCTCGGGCCAATCCCGCCATTTCGGGGCAAGGCGATCAGAGGGGCGTCATGAAAAAATCGGTTGGATGGTTTTATTTGATCGGCTCGACTATGCTGCGCCTCGCACGCCAGCTTCGACGATTCCAAACATCCCTGTTCCTGCAGGATTTAAGCATTTCATGCGACCCCTTAAATATGGCATCAACATTACTTTGGACGGATGCTGCGACCATCTGGCCGCTTCCACCAACGAAGAACTGCATACCTATTGGACCAATCGCATGGCCGAGGCCAACGGCCTTCTATTTGGCCGGATCATTTATGAAATGATGGAGTCCGCCTGGCGAGAACCGGCCGAGACTGGCATCCGTCCTGACTGGATGGAAGATTGGATGTCGTCGTTTGCCCGAACGATTCATGTGACCAAGAAGTATGTCGTTTCGTCGAAGCTCAAGCAGGTCGATTGGAACGCCGAACTTATCGAGGGTGATCTGGGCGAAGCGGTGACACGGCTTAAGCAGCAGCCTGGTACTGGGCTGTTCGTCGGAGGCGTGACGCTACCGCTCGCGTTAGCGAAGCTCGGATTGATCGATGAATACGAGTTCGTGGTTCATCCGGTGGTGGCAGGCCATGGCCCGACCTTGTTCGCCGGTCTTCCTCAGCCAATCCCCATGAAGCTGGTCAGCCGGCACGAGTTCAGCACCGGGGCCGTTGCGATGCGGTACGTACCGATCCGCTAGAGACGGATGTCGAGACAAAAAAACGCCCTGGGAAGTTCCCAGGGCGTTTTTTGATTTCAAATAGCTGGTTCAATTGGAAACTATTCCGAATCACGCTTCAGGTTGAAGCCGATCAGGTGGAGGCCCGTTTCGTCGTCGATCATGATCGAGCCGCTCGGAGCCAGGTACTTGCTGATCACTCCGAAGTCAGGCAGCGGGTTGGCGTCAAGGTTGCCTTGCAGGCTCTTGAAGAAGTCGTTCTGCTCAGCACGGCGACCAATGAAGTCGCGGGTCGTGTCGGCTTGGACCAGTTCATAGATCATTCGCAGGCTCTCTTCCGGTCGGGCAAAGCTGACCATCGCTACTTTGCGTTCGCCCGCATGTGCCAGCAGCTTGTTCAGCACCAGCTTGAAGCTGAGGTCGTCTGCCAGGCGAGGTGCGTCGCCGCCATAGGTCATGGTGATGTGCTCAACAATTCCAGGGCGATCGGCAAAGAACAGGAAGTCACCGACCAGGCCGAAGCAAGGTTCTGGACGAAGTTCCCGACGAGCTTCCATCCGACGACGACGATCTTCAGGAACGTCGTCCGGAATCACATCGTTGCCCACGTTGGCTTGATAGAAAGTCGCATCGCCAAAGTTCCGCTTTTCGACCACGTTCTTCAAGCGAGGCAACGCTTCGACAATGCTGTCGAGTGTCTTCTGCATCGCAGCACGATCTTTGACCTTGGCCGCAACAAAGGTTGCCTGGCTGTTGATACGAGCAGGCGGTTCGTACCACTGAACGAGGGTAAACTTGCCTTCCAGATTGTCGATGATTTCCTTCTTGAAGTCGATGTTCGCCCGCTGATTGATTCGGCGATCGATGTCTTCTGCCAACTTGCCGTCGCCGAAAATGCTGTCGTACAGCTTTTCGAGGGCCGAGTAGGTCTTCTCGACTTCCCAGTTGCTGGTGATGTAGTTGGTGACATCTTCCGGAACCCAACGTTCCGGTTCGGTCGAAGCATTCTTCATCGCGATCATTTCGATCACACCGGTTCGTGGGCGTTCCAGCATCACGTGGAGGTGGTTGATCGAATCGAATTCTTCGGTCGCCAAAATCTGGCTGCCGCCGACTGCTTTGACGCCATCCAGGCCTAGCACTGGCAGGAAGCCCATCACGTAGCTGCCGCCTGGCTGGTTGCGGGTGAGAGCTCGTAGGCCGTCGATTGGATTGACGTACCACAGCAGCTGGGCCGGTTCGTCTTTGGTGCCACGTGATGCCGAGACAATCGTGCTGAAACGATCGTCCGAAGCGAGACTGTCTTCCCGCTTACCCGACCAATTTTCGAGCACGTCTTCAACCGCTTCAATACGGTTCGAGAGAAGCAACACGCCATCATGAATACAGATTGCCAAGGGGCCATTGTTCCCCATGATGTGCGTGATCTCGATTTCCTTGTACTCTTCGTTCTCGATCAGGGCACCGTTATTGGTCGCCAGGTTCTCGACGATCTCGATCACGCGGTTCACCACACGTTTATCTTCGCCAAGTTCGCAGAAGATCAGAACGCCTGGGTTCCCTTCCTGCATGGCAACTACCGATGCGGCCAATTCCCCTTGAGGGATGGCCAGAAGTTCTTCCAGTTTCAAACCGCTCCGTTCTTCCGCGTCGGCGGCTGCGTCTTTCAGCGTCTGCCAGATACCGTTGACGAACGGCTTCATTTGGGGGTCGTTGGCGGCTTTACCGACAGAAGTTTGTTCCATCTTCGCGATAAAGTCCTGTGTGTCGGCCACGCGAAGGAAGGCAATCGTCTGATCCGACATGATCCGAGCAGCATTCGGACGCTCGGCCACTGCGGGACCGATCAGCAAAAGTGATAGCAGAACGCTGAGTAGAGGGGGGAACCTAAGTGTCATCTTGGCACCTTAACTGGTGAATCTTAAACCGTTTGTGTCCTGGGCAACTGTAGTGATCTACTTCGTCTGGTCAGGCAAAGTTTCAAGGTTATTACGAAATGTCCCCCTGGGGTACCGGTAGCGCGTGGCAAGATCTTGGCAGCCAGTCGTGTTGTAACGAGCAAACCGATACCCTGGGCCTTGATCGGTGGTTTAAACCGATAAGACAGACACCCACACGCTCTTGCCTGACTACGGCGTAACTAAGAGACGCCCGGTACGAAGATCCGTACACCGAGGATGGAAATTCCCTTGGTTTTCCTGGCAAGATTCGTGATAATGGGGCTGACAGCTTTTTTCTGCGCGGTGAATCGGAGACACAGCTCGCCAAGGACGAGACTAGCCATGCGCATTACCCAAATTCAAATTGTTTGCCTTGCCGTTTTCGGAGCTTTGGCCGTTGGCCTCGTAGAAGCTCATGCTCAGGGGCAATCCGTCAGCTCGGGAACCACCCAGGTTCCTTCGAGCAACTTCGGAGCCGGCGGGACAAACATCAACAATGGTGGCTCGATCACCAGTCCTGGTAGCAACATGTTCTCGGCTCAATTGCCCGCTGCTACGCTAGGGGCCGGTGGGTCGACCTCCTCTGGTACGGGGGGCAATGCGGCCGCCGGACTAGGTGCCGACGCTTCCGCCGCCTCGAGCATGATGCAGAGCAATGGGTTGAACCCATTTGGTGCTGCTGCTGGCACGGGTGCGACCGGGCTGGGTAATTCCGCCCGAAATAGTGCTTCGCGATTCGGTGCCTTCGGAAACATGTTCAATCAACAGGCATTTCAGAGTGGCTTTGGCCAGGACGAAACGCCTCGCCTGCCCACCAAGCTGACGGTCAAGTTCAAGCACCCTACGGTGCCTTCCAGCTTGGTGAGCGCTGACATCACTCGTCGCGTCCGTAAGCTGAGCCGCTTCGAAGACGTTACCGTGTCTGTGGAAGACCGGGTGGCCACAGTTTCGGGGACTGTGGAGTCTGAAGATGATTTGAGATTGGTTGACCGATTTGTTGCCCTTGAAGTTGGGGTGACGTCAGTGGTGAACCAGGTTCAGCTGCAAGAGCCGTCGCCTGCGGATGAGTAATCGGGTGACCGCTCGCGAGGTAGTTGCTGTACGCTCGCGATTCCGAGAACTGCGGACGGAACGTTTGCAGGTTCACGCCTGGCTTTAGTTGCAGCGATTGCGGGGCACGGCTCTGATACTGCCCCGCATCCAACTGAGCCGCTTGCTGTTGCATGAGCGGCTGCGTCTGTTGTTGCGGCAAGTTCTGCTGCGACTGGAAGCCTCGGCCCTGGTAATCCTGGCGAGGCAAAGCCTGTTGCGTCTGACGCTGGTTGGCACCTGGCTCGACATAATGAAGGCGCTGTTTCATCGAGCTTGGTAAAGCGATGGTAGTCGTCTTCAACTGGCCGTTGGCAGCCTTCTGTGCCTGGGCGGCGATGTTAGCTCGCTCGTAGGCAACCTGGGCGACTTCCGGCGACAGCATGTCGCTGGGGCTTGGCTGATTCTCAAGCTCGTTCTGCTTGGAGTTCACGCCTGGCAGTATGTGCTTGCTCTGTTCGCTCATGACCATCTGGCCCACTTCCGGTCGGAAGAATGGAGCCAAGGTAATGTCTTTCTGCTCGCCACCAGCCCGATCCCAGGGAATCCAGAAGCTGTAAGAGTGGCCCAGCTTTGACATGCTGTAGTGGCTTTCGAAGTTTTCGGCCTCGAAGACATACTTGCGGTCAGGGCGTTCTGGATCCATCCCGCCGGGTCGCGAATCGTCGTAGCCATAGATGGTCAACGTGCCTTTTACGCGAACAGGCTTGTTCGTTTCGTCATAGAAGTGGATCCGACCACCGAACCCGCGGGTAGCGGGATCGTTGGGGTTATAGCGGACCGCGTCGTTCCACGTGACCGCCATCTTGATCGGAATCTTGGTTTCCGGCTCCTTAGGTTCCCACGGCATCTTCGGCATCTTGCCGACCGAGGCGCAGCCGCTGCTCAGAACCGACAGGCAAACCAGACTGAAAGCAATTGCAATGCGTTGCATGGTTGAAGTCCTTTTGTTCCAAGCGATGAGTTAGCGAGGCTGCTGCTGGGCTGGCTGTGGCGAGTAGTACTGCGGCTGGTATTGCTGCGGTGCTCCCTGCGTAGCCTGTGGGGCGTATCCTTGTGGATAGCCCTGCGGTTGCGGCTGCTGGCTCATTGGCTGTTGTGGCATGTTCTGGAACTGCTGCTGATAGTCGACCGGACGCACGTCGATGGTCTCCATCATGGCGGGCTTCAAGACGTTCCCCTGCGGAGCGTTCATGATCGAACGGCCCGACTGTGGGTAAGCTTGAATCGTCGGTGGAGGCAACTTGCCTTGTGGGTAGTACCGTGGCGAAATCACTTCCGGGAAGCCGGCCGGGTTGGCGTCTGGCTTGATCGTGATGATCCCTTCGTCCATTGGCATCGACTGGTTCACCCCGTACAGGGCTTCCGGTCCGTACACCTTGGCGACGTCGGCCAGGCACCAGCTCATGCGGCACATTTCCTGTTCTTTGATCAAGGCGGCGTCTTCGTCCGACCGGACAACGATCGGCGTGATGATGATCAACAGTTCGCTTCGCGCGGCGTTGTAGCTGTCGTAGCGGAACATTCGGCCCAGCAGTGGCACGTCGCCCAGGAACGGAACCTTACGGTTGACCACTTCGACCGAGTTGTTAATCAAACCACCGAAGACGATCGTCTGGCCCGAGCGAGCACTGACGACAGCCGTAGCGGTTTGCGTATCGATACGTGGCGAACGAATCACGTCACCGTTTTCGTTGATCGAGATTGGAATACCGTTGGCTTCCGAACCGACCGCCGAACGTTCGGCCTGCAGGGCCATCACCACCACACCGTCAGGACTGATACGTGGAGTCACACTGAGGATGATCCCGGTGTTGATCAGTTCGGTCGAGTTAATCGTGCCGTTGACGGTTTGCTGGGTCGAGGTGATGTAAGGAACTCGTTCACCGACCTGGATGAAGCCAGGCTGGTTGTCCATGGTCATGATCTGCGGACGGGCGAGGATTTCAGCACGGCTTTCCTGTTCCAATGCACGGATCAGGATGTTCACCGAGTCGCTGGCCGCCGAGAAGACGAAACCACCATAACCTGCGGCGCTGCTGGTTCGACCCAACGCGAAGTTGGTCAGACCCTGGGTACCGACAGCCGAGGCGGTTGCCAGGCTGGAAGCGGACGAGCTGTTACCGAGGGGCTGGTTGTTCCAGTTGAAGCCTGGATCGAGTTCACCGCTGGAGACCACGCTGCGGTCGAACAAGATCGAGTCTTGCAGACCGAGCTCGAAGCCGAGTTCTTCCAGGTCGCCCAGGCGAACGTCGGCGATCAGCACCTGCAGCATCACCATTGGTGGGCGAGCGTCCAGTTCTTCGACGATCTGCAAGACCTGCTCGAAGTAGCGTGGCGTTGCACTGATGATCAGGCTGTTGCTGAACAGTTCGGGCACCACGATCACTTCGCGAACGAGTTGCTGGAACGGGCTGACGACCGAAGGATCGAGCGTCTGGAGACTGCTTTCTTCCTGGAGCAGTGCCGTCAGCGATTCGGCCACGAGGTCGGCTCGAGCGTTACGCAGACGAATCACGGTGCTCTTACGTTCGGTCACTTCGTCCTGGTCCAAGCGAAGCAGGATTGCTTCGACCACGGTCAAGTCAGAAGACGAACCAGAGGCGATGATGCTGTTGGTTCGGGTATCGACCGAGAAGTTCAGGGGAATCAGGCTCGATTCGCCACTGGACGATGCTTGCGGAGTGAAGAACGCGTTGGTGGCTCGGGCCTGATTGTTGGAGGATTGAACCGTCTGGAACAACTCGTTCAACATGGTCGAGAGCTGGGTCGCGTCGCCGTTCACGATGGTGAACACTTTGATCTGCGATTCAGCCGATGGCTGCGAGTCGAGGTTCTTCACCAGGGCGAGAACCAGTTCCATGCTGTTTTCAGGAGCACGGATAAGCAAAGCGTTCGAGCGGGTGTCTGCCGTGATCTGGACTTCGTTCAAGATACCCGATCGCAGGATCTGTTTGCCTTCAGTATCCAGTGTCATGAACGAGAGCATTGCGGCACGGACTTCCGCCGTCGATTGATTCTGCTGAGTCGTACCAGTCGATTGACCCGTGATCGCTTCCTGCAGGATCGGAGCGAGGTCTTCGGCGACGGAGTTACGAAGCTGAATGATTTCCAGCTTCAGCGTCGACTTGCTGGTTGGCACGTCGATCTGCTTGAGCAGGTATTCGATTTCCACCATGTCGCGTGGGCTGGCAGCAACGATCAGGGCATTGCTGCGAACATCGGACGAAAGGCGGACGCGAGTTCCGAGTGCCGTTGGATCGGCGTAGAACTCAGTCAGCTTGGTCTGGGCTTCCGCTGCAGACAGGTTCTGCAGTGGGAAAACACGCAGCGAGCTGGCTGGTCCGACTGGTTGGTCGAGTTTGGCGATCAGTTCGAGGATGCCCTCTACGCTTTGAGCACGACCGATGAGCAAGATCGCGTTCGGACGGTTCAAAGCAGTGATGCTGACCTGACCGTAGCGAGCGTTGAGCAGGCTTTCGTACAGCTCGTTGATCATCGTGGCGACTGCTTCGCTGTTGGCGTGCAACAGTTCGCGAACTTCGATGACGGGCTGCGTTTCGACGCTCAGCCGTTCGATGTCGTTAATGATGTTGGTAATGCGTTCGACGTCGCGGCGATGACCACGAACGACGATCACATCCAGGCCTTCCAGGAATTCGATCTGGACCGGACCGATCAGGCCGCCATTTTCTTCGGGGCTGATGGTGAACTGAGGATTGTTTGGGTCGGCTTCCGCTGGGATCTCGATTGGCTGACCGTTTTGTGGCTGACCGATGATCTGGGCGGCGTTGTCATTTTCTTCGGCTGGCTGCTCTTCGGCACCTGGCTGGAAGATCATGGCGGCCATGTCGCCGCTCCAACGTAGCTTCTTGTTGCCGGCGACTTCCTTCAACGATTCGAAGACCTGACGCTTAGCCAGGCTGTTCTCGGCATCACGCAGAGGATCTAAAGCCTTCTCGACGTTGTCGCGGCTGGCATTGCGAAGCGAGACGAGCGTAGTGCGGTAGGAGTCGCTATGCGAGGGCGTATCCATGGCGCGGATGACTTCGGCCCAGCTTTTGGCCGAATCGGTTTCACCGCGGAGGATGGCTGTGCCTTCGTTTCGGTAGACTTGCAGGCTGACCTTCTTCTCGGTGTTGGTAGGGAGGGTCATCATGACCAAAGCCCCTTCCGCCGTATAGCTCACCGGGATTTGCTTGCCAACCAACCGAACCAGACCCTTTTCCAGGGCCTCGCCTTGCAGGTTCTTCAGTTTGATTTCCAATTCGGTCAGGCCAGCACCCAGGTCTTTAGTGCGTTGAAAGACGGGAGCAGCCGATTCGACGAATGGAGCAGCTTGAGCTGTTTGCGGGCGGACCCGCAATTCCGTCGATTCCGCGACCGCTGGCTTGGCGGCAACCTGGTAGCCCGATCGCTGAACGAAGTTCGCGATTTGCTGCTGCGTGGCAGCTGGGGCCGAGACAATCAGCGCGTTGGTTTTCGATTCGGATTGAATCGAAACACCAGGCGTGCCGTCAAAGAGCTGCCGTAGCACTCCCGACAGGTTGTCGAGTTTGCCAGGGGCAATTTGATAGACCTGAATGCTTCCATCGCCATTGGTGCCCTGACCGAAGGCTGGGCTGATACCCATGGCGATGATAAGGAGCGCGCCGATCAGAAAGCGGCTCATAGATACTTGATCGTGTTGGCTGACCATCCGTTGTCCTCACTTGCATTTGCGCAGCTGTTAAGCTGGATTACCGCGCACCTCGCACTAGATGGAATATTCGGTAGTCAGCGAATTACCCCTACACCGATTTCAACCGGTATAAGTGATAAAACTTCGCGCGATGTCAGACTTTGACGGCTAGAGAAGGGCCGCAAAAAGAGAAAGCACCGACAGCTAGCTGCCGGTGCTCGTAGGATTCTCTTAATTCGAGATGCTATCAGGCGAATTCTTTAAAGATCGCTCGCCGGACCCATCGTGGCAGCGTCTGCCAGTGGCTGTCCAATCGTAAGGACTTTCAAGTCTCCCTCGATCTCAATGATCACTTCACGGTCTTTCACGTCAACCACTTTCCCTTTCAGCGAACCGATAGTGAAAGTATCGCCAGGACCAAGTCGCAGTTGCTGGTTCTTAGGACGATTGTTCAGCCAGGCCTTAGGCTGACCGCCCACCGCAACGGTGCCAGTCAGATAAGTGAACTTCGCTTCGTCGAATTCCGGGCGGCGAGGGGTTGTGTCACGAACCGGTTCCGGAGCAGGCTCAACAACGGTGACCAAAAGTTCCTGCTTCGTCGATTTCGGAGGTTTGCGATTGTCGCGAGCTTCGACCTGGATCTTGTATTCGCCCAAGGCAGAAGGCGTCCACTTTAGCGATCCGGTTTCCGACAGTTCCATACCTTCGGGGGCTTCGCCAGTCAGGAAGAACGAAACCTGATCCTTACGGTCAGGGTCGCTGGCACTAAAGCGATGGCGGAAGCTACGTTCCAATTCCGCTTCGACTTCTCCTTTGGAAGTGAAGACTGGCGGCTTGTTGGCCTGGGCAAACAGGTTTCGGCTAACGATCGCCTCGCTGTAGTCTTTCAGCTTGCCATGCGTCAACTGTGGGATACGGACGTCTTCCGGCTTCGGCACTTCTTCCGCACCATCGACGCTTAGCACCGACACGTTCATCGAGATGTCGAGCATGTCCGAATCTTTGACCGGGATCATCGTGAGCTTGGTGAACTTGTGCAGAATGTTGAACGAATAGAATTCGTAAGTGAATTGCACCAATTCTTCCATCTTGGCCCGGCCGCTGATGGTGAACATGTGCTGGTAGTGATTGCCTCCACGGCGACCGTTAAGCGGCTTGATCACCACATCACGGAAACCGGTCGATTCCAGCGTTTCGCGAAGGCGTTCCTGATAGAACGACTGGCTGGCGCGGATGCTTTCGGGCAAGGCATGCTGGCGATAGACGGCCAGACGGTCGATGGCCATTTCGGCCTTCTTCTGGGTGAAGTCTTCATCGCCTAGCCGCTTACGCAGCGTATCGATTTGTCGATCACGCGTGCTAAGAGCCGACGAGTACTGGTTCCAAAAGTAATAACCACCCACACTCAGCACGCAGATGCCGACGAGGATAGCGAGGGATCGTTCGCGTTGGGTCATGATGCGTCTCCCGTGGTGCCGGCGACATCAGCGGGCTGCTCGGTGGTTTCGTTCGCAGATGGTTCTGGGGTGGCCTCTTCGGTCGGAGCCACTTCTTCTTCGGTGCTCACCTCGGCCGTCGCTTCGGCAGCAGGAGCTTCCTCCGCGACGACATCCGTGGCGGGCGATTCTGGTTTGGTTTCTTCGTTCGCAGGCTCGTCCGCAGTTGGTTCTTCGGCAGCGGCGTCTTCTTCCATTTCTTCCGAGTAATCACGCGGGGCAAAGCGATCGGTGCCGTCTGGCGTGATCGTTACGTACTCTTGGAAGCTGATGCTGTAGGCATCGCCGTAACTTCGTTCCTGGGTTCCCTTGCCGAGAACTGCGTGGTTTTCACCGATCAAACCAGCTTCGATCTTGCCGATTACCGACTGGTCGGCAACGTAGCCTTCCAGCGAGGTGGTCCCACCGGCGCTGTTGCCTGGCTGCATGTGAATGCGGGTCGCGATCATTTCGTCGGCGGTCGGAAGTTCTTTCGACATCCGATAGAGTTCGTCCAGCCATTGCACGTCGGAAGCGACCCAGTTATCGATCTCGAGGACCTTTTCTTCCTCGACGACGAGCGGCTTGTTTTCTTTTTGCAGTCGGGCGATGTCCGCTTTCAGCTCTTCGATTTCAGCGTCGCGCGACGAGATACCGCTGTAAAGGAAGTATCCGAAGAACAGCACAACCGGAGCGGCCGCCAAGGCACCCAGTGTGAATAGTCGTTTACGATCGGGCGGATCGGGACGACGGCGCGGATTGAGCAAATCGATCTTGGGAAGCGATGCGGCATCGGCCAGCAGGATCCCGATCAGAGCGCCCATTTGGCTGGCGATTTCCGGGCTGACATCGACCGAGCCGGAAACGTGTTCCGCGGCCATCGGGGCCAGGAATTCGACCGAGACTTTCAGGTCTTCGCCGAACTTCTTCCAGATCGCCGGGGCTAGGGGTTCGCCCAGGATAACGATCTGCGAAATGGCCGTCGGAACTCCCTTGGCCTGAGCGGCGAACATCGTACGACGAATTTCACCTTGCAGGGTGGTCGTCTGATGCTCCGAGCCTGGTTCGCCTGGCAAACGGGTCGATCGCGAGAACAGCACATCGCCTCGATGCACGACGGTCAACTCGATCCGTTCGTCGAGGACTTCGACCAGCAAAAAGGTCGAGTCGGCGAAGCGAGACTGGCTGGCGGCAAAGTATGCCGATCCGAACGAGCGAACCGAAAGGCTTTGCGGTTGTAACTGGGCCTTTTCGCAGATCTTCTGGATCGATTTAAGCTGCTTGGAGGCGATCGCCGCGGCGTGTACGCGAAGCTTGCCGTCGGCATCGGCACCCAGCTTGATGAAGTCGACAACACCATCTTCGCCCAGACTGCTGAATTCACGCATGGCCTGGTAACGGACGATGTCGGGGAGCTCGTCATCCGGAACGGGAGGAACCGAAAAGACCTGAAGCTCGACGGACGAACGACTCACACCAACCAGGGTCGGCAATTTGCCAAGCCCGTGGGCATTGGCTTGTTCCGTCACGAGTCGACTGAGTCGCGATTCGAGCGTACTCTTGTCAGCTTCCTCACCCGGCTTGGTCAGGGGGAAGTGCAAGGCTTTTTCGACGACGAGACTCGAGCCACGCTGGCGGCCAACCACCATTCGCAGTGAGTGTGAGTCCCATTCAATTGCAAGTTTCTTAGCCATAGTAGTATTGTATTTCGCGGATTCGGCAGCGATTTGGAAATTTCATGCGTGCCGTTTGAAATCAATCGATTTGTCCGTCGTCTAGTCCTAGTTCCACGCCCAGCACTTCCAAGGGGTGTCCACGGCCAAGGTCCGAGATGTCGCGAAGGAGCATCACGCTGGGCTGGGGCTGGGTGGCATCGATGACAACTTCCTGTCGGCTAAAGGCACTTCCATCCTCGAAGTAGCCCACGACTTGGGCCCGATAAACATCGCCTCCTCCACAAATGAAGGGGGAGAGGGCCACCATTTGCTCCGTGGTTACAATGCCACGCAGCAAGATCCATGTTTCGTAACGGGTCGCTGGATCTTCCGGATCTGGGACTGGCAGTCGCTGTTCCAGAATCTGACCGGCGATCTCTTCATCCATGCCAGGGATCCCCATCAAGATCTCGTAGGGAGCCTGGTTAATGTTGATTCGGCCTGGGATCACCGGCGAAGGGTTCACTGTCATGCCATCCAAGATCGCCGGCAGGTAGCTGTTCATCGCCACCAGGTCGTCTTGAAACGGCGAAGCTAAGGTGGCGGTCGAATTGCCTTGCTGAACCTGAACCGAAGTTCCGATCAGTGACAACACGTTCGTTATTTGGTTGGAACCTTCCTGACTCAGGTCAAGACTGACGGACGTCGCCGTCTGGCCGCCACTGTTTGAGCCGCTATTGCTGGTCGAACCACCGTAGATCCGATAAGCACAAATGAAGTCGGCGTATTCGGTGGGGAAGGTCGCGCTGATGTTGTCGTGCAGCGTCTGCAGGTCTTCTTCGTTCAGATAGACCTTGGCCTGACCGGTGTCGCTGTAGTTCTTTTCCATGCTGTACAGCGTCAGGTAAGAAGACCAGCCCAACTCTGGAACCGAGTCGAGCATCTCCATCGCGGCTTGATCGCCATCGGCTGGCGGGGCCCATTCGTGATCGTCGACCATGCCGTTGCGATTCGAGTCGCGACCGAACAGCAGTTCTGGCGTGACCCCTTGTACCAGCAGCAACTCTTCCACCGTTTCCAGCGGACCGTTCTTTGGATTGTAAGGGGGATCGAGCGTGTTGTAGTAGTCGAACTCAGCGCCAAGCTCGCGTGGCTCGTCATCTTCATCGAGGTAGTCGAGAATGCAGTCGGCGACATTTTCGGTCATGCCTGGCAAAGCCATTAGAAGTGTTCGCCCGGAACCTTCTGCCTGAGCTTCGAGCATCAAGAGTGCGTTCAAGTTGACGCGCGATGATTCATCTTCCAGGCCGAAGCGAATTCCTTCGATCGATCCATCCGCGTTCAAAGCGGGGGCGAGGACCGAGAAGCGTCCCCGCGATTCGGACGTGTTGTCCGGGAAGACGAGGATGCCGCGCATGAACTCGGAGTTGTCGTAGATGCCCCCTTGCTCGTCGATCAGTTCCTGTTCTTGCTCTAGAAAGACGGATAGCATGGCGATGCCGCTCTCGGCGACGTTGCGCGCCTGAATCTGACGACCGGATAGGTGAGCCGCTTTGTTCTCGATGAACATCAATTCAGAGTAAGCGTACGCCGACAGTGTGATCATCATGATGACGACCAACACCACGAACAGAATCGCTCCTTGGCGACGTGAACGAGCAGGCAGCGAACTCATCATAGAGCGGCCTCCTCGGTTTCGGTCGAGTCGGTGGTTTCCTCTTCGACTTCTTCGTATGGCTTGCCGATTGGAATGCGAATCAAGCGGCGGAAGACCTGGCCAACCTGGTTAGTGTTCTCATCGACCGAAATGGTCGTGCCGCCATCGTTGAGCATGGCCTGGGTCAGGTCGTGATCGCGAATCGCAATCACGACGTCGACTGCCATCGGCAGGCAACCCATCGTTTCCGAATCCCATTCTTCCAGCCAGTCGTATCCGTCGTAATAACGGAACTGCAGCAGTGAGACTTCCGGAGCGAGAATTTCGGCGGTCGCATCTAGGTTCCGCGTGTCGCCATTGTTCATCGCGTACTGCGTCACGGCGCGATCGAGTTCCCGACGAACCAGGCCAAACTGAGCTTCGGTGATCGAGGCATCGCCGATCGTTCCATGGCCCAAGGTCGAAACGCCTGGCTGCATCAGGAAGTAAGTGACCGTCTTGATATCGCTGGGGATGTCAGCAATCGAGCGATCTCGGAAGCTGGTGTACTGCGGATCGTATTCGTCGATGCGGGGAATGCGGCTGATATCGACCTGCAGTTCCATCGCATTGCCATACAGACCAATCGTGGTCGGAATAACACTGGAACCAGCCAGGTTGGTTGTGTTCGAGGCAGCCAATGCATCGGTCGCGGTCGAAGCGTCGATCCCGGCACTCGCGGCGAGATCAGTCAAATCCGAGCTTCCACTGGCCAGCGAATCGGTCGCGAGCGATTCCACTGACGAGAAATCGATTTCATTCTTCCAGACGGCGCTGCGCAGGTCACTCTCCATGCGGCGCATGATCGCTCGCGCCAACTGAGCCTGCTCGATGCTGGCCTGACTGGCGGTGACCTGGAACAAATAGAACTGGATCGCTCCTCCGAGCGCCATCATCACCAGCACTGAAAGTGCCGAAGCGAGGATGACTTCTAGCAAGGTAAAACCGGAGTGACGGGAGTGCGACATTAGATCGAACCTCCTACTTCGGTTGGGGCTCCATCGCTGGTTTCGGGGATCTCTTCCAGTTCCAAGGAAGGATCACGCATCCAGCGAACGACTTGAAATGAATCATTTTCGCCGGCCGACTGGGCGCCTGCGCGACGCACTTGAACCATGACCATGATCAAGCCATCGACCGGAGCAGTTTCCCAGGCAATGCTGTAAACCCAAGGGGCGTCCTGTTCGACCGCCAAGGCGGACAGGTCACTCGTCATCGAGACGTTCATATCGGTGACCGGGTCCGGCGGAATCAATCCGAGGGCGATTTCTTCCATCACCGTTTCGGCAATCATCTGAGCCTCGGTTAAACCTTGAGCTTGCTGTGCATTCTGGAAGCCAAGGCCCACCAACTGCACCAGAAACGCGAGCGACATCGCCAGCAGCGTTAACGACAATAGCACCTCCATCAAGGTGATGCCGTGCGAAGTCGATTTGTGTCGAACGATCATCGGCTAGGGACCTCCCGAAGCAGAGAGGTCCGGTTCCATGATCCGGGCAATGCCGGTCAGACCGCGAAGCTTGACGGAGGTCATCGTGCCGCCGTCGCCGCGCAGATAGACCGTCGCGTCCGAGGTCGTTCCGTCAGGGTAGAACAAGATAGGATGCGACCAGCCGGAAATCTCGAGATCGCCACCTTGCTCTTGGCCGAGGCTGTAGCTGCGCATGTCCGCTTCCACGTTTTCGCCAGCGAAGGCAACGCCTTCTTCCAGCAATCCGTTGAGCGTCTCTTGTTCGGCCGATTCCTGCACGAGGCTGGAAACGCCAATGCCTTGGCTGGTGCCGGCCATGTTGTTTTCGAGTTCGTCGTTACTTCGCACGAACGGGGCAACGGTGAAGTTGCCGGTTTCTTGCTGGTAACGGAACATGCGGATGCGGCCCGTTTCCATCGCTTCGACCCGTGCACGCATGAACTCGTTGCGCACGGTTTCGGCCGAAACAGTCAGTCGGTGTCCTTGCAGCGAATTGAAGATCGCCGGAGCCCCCATCCCGAGCAAGACCACCAGGATCGCCAGGACCAGCAAGATTTCAAGCAAGGTAAACCCTCTTCGCTCACCGGCGACCAGGGGCCGCGGTGTCCGTAGTGGACTGAAGAGCGAAGAGTAAGTTGACATGAAGAGTTTCCTCGATCGTTATAAGCCGGGTGCCATGGCCACGACCTTGTTGGCAGCACCTGAAGGTCGCACACCCACGCGGACGTGGGCATGGCACCCACAAGGATTGGCTGCGGTTGGCAATTAGCCAGCGATGTCGTCGTCGGTGCCACTGGCGCCATCAGGTCCCATCGACCAGATCTTGTAGCTGGCACCGTTGACTTCGTATTGATATTCGTTGTCCCAAGGATCGAGCGGCAAAGCTTCGCCGTCCAGGTATGGGCCCTTCCACTTGTTACCCTTGTCGTCGGAAGGCTGCGACAGCAGACCGTCGAGGGTTTCTGGTGGCTTGTTCATGTTGAGCTTGTAGACCTTGATCGCGGCTTCGATACCTTCGACCTGGGTCTTGGCGGCCTTTTCCAGGGCTTGCTTCTGGACACCAAAGATCGACACGCCGACCAGCGAGCCAAGGATCACGAGGATAACCAGCACCAGCAGAACTTCGATCAGGGTAAAACCCGCAGCCTTGCGGCGTTGTCGGCGAGAAACGTTCATTGAAAATTACTCCTTGTGAACGTGATTGATTTGGATGGACGAAAGCGCGATTGAGTTTTGGTTGATTACAGCGAACCGCTCATGCGGAAGACTGGCAGCAGCAAGGCGATCACGACGATCAACACGATGAAGGCCATCACCAGCAGCATCAGTGGTTCTAACAAGCGAACAGCCAGGTCGAGACGACGCGACGTGCGACGTTCGAGGCCATCCGCGATCTCGACCAGAACGCGATCGAGCGAGTTGGATTCTTCAGCGACCGAGATCATCTCGACCACCGTTTTCGGAAAATACCCGGACGAACTGAGGGGCGAAGCCAACGATTCACCGGACGAAATGTTTTCCGAAGCATTGGCAATGGCGGTCGCCAGAATGCGGTTCCCGGCAGCCTCGCGGCTGATCTCCAGGGCTCGCAAAATGGGAACACCATTCTTGAGCATCGTTCCGAGCACGCGGCAGAAACGCGCCACCGAGAGGTCGAGCATAATCCCGCCGAGGATTGGAACTTTGATTTTGAAATAGTCGAAGCGGCGTTTGCCGGTCTCCGATTGAAACAGCGTTCGCAGGTACAAAAACAGACCCACCACCGCTGCTAGTATTAACAACCCATAGCTGTTCAAGGTTCCGCTGAACCAGAGCAACCAGTCCGTAACTGCGGGTAATTGGCCTCGTTCCCGAAGTCGCGAGAACATCTCGTCGAACTGTGGAACGAAGAACACCAGCAGGAAGGTTAAAATGCCGGAGCCGACCACACCCAGGAAGATCGGATAGGCCAAGGCACTCATGGTGCGGCCCTTAAGGTCTTCCTGTTCTTCGGTGAACGCGGCAACCCGTTCCAAGGCGTCTTCCAAAAAGCCACCTTCGGCACCAGCACGGACCATGTTGATGGCCATGTCGCTGAATGCCCGCGGATGGCGAGCCATGGCCGAGTCGAGCGGTTCGCCTTCTTCGACGCGGCTGCGAATGTCGTCCAACACGGCCTTCAGCGTCTGGTTCGAGGCCTGGTCGTGCAGCACGTTCAGCGAACGCATCAGCGGCACACCACTGCGGACCAGCGATGCCAACTGGGCATAGAACGTGGCGGCCTGGGTTGGGCTAACTCGCTTGCCGCCGAACTGGAACCGAGCCCCTTGCTTCTCGAGTTTGACCTCGATCGGGAAGAGCGACTTGGCCGTCAGCGAGTTGATCACCTCGCCTTCTGTCTGCGCAGAAAGCTTGCCAGCGACTTTTTGTCCCTGCAGGTTTCGGGCAACGTAGGCGAAGTCTGGCATGATGTCGGTAGGCTCGTTGAGGTAGGAGACCGTATTCTAACTAACTTCCGCGAAGATTATCACTCTTGGTCACACGAAGAATTTCTTCGACCGAAGTGAGGCCACCCATCGCTTTTCGCCAGCCATACTGACGCAAGGTGGTCATGCCTTCCTTCATCGCGGCTTGCTTGATTTCCCAGCTACTGACGTTGTCGTGAACCATCTGACGCATGTTCTCGGACGATACCAGCAGTTCGTAAATACCCATACGGCCGGCATAGCCGACGCCGCGGCATTTCCGGCAACCAACCGGATGGTACAAGCGATGTTCTTCCTGCGACATCAACTCGTCCCATGGGAAGTCGTCGGGCAGATCCGCCCGACTTACATCGTGCGGTGTTTTACACTCGGGGCACAGTCGACGCACCAGACGCTGAGCCATCACCCCTTCGACCGTCGAAGCGATCAGGAACGGCTCAACACCCATGTCCACCATACGGGCAAACGCCCCGGCGGCATCGTTGGTGTGGAGGGTACTAAACACCAAGTGACCTGTGAGCGAGGCTTGAATTGCATTTTCAGCCGTTTCCAAGTCTCGAATTTCACCGACCAGCACCACGTCAGGGTCGTGACGGAGGATACTTCGCAGCGAAGCACTAAAGGTCAGACCAATCTTCGAGTGGACCTGAATCTGGTTGATCCCGTCCAACTGATATTCAACCGGGTCTTCGGTGGTGATGATCTTGGTCGCTTCGTCACGAATTTCGAGCAACGCGCTGTACAGCGTGGTCGTCTTACCAGAACCGGTTGGCCCGGTGACCAGAATGATACCGTGCGGTTGGCGAATGATCTTTTGGAAGTCGCTGTAGACGTCTTTATCCATCCCCAGCTTTTGCAGATCGAACGACAGCGAACCCTTATCGAGAATACGCATGACGATGCTTTCGCCATGGATCATCGGGATCACCGACACACGAACGTCGATCTCGCGACCTCGTACTTTCAGCTTCATACGACCATCTTGCGGCAGTCGCTTTTCCGCGATGTTCAATCGCGACATGATCTTCAAACGGCTGATGATGGCTGCCTGGAAGTAATTGATTTCCGGCGGAACTGGCTGCGAGTGCAGCATGCCGTCGATACGGTAGCGGATGACCACCGCGTTGTTGGCTTGGGTTTCGATGTGAACGTCGCTCGTTCGCGATTCGATCGCTTCGAGCAAAATTTCGTTCACCAGGCGGATCACCGAGGCCTCTTGTTCGATCTCGGCAAGTTCGCCCCCTTCGTCATCGAGGTCTTGCAGCAGTTCGACGCCTGCTTCGTCTTCCTCTTTGCGGGCGAGCATCCCTTCGACCGTTTCGCCACCGACGCCGAGGTTGGCTTTGATCAGCTTGGCAATTTCGGCCCGACCGGCGACCACCGGGACCACGCTCAGGCCGGTGGCCGAGGCGACTTCGTCCAGGGGATAGAGATCGAACGGATCGCTGGTGGCGATCACGATGCTTCCATTTTCACGACGAACCGGCAGCAGCGACTGGCGATAGATTAACCGCTGCGGAATCGTTTTGATCAGCGATATGTCGATCTCGGTGTGGTTGAGATCGATGTAATCCAGCCCGACCGCCGTGGCGAGTGCTTTCAGGGCGGCATCTTCTTCGACGAACGAAAGCTGAACCGCTTTCGGGATGAAGTCCGCGCTCGATTCCTGTTCGTTGCGGACAATCTCGGCCTGTTCCGGCGTCAACAATCCACAACTCAACAGAATTTCACCAGCATCGACCATGAAGACGTGTTACCAAGAGAGGGAGAGGGGGGAAATCAGTGAACCGCGCAAGACCGATTTACCGGCCCCTGAGCGGGGCAAACCATTCGAAGTGGAATGGTAGATAGGCTTTAGCTTGCTAAGTATTAAACGTTTTGCAACCGCCAATTGTTTCGCGAATTCCCAAAACAAACATAGGGGATTCCGATCTTAACGATTAACCCCTCGCCATTTCTAGTGGCGAGGGGTCGCAAAGATTCTCAATTTGCATGCGTAAAGGCAGGCTGGTTAACGACTTAGATTTCGCCGTCGTTGCCACCTGGACCACGCTGGCCGCCGCGCTGACCGCGTTGGCCACGCTGTCCGCCTGGACCACCAGGACCGGCCTGGCCGCCGAAACCGCCACGCTGTTGCTGCAGTTCAAACGGTTCGCCAACCATTTCTTTCCACTTCTTCTGCTGTTCTGGAGTCAGCAGCTTCAGCAGCTCATCGTCGGCGTCCTTGCGGAGCTGAGCGAGCTTTTCACGCATTTCGGTCTGCAGTTCTTCGGCTTTGTCACGCAGATCGGCAATCTGGTCTTCCGACAGGCCCAGTTCTTCCGCGATTCGACCATTGGTGATCGACAGGCCACCACGACCGCTGGCTTGCTGTTGAACCTGGATCTGCTTCAGACGCTGCATCTGAGCTGGCATCAGGATCTTGCTCAGGTCCTTTTCCATGTCTTCGCGGGCGGAGCGCAGTTTGTCGAACATTTCTTGACGTTCTTCTTCCGAAGCGTCACGCATGCCGCGGAACATATCGCCCATGCTCGAACGCATTTCCTGGTTCAATTCGCGGATGTCGTCCATCTGCGAAGGAACGATCTCGATTTCCTTCTGGACCGATTCGTTGTTCAGCAGGCCAAACAGATCGGTGCCGCCGCCAGGGCCACCCTGACCGCCGAAACCACCGCGACCGCCGGGGCCGCCACCGGGACCCTGAGCCATTACCGAACTCGTAGCGAGGGCCATTGCCCCCGCGCAAACCAAAGCCACAAAAAACTTCATCGAGGCACCTTTCAGAATAGTGGGAGATCTCGCCCAAACGAGGGGTCTGAGTTTCAATTTAATAGGTCACATGCTTTAGGAGGGCCCGAAAGCCGAATGGGACATGTGCCTAAGGGAGGTCAACCATGCGAAGTGGGTAAGGTTTCGAGAGATTTGCTGAATCATGACCAAATTCTTGAAAATTACCCGGTTTGCCGATTTGAGAGCACAACCCAAAAGCAACTTGCGGGGTTTAACGGTAGCAGGCAATGTGAATTAAACTGTTAGAAACATTGCTGCTCGCTGCGATTTCATCTCATGGAAAAGAGGATCATGCCCATGATCGCCCGTTCTTCCTTTCATCTTGGTCTTGCCCTGGTAGTTCTGTCGTTGATTGGTATCTCGACGGAATCGCTTTTCGCGCAAGGACCTCCCGGTGGATGGCAGCGTGGTGGGCCAGGGGGAGGTGGACCTGGCGGCGGACCCGGTGGTGGCGGCCCTGGCGGTTGGCAAGGTGGCGGACCGGGCGGCGGTGGCCCAGGAGGTGGATTTCGTCGTGATCGCGGTGGCGATGATGGCGGCGACCGCGGAGGCGACCGTGGTGGTCGAGATCGCGGCGGTGACCGAGGAGGAGACCGCGGTGGCGATCGTGGAGGTTGGGGCGGTGACCGAGGTGGTCGAGGTGGCCCAGGAGGTTTCGACCCGGCCGAAATGCTGAAGCGTTTCGACCGTGACGGAAACGGCAAGATCGAAGGGGAAGAACTGGAAGGTCGCGGCGGCGAATTCCTGAAGCGAATTCTCACCGGCACCGGTCTGGAAAACAGCAAAAGCATCAACGTCGAAGATGCTTCCAAGAAAGTCAAAGAAGCTCGTGAAGAGCGAGAAAAGGGTGTCGACTCGGCAAGCATGAGCTTTGGTGTTTCATCCGATGCCGAACCTGCCCAGGGCTTCGACGCACCACCACCGGTCAACGGCAAGTCGCTGGAAGACCGCTACGGCAAGTCGGTGGTCGATCAAGTGATGAGCATCATGGATCGCTACGACAAGAACAAGAATCATTACCTGGACGGCACAGAATGGCAGGAAGTCCGTTGGCGTGACGATCCGACCCAGGACGACAAGAACAAAGATGGTCGCCTGTCGATGGAAGAACTTTGCGAACGTGTGGCCCGTAGTAGCGGCGGCAGTCGCGGTGGCGACCGGGATGATCGTCGAGGTGACGATCGTGGCCGTGGCGGCGACGATCGTTTCCGGGAATACGCCGAAAGCTTAATGCGCCGAAACGATCGCAATGGCAATGGTACACTCGAAAAAGAGGAATGGGGCGGGCTTCGTAACGCTGAAGAGTACGACAAGAATGGCGACGGCCGCATCACGCTCGACGAACTAACGCAGCGGAACGAAAGCTTTGCCCGTGGTTCTTCTTCGAGCCGCAGCCGTTCCAGTGAATCGCCGAAGCAGGAAACCTATCGCTTCCTCACTGCCACCGAACGTCTGCCGAAGGGGTTGCCAGATTGGTTTACCCGCAACGACCTCGACGGCGATGGTCAGGTCATGATGCACGAGTACACTTCGTCGTGGAGCGAATCGAAGGTCGCTGAGTTCGATAGCTACGACTTGAATCACGACGGTGTGATCACGCCGAAGGAATGTCTAGAAGCGGGGAAAGGCTAGTCTTTGCCCTGCTATTTCGTAGTTTGTTAAGGTTGGTTGATTCTATTAGCGAACGTTGAAAATTCGTTTTACAGCCTAATCCAGGCGCGCTAATTTCAACTTCAATCCCAGCCAACCCTAAGTCCATCGACGTTGCTTTGCACGCCATTCGTTGTCGCACGCAGGGCAGGGCGGTGGAACATTGACGAACTGCGGGAATGATTGAGATTCGCCACAAGTCGTCTGGTGAGACGCTCCGCCGGCTTCCGCTGAAGTCGTTGGCGAGGGAACCTCGTTTCATTTCACCACCCGTATGAAAAAGGGGGGCCTGACCGATGCGCGGCTCCAGCCTTTCCCGCAAGAAGCATTGGCCAACGATGTACTGCTGGTCGACGACAATCGATCGTCGCTGAACGTTGTTTCCAAAATGCTTGGGAACTGGGGGCTGGCTCTCAAGCCGTTTCAAGATGGCGGCACGGCGCTGGCCTTTTGGCAAAACGAGAGCGCCAAGTCGGCCTCGCAAAAGCTGCTGATCGTCGACGATCAAATGCCGTCGATCGAAGATATCGAGCTGCTACGCCGGATGCAGTCGGACCTGGGGGCTGGCGATGCCAAGGCGATCCTACTGACGCATGGCGTGATGAGCGAAGCGGCTATGCAAGAGCTGCCTTGCCGGATCGACGCCGTGGTCACCAAGCCGGTGAAACAGTCTGACTTGTTCGATGCGATGGTGACGGTGCTCGGCTTTGAAGAACTGGCCCGTCGCCAGGAACAAACCAGCGGCGAAAGACATGCGTTTGGCCTGTGGACCTACAACATCCTGCTGGCCGAAGACAACCCGGTGAATCAGAAACTGGCTTCGCTCCTGCTGCAGAAGTGTGGTCATACGGTGCACGTGGTCGCCGATGGAAAGCAGGCCGTCGAAGCTTATCCAACGCAACCATTTGATTTGATCCTGATGGATGTGCAGATGCCGATCATGGATGGCTTCGCCGCCACGGCCGAGATCCGCCGACTTCAAAAAACGCAAGGCTCCCGCATTCCGATTGTGGCGATGACCGCCCATGCGATGAAAGGGGATCGCGAGCGATGCCTGGAAGCCGGAATGGACGATTACGTCACCAAGCCGATCAATGCCAACGTGCTGTATGAGGTAATCGATCGGGTGATGACAACGCAAACGCCGGAGTACGAAGCGACCGAGGAGGTGGTCGAAGCGGAAGAAGCAGCACTGCCAATATACGACGAGCCAGAGTCGGACGACACGATGACGCTGAAGCTAGTCGATTACCCCGCTGCGCTTACCAATGTGGGTGGCGATCACGATCTTCTGGTTGCGCTGATAGGCGTGTTTCTGGAAGACAGCGAACGACTGCTCGACGAACTGCAGAATGCCTTGGCAGCTCGCGACGCTCCCAAGCTGCAGCGAAGCGCGCACAGCATGAAAGACTCGTTCGGGTACTTCTCGGCTAGCAGCGGTTTGGAAGCTGCAAAGCGGATGGAAGAGCATGGGGCGGCCGAGAACTTCGAGGCCGCTGAGGTCGATCTGCAGATTCTTATCGATCAGTTCCAGGCAATTCGTCCAGGGTTGGAGTGGATCCAACGTGGTACGTTTGTGGTGGGAACTTAGCGATTGGGTGAATGCGAAAAAGGGACTGCCTGGCCCATGCAGTCCCTTTAAAAGTGAATTTCAAGCAACGGTGAAATGCTGAAGGTGTTTAGCGACCGCCTCGGCCACCACCGCCGCCGAAGCCGCCTCCACCAAAGCCACCGCGACCGCCGCCTCCGGGACTACCACCTCGGCCACCACCACCGGTGCTGCCGCCGCGACCGCCGCCTGGGGCACCGCCGCCACCACTTTGCATCTGCTGGCGAATACGCTGGAACATTTCCATTCGCTGACGCATTTCATCTGCGTTAGGTTGCGGCTGCGACGAATTGCTGGAACTGCTCGAGTTACTACTGCCGTTCGCCGTCTGCGAATTGACCGTTACCGGTTGACCGGTCAGCGAAGACAAGGCCTTCTGGATCGCTTCTGGATTCGAGCTGCGAACCTTGACGACCTGCATGGTCTGGTTGGTGTCGTCGCCAGCTTGATCGAGTTCTTCGACCAGCGATTTGACTTCCTCGAACAGCGGGTCTGGGGCCGACACCACCAGCGAGTTGCTACGAGTATCGACGCCGATTGTCATCTTTTCTGGTTCGCTCTGGGCTCCGCCGCCGTTGCCGCCACCATCGCGACCACCTCGTCCGCCGCCACGCAGGGCACGGATGAAGTCTTCCGGCGAAGGCTGACGCTGCTGCTGACCTTGGCCACTGGCAGCGATGCGGTCGGAGTAAACCGTCTGCACGATATTTGCAATTTCCTGGGCACTGGTATACAGAACCGGAATCATGCGTGGCGTGCGTTTGGTTTCGACTTGTTCCGGGCTGTGCGGTTGATCGATGATCTTCAGCAACTGGTCGATCTTGTCGAGGTCTTCGATGCCGGCTTGAACCACCAGGGCGTTCAATCGCATGTCTGGAATGATGCTCAGCGATCCGCCTGAGAGCGAAGTGCTGGAGCTGCTTCCGCCAAGACCCATCAGCGAGCCCATCAGGCCGCCACCACCACCGAGCATTTCGGAAGCGATGTCACCCATCAAGGAACCGCCACCATCGTCACTCGGGGCAACGCCGGTCAGTATGCTTTGCAGCATCGACGAGGCGACGTCTGCCTTCACATAGCGAAGGTAATAGACCGAGTACTCTGCCGACGACGAGTATCGCGAGCTGAGGGTTTCGATCAGGGCTTCCAACTTGTCGAGGGCTTCTTGATCTTCCGAAGCGATGATCAAGCCGTTCGGGCCCATCATCACGGTAATCTCGCCGGGCTTTTTCGGCGGAGCGTCTGCGGTTGGGGCCGGCGTGGCTGGAATGGTCATGGCTGGAAGCTTGGCACTCGCGGTGGTCGGGGCCTGGGCGGCCGTGATCATCGGAGCACGACGCGTCGTGGCTTCCTCTTCCGCGGCGTCACCTTCCTGATAGTCCACAAACTGAAAGACGCTCTTCTGGGAAGAGCGTGCTTCGGAGTTGAATGGCAGGCGAGGCGCTTCTGCCTCGTCGTAGGTCGAGCCGGTCGTGTTTGGGCTATCGGCTGGCATGTTAGGTGGCAGGCCACGAACGGCCGGCTGAGCCGACGGACGCACCACGCGGATACGGCTCGTGCTGACCGTTGGCCAAAGCATTTCGAGTTCGTTGAGAACGCGTTCCGCAGCAGTGCCGGACAATGGGATCGAGCGGATGTTGCCCCGATCGCCGCGGCTAGCCAACGCAGCATCAGGATCTTCGCCCATCTTCATCAAAAGGTCTTTGATCTGACGTACCTGCTCGCCGGTGCCTCGGACCAACAATTGCGAAGTCAGTGGGTCGGCATCGATGATCGGTGCGTTGGGGTTCGGCTTTTCGCCAGCACCGCCAAACAGCTTGTTGATCGAAAGGACAGCCATCTGCGGATCGACGGTGACCAGTTGGATCACTTCGACCTGCTTCGAGTCGCGCTGCATCTGCGAGAGGGTTGCTTTGACGGTCGCATGTTCGTCGCCGCGAGCCAGCGTGATCAAGTTGCCGGTGTTCTCGTCGATGGCAAGGCGAACGTCTGGGTTGCCGGCCAGCAGCGTCTGCATGACTTGCAGCGTGGTGGCAGGTTCCAGGGTGCCCAGCGGATAGACTTCCAGTTGAAGCTGGTCGCCAGGCAAACCACCCAGGCCACCGCCGGGAACGTCGACCTGAGCGATCAGTTTCTGAACCTTGTCGACGGTGTCTTTCTTCCCAGTCAGGAAGATCTTGGTACCGATGGTGTCGGTGGCGAAGCGAATCGAGCCATCGGCGGCGGTGTTCGATCCTTCTTCCATCCCCATCAGTTGGCGAACGATCGTCAAGATCTCGTCGGCCAGCAGGTTCTGGGTGTCGACCACGGTCACGTCGCTGCCGAATGGATTTTCGACGGCCTGGATCATGTCGCGAATGGTGCGCAGGCGACCGGCCGTTTCGGTGACGAAGACCTGGTTCGACTGCGACAGAGCAACCACGGCACCTTGGGGGCCGATCAGCTTGGTGATTTCGGATTCCGCTTCTGAGGCAGTCATCTTCTTCAGGCTGAAGAGCACGTTGACCAACTCGAACTTGCCGCGGTCGTCGAGTTCTTCCATCGAGACGGTAGTAACCAGATTTGGCGGGACACCATCTTCCAGGTTGACCACGATCAACATCTTTTCGCGGCGAACCAGGGTATAGCCCTTGGTCAGCAAGATGCTGTTGAGCAGGTCAATCGCTTCGGCTGGCGTGTATGCTTTGCCGTCGGTGTAGTTAAAGGTGCCTGCAGGTGGAGCGTCCATCACCAGCGACAAGTCGGCTTGCTCGGCGAACCAATCGAGGACATCGCCCCATGGCTGGTAACGGAAGCTGAACTTCATGGTGTTGCCACCCATCATGCCAGGGGCACCAGCGGTGCCGGCAACGGCGTCCGATGGCGAAACGGCAGGCATGCCTGGTGCGGCTGGACCCGCTTCGCCAGAAGCGGCGACGGCAGGTGCTTGAGGTTCTTCACGGTTTGGAGGAACGACCTGATCGGCAGGGATTGTTTCTGGATTGTTGGTGATACCCGCCAGTTCTTCCCACTTGGCTCGCTGCGAAGGGCTCAGCATGCGATTGGCGAAGCGTTCAAACTCGCTCTTTTCGCGTTCGCCAGCACCGGCGGCTTGCGTGGCCTTCAAGACCTGGGCCAGTTCGGCCTTTTGCCAATCGGCCAGATTCAACTGACCTGCAACGGTTGGTTCCAGAATGGCGGTCATGCCCGCCTTCTTCACTTCCAGCTTCTTCAGCATGGCCTGCTGATCTTCGGTCAGCAGTTCCATCGTCAGCCGTTCCGACTCGGCGACATAAGCGTCCAACTTCTGCTGCTTTTCTTCCGGCGAAGCCCCTTTCAGCTCCAAGGCCATGTCGAGCGCGTTCTTTTCCCGCTCGTAAGCCAAGGTCTTGAGCTTCATGAGGACTTCATCGCTCAACTGAAGCTGGGCGGCGGAATCGTCTTCGAGCGCTACGGCCAGAGACCCCACAAATGTCGGGTCTGCACCATGGGCCGAACTCATAAGGGGCAAAATTCCGAGACCGGCAACCAGAGCCACATGGGCGACTACCTGAAACGGACGTTGAAAGCTAGAAAACATCGTGTGCATAAGATGCTGCGATTCAATAAGTTATGTTCATTCCGCGAGACCCGGAATTGGACGTGTGCGCGATGACATACGCTTGGAAGAGGTCTCTCAATCTAACTTAAACCCCACTAATCGCCCCAAGTGTCAGAATTCGGGAAACTTTTTGGATTTCCAGCTCCGAGATTCGGGTTGTTCGTGAAAATTGCTTGCTGCAATGGCAGGTGTCACGACAATGGAGGGGCAGTCACGCCTTTTCGTGACTAAATTTCACGCACCCCAGCCTCCTCCTCTTCTCGCTTTCGGATCCAATCTCGAGGGAAAACAAGCATGCTGCAGCGTCGCCCCTGCATCTGGCTCGGTCTTGCCTGGTTCATTGTGACTAGTTGTGCCCAAGCGGTATCGGCACAAACACGCGTTACGGTCCCTGATCCGCGGGCCTTTGGGCTCGATATCAAACCGGGGTTGGTCCTGTATAACGTCACCGGCAATGTCGAGTTCCGCACCGAAGAAGGGGAAAAAGCGGTTGGCCGCATTCAGGTCGCCATCGACAAGAGCCTGGTGATCGAGCAGCCCGACGGTCGCCTGGTTACACGGCCGATTAACGAAGTCAAAAAGACCGACGCGACCTTCGAGGGAATGGATCGAAAGCAGCTCGAGAAGAAGCTGCAAACCGAGCACCCAGGCTTCAAGACCTTCACCTCGCGGCACTTCATTTTCGTCTACAACACCTCGAACGAATTCGCCCAGGGAACCATGCGCATCATGGAGTCGATGCTGCCAGGCGTGATGGCCCATGCCAAGCGGCAAAAGATCGACGTCCACGAGCCTGACGTACCGCTGGTGGTGCTGATGTTCGAGACCGAACGCGAATACAAGGACTTCGCCCAACTGCCGGACGGCGTGGTCGCATACTACGACATCCTCGAAAACCATGTCGTCATGTACGAAAAGCCGATGCAAACTCCCTTCAAATGGGAGCTTTACTATCGTCAGGCGATCTCGACGATCTCGCACGAAGGTGCCCACCAGATCCTGCACAATATCGGGGTGCAGCAGCGATTGTCGCGGTGGCCGATGTGGATCTCGGAAGGAATCGCCGAGTATTACGCCCCGACCGATTTCGGCAAACGGATGCGATGGAAAGGGGCCGGCGACATCAATGACATGCGGATGTTCGAGCTGGAGTCTTACCTGAAGGCGAAAGACGCCGATCAGGCCGATGGGACCATGGTGGACGACACCGTCGGAGCGAGCAGCTTGACCTCGACCGGGTACGCTTCGGCGTGGGCGTTGACCCATTATCTGGCGACGCGGCGGAAGCTGGAGTTCGATAAGTTCATGAAAAAGGTCAGCGAGCTACGGCCGCTGGAAGGGGCGATCGAACGAGGCAACAACGGGAAGGTGACGAGCAACTCGGAGGTATTCAAAGAGTTCTTCGGCGAGGACCTGGCCGAGATCGAACGGAGCCTGGTATCTCACTTGAAGTCGCAGCCGTATGACCACCCTTTGAAAGAGTTCCCGCATTTGGTCGCATCGGTGCGTGTGAATATCAATAATCGAACCTTCGGCACGGCGAACGTCTTTCACAACCAAGAACTAGCCAGTCGCTGGCAGCAGGAACAGATTCGAAAACTGGACGCCGCCCACCAACAAAGTGCCCAGGCTGCCGTTCAAGTCTTCCCAAACCGCTCGGCAGCGGAGCGGTTTGCCACCCAATGGTTGAAGGCCAACAACTAGCGTTTTTCGTTCCCCTCTCTTTCCCCAGCTGGGGAAAACCCCGATAATTGCCCAAATGGCTCGGTGAAATGGTCATCGAGACTGCCCGTCCCGGGATCCCACCTATAGCCCGAAAGGAAATTCATGTTTCGTTCACTTAGTGCCATCGCGATGGTGCTGGTCGCTCACGCGGCATTTGCCCAGGAGACAAAATTGGAGACGACCGAACAGAAGGCTTCCTACGCGATTGGTCGCAATATTGCGAACGAAGTTGCCAATCCCGATGTTCCCTTCGATATCGAAGCTTTGGTCGCCGGATTCCGTGATGGTTTGAGCGGTGCTGAATCGAAGCTGACCGAAGAACAAATCGGCGAAGCTTTGCAGGCCTTCCAGACCTTGGTTCAGGCCAAGATGATGAAGAAGATGGAAGAATCCGCGAAGGAAGGTCAGACCTTTCTGGCTGAGAACGCCAAGAAGCAAGGCGTGAAGAAGACCGACAGTGGCCTGCAGTACGAAGTGCTGACCCCAGGTACCGGTGCGACGCCGAAGCTGACCGACTCGGTTGTTTGCCATTACAAAGGCACGCTGATCGACGGTACGGAGTTCGATAGCTCGTACAAACGCGGCAAGCCAGCAACCTTCCCTGTTAACGGCGTGATCGAAGGGTGGACCGAAGCGCTGCAGATGATGAAGGTTGGCGGCAAGTGGAAGCTGGTCATTCCTTCCGAACTGGCTTACGGCCCCCAGGGTCGTCCAGGCATTCCGCCGAATGCCGTTCTGGTGTTCGATATCGAACTGCTGGACATCGCCAAGTAAGCGATCGTTACCCGATCGTACGCAACACACGAAAAGCCTGCTGCTGGTCAGCAGGCTTTTTTTATGGCTTCAGCTTCGGCAAGATGCCGCCCAGTTTCTGGTGCACATCTTGCGTCTGTCGAACGACCAACACTCGGTAATTGCTGAAGTAAAAGATGCTTCCCTGGCCGCCATGGATGTCCCACGTTTCGGGATCGATTGTCGTGGTGATCAGATCGATCAATTCGGTCGCCCCTGGCTCGTCAATCGCGCCGCCGCCGGCCGCACCGGTGGATGACTCGCTATCGGAACTGTCCGAGATGGAGTGCAACGGAGTCGATGTTTTCGGCAATTTTTCGAGGTCGTCGCGAACCGATCTCAGGCGAGAACTCAGCTTGGCTTGCCATTTCTCTTGCTCGAACTCGGCGAACTCTTCGTTCAGCATCATCTCGGCATACAGAGCACAAATCCGCACGATCGCGTCACGCCGGGTGTTAAACGACTTGCTGGTCGCTTCATCGCGAAGAGCCACTCGGATAGCGCCGCGGATCTCGTGAGGTTTCAGCGGAGGCTGTTCTTCAAGCGACTCCAACGTGGTCACATTCGTGGTGGCAGATTCTGGCGTCGTGGGAGGTGCAGTTACCACTGCGATCAGGCAAAGCCATGCCGACATCGAAGACTCCTTGAGCAATCCGTAAAAGAGATTCCCCTGAGTCTGACAGATCTCGCGTTGTTTGGCCAACGATTGGCAGACGAATCGAGGCTAGGCGGTTGCCTGTTTCGATCGACGCGCTTTGATCTTTCGTTCCAGCCACCCAGCCAGGTCCGGCAGCCTTCCGTACGTCAGCAGGAACGTCGCGATCAACAAGCCCAACGCCGCGCCCAGGCAGACGTCGCTGGGAAAGTGCATGCGAAAGACGATCCGCTGAAAGCAGGCCAGTCCAGCGACCAGCAGGAAGTACCACCGGGCGTGGGGGTACAAAAAGCAAAGCCCTACGCATAAGCCTGCTGCCGTCGCGGAGTGCCCCGAAGGGAAGCTTTGATAAGCGGCCTGGCGAAGTTCCTCGTGGTCGAACCAGTCAAGAAAGGGAAACCACTGGTAAAAACTGTCCCCTATGGGGCGAGAAAAATCGAAAGCATGCGGGCGATAGCGAGCCACACCGAAGAACTTGCAGACATTGGCTGTCAGCCCGGCTCCGAAAGCAGTTCCCAGAAGGATGCCGACTCGCCAGCGGTTTTCGAGATCGAGGGCGAAGACTGCCAGGACCACCATGATCACCCCGGTGCCATGCCCGAAGATCTCGGACAGGGCAATCAGCTTCTTCAAATCGCCGCCAATGAAACGGAACTCGTGCGGGGGGGCCGCCAGTTGACCGCTGACCGAATGATCGATGAAGAAGCTCAACACGCCGCAAATTGCCAGGATTCCGGAGAGTACCAGAAAGAAGCGAGGCGAGAAGCGACGTTCTTTATCTTCAATCGTCGCAGGCGAATTGATCGCCGGGGAGGGGAGTGGGCTGTCCGAAATGGAAGCGGAAGATTCCCGTTCCGCGTGGTCCGTATTCACCATATCCAGTTAGTCCGATGGAAGTTAAGCAGTGTGCAATCGCCAACTTAACTCTTTCGACTCGTTTGACCAATGGCATTCACGGGGTTGGGAACTGCCATTGGAGGAACCTGCCCTGTTCCGCTAAACTCCTGAGCCTGTATCGAGTGCAAGCAAAGGAATGCTGTCATGTTCGGCGTGAATCAAAACTGGGGACTGCTGATCGGTCTCTGTTTGATCGTTTTCTTTTTCAATCTCGGCGGACCGAAGTTGTGGGATCGTGACGAACCTCGCAACGCCGGCTGCGCGGTTGAAATGATCGAAGCCGCGGACTGGGTTGTTCCTCGTTTCAACGACGAGCTTCGCACGCACAAGCCGGTCATGCTGTATTGGCTGATGATCTCGGCATACTCGATGTTTGGAATCAGCGAGTTTAGTGCTCGTTTCTTTTCGGCCGTTCTCGGAACGCTGACTGTTCTGCTGACCTATGACATCGGCCGTCGGCTATTTAATCCGTCGGTTGGGTTATGGTCAGGTATCTGCCTGGCAACGACGTTGATGTTCACGGTAGCTTCGCGCGCGGCGACCCCGGATGCGCCGTTGATCTTCTTCGTGACGCTTGGTTTGTGGACCTACGTGTCCTTCAGCTTCTCGAACGAAGAAGTAGAGTCGAATACGCCGCGAACTTATTACCCAGCCCAGTGGTGGCAGGTCGCCCTGTTGTATGGTGCGTTGGGACTGGCCGTGTTGTCGAAGGGCCCCGTCGGCCTGGTGTTGCCGACGGCAATCATCGGGATGTTTCTGTTGATCATGCGACTGGCACCTGCCGAACCGACCCACAGTTGGTTCCAGTGGGGGCTCTCGCTTTTGCGGCCCTTTTACCCGCTGCACTTCCTCAAGACGGTCTGGTTCATGCGACCGATCCTGGCAGTAGTCGCTTGCATGGCGGTGGCTCTGCCTTGGTACATCTGGGTTGCGATGCGAGATTACCGTTGGATCGAAGGCTTCTTCTTCGAGCACAACTTGAATCGGGCAGTAACCGCATTTGAAGGACACTCGGGGCCGCCGATCTATTACCTGGTGGCGATCTGTATTGGGTTCTTTCCCTGGTCGGTCTTTTTCACGCCGATGCTGCTGGACGTTCGCCAACAACTGCGAGGCGACTCGAAGCAGAAAGCCGCGATCATCTTTTGCTGCTGCTGGGTCGTTGTGTGGCTGGGTGCCTTTTCGGTTGCCCAGACCAAGTTGCCTAGCTATATCACGCCGATGTACCCAGGTCTGGCGCTGCTGGCGGGCTTGTTTGTTTCTCGCATGGTCGAGAAACGGAGTGAAGTCTCCTCGCGTTGGCTCGACCTGGCCTTTGGCATTACGACAACCGTTGGTGTTGTGCTGGTCGCCGGGCTGGCTGTCCTGGCGGCAAAGTTTCTGCCCGGCGAAGAACTGGTTGCCCTGCTGGGCATGGTGTTGATTGTCGGCGGCGGTCTGGCCTGGTGGCGGAAGTCGCAGCAAAACTACCAGCAAGCGTTTCGCTTGTTCGCGATGACATCGATGCTGTTCGTGTTGGGACTGTTCGGCGTGATTGCCCAGCGTGTTTCCAATCATCAGTCGATCGACAACCTGCTGGCCAAGATCGAACAGGCCTCGCCCGATGCACAGCTTTGCTCGTTCGGTGTGAGCGAGGCAAGTTGGGTTTATTATGCCCGGCAACCGGTGAAGTTCATTCCTGAGGACCCGGCCGATCTGGAACTGGAGTTCGCCCACGGAACGAACACCATTCTGTTGACCACACCCGAAAAGCTGGAAGAGCTTCCTAGTGAACTGCGTGGCATGCTGACGGAAGTGGCTCGTGAGCCCTACTTCCTGAAGGACTATCCTTTGATTGCCCTGCGGCCGACCCCCGAACTGGTCGAAGTCGCGTCGCGCAAGCAGACTGCTTCGCGCTAGGGAAACCCGCGAGGGGACGTGTTCCGGTTGCATCGATTGCAGCTTCTGTACTGCCCGCGTCCCCTTTATATCTTGGCAGATTTGCTTGCCTTCCAGTGAAAGCTAAGGTTGTGCGTCGAATAGCGACACCTTTGGCTTCCTTCAGAAGGATTTGATCATGCGCGAGAGCAATCCCTGCATTCTGGTTGTTGAAGACGATCCGCTGCTGGCCGATATCACTGCGTTTCGGTTGGAACTGTTGGGTTTTGACGTGCAAACGGTCGAGACCGCGGAAGATGCCATTGAGTTGTGCGAAGAGAGCCACGTGGACGTGGTGATTGTCGACCTGGAATTGGCCGGCATGAAGGGGCTGGAACTGATCAACCAGCTTCAGTTGGGCGAAGAGACCCACGAGACTCCGATTCTGGTCTTCTCGACCGACCCAAGTCTCGACGTGGTCCAGAAGGCATTCAAGGCTGGGGCAAAAGACTACCTGGTGACTCCGTACGACCCTGCGGTCCTCGAACACAAGATCGAGCGATTGCTGTCGCCGGAAACCATCACCTAACACACCAGCAAGATTTAGAGAACGATAATGGCAGGACGTCTCGGCGACATCTTGGTAGCCCGTGGGCATATCTCGCAAGAGCAACTCGATGCGGCGCTTCGCAGTCAAGGTTCCGAACGGGGTATGTTGGGGGCTATTCTGCTGCGTCGAGGCCTGGTGACTCGTCAGCAGGTTGGTTCTGCCCTCTCGGAACAGTTTGAAGTTCCTTTCGAAACGATCGTACCCGAAGCGGTCAACCCACAGTTGGTTCGCTTGCTGCCGGAAGAATTCGCCCGTAGTCGCACCACCGTTCCCGTTGGTTTGCGACAGCGTCGCCTGCAACTGGCGATGGCCGCGCCGGACGATATCGAAACGATTTCCGAAGCGGAATTGATCACCGGATATCCGATCGATCCGATCGTCGGCTTCTCGGCCGAAATTCAAGAGACACTCGATCGTGGCTTTGACGACAAGATTGTCGCTCGTCAGACGATCGTCGACATGAAGCTGCAGGAACTCGCACAGCACGAAGATGTCGACGTCGAGGCGGAAAAGATCGCCGCGTTGAACGAAGAAGAATCGGCTCCTGTGGTGCGGCTGGTGAAGTCGCTCCTTTCCGGTGCCATCAACTCCGGTTCCAGCGACGTTCACTTGGAACCGCACAAGCCAGAAATGCGTGTTCGTTACCGTGTCGACGGCCAACTCCAGCAGGTGATGACCATCCCAAATCACATTGAAGAGGCGGTGATTGCCCGTATCAAAGTGATGGGAGACATGGACACCACCGAAACTCGCCGACCGCAAGACGGTCACATCAGCATCGAAGATGGTGGCAAGCACGTGAACTTCCGTGTGAGCATCATTCCGACGGTTTTGGGCGAAAAGGTGGTGATGCGATTGATCGACGAAAGCTCGAAGGTCTTTCGCATGGACCAGTTGGGCTTTAGCAGTGTCGATAGCCAGCGATTGCAGGAACTGATCGACAAACCGCACGGCATGCTGGTCGTGACCGGACCAACCGGTTCGGGTAAATCGACCACGCTGTACGCGATGCTTTCGGAATTGAACCAGGTGCACCGCAACATCGTCACGGTCGAAGACCCCGTCGAATATCGCTTGCCAGGCATCACCCAGATTCACTCCGATAACGAGTTCGGTCTGGGCTTTGCCAACGCGTTGAAATACATCATGCGACAAGACCCCGACGTGATCATGGTGGGCGAAATTCGTGACCATGAAACGGCAACCACCGCGGTGCAAGCCGCGCTGACGGGGCACTTGCTGATCAGTACGCTCCATACGAATGATGCCGTCGGTTCGGTCGCTCGTTTGAACGACTTGGGAATCGACCACTTCCGAATCGGTGGTTCGCTCTTGGGTAGCGTGGCTCAGCGTCTGTTGCGAACGATCTGCACTCACTGCAAAGAGCCTGCCAAGCCGAACCAAGCGATGCTCGATACGGTGGCACGCCGTTGCAAGATTCCAGCGGACGCGATGTTCTATCATGGTCGCGGCTGCAACAAGTGCCTTGGTAGTGGCTACCAAGGTCGTGTTCCGGTGTTCGAGATCATGGTCAACACGCACCGCATGGCGGAAGCGATCGATCAGGGCATGCCGCATGGCAAGCTTCGCGAGTTGGCGGTTCAGGAAGGGATGACCGACCTGCTGAGTGGTGGCGTGCAGATGGCCGTCGCAGGTCGCACCACGCTGGAAGAAGCCTACTTCAAGACGATGGGGTAAGCGAACACCATGAAAGCAACCGCGGCCCGAACTCGAACCAACTCCGGCGGAATTGGCGGAATATTTCGCTGGCTCCATTCGATTCAATTGACGCCTCAGCGAAAGACTCGCGGCGTTTCCAAGCGACGTCAGGGCGAAGTCTTTTCGCACCTGGCCACGCTGTTGGAAAACGGCGTGACCTTGCCTAAAGCGATCCTGACGATCTCGAATGAAACGTCGATGCGTTGGGGCAAGACGCTTTTGCAGTCGCTGCACTCGGCGATTGAACGAGGCGATAGTTTCTCGAAGGCACTCGCTCGCGAAGAGGGCGTGTTCGAAGAGATTGTGATTCAGCAGATCCGCATCGGCGAACGCTCGGGAAACGTCCCCCAAGTGCTTCGTCGGATCGCCGATCAGATGGAAACGGACAACGATCTACGCTCGCGCATCTATAAGAAGCTGAGCTATCCAACGATTGTCACCCTGGCCGGTTCCGGCGTGTGTGCTTTCATGATCTTGTTCATCTTGCCGGTGTTTGAAGAAACGTACCGCAAGTCAAAGATTCCACTTCCATTACCAACCCAGGTATTGGTAAGCACCGGACAGTTTTTGACATCGTATGGCTGGATCATATTGCTCGGGCTGATCGGCATCGGCATCGCCGTTCGTCAGGTGCGACGCAATCATAACCTGGCCATCGCGATGGATAGTCATATTCTGCGGCTCCCGCTGATCGGTCCCTGGTTGGTCGATATTGCGATGCTGCAGTTCATGGATGCGTTGGGAACGATGCTGCAAAGTGGCTTTCACCTGGCAGATGCCTTGCTGCAATGCCAAGGCGTCGTTTCGAACCTGGCGGTTGATCACGCCATCGGTTCTTTGGGAAAAGCCGTGCGTCGTGGAGAACGTCTGAGCCGCGAGATGGATCGGCATCAGCACTTGTTTCCTCCGGTGGTCAGCCAGTTGGTGATCGTGGGCGAGCAGACCGGCAACTTAGGTCCGGCCAGTCGTCAAATTCGTGATCACTTGAAGAAGGATATCGAGCGGAAGACTGACAGTTTCGTGCGTGTGGTTGAACCCGTCACAACGATTCTGATGGCTTTTCTGGTGGGAGGGATTCTGCTTGCGATTTATATGCCGATGTTTGGCATGTTGGATCTCGTCGAGAGATAACGTCGTTAACGGCGACCTACATTTGATTGGCTGATATCGTAGCAAGTAAAAACACTACGAAATATCGAGAATCAGGGCAGGGTATCCGGAAACCTCATTCAGATAAACCCGTTAGGCAGCAGTGGAACAATGTACCGAGCCAGTTTAAATCGAAACCGTCGTGGTTTCTCGTTGTTGGAACTTTTGGCCGTGGTGGTGATCCTTGGGATTATCGCCGCGATCGTCGTGCCGCGCGTTAGCACTTCGAGCGCCCTGGCGAAGCAACGTGTGAACGAGCATAACATTGCCACGCTGAATTCGGCAGTGGAACGCTTTTACGTCAACACCGGTTCGTGGCCAAGTGCTCTGAGTGATCTGGGTACCGACTACCTCCCAGATGGCGTGCCAACCGTGCCAACCGATAGCTCGCTCAGCTACACGATCGATGGCACCACGCATCGCGTGAGCGCCAACTAAATTGGTTCCGATGACGATCGATACCCAAACCAGTAATGACCGCGCACAACTTGTGACGCGGTCATTTGCGTTCCGACGCCACGGTTATAGTCTGCTGGAGATGCTGGCAGTGGTGACCATTCTTGGTTTACTGGCGGCGATCGGCGCGACTCGGATCTCTCCGGGGCTGAAAGGGAATTTGGCGGCTGGTAGCGATTCGTTCCGGATCTTGATGGCCCTTCGCCAAGCCAGAACAGCGGCGATCGCGACCGGCGATAACCATCGTGTGCGGATGCTGGCCACTTCCGGTACGATCACCGGATTTCAGATTGAACGGGATAGCGGTTCGACGACGATTGTCGAAGGACCTCACACCTTGTCTTCCGATACGACCATCATCCAGGTCGGCGGCGATGCCACTTTCAATTTTCAGGGTGAAGCGACGGTCGCCCCGGTAATCACGTTTGCCGGGCCAGATCGCACGGAGCGGATAACCGTCATTTCTGCCACCGGTTGGGGACTGCTCGAGCAGTTTTAAGCGGATGATTTCTGTGTTCCGGTTTCCCTCTTTTTGACGACGTTTCCTGGTGACCTATTCTTACACGTCCTGGTGCGCACGTTGCATTCTTGCCACGGCGTCGGGTTTCCGAAACCACTAGGGCAGACAACACCGGGAGTCACGGATCATGAAAACATCGCGGCCAGGTTACAGCCTGTTGGAAGTGGTCATTGCCACGTTCCTGATGGCGCTGGCAATCATTCCCGCGATGAACTTCATGGCCGGCGCGATCCATGCCAGCCACGAACTGGAAACATGGAACTACATGAACCTGTTGGCGGTGGGCAAGCTGGAAGAGCAGTTGGCCGCGGCCGCTCCTGACTTCACCGAAGGAACGTACGCCGGAACCTTTTCCGATGTTGGATTGCCTTCGGTGCGGTATGTGGCCACGCGAACGACTTCGCCGGCATACGGAGGAATTGCAGACCAGTTGATGGTGGTGACTGTCACGGTCTGGAACGATGAAAATGGAAATGGCGGGCAAGATAGCGGAGAGCCTGAAGTGACCTTCGCTACGAAACTCGCCAGCATGAAGATCTATCAAGATGGTGCCTAGTCAAACTCGAACAATACGTGGCTTTAGCCTGCTGGAACTGCTCGTGGCGATGTCCTTGCTGGTCTCGGCTGTTACGGCGGTGTCGGTGCTGATGCGCGTGAACTACGACACCTGGATCGATCATCGGAGCGACAGTTTGCGACATGAAGCGGCCGTCGGTGTGCTGCGGCATATGGTCCGGCAAATTCGCCAATGCCAGGAAGTCTCGGCGATCAGTGCGGCCGGCGACAGCTCTGGCAGTTTGACGGTACTCATGCCGAACGGTTCGTCGGTGATCTGGGACCATACCGGGACGAATGTTTATTACGGGCCAACAACCGCTGACCAACTGTTGGGGAACCACATCACCGCGTTGTCGCTGGTTGGATACGAACAAGATGGTGTCACCCAAACGACCGACCCGAGTGCCGTGCAGTGCATTCGCATTACGGTCACGTACGCGCTCCCGCAACGATCGGTGGCCACTCGATCACTCAAATCGCATGCGTGGGTGCGAGCCTTTTAAGAAGTACGAAGCGTCCCATGTCCCAGATCATGATCCATCAACGTAAACGATCCAAGCCGCGTCGCGGCGGGTTCGCGCTGTTGTTGGTGCTGATCGTGATGGTGGTCACTTCGATCATCCTGGCAGGGATGGGCAATGGATTAACGACGCAGTTTGCCGCGTATCGTAACACGGCCGACTACGACAAGGCCCAGTACCTGGCCGGCGCCGGAGTGCATCATGCGGTGGCGATGCTCGAGGAAGATAGCAATTGGCGAGGCACGATCAGCAATATTGAACTGCCGTTAGGCAGTGGCAATCGATACAGCGTTACCGCGACCGATGGCAACGCAGGTCAAGTGATTGTCACCGCTCAAGGGGAAGCGGGCAACGTGACACGACGTTTGGAATGCACGGTCAGTACCAGTGGCTAGAAGCAACATGGCAGCAACATCGAAAAAGAAGAGCGACAAGCGACCTGTATTCGCCTTTCAAATCGGGCATACGAAGATCCGCGCCGTTACCTATCGCTGTGAAGGTGGTAACGTGCTGGAATGCGAGCCGTTGGAAGAGAACTGGCAGGATGGTTCTTTGAAACTCGCCTCCGAAGAAGGGAAGAGCGGGCTCAAACAAGCCATTCGCCGCTTGCTGAGCAAGTTGCCGCGAACCGTTGACGAAGTCACTATCGCATTGTCGGGCGAGTTCTGCGTGACACGCGTGGTGAGCGATACGAATGAAATCGTCGCGCACGAAGTTCGCGAGATCGAATCGCGTAGCAGCTTGTATCTTTCGCTGGGGCATGGTCCCAAGCTGGTTGCCGGGAGCATTGTTCAGCAAGATCCGAAACATCAACACGCGACCGTATCGGTGGTGCACCGACAAACGATCGAAGCAATTCTGGAAGTCACCCGATCGCTCAACCTCAAGGTGAAATCGGTCGAACCGGCGGTGATTTCGCTGTGCCGTCTGCTGGGGGCTTTGGAACTCGATAAGCAGGCACCGGCATTGCTGGTTTGTCCTGGGCAATCAGGCGTCGAGATCGCGATCTCGTACCAGGGGCATCTCTACCTCGACTACCGTCCGGCCGGCATCAAGACGCAGGAAGAAATTGCAGACATTCTGGACCATCACTTGGAGCGGCTGCAGCGTTACTGCCGCCGGCATGCTCGTGTGCTGCGGGCTTCGATCGGATCGGTCTATCTGTCTGGCGAAAGGTTTCGTGTCGACGCGATTCATCAGCAGCTTGGCGATCGCCTGGAAATGCCGGTTCAGATTTTAGAAACGGCCATATCGGGGAATGAGGTCTCCGACCTGATTCGGACTTTGCCGGTCGCGTATTACGCCGCGGCCGGTGCCGGTTTGCTGGCATTTCGAGAATACGCCACGCCGGGGCCGAACCTGATGGAACGTTTGCGATCGGATAACGAAGAAAAGCTATGGCTGCGTGCGGCAAGGGTGTTCGCTCCTTTGGCCGCGACAATCGTGCTGGCCGTGAGCGTCTGGGGATACTTGCTCGAACAGCGTTGGGAACTTCAGCAGAAGCAAGCCAGGGCGAATGAGCTTGAGCCGGTCCATCGCGAGGCAATCTTGCTGCAAGGAGTGATGGCTCGCGGGCTAGAGACTTTGCAAATGCACAATAAGCTAACTGCCATGCTACCTCGAAAGCCCGTGGCAAGCTGGGTCCGCGACATTGGCCAGCATGTTCCGGAAGATACCTGGCTAACCGGGATCACGTTGGGAAGCGATGGTGACATTACCGTCGAAGGCAATGCTGTCACCGAGCCAAGTGTGTTCGCTTATGCGGAACATCTTAAACAGCTCTCGTTCACCGACCGAGCTACTGTAGATGGGGCGATCCCAAGTAATACGAAAGCGGGGCCGGCGATCAAGTTTACCATTCACTGCGACATTGACGCCTGGGAAGAGTTGGAGGGTCAGAACGATGATAGCATTTAAGACGGCAATTATCGGACTCATCCGCCATCCATCGTCGTTGATGATCGGCATAATCGTAACTTTCGCCGTTGCGCTTCTGACGCTAATTCCGGCCGCCGATGAATATTCGGCAATACAAGAACGATCGGAGGAAGTTGAGTTCCTGGTCCAACAGGGTACGACCGATCGAAATGGACTAGCAGCCGCCCAGGCTCGGTTCACCGAAATTCAGGAGGAGTTGAGGAATCACCATCAGCGGATCATCGATGATGACTCTGCACACCGAGTTCGCGAGACCCTCGTCAAATTTGCTCGTTCGTCGAAATGCCATCTGCGTCGTGTTGACGTTGGACCGGTTCGGGTTCGACAGTGGTACGAAGAAGACAGTCCGGTCCAGACGGTTTCGACTTCCAATCGTGGCAAGAAGACTGACTTCCGGCTGGAAGTTCGCGAAATGCGGCTAACACTGACCGGCACCATGCAGCAGATCGAGAGTTTCCTCGACAAGTTCGAGACCTTGGATGTGCAAATGCACTTACAGCAGTTGAACCTGAAGGCACTGGATGCCAATGGAGATCAGATTCAACTGGAAGTTGCACTCCAACTGTTTGGAATTCGACGGCCTACAAATGAGGAATCGTTGAAGTCGTAACCGGCTTGCCCGGGGCCGACAACAGTCACACGTTCCTGACCACGCGAAAGCAACGGAATGTCACAACGCCAGGATGGCAAAAGACACGCCACAATGAACAACCGCAAGTCCAAGCGGCGATCCTTCCCTCGGAAGGCTCTGCCGGGCGTGACGATGTTGTTGTTGTCGTTGCTGCTTTCTCTCTTCAATTCAGTCACCGCCAGGGCCGAAGGTATCAGCCCACGCATCGAAGCCGCACTCAGGCAGCGTGGCGACTTGAATCTCCGGGAAACGACACTCCCGCACGCTTTGCGGACGATTGGCGAGGTCTGGAATATCAATGTTGTCATCGGTAGCAAGGTAGAAGGAACCATCAATGGGACCTTCCGAGATGCACCGTTGTACGACATTCTCGATTCGATTCTGCTGCTCAACGGGTATGGCTATCGACCGGTTGGCGATAGCCTGGTGATTGTGCCGCTGGCCGACCTCGGTGCTTCGAACCCAATGTTCCGGTCCGAGACATTTCCGTTGAAACATGCCAACGCGGTTGAAATCATCCCCGCGCTTGAGTCGCTTCGCTCGCGCGGCGGATCGATCCAGGCCATCGCGTCCGCCAACAGTCTGGCCGTGGTCGACTACCCCAACCATCTCGATATGATTCGCACCGCGGTTCAGCAAATCGATCAAGTCGCCGCGAATTCCGGGGCATCGGCAGGCAATCGAGTGATCACGGACGTGTTGAACTATCGTCCCGAATACCTCAACGCCAAGAGCCTGCTGGAAGCGGTTCAGTCGCTGATCAGTGCCGATGGTCGTGCCGCGATCGTGGAAACCGAAAACCAGGTGATCGTGATTGATCGACCAGAGAACCTGCGAATGATCCAATCGATGCTGCAGCGCGTCGACGTGCCCAAACCGCAAGTCCGCATCACCGCGTTGATCTATGACATCGACCTCGACGATACCGAGCAATTGGGTGTCGACTGGTCGACGATCTTTAAAGGTCGTCCGGACGCCAACGGCGTGCCGCAGAATGTGTTTGGCATTGATTCTGCCTTGTCGATTCCAGTCGCGGCGGGCGACCCGAGCGGCGTGATGACGTTCCAGACCTTGAACGGTAGCATCGACCTGACCGCAGTCGTGAATGCGGTACGTCAGATGGATGACTCGCGATTGTTGGCCGACCCGAACGTGGTGGTGGTCGACCGAGAAAAGGCAATGATTCAGATCGTTACCGAAATCCCCTACCAGCAGCTGACACAGACCTCGGCCGGCGGTAACATCGGTACGACCGCCTTCCGCGAAGCAGGCGTGATGTTGACTGTCACCCCGCGGATCTCGAACGACGGTACCATCGAAATGGATGTTACTCCATCGTTCAGCCGATTGACTGGCTATAGCGATGGTGCCAATCCGCAGCCGATTATCGACCGTCGTGAAACGATGACGACCGTTCGTGTCGCCGACGGCCAGGTGCTGGTGATTGGTGGGCTCCGGCAGCGAGCCGATATCATCAACGAAAACGGCATCCCTTACTTGAAGGATATCAAGTACGTCGGCAAGCTGTTCCGTTATCGCAGTACCGAGGTCCGTGAAAGCGAGCTGGTCGTTTTCCTGCGGACCGAGATTCTGCCATGCCCGAGCCCTGGCGTCGATTGCCGCCATACCGATGCCTACGAAGAAAGCTTCACCAAGCTGGACGCGATTCCGCTGGCATCGGAGTTTCCATGGCCGAAGATGAGCCCACCACCACCGGGCAAGCGAGCGACGTCGTTTGGTCCTGATCCGCGTCGCAAGCCGCAGCCTGGGTTGTCACCTGAAGGCATGCCGCCGCAAGAGATGATGTACGAAGAACCTATTCCGCAGCCCAACAACGGGATGCCAATTCGCGAGTCGCATTTGATCCAGCGATTCCCAGCGGTTCGCTAGTCGATCCGGAGCGTGATCTGTTCCAAGCCCTTGCGAAGCGTCGCTTCCGACTTGCCGACCAGGGTCACTTCCCAGTCGTTAACGAACTCTCCGACGACGGCATGACTTACCTTGCCGCCTGTTTCAAAGAGGGCGATCTGCTGGGAATCTCGCCGGGCCGTTCCCAGCAGGCGAATGTCCGAGGTCCGTGATTCGAGCTGGCTATCCACGGTCCGCGTCGTCACCATTGGGGGACGGAAAGGGTTACGCGGCACGATCTGGCGGCGGGGATCTTTGGTGACGAAAGACGTTGCGATCGCGTCCGCCGTCGGCGAGATCGTCTCGGTCGGAGCTGTCTCTGAAGGCGTCGCTGGCAGGCTTCCGCCAGGCTGAGCCACTGGATTCACGGCCGCTGGCTGCGATCCACAGCCCAGCACGGCCCAAGCCAAGGGCAGGGTGGCGAGCAATCGGAGATTAGGCAGCAAGCTTCGGTTCATAGCAGCGGGTCCGGCATCAGCTTCACAAGGAAAAATAGGGTCCTCGCAAAGATAGGTCGGGCATAAGGCGTAATGGTTGAAGCGGCAGATGAACCGTGCGGCAACCGGAACCGCCGACTGGCATAATTGCTACAACCGGAAGCTAAGCCAACGGATCGGCGTCGTCTTCGATTGTCTGCGGAATGTCGACCGCCTGATCGGGCAGGTATTTGGTGTTAGTCTCTCGCTGCGGAACGAGTTCCTTCGAACTAATTCCGAGATTGACCAGGAAGAAGAAGACCATCGCCACGCTGCCAAGAATCAGGACAAGGGTGACTTCGTCGCTGCCCAGGAAGCTGCCTCTGCTCGACCCTCGAAAGTAGAACCACAACGGATTGGTAATGTGAGGGAAGTTGCTGTATCCATTGCGCGTCATGATCTGAAGGATCACAGGAAGCATCATGCCGCCCAGCAGCAGGAAGAAGTGTAAGAACGCGGACAGGTAAATGTCGACCCGAAAATACTTCGAGATTAGCGCCACCATCACGCGTCCCAGTCCAAGATAGCAGGCAGGGTAAAGCAGCATGCCGTACGTGTATCGAGTCGACTCGATAAAATCGGAGTAGCTTAGGCCCTGAAAGCTGTTGATGAACAGCACGAAGATCGACACGATGCCAACGTTGAACAGGCAGGTCATTATGAACAGATAGCCACGTCCAGGGCCAGGCAACAGCCAATTCGTCCAGACTCTTTCAACCGCCGAAAGCGGAATGCTTCGCTTGATACGGGGCGACAGGACGGTCGACTCTCCGTTCATGAAGATGCCCGCGATGCCCCAGGTCAAGCAAAGCAGCATGACGCAGGTTTCCAGGAAGAAGCTCTCTTGCGGCGCTCTCAGGCACCAATAGATCATCCAACCAAGAATCACGAAGTGTTGGATCAACAGCATTCGCCGAACGCCAGCACTTCGATTCTCACTTTCAAAGGTGATTTGTGCAGCTGCCAGTTCGATCAACAGGAAAAGCATGCTGAACGAGTAGCTCCAGAGCATCAACGTCGCCATCCAGAAATCGGGGTGGTTGTATGCCCGCCACTCGGTCGATTCCAGGATAAGGCCATAGCAGGCCGTCAGAGCGCTAATGAATGCGATCAAGTACAAGATGATCACAATCACCGACAACGCCGATTGCCACTGCCGTTTCCGAGAAACGCAAGCCAACATCAGTCCCGATGCGGACAGCACCACCGACAGCAGAAACACGACCGTCAGCGCGTAACCGATTGTGATGATGTCGATCCCGCGAAGCAGATACGTAAAGGCGATACAGGGCGCGATCGCGGAGAAGTAAACCATCATCTGCACGATGGCACTGATCAGCTTGCCCCAGATGATTTGCCTGGGATTGAGCGTCGAGATTGAAAGCAGTTCAAAGGTGCCATCTTCCCGTTCCGCGGCCAGCGATCGAAAAGCGGTGAACGGGATAATTACCACCAGGGGAAACAGCAAGATATCGAGATAGCCAACCAGCAGCAGTGGGCCTGCCGAAGCATACAGGATCTGCGGATAGTTAATAAAGATCGCAAACACCGACCATAACCAACTGGTCACCAGCACCAGGGCAAACGTGACCGCAAACTGGCGGCTCTTGAGTGCCTGACGGGTCTCTTTGACCAGGATCGGATTGAAATACTCGCTGGCATTTTCAACCCACCGATCAATCTTCATTAAGCGGGGATCGGTATCGGTTGTGGGAGTGGAAGCCGGAGTGTCTGCCGCGCTCATTGGACTCGCCCTTTCGTTACGTTGAGGAAGACGTCTTCCAGGGTCGAGTGACGGGCTCCAAATTCGGCGATGCGAAAGCCTGCCTCGATCATTTCTTTTAGTAGAACGGCTTCTTCGGCTCGTTCACCAAGGTGCGAAAAGTGAAGAAGCTCGCCATCGATCACGATCTCGTCGTATACTTCGCGGGTCGTGAGCCAGTCGGCCAGCCCCTGCGTGTTTTCGAGAACACGAATCCGAACGCGGCTGTTGCTGCGTTGCCCTCGCTGGATATCGGCCACACTGCCGGTTGCCAGCAGTTGGCCTTGTTCGATGATGCCAACCACGTCACACATCTCAGCCAACTCGGTCAGAATGTGCGAGCTGATTAATACTGTCTTTCCAGCATGGGCCAACCGGGCAATCATCTCGCGCAGTTCAATGCGGGCCCGAGGATCGAGCCCGGCCGCCGGTTCATCCAGGATTAGCACGGAAGGATTATGGATCATGGCTCGGCCAAGGCACAGTCGCTGCTTCATCCCCTTCGAGAGACCGCTGATCGGTTTCTCGGATAGAACGTCGAGCCCGGTAAAGGCCATCGTCTCTTGCAGGGCTTTGCGGCGATCGTCTCCTTTCAGGCCGTATGAACGGGCAAAGAAGTCGAGGTACTCGCGGCAATTGACATTCGAGTAAACGCCGAAGGCATCAGGCATGAAACCGAGCCGACGGCGGACCTGGTCGGGATCGTTAATCACCGAATAGCCATCGACCAGGGCGTCACCAGCGGTCGGCAGATCAAGCGTGGCCAAAATCCGCATGCTGGTCGTTTTGCCAGCACCATTCGGGCCGATGTAGCCGAAGACCTGGCCGGCGTAGACTTCAAACGAGATATCGTTGACCGCCTTCGTGGAACCGAAGAAACGATGCAAGCGACGCAGTTCGATCACTGGGGTACGTGTGCTGATCATGGCTTACCACTCTCCCAGAATAATGTCGAGGGAATCGTGCGAGCGATTGATCTCGGTACCGAACGGCGTTTGGTCGAAGTTGTCGACGATCGCAAGATACTTCCGCTGATGCATGTCAGGTTGGCCTCTCAACGCATGAAACCAATTGCGGAAGTCAGTCTCGGCAAGTGAGTCCTCGTAACGAGCATCTCGTAGATAGATTTCGGGCATCTCGTGGGTCGGCAGCGTGTAGCGACGTGGCTGGTAATAGCCGATGGAATCGAAGTTGCTGGGCAAGCGAGGACGCTGGGTTTCGATATAACGCTGCACGAATTGACGCAGTTCTTCGGTGGCAGGTTCGAGTCGCTTCTCGCCGCCGTCTGCGATGTTATCTCCGTAAAGGAACTTTCCTTTCTCGTCGACCAGCAGCAAATAGCGAATCTTGGTGCCGAGCTGATTGGTGACCGTGGTGCTATCGCCGGTGGTACGAACGTCCAGCTTCTGCACCGTCTGGAATGGATGGATCACGACGTACTGGGCCGTGACTCGCGTGGGAAAATAGGCCCCGCGTAAGGTTTGCTCGTCGTTCCATTGAATCTGACGATTGCTTCGCCCGTCGCCAAAGGGGGAGTACTCCACCTCAGTCACCTTGGCGTCCTTGGGGAACTTAAGCCCTGAATTCAAAGCGAGGCTGGCGTAATAGGCCTGACGACTCCAACTGACTCCGGTTCCATCGCGTTGATTCAAATGCGAAACGGTACGAACCCGGGCCGTCGTACCAAATCCATCCATTACAACGGCATAAGCCATCAGCGACAGTGTGACGAAAAGTGCCCCTGCGGGAATCGTGAACAGCAACAAATTCAGTCGGCCTGACATTCGAAGCATGAAGTAATTTACCGGGCCGATCAGAATGACAAACATGGTGATCAGCAGGGCAAATGTCAGCGCAGGCGCCTTGCCGACGCCAGGAATCAAAAACTCCCAGAACGTATCGTTCTGTCTTAATCGCGAGAATCCATTTCGCTGGTACCAGGCCAGCCGATTTTCCCCAAAGCTGTGGAGCACGCGATTCCATGTCTCCGTACTGCCAGGGAAAAGGGTGTGTTCCGAAAGCACGATCTTTCCGAACTCTTCCGTCGTGGCATCGAGTGCGAGCGGCGGTATGGCACCGGAAGTGGAAGGGATTTGCCCGTTATTGATTTCGCGCGTCGCGTCGCCAGCGACCTCGATCGGTACGTACCGATTTTCATCGTTGACGCGGTAATCGTCTTCACGACTCTTGAGTCGCTCGAAGTAGTCTGCCGACGTCAGACTGCTGGCAGGGAATGAGATGTGTTTCCAGGCGTCCTCTGTGTCGCTCGAATCGCGCCCCAGCAGTAGATCGACTTTGCTCTTGCCATCGGTGCCACCGTCGTACAGAAGCAAGTTGCCACCGCACCGTAGCCATTGGTGGATGGCTGCGAACTTCTCAGGGAACTCGCTGGCAAGGGTTTGCAGATCGGCCAACTCGAAGATGATGAGGTCAGCCGAACTGAGGGCGAGCCAGTCGTTGGGAACATCGCCCAGTGGTAGAAAGTCTTGCCGCGTGATGTTGCCAAACCCGAGCGGAATCGCCCCGTACTTCGAGGGTTGCATCAGTTGCCGTGTTTGGCTTTGAATGAACGCGAGTTCGTTTAGCATCACGCGGTAATCAGGAACGTCGCCTGTCAGATCGCCATCGTCGACTTGCTTGCGAATTTCGGTCGCCCACGTTACGCGGTCGCTGCGGTCCGGTGCATTGCGATGGAAAACAATCGTCGCCGGAAAGGCCTCAGTGAAGTTGGCATCTCGCTGGTTACCGTAGCGAACGCTGGTGCCGCCAGAAAGCTCCGGGAGCATGGCTCCCGACTCGAACGTATTAACCCTCAGCGACTCCCAGCGAAAGTGCTGCGGAATAAGAACCGTTTCCGTGACCGAGCTTTCCCCTTGCGGCAGCTTGATCTCTTGCGTCACCAGCGGGAACGGCTGTTCCGCACGATAATAGGTGAATTGCGGCTGCAAGTTAACACGAAGCCGACGGTCAGCCGGGGTCGGTTTGCCATCGGCAGTGGAAATGGTAACGCGGACCGGACGGTAACCGCTGCCATCGATCCAGCGATAGTCGACCGAAAGAGTCAGTCCCGACACCGGCTTTTGGGTAGGAATCGGCAACTGAATGTTCGTTCCATCTTCAGCGGCAACTTGGGAAAGCGGAAGGCAGACAAGCAGCCATGCCAGAATTACTGTGATTCTTATCCAATGAAGTGCAGGCACCGGCTATTCACTTTCGTTGGCACGAGGTGGCAGAACTTGAGGTGCCGGCTGGTCTGTGGCGAATGGAGACTGGGCTCGAGCTGGGTTCGACTTCGCTTCGTAACTGCTGGTCAGCAGGGCGAGAAAACCGAGCACCATATGCGTGCCGATCCATAGCCCGACCCCGAGAACCAGGATCGCCACCGCTTTCGCCCAGTCCGCCCCGATGAACGCCTGGCGAATGATAAGCGAGGTGACTGCGGCAAATGCCACGAACACGAATAGTTTTGTAATCGAAAAGCGTTGATTCATGCCCCCCATTGTCTCTGCCGGGGAACGGTTTGCAAGCAGTTTGCAATATGGGGGAGTTCGTCTTGACTGCGACCTTATCGGGCCGGCGGCATCCAAGTTTGTGAAATTTGTTTTCCGGGTTGGCGGGGGACTGTCGCCAGCAAATAATTCCCGATAATGGACGATCACGCAGCAGGGGAGATCATGGAAAAAGTTCATCGCGACAACTTCGATTACTACCTCGAGTTGGTTCTGGCCAACTTGCCGCCCAATATTGCCCAGCTCTTGGACCGCGTCCCGATGATTGTCGAGGACTATCCTTCCGACGCACAGCTTAAAAAGCTGGGTCTTCACCATCGCCGACAACTGTGTGGTTTGTATACCGGCATTCCGCTGACGCATCGTTCGATTGAAGGGCCTGCGGTTCCTTCCGATGCGATTCAGATCTTCCGGGAGGGGATCCTGGCCCAGACGCATCACGTCAATGGTTCGATCACGCCGGATGGGCTGGCCGAACAGATTCGGATCACCATTCTGCACGAGCTAGGCCATCACTTCGGCATGACCGAAGAAGACCTCGACGAAATCGGATATGGCTAAATTTGGCGAGCCTTTTTCCTTGCGGCTGTGTCCCTTGGTTGACCGATAGACCCGATGGAACCCATCGGGTAGCTTGATGGATGGAACTCGCAACTTCGGGGAAACAACATCGTGCTGAACGTCAAAGTCGCTGCCGCCGTCCTGAACCAGACTCCTATGGACTGGGAAGGAAACGCCCGGAACATTCTTCAGGCCCTCGATCAAGCACGTCAGTCAGGAGCCTCGGTCGTTTGTTTGCCAGAACTATGCATCACCGGCTATGGCTGCGAGGACGCCTTTCTCTCCGCCGGAATGCGGCGGATGGCCTGGGACAAATTGCAAGAGCTTGTACCAGCAACCGAAGGCCTGGTTGCTTGTTTCGGCCTGCCGATTTCGTACCGCGGCTTAGTCTTCAACGTCGCGGCAATCGCGGCCAATGGCAAGTTGCTGGGCATGGTCCCCAAGAAGAACCTGGCAGGGGATGGCATCCATTACGAACCACGCTGGTTCAAGCCCTGGCCGAGCGGCAAACGGTCGTTCTATGAAGAGGATGGCCTGAAGATTCCTTTGGGTGACCTGGTCTTCGATTTCGATGGCATCATGCTCGGTCTTGAAATTTGTGAAGATGCCTGGGTCGCCAGTCGGCCCGGGGGGCGCCTCGCGGAACTGGGGGTTGACCTCATCTTGAACCCGAGTGCCAGCCACTTCGCGTTCGATAAGCAGGAAGTTCGCCGCCGATTTGTGCTGGAGGGCTCCCGAGCGTTTCATGCCGCCTACGTCTATGCGAACCTGCTTGGCAACGAAGCAGGTCGAGCGATCTACGACGGCGGCGCGATGGTCGCCTCGGAAGGGCGTTTGCTGGCGGAGGCTCCGCGATTCAGCTTTCTCGATAGCGTGGTCACGACAGCGGTAGTCGATGTCGACGTGAACCGCATGAATCGAGCCAAGAGCGATGCGTTCGTCTTGAACTTCGATGCGGCCCGCGATCAGGTCGTCGAGTCCGACTTCGCGCTGCCTCACTGCGAGCCTGATGTCGTCTCGATTGAAGAACCGGCATGGGAAGCTTCGGACCACTTGAAAGAAGAAGAGTTCACCCGGGCCGTCACGCTGGGGTTGTTCGATTACCTCCGCAAAAGCCGCTCGCGGGGATTTGTGGTTTCGCTATCGGGTGGCGCCGACTCGGCGGCTGTGACAACGCTTTGTGCCTACATGGTTCAATTTGGTTTGAAGGAACTTGGCGTCAGCCGCTTTGCCAAGAAGCTTGCCTACATTGCTGGCCTGGAAGGAATGGCCGATGCCGCCGAGATCAACCAAAAACTGCTGACGTGTGTCTATCAGGCAACTCGCAATAGCGGCGATGTGACCCTGAATGCAGCCAAGGCGGTCGCCGAAACCGTCGGAGCTGGCTTCCACTGCGTCGATGTCGATGACCTGGTGCAGAAATACATTGCCTTGGGAGAGCAAGTCGAAGGCCGCCCGCTGACATGGGAGCAAGACGACATTGCTCTGCAGAACATTCAGGCCCGAACCCGTTCGCCCGGCATTTGGCTGGTGGCGAACCTGAAGAATGCCTTGCTGCTTTCGACCAGCAATCGATCGGAAGCCGCGGTTGGCTACGCCACGATGGATGGCGATACCAGCGGCGGTCTCTGCCCGATCTCAGGAATCGATAAGGCATTCCTGCGAACGTGGCTGGTCTGGATGCAAGAACATGGTCCCGCAGGAATCGGCTGCTTGTCGGCTCTCGAGAAGATCAACCATCAGCAGCCAACGGCCGAGCTGCGACCCGCAGATCAGAAGCAGACCGACGAAGCGGACTTGATGCCGTACACCATCCTCGATGCGATCGAACGGCTGGCGATTCGTGACAAGCAGACGGCAGTCGAAGTTCTTTCGCACCTGCTGCATCGCTACCCAGGGCACTCGCCGAAGGAACTTGGCGGTTACGTCGAACGGTTCTTCCAGCTATGGAGCCGGAACCAATGGAAGCGAGAACGATATGCCCCTGGCTTCCATCTCGACGACGAGAACCTCGACCCGAAGACCTGGTGCCGCTTCCCGATTCTCTCCGGCGGATTCCGGAGTGAATTGAAGCTGATGTGGGATCGCGTGGCAGAACTGGAAGCAGACTAGCCGCTTCGCTTAAAACTGTTTGCCAGGCGGCGTCAAAACCGATTTCGGGGCAGGGATTTCCTCTGCCTTCGGTTCTTCAGGTGGAAGTTCTTTTGGCTTCGCTTCCTTGGACGAACCACCGAAGGCACCTCCCAGGTCAAACAAGTTGAAGCCGGGCAGTTTGAGCCCTGGGGCTGGCTTCTCGTTCTGCATGTCGATCTGGGCATGCAGTTCAACCAGCGATTCGTCGACGTTCAAGCGAGCGTCCATTCCTCGGAACCAGGTCATCAGGTTTGCCTGGTAGTCTTGCCCTTCCTCATTCCAGGCCGTCGAAACCCAACGCTGCGTGCCGTTCGGCTCGGCAACGTACTCGAACGTGCCACCGAGCGGATCGAGGAACTCGAGGTTCAGCAGCTGTTCGGCGAATGCCTTTGCTTCGGGAGCAGGCACACCAAGTTGATTGTGAACATCCTGGAAGAAAGTCGCATTGGCGAGGCTGCCTCGTTTCGAGAGGGCCTGGGCCAAGCCGTTGGCCAGCGGAGTGATCTGAGCGTTGGATACGTCACCGACATGCATGCGGACCTGGGCAGGATGTTTGTCTTCGACCAGGGCAAGATTGGGCGTAACTTCCTGCAAGATGTCAGGGAAGAACGACAGCGTCGAGAACCCGTTCCATTCCCGTCGCCACAATCCAAAGGGCAACTGTGAATAACCATAGGCATCGGCAGGGGGCGGACTGATCAGAGGAAGACTATCGAGAAGCCCCGGCTTCGGCCAGGCGGTCAAATAACCTGGAGTCGCCTTCAGCATCTTGAGCGTGTTGAAGAAACCTTGGTTGGCGAACTCTTCGATCGGGAACGGCAAGTCCTGGACGGCAACGGCATAGTGCGTCACCCCGCCACTCCACTTGCCATTGAGCACGGCCTGGAAAGCGGCGACGTCGCGAGGGCTGGTCGCGATATGGTTCGGCAGGGGAGGGCCGAGGAATGACAGCATCTGGCTGAAGTTCGATTTCTGAAACGGCGAGATACGGGCATCGATCGCAATTCGTTCCAATCCTTCGTCATTCAGTTTAAAGCGATTGATGCCGACCAAAATCGGATTCATCTGTCGCCACTGCGTCATGTGGAACTGACGCAAGGCGTTGTAGTCCGCCATCTCTTGAGCCGTCATCCCGACGATGTCCATGTCGGGAATCGGCACGAAGTGCCCGCGTCCACCACGGATCGAGTCGCCGAGGGTGTCGCCGGTGATAATTGTGTGACTGCCGTCGGCACGCTGGCCGAAATTGCGAGGCAAGAAACCAGCCGCGATCAAACCTTCGACCGAGGTGTCTTGATATCCTTCGTGCGTTGCCGCCGCCGATGCCATCTGCTGCAGTTCCATTTCGACGACGCTTTGGAGGCGACGCCGCATTTCAACGCGATACTGCGGCGAGTACAAACCCCGGAAGAACTCGGACGAAAGGAACGCGAAGACCGTATCGTCGCGGCTTACCGGCATCAGCGTTCGGGCATACTGGAATTCACGCGTTTGCGCGAGACTGGCGTTGGTTTCTTCGAGGGTGAGAAACGCCTCGATAATCGAACGCGACGTGGTCACCAGGTGGAAGTCACCCCGAGCGGCATAAAACGAGCGGAGCGTGTTGTCAGGCGTAGAAAGGAACGAAACGTCTTTGCCTGCGATCTTGATCGTCTCGAGCTTGGCGCCTTCTTTTTTAAACTCTCGCAGGGCGTTCTGACGGTTCTTGCCGATGTCGTTGGCCAGCAGCATGCTTTGTTTCGCATGGAACAGCATACCCAGCGCGGCACCTTCCCGGGTGTATGTATCACGGCCGATCAGAGCGACGTCTTGCACAACCTGGCTACCGAACACTTCGGCCAGTTCCGATTGTTTTAGCGCCAACTGCCGCTGAACCACCTTGTTCAAATGGAACGATACCCGGCGACTAGCCACCATGCTGGATAGATCGCCACCGTTACGTTCGAGCAACTTGTTCAGCCAAAGGTAATTGCCCAGCGAACCGAAACGAACATAGAAGCATTGTGCCGGCACATAGTTGGCGATCGGTTCGATCACGACATCGGCGGCAGGTTCTGGGACGGCCAGGGGAGCAAACGGAATCGGCTCGGCGATCGGTCCCAACTGTTGGTTCGGGCTGATCTCGTTGTTCATGATCGAACGGAGCATGGCGTCATGCACCTTCTCGGTTCCCAGCAGCAACATCAGCGACTGGCTCGGTGCGAGAGCCGAACGATCTTCGAGGATCTTCTCACTCAGCGGTGGAGCTTCCAGCCCCATGCGGCTGCCGAGCATCATCGACAAATAAGTTTCGAGGACCGGCGAGTGGGCACTGGTCCCGGTGCTTTCGCGGAAGACTTCGTTGTAGGTTCGCCACCACTGACGCATCGCGTTGCGGTAGGCACCCTGGCGGTAGGGACGAGGATTCACGCGAACCCGCTGCGGTGTCGGCGAATTGACAACCACGTCAAGCGGAGCGGTTCCGCGAAAGAGGAAGTGAACTTCCAATTGCTGCGGAGGAGTGACTTGATCAGCCCCCATCAGGGACTGCAGCAGCGGGAGAGTACGCTTGGTTTTGAAGACCGGATAGAAGACGCGTCCTTCTTGATCGGTGATCGAGAACGCGCCACTATCGATTGGGTCGCCAAAGTCGGCTCGTTGGAACGGAACCGTAATCTTGCCGACGCTCCACGGATCGCCTGCGACGGCGTTCACGTCCTGGGCACAAACGCCTTGAGCGGAAAGGCCGAGCAACAGCAAGGATCCGCAAACGACGATACGTTGAGTCAGGCTGAACATCGAAAGGCACTCCAAAACAAAGGATTTCACTGCAACCCATCGTTTGTCTGGCTGCGTGATGTGTCAAGGGAACTTCCACCCTACTTCAGGGGCTTGAGTCCCATCTGCTGGCGTTTGGTGTTAAGCAGGGCAAACGCCGAAGGCTCGTTTTTCAAGAATTTCACCAATTGACTCGACGAACACCCCAGATGGCTGGCAGCGGCGGCAGCATTCCAGTCGTGCTGCGTCAGGACCGAGATCGCTTCGGCCAGCAGCGAGGGAAAATCGTCGTGAGTTGGGTTCACGGCAAGTTTTCCACTACGGACCCGGGATCGCCAAAGTTCGCTGGGGGAACTGGACAGATCGAATTCGTCGCTCGGAGTCAGTGCCAGCACGATCCTCAGGCGAAATATCGCTTCCTGACGATTGGCTTCCTGGCTCCGCCGTTCGTTGGCCTCGGCGGATTTTCCGGAAGGCCTGTGCTGAATGACAACTGCCGTCTCGACTTTGTTGCGATGCTGCCCGCCAGGACCTCCGCGACGAAGACGTTTCAACTCGCATTGCTTCAGCAATACGTCCGCCGGCCAGGCAGCGGGATGATCGATTCCAGCAGGCATAACGACCTTACTTCACGATACTGATCGACTGGCCAGATTCTTCCGTCCCGAGCGACAGAATGAATGGCACCGCATAGGCGGCCCAGGCCTCCGGCTTCGGAGCACTCGAGGCACCATCGGCGAAACACTTCTCGAGCATTTCGGTATGGATCATCCCAGGTCCCAGAGGAATCGCCGACATGGTTTCCGGCAGTTCCTGCGACAGCGATTTGGTCAGTCCTTCGATGGCGTACTTCGTCGCGCAGTAAGGGCCAACGTTGGGCGAAGTCGAGCGTCCCCAGCCAGAGCTGAAGTTCACGATCACCCCTTCGCCGCGCGCCACCATTGTCGGCACGAAGGCCTTGATGACGTGAAAGACCCCCTTCACGTTGATATCAACAATGTTCGAGAACTCGTCGATCGGAACGTCCCAGACCGGATTGCTCTCGTTGACGATCGCCGCGTTATTGATCAACAGGTCAGGCGTACCGAACGATTCGATCACCGACTGACCCCAGTCGCGGACATCGAGCCAATTGGTCACGTCGACGACATCGAAACGGTGCGGAGCACCGTGCGTTTCGCAGAGCGATTCGATTCGATCGGCCGAGCGGCCACAGCCGGCAACATGGTGGCCAGCGGCAATAAAGCCATCGACCATGGCGCGTCCCAGGCCCTTGGTCACGCCTGTGACGACGATTTTTCGGGCGGTCATGGGAAGTCCTCTCTGAATGGTTGTCGAAACGTGCTGCAGTGCGTCATTACAATGGGAGGCGAGGCCCAACGCAACCATGGTGAATCGAATCGCACGCTACGAACCAGACTTCCCGCTACCGGAATATGCCTATGTTCCGGGAATCAATACGCGGCCAACCACCTCGCTGGAAGGGGAGTCGCCGGCGCGGCTGCTGCGGGTCGGCGTCGACTTGTTCCACCACGGCTTCTATTGGGAGGCCCATGAAGCGTGGGAAGCGTGCTGGATTGCCGCCGGAAGAAGAGGGGCGAAAGGGGATCTGCTACGAGGACTGATCCACCTGGCGGCGTCGGGGGTGAAGGCCCGGCAAGGCTCGCAGCATGGAGTTCAAACACATGCCGAGAAAACTTGCCTGGCTTGGAGCGAGTTGAGTGAAGACCTTGATCTCGCTTCGCTGAGTGAGCTCACCGAGCAGGTGCGAAAGGTCTGTCAGACACCCAAGCGTTTCCTTTGCGATTCGCAGGAAAACGTGGTCGTCGTGTTCGACATCCGTATCGAATTAGCGCGTGGTTAGTTCTCGGATTTCGCTACCGAGTCTACCTTCGGTGTAAGGCCGCGCCGGTACTCGCGTGGGAGATAATCCCGTTCGACAAGTTCCGGATCGTGCTGCGTCCAAGTCTCGCGCATGTTCTGTCCCACCACACTGCGGATGACATCGCCATCACGCCAGGTTGTGGTATAGGCTCCGTCGCTCCAACGTTTGCGTGGAACTTGCCAAGAGCTCTTCAACAGACGCCATGCCGTGACATTGAAACGAGCATCGCTTTGCGACCATTCATAGAAGATGACTTGGTCGAAGATCAATCGGCCTTGGGAATCGTAGTAGTGGTTCACCTCGATCAGGTCGACCTGATCCTGGACCACTGGCGTATGGGGCGAGGCCCCCAAAATCATCCACAAGGCAGCTACCGAAAAAGTAACACCACTCATATCGTTCCTCCCTAACGGTCCGTCGTGTAAGGGCAGTTTTGTGGCAGAGTAGGGTGTATCTATATTCGAATTTCGGATGACACAATGTCGATTGATCAGGATTTATGAAGGTCTGCCGAAAACCGCAGAAAAAAGCAGAGAAGACTAGCTAGCGACAAGTTGAGCGGGTGGCGTGGTAAAGATTGCCAAACCGTTAACGGCGAATGTATTGCGAAAAATTCGCGTCGTCCCGATAGCGTTCAGCCAGTTGATTGATCTTCGATTCGTCGCGCAGCTTTTCAAACGGGATGCTGGTGTCGAGCAGGCCGAGCGAATAGGCGTACTCGTCGCTATAGCCTGGCAGCATCACGCGGATGTCGTAAGGAATGCTCTTGGGCGAGATCTTGTTGACGTGCGAGACGATGTTCGTCGTGCAGTTGTTGGTCAACGTGTTGTAGAACTCGGGTCGGGCCGCCAGTTCGTTGGCCCGCTTGATCACGTCGACAAACAGTTCCTGGGCCTGTTTTGGCGAGGCGATCGTGCGATAGAGATAGACGTCGCTCTTGTAATAGTTCGAGCTTAGATTGATGACGTCGCGTTCATCACCGATGACGTACATCAGTTCGTATTGGTTGAAAAAGCCTTTCCACGCCGAGTATTCCTCGTTCGACTCTTTGCGAATTTCAACCGAGGAAACCAGGTATTGGCCATCCTTCATGCCGAAGCTGAGCATGGTGTGGGCAACGCTGGGCGAGTCTTTGAAAGGGACAACAATGAAGTCGACCGACTGCACGTCCGAGAGCCGGACGTCCTTGTCGTAGTACTGCACGATGTATTCGTCCGCTGACGCGTAGCGACAGTTACGAACGTTATGAATCGTGACCTCATCACCGACGATGTCGCCGATCGGCAGCTTCGATTGATCAGGTGCCCACGTGCGATTGTTGGAAGGCTTAATCGCTTTGCATCCGGTCGAGACCAAGGCCAGGCACAACAGACCTCCAGCCAGGCAAAGTCGCAGCCATGCCAGGATTGGTTGTGGTCGGTTTGTGGCGGAAGGCAAAGGCACCGGGGGAGCGTCGTCACGGGGAAATCGATAAACAATCTTTCGCGCGACAACTTATAGGAAATCGAGTGCTGGCAACGCAACGGCAGTTGAAAGAATTGCTAGCGAAATTGTTTAGTCTGCTAAATCAGCCCAAAGTGCCGGCATCCAGCTAACACCCCGCTGGTCGCTGGCTTTTCTGCGACGTAGAGCAAGGCCGGCTCGTGGTCGTAGTGGGCTCGAACGGTCTCGATCAGGTCTAAGGCTGCGTTGCCGACGACAATCGTCCGGTAACCAGCCGTCATCGCGGCGAGGTCGTTGCCGGAATCGCCGGAGAAAACCAGTTCGGAATTGTCCATCCCGGCGTGCTCAGTCCACCACTGCAAGGCGTATGCCTTCGAGACATCGGTCGGCAACAAGTCGATCAGCCCGTCGCCGTTGAAAGGATCGACGCTTCCAATAACGTGGTAGGGTGCTTCGTGTCGGGTGATAGTGTCTCGCACGAGATTGATAATTTTTCGGAGCTGATTGGCGTCGCAGTAATAGCTGAGTTTGAACTCGCCTTGCTTCTCTTCTTCCTGCTTCCGTAGATCGGTCTCTTCAGCGAACAGTTCATGGACGCGACTGGTAGGGAAGTCGCCGATCAGCGAACGAAGGTGTTCGACGTAAGCGGTTGCCAGTTCTATCGAGCCAGATTCGTCGCTGCGGTAAACGGACGTTCCAACATCACAAATAATCCAGGCCGGCAATGGCAGTCGATGCTGCGTGATTGCCTCTTGCACGGACTCGAGGTGCCGACCGGTAACGAAGGTCAGCGTGACTTGTTTCGCTTCCAACTCGGCACGCAATGTGTCCAAGTCCGGTTCGTTTTCCGGCTTGTTGGAAAGTGGGATTAAGGTTCCATCCAGATCGGTTGCCAAGACCTTGCTCATGTCGGGTCGCCTTCGTCGATTTGAGTTTGTCCCATGAGAGTGTTACAACAGTATGTCGGAATTACTAAACAATCAGTTTAACAGCTAGACGATTCAACGTGTCGAAACTGAATTCTTCTCGTTCGCCTCTGATCCTGGGCGAGGTCCTTTTCGATTGTTTTCCGGACGGTCGTCAGGTCTTGGGGGGCGCTCCCTTCAATGTTGCCTGGAATCTGCACGGGATGGGATTCGCGCCAACGATGGTTTCTTCCATCGGCAAAGATGATGCCGGTCAGAAGGTTTTCGACGCGATGACCGAGTGGGGCATGCGAACCTCGCAGATGCAGACCCGCGACGACACGCCAACCGGAGCGGTCGAAGTGACCCTCAAGGGAGGCGAACCTGCCTACGATATTTTGCAGGACCGCGCGTGGGATTACATCGAACCGCCGGTGATCGAAGACTATTCCGAGTTTTCGTATCTCTATTACGGCAGCCTCGCCTATCGCAGCGAGAAGACGGCGGAAACGATCCGCACGTTAATTGAACAAAGCGGTCTACCCAGGTTTGTGGACCTGAACGTTCGCCCTCCGTGGTTCGACGAATCGTGGGTCGAGGTGCTCGTTAAAGAAGCGGATTGGCTGAAATTGAACCACGAGGAACTTCAGCGACTGACCGGAATTTCATGCGATTCGACTGACAACGTCCGGCGAGCAGTCGATAAAGTCCGTACGGCGCACAAAGTCGCCAATTTCTGTATCACATCTGGCTCGAAAGGAGCCTTTCTTGCCACAAACGATGGTGATGGCATTGAAGTTGCTGTCACTAAACCAGATCCTCTCGTCGACACAGTCGGTGCTGGGGATGGATTTGCATCGGTCCTTCTTGCAGGACTGATTTCGGGCCGCCCTTTGCGACAGGTTGGCGATGCGGCATCCCGATTCGCCGGAAAAGTGTGTCAAAACCACGGAGCGACCTGCAACGATAAGTCGTTCTACACCGACGTCTTGGCGTAATGGATTCCGAGGTGCGACACGTGCTTCCAACAACCAACAACCTCCGAAGAATGACTCTCTATGAAGATCGCTCTGATAAGTTTGCACGGCTTAATCCGCGCCAACGACGCAGAATTAGGACGTGATGCCGACACTGGGGGCCAAGTCAAATACGTCTTGGAACTGGCCGCCGAATTAGCCAAACAACCCGGCGTAACGGAAGTCGAGCTGTTAACCCGACAGATCATCGACGATCGGGTCTCCGACGATTATGCCCAGGTAGAGGAACCGATCTGCGAAAACGCGAAGATCGTTCGTATTCCCTTTGGACCTAAGCGATACATCCGCAAAGAATCGCTTTGGCCGTATATCGAATTCTTCGTCGATCAAACGCTCGCTCATTTCCGTCGCGCTGGCCTACCAGACTTGATTCATGGGCACTATGCCGATGCCGGTCTGGCAGGGGCCCAGTTGGCGCGCCTCTTACACATTCCCTTTGTCTTCACTGGACACTCGCTCGGTCGCGTCAAGCAAGAGCGACTTCTTGCGAAGGGAAAATCACTCGAAGACCTGGAACGCCGTTATCGCCTCGCGGCGCGAATCGAAGCGGAAGAAGTCGCGTTGGAAACGGCTTCGATGGTGGTCGCCAGCACCAACCAGGAAGTCGAACAGCAGTACGAGAAGTACGAAAACTACGTGCCGGATCGGATGGAAGTGATCCCGCCAGGTGTGAATCTCACCGATTTCGCTCCGCCAAAGGCAGACGAAGATACCTACCGGATTGGCCCAGCGATTGAACGCTTCCTCCGCGATCCATGCAAGCCGCCGCTGATTGCGATGGCTCGACCAGACGAGCGTAAGAACCTGGAAATGCTGGTTCGCGTTTATGGAGAAAGTAAACGTCTGCAAGAACTCTCGAACCTGGTTCTCGTGATGGGTACGCGTGAGAACTTGAAAGACCTGGCACCTGCCCAGCGGCGAATTGTCGAGAGCATTCTCGGCAAGATCGACGATTACGACCTGTATGGATCGGTCGCCTACCCGAAGATGCACACGCCCAGCGATGTGCCCGATATTTACCGCTGGGGAACGCAGCGCCGCGGTGTGTTCGTGAATCCAGCGTTGACCGAGCCGTTCGGCCTCACGCTGTTGGAAGCGGCAGCTGCCGGGATGCCGATCGTCGCCACGAACGATGGCGGACCTCGCGATATTATTGCCAACTGCCACAATGGTTTGCTGGTCGATCCCCTCGATCCCGAAGCGATCGAGAAAGCCTTGCTGCGAATGCTCACCGAGCCGAAGCAGTGGGACGAATGGTGCGAGCAGGGGAAGGCAGGGGCCGAAAAGCATTATTCGTGGGCGAACCACGCGAAACGCTACTGGCGCGACATCAACGACATTCTGGCCCATTCCGCCGAACCGGTCCTGGCTTCCAGTTCCAAGATTCGCCGGATGCCGAACTTCGATCGCTTGATCATCACCGATCTCGACAACACGCTCACCGGCGACGATCAATCGCTGCGGGAATTTCTGGAAGTGATCCGCGAGCACGATTACATCGGATTCGGCATCTCGACCGGGCGTCGACTCGACAGCGCGATGGAGCTGATTGAAGAGATGAACCTGCCACGTCCCGATTTGATCTGCGCAGGTGTCGGTACCGAGTTGTACTATGGCGAAAGTCTCACCAGCGACCGGACCTGGAGAAAACAGATCGGCCTGCACTGGACTCCGGACAAGATTCGAGAATTGTTTGAAGGTGTTGAAGGGATCTTCGTGCAGGAAGACTTCCAGCAGTCCGAGTTCAAAATCAGCTTCGATCTCGATAAATCGGTTGGGCCATCCATCCCACAGGTGAAGCGAATCCTTCGCGAAGCCGGCATTCGTGCTCGCGTCGTGTTTTCGCGGGACATGTACCTCGACATCATTCCGAATCGAGGCGGGCCTGGCGTGGCCGTGCGACATGTGCTGTATAAGTGGGGATTTTCCCCCGAAAAAGTGCTGGTTGCGGGGGATAGCGGCAACGACGAAGGGATGTTGAAGGGAAGAACGCTTGGAGTGGTTGTAGGGAATTACAGTCCTGAGCTCGAGAGACTAAGGGACTGGCCCCGGATCTATTTCGCCGAAGGACACCATGCACGAGGTATCCTGGAAGGAATCAACTATTACCAGTTTCTAGACAACATCACGATACCCAATGATCGTCACGAGTAGGAATGGACAACACGATCCACTGCAAACCGAAGCGGAGATCTCGCTCAAGCGGCTTCTTCCGCGACTGGAAGCGGTTTGGTCGGAAGAAGAGACGCAGAACGGACTAGCGCGTGATTTCACGCAGCGGTTGATCCACGAGTGGCCTCGTCTGTTCCGGTTGCTCTACACGCTTTATAACGGCCGGTACGACTTCTTCTATCATCTGGAAGAAATCTTGTTCACGGCCGCACGCGGGTGGAAACAGCGTGGCGACGAGCTGCGCGAGCAAGACGATCACCGCCGGAACGACCCGACCTGGTTCGAGTCGGAACGGATGGTGGGTGGTGCGCTCTATGTTGATCTGTTCTCGGAAAACCTGAGCAAGCTGCGCGAGTGCATTCCGTACTTCAAAGAACTCGGCTTGACGTATGTCCACCTGATGCCGCTTTTCGCCGTGCGCCCTGGCGACAACGATGGTGGCTACGCGATTAGCAACTATCGCAGCGTCGACCCTCGGCTAGGGACAATCGAAGACCTGCAGCTGCTGGCGGACGAGCTCCGCGCGGCTGGCATCTGTCTGTGTCTCGATTTCGTGTTCAATCATACGTCGGACGATCATTACTGGGCCCAGCATGCTCAAGCTGGGGATGTCGAGTATCAGCAGTATTATTACTGCTTCCCCGATCGCCATATGCCCGATCAGTACGAGCGAACGCTGCGAGAAATCTTTCCGACGGTGCGTCGTGGCAACTTCACGTGGCACGACGGAATGCAGAAGTGGGTCTGGACTACCTTCAATAGCTTCCAATGGGATCTGAACTATCATAATCCCGCCGTCTTCCGGGCAATGCTGGAAGAGATGTTGTTCATCGCGAATACCGGTGTCGACATTCTTCGTCTCGACGCGGTCGCTTTCATCTGGAAGCAGATGGGAACCAACTGCGAGAACCTGCCAGAAGCGCATCTGCTGATTCAGGCGTTCAACTGCCTGGCCAGCATCGCCGCGCCTGGGCTGGTCTTCAAGTCAGAAGCAATCGTCCATCCGGACGAGGTGGTGAAGTACATCGGTGCGAATGAGTGTCAGATTTCGTACAACCCAACCTTGATGGCGCTGCTGTGGGAGTCGCTGGCAACACGTAATACGCGACTGCTGAAGAAGTCGCTCAGTCATCGCCATAAGCTTCCCATCGGGACGGCGTGGGTGAACTATCTTCGTTGTCATGACGACATTGGTTGGACATTCGACGACGACGACGCCGGCCAACTTGGAATTAACGGCTATGACCACCGTCAGTTCCTCAATCAGTTCTACACCGGGCAGTTCCCTGGCTCGTTTGCCCGTGGGGTGCCTTTCCAGCACAATCCGACCACCGGCGATATGCGGATCTCAGGGACGTTGGCTTCGCTGGCCGGCCTGGAGCAGGCGATCGAATTCCACGACCCGAAGCTGATCGAGATGTCGGTCCGGCGGATGTGTTTGCTGTATGGCATCACGCTCAGCATCGGCGGTATCCCGCTTCTTTACCTGGGTGAAGAGTGGGGCATGTTGAATGATTATGATTTCGTGAAGGATCCGGCCAAGGCGGGGGACACCCGTTGGATTCATCGTCCGAAGATGAAGTGGGAGTATCTGCAAGACTTCCAGCAGGATGTCGACGAGCAAAATGGTGGGGCAATTCGCGGGAAAATTTTCCGCAAGATTCAGCGTCTGATTTCGTTACGAAAAAAGCTTCCGTCGCTGGCTGGCCAGGGGATGGACCTCGTTCCGATCGATAATCCTCACGTTCTGGGGTTTGTGCGACACAACGAGGGAAATCGGACACTCATTCTGGCAAACTTCACCGAAGAATCGCAGCGTGTCCCGGCCAATAACATCCGGACCGGTGGGTTGGGCCGATTTTTCCAGGATTTAATCTCGGATGAAGAAATCGCGACGCATGATGATCTAATCATGCAGCCTTATGGGCTTCTATGGCTAGAACGGATCTAGCGGGGCAATTAGGCTGGTGCTGGCTCGGAATTGGGCCCCATGTGCACAAAATTTTAGCACCTGTCAGCAAAACCTGTTCTAAGTGGTAGGTTTCTGGCGTCACTACGCATTTGGCCCGTCATTTGCAATCCGGTTAAGCGGATCGTGCCAAATGCAGGAAGGCGGCACTGGGTACCTTGTTTTGTTCGAATTTGTCGAGCGTCCGGGTCGACTATTGCCTTCATGCACCCCGTGGCATTTCTCTCCCGCGATTCGACTTCCTTTGAGGCTTCTATGGCGATCCTGACGGCGCTCCATCACTCGACCAAATACACTTACGACCGCAAGATCGGTCTGGGGGCTCAGACCATCCGCTTGCGTCCAGCCCCGCATTGCCGGACGCCGATTCACAGCTACTCGCTGCGGATCAGTCCTCAGCCTCACTTCATGAACTGGCAGCAAGACCCACACGGCAACTTTGCGGCCCGTGTTGTCTTTCCAGAAACGGTCGACCATTTTCAGGTCGATGTCGACTTGATTGCCGAAATGACGGTGATCAACCCGTTTGACTTCTTCCTCGAGCCTGACTCGGAAGAATATCCGATCACCTATCAAGAGCCGCTGAAGACTGACCTGGCTCCCTTCCTGGAGGAAGAAGAGCATGGTCCGCTGCTGACGGAATACTTGAAGGATATCGACGTCACTCCGCGTCGAATCGTCGACTTCCTCGTTGCCCTGAACCAGAAGCTGCAGAACGACATTGAATACACGGTCCGCATGGAACATGGCGTCCAGACGCCTGAAGAGACGCTCGAAAAGCGACTCGGTTCGTGCCGTGACTCTGCCTGGCTGATGGTGCAGATCTTGCGTCACTTCGGTTTGGCTTCGCGCTTTGCGTCTGGCTACATCTGTCAACTGAAGCCTGATATCAAATCACTGGACGGGCCCTCCGGGCCTGAGCAAGACTTCACCGACTTGCATGCCTGGACGGAAGTTTTCCTTCCAGGGGCAGGTTGGGTTGGGCTCGACCCAACTTCTGGATTGTTTGCCGGTGAAGGGCACATTCCACTGGCATGTACGCCAAATCCAATCACCGCCGCGCCGATCTCGGGAACGCTGGAAAAGTGTGAAGTCGAATTCGAGTTCGACATGAAGGTAACGCGCTTCCACGAAGATCCTCGCGTTACGAAGCCGTACACCGACGACGAATGGAACAGCATCCAATCGCTTGGCCACGAAGTGGACGAACACCTCAATCGTGTTGGCATCAAGATGACGATGGGTGGCGAGCCTACCTTCGTTTCGATCGACGACATGGAAGGGGACGAGTGGAACACGGCCGCGGTCGGGCCCACCAAGCGTGGCCTGGCCGATAAGCTGATGCGTCGTTTGTTCAAGCGATTTGGTGAAGGTGGGTTTTTGCACTACGGTCAGGGCAAATGGTACCCTGGCGAATCGTTGCCACGCTGGGCGTTCCGATGTTATTGGCGTCGCGATGGTGAAGCGATCTGGCAAGACCCGTCGCTCTTCGCCGAAGATGGCGTCGACTATGGTCACGATTCCGATACGGCAATGCAGTTCACCCGTCGCCTGGCCGAGCAGTTGGGCGTTGAACCGAACCATGCCAGCTACGCCTATGAAGACGCCTTCTATTACACCTGGATGGAACGTCGGTTGCCGGTCAACGTCGACGTCCACGATTCCAAGCTAGAAAACAAAGAAGAGCGACTCCGGATTGCCAAGGTCTTCGAGCAGGGGCTCACGGCGCCGGTTGGTTGTGTGTTGCCGGTCCGTTACCTTTGGTGGGCCGCTCAGCCTTGCTGGGAAAGTGGCGAATGGGTCGTCCGTAGCGACGAACTGTTCTTGATCCCTGGCGACTCCGCGATGGGTCTGCGCTTGCCGCTTCACTCGCTGATCTATGAGACAGAAGGGCAAACGGCGGCTCTCTTCCCGCTCGATCCAATGGGCGAGATGGCTCCACTTCCAAGTTATTCGGAGTTCATGTCCCGTCGTTCACCGGCGATGGTAGGAGGCGACTCCGGCAAGCCTTGGTCGATGAAGACTTCCGCTGGTGAAGAATATCGAACCGCGGCCCGTTTGCAAGGAATGAGTGGTCAGAGTCTTGACTCGGATCAGTTCTTCTCGCCAAACGACTGGGGGGGCGATGGCTCGACCGCCCAGATCAACCACGTCGTTCGCACGGCCTTGTGTGTCGAGCCTCGCAACGGCTGTCTGCATGTCTTCATGCCACCGGTCGATCGGATGGAAGGTTACCTCGAACTGCTCACCGCAGTCGAAGCCGTCGCGACCGAAATGGGAACGCCGATCTGCATTGAAGGTTATTTGCCACCGCACGACGACCGAGTGGAACATCTAAGCGTGACGCCCGACCCAGGTGTGATCGAAGTCAACGTTCATCCCGCGAATAACTGGCAAGAACTAGTCGACATCACCACCGGTGTGTACGACGACGCTCACCACACCCGCTTGGGAACCGAGAAGTTCAATCGCGATGGAACTCATACCGGCACCGGTGGTGGTAACCACGTGGTGCTGGGTGGCCCCACGCCGATGGAAAGTCCTTTCCTGAAGCGACCTGATATTTTGCGAAGCCTGATTGGCTATTGGCACAATCATCCATCGCTGTCCTACTTGTTCAGCGGCAACTTCATTGGGCCGACCAGTCAGGCACCACGTGTCGATGAAGGTCGTCGCGATTCAATCTACGAATTGAAGATCGCCTTCGAGCAGATCCCCGATAAGGGGCAGTTTTCGCCTTGGTTGGTGGACCGGGTTTTCCGCAATTTGTTGACCGACATCACCGGCAACACCCACCGGGCCGAGTTCTGTATCGACAAGTTGTTTTCGCCTGATAGCAGTGCCGGACGCCGCGGTTTGTTGGAGTTCCGGGCCTTTGAAATGCCCCCACACGCGCAGATGAGCCTGACCCAGCAGTTGCTGTTGCGGGCTTTGATGGCTCGTTTTGCCGAGCAACCCTACAAGGCGTCGCTGGTCGATTGGGATACCAGTCTGCACGACCGCTTCATGCTGCCGCATTTCAACTATCAGGACTTTGCTGAGGTTATCGAGGAAACCCAGGACGCCGGTTTCCGCCTCGAACCCTATTGGTTCTTGCCTCACTTCGAGTTCAAATTCCCCAAGGTAGGGGAATTCACTCATCGAGGGGTTCAGGTTGAACTGCGAAAAGCGATTGAGCCATGGTATGTCCTCGGAGAAGAAGCAGGACAAGGGTTTACGGCACGGTACGTCGACTCGTCGCTAGAGCGAATGCAGGTTAAAATTCGGGGAGCAATTCCTGGCCGGCACTACTTAATGTGTAATGGCCGACGCATTCCGCTGCATCCGACCGGTACCGAACAAGAATTTGTCGCAGGCGTACGTTATCGAGCTTGGCAGCCACCTAGCTGCCTGCACCCCACGATTCCCGTGGATGAGCCGTTAACGTTTGATCTGTACGATGCTTGGTTCCAACGAAGTTTGGGTGGTTGCCGCTACCACGTAGGGCACCCGGGGGGGAATAACCCAGATGCCTTCCCGGTGAATGCCTTCGAGGCCGAGTCGCGACGCGGCAATCGGTTCGAGAAAATGGGGCATACACCTGGTTATGTTGAACTTCCGCCGGACGAGTCCTCGAGCGAATTCCCCTTCACGCTCGATTTGAGACGGGGTAAAACCAAGCATCTGTAACCCCACGCAGGGAATGCGTAAACACCTCATTTTGGACAGCCCGAGGTTTCGGTGACCAGAATCCCCGCACAAAACGATGCGTCCGCCGATCTGTTTGCGCCGTATAAGCCAATTCCTGACATATACGACGAACTACATGACGGATCGAAAATTCGCCCCTATTGGCAGAGCTTTGTCGATGGGATGAGAGATATCGGCGCTGGCGAGTTCCAGCGTCGATGGCAGCAAATGCAGAAAGTTCTCGAACGCACCGGCATGGCTTATGTCGGTGCCGGGATCGGCAGCCCGGAACAAGATCGTCGTGCCCGACCCTGGGAACTCGATCCGCTTCCGGTTTTGTTGCCGGCCGCTGAATGGGAACAAATTACCCGCGGCTTACGCCAGCGTGGACGGCTGCTTCAGCTGGTCCTACAGGATCTGTATGGCCCACAGGAACTAATTCGTAGCGGCATCTTGCCGGAAGACGTGTTGTTTCGCCATCCAGGCTTCTATCGCTGTTTTCATGGGCAGAATCCCCCTGGGAATAATTATCTGTATTTCTACTCCGCCGATCTGTCTCGGTCGCCCGACGGCAATTGGTGGGTTCAAGGGGATCGGACCGAGTCTCCTTCTGGCAGCGGCTTTGCGCTCGAAAACCGGATTATTCAATCCCGTTTGACGCCAAGTCTCTTCCACAAAGAGAACGTCCAGCGATTGGCCGGCTATTTCATGATGGTGAAAGAAGCCGTGCTGCGAGCTTGCTCGCGAGTGACCAACCCGCGCGTCGTCATCCTGAGCAACGGCGCCGAGAGCCCGAATTATTTCGAGGACGCCTATCTCGCCCGATACCTTGGTTACACACTGGTTGAACCGGCCGACTTGGCCGTCCGCAGCAATCGCGTGATGCTGAAGACATTGGGCGGGCTGTTGCCGGTCGATGTCATTTTGCGGCGTCCGAACAGTGACCAGTGCGACCCACTGGAGATTAGTCATTCGACCGGCGGCATTCCGGAGCTGCTTCAGGTCTGCCGAATGAAAAATGTCGTCGTGCTGAACCCACTTGGGTCAGGCATCGTCGAGTCGCCGATCTTCATGACTTTCATGCCACAGTTGTGCACGCACTTGCTGGGCGAGCCGTTGATTTTGCCGGGCGTGGCAACGTGGCGTTGTGGTGATCCGGATGCGCTGAAGTACGTGGTCGAACACATCGACAACCTGGTGATCAAGCCAGCCTATCGACGCCGTGGATTAAAGTCGCCCATCTATCGGGTGCGGCAAGATGGCGATCGCGAAAAACTAATTCGCATGATCCAGGCCGATCCGCACATGTACATCGCCCAGGAGCAAGTCGTTCGCTCGACCAGTCCGGTCTATTCTCGCAAGGGGCTACGGCCGGCGCATATTGCCTTGCGGTCATTTGCAGTGCTGGGGCAAAACGAATTCGAGGCGATGCCTGGCGGGCTGGTCCGTTTGACTGGCGAACTGGAGCCCCTCGAAGCTTCGCTGCAAGTTGGCGAACGAAGCAAGGACGCGTGGGTGTTATCGTCAGCCCCGATTGCGCGGGTTAGTCTCCTGAAACAGCCTGATCACGTGGTCGAGCTGAAGCGAACCGGTGGCGAACTGCCGAGCCGGATCGCTGAGAATTTGTACTGGCTCGGACGGAATCTGGAGAGAGCAGACGTAACCGCTCGTATCTTGCGAACCACCATCTCGCGGCTCACCAGCGAAGAGCAACTGAGCGAGATGCCCGAAGTGGTCATCCTGATGCGAACCATGGCCGAGATGGGAATCATCGAGACCGGTTATGGGGTCGCCGAAATGCGGATGCAGTTGCCGCCGATTGAACGCTCGCTGGCGGCAAATATCTTCGACGAACAAAACCCAATGAGTTTGCGTTCGATCGTGACGCAGATTTTCCGGCTCACTTCCCGCAGTCGCGACCGTGTGTCGGCCGATAGCTGGCGAGTGCTGCACCGGGTCGATCAGAGCTTCAAGCCGCCATCAACCGGATACTGGGATTTGTCCGACTGTTTGGCCCTGTTGGACGACCTGATCCTCGACTTGGCAGCGTTTAGCGGTATTATCTCGGAAAGTATCACGCGGACGCAGATCTATCATTTCCTGGACATGGGCCGCCGGATGGAACGTGCGACGCAAAGTTCCAAGCTAATGCGGAATTGCCTGGTCTTGCCAAGCGGTGATCTGACAGCGATCTTAGAGGCGTTGCTAGAGATCTCGGATAGCTTGATTACCTATCGCTCGCGTTACCTGGAAGAAATGCACCTCGGGGCAGTACTCGATTTGCTGGTGACCGACGAAACGAATCCCCGTTCGATCTCTCGGCAATTGGCCCAGTTGCTCGATCACGTCAACGACTTGCCAAACGTCGCGAATCATGCCGGATATACGGTGGAACAGCGTCTGGCGATGTCGCTTCTGCACGAAGTGCGGATGTTTGACGTGACGAGGGTAAGGGCTCCTGATGCCTTGGTGGCTGGCGAATCGTTGCACTTGTTGCTGCAAGAAATCGAGTCGCTTCTGCCGAAACTATCGGACGTCGTGAGTCAGCGCTACTTGGTTCACGCGATGCCTCAGTCCCACCTGGTCGAGATTCGCCCCTAGTTGGAACGCTGTAGATCGTGCGATATCAAGTTCAGCACAAGACGACCTATCAATACTCCGAGCCAGCCTCGGTAGCCCACAACCTGCTGCACTTGCGGGTTCCGACGACGCATCGTCAGACCGTGGAAGATTTTGGCGTCATTGTTGAGCCCAAACCACGATCGGTCGTGACGCGTACCGATTACTTCGGCAATCAGGTCCACTACTTCGCGCTGAGCGAACCACACAACGGGATGACAATTACGGCAACCAGTCGCGTCGCCATCCGCCCAGTCGTGCCGATTGCCTCTTCCCCTAACTGGGAAGAGCTTGCCGCTCAGGGACGCAATCGAGCGTTTCCGCTCGAGGTTCGCCAGTTCCTGTTTCCTTCGCGACATATCCGACTGCTGCCGATCCTGGTGGAATATGGCAAAGCTGCGTTTACACGCAATCGTCCGATCGTAGAAGCGGCAATGGAGCTGACCACGCGGATCTTCACGGACTACAAATACGATTCCAACGCAACCACCATCAACACACCGTTGGAAGATGTCGTCCGGCAACGTCATGGTGTTTGCCAGGACTTTGCCCATGTCGGAATCGGAGCGCTAAGGGCGCTCGGTCTGCCGGCCCGTTACGTCAGTGGCTATCTCCGGACTGAACCGCCACCCGGAAAGCCGCGTCTGATTGGGGCCGATGCTTCGCATGCGTGGTTTTCGGTATTCTGTGGCAACGAGCTCGGCTGGATCGACTTCGACCCAACCAACAAGGTGATGGTCGGTACGGACCATATCACGCTGGCGAATGGTCGCGACTTTGAAGATGTCTCGCCAATCCAGGGTGTGGTCATGGGGGGCGGTACCCGAACGATGCAGGTCGGTGTCGATGTGATGCCACTGGAAGCCAAACCAGCTCCAGCGGCGTCGAACGGGACCGGGCAACCGCCATCCCAGGCACAATCGCAGTCTCAGACTCCCAACCGCGGGCAGGCATCGTAGCCAATCAACATCGGCCAGATTGGTATTGGATGTCAGGCCTCAAGAAACGAAAGAGCCTCAACGAGGCGACCGAAATTAGCAACGTTCGGTCGGCCGCCTCGTTGAGGCTCGTTCTGTTTTACCCCAGGCTCTTCGCCGCAGAAGATTAAACCGTCTGCAGGCTGAAGAATGTCGTGCCGATCGATTCACCGACGGCATTCAGTCGCGTCTGGAAATCGTCGATAAATTCGTGGAGGCCACGTCCGACGATATCGGTAGCACTGGTGAAGGCGAACTCCGCACGGAGTTGACCAAGTCGTTGTTCCGGCAAGTTCGTAAAGCCTTCGATATCGCTGCCGGTGATCGCGTGCAGCGATTCGTTGGCACGCGTCAGGCAGTGCAGTACTGCTCGCGGGAACTCTTTATCGAGCATCAGGAAGTCGACCACGTTCTGCGGAACGATGCGGCCAAATCGCTGACGATACATTTCGTAGGCACTCGCCGATCGCAACAACGCTCCCCACTGAAGGTCGTCGAAGGCGCTGCCCACATGCTGTGGACTCGGCAGCAAGATGTAGTACTTCACATCCAGGATACGCGAACTCTTGTCGGCACGTTCCAGAAAGCGTCCCAGTTGGCAGAAATGCCAACCTTCGCCATGCGTCATCGTGGCATCGGTCACCCCGACGAACTGCTGACCTGAATTACGAACCGCTTCATAGAAGTCGGGCAAGTCATCCAGAATGCCTTCGGCATCGCCGACGTCTTTGACCATCAGGTAGAAGCGGTTGATGTGCTCCCACATTTCAGCCGAGATCCGCTCGCGAATGCTTCGTGCGTTCTCGCGGGCTTTGATCAAACAGGTGAGGATCGAGTTCGGGTTGTTGCGATCGAAAGTCAGAAACTCGATCACATTCCGTTTACTCGCCTCGCCATAGGTTTTGCTGAAATCTTCGTCGTCGCCCGTGGTAGTAACCAGCGGCAACCATTGCTGATTGCCTGCGGTCGACAGGTCCATGCTGATATTCAAATTGACGGCGATGAAGCGTGCGACCGCTTCTGCTCGTTCGATATATCGACTGGTCCAATAGATAGAGTCGGCTACGCGACTTAACATGAGGAACCTTTCTCTCCTACACGACCCAGGTGTCTTTGCTTCCGCCACCCTGGGAAGAGTTGACCACGAGCGAACCCTTTCTCAGGGCCACGCGAGTCAGTCCGCCGGGCAATACGTAGATGTCTCGTCCATAGATGATAAACGGTCGCAGGTCGACGTGCCTACCCTCGAGGTGGTCGTCGATAATGACCGGTGCACGCGAGAGGGACAACGTCGGCTGAGCGATGTAGTTACGTGGATTGGCTTTAATCAGTTCCACGAACTTGGCGTGATCTTCCTTCGTCGCACGGGGGCCGATTAGCATCCCGTAACCGCCTGACTCGTTGGCCGGTTTGACCACCATGTCGGCGATATTCTTGATCACGTGATCCCGCTGAGAATCGTCCCAGCAAACGTACGTCGGCACATTCGGCAAGATCGCGTCTTCGCTCAGGTAATACTTGATCATGTCCGGAACGTAGGCGTAAATCACCTTGTCGTCCGCAATCCCGGTGCCGGGGGCGTTCGCCAAGGCGACATTGCCGGCGCGGTAGGCGTCGATGATTCCAGGCACACCCAGCATCGAATCCTTACGGAAGACGTGCGGGTCGAGGAAGTCGTCGTCGATTCGACGGTAGATCACATCGACCGGCTTCAGGCCCTTGGTGGTTTTGGAGTAAACCTTGCGATCGCGAACGACCAGATCCCGGCCTTCCACCAGGTCGACACCCATTTGCTGAGCCAGGAACGAATGTTCAAAGTAGGCGGAGTTGTAGATGCCCGGGCTGAGGACCGCCACGGTTGGCTTTTCGATATCGGTTGCCAAGTAATTGAGGGCATCGAGCAACTGGCTGCAGTAGTCGTCGACCGGGCGAACGAACTGGGCCTCGAACAGGCCTGGGAACGTCTGCTTCATCAGTTGACGATTTTGAAGCACATACGACACGCCCGATGGGCAACGTAGGTTGTCTTCCAGCACGTAGAACTCGCCATCGGAGTCACGCACCAGGTCGGTACCGGTGATATGGCACCAGATCCCGTTCGGCGGCTCGAGCCCGACACACTGCGGGCGGAAGCTACTGGCCGAGGTGACCACGTGTTCCGGAATGACTTTGTCTTTCAGGATCTTTTGATCGTGGTAGATGTCGTTGATGAACATGTTGAGCGCGACGATACGCTGCTTCAACCCTTTCGAGATCCACGACCATTGTTCACCTTGAATAATGCGGGGAAGGATGTCGAACGGAATAATGCGTTCGGTCCCTTCCTGCTCGCCATACACGTTGAACGTGATCCCGAGTCGGATCATTGATCGTTCGGCGGCGGTCTTTCGTTTGCGAAGGTCGGTCGACGTCAGCTCTTGAATATGCTGGTACAGCAACTGACAGTTGGTCCGGGGAGAACCGCCTGGCGAGAACATCTCGTCATAAAACTCGCCTACGTCGTAATTGGCGACGAGGTTGGGCTCGGAATGCCCTTGTGACTGCGTTTGCCCTTGCACGTCATTCTTCTCCTAATGAGAAATCCAGTGGGGCCAGATTTTACCGCCGGGGAGGAAAGATCGTCTTGGCTGGACGATGCGAATTTTGCCTGTGGTCCTCCCATGGGCAACGATGCCAAACAGAAGCATTTGTCGTGCCAATACAAAAATTGTCCCGCTAGAATTTTCTTCCTAAGTCGCGATTCCACGGCAATTTGCGATGAATTGTTATCGGCGATCTCTTCGTTCGGACGATTTTTGCTTGCCTATTAAATGAGCAGCAGTAAGGGAATTCGTTTTCCCTTTAGGCCATCTCGATCTGGCGACGAAAACTGCTCGTTTCGGCACGAGCCGGTCGTTAGAATGACGGTCCCACTTAAAACCTCATTCCCACCGAGCTCCCGCCATGCTTTATCGATCTTGTCTCGTGCTTCTCGTGATCCTTTCCCTCGTCTTCGTCCATCGTGGCGCGAATGCGAACGATACGATCACACCTTCGCCCAATCTTCCTGAATCACAACCCTGGAATTTAGCTAAACTCTCCAAAGCTCCAGAGTTCGCGTGGATCGATTCGGAAAGCGCAGTGCGTTCGTTGACATACCAGGGCGAGAACTTCGAAGGGCATCCGACCCGTGTCTTCGCCTATTATGCGACACCTGGAACCGTTTCGGGAGACAAATCCCGAGATAAAGATCTGCCAGCGATCGTATGTTTGCATGGCGGTGGCGGAACGGCCTTTCGTGAATGGGCCGAATTGTGGGCCAAGCGAGGTTACGCGGCGATCGCCATGGACCTGGCTGGGGCACGTCCGAACGAAGGAACGAATCCTCATCAGCAACAGAACCGAACGCGACTGACCGACGGGGGACCGAATCAGGGAGACGAGCATAAGTTTCGTCGCATCAGCGACGACGTACAAAACCAGTGGCAATACCATGCCGTGGCCAACGCATTGCTGGCCCACTCGCTGATTCGCAGCTTTCCGGAAGTCGACCCAACTCGAACGGGCGTGACAGGCATTAGCTGGGGTGGGTATTTGACCTGTATCGTCGCGGGCGTCGACTCGCGATTTCATGCAGCGGTGCCGGTCTATGGCTGTGGCTATCTGACCGACAACAGCAAGTGGCTCGATCAGTTTGCCCGGATGACGCCTGAACAAAAGCAGCGTTGGCATACGCTGTGGGATCCGAGCCGCTATCTGCCAGCCGTGACGATGCCGATTCTGTTTGTGAATGGTACCAACGACTTCGCCTATCCGCTGGATAGCTATATGAAGAGCTATAACGCCGTCCCCGGCGATGTGTTCAAGCAGTTGGCAGTCACCGTGAAGATGCCGCATAGTCATCCCGCTGGCTGGAACCCGCCAGTGATCGGCCGCTTTATGGATCAGCAACTGAAGAATGGGCCGAAGTTGCCAACGCTGGGCAAGCCGGTTGTAGGCAAAGAAGAGGTCCGTATCGCCATCGCCGGTGAAGGGGTGAAGTCGGCGGCCATTCATTGGGCGACGGACGACCAGGTCATCAACGCCCACGACTGGATCACAAAACCTGCCCAAGTCGAATCTGGGACGGTGACTGCGGAACTTCCACCCGCAGATGCCAAGGTGTGGTTCGTCACGGTTGAAGTGGAAGATGGCAGTGTGATCAGCAGCGTGATCGAGATTGCCAGTCCGGCAAAATAATGGACCGGTTCAAGCCCGGCTTCCTTCTGTGGTGGAAGCCTGGCTGCACGAAGAGATGTTGGATGAGAAGGTTTTCAGGCGGGCAACGTTCCGGCAGTTAAGTCTGCCAATTCGATTGGACTAATGCCTCGGCGCTTACGATCCGCGGGCATTTCCAATTGTGCTTCATCATCCAATCAAAAAACTGCGACTCGACTGCGATGTGATAATTGCGAATGTAATAGATCACATCGCCAGACCAGCACCACTCGCCGTCACTGTAAACATCGGGCGGGCCAATCGGTAACGAGCCGTCGGTAAATCGGTCGTAAGCCGATCCACCTGCCTCGAACAACATGGTGCCCTCGCTTAGATATTGCAGTACCTGGTCCTCTTCATCGAGAGGTCCCATCATCTGCAATTCACGCAAATCTTGGAGAGCTACACGAGGGCTGCTCTCCTCGAAGAATCCAAACCGCTTCAACATGGGTCATATTCCTCCGCACCACCCATGGCGAGTCGATTGCGAACTACGGCCGGGTGACGATCGAGATGGGGAAAAGAAAATTCCGGTCGCCAGCCATCGTCTGAAGCTGGATCGAACCGGCGGATGGCAAAGCCTCCCGAGCTGTCCCGTTGTTAGCAATTGTCTCCACGAAGGTTTCCCTCCGGGGCCCTCATTGGGAAGTGTAGCAAAGCATTTCATTGCGGGGCAAAGAAATTTCCCCGGGAAAGAGGATTCCTCGCTACCAGGATGGCCGCTTATTCCCCCTGAAAAAAGGGGCATAAAATCGATCTCGTTTGTGACCGAAGTCGTCGCCAAGGAAGAATCGCCCGCGATACGAATCTTTCGCCAGTCAGGCGGCATCGAAATTAACGTATTGCAGGAATAGAATTTGCGGTTTGAACCCGTACCTATTCGAGTGCGGGTTAAGGGCGAGCGCGGTTAATCAAACGCTCGTGATATGGAAAGGCAACAATTATGGCAACCGATCCTATCTGCGGCATGACGGTCGCGGAGTCGACACCTTGGACAACGACACAAGATGAGCAAACGTTCTACTTTTGCTGCGAGGGATGTCTGAATAAGTTCCAAGCGCAGGGAGGCAAGGTGGATGGGCCGGCCGAGCTTGTCACGCTCGGCGAGGCACCGGCCCAGAAGGGTTGTTGTGGCGGCGATTCAGGACATGCTTCGTGCGGGGGCGGTGGGCATCATCACGGACACCACGCAGGGCACCAAGGCCGATCCAATTCGTCCGCCAAATATATCTGTCCCATGTGCGAAGGTGTCGAAAGTGACAAGCCCGGCGATTGCCCCAAATGTGGCATGGCGCTGGAACGCAATCAGCCTGTCGGTCCGCAGACCAAGACTATCTATACCTGTCCAATGCATCCGGAGGTTCGCCAGGACCATCCCGGTAGTTGTCCGAAGTGTGGTATGGATCTCGAGCCAGAGATGGTCACCAGTGACGAGGACGAGCCAGATCCAGAACTAACCTGGATGACGATCCGTTTTTGGGTCGCTGCCGCGCTGACCATTCCTGTTTTCGCCATGGCGATGCTGCCGATGGTTGGTGTTGAACTGGGAATCCCTGCCGATGTCTCGCGCTGGATTCAAATGGCCATGGCCACGCCGGTAGTGGTTTGGTGTGGTTGGCCATTCTTCGTTCGCGGGGCGAAGTCGATCATGACGATGAACCTGAACATGTTCACGCTGATCTCATTGGGGGTGGCAGCGGCGTACCTGTTCAGCTTTGTGGCAACCGTCTTCCCAGATGTAATCCCCGACGAATTCAAGCATGGGGGCGAAGTGCCGGTCTATTTCGAAGCGGCCGCCATGATTGTGGCGCTTGTCCTCTTGGGCCAGGTTATTGAACTGCGAGCCCGTAAACGAACCGGTAGTGCGATTCGCGAGCTGATGAATCTCGCACCTCCGACAGCTCGTATCGTCGAGAGTGGCAAAGAGCGCGAGGTCCCGCTCAGCCAGGTTCATGAAGGGGCCGAACTGAAAGTGGTCCCAGGCGAAAAGATTCCGGTCGATGGCGAAGTGATCGATGGTAAATCGACCGTCGACGAATCGATGCTGACGGGCGAAGCCGACCCGGTCACGAAGCAGAAGGGAGACCAGGTCATCGGTGGCACCGTGAACCAAGGTGGCACGTTGCGTCTACGAGCAACGAAGGTGGGCGAAGACTCCGTCCTCTCGCAGATCGTGCAAATGGTTGGTCAGGCCCAGCGAAGTCGTGCCCCGATTCAGCGATTAGCCGATACGGTTTCAGGTTACTTTGTCCCGGCGATTGTCTTGTCGGCCATCGTCACCTTCGTGGTCTGGGCAATCTGGTCGCCGGCTGAGCCGCGTCTGGCGTATGCCTTGCTCAATGCGGTGGCGGTGTTGATTGTGGCTTGCCCATGTGCCTTGGGATTGGCCACCCCGATGTCGATCATGGTCGGCGTTGGTCGTGGAGCGAAGGAAGGTGTGCTGGTTAAAGAGGCCGCGGGACTCGAGACCTTGCAGAAGGTCGACACCGTCGTCGTCGACAAGACCGGGACCTTAACCGAAGGCAAGCCATCGCTCACCAGTTTGGAACCACAAGAGGGTTTCGACGAAGAAGCGTTGCTGAAGTTCGCCGGCGCCGTCGAGCAGAACAGCGAACATCCGATTGGACATGCCATTGTTCAAGCGGCGAAGGAGCGTGAGATCGCACTGCCTGCAGCCAACGAGTTCGACTCGGTAACCGGGCAGGGGGTCGTTGCTCAAGTCGATGGGCTGAAAGTTGTTTGTGGGAAGCCTTCACTTTTGAAAGAGCAGGGGATCCACTTCGACGCGACGCCATCTGCCGAAGGAACCAAAGTCTATCTCGCTGTCGGAGGTAAATACGCCGGTGCGTTGATCGTGAGTGACCCACTGAAAGCGACGACGCAGTCGGCGATCGATGCCCTGCACGAGATGGGGATTCGCGTGATCATGATGACCGGCGACAATCCTCGTGTTGCTGAGGCAATTGCGAAGAAATTGAAGATTGACGATTTTCAAGCTGACCTTTCTCCCCAGGACAAGCACGACCGCATCGAGAAGCTACGGAAAGAAGGCGCCGTGGTTGCAATGGCAGGCGACGGGATCAACGATGCTCCGGCGTTGGCTGCTGCTGACGTTGGAATTGCGATGGGAACCGGCACCGATGTCGCAATCGAAAGTGCCGCGATCACATTAATGGGGGGCGACCTGAACGGCGTGGTCAAAGCATTCCGCTTAAGTCGCAACGTGATGCGGAATATCCGGCAGAATCTGTTCTTCGCGTTAATCTACAACGGTCTCGGCGTTCCGGTCGCGGCTGGCGTGTTGGTGCCTATATTTGGCATGCACGCACTTTTGAATCCGATGTTCGCCGCGGCCGCGATGAGTTTCAGTTCGGTGAGTGTGATTGGCAACGCATTGCGTCTGCGTGCCACGCACCTGACTGAGTAATCCGACCTCGACTGCCGCGTGCGAAGTACGGCAAACCGAACGAAGTGGGGTGTCGTTTGTATCGATTGCCCCCTGGATCTACTAGCAAAGGATGAACGCGCGTTAATCTGTGAGGTCGCTCACAAAAATGTCTCTCGCGAATGAAACAACGGTCCGAAAGTGATTGCAGGAGGCGGTATTCCACGGAGGGGTAGCCTCACGTTCAGGGGAAGTCACTTAAGGCGGAGTATCATGCGAGTCTCAATTGGACGGATGGTGTTAGGCTTAGCAGCCATCCTAGGCACAAGCGTCGGTCTGCATACGGTCAATGCAGGCGAATTGTACGAACCAAGCGACATGACCGTTTATGATGGTTACGAGTCTTGCTGTGCCTGCGACAGCGGTTGCGAATGTGGCGACCTGAGCCTGTTGAACCTGGTGAAGCCGAGCGATCATTGCTTCGACGACTTCATCAGCCCGATGATCAACTTCGTCTTCTTCGAAGATCCTCGTAACGTTTCGGAACTGCGTCCGATCTTCGTGAACCATTGGGTTCCGAGCACCATCGGCAACAATATTTCTGCCGGCGGTACGGTTCAGCTGTATGCTCTGCAGTTCCGTGTTGCTCTGACCGATCGCTTGAGCGTGATCGCCACCAAAGATGGTTACATCGTCGACAATACGGAAGGCACGCTCGATACGTTGATGGACGATGGTTGGGCAGATGTCTCGGCTGGTTTGAAATACACTCTGCTGCGAGATCCTTGCGAAGGTCGCATCTTGTCGGCTGGTTTCACCTACGAAATGCCAGTCGGAAGTCGCCAGGCACTGCAGGCTCAAGGCGACGGCGAGTTCTACTTCTTCCTGACCGGTGGTCAGCGACTGTGGGACGGCAATGCTCACATTCTGTCGAGCGTTGGCTACCGCCTGCCTGCCGATACCAGCGTTCAATCGCAAGCCATTCAATGGTCGAATCACTTCGACGTGAAGCTGACCGATCGCATCTATATGTTCACCGAAGTTGCCTGGTGGCATTGGACCGGTGACGCCTCGAACGGCCTGCCCCTGGGCGTTTCGGGTGCTGACCTGTTCAACCTTTCCAGCACCGACGTGGCTGGTAAGGACCTGGTCACGCAGAACGTTGGTTTCCGCTTCAAGCCAACCGGTCACTTAGAAACGGGTATCGCTTACGAATTCCCACTGACCGGTTACAAAGATCTGACCGAAGGTCGTCTGACGGCCGACATGATCTTGCGATTCTAAACGTCGCATCCGTTCACCGGCGTCGATCGGACGTCGGTGCAGAAAAACTCACCGCCGCCAACCTCCCGGCCGAAAGATTTCATCGACGGCCACCAGGAAACGAAAGAAGCCGTGATCCAAAAGCTTGCTTGACAAGCTCCGGACACGGCTTCTTTTTATTTCTTGGGATCTCGATCGAGGCTACTTGCTGGAGAGCTCGAAGTTCGCCTCCGAAGTTCCCCACGAAGTGACGTCGTACGAAAGCTCGGTCCCTTCGTAGTAACGCTTCGGTAGATACTCTTTTACGAGGATCACGTCGGGGTTCTCTTCATCACGAACTTCGCCGCAGATGTAGACCGTATGCGAACCGACCATCGCGCCAGGCTTGCCGGTGGTGGTCGCCAGTTCGTAGTGTCCTTGATCGTCGGTTAGGCAAAACGAAGTCGGCCCGACGATCGCACTCTCGCCAACTTGTTTTGGCGAGAAGATCACGCGAGCCATTCCCAGCGGTTTGCCATCGAGTGTAACCACACCTGAAACCGGAGCACACGGAAACGGCTCTTTGGCACAACCGCTCATCCCCACGAGGAGCATCGTGGCAACGCAGCCAACGGCGGTATGTCTTAGGTACGCGAGTTTGGAGTTCATTCTAGGCATTACCATTCTCCAATCACTTTGCCATCGGAACGGCGAGCCAGACCGGCGACCGTTTCCCAGGCCGTGTATTCGCTCAGGAACTGAACCGAACCATCGGCCATCGTCACGTTGACGCCACCTGGATGTTGGCTGGTTGCTCCGTAGACCGGACCATAGGTTCCTGTAGGCAGATTGATGCCGTAGTACGTGTTCTCCGTCGCCGAGCCTGGAAAGCGAGCATGAATGTGATTGCTGCCACCCACGCCATACACCTTCGGCACCCCAATCCAGATCGCTCCGCCTGCTTCGTACTGTCCGCTCCCACGCGTGCGGACACCATCCCGTTCGGTGAAGTAGATCGTGTGGCTGGTTCCGTCAGTGAAGTCGCGGAACTTCAAGTCACTACCGTAGCCCGAGACACCACCAGTCGTGCCAGACTTGCTGAAGATCGCACCATTCGGAGATGCTGTGCCATAGTTGGCAACGTAATTCGACTTCGCCATCCGATCGGTTTCAGGCTTGGTCGTATCTTGCAGATAGTGATCCTGGTAATAGAACCGATTCAGCGGTGGGCTGGCATCGGAAGGACAGACATAGGCCGAGATCTCGTGCTGCGCTTCGGTGGCGGTCCAAGGAGTGGTGAAATCAAACGAGTCGTGCAGTGCGGACTGTTCGATGAAGGGCAAAATGAACGTTCCCCAGCCATAGCCGTTTTCGGCGTTGTTCCAGTCGTAAGGGCTTGCTCGATACGAAGCATCATCGGGATGCAGATAGCCAGGAGGAAACCTACCGAAGTTGTCGTGATAGTTGTGAACCGCCAGCCCAAGCTGCTTCATGTTGTTGGTGCAATGCATCTTGCGAGCCGCTTCGCGTGCTTGTTGCACGGCTGGCAGCAGCAGCGAGATCAATACGCCGATAATCGCGATCACGACTAGTAGTTCAACCAGCGTGAACGCTTTCGGCTTCCGGCAAAAACATCCATTTACCTCATTCATCTTGAAAGAGTCTCCACAAATTTCAGGGACGAAAAAAATGAAATGAAGGGGCTTAAGCATCGGGAGTGGTGGGTGTTGCATGAATGGGGCTTAAGCGAAATCGATGTTTAACGGTCAGCGAAATCCTTTTCAAAAACAGCCGAAGCCTCCGGCTCCGCAGAATGGAATCGATCTAGGAAGGCGCATCTGGGGCGATCAGCTCGCTGGTGATCGTGCATCCGTACAGCGGATACTCGACACGCAATCGCCAGCATTCGTATTGCGAGACATCAATCCCGGCGTTCTGGCCGATCTCGGTCATCATCTGCGGATAGTCACGAAAGCCTTTGATCGGCTTGGGACCTTTCCCCAGGAACTCCATCTCGAGCCGACTGGGCAACGTTCGTTCGATCCCGGCGGGCGCGCGATGGTCGGTTAGCGAAGTACCGACCATCACGTGCACGTTGGGAAGCCAGTCAGAGGCGAAGCCCGGTTCGATCAACTCATCAACGACATACGCCTTGATGGGAAGATCGATATAGCGTCGCGTACCGAACTGGCGTTCGCGGCTTTCAGGATTCGGAATGTTGTAGTAGCGAGTACCGAACATCACCGTCGATTCGGCGGTCGCTCCTACTGCCCCATTCAACAAGTTCCCGTAAACCCAGCCGTTGGGGCCTTCGACAATTTCAATCTGTGGCACGGATGGTTGGCAGTACGAGCTCAACAGATGCTTGTCGTACTCTTCGTCCCCATCAAATGTTGTGCGGGCAATGTCTGACTCGTAGGTAATACCATCATCGGCTTTGCGAATCGTACGGGACTGGTAGACGTTGATTCGCTCCATCTCCCACAAGAGCCGCAAGTCGATCAACCCGCCAACATTGAAAGCTTCCATGGCGTCGGCATTGTCTGGCATCTTGCGAAGGATCGACGAACGCAACATCATGCCGGCTTGAACCCCCAGCATGTGGCTCATACCGCGGAAGACGTTGCGCCGGTGTTGCAGTTCCTTGGCATGCCATTGATCTCCCTGGCCAGCGGCCGAGATCATCGAGTTAAAGCAAACCCGATCGCCTGAATGTCGTTGAACAAGATCCTCGAATGCTTCATGTGCGGTTAGCAGGGCATCGGTTGTATCGGCTTCGACACCTAATGACTGGGCCCCTTCGACGAACCGATTCATCGAGACCCGCGACGGGACCTGGGCTGCGTTTTCGAGCGGTTGCGAAGATTCCGACACCTTCAACAACTGCCAGGCCAGTGTGCGATCAAGCCCGAGCATTCGCTCGAGGTCGCCTGACTTCTTGACCCCTCCCAGGCCTAGCATGACCGAGGTAAGCCGCGTTTGCAGCTCGGCGAGCACTGCCATCGACTCCGACAGAAAGTCGGACGAAGTAGTCTGTCGCGATCGAGTTGTTCCTGAAGACGGACTCACGATACCTGCCTGACTCGGGGAAGGACACCCACTACCGAAAAGCTGGGGAGTTGCTTGCTACAGCATCGCGATATCACGACGGAAATGACAAACCAAACCAATCGGCAACGCCTTAATTTGCTCCTAGCATGTGTTTTTAAAAACAGATTGTAAATACACAATCGAACGCAGAACGCCAATTTTTAAAAACAAATCTGATCGTGGTTGTGCCCAGTGCAGGGGGGCAGAATGGCTTATCTCGCTGGTTTTGACGCAACAAACTGCGTTACGTAGGCATTGCCGGTATGAAATGTCCCTTCCATGACATTTCGTTCTAACTCCGCCTGATGCGGGATTTGCATTCCCTGGAAGCAGAGTCGAAGGCTTTCGAGCGTGACCAGCATGTCGACGTCTTTCGGCCCGCCGGTTCCATATTCAAGTTGCCGCGGATGGTAAGCCTCGAGCAGAAAGACCCCGCCTGGTTTAAGGGCTTCGACGAGCCGCGGATAGATACTTCTGCGGGAAGCGGAATCGATATGAGCAAAGATCGAAACGATTGCGTCCCAACGTTCGACGCCGTAATCAAAGTCGTTCAGATCGCTGATCGTGTAATCAATCGTCACGTTATTCTCCGCCGCAAGTTGCTCCGCCTTGCGTTTACCTTCGGTGGAAAGATCGACAGCGCTGACCTGATGCCCCTCTTGTGCCAGAAACAAGCCGTTGCGACCTTCCCCTTCCGCAAGGCAAAGCACCTTCCCGCTTGGCGGAAAATAGAACGCCGAAGCCTTCAGGAACGCGTTGGGCTCTTTGCCATAGATGTATTCCGACTGGCCGAATCGTTCGTTCCAAAAAGATTGCGTATCCATCATGCATTCCTGGCGGTTTCAATCGAAAGGTAACCAAGCGACAAGTCGCCACAGCCTTCGATGCTCGTTAGCACTAAGTGTTACGAGCAAGTTCATTCCTCCTGGGGGCTTTCCTGAGGGTAGAGGCTGGAAATATCAAACGATACCGCATTCCGCTCGCGATCGCTGCCAAGGATCACCGTGAGCATGTTGTCGGTGACCTCGAGTTGATCGATCCAAATACCAAAAGGCCCCGGCGTCCGCACATAAGTGGCAGTTCCATCTGCAGCAGTATATTTCTTGCCAAGCGTTGGTTCAGGCAGGGGGAAGGTTAGCGGCAAGTCGAGTGTCAGGACTTGGTCGAGTCCTGATTGCAGGTCCACGATGTTGATCTGTAGGTGCAACAGCGGATCGTTGCGTTCGATCATATAGGCAATCGTAGGGCGAAAGAGGAATTTGTGATCCTTCGCAAAGACATCTTGTTTCGGCAATGCATGGTGCCACGCCTTGGGCGCACGGGGGATATATTCTCGAAACCATTCGACTGGCAATGCCAGGTCTTCTAATGCCGTACCAAAGCCTTCCCCATAAACGACGTCCTCGTAGCGTCGAACTCGGGCCAGAGCACCTACCTCACAGCCGAGGAGGGCACTCTCTTTAACTGGGAAGCAGGGCAATCCGTTCGCCATGCGTGGTAAGCGTGTCATGCTTGAAAGAGAGAGGTCGCTGCCTAAATCGACCTCGTAAAGAAGGCATTCCTCAGGCTGGCTATAGCCTCCCGGGTCACATTTAGCGGAACGCGAAACGGCAACCAACAGCCGGGATTCGTCAGACTCGGGCCAAGTTACGAGAAACGGCCCGGCCGAAATATAGGCCTCGTACTTGCCATAAAATAGCTCGCGACCTTGATGCAATCGACGTTCGCCAGCGAGCCGGTCATCGATGCGTCTTTGGAGGACTTCCTGGGAAAGGGGGCCTTCGTCTTCCCACACGATAGGATTGTCGACGACTTCGTCCACCTCATAATCTAGCCCGAACCGCGATAAGTAAAAGAGTGAAGCGGTTGGTCCCGTGAACGCTCGATTGTATTCCCAAATTGCAGGTATCTGGTCATACGATTCGCCTGTCTCGATATCCATCAGGATCAGCGGTGACAAAGGGCTTGGACATACAATTAACGTCGAACCGAAATTTGTGAGATGCACAACTCGATCCTCGTGCTGGCGCCAGTCGACCGTTTGATAACGTTCTGCGTATTCGCTCACTGGGAACGCTTTTATCCAAGCAGGTTCAGATTGATCGGGGCGGTACGCGCAAAGCCAATAGCGAATGGCTTCCCCGAAGGAGGACTCACGGGAGATGACTTCCTTGGAAAAGACCACCATAACCTGGGGAAGAACCAGCGCGGCTTGGGGGCGAATCTCGAGAGGCTGTTCAGCGGCCGGCCCGAAAAAGTTGTCGTTGCCTTTCGGCTCCGGAAGTGTCATTGGATCCAGCCAAGTCATGTTCGCAAGATTTAGCCGGGCATACTTGTGTCGGATGTATTTACCCGACCAATCTTCGAGTTCTCGCTCGACCGCCAGTAAAGCAATCCCCTGAGTCTCGCCGATCCAGCGAAGTCGCAACGAAGGATCGACAGCTGCGCTTTGGTGTTGGCTCGGATCGTCGGCCGACACGTCGATGACTTCGTGTCCGCGCACCCGCAGGGTTTGTGATTTTATCTGATAGGTCGGCGCCCAGTTCTTCTCGATGGAAGTTCGAGGAAAGAGTTCGCTTCCCCGTCGAAGTTTTGCCTGATCCAAAATGGGAGAAGGCATCTCCGCCAGTGACATCGTGGGGAAGAGCAGCATCAGAAGAATCAAGTAACCGCGGGACATCGCAGGGCACCTTTCACCAGAGCAAAAGTTCGATCGTGATCGAATGCCATCGTAACTTGAAAGAGCGGGGCCAAGCCAGTAATTGGTTAGGCGTCGCGGCCCGTTGGCAGAGGGTTAGAAAGAAAGAAGCAAGGGAACCTACGTTCGCTGCTGGACGTAGATTCCCTCGGCTTGCGATGGTTGGTGGGTGGGGTGCGAAATGAATGCCTACAGGGCAATCTTCAACTTCAGATCGTTTACCGGGACACGTTAGAACGGAGACTGCCGAATGATGGCAAACGAAGCCGACGCTGGGTTCAAAATCGTGCCGTTGTAGCCGCCCCCGGCAAAGGAGACATAGCAGGTAAACTGCTGCGTACCGGCGGGGAGATTATTCACGTAAAGCGACGCGACACCTTGGCCGTCGGTGTAAACCGTCTGGGCGACAACGCCTGGGATGTAAATCGAGACCGGCTTATTGTAAACCGCCACTTTGGCATTGGGATCCCAGTACGAGTAGTAAAGCTGTACCAGTCGTACCTGAACGGTAACATAATTATTACTGGGGTTAATATACACAGTCTGCGGCGGGCGGGCGCCTAACAGAGGATCGCGGGGATCCAAGAATCGCGTTTCTGGCGTCGGCGAACCAGATTGTGCCACTGCTTCACTGGTCCAAGCAGTGGTGACCGCGCCAACCATGATGGCCAAAAGCCCTAGCTTTAAGGCCGATTTCAACCAGCCATCGCCTGAAATACTCTTTCCGTTCCCAATCAACACGTTCATAGATCGTTCCTTATATCGCTCAAGTCAAAAGACAGACACGCGAATGCAAGTACAGCGTTTAAGTCGCTCTGATAGTGCATTATGAAGAGAGTGAACGAGAAAACGCTGCGATCAAATCAATATTAGTGAACGTAGATGGATATATATGAGATGTATGTGGTTGTTATAGGGGTGTCTCTGTAAAGCGTCAAACAGGTGCTGCTTGAAACCGGCAAAAATGGGGGCTGGTTTGCGCACACCTTGCGAACTGGCCGGAAGATACGTTGGGAAGGAAAGCTTGAAAAAGTTGGCAACCCTGTCGCAAGTTCGTAGATAATCAAGAGGTGGTGATGAAAGGTGCCTGATAATGGGCACCGATCAGTACACATGTGTTTGACTTCCAATAGAGAGCCCTGTGATGCCTCCTGCAGCCCGAATCGGAGATATGCATGCCTGCCCGATGTGTGACGGTCCGAAGCCGCATGTGGGTGGGCCGGTTTCGATGGGATGTCCCCAGGTATTAATCGGCTTCATGCCGGCGGCTCGGGTCGGAGATATTGCGACGTGCGTGGGGCCGCCAGATGTGATTGCGATGGGCTCATCAACCGTCTTCATTGGCTTTATGCCGGCAGCACGGATGGGCGATTCCACCGCCCATGGAGGAACGGTCGTGATGGGCTGCCCCAATGTGATGATTGGTGGCTAAGTTCTTTTCCTGGCAGTGCTTCTGGAGTGCAATGGCCGCAGTCGAGGGTGGCAAGCCGCAGTTTGGTGAAGATCGTGGACCCGCCCTCTCGGTGGTGGGTGGACTGGCCTGCAACGCGTAGAATACTGCCCATATCTCTCCGTTGATCGACCGCGAGTCCCTCTTACCTTTCCATGCAGCAACACGCTCGACAAAAGCTATTCCTCGAGGGGCCGATCGGCACGGCGCTCTTTCGTTTGGCAGTTCCGATCATTCTGGCTAACGTTCTGCAAACGGCTTATCAGTTGACCGACGCCTTCTGGGTCGGGCGACTAGGGGCTTCGGCGGTCGCGGCTGTTTCGATCAGCTTTCCGGTGACGTTCCTGGTGATCGCCATGGGATCGGGCCTCGGGATTGCCGGAGCGACCCTCTCAGCTCAGTACATGGGTGCGGGCAAGCAAGAGATGGTAAACCATGTCGCCGCTCAGACCATGCTGATGGTTTTTCTCACTTCGGTGGTGCTGGGGACAGCCGGCTATCTGATCGCCCCTCATTTGTTGCACTGGATGGGAGTCGATGGAAATGTCTATCGAGACGCGCTCGCGTTCATGCGTGTCTCGTTCGTCGGCATTATTTTCGTGTTTCTATTCGCCATGTTTCAGGCCCTGATGCGTGGGATTGGTCAGACGACCGTGCCACTGTTCATTGTGCTGGGAACAGTGCTGCTGAACATCGTACTCGATCCGCTGTTCATCTTTGGATGGGGACCGATTGCCGAGCAAGGCGTGCGCGGGGCAGCGCTGGCGACACTCAGCACGCAAGGCATTGCGGCGCTGCTCGGTATGTGGGTGTTCGTACGAGGCCAGAACGGAATCAAGCTGCAACTGCGGGATTTCAAGCCTGACTTCCCTTACATCAAGCGGGCGTTTCTGCTGGGGGCACCTGGTTCGGTCGAACTTTCGACTCGGGCACTGGGCTTGATTGTACTTTCGTTTCTGGTGGCGAGCTTCGGTACAGTAACGATCGCTTCGTACGGTGTCGGCGCGAATGTACTGCAGTTTGTAATGATTCCGGCAATGGGTTTGTCCATGGCGGTCTCGACGTTGGTGGGTCAAAACATCGGCGCTGGCAATGCCGCAAGAGCCCAGAAGATTGCGATCCTTGGGGCCGCGTGGGGCTTTGCGATTCTTTCTGCGGTGGGCGTAATCGCTTATTTCATCGCACCGCAGATCGTGGCGTTCTTCGTGCCGGACGATCCCGAAGTAATCGCACACGGTGCCGAGTTCATCCGGGTGATGTGCCTGGCGTGGGGCGGCTTGGGGATCCAGCTTTGCATGGTCGCGACGTTCCGGGCCTCTGGCAATCTGCTGATCTCGATGGTGATCGCCCTGTTGTCGCAGTGGGTGCTTCAATTCCCGTTGGCATACATTTTGTCGAAGCACACGCCATTGGAAGCGAACGGAATCTGGTGGTCGTTCCCGGTGATGCACATCGTCATGGCGATTGTGGCCATGGGGTGGTTCATGCATGGAGGCTGGAAACAGACTCGCCTCACCGACGAAGATCGCCAGGTGAGCAAGGTCACCGAAGAGACCATCGTCGAAGATGGTCTCCGCTAAGAAGTCTTTGATCTGTTGGTCTAGCCGGCCTGAAGTGCACCGCCACGCTGCATGCCCAGCGGCATCTCGCCGGTGCCGCTCACGAGCGTTGTTTGCCAGTGGGCACCGATCATCACGCAGTTGATGCCTGAGCCGATACCGAGCAGGGCGACGTTCTGACCTGCTTCGATAAACTGCGTCTGGGCTGCTAAGGCGAGTGTGGTCGGGAGCGCTGCGGCTCCGGTGTTGCCAAGCCACTGCACGGTCGCGAAGTCGTTGTCGACCGGAAGCTGAAGTTTCTCCAGCACAAGGCGACGATGGGTGAGGCCCACCTGGTGGCAAATTGAGCGGTCGATGTTCTCAGGCGACCAGCCGGTCTCCGAAAGGAAGTCGGCGAACGTGGCCGCGCCGGTGGCGATCCCTTCGGCCATCAGCTTTTCGGAATCGGTTTGCATCAAAGGATTGCCGACGCCAGTCTCGTTTTTACCAGAGATGCTGTGGCAAAGATCGTGATGCTGGGTGTGGGCGCGGGCGCTGGCGGCGACCAACTGGTTGCCGGTGCGGCTCAGTTCTTTGTGGCACAGCACCATCGCGCAGCTTGCCGAACCGATCGTCAGCGAAGCAACCGCCAACTTGATATCGTTGCGGCTGAGGTTTTCGCTTTCGTTGAGCGTGGCAATCGTGTTGTCTACCAGGTGACGACCACTTTCGGTACCGACCACGATCCCAGCTTTGATCTGGCCCAGTTCGATCATGTTGGCGATCTGGATCGCCCCATTCAGGATCCCCAGGCAGGCATTCGAGACATCGTAAACGACGCAGTCCTGCGGAAGACCCAAGGCATGATGAACGCGGCACGCGGTCGCTGGCTCGATGAAATCTCGGCAAACCGAGCCATGAATCAGGGCCCCCACGTCGTTGGGATCGATTCCGGTAGAGGCCATCGCGTTGCGAGCCGAGTGAATACTGACGTCGCCAGGCTTCACCGCTTCGGGGAAAAATCGCCGCTGCGAAATGCCGGTCATCAGCTCGAGACGCCCCTCAGGCAGGCGAAGTCGCTCGTAAAGGGGGGCAAGACGCCGCTCGAGCTCGCTCGAAGTGACGATTTCATCCGGTAGGCAGTAGCCCAGCCCTTCGATGCAGACGTTCTGATATTTCATGCCGACTCTGGACAGCGGAAAAGAGGAACCCGTAAAGCCGTTATTCTATCGGTTTTGAGGGCTCAAGAGAACCGACCAGCCGTCGTGAATCGGTGGGCCAATCCCCATGAGAAAGTGCGTCTGGTGGCATCGCTAGCTGGAAGATATGGCAACGCCAGCCCAGTTTAAGCACAAGATATGGAAAAAGCTTGGCAAGCTTTAACGGATCGGTAGACTCTTCGCATCTTGTGATTGATCTGGGAACGCACGGAACGGTGCGATCTGATCAAGGCTCAATGATAGGGAGGTCATCGCTTTAGCCATAACCCAGGACGGGTCTCTGCGATTGCTAGTGAGCCATAGCCAAAGATGTGTCGGACTACACATCCAAAGTTATCGGCCATAGATGAAGAAAAGTTTTGGACGAACTTGGTTTTTCATCGTTAGCTCTTATTCGCAAATTCTTCTTTCTGGATCAAGCCGAAGTCGAGCGATCTATTAGGCCTTGGGAGGATCTTCGTTTTTTCAGCGCATGAAGCGCCCGAGGAGTCCCCAGATGTTTTCAAAACCTGTTATCGGTTTGAATGCCAACTTTCGGAATGCAACCCACGACCGGCCTGCATTCTCCTTCATTTCTGCTGGTTACTACGATGCAGTGATTGCAGCAGGTGGGATTCCTGTGGTCCTTCCCCCAGTGAGCAGCCCCGAAGATCAGCAGGCCGTTTTGAGCCGGCTGGACGGAGTGGTGCTGATTGGTGGTCCGGATTTGGATCCTAATCGGGACGGTTTCATGCGTCACGCTTCCATCCGCATGATGGAGCCGCGTCGTGAAGATGCCGACCGATCAATGATGAAATTGATCGCTCAGATGCGTCTGCCGGTATTCGGTATTGGCGTCGGTATGCAATTGATCAACGTCGCCATGGGCGGCAACTTGTTCATGCACATTCCGGAAGACCTGCCGGGTGCCTTGCCGCATCACGACACGATTGACAAGCATCACCGCCATGGACTGGATGTGGTCCCTGGTACGCTGATGGAAAAGATCTTCGGCGATGGCGAAGTTCGCGTGAACAGCAGCCATCACATGGCGATCGATGAATTGGCCCCAGGTTTCATTGCCTCGGCACGTAGCCCAGACGGTGTGATCGAAGCGATCGAATCGATTCACGAAGATTGGTTTGCGATTGGAACCCAGTTCCATCCAGAAGCCGAATCCGCTTCCGCCCTCGATCAGCGTATTTTTGAAGAGTTCGTCGAAGGCGTCGCGGCTGGTAAAGCCGGTGGCGTTCGAGTTGCTGCCGTTTAGTGAGTTCAGCTCGCACGTTCAGCATGGGGTAAGCAGGAACCGCAGGCCATTGGTTCCTGCTTCCCCCTCTTTTTCTCGCTTCTTACTGCGCACACTCTAACCCGCTGGGACACGGATGCCCGCCAAGACACTCGGAATGTCGAGTTTCGCGGAACATGCGCGGCGCTACTTTGTTGGCACCGCGATGACTCCCTGTCTGCGCTTCATGAGTGCCTCCATTTTGAAAGTCGACGGTCGCGGTCTGAACGCCGACTTCGACATCATTCACCAACTCAACGTTCGCACCCCGCCCGATGTTCGCACACTGCTTGAACAAGGCGGCACCGGTCTGGTTTCCGGAACGCAACTACCTGGCATGGCTTCGCGTCTGGTGGCTGAGTTGCAAGTCGTTAATGTCGAACGACTGTTGAACTCGTGTGGTATCTCGGCAGAAAAAGTCACGGCCATCGGTCAGCGCGGGCCAGCTTTCGGCAGAGAGTTCTGGAAACAAACCGGCTCGGCGATCGTCGTTGGCGACCCCACAATTCTCGCGGAATCGACCGGCGTGACCGTGATCGATCACTTCGAGCAACGCGACATCGCCAAAGGCGGATCAGCCACTGGGATTGATGTCTTGCCGATGTGGCTGCTGCTGACGCGGCCCGTCGATTCGATCAGTGCTCGACCGTTGGTCGTGGTTCGACTCGATCAGGCAATTGAACTGTTCTATCTACCGGCTCGCCGAAAGAACCGTCCGATCCCCGGCGTTGCCTATCGCCGCATGGGACCTGGCTTTGCCTTGCTCCAGCGACTGCAGACGATGTGCGGTCATCAGTTGCCCGCCGGGAAATCGCTCGTCGAGTCGCTACGGCAGACGATGCTTAAAGCGGACGCTTACGACATCGCCGCCGATTCTGAAAACCAGCTTTCAACGCTGATCGAATCAATCGTCGATCAGGTTCCAGAGTTGATTCAATCGAGCACGACGTTGAATCAAACGCTCGAAAACTATTGGGCCGGCGAGATTCATCATCAGATTGAAGATCACTTCCCACCGACTCCTGAGTTTGCCGAGATCGTGGTGCTGGGGCGAGGTGCCCGGCGCGAGATGTTTGTGAAGCAATTGGCTGATAAGTTCGCAGGGATTCCGGTTTCGACAGAGGTCTCGCGAGGTTGGATCTCGGGCGCGGCAGGGGCATCGATCGCTGCGATCTTCGCCGCCCTGCATATCGATCAAGTCAGTGGCAATCTACCCGATCTGACCGGGGCGACCGCTGCCAGAATTCTCGGGCGAATCACGCCTGGCAGTCCCGGCAACTGGCGTGGCGTTCTAAGCCAGCTCGAAGTTGCCGCTCGGCAAACGATGACGCTACGCGAAGCGGTCTAAGGCTCTCGCAAGCTCTCTCTTCCAGGAACGAAAAAGACCTGCGAAGACAGATCCCGAAGGAGTGTTTCGCAGGTCTAGATGGGGTGTTGGCTGCAAGCGGGGCAGGGGACTGCCGACTAGAACTGACCGAGCACCAGGCCGTCACGCATGCCCGACAACGCACGCCAGGTATCGATGTTGATCGTTTCTGGAATGAATCGCACCGAGCCATCCCCCAGCACCGCTTGGACACCACCAGGGTGACGACTACGAGCCGAGAATAAGCTGGTGCCGCTAATGCATGGCATGCCCAGTGGTTCCATCGCGGCGTTCTTGCAGAAGCCCGACGCCAACTGGTCTGGCGAACTGGTGTTCGGAGCATAGTGCGTGGTGAAACCGGAGTGATAGCCATACCAAACCAGCCCACGCAGGTCGCCGTCGACCTGGCCCTGACGAACTTCGGCCAACATCATCGTGTTCGAAAGACCATCGGTGATCGACGCGAACTTGTAGATGTTGCCGAACGCCTCGAACGGAGCGGCCTGGAAGGTGACACCGTTGAGCGGATTGGTACGAACGCGGTCGGTCGTGCCATAGTTCGCGGCATAGTTGTAATTTGGCACGCTGTTCCAGGTTTTAGTGGCGGTGTCGCTAGGGCAGAGATACAGCGAGATTTCCTGGCGAATCAACAGCAGGTTGGTGGTGCCGTGATGGTAGGTCTTGGTGTAGTCCCACTTTTCGACCAGGTTGTTTTGTTCGATATAAGGCAACAACGCCTTGCACCAGCCATTGCCGGAAACACCTGGGTCCGAACCGGCAGGAACCGAACTGGTATAGCCGTAGCAAAGCGAATTGTAGATGTCGTGATAATTGTGCAGAGCCAGGCCCATTTGCTTGAGCTGGTTCTGGCAGGACGAACGTCGAGCTGCTTCGCGAGCTTGCTGCACGGCAGGCAGAAGCAAGGCGATCAATACGCCAATGATGGCGATGACCACAAGCAGTTCGACCAGGGTGAAACCGAAGCGCTTTTTAGACATAACGAAATTAGACTCTCAGACTTGGATGGATGAGAAAAGGGAGTAATCGATCAATAGGCAGGCACATGGAGGCTGGCTATTTGGCTTTGAGATCGAAGGGAAAGTCATTCGGGCCTTCCGCCGTGACTTCGACTTTCAATTCGCTGCGGTCGTTGTAATTGGCGGGAATCGGGTTCTTGAAGGAGCTTCCGTTCACGCCCTCTTTCATGGCGGCATCCGCGTCCTGGCCGCTGTCTGGCTCGGTCATGCGGATCGAAACCTTGTAGGTGCCTGGCGTCAGATTGTCGCCCGGTGGGAACGCATACTTGCCGTCGGTAATCACACGAGCGGCACTTCGTCCCTGGGAACCTTCTGGTTCGAAGTGGATCAAGCCTTGAGAAAGAGGCTTCCCGTCGAACTGAACCGTTCCAGAAACTTCCGGCCCTTTGGATTTGCCCGAACAGCCAACCATGGCAATTGCGGCAAGGCAAACCAAAGCAGAGATCGAACGCGATGAGATGAAACAATGCATAGGCGACTCACAATGAAAAGAACAAATAGTTCCCCTGGGATGCCGCACTTCAGCCCATTGGCCGAACAATCCCAAGACTCTTGCAGGTGAAAAGGTCGTCGCGCGAAGAATTGCCCATTCCGCACTTCACGCATCGAGGAGTAAGCTGGCCTTAGACGGCTCAATTTGAGTAGTGAAACAATTATAAAGTGAAATTAGTTTTTTCAAGGGGCAGTTCCCCCACGCTAAGGGATTATTTAGAGAGAGATGCATCCCCTGAAGGTAGTGCAGTGTGAATCTGCAGATTTGTGCGTGCATCGCCGAACGTGGGGAATTATCGACCGAGGAGCTCTCGAAATCGGTTAAGAGAGCATGCCTGAATGGTGCGTCGAGAAGAGAGTTCGCCGCATCCCTCTGGCTGAGATGCCAGAGGGGAAGGAAAGCAGCCCGATCGGGCGTTCGTCTGTAATCGAATCGCCGAGCTTACGGTTCGATTTTGGTTCCCAGCACTTCCAGGAACGATCGGATCCAAGCTGGGTGGGCCGGCCACGCAGGGCCAGTGACCAGCTTGCCATCGACATGGGCGTTGTCGAAGCCATCGCTTGGTGGAATGTTCTCGCCACCGCCGATGGTGACTTCCGGGCCAACGGCTGGGTAAGGGCAAACCGATTTGCCTTTCAGCACACCCGCAGCTGCCAGGATCTGGGGACCATGGCAAATGGCGGCAATTGGTTTGTCGGCATCGGCGAAGTGTCGCACGATGTCCAGCACCTTCTCGTTAAGCCTCAGGTACTCCGGTGCACGACCGCCAGGGATGACCAACGCATCGAAGTTTGCGGGATCGATTTCATCAAATGTCGCGTTCAGACCGAAATTGTGTCCCGGCTTTTCGCTGTAAGTTTGATGCCCTTCAAAATCGTGAATCGCGGTGGCGACTTTCTCGCCTGCTTTCTTGTCGGGGCAGACAGCCGAAACGTTATGTCCAACCATCAGTAGCATCTGAAAAGGAACCATTACTTCGTAGTCTTCCACGAAGTCGCCGACGAGCATCAAGATATTTTTAGCGGCCATCTAGGGCTTCATCTCCTTTGGGGTAAATCAATGGGGGGCTTGGCTGCGTTGTTGAATGAACTGCACGACATCCCGTACCGATTGGATGCCGGCGAACTCGTCGAAGTCGACGGTGAAGCCGAATTTTTTCTCGATCTCGCACACCAATTCGATCAATTCAAAGGAATCGGGTACGAGATCCTCCGCCAACGAGCTATCCAGTTGGACCACTTCCGGACGAATCTGACGCGTTGCCGCGATCTTCGTCTGTAGCCACTGAAACACTTCTTGGTCATGCACGGCGATTGGTCCTTCTATCCAGGCGAGTGGGGATTCGCTCAGCATGGAGGTCGTTTCGTCGCAACTGCCTGGCCAGCAATTACGACAACATGCTTTTCGCTAGTGGTCGGCATGATTTTAGCAAAACCTTGATACCAGTTTCGAGTCGCAACTTCCCTTGCCCAGGTCGGTTTATGCGAGCTCGCCTCACAAGACAGGTAAAAAAGGTAAGGAAAAACGTTTGGTTAGAGTGTTGCGGCTAGGTTATCGCTGCCGATAAGCAAGGCGTGACAGCCAGTTTTGCTAGCACTTTGGTGCGGCAACGACCAGTTATGACGAATGTTCTTTCCCCCCTGAAGAGAACCGATGAGAGAGAGTACTCCCCTATATCTCCTCGCCACCGGCTCGCGAAGCGACATCGAAGGTGGACGTTGGCAGTTTGTTTTGCGTCGAGCTGACCGCAAATTCGAGATTGCCGAGTCCGACTTCGAGATGAATCACTTCGGCGATCGGGTGGCATTGTTGGCAGTGGTTCGCGGTCTGGAAGCGATTCCAGAACCGAGCCGAGTTTTGCTGCTGACACCTTCGCGATACATCCTCAATGGAATTCGGCATGGCCTTCGTGCCTGGGAAGACCAAGGATTCAAGGTGGAACGCATGGGCCGCCGCTCGACCGTACGGAACCACGACCTGTGGGGCCGGGTAGCTCAAGCTCGCCAGTTTCACCGCCTGACGGCCAAGTACAGCGAATCTTCGCTGACCGACTCGGGGCGGACCGAGCCATGGCCTCAATTCGCCTCGATGGGCGAAGACATCCACTTCGCACTGCAGAAAGCACAGCGTGAAGTGGAACATCACGGATCCCTTGAAGACCTGGCAGCGTGTGCCTAACAGAAAGTGGATTTCGTGAGCAGTATTTCGGAAAATCTCCCCCAACTGAAAACCCGGCAAGGCCGCAGCATCGGCAAGGAGCAGGACGTGCATACAATTGGTGGTTTGGGTAAAATAACGGATCTTATTGACGGTTGTTCCGACAATCCGAGTAGCTTTCTGGGTCCGCACCCAGTGGAAGCCTCGGGCATGAAATCCGCGGCGGTTCGAGCCTACCTGCCGGGAAAAGAACAAGCCTGGCTGTTCCATCCGGGACACGGGAAAAACACGCCGATGAAGATGATTCATCCGGCGGGATTGTTTGAAGCCATGTGTCCCATGGATGGGGTTACGGAAAAGGGCCAGTATCAACTTCGAATCGATGGCGGAAGTGGCCAAATGAAAACCATGCACGACCCCTACGCGTTTCCTTCGTTCTTCACCGGTTTTGACCTGCACCTGTTGGGTGAAGGTAAGCACTGGCAATCCTACGACAAGCTGGGCGCTCACCTGCGAACGGTGAATGGCGTCAGCGGCGTGAACTTCGCCGTCTGGGCACCAAATGCCAAGGCTGTCTCGGTTGTCGGCGACTTCAACGACTGGGATGCCCGCAGCCACCAGATGAATCGTGTTGGCACCAGCGGTGTCTGGGAGCTGTTCATCCCGGACATGGCCGCTGGCGAAAAGTACAAGTACCGTGTCCGTCAGGCCGACCGCGCTGTCGACAAGTGCGATCCTTACGGCTTCGCTGCCGAAATGCCACCGCGCACCGCTTCGATCGTCGCCGACTTGAACACCTACAAGTGGAACGATCAGGTCTGGATGGACAAGCGTGGCCAGGAAGATCAGCTTTCCAAACCAATGTCGGTCTACGAAGTCCACCTCGGTAGCTGGGCCCGCAATGCGGAAGAAGAACATGGCTGGTTCAACTACCGCTACCTGGCACACGAGCTGGTGAAGTACTGCCAGCAGCAGAACCACACCCACATCGAATTGATGCCAATCTCCGAGCATCCGTTCACCGGTAGCTGGGGCTACCAGACGGTCGGTTACTTCGCCGTGACCAGCCGTTACGGAACGCCAGAAGACTTCATGTACTTCGTCGATTACTGCCACCAGCATGGTCTGTCGGTGATTCTCGACTGGGTGCCGGCTCACTTCCCGAAAGACGATCACGGCCTGCGTCGCTTCGACGGTACGGCTTTGTACGAACACGAAGATCCACGCCGTGGCGAACACCCAGACTGGGGCACGCTGATCTTCAACTACGGACGCAACGAGGTCCGGAACTTCCTGATCTCGAACGCCCTGTTCCTGTTCGACAAGTACCACATCGATGGCCTGCGAGTCGACGCAGTCGCTTCGATGCTGTACCTCGACTACAGCCGCGAACATGATCAATGGATTCCGAACGAATTCGGTGGTCGCGAAAACCTCGACGCGATCTCGTTCCTGAAAGAATTCAACGAACAGTCCCACCTGCAGCATCCTGGCGTGATGACGATCGCCGAGGAATCGACTGCCTGGGGTGGCGTTTCGCGTCCGACCTTTGACGGCGGTCTCGGCTTCAGCCTGAAATGGAACATGGGCTGGATGAACGACACGCTGCGATTCATGCGAAAAGACCCGCTCTATCGCAAGCATCACCATGGTGAACTGACCTTCAGCTTGATCTACGCGTTCACTGAAAACTTCGTGCTGCCGCTTTCGCACGACGAAGTGGTGCACGGCAAGGGCTCGCTGCTGGATCAGATGCCTGGCGACATGTGGCAGCGATTCGCGAACTTGCGATTGTTGTACTCGTACATGTGGACGCACCCTGGCAAGAAGTTGATCTTCATGGGTGACGAAATCGGCCAGTGGAACGAGTGGAACCTGGAAGCAGGCCTGCAGTGGGATCTGCTGGAATGGGAATCGCACCAGGGTATCCAGAAGTTGATCTCGGACCTCAACGCGATGCTGGTTCACGAGCCCGCCCTGCACGAAGTGGACTTCGACGACAGTGGCTTCGAGTGGATCGAATGCAACGACTGGGAAAACAGCGTGATCAGCTACATCCGTAAGGGTAAGAACCCAGAAGACTTCGTCGCTGTGGTCTGCAACTTCACCCCAAGCTCGCGGGACGATTACCGCATGGGTGTGCCAGTTGCCGGTGCCTACCGCGAAATCTTCAACTCGGACAACTCGCGTTACGCCGGTAGCGACGTGATCAATACCGATGATATCCAATCCGACAACATCGGTTGGAACGGTCGCGAGAACTCGATCCAGTTCCGTTTGCCTCCGATGGCAACCGTGGTGATCAAGCCGGTTCGCTAATCGAATCGAGCCCAGAGATAAGCCGCAAATTGCTTCGGGAAGCAGGCCTCGCTTGCTTCCCAGGCCTTGCGGCTATTTCTTTTTCTTGGGCTGCCAATAGCTCTCGAATAACTCGAGATCTCGCGAAAACCGCAGCAAGAGCTCGGCAACCGTCGCCAGCGACGATGGCTCCGTCGATCCGACGCAGAACAAAGAACTCTCGCAGTCGAAGTCCAACGTCTTCAGCAGGCTTCGTTCATGCTTCTTCAGATAATTAATCACGGCGTCCTCGATGTCATACGCCGTAATCTCCGTATCGTCATCCGGATCGATCATGAAGCGTCTGAAGCTGTCGGTCGTCAGGTGAGTACTCTCGGAATGATTGTCGACGTCCTCTTCATCCGTCGACCAACCCAACGAGAGTCGCAGCGGTTCCCAGGGCTCGCCGTTCGGGGCAGGGGAGGGGCTCGGCGGCGTGTCGCCATGCAGATCGCTAATGCATCGCTCGAGATACTTCGACAACGCATGTCCTAGTTTGACGGGATGCAAACGCTCGGCCGCGATTTCGGCGGCTTCCTTCTCTTCGTGAGACTTGAAGCGGATCTTCAGGAAGGTCTCTTGCGACTCGGCTCGCCAGTATCGTTCGTCTTTGTCCTTGGCATACTTCAGCAGCGTTTGGAAGTCGGCGTCGAGGTTCTTTTGAAACTGCTCGGCCGCCTCCGGCGTGTACTTCGAGCGTACCTGTTTAAACCAGGCATTCAGCGTCGCTTGCCATTCTTCGACTTCCGGCTTGTAAAGCTTCGTCATGTAAGCCGACTTCGGTTCTCCTTTTAGGACCTTGGCCAGGGCGTGCAGCGTACCGGTGGTGATCAGGTCGGCCCGTTTAAATTTGGGTATAGAGGGCATGTCGCTCCGGATGTGACTGATCATGTCTCCGATCGCGATACCAAAGCCCATGCTGGAGTCGTAGCCTTGATGGAGCTTGCCGCTGGAGATCTTAGCCATGGGTGGTGACCGTAACGGAACGAGGAGGAGCCAGGAGGTAAGACAAGTGGTGGGGCACATTGTCAGGCGGTCGGAAGAGGCGTGTCAAGTTTCCAGGCAAGAAACAAAAAAGGGCCGGCAAATCTGCCGGCCCTTTCCTTGAATTGAAGTCGACTACGAGTTCGAGTCGAGATCGGTTGGGTCGATCTTCCAGTCGATCCGCGTTGGATCGAAGAAGTCGAGCAGGATCGCTCGGGTGACCATGTTTTCTTCCTGCGAAGCGTACATTGAAACGCTGGCTGGCAACGCGCCCTGGATGGCGGCCATCAGGTTGTCGCGAAGCTGTTCGTTGGTTTCGCCTTCGCCGGTGATCAGGGCGACGTAGTAAACGTTGTCCTTCGAGTTCGGAGCAACCGTGGTCGAACCGACTGGCGTGCTGAACAAGGCCTCCATGGTGGTCTGAGCCACGTCTTCCACGCCAGGGATGGTGCCCAGCGACAGGTTCTGGTTGCCCGAGAGCTGATTGAAGTAGGTGATATTTTCGGCGACGATCACCGTGGCACCTGCTTCGGTGGCAGCCTTGGCCAGTTCTTCCTTGGTCTTGATCTGCTCGGCCAGCTTCTCGGCATGTTCCTTGGCCAGCTTGGCAGCTTCCTGTTCTTTCCAGGCTTTAATCACCAGGTCTTTGACGTCTTCCAGGTTCGGAGCATAGCCCTGCTTGGCGTCGGTCTTCCAGTAAAGGTACTGGACTTCCGGTTCGCTGAAGCGGCGAGTCTGCGAATCGCCAGGGAACGCACGTGGCTGGAACATTGGGTTGTTCGACTCGAAAGCTTCGGCAACGAGCGAGCGATTCAGCGTACGAGGACCGGTTGGCTCGAAGACGAAGTCGAAGTGAATCGCGTCTTGGGCAAAGGCGGTCTGCGAAGCTTCAAAGTAATCGGACAGTGGCATGGCACCGAACGAAAGACCCAGGTGCTTGGCAAGCTTCTCGAGGTTATCCGAGTCGTAAGGCGACTTGGTGTCGTCGGCGTTCTCTTGGCTACGGTGATCTTCGTACTTGCCTTGCAACTCGTGACGAATTTCCGCCAAGGCGGCCTGCATCTTCGCTTGAGCTTTAGGTTGGGCGAGACGGGTACGGATCTGATCTTGAACTTCGGCCAGTGGCTTGTACTCAACCGGAGCTTCTTCCGTTGGAGCGTCCGTGGCAGGAGCCTCGTTTTCCATCGGTGCTTCGGTGGCTGGAGTTTCCGCAGCTGGGGTTTCCGCTGGCTTTTCTTCGGCAGGTGCTTCTTCGGTCTTGGCAGGTTCTTCGCCTTCTTCCTGCAGGAAGCTGACCAACTGCACGCCACCGTCGCGAGCGGTCATCGACGAATCTTCCGCCTTGGCTTCTTCTGGCTTCGATTCTTCCGACTTGGGCTCTTCGGTTTTTGGTTCTTCCGCCGGCTTCTCTTCCGCGGCAGGTTCCTGCTTTGGCTCTTCCATCGGCTTGGCATCATCGGCTGGCTTGGCTTCCTCTTCGGTCTTGGTCGGTTCAGCCGGTGCCTCTTCCTTCTTCATTTCTTCTGCCGGAGCTTCCGGTGTTTCCATCGGAGCGGGTTCTTCGCCGGCAGGCTTCGATTCTTCCGCTGGCGTTTCTTCAGCCGGTTTCTCTTCGGTATTGGCTGGAGTTTCCGGCTCTGCCGAAGGCAATTGTGGCTTGCGGTAAGAATCTTTATTGGCTTCGTAATGAGCCGCGATTTCCGCGTCGGTGATCTCGGTCTTGGCGGCATCCAGGAAGTCGTTGATGTCACCCTTGATGTAAGCCAAGGCGATCTTGTCCATCTGCATGAAGCCAGTCTGGTTCATGGCTGGATTGGCTGGCTGGTGCTTGAACTTCTCAAACATTTCGGTGATCTGAGCACTGGTCGGCTCACCCACCTTGCTCATGAATTCGCTAGCCGAGACGGGGAACATCTCGGTCGAGAGCGAACGATTCAAGTTGCGGTAAGCAACCCAGGCAGTACCCGGGGTGACCACGCGGCCGTCACGGAAGACCAGAGCCTGAAGCTTCTGGGCCATCAGCACGCCACGCAGCATTTCAAAGAAATGGTCGTAAGTGATTCCACTGCGTTCGCCACCGGTGACAGTCATCAGGATGGCGTTGTAGTCGTAGTCGCTAAGCTGTCCACCAGCCGTCTCTCGCATGAATTCACGAACCGAAGCGTCGTCGACGACCAGTCCGATTTCATCGGCCTTTTTGACCCAGGCATAATAAAGGACCGCTTCTTCGGCACCGACCGGGCGGAATTCAGGTAGGCTAGGGGTTTGAGCTGTTGCGGGGCGAATGGCCAAACCTGGAATCGGTGGCATCGGCGGCTGCGGCGAACCCTTCAGGATCAGCGACTGGCCAATGGCTTCGGCCATGACGCGAGCCACCAGGTTGTACTTATCGCGCAAGTTGTCGACGTCGACGCGGTACAAATTTTCCTCGTCGACTTCCACCACGATATTGCCGCGTTCGTTATCAACCGTCTGGGTCTGGAATCCATACTGCAGAACTGGCGGCAGAATAATGAAGGCGACCATCAACAGGGCGCCAAAAACAACCATCAAGATTTTCTGGTTATCGCGGAAGACTTTGAACGGAGTGGCCATTGTCGCCTATCGAAAAATGGAACCGCCGGTGGGTTGTTAAAATGTCCCGCCCCCTTGACATATTGATTCAAGTGGCACTATTGATGCTGGGCGGGGGATGCACAATTTCAACGATTGTAGGGGCATTCGTGGTTTGTACAATCCCAATCAACACCCGCAAACGCAGCAGCGGCCATCCTTTAGGGCAGATTGCGGCAAAATTTGCGAGACTTGCGAAAGCTTCATCGATTTTTGATAGCCAAGTCAAGATTTCAAAAATTAGCTGCCGGCGGCAACGATTTTTCCGCAGGCGGAAACCTTATGGCGATGCGTTAAATTCAGAGGCCTCCGACGACGGATAAGAAAACTACGGCCTGGTAACCTCGTCTCCTTTGCCACGGGCAAAACTCCAACGGCGGAATCGCAACAGTAGATTGAATTGGATCATTCATGGCGGAATCGGGTAACAGCAAGAAGGCGTTGGTGATTGTCGAATCACCGGCTAAGGCTCGCACGATCTCGAAGTTTCTGGGCAAGAACTACCTTGTCGAAGCATCGATCGGTCACGTACGTGACTTGCCGCAGGGTGCGAAAGAGATCCCGCAGGAGTACAAGGACCAAGACTGGGCCTACCTGGGGGTGAACGTCAACGATCGGTTCGATCCGGTCTACATCATCCCCAGCGACAAAAAACAGCAGGTCACCAAGCTTAAGAAGCTATTGAAGGAGTCGGACGAACTTTACCTCGCGACGGACGAAGACCGCGAAGGGGAAGCGATCAGCTGGCACCTGCAAGAAATATTGAAGCCGAAAGTCCCAGTCCATCGGCTCGTGTTTCACGAAATTACAGAGTCCGCCATTAAAGGGGCGCTCGAACATCCACGGGCCATCGACGATGGACTGGTTCGCGCCCAGGAAACGCGTCGAATCCTCGACCGCCTCTACGGTTACGAAGTTTCGCCGCTGCTGTGGCGAAAGATCAAGCCGAAACTGTCGGCCGGCCGCGTGCAGAGTGTCGCGGTCCGATTGATTGTCCAGCGCGAACGCGAACGGATGGCGTTCCACTCGGCCACCTATTGGGACCTGGTCGCCACCTTTGAAACCAACGGCCAGACCTTCGATGCGACCCTGATCGAAGCGGATGGCAAGCGCGTTCCAGCCAGTCGTGACTTCGATCCTTCGACCGGTAAGGTCAATAAAGAAGGTCTGTTGCTGCTGGACGAAGCGGGCGCGAACGACCTGCTCGAGCGAATTCGTAACGCCGACTTCTCGGTGGGTAACCTCGAGAACAAGCCGTATACCAGCAAGCCAGCCGCACCGTTCACGACCAGTACGCTGCAGCAGGAAGCTAACCGTAAGCTCGGGTTCACCGCCCGGCGAACAATGCAGGTCGCTCAGAGCCTGTACGAAAACGGTTACATCACTTACATGCGTACCGACTCGACCAACCTGGCTCAAGTCGCGATCGATGCTTCGCGTAAGCTGGTCGAAAGTGAGTACGGCAAGGAATACCTGCCAGAGAAGCCACGCGTTTACGCCTCGAAGGTTAAAAACGCGCAGGAAGCTCACGAAGCGATTCGTCCTGCTGGCGACGAGTTCCGCAAACCAGAATCGCTGCGAAAAGAATTGAGCGACGAGCAGTTCAAGCTGTTCGAGCTGATCTGGAAGCGAACGATCGCCTGCCAGATGGAAGATGCTCGCGGTCACCGGATCTCGATCAATATCAAAGGTGGAAACGCGGTCTTCTATGTCAGTGGCAAGACGATCGACTTCCCCGGATTCTTGCGTGCATACGTCGAAGGTTCAGACGATCCCCAGGCCGAACTGGCCGACCGTGAAACGCTGCTGCCAGCCGTGACCGTCGGGCAGGGTGTTCAGCAGAAAGAGTTCGACCCGAAGAGCCATACCACGCAGCCACCTGCCCGGTTCAGCGAAGCATCGCTGACCCGCAGCCTGGAAGAAATGGGCATCGGTCGTCCAAGTACATACGCCTCGATTATCGATACGATTCTGCGACGCGAATACGTCTTCAAGAAGGGGAACGCACTCGTTCCGACTTGGACATCGTTTGCCGTGGTGGGCTTGCTGGAAGCTCACTTGTCGAAGCTGGTCGACTACGACTTCACCGCAAAGATGGAAGACGACCTCGACAGCATCAGCCGCGGCGAAGCAGACGCCAGCGATTACCTGAGCAAGTTCTACTTCGGCGTGGAAGATTCGGGCCTGAAACAGGTCGTCGAAGAACGCATTAAAGACGTCGATGCCCGCAGCGTGAACTCGATTCCGCTCGGAACCCCGGAAGAAGGCGAGCATCGCGAAGAAGTCTTCGTGCGTGTCGGTCGCTATGGACCCTACGTGGAACAAGGCGAACGCCGTGGTTCGATTCCGGATGAACTTCCGCCCGACGAAATCGATTTGCCGAAGGCAATGGACCTGCTGGAGCAGGCCGAAAAGGGGGAAGAACCGCTCGGCGAGCATCCAGAAACAGGCAAGCCAATCTATCTGAAGACGGGCCGTTTCGGACCGTACGTCCAGATGGGGGCGTCCGACGATGACGAGAAGCCGAAGAATGCTTCCCTGATGAAGGGGATGAATGCCGGCGATGTGAATCTCGAAACGGCAATCAAGCTGCTTTCGTTGCCACGCGAAGTTGGCGTGCATCCAGAAGATAAGAAGCCGATCGTTGCTTACAACGGTCGCTTTGGGCCGTACATCAAGTGGAACGACGAGACCCGTTCGCTGCCAGCCGAGATTTCGCCCATCGATATCGATATGGAGAAGTCGCTGGAACTGCTGGCCCAGCCAAAGACACGCGGTCGCCGTGGTGCTCCGAAAGAGCCGCTCAAGACGCTCGACAAGTCGCCGGTCACCGAAGAAGTGATCAAGATCATGGACGGCCGCTACGGTCCGTACGTGACCGACGGCGAGACGAACGCTTCGCTGCCGAAGGGGGCTTCGCCTGACGAACTGACTATGGAAGTCGCTCTGGCACTTCTCGCCGATCGGGCCGCTAAGGGTGGCACCAAGAAGAAGGCGAAGAAAAAGACCGCCAAGAAATCGACGACCACGAAGACCACCAAAAAGAAAGCGGCCAAGAAAAAGACCGCTACGAAGAAGACGGCCAAAAAGACCACGACGAAAAAAGCAGCCACCAAGAAAGCCACCAAAAAGAAGGCGGCTGAGCCTGCGGAATCGTCGAGCGACGAAGCGCCGTTCTAAGCAAGCCTTGGAACGTACGAATCTTTAGTTAGGCCATCCAAGGGGTAATCCTGGATGGCCTTCTTTATGGAAATTTCGTTCAGCGAAGATCGGCGCTTGAAGCTGGCCCCAGCGAAATCTCGATCCCACTCGCAGAGTCAGAGTTCTTATGATCAGTTCCAGCGACGATATGTTTTGCTTGCTTCTCGAGCTGCGCCCCGGCAAGGGTTCGTTACTCGATGACGGAGAGACAAAGGGGGCTGCCGTTCGCTGCTATGTGCGGGAATTCGACGTTGAAACGGCGATTGTCCGAGTGAAGGAAGCGTTGAAGGAACAACGCCTCGAACTGGTTGCCGTGCGATGGTGTGTCGCGATCGACGAATTCGATTGGGAGTTCCCTGACGACGAAGATGCCCAAGCGTGTATCACGGAAGCGGAGACTGAAGGGAGCGTTGTGTTCAGTGAATTCCATGCCTGGATCGAATAGGGCGAGGCCAGAACTTGGCCTTGGGCCATCCTAAAAATTGACGACATGGAAAGTTCTTCTTATCTTGAAAACGAATTCGCGATGTTCCCAGGAAAAAATCATGCGTGTTCGTTCCCTTGTCGTTCTAGCCGCTGCTGTTTGGGGAGTGCTAACAGCTTCCTCCGCAGAGGCCCAGCCGCTGACGGCCCAGGTTGATAGTCTGGAACTGCAAGTAAGTGACGCTCGCCTGATTTATCTTGCCACGATCTCCAATATCCACCCCGACCCTTCCCGCAGTGGCTGGGGGAAATTGGTTTTCCAGGTCGACGAGTCGATCAAAGGCCCCTTCCAGGCATCTCGACAATTGCCGGCAATGTATCTGGCCGAGTCGCTCTTGAAGTCGCATGCCGAAGGAACTTCGGTTTTGGTGATTGATGGAGGGAAGGGGCAGTCTCAGGTGGCAATTCCCATTGGAGAGAAACAGCCGGTTGAGGTGTTAACCGCTGACCTGCAAGTGATTCGCAGCCCTGCCGAATTGATCACCACTGTGCGTGAAATTGCCCAGGATTCCGTCGGAATTGTTCGGCGACAAGCATTTCGGGTGGTGGTTCCTGAGGATGTTGTCGCCGATACCCAGTGGGCGAAATACTATCGGACCGGAGGCCATGTCCGTCTCAACTTGCCGGTCGATTCGCAGCTGGAACAACTTGCCCAGTGGTGGGTGACCGGCAACGCCCGGCAGCGTGCTGATGGAGCTGCTGCACTGCGATACTTCAAGACGGACGAGAACATCCAGCGTGTCCGCTCTTTGCTGAACGACCCCAGCGAATCGATTCAAGTTCGGACCATCGACGGCCAACAGCAAGAAGAGCGGGTTCGGTTCGTTCAAGAGGCCGCGAAAAAAACGCTGCGATACTGGGAGCTGTAAAAACAGGTCGTCTTGAATCGTGCTTTCATTTGAAAATTCAACTCTCCCCTCACTTCCATTGTGCACCGTAGAAAAGGTAGCCAGCGATGATTCGTCTAGCCTTTGGACTGCTCGCCTTGCTGTGGATGACGACGCCGGCGATGGCCACCAATAGTTACTTTTTGCCTGGCGATGCTTTCTTTCACGTCACGCTGACGGCGGAGATGCTCAAAAACCTTGAGGAGCAGTCGGCACCCTATGTGGTTGATTACTCTCTGCAGGATACCTATCCATTTGTGTTCTGCGGATATGCTGGCTATCGCCGTGCGGAAGTTGCCGGGCTGAATAAGGCGTTCGTGGCGAACCTGAAATAGGCTTACGACCGAATTCGAGAATTCAATTTCCGCGAGGTCCAGGAAGTTCCCGGGGAAGACGGCGTTTTGCAGAAGGAGATCAATGGATTGCACCTGTTCCTGGTGCGTGACGACTTCGAGATCGAGGGCCCGAGATTCCATTTAGGGCTACGATACAACGAAGACTGGGTGAAAGAAACGCAGAAGTTCAGCGAGTTCTATCATCTGGGTTGCTTTGTGCAAACGGCCAAGGCGATCGAGGCCTCTTGGAGAGACTCGACAGTGGTTCCCGGGCTGGAGGTGGAACTGCCCGACGTGGAACCCCAGCATGGGCACGTGATTGAAGAGCCGATCAAGATTCAAGGTAAGATCAAAGCGGTGATCACCCGTGACGGCTCCATGGAACCCTTCTTCAAACGTGATAACGTCGAGATGTATGTCGTGACGGAAAAAGGGATCGCCATCTATTACAGCGAAGATGGCAAATGGGAGCTGTTGAAAACGATCCCTGCGGTTGAGGAAAAGTGAATCGGTCTCGGATCGAGATTGATTTGGCAGCCGTCTCAGAGGGGGCCTGGCCGGGGCTTTGCTTCGAAACGAAAAAAGGCCATCCTGGTAACGACCGGGATGGCCTTTGGCTTAATCTCGTTTCGCTTAATCGTTCGACAGCGTTCGCAGGTCGCGGACGTCTTCCAGCAAGTCTTGGTACTTGCGGCGGAACTCTTGCGAGGTGGTGAACATGTAGAAGTTCGCACCGAACGAAATCAACGCACCGAAGGCAAGCAGTGGCCACCACGTAGGTAGCTCGGTAACCTTCTCGTAGACGATTTCTTTTTCGGTTTCCTTGGCATCGCCAGTCGTGGTGCCGGTCGTCTGAGTTGGCGACGAGGCAGGCGGAGGAAGCGAAGCTACTTGTTGAACGGGTGGCTGCATGTAAGGCTGCTGGTACGAAGCCGGTACGTTGTAGCCATAATTCGGCTGATTGCCGTACTGGTTGTAAGGTACCTGGTTGGCGTAGTTGTTATTGGGATAAGGGCCATACTGCTGCTGAGGCGGCATCTGTTGCTGGTTGTTGTAGTTGTTGTTCGGGTACTGCTGCCCGTACGGTGGCTGCTGGCCCACTTGGCCGTTGCCTTGTTGCTGCTGATTGGTATTTGGCAGTGGGCTGTAAGGAGCCGTGGTGCCGCCGTTCTGCTGATTGTTGTTGCCGAACGCGCCGGTCAACCACGAGTTATCGAAGTTCGGCACGCCGTTGTTCGGAGTTGTGTTGTTGTTATTGTTCGGCTGCTGAGGTTGTTGCTGAGAACCGGTGCCATAGTTGTATCCACCCGTCGAGTTGTTCAGCGGTGGAGCCATGTTGCCGTTGTTGGTTCCGTTCTGCGTGCCACCGGTGTTGGTAGAGTTGCCAGTGCCAGAACCTGACTGGCCTACCCAAGAGTCGGATGGCGAGACGACGCCGCTGTTGTTGTTCGAGCCGGTTGTTGTCTGATTGTTGAAGCGATAAGGATTGGTCGCTCCAGTTGTTCCAGCGGTCGTGCCGCCAGTTTGTGTTGGCGTTCCGGCCGTGCTGCCCGTGTTGGTGCCGGAGGAAGTGTTCCAGCGATTTTCTGTGCCGTTGACTGCGGCACTGTTGTTCGCTGCTCCGCCGGTTGGCGAGCCAGTGGTGCTGTACTGATTACCGCTGGTGGGCGTGCTCCCAGGTGTGGTGCTCGTGCCGGCGGTTGGCGTGATCGGAGTAGTGCCGCTGGTTTGAACGGCGTTGTAAGGACTGCCAGGCGTGTTCGGAACCGAGAAACGCGAACCGTTGCTGGCCGTATTGCCGTACCGTTCGTCGGCGCCAGGAATTGGCGGCAAGTTGGTGGCCGTGGTCGATCCGGGGTTGGTGGTGTTATGCGAGGAAGCACCAGTCGCTGGCTGCGTGGCCCCGTAAGGAAGTTCGTTGGTCGACCGCGGGATATACTGTGCTAACTCGTCACCCAGCGACGGTTTGATATCCGCTTCCGAGGCGACTTCCGGCGGAGAAGTTAACTTAGGCGCCTCGGTCGGGATAAGACCGACATCGTTCGCGCGATCGCTGACCGGCTTTTCATAGGTGACCGGCAAGTTCAAAGAATCGGAACCAACTTGGATCCGAAAGACCTCAATCCGGTCAATTTGCGGAGGGATCCCAACCTGGATAGCTTCGCCAGCTTTCAGGCGTTCCAGAGCTTCCGGCTCGATCTGAACAACACATTCGAGTTGTCCCTGATCGGTCGTTTGATAGCCGAAATCAACCCCGAGAACGGCGGACGTAATGATTAAGCAGGCGGCGTACACAGTCTCATACTCCTCGCACAGCACGTGCATCATGCAACTTGTGCCGCTAATCCTAACTATTATCCTGGAAACAGGAAAGCGACATTTGCCAGCATTCTTGTCGCCAGCACCGCCGCGAGGAGAATTCCCTATCTCGGTATCGGTAAAGCATTACGGCATGATGCCCCTTGGGGTTCGCAGCGGCTTTGCGATAGACTACCATCGCCAAGTTATCCACATAAGCTGTCACACCGCTAGAAGCACCTTCGTTGGATTCTCCATTAAGCCCAGATTGCCCGGATGATCGCCCAGTGAGCAAAGCGAAGCTGTGGAAGTCGCGCGCGATGACTGCGGTTCAGTTGATTGTGGTGGCTTTGGTAGTCTGGGGCGTTTGGCAGAATATCCAAAAAGCAATCGATCAAGTTCACCAAAATAATTTTTCTTTTGGCCAACTTCGCTGGCATTGGGTGATCGCCGCAGGTCTGTTGTACCTGTTGGGCTCGTTGCCGATGGGGATCTTCTGGTACCGCTTGATGACCGCCATGAAGCAGCACCCCACGTTCTGGAGTGCGATTCGGGCCTTCTTCATTGGGCATCTCGGTAAGTATGTGCCCGGCAAGGCACTGGTCGTGGTGTTGCGAACTTCACTTGTGCAAGGAACCGGCCTGCAGCGCTCCGTCGTAGCAACCGCCGTCTTTGCAGAAACGCTGACCATGGTTTCGGTCGGGGCCGTTTACGCTGCGGCTCTGATCGCCATTTGGTTCTCCCATCATCATCTATTACTACTGATTGCCGTTGGAATTGGCCTGGCTGCTGGGTTCGTGACGTTGCCGCCGGTCTTTCGCAGAATCGTGCTGCTTCTGAAGGTCTCGAAGATCAACCCTGAGATCGAGCAGAACCTGGCCGGTCTGAACTACCGCGTGATGGCCTGGGGCTGGTGCGCGAATGTCATTGGGTGGACGCTGCTGGGGGGCAGTCTGTTCGCAACGATGGCCAGTATTCCCGATGCCGATGTCCATATGGCTGGCGGACTGACGATGTTCCCGCTACTGGCTGCCACGGTTTGTTTGGCGATGGTGGTTGGTTTCGTGACCCCGATTCCTGGCGGGATGGGGGTTCGCGAGTATGTCATCATGGAAATGATGGCTCCGGTATTCGGGCCAGTGGTCGCGGTCGTTTCGGCCGTCTTGTTGCGAGTATCGTGGCTTTTGGCGGAAGTGGCTCTGGCGACTATCCTATATGCTATTCCCGCCCGGGCACCTCAAACCGATGGCTCCCTCGGCGAGCCTTCCCCCTCGGAAGAGAGCCCCAACACCGATCCCGCCCAACGTCCTGCATAACGAATATGCTTGGAAGAGTAAGAGCCCATGAAGCTGTCTTTAGTGATCCCGGTCTATAACGAAGACGAAAGTCTCGACAAGCTGCACGAAGAGATCTGCGCGGTCGTGACAGCGAACAACTATGATGTCGAGATTCTGTTTATCGACGACGGTTCGAAGGATGATTCGTGGCAGGTCATCACCCGGCTGACCGAAAAGGACTCGCGGATTCGTGGGCTCAAGTTCCGCCGGAACTTTGGCAAAGCCGCCGCGCTGGATGCTGGTTTCCAGGAAGCAACCGGCGACGTCATCATCACGATGGACGCCGACCTGCAGGACGACCCCAACGAGATTCCAAGGTTCCTCGAACAACTTGACGCCGGTAACGATGTCGTCAGCGGCTGGAAGAAAGTGCGTCACGATCCATGGCACAAGGTCGGTCCGTCACGCGTGTTCAACTGGATGGTCAGTACGCTGACCGGCGTGACGCTGCATGACCACAACTGCGGTATGAAGTGTTATCGCGGCGAGATCTTCAACGAAGTGCGTCTGTATGGCGAGCTCCACCGGTTCGTCCCGGTCCTGGCAGCGGCCCACGGCTGGAAGGTGGGCGAGATCGTCATCAATCACCGGGCACGCCAGTTTGGGCATTCCAAGTATGGCGTACGACGATTCCTGAAAGGCTTCCTCGACCTGACGACGGTGGCGTTCATCACCGGTTATGGTCAGCGGCCGCAGCATTTGCTTGGGGGGATTGGCCTTTTGTTCTTCGCCCTTGGCTTTGTCGGCTTGTTCGGGCTTTCAGGCTGGTGGGTGATCGATCGGTTGATCGGCGTTGAAGAACCGATTGAACTGCACAAGCGCGCGGTGTTCTATTACTCAATCGTCTCGCTACTGCTCGGCACGCAGTTTGTCACGGTCGGCTTGCTGGCCGAGATTATTCGTTCGGCGATGGCTCCACAAACAAAGTCGTACTTCGTTTCGCAGAAGGTGGGCTCGCGCGATGAAACCAACTAGAGTTTCTCGGAAGCGAGACGACCAGATGACCGATGCCGATCGCTTGCGATGGGCCGTTTATTGGTTGCTGTTGGCGATATGTCTCGGCGGAGCGATCGGGCGGATCTACGCCGTCACGGCCAATCACAATCGTCATCCGTTCTTAAGTGCGAACGATCGAAGTCGCTGGGCGACGGTGCGCTCGTTGGTCGATCATCAGACCTTCGCCATCGACGAAGTGATTCAGGACCGATACTGGGATTCGATTGACAAGGTGTATCACCTCGGTCCCGATGGCCGGTATCACTACTACAGCAGCAAGCCTCCACTGATGGCCTGCGTGTTGGCAGGCGAATATTGGCTGATTAAAAACACGGTTGGAATCGAGATCTCGGAGCATCCTTATTACGTGGGACGAATCATTCTGATCGTTACCAACGGGCTGCTGCTTCTGGGACTTCTATGGCCGACGATTTTAATTGTCGAACGCTATGCCCGATCCGACTTTGCCCGGATCGGAATCGTGGCGACGGTCGCCTTTGGAACGTTTCTGACGACCTATGCCGTGACGATCAATAATCACCTGGTGGCGGCAACCAGCGTGGCGATCGCATTGTACTGCGGCCTGCGCGTCTGGTGCGATGGGCGAAGCGAGGCTCGCTATCTGCTCGGGGCTGGCTTCTTTGCGGCTTCGGCGGCGGTGAACGATTTGCCTGCCTTCAGCTTCCTGGCATTCCTCGGGCTGGCGATGCTAATCCGTCGCCCCATTCCAACGCTTTTGTGCGGGCTGCCGGCCGCGGTGATCGTGCTGGTTCTTTCGGTCGGTTCCAACTACATTGCCCATCAATCGTGGCGTCCCCCTTATGCTCATCGGGCCGACGGTCCGGTATTGGGAGCGGTCGAAGAGAAGATGCACGGCGCGTTTGATAAGAACGAAGTGCCGGCGGAAGTGAACGATATTCTGGCCGAACACGACGTCCAGCTTAGCGACCAGGCCGAGGTAATCACCCGTGAAACAGGTTCCCGCTGGGTGCTGCTCGATCGCGGGATCGATCGACGCTACGCCTTGCAGCGAACCGAGGATGCCATCGAGCTTCGCGACTGGGACAACTGGTACGACTACGACACCAGTTACTGGAAACCAGGCGTGAAGCAGGGAGTCGACAAAGGCGAAGCTTCGATCCCGCTGTACGCATTCCATGTGCTGATCGGGCACCATGGCGTGTTGTCGCTGACGCCGGTCTGGCTGCTCTCGATCTTGGGGCTGGGCATGTGGCTGGGTGACAAGGGAGCGTTCCGCCAGGTCGCCATCTTTATTGTCTTGCTGACGGCGGTCTGTCTTTTGTTCTATATTTTCCGACCGTTAAAAGACCGCAACTATGGCGGGATGACGTCTGGCTTTCGCTGGGCTTTCTGGTTGATCCCTATGTGGTTAACCGCGATGATTCCGGTCCTCGACCGCTGGAAGAACTTTGTGTGGGGGCAACGAATATTCGCTTTGCTTCTGCTGTTGAGTGCGGCGTCGGCCAGCTATTCGGCGCTCAACCCGTGGGTTCATCCCTGGATCTACAACTATTTCGCGTATCTTGGCTGGCTCGAGTAATCATCGCGAGCCAGCCTTACATTGCCTGGGGTGAATGCTGGTATTTAGATTTCGATGCTATCCATGCTGGCGAAACTCGTGTTGCATCGTTTGGCGAAATCTCGACAATATCGGCAATTCCCGACCCGAACCTGACCCGTTCGATCCACCTTCAGGCGCAGCGCAAGGAGGCGTGCTTGATGAAATCCCCGCACTTATCTTGGGCAACCCAGCTTGGGTTGGCTTTTGGCTTTATTCTGTTGATCACCGGATGTGGTGGCTCCGACGCCGCGACCCCTCCGGCAGCAAGTATTGGTGATCCTGGTGCCAACGCGCTGAGCGGTGACTCACCAACAATGACGACGGAAATGTCGATGTCCGAACTTCAGCAGTCGGACTTCCGTGGCGAAGAATTTCCGGAGGTGGTGCTGACCACCACGATGGGCAAGATTCGTCTGCGTTTGGATGCTAAGAAGGCTCCGGCGACAGTCGATAACTTTCTGACCAACTACGTCGCCACCAAGCATTACGACGGAACCATCTTCCACTACGTCCATGCCGACCGCATGGTGTTGGGAGGTCTGTTCGATTCGAACATGAGCCCACGTGACGTACGGAGCGAAATCCAGAACGAAGCAACCAATGGGCTGAAGAACAAGCGAGGCACGATCGCCATGTCGCGCGATCCGAACTTCATTCATAGCTCGACGTGTCAGTTCTTCATCAACTGCGCTGACAACGAAGCATTCGATCACATCGGCAATGATGATTCGAGTAGCTACGGCTATTGCGTGTTTGGCGAAGTGATCGACGGAATGGAAGTGGCCGACGCGATCTCGCAGGTGGAAGTCGAAACCAACGATGGTTTCGCCAATCTGCCTCGTCAGCCAGTGCAGATTCTATCGGCCGAGCGCGTCAAGTGAGACGGTCTTCGTGGCTGGCGGGGTCGCTGGCTCGTAGGCTGTTTTGAGCACTTCCAGCAAGTGATCGATGGTATAGTTCCGCCGTCGCGGTTTGGCGTCGGCGGCGCTTCGCACACCTAGATCGTCCAGGATATCTTCTAGGGCGGCATCCTCGATCTGAGGGAACATCGCGTCGGTTCCCATCCAGTCTTCAGAGAACGCTTCGCCTCGTCCGGCGATTCGATTGAGATGCCGGATCGTATCGTACGAAGAGCACATCGCATCGATACGCTGAAGCAGAAATGTTGGATCTTCGGGATAGCTACGGGCAGGTTCCTGGCTGAGCTCGCTGAGGACGAACCGTGCGAAGAATTCTTTGTCGTGCGGGAAGCTGCGAACAATTTGGCCGCGTCCCGGGATATAGATTCGCATCCCACGCAACTCTTCCAGCAGGTCATGCACCTTGCTTTGGGTGAGCAGGATCGGCGTCGATCGAGTTCTCGCGTGCAGGAAATACTGCTGGACCAGCTTCTCCAACGTGCTGAAATCAGGCGAAGGAGTATCTGCATGCACCGGCGAAACGCCTGACACCACACTGGTCAACAGCATCAAGCAAGTGAGTACCAGGCAGTAGCGAGGGGACGGTCGCATAAGTGTTCCAGAGTCCGGTTGCACAATTTAGGCAGGGGGTAAAGGCCTGAAATGGCAGAAAAAGTAGTCCTTACAAGTAAAGGATAGGACAAAAGTTAGCATAGGGGTGTGTTTATCCGCAGATCGCGGCATTACCGCAAAGTCTCGCGATATCGACTCGATTTACCGTACTAATCAGGGGTGCCAGCACGAAATTCAATTAAACGGGTAAGTTAGTATTAATTCCCCTAGCGGTAGTCATAACGTGGTATTGATATGCATTCGTCACGGATTTCGGTTGATTTGTTAGGCCCATTTCTTATACTGCGGGAACGTTGCCGGGTTGTCGTCACCTGGTGATGCTTATCTCTTGGTCGCGGTAGTAGGAGATGCCGTTGTGTGCAAAATCACTTACTTCGTCCAGCCTTGTCCGACTTGCGGTCGCAAGTTGCAGGTGAAGGTCGAGTACTTAGGACTCGAGGTTTCCTGCCAACATTGCGGCGCCAAGTTCACTTCCCAAGACCCGACGATTCTGGCTGCTCCGATCGTAAATCCGATCGAAGACGCGCTTCATCGGGCCGATGCCTATTTAGGTAAAGGGATGCCCACGTCGCACTTTCCTGCGACGTTCGGAACCAATTAAAACGGCGAGGTCCCTCGGCAATGGCTCATTCCATTGACTCGGGGATCGACCAAAATGAAAACAGCCGCCCTTGAGGCGGCTTTTCTCATTTCTTGTCGTGGCCACGTCCTGCTTTAGGACGAAGGATCTAAGCTCCCTGGCAGATCGCGGCCAGGTCTTCAAAGAAGAGTGGATAGGTCTTGCTGGTGCACGCCGGATTCGTAATGACGACTCCCGGCTGACGCAGGCCCACCAAGGCGAGGCTCATCGCCATGCGGTGGTCGTTGTACGTTTCGATGCGAGCGGGCTGAAGCGTCCCCGGTGTGATCACCATCCCGTCTTCTAGCTCTTCCACCGTTGCGCCCAACTTTCGAAGTTCACAGGCCAGGTCGCCAATGCGGTCGGTTTCTTTGTGGCGGTTATGGGCGACGCCGGTTACTCGGGTTGGGCCTTCGGCAAACAGGGCAACCGCGGCCAAGGTTTGGACGGTATCGCTGATTTCGCCCATGTCGATATCGATCCCCTTCAGCTGGCCGCCGGTCACGGTGATCGAGTCCTTACCATATTCAACTTCACAGCCCATTTGACGCAGCGCTTCGACGAAACCAACATCCCCTTGCAAGGCATCCTTGGTGAGGCCTTCGACGCATACTTTGCCGCCGCTGACTGCGGCCGCGCCCCAGAAGTAGCTCGCCGCCGAAGCGTCGGGTTCGATCGCATATTGCCGGGCCTGATACTGCTGCTGGCCAGCGATCACGAAGCGGCGGCAGTCGTTCTCTTCGACGGTGACGCCAAAGTCGCGCATGATCTGGGTCGTCATACGGACGTATGGCTGCGATACCAGTTCGCCGTCGACTTCCAGTTGAACTTCGCTTCGGGCATACGGTGCAGCCATTAGCAGGCCGCTGAGGTATTGGCTGCTGATGTTCCCGGCGATGGTCGCCTTGCCGCCTGGCAGGCCTTGGGCGCGAACCAATACCGGTGGGCAGCCGTTGTCGCTTTCGGTTTGGATGTCGGCACCTAGTTGCTGCAGAGCCTTGATCAAGTCGCCAATTGGCCGCTCGCGCATTCGCTCGATGCCATCGAGGCGAAACGTGCCTTGGCCGAGGGTTGCCAGCGCCGTGAGAAATCGCATCGAGGTGCCGGAGTTGGCGATGAACATCTCGGTGTTCTCGCCTTGGAATTGCCCTCCGTTACCGTCGACACGCAGCGTGTGGCTGATATCGTCGACATCGATCGCGACGCCGATCGCACGAAGACTTTCGATCATCACCTCGGTATCTTCACTGGCGAGCGCCCCGGTCAGCAGCGAACGCCCTTGAGCCAATGCGGCGATAATCAAGGCACGGTTGGTCAGGCTTTTCGAACCAGGAGGACGGATCGATCCGAAGATCGGACCGCACGGCGTGATTTCAATTTCGCTTACCACAGGGCAACTTCAAGCACGAGGGATCATGGATGGGATACCCCATTTTACTGCTTGGAGGCGATCTTCCACAGGTGGTGTTCTCCTTTGACATACATGCCGTCAGAGCCCAAGGCAGGCGTGGCCTGAATGTTCTCGCCCATGTCGATTTCTTCGACGATTTGAGCCTTCTTGCCTGAAAGATCGATCACCATGCCGAGACCGTCGAAATTGAATGCGTACATCTTGTCGCCCACGATTACCGGCGTGGCCCAGAACTTCCCTTTCAGACGCACGGCCCATTCCAGATCGCCGGTGGCCGCGTCGCCGCAGTTCAGCACGCCAGCGCCGTTGATCGTATAGACCTTCCCGTGGTGCAGAATCGGGCTCATCGAAGATGGGTTTAGCTTGTTGGCTTCCCAGACGATCTCTGGCTTCTGACTCGGATCTTCGATATTCAGAACCGTCAGGCCGTTCGACACGATGAAGGCTCGATTGTCGGTGGTCAGCGAAGTCGAGATCGTCGACGCACCACCCCCCAGTTCCCACAGCACTTCGCCTTCCTTCGCCGAAACGGCCGTGATGCCGTCGCCACTTTGCAGCAGCGCCACATGCTGGCCATCAGGCTGAGCGACACTCAACGAAATCGGGGAAGCCCAGTTGGCTCGTTCGGCTCTTGGTAGGAACCAACGGGTCTGACCATTCTCGGCGTTGATCCCGGCGGCGAACGAATCGCCCTGGTTTTCGATCTGCACGATCACCGTATCGTCAACCACGATCGGCGAGCTGGCCATGCCGACGTCGTTGCCTGCCTTGGGATGCTCGTGCCCCAGCCCTCGGTACCATTTCAAGTTGCCGTCGAGATCAAGGCAGACCAGGTCGCTCGACCCGAAGAAGGCATAGACCGACTTGCCGTTGCTAACCGGCGTGGGGGCAGCAGGCGTGGTTTGCGGATGGCAAAACGTGCGACCGGTTGCCCAGAAGTTGCGATGCCAAAGCAGCGTTCCGTCGGTGGTCGAATAGCACAGCACATGCAGCCGCTGCAGGTCCGCGCCGTCGGCGGTTGTCAGAATAACCTTATCGCCCACAAGGATGGGGCTCGAAGGACCGCGGCCTGGAAGTTCGACCGACCAGGCAATGTTTTCGCCATCGATCGACCATTTATCCGGGACGGGGCACTTATCAACCGCGCCGGTGGTATCGTCACCGCGAAATTGTTTCCAGTCAGCACGCGCGACAGTGGCAACCAGGCCAAGGCAAAGCAGGCAGAGCAGGGTACGCATCGTTCATTCTTTCGCGTGAGATTGGTTTATGGTTTGGCGTCGCGGATGGCGGTGCCGAGCGAATCGCAGACGCGCAGATCAAACTGCCAGACGTTGGTCCACGACTGCGTTTGTTCGTTCTGAACGAGCTTCACCAGAATGGTGTTTTCGCCCGCCTTCAGCTTGGCCGGGGCCATGTATTGATCGAAGTTGTCGCCGGCATGATACACCTTGTTCGAGGCAATCAACTTGCCATTCAGCCAGACCTTGGTCGCATTCGGGGAACCCCAGCGAAGTTCGACCTGTTGCTCGGTTGGGCTATCGAAGGTGGTGACCGCATAGCCGACCACTTCCTTGACCGGTGCGAACGCTTTGTTGAAGTCGACCCGCTTCTCGCCAGCGGGGACCTCCAGCGGCAGCCATTTGGCTGGGCCTGGGATTTCTTCGACCAGCTTGCCAGGGTAAGTCGCTTCCAGATCGATCGCTTCTTCCGGTGGATAAGCTGTGTCGAAACCGTTGCCCTTGTCGTACTCAAACGCTGCCATCACGTGCCAAGACTTCAGAAAGCCAAAGTGCTCGGTCGTATCGACATCAACGTCCAGCTTCTTCAAGGCATCGGCGATGGCGGTGGCTTGGGATGCGTTGCGAGTCGCGGTCAGGGCCTGTCGATAGGTCGCGATCGCGGCTTCCTTCTGATCGTCTGCGACCTTGGCGGCGGCGTCATCAATCAGCTTCTGAACGGCCAGCAAGCGGAGTTCAAGCGAAGCGTCGTTCTCGAAAGTCGGAATCAGATCGGTCGCCGCGGCTTCGTCTTGATCTTTCAGCAGCGAGTAAGCAATGGTGCGTGCTTTGGCCGAGTGCTCGGTCTCGGCGATGAAGGCGATCAGCGTTTCGTTGTTGATCGGCTTGCCAGACCGACGACCATGATCGGCAATCGCTTCGACAGCACCTCGCAGCCAATTTGCCGCGACTGGCTTGTGATCGTCGACCGCTTCCAGGATTTGAGGAATCGTGTCGGCGGGTAGTTTGCTGAGGGACTCGACGGCGTCGACTGCCGCTGGGTAACCATCGGCATTGGCACCGATGCCATTGATGGTCTGCGTGAGCTGCTCGACATTAGCTGCCGGCAAGGTCGAAGTGAACGTGGCCAGGAAGATTCCAGCCAGCGATAGCCAAGGTGTACGCGTCATAACCAGGCCAATTCCGGAAGGGGAGAACGTCAGATCAGTTCGCCCGATTGTAAACCATGCAGATCGGCAAGGAAGCGCTGACCGGAAATATTAACCAACGGGCTATTCGATCCCGGAGCCAGATGTGGGGCGTTTAGAAGAGGATCGTTTCCGAAACGAAGACACCGTCGCGGCGGAGCGCCTCGTTGTCGGAAATGTTCCACAGGCCTAGCACTTCTAAGAAGGTACGTTTGCCAGTCTTACGTTGATATCGCAGACCGAGGCCGTAAACCAGATCGCCGCCGGGACTTTGGAAGGCGATTTCCGGGGCAATCGACTCGTCTTCGTGATGGCGGAAGAACTGCATCCCGAGCGAAGCACCATAGGTCTCGCCCAACTGAGTGCCCGATGAGATGGCCACCAGTGGATTGACATCGAATGCCGAGCGAAGGCGATTGAAGTTGCCCCCGGCGGCCGAATTCCATCCTTCCGAGGAATAGAACAAGTTGCAATAGGCGACGCCGAACTCGATGCCGAGTGGATGGGCCGGCATGTGATGCGTGTAGTTGGTTTCCAGCACGAACAATTCGCCGCTGCCGGTACCTGCTTCGTCGCCAAACTTGAATAGCGCGCGGCCGGCGTAGTTGAACTTGCCATGAAACTGCGTGCGACTGATCGCGGCGAAGTGTTGATCGCGGCCCGGGGCATCGGGCGTGTTGACATACAAGTACGACGCTTCGTAGAAGACTCGCTTGTAGTCGATACTGATGTTGGTGCCGTACATCGCGCTGTTGGCATCGGCCACGTTGTCGACGTCGCTGGCAGCGTAAATCCCTTGAACGTTGATGTTGCTGGTGTTGCCCAGAAAGATCGTGTTCTTGTTGACCGCAAGACCAAGGATCTCGTCGTTCATCAGCAGTTGGTTGTGCAACTGAAACGGGAACTTACCGGCAACCATGTGCACGTCGCGAACTGCGAACGGATCGAGGAAGCCTGAGAAGATGCTGTGCAGTTCGCCTTCAAACCAAAATCGCTGAGGCACACCGGTGCTGTTATCGATGTAGCCAGCCGGATCGCTGAAGCGGTAGTACGAACCGCCCGTGTTGCCTTCACCCAATGGGCGAAACTGGACGTGGAAACGTTCCGTCCCGGTAAGACGCAGGTCAAGTTCCAGCAGCAACTGGTGCCCCAGTCCGTCACTCCGCGTGTTGCCTTGCTTGTACGCGATCGCGCTGGCCTGGTAGGCCCCGTAGCCCACAAAGCGGGGCTCCCAGTCGTAGGCGCCTGGACCGAACCAATGGAAGATCGAATTCTTGATCGGCTCTTCCCCTTCGAATTGGGCGAAGAGGGTCAGCGGTTCTGGATCGACGTAATCTTCTGGAAGTCGCAGCAGCGAATCTTGAGCGTGGGCATCGTCGTCCGGCCAGCCCAGGCGATCTCCTTCCGCCGTGTAGATATACGAACCGCCATGCTGCCACAGTTCTTCATCCAGTGGCGGAAGTGGTTCATCTTTCCAAGGTCGGTTTTGATCGCCGAAGTCGGACTTCGTTGGCGGAAGCAGGACTGGCTCGTCGAACGATTTTTGCAGCGTTTCGAGCGGCGGCGGCAAGATACCGGCTGGGTTCGGGCGACCAAACTTGACCAGCTGATGCTTGTCGACTGGCAACTGCGGTGGAGGATCGGTTTGACCCGGCAGTGGTGGTGGGGCGAAGATCCCTTCGTCGGCCGACAACGGCGAGACGCAGGTAAACACCAACGCACACCATGCCGAAGCCATGGCTCGTCGGAGTTTCGTCATTAAGGTCTGCGTCATGGGGCGACCTCAATGGTGCCGCACCATTCTCGTAGCACGACCACTTCCAGCAGATGCTTCAAGTGAGGCGTACCAATTCGATCCAACAGCGTTGGAGGAAGATGACGGAAGTTCAAACGAACCGTCACGTGGTAAGTGCCAGGCTCGTTCGGCAAACGAACTGGATAGCTCTGACGTTGTTTGGTCAGCGGCGCGAGACTTCCCTTGGCAATTCGGAAGGTCTCGGGACGACCGAACGAGGCCGAAACACCGGTCGCAGGTCGCACGAAGCTGAGCGGCGAGAGGTTACGGTTGACCGACAAGATGACGGTACGGTCGGTCCCTTCGGACGTCAAAGCGACGAACTTGTTCTGGAAGTTGAGCAGGTACTGATCGTAAGGAACCTGACCGGCGAGCACGGCGTGGCTGTGGTCGTCACGGAGGTCGCCATTCTCGTCGAGATCACCAGACTTGAAGACCACGCGGCCTTGCTGATCGCGAACGATCGTCGAGACCCAGGCTTGCCGCTCGGCGGTAAAGCCGGTCGGAAAACTGTGACCCGACATCAAGCTTTCGACTTCGACGTTGACGTGAACCTTCTGACCTGGCCGCGCTAATTGAGGAGCCTGCACGTGCAGGTCGGCTGCCTTCGAGAGGACTTCGTAACGCTTCTCGGCCGCCAGTCGCAGGTGATAACGATTCTGCTTTCGCAGTTCGGTTAGCGTTTCCTTCTGGTAGGGCGTGAGAGAGTCGAAGTCGCGGTAGTCGACTTCGTACATCCAATCCAACCGATGTGGGAACTCGGTATCGGGAAGCAGCGAGTAGTCGGGGCCAGCGAAAGTATGATCGCTCAGCCGACGTAGTGGGAGCTGATCTTCCGGCACGCCGGGCACCACGGCGGCTCGCCCCAAGGGACGTTCGCAATCTTTGAAGGGGACGCCTTGCACTGGGCCCATATGGCACTGCTGACAAGTGATGCCTTGCTTGGCGGCAGGGCTGTTCTGCCATTCGCTGAAGGCTTCTTCCAGACGTACACCTTGCGGATTGGTCACGTCGTGGCACTCGCCACAGAACTGCGACGACTTCAAATACTCTTGACCGGCCGAAGGGTGGGCACCCATGGCCTGGCTGGCCGAGGCGTCGTCGAACGGGCCGTACATGCAGGTATCGAGCATCTTGCCAGGCTCGATCCCGACGCGACCGCTCGACTTGTAATGCTTGGCGTTACGACGGTGGCACGTGACACAGGTCACCCCTTCCATCGAGATGCGCGAGCGATGGACGTTGCGGCGGTTACCGTTCTCGCCCAGGGCAGTGCCGACGGGTGTATGGCAACGAGTGCAGAAGGTTCCTTGGGTGCCGTTGGTGCGTTCCATCAACGTCAGATTGAAGGCCTCGAACACGGGGCTGTGCTGGGCATAGGCATGCATCGAACGCGACCATTCGTCGTACTGCTTCGGATGGCAGGCCTGACACTGCTTGGCCGATGGAAACTCCATCTCGGTCAGCGGCGTGATGTTGCAGTTCTCGGGCAGGCAGTACTCGAGGGCCCCGTTGGTAATCCAACGCTTCATCGTTTCGAGCTGGCCAGGCGAAAGCCATTCAAGCTTGTTCGGTGGCATCTCGGGAGTGCGGGAGACGCCGGAGAATGGCTTGGCGTGTTCGTCCCATTCGACGTACAGAAACAAGGCCGACTTATCGGGATCGCCAGGCACGATCAGCGGATCTTTGCCCGCCTTGCCTGCTAGCAAGGATTCGTAAGAAGAAAGATCGACCCGTTTGGAATCAGGACGGTGGCAGCCAGAGCACTTCTGCGACAAGATCAGATAGATCTCGGGCCAGTCGGGATCGTACGGATGCGGCTGCGATATCACATGCGGGATTGCCGCGACTGGCGTCGGAGCGACACCCCAGAACCATAGCGCAGCAATCACCGTGAGACCGATGGTCACGACCGCCAATTGGGAGGTCAGTTTTCTGGCAGCTGGCATTCGGGGCGTCCTTCCCGTCTCTCGAGTCTGTCTCTGCCGATCCGTGGCCGAAACAATGAAGGATGGCGGGTAACTCATCCTCTGGTGGGATTCATCGGCGGTCGTTTGTGACAAGAGTTAGCCAACAAACAATCACACCATTCATTGGAATAATCGGAATCCCGAGATCCGGTGCTTCAAATTGCCAGAGCAGAAAACTCTAGAAAATCGTCAAAGTTGCGCACTCCCCGTTATTGGGAGGCGCCAAGCTGCTTAACGGCGTCGACAATCGCTTTGTCGCGCGACTTCGAGGCCGATTCTTCGGCCAGTTTCACCATTTGAGTGGCGATCTGACCTTGGCCGGCAGCTTTGAGCTGCGGCACCTGATCGATGGCGTGCTGAGCGATAGCGGCATGCACCTTCGATGACGTGCTCGAAGTTGCTGCTAGCTGCATCGCTTTGAGGTGCCATTCGCCTGGTTCGATAGCAAATCGAACCGACCAGTCGGTGATGATTTCATTGCAAGCTTCGAAGTCGCCCCCTCGGGCTGTTTCAGCTAAGGCATAGCGGAAGCCAGCGAACTGTCCCGGTGAGCCGTTGGGCAGGCTCTTGGCGTCTGCTGCCATGTCGCGGCCGACCTTGGCGTGGTCGTCGAGTCGCATCGCCGACTGGATCTGGGCGTTCCATTTCTCGAGGAACTTGGCTGCCGGCGCCGCCACTTCCGATTCCGGAGGAACCGGGACCTGTTTGATCAGATCGTTCGCCAGGTTCAACGGCGTTCCCATTGCCCCGATCAGGGCATCCATCTCTTCGTCTGACAGAAATGCGGTGGCCCAGGTTTCGCGAGCCTTTTCGGCGCCACCTTCGGGGGCGACAAGCAGGAAGGCACCAATGATCTTCTTGGAATCGGCGGAGGTTGGCAGTTCGGTTTCCGCCAGAAACTTCGCCAGACCGGCTGGCAAATCACTGAGCGTATAGCGTTTGTTCTCGCCGTCGACGCGAATCACCAGGCGGGTGGCTTCCGATTCGACCACGCGAACGATCTTTCCGTTCACGTCGAGATCTTCATCCGGTGGCAACTTCGCCAGGCGACCGGAAACGGCCTGCCAGAACTTCTGGTTGAGGTCGACCAGAGCTTTCAGTTGCGCGACTTTCTCTTGATGGGCGGGAACGCTTGCCAGGGGTTCGGCCTGGGCGATCGCTTGCGCGGCCGCGGTCGGATTGCGTTCGACAAGCTGGGTTCGGGCCTGATTCATCAGGCTAGTCAGCTTCTCGGCGGATGCGACGTCGCCTCCGGCCATGTTCATCGGAGGTTCTGTGTCGGCCGGCATCGCTGGAGGAGTGTTCTCGGTCGACGTCATTTCAGTCGACATGTCTGGCTTCGGAGCCGTAGCCACCATTTCGCCGGGCATGTACTTCTTCTTCTCGGCTTCCAAGGCGGTCAACGCACCACCATCAGCCCCGGATTGCATCCACAGGTTGCGGACGAATTCGATGTCAGCCTTCGGCGAGAGCAGCAGGTGCGAAGCCTCAATCCGCTTCTTCTGGGCGTCGTCACCCTTCAAGCGGCTCTTGGCAATCGCCCGCAAAAAGCCTTCCGGCAGTTCGTTGCGGTCGTAACCCCGGTTCTGGCCAGCATAGCGAATCACGACGCGGTTATCGTCTAGCGTGGTCACGGTGAAGCTGGTGCTGCCGACCGTCAGTTCTTCGTTCTCGCGAAGGCCCGAGGTTCCCTCGTTGAGGGCACGGGTGTAAGCCATCAAGTCTTGAACGAACTGATCGACGCGCTCGAAATCGGCCGTTCCGGCTGGAGTTTTCGGGGTCTTACGAACTTCGTCGAGGGCGATCGATGCCTTCGCGAAGTCGCGCGAAGCGATCCCGGTCCAAGCGTTCATCAGGGCCGTTTTCAGGGCGGCTTCGTCTTGGGGAGTCGCTTTGGGTTCCGGCGGCTTGGCACTCATCTCGGGCATGCCCGCCATGGTGTCTTCAGGCTTGCCGAGGCCTGGGATCGAATTCGCCAGATCTTGCGACGTCGGACGATCTCCCTTCGGAGGGCGTGGCGGTTTGCGGGTGCCGCGTGGATCGACCGTCTCATCGTCGGTTGGTTCCGGCTCTTGTTCCACCGGGGTAACCGGAGCAGGGTCGAGCTGCGCGACTGGCTCTGGCGTTGGTTCTTTCAGTGCGTAATAGGCACCCCCAGCAATGGCAGCCAAAAGCAAGATCGAGCCGCCACCGGCATAAAGGGCGAACGACGATTTGCGAGCCCGGTTCTTCGCGCTCGAGGCGGCCGACGACTTCTTCGACTTCAAATTGATGTCGCCGGAAGAATCGGATGGCTTCGATTCCATCGGCATCGCGGCAGGGGCTGCGACTGTAGCCGGAGCGGCTTGCACAGGAGCACTTGCTTGAACCGGCGTCGCCACGGGGGCCGCAGGCGTGTTTTGGCTGCTGAAGTAAGCGTGTAACTGCTGGTCGTACGACTGCTTTTGGGCAGGATCGAGCAGGCAATTCTGGGCGAGTTGGATCTCAGAAACCAGCATCTGACGAAGTGGCTCGTCGGCAGGCGCCATCGGAATGGAGGCGCGCGCCATCGCATTCTGAGCGGCAACCATGATCTTCCCCTGATCGGCTTCGTACATGGGAAGCCCCAAAAGGGTGTAACAATCAGGTCGTCCTGCTACATTCAGACCCAACCAGGTTTGGTAAGGGTTGGTGGTTTGAGTCATTCCTCGAACACTCGCACTAGGTAAGGTTTATCTCAAGGCTAGTCGCCATTTACGACGGCTGCCGGACTGGGATTGCCATTCGCCTCTGCTTATACGACGAGGAAGCGACCGATTTTGTTTCGATAATCGGTTATATCGGCAATGATGGGGGGGTAGGACATCGCCTGGCGGGTATGTTCCAGGCCATCTTACTAAGTGGCGGCTTATGCCTCCTAGTCCTATTCGCGGACATCTTACCGAGATACTCCCGGGAAGTGGGAGATTCCTCCAAACTTCTTTTGTGAAAGGGATTTATCGATAAAAATAGCGAAAAATGTCAGACGCAAAACTCTTCATGAATCAGCCATTTATGGAAATCGGAACTCAGGTTAGGTTCGTCTAGACTTCGACAGGCCGGCGGTATGATGAACCCCGTCGAATCAGAAATAGATCGCATCAAGGACGCCCCATGACAAATTACCCCCTCGTCCGCATGGTTCCTTTGGCACTGCTGCTTTGCTGTGCCGCACTTATGACGGTATGGATTGGCCCGCTGAATCATGCAGCAGAAGGAAATGCCCCGACCGTGACGCAAATGGAAGAGCTCTTCAAACAAGGCAATTTCAAGGAAGCTTTCGAAGCGGCCGAGAAGCTGTTTGCCGATCCGAAACAAGATCCCAAGCAGCTCGCTCGCACGATTAATCTGCCGATCAACGCCTTGCAGCGTTTGGGACGCTATCCCGAGGTGGACAACTTTCTGGAAATGACCGCAAAGGCTCAGAAAGGACAGTGGCGCGTGTTGCAGGCATGTGCTCAACAGTACGCACGGCTGAATCACTGGGGAGTGATTAACGACAACAAGTTTGAACGTGGTCCGGTCCGGGGCGGCGGCAAGCGAGTGAATAGCATCGACCGCGACCGTACCCGAGCGCTGCAGCTTTATGTCGAAGCGATGAACATCGCCAAGACGCAGAACGCCGAGCCTGACATGGGCGATCTGTATCAGGACGTGACTCAGTTCTTCTTAAGCGGTGGCTACGGCCGCGCCGCCTGGCAACTGCAATACCTGACCGATATCAGCGAGCTGCCTGACTACGAAGAAAGCTACAACTACGGCGGATCGAACCAAGGGGCTCCGGTCGACGCCGAAGGGAACCCCATCTATTACTATGTCCCCAAAAGCTGGGACGCCGCCAAGAATGATGGCGAGCGGATGCGCTGGGCCATGGAACAGGTCGGCGAGTACAACGCCAAGAAGGTTGGCGATGTGCAACTGAGCTGGGCGAACTTTCTGAACTCGCAGTTTGGTGTCCAAACCCTCCGTCAGTTCCAATGGTTCTTCGCACCGGCCAGTCCCGATGCCGACGACGAAACGACGCACCTCCTTTCGCTTGGCACACTCAAGGAAAACGAAACGATCGCGCGTCTGGCGACCGGCATCAAACGCTTCGATCTGCCAGACGAATTCAATCACATCAAGGTTTGGCAGAAGCTGATCAGCGACAAAAACGCCCAGCGTTCGCAGGCCTACGACCAGTTGGCTTCGATCTTCGAGAACCGGCGCCAATACCCACGGGCCGCCGAAGTCTGGAAACAGGCAATCGCCGACGTCGGGCCAGGATCGAACAAGTATCGCGATGATCGACTGCAGCAGATTGTGGGCAACTTGGGACAATTTCAAGGGGGGCAGGTTAATGCCGCTGGCCAAGGAGCGACGCTGCAGTATTTGTTTCGCAACGGCAAGGGAGTCAGCTTCACTGCGCACAAGATCGACGTCGAAAAGCTTTTGGCGGACGTAAAGGCGTATCTGAAGTCCAATCCGAAGCAGGTTGAATATCAGAAGCTGCAGTTCCAGCAGGTTGGCGAACGGATTCTCTTTCAAGGTGGCGAAGCCTATCTGAAAGAACAGGTCGCCAAGTGGTCGATGGAACTCGAGCCTCGCCCGGACCATCTCGATCGTCGCGTTGACGTGCATGCCCCGCTGAATAACGCCGGTGCCTACATGGTGACAGCCAAGATGGCGGATGGCAACGTTTGCAAGATCGTAGTTTGGGTGGTCGATACGGTCATCGTTAGCAAGCAGCTCGACAAGAAGAAGTATTACTTCGTCGCAGATGCCGTCAGCGGACAGCCCATCGCTAAGGCCAACGTCGAATTCTTCGGTTACAAGATGGAAAACGTCCGCAACCGGAACGAGTTCCATGTCGACGTGAAGAACTTCGCCGAGTTCACCGACGCCGACGGCCAGGTGACGTTGGGCTCGGACCAGATGACCGAGCGTTATCAGTGGCTGACCATGGCACGCACCGATCAAGGTCGTTTCGCGTTCATGGGCTTCCAGCACGTCTGGTATGGCCAGTCCTATAACAGCGACTACACCCAGATTCGTGCATACGGCATTACCGATCGACTGGTCTATCGTCCGGATCAATCGATGAAGTTCAAGTTCTGGACACGCCGGTCGCAATACGACATGCCCGACAACAGCCAGTTCGCTGGCCAGCAGATTTCGGTCCGTTTGCACGATCCCCAGGGAAACGAGATCTTCCACAAGACTCTGACTGCCGATGCTTACGGTGGCGTGGAAGGAACCTGGGATATTCCGTCCGATGCGAAGCTGGGGCAATACAACTTGTACACTGACCGGGGCAACGTTCAGTTCCGCATCGAAGAGTACAAGAAGCCTGAGTTTGAAGTCACCGTTGACGCTCCTTCCAAGCCGGTCGAGCTGGGCGAGAAAATCACGGCGAAGATCAACGCGAAGTACTACTTCGGTTCGCCAGTGACCAACGCCACGGTGAAGTACAAAGTCGAACGCTCGCCTTACAACGAACGCTGGTATCCGTCCGCACCTTGGGATTGGTGCTACGGCAAGGGGTATTGGTGGTTTGCTTACGACTATTCCTGGTACCCAGGCTTCAACCGCTGGGTCGGCTGCGTCCGTCCAATTCCGCCATGGATCGGTTGGTCGCACAACCCACCGGAACTGGTCGCCGAACAGGAAGTGAAGATCGGCGAAGATGGCACCGTCGATGTCGAGATCGACACGGCGATCGCCAAGGCAATGCATGGCAACGAAGACCATCAGTACACCATCACCGCGGAAGTGCGTGACGAGTCGCGTCGCACGATTGTCGGTACCGGCAAGGTGCTGGTCGCTCGTCAGCCATTCAAGGTTTATACCTGGGTCGATCGTGGCTACTACGATGTGGGCGACACGATCGAAGCTCGGTTCCTGGCTCAAACGCTTGATTCCCGCGATGTCGCTGGCAAGGGCAAGCTGAAGCTGCTGAAGATCACCTACGACGATAAGAAGCAGCCCGTTGAAACCGAAGTTCAGGCCTGGGACGTCGAACTTAATGGGGAAGGCTCGAAAACGCAGTCGATGAAAGCATCGGCTGCCGGTCAGTATCGTTTGAGCCTCACCGTCACCGACGACGCCGGTCACACCGAAGAAGGTGGCTACATCTTCACCGTTCGGGGCCAAGGCTTCGACGGATCAGAGTATCGCTTCAACGACCTGGAACTGATTCCCGACAAAAAGCAGTACGAAGCTGGTGATACCGTCAAGCTTCAGATCAACACCAACCGCGTCGGAAGCACGGTGCTGCTCTTCGTGCGACCTTCCAACAGTGTGTATCTGCCGCCGAAGATTGTTCGTCTGACCGGAAAGAGCACCGTTCACGAGATTGCGGTCCTGAAGAAGGACATGCCGAACTTCTTTGTCGAAGCGTTGACGATTTCCGATGCCAAAGTGCACAACGAAGCGAAAGATATCGTGGTCCCGCCAGAATCGCGCGTCCTCGACTTGCAAGTTGAAACCGACGCGACCGAATACCTGCCGGGTAGCCAGGGAACGATCAAGTTGAAGTTGACCGACTTGACGGGCGAACCTTTCGTTGGCTCGACCGTGCTGACGGTCTACGACAAAGCGGTCGAGTACATTAGTGGTGGTTCCAACGTCACCGACATCAAAGAGTTCTTCTGGAAGTGGCGTCGCCACCATCATCCCAATACGGAAGATAGCCTCAGTTTGTATAGCCACAATCTGACTCCGAAGGGGCAGCGGGCTTTGCAGTTCCTGGGAGCTTTCGGCAATAGCGTGGCCGACGAGTTCAACAATCAGATGGTCATGGAAAACGATGCCGTAGGCTTCGGAGGAATGGAGGGCGCTGGCATGGGGCGTGGCGGCATGATGATGCAGTCGCGGGCTTTGGCCAAGAGTGCCGCGCCGATGGCGGCAGCTCCGGTGGCCGATGCCATGATGGAAGTTGGCGACAAAGAAATGGGGGGTGGCGAGCAAGCCAACCTGGTCGAGCCGACCGTTCGCTCGAACTTCGCCGACACCGCATTGTGGGTCGGAAGCGTCGAAACGAACGAGAAGGGGGAGGCCGAGTTCAAGCTCGATATGCCTGAGAATCTGACGACCTGGAAGATTCGCACGTGGGCCATGGGCCAGGGAACCAAAGTTGGTTCCGCTGAAACGGATGTGGTGACTCGAAAGAATCTGATCGTTCGGCTTCAGGCTCCTCGCTTCTTCGTGCAAACGGACGAAGTGGTCCTTTCGGCCAACGTGCATAACTACCTCGAATCCGAAAAGACCGCGATGGTTTCGCTCGATGTGCCGAGCAAACTGATGTCGAGCGACTCGCCACTGACGCAGAAGGTAACCATTCCTGCTGGAGGCGAAGTGCGTGTCGACTGGACCGTGAAGGTCACCGGCGAAGGGGAAGCGGCCATCACGATGAAGGCGCTCACCGACGAAGAATCGGACGCCATGTCGCAAAGCTTCCCGGTCTTCGTGCATGGCATGTTGAAGACGGAAGCCTGGGCTGGCACGGTTCAGCCAGAGCAAGATGCCAACGGTTTCACGATCAACGTTCCACAGGACCGTCGTCCCAAGGATTCGCGTCTGGTCGTGCGATATTCGCCAAGTCTGGCAGCTGCCATGGTCGAAGCGTTACCATACCTCAGCGATTATCCCTATGGCTGCACCGAGCAGACCTTGAACCGCTTCGTTCCGACCGTGATCACGCGGAAGGTGCTGAGCGAAATGGGAATCGATTTGAAGTCGATTGCCGAGCATCAGAATAACCTGAACGCTCAGGAACTTGGCGATCCGGAAGAACGCAGCAAACGCTGGCACGTGGGACACAATCCTGTCTTCGACGAAGCGGAGCTGCAGAAAATGGTCAATGCTGGTGTCCAGCGTTTGACCGAGATGCAGAACAGCGATGGCGGCTGGGGATGGTTCTCAGGCTATGGCGAACGTAGCTATCCCCATACGACCGCGGTCGTGGTGCGAGGCCTGATGATCGCTCAGCGTAATGACGCCGCGGTCGTGCCCGACGTGATCGCTCGCGGTCGCCAGTGGCTGATCAATTACCAGAACGAAGAGCTCCAGAAGCTGAACGCCAAGCCGCAAGAGAAGAAGCCTTGGAAACCAAACGCCGGCAACCTGGACGCAATCGTCTATGCCACGCTGGTTGAACTGGGGCACGACAATGCAGAGATGCGAGAGTTCATCTATCGCGATCGCACGCACCTTTCGGTCTATGGCTTGTCGGTCTTCGCTCTGGCCACGCACCAGGTGAAGGACGCTGAGAAGCTGACGATGCTGCGTCGTAACCTCGATCAGTACCTGGTTTCGGACGAGGAAAACGAAACGGCTTACCTGAAGATGCCAGCCGACAACCACTGGTGGTACTGGTACGGCGACGCGATCGAAGCCAATGCCTACTACTTGAAGTTGTTGTCCGCGACCGACGCCCAGAACGTGACGGCTCGCCGATTGGTGAAGTACCTGCTGAACAATCGGAAGCATGCCACCTACTGGAAGTCGACTCGCGACACCGCCTTGTGCGTCGAGGCAATGGCCGATTACCTGCGGGCCACCGACGAGATGAATCCTGAGATGACGGTTGAAATCCTCATCGACGGCGAAAAGAAGGCCGAAACCGAGTTCACCAAAGAGAACTTGTTCACGGTCGATAACACGGTGGAACTGACCGGTCTGCAAGTGACCGATGGCAAGCACAAGGTCGAGCTACGCCGCAAAGGCAAAGGCCCGGTCTACTTCAGTGCTTACCTGACGAACTTCACGCTGGAGAACTTCATCACCAAGGCAGGCCTCGAAGTGAAGATCGAACGTCGCTTCTATCGACTCGATCGAGACGAAGATGCCACTGCCAAGGCGGTGGGGGCTCGCGGTCAGGCCTTGGATGAGAAAGTGGTCAAGTACACGCGAACCTTGCTTGAAAACGAGTCGCAGATCACAAGCGGCGATCTGGTTGAGATCGACCTGGTGATCGAGAGCAAGAACGACTACGAGTACTTGATGTTCGAGGACCAGAAGGCCGCCGGGTTCGAGCCGGTTGATCTGCAAAGCGGATACAACGGCAACTCGCTGGGGGCTTACATGGAACTTCGCGACGAGAAGGTCAACTTCTTCGTGCGAGAGCTGCCACGCGGCAAGCATACGCTGACCTATCGCATGCGGGCCGAGATCCCAGGTAAGTTCAGTGCGTTGCCAGCCGTCGCCCAGGCCATGTATGCACCAGAGCTGGTTGGCAACTCCGACGAGATGAAGATCGGGATCAAAGATCTCGATAATTAGTCGGCTGAAATTTAAAACCTGCCGCCGCGTCGGGAAGTGATTCCTCCGCGGCGGTTTCTGTTGCTGGATGCTCGTCCGCGATGCCAAGCGAAATGCCCTGCATCGCGTAGCTGCCCAGGAACATCATCGCAACGAGGTTGCGGACGATGAACCACGTCTCGCCGTCTTGAAATGCTTGAAAGGCTTCCCAGCCTTTCATCAAAGCGAACGCCCCGATAAAGCCGCCCAGTAGAATCGCGACGGTCGGTAGCGGCCGAGTGCTAACCATCATCATGATTCCCAGACCAATGATTCCGGTTCCCATGATGGAATAGGCGATTGCGTAGATTCGCGATTCATGGATCAAATCGTGGGCACCCTGACGTGCCTCGGTCAAACTGATCCGGGAATCTTTGCGGGCCACTTCTTCGATAAAGCTATCTTGGCTGGCAAGAACCCACATCACCGCATTCAGAGCGGCAAATCCAATGATGATGCCCCCGATGATTGTGGTCAGGTTTTCGAACGACTTCCAGCGACGCGCGTCGGGACCGGCGTAATGGGAGGGCATAGATACCCCTTTAGGACGAGATTGGCTAGTTCTAGAAAGCCTATGTCGATTCCGCCCAGGGATGGCAAGTTTTGCGCTGATGCCGTGATCGACTTCATGAAGAGTTCGAAAACGAAGTGCGTTTGATAACTTGGTGAGACAAAAATAGGCGTTGCACTTAAGTAGTACAACGCCATAAGTCATTTCGTTCACGAACGATCTGCCAACTCTCTTCTCAATGCTAGGCTGGCGAAGCGAGTTTGGCCAAGATCAAGCTGTGGCTAACGTGCCTCCGCTTTCTTGCCACTGCTTCGCGCCTCCCTCGAAGTCGTACACTTCCGAAAAGCCGGCATCTTCCAGTCTCTTCGCCGCTTCGGTTGAAGAAGGGCATTCTTCGCTGGCGCAATACAACACCACTGGCTGATTCTTCCCGCCAATAGTTTGTTCAACGCGCGACTCGAAATCGGGCGCGGTCTTCGGGATGTTGATGGATCCAGGTATCTTCGTCTTCTCGAAGTTGTCCTGGTTCAACGTGTTGATCAACGTAAGTCGTTCGCCTTGATTCTGACGAGTCTTCAATTCACTTGCATTGATGGAATGCATGGCTTTCTCCTTACTAAGGTCCAAAAAGTTGTCCCCCAGGAAAGATTGCTGCAAGCGATGTTCCAGTCCTCGGAATTAGGTCGATCGCACCGAATAATTGGGTGGCGAGCCACCAAGTTGGAAGCTCGCACCGCAAGGCGGATGCTATGGGGTCGGTTCCCAATCGGCTCCGTTGTCAGCCGGTATCGAGGCATTCCACTGCATCAGTTCGTCCTTCAGGCGAGCAACTTCTTCCGGATGGTCGGCAGCAACATTCTTGGTCTCGCCGACATCATCATGCAGGTTAAATAGCTGCACTTCGGATCCATCGTATCCACAAAGCAGTTTCCAGTTGCCATCCCGCACAGCGAGGTCGGGCAGTTGTTCTTGGTTAAACGCCGGACGATCGGGAGGGCGGCGGAAGAAGAGTGGCTTCTCGCGCGACGCCTTCGATTTCCCCAGCAGCACATCGGGTAGTGGTTGGCCGTCAAACTCGATCCCGTTGGCATCGGCCTGGCAGATTTGCAGCAAGCTAGGCACCAGGTCGAAGGCGGCAAAAACCGAACTCTCGTTGACCTGACCACTGTCTTTGGGGGCAATCAAACCAGGACCCCAGACCACCAGTGGCGAGCGAATGCCTCCTTCGTACAGCGTTGTCTTGTGGCCTCGCAGAGGACCAGCCGAGCCAGCGCCGAACTCGGGACCATTGTCCGAGCACATCACAATCAGCGTGTTGTTGCGAAGTTTGGGATCGTTGCGAACCAGTTCAAAAAGCGTGCCGAGCTGTTCGTCCATCGTTTCCAGCACACCGAGATATAACTGACGCTTTGAATCGTCGCCACGACGGGCCTTCGGTGGGAAGAATGGTGAGTGAACGTCGTCAGGCCAAACGTTCACGTAGAACGGCTTCTGGTCGGCTTGGGCTTGGCGAATGAAATCGACTGCGGCGTCAACAAACGACTGGGTGACTTCGCTCCGGTCTTGCCACGTAATCTTACCGCGGCCGAGGTTGTCGCTCCCCAAGGCATACCGACGAGGTTTCTTTCCGTTATAAGCATCCAGCAGCGGCAGCACGCGGTCTCCGAGGCCTTCGAAGTTGGTCAGTGACGCGTCGAAACCATATTCGGTGATCAGCGGTGCTTCGCCCACATCGCGTTGGCCACCCATATGCCACTTGCCGAAGTGCCCGGTGGCATAGCCAGCGTTCTGCAGTTGGCGAGCCAGCATCGGAGCGGCAGGATCAAGCCACTGGGCCATGCCACGCCGATTGTTCATCTGGCGATCGGCCAGGTACGAAGAAATCTTCCAACGCTGAGGATATTGCCCGGTTGAGATCGCTGTGCGCGATGGAGAGCAAATCGGCGAATTCACATAGAACTGCGTGAAGCGAACCCCTTCGGCTGCCAAACGATCGCAATGCTCCGTGGTCGCCGCTTCGTTCCCAAAGCAAGAGAAGTCACCCCACCCCATGTCGTCGATGAAGACCATGATCACATTGGGTGGCGAATCGGCGGCGAAACTGGTTGCCGAGAGCGTCAGCAAAAGCAGGAGCGATAACAATAGTTGCAGAAGTCGCATGAGGGCCTCGTTGCGGAAAAGGCGTTCGGATGGGCGACTTCAGTATTAATGGCTACCGCAGGTGGGTCAACGCAAGTCCGACCATGCGTGGGTAATCGAGGCCGAAAACAGCGGCGCAGGCCCCCAAGGTTGTGCATCGATCAGAAAGAGAAATCAAATCGACCTTGGTCTTTTGTGATCGCGAAAGAATTCGTGCGCCGTCCTGCTTCCCTGACGGCGCACGTCGAATTGCCAGCGAGTGCGGAGACTAGCTATCGGACTTCTGGCCGTAAGACTTTGTCGGCAGAGCATAGGGCTCGTTTTGAAAGACGCTTTGAGCGAACCAGTATAAACTGCTGCTCCAGTGGGCGGCATCGTGACCATGGCCGTCGACATGCCAGACATGCGGGATGTGGTTCTCCTTGAGGAAACGATGCATCCGCTGGCTGATCGAAATCAAGCCATCCTGATTGCCACACGAGATCCATAGCAGTTTGAGCTTGTCTTTCGCATTGGCGACGTCTGGGATCAATTCTTCAGGAGCTTTCGTGTTGGGAGCTGCCGAGAAGGGGGCGACCCACGCGAACGTATCCAGATTCTGCAAGCCAAAATTGAACGACTGGCCGCCTCCCATCGAGAGGCCGGCGATGGCACGTTTGGTACGGTCGCTATCGACGGAGTACTTCTTTTCAATCGCAGGAATAACATCGTCAAGCAAGTCACGCTCGAACACGGCGAACGCTGGTGCGCTGGCCATGACGTTCCCTTCGGCTCGGTCGTTTTTCTGGGCGCGACCGTTCGGCATTACGACGATCATTGGTACTGCCTTGCCATCGGCAATCAAGCCATCCAGCATGTGCTGCGGATTGGCGAAGCGGTTCCATTCGGTTTCATCGCCACCGATGCCATGCAGTAGATAAAGCACCGGGTACTTCTTATCGGAATCGTAGCCAGGCGGCGTGTAAACCAGCATCTTCCGCTCGGTGCCGACCGTCTTCGAGTCGTAGGTAATCGTCTCGAGCTTGCCGTGCGGAATGTCAGCTCGTTCCGACTTGAATCCTTCCGGCGGGGCTTCGTAGACCGCGACATCGTCGGGGCCGAGTTCGATCCGCCCGAACGACCTGATGCGACGTTGAATTTCGCGGTCTTGTTCGGCGCCCTTTGGCTCGGCACTAGGTTCTTTCTCAGGAGTGGCTTCCTGGGCAGATACCGAAGCGCTCGTTGTCAGAACCGTAAACAGAGCCAGCAGTAGGAAGGAGGTCGTTATTCTCATAGCGTCAGCCATTGCGTTCGGGGACGTTCAGTTTTGGGCGTACTTATTATGCTAGGCACTGGGTGGGGCAATGCCAGTTGTTTTGTGAGATTTCAACGCCTGACGGGAATTTATTATGATACCCACACCGCCAACACTTCGAATCAAAAAACGGTTGCCAGCGAGCGTGGGCAACCGTTCGTGTCAGACGTGCGTAATGCGGCGCGGCTACTTCGTCATCGTCTCGGCTTCTGCCTTGAGCGAATCGATCGAGATGAAGACCTGATCGAGGCTTTCTTTGAAGAGGTCGCCGATCAACAGGTCGGTGATGTCGCCGCGGTGGTTCGGGAACCGACGCACGAACTGCCCGAAGTTGAAGCCGTCGTAGTATTCGCAGACGAGCTTTCGCATCCGTTCCATTCCGACCATGTAGTCCGCTTCCCAGTTACTGAGTTGGGCCCGGGAAGTGTCTCCCTTGGTCAAACCTTCCGCAATCGCATCGGCAGCCAATTCGCCCGACTTCAAAGCGAGCAGGACGCCAGACGAGTAGAGCGGATCCAGGAAACCGAGGGCATCACCGATCAAAACCCAGCCATCGCCGGCGGCCTGCTTCGACTTGTAAGTGAAGTCTTTTGTGGCGAAGATCTTTGTGACCTGCTCGGCGTTTTCGACTCGCATCTTGGCGGCAGGGCAGCGCTGCAGTTCTTCGGCGAAGACCTGCTCGTGCGAGCCACGGCCCTTGAACAAGTAGTCGAAGTCACCAACCACCCCAATGCTGACCATGTCGTCGTGCAGGGGGATGTACCAGAACCACCCCTTTTTATCTTCGACCTGCAGGACCGTCGTGGCACCTTCGTCCCGACCTTCACCGCGGTAGGCACCTTTGTAGTAGGTCCAAATCGAACCTTTGTTCAGCGTTGGATCAGGCACACGCAGCTTCAGCTTGTTCAGCAGCATCGAGCTCTGGCCGCTGGCATCGACCACCACGTCGGCTCGGACTTCGCGTTTCTCGCCATCTTCGCCCATGACCTGAACACCGACTGCACGATCCCCTTCGAACAGCACGTCGAGGACGCGCGTGCCTTCGTGCGTTTTCACGCCATGTTCTTCGGCATTGCGAAGCATCATTTCGTCGAACTCGCTTCGGCGGACCTGCCAGGTCTGCGAGCAGTCGTGATCTTTATTGTCGTGGAAGTAGAACGGTGCCGACTCTTTGCCCGAGTCGCTGACGAACTGCACGCTGTACTTCTTAATGAAAGCGCTCTCGCGCAGTTTCGGGATCATGTTCAATCGCTTCAGCACCCAGTAGGTTTCCGGGATCAGCGATTCGCCGATGTGGAAGCGTGGGAATTTCTCGCGCTCGAGCAGCTCAACGCGAACGCCTTGTTGGGCGAGAATGGTGCTGACCGTGGCTCCTGCGGGACCGCCACCAATTACCACTACCTGAGTCGTCTTCGGGGTATCGATCATCGTCCTTTGGCCTATCGTTTCAGGCGGCATGGCAGCCGCGTTATATCAATCGTCAACCAGCGAGAGGTTCGTGGCATCTTCGTGCGGGGCACGAGCATCGCGAAGCAGCCCGGCCAACTGCTTCAAATGGGCAGGAGAGAGGTGACCCAATTGCCGCGCATGGCATTGTTCAACCTGTTCGGCAAGCTGCTCCAGCAGTTGAAGCCCCGCCGGCGAGATGGTGACTTCCACCACACGTCGATTCTCGGGACGCCGCTCTCGTGTTAGTAAACCGCGTTGTTCGAGCTTATCTAACAGACGAGTCATATCCGGCGCACGAGAAATCAGGCGCGAGCCTAGCACCAGCGTGGGCATCGAAGCAGGATGCACTGACTTCAACAAGCGAAGTGTGTTGTACTGCTGAGCCGATAAGCCGACTTTGCCGAACACTTCTTCCTCGATCGTTTTCAGGCGGTCGTAGGTGCGCCAAAGGTTCAGGAAGACTTCCTGTTCCAGGGAGTCAAACTTTCCGCCAGGAGGACGCGTTCGAGATTTCTGTGGAGATACAGCCATCCCCCCAGGATAGGCGTCATTACAATAAACGTCAAGACAACAGTCTCACTTCCAGGTATTGATCTCGAAAAGAACAATGCCCCCAAAAACTCGGGGGGAGTCCCGAATAGGTGGGGGCACTGCAAGCTGGATCGTGGGGCGAACCAGCCGGTCATCGGCACTCGCGAACTAGGCGAGGCCGGCTTGGTCCAGCACCGTGGTGAATTCCTGATACGAATTCCGCACTCGGTGGCCGATCGTTTCACTGGAAACACGGATTTCCTGCATGCCTTTCAGCATTTGCTCGACCATTTGTTCAATCTCGCTACCTATCTGACGGACCTGTTCGGCCGAGGCCCGTTGGTCGGTCGAAGTGTTCTGCAGGAAGCGATTCATTTCGTCGTTCATGGCACAGACCTGGCCGATGACGTTTGCCGTCTCACTCAGATTCGAGGCCACCTCCCGGGTATCGCTGCGAATGCGAGAAATCTGTCCACTAATTTGCTGAGTCGATTCGGCCGAAGCACGAGACAGTTGTTTCACCTCGGTGGCGACCACGGCAAATCCCTTGCCAGCGGCACCGGCCCGGGCAGCTTCGATCGTGGCGTTCAATGCGAGCAGGTTGGTCTGCTCGGCCACTTCACGAACCATATCGAGCACCGATTCGATCTCGGTCGACGATTCATTCAACTGGCTCATCGTTGCGCCGCTGCTGCTGGCAGTCGCCACGCCTCGTTCGGCCAGCGACGCAGTCTTTTGCATCTGCTGCGAAATATCCCCCAGCGAGCGGACCATCGTATCGATGCGAGCGAAGATCTGCTGAACCGAACTGACGAGCCTCTGGGCGTTGGTTGAAGAGGTCTCGACCACCGACTGAAGCGAGTTACGTTGTTCGTCGATCGACTCCAGGCTCGACTCGACTTGTTGTTTGTACCGGGCGAGGCCTGCCTGGGCGAGTGATTTCTGGCGTTCCAGCGATTGCACGGCGTCTCGCGTGCGGTGACGTTCCGAGTCGATGGCTTCGATCAAACGATTGAACGCCTCGGCCAGATCGCCTGCTTCGGTACCGATTTCCGGTTCGACCAGGAACCGGCGATCGATGTGCTCGGCATTGGCGGCTTGTTGCATGGTGGCCGCCAGGTCGAACAGCGTGCTCTTGGCACCATGTTCGGAAACGTTCAGGCCCATGATTTCGTCTTCTTCACTCACACGGACAGGCGTAACGCACTTCAGCAGATAGACCAAGGCGAACCCCGTGCAGAAGGTCCACACGAAGCAAGCCGCGACACCGATCGCTTGAACACCGATCAATTCCCAGCGGGTCATACCAGCTCCGGTAAGGACGTCTTCTCGAGCGAAGAAGCCAACCGCGACCGTTCCCCAGGCACCGCAGAAACCATGCACCGGAATCGCACCGACGACGTCGTCCAGTTTCAAAACCTTCTCCATGAAGATCATGCCGAGGAAGACCAGCACGCCACTGACCAGACCGATCAGCACGGCACCTGTTGCCGAAACAGTGGCACAGCCGGCGGTGATCCCGACCAGGCCACCTAGCACGCCGTTGGCGATGTCTTCGGCTTGAGGCAGTTTGGCACTTCCGAGCGACCAGCTAATCAAAGTCGAACTAAGCCCGCCGAAACAGGCGGAAAGTAGCGTGGTCATGGCGATTGGACCGACTTCGGCATCGACGGCTAAGGTACTTCCGCAGTTAAAGCCAAACCAGCCAAACATCAGGATGAACGTACCGAGGTACATCAAAGGCAAGTTGTGGGGATGGAAGCGATTCGCTGTGCCATCTTGGTTAAAGCGTCCCAGTCGCGGTCCAATAATGATGACCGACGCCAACGCCACCCAGGCCCCCACGGAGTGAACCACGGTCGAGCCGGCGAAGTCGATGAAGCCGAGGTCTTCCAGCCAGCCGCTGGAGTCGCTGTGGTACAGGCTGCCCCACGCCCAGTGACCGAACACGGGATAAATGAGTGCCGACGTGATCAGCGAGATAAACAGGTAAGTCACAAAGCGGGATCGTTCGGCGACGGCACCAGAGTCGATCGTCGCCGCGGTTCCGCAAAAGGTAGCCTGAAAGACAAAGAAGACAGCCAGCCAAGGAGCGTTCTCGAACGATACGCAGAAGTCGTTCGTGCCAAACAGGCCGTAATAGGTGGTTCCGAACATCAGACCGAAGCCAATGAACCAGAAACCGGCGACCGAAAGTACAAAGTCGGCCATGTTCTTCACGGCGACATTGATCGAATTCTTCGCTCGAGCCAGGCCTGACTCTAAGCACATGAAGCCTGCCTGCATCAGCATGACAAGCGCGGCGGCAAAGATCACCCACGCATAGTCAATTAATGCGTGGCCATCGGCCGTGGCTTCTGCCGGTGCAGCCACTTCCACGGCAGCAACAGGGGCCGCCAGGTCGGCTTCGGCAAAGGCCTGTGATCCACCGACGACCAGCGAGCCAAGCGTTAGGAGAGATACGATTAAATAGAGATTTCGACGTGAGGGCATCCGTTTACTTCTTCCAATGTTTCGTAGATTTTCCGCCTCTAGAAAACAATGAATCGAATCGAAGATTCCCCCAACGATAGGTTGTTCGTAGAAACCGCAATGTGAAAAAGTTATCTGCTTTGTTGAAATTAGATTGCCATCTCAATGGGTGGTTTTGATGAGGATATTAGCGAATCTTATTCCCGATGGAGTATTCAGCCCCCGCAAAGTATGTGCGGGTTGTGCGGTATAAAAAACTTATAACGAATTCAGGGAAAATGATTTGAAGCGATTCCCCCCGAACGCTATCTTAGGCACCCAAATGGTCCAACCACTACGCCCGCGATCGAATCCGCCCTGAAAGCTGGGGGTTTGATTGGCTAACGGAAGGCTGGGATGTATGGAAAACGGGAGCTCAACCACCTCTCGTCGCAAGAATTCATGGAAGCGATATTCAAGGGCCCGCGTCTATGTGGGGCTCTTCTCGTCTTGCTTCGCGATCCTGCTGGGGATTGTGCTCGGGCTGGGTACGTTCACGTTTGGTTATGGAAAAGGGGCCAGTTATCTGAGTAACGACCCCCAGACATGTATCAACTGCCATGTCATGCAAGAGCCTTATGACACATGGCAGAAGTCGAGCCATCACAATGTTGCCGTTTGTAACGACTGCCATTTGTCTCACGATCCCATCGGCAAGTGGGTCACCAAGGCCGATAACGGCTTCTTTCACTCTTTGGCGTTCACGCTGAACGACTATCCAGAGCCGCTACGAATCAAGCCTCGCAATCGCCAGGTCACGCAGAATGCCTGTTTGCATTGCCACGCCGACTTCGTCCATAACATGCTTCCGGTGAATCATCAGGAAGAAACGATGTCGTGCGTGCATTGTCACGCCGATGTCGGGCACGCGCTGCACGCTCGCGTCTACCCCATCTTGGAACCCAACTCACGATAACAGGATTTGATCATGAGTTCTGAACCATCCATGTCCCCCTCGAAGGGAAGCCGCGGAAACTCGTTCTTTGGCCTGGTTGGGTTGATGCTGTTGTTCGCAGTGATCACCTTCGGCGTCGTAGCGCTGTTGATGAATATCTTCGAGAGGAAGCAGGAAGCACGGATTCCGTTCGTGCGTCTGGAAGAGGTCGACGAAGTTTCGACCGATCCGGCTCCGTGGGGCGTGAATTGGCCGCACCAGTACGACTCGTACCTGCGAACGGTCGACATGGAAGAGAGCGACTACGGTGGTTCCGACGGGATGACCGCCAGCAAGCTCGAGGCGCATCCCTGGCTGAAGCGTCTGTTCGCTGGTTATGCCTTCAGTCTCGACTACCGCGAGGCACGCGGGCACGCTTACATGCTCAGCGATCAAGAGAAAACCAAACGGGTGACCGAGCGAAAGCAGGGCGGGGCGTGTCTGCATTGCCATGCGTCGGTGGTGCCGACTTACCGGCGGCTTGGTTTGATTGAACAAGGCGAAATGGACGTTACCGAGTTAGAACTGGCGCACGACTTCAACTGGCCTGCCGTGATGAAGGGCTTCGAGAAGATGAGCACCATGGACTATGCCGACGCCCATGCCGAGATCGAAATGACCCCCGACGGCACCACGGCATCTGGCAAGGCACACCCGGTGAGCTGCATCGATTGCCACGATCCCGAATCGATGGCGATCCGTGTGACTCGACCAGGCTTCGTGAACGGGATCGCTGCGCTCGCGAAAAGTGACGACCCGGTCCCGCATTTGCCAAGTATCCAGCGATGGAGAAACGGCAAGAAAGATCGCGACTACGACCCCAATCGCGACGCGACCCGGCAGGAAATGCGGACGTTCGTCTGTGCCCAGTGTCATGTCGAGTATTATTGTGCAACCAAAGAGACGCTCTTTTTCCCGTGGGGCAACGGACTGAAAGTCGAGCAAATCGAAGAGCTGTACGATAACCACAAGTTCCCCGACGGAAGTGACTTCATCGACTACAAACATGGAGAAACGGGCGCGAAGATATACAAGGCTCAGCATCCCGAGTTCGAGCTTTGGAGCCAGGGGATCCATGCCCGCAGTGGCGTGAGCTGTGCCGACTGCCATATGCCTTACGAACGTAAAGGAGCGATGAAAGTCAGTAGCCACTGGGTTGGTAGCCCTCTGCTGACGGCCGACAAGTCGTGCCAGACTTGCCATAACGTGAACGCTCAGGAACTAGTCGATCGGGTGCATATCATCCAGGATCGAACCAAGGCCCTGACCGAACGGGCCGCGGTGGCGATGACGTCGATGCTCGATGCCATTCGGGCCGCCCAGGCCGCCGGCGCTACCGACGAGCAACTAGCACCGATCCTCGAACTGCAAAAGAAGGGGATGTGGCGGCTCGACTTCATCAGCAGCGAGAACTCGAAAGGCTTCCACGCCGACCAGGAAGCGGCCCGGATCCTGGGTGAGTCAATCGATTATTGTCGCCAGGCCGAAATCGAAGCCTTGAAGCTTCGGGCCCCTGAGGCGCCTGAGCCGACCGGGGAAGTAATCGAGGTTGAAGGCATCACGCCGGACGATAAAGCACCGGTCAACTAGCCAAACATCAACCAGCACGAATAGGGGAACTGGGGTTGCTTTAAAGCCCAGTCTTCCGCTATCTAAGTGGCCATGCGTCTGGGTCATGAGTCTACGGGCGCTAGGGGAGTGCCAAGACTCTGATTCGTGCTATTCTCAACGGATGTCTGACTTACCTGTTTCTTCTGCCACTTCCCAGGCCCCCAAAGCCCGCGGAAAGCGTTGGATTCCCGGTGGATTACCACCTCATCGGGCGATCGTATCAGATTTGATGCGGATGCATCGAACGATGCCGACGGTGTCGCAGGTAAAGACCTTCGATCTTCAAGGACTCGCGGACGCACGCTCGAAATGCCCCATTCGGATTTCATGGTCGATTGCGGTCCTTCGGGCCTATGCACTGCTCTCGGCTGAAACGGCCAGTTTGCGGCAGACCTATATGGAGTGGCCCTGGCCGCACCTTTACGAGCATCCCCATCCGATCGGCAATTTGGCGATTTCTCGGGTGGTCGACGGAGAGCAATGGCTCTTCTTCGCACCGATGGACGAAGCCCACACCATGCCACTGCTTCAACTTCAGGGGCTTTTGGAACGCTACCAGACGGCTCCGGTCGAAACGGCTTTCAAGAATCAGGTCCGCTTTGCCAACTATCCTGATATGCTTCGCCGCGTGATGTGGTGGTTACGCTTTCATTTCACCCCGAAGAAACGTGTGAAACGTCTGGGAACCTTCGCCCTGACGACACTCGCCGGCCAAGGGGTAACCATCGTCGATCCCAAGGCACCGGTCACCACGACGCTGACTTACGGTCCGCTGGATGAGCAGGGGCGATGCAACGTCACCATCGCGTACGACCATCGCGTCATGGATGGCAAAGAAGTCGCCGACATTCTGTGTGCGTTAGAACGCAAACTGCAGACTCAGATCGTGACCGAGTTTGAAATGCTCACCCGGCAGATAGAGTCTCGAAACCGAGCTGCATAGGCCGCGACCAGAATCTAGCTTATCTGAAGGATCGATGCCGTAAGCATCGGGGATCACGATCCCCCTCGCGGGAAAAACAGGGCCTGTGAGCCAAGATTGGCCAATGTGGATTCTCGCAGTTTGAGTTCCCGCAAAAAAGCCATTTGCGAAGTGCGGGGGTAAGGCCTAACGCTAGTTCACGAAGATACTTAGGTTGTGTTGGAGCGGTCCCATCCTATTGCGAAATGGATGAGATTTGCCGAACGTATCGATTCGAGCTGAGCAATTCTCTCGGCGCATTGTCGGCAATTGATTTGCAACGCCGCTTCTGCCGTAGATTTCAACAGTAACCAGATGCCACTTGGCTAGGCAATCGCGTGAAATCAAAGGGCCGAAGATGAGTCAGCAGACTAACAGTGCACCAGGCAACTTTCGTAATCGTTTGAACTCGATCCGTCTCAGCACGAAGTTGATCGGTGGGTTCGCGCTGGTGTTGATTCTCGCCGCGACGGCCTGTTTCATCGGCGACCGCGGACTCAGTTCGCTGCAGTCGGAACTCGACTACATCGCGGCCGACAAACAAATCTTCGGCGACGCCCAGGCCATTAAAAACCTGATGCTTCAGCACCGCCGGTACGAGAAGGACTTGTTCCTGAATATTGGCAACCGCGAGAGCCAGGTCGAAAAGTACTTGCCGAAGCTCAAAGAGAAGCAGGCCGAGATTCAGACGCTGCTGAAGAAAATGAACCAAGTCATCGCGGAAGACCCGCGCTTCAGCCCTGAAATCAAACAGGTCGCTGCACGGTTGCCGGGATTGCACGACACTTACATGAATGGCGTGCTGCAGGTGGCCGACAAGGCAATCGCAGACGCGGAACTGCCACCGCAGGAAGCCAACAAAATGATGGCTCCGTTTAAGGTGCCAATTCACGACCTGGAAGAAGGGATCGATCAGGTTGCCGACGCCGCGACCGAGTTGTTCACGCATCGCATCGAAACGTCGGAAGCGGTGGCCAGCAACTCGCGGATGGCGATGGCAATCGGCACGGTGATCGCCCTGGTGCCATGTCCTTTCATCGTGCTGTGGATTTTGAAACCAATCCGCAAAGTTTCGCGTCTGCTCGCCGACATCGCCCAGGCCGAAGGGGATCTCACCCGCCGGTTGCCGGTTGATGGCAACGACGAGGTGGGCGAACTCTCGATGTGGTTCAACAAGTTTGTCGATCAGTTGCAGGATGTCATCATTCGCGTCGGTGGCAGTGCTTCGGTCCTGGCTCAATCGTCGTCCGAGCTTTCCGCCACGGCGGGTTCGCTGACCGATCGAGCCGACGACACCACCAAGCGTTCGGCCGTTGTTTCTCATGCGGCCAACCAAATGGCGACCCGCATGGGCGAAGCCGCCAACTCGACCCAGTCGATGCAAGTCAGCGTCAGCACGGTTGCCAACGCAATCGAAGAACTTGCGGCGTGTATCAACGATATCTCGACCAATACCGAGAAGGCATCATCGGTCGCCGGGCTGGCCGCCGAGGAACTAGAGCAAAGCAACGCCAACATCGCCGAACTGTCGACCGCCGCCCAAGAGATTAGCCGGGTGATTGAAACGATCGAAGACATCTCGGAGCAAACCAATCTCTTGGCGCTCAATGCGACCATTGAAGCGGCCCGTGCCGGCGAGGCAGGGAAGGGTTTCAGCATTGTGGCGAATGAAGTGAAGGAACTCGCCCGGCAGGCAGCTTCCGCCACGGAAGACATTCGCCACCGAATCGGCGCCATTCAAGACGCAACAGTGAAGACAACGCGTTCGATCGGTGACATCGGTGTGCACGTCGCTCAGGTGCACGAAGTGTCTAACATGATTGCCGCTGCGATCCAGGAACAAAACTACACGACACAGTCGATCGCCGAGCATATTTCGCAAACCAATTCCGCCGTGAACAAAATCAGCGGAGGTGTGGCCGAGTCGGCTGCGGCTAGCGAAGAGATTCGTTCCAGCATGCTGGCGGTTGACATGGCGGCTCGCGAAACGTCGCATGGAGCGACAACGGCCTCGGAAACGAGCGTTGAACTGAATCGCGTCGCCGATGACCTGCAAGCGTTGATGTCGAAGTTCCGCGTGGTGTAAGTTTTCTCTCCGCATCGATCAGACGAATCACTTTATCCCTGCGTGGTGTTGGCTACGCAGGGATTTTTCTTTCTGGGGCTGCTGGCATCGGCAGGCCAATATGCGTCGCTGGTTGACGCAACGTTGATGACGGAAATGCTTACGGTAGAGGGCGTGTTGCCAACGAGGCGTTGCGCAAGAATCTCCTGCTTTTGAGGCATTTTCGACCAATGTGTTGAGCTGCAGAATATTTCGAGGCAGACTACACGAAGTACGAAAGGCAAGAGGTAGCTAGATTCGCCAGTCTCTTCTCACCGCTCGAATCACCTCCACCGAACTTTCGGTTGGTCAGGAGTTACCATCGCCATGTCGAGTCATGCATACTCATCGTCATCTTCGTTTCATCGCGAATCGACTTCGCGCTGTCGTCACGATCCGCACCCAGAACACGACGATGCCCCAGTTCAGAATCGATGGTGGTTTAAGGCTGCCATCTGGAGCATGCCGGCCTGGTTGATCAGCGTCATTGTTCACTGTCTGGGCCTAACGACGCTGCTGCTGGCAACCCTCTCGCCACCACCGCTGCCGCAGGCATTGAACCTGGTCGCGACCGATCAGCCAGAGAGCGAAGAACTGGAGCAGATGGTGCTGGAGATCGAGCCGCAGATCGAAGAGGAAGTGGAACTGGCGATGGCAGCGCCGCAGCTCATGTCGGAGTCGATTGAATTGCTGACCGCTGCCCCTGACCCGGTGATGATGAGCGAAGCGATCTCGGTCGAAGAGCTAATGCCGACGCAAACGATCGACTTCGCCGGGATGAACCCAGACGGTCTCCTTTCCGAAATCGACGGGCTAGGGGACGACGTCGGCAAGATGACCAAGTTCTTCGGCACCGGAGCGAAGGGGAGAAAAATTCTGTTCCTGGTTGACAACTCGATCAGCATGGGGGGCGGCCGCATGGAGACCGCCCTGATCGAGCTTCGCAAGACGATCGAAGGTCTCACGCCGAACCAGGAGTTCTACATCATCTTCTACAGCGATACGGCCTACCCCCTTTTCTATCCCTCGGTCGAAAAGCAGATGGTCCACGCGAATGATAAGAACAAGAAGAAGGTGACCCAGTGGCTCGATACGGTGCAGATGTGTCTGCTGACCGATGGCCGCGACGCGATCACGCTGGCTCTGCAGCTTGAGCCAGACCTGATCTACATCTTGGGGGATGGTGCATTCACCGACAATGCCGACGTCGAACTGGCCAACACCAAGTTGGAAGGGATCACGATTCACACCCTGGGCATGCAAGTGTTGCCGAAGGATCGTGGACGTTTTTCGGCGATCGCGACCGCGCACGGGGGGACTTACAAAGATGTTGGGATCACCGAAGAGGGACGCAAACGGCTTCAATCCAACGGACCGATTCCCAGCAATCGCCGCCGCAATGGAGTTTGGGGCGTGAAGCTCCCCGGCGGCTAGTTAGCCTTCGCTTTCCGAGCTTGAGCCGAGCGGATTGTGATAGCTCCGTCGATACTCGAGCGGCGTCATCCCCATATGCTTGCGGAAGAGACGACTGAACGTGCTTTGATCCGAGAAGTCGTGATCGGTCGCGATCTGGCATATCGAGTGATCGGTGTTGCTAAGATCATCCGCCGCGGAATTCAAACGGGTGCGAATCTTAAAGTCACGCACGCTCATGCCGAACACCGCCTGGAACTTGCGATTGAGTTGCCGAGAAGAGATGTGAGCCCGATCGGCCAGTTCTTCTACGGTCGCCAGCGAGCCTTCCGGCGTTCGCATGTATTCGACGATCTCTTCGATTTCGGAAGCCGGAGCGGCCCAGCGTTTGCCGGCCTTGTAACTGCGAATGACGCCGGCAACGCCGATGACCTCGCTGCCTGATTCGTTGAAGACCGGAATCTTGCTGGTGATGTACCAGTCGAGGATCTTCGTTTCGTTGTAGAACACTTCCACGCGATTGTTGATCGGCTGGGCGGTCTCCATCACGTAGCAGTCGTCCGCGCGATACTTCTTGGCGACTTCCATCGGAAAGAACTTCGAGTCGTGAGCGCCAACGACATCTTCTTCGCGCGTGGCACCCAACCGCTTGATTAACTGGCGATTCGCCCAGACCATTCGGCTGTCGCGATCCTTCGTAAAAAAGAATACGTCCGGGACGGCATCGTACAGAAACTGCATCTGGTGCCGTGACCCCATCTGCGCAAAGAATTGTTTCTGAAAGTCCGCATTCATCGCAATGGCCGAGATACTGGATGTTCGTTCCGGAAAGGCGTCGATCGCCACCCTTAACAGCGTAAAGATTTAAAACCAGAAGAAACAGGCCAGCTAACCATGAAACGGCCTCTTGCGGACTCCAGAATCCATCTTTTCAGGTGAGTCGAAGCGAGGTGATGCCGCGATTTTCTAATGATGTCCCTAACGTTTCCCAAAATTCGAGCCCCGGGCAGAAAACCATTCGCCGCTGAGATTCGTCTCGATCAGTGACAAACATGCTCAATTCCCGGTGAGGAGATTTCTATGCGGCTCGTACTTTTAACGCTTGGCTTACTGTTGGCAACGCTGTCGGCACTTTCGGCCGCCGAGCCAGAGAACGTCGCTTCTGGCAAGATCCAGATCAACGATACTTTGAAGCAGGTGCCCAAGTCAGGCATCGTGACCGATCGGGCCACGTTCGAGAAGTTGTGGCAAGCATTCCGCGGCGAGGAAGCGTTGCCTGGCATTGACTTCCAAAAGAAGCTGGTGATCGTGGGAACCGTCGACGGGCCGAATCTGGTGATGCTGAATCCGAAACTGGAAGCCGACGGCAACCTGAAGTACGTCGTCGGTGGGACCCGAATGGCTGGGCCGGGCTTCGGTTATCGCATGGTTGCGGTCGATCGTGACGGCGTGAAGACGATCAACGGGCAGCCGATGAACGCTTCGGCCGTGCATGGCAAGATTCTGATCGGCAAGGACCTGCCCGGTTTCGAGCGGAACGCGCTTGAGATCAAGCTGTTCGAGTACGATCCTTTGCTCGCGGACGTATCGGCTGACCTGATCGATGAGGTCGTAATCGACGACTTCTCGCACGCCGCTGGCAAAGAAGAGAGTGTGCCGTTTGAGCTTGGCAAGGACTTCCAGCCGCGAAAAGACCGCGAATACTACATCACGGCCTTTGTGGTGGCAGGTGCCAACCGAACTCATGTCGGAGAACTAAGTCGCGAGGGCCGAATCAATAAGGTCCGGCCCGGCAACGATTCGGCGGAAGTTGTGGTTACCTTGCGACAGCTTCGCTAGGCGACCACTTGATGAGTCGCACTAGTTAGATGGCTTGGCAGCAAGTGCTTTCTCGATGACCGATGCCACTTGCTCTGCCAGGGCCTGCGAGCCCTTGTCCGAGAAGTGAACGTTCTTGGGCAATTGAATCTCGTCCAAGCGAGGCTGACAGAACGTATACAGGTCATCAATTTCGATATCGTTGGCCTCCATGATCTTCAAAGCCGCGGCGTTGTACTTGCCAGGCGATTCTGGTTCACGCAGGGGACCCTTGGTGCCGGGCACAACCGGGGTGGTGGTCGCGAAGATCAGCTTGGCATCGGTCTTCTTCAGGCGGGCGACAATCTTTTCGAGATTCGCCGCGTACTGATCGACAGTGGCTTGCACAGGATCTTTTGGATTGGTCGAAACGGTGTTGCCGCCTGGCTCGGTCACGTGCTTCAAGTCGTGCAGACCCCAATTAAAGTGGATGACGTCCCACTTGCGATCGCCTAGCCAGCGATCGATCGACTCCACACCTTTCGTGGTGCCACTGCAGTTCTCGGCCTTCTTGCCATCGGCGGTGTGGGGGCGGAAGACGTTCGCCTTGCCTTCCAGTTCTTCACGAACCTTCAGCGTGTAACCGATTGAAATCGAGTCGCCCAAAATCAGCACGTTGGGCAGTTTCGGATCTGGCGTTTCAGCCCATTGGCCCAGCTTTTTATTCGCCGGTTTAGAAATCTCTTGGCCAACGAGGCTCGTCGAGGTTAACAGAGCCAAGGCAATCGTCAGGGCGATCATTTTCATGATGAGGATACTCGAGCAGGAGTGCAGGGTAGGGAAGGACTATGCATGATGATAGTCGATCCCCAACAGAGATGCACGCAGTGCCATCCTCGCGTTGAGAAAGGGACCGGGCCGAATGGAATGTGAACCAAATGCGAGGTCAAAGTGGTCGCTGGGGGCACGGCTGATCTTGCTGCTGGCCCTGTTCTGGGCGGCGGCAATCTTTGCGACGTCGTGCTATGTGATCCGGCCTGAAGAGTTCTTTCGGCGGATCCAAGAGTTTCTGAATCTCGATGCGGAAGCGATGTACGAGTTTCGTGTTTTTTGGGGGATCTGGTGGTTCACGATCGTGAAGGGATGGCACTTCACCGAATTCGCTGTCTTAACCTGGCTGGTTAGCTGGGCGCTTCAGGCCATCGGCTGGCTCTCGACTCGCCATGCGATCAATGCAGCCATGATCGTTTGCATTCTGTACGCCGCCGGAGACGAGTGGCATCAAACGTTTGTACCCGATCGTCATGGCACCGTCACCGACGTACTGATTGACTCGCTGGGCGTCTTCTTCGCCGGTGGCGTCCTAGGTTGGCGAGCTTCGCGAAGAACCAAAGCACCGGCAGTTGAAGCAACATGAAAAGATCGATCAACGAAGGAGATGCCCAGATGGTGATACAACCCTAGTAAGATGTAATCCGAGCAGGCAGTTGATCGGTCAGAAACGCCGGTGGGAGTCGAACCCACTTGAAGTTGCTTTGCAGGCAACCGCCTGGCCGGTCGGCATCAGCGTCGTAAGGGTAGAGGTGGCTGTTACTAGAAAGGTTCGCGCTGCAAACGTGAAAAACCAAAACACCAGACCTACTCAGAATAGATCGGCCCGGTGCTTTGGAGGTAGGGAGATACCTGCCTCATTGGGAAGCGAGTTCGAAGTTGATTTCGTTTCGGTTTCCTTGTTCGACGTTGGCCGAGTCCCACAGATAGCCTCCGTCGTACGAGAAGCCATACCGATTCGTTCCCACGCAGGGACACTTTCCGCCTGGGGTCGAGTCGTCGTCATCGGGAGCGTCGTACCCGTCTGGTTCTTTTAGCCAGGTAACACGTTCGCCGATCATCAGTGTGTTGCTGGTGCCATCGGTGACGGCTTCGTCGAGGCGAATGGTCCCTGGTTTCAACGCTTCGTCGAGGTTGTCTTGTTCCAAAAAAGGAAACAGATGCAACGCCCAGCCTCAGGCGTTACCGTCGCCATTGCCGCCAGGGTTGAAGTAGGTCATGCCTCCCGGCGGAAAGCAACCGAACCTGTCGTGATAGTTGTGTACTGCTAACCCGAGTTGCTTCAGGTTGTTCGTACAGGACATACGCCGCGCCGCTTCGCGTGCTTGTTGCACCGCAGGCAAGAGTAAGGCGATCAATACGCCGATGATCGCAATGACCACCAACAGTTCGACCAGGGTAAAACCAGACCGACGCGCGCGGTCTGTTCGAATTTCGTTCTGCATTCAACAGGCTCTCAACGAAAGCGCGAATCGAATGACGAGTGTGCGGCGATGAAGAGGAGACAATGCCGCACGAAAGCAGATCCATGCAGTGGCAAGTCGCTACACGCCGACTAGGCAGCCGTTAAAAAGATGCGAACTTGCTGGGCAAGATTGGCCGAAATAACCATGCCACTAGTTAGATTTCTTCAGCCGCTTGAGGGTGTTAGAAGGAGCTTCAGCAAAGAGGATGTCGCCGCCGTTTTCTTCCAATAAGTTTCGTAAACTCGCGGTGTCGTTCGTGATCAGTGAGTCAGTTCGCGTCAGGCGTTGCTTCTCGAGCAGGGAGTCGACTTTTTCGTCAACTGTATCGGTCCAGATCTTCAACTGATCGTTGCTAACCTCGTAACGCCAGAAATAGTACGAGACCACCTCGCCATCTTGAGACATCGGGACACTCGCGAACCGTTGTTTGCCAATCTTGGTTGGAAAGGCGAGCCAGCTTTCCGATTTCAGCTTGCCCTCGGCTTCGTAAGAAACGCACACGATCCGCGTCAGACCTTTATAGGGGAATGGTGCATGGCGATCTCGCCAGTTCTCGATACGGATGTTCCTGTCGTTATCGTCAGGATCGAGTGCGCCCGCTTCGCCGATGTGGATGTAGGCTTCCAGGTCAACGCCATTCTCATCTTTATATTGGACCACCCAGGTTCCGAGCAAATCGGGGTCGACCTTCGCTTCCTCTATGGGAGACAAAGGGTGTTCAAACTGGGCACAGCCTGTCATCACGAAAACCGTGATGACGATCGCGACCCAACGAGCAGTGGTCGAAGTGTAGGTGATCATCGGTAGAGCTGAAGTTAAAAGGAAAGCAGAAGGGAACGGGGCATCGTGTCTGCCTTCAGTTTATTGGAGCTAACCACAGGGACGAAACGAAATGCCGCGGTTCTGCGGCGAAAAGTCGACTTACTGAAAGGCTGTTTCGTTGCCGTGTAAACGGGGCCGTTTGTGGGCGAAGGTCGGTAGAAAGAAAATCGACGAAAACCCCTGCTAGCCAGATTGAATGTGTCGATCTATTTGCCACAATTCGGACTTATCCGTGCCCGCTCGTTCGGGCAGCGGAATTTCCCCCAGAGGTATGTTCCGGCACAGCAAGGGCGTCATGTCGCACGAATTGCAATTGGATCGTTTGATTACCGGCTATTGGGTATCGCAGTTGATCTATGTCGCTGCTCGACTCGAGATCGCCGATCTGCTGAAAGAGGGTCCCCGTTCGGTGGAAGATCTGGCAGAAGCGAGTGCGGCTAACGCCGACGCCCTATACCGTGTTCTGCGAGGTCTGGCGAGCGTCGGGATCTTTACGGAAACCGACCCACGGCACTTCGCGTTGACTCCTTCGGCAGAACCGCTTCGCAAAGATGTACCGGGATCCAAGTATGCCTTGGCCTTGATGACCGGCGACGAACAGTTCCGCACGTGGGCTGAACTTGAATACAGCGTGCGAACCGGTAAGACCGCCTTCGATCATGTCTATGGTAAGCCGATCTTTCAGTACCTGGGAGAAAACCCCAGCAAGGCGAAGATCTTCGATGCCGCGATGGTCGGCATTCATGGCCGAGAAGTAGATGCGTTGTTGAACGTCTACGACTTCTCGCAGTTCGGCGTGCTGGCCGATATCGGCGGCGGGAATGGCTCGCAGATTCGATCGATCTTGAAGCACACGCCCGGCATGAAAGGGATCCTGTTCGATCTGCCTCACGTCATCGAGCGGGCCGAATCGCTCTTCACCGACGCCAACCTGGCCGATCGCTGCCAACGTGTGGGGGGCAACTTCTTCGAGTCGGTACCTGCAGGTGCCAATGCCTACGTCTTGCGGCACATCATCCACGACTGGGATGACGAAAGCTGCTTGAAGATCTTAAATGCCTGCCACGCCGCGATGCCTGACGATGCCAAGCTGCTGATCGTCGAAAGTGTCATCCCCGCCGGCAACGACCCCTTTGGCGGCAAGCTGCTCGATATCGTAATGATGCTGATCCCAGGCGGTAAAGAACGAACCGAGCTCGAATACCAGGAGCTCCTCACCAAAGCAGGCTTCCGACTCGAGCGAGTCGTTCCGACTGATTCTGAAATCAGTATCGTGGAAGCATCGAAGGTATAACCACGCAGCACGCCATTCGAAACAAAAGAGCCCGACTCAAGTGATCCCCTTCAGTCGGGCTTTTGTTTTGGCGATCGTTACTGGGTGAAACGCAGACGTTACTTCGTCAGCGTGGTCGACATCGCCTTTGCTTTCGCTCGGACGGCTGCACCACCACGTGCGGCGAGCAGTTCGCCAAGGTCCTTCTCGAGGGCGGCACCCTTGTCAGGATCGGCGACTTTGATCTCTTCGACCAGACGCGGCAGTTCGTCGGCGATGCTGCCCATCTGCCCAGCCTTGTTGATCTCGTCCAAGGCAACTTCCAAGGTCTTGATCGCTGGCGGCGGCGTCACGGCAACCGGAGCATTCTCGGAACAGCCGACGAAACCGACGACTGCCAGACCAAGCGTGATAACAATACGGGAGGTAAACTTCATGGCGAGTATCTTCAGCATATAAGGCGGGAAGTAGGCATGACGCGAACGGGCCCCGATTAAGGGAGCGTGACCGTTTCGCCACCACTTCGCGAACCGATCGCGTGGTAGGTGGTGTAGTCGGTGGTTTCAGCAATGAAGCTTACCGAGCCATCGCACAGCCCGTGCATCGCTCCGCCTGGATGACGGCTGCGCGCCGGGAACACACCGCGGCTATCGCTGGCACCACAGACCGAGCAGGCCTGGCATGCGGGATACTTCCAGTTGGGTGGAGCCAACGTGGTGAAGACAGCCATGTAGTTCACACCACGAATCCACTCGCGGCCTGGGACAACCGAAAGCGAGCTGTTGTTCGAGGCACACGTCGAGCCGTAGCCATCGACGGTTGCCTGGGTGATGGCACCCTGGGAAGTCGACAGAAACGAACCGCTCCAGCTTTGGCCTCTGACCACGACTTGATCGTACTTGTATGACGAGCTGCTGTTGTTGCCCTTCAGGATCTCGCCCAGCATGATCGTGTTCGAGGTACCGTCGGTCATGCTCGCGAAGTTCGTGGCTTGATCGCGACGGAAGGCACCATTCTGCTGATCCACCGAAACGTCCCAGCCAAGGTTCGAGCCGGCCGACATTGCGTAGTTCGTGTTGCCTTTGAAGTTGGTATCGGGGAAGTCGCCGTCGGAAGGACAAACGAACGCATCGATCCGCGTGAGGCGATGGCGCGGATGGACCGCATTGTTCTCGTTCGACAGGAAGAAGTTGTTCGACGACGAACGGATCTGTTCGCGCAGATTGTTCTGCTCGATGAACGGCAGGATCGAGGTCAGACCGCTGTAGCTCTGCCAGTGAGAAACCGCAGGGTCACCAGCACGCAGCACATAAGTTGGGAAGGTCTGGTAGGTGTCGTGATAGTTGTGGAACGCCAGGCCCAATTGCTTGAAATTGTTCGAGCAGCTCATACGGCGAGCGGCTTCGCGGGCTTGCTGCACGGCTGGCAGCAGTAAAGCAATCAAGACACCAATAATGGCAATGACGACCAGGAGTTCAACCAAGGTGAACCCCAAGCGCTTAGGCTTGGACATTTGGGGGGATCCAGGGGGAGGTTATGGGAGGAAAAATGCGGAAGGAGAAGGGATTTTATTTACGGAAATAAAATTATACAAGGGCTCGCATGGAAGATTGCGGAGCGAGCAAGAGTCCCCTGTTAAGCGGCAAAAGTTGGCTTTTAGCGGGGAAAATCGCGGGGAGTGGGTTGCATGCCTATGCAGAGGGGGTGAGCCGCTCCAGAACAAAAAGACCCGCGTTTCGGCGGCTTGGAAGAGGCCGCGTTGCTCCATTGCCACCCAGGAGCGTGGGCTACCGGCGCTCGAACTGAAGGAAGTAGTTCTCTTGGAACGACGGGACTTTGACTTCACCCAGGAAACGGAAGCCTGCTTTTTCGATCTCTTCTCGAAAGACCTCTTGGCCGGCGCGGACGTGGTTCAACGTCCAGTCTCGCGATTCGCCGGGAATGCGATTGAAATCGATCACGACCAACTTTCCGCCAGGGCTCATCGCTTTATGAATCGAAGCAAGCGACTCGGCTGGGTACTCGAAGTGATGATAGACGTCGCAAATGAATGCAACGTTGATGGTGCCTGGGGCAAGGCGAATGTCGTTCTGACCACACAAGACAGGCGTGATATTCGTGAGCTTCCGCACTTCGGCCAGCTTCTCGACGCGTTCGACAAACTTGGGAGCAATGTCGAGGGCATAGACCCAGCCTTGGTCGCCGACCGCTTTCGAGAACGGCTCAACAAACAAACCGGTACCGGTTCCGATGTCAGCGATCCGGTCGCCAGGGCTTAGCTTCAAGCGTTCGATGATTTCGTCCTTCGCATGAAAGACCTCTCGGCTTTCGACCTCGAAGCGATTCACCCATTGCTCGACATCGAGATCGGGATCGAGGAAGGAGTCGTTGATGCCTGGCTTGACGCTTTCGGTGGTGGGCTTCTCTTGGGCCTGGGTCCAGCCGGCGAGCGACAAGAGGGCAGCAATGGTAAGCAGGAACAAGCGAGGCATGGGACGAACCTTCAAGGTGGTGGATTGGCCACGATCGCCAAGAATCGGCGTACCGACAAATCTAGTAGTCCGCTGGCCAATGGTCAACGTTGGGAAAGGACGACCTGGATCGTTCCTCGAAGCTGGCGTTCGAAATCAAAACGGCCAGTTCCCAGGGAACTGGCCGTCGATCTTTTCTGGCTCGGCGTTGCTTATCGGAAGCGACGCGAAGCACCTTTGACGTTTTGGGTTCGGTACTGGCCTGGCGTTTGGCCGAGTTCACGCTTGAAAACCACGCTCATGTACTCGGGGTGATCGTAGCCAGAGAGACCGGCGATTCGCTCGAGCGGAAGGTCGGTTTCGCGAAGCAGTTGCTTCACCCGTTTGAGCTGCACGTTGCGGATTTCGGCCTGGGGACTGCGTCCGATGAACTTTCGGAAGCGACGTTCCAGGATGCTTCGCGAGACCGGCACATGCTGCAGCACGTCGACTACCGAGATGCCATCGCAGGCATGTTGGCGGATGTACTTCACGGCTGAGGCAACCAGCGGATCTTCGATCGCCAGTACGTCGGTCGACTGGCGCGTCACAATCCCCAGTGGTTCGACCAGCTTGCTCATCTGCGTTGGCTCTTCCCCCTTCATGAGGCGGTCGAGCAGGGCAGCGGCTTCAAAACCGATGCGTTGTGGATTTGGCATCACGCTGGAAAGTGGCGGATCGCAGAGCTCGCAAACGAGTTCGTCGTTGTCGACGCCGATTACGGCGACTTCTTCCGGAACGGCGGCGTTGATCCGGCGGCAGGCGTCAAGCACGTGCTGACCACGCATGTCGTTGCAGGCCATGATCCCGATGGGCCGAGGAAGTCCCCGCAGCCAATCACAAAGCTGGGCTTGCTGTTGCTCCCAGGTCAGGGCCGACGAAGAATCCCAAGGACCTTCCAGCAATTCGACCGGGCCGCTCGCCTTTTCGATGGCGTCTTTGAAACCGTGATAGCGTCGCGTGGACCAATTGTGGCCACTAAACCCACAGAACGCGAAGTGACGGAATCCCCGTTCCAGCAGGTGGGCCGCGCCCATCCGACCGACCGCTTCGTGATCGGTGCCGATATGCGGCAAGCCTTGGTCACCATAGATATCGGTGAGATCGACTGTGGGAATATTCCACGCCTTCAATTGCTCGGCAAGGCTGGGAGTGGTGCTACGAGTGATGATGCCATCTCCGTCCCAGTTCTCTAACCAGGCAGGCGGGCGGTATGCGAGTTCGCGCAGGTCGACGAACATCGACCAAGGTTCATTAGCCACCACATAGCGATTGATTCCACGAAGGACCTCGCGACCGTAGACCAGCGAGGTCTCCACGATGAGCATGACACGGCGTCGTTGCATTGGAAAAGAGACTCAGTATTTGATGAGGATGCTTATCAAGGAAGGACCCCATTATGAGCCGAAACGATTCTCAAAAGCAATCGTGTGCCAAATTTCCAGGGAAATTTTCCCCGATTTTTATTCCTGGGTTACGATCGAGGGAATTGCGGCTCAAGTGGGCTCGGCAAAGGATTTTAAATCGGAATTCCACCCATATACGGTGCCAGGATTCTCGGTAGGAAAAGGCTCTCAAAAGGTTTTCGGGAAATCTCATTGATTCTGAGTGCCCCAAGTACAAGAATTGAGGGTGTAATGTAGGAAGATCTCTTTAGATTTAGAGGGTGCCCTTCCAATACCACTCGTAAAATCAGGCACCTGATTCCACCTCAAATCCGCCTTAAGTTGTTGCCAATGCTCTATTTATCGCGCATTTCCCGGTCGTCGATGTTGGCCATGGTTTGCACCATGGTCGCTGTTTGCACCGGTCTGGCCCAGGCTCAAGACGAGCCGGAAGCCACCGTTAAATTCAACCGCGATGTCAAGCAAATTCTGGCGAAAAAGTGCTTTGCTTGCCATGGTCCTGGGGCTCAGGAGGGGGGCCTTCGTTTGGACGATCGAGAGATCGCAACGGGGGAAACCGACTCCGGCGAAATTGCCATCGTGCCGGGCAAAGTGGAAGAAAGCGAACTCATTCGCCGGATTCTGTCGACCGACGAATTCGAACGCATGCCCCCCGAAGGCGATCCCCTCAAGCCGGAGGAGCTTGAAGTGGTGAAGACCTGGATCAACGAGGGGGCCAAGTATCAGGGGCACTGGGCCTTCGAACCAGTTGCCGATCCAGAACCACCCAAAACCGAACATGAAGGTTGGGCCGTGAATCCAATCGACCAGTTCATTCTGGCTCGGTTGGAAGAAGGGGGCCTTGAGCCGAACCCGAAGGCCTCGAAGCGGACCCTGATCCGCCGGGCCTATTACAACTTGACCGGCCTGCCGCCGACCAAGGAAGAGATCGAAGCATTTGAAGCCGATCAATCGCCAGACGCTTATGCCAAGCTGATCGATCGATTGCTCGCCTCGGAGCATTATGGTGAAAAGTGGGGCCGACATTGGCTCGACTTGGTTCGTTTCGCCGAGACGAACAGCTATGAGCGAGACGGCGTCAAGCCGAATGCCTGGAAGTATCGTGACTACGTGATTCGTGCTTTCAACGAAAACAAGCCCTACAACGAATTCGTCCTCGAGCAGTTGGCTGGCGATGAAATCGAAAACCCCACGCCAGAATCGATCATCGCTACTGGCTATTATCGCCTCGGTGTGTGGGACGACGAACCAGCCGATCCGCTGCTGCACATTTACGATCAATACGATGACCTGATTACCACCACCGGGAAGGCTTTCCTGGCGGTCACGGTCAACTGTGCTCGTTGCCACGACCACAAGATCGACCCGATCACTCAGGCCAACTACTACGAATTCCTTTCCTTCTTCAAGGGAATGAAACCGTACGGTACGCGTGGTAGTGTCGCCTTCAGCCAGAAAGAAATCTCGGGCCCAGAAATCATTTCGGCTCACGAAAACCACCATCGGGAAGTGCGAGCCGTCGAAGACCGAATGAACCAGATCGTTCGGGCGGCCATCGAACAGCTCCCTGAAGAAGAACGCCAAGAGATCCGTAAGGAACGCGATCGCAACCGTCGTCGCGAAAAGATGGACGAACGAATCGCCGATCTCGTCCCGAACGACGCTTCCGAGTATCGCGAACTGAAGAAGCAGATGGATGGTCTGCGCGAGAAGGAAAAGTATCTGCCGGCTCGTGAATTCGCCTTGGCGGTGAATCAAAGTGATAAGAAGCCAGAGCCAACCACCATCATGATGCGTGGCAATCCCCACGTTCCTGGTGACGTGGTCGAGCCAGGCTTCCCGAAGTTTTTCAATGAACCGAAGCCTGAAATTCCAGAACCAAAGGATGGCCAGGAAACCTCGGGACGCCGTCTGGTGCTCGCCAAGTGGATTGCCTCAGACAAGAACATGATGACCGCTCGTGTGATGGTGAACCGTATCTGGCAATTCCAGTTCGGCCGCGGCATCGTGCGAACCTCGAGCAACTTCGGTCAGCTCGGCACCCCTCCAACCCATCCAGAACTGCTGGACTGGCTGGCTACCGAGTTCGTGGAAAGTGGCTGGGACATCAAGCATATGCAGAAGCTGATGATGCTCTCGGCAACCTATCAGATGTCGTCCGACGGGACCGAAAAGGGGCTGGCCCAAGACCCCGGCAACGACATGATGTGGCGATTCAATTCGCGTCGTCTAACGGCTGAAGAGGTTCGCGACTCGATCTTGTTGGTCAACGGACGCCTGAACGACAAGATGTACGGTCATGGCTTCTATCCGAAGATTTCGGACGAAGTGATGGCTGGCCAGTCGAAGCCTGGTGACGGCTGGGGCAACTCGGCGTACGACGAACAGGCTCGCCGCGCGGTTTACATCCACGTGAAGCGATCGCTGGTGACGCCACTGCTGTCGACCTTCGACTTCCCCGATACAGACGCCCCTTGCGAAGAACGGTTTGTGACCACGCAGCCCGCTCAGGCCTTGGGGATGATCAATGGTTTCTTTGCGAATCAGCAGGCTGAAGAATTGGCCAAGCGAGTTCGCGAAACCGGAGCGACCACGCCCGAAGATAAGATTCGCGAAGCGATCGAATTTGCGATGGCCCGCGAAGCCAACGACCGCGACGTGAAGGTTGGTATCTCGCTGATGAATGACTTGCAGAAAGACCATGGTCTGGATGCCGAACGGTCATTCGACTTGTACTGCCTGATGCTGATCAACTTGAACGAATTCTTCTTCCTGGACTAAGGCGTCATTTCCACAACTGCTGGAATGTCGTGAGCTGTTCAGTGTAAGAATCCATATGTAAGAGGAAGGTGAATCATGTCGAACTCGGAAATGCCGAAATCAACCTATTGTGGCAACACTCGGCGCGAGTTTTTGTGGAACGCTGGGGCCAAGTTCCCAGGTCTCGCATTGACCTACATGCTGGCCAAGGATGGCTTCCTGGCGAATCAGGCCGTCGCTGCCGACGGTGTGTCGGCCTTCGATAACCCATTGGCCGCCCGTCAGCCGATGTTTGAAGGCAAGGCGAAGAATGTCATCTTCTTGTTCATGTATGGCGGTCCGAGCCACGTCGACACGTTCGATTACAAGCCAAAGCTGTACGATCTCGACGGCAAAACCGTTCCAGTGAAAACCAAAGGTCGTGGCGGCGAAAAGAACGAAGGTCGCGTTGTCGGGCCTAAATGGAACTTCAAGCAATATGGCCAGTCGGGACAGTGGGTCTCGGAACTGTTCCCAAATCTGGCGACCTGTGTCGACGACATCTCGTTCCTGAAGTCGTGTCAGGCTGATTCGCCGATCCATGGTTCGGCCATGTTGATGATGAACTCGGGCCGTATTCTCAGCGGTTTCCCGACCCTCGGTTCGTGGATCACCTATGGTTTGGGCACGGTCAACCAGAACCTGCCAGGCTATGTCGTGATGCTCGATCCATCGGGCGGTCCGATCAGCGGTGCCAAGAACTGGACGTGCGGTTTCATGCCGGCCAACTACCAGGGCACGATGTTCCGTAGCAAGGGTGCCCCAATCATCGATCTGGCGACTCCAGAAGGAATGTCGCGGGCGGCTCAACGTCGTATCCTCGATGCAATGAAGGAAGCCAACCAGCATCATCTGGAAGATCGGCCGGATAACTCGGAGTTGGCCGCTCGAATTCATAGCTATGAACTGGCTTACCGCATGCAGGAACATGCTCCGGAAGCGGTTGACCTGGCCGATGAAACGGAAGAAACAAAGAAGCTATACGGTATCGACAACCCACAAACCGAAGAATTCGGCCGTCGCTGCTTGCTGGCTCGCCGTCTGGTTGAACGTGGCGTTCGTTTCGTTCAGCTTTACTCGGGCGGTCACCACAACGACAACAACTGGGACGCGCACGGCGACCTGGAAAAGAACCACAACTACCATGCTGGTCGTACCGATTTGCCAATCGCTGGTCTGATCAAGGACCTGAAGCGAAAGGGCATGCTGGACGACACCCTGATCATCTGGGGTGGTGAGTTCGGTCGTCAGCCGACTGCCGAATACGAAAAGGGTACTGGCCGTGACCACAATTCGTATGGTTTCACCATGTGGATGGCTGGTGGCGGTATCAAGGGTGGCGTGTCGTACGGTGCCACCGACGAGCTGGGTGCCGAAGCGGTTGAAAACCCACTGCATGTGAAGCGAATTCACGCCACGATTTTGAATCAGTTGGGTCTCGATCCAAACGCTTTGAGTTATTTCTACAGCGGTTTGGATCAAAAATTGGTCGGCGTCGAACACGTCGAACCGATCCACGAAGTCATTTCTTAGGCTGTCCTGGTCAAGAAACCGACCGCCTCAAGACAATTCGACAAATCGCTACAAGCGTCTTCCCTTCGGCTGGGGAAGACGCTTTTTTTGCGCGCCATGTAGTCGGGTACGCGGGTTTAGAGAAAGGGAGTAGAATGCGTGAATGCAGTGATCGCAGGGTCTTTTCTCTCCAATGATGTGGTGCTGAGATGAGTAAAATCGATTTAAAGGGATTGGAAATCGAAGTCGAAGACATCCGCCGTAATATGGCCCCTTCGACCCTCTATGAAGAAGCCATTCGCGACGAAGAAGACGCCGCCGTCGCCGATTCGGGCGCTTTGATCGCCTACAGCGGCGAAAAGACGGGCCGCTCGCCGAAGGACAAGCGTGTCGTCGAATCGGTCCACTCGAAGGACGATGTCTGGTGGGGACCGATCAATATTCCGATTGAAGATCGGATCTATCGAATCAATCTCGAGCGGGCCAAAGACTATCTGAACACCCGTAAGAAGCTGTACGTAGTCGACGCCTTCGCCGGTTGGGATCCGAAGTATCGCCTGAAGATCCGGGTGATCTGCTCGCGTCCCTACCACGCTTTGTTCATGCATACCATGCTGATCCGTCCGACTCCGGAAGAGTTGAAGGATTTCGGTGATCCGGATGTGGTGATCTACAACGCAGGACGTTTTCCGGCCAACCGCCACACGCCAGGTATGACCTCGAAAACGAGCGTCGACGTTAATCTTGAAGACCGCGAAATGGTCATCCTCGGTACGGAATACGCCGGTGAGATGAAGAAGGGGGTCTTCACGATGATGAACTATTACATGCCCAAACAGGGTGTGTTGTCGATGCACTGCAGTGCGACTTCCGCCCCCGACTCGGACCGCAGCAGCATCTTGTTCGGCCTCTCGGGAACGGGCAAAACGACCCTTTCGGCCGACCCGAAGCGGATGTTGATCGGCGACGACGAACATTGCTGGAGCGATGACGGCATCTTTAATATTGAAGGGGGCTGCTACGCGAAGGCGATCGACCTGACGCCTGACAACGAGCCGGAAATCTTCCAGGCCCTTCGTTTTGGTGCCGTGCTCGAGAACGTGGTCTACGACAAAGAAGACCATCACGTCGACTTCACCGACACCAGCATCACGCAGAATACCCGTGGTGCGTATCCGATCGAGTTCATCGGCAACGCCAAGATTCCTTGCGTCGCCGGTCACCCAAGCGATGTGATCTTCCTGACCTGCGATGCGTTCGGCGTGTTGCCACCGGTCAGCAAGTTGACCTCCGCTCAGGCCATGTATCACTTCATCAGTGGATACACCGCCAAGATTGCCGGCACCGAAGTCGGTATCACCGAGCCGCAAGCGACCTTCAGTCCTTGCTTCGGCGGGCCGTTCCTCGTTTGGCATCCTGGTAAGTATGCGGAACTGCTGGCCGAGAAGCTCGAAAAGCACAAGGCGAACGTTTGGCTGGTGAACACTGGTTGGACCGGTGGGGCTTACGGGGAAGGGCAGCGTATCAAGCTGAAGTATACCCGTGCGATCATCGACGCCATCCACGATGGCACGCTGGCCAGTGCACCGACCGCCGTCGATCCGGTCTTCGGCGTGCATGTGATCCAAGAATGCCAGAACGTTCCGAACGAGATCTTGACGCCGAAGTCGACCTGGAAGAACCCAGCCGACTACGACAAGTCTGCCTCGAAGCTTGCTTCGCTCTTCATCGAGAACTTCCAGAAGTACACCTCTGGCGTCAGCGAAGAAGTGCGCAAGGCGGGTCCAGTCGCCTAACGCTCTGGTGGGGACTGGGTGAATCTGGTCTCGATTCCGAGTATGCTCAAACATCGGCCTGCATGGATTGAACCGTGCAGGCCGTCTTGTATCGAGCAAACTTGTTGGAGTTGAGACGGCATGATCCACCGTATCTTTCCGGGTTTCGTCGTGGCTTTGGCCTTCCTCGTGTGGGGTATCGACTTAGTCGAGGCCGCCGAGACGAAGCGACCTAACTTCGTCTTCTTCCTGGTCGACGACCTCGGTTGGGCCGATCTTTCGTGCTACGGCAGTACCTTCAACGAGTCTCCGAATATCGATGCGCTCGCTAAGAGCGGGATGAAGTTCAACCAGGCGTACACGGCTTGCCCGGTCTGCTCGCCGACCCGAGCTTCGATCGTCACGGGACGTCATCCGGTGCGTGTCGATGTGACCGACTGGATCCCTGGCAACGGCACGATCGGCAAGTTTTTACACGTCGACGACCGCGACAATCTGGCTCTCGAAGAAGTCACCATGGCGGAAGTCCTGAAGGAAGAGGGGTATCAGACCTTCTTCGCCGGCAAGTGGCATCTGGGTGAGAAGGGGCATTGGCCGGACGATCAAGGGTTTGAAACGAACATCGGCGGTCACCACGCCGGATCGCCGCCCGGGGGGTATTACGCTCCCTGGAAGAATCCTGCGCTAGAAGCGAAGCGGGAAGGGGAATACCTCACCGAGCGTTTGACCGAGGAATCGATCCACTTCCTGGAGACCCGCGACCAGGCAAAGCCGTTTCTGCTTTATCTGTGTTATTACAACGTCCACACGCCAATCACTCCTTATAAGAAGCGAATCGAGCACTTCAAAGAGAAAGCGGAAGCGACATTTGAAGGTGAAACGCCCACGCTCAAAGAGCACGAAGGGAATTCCCGGGCACGCCAAGACAATGCGGCTTATGCGTCGATGATCGCTGCGGTCGATCAAAGCGTGGGGGAAATCGTCGCGAAGCTCGGCGAACTGAAATTAGACGACAACACGGTCATTTGCTTTTTCTCGGATAACGGCGGCCTGTGCACCTTGGGTGGCAAACGGGTCGGACCAACGTCGAATCTTCCGCTTCGGAGCGGCAAGGGCTGGCTCTATGAAGGGGGCGTGCGAAGTCCGATGATCGTCAAAGCTCCTGGCGTGACGCAACCAGGCACCGAATCGGAAGCCCCGGTGGTGAGCATGGACTTCTTTCCAACCTTCCTCGAATTGGCCGGTTTGCCGCTGCAACCGAACGTGCACAACGACGGCGAGTCGCTGGTGGGGCTGCTGAAGGGGGAGAAGCAGGCAGAAGATCGGACTCTTTATTGGCACTACCCCCACTACCATGGTTCTGCCTGGAAACCAGGTGCGTCGATTCGCGATGGCAATTGGAAGCTGATCGAGTTTTATGAATACGGTAAGGTCGAACTCTACGACCTGGCGAACGACCCTGGCGAGCAACACGACGTGAGTGCCTCGATGCCGGAAAAGACGACCCAGCTTCGCGAGAAGCTGCGTACATGGCAGAAAGAAATGAACGCCAAGATGCCTCAGCCGAACCCGAACTATCGCGGCGGCGCGAAATAGAACATGGTCCCTGGTTTTTGAACGTTGCTAGCTGGGCTACAATCGGACCCCGACCGCCCCGCCAAAATTTGCCTCTCGCTGTGAAATAACACAAAAGGAACCTGGTTGATGGTGAAGAAGTTCATCAGTCGCTACATTCTCTCGATCGTGGCTGAGATGATCGAGAATCCGAAGTTGATCGGGCTTTCGGTGATGATGTTTCTCCAATTCTTTATTTGGGGGGCATGGTACGTGACGCTGGGGCCTTATATGGCCAAGCACGAAATGTTCGACATGATTTCGTGGGCGTACACGGTGGGGCCGATAGCGGCGATCATTTCCCCTTTCTTTCTTGGGTTTGTCGCCGACCGCTTTTTTGCCTCGGAACGGGTTTTGTTCGCGATGCATTTGCTCGGTGCGTTGGCCATGTTCGCCGCACCTTTCGCCGCCGAGCAGAGTGCGACCGCACTGGTGGTGATCGTGTTCCTGCACATGCTGTGCTATATGCCGACGCTGGGGCTTACCAACACGCTGGCTTTTTCGAACATTGACGATCAGGAACGGCTCTTTCCAATCATTCGCGTATTCGGGACGATCGGCTGGATCGCGGCGAATGTTACGGTCAGCTCTTTGCTGTCGGCAGATACCACCGACTTGCAGTTCTACGTGGCTGGGTTCGCAGGGTTAGCGCTCGCGTTGTTCAGCTTCGTACTCCCGCACACGCCGCCTCCGTCGGCCGGTAAGGCGATCTCGTTTCGCGAAATCATTGGGGCAGATACCCTGGCACTGATGAAAGAACGCTCGTTCAGCGTGTTCATCATCGGCTCGTTCCTGATCTGTATTCCGCTGTCCGCCTATTACGCCTATGCCTCCACATTCGTGGGCAAGGTTGGTTTCGAGCAAAAGGCGACAGTCATGGCGTCCGGGCAGGCCTCGGAAATCGTGTTCATGCTGCTGATGCCACTCTTCTTCAGCCGTCTGGGTGTGAAGTGGATGCTGTTCGCCGGTATGGCTGCCTGGGTTGTTCGCTACGGTCTGTTTGCTGGTGCCGATGTTGGCAACGTGCAGTGGATGGTGGTGCTCGGCATTTTGCTGCATGGTATCTGCTACGACTTCTTCTTTGTCACCGGGTTTATTTACACCGACAAGAAATGTGGCAAGGAGCTGCGTGGTCAGGCCCAAGGCTTCCTGGTCTTTGTGACCCAAGGTCTTGGTCTGGGTATCGGTGCCCAGGTGATGGGGGCAATCGCCGCTGCATTCACCAACGAAGAAGGAGTCTCGAACTGGCAGATGATCTGGCTGATGCCTTGTATCATGGCCGGCGTCGTGATGATCCTGTTCGGTCTGCTGTTCAACGATAAGGTGGATGCAGCCGACGACGAGACCGGATACGGTACCGACGAGGCTCCGGCGACCGAACCATCGCACTAAAACGTGTGATTCGAGCGATATAAATAATGAAGAAAACGCCGCGAAACGAAGGCTTCGCGGCGTTTTTCATGCGCTGAGATGGGATTTTGGGACACTTAAGTCCTTTAAAAGCGGGGTTTTAGATGCTCTCTCGGAAAAATGTCCCGGAATCGCCAAGTTTTTCTAAAGGTCGTAATTTGACATGGCCCGGACGTGACATAGGTTTCAGGTGTTCAGGGAAGTGCATCGCACAGAACTGAATGGCAACAGGACAAGTTGCCGGACTAATGCTCGTCTCATCTGAAACTCATCGAAATCGAGGCTTCCGGTGTACGGGCAATGGTCTGCCGCCAATGTCCCCCGACAAAGGCAAACTGATCGCGAGGTCAGGACGCAAAGCCTAGGACCACTTAACCGTGGCGGCCAGGCTGCCGAAGGGTTGACTCCGGACGTTTGACGTCCACTTCCTGATGGCTGTGTATGGGACTGAGGCTTTAATCAAGAGGACCGCATTCAACCAAGTTTTGCAGACCAGCGTGATGGAATCGCAACGGTTGAACGGCGGTAGTAAGCATCTTTAGTTTTTGCCGAATTTAGGCAACGTTGGAGAATTCTCATGCAAGGTCTCATCCAGAAGGTACAGAATTTCCTCGTATCGGAAGACGGTCCCACCGCGGTTGAATACGCCGTGATGCTGGCTCTGATCGTCATCGTATGTCTGACCGCCATCCAGGCGATCGGTACCCAGGCGAACGCTACGTTCACCAAGATCGGTACTGACATGCAGACCGCTAACACCACTGGTGGTGCTCTCTAAGCCGCCAGCAAACGCGTGTGCCTTCGGGCTCACGCGTTTTTTTCGTGAAAACATTGGAAAGCCCCGGGCGCCCTTACACGGGGTACTCGGGGCTTTTCTCTTTTTCCGGTTGATCCGACTTTGGCGGGATTAACGAAACACCGCACCACGGCAACTTATTCCGAATAGGCAGAAATCGGGGAAAAAGCGGTCTATTTTGGCCGCATCGTTGCCAGCGTGAGCTACTGTTTTGTGCCGGAATTTTTGTAAATACACGTCCGGAAACCAGTGGTGGTATCCCTGTTGTTGCGCATTTAGTGGTCGGCCTCGCATGAGACGCGCGAGGTGAGGAGAAAGTCATGGATCTGTTTGTAAGCCTGTCAGAAGCAATCGCACAAAATTGGCCCGTGTGGGTCGTCACGTTCACCTTGATTCTGGCCGCTGTGATTGACGGCTTCGAGTTGAAGGTCCCGAACTGGATCACGTTCCCTTTCGTCGCCAGCGGCTGGGTCTACAGCTTCTGTGCATTTGGCTTTGAAGGCCTTGGCTGGAGCCTGTTGGGCACCGTCGTCGGCCTGGCCCTGCTGCTGCCAGCCTACTCGATTGGCGGCATGGGTGCCGGCGACGTTAAGTTGCTGGCAGGTGTTGGCGCCTGGATGTACGGCACGCACACCTTCTATGCATTCTGCATCTCGGCCATTGTCGGTGCCGTCCTGGCTGTCGGTATGGTCGCCTTCCGCAAAGCTTGGAAGAAACACTCGGACAACGCTCGCATCATCCTGAACGAGATCATGACCATTCGTGATCCGAATCAGTTGTCGAGCATCGCTGCGGAGCGTAAGCCAACGATGCTGCTGCTCCCTTATGGTATTCCGATCGCTATCGGAACCATTGGCTACTTCTTCTGGATGGGACTGCTGGTATGAGCCTGATATCGTCTGCATGCACAGACCGCGCAAGCGACCATGTTAACTTGGGTGAGATGACGGGGACTTTGCGTTCCCGACATTTCGGCCTTGATAAGAGATGCCGATTATTCCGATTGAAACGGTCAGGGGCAGCGGTTGTTGAATTTGCCATTGTGGCGCCGCTCTTCTTCCTGCTGATTTTCGGAATGATTGAGTACGGTCGCATGGTCATGGTGCAGCAGGTGATTACCAACGCTTCCCGCGAAGGTGCTCGCCGAGCCGTCCTGGACGGAGCAACCACCGCCGAAGTTGTTTCGGCGGTGAATGGCTTCCTCGACTCAGCAGCCGTCGATAGCAGTGGTGCACAAGTTACCCTTTCGCCGGATCCGCCTGAAAATGCCGGATTTGGCGGAGCGGTCAGCGTTACCGTTCGCATACCTTTCGCCAAAGTCAGTTGGTTACCGTCTCCTATGTACTTAGGAGCGACCACCTTAGAAGCGAAAACGACAATGCGGAGAGAAACCGTTCAATAAACGTTGATGCAAAATATTCCGGTTGTCCGGAAATTGCGAAACGCAATGGTCGTCCGACTCGAGACGTTTGTTTTGACCTTCTCGTCTCGGAGGCCCGATGATTCCCCTACATCGCACTCGCGATTAAAGGGGCCTGAGGAGCTAGCTAGGTGCGGGCATGGAGGCTAGCTGAACTAAGGAAAAGCAAATGCGTCCGAAATCACTAATCCTAATCATCATCGCTCTCGGGTGTGGGCTGGTCGCCTCGATCGGCATCAGCCAAGTGCTCGAGCAGCAGACCGCACAACCGGTACCTCAGGTCGAAATGGAGAACATCTTCGTCGCCCTCGAGGACATTGACATCAACGAGCCTATCGCTCCTGAGATGATCAAGCTGGAACCGTGGCCTGCTGACAAGATCCCAGAAGGAGCCATTCGTGAATTGGAAAACGTTGAAGGACGTCGACCACGTTCGCGACTGTTTGCCGGCGAAGTGATCCTGGAAGGGAAGCTGTTTGGCTCGGATGAAGATCAGGGTGCCTCGAAGCTGATTCCGAAGGGTTACCGAGTTCACTCGATCAAGGTGACCGCGGAAAGTGCCGCATCGGGTTTGATTCTGCCTGGTGACCGTGTCGACGTGCTGGTCTACCTGCAGGTCGTCAACCAGCTTGATAAGAACCGTACAAAACGTCAGATGACCCGCACCATTCTGACCAACTGCCGCGTCTTCGCTGTGAACGAACAGATTCATCGCGAAACCGATGCCCAGGGCAATTCGATCAACGCCAAGACGGTGTCGCTGCTGGTGACTCCGAAGCAGGTCGAGATCCTGGTGCTCGCCGGCCAACTCGGTAAGCTCAGCTTGTCGCTCCGTCCGCCAGATGAAACGCCAGATGACGTTGCGGCAACGACCGACGACGCGACGATCGCGGAACTGTTGGATATTACCGAAAATGCTGACCCGGACATGAACACCAGTGCTCCGCCGCAGCCACAGAACAAAATGACCCAAAGCGGCAGCCAGCCGTCGTCGGGTGGTGGTTTCCTCGATTTCCTGAAGAACGCTGAACAGAAGTTTTCCAAGTCAGCGACCTCGGCAGCCACAGCAGTGGAAGACGAAGTCGAATGGTCGATGGACCTGCTCAGCCCAGATGGTGTCCGACGCTTTGAATGGGGACATGCCGACGAGCTGCCCCAGGAAGTGGCCCCTGGTTCGATGACCTCGCGTCAGCAGACCATGCCAACGTCGACCAATACGCCTTCGGCTGGTAGCAATACGCCCAGCTTTCCGCCAGGAACGACGGGTCAAACCCCAATGGGATCGAACACCGACACCGACAAGGTGCCAGTCGACGATGCCAACACGTCAACCGACGACTCCATGCCAGCGGGGTCGGATTCAAACTTTGGACAGGACGACGCCTAAACCAGTTTAGATTTTCCACGGATTGGGAAGTCATAATTTCGGCGCAAGGAAAATCACGGATGATTACCAAGTACCGCTTCGCGCGACAACTTGTCACGACTGCAGCTATGATCGCGCTGACCGCCTGGTGCGGAGCCGTTCAAGCTCAAAACGAGGCCCCAGGCGTCAACTTCCAAGTAGCCGCACCGAATCAGCGGTTGGAGATGATCGTCAACTCGAGCCGCATCTTTACCCTGGACAACAAGATTCCGAAGGCTCAGGTCAACAATCCTGACCTCCTTCGGTTGACGCCGTTGGCCCCCAACAAAATTCAGGTCTCTGCCCTGAAGCCGGGTGTGACCCAGGTCAATCTGTGGGCCGAAGACGGCAGCATCTTCACCGTCGACGTCGTCGTCATTGGCGACGGTCGCGAACTACAGATGCTTCTGGAAAGCGAATTCCCGAACGCCACCATCAAGGTTCGTCCACTGGCGAGCAGCGTGGTGCTGTCTGGTTTCGTCGATCGGCCAGATGCCATCAGCCGCATCGTGGAAATGGCTCAAGACTACTACCCGAAAGTGATCAACAACATCACGGTCGGTGGTGTCCAGCAGGTCATGCTGAAGGTGAAGGTCTACGAAGTCTCGCGCACCAAGCTGCGTACGGTTGGCTTCGACTTCGCAGCGTTCAGCGGCAACGACTTCGTTGTCTCGAGCGTCAGCGGCATCATCAACAGCGTTACTCAGTCAAGCCAGACGATTGCGACGAACGGTGCTGACACCGTCACCTTTGGTGTGGTGGGCAACAACAGTGCATTCTTCGGCTTCATCGAAGCCTTGCGTCAGAACAACCTGGCCAAGTTGCTATCGGAACCAACCCTCAACGCCATGAGCGGTCGTCCTGCCAGCTTCCTGTCTGGTGGTGAAGTGCCGATTCAGGTTTCGTCCGGTCTTGGTACCACGTCGATCGAATTCAAAGAGTTCGGTACCCGCGTCGACGTTGTGCCAATCGTCCTGGGCAACGGCAACATCCGCCTGGAAGTTCGCCCACTGGTTAGCGAAGTTGACTCCAGCGTCTCGGTCAACGGCACGCCTGGTTTCCGTACTCGCTGGGTTGATACGGCCGTCGAAATGCAGGCAGGTCAAACGTTCGCTCTGGCTGGTCTGATCCAGGACAAGATCGAAACGGAAAACCGCGGTATTCCTTACCTGGCTGACATTCCTTGGGCTGGTGCCGCTTTCCGCCGCGTCCAAGACCGACGCAACGAAGTGGAACTGCTGTTCGTGGTCACGCCAGAACTGGTTGCTCCGCTGAACGCTGACGAAGAACCATGCGAAAAGCCTGGTACGGCTTCGGGCCCGCTGAACGATACCGAGCTGTACTGGCGGGGTTACATGGAAGTGCCGAACTGTGTCCCAGGCGGTGCTTACGGCGGTGGCATGATCGGTCCAAGCGGTCCTTCGATTATCGAAGGCGAAATCATCGAACCGGGTGCTCCGCTGATGGAAGTTCCAACGCCGGCCATGAACCAAGGGCCAGCGTTTGAGACCAGCACCGAAATGAAGGGGGTGCATACCCCTTCCGGGCCGCGAATGCAGCCCGTTTCGATTCAAGCAAATCCCGGCGTTCGCCCCTCGTCGGCACAAAAGCCTGCTCCGGTCGCCTCTTCCGGACCGATGCCGGCCATGATCGGACCTTCGGGCTACGATACGCTCGATTTTTAGAACGGGGCCGACATTTGCGTACTAGAATTCCCCTGAACCCAAAAGGGGAATTCTTATCCAGGTGTCATCTGTCGAGTTAGGAAAGTACGAATCGCTATGAGCAATGTATTACGAGTCGCCCTTGTCGATCCGAAAGACTCATCGCGAGAATCGTTAAAATCGACACTGCTAGGCATGGATATTGTCTGGCTGGAAGCGGAGTGCTCGCGCTACGAGTTCTTTTCCGACGTCGTGGGTCAGACAAACCCGGACATTGGCATCGTCGCGATTGACTCCGATCCAGAAAAGGCGATTCGCCTCATTCGTGAAGTCAACGAGAGCACGCCTGACTGCAGCATCCTGGTTATCAGTGGTTCGAGCGATGGCCAGTTGATCCTCAAGGCGATGCGGGCAGGAGCCAAAGAGTTTCTGACCCAGCCGCTGGTGATCGAAGATCTGGTTAGCGCCCTGGAACGCATCGGTCATCATCGCTTCGGCAAAGGTGACTCGAAGAGCCGCGGCTGTAAAGTGATTACCGTTTGCGGTGCTACCGGGGGTGTTGGCTCGACCAGCCTCGCCGTCAATCTGGGGTGTATTCTCGCTGCCCAGGAACAAAACAACGTCGCGCTGATCGACCTCGATCTGGCGCTGGGAGACAGCGATGTCTTCCTCGATACGATTCCCGATTACACCCTGCTGGACGTTGCCCAGAACATCAAGCGTCTCGACTTCAATCTCTTGAAGCGATCGCTGACTCGGCATAGCAGTGGCTTGTATCTGCTTCCTCGCCCGGTCCAATTGCAGGAAGAAGCACCGATCAGCCCGGACGACCTTTCGCGCGTGATCGGTCTGATGAAGGCTACCTTCACGCACTTGATCATCGATACATCGAAGGCCTACTCGGCGCTTGACATGCTGGCGATGAAAGAGGCGAACGTCAACCTGATGACGATTCAGCTCGACTTGCCATGTTTGCGGAACGTGGTACGTCTGATGATGAGCTTCAGCGAGGTTGACGGGCTGAAGGAAAAGACCCGCGTGATCGTGAACCGCGTCGGTCTCGACAATGGCGAGATCAGCTTGAAGAAGGCTCAGGAAACGATCGGCAGCGAGATCTATTGGCAGATCCCGAACGAATACCGAATCATGGTCGAAGTTCGCAACAACGGCGTTCCGTTGATTGAACAGGCCCCTCGCGCCGGCATTACGCAGGCCCTCACCGGTTTGGCCGAAGCACTCTCGGGCGATGGCTCGAAGAAGAATGCTGGTGGCAAATCTGGCTTGGGACGCTGGTTTGGCTTCCTGTCGTCAAAGGCAGACAAGGCCGGAAAAGCCGAAGAATCGGAAGCATCGGCGGACGCTTAATACCGCCGCATCAAAGCTCGTGGATTATCTCGTTCAATCCGCGAAGGTTGTAGCGACCGCACATTCCGTGCGGTTTGCCAATTTCGAAACTTCCTTCCTCTCGCGCAACTCTACGTGAGCTATGTTTTGGGGGACCGTTCCAAAGCCCTTCATCGGCACGGTTCCTGTCTCCTTGGGTAGCTCCGTCCAACCAATGCGCCGCGAAACTCTTCGTGCGGTCGGACCACACCGGTTGCACTGGCTACCTGACGCGACACGAAACGGTCAAAAGGGCGTCAATGGCAGCACTTCAGTTTGCGAAGGAATCGAAACATGCGGACGGCGGCAACGGATCCGAAAGCGAGCAACTCGAAACAAGCGGAATTCGAAAATCTCAAGCGGAAGATCCACGGCAAGCTCGTGGACAAGCTCGACCTGTCAAAGATTGGTGAACTGGAAGGGGAAGTCCTGCGTCGCGAGATCCGCCTGGTGGTGGAACACCTGTGCGATACGGAAGAAACTCTCCTCAATCGAACCGAACGTGAACGTCTGATTGAAGAAGTTCTCGACGAAACGTTTGGTCTGGGCCCACTTGAGCTTTTGCTGAAGGATCACGGGATCAGCGATATTCTGATCAACGGTCCACACCAGATCTATTGCGAAAAGGGTGGCAAGCTGGAACTGAGCAGTGTCAAGTTTCGCGACAACGAACACCTGCTGCAGATCATCGACCGTATCGTATCGAAGGTGGGCCGCCGTGTGGACGAAACCTGTCCGATGGTCGATGCCCGCCTGCCAGACGGCTCGCGTTTCAATGCGATCATTCCCCCGTTAGCTCTCGACGGTGCCGCGGTTTCCATTCGTCGTTTCGGCTCGAACCCGCTGAAACTGGAAGACCTGCTGAACTACAAAGCCTTCACGCCTGAAATGGTGATGCTGCTGGAAGGTGCGATCAAAGCCCGCTTGAACATCATTATCTCGGGCGGTACCGGTTCTGGTAAGACGACGCTGCTCAATACACTCTCAAGCTTCATCAGTGGCGCCGAACGTATCGTCACGATTGAAGACGCGGCGGAACTTCAACTGCAACAGGAACACGTTGTCCGCCTGGAAACCCGCCCACCGAACGTGGAAGGGAAGGGTGGCGTGACGGCGACCGACCTGGTGAAGAATGCCCTGCGTATGCGTCCTGAACGAATCATCATCGGTGAGTGTCGTGGTGCTGAAACGCTCGACATGCTTCAGGCCATGAACACCGGTCACGAAGGTTCGATGACCACGATCCACTCCAATACACCACGCGACGCTATCTCGCGTATTGAGACCCTGATTTCGATGTCGGGGTTTGATCTGCCTGTGAAGGCCATGCGTCAGCAGATTTCGAGTGCTGTCGACTTGATCATCCAGGCGAACCGTCTGCAAGGTGGTCCCCGCCGTGTCACGCACATCACCGAAGTGATCGGGATGGAGCAGGAAACGGTCGTGATGCAGGACGTCTATCGATACGAACAATCAGGTATCGACGAAACCGGACGCGCACGTGGTCGATTCATCTCGACCGGTGTTCGTCCGAACTTCATGGAACGACTGGAATCGGCTGGTGTTCGTCTGCCAGCGAGTGCGTTCCGTGAACGTGTGATGCTTGATGACTAGAAACTAATCCACTTAGAGAAGCGATCATGTTGACGCTAGTAGTACTCATTACGGTATTCGTAGGTGTTGCCACCCTGGTAGGCGCCGTAGCGATTCTGTTTCGTGGGGACTCAAATCCCGACATCGAGAATCGTCTCGAAATCCTGACCGGCAAAAGCAAGAACGAGCCGGGCAAAGGAGAGCAGCAGGGAGGCATCCTCAGCCGCAATGTCGACGCCGATAGTGGTGCGCTGGAAGAGTACATCGCACGTTACATCAATCTGCGATTATTGCTCGATCAGGCCGCCATGGATACGTCGGTCTCGAACTTCATCATGCTGACTGCCGGCCTGGCAGGCGGTGCCGCAGTGATCCCGTTTTTGCTGGGAATGCCATTTTACGTGGGGCCTGTCCTGGCGGTCATCTGTGCGGCGATTCCGTTTCTCTACGTCTGGTGGGTCCGGAATAAGCGACTCAATAAGTTTGGCCAGCAACTGCCGGATGCCCTGGAATTGATCGCACGTGCTTTGCGTGCTGGTCATAGCCTGGGTGCTGGTTTTCACCTGGTGAGCGAAGAAATGCTCGATCCGATCGGCGGCGAGTTCCGCAAAGTGTTCGAGTCGCAAAACCTGGGTGTGCCGCTGGAAGAAGCGATCCTCGATATGACCGATCGCGTCCCGAACCTCGACCTTAAGTTCTTCGGTACCGCCGTGATTCTGCAACGTCAGACGGGTGGTGACCTCGCTGAAATTCTCGACAAGATTGGCCGACTGGTGCGTCAGCGCATGGAATTGTTCGGTCAGATTCAGGCCCTCACCGGCGAAGGCCGTATCTCGGGTATCGTGCTGTTAGGCATGCCTCCAGCTCTGTTCGCCGTGATGTGGTACCTGAATGCCAACTACGTGATGACCCTGTTCACCGACCCGCTGGGCCAGAAGATGTTGGCCGGTGCGATTGTCATGCAGTTGATTGGGGCCTGGGTGATTCAAAAGATTATCGATATCAAGGTGTAACCGAGCCATGTTTGAATCTGGAACCAACGGTGTATTGATCATCACCGTCGCCGTATTTGGCTTGTTTGCGGCCGGAATCTATTTTCTGGCCGACATTTTCCTCAAAGACAAAAGCCGCGCTGAAGACCGCTTGGACGGGATCAAAGATCCTTACCAACGTAACGGTCGAGGCGAGAAGGGTGGCAAAACTACCGCGCTGGGTAAGGTCCTGGAAAAGGCCTCGCCTGCGTTGGCCAAGCCACTGCAGCCAACCAACGCTAAAGATGCCAACGCGCTGAAAGACAAGCTTTCGCACGCCGGCTTCCGTGGCGAGACCGCTCCGACGACGTTCCTTGGCCTGAAGTTCGCCGGACTGATGCTCGGCTTGCTCTTGGGTGGCGGTACCTTCTTCGTGCTGGGCGACTTCTCGTTGTTCGGTATCTTGAAGGCAGCTATCGTGCTGGGCGGGTTCTTTTATCTGCCGGATATCGGGCTGTGGTACCTCGGCAAGAGCCGTAAAGAACAAATCTTCCGCGGTCTGCCAGACGCCCTCGACTTGATGGTCGTGTGTGTCGAAGCAGGTCTTGGTCTCGACCAGGCGATGCGTCGCGTGGCCGAAGAAATGAAAAAGACCTATCGCGTCATCGCAGAAGAGTTCGGCATGTGTAACTTCCAGTTGCAGATGGGCCGTGCGCGCGTCGACGTGCTGCACGAACTTGGTTCGCGTACCGGTGTAGAAGACCTGCGATCGCTCGCCGCGATTCTGATTCAGGCCGATAAGTTCGGTTCGAGTATCGCCCAGGCACTTCGCGTGCAGAGCGATGCCATGCGTACCCGTCGCCGTCAGATCGCCGAAGAAAAGGCCGCCAAGACCGCGGTGAAGATGATCTTCCCGCTGGTGTTCTTCATCTTCCCTGGCATCTTCGTGGTGCTGGTCGGTCCGGCTGCTATCACGGTGGTCCGCGAGATGCTGCCAATGATGGCTGCCAACTCGTAAGGTTGTGGAAAGTTTACCGGTTCTACGTGTCGTAACGGCCAGGTCCTCGTTACTGTTGACCTGGCCGAACGATGGCCGATGCAAGCTCTGAACGATATACCGCGCCACAGGTCAGCACCGGCGCACGGACTTGCGATAATCCCATGGAAGGCGGCCACGCATGAAGATCGGCACCCTCTTTACACAATCTATTCTGGCAACCCTGTTGTTCTGCTCGGTTAGCCAGGCAGGATGGAACGATTTTTGGGATCGAGCCCACCTCGATTACGCTCGCAACAAGTGCTGGCCATCTCCGTTCGTGGAAGCTGACCGTGCTTCGGTCAATAACTATTACTCGGCGATGACCGCTGCTGGCATCCGCTTGCAGAACACGCTGAGCGATCACTACTTTGACGCCCGCACCGGCGATCTGACTTCCTCCGGCAAGCTGAAAGTTCGCCAGATTGTCATGGGCCCGGAAGGCCGCCGTGCTGTCTACGTCATGCAGGGTTTGAGCCAGGAAGAAACGGAAGCCCGCATTAAGACGGTCCAGGCCAGCCTAACCAACATGTTTGGTACTCCGGATGTCACCGAGGTCTACGTCAGCCCACAGCAGCCAGTTGGTCGTTCGGCTGAATACATCGACGAAATCTACCGTCGCGAACGCTCGTCGATCCCAGCTCCACGTCTGCCAGCATTCACCGATCAATAGGTTCGGTTCCCTGCTAAAAGCCAAGTTCGATCAGGCCCTGAAGTAGGGTTGCGCGAATGGTTCGCGCAAAACGCTTGAGTGGCCTGCGAAAAATGCCGATGCAATGATAGGAAATACTATTCATTGCAGGCTCCTCTATTGCTAGCGGAGGGGCCGGCGGCCGAACCCAAACCAGTGCATGGAGGCAATGGCCCTGCGGGGCCCTGCAAGGGATCGATGCAAAACCTGACCCTAAAACGCGCATTCGTCCAATACAGCCGCGAACTGATCTGCACCGGCCTGGCCATCCAGGGCTTGCTTCTGGCACCGGTCGTGCTGGATGCTGCCGATCGGCCAAAGCCCATCAATCAGATGAAGGCTGTCGCGGCGAGCAACTCGGAATCGAGTGAGCTCCGTCTGATTCAATTCACGGGCGAAAAAGAAGAGAGTGGTGGGATTACCTCTGCTTTCAAGAAGGCAGGAGATTCAATCTCCGGTTTCTTCAGCTCTGAGCCACGGGAGCCAAGCGCAGACGACGATCCGATTCGCCTGTCCAACATGCCTTCGGAAATTGGTGCCGACGTCTATCTCAGCGGTGCCCGCATGATGGAAAACTCGGGCAACTTTGAAGGGGCTGAACGCCAGTACAAGCTTTGTCTGGAAAAGTTCCCCAGCAATCGCCTAGCCTTGGTCAGCTATGCACGTCTGCTGCATCGCAATCAGCGATTGAAAGACGCGCTGGTGATGTACCAGAAGGCCGAAAAGGAACATCCCAAAGACGCCGTCGTCCAGAACGACCTCGGGTTGTGCCTGGCACGCATGGGGCAGAAGGACGATGCGATGGCTCACTTCCACAAAGCGACCACGCTCGCTCCGGAAGATCCTCGCTATCGCAACAACTTGGCAATGGTGCTGGTAGATGCCGGCCGTAGCGACGAAGCATTGTCGCAATTGGTTTATGCTCACGGCAAATCGGCCGGGCACTACAATCTGGGCTACTTGCTCTTCCGCAAGGGAGATCAGCAGGGTGCCGCTCAGCAGTTTCAAGCTGCTTTGCAGATCGATCCGAAGCTGAAGCAGGCCGAAGATATGCTGGCCCGAATTCAGAGTGCTCCGCAGATGCCAGCTGCTGTCCCGGCTCGGGGGCCTCAGCAATCTCCGAACACGATGTTCATCAGCGATCAGCCGATGAATCGGACGTCGCCAGTTTCGACGCCTGACGAATCCTCGAAGATTCCACCAGCTCCGGAATTGGAACCACCTCGCCTGTTGCCACCGGTCAACTAGCCACTACGGTTTGCCTTGGGCGGCCTCGGCTTGCTTCCATAAGCGTGCCAAGGTCGCCATGATGATCGGCCCAACATCAGGGCTGCAGCTATTGATCTCTCCATACTGGGGCAACCCCCGACCATAGGCGTACGGGGGATCTCGGTCCCATTGACGTTTTGGCAAGATATAGCCGATCTCGTCGTTCGACAGGCCCAACAGCATGTAGGGCTTATCGTGCACCATGGCCGCGATGTGCGGCTCGATTGGGGCGTCGGGGAAGTCGGCGTGTTCTTCCGCCGGATTCGGTATTTGTCCGGTCACCAGTTCCGGGTAAAGCTCGCCCGGAATCGAAAGGAGATACAACTCTCCTAAACGAATGACGGCGACTTCGGTGATCGCTGCGGCACGTTCGGGACGATACTCCCGTGTGACTTGCTGTCCCCAAGATTCGGGGCGACCAGTCCACTCGTAGCTGACGCGTCGAATCACATTCAGCGATCGTGCGAGTCGATAGAGCGGGTTGTCGATCGGGATCGCGATCTCTTGCCGTACGATATCGAAGGGAGCCAGTTCAACCGGCTGGCTACTTTTCAGCGCGGTCGCCAAGGCATCGGCGATCATCTGGCCATAGGTTTCCGCGTAAGAGAACGTACCGAGCTCTTCTGCCACGCCCTGGCGGTTAAAGACACCTTCTTCCGGCGGCGCGAGCAATCCACCAATCGCACCGCTGACGTAGACGGTCGGGCAATCGAAGTGCTCTTCCAGCCGCTGGATCGTATAACCAGGAAAGTCGGCTGTGATCAATGTGTTCTTCGGGCCGAGCGACTCCGGGTGGCTCGTCCCTTGAACCAACAAGCCGACATACGACTGATCGATGGTCGATCGGAAGCGAAGCACTCGCAGCGTGGGATCAAGTACTTCCGGCAAGCGGTTGTCTTGAATCAGGTCGGGCCGATCGATCTTGGCGAACTCGGCGGTGACCGGTTGAAGTTGGGTGTTGAGCTGCTGGACAAGCCCGACGACAGTCGACTCGATCCGCGCGTTGTAGCGATCGTTGGAACCACGCTTGATGGGAGACTCTCCCCAGATTCCGATCGTGTCGGGCCCTTCGTGGTTGTGCGTGCTGCAGATGATCACGTAGTCGATCTCTGGCAACTGCTCACGAATCTTGACGGTGGAAGGATACGACCAGCCCACCACGTCCAGGCTGACCAATGCGATCTTCTGTTTCCCGTCCGAGAGCAGCATGCCACGAGCGTAGAGTGGATCGTGGACCCCCGTTGCGGCTCGGCCGTGATAATAGCCTGCCATCCAGACGGCCGGGCGTCCCTCGACTTCCGGGGTAATGTCGGCGTGGCCAATCGAAAACTGCAAATTAGCAGCCATCACCACGCGGGCTACGCTGGGTACAAAGAATGCCAGGGCTATGGCAAAAATCGATGTCAGTAATCGCACTGTTGATCACACCCCCTGGAGTGAGCAAAAAGTTCCCTCTGGTTGCCGTGCCCAGCTTTACGTTCATGGTGGCACCCTGGTCGAGACAATTCAAGTCCCGACGAGTCACCGGGGTCGCGTGTTGCGCGGAATGTGGCAACAATAATCGCTCATAGACGACCTGCACCGCATCTGGTAATTTTGGCGATTATGGACAGCACTGGATCAGAACTGCCGACAAGTGCCTGGAAATCCGAAGAGGATCTTATCGATGCTCTTCGCCGCCAGGACGACGACGCGTACGAATACCTCGTTCGAGCGTATAGTGGTCGTATGCTTGTCGTCGCCAAACGATTCTTGGGGCAAGACCAAGATGCTCAGGACGCGGTTCAAGACGCGTTCCTGTCGGCTTTTAAAGCAATTGCCGATTTCGAGGGAAACTCGAAACTATCGACCTGGTTACATCGGATTGTGGTGAATGCCTGTCTGATGAAACTGCGAACTCGCAAGCGGAAACCCGAAAAGCCGGTCGAGGACTTGTTGCCTCACTTCGTCAACGACGGACATCGCGATCGGGTGGAACCTGCCTGGGCGGTCACATTTGACACGGCCGTGCAAAGTCGGGAAACCCGCGACCTGGTTCGTGATCAAATTGAACAATTACCGGAAACTTATCGAACCGTTTTGCTGCTTCGCGACATCGAACAATTAAGTACCGATGAAACCGCGTCGCGATTGAATATGAGTGTTTCAGCCGTCAAGACGCGGCTGCACCGTGCCCGCCAAGCCCTAAAAACGCTGTTGGATCCGCACATGAATGACGGATACTAACGATGAAATTGACCTGCAAGGAACTTTACGAATTCATGGGCGATTACCTCGAAGGTAATTTGCCTGACGACGTGATGTGCGTGATGAAAACGCACCTGTCGCGCTGTCCGTGTTGTGAGCACTACCTGGAAAACTACCGCACGGCGATCCGTCTGGGCGTGTCGTGCTGTAAAGAGTTTGCTGAAGACGAAGTCCCGGCGTCGATTCCCGAGCCACTGATTCAAGCCATTCTCGAGGCTCGTAAAAAGAAATAGCGGGGCACGTCTCCGTCACCCCGCCAGTCTGGTTTCTATCAGTTGCCGATTGGCTTCTCTTGGGCAGAAGCCAAGTCGGCAGAGTCTCTATTCTCTGCCCACAGATATCGTTTACCTAGTTATCGCTTTTCATTAGCCAGCGTGCCGCACCGACCAGGCAACCGAAAAGTCCACCGATGATGCTAACCAGCACACCTGGACGGAATCGGAAGCGGCCACCGCTAAATGACGAGGAAGACGAAGCCGTCTTGGTGGTATTGCCGAACCGGTCTTGTTCGCCAGCAAAGTAAACGCCACAGCTTGGACAATTATCGCCAGCGCCAACGTTGTCAGGCAGCGTTGCGTTGCAGTTGGTGCAGTATTTGTATTCGACCAGCTCTGGTCCGCGCATCATCTCTTGCATGCGCTGTTCTTGCCGAGCAACTTGCTCTTGGGCGGCTCGTTCACGTTCCTGCTGGCGACGGGTTTCCGCTTCCTGCTGCTGGCGAGCCTGCTCTTGCTGTTGACGTTGAGCTTCTTCGGCACGACGACGATTCTCGGCTTCAACCCGAGCGATCTCTTGCCGATTCTTCTCGTGCATCTCTTGCTGCATCTTGGCGAAGTCGTCGGTCTTCGGCGGAGCATAGATCGAAGGAGGGCCCTGGTTGCCCATCATTCCGGGAGGACTCATGCCGCCACCGCTCGCAATCGGATTCGATTCGCCGCCAGGACCGGAAGCACCACCGCCGTTGGTTTGCACCATCGTCGTGGCCAGCAGGTCGGACTCGCCACGGGCGTCCATCTCTTCTTTCAGGTACTTCTGGTCTTCTTCGCTCAGTTCATAGAACGTCACGTGGTGCGACTTGCGACCTTGCAGCAAGATGATTTTGCCTTCGTGGATGCGAACAAACTTCGCGCGGATTTCCATCCCCGTCGAGCTGGTCCAGGTACGGAACGAAGTCAGATCGCTTTTGCGGCGTGTCCGAGGCGACGAAGAAGAAGCATCGTCGTCCTTATGGTTCTTGATGTACTCTTGATCGACATCGGTGAAGACATCGACGGCCAGCGTATAAACCTTGCCATCGCAATCAATCTTCACGTGGCCATCGTCGGTCACTTCGACGAGGGAGCCCGTCAAGGTTTGGCCTTTGTTGTTCGTCCAAGTGCGAACTTCAGCGGCATTCAGAAATGATACGACCAATCCTACGAGCAGCAGGCTAGCTGCAAATCGGCAGGTGGACATGGATGAGCTCCCGTCTTGGGTGACGCTTCAACTCGCCGTCGCAAAGTCAGTGCGCGGCGCCACTGTATAGGATAAAATCAGAGAAAAAACTACGCTTATCGGGCTAAGTAGTGGTGTTGTTGCAGGGGCTCGCGATATCAATACAGCGAACCTTGATCTATAGCCCGATAGGGGTGTCACGATCATAACGCCGGACACCCCCGAACGTCAAATACAAAAGCCCTCCAGATTGCGTGTTTCTTCATTCCTCAAGCTGCCTCGACGATACATCTGGCGTAGGATGACAACGCCGGGCTTTTCTGTTCGCCTGAGGATTCGATCGAGAGGACGCGACATGACAATTCAACCAACTTATTCCGCCTATCTTGCCAATAAGCCGTACCAGGCCAATACCGACCTTTCGGTCGAAGATAAATACCTGCAAGAAGAAGCCACCAGGGTTCCTTTGGCCGATGCCGCCGCAATGGACAAGGCAATCGAAGCCGCCTCGCAAGCCGCCGGGCCGATGGCTCAGCTTCCGTCTTACAAACGGCAGGAAGTGCTCCAGCACTGCGTCGCTCGGTTCGAAGAACGTTCCGAGGAACTCGCCGAGGCGTTATGCGTCGAAGCAGGCAAACCAATCCGCGACAGTCGTGGTGAAGTGACGCGTCTGATCGATACGTTTCGCGTGGCGGCGGAAGAAGCGACGCGGATGGTGGGCGAGGTCATGCCGCTGGATATCAGTTCCCGTGCGGCCGGCTACCGCGGTATGTGGAAGCGAGTGCCCATTGGACCATGTGCTTTTATCACGCCGTTCAATTTCCCGCTGAACCTGGTGGCTCATAAGGTCGCCCCGGCGCTGGCGGTCGGTTGCCCTTTCGTGCTGAAGCCAGCCAGCAAAACGCCGATCGGAGCTTTGCTGGTCGGCGAAGTCCTGGCCGAGACCGATTTGCCCGAAGGTGCGTTCTCGATCTTACCCGCTAATCGCGAAGCTGCCGATCTGCTGGTAACCGACGACCGACTGAAAAAGCTTAGTTTTACCGGTTCGCAGGATGTTGGCTGGAAGTTGAAGGCCCGGGCCGGCAAGAAGAAAGTCACGCTGGAACTGGGGGGCAACGCGGCTTGTATCGTCGACGAAGATACGAACCTGGACGATGCCGTGCAGCGAATCGTCTTCGGGGCGTTCTACCAATCGGGGCAAAGCTGCGTGAGCGTACAGCGGATCCTGATTCACACAAAGGTCTATGACAAGATGGTCGAGCTGTTGTGCCAGAAAGTGGCGACGCTCAAGACGGGCGATCCTCGCGACGAGGAAACCTTCGTGGGGCCGATCATCTCGCCGTCCGATGCCGAACGTATCGCCGAGTGGACCGAGTCGGCGATCTCGGCCGGTGCCAAGTTATTGGCAGGCGGTAAACGAGATGGCATCTTCGTCAAGCCGACCTTGTTGGCCGACGTGCCAAAGGATCAGCCCGTTTGTGCAAAAGAAGTCTTCGGTCCGTTGGCCGTGATCAGCAAGTTCAACACCTTCGACGAGGCACTCGCACAAGCCAACGATAGCGACTTCGGGCTCCAGGTAGGCATCTTCACCCGCGACATTCAGAAGATCATGAAGGCGTGGGACACGATGGATGTGGGTGGGGTGATTATCGGCGACGTCCCATCGTGGCGCGTCGACCATATGCCTTACGGCGGCGTGAAAGAAAGTGGCATTGGCCGCGAAGGAGTCCGGTTTGCGATGCACGAGATGTCAGAAATTCGAAACCTTGTGATTCGCAGCGTACCTGACGCCTCTTGATTTAGGGCATCGCACGGCTCTTTCTGGTGGTGTCGCCGGCGATAAATGGAACCAAAATGGGCGCCAAGCCGAAAATCTTGCTGGGATTCGGCGCCCAATTGCTATTAGAATCGGGAAGCACTCGCTATGATGCCCAAGACGGGCGATATCCCGAGTAAGTCCCGCCGCTCATGCAACTCCCTCCTTTCCGACGTTCGATCGGAACCGCGCACCTCCCACCACCAGGAGCCTCTAGGATGTCCCAGAGCCACGTATCTCGGCGACGCTTTCTACAGACGACATCTGCTCTATCGACCGCCACCGCGGCCTTAGGGCCCGTTCTGTTCGCTTCTGGAGCGGAAACGCCAACGAGCGAAAAGTTGAACATCGGCATCATCGGGGCCGGCAATCGCGGAGCCGCCAACACCGGCGGCGTCGCTGGCGAAAACATCTACGCGCTGTGCGACACGAATCCGCAGGTCCTAGAGCAGGCAAAGTCGCGATTTCCAAACGCGAAAACCTGTAGCGACTGGCGCGAGCTGATCGACGACAAAAGTATCGATGCCGTCGTGATCAGCACGGCCGACCATCATCACGCCGTGGCTTCGCTGGCGGCGATGCGAGCCGGAAAGCACGTTTACTGCGAAAAGCCACTAGCTCATACCGTTCACGAAGCTCGCTTGATGCAGCAAGTCGCCGCCGAGAACTCTGGCAAACTGGCGACGCAAATGGGAACGCAGATTCACGCGACCGAAAACTATCGCCGCGTCGTCGAACTGATTGCGGCCGGAGCGATTGGCCCGGTCAGGGAAGCCCACGTCTGGTGTAGCCGCACGATCAACCCGGTCGAGCCAGCCGTCCTGGCAGAGCAACCGATTCCGGATGGCTTCAACTGGGATGTCTGGATTGGGCCTGCCGAGATGCGGCCTTACAGCGGAGGCTATTGGCAGGGAGGCAATCTGAACTGGAACCGTCGCTGGGAATTCGGCAACGGCGTTCTGGGAGACATGGGCAGCCACCTGATTGATTTGCCGTACTGGGCGTTGAATCTGAAGCATCCGCTGACGGTCGAGTCCGAAGGTGCGGAAGCGGACGAGATCGCTTGTCCGGCCTGGCAAGTCGCGACGTGGGAACATGCGCCCCGCGATGGTAACGCCGCCTGGCAGACCGATACGAAGGTGATTTGGTATCACGGCCCGGAAGGGATGCGACGACGAAGCGAACGGCTTCAGCCGCTGGTTGGCAACGACACCGATATCTCGAAGTGGGGAATCGGCGTGGCGTTCGTCGGCGAACAGGGCACCCTGGTTGCTGATTACGGCAAACTGGTTCTTTCACCGAGTGACAAGTTCCAAGACTATCCGCAGCCGAAAGATCGCATCACCCCCAGCCCTGGGCATTACGCCGAGTGGATTCAGGCCGCCAAGAGCGGCGGTAAGTCGCTCTGCAACTTCGAGTACTCCGGCGCACTCATCGAGCACAATCTGCTGGGCAATGTCGCCCATCGTGTTGGCAAGAAGCTGACGTACGATGCAGCCAGCGGAAAGATCACCAACGTGCCCGAGGCGAACGCCCTGCTGACAAAGACCTATCGCGAAGGCTGGACCGTTTAGCCTTCGACGAAGAACAATCAAGTCGAACTACGATAACTTCCTGTGAGGAACTCAATTGATGAAAGCAACTTGGATCGGTCTGACATCCGCTTTGGCGGTGATGGCCCTGGCAACGTTCTCTCTGGCGGAAGAGCCGGTGTCGAAGGCTCTGATTAATGGCGAAGGCCCTGGCTGGGTACAACTCGGCCAAGATGACTTCACCAAAGTAAACAGCAATGATGATACGTGGACCTTTCACGATGACGGCCTGATCGAGTGCACCGGCAAACCGGTCAGCGTAACGCGCAGCGTGAAGCAGTACACCAACTTCGAGCTCGTCTGCCAGTGGCGTCATTTGAAGAACGCCGGCAACAGCGGCATCTTCGTGTGGACGATCCCTTCGTCGCTCGAAAAGCTGACAGAGCCTGGGCTTCCTCAAGGAATTGAAGTGCAAGTGCTCGACCTCGGCTACAAAGCCGCCTACGAAGATGGTGGCAAACGCAAGGCGGATTGGTTTACCTGTCATGGCGACGTTTTTCCCGTGGGAGCCGCCAAGATGACGCCTTTCCCCCCAACCGCGCCCAACAAGCAGCGGAGCTTCCCCAGTAAAGAGCTGAGCAAGGGAACCGGCGAATGGAACCACTACTACGTTCGCGCGATCAATGGCGAAGTTCGCTTGTGGGTCAACGGCGAAGAGGTCTCCGGTGGTACCGGCTGCTCGCCAGCGACCGGTTACTTGTGCCTGGAATCGGAAGGCTCGCCAATTGAGTTCCGAGGCCTCAAGATTCGCGAACTGCCGTAAGCGATTCGCTGACACTTCGAAACGAAAAAGGCGTCCGCTCGATAACGAACGGACGCCTTTTCTTTGGAATCGATGGCCGCGGCCGACTAGACCGTCATGCGGCGTTGGATCGCTTTCGGGTCGATCGGAATGATCTTGGTCGTGGCCGAGTAATCGGCGACCAGCACGCTGCGGGCTTTCTTCTGCTTCTTCAGTTCGTACTGAATGACATAGGCGCCAATCTGCGTTCCGTTGCCGGTGTAAACCGGTGGCCAGAATTCTTCTGGACGGCTCGACAATGTTTTGGCCAGCAGACGAGTACCTCGACCCGAGTAACCGCCGAGCATCATCTCGAGGCGGCCCTGCGATTCGTGGTAAACGTAGATCAAGTAAGCTGGTTCGTAAGTGGTCTCGTCCCACTTCGCACAGCCCCAGCTACCATCTTCTTTTTCGTAATAGAAACCAGGCGTGTCCGGCGAATAGCTCTTCGACAACTGATCGCCACCGCAGCACGAACCTGGGAACGAAACGTTCTTTTCACGGTGTCGCAGGTATATCGGAATCGCGCGTTGGCTCGGATCTTCAACTTCGTCCTGGCTGATGAACGGCTCGGTATTGAAAGCCGAAGCGAGGCTCAGCTCGATGACCGGATTGCTACGAATACTACCCAGGCTGATGAAAGCCTTGTCGCCATCGACTGCCTGGAAGTTCGTATAGACTTCGTGAGCGCGGCGCTGAACTTCTTCTTCTTCCGCCTGACCGGGAGCCCAGACCAGTGTCTGGAAAAGGTCTTCCGGCTGCGGGATCGGTGTGTCGCGCGAGATGTAACCGTCGCCACCCAGAGACATCATGTCGCGTGGCAAGTCGGTCTGACGATACTTGGCGGTGCCGCCCAGCGTCGAGATGCCGGTCAGCAGTTGTCCCTGCAAGATCGTATCGGAAGCAACTACCCAGGCACCTTCCGCCCAGTTTTCGTCGGCTCGAATACCGAGGCACATTTCAACACGCTTGCGACGTGCGAGCAGTTCCCAGAAGTTCTCTGGTTCGACTGCGAACAATGCGCCGGGCAATTGGTTGGCTTCGGCGTAGCCATGTTTGATCAGAAAGTCGCAGACCTGAGCCAAGGCTGATAGCGGAATGTACTTCGCTTCGTTTTTCAGCAGAGAAGAGACCTGGTGGCGATCCAAACCGGTGAAGTCGCAAATTGCTTTAATGGTGCCAGGTCGCTTTTTAGGATCTGGCGAGTGATTTAGCAATTCGGCAAGGCGAAACGAGAATTTCATCGTGATTCTCCGAGCGTTTTTTTGCTCTACCTAATCTTGAACCTAACAGGGTGGAATCTTCCCCAGGACTCGTGCTTTTGAGGGCAGTCCCTTCGAGCTTCCCTGCGATGGCGAATATCGCACTTCTCTTAATGATGACTATCTTACCTTTGATGTCAACGTGACTTTCGGCACCCTTAGGCAAAAAACGGGTAAATCTGACCCCGCGATACGGACAGAATGCGTCGTACGGCTTAATTGGCCGGGAAATCACCTGTCCGAGGTAAAGAAAAAAACGGCAGGTTCTTGCGATTAGGGTCAGATGCGGCGATTCTGGAGGCTTCGTAGATTGAGATATTCCCAGAAGATCGAGCCCGGATTTTCTTTGGTGCACGCCAACACGTGGTCGCAGTTGTTGCGGCTGGCCAGCGAAGCCAGTTGCTCGTTGAAGCGGCCCACAGCCTTCAGATAGGCGGCCCGGATATCGGCCGGTTGGGTGATTCGTTCGGAATCGACCTCCAGACCAACGAACCGCGTCATGCCGTCCAGGTTGAAGTGCAGTTCGTGGTCGTGAATGAGCTGCACCAGTACCACGTCGTGCTTGTTGAAGCGAATCCGCTGAATCGCGTTCTCGAGCGACTCGAGGTCTCCGAAGAAGTCGCTGAAGATCATCACGATCTCGCGGCGAGCCATGCGCTGGCTGAATTCCGAAAGGCAAGCGTTCAGATCAGTGGTGTCGTCGGCATCCATCTCGTCGAGATGCTGCGACATGCGAATGATCTGCGGAAGTGCGTTACTGGCCGGAATGTGGCCACGGATCTTGGTATCGAACGTGGTGAACGAAACCTTGTCTCCCTGACGCACGATGCTGTGGGCCAGGCTGACTGCCAGCCGCGAACCAAACAGCATCTTCTGGCTCGCTTCGTCGCCGTAACGCATCGACTTGCTGACATCGAGCATCAAATGGCAGACAAAGTTCGTCTCCATTTCATACTGCTTGATGAAGTACTTGTCGCGTGTGAAGAAGACACGCCAGTCGATGTGCTTGGGATCGTCGCCAGGGACGTATTCGCGATGGCCGGAGAATTCGACCGCAAAGCCCGACGCCGGCGACTTGTGCGAGCCAGCCAAATTACCACTGACCAGGCCTCGGGGTTCGAGTGGTCTCCCCGAGATCTGTCGCAGGAATTCGTAATCGAGATATCGCGAAAGGACGCCGCTATTCACTTGCACACCTTCTGTTCAATTGCCAAGGCCTAGGCAGCCGGACAAGCGTAGGTCTTTTCCGACGAGATTTCTTCCAGCAACATGTCAATCAACTTGTCGCTGGTGTAGCCGTTGGCTTGAGCCGAATAGTTCGCCGCCAGGCGGTGACGCAGGGCCGGCTTCACCATCGCTTGCACATCACCGATGCTCGCATGATACCGACCATATAAAATGGCACGAGCTTTGGCACAAGTCACCAGCGTCAGCAGACCACGCGGACCAGCCCCCCAGGCCACCCATTGATTGACGAACGAAGGTGCCTCGGCCGTACCAGGACGGGTCGCACGAATCAAAGCCCAGGCATAGCCCAGCACTTGGTCGCTAACCGGAACACGTTTCACCAGGTCTTGGAACTGCACGATCTGTTCGCCGGTCATGCAGGCCGCGATTTTCTCTTGGGCACCCGAGGTCACGCGGCGAGCGATCTCCCATTCTTCGGCACCGGTCGGATAGTCGACGCGGATATGCAGTAGGAAGCGGTCAAGCTGTGCTTCCGGCATTGGGTAGGTTCCTTCTTGCTCCAGCGGGTTTTGCGTTGCGAGCACAAAGAAGGGGCTCGGCAGCTTCCGCACCGTACCGCCGGCACTCACCTGGCGTTCCTGCATGGCTTCGAGCATGGCGGCCTGAGTCTTGGGAGGCGTACGGTTGATTTCGTCTGCCAGGATCAGGTTCGCGAAGATCGGACCTTCCAGGAATTCGTAACGACGCTTCTTCGTTTCGAGATCTTCCTGAATGATCTCAGTACCGGTGATATCACTTGGCATCAAGTCGGGCGTGAACTGAATTCGCTTGAAGCTCAGGTGCAGCGATTCAGCCAACGAACTGACCAGCAACGTCTTCGCCAGACCTGGCACACCTTCCAATAGTGCATGTCCGCGAGCGAACATGGCAACCAAGGTTTGCTCGATCACTTCGGACTGGCCGACGATCACTTTGGCCAACTCATCGCGCAGTTTGCCATAGGCATTTTCGCATTCCTGCACGGCGGCGACGTCACTTTGGGAAATCGGATCAGATGCCATTTCTCAGGTGCCTCAAAATCGAAGGTCTATCGGTATGTTCGTTGTGTTGAAGTTGATTTAGTCAATGTTCTCGAAGTAGCGGCGAAGCCGTTCTTCGTAGCCTGGTGGAGGCGATCGTCGGACACTGGCCCGAATCGATTGCTGAACGCCTGGCGGTAGCTTCGTGAACCAAGGTTCTTTTTCAAAGGCTCGCGAAGCGGGGTTCGAGTCGCTGCTGCCGCCAGACCCTGGGGCTTCCTCCGGCTGGCTTTCGCTGCCTGCCATCGCTTCGGTCGAACTGGTCGGTGGCGAGTTCGATGGTTGGCTATTGGTTGGTTGCCCCTGCATGGCGTTCTGAGCCATCGCATCGGTGGGACTTTGCGACTGCGAAGATTGCGGTTCGTCCAGCATTGCCGAGGCCGGGGCTGCCATCCCCATCGGATCGATCGTCGCGACTTCGTTCGATTCCGAGCGACCATCGGCGAACAGCTCTGGCATTTGATCCCACAGCGATTCCAAGGCATCCGAACCAGCGAGGGCCTGGGCGGTTACCTGAGGCGTGGGAGAAACCATCGAATTTCCCATGTCGGCGTTTGGCTGCGATGCGGCTGGCTGATTGCCAGGTGACTGCTGCGAAGCCATCTGCGGCGAACCATTGGCGGGTTCGCCTTGGTTGCCGCCCATTGGCGATCCTTCGCTAGGAGTGCCTTCCGACGGACTTCCTTCGGCTGGTTCGCCAGACGCTTCACCTGCTTCCGAAGAAGCCTCGCCAGGCATCGTTTCACCGGCGGTCGTATCGGGAGCCGGTCCTGGCTGTAGCATCGGCGTTGGCAGACGCGATGCCGTTTGTAGTGCCTCGCGAACGGGTTGATTGGCGATCTGACCCTGCTGGGCTGCGTTCGCTGCCAACTGGGTAGCCTTACGCTGGGACTGGGCGAACTGCATCATCGATTGAGCAAGCTGTGACGCGATTGGATTCTCGGCGGTGGGTTCCCCGACGGCTCCTTCGCCTTCGCTGCCTTCCATCGGGCCTTCGTTTCCTTCGGCCGATTCGTCTCCCTCACCCATTGGCGAGTCGTTGCCTTCGCCGCTGTTGCTCTCCATCAATTGCTGCGAGAGCTCTTGGATCTTTTCGCTCGATCCAGAGACGTTTTCGAGCAAATCTGCGATCGCTTCCGCTGCCTTCTTGTCAGCGGCGATCGGCTGCCGGCGACCTGCCAACTCGGCTCTGGCCTGTTGTACCTGATTCTGCATCTGCTCGGCCGACATCCCTTCCGGGGCATTCGACGAGTTGGAAGCGTTCATCGGCTGAGCTTCCATCGCTCCGCTCCCTTCTTCCATCGGGGCAGCCCCTTCGGCCGACTCTCCGGAAGGGGAATCTTCCGCGTCGCTACCTTCTGAAGAATCACCTTCCGGGGCGTTTCCTTCAGGCTGACCGTTCTGCGGTTGGTTTCCCCCTGGCTGTCCACTTTGCGGGTCAGAGCCTTCTGCCGGGCTGGCTTCGGAACCTTCTGGCATCCCAGCTTCGGCCGACGAAGGATTGCCTGCGTCGTCGTTGGCCATTTCGCCGTTGGCTGCGTCGGCTGGGTTGTTGGCAGCGTCCGCGCCGCCCATTGGATTGTTGGCGGCGTTATCTTCTGGTTGTTGACGCAGGCGAGCGGCCGCTTCGGGCGAGATCATCCCTGCTTCGTTCGCCAGCGATTCCATCTGAGCTTGGGCGGCTGCCATTTCTTGTTGGGAAGGCATCGAGCCGAGTGCTTCATCGACCGAATCGATCTGGTCGAGCTGGTCACCGGCGGTTTGTGCCAACTGCTGGGCTGCTTCTTTCGCTGCCTGACGCAGAGCATTAGCGGCCTGATTCAACTGCTGCTGGGCTTCACGCGAATCGGCCTGAAGCTGCTGGGCCTGCTTGCTGGTCGCTTCGGCCGACTGCTGCGGTTTGGCCATCTGCTGGGCAGCCTTGCTGGCCTCGGCCACTTGCTGCTGGGCCTCGGCAATGGAATCGGCGGCCTGGGGAGCGGTGTTCTTGGTCCCTTCCGCCACACGGTTGGCCACGGCAGCGATGTCACTTTGCGTTTGGGCCAACGCTTCCATGTCCTGATTCTGGCTTTGCTGTGGATCGTTGGCGATCTTGGCGGCGTCGCGTGAGATCTCTTGCTGGGCGGCGGCGGCGCGGTCGAGCGCTTCCGCGGCTCGCGCCAGTTCGCCGATCTTGGTTGCCAGTTGCTGACGTTTAGCGTCGGCCAATTCAGAAGAAACGTTCTCAAGAGCTTGCCGCGTAGCGTCGGTTGCTTGTTCGAGGGCCTCTTCCGTCGACGCTTGATTGTCGGAGTTGGCTTGCTCGGCAGCGGCGGCGGCCTCGTTCGCTTGAGCCTTGGCTTCGGCGATCATTGGTTTGACCGCTTCCGGAAGATTCTCGGCCTGGGCCGCCGAATCTAGCTGCTGGCCTGCTTCACGTTCCATCTGGGCGACCGCTTCAGAGTTCTGCGGTGCCTTCTCGAAATGATCTTCCGCCTTGGTCTGCGTTTCCAATGCTTGTTGGAGATCTTGCTGAGCATTCTCCAGAGCGGCAATCTGTTGTTCGCGTTGGTCGGCACTGGCAACATTCGGTGGAACGGCTTGCTCCAGGAGTTGTTCTTTCAGCGTGTCGAGCTTCGCGAGAACCTCTTCCTGCTTCTCCATCGCCGCTTCCTGGTCCGCTTCAAACAGTTCGGCGACCGCATCGGCGGCTGCCTGGCTCGCTTCTTCCAGGGCTTCCGCGTTCTCTGGTTGCCGCGTCATCGACTTGGCCAGCTCTTCCAGCTTCTTCTGGATCGATTCCTGCTGTTGCGAAAGTTGGTCCGCTTTCTCGGGCGCCAGTTCCGATTTGCTGGTTTCTTCTTTCAGCTCTTGCTGTTGATCCTTCAGCTTCTCGATCTCGTTCATCGCCGATTCGAGGCTGTTGTCGGCAAGACCTTGAGCTTTCTGCAGGTCTTCGAGAATCTTGTAGAGTGCCGCGACGAAGGCATCCTGGTGAACGCTAGCCCCTGAGAAGCGACCTTCGCGAATGCTGGCCAATGCTTGCTGCACTTCTTCGGACGCATGATTGTCTTTCAGAACCTGCTGACCGGTGATCGCCGAAGTTGCCAGCGATCCACCCCAGCTCCGCATGTCGAGCAGGGCTTCTTCCAGGTGATGGAACATCATCACGGCATCGGTCTGGCGGGAAAGATTTGCCAGGGCAGCTTCATCACGCGATTGCATCGGCAGTTGCGGTAACTCGCGGGTCTGCGTCGAGACCTTTTCCTGCACGGTAATCAGTTCACGAACCTGAGCGTGGAGACGGGCCAGTCGCATGCGGCGATACAGTCGCTGACGTTCAGCCATCAAGGTCAGCAAGACCTTGCGGACTTCGTCCTGGGCTTGGGTGATGGCGTTGATTCGCTGTTGGCCGTCGACTTCTTGGGCCTCGACCAGCTTCTGCACTACCCCTTGCATCTCGTTGCCGATCAACTCGTCGAGGTTCTCTCGCATCTGCAAGATATCGTTGTAGATCGGAACTTCGACCAGACCATTCTGACGAAGCTGAGCGGCTTGAAGGTCGAGTACTTGCGAGACCAGCCGGCGGGTAAGGGCCTGGGCTTGCTGCTGCGTATATTGCTTCCGACGAAGAGCCGCCGAATCGATCTCTTGCGCATCGCTGACCAGCGGCGTGAAGGCCGGCATGGTAATGGCAGGTGCGAGGAAGATCAGACTCAGGAAAATCGAGCGCATCATCGGCTTTCTCCCAATCCCAATTGTTGTTGGATCAACTCGCTTAGCATTTGTTCCGACTGTTTGTCCGCTTCGGCAATCGCTGCGAGGACGGTACTTTCGTCGCCGATCTCTAAATGGACCGGATCGCTTTTGCCAATCATTTCGCCAGCACCACCTCGGAAGTCGGTGACTTGCAAGGTGACTTGAACCAGATCGCCCACTTCCAGGGCCGCCTGGGACAGGTCGAGGGCGTACTCGCCTTCCACCGAAGTCTGAGCTGGTTTGGCGTCGGCAAAGCTCTTCATCGGGACTTCGACCGTTCGACTTGCCGAATCAGGTCGACGAATATCGAGCCGCAGCACAAGATCGGCCAGACCGAAGTCATCCGTGGCGCGGTACCGCAGCACGGGCGAAGCGGTCGGTAAAACGATGTGGTGAATCGTTTGCAGTGAAGCATTCGGGACCCGATCAGGAACGACGCGAATCGTCCCGCGGATGGGCGATGCTGGCTGAAGACCATGCTGGTCGATCGCTGTCAGTTCGTAGGCAATGGTCTCTTGCACGTTATTCAAAGGACCGCTGCTGGAATCGAGCTGCCAGGAATTGTTCTGCTTAGGATCGGCCGACAGCGAATAGGTCGTCTCTTCGGCACCGTGCCGCAAAATGAGCGAGGGTGGATTGAGTTCGCGATCGGCAATTGCCTTCAGCGAGACATTGCTGCCAGCAAGTACCGCCATGTGCGTCGACGAATTGGCGGCCGAAAGCTGAATGCCTATCGCGTAGTCAGGCGGCGTCGCGGCCAGTTCGACTTTCAAGGCCGGCAGCGGAATGATTTCGATCGAAAGCTCTGGCGTTTGCGTGTCGCCGGCGAAGACCTGGTACTGAATCGGCTGAATCAGTCGGTCCAAGGCGTAAGTGAACTGCTGATCGGCGTCGGCATCTTGCGAAAGCTGAGCCTCGGTTTGTTCGCCTTTTACGTCACGCAAAGCGACACGACAGTTCGTGGGGACGACGCCATCGCAGGCAATCTGAAGCTCCAGGGCACTTCCGTAACCGACAGTTACTGGCTGCGAAGGATTGCTGAGGTCAACCGGCTGTCCGTTGATCTGGATGCTGGTGATCTGCGTCTTGGTCGGATAGTTGACGTGGTAAAACGCCAGCCGCTGGAAGAACGCCGAAACATGCCGTGGGGCAAGGAAGCAAAACCCAATCGCCAGCACGACAATCAGACCGACCCCCAGAAAACGATTTCGGGTAGGTTTGGAATCGAAGCCCTCGAAGATGTTGATCTCGTTTTTCAACTCGGCCACGTAGTCGACGACAGCCGAGCGAAGTTCGGCGGAACCGACCGCCTGACCTTGCTCGAACTGGATGGCCGCGACCAGATCGCCATCGATTCCATGGCGATGCTCGACCGAGATTGCCGTATCGATCAGCGACGCGCCCCAGCCTTTCATGGCCGAGAACGCTTGCGAGATACCATACACCAAGACGGGCATGCTGGCAGCCATCACTAAACCGCGATGGAGCGGGCTGAGGTTCAAGCTGTAATCCAGCACGAACCAGACCACGAGCGTACCAGCCAACCAGAAAAACGAACTGGTCAGCGCCGTTGCCAGGCGAACGCCATCACGGGCATTTCGCAACTGCGTGAGCTGCGATTTCAAACTACTAAGCTTGGAAGTGCTCATGCCAGGTTCGCTCGCTTTCGGGCGATCCATTCCGCCATCAATAGGGTCACGACCAGGATGAACCAAAGGGGCGTTCCCCAGATCGGGAAGCTTCGCGAAATCTCTTCGACGACAGGTTCCAGTTTCAAATCGTCGACCAGTTGGTCGGCGGTGGGCAGTTCATAGGACTTGCCGCCGGTCGAAGTTGCCATCGTCGATTGCAGGGCCAGATTACGAGCCGGATTCCGCTGTTCGGCCGAGGCCCCTACGACATCGAAGCGAACTTCACTTGGCGAGCCTGTGATCGGATCGTTTACGCGAGCCGTATAGCGGCCCGCCTCGAAGACGGGGACTCGGACTTCAAAGCGACCGGGACGGGTTTCGCTCAGCTTCACCATTTGCGGCTGAGCACCTGGGGTGTCGCCGAGAAAGACTTGTGCTTGAAGGCCATCAGCAGGTAGATCGTCGAGCGTCAGTGGGTCGAAGTTCTCGTCATAGGCTTCGACCGAGAGCAGTGCCCGATCGTCGACCTGGTATTCTGGTTGATCCATCGCCAAGACGAATCGCTTCTGGCTTCCCAAGGCATGGCTCAAGGCAAGTCGCGAAATGATCTGCGACCAGAACTGGCGATAGTACCGTTCTCCATGGATGCGTCGCAGACGCCACATTTCGTTGAACCCGATGTAAATCACTTCGCCATTGCCGTAGCGGCGTGTGGCGATCAGTGGCTGAGGCGTTTTGCCATCGGCACATAGATCGGTGGGATGCTGAGCTAGGACATTGGCTTGCGAATGCACCCCGAGCACCGGTTGGTACCACGGCAACTTGCCGAGGCTTTGCCATGGTTGAAGGGGATCGCCACCGAGGCCATCGCCAAGTTGCATAAGGTCGGCTTGCTTGCCGAGAGGCGTAATCTGCATCTCGAACGGCTGGGCCGAGCGAATCGACTGCGAACGATCGAGTTTGACCGGCAGCATGTCGGCGATCTCGGTGTCGATCAATTCGGAAGGACCGTTGTTCGGACCGGATACCACGACCAAACCGCCGCCGAATTGCCCGACGAATTGTTTGAGCATTCGTGAGAAGCGTTCGTTAAGAGCTTCCGACGGAACGTCTCCCAGGAAGATCACATCGTTGGCGAAGAACTCGCTGCGGGGTGGCGTGAGCGTCGGCAGGAACATTTCGTTCGCCTGGCGGACTTTGGGGTCGGCCGATCGCAGAAACGTGCGGAAACCTTCCATCCCCACCAGGCGGTCGCGGTGAAACACTTCTTTGACGAATCGCCATTCCCAGGTCGGTTCGTTTTCGATGTAGGTCAAACGAATGTAGTCGTCGACGATATTCACGGCTCTTGAAGACTGGTTGTTCTCTTCACTGACTTCTCCTGGCAGCACTTCGACCGAAGCCGATATCAGGAATCGCCCTGACTGCTGTGGGATGAAGGGGAACTCCAAATACTGAATCGACGAGTCAAACGTCACCGTTTGTGTGCCGACGACGATGTCTTGCAGCTGCGAACCTTCGACAACCGCGTCGCCTTGCATCGGGTGCGCGGTGACCGTGACCTGGGCCGACTCGCCTTGCACACCCGATTGGCTAACGCGGACGGTGATGGTCGAGCGTTCCGCCTTCTTCATTTTCAACGGAGGCTGGATCTCGACTTGCAGGTCGCGCGTCGAGACCGCACCGATTCCGATGCTGTAAAGTGGAACGCCGAGTCGCTGCAGCGGCGTTGGTTCATTCGGGCCGCTCGAGCCGAGTGGGGCCATGCCCGAGTTGTGGGCGAAGTCGCTGAACATCACCACGCCGCCGAGTCGACGCGAGGATTGATTTCCGAGATCGGTGACCAACTCGCCCAGGGCCGTGACCTTACCGTTGGTGGTCAGTTCCGAGGCGATTGCTTCTGGCGTGACCGTTTCTTTTTCAGTGCCACCACCAAGCCGGCGGGCAATGCTGGTCGATTCGCCGTCGAAGACGAAATACTCGAGCTGGACGTCGTGCTTTGCTTGTAACTTTTCGATCAGGTTGTCTTGCTCGCGCTCGAGATACGTCTTCACCCATTGCTGCCGTGTCAGAGCTGGGGGAGCGGCTTCGCTGCCGGAGCCATCGTTCCCGACCGCTTCGTTGAGTTCGGCCAATTGATCGGGCGTGAAGTTGTCGCGAATGCTCATGCTTTCAGTGCCGTCGATCACCATGTACAGCACTGGTTGCAGCAACCGATTGGCCGTGAGGCGAACCGTTGGATCGGCCAGCGTAACGATGAGGATCGTCAGGATGATGGCCCGCGTGGCGGCCAATGCGGCGGCGGGTATGGTACTAAGACCTGATTGAATGCGGGTGTAGTACCAGATCGCAAAGCCGACCGCGGCCGCACAACCAACGATCAGCCAGGTGGGATCAGCCGCCCAAGGGGCAGCCAACGAGAAGCGGACGCCGTCGACCGATTCGACGTCGCTGATCCCGAGAAGCCAGCCTAAAAGTTGCGAAATCATGATAGTCCTATCGTTACGAAGCGGCTCCGGCCGACTCCGAGCGGCGGTCGACAATCCATGCCAGCCACGATGGCATCGCGGCGACGGTCATTTCCACAATCAGCAGTACGATCACCACGATGATCAACCATTGCCACCACGCATGGCCAGAGCCGGGCAGGGCGGAACCTGCGGCGAGCGTTTGGCCTGCTTTCCACTGATACTGGGGTGGCAGGTTCAACGCGGCGAAGCTTGCTTCGTCAAGGCGTTCAAGTTGCGATTCCCAAGAAGTTGGCGTCGCGCTGATCGGGATCTGGAAGGTAGCGTTCGCACTTGCCAAGTCGCCGGATGGATCCGAGGCACGGCGATCCGACAGCCAATAGACGCCTGCCGATTCGAGGTTGTCGATCAGCACGCCACGCGTCTCTTCATTCAGGAAGCGAGGCGAAACGGAACTGACGAGGCCACTGTCTGGGGCTTCCAGGTGAATGTTGGAATCGCCTACGCCAGGGGGCAGCGGCAGCAGCGCGTTCTCGCCGACATCGAAGTTGAATCGCTGGAAGGTCGACGCCAGTTGGTTTCGCAGGACGCGATCGAAGATCAGCACGGCATTGGTACTGGGCAAGGTCGACCACTGCGGACTCACACCAGAGCTGAAAAAGACAATCCGTCCGGAACCGATGCGACGCTCGACGACGAAGTCGACACCGTTGTCGAACTGTGCGATCGTACTGGCAGGCATCGCCGTGGCCGCCATCGCTTCGCCGCTTTCACTGGCAGTGATCGTCGAGACCGGAGGCGTCCAGGTCAGCCACTTTTCTTCCGCCGGCATTGCCGGAGCATTTGTCTTGTTGGCTTGCTCCGCTTCGTTCGGATCGGTTGGGACAACCGTCTTGAAGAAGAGAGCATCGGTATACAGATCGATCAGTTGGGTTTCTTCCAAGTCGGCCAGGCGGAAGTAGGAATGGTCGAGCAGGCCTTTCGACGAAATCCGGAAGGGCTGAAGGTCGTCGGTCACGTTGTTCAAGCTTTGGCCGATGGGATCGGCGGCCAATGGCTTCGGCAAGATGCCCTCGCCCTGCAGCCAGGCCACATCGTTCCAGGCCTGAGGATCAAAGTTGCCACCGGCGGCAATTGCCAGTTGCCCGCCCTGATCGACGTACGAGCGAAGCATCGTGACCAGTTCGACCGACGGGGCTTCCACCCCAGCAACCACGGTCAGCCTGGCATCTCGCAATGCGGCACGCAGCGCTTCGCCAGTGGCTTCTCGCTGTGAAAGGTGGATTGGTTGAATCAGGTGTGGTTCGTTCCGCTGCGAATCGGTTTGCGGGCAGAGAAGCTGCCGCAAGATCCAAGTCTCGCCAATGCGGCCAAGGGCAGGCGATTCTTCGGCGTCGCTCCACTGGTCGATGAAGACGACCGGAGTCGACGCAACCAAAGGCACAACGAGCCAACGCGAGTCGTCCGCCGGCAACGCGTCGCCGGTGAGATGTACCGAAAGCGGAATCGACGAGGCCCGAGTAGGATCGACTTCCATCGGATCGAAGACGTAGTCGAAGGCCAATGTGCGGACCGAATCTCCTTCCGGGAAATCGATGAACTTGGTTTCGACTTCGTTATCGCGAACCTGAAAGGTAACAGCGACGTTGGCCCTTGGTTGAGTACCACGGTAACGGACCCTGGCGACCAGCCGCGAAGGCATCCCGATCTCGGCCAGGCCATCAGGCAGGCCAAACTCTTCCACCCAGGCATTGTCGGGGGCTGGCGTTTCGTTGCCGACCAGGATCACCGGCATCTCTTCTTCCGGCGGATTGCCCCTGGCAAGTCGTTGCCACTGGGCCGCCTGCTGGTCGCCAAAGATCACCACGTAAGGCGAAAGCGACGGTGTTTGCTCGGCGAGGCGTCGGGCTTGATTCAAAGCGTGCGCCAACTGCCCTGGGGCGTCGGTCGCGGTGATCTTGTCGATCGCATCGGCGGCGTCAGTTCGCGAGGTGAAAGGATCGGTCAAGCGTCGCGACTGGCTTCCGCAGAGAGCCAAGACCGAAATCTGGCTGGAGGCGGGAAGCTTGTCGAGGAAGTCGCGGGCCTGAGTTTTCGAGGCGTCGAGTGTTGAACCTGAGATCGACTCGAGCGAGTTGCTCATGCTGTTGTCGATTACCAGAATCGCATGAGGCGGCTTCGAGGTGCCTGGTAATGCGGTGTCGCTGGAGGCGGAGAAATAAGGTCGTGCCAGGGCGAGACCAAAGAGCAGCAAAGCGAGTGCGCGAAGCAGCATCAGCAGCATATCGCGGATTCGCAAAAGCCGCCGATTGGACTGCATCGCCTCCAGCAGGAAGTCCATCGCCGCCCAGTGAATGGTGCGATAGCGATTGCGATTCATCAAGTGAATCAACGCAGGGCCAGCCATCATGACGGCGCCGGCGATCGCAAAACCAGATGCTACGAAGACAGGAAACATGCTGCTGACGTCTATATTCCGTGAGGGTTATCGAACACCATCTTGCTGAAACGATTCGATTCGACCTTCCTGCAAGATCGGAAGATAGCGATTAGGCATCGCCAGAATGAAGCAGCCGACCGCCGTTCCATACAGGTCGCCTGGCTTGCCACCCACATGCGCTCCGGCGTGCCAGTGACCATGTTCGCGAGGGTTTTCAGGTCGCACCACTTGCGAAGCGACCACGGCATCGCGAAGGGTCGGGTACGAACGCTTCCAGTCTTCGCCACCGGTTTGATAGAGTGCCTGACCGACATAGTAGAGGGTATAGGCATCGAACGGGAGACGACCGTTGTTCTTGTTGGTTTTCTCTTTCAGCTTGGCGATTTCGGCATGGATGACTTCCATGTTCTTGGCGATACGCCAGTCGTCGTATTGGCCGAACTCTTGCAGGCAAACGACCCCAGCCGCCGCCATCGCCAGCGACGCTTTGCCGCCATGACGGGTGTAGGTGAACTGGCCAGGGTATTTCATCTGCTCCGCTTCGGAAGCATCGCGCGACACGCCCTCGGGACTGTAGTGTTCGCGAACACTACCGATCGCCAGATCGACGACTTCAGGAGCGACTTCAATACCCGTGTCCATCGCACTCCGCAGCGCTTTGGCCTGCATCACGGCGAGGCTCAAGTCGTGACCAGAATCACGACGAACAGCACGATAGTCCCAGCCACCATCTTCGGCCTGGGTGAAGGCGATTAGTTTTAACGCGCGGTCGAGCACCTGATTGATGCGGCCATCGTTGGTCATTCCATGGGCTTGCCCCAGAACGAACGTCGTCAGGCCATGGTTATACATGTCGCGCTGCGCATCGGCGACATTCAACAAACCAGAAGGGCGGGGACTGGAAAGGATCTTGTTGAGAGCACGTTCCAGAGGTTGTCCGAATTCACCGCGACCAGGGGCGTGACCATCTGCCATGAAGGCCAAAGCCCCCATACCAACCAGGCCAAGATCGTCCGATTCCCAGTCACCGTTGGGACCTTGGTTTTCTGCCAACCAGGTCAGCCCGCGTTGTAGTGCTTTTTCACTTTCGGGAGTGACTTCCCAGTCGCCTTCTGCCATGGCATTCGAGGCATACGCCCACGAAAGTGGCAAAAGCAGCAGCCAGATGGTCCAACGAGAAAAGTGCATGGGCCAGGTACGAAGAGTTAGGGTTTGGCAGTCGGAACAAACGTTGGCCGTTACCAATGGGCATTAGCCGTACCAAGCGTCATCTCTACCAGCCTATGCCCCGGCGGGGACGGTTCGTTACACGAAAAAAAGCTCAACTGGCATTTTTGATCGGAAAAGTGATTTCCGGCGTTTTCCGAGCGAAAGAATCGTGAAAAGGCTTATTCCAGGACCATCAGCTTGCGCTCGTCCTTTTCACGGTTTTCCATGGCCCAGAGGTACCATTTGCCGTCGGCATAGAACAGAGGTCCGGCGGCCGGATCCTCTTTTGACGGGACCTCGTAGTTTTGCACCGCGGTTTCCTCACCGCTGGTCAGGTTGGTCTGGATGACCTGAACCGACGCAGGGGCATCTTTCGCCGTTGGCTCGACGTAGACCAGGCTGACGATCCCATCCGGGATGAGGTGCCACGACAGCACGCCAGCTGGACGCAGAACCTCGTGGAGCGGTTCTCCCGATTGCATCGACAATACGACCCAGCGATCGGGCGTTTCGACCAGCAGTTGATTGTCGAGCGTCCGCCGAATGGATCGTACATCGGAAGCAGGATAGGTCCAGTTCAAGTGTCCGGTCGCGATGTCGAAGCATTCCATGCGCAAGATACCCGCATGAAACGCGGCTGCTTGATCACCCACGACAACGATGTCGCTAAGCCGCTGCTTCGCCCAGCGATCGTCGATCTTCTGTGGGAAGGTCAATTGCTTGCGAACCCACTGAAGGTGGCCGGAGATGTCGCACGATGCGAGCACGCCGCCCAGGTCGACCAGCAACTGTTCGCGGTGCAGCACAATGTTGCCCACGCCCCGATCGAACCAGGTATCACGGATGCGGAATAGCGGATGGCTGTCGAGAATCTCGCCGGTGGTCAAATCGACACGCGATAAACGAACCGCGTAGGTCGACTGAGATACTTCTTTCAGCGTGACCAGTAGTGCTCGGCCTTGCACCGAAACAGGATCGGTCGCCAGCACCAGTTGGCCGTCGAGGTTGGTCGCCCAACGCTGCTCGCCCGTGTTGCGATCGAGACCATACAGCGCGAAACCTTTTTCATGCAGCATGCGGCAGACGATCAGATTGCCCACGATCAACGGCTTGGTTTGCGTGAACGGGAAGTCATGAGCCTTGCCACGGTCTTTGTCTTTTTCCGATTGCTTCCAAACCTCTTTGCCATTGGCCAGATCAAGCTTCCAAAGTTCGAATCGGTTGCTGACCAAGGCGAAGTTGCCATCTAAGGTGAAGCTGAGGTAACGTGCCCGCCAATCGACTTTGCGATCGCGAATCGACGTCGGAGGCTTTTCTTTCTCGCGGCCCCACTGACCACGCAGCACAATCGGCGTGTCCCGCAATGTGCCGGATGCAATCCAGGGACCAGCTTCTGGTGACTTGTTGGCAGTTGGCGTAGGTTGGTTGTCAGACTGGGCCGAAACACGAAGCATGCTCGTCTCGTCCACGAGCGTCGTGGCGGACAGTTTCGAGGAACCGAGCACCACTTCGCCTTGCGGTTCGGTCGAAGCATCTATCGGGGCATGCCCCAGCATCAACAGCCGGGCGTCGATTTCCCCTTTGAGCGATCCATGAGCCGAACGACCAGCCTTCATGTAGTGCTGCAGCGACGTGGCGAAGTCACCTGCGGCGGTCGCTTGATCGCCGAGCCAGAGATGTGCCTGGGCGGCGGCTTGGGTGTCGAAGAACTGGAGCGTGACCAGTTCGACCACCTGGCGGTCGCCACGCTGGATAGCCGAGTTCACACGAAGCTGAGCGAGGTCGGCGTTCTCTTTCTCCATCTGTTCGCGAAGCGGCTGATGATTTTGAACCGCCATTTGAATGGCCGCTGGAACGGAGAAGAGGTGGTTCGGGTCGCTGCCTGAGGGTGCCAACCCTTCTGCTGCCGACTCCGGAATTTGCGTGATCAAGCGACACGCGTCAGCAATCGCTCCGCTTTCGAGCGCGGCGTTCAATTCGGCACTGATGTTGTAGGCCTCTTTGCTGAGGTCTTCGACCAGCATCGAAGTCGAGCGCCCTTCGGTCAGGTATTCCTGGGCGATCCCGGAGCGGCCTGAATAACGCGACGCGATCCCGCCACCCCAATTGATGATCGGGAAGTCACGGCGAACCTTGGCGGGCTCGTAGCTGTAATAGTGTCGCAGCGCTTCGCTATCGTTCAGGATGTCGTCCCAGCGTTGTTGCTGGATCGCGGCCAATATCTCGGCATTAAAGCAGTCCTGAGCGAAGTAGCCCATCGGATCGCGATTCATCGAAGGCAAGTTCAACAATTCCCTGCGGAATGCGGCGTAGTCCTGGCGATCTTCGGTGAAGAGCTGCTGGGCGAACAGTTCATCGAGTCGGTCGGTGCACCATGTGATGAAACGTTTCTCGTGGTAATCGAGCGGCCAGGTACGCGTCAGCAACAACATCTCGGCCAGGATCTGCTTTTTCTGGCTCGTCGACTTCGCAGCGGCCAAGGCTTCTTCGCAAAGGTCGGTCATGTGATCGAGCGAAGCACTTGTGCCGCTGTAACGACGCAGACGCGTTGCCAGGTCGGCCGGAACCTTGGTGCCATCTTCCAGCGTGAACGGTTCCTCAGGATAGGGAGAGTCACCGAGTTGTTTCCAGGGAATCTGGTCGACCTGCTTCCAATGTTCCGGGGTGAACAAGTGGTTAAGGCCTGGTAGTTCGCGAACGACCAGCTTTTGAACCGTCGGGCGATGCTCGCCATCGACCTTCGCCACCGAGAAACCAACCTGGTTGTAGAGTCCCTTGGTGTCGTTGTCTTCACTGGATAGCAGTGCCCAATGCTCGCCATCGAGGCTAATCCAGCCACGGATCTGGCTGCCACCCACCAGCAGTCGTACCCAGACGTTATCGGCGACTTCGGTCGAAGGATGTTCCAGCGGATTACGGTCGACTTCGTGGTTGCTGTCGAAGACGTACGAGAACCGCGCGAAACGCTTTCCGGTACGACGATTCCGACTGAAGACAACGCCATCTTGCGGTTGCGGGACTTCGGCCTCTTTGCCTTCCTCTGGCGGTTTGGCAGGCTGCGCCAGAAACACGCTGGCGGCGTGATCGAGGTTCGACAGCTTCAGGTCGACCATCCGCAGGCCGTGCCCTGGGAGGGGCAGGGTTGCCCAGCTATGGTTCTGGGGATTGTTGGCGACCATCGAAAGCGAACCGTCACCGTTCTTCTCTAGCGTGGTTCCTTCGGCCAGCTTCGATTGCCATGGCAAATCAGCCGGACGATCGGTTTCGTATTGGATCGGATAGTCGGCTGCGACCTGCGGAGCATCGCCGACCGGCCAGAGGTTCATCTGCCGCACGATCGATTCCCCCTCGAAGTAAATCCGATCTGGGGAATGGGGCAGAGGCGTGCGGATGACTTCGACGTCCCCTTTGTAGAAGACCAATTCTTTGGTGGAGTCGTCGAAATAGAAGGCGACCGGACCGAAGTGCCGAGCTGGGCCGCGGTGTTCTCGATAGCCGTCATTGGCTTGCAGCAGCAAATTGCTCGGCTGGATCCCATCTTCGCCTGCATGCATGGCATAGGCGTACCAAGGCGAGTAATCGTGCTGATGCTTGACAATCGTTACACCAGTGTCGCCGGCGTAGAAGTGGAAGCGGACACGATGCGTGTCGGAAAGCTGGAAACGAAGGACCGACGATTCGGGCAAAGTGCCTCGCAGGCGAAACCAGCCTTTCATGCGTAGTTGGGGACGATCGCCATCGCGGAATTCTTCGATGTTGGATGGGAGTTTGTCCGAGGCCTTGGTGAACCAGGTTTCAAACTGTGTGCGATTCAGCGAGTCGCGCCGATCGGAATCGGGCAGGGCGGTCAGATGGGCGAAGCTAATTGGTTCGACGTCGCGCGGCGTTAGGGCTACGAGTTCGTCGCTGCCATCCGCGTCGGCGACTTCCATCGGAGCGGAAGGCTCGGTCGCTGCGGCGTTATTGGGCATCGGCTCTTGGGACGTTGCCGGGGCAGCAGGCGTCAGAGGCTGCGAAGGTTCCGGTTTTGTTTTGGTGTCGGTCGGTTCTTCGGTGGAAGCTTCGGGTTTGGTGGGCACTGACGTGTTTTGGGCCGTATCGGGAACCGTCGTCCCCTGGTTCCACGGATAGAAAGCAGCGAGGCCAATCACCAACAATAAAGCGAGAGCCAGTCCGAACCCGAGGCCCCAACGCGAGGTCGATGCCTGACGTTGCTTACGGGCCAACACCTTCTGCACGAACTGGTCTGGCGTATCGCCCGAGGCACCCAGGACGTCGACCAGGTGATGCTCCATCTGCAGTCGCTCGACGAGCGCGTCACGCAGTGGCGCCGACTCGGATAAGCGAGCGCGCAGGGTTTGGATTTGCTCTAAGGTGAGTTCCTCGATCGGGCTTTCTTGAATTAGCTCGATCAGTTGCGTGTCATTCATCCGAGGCGATCCGCGACTTTCGGGTAACGCATTCTTTGAGAGCCTGACGAGCTCGGAAGACCAGCAGTTTGACAGCGCCTTCGCTGCGTCGCATTTTCTCGGCGATCTGGGCCATCCGAAGTCGGGCGAAGTAGTGCATCTTCAACGCTTCGTGGGCCGAATGCCCGAGCGAGTCCATGCAGGAATGAAGCCAACCATGGACGATGCGATAGTCAGAGCTGTCGTCCTGGGTCAGCGAATCGAGCTCGAGGCAAAGTTCCGTCCATTCGACTTCTTTGCGGCGACGATTGCGGCGGATGTGTTCGCGTAGAACATTCCGGGCCACGCCGAGCAGCCAGGGGCGTACCGGCACATCGCCACGAAAACGGACTTTACCAGCCAGGCAGCGAAGAAAGACTTCCTGGCAAAGATCGTCGGCGTCGGTCGGGTCGACCATCCGGGAACGCAGGTAACCGAAGACGAACCCTTGTTGCCGCTGCACAAACGCGCCGAGTGCTTCGCGGTCGTTCGACTGCAAAGCTTGAATCAACAGGGCATCTTCTTCCGCGGCCTTCCGTCGGTCGTATTCGACAAAGGCGGATTGAGCATGCGACGCGACCTCGTGTGCGTCGGTTGCCGTCTTTGTTGCGGAAGGGGGTAAGGCCATTGCGGAGCTCAGAGGGAAAAGTGCAGGCGAAGACCGAAGTACCGATCGCTTCTAATGATATAAGAAGGGTGCCAAATTCCGCAAATGAATCGCCGAATTCTTCCTTGGCAGTCTGGGCATAAAAAAACGGAGCCACCCCAGTGGGTGACTCCGCTTCGCTGTTTGCAGCTATCAAGTCGCCTCAGCGATTAGACCAGGTCGGCCCAACCTTCGCGGTACTTCGGCTTGATAATGTCAGCCACTTCTGGAGCGTTGGTGGCCTTCAGGTTCTTGGCATCCCATTCGATGACCTTACCCTTGCCCGATTCGCCCGTGGTCCAAACCGACAGGTTACCCAGCAGGATGGTTTCGGTCAGCGGACCGGCGTAGTTCGGGAAGTTCGACATCGGTTCTGGACCGCCGTTGATACCGTCGACAAATTCCTTGAAGTGACCTGGGGAACGCGGAATGCTTTCCTCTGGACCCTTGTAGTCTTTGAACTTGTCTTCTGGCAGCAAGCTGAACTTGGCACCGTAATCGTTTGGCGAGTAGATTTTGCCGCCGTCACCGATCAGCAGGCTACCGCTGGTCGACAGCTTGCCGTCGTTCAGTGGCAGGTCCTTGGTCAGTTCCGGTGGTGGCAACTTACCGCCGTCGTACCAGTACATGGTGACTGGGGCGCGACCGGCGAGTTCTGGGAACTCGAACTTGATCACCGACCACTTTGGATAGGTCTGGCTGTTGTGGCCGGACGATTCGGCTTCGACCGACGATGGGTCACGCAGGTTCAACGCCATGAAGGCCATGTTGAACGTATGGCAAGCCATGTCGCCGAGAGCACCGGTACCGAAGTCCCACCAACCACGCCACTTGAATGGGTGATAAGCGTCGGCGTATTCACGGTAAGGAGCTGGGCCGATGAACATTTCCCAATCCAGGGTTTCTGGAACTGGTTGTGGTTCTGGCTTCGCAACGCCTTGTGGCCAAACAGGACGGTTGGTCCAAACGTGAACTTCGTTCACGGTACCAATGCCGCCACCCTGGATGATTTCAGCAGCGCGACGAACGCCACGTTCTGCCGTACCCTGGTTGCCCATCTGGGTCACGACCTTGTTCTCCTTGGCGATTTCGCCCAGGCGACGTGCTTCCCAGATGCTGTGGGTCAGAGGCTTCTGCGTGAAGCAGTGCTTGCCCATCTTCATGGCCATGGCGGTGGCCGGAGCGTGCGAGTGGTCAGGCGTGCTGACGGTAACCGCGTCGATCTTGTCGCCCATTTCATTGAGCATTTCGCGGTAGTCAGTGTACTGCTTGGCGTCCGAGTAACGGGCACCAGCCGATTCGAGGCGATCGCGGTCGATATCACAGATGGCGACCATGTTGCCAGCGCGAGCAGCGTCGTTCGAGTCACTCGAACCCTTACCGCCGACACCGATACTGGCAAAGTTGATCTTTTCATTCGGCGACTTCGTTTCTTGGGCTTGAACGCCAGCGGTTGCCCAGAAGCCAGCACCCGCAGCAGCGGTCAGCTTCATGAAGTTACGACGATTCTCGCGAGAACTCATGTACAAAATCTCCTCGTTGATTTGCAAACGCGTACCTTATTTCGGGCCTGATAGCTCAATAAAGAAATACAAAGCGAGGGGGCACCGAGAGGTATTGTTAAGCGAAATAGGGATGGGCGAGATGGGGACGGGTGACGGCAGGAAGCAGTCAAAATCGACTACGCCGGTTCTGATAGAACAGGCCCCTTATACGCCGCCTAAGGTTTCAACTTAGCGGTTAGGCGGGCCTTATGCAATCAATCCCGACGCAAAAATTCAGGATAATCAGCCTATTTTCCAATGCAAAATCGGGAGAATATCACGTCCAGAAGGTCGTCTGTATAGACCGCACCGACCACTTCGGCCAGTTGTGAGATAGCGAAACGAATCTCAGAAGCGATCAGTTCCTCGGAATGATATCCCGAGATACCATTCAAGGAGGTGGTGAGAGCCCCCAAGGTCGCTTCGATCGCACCTAAGCAGCGAACCGCCGTCGCCGGGACCAGTTCACTACTGCTGACTTCCAAGTCGGCCAATCGCTCTAAGATGGCAATTTGTAGGGATTTCACGCCGCTGAGAGTTATTGCGCTGGTCGTTAGCGCCGCGAAGGAAGCGTCGGCATCGGGGCTGGAATCCCCCTTCGTGGCGACCACCAGCAGCCGATCGGCCGTCATTCGCAATTGAAGCTGACACGCCGCCTCGGAAAGCCCCGAAGTCACGTCTACACAGAGCAAACCGAGGTCACAATCGTCAGTGGCAAATCGGGTTTGGGCCTCCATAAATTTTCCCAGCAGATCGGTATCGGCGACCGTTTCGTGCCCTGCTGTATCGATCAATTCCAGGTCGATTCCATGCCAATGGACCCGTTTCGAGATGAAATCGCGGGTCGTGCCTGCCACCGGCGAGATGATCGCGTCGTGGCTTTCGGTCAACGCATTGAACAGACTGCTCTTGCCGGCGTTGGGTAACCCCAGCAAGACAACCTTGGAGACTGCTTGCCCGAAGGTTCGGTTTTGAATTTGATCCCGCAGTTGGCTGAGCGAGTCATAGATCGACGTCACGCGCTGATGGAGCTCTTCGTTCGTGATGAATTCGATGTCTTCTTCCACGAAGTCGAGCCCTGCTTCGAGCAAGGCGAGCAGTTCAATCAGTTCGTCTCGGGCCGATTGCAAGGGACCCGACAGACCACCGGAGAGCTGTTTCAGCGCCGATTGAAAACGTTGTTCTCCCTGGGCGTCGATCACGCCGAGCACCGCTTCAGCCTGGGTGAGGTCGAGTCGCCCTGCCAGAAAGGCCCGCATGGTGAATTCGCCTGGCTGGGCCAATTGAGCGCCTGCGGCACGTAGCTGCCGTAAGATCTCGTCCGCAATCGGACGGCTGCCTGGCAAGTGCATTTCGACCTGAGGTTGCCGCGTGTAGCTTCGCGACGTCGGCCAGATCCAAAAGTCGGCCGGCATCGTTCGGCCTTCTGGCAAGCAGACTTCTCGCGTGACGACTTGGGCCCGAGCGATGTCGGTCGCATCGGGCGTCGTGGTAACGCCCATGGCTAGTTGCACGGAATCAGGCCCGCTCAACCGCACGATCGATCTCGCCCCGATTCCAGGTGCGGACGAGATCGCGACAATCGTTTGCTCTAGATCGAATGCCATGTGCCGGAGAGAACTCCTCGGTCAGACCCGGCCTAGCGTTTCTTCTTGCTTTGACGAATGCGAGGCTGCTTGATGTCCTCTTTCTTCGCTTCGATCACCGTTGGAATGTTCTTCGGCTTCGGCAACAGCTTCCGCTCGAGGATGCCCCAGATGCTGGAGGTGATGAAGTAGATACAGAGTCCGGAGGGAACCTTGAAGAACATGATCCCCATGAAGATCATCATGAACGTCATGATTCGCTGCTGGACCTCTTGTTGTTCGTCCTGAGGTGGAGGCATGAACAACTTCTGCTGCACCAGGAACAACGCCACAGTTACCAGCGGCAGAATGTTCAAGTAAGGACCGAGGCTCAGGAAGCCGGTTGGACGCGAAATGAATTCCGGCATCCAATCGCCCCAGAAAAGCAACTGGTCTGGTGCGGCCAGGTTCGAGCACCACGAGATCCCAGGGATCAGCGGGGCTTGGCGCAACTGGAAGTCGACCGCCAACGCACGGTACAGCCCCAGGAAGATTGGCAACTGGATGAACATCATCAGACAGCCGCCGACTGGGTTAAATTTGTGCTTCTTGAACAGATCCTGCTGGGCCTTCAAGCGGCCTTCTGGATCGTCCTTGTATTGGTCGCTGATTCGCTTGATCTCGGGAGCCAAGGCGGCCTGGATCTGCATGTTTTTGGCTTGCTTACGGCTAATCGGGTGCATCGCACCACGCACGGCCAAGGTCAGCACGATGATCGCCAGACCATAGTTGCCCAGCACCGCGTAAAGGCCGTGCAGAACCTGCAGCAGCAGCCACGAAACCGCACTGAACCAGCCGTAGTATTCGACATTGCCCAGACCGTAGTGCTGCAGCACGCTGGTCTCTTTCGGACCGGCGAAGATGCGGAACTTCTGCGTAACCGTTTGGCCGGCACCCAGTGGATAGGCCTGGCTTTGCAGCAGGAATGAGCAGTCGGTCTTCGGTTCGTAAGCTTCGTTGATCGGAGCAATCGGAGCCCCGGCAGCCTTCGACATCTGGAACTTCGGATCGCTGCCTTCGTAATCGAGCAGCAGCGAGCAGTTGAAGTATTGAGCGTCGACACCGGCGTACTTGGTCTTGTCGGTGCTGCCGGCAGCCATCAGCGGTGTCCAAGGATCGGCACCTTCTTTTTGGGCCTGATCGACGAGGCTGTGCACGGTGAAGAGGGTGAATTTGCCCGTGTCGAGCGATTCCCAGGTCACGTCACGGATACCTGCGGTACCCCAGCCACGGCTGATCTTGTGGGCGTACCACCAACCTTCCAGCGGCAAACCGGTCGGGCCGAACTGACGATAGGCAACCGGGAGGCTGTCTTCCGATTCGTTGTGCAGTTCCAATTGGTACTGAATATCGAACCCTTCGACCGACTTCTGTTCTTCGGTCACCTTGGGCAGCGAGAACTTTTTCACCAGACGCAGCTTGCGGTTTTCGCCCAACTGCTTGAGGTCGCTGGGGAACAGCGTCATCTCGAGGTGGACTTCGCTTTCCGAGACCTGGGTCACCTTCCAGTTGCTGTCGATCAGCGAAGGGAGACCTTTGATCTCCTTCAGTCCATCGCGGGACGACAGGGCACCGACCTGGGCCAGCGAGGTCAAGAATGCGGGCGGATGGTCGACAACCTTTGGCAGCCCGTCGGGGCCATCGATGGTGGAGGTATCGGGCTTGATGACTTCGATCGGATGCTTGCGCAATTGGATCGCGAAAGTAACTTTCGTGGCGGCCGCGTCCCCTTCGCCTGGACGATCGACAACGACTTCGATCTCTTGACCAGGTCGCGTCTTCTTCAGCGCCTCGCGGAAGGTGGCGATATCAGTGACCGAAGTGCCATCGACCGAAACAATCTGGTCGCCTGGCTTCAAGCCGTTGGCCGCGCCTTCGGTCTTCGAGGTTGCTTCGGCAGCAGGAGTGCCAGGACCCACGACATGAATTTTGACACCCTTGCCATCGGTTTCGTCGAAGGCGAGCTGACCTAGGTAGCCACCATCGTCATCGTGCTCGTAGCTTTGAAAGTTCGGATTGCTCAGCTCGACACGGTGGATCGAACCGCCGCGCGAGTCTACCGTCACCAGCATGCGATAGCCAGATTCAGGATCGATCGATCCGAGCGTGGCGAAGGTTCGGTCGTAGACGACCTTATCCTCTTCCACATCCTCGGCACCTTCGCCTGGTTTGTTATCGGCAGGCGTGTTCGCTTTTTCGTCGAACTCAACGATCTCTTCTTGATCGAGCTCCGGTTTCGGTTCCGGAGGATTCATTCGATTAAAAAGGTTGAACGTTAGCAGCAGCGAAGCGGCAAGCAAAAGAAACGTAATGTGGCGCCGTTCCACGAGCGAAGGTCCTTGGAATATCAATATTTTGCGGGGTAAACATGGCCGGGCATGCCACTAGATTGTGGCACTGTCGCCCAGACACCTGCCAGGGCGGCCGGCCGCTTCAATTACCCATGAATTGGGGGAAGCGAATCAATCCGCCCCATTCTCACCTTTAAGGCCGTGTTTGGAAACGCCACAACTCTTCTTCGAGCGGATAACGACCATATTTGCCAGAAATCGGGAGAGTTAGGCAATTTATCGCGGAATGTTACGCGTTCAAACGCCCCTTCCCGGGATACCGGCCCCGAATTTTCCCCAACCGAGCCCTGCGGTCAGCCCACATTCCGGCACGAAAAAAGGCACCCGACCGCCAGATATTAGGAGGTCAGGTGCCTTGAAGAACTCATGGCATCGCCGCGGGGCTGGCTGCGGCTTAGAACTCGCCGACCACCTGGCCATCCGAACGATCGGAGATCCGACGGTAGATGTTGATGTCGATCGTTTCCGGCAGGAAGCGAACCGAGGCATCCGACATCGAGATCATGATCCCGCCAGGGTGGGTGCTGTTGTTGATCCAGTCGTGCCCCCAGTTTGCCGAAGAGCGACCAATCAGATATGTGGCCGAACCGCCGCCGAATGACAGGACGTCGTGACCAAACACGCCGGAGTGCCAACTTGCGGCATTTCCCACGTAGCGGCCACCGATCCAGATGCCGGCTTTGAAATTGCAGACCGACCCGCCGCAGTTCAACTGGCTGGCGGAATCTTCTTTGCCACCACTTTCGGCGACGAGGATCGTGTTGGTGGTCCCGTCGGTGATATCTCGCATATGGATTTCCGAAGAGGTCCAGAAGACCCCCTTCTTGTCATTGGCTGCGTAGGTACCGGCGTTTCCTTTGTAATTGCACTTGGCGTAGCCACCACGCTTGTTGTTGATCATTGGAAGAGGATCGGATGGGCAGGCGTAGGCGGTGATGGCAATCTTCGAGGCGTCGATCGGGTCGTTCGCCGAGCCATCATGGTTCTTATCCATCCAGTGATGACCGAAGTTGCCGGTCTGCGTTTGGACGGCGTCGTACAGGGCATTCTGTTCGACGAAAGGCAAGATCAAAGCGGACCATGCCAAACCATTGGCATTCTGTGCGGCCGTTTGCGAGTTGCCTTCGATGAACGCCGGGTCGGTATCGACCAAGCCCGGTGGGAAGATGTTGAAGGTGTCGTGATAGTTGTGCATCGCCAGGCCGATCTGCTTCATGTTGTTCGAGCAGCTCATGCGGCGGGCAGCTTCACGGGCCTGTTGCACGGCGGGAAGTAGCAGTGCGATCAGGACGCCAATAATCGCGATCACGACCAACAACTCCACCAACGTGAAGCCGTGGCGATCGCCAGCGGTCTTTGGGTTCCGAAGCGACATGGAACGATCCTCAGAAAAGGGAAAACAGATTTTGATGAAAAGAGAGGTAGGGCAGCCCTGAAAGAGCGGACCTTGAATTAGCTGCGTGGGTGTTGTTTCGAGTTTTCAAACCACATGCGATAAGAAATTCCGGCCTGGGGCAACCGGAATTTCTCGCATGCAGTGGGGCATGACTTGGAAGTTACTTTGAGGTCAGCTCGAAGTCTTGGACTGGGTTGTCCTTGCTGACATTACGGGTCAGGGTCGACTTGCTGTTGTATTTGGCTGGAATTGGGTCGCGATAGTTCGGGGCTGGTGGGCCTTCGAGAACCGTTTCGATTCGGACTTTGTTCTCGCCCACTTCGGCGCCCTTGGCTCCGTCACGGAAGTTCAGCTCGTAGTGGCCTTCGGCATCGGTCTGACCAAAGGCGACCTGACCGTTGGACGACTCAAACGAAACCGAGGCATTCGCCAACGGTTTGCTGTCGAGAGTGACGGTTCCGGTGACAGGGGCAAGTTCCGGCAAGTCGGAAGGAGCGGAGGTGCAGCCGGAAACGGCTAGAATTCCAACGAAAGTCATCAGGAGGGAGGCAAGGCGAGGCGAACGCATGTGGGGCACCTAGAGGGACGAAAAATTCAAATTTAATAGATATGCTTTACTATTGCGAAGGATAAGGATGCGCATTTCACTTGTAAACCTTTCCGAAGGGGGGAATTCGCCGATATCTACCAAAATCTTGGCAGTTTAGTACGGCCCATAAGAAGTAAGGGGCAGATGTCGCCTTACATCTGCCTCTGAAGAGGTGTTTGTGGCCCCTGGGTGATCACTGCCTGTCATGTCAGATCGGGCAGGCCGTTAATAGATCCCGTTATGGTTAGTCCGGCGATCAGGGCTGATGCCTCGGCCGGCGGACGAGTCTTGGTACGCGGCGCGGAGGTTGTCGATGTCTTCTTTCGTGACCTGGGCGTTGGTTCGGATCTTGCTGGCGATCACCCAGGCCGCCTTCCAGGTATCGTGGGCGTCGAAGTCTTTCCAACTGCTGGGCCATGTGCTGCCGCGTACTTTCTGCAGATAGACCATCTGAACGACGTAGGCGAAGCATTCCTCTTGGATCATGCCGGTGTAAACACCTTGGCTCCGCCGGTAGTCGAAGCTGGCGTGGACCGCCTCGTGCACGATCATGCTTCGGTCGACGGCACTTTCGCCGAGCGTCGAGAGAATCATCGTGTCGGTTTCCGGGACATATTCCGCAGCATGGGGATGACTTCGTTGCAGGCGAACATCGATCCGGCGGACGTTCACCAGGTAGCCAATCTTGGCGAAGTCATGCGCGCTCATCGAAAGCCCGAGCCCAGCCAGGGAGACATGCATGCCTTTGACGGCGGATGAATTGAGCGTCCGGCTAACCAGCAGCCAGGCATCTTCGTCCTCGGAAGTGGGCGGCGTCCACGATGCCGGCGGGATATAGACGTATTGCTTCTGCGTGCAGGGCTTGCCGAAACCGTAGTTCTTGCCATCCTTGGTCGTGCGGCGGCATCCGACCAAATGATGAAGGCACCAGTTCACTTCGTCCGCGTTGCGGGTCTGGAAGTTGTAGACAATCAGATCCCAAGGGTCCGAACGTCCATGGACAGCGGCCAAGATCCACCAATCGTCGGCATCGGTCACTTCGACTTTCTTTTGATACCCTTTGGGTGGCCAAACCGGATCGAGTGCCGGCTTCTTCAAATATGGTGCCATCGCGACGTTCCCCTTGTGCATGATGCCGTTGCCTTGCTGCAGGGGTTATCGCCATTGGGGAACCATGGTTGCGTAGATTCTGCGAGAAGTTGCCAGGCCGATGGCGAGCAGAAAGATAGCTGAATCTCGAAGAAAGGCCCACGGAAGCGATCCGCAGGCCTTTGGTTGGTAACCAGAGTTGGGCACTCGAAGCGTTTACTTCGCGGCGACTTCTGGCAATTGTTCTTTCACACTTTGGATGACCGTCGGGATATCGGTGCAGTGGACTTCGATCCCCAAGCCAAGTGCCATGTAGTAGTCGTTCACGGCGCGGCCGGGCCAGCAGCTCACGATCATTCCGTTCTTGTGGGCCTCTTCGATGGCGGCACGCGATGTCCCTTCGATGCGGCATGCCATGCGATTGGTACCCAGCGCTTTAGCGCGTTCGATGAACTCGGTCGAGCAAGGCTTACTGGCGATCAGCATGAAAGGAGCTTTCGCATCGATCTCGTGAATCGCCTTCAAGGGACGTTCGTCAAACGAGGTGAAGACATAGGTCGAACCGGCGGGCTGCTGGGCCGTGGCTGCCTTGTGAAGCTTCTGGCAATACTCGGCGATGCGGCTGTCAGGGTATAGCTTCTTGTTCTTGGTCTTCATTTCCAGTTCGAGGTAAACGCCTGGCTTGTCGGCGAAGAACTCGAGCAACTCGTCGAGGTACAGCAGCTTTTGCCCCTTCTTGGTCACGACCTCTGCCAGTTCGTCAACGGTCTTTTCTTCGACGGGACCGGTGGCCTGATGGGTGCGATCGAGGCTGTCGTCATGCAGCACGACCAGCACGCCATCTTTGGTCATGCGAATATCGGTTTCATAGCCACGGATGCCGCGATCGTAACACGCCCGGAAACCTTCCATGGTGTTCTCTTCGTATTCGTACGCACCGCCACGATGGGCGACGATGATCGGACCCTGGTCGGCAGCCGACAGCGAGGTGATGCTCGTTAAACAGCAAACAACGATTAGCAATGTCGCGAGAGGGAAGCGTTGGTGGGGCATGATTCATTCTGCAAGGGGAAGGGAGGGGAAGGCAGCTTTGTTGCTTTTCGCGGCTATCGTAAAACCTTCCCAGACCATTTGCCAACCACCGATTTCAAGTTTGCGCAGGGAAGATCGTCAGCCATCGATCGACGTGCGCTTCAAGAAGATTCATTTTGCGGAGAAGCGAGAATTGACGGTCGGAGCGACGCCTGGCGTACCTCACAGGTCTGGAAAAAACGATGCTTGAAGTTGTCGCTCGACCGGAAAGGGGCGTCGTAAAGTTCGTGTTAATTGTCGCTAGGCGACTCGATCGCACCCCTTACTTCGTCGGCGCTACGGCCGGAACGTTCTCGAACAATTGCGAGAGTTCGTCCGGGGTCAATGCGCGATCGAAGATCGCCAGTTCGTCGATTCGGCCATGCCAATAGCCAGGGTTGCGATCGTCGGGCTGACTGCAGTCGTGGCTCAGCTTGGCCCCAATCGCCATCGACGGAGGCCCATTGGTTGCCAGCCCATCGCAGCGAGCCGACGCGACCTCGACCGCGTTGCGATAGAGCCGCACGTTCTGGCCATCCGCCACGAACGCCACATGCTGCCACTGACCCAGTGGCAGCGGTTGGTACTCGCGCAGCTTGATGACGTTGGCATCTTTATCACGAACTTGAACTTCCAGATCGCCAGTGTAATCGTGCAGCCCGAAGTGGAACTGACCGCCGATGCCGTAAGGGCTGTTGTTCTCGTCGAACTCGATCGACCAATGCTTGGCGATCGCGGCCCAGCGTGGTCGACTGTTCGCTTTCACCCAGGCACAAACGGTGATCGCACCTTTTTCGACCGGGACATAGCGTGGCACCTTGGCATAGGCGCCGGCGTACGGCCCTTCCAGGTAAAGCGAGCTGCCGATGCGACCGGGTTTGAAAGGTGGATTGATCATGTGATCCGCCAGCAAAATACCATCGGAATGGTTCGGGCCTTGATCGGCCAGGATCACGCCATCGACCGACGGTGCCATGCGATAGAGTGAAACCGGATCGAGGTTGGTAATGAGTTGCTGGTAGGCCTCATCACCTTCAGGCGTTTCGTTGAGGTGTCGGAAGAAACGATCCATCGCAATGTCGATGCCTTCCGGAATACCGCTAGTCCCGAGGACGCGAGTTGCCTGGTTGGCATTCAGTTGCACTCGTTCCTGATCGACCGGGGCTAGTTTCGGAGCTACTTTCACTTCGCCGCTGAAGACGTGGACTTCGCTGGTCTGGTTGGGCAGCACGTCGACGGCGAACTCGGTTCCGAAGTCGGTCAAATCGATTGAAGGGGTCTCGACCGAAAAGCCGATTCCTTCGGGCGAGACACTTGCCGACAAACGCCCCCGATGCATGATCATTTTCATGTCGCTGACGATTTCAAAATCGGCCGGCGACTCGATCAACACTTCGACGTTGTTACGAAACTTCACTTCCGCGAACCCGTCGCTCAAGCGGTAATGCCCACTGCGAAGGGAATCGCCCTGACGAAGATTGGTCGGCAAGTCTTCCGCAAAGAGCCGTGCACCGCGACCGGTAACAAACGTGGCGAAGATCGTGCGTTCGGACCAGGGAACTCGTGGCGGCTGGATCGCTTCAGGAACGTCAGGCGTCGATGGTTCGACTTGGGCGACTGGTGCTTGTTGCCGTAGGGCCAGGTAAATGCTCGAACCCAACGTCAGCATGCACAGCACACTCGCGGCCAAGGCAAAGCGTTGCCACCAGCGAAGTGCTTGAAGCCGGCTGGTGCTTTGTTCTGTGGGAAGCCGTTCGGAAAGCATCGGATCGAAGTCAACCTCCGGCAGTACGCCATGTTCCCAGGCCAGCATGGCGTGGGCCTGGCAATACTCGGCGTAAAGCTGTTGCGCCTCGCGATCATCGCGCAGCAGTTCAGACAGGCGATCTCGCTGGGAATCCGAGAGGTGATCGTCGAGTAGCAGATTGATCAGTTCGGTTAGTTCTTGCTGTTTCTGTGAATCCATGGCTTAGGCATTCTCCGATAATCCAGCTCGGACGCAACGAATCAGATTCTCACGAGCTCGAAAGAGAATCTGTTTGACAGCGTTTACTTTTCGCTGCGTTTCTTCCGCGATCAATTCCAGCGTGGCACCTCGGCGGTAGCGCCTTTGAATCACATCCCGTTGTCGTTCGTTCAGCTTCTGTATGCAGTCCCGCATCAAGCGTTGCCGCACGAGAAACGTCTGATCACTTTCTGACGCGACATGGGCGATCTCGGACAACATGTCGTCGTCGAAGATCAATTTGTCTCGCTGCTGCCGTTTGCGATGGGCCAAAACCTGGTAATAGGCAATACGAAACGACCAGGCGACGAAGTTCGTCCCCAGGTCGAAATCGTTAGCGCTTCGCCACAAAACCACGTTCGTCTGCTGCAGCACATCGTCGGCTTCGTTGCGGTCGAAGACCAGCGAGAGGATGTATGCGTACAGGCGGCTTTGGTGCGAAGTCAGGAGCTGGATAAATTCGGCGGAATCGGTCATGGCGATTCCTGCGCTTGGGCCGGCATTCGAAGGATCAAATCGCTTATTTGGATTGAAGGTCGAGCTGGATGTTGTTGCTGCCCTCGGTCACCGTCGCGGTTAGACCTGACGTGCGAACCGTTTCGTACTTCTGCGGAACGATATAGGTCTTCTTGCCCATCGTTTGTCGCGACGAAGACTCGGGCGTGGGGGCCACAATCGCCTTCCGTACCGTGACCTGGTACTGCCCGGGCGTCGTTCCGCTGCCGACTTCGACCTGATTTTCTTCCGGGGGATTCAACACTGTGAGCGTAAACTTTCCGGCATTGTCCGTAAATCCAGAGGCTGCCAGGCCCTCGCCATTCTCGGCGGGAAGGAACTCGACGGTGGCTCCGTCGACCGTTTGACCATCCAGGGTAACGACCCCTTCGACCAGTTGTGTATTGAGGTTATTGCCACTGCCACAGCCGACCAGGCCGACGAGCAGGACGAGAAGACTCGTGCGAAGAAGGTGTTGAGACATATGCGCACCAAGATTGGGGTAAATGAAGTAGCGCCTCGGCTCCCCTGCCGAGGCGAGGATAAACTGGCAGGTTATGAACTAAGGGGTTTTGGCAACTTCACCACCGGAGCTCGTTCCCAGGGCCCCCCAGACACCACGAAGCGAAGCACCAGCATAGGCCTGCGGATTCGAGGAAAGGATGTCCGACTCGGCTGCGGTCAGATTGCCGGTGTCGATTGTATCGGGAACAAACTTCACCGCACCGTCGGCGAAGACCACGTTCACGCCGCCTGGGTGGTAGCTGCTGGCGGTCATCAATTCGTGATCGATCGTTCCGCCGCTGTCGTTGGAGCACGAAGGAGAGTTCGGCGGAAGGACGACGTGCCACTGCGTGAAGACCGTATGGGCATCCGACCAACGCCAGCCAGGCAGTTCGTTATCGCCACGGGTATAGACCGAACCGGTCAGCGAGCCATTGGGACCTTTGCGGGCAGCACACACACTTGGGGCGGCACCGTTGCTGTGACCGACACCATTGGCAACGTTCTGGCCGATCTTGGTGCTGTTCGGCACGCCGATTCGCATTTCTGAGATCATCATCGTGTTGCTCGAGCCATCGGTGAGGCTGCTGAACTTCTTGGTCACGCGGTACTGGTTACCAAACACGCCGCGACATTCCCACCAATCCCAGTTGTTCCAATAGTCACCACGATTGACGTGGTAGCTGTTGCGACCTTGATCGTTGGCCCCTTTGCTGCCGTTGCCATCGGATGGGCAGAGAATGGTTGGAATCTGGTTTCGTAGCAGTGTGGTGCCATTCCAGGGATATTCCGACCCGACGTGCGTCGACGTCAATTGATCGTACATGGCTTGTTGTTCGATGAACGGAAGCAATACGGTCAGGTAGCTCCAGCGGCCACGGTCGTCGTGGTGATATTCGTCTGGATTGGTGCGAGTTCGATCGGCGAAGGCATCTTGGTGCGATCCGCCAGGAAACTTGCCGAAGGTATCGTGGAAGTTGTGGCAGGCGAGGCCTAGCTGCTTCAATTGGTTGGTGCACTGCATGCGGCGCGCAGCTTCGCGCGCTTGCTGAACGGCGGGCAAGAGCAGGGCGATCAGCACACCAATAATGGCGATCACCACCAGAAGCTCCACCAACGTAAAACCAGAACGATTGGGTTGCAAACGCTTGAACGTATGCATGGATGAGGACTCCTTCTCGAGAGAAGTAACGCGTTTCCTGAGGTGGAAAAACGCTAGGAAAAGAGGCTTGAGGTATGGGCGAATAGCGATCGCCGCGAAGGGGTTACGGAATTTTGCCAGGAATCCGTGAAAATCTTGGCTGAGCCAAGGATCACCTTAGAGGCGGCACTAAGGTCGGAGGGAAGAACCTCCGGCAAGAGTTGTGGCGAGAGCAATGTTTAGGGAAGGGAAGAGGCCTTAGTGCCCTTCGAAGAGTCGCTCGCCCTGGCCGTCGTCAAGGTCGTCGATGCCTCGAATTTTGTCGGCCGTGATGTTTTGATCGTACTCAACGCGGCGGAACGTGACCGACTTCTCGTCGACGATCACATAACAGCTGCGTGGGTCGCCATCGCGTGGCTGGCCAACACTGCCAACGTTGATCATCGCTTTCTCGCCATTGAAATAATACGTCGAGTTTTCGAAGTCTTTCGGGCTGACGAACTGAGCCGATTCGTAAAACACGCCTGGAACGTGGGTGTGTCCCTGGAAGCAGACATTCGGAATCAGCGAGAAGATCTTCTCGAGCTTCTTCGGATTGTAGATATCTTCCGGGAAGACATACTCGCTCAGCGGATTGCGGGCCGAGCCATGGACGAACAACCGTCGTTCTTCTTGATGGGTGCGAGGCAGTCCGCAGAGGAAATGCCACCGGCTGAGTGCTTCTTCCTGCGATCCGCCCGTTTCCAATTGGCGACGGGTCCAGAAGATCGCCTGTTCGGCCCCTTGGCTGAAACCTTCGGGGTCGAAGAGGGCAGCTTGATCGTGATTGCCCAGGATGCAGAGATCGAAACTGCGAACGATGTCGACGCATTCGCGAGGATTCGGACCATACCCGACGACATCGCCCAGGCAATAAATCCGATCGACCTGCTGCGACTCGATATCGGCCAGCACCGCGGTAAGTGCTTCCAGGTTGCCGTGAATGTCGCTGACAACAGCCGTTTTCATCGTGGGCTCGATCTCTTGCAATGCGGGAGGCGGATAGCCGCGGCGTGGTTGTTAACGACCATCCCGCAGACGGTCACCCAGCATGTTATCTAGCTGAGGTGTGTCGTAAATCTTCTTGGCAGTAACGCTCGAATCGTAGTCGACGCGACGGAACACGACCGACTCGTCGGTCAGGATCACGTAGCAAGCGCGAGGATCGCCATCGCGAGGCTGGCCAACGCTACCGACGTTGAACAACGCTTTCTCGTCGCCAAATCGGTATTCGTGGTCGCACTCGTCCGGGCCAAAGAACTCGAGGCTTGGCGTGAAAACGCCAGGAATATGCGTGTGACCCTGGAAGCTGAATTTCTCGACGCGGTCGAAAAGGTTTTCCATCTTCCGTTGATTATAGACATCTTCCGGGAAAACATATTCGTTGGTTGGATCTCGAGGCGAACCATGCACAAACAGGCGCGTCGGTTCGACGTGCGTGCGAGGCAGTTCCCCCAGGAAGTCCCAGCGTTCGTTCACAGCTGCGGCGCCGCCGGTCGAATTGTCGATCTGGTCGCGGGTCCAAAGAATGGCTCGGAAAGCTACCGGATTGAAGCCTTCAGGATCAAACAGAGCGGCTTGATCGTGGTTCCCCAATAGGCACATGGCACATTTGCGTCGCACCATGTCGAGGCATTCGACGGGGTTCGGCCCATAGCCGATGACATCGCCCAGGCAATAGATCTCGCTGATCCCTTGCTGTCGAATGTCGTCCAAGACCGCGTTTAAGGCTTCCAAGTTTCCGTGGATGTCGCTGATTAGGGCACGTTTCACGCCCGACTACCTTTCCGAGTCTATGGGTCTGGGGTCGATCTCGCAGCACACGATCGAAAGACTGGCACTTTCGTCACGCTACGGATCCGTATCGAGGGAAGCAGTCGCAACCTGATATAGGATATAAATTTAGGTTGAAGCAACCCTACGGTCAAGATAACCCAAAAACAATGACAATGGGCATCTTGGGGCAGAGACGCTGCCTGCCAACTCGAACCGAACGCTGAGTTCGGGTAAGATCGGCCAAATCGTGCGTCAGTCACTACTTCCGTTATGGCGGGTAGGTGACTCTCCTCACCCCATTGTTCGTGTCCAGGAATCGAATTCTTGAAGACGCTTGCACTCGATACATCGACCCGGCAAAGTTCGTTGGCCCTCTTTCAAGGCTCCGAATTGCTGCTTGCCCAGTGGTTCGATCCGAACATGCCGACTACGCAGGCCATAACACCCCTGCTGCGGGATTTGGTCGCCGAGGTAGGTTGGAAACCAACCGATTTGCAGTTGGTGATCGTTTCTCAGGGGCCTGGTTCGTTTACCGGTCTCCGAATCGGGGTGATGACCGCCAAGACGATTGCGTATGTGGCCGGTGCAACGACGGTTGGAGTCAATTCGCTTCGCGCCATCGCGGCTCGCTGCAACGAACAGGTCTCGCGGCTGCACGTGGTCATGGATGCTCAGCGGAACCAGTTCTTCCACGCCATCTACGAATGCAACGACCAGGGCAAGTGCCTGGAAGTGTTGGAAACCGAGATCATCGATCAGGAAGCCCTGATGAAGTCGTTGGTCGCTGGCGAATCGATCACCGGGCCAGGCCTCCGCAACAAGCATCAGTTGGTGCCGGAAGGCGTTCGCGTTGTGGACGAGAACTACTGGGCACCCACCGGAGAAGCGGTGGGACGCGTGGGAATCTCCGACTTCCTGGCTGGCAGGTCGGATGACTTCTGGAGCTTGAATCCAAAGTACTATCGCAAGAGTGCTGCCGAAGAAAAGCTGGAGGCCGAAGCGTAAGCTGGCTTTAATCCTTCGCAGGGAAACATGCTCGTTTCCCTGCTTACCTTCATCCAGCCGCGCGGGCGACTTCTACAACGCCTTGAACGCTTCTTTCGCCGCGCTGATCGTGGCCGTGATGTCTTCGTCCGTATGCGCCGCCGAAACAAAAAGGGCTTCGTACTGGCTGCAGGGGAAATAGACGCCTCGTTCGATCAGTTGCCAGAAGAAGCGACCGTAGGCTGCGGTATCACACTGGGCGGCGATGTCCCAGTTCAGAACGGGTTCGTTGTGGAAGAAGATCGTCAACATGCTGCCGACCCGTCCAGACACGGTCGGAATTCCTGCCGAGCTGGCAGCCGCCAAGAGGCCTTCTTCCAGACGCTTCGTTTTCGCGTCGAGCTCGGGATAAGGATTCGTTTCTTTCAGCGTCTTGAGCGTGGCGATACCGGCCGCGGTTGCCAGCGGGTTGCCGCTTAGGGTACCGGCCTGGAAGACTTCGCCGGCGGGAAGAATGTGCCCCATGATATCGGCTCGACCGCCATAGGCACCGATCGGCAGACCACCGCCGACAATCTTGCCCATCGTGGTCAGATCGGGCGTAATGCCAAACAGTTGCTGGGCCCCACCCATCGCCACGCGGAATCCGCTCATCACTTCGTCCATGATCATGACGGCACCGTAGTGGGTGCACAGCTCACGCATGGTTTCCAGGAAACCCTTGGCCGGCGGCACACAGCCCATGTTGCCGACAACCGGTTCGAAGATCACGCCGGCGATCTCTTCTTTGTGGGTCTCGAATAGCTGGGTCAGGGCCTGGGTATCGTTGTACGGAAGAACGATCGTGTCTTGAGCCGTGCCAGGCGTAACCCCCGGCGAATTCGGTACGCCAAGCGTGGCTGCCGCGCTGCCGGCCGCCACCAACAGGCTATCGACGTGGCCATGATAGTTACCGGCAAACTTGACGATCTTACTGCGACCGGTGAAGCCGCGCGCCAGTCGGATGGCGCTCATGGTCGCTTCGGTGCCGCTGTTGACCAGACGCACCCGTTCGACCGAAGGAACGATGTCGATGATCAGCTCGGCGAGCGTGTTCTCGCGTTCGGTTGGAGCCCCAAAGCTGGTTCCTTGATCGACGGCGGCATGCAGAGCCTCTTTCACGACTGGATGCAGATGCCCTAGGATCATCGGGCCCCACGAGCCGATGTAATCGATGTAGCGATTGCCATCGACGTCGTAGAGATAAGCCCCTTCGCCACGCTCGAACACGATGGGTTCGCCACCGACCGCCCCGAAAGCACGGGCCGGACTGTTGACCCCGCCTGGCATCAAATGCTTGGCTCGGGCAAAAATCTCGTGACTTTTCGTGCGCGACATAAGGGCGGTTCCTCAGGGCAAGATTCGTAGGGGAAACTGGTCCTTATGTTATAGCGGACAACCAGTTCTGACTCTAACCGGGGCCTGCCGAAATTAAGCAGGTCGGCAGCTGCTCCCGGCCCATCACGTTCTCACCCCGTCACCGATCCTATGGAGTTGGATGTTGTTGCCAATGTAGGTTGGGGGCGACCGCGAAACAGGTGTTGCCGCGCAGTTCGAATAGACCGACCGTGTCGAACGATGCCAAGCGACTGCGGTGAAACGCCCTTAATCGTTCGGCAGTAGGGGAACGGCAGAGTCGAAAGTCGGTGAACGAATGCGCGTGGCCAGCTCCCTTCCGTGCGATGTGAAACGGATGCGCGTGGAAAATGGGTTCCCCCCAGCGAAGAGCTGTACTCGCCGACGATCGCACCGCCAGGGGTATCGCCCCCGGTCGCAGCAGGATCTGGAAAGTCTTGTCCAGAAGTGGACGGCCTACCAACAAATGTAAACACAGCCAGTCAGGCCAACACCGCAAGAGCGTGTCACACGTGCAATCAATCGGGAAAAGATGTTCACGGATAACATGCAGTGGTCAATGAATCTAACCGAGGGGCAAAGGCGACCTGCGTGCGGAGGTTCAAACAGGCTCGTCCTTAAGCGGCGCAATCCGGTGAGGGTGTGCCAGTGAGAACATCACGCGAAACCGGCATCCACGTGACGGTATGTTTTCCCAAGGCGATGAAGGAGTTGAATGCCGTCGGGGCGAGAGCTGGTGCTATGTCTTATCACGAGTGACGCTCCAAACGATCTCAATTTCAGAAGAAACGGGCTTTGCGAAGACTAGGTAGAGATACTCAAAACCTTGGAGAATCTATTTATTTATCTTTCACCAGATTCGTTTAAGTCGCTTAGTTTGGGCCGGGTGGGAGGTGTTGGCCAAATCTAGGGGTTAATGGAGCCGCAGCGTTCGGTCTAAGGCAGGTCAGATTCTCGCTGATGGATGGGTGTGGTCAAATTTAGATCAGGTATGCCACGTATGAAGAGTTGGCATGGGAGGAGGTTACGACGATTTCAAAGCTTTTCGTTAGTTGACGAATCATACTCGCTGCCGGTAGAAACACCACCGTTAGGTTGTAACGGTTGTGTCGGATGATGTGGTCATTTCGGCGGGGCTTCCAGCCCGAGAGGCAAACAACGTGTCGACCGCCAGCTTCAGTTAGGAACAGAGCATGAAATCGTCGTTTAGCGCAATGTTAAAGAAGTTCATTCAGGCCAATCGTGGGGCTTCCAAATCGAAACGGAAAAGCCGCGTCACGGGTGGCGTCGCCGCGGGCTATCAGCTCGAAGAACGGGCGATGCTCTCGGTCAACGGTGGTCCTGACAACGACACACTTACCGGCACCGACGATGCCGATCAAATCGCTGGCAATGGCGGCGACGACACGATCTACGGCCTCAACGGAGGTGACGTACTGCTGGGTGGACCTGGCGACGACTTCATCGCCGGGGGTGGCGGTGCGGATACGATCTGGGGCGGTGGTGACGACGATGAAGTCCACGGCGGTGCAGGCTCGGACACCATCTATGGTGACAAAGGCAACGACCTCCTCTACGGCGAAGGCAGCGCCGATACGATCTACGGTGGTGAAGGGAACGACACTATCTCGGGTGGCGGTGGAGCTGACATGCTTTATGGCAATGACGGCGACGACAAGATCAACGGCAACTACGGTGACGATCGCATTGGCGGCGGCGCTGGTGACGACGTCCTATACGGTGACGAAGGCAACGACATCATTGCCGGCGACAGCGGTGACGATCGCATCTACGGCGACGAAGGGGACGACTTCCTGCTGGGCAACACGGGCGACGACAAGCTGTACGGTGGCGACGGCAACGACGAGATCCACGGCGGTGCCGACAACGACATCTTGTTCGGTCAGGCTGGCGACGACCTGCTGTACGGCGAAAGCGGTGACGACATCCTGAATGGTGGCGACGGCAACGACCTGCTCGATGGCGGTTGGGGTGCCGACGAATTGTCAGGTAAGAACGGCAACGACACCCTGGTCGGTGGCAACGGTGGCGATGATCTTTACGGCGACGGCGGCGCTGACGAACTGTCGGGTGGCGGTGGTCGCGATGAACTCGATGGCGGAACCGGCAACGACAAGATCCGCGGTGGTGCCGGTGCCGACATTCTGAACGGTGGCCAAGGTAACGACATCCTGAAGGGTGACGGCGGCAAAGATACGTTTGTCTTCAAAGCAGACGAAGCATCGTCCAACGGAAAGGACGTCGACACGATCCTTGACTTCGCCGATGGCGATAGCTTGCTGTTCGAGGGCTTCAGCAGCGCGTACTCGACCATTAGCTGGGGAACCCAGACCGACGAAAAGGTGAAGTTCACTGCGAGTGCCGAAGAGCTGGAACAACGCGGTTCGTTCGCTACCTTCACGCTGAAAGACGATAACGACGTCACCGTGATGAGCGTTCGTGTATTTGTTGTGGGTACCATCACCCAGACAGAAGTGGAAGCCGCGTTCTACGCTGGTTTCGCCGCGATCGTCTAAGCACGATCGACATCACGATTGAAAACAAAAAGATCGATCCAGCTCGGTGGGCTGGATCGATTTCGTTTCGAGGCTGGTTGTTCGCTCGCTAAGGAACAATTCCCCCCAAGAAGTTTGCGTGAAGGCAAACGTTCTGGCAGAAAGCTTCTCATTTTCTACGTGATCGTTTTGCATATCAGATGACCAATTATGTGGAGGGCCGACACTAGACAACGCAAGGGGTGGCCGACTTGTGGGATGCTGCCTAGAATTCGGCTTCGCTCGCTCTTTCCATCTCTAAACTGGAGACGCTGCCGATGTCGACCCACGACGATGACGTCCTGTTTCAACCGCTTCAGGCCGGGGCGTTTCAGATGCCTCATCGGATTCTGATGTCTCCTCTCACGCGTGCCCGGGCCACCGATCGGATTCCGAATGATCTGATGGCCGAGTACTACACCCAGCGGGCCAGTGCGGCGCTGATTATCTCGGAAGCGACGGCGATCAGCCCGCAAGGTTTCGGTTGGCATGGTGCTCCAGCGATCTACTCCGACGACCAGGTCGCCGGCTGGCGGAAGGTTACCGATGCGGTGCACAACGCCGGCGGTCGAATGGTCGTGCAGCTTTGGCACATGGGGCGGGTTTCGCATCCTGACTATCAAGATGGCAAGTTGCCAGTTGGACCAAGCCCAATTCTGGCCGCCGGCGAAGCTCATACGCCGACCGGAAAGAAGCCCTATGTCGTGCCTCACGAGCTGACCAAGCCCGAGATTCGTAAGATCGTCGAAGACTACGCCACCGCAACGCGACGTGCCCGTGACGCAGGCTTCGATGGGGTCGAGATCCATGGTGCCAACGGTTACTTAATCGACGAGTTTCTGCGTGACGGTTCCAATCAACGCACCGACGAGTATGGCGGATCGAAAGAGAACCGGACTCGCTTTCTGCTGGAAGTGATCGAAGCGGTAACCGATGCTTGGTCGGCCGATCGAACTGGCCTGCGAATCAGCCCGACGATGAACGGAACCGGCATGTTCGACAGCGATCCGATCTCGCTGTTTCGCTACGTCGCGGAAGTTTTGAATCCGCTGGGTCTCGCTTACTTGCATGTGGCGGAATCGATTCGCCCAGGTCGGATCTACAATCCGGATGCACCGCGAGTCACGCCTGAGATTCGTAAGTTGTACGACGGCGTCTTCATTGCCAATGGTGGTTACGATCGAGACACGGCGATTGCTTGTCTGGAGCGTGGCGAAGCCGACGCGATCGCGTTCGGGCAGAAGTTCATTGCCAATCCTGACTTGCCGCAGCGGTTGATGCAGGATGCCTCGCTGAACGAGCCCAACCCGGACACTTACTACTCGCCGGGACCGGTTGGCTATACCGACTATCCAGCATTGGAGTCGGCCGTCTAGCTCCGACTTGGCCAAAACCTCAGGCGTTTCCGGCAGCGGCTGGAAACGCCCAATCTTCACGCGGCTAGCCAACGGAAATCAAGGCGAAAACAGGGAAATCCTCTCGCCGTAAGACTCTGTCAATTCCCGCAGGAAAATGCTGGTTTCGGCATCAGCAGTCGGTTATAAGACTGCCTGTCGAACGGATCGCGGAAAGGTATCTTTCGCGCGATGATCTCGTCTCGCAACCTTGTTGCCGCACCAGCTGAAACGTCTTGCTCCTGTGAGGAATCGCCGTGACTACACCCACTTTGCGTGAGCGCCTGAGGTACAAGTTCGATACGTTCATCTCCAAAGGAGGGCGATCGATCTTCTTCAGCCTGGTGGTCGTGTTTCTGGTGCTGTTCGGATTGCTGGCTGGCCTGCGCGGCGTGAGCATGCTCATGCATCCGAAGGGTGTCTCGCACGAAACGCACGATTCGTTTCTGGGGCAGTCCTACATCATCTTTCTGGAACTGACCGACCCCGGGAACATGAACCAGGATAAGTTCGCTTCGCCGCTGTTCAAGGTCTCTGGCGTGCTGGCCGGCCTGGCTGGGGTAATCATCTTGTCGATGCTGATCGCGTTCATCACGACCGCTCTCGATCAAAAATTGTCAGAGCTGCGGAAAGGGTTCTCACGCGTAATCGAGTCAGATCATACGTTGATTCTCGGCTGGAACCACCGCGTGCCAGAGATCCTTCGCGAGTTGATCATTGCCAACGAAAGTGAAGACGATGCCTGCGTGGTGATTCTCGCCGATCTTCCCAAGGAAGAGATGGACGACTATTTGAAGGTCCATGTTACGGACCGACAAACGACTCGAATCGTGACCCGGTCGGGCAAGCCTTCCGCCAAGCATAACCTGGAAATCGTGTCGTTGCCGACGAGCAAAAGCGTCGTCATCCTGGCATCGTGCGGCGAGTCTGCCAACGAAGCGGAAAAAGCGGCCAGCGATATCCGCACGATTAAGACGATTCTCGGAGTGGTTGCCTCGAAGGAAGAGGGAACCGAGCTCAACATCGTGGTCGAACTGTTCCAGCAGCGCAGCCGCGAGATCGCCGAGGAAATCTCACCGGAGGTGACCGCGATCGACGGGCAAGAGATCTTGGCGAAGCTGTTGGTGCAAACCAGCCGTTCCCTCGGACTGAGCGTGGTGTATGCCGAGGTGCTGTCGTTCGACGGATGCGAACTTTACTTTCACCAGGCCGATTGGAGCGGAATCGCGTTCGGCAAAGCGATCTATCACTTTCCTGATGGCGTCCCGATTGGATTGCGGCATGCGGATGGAACCGTGGTGATCAATCCAGAAAGCGGCCTGATGCTGCAGAAGGATGACGACATTCTGATTCTGGCCGAAGATGACTCGACCATCGAATTTCGATCCGAGCCGGTCGCGGTGCCGCAAACATTACCGCTGGCCGAAGGGCGCAAGAGCGAGCCATCGATCGAACGCGAACTGCTCATCGGTTGGAACGAGAAGGTTCCGCTGATCGTCCGCGAGTATGCCGACTACGTCCAAGCGGGCTCGCAGATCGACATCATGATGCGTGAGCCAACCGATTACGTTCGGCAGACGGTCGCTCAGTTGAACGAGTCGCTGGAGAACCTGACGATTCAGTTGATCGAGTCGAACCCGACTGATATTCCTTCGCTGACAGCGCTGCAGCCGTTTCACTACGACAACATCATTATCCTCAGTTCTGGCGATCAGGAAGCGGATTCCGAAACATCTGATTCAGAAACGATTGTCATTCTGATCCTGCTGCGGCGAATCTTCTCAGAGGCCGGCCCCGACATCGACATCACCAAGACCAAAATCATCACCGAGGTGATGGACTCCGATAACCAGGAACTGGTGGCCCGAGCCGGCGTGCACGACTTCATCATTTCCAATCGGTTCGTCAGTACGATCCTCGCCCAAATCAGCGAAGAAGCGAGTATCAAAGCGGTCTATGACGACTTGTTCTCCGAAGATGGTTCCGAGATCTACCTGAAGCCGGCTCGGCTTTACTTCACCTCGTTCCCGATCGAAGTCTCGTTCGCCGATATGATGGCGATCGCACAGCAGCGCAACGAAGTCTGTATCGGTGTCAAAATCCAGGCAATGGAGACCGACATGCAGCAGAACTTCGGGGTAAAGTTGATCCCAGAGAAGAACACCCGCTGGACGCTCGGGCCAGAAGACCGCCTGGTGGTGGTCGCCGAAGACGAGACTTAGGCAGACCGGGCAGCTTGCGGAGCTCTGGCTATTGATTAGCCACCTTCTGCCCCCATTCCCCCCCGATGGATATCGCCTGTCGGGGGGTTATGGAAAACAGGGAGAAAAATGGCGTGATATTCGCGATCTAGCCCGTAAGTTCTCGTAATGGAGTCGGGGTTTCTATTGAGTCCCAGAAGCGGGGTCACTAGAATTTTGCCAGAACAGAGATAGAAAATCTGACGCGTCCAACCTCCATCACCCACCTTCCGGGCGCGCTGGCATTTCTTACCTACCCAATTTCAAGCCAAGCCGAACCGTTGATTCTTGTTGATCAGGATTCATGCACGCTTCTTTGTGCCTGGTGCGATTCCCCCGAATTCATTCCGTTTCGAATTCCCACCCCCTCCTTCCTACCTAGGAAAGTGCACCCCCATGAAAAAGTCTCGTGGCTTTACGCTCGTCGAGTTGCTGGTGGTCATTGCCATCATCGGTGTGTTGATCGCACTGCTGTTGCCCGCCGTCCAACAGGCTCGCGAAGCAGCTCGACGTATGAGTTGCTCGAACAACATGAAGCAGGTCGGTTTGTCCCTGCACAACTATCACGACACTCATAATGTGCTGCCACCTCAGGCCGCCAAGGGAAGTCACAGCGCCAACTGGTGGGTTCACATCCTGCCGTTCTGCGAACAAGGCAATCTGTACGATCGCTTGTTGGTGAATCAGGGTGGCTTCTGGATGGGTGGTGGCGACACGGCCTCGCTGAACAATAAGGACGTCCTGAATCGCATCGCGCCTCCTTACATGGTTTGTCCTTCGTCGCCGATGGAACTGTTCTGGACCGAATCGAACAGCGCCGGAGCGACCGAGCAAATCGAGCCTTCCTACGTGGCGATCTCGGGCTCGAACAATCACTCGTCGACCGATACCGACGTGAACAGCGGCAACTCGCCGATCTCGGCAGGTGGCATGATTATTCGTATCCGTGCCTTGAACATGTCGGCATGTACCGACGGTACCTCGAACACGATCGTCGTCGCCGAACAAGCGGACTACGTCGTCGACTCGTCCGGCACCAAGTACGACATTCGTGCTTCGTGGCAGGATGGTGGCTGGCACGGTACCAGCCCGATGCAAGAGGTTAAAGGGGCCGGCAGTGTGACCGGAGCCGCCTATCGCTGCTGGAACGAGACCACGGTCATTCGTGGTCTGGGTACCCGTACTTACGATGCGGCCACGATGGGCAACGAAAAGTGCAACTCGCCCCTCATCTCCGCGCACCCAGGCGGTGTGATGGCGTTGGGCTTGGATGGGCACGTGAACTTCCTGGCGGAAACCCTCGACGTGCAAACGTGGAAGAACCTGGTCGATCGCGATGACGGCAACGTGTTGACGATCCCGTAACGCAATCGATTTCATTCACGTTCTAATCGTTGAGAACTTTAAGATGATGCTGAATTGGAAACTGTTTTCGATCGCCCTGGCTGCCGTGGTCATCTGTGGCTGCAGTAAGTCGGAACCGCTTGGTACCGTGAAGGGTGTTGTGACTTTTAAGGGTCAACCAGTCACTGAAGCGACCGTGTCGTTTCGCAATAAGGCGACTGGTGACAGTGCCAGCGATGTCCTGGACGAAGAAGGCAAGTACGAAATTCGTGCTGCCGGTGGGATGGACCCAGGTGACTATCAGGTCATCATCCTGCCTCCAGAAGTCGAAGTCTCGCTCGGACCGAACTCGCCACCCGCGATGAAACCGAAGGACATGCCGAATGTTCCGAAGAAGTACCAAAGTGCTCAGACGAGCACGTTGCTGACGGTCCTCAGGGTCGGGACGAACGAAGTGAACCTGGAACTGTCGGAATAGCATCCACACATTCCAGACCAGCCAAAAAAAGAGCCCGTCGATGAATGGTCGACGGGCTCTTTCGATTTCGAACGTCTGCCTTTGGGCGAGGGAAAACGGTTACTTCCCCTTCACTCCCTTCGCGATACGGTCGCCAATTTCCTGGTCGATGTTCCTCCAATAGGTGAAGGCGCGTTCCAGGACCGGGTCAGAAACGTCCTGGCTCAAGTGGCCGACCACATTCGAGACCAGGCGATCTCGGGCTGCGTCGTCCAGCACTTCGCGAACCAGCGTGCCGGCCTGACCCCAATCGTCGTCGTCCTTCCGCAGCGTGTAAGCTTCGCGGACGAAGTCACCTTGGGCTCCCCAGACATCGTTGACCGGATTCAAACTCGGGTCGGCTTGAGGACCTCCCTTCGAGTTTGGTGCGTAGACTGGATCGGTAACGTTATCGATCCGCATCGCGCCATCTTTGCTATAGCTGTGTACGGGACACTTGGGGCGATTCACCGGAATCTGTTTATAGTTCACACCCATCCGGGCTCGATGAGCGTCGGCATAGGCGAACATCCGACCCAGCAGCATCTTGTCGGGGCTCGCGCCGATGCCTGGTACCAGATTGTTCGGCTCGAAGGCGGCCTGTTCGATCTCGGTGTGGAAGTCGGTCGGGTTGCGATTCAACGTCAGCTTGCCCACCTCGTGCAGCGGATAATCGCCGTGAGGCCAGACTTTCGTCAGATCGAACGGATTGAACCGATACGTTTCCGCTTCCTCAAACGGCATGATCTGCATCTTGAGCGTCCAACTTGGGAAGTTGCCTTCCTTGATCGCGTTGAACAGATCGCGGCGGTGATAGTCGGAGTCTTCACCGGCGATCTTTTCCGCTTCATTTTGGGTCAGGAAGTCGTTTCCTTGATCGGTCTTGAAGTGGTACTTTACCCAGAAGCGTTCGCCCTTGGCGTTCACCCACATGTAGGTATGGCTGGAATAGCCATTCATGTGTCGCCAGTTCTTGGGAATCCCTCGATCGCCCATCAGCCAGGTGACCTGGTGAGCCGACTCGGGCGAAAGGGTCCAGAAGTCCCACTGCATGTCATGGTCCCGCAGGCCATTGTCCGCACGTCGCTTTTGCGAGCGAATGAAGTGCTGGAACTTCAATGGATCGCGGATGAAGAACACCGGCGTGTTGTTCCCCACCATGTCGTAGTTGCCCTCGGTCGTATAGAACTTCAGCGCGAACCCGCGCGGGTCTCGCCAGGTATCGGGACTGCCACGTTCGCCCGCCACGGTCGAAAAACGAATCAGGGTGTCGGTTTTGGTGCCCGGCTGGAAGACGGCTGCCTTCGTGTAGGCACTCACGTCATGGGTTACCTCGAAGGTACCAAACGCACCGGAACCCTTCGCATGTGGCTGACGTTCGGCGATTCGCTCGCGATTGAAGTTGGCCATCTGTTCGATGAGATAATGATCGTGCAGCACGATCGGGCCATCGCGACCGACGGTTAACGAATGCTCGTCACTGGGGACGGGAATGCCGGCGTCAGTCGTGGTCGGCTTGGGCTTGTTGTCGGACATCGAACGAAATCTCCCTGGCATTAGAGGCTTGGATGGTTGTGTAAGGAAGCGTCTGGCGTAGGACGCCATGCGGGTCACGCTTTCCCTTGAGTTCATTGTAGAGATCTCAAACGCCCGTCAAACAAATTGGCGGAACCACGATGCGATCGCTCGGCGAGGGCTTCGTTGGGCTTGACAAGGCAAGCGGGGGCAGGCGTTGTCGGATCTCGCTGAAACCGTTAAGACAAGGGATTGCGCATCGAATTTGTGAATCGACAGGAAGACGTCTTTCGGCGTTTGGGCGGCAATGCACGGCATTCTGAATATCAATAAACCGGCTGGCAAAACGTCTCGCGATATTGTGAACATTGTGCAGCGACAGGTTCGCCCCGCCAAGACAGGGCATGCCGGTACTCTCGATCCACTGGCGACCGGCGTCCTGGTTTGCCCGGTGGGACAGGGCACGAAGCTGATTGAATACATCCAGCGATTGCCGAAAACGTACGAAGCGGTCTTTCTGTTGGGGCGTCACAGCGATACGGAAGACATCGAAGGCGCGGTGATTGAGTTGGAAAGTCCGCCGCAGCCAACATTCGCTGAGATCGAAGCCGAATTGCCGCAGTTTCTCGGAACGATCTCGCAGATGCCGCCGGCTTACTCCGCCCTGAAAGTCGACGGCAAGCGCGCCTACGACCTCGCCCGGCAGGGAAAAGAAGTGAAGCTTGCCAGTCGCGAGATCGAGGTCTATAAGCTGGAGATCCTGCAGTACGAATACCCGCAGCTCTCGATGCGGATTGAATGTGGCAGCGGAACGTACGTTCGTTCGCTGGGAAGAGACCTCGCGCGAAGTCTTGGCACCGAGGCAATCATGTCCGAATTAGTTCGCACGGCGATTGGCGACTTTCGCATCGAGGAAGCACTCAATCCACTCGATAACTTCAATCGAGAAAAGATCGAACAGTCGCTGCAATCGACTTGCCGCGCCGTTCAAGCCTTGCCGTCGGTGGTGGTCGATGCCGAGCAGATTGTTCGGCTCGCCCAAGGGAAGCTGATCGACGTGAAGCCTTCCGCCAGTGGTCAAGCAAGTGGAAACGAAGTTGCGGCCATGACCAGTGCTGGCGAGCTGGTCGCGGTGCTGCAGCCGGGGAAAGAATCGGGCTGGCGATCGGTGAAGAACTTCGCCAACGACTACCTGTAACGGTTCTGCCGAATCTTTCGGCGTTGGCGGATCTGCGAACTGGCGAATCGCGCCGGTGCGAGGAAATCGCATTACGGCTTGATCGCTAGCAGAGCCGAAGGAGGAAAGTGGAGCGTCAGGTCCCAGTCACCCGTCTGGGGGCAGCCTCGCTCATACTCCCCGTTTTCCCAGCAGCGTCGAATGTTCGAAGAGCGAAGCATCCAGCGAGATATGATCGCGATTGGATTGTCTGCCCTGACAATCTTCTTGGCGCTATCGCTGTTGTCGTATCGTGCCGATGACGCCATTGGCGAGCTTCCGCCACCATTCAGTAATATCTATCAGCCCGATCAGGTCAGCTTTCCCCAGCCGAACCAGGTCCATAACCTGTGCGGTGGCATGGGAGCCCTGGTCTCCGACTTCCTGTTGGTGACTCTCGGTATCGGAGCCTACTTTGCCGTATTCAGCCTGGGCACGCTCGACTTCTTCCTGTTGATGCGGAAGGAAATTACCTCGCCCGGTGCCCGATTGATCGGCTGGCTGGTGACCCTGACCGGTATTACGACGCTTGTCACCATCGTCGCTCCGGGGGCATCGCCAGGCCCGATCAGCAGTTCTGGCGGACGACTTGGCCTGGTGGGGCAACAGTTCCTCAGTGAACACTTCGCCACGACCGGCTCGATCATCTTGTGTCTGGCCGCGACTGCGTGTGGGTTACTGCTTTGCACCGAGTACGAACTGGTTCGCCTGACGGTCTGGGGCCTGGTGAAGGCGAAAGAAAAGACCCAGGCCGGTGCCGCAGCCTGGAAGACTCGCCGCGAACGCCTTGCCGAAGAACGCCGCGCGAAGCTCCGGGCCGAGTTTGGCTTAGATGGTGAAGACGGAGAAGTCGCGAACGAGGATGAGTACGACGAAAAGGGCGTACGCATCAAGATTGGCGGTCGCCAGATCAAGACTGACGTCGACGAAGAGATTCCGTTCGAAGATGGCGAAGAGGTCTTCGAGGAAGAAGCCGCCAGCGGTGACGAGGAAGTCGAAGAGGAAGAAGAGCTCGAAGAAGAAGAGGAAATCGACGAAGAAGTCGAAGAAGAACTGGGAGAGGAAGAAGTCGAAGACGAAGTTCCGATTACCCGTGTCGACAAGCCAGAGCCTGCGCCGCTGGCGGTAAAGAACCGCAACAGCAAGAAGCCGCAGGACGACGCTCGCAAGCATGTCATGAGCGAGCTCGACAGTGCCGCCAATGGTCTGGAAAACCCGAAAAACTACGAACTGCCTCCGATCGAGCTGCTGATCGAGAGCGACGACTTCTCGTTCGATGAACAGGAACGCGAAGTCCGCAAGAAGGCAAAGACCCTCGAAAAGACCTTCCTGAACTTCGGGTTCAATGTGAAGGTGGTCGAAATCGAAACGGGCCCGGTTATCGCTCAGTACGAAGTCGAACTGGAAGCAGGCCTTCGTTTGTCGAAGATCACCGGTCTGGCCGACGACCTGGCGATTGCCCTCCGCGTGCCAAGTGTGCGTATTGTCGCCCCGATCCCTGGCAAGAACACCGTCGGTATCGAAGTACCCAACGACGAACGCCAGATGGTTCGCCTGCGCGAAGTGATGGAAGAAGCGAGCGGCCGCATCAACAAGATGAAGGTGCCGATCTTCCTTGGGAAAGACGTCTCGGGGAACTCGCTGGCGGTTGACCTGGCGGCCATGCCTCACCTTCTAATCGCCGGTCGAACGGGTACCGGTAAGTCGGTCTGTTTGAACGCGCTGATCACGTCGATCTTAATGACGCGTCGACCCGACGAAGTCCGCATGCTGATGATCGACCCGAAGATGGTCGAATTGAGCTGCTACCGCACACTGCCGCACTTGATGCATCCGGTCGTGACCGACATGAAGAAGGCCGAAGCGATCCTGGCTTGGGCCGTCGATAAGATGGAAGAGCGTTACCAGTTGCTGGCCGAAGTGGGCGTACGTCACTTGAGTGCGTTCAATTCTCTCGGCAAAGAAGCAATCTGGGACAAGCTGGGACTGGAAGACGAAGGGGAGCGGAACAACGCCGTCACGAACCTGCCTTACATCGTGATCGTGGCGGATGAAATCGCCGACATGATGATGACCGCCGGGAAGGAAGTCGAACAGCACATCATTCGTTTGGCTCAGAAGTCACGAGCGGTCGGTATCCACCTGATCCTCGCCACGCAGAAGCCAACGGTCGACGTTATCACCGGTCTGATCAAGTCGAACTTGCCAGCTCGTATTTCGTTCCAGGTCGCTAGCCGTACCGACAGCCGCGTCGTTCTCGACGAAATGGGTGCCGACAAGCTGCTGGGTAACGGTGACATGCTGTTCCTATGGCCAGGTACCAGTACGCTGATGCGTGGTCAGGGTACCTACCTCTCTGACGAAGAGATCAACCGCGTAGTCGAGTTCGTCAGCACCGGCGAGCAAGACTTCGTCAAAGAACTGGTTCAGCTGAAGGTCGAAGATGGCGCCACCGCCGACCCTGCCAAGATGAAGAAGCGGGACGAGCTGTACGAAGCGGCCGTCGACGTGATTGTTGCCGAGCAGCGCGGCAGTGTGTCGCTGCTGCAGCGAGCCTTAGGCGTGGGATATGGCCGCGGTGCCCGACTGATCGACTTCATGGCGGAAGATGGCATCGTGGGACCTTACAACGGTTCACAGGCCCGCGAAGTGATCATTACCCCGGAAGACTGGGAATTGATGAAGTCGGGACAGGCCGCTCCGACCGAACCGGAACTGGAGATCGAAGAGGCCCCAGCCCCAAAAGCGAAACGCTCGAACAAAATCCGACCTCATGTTGTCGAAGATGAGGAAGAAGAAGAGGAAATCGACGAAGAGGTCGAAGACGAGCTCGAAGAAGAAGAGTACGAAACCGAGGAAGACGCCGAGGCGGAAGACGAGGAATACGAGTACGAAGAAGAGGAAGAGGCTGAGTACGAAGAGGAAGAAGGGGAATACGAGGAAGAAGAGTACGAGGAGTCCGACGAAGACGACGAGGAAGAGTACTACGAAGAGAGTGCCTAGCCGCTAGCTGCCAGGGGAGGCCGCCTGTTTCAGGCTTCTTCGACAATTTCCCCTGACAGGTGTCCTAACTTGACAGTTCTTATTACCACACCTAAACTTACGGCTTAAATACACCTAGAAAATGCCCCTCGCGTTTACCATGTTGCAGCCCATCATCCAGATCACTGTGATTACCATTGTGGGAGAACCCACCATTTCGGCGTAGGGACTGCGAACACGAAAGATTCAAAGGTAAGCCCTGACGCCACAAAGGTTTCAGGGCTTTTTTGTTGAACCGACCTGACCCGGATTAGTTCCCCCTCGGGTCGTGAAAAGTATGCGGATCGCCCCATGAAGAAGATCGAGATTTACGACACGACCTTGCGTGACGGTGCCCAGGGAGAAGGCGTCAGCTTCTCGTTGCAGGACAAGCTCGCAATCACCGAACGTCTGGATGAAATTGGGGTCGACTACATCGAAGGGGGCTACCCTGCTTCCAACGAGAAAGATTCGGAGTACTTCCGCCGCGTTCAAGAAATGGACCTGAAGAATATCAAGGTCTGTGCCTTTGGAATGACGCGCCGCAAAGGGATGACCGCGGACGAAGATCCTGGCATGAACGCGCTGCTTGACTCAGGAGCCCCCGTGGTCACGATCGTCGGTAAGACCCACGATTTCCACGTGACCGACGTGCTGCGGGTCAGCCTGGAAGAGAACCTGGCGATGATCGCGGACTCGATCGGCATCATGGTCGAAAAGGGCCGCGAAGCAATCTATGACGCCGAGCACTTCTTCGATGGCTGGAAAGCCAACCCCGATTACGCTGCTCAAACGATCCGAACCGCGGCCAAAGCGGGGGCCCGGATGGTAGTGCTGTGCGATACCAACGGCGGCAGCTTGCCGGAAGAGATCGCTTCGCTGACCCGAGCCGCGATCGAAGCTCTAGAGCCATTCGGTGTCCCTGTCGGCATTCATACCCATAACGATGGCGATCTGGCAGTGGCCAATGCGCTGTCGGCCGTGGACGCAGGTGCCCAGCAGATTCAAGGCACAATCAACGGCTTTGGCGAACGTTGTGGCAATGCCGACCTGATCTCGTGCGTGGCAAACCTGGCCCTGAAAAAGAAGGGTTACGAGGTTCTCGGTGGGGACGGCCTCAATCACCTGACGGAGCTTTCGCGGTTCGTTTACGACACGGCCAACGTCAATCGCCGCAACAATCAGGCCTTCGTTGGTCAAAGTGCCTTCGCCCACAAAGGTGGAATGCACGTGCATGCGGTCAATCGTGCGTCGTCCAGCTACGAACACATCTCGCCAGAGCTGGTCGGCAACGAACGTCGCGTACTGGTGAGCGAACTGTCGGGACGATCGAACATCATGGCATTAACCACCAAGATGAACATCGAGCAAGACCGCAAGGTGATGGACGAAATCCTGGCCCGCGTGGTCGATCTCGAGAACAAAGGCTTCCAGTTCGAGGCCGCCGAGGCTTCCTTTGAACTGCTGGTCCGCAAGACCCTGGGAACCTTCACCCCGCACTTTAAGACGATGAAGTATCATGTCGAGGTCGAAGACTTCGTCCACCAGCAAGATATGGAATTGACCACCGAAGCAACGATCAAGCTGCAGGTCGGCGATCAATTGCGGCACGAAGTGGGCGAAGGGGACGGCCCGATCGATGCCCTTAGTACGGCTCTCCGCAAGGCACTGGACGGGGTATTCCCGAACCTGAAGCGGATGAAACTGGTCGACTATAAGGTTCGCGTGGTGAATAGCGAAGCGGGAACCGCCGCTCGAACCCGCGTGCAGATCGAATGCAGCGACGAAAGTGACGTCTGGGGTACCATTGGCGTCAGCGAAAACGTCATTCAGGCCAGTTGGAATGCACTGGTCGATGCCGTTGAATACAAACTTCACAAGGACGAAGCTGCCAGCAAGCAGGGGACGCCTGACGAGGTCGCCGCCGCGAATTAGAAGTCAAAAAGCGGGTGAGGGACTGGGCAAGGACTCCGCTTGCTGGATACTGGATTGTAGACCTGAACATCTTTTTCAAATCATAGCGAGTCATACTGGTGGCGTTTTCCGCTCAGGACATTCCCAATCGTTTCGATTTTTCGATCTCGCCCAAGATATACGAGTACTGGGAATCGCAGGGATTTTTTCACAGCGAACCAGATCCCAGTCGCGAGCCGTTCACGATTGTCATTCCACCACCGAATGTGACTGGTGCCCTCCATTTGGGGCACGCGTTGAACAATACGCTGCAAGACGTTCTGATTCGCTACAAGCGGCTGAAGGGCTTCAACACCCTGTGGATCCCGGGCACGGACCATGCCGGGATCGCCACCCAGGCCGTCGTGGAACGCCGAATCTTCGAGCAGGAAAAGAAGAGCCGTCACGATCTGGGCCGCGAAGAGCTGGTCAAGCGAATCTGGGACTGGAAAGATCAGTACGAAGCTCGCATTTTGGGCCAGCTCAAGCGACTTGGCAGTAGCTGCGACTGGGATCGCACCCGCTTCACGCTCGACGAAACGTGTGCCCGCGCGGTGCGTCGGACCTTCTTCGATCTGTTCGCCAAGAAGTGGATTTACAAAGGCAAGCGTCTGGTCAACTGGGATACATTCCTGCAGACCGCGGTCAGCGACGACGAAGTCTTCCACGAAACGACCGACGGTAACTTCTGGCACTTCAAATACCCGGTTATCGATCCGAAGCCAGGCGAACCGAAGTATGTGACCATCGCCACCACGCGTCCGGAAACGATGCTGGGCGATACGGCCGTCGCGGTTCACCCTGATCCGGAAAAGGCCCTCAACACGATCGAAGCCGAGCTGAAAGAGAAGCTCAAGGAAGCCCCAGGCAAAGAAAAGGCGGGCATCCAGACCCAGATCGAAGAGATCCAAGCGCGTCGCGAGTCGATGCTGCCACAGCTGATCAAGCTGCGTGACATGGCTCTTGAAGGCCGCAAGCTGATGCTGCCGCTGGTCGATCGCGAAATCCCACTGGTTGCCGATCAGTGGGCCAAGCCAGAACTCGGTTCCGGCTGCGTGAAGATCACTCCGGCGCACGACCCGAACGACTACGAAGTGGGGCGTCGCCAGGATCTGCCGATGATCAACATCTTGAATCCCGACGGCACGATGAACGAGGCGACCGGGGAATACATCGGCCTGACGATTCCTCAGGCCCGTAAGATGGTGATCGAAGATCTCGAGAAGTTGAATCTGCTCGACAAGATCGAAGACCGCAAGATCGAGCTCGCCTACTCCGACCGTAGCAAAACGCCGATCGAGCCTTACCTGGCCGACCAGTGGTTCATCAAGATGGACGAACTGGCCCAGAGCGCGATGGACGCCGTCAAAGATGGCCGCGTGAAGATCTTCCCATCCCGCTATGCCAACGGCTACATCGACTGGCTCAGCGAAAAGCGTGATTGGCCTGTCAGCCGCCAGTTGTGGTGGGGCCACCAGATTCCGATCTGGTCGCAGGAATGTGCCTACAAAGAAGACCACGACAAGATGGTCGCCAAGCTCGAATCGGATCCCGATATCAAGAGCGGCAAGGTCAAGTTCCAGGTCGAACGGGACGAAGAACTGGAAGCGGCCGAAAAGATCGGCACCATTCAGGGTGCTGCTCGCGTCACGATGCCTTACAGCCAGATTCACGTCTGCATCGCCGAAGAAGATGCGGCCCTGGCAACTCGCTATGAAGCGATGGGCTTCGTGCGGGAAGAAGATGTGCTCGATACCTGGTTCAGTTCGGCTCTGTGGCCGCACTCGACATTGGGCTGGCCGAACAAGACGCCAGAGCTGGAATACTATTACCCAACCAGCACGCTGATCACCAGCCGCGACATTATCACCCTGTGGGTGGCTCGTATGGTGCTGGCCGGTATCAACAACATGGGCGAGATCCCGTTCCGCGAAGTGTTCATTCACCCGACCATTCTCGATGGTCTAGGCGAACGCATGAGCAAATCGAAGGGGAATGGCGTCGATCCTCTGGACGTGATCGAGAAGTTCGGTGCCGACTCGTTGCGATTCGGTCTCGCCTATCTGACCACCGAAACGCAAGACGTCCGCATGCCGGTGCAGTTCGAGTGCCCGCACTGCCAGTTCCTCATCGATCAAACGAAGAAGAACCGTCAGCAGCCGCGCATCGAGTGCAAGAAGTGTGGCAAGCCGTTCAGCACCCAGTGGGCTGAAAGTGCCGAAGATAAGGCACTGCCGCGCGGAGCAATCGTCAGCGAACGCTTCGAGCTGGGGCGTAACTTCTGCAACAAGCTGTGGAACGCCGCTCGGTTCACGATGATGAACCTGGAAGGCTTCGAGCCTGGCACGGTTTCGGCGGACGAACTGCAGTTGGAAGATCGCTGGATCTTGTCCCGACTGTACACGGTCACGCAGGAAGTGAGCCGCTGTTACGAAAGCTACGGCTACGCCGACGCGGCCCGCGCGACGTACGACTTCGCCTGGGACGAGTTCTGCAGCTTCTATGTCGAGATGCTGAAGGAACGCTTTCAGGACGAGAAGCAGCGTCCGGTCGCTCAGCGCGTGATCACGTACGTGCTCGACTGCATGTTGCGGCTGCTGCACCCGATCATTCCGTTTATCACCGAAGAGATCTGGCAAACCCTGGGCAAGATCGCCCCGACGCGTGGTCTTGAGTCGCTGACCGACGCGACCGAGAGCATCATGTTGTCGACCTGGCCAGAAATCGACAGCAAGTGGGAAGACCAGTCGATCGAGCGTCAGTTCGCCGTGTTCGAGGAAACACTGGGAAGTCTTCGCGAAATCCGCAGCCGGCAGAACATCGCGCCGAAAGACACGATTGAGTTCGTCATTCGTTGCGACGAGCCAACCGCCAAGCTGTTGGAAACAATGTCGCCGTACTTCCTCTCGATGGCCAACGCCAAGAGCAGCGGTTTGGGCCAGAAGGTGGAAGTGCCAGAAACCAACGCGACGTTGACGGTCGGCAGCATGGAGATCTTCGTTGACCTGAAGGACTTCATCGACGTCGAAGCCGAAATCGACCGTAACGAGAAGCAACTGTCCAAGTTGCAGCAATTGGTGGTGAGCAAGGAAAAGAAGCTGGGGAACGAAAGTTTCGTCAGCCGAGCTCCTGCCGATATCGTGGCTCGCGAACGGGAAAGCCTGGATCAGGCCAAGCAGGAACTGGAACGCACCGAGGCCGCTTTGGCTCGTCTGCGGGAATCGGCCGCTAAATAGGCCGCTTCTAGCGATTTCGACAAGGAGCGACCCGTTCGCCCTTGTCTCGCTGGGGACAGTTCCATGCCGAAGGACTGTTCCCACAGCTTTTCCCAGGGATATAATCGAGTCAGTTGAACGAGAATCACTGTGGAAGACTGATCACCCTCATGCCAATCCAAATGGAGCTCTCGCGGATCATCATCAGCGAGATAAACGACCAGCAGGTTATCTATCTGAAAGAAGTCGACGGAGATCGCCAATTTCCGATCATGATTGGCATTTTCGAGGCGACGAGCATTCATCGTCGCGTGAAGGACTTCATCCCGCCTCGACCGCTGACGCATGATTTGATCGTCAGTATCGTGGAGCGTTTGGGAGGCGAACTCGACAGCGTGGTGGTCACCGATCTGAAGGAAGGGACCTATTACGCCAATCTGCGCGTGAAGGTCGATGGCGAACTGGTCTCGATCGATGCCCGGCCTTCGGACGCGATTGCCGTGGCGGTCACCAGTCAGCCGCACCTGCCGATCTATGTGGAAGAACACGTGCTGGAAGAGTCGGAAGTCTAGGCTTTCCGATCGGTCATCCCCCAAGAAAAGGCCACCCGCAGGTGGCCTTCTTCGTTGATTCGAGAAATCGCCCGATCGATTAGGTATCGATCAGAACGTCTTTGAACGCTTCTTCCAGCGCCTTCAGGCCTGGCTCGCCTTCGTGCTCGTCAACGATCACGTTGACGCGAACTTCCGAAGTGCTGAGCAGATCGACATTGATGCCGGCACTGCTCAAAGCCTTGAACATGCGGACGCCGACACCGGTGTGGCTACGCAAGCCAATCCCGCTGACCGATAGCTTGGCTGCTTCGCGGTTGCCTTGGACTTCGCCGTCCCCCATTTCCTGCACGACTTCTTCCAGGGCAGCGTAAGCCTTTTCGTAGTCGGACGCTGGGCAGGTAAAACTGACGTTGGCACTTCCATCGCGACCGACGTTCTGAATGATCACGTCGATGTTGATCCCCTTCGACGCGACCGCTTCGAAAATCTGGGCGGCAATGCCAGGGCGATCGGGCACACGGCGAACGGCCAGCAGGGCCTGGCTGCGATCGAGTTGGATATCGTCGATCGCCAGGTCTTCCATCTCACGCAGACGCTGCACGACGACGGCCGGATCGGTCACGTCGCGAACGCGAACGGCACTCACTTCCAGCGGCGAGTCTTCTGGCGTTACATCAAGCTCGAAGCCGTTGTGGACGATCTGCAGAGCCTTCTGGGCATCGGACTGGGCGACCAGGACCGAGATCTTGATTTCCGAGGTCGAGATGGCCTGGATGTTGATGCCTTCGCTTGAAAGAACGCGGAACATCTTGTCGGCCACGCCTGGGACGTTCGCCATTTGGAGGCCGACGACCGAGACTTTCGAGACATGCTCGTCGTAGGTGACGTTCTCTGGGCGAAGCAGTTCTGCAGCCTGTTTGACGGCGTCGAGCGTGACCTTCAGTTCGTTCTTGGGAACCGTGAAGGAGATGTTCGCCTTGCCGTCCGAGCTGATGTTCTGGACGATCATGTCGACCGAAATCGCCTTCGCGGCAATTCGGCGGAATAGTTCCAGCGAGACGCCTGGTTCGTCCGGAATGCCTTCCAGCGTGATCCGGGCCTCGTTCTTGGTGATCGCGGCGCCGCTGACAGGACGGGTCTTCGATTCCGGGTCCTGAACGATCAACGTGCCAGGGATATCAGTGAAGCTGCTTCGCACATGGATCGGCACGCCGAACTTCTTGGCGAACTCGATCGAACGGCTGTGCATCACGCCGGCACCCAGGCTCGCCAGTTCCAGCATTTCGTCGTAAGCAATTTGTGGAACGCGACGGGCTTCTGGCAAAACGCGTGGATCGGTCGTGTAGACTCCATCAACATCGGTATAGATTTCACACGCGTCGGCATCCAGCACGGCGGCCAAAGCCACAGCGGTCGTGTCGCTACCACCACGACCGAGGGTCGTGATGTTGTAGTTCTCGTCGATCCCCTGAAAACCGGCAGCGATCACGATGTTGCCTTCGTCAAGCAACTCTTTGACGCGCGAAGTTTCGATCGAACGGATACGAGCTTTCGTGTGGGTGCTGTCGGTGCGGATACCGATCTGGGCACCGGTCAAACTGACCGCTTTCGAGCCGAGGGCGTCGATCGCCATCGCCATCAAGGCGACGCTGACCTGTTCGCCAGTCGACAGTAACATGTCCATTTCGCGGGCAGGTGGATTGTCGCTCACTTGCTGCGCGAGATCGACCAGCACGTCGGTATTCTTACCCATCGCACTGACGACCATCACCACCTGGTGACCTTCACGCTGCGCGCGAATCGCTTTTCGCGCGGCGGCAACAATCTTCTCGCAATCAGCGACGCTGGTTCCCCCGAACTTTTGAACAATCAATGACATGGAATGGTGTCATCCGTAATAAGGTAACACTGGGCAAAGAGACTGGCCGGGCAACCGCCGCGGCCTCAAAATTACACGCCGAGGAAGTGAGGCATCATCTTCCAACCTTCGTCGAAGCTTAGCGGCGAAGCGTCGGCGTTGCGCTCGTTGTAGGTTTCAAACGAGTCTGCTTCGATGTCACTGCCACACATGGCAAGTGGCACGAAGCCGTGGCTGTGGGTCTTGGTACGGCAGAAGGTCGGGTGATCGGGCAGCACGATCAAGCGATATTCGCCATGCTTCTTCAGGGCTTCATGCAGTGGGCCGACGATCTTTCCGTCGATCGCTTCCAGGGCCTTGATCTTTTCTTCGACGCTACCTTCATGCGAGGCTTCGTCGGTGGCTTCGACATGCACACAGATCACGTCGGTCGAATCCAGTGCGTCGATGGCGTATTGGCCCTTTGCAGCATAGTCGGTGTCGAGGTAGCCGGTCGCACCTGGGACTTCGATGCGATCCCACCCGATCAGCGCGGCCAAGCCTCGCAGCAAGTCGACGGCGGTGATCATCTTGCCGGTTTTGCCATACAGGTCCGCAAACGGCGTCAGGGCAGGGCGACGACCCAGACCCCATAGCCAGACGTTGGTCGCTGGCGGCTTGCCTTCGGCGATGCGCTTTTGATTGACCGGATGGTTGGCGAACAGCTCGACGCTGCGGCTCATCATGTCGGCAAGCCAGTCGCTGCCCAGGCCGCGCGGATAGCTGTCGGCAACCGACTTGTCGCTCAGGTCGTGCGGAGGCGTGGTGCGGGTATCCATCGTAAACGGAGCCGGACGCCCTTCACCACGATAGATCAGCAGGTTTCGGTAGCTGACGCCAGGATGGAACTCGACCCCTTCGCCGGCCAGTTCCTGCTGAGCGGACTCGAGCAGTGCCGTAGCTTCTTCGGTCGAGATTTGTCCCGCCGTGAAGCTCTTCATGATCTGGTCTTGGATCGTCACCAGGTTGCAGCGGACCGCCCAGTCGTCGGCACCAAGTTGAATGCCTTGGGCGGCGGCTTCCAGCGGAGCGCGGCCGGTAAAGTATTCCAGCGGGCTGTAACCGAGAAGGCTGAGGTTGGCTACGTCGCTTCCGGCCGGCAGATGGCTCGGAACGTTGTCCGCACGGCCAACAACGCCAGCTTTCGCGACGGCGTCCATGTTCGGGATGTTGGCGGCTTCCAGTGGGGTCTTCCCACCGAGCGATTCTTGCGGTTCATCAGCGCAGCCGTCGGGAATGACAATCGCGTATTTCATAGTTCCCGAATCTCCTTCGTGAAAACCGACGTAAATGGGATGTAGGCAGAGTGAACTTGCCGACGCGAATCTCCGTGGCATTTCGCGCCGGTGGGGCTTTGGATGGAGAAACAGTCGCCGCAGAGCAAATCCGTTTCTCAGGTTCAGCCAAGGCCGCGTGCTTAGTCTTGGACCAGCATCTTGCGGGCACCCGGTTTGACCGAAGGCATTTTCGCGATGATTTCCAACGCTTTGCCTGCCTGGCCCTGGGTTGCCACGTGGGTCATGATGACCAGCGGAACGTACGTTTTGGTGTCGCCGTCGAGATGTTCTGGCTCGTGCTGAATGACCGAGGCGATCGAGATTCCCTGGTCTCCCAGAACTCGAGCGATGTCGGCGAGCACGCCTGGCTGGTCTTCGACGCTGAAACGGAAGTAGTGGCGGCCGCGGATCTTGTCCGACGTGCAGACCTGAATATCGCTGTGCGTTTCGGTGAACAGCTTCAGCGTGCGGAAGGTCAACGCGGTGCGCCCGACCGCCATGTCGATCATGTCGGCGGCCACCGACGATGCGGTTGGCTTCTGCCCGGCACCTTGGCCATGGAAGAAGAGCGGACCGACCTGGTCGCCAACAACGCTGATGGCATTGAACGGGCCACGAACTTCTGCCAAAGGTTCCCCTTCGCGGATCAGCGTCGGAGAAACATGGACTTCCAGGCCATCGTCGCTTAGCTGGGCCGAGGCCAGCAGTTTGATGCGGTAGCCCAGCTCTTTTGCAAAGCGAATGTCGACTGGCTGAAGTTTGTCGATCCCTTCGCGAGGGATGCTCTTCCAGTCGATCTTCACGCCAAACGCGATGTGCGCCAGGATCGCCAACTTCTGAGCGGCATCGGTGCCGTCGACGTCCATCGTTGGGTCAGCTTCGGCATAGCCAAGTCGCTGGGCTTCTTTGACGGCCCACTTATAGCTTGCCTCTTGTTCTTCCATCGCCGAAGCAATGAAGTTCGAGGTGCCGTTCAGGATGCCGCTGAGAGAGGTGATCCGATTAGCAGTCAGACACTGGCTGAGATTGGTAATGATCGGAATCCCACCAGCCACTGCCGCGTCGAAAGCGATGCAGCGGCCCAGTTCGCGAGCCCGAGCGAACAACTCGGCACCATGTTCCGCAATCAGCGCTTTATTGGCAGTGACAATATCTTTGCCACTTTCCAGCAGCTTCAGCATGATGGTGCGGGCCGGTTCGATACCCCCAATCAGCTGCGCGACGACCTTAATATCTGGGTCGTTGGTGACTTCGTTCAGGTCGTCCGTCAGCACGCCTTCGGGCAATTCGCAATCGCGAGCCCGGCTCAGATCGCGGACGACTGCTTTCTCTAACCACAGCGTGGTTCCGGCGTTACGCGCGGTACGATCACCGTGATCAAGCAGGATTTTGGCGACGCCGGCTCCGACGGTTCCTACGCCGACAATGGCGACCTTCGTTTTGTGCATGGGTACGAACGAACGGTAGGAGGATGAACTAATTCGATGGTGAAAGGGATCATCCTAGGTTGCCGTGGGGCGAGTAGTCAACTGGGCTAAAGTTGTTGCCCGCTAAGAGGTTGGGCGACGAACTACGCGATTTAGCGCAGAGTAGAGGCCCGGGCAAACCGCCGGGTCGTCGTGGCCAGGAGAAGCACACTCTCCTGACCACTCGCACCATTAATATCTGTTACAGGCCCAGTTCCGCTTTGACGGCGGCGAACTGTTCCACGGCAAATTTTAGCTCTTCCAGGGAATGACCAGCCGAGACCTGGGTTCGGATTCGAGCCTTACCCTGAGGCACCACTGGGTAGGAGAACCCAATCACGTAGACACCCCGTTTGAGCAAACGTTCAGAGAAATCGGCGGCCACTTTGGCGTCGTAGAACATCACCGGCACAATGGGGTGTTCGCCTGGCAGCACATCGAGCCCCAATTTAGCGATCTCTTCCCGGAAGAACTTAGTGTTCGTCTCCAACTTGTCACGCAGAGCGGTCGAAGCTTGGATCAGTTCCAGGGCCTTCAGCGAGCCTGCCACGATTGGCGGGGCCAAGGTGTTCGAGAAGAGGTAAGGTCGCGATCGCTGACGCAGCAGGTCGATGATTTCTTTTCGGCCGCTGGTGTAACCACCTGAGGCACCACCCAGCGCCTTGCCAAGGGTACCGGTGATGATGTCGATGCGATCGATCACGTCGTGATGCTCGTGCGTGCCACGGCCATGCTTGCCCATGAAGCCGACTGCGTGCGAGTCGTCGACCATGACCATCGCGCCGTATTTGTCGGCCAGATCGCAAAGGTCCGGAAGATTGCAGATGTAGCCGTCCATGCTGAAGACGCCATCCGTGGCAATCAATTTAACGCGAGCATCCGATGCTTCCTTCAGCTTGGCTTCCAGGTCGCTCATATCGTTGTTTTTGTAACGGAACCGCTTCGCCTTACAGAGACGAACGCCATCGATGATGCTGGCGTGGTTCAACTCGTCCGAGATGATGGCATCTTCCGGGCCGAGGATCGTCTCGAACAAGCCGCCGTTGGCGTCGAAGCAAGACGAATAGAGGATGGTGTCTTCCATCCCCAGAAACTTGGTCAGTTCGTTTTCCAGCGACTGGTGCGCTTGCTGCGTGCCGCAAATGAAGCGAACCGACGACAGACCGTAGCCCCAGCGTTCCAGTCCTTCTTTAGCGGCGGCGATAATCTCGGCATTGTCCGACAGGCCGAGATAGTTGTTCGCGCACATGTTCAGCACCGATTGCTGCTGCGGCAGGTCGATCTTCGACTTCTGCGGCGACAGGATCGTTCGCTCGTTCTTGTACAGGCCTGCCTCTTGGATCTCGCTCAAGATGCCGGCGTAACGCGATTGAATGTCAGAATTCCACATGGTTGTCTTCGCTCCTCATCGTGTCGTGTCCCCAAGTCCTCAGGCCAAAGAAGTGCGCTGAGGACCGGAGTCGAGGGTGGCGCGAGGTTCGTTCGCGCCGCGGATGGTGTCTTACGTAAGTTCGGCCCAGTCGAGAACGACTTTGCCGGACTGGCCAGAGAACATCGCCTCGAAGCCTGCTTCATATTCGGTGAACGGCAAGTGGTGCGTGATAACAGGACTGATGTCCAAGCCGCCCTGCAGCAGCACGGTCATCTGGTACCAGGTCTCGTACATCAGACGGCCGTAGATGCCTTTGATCGTCAGCATGTTGAAGATCACATCGTTCCAGTCGATCGAGATTTCATCTGGTGGAATGCCAAGCATCGCGATTTTGCCCCCGTGGCTCATGTTGGCGATCATGTCGCGGAAGGCGACCGCGTTGCCCGACATTTCCAGGCCAACGTCAAAGCCTTCGACCATGCCCAGTTCTTTCTGGACGTCGCTCAGCTTTTCATTCCGCACGTCGACGACACGAGTCGCACCCAGCTTCTTGGCCAGTTCCAAACGCCATGGATTGACGTCGGTCACCACGACGTAGCGAGCCCCGGCATACTGGCAGACCGCCGCGGCCATGCAGCCGATGGGACCTGCCCCGGTGATCAGGACGTCTTCGCCCAGGACCGGGAAGGTGAGGGCGGTGTGCACGGCGTTGCCGAACGGATCGAAGATCGAAGCGACGTCGAGCGGAATCCCATCGGCATGATGCCAGACGTTGGTCATCGGAATCGAAATGTACTCTGCGAAGGCCCCTGGGCGATTCACGCCGATGCCGACGGTATCGGCACACAAGTGGCGACGACCCGCCATGCAGTTGCGGCACTTGCCACAGACGACGTGACCTTCGCCACTGACGATCTGGCCAGGCTCGAAGATATGAACGTTCGAGCCAACTTCGACGATCTCGCCAACGAACTCGTGACCGACGACCATCGGAACCGGGATGGTTTTCTGAGCCCACGCATCCCACTTGTAGATGTGGACGTCGGTGCCGCAGATGCCGGTCTTCAAGGTCTTGATCAGAACGTCGTTAATGCCAATGGTTGGTTCCGGGACGTCTTCCAGCCACAACCCTTTTTCCGCATGACGCTTGACGAGCGCTTTCATTGAATGGTGGTCCTAGCGAGTGCTCTGCGCGAAGTTAAACATGGGGCCCATTCGATTGATTGTAAGCAGCCAACTACGACTCGCGAATGGGCGGGATGCCGCGGAAAGGCAACAAAGTTGAGGGTTGTTTAAGGAAAATCGCTAACAGCTAAACAACCGTTTGGTGACAGTCGCAACTGTACCCATGGCGACAGGGGGTTGTGCTGAAAGTATCTTAGAAGCACCTCGAAAACGTTCGCTCGAAGGAATGCAAGCATGACACGACCACTCCCGTTGAAGGGACTAAATCACCTGGCCCTGGCCGTTCGCGACACCGCGGTAAGCCGCGACTTCTACCGCGATGTCCTCGGCTTTCGCGAGGTCGAACGCCCGCCGTTCGATTTCCCTGGGGCCTGGCTGGTTGGCTATGGCATTCAGATTCATATCTTGGAAACCGAACACCTCGGTCAGTTCGGCGAAGGCCCCAATTCGCGCGCCGACCACTACGCCTTCGCCCTGGAAGATGACCGCCAGTTGGTCGAAATCTTGAACGAACATGGCATCCCGTTTATTCAACGGGTCAACGCTGGCAACATCCATCAAACGTTCTTCCAAGACCCCGATGGGCACTCGATTGAAGTGGCCGTCTACCCGGCCGATCCGCCGTTCATCGACTAGCGGATAGAGGCGAGGCACATCATCCGAACGTATGGCCGAATTGAATTGAATCGTTGCGGAAGAACGTTCGAGTTGAAGATCAAGAAACAAAAAAGCCCTGGGGCATCGTTGGATGTCCCAGGGCTGCTTCATTTGCAAATTGAACGACTTAGATTCGCCAGCCTTCGCGGTACTTCCGCTCGATGTACTGGTTGGCGGAATCGTTGTTGGTGACCTTCAATGACTTGGCGTCCCATTCAATGGGACCGCCGGTGCGGAAGGCGACGTTGCCCAGCAAGACGGTTTCGGTCAACGGACCGCTATAGTCGAAGCTACAGGTCGTTGGCGTACCTTCTTTGCAAGCCTTGATCCATTCCTCGTAGTGGCCGATCGACCGCGGAATGGTTTGCTCTGGCGCTTTCCAGTCGGTGAACTTATCTTCCGGCAGCAGTTTGAAGTCGCCGTAGGTCGCGATCATCATTCCCTTCGTACCGTGGAAGACCACGCCACTGCCAGGAACCGCTTGCCCGTTGATCTCGCGTGGGCAGTGATCGCCATCACGCCACCTCATGGTGACGGCCGGTGCGACGTCGGTCTTTGGGAACGTGTAGTTCACCGTCAGGCCGAGTGGCGCGGTGTTCGGATCTGGCGAAGGACCTTCCGCTCCGATCTTGGTTGGGTACTTCAATTTCAAAGCCCAGAACACCAGGTCGATGTAGTGGCAACCCATGTCACCAAGCGTACCGCCACCGAAGTCCCACCAGCGACGCCACTGGGCTGGCATGTAAACCGGCGAGTAAGCTCGTTCGGCTGCTGGGCCGAGCCAGAGATCCCAGTGAACGTTCTTGGGAACCGGTGGTGGATCGGTCGGGATCGTACCGCCGCCCCAGCCTTTACCGACCCACACATCGACGTGCGTGACGTCGCCGACAGCGCCGGCCTGGATCGCTTCCACCACGCGGCGATAGTTATCGCCGGCATGGATCTGCGTTCCCATCTGCGTCGCCAGCTTGTGTTTGACGGCATAGTTCGTCATCTCGCGGGCTTCGTGCACGGTGTGCGTCAGTGGCTTTTCACAATAGCAATGCTTGCCCAACTGCATGGCCCACATCGAAGCCGGAGCGTGGGTATGGTCTGGCGTGCTGACCACCACGGCGTCGATCGACTTCTCTTTGTCGAGCAGGACTCGGAAATCGTTGTAGCGATTCGATTTCTTATCGGCGTACTGCTTGAGAGCCTGATTCAGATAGTTGTCGTCGATATCGCACATGGCCACGAGGTTTTGGCCACTGACACCTCGGACGTTCTCCGCGGCGCGGTTCGCCACGCCGATACACGCGATATCGAGAAGCTCGTTAGGCGACTTCGATTCCGCTGCGGATGCCAGGGAGTGGAAGCCAGTGCCAGCAACCATGGCGGCTGCGGCAGAGGTGCGGAGAAAGGAACGACGACTGAGAGACGGCTGTCGCATGGGCAAGATTCCTTCGAGAGTTGATTGTGAGGCGAGGGTAGAGAAGGGGTGTGAAGTTTTGATTATCGCCGAGTTTTCCCCGATCTGCAAAGTTAGATCTCGGACGGGGCCTATTAATAACGAATAACTCTTGAACTTTGTCCTAGGCAAAACAGGGGCTAAGGGGAGGTTGGAGGGGTGAAACTTGAGCATAATCGGACGATAACGAATTTTCGCCGTAGGGCTAGCGGTGCCCCCTTGTCAAAGGAGGAGTGCTTCGGCACAATGTGTGGTTTCCACCCTGACTCTCTTTGTCGTCAGGGGAACAATCGTGGATGTAGGAATCGTCATTCCCGCTGCGATCACAGTTGGTGGATTCCTGGGAAAGTAGTGTAGGAGTTAATCGTTCATGGGCCATTACACCGGTCCGAAGGCCAAAGTTAATCGTCGTCTCGGAGCTGTCATTTACGAAAGCCGTGGTGCCATGCGCGCCGCCGACCGCCGGCCTTCTCCCCCAGGTATGCACAACCGTCCGAAGCGACCGTCGAACTACGGTGCTGCTTTGATGGAAAAGCAAAAAATCAAGCACTATTACGGTATCGGTGAGAAACAGCTCCGCCGCTACTTCGACCACGCCAAGCACAGCAAGGGCAACACGGGTGAAAACCTGCTGACCCTCTGCGAACGTCGCTTGGACAACGTGGTGCGTCGTGCTGGTTTGGCTTTGACCCGCTGCCAGGCCCGTCAGGGTATCGTGCACGGCCACTTCCTGGTCAATGGCCAGAAGGTGGACAAGCCATCGTACCAGCTTCGCCCTGGAGACGTCATCAACGTCCGTGGTCGCGAGAAGCTGCAGATCATGTATCGCAGCATCCACTCGGACGCTTCGGGTGAACCAGCCGCGTTCCTGTCGGCTGACCCGGAAACCCTTTCGGCGACCTTCGACGCCGTGCCAGGCCCGGAAGATATCAGCCTGCCGGTCGACGTGAATATGGTGGTCGAATTTATGTCGCGTTAATTTCCGAAAGTTCATTTTCGGCAATTCGCAACAATTCGTAGATTTCAAAGGGATTCCGGCACGATGGCCCGTCGCGGAATCCCTTTTTTTTTGGTTCAATGTGCCCTGTTACCGTGAATACTGAGACGTGGAGCCCCACAATCGCATCTCAGTGAAGTAACTCACCTTATTGCCTTAGAAAATTTGCTAGAGAGACATCATGGCTCATACCCAATTGGCGGTCATCGGAGGTGGTCCCGGGGGCTACGCAGCGGCGTTTCTGGCTGCTGACGAAGGAATGGAAGTCACGCTGATCGAGAAGGATACTCGTCTGGGCGGTACCTGTTTGCTCCGCGGTTGTATCCCGTCGAAGGCCCTTCTACATGTGGCCAAGGTGATCGACGAAGTCCACGAGATGAACAAGGACTGGGGTGTTACTTTCGGTGAGCCTCAGATCGACTTGGATAAGCTTCGCGCCCGTAAAGAAGGCGTGATCAAGTCGCTGACGACTGGCCTTGGGCAATTGGCCAAGAAGCGTAACGTCACCGTCATCAAGGCCAAGGGCAGCTTCATTGATTCCAGCACCATCCAGTTGGAAGGGGACGACCCTTCGATTCCTGAAGGTGGCAAGCTGACGTTCGATCACGCGATCGTCGCTACGGGCTCGGTCGCGGCGGTTCCTCCAGCTTTCCAGATCGACTCTCCCCGCGTGATGGACTCGACGGGTGCTCTTGAGCTGCAAGACATCCCAGAAACCATGCTGGTCATCGGTGGTGGTTACATCGGTCTTGAAATGGGCACGGTGTACGCCCACCTTGGCACGAAGGTTAGCGTCGTCGAATTGACCGACGGTCTGCTGCCAGGTGCCGACCGTAACCTGGTCAAGCCATTGGCCAAGAAGCTCGACGAACTGTTCGAGGGCCGCATCTTCACCAATACCAAGGTTGGTTCGCTGGGTGATCGCGACGACAAGGTTGAAGTCGCATTCGAAGGCCCCGGTAAGTTCGGAACGTTCAAATACGACCGCGTCCTGGTCTCGATCGGCCGATGGCCGAACACCAAGGGCATCGGTCTGGAAAACACCCAGGTTGTCGTCGACAAGCGTGGCTTCATCGGCGTCGACAAGCAGCTGCGTACTGCTGATCCGAAGATCTCGGCCATTGGCGACGTCACCGGCAATCCAATGCTGGCCCACAAGGCGACCCACGAAGGTCGTACCGCTGTGGAAGCGATCCTCGGACATCCTGTCTCCTTCGAACCGGCTGCGATTCCAGCCGTCATCTTCACCGACCCAGAAATTGCCTGGGCTGGCCTGATGGAAGAAGAAGCGAAGGCGATGGGCAAGAAGGTCGAAGTGGCCCTTTACCCATGGGCTGCCAGTGGTCGTGCTCAGGCACTGGGCCGCACCGATGGTTTGACCAAATGGGTCATCGACCCAGAAACGCAGCGCGTCCTGGGCTGTGGTATCGTTGGCCCAGGTGCCGGCGAGATGATTTCGGAAGCCGTTTTGGCTCTGGAAATGCGTGCTGAAGTCTTTGATTTGACCTCGACTGTCCACCCGCATCCGACTCTGAGCGAGACGGTTATGAACGCGGGCGAGGTATTTTTCGGCACGGCCACGGAAATTTACAAGCCAAAGAAGAAGTCGTAAGGCTTTCTCTGGTAATAGTTTGCGTAAATGTTAAGGCTTCTGATGATTCTGCGGGTTGCAGAACCGGAAGAGGGTTCGTCCGCGACTCGCTGACAAACGCAGCGAGCGCGGTAGAATTCAGACTCGAAGCCTGCCTCGGGCCTAAACCGAGATTGATCTTTGAGATAAGTTAATCGAGGGTTGCTTCGCCAGACGAAGCCGCGCAAAGAGTACGCGGCGACTCCGTATGACATGACTGGCGTTAAGCAACGGACTGAATAAAAGGGAAGTTGCATGGCGAACGCCAAAATGATGCCGGCCGAAGAGAATTTGATGCGGAACAATCCGGCGACCTTCGCTGCCGACGTGGATCCAGCTGAAACTCAGGAATGGCTTGATTCTCTCGACTACGTTTTGGAAGGCAAAGGCGACGACCGGGTTCGCTTCCTTCTTTCGGCTTTAGAAAATCGTGCTCATGCACGTGGTGTCGATATTCCTTTCGCCGCCAACACGCCGTATATCAACACGATCCATTCTTCGGATCAGCCAGCCTATCCGGGCAACCGCGAGTTTGAACGCCGCATCAAGAGCATCATTCGCTGGAATGCGATGGCGATGGTGACTCGGGCCAACAAGAATTTTGAAGGCCTCGGCGGTCACATCAGCACGTTCGCTTCCAGCGCGACGCTGGTGGAAGTCGCTTTCAATCACTTCCTGCGTGGTCGTGGCAGCGGCTTTGAAGGTGACCAGGTTTATTTCCAGGGTCACGCTTCGCCAGGGATCTATTCGCGAGCGTTCGTCGAAGGTCGTTTGACCGAAAAGAACCTCGAGAACTTCCGTCGCGAACTGCAGCCTGAAATGGGCCTGTCGTCCTATCCACATCCTTGGTTGATGCCAGACTTCTGGGAATTCCCCACGGTCTCGATGGGTCTTGGTCCGATCTGCTCGATCTACCAGGCACGCTTCAATCGCTACTTGCACGACCGTGGTTTGAAGGACACCAGCAAGACCCGCGTCTGGGCGTTCCTCGGCGACGGCGAATGCGACGAACCAGAAACCTTGGGTGCCATCAGCCTCGCTTCGCGTGAGCAACTGGACAACCTGACCTGGGTTATCAACTGCAACCTGCAACGTCTCGACGGCCCAGTCCGTGGTAATGGCAAGATCATCCAGGAACTGGAAGCGGTCTTCCGTGGTGCTGGCTGGAACGTTGTGAAGGTCGTTTGGGGTAGCGACTGGGATGCTCTGCTAGAAGCCGACAAGACCGGCCTCTTGGTCAAGCGAATGGAAGAAGTGGTCGACGGTCAGTACCAGAAGTACGTCGTCGAATCGGGTGATTACATCCGTAAGCACTTCTTCGGCAAATACCCAGAACTGCTCGAACTGGTCAAGAACTACTCCGACGAGAAGCTGCAGAAGCTGACTCGCGGTGGTCACGACCCAGAAAAGGTCTACGCCGCATACAAGGCAGCGACCGAATGCAAGGGCAAGCCAACCGTCGTCATCGCGAAGACGATCAAGGGTTATGGTTTGGGCGAAGCAGGCGAAGGCCGCAACGTCACCCACAACCAGAAGAAGCTCAACGAAGAAGAGCTGCGAGAATTCCGTACGCGATTCAGCATTCCGATTTCGGACGAAGAAGTCGTCAAGGCTCCGTTCTACCGTCCGCCGGAAGATAGCGCTGAAATGCGTTACCTGCAGAAGCGTCGCGAATCGCTGGGCGGTTACGTCCCTTCGCGACCGAAGAACTACCCAGTCTCGACCATTCCAACGCTCGAAGCCTACAAGGAATTCCTTGGCGGCAGCAAGGGTAAGGAAATGTCGACCACGATGGGCTTCGTCCGCCTGCTTTCCAAGCTGTGCAAGGACGAGAACATCGGCAAGCAGATCGTGCCGATCGTCCCCGACGAATCGCGTACCTTCGGTATGGAAGGTATGTTCCGCCAGGTTGGTATCTACGCCCATTCGGGTCAGTTGTACGAACCGGTCGACTCCGATCAGCTGATGTACTACAAGGAAGCTAAAGACGGTCAGATCCTGGAAGAAGGGATCACCGAAGCAGGCTCGATGTCGTCGTTCATTGCGGCAGGCAACGCCTACTCGCAGCACGGCATCAACATGATTCCGTTCTTCATCTATTACAGCATGTTCGGCTTCCAACGCATCGGCGACCTCGTCTGGTGTGCGGCCGATACGCGTGCCAAGGGTTTCCTGATCGGTGGTACCGCCGGTCGTACGACCCTCAATGGCGAAGGTCTGCAGCACCAGGATGGCCACAGCCACCTGAACGCGATCGCCTTCCCAACGGTTCGTTCGTACGACGTGTGCTACGCCTACGAAACGGCTGTCATCGTGCTCGACGGCATGAAGAAGCTGTACGAAGAAGGCGACACGGCGATCTACTACGTCACCGTTGGTAACGAAAACTACGCCATGCCCGAGATGCCTGAAGGTGCCGAAGAAGGCATCATTCGCGGTATCTACAAGCTGAAGAATCAGCCAGCCGACAAGGCTCGGGCAACGGTTCAGCTCATGGGTAGTGGTACGATCACCCGCTGTGTGATCGACGCCGCTCAGATCCTGGCGGAAAAGTACAACATCGCCAGCGACGTCTGGGCCGTGACCAGCTACACCGAGCTGCGTCGTGACTCGCAAGATGTCGAACGCTGGAACATGTTCCATCCGACCGAAGAGCCCAAGAAGTCGTACATCGAGACGATTATGGAAGGTGTGGAAGGACCGTTCATCTCGGCATCGGACAATGTTCGTGCCTGGGCGGAACAGGTTCGTCCGTATCTACCGGGCAACATGGTCGCCCTGGGCACCGACGGTATGGGCCGCAGCGAAACTCGCGAAGCCCTGCGTCGTCACTTCGAGGTCGACGCCGAATCGATCGTCATTGCCACCCTGTACGAACTCGCACGCACCGGCAAGATCGAACGGACCGAAGTGGCTCAGGCCATCAAGGATTTGAACTACGACGCTGAAAAGCCCAACCCATACTTCGCCTAACAGCGAACCGTGGGCTCGATTGCCGAGCCCACGCTGGCTTTTCGTAGCGACTGAAGATAAGCATTCCAAGCAAGGTTATTCACCATGGCAATAGACGTACAACTTCCTGACCTGGGTGATGGAATTGAATCGGGTGATGTGCTGGCCGTTCACGTTTCGGTCGGTGACTCGGTTGAAAAAGGTCAGACTCTGATCGAAATCGAAACCGATAAGGCAACGGTCGACGTTCCTAGCACCGAAGGTGGCAAGGTCACCAAGGTTTTCGTGAAGACCGGCGACACCGTCGCGGTTCACGCTCCGATCGTCACCATCGACGGCGCTGGCGGCGGAAGCTCGGCACCTGCTCCAGCTGCCCCGGCCGCGGAAGAAAAGGCTCCGGAACCAGCCGTTCCGGCTGCTGCGGAACCTGAAGCCGCTGAAGAAAAGCCCGCCCCGGCTGCTCCTGCCGCACCGAAGCCAGCTCCGGCCCCGGTCGCTGCGCCACGTCCGGTCACCCCTCCGCCAGCTCCGGTTAGCGAAGCACCAAGTGCCGACGAAAGCGTTCCGGCCGGTCCTGCCGTTCGTCGGTTCGCTCGCGAAGTGGGCGTCGACCTGCGTAACGTTCAAGGTTCCGGACCAAATGGTCGTATCGAACGCGAAGACGTTCTGCGTACCGTGCGTGACCTGAATCAAGGTGGCGGTTCCAGTGCGAAGTCGGGCGGTTCCGCTCCGGCCGCAACCGGTGCTCTGCCATCGCTGACCGGCGAAGCTCACGAAGACAAGTACGGTCCGGTTCGCATCGAAAAGATGAAGAAGATCCGCAAGGTGACCGCCGCTCAAATGACCAAGAGCTGGACGACCGCACCACGCGTGACCAACTTCGACGATGCCGACATCACCGCATTGGAAGAGCTGCGTCAGCAAAGCAAAGACGACTACGCCGAAGCAGGCGTCAAGCTGACCACCATGCCATTTCTGATCAAGGCTGTCGCGGTTGCTCTGCGGGAGCATCCAGAACTGAACGCCACGATCGACATGGAAAACGAACAGGTCATCTACAAAGACTACGTTAACGTCGGCATCGCTGTCGATTCGGAACGTGGCCTGGTCGTGCCGAACATGAAGAACACCGATCGCATGTCGATTCCGGATATTGCTCGCAACCTGCAGCAAACCGCCAGCGACATTCGTGGTAACTCATTCGAGATGTCGGTGCTGCAAGGTGGCACGTTCACCATCAGCAACCTGGGCGCGATCGGCGGTACCTACAGTACGCCTATCATCAACGTTCCAGAAGTCGCCATCTTGTTGGTCGGTCGCTCGCGTAAGATGCCGGTTGTGGTCAAAGACCAGATCGTCGCTCGCTTGATGATGCCAATGAGCCTGTCGTACGACCATCGCCTAGTCGACGGAGCCACGGCCCAGCGATTCCTGAACGACGTCAAGAGCTTGCTGGAAAACCCAAGCAAGCTGCTGATGGCCCCGTAACTCGCGCGGTCACATCGCCGCGGGCAATGGCCCGGGACGTCAAACCGATTATCGAAAGCCCCTTGGCATCCACGATGCGAGGGGCTTTTTGCTTTCCACCCACATCTCATCCCATCAACACTTACGTCAGGCTTCCCGCATGGAAACTCTCAAATCGCAAATCATCGAATACAGCATCGAGAACGAGTACGAAGCGACGCAGTTCGCTACGGCGAAGTGCGAAGTTTGTAGCGGCGACGTCTTCGAAGTGCTGATGAACGAAGAGGAAGGCATTGCGTGTCGCGTTTGCGTGAAGTGCGATACCGAGCATGGCATCGGCGATAGCGACAGTTACGTCGATGAAGTCGAAGAAATCTTCGACATGATTTGTACCTGCGATGGGACTCATTTCCAGGTCATGGCAGGCGTCTCGCTCTACGAAGACAGCGAGGACGTTCGCTGGTTCTACCTGGGCTGCAAATGCGTCGAGTGTGGCCTCTCAGGGGTCTACGGCGATTGGAAGAGCGAATACCAAGGCTACCAGGCCCTTCTCAATAACGTTTAGCCGTGGACCCTTCCCAGCAGAATCGCGGCCGCCAGGAACCGCTAGGCCTGGACGAGATTCTTAACGACTTCCAGCAGCGCAAACGTTGGCCCAAGGATGTCGCCGAGTGGATCGTGCGATCGCGGCCAGATGACGAGTTGCTGTTGAACTTGATGAACCGCGACTGTCAGCGGCATCAAAGTTTGGCACTGCATGTCGTTGGCCAATTGGTCGAAATCGATTCGCCCCACGTGCCTGGTCGGGCAGTGGCGGCAAAGGTGCTGCAGCTTCTGGAAAGCGAATGGTTTAAGCCGAAGCGGCGTTATCTGCGCGGCCTCAAGCTATGGGCTTCGCAGGCCGTCGGTACTTAAACGAAACTGGTTGGTGGACCGCCAATCGATCTGATGGAAACGGCTAATGCGAGGGGCTATAATTCGGCCTGAACTCGGTACCCCCTCAGAGCCAGTCCCATGTCAAAACTTCTCATCGTTTGTCCCAACTGTAGCGCCAAATATGCTGTTGCCGATGCCAAAGTCTCCGGCAAGAACGTTTCGTGCCAGAAGTGCGGTCAAAAGTTTGTCGCCAAGGTAATGCAGGCCAAGCCAGCCCCGGCGAAAGCGTCTGAGCCTGACACGTCGGCCGGCATGCCCGGGGACGATTTGTTCGGCGGCGATCCGTTGGGCGGCGGCAACGATCTGTTTGGCGACTTTCCATCGTCCTCGTCGGCCGCTTCCAGCACGCATGCGCCGTTGGCTTCCGTTTCGCGAAAGAAGAGCAGTAAGGGACCGAATCTGAAGCAATTTCTTCCGCTGATTTTCGGCGGCGTGGGCCTGGTCGCGTTGGTCGTGATCGGGATGATGACCTACTCGTTTGCCGGTTCCGCATGGCAAGCGATGGAGCAGCAAGCCAACAACGAGGAAATCGCCTACGGTGCCCATCTGGCGATCATGGAAAAGCAGTTCGAGAGCACGTTGCGATTTATCGAGGCGCTCGAATCGATTCAGGGGAAGGACGACTATCCGCAGTTCGTTTATGCCGTGCAGCAGGAAACGAAGAAGCTCGACGCCCTCAAGCGAGAGGCCGCAAGCCTCCCCGCTTTGCCCAAGCATCTCCATTCGCAGATGGAGCAGGACGTCAAGAAGATGGCCAGCGACCAGGAACAACGGATCAAAGCGGCAGGGCAAAAGCTGGCGGAATATCGCCAGGATGCCGGAGTCGCCAATGCCATCTCCCTCTACTACACGGCGCTGGGGCAAGTAGTCAATGAGATGAACGTCGCCAACGAACGGCCACCCGAAGAGCAAGCGGCACTACTGGAAAGAAGCCAACAGCAGCAAGCTCAAGCGTCGCAGCCAACGAACATGCCTCGTAATCTCTATCGATCGGCCCTGAAAAAATACGACGAGCTCATCGAGGCAACCAAGCGTTTGCCTGACTCGCCTTTTCCAAAAGTCGACTTGGAACAGGTCGCTCGTCTCCAACGCGAGATTCATGCGATGGGCACCGAATACCGCGAGATTCCCTTTTTCCTGGGAACGGGAATGGATGCCTACATCGCCACGTCACAGAATGGCACGCTGATCAAAAATGCTCAAGCGAAGTGCCAATACTTGTTGCTGGACTATCTCGATACCGACATTCCCGCAGACAGTAAAGAAGCAGCAGATCTAGCGCTGGAACAGTCGAATGCCAATCGCGAGGTCTGGAATTACATCGGTGCTGATTTGCCATTGATGAAAGACGCTCAGGAAATCGGTCCTTCCTATCTGAACTTTGGGGTCGACGAATTCACGCGTTTGGCGGAGCAGCACAACAAGTACCAGCAGCAGATGGGATCGAGCCCGTTCGTGGTGATGGTGATTGATCGCTTGTTCCTGCCAGAACTGACGAACTGGCTCGACGGCAACTTCAACGACCAGTGGTACGGAATGGATACGCGAAGGGCGTTTGTCATCTGGAGGCCACTTAATAGTGGCGAGACCATCCCTTCGGCTCTCACAAGTGGCGAGCCTTTGCGTCCTCGGGAAGTCGAGGGAGTGCAAGTGATTGCGATGCCGTTCACCGATGCCATTGGCCAAGCACTGAAAAAAGATGGCGAGCCTGATCGAGCCGAACTGGCGACACACTTCCAAGGCCGGCACTTCGTGGATGGGCGACCGCTCGCGATGAATCCCGGTGGTTCCCAGCCGCCAGGCATGAATCGACCTGGCCCGGCCGGTCCTGGATTTGGACCTGGTGGAGGAAGGCCCAGCATGGGAGGTGGCCCTCCTGGTGGAAATCGAGGACCAAGATCGTTCGAAGAGTTCATTCAAGAGCATGGGGCGCAGAACGTTATTCGCCTGGAAATGTCTGCTACCGATTCCGACATGCGTCGAGGCATCATCAAGCAGTATCGTCCCCGCGCTGCCTTTGGCTCGACCGACAGCAAGACGGGTAAATTTATCTACATGCTGACCTACGATGGGGACATCCAGCAGTTCGCCAACGATTTTAAGTTGGGTGAAGTCGAAGAAGTCGTGCCCAGCGAACGACTCATTCGCTTTAAGTAGTTCGCCACACCCCTGCGTTGATCATGGACTTACCTCATTCCCTTCCGACTTGAAAGAGCATCGATGGCGTTCCTGAAAGCGATTGGCGGATTCATCGCAGGCATGGTCGTGGCCTTTGTGCTGGTGATCGCAGTGGAAGGCTATAGCGCCGTCGTCCATCCATTTCCCGAAGACTTCGACGGAAGCATGGAAGAGGTGTGCCTGCATGTCGAACGCTATCCCGCGTGGGTCTTGGCGACCGTGATCCCGATGTGGGGACTGCTCGCGTTTCTAGGGGTGAAGGTGGCGAACTGGATCGGTAGTTGGGGAGCTGCGATTCCGGTAGCCGTGCTGCTGTTGGTCGCGGTCGGCTTCAACCAGTGGATGGCACCTTATCCGATCTGGTTCGAAATCGGGAACTTCATCGTGATGCCACTGGCCATCTGGTTCGCACTGTCCCGGCGAAAACCACCCGTCGAAGTTGCCGAGTAAGTTTGAACTCACACATTTCTAATTGTCGCAAATTGTTCTGACTGGGGGCTGGTTTGCGGTAGGATGGGGGTCGTGTTGGAAGGCGATTCCGACGACGTTTCCTGCCGTTAACCCCCTCGAACTGTTATGACTTCTTTCGCGATCCTTCCTCAGCCACGTTCTGTTCGGGCGTGGGGAATCGGGGCCTTGTTGGTCAACATGCTTCTGCTGCTGGGCTGCGAAACGAAAGAGCCAGTGCCTGAGTCGCCACCAGAGCAACCCAAAACAGAAGAATCGGCAAAGGTCGCTCCGTCGCCGAAGGCTGAAAAGCCGATCGACACGCCAACCGTCGAAAAGCCGAAGGAAGAGGACGACTTCGAAATCCAGTTGGAATACGATAAACCATCGCTCCAGTTGTTGCCCCCCTTAACTGCAGAAGGTACCGCGTCACCCGATCCAGCGCAGTGGTGGTGGAAATACGAAACACTGCTCGAGCATGTTCGGAAGGAGGGCGTTCATCCGGCGAGTGAGCAGATTGTCGAGGCCGATTCGTCACGCAGCGCTCAACTGCTGGTAGCGGCGATGAAGCTGGGGGCTGGGACGCTCGAAGAAGAGCCGCAGCTCTTATGGCGAACGATTTATGCCCATACGCGATCGGTGAACGATCCGCAGATCAATGCAATGCTGGCTCCAGCACGGGACCAGCAAACGTTCGTGCCGATGTTCCTGCCACCGAATCAAGTGGGCGGGAACTTACTGCAGCGGTTTGCATTCGACAAAAGCCTCGATCGGCTGGCAGGCGTGGCGATCTCGCCGGATGGAACAGCGCTGGCCGCGATTGATTCCAACAATGGTCGTGTGAAAATGTTCGAGCTCTCGACTGGCAAGCTGTTGTGGGAAGGGGAGCGGATGCACCTCGGCAGTCTGGCAGGCGTCGCGTTCTCGCCCGATGGCAAGTGGCTGGTATCGGCAGGCAACTTCAGGAAATCGGTTGTGCTGTGGGATACGTCGAGCGGCGAAGTGCTCAAGAGTTTGCCTGTCGTGAAAAGAGGTGGCCCGCAAAGTGTCGCGTTTTCTCCCGATGGTAAAACGGTCTTGATCGGGAAAGACCGTGCAGGGGCCGATGACGAAGAGCCCGTCTTTCTATGGGACGTCGAAACCGGCGAGAAGCGCTCGATCAAGATCGATGGGAACAATGCACGTGTGGTCGCCTTTTCGCCCGATGGCAAATGGCTCGCGACCAACGCGACTTCCGAAAAGCTTCCTTTCATCGATGTGGCCAGTGGCGAAGTCGCTCAGGAAGTTGGACCACTTCCACGTGGCGTCGAAGTGTTCGCTTTATTCGCCGATGGCAAACGAGTTGCGATCGCCGCAGGCTGGCACGATCCGGAAGTCGAGATTCGCGACATCGCGACCTCCAAGGTGGTGCAGTCTTTCAAAGTGGATGGCTTTCGGGTGGTCTCGCTGGCGGTGTCACCGGACGGCAAGTACATCGCGGTCGGCAACGATAAGGGATCGGCCCAAGTCTGGGATGTCGAAACCGAGCAGTTCGCTCCGCTGCAAATTACGCATACCGGCAGCATCGCTTGTCTGGCGTTCTCGCAGGATAGTCATCTGCTGGTCAGCGGCGGTGGCGATGGCATGATTGCCGTCTGGGATCTGTACGCCAAGGAAGTGACGCAGCCGCAGCAGTGGCAAAACAATCGCATCGTGACGACGGCCATCTCCAGCGATGGCAAGTTGATGGCCACCGGCGGCGGCAACGCCGATGCGATTATCTGGGATGCGGCGACCGGGCAGCAGAAAGATGTCATTCACGAACCGTTCCCAGCCGAGACGATCGATCGGGTGCTGTTCTCGCCAGATGGAAAGCAAATGGTGTTCACCTTTGGTCAGCCGCAAGTGGTGCTGGTGAAACTCCCCGAGGCGCTCCGGGAAGGGAAGCTCGATGGACCTAGCGTACAGGGGAACTTCGGCCCGTCCGGATTGTCGATGGTCGCCTATTCGCCGGATGGCAAGACCATCGCACTTGGCGGAATGGAAGAGGTATCGATCTGGAAGATGCCGGAGGAAGATAAAGTCCATTCCTTCAAAGACGTGAAAGAAGGAGCGTTCGTCGATCAGGTTGCCTTCAGCCCAGATAGCTCACTCGTGGCGTGTACGTCGGTGAGTGAAGACAAGATTCGCATCTATGAAGTCGCTTCCGGTAAGCTCAAGCAAACTGTGGAAGTGCCGCACTTGGTGGGACCGCAATTCTTTCTGGCCGATGGCAAGTCGCTGGTGGCGGCGAATGTGAGCGAAGTCTATTTGAAACAGGACTTGCAGATCATCGATATCGAATCGGGGAGCGTGATCCGCTCGATGCAGATCCGGTCGACTTACCTGCGCGACATGGCTCTTTGCGACGAAGGGAAAACGCTTGTCGCGCTCGAAGGTGATGGTTGGCTGGAGTTCTTTGATTTGGAAAGTGGCAAGCGACTGGCAGTTGCCAAGGTCGACGCCGAAGTGTGGCGATTGGCCAGCAGCGCGGATGGCAAGATCGTCCCGGCCGGCCACCGCGGGTACGTGCAGCTTTATCAGTGGAAACGTCCTGAAGCGAACTAACCCACGAAAAAAGCCCATCGCAAGTTGTCCTGGCGATGGGCTTTTGAGTTGGTTCGCAGTGCGAAGCGAAGTTATTTCGCAGATCACCTGACTTACGAAAGGGTCCAGCCATCTGGCAGGTAGGCACCCTTTTCGATACATGGAATTCCGTCGACGATAGTCACGCCTTCTGGGTATTCCTTGTCGGGCATGTCGTCCGTCTTGATCACGCGGACGTTCTTGCCGATGTGGCAATTCTTGTCGACGATGGCACCCTTGATCACGCTACCAGCACCGATCTTCATGCAAGGGCGACCGCAAGTATCGTCCGCTTCGTTCTCGGTTTTGGTTGGGTAGTAATCGCAGCCCATCAGCACCGAGTCTTCGATGGTGACATTTTCTTCGATCACGCTACGCAAACCGATCACGCTGTTCTTGATGGTGCAGCCTTTGGCGATCTGGCAACCATCGGCGATCATCGCGTTGCTGACGGTGCTGTCCATCAGCATACTTGGTGGCAGGAAGCGAGCTCGTGTAAAGATCGGAGCTTCTTCTTCGACGAACTCAAAGGGTGGCTTGTGGGCCAGCGTGGCGATGTTGGCTTCGTAGAAAGCCTTGATCGTACCGATGTCTTCCCAGTAGCTGTCGAACATGTGCATCTGAACCCGCTTGGCACGAATGGCCGCCGGGAAGATTTCTTTGCCGAAGTCCTGGTAATCGGTCTTTTCCAGCAGTTCGACCAGCGTGTCGCGGTTGAATAGGTAGTTACCCATGCTGGCCAGGCAGTCGCGACCCTGCGAATCGATGCCACGGGCGTCGATCCAAGCTGGATCGGTGCGAACGTGCGCGAGTTCTTCCGGAGTCTTCGGCTTTTCGACGAAGCCTTGAACGCGGCCCGTTTCGTCGATCTTCATGATGCCCAGACCACCAGCTTCCTTCGAGTGGACTGGCAGCCCGGCGATCGACACGTCGGCGCCGGAAGCAATGTGCGAGTCGAGCATCTCGCGGTAGTCCATCCGGTACAACTGGTCGCCGGAGAGGATCAAGACATACTCGATGCCGTGCTGCTGGATGTATCGCAGGTTCTTACGAACGGCGTCGGCGGTGCCTTGGTACCAGTCGGAACCTTCGCCGGCGGTCTGCTGAGCAGCCAAAAGCTCGACGAAACCACCATTGAAGTGATCGAAGCGGTATGTCTGTCGAATGTGGCGATGGAGACTCACCGACATGAACTGCGTCAGCACATAGATGCGATTCATCTGGCTGTTCAGGCAGTTGGAGAGGGGAATATCGATCAGGCGATATTTACCCGCCAGCGGAACAGCTGGCTTCGAGCGGTATTTGGTCAATGGGTAGAGCCGAGTTCCGCGGCCTCCGCCGAGTACCAGGCAGATGACATTACGCATGGGTCACCTTCTCTCCGTCAAGGAAAAGCAAAGCATTGGGTGAGTGTTGATCGGTGCGCCCCAAACGATAACGGGCGACCCCAGGTGCACGCAAGTGAGCGCGCACGCCACCACCGATTAATTAGCGCAACTTTGTGCAAGTCGTGCGCCTTAAAGGGCAAGACGATTACTTTCGATAAAACCCGCGACGGCGCTGTTCGCTATAGCGTTCCAACGCTTCGTTAATGATTGGCAGCGCCAATTCGGATGGCAGGATCTCATCGACTTCGACCGACTTCCCTTCCAACATCTTGTAGTCTTGGAAGAAGCGTCGCAACATGTTTCGACGATGATTTGGCAGATCCATCGCCTCGTTGTAAGACGAGTATTCCGGATCGGTCACGGCGACGGCGATGATTTTGTGGTCCAGCTTGCCGCTGTCGACCATCGTCATCAAGCCAACCGCGCGAGCCGTAATCAGCGTCAGCGGAGCGACAGGTTCCTGGCAGAGAACCAGAACGTCTAGCGGGTCGTCATCTTCGGCGAGCGTCTGCGGAACGAATCCGTAGTTCGCTGGATAGTGAACGGCCGAGTAGAGCATGCGGTCCATCCGCAGCAGGCCGGTGTCTTTGTCCAGCTCGTACTTGATGCTCGATCCAGTGGGGATCTCGATGACCGCACAGAATTCCCTTGGAATGTCCTCACCGGGGGTCACGTCGTGCCAAGCGTGCGTCATGGATGCGAATCTTCCTTGTGGGTCGGGGCTGCCCCGACTCCGATGGTTAACCAAATTGCCATTTCGGTCCCGCTTCCCTGTCAGGCACACCCGAAGTAAACGTGAACCTTTGCCTGTAGCATCCGTCTTAAAACACTTGGCGTCAACCGGTTTAAGGTGTCGCTAAGTTCATTTCACGACGAAATTTACGAGACGACCAGGAACAACAATCGATTTCACGATTTGCTTTCCTTCCAGAAGCTCCTGCACACGAGGATCGGCTTTTGCCAGTGCTTCAAGATCGTCCTTCTTAATGTCGGCTGGAACCGTGATACGGCCGCGAACTTTCCCCATAATCTGAACGGGAACTTCGACTTCGTTATCAACGGTGAACGAATCGACGTATTGTGGCCAAGATTCGTACGCCAAAGTTTTTTCGTGCCCCAAAAGCTGCCAGAATTCTTCTGCCAGGTGTGGTGCCAGCGGCGAGAGCATCAATGCGAAGGTTTCCATCGCTTGTTTCGGCCGCGTCGACTCCTTGGTGAAGAAGTTGGTGAACTCCATCAAACGCGCGATTGCCGTGTTGAAGCTGAGGTTGCCCAAGTCTTGGGTTACGCTCTTCAACGTACGGTGGATCGTCTTGTTTTGTTCCTCCGTCGGTTCGACGTCTTGGACGGCCGCGTTCAGCTCGAGCGTCTCGGCATTGTGATCGACGATCATACGCCACGCCCGATCGAGGAAGCCTCGAACCCCCTTCACACCATCCATGGCCCATGGCTTGGTTGCTTCGAGAGGCCCCATGAACATCTCGTACAAGCGAAGACTATCGGCACCAAAGTCGTCGACCACGACGTCTGGATTGACCACGTTGCCGCGGCTCTTCGACATCTTGTGGGCTCGCGCGTCGATGCGGACATTATTGTCGTCGGCCAGGACGAAGCCGTCCCCCTTCTTCACAATCTGCTCTTCGGTCAGCTTGACCGCCGTGACCGTGTTGCCTTTGCCGTCGTGGAAAGCATCGTCTTCGCGGACGACCTGATTACTGCCAATCCACTTGCCACCTTCAAGCTGATAGCCGGTGTACTCGATTTCGCCCAGGATCATGCCCTGGTTCACCAAACGCTGGAATGGTTCTTTGGTCGAGACGTAGCCGCGATCGTAAAGCACCTTGTGCCAGAAGCGGGCATACAGCAAGTGCAGCACGGCATGTTCGGCACCACCGATGTAAAGATCGACGGGCATCCAGGCCTTCTCTTTTTCGCGATCGACGAAGACCTGATCGTTTTTTGGATCGATGAAGCGGAGGTAGTACCAGCACGAACCAGCCCACTGCGGCATGGTGTTGGTTTCGCGCTTGTAACGGACACCATCGATCACCGGGTACAACCATGACTCGTCCGCCTTTTCGAGCGGCGGCTCTGGTCGGCCAATTGGTTTGTAGTCTTCGATCTGCGGCAAGTCGACCGGAAGTTGATCGACCGGCACCGCGCGGATCTTGCCGTTCGGTTCGCCGTTCTCGTCGAGTTCCTTCAAGATGGGGAACGGTTCGCCCCAGAATCGCTGACGGCTGAACAACCAGTCGCGAAGCTTGAAGTTGGTGGCTTCTTTGCCAAGGCCAGCTTGTTCCAAATCGAGAGCGATCTGCGACTTGACGTCGGCCGTCTTCATGCCGTCGTACTTGCCCGAGTTGATGGCGACACCATCAAACGTGGCACAGGCGGTGCCTGCGAGTACCGCGTCGCGATCGATATCGGACTTCGTGCCAGGATCGACGACAGCAATCACGGGGATGCCGAACTTTTGAGCGAACTCGAAGTCGCGATCGTCGTGCGCGGGCACCGCCATGATGGCCCCAGTGCCGTAGCTCGCCAAAACGTAGTCGGCGATCCAGATCGGCACGGGCTTGCCGTTCACAGGATTGATGGCATACGAACCCGAGAAAACGCCCGTCTTGTCTTTGGCCAACTCGGTACGTTCGAGGTCTGACTTGAAGGCGGCTTGCTCACAGTACTTCTTCACCGCGGCCGATTGATCGGCAGTGGTCAACTGATCGACCAACGGATGTTCCGGCGCGATCACCATGTAGGTCGCACCGTAGAGCGTGTCAGGTCGGGTTGTGTAGACGCGAAGCACGTCGGTTCCCGGCTTTCGCGGGTAGCCTGCGGTCTTGCGCTCGATTTCCCACGGCGTGAACTCTTCTTCAGTGCCCAGGAAGAAGTCGACTTCCGCACCGGTCGAACGACCGATCCAGTTTCGCTGAAGCTGCTTGATGCTGTCGGACCAGTCGAGCGAGTCGAGGTCGGACTCCAAGCGTTCCGCGTAGGAAGTAATGCGGAGCATCCACTGCCGCAGCGGAAGACGCTGCACGGGGTGATTGCCTCGTTCGCTCTTGCCGTCGATGACTTCTTCGTTAGCGAGAACCGTACCCAGGGCAGGGCACCAGTTGACTGGAGCTTCGCTCACGTAGGCGAGACGATGTTCGTCTTGATACCTGCGAACAGCGTCTTCTCCTTCCGCTGTCACATCGGCTGGAATTGGCAACTCCGAGATCGGTCGGCCTTTGCCGGCATCGGCGTCGTACCAGGTATCAAAGAGCAACAGAAAGATCCATTGCGTCCAGCGGAAGTACTCAACGTCGGTCGTTGCGATCTGGCGATCCCAGTCGTAGCTGAAGCCAATCATCTTCAACTGACGGACGAACTCGGTGATGTTCTTTTCGGTGGTAACGCGGGGATGCGTGTTGGTGCGGATGGCATACTCTTCCGCTGGCAATCCGAACGAATCGAAGCCCATCGGATGGAGAACACTCTTGCCTTGCATGCGCGCCAAACGGCAAACGATGTCGGTCGCGGTGTAGCCTTCCGGGTGGCCCACGTGCAGCCCGGCTCCGCTGGGATACGGGAACATGTCCAGCACATACATCTTTTCCCCGGTCGGCAGTTCAGGACTTTTGAAGGTCTTGTTCTGCTCCCAATATTGTTGCCACTTCGGTTCAATTTCGGCCGGGTTATAGCGAGGCATCGGTGATATCCGTAGGGATGTTTGGCGGCGTTGCCGCTTCCGCAATGGGTGCTGTCAGGGCTCGATAGCGTGGGGATCGCCGCAAAATGTTTGCCCATAGGGCTTTCCCGCATGCTTTAGAAGGTAACGATTCTAATGGTCCCTTGGGATGCTGACAATTCATAGGAGGCATCCCCTTCATCGGAACGTTCGCGCAAAACCAACCTTGTGGATAAATTCTGTCCAAGGAATTTGCGAGAATTGCATGTTGCCGAGTCGATTACCCTGATAGACTGCGTGTTTCCTTTTTAGCTACCCCGAAACTTCACCCCTCGAATCGATATGCTTCACGGACGACGTCATCTCCAACTCGTGGACTCTGAACGCGACGCCATGCGAATTGCCTGTCAGTTCAATGCGCAACTGATGGACTTCGTTCGCCCTCACGTCAAAGCAGGCATCACCACCGAGGCACTCGATCGGATGATCCACGAGTACACGCTCGACCATGGCCATACGCCGGCCTGCTTGAACTATCAGGGCTTCCCGAAAAGCAGCTGCACGAGCGTGAATGAAGTGATTTGCCACGGGATCCCGGGCAAGTACGAGCTGAAAGAAGGGGATATCGTCAACGTCGACGTCACCTCGATAGTTGACGGGTGGCATGGCGATCAGTCGGAAACGTTTTTGATCGGCGAAGTCAGCCCAGAAGCAAAGCAAGTCACGCAGTGTGCGTTTGACTGCTTGTACCTGGCAATCGGTGCGATTTATCCCGAATGCCGCGTCTCGGAAATCGGCCGTGTCATTGTCGAAGAAGCGAAGAAGTACAACTTCGGCGTGGTCGAAGAATTCGTCGGTCACGGTCTGGGTCGTCGCTTCCACCAAGATCCTTCCATCCCGCACGTTCCAACGCGTGCCGCTCACTCGGTCCGCTTGATGCCAGGCGTTTGCTTCACGATCGAGCCGATGATCAACGTCGGTGGTCCTAGCACGCAGCTCGATGCGAGCGATGGCTGGACAGTCCGTACCCGCGATCGCAGCTTGAGCGCACAGTTCGAGCACACGATCCTGATGACCGAGAATGGTCCAGAGATCCTCTCGCTGACGAAGGATGGCCCGCAAAAGGGTCACAAGTTCTAAACGCGGTGGGCTGATAGCACTGAAATCAATCTTGTGTGCTACCGCAGAATTCGGTATTTCCTCCGGCATCGAACTCAAGTTCTTGCCTGAGGAATCCGGCCATGAAATGTCACCGACTGCTCTGTTTGCTCCTATCTACTGTTGTCATTGGTATTTGCGCCGAGGTATCAGGAGCGGAACCGTACAAAGCCCGAGTGACGACCGCCCAGGTTTTCACCCGCAGCGGTCCTGGTCAGAACTACTATCCGACCGCTTACCTCGAAAAAAATACGATCGTCGAGGTCTACCGCGAAGATGATGGTGGCTGGATGGCCATTCGGCCAACCGAGAACGAATTCAGCTTGCTGCCAGTCAAAGCCCTCTCGTACGGCGACGACCGACGTTTCGCGACGGTTCAAGTCGTGGATGCTCCCTCTTACATCGGCAGCCAAATCAGCGATTTGCACCACGTTGTGCACGTGAAGCTCGATCAAAACGAACCGGTCGAAGTGCTGGGGATCGTGGAACTTCGCGATCAGCAAACCGGCAAGAAGGAAGCCTTCTACCGTATCGCACCCCCAGCGGGCGAATTCCGCTGGATTAACAAGCATTTCATCGAAGCGCTTTACCCAGAACCAGTCGCGGCCCCACCTCGACCGCAGCAGGATAAAGTCGCTACGAAAGAAGCGATCGAAGAGGCCGAATTCTGGAAGAAAGCCCAGAACAACGTCAGCACAATACGTCCGGTGTCTTACGACGCCGAATCGGAAACGCCGGCCGCAGCAAGACTTACGGGCGATCCACTGCCGGTCGAGAAGCCTGCTGTCGAAGCGTTCGATCCGTCGATCAAGCTAACCCTGAGTGAACTGGAACTAAAGGTCAGCCAAGAGTGCATCAAGCCGGCCGACGAATGGAACTTCAAGCCACTGCTCAGCCAGGCCAAGCGATTGGTCGACGAAGGGGAAACCCCGCTGGAACGTGGCAAAGCCCGCCTGGTGCAGGAAAAAATCGAAGAGTTCAACGAGCTTTCCGAGCGAAAACTGGGCGCCAAGAAGGCGTTTGTCCCTGGCACAGGGCCGCTGCGATCCCCCCCGATCGATTCGGTCGTGCTGGAAGAGATGAAACCATCTGACGATCCGGCCGCTTCGTTCAAAGCAGAAGGCTTCGACCCGCGTTACGACGGAAAAGGTTGGCTTATGCCGGTGATTACGCGGGCCTCGGCCACACGCGATCCGAATCAGTACACGCCGCCGTTTGCCCTGACCGACTCTCAGGGGAATGTGCTGCAGTTTGTCAGTCCTTCGCCAGGACTCAACTTGCGGCGGTATTCGCGGATGGAAGTAGGCATCTACGGCCAGATCTCGCCACTGGGGCAGCTTACCAAGCCTCATCTTACGGCCCACCGCATTGTGGTCCTCTCGCGGCACGAAAAGCAGTAGTCAGCGCAAACGTGTCATGGCCCAAACGGGCCAAGAATGGTCAAATGGTGGGAATCAAAAGGCCGACATGTCCTGGCCTGTGCATTTAGGAAAGTTCTCACCGAAAGTCAGCATGAGCGAAGACATTTCGCCAACTCCAGAATCTGGCCCTGCCAGCAGCACGCTGCAAGAGGCTTTGACGAAGTATGGAGCTCCGGTTCCGCCCGAGATCCGCGACCAACTGCAGCGCTACATCGATATCCTGTGGGAAATCAACCAGTCGCTGAATCTGACGCGTCATACCGACTACGACAAGTTCGTTTCTCGCGACTTGATCGACAGCCTGGCATTGGCCGGGCAACTCAAGCCAAATGAAGAAATCCTTGACATGGGAAGCGGCGGCGGGGTGCCTGGCATCGTGATCGCGATCCTGCGTCCCGATGTGCGTGTCACGTTATGTGACTCAGTGGGTAAGAAGGCCCACGCCATGCAGGCCATCGTCGAGAAGCTTGAGCTGGAAGTCCCGGTCTATCACAATCGTGCCGAAGAGATTCTGGAAGATCTTAGCTTCGATGCAGTCGTCTGCCGAGCGGTCGCCCCGGTGCGTAAGCTGCTGCTTTGGCTCGATAGCCACTGGCTGGCCGCCGGTCGGCTGCTGACCATCAAGGGAGGCCGCTGGGTCGAGGAAGTCAAAGAAGCTCGGCACCACAACATGACCAAAAACGTGGAGATCCGAAACGTCCACGAGTACGAGACCCCAGGCAACGATCACCCCAGCGTGATCTTGAAAGTTTGGCCGAAAGGTCGCAAAGAGCCTTGAGTTGATTCAACTTACGGCCGATTAGTGTCGTTGTTGATATTAGTTACGACCCCTATAATCGGGCGATTCTCTCCTGGTTTTCCTGACAGACACAGAGAACCGCACTTGCCGGCAGATGGCACCCTGCGTGCCGACCAACCTGCCTAACCTAAACCCACAGCGATTGATCGATGTCCGGTTATCAGATTACGCATCTCAAACAGTTGGAAGCAGAAAGCATCCATATCATCCGCGAAGTTGCGGCCGAGTTTGAGAACCCAGTGATGTTGTATTCGGTTGGCAAAGACTCGTCGGTCATGGTCCACTTGGCCATGAAGGCGTTTTATCCTGCCAAGCCGCCATTTCCTTTGATGCACGTCGACACCACGTGGAAGTTCAAGGAAATGATTCAGTTCCGCGAAGACTACGCTCGCAAGGAACTGGGGCTCGATCTGATCGTGCACATCAACGAAGAGGGCAAGAAGCTGGGAATCGACCCGTTCGAGGACAGCGTTCGCCATACCGACTTGATGAAGACGGTTTCGCTGAAGCAGGCCTTGGACAAATACAAATTCGACGCCGCTTTCGGGGGTGCTCGCCGTGACGAAGAAAAGTCGCGAGCGAAGGAACGTGTCTTCTCGTTCCGCGACCGCAATCACCGCTGGGATCCGAAGAACCAGCGTCCCGAGCTGTGGAATCTGTACAACACCAAGGTTAACAAGGGGGAAAGCATCCGCGTGTTCCCTCTGTCGAACTGGACCGAGCTGGACGTCTGGCAATACATCCACCTCGAGAACATTCCGATTGTTCCGCTGTACTACTCGGCGAAACGTCCCGTCGTATGGCGCAACGACATGTGGATCATGGTCGACGACGATCGAATCCAGCTAGAGCCAGGCGAAAAAGTGGAAGAGAAGATGGTTCGCTTCCGCACGTTGGGCTGCTATCCGTTGACGGGTGCGGTCGAATCGGAAGCGGTCACGCTCCCCGATATCATCCAAGAGATGCTGCTCACCACGACGTCGGAACGTCAAGGTCGCGCCATCGACAAGGATCAGGGCGCCTCGATGCAGAAGAAGAAGGAAGAAGGCTACTTCTAACCGCGAACTGGATGACCTTCCTCTCCACGAATCATTGAATACGAAGAACCATGTCTCACAAATCTGACCTGATCGCCACCGACATTCACGCCTATCTCGCCCAGCACGAGAAGAAGGAACTGCTGCGGTTTATCACGTGCGGAAGCGTCGACGACGGTAAGAGCACGCTGCTGGGCAAGCTGCTGATGGAATCGAAGGCGGCCTACGAAGATCAGCTGGCTGCGATCGAGAAAGACTCGGCCACGCACGGTACCGTCGGGGGCGAGATTGACCCGGCCCTTTTCATGGACGGTCTCAAAGAAGAACGCGAACAGGGCATCACCATCGACGTGGCCTATCGATACTTCTCGACCGCCAAGCGCAAGTTCATTGTCGCGGATACGCCCGGGCACGAGCAGTACACGCGAAACATGGCGACCGGTGCTTCGACCGCCGACCTCGCGATCATTCTGATCGACGCCCGACATGGCGTGCTGACCCAGACGAAACGCCACAGCTTCATCACGTCGCTGCTGGGCATCCGTCACATTTTGGTCGCGATCAATAAGATGGACCTGGTCGATTACAGCCAGGAAGTCTACGAGAAGATCAAGCAAGATTACATCGACTTCGCCGCCAAGATGTCGGCCGACGACGTCCACTTCCTTCCGCTTTCAGCGTTGAAGGGGGACAACCTGGTCGAGAAGAGCGAGAAGATGCCGTGGTACGAAGGTGCCACGTTGATGCACATGCTCGAGAACCTCTACATCGGTTCTGACCGTAACCTGCAAGACTTCCGCTTCCCAGTTCAGTTGGTGAATCGCCCAGACCTGAACTTTCGAGGTTTCTGCGGAACGGTTGCTTCGGGAACCATTCGTCCCGGTGAAGAAGTGATGGTGTTGCCATCCAAGAAGACCAGCAAGGTCAAACGCATTGTCACCATGGATGGCGATGTCGAAGAAGCCTTCCCGCCCATGTCGGTCACGCTGACCTTCGAGGACGAAATCGACTGCAGCCGCGGCGATATCATCGTCCGCCCAGGCAACCGTCCGAAGGTCGACAGCCAGTTCGACGCGATGGTCGTCTGGATGTCGGAAGAACCGCTCGTCCCAGGCAAGCAGTACTTCGTCAAGCACGCGACCAAATCGATGACCGGCAGCATTTCGCGCGTACGGTACAACGTCGACGTCAACACGCTGCATCGTGCCGATTCGCCGGCCCTGAAGCTTAACGAAATTGGTCGCTGCTCGGTCAAGCTGAACCAACCAGTTTGCTACGATGCATACGCCAAGAACAAGACGACCGGGGCTTTCATTCTGATCGACTACATGACCAACCGCACGGTCGGTGCTGGTATGATCATCGATCGCGATTCCAGCGACCAGGACGAACTGTGGGACGTCGAAGGTGACGAAACCTTGCAGTCGTCGAAGGGGAATGTCTCGGCGGAAGAACGAGCCGCTCGCTTCGGTCAGAAGCCAGCCACGTTGCTGCTGACTGGTTTGACCGGTGCCGGCAAAACGACGATCGCTTATGCCTTGGAGCGTCGCTTGTTCGACGAAGGCAAGACCAGCATCGTTCTCGACGGGCAGAACCTTCGTCGTGGTATCAGCAAAGATCTGGGCTACACCGCCGAGCAGCGGAGCGAGAACCTGCGTCGCGGCAGCGAGATCGCTCGCATGCTGAACGACTCGGGCGTGCTGTGTATCGCAGCCTTCCTGGCACCCAATGCCGAAGTTCGTCAGAAGGCCGCCGATGCGATCGGTGCCGACCAGTTCCTGACCGTCTACCTTTCGGCCCCAGTCGAAGTCTGCCGCAAGCGTGATGACTCGGGCATCTACGAAAAGGCTGATAGCGGCGAGATCACCAATTTCCCGGGCGTTAGTTACGACTACGAAGTCCCGGAAAACGCCGATTTGGTGTTGCCAACGCACGAGTTGGGTATCGACGAGTGTGTCGATAAGATTTACGAACTGCTTCAACAGCGTGGCATCATCGACTAGGAACGACCCCGCCCACCGGGTGGGGGTGGTGGCAAGATAATATCTATTGCCTCATTCCTAAAGAATTTCGATACTTTCAGCCTCCATTGATTGATCGCCATTTGAGGATGCTGGAAGTGAAGTCGCTTATTCGCGCGCGGCACGAGCTGCGCCGTCGAACTCGAACTGCCTGGAATCGTCTTGTGGGGACACCACCCCCAACTCACTTCGATCTTTCGAAGTCGTGGGTGGAAAAGAATTGCGCTAGTGGTTCGGTGGCAGATCTCGAGCCTGCCCGAGAAGTGGTCGGCCCACCGCGAACGATGGGTGGAGCGATCGAAGAAATCGAGCCGGTCCTGGCTCAGGCCAGCGGCGCAAAGCACGATACCTTCCGGAACTATTTCTATGGCCCGGTCCAGCGCAATCTGGCAGGTGCCTCGCTGACGAGCTTAAAGCAGGCCCGCGTCGCTTCGCGTGGCGTCGCGGTGATGACCAACGACAATTGTCATCTCCTCGATTTCGGCATGATTCGTTTCCCTGGGATGAGCGATCACGGAACGATTCCGCAGTACTTGCATCAAGGTTATCTGCCGCGTCTGCGAAAGGTTTCCGGTACCCTCGGTGTAATCTCCTTCGGCTGGTCCAGCAACAACTACTTTCACTTCCTCACCGAAGCGATTCCAAAGCTGCGTTTGTTCGCCAAGGCAGGCGTCACCTACGACAAGCTGTACGCCCCGATGAGCCGCCCATACCATCGCGAGATGCTCGCTCTCTTCGGCGTCGATACGAAGAAAGTCATCCCGGAAAGCTACTATGCGCATGTTCAAGCCGACATGGTCTGCGTTCCCAACGATCAGCATCCGGTTCGCGAAGAAGAGACGCAGTTCCTTTTCGAGACTGCTGCCAGCTTGCCCTGGTCGAAGGTGAAGCAAGAGCCTCGCAAGTTGGTCTATGTTTCGCGAGGCCGCATGAAGCTGCGCAACTGTTTGAACGAAGACGAGTTCATGCCAAAGCTCGAGCGACTCGGATTCGAACGACACTTCCTCGAAACGATGTCAGTTCGCGAGCAGATCGAACTGTTCCAACAGGCCGATGTGATCATGGGACCCCATGGTGCCGGCCTGGCGAATATGGTCTTCGCACCTCCCGGGACGAAGGTCATTGAACTGGGAACGCCTTACCGTCCCTACGATTGCTTCGCGGAACTAGCTGCTGCCTGCGGGCACTCGTTCTTTTGGCACGCGGCGAAGCCGATCGATGGGAACATCGTGACGGAAGAGTCGAACCTGTGGGTCGACATCGATAATCTAGTCGACTTTCTGCACGAGCATGAAATCGTGGGAAGACCCACCGCGGCTCCGTCAGGGCCCGACAAAACGAAGCGACGTCAGATTGCCGCTTAGGGGGGAACCGTTTAAAATTCCGGTGCCTCAACCCATCCGGAGCCTTCCCTCATGCCTAGCTTGACGATCGAGAACTACGTTAAAGCGATCTATCAGATCTCTTTACAGGCACCGGAAAAAGCGGCGTCGACCGGTGAGATATCGACTGCCCTGGAAGTCTCGCCCGGCACCGTCACCAGCATGATGAAGACCCTCAGCGAAACGGGTCTGGCCTCGTATACCAAGTACGAAGGGGTTCGCCTGACCGACAGCGGTCGAAAGCTTGCCTTGCGCGTCTTGCGGCGTCATCGGCTGATTGAATTGTTTCTGGTGCACACGCTCGATCTGGCCTGGGACGAAGTCCACGAAGAGGCCGAGAACATGGAGCACGCCGTCAGCGACTTCCTGGTCGATCGCATCGATCAATATCTGGGCTATCCATCGTCCGACCCGCATGGCGATCCAATCCCAACTGCTGACGGTAAAATTCGCACCGAGCAAGGGGTGAAGCTCACCCAGTGGGAACCCGGCAAGCCATTCCGCCTGGTACGTGTGATGGAGCAGAGTTCGGACTTCCTGCGCTACCTCAGCGAAGAGTCGCTTCAGCCGGGATGCGAAGCGAAGCTGATTTCCTGCCGCGCCGAAGCAGGCATCGTGACCATCGACATCGAAGGCCGCGTGACCGCACTCGGTTTAGAAGCGGCCGAGAAATTGATGGTGACGGCGGTCTCTTAAACGCCTTGCTGCGTGCCTGGGGGGGGCGTCGTGGGCGAATGTCCGAGCGAACGCCGGACCATGGTCAACTGACCGCTATGAAGCCCTTCGTGCCAGATCGCCGTTTCAAAGACCTGCCCATAGTCGGCCAGAAAATCAGGCGTTCCGTCAGGAGTCTTCGTGCTGAGATCCTCATCGCTGAGACCGCCTAAAATCTCTAGCAGCACCTGCCGACGATCGTCCATGTAGGCACGCACCTCTTCAATCGGCGGGTAATCTTCCAGCTTCGGCGAAGGGGTCGAGCCGAGACCGAACATCTCTTGGTAATCGTCCTTCGCGAGTTGCTTTTCTGGGGCCAGCAGCGAAATGAAGAAGTTGTCGGTCGTCGCCATGTGCCCGATGAACCATAGCGCGTGATTGCTCTGGTTGCAGACCTGGGCGACCCAGTCTTCCGGTTTTTGAAAGTCGCCCAGAATGCGGCTAGTAAACCCACGAGCTGTTTGAAGCTGGTGTTGCAGGCGTTCGATCATTGACATGAAAAGAAGCTCCTGGGAAGCAAATCAAAGAGGTCGGTCAGACGACTGGCCCGCATTGCGAAGGATCTCCATGAAGCTCGCAATTTGTTCGTCGTTGTATCCCTCGAAAAACGTGTGGTGGACCCGCTCTTGCAGTTGGGCGATCACCGGTTTCAACTCCTCGATTGTCGTCGAGCCGAGATCGGTCAAATAGATCCGCAAGGCGCGACGATCGGCCGGGTCCCGCATGCGGCGAATCAGCTTCGCCTTCTCGGTTCGATCCAGCAAACCGGTCATGCTGCTCGCATCCAGGTGGACCTGATCGGCCAGTTCGCTCGGCTTTTGGCCGTCGCACGAATGTAGGCACGACAGCATGAACAACTGCGCCGGAGTTACATCATAAGATGCCAAGCCTTCAGTATAGATTCGCGAAATTTTTCGCATCGCTACACCCAAGTGAAAGCAAAGCAGGTCGTCCTTTTTCCAGGTCATGTGGGAACAATTTCGATCGAGTAACAGGCCGCGCACCTTCATTTTACAAGGCACGCCAGGAAGGGAACACAGTCGTGATGGGGATGGCAGGACTGGGGAGGGGAGTTCAAGGCTAAACGGGGCGAACCGTAACGACTACGCCCTTAAAAGCGGGGGTTTTCGATAGGGGGTCGGCCGTACGGGACACCAAGGTATTCGCTTCGGGATAATACATCAGAGCGTTGCCTGGTTTGATGTCAGGGAAGGCGTGGACAGTGAAGCCATCGATCTTGCCGATGTTCGATTGGATTGACACCTTCTGCCCGGCCGAAATTCCCAGACGCTGGCAGTCGTCGGGATGCATCACAATCACATCACGGCGGTCGATCCCGCGATAGATGTCATACTCTTCGTAAACCACCGTATTGAACTGACCCTCACTACGCACCGTCATCAGGCGAAGTTCATTTTCGCCGGTCCCCTTCAAGTCAGGGATCTCGTGCGTGTGCAGAATCAAGCGGCCACTTGGCGTGGGGAACTTGGGCGTGTGGAACGTTCGTCCGTCGATCTGAAACTCTTCTTTGGTCTTGTCGATCGAGGCGATCTTTTCGAAGCCGGGAACCACCTTTGCCAGGGCAGCGCGGATCTTGTTGGTGTCTTGCATCGATTGCCAGTCGATCGGCGTGCTGTCTTCAAGAACCCCTTGAGCAAGCGAAGCGATCACGTCGACTTCGCCGCGCGGGCCAGCCAGTCGACGTGGGCCACCTTCCGACATTCGAACGTAGTTGAACATCGATTCCTGAGTCGTCTGGTAAGGCTCTTCATCGCGAGCAAGCACTGGCAAGATGATCGTTTCCTTCGCCAGGCCATGCGCATGACCAGTGTTCAGCGTCGTACTGAGGTACACCATCGTATCGAGCTGCTGAATGGATTCCGCCGCGAACGCCAGGTCAGGATTCGATCCATACAGATTGCCCCCCAGGCAGAAGCCCATCTTCAACTTGCCGGAGTGGGCATCTTCCATGCAGCCAAGCGTATCGAGCCCTGGCGTCGTTGGCAGTTGCACGCCGTATTCTTTTTCCAGCCCGTCGAATATCGCCTGCTTCAGCGTTGGGGTCACACCGACCGAGCCAATGCCTTGTACGTTGGAATGACCACGGATCGGCATCAGGCCGCAGCCCGGCTTGCCGACCATGCCTCGTAGGGCTGCCAATGCCGCGATCGCTTGCACATTGTTCACGCCGTGGGCATGATGCGTTATGCCCATGGTCCAACTGAAGATGACCCGTTCGGCCTGGATGTATCGCTGCGCGATGTCTTCAATCTTCAGCTTGCCGACGCCTGACTTTGTTTCGATTTCGTCCCAAGAAAGATCTCGCAGGTAGGCCAGCCACGCTTCGGAGTTTTCGCAATGGTTATCGAGGAAGTCCTGATCTTGCCCGCCCACTTCGAGGACGCGCTTGGCGATACCGCAGAGCAGTGCCAGGTCGCCGCCGATGTCGGGCTGAACGTAGAGCGTGGCGATTTTGGTACCGAACAGCATGCTGATCGGATCGCTCGGGATGCGAAAGTTCACCAGACCCGTTTCGACCACCGGATTGATCACAATCACTTCGCCGCCGCGACGACGGACATGCTTCAAGGTCGACATCAATCGTGGGTGATTGCTGGCAGGGTTGCCACCGATCACGAAGACCAGGTCGGCGTGCTCGACATCCTCGAGCACAATCGTGGCGGTTCCGCTGCCGACGGTGGTGGCCAGGCCGACGCCGCTTGCCTGGTGGCAATAGTAACTGCAATTGTTGACGTTGTTCGTACCGTACAAGCGAGCGAACAACTGCAGTAGGAAGCCCGCCTCCATGCTGCTGCGGCCGCTGAAGTACCAGAAGGTTTCGTCGGCGGAAAGTTGCTTCAGCTTGCCAATCACGCGGCCAAGTGCCTCGTCCCAAGAGATCGGACGATAGTGCTGCGTATCGGCCTCCCATAGCATTGGCTCGGTCAAGCGGCCGGCATGCTCCATCTGGTAGGGAGTGAACTTCTTCAATTGCGGGATGCTGTAGGTTTGCCAGAACTCGGCTGGAATGGCGCCCTGCATGTCGGCCGCCATGGCCTGCATTGACTTCTTACAAACCTCGGGGAAGGTGCCACGTTCGTTGACCATGCCCCCTTTCTGGCCACCCATGCCGAGCGCACACGTTTTGCACGCATTCTTGCTCCGCATTGCTTTCCAGAACTTCCAGTACCCGCCCGCTTCACGCGCTTTTTGAAACGTGTACCGAATCGCTTGCCAGCCGCCGCCACTGGATGGCTTTTTCATATCGGGTCGTCCTGTTGTTCGGGTGGGGCCAAAAGGGTGATCATCCGAGATTTCCCTCGCTGGAATCATTCTAGCAAATCGGGCACACCAGGAAATCCATCCGCGCATAAGGAGGGTCCGCGGTAAGGATCAGATGACTAACGAAATCTTATGTTCGATTTCGCCAGACTCCTGAGCCGCACCGCGGACCCTGCCAAAGTTTACGAGGTCAGGTCGCGACTATTCGGAGGCGACGTTGACGTAGACCTTCAAGGCCGAGTTGTCTTCGACCAGCAGTCGCATCATTTCGGCGTAGTTTTCCAGGCCGTCGACTGGGTTGGTCAGAATCTTTTCGGTCACGCCTGGGTACATCATTTCGCCCAAAGCGAGATCGCGGATACCCATCTCGAAGTGGTCGCGATTGGCATTCACGCTACCCAACAGCAGCTTGTTGCCCAAAACCCATTCCAGGTTGATCTTCGAGGTTGGCAACTCGTGCTTGTCACTGTCGCCGGTGACACTGGTGAAGACCAGCACGCCGTTCAGACCGAGGTACTTCATGCTCTCGAAAGCGATGATGCTGCTACCGGTCGCGTCGACGATGATGTCAGGGCGGCCCGTCTTCTTGACCAGTTCGTCGAGGTCGGTGTCTTTGGTGGCAACGTAGGTTGCTTCCATGCCTTCGACGATTTCCGACTTCAGGTGAGGACCAGCCGAGCGGGCGATCGTGCAAACCTGAAGGCCACGCAGACGCAGTGCCAGGGTCGTCAGCAGACCGATCTGGCCGGCACCCATGACCCAGGCCACCTTCGGGCTCCAGACCTTCATACGACGCTGAACTTCGTAAGCCTGATGAACGGCCTTGGCGGCACAGCTCATTGGTTCCATCAGCACGTGCAGGTGGGTCAGACCTTCTGGCACGCGGATGATGTAGTCTTCTTCGTCGACGAACTTTTCGGTCAGGTAACCATGCAGCAGGTTGATACCGCGTTCGTAGTAGGTTTCTTCGCTGGTCATGTCGTAGGTGCCGATCTTGTCGTAGATCGAGCTACCGGGACGACGGACCGTCGCGGTGACGTAGTCGCCTGGCTTGAAGCGGGTGACGTTCTCGCCGACGGCTTCGACAATGCCGAACGATTCGTGACCGATCACCATGAAGTCGTCCCCGGGAGGGGCGTTGCCGTAGAGGGCTTCGTTGATTTCCTTGTCCGTGGCATCGACGCCCACCTTCAGAACCTTCACCAGCACACCCTTGCCGTTGGGGAACTGATCGAGGGTGGGTTCAGGAATGTCACGCAGGTGAACGCTGTTAGGTGTCCCGGGTTTAACCGCAATCGCCTTCATAGGGAGCCGACTCGTCAGAATGAGGGAGTGTAAGTTGGTGGACGCACGTTTTGCGTTAAAGCAGGACAATTTACCATAATGACCCATTTGGAGGAATCGGGAGATAGCACGAGAATCAAGGAAGTTTCACGAACATTCCGGCCGCCAACCGGCTCTTATCGATGTGGTTTGCCATTAACCAGCTCTTACTAAATATGGGGAAAAGATGACCGATCTTCCACCTTTCCAGCGATATCTCGACCTTGCCCCGGAAGCAGATTGCGTCGAGACGCTGGCCCGGCAATTCGAAGAAGAGTTTCCGCGACTCAAGCTTGTCTCGGAAGAAGAGGCCAGCATCGTTCACCCGCCGTACGCGTGGACCATCAAAGAGGTGATTGGTCACATGAGCGATACCGAGCGGGTCTTTTCGTATCGCGCACTCCGCTTCGCTCGGGGTGACACGACCGAGCTACCAGGGTTCGACCAGGATTTGTTCATGGCGAACTCTAACTTCAATGACCGCCCGTATCACCAACTTCTGCAAGAGCTCTACCTGATTCGCCAGTCGACGATGGAACTGTTCCGCACCCTTCCAGAAGGTGCGCTCGACCTGGAAGGGACCGCGGCCGGATACCAGTGGACCGTCCGCAACTTGGGACGGTGCTCGGTCGGCCATGTCCGTCATCACGCGGAGATCATTCAGCAGCGACTGGCTGGCGGAAGCTAGTTCTCGCGGATCCGTCGCATTCAGATCAGCGGCAGCCTGCTTAGCGTTGCCGCTGTTGTTGTTGGCGTGGCGAAACGCGGGCATCGATTTCGCGTTTCAACTGCATGAACTCTGGGTTGTTGGGAACGAGCTCCGTCAGGTTGGCGATCGCCTGATCGGCTTCGTCCCAGCGTTCGAGGTACTGTGAGATCAAAACGTACATCAGTGCGTACTGAGCATTGTTCGGATCGAGCTCTTTCGCCTTCTTATACGCATCAAACGCATCGTTGAAGAACGGTTCGGCTGTCTCGGGGGACGTATGCTTCGCTGCCATGTACAATGCCGAGCCATACTGATACTGCAGCGGGGCGAAGTTAGGTTGCTGGCTGACGTCGCGTTCGATGTTCCTCAATTCCTCGATGCGAAGCCGGGCGATCTCTACGGCTCGTTTGCCAAGGTCTTCCGCCATCGCTTCGGCGGCAGGTCGCTGGCCTTGGATCACCAGTTGCCGCATTTGCTGTTCTTCGGAATCTTGCCGTTGCTGAAGCAATGTCACGAGATTTGATCGTGGGCCGGTAAATCCTGGATCGAGCCGAATCGCGGTGCGATATGCCTTCTCCGCTTCCGGGATCTTACCCATCCGCTCGTACAGCACACCCATCGAAAGATGCGAAGCAGGTTGATCGTTGTCACGCTTAATCGCATCCATTGCCTCGGAAAGTGCTTTCACGAATGCTTCGCTCTCGCCGCGAAGTTCGAGTGCCCGCGAATCCTCGTTCGCCAGCGACCAGGCCGCGGCGGTACGGACCGAACGATCCTCGTCGTTGAGCCGGATTAGCAAGGCATCGAGCACCTTGGCTTGCAGGTTCGGCGAAAGAGGCGGAACGTCGCGCAGCGTTTCAATTGCTGCGATACGGACCTGAGGATCTTTATCCGACATGAAACGAAGGGCGGCTTGAACCGAGTCTTCATTCAGGTAGTTGGCCAGGTACATCATGCCACTGGCACGAACGATCCCAGGCAGCTTCGTATCACGAACCATCTCGACCAGGCCTTCGCCGGCGGTCGGTTCGTTGCTCCAGGCTCGGGCCAGCTTGTGAGCGAAATGTTCTTCTTTCGGGATCTTCGACGTGTCGCCATACCATTGGTTCACAGCATCTAAAGCCCAGCGATCCACGCCCGCCAAGCCGGCCTTCACGTCTTCGTCACCGGCCCGAGCAAGGGCCAGCCACTGATCGTAACGGGTAACATCGGGATGCTCTTCACGCGGCAGGTCGGCTTTGTCGAGGTGGCACTTGGTGCAAGCGTTCGGCGTTCCCAGTTCAACCGACAGATCGGGACGCGGAATACGAATGCTGTGATCGCGACGTGGGTCGACTTCCATATAAGTCGTCTCTGGCATGTGACACTCGACGCACGAGGTCCCTGTCGAGCCGGTCTTATGGAAATGATGGGCTGGCGTATCGTACTTACCGGCGGGATGCTGATGGCACGAAGTGCACAGCAAGTTGCCCTCGAACTTCAGCTTGGTTGTGTGTGGATCGTGGCAGTCGGTGCAGCGGATCCCTTTGTGGAACATCTTGCTCTGCAGGAACGAGCCGTAGACATAGTCTTCTTCCATGATCTGACCGTCGCAGTAATAGGTCTGCGGGGCGATCAGTTCGTTGTTGAACTGGTCGTAGAAGTTATCTCCCAGTTGATAGCTTGGGCAGATCACCTGGCGACGCGAATGACACGTTCCGCAGGTTTCGACCTGGGTAAGTTGCGCTTCGGTCGAATCCCCCTTCAGCTTGCGGAGACCATAGCCAAGGTTACGATCCCAGAACAAGCTGGTCGCGTTGGCCAGTTCAACGTGAGCGCTGCCAGGACCATGACAGGTCTCGCAGTTGACATCGATATCGGTGAAGGTCGTGTGATAACTGTTGGTCGCCAGATCGAAGTTCTTCTGCAGATTGGTCGAGTGGCAGTCGGCACAGTAGTGATTCCAGTTCTGTGTGCGACCGGTCCAATGCAACGGATCATCGACGGCGAGCTTCTCTTTCACATCCGGAGGCGAAAGATAGAACCACTTTTTCAGAACCGTGTCCCAAGATTCGCGCAGGACTTGCACGCGACCAATCGAACCGGGAGGCGAACCAGGCGTCGGTGGCTCCATTTCGACCATGTATTGCTGCAGCGGATGCACACCGAAGACATACTTGATCTCGTAATCGTGCATCTGGCCGTCAGGGCCTTCGGTATTGATCATGAACTTGCCATCGCGACGGAACATCTTGGACGTCAGGTCGTGATGCGGAAGTTCGGCGTCGTTGAAGTCGGCCAACACTGTTTCGTCGGTTGCCAGGTCCATTGCCAGATCGTGGTCGGACCCGGCCCACTCGGCGTGTTCTTTCTCGTGGCACTTGATGCAGGTATTCGCCCCCACATAAGTGACCTTCGTGTCGGCAGGCATCGCGTAGTACCAATCGGCGGTGACGAGCGATCCTAGAACCAGGATCAGAAGAAGACTACCCCCGGCTGCCAGCATCCAGCGCGGCATCGTTTGGGAAGGGGCAGGGGACTGCTTGCGTTTTTGCTTGCGAGATGCCATAGAGTGCTAAGAGAAGTAGGCAAAGGGATTAGCGCGGCGGGAAACATTCCATTATTACGGACAGCCGCGACAATAGGAAACCAACTGCATGACGCCCGGCCATCAATTCCTCAAAACGGCCGCGCGACTGGAGCAAACGGTCGATCTATTCCGCATTTTCCAATGGTAAGCCGCCCCACCGACAACTTTGTTTAGCAAGAGGTCGGCCCCCCGTTGACGAACTAGACCGGAAAAATTAACTTCTAGAGTTCCTAAGGCGGCATAGCTCAGCTGGTTAGAGCAGCGGAATCATAATCCGCGTGTCGGGGGTTCGAGTCCCTCTGCCGCTACTTCTAAGCTGTTTGACAGCCTCAATTTACATCAAACCGGTCTGGTGATTGCCAGTCCGGTTTTTTGTTGCGCGGGGCAGTAAAGAGTCTCGAACGATCCTGTGCATGCGGGAGAGGAAGTGCGGCCGACTAGCTGGTTGATTGCTAGCTCCGAGACGGAACCAGCAACGTCCCCGTTCCGTTGACTTCGCGGTCCCCCTCAGCCAATGGTCAGCGTGACGAACCCTTTTCGGGCAGGGGACCGTGTAACAGAATGCGCGGGGGTTTAGTGGTCCATCAATCGAGCGTCTGAGACAATCAACGGTAAAAACCGGACTTTTCTTTCCTGCTGGCCGGAACTTGCGATCTTAACGCAGGTTTAACATTCTATCGCGGTTCGTTATCCACCAGCCCTTGGCCTTTCTGGCATATCTTCTCGCCACGTGGAACGACGATCGCCTGTCTTCAGCCGATTTCCGTCGGTCGAATCACTCGATCCGAAACAGACCTTTACGTGCGCTTATGGAATTCCTGGAAGTCCCTCTCTTCGATACTGACCTGTACAAGTTGCTGGTCCGGTTCTTGATCAACCTGTTTTTTCTTTCGCTGATTGTTGTGTTTGGGATCTATCCCAGTCAGCGGCAGCGAGAGTTCGCCTTCACGGCGGTGATGTTGAACATCGTGGTGTTTTTCATCTGCTTCACGATGAAGAAGCTCGAACTTGACCTCGGACTGGCGCTTGGTCTGTTCGCGGTGTTCGGCGTCTTGCGGTATCGAACGGATTCGATTCGGCCCAAAGAGATGACTTACTTGTTCATCGTGATTGGGATCGCAGTCATCAACTCTTTGGCGAATAAGAAGACCAGCTACGCCGAAGTCGCGGTGGTGAACTCGGTGATCTTTGCTTCGATGCTGTTGAAGGAAACCTTGGTAGGGGCGGATCCGGAAAAGGTGAAGCCCAACGCCGGAAACGAAAAGGAAGCCACCAACGGCAACGGCAACGGCAAGGGAAATAAGAAGGACAAGCTTCCCAAGTACAGCATCGAGTACGACCGCCTTGAATGGTTGGGAGATGACCATCGGGAAATGCTGTTGAATGATCTACGACAGAGAACGGGCCTGGATGTCGTTCAAGTCGAAATCAAAACGATTGATCTACCACAAAACAAAGCCACGCTCACTATCTGGGTGAAGCCATCCGGCCCGAATCCAGAGAATCAAGCTTAACGGCCAAGGCTGCTACGAAGTTGCACCTTCGCCATCAAGACTCGAGAGTTTACCTTATGAAACGTTCGATCATTTCGCTGGGATTACTCCTGTTGGTATCCCTTTTCACAACAACTTCCGTCGCCCAAGGACCTCCTGGTTTTGGAGGTCCTGGTGGACCTGGCGGACCAGGTGGTCGCCAAGGGGGATTCCGAGGTCCCGGCGGTTTTGGCGGAGGCTTTGGTTTTGGGGGCGGTCGTGAAGATCGCAAGCTGGTCAAAGAGTTCGACCTGGACGAGAACGGTTGGCTCGATCAAGCAGAACGCGCGAAAGCCCGCGAAGAGGCCAAATCGGAAGGTGGCGGTGGCCGTCGTGGAGGTGGGAATCGACCTGCCCCGAGCCCAGGCCCGCAGCTTGCTCCGGCAGACGTCAAAACTTATTCCGATGCAGGGCTATACGAGCCAACCGCCTTACGCACCCTCTTCTTCGAGTTCGAAAACGAAGACTGGGAAAAGGAGTTGGAAGACTTCCACGGAACCGATGTCGAGGTGCCTGCGAAGCTGACGGTGGATGGCAAGGTCTATCCGAACGTCGGAATGCGATTTCGTGGAATGTCCTCGTACTTCATGGTGCCGACCGGCTACAAGCGATCGTTCAACGTCAAGCTAGACTTGGCTGACGAAGATCAGGAACTCCTTGGATACAAAACGCTGAACCTGCTCAACTGTGCCGGAGATGAATCGCTGCTCAGCACGGTGCTTTACTCGCATATCGCCAGTCAATACATACCTGTTCCGAAGGTGAATCACGTTCGCGTGGTCATCAACGGCGAAAGCTGGGGCGTCTATGCGAACGTCCAGCAGTTCGACAAGACCTTCATTTCCGAACACTTCGATCCTTCGAAGGGGACCCGTTGGAAGGTCAGCGGAAGTCCCAATGGTGACGGTGGTCTGCGTTACATGGGGGAATCGACTGAAGAGTACGAACGCCGCTACGACATGAAGTCGAACGATGGCAAGAAGGCATGGGCGGCTCTCATTCGACTGTGCCGCACGCTGGAAGAAACCCCACCTGAGAAGCTGGAACGCGAACTGGAGCCACTGCTCGACATCGACGAAACGCTGAAGTTTCTCGCGTTGGACGTGGCCTTGGTCAACAGCGATGGCTACTGGACGCGAGCGAGCGACTACTACCTGTTCCTCGATAGCGACAAACGCTTTCACCTGATCCCTCACGATATGAACGAAGCGTTCGCAGATGGTCGCGGCGTAGGCCGTGGCCCAGGCGGACCCGGTGGGCCGGGCGGTCCACCGCGCGGCATGGGCCGTGGCGGTGAAGGACCTCCGATGGGAATGGGACGGGGTGGCGCTGAAGGGCCACCTCCAGGCATGGGACCAGGCGGGTTCCAAGGTCCACCAAATCGCGAAGGCAATCGTGGTCAGGCCCAGCCGGGCAACAATCCACCGCAAGGGTTCGGCCCTCCGGGTGGTGAGCCGAATGAACGAGGTTTCCGCCGTGGAGGCCCAGGTGGTCCTGGCGGGCGAGGTGGCATGGGGGGCCCCGGTGGCCCAGGCCACGGCGGTGTCGAACTCGATCCGCTCGTGTCGATCGATAATCCACGGATGCCTCTTCGCAGCAAGCTTCTGGCGGTGCCAAATCTGCGAAAGAAGTATTTGGAGTACGTCCGCGAGATCGCCGAAAAGTCGATGGCCCCCGGCGAGATCGAGCCAGTGATCACGCAACACGCCAAGTTGATTGAAGCGGACGTCGTCACCGACACGCGGAAGCTTGGTTCGCTCGAAGGCTTCCAACAAGTGACCTCGGTCGAAGAATCTGGTCGCGAAAACCAGGGGGCGTCGCTGAAGAAGTTCTTCCAGGAACGACGAAAGTTCCTGCTGGATTACAAAGACCCTGGTTCAGCCCGACCGTAGGTCTTGGAAATCGAACAGTGGCTCGACGCGAATCCGCCTCGCGCCACTGTTCCCTTGCCGCCCGATCATTCTGCGGGCGAACTCTTTTCAGTTCGAGCGATGAAATCGAACCATTGGCCGTAGTGCTCTCCGTCGAGTTCGATGTCGAACGGAATGATCTGAATCCCCGGCCGGGAAAGCTCGCCGCTGGCTTGCAGTTCAATCGAAAACTTTTGCCGGCTCCGAGGGAGAACGGTTCCCTTTAGCACCGTAGGCTTAGCCGTGATGCCAGGCGGAAGAACCAGTTCAATGCGATGTTGTTGCGGGGAATCGCGAAAGTTACGGACCGTCACCTCGACCATCTGGGGCTGACCATCGCTCAGGTCGACTCGATACGGATAGGCCGAAACCCAATACGGATCGAAGAGGTATTCGTAGTTCGTTTCTGGTAGCATCTCGCGGTAGAGTTGTGCCATCTGCTTCGACCAGGTGTGGTATCGTCGCAAGATGCCTTCCGGCTCCGGCATGACGTACGAGTGGGCAGCCATCACGATGTCGGGTTTCAAGTCGAGCAAATATTGGCTCCCTAGAATGTGCCCTTCTTCCAGAATGGCACTGTTGCGGCAGACGACGCAGTCGTGGGCGGTTTGGGTTTCATCGGTGGGATCGCCGAAGAGATTGTCGCCGGTGAACGCAATGCGTTTGCCATCAATATCGAGCCACAGGCAACAACCAAACTCGGTTTGCCCCGGCAACCAGTCGACCTGGATCTGATAGCCCTGCCAGTCGATTCGTTCGCCGGCGCGAAAGCCTTTGTCGATCTTCATCCCGTCGAAGCCATCACCGTACGTGTTGACCAGCGCCGCGTAGTCGTACCGGGACGGATTCTCGCAGCGGTCGACGATCTTGTCGAGCGTCCACGCCTTAGCCCCATACTTCTCCTTCAGCATGGGCCCGAGCAGGAAGTGATCGCCATGCATGTGCGAGATCCAGAAGGCGTCGATCTTTTTCAGGCCTAAGTGTTGCCGCGCCCCAACGATGATTTCGTCGAGAACTTCGGCCGGAAAGAGCCCACAGTCGAGGATCAGCCCGTGTCCTTCGTCGGAGATCAGCATCGCAAAATTGCGACCCTGAAAATCGTGACTTAACTTGTAAAGGTGGGGCGTGACTCGATTCAGATGGGGCACCTTCGTCGGAACCGAGATCCGGTCCCGTTTGGCGGGATCTTTATCGAAGACCGGATAGCCGCGAACGTACTCGGCCCGAAACGTCTGCAATCGCTGACGGTAGGCTTCCAGCTGCTGCGTAGCGTTATGGATCGGGGGCCCTTGCACTGGAAGAGCGACGTCGATCTTGCGAGTGCCTAGCTGTTCGACTGACGTGAGCAGCGCGTCAATGCCGGCGGCAAAGCCGTAGTCCCATTCCGAATCGAACCAGTTGGTTAGCCTGGCACCGTCGTGCATCAGCCCGCCACTGAAAGCGACGGTTTGATCGTGCTGGCGAATCACGTAGGTCATCTCGCCAGGGGAATGTCCTGGCGTCGAAAGGCAGTCGAACGTCAAGTCGTGCCACGTGAACTTCGACCCGGCTGCTTGAACCTGATCGACTTCGATCGGTGTATTGGGTGGACGAACGTAGCTAGCGCCGTAGACCGAATACTGGTCTCCGAGTTTTGGTTGCCATTTGCGGAATATGGTCGGCGAAGCCAGGATCTCTGCTTCGATCGTGGAGGCGACGATCTGAACCGTCTCCAGATCGAGCCGCCCGATCCCTTGCAGGTTTTCGCGATGGTGATTGTTCAGCAGCAGACAGGTCACCTTCTTCACGCCAATCTTCGGCAAATGATCGACGACGGAGCCATCGGCAATGTTGATCAGCAGAGCCTCGTCCTGATGTTTCCAGACGTAAACGTTGCAGGTATCTCGCCAAGCGTACAAGTCTGGAAAAGTATCAGGCAGGGGCCGAGTCAACTCAGCCGGTGCCGCGGCAGCGATCGAAACGAAGGCGAGGCAAAGCGACGGCAGAAAGAACCTGATCCAGTTTCGCATGGCGTGGCTCGGAAAGGGAAAGGCTTGAGGCAGGTGGGGTTCAATCTACTCTCGCAATTCGGGCAATGCAAAACGTTTTGAGGTCTCTGGTATAGCAGTCGGCGCAGTAGCGGGTTCGCGAGAGAGACGACGATGGAAACCAATGCGGAGAGATGCCGAGATGGTCGAGCTGATGCGGACGCGACTGACGCTGGCCAAGTGGACTGTCGTGATCGTGAAATTGGGATCGTTGATCGCCTCTTCCTTCCCACCTGACCGGCGACTAGATTCGGCGGAATGCAGTGGGAAAGCGTATCATCGATGTCCACAAAAAAACGAGGCAGACCAAAGGCCTGCCCCGTAAGGTGTTTCAGATGCTGACTACGAAATTCAAACGTGTTCTTCGGTCGGCATCGGCTGTTCGACTGGCTGCTGCGGTGTCTTCTTGTGATGACGCCGCGTGGCGAGCGTATCGAGGATCGGCGAAATCAGTGCGGTCCAACCGGTCTGGTGGCTCGCTCCGAGACCCTTGCCCGTTTCCGCATCGAAGTACTCGTAGAACAGCACCAGATCACGCCAGTTCGGATCGCTCAGCAGGACATCGCTGCGGCAGTAGCTCGGTCGATCCCCTTCGGCATTGGCCAGGAACAACTTTGACAGACGCTTCCGGATTTCGTCGGCGACCTCTTGCAGATTCATGTACTTGCCTGAACGAGCAGGACATTCGACACGCATCGTGTTGCCATAGAACTGGTGATATCGTTCGAGTGCTTCGATGATCAAGTAGTTCAGTGGGAACCAGATCGGACCACGCCAGTTCGAGTTGCCCCCGAACAGACCGCTGTCTGATTCGGCTGGCTGATACTGGACGCACAGCTTCTCGCCGTTGAGTTCGTATTCAAACGGATGCTGCTCGTGGTATTTCGACAGCGAGCGAATTCCATACGCCGAGAGGAATTCGTCCTCGTCCAAAAGATAACGCAGCATTCGCAGCAAGCGTTCCTTGGTTGGGATCGCAAGCAGGCGGCGACCTTCGTCCGAGCCGTTCGGTTCGTGTTCCATGTAGGTCATGAACTTGGCCAGTTCCGGACGGAACTTCAGGAACCATTCCATACGCTTGCGGAACTCAGGCAGCTTCTCCATTGTCCGATCGAATAGCACGTCGACCGTCAGCAAAGGAATCAGCCCGACGATCGAGCGAATCTTCAGCGGAATGCTGCGGCCGTTGAGGTGCAAGTGATCGTAGTAGAAGCCATCTTCTTCGTCCCACAGACCGGTACCGTCGAGCGAGTTCATCGCTTCCGCGATCGAGACGTAATGCTCGAAGAACTTCGACGCCATGTCTTCGTAGGCAGGGTTGCCATCGGCCAGCTCGAAGGCGATCGACAGCATGCTGCTGCAGAAATACGCCATCCAGGCCGTACCGTCGGCTTGCTCGAGGTGGCCACCTGTCGGCAGCGGTTTCGAGCGGTCGAAGATTCCGATGTTATCGAGACCGAGGAAGCCACCGCTAAAGACGTGCTTGCCGCGGATGTCTTTTCGGTTAACCCACCAGGTGAAGTTCAACAGCAACTTCTGGAATACACGTTCCAGGAAGACGCGGTCCGGCTTTCCTTCGGCGGCGGTCATCTGATAGACCCGCCAGCAGGCCCAAGCGTGTACCGGCGGATTGACGTCGCTGAAGTTCCATTCGTAAGCCGGCAGTTGCCCGTTGGGATGCATGTACCATTCTCGCAGGAAGAGAATGGCCTGATCCTTGGCGAAGAACGGATCGATCTTGGCGAACGGAATCAAATGGAACGCCGAATCCCAGGCCGCATACCAAGGATATTCCCACTTGTCCGGCATCGAGATGATGTTGCGGTTGTACAAGTGACCCCAGTCCGCGTTACGAGGGCTTGGCTGCCCTGGCATCGGATGGCCCTGGTCCTTCTTGGGATTGTTCTTGTTTTCGAGCCAGCGCGGGATCACGTAGTGATAGAACTGCTTGGTCCACAGCAAGCCGGCGTCGGCCTGACGGAGGATCATTTGTTCTTCGACCGAAAGCCCTGGTGCGACACGCGACTTGGCGTAGCGGTTGGCTTCGTCGATCCGTTGATCGAAGGCGTCGTCGAAACTGGCACCGAATGGCTGCACCGGCAGATCGTCGATCGGAGCCAAACGCAAGCGGAACTGGACCGATTGACCTGCCGGCACAACACACTTGAAGTGCGGAGCGGCCTTGGTGCCGGATGGTGTTGGATTGACGACTCCATCGACTTCTTCAACCACAGACAGGTGGAAGGCATCTTTGCAGGAAGGGCGACGACTGTTGGGATCCTCAAACCGCCAGGTGTTCGTTTCGTTTTCAGTGAACATCCAGGTCGGCTGCTCGCCATCGGGGCCGGCATCGACGTAGATGCGGTATTGGCCGAGGGTCTCGTGCTTGACGTGAACTTCGTCCGGACCGATTTGGGTGAGGGATGGTTTCTTTTCGGGCTTCTCGAGAGTTGGTCCCCAGGCCCACGTATTGCGGAACCACCAGGTGGGTAGCAAATGCAGCGGGGCGTCTTCCGGTCCACGGTTCGAGATGGTGATGCGGATGAGGACATCTTCAGCGGTCGCTTTGGCGTACTCCGCTTGGACGTCGAAGTAGCGCTTCTCGTCGAAGATGCCGGTATCGGTCAGTTCGTACTCCGGCTCTTGGCGCGATCGACGGGCGTTCTCTTCGCGAAGATGCTGGTAGGGGAACTCGGCTTGGGGGTACTTATACAGGGCCCGCATGTACGAATGCGTGGGAGTCGAATCGAGGTAGTAATACGCTTCCTTGACGTCTTCCCCGTGGTTCCCTTCCGGACCGGTCAGCCCAAATAAACGTTCCTTCAAGATCGGGTCGTTCTCGTTCCATAGGGCCAGCCCAAAGCAGAGGCGACACTGGCGGTCGCAAATGCCCAACAGGCCGTCTTCGCCCCATCGATAGGTTCGCCAAGTGGCTTCCTCGTGGGTGAAATTCAACCATGGATCGCTTTCGGCCGTGCTCTCACGAACGGTGCCCCACTGACGCTCCGCCAGGTAGGGTCCCCAACGCCTCCAGTTGGCACCCTTTTCCCTCTGGGCTTCCGAGGACAACCGTTCCCATTCCGCTTCTGGCATACTTCTCCCGTCTTATTCTGCGGGTCCCCGTGGGATGCCCACAAAAGATGCTAATCGTGCGCGCTAATCTAGCGTGTCTCCGTGTTCCTCACGGTTGTAACACGTCCAGGAAATGTAGATCCCAATCTATGCGAATCTTATTCCCATTCGCGAAACTGGATCATGAATTTGGGGCCGCACAGATTGCGGAACAGTCATAACTGGCACACATGCGTATTCAGCCGCATGAATCCCCCTAGAGTAGCGGTTTAGGGTAACGTCTCGCGGCCCTCAACGACGTTGGCAGCCAATGATAGCAGTTGATCCAGGCTGCCTCGCAAGTCTTCCGAAAGCTTTTCGACTCCATCGATGCTTTCGCTACGGGCACGTTTCTCGATCTCGACTGCAATCTGGCCTGCTTCGGTCGGCCCGATAATCCGCAGCGAGCCCACAATTGTATGGGCTGCTCGATAGATCGAGTCCTTTTGCCTGCCGGCGATCGCCTCGTCGAGCTGACTGAGCAGTTCTGGCGTTTCTTCCAAAAACAGATGCAACAGGTCGAATAACAGGTCTTTGTCGCCATCGCAAGCCCGAAGTGCATGCGACCAATCCATCGAACTCGGCCTTGTGACGGCGGGCGGCGACACCGCGGCTGGCTCTGAAGACGCAAAGAACTGCGAAATAGCGTCGTGCAGTTCCTGGATTCGGAGCGGCTTCGAAGTGTAGCCATCCATTCCGGCGGCAAGGCATTTTTCACGATCGCCCGAAAGCGCATGAGCAGTCATCGCGATGATCGGAATGTGTCCCCCCCGACGTTGTTCGTGCTGGCGGATAGTCTGCGTCGCCTGAAGGCCGTCCATTTCAGGCATTTGTACATCCATCACGATCAAGTCGTACGTATTGGCTTCCCACATCTGGACCGCTTCTTTGCCGGTGGTAGCAAGGGTGACCGTATGCCCCCATTTTTCCAGCAGCGCGATGGCCAGCCTTTGATTGGCTCGGTTGTCTTCGGCCAGCAGCACATTCAACGGACGAATCCGTGGCAGTCGACTCGCGGTCGATCCTTCGTGATCGTCCTCGGGCGCGGCGACGCCCAAAGCGACAATGATCGCGTCGAACAGTTCGGACTGTTTCACCGGTTTCATCAGGAAGGCACTGATGTCGAGGTTTTCGCCGCGGCCACGCGTCGAAGGTCGATCGGAGGAGCTGAGCACGATCGCCAGCGTTTTCTCCAAACTGGGGATCGCCCGCATCGAGGTAATCAGATCGAGCCCATCCCGTCCTGGCATTTCGACATCGGTCAACAGGATCGCGTAGGGATCGTTGATTGACTTGGCTTCCTTCAGCATGGTCAGACCCTGGTCCGCGTTAGCGGCCGACTGGGCCCGCATTCCCCAGCTGCGCACGATTTCGTCGAGGATGGTTCGATTGGTGGCGTTGTCGTCGACGATCAGCACATGCGTGCCTTGGATACGGGCCGCCGATCGCGGCTGGCCAATCGGGCTAACGCGATTGATCGGGAAGGGAGCTTTAAAGTGGAATGTGCTTCCCGTGCCAACTTCACTCTCGACCCAGATTTCGCCGCGCATCAGATCGACGAGTCGAGCACAGATTGCCAGTCCCAGACCGGTACCGCCATAGTGCCGCGTCGATCCGGAATCGGCTTGTTCGAATGCCTCGAAAATTGTGCTCAGCTTGTCTTCCGGTACGCCGATGCCGGTATCGCGAACCTGGAAGTGGAGCAACACGTTATCGCCATCGGTCGATTCGACCGAGACGTCGAAGTCGATTTCGCCCTGTTCGGTGAACTTGATCGCGTTGCCAACCAGGTTCACCACAATCTGACGTAATCGATGTGAGTCTCCCTCGATCACCGCTGGAACTTCTGGGGCAAAATGGCAGGTCAATTCCAGGCCATTGCTGCCGGCCCGTATCCCGAGCGGCTTCATCATGTCGCCAACCGTTTCGCGAATGTCGAACGGCTTCGAGATCAAATCGAGCTTGCCGGCTTCGATCTTCGAGAAGTCGAGGATGTCGTTGATGACCGACAGAAGCGACTCGCCCGACTCGTGGACCATCTTCAGATAGTCACGCTGCGTCTGGGTGAGTGACGTATCGAGAAGCAGTTCGGCCATGCCGATCACAGCGTTAAGCGGCGTACGGATCTCGTGGCTCATGTTCGCCAGAAATTCGCTCTTGGCCCGGTTCGCCTCTTCGGCGGCTTCCTTAGCGTTGCGCAAGGTTTCGATTGCCATCTGACGCTGGGTCACGTCCCAGAAGATTGCCTGGGTGCCGACAATGGTTCCCTGGGCGTCGCGAATGGGGGACTTGATGACCTCGACCCAGGTCGTATGGCCATCGGTGGTGTTCTCTTCAATGTCGCGAAACTGCTGACCAGACGCGGCGACTTTGCGATCATCGTCGCGAAACTTCTCGGCGACATCGTGGGGCGAAAGATCGAAGTCCGTTTTGCCGAGGATATCGGCGACGACGTGCCCGGTGAACTCGCTGTAGGCCTGGTTGGCGAAGATGAACCGGCCGTCGAGATCTTTTTGCAATACGCATACCGGCAGCGTATCGACCAGCCCACGATAGCGTGCTTCGGAGTTTTCGAGGGTCGACTCGGCCAACTGCCGGTGCGTTCGCTCGATGGCGTAACGGATCGATCGCGTCAGTGATCCGGAATCGATTTGTTCCTTGGGGAGGCAGTCCTGGGCACCTTCCTGGATCGCCCGCGAAGCAAGTTCCCGGTCGGAACGGTTCGCAAGCACCACCATTGGAACACGAGGGAACTGGCTGTGAACCGACTGGATTGTAGCGACCCCGGCGCTATCGGGCAGATCGAGATCGAGCAGCACAACATCGACTTCCCCTTGCCGCAGATGAGACAGACCATCCTCGAGTCGCTCGACATGGGCGAGCGCGAATTGTTCTTCCGTCTCGTGGAGAAACCGCTGGATCTGACCAGCTTCGTCGGAAGAATCTTCAATCAGAAGGATCCGTATCGATGGGGGCATAAGCCAATACGTCCTTCCCTGGGCAGAGGCGCGTCCCAGGAAGCGGCATGAGGTTGTGGGGTTTGAGGCGGAAAGCCAACAGCCGAATGGGGAAAGGCCAGGGCTAACACTTCTATTTTAGGGGGAACCATGACGCCGGAAAGGGATTGGTGAGATTCTTTCCGCGTGAAAGTCGCCGCAAAGGTCCTATTATTCCTTCGTCGCGGCAGTCTCGGCGAACTTATGGAGGTCTTGGTGCCGCAAGACTGCTTCCAGCATGTCGGGCAATCGGTTCGGTGTGCAGGCAAAACAAGGCATCCCCAGCTTGGCCAACTTGTTGGCCAGGTTTTCGTTGAACGACGGTTTACCATGGTCAGAAATCGCCAGCAGGCCGATCGCGTGCAAACCACCTTCCAGCATCGCTTCCATCTTCCGCACGAAACGGTTCTCGTTGGGGCTGGTGTCGTACAGATCGCCCAGGACGATATACAGCGTTTTGTCAGGCGTATGCATGAAACGCTCGCAGTACGATGTCGCCATCCAGTAATCTTCGGCACCACTAAGCTGTACACCAAACAGCAGGTCGACCGGATCGTGACAATGCTCGGTCAAGTCGACCACTTCCTCGTGATTGAATGCGACCACGTGGGTCTCGACCGCCGGCATACTAGCCAGAATGGCTCCCATGATGCCTCCAAAAATCAGCGACGAGTGCATCGAGCCCGACTGGTCCATCGCGATGATAATGTTCCAGTCATTCTGCCGCTGCTGGCGACTGAAGAACGAGATCTGCTCAGGAATGATCGTCTTGACGGTTGGGTTGTAGTTCTTGATGTTTTGGCGGATTGTCCGCGGCCAGTCGAGATTCGGCAAGCTACGAAACGGCGAGTGGCGATTGCGATTCAAGGCCCCGCGAACGGCTTGCACGAAGCGTTGTTCCAGTCGCTTGCGGATATCTTCCACGACAGTACGCACCAGCTCGCGTGCCGCGTCCTTGGCTTTTTCCGGGACCAGGTTCTTGAGCTGCAGAACGGTGCTAGCCAGATCGAGCGATGGTTCTACTTTCGACAAGATCTCTGGCTCGAAGAGCAGCTCTTTCATGCCACGTCGCTCGATCGCATCGTGCTGGATTAGCGTGACGACATCGGTTGGAAAGAAGGTGCGAACCTGATCGAGCCACTTGGCCACCTTCGGTGTGACACGCCCTTTGATGCTCGAAGGCATACTCGACTTGTCCCCTTCGGCCCACTCATCCTGTGAAAGTTCTTCGCAACCACCGCCATAGATCTCGGCCAGAGCCGCATCCATTTCCATCTGTGTCGAAGAAAGCGTGCAGCCACCACCCATGTTGCCCAGCGTCTCTTGCGAGGCAGCACCCAGGATCAGTCGCCAGCGAGCGAGTTGTTCGGCATCCATAGTCAGTTCGCTCTTTACAGGTCGTCGAAATCGAAATCGTTCAGTTCATCGAGCTTGGCTTCCTCTTCTTCCGAAAGAGGTGCCTCGAGCAGTTCGGCCGCTTGATCTTTATTCAAGCCCCAGTGCTCCCCCAGGTTCTCGCAAATCTGGCGTCGTTCGCGCGGAAGGAACGTGCAGAAAGCCCTGCGCAGAAAGACCAACGCGCGGACAAATTGGTCGTTGTCCAGTGACGTAACGTATTCGGCCAATTGTTCCCACAAGGCTTGTCGTGCCAATAGCGCGTAGCGATTCCGCTGAGCGAGACCTTCAAACCAGCCAGCCCCCAGGTCGGAAGGAACGCCGGGCGATAGCCGCCGCGACACTTCCCGCGAAAGGGCTTCATTCGGAATCAGGCCACGTTCCAGCAAGATCGCGCAGGCATATCCCGAAAGTTGCGGGTTTCGATCGTCGGCATCTGAAAGCAACCGCAGCTTGTCGACCCACATCGCTTCGTCGACGTGCTCGGAAAACTCGAGCGAGACCTGATTGATCAAGTCGATTGCGTGCCGCACTTCGACCGCCGCGGAATCGTCGCATCCGCACGAAGCAAACAGCGCCAGTGACGCTTGAACGAACAGCTCTTCGATCAATGGGATCAGCGGCTGCGGATCGAATTGACGAACGCTACCGTAGCGAACGACCAGCGACAGTTCGTACATGGCTCGGGCCAACGCCACAAGATCGGACGTCCCGGCGGCCAGTTCCTGCAAGCGACGGCGGGCCTGATCCATCGCTTCCATCATGCCGCACTGGCAAGCTTTGTTGACCAGGACGGCGGCGTGGGCGATTGTCGTGCAGCGATCGAGCAGCGTGTTGAAGCGGAAGGCGGTCGCCAGCAGAATCGTCTCCCCTTCGAGCACGGCTTCGACCAAGGCGATTTCGCTTTCGGGCGTCCACTGAATCTCCCACTTTTCGGACCAGGTAGTCGCCGACTGTCGACTTGGTTGTAGCGAGGCGAATGGAATATCCAGCATCAGCAAGCGATGTAGCAGCGACGAGCGGTTCAAATCGAGGAACGCCGCTTCTTCGCTGCTGACCTGGCGATTCTCGCGTAGGTCGAGTTCCAGCGGCTGAGGGACCGCCGTCTTGTACTTGTTGAGCTTCAACCGTTTCAGTTCCCGCTCGAAGTCCGCCTGAATCGACGTTTGGCTGACTCCTTCTGGTAACTCGCCAATCTCGGTGCCGACATCGACGCGAACCAAGGCATCTTTGACCGTGACCAGTTCACCATGACCCAGCAAGGTGACGGCCGCGTCTCGCAGGTCGGAAAGAGTCGGCGCCTGACCTTCGTACAAAGCGGACAACGTTTCTGCCAGGCGAACCCCTTCGATCACCTCGGCCGTCGCGCGATGCGTTCCGCCGGCACGCAAATGCGTTGCGACCTGGGATAGGTAGCGATGCGAAAGTCCCCGGACGTTCCCTTCGTTCAGCGAACTCCAGAGCAGCTCGAAGTAAGCTGGGGCTCGGTTACCAGCCCCATAGCCTGATTGGGAAGAGAGCTTGAAATAGGAGTAAGGCATCAAGGTCAACTTGCTTGACCGCCGACGCAGCGATGCCAGTTCGTCGTCGGTCATGGCGGGCAAGTCGCCATGTAGGACCGGAGCGTGAAAAGCCCCTACCACCGCAACGATCTTTTCCGGAGGCGTTCCGTCCGCGATCGTTTCTTCAATGCGCCGCCGCATGTACGCTTCACGAACGAGGTTCTCGGCCCGCCAACGCGGTTGGTCTTCTTCTAGTTCACGGACGGCCTGACCGAACTCGAACGAAGATCCTTGGTAGCTTCCCTGGGCCGAGTTGTGCTCGAAGTAGCGTTCCCAATAAGTGTCGAAATCGCTTTCGCCTGCTTGTTGGGCAACTTGTTGGTAGAGGGAAAGCTTGGGCTCTGGCTCGGCAAGATCGACTGGCTCCGGCGTTTCGGATTCTTCCGGTTCCTTTTCGAGGGCCTCGCGGCGTTCTTTGTCACGCAGGTCGTACTCGGCATCGAGCAGTCCGAGAAAGCATTCCGATGGGAGATCGAAAAACTGAGCCTCCGCGCCATTCTCCTTTGCCCACAAGATCGCTTGATACTCCGGGCTGTAACGGGCAAAAGGCGTCACAATCGTCCGGACCGGTAGTGAATCGGTATACGAAAGGATCGCAATCGGAGGACGCGTGTTCTTGCGCGTCATGTCTTCGATCAGCGGAGTCGCGTCGTCGATACCTTCCACCAGGACGACATCAGGTCGGATCTCGTCAAGGTAATGACGTAGCTGCCACGCTCCCATCGGAGAGAGATGACGCACGCCGAAGACGTGGATCTTCCAACTCACGCGTTGTGCTCCGAACAGGCGTTGTACAGCGGACGCCAGGTCGTGCCTCGCTTCTTCAGAACATTGCTCAAATACTCTTGCCAGGCGATGCGATCTTTCTCTTCATCTTTGACCACCGCTCCTTGCAAGCCTGCGGCGACGTCTTCGGCCGAAACAGTCCCGGTACCAAAGCTGGCGGCCAAAGCCATGCTATTGGCCAGCACGGAAATGGCCTCAGCCGTGGAAAGGACACCCGATGGCGACTTCAGTTTGTTCTTGCCATCGAGCGTCTGGCCGCTGCGTAGTTCTCGGAAGATGGTGACGACCTGTTCGATGGCGTCTGCGGCGGGGAGTTCTGACTTCAACGCCAGATTCGAGGCCAGCTCTTGAACCCGCTTCCCGACGATCTCAATCTCGGTTTCAATCGAACTTGGTGTAGGCAGCACGATGATATTGAATCGCCGTTTGAGGGCTGCCGACATATCGTTCACGCCGCGGTCGCGGGTATTGGCGGTAGCGATGATCGAAAAGCCCTTTTGGGCCGGGACTTCGACCGCCAGCTCCGGAACCGAGAGCCGCTTTTCGGAAAGGAGCGAGATCATGGCGTCTTGAACTTCGGACGCACAACGGGTGATTTCCTCGAACCGGGCAAGCGTGCCTGATTCCATGGCGCGGAAGATCGGACTTTTGATCAACGCCTCGCGGCTGGGACCATGCGCGATCAGCATGGCGTAATTCCAGGTATAGCGGACCTGTTCTTCGGTAGTACCTGCGGTGCCTTGAACCACCTTGGTCGAGTCGCCATTGATCGCGGCGGCCAGGTGTTCCGATAGCCAGCTCTTCGCGGTCCCTGGTTCGCCGATTAAGAGCAATGCACGATCGGTAACGAGCGTGGCGATCGCGATCTCGACCAGGCGATTGTGCCCAATGTATTTAGGCGTGATGGTCAGCTTGCCGGCCTTGCCGCCGCAGATGTACGTATGCACCGCGCGGGCCGACATCTTCCAGCCGGGCGGCTTGTCGTATTTGTCTTCCTGGATGAGCGTTTCGATTTCCTCGGCATACATCTGCTCGGCCGGGGCCCGAAGGTCGCTGTTGGAATCGGAAGGAGGTGCTGCTTTCGCCGGTGACTTTTTCGCCATGGGCGGGTCCTTGCGTCTGGATGAGTTCGGTAAATGCGTTGAGGTCGAAGCCGATGAGCCACTTAGCTCGCTTCGGATTTGTTTTTGAGTTCCGCGATGCTTTGAATCAGGCGGTCCGCCATCACGTCAGGTAGTTCGGCCAACAGCGCTTCGAAGCGAGGGGCCTCCGACTTCGGCAATCGCGGGATCAGATCCGAGATCATGTAGAAGTAGTAGGCGTGGCCCCACTTGACCATCGCGTGAATTGTTTCGATCACCAGGTCAACCTTCTGCGGGTGATCCGATCGCAATACGGCCGACAAGACGTCGCCGATCTGATAGTCAGGACGCTTGGCTGCCTTTAGCATCTTCTTCATCTCGGCCGCAAGGCGATCGTGCGATTTCTTATGTCCGGGGCGGGCCAGTGGAATCAGAAGCACCATCTCGTCGTGCTTGATCGCGAGATCGAGCCAACGCGGGTCGATCGCATCGCGACGCGCGGCCACTTGATGCTCGGAGGTACGATCAGTATGCCAATAGCGATGCCCATATTCGACGTGGTTGCGAATGGTGGTAGCGATTAAGTCCGCTTTGTTACGAGCATCGCGCTTCTTAGTGGAAGCGGACTTGCCGTTCTCGATGTAGCCATGAAACAAGTCGTAGAATCGCTTTGGATTGTCGACCTGCATCGCCGCCATTACAGCCAGTTTGAGGCCTGTTTCATCGAGGCTTTCATGTTCCTGAATCAACAGTTCACGGGTCTTGTCGGTGCATTCATTCATCCTCTGCAAGATCTTCGGCTCGCTGCGATAGACGGTGTCTTTGCTTTCTGCCTTCGTAATTTGGTCACGGTGACCGAAAAGTTCGAGTAGTAGCGATTCCGTCTGGGGATCCGTGCGCTCGGCCAATGCATCAATCAAACCGCATAGTCGCTCGCACTCGTTGACATGCGGCTTTGACTTGCGGTCGGCCGGAGATGCCGTGGTGATCTTATTACTTGACTTACGAATCTCGGAGATGATCGTTTCCAGCACGTGCGGATGGCGACTGGTCAGCCCGCCACGGACATGGTTCAGCGACGCTTTGCCCGTCAGGCCTTGGACGATGACCTCGGCCGCTTCGGGGCTCTCGATCTCCGCAAGTGCCGTGAAAGCGGCGTCACGGACAGCGGCAGCCTTGGCCTTGGACTGTTCGATCAGGAAGGGAAGATCGGTCGGCTCACGTAGCTTGGAGATCGCCTCGATCTTGACTTCTTTGGAGCCATCTTCCAGCGCCTCGTGAATCAGGGGCTTGGTGCCCTCGGGATCGACGCGATGCAAGACCGACAGTCGACGGGCATCGGCTGCCTTGCCTTTCAGGTCGTATTTCTCGCGCAGAAGCGGAATGATCGCCATGCCATATTGCGGCAGAATCTTCTCTTCGACCAGATCGCTCACTTCGTGGTAAGTGCCATCGAGGGCGTCGATCGCTGATTCCAGCAAGCGAGGATCTGGGAAGGGTTCGCGACGGAGCGACTCTTGGATTACCTCCAACCGACCCGAGCCTGCTTGCGTGAGAGCAATGTTTAGCGTTTTCAAGATGCTCGATGGCGTCCTCTTTGGCAGGATGCCGGTGCCGACTTGGGTCACGGGCGCAAGCTCGCCTTCCAGACCCGTTTGACCTTGCGTGTAAAGGATCGCGTTGACTAATGTGCTGAGGTCGAGCAGCGCTTCGGCGGAACTCTTCTCGGTGCTTTCGACCAACCGCGTGACCGCCTCGGCAACCTTCTTGAAGACCGGAGCCTTCTCGCCTGACTTCTCAAGCGGAGCAATCAATTTCTGCAGTCGGAAGTCACCACTAGCGACGCTACTTCCGGCGATGGATAGGCGTCGGACTTCGTCATAGACCTGGCCGAGAACGGCGATACTCATCGGTTGGACTCCTACAAACCAATGCGGAAAACGAAGTTAGTATGTCAAGCGATGAATAGCGTCGCGGCTGACGATCGATAGAGGCTTGATCTCGAGCTTGCGGGTATCCAGGTCATGACGGAAGCGAGCGATCAGCGTTTGCTGCTGAAGCAAAGGAAGCGGAAGCATCGGCAGCAGATTGCAAGTATTGGGCTCTTCGTCCAAACCTTGTTCGGTCAACACCAGGCGTTCTCCCTTGGCATCAACAGCCACCAGCTTGTCGCCTACCTGACCGATCTGCTGATAATTGAGGGCATAGACTGGAAGGCGATCGGCGAGCGGGGACTTCAGTTGCGTCTTCACCTTCTTGATCACTTCGGCAAAGCTGGCATGGCCGAAGCTTTGGATCTTGGGGAAATCCCCTGCGGCTAAGGGGCGCATCGTCATCGTTTCCCAGCGAACGCGCGGGTTCTCATCGCCTGGGTATACGCAAAGTTCGCCGACCTGAGCGACCTGAAAGAAGCTGTCTTCTTCCTTGATGTACTTCGCGGCGGAATAGGGGCGAAAGTTCTGGGTGAGCTGGATCGCTCCCGTTTTTAAGTTCATCCAGGTACCGGTATCGACCCATTCGCGACGGGCGACATCGTCGTAGCTGTTGAACGATAGCTGAACCAGTTCGACATCGGTTTGCACCAGTCCGGCGTCTTTCAGCTCGCGAAGTTGCCACGCATGGCCCAGCCAGGCGGCAATGGCTGATTCGGTCTCTGGGGCGAGTTCCGGATCTTCCAGGCGAGAGTTCAGATAGATGCGACCTTGTTTTACGAGCGAGTGCAAGCGGCCAAGTTGATCGAGTGCTTCGCTGTAGATGCGTTCCTGCTGGGCGGAACTTTTCGCTTCGTCTTCGTCGAAGAAAAGCTTTGTGTAGTGGTGCAGGGCCGTTTGTGCCCCAGGCAGGTAAGCGTCCCCCAGGCGTTTTGCTTGCTTCTCGATATCACGGGCCGCCTTGGCATTCATGTTGCCAATGCCAAGGCGAACCAGATCGAGCGTCAGTTTCTCGAGCAGATCAAGTCCGTCGAGTTGGGCTTTGATCTTCTTGGCCAGTGCCGACTTGTTGACCTTGCGGGGCTTGTCGGCGTCGACCTTCTTTTTCTCGGCCCGAACGGCGGCTTTCTCGCGTTTGCTGGCGAGGGTTTCCGGGACTTCCGCCGGTGTGAACGATTTGCCATCGACATAGGCGTAAAGCAGGCCGAGCGAGTGCTTGCAGGGAAACTGTCGGCTTGGGCAACTGCAGCGATACGTGACCGCGGCAGGATTCGTGAAGTCGGCCGAGCAGTGATAAGGAGTCTTGCCGCTTCCCTGGCATTCGCCGAACAACAACGTGTTGTCGTCGGAGTGATGCAGGGCAACGAACTTATTCTTCAGGACAAGACCACGACCGTTATTGGCAGCCGCCGCGTTAGGGGCTGCGGCAGCGATGAAATCTTCGTCGATCGATATCATTCCATCCATCCCACGCCATCGATAAGAAAAGACGTCCATCCAAGACGAACGCATTTTGGCCGGGTGGTGTACAGGAATCAAGTTAGGGGTGAAGGTTTGATCAAACTTTACCAAACGTTCACCCCTTCAGGTTGTCAGACAAAATCTGTTATTCGTACGTCAACTGCGCCGACATGGTGGCGTCGTTCTTCGACGTAAAACGGATCCAGTATCCTTGGACCTGCGAAGGAATCTCGTAGGTTTGCGGTTGGTTGGCTTGCAGCGAGAGCGTCTCGAATGTTTGCCAGTTGCCGGTCCCATCGATATCGACCTCCAGCTGAAGGTCGGTCGAGCGATCGCTGCTTGCTGTCAGCGTACGCTGGTCGTAGCCAGTCAGCAGGTAAGGATCCGAAGGGACGCCTGCCTCGACGGCGGTCTCTTTCCAGGGGCCACCTTGGCCGATCGGCTTGCCCAGCTTCCAAAGGTCGTCGATCACCCCAGCCCAGATCGCCACACGACCATCTTCCGAGCGAATGATGTGCTCGCTTTCAGCGGTGGCATCGACGCCGGTCAAAACCATCATGCCGCGGTAGCTGCAATAGTCGTGGATGGAGAAAGGATGGCTGCAAATCGGACGAACCTTGGCGATTCCCGCGGCGTTTCGGGCCGGCAGTTCGTAGAAGCTGCCGCCGCAGTGAAGCAAGTCACGCTCGGTCGCGACTTCTCGTGAGATCCGCACAGGACCAAAGTCCCTGGACTTTGTTTCCGCTGTCTTCTGTTTGGGGAGACGCCAGCGATTGCCGTTGTTGTCGATGTACAAGATCGAAGCTTCGTCAATCGTCAGCACGTTTTCAGGAATGGCGATGTTGTCTCGCGTCCACTTCAAGGCGGCGGGATCCTTGATATCGACCAGGTTTAAATCGCCGTCCAGTTCGTACATCCCTTCGTGGACGACCTTCCCATCTTCGACTTGCGTTGCCGCGAAGCCGAGGGTTTGCAGCCGTTCGCCACGTACGCGGACGAGTCCTTCGCTATAGCTGGTCGAGTCGCCGGTGCGAACACCATTGAAGATCGCTGCATCGGCACTGTTCCGGATGTCGTCGTTGCGATACTGGAACTGTGCCGTCGCCTGCTCGCAGGCCTGATCGGTAACAACTCGCAGCCAGACACCGGTTTCCTTCTCGTCGAACGCGTGCCAGACGGTTTCGCCTGCTGGCACCGTAATTTGCGTTAGCTCTGACCACTGGTCATTACCTTCACGGTCGACTTGCAGCGTGAAGGTCACCGGCTGCTTGTTGCCATGCAGCAGACAGAGCGAGCGATGCTGGAATCCGGAAAACAGATAGGGATCGGAAGGTTCGTTGGCCTGGACTTGATCGGCGGCCCAGACGCTGCCACGGCCCAGCGGTGCCCCCAACTGATCGAGGATATCAGGCGAGGTGAACCAGAGGTTCGAGTGCGATTGGCCTGGCCCGGCGACTTTGCCTTTGACTTTTCGCGTGTTCAGAAATTCGCTTTGCGCGGCGTCGTCGCAGCCAAAGACCAGTTGATCATTCCAGCGGCAATAGTCGCCGATCACCTTCAAGTAAGTCGATCGGGGGGCGATGCCAGCCGAGTTTGCTTTGGTAAACGTCTTAGGAAAACGCCAAAACATGCCGTGCATCGTCATGGCAAAGTCTTCTTCGCCGATGTCATGAATTCGTGGCCATTCGGTGTTCCAGCCGTGGGCTCCGTCGTAGCAGTGCGAAGCCTTTGGCAATCGATAGCTGACCCACTCGCCGTCGTCCAGCAGCATTAAGATGAGCGAACGATGATCCCAGCCGATTGCCCACACCGGGTCGGTTTCTGGGTTGGGGTTGCCCAGCAGATCGCCAGGACCGCGAACGTCGGTGAATTGGTTTCTTCGCACGACATTCCAGGTCTTGCTCTTGCCATCCCATTCGGCGAGACAGCCAGAAGGAACGTCGGGGCGGGACTGAGCTAGTTTCGAGGCTTCGCCGTTGTTGGCATAGATCAAACGCCCTTGGCCAGAGTAAAGTCCTTTGCCGTGATACCCTGGCAGCGCAGCGAAGGGAACTTTGTGGGCAGTAGGGTCTGGTCCCACTTTGCTGCCGTGCGACTGATCGTCTTGAAACAGCGGTGTCACCTCCAGCGAGTTCATGTCGACTTCGTAGAAGCCTTCTTCCATGGTCGCGTAGTAAACCTTATTCGCCGGATCGAACAGATGACGAGCGTTACCGGTGAGACGACCTGGAATCGCTTCTGGCGTTAGCACACGAATGTTGCCTTCGTTATTGATTACGTACGGACCGATTAGCAGTTGATTCGTTTCGCGGTGGATCATCCGGTTGGCAGGCGTACCGCCAACGCTATCGGCAAACGGCTCAAGCTGCATATCCTTCGTCACCGAGTACAACTTGTCGGAAGATCCCTTGGGCGAGTGAGGGCTGTAGGTGATCACCCACAACTTTCCGGCCCAAGGAACGACTGCGCCAATGCCGCACTCGCCATGGTTATTCCAGTAAGCGAGATTCGGATAGATTCCGCTGATACTTCGCGGCTGCTGCGCCGAAGCTGGACCAGGGCAAATTGCCGCACAAACGAGTGCCACGACAGCGAGCGTCGCAGCGGTAAGCATCTTTTGCATGGGTTGGGCATCCATGGGGGATAGGGGACAAGTCGCGACGACTAATCGTTCAAAATCAATCGCAGCGTCGGAGGTGGTAACGTGGGGTGAAGCGACCCGGCAAAGCCATGTACCAGCGCACCGCTGATGGCTTCCCGTGTCTGGGGAACGAGAACGATCGTCACGCGTCCGTCCGTATCAGAGCGAATCGTTTCCGCAAGATCGTTCGAGTCGATACGGAACGTGCCTTGCTTCTGTCCGCGAGGAATCGTGAACTGTCCGACCAGCCGGGCAGCTTCCGCCGCAAGCTGATTGCCAGCGTCGACATTGGCCGGGGCGTTCTCCCAAGTCAACATTTCGGGCTGCCAGTCGTCGAGTTGATCGTCCGTAAGAACGTAAACCGCGAAGGTCGCATCGGGCATGCGCGAGGCATAGCCAATTCCGGTCGGCGCCGCAGTAATGTCGAAGGTGGCTTCGCTCACTTGCGTAAGATCGATTGCGGTGAGATCGAACTGCAGGTAGATCTTGCGGTCAAAGCCAGAGAAGCCTTCTTTGGCGAGCTTGATCATTAGCAGGTCTCCGGGACCATAACGCAGCTCGTCGTCGCGGATGATCCATTGATCTTTCCCGCCGCCGGTTGCCGTGGTGACTTGGACTTGCGGCCTTGGGGCAGGGGGCGCGGAATCGGTGGCGAGAAAGGCTTCGTTGACGTCGGCAAACTTCGCGACGCCATCAGCTGAGATCGTCGCGGTTTCCGATTGTTTGACAGAAAGACGTGTGCCGGATTGAAGATGTTCGACGTCGACCAGTCCCTCGAAAACCTGCATGCTGGAAAGACCTTCGTCCGAGACATTCACACCGAAGCTCGTTCCTTGATCGATCAGCACGGCGTCCGGAGTATCGACCCGAAAGCCTTGCGACTCAGGCGTGATGGTTGCCACCAGCTTGCCGCGAACGAGTCGGCAGTGCATCGAGTCGAGGATCTCTAGTTCAGCAGGGCCTTCGATCTCGACCGTTGCGCCGTTGTCGAAAGCGAACCGTGCGATGCCGTCGGCAAGCTGAACATGGCCAGCACCGATGCGGGAGTCGTTCCAGGTGGGGATCGAAGCCGATAACCAGTGGCTGCCGGGGGTGGTGGTGATGGCGGCGAAGGTTGACGAGTCGCTTTGCCTCGGGGAAAGCTGAAACATAATCAGCAGCGATAAAGACAAGGCCGCGATCGCTACGGATATGCCAGAAATCAAAGTGGAAGTCGGACGACGATCGGCAACGGATGAAGAGTATTGCGAGCGAAGTACAGTCGATGGAATTTCTGCCGACGTTCCCTGATGCTGCAGCGAGGCATTCAAGTGCGAAAGCGCGATAAACTGCCGACGTAGTTCCGGCGAGGCCAGGCAGAGCGTTTCTAGCCGCGAAAGTTCTTCGGCCGTGATTTGTCCGTCAAAGAGTTTGTCGCTCAGACGTCGGAGTTCCAGGGAAGCGTCGCTCATGCGGATTCCTCCCCAATCAGTTTCCTATCGACGCATTGCTGAAGTGTGTTTCTCACTCGGCTAAGCAGGCGATAGACTGCATCGATGCTGCGTTGAGTTTGCGTGGCGATCTCGTCGACCGCTTGTCCCGCAGAATAGCGATACGCGATCAATTGCCGATGATGGTCAGGCAGGTCAGCGAGGCAATCGTGCAGCAGTTGATAGCGGCGATGCAAATGCTCTTCCTGGGCATCCAGATCATGGGCCAACGCCTCGAGGAACTCGTCCGAAAACTGCAGGCGATCCCGCTGCTGCTTCTTCCGCCAGGCACGTACCTGATTCAGGGCGACGGTGCAGCTCCAAGCGACGAAGTTCGTGCCGGGTTCGAAGCGATCGAACTCGCGCCACAGCACGAGCATCGTTTCTTGAAAGATATCGTCGGCCGCGGTTTGATCAGGGACCAACGTCTTCAGATAGACCGCAATCCGCTGCTGGTTCTGGGCGAAGAGCTGGACGAACCGGGCATCACGCTCAGAACTCGCTTCCGAGGTGGTAATGGGCGTCGGCGTTGGGGGTTCGGAATTTGGCATCAAGTGGACTCCAATAAAGAAGAGCCAACCCGAACGGAATTGGACATGGAATCTTTCAGAAAACCGGAATTCACATTAGTCGACTGATTTGCTCGAATAAGGCGAATTACTCGACCCCTAATTCCTGTTCCCACCACTTCAGGTATTCTGCTGGCGAGGTCTCTGGCGAGAGCCCGCGCCGCTTCATCACGTTGTCTGCCCAGCGTCGGCTCGCCTCGAGGGTTTCTTGCAGGCGAGGTTCTGGCAGCAGACCTTGGTCGTTTGTTTCCGCACGCCAGGCTTTGACTTCGGCTCGCAACATCTCGAGTTGCTTCGAATAGGCAGGGTCGTCGGCGAGATTGTTGATTTCTTCTGGGTCCGCGCTCAGGTCGTACAGTTCTTCCGCTGGTCGCGTCTTTTCCCAGAACAACGCCGGCGGGCCAGTCAGTTTGCCCTGCTGCTTCAAGACTCGGGCAACCGTCATACCAGGGTACTGTAGTTCCTTGTAACCGCTTCGCTGCGAATAGGGAAGTTCCGGGAAGTCATTCACGATGTATTTGAACTGGTCGGTTCGCGCCGAACGAATTCGATCGACCGCGTCGCCGCAGCGGTCTCGGGCGCCGAAGATGATCTCTCGCCCGGCGAAGTCTTCCGCTAGAAGGTCGCGACCGTCCATCCACTCTGGCACCGGTAGACCAGCCGCCGCAACGGTCGCTGCGGAGACATCAATCAAGCTGACCATTTCCTGGCGAGTTTGTCCTGCGTGTTGCTTGTTGGGCAAGCGAACGATCAGTGGCGTGTGCAAACCACCTTCGTACAGCCACTGCTTGCCGCGGTAGTGCGGTCGTCCATGATCGCCGAAGAAGAAGACGATCGTATTGTCGAGGTCGCCTTCCTTTTCCAACTTGGCCAGCACCTGGCCGACATGCTTGTCGAGCACTTCGATCGTGGCGAGGTATTCGGCCCAGTCAGCGCGAATGACCGGGTGTTCTGGATAATACGAAGGAATCTTGACGTTATCAGCGCGATGGATGTCGTTTGTCTTGACGAAGTCGCGATGCGGTTCGTGGATTTGAATTTGAGCGAAGAACGGCTGCGCTTCGGCTCGCTTTGACCAATCGGTGCCGTCAAACAGTTTGCCATCGTGGGAGAAGTTGTAGTCTTCTTTCCCAGGGCGTTTGAAGCTGGAGTTCGAGTTGGTGACGAAGTAGCCGGCGTCGCGTAGAAGCTTGGTGATCGGCACGACCGGCGCCGGCAGCGGAAGTTTGACTTCGGTTCGATGCTGATGCGTACCGGTCCGAGTCTGATAGACGCCGGTGATAAATGCCGATCGGGACGACGAGCAAACCGGAGCCGTGGAAAACGCCCGGCGGAAGAGTTGCCCTTCCGTGGCGATCCGATCGATATGAGGCGTGCTGACACCTTCATATCCGTAGCAGCGCAGCTCCGGACCCAGATCGTCGGCGATGATCCAGACGATGTTCGGGCGGTCTTCGGCAATCGCTGGTTGGACAGTGGCGAAAAGGGCAATTGCGAGGGAGATAGCGCACAGAGATTTCCGAAAGAGCGTCGGCATGACTGGGATCGAATTGCATGGGGCAGGGGATGGGGCAAGGAAACCTGACGTTTCCGATTGCCCCTAATCCTACCATCGATCCCGGCCGATGTCGTGCTTTTACCGGCGAGGTGCTCGTGAGGTCGTATTGCCGTGGCGGTGAACGATCTCGGTGATCGATTGTTCCCGGAGGTAACCGAGCCATTCAAGGCGACCGTTGGCTATCGCTTCACCGGCGAGAACCCGATGTCCAAAGCCCTTTACCTCCAAAGCAACTTCCGGAGCGGCACCCAGCACGCGGACGCTGCCAGGGGTGCTGTGGCGAAGCTGTTCAAGGAAGGCCGCCGTCGATTCCGTTTTAATCTGTGACTGAACCTTCGATGGAGCCTTGTTGAACAATGTCACGCCTGGGGCGACGCTTAGTTTCCATGGCACGTTGCCCATCTGGCAGATGACGTAGCTCTTCAGCACGTCGAGCAAGCGAACATCGTCCGATTCGACCCGGACCACATGCTGTGGCAATGGACGATAGCGAAAGTCGTTCGTTTCACCATGGAGCTGCGACGGATCGTGCTGTTTCGAGAACATCTCGTTCCACCAGTACCGATAGCTGGCAGCGGCGGTTCGAAGTTCGACGCGATCACGTTCGGTTGGCAGAAGTTCCAGCAATTGGGCCGGAAGGGCATCTCCCTTCGACGTTGTCGCTGGCAATGCGACCTGGGTCCAGTTGCGGAAGGCCGCGACATAGTTCGGACCACCAGCCTTGGCACCAGGACCAACCGACGAGTTCTTCCAGCCACCAAAAGGTTGACGTTGGACGATCGCGCCGGTCGTGGTGCGGTTGATATAACCATTGCCGACTTCGACTTTGCTTCGCCAGGTTTCGATTTCAGTCACGTCCAACGAGTAGAGACCACCCGTCAGACCGAACTCGCTATTGTTTTGGATCTGAATCGCTTCTTCGAAAGTATCGACCGGGATGATACCGAGCACTGGTCCGAAGCATTCAGTTCGGTGATACCAACTGCCTGGCTTCACGCCGAGACGGATGCCAGGGCTCCAAAGGCAAGGGTTGCCCTCGAGCATCTGCGGCTCAAGCAGCCACTCTTCCCCTTCATCAAGCTGAGTCAGGCCACGTTGAAGCTCGTCATGCGGTGGGCGAATGATCGGCGTCACGTCGACCGAAAGATCCCACGCCGAGGCAACATGCAGGCTGGCTGCCGCGTCGCGAAGCTGGTTGCGGAACTGCGGGCTCTCGTAAACATCGCGCTGCACAATCGCCAGGCTTGTCGCCGAGCACTTCTGCCCCGCGTGACCAAAGGCTCCCCGCACCAGGTCTTTCACGGCTAGATCGAGATCGGCCGCCGACGAAATGATCATGCTGTTCTTGCCGCTGGTTTCGGCATAGAGGCGAAGTTCCGGACGCCAAGACTGAAATAGCTGCGCCGTCGCATAAGCTCCGGTGAGCACAACCACCGCGACACGAGGATCGCTGAGTAGCGACTGGCCGACAGGACCATCTTCGACCGGCAGAAACTGAAGAACGTCGCGAGGAACGCCCGCTTCCCATAGTTGGCAAGCAAGGTGCCACGCCGTAAAAACGGTTTCGGGAGCAGGCTTAAGAATGACACTGTTCCCGGCCATCAACGCGGCCAGGCAGCCACCCGCGGGAATGGCATAAGGGAAGTTCCAAGGCGGCGTCACGACCACCACGCCGACGGGCGTCGAAGTAGTTCCATCGTCCCAACCTGCCGTGTCGAGCGAACGGCTGTAGTACTCGGCGAAGTCGATCGCTTCGCTGATTTCCGCATCGCTCTCGGTGACCGCTTTCCCGGCGTCGGCCATCATCACGCCAATCATGTCGCCACGCTGTTGGGAGGCCACAGCGGCGAAGTTACGCAGGATCTCGGCACGCTTGACAGTGCCCAGTTGTTCCCATGCGGTCTGACTCTGCACGGCGGAGCTTAAGGCCGACTCGACATGCTCCGGGGTTCCGTTGGCGTATTGATATAGCTTCAGTCCCGGACGTGAAGGATCGTGCCCGTCCGAAACGATCTCGGTCGTTGCTTCCACGCCGTCGACTTGCAGCGGAACAATACCAAAGGTTCTGTTCTTCCAGTCGCTAACCAACTCGGCGATCCACTTGCGATTGGCTGGAATCGAGAAGTCGGTGTTCGGAGCATTATCGAATGGATCGCTGGCCGTGGTTGGTTGATGAACTTCCACCGCGCGATTTTGAATTCGATTTGGCTTGGCGGCCAATTGATCGGACTGTGCCAACCGGCAGGCATCGAGGAACAACTTGCTTTGCGTTTTCCAGGCCTCCGAGCCGACTTCCAGCCCGAACAACGAACCAAGGAAGCTGCCAGGCTGTGTGTTCTCGTCGAAACGACGGACCAGGTACGCCACTGCCGAATCAAAGTCGGCGTCGTAACAAACCGGTGCGTAAACCAACAGATCGCCGGTGCGATCGCGCATCTCGCGAGCCTGGGCGTTGGCCATGCCTTCCAGCATCTCGAACTCGACACGCGCGGTCACGCCGCGCTGCTGGGCCATTCGCAGGGCAAAGGCGACATCGAACAAGTTGTGACTCGCCAGACCGATTCGCACCGCAGCCATATTTTCAGGACGGAAGGCAAACTCAACCATCCGCTTGTAGTTGGCGTCGGTTTCGGTCTTGGTGTGGTAAGGAGCTTGTGGCCAGCCATTCAGCGAAGCTTCAACTTGTTCCATCGCCAGGTTCGCCCCTTTGACCAGGCGAATCTTGATCTCGGCGCCACCGTTGGCGACACGATCTTTGGCCCACTGGGTCAGCGACTGTAAGACTTCAAACGAGTCTGGCAGGTAGGCCTGAAGCACGATGCCCGCTGGCAGTTGGGCGAACTCTGGTTCGTCGAGCACGGCGCGGAAGACGTCGACCGTCAGATAGAGGTCGCGATACTCTTCCATATCCAGATTGATAAACCGCGGATTCTTGGCGTCGGCCAGCGCGGCGCGGTATAGAATCCGGAGCCGATCCTTAATTTCTTTCAGCGTGGCTTCGTAACCGATCAGGCTGATATGGGCGGCGACCGAAGAGAGCTTCACCGAGACGTAGCGAATCGAAGGATCTTCCAAACGCTTGAGGTACGATTCCAACCGGCGTTCTGCTTCCTGCGCACCCAGAACCGCTTCGCCCAACTGGTTCAAGTTGATACGGATGCCATCTTTCTTGCGCTGTTGCAGATAGTTGGCGAACGAGTTGGGTTCAGCCGAAATGATCACGTGCGACGAATCGGTCTGGATTCGTTTGCGAATCAGTGGCATCACGATGCCGGGTGCGACCTGAGCTGCCCAGACGCCGAGCTGCAACAGGAAGCGATCCATCGGGCTGAAGTACTTCGGCAGGCCATGCTGCTGCACAAGTGCCTTGAGCTGGTGAGCCGAGCGACGCGGGTTCTTGATCCGCAGCACCTGGTCCGCCATAGCGACGGTCAGTTCTTTGCCTTCGTGATCTTCGATCAGACCAGCAACCTTGGCGAGGTTGGCGCGGTCCTCCGCGGTTTCGCGAGCCTTGGATGCCTGAAGGATCTCGGCGGCGAGCTGAACAGCCTCGCGAGCAAGCTGATCGAGATCAAAACCATTCAACGTTTGTTCGGGATGCATTACTGTCGACACGAGTAACACCTGCGAGTGAGCCTGGGAAGAAATCCATTTCCTGAATTCTAGAGAGAAGGGCTCTGCGCAGTATTGAACATTTTGAATGTCATAGACGCTCGTTTCCGCCAAAAATCGAAACGCGAAAAAGGCTCCAATTTCCCTAACCCAGCTTCTGGTGGGACTTTCGGTACGCCAATGGCGTTTGATTTGCCGTTGCGCCAAAGTGCCGTGTGAAGGCACTTTGATCGCTAAAACCACACGCCAAAGCGATCTCTGACAAGGACTGTTCAGTGGACGCGAGAAGTTGCGTCGCCAGGTCGAGGCGGACCTTCATCACGAACTTCTTCGTCGAAAGCCGAAATACGCGTCGCATTCGTCGATCGAGCTGCGTCGTGGAAAGTCCGACTTGTTCTGCGAGCTCTTCCGTTTTCAGCGGTTCCGAAATGTGGGTTCGGATGTAATCGACGGTTACCCGCAGGTCGGCCAGTTCTAGATCGCTGTCGTTGGGGTGCTTTAAGTCCTGCGAAACCCCAACCACACCGGTGGTCTCGCCATCGTCTTTCAAAATGGGGAACTTATTTGAGAGATACCAGCCGAGCGATCCGTCGACATTCGAGATCAATTCGAGTTGGTCACGTAGCGGCTGACCCGTGCGGAGGACTTCGCGGTCCTGGTCGTCGTAGACCTTGGCAAGTTCGGCCGGGAAATAGTCCGACGCGGTTTTCCCGATCAACTCGCTGGGATCAGTAACACCCAGGCGTTCGGCGAACGCATGATTCACGAAAGTATAACGTCCTGCGGTATCCTTCACGCAATAGACGACGTCACCCAGGCAATCAAAAAGTTGATCGACCAGGCCATCTTGGAACTCGCGATTCATCGGCATCCAGCTTCAATTCGAGAGGGCAATATTTCGAATGGTCTATTGTTATCGGGTGGATCAATTCTCTACCAGCACCGCTCTAGAGAACTACGTGCTGGAAGTTTCGCTCTCGGAAGGGGGGAAGTCGTAAACGGTGAGCCCTGCCAGGTCTTTCGGGGCAGGACCGAAGAGGTAGCTAGCGACGTAGCCGACCACGAAGCAAACCGACAATCCCGCTACGGGAAACACAAAACTGGTGAAGCTAGAGAATTTCCACAAGCAGACCATGGCCGCCGCACCGACGATCGCCCCGGCCAAAGCTCCGGCCTGATTCGTGCGGCGGGTGAATGCACCTAACAAGAAGAGACCGCCCAGGATTCCCATGAAGATCCCGACGATCAAAATGAACGAGTCGAACAACGATCGAATCGTCGGATCGACAAACATCAACCCGAGCATCGTGCCGATGGTCCCGACTAGAAAAGTGCATGCCCGGGCAGCGTTCAGATAGGCGCGTTCCGATTGGCAGAAATTATTGGGACGCAGGAAGTCGACAATGATGGTCGTTGCCGACGAGTTCATACTGGTCGAGATCGTTGACTGGGCCGCGGCGAAAACACCGGCCACGATCAAACCGGCCAGACCAATCGGAATTTCTCGAGCAATGAACAGCGGAAAGATCTGATCGGTTGTGATCAGTGCGTCCAGTCGTTCAGGATTGCTGTGATAGAACGCATAGAGCGACGTCCCGATTCCAAAGAACAGCAGCGTCGCCGGTATGGTCAAAACGGCACTGATCCAGATCGATCGGGCCGCGAGCTTTTCGGTCGGGGTCGTCACGTAACGTTGCACGACCGCTTGATCGGCAGTGTACGAAGAGATGTTCTGGGCAACCGCTCCCAAGACAATCACCCAGAAGGCGACCTGGGCCGTGCCGACTTCGAGATTCCAGTTCGCCAGGTTGAACTTGTCGGCCGACTGCGAGATTTCCCAGAAGCCTGCCATCCCGCCGTCGACGCCGGCAATCAGCAACGCGATCGCCAGGATCGCTCCGCCCAGCAGCACAAAGGTTTGGATGGTATCGGTCCAGATGACTGCTTCAATGCCTCCCATCGTGCAGTAGGCAACGCTGAGGACCCCCATCAGCAAGACCGACTGCACCGGCGAAAGAGGCGTCGCCACGGCCAGCGCCAACGCAGTAAGCGACATCACAATCGCCATGCGAAATAAATGAAACGATACGAAGCTGGCACTGGCCAGAATCCGCGTGCCATAACCGAAACGCTTGTGGAGGTATTCGTAAGCACTGGTCGCATCAATTCGGCGATAGAAGGGGAGGGCGACATAAACCGCCAGAATCGCGACGATTGGAATCGTGAAGTTGCCCAGCGCGTAGACCCAATCTTGCGCGAATGCTTTGGAGGGCAATCCGGTGAAAGTCAACGAGCTGAGCATCGTGGCGAAGATGCTGCACCCAGCCGCCCACCACGGGATTTGCTTCCCGCCACGAAAGTAGTCGTCGGTGTTTTTGTTTTTCTGCGTGAAGTACACCCCAACCCCGACCATCGCCAGCAAGTAACCAAACAGCACAACGTAGTTGACCATGCCGAAGCTTTTGCCTGTGGTGTTTGGCGTGATCTTCCAGATATGGGGCGACCGAACACGGGGACGGACTTCGCCACTAGGCAAGATAATCGAATCGCCCCAGGGAACGGCAATGGTCGTAACCAGGTTCTCCGGCGTTTCTCCGAGGGAGTTCCAGGTATCGGTGATCGCATGGTAAGCAAACGCTTCTCGCGGAAAGCCTGGGTGGTCGTCCTTCAGTTCGTCAACGCGGTCCCAGTTGCTCTCGTCGGCACTGCCGAGCACGAAGATATGGCTCTGCCCAACGGCGGCCGCTTCGCCCGCCATCATTACGCGGGGAGCATCCGAGCGCTGCTTCCAGACGTTGGTGCGAGGATTATATTGCCAGACATCTTGAAGGAACTCGACCTGGCCGGCTTCTTCACGCCGGCCACCAATCACGTAAAGCGACGCGTCGAAGCCGTCGTGTTGTGCGGCCACCAGGTTGAAGGCCCGGGTCGGACCAGGCAGCACGGGAAGCTCGTTCCACTTCCAGTTCTTCGGTTCGCCAGACTGAGTGAGGTCGAGCGACCATAGCTTGTTCGTTGCACTGGCGAGGCCGGTCCCTGACTGCCCGCATGCTACGTAAACCTTGTCGCCAAGTCGTGCAGCCTGACCGTAGGCCATCGGCTGTGGGAGGGGAGCAACCTCAAGAGTTGAAAGCTTGTCGTTCGACCAACTCAGGAAGTAGCAGTCTGCATAAACGGACTCCGCATCCGCGCCACCGATGCATAGCACGCCTTGCGAAGTATGGACCGCGGCGCCATAAGCGATCGGACGAGGAAGCTTGCCAGCGGTTTGCCACTGATAGCCGTCATTCGTTTGCGAAAGAACGTAGACGTCGTCGACCCACTGCTTGGCCGATTCCCAAACTGGTCGCGGGAAATTCGCTCCGCCGCCAACAATCAAGCAGTCGTTGTGAACGCCTGCCATTGGACCGGCCACCCCCAAATCGTTTGGCAGGGCTGGGAGTTCTTCCCACTGAAGTTGCGTCTCTGCCTGGCAGACGAGAGGGCATAACAATAGAAACAGGCCAGCAGCAAGCTCTAGCCAGAGTGGGCGTCGGTGGGGCATCGAAGGCTTTCTTGGCTTGACGAGTGGGGTGATCCAAGAGGGGAAGCGAAGGGGGCCTGACCATACTGGCAAACAACCGAGAAAAACTCAATCGGCCGAATATATTTCTGTCTGCACGAGCGCACGAAAAAGGCCCTCTCGCTCGGGCGAAAGGGCCTTAAGGGTCGTCGGCAGAAAGATAAATTACTGGTAGTCCCACTTCATGATCCAAGGATCATCCAGCTCTTTCTGCTTGGCTTTCAGCTTCGCTTTGTACTGCTCGAGCACTTCGGCATAGGCTGGATCGTTGGCCAGGTTCAGCGATTCGTGCGGGTCGGTTTCCATGTTGAAAAGCTCGAATTCCGGGCGATGAATGTACTCGCCAACGGTTCGCGTACCGTATGGTGCGTCTTCCCCTTTTTGGTATTGAGCTTGCCAACTGGAAGCAGCCCACAGGTCCGAAGCGAAGGGATAGTCGAGCTTGTGCGCGATGTTCCAGATCAACTTGAACCGCTTGTCGCGATAGACTCGCATGGGGTAATACATCTGGATTTCGTGGAAGGTATGCGACGCGAAAATCGAATCGTGCGTCGTTGCTTCTGGATCGCCCAGTAGCGGAATCCACGAGCGACCGTGGTACTCGTTGAATTTGTTGCCGCCGCTACGATTCTCTTGGAGCGCTTCTCCACGCTTTTTCCAGAACGCATTCGCGTTGATTGGGTTCTTGGGACGGTGGGCTTCCCGATCGAGCGCCCCGGCGAAGTCGAGCAGCGATGGAGTGATGTCGACATGGCTGATCATCGCTTCGGTTTTGACGCCCCGATTCTTCTCGTACGGATCACGCACGACGAAAGGAACCCGCAGGCCTCCTTCGTAAACGGTCGTCTTTCCGCCCGAGAACGCCATGCCATGATCTGCGGTGAAAACAATCATCGTCTTGTCGTACAGACCATTCTCTTTCAGGATCTCGACCAATCGTCCGAGGCCCTGGTCGATACGCGAGACCGATTGGTAATATTGCGCCAGTTCTTCGCGCGTGTCTGGCGTGTCAGGAAGGAATTCGGGGATCGGCACTTCGGCTGGATCGTAGAACACTTCATCGACGCCTGGGTAAGCCTTCTTGTTCGGCTTGTTGCCAAACAGGTTCGGCTTCAGTTCCAGCGACGAAGTCTTGTCGACGCCTCCGCCACGATGTGGATCGCTGGTGGCGAAGTAAAGGAAGAAGGGATGCTCGCTATTTTCCGTGATGAACTCGCGGCAGTTTTCCGCCATCTCGACCGTCGAGCGTTCGTTGGCTGGAATGGTTTTCTCGAAGTGAAAGACCGCTTCTGGGGCGACGTGATACTTGCCACATCGTGCCGTGCGATAGCCGGCGTCGGCCATCAAACGGGGAAGGGCCAGGCTCACCACGTCGTGATACGACGAGAACTTATGAAAGTGATGCGTGTGACCATACTGCCCATTCATATGATTGTGCAGACCGGTCATCACCACCGAGCGACTGGCGCTGCAACTGGCCGTGGTGGCAAATGCGTTGAGGAACACGGTTCCGTCGGCGGCCAGCTTGTCGATGTTCGGTGTCTTGGCAATCGGATCGCCATAGCAGCCGAGCGTAGGGCTCTCGTCGTCCGTGATGAAGAAGATAACGTTGCGATCGGGACGCTTGGCATCTTCCGCGCCCAGGCAGGCAGCCGTGGGCAAAAAGACCAACATCAACAAGAACAGATGTCGCGCAAGCGATTGGGGCGTTCGATTCAAGGAGCACCTCGTCGAATAGAGCGTTCAGGGCAGGGGGATGTGAGGAAAGCACGTTCATCTTAACCCAAAGTACCACCCATTGCAGTGGTGATTCGGGTAAAAAGTCCTCGCGTGGATCGTTCGCCCTGACTAAATGAAACGGGCCGGCGAGTAGGGAAGAGGATCGATATGCGGCGAAGCATGCGTGACCAGTTCCGCGACCAGTTTGCCGGTCGCCGTGGCCATGCTCAAGCCAAGCATATTGTGCCCAGTTGCCAGAAATGCGTTCTCAAGACGCGGGGCCCGGCCGATGATAGGCAGGCTGTCCCACGTCATCGGACGCCAACCATACCAGGTTTGCTGTGTCTCGTTGGTGGAAGGAGATCGCAGGTAGGGCTCGGCTGACGTGCGAAGCTGCGCGATACGATTTTGCGGAATCGATTCGTCGTAGCCACAAAACTCCATCATCGATCCAAGTCGATAGCCCCCGTCGAACGGCGAAACGCCCACCTTGTGTTCCGGCAGAAGCATCGGATAACGAGGGCAAGGATCAGGACGCGACATCGTGACCGAATAGCCTTTGCCAGGCTCGATCGGAATGCGGCATTCCAAAGCTTTGCCGAGCCGAGTGCTCCAGGCACCGGTCGCGATCACGAAGCGATCCGCCTCAAGCACACCGTGCGACGTGTGAAGGCGAGCGATTCGCCCGCCGGTCTTCTCGATATTCTGTAGCTCGCAGTTTTCGAGGAACGTCACGCCGCGCTGTTTCAAGAGTTCCGCCCATTGCGAATTGAGCAAGTCAGGTCGAACCGAGGCGTCTCCTTCGTAATGGAACGCTCCGGCGAGATTGTCTTTCAGGGCGGGCTCGAACTGGGCAAGCTCGCTGCCATCGATTCGCTTGGCCGAAACCCCAAAGTGATCGGTCAGCATTCGGTCGGTTTCCGCGAAGCCGCGCATCCCCTTTTCCGACTGCAAGACATACAGCAGGCCAGTCTCTTTCCATTCGCAATGAATCGGCTCGCTCTTCAGCAGTGCGCGATATTCACTCATGGCGGAATCGAGGATCGCTTTGAGTGCCACGCCAGCGGTGATCATCTGACGATGATTGCAGCGTCGGGCGAATTGCCACATCCAGTTCCACATCGCAGGGCTGAAGCGAGGTTTGACTCGGAACGGAGCATTCGGCTGGAACAGCGACTTGAACGCCGTGCCAAGGGCCTCGGGCTCGGTCAGCGGCAGCACATGGCTTGGGCAGATGTAGCCGCAATTGCCATGGGAACACGCGCCGGCGATGGTCGAACGATCGATCACCGTCACCTTCAGGCCCTGTTTGCTGAGGTAATGCGCACACGCAATACCTACGATGCCAGAGCCAACAATCAGCACATGTTCAGGACGCGATGCCGAAATCATCGAGCGTGTTCCCAGGTTGCAAAGTGATAGAGAATCGAACTTAAGCCTTCGAGCCTGGCCACGAATCCCACCACTTGCGGAACAGTTCCCACTGGGCCTTCAGGTATTCACGCTGGCTGCTGCTCAGCTTGTCGCTCTCGTTGAAGTGATGCTCGTACTCAGGGTTGCCTTCCAGCACCATCAAGTACTTGTAGTGCAGCACCAGGTCAGGTCCTTCGTCGAAGGTCGACAGCACGGTCAACGCTTCGTTCAGTTCCCAAGCCAATCGACGCGACTCGGCACAGCCGGCGGCACCTTTCTCGCACAAGTCGATCAGACGCAGAATTTCTTTCGGCAACGCATTGCCCACGCCGGTGATCGCACCCTTGGCGTTACAACGCAGGAAGCCGTGATAAACCTGCGTATCGACGCCAACCATCAGGACCAGGTCTGGATTGGTGCCGGTGATATGTTCCGCGGCATAGGTCAGCGAGGTCGCCCCGCCGAATTCTTTGAAGCCAACCAGGTTCGAGAACTCGTTCCGCAGTTCGAAGAACAAGTCGGCCTTGGTTTCAAAGCCATAGTAGGGGCTGTTGTAGATGACCGACGGCAATTCGCTACCGGCGGAAAGGATCGCCGAGAAGTGATTCTTCTGAGCGATCTTCGAGGTGCCTCGCGACAAGACGCGGGGGATTACCATCAGGCCGGCAGCACCCACGCTTTGAGCATGAGCGGCATGGGCGGCGGCCAGCTTTGGGTTTTGGGCGCCGGTTCCGACGACGACCGGCACCCCGGCTTCACACAAGAGACGGACCCCCTCTTGGCGTTGTTCGTCGGTCAGCAAGGGCCAATCCCCCATCGAACCGCAATAGACGACCGCGGTCATGCCGACTTCGATTAGTTCTTTCCCTTTGGCAACCAGGGCCTCGAAATTAGGCGTACCATCGGCATGGCAGGGGGTCATCAGGGCCGGAATACAGCCACGAAACACGTCAGATTTGTCGGTCACGCCACTTCTCTGCTGAGGGAGGACAAAGTGAGTTTGTTCAAGGTTCCTTGATCATAGCCAAATTTGACCTGGAATGTCTTGACAAAGGCGTCAATCGCGACTTGAATTTGCGCATAGTTCCGAAAGAGAATTTCATGGCACAAATCGAAGATATCCTGACGCAGCTCGACCAGCCCTTCACGGGCGAGGTGTTGTTTGACCACCTGCCAGACATCGTATTTTTCATCAAAAACACGATGGGACAGTATCTGGTGGTCAACAATACGTTGGTCCAGCGATGTGGTCTTAAAGCGAAATCAGATCTGCTGGGAAAGACGCCTGGCGAAGTCCTACGCCCTCCACTTGCGCAAAGTTTTGAGGACCAGGACCGCAAAGTTCTGGAAACCGGCCAGCCGCTGATTGGCCAGCTCGAACTGCACTTCTACGCTTCACGCGACGTGGGTTGGTGCCTGACCAGCAAATTACCACTTCGCAACAAGGCAGGCGAAGTCGTAGGCCTGGTGGGGGTGTCGCAAGACTTGCGATTGCCGGACCTGGCGACCGATGAATACCAGCATGTGATCAATGCAATCAATTACGCGGAAGCCAACCTGGAGAATCCGCCGAGCGTGGCCCAGTTGGCCGAGATCGCCGAGATGTCGCCTTACCAGTTGGATCGTCGTATGCGACGCGTCTTCGGGCTGACGACCGGGCAGTGGCTGTTGAAGCTTCGGATCGACCTGGCGCAGCGGCGCTTGCGGATGACGGACGAGTCGATTTCGAGCATTGCCATGGAAGCAGGCTACGCTGACCAAAGCGCGTTTACCCGGCAGTTTCGCCGAGCGACTGGCATGTCGCCGCGCGACTATCGAAGTGCACGTCGCGCGACGTAGTGAGTGGACGCGGTCGAACTTATTTCAAGCCGGTCGCGGTGATCGACGACTTGCCCAGCCCTGACTCGTTGCCTGCCTTCATCAGGTGCGAAGGAATGTTGACCCCTTCAAACCAGCTTGGTCGCGGCTTGATGAGCTTCAGCACCGCTTGCTGGGTCGACTCCCCTTCTTCCGATTGGAAACGGCTCGGCGCACCGACCAGGTAGTTGTTGCGGTACAGCACCGATTGATTCTCTTTGACTTCCACCGAGTGATTCCAAGGGCGGAACTTCACCTTCTCGGACGGGCCAGAAGGGCGACCACCGATGAAGGAAGGGGGCATAAAGGCAGGACCGAAGCGGTTCTTCTGAGTGACGTACTCTTCTTCCTTCTCTTCGCCTTGCTGGATCGAGAATTCCATCACGATCGAAGCCGAGTCGTCGCGTGTCCAGCCTGCTTTGGCGATACAGGCCGCGATCGCCTCTTGCAGTTTCTGCTGCTCTTCCGCCGAGATCGAATCGGTCTTGGTGACAACCCGAACTTTACTGCCAGGAGTCATTGCGAAAACCGACTTCGGATCGATCCCTTCGCCCGACTGAATCGCGGTCTTGTGTGGCAGCGTGTTGATCGCCATCACGGTGCCGTCGCGTTCGTCGAAGCAAGAGAACAGAACGTCGTCGTATAGCACCTTGGCCATCGCCCAGTTGTCGTACTTCCAGTAAGGAATCCCGAGGTTCACGTCATATAGGACTTCGCCCACCTTCACGTAATCCCCCACCCATTCGACAGCGAAATGCGAGCCGCTGTCGGCGGGAATCGTTTTGATGACCGAACCATCTTCCATGCTGCAAATAACGAGGTTATTCCATTGCTTAGCCGCCAGGCGTTTGCCATCGGCCGAGACACCAAGGTGCGAGATATCTTCGCCCACATTGATCACGCCAGCGACCTCGAAGCTGTTGGTATCGACAACGGCGATGTTGTTTTTCACCGGCACGATCATCAGTTCGCCGGCCGGGGTGAACTTGACGTTCGTCGATTGCAGTTCGCCCTGAACGAGGGCTCGCACGGCGTTTGGATTCGAGATATCCCAAACGGTGAGCTTCTTCTTCTGATCGATGACCACAATACGATCGTTCGGCAGGAAGTTGGCCTGTTGGATTTCGGCCCAGTCGCCACCACCGGCGGTGAACTGAACGACCGGAATCACGGTGGTCCCTTCCACTTTGAAGATGCCCAGTTCGTTCCCTTTGTCAAAGCCTTTAATTTCCACGGCCGCGATCATCTTGCCATTTGGCGCAACGCACAGCATCTTCCAGGCCTGAGGAAATTCGGTTGCTTGCGATGTCTGGCCTGACTTAGGGTCAACCAAAGCGAACCGCCCATAGTTCTCGTCGGCGCGGCGTCCTTCCTGATAGACATTCAAAAAGACCGTCGGCGAACGACCGGCTGCCGCTGCCACCATCTTGCCGCGACGTGGCTTCAGAAATGGAATCGGCAAGACCGAGTCTTGGAACTCGACTTTTGGCAGTGCGACCGGAGGCTTCACGGACCAGAATGCTCGGCCGGCGGTGATGTTCAATGGACGTGCACCGGCGGTCGCCGCACTGACCTTCGGCAAGTTGCCATTCGCCGCCGGGGGCTGCGATGCGTTGGCAGGCATGGCGGCAGCTGGCTTTCCGCCCGAGAACGGATTGGACGGGGCACCGCCGGCGAAGGGGTTCGACGGATCGTTCTGGGCGGCTTCTGCCTTCAAAAAGTCGGCGATGAACTTCTGATCGTTCGCGCTCAGCTTGTTCAGCGGCACCGTGACGACCAGGCCGTCCGACTTCAAGATCTGAACTTCGTTTTCCGTCGCCAGCTTCAGACTGCCACCAATCTGAAACTTGCCAGAGTCATCGCTCCAGGTTCGACTTTCAGCGAACTTGACGAGGCCTCCGGCCGGCTCGCCGGCCAGCGTCGTCAGGGGGAAGGTCAGAAGAAAGAGAGAGGCAAGCCAGAAGCGTTGCCCGCCTAGCGCTTGGGGATGACTCATGGAATCGATTACCTGATGGATGAGGAAAGCTTGGCCTGACAAAAAGCGATGGAGTTTGTGCCTGATTGCCCGAATTCCCCCAAGTAGACACCGTGAAGGAGTATCGTGCAACCATGTTTAGGGGGTGCCGGAGCCTCTAGGGATGGTGAGACAAGGGAAATGTTGCGATAAATGTATGAAATCAATCCGCGGCTGTCGATTCAAACCTTTGCGACCCACTCACAAGGGGTGAAGTGAACTCGTGGAAGAGAAAATCTTTACCAGTTTTCCGCTTGCAAAAAGTGGACGAAGCGTCCAGAATGTTCCGAAATGAATCCACTTAGCCGTAAACAGCGTGAGATCTTGGAGCGAGAAGCCCAAATTCTGTCGGTTGCACGAGAGATGTTGCAGCGCGATGGGTATTTGGGTTTGAGCATGGATCGCATTGCCGAAGCCGTCGAATACGGCAAAGGGACTGTTTACCGTCACTTCCCCAACAAAGAGGACATCATCCTCGCACTGGCGGTCGAGACGCAGAAGAAGCGAACGGCGTTGTTCCAAAGAGCGTCACTGTTCAAGGGAAAGTCGCGCGAGCGACTGACGGCCCTCGCGGTGGCGTGCGAGTTGTTCGTGCGTCTGTATCCGAGTCATTTCCACGTCGAACAAGTCGTTCGGCTCTCGTCGATTTGGGAAAAGACCTCGGAGAAACGCCAGAATATCATGCATACCTGCGAACAGGCCTGCATGGGAATCGTGGCAGGGATCGTTCGCGATGCGATCGCTCAAGGAGACGTAACTCTTCCTGGTGAAATGACACCGGAAGATATGGTCTTCGGAATGTGGGCAATCAATTTCGGATCGTTCACGCTGATGTCGACCAGCAATTCGCTGAGCGAGATTGGTATCGTCAATCCGCCACTGGCAATTCGAAATTGCCTGAATCACATGCTCGATGGTTTCGGATGGGAAGCGTTGTCCACCGACCACGACTACGAAGCAGTCTTTCATAAGGCCCTTACGGAGACCTTTGCCGATGAATATCAGCAGCTCCTCGTCCAGTCGTGAGTCTTTTTTTGCACGAAAGTGGACGAAGCGTCAACTTTGGACCCTGCGTTTCTTCGGAGTCGTTGGTGTCGCCGTCCTCGCGGCGCTGATGACTTGGAAGTTCACTTCTGCCGAGTCGGTTCCGTTACCTCCACCCACAGCGGAACCGACTCCGGTAGAAGTGTTCGCGGCCAAGTCGCAGCCAACCTATGCCGCTCGGCGTACCTACACCGGTGTCTTAGTTGCGGCACGAACCAGCGAACTGTCGTTCGAGCTGGCTGGCAAAGTCATCCGCCTGACCGCCGATGAAGGGGATACCGTCGAGGAGGGGCAAACGCTGGCCACGCTCGACGATCGTCATCTAGCGGCGCGGATTCGCAAGACCGAGGCGCAGCGGGACCAGCAAGCGGCCATTCTGCGGGAACTGATCGCCGGCCCTCGTCGTGAAGCAATCGAAGCGGCCGAAGCCGAAGTACGGCAACTCTCTGCAGAACTGAAACTGCAAGAGGCCAACCGAGGTCGTCGCGAGCAACTGATCAAACGGAGTGCCATTTCACAAGAGACTCTGGAAGACGCCATCTACGGAACGCAAGCGGCCCAGGGAAGATTTCAGGCTGCCGAAAGCCGGCTGGAAGAACTACGTGAAGGAACACGGCCGGAGCAAATCGAAGCGCAGAAGGCGGTCGTTGCTGGATTGGAAGCAGACCTGGCCGACTTGATGCACGAGAAAGAAGACACGCGGCTGCTCGCGCCTTTCTCTGGCAAGATCGCCCGTCGTTCGATCGACGAAGGCACCGTGGTCAGCCCGGGCCAGTCGGTCTTTCGCCTGGTCGAGCATGAACCGCTCGAGGCATGGTTCGGCTTGCCTCCCGAAACGGCCGCGTCGCTGGAAGTCGGTCAGCAGTATCCGATCGTGGTTGATGGGCAAACGCAAATCGCCTCGGTCAGCGGCATCATCCCGGAACTCGATTCGGCCACGCGGACGCAAACCGTGGTGTTCACGCTTAGCCCGGAAGCATCACGAAAATGGGTGCCTGCCCAGGTTGCTCGTCTGGAAGTCGGTACGACTCGCCAGGCTACTGGCTTCTGGGTTCCCAACGCGGCCCTGCTGCAAGGATCGCGCGGACTCTGGTCGCTGTACGTGGTCAAAGCCGATAGCACCATTGGTCGCCGCGAAGTCGAAGTGATCTATAGCGACAGTCAGCGGAGCTTCGTCCGCGGAACGATCGTCGATGGCGATCAGGTCGTTGCCTCGGGAATCAATCGTTTGGTTCCCGGCGTTCAGGTTCAGACCCAACCACTGCCCGAATAATTCGGCTTGAAGGCACCTGCGATGTTCGACGCATTCTATCGCGACAAGCGACTCTTGATGCTAAGTATCGCCGTCATCATTGTGGCGGGGTTGTCCTCTTATTTCGTGCTGCCGCGGCTGGAAGACCCGACGCTGACGCCACGCTTTGCCATCGTCACCACGCTGTTCCCTGGTGCCCGTGGCGATCGCGTCGAAGTGCTGGTCACTGACCGCATGGAAGAAGAGCTGCAAGAGGTCGAAGAGATCAAAGAGATTCGCTCGACCAGCCGAGCCGGTGCTTCGGTAATGGTGGTCGAACTGCGCGACGATGTCTACGAGGTGGGGGAAATCTGGTCACGCATCCGCGATAAGATCGACGACGCCCAGGCCGAATTCCCCGACGGTGTCGGCGAGCCTGACATCGAACTGATCACGACCAAGGCCTACGCTTCGATCCTGGCACTGAAATGGACCCAGGATGAAAAGCCAAGCTACGCTATCTTGCTTCGTCTGGCCGAGCAGTTGGAAGATCGTCTGCGCAGTGTGCCAGGCACCGAAGATGTCGAGATGTTTGGCGATCCGCAGGAAGAGATCGCCGTGGAAGTCCAACCTGCCCAGCTTGCCAGTATTGGCTTGACCGCCGCCGACGTGGCCCAGCAGCTATCGGCCAGCGACGCGAAGCTATCCGCCGGGCTGATTCGTTCCCGAGAGTCCGACTTCCTAATGGAAGTCGACAGCGAACTTGACTCGATCGACCGCATCTCGGCCACGCCGATTCGATACGGGACGGGGGGCAAGTTCGTCCGCCTCGGAGATATTGCCGAAGTCCATAAAGGGATCGTTCAGCCTCCGCGCAGCATGGCGATTATCGACGATCGCATGGCCGTCACCATTGGGACGTTGGTCCGCAGTGATTATCGACTTGATCTGTGGAATGCTTCGGCTCAGAAGTCGATCTCTGAATTTGAATCGCAGCTTCCACGCGGCGTCGAACTGGAGCGTTTGTTCGAGCAAAGCCCTTATGTCGAAGCTCGGCTCAACAATCTGCTATGGAATCTAGCGATTGGCGGTGCGGCGGTTGTCGCGGTGATCTTCTTCTTGATGGGCTGGCGGAGCTCGATCGTGGTTGGGGCCGCCTTGCCGCTCTCGGCCTTTATGGTGTTGGCCGGCATGCGGATGCTGGAAATTCCGATGCATCAGATGTCGATCACTGGGTTGATCATCGCTCTGGGGCTGCTGATCGACAACGCGATCGTCATGGTCGACGAAGTGAAAGTTCGCATGGAAGAGGGGGACTCGGCAGGGCACGCGGTCGCGGCGGCAACTCGCCATCTGGCAATTCCGCTCTTCGGCAGCACGCTGACCACAGGGCTTGCTTTCGCACCAATCGCTTTGATGCCGGGCCCGGCCGGCGAGTTCGTCGGTTCGATCGCCATTAGCGTGATGCTGGCGATCACTAGTTCGTTCCTGCTGGCCATGACGGTGACGCCTGCCTTGGCGGCGTTGTTTGCCGATCCCGATCATCACGCCGGCGAACGTTGGTGGCGTGGCGGCTATCAAAGCCCGAAACTGGCCCTTGCCTGGCAAAACATGGTCGACTTCCTGCTGGCACGACCGATCCTCAGCATCGCGATTTCGATCGTGTTGCCGATCATCGGCTTCGTGCAGGCAAGGCATCTGCCTGAGCAGTTCTTTCCACCGGCTGATCGCAATCAGTTTCAGATTGAATTGGAATTGCCGCCGCAAGCCTCGATCTTCCATACCGAAGCGACCGCACGGAAGGTGAGCGAGATTGCCAAACGCCATCCGGAAGTGACCGGAATCGACTGGATCCTGGGCGAGAGTGTCCCTTCGTTCTATTACAACATTGTGCGACGTCGCGAAAACAACGCACCTTATGGTCAGGCAATCGTCGAACTGAAGTCGGCCGAAGGGACGGCGGACGTGATCAATCAGCTTCAAATGGAGTTTGATCGCGAAGTCCCTGAGGCTCGCATTCTGGCCCGGCAGCTCGAACAGGGGCCTCCTTTCGATGCCCCTGTTGAGCTCCGGATCTTCGGTCCCGATCTGAACGTGCTGCGTTCGCTTGGTGAACAAGTCCGCGCCGAGCTGGCCCAGATTCCGGAAGTCACCCACACGCGGAGCGACTTGGGGGACGACTTGCCAAAGTTCGCCTTGGTGCTCGACGAAGAGAAGGTCCGGCTGACCGGGCTGAATCACATGCAGATCGCCCAACAGCTTGCCGCCTCGACCGAAGGGGCCTTGGGTGGCACCGTGCTCGAAGAGACCGAAGAGCTGCCGGTGCGAGTGCGTCTGCCCGAGTCGCAGCGGGCTGAGCTTTCCGATATCGCTTCGCTCGACCTGGTGACGTCGCAAGCAGGAAGCGATCGCCGCCTGGCAACGATTCCGTTTTCGGCGATCGGCTCGTTGGAGTTGAAACCCGAGATCTCTGCGGTCACGCGACTGAACAACTTGCGAATGAACGAAGTGAAGGCTTACGTCAAAGCAGGCGTGTTGCCTTCGGTGGTGATCAGCAAGCTGGACGAACGTATGAAATCGGCTGGATTCGAGTTCCCAGTGGGTTACAAAATGAAGCTCGGTGGTGAAGCGGACGGTCGCGATCAGGCGGTCGGCAACTTGATGTCGAGCGTCGGTGTGCTGATGGTCCTGATGGTGGCGACGCTGGTGCTTTCGTTCAGTTCGTTCCGCGCGGCAGTCTTGATTGGCGCGGTCGGATTCTTTTCCGTTGGTTTGGGGCTGATCGCATTGTGGCTGTTTGGCTTCCCATTCGGATTTATGGCGATCGTCGGAACGATGGGCTTGATCGGTGTGGCGATCAACGACTCGATCGTTGTGTTGGCTGCCCTTCGCGAAGATGAGAAGGCCCGTGTGGGCGATCCGATTGCGGTGCGTGATGTGGTGATGCGAGGTACCCGGCACGTGATCGCCACGACGGCAACCACCGTGGTTGGCTTCTTGCCACTGGTTTTGGCCGGGGGCGGCTTCTGGCCACCACTGGCAATTTCGATCGCTGGCGGTGTGATCGGTGCCACCATGCTCGCGTTGACCTTTGTGCCAACAATGCACATGGTGATGGTTAACCCTGCCGTGTTGCGGATTCGCTGCCAAAGCAAGCGTTCCCGTGAAAGGTCGCCAGAGCCAGAGTCAGGCGACCAATTGCAGGAAGAAGGCTTGCCGCTCTATTCGTGAGCGGCAGCCGGCTGCTTCGAGATCGTCATCTGATCGAACAGACGGTTGTCGAGATCGTAGGCTTGAAACTCGAGCTTCATATCGTTGATACGAACCATCGAGTAATGGTGCCCGTGGCGAACCGTGTTCATGAAGAACGGACGGATCGGCCCCGGCGTTTCCAGTGGTCCGCCACCGCCACCGGTGATCATGTAAATCGGGGCGTTCTCTTTTACGGCTCGATTCTCGCGGATTGGCCAGGTGCGTTCGTACGAATGAATGTGCCCATTCCAAACGATGTCGACGTGGTACTTCTCGTACAGCGGCACCAACTGACGGGCATTCTGATCGCCACGCGTTCCCTTGTTTGTCTTCCACAAATTGCCGTAGTCGTTTTCGTCGGACGAATAGGGCGGGTGGTGATGGCAAACAAACTTCCAGGTCGCATCCGATGCGGAAAGATGTTTCTCGAGCCACTGGTACTGCTCGGAATCGGGATCGAGGTTGCGATTGGAATCGATCATGAAGAAGTGGGCGTTGCCAAAACGAAATTGGTAGAAGTATTCCGGCGTCGGCAGTGAAACGTAGTCGTAGAAGTGCTGAGCGTTCTGCTCGTGATTGCCCAGCACCGGAAAGAACGGAACGTGGCGGATCAGCGGGTTCATGCTCGGAAAGAAATGCTGCGTCCAATGCGAATCGCGCGGTCCAACTTCCACGAGATCGCCTGGGTGAAGCAGAAAACTGGGACGCTGTCCCCACGCAAATTGAGCCAGCTTGCCACTCACGGCTGGGTTGCCTTGCGTGTCACTGATCACCGCAAAGGCGAACGGCGTATCGCGGTTCACGGCTGTCTGGAAGGTGGCCGGCTTGCTGGTCAGTGGGTCGGCGTCGGGCTTCAGGCGTGACTCGGTGCGATAGAAGTACTGCGTCTCCGGCTCAAGACCTTCGATCGTGATCTCATGAATCTCTTTTCCTTCTGGAATGTCGATGCGGTTAGGACATTCGGCGGTCTCGCCATAGTAGAGCGTGCCGAGAGCCTTGCGGTTGGTTCGCCACATGACGGTCATGCTGCTCTGCGTGCCGAACTGCAGGTAAGGTTCGATCACGAATTCGAGCGGATCGTTCGACTCCATCGCGGGAAGAGCGGCGAGGCTGGCATTGTGTTCGAAGTCGTGATCGACCCACTCCTTCTTCGCGGCGAGATCGTACAGCACGATTTCGCGAAGTCGACCTTTGAGCGATTGGAACTCGTCACTGTCGCGATAGGCACCGATCATGAACGGTGTCTTCGCAGGATACTGAATCGGCCCCGATTGTTCTTTGCTTTCGGCCTCGAGCTGGCCGTTGACGTACAACTGCATTGTCTCGCCGTCGTAGACCGCCACCACGTGATATAGCTTGCCTGCTTCGTAGGCTGTCTTTCCTTTCAGATAGGTCAGACGGCCGGTGCCTTCTTTCCCGCGCAGGGCAAAGGTAAAGGTCTTCTCGTCGTAGCCAACGAGCCAACCTGATTCCTGCGAACCGTTGTCTTCGATCACTCCGATCAGTCCGCCCCATTGTTCCGGCTGAGAGATCGACACGACCGCGGAGACCGTCAATGCTTCGGTAGGCAGGTACTTGTTGGCATCGTTGTGGTTTTCAGCAATAACGATGGCTGACTGATTACCGTTTAGGAAAAGGGTCTCGTCATACTTCTCGCCGAGCATCTCGAACTTGCCTGAAAGCATGCCGGTTGGACCGCGACGTGGAAGGATCTTCGTCTGATCGCCTTGCTGCGAGATCGCGTCGGAATCGAACCTCCAGCGCGCCAGCGGATCAGGGCCTTCGTGTGCCGAAGCGGTTGTCGCAAGCAGCGTGATCAGTCCCACGATCGGGAGGATAAAGTGTTTCATCGAGTTGCCTCTTCAGTTGTTCAGGTACATTCTGGCGGGTGGGAAAGGAAGGTGTGGGCGGGAACGCTAGTTTGTGCCGTGGAGAACTTCCCACTGGGCCGAGTTCTTCCAGTGATGGATGATCGATTCCGAGAAGGCCAGCGAAAGCGTCATGCCGTTGCCGCCGAAGCCATTCACGACCAGCACTTCAGGACAAACTTCGCGGACAAAGCACATCTTGCTGGGGTGCTTCGCGTAGAGACCATGCCAGCGCCGGGCGATGTTCCAATTGGGAACCTGCATGATCTTTTGCAGTTCGGCGAGCATCAGTGCGTCGATTTCGGCTTTGTCGGTGGGCTCGATGTCGTCGCCATACTCGTGCGAGTCACCCAGGATCAAGCCACCGCCGTCGGCCTGGGATGCCATGACATGGATGCCAAAGCGATCGAGTTGCGGCGAGTCGTTCGCGAAGCGTTCCTTCACTGCCGACAGCGAAGGGCAATCACGGAACGATGGGTAGTGCCGCAGTGTGAGGCCGCTGGCAATGTGAGGACCAAGCTGCCAATCGGCGGGCTGGGGCTCGGTAAGCAGCATCTGCAATTTGCACAGCAGCAAACGTTCTTCGCGGTGAATCTCAGGGAAGAGATGCTGGAAGTACGCGCCGGACGCAATCACGATCCGATCGGCCGTCCAGCTTTCGCCTTGCGAGGAAAGCACCAGGCCCGATTCGACTTTGGTGATCGGCGTATCGAAATGGAACTGAACGTTGTGGGCATCGGCCAGATGCGCGGCGATTGAACTGACAGCGATCGGCGGCGTCACGCGAAGTTCGGTATGGCTGTAGAGACCACCTTTCAAACTATTCGGGTTTGCGGCAGGGGTCAGCCTGGCGATTTGTTCTGGCGTCACCAATTCGATATCAAGACCATCGGCAGCTGGCGACGGAGCGAACTCTTGCAAAACGGCAAGTTCGTCGTCGTGGTGCGCCAGGTGGATCGATCCGCAGGAATGGACCGGAAAGCCAGCGGCTGCGCCGAGTTCACGCCACAACGTTCGACTTCGCAGGGCCAAGGCTCGTTGAGGACCAGCAGGCTGACCGACTGGCCACACCATGCCGAAGTTGCGAATGCTGGCCCCTTCGGCCCGAGCATTCGTTTCGAAGACCGCCACCGAATGTCCCTGTTTGGCGGCGGCCCACGCATGGCCAAGTCCAGCGATGCCGGCTCCGATGACGATTAAATCGTAATGCATATTCTTTCGTTTCACTGCTAGGAAGAAGCCGCGTCGGCCGCGGGCTGGGGTGGAGCAATCGTCACGGCGGAGTCTTGCCAGTTGCCGATCAAGATTGCTGAACCGCTGATCAAAAGGCAGCAGAAGCCTGCGACGGCCAGGATCAGCGAATAGTTCTGGAAGAAGGTCAATCGATCGATCGAGTCGGCTCCCAGATCTTTATAAAGTTGCACGCCGATGCTTCCGGTATAGCCCAGAGCATCGGCCAGATAGATGCCAAAGACGGCACTGCCAGTTCCCCGCAGGGCAACCAGCCGCTCGAAGAGCACCGCATTGAATGGAACGTAGGCCAGATAGCTGCCGACACCAACCAGGATCATCCAGGTCAGGCCAGAGACCGCCCCGGAAAAAACCAGCGCCGTCGAGATACCGACCAGCAGCATGCCTGCCAGCATCGAACCATAAATCGCCAGCAATCCGTGACGGTGGTTTTGCACCAGAATCAACATTCCCAGGCCCAAGGTCACGACCAACGCGACTGGAAGTTCCATCCGCGAGAAGATTGCCGGCGCTTCGGCATAGCCAAGGTTATTGAGGATCTCGACCGAATAGTTGTCGCGGAAATCGCGGTAGGCGGTCAGGCCGGTATAGAACAATAGCAGCGGCCACAGCGTGTTCCATTGGCTGCGAACAAATTGCCAGCGGTCAGTCGTGCTCATTTCACCGCGCTTCGACCGGGCCTTGATATCGGACGCATCTGGGGCAGGCAACCAGGCCAGCATCGCCAGGGCGATCAAGAACATTGGCACGAAGCAAAGGCCGGTGACGGCCGGCATCCAGTAAGGATCAACGCCCGAATCGATCCAGCTGCGACCGACATCTTTCACCACGCCGCTGGAAACAATGAACGAGCAGCAAAGGCAAGCCAACAGCAGATCGCTCGCGCGGCGACCTTCCAGGTAACGAACCACGAGCCCCCAGACCATGCCCAGCGGTAAGCCGTTGAGAAAAATCGCGAGTACCTTCCAGGGAACCGGTACGACGGCGAATAAAACCAGGGCAAGTTCCGCGATCCCGATCAGGCCGATCAAGGCGACCGCGCGAAAACGATCAGGGATTCGGGTGCAAAGGTCGATCCCCAGATACTTCGAGATCGCATACCCGACAATCTGGGCGATGACGAACGACGTCTTCAACTCGACGCCGCTTCCCCACAAGCTTTCGCCTGAATATTGAGCCGCGGTGAACGGCTTGCGAAAGGCGTACATCGCGAAGTAGGTCAGAAAACCAGCCGCGGCCGCCGTCAAAATGACGCGCCAGCGAGAAGGATTCGAGTCGGTGTCAGGGGCGGAATTCACGGTTGAATTTCAGCGGCGAATCAGGGCCAGCAATGGTTCGGTGAGGTTCGTTATCCATCACGATCAAGCAGCGATATCTGCCCGATGGAAACGGGCGAATAATAGGCATGTTCGGACTCTATTATCCGAAAACGACCAGGCCACGCCGATGACATTTTGCGCTGACTTAATTGAGAGTTCCCCCGGCGCACTTCATCACGCCTTAACAGCGATTGGCCTGCCGGATCAGTACCCGGATAGAAATGGGTGATGTCCTAAGGTACTGTGACAGAAAGGGTTACGCGGTTGGTGCAGCGTAGATACACTTCGCGATCAGTACGATCCAGGCGCGCTGTCAAGCATGAAAAGTGAAGAGCAAGCGTAAACCGCCTAAGGGGAAGGGGGGGCGAGGCCTGCCTCGATTTGCTCGCTGATTCGTTCGACGTTCAGCCCATCGCAATCGATGGTGAGGTCGGCGTATTGGGTATAGAGTGCGTTGCGTTCGTGGAAGAGTCCCTCGAGCGTCTGGCCTGGTTTCAGGGCGATGCCACGGGTCGCCATGTTCGACAGACGCTTCTCCAGCGTTTGCAGGCTGGTCTTCAGGAAGACCACTTTGCCGAGTGACTTAAGGTGGGCCATCCCTTCCGAACCATAGCAAACACTGCCCCCGGTCGCGATCACATGGTGATCGACGTCCAACGTCAGCACGGCCGATTCTTCGATCTGGCAGAACTTATCGAACCCGTCGGCATCCATGATCTGCTGAAGGGTCCGCTGTTGCGTCGTTTGAATAATCAGGTCGGTATCGACGAACTGCAGGTTCATGCGTTTGGCCAGCACGACTCCGATGGTGCTTTTGCCGGAGCCTGGCATACCGATCAGTGTGACATTCGAGCCTGCTGCAGCCGTCATAGGATCTCTGAAAGGGGGAAAGGTTTGCGTGGAATCACTCCTTTCTATATCGCTTAAACCAGGGGCGATTGCCAAGGGACGAATGTCCAAAATCGCGCGGAAAAGAAGCAGTTTTCTGGGACTTCCCGAATTTGGTTCCTGACAGGCAAACAGGGATAGGTAATCAGGGCACCCTGGAGGTAGAATCAGCCGGTTCGGATTCGCGTGAATCCATCCATATGTCCCTTGAGGCATCGTTCTATATGACGAAAAAGACCGAGATCGAAAACAAAGTTGCTGTGAAACAGGCCCTCTGTGCGAAGTATCGCCACCTGGCCGACTTGACCACAAGCCAACCCGCCAAGGCCAAGTTCATGCGTCGTAGCGAATGCTACAAGCGGCAAGCAATCGTGATCGGCAAAGCCCTGTAGGCCGAATGGCCTTCCGGCACCCAAGGACCGAACTCGGTTCGGTACCCCATCCCAAGTTTGGACGCTCGGCGCGCCAGGTTCTGGCATCCCGAGCGTCTTGCATTTCGAAGCCTGGTATCGGCGCATAAAAAAACGGAACGGGATAACCGAGGCAGGTCTTCCCATTCCGTTGGAACGAATCGTTCGAGGTTGAATGCTTCGCTTACGAAGCACCGACCGTCTTGCGAGCTTGCGGTTTCTGCAGGGTGAACTCTGGCAAACGAACCAGTTCGCCACCCTTCATGGTCGACTCGTGGGCACAAATGCCAACGCAGGTCCAGTTGGCTGAAGTCACGGCGTTGGGTAGTGGGTCGCGGTCTTCCAGCAGCGAGCTGATCATTTCGTGCACCAGGTGAGGGTGCGAGCCACCATGGCCGCCACCCTGGATGAACGAGAGATGCCCGGCGTCTTCAATTGACTGGGTGAACTTCTGGATTGGTTCTGGCAGCAGGTGAGCGAAATCGGGGATCTCGACGTGCGAGGCGATTTCGTGCTCTGGCAGTTTCGCGGTGTGCAGAACGTGCGGTTCTCCTTCCACCAGCGACCACTCGAAGCTCTTCTTCGTGCCATAGACATCGAAGCTTTCGCGATACTGACGAGCGGTGTCAAACAGGAATCGCCAGATGTGGGCAGCCGTGTCGCTGTCTTTGATCTTGATATGGCAAGATTCGACGGCGTATGGATTGCCCGACTTCTTGGCCAGTTCGTTGTTAATCGAACCAGATCCGAAGCAGCTCACGTACTCGGCCAGTCCATCCACCAGACCGAGAACGGGGCTGACGACGTGGGTGGCGTAATGCATTGGGATCATGCGTTCCCAATATTCTGGCCACCCTTGCATGTCTTGCGGATGCGAGGCCTGCATGTACTGAACCTTGCCCAGTTCGCCCGATTCGTACAACTGCTTGATATAGAGGTATTCGCGGCTGTAGACGACCGTTTCGGCCATCATGTATTTCAAGCCGGTTTCGGCGACCTTCTCGACAATCTGACGGCATTCGTCAATCGTGGTGGCCATCGGAACGGTACACATCACGTGCTTGCCGGCGTCGAGAGCACGCAGCGACATCCAGGCATGATCCGGAATCGGCGAATTGATATGCACAAAGTCGACGTCTGGGTCGGCCAGCACGTCGTCGTAATCGGTGTATCGCTTTTCGATTCCGAACATGTCGCCGGTCTTCTGCAAGGAAGCTTCGTCGCGGCGGCAAATGGCGATGACGTTTGCGTTGGGGTGAGCCTGGTAAATCGGAATGAACTCTGCTCCGAATCCCAAACCGATCATCGCAACGTTAATGGTTCTTTCGCTCATTTTGGTACCTGGTGGGGGTAGGAAGACGAGGTGATAGACAGAAGCTTATGATTCTTAGAGTACAAATCTTCTCGTGAATAGCCATGAGAAAACTTGCACTCTATAAGAGGTATTTCACACAGGAGGGGGATTCTCCGCCGTAAATTGGCTATCATAATGAGTCTCCGTCCCCTTTTCATAATTGTCCGCACTTTGATTTACAACCCAGAGGACGACCATGATCCAACCTCGCAAAGAGGTCGCGTTATTGATCGAGACCTCCAACGAGTACGCACGTGGGCTCTTGGACGGAGTCGTGCGTTATATGGAAGAGTACCAGCGTTGGTCGATCTTTCTTCCGGAGCAAGGACGCGGAGCCAAGCCACCCAAGTGGTTAAAGCAGTGGAAAGGTGACGGCATCATTGCCCGGGTCGAGAACCCCGAGATCGCCGCTGCTTTGAAACCGCTCGATATTCCGATTGTTGACGTCAGCGCGGCGCGGTTGTTGCCAGAGTTGCCTTGGGTCGAAACGGACGACCAGGCGATCGCCCAGATGGCGGTCGAACATCTTTTACAGCGTGGCTTCTCGAACTTCGCCTTCTGCGGTGACTCTTCGTTTGCGTGGAGCAAGCTTCGCGAAAAGTATTTCGTAGAAGCGTTGGCCGAGCATGGTCATGGTTGCCATGTGCTCGATATGCCGACCGGCGAAGATGGAAAGAACTCGACGCCGAAGAATGTCCAGAAGCTCGACCGCTGGATCGAACGATTGCCGCAGCCCATTGGCATCATGGCTTGTTTCGATATCCGTGGGCAACTGCTGCTGGAAGCGTGCCGAGAACTCGAAATCGACGTTCCGCGTCAAGTCGCGGTGATTGGCGTCGACAACGATCGACTGCTGTGCGACCTTTGCTCGCCACCTTTGTCGAGCGTGATTCCTGACAGTCGCCGCACCGGTTTTGAGGCGGCCAAGTTGCTCGATCAAATGATGAAGGGGCAATCACCGCAGCATCATAAGAAGTTGATTCCACCGCTGGGTGTCGCCACGCGGCGATCGACCGATGTGTTGGCGACCGAAGATCCGCTGGTGGGTATGGCGATGCAGTTCATTCGCGAGCATGCCTGCGATGGAATCAATGTGGGTGACGTTCTGAAGGCGGTCGACAGTACCCGTCGAATTCTCGAATACCGCTTCAAGCAGATCACCGGGCAGACCCCGCACGAAGCGATCGTCCATCAACGCCTCGACAAGGTGCGTCAGCTTCTGCACGATACCGACCTCAGCATTGGTGACATCGCCGATCGGGCCGGGTTCGAGCACGTCGAGTACATGAGCGCCACGTTCCGCAAAAAAACGGGGCTTTCGCCAACCGCCTATCGCCGCAAAGTTCAGCCAAACTAAGCGTTTTAAAGCCTGACGCCAAGGTTCTCAAGGCAACCGCCAAAAAGGGTAAGCGGTTGTCACTTTGCGTGGACATCTCTACACTGAACGGCCTTGCCAGCGGCATTGCAGCGGATATGCCAGGGCGAGGTTCGAGGTCGACGTAACGATAGGACTAGGCTGCCCCCATGGATTCTTCTTCGCCGGTAACCAGCGAGAATTTGCTGGCGACGATGCAGCAGTATTGGGGCTATGGCCACTTCCGTCCTTTGCAGCAAGAGGCGATGCAGTCGGTGCTCGACGATCGCGATTCGGTGGTCGTTATGCCGACCGGTGGCGGTAAATCGCTTTGCTACCAGGTACCCGCCCTCTGCAAACCAGGCCTGGCCGTGATCGCCTCGCCGTTGATCTCGTTGATGAAAGATCAGGTCGATGCCCTCAATGCGTGCGGTATCAAGGCGGCATGCATCAACAGCACCGTCAGTCCAGCAGGGCGAAGGGCGATCGCCGCCGATATTCGCAGTGGCGAGACCAAACTGCTTTACCTCGCTCCGGAACGGTTGCTTTCCGATCGAACGCTCGACTTTCTGGCGAGCGTTGATGTCTCTTTCTTCGCGATTGACGAATCGCACTGTATCAGCGAATGGGGGCACGACTTCCGCCCTGAGTATCGCATGATGCGGATGCTGAAAGATCGCTTTCCAGGCGTTGGCATCCACGCCTATACCGCCACAGCAACCGAGCGCGTTCGTGACGATATCGCTTCCCAGCTTGGCCTGGTCCGACCTGAGTTTCTGGTCGGCTCGTTCGATCGACCAAACCTGGTCTATCGGGTCGAACGTCGTAAAGACCGCTTCGAGCAGATCCGCGAAGTGGTCGCTCGCCATCCCAACGAGTCGGGCGTGGTCTATTGTATTCGCCGCGCGGATGTTGAATCGATTGCGGAGCAACTCAACGAAAGCGGCATTAAGGCGTTGCCATATCATGCTGGGCTAAGCGACGAACAACGACAGTCCCATCAAGACGATTTCATCCAGGAACGCGTTGACGTCATTGTGGCGACGGTGGCGTTTGGGATGGGGATCGATAAGTCAAACGTCCGCTACGTGGTGCATGCCGGCATGCCCAAGAGCCTGGAAAGCTATCAGCAGGAGAGTGGTCGAGCTGGCCGAGATGGCTTGGAGGCGGAATGTGTGCTGCTTTATTCCAGCGGCGACCTGGTGACCTGGAAACGAATGCTCGGCGACTTGCCTGATACCGCGCAGCAGGCCGCCTTCAGTTCGCTGGAAGCACTGGATCATTTCTGCATCGGTACTGAATGCCGCCACCGGATGCTGGTCAGCTATTTCGGGCAAGAATTGGAAGAGGAAGAATGCGAGGCATGCGACGTTTGCCTCGGCACGGTCGATCTGGTCGAAGACAGTTTGATACTCGGGCAGAAGATCTTATCGTGCATCATCCGTACCGGCGAACGCTTCGGCGCGGATCATAACGCGAAAGTGCTGTGCGGCTCGAAAGATAAACGGATTTTGGAACTCGGGCACGACGATCTCAGTACCTATGGGCTGCTTCAAGATCAAAGCATCCGCGCGGTGCGTACCTGGATCGAACAACTGGTAGGACAGCGATTCCTCAGCAAAACCGGCGAGTTCAATGTCTTGAAGTTGACCGCCAGCGGACGCGAACTTCTTCGTGGCGAAGTCATCCCGAAGCTGACTAAGCCAGACGGCGAACGAGACGATCGACCACGCAAGCAGCGTCGCGGCGACGACTGGGAAGGGGTCGATCGCGGCTTGTTCGAGTCGCTGCGATCTTTGCGACGCGAGAAAGCCGAGGAAGCAGGTATTCCGGCCTATATCGTCTTCGGCGACAGTGCCCTCCGCGAGATGGCTCGCCATCGCCCCTCCAACCTGGAAAGCTTCCGCTTGATCAAAGGGGTGGGCGAAAAGAAGTGCGTCGACTATGGAGCCGACTTCACGCAGCACATCCAAAGCTATTGTCAGCAAGAAGGCCTGGAAGTCGACGCGATGGAGACGGAAGTGATCGCGGCCCCTCGACGCGAACCTCCTAAGAATCAGGCCCCGGCTTTGAAGGATGCTTTTACCCTGTTCGCCAAAGGCAAGACAGTCGACGAAGTCGCTTCGATCATTGGCCGAGCGAATTCGACGGTGCAGGGCTACTTGGAGCAGTTCGTCCGCGAACAGAAGCTGGAAGATCCGACCGCGTGGGTAACTGGCGCCACGGCACGACGTATTGAAGACGCCGTGCACGAGTGCGGTCCGCGTGCGCTACGCCCCATCCACGAGCATCTGGGTGGGGACGTTTCTTACGAGGAAATTCGGATTGTGATCGCGTGTCTGCAAAACCGCGATTGACGCCGACTAGACCCGCGGTCCGCCGCGCTGGGCGGGACGTTTCATGCGGCGACAAAGCCAGGGTGGTGGCGATTGCACCGGATTATGTCGTTGCTTGCGGAAGCTGCTGGTAGACAAGGCCGGACTCAGACCTGGTCCAATCGAAGCCGATTCGAGGGGATCGCTGAGTAGGGCAAGTTCTCGCTGCAAAAATTGCTTCCAGTCACACGACATGGCGTACTCCTTAACCGAGTGTGAAACAGGATTGTCGAAACAGTGTGTCGATACGTTTCCGAGTAGACGCCCCCTGGCGGTACCAGGTTCGGGCGAAACCACGATAAACAAGGTGTCGTGAAGAGAACGAACCGGCCACGAGTCCTTGAGGTGAGCAAGCTACTTTGTCTCGCTGTGGGAAAGTGGGACGTCGATCAGTGGAAACAGGTCGCGGGGAAAGATGGTCGGGTGCTGCGATTGCCCGGCGGCGGCTGCGTCCTGAGTGACGGTGGCCTGAACGTACGCGGCCACTTCACGAAGGCTGATCTGGCCGTCGCCATTGCCCGCATATTGCGCCTGGTCGGCGCCGCCAGAGATCGCTTCGACAAGCCGGGCCGTGAATCGCCCCAATTGCCGATCGCTCGATTCGAAGGCTTCTTCATTCCCTTCGCTCGCCGTGATCGTGAAGACAACGTCTTCTTCCAGGGCTCGCAGCATCACCTTCAAATCGTCTTGCCGCAAAGGCTGGATCGCACCACTGTGGCAGGTGTCGAGGATCGCGACCTTGCGGCATGGGATTCCGGCGAAATACCGTTGGAAGTCTCCTGATGAAAGGCAACGTTCGTACCGCCTTCCAGCGACATCGTTGAACTGGCTATCGCTCGTCAGGAAGAAGTATCGCTGCGACTCGACATCGCGGATGCCATGCCCCGACAGAAAAAACAGCACCACGTCTTGCGGCCGAGCCGACTCGGCCAGTTGCTGCCAGATGGTATCGGCGGCAACGTTCCAGAGCGGCTGCGTGACGTTGGAATCGGTCAACACGATCGCTTCGACATTCGAATGCTGCGCGTGCTTCTCGATAGCGGACGTAAACGCTTTGGCGTTCTGAGCCGCAAAGTCGAGCTGTGGAATCTGCTGGTCCGCATATTGGCTCACGCCAGCCGCGATCACGAAGATGCGAGGCGGAATGACTCGTTCAGGTGTCGACTGAGCCACCATCAGCGACTGATTCGCGGTGATTCCATCGGCCGTTGCGGCAATGACTTCCAAACGCACGCGCGGGTCAGGAGGTAACGCGACACGCCAGCGCAGTTTATGTTGTTTCGCCTGCGCTGGACCGGGCCCGACTTCATGATCCAACGTTTCCACTGCCGGAACTCCGTTGGCGAAGACTTTCGGCGTCAGCAGTTGCGAACCGGCGGGCACCTCGATCGTGGCTTCGACGATCACTTCGCCGCCCGCCAGGTCACTTTCTGCCGTGGGGGAGTTGATTGTGATCTGAGGCCTCAGCGACGCGAGAGCCTCTAGTCGATTGTGCAGATTGAAAGGAACGTTCATCTTTGCCACGCGCATCGCTTCGCTCAGGCTGCCGGCTTTCAACAGCTTCTCCATCACACGCGGCTTTTCGAGTTGTTGCTTCAGTTCCGCGGCCAGGAAGAAATCAGGCGCCTGATCGATGCCACGGTTGATCTGCCAGCCGAACATCTTGTGCCCATTGAACGAGGCATCGTAATAACCGTAAGGCGTCCAGTAGGCCCACTCGCGATCGTTGGTAGCTACCAGCGAAGCAAGCGGCTGCCAGGCCGGGTGAAGGTAGAACGGTTTCTGATGGGCACCGTTGCGAACGATCTGGAAGCGAAGCATCGTATCGCCGTGGGTCTCGCGCATGATTTTCTCGAGCAAGGCCACGTCAGCGATCACCTTCTCACTGGCGGCCTGATCGTCTAGCGGTGCGTCGGGATTGGCGTCCTCACGGATGGCGACCGATTGAATGACATCGCCGTTGCGGACCCCGCGATAATAAAGCGGACTATCCGGGATGATGTCGGCCACGACCAACTGCTCGCCTATCTGCTGGAAATTGGCACCCCACTGGTTCTGCAACGACGTCGATGGCTGAGCTTCGGTTAGCTTCCAAATATTCACCAGGCCATCGTCGCTGCCAGTTGCCAGGTACTTCTGATCGGCAGAAACGCCAATCGAACGAATCGCCGACGCATGTCCGCGATACTCACGCACGACCGCGATCCTATCGGGATTGCGAATATCGAGCAGATAGGCATGGTTGCGACCGACCGTACCGACGGCAATATGGGTCGGAGCCTCGCGGTCTTCCCCCATCGCCAGCCAGCAGACTGAAACGACGCGCGAGCCGTTCAAGATGGTTTCGGGAATGGTGGCGTACGGCTTGCCATCTTGGGTGAGGTCGTAGACGAGACGCGTACCTCGGTCGACCGATCTTTGGGCAAGTGACCATTTCCCGTGCCAGGGATTTGAAGGGACCACCGCCGGCCGCTGATCAACGGTGGAATAACGACGCCTGGCGGTATCGAACAGAATGGTCGAACTGCCAGGTCTATTTCCCGTGGCGGATTGATCGATCAGTAATTGATAGTCGGCAGCGAGGGTGAACGCGACTTGGGAAGGGGTGACGATCGGAGTCGTCAATCGAACGGGTTTCGTCAAGTCGTTCAAGTCATAGACAACGAGACTCGATTCCTGCGTGACTGCCAGCAAGCGGCCATCTCTTCGCATGGCACAGCCTGTGGCAATCGTCGATAAAGGAAGCGTCGCCACCGGGGCAGGCTTTTGGCCGGCCGGCCACGACCAGATCCGCAGCTCGAATGGTCCTTGGGATGAACGCGCGACGACCGCTGCTACCTTCGTGCCATCCGCCGACATAGTCACGTCACGTACATTGGCAGCCGCGGGAATGGCCAGCGTACTTTGGGGTTGGCCAAGGTCAGCCAGCAGAAGCATGCCGGCGTCGCTGATATCGGCCGCGACGATCCGTTGGCCGTCTCGGCTGCATGCCATTGCTCCGATTCCGCCAGGGAACGCGTGCGTTAGTTGCGGTAAAAGAGCGGCGTTCGGGCCATCCGTTTTCCACTGAGCGATTCGCCAAAAGGGGATGCCGCGGTCATCGCGTACCAACACCGGGAAGTACAGCGTGCGATCGTCGGTAGAAGCGACGCGACTGCCGCGAAGTCGCCACGAACGAAGCTGAGCGGCGTCGAACGGCACGGCCGGTTTCGGCGAGGTCCCAGGGCGGAACGACCATTTGCCGGTCGTTGGATCGGCGGACCAGTACTGCACGTTTCCTTCCGAGTCGAGCGAAAAGAGCCCGGTCGATGTAGCCGCCAGGTCGAGAATCTGCGAGCGAGGGCCTTTTTGAACATCGAACAAGGTCCGCTCGAACGCCATGCGTCCTTGATCGGCCAGAACGATTTCGCCCGTTAATGCCGAGGCGCCGATTCCCGCGAAGGCGAGCTTGCCATCAAGTGCGGCGAGCGCATGAATGTCGCCGCGCGTTGCCCGTTGAACTTGCCAGCGAATCGGATTTTCATAAATCCAGCGTGGGGCCTGACCTGCCATGGCCGGCGCGGCGAGCCAGCTATGAAGCATTTTATCGTTACCGCCTGCCAGCAAATGTTGCCCATCCTGCGAGAAGGCTACCGACTGGACCGGCGCGGTGGGGCCATCCAAGTTCAGCCGCAGCCACGGAGGATCTTCTGGCAAGATTACCTGTTGCACCGTTTTCACGTTGGGAAGCTGGTCTTCACCCGGCAGCGCATTCGCATCGCTAGGTGAGGGGCCTTCCTCCGGCATCGGCTGTGGCGAGTTCGATTTCACCGGCAGGCCGGGCACGACCGACTCGGCGGGAAGCATCTCGGGCGAAAACTTCGGCCGATCGGCTTGGCCGGGCAAAATACTTTCCGCCGGCAAGATTTCTTGGGCAACCGCCAGGGGGTTCGTAGCGATAACCACCAGCAAGGCGATCAGATTTGCTTGGAGGAGTCGTAACATGATGCACTTTCGGATTAACCGTTCCCAGGCCCACGTGAGGCAGTTTACAATGACCGGCGAAACCAAGGCCAGCCAATTTTGCCACGTTAAGCAACACGAGGTACGTAACGTGCGTCTCATTGAATCGTTTCGACGCTCTCGATTATCGATCGCTGGACTGTTGGGTTGCGTACTAATTGTGAATGGCTGGGTGGTTTCCACCCTTCAGGCTCAAGAGAATCAGCCGACTGCCGCCGCCGCCCTCGATTCGATTTTCAACGTTCGCACGGCTCCCGAAGCGAAGAGCATGGGTATCTTCCAGGGAAGCTTTCTCGACGCGATCCGGCCAGAGACGCCTGCGATTCAGGTTGCCTTTCTGGTCGATACCACCGAGAGCATGGCGCACCAGCTGCCAGGAATTCGCGAGAAGATCCCACAAGTCATCGCCGACTTGAAGCGAGCCAGCGGTGCCAAAGTCGAAGTCGCTGTGATCTCGTTCGCCGATAGTGGTCAAAGCAATAAACCGTTGGTGGGGATCTCTCAAGGGTTCTCGGCCGACGACAATAGCGTTGGGAAGATGATCGCCTCACTGCAGCCTCAGTCTGGGCGTCCTTATTTTCCAGAGGCGGTCGATCTGGCATTGTTCAAGACGATTCAAGACTTGAAATGGTCGGACGATCCGAAGGCGACCCGTTGGCTAATGTTGATCACCGATGCGCCCCCGTACGATTCTTCATTTGAAGAAGCGACCACGCAGTCTCGCCGCTGGTACGAAACGGACGCGTTGGTGAATCTGGCCAATCAGCGAGGGATCAACGTGCATGGGCTGCTTTGCGAAAGCCGCTCGGAAGAACTCGACGCGTTTACGGCAGTCGTCGACAAAACCCGAAACTTCATGGGCCAGATGACTTCGCGGACTGGCGGCTTGATGCTGGATCTGTCATTCTCGCAGATTAAACAGAAAGTGGCCGATGCCGCGCGACGTCCGCGGGCCGACTTCACCTTCGTGGGGGCGATCACTGAAGAAGATATCCATGCCGCCAGGCAGATCGCCAGCGAGAAGTTTGGCCCTGAGAAATCGCTTCGCGTCGCGGTGATGCCGCACGTGCCGTGGAACGCGATGACCTTCTATCACGAAGACCCAGGCGTGCGGTTCGCCACGCAGCTTCGCTATTCGCTGGGACGCTTGCCGAACATCAAAGCGATTTCCAGCCGGCAGATCGAGCAAGAGTTTCTGCGGCTCAAGGCGGGGCCGGTCGATCCCGCCCACTGGCCGCAAGCACTCTGCCTTCGCCTGCGAGCCGACATTTTGATTGTTGGTGACCTGCGGGCGAATCGCGAGTTGGAAGACGTTCAGTCGGAAGTCTATGTGCCAAATTCGCCGAAGCCGGTTGCGTCGTTTTCGGCGAGTGGTAAAGACGACATCTTGATCGCTTCGTACCTGAAAGCGATCTCGCAAACGCAACCACAAGACGCCGCGATTGCTCAGTTGGCGAAGGCTGCTGGAAGTGAGCAGGGGACCGACCTGCGGGATTTCTGGCCTGGCATTCTCGGCCAACTGCCACCCAAGCAGCAAGCGGAATTGGTCTCCGCAATGGATATGATCGAGAAGTCGGTCGACATCTCGGTCGATCCGCAGTTGCGGGTGAAGAACCTCAATATGGCAACCGACCTGCTGACGCCGATGGCAAACGATCCGAAAGCGAATGGCTTCACCTTTGCCCTGCTGGCCAGCGCCAACTACAACCTGGCCAAGACTCAGGAAGAAGAAGGGGACGTCAACGCGGCGCGGACCCAAATGCAGAAAGCGATCGCCTATTTGAGCAAGGCCTACGATGCGCGGCGAAGCTTGAACGATCGCTTGTTACAGGCAGAAGTCGAGGCGGACTACGCGCTGCTGGTGCGAAAGGACTTTCCGGCTGCAGTGCAGCGTTATCAAGAGATCGCCGAGTTCAGTGAAGCGTCGAAGCTGAAGATGTCGCTCCGATCGCACTGGATGCTGGCGGGGCTGCAGTGTGGTGACTGGGGAGCCAGTGCCGCGACCGCTTTTCAGCCAGATCCGGCGCAGGCCCGCGAGCATTTGATTCACATCCTTGCGTTCTGGCCCGAATCGGAAGAGGCTCAGGTCATTCGCAAATACATGCGATGGGACGCGCACGACGGGAAAACCGGAACGCCTTACTTCCCCAAAGAAGGGGAACTGCTCCTGACATCCAACTAGTTCTACGTCGGCTCTCCGTCGATCATTCCGGCCGCCAGAATTAACTGGGCCAGGTTCCACCAGGTGGTAGTGCCATCTTCCGAGAGCGTTACCACATCCATTCCGCTCGACGAGAGGCGAACGTATTTGATACGCTCGCCTTGCGAAGCGAGGAGCATTTTCGGCTCGTGTGATTGCGCATGCAGGTCGATTCCAAAGATCGCTCCGTCGGAATCGACGTAGATCAGCCAGCGGCTATCGGCGGAGATATCGAAGTCTTCGATCATCCCCCGAATTGTGGGCGGCTTGCCGCTTGCCGCTTCTTGCTTGTTGGCCGGCACGATCGAAAGTGGCTGGGCCTCGCTTTGCGTCGAGAATACCAGATGCTTGTGGTCGTTCGTGAGGCGGCTCACCATCAAAGGGGCACGCATATCGGCGATCGGCTCGACCGCAGTCTTTCCGTCGTCTTGCAGTGTAATCGAGAGCAGACGTGTTTCGGTAAACGCAAAGAAGCGATATTCCGAAACCGGATGGATTGCTAAGACTTCTTCGTCGAGTCCATCGACATGGAACGCGTTGGCCGATGCGTCGCTAAAGTCTGTCAACGGCCAACGCCGGCCCTCTCCTTCTTGGCTGATGGCAAAACAGTACTTGCCAGCAGGATCGAACGCGACCGCATCGACGCGCGACGGGAACGACGCTTCAGCCGACTTCTGCACGGGACGATTCCCGCTGCCAATCGTCAGAAGCGAAACCTTGTTGGCATCGTGCCCAACGACGATCGCTTCGGCCTGAGGAGACAGCGCCGACGAGGTGATCTGGCGATAGGCGATGTCGGTCGGCTGGTCGGTTCCGAGGTTGATTTCGTACGGCTCGTCGAAGGGACCGAGCGAAACAACCGAGGCGACACTGTCTTGCATCAGCACGGCGCATGGGGCTTTCGACGGAAGGTGGATCTGGTACGGAATCGCAGTGATCGCAACTTCCTGGGCCGCTTCGACGGGCTGATCGAGCGGTAGGATTCCCAGCGAACTCGAAGCATCACCACTGATCGCGGTCGCCAGACGCTGGTGAGCGTGCGATTGGCCAATGGCAGCCGGCGTTCCCTTCAGTTCGATCGATTCAGGAGAGAGGTCAGACTGAAGGTCAGGGTGGATGGCGACCGCTTTCGCGAACAACTGAGCGGCGTCGTTCCACTGATCGGCCTTGGCCAGTTTCGTAATCTTGGTCAGCATCTCGTCGGCCGAAACAGGCGGAAGCTGTAGTTTCCAATCGTTACGCACCAGATCGTCGAAGCTGATCTCTTGATCGTACGACTGATAGAGCGGATCTTTGCTGGTGGCAACGATATGCAGCTTATCGGTTGGCAACAATTCGAGAGTGGCCGCGGCGTTCCCTTTCGAAATGAGGTCGTCCCGAGGTGCCTCGGGCACGACGGTGATTTCGTACTGAGTATGTTCAGGCGAAAAGACAAGCGTATGCGACTCCAGGGACGTGCCGGTCGGCGGTGTCGTTGTTCCTTCCGCATTTCCCCGGCCGAACATCGTCCAGACGAGCAGGGCGATCAGCACGACGGTTGTGATCGTACTGCCGATGATCGCACCCAGCGGCAGTCCGGCGGCGGCTGGGTTGACGGCCGCTGTTTGTTGAGCATTTCCGTCGAGGGCCCGGACGAACTCGACACAGCTCCGGAAACGTTGCTTTGGGTCGGTTGAGGTTGCCCGGGCGAGGGCAGCTCTTTCGACGTCGGTCACCAGGGAAAATTGCAGCTTACCGCGGACATGAATTTCGACCAGTTCGGCAAACGAAACGGTCGGCTCGAAGGGCAGAGAAGCCGTTCTTAGTTGGTAATAGGTAATTGCCAGCGCATATTGGTCGGAGTTATGCGAAGGAGTCTTCTTGATCGACTCCGGAGCCATATAGCAAAGGCTCCCGACGACACTGGTGGCTTCGGTGTCGTATTCACCAAATGCCGAGGCGACGCCAAAGTCGCCCACCAGGACCGAGTCGCCAGCGTAAAGCAGGTTAGCAGGCTTGATATCGCGGTGTTGGATGCCGACCACTTCGCCCGCAACTTGATGGACCGGCGAGTTCAAATAGTCGATGCCGCGCGCGGCTTGAAGCATGTAATCCATCAATTCTTCGCGCGGGATACCTCCGGTTCCGTAGCTTTCCCGTCGTTCTTCCAGACTTCCATCGGCCAAGGTCATGCTGACGACCAGGTACTGCGGATTGTGCAGAACCTGGGTCTGCTGGATCATCAGTGTCTGATTGGGAGCTTCTCGTGATTGATTGCGGATTAGCAGATCAATTTCGTAGTCATCCAGCACAGTACCATCGTGCCCGAGCAACCAAATTGCGTTCACGCTGCACAAGTTTGCATGTTTGATGCGTTTTACGGCCTGGATCGATTTTAACTCGCGGATGCCAGTCTTCTGCTGCAGGGCGATAAACTTCAAGGCGACGAGCGATCCGCCGGGGCCCTCTGTCGCCCAGACTTCGCCGAATTGACCACGGCCGAGAAATCGCTCCAACCGATATCCGGGAATCGGCTTATCTCCCTGATTGAACATTCAGATTCCTGGTTGGGTTAGACGAGTCAGCCCCTGAAGAAGCGAGCCTGATCGGTAAAAGGCACTACTAGCATAGGTTGAAGTTTCGACCGAACCGGGGCGGCTAGGCAAGGGGATTTAGCGAGAATTGCCGGAACATGGCGAGTTTGAGAGGTTCGCGATAGAAGTTGTTCGTCGGCAATGGACCAAGAAAATAAGCACGCCGGCGGAAGCGAGGGAGACAATTTACGCCGGCGTGCTCGAGGCTTTGGACTAGCCTTGATGGCTTAGAGCTCTTGGGCCTGAACCATCCAGAGATGCTTTTCCAGTTCACTGGAAGTCGTGATCAGCAGATCCTGGCTCACCAGATCCAAGTCGTCGAGGACTTCAATGGAGTCGCGAAGCTCGGAGATCGTCGTCTGCAGCGCATCGGCAACTGCCTTAACAGTCCCGTCGACGCCGACGAATCCGGTAGCGTATTCAGAAAGAGGGGTTTCTTTAGCCACCGTACTCGAGCGGCCATCTGGCGAGAAGCCAATCATCACAATGCGTTCGGCGACAGAATCCGTCGCTTCTCGTGAAGTCAGCAGAATTTCGTCGAGTTGCAGATGGACGGCGCGAAAGTTCTTGCCGACGACATTCCAGTGCGCTTGCTTCAAGACCAGCGAAAGGTCGATCAGCGCGATTAAGTTTTTCTGAAGATGTTCGGCGGTTGGCTTGGCTTTGTCTTCGGGGAGTACGTGGCGTTTAAATTCCATGGTCATGATCAGGCTCCTGGTTGTTGATTCAGGGAACGGTGCCTTGGTATTTCCAGTACCAGGGGGCGTTAACCGGAACAGAAGAAAATCGCGTGCCAAGCTGCGCAAAACGATACCGGATCTTCGGACTTCACGATTAGCGATTGAAATTTGGTGGCCCTACAGGCGATATTGAAAGCTGCCAGAAAGCGGTAACATAAGGGACAATGGCATCTATAGATTTATAAGTAGCGGATCGACGCTGACGGCTAATCCTCGAGGGCAAGACGAGGGGGCTGATCCAAAATCGATCGCAGTGGCAGGGAAGCGACCCTTGTTTGATTGAGTTGTTTGTTGGAAGTTGTTCCTAAAGTGGTTTGCCGAACGAGTTTTTGATGCTCCTTCGAGTTCTGCCCATTTCAGACACTTCGGCATTTATCTACAATTAGGCAAAGCCCAGGCCAGGAGCCCTCTATGCCCAAATTGTTAGTGATCGATGACGATCGAACCGTCCACCGTTTGGTGGAGAAGACGTTTGAAGAGACCGATGTCTCGGTTCTTACGTGTAGCGTCGCGGAAGAAGGGATCGATTTGATTCGACGAGAATCGCCCGATGCCCTTCTTCTGGACATCATGCTGCACGAAGCGAACGGATTGGAATTGGCGACGCAAATTCGCCATCTCGACCCGAAGCTGCCCATTATTTTCATCACCGCGATGAACGATAGCGATACAGCCATCCAGGCGATGTCGCGGGGGGCGTACGACTACCTGCTGAAGCCACTCAACAAGCAGGAAATCCAGGACCTGGTCGACCGGGCCTTCGATACCCGCCGCCTGATGCAGTCGCCGGTTCATATGCAGGAAGCTGCCCCCAGTACGGAAAAGGGGGACCTGCTGGTCGGTCGTAGCCAGGGCATGCTGGACGTCTACAAGAAAATTGGGCGTGTCGCACCGCAAGATGTCGCCGTGCTGATTCTCGGCGAAAGTGGAACGGGTAAAGAACTGATCGCCCGGGCCATTTATCATCACAGTTCGCGCCGCAACGAATGTTTCATGGCGATCAACTGTGCGGCCCTTTCCGATACCCTTCTGGAAAGCGAACTGTTCGGCCACGAAAAGGGGGCCTTCACCGGCGCCGATCGTCGCCACATCGGCAAGTTCGAGCAGTGCAACGGCGGAACTATTTTCCTCGACGAAATCGGGGACATGTCTCCTTCCACTCAAAGCAAGGTATTGCGACTGCTGCAAGAACAGAAGTTCGAGCGGGTTGGTGGTACCGAAACGATCGAGACCAATGTCCGCATCATCTCGGCAACCAATCGCGACCTGGAACAGATGATCGAGGACGGCGAGTTCCGCCTGGACCTTTATCACCGCTTGAACACGTTCCAAATCAATTTGCCGCCGCTGCGTGAACGTGGTGAAGACGTTCGCTTGCTTCTGGAGCATTTCCTATCGCGGTTCAACAAGTCGCTCAACAAGCAGATCTCCGGTATTTCGGACGATGCCGTTCGGATGCTGCTGGACTATGCCTGGCCGGGCAATATTCGCGAGCTGCAAGGCGTTTTGCGAAAAGCCATGCTGATGGCGGTTGGCCCTGTCTTGGTTCCGGAATTCTTCCCCGGCGAGCTGCATGAGGGAGATACGCCTGTCAGCCCGGTGGCCGCACCGACTGGAATCGCCCCGATCGTTAGCAATGGCGGAACGGGAGCCGATTTCCAAAGCTTTTTGCAGCAATTGGAATCGACGAACTCCTCCGACATGTACGCCGAGGCGTTAGAGTGGATGGAACGCCAGTTGTTGACGCGAGTTTTGACGGCGACTGAAGGCAATCAGTCCAAGGCTGCTGAAAAGCTGGGGATTACCCGCGGCAGCCTGAGAAATAAGATTCGATCGTTGAATATCTCGATCGACCACGTGATCAACTCGGACGAATAACGTCCGAGTTCGTTCGTCTGGAAAGGTCTCTCTAGCTTGGCGACATATGATTGCCTGTCGCCGGGCGATCCGCACGCTTGATGTGGCTCATTCTTCCGAGCCCATCGCGCATGTTCAACAGTTGATTCAGTTGAACCGTAAGCCTTCTTCGCCATTTTAAATCCGAGATTTGATCGATCAACGCATTGAAGCGGCGGATCATCCGATCTTCTGTTTGTATAATCTCGCAGAGAAGAAGCTGCGATTTCGAGAAGTCCCCGAATCGTCGAAGTCGCTGAACGAGCGATCGGATTTGATTCAGGAACGGTGAATTCGAACGAGCGTTCGTAGGGATGTTCTGTCCGCCGAAGTAGCGAAGTTGACCTTCCATCTCAGCATGTTCGCCTGCCAACGCGTAGAGCTTTTTGGCGACGTCGGAGTCCGTTACCTTACCTGCTGAATCCACGAGAACGGATTGGTATTCGCGAAGTCCTTCCACGATTTCTGCGACGAGATTTTGGACTTCCGGCTTGGGATGGGATGGAGCGTCCATGAGAATTGTTTGCTGCCTCAACAATCACGAAACGCACCAACCTGGGTGGGCTGATGCGTGATAGTTTAAATCGAAATTCCTTGGCTGGATTTCGTGCACCCTTGCGGGCCTCGACGTGCTCTGCAAGGAGGGTCGTGGAGCGACCCTCCTGCCGACGTCGTTCAGTCGCTTAGGAAACTGGTCGACGGATCGCACCCGACAGCAAGCTGATCAGGAACAGGACCAGGAACACGAAGAACAAGATCTTGGCGATACCGGTCGCCGCACCAGCGACACCACCAAAACCAAGAGCAGCAGCGATCAGTGCGATAACCAGAAACATAATAGCCCAACTCAACATGGCTTCATTCCTTATTTGAAACTTAGAAGTCGTTTGCGTAAGTGACTGGCCATCCTTGGGTTGGACTAGCCAGGCGATTCTGGAAAGAACTAATCGCAGATGGTGTGCCAATTCGTGAGTAAGGTTGAAATGAATCTAGAAAACCACGGGAAAACGGCGTGAATTCGCGGTTTAGCCATTGTTGCTGATAGCAAAGTGGTCGCTGTCAGTCCAAAACAGCAAAGATGTGGTCTGTGAAGAACCAACCGCGTCAGGTTGACCTAAACGCGATAGTTTTCCAGGGCCTTATTCAGACGCGCCATTTCGGTGCGCAAGTCTTCCAGAGCCACAGGGGCTTGCGACAGCTCGCCATTCTTACCGAGGCGTTCCAGGCGATAGGCGGCGTTCACAACGCGTTGTGCGCCAAGATTGGAGGCCAAACCCTTGAGATTATGGGCGGCACGATGAAGGTCTCCAGTCGCCCGGGTTTGGATCGCGTTGGCGATCTCTTCGATGAGTTGTTTCGAGTCTTCGTCGTAGTAAGTAATGAACTCACCGAACAACTCGGCATCGTTGCCGAGCCTTGTCATCGCCCCGGCGTAATCGACCACCGGCGTGGATGGTTCTCCCATCGCTTTCGCGGAAGCGCCGTTATCGGGGCTCTCTGAAGTGGCTGGCTGGTGATCTTCCGCCACGCTCTCGACCAGGCCCAGCAACTGCTTCACATCCAGCGGCTTGGCGACGTACGCGTCCATCCCTGCTTCCAGGCACTTTTCGCGGTCGCCTCGCATAGCATGGGCGGTCATGGCGATGATTGGCGTAGTCGTGTTCGATCCCCGTTCCAGGGCTCGTATGACGCTCGTAGCCTGAAAACCATCGAGAATCGGCATCTGGACGTCCATCAGCACAACGTCGAATCGCTGCTTTTTGAACAGTTCGACCGCTTCGCGTCCATTCTGAGCGACAGTGACCGAGTGCCCTCGTTTCTTCAGCATGGTGGTGACCACCTTCTGGTTGGCGGGAGTATCTTCGGCCAGCAGGACCGATAGCGAAGCCAATGGCACCCCAATGCTGCTGCTGACCGGCAACGACTGGGAGGGAGGCGAGAGTCGCAGGGCACGCAAAATCGAGCGAATTAAATCGGTCTGCGTGACCGGCTTCTGGACGAACGCAGAGATATTGACGTTGCTTTCATTATCGCGGAATTCGCGACGATCGGCCGAGGACACCATCAGAATGACAGGCGATTCCGAATCGGGACGAAGCTTGCCAATCTCTTTCGACAGTTCGTAACCATCCATTCCAGGCATCAGTGCGTCGACGATGACCAATGGGAATGACATGTTGTTCTCTAGGTTCTGCTGCAAAATGCCGATGGCCTGAGGCGCATCGTTGGCGGTCAGCGGCTTCATCCCCCACATCGTCAGGGTTTCGGCGATGATCTTTCGATTGGTCGCATTATCGTCGACCACCAGAACTGGCAGGCCATCCAGTTTGTCGAATGGCAGCGAGTCGATCGTGTCGGTTCCTTGAACCGTAGGCAATTCAAAGGAGAGGCGGAACGAGAAGTTACTTCCTTGTCCCACTTCGCTCATCAGCGAAAGCCGGCCACCCATCATGCGGAGAAGTTCGGAGCTGATTGCCAGGCCAAGACCTGTACCGCCGTGCACGCGGGTCGAGGATGAATCGACCTGGGTGAAGGGTTCCAAGATCCGCTGTTGTTCTTCTGCCGGAATCCCAATCCCGGTATCGGTAACCGAGAAGCGGAACCGGGCTTCATCTGGCCAGATTCGCACCACTTCAATGGCAACGACGACTTCTCCCTGGTCGGTGAATTTGATGGCATTGCTGATTAGGTTCGTCAGCACCTGGCGAAGCCGAATGCCGTCTCCAATCACCTCGCGGGGAAGATTCCGCGGAATGCGGCAAACCAATTCCAAGCCTTTCGCGAAAGCCTGATTGGAAAGGGTCTTGATCGATTCTTCGATCACGTCCGCCAGGATAAAATGCTCTTTAACGATCGAGAACTTGCCCGATTCCAGCTTCGAGAAGTCGAGGATGTCGTTCAGCAGCGTTAGCAGCGAATGGGCCGAGTCTTTGGCGGTGGTCAAATAGTCGCGAAGCTGAGGCGAAAGTTGCTCGTCCAACGCCATCGACGTCATGCCAATGATGGCGTTCATTGGCGTGCGAAGTTCGTGGCTGACGTTGGCGAGGAATTCTGCTCGCGTTCGACTGGCACGGATGGCGGAATCGCGTGCCCGTTGTAGTTCCTCTTCGGCCCGACGACGTTCGGTGATGTCGCGCTCGATCGTCGAAGACCCGACAATTTGACCGGATGAATCGACGACGGGGGAAAGGGTCACGCTGACTGGAATCGTCTGGCCATCTTTGCGGACTCGGACGGTCTCGAACTCTTCCAGGCGTTCGCCGCTTCGCATCGCCTCCAGCAGTTCTGGCTCTTCCGTTTCCTGTTGTTCCGGCAGCAGGAACGTTGTTGTCCGTCCCAGGGCTTCCTCTTGCTTGTACCCGTAAACGAGCTCGGCACCGTAGTTCCAACTGGAAATTCGCCCGTCGAGCGTCTTTCCAATGATGGCGTCGTACGACGAATCGACGATGGCTGCCAGGCGGGCTCGCTGTTGTTCAAACCTTCGCGACTGAGCGATCTTGCCGATTTCTTCGCCGACTCGGCGGACGATTCCCAGTAACGCCTGATCTTGTTCGACGCGTTCGTTGTGAAAGAATTCGAGGATCGTCACCACATCGCCGTCGGCGATCACCGGGAATCCGAAAGCGGATCGAATGGGGGTGCCCTGGTACGAACTCATCCGAATCATGTTGCCGATTTCGGACTCATCCATCCAAACGGGCTCACGCCGTTTCCAGATGATGCCAGGCAAGCCCTCGCCATAGCGGAACTGCGTGCTTTGCGTCTTTTCAATGAACTCAGAGATATCAAGCTCCGAGTCTTGATACCAAATGTGCGAAGAGGCGAGCATCAACCCCGAATCGTATGGCATCCAGACATGACCGAACGGCCAATTGATCTGCGTGCAGACGATGTTCAGAAGCTTCTGCAGCGATTCGGTAAACGTCTGGGCTGTCGCTGCGTGGGTGGTGGCTTGAGTGACTAACTCAGCTTCCAGCAGCTTGCGGCTGTGCAGTTCTTCCTCTTGCCGCCATTCCGTAATATCACGCACGAAGGCGTTGAAGTAGGTCTTACCCGAGATCGCGACGCGGCCGATCGAAAGTTCAACCGGCAGAAGATTGCCGTCGGCGCGACGAGCGACGAGTTCGATGCGTTGACCGCTCGCTTCAGCATCGGTCAGCGTCATGATGCTCGAGATGATTTCCTGCAGGTCCTCTGTCTTGAAGAGGTCGGAAAGACGCAACCGAGATACCTGTTGTGGCCACTGGAACGTGGTATTTGCCTGCTTATTCCAGTCAACGATATCGCCCGAATCGTCAATGGCGATGATGGCGTCAGGCGATGCGTCAAGAATAGACCGTAACCTTGCGTCCCAAAGTTTTCCGGTGGGCGAATTAGACGACATCAGCGAGTTTTGCCTATCTCTTATTGCATCACATGATGGTGATTAGCCTGCGACTCGCGATCGGTTCCTGGGAGACCACGAAATCACATCATCCTTAGCCGAATGACCTTACCATTTTCGCACTGAAATGAAACCACGCACCCAAGAAAACAGGCTGCGTGGTGTTGCGATTTTGTGGTGATCAGAACAGCAGAATCAATAGCAGCACGATCACGAGGATTGTCGCGATGCTGCCACTAGGAGCGTAGCCCCACGAACGGCTATGAGGCCATGCCGGAAGGGCACCCAGTAAAACCATGATCAACACGATCAGTAGCAGTAATTCTAAGATACCCATTTTTTCATCTCCTCCGCTTTAAGCGGGATTGGCTCAGGTTGTTGGTTGCTGAATTAGCACTACGTCTGAGAAGCAACTTGCGTGCCGGAATTTAAATGGAGCTCGGTATCCCGTAACGTCACCACCCATAACGGGGCGAAATGAGAGCTTTGAACCCATGCCAGTCTAGAGGGGATGAGCGAAATGCGGTCAAGTTGACCCGCCTACGACCCAATCTCGGACAAACGACGACGTAACTCGAATAGGCGAGGGCAAGTCGGCGAAACATCGCGTTTGGCATACCACCTGCATTACCACCTTACGAGACAACGCGTCGCCCCAAGCCAATCTGGTTTCGACCGACGCACTATCAACCGCTAAAGAAGGAATGTAACAATGAAAAATTCACGAAAAGGTGGGGCCGTTGCAGGTCTACTCGCCACGATCGCTGTTCTGGTTCTTCTGTTCGCAGGAATTGGCCTGAGCATGGGCTGGGTCGAAATGAGTGACTCCCCTGACAAGAGCACCATTGAGATCAATAAGACAGAGCTCAAGGAAGACACCGACAAGGCTGTGAAAGCGACGGAAGAGTTCATCAACAAGTCAGCCGAATCGATCGAAGATGGGGTTAAAGAAGTAACGCCGGACGACAATTCGGACACGATTACGCCAGTCCCTGATCCTGATCGAACCGCCGAACCTGAGACGGGTTCGCCAGAATAATTACTCCTAGCATGATCCACCCAGGATCGTTGGGACCAGGTTTCAAGCAATGGCCTGCCTCGAGCACTCGAGGCAGGCCATTGTTGTTTCTTGATAGCAAAGGACCACTAGCCACGGAGGTGAGTTTCGAAAGCGCTGGACGATCGCTTAGAAGCCAATCCCTTCGTCCAAAACGCCTCAATATTGAGAACTTTACGCTGTGGCATGCCGCTTGCGTTATTTAGCAAGCAACATCCCAAGAAGCCCAAGAAGCTTGAGGGACCGTCGAATAGCGGGAAATAACTCAAGCCCAGTGGTGGAGGAAACCAATGACTCTCGAAACGAAAACGAAGCTCTCGGACGCTACGCTCACGAGCCTTCAAGAACTGATCCACATCAACGTCGATAGTCGCGATACGTTTCAGGAACTCGCCGATGGCACGACAAATGCGTCAGTTGCCATTATGTTTCGCGAGCTCGCCAGTGAACGCAACCGTAACGTTGCCGAGTTGGAAGCAGTGCTTAACAGCAATCAGGCGAAACCAAACGAAACTGGTACGTTCGCTGCGGCTTGTCACCGAATCTTGATCAGTCTTCGATCAACACTCGGTGCCGGGACGACCGCCATGCTCGACGAAGCAGAGAGTGCGGAAGACAAGATTCAAAAGAAATATGAGGAGATCCTGACCCGCGAGCCCGGCTCCGCAGTCAGCGATATTCTTCATCGACAATATGGCGGCGTTCGAGTGGCACACGATCGCGTACGGGCGATCCGTGATGCCCATCGACGTGCCACATAATCGGGTTACTCCCGATCCCTTTGATCTCGGTTTGAAATACCACTTGCATTTTAGGAGCAATAGCAATGACCACGGTCGCTAAAAACGAAGGAACTGCTGACGTCCTGCGAATCCTCTTGTCCATCATCCTGCCACCGGTTGGTGTGTTCTTTGAGGTCGGTATTGGTCTGCACTTCTGGCTGAATATTCTGTTGACGTTGTTCGGCTACATCCCCGGTATCATCCACGCGGTCTGGATTATCCTGCGGAAGTAAGAATTTCCAACGAGAGAGTAACGCTCGGGCTTGTCTGCATCGGCAGGAAGGCTCGGGCGTTCTCTTTTTTCTTGACCATCATCTCGATGGTTAACCGCCGATCAATTGATGCTTGCTGTAGAGAGGCAAGTGGCGGTAATAGACTTCCAACATGTACGTGCACAAACAGGTCATGAACAACCGGCCTGCTTTCACGCCATTGTCGTCTCGGGCTGGACTCCAGCTTCCTTTCTCGCGTCCCCCTTGAACCTGGTTCTCAGGGATGATCTGACGCATGTCTTTGTTCCAGTTCCGCCACGAATCACCTTCCATGTGATGGGCGACCTGGGTGGCGTAGTACCAGTAATAGACGTTTGGCTCGTTCCAGTTGATGGGATTATCGAGCAGGTAGCCCATCCCAGCGACAAGGCGCGGATCGTTCTGCTTCCAACCGAGGTATTGCCGGCAAAGCAGGCCCTCTGCGGTCATGGTTGGCGTCGCTTTTTCAGCGCGGGAATCTCGATACTGATAGCGGCTTCCTACAGCGAACGATTGCTCGGACTCCGGTTTCGTCGCGACGGTTTCCAGGAAGCCATCGACGTTCGCGAAAACCTTGTCGGGAACTTCCAGGTTGCCCATCCGTGCGCTTTGCAGTGCCATCAGGAACCAGCCGGTCACCGAGAGGTCTGATTCGACTTGCGGTTGATACCGCCAGCCACCTTCCGGTGCCTGCCATTCAATTGCGAAGTTGATCGCCGCTTGTGCTTTCGGGCGAAGCTCTTCATCCCCGGTCATCGCATAAAGTTCGCACAGTGCGATGGTGGCCTGGGCTTGGGTGTAAGGGCGATGTTGATTCGGGATTGCAGCTCGTTCGATGAAGCTTCCGTCGGCATCCAGTTGACGCAAAAGGTAGTTCCAACCTTTTGCCACCGTCTTGGCATGCGTCCCACTGCGATCGGTGTGGCCAGCTCCCTGAAAGGCAAGCAGCGCCATCGCGGTTGCCGAGATGGTATTCTCGATGCCCGATCCGTCCGAGTAATCTCCTTTGAGGCTCCACGAACCATCTTTCATCTGGTTTCGCTTGAGCCACTCGAGTGCCGCAGCGACGGCCTGTTCGGTGGTTGCGTTGCCACCATAGGCCTTGAGCATCGCCCGGCGGGTCGCCCCTTCACCACGTGCTTGAAGATCGACGCCTGGAGTTTCCTGCTCTTCGAGCCGGGCTGCTTCGGTTCCAATCAAATCGATCTGTGTCAACGAGCGAGGTATCGGAAGCTCCTGCGAATTGGTCAGACTCTCGAGAGCACCGGAGTTCGCATCGATCTCGAATTCCTGCGTATCGAGCACCATGATCTCGAACTCGAGCTGTTCGCCCAATTGCTCGGAATACGTTGCTTCAACCGTCATTGGCTCGTTCTGATACGAGACGACCGTGAACAAGGCGAGCAAGATGACCGCCGCGAAGTGAATGATCAAGCTGACCAGCCAAGCAGGCGTTTGATGAATCGCGATCCCGCGAACTTTTTCAACGAGGGCTTCCTCTTCCTTCTCGGCATCGACCAGGGAAGGAGGTGGGGCCTGCTTTTCAACCAGCGGAATATCGAGATGGCGTCGCTTCTTCTTCGGAGTACCATCGCCGGAGTCCGGCGCACGCGTTGGCCGCCGGGGTGGATGGTCGTCCTTCGGCGGATCAACCTTCTCTTCAGCGACGGCTGGCGTTTGCGGCTCACTTGGCTGTGGCTTCTCAACCTTTGGCTTCTTGGTCGCCGACTTCTTCTCCGCAGTTGGCTCATTCGAGGGAGGAGCTTTCGCGACTGGCTCGGACGGCGATTGTTTTTTCGCGGCAGCCTTCTTGGGTTTTGGCTTCTCGGCGATCGGCTTTTGAGCGGCTGGTTTCTGGGCAGCCGGTTTCGGCGGAGCTGGCTGCTTCGTTTCTTCGACCGGTGGAGGTGCCTGCTTCGTGCTGGCAGGCTCGGGCGCGAGAGGCTTTGGCGAAGGTGGTTCTGGTTTCGAATCAGCCGGAGATGGCGATGTCGGAGAAAGAGGTGCCTTGTCCGCCTTCTTCGCTGGCGGCATCTTCAGCGGCTGGGCCTGCGGATTCGAAGTCGGGGCAGGGGAGGTCGGCACCACATTCCATGCATCCGCGCTCGAAGGAGCCCCTCCGAATGAAATCGGTGCCTTCTTGGGGCCATCGTTGGCCGGCCCTTTGCCTTCGCGCGAGTTCGCATCTTCCTGCGAATCCCCTGGCGAAGCTTGATCATCTCCGGTCACGTACTCGTGAACTCCCTAAAAAAATCCGCAATCCCTTGCAATCGTAGCGCTTAGGAGAATCTAGGTGCCGAATTCGGCGGCGCCAAAGCAATGATATCCCTTAACGACCAGCAACACATGACTGAGGGGACCGGAATTAGCGATTGTGCCAGAAATTCCAGAGTGAAAACCAGAGAAGTGCCGCAGTAAATCGATTCTCGACGAAAAAGACCGGTAGGCCCCCTGGACAAAGAATGCCCTTTACCTAAAATTCAACAACTCAACGAACGAGTAACTGACTCGTTTGTACTCATTGACGCGGGGTGGAGCAGCTAGGTAGCTCGCGAGGCTCATAACCTCGAGGTCGTCGGTTCAAATCCGGCCCCCGCCACTTAAACCCTGGTTTAGCAAATAAAGCTGAGCCAGGGTTTTTTCATGCGCGCGTTGAGAGAGTTCTAAAAGTGCGGCGATTTATCCCATGGATACGCAACGAGTTGCGTGGACGAGGTTTCTAAGTGTGGTTGTCTCTGTCTAAGAGAGACATAACCCAGGCTTTCTTAGCCGGAGCCTTCAGACGCTCAATTTCGCCTTTGTCCCACCGATTTGGCAGAGACACTACCGCCGGGTTAATAGAGTGTTGGGATCGGTAGGGCGGGGCAGACGCAAACCTGGAGTCGAATGGACATGGTCGCCCCGTTTGATAGGTATCACTTGCATGCTCTGGACGGTTCGACCTGGGGCGGTGATTAGAAGATCGGACTATTCGTGGGAATCCGGTTGTTTATCAAATCAGGGTTTGCCAATCTCATACAGACGCGCAACTTCGGCTTCGCTCAGCGCTCGAGAGTAAAGGGCGAACTCGTCCATCCGTCCATTCAAACTTCGAATTGAGTAAGGTTCACCAGGATCTTTGCGACGCCAATTACCAAGCTCAGCATAACCGATTCTCAGTTTGTCGAGCGTTTCGGTAGGTGCCCGGTAGTCAGCTTCGCGGCCGATCTCGATGGGGGCGCTCATGATCAATTTGCCGTCGAGATAATGAAAGACCTTACCCAAGTCGGGATCGAAAACTGTCACCAGTTGGAACCATCGCCCCAGGTCGTCGAAGCCTAATTCAGGTTCTGAGAGGTAGAGAATACGCTCTTCATGCTTGGGGCGAATACCCATTTCGATGCGGCCATCCGATCGGAACTGCCAATGGATGTGCCCGTCTTGGAAGTAGTCCGTCAGCATGATCGAGCTGAATGTGCGATCGAAACCATCGATGCGTATCCAGGCACTTAGGGTAATCGCGTCGAACTCGCCAGGGATGTTTATCCGCACGCGATCGTGAAAGCCTTTGAATTCGAGCGACTCTTTTCCAGGCCATCGACCTTCTGCGACCTTGCAGCCCACGATTGTTCCATCAAGCCCGTTGCTGACGCGATTGACAACTTGCTGAGCATTATCTGGATTGGACTGAAAGTCGTAGAACACTACGAGGTCTTTATCTTCCAGTATCTCTTGTCGATCATTTCGCCACTGTTGGAAACGTTCGGCCGTCTGAACAGAGAGCCGCTCGGCAACCCCGTTGATGGTCGGGAAGTCATCTGGTCGAAAACCAATATCTTGCGGCGGATGGTTCCAGGAAACGGTCATGGCATTGCCAGTGGTGACCGAATGAGTCGCTTCCGCGACTGCGTGTGGCAGAATGTCGACTTGTCCATCGATGACATGAACTTCCGCCTCCTTCCCTGGCGTTACGCGGACGCCAAATTCCGTTCCTCGATCAATGAAGGTCGCGTCTTCTGTCTCGAGGGTGAATCCATCCTCTTGGGAAGACGCGTAAACGCGGGCCTGGCCACGGAGTAATTTACAACGCGTCTGCGAGATCAACTCTAACTCGACCGTTCCTTCGACGACCACGGTCACACCGTTGAGAAAGTCAAACTGCACCAGACCTGACTGCAAGGTGACCTGTTGTGGCGCTAAGCTTTGACCAATATGCAATGCGGTTTCGCCTGGAGCCATCACCACATCCACCATCCGCGAAATCACGGCGATTGGTTGCGTGGTTGTTGCGTCGGGAAGCGTGAATGAGCTGGCAACCTGACTTACGGACGTCTTGTTCGAACGGACGTCCGCCGAGGGCGCATCCGCGACGTCACTCGCCCAGGGTGGAAGAAAAACGAAACACGCAATTAATATGCATGCGGCAAGAAACGAGATCGCGACCGGTAACCAAAATAGACGCCGTTCCGATTGTCGATTGCCTCTGGAGTTTGCCAGCGTGGTTTCACTGACCGAGTCACGCTGCGAAAACTCTTCCACCAAGTCGTACAAACCGGCGTGAACCTGAAAGAACTCGATATATTCCTTCCGCGCGTCGGGACGCTGCTTTAGGAGTTCTTCAAGTCGATTTAATCCTTCCCGAGAGATTTCGCCGTTGGCGTACTCTCCGAGCAGGTGCTGTAGTTCCTGATTGGGACGTGCAGGTTTCGCATCACTCATCGATCAGCTCGCAAGACTAAGTTTGACGCATCGTGACAGTTGTTCCCGCAATCCGGACAACTTTCGATAAATGCTCTGCACAGAACGACACAGCTCTTCGGCGAGCTGTGATACCTTGAGGCCGTGGCTGTAGGTTTGCACCACGAGGCGTCGGTCCTTTTCCGGTAATTTTTCGAGGCATTCTCGTAAGGCGCACTGATAGTCCTGGACGATGATAGGGTCCTCGGAAATTTCCTGCGCAATCGTCGTCAGCAGGTCGGGATCTAGAATGAGCCGATCCCGCGCTTTTTGCCGGCGATAGGCGAGGACCTCGTATCGGGCGACCACATACGCCCATTTTATGAACTCGCTGTCATTTTCGAGTTCTTCAAACTTTGACCACAAAACAACACTCGCATTTTGCATCACTTCGTCGACGTCGTTTCGGTCGGGCAAGAGTTGATGAACAAAAAAACGGAGTTGGCGTTCATGCGCCATGAATAGCTGAATAAAACGGGAGGCGTCCCCCGACTCTTCTATGCCCATCTTGTTTGCTGCCTGTTTGGGACGCTTCTCCGACATTCGTAACTCCTTCATGCGAAAGAGACGAATGAGGTGCCAACCGCCCTGTCGTCCCGTTTTCCACATCGGAAATGGATTCTTCTCAGTAGTTCACTACCGTGGGTCGGTAATTTTCAACGTAATTGAGCCAATTTTCAGAAAATTGGCAGTTTCTAGTATTTTTCGCGAGAATCCGATGGCTCTCCGGCAGTAATCAGCCGGGCAGTGGATTTGTTATTTTCCTGCGATCCAAAACATCCCCTGCCGACATCCCATCGACGCCCTATCCTCAGCACGACATTCCGCTATTCGCCGTCATCAGGGTGTCCGTACTCCTTATTTACTGAAGGTTTGATATGACTCGTACGAAAGTCTCCGGGTTTACGCTGGTTGAGTTATTGGTGGTGATTGCCATCATCGGCGTCCTGATTGCTTTGTTGTTACCCGCCGTGCAGCAGGCCCGAGAAGCGGCTAGACGCATTCAGTGTTCCAACAATCTGAAGCAGATTGGTTTGGCCCTGCACACTTATCATGATACCTATCGGGCGTTTCCCGCAGGCTATCGCATCGATCGTGATAATGACATAACGAGCCCAACGTACGGCTGGGCTGTTGCTCTGCTGCCGTTTATTGAGCAGAGCAACCTTTACGAAGCCCTCGGCCCGCATCAACCCCGTCCCTTGGCTGAAGTGTACGTAAGTGGAGCGTCCGCGACCGATCGGCAATTGCTGCAAACTCGGATCGATGGGTATCGGTGTCCCTCCGATGTCACTGCGGATCTCAATAATCTGTGTAAGTTTGGCAATACGCCACATTTCGAGGTGGCCACCTCGAACTATGTGGCAATTTCTGGTGATGGAACATCCCCTCACGTCGACTTCTCGGCGACACCCGCTAAAGGCTATGACGGCCTGGGGATGTTCTGGGGAGACAGCTTTCTCTCGTTCAAAGATATGGTGGATGGCAGCTCGAACGTCGTTGTGGTTAGCGAACGAGATGGCGGGAAGACCGCAGTAGGCAACGGAACCTTCAAAGCGGCAGCATGGTTAGGCAACGGCCGTCAGAACTATAACTCCGATTACGCCGCAGCTCGGTGCCTGGCCCGGAGTAGCTTTGGAATTAATCGCGACTTCTACGCATTGAGTTCGTCTCAGAATCAAGGAAAGGGTGTTTCCAGCTTGCACCCAGGTGGTGTTCAAGTGGTTATGGGGGATGGGGCGGTCAAGTTCATGGCAGAGACAGTCAACATTGCGACGGTCTTCGATCCCCTCTGCCGTCGAGCGGACGGCGCGGTCGTCGGCGATTATTAATCCTCGGTAGTTCGAGACGCTGCGAGCACGTTGCTTCAGCGCGACCAACTTAGTGATTTGAATCTCTTATTCGATCAGTCGGAAACGTTTGCCATGAAAATCGTGATACCCTCTTGGATTCTGCCCACGTTGTTGCTGCTAGGTTTGACTGGATGCGGGAGCGGCAATGCTGGCACCGTTAGCGGCACCTTGACCGTTGATGGTGAACCAAGCGGCGGCTTCTTTGTCTATTTCGATCCCACGGACGGCAGTGCTGAAGCAATTGGTGGCGCCGTCGAAGACGGGAGTTACAGCCTGACTTACGGCCGAGGAAGCAACCAGATTCCCGTGGGCGAGTATCGCGTCTACGTCACGCCAACGGACTTAATCGACAACGTTCCGATGCCGAAAGTGAAGCTAGAGACTCAGTACATGAATCGCGAAAGCACAACGCTGGTCAAGAAGGTGGATGCGGGGACCAATGTCATCGACCTGGACATTCCCAGTCGCAAAGGAAGATAGCTCAACTCGGGCAATCCAGGCAGCTGGATCTCATCGCTGGTGAGTAAAAGATATCCACAGCAGCAATGCTTGTACTATGGATGTTTCCGAAGATAGTGCGTAAGGAGGGCGGGACATTGTTCTGAAGCCAAAGGTCGGTTCGTCCTGTGCAAGCAAGAAATGGTGCTCGAGGGCTCAGCTCATTGCGAAGCGGAGGTGCTGCTTTCTCAGGGCAAGATGATTGCCTAGCCCTGCAAGGCCATCGGTGTAACGGAGCAGATGTACTATCGCTGGCGGAAGGAGTACGGTGGTGTTCGCATCGATCAGGCCATGCGTTCGAAAGAGCTCGAGAATGAGAATGCTCGCCTGAAGCGCCTGCTGGCTGATACCGAACTCGCCAAGGCGATCCTGAAGGAGGCCGCTTCGGGAAAACTCTGAGCCCGGACAAGCGACGGCGAGCCTTCCGGATGCTAATACTAATCGACGAGTATACTCGCGAGTGCTTGGCAATCGACGTCGCCCGACAACTAACCAGCGAGGGTGTTTTAGAGCGGCTTAGCGACCTGTTCGTTCGACGCGGCGTGCCGGACTTGATACGCAGTGATAACGGATCGGAGTTTACGGCAGTGAAGGTCCGTGACTGGCTGGGGCGAGTCGAGGTAAACACCTGGTACATCGAATCAGGCAGTCCCTGGAAAATCCTCGAAGGCAATCACTTAACGACTGGTTGCATTCGTGGGGGCAGGTCAGTTGTTCATTGGGGCAAGATTCGCTTGGTCTGCGTTATGCACAATCTAGGTCAGAACGCCAGGGATCTGCTGGGTCGCGATGCCTAATGGGCGGTCGAGGGTTACTCCGGCGGCGGCGAGTAGGGTTGTCAGAAGGTCACCTTGGTTCCCTTTCGTATCGGGGAGGAAGCGTCCGGTGTTAATCGCACCGCCGCCTTTGCCCGCCACGATGAAAGGTAAGTTGGCACGTGTATGTCGATCACCGTCTTCCAGGCCAGAACCCCACATCATGATGCAGTTGTCCAGCAACGTACCATCACCCTCTTTAAGGCTGTGCATCTTTTTTACCATGTAGGCGAACTGCTCGATATTAAAAGCCGTGATGGCGGCTACTTTGGCGACCTTTTCTGGCTGATTGTTATGGTGGGTTGTAGAGTGGTGTTTATCGGAGAAGCCGAGTTCTGGGTAAGAAACTCCGTTGGGCGTCGAACCGATATAAGTGCTGACACGCGTTGTGTCGGTTTGAAACGCGAGAACATTCAGGTCACACATGACCTGCATGTATTCGCTGCGTTTATCTCCTTCGGGAATCTTGATCTCGATAGGTGGTGAGTCGGTATCGTTCCGTCGGCTAGATCGGACACCAGCTTTCTCGAGTGCTGCCTCTTTTTGACGTTGCTCGATCGCCGCGATTCTTCGTTCGACGGAACGAACGCTATCAAGGTACTCGTCCAGTTTTCGTTGGTCGCTGGATGGCAAAGTGCGGCGAAACTCACGCGCACCACCTAGGACCAAGTCGAGCATGCTCCGGTCGAGAGGACTCGCTCCGGCGGATACTTGACCGTTGTTCCCCTTCGATTTAAACAGGCGATTGAGTACTGTACGCGGGTTGATCTCGGCTGGCACGGCTTGTGTCGGAGAACGAAAACTACAGTGCGAATAATACGCCTCGTTCAGGCCGGCCTGATTCTCTTTCCAGGTTTGGGGCATCGTGGCGAGTTCCAACGACGGCAGCGTGGTGAAAGCTCCCAAGGCATTGGCGGCAACTTGATCGGCGGAAATTGAGATGTTGATCTCATCTCGGTGATCCGGGTCTGGCAATGCTGCCGTCAGCCAGGTCGAAAGTTCAAGTGCGTGCGGAGCTCCTTTGAACGGACCGTTGGCGACCCCAGCGATCCCTTTCATCATCAAGCATTGATCCAACACTGGGCGAAGCGACTCTAACGCAGGTGGCGGTGATTTAAGAAAACTCTCGGCATCAGCCGGCCAGAATTGGTCCATGATGACGCCATGGGGCATATACATGAACCCTAGTCGGACAGGTGGCTTGAACGCCTTCGTTTCACTAGCTTCCGCCCATCCCATCTTCTCCAAGAGCGGTAAGGCGAGAGCCGTCCCCACACCCTTCAAGCAAGTGCGTCGGTCGATGAATCGGTTATTACTCATGGTAAGGCCTTCGGGATAAGTCACATCCAACCCACTAGAAGTCGGAAGAAGAATCGCAAATTAACGAGAAGAGTTCGAGTATTTATCTTCGATCTTCTTACGGAATTCGGCTTGGGTGAACGGATCCTCCGTTTGCCTTTGCCATTGAGCCAACGCCTTTTGCAGTCGATGTTTTTGTTCGGCGTAAGTCGGTTCGTCGGAGAGATTATTAAACTCGATGGGATCTTCGTTGAGGTCATAGAGTTCCCATTCTGGCGGATTGTGCAATCGCTCCATGGCCAAACGAGCTGGATGATCCGCCGCGAGTTTCGCTGCAAGCGTGGGAGCTCGATCCCCATCGACAGAGGCGGAAGCGGACAGCTTTCCGGCCCTTACGTTGTGAATCAACTTAAATCGTCCATCCGTAATGGCTCTGCGCGGGAAGAACGGAGATGCCCCATGGTAATGAAATTCAGCGACCAATTCGCTTCTCCAGTCGGTCGAGCTTTCTTCCACAAGTACCGGGCGCAACGATCGACCATGTAGCTTCTCGGGCAATTCGATACCTGCGGCATCTAAAATGGTGGGATAGATGTCGACGGTTCCTACAAGACGCTGCGAGATATGCGGTTGAGAAATGCCCGGCCAGCGGACCAGGAATGGCACTCGAAGGCCTGCTTCGTAGCAAGTTGTCTTCCCGCGTGCGAAAGGAGGTCCATGATCACCCAAGAAGATGATCAGCGTCTTGTCCCATTGCTCTGTGTCATGAAGAACTTGCATCAGCATGCCGATGGCCGCATCGATGCGATGAACGCAATTGTAGTAGCCGGCGATCTTTGCCCGTTGTTCCGTGGTATCAACTTGCTGCCAGGGCCAGGCTGGGACATCTTCAGCTGTAAGAACGGTCTTGGGCAATTCGTCGACTTGATTAGGAAAGTATGGCTGTCCCCGTCCTCCGTCTGGTTTTCGTTTAACAGCAACGTGAGGATCAAACAGGTTGAACATCAAAAACCACGGCTTATCGTCCGACTGCTCAATGAACTCGCGAGCATCCTCCACTTGCCGTTTAATCATGCGGCCACCAAATCCATCCATGCTGCGCATATCAAATTGGAACTGTTTGTCCGGATTGACATGGAGCTTCCCAATGATGCCGGTGCGATACCCTGCCTGCTTCAACCTGTTGGGAAGTAAGCGATCAAACAATTCCGGATGAACTTGAAACCCGACATTTGCGTTGGCGAGTCCATAGTGGCCGTTTCCATGAGGGTAGAGGCCAGTGAACATCGTAGAACGCGAAGGACTGCAAGAAGCCTGGCTGACGTAGGCGGTTTGATACTGCACTGATTGCTGGGCGAGCTTATCGATGTTGGGAGTTTTGGCGATCGGATCGCCGTAGCAAGAAAGCTGAAGCCCTAGATCATCGGCGGTGATCAGCAGTAGGTTGATTGGCTCTGACGCATAGCAGAAGTGAGGGATCACGACGAAGGCTACGATCGCCAATCGAAAAAACCATCGAGCCATGGGGCCTGGCCTTATTGATACAGGAAGTAATGGGGAGTTGGTCGGCAATTTGGAATGATTGGTCAACGGAATGCCGAATCGTTAGTCTACGACTCGGCGATGGGTGAAGAGGTAGCTCGCCGTCACCTCGATGATCATGGTTCGCATTCGGTAATCATCCTCGGCGAGTTTCTCCATCAACTGGTCGATCACGACTTCGTCGTACCCTTCTAGCTTGCGTCCCAGAGCGTAGGCCATGAATCTTTCGGTAACGTTTCGAGCGAGATCCCTTTTTCGCTCAGCTAGCAGGCCCTTCAGTTCCGCAGGAGAAGAGAAGCTCTCGCCGCTTGGGATTTGGCCTGCGGAGTCAATCGCAACACCTGCGTTGTTCTTATCTCGCCAACGTCCGATCGCATCGAAATTCTCGAGCCCAAAGCCAATTGGGTCGAGCACCTTGTGGCAGTTCGCGCAGGTCGCTTCCGACTGATGCAACTCGGTTCGCTGCCGCAAGGTTAGACCCTCGAAACTCTTGCCCTCTTGTTCCACGAGTTCGGGGACGTCAGGCGGAGGTGGCGGTACGCGTTCCCCCAAGACTTGCTCGAGAACCCACACACCTCGCCGAACTGGGCTTGTTCGATTCGGAAAGGAGGTGGTCGCGAGAGTAGCTGGCATGCCCAAGATACCGCCTCGATTTGGATCTTCGAGCTTGATACGCCGCATTTCTAAACCTTTGATCGACGAATCAAGGCCATATATCTCTGCGAGCGGCTCGTTCATGAATGTGTAGTCACTGTCGACGAATCTAAATACACCCTGGTTCTCGTGGATGATGCTTTGAAAAAACAGCCGTGCTTCATCCGCCATCGATTGACGAAGTACAGTCGTCATCTGCGGGAACAAATCGGGATCGAACGTTTGGCTATCTAGCTTATCCACTCCCAGCCATTGGGCACCGAACCCATCGAACAATGCTCGTGATCGCTCATCACCCAGTAACCGCTCAACTTGAGATTTCAGTACTTCCGGCTGATGTAGTTCACCCTTTTCCGCGAGGGCTGACAGTTCCGCGTCGGGTGGAGCGGCCCACAATAAGTAAGAGAGACGCGCAGCTAACTGGTAGTCATCCAAACGAACGATCGTCGTTTTCGCATTGACTTCCGCTGCTGGGGTTATGAAAAGAAATTGCGGCGAGACGAGAATCGCCTTCCACATCAAGCTGAGCGATTCGAGGTAGTTCAACTGATTTTCGCGGCCGAGGTGGAAGACACTCACCAGAACGTCAAGCTCCCTTTCCGTTGGAGGTCGACGGTAGGCATCTCGCGCAAGTGACCGCGCGACCTTCCGAACTGCCGTGGGAATATCAGCACCTTCAGCCGGGGGCTCGCTAAAAAGGCGTTTCTGAATCTCCGTCGGTGGTTCTCCCTTGCCTGCGACAACCTGGTCAACCACTTTATTGGCAATCTCGAGAAACAACTCCGATTGCAATGGGGAAATCGAGTTGAGATATCCCTCGCCAACAACCTCTTCCGGTAAGCTATCAGCGATCGATGGATCGACACCGTAAAGGTCGTGAAGGGTATTGGCGTACTCGACCTTGCTCAAGCGACGAAGCACAAACGGGCCGGGGTCGCGCTCTGCCAAATACTTGAGCTTGCTAATCCATTCAACAAATTCGCGACGCTGTTGCTCTGTCGGCATTTCCCCAGCGTCCTCGGGTGGCATGTCATTTACTTTGACGTTGGCAACAGCCTTCTTCCAATGCAAGAATGACGCCGAGGCTCCCGGTGAACTTAGAGCTGATTGCAGATTAATGCCTGCTTCGGGGCGTGTGCCATGGCAATCGATGCAGTATTTTTTGACGAAGGGACCAACCTTCTCTTTGAAGGTTTTCCTGGCATCGGCTTGGAGTGCTGGAAAATCGACTGGCTCGGCCTGACAGGGAGATGTGGTAGAGAATCCAATCATCAGCCCCATGAAGGAAGCAGCTAGCCACGCGAGCGATTGGAGCAGAAATGGTGGTGAATGAGTTGCTGGTGCATGCGAGCACACTGCGTCCACGATACCTCTCGCTCGTCGTTTCACGCAGAATCTCCTTGAACAGTTGGGATCACGTCCCAATTTGGGTACCAGCGCTGGTGAGAGAACTGCGTTAGTTCAGGCGGGGGCAGTTCGGCCGGTTGATGGTGGGATTAATTTTCGTGGTGGCACGAATCCAGGGCTTTATCTTCCCCTCTGTGCCACCTAAAAACAAGATTAAATTAATTTTGCGTTGATCAGCTTTGCGGAAAGTATGGCAAGGCAATGAATCCGCTTGGGACCAAAAAATCGGCGCGTGCTATGTTCAAGGTCTTGCTTGGCCATGCTTTTCATCGGCGGAGTGGGACTGCTGAACCGTTCCCAATTGCGTGTGCCACTGCTTCCTTTAGCAGTGCGAAGTGCTGATCGCCCAGTCCGAACAGCAAAAGAATCTCTTCCCTCTTCCAACTCGTCACGATGAACTCATGAAGCGTTCATCTGCCCATCGGAACCGTTCAAACGCTCAAAAGGCGTAGGCCGCCTGCGCGAGACGCTGCTCGCGGCAAAAACAAGTCTTCTGTGTGAGCTTTGCTAATTCGAAGAGTTCGATGCGAAAGTCTGCCAGGAATCAGCAGGCGGACGGCGTGGCAAACTGGGACTACTAGAATCGTTGTTGAAGCGGCATTGCATGATCTTCGTCCCGCTGGCGCATGCGGAGCAATTGTCCGAACTTTTGGACATTATGCCATATGGGGCGTGCCCCCTATCTGGATTGGCTGTCTCCCCGAAGGTAGTATGTCCAGCGGTTGTAGAAAACTCCTTCACCGCGTTAGCTGCTTTGCTTTCTAACTGGCGGCCCGATGCACGGTTTGGCGAAGAGCACGTCCATTCGCATGCGGGGTTGATCCGCCTCGTGCGTCTTGCAGTGTTTCGATTCAGGAGAAACCCTTCGACATGACTTCAAGCCCTGTAGAGCCAGAAACCATTCAGGCCAATGCCTCGACCGAGAAGCCGCAGCGCGTTGTCGTTCTGCCACGGCGGAACATGGTTATTGCGATGGTCGCCATACTGTTAGGAGCGATCGGGATTCCCTGGCATCTCTTCAAATTCTACCACTGCACCGTGATTCTGAGAGTCTTCTCCTCGGGGGAACAGTTGCCCTGGACGTCGGATCCAGCCGAGGCATTTATCGGTGGACTGAGTCAAGCTCAGAACGAAGTCCTTTTCTTGCTGTTCGTCTACCACGTTCTTTCGATTCTGCTTGCGGTTGCTTTATTGATGGGTGGGATTTCCATTCTCTGGAAGCGGGCTCCGATGACGCTGAAGGGGCTGAAACGCACGCTCCAGTTCGGGGTAGTATTGGTTTTCGCCAGCTTCGTATTAGACCTTGCGATCGATTTCGAAACATGGCGGTTGGGTGTCAAATTGCTGACTCATGGAGATCCGACAAGGCTCGCCCAGAAACGCGAGCTTCTAATACGAACCTCAGTGCTCACTGCCGCATTGCATCTGGCGATCGATCTCTTTTACTTCCTCTATTTTATGATTGGAGGCTGGCTGCTGGCTCGTGAAAGTGAAGGCCTGAAGTGGGCAAACGCCGAGCGTTTCACCTTCGGCCCGGTTGCCACGCGTCATTCGAAGCTGCAGGAAGGCATCGCGCTTGGTACTTTCAGTTGGTCGGCCCTGGCGATAGTGGTCGGGCTGGCTGGAATGGTTTTCAATGGCGTGATCTTGGGGCTGCTGATCACATCGATCCAGGTTCTCTCCCAGCGGAGTATTAATTACAGTCCGCCTCTCATGGTGCAGGGATTCGAGTCGATCCTGGACCAATGGCTGTATCTGGTCGCAGTGGATCGATTCGTTTGGTTCGTGCTGGGTCTGGCAACCATGGTTTGCGGCGTTCAGGCAGCTCGTGGCGCGTTTGATTGGCTGGGCAGGCTCCGCGGGGTCTTCATGGTGTCGCTGTGGACAAATATCTTGAGTGCCGTCCTCGCCGCGACGCTGGTCTATTTCTGGGTCGGAGAGGTCGCGTCGCTCCCTCAAAGCCAGCAGCAAATGTCGCAGATCGAACACCAGGCAATGTTGTTCTATGGGGCCATTGCCGTGATCGGTCTCATCTACCTCATCTACTTTGGCCTGGGGGTTCGCTTTACCGGCCGAGACATGAAGAGAATGCCTAACGCTTAAAATGACCGGCCAGCTCTTTAGCAAGCTCGTTTTGGATCGCGATGATTCATTCGCCCTTGTTCGAAGCATCGATAGGCGATCTGACTGTGTTCTCCTCTTTTTCCGCTCGCGATGTACGGTATAAAGGTGGCCATGAGCTTCTTTAATATCGCCGGCATCCTGGTGGCCCTCGCAGCGGCCTTTGCGTACATCAATCACAGACTGCTCAAGCTACCGACGACGGTAGGCTTGATGCTGTTAGCCATGCTACACGCAGTGGTTCTGCTGTTGATTGATTGGGTCGCACCCGAGGCGGGCGCACTCACTGCGGCCGAGACACTTGTCGGCTCGATCGATTTTGATCAGACGCTGATGGAAGGGATGCTTGGCTATCTGCTGTTTGCCGGGGCGTTGCATGTCGACCTCAACGACCTTCGAAAACAGTCTGCGGCGATCGCTTTGCTGGCGACCGTCGGCGTCCTTGCGACCACGTTCATCGTCGGCGGGCTCACGTATTTCATCACCGGCTGGCTTGGCATCGAAGTCCGCTTTATCTATTGCCTGATCTTCGGTGCGATTGTCGCGCCAACCGACCCGATCGCGGTCTTGGGGATCGTTAAGAGTCTCGGCGCCCCCAAGCCGCTAGAGACGAAGATCGCAGGCGAATCGCTGTTTAACGATGGCGTGGGCGTGGTGGTGTTCATCGCGCTTCTCGGGATTGCAGGGCTGGGGCAGCATGGCGATTCGCATGAAGTCTCCGACAACCAACATGAGCCGAGTCACGTTGCTGCCCCGACAGAAGATGATGCAGGTGATCAACCTGCCGTCGTTAGCGATTCGCCAAACGACACGCCTGATGCATCATCGAAAGCGGAAGAGAACGGAAGTGAACCTTCGCACGATGCGGAAGACCTCCACGAGAAGTCGGAGACGACCGTAATGGATGTCGCCAAGCTCTTCGCTCTCGAAGCAGGAGGCGGACTTGCACTCGGCCTCGTGTTGGGGATGCTGGCGTTCTTCCTGCTACGAACCATCGATCATTACGCGACCGAGATTTTGCTATCGCTCGCGGTCGTGACCGGCGGGTATGCCTTGGCGATGACGCTGCATTTATCGGGGCCATTAGCGATGGTGGTCGCAGGCCTGATCCTGGGGAACCATGGCCGAACGCTGGCGATGTCCGACAAGACCCGCGAGCACCTGGACACTTTCTGGGAACTGGTCGACGAGCTACTCAACGCCGTGCTGTTCGTGCTGATCGGGCTAGAGGTCTTGGTGCTCTCGTTTCAGGTGCCGTATCTGCTGGCCGGAGCCCTGGCGATCCCCGCCGCGCTGCTGGCGAGGTTTCTTTCTGTCGGCATCGTGTTGAACGGCCTGAAGAAGGTGACCGGCCGAGAGTTCACGCCGCACGCGATCAAGGTCCTGACTTGGGGCGGCCTGCGCGGTGGGATCAGTGTGGCACTCGCGCTATCGCTCAAGGAAGAGATCCATGCCCAGCAATCGCAGTACGACAACATCGGCGAACTCGTCCTGACAATGACCTACGTCGTCGTCGCCTTCTCCATCCTCGTCGGCGGCCTGACCATGGGGCCGATGCTCCGCCGCCTAGGGCTCGCAGGCCAAGGCGAAGCAGACACCCACTAAACTTCTGGGTGCGAACAAGTCAGCGCCGTAATGCGTCAACCTTCTCCTGATTGATCGTGCCTACGCACACAGTCGTACGTTGAAGGGCTGCGAGGCTACTAACTCAGGAGACATGCAGATGGAAGAAAATGGGATGTTTGAGCACCGCATCGTCGAACTTACTCATGCGACTGAGAAAGATCCGAACAATACTGACAAGCTCTACGAATTGGGGCGAGCATTGGAGTCAGCTGGTAGGTTTGAGGAAGCACTGTCGAAGTTTGAGTCGATTGTACTATTGGAACCAGAGGACCATGAGTCGATTCATGCTGTTGGAGCACTCAACTTAGTGCTTGGAAGAAACGTGGCAGCGATCTCAAGCCTCACTAAAGCTACCGAGTTGTGGGAAGAACGACCGGAATATTTTGTCGATCTCGGAGATGCCCTATACAGGTCCGGCAATGTGCAAGGCGCAAAAGCTGCTTATGAGACGGCACTACCTCTCGCTCTCCCCAATGAGGAGATTTGTGAACGAATCAGAACTTCCCTGATGAAGTGCTAATCGCTCAGCCACTCGAACTTAGCCCACTTCAGCCACAACATTTTCAACACGCGAGCCGTTTTGCGGTGAGTGCCCAAGCGGTCCCACACGACGATCAGCTTGCATTTCAGCTCTTGATGCAAGCCGTTCAGAAACCAGATGAAATCAATCGCCGTGACCTTGTGCGGCCATAATTAAAAATAATTCTGCACGCAATCCGTTATTGGCGTCCATGCCATCGCCGTGAGGACCGTGAATCGATCATGCCGATCCCAGTTAGCTAGGATGGGGGCCTTGTGGAGCCCAGGTTGATTAAGGGGGCAGGAACCTTAAATCCTTACCTGGTGGTTTTCATGAATGGCTACCAGCCAGCCAGCCGAGCCCTGGGCACTGTCCCGTAATTGATATGTTCTTGCCCAGGCACATATCGCAACTCCCCTAGTTACCGACCAAGGTGATTCAAGGAAGGAAGCCAAATGTCGAGTCATGATCTCACGGGAAACGAGTGGAACGCGATGCGGGATTTCTTTCCGGCTCGCTTTTCGGGGCGGCCAGTCAGGCCCCGGCGGTGCTTGCCGGAGGAGTATGGCAGTTGGCAGGCCGCTTACAATCGTCTCCGACGCTGGATCAACAACGATTTGTGGGATCAAGTTTACGCGGCATTGCTACATCAGGCGGATGCTTGCGGCAATTTCGTTCGCTCGCTATGTTGCGGTGACGCATTGGTGATTCGAGCTTACCGCTGTGCGTCAGGCATGTTACCGAAAAACGTGGAAGACGCCGAAATGAACGCATTAGGAAGGCCTCGCGGGGCATTCTCGGTGTAACTTCACGTGCTCACCGATGCCAACGGCCTGCTGCTGTCGTCGCCTTCTCCATCCTCGTCGGCGGCCTGACCATGGGGCCGATGCTCCGCCGACTTGGGCTCGCAGGCCAAGGCGAAGCAGACACCCACTAAACTTCTGCGTGCGATCACGTCAGCGCTGTATTGCGGCAACCTTCTCCTGATTGATCGTGCCTGCCCACTTCGCACTGGCCAGAGGCCAGTGGCACACGTGGGACGCGAAGCTGGTGTTAGTTGGGTGTTGCCAGTGCCACCCAGCCGGATTCACGTTTGGTGATGTTACTGAGGCAGTCATGGAATTGTCGCGTAAACCAAAGTATGTAGAACCTAAGTTGGGATGTGAGTAATGAGTAAATACTACGAGGAAGTTCCGGGTGAATATCCCCAAGAAAAAAAGACTCCAGCCGAAGGTGAATATATTTTCAGCCACTGGAGTGTTCGCAAGGAGGGGGGTAAGTATGTTTTTGAATACCTTTCAGGTGAGTTGTTGGGCAGGTTGGTTAGCCTAGAGATTTCCGAACAGGACTATAGCCTCGCTGCGTCGGAGAAGATTACATTCGATGATCTTTTTAGGAAATACTGTACGTAAAGTTGGACTTAATCGCACCGTTTACTGCTCCTTTAGAGAAGCGGATGTGTTTCTGTGTGGCGCGAGACAACTATGCAGCCGTGGGCTTAGAACCTCTGATGCTCTGGTGAGTGTTCAACAGGGCAAAGAGATCACAAAGCGCAATTTACGCTACGAGAGACGGCAACTCGACCATAAGAAGCATTTTTCGACAAAACGATAATACCAGACACAGAACTCTCTCATTGACCAGCTCAATACTCACAGGAAAAGCAGCTTTCCGCAGGGGGCACTTGAAGTTGGTAACGATTCTATAAGAGCTATCTCGCTCAAGCGATTTGCGTTGCTGCTGGCAGTCTTGATCTTAGGCGGGCCGCAACTGGGTCGCAGCGGCTCTGGCTCCGCTGAAATCCGCGAGCACATTGCACGAAAGCGAAGCCAGGCTGTGATTCCAAGCAAGAGCAACGAAGCCCCAGGGGAGGACTTCAATCCCAAAGCCTAGCGCCGAAGAAACATCGCGGAGCTGGCCATCGGTTGGCTCAAATAATCTCGCCGTGTCTTCGTTCGGTACGACAAACTAACCTCGTCCTACTAACTAGCCTTCGTCCAGATTGCTGTCATGCGGCGACTGTTGCGGTATGTTTAAGGGACGGGTCCTGGGTGTTGCCAGTGCAACCCAGCCGTGACGGTAGGGCTGATTTCGTCGACATAAGCTGTTTGTTACTTGAGGATTGTTTGGTCGCCATGGGGAGATTGCATTTTCTTCGCCGATTCAGAATTCTAACGCTGCTGGCTGTCATGGCCGCGTTGTCTATAGTATGTGCGGTGTCATCATACTATGTCCGTCTACCTAGCGGATATCCACAAGTCCGTATTTCGAAAATGATCACTCATAGGAATGGGCATGAACAAGTCGGAATCAGCCTGTTTGTGTACTTCGAGCCAGATAACGCTGTAGAACACTATACTGACACCCTGCCGCTGGGAACGCTTAATTACGCTTACGAGAACTCGTTAGCTCGTCCCTATCAGTTTCACGAAGAACTACTCGGAACTCCAAAGGAACATACCGTCCAAGAGATTCCTCCTGTTTTTGTAGCGCGGTACAAGGAGTTATTGGCACGAATCTCCCAAGAGTGTGATATCAGCAAGCAGCCTTCGGGATGGCGACAAACGTTCTTGCTACGGAACGACTATCCAACCTTTCCTGAGTTTCAAAGAGATTACAACGCGCAATCCACGCTACGAGAGAAGGCAACTCGACCATAAGCAGCAGTTTTCGACAAAACGATAATACCAGACACAGAACCCTCTCTTTGACCAGCTCAATACTCACAGGAAAAGCAGCTATCCGCAGGGGCCACTTGAAGTTGGTCACGATTCTATAAGAGCTATCTCGCTCAAGCGATTTGCGTTGCTGCTGCCAGTCTTGATCTTGGGCGGGCCGCAACTGGGGCGCAGCGGCTCTGTTTGGTTGCAATTCGGTGGGATTCATCGATTTTCAGGCGGATCGAATCGCCAACAGTCTTAGAGGATGTCGCTTTCATTCTCCATATTTCCATCAATCAGGCCCCTGGGTCTCGCGTTCTTTAGCCCGGAGCGGATTCGCGAGGAATTCATTGCAAATTTACCTTTGTCAAAAAGGTTTAGTGTGGGGAGATAACTTGCCATACTGTAAGAGTCGTACGGCGGGCACGTTTAGAACGTACTTCTCGGAAGATGACTGTGATGCGAACGATCGTGGGTCTGTTGGTCTTGCTGATGCTGCCTGGGGAAATGGCCTGGGGGAAAGATGCGGGACGCCAGCGCTGGGCAATCATTGCGACAAGCGAGATTGCCGAGACAGGGCTTGTCGAACTGGTAACGGCCCAGCTTTCCCGTCGCGAAGCGATTCAGCTGGTTGAACGCGAAGATTTGTCGCTGGCAACGCGCGAGCTGGAACTCTCGGCGCTGCTGAGTCCTGAAAATGTCTTGAAACGGCTAGAGCTAGGCAAGACGCTTAGAGCGAATGCCATGCTACTTCTTTCAATGGAAAGCGAAGACGCACGCCAGATCGTGCGTGCGGTTGTATGCGATGCGGACCTCGGGGTTCGACTTTGGCAGGCACGCTTCATCTACAACGGCCAGGCAGATATCGAAAGTCTGGCCGCTCAGTGCGTTGGTTCGGTGGACGAAGTGCGGCAGCAGTTTCCGGATGGCGTTGAGCACATCATTGCCATTCCTCCCTTCCTGTCGGAAGACTTCGGCATTCGATTCCAATATTTACAGACCCGCTGCCAAGATCTGGTGACCAGTTCGCTGATGGCGCGGCCTGGGGTCGCGTTGCTGGAACTCGACGAAGCGCATGCGTTGTTACGTGAGCACGAATTGACCTTCAGCGAGGGAATCACGCGGCCAATCGCCACCATCGTGCAGGCTCATTTTCAGGTGACATCGTCGAACACGATGGAACATTCGATCAAGTTGAATATCGAGCTGACACATGGCGAACAGCCGGGGAGATCGCTTGAGAAGACGATTCCCCTGGAGGAATTGGACGCCTGGCTGCTAACAGAATTTAGTGAACATGTGCTGCGTGACGTGGCGAACCGACCGGGCAGCTTATCGGCAGCGATGCAGAAAGAGATTTTAAGTCGTCACGCGCAGCGATTCGCCGAACTGGGAGACTGGCAGCATTCAGTAGCCCTGCGCGAAGCGGCTTTAGTTTTAGATCCGAAAGACGCGCTGCTGAGGGCGCTCGCCATCAGCGAATATCAGCATCGGAATCAGCCAGATCCGGATCGGATCTGGCAGTTGTCGCAGAACTTTCGAAAGCTATCGCTCAGTGAACGAGAAAACGAATTTCGGCACGCTGCGAACGATATGCGTGTTGGTTTTCAGCACTTGGCCTACCTGATTCGGAATCGGCTAGTTGGTCGCGTCGATGCGATCGGCATGCTCGGTAAGCATGCATACTTTGATACGTCCGCCGTGCGGGCAGCAGCGCATAACGATCCGCGGAAGGTTGAACTGTTGCAGCCTGCCTGCGCAGCGCAACGAGAGTTTCTGCGCGATGTTTATCCCTTGATCGACCATTTGCCCGACGAACGTCTGTTGCCGACGCACTTAAGCGATCCTTTCTATGGCGGTCGTTATGAGTTGACCAATCATGTCGCAAAGGACGTGGCGTTCAACCACTACGACGCGGCATCACTGGCCAGCCTGCGAGAGACACTCTTGCGACTTCTGCCAGCGACGGATCCGACCACCGAGAACATGCTGGGGCTATTCTCCAGCACGCTGGTCCCCCAGCCAGGTACCCCGGAATACGAGCCCTGGGGCCGGTTGATTGCCGACTTAAGGCGATCGGATCGCGAGTTGGCACGCCTTTACGGCCACTTCGCCTACGCGGTTGAGAAGAATCGGCGTGAGCGTTCCCGTGGCGAGCTTGAGTCGATGCTGGCAGAAGTTGCTCGCCTCGACCGAGCTAGTGAGCCGATCCAGCGCGTGATTAACCTGCAACTGGTGCGTCCCCCACACCAAGCGCCGCGTGCGCTGTCGGCGCCACCACCTCGTGGGAACTTCGGTCCGACAGGAAGAATGGAGTTCGCCCCGATCTCTTTGGTGGTATCCGGCAAAGAAGGGGAGACACCTCCGCTTTTGACAGGCATGCTTCGCTGTGGCGCCAAAGATGTTTATTGGTCTGACGACCGGTTTTTTGTCATGGACGAGCCAGGCATCCTGAGGGAACGGAAGTTGACCGACGCCACCGCTGATCATCCCTTGTACTGGGAGGTTGCGTGGGACGGAGCATGCATCTGGCTGCATGCCCACGGGGAAGGCATTCTTGTTCTCCGCTCCGATGGAACACGGCTGGCATCGTTCAATGGATTGCTCCCTGATTATTCCAAGGGACATAAGATCGTCGGGCTCTCACCGCGACGGGCGCTGATGGTGGGAAGTTTCGGGAACACAGAAAGAGCGTGGTGTGGCATTCTTGAAGTCGCTGAAGATGGAACGCCTTCGGTCGATATCCTTCTAGAAGCCAAGACGGTTGCCGAGGGGCGTTCCCGCGAAGAAGCCTCGGCGGATATAACCACGGCATTCCGTGCCGATGGCTTGTCACGCGTTCAACGAAAGGACGGAAAAGAACTGGTTGTCGTCGAGCGGCATGGATTGACGCCGCTTTACATCGACCTGCAAACTTTGAAGGTTGCAGCGCCAGATATCGTCGCTGGACGAGAGGGACTTTCAACACAGACCGATTTGGGATTTACGGGGAAACGTTTCCTGCACGACGGCACGCCCTTGTGGCTGCTCTCGGGGATGGCGAATTTGCCCAATTCTAAAGAGATAACGTTCCATGATGGCTGGCTCTATCGCCCTGGCTACGTTTGGATGCGTCAGCACCTGGCAACGCACAAGTTGGAACGCCTGCAATCAAAACCATTGAGTCAAGATTACTGGCACCTCCGAGTCGGTTCGTCCGCACACTATGGGTTGGTTGTCTACGACCCGTTTCATGAAAGTCAGCCACTTTCAAAGGTCACGATTCTTGACGAGGAAGTTGTTCCCGTGAAAACAAGCCCATAGCAAAAGTTTCGCAAGCGACTGATCGAATGGATTCTTGCCAACCGCTGACCGTTCGAGGGTAAATAGACAAAACTTGGCTCTAGCGTGTCGGTGTTCTCGATAACGATATCTGGCTTTGGCAAGAAATGCACAGCGTCTGTTTCGGTATTAACGCTGTGCACCAAGGAGGTCAATTAAGAGAACCGGCGCGATTGAGGATTGGCAAATCTTCGAGTGCCCGGTCGTCATCGGAGAGCCTGTTTCGATTTGCGCTTGATTTGGGCAGTCGATCAAGAGGACATCGAGGTGTTCTTGAGCTACTCCACTGTGGCGAAGACGCACGGAATACCATTTGCCATCAATAGGTCTTCGCACCAACTTCCATCAGAATGTTGAAACCGTAAACCCGTCGAATGCGTTTAGATCGTCAAACGATCCAATGCCAACGCGACCAGTGCCGAATGTTTTGTCAGTGACACTCATGTGGGGCGTTGTCATGTCATCGAAGAAAACCTCGATCAGGCCGCTGTCGATATTGCGACGAACCATGACGGTATGCCATTGATCGTCCCACGGAGTTAGCTTTTCGTTCTTCGTGAGTGCGAGTCGCGGAGCCTCGTTCACGATCATGATTTGGCCACTGTGGGGATCAGGCTTTGCGCCCAGGTGGCAGTAATAGAAGTGCGATGCGTCTTGATAGCCGAAGAAGATGCAGCAGTCGCGATGATTGCCGGTATCTTTCGTGCTGCGAACACGAAAGCGGATCTCGCAGTTGCCGACCGCCACGTCCTTGACCAAGGCCACGTGACCTGGGCTGCGGGTCGGGGGCTTGTACGCGCTGCCGCGCTCGGTGATCTCGATGACACCGCCAGCGTCTTCGGTAGCCTTCCAGGTCCAAGTCTTGGGGTCGAGAAATTCCCAGTGCTCGAGGTCGTCGATCGACTGGACTGGCTTCGCATCCTTCCTATCAAAATCGTCCGCGAACACAACCTTGTCCTGGGGACCATCGGCGCTTTGGGCAACGTCTGTCGCCAGAAAGAAAATCGAAGCCACCAGGGCAGATTTCAGAAATAGTGGGGCGAGATACGTGGTATTTTTCACAGGACTCCAATCTCCTCGATCAAAACGACAATTGCGAGATAGATCGATCGATCCAAATCGCAGGGGGTGTGGTCTCACTGCATTGTGACTTCTGGGAGCCGCAACTGCAATTTGTTCCCACAAGGTTCTTCGCAGGCGGGGTCGATGCGATTAACTCGATACCACAAATTACGCCAAGCCCAGCTAATCACCGATCGTCGAAATTTGATTTCGTAGCGAGCGGGGCCGGCGTTCAAGTTAGCTCGGTTCCGCATCAGGTTCAGATGGCCCCGAATCGTCGTCCGGTGGTGAATCGCGATCGGAAGACCACACAGCTTCCATTGCCCGGCTGAATGGTAAGATTTCACTGATATGGTGGAGGCCACGTGGAAGGGAGTCTCGCCCAGGTATGGGGCCACCGTTAGAAGTGCATGCCATCCGATTGTTGCCACTGATGAGGTTCGAACACCTCGAAGTCGACGAACGAAGATTACTACCGGCCAGGCAATTCCTGGCGGCGACTTGGTTTGCGGCAGCGCGTCGAATGTCCGTCTGTGGATCGGCCCTTCCTGGGATGAGATAATTGGCCTGCCGACCGGTCCGATGCGACATGATGACCGGCGAAACGTTCAGAGAGATACTGGTTGGCCTAGAATCTTTTCAGCGCCAGGCAACCCTCTGCGCGAAGAAGCCTGGGATAGCGAAGTTCGCGGAACAGGGCAGCGAGAGGTGCCACAGAAGCGAAAGGGAAGGAGATCATGTGCATTAAGACCACGGCTTCTCAACCTCGCACCTGCTTCTCACTGGCCATAGGCCAATGGCAGACTCAAGACAGGATTCCGTTGTTCGTGGTTGAATACCAAGGAATTTCCTTGAAGGCTCCCTTTCTCAAAGTCATCAGCGATCGGAACCTGGTTGGGGAACATTCCCTGTCGTGATCACGCTCAATCGGCGAAGCACGTCTTTTTCGCTCATGGATTCGACTTCGGACAAGAGGGACTCGAACCTGGCTCCGCCTGACTGTCGGCGGGTTGTTGGTTGCGGAGAAGTGAACTCGTCGGCCACTTGCTGCGCGAGGAATCGTGCGAGTTCTTGTGTCGTGGGATAGTTCCAGACGACGATCGGATTGAACGACAGCTTAAGTCGTTCTTCGACTTCGATCGCCAATTCGACCGTCTGTAGCGAATCGAGACCAAGCTCGGCCAATGGACGATCAGACGTCGCATCTTCTCGAGAGACACCACCATTTTCGACGAACCAGTTCAGTAGCCACTGTTCGATCTCTTCCGCAATATGCTCGACGTTTTCAGGTGGTGCGTTGGAAGTTCTGGGCTCGGTGGCGACCGGCGTGGTCGCTGCGACTTCTTTTGCCACCACCTTGGCTCTACGTGGCTTCTGCCAACTTGCCATTACCTTCAATTGCTTGTCCAAGTGAAGCTGTTTACTCAACAGACGTTGCAGTTTTCCGCTGGTGGTGCGGGGAATGCTGAACGGACGAACCAGCAAGATTTCGGTCGGTTCGACGCCATGCGTATCAATCACGGCCGACCGAATTCCGCGCAGAAGTTCGTTGAAGTCGCCGTTCTTGTTGGATCGGTCAAGCTCGTGGAGTATTACCAGTTCCTCTTCATCATCAATCGTTATCGAAAAGGCAACACTCGATCCGTTAGGCAGCGACTCGTGCGACTGGCTGGCGGTGGTTTCGATGTCTTGGGGATAATGGTTGCGACCACGAATGATCAACAATTCTTTGAGGCGCCCACTGATGAAGAGCTGGCCTTCTTCCGAAAGAAAGCCCATATCGCCGGTTCGCAAAAAATACCCGGCGTCTGGAGCGTCTTTCAACGTGGCCCGAAATGTTATCTCGGATGTGTCTGGTTGTTGCCAGTAACCACGTGCGACACTCGGACTGGCGACCCAGATTTCGCCGATTTCATTCTTGCCACAGCGGTGGCCCGTCTGCGGGTCAACAATGGCGACTTGCCCTTTCAGGAGGGGCTCGCCACAACCGACCAGTACCGCCGAATAATTTTCCTCGGAAGAGTCGGAAGGGATCACTTGATGCTGCGACAACCTCACGCGGTCGACCTGTTTCAAAACAGGTTCGCAGCGTTTGGGATTGCCGCTGACCAATAGAGTCGATTCGGCCAAACCATAACAGGGATAAAACGAACTTCGCTGGAACCCAACTTCTCCAAATTTGTCGCAAAACCGATCGATCGTTTTCGCCCGGATTGGTTCTGCACCACAGAAGGCAATTTCCCAGCACGAGAGATCAAGCGAAGCCATGTCGCTTGACGGGATCTGATCGACACAGAAGTCGTAGGCAAAGTTGGGTGAGCCAGAGATCGTTGCTCGAAATCGAGAAATCGCTTCCAGCCAACGTATCGGCCGCTTCAGGAACGAATTGGGAGACATCAAGATCGTGTGGCCGCCGATGTACAGCGGCGTGAGTATTCCACCGATCAAGCCCATGTCGTGATGCGACGGCAGCCAGAATACGCCCGAGGCGATTTCGTCGCCATCGACATGGAATTGTTGCCGAAATCCCTGGCGAATGGTTTCCAGGTTATGCAGCAAATTGCTATGGCTGACCATCACTCCTTTCGGTTCGCTTGTCGAACCGGAGGTGTATTGCAGAAAAGCGATCGCATCGCCGTCGATCCATGGCAGTTCAACTGAATCGGACGATTCTGCGGAAGCAACGGCGAAGCTGAGAACCTCGATGTTGGGACAGAACTGCGACAGATCGACCCGGTCCATGACCTCCTGAGCGCACAAGAGAATACTTGCCGCACAATCGTTCGCGACCGCTGCCAGACGATTGTTGGGACGTCGTGGCTTCGGTTCAGTGACCGGAACCGCCAGCACTCCCGCATAAAGGCAGCCTAGATAGGCGCTGACAAACTCAGGGCCCGACGGAAAGATCACCAACGCACGATCGCCTGGGCGACACCGCTTTAGGAGTGCCGCAGCAACCGCGCGTGCTTTCGAGTTCAGTTCACTGAAGGTGGTGACCTTCTCGTTGTCGCTCTCGTCGAGGAATGTTATCGCCGGTCGGTCGGGATGGAGTTCCGCCCAAAAATCCACAATCTCGCTAATGGTCTGGCAATTAGCAGGAGACCTGGAGGCTGCCTCCGTTTGGGGTTTATGCATCGATCAATTCGTCTCAAAGGTCCACGCTGGCAGAAGTTGTGAGTCATGGATGCGGTGTTTTGAGAGAGGGGATTTGATTGCTAGCGGGCCCCCCGTTCGTCTGATATTAGTTATTGGCTCGATGGCAGTCAACAAGAAGGGAGGCGACCACAATCGGCTGTCCAGGTAAGTGAGGGAAACATGACAACCTTGTGTAAATTACCTGCTTTTACTATTGAGATCTCATTTGGATGGGTTATCACTGATGTTACCCCCCAAAAATAGCATATTTGACGGCCAACTGGAGAGCATTCCCCATGCTGTCCATATGTCTCCTATTCATTTGAGAGCATGCCTTTCCCGTGAATGATCTGGCATTCCGCCTTTCTCAGCTTCCACCTTCGCGCTTGCAGTTGTTGCGACGCGAAATTGAACAGTCCGTTCCCTACTCAGAACCGATTGCAATTGTCGGCATGGGATGTCGCTTTCCTGGTGCTCCCGATCTGGCGGCGTTCTGGCGTTTGATCTCGGAAGGACGCAACGCGGTCGGGGAGATTCCAGAAGATCGATGGAACGTGGACGAGTTCTACGACCCGACTGGCACGCCCGGAAAGATGACCACGCGTTTCGGTGGCTTTTTAAAGGATGTCGATCAGTTCGACGCCGCGTTCTTTGGGATCAGTCCGCGCGAGGCGGCGAAGATCGACCCGCAGCAGCGACTTCTCTTAGAGATCGCCTGGGAAGCCTTAGAGTCCGCAAGTATCGCTCCGCAGCGGCTCCGCGGATCTTCGACAGGGGTGTTCGTCGGAATCGGTGCTGCGGACTATGCCAAGATCCCAATTTCATACCACGACTATTACCGTCATATCGATGCGCATTCGGGCACAGGGAATGCGCTCAGTATCGCTTCGAATCGGCTCTCTTACGTCTTTGATTGGCACGGTCCCAGTTTAAGTGTTGATACTGCTTGTTCATCTTCCCTGGTCGCGTTGCATTTGGCTGCGAACAGCCTGCGATCGCGGGAATGTGACATGGCGTTGGCTGCTGGCGTGAACATGATTCTCACGCCAGAAACGACGGTTGCATTCTCCAACGCTCGGATGTTATCGCCAGATGGAATGTGCCGGCCATTCGATCGGCGTGCCAATGGCTACGTCCGAGGGGAGGGGGCAGGCCTCGTTGTTCTCAAGCGTGTTACCGATGCCATTGCCCAGGGAGATCAGATTTTGGCAGTGGTCCGTGGTACCGCAGTCAACCAGGATGGACGAACCTCTGGGATCTCGGCCCCCAACAGCCATTCCCAGGAGGCGGTGATCCGTGAAGCACTTGCCAACGCCGCGCTGCTTCCTTCGGATATTTCTTACATCGAAGCCCATGGAACCGGAACGCCGCTCGGGGATCCGATCGAATTCGAGGCCTTGAAACAGGTCTTCCGCCGCAATTCTTCCAATGACCCTGTCTGCCATATGTCGTCGCTGAAGGCGAATACCGGGCACATGGAAACAGCCGCCGGAATCGCTGGGCTGATCAAGACCGTGTTGATGCTGAACCATCGACAACTGGTGCCTCAAGCAAATTTCGAGCAACTCAACCCATTGATTCAGTTCGAGGGAACTCGATTACAGATTCCCACCCAAATCAGCGACTGGCCAGAATCGGACGGACCTCGTCGAGCTGGGATCAGTAGCTTTGGTTTTGGTGGAACCAACAGCCATGTCATTCTGGAAGAAGCTTCTGCGGTGGTGCGGCCCCAGCCAGTGACGTCTCCGTCGACAAAGCTTGTCACGCTGTCTGGAAAAAGCCCTGCCGTGGTTCAAGCGATTGCCAAACGTCTGGACGAGATGTTGGAGCAAACCAAGCCTATCAATCTCGACTCGTTTTGCTTCAGCGCGAATGTCGGCAGAAATGACTTTGGCCATGCTGTGGCGGTCCCTTTCGCAGACGCTGCGGACTTGCGGAAGAAGCTGCAAGAGACATTCGCAAACGGGCATGGCAAAATTCAGCGACGGCCCACGAAACCACCGAAAGTTGCGTTCGTATTCACGGGGCAGGGTGGTCAATATGCCACGATGGGGAAAGAACTTTACGAAACCCAACCCCTCTTCCGCGAAACACTCGATCAATGCGCCGTGCTACTTCGTGAGGAATTTGGTTTCGAGTTGCTCGAAATTATCTTCGCCGAAGCCGAGGCGAGCCGCATCTCGAATACCGAGTTCACGCAGCCAGCGCTGTACGCCCTGGAATACAGCCTGGCGATGCTTTGGATTTCGTGGGGAATCGAGCCGGCGGCGGTCATGGGACATAGCATCGGCGAGTTCGTTGCCGCTGCGATTGCGGGCATTTTCTCATGGCAAGATGGCCTTCGTCTGGTATCCCAACGAGGTCGCCTCATGCAGTCAACCGCGGCCAATGGTGCCATGGCCGCGATCTTTTGTGGGCCCGATCGGCTTGCCGGCATGCTTCAAGGGAACGAGAGCCTTGTTTCGATCGCGGCCTGTAACGGGCCTGCCAACACGGTGATCTCAGGCCGGAAAGATGTTGTCGCGGACGTAATGAAACAATGCGAGCTGCAAGGCGTTAAAGCGCAGCAGTTGCAAGTCTCGCATGCGTTTCATTCGCCATTGATGAACGAGATTCTCGACGACTTCGAGGAGTTTGCAGCAACGATTCCGATGCGCACGCCTCGTCTACCAATCATCTCGAACCTCACGGGAACGCTGCTCGCCGAGGCCCCCGGTCCAAAGTATTGGCGTGAACATGTTGCAGCGCCGGTTCTATTTGAACAGGGCTTGCGTTCGCTGGTGGCATTGCAGCCAGACGTGGTCCTTGAGTCCGGACCCTCCCCCACGTTGATTGCCATGGGAAAGCGGTTCATCGACGATGCCGGCCTGACTTGGCTACCGTCGTTGCGGAGCGGGCATAGTGACTGGAAGGTCCTTATGCAAAGCCTTGCCGAGCTCTACCATCTCGGCGGCAAAATCCGCTGGGAGAACATTGCTGGCGGACCGGCACCGGAACGGATCTCCTTGCCGACCTATCCATTCGAACGAAAACGTCATTGGCATCAAGAGTCGGGCCGAAGAGATTCCGGCCCACGGGCTTCCCAGGCAGCAGCCGGGCAGCATCCACTTCTCGGAATCGAGATTCCGACACCACTCAATACAACGGTCTTCGAATCGGAGGTCGACGCACATTCGCCTGCTTACCTGGCGGAACACCGCGTGCAAGGCTCGCCGGTGATGCCAGCGGCAGGGTACCTGGAACAGGCCTTGAACGCAGCGCTGAAGCTGTTCGGTGACGGCCCTGTTTCGGTCGAGGAGGTCTCTATCCAGCAAGCAATGACCCTATCGGCCGAGTCATCCCATCGGCTGCAATGCGTGTTAGAGCAGGGGACCGGCTCGGAGCATTTGGTCTTCAAAACTTACAGCCGACCTCTGGAAGGGGACAAACCCTGGACGATGCATGCGATTGGCAAGTTGAGACGACTCCCACAGGGGAACGAGCCGAAGGGTGTGCTTTCGCCAGAACTGGATCGCGCAGAACAGTTTCTGAACCAGATTGAATCTGGTGAGTTTTACCAACGGATGCGTCAAATTGGTCTCGATTATGGCGATCGTTTCCAGGTCTTGTCCAAGTTAAGCGTCGGCAATGGCGAGGCGTTAGCGCAGTTACAGATTTCCGAGCAAGTCACGAGTGAGAGCAAGTCGCATAAGATACATCCCGCAATTCTCGATGGTTGCCTGCAGGCAATGGCGGGGGTCGTTCCAACTTCGGAGGATGGATCGGCAAGCAACCGGACCTACCTTCCCACGGGCATAGGAAGGTTTGAATTACTCGGCAATCCACTGGAAGCGGTGGAGATCTATGCCCAGCGAACATCCAATGCGAATGAGCTGGATGCTATCACGGCGGACCTGTTCTTGCTCGATGCGAATGGCAAGACGCTCGCTGAACTGCGCGGCGTTGTCGCCCAAAGTCTCGGCATGCGGCGAAAGGGAAAGGAAGACGCGACGCAACTCCTCTATCGAGTGCAATGGACCGAAGCCAAGTTACCGGAGTCGCCGGAATTAACTGCGATCCCTGGGAAGGCTTGGCTGGTGCTAGGCGATCCATCGGACCTGACGACTGCAGCGTTCAATGCAATTCGCGAGACTGGCACTCAGATCATTCGAGCGCTGCCCGGCGACGAGTTCAGCCGGGTGGACGATGACCTTTGGCACCTAGATTTCAGCAATGCTGAACATTTTCGTAGCCTATTCAGCGCTGCGTTCGCGGACGCTGGGCTTACGTGCCACGGTATCGTGTATGTGCCACACCTTCCTGAGTCTACCGACACGGGAATTGAGGACTCGCACGCCCAGCTGTGGGGATCGACCCTCACGATTCTCCAGCAAACGATGCAAGCGGCGGTGGCTCCACGACCGTTGATTGCGGTGGCGACGCAAGGCGCCCAAGTGATTACAGGAGACGAAACCTGCTCGCCAGCACATGCCATGCTGTGGGGACTGGGGCGTACCGCTTCGCTGGAGTTCCCAGGGGCTTCCATCCGATTGATCGATCTCGATCGTAGTCGGGGTGCTGCCGATTCGGCCGCTGATCTCACCGCCGAACTTCTGGCAAGCGATGGCGAAAGTCAGGTGGTCCGTCGAGGGGGACGTCGACTTGTTGCTCGATTGGCGCCTGCGAAGTCGGGTGAGCAAACCGCTAGTGGTCGCAGCAAGAGGCTGGTGATCCCGCGTGAACCATTCAAGCTGAATATCGAAGAGCCTGGAAGTTTCGACCGTCTGGAGCTGGGCTATTTCCAGCCACCCGACTTGGAAGCGAATCAGGTACAGCTGGAAGTTCATGCAACTGGGTTGAACTTCAGCGATATCCTCAAGGCGATGGGGCTCTATCCTGGTTTACCAGAAGGAGAGATCCCGCTGGGGATTGAATGCTCTGGCGTAGTCACAGCGGTTGGCTCAGACGTGACTCGTTTCCAGGTCGGGGACGAAGTGATGGGAGTCGCTCCGTATAGCCTGGCGAGCCATGCCATCACGGCAGACTATGCGTTGGTGAAGAAGCCGCACAGCTTATCGCATGCCGAAGCAAGTACGGTTCCGATCACGTTCATGACCGCGCATTATGCCCTTTGCTGGCAGGCCCGTCTTTCCAAGGGAGAGCGAGTCTTGATTCATGCCGCGGCGGGTGGTGTCGGCCAGGCGGCGATTCAAATTGCCCAGCATGTGGGTGCCGAAGTATTCGCGACCGCAGGCAGCGATGAAAAGCAACAGTTCCTGCGCGATATGGGAGTGCAACATATCTTCCAGTCGCGGACATTGGAATTTGCGGATCAGATTCGTGAGGTTACCGACGGCTACGGCGTAGACGTAGTTTTGAACTCGCTGCCAGGGGATGCCATTACCAAGAGCATCGCGATCTTGTCCGCGTATGGACGTTTCCTTGAAATTGGTAAGACCGACATCTATCAGAATCGCATGATCGGTCTACTTCCTTTTCAAGATAACCTCTCATATTTTGCGATCGACCTCGACCGGATGTTGCGACAACGCCCGCATGAGATTGAAAAGTTGTTCGCGGAAGTGATGGACCTGTTCGATCGCGGCATCTATCGGCCATTGCCGCTCACGCAATTTGCCGCGGATGAAGTCGCCACGGCATTTCGGTACATGGCACAGCGAAAGAATATTGGCAAGATTGTCGTGACGATGGCGCCAGGCCAGCGGTCGTCGGGAGCAGAATCGACGCCAACGCAGCCAAGCCGGAAGGATGCGACGTACCTGATCACAGGTGGCCTGGGAGCGCTGGGCTTACGCCTGGCAGGATGGCTGATCGATCAGGGAGCCGGGCACTTGCTGCTTATGAGTCGGCGTTCGCCTACGGCAGAGCAGCAGCAGGCGTTGGCTCCGCTGCTTGAACGAGCGAAGGTCGAGTGCCTGCAAGCGGATGTTTCCAACCGTGAATCGCTGGAACAGGCTTTGGCCAGCCTGCCGAACGAATTCCCGCCGGTCGTCGGCATCATCCACGCGGCAGGAGTTTTGGCCGACGGCATTCTTTACGATATGCCACTGGAGCAGTTCTCGAAGCCTCTGGGCCCGAAAGTTCAAGGGGCTTGGCATCTGCACGAGCTATCCGCAAACTGGCCGCTCGAGTTCTTTGTGCTCTTCTCTTCCATCTCGTCCGTGCTTGGTTCTCCTGGTCAAGCGAACTACTCGGCGGCGAATGCATTCCTGGATGGTCTCGCCAATTATCGACGTTTGCTCGGACGGCCGGCGTTATCGATCAACTGGGGTCCGTGGGCTGAGAGCGGCATGGCGACCGCCCAGGGAAAAAGCGATCAGATTAGTGGGCGGGGAATGCGCCTCATCGAGCCGACTGCATGCTTGAGCATTCTGCAGCGGTTGCTGGTGGAAGGCGAAACCACCCAGGTCTCGGTCATCGATGTCGACTGGCCTGCACTTGCCAGGCAGATGCCAAAGGGGGCTCCACCGTTCTTTGCTAACTTCGCGTCCCACTGGGAGACCGATGGAAGTGCTAACGCGGCTTCCTCTCAGATCGACGAATCGTTCCTGGCGCAGCTTCGCGAGGCAGGTGACGATCAGCAGCGGGTTCTGAGATTTTATCTGGCGAACGAGCTGGCACGAATTATTGACTGTGAAGTCGACGACCTTGAACCAGATCAGCAGCTCAGTGCGATCGGTGTCGACTCTCTCATGGCGATGGAATTGAAAACCAATCTGGAGGGACGGCTGGGGGTAGAGATCCCCATGTCGCATTTGATGGAAGGCCCGAGCATCTCTTCGTTAACCGACGTGATGCTGCCGTCTCTGTGTGGACACGCGTCTGCTTCGAGCGAGGAGAAGTCAGAAACATCCTCCAACAACCACAGCAGTTCAACGTTGGTGCCACTACAAACGAATGGAGAGGCTCCGCCATTGGTGTTTGTGCATCCGGTCGGAGGGGACATTCGTTGCTATCTTCCAATTGCCAAGCAGCTGGAAGGTGTCCGGCGAGTGCTCGCGATCCGTCCCGATTCGCTGGATGAACGTGGCCAGTGGCCCACCAGCGTGGAAGCGATGTGCGAATCGTACTGTGCGGCGTTGCGAAAACAACAGCCGGACGGTCCGTACCTGTTGGCCGGCTGGTCGACTGGTGGGATTTTCGCCTACGAAATGGCCCAACGGCTCCGCAGCGAAGGGGCCGAGGTCGAGCTAATGTTCCTCGACACGCCAACCGCCGAGATCTTAGATCACGTCGATTTGGACGACCATGTCCGCTTCCTGTATGACCTGGTCAATTTCTCGAACTGGTTCTCCGGCGCCAAGATTCGCTTGGAATACACCGAACTGACAGCGATCGGTTTTGAAGCTGCCATGGAGAAAGTTCTGCAGGAAGCCAGACAGCATGGCGTGTTGCCCGCTGGAGCAACGCTGGAAGACCTGCGCCGTCGTGTCGACATGTGTCGCCATCACCTGGAACTGGCACTGAACTATCGACCTGCTCCGTTGGGGCTGCCTGTGCAGATGTATCGTCCCCAGCATACGGCCGTGTTGTCGATGGCCTCGGGGAGACGTTTGGACGACGACCTCGGGTGGGGACCTGTTCTGGGGAACGACCTGGTGATTCATCGAGTTGAAGGAGATCACTTCAGTATGCTCGCGGATGAACAAGCGGCCAGCATCGCTTCCATATTGTCAGATTACCTACGCAAGGTCGCGCCGTAAGCCACAAGGCGGACTTCTACAAGATTCACCACAGTCTTCGAGTACGATCCCATGATTGAACGCCGGCTTTATGTTGCCTGGAAGCAACACATAGTACGTCGATTTCGCCGCAACGCCCAGCGAGCCGCCTCGCTACAGCGTGAACTCCTGTTTGAAAAGCTGCGCCGCGAGGCCGATAGCGATTTTGGCAGAGAGCATGGTTTGGACAAGATCCGAACTGTCGAGGAGTTTCGGCGGCAGCTTCCGTTGGCGAATTACGAGTATTACCGCCCCTATGTAGAGCGCGTCAAAAATGGAGATGTGCGTGCGCTGTACGGCCCATCGACCAAGGTGTTGATGTTCGCGATGACGTCGGGCACGACGAGTGCTTCCAAATACATTCCGGTCACTAATCACTTTTTCCGTGAGTACCGCCGGAGCTGGAATGTCTGGGGCCTGAACGTTTACAAGAATCACCCCGAATTGCTGCGATTGAAGACGTTGCAATTTTCGAGTGACTGGCAGCAGACTCGAACGCCTGGCGGATACTACTGCGGCAACATCAGTGGGCTTGCCGCGGATACTCGCCCCTGGATTGCGAATCTTGTCTTTATGCTGCCGACCGCCATCAATAAGATTTCTGACGCGGAGTCGAAGCAGTACACGGCGCTTCGGCTGGCGATGGCTCGCAACGATGTTGGCATTGCGATCACGGCGAATCCTTTGACGTTGATTGGTCTGGCACGGATGGCGGATCAGCACAAGGAATCGCTTATCCGCGATATCCACAACGGCAGCCTTAGCAGTCATGTGCAGATGAAGGATGAGATTCGACGGAAGCTAAACTCGCGAATCGGGAAGGCCGATCCGCGTCGTGCACGAGAACTCGAACAAATGGCGGATCGCGAAGGTCATTTGTGGCCGCGCGACTATTGGCCGCAGATGTCGGTTTTGGCGATCTGGACCGGTGCCGCGATGGCCCCCTATGTACCGCAGGTTCAAGAGTATTTCGGCGATGTGACGTTCCGCGATCATGGGCTATCCGCGAGCGAGGGGCGCATGACGACCCCTCTCGAAGCAAACTGTTCGGCCGGCGTGCTCGATGTGTCCACGCATTACTTCGAGTTCATACCGGAAGAGGAACATGGCTCGCCCAATCCAACGATTCTCGAGGCCCATGAACTCGAGCAAGACCGCAACTATTTCCTGGTAATGTCGACCTCGAGTGCTCTTTGGCGGCACGATATTCACGACGTAGTGAAGTGTGTTGGATTCGAGGGCCAGGCCCCGATTCTCGACTTCATGAACAAGGGGGCGCACTATTCCAGCATGACCGGCGAGAAGCTGAGCGAGAACCAGGTAGTCAACGCCGTTCGCGCCGCGATGCGGGAGTTCGAATTGAAGTTCGAGTTCTTCACCCTGGCACCTGTCTTTGGAGATCCTCCCCACTACGAACTGTTGGTGGAGGGAGATCTCGACGCGACGGTCAAACAACAATTCGCCGAGGCGATCGACCGGCATCTGGCTGAGATGAATTGTGAATACGACAACCGCATCGAGACCGGTCGAATGCATGGGACCGTGATTCGGTCGCTTCCTCCTGGTTCGTGGACAGCATTCCACAACGAGGTCCTGTCGCGGGAAGGAGCCAGCTTAGAACAGTTCAAGCATCCTTGCCTGACCAACAAGCTCGATTTTATCGACCGGATGCAAAACCCATCGCGAGTCCATTGAGAGACAACGCTTGAGATCTCTTCAAGCGGTCGTCAACGTAAATGCGAGCTTCAAGAAGAAACCGCAATTGAACGAGACTGGCACCATGCCAGCAGATCGTTGAGGTAGCCGCTGGGGTCCGACTCGAATTCGAGTGTATGGGTCGCCTCTGGGTACTCGATGATGTGGCGATCTTCAGTCGCAAAGCGTTCGACAAACTGACGGATGGCATCGTTCTTCGAGATCTGGTCCTCTTTTGCCAGCATTAGCAGCGTAGGGGTAGTGATCTCTTGCGGATCGCCAGTCGCGTCGGCGTACAATTCGGCGGACGCCTTCGCCATTCGGAGCGACACCTTGCGCAGGGTGGCGGGATCGTCCTGGATGAAACGTTGCCACTGCGGTTGACTGGTGAAGAGCTTGGGGTCTTGCAGCGGAATCGATACCTGAATTCCTCCCAGCCCGACGCCGACAGCCAGGCGAACGGCCAGGTTTTGAAGTGTACTTGGGGCCTTACGAGAATAGAGGCCTGGGCAGATGAGTCCCAAGCCATCCAGCTCTTCCGGAAAGTGACGGGCGATCGAGGTCGCGAGGTTTCCGCCCCAACTAATGCCGAGCAGTAGTTTCGGTTGACCTGCCGGTAAACGGCGAAGGAACGTGACGACATCGTTTTGAAGTGTTGCCAGTCGGTCCACGTCTCCGCGGCGTCGGTCGTTTAAACCGCAGCCTCGGCGATCGAGAGCATGAACCGCAAACTGGGAATTGGCCAGGTGAGAGCCTGTTTTCAGGTACCAGCCGCTATGGCTGATGATCCCATGTAGCAAGATAACGTGCGCCTGCGGTCGAGCGGTATTCCAGCTGCGGTACGATAGCGGATAACCATCGGGTGCTTCGTACGTTTTTATCTGCGGTTCCAATTTCGACATCTCACGAAACCTCGTAGGTGCCCTGCGGTTCGGCGAGTCTCTCAATGGCGCGAGGGTCAACCGATACGCCAAGACCAGGCCGATCGATCCGCCGGGCGCGACCTCCGTACTGGAAGGTGATATCGGGACTGGTCAGTTGGTCCTTCAAGAGGTGCCGATCGTAAGAACCCTCGAGGAAGCGAATGTCTGCGACCGACGTAGCCCAGTGGCGTCCGGCCGCCGATAGAATACCTGACTCGCCTGGATGACAGCCGAGCTGATACCCAAGGCCATGGCGTTGCGCACACGCTGCCAGATCGAGCGATCGTAAGAAACCGCCACACTTCGAGAGGCGAATATTGAACAAGTCGCAGGTGTGGGCTTGGATAGCCGCATTCGCGTCGAACATGCTGGTGAGGGATTCGTCCAGCATGATCGGCACATCGATCTGCTTTCTGACCTCCGCCAGGCCCTCCACCTCTTCATGCAATGAAGGCTGCTCGACACAGGCAATGTTTGCGGGCAGTAAGGGCTCGATTCGGCTAACGACCTGGTCAACGGGCCAGGCCTCGTTCGCATCGACGCGAATCACAATTCGCTTGCCCAGCACCTGGCGAATTCGTTTTAGTCGGTCCCCCTCGTTGGCAGAGATTCCGACTTTTACTTTGCAGTGCTGGAAGCCATAGATCCGCATCTTCAATGCGCTGATCACTTCCTTGAATGGTTTCTCTGCGGTGACAGCTCCCGAGTAACGAACCTCTTCCAAGTGCGTCCGAACAGGTTCAGCCTCGGCTACCAGCGGAACAATTCGATTGACCGGTTCCCCAAACCGTTTTCCGAATGCATCGAGGAGACTAAGTTCAACCGCACAGCGTAGGGCGTTGCCATAGCAGTCACGTGGATCGTCTTGCATCTGGGCCAGCGAAAACGCGCGGCATAACTTGATGACGTCGGACCAGTTCTGGCAGTCGCAGCCAAACTGTGCCAGGTCGGTGGCCTGCCACTGGGCAATGGCACCCTCTGGCGTCTCGCCGGTGACATACGACCGCGGAACACCCTCGCCCCAGCCCACGGTGCCGTCTTCCAATTCGCATCCAATCAGCACATTGGTACTCTCGTGTCGCGATGTCGAGGCGTGCTTGATCTCCTTCCGCAGGGGAAGGTGGAGCAGGTAGGCACGGAAACGAACGACTCGCATGGACAACCACCCTGGCATCGTCAGGAAGAGAAACAAAATTCGGCAACTTGGCAGAAGCCGGGCCAGTGCCATGGAAAATTGCCAATGGCAAATTAATAAGCAACAAATTTGGAACACTTCGGAAAGATATTGAATTAGCATAGTTCAAGCGAAATATGCTGTCACGGAGATTCGCTAATTGCCGTGGGGCATATTAAAATACGGACTCGTCATGAGTTACGAATATCGAACACACCATTGAAGCACCTCCAGGTACGAGAGAGTTTTACCCATGACCCCATCAGCCGACGCGGTTGAGGTCGCCGTCGTTACGGGAGCTTCAACCGGCATTGGTCGTGAATTTGCCCGCAGGCTTGCCAAACGCTGTGGCAAGGTCATTCTGATCGCGCGTGATGCGGCGCGTCTGGAAGAAACACGCCAGGAGGTGGTTGCCCTCGGGGCAGCTGCCGAGATTGTCGTCTGCAATCTTTCGGAACGTTCTGAAGTCGAGCGACTAGCCCAGCAACTTAGTGAAATCCCGAATATCGAATACCTGGTTAACAATGCCGGCTTCGGCACCATGGGGGACTTCGTTGACGTCGACCGCCAGCAACATGCGGACATGATTAATGTTCACGTCGTGGCGACCGTGCTGCTAACCCATGCCGTTGTTCCCGGGATGAAGGCACGTGGACGTGGGTACATTATCAATGTTGCCTCGATGTCATCATTTATGATCGGGCCAGGCCAGGTGACCTATGCCGCGACAAAAGCCTCGCTGACGTCCTTCTCGGAATCGCTCCAGGTCGAACTCGAACGAACCGGCGTGCAGGTACAAGCACTCTGCCCAGGCTTCACACGCACCGACTTCCACAATCGCCCCCAGTTTGAAGGCTTCGACCGCGATACGATCTCCGCGAATCTCTGGCTCACGCCAGAGCAGGTGGTCGACTTTTCGTTGAGAAAGCTTCCGTCGAAAAGGGTCGTTTGTGTACCAGGATTGAAGAATCAGTTCTTTGCCAGGCTCATGACCTTCCGCTTTGTTCGGATCATTGCCGGAAAATCAGTCCGAAAGAAATAGCACGAAGACGCAGACTTCGATTCCCACTGTATAGGACTGCCTGGCAACTTTGATGAGGCGACCTTCTCCACTGACGTTGATTTCGCTCGGTACCTTGGTGCTGATGGCCCTGGCCGCGCCGTTTCTGGTTCTGGGGGCGGACCAGGCCTTGCGAACGATGTTCAATGCGCCGATTCGCTGGATTCCTGAGAAGTTCGACTCGCTCCGAACCTTCCATGAATTTACCAGCCAATTCGACGTCCACGAGATGATTCTGCTGAGCTGGCCAGACGCCACCGTCGATGACCCTCGCTTGGATCTTGTCGCTGAAGAAATCATGCGACGGCAACAGCAGCGGACCGAGGATGGGCTTCCCGAACTATTCGTGGGCGTACCGAACGGTTATCGGATGCTGCAGCAGTTGACGTCGGAACCACAGTCCCTGTCGCGGACCGAGGCGATCGAGCGGCTGAAGTCGGTGTTGGTTGGTCCCGATGAGAAGACGAGCACGCTCGCGATCGAGTTGACACCAGAAGGTGCTCTGGATCGGCGAATTGCCCACGAGATTGCGCTGGCCTCGGCAGAAAAGATCGTGGGACTTCCACGGGACCAGTACCTCCTGGCAGGGCCAGCGACCGACGGACTTTCCATCGACCAGATGAGTATTGAATCGGTCCAAACATTGGCCATTCCCTCGTCGGTGCTCGCCTTTCTGTTGTGCTGTGTTTGTCTGCGATCGATCTGGTTCACGATCCCGATCGTGATCGTTGCTGCCGTTGGCCAAGGGCTGGTGCTGGCTTTGGTGTTTTGGCTTGGCCTGCAGATGAATGCCATTCTGATTGTGCTTCCACCACTGGTATTCGTCTTGGCGATCTCTGCCGGAATCCACCTGGTGAACTATTACTACAGCGAGCTGAGCGACGGAAACTTCGTAACGCCTGCGGTCGATGCGATTCGCAAAGGATGGTTTCCGACCGTCCTGGCTGCGGTGACGACGGCGATTGGCCTGGCCTCGTTGATGGTCAGTGAAGTCGCGCCAGTTCGGCACTTCGGCATCGTTGGCGCCATTGGCTTGTTGGTGACCTGTGCGCTGCTGCTCTTGGTTCTTCCGGGAGCTATGGAACACTGGCCCGGCCGGAAACAAGCAGCCGACAAAGCGGGGTTTCCTTGGTGGTCCCCATTGGCAGGCTCCGATGACAACTGGATTTGGAACCAGTCCGCCCAACTCATTCGCCGTTTTCACCGCTGGATTGTTGTCACGGCGTTTGTCCTGCTGGCGTTCACCTCCATTGGGCTGACGCGCGTCAGTTCGACCCTGAACGTATTTTCAATGATCTCTGAAACGACGAAAGCCGTGCAGGACCAGCGGTGGTTCGAGACCAACGTGGCTCCATCGGTGCCGGTTGAGATCATTGTGCGGTTTCCAGATCTTGCGGGCGATCCTCGGATGTTGGACAAAGTTCGCGTGATCGAGAAGCTCCAGAACGAGGTTCTCGCCGTCGATCATGTTCAGGGCGTCATTTCCCCCTATACGTTTCTTCCGCCGATACCGGATGGGGGTGATGTGCGAAGCGTTCTTCGACGCACGGTGTATCGCCGTCAGGTCGAAAAACAACTTCCGATGCTCGTCGAGGCAGGCTACGTTCGACAAGTCGAAGGGGCACAGTTATGGCGGATCAGTGGACGCGTCGAACAAGATCCTGATATTGATTACGGTACATTTCTAGTCGAGTTAGAAGAACAGATTGCGCCTGCCGTGTCCGCTGAATCGGATGAATCGTTTCCGATCTCGGCGACCTACACCGGGGTGACCTCGGTGGTTTACGACGTGCAGCGAGCCTTATTGAAGGACTTGTTCTACAGCTTTGTCACCGCAATTGCTCTCGTGGGGATTGTGATGGTGGTTGTGCTGCGGAGCGTCGTAGCTGGGACGCTGGCGATGGTACCGAACATCTTTCCCACAGTGTTGGTCTTTGGCACCATGGGCTGGTTGAACTGGGCGGTTGATATCGGCTCGATGATGACGGCCAGTGTTGCCCTGGGAATCGCGGTCGATGGAACGTTTCATTTTCTGGGGTCGTTTCAGCACGCACTCGGAAAGGGAGCAGACCGGTTCGAGGCGATTCGCATAACGTATGGCCATTGCGGCCGAGCACTCGCTCAGACAACGTTCGTTTGCGCCGCAGGGCTTTTGGTTTATAACGCCAGCGACTTCATTCCTGCCCGCAGCTTCTCGTGGATGCTGTTGGTTCTGTTAGTGATTGCCGCGGTCGGCGACTTGGTTGTCTTGCCTGGTTTGTTGGCAGGGCCACCGGGGCGTTGGTTTCGGTCAGAACGCCAATCCAAGATTGCAACGGACACTCGCGACGTTACCACGGAATAATGGCATTTGGCAGACTTGCTTCCGAAGAGAAACAACATGACGAAAGTTGGAATACTGGGTGCCGGGGCGATCGGTTCGCTCGTCGGAGGACTCATTCAAACTCACGATCCGGAAGTGAAAGTGGTGATGCTGGCTCGTGGTGAGCATGGGCGGATGATGGAGCAGCGAGGCACCATTGTTCTGCAGGGACCATGGGGCACGCGCGAGACTCCGGTGACCGTCTGCACCGACCTGGAACAGTTGCGCGATTGTGATCTGCATATCTTAACGGTCAAATCGCAAGACACGGTCGAAACCTTGGAGCGAGTCGGACCTTACCTGGGTGATGCAACGATCGTCTCCTTGCAGAATGGGACCAACCAGGCCGTGCTACGAAAGTTCCTGCCAGCAGAGCAGTTCCTGGTAGGTATGACGGCGATCAATGTTGCACTGGTTGAACCCGGAACGGTCAGCCTGCAACTGGATGGGGTGACGATGATTGGTTCCACCCTCGGCGATCCTCCGCAAGATCGAATCGAAAAGGCGCTGCAGATCCTTCGGAAGAGCGGGCTGGCGTTCAAGAGTCATGAAAACATTGTGGGCGTTCAGCTCAATAAAGTTTCCATCAATTGCCCCGGCTATGCATCGGTGTTGTCGCAGAGCAGCTTTCTCACCGAGTGTATTCTCGACCGATCGTGGCGAAACGAAGTCGCCAAACCGTTGCTGGATGAATGCTTTGCCGTACTTAAGGCGGCAGGTGTGAATCTTGTGCGGGTGCCGGGGCCTTCCGATATCAAGCGGTTTCGCAACTTGTTGAACCTGCTCGATGTACCGCTATTGGGCTGGATCGCCGCGACCGTTATTCGGATCACCAAGCGCAAGCGAATTGTCTATTCGGTCGAACAAGACTTGATACGCCGCAAACCGACCGAGATCGACTATGTCAACGGCGAGATCGTTCGATTGGCGAAAGAGCACGGAACCGAGGCGCCTCTCAACGAAAAGGTTGTGGAAATGGTGCATCAGCTCGAACAACGCGATCCACTGAAGTTCTTCAGCATGGACGAAGTCGTGGAACAGTTTCGTCAGCTGCGAGCCTCGTTATCATGAAGATCCTCATGACCGATGGGACAAGTGCGTCCGCGCGACAGACACTCTATGGCGTGCCAACGGAGCATGCGATTGATGTGCTGGCCCCATCGGCATTTTGCCAATGTCGATTTTCAAGCAAAGTCGCCCGATGGCGAAGGTGTCCGAAGATAGGAACCGAGCCGGTCGAATACCTGCGAGAACTGCTCGGGCTGGTTCGCAGCCACCAGTACGACCTTTTACTGCCGACACATGAAGAGGTTTATCTGCTATCGAAATTTCGTGATTCCATTGCCCCGCATGTCCATCTGGCAGTTCCATCCTTTGATGCGATGCGGAAGCTGATTGGAAAAATCGATTTCGCCGAGACGATGGGCGCGTTGGGCTTGCCAATCCCAGCCTTTGAAGTTCGGCACTCCGACTCGCTGCTTAAGGAAGACCTTTCATTTCCGTTCTATTTGAAAGTGAACTTGGGTACCGCAGGACTTGGGGTTCGGCTCGTCCGAAACGCTGAGGATCTGACGAATGCTCTCGCCGAGTTTCGCGATGCAAAGCTTCTGGAGAACGAACCACTCCTTGTCCAACAACCTGCCACCGGACAGATGTGCGTCGGCCAGGCCGTTTATCAGGATGGTCAGTTGATGGGTGCTCATTCGGCCAAGGTGCTGATCGATTGTTCCGGAGGGGGAGCGATGCTGCGAGAAAGCGTTCACCATCCAGGCGTTATCGACGATTTGAAACGCTTAGGGAGTTCACTTGGTCTCCATGGTGCAATATTCGTCGAATACCTTTACGACGATGCAACACAAACACCTTCCTATATCGAATGTAATCCGCGGATCGGAGAATCGGTGAATGCCGTTCTCAGCGGAGTCCCCCTGGTGAAGCTCTTCTGCGAGATAAGTGCCGGGCAAGTCGTCGATTCTTTACCGGTCGGAAAAGAGGGAGTCCGCAGCCACACCGGTTTCGTGCGATTGATGTGGATGGGAGCGGAAGGGGCAACACGACGAAGCATTCGTCAGGAACGAAGTGATATGCGGTCCCGGCGAGGACGGTACGAACGCGCCCAGAACGAGACGACGCGGCCAGATGAAGATCGATACAGTGTATGGCCAGCAAGGTTTGTCGGGCTGAGATTACTACTCCGTCCCGTCAGCGGAGCGGAGATGATCAAGTCGACCGTGATGAACTATTCACTGCCTTCTGCCGCGTGCCGCAAAATCGACGCGTTGCCGGCTGACTTCGCCAGTCAGATTTTAGAAGGCTCGGCCTCCTAAAAGACAATCACTTCCATTGGCGGCGTCTGACTGAGATGCAGGGACGATGCATTCGAGAGCTGTTCTTTGTTGAACCAGCGTTCCATCGCATCATCGAGGCTTCCAGGCGGAAAGCTGGTGATGGTCTGCAAACCTCTCCGCAAGGGCATGCCAGGCCGAAGCAAACTGGCATGCTGGGATGATAGCATGTTTGCGGTTGTTCCAGGCAATCAGCGTAGCTTCGCGGTAGGCGAGACCTAAGCGAGATGCGACGTCGGTTTCGTACTGGGCGATCCATTCGATCATTCCCAGCGTCAGCCGGACCGATCGCTGACGATTATCGATGGTGCTGACCGGCGATGGGGGCAAGTCGGTGTCGGACCAGGGAGGAGAATCTAACATTGCCTGGCGAAGGTAACGAGGTGCGAACGTGTTTCGCGAAATGAAAATCCCGCCTAGCGAATGTTCCCCGTAAAACGCGCCGAAACCGCGCAGCACGACACATCGGCCGCCCGCCAACGACAACTGGTAGACGCTGCTGGAGCAATCGGTTCGTTCTGGCGGCGGCTTGATCTGGCTAAAGCCGATTTCCCGTAGCCAGTTTCCCTCAGGACGCAGCACGTCCCGCCCCCAGCACCAACACTGCTGCTGAAACAGATCACTCGCTCGACGCCGAATCGATTCCGCCGCGTCCGCAGAATCAATCCTCGCGGACCGTTGCAGCGAAGTATGCTTTACGCGCTGGATCATGGAGTTCACCTCGCATCGATGTCCAAGGGTACGGTGATTGTCGTTAAGTTGAATTCGTCGAAGGGCTGCGCTCTCAGATCATTGGATGTCATTCGACGCGATTTCCTCTGATGCCTCTTCCTCGACCCGGATCGCTGGCAGCGGATCTGGGAGGCGTTCCCACAATTCCGGGCCGGTGGCGAATTCCAGATCGGTTAGCAGGCATTCGTTCAGCCGCGATTCGACTTGAGCGCGATCGAGATTGATCCCAATGAAGACCAGTTCCTGGCGGCGATCGCCATACTTGCCGTCGAATTGGCTCATCAGCTGCGAGCGTACTTCAGGTTCTTCAGGCCAATACTCATCACTGGCGGCATCCCACCAGATTCCAGCTGGGTTCAACTGGATAGAGACACCTGCCTGAGACCATTGATAGGCATAGTCGTTCCGAGTCGCGATCCAGGCAAAGCCTTTACTGCGAAGGATCCCGGACAGGATGCCATCTTCGCGATTGAGCATGTCCCAAAGCCGACCAGGATGGAACGGCCGCCGCGAGTGGAAGACAAAATTGCCGATGTTGTACTCTTCGGTTTCGTGAGATTCTTCGCCACGTGGCACGGCGAGCCAATCGGCATGCTGCTCGGCCTCTTGCAACTGGAAGAGGCCTGTCCCCAGGATCCGGGATAAAGGGATCTTGCCGTACTCGGTCGTCACGACCTGGGCGGTTGGATTGAGCCGAGCAACGATGGACTTGAGCAGGCTCAATTGATCGGCGTCGACGAGGTCGGCCTTGTTGATGAGTATCACGTTCGCGAATTCGACCTGGTCGACCAGCAAATCGACCACATTACGTGTATCCTCTTCGCTCAGCCCAATCTTGCGATCGACCAGGTCGTCCCACGAACCGAAGTCGAGCAGGAAGTTCTTGGCATCGATCACAGTTACCATCGTGTCAAGCGAAGCGAAGTCCGACAGACTTTGGCCCTCGTCGTCGACGAACGTGAACGTTTCGGCCACCGGCAGAGGCTCGCTAATTCCGGTGCTCTCAATCAACAAATAGTCAAAACGGCCTTCTCGTGCCAGGCGGCTGACTTCGACCAGCAAGTCTTCCCGCAGCGTGCAGCAAATACAGCCATTGGTCATTTCCACCAGTTGTTCCTCGGTTCGGCTGAGCGCGGCACTGCCGTCGCGGACGATTGCGGCGTCAATGTTGACTTCGCTCATGTCGTTCACAATCACGGCGACTCGTAGGCCTTCGCGGTTGGCGAGAATATGATTAAGTAAAGTCGTCTTGCCAGCTCCTAGAAAGCCAGACAGAACCGTCACGGGAAGCTGCGATGATTTGTTTTGCGCGATCATGGATATCCTTGCCTGACGATGATTCGAGATTGTTGGAACGGACGATGGGGAGAAGGGTGAGAAGCCTATTCCGGTTGAAGATTCGCGAGATCGAGCTGACATGGGCCAACGTGATGACGCTGAAGTTCACGCTCGAGACTCTCTTGGATCAGCGCACGTTTCGCGGGAAACAGGCGGCTTAGTTCCTCTGCCAACGACAGCAATTGCGAGGTTGATGTTTTCCGGTCGATGGCGACCAGGCGAACTCCATGGCAGGAAAGCCGCTCGCGCCAAAGGGAAAGTTCTGGCACGTTATCGGTGGGCTGATGTAGAAAGAGCGATCCGGTGCGTAGGCGTAGCGCCCGCTGGTTTAACACTCGGTAGGAAGGCAACTCGCCGGTCGTCTCCCAGAGGGCGGCTTCGTCGTTACTGAGTAACGTCTCGGAAGTGATTGTGTGGCCGAGGAGTAACAGAACAGGTTGCGCTAGTTTTGGCTGAAGGATGCCAATTGTGACATCCGTTTCTGGACCGAGTTGCGTTTCGGCGATGGCGGTACGGCCGCAAGCTGCCAGGCAGACAAGCAGAAAGATGAAGCGAAGTTGGATCATGTCGTTGCCTCCTTAGCCGGAAGAGAACGGCTTCCGGTAACGCTTGTTTATCGTACATGCAAGCGAGTGGCATGTGGGTGGTTTTGTAGATTCTAGTAATATGCAAAAGAGTTGCAAGTGGCGTCGTGGTGCAAAATACTAAGATTCAAGAAATGACTTCACGGAGCGTCCCTGAACGGTACATTCGCCAGAGAGCTCATCTGGAAGCCAAACGCCTGTTGCCGGGTGGCCGAGAGAAAGAGCCAGAGGGCAGAGACTGCCCCATAAACAGCCGAAAAGATGCAATTTACGGAGCCGTCTAGCCTGGAATCGGCAGCAGAGGAGACACTTGCCGACTGCTTGAAGGAAGACCACCGACCATGAGTTCCAACTACACGTTAGCCGGCAACAGGTTTACATATTTCCAGTTGACGACGTTCCGCCACGCGTAGACTGACGACTGACCGCGCCGTAGTTGCACCGGTTACGATGCAGTTTTGGAAAGCATTACTTCGTCAGGCGTTTCTGACGAATCTTTAGGAGCATGGGGATCTTCTAGCTTCTCGCTCACTTCTTTCGGATTGATTGCCAAGACGATCGCGACGAGAACAATCTGCAGAATCGCGAGGAAGATGTGAAGCTCGCTGATGTTGAAGGCCCACTCCATCGTGCCGGAAAAACGAGCCCCCAAACCGTTCGAGACGTTTAATAAGGCCATAAACGCGGTGAACTGCGTTGCCGCGATAGGCCGCCAGCAGATTCCCATGAACAAGGCAAACATGGAAACTTGCAGGAACGCGGCGAGAGTCGATTCGACGAGAAAGAGAATGGTCACCACGGTTGAATTCGACCAGTATGCTTCCGTCATCGGATAGGCAAGCCAGCAAGTCGAGAGGGCGACGAGACTAAAGATAACGGTTCGCTTGGTGCCGAAAGTCGAAGCAAGGATCCCGCCGAGTACTGAGCCTCCCAGGCCAAACCAGACTGCGAGTTGCCCTTCCAGGAACAGCCAGTCACTGCTGGTCCATCCAAGTTCACGCTGCAGATAAACGGGCCAGATAATCAGGTGCGAGTTGATCGCAATCAACGAAAGCACTGCGAGCGACGCGCCGAGGATCGTCGAGCGGAGCGAGAAGGCCCGAAATAGCATTTGGAATAGCGCCCGAAGAGAAGCTGGGTGTTCCATCTCTTCCGATCGCGAGTGATGGTCGCGTGCTTTCTTGCTTGGCCAGAGCAAGTCGCCAGGACGCTCTCTCAGGCAAAGTGGTACCGCCGCGATCAACAACAAGATGGTGATCTGTACGGAAACCGCACTAGGGAAACCATAGGACAAAATGATATGTCCCAAGATGGCACCCCCGATGAACGTTCCGCCGTAGCTCGAGGCGAACATGAAGCCATTCGCGACGCCACGTTCTTTCGCCGGCAACATATCAACGGCGAGTGCATCGACCGAGACGTCTTGCAGTGAAGCAAACACGTTAACCAGTAACACCATCGCCGCAATGATGCCAACACTGGTGGTCAGTTCAGGAATGAAGGCCATTGCCCCCAGCGTCAGCGTCATTAGAAACTGGGCTGCCAGGATCCAAGGGCGACGTCGTCCCATCGGCAAATAGCCGAAGCGATCGATGAACGGGCCCCAGATCCACTTCAAGGCCCACGGCCAACTGACCATGGCGACGACCGTGCCAATTGCCTCGGTCGAGACCTGCTCGCTGATCAGATATGTTTTCAGGGCAATTCGAACGAACCCATCGGGGATTCCCTGGGCGGCGTAAAGAATGCAAAGTGTCGACAGGCGAAGAGCAGGATTGTCGCTGAGATACGGCTTCAAGAGATTCCTCTACACGCTTCCAAAGGCCAGGCGATTCGCGGACGAATCCACCAATGTTAGTATTTGCGCAGAGGGGTGTGACAGTGGATTATTTGCAGGGACATGGCAGATATTTCCAATGTCCGCAATGCGGAAGCGATCGTGGGGCAATCGCTATTCAGTCTGGCTTGCGTCTTTCTTTTGATCGCTGCCGCGGATCTTGTTGTTGGCCTGGATCAGCCGTTCCGGCCAGCGAAACGTGGGTGCCTGGCTCGGATCGTAACCTTGCATGTGTCCTTCAAGCCGCGTCGTCGGCTTGGTGTAGGTGAGCTTCATCTCGCCGAAGACTTCCTGGCAGATCGCCGCCAGGCCAGGGTCGTACTCTTTCAGTTCTTTCCGCGTGTTGACGTGATTGTGCGAACTATCTGGCTCCCGGTTGTTATCGAACCAAGACTGCACACCCTCAGCAAAGTATTCGCGGTGATCGACTGATGCATACTTGTCCTTCCAGAGTCCCGCTTCCATCGCCTTGTCGTACGTTTCCTTCAAGCGATCGTCGAAGGTGGGATCGATCCGAACGAGCCCGCGCTGATGGATGTTGTGCGCGAATTCGTGGATCAAAATGTTCTCGGTCGAGTAAGGATCGCCCTTATAACCAAGCAGGTTCTCTTCGCCGCAACTGCAGAATGGATCGTCGGCCATCGTGCCGCCAGTCCCGCGGGCGCGTGCATCCCAGTATTCTTTCGGCTTGAAGTGCGAGAACTCGGGCAGGTCGGTGGTGAACTCGTTGTAAGCCAGAATCAGCATTCGAGAACCACTGGCGGTCATGGTTCGCTTTAAATCAGGGCGATTCGCGAGAAGTTGATCGATCAGGTAGGCTGCTTCCTTCAGGGCGTAGTCGTTTACCGTCGCCGAGGCCAACACCGCGTAGCCATTGGCATCGACATACTTGGCATAGAACTGCGATTGATTCCAATCGGCTGGAACGGGCTGAATAGGATACAACTCGTCAGCCTGGACGGTGGTGATGCTCGCCAGCAGAAATGTCAGGCAAGCGAAGTTCTGCGGAGCCGTCCGTAAGGAAGTATTCCAGAAGTCGTAAAACATACGTTGGCACTAACGCGGAGTTCATAGAGGAAAGGAGGCCGTCGATTATGAGGCTTGTCGCGATAGAATGCCAGTTGTTTTTCGACGGCAGTGGTGAAACATTTCCGACCAGCACCGTCGTGTGGGTTACCAATAAATGCGGTGAATTTCCGAAACTGTTGCTTTCGCGTTGTTCTATCCGCACGAAACGGCGCGATGTGCAGGTCATCGGTTGTGGCGATCTTCTGTAGTTCTTCTTCCGACCAGGTCGTGGGGATGATGGGGGGCCTTCACAGAGTTGCGTTTGGGTATCGCAGGGACTAGATGGTCGTTGTGTCGATGCCAGCCGCCCCTGCCTTTTTGTCAGGCGTAATTTCTTCACGTATCAATGGCGAATAGGTTTCAATCTCGACACAAAGCAGCGGGGCGCCTGCGTATCGGGTTGCTCAAGCGATTCGCTGGATCAAAGATCATTTCGCCGATCCGGAGAAGATTGAAACCTTAGCCGAAAAAGTCGGGCTGAGCACATCGTCATTTCATTTGCATTTCAAAAACGTTATCGCGATGACGCCGTTGCAGTACCAGGAACGACTCCGATTCTAAGAGGCTCGCAACTTGATGCTGGCCGAAAAGCTGGACGCTGCGGAAGCGGCATTTCGGGTCGGCTACGATGGCCCGTCCCAGTTCAGCCGCGAGTATCGCCGCATGTTCGGAACGCCACCTCGTCAGGATCAGGATATTGATGCGTTGCTGTCATCGACTTAGTTCGCGAATCGAACCTGACGAGAAAGCACTCTCAACCGAAATTCGACCGTTGATCATGCTCCGTCGGCATTCCTGGCGTGAGGCAGCAAATCGACCGATTTCGCCGCGGAATAGATCCGCCGATGCATGCAGTTGCGGGCTAGGGTATCTACAATCAAGGGACGACTGTTGACCTCCTTTCGCGAGATCCCCTCTCATGCTTGCTCGTTCTTTTACTGCCTTGGGTCTAGTTGTTGGTTCGCTCTTTAGCACTGGCTTAGCGGCAGAAGACCACGGCCCGAGCGCTGTTGAGCGGCTACCAAATATGGTCGTCCTTCTGGCGGACGACATGGGGTGGAACTCGGTAGGCTATCATAACGCCGAGTTCCAAACGCCGAACATCGATTCGATTGCCGCCGATGGAATGACGTTGAATCGGTTTTACGTCGCGCCAATGTGTTCGCCGACGCGGGCCGGGCTGATGACCGGAAGGTATCCGATTCGGTTCGGTTGTGCCCGAGCGGTGATTCCGCCATATCGCGACTTCGGCTTGCCGACTTCGGAAGTCACCTTGCCGGAAATGCTGGCGACACTTGGCTACGAGAACCGTGGTATCTTCGGCAAGTGGCATCTGGGCCATCGCCGGGCGAAGTGGCATCCGCTCGCTCAGGGCTTCACGCACTTTCATGGGCACTACAACGGAGCGATCGACTACTTCGAGCTTTCACGCGATGGCGTTCGTGACTGGCATGTTGGTTACGAAACTTCCGATCAACAAGGTTATGCGACCGACCTGATCGCCGAAACGGCTGCCGAGTGGATTGTCGAGTCCGCAAAGGCCGACGCTCCTTACTTCTGCTACGTCCCCTTCAACGCACCCCATTCCCCTTATCAGGCTCCGGACGACGCGATCGCCCAGTATGGCAACCTGCCTGACGCTCAGGGCCGTAACGAAAAGCAGCGGGAAATCTACAAGGCGATGATCGGCCGCATGGACGAAGGCGTCGGTCGAATTCTGAAGGCGATCGAATTGACCGGTGAAGCCGACAACACGATGGTCTGGTTCTTCAGCGACAACGGTGGCGTCGGCAACTTGCGCGGAATCAATCAGCCGTTGAAAGGTTCTAAGCTAACGGTGTTTGAAGGGGGGACGCGTGTGCCTGCTTGTGTTCGTTGGCCAGCGAAGATCAAAGCGGGACAATCGTGCGACGTGGTCTGCGGCTACATCGATTTATTGCCCACGCTGGTCGCCATCGCTGGCGGTAAGAGTCAGAGTCTGACCGATAAGCCGCTCGACGGCATCAACCTGGTGCCGGATTGGACATCAACAAGTGCCGACGGGAGCGAGCGAGCCTGGTTCTCTTACCATGGTCAATCTGGTCCAGATTCCGAGCAGCTTGCCATTATCCAAAATGGATGGAAGCTGATCGTCAACGGACCTCAGCTAACCGACATAAAGCAATTGAAGGATGGTTCGCACCAGGTTCGACTCTTTCATCTCGATCAGGACCTAAACGAAACAAGCAACCTGGTGAAAGAGAAGCCGAAGAAGGTGAATCAACTTGCTCGGCAACTGATCGAGCACCGGGCACTACAGCCAGCGGACGCGGTGCCTCCGTACGGGGTTGGTAGTGCTGGCTTCGTTCCGCCTCCGCTGTGGAAGCTTGATCCGGCCAATCCTGACGAACTGGTTGGTGGTTATCCAGCAAAATAGATCCGTTCGCCCCGACTGCTTGCATTCGCCACGCCATCCAGGTTACCGTGAACCGACCAGAAGCGATTGATCAGGCAAGCAGGAAGGTATTCATGACGCGTCGAATGGGTTGGTTGTGTGTGGCGATGTTGCTTGGCATTTTGTCAAGTAATGAACTAAATGCTCAGGCCACCAAGAAGAAGACCCCTCCACCGTTTCAGTGGGTGAACCATCCCAAGACGCTGCCGACCGGCGTTCAACATGGTGTCTTCAAAAGCCCATCGATGCAGCAGGACGTCGGCTATTGCATCTACTTGCCACCTTCGTATGCCGCGGACACCGATCGTCGCTATCCGGTCGTCTATTACCTGCATGGTGGCCGCCCTGGCAACGAGAACAAAAGCGTTGGCCTGGCGAAAACCTTTCATGAATATATGGCAAACGGTGCCGCACCAGAGATGATCTACGTCTTCGTGAACGGCGGGCCGGTCAGCCACTACAACATGGCGGAACGCAAGAATGCCATGGGAGAAAATGTCTTCGTTGAGGAACTAGTTCCGTTCATCGACAAGACGTACCGCACCGTTGCCGAACGGAAAGGTCGCGGCCTGGAAGGCTTTTCGCAAGGGGGCCGGGGAACGACTCGAATCATGTTCAAGCACCCCGACCTGTTCTGTTCCGCAGCCCCTGGTGGTTCCGGCTATGCGACCGAGAAGCGAATCTCGGAAGATAACGGCCGCGAAAACCCAGGGCTCGCCTTTGCCCCTGGCGACAATACCTGGGACTTGGCACGCAAGTATGCCGAGTCGAAAGAGCCACCCCTGAGGATCATGCTGCATGTCGGAACCGCAGGCTTCAACTACGAGAACAATCTCGACTACATGAAGTTTCTGGAGTCGCTTAAGATTCCTTTCGAGAAAGTTGTCGTGGAGGGTGCCCCGCACAGCGCTCAAAAGATCTACGACAAGCGTGGCCTCGAACTCGTCCGCTTCCATGCTGACAACTTCCGCCGGAACGGAGCGTTGTCAGCGGAATAGTTGCTGCCGCGTTGGCTACTTCGCGCGTCGTCGTTGATTGATTGAATCTTTCATCATGCTGGCAACCTCTTCGGTATCGCCGAGGGGCTCAGGCGTGACAACCTTCTCACGCGTATAGCCAATGTGTTTCATCCAACGCGAGGAACGATGCTTGCGCAGGCGATCGACTTCCTGGTAAAGCGGATCGCCTTTGATGGTGGCGAGCGAATCGTTCGCCACATCAACATCGAGCGCGGCCAGAATCGTTTTCGCCATCATTAGGTGACCTGCTTCGCCGGGGTGAACGTGGTCTTTCGAGAAGACTTCGTCCTGGGCATCGCGAGCTTTTCGCATGGCTGTGTGCAAGTCGATCACCTCGACGCTTGGTTCGTTGAGTGAGGTCTCCCATTCGGCGTATTTCGTCATCACACTGTCGTAGTTGAACTCTTCCGGCTTCGTTGTCGCGTCATAGATTGGCGGCGTGACCAAATAGATCTGTTGTACACCGTCCGCTTTGCACTGCGCGATCAATTGCTTCACACCTGATTGAAAGGCGGCTAATCGCTCGGCTTCCAATGGCTGATAGATGCCGTCATTGATGCCATAACAGGCAAACACGATCTCTGGCTTGGCTCGCTCCAAGAGACGACCCAGTCGCTCGAACAGACATGGCCGTGGAAACGCTCCGCCAGCATGCCCTTCTTCGCTAAGACCAGAAAGCGTTTCGCTGGCAAGACCGAGTCCATAGATGTCGAAGTCTTGTTCCGGATAAAGCTTTTCGAGGTAGTAGTCCACGAACGTTATATAGCCGCCAGCCTGCGTGATGCTGTCCCCCAGAAATACGACCCGCTTTCCAGCGAGGGCATTGCCGCGTGGCGTCGATTCTCCGGCGTTTGCTGTCGAAAGGAGAAGGAGTGCCGAGAAGCTAACAAGCATCAACAACGTTTTCATGGTGGGCCTGTGCAGGGTGGGAGGGGCGAATCGTCGACTAGCTCGACTAAACTGGGGGTAGGAATAATCTAGATCGATTCTCCCTCGGGCTCAAACGTAACATCAAGAATCGTGGTCGAATCGACGTCGTCCCCTCAGAAATTCACTGATTTATGGTCAACGCATCATTCGTGATCGTGTAAATTACGGTCTCCAGCCGTTTCGCTCCTTCACCCGCCTTCATTGCCCCATCTTGTTGCCAATGCTGAAGCTTATGCCTGCTGCTCGTCGTCGATCGCTCCTTCGCCTGATGCTAGTTGTTGCTCTGGTCGCCATTGGCATCCCACGATCATTGGCAGACGAGTCCGCTACGGCAACGGCCTCGTCCGAGGAGTTTTGTGAACCGATCGGACCATTGGTCGTCGGAATGCCGATTCCGGAAACCTACGACGAGAAGTTGGTTGCCTCGGTGCTCGCATCGGCGGAATTTCATGGTAGCGTCGATCAAGGAATTCATACGTTCCGCTCCGCGAAGTTCGCCTGCTTATCGTGTCACGAAATCGGCGGCGCTGGCGGCAAGATCGGTCCGAGCCTGAGCGATGTTGGCAAGCGACTCTCTCCGGAGCAGATTGTCGAAGCGGTCTACTGGCCAGGTCAAACCGTGCATGCGGACTACAAGACTTGGCTCGTTCAAATGAGCGACGGTCAGGTGCTCAAAGGTTACAAGCGAGAAGCGAAGCCGGGCGAGGTCGCGCTGTACGATCCCGCGACGCAGCAGACCCACATTCTGTCGGAAGACGACATCGAAGACGAACGCGCGACCGGGACGCTAATGCCGGTGGGTCTGGCCAACAGCATGAGTGACAGCCAACGCCGCGACTTGATCTACTTTCTCACAGGGCTGGGAAAAAAGGATCAGTGGCTGACTCGCTACCAGAACTTCGACAAACCCACCGAGTTTGTTTACGAGCGAACTCCGCTAGATCCGGTCGCATGGAGTTTGTGGCAAGAGCCAGTGAATCGTGATCGCATCTATGACTTTTATCGGAAAGAAGCGGAACACTTCCGCGTTCAGGCGAACGTTCCGCATTTGCTGCCAGCGTTCCCTGGCCTCGATGGTGGTAATCAGGGGCATTGGGGAAATCAGAAGGAAGCGACCTGGCGTGATGGTCGCTGGAGCGAGCAAGACAAGACGCCAGTGCTCGCGGGGGTGACGCACTTGCCCGGTGGAACCGTTAACAAAGGAATCTGTCTGCAGCTTGGCGATCAGGGAGAGCTATCGACCTGTTTCAATCCTGAAACGCTGAAGTACGAAGCGATCTGGAAAGGTGGTTTCGTCAAGTTCTCGGCCGTGCGACATGGTTTCATGGACGGTCTGCGACCCGATGGCGAGCTTCAGGCACTTCCCAAGCAAGAGTCACCCGGCCAGCCGTTTGAATACCATGGCTACTACCGGATTGGACCGCGTGTTGTGTTTGCGTATCGGATTGGCGATACCGAGTACCTCGATTCGCCCTGGGTGAACGCGAAGGGAGAGTTTCAACGCGATCTCGAGATCGCCAGCAAGCATCCACTCGCCAAGGCGAGCCAGAATCCGCCAACGCAGTGGCCAGAACGACTGGTGACGGAAGGCAACCTCGGACAGGGAGACGCAGCGTATGTCGTCGATACGATCAAGTTGCCGTTCGATAACCCTTACGGCGCCTTAATGTTTGTCAGTGGCCACGATTTCCTGGCCGATGGGACCGCGGTGCTTTCGACGATGACCGGCGACGTGTGGCTTGTTTCAGGCTTGGACAGCACGCTGAAGGAAGTCCGATGGAAACAGTTTGCTGCCGGTTTGCATCAACCACTGGGGGTTGTGGTTTCGGACGACGATATCTACGTGCTTGGTCGCGATCAAATTACTCGTCTGGTCGATTTAAATGGCGATCAGGAGGCAGATTTCTACGAGTGCTTCTCGAATGTGTTCGCTACCTCACCAGGCGGACACGATTACACGTGTGGGCTCGCACGCGATGAAGAGGGTAACTTCTACACTGCTTCGGGCAAGCAGGGTGTGATTCGCATTTCCGCGGATGGAAAGAAAGTCAACGTGCTGGCGACCGGGTTCCGGAATCCTGATGGCATCGGTTTGTGCGACGATGGCAAGTTGACCGTTCCTTGTAGTGAAGGAGACTGGACGCCTGCGTCGATGATTTGTCTGATCGATCCCGAGTTGCCGGTGCCAGCATACTTTGGTTACCCTGGCCCTCGGAAAGGACAGCCCCCTGCGTTGCCGTTGGCTTATCTGCCGCGCGGTCTTGATAACAGTTCCGGCGGGCAGACAACTGTGAACGACAAGCGGTTCGGCCCTCTCAACGGTCAGATCATTCACACGTCGTTCGGGCAAGGGGCCTATTTCCAGGTGCTGCGTGACGAAGTGAACGGCCAAGCCCAAGGGGCTGTGGTCCCGCTGCCGGGCGACTTTCGCTCAGGGGCGCATCGTGCCAAGGTGAATCCTGCGGACGGACAGCTTTACGTCAGCGGGATGGCGGGGTGGGGGAGCTACACGCCGGATGACGGCTGTTTTCATCGCGTGCGATACACCGGCAAGCCGATGCAAACGCCGGTTGGCTTTCATGTGCATGAAAATGGCGTGATGCTCGAATTCTCGCAGAAGATCAACGGCGAACACATTGGCCACCTGGCACGGCAGTTCGCTCAGGTCTGGAACTATCGCTATGGTCCTGGCTATGGATCGCCGGAACTAGCACCGAGTCACCCTGGTGTGGTTGGTCACGAATCACTGCGAATCACAGCGGTTCATTGGATCGATAACAAGAAGCTGTTTGTTGAAATGCCAGAGCTGCAATCAGTGAATCAATTGCATCTGGTGCTCGAAGTCGACAGGGGGTCGCTGCAAGAGCTGTTCATCACGGTACACGCATTAGATGCTCCGTACACGGACATCGCTGGATATCGACCCACCGGAAAAGTGATTGCTGCTCATCCGATGGAGTCTGACCTGGCGCTGTTGGGGAACAAGCCGACGAATCCTTGGCTCCAGAAACCAGAGAAGGGCACGCCGCAAGAACTGGCGATCGCCGCTGGGCCGAACTTGACGTTCTCGACCAAGACTTTAAAAGCCAAAGCTGGCGAACCGATCAAGCTGACCTTTACCAATCCTGACGTGGTGCCGCACAACTGGGTGTTGTTGAAGCCGGGAACGTTGGAAACGGTGGGGGACCTGGCGAACAAGTTTGTCGCGAATCCTTCGGCCGTATTGAAACAATACGTTCCAGAGTCGACCGATGTGTTGGCCTACACCGACATCGTTCCGCCGACAAAAGAGTTCTCGATCTACTTTCAGGCACCAACCGAACCAGGACATTACCCCTATCTGTGCACGTTCCCAGGTCACTGGATGGTGATGAACGGCGAGTTGATCGTCGAATAGCGTTGGAAAGAGAAAGGCCCAGTCGCTGACCGGCGAATGAAGGCCAACACTGGGAGCCTGTAGAGATACTATTCGGAAGCAAACTTGCTTCGGTGCGTCGAAAATCGTACAAACCCGATTCGACGCGAGCCGCTTACCATCTGAATGCTGGTAAGGAGCTTGTGGCATTCTGAGAGAGATCGATTACCGGACAGTCAGCGCGGCATGTTAGAATAAAGGCCAAGCTTTCGATCCTTCAACTTTCGTAAGAGACGGCAAATGATTTCCTTCGACTATCTTCCTCAGGGAATCAATGGCATGGCCAACGCCCACCAGGCCGGGACGATGGCTGGGCATCTCGGGGCCGCGGTCATTGCCGGCTATTTCTTCGGCGAAGATCAAAACGAACTTCCGGACGAAGTCTACCAAGGCGTCAGCCAAGAGCTTGATCGCGTGATCGCGGGTGAAGAAGCGATCTGGTTCAATGCCAAGCAGAAAGGGGTGACGCCGGCGGAGCTTTTCCGCAAGCTGCCTGCTGAAAAACCGCAGCCCGAGCAAATCTCTTCGATCGCCAAAGCATTGGAGAGCAACGTCGGGCAGACACGGCAGTCAGGGCACAACATCATCTTCGCTTCGATCGCAATCCGGGCCTTTCACGATCATCCCGAATTCGCGACCCCGTCGGCAATCACTGGCACACGGAAATTGATCGAAGGTTTTGGCAATGCGCACGCTGGCCGAGGCTATTACGGAAGCGAGAAAGGGTGGCAGATCGGAAATCAAGTCAAGCTGCCAGTCCCTTCTGAGGTGCCCGCGTATCGCGGGGTCCCTGACATGGTGAATGCGACCATCACGGAGCTGATCGAAACAGCCGGGATCAAACGCCAGGGCTTCGGTGGGCTGTGGCATCTAATTAATCACGCCGCGGCGATTACGGAATTAGATCGCTTCGGTTACAAGGCGTTGGCGACGAAGGCGCTTCCAGCCCATCATCATCACTTGCGACTGTTGCGTTCGCTTCCGGATGTCAAGCAAGAGCTGGGCGTGGTTATCAAATCGGACCACGACCCGCGCGAGCCCGCCTATTGGGAGGGGATGTTAAAGCGAGACGAAGCGCGGCTTACCCATCGCATCAAGACGCTCTATGGTTTCTTCACCTTGCGGCGGCATATCGAAAGTGACGCGATGCGGCAAAAAGCGGAAGACGCGCTGTTATATCTGATGGCATAATACCTGTCATTGACTACCCCATCGCTGTGGCGGCATTTTGGCTGTGGGGATATCGCCCTGGAGAATTGCATCTGCGATGATAGGGTGCGGTTCGTCGCTAAGAACTTCCTTTCAACGGAAACGCCATGGCTCCCCACGATCTACGTTCAACTGAGCGGTTCTCTAGTCGTGTCGACAACTACGTTCGCTTTCGGCCTGGGTATCCACAAGAAGTTCTCTCCGTTCTCCAACAAGAGATTGGCTTTGGAACCGATTGGATCGTCGCGGATGTCGGTTCAGGCACCGGAATCTCGGCCGGTCTATTTTTGAAGAACGGGAACGTGGTGATTGGGATCGAACCCAATCTCGAGATGCGATCTGCGGCAGAACAATTGCTGGAAGGGTTCCCGCGTTTTCAAAGTGTCACTGGGACTGCTGATAACACATCGCTCGGGAACCAAAGCGTCGACCTGATCGTCGTCGCCCAAGCCTTTCATTGGTTTGACCCCCTTGCGGCCCGGGCAGAGTTCTTACAGATCGTGAAACCGAACGGATGGGTAAGCTTGTTGTGGAATCTTCCGCGGCATTACGCCAGTCCGTTTCTCCAAGATTACCAGCAACTGCTGATCGATTACGGAATCGACTACTTGAAGGTCCGCGCGCTGACAAGCCAGGAGTCCGCCATTGAAGTACTCTATGGCGGAACCGAATTCAAAAAATTCGTCTTACAAAACGAACAGCAGTTTGATCTGGAATCGCTGCGCGGCAGGCTACTGTCCTCTTCCTATGCTCCAACCGAAGAGCATGCCAACCATCGGCCAATGCTCGAGAAGCTGGAGCAGCTCTTCGACCAACACCAAAACGATGGAGTTGTGCGGTTCGAATACGATACCGAGCTCTTTCTCGGGCAACTGAGTGCGTAAAGATCGTTACCACTCCTGGCAGGCTCTCGTCGGGCATTCTTTGCCGATGGGAATGATCCACAACACCAAGGTCACGCGAGGTTTGTGAGCGATTCGCCAGTGACGGCATTGCATAGCTAGCAGGAGCGTTGCTGATACGCGTGCGCGAAATGTGCAGGCAGGTTCTGAGCTGCGGTCATAAAACAGCCAACTGGCAAATTAAGATTTCCGCTATTGGTTATCTAAGGGAACTTAGAGCTACGGGATAATCGGTAAAGGCGGTACGTCTATCCCAGTTTTCACGATTCTACCCCCATGGTGTGTTGCGGTTTCCTTGCTAAGGAGTGGTGATCGCCACAGGCTTTATAAGCGGTTCGCGGATAACCGATGAGGCCGTGTGATCAGGCAACGCACGATTCGTTGAGGTTGGGGCACAACGCTATGAGAGCGGTGATTTTCGGACCGGAAAGCGTGGAAGATACGCTCGTGCCGGTCTTAACCAGACGGGGAATGTCCATCATCGACCGCGTCGATAAGGACCTTGCGGCGATTCGTTCTTACTTCGAACAGAGTCCTTCACAATGCGACCTCGTCCTGCTCGAATCGGGTGATGACCTGCAAGAGACACGCTCGGCGATCTGTGGTATCCAGATTCTGATCAGCAAGCCCATCATCATCTTTGGCGTCGCGCGTTCCGCCAGCGACGTGATTCAGTTCATTCGCAGCGGTGCGACCGACTTCGTTGAGATGTCTGGCGATTTCCTCCGAGATCTTGAAGACTCGATCACGCGACTCGTCGAATCGCAACAACGTCCGCCTCGCAGCTCCCAAATCATTAGCTTTGTGTCCGCTGTCGGAGGTGCAGGACAAACGGCCATTGCGACCAACTGTGCTGCACACTTCACCAAATCGAAGCATAAGAACACCGTCGTTGCCGATTTAAACCTCACCGGAGGCGACGTTTCGGACCATTTGGGAATTCGGCCGAGCCACTCGATCGCTGATTGCCCGCGCGAACTCGATGAAATCAGCTCGGCGACGCTGCTGCCATTGATCGAGAGCCACAAGTCGGGCCTCAAATTACTCGCCGGACCAGAGTTCCTCGGGACGCATTCGGTACTACCGGCGGAATCCGTTCGTTGCCTGGTCTCGGGGCTGGCAGAACTACATGAAGTGGTCGTGCTCGATGTCGAAGATTCGTTTCACAAAGAGCAGCAAGCAGCCCTGATGTGCTCGGATATTGTCGTGATTGTGACTCGCCTCGATTTCACCTCGCTGCTACGGACGAAGCGGCTGCTCGAACATTTTGAAGATAAACGCATCACCAACATTGCCGTGGTCGCGAATCGACTCGTTCCCAATGCTAGTTTGCCGCCGGACAAGGTTGAAACGGTCCTCAAACGTCCCCTGGCGGCGGTCATTCCCGATGAACCTGCCAGTGTTCTGAACGGGGTCAACATGGGAGAGCCTGCCGTGCTGGAGTTCCCGCGGTCCAAGTTCAGCAAAGCGATCGCCATGCTATGCGACAAACTCTCGGCGATGCCCCTCAATAAGTCGGAGATAGATCATGTTCCAGCAGAAGTCACCTGAGTTCGCCCGGCGGGCTTCCGACCCGAAAGAAAAGCGACAAGAGGAAAAGTCAGTCAAAGACCGCTTGCATCATCTGTTGATCGAGATGGTCGACGTCCGAGCGATGATGAGGTTGGATGAGGGCGTAGTTCGGAAGGAACTACGTACGGCAATCGAGAACCTCTTTCTTTCGCATCCCGATTTGATCCGTTATCGCGAGAAAGACCGGCTGACGCAAGAGTTGGTCGACGAGATGGTCGGCTTCGGACCCCTGGAGGAACTGCTCCGCGATACGACAATCTCTGACATTCTGATCAACGGTCCACGCCAGGTCTACGTCGAACGCAACGGCCAGATGGAAGAGACGTCGGTCACCTTCTCCGATAACGAAGAACTGGTCCGGATCATCCAGCGCATCGCCAATCGCGTGGGGCGAAGAATCGACGAGTCCTCGCCTTCGGTCGATGCCCGATTGCCAGATGGCAGTCGATTCAATGCAGTGATCTACCCGATCGCCCTCGATGGCGCGCTGGTGTCCATTCGCCGGTTCACTTCGCATGCCCTTACACCGCAGCAGTTCGTGGAAGGAGGGGGGATGTCCGAAGAAATGATGGTCTTCCTCCAGGCTGCTGTCCGAACGCGCTTGAACATGGTGATCGCCGGTGGGACCGGTAGCGGAAAGACGACGCTGCTGAACATGCTCTCGAGCTTTGTCTCGCCCAAAGAACGCATTGTCACGATTGAAGACTCGGCGGAACTCCGACTTCGACAACCTCACGTCGCCCGGATGGAGACCCGTTCTGAGAATTCGGAGGGGAAAGGCCGCGTCACGGCCCGCGATCTGGTTCGTAATGCTCTACGAATGCGACCTGACCGAATCATCGTCGGCGAATGTCGCGGTGACGAAGTATTCGACATGCTTCAAGCGATGAACACCGGTCACGATGGCAGCCTGACGACGATCCATGCCAACAGTGCCGAGGATGCGATCGGTCGCCTCGAGATGTTGTTGGGACTTGCCCAAGAGAACCTGCCAATGTGGTATATCCGCCAACAGGTGGCCGCGTCGATCGATGTGATTATTCATGTCAAACGCTTGGCCAGTGGCAAACGAAAAGTCACGCAGATCGGCCAAGTGGTCAAGGATGGCGATCAAATTCACTTGCAGCCTCTGTTCGTCTGCAAGTTCCCAGATGATGGCGGCTCGCCATTCTTTGAATCGTCCGATATTCCTTTCGAGTTAGTCAGCAAAATGAACTCGCGTTGCTAAGTAGCCCTGCTCGCAACCATGCCCCCGAGGTAATCGTGTCATGTCGCAGTCGTTCATCTTGATCAATACGTTTCTCGGCGTTTCGCTGGGGATTGTTGCCGTGGCATGGCTGCTGTTCGACGCATTCTGGCGAGTGAAGTCACGCGTCTCCGACCGTATCGAGGATGCGCTCAAGGAACGCAATCGCCCGGCGAGAACCAATTCGCACATTATCAAAGAGATGTCAAACCCGCTGGGTGCCGGCAAGAAGTCACTGGCCCGACGTAGCTTCGATCGAGCTCAGACCTGGCTCGATCAGGCGGCAACCGGCTTGAATGTGTGGCAGTTCCTGTTGCTGACGCTATTAGGGACAACAGTGGTGATGGCTTTGATGTGGTATGCGTTTGGTTGGGGAATTCCTCTGACGCTTGGCGTGCTGGCGATGTTGATAACGCCACCCCTAATTGTTTACTCGCGACGGAATGCTCGCAGCGAACAGATCTCCGCCCAATTGCCAGATGCCTTCTCAGCCATGAGCCGCGGCCTTCGTGCCGGGCAATCGGTGCCGGCGGTTGTGCAGATGATTGCTAACGATTTCCCCAGACCGTTGTCGGAGGAGTTCAATCACTTCTACGATCAGCAACATCTGGGCGTACCGCCTGAAGTCGCTTTGCGGGATATGGCCCGCCGCGTCAATGTGATGGAGCTTCGCATCTTCACCATTGCCTTGATTGTCCATCGCAGGGCAGGGGGGAACCTTGCCGAACTGCTCCAGAAACTGTCGGAGCTGGTTCGAAAACGGGTCAAGATGAAGCGACGCGTCAAATCGCTGACGGGCGAAGGGCGCATGCAGGCAATCGTTTTGATCGCGATGCCCCTGGTGGTAGTCATGATCATGTCATTGATCGCGCCGCAGTATGTGAGCGTGTTGTTGGAACGCCGCGACATCCTGGCGGGATGCCTGGTGTCGCAAGTGATTGGTGCCTTCTGCATCTATCGGATCGTCAATTTCTCGTATTAAACGGCAGAAGGGGCAAGGCGATGTTTGAATTCGAGTGGATGACCTGGTTGGTGATCGGAGCGGTGTTCCTGGGCGTGTTCTGCCTGGTGATCGTCGCATCGACGTTGATGACAACGATTCCCGACAAAGCGATTTCGCGAATGGACGGTCTGATCGACGATCGGGATCGTTCTCCTTCGCTGGGTGCCAGACTCTTCGGCCAGATTACGGCCAATGTTTCGACCGGAGATCTGATGCGTAGGCTGCTTCCGGACGATGAAACGCGTCGCACTCGGCTCACGCAGCGATTGGTCCAAGCGGGATACTATGAACCTGCCGCCCTCGGCTACTTCATGATGTTCAAAGTGATCATGATGGTGGTCCCGATTGTGATCGCGGTCCTGGCGACTTGGGTTCTTCCCTGGCCGTCGCACTGGACGCTGATGATCGGTGCTTTGCTCGGTTTCGTAGGGATGTTGGTCCCCGATATGTATCTGGCGAGCATTATTCGTCGACGACAACGGGTCTTCCGTCAGGCACTTCCTGACTTTGTCGATCTGGCGGTGACCTGCGTTGAAGGTGGGATGGGGCTCTCAGAGGCTGTGGCTCAAGTCCATGCCGAAATGCGTCAGACGCACCCACTGTTAGCCGTTGAGCTGGACTTTGTGCTACGCGATGTTCAACTGGGGCAGACGCTCGGTCAGGGCTTTCATCGAATGAGCGGACGAACGGGGATTGACGAGGCCCGGGCACTTTCGTCGTTTATCGATCAATCGCAGAGGTTTGGCTCAGAAATGGGTTCGGCGCTGCGAGAACTCTCGGACATGCTCCGATTTCAACGCGAACAGCGAGCCGAAGAACTGGCTCAACAAGCCTCGGTGAAGATCTTGATTCCAACGCTGCTGTTCATCTTCCCAGTGATCTTTGTCGTGTTGGCAGGCCCGGCCGCCCTTCAAATCCAGAAGTCGTTTCAAGAGATGCCAACTCAGGTCGAGAAACGAGGCCAGAAATGAACAGATATCGTCGATCGAAACGTGGTGTCGCTGCGACGGAACTGGCGATCTGTCTGCCATTGCTAATTGCGTGTGCCGTCTACTGCGTGCAATTGTCTCAGGCCTATCACCTAAAGGCAGTTGCCAACCAGGCCGCCTGGCGGGCAACCCGTTATGCAAGCACAACGCGTTTCAAAGAAGACGAACGGGACCAATGGATCGCCAGCGTTCAAAATGAAGCGATCGAAGAACTATCGCAGGTCGGTACGTTTAATCCTGATCAGTTGCAGATGGATATCGAAACGACGACGACCGATGAACGAATCGAAATTCAGTTGCAGCTGAATCTGACAATTGTGCCGCCGATTCGACTCACTTCGAGTGAATTCCATTTCCATCGCACACTCAAGGTCCGTCAATATCGATGAATACCTCGAATCCAATTCGTGACCATCGCCGCGGAGCGACACTCGTCGAAGGGGCGTTGGTGATGATGATCCTGTTCGTCACGCTGTTCGGGATCTTTGACTTTGGTTTAGCCGTCGTTCGGCAAAACATGCTCGACGAAGCCGCCTATCGACTGGCTCGGGCAGGGGCGATTCGCGGGGAAGACTCGCAGTTGGACCAGTGGGGGCCGGTGACGATCGAGTCAGTGCTGGGGGACGAACCTGACCTCCTCTCCGTGATTGGTCCGGCGAATTACCTGATCGATACACGCCTCGTTAATGTAAGGATGGCCTGGGAAGAGGGAATGGCGACAACCAATTCGGAGCTGACCGTGACGTTGCAATACAACCAGCCATTGCTGCTGGGCGGATTGTGGGGAGTCCCGTCGATTCCTTTGGCAAGCCGGGTTGTAGAGCGGATTGAATAGTGAGAAATGCCATGATTCATACAACGCGAAATGCAATACCGAGCGGTAAGATCCTGGTGCTGGTTGCCGTGATGCTACCAACGCTGATCACTTTTTTAATGCTCGTCCTTGATGGCAGTAATCTGACTTCGCAGTTTCGCGATGCCCAGCAAATTGCGGATACCGCCGCGCTTTCCGGGGCGGACGAAATGTTCTTCGGCGAGTCACCTTCTCAAATCGAACAAGTCGCCTACGACTATGCAACCGCCAATGTCAACTCGCCCTCGACTTCAGTCGAAGTCAATTGCCCGCCAACTGCGGGAATGTTCGCTGGTTCGACGCGGCATGTCGAAGTCATTTTGCGAGACGGCGTTCGGAATTCATTTGGCTCCACGCGATTGGGAAACGAACAAACGGCGATTAGTGCCCGAGCGGTCGCTGGGTTGAAGGCTGTAACCGACGATTCCGCGATAATCGTGCTGGACGACGATCCACCTCCCTTCGTGGTGATCCCGGTTCTACCGATCGTCCCTTCGTTGCCGGCCCTGGTGGGCGGACTCGAAGTGCTTGGCATCGGCCGCGTAACGGTCGATGGGGCCGTGATCGTGAATACCGACTGGGGAGGTGTCGATGAACATGGAGAGTTGGTCGGAGAGAATGGCCTGCCGCCGTATGGAATTGCCTGCATGCCGGTGCTGCCACTGTCGAAACTGTTGGCTCCCGATATTCGCACGGTTGGAGGTGTCGATCGGGTGAAGAACTATCAGCGATTCAATTCGCCCGAGAGCGAAGTGGTACTGCAAGCACGCCGCCGACCGGTGCCCGACCCGTTTCGAGAATTGCCAGTGCCAACCTTATCGGCTGACAGCCAAAATGTGAAAGCCGACTTCTACGGAGGCCGCACGATCGTGGGGCTGCCATTGATCGGTCCGCCCACGGTTCTGAAGCCAGGCGTCTACGATTGGATCACGATCATCTCAGGCAGAGTTGAGTTCGAACCGGGCGTCTATATCATCCGCAACCGGGACCCTGTTACGCAGATATCCTTGACGATGCTGGCTGGGGAAGTCGAAGCCGAAGGAGTAATGTTCTATATCACCAACAATCAAGGCTACTCACCCATTAGCGGCTCGCCCGATGCTTCCGATGAAGAGACACGCCCTGACAACGGCGGGTTGCTGGTGAATGTCGCTGGCTTGCTTCCGTCGACGGTTGTCAATATAGGGCTGCTGGGGAGCAAGATCACGCCGCTGGATGACCCCAGCAGTCCGTTCGACGGATTCGCGTTCTACCAGCGCCGCTTCGATCGGCGACCGATGGTGTTCGTCCAAGAGAATCTCTTGGGAAACGGAAACCTCGAGGGAAATATTTACTCGAAGTGGGGCCACGTCATCTTAGCGGGAAAGGGGGTGTTTGATGCTCGATTCGTAGTCGGAACGATGCGGCTAGTGGCACTTCTAGATATTGATATCCGCCCATCGGTGAAGCTGCCGCCTGCCTACGATGTTTACCTTGCTGAGTAGTTCCGCGCGGTGAAGAACTGGTTTTGCCTGACTAGTTCTTCACGCGCGGATCTAGGTATTCATCGAGACCCAACCAAAAGCTACGCGCCCACGGAAAGAACAGCAGGGGAAAGCCGATGGCAAAGAATGCTCCGATAACAAGTGTCAATTGATGGCTGATCACTTGCGTGAAGTACAGCAGCGGCATTGCGATTGCCGTGACAACCGTGGCGATCCCGCAGTTGAAATAGATCGAGCCAAGAAAGAAGCCTGATTCGCGTTCTACTTCGATTCCGCACTCAGGGCAATGCTGTGGCATCGTAAACCAACTTCGCCGCATGCTTCCCCGGCCACAGCAAGGGCAACGCAGACATAACGAACGCCAGAAGATTAACAGGAATCGCGACAATCGATTGTCTCTCGAAGGGAACCATTGGCTCGGTATCACGCCGACTTTTTGTTTCCGTGCTGATCATAGCGGATGAATGCGAAATAAAGAAAGTAGGCCAGCAGCGCGGGGAAACCCACCAGAAACATGGCGGTCACCCAATAGACGCCAGCCGCCAGAACGCCTCCGATCAACAGCCAAACGTACCAGGTATCTTTCCAAAGGCCAACGATGGGGTTCATAACGATCCTTTCGCGGAAAGGGCTGTGGTGAAATCTTCCGACTCACGACTCTGATGGCAGAGCGATAGCAATGTTTCGCTTCCCAGGCGGTGGCAGAAGTCTCCGAGGGTTTCGTCGTTAAGGCGATGGTTGCGGAACGCGACGAATAGACTGGTTAATTCCGCAACGATATCTTCACTTGCAACTATGTCTTTCAGCAGGAACGCCAGTCGATCGCCACGAAGCGTTCCGCCGACAAAGAGCGTGTAACGATCGACCGCTTTACCGACGAGTGCCACATCGGCGGTATAGGGCCGAGCACATCCATTCGGACAGCCTGTCATGCGTATCGTGAATTGGCTGCGATCGAGCTCTAGCGACTGCAGGACTGCTTCCAGCTGGTCCATTACGAGAGGAAGTCGCCTTTCGGCCTCGGTCACCGCCAAACCGCAGGTCGGCAGCGCTACGCAGGCCAACGAGTGCCGCCGGACAAGGCTGGTCTTTTCGGTCGATCGGACCTGGCTCTCTTGCAAGATCGAATCGAACTGTTCGCGTTTGTCCGATGGAATATTGCAGAAGATAAGACTTTGGTTGGCCGACAGACGAATCTCTTCCTGGTGAAACTCCGCCAGTTGTCGTAAGGCATTCTTGAGATGAACCGTCTTGCCGTCGCTGACTCGGCCATTTTCGATGTTGAGTCCATACGACCACAAGCCATCCCCTTGCGACTGCCAACCCATATGATCATCGGTCTGACGAATTACCACCTCGCGTGGGGATTCCAGCGAATAGCCGAGCACGTCTTCCACGGCCGTACGAAACTTGGGAAGACCCCAATTCGCGATCAGGTACTTCATTCGAGCCACCTTCCGATCGCTTCTGTTGCCGTGGTCGCGCTGGACAATCAAAACGGCCTTGGCCACATCGATCGCTTGCTCCGGCAGACAAAACGCCATCGGCTGGGCTAAGGCTGGGAAGGTTGCTGCGTTGCTGGGCGTTGTCCCCATGCCACCTCCGACCACGATGTTATAGCCTACGACATGGGCGTCTTGAACGATCGCAATGAAGCCGAGATCCTGGGTATACACATCCACGCAGTTATCGTCCGGGCTGATCACTGCGCACTTGAACTTGCGTGGCAAATAGGTTGGGCCGTATAGCGGCTCGGTCGTATCGCTCATTTCACGAGTCGCCGAATGTTCTTCGACCAGGTGTCGCTCGCCGGTTGTGTCGTCCAGCACCCAAAGTTCGCGATAGGTCGTCGTGCGTGGTGCTAGTTCTTCGGCAAGGTTGTTTGTGAGCTGCTCAATCGCCTGATGAACTGGCGAGCACTTCTTCGCCGGGCAACACATCACGTTGCGATTGACATCACCACACGCTGCAAACGTCGACAACCCGAGCGAGTTGATCGTGGCGATGGTCTGGCGAAGATCTTGCTTCACGATCCCATGCAACTGGATGGTTTGCCGCGTCGTGATCTTCATCGTCGAATTGCCGAGCAGGTCGCAAAGGTCGAGATGGGCCAGAAACTGCTGTGATGTGAGCCGTCCGCCAGGGATGCGGCAGCGGACCATCATCGAGAAGGCCTTGTCTTTGCCCTGCCGCCGCAACGACACCCGGGCATCGCGGTCATCTTGCTGATACGTCCCGTGGAACTTCAGGAGCTGGAGATTGTCTTTCCCGAAGGTGGGGGCATCGGACGAGAGATCATCGTGGATCGTTCCGGCCAAAAAATGGCTTTCGGCTTTGATCTGCTCGACGCGATTCGGCTTGGTACGACTAGAGGATGACATAAACGGGCTCGAAATTCGTGAAAACGTGGGATGCTATGGGAAGCTTATCGGTCCCATGGTTGAACGTTCAACGGCGTCGGCTGAGAATGAAAGCAATGCCCGGTTTTGGCCTGTTCAGCCGGTCAATGATCCATTCAATCATGCAGTCAATTCTTCCGCGAAGCGTTGCCACTGCGCCCACGGAATTCGACAGATGCGGCGAACGGACTGGGTTCCTCGAATCGATGCCCCTGATCTTCCGCTGTTCGAGGCGATTGCCAAGTCAATTGCCGACGACATCGCGGCGGGCAAACTGCTGCCTGGCGATCATCTGCCGACGCAGCGGCAACTAGCCAAAAGGCTTGATCTGGATGTCACGACGATTGCCCGGGGCTATTCGACGGCTGCTAGTCGCGGACATATCGAATCGCGAGTCGGAGCAGGCACCTTCGTTCGCGGAGCAGCGATCTCGAGCGAATCGATCCCGGTTCGGGCCGACGTGGCCGATCGAACCATGAATCAGCCCCCCGATGTCGAGCCTGACCTGGTCGAGAGTATGAAACGCTCGGCCGCGGAAGCCATGCACGCATTTCCTCAGGTCTTGCGTTATCAGCCAGAAGGGGGCGACGTTCGAGATAAAGGGGCGGCGATTCACTGGCTTTCGCGGCGCGGGATCGCGGTCGAAAGCCAAACGCTCCACATCACAACGGGTGCTCATGCCGCGTTGACGGCGGTGCTTTCAGCCGAATTGGCCGAAGGAGGGGCGATTGCCAGCGAACAAGTCACGTACCCTGGTCTTTTTGGAATCGCGCGTTTGCTCCGCTGCCCGGTCCACGGAATTCCCTCCGACCGAGATGGGATTTTGCCGGATGCTTTAGCGGAAGCGATCGAGACCAAGGATGTACGTGTTCTCTATCTCAATCCGACATTGCACAATCCCACGACGGATACCATGCCGCTCAATCGGCGGCTCGAAATTGTCGAGGTCGCTCGGCAATTTGGCATTCCGATTGTTGAAGACGATGCCTATGGATTCCTTCCTATCCAGCCCCCTCCGGCAATCGTCATGCTGGCCCCTGACTGCACCTATTATGTCGGTGGCTTGGCCAAGTGCCTTGGACCAGGGCTGCGAATCGCTTACCTGTTAGTACCGCCGCAAACCGATCGCCAAGAAGTAACCGAGCGGCTCCGCGCCGTTTCGGTAATGGCGTCACCGATTACGACAGCGATCGTAACGCATTGGATTGAGAGTGGCCTGGCCGACAAGATTGTCGTGGGAGTTCGTAATGAAACGCGGCAACGGATTCAACTTCTCAAGCAAACCATCCCAGGTCGTTTTCGCAAAACGAATGACTTCTGCTTTCATGCCTGGATCGAAACTCCGCGTCGTGTGCCAGTGAAGACGTTAGTCGACATGCTGCGGGGATATAGTATTGGCGCCGTCCCAGCCAACGAGTTTTGTACGGAAGAAGTGGCTCCATCTGCCTTTCGATTTTGCGTGGGAGGTCCAGTCTCGTTTGCCACGCTCCAGCAGGCAATGGAATCGATTCGCCCTTACTACGAATCGTAACAAGGCGAACCGCGATTAATGCGAGCCACGGGCAGTGAAGGGGCCTGCTTGATCGAGATAGGCAATCGCTTCGTTCTCGTCGGTATAGGCCACACTAACGGGCAGTTCTTTCAGCTTCTGATCGCGAACCACCCAGATGACGCCGTTGGGACGCACCGCGGTTTACGGCAAGCGAAGCAGTGGTATGTTCGGACTCGCATGAATAATCACTTTGACGAACATGCCGCTCATCAGCATCGGCGAAATGGCGAGAGGTCGTTTGGCCACGACAGTCGGTTCGGAACCGCTGACGTAATTCCTGTTCGGCGACATTGTGGCTGGGACTGATCATCCCGGCGGCGAGAAACTGCGAAAGCGAATCGGCTCAGTCGCAGGCCAATGGTGAGACGGTTGCGATACTCCGTTCGTAAATTAGGGATGCTTTGCAGCCTTGGGCAACTTCGGTACGATCGCCAAGATCGATCGTTTGAAATTGCTTCGCCGCTTGACCCTTTGAGTTTAAACCGTTGATCTTCCGTTTTTGTTTGTACGGCTTCCTGAAAAATCAGCGGTACTTCGCGCCGTTCTGGATTTTGGCGTTTCTTGAAAAAGATCTCACTTACGCCATGATCGGGCTGCTGATCGGCTTCCGGGAGATCAGCATCGCAGTCCTCGAGATCCCCACCGGCGCCATTGCGGACTCGGTCGGCCGCCGCGGGGCGATGATCTTGTCGCATGTCGCTTATGTCATCGCATTTATTATGTTTGGTCTTGCGTCGTCGGTCCCGATCTTGTTTGTTGCGATGTTCGCGTTTGCGATCGGCGAGGCGTTTCGAACCGGGACGCACAAAGCGATCATTTTTGCGTGGCTGAAAAGTCAGGGACGCGAACGGGAAAAGACTCATATCTATGGGATCACACGTAGCTGGTCGCAGATGGGATCCGCTTTGTCGGTGGTCTTGGCGGCGGGGCTGGTCATCTGGTTGGAAGAGTACACAGTGATCTTCTGGATTAGCGCGATTCCTGCCGCGCTGAACATCTTGAACTTCCTCAGCTATCCGAAATCGCTTGACTTCTCTGGCGACAAAAAGCCGCAGCGAGAGAACGCGATGAGAATGTTGTGGAGGGCGACGCTTCAATGCTTCACTTCGCCCAGGCTTCGGCGCCCGATTACCGAATCAATGGGCTTCGAGGGGATCTACGGGGCGAGCAAGGACTATCTTCAGCCGCTGATCCAGTCGGCAGCGTTGGCATTGCCGCTACTGGTAACGTGGGAAGCGACCCAGCGCACGGCCGTGTTGATCGCCGTGATCTACGCAGTGCTCTATCTGCTGGGAAGCTTTGCCTCGCGATACGCTGGTCCGTTTTCGATGCGGTTTGAAAACGAAGAAAAAGCGGCGATGTCGCTCTGGTTGGCTTATGCGGCTACGTTCGGGATTTTGCTGGTGGGAACTATCACCAGTTGGACCGGGCTGGCCATCTTCAGCTTTGTTGTGTTGGCGGTCATGCAAAATCTGTGGCGTCCTATTCTGATCAGTCGGGTCGCGGACGAGGCCAGCGACGAAGCCATGGCAACCGTGCTGAGCGTCGAGTCGCAAGCGAAGTCGATCGGTATTGCGATCATCGCCCCAGTTCTAGGGATCACCGTCGACCTGATGCCGCCTGACTATCGCTTCGCTCCGATTGCGTTGCTTGGAATCGCGATCGCTTTCGTCGCACTCGCCGCAAGTGCACTGCCGCCTAGGTCGGCCTCGGCAGAATAGATTGGCAAGGTTCCGTCAGAAAATTCTCGATGCGATCTGTCATTTCAATTGACAGCCGCTGTCGAAGCAAGCGACACCCAACGTGGGCGAGCGTACGTGGACCGACTACCTGAGCAGAGGGGGTAGTGTCTTCTAAATGGAAATCGAACGCACTAAGGGGACGGCTAGTGGTAATGACGGGACGTCGCCTTGGTTTAGGCTGCGATTGGATGCTGTGATAAAGGTCGATCGATCCAGCTTCAGCCTGACTTGTGATTGGCCAGATTGGGTATTTCGATCGGTGTAACGACTTGCGGGAAAGATGAACTTTGATAGCATTACGACCTGACTAATGAGAATTAGTATCACTGCTCGAGAGACGAAATAGCCGTCAGTTGGGTTTCTTCGATTTACCCAATGATTAGCCAATACGCCCGTCTCGGTTGTGCCTTGAACCTTGGTTCGCGGCCGTCTTGTTGCGGAAGTAGGTCAGCCTGACCCCCAGCCATTCTGCGACGCGATAAGAGAGCCAATCCTATTTCGCATGTGGTTTCCAGAATTTGCGAAACCAATCGGCGAAGCTGTGGACATGTATCGCCTTCCAGAAAGAACATAAATTATGAGTCGCCGCGGATTTACCCTCGTCGAACTGCTCGTCGTGATTGCCATCATTGGCGTGCTGATCTCGTTGCTGCTGCCTGCCGTCCAACAAGCCCGTGAAGCGGCCCGTCGTGCCCAGTGCACCAATAACTTAAAGCAGTTGGGACTTGCCGTTCACAACTATCACGATACCCATAATTCGCTTCCGTACCCCGACCTTGGGATCACCTTCGAGTCCGGGAATAATTGGGTCAATAGCTGGGGCCTGGCACTGCTGCCGATGCTGGAACAAGGTGCTGCCTGGGATCAATTCGATCCGACGGCAACCAACGGAGTTTCGGACCAGGCCAATCAAGATATTGTCACCGTTCAGTTGGGTGCTTTCGTCTGCCCAACGACGCCTCGCAGCGGACTGATTCAGGGCATCATCGAACAGGAAGACGACGCTTCGTCGTTCAACACCAGCATGTCGGCTGCCCCGGGAGACTACTTCATTGCCCGTAGTTTCCGCGACGACACCATGACGCCACGAGAAGTGGTGGGAGCTTTCTTCGACGGTAGTTATACCCGTCCGGTCCGGTTCAATGCCTCGACCGACGGCCTGTCGAACACGATGTTCTTCTTCGAACGTGCCAACTTCCCGAACGTCGTGATCCGCGGGAAACAGAAGAAGGATCCGTCTGACTACTCGTATGCCTCGGTGGTGGATACGAACTTCCAAGGTTGGTGGGCATCGACCCAGCACGACCGTGTCCGAAGCTGGACCTTCGACGGCAAGCAGTACTACGGACCATGTGTGGTCAATTGCACCAACGACTGGGGTGGAGCTTACTCGTACCATCCAGGCGGAATGAACGCGTCGGTCGGCGATGGCTCGGTTCGTTTTGTGCCAGAAACGGTCGACAAAGGAGCCTTCCGAGGTTTTGTCGGTCGAGACGATGGCCTAGTTCTAAACAGCTTGTAATCGCCAATCAATTTCAAAGGCAGAAAGGGCAAGTGAGATGGTCAACAACCTGCTCCGGCTATGTCTGTTGATAGGCATGCTGACAACGATTGGCTGCACGCAAAGCAAGCCGTACGATGCCATCGCGACGCATCCGGTTACCGGCACAGTGCACATCAATGGTGTGCCTGCCCAAGGGGCGCTGGTTCGCTTCTGGCCACAAACGGAACAGCCGGGCGTGAAGTATCCGATTTCACCGGTTGGCAAGGTTGATGCCAGCGGCACGTATCAACTGACTTCGTATGAAGGTCCCGATGGGGCGCCTCCGGGTGAATATGTCGTAACGATTACGTGGCCAGACCCGGACTGGCGACCGCCAGGCGGTGGCATGCCTCCACCGCCGCCCGATCGCTTGTTAGGAAAGTTCGGTGATCCTAAAAAGCCGGTTCTGGAGTTCACGGTGGTCGACGGTCAGAATAGTGTTGACCCGATCGTTTTGGATAATGCCAAGATCTTAGAAGGCTCGAAGCTTCCGTCCGCTTCCCCGTGAAGCGGACCAGGGGCGACTTGAATCGCGTATGCGCAAACGCTGGCGTGCCTATTGGTTCACCGTACATCGCTGGTTGGGGCTTACAGTCGGGCTGCTGTTCGTATTGTTAGGTCTGACAGGCAGCTTTCTGGTGTTTCATCATGCGATCGACGCATGGCTGGAGCCTGATCTACTTCGCGTGGAACCCTCGGGTGAGCCACGCCCCCTGGCTGAGGTCTTCGATGTCGCGCGATCCGTCGGCCAACAAGACGGGCGAGTCCTGAAATTCGCGGACGCTCCGCGCGAAAAAGATCGTGTATGGACGGTCTGGTTTCAATCCGATGCCGTTCCGGGATCGCCCTTTCATCACGTCTACGTCGATCCCTACACCGCCGAGGTGACCGGGCAAAGGGTACGTGGAACCTACCTCGTGACGTGGCTTTATCTGCTTCACATCCAACTTCTGGCCGGCCACAACGGCGAGATTGTCGTCGGGCTGACGGGCATCGTGCTGCTGGTCTCGATTGTCTCGGGACTTTACCTATGGTGGCCGCTGTGGAAGCATAGCTGGCGGTCAGCATTTGCGATCCGCTCTGGCTCGCGACTAATGTTCGATCTGCACAAGACGCCTGGGATCGCGAGTGTGCCGTTCTTGATGGTGATTGCATTCACTGGGGTCTACATGGTGTTCCCTGGTTGGTTTACGCCAGTCGGAAAGTTGTTTTCGACCAAAGAGCCGAAGCCTGCCGTCAAACTTAAATCGCAACCCAGTGACAACGCGATCCCCATCACGGTCGATCGCGCGGTTGAGCTTGGTTTGGCAGCGCTGCCTGAGAGTAAGCTGAACCGGATTCACTTTCCGACGAAACCAGATAGCGTGTTTATGATTCGTGCCCGGCAGCCAGGCGACATCCGGCAGTGGATGGGGAGCAGCCGCGCATGGGTCGAGCAATACTCCGGTGAGGTGCTTTCGGTCCGCGATATTCGCGAGCAGGATGCGGTCGATACGTTCTTCGCGTGGCAGTTCCCGCTGCACAATGGCGAGGCGTTTGGCCTGGTGGGGCGCTGGTGCGTCTTCGTGGTTGGCTTTCTGCCTGCTATGCTTTACGGTACCGGATTCTGGTTGTGGTGGCGAAAAGGAAGAGCTCGGCGAAAGCAACAACAGAACCGGGTGAAAGCCGCCAAGGCGTCCCCTCCGGCGGAATAATTCTCTTACCAGGCAACTTCTTCAAGATCACGTTTAGCTGACAATCGATGGCGTTTCGGAAACTCGTCCTGATTCTGCTTCTCATTTCCGCGTTCGGAATCGGCGGTTGCTCGCCGCAGCAGAAGGCCGAGTCCGACCATCCCGTGACGAATTCGTTGGTGGTGACCGATCTGGCGGGACGTGAAGTCACCATCCCGCAGCCTGTCAAACGTATTGTTTTGATGCGAAGTCTCTGCCTCTACGAGTTGGCTACGGTTCTCGGAGATGAAACGGGTTCGCGTTTGGTTGGCTGGGATAGTTCGCTGAAGACAGGCGACCGTGACGCCTACGACAAGTTCGTCGAACGCTTCCCGGAACTCGCCAACGTCACCGAATTGGGCGATGTGCTGAAAGACGCCGTCAGTGCTGAAGCGGTCCTGGCATTGAAGCCGGACCTGGTGATCATGAACACCTATATGAGGCAACGGAAGTCGAAAGGGCTCGAACGACTGGAAGCGGCAGGCGTGCCGATTCTCTACCTGGAATTCGACAATCCCTTCCGCGATCCACAGCGAAGCATTCGCCTGTTGGGGAAGGTCCTCGATCGGCAGCAAAGAGCAGACGAGGCGGCTGAGTGGGTCGATACACAATTGAACGAGGTGCTCGGGCAAGAGTTTCCCCAGGACAAGCCATCGATCTATATGGAAGCGGGAACGTATGGAGCGAGTCAGTATGGCAACACGTTTGGAAGGACGCAGCAAGGAAGCGTTTCCAACTGGGCCAGCGTCCTCGATCAATTGCCGTGCAAGAATGTCGCCGACGGCGCGGTCAGCGGGATGTATGGCCTGGGAGTGATTCGGCCTGAGTATCTTCTGACAAGCAATCCAGACATCGTGGTGGTGACCGGCGCGCATTGGACTTCGTTTCCCGATAGTGTGCGGTTGGGATATCTAGCAGAAGAGGAGGCAGCCCAAACCGCCCTGCAAGCGTTTACGAGTCGCGATGGTTGGTCGGAGCTGAATGCGGTGAAGCATGGAAAGGTCTACGCGCTCCATACCCGCTTCGGCAGCCACATCACCAGCTTCGCCGCAGCCCAGCAATTGGCCAAGTGGATCGCCCCCGAGAAGTTCGCTCACTTAAATCCGCAGGACTCGCTGCGAGAGTTTCACGAGAAGTTCTTGCCGATTGAATTCAGCGGAACCTGGATTGTACAGTACAGCGATGAATAACTCCGCGGATCGTTCACAATCGCGGAATGCCGTCGCGTATCGATCTCTTTCTCGCCATCGACTGGGGATCGTGGCGATCGCGATCGTTGTGCTGTTGGCGGCGGTTGGAATCGATCTGGTAACGGGCCCTGCGAATCTGAGCTGGGGCGATCTCCTAACCGCCGTGCTTAGTCCAGCGAACGCGGATCCGGTCCATCGCACAATTGTTTGGTCGTTCCGCTTACCTTCTGCCTTGATGGCGATCGTTGTCGGGGCCTCGCTCGGCATCGCAGGGGCCCAGATGCAGACGATTCTTAACAATCCGTTGGCCAGTCCCTTTACATTGGGTGTTTCCGCGTCTGCTAGTTTCGGTGCGGCACTGGTGCTCGTGTTTGGCAGTGCGATTGCCTGGTTGCCGGTTGCCTGGATGGTTCCTATTAGTGCGTTCGCGTTCGCGCTTTTGAGCGCTATGCTGATCTACTCGTTGGGGCAGATGCGAGGTGGAGCGACAGAATCCATCATCGTGGGTGGAGTTGCCTTGCATTTCCTGTTCAGTGCCGGCGTGGCCTTCCTGCAGTTCATCGCCGCGGACGATGCTTTGCATGCCATCGTCTTTTGGATCTTTGGCACCTTGGAAGGGGCAACATGGCAGAACACCGCCATCGTTGCGGCAGTCTTCGTTATCGCCATGGTTCTGCTGTTGCGCGATGCCTGGCAACTTACTTCGCTGCGACTCGGTGACCAACACGCCCGTAGCCTTGGGATCGATGTCGGCCGTATCCGTTTACGGACGCTAGTCCTGGTTTCCGTTGTTACTGCGACGGCCGTTTGCTTCACCGGCGCGATCGGGTTTGTCGGACTAGTGGCTCCCCACGCTGCGCGAACCCTAGTGGGGGAAGATCAACGATACTTCGCGCCAGTCTCAGCATTGATTGGAGCAATCGTGGTAAGCCTGGCAGCAGTGGTCAGCAAGGTCCTGGTACCGGGAACCACCTTTCCGATCGGTATCGTTACCGCCGCACTCGGGGCACCTTTCCTGGCGGCGATAGCCCTGCGTGCGAGGAGAACCTATTGGTGATCCTTGACGCGAAGAAGCTGACCTTCCAATATGGCCAGATGCGTGTGCTTCATGAGGTCGATCTCACGATTGAACCTGGCATCACGGCGATCGTCGGACCGAACGCGGCTGGCAAGTCTACGCTGATGAAATGTCTGGGGGGCATTCTGAAAGGGGACGGCCAGGTATCTCTCGACGGTGAAGATATCGCACAGTGGCCGACGATGCAAACGGCGCAGCGCATCGGCTATCTGCCGCAAGACTTCGCGCCCCAAGCAATTCTGACCGTGTTCGAGACGATTTTGTTGGGACGCTTAAATACACTGGGCTGGCAAGTGTCGGACGACGACATCGAACGCGTGGAGACCATGCTGGCCGAGATGCACTTGGAAGAGATTGGCCAGCGGCGGCTCGACCAGTTGAGCGGCGGTCAGGCCCAACTCGTAGCGATTGCTCAAGCGCTCGTTCGAGAACCGGAAGTATTGCTTCTCGACGAGCCGACGTCGAATCTCGATCTTCGCCGCCAGTTCGAGGTCTTGTCATTCGTGAGAGAATGGACGCGACAAAAAGAAGCGGCTTCCGTTGTTGCGATCCATGATTTGAATCTGGCTGCCCGGTTCGCAGACCGGATCGTGGTGATGTCGGAAGGGCAAGTGCACAGCCAAGGTGTTCCTGCGGCAGTCTTAACGCGGGAGATGATCGCCGAGGTCTATTCGGTCGCATCCCATGTCGTCGTGGAGGATGGCGAAACTTATATTCATGTCACCGGCACGCTTCCCGCGCAGTGACAATTCCCCAGGCGACTTACGGTAAAGAAGAAGCTTCCATGCAAGCAGACGAACTCAAGCAGATCTTTCGCGAAGGTTGGATGAACTCAAGCGTGGTCGAGCATCGCGTCGAACGATTCATCGAAGGGGAATTCGGTTTCGAGCCCTCATTTCAAGCCTGGCGATCAGTATTAAAGCAAGCGATCGGCGAGCGCAACGTTGCCTCGGCAGTCGACATGGGAACCGGGCCGGGTACGATCGCTCAGTTTTGGGCGGCCATGGGAATTGAGACCACCGGGGTCGACTTCTCCGCAACCATGCTGGCCGCCGCACGAGAAGTGGCCGCGAAAAAGGGCCTGAAGATCAATTTCGTGGAAGGGGACGCTGAACAACCTCCACTTAAGGAAGGAACGTTCGATCTACTATCCAGCCGCGCAGTTCTTTTCACGTTGCCTCATCCAGGTTATGCGGTTGCCCGTTGGGTTCGACTGTTGCGCCCAGGCGGGCTGATGGTCTTGATTGGTGAGATCCCTCCGGCCGATTCGAACAAACAAAAACGAGCTTTCCGACCTGCCCAAGGCTGGAAGCCCGACGAAACCTATCGAGAAGCGATGAGCCAACTTCCGTTTCGCGAGCATACCGACCAGATGCTTCGCGTGGTGATGGAGGCGGCAGGGCTTATTGAGATTAAGAATCTACAGATGGACGAGGTGATCTCGGCCCGGGAAGTCCACGACAAATTGGACCCTGAATATGGTGTTTTGCAGGGAACTCCTTACATTCTGACGGGCCGTCGACCCGAATAGAATTGAAGGAATTCACGGAGTGTCCTCTTACACGGTCATACCCAGTCTGAGGGTGTTTACGCGGTGCTTCGTTGACAATTTCTGACAGGAAGACTAGTCTGAAATTAATCTTCCTTCCGATCCGTCGCTTACCTTCCTTCCACGCAACCAATGCTGCACTCTAAAAAATACGCCCGACTTTCGGTGTATCTCCGAGTCGTCCTGTTGCTGGCGGTATGGACTGGTCCGCTCCCTTATTTCCACTGCCATGGCTCGCTCTTGAATGCGGTCAGCGTGGATTCGCTGTGGTTGTTCAACCATCTCTCTTCAAGCCATCGCGACGCAGCGCTATGCGAAGACGTCGACTTCGGCTGGCACATTCACTTCGGTGAACCAGGAAGCGAAAGAGAAGGAAGATCGGCAGCGAAATGGCTCTCGCTTGGCGGCGGGGGAACCGAAGCGGCCACGATCGTTGGCGATTCACCTACGATCGACTGGCTGACCTCGCCTGACTTCAGCGTCGCTTCGGCTTTGCCAGGTTCTCCGGAACCATTATCGCGCTCGATCGGCGCGTTTCACTCGACTTACGCGGTCTCTCTTCCGCTTCCTCTGCGCTTCGGCGTAGTTCGCTGCTAGATCTCTCCTCTAGCTCGCTTTTGCATCGGCACACGCGAAAGTCCTGATCGATCTGACCAGGCCACCGCTGCGCTTTCCTGATTCGAAATCCCTGTAGCGATCTCTTGGGAGACAATTCAATTATGGCATCGGCAACGACTAACAAGTCCCGTTCTTTGATAGTATCGGTCGTCTTGGCAGCATCGATCGCAATGGCAGGAACCTGGTGGGTTCTGACCGGCGCGACCGAAGCTTCGCACCAGAAAGAAGAGCACGGAACCGCTTCACACGAGGTTGCGATGGCGCCTGGTGCTCCGATTGAAGAGGCCTCGGAAGACGCGAACCTGATCGAGTTCCCGAAGAACCGCTGGGAATCAGGCTCGATCGTCGTCGAACCGGTTAAATCGCAGCAGTTCAGCAAGCGAATTGAAGTCACCGGCAAGATCGCGATCAACGAAGATCGGCTCGCGCACATCTTCCCACTGGCGGAGGGTGTCGTCGACGAGGTCCGAGTTCACTTAGGCGACCGCGTCAAGAAAGGGGACGTCCTGGCGATTGTGCAAAGCCGCGAGGTCGGCCAGGCCAAGCTTCAGCTTTATCAAGATCGCCTCAAACGCGATCAGGTTGCTGCCCAAGACAAGTGGACGCAGCAGATCGTGACGAATGTCCAAGAGTTGATTCGCATGATTCGGGACGAAGCGGATGTTGCGGAGATTGAAGAGAAGTTCACCGGCAAGCCGATTGGCGAGTACCGCAACCAACTGCTGACCGCGTATATCGGCAAGCATACCCATCAGCAGACCGTGAAGCGGCTTTCGCCGCTGACCGACAGTGGCGCCGTATCTGGCAAGCAATTGATAGAAGCCCAGTCGCAGTGGAACACGGCTCGCGCGACACTGCAGTCGTTAGTCGAACAGATCCAACAAGAGTCCGTTCAAGAGGGAATGCGGTCTTCGCATGCGGTCAAAGAAATGGAAACCCGCGTGGCGGTCGATGAAGCCGCTTTGAAGGTCCTTGGTTTCCACGATGCGGAACTGGACAAGATCAATCCGATGGTCCAAGGAGAAGCGGTTTCGCACATGCCGATCATGGCACCGTTCGACGGAACGATCATCTCTAAGGACGTTGTCCTAGCCGAACGGGTCGGAACCGATAGCCAGATCTTCAGTGTGGCTGACCTGACCAGTGTCTGGGTCACGGCCGATATCTACGAAGGGCAGTTGCCGCTCTTGGATCAGGTACGTGGCAAAACCATTCAGCTTCAGTCGGATGCGTGGCCTGGGCGAACGTTCGATGCGAAGGTGTTCTACACCGGCGATCTGGTAGACCCTGACAGCCGGACCATCACACTGCGTGCCATCGCCGACAACAAAGATGCCGCCCTTAAGCCTGGCATGTTTGTGCACGTGCTATTCCCAACCGGTAGCCTCGATCAGGTCGTTCAGGTTCCGGCCGACGCCCTGCAAGACTTCGAAGGCCGCTCGTTCGTGTTCGTATACGCAGGCGGCGACACCTTCGAGGCTCGCGACGTGGTGGTGGGGCGACGAACGGACAAGGTCGTCGAAATTGTGAAGGGACTCAAGAACGGCGAAGAAATCGTGGTTCACGGTGGCTTCGCGTTGAAATCGAAGATGCTGGCAAGCTTGCTCGAAGAGTGAGCGACAACCGGTATCGATTGAATTATCTGTTCGATTTCAACCTCCTTCACCGAGGCTACTATGGTTCAACATATTATTGAATGGTCACTGAATAATCGTTTCATTGTCATGTTATTGGCGGTCGTGCTGCTTGGTGCCGGTGTGGTATCGGCGATGCGATTGCCCTTGGATGCCGTCCCCGACCTGACCAACGTTCAGGTTCAAGTCTTGACCACGTCTCCGTCTTTGGGTCCGGTCGAAGTGGAACAGTTCATCACGTTCCCGGTCGAAAACGCACTGAGCGGTCTGCCCCGCGTTGAAGAAATTCGTTCGATCAGCCGCTTCGGTTTGTCGGCAGTGACGGTCGCCTTTGAAGAAGGGACCGATATCTATTGGGCCCGAAACTTGGTGAACGAGCGACTTCAACAAGCACGCGAGAACATCCCACCCGGAATGGGCGATCCGCAGATGGGGCCCATTGCGACGGGGATGAGCGAGATCTACCAGTTCGAGGTGATGGCCGAGGAAGGTCACGAATACAGCCTGATGGATCTTCGCACGATCCTCGATTGGCAAATTGCCTTTCAACTGCGAAGTGTGCCTGGCGTGATCGAAGTGAACACCTTCGGTGGCGAGCTGAAGACCTACGAAGTCCAAGTCAATCCCGATCAACTGCAGAACTTCAACGTTCCGCTGAATCGCGTCTTTGAGGCACTCGAGGAAAACAACGCCAACGCAGGCGGTGGTTACATCACCCACAGTGCCGAGCAACGGCTGGTTCGTGGCGAAGGCTTGATTCGTAATCTTCAAGACATCGAAGACATCGTCCTTGATAGTCGCCGCGATGGTACACCGGTTCGAATTTCGGACGTGGCCCGCGTCAACTTCGCTCCGATGCTGCGGCAGGGTGCGGTCACGCGTGACGGCGATCGCGAAGCGGTCACCGGGATGGTGATGATGCTGATGGGAGGCAACTCGCGTCAGGTCGTTGAGGATGTCAAGCACAAGATCGCCGAGATTCAAGAGACGCTGCCGGAAGGCGTGGTGATCGATACGTTCTACGATCGAACCGAGTTAGTGGAAAAGACGATCCATACGATCGCCGAAAACATCAGCGTTGGTGTGATTCTGGTGATCGTGATGTTGTTCCTCCTTCTGGGCGATATCCGGGCAGGGCTGATCGTGTCGGCGGCGATCCCGCTTTCCGCCATGTGTGCCTTGATCGCGATGAAAGTCGCCGGGGTCTCGGCCAACCTGATGAGCCTGGGGGCGATCGACTTCGGGATTATCGTTGACGGGGCGGTGGTGATGATCGAAAACGCGGTCCGCCATGCGAGTCGCTATCAACGCGAGCGTGGCGGCGTGGTCCCGAAAGAAGTCTTCAAGCAATCGGCCAAAGAAGTCGGTACGCCGATTCTGTTTGCGGGTTTGATCGTAATTATCGTGTTCCTCCCGATCCTCAGCCTGCAGGGCGTGGAAGGAAAGATGTTCCGCCCGATGGCGTTCACCTTCATGTCCGCACTGACAGGTGCATTGATCTTGAGCGTGACCGTCATGCCGGTCATGGCATCGCTCTTTCTCGCTCGCCGCGTCAGCTCGAACGATACCTTTTTGGTGACCTGGTTGAAGAAGTGTTACGAGCCGATGCTGGCGTTCTCGATGCGACGCCCGTTGCCGATGTTTGGCCTGTCGATCGCAATGTTCGCAGTGAGTGTCGTCGTAGCGACTGGTTTCGGGGTCGAATTCGTGCCGAAGCTCGATGAAGGGGATATCGCGATTCAGGCAACCCGCCTGCCTAGCGTTTCGCTAGAAACCTCGATCGAAATGACCAAGGCAATGGAGCGAACCTTGCTCAAGTTCCCCCAAGTTGAAAGCGTCGTATCGAAGACCGGACGGCCTGAAATTGCCAACGATCCGATGGGCGTCCATCAAACCGACGTGTTTGTTCGACTTAAACCGAAAGAGGAATGGCCAGAGGATATTGAAAAAAACGAGCTTGTCGAAGCGATGCAAGTCGCGCTGGAGGAGTCGGTGCCGAGCAACTCGTATGGGTTCACTCAGCCTATCGAACTGCGTGTGCAGGAACTGGTCGCAGGGGTGCGTTCGGACGTCGGCCTCAGTATTTATGGCGATGATCTGAATGTCTTAAAAGAGCAGGGGGATCGTATCGTTCGTGCCCTTAACGGGGTCGAAGGTGCCGCCGACGTACAGGCCCAGCAGATCGCTGGTCTTCCGTACTTGCGAGTCAACATTCGCCGCGATGCTATTGCGCGATATGGAATCAACGCGGCTGATATTCTACAGGCGATCCAGGTTGTCGGTGGGCATACGGTCGGAGAAGTGTTTGAGGGGCAACGTCGCTTCCCCTTGCAGGTTCGCCTGGCACCGGAGTGGCGATACAACGCCGAAAAGCTAGAGCAGATCAAAATCGAAGACCCACAAGGTCGAAAGATTCCGATCACGCAGCTTGCCGATATCATCGTCGAAGATGGCCCCTCGGAAATCAGTCGCCACGCGATTCGGCGACGCCTGCTGGTACAGTGCAACGTTCGCGGCCGGGACCTGGCAAGTTTCGTGGCCGATGCCAAGGAGACGATTGCCAACGAAGTGAAGCTTCCGGCGGGCTACTCGCTGGCGTGGGGTGGTCAGTTCCAGAACCTGGAAGAGGCCTCGAAACGGCTGATGATCGCGGTGCCGGTCGCGTTGTTCCTGATCTTCTCGTTGTTGTACATCACGTTCAGTTCCGCAAAGCTGACGATGCTGATTTACTTGAACGTTCCGATCGCAGCGACGGGTGGGATCTTCGCACTGTGGTTACGTGACATGCCGTTCTCGATTTCGGCAGGGGTCGGTTTCATTGCCTTGTTTGGTATCGCGGTGATGAATGGTGTGGTTCTGATCGAACACATTCGACACTTGCGGCATGAAGGTCTCGAGCAGAAAGATGCGGTTACAACTGGTTCGATGGACCGCCTTCGCCCAGTGTTGATGACGGCAACGTGCGGTGCCTTGGGCTTCGTCCCGATGGCCATCTCTGGCAGTGCCGGTGCTGAAGTCCAACGGCCGCTGGCAACCGTGGTGATCGGGGGACTGATTACTTGTACGGTGCTAACGCTTTTGGTGCTACCGGCGATCTATCGTTGGTTTGAACCAGCGGGCGACGTGGCAGCCCACGAGTAGATGTCTGCGTCGGTCGGGCCTATGCAAGACCTAGCATTCGCCCGATCGTTCGCGTTAGATAGATGCCCCAAGACTTCTCTAAGGTCTCGGTCCTCTTGGCAAGGGCCGGGATCTGCCCATGAGAAATGCTGGCGCAAACGCCATGGGCAATCGTATCCAGATGCGGAAGAAGGGCTTGGATCGACCTCTTGCGCTCGGGCGTGGCGGCTGCTCTTCGTAATATTTGTTCGATACGTCGGCCATATTCGATCCGCGTGTAGTGCGTTAGCGATTGGTCCCGGGCACGGGTTGCCATTTGGCAAGCAGCAGCAGGGTCGTGGTAAATACGTTCAATCGCTGAGGCAAGGTGCTCGGCGTTGCCGACATCGTAAAGAATACCGGTGACGCCATCATCGATGATCGACGGATTGGCCCCAGTATTGGTTGCGATAACGGGCCGCGCCGTAGCCATCGCTTCGACAGTGACCCGGCCGAAGGCTTCTAAACGGGAAGTGACCAGGGCAATGTGCCCCTCTAAGAGAGCCTGACGCGGATCGGCTGTTGTTCCGCGAAAATGAACCTGATTCCCAATGCCGTGGTTTTTCACCGCTTCACGAAGCTTCGCTTGATAATCGGGCTGAGCATCGCCAAACAGGTGGAGCTCTACAGGAATGTTGCGACGGTTGAGCAAAGCAACCGCTTCGACCGCGTCGATCTGTCCCTTATGCTCAGCGATAGTGCCAACCAGACAGAGTCGTAACGGGGCGTCCTTTTCTGGAGTGCATGGCGGTTCGATCTTTAGCCATGCGTCTGCCAATGGGCCGTTTGGAACTGTGGAGATTGTGTTCTCTTGAAGGTAGGGCAAGACAGCCTGACGAAGGACTTCGGAGTTCACAATTATTTCGTCAGAAAGCGTATCGATTAAGCCGTATGTACCCGGCTTACCCAGATAGAAAGTCCAGCCGAAATCGCGATCAACGAACTCACGGAGATGCCATACGTGGGGCGTCTCCAATCGCGCCGCAACGAACGCACCCAGGGGGCAGACCGTCGTGTTCGTATAAACGACGTCGGGCCTCTCTTCGAGCGATCGAGAAATCGCTGCGACGCAGTCCATGAGCCTTGTTGGATGAACCGTCCATCCGAAACCGTGATGTTCGTCGGCACACCAGAGTAGACTCTCGAAACAAACTTCAGGGACCAGGTCGGACAAGCAGAGGACGACGGCTCCTAACTTTCTCGCGGCCAGTTCAAAGGAACCATATCCCGGCGTGACCACGGTGAGACGGATATCGTTGCGAGTGCTGAGCTCGATCAACAGTTCATGAAGCGAACGACCTCCGCCATGCGACAGTGTGGCACTATGTGCGAAAACAAGAATGTGAAGAGGCTTAGCATTCATTCCCTCACACATTGACCTCTAGTTTGTGAAGCGAATTCTTCATGGAAGCGGGACCAAAAACTGGGCGGCTCGGGACTAAAGCAAGACGAACGCCTGCTTTTCTGGGGATTCGCCGCCGCAATTGCAGACTCCAGGTTGTACCCTGGGCCCCGTCGGGGTCTAGGGGCAAGGGGCGTATTTACACAACCTTAACGTGGTCTTCAACCAGCTTTCAGTGTCTTACGAGACATTGGGGGATGCCGACAGGCAGTCGAATCCGTTCCTTGGTAGGAACGAATATCGGAACTGTCGTCGACTCCCCAAATATGTGACCACCGATTCTCAGGACCGGCAGACCAACGCCGGAATTCAAGCTGAATGAGTACGTCCGCAAGCCAGATCTCCGAACGCGATTTGGCCGTTGACGTGCCTTCCAGCGACGTCCCGATGCAGTACTTCGAATCTGAGGGAGGCATCTCGCTCCGCGGCTTTTACGAGCTCTGGGTATATCGCCACCTAGTGTGGATGCTGGTCGTCCGCGATGTCAAAGTGCGATATAGACAGACAGCGGTCGGCGTCGCTTGGGCCGTGCTTCAACCGGCGCTGCTGATGCTGGTCTTCAATATCTTTTTTCAACTCCTCGGACGGCAGCCTTCGGAAGGGAACGTACCGTACGTCGTCACCTTCTTGTGTGGTTACTTGCCATGGCAGTTACTCGCTTCGACTCTTGGAGCGGCCACGCAAAGCCTGGTGGCTCATCAAAACTTGATCAGCAAAGTCTATTTTCCTCGAGCGGTATTGCCGATCTCGGCAACGGTCGGAGGGCTAATTGACTTTTGTATTGCCTGCGTATTACTGCTTGGTTTGATGGTGTGGTACGGTGTCGTGCCGCCGGTCCAGATCATCTTGCTGCCGCTGTTTGTTCTCTTGTCGCTGCTCATTTCGATCGGGGCAGGGCTGTGGCTGTCTGCCTTGAACGCGCTGTATCGCGACATTGGATATGTGGTCCCCTTTATTTTGCAGGTCGGGTTCTTTATCAGCCCTGTGATCTACGAAACGGATCAGCTGATTCCCGGGCAATATCGCAGCATCTACGCCTTGAACCCAATGGTCGGGGTCTTGGAAGGAGTCCGCTGGTGCATTCTGGGCCACGCGGCACCGACGCTCAGTTCCATGGTGATCTCCTTCGTAACGTTAGGACTTTTGTTGGTTGGAGGAATGATTTACTTCCGCCAGATCGAACGCCAGGTCGTGGATAGGATCTAAGCTCGATGTCCAACGTTGCCATCTCTGTCGACGGCTTGAGTAAGTGCTATCAACGTGGCACGAGCGAACCGTATTCGCGATTTAGTGAGCTGCTGGCTCGCTTGCCGAAGGCGTTATGGAATCGCTTCATCGCAAGAGGTGACAGTTCTGCGAGTAGCCAATCAACCAGCAATCCATTTTGGGCGTTGAAGGATCTCGACTTCTCGATCAACGAAGGCGAAGTCGTCGGGGTAATTGGTCGCAACGGGGCAGGCAAAAGCACGCTGCTCAAGATTCTGTCTCGGATTACGGAGCCAACTGCAGGTCGCTTTGGTTTGCGGGGGCGTGTTGGAAGCCTGTTGGAAGTAGGAACCGGATTTCACCCTGAATTGACCGGTGCCGAGAACATCTATCTGAGCGGTACCCTCTTGGGGATGTCGCGGCAAGAGATCAAACGGCACTTCGACGAAATCGTCGACTTCGCACAGATCGAAGACTTTCTGCAAACCCCGGTGAAACGATACTCCAGCGGAATGTATGTCCGACTCGGTTTCGCCATTGCCGCCCACCTTCAACCAGAAATCCTGATCGTCGATGAAGTCCTGGCAGTCGGGGACGCCCAGTTTCAGAAGAAGTGTCTGGACAAGATGAAAGAGGTGTCGACACAGGGCCGAACGGTTCTCTTTGTCAGCCACCAACTGTCGGCGATTCGACAACTCACCGATAGTTGCCTGGTGCTCGATCGAGGTCGACTCCGTTTCCAGGGTGAATCGGATCAAGCAATCCGACACTATCTCGAAATGGCTCAGCCTTCGAGTGACGACCTTGTCGACGGGTTTCCAGATCTTAATGCGTTTCGACGAGATCATTTGTGCGGGACTCATGTTCGGGCAGAACGCATCGGAATTTGCCGCGCCGACGACGCCGAGGCGGGATTCTCTCCGGTCATCGAGTTTGGAGAAGACTTTCGATTCGAGTGCGAAATTGAAAGTAGTATCGAAACGGAAGCCAGGATGGGGTTCAGCATTGCCCGCGTCGATGGATCGCAGGTAACGGTCGTCTGGACCCAAGATGCGGAATTCTCTTTGCGACTGAGAAAGGGGCGACAGGTGGTTCGTTGCGATGTCTTAGGTTTGCCACTCGCCCCTGGCAAGTATGTTTCGCAGATCGGCATCTCCGATATTGCCGTCGGTCGCACCTATGACGTGATTATGGATTACCCACTTCTGGAAGTGCGGTGGCAGGCGGTCGAAGACGGTACTGTTCACTACCCGGACCGTCGTTGGGGAGGTGTTCACTGGACGCCGGTGCAATGGTCCGTTGAAAGCACGGCAGCGGGCGTCAGCAAAGAACAACGAATTCAATAGGTTACTTAGCGGCAACTATGTCAGAATACATCGTTTTTGGACAACCAATTCTGGGGGACGAAGAGATCGCGGAGGTCACCGACACGCTCCGCAGTTGCTGGATTGGGACAGGGCCTCGAACCGCCCGGTTTGAGGATCAATTTGCCGAGTACGTCGGAGCACGCCATGCGGTGGCGGTCAATAGTTGCACGGCAGCATTGCATCTTTCCTTACTTGCTTCCGGAGTAGGTCCAGGGGATGAAGTCATTACGACACCTCTGACGTTTGCCTCGACCGCGAATGTGATCCTTCACGCCGGAGCGATGCCTGTGTTCGTGGACGTCGACCGGGAAACGATGAACATCGATCCCAGCCAGATCGAAGCAGCGATTACGCAAAACACGAAGGCAATCTTGCCGGTTCATTTTGGCGGACGTCCGTGTGAAATGGAGGCGATCGGAGCCATTGCGGACCGATTCGGGCTGAAGGTGATCGAAGATGCTGCGCACTGCATCGAAGGCAGGTATCAGAAACAGAAGATTGGCTCAATTAGCCCGCTGACCTGCTTTAGCTTCTACGTCACCAAGAACATGACGACCGCCGAAGGTGGGATGATTGCCACCAACGACGAACAACTCGCGACCACGCTGAAGATGCATGCGCTGCATGGATTGTCGCGCGATGCCTGGCGCCGCTTTAGCGACGATGGGTATCAGCATTACGAAGTTGTCTATCCTGGCTTCAAATACAATATGACCGACCTGCAAGCAGCCCTTGGACTGTGTCAGCTTCCAAAGCTTGAACAATGGTTGCGTCGGCGGGAAGAGATCTGGCAGCAATACGATGAAGCGTTTGCCGAATTGCCTTGTTGGTTGCCATCGCCAGCGGCAAGCGAAACCCGACATGCCCGGCATCTGTACACGCTGCTCCTCGATATCGATCAATTAGGAAAGAGCCGCGATCAGGTCATGCGGGAACTCCATGAACTGGGAATTGGCGTGGGCGTTCACTATCGTGCGGTGCATTTGCATCAGTACTATCGCGAGCGTTTCGGATACGAAGCTGATCAATTTCCGAACGCAAACTGGATTAGCCAACGGACGATCTCTTTGCCGCTGTCGGCAAAGCTAACCGCCGACCAGGTCGACCGAATCATTTCAGCGATGACGTCGACTCTCAGCGTCACGCAGTTGAACTAGGGGGCGCATGGTGAGCATTCCTTCAATGCTACGTTGGTTAATTCCGGGCAGTCTCAAGCGATCCCTCGTGCGGGTCATTCGCCAGATCGCCGCCGATGAAATTCGTCGAAGCCAGCTACCGACGATGATTTGGGGCTATCAGTCTCCAGATGGGTTTCGTGCCCAGACGCGCTTAAGCAACACCGTCTACGTTTATCATCCGGAACGTGTTCACATCGCGGACAATGTCTTTGTGTGGCATCATTCCATCTTGGATGGTACCGGGGGAATCGAAATTGGCGAGGGATGCCAGATCGGAGCATGGGTTGGCATTTTCACCCACAGTTCGCACAAAGCGATTCGGATCTACGGTCGCCATTACACGGATGTCGCAGAAGACGAGAAAGAATTCTACGTCGTCAAGAAGATCAAAATTGGCAAGTATGTCTTTATCGGGGCAGGAGCCAAAATATTGCCGGGGGTGACGATCGGTGACGGAGCGTTGATTGGTGCCGGAGCTCTTGTTCGAGAGTCGGTGCCTCCTTTCGCGATCGTGGAAGGTAGTCCGGCCCAGGTCGTCGGCAGTACCGAAACTCTCGATAAACGGGCTTTGAAAAGCGAGAAGTTTCGGACGTGGTATGACCAGTGGCAGGAAACGAACATGACCGAGGTCGTTTCCGCGAACTTGCCTGAATAAAAGTGATTCGTTCTGCGATTGAGAACGGACTTTAATAAACCAGTATGAATCAGCAATCTCCACCGCGCGTAGCACACTTCGTCAATGCCGCCTTCGCTCTGACCGAAACGTTTGTCTACGACTTTGTGTCGGCTGCCCAACGTTACGAGAGCTGGGTCTATGCGGCGGAACGCGTGAATCGCGATCTGTTTCCGTGTGACCGGGTCGAACTGAGACCAAAGGAAAGAGGGTCGTTCCGTCAGTTCATCACCCAGCCATTCCGGCGCAGCAAGCATGGGACACGTCTCGACGAGCGAACATTCGTTCGGAAAGTGAAGCCGAACGTCGTGCATGCTCATTTTGGACCACGCGGCTGGGAAGCTCTGCCTCTTTGTCGGAAGCATTCCATTCCCCTGGTGACGAGCTTCTACGGTCGCGATGCATCGGCAATACCAAGCGAGGGTAATTGGCGGAAGCGATACGACGAACTCTTCTTCGAGGGAGATGCGTTCGTGGTTGAAGGCCCCGCCATGAAGCAGCGCCTGGTCAGGCTAGGGGCTCCCTGTGATCGGGTTCACATCGTTCCACTTATTTGTCGCGACGGTTACGAGTTTCGTGAGCGAAGCTGCCCGCCTGAAGAGATGATTCGATTCGCGTTTGTCGGAAGGTTCGTGGAAAAGAAAGGGCTGCCTGTTCTCTTGCAGGCACTCCAACGAGCAAAAGAGAAACTCGGAGCATTTTCTCTGGCGGTCATCGGCGACGGTGACGACCGAAAGCAGATGGAAGAACTTGCTGCCCAACTGGGAATTGCCGCGGAGGTCGAATTTCGCGGCTTTTGTTCCCGAAGTGAAATGATTTCACAGCTTTCGAACGCGGATGTATTAGTCGCTCCGAGTCGGATTGCCTCGGATGGCGATACCGAAGGGGGAGCACCTACGATATTGGTGGAAGCCATGGCAATGGGTCTGCCCATTGTCGGGACAACGCACGCCGACATTCCCTTTGTCTGCTCCGCCTATCAAGATTATCTAGCAGAAGAAAACGATGTCGCAGGATTGGCTTCCCAATTGGTCAAGATTCGGGAAGACCATATGCGGTGGCCAGCACTGGCGAGCGACGCAATCCAAGTGGTGCGACAACAGCACAGCGCGGACAATATCGATCGTTTGGAAGCGATCTATGATCTGGTCGTCGCCGGAAGGACGTCGGACAATGTTGAATCGTCAATCAAGGCCGGTCGGTAGAGACTAGGCTGATTCGGCGGCCAGTTCACGTGAATTCGTATCACGCTTCCAAGACCACGCGCTCAGCCCGATTGCCATGACGACCGGTAAGATGCTGATGGCGGGCGTCGCGGCCAGACCCAAGGGGGAGGCGACCACTTGACCACCCACCAGGGCACCGATCGCAATGCCCAGGTTGAAGGCAGATTGATTTAGGCCTGCGGCGACGTCTTCGGCACCGGGCAGGTATCGACGGGCCTGTTCAACCGCGAGGAGCTGCAAGCCGGCGCCGGGGGCGAACATCGTGAAAGCAAACAGCAAGAATGCAGGCACCACGGCGATCTGGTACGGTGCTGCCAGCCACAGGGCTAACAGGCTAACGGCCACCAACGCATAGCCACCCACCAGGGCAGGGTGCAAACCACGATCAGCGACTCTGCCGCCTACCAGGTTTCCAAACGTGACGCAGACGCCCAGCAGGGCGAACAACATGGTGACCATCGTCGGACTGAACCCAGAGACTTCCTCCAGGAAGGCAGTCATGTAACTCAGCGTTGCGAACGTGCCAGTGTAGCCGACGGCGGTCATCGCGAGTGCGAGTAGCAATTGCGGATGCATCAGGGCAGCGAATTGACGCCCAAGACTGAGCCGGTTTTCTGACAATGGAAGCTTCGGCACAAACATACCAATGCTGATGATCGTCAACAGACCCAGTCCCGATGTCGCGGCGAAGGCCATTCGCCAGCCAACCAGCTGGCCGAGGATCGCTCCGGCAGGCACCACGGTCGCCATGGCAATCGAAAGCCCTGAGAACAAGATTCCAATCGCGCCGGCTTCTCGTCCTTTGGCGACGAGGCTCGAGACGGCCGTCGATGCCAAGGCAATGAAAACGCCATGCGGAATCGCGGAAAGAAAGCGAATTGCCAGCAGGGTTTCGTAATTCGGTGCGAAGGCAGCCGCGAGGTTGGTGATCGCAAAGATCACCATCAGTCCAATGAGCAGTGGCTTCCGAGAGATCCCAGACGAGAACGACGCCAGAAACGGTGTCAACAGCGTCACGCCCAGGGCATAGCCTGAGATCAAGAGTCCCGCGGAGGAAAGCGTGACCTTCAAGTCCGCGGCAATGGTCGGCAACAGTGCGGCTGGCAGGAACTCGGTTGTTCCGATGCAGAAGCACCCCATCGTTAAGGCCAACAGCGATGGAGGACAGGCACCTGGCTGCTTTACATCCGTGATCGAATCTACTGCTTCACGCGTGGCGGCGATGTCGCCGGCCAAAGACACCGAATTCATGGTGATGCTGACAATCTCAATGGAAGGTCACGAACCGACAAACAAGCCGGCTGCGTGTTACTCGTATCGATCCTACGATCGATGGTCTACGTCGACTTGGGGTTTTCGACGGTCACAATTCACATGGCGGGTTGAAGCCGTCGTTTTGACATCGTGTTCAATCCACGGAACTCAACGAAACAACTGGCTTATCCAAAATCGTACGAATCGATTGATTTAAGGCAAGGTGAGATGCCTCTCTCGCGGCAAAACGCATGGCGAGTGGTAAATTAGTGACCACTCTGCTTTGCCAGTAGAAGGGCTTATGGGGGCAGAAGAGGGCCCAGTTGATACTGTTGATCGCTACCTGCGACGAAAGTCAAAATGAGAAATTATTCTCAATTCGATGGCATTCCACGATGACTTACTCGACGGGAAAAACGAACGGGAGAGAACTTTCCCAAGAACCGTTGTTTGTGGCGGAATCAATGTTGTTGAACGCGATCTCAAGGGCCCCGTTCAGATTTCCCAGCGGTCGAATTGACCTGACAAGGCGCTACTCTTTGGCTTGGACGTAGCCAACATGAAGTTCTTGCCAAGGATGCCAAAAACGAGCTTCTAGGCTTCGCTTAGCAGTGAAGGGCACGAGACGTTTGGCGAAGGTAACAGGGACCGCACGAACCGGATTAATCGCGGTTAATTGTCTTCAAACGGTCCTTCCCAGATAGCGGTCCCGCGATTGCCTTTCCAATCGGACCAGGCACGGCTCATCGCCCCGGTGCTGAACTGGAGCGTCATGTTACCTTCGTGGTCGACGGCAATGATCCCGCCATCGCCTGGCTTCAAGACTTCGGTCAAACAGGCATCTACCGCTTCGACAACCGACTGCTGGTCTTGCTTGACGCGCCAGTTTACCTGAAAGGCGATGGCGTTCCGAATGTACTCTTCGCCGCTGCCGGTACCACTGACGGCGCAGCCTTGGTTGTCGGCGTATGTTCCAGCACCGATGATAGGCGAGTCGCCGACGCGACCTACCATTTTGCCCGTCATTCCGCCGGTGCTGGTCGCAGCTGCCAGGTTGCCATGCTGGTCCAATGCCACGCACCCGACCGTACCGCGAGAGATATCGAAGTCGTTGGTTGCCTGTGCATTCTTGGCAATTGGCGGCATGCCATAGGCAGGTTCCTTCAAAGGTGGAACACCCTCTCGCTCCAGCTTCTTGAGGAGTTGACTCCAGCGTGTGGCATCGAAAAAGAAGTCAGGCGTCACTATTTCGATTCCGTGCGATTCGGCAAACGAATCGGCCGCTTTCGAGGTGAGAAGCACGTGGGGCGTCTTCTGCATGACCAGTCTGGCAGCCTGGATGGGGTGACGAGTCCGTTCTATGGCAGAAACACCTCCGCACGCGAGGGTGCTGCCATCCATAATCGACGCGTCAAGCTGATGAAATCCTGCGGCGTTGAAGACTGCCCCGCGTCCTGCGTTAAAGCATGAGGCGTCTTCCAATACTATGACGGTGGCTTCGACCGCTTCGAGGGAAGTGCCCCCCTTTTTCAAGATCTCCTCGCCAGTCTTCAGGGCCTGTTGTAGCCCCGCTTGATAGGCTGCCAGACGTTCCGGGGAAATATCTTTGGCAACCGAACCGGCGCCCCCGTGCAAGGCGATGGCCCAGCGAGCGTCCTCGGCATGAAGCGCCGAAAGCGATCCGAACATAACCACGGCGAACGCCAGCCTTTTCAAACACTTCAAGAGAGTATTGGCCATGGTGAAGAGTCCCTCGCATTGGAAGTGGTTATCGGAAGTTCGCAGAGTCTAAGGATGGCGACAGGCTTAACGCGTTTCGTCTCGATAAACGGCGACCCCGCGCTGTCCGGTGGAATCGGCCCACGCTCGGTGCATCGATTTGGTGTTCATCTCGAGGGAAAGATTACCCCGATGGTCAACCGCGATGATGCCTCCTCCGCCTGGTTGCAAGACATTGTCAATGCAGTCGACGACGACATCTTGCAGTGATTCGTTTTGACGGCTCACACGCCAGTTGACCTGGAACGCGATTGAATGCCGCATGAATTGTTCGCCGTGCCCCGTGCAACTGATGGCGCAGCCACGGTTGTCGGCGTAGGTTCCGCCGCCGATGATGCCGGTATCGCCCACGCGACCGCAGGTCTTCGACGACATGCCTCCGGTACTGGTTGCCGAGGCAAGGTTGCCTGACGAATCGAGCACTACGCAGCCGACGGTACCTCGCGAGATGTCCGTGTCGCCGGTCGCAATCGGCTGCTCCGCCGGTTCAGGCATTCCATAAGGAGGTGTCTTCAGTACCGGGTAGCCAAGTTGCTGCTGCGATGCTTCGAACTGCTCCCACCGGACCGGGTCGAAGTAGTAGTCTTGCGAGACCTGATCGAGCTGGTGCAGTCGCCCGAAATCGTCGGCGTCTTTTCCGACCAGCAAAATGTGCCGGGTCTGTTCCATTACCAGTCGCGCGGCACGGATCGGATTGCGGAGCGTGCTGACTGCGCCGACAGCCCCGCAGGCCAATTGTCGGCCATCCATGATCGAGGCATCCAACTGGTGGTACCCCAACTGATTGGGGACCGAACCCTTACCGGCGTTGAAGAGGGTGTCGTCTTCCAACGCCATCACGGTCCGCTCGGCGACGTCGAGTGCCGTTCCACCTCCGGTCAGCAGATCTACCGCAAGACGTAGGATACGCTCGAGCGACTGCCGGTACGCGAGAACACGTTCGGGGGTCACATTATCTGGCAGGCAACCGGCGCCGCCATGCAAAGCGATCGCCCAACGCGAAGAACTAGGTGAAGTAATCAGGGAATCAACCTTTTCGAGAGACTGGGTTGGCAAACAGACGGTACCGTTCTGCTTCCATTGGGTGGCAGGTTAGCGGTGCTTGGTGATCGTTCACCGATGTTTGACACAAGACAGACTATCACACCAGATTGTCGTTCCAATGCACAGTAGCGCATTTCGATTTTCCGATTGCGCATGACCGTAATGTGTCGACTTTCCATACGCCGGCGGCAGCCTCGGATCAGGATAAGTGTCGACTGGCTGCCTAGGGAAAACTTTTGCGGTATGGCAGTTTTTCGCCTTGCTTCGCAAGTATCGGCAACTTGGTGGAGAGAGTACCTTTAACCGGTGCGATATTCGGCCGGGGTAATGCCGGTATGTTCTCGAAAGGCGCGGATGAACCCGCTGGTGCTATCGAACCCACTCCGCACAGCCACATCGACAATGCTGAGTGTTGTCGAGGTCAGCAAATGCTGGGCATGACGCATCCGCGATAGCCGGATTTCCTGCGCGATCGAATGCCCGATCAAAGATTTAAATCGCTTTTCAAGCGTCTTGCGGCTCATCTCGCCATTGTCGACCACGTCGGTCACGGTAATCGGATGATTGCAGCGTGCCCGAATAAATTCGATCGCTGCCGCCACGTCGCAATCGTCGAGAGCGAGAAACTCGGAAGAGCGCCGCACAAACATGTTGCCCGGTGGGACGACGATTGGCTCTGGCGGAATCGGCTCGCCTTGGATCATTTGGTCGAGAAGCTGGGCCGCCAGAAATCCGATTCGCTCCGAGTTTTGCGAGATACTGGAAAGGGGAGGCATCGTCGTCTCGCAGATGAGTCGGTAGTCGTTCACCCCGACGACCGACATGCTGAAAGGGACGTTGATGCCCAGGCTTTTGCACGCCTCGACTACTTCATGGGCGAACTCGTCATGGCAAGTCGCCACGCCACAAGGTTGTGGTAACCCACCGAGCCGCGATTGAAGCGCCGCTTGATCAATTCGCCGATCGATGACGTCGCCATTGACGATCGATTCAAAGGCAATCTCGATGGAGGTCGCATGGTGCCCATTCTCTTGCAGTCTCCGTAAGAAGCCTTCCCTCCGAAGTCGATTATGATGCCAGGCAAAGTGGCCGACGAACGCGAAATGTTTCAGCCCCAGACTCAGCAGGTGATCAGCGAGGCGATCGCCGATCGCAAGGTTATCGGAATGCACGATGGCCTGGCTGGGGGAGGCTTCTTCGTGCAAGGTAAGATTCACAAATGGAACCTTCAGCGACTGCAGAAATGCGATCTGATCGGCGGTTTCGGCATAAGCGATCACGCCGTCAGCCTCGGCCTGAGCCAGCGTGTCCCAGGGAACATAGGGAATCGCGGCGTGCTTGATGATCTGAATCTGCCCGGTCTCGGCCGCGTATTGCATCACACCCCGAATCATGCGGACTTGATTGTCCGAATAGGGAATGACGACGAGCGCGACTTTATGGGGCATCGTGGCACGAGGAAGAGGTTGACGAAGTTGCCATGTCGCATTGTCTGGCGAACGGCGTCGCCGGTCGGCAGAGGTTGGACGACGCGTTGAGTCTGTTGTAGACACGATTCCACCAGGTCGGTTCAAATTAGCCAATCCAGTTCCCCATGGCAAGGGAACGAGATCCTTCCAAAGCGGGGGAATGAACTACGGCAAGATGTACTCATGAATCGGAAACTGACTATCCGCCATAATTTGCCAGCACATCAGTTGCATCCTTGGCAGATGAAATGGCCCCTTCCAAAGGCCACCTTTGAGCGTCGAGCTAACCCGACCATCGCGATGAAGATAGCCGAACCATTCGCCCGACTCGGGATCGGGAAAATGCGTATAAGCCCAATCGTGCACCATTTGATGCCACTGGGCATAACGCAAGTCTCCGGTGAGCCGATAAGCAAGCAGAGTGGCGATGATGGTTTCGTTCTGTGGCCACCAGAACTTCATGTCGTGCCAGTACTCTTGGACTGGCTTCCCATCGATATCGACGAAATAGAGAATGCCTCCGTACTGCTCGTCCCAGCCTCGCGGCCACATGTAATCGAGCATCTTCGTCCCCAAAGAGACGAGTTGCGCGTCGCCGCGCTGGTGACCTTCCCACATGATGAACCAGGCCCCTTCGATCGCATGTCCTGGGTTTAGGGTGCGCCCGTCGAAATGATCGAGTCGCTGACCGTCGAGGCCAACGGTTTCCATCACGCAGTGACAATCGTCGTGAACATGAAACGCTTCGATCGCCTCGATGCTTCGATCGATCCAAGCGTTGGCCCCTGGCAGGTCAATCGATTCGCGAAGTTCCTGCCCTGTGTTGATGGTAATCATGGGAACACCGATGCCGCGCGTGGGGCGCACTTCGGTGAGCTTCGGTTCGACCACATGATTCACGAAACGGTCGAAGAGCAACTTGGCTCGGTCGGCATACTCCTGATTGCCGGTCGCCTTGGCAAGTTCACCGCAGGCAATTGCGGCAAACGATTCCGAAAACGCATAGCGGCGCTTCCGCAGTGGTTTACCCTCGCGAGTCAGGTGGAACCACATGCGCCCGTCGGCCGGATCGCAGCAATGCTGTTCGAGGAACGCCAGACCATGTTGTGCCAGCTCTAACCATTCGGGGCGCTGCTCGACTCGATTGAAGAGTTCGCCTAAGAGCCAAGTGAAGCGTCCTTGCTGCCAGACTCCCTTGTCGGTATCGACGATCGAGCCGTCGCGATCTAGTGAAGTGATGAAGCCCCCATGTTCGCGGTCGATACTATGCCGCGTCCAAAAAGGAAGGACGTCTTTCAAAAGACCGTCGCGATAGGTGGTCAAAAGCGATTGTCGCAGAGCTTCATCCACTAGACTGTTACCTTTTCATTACGAGCCGGCGTAGGGGTTGAATCATAAATCGTCAGGCCTGCCAGGTCTCGCGGCTGACCACCCCTCAGGAAACTAGCTAGGTAGCCCATCACGAAACAGATAGAAACACTGGCAGCCGGATAGAAGTACCCATGCATCGGTGTGTATCTCCAGATCACCAGCATCGACAGTGTCCCGGCGATGGCCCCGACCATGGCACCCCACTGATTCGCCCTTCGCGTGAGCGCACCCAATAGAAACAGCCCGCCCAGGATACCCATGAAGAGACCGAGAATCATGATGAAGGCGTCGAACAGCGAGCGAATACCCGGATGGACAAACATCAGGCCAAGCATGGTGCCGACCGTTCCAATGATCAAAGTGCAGGCCCGAGCAGCCCGCAGATAGCCAACTTCCGTCGTGCAAAGATCCAGCGGCCGCAGGAAGTCAACAATGATGGTCGTCGCCGAAGAATTCATACTGGTCGACACGGTCGATTGGGCTGCGGCGAACACGCCAGCAACAATCAAGCCGGCCAGCCCGACCGGAATCTCACGCGCGATAAAGAGCGGAAAAATCTGATCGGTGGTGATCGTCGGATCGAGCTTCTCGGGATGGCTGGAATAAAAGGCGAACAGCGCCGTGCCTATCAGGAAGAAGAGGATCGTCGCAGGGATCGTCAGTAGTGCGCTCAACCAGATCGAACGGGCAGCAAGCTGCTCGGTGGGGGTCGTAACGTAACGCTGAACGACAGCCTGATCGGCCGTGTACGAAGCAACGTTCTGTCCTGCGGCACCAGCGATAATCACCCACAACGCGACCTGGGCACTGGTGATGTCGTGATGCCAGTTCGCATAATTGAATTTCTGCGATTGCTGTGTGACTTCCCAGAAGCCACTCATACCTCCGTCAACCCCCAACAGCAGCAATCCCACCGCCAGGACGGCACCACCGAGAAGGACAAACGTTTGAATGGTATCGGTCCAAATCACCGCCTCGATTCCGCCCAGCGTGCAATAGGCAATACTGAGCACACCCATCAGCAACACCGACTGGCTCGGGCTCAGTGGTGTAGCAACCGCAAGAGCCAACGCGGTTAGCGACATGACAACCGCCATCCGAAACAGGTGGAAGAGTACGAAGCTCATGCTCGCGAATAGCCGCACCGAGCGACCGAATCGCATCTGCAGGTATTCGTACGCGCTTGTCGCATCAATGCGTCGGTAGAAGGGAAGGGCGACGTAGACTGCGAGAATAGCAACGAACGGTATCGTTAAGTTGCCAATCGCATAGACCCAATCCTGAGCGAAGGCTTTCGAGGGAAGTCCGGTAAAGGTCAGCGAACTGAGCATCGTGGCGAAGATGCTGCAGCCAGCGGCCCACCACGGTATTTGTTTGCCACCGCGAAAGTAGTCGTCGGTATTCTTATTCCTGCGAGTAAAGTAAACACCGATGCCGACCATGGACAACAAATAGGAAAATAGTACGCCGTAATTAATCCACCCAAAGCCAGACGAAGTCGCGACCAGGGTTACCTGCCAAACCTTAGACGAACGGACTCTTGGTCGAACTTCCCCAGTGGGAATGACGACTGCGTTATCCCAGCGAACGGCCGAGGTCGTCACCAGGTTCTCAGGCGTCTCTCCTGCGGGCGTCCAGGTATCGGTAATCGTGTGATAGGCCCAAGCCTCTTTCGGGAAACCAGGGTGCCAGTCTTTCAGTTCCTCGGCCTTCTCCCAGTGGCTGTCATCAGCCGCTCCCAGAATCAAGAGGTGGCTCTGACCCATCCCGATTGCTTCGCCTGCCATCATTGCCCGAGGGGCATGCCGACGTTCGACCCAGTCGCCGGTTGTTGGGCGATATTCCCAAGTATCTGCAAGAAACTTCGTTTCGTTTCCGACTTCAGATCGGCCACCGATCACATAGATCCCGTCATAAAACCCGTCGTGCTGCGCCGCGACCAGATTGAAGGCACGAGCCAGGCCAGGCAAAGGAGCGAGTTCGCTCCACTTCCACTCCGTTGGTGGAACGTTTGGCATCATTTCGAGGACCCACATCTCGTTCGTGGCGCTGGCAAGGTCCAAGCCTGTTTGACCACATGCTAGATAGACCTTCGAGCCGACGACCACGGCTTGGGCATACGCAACCGGATGAGGTAGCGGAGCACACTCGACACATTCGATACCGCCGTCCATCCACCGCAGCAAGAAGACATCGGCGTAGGTGCGTTCGGCGTCGCAGCCACCCATGCATAGAACGCCATGCGGTGTTGTGACACTTGCTCCATAGGCAATGGGCCTAGGCAGTTCTCCACCGTCATGCCAGGCGTAGTGATTGTCGGTTCGGGTCAGTACGTGAATTGTCTTGGTCCACTGCTTGTCTGTCTCCCAGACAGGTCGCGGAAAGTTAGCACCACCGGCGACAATTAGGGCATCACGACTAATTCCGGCGAACGCACCTGCAACGCCGAGTTCATTCGGAAGTGCCGGAAGTTCCTGCCACTCAAGCAGCGACTGGGCAGCAGTCGGACGTTGGCCAGAACCAATTCCGATGAGCGCGACAATCGTAAGGATGAAAGGGCGGAACATGAGTCAGCAGGTATCGGCTTCAGTAAGGGTGGCAGGAAAGTGAACGTTACGGGGCAATCAATTCTGCCAGCACATCAAGCTGGACCAGATCTTCCCGTAACTTGGCGACTTCGTTGCTAGTGAGTGACTGCTGAGGCAAGCGGCAGGTCCCGAACTCGAAGCCCAGCATCCGCAAGACTTCTTTCATCGCGGAATGGAAAGGGAACTGTCCGAGGACCCGAATCATTTCGATCGACTGGCTTTGAAGTTGCCGCGCTGTCTGCATGTCACCAGCTTCAAAGGCGGTGATCATTCGGCCGTATAAAGGGGCGGCAATGTTGTACGTACTGCCAATCGCACCTCGGGACCCAGTAGCGAGCGCCCCAAGCATCATCTCGTCGCAGCCCCAGACCACGTCGTACCGTCCATTTTCGAGTTCCAAGCACTGCTGGAACTCGTGCAGCTTGGTATCGGTATACTTCAGGCCTGCCAGGTTCGGGATGGCCTGCCCAGCTCGTCTTAGAAAGTCGACGATGTCGACCGTCGAACCGGTCAGGACCGGGATGTGATAGTAATAGAACGGCAAGCCTGGTGCGGCAGAGGCAATCTCGTGCATGCATTCGATCAGCCCCTCGGTGCTGGCGATCTTGAAGTACGATGGGCACGTTGCGGATACCGCATCGGCTCCAATCGACTCGGCATGGGCCGCGAGTATCTTGGCATCGGTCAGGCTGTTATGTCCGACTTGAACAAAGACTGGAACGCGTCCAGCCGCCGCTTGGACATAAGCTTCCGCGACACGGCAGCGTTCGTCGGTCGACAGGCTCATTCCTTCCCCTGTGCTTCCACAGACATAAAGTCCGCGAATGCCACTGGCAATCAGGTACTCGACCATCGCGTCAATGGGCGTCACTTCAAGTCGTCCGCTGGCATCAAACGGCGTATAAGTCGCGGCAACCAGGCCGTGGATTCGATCGGTCATGAGAGAGCAACTTCCTAAGGTGTGGGCTTCAAACGTTCGAGAAATAGGGATTGTTTCGCGGGAGCGCAGACAGGTTGTCAATCGCCATGGATGACGTTGGCAGGCCTCTTCGGAGGAACAATCTCTGGCAGTGGAATTCGCTGGAACGTAAGTAGCGAGCGGCTTCCTTCGTACAGAATGCCAACGGTGTGGTCATCGATCATCGTCATGCAGGAGTAACCTGCCCCGCGTCCTTCATCGAGAAGCACGCGAAACTCCTGCGGCCAACTCGCTCCTGAGTCGGTCGAGCCTTTGATGGTGATATGCTCGCGTGTTGTTCGACTGTTCGGGTTCGAGAACAGCATTAACGGTCCCGGCGAACCGGTCGTCTCGGAGGCGACATTGATCAAGCTTGCCATGCACGCACCGGGTTCAATCAGCAGCTTTTGCGAACTGGAATGTTCCTGCCAGGTCTTGCCCATGTCGGTGGTGGTCATCACGACACGCACCCCGGCCCGGTTATAGCGGCAGTTGAGCATCAGCACGCCAGGGGCGATTTCAATAACCTGCGCCTCGGTGGTATCGGGCCAGGCCGCCGTGCTGCTTTGCCAAGTCTTGCCGTGATCCTGCGAATAGATGATTGCCGAATGGGGCAGACGTGTGGCGTCTTGAAACTGCGCTGCGAAGACAAGCGTACCGTCTTGCATCGTGATTCCCTTGCCGGGACCTTGCAGCAACAAGCACCACTCTTTTCGTTTGACTTGCGAGGTGATGTTGATCGGCGTCGACCAGGTCTTTCCGTCGTCATCGGACCGCGAGAGAACGATCTGGCCAGTTTCGTCCGGAGTAAGCCCTGGGCCGGAGCCATGCCAGGCCCGATTTCCATGGCTCCAGAGCCCCGCGACCCAGATGGTGCCGGTATTGCGATCGACCAGTACGGCTGGATCTCCGACGCCGTCGTACCGCCACTTCGGATTCTCACCCATATCGAGGATGACTTGCATCGGCTCCCAGGACTTGCCTCCGTCGGTACTCCGCGACATGCCGACGTCGATATTGCCAGGCAGGTCGCCGCCATTGCTGCGGCGAATATCGTATACGGCGATTAGCGTTCCGTTATTCGTGGTTACCAGTCCTGGGATCCGAAACGTGTGGACGTCGTCATCTTGTGATTGGCGGATCGCACAGCCAATCCGCAAGGGAGTTGGCGATCTTTCGGGAGATGCTTCATACGACTTGCCGGCAACCTGGATGGCTTTACATTCGAGCATCACGGTGTGCGAAGGATCGGCGTACTGCTTCAGCTTAAGCGAGGCATAAACGCTGTTTGCTCCCGGCTGAAGTGGCAACGTTCCAGTAAATCGAAGCTCTCCAGATGCCTGCAGCGGATCGGCGAATGCTTGTAATCCTGTTGCTACGCTTTCAGGGCGATTCCAAGTTGGCGGGGCGCTGCCTGTCAGAGAGAATATCTCCATGGACTCGATTTGATCCGCCGCAATGGTTCCGCCGAGTTGGAGTTCGATTTGCTGGAGGCTTAAAGGTTCGAGATTGCCTTCCGTCTCAATGGTGACTTCCGCAACAGCGTTGTATCGACTTCCGGTAAGGACCGGCACGATGGGATAGTCGACCGAAACGTTCTTCACTACCATCGGGGCGTTGCGAACGAGCGAGACGTCATCGATCAGCACACCACTTCCCGGCGGAGAGGTACTGCGAAAGCGAATTTGCTGAGGGAGATTGCCTTGGAGCGGCAACGAAAGGTGATGCCGGAAGGTACCGACCTCGGCTTTGCCCTTATCGTGATAGAGCGTCTTCCACGTGTCGCCAACCTTCTCTTCAATTACAAAGTCGAACGGCGGCCGGGAAGTCCATCGCTCGAACCAGAGATCCAAGCGGTCAACACCGCCAGAAATAGGCCCTGGCGTCCAGAGGATCTCGCGCATCGACCCTCCGATCAAATGCAAGGACTGCTGGCCCGAACGATGGTGTGCCCGAGTGATTTCCGCATGGCCTGCGTCGGCCGTCCACATTCCAGAAGGGTCGCTGGCACGTCGCAGCGAACCAGCCGCCATTGACTCGAAGCTGGTCCCAGGAAGGGGAGTTGTCGACGGACGATCCTGGCTGAAGCCGAGTGTCGCTCCAACAAGCAGCACGATGCCAATGACCCAGGACGTGTTAATGGGAGATTTCATGCGGACAACTTTCATGTAGGCAAACGAGTAAGGTGAGACGCTGCTACATCTTTAAATCGAAGTCGAAATGATTATTCTGCTCGCTCACGTCGGCATTGAGTTGCGTCCGTGCGTTGTAACGCGACGGAATCACCAGTGCCGTGCCAGAGGTCAGGTCGACCGAGGCGGGAGCGGCGAACTCGTCTTCATTTGGATCTTCGCCACTCCATACGATGCGTACCTGATTTGGGCCTTCCGTTGCTCCGAGGGCGGAGTCGGAGAACATCATCTGATAGTTTCCGCTGGCATCGGTCAGGCCGGAAGAACGACGTCCTTCGGTCGGTTCAAAGTACACCTTCAAGCCTGAGACGGGCGAGCCGTTTACCTTGACGGAGCCTGAGACTGGGATCAGCTTCTGCGTTTTTGCAGTGGGACTGCAACCAGTTGCCGCAAGCAAGGCCAAGGCAACGGCGGACGCGAACAACGAACGTGAAGACATAGAATTCACCTGAATCGAAGAATGAGTAGACAAAGGATGACGTCGCTACGGTTTATGGCCTAATAGTTTCCGACGACCTGGCCATCGTTGCGCTGGCCGAGTCGCAGGTAGGTGGTCATGTCGATCGTCTCGGGCAGAAACGTCGTCGAGCCATCCGACAACGCGAAGATCGCTCCGCCCGGGTGGCGACTCGTGAAGACACGTTCTTCCTGGAAACCATTGTTGCCGCCATCTTCGTTGATCGCGAAATCGACCACGCCGGTGATTGCAAAGACCGCTCCGGTCGAGCAGTTGGCACACTTGTCGAGTCGTGTTCCTGCCCAGACGCCCATCTGGTTACCATGAAGCTGACTCTTCTCGCCGATTGCCAGCGTGTTGCTCGTTCCGTCGGTAATGTCGGCAAAGCGAATGCCACGGCCTGGGCCAAGGACCCCTTCAAACTGATAGGTCGCCATCTGGGAGTCGGTTCGGCCGTAGAAAGGGTTCGAGGAACTCGAAAGCGCTGGCGACCAGGCAGCTCCTGATTGAGCCGTGTCGTATCGTCCGAGAACGCCACTGTAGTTGGAGGCCCCGAAGCGGAAGCCACCGTTGACGACGATCGGATCCGGATTGTCAGAAGGGCAGACGTACGCTGGCAGCAGCGTTTGTGTTAGATCGAAGTTCGCGACACCGAGGCCGACGGTCCCGACCTGAAGTTGGTCGTAGAGGGCATTTTGTTCGATGTAAGGCAACAGGAAACTTCCCCATCCCCACGAGGCACGACCCAGGGTGTTCGCTCCGCGCCCTTCCTGAAAGTAGATCCAACCTGGCGGAAACGTTCCGACCGTATCGTGATAGTTGTGCAGCGAGAGACTCAACTGCTTCAAATTGTTGGTGCACTGAATGCGTCGAGCCGCTTCGCGAGCTTGCTGCACCGCTGGCAATAACAATGCGATCAGAACGCCGATGATGGCAATGACCACCAACAATTCAACGAGCGTGAAGCCGTTCCTTTTCATGTGGTTTCAACCTTCTGCAATGGTTTCCGGAGAATGAAAATGGATAATTCGGAATCAAATGCGTCGATGGTGTGTGTCGTGTTGGACGAAATCTGTGGACCGAATCCGCATTATGAAATGCAGGTGCTACCGATGGCGTAGCGACGTCGGTCCGGGACGTGGGGATTGAATGGGATCAACGACTTACACGAAACTAACAGGACCCGCTGGGATAGGTTGCCGAAAAATGGCATGCTTATGTGCGCAAATTACCCGGGCGATGATTTTCAGGTCGGTCGGGTGGCAATCGACGGTCAGGCGGGCTTTCGATAGCACCACCTCAAAAAAACAGATCTCAGGCGACAGCTCATGCAAAAAACAACCCAGAACAGCACTGGCATCCAGCAGCCCACCACCGATCCGACGCCAATCTTCGAGTATTTTCGGGGGATGCATGGTTCGGAACTGCTGACTGCGGCGGTGGCTCACTTCGACCTGTTTGGCCGTTTAGAGAAGACGCCGATGACTTTCGATGCGCTGCGGAAAGAGCTGCAGCTCGAGAAGCGTCCGGCCGTCGTGCTGATCACGGCCCTGCGAGCGATGGGGCTGATTGCCGAATCCGACGGAAAGCTGGCCCTTACCGATATGGCCAGCGAGCACCTGGTACCAGGCAAGACGTTCGATTGCGGAAATTATTTGGGGCTGGCAGCCCAGACGCCTGGCGTCTTGACGATGGTCGAACTGCTGAAGTCGAATCGTCCACTGGGTAGTGATGGCGAAGACGCCAGCGGCGCGGCGTACATCTATCGCGATGGCATCAAGTCAGCGATGGAAGCGGAGGATCTCGCGAGGCACTTCACCTTGGCACTCTCTGGCCGTGCCAAGAATGTCGCACCAGCGCTGGCCGAAGCGGTCGCGATGGACGATGCCACGGTTCTGTTAGATGTCGGTGGCGGGACAGGGATCTATTCGTACGTGATGCTTCAGAAGAATCCGCATCTGCGAGCGATCATCTTCGATCGACCGATGGTGCTGAATATCGCCGAAGAGATGGCGAAAGAGTATGGCGTGGCCGATCGCTGTGAGTTCGTTCGTGGCGATATGTTTGCCGACCCGTTTCCTGTCGAAGCCGATACAATTCTGCTCTCGAACATTTTGCACGACTGGGACGAAGCGGAATGCCAGCAACTGGTCGACAAGTGTGCTGCAGCATTGCCTGAAGGCGGCCGACTGCTGATTCACGATGTCTTCTTGAACGACGCGCTCGACGGACCGCTGCCAATCGCGTTGTATTCGGCGTCGCTGTTCTCCTTCACGGAAGGACGAGCCTATAGCGCGGCCGAGTATCGCGGAATGCTGGAAGCAGCCGGGCTGACACCAGGACCGATCGCGCCGACGCTGGTTCACTGCGGCGTGCTGCCAGGAACACGCCACGCCAAATAGTCGGCGACTTAGCTGCTTCTCAGATCGACAAGACGTGCAATAACGCCGTGTCAGTTCGCTTCAAAGTCACCGAGATGTCCTCCAAATGAGATGAGTTGGAATCAGGAGTTGTGTGGCTGTTCTGAAATTCAGTAACAAGACCCGAAGCCCTTTCAGCACAGCATCTGCCGAAAGTTAAGTTCCCAGGGCAATAGTGAATTTTGTGGTCTGCTACGATTGGAGTTGATACAACGGGGACACCGCTTTGCCGACGCCTATGAACTCCTCGTAAATAAACCTCCAATTCAACGTGCGGACGAATTGCTTGCCGCTATGAGCACGAAGCTAGAACAGCTTGGCTACCAGTATTCATTCGCCTCGGCCGTTTGCGAACGAGGCATTCAACTGGCAGCTTGCGACCAGCACGGAACCTCACGGAATCGGGCGGAAAGCCAACAAGCGGGACCCTTTCTCCGCAGCCAGCTTGTTTACCCTCGCCAAACAGCCAGGATGCTGCGAGCACTGAGCCGTGTCGTGCGAACGCATTACTTCGATGCGCGGCCACCGCAACTCGATCCGATTGCGACCACCAGTCCGAGCGTCGTTCGGTTTGAAGGGTTCAGTGGCTGCTGTGGCGTTTACGTACGGCTCGACATCGACCGTGAAGCGCTGGAGACCGAAGAGATGCGGTGGGGAACAACCAACGTCGACTTCAATGGCGAGATGATTCAGCATCTCGATCGAATTGGCCGCGATACAAACGTATCACTCGACATCTCCAAAGAAGGGATCGCACTCGAACATACCGGCGCCCAGGTCTTCGAGAAGAAGGTAGCCCTGCCCAAACGTTGGGTCAAAGGTTTGTGCGAAGTCCAGGTCTACCAGTCCAAGCTGAAACTCGTTCACCGTTTCTCGCCGGGGTTGTTGATGCCGCTATTGCAACAGGCGGGTAGCGGAACCGCGAGGAGTAGCGCCGGTCGAAGTCGAGGACAATCGAACTACCTCGTCGTACAAGCAGGGCGGCCCCGGCTCTCCCCCAGAATGTCGCCAGGGGCGATCCCGGTCGGTGGACTGAACCGACTCGATTCGCTCCGTTCGATCTTGCCGCTGGTACGCGACGTTCAACTCTACAGTGATCCCGAGTCAGGCGTCCATGGCTGGATGGCCGAATCGGAATCGCTCCGCTATTGGTTGGTGGTTTCGCCAGAGCTTTACCGGGGATTCTCTGGCGAGGGACAAGTGTTGTCGACACTCGCCACAGGTTCGTGGGAAGAGCGAGTCGACGATCTGGAAGATTGGCTTGTAGGGGAACAGTCCAATTCAGTACGACGGCCACCTAGGGAAACAATCGATCCTGCCGAAATTGCGGTCGCACTTGGATGGAGCGTTGCGGACGCCAGGGCCGCACTGGCAGGTCTGGCTACCAGCGGGCTGGCAGGGTTCGACGTGGCAACAGGTTACTATTTCCAACGACGCTTGCCCCTGAATCTGCGGAAGGTCGAGACCGATCAACCTCGCTTGCGCGGCGCCAGAAAGCTGGTCGAAGAAAACGCCGTTCGCCAGATTCAGCTGCCGGCGAGCGATCGTAGCGACTCGCAGGCGATGGAAGTTCGCAGTGGCGAAGTCGCTTATTTTGTTCGTCTCGGTTCCGAGGCCGACTCGTGTACTTGTCCCTGGTTCAGTCGGCACCAGGGTGAGCGTGGTCCTTGTAAGCATGTTTTGGCGGCACGCATCGTGGCGCAGGGAAAGCACCAAAAATGATTGAGGCACTCGAAGCAGCGATTCTTGCGAACGATTCAGCGAAAGTAGTTGAGGTGTTGTCGACCGCCACCGAAGAGGAGCGGGCTGCCACCGTTCGTCCGCTGAAGGCTTTCTGGCTGGCTCTGGGGATCGACCGCCATGTGACCCGGGGCGTCCATCCTGATTTGAAGAAGGATAGCGAAGAGGTCGTTGAGAAACGCAAGAAGTACAACCTGGCCGACATCAACGATTTGTCGCCGCGCTATCACAGCGACTTGTTCTATGTCGGCTGGCTGGCCTGGTATGGGGTTGTCGACGAAGGCGACAATAGCCTGTGTCCATGTGTGCCGAGCCGCGAGGCCGAATGCGCGCAGATCATGGCCAATCGGGATCCTCCCTGGATAAACCAGTGGCTGGAAACCCACTTTCCGAAACTGGCAAACCGTGATGCTTACAACTGGCCCGGTGTGTTCTGGGTACTGCTCTATCAGCGCGGACTCTTGAAAATTAACGAGTCGTTTCAACTGGAAGAGCGACTGCCGAAATTTTGGATTCCCACGGCTTACAAAGATGAGCCCGAGGCGACTCAGCAGTTCTTGGTGGCGTATCCCGAAGCGATCGAGCCGGTATACGAAGTCGTCAAAAACACGATGCAGATGATTCTGCCGAAAGAGTGGGTACCACCGATTCAATGGATGGCTCAGGCAGGCTTACTCGATGTTCAGCGGTTTGTCGAAGTCGCACTTGCCGAGCTATCGGAGCCGCACAATCAAACCGAACGCAACGGCTGTATCGTCTTGGCGAAGGCGGCCCTCGGCAAACCAGGGGCTGCAACGAAAAAGATTGTCGTCGCCATGCAACCTGATTGGATTGCCTTGCTGGCCGATGCCCAAGGACCGATCGCAGGCTTTGGACTCGATCAGTTGCTGATCGTCGAAAAAGCGGGCAAGTTAAACGGAACAGAGGTTGTGGTCGCGCTGCCTCATCTCTTCAATCACAAGCCAAAAAGTCATGCCCGGAAAGCGATCTCACTGCTCGGGCGGCTGGCAAAAGACTCGGCAATTCGTGGCGATGCGGTGCGGGGACTGGCATTCGCCCTGGCACATCCGGCGAAGGAGGTGCAAGAGGATGCCATCGAACAGCTCGCTGTGCACATCGAGGCATCTGATGTCGATGCAATCGAATCCATTCAGCTCCACCTGGAAACCGTCGCTCCGACGCTACGTTCGCGGCTGGAGACCGTCGTCCCTGGGTCAAGTGAATCGCCGATGGATGAGGATCTTTCGACGTTCGATGCCAGCAGCAGCGAAGATCTTGAGGCAAGTGCCGCGGAGCTTCCTCCCGCAGTTTCCGAGAGGTTCCAAGTTGCCACAGCGTTGAAAGCGCTGGTTTCTGGAGAGCTTCCAACTGCCGGAAATTGGAAGGCATGTGACCTTTGCGTCCTGGATGTCTACGAACCATTGCAGCCCATCGAAACAGTGGAAGAACTCGTTCAGGTAACATCCGCAGCGGTGGAAGCATGTGAATGCCCCGACACGCCGGAACGAATCCTTGACGGCATCACGCGGCTTTACCTGGAACGTCCTAAGCATTTTGCCACCCTGACCAAGTCACTCAAGACTCGAGTGTGCCAGGAAATTATGGGGCGGCCAATGCGCGGGATTGTCGGCGCCGTGCTCAGCGAGCCAATGGCTCGCTGCATTGGCGCGTGGCTTGGATCGACCGGCTTCTTCGAAGACTTATTGAAGCCGTCACGCTTCCCACCGGGCGATTTCATGTGGCAGTTGGCCGATCGACTGAAAAAGAAAACTGCCTATCCGATTGTTTCCGCTCCGACGCACCGAGGTGGTTGGATTGATCCGCGAGTTTGGGTCAAGCGATTGCACGAATTGGGAGTATCAAAGGTCGATCTTTTAGAATGCGACCTGGTCCGCAGCTTGTTGCGGCTTACTCCAGATCGGAGGGAGGAAGCCTGGAATCTAGTCGCAGAGGGGACACTGACCTTGTCGCCCGCGATGCATAAATTGGTGCGTGTCGCCTTGGAGCCCATCGAGTCGACCGACCATCTGCAGTTGGATGACCAGTGGCCGATCCAAGTCTGGATTACGGCGATTCGGTCGCGGGATCCATGGATCGATCTCGCAAAGCATCTACCCGAAGAGGAGATGGCCCAGATACCGGAAGAGCTATGGCGTAAGCCCGACGTCTTGAAGCCCTCGAACTATTATTGGCGGTCACTTCCAGAAACGAAGGGCCCGCGACATTTTCCGATTGTCGATAGCGAACCGATGGCACCTGCCGACCGCGATCCTCTCAAGGCCGAGGTCGAGCAGATGAAGGAAGAGCTCAACGGCGCATCGCTCACATCGCCCGACAATGTGCTGAAACTGATTGCGCTCGGCCAGGCCGAGGAGAAACTGGATCACGACCTGGGTTTTCTGACAGCTCAACTTCATGGCGTTCGCTGTGCATTCGCACCTCCGTATCTCTACCCTTACCTGGCAACGCAGTGGCCGATGAAGCTCGACTGGTACTGGTCGTTGGCGTCGGTCAGCTTGTCGCGGCGGGTCGACAGCGGGGCCAGCGTTGAAGAGAGGTACGCCCAATACTTGTTGCCATTGCTGGAGCTCGATTGTCCGATGACGATTATGGCGGCGAGGGCGATGTGGATTGCGACAGTCAGCAAAGATGGCAATGCGAAAGGGATGGCGATCGAGGCCTGGATTGAATTATCTCAGACCGATCGCTGCGACGTTGAATTGCTTGTCGAAGCTTGGGGCGATGTCATGGCAGGGGGCTGGATGAAGCTGAATCGCGTGGCCGAGGTCTTCAGCGAAGTCAGCCAGGCGGGGCCGCTAGCGGCCTGGATCGCAGCGCGAACCTGTGCTCGTTTCCTGGAATTGCAGGAAACATTACCGCGCGACGGAGCGAAATTGCTAGAGATCATCGATCAGGCTTACGAGCGGCTGGGACTGCCGGCTGACGAAGGATTGAAACCATTGCTCGAGTCGATCAAAAGTGGCAAGGCGAAAGGCGCCGCGAAATCGATTCTGTGCCGAACAGGAGTGATTACGAGCCAACGTAGCGCCGCCTTACAGCAGCTGGCCGAACAACGGATTGACCGAGCTCGAAGAAATTCACGCCCGATATTACTCCCAGCCAGTGCGACTAATTGAGTCGAGGTCGTTGTCTCAATAACCCATTGGTTGGCCTGTGGGGCGATGTAAGTCTTTTATGAGTCAAGGGTTAGCGGTGTTGCTGTGTGGGGAGGCACGGTTGGTGAAATCTGATCTTGGAACTGGCAATAAACCCCACTACGATTTCCCTTCCTATGGTAAGATGAGAGCACGGTCGAAGTCGTAGCGCGTGGGTTCGACCTGAAGTCCACCATCGTGGATCCTTCCACACAATCCTCCCTCCAGCGCGTTCCTTCCACCTTCCTGTTGCTATATGCGAATCTGGCACCGAGATTTATCGGGTCTGACTAGGCATCGACTTCGCCTGGTTGGCCGCCTTGCTCCCCTTCGTCGATCATGTTTCCTTGCGCTGGCCGTGCTGCTGGCGATCGGATTCGCACATGCATTGTCGGCGGAAGAACTGACGCCTGAGTTGAAGGCGTGGGGAGACCGTTACACCAAAGATATTCTTCCGGTGATCAAGTCGCGGTGCATCGAATGCCACGACGGCGCCGAATCGGAAGGAAGCCTAGACCTCGCCAAATTTACCAGCAGCGAGTCAGCTGCATCGGCCGGCGACATGTGGGACCGCGTCGCGCGACGCATTCGCCAGAATGAAATGCCGCCGGAGGGTAGCCCAGGCCTCAACGATCAGCAGAAGGGAGCCTTCAATCATTGGTTGGATTCGCGACCGAAGCAAGATCTCTGCAATCAGTTGGCCTCGGACGAAACGCAAAGCTGGTATCGCGGTCACGTGATGAGCCGGCGATTGACCCGCACCGAATATCGCAACTCGGTCCGCGACCTGGTCGGCATCGAGCTGTCCGACAGCGAACTTCCGCCATCGGATGGTGCCGGCGGAGAAGGTTTCGACACGGTCGGCGACTCTCTGTTTACTTCGCCGATTCACCTGGAAGCCTATTTGATGTCGGCTAACCGTGTCATCGAAACAGCCCTGCCGGATGAACTCGCCGGGGCCAAGAGCAGTGGCCTGCTCCCTGTTCTCCCGAAAGAACTCGATCCGGAATCGAAGCTGGAGGCCCGTGAGGCCGCGAAGCAAACGCTGAGCAAGTTTGCCCGTCGTGCCTGGCGTCGCCCGGTCGATGATGCGGAAGTCGAGCGACTGATGTCGTTGTACGACGGTTCCTATGCCCGCCATCCGCACTACCTTGCCGCACTTCGTCAGCCGATGAAGGCGGTTCTGATCTCGCCTCACTTTCTGTTTGTCGTTGAATCGGAGCATGAAGGGGGAGTTCAGCGAATCACGCCGCATCAACTGGCAACCCGGTTGGCACTGCTCATCTGGTCGTCGATTCCTGATGAACGGCTCATGCAAATGGCGGACAATCAGTCGCTATACGAAGAGGAGGTCCTTCGAGGTGAAGTCCGCCGAATGCTGGCCGATCCTCGTTCGCGAGCTCTGGGCGAAAACTTCGGTTTGCAGTGGCTCGGCTTAAAGGAATTCGGCAATGGCCCGCGCCCCGATGGCGAGGTCTTTCCCGAGTACAACGATCAGTTGATGCACGGTATGCGTGAAGAAGCGATTCGCACGGTCGCTGGCGTCTTCCAGAACGACGCACCGCTGACCGACCTGATTGATGCCGACTACATCTATGCCGATACAACGCTGGCTCGGCATTACGGAATCGATTTGCCCGAGGAAGCGACATGGCAACAAGTCAACCTCGACGATCGCCAACGCGGCGGTGTGCTGACGATGGCAAGTGTCCTGACCACCACGTCGTATCCTCGCCGCACGAGCCCCGTTTTGCGGGGACGTTGGATCCTGGAAGAAGTGCTTGGCTCGCGTGTGCCTCCACCGCCACCGAATGTTCCGGCACTGGAAGAGGAACATGAAAGCGGCAAAGCAACGACCCTTCGCGAGCGGCTCGAAATTCATCGCAAGAAGGCGGAGTGTGCCAGTTGCCATAACCGTATGGATCCACTCGGATTCGGGCTCGAGAACTTTGACGGGATTGGCCGCTGGCGCGATCTCGACAACGGCCAGCCGATCGACTCCGCAGGAGCGCTACCTTCGGGAGATAAGTTCAGCGGTCCAGCGGAACTGAAGGTGATTCTTTTGAAGCGTAGCGGCGAGTTCCAGAAGCACTTTGTCAAGAAGCTACTCGGATTCGCCCTGGGCCGCCAACTGAACAAGTTCGATAATTGTATTGTTGATCAATGCCTGAAGCGACTTCGCGAAAACGATCTGAAGTCGGCCGTGTTGATCGAAGAGATCGCCTTGTCGTATCCGTTTCAACATCGCTACTTCAAGTCGAAGCCGTAAGACTGGCTCGCTTCGTTCCGCCTTCTCAACCCCACCCGTAGATCCACAGGCACACCATGAAGTCTCGAACCATCTCGCGTCGTAATTTCCTCGGCGGTTGCGGAGTTGCCCTCAGCTTGCCGTGGATGGCTTCCTTGGCACCACGCGTGGCCGAGGCCGCCGACACGGGCAAGCCACCGGTTCGCTCGGCGTTCCTCTACTTCCCCAACGGTGTTTGGGAAAAGGATTGGGTACCGAAGCAGGCCGGCGCCGACTACGAAATGCCAGCGAGCCTGACGCCGCTAACCGACCTCCGCAGCGAAGTGCTGGTGCTGACTGGTTTGGACAAAAAGAACAGTCACGGCGGCGATGGTCACTACGCCAAGACGGCCAACTTCCTGACCGGTATGCCGGTTACCAAGACCACCGGCAAAGACATCAGCAGCGGCGGCATTTCGGTCGATCAGTTGATGGCTCAGCACGTGGGAAGTGCGACGCCGCTTCCGTCGCTGGAACTCGGTACCGAACCGGTCATCAGCGGCATCGACAGCAATGTCGGGTACACGCGGCTCTACGGTTCGCATATCTCGTGGCAGTCGCCAACGAGACCGGTGGCCAAAGAAATCAACCCGCGACTTGTTTACGAACGATTATTTGGCAAGAAGCTATCTCCGGAATCGGAAAAGGCAGAATCGTACAAGAACCTGCTCGACTTCGTGCTGGACGATGCCAAGAAGCTGCGTCCCAAATTGGGCCGCGACGATCAGTTCAAGATGGACGAATACTTGGACTCGGTACGTGCCGTTGAAAAGCGAATCGAGTTCGCGGTGAAGGGCGAGAACGGCGATTGGCAGCCAGATGTGGCTGACCATGTCATCGCGTCTGGTTCCCCTGGCGTGCCTGGCAACTTCGCCGATCATATTTCGATCATGCTCGATCTGATCGTCTTGGCATTCCAGACCGATTCGACCCGGGTTGCTACGATGATGTTCGCCAACGACGTCTCTGGTCGAAACTTTTCGTTCGTCGACGGCGTGAAGGGTGGGCATCACGAGTTGTCCCACCATGAAAATAAGGCTGAGAAAATCGAACAGTATCAACGGATCAATCGCTGGCACGTCGAGCAATATGCTCGCATGCTCGGCAAGCTGGCCTCGATTCAAGAAGGGGACGGTACGCTGCTGGACAACTGCATGATCCTGTTTGGTTCGAGCATGTCGGATGGCAACCGACATGATCCTGACAATCTTCCAATCTTGCTTGGCGGTCGAGGCGGAAAGACGCTCGACACTGGTCGGCATCTGCCGGCGGAAGGGATGGTCCCGCTGTGCAACCTTTACCACGCCATGCTACAGCGGATGGGCGTCGACATCGAGGCCTTCGGTGACAGTAGTGGCCCGCTGAAAGACCTGGGAACAATCGCTTAGCTCGCTCGGTTCCGCTGGTAACATCGAAATTCAGGGCCGCCTAATAGTTCTGGCGAAGCTGCTGTCCCGTCGTTTCAATCTTGGCCATCACCCGCAGCAAGTTTTCGCCGAGGATGCCACGGATCTGTTCGTCGGTGTAGCCTCGGTCGAGCAGGGCCTGGGTGATGTAGGGATACGTGCTGACATCTTCCAGGCCAGCCGGAACGAGGCCGACGCCATCGTAGTCGGACCCAAGCCCTACATGCTGCCAACCGGCCGTCTTCACCAGGTGATCGATATGCTCGATCACGTCGTTAAAGGTGCCGGCAGGCATCGGATTCTGTTTGCGGTGCCTGGCGACCGCCGCTTGAATCTCGTCGGCCGTCTTGCCTTCCATCTGTAGCTTCCGCTTGATGGCGACCCCTTCGTGATAGATACGTGCCGCTTCGGGAACGATGAAGGCGGAGTAGTAGTTCACCATTACGATGCCATCTTTCTCTGGCAATCGCTTGAGTACCTCGTCGGGGACATTCCGGGGCGAGTCGGCGACTGCCCGGGCCGACGAATGAGAAAAGATGACCGGGGCCTGACTGATGTTCAACACGTCGTGCATCGTCGGCACCGACACATGGGAGATATCGACCATCATGCCCAACGTGTTCATTCGCTGAACGACTTCCTTGCCGAACGGACTCAGCCCGCCCGCTTTCTCGTCATCGGTCGCCGAGTCGGCCCAGTCGAGGCTGTCGGCATGCGTCAGGGTCATGTACCGCGCGCCCAATTGATGCAGATGATTGAGGCTACTGATCGAATTCTCGATGCAGTGCCCACCTTCCACGCCGATCAGCGACGCAATCTTTCCGTCCGCATGAATCCTGCGAATGTCTTCGACCGTCAGAGCGATCTCGAAATCGTCCGGGTAGGTTTCCGCCATCTTTTTGACCAGCTCGATCTGCTCGATGGTCGTCAGAAGCGCGGTCCCTTGATAGCCAAGATCGACCGGGACCCAGACCGACCAGAACTGGGCGCCGACTCCCCCTTGGCGAAGGCGAGGAATGTCGGTGTGCAGCTTCGGCTGAGGCTTGCTGATATCGAGCTTCTGAAAGTTGCCGTCGCCGTCGGCTCGAATCTTCCAGGGAAGATCGTTGTGCCCGTCGATCACGATACTGGAAGCGTGCAGGTCTTTCGCTCTTGCGGTCAGTCGCGGCCGAACGCTTTGCTCCGCATCTTCGGCATTCAGTCCGTTCGGAATCGCCAGCAGCGAAGCGGCAGAAACCACCACGCGGAGGAAAATCGTTGAGCTACGCGGGATCAAAAATAGGTTCACGGCCATTCCTTCTCGTCTAACGAGGTTCCAGGACTCAGGACATAGCCGAATGTAGTTGTCCCACTTGGTCAAACAATGTCTGTCAGCGCAAAACAAATATCAAAACGCGCATTGAGGCACTTCTATGCTGGGTTATTCGTGCACCGATCTTGCTGCTGGTAACGATCACGGGGGCTCTTTAGGTGTTCCGATCAAAGCTGACGGAACTGCATCATCAAACACGATTGTTCGTCACCGCGGGCTTGGATCGCCTGAGCTACGAAAAGCTGCATCAGAAGGACGAGCCGTATTTCCGCGACGACCTGCGGCTGGCTCGATGCCAGCTTGGGGCTGGGTGCTGATTGCGACCGCGGCTACTGTGCTGCCGGTCGCCGGAATCTCGATTCTTGTGATCTTGCTGATGGACTTCTTCTGGGAACGCTATACGAAAGGACACAGCGCAAAAATAACGGCCTGAAGCAACTTGGTCACTCCAGGCCGTCAGGCGTCATCATGTCTTCGCGACTACTGCGGCAAGACTTCTAGCGTGGCCACGTAGCTCAGACGGCGATTCTTGGCCTGTGGAATTGTCGTGTTGTTGTCCTGGTCGGTCGTTTCGAGCCAGTACATGCCTGGTTCTTTCCACTCGACAGTGATTTCGCCCTGGGCGTTGGTCGTCAGGTGCATTTCTTCCTGCTTGTCGCGGTAACGGGTTCCGCCACGAACAATTTCCACGGTCAGGCCTGCCTTTGGCTTGCCATCGACCAGTAGGCGAAACTTGGCTTCTTCGCCGACGTACAAGTCGTTAGGGTGCGTGACAGGAACGAGTTCGATACCCTTGCCGGTGGTTTCAAACACCTTTTCAGTCGGAGCACCGTTGGTGACAAACGTTTCGACACGACCAACGCTTTCGGAAACCTGCAGGTTTGTGGCATCTGCTGGCACTTCCTTCGCGAAAGTTTCTGGCGTACCGCGCCAACGACGACGTTCGCCATTTTCTTCCCAGTTACCAAACAGGCCCTGGTTGATCACGGCGATGCGGTAGGTGCCCTCTTGCTTCAGCGGCACATCGAACACACTGCGATAGCGGAGCGTGGCCTGGTTTTCGGCCTCGACCTTCGTGCCGTCTGGGGCAGTCACAGTCAGGTTGGTCAGCGAGAGAGGGAAGTGATTAAAGTAGAACAGGTCGTTGGAAACGGCGGCATCGACCGTCACCAGGGGCTCGGCACCTGACAACACGGTTTGCGATGGCAGCAGCCAAACCTTATGAGCGAACGCCGATAGCGGCAAGCAAAGCAGCACGGCAATCGCTGGAACAAGCGAACGATGCATGAAGTATCTCCTCAGTGGGGGAAGGTTGAGTTTTGAGTGATTGGGTATCTATCAACGGGACGTGAACTACGGCTCCAGCGAAAGGTTGATTTCGCCTAATTCTTCTTCGCCAGATGCGTTGTAGCTGACTGGCTTGCTGGCAGGCCAGTCGAATTCGATATCGACCATTTCGCGACCGCCCACTTCACGAGCGGCCTCGACCACCAGCGTGTATTTGCCAGACTTCAGGCTGGCAAGTTGCTTATCTTTGCCGGTGAATTCGAGCGTGTGCTTGCCCGCAGGACGGGTCGCTCCGCTGACGCCATCCACTGGCAGTTCAAGGCTGCGGCCAGTTCGTCGCCACCACTGACGAAGGTCAGGCAACCACTTGGTACCGACTTCGTCATTCTTCGACTTCATCTGGTACCAGACCGCTAGATTCGCAACTACTTTGCGATCGCCATCCTGGATCCAGACCGCCACGTAGGGGCGATGGTATTCCGACACGTTCAGCCGAGGAATCTCGACCGTCACGGCCATGTCGGCCGCCTCGCCGGCGGAAGCCGCTACGAACGAGCTGGCCAGCATCACGAGTGGAATGAAGAGTCGTTTCATGGATTAAAGAACCTCGTAAGCGAGTGGGGGAGCGTTAATGAATGAGTAGCATCGCCAGCATCAACGGAACGATTAGTCCCGCGGCGACTAGTGGCCAGGTCATCTTGCGATGGCGGGCATGAAGGTACAAAAGCACCAGGCCGGTAAGGCAAAAGACCAAGGTGGCGACAGCGAAGATATCGATGAACCACTTCCAGGCGAGGCCTGTGTTGCGGCCCTTGTGAAGGTCGTTGAAGTACGAGATCCAGCCGCGATTGGTTTGCTCGAATTCCACGTCGCCGGTTTCTCGATCGATTGCCAGCCAGGCATCCGAGCCAGGACCTTGCATCGAGACGTAGATCTCATCCTCAGACCATTCTGCGTCGCGCGTTCCGATCCGTTTGGGAAACTGCTGACTGAGCCACTGGCCAAGCGAGGCTGGCAGCGGCGCGTTTCCTTCGATGGGAAGATCCGCGAGCGAGGCGATCATCTCGTCGGGAAGCGTGACCGAAAGCGTGGTTACCTCGGGTTCGACGGTGATGTCGCTGGGATGATTCAGCGTGATTCCAGTGATCGTGAACAGCAGCATCCCGACCAGACAAATGGCCGAACTGATCCAGTGCCACTGAATCATTGTTCGCATCCAAAAGGCGCGACGCTTCTTGTCTCGGCTGGGTTTCGTGGGGGTCTCAGGAGATTCCGTATGCATGCCGTCGTCGCGAGAGCGGATAATGTGCTTTTCAGTGAGACGGTGTCTCAATAACGCGACTGGCGAGTCTAGCTGCTTCCTGGGCGGTTGGCAAGCAGGAACAGCAACCGGTATCCAGCTCTAGGGTTACGAGGTCACATACAAACGAGTTGATTTGCTTACCTCGCTAAATAGTTTCTTGTAAAGCAAGTTTTCACAGGGTTCTTCAATAGCTAACTGAGGTGACTCTCATAGCAACGGCCAAGCCATTTTCTTTCTGGATAGGTTCAGCAACTGGGTGACTAAAGAACCGAATGGATCGGTCAGATTGCCACAGCATCGTGGCCTTACCCAGGTCCAAGTCGCCGTCTCACATCAGTTGCTTCGCATTGCTTTCTCCCTGAACGCTTCAATCCCGATCCCATTGCCAGAGCTCGCTTCACACAAACTGATTGGCTTTGGATCGAGAAGCGTGACAGTGGAAATCCGCGGCAGACAAGTCCGGCAGCGTTGCGAAAGATCTTTGCGACGCATGTCAACGAATTCAAGAAGAACAGGATGTCGACGGAGGCGAGCTCTTTTCAGTTCTTAGCCTTCTTCGGCGGCATGCATCCCGACCTGGTCGTTCCGTGGGGGCAAACGGCCTTGGGATTGGCGGGCTGTTGTTGCTTTCGGTTTCGAGCGCACTTTGGCCCGCGTATCAAATTGCCAGGACTTGCCCGTTAGAGCTACTCCAGGAAGGACGCAGCTCGTTCTAGGTTGCGTCTCGGTTTCAAACTGTGAGGGCAAGCATACTTTCGCTGATCGGATATAGGAGAGAAGACGATAAGAAGGCTGAGGCAAGTTCTAGCGTATTCTCAGGCAGAAGCATGGATCGGCGATTTATAGCAATGCTGGCAGTGACCGCAGTGATGATTCACTGTGTGGTTGGCTGCTGCGTTCGTTGTGCGTGTGCCTGCGAATGCTTTCATGCCCAGCATGCCTCTGAAAATGCTTCGTTTTGTTCGCATCTTCATCGCCAATGCGGATGCCTGGACAATCAGCACTGTGAATTGTGCCATGGCGGGCACTGCGATCACGGACATGGCCCGCACGAGCCTTGCGTTGAATGCTTGAAGGTCAAAAGCTCGTTCATTCCCAGCGATTCCTCCTGGGATGGCGTTGTTGCTCGGGCTCGCGTTCTTTCGGAAACGCTTCCTCCAGGTGCTGATTTCGTGGCGGTTCTGCCATCGCATCATGCGGCTTGGAAGTCTTGGGACCCACGAAGCCATCGACCGCAGAGTGGCGGTCTGCGCCGACATCTGACGATTGCCGTTTTGCTGATCTAGTCGCACAACATTGGTACGGCAGGCATGGATAGAGCCTGACTACCACCTCTTCGCGACCCACAGCCGTTTTCTCGTATTCGAGTGAATCGTTCGCACCATTTATTTGCCAACGATTTCGGACTCCGTTCGCGTGCCTGCGTCGTTGAGTCCTCCCTGCCTATACCCAATGACCCAACCCAGCAAGGATGTTCCCATGAAATACTCGCAGGAGACGTTTCGTTCTCTCGTCTGGTGCGCCGTAGGTCTCGCCGCCGTGAGTGGCTGCCGTTCAACGGCTCCCAAGCCAGAAGTGTTCCACGACGACCAAGCCATCGCCACCGATATCGCCAAAGCGACAGAGTTGCCACCAGTCGCTTCCGAGATCGAACACGTCAGTTTCGATCAGCCTGAATCGCTTCAGCAGGTTCAATTGACGTCTGCAAGTGAGATCCCGGCAGTGCCATCGGTGCCACAACGAGGTCTGACTTTGCAGGCCATCCAAGATCTGGCTTTGGCGAACAACCCTGCGATAATGGCGCTTTCGGCGACCGCGAATGCCGAGCAAGAGTATCAATTCCAGGTCGGTCGTTCCGCCAATCCAGAGGTCGGATACGCTGCCAATCAGCTGGCGGACCAGGGAACAGACCAACACCTGGTCTATGTTCAACGAGAGTTCGTCACCGGCGGTAAGCTGCAGATGAATCGGGACGTGTTAGGGCATTCGGTCGAGGCCCAACGCTGGGAGGTCGAAACCCAGCGTTACCGCGTGATGACCGACGTGCGGTTGAAGTTCGTTCAGGCCCTGGTCGCTCAACGACAGATGGAAATGATCGACGAGTTTCACGGCGTCGTCACTAAAGGGGTGACCCTCGCCGAGCGCCGCTTCGATGCTCAAGAGGCCTCGCAGGCCGAAGTGCTGCAGGCAGAAATTCAAATGAACGAAGTCGAAGTAATGCGGCAGCAGGCCGAGTATCGCTGGAAGGCAGCCTGGAAAGAAATGGCAGCCGCCGCAGGTGTTCCGAATCTGGAGGTCACACCGCTCAGCGGTACACTGGAAGGTGGATCGACTGAACTCGATTGGGACACGGTCTATGTCGCTCTGTCGGACAAAAGTCCCGAGCTTCAGGCTGCGTTCAGTCGGGTACGGATGGCCCGCTCGAATCTGTCGCGACAAGAGGTTCAAGCGATTCCAAACGTTACCGGCAACCTCCAGGCGGGCGTCGACAACGCGACCGGATCGGGCATGTTGCAATTGCAACTGGGTGCACCAATCCCGGTGTTCAACGACAACTCTGGCAACGTCTCGGCAGCGTATCATGAATACAGTCGCGCGACGCACGATGTGAAGCGGATCGAGATGTCCCTGCAGTCTCGATTGGCACAAGTGTCCCAGGAATTCGATTCGGCCCGGTTCGCCGTCGACCGGTACGAGCACCAGATCTTGCCGAAGGCGAAGCAAACATTGAGCCTGGCGGAGAAAGCGTATGGGGCAGGTGAGTTTTCGTTTGTGCAGACTTTGATCGCCCGAAGAACCTACTTCGATACAAACCTCAACTATCTCGATTCGCTCGGAAATCTATCGCAGGCCCAGGCCAAAGTGGACGGATTGCTGTTAACCGGGGCGCTAGATATGGCTGGTTCTGGTTCGTTGGGCGATGCGCTTCGTGGGCAGACTTTTAGCCAACAGTAAAAAATCGGCAAGAGCTGCATCGGCTTGAACCGATACGATCCTTGGAACGCCCCAAGTCGACCGATTGGGGCTCGGAATATCGACTTTTGGGGGGAACCGAGGTTGTCTCGTTTGCCCCTGGTGGGATAAGATTCCGAAAACAGTTGACCTGAATGGAGTTTCCCGTGACGTTTCCCGCAACCATCCTAACGCTCGTGGCCATGCTTTGGCATGCCCTGGCCGGATGTTGCGCGCATCACTCGCATGCTCCATTGCTGGGACTGGAAGGCTGTTCGGCGGCCTCTCAGCAGCTTCACGATCATTATCATGGTTGTTCGCACCATCATGGCCACGCCGTCGATGATCACGAACACGCAGACCACGATGAGCACTCCGACACCGGCGAATGTGGCCAATCGGATTGTGTCATGTCGGCCTCGACTTCCGATAGCGATGGCCACCTGAGCATGGTCAAGCAGATCGGCTCGCAGCTCTACTTCGACGCCAACTGTCTGCCGGCGTTTGACTCGCCACTCGGCCAAGTCGCGGAGGAGGGAGTGCTCGAAATCTGTTGGCTTCCGCCAGATGGGACTGCTGTCTACCTGCAGTTCGAAAGCTTGCTTCTCTAAATCGCGTAGCTCACGCGCTTTCTAAAGCGTGACGTTTCGGTCTTTCGCGCGGAATGAATTTGCCCAAGGCATTCTGCACTCACTTTACCGAAGATCCCTGCGCCATTAACAGCTCTCAGGTTTCCAACGAGAGAGGCAAGAGAACGATGACAACCATTAGCCGTAACATTATTCCCGCGATCATTGGCCTAGCGATTGTCGTAGCGCTGCTGATCGTCGCGACTGCGACCGCATCGATGTGGTTGCCAAAAGCCCAGCAGATACTCGGCATGCAAGCCGAAGCCAAGACGGAAGAGGAGCACGACGAGCATGCTGGTCACGACCATGGACATGCTGGCCACTCTGAAGCGACTTCGGTCGAGCTGAGTGCCAATGGCCTGAAGAATATCGATTTCAAACCAGTCACCATTGAACTGGGGACTTACATGCGGCGGATCACCGTGCCAGCGATGGTGGTCGAACGCCCTGGCCGCACCCAGATGAACATCTCGGCGCCGCTGACCGGCGTCATCACGAAGATCTTCGCGGTTGAAGGAAGCTCGGTCGATTCCGGTAGTCCGTTGTTTGAACTACGTCTGACCCATGAAGATCTGGTGACTGCGCAGAGCAACTTGATCCGTACGTCCGAAGCACTGGATGTCGTTAATCGCGAACTTGCTCGCCTGCAAGGTTTGGCCGAAGGGGTTATCGCTGGAAAGCGAATCCTAGAGCAGGAATATGAAAAGCAAAAGCTCGAGGCTTCGCTCCGCGCGGAGCGTCAGTCATTGCTGTTGCATGGGTTGGACGAAGAACAGGTTGTCCAGATCATGCAAACCAAGACGCTACTTGAACGTTTGGTCATTCGAGCCCCAGAACATGTTCAAGATGCCGAAAGCTGCAAGGAAACCCATAGCTTCCACGTGCAAAGCCTGCCAACGCGAGTAGGACAGCAAGTTCAAGCTGGCGAACTGCTGGGTGTGATTGCCGATCACTGCGAATTGTACATCGAAGGACGCGCCTTCGAAGGCGACGCCATGCGACTACGCGAGGCCGCCAATCAGCACTGGAATATCAGCGCCTCGCTGTTGGTTTCTGGTAAAGAAGCGGACCGGGTCGACGACCTGCAAGTGCTTTACCTTGCCGATCATATCGATCCCCAGTCGCGAGCTTTTCGCTTCTTCATCGCCTTGCCCAATGAAATCGTTTCCGAGCGGATGTTGCCCAACGGCCAGCAGTTCATCGAGTGGCGATTCAAGCCAGGCCAGCGAATGGATCTGCACGTTCCCGTCGAAAAGTGGGAAGACGAAATCGTCGTTCCGGTTGATGCGATCGTGGAAGAAGGTGCCGAAAAGTATGTCTACCAGCAGAACGGTGATCACTTTGATCGTGTGCCGGTGCATGTGAAATATCGTGATCAATCGAATGTCGTGATTGCGAACGATGGCTCTCTGTTCCCGGGCGATGTGATTGCCGCACGAGGTGCTTACGAGATGCATTTAACGTTGAAGAACCAGTCTGGTGGCGGAATCGATCCGCACGCTGGACACAACCACTAGCGTAACGGCCAGGTCACTTTTGCCTGGCATCGAGGAACGCTGCTTCGGTCATTCACGCTTAATTTGCTTCGGAGTCTTCATCGTGCTTAATGCCATCATTCGCTTTTCACTGCAGAACCGCATGCTGGTGATTGCAGTGGCCATATTTCTGTTGATATACGGCGGTTGGCAGACCACTCAATTGCCGATCGATGTGTTTCCTAACCTCAATCGCCCGCGGGTGGTCATCATGACCGAAGCCCCTGGGATGGCACCGGAAGAAGTGGAAACATTGATTACGTTTCCACTGGAAACCGTTTTGAATGGTGCCACCGGGGTACAAGATGTTCGTACGCAATCTGGCGTCGGGCTGTCGGTGATCTACGTCGAGTTTGACTGGGGCACCGATATTTACAACGATCGCCAGATCGTGGCCGAACGCCTGGCTTTGGCGACCGATCGTCTGCCGCAAGGTGCGAAGCCACAACTGATGCCTATTTCGTCGATCATGGGACAGATCATGGTGATGGGCATGGTCAGCAAGGATGGCCAAACGCCTCCCATGGAACTGCGGACCATTGCCGACTGGGTGGTTCGCCAACGACTGCTAACCATTCCTGGCGTCTCCCAAGTGATTGTCATGGGAGGGGAACGAAAGCAGTTTCAGGTCCTGGTCGATCCTAACAACTTGCAGCGATACGGCGTCACGCTTCACCAAGTGAAGCAGGCCGTCGCGGAGTCCAACCAGAATAGCGCCGGTGGTTATCTCGACGAACAAGGTCCTAACGAGCTGCTCGTCCGGTCGCTTGGCCGTGTCACCTCGATCGACGAAATTGGCGGCATCGTTGTGGCGCATCGTGATGGTCAATCGATTCGGCTTTCTCAAGTCGCGAAAGTGGTCGAAGGTGCCCAGGTTAAACGAGGCGACAGTTCAGCTTATGCCCGGGATGAGGAAGGAAAGTTCTTCGGGGGGCCAGCGGTTGCCCTGACTATTTTGAAGCAGCCCAATGCAGATACTCGTGATGTCACCAACAAAGTGATTGCGGCGATCGATGAAATGAAATCGTCGCTTCCCAGCGATATCGAAATGCTGCCAGAGCTTTACCAGCAGAAGACCTTTATCGATCTGGCGATCGCCAACGTGATTGAAGCCTTGCGAGATGGTGGCATTCTGGTGGTGATTATTCTGTTCCTGTTTTTGCTGAACCTCCGAACCACCTTTATCACGCTGACTGCGATTCCTCTATCGATTGTGATGACTGCCTTGGTGTTCGCCATCTTTGGGCTGTCGATCAACACGATGACGTTGGGCGGCTTGGCGGTTGCCATTGGTGAGTTGGTGGACGATGCCATCGTCGACGTCGAAAACATCTTCCGACGTCTCCGCGAGAATGGCCATGCCGAGAATCCGAAGAATCCGCTATTGGTCGTGTTTCAAGCCAGCTGCGAGATCCGCAACTCGATTGTCTATGGAACGATGATCGTGGTGATTGTGTTCGTCCCGCTGTTCGCCCTTTCCGGTATGGAAGGTCGGCTGTTTGCTCCACTGGGGATTGCGTATATCGTCTCACTGGTCTCATCGCTGCTGGTTTCGCTAACGGTAACGCCGGTGCTCAGCTATTGGCTGCTCGGGAACGCTAACCTGGGACATGACGACAAAGATGGTCTTATCCTGCGAGTCTTGAAAGCCGTCGCCGACAAAGTGATGGCGTTCAGTTTGAATCTGGCTTGGCCCATTCTGGCATTGGCAAGCGTGGGAGTGATGATTGCTGGTTGGGGAATGCTGCAGTTGGAAAGTGACTTTCTGCCACCTTTCAACGAAGGTGCCGTGCAGGTCAACGTGATTCTGCCGCCTGGGACTTCGCTGGCGAAGACCAACGAGGTGGCGGCGCGTGTGGAAACCCGGATTCAAGAGCTCGATGACATTGAAGCCTTCGTGCGTAAGACCGGCCGGGCCGAGCTCGACGAGCATGCCGAAGGGGTCAACATGACCGAGTTTGTCGCCACGATCGATCCCAACACCGAGCGATCGCGCGAAGAGGTGATCGATGAAATCAGCGAGGCCCTGGCCGATATTCCCGGTATCGTTACTGCCGTTGAACAACCGCTGGCACACTTGATTTCGCACATGCTATCCGGGGTGAAGGCCCAGGTCGCCATCAAGCTTTACGGAGACGATCTCGACGTGCTCCGCCGCGAGGCAAAGAAGATGGAAGCTGCGATGTCGGGGGTGGAAGGAGTGCGTGACTTGCAAGTCGAACAGCAAGTCAACATTCCGCAGCTCCGCATCGAGGCTGATCGCTATCGGCTGGAGCAGTATGGCCTGCGTCGGCAAGACATCAACGAATTCGTTGAGACGGCCATGCAAGGGGAAGTGGTTTCGGAAGTACTGGATGGGCAACGTACCTTCGACTTGCTGGTTCGACTTGACGAAGACTTCCGTGAAGATCGCGACGCGCTCCGCCGCCTGGTGATTGAGTTGCCCGATGGCGGAACCGCAAAGCTGGAAGATGTGGCAAATGTGTATGAATCGAGTGGTCCGAATACGATCAATCGCGAACAGGTTCGACGTCGAATCATTGTTCAGTGCAATGTGAGCGGACGCGGGCTGGTCGACGTGGTCGAGGACATTCGCGAGCGACTGAAACCGATCGAAGCGGAACTGCCGACTGGGTACTTCACCGAGTATAGCGGTCAGTTTGAAAGCCAGCAGTCTGCCTCCCGAATGATCGCGGTCCTGTTCATGATTTCGATGGCCGGGATGTTCTTCGTCCTCTACAAGATGTTTGGTTCTGCCAACCTTTCATTGCAAGTGATGATCGCTCTGCCGATGGCATTCATTGGCTCTGTGGCGGCGTTGTATATCACGCAGCAGACTTTGACCGTGGCCAGCATGGTCGGATTCATCTCGCTGTGCGGTATCGCGTCGCGAAATGGGATTCTGCTGATCAACCATTACTTGCACCTGGTGAAGTACGAGGGAGAGAGCTGGTCGAAGCAAATGATCATTCGTGCTGGTAAAGATCGCTTGGCACCGGTGTTGATGACCGCCCTGACGTCGGGAATCGGTCTGGTTCCACTGGCGATGGCCGCTGGGGAACCGGGCAAAGAAATCCTTTACCCGGTGGCGACCGTCATTATTGGTGGACTGATCACGAGCACTGTCCTCGAGTTTCTGGTTCGTCCTGCGTTATTTTGGAAGGTTGGCACCGGAGCGGCCAGACGGCTGGTCGAAGCGGAGTCGTCGCATGTCGAACTGGTGGAAGAATCAGAAGAACATCTTCTCCCCCAGGCCTAATGGCGAAGATGTTCATCGGAAAACATGGTCGCTGCTGGTCGGGAGTCAGCTGGCAACGACAAATCAAATCGGCTCATTATGTTGCTGTTTAACCAAAAGGATTAGAAACCAATGCGCAAGCTAACTCTACTTTCTCACGTGCTGTTGTCGGCCGTACTTACGGTCGGGCTCACTGGCTGCGATGGCGGAGCAAAACCAAACGGCTCCGGCGAAGCGGGGCACTCGGAAGAACATGATCACGATCATCCATCGGAAGGGCCTCACCACGGAGCCTTGATCGAATTGGGTGAGGAAGAGTATCACGCCGAGCTAGTCCATGACGACAAAGCAGGTTCGGTAACGGTTTACTTGCTCGACTCGGCCGCCAAGCAGCCCGTGGCAATTGAAGCAGCAGACCTGACCATCAACATCAAACATGATGGCAACGGCTCGCAGTTCAAACTGCCAGCGGTTGGCGCCGCGGAAGGGAAGGCCTCGGAGTTTACCTCCAGCGATCCAGCGCTGGCAGAAGCACTCGACCACGAAGGTGCCGAGGCCACCATCGTTGTCAGCATCGAAGGAAAGCAGTTCCGTGGCAGTGTCGAACATGATCACGACGACCACGACCATGATCACTAGTCTCGGGTAAACACCGAACCAACGGCGCGGTTCGGTGATCTATTACGAGAAGTGCTCGCCGGCGATTGGTGCTATCCGATCGCCGGCTTATTTATTTCGAACCGTGCAGCGTCGGAAGCTACGCTTCCTCGGTTCCCACCCAATGTCGATCGTACAGGCCAAGGTTCATCTTGAACTCTTTGAACGCAGCGAAGACCACCGGAACGACAAACAGCGTCAGCAGTTCGACCGTCATACCACCCACCACCGGCCAGGCCATGGCCTTGGCCACGTCGCTGCCACGTCCGGTCGAAAGAATCACCGGCACGAGGGCAATAATTGTGGTGAAGGTGGTCATTAAGCAAGGACGAATTCGCTTCATGCCAGCTTCGACGGTGGCATCGCGAATATCTTGAATCGTCTTCAATCGTTTGCGGGAAAAGACCTGGTCGAGGTAGGTCGCCATCACCACGCCATCATCGACGGCAATCCCGAAAAGCGCAATAAAGCCAACCCAGACGGCAGTATTTAATTGCACTTCGTTGATTGCCAGGCAGATCATCCCTCCGGCGAACGCGACCGGGATACCAGAAAACACCGCCAACGTGATCGGCAAATGTCGGAATTGCAAATAGATGATGAACAAGTTGATGAAGATCACCAGTGGGATCACCCAGAGCAGACGCTTGTTCGCTTCAATCTGATTTTGAAACGAGCCGACGGGATCTAACGAATAGCCTTGTGGCAGCGGTAGCGTACCATCTCGCTGCGCGGCAAGCAGGCTTTCGCGAACCGACTCGGCAGGTTCCAAAGCCCCCAGGCTGCCGGAAGGTTGAAATGAAACGTGCGCGACAAGCCGGGCATCTTCGCTGTTGATTACCCCCGGCCCCCAGGTCGTGTTCATCGTGGCAAGACTCGAGAGCGGAATCATATCACCGGAGTGGGTCACCACCGGCAGTTTGTCCAGTTCGTAAAGCTGCTCACGAAGCTGCCGCTCGTAACGAACCCTAACCGGATAGCGCTCTCGCCCTTCGACGGTCTTGGTAACATTGGCGCCACCCAAAGCGGTTTCAATTACCTGATTCACCATCGCGGTCGACATCCCATAGCGTGCCGCTTCGTCGCGATTCACATCGAACTCGACGTAAGGCTTACCCAGGACGATATCAGGATTGACCGTGGCGGCTTGCACCTGAGGCAAGGTCTTCAGATGCTCGGCCACTTGCATCGATGCCTCGGCCAGGCCAGACAGGCTGTCGCCATAGATACGAATCGCCATCGACGCTTTGATTCCGCTTTGCAACATCACCACACGGCCTTCGATCGGCTGAAGAGGCGAGGCAGGCGTCACGCCGGGCAGCGTCGCGACGGCGTTGATCTGCTCCCAGATATCTTGCGTCGTGATCCCTTCGCGCCATTGATCTTTGGGCTTTAGCATCACGTACGTTTCGATCATCGCCGCAGGAGCTGGATCGAGCGCCGACTCGACGCGGCCAATCTTTCCCAGCACGTCCTTCACCTCCGGGATCTCTTTGATCATCGCGTCCTGGGTCTGTAGAACTTCCATCGCCTGCGAGAAGCTTGCGGCCGGGTAAAGCGTTGGCATGTAGAACCAGCTTCCCTCGTCCAAGGCAATCCAATCCGATTCCTTCAATCCCGTGAAGGTATGCTTGAGATCGACGTAGCCAGGGACTTCGTTCATGTCGGCACCCAGATAACTGGCCACCTTCTCAGCCGGCGACAACACGGTGGGAAGTCCGATCCAAGCACCCAGGCCAATCAGCACCACAACCGTGGGGAGTGTCAGGAAGGCTCCCTTGCGGGCGAGAAACAAGCGCAGAAGTGGTTCGTAGACCCAAAGGATCATTCGGCTGACTGGGTTCTCGTCGACGGGGCGAAGTCGCTCGCCGAGCATCCACCAGGCCAGCAAGGCAAATGTTACCGCTCCCAGTAGCGAAGCACCGATGAGGCCGACCGAAGAACCCGGGTAAGTGGAGTTGCCGATCAAACCTCCGAGCACCAGGCCAACCAAGCCGAAGACCAGTGAAACCCATAATGTTGTCGATCGTTTCACCTGCGTCGTGCTCAGCAGAAAGCGGCTCAAAAGCGGAACGAGCGTGACCGCCACGATCAAAGCGGCCAGTAGCGAGAATGTCTTTGTCCAGGCCAACGGAGCGAATAACTTGTAGTCGCGACCGGTGAGCATGAACACCGGCAGAAAACTCACGACCGTGGTCATCACCGCGGTCACCACGGCCGGGGCAACTTCACTGGCAGCCGACTGAATGACTTCAAGTCGCCGAGGGTTGCCTCCGGGGCGTCCGTCGCGCTCCCAGTCGGCAAGCTGATCGTAGATGGTTTCGGAAACGATGATCCCCATATCGACCATTGTTCCAATCGCGATCGCAATCCCGGCCAGCGACATAATGTTGGCATCAATCCGAAACACGTGCATCGCCACGAATGCCAGAAGTACGGCGATCGGCAGGGTGATGGCCACCACGACGCTGGCCCGCACATGCAATAAAAAGAGCAAAATCACGACGGCGGTGATCATGATCTCTTGCGTGAGCGCGGTGGTCAAAGTAGCAATGGTTTCGTCGATCAGACCAGTACGATCGTAAACAATGTTTACCTTCACCCCATGGAGGCTCGGCTCGATCTGGGCGATCTTGTCTTTAACGCGATCAATCACTGCCCGTGGGTTCTCGCCGAATCGCATCACGACGACGCCACCAACGGCTTCGGTGCCATTCAAATCGATCGCACCACGACGAAACTCCGGGCCCAGCTGAACGTGGCCCAGGTCTCGAATCCGCAGTGGAATTCCGTCACGTGTACGCACCACGGTCTTTTCGATGTCGGCGATCGCCTGGTCGGTGTCTTGGTTGGCCCCGATGAACCCTTTGCCGCGGATGATGAATTCCATTCCGCCTGATTCGACCGTTTTAGCGCCGACGTCGATGTTCGACTTCTTTACGGCGTCGACCAGTTGGTCCAAGGGGACATTATGAAAACGCAAGCGATCGGGATCGATCTCGATCTGGTACTGGCGAACATAACCTCCGACGCTGGCGACTTCGCTCACGCCTGGCACGGCTTGAAGCTCGTACTTGACGATAAAGTCCTGGACCGACCGAAGATCGGCCAGATTCATCCCTGGAGGAGGTTCGAGGGTGTAATAGAGCACCTGGCCGAGCCCGGTGGCATCGGGGCCAAGTGTCGGGACGACTCCATCTGGCAGCACCGCCGCCGCGATGCCCAATTGTTCGAGCACGCGCGACCGGGCCCAATAGAAATCGGTGCTGTCGTGAAAGGTAACCTGGACGAAGCTGTACCCGAAGAGGCTTTTGCCGCGAACTGATTCCGCGTCCGGCACCGCCAACATGGCGACCGACAATGGGTATGTGATTTGATCTTCGATATCTTTCGGCGAACGGCCAGGCCAGGCCGTGAAGATAATAACCTGGTTCTCGCCGATGTTTGGAATCGCATCGATCGGTACGTTCTTGGTGGCATACCATCCGTAGCCAACGGCAACGATGGTCAGAACCAACATGATCAGCGGCTCTCGCAGGCAGAAGGCAATGAGCGATCGCATGGCTATTGGCCTCCCTCTGGCATTAGCATTGGTTCGGAGTGTTGATGCATCGGTGCTGGGGCCTCCGTTGTCAACGTCCGCACATGCTCGCCACAACGGAGCATCTCGCTACCGTAATACGGATTGAGCAACTGATCAGTTGCTTGCAGCCAGTCTCCTTCGCCATCCTGCACCATCGGGCAGAAGAACTGGTGAAACGATTGCGTTGCGCCGTCGCCACGCACGTGAGAGGCCAGGTTCAGTACGGCATGGCTAATCGGTTTGAACTTCTTGCGAGCCTCGTCGAGCGAGACATGGTGCAGATGCTGTGAGTTTTCGGCGATTACTTGAAGTGCCGCATGGGCAGGATCACCCAGGTCTGGAGAGATTGATAGCTTATGCGACAACTGATAGAGCTGTTGACTCACGTTTTCCGCTGGCTTCTTGTCAGATGCGAGTTGCGATTGAATGGCGAAGTAGGCCTGGTACATGGCTTCGAGATCTTGCCCGACGGGCCCTGCCACCTTTGCCAGTTGGTCGGTTTCGACTTCCATTGGCGTATTGCGGATGGACTTCTTCATAAGCCGGTGGGGATCGATCAGGCTCGGTTTGCCAGCGAGTTGCATTTGAGAGTCGATCAGGAAGTTGCCGGAAGTGGCAACCATCTCCCCAGGCTTCACTCCTTCGAGCACGACTGCTTTATCTTTCAGAATAGGCCCCAGTGTCAGGTTGCGAATCTCAAACCTACCTGGCTCGGTCTCGACATATGCGACACTTGTCTTACCCGCCATCAGAAGTGCCGACCTCGGAATCACGGTCGAAGGCGTCGTCCCAACCGGTTGATCGGCGTAGCCATACTGCGAGGTAGGAACGAGGTCCATCCCACAAATCGGGCAGGCCCCAGGCTGGTCGCGGATCACCTGCGGATGCATGGGGCTGATCCACTTTCCTGCGAGCTGATCGTCATAGATCTGGCCCTGAGGTCCGATGGGAATCTCGATCTTGGCTTCCGCGTAATCACCTGGTCGTAAACGACCATCGTCATTCTTGAACTCAACTCGAACCCCCACGGTCCGGTTCCTGGTATTCACCTTCGGATCGATGAACGCAACACGGCCGGTCAAGGTTTCACCCGGAAGTGAAGTAAGTTCCGCTTTGACGACCTGGCCGAATCGGATATGCGAGGCATCTTCGGGATAGAGTTCCAGCATCAGCCAGACGGTGGAAAGATTGGCGATACGGTAAATCGGTTCCCCGGCCGAGATATACATCCCTTCTTCTGCCAGCTTCTCGATCACCGTGCCACCGATCGGGGCGTAAATGGTCAAACGGGACTGAGGTTTGCCAGAGCTTTCCAGTTCGGCCAACTGTTGTTCGGTCATGCCAAGTTCGACCAGCTTCTGCCTGGAATTATTCATCAGGCCTTCCTGAGCCCGGCGAACGGCAGCCAGCGTCGTTCCGCTGTTGGACTGCAGCGTGTTCTGGGCTTCTAGGTATTCGGCTTGGGCGGCATAGAGCTGCGGGCTGTAGACGACGGCCAGGTGATCTCCCTTCGCCACGGAGACACCGGTGTAGTCCGCGAAGAGCCGTTCGACGCGACCGTTGATATACGCGGCGATGGTTGCCTGTCGGCTTTCATCGATTTCGATCGAACCGATGGTTTCAACCGCGGTCGTCACTGCTTCTGACGTAACAGGAGCGGTTGCGATTTGTGCGAGCCGCCGTTGGGCGGGCTCGATCGTGACCGCGAACTGATCCAGGTCGGCTCCCCCGGCAGACGCGGGAACCAGGGGCATGCCACAGATCGGACAACGTCCCGGTCCTGGCTGGCGAATCTGGGGATGCATCGGGCAGGTGAAGATCTGCTGCGATTCGCTCTCGGTGTCGACCGGGCCGCCGCTGCCACTACTGATCCATCCGACGCGCTGAGCCAATCCCAGCAGGATAATCAGTAATACGCCGGCACCGAAAAATAGACCCACTGGGGCCAATCGCGACAACCACCAACGGCCCGATTTTGGAAGAGGGTTGGGACCCGAAGTTGAATCAGTATTTGGTGAGGACGTCGACATCGCAACGTTTCCTTCGCAACAGGAGATGGCAAAAGGAGCGGCTGGACCGATACGCTTAACTAGCGTTTGGACCGCGCCAGAATTGGGTTCCGGCCAGCCGCTCACATGCTTCAAGTGGCAAGACTACGAGTGATCGTGGTCACCTTCCGCAGAGTCGGCAGCCGCAAGTTTCTCGGCCTTCTGCTCGTCGGAGAGTGCTTCCCATTTAGGGGCACAGCCTGGACAGCAGAACCCGACTGTCTTGCCATTCCACTCGGCGGTGCCACCTTTACTCGTCACGTCGCCACCCATGATCGGACAGTGATCGTTGAGAGTGGCTTGAGCGGTTGCTTCGGGAGCCGCGTCGGTGGAAGAAATCGTGCAGCCTGCGGCGAGCGCAGCCAATACCGTTGCATAAAACCAATTGCGCATGGTGAAAACTTTTTGGAACCAAAGGAGAAAGACTTAATGCTTAAATCGCAGTAGAAAGTCGCAACGAAAGTTCGTAGGAACCTCGCAACGAAGAATCGATTTACGCAGCCTTTAGGTCAGCCACACGCAGAGAAAGACTTGCCGGAAGCTGTCATCCGGAATGGGCACATCGGCAAGCTCCGGCTGAATCGTTTGGCGATGGCAAACGACTTCAAACGAAGCGGGTGCGATAAATAAGAGCGTTCCCATCATGCCGTTCGAAATACTTGTTTCCAGAGCCGTCACAGGTGTTCCCGAGGCGGGAACTGTCAGGTGGCAATGACAGACCGAATCGCCTTCCACCGAGTTGCCAGGGTGGCAATCGGTATCCGGCATGTCGGCATTCATTTGGCAATGCGGACAGGCACCCGCGGCATCTATCGTCATGCCCGAGCAGCAGCAGACGGCGCTGGTCGAAGCATCGCTGGAACAAGCACAGTTAGTGACCGCGGCCAGGCATACCGATTGCCACAAGAACATGAACGTTGCCGTAAAGACAATCGATTTACGAAGCAAAGAGATCACATAAATGTCCTTGGGACTTCGGGTAAGCGATACACGAAAGTCTAGGTTTCCCGTCGCCGAGCGTCAACGTCGGACTTGAACTTAGCTGAAGAACACGCCGTTACGGCAGGGGGACAGCGGGGGTAAGCGGAAAGTCAGCACCCGCGGCCTGCCGCAATTTCGCGATGGCGGTTGCCATGTCGCCAATTGCCTGGTGATATCCCACCTCGAGAGTTAGCAGGTTACGGTAATCGCGAATGACGCGGTCGAACTCGACGGATCCATTCGTGTAGGAGTCTTGATCGGCTGCGAGCGTCTGTCGTGCCTGTGGGAGGATCGTCGAATTGTAGAGCATGGCCGTTTCATGGGCCCGACGGACTTCGGCCACCAGGTCAAGGACAATCGACTCGTAGCGATCGGTGAGCTCTTCGACCGTGTTGTGGGCGGCCTGATGCTTCCACTTCGCTTCGTCTTCGATCGCATCGTATTTGTTGTGCCAGATCGGAATGCTGACCTGCGCTCCGAGGGCCCACGGATCTTGACCGACATCGACCACGGTGCTCGGTGGGCGATTGTTATCGGTGGGGTAATAGCTGGCTGAGAAAACGAACTCGGGACGACGCATCAGACGCGATACTTCAACGCCCCAGCGCGTGGCATGAGTTCGCATGCGAGCCGCTTCGAGTTCTGGCTGATACTCGACGGCGAGAGCCGTTAGTTGCTGAGGGTCGAGCTCTGGCATCCCCGGTGGCAAGAGCGTTGCAGACTGGATCGAAGCATCCGAATCTCGTGCGACTAACCGGTTCAACTCTGATTCGACCCCTTTGCGTTGGCGTCGATACCCCAGCAGACGTTCCTCCAACTGCGACAGCTCGAGTGTGCCTAGCAGCACGTCTCCTTGCGAGGCTGCCCCGGTAGAGATACGCGCGTTGGCTACGTCGATCAACGAATTGAGCAGACGCTGATTGGCCTGGGCGATCTCGATCTGCTTGTCGAGAAGATACAGCCGGTACCAGTTGGTGCGGACGGCTGCCTGAACTCGCAGCCGCTCGGCTTCCATTTCGGCATGGATCGCGTACGCCTCGAAGATCGCCCGTTGCTCGTCCGCACGCAGTCGAGAAAGCCAAGGCACTGCCTGACTGAAGGTCATGTTGGCTCGCTGTGAGCCGGAGGCAGTCTGGATTGGGTTACCAAATACGTTGGCCCCAAACCGAGGATCAGGCAGCTTGTCGACATACCGAGACTTGGCCAGCGACGCCTGATATTCGTGATAAAGGCGCGTGAGTCGTGGATTCTGGACGGCAGCTAGTTGTTCCAGCTCTTCGAGACTATCGGCTGGCAACTGATGTGCGACTAAAGCGACATCGGTGTGCATCGGTTCCGATGCAGTCTGAACAAGCGGAGAAGGGGACGCTGCGGGAGCATCGGTCGTTGGCAGTTCAACGACTTCCGGCTCGAGATAGGCCGGGACAACTTCTCGACTGCGGTCAGGCGTGGTGCAGCCGGCGACCAGAAGGAGAAGTGTCGTCGATAGAACAGGTTTAGAGCCAAGTGCCAGCATTCGTCGGTCTCACCATGCATGCACGCCCCAGAGGCGAAATCGCCTTGGTTCGCTACGAGAGTTCCAGGTTGGCACGGTCCACTACTTAGATCGACCGAATACTCGGGGCATGCCCGCGCGATTATCGCGGCTGAGATGATTTACCGGACCTGTAGCGAGAAGATATACCAATTGCGAAAAACGATCAGTCGATGACCAGACACGGAGGTGCTATCACTCGGACTGAGGACACCGCTAGGGCATCCTTATGTCCACTTGCATGACGCGTGCTTCCTTAATACAGTCAAACAAACGTTAGAGTATTAGAATGTAACGAAATTCGGACATACTTCGCCATGACGCAGCCCCGCGACAATCCGACCCGACGAGAATGGCTTCGACGCACGTTCACCGGAAGTTCGCTAGCGGCGCTTGGCGCGCTGGGCTGTGGCCAAGGGGAGTCCTCTTCCGCCTCACGAGCATTGCCAGAGACTTCCTTCGACTTCACACAACAATCGGCGGCACTTCAGTCAGATGAAGTCGTACGATCCGCTTGCCAGTTCTGCAATTCGCTGTGCGGAATGGACGTTCATTTGCGGGCCGGTCAGGTCATCGACATTCGGGGAATCGATTCCGACCCGGTCCAGTCCGGCCAGCTTTGTGTGAAGGGCCCGATGATGGCGGAGCTGCTTTACAATGAGCGCCGCATAACGAAGCCGCTTCGTCGAATCTCCGGCGAGAAAGGAGATCCCGAGTCTAAGTTCGAGCCAGTGTCGTGGGACGAAGCTCTCGATACGATCGCGAATAGGCTTTTGAATCTGCGGGATGCTGGCGAAGCCCATACGATCGTCAGTCGAACTTCGGGACGTCTGCCGCGCGGTATCGGCTCGTTGATTCATCGCATGTTTACCATGCTTGGTAGCCCGAACGATACCGACGTGGGCCCAGTATGCAACGATGCTGGCGGCAATGCACTTGCGATGACACTAGGGCTGGGCAACTTTACCAATGGATATGGAATCGATCCCACAACGGGCCAGGAAGACTTGGGCAGTGCGAAGATGTTCCTCTTCTTCGGAACGAATCAAGCCGAAACGCACCCGGTCACCTTCGCTCATTTGCTGCGAGAGCGCGAGAAGAGCGAGGCAACATTGGTGGTGATCGATCCACGATCGACGCCGACCACCAGTTTTGCCGACGTGCACCTGAAGCCGAAACCGCACACCGACATGGCTCTGGCCTGGGGAATGATCGGAACGATCCTGGAAAAGCAGCTATACGATCGGCGGCACGTCGAGCAGTGGGTCGTTGGTTTCGACGAGCTTGCCCAGCACGTGAAGCAGCAAGGCTATAACGCGGCGTGGGCGGCGGAGGTTTGCGATGTTCCAGAGGAAGCGATCGAGCGACTAGCGGAGATCTACGCGACGTCTAAGCCAGCGGCCATCTTCTGTAACGCAGGCATCTCGCACCAGATGAGTGCGTTCGATACCTATCGCGTGATCACGTTCCTGGCAGCCATCACCGGCAACATTGGCGTGCCGGGCGGCGGCTGCAACTTCATGCACAACACCTGGCCTGGCGGTTTGAACTTGCCAAAACTGGAGAGCGCCACCCCAAAGATCACCGAGATGGCGATGCCGGTTGGGCCAGATTGGTTTGCAGAGTCGATCTTGAACGCGCGGCCCTACCGCATGAAGGCATTGATTGCGATGGGTAATCCATTACTGTCCAGCGCGAACTCGACCAAGGTGGCCGAAGCTTTTCAAGAGCTTGAGTTCTTCGTCTACACAGGACTCTTCATGGAAGAGAGTGCCTGGTATGCCGACATCATTTTGCCAGTTCCCAGCGGGCTCGAGGTCGCCGGGGTTTACATGCGGCGCGACGATCGGGCGATCCGATGGCAGGAAGCGGCCGCTCCGCGGCGAGGCGGTTGCAAACCTGATTGGGAGATCTGGATCGATCTGGCGCACGCCTTGGCACGAAATGATTCGCAGCAGCCAGCAACGTATTGGACCGATGCTTTTCCGGTGGATTGGAAGGACTACGGAAACCTTTGGACAACATTCGTTCGTCACACCCCAGGTATGCAGGGAATGACCGTCGAACGTCTTCGTAATCGATCAACTCCGCTGCAGTGGCCTTGCCCGAGCGAGGATCATGCTGGCGTCAGCACGCTTTATCTCGATCATCCCTCGTGGTACGAGGCAGCCAGTTCGCTTGGTCATCCAGGCAGGCGTTTTTTGACGCCATCCGGCAAGATCGAGATTTATACCGAGGCGATCGAAAAACGGCTTGCCCCGAGCGGACATGCGGCGTTGCCATATTTCTATACGCATCCCGACGTGACAGGCGGTCTTCCCACCATCGAAAAGAAGCTACGTTTGATTGCCAATCCGATTCATCCGCACGCGATGGCGGAAGTCGCAGAACGTGTGTCAACGACTGAGCCAAATAGCGAGTTTCCATTGATGGGAATCATCGGTCGGCCGAGTGTGGTCCACTTTGCCGGGATGACCCAATGGACGCCGACCGGCAAGCAACGGAATGGGGTACGCCTGATTCAGATTCATCCAGAAGTCGCCCAGATTCAGGGAATCACCGAGGGAGATACCGTGATCGTCGAGAGTCCTCGCGGTTCGGTTGAGGGAAGGGCACTGCTGTGGGAAGGAATCCGGCCCGACACGATCTTCGTGCCTAACACATTTGGCCCTTTCCAGGCGGTCGGTGACCAGTTCGGCGTACCACGATATCAGGTCGCGAATCATCTGCTGGATGATCGCCAATACGACAACCTAAGCGGCCAGCAGGCCTACAAGTGCTTTGCCTGCCGGATTCGGAAAGGGAAAGCGTCGTCGTAACTGTCGCCAGATTGGTAAGTTGCGAGAAATGGGAGAGAAATCTGAGGAAACTAGCCCGACTGGAATGCGATTCTGAACGATTCGGGGGCAGTCGTAATTGCCCTAAATCTAGAACTCGTCTATCTTTAATGAACGACTCTTTCTCCATCAATCCTCTTAGCCCTGATAGACGACTCCCATGGGACGAAGTTTCGAAAACCGGAAGCACGCGATTGCCAAGACCGCCTCGCAGAAGTCCAAGCTGTACTCGAAGTATGGCAAGATGCTGTACGTTGCCGCGAAGAATGGCGTGCCAGACCCGGAATCGAACCCCTCGCTCAAAAGCATGATCGAAAAAGCGAAGCGGGAACAAGTTCCGGCCCACGTGATCGATAAAGCCATTGAAAAAGCCAAGGGAACGGGTGGCGAAGATTACTCGGAATCGCGTTACGAAGGCTTCGGACCAGGCGGCACTTCGGTGATTGTTGACTGTCTGACCGACAATGCGAACCGTACCATCACCGACGTTCGCAATTGCTTCAACAAAGGGGGAGCGAAATTGGGAACCTCCGGTTCGGTTTCGCACTTCTTCGACCACCTGGCGATCTTCTCGTTCAAGGGAACCGACTCGGATCAGGTCCTGGAAGCGATGTTGGAAGCAGACGTCAACGTCGACGATGTGGAATCTGAAGATGGCCACCTGACCGTTTTCGCGGCTTCCAGCGACTTCTTCAAAGCGAAGCAGGCCCTGCTAGAGATGAACCCAGATATCGAACTGGAAGTGCAGGAAATCGCTTTCGTGCCACAATCGACGACGGAACTCTCGGGCGATGACGCTGCCCAGTTCGAGAAGTTCATGGACATGCTGCACGACTGCGAAGACGTCCAGACCGTCTATCACAACGCCAAGCTCCCAAGCGAAGACTAAACCGCCACGAGCAAACCTGAGACAAACCTTCAAGCCGCCGGCTTCCTCGTTGGGAGCCAGCGGCTTTTTTCGTTAGTGAAGTGATGAACGGCGTTCAAGGAACAATTCGTGCGTTTCTGTTTTCATGTCACGAATTTCAAGCGAATTTGGCGGAAATCTGAGCCTTCAGGAAATATGTCTCGTTAGGCTACGAAATAATTGCGAGACCCTCTCTCGCGTGATACCATTCCACCAGTCAGGGTCTCTATCGCTTTCCTTGTCTTTTCGCTCGTCCTGGGTCGCCAGACGCGTGCGATGAAGTCCAGGACTTTGCAAGACATCGGACGAAATCCTTTCCAATATTCCGCTACCAGCACGGGCAAACTACTCCTCTTCGCCCGTTTGAGTGAGGCAATTCTATGAGTGAAGCCACGGCGTCTGCCGTTGCGATGGCACAAGAGAAGCTCAGCGAGTTCTCGCAGCGCGTTCAATCGATTCGCGAAAGTTTGCATCAGGTGGTCGTAGGCCAGGACGCCTCGATCGACCAGCTTTTGGTTTGTGCCCTCACTGGCTCCCATGCGCTTCTCGTGGGTGTGCCGGGACTGGCCAAGACGTTGATGGTGAAGACCCTGGCTTCGGCCTTTGGTTGGAACTTCTCCCGAATTCAGTTCACGCCCGACTTGATGCCGGCGGACGTAACGGGATACGAACTACTGGGACGTGGCGAGGAAAACGGAGGACCATCGATGGTGTTTCGTCGTGGTCCGATCTTCGCGAACCTGGTACTGGCCGACGAAATTAACCGCGCCGCCCCGAAGACCCAGTCGGCGCTGCTCGAAGCGATGGCCGAGCATCACGTGTCGGTTGGCGGCCAAACGTATCCGCTGCCTGCGCCGTTTCTGGTAGTCGCCACGCAAAACCCCATTGAACAGGAAGGAACCTATCCACTGCCCGAAGCGCAGTTGGACCGCTTCATGATGGAGATTCGCTTCGGTTATCCTTCGCCGGAGCAGGAAGAAGCGATCGTTCTGCGAACTACTTCAGGCCGCGTCGAGCTTCCAACTGCCGCGCTGAGTCAGGAAGAGTTCCTCGAATTGTGTGACTTGGTGCTATCGGTTCCGGTACCACGCACGGTGGCGTCGTATGCAGTCCGCTTATGCGGTAGCAGCCGTCCCGAAGATGAACGAGCTCACACGATGGTCCGGGATTACGTTGCCTGGGGTGCTGGCCCGCGCGGCTCGCAAAACCTGGTTCTCGCCGCAAAAGCAACAGCCCTACTCGATGGGCGGACCGCGCCGACCGAAGAAGACGTGAAGAGTGTCGCGCTTCCGATCCTGCGTCATCGCGTGATCCTGAATCACCGGGCGATTGGAGACAGCGTGACGGCCGAACAAGTTATTCGCTCGATGCTGAAAGACGCGTAATGGCCAGTGTCGCACGGGGATCGAGATTCTTCGAGCAGCAGGCGCTTGCCGGCCTCGCTCATATGCGGTTCACAACCGCACATCGAGTTGAAGGCTCGTACAGCGGGCGGCATCAAAGCCGCCAGCAGGGCGGCGCTGGCGAGTTCGTTGATTTCCGTGAGTACTCTGGTGGTGAAGATTTACGGCGGCTCGATTGGAAACTGCTCGCGCGGACGGGAAAGAGCTTCGTCCGACTTCATCAGGAAGAAACGAACCTGGTCTGCACGCTGGCAATCGATGGCAGCGAGAGCATGGCGTTCGCAGGCAGTCGGACACGTGGTGGATCGAAGCTGGAATATGCCCAGTACCTGGCAACCGCGTTGGCATACGTCATCAGCCTGGGCCAGGATCAGGTTGGGTTAGCACTTTTAACCGAGAAACTGGCTGACCACATGCCGCCGGGGAGTACTTCACTCCACGTGACCCGGGTGATGCAACAGATTGAAGAGATCAAAACCACCCCGACCGCCAATGCGGCTGGTGGATTGCGGTTTTTGTTTGAACAAACGACCCGTCGTGGCGTGCTGCTGTACTTTACTGACTTTCTGATGGAAGACTTGGACGAAACCTTTGCAGCGCTCCGGTTGTTTCGGCATAGGGGCCTGGAAGTGCTGGCGTTGCACTTGGTTCATCCTGAGGAAGAATCGTTGCCGCGTGGAACCGCCTTTCGATTTATTGGTATGGAGAACGACGGCGTGCTGAACTGCTCGCCCGACGAGATTCGCACTCAGTACGCAGAAAAGTTTTCGGCTCATACGGCAATGGTCCGGCAAATGGCACTCGCCGCTGGGTGTGATTACCGGCGACTATCGACTTCAGTTCCTTACCTGCAAGCCCTTGGTAGCTTCCTGGTAGAACGCTCTGGCTGACGCTTCCCGTTTTCAATTGATTCGACAGCTCGGTACTTTCACATGACGTTTTCGGCACCCTGGATTTTCGGCCTTGGCATCGCTGCCGCGACGGCACCGGTGTTGATTCATTGGCTGACACGTCCTCGGCCCGTGAAGATGCCTCTGTCGACGCTTCGTTTCGTGCGAGAGGCGATTCAGCAGCGAAGTGCCGTCGATCGTCTGCGTGACTGGATCATCCTGGCATTACGCTGCCTGGCCATCTTGCTACTTGCCGCCGCGTTCGCAGGTCCCCAGTGGACCAGTCCAACAAACCTTACTCAGGATGAAGGAGACGCGATCCGAATCGTGGTGCTCGATGTCAGTCAAAGCATGGCTGCATCCGATGGAACGACACCTGGGATTCAACGGGCACGCAGCTTTGCGAGTCGTTATCTGCAGTATCGACCTGGGCTGAAAACCAATTTGATTGTGGCAGGTGCCCGTCCTGCCGCTGTATTCGACAACGTGTCGACTAATTTTGAGTCGCTGCGGGAAGAAGTTGCTCGCGCGGAGGTCCTTCCCGAACGAATGGATGTCGACGCAGCCCTTGAACTCGCCGCACGACAATTGGCCTCGACTGGCGAAAACGACACCCGCCGCCGCGAATTGATCGTCATCTCCGATTTTCAGCGTAGCGGTTGGGGGGCAGCAAAGTTTGACGTACTTCCGGCAAACACCGAGATCCAGCTCGAATCGACTGCTCCGGAAACGGCGCCCGATAATATGGCAATCGTGAGTGCAACGTGCCAACCGGTTGGTGCCCAGCAGGATCGAATGCAGTTGGAGGTTCGGGTAGGCAACTTTAGCGGGAACAGCCGGAACGTCACGGTAGAAGCGAACATCGGCGAGTCGGTTCACCGGCTGGAAGCCAGCTGTGCACCGCGACAGGTAACCTTGTTGACCCAAGAGATTCCGACATCCGGCCAGGGATGGCAATCGGGGCAAGTTCGCCTCTTAGAAACAAGTGATGCCGTCGCAGCGGATAACTGGCGACCGATCGTTGCCCAACTCCGGGGCCGGCCGCAGTATGTGATGGTCAGTTCGCAAGGTAATCGACCTGGGATCGAGTCGAGTCGGATTCTGGCATGTGCGCTCGTGCCTGAGCTGACGACAGATTCCGCTTCCGATCGGTTTCGCATGGTGCGACCGGAACTTCTCGACAATCAATCGTTCGCCGGTGCCGACTTGATCGCGGTCAATGCGGCAGGGCGATTATCACCTGAGCATCTCGGCATGCTAGCGCAGCAAATTCGGCGTGGTAAGTCGGTGCTATATGTTACCAGCGAATCAATAGATGCCGCGAATCTTGATCAACTCGCAGAAATGGCCGCCGTGGAATTGCCAATTCGTTTTGCTCCCCCACGGGTCGGAACATCACGTTCTGACTTACACCTGGTTTCACTTGAGAATCCCAAGCCTCCGCTGGCAAGTTTTGGCGATAGTTTAACTGCGTTGGCCGAACCTTTGCGATTCAGTGGAGGGCTTAGTATCGAAGCGGGAACTGCGACTGCGGCAACAAGTGATGATCGCATTCGCGCCACCCTCAACGACGGAACTCCGGCGATCGTGGTTGCCCGTTCAAGTTCTGGTGGAACACTTGCCGTCCTGAACGCCGATTTGGCGGCTTCGAACATGTGGAAGACCGGGGCTCTGGTCCCATTGATGGACGAGTTGGTTCAAGAGCTTTTGGAGTCAGATGACAACTCGGGAACATTCCTCTGCGGCGAGCCGATTGTGGCGCGCATTGAAACATCGGCGGCGGCAGATTCTTTGGCGATCGCCACGAGTGATTCCGGCGAGAATTCAGCACATTGGACCGACACCGCCGGCAAGCTGGTAGACGAAGGTGGTGCCGTCGTTTGGCAGTGGTCCTCCCCCGATCGGCCCGGTGTTTATCGAATCGAGGAAGATAGAAACACGCTGTTTGCCGCGGCAGTCGCCTTACCGCCAGAGGAGTCCGACCTGGAAACCCTTTCCGCTGAGGTCGTCAAAGATCGGCTTGCGGCAGGCTACACCGTTCGATTTCAAGCGACCGGAGGAATAGCAAACCCAGACCAGAATCTTTGGCAATGGTTTGTCGTCGGAGTGGTGTTATGCATGTTTGGGGAACTGGCCGCCTTGATGGCTTATCGAACGTAATCGTTGTTCAACTTCTCGTAGGTAATTTGTGATTCGCTTTGATCCTCACATCCCGCTCGCCCTGTGGCTGCCGCTGGCCATAGCTGCCGCTGCGCTGCTGGTGGTCTACGCGATTCGAAGTCAGGACAGACTCACCGGAACACGCCGCACGAAAGTGCTCGGGCTAATGACGGTGTGCCTCGTCTTGCCATTGCTGTTATTACTGAACCCCATCTGGATTCAACGGACACCACCTCCTCCTGGTAAGCCGTTGCTAACGGTACTGGTCGATCAGTCCGCCAGCATGGGAACGGTCGATGGGAATGGGCTCGGCTATTCACGAATTGACGTGGCCAGGCATGCCGCGAAGGCCATCCAGGAACAGCTTGGCGAGAAGTATGAGCTCCGTTTTCGGGCATTCTCGGAAACGAGCCACAGTTTCGAGCCATCCACAATTGATCAACTGGAAGCCGACGGTGGAGAAACGAACTTCGCAGCTAGTATCGAAAAGGTATTAGGTGAAGATCGACCGCCAGGGCAAGCGGTGCTGGTGCTGAGCGACGGAATCGATACCTCTTCGACAAACACGATCGCGTTACAGAAGACGGCCCAGCGGGCGAACGCACTCAGCACGCCTCTTTTCGTTCGACCATTGGGTACCCAGCAAGGCGTGCGCGATTTGCAGGTTTCGTTGCCGCAATCACAGCAGCTGGCGTTCTCGAACCAACGGGTCCCTATCACGCTCCGTTTAGCACACAGTTTCCCCGAGACACAAAAAGTATCAGTCACGTTAAAGGCAGATAGCGAAACGATCGAAGAGCGGGTCGTTAATTTGCTGCCACACACACCGGCTGAAGAAACCTTCTACGTCGAGCCCGATGCAAGTGGGCTCTTTCGGTATCAGCTTTCGGCTGCTTCGATCGACGGCGAGGTAACCGAGCTGAACAACTCTGCGACCGTCCTGCTGCGGGTCATCGACCAGCCAGTTGCGGTTTTGCTTCTAGAAGGGAAGCCATATTGGGATACGAAATTTCTGATTCGAACGCTTGCGAATGATCCTTCCGTGGCGCTGACGAGTGTCGTTCAAATGGCGCCTGGCAGATTTCTGCAGCGTCAACTTGAGCCAGCGAAACGCGCCGAAGAGGGATCTACCTCAGAGAGCGAATCGGTCGACAAAGCGACCTCGGTTCCTCAGAACGAGTGGAAGATTCATCGCGAAGCACCCGACGTCCTAGCTGACGGCGAGTTTCTCTCGCAGTTTCAGATCATCATTCTCGGGCGCAATACCGAAGCGTATCTGAATGACAAGACTTTGCGACAGCTCAAGTCATGGGTGTCGAGTAGTGAAGGTTCGCTCGTCTGCTTCCGGGGGTCGCCTGCTTCGCAATTGACCCAAGAGCTGGGAGCGTTTGATGCCGATCGATTGGGATAACTCAGGCGAAACGCATACGCGAATGAGCTTGACCGACGCCGGCCAGGCTGCTCAGTGGTTACCCGATGTGAGCGGTCAATTGGAACTGTTGCCCTCGTTGGCTCTTTCGGCAAGGCCTGATCAGGTCAAGCCACTGACAACCATCTTGGCGGAGGGGGCCAGTAGCGACCAGGCAGTTCCGTTGATCACATTTCGCCCAACCGGACGTGGCAGGGTCGTTGTGCTGGAAGGTTCTGGCATGTGGCGTTGGGCGTTTCTGCCCCCAGAACATCAATCGCACGACGAGATCTACGCCATGCTCTGGCGAAGTCTGGTGCGATGGCTGGTTTCTCATGTGGGACTGTTGCCGCACGAAGAGGTCGCCTTGCGAACCGATAGCGTTACGGTAAGTTCCAACCAAACTGCGGCGGCGACGCTATTACTACGCGAAGAGCAGTGGGACAAGCCTCCCGTTGTTCACCTGACTGGCGGCGGTATCGATGCGGGGCGTTCGTTTGCCCCGGTTAGCCAGGATGCCAACGGTGTCTACCGTGTTAACTTCGGCAAGTTACCTCCAGGGAATTACAGCGCCCAGGTGTTCCGCACGGAAGACAAAGACGCCATTGCGGAAACTTCGTTTGACGTCACCGCGAATCTAAGGGAGCGACTCGATGTTGTGGCTCGGCCGAAGATGCTTCAAGACCTGGCGGAGCAAAGCGGGGCGTCCGTTCTAGAGAAGACCGATCCAACCGAAATGGCGTTGGAACTCGACCATCTGTTCGAAGAACATCGACAACAAAGCCGACCAGACCGAATGATTCGCACGTCCGCGTGGGACCGGTGGTGGGTATTGCTTGGTACGCTCGGTTTGTGGGGCACCACCTGGGTAGTCCGCCGCTGGGCCAGCCTTGTGTAACGAGATCAACGGAAAAAGTGTATGAACTCGCCAATCCAACCATCACCTGACCGTAGTGCAGCGTCGCTGAACGCGAAGCTCGATCAGGTTTTGTTTCGCTACCAACAGGTATGGCTGCTGGTAGCGATCGGTTGGGGACTACTAACGCTACTCGGCGGTAGTTTTATCGCGTTCTGGCTCGATCTCGCCTTCGAACTACCTGCAGCAACGCGGGCCGCGGTACCCTACGTGGTGTTTGGAGCAAGTCTTGGCGTCGTCTTCGTGCTGGCGTTCCGCCGACTGAACGGCTTTGCCAAACCGAACGTGGCCCGGTTGATTGACGATACGGCTGACGCTCGTGGAACCATCGTTACAGGGTGGGATCTGCTGGCAAACGGTATTGCTGCGACATCAGACAACTCGACCGGCCTGGCACAACTTGCGATCGCTCGAGCAGGCCTGGATTCGGAACGGGTCGATCCCGCAGTTGCTGTTTCAAGTCGACCACTGCTCCGGCCGTGGTGTGGTTTTGGCGGACTGGCTCTGGTCGTGCTTCTGATGGCTGCCGCTTTCCCGGAAACAATGCAGACCCAGTGGAAACGATTCGCATTTCCGTGGAGCGATACGGTCCCGGCCAGTTGGCTGGAGCTAACGGTTGTGCCTGGGGATGTTTCCGTTCGTTATGGCGACTCGCTCGATATCTTTGTTGAACCGACCGATCAACCGCTGGAAGACGTTCAGTTGGTTTTGGTCCGCGATGAAAAGGAAGAAGTCGTTCCGATGTTCTTCGATCGCGACAATCGCTGGCGAGCCGTGCTGATGCAGTTGGACGCACCCACAGAATACTACGTACGCGCGTTTCAGGCTCGTAGTGCCAGGCATCAGATCCACATTGTGACGGTGCCGACGATTGAAAAGGTCACCGTAGAAGTGATCCCGCCAGACTATGCGAATGGAATTGGTGGTTACCAGGGACTTTTGCCGCAGTCCGGCCTCGCGGGATTGCCAGGGACGAAGGTGCGTTTTGCCGCGAGCAGTCGGCGTCCCCTCTCTGGCGGATCGATCATGGTGACCGAGGGAGCCACGGTCCGACAAGTCGACCTGATCCCCAGCAAAGAAGGCCCCGAGAAGGTTGTTGGAGAACTTACGCTTCAGTCCTCCGGCAAGTTTGAGCTGCATGTAATCGACATCGATGCCCAGGAATCGCAAGAGTCTGCCACAGGAATGATTACCATCGTAAACGATCAGACGCCATTCGTCCGGCTCATGAAACCGAATCGTGTTTCGATGGCGACCCCCAATGCTAACCTTCCGGTCGAAGTCGATGGGGAAGACGACTACGGGTTGGCAAGAGTTGCCATCTATCGCAGTTTGAATGGGTCCCGGCCATTGCCTTTAGAAGTTGAGTTGCCTGAACCCGCACCGCGCCGAGTCCAGCAGTCCATTTACTTACCATTGGCCTCCTACGGACTTCAGCCGGGCGACCAGATCAAGTTGTTCGCTCGCGTAGAAGACAATCATCCTGGGCTGGCCCAGGGAGCGGAAACACCGGTCGCGATTGTCCACATCATTTCGCAGGAAGAGTACGAAAAGATGCTGCGGGCTCGTGAAGGACTGAATGTCCTGATGTCGAAATATCGACAGGCCCAACGGATGTTGTCGGCACTGCAGCAGAAAGCAAAGCAGTTACAAAAGGAAAACGAGCAGAAGAAGGGGCTCGTCAAGAAAAAGGACAAGGAAGCCGTTCAGAATCTTGCCGACGAGATGCGAAAGAATGCCCAGTCACTCGCCAAGGCTGCCTCTCGGCAATTGCCATACGATTCAGACCAACAGCTCTCGAAGCATCTCGAACAATTGGCCAAGCAATTGGAAGAAGCGGCCGAGAAACTGGAACGGCAATTGATGCGTCTGGAAGGCATGGGAGATTACAGCCAGTTGAGTCAACAACTTGGCGAAATGATGGAGGGGCTCCAGCAACAAAGTGACTTATACGGCGAATCGGCGATGATGCCACTCGAGCAACTCGAACAAATCATGCCGCTACTGATCGCTCAAAATCGGCTGAAGCAACTCGTGAAAGCCCAGAACGATCTGGCGGATCGGTTGAAGGCATTACGGGGTAAAGATGGTGAGGACGATCCTGATCTGAAGGCGCGAATGCGCGACTTGCAGGAAGAGCAGAAGGCCATCCGCAACGAGTTACAGGAAGTCGCCGACAAACTGGAAGAAGGCATGCTGCTGCTTCCCCCTGGCGACGACGCAGAAAAGATTCGGCAGGCAGGTAAAAAACTGGTGGAGGCCCTGCGTTCGAGTGGCGCCGGGGAAGAGATGTCGGCGGCGGAAGATGGCTTGTCCCGATTCTCAGGCACCGATGGTCACGAACATGCCCGTGAGGCCGCCGATAAGTTGTCGCAGTTTGCCGAAGAGAACGATGCTATGAATCAGATGACGCAGCAGTTGCTCGTCGCAATCCCCGGCCTTGGTCCAGGACTGGGAAAGACGGCATCCCAGCTACTGGGGGAAATGGGGCTAGGTGGAAACGGCCGCGGATACAGTTCGGGACGTAGTGACAAGATGGGATTGTTTGGCAGCATGGAAGGTATGTTCGCCGAAACTGGTGGTGGCTCAGACGAAGAGCGCGACAGTCAGGCCCTGGCGGTCGGAGCCGAAGGAGTCAACCCGGACCAGCCATCCATGCTCGATCTCATGACGCCTGGGGGAACTTCCGGGGCAGGGCTAAGTAATGTCCCACTTCGCTATCGCGAACGGGTAGCACAATATTTTCGTCGTATTACGGAAGAAGCCGAGTCTTCCGATTTCATGAATGAGGATCCTTAACGATGAAGTCTGAATTATCCTGGCTAGGGATCGTTGCCATTTCGGCAGCCATTGCCATGGTTCCCAATGCGATGGCCGTCGAGAACGATGCTGCCGGAACGATTGCTCCGGTTCCAGATTCCGCTCAAAGCGGAGGAGAAGGGGAGAGCATCGTTCAGGTTGCCAACCTTGTTTACGCAGGCGTCAAAAGCAGCAAGTGCTTCTCCGATCACTTTCTGGTCCGCGCCGAGCAAGAAACGTCGATTAGCACCAGTCGTCGATTCCACGCCGTGAAGCTGGCCAGTGAAGACCTGTATGACTTTCCAATGGTAATTATGACCGGCGAAGGCACGTTTGAGTTGCCGGAATCGGAACGCCAAAGCCTGCGACGATACGTCGAGCGAGGTGGCTTTCTGTTGGCATCCGCTGGTTGTTCTTCGGAAGAATGGAACAAAGCGTTTCGCGCCGAGATGGAAGCTATCTTCCCTGATCACCCGCTGACCGCACTCGACATGGAGCATCCGATCTTTCACACCGTCAATGATATCGAAACACTGAAAGGCTGGCATGCCGACCCACGTCCGATAGAAGGGGTCAGCATTGGTGGGCGTATCGGCGTCATCTTCTCTAACGATGGCCTGAACGACACCAAGCATACCCAAGGCTGCTGCTGCTGCGGTGGAAACGAAATCACCAACGCCGAGGAAATCAACGTCAATATCCTGGCTTACGCTTTGACCTATTAGTGTCTTGAAATGCGATCCATGCGAAACCTCCTCAACCAAATGAAGCTTCCGCAACGCCTGCCACTTGGCTCGGCCGCGGCGTGCGCTTTGTTGATGGTGGGTTGCTCGCCTGCGAAGCCAGAATCGACCAAGCCTCTTTCGATTGTGGTCAGTGGCGATACCGCTGGCTGGATTGTCCCGTGCGGATGTACTAGCAACCAGTCAGGAGGTCTCCTGCGGCGGGGTGGCTACCTACGGCAATTGAGCGAAGATCGCGAGGTTGTTTATCTCGACTGCGGAGGTGCTGGCAGTGGAACCTCTCCGTACGACTTCGCCAAGTTCGAGGCAATTTTGGCCGGGGAACAGGCCATGGGGGTGAAGTTCCACAATGTTGGTGCTTCCGAAGTTGCTTTCCTGGCAAATTCGACGCCAAACGAAGGCAACGCCTTCCCAGGACTGCACTCGGCAAACGTGACAGCCGACCTGCTTTCGTCCGATCGCTATCAAATACTGAAAGCCGCCGGGAAACGCATTCTTGTCATCGGGGTGCTGTCGAATGCCGATGGTTCGGCTAAAAGCGGTCACGAACCAGCACGCGACGCCGTGCTTGGAGTTCTGGCAAAGGTCAAACGAGGCGATGACTACGATTTCGCGATTCTACTGGCTTATGCAGCGGAAGAAGAACTGGTTACGCTGGCGAAACAATTGCCAGAGCTCGATGCTGTGATTGGTGGACCTACCGGCCAGGCGATCGTCCCTCGAAAAGTGGGGGCAACCTGGATCGGGGCCGCCACCAACAAAGGCAAGTTTCTGGTCCAGCTAGATTTCCCAGCGAACGGAGACGCATCGGTCGTTGGCAAGGCGGTTGAGATGGCTGCGGATCTTCCCGAAGATCCAGAACAAATCGCGAATCTCGAAGCGTTCTATCAGCGGCTCGCCCAGCGAGACTTTTCCGCCAGCGAAACCTCGTTCTCGGACCAGACGTTATTTCAAAGCAGCCCGAGCGGGACGATCGCGGGTCATACGACCTGTCAAAGTTGTCATGAAGAAGACTATCAGTTGTGGTCTCAGTCTGCCCATGCGCATGCCTGGAAGACGTTGGTCGATCAAAAGTCGGATGTCGACCCGTATTGCCAGCAATGTCACGTCACCGGATATGGCGTTGAGGGTGGATTCGTGTCACGCAAACAATCTTCCGATCGCGTTGATGTATCGTGCGAAAGCTGTCATGGACCTTCCGACGCGCATCGCAATGATCCTTCGATTCGAACGGCCTATTTCGGGAATGCGAAGGTGACCTGCGTGCGCTGCCACGACCACGAGAACAGTCCAGAGTTCGACTACCAGACCTACTGGGAGCAAATCGAACATGGAAAAGGGAGTTCCGGATGATGAGAATCGGCTCAAAACTCGGGCGGTCTTACCTCTGGATCGCTATGGCATGCCTAATGGGGGGCGTCGGCGTGGCGTCGCCGAACTTGCGGGCGCAAGAGTCTCCTCCTTCGCTCGATCAACAATTGATCGATTCGCTGGGCGGATCAGTGGAACAGATGGTGGAAGATGCGCTCTCTGACGACCCATCCAGCAAAACACCAGCCCATGAATTGCCAGTAGAAGATTCCGGCCAGAAGCCCGCTGAACAGAAGACTCCACCTGAGATCAAAGTTGTCCCGCACCAGATGCGTGAGGAAACGGGCGGGCTCGCTGGCGTTCTACAGTTGGCACAGCAGGAAGATCATCCGCTTCTGATCATCGCGGGGGGAGAAAATTGCCCCTGGTGTACGCTGCTGAAACAGGAGCTACAAAAGGAGCCACTGCCGACTGCCCTGAAGAAATGGACGCTGGTTGAATTCGACGTCGACCAGTTGCCAGCCACTGCTCAGCAACTTGGCGTCACGGTGATTCCTGCCCTAAGGATTCTGTCGAAGTCTGGCACGTCCATCGCCAAGCATGACGGATACCTGGAAGTGGCGGAGCTCGCGGAGTGGCTCGAGGAACATCGTCAAACGGCAGCAGAAGAAGCCGATCGTATTTTGCTCGATCGCAACGAACCAGACACCACGACCGTTTTAAAGTTGATTCAACAGCTTGATCAGCGAGATGCCCTCCGTCGTGAGGCAGCGATCAGCCGATTGGCGTTGGTGCCTCAACTTGCCAGCGGACCCCTTGTCGATGCTTTCGCCGACGGTGATCTCTCGATGCGATTGGCCACGCTCGAGGTGTTGCAGCAATGGGATGCCCCAGTCAGTGGTATCGATCCATGGCAACCTGAATCGATTGACGAGACCCTGATTCAATCGCTACGGGAGTGGAGTTCCGAATTAAAGATCGATCCAAATGGCAGGGACAGCGGGCTCTCAGATGAACAGCTTGCCGAAGCCAAGACGCAAATCGATCGTTTGCTGAAGGTCGACCTGCTGGAAGGCGAAGCAATCGCTGCCCGGCTATCGCGTCATGCGGATGCGTTGTTGCCGGAGGTCTATCGGCGACTGGAAGATGCCGAGACGGACGATGCGCGGATGAAGCTCCGCGCCCTACGATATCGCCTCGTCGCGAACGATTCGCTGGTGCTGCGATTTCCTGGCGGACTCGCACGCCTGGCATCAAGTGACGTGCCGACCCGTCGCCAGGCAGCCGAACAACTGATCAGCCTGCCTTCCGCCGGTGACCAGGCACTGTTTCTGGAACTGTTCAGCGATCGCGATTCGCTGATTCGAGAACTGGCCCTTAAGGGTTTGCAAACCGTCGGTGGTGAAGCCGCGACTCAGACACTGGTCAAGCTGCTTTCCGATCCCGAGCCGAACGTGCGGGCAGCAGTGCTTAAGCAGCTTGCCGAACAAGCATCGCCGAAGCTGTTGCCGCAAGTTGCTGAGTACGTGAAGTCTGAGACCGATCCTGACTTGCTCGTCCATGCGCTGCGGTACTTCCGCGAAATTCCGACGGAAGCGAGTAGTCAGGCGGTGCTGCCGCTTCTTTCGCATGATCAATGGCAAGTTCGCGCTGAGGCTGCCGATGCGATTCGAGAGTTTATGAACGACAGTGAATTTAGTCAGAACGAGATGCTGGTCGGCCAGGTCGAAGAGCAGCTATTGTCGCGGCTCGATGATGAGGATGGCTTTGTATTCAGCCGGGTCGCCTCCGCCTTAGCAAAACGACTCAAAGAACCGGCCGTCGAGCCATTCTTTTCCGCCTTAGAGCAACATCCCGAAGTTGCCCCGGAGGTGATCAAAAGCATGTCGTATTCCACGGCGGAAATGACCGCAGTCCAGGATCGGCTCTTCATGCTTTTGAAGCACGACAGTGCCACGCTTCGAATAAGTGGCATCGAAGGGATCTCGCGTGCCAGCGAGCATCCGCCTTCCGAGTGGGTCGAGGACATGCTCAACGATCCCGAAGAACGGGTACGCGTGGCGGCAGCCACGGTTTTATTTGGAACATTCCACGATCAACTCGAAAGCAAGAAGCGATGGTTGGTTGAAGGTTCTGGTCCACGTCTATCCGATGGGTTGGAGCTTGACAGTTCGCCAGGGAACGATCCGTTCGGAGACCCATTTGGTGCCATTCGCAAGATCTTTTCTGCGGAGAAGCCGGAGGAAGAAAAGAAGCCTGCGGAAAAGCCAAAGCCATGGGATGAGATGGTGGCCGAAATCAATGTGACGCTGCCTTGGCCCAACGCGCAGCAGACGCTGGTTCCACAGTTGAAGGAAATGATGACGAGCGAAGACCCAGCGACGCGTCTGCTGGCAGCCAGCAATCTGTTAGTGATGGGTCATAAAGACGAGACTTTGCCCGTCATCGAAGAGGCAGTGCAATCGCGGCCGTCGCTCGCGGGAAATGCAGCGGCCATATTGCCATGGTTACCGTGGGAACAACGCCTCGAGAAATTCAACTGGCTCTTGCCCATGGCGTTACAGCATGATCAGTCACGTCAACTCTTTCAGGCATTCACCGAACCGTTGGAACCTCGCGGTGCGGAACGACTTTGGGAGATTGTCGCCCACAAAGACTTTAATTCAAGACTCGCTGGGAATATCTCGCGTGCGATTGGGGCGGCGCTGACCGGCGAGTGGTACTGGCGGTTCGACAAAGACAGCGATGACAATCCAGCGATCAGGGATCAGGTGATCGAGAACGCCAAGTTGCATCTGCAAACGGGGAACGAGTGGGAAACCTTGATTGCCCTTTTTCAGATTAGTAATGCCGATCCGACGATGGCTACCAGCCTGGCGAAAGAGATTTACGCCGACGAGTACCAGACGCAAGAACTCCGCGACGACGCCTATCAGATTGCCTTCCTTTATGCGGAACGCGACAAACGCGTTGCGTTAGCGAAGGATGGACTGCAGAGCGATAATCCCAAGCATCAGGCGATTGCGGTGGTCGCGCTAGTTCTGGAGGATGAATATGATGAGTTCTCAACCGTCCGGAATGAACTCCACTTCAATCGTTCGTATTCCTCGCAATTCTATTCATCGTCAAGCTCAGGCCCTGGGCCGATCATTCCGAAGGTGATCGACGGAATTGATCCCGAAACCGCTCGCGGTCTGCTGACACACTCGGAAGCAAAAGTACGCGCCCTGGCTGGCTATGCTCTGGCAATGCATGGCGATGACGCGGGACTGGCAGAGTTGCTGGAATTCTGGAGAAACGAGGCACACGAAGATTCGACTTACCAACGGCTTGTCTATCGGGCGATTGCGAAGTTGAACGCAGGCGATCAGATCGAAACTCTGCGGGAAATCGCCTCGCAGCACGAAGGATACTACGCCGGACCGTTCTACTGGACCATCCGCATCATGAGCGGCGACGAAGTGCTTCAGTTACGCAAAGAACTGCGAGACAAGTTTGGCGACAACATACTTCATTAAGTACGAAGCGAAGCCACACCAACGTGGTCAACGAACAACATCCAGCCAAGATCAATATGCCTGGCCGCATAGCGGTGGCGACTTTTCAAGAGGACGAGTATGAGAACCGCATTTCTTAAGGTAACTGCAGTCGCTACGGTGGCCTGTTTATTATTGGTTAGTGGCCCGCAATCGACATTCGGTGAAGAGGCTCGGTTGCTGCGATCCAATGGCACATCCGTGATCAAGCGGTTGCCGCAGGAACTGGTCGTGACCATCGAGTTTCTCGCACGCGATAAGTCGGTGAAGGAAGCGGTTGCCAAGCTCGAAAGCCGCAAGAAGACTGCCGAAGGCTTGCTCAAGACGTTGGATGCCGACATGGAGTCGGTGCAATTTACCATGCCATCGACATCCAATCGTTCCAGCCAAAAGATGGAAGAGTTGCAGGCGATGTTCCAGGAAAACATTCGTCGCAGCGGATCGGAAATGCCGGAAGGACTCAAGCTGCCGAAGTCGGTCAACGTGAGTTCAACGCTGACAGTCCGTTGGTTGCTCCCCGAAGGATCACCGACGGAACTGTTGCTGATAATCAGTGATCTGAAGCAAAAGATCGAGGACGCGGATATCGCCAGCACTAAAGATGAAGAGCCGAATCTGGCCGAGCAGGAAATGATGGCGGAGGCCGAGGCGATGGGGTACAGTTCGTACCGCTCGCGTTCCAGTGAAGAGGTCGAGCCAGGCACGCCGAAGTTCAGCTTTCGCTGCCAACTTGCGGACGAAGATCGTCAGCAGGGGCTGAAGGACGCCTTCAAGAAGGCTCGAGCAAATGCCGAAGAATTGGCAAACGCTGCCGGAATGAAGGTGGCCCGCCTTAGCAATCTTGAGTCGAACGTCCGTGGTGCATCAGCCGAGATGAATGAATACTACGGCTACCCAGGCGCCTATGGCCGTGGGATGGGCATGCCCTCGACGAATGATGGTGTGACGGCGGAGAGCCCATTGTTTGGCGAGCTCGAGTTTCACTTTTCAGTTGGGGCAGCCTTCGAAATGGTCGCCGCTGGGAAATAGCTTTTCTCGCGCTAGACATCCCATTTCAGCCCTGGTCCGGACCAACGGGAGCAGGGCTTTTCTTTTTGCTGGATGACTTCTAATTGCGGCCGATTGTTCCAAGTAATATCGAGTCTTCCCGCTGCTTTCTGGGTTGGTGCTTACACCTCATCGGTGACACCGATCTCCTGCTGCCTCGCCAGACATTCGCCCCCCAAAAGGGCGCTGTCCGTCGCGACTTGAAACCGTCGACTATGTTGGTGTCGCTCGAAAATGCACGTCCGGTTCCGAAGAGCATTGACTGTGGTGTGGCGAGGGCGATTAAGCAAAGCCTGGCCGGATGGCCGTTGAATGGGCCCAGAGCAACCTTGCCGATTCCCTGGTCCGAATGGATGCACTTCTTGATCAGCTACGAGCGGGCTGAGAAACTGATCGATGATCATGTTCCTATGCCTGACCCAAAGTCAGGGGCACGGAATCATCGAGCTCTGTCAATTGTGCAGTGATACTCGATGATAAACCTTTGCCTTCTGCCTACTTCATTACGCCGTCACTATGCCTACCGAACCTTTCCAATGCTACCCTGAAAACCCCGGCATCCTGCGACGGTTCGAATTGGGTGGACTGTCGAAATCGGAGCTGCGGGAGAGGTTGCGAAGTCTGGATATCCAATTGAATCCGATCGGAGAGCAACTCTTTCGGCATCCTCGGTTCGTTCCAAGCCGATCAATCTATTCTTTGTCCACCGTTGAGCTATCGGTTGCCGAATTAGGTCTTGGCAATGGAGGAACTCTCGGCGAGATTGGCGAGCAAATGCGGAAAGTCGGACTCGATTTCTGTCCTCTCGAAACCGGACCGTTTTGGCGTCTGCAATTTCTCGATCAGGCAGAAGGTGCAATCGGCCAGACGCCAACCCAGAACTGTGCTCCCGCAGGGGCAATCACGGTATTTTCCAGGCCGCTCGATTCTAGTGATGGCACGCCAAAAGGATTTTATCTGCGGAAAATCGAGGGGATGTTGTGGCTTCGCGGGTATGTTTGTGGCGACGATCATCGGTGGAGTCCGTTAGATCGGCTCCTATTTGCGGTTAAAGCGTAGAGGAGCCGCAACTCGACGTGAGTGGCGTTCTGAACCGAGGTTGGGTCGCAACCGCTTCTCGTTTATCATGCAGCAGAATACTGCGGCAACTCGCGCCAGCGGTTTTTAGCTGAATCAGGGGGAACCGGCTCCCTCGCCACGAACCATCTGCAGAGAAGACAAAAGCACCGTGTTTACTGAATCCGAAGGCAGCCGCAAAGCGATTGGCGACGTTGATGTTGTGTATCACGAAGGACTATATCACCTGTTCCATCTCGTGCTGCCCAACCATGACTTCATCGCCCATGCCGTCAGCACCGATGGCATCAACTGGCGACGAGTCAACAATGCGCTATTCATCGGCGATCCGGGATCTTGGGACGACTTGATGTTGTGGACCATGGCGGTCTCACCCGATCCGTTCGTGCCTGGCCGATGGCGGATGTTCTATACTGGTCTCTCGCGTCGAGAACAAGGAAATATTCAAAGGATCGGACTGGCGGTCAGCGACGATCTTTATCATTGGGAGAAAACGCCTGCGAATTGGTCCGATGAACGCGGCCCGTACGACCCACCCGAGGTGCTTCAGGCTCGGGAGTTGGCACGAGAGCAACCTACCAGTTGTCGACATGCTCCGTTCGATTCGGAAAGTCATTTTCCGTTGGAACCGGATGGCGAGTACTACGAATCGAAACTCGATGAAGGTCGGCATTGGGTTAGCTTCCGTGATCCCTATTACTATCACGAAGGGGAGCGTGGCTGGCTGATCATGGCCGCGCGAACTAAAGAAGGCCCAATCGTGCGCCGAGGATGTGTCGGCGTGATGGAGGAAGTCGGTCCTGGGCAGTTCGAGGCCCGGCCGCCACTTCATCATCCAGGGCTGTACGACGATATCGAAGTGCCGAATCTCATTAAGATTCGCAACGAATATTACCTGATTGGCAGCCTTCGCGAAGATGCCAAGATTCGTTATTGGCACACGAGCCAGATCGGCAAGCCGTGGCGCAGCTACTACGATAATGTGCTTCTGGCGCAAGGCAACTATGCCGCTCGCGTTTGTCGCGATGACAAGGGATGGCTGCTTTGGAACTTCTTCACGCTGGGTGGGCTTGATCGAACTTCCCGAAATCTGATGCCTCCTCCCAAGCGACTGGTGCTTTCAGAAGAAGGAATGCTGCGAGCCAAGTCGTTTGAGGGTTTGGATCAATGGCTGGGCGAACGGATCGATACACGCTGCGTTCATCCGCTCCAGCGGGGCATTGGTCAACAAACCTGTTCGATCGATGGCAATAACCTCGATCTCTGTTGTGAAGCGGGCTTCCAGGCGTACGTCTTCGATGGGGCGATTGAATCGGCGAAATTCAGTGCCAAGATCGATCTGTATGGTCTCGGCAAGTGTGGCATTATTTGCCGCGTCGATCCCGAAACCCAGGACGGCTACTACTTGTCGCTTGACTTGTTGAAAGGAGTCGCTCAGCTTCGTGCCTGGCACACCGGAGAGCCAGGCAGTGGCGAGCACATGATGCAGTTCCGGGCACTGCAAGGTGGGAACTGGCATAGCACCACCCCTGGTCAAGCCGAGATTAGCTTGATCGCGTTTGGCCATTACCTGGAGCTTTCCGTTGACGGTCGCGTGATCCTCTCGCTGGCCGATTCGACCTTCTCTTCGGGCGAGTTCGGAGTCTACCTCGAATCCGCCAGCATGCGTTTGTACGACGTCGACCTGCGAAAGATGCGTGGGCCAGAGCAATCTGCCAATCACCTGGTGACCGGCTAGTGCTCCGTTACCGGTTCCGCTGCATTGTCGTCGGCCTTGTTCCTGGAGAAGAACTCGGCCGACTTCTGAATGACGACGTAAAACAATGGGATGAAGAAGATTGCCAGGAAAGTTGCTGACAACATTCCGCCAACCACCCCCGTGCCAAGAGATCTTCGCCCGGCGGCACCTGCACCGGTTGCGATTGCCAGCGGAACGACGCCGAGAATAAACGCGAGGGAGGTCATGACGATTGGTCGGAAGCGAAGCTTGGCTGCTTCGACCGCGGCATCGACAATTCCCATGCCGTCCTTGCGAAGGGCAACGCAGAACTCCACGATCAAAATCGCATTCTTTGCTGACAATCCAACCAGCGTCAGCAGACCGATCTGAAAGTAGATGTCCTGCGTGTACCCACGCAGGAAGACGGCAATCAAAGCTCCGAGTACCGCCAAGGGCACGGCTAAAAGCACGCCCAGTGGAAGTGACCAACGTTCGTACTGAGCTGCCAGTACTAGGAACACCACCAGCAATCCGAATGCCAACACCATGGGGGCCTGGTTGCCTGCTTTGATCTCCTGGTAGGAAGCCCCACTCCATTCAATGCCATACCCAGGAGGTAATTCATCGGCGGCAAGTTGACGAATGGTATTCATGGCCTGACCGCTACTCACACCCAAGGCTGGAGCGCCAGTGATTTCCACAGCCGGGAATCCGTTGTAGCGGCTCACCAGGTTAGGACCCGCTCGGAAGCTCGTGTCGACAATCGCCGACAGCGGAACCATCTGGCCCAGGTCGTTTCGAACATAGATTCTCTCGATATCAGTCGGCGATCGACGCACCTCTGGTTCCGCTTGAACTTGAACACGCCAGATGCGACCGAAACGATTGAAGTCATTTACATACAACGAACCAAAGTACGCCTGCATGGGCTCGAACACGTCGGCTAGATGGACGCCCATCATACGCGTCTTTTCTCGGTTCAGGTCGACGTAAACCTGAGGCAAGGTAACCCGTAAGGTAGCATTAAGGCCGGTCAGCTCAGGGTTTTGGTTGGCGGCGGTAAGGAACTTCTGCGTTGCCTCAGCCAGCTCGTTAACGGTTCCACCACCGCGCTGTTGCACTTCGATTGTGAAACCGGCTCGTTGTCCCAACCCTTGAATCGGCGGCGGGTTGATTGTCAGAATCAAGCCATCCGTGATCGATCCTGTCAGCTTTGCCGAGTCAGCAATCAATGCCTCGGCCGAGAGATGAGGTTCTTCGCGATCATGGAACGATTTCAAACGAACGAAAAGAACCCCTGCATTCGTACTTGCCGCTCCACCACCCAGGACGTCATAGCCAATCAGGCTCACCACACCTTCCACGGCCGGGTGTTCGCCAAAGAACTTCTCTCCGCGTTCGATAACACTTTGCGTTTTGTCAAGCGAAGCTCCATCCGGCAGCATAACCACTCCAATCACGTAACCTTGGTCTTCGTCCGGAAGAAAGCCTGCCGGAACAACTCCCGCCAGGCGATAGGTTGCATAGCAAAGAGCGGCAAACGAGAGCAATGTAACCAGCCCGAAGCGAATCGAGATCTTTACACCGCCGACATAGCCGAAAGTAATCCAGTCGAATACCTTGTCGAAGGCCCGGAAGAGAATGTTCTTCTTGCCGTGGTCTGCCTTAAGCAACAAGGCAGCGAGAGCAGGGCTGAGGGTCAAAGCGACCAGACCCGAAATTGCCACGGATAAGGCGATGGTCACGGCAAACTGGCGATACATTTGCCCCGTAAACCCGCCCAGGAATGTAACCGGAACGAATACCGCTGAGAGCACAAGCACGATCGCAATCACCGGCCCCGTCACTTGTTCCATTGCCTTGATCGTGGCCAGCCTTGCGCCTATGTGGTCCTCGTGCATAATTCGCTCGACGTTTTCGACCACGACGATGGCGTCGTCCACCACGATACCGATCGCCAAGACGAGTCCGAACAGAGTCAGCGTATTGATGGAGAAACCAAGCAGAATCATCCCGGCGAAGGTACCGATCACGGCGACGGGAACTGCCAAAAGCGGAATCAGCGTGGCTCGCCAAGACTGCAGGAATAGATAAACCACGATGATCACGAGCACCACCGCCTCGAACAGTGTATGAATCACCTTCTCGACAGAGTCACTCACGAACGAAGTTGTTTCAAACGCGACGCTCCACGTGATGCCGGCTGGGAAATCGTGAGCCGCTTCCTCCATCGAGGCCTCGACGCTCTCCATCGTAGCCAATGCGTTCGCACCACTTTGTAGATTGATCATGATCAACGTCGTGGGCTTGCCGTTGAGTCGGCTGACCATGTTATAGTTTTGGGCACCCAGTTCGATCCGGGCCACATCTTTCAACCGCACAATCGCGCCGTCCGGAGTGGCACGCAGGATTACGTTCTCGTAGTCGCTGACTTCGCTCAAACGTCCTCGGGTGAGCACCGGCAATGTCAGTTCGACCTCGTCGCCGGTCGGCCGCTGACCAACCATACCTGCAGGAAATACTGCGTTTTGATCGCGTAAGGCGTTTGTGACGTCCGAAACCGTCATCCCCTTTAGCGCGAGTCGGTCTGGATTCACCCAGATACGCATCGAGTAGTCGCGATTCCCGAAAACGGTCGCGTCACCCACTCCCGGAACACGCTTGATACGATCGAGCAAATTGATCGTCGCGTAGTTGCTCAGATACAAGTCGCTGATGTTGTCGTCACTCGACTCGAGCGCAACCAGGCCAAGGATACTGCTGGAAGCCTTCACCACGGTCACGCCATTGCGGACCACTTCCTGGGGAAGCTTAGGCTGGGCGATCGCCAGACGGTTTTGAACTTCCACCGCTGCCATGTCCTGGTCGGTGCCAATCTCGAACGTGACGGTAATCTTGCAGGTTCCGTCGTTACTGTTCTGAGAGCTGAAGTAGATCAGATGCTTGATCCCGCTGAGTTGTTGCTCGATCGGAGCCGCAACCGACTCGGCAAGCGTCTGCGCGTCGGCGCCAGGATAGACCGCCGTAATGACAACTTGGGGCGGTGTGATCTCGGGATAACGCTCGACCGGCAAGACGAAGATAGCCACCCCGCCTGCAATGACGATTAGTAGCGACAACACAATCGAGAAGACTGGGCGATCAATGAAGAAGCGAGAGAACATACCACCATACCCTGAGTTAGTCGGCAATGCAGTCGGGAAGAGAAGGGGAGCGTCAACCAGGGTTGGCATCAGCCTTGGTTTGGCGTGACCGGCATACCTGGACGAATCATCATCAGACGGTCGATAATCACCTGATCGCTTTCTGTCAGACCGCTCTCGATGATCCACTTACCACCATCCGACCATTCGCCCAACTCGACTGGCCGGGTTTCGACCTGTTGTTGGTCGTTGACGACGTAAACGCTCGCCCCGGTGGGGGTCTGACGGACAGCGGTCTGAGGAATGCGGATCACGTTGACTCGCTGTGGTCCGTGGATCGTGGTATGGATAAACTGCCCAGGCATCAGATCGCCGTTGCCATTGGGGACCGTCCCACGAACGACCATGGTGCCGGTATTCTGGTCGATCTGCACATCCTGGAAATTGATTCGACCGCGATATGGATAGATCGCACCGTCGGAGAGTGCAATTTCGAGTTCCAAGTCTTCGGCAGCGGGACTGATAATGTTTCCATCGCTAATCTGGCGACGAAATCGAAGGATTTCGTGTTCGGTAATTGGGAAACGAACATAGATCGGGTCGACCTTGTGAATCGTTACCAATGGTTCTGTTCCCCCGGCACTGATGTAATTTCCAACGTCGGTAAGGACCTGGCCAATTCGTCCAGTCACAGGAGCTTCGATCGTGCTGTATTGCAGTTCTAGCTCCGCCGCCGCGATCCGAGCCTTCTGCAGTTCGACATCGGCCTGGGCGACCTGGTAGTCGGACTGAGCCGTATCGAGTGCTTGCTGCGAAGTCGCCTGGCGTTGTTCGAGCTGTTCTTGACGTCGCATCGAGACGCCTGCCTGATTCAGGACGGCCTCGGCACGTGCCAGGCTGGCCTGTGCTTGCGCTAGCTCGACTTGGAAGGGCCGCGGATCGATTTGAAACAGTTTTGTTCCCTGCTGAACGAGTTCGCCTTCTTGGAAGTTGCGTTCCACGATGTGCCCAGCAACGCGCGCTCGGACTTCAACTACCTGAGAGGCCTCGGTCTGGCCAAGGAATCGAGAACCGAGAGGAATGGTCTCGGCTTGCGGCCTAAAGACCGATACTGGAATCGGATCGGTCGGCATCGCTGGTGCTGTGCTATGATGTTCGTCGTGGTCTTGGTGCTCGAAGTAGTAGTAAGCGGTCACCAATACGGCTGCCAAAAGCACCAAGGGAATGCCTCGCCGGACGAGATGTCCCATCAATTGCAGAGAACTGTTGCCAGAAGAAGACGTATTCATGCCTTGCTACCCCAGAAATTTCGCGTTGTCGGTCGCTGAGAAGAGTCGAATAGCGTAAACTACACTGTGTAGTGTAATACGATTAGCATACAAAGTACACTAATCGGTGTAAACCGGAGATTTTCACACCTTGGATTCGCAGCCGGAACGCAAACGAGGGAAGCGCGACCTGATTTTGGATGCCGCCATCCAGGAATTTCGGACCTTGGGGTTCGACAACACCAGCATGGATCGCGTCGCGGAAGTGGCGAACGTTTCTAAGCGTACGGTCTACAACCACTTTCCGAGCAAAGAGGTACTGTTCGAGGCGATCGTCAATCGACTGGTCGAGCGATGTGAGGGTATGCAGCACTTTGACTTCGAGCTGGAACGTCCTCTCGAGGCACAATTGCTAGAAATCGGAAGACGGTATGGCGAACTCGTTTCGTCCGACGATTTTAGGAACCTGGCCCGAGTGATCTTGCCCCGGTTTCTCCAAAATCCGGAGCTTGCGCAACGCCTGATGGGGGAGAAGAATCTGCTGGAACAGGCCATCATTTCTTGGATCGAGGCTGCCGTAAACAGCCAGCGGCTCAAACCATGTGAACCTTCCATGGCCGCTACCCAGTTCGTCGGACTGATTAGCAACTTTCTGTTCTGGCCGCAGGTTCTTTCCTCAGATCCAACCCCTTCCGAAGAAGAAACGCAGACCGTCATCCAATCGGCGGTGGCGATGTTTTTGGGGCATTACAGCAACGATTGATCGGTAACGCCTGACCATTGGGCGACAGTCTGTGGAACCGATTCAATCGGCAAAACTTCTCAGGGGAGTTGTGCTCCAATTCGTCCCCCATTTGCCCGCGTCCTGTACTTCTGGTACCTTCTGAACATCCTAAGAAGTACAAAAAAGCGGCAAATAAGCAAAAAACGAATGCTAGACGATTCTGTGGTGGTAACGCTCACGCAAGTGCATTCGTTTCGCGTCTTTGCCGCTCGACGACTTCGGCCGGCACTCCTTCCTTAAGACGCGAATCTCCATGAACACCGCGTCCTCCAAGTCACTCTCCATGCTCTCCCACCTGGTTGGATTGAAGTAGGCATTCCGCAATATGTTCGCAATCGTCTTGGGAATGCTGATCGTGATCTGTGGGGTGCTATTCCTGCGGATGCATGCGTTTCTGGCATTGTTCTTCGGGGCACTTGTTGTTGCGGCCGTGACTGCGTCGCATTCGATTTCGGATAGTGCTCTCAATCACGTTACCGCGACCATTACCCAGGCCTCTGGGCAGAGACTCTTGTTGGGCGATGTCGGGGAAGATCTCGCCAAAAAGCCGGGGGCTTTCTATGTTGTGCCAAACGCTTCCGCGAGCGTGCCGCCGACACTAGTCTGGGTTGATGCCTTCATAGAAGAGGATGGAACTGCGATCGCCATGCTGTCGCAGGCCGATTCTGTCGACTCGTGGACCGGCGGCCAACTGGTTCCTGAAAGCAAGTACACGCAAGCGAAGCAGTTAGCAGGCAGCAGCCCCATCAATCGCGTTGCCGCAGCCCTCGGGAAGACGTTCGAGAAGATCGGTATCTTGATCGCCATGGCCTCGATCATTGGCCAATGTCTGCTGGTCAGTGGTGCGGCGGAGCGAATTGTGACCGGAATTCGCAACGCACTCGGCGAACGCTGGACGACACTTGCTTTTGTGATCAGCAGCTTCGTTCTCGCGATTCCTGTGTTCTTCGATACGGTCTTCTTCCTGATGCTTCCCTTGGCGCAGGCAATGGCCCGTCGTACTGGCAAAGACTATTTGAAATACGTCCTGTCGATTATCGTCGGTGGTTCGCTTGCCCACTCGCTGGTTCCACCAACTCCAGGACCATTATTCGTCGCGGCAGAACTGAACGTCAGCATCGGTGCAATGGTGATCGGTGGCATTGGTGTCGGGATCTGGGGCGTGATTGCCGGTTACTTTTATATGTTGTGGGCGAATCGTACCTGGCAAATTCCGCTTCGGGTGGAAGCTTCGACTTCGACCGACTCGATTTCCTCGCCGGACGCAATCAACCAAAACATGCCCGGTTTCTGGTTCTCGATTTTGCCAGTGATCGTTCCTGTTTTACTTTTGGGTTTGAAGACCTTTCACCAGACTATGGGAGGCGGCCCAGACGGACCGCTAGGCGAAATTTGGGATAGCACGGTTTCTTTTCTGGGCGATAAGAACATTGCCTTGTCGCTTGGTGCCATACTAGCGCTGTTGATCTTGATTACCCGTCCCGCGATGACTTGGGCCGGCCTGGCAGGTTCGGTGCAAAAGGCGTTGAGTGAAGGTGGGGTGGTCGTCCTGATCACTTGTGCTGGTGGAGCCTTTGGTGAAATGATTCGGCAAACGAATGTCGGAGAGACGATCGCCCACGCGCTGCCTGCCTCGGTGGGAGGCGTTGGACTGCTGGTGACCGCCTTCTTGATTACGGTAGCGATTCGCGTGATTCAAGGTTCGAGTACTGTGGCAATGATTACCGCCATCGGGATTGTCGTTCCCGTAGCCAATCAGATGGGGTTGCCATTTCATCCGGTTTATCTGGCACTGGCGATTGGCTGTGGATCGAAGCCGCTGCCATGGATGAACGATAGCGGTTTCTGGGTGATTAGCCGCATGAGTGGCTTCACCGAGAAAGAAACCTTGAAGACCTTCACTGTGCTGCTGACGATCATGGGTGTGGTGTCGTTCCTGGCAACCTTGGTATTTGCTATGGTTTTGCCACTGGTTTAAGGCGTCGCCTGATTGGTTTAATGGAACCCCTGCACCAAGTACATCGCGGTGTGTTCCGACTGACTGAACTGTTAACTTCCGAATGTTGATTGCCCGATGGCTATGAATCCGTCTGATGAATCTGAACTACGAAGTAGCCGCTGGTTTTCTCCCGATAGCCTGCGTGGCTTCGGGCATCGTTCGCGCTTGAAGGGCATGGGCTATGACGATCAAGATTTTCGTGATCGTCCGGTCGTTGCCATCTTGAATACCTGGAGCGACCTGAACACGTGCCACTCGCACTTTCCGGAACGAGTTCAACAAGTTAAGCGCGGGATCTGGCAAATGGGAGGCTTTCCCGTCGAGATTCCCGTGATGTCGCTTGGCGAAATGATGATGAAGCCAACGACGATGCTCTATCGCAACTTGCTGGCGATGGAGACCGAAGAAGTACTTCGCTGCCATCCGATCGACGCGGCCGTGTTGATGGGGGGATGTGATAAGACCGTCCCCGCGCTGCTGATGGGAGCGATCTCGGCCGACTTGCCGGCGATCTTTCTTCCCGCCGGTCCGATGTTGAAAGCACGCTGGAAAGATCAAACGCTCGGTAGCGGCAGCGATGCCTGGAAGTACTGGGACGAGCGACGCGCTGGCAACCTGTGCGATGAAGCTTGGGGCGAAATCGAAAACTGCATTGCCCGTTCGGCCGGTACCTGCATGACGATGGGGACCGCGTCGACGATGGCTTCGATTGCCGAATCGATGGGAATGACCTTGCCCGGAGCATCCTCCGTTCCCGCTGTCATCGCCGAACATGCCCGGCTTGCTGTGGCGACGGGAAGACGTGCCGTGGAACTGGCACAAGAGAAACTACGTCCCTCCGCAATCTTGTCACCAGCCTCGTTCGATAATGCCATTGTGACGTCGATGGCGATCGGTGGTTCGACCAACGCGATCGTTCATATCATCGCGATGGCCCGCCGCGCCGGCTTCCCTTTGACGCTGGAACGCTTCGATGAACTTTCGCGGACCACGCCGGTTCTCGCCAATGTTCGCCCCGCTGGCAAATATCTGATGGAAGACTTCTTCGATGCAGGCGGATTGCCAGCGCTGCTGAAACAACTGGGCGATCGCATCGACGGGGCGTGTGCAACCGTCAACCGAAAGAGCATTGGGGAAAATATTGCCGCGGCGGAAGTGATCGACGTTGACATTATTCGTACGCGAGAGAACCCTATCTCGCCAACGGGCGGCACCTTCGTGCTTCGCGGCAATCTCGCGCCGTCCGGTTGCATTATCAAGCCAACCGCGGCGTCGCCGCGACTACTCAATCATACCGGACCGGCTGTAGTCTTCGACAACTATGCCCAGCTCAAAGCGAAGCTGAACGATCCTGAAGCGGGCATCACCGCCGATTCGGTATTGATTCTCCGCAACGCCGGTCCCCAAGGTGGCCCTGGCTTTCCGGAATGGGGGATGCTCCCCATTCCCGATCACCTGCTGAAACAGGGCATTCGCGATCTGGTTCGTATTTCCGATGCCCGTATGAGCGGGACGAGTTACGGCACGTGTGTCCTGCATGTTGCTCCCGAGGCGTCCGTCGGCGGCCCACTGGCATTGGTTCGCAATGGCGATCTGATCGAACTGAGCATCGATCAACGAAGCCTTAATCTTCTTGTCGACGAAAAGGAACTGGCAAAACGCCAGGCGGAATGGACCCCGCCTGCGCCACGCTATCAACGGGGCTACGGTGCAATGTTCCTGAAGCACGTAACCCAGGCCGACGCAGGCTGCGACTTCGACTTCCTACATCACGGCGCTGAAACGCCGGACCCTGACATTTACTGATATAGATCCCATCAAGGACCAAGTTTGGCCATGGATACCCAACCTGTTACCACACAAACAATCGCCAACTCTGTTTGGGCCGTACCCTCGCTTGCACGCTCGGCGGACGGAACGATCAATCGCGAAGAGAACGCGAAGCTGATCAAGCACATCGAACAAGGTGGCATCTCGACGCTGCTATACGGTGGCAACGCGATCTTCTATCACCTGACGATGAAAGAGTATCGTGAAGCTTTGGAACTGATCAGTGAAGTGCCAGCCGATTCGACGCTGGTAATTCCCGCGATTGGTCCTGCCTACGGCACGATGCTCGATCAAGCCGACATCCTGGCAGACTTCAATTTCCCGACCGCCATGGTGTTGCCACAACGCGATGTCATTTCCTCGGCGGGCTTCTCGGCCGGGGTACGAAATGTTTCCCAGCGACTTGGCAAACCGGTTGTGCTGTACTTGAAGTATGGCAACGTGGTCAGCGTGGAAGACGCCACGGCCCTGGTCGATGGTGGTTACATCTCGGCTATCAAATATGCTGTCGTTCGCGAAGACTACACCCGGGATGATTACCTCCGCGCACTTACCGACAAGATCGATCCCAAGTTGATCCTCAGCGGACTGGGCGACCAACCTGCCATCGTCCACATGCAAGACTTCGCGCTGGGAGGTTTTACTACCGGTTGTGGTTGTGTTTTCCCACAGATGTCGACAGCCCTGCTCAAAGCCATCCAGGCAGGCCAGTGGGATGAAGCGGAGACCATCCGCGAGAAGTTCCTTCCGCTGGAACAGCTTCGTGATAATCTCGGACCGATCAGTATTCTGCACCGGGCCACGCAACTCGCAGGCATCGCCCAAACTGGCCCGATCATCCCTCTTCTGTCCGAACCAACCGAAGATATCAACGCCCAGATCAATGCCGCATTGGAAACGATCCGTCAGTCGGCTTAATGGGATGTGAGTCAATCGCCACGAGCCTGGCTGGGGAAACAAGACCAGCCAGGCTTTTTCATGCGCTAGTAGGCATCTTCTTGACGTTGGCTGTTATCAAATGCCATATAGAGCAAGGCAATAAATATAGCCATGTCCGAGTGATAGAAGATGAATATTCTACTGAATACCCAGAAAGTGGTAGATTTCGCTGGTTGCCGTAGGTTAATCTGGTAACCGCCAGCAAGTGGGGGCCTGGTGGAAGGCTCGTCGATGCCCGCTTTCGGCTGGTGAAAGGCTGCATCGTCGCAGAATTCTCTAAGTCCAAGGTTACCACTATGTCCGGCTCTGTACCGAGAAGTGCTAAAACCAGACCATTAACGATCATCGCTCAGGATACTGCTGTACTCGACCAAAGCGCGAAACCACTACTCACAACGGTGAATATTCCTGCGGAACAGCTTGCGCCTGGACCGTCGGGTTATCGAATCCGGGTAATCGACTACGACGCATCGACTGGCACCTTATACGAGCCTGAAAATCCAGCCGGCGATGGGTACTACATTGATCACTTTGCCGATCGCGATGCGGACGAATTGGTTCAGAATCCTAAGTTTCATCAGCAGAACGTCTATGCGATTGCGATGAAGATTCTCGGGAACTTTGAGTTCGCCCTTGGTCGTCACGTTAGTTGGCAGTTCGATACGCACCAACTAAAGATCGTCCCCCACGCCTTTCGGCAAAAGAATGCTTTCTACGCGCGCGAACTCGAGGCAATCCTGTTCGGCTACTACGCGCGAAAAACTTCGGACCCACAGAACGGAAGCCTCGAAAACTGCTTTACCTGTCTTTCGCACGACGTGGTGGCCCATGAAACAACGCACGCATTATTGGATGGAGTGCGAGAAGGATTTGTCCTGCCGTCCCTTCCAGATCAGGCCGCGTTTCACGAAGGATTCTCGGACATCATCGCCATCTTGTCCGTCGGTTCCTCGCCGGATCTGATTCAAAGAATCATGAGTGGTGGAGAGCGAGCTCAGAGTAAGGGCTTGACCAAGAGCGATCAAGCCATTTCGGTCTCCGCGAATTACGATCACACGGATGACAATCTGAGTAATATCGGACAGAGCCTGGGTCCGGGGATGGCCATATTTACCTTGGCCGAAGATATGGGAAGCAAAGGAGCAGGCGTCCATGGCTCCGGTTTGCGGGATAGCCTGAACATCAAGCCGAGCCGTGACTTGCTGGGCCAACGAGAGTTTCAAGAGCCTCATCGTCGTGGTGAATTATTAGTCGCTGCTGTACTCCGGTCGATAATTCGAATCGCCGAACGCCGCTGTTATGTCGTTGGAGTTCAGAACAGCAAAGAGCCCGAGGAAAAACTGATCAGCCAAAGGCAGCTGGCTGAATGCGTTGCAGAAGCGTGTCGCAACATGATGAGTATCTGCATTCGGGCGCTCGACTATTTGCCTCCGGTTCATTTGACGTTTGGTGAGTATCTTTCCGCCCTTTTGACGGCCGACTATGAACTTGTCGGGAATGATAGTAAGTATGGCTATCGTGCGATCATCCAAGACTCGTTTGAATCTTACGGAATTGTTCCGGCCGCCGATTCGCCTGATGGGATTTGGGGCGGTTCCAATCTGAAGAGTTGGATTCGACTAGATCGTACCGACCACCATGCCATGATGTTCGACCGCGACGAAATGTTTCGCTTCCTCTGGGAGAATCGCAAGGCGCTGGGTATCTCGGATGACTACTACACGATGGTAACCAAGGTTCAACCGTCAGTACGGATCGGACCCGAGGGGATGCTTCTTTCCGAGACAATTGTCGAGTACGTGCAAAGTGCGAAGATGACCGGAACGGCCCTAACTCGCTGTGGTTTCGGCCGACCGCGGCAGTTGAGCGCCAATGCTCAGGCCGATCTCTATGGTGGGGGGACCCTGATTTTCGATATCCGAGGGCAGCTAAAGTATCACATCCCTCAGTATATCGATAATCGGGAGCGGCAAACCGACCTCCTGCGTTACGTCTGGGAGCAAGGACTTGTCAGAGCAAATGGCCAGCGGATCAACGCCTCTTTTGCGAGTTTGCACGAACTGCGTACCTATTGCGGTAACGAGCGTCCAGGTTGGGAGGAATCGTGGTAGTGGCTACCAAACCAAAAGCAATTGAAGTCAAAGTCTACAACGTTGGTCTTGGCGATTCGATTCTGGTCAGCTTCCATACGTCGGCAGCCAAGAATAACGTATTCCGTATGTTGTTCGATTTTGGATCGATCGGTCGTAATCCCGATAGTCCGCCGATGATGAAAATAGCGGAGCAGATTGTCGAGGATTGCCGACGCGAAGATGGGAAGTCTCAGCTGGATGTTTTGATCGCAACCCATCGGCATCTGGATCATCTGTCCGGTTTCGGAGGCAAAACAGGCCAGTTTCTTGAAGATAATATGCTTCCCCCGAAACGCATCATCCAGCCATGGACCGAAGAGCCGGAAGCCGATCTGCCTGGAGGTAGCAGCGATCCGAACTCCGGTTCCGCCTTCATGCGGCAATCGATGGTGGAAGCTCAAGAGATTACCGAAAGCATCATGCAGGAAGTCGTTCGACGTCGATCCATTGGCTTCGATCGCTCGACCGACGACGAAGTCTGGTTCTATGGATCGAAAAATCTTCTCGCAGTAAGCGGAGAGATCGACTTAGCAGAAGCCGCGACGCGAGATCTAGCGGACGAAGTCGCTTCGTTTCACGGATTCTCGAGCGATGCGGTTAACACGGAACAAATCACCAACCGCGATGCTTTGGAACGGATCTCTCGCTGGAAAGCTGCCGGGTCTAAGGTTGAGTACGTCTCGTCGGGCTTCAAGTCCAAAGCGACGGGATTGATCCCTGGTCTACAAATGCAGATCCTCGGCCCTGCAGGGCCAGATCACTGGGATGCACTTAAGAAGGAAGGACGCCAGGACGAACTCTGGGCGCGACTTGCCGGTTTTGCGGACGAGAATGCGGATGACAACGGAAAGATGATTGCCTTTGACCAAAAGTATGGTCCCTATGGTGTTCCGCCAATCTTCCCACAGGCCGCGATGGAGCGACGTTCTCATGGCAACAAGGACAACGTTCGATGGCTGGTAGAAAAGCTAGATCGTTTGCGTGGCTCGCAACTGCTCGGGTTTGTCCGTGAACTTGATAGCCACATCAACAACACGAGCGTCGTGCTACTCTTGAAGTTCGGCAACTTCACCATGCTGTTCCCCGGCGATGCCGAGGTTGGGGCGTGGCATTGGATCAATCAAAAGGGAACCGGTCCGACTAGTTCGTTTGGACTGCCACTTGAAACGATCTTGGAAGATGTAGACCTCTATAAAGTTGGTCACCACGGTAGCAACAATGCCACCCCAATCCTTTCCATGTGGAACTTTCTAGCGAAAGACCGAACCGCGAAACGTCCATTGCATTGCGTGATGTCAACGCAGTGGTCACGTTTTGAGAACAAGATCCCCAATCAAACGCTTTGGCAAACGCTTAACGGAGACAAGCAATTCCAAACCATGGCAACTTCCGGTCCGCCGTCGCTCACATCAGACTTGCCGATTGCCCTCAATAAGAAGTGGAGGCCACAGAAGGATGGCAAGAACACGATAGCTTATAGCCGGATGTTCGAGGTCGCCAAATAACAACAAGACGAAGGATAAAAAAAGGAAGGCCGCCGATACCTGTGGAGGGGTGTCGGCGGCCTTTTGAGGATCGCTGCCCGGATCCTGCAAGAGCGATTCGGTCGTACCAGTCGAGCCGCTCCCTTTAGGTGTCAAGTAATTCGACTTGCGGCTGCGAGATCCAACCGATCGAACCGGTTGGCGTTTGCACTTGCAGCCACGGGCCATTCGCTTTCAACACTTCCAGCGATTCCCCTTCAGTCACGGTGTGACTTGGGTTTTCAGGAAAGTTATCCCCGGGAGCGTCTCGTAAGGCGACCGTCGGAGCTGCGACGATGGCCTGGACTCGGTGTGTTTCGGTGAAGCGGTGAACGTTGGCCAAGGTCACCCCGACCAGCAGAACACAGGTCGCAGGAATCGTTGCCCATCGCCACATGGCACTCGGGACGAACATGCCGCCGACAACGGCGATGCAAAGCGTCGACCAGGCAGCCGCAGCAAGCACCACACCCAGTATTGGCGAAACATTGCTGGTCCAGTGAGTCAACGTCTGCTGCCATCCGCTGCTGGCAGCCATGGCCGATGTTGCTTCTGGGTGCAAACCTGACTGGGTCAGCTTCAGGTTCTGGAAGGCCTGTCCATGGTATGGATTAAGTTGCAGAGCTCGTTCGTAGTTCGCGATCGCTCGCCCTGGTGAGCCTGCTTGAACGTAAGCGTTCGCCAGGTTCACATACAAATCGCTATTGCGAATGCCACTGTCTACCAACTGCTGATACTTGGCGGCCGCTTGCGAAAAGGCTTCGTTCGCCGTTGCGGCATCTTCTGTTCCGCTGGTCATTCCACGCTGGTAGGCCGCATTGGCTTCTTCCAATAAGGTCGCTTTTTGCGAATCGCTCAACGATGCCAGCATGGCTGAATCGTGCGATTGTGGTTCAACGTTCGTAGCCATGTTCTCCGTTAAAGGCGTCTGCTTCGCCAGATGCAAACCGGTTGGTATACCTATCGCGAGTGCTGCCAGCACGATGCAGGCCACTGCAATCGCTTGACGGTACCCGACGCGAACTGCCGCGGAACGATCGGTGCCGCCCAACTTGGCACGCGAAAGTTCCGACATAATGGCAGTTGCTTCGGATTTCAGTCCGTCCGTGGTCTGGTTGCCGGAGGCACCGTAGGCCGCTTGTTCGCACTGGATCAACAGTGCTTCCACGCGGGCAGCCAACTCGGTCTGGCCTGCCGCACGAAGTTGTGCGGTCACTTCACTACGAGTGAAAGTCCGAGCGGTGGGATGGTTACCATGGTTGAATCGCTGACCGATATAGCTCGCTAAAGCAGAGCCAATCTCGGCTGGATTGTGGGCCAAGTGAATGGCCTTCTGCGTTTGGTGATGCGAAGGGGAACTTGCGGAGTTGTCCGAGTTCATCCGTCGACGACTGAACCAGGCACCTCCGACGATCAACGCAGGAAGCATGGCTGCTGCGATCCACAGCCACTGACTGGCCTTCGAGGTGGAAACAATTGCGTCGCTACCAGAGTAGATCGCAGGGTCAAACTTTCGCGGTTCGGCTGCCGCGGCTGTACCTGGCGTGCTGTTATCGTGCGGAGCACCAACAATCGATTCGAGTGCCAGACGCTCGGCCTCGGCCACTTCAATCGCGATCGGAGTGCTTTCGACGGTGACGAACTTCTCGGTTGTTGGATCGAAGTAGGAAAGTGGAATGGCAGGGATCTCGGTGATTCCGGCCCGGCGAGGACGAATCGTGGTGGTGAACAGCTTCGTGTCGCCTTCGACGATCCCAGCGAGCGGCTCGTTGGCCACCTTGAAGTCTGCCGTCAACTGCGGAAGCGATGCCAGGGGTGGAGCCTGAACCAGGTCCATCGGACCGTCACCACGAATTCCGATGTGCAAAGTGATAGGATCGCCTGCCTTGACCGACGTAGGCACGGCATGCGTGACGATCTGATAGTGACCGACGGTTCCCCGATAATCAGCCGGACGGCCTGCCATTGGGATTGCCGTGACATCAATCGGAGCGACTTCCGCACTCGCCACCACAGGACGGCTGGCAGCGATCGTCAACGTGTTGCGGTTGAAAGGTGAGAATCCTCGGTCGGCGAATGGGAAGCGTCCACCAAAGAAGTCATCTTCAAACATTGAGCCGAATGGATCGCGTCCTTTTTCGAGCTTCGTCGGGTAGTCGACCACAATCTGCAGGTCACCAACGTCGATCTGACCAGGACGCTTCGGGTAGATGGTGGCTTCAATCTTGTATTGATAGTACGAGCGTGAGTCGCCATTGGAATCCTCACGCAGCACTTCGACCCCGCCTGGTCGCTGGTTCTTTTCAGCGAGTTCTTCCAGGCGTTCGCCAAAGACACCCCAGTTGGTTCCCTGCGAGATGAGTTGCCACATGTTCTCTTCCGAAAGCGTGATGTCGTATTCGCGATCGTGATATGGCTTCACCCACATGTTCAAGGTGAGCGGCAACGGTTGGCCCACATAGATCTGCTTCTGTTGGCCAGTCACCTCAGCGAAAAGCAGGTCGCCGGTTTCGCTCTTGGTGGCAGCGAAGCGGAGCGGCCGGGTCTGTTCGACCTGGCCGTCCACTTCAACGCGAATCGGTGGGATCTCGAACGTTCCTTCCTGGCGAGGGATTACCTGCCAGGTATAGGTCGTCGAGGTACGATCGGTGCGTCGACCGTTAATGATCGTGGTTTGACTGCTGCGGCTGGGGGTGCCACTGGCCTTGATGTCGAGGCCAGAAACTGAAGCGATTTGCGGCTGGTCGTGGGATGACGAGTCCGCCACTTCGAGATACAGCATAACCGGTGCACCGACGTAAGCTTCGCGCGCCGACAAGGAGGCTTGGATCTGGCCTGCGTGGGCCACCGCTGCCGCCGAGAATAACATCACGGCGACGGCAATCGATTTCGTAAGCGTGGGAAATGTGGTTCTCATCGTTGGGCTCGTTGGGGAAAGGGACGTAACAGTCCGAAAGCTTTTTAAATCGAGGTGTGACGGCTTCTACCAGTCGCGATCGACAGGCACACGTCGCCGGTCAGCCTGCTGTTGATTCTGAAGGCGTCGCATCAGTTCGCGGTCACGAACGGCCTGCAACATCTTCTGGGCTTCTTCCTTGGTCATCGGACGCATCTCGTCCATGGAGTTCGGATCGGCCTGGCCGTACTGCGGCATGCCGCCGGAGTTCTGCTGCTGATCCTGCTGCTGCTGATCCTGTTGCTGCTGATCCTGTTGCTGCTGATCCTGTTGCTGCTGATCCTGTTGCTGCTGATCCTGTTGCTGCTGATCCTGTTGCTGTTGGTCCTGTTGTTGTTGGTCCTGTTGTTGTTGGTCCTGTTGTTGTTGGTCCTGTTGTTGTTGGTCCTGTTGTTGTTGGTCCTGTTGCTGTTGGTCCTGTTGCTGTTGAAGTTGGTCGATCAGCATCGTCGCCAGTTGAGCATTGGCTCGGGCATCGGTGTCCGCGGTGTTGTCGGCCAGGGCACTGCGGTAGTGGGAAACGGCCGAGTTTAATCGCTGGATCGCAGCAGCCTTGTCGGTTTGAGCGAGCTGAACCGCTTCGGAGTAGTCGCAGTTGCCGAGGTTGTAGCTTGCCTTGGCGGCCAGTTCAGGGTTGCCGGAAGCAATCGTTTGGGTGAACAATTCGCGGGCCTGCGTCATCTGACCAGCTCGGTATTGAGCGACAGCCTGGTTGTAGAGCAGTTGTGGCGAGTCTGGCTTCTGCTCAGCGGCGGCCTGATAGCTGCTCATTGCGGTTTCGACATCTCCGGAATGAAGTGCCTGGTTGCCTTGCTCGACAAGGGACGAGACTTCCGAGGCCTGGATTGCCAATGGTGAAAGCAAAAGCAGTGCCAAGCATGCCGCGGCGGTGGGAATCGAGCGATGTCCTGGGAAGCGTTTCATCGGTCCACTTTCAGAAGTAATCGTTGGTTCGCTATCGGCGACGTTCGAAGGAACTCGTTTAGGCGAGACAGTCGAAAGCAACGTATCGGTCAACAACAGCAGCAGCGACAAGCCGACAAACCATTGGTAGCGCGGGACGTAGCTGTTGATGCGAGCGGTCTCGAAATCCTGGGCTTCCACCTGCTGCACGTAACTGTGATAGATGTCGCCCATGTCGACCTGCTTGGTTCCGGCTGGAATGTAGGCTCCGTCGGTTGCGAGAGCGACTTGTTTCAGCGTGGCTCCGTCCATCTTCGACCAGACCTGTTGGCCTTGATATTCCATATAGGCGTAACCACTTGCCTTGGCGTCCGGGATTCGAGCACCATGGTCCATGTCACCCAGTCCCACGGTGAAGACGCGGATGCCGTGGTCAGCGTGAAGCTGCTTGGCCACGCCCACCGGATCGCTTTCCTGATCTTCACCATCGGTGAAAACGACGATCGCCTTGTGGTCACCGTTCTGATCCAGGAAACCATCGGCCGCCAACTGAAGGGCGTCCCCCAGACGTGAACCGCCTCGCTTCACGTCCATCGGGCCAACTTCGCTCAGGGTCTTCTTGAAGTCGTAGTGATGGCTCGTCAAAGGAACCATCTGTCGAGCGTCGCCGGCGAAGGCCACCAGGCCGACTCGGTCGCCAGGCATAGCGTCCATCATGTCGGTGATCTGCTGTTTGGCTCGCTCGAGCCGGTTTGGTGTGGCGTCTTCGGCGAGCATCGAACGTGACACGTCCAAGACGAACATCACTTCGATCCCTCGCTGCGGCACCTCGCGCCAGGTCTTGCCCCAGCGGATATCCACTAAGGCAAGGACCATGGCAACCAGGGCACCAGTTAACAAGAAGAATTTCACGATATGTCGAACTGTTCCTCCCTTGGGAGCGAACAGGGGAATCAGGTTGGAAGTCGCGAAGCGAGCCAAAGCTCGGCGGCGAGCGACCATCGCCATCATCATCACACCGACCACGATCGCCACGATCCACAGCCAGTTGAGGCTCGACAAGTTGCCAAATTGAATATCCATTCGTTCACTCACTCGGTAATCTTGCGGTAGACGGTATTGTTCAACACGATTTGGCCAACCAGCAGCCAAAAGGCGATCAGGACCAGCGGAGGCACGGTGGCCCAGCCAGCGTTGATCGGTTCAATGGCCAGTTCGCGATAGTCGACAAAGTGCTTGTCTTCGACGCGAGTCTTTTCAAGCTGGTCGATCTCGGCGTAGATCTTTTCCAGCGAAGCGGTATCGGTGGCTCGGTAGTACTGGCCGCCGGTTGCTTCCGCCACTTTCTTCAGCGTGTCTTCGTCGATGTTGACTTGGGCCCACTGGAAGGTTTGCTGTCCGGTGAACGGATCGACAACCGGCACCGGGGCTCGCCCCTTGGTACCGACACCAATGGTGTAAACCTTGATGTCCATGGTCGAGGCCAACTCGGCCGCCATGACGGGATCGATATCACCGGCGTTGTTCTCGCCGTCGGTCAGCAAGATGACAACTTTGCTCTTCATCTTGCGTTGATCGCTTTCGCCCAATGCAGCCAGCTTTTCGACTGCCAGGCCAATGGCATCGCCAATCGCGGTGCCATCTTCGTTGCGGTCAGTCGCGATCTTGGTGCGATCGAGCTGTCCGATCGTGTAAGGATGATCAAGCGTTGGTGGTGCGATGCCATCGGCGTAGCGGGCGAAGGTCACCAGGCCAACCAGGTCGTTACTGCGGCCATCGAGTTCGTCGCCGCCAGAGATAAACTTCTGGGCGACATCCTTCACGGCGGTCAGTCGATCGACCGGCTGACCGTCGACTTCAAAGTCCATGGCTTGCATGCTTCCGGAACGGTCCACGACCATCTCGATGGCGATCCCTTCGCTGTCGGCAACCGTCTGCTTGCGTCCCTCCTGCAAGCGTGCCAACGAGACGATCAAGAGGGTAATCGCCGCGACACGCATTGCAGAGGGAACCCAGGCAAGACGCTGCTTCCAGGTCGGAGTGAGACCATGGAGCCAGCCCGTGGAGCTGAACGCGACCGCAGTGCGGCGACGCCCAGCAATCATCCGCCAGACCAGCAAGGGGACCAGCAGAAGCAATAACAAATACCAGGCAGATGCTGCTTGGAACATTAGTTTGTCTCCTTATTCGTTGTTGCTGCGTCGGCTTGGTTTGCGGACTTTTGGATGAAATCAGTTGCTTTGTCGATCGCCATTCCGGCGTCCTCGGTCGAAGGCTGGAACTGGGCGAACTTGACCAGGTCGGCCAGCGACAGGAAGACGCGAAGCGACGCTCGCTGTTCTTCTTGAAGCGACGGATGCTGCGTTGCCTCGGCCAGAAACTCGTCAGAGGTGAGTATCGGTGCGGCAATCGCGAACTGGCGTTCGATGTACTGGCGGACGATGTCGGTCAGGCGAACATAGAACTGCTCGGTATCGCCATCCGACATCACTTCGCTATCGCGAAGCTGCTGGAGCTGTTTCAAGGCCCATTGTTTCGGCGTGAGCTGACGCGTTCGGCCTGGCCAGACCAGCAAAGCAACGGCAGCACAAACCAGCATGGCGGCACTTCCGACCGACCAGCCGACCCATGCCAGCGAATCGGTCTGCTCCGGAGCCATGCTCACTACATCCTTCACGTCGCGAAACTGAAGCGGATCAGGCTCGCCTTCCAGAACGCTAACAACGTTCAATGCGATCTCTGGCGTTTCCAGTGTCTCAGTGGTGGCGGCCGGTTCACGTCGGTCGGTATAGGCGATCGAAATGGGCGGAATCATGTGTTCACCTGGCACCAGGCTCTCGATCTGGTAGGTTCGTTCCCACTGGCGACCGTCGGCGGTCGGGACGTCCGAGACGTCAATCGACCTAAGTACATTTAGCGTGCCAAGTGCCTTCTGTTCTTGTGGAAGGGTGATGGCAACGTTGCTCGGGGCTTTGACCGAAATCGTCAGCTCGACCGGTTCCGCAATCTGAGCGTCCGATTTGGCCAGGGTCACGGTTACATCCACCGGCCCTTGCTTTACGCTACGGGAGATTGCGTCGCTGGTGGGTGCTGCGAACAAATTCCCCGCGACTCCCACCAGGGCGAGCATCGCCAAGGCCATGGAGGTCGTGTTCCTGAAATGAGTTCTCATCGACGGCACTCCCTTTGGTGGAAAAACTTGCGTAGTGGGTCAACAAAGTCGTCGCCAGTGCTCACGTAGATCGGGTCCATGCGAAGCCGTTTGAAAAGCTGATCGCGAGTTGTGGCGATCTCACGGGCTCGTTCCGCGTACAGGCGTCGCTGCCTGTTGCTGGAGGTATCGATCATGGCGATTTCGCCCGTTTCCGAGTCGACTAGTTCAAGCAGTCCGACATCGGGCAGCTCGAACTCGCGTTGATCGGTCACGACGATCGGGATCACATCATGCTTCCGCCGGGCCACCTTCAAGGCCTTTTCATACCCACGGTCTTGAAAGTCACTTACCAGGAAAGCGACCGAGCGCCGCTTGGCTGTGCGATTCAAATGCTCGAGGGCAGTTGTGATATCCGTGCCATGTCCCATGGGCTGACAGTAAAGGAGTTCGCGAATGACCCGCAGCACATGCCGCGATCCGCTACGAGGGGGAATCGCCTTCTCGATGCCGTCGGTAAAGAGGGTCAAGGCGATCTTGTCGTTATTCTTCATCGCGGAATAAGCAATTGTCGCTCCAAGTTCGGCGATCAGTTCTCGCTTGGTTTGCCAATGCGTTCCGAGCCCCTGCGAGGCACTCAGGTCGACCAAAAGCGTGACGGTCAACTGACGTTCTTCGCGGAACAGCTTTACGAACGGTTCGCCGGAGCGGGCCGTCACATTCCAATCAATCGCGCGGACGTCGTCGCCAATCCGATAGGGACGAACTTCTTCGAATTCGACCCCGCGGCCTTTGAAGGCCGAGTGATACTGACCCGCCAAAAGATTGTCCGCCAGGTGCGACGTCCGAATCTGAATGCGGCGAATCTTCTGTAAGACTTCGCGAGGGATCATGGTTGGGAATCTCTTGTTAAACCGGGTGCCTGGGTGGTTTTTAAGGAGACGCGTTTGGCCGAGCCGAGGCCGGTCGGCCAAACGCGGGGGGGAATGATGCTCGATTAAGGAACCGGGACGTGGTCGAGAATCGATCGGACAATGTCGTCCGACGTCTTTTCCTCGGCCTCGGCTTCGTAAGTGATGATGACACGATGACGCAGCACATCGAGTGCAATCTCTTTCACGTCGCCTGGCACCACGTATCCACGTCCATGCAGGAAGGCATTTGCCTTGGCTGCCAAAGTGAGGTTGATCGTTGCCCGTGGCGAAACCCCGTACTGGATCAAGTCCGCAATCGGCAGGTGGAACGAGGCTGGTTCGCGAGTTGCCATGACCAGGTCGACGATGTAATCGCGAACTTTGCCATCGACGTAGATTTCGTCGATCAGGTCACGAGCCCGTATGATCTCTTCCGGGGTGAGAGTCGGATTCACTTCCATCGATGTCTTCGTTCGCGACATGCGATCGAGAATCTGAATCTCCTCTTCACGGCTCGGATGGCCCACCATTACCTTCAGCATGAAGCGGTCCATCTGAGCTTCTGGCAGCGGGTAAGTCCCTTCCTGTTCGATCGGGTTTTGGGTTGCCATCACCAGGAATGGGTCGTCCAGTTGATAGGTCGTATGGCCGATCGTGACCTGGCGTTCCTGCATTGCTTCCAGCAAGGCACTTTGAACCTTGGCCGGAGCACGGTTGATTTCGTCAGCCAGAATCAGGTTCGAGAAAATCGGACCTTTTTGAATGGCGAACTTCTGATCTTGCGGGCGATAGATCTGCGTCCCAATCAAGTCCGCCGGAAGGAGGTCAGGCGTGAATTGGATTCGCTGGAAGCCGGTCTGAATTCCCTTCGCCAGACAAGCGACCGCAGTCGTCTTCGCGAGACCAGGGACACCTTCAATAAGCAAGTGACCATTGGTGAGCAAGCCGACCTGCATGCGATGCAGAAGCTGCTTCTGGCCGACGATGACGCGTCCCATCTCGTCGAGCAGACGACAAAAGGGAGCACTACGAATCTTAATTTCCTCAGTCAGTTCGTTGATACGATCGTGAACTGCGTGCTTGGTATCGGTTGCCACTAGATCGTTCCTTGTTCTGTTGATTGGCCGTTGATGAATGCTTGTCGGCGACCGGTGTTGGCCGTCGACGGATAACGTCACGTGGCTCGTCACCACTCGTGCCTCACCTAAAGGCAAGTGGCGTGCCAGAGGCGAAAAGTGCCTGTTTTCCAGGGGTTTATGCGAAACCGAGAGAATCACGCGGGGCATTTTGCCCCAGCGGGTCAATGTGCCACGGAGATTTGGCGATAAGAAGGCAGCGGAGTGCCGGGTTAGCGAGTGCTGCAATCGCAAAAGAAAAGGGAAGACCCGAATGACGGATCTTCCCTGAAGCATGCGATCTGAAATCGTGCACTGGGCGAAGGACTAGTCCGAGTCGCTTACGCCATATTGTTTAAGTTTTCGATAGAGGGTCTTTCGATCGAGCCCCAGGATCTGGGCGGCAACCGATTTGTTATTGTCGGCGGCCTGCAGCACATGCAGGATGTAACGCCGCTCGACCTCTTGCATGGGGACAAGTTCGCTCGGGTCGTCCCCTCCGATAAAGACCTGCGAACTGCGGTAGTCTCGAATCTTTTCGGGAAGGTCATCGACGGCGATCTTGTCGAATGGCGTCAACGCGACGGCCCGCTCCATGATGTTTCGCAGTTCGCGGACGTTGCCTGGCCAAGAGTAGTTCAGCAAGCGTTCGGCCGCAGGGTCCGAGATACCCGTGACGTTTCGCTGCGATCGTTTTGCCGATTGCTCGACAAACCTTTGAGCCAGCATCAAAGTATCGGTACCACGTGCCCTCAAGGGAGGGAGATCGAGCTGAATCACATTGATGCGGTAAAAGAGATCTTCGCGAAAGCGCCCTTCTTCGACTTCCGTCAGCAAATCGCGGTTGGTCGCCGTAACGATTCGGACATCGAACGGGACTTCTTGATCCCCGCCTACCGGACGGACGCGTCCTTCTTCCAAAGCTCGCAGCAGTTTTGGCTGCATAGCTAAAGGTAACTCGCCAATTTCGTCGAGGAACAGTGTGCCTTTTTCGGCTTGTAGAAAGAGCCCGCGTCGCTGAGCCTTGGCGTCGGTGAAGGCACCTTTGGCGTGACCGAACAATTCGCTTTCGAGCAAAGCTTCAGGTAGCGCAGCGCAGTTCACCGGGACGAATGGTCCCTGGCTGCGACGGCTTCGTTGATGGATTGATTTGGCAACCAGCTCTTTACCGGTTCCGCTTTCACCGCAAACCAGGACAGCGGTTTCGGTCGTCGCAATTCGCGAGATCTGGTCGTACAACCGCGTCATGGCAGGGCTGCTACCGATCATCGATTCGAAGTGGGCCGTAGATTCGGTTCCTTCGCTAAGGACTTTGATCTTCTCTTGAAGCTGGCGATGGGTCACCGCACGCTGCAGCGTAATTGCGAGGATCTCCATCTCAATCGGCTTGGTCACAAAGTCATAGGCGCCTGCGCGAATCGCGGCGACAGCCGTTTCGAGGCTGCCGAACGCGGTCATCACAATCACCGGAATATCAGGCCGGTTGGCGGCGATGCGTTCGCAAAGTTCCGTCCCACTGAGTCCGCGCATTCTCAGGTCGGTCAGCACAACGTCGAAATCTTCTGACTTGACCAGTTCCAATGCTTCCTCTGCCGAGGTTCGCCAGGTGGGTTGATAGCCACGCAAACGCAAGTCGACCTCCAACAACTGGCACATGTTCGCCTCGTCGTCGACGATCAGAATGCGACCTTGCGAATTGGGATCCATTATGCCACCTGTTGGGGAAGAAAGACGGAGAATCGGCTTCCTTGGCCGACCTGGCTGGTAACATCGATCCAGCCACTATGATCTTCGACAATTCCGTACGAAACCGACAGCCCCAGCCCGGTTCCTTCACCAACTTCTTTCGTCGTGAAGAAAGGATCGAACAGATGTGGCATGCTTTCGTCTGAGATGCCGTTGCCATCGTCTTCGACGGTGATGCAAGCAAACGGCACCGGATAATGGGGCTCTGAATGAGGTGGCAATGCCGAAACAGTTGTCAGGCTTATGCGAACCTGCGATTCCGCGGGACTGGCGTGGATCGCATTGACGATCAGGTTGGTAAGAACCTGTTGGATCTGCCCAGAGTCTACAGCGGCCTTGTTGGGAATGGTTTTCGTGACGACCAATTCGACCTGACGCTGTTTGGCAAGCGGTTGCAATAGGCTGACCGCGTTCTGAACGACGTCTTCCAGGTTGATTGGCAACCGCTGTGGTTCGCGGCGGCGGGCGAAGTCGAGAAGTTGCCGAATGATCGCCGCCATGCGATCCGCTTCCGACTTGATGATCACCGCGCTGTCACGAACTTCGTCGTCGCTGAGTCGTCCCGAGGAAATCAGTCCAGCGCGTCCAGATACCACATTGAGAGGCGTACCGAGTTCATGGGCCATACCGGAAGCGAGGCGACCGACCGTCTTCAAACGATCCGCATGCCGAAGCTGTTCCGTTGCGGCGAGACGTGCGGCCGACTCTTCGCGGATCTCTTGTTGCTGCTGGTTGAGCTGATCGCTCATCTGATTCAACGCGGAACCCAATTGGGCGATCTCGTCATTACCGCTGATCTCGACCGGTTCGTCGAACCGCCCGCTGCTGATGCGGCGTGTCTTGTCGACCAGTTTCTCAAGACGCCGCCCCACCAGGCGGATACCCAGCAGCGAAACGACCGCGCCGCATAACAGCATCGCGCCGATGACCAACATCGTGCGGTACGTGGTCATCCGGGTGTATTCGGCGACGTCGTCCAGCGGGACGGTAAACTCGACGTAACCCGCTCGATCTTTTTCGACATCGATCGGGTAGTAAATCTGATAGTGCTCTTTACCGGTCGCATCGCGAGTTGTCATCGACACCATTGCTTCGGGAGTGGCTCGTTTTAACTCTTCCGATGGCGGCGGTTTCGTTTCGGTCTGCTGCGAACTACCTGGGGCGACCCAGCGAATGGTCATCTGTTGATGACGGCTGGCAAAACTCGAAACCAATTGAATGGCACCTTGATGCCCGCCGTTCTTCCAGGCCACGACCAGCGTTTCGCGAACTTCGTTTCCGAGCGACGCGGCGTTTTGCAGTTTGGTTTCTTTAAACTGTTGGTATTCGCTTTGAACCGTGAGATACCCGTATAGGGTCGTCAGCAGCACGATACCCAGAAGAAAGATGCCGACAATTTTCGCGGTTAGTTTCATGAGTCCAACAGGTGGGCGGTTGGTGCAACTAGATTCTGCTAAGCGGGAAAGCGATTCTCATCGTTGTAACTTGCCAAGTCCGACGATCCAAGGGAGGATGCCACCACTGTGGGGTTAGACGTAAAGAATCTGCAAAGATAGCTTGGAGTTGGCTATTGTGCGTCAGGATGACTCGGAAAGGCATAAAACCGGCCTGGAAAAATAAGGTTGCCAGGGCCCGAACCGCTATCATGTACCATGACAACAATTCTCGACTTCGGTTTCCAGCCTTAGCTAAGTCAATGTGAATCCTGGAAACGAAATGCGATCAGGAAAAAGGTAGCGGCAGATGCGATACAAAAAATTAGGTCCCGATGGTTGTCTCGTCTCGGCAGTCGCACTCGGTTGCATGGGCATGAGCGACCTGTATGGAGTCCGCGACGACGCCCAGTCGATCGCCACCATTCACGCAGCCCTCGATGCCGGACTGAACTTTCTTGATACGGCCGATATGTACGGCCCCCACACGAACGAAATGTTGATCGGCGAGGCAATCCGAGATCGGCGCGAGTCAGCATTCGTTGCGACCAAGTTCGGTATCGTTCGCGACCCCAACGACCCTCAGAAGCGTGGAATCAATGGCCATCCCGATTATGTCCGCCAATGCTGTCACGCTTCGCTGAAGCGACTGGGGATCGACACGATCGATCTCTACTATCAGCATCGCGTCGATCAGAATGTGCCGATCGAGGACACAGTCGGCGCGATGAAGGAACTAGTCGAAGAGGGTAAGGTTCGCTATCTCGGGTTGTCCGAAGCATCAGTCGCAACCATTCAACGGGCAGTTACCGTTCACCCGATTTCAGCGGTACAAACCGAGTTCTCGATTTGGAGTCGTGACGCAGTCGATGACGGCGTTATCGATGCGTGTGGCAAGCTCGGAATTACGTTCGTCGCGTACAGCCCCTTAGGGCGTGGATTCTTGACCGGTAGCCTGAAACGATTTGAGGACCTGGAAGAAGATGACTATCGTCGTCACTCGCCACGATTCCAAGGCGAGAACTTCGAGAAGAATCTGGAGGTGGTTCGGCAGATTGAGTTAATCGCCTCCGAAAGTGGCTTCACTCCGGCCCAGTTCGCACTGGCCTGGGTGATGAAGCAGGCGGGCCATGTGATTCCGGTATTCGGAACGAAGAAGGTCAAATACCTAGAGCAAAACCTGGTGGCGCTGCAGATTGATCTGACTGACGAGCAACTGAAGCAGATCGAGGAGGTCGCTCCGCAGTCTGCGTTTTCTGGCACGCGATATGTCGAAAGTCTCATGAAATTGGTCAATGCCTAAACGCTCTTTCCGTAAGAGGTACCTTAAATGATCGTGCGAATGCTCACAGCATGGATGATCGCTGGTCTGTTGATTACTTCTAGCTTCGGAGACGAGGCGACGCTCTCCAATCCGCCGAAAGGTTCCCTGATCATCGTTGGCGGTGGAGGGATGCCTTCCACAATCGTCGATCGTTTTATGGAACTGGCGGGAGGAAATGCGGCGAAGATTGTGGTCATTCCGACGGCCACAGAAAAGCCAGATCCCGAAGAACGGCTCGTCGCCCGTTGGAAGGGACGAGGTGCTGTCAGTGTGAAAGTCTTGCACACGACCGATCGCAATGTGGCGGATACGGAAGCGTTCGTCGCAGAACTGAAAGAGGCAAGTGGCGTCTGGATCGGTGGTGGTTCGCAAACAAGGCTTTCCAACGTGTACGCAGGTACCGCCGTCGAACGTGAATTGAAGACCTTGCTCGCACGGGGTGGTGTCGTCGGTGGAACGTCAGCGGGGGCGGCGATTCAGTGTCAGACGATGATCGCGCATAGCAAGCCAGTTCCAGTGATGGGTGTCGGGTTCGACCTGCTGCCGGGGGCGATCATCGATCAGCACTTTCTGGCCCGTAATCGCATGAATCGACTGCTTTACGCCGTGCAACATCATCCTGGGCTCGTTGGTATCGGAATCGACGAGGCGACGGCGATCGAAGTGCACGGCAACGAGTGCCAGGTCCTCGGCGATTCATTCGTCACGCTGGTACTTGGCACCGGCACCAAGCGTCCGCTCGACATCCAGACCTTCCCAGCTGGGAAGACGTTTACCATTCCGGCGGCGGAATAGTTCATCGTTTCCCGGTCGGCTTGGCCGGTGGAGTCGAGCTGAGGTTCAGGTCGATGGTGTTATGCCCGGCGGCCACTTGTTGCACGAGAAAGTCGTTTCCGTAGTAATGCCCCGGAAGACCATCTTCGGCAGGCTGCTGCTTTGTGAGTGGCTGCCGAGGCTCGACACCGACAGGGCAAATGCGAACCTCGTGGCCACCGATCTTGGCTCCCATCTCTTGGGATGAATACCGCAGCTTGTAGACGCCTGACTCGTTGGTGACACCGAATGATTCGCGTCCGCCGGTTTGAGGCGTGAAGGTCACCATTGCCTGGCGAACGGGTTCACCGTCGAGGGTCACGGTGCCACTGACCGAGCCCATATCGGCAGGGACACGTTGACAGCCGAGCGTAGCCAACAGCAATAACAAGAGCGAAAGCGAATAGCACTTGGCAAGTCGCCGGGAGTGGGCGGAATCTGGAATGCGCATGATCGTTGGCCACTGAAGAATGGTGAAAGTCAAAGCAAGGGAAATGACTAGTACTGTCCAATGGTGTTACCGTCGGCGCGATCGGCGAGGTTTTCCATGGTGGCGCCATCGATGGTCTCTGGCAGAAAATGAACCGAACCGTCGCCGAAGACGAACTGGGCACCGCCGGGATGGTGGGAACTGTAGGCGTTTCGAAAGGTACCGTTGATGCGACGAGCCGTCGTGTTGGCGAGTGATTCCTGAGTGACACGAACGACTTGATCATTTCCGCTGTAGCCCGATCCGTCGTACATCCCGACCCAGACCGCCGCCATCCGGTCGATTCCATCTCCAAGATCTCCATAGGTCACTTCGCCAACGGTTAGCGTGTTGGACGTCCCATCGGTGATGTCGCGGAATCTTGTATGACTTCCGCCACCAAAGATGCCGGTTTCCGCTCCGAAGCAGTACCCGCGATACCAACCGCTGGGACAATCGGAAGGTCCTCCACTGGTCGCCCCTTCGTTAAACGAGCCAAAGACCCCTTTGTAATTGGAGGTTGCCGGGACATCTTTCGTCGCGAAAGCATTCTTTTTGAACTGCGCATTCAGTTCCGGTGCTGGCGAAGAAGGACAAAGGTAGACCGGCAATGAGGTCTGGGTTAATTCGATCATGTTGGTGATCGTCGCGTAGTTCGTTAAACGGTTCGAGGTAACCCCAAGTTGTTCGTGCAAGGCAGGCTGCTCGACGTAAGGCAAGATCAAGGCGCCCCAACCCCACCCAGGCTTGCCGAACCAGCCTGAAGATTCGGTGTAAGGAGCGCGGACCGTCGATGGGGGCATGCCGTGGAAGACGTCGTGATAGTTGTGTAGCGCGAGCCCAATTTGTTTCAGATTATTACGACACTGCGAACGCCGCGCTGCTTCACGAGCTTGTTGGACCGCTGGTAACAGAAGCGCGATCAATACGCCGATAATCGCGATGACCACCAGCAACTCGACCAAAGTAAATGCGGAACGCATCCGAATCGATTGTGAACTATTGTTCTCTCGCATCAGGCTACCCTCGAAGATCGACAATGAAAGAAATGCTTCGATGGTCTGAGCAATCAAACCAGGAAGCGTAATATCGGAAGAGAGATCGTCTGGGGCTAAGTCGCATGGGGGTGATACGACCGATTTAGAATAGGACGATCCATCCAAGTAAGCTTGTGCTGCGCGGACCGTTTTGTTTCTGAAACGGACGCTCTGCAAACTTCAGAAATGGGCGAATATGCCCCGAGCTCCGAAAAACGTCGGGGGAACTGCCGGTGGGGTACGCTCAAGAAATGACGCCATTTATGCGCCGTGAGACATCAAAATCAGGGGCAAACCGGTTAAGAAAATTGCCAGATGGGTAAATACATTTCCCAATGGTGAGCACCCTTTCGGTGCTCCCAGCATTAGTCGTCTTCGTTTTCGACGTTTAAGGTTACGCTGATTCCCAGGTCTTTTAGCTTGACGCGAAGGGTCTGCCGGGCGATCCCAAGTACTCTGGCGGCCTTGTGTTGGCTGCCACCGGTGAATTCAAGGACCTTTTTCAGCAGCATTCGATCGACATGTCCGTGAACGACTGAATAAATGTCGGTCGAGTTAGATTCGAGCAGTTCCTGGACCAATCGTTCCAGTTCAGGGTTCGGAGAACCGTCGGTTTCGACAGGTGTTTCTGTATTTCCTTCGCTCAGTTCGGGCAAAAAGGCGGGTAAAAGAACGTCGCCGGTGGCCCGTAAAAGTGCCTGCTTCAAAACGTTTTGCAGCTCGCGAATGTTACCTGGCCAGGCGTAACTCTGCAAAAGCTCGAGCGTATCTGGTGAAACGTCTTTGACATTCCTCCCTAACTCGCGGCTGAAACGACGGAGACAATGCTGAACCAACATTCGCAAATCGTCTCCCCGCTCCCGCAGGGAAGGGAGGTGCACGGCAAAAACACCGAGTCGATAATAAAGATCGGCCCGGAACTTGCCTTCTTCCGACCAGGTTTTCAGGTCGCGATGCGTGGCGGCAATCAACCGGACATCGGTTTGAATTGACTCGTTGCCACCGATGCGCTCGAACGATTGTTCTTGAATCACTCGCAACAGCTTGGCTTGTAATGCCAACGGCATATCGCCAATTTCATCGAGAAAGAGCGTGCCGCCGTTGCATTGCTCGAACTTGCCAATGCGGCGACGATCGGCCCCGGTGAAGGCTCCCTTCTCGTGCCCAAAGAGCTCACTTTCCAGCAGGTTTTCAGGAATTGCGGCACAATTGAGAGCCAGAAACGGTGCGTTTCCGCGGTTGCTATGTTGATAGATGGCCCTTGCGACCATCTCTTTGCCGGTGCCGCTTTCTCCGGTAATCAGAACTGGAACGTCCTGACCTGAAACCCTACCGATCGCCTTGTAGACTTCTAGCATCGGCGGACAGGAACCGATGATCGCCCCCTGGATGTCCTCTTCTGGCAGCGTCTCGGCCACAACCGTTGGCTCGCGCATACGCTGCGAAACCTCCAGTGCTTCATGCAAGACGCGTTCCAGTTGACGCAGTTCGACCGGCTTAAACAGGTAGTCGTAGGCTCCCTGTTTCATCGCTTCGATCGCGGTATCCGCCCCTTTGGCGGTTGTGATAAAGATGACGGGAATTCGGGCATCAACCTGGCGAATCTCTTGATAAACATCCAGTCCCGAGGCGTCTGGCAAACGCAGGTCCAGCAGGACAACCTCTGGCTTCAATTCCGAGACCATCTGCACGCCCGCTGCGCCGGTGGTGGCCGACTCGACCGGAATATCCATACCCTTGAGGATGGAGTGTACCTGCTTAAGAACAAGATCCGGATCGTCGTCGATAACCAGAACAGATGCCATCTACCAGCCAGTTTGCTACGATGCGAAAGAAGCAGGACACGGCGTCCCTGTTAGCCTCTCTTTCTACCGGAGTTCTGGATCTAACGGCAAGCCGTACAGAGAATTATTTCTGTCGGCATGCGACTCGCATAAGGTGATTGGTTCCGAAATTATCGATACCGAACGCCCCAATTGCCTGCCGACAGAAAAGGATGGAGCGAGCTTGCGACCGACCAAAGGACACTTCATGAATTTTCGCCATCTACGCACTCATTTTCTGGTGGCCGGATTTCTTCTATTGGCCGCCATTGGCAGCGCTGGGGCCTGGAGCATTGTCACCATCGAACAGATGGGGGCACGCATGGGCGATACCCTGAATACGCACCAGCAAACGATCGATATCGCTGTCGAAATGATTACCCTTCTCGAAGAAGAAGACGAAGCGATTTTGATGGCTTTAAACGGCCAAACCGAAGAGGCTCTTGCCAAGCTGAAGGCCGAACGAGATGCCTTCGAAAAGGCCTGCATCAATTTAGAACCACTGCTCGAATCGGAACAGGATCACCACAATTTCCAATTGGCTCGCGTTCATGTCGAGCAGTTTCGCCAAGTGAGCGACTCGTTGCTGGTCGAAGTTTTCAGCCACGAAGCGTTCGATAACTACGTCAACATTGTCCATCCTGCGTTAACGTTGACGAAAGAAGATTGTCGCTATTTTCGCGAAGTCAATGTGAACTTTATGCAGCAGGAAGGGATCATTGCGCGGCGAGATGCCCGGCACAGCGGTCTCGTCGTCGCTGGCGTGACACTGGTGGCGCTAACGCTCTCGGCGTTGGTTCTCATCCAGCTCACTTACCGCGTGACGCGGCCGATCAAAGAGCTGGATCATGCCGTCGAAGCGCTCCGACAAGATAAACTCGATTACCGAGTGCCTGTTTCCTCGTCTGATGAACTGGGCCGCCTGGCGGAAGGTTTCAATCGGATGGCGGATCGAATTTCCGACTTTCGCTGGGAGATGGAGCAGCAGTTCCGCCAGATGGCAGAGAACATCCGCGAAATCTTCTGGATTATGGACCCTCAGAAAACCAAGCTGGTCTACGTGAGCCCTGGCTACGAACAAGTGTGGGGACGCTCGTGTGAAAGCTTCTATGAAAATCCGCAGGAGCAAATTGAATTCGTCCATCCAGACGACCGCGACATCGTGCTGCATAGCAAGGCCCAGCTGAAGGAAGGTCACTTTCCAGCGACCGAGTTTCGCATCATTCGTCCCGATGGCGGCATCCGATGGATTCGTCGCCGGTCGTTTCCTTTGACCGATCATATGGGGGTGGTGAATCGCATCGCGGGACTGTCGGAAGATATCACAAACCGGAAGTCTTCCGAGAATCAATTGCGTGATAGCGAAGAACGATTCCGCGGCACCTTCGAGAATGCTGCCGTTGGCATGGCGCATAGTAGTCCGGAGGCTCGATTTCTTCGAGTGAATGAGAAGTTCTGCGACATGATTGGGTACAGTCGCGAAGAATTACTCCATCTCTCATTTTTTGAGATTACGCATGAACGCGAGAAGGGGGCCTCGCTCGAGAAGTTCCGCGCGCTGATCGATGGTATGCTCGACAGCTATTCGGAAGAAAAGCGTTTAGTATGCAAAGATGGCTCGACTGCCTGGGTCCATGTCTTTATCTCGGTTCAACGTGATACCCATGGCAAGCCATTGCACGCGATCCTGGTGATTGAAGACATATCGGAACGGAAGCGTCTGGAAGAGGAGATCCGTCAGGCGAAAGAGATCGCGGAGCATGCCAATCTCGCCAAAGACGAGTTCCTGGCGAACGTCAGCCACGAGATTCGCACACCGATGAACGCGATTCTGGGGATGACCGAACTGGTTCTCGACACGGAACTGCGCGGCGAGCAGCGGCAATGCTTGAAGACGGTCAAGTCGGCCGGGGACAACCTGCTGGGGATCATCAACGACCTACTCGATTTCTCGAAGATCGAAGCAGGCAAGCTGGAACTGGAACAAGCGCCGTTTTCACTCCGTACGATGGTCGGCGATACGCTTCGAGCCTTGGCAGCGCGTGCCCATCAGCAGGGGATCGAGCTCATCTGCGAGATCGAGCCAGAGACACCGGAGAAACTGGTTGGCGATCCGGTTCGACTGCGTCAAGTGCTTTTGAATTTGATTGGTAACGCCATCAAATTCACGCCCACCGGAGAGGTGATCGTATCGATCTGCCCAGTGAAGAAAGAAGGAGGCGATAAGCGCTGCAGGCTGCTATTCGTGGTGAACGACACCGGGATTGGTATTCCCAAGGCGATGCAATCGCGAATCTTTGAAGCATTCCAACAGGAAGACACCTCGACGACGCGGAAGTATGGCGGCACCGGGCTCGGGCTTTCAATTGCGGCAAGTCTGGTTGAATTGATGGGGGGGACAATTGCTGTCGAAAGTGAGCCAGGCCAGGGCAGCAAGTTCTCTTTTACCGCGGACTTTGGTTTGCAAACAGATCAGGTCGAAGCCGATTCTGGTAGTCCCGCCGCGGACCTTGCTGGTTTGAGGGTTTTAGTGGTCGACGATAACGCAACGAACCGCAGGATTCTCGAATCGACACTGCATCGATGGAAAATGGAGGCGGACTGCGTCGAGGACGCGGGCAGTGCCAGCGATGCGCTATGGGAAGCGGTTAACAGTGAGCATCCGTATGAACTAGTTTTGCTCGACGCGCGAATGCCGGAGACCGATGGTCTGTCGCTTGCTTCACGAATTCGAGAATGGACGCCGATGGCGGCGACTCGGATCGTGATGCTGACTTCCGGCGATCGTCCTGGCGACCTGGCCCGATCGCGAGAACTTGGGATCGATGCTCGTTTACTCAAACCAGTACAGCAGGAAGAACTACTCGAAACGATCGTCAAAGCGGTCAGTCGCAAGGGAAGCTGCGATCTCGCCTCCGCCGATCAGCGATCGCGGCCTGGGAAGACGAGCACCACCATCCACACCAAACGAAACATTCTGGTCGCGGAAGACAACGAGTTCAATTCCGCGATGATCGAACGGCTGTTGACGACGCATGGGCACAACGTACGGATGGCATCGACCGGGCGCGAGGCGCTCGACATGGCGATCCGTGGTGGCTTCGATGTCATGCTTCTGGATGTGCACATGCCGGAACTTGATGGATTACAGGTGGTGAAGATGCTCCGCGAACACGAAACACCTCGTGGGGAACATCTACCGGTGATCGCGCTGACCGCGCGTTCCCGGGCCGAGGACCGTCGGAAGTGCATGGAGGCCGGGATGGACGAATACATCTCGAAGCCAATTGACTCGAAGCATTTACTGAAAACGATCCAAGACCTGGTCCCGGAAAAAGACAACGCCGACCTGCCTGATACGATGCCCAGCCTGATCACAGCTTCGATCTTGTTGGGGGCGTGTGGCGAAGATGAAGATCTCTTCCAACAGATGCGAGAGACGTTGAAGCAGCGTCTTCCCGAACGGTTGGAACGACTGACGACTGCCGCGGAGGCCAACGACACGGGAGCCATTCGAGAAGAGGCCCATAAGCTGGCAGGAATGCTGTCGGCGTTCAGTCATACGGTCGGCGAAATGGCTTCCGAGCTCGAAGATGATGCCGAAGCGGGGCGGCTCGAACAAACTCAGCAAGGGACGCAAGAGCTGGTAGAGACAGCCCAGTTGTTGTTGGCCCAAATTGAAAGTGCGAACTTCGAGGAACTCAAACGGTCGGCCGATTAACTTCGCCGCTTTCAAAACGTTTGGGTTCGCGCACGAAAACAGGCTCGCATGTGGGAAGTTGTGCTGAACTTCCGAATGCGAGCCTGAGTCGTTGTGCGTCGTTCTTCAGGGGAATCGGCTACTGCCAGTTGGAGGTCTGCCAGCAGCCAATTCCCTGGGAAGACGTTAGCGAGACTGGTGGTACGAAGGGGACTGATGCTTCAGGAATGCCATTCGGCCGAAGTTGACGTGCGAGCCGTATGCAACCGAACTCGAAGTAAACAAGCCAAAGAGCAACAGCAGTGTCAGGAACTTCTTCATGGTACGTCTCCCAGAAAGTTGGAGAGTCAAAACTCTCCGGTGATGATGGTGAGGAGTTGGGTCAAACTTAAGTGACCAGATTGGGGCTCCTCGTTGTTGATCTAGCTAAATGCAGGCTGCGTGCCAGATTGTTGCCTGACGCGAAAAATTGCGGGACGAGCTGCATCTACCCGCAAGAACTTAACTACTTCAGGTGGGAACCGTCGCCAAAATCTTCTGAATCGGTACGAAATGCTGGCGGCGGTATCCATGCCATCGTGGGTTCGTCCCTAACTTTGCGACAGGTGCCGGTCTAACGAATCGACCGGTGGCCTGGAAAATTACCCACCCAATCATTGGCAACTCGCCTGCCTGACCGTGGCAGAAGGCTTTTATACTGGATGTCTCGTCGAAACTGTCTGCCTGGGAAAACGTTGTTTCAACGGCGGTCCTTCCAACGATAATTCGGCCTCCACCTCGTTTCGGAACGCCCATTGCATTTCAGAGGCAACTTGGGAAAGAGGGAATTTGGAGGGGGAGGACTATGTCTGCTAATCATCACGTTCATCTTAAAGAGCGGATTCAATCGACAAACGTAGCCGAGGATGCTCGGCCGCCAAGACTTCGAAAGAAGTTCTGGCTAACCATCATCGGTGCGATGGTGTTAATCGCCATCGCAGCCTGGATCGGGGCTCCATACGCCTGGTTAATGTGGAATACCATTTCAACCGACGACGCTTACGTCGATGGGCATGTCACGTTAGTAGCACCGCGGGTGGAAGGCCAGGTCACGAAGGTTTTCGTCGACGATAACATGCAGGTTCAGAAGGGGGACGTGCTGTTCGAGATCGACCCGGAACCGTTTCAGGTTCAAGTCGAAATCAAGCAGGCCCTTGTTCGTGTGGCCGAAACGCAGCTCACCACCGCGAGGGCACAGGCGGAGGCGCAGGTTGCCCAGGTACAAAGTGCCCGGTTCGCCCTGAGGCATGCCAGCGAATCAGTCCGAGACGAAATTGCTCAATTGCATTCCAATGTTGCGGAATGGAAAGTCGAGCAAGCGTCCCTTGTTCTGGCCAAGCGGAACTACGAACGCAATAAGATGCTCGCTCCCAGCGGCGCCGTGTCGCAAGCCGATCTCGACTTGAACACAGCCCAGCGGGACGAAGCGCAAAGCCGCGTTGAAGAAGCGTACGAAGGAATCCAACAATCCCGAACGAACTTGGGGCTATCGCGTGAGGCGGAAGATCCGCTGGAAGTTCCCGAGAACCTCGACCAGTCGTTTTCGTTGGTGCGGCAGTCGCTGGCAAATCTGTTCGAGGCTTTGGCAACCCTTGGTTATCAACCGCAATCGTGGAACGTTACGCCGCAGGAAGCCATCAAGCAGATCTTTCACGACGAAGACCCGGTTGCGGAAGACCAGTTTCTGACGAAGTTGATTGATGAGGCCCCGGCCATTCAACAGGCCGAAGCGCAACTTCTGGAGGCGAGACGCAATCTAGAGCGGGCTCAGCTTGATTTAAAGTACTGCACTATCGTCAGCGAGATCGACGGGATTGTAACGCGACGAAACGTTAACCCGGGGAACTATGTTCAACCGGGGGAAAGCGTAATGGCAGTTCGATCGCTGCGAGAAATCTGGATCAACGCGAATTTCAAGGAAACGCAACTTGCCGATCTGCGGATCGGCCAGCCCGTTCAACTGCATGTCGATATGTATGGCCACCAGCAAGAGTTTCGCGGACGGATCTCTGGCTTTAGCATGGGAACTGGGCAGACACTTTCGTTGTTGCCACCACAAAATGCGACTGGAAACTTCGTGAAGATTGTCCAGCGGCTGCCAGTACGAATTGAGGTCCTCGACTACGATCCCATAAACGCTCCCCTTTTCGCGGGACTGTCAGTTGAACCGTATGTTTACTACAAGCATGAGGCGACCGGACCGCAAGCGGGGCAGCGTTTACAACAGGTTGCCCACGTTCCGCAAGCATCCTTACAGCCAACTCCCTAGTTGTGAATAGAAAATCACAACCTCGAACGCAGGAGTGAAGGATGAGTGCATCTGTAAGGACGTCTGCTGTCCGAACAACGAGAGCGATCAGCCCTTGGATCATTGCTATCGCAGTGGTGGTTCCGACGTTTATGGAACTGCTCGATACGACGATCGCGAATGTCGCGTTACGCTATATTGCTGGGGGATTATCAGCCGCGGAAACCGATAGCGAGTGGGTAATCACCAGTTATCTGGCAGCGAATGCCCTGGTGCTGACGGTCAGTGGTTGGCTTTCGGCTCACTTGGGCCGACGCAACTATTTTTTGATATCGATCGCCGTGTTCACCGTCGCCTCCGCACTTTGCGGAATGGCGACTAGCTTGACCGAGATCATCATCTTTCGCGCCATCCAGGGACTCGCCGGTGGTGGGCTTCAACCATCCAGCCAGGGAATTCTGCTCGATAGCTTTCCGACAGAGAAACAAGGTGCGGCGATGTCGCTGTTTGGAATCGCGGCCTTGTTTGGGCCAGTGATTGGTCCGACGCTGGGTGGATGGCTGGTGATCAACTACGACTGGCGATGGATCTTCTATATCAACATCCCGATTGGCGTGATCGCATTTGTCGCCGCTTACTTCCTGGTGAAAGATCCAGAGTACCTGGTGCAACAGCGAAAAGAAGCAAACCGAAAGACATTCCGCTTGGACTATATCGGGCTCGGCTTACTGGCCATCGCCGTCAGTTGCTGGGAAGTCATTCTCAGCAAGGGGCAAGAGTGGGATTGGTGGGGCGATCCTTTTTGGCGTGTCCAGCTATTGGTGGTGGCCTGTGTGGCGGGCTTTGTACTGTTCATTGTTCGTGAACTGAAAACGGACGATCCATTGATTGATCTCCGAGTCATCAAGGAACGCAACCTGGCGGCGTCGTGCGTGATTCTATTCAGCGCATTCGCGGTCCTTTATGGGGCCAGCGTGGCGTTGCCTGCGATGGTACAGCGGCTGTATGGATACGACGCCCTGCAGGCCGGTCTGATCCTCTCACCTGGTGGTTTCTCTTCCATCTCGATGCTGATTGTCATGGGATATTTAATCGGCCGAGGTGTCGATGCGAGGTGGCCAATCGCAGTCGGACTACTACTGATTGCGGCTTCCAATTACTGGATGGCGATGCTGAATCTCGACGTTTCGCCATGGCAATTTATCTTGCCCAGGCTAGTGCTGACGGCTGGGCTGGGAATGATCTTTTCCCCCATCAATGTCGCTGCGTTGCTTTACACGAAAAAGGAATTGCGTGGATCAGCAATTGCACTAATCAGTTTGCTCCGCAACGAAGGGGGCAGCGTCGGAACATCCATGTCGCAGACGATTGTCGAGCGACGCGAGCAGTTCCACCTTTCACGATTGAACGATTCTTTAGACCTGTTCAATAGCCAGGTCAACTCGTTCATGTCCCTCAGTCAGAGTATTTATCACCGGGCCAGTGGAGATCTGGTCGGTGCCCACCTCCAGGCACTTCAGACCTTGGCCGATCTTCGTCAACAACAGGCCCTGTCATTGGCTTACTTCGATCTTTACTGGATCGCAGCGATATTTGCCATGGCGATGATCCCGCTGGTCCTGTTGATGAAGCCGTCGGTTGCTCGCAAGGATTCACTCCCTACAGCAGAGTAGCGATGACGATCTTGCCTATGGAGCGCTGCGGGTGTTCGCCGCGCGCTGGTTCCAGCCCCAGCGAAAGAGATTGCGAGTGTCGAGAAAGCGTGAGTCGCGTTTCGATCCCAGGATGACCACTACCAGGCGGTCTTCGTTGCGTACGCCGGTAGCGACCAGGCATGCCCCCGCCATCGTTGTCGTACCGGTCTTCAGGCCATCGAAGCCTTCGATGTCGAGCAATTCGTTTGTGTTCTTCCAGTGGGCAACTCGTTGCGAGCCACTTGGCTGGACGATTTCAGCGGAGTGATGCTGGGTGGTGAAGTATTCGTGCAACGCAGGTTGTTGAAGGACAATCATTGCCAGCGATGTCAAGTCGCGGACGGTACTACGATTGCCACTATTACCATGCGGGTCGAGATAGATCGTGTCTTTCATTCCCAACTCGGCAGCCTTGGCATTCATATGGTCTACGAAGCGGTCGTAGCATGCAGCGGCCGAGGCATTCCTTGTGCTTCCATTGTCGTCAGGAAGATAGCGGCCGAAGTGTTCCGCCAAGGCGATCGCTGCGTCGTTTCCGGACGGCAGTAATAGTCCGAACAGAAGATCGTGCGCAACTACCTTCTCACCCACTTTCACGGCAGCCGTCGAGCCGGTCATGTCAGCGGCACGCTTTGAGATCGAAACCACTTCTTTCAGGCGTTCTGGCTTTTCCTGGCAGAGCTCGAAAATAATTAGCGCGGTCATCATCTTGGTTGTGCTGGCCATCGCTCGAACCTGGTCTGGATTCTTGCTCCAGAGGATCTCGCCAGTCCCTCCGTCAGCGATGCCCCAAGCCATTGCATTCACCAGCGGTGGTCCATCCAGCGAGTCCGCTGCCAAACGGTTTGCTTCCGCCGCGGCGAAATGGCCCTCGACTTGCATCGCGCCAAGATAAGCGTACTGCGAATTGGCGGCACATTGGATATCAATCGTGATAAAGCCTTCGCCATCGGCTACGACGTCCAAGAACGCGAGACGACGGTCTTGGTTGTTCTTCGCATCGAGCATGTCAGTTTGATCGTTGGCCGTGTACTCTCCGCTTCGCGTTTCGGTGCCACCCATGCGCGAAGCATCGATGGTGATACGATAGCGGTGGCCTGGTGACAAACCTTCCAGACGTAGTGTTGCTGCTGGATCGACGCCCTGCTCGAGGTAGAACGAATCCGTACTGGCCGAAGCAGGCAGGGACGCGTAGTTGGAGGTGCCTGAAAGATTGAAGCCCGCCCACGGGTCGAGTTGGCGAACCGATAGCGACGTCGCCTTTCCCGTTTGATCGAGCGCGTTCGTCAGTACCATTCCACTGGCCCCGGGCTGGTCGATGTTATTCCAGGGAGCCTCGCTAAGACGCTGCGATGAACCAAAGTCGATCCGGATGATCGAATCGTTGGCGATTGTAAAGTCTGGCAAGCCGAGGCAAACGGTACCGACTAACAGCAAACGAAAAAATGACGAGTCCATTTCAACCTTTGGTCAGCAGACCAAGAAGGAGCCAGATGGTAGCTCACCGGTGGAGCTTGCCTCTAGTTTAGTGCCCCGGAAAGAGTCGGGGCGATGCCGCAATTTGCAAAAGACTTGTCAATTTCCGCAAGAAGGATGCGAGGTCAGGCGTCGACCGCGTCGTTGGGCATTTACGCTTGATTGCTGGCGGAGGCCGCCACATCGTTTCCTGGGGCGGTGGAACGATTCTTCACGTGAGCTTCCTGCAACGACATCCACCACTCTTCGTGCTTCTTGAAGACCGCCGCGACGGCACGTTCTAAACGGGTAAAATCGTTCAATGGCTTAAAGATGCACGCCTCGGCACCCCACCGCATCGAACGCAAAATGGTGTTTGTACCAATCAGCCCCGAGAGCATGATGACCGAAACGCCGCCATCATCTTTCTTGATCTGCTGCAGCAATGTCAAGCCATCGACAGGTTCCATTTGAATATCAGAGATCACCACCTGGCAATTGTTGACCAACAGGGCCGTCATCACTTCCGTCGGATCAGCAATCGAAATCACGTTGTAGCCCAACTGCGTAAAGTGATCGGCGACCATCTCGCGAATCAAAGCCGAGTCGTCCACATGCAGGATCGTGCGATTGGCGGCGAACATGGTTTACCCTTGATGGATTCAATTGGATAAAAGAGTGACGCCGTTTGATGGACTGGAAGAAGACGTCTCTTCTGGCATGGGTTCAAGCACGAAACGAAAGACACCGCTTTCAACTCGAACGAGAAAAATATGGGGGTCAGCTCGAGAGGTGGCAAATTAAAGAATCCTGTGGACGAGACAATGCGGCAACCCACAGACCTATTGAAACCTTAGCATATCCCATGGCAAAAGTAGGCAATCAGCCGAAAGATGGTCAAACTTCATGCACTTTGAGTGACCTCAATCGACGGACGAAGCGAATCGTTAGGTGAGAGAATATGCCGCTTGTTCGCGTTTCCCTTCGATCTTCAGCGAACCATCTTCAAATAGGTTCACCACGGCATAGCCATTGTTGGACTGGCCGCTGCCGGTCACGACTGCGCGGATCACGGTGTAATGAATTCCTTGCAGTGAAGTATGGAAGTTGGCGTGACTATGACCGCTGAAAACCGCTTGAACCTTCTTACTGTTTTCCAAAATCTGACGGACGGCGGCCGATTGCCCGATGGCATAATGGTGGGGCCGATCGAGATCGAGTCGTTGATGAACGAACACAAGAGTTGGCTTGTGGGTCTTCGCGAGATCTTCAGCCAGCCACTTCTGCTGCGATTCCGGGATATTGGTATCGGTCCAGACGAAATTGCCGCGACCGTACGATTTCCCCTCGCTCGTATAACAGGCATCGAGAATCACAAAGTGAAACTGACCCACATCAAACGACTGATGAGGAGCTTTCATGCCGGTATGCTGTAGGAATTCTTCCTTCTTCAGCGTGTGTACGCAGTGGTTGCCGAGCACGTAGTGCCGTTCTCCTTCGAACCGAGCGTAGGCATCTTCAATTTTTCGTAGGTGCCCGACTTCCTTCTCCAGGGAGTCGGCCGAGTCAATCAAATCGCCCAACTCGATCGCGAGCGGAAGATTCTGCTGATTGAAGTAGTCCACCGCTTCGTTCACTTTGCCAAGCGACTCTTGGTAGAAGCGATCTCCGGCCGCGTCCTTTTCGGCATAGTGAATATCGGTGAGCAGTCCGAAACGCAACATCGGCGAATTCAAGGAATCGGCAGCCAACGACTCGCGAAGGGACAGCCCCATCGCGGCCAATACGACCGCGCCACTTTGCAGGAACGTACGACGATTCGTTTCGTTGACAGGCAGTTCGGTGGGCATCGCGCAGATCCTCAAACGCTAATCAGGGAGGGGAATATCAGGTCGCAAACGGGATGGTATTCGTTCGATTCTAACACGCGAGAAGTCCGGCAAGGCGCCCAATCGAGGCCGTTCCCCAGACACGGCGAATCTTCATGAAGGCCCGACTTTGCTGGCAGAAAGTTCGGCTAACCGAAATCCGAAAACGATGCCAGTCGACCACTTGGGTTATCTCTTTGCCGTTGTTTGCTCGGAATCAGCTGGTAAGGGCAGAGGCGTGCGATAAACTCCCCGCAGCGCGAAATAATACAAGTTGACATATCGGGAGGTCGCGATATAAAAAGATCGTAGGAACACAATACCAAGCGGTAAGACAAGCCATGAGCAACAATCCACCCAAACCACCTGGAAGTGTCGAGGACTTCGCCGAAGCGGCGGAATGCCTTCGTACACTGGCCCATCCTGTGCGATTGCGGATCGTGCAGTTGCTGCTGCGGGGAAGGTATACGGTGGGGGAAATGGCTCAGCACTGCGATGTCCCAGACAATGTGGCTTCGGAGCATTTGCGTCTGCTGCAGCGGTGTGGGTTCCTCAAGAGTGAACGCGAAGGTCGATTCGTCTACTACCAGGTTGCCGAACCACACCTTCAGCAACTAATGGCCTGCATCGAAGGGCGATTTCTTCCGTGCGGGGCAAAGTATCGACTGGAATAAGCTCCCTTTTTTTTAGCCTAACGTATCGCCATCTGGAGATATGTCGAGGTGATAAGGGAAATCGGCGTGAATTGTCAGAAACGTATTGGATGAAGGCGACGCCATGACCATGGCCCTGGCAATTTTGTTCGGATGCATCGTGGGGTTCGCACTCGGCTTGACCGGCGGAGGAGGTGGCATCTTTGCGGTCCCACTGCTGGTTTACGGCTTGGGAGTTCCTCCCAGCGAAGCCGTCGGCATCTCGCTGGCCGCGGTTGGTGGCACGGCGATCTCTGGGGCATTGCCTCGATTGCTACGAAATGAAGTCGAACTTCGGACTGGGCTGTTCTTCGCCATCGCTGGGATGCTGGGTGCACCCATCGGATCATATCTCTCCAAAAAACTTCCGGGCGACGTACTGCTGACGCTGTTCGCCTTTCTGATGTTTGTCGTGGCCTACCGCATGTGGCAGAAAGCGAAGCCATCCACCGGACCGAAACCCGCTTGCGAACCGGATGCTGATCGTTCGGCCTGCCAACGCACCGAAAGCGGCGAGTTGATACTCACCTCGCGCTGTGCCCGCTTGCTATTGCTGATCGGTTTGGCGACCGGTGTGCTGTCGGGACTGTTTGGCGTCGGCGGTGGGTTCGTGATTGTCCCGGCGCTGGTGCTCTTCAGCGGGATGCACATTCATCGTGCGATCGCGACGTCACTTTTCGTGATTGTGTTGATCAGCGCCAGTGGAGCTTTTTCGCACTTCATCAGTGGCAAGGACTTCCCGGTGATGCTGACGTTGGAATTTCTCGTGGGCGGGTTTCTCGGCATGTGGCTGGGAGGTTTGCTCAGTAAACGCCTCAATGGGGCGACGCTGCAAAAGGTGTTCGCCACGGCGGTGATCCTCGTCGCGCTATTCGTGATCGTGAAATCAACCCTTCTATAAACGCAAGGACCATAGTCATGTTACTCAAATACTTTTACGACAAGACGCTCGCCCACGCGTCTTACCTGGTAGGGTGTCAACGGGCGAAAGTGGCGATCGTGGTCGATCCTGGACGTGACGTGCAGCAATATATCGAAACCGCCAAGAAGGAAGGGCTCGAGATCACGGCCGTCACCGAGACCCACATTCATGCCGACTATGTTTCCGGAGCTCGTGAACTGGCCGAACGGGTTGGTGCGAAGCTCTATCTGTCGGATGAAGGCCCGGCGGAGTGGAAGTACGAGTACGCTGCCTCCTACGATCACCAACTGTTGCATAACGGCGATCACTTCCTGATCGGCAACATTCGCTTCGACGTGATGCACACGCCAGGCCACACGCCGGAAAGCATCTCGCTTCTGCTCACCGATCAGGGAGGCGGAGCCAACCGTCCGATGGGGATCTTCACCGGCGACTTTGTATTCGTGAACGCCGTCGGCCGACCTGACCTGCTGGAGAAAGCAGCTGGGCTCGCTGAAACCGCGAAGGCTGGTGCCGCCGATTTGTTTGCATCGCTCGAAAGCTTCAAGCAGTTGCCTGACTATCTTCAGGTTTGGCCTGCCCATGGTGCCGGAAGTGCCTGCGGCAAAGGACTCGGCGCGATTCCTTCGTCCACCGTTGGCTATGAAAAGCTGTTCAACCCGGGCCTCCAGTTCAACGACGAATCCTCGTTTGTCGACTACGTGCTGGCCGACCAACCCGAAGTTCCGCCCTACTTCAAAGAGATGAAGCGGGTTAACAAAGAAGGGCCGCGCGTCCTGGAGGGTGTTGAGCCTCTCGATACGCTTCCAGCAACCTATTTGTCGGCCGCTTTAGAGCAAGGCACGCTGCTCGATCTTTCCGCGTCAGCTGCCTTTGGCGAAGCCCACGTGCCAGGCTCGACAAACATACCACTCAAGATGCTCGGAGCCTGGGGAGGCTGGTTGGTCGACTACAGCGGTCCGGTCTATCTGATCGGAACGCCTGACGAGGTCGATCAGGCAAACAAGCTTCTGCTGCAAATCGGCGTCGAAGACATTCGCGGCTATTTCCAGCGTGAAGATCTCTCAACAGCGATGACCGAAGCGTACCAGACAGTTGATGCTGCCAAGCTCTCGCAACTTCTGTCAGAAGAAGCGGTCGAGCTGATCGACGTTCGTTCGGTTGAAGAATGGAACGCAGGTCATATTGCCGCCGCCAGCCATCACTTTCTGGGTCGACTGCCGGAAACTACCGCTTCGATCAACAGCGATCGCCCCGTGGTGGTGAACTGCCGAAGCGGTGCTCGCTCGGCGATTGCCGTCAGTGTGCTTCAAGCGGCTGGAATTAAAAACGCAATCAATCTGGAAGGTGGCATCCTGGCTTGGAACGGAGCGAAGTTCCCCACTGTGACTGCCGATGCTGTTTCGTCGAACTAATGCCCCGAGGCCGTCGCGCTTCCCAAAGTGTAAATGAGTAGTCCCATGAGCGAAGTTGAAACCAGCGAGCGTTCGATGTCGATCACCGATCGACTGAACGATCCGCAGACGAAGGCGATGCTTCATCGCTTGCTCGACAAGGCGGAGCAGCTTGACCAAATGCTGGAGGTCGCCGGTGAGATCCCAAATCTCATCGCGATCGCGACCGATGTGTTTGACGAGATGGCCCAAAAGGCGAAGGAAGACGGAATCGATCTTCAGGCCCGTGCCGGACAATTGCTGGCGTTGTTCAAGAAGGCAACCGAGCCTCAGAACATCAAGGCGCTGAGTACCCTGGTCGATCATCTGCCGCAGCTGGAAAAGGCAGCGGAGATGAGTGAAGAGCTGCCGAACCTGGTGGCTATTGCGACCGACGTTTTCGACGAGTGGGCCGCTGACCTCAAAAAGCAAGACATCAATCTGGAACAAAGCCTCCGCAACGGAATTCAGGCGGCCCTCTACCTCGGTGGGCAGATCCGCCGCGAAGAGCTCGATCGTCTTGGTTATTTATTGAAATCAGACGTGCTCAGCGAGTTCTCAGTCGAAACGGTCAGCCTGGCAGGCAGTGCGCTTTCAAGTTGTCGGCAAGGAAGCTGCGAGCATCCGGTTCCCAAGCGACTCGGCTTGTTCGGGCTGCTCGGAGCTTCGCAAGATCCGAGCACGCAACGAGCACTTGCCTTCGCGGTCCAGTTCGGCAAGTGTTTCGGCTCGCTGCTGGAAGAACGGCATCCCAATTCTCCCTCGAATCCCTCCAACAAAGCGTAGGCAAATACCATGAGTCATCATCAAATTCTTATCGTGGGCGGGGGAACGGCTGGGATCACGGTCGCCGCTCGCTTACGGAAGGCAAATCCTTCTCTCGACATCGCGGTGATCGAACCTTCGGAGAAGCACTACTACCAGCCTCTCTGGACGCTGGTCGGTGGTGGAATCTTCAAGCCTGAAGATTCGGCCCGAAACGAAGTCGATGTGATGCCGCGCGGTGTGAAGTGGATCCAAGATTCCGTGGCGAGCTTCTCCCCGGCCGAGAACCAACTGACGACGCGTAACGGCGAAACCATTGCGTATGAATACCTCGTTGTTTGTCCCGGAATTCAAATCAACTGGGACAAGATCAAAGGCTTGAAAGAGGCTGTCGGTCACGACGGTGTCTGTAGTAACTATTCGATCCAGACGGTTGGAAGTACCTGGAAGTTCATTCAGGCGTTGAAAGAAGGTACCGCTCTCTTCACGCAGCCTGCCGGGGCAGTGAAGTGTGGCGGAGCGCCGCAAAAGATCTGCTATCTGGCGGAAGACTATTTTCGTCAAGCAGGCGTGCGAGATCGGATCAACGTCATCTTCACCGCGGCCGGGCCACGCCTTTTCGCCGTGGATGAATATCGCGAAGAGCTCGAGAAAGTCGCCGCTAGAAAGGGAGTGGATACACGCTTCCGTCACAACCTGGTTGAAGTTCGGGCAAAGTCGAAAGAAGCCATCTACCAGCACATGGATACCAACGAGGAGATCGTCATCCAGTATGACATGATCCACGTGACGCCGCCGATGAGTGCCCCTGACTTCGTTGCGAATAGCCCGCTGGCTAGCGAAGCAGGCTGGGTCGATGTTGATAAGCACTCGCTGCAGCATACCCGCTTCACGAATGTCTTTTCGCTCGGTGATGCATCGAGCCTGCCCACATCGAAGACCGGGGCAGCCATTCGCAAGCAAGCCCCGGTGTTGGTGAAGAATCTGTTGGCCGAGATGGCCAGGCAGCCGCTCACCGGTAGCTACGACGGGTATACCTCGTGCCCGGTGGTGACGGGATACGACTCGCTGATATTGGCGGAGTTCGATTACAGCGGGAAACCAGCCGAAACGTTCTCCTTCGATCAAGGAAAAGAACGGTTCAGCATGTTGATGCTCAAGAAGTTCGGCCTGCCAGCGCTCTATTGGCACGGCATGCTGAAAGGTCGCGCGTAGGTGCCTTTACACTAAGCCATTCCCATCTGGCAAGGAGATCGCCATGAGTCGCACTATTCTGTCGATGTTGGTATTGATGAGTTTCGTCACGCCCACGGTTGTCTCCGCCCAGATGGGAAGGGGAAGAGGGGGCGGGGGAGACGCACGCTTCCGCGAAGATCGGGACGTGTTCCATTATCTGCTAGAGAATCACGCCAAGATTCGTCGCACGGTTACCAAGCTTCCCAACGGCGTTTCAACGGTGACGGAATCGGATGATCCACAAGTCGTGGCCAAAATCAAGGAGCATGTTCACTGGATGAAGCAACGGGTGGAGAAAATCGATCCGATTCGCAATCGTGATCCACTCTTTGCAGAACTGTTTCGACATGCGGACAAAATCGAAATGAAGGTCGAACCGATCGATAAAGGCGTTAAGGTCACCGAGACATCGAAGGATCCTATGGTGGTCAGGCTGATCCAAGCTCATGCGGAAGTGGTATCTGCGTTCGTCGCGAAAGGCTTTGACGAAGCGCAGCAATCTCACCCAGTTCCCAAGACGCAACCAGCGAACTCACCTCAACCGAAGCCTGGCGAACTGCTCTTCCCCAAAATTGAAGGGCACGGCGGCGTCGTGCCACTTCCTACGGCAGCGCATCAGCCGCGTTCCGGTAGCAAGGTGCTGGTCGATATTACTTCAGGAGGCGATCCGGCGAAGGTTCACCCTGCGATCGAGAAGGTCGCACGTTACGTGAACATCATGGCTGGGGCGGGCAAAGAACCTGCAACTGCTAGTATTGCGCTGGTGTTTCATGGCGATGCCACGTTGGTGGTCCTTAGCGATGACGCTTACGCCAGGCAGTTTCAGACAAATCAGAATCCGAATCTTCCGCTACTACGTGCCTTGCACAAAGAGGGCGTCGAGATGTTCGTCTGTGGACAATCACTTGCCGGCAAAGGCAACTCAACGGAGCATGTCGTCGTGTTTGTTGATACGGCTGTGTCGGCATTCACGGCCAGCGTTAACTTGCAATCGGACGGCTACGCGTACGTTCCACTTTCTCGATAAGGAGTCGTTTATCGGCGGCAGCTACGTCGATATCATAGGCAGAAAGCCATCAGGTTACCACGCAGGATGGAAAGGGGAGACATCATGAAAATCGTCATCATCGGTGGAGTAGCCGGCGGTGCCTCGGCGGCTGCTCGAGCTCGGCGTTTAGGAGAGAGTGCAGAGATTGTCGTCCTGGAAAAAGGGGACTATCCTTCCTTCGCCAATTGCGGATTGCCTTACTACGTTGGCGGCGAGATCGAGAAACGCGAGAAGTTACTCGTCGCGCCGATCGATATGCTGCGGCAGCGGCATCGCCTTGACGTTCGTGTCCGCTCGGAAGCGATCAAGATCGATCGAACGGCGAAGAAGGTTATCGTCCGTGATTTGAACGCAGGGACGGAGTACGACGAATCGTACGACAAGCTGGTCATCGCCACGGGCGCTTCCCCATTCCGGCCGCCGATTCCGGGGATTCAAAGCGATAAGATCGTCGCACTACGTGATCTAAACGATGCCGACCGAATGCGCGAGTTGGCAATCTCGGGGGCGAAGCGAGCGGTGATTGTCGGTGCCGGCTTCATCGGTATTGAAGTTGCCGAAAACCTGGCTCGTCGTGGCCTGCAGGTCACACTGGTCGAACTGGCCGACCAAATCTTGCCGCCCTGGGACCGCGAAATGGTCCTTCCGCTGGAGAAGCACCTGAAGCAGGAAGGAGTCGAACTGAAGCTGGGAAGTTCCGCCACAGAGTTCGATTCGTCTGGCAAATCTCTTGTGGTGACGCTGAACGATGGAACGAAGATCGAAGCAGACTTTGGCGTTGTGTGCATCGGTGTTCGCCCCGACAGCAAACTGGCCGCCGACGCAGGCATTGAATGTGGTCCGCGCGGGGGCATTCTCGTCAGCAGCAATATGCAGACGAACGACCCAGACATTTATGCAGTCGGTGACGTCGTTCAAACGGTCTGCTCGACGACAGGAGCCCCGACACAGATACCGTTGGCTGGGCCTGCGAATCGGCAGGGACGCATCGCCAGCGATCACATCTTCGGCCGCGAGTCGACCTACCGCGGAACCCAGGGAACCGCTGTCGTCGGTGTATTTGGCAAAACGGCGGCCATGACCGGCCTTAGCGAGAAGGTTCTGCAAAGCAAAAACATCGAGTACGAAAAGATCTACCTGCACCCGACCGATCACGCCGGATACTTTCCTGGCGCCCAGGGGATGTTCTTCAAACTCCTCTTCGCCCCGGATAGTGGAAAGATCCTGGGTGCCCAAGCCGTCGGAACCAGTGGCGTCGACAAGCGGATCGATGTGATCGCCATGGCCATGCAGGCACACCTCTCCGTATTCGATCTGGAAGAAGCGGAACTGTGCTACGCCCCGCAGTATGGCCACGCCAAGGATCCGGTCAACATGGCGGGGTTCATTGCCTCAGGCGTCGTTCGAGGCGATCAGCCGATTATCCACGCAGACCAGCTGGCTGGCCGTTCCGATCTGATGCTGATCGACGTTCGGACGACCGGTGAGTTCTCGCAGGGAGCCATTCCGGGTGCCAAGAACATTCCAGTCGAGCAACTTCGCGAGCGCCTGGCCGAGATTCCTGACGGACAAAAGGTTGCCGCCTATTGTGCGGTTGGACAGCGAGGTTACCTGGCGACGCGCATTCTACTTCAAAACGGCATCGACGCCGTCAATGTGAGCGGAGGCTACCGCCGCTGGGCGATCGAATTCGCTTAGGGCCGTTTCGCCATATTCAACCAATCAGATGCGGTGGATACGACCTGCATCTGATTCTGGAGCAGGAATCTTTCCTTGGTCCGCGGAATCAGAATTCAGAGGCGTTGGGTGAACCTGAATGTCTTGAGATGCTCTTAGATGGATATGGTTCAAATACGCCCGGCCGATCCGAACGACAATACTCAGCTTCAACGGCTGTTTGAAGATGTCATGTTCGGCGCGACCTTTCCACCGCCCGAAACAGGGCACGTAACAGATTTCGGTCAGGCCACCGAGGGAGAAAAGATCTTCGTGGCTCAAGCTGCGGATGGAGCGATTGTAGGAATCGTGACGATCTGGGAGCCTGATTCCTTCATCCATTACCTACTGGTCGCGGGCGATCGGCAACGCCAGGGAATAGGAACCTGCTTGCTGGAGTCGCTCGAAGCCTGGCTTCCCTTGCCCTGGAAGCTGAAATGCGAAGTCAGCAATCGTCGAGCACTAGCGTTCTATCGCACGCTCGGATGGACAAAAATCGAAACTGGGACCGGAGAATCGGGGCCCTATTTTCTTCTGCTTCGCGAATGACGGAAGACGTGGATCGGCGCGTCGACCAAGTGTCCAAATGAATGGCGAATTGTTGTTAAGAAGTGTGACGAATTCTAAGCTTCGTCGGGATCAGCAGTTCCGCTGGCATGTCGGCCTTTTCGGACTGGATCACGCTGATAGCCGCCTTCAAAAGTCCCGGCAAGTCGTGAGCCACCGTGGTGAGGGGTGGATCGAGCAGGGAAGAGAACTGCAAATCGTGCCATCCGACCACCGCGACTTCGTCCGGAACTGAGATATTCAGCCGGCGGAGCGACCGGCAGACAGCCACGGCATTGAAGTCTGTATCGCACAGAATCACGTCGCCGCCCACCTTCTTTACCAGGCGTTCGACAATCTCGTCGAAGCGCGGGTACGTGGTCGGATCGTTGACCAGCCAGCCCTTGGTATCGACCACGATTTGCTCCTCGGTGAGCTCCATGTTGTGCTCGGCCAATGCATCGCGATAGGCTTGAATTCGGTCAAGAATCGAGAGGGTTTCGCGCTGTTCGGTTAGTAGGGTAACTTTCTTTCGGCCTGAAGATACGAGGTGTTCGATCGTCTCGAAGGCCCCGGTTCGTACGTCGCTGATCACACGGCAAACATCGCTGCCGCCCACGTCTTCCAGCACCGTGAGCACATTCTGGCGGCCGCCAAGCAGCTTCTGAACGTCATCCCACTGGTCGTCATTTTCATGGGCCAGGTACATCACGCCATCGACCCAACCGGCATCCAGGTCTTGGACCAGTCGTTCCAAGCCATCCAGGGCAGGGTACGAGCCCGCGGTCAGCAAACGCAGGCCATGACCTTCGGCCTGACTTTGCAGTTCGGCAATGACTTTCTGGGTCAAGAAGTTGCGGGTCTCACGGACAACTACGGCAAGGACATTGCTCTTCTTGCCCGCCAATTGCTGAGCGGCAATGTTCGGACGATAGCCGAGCTCTTTAGCCGCTTTGCGGATCGCTTCGGCCGTTTCTTCCGAAACGCGAATACGTCCGTTCCCGGTTCCCATCAATACCGCGGAGGCAGCCATTCGCGATACGCCAGCCATTTCAGCGACGTCTTTCATGCGGACTGCAGTTCGGCCAGCCTTTTTCGCCATTGTTCTTTCTGTTGTTGCTTACCGGTCGGTGGTTCTTCGAAGGGTATCGTGGGGTTGTCTGAAGTTTTGGCCCATTCTTATCCAAAATCTTCAATGTCAGCAAGGAAAAGCAACAAAAAGGCCTGACATGTTGATTGCTTTTCGATGTTGATGTTCGAGCAGCTGGCTGCGTGACAGATAAGACCAGTATATCTGTGGTCGCAACACGCTGGTGTGTTGTCAGGGAAGGCTACGCAAGGGATCGCAAGTTGACTCTGGGAATGTAGCGTTAGAATTCTCACCAGTTCAGCAAACCTTCCCTAAGCCAAGGTTGTTTCAACCCAGCCCTCCTTCGATCGCTCCGCCCGACGCCTGGGTCGAGACCCAGCCAATTATGGTGGGGCGCTGCCATGGCCTGCCAGCCGGTGTTCCAATTATGACCGGTTGATTAACCATTTTGAGCAAAATCGATTCACCCGGCAGAATTGAAATAGACGATTAGGTTGGCGCGTTGTACGCTAATGCGTTTTTATTGCGGCAGAAATCCTAATTGATGGATTTCTCATTCTCGAAACTTAATTAGGTCCAACCTTCATCAATTAGTGGTAAGGCTCCCCGAACAAGGATGCGGGGTAACCCCAAGATGAATCCCTCCATGGCACTTTCTGGCAGGACCTCTCAACTCGATCCGAGTGTGCGTTCGCATGTCCCGACCCAGGCAGGAGCAGGTTTGGTTCGTTTCCATGGCATTCGATTTTTCGAAATGTGGGAAATCTTTGTAAGGTCACGGTTTGCAACCCCAGGCATCCCTTTGCTCCGCGGCGAAATCGCGTAAAACTAGTAGGTAAAGAGGCATCGCGACGAAAATGATCTCAGAAAGTTCTCCGAGGCAGATGAGTGCCGAACCGGCGGAAGAGCTCGATTTAGCCTGTTATAACGCCAGCTATGTCGAACAGCTCCTGCAGAAATACCTGGACGATCGCAACGACGTTCCCGAAAACTGGCGCGACTATTTCGATCGGCAAGCCGCCGACAACGGAATCGCTGCCAGCGAGCTCGGATCGAAGGGTCCCTCGTTCCAGCCTCGCAGCATCTTCCGCGAGTCGGGCGGTGGCGACAGTGGCGGCCCGGTGGGCGGAACGACCGGCAACGTCAAGCTCCAGAAGACGCAGTATCGATCCGATCAACTCGTCCAAGCCTATCGCTCTCGTGGGCACTACAATGCCAAGCTCGACCCGCTGAAGCTCAACAAGCAGGTCCGCACTCCGCTGTCGCTCGAATCGTTCGGGCTGTCCCGGTCCGATCTCGACGAACGGGTCTATTACACCAACGGCGACCAGATCGAGCAGATTCCGCTTCGTGACCTGGTCAAACGGCTCGAAGATCTCTACTGCAGCCATATCGGCTACCAGTTCACCCATATCGATGAACTGGAAGTCCAGCAGTGGATTATTGATCGCATTGAACGCCAGTCGCACATCAAAGAGCTGTCGAACGGTGTTCAGAAGCAGATCCTGCAACGACTGACCGAAGCGACCGTCTTCGAAGAGTTCGTTCGTAAAAAGTATGTCGGTGCCAAGACATTCTCGTTGTTTGGCTCGGAAATGCTGATTCCGATGCTTGATATATTAATTGATCGAGCCGCGTCGAATCACGTTCGCGAAGTCGTGCTCGGGATGCCTCACCGTGGCCGCTTGAATGTGCTGACCAACATCATCGGTCAGCCACCACGCGAACTCTTCGCCCAGTTCAACGATGTTGATTTCCACCAGTTCATTGGTGGTGGCGACGTGAAGTACCACTTGGGCAATAGCGTCGACAAAATGACCTCGTCCGGAAACGAAGTCCACTTGTCGTTGTCGTTCAACCCGAGCCACCTCGAGTTCATCAACACCGTCGTGTTAGGCCGTTTGCGAGCCAAGCAGGACCGCACCGGCGATATGAACCGCCGCAAGGGGATGGCTGTTCTGATCCATGGCGACGCCGCATTCATCGGCGAAGGGATCGTGCAGGAAACGTTGAACCTGAGCCAATTGGAAGGCTACAAGGTTGGCGGCACGGTTCACGTGATCGTGAACAACCAGATTGGCTTTACGACTTCAGTCGACGATTCGCGAAGTACTCGTTACTGCACCGACATCGCTCGGATGCTGCAGATTCCGATTTTCCATGTCAACGGCGACGATCCCGAAGCCGTGGCGGACGTCGTTTCGATGGCGATGGACTTCCGCGAAACCTTCCAGCGTGACGTGATTATCGACCTGGTTTGCTACCGCCGATTAGGCCACAACGAAGCGGACGAACCAAGCTTCACCCAGCCTCTGATGTACAAGGCGATCGACAAGCAGCCGCCCATTCGCGACAGCTACCTGGAACGCCTGATCAATCAGAAGCGGATCACAGTCGAAGAAGCTAACAAGATGACGGACGACTATCAGGAGTTCCTGAAAGGCGAATACGACATCGCTCAAGAGATGAAAGAGCGTTCGCTTCGTCGTCCTGAAGGGGTCTGGGAAGAATTCGACGGCGGTCTGGAGCCATCGTCGGACGATGCTGACCCGGATCACGATCCCGCAGACGAATGCCCAGAAACACGGATTTCTGTTGATCGTTCCGGGGAAATCCTGCGAATGCTGGCGACGGTGCCGGAAGATTTCCACCGCAATCGCAAGCTGACGCGTATCGCCGATCAGCGTAAGGAAATGGCCAACGGCGAGCGTTTGCTCGACTGGGCCGCTGCCGAAGCCTTGGCTTTCGCGACGCTGTCGATGGAAGGGCATCGCGTCCGACTTTCTGGTCAGGACTGCCAGCGTGGTACGTTCAACCAGCGTCATTCGGTGCTGCACGACATTAATAACGGGCAAGAGCACAGCATCTTCTCGAACCTGTCGACCAAGCAGGCCCCAGTCGAAATCGTCAACAGCCCGCTCAGCGAAGCTGGTGTGTTGGGCTTCGATTATGGGTACAGCTTGGACTACCCCAATGCCTTGGTCGCTTGGGAAGCTCAGTTCGGCGACTTCAGCAACGCCGCCCAGGTCATCATCGACCAGTTCATGGCAAGTGCGGAAGACAAGTGGCGTCGATTGAGCGGTCTGGTTCTGCTGCTTCCGCACGGCTACGAAGGTCAGGGCCCGGAACACTCCAGTGCCCGCCTTGAACGATTCCTGTGGTTGGCTGCGGAAGACAACATTCAGGTCGCCATTCCAACGACGCCGGCTCAGTACTTCCATGTGCTGCGTCGCCAGATGAAGCGTTCGTGGAAGAAGCCACTCATTCTGTTCACGCCTAAGAGCCTCTTGCGACATCCGGCTGCGGTTTCGTCGCTGGAAGAACTGGCGACCAACAAGTTCGAGCGAATCATCAAAGATACGCGTGAGAACCCGGAAACGACTTCTCGTGTAATCATGTGCAGCGGCAAGGTCTACTACGACCTGGCTCATTACCGCGAAGAGCACCATCGTCACGATGTGGCGATCATTCGTGTCGAGCAGCCATATCCGCTCAAGAATCAAACGGTTCAAGCCGTTCTCGATCAATACCAGGACGGCGTTCCGCTGTATTGGGTCCAGGAAGAACCCGACAATATGGGCGTCTGGCCTTATTGGAAACTACGTTACGGGCATCGTATGTTCGAGCGATTCCCTCTTTCCGTCATCGCCCGGGAGACATCTTCCAGCCCGGCAACCGGATCCAAAGCGGCTCACGAGTACGAGCAGCAACAACTACTCGAACGAGCCTTTAACGACACCTAGAAAGGACAGCTGCGGAAGATGACCATCGAATTGAAAGTGCCCGAATCGGGCGAGTCGATTCAGGAAGTGCAAATCCTGAAGTGGCTGAAGAGCGAGGGGGACGACGTCCAAGAAGACGAAGACGTCGTTGAATTGGAAACCGACAAGGCTTCCATGGACTTGGCCGCCCCTGCAAATTGCACCCTGCAGAAGATCCTGAAGCAAGAGGGAGAAATCGTCTCGGTTGGCGAGGTGATTGCCCTGTTTGAAGAGGGAGGCGGTAAAGCCAAGCCAGCTGCCAAGGCTGCCAAAGCAGAAAAGAACGACAAAAAGAAGAAGGCCGAAGAACCAAAGGCTGCCGCTGCACCTGCTGCCCCGGCTCCTGCTGCTGGTTCCGGCGACATCCAGGCTACGCCATCGGGTCGTCGTGAACTGCTGAAGCACGGTTTGTCGGCTTCCGATGTCGCACCAAGCGGCAAGACGGTTCGTCGCGAAGACGTCGAAAAATACGTCCAGTCGATCGCCAGCCGTCCTACCGGTGGCAGCGAAACGCGTAGCGAATCGGAAATGGAAGAAGTCGTTCCGATGAGCCTGATTCGTCGACGCATTGCTTCCAAGCTGGTCGAAGCCCAGCAGAAGGCAGCCTTGCTGACGACCTTCAATCAGGTCGACATGTCGTACGTGATGGACCTTCGTAAACGTCACGGTGAATCGTTCCAGAAGCGTTATGGCGTGAAGCTCGGCTTCATGTCGTTCTTCACCAAGGCGTTGATCGACGCCCTGAAGGCGCATCCGGAATTGAACGCCGAAATTCGTGACGAAACGAACATCGTTTATCGCAACTACTTCCACATTGGTATCGCCGTCGGTTCCGGTAAGGGCCTCGTCGTCCCGGTGCTGAAGTTTGCCGAACGCATGAGCTTCGCCGAAATCGAACAGGCCATCCAGGAATTCGCCGGTCGTGCCAAGAACAGCCAGTTGAAGCCTGAAGACCTTGCCGGTGGTACCTTCACCGTCAGCAACGGCGGCGTCTACGGTTCGATGTTGTCGACGCCGATCGTCAACCCACCGCAAAGTGGTGTGCTTGGTATGCACGCGATTGAAGAACGCCCAGTGGCCGTCAACGGTCAGGTCGTGATTCGTCCGATGATGTACCTGGCGTTGACCTACGATCACCGGATTGTCGACGGTCGTGAAGCGGTGACCTTCCTGAAACGTATCAAGGAAGCGATCGAAGAACCTTCGCGAATGCTGATCGAAGCCTAATTGGCACGCGATCCAATCAGAAAACACAAAGAGCCAGGTCGGATCCGACCTGGCTCTTTTCGTGCGCTCGAACGTGGATGTTTCGTTTACGGTTGTACGCTATCGGCGCTGTCTTGCGCGTGCATGGTCACCGACTTGGCCGGCGTTTCATCAAGAATCTGCTTCGCGTAATCGACTTCAAACGGATCGCCGTTGGCAACCACAAGGAATGATCCTTCTCGGACGGCGTTTTCGTACTCGGCGACGTGGTCCTCGTGCACACCCCACCCCATCATCGACCCCAGAAGGCCTCCGACGATCGCACCAGTAATCCCCACCGCGAGCGGGCCACCGATTAACATCAGGCCGAAGCCTGGGATGGTCAGAAGTGGAGCAGCCATAAAAAAGCCAACCAACCCTCCGACGCCAGCTCCCATCACCGCGTCGCGTTCAGATTCGTCGCCATACTGCAGGTTTTCGGTCGTCGGGAGATCTTGATGGACGCTATTTGCCACCAGCGAAACCTGCTCGGATGGAAACTTGCTCTGGTCGAGCGTATGGATCGCCTCTTGAGCGACCGTGAAATCGTCGTAGATCGCGACAACGCATTGATTCGACATGATGAAAATCCTCCTGTTTCAATTCTAGAGCGAACTTGCGATTCGCCCATTTGTTTTTGTCGGAATAGGACCGCAAAGGACGTGCCCCCCGAGAATGGTTTATTCGTTTTGAAGCGTTTGGTACGGCACTTGCATTGAGTCAGGCATCCTAAACAAACAACCTTGAATGGAGTTGAGTCCCATGAGTGCTGCCATCTGTGAAGCGATCCCTGCGAAGAATGAAAACAATACCCAGGCTTCGCTTCAGGAAGCTTGCCGTGCGATTCGCCAAAATTGGACCCCAGAAGAACGAGCTCGCCGCCAGAAGCTTGCCGAAGTGAAGCAGCTTGGTTTGCTGTTGAACACAGTCGACTTTACTACGGTGTTGCAGGCAATTGTCAGCCGCTAAATCGCTGTCAGCTAGCGACTTATGCCCTCGGGCAAAGCCATCCCTCGTGATGGCTTTTTTTATGCGCCTCTAGTAAGGCGAGACGAAAAGTATGGTCGCTGGGCGATCAGATCGTGGGTCGTTCGCCATTCATCTCGGATAGCCAGCGATGCCATGCTTCTGGGGCATCGAATGACTTATTGGGAACGATGGAAAACATCAAAAGCAACAACCCGATCATCATAAAATTCTGCCCCGCGGGGGGAATGTCGGGAGCCAGCATAATCCTGGCTAGCAAGATTATGGCCAGCGAGAGCAACAATGTGCCAACGTGGGCGTACCTGGTTGGTCTCCAATAAGACAACAGTGCAAACGTCATTACCAGGCCACCCAACCCAAAGTCGACCAGAGCCGACACCGCACCCCGGTGCTCCTCCGGGAAGATGAAGGGAGAGCAGAGGAGCCAGCAACCTAGCATGAATTCTGCAACACGTGCCCACATGATTTAGCTTTCTTTTCTCTCTGGAAGGCTAAGCATCTGCAGTGCGACCTTTTCTGCCACTTCAGATGGATAGCCGCACAGTGCTTTCCAGGTTACGGAGATGCTGCCGGAGGCTTTCCAAACCTTCCAAAGGTAGAGCAGGGAGGTATAAACCTCGTCGTAAGCGAGATAGACCAGGGCCAGCGAGATCGCGGCCGTGACCAGGCACAAGAAGCACCAGTGCCCCAAGACAAACGTCTGCAGCAGCACGAGCATGACACTGACGATCCCAAGCGGAATCACATCAATCCCGAACAGTACCACGATCCAGGGACGCTCGTACCAACGACGTGTTGACCCGGCCAGGCCGAAGATTGCGTCTCCCAGGTAAGCAATCGCGCCTAAGGCCGCATCGGGAACGCCGACCCAACGATCCATTTTTTTGGCAATATCCGAGCCGATCACCATCTCGCTCTGATCGCCGAATAACGGATCCCAAACGAACGAGATCAGTCCCCATTGGAACGCTGCGAGATGCGAAGCGATCAATGTGGCAGCGAACGCTAACAGGCAAACGGGCACTCGCTGCGACCAGGCCGATGGATTGTAATTCCAAGGCGCCACCGGGGCATGTTCGGTCATTCGATCAGGCCGTTCGACTTTCGCAGGTCGATTCATCGTATCAACCCTTGGCGCCTTCGGCTGGTTCGAGTTCGCCAAGCTTATTGGTTGCATAAAACGCAGCTGGATCCGACTTTAACCACTGCAGAATCGTAGGCAGTGTCTCGCGAAGAGTATGCTGCGGCGCCCATCCGAGGCATTGTTGCGCCTCCGTCGTGTCGATCGGATAGTTCTGGTCGGCTAGATCGACCATCCATGGTTTGATGAAAGGCTCGTCTTCCTTCGAGGAAGCCATCCGCAGCTTGACCCAGGCGCCTGCTTTCGCCACGAAGGCGGGAATACGGATGGTTGGCCATTCATGCCCATGCAAATTTCGGCCGATCGCTTCCTGTAATTCCGCATAGCTCATCACATCTTCTTCGCCAATCAGCAATGTCTTCCAAGGCGGCAATTGATTTCGTCGATCAACCGCAGAGACCATGCACTCCGCCAAGTCATCGAGGTGCACAAAGGATTGCCCGCACTTTTCGTTACCGGGGAAGAAGTAGCTTTCCATTTGCTTCTCGTAGATCCGCTGAATCTGATGAGAAACGGGCAGCGAGTGTCCCTGTTCGTCGTAAACCCCAGCAATGCGCAGGACGAGGACCGGAATATCACCGCGTTCTTCCTGCAATACGCGTTCGGTCTTCAGCTTCGACTCTGGGTACGCCCACTCCGCGCTGGTCGGCGAACGCTCAGTGAGTCGTTCACCAACTTCCACCGACTTCATCACCAATAGGCTGCTGGAAAATTGAAACTGCTCGACATGCATCTTCTGCAGTTCTTTGATCAAACGCCTTGTCCCGTCGACAGTGAGTTCGTCGTAAAGTGGACTTGGATCGCCGGAGAAGTCGTAGTAGGCCGCCAAGTGAATCACACTTGCCAGTCGATCACCATAGTCGGCTTTGACTTGAGCGATGGCCTGCGAAACGCTGTCTTCTTCGGTTAAATCGACCCGATACCAATCGTCGAGATGGTCGGTAGGTTCCTGAGGGGGATGCAGATCGATTCCGACGACGGTGTAACGTTCTTTCAGGCGAGGACAGACACGTGACCCAATGAGGCCGCCGCTCCCCGTGACCAATACGACTGGGGGCTGATTGATTTCCGGTTCCATACCGAAGGCTCCTTTCGTTCCAGAGGACATCGCTTCGGCTGACTAAAAAGTGCAAGTTCAATGCCAAGGCCTAATGGGGCTGGTTCCTAACTTGAGTTAAGATCTGGTTCTCACAACAGGTTCGTCCGTGAAGAAGGTGAAAATTTTATTCACACACAGCCCATGCAGATTTACGGGGGATTGCCGCAGAAACCAGCCATAACTAGGCAATTCCCAGCAGATCAGGGCCCCATCCTGGTCCAAATGTTAAGACGAATGTTAAGATTCTGCGTGCAATCGTCCCAGCGGGTTGTGATGGGTCCGGGTACCCCTTAGATTTTGTGGCAGAACAGCATTTTTACGGTTTCGCGAGCGATTTTCTGAGGACCAGAATCGTTCGCAATTAGTGCCGTATGCTGGGGAGCTGAACCTTAAGATTCCCCTCTGTTAGGGGTGAATTGCAAGGATTGGTACCTGTCCGATACGAACTTGAAAAACATCCTGTGTTCAACCATTTGTGGGGACTCGATCAAGCATGCAAAACACTCCATCCATCCTGGGCTCCTACGTCGCTCTGGCTGCCATGCTGGTAGCAACGGTCGGCTGCGGTAGCGGCGACTCGAAGCCGGCTGCAGGCGGTGGCGAACTGGTTAAGCTGCAAGGCGCCGGGGCCAGCTTCCCAGCTCCTTTGTACATGTCGTGGTTCAAGGAATACTCCAACGCCAACAACTGCCAGATCGATTACCAATCGGTTGGAAGCGGTTCGGGCGTGAGTGCTGTGATCGACGGTACTGTTGACTTCGGTGCCAGCGATGCCGCGATGAAGGAAGAAGAAATGGCCAAGGTCGAACGTGGCGTGCAGTTGCTGCCAATGACCGCTGGTGCCATCGTTCTGGCTTACAACCTGGAAGGGGTCGACGAACTGAAGCTGAGCCGCGAAGCTTACGCAGACATCTTCCTCGGCAAGATCACCAAGTGGAACGATCCCAAGATCGCCGCCTCAAACGAAGGGGTTTCGCTGCCAGACCAGGAAATCAACCTGGTGGTTCGTGCTGACTCGAGCGGTACGACCTTCAACTTCACCCAGCACATGAGTGCCATCAGCGAAGCTTTCAAGAGCGACGTTGGTATCAATAAGGCTCCGAACTGGCCAGTTGGCACCAAGAGCAAGGGCAACGAAGGGGTCACCACCTCGCTGAAGCAGACGCCAGGTTCGCTCGGTTACATCGAATATGGCTACGCCAAGAAGGCCAACCTGACGATGGCAAGCCTCGAGAACAAGGCTGGCAAGTTCGTGAAGCCAACGATTGAAACGGCTCAGGCCGCTCTGGCTGGTGTTGAAATGCCAGAAAGCCTGATCGCGTTTCTGCCAGACCCAGAAGGGGACAACTCGTGGCCGATCGTGACCTACACCTGGATCATCGCTTACAAGACCTATCCTGATGCCAAGAAGATGGAAGTCTTCAAGAGCATGATCAAGTACTGCCTGACCGACGGTCAGAAGCAGAGTGAATCGCTGGGATACATTCCATTGCCGGAAGAAGTTACCTCGAAGGTGACCGCGGCCCTGGATAACATCTCGGCCAAATAAGCAACTTGCTCCGGGCTTGGTGGCAAATGGCTACCAGGCCCGGTCCATTTTTAATACCCAGTTGCTGCAAGTTTATGGATCACCAAACCAAGTCGCCGATCTCCCGCCCTCCGACCAAATTGGAGATTGGCATCGACCGGTTGTTCCGCGGGCTTTGCTTTAGCTTTGCCTGGCTGACGATCGCTGTGATGGCGTATATCGTCATCGAGATCAGTTGGAAAGCGAAACCGGCCGTGCTGGAGTACGGGCCTGGCTTCCTATCCGGAAAAACATGGGACCCGAACACGGGCGAATATGGCATCCTCCCCGAGATTTGGGGCACGCTCTACAGCTCGCTGCTGGCCTTGTTAATCGGATCCGTCTTTGGGATCGCTGTCGCGGTCTTTCTCAGCGAAGGCTACCTCGGGAACTTCGTGTTTCGGGTATTGAAGCTCTTCGGAGTTCAGTTCCATCGCTTCTGGGGCAAGATGCCATCCATGGCAGAGTCGGCCCTGAAGAACCTGGTGGAGCTTCTCGCTGCGATTCCTAGCGTGGTCTATGGACTGTGGGGGATCTTCGTCGTGATTCCGCTGATGCGGGATTCATGTGTTTGGCTGCACGACAACATGGGCTGGTTCCCACTGTTTGGAACGCGCTTCCAAGGCCCTGGCATGCTGCCAGCCGCGTTCGTGTTGGCGATTATGATTCTGCCGACCATCTCGGCCATCAGTCGCGACGCACTGGTTGCGGTGCCACCGAAACTACGTGAGGCCTCGTACGGGCTGGGTGCGACTCGCTGGGAGACGATTCTCTCGGTGATTCTGCCTACCGCATCGGGTGGTATCTTCGGCGGGATCGTGCTGGCCTTCGGTCGCGCCTTGGGCGAGACGATGGCCTTGGCGATGCTGGTCGGCAATATGAATACAATTAGCGTCTCGCTCTTCTCTCCGGCGAATACGTTGGCTGCCTTGCTGGCCAATAACTTCCAGGAAGCGGGAAGCGACGAGATGAAAGTCGGCGTGCTGATGTACGCCGGTATGGTACTGATGGCGATCACCTTGATGGTGAACATCATCGGCGCATTAATCCTGCAACGAGCCACCGCCGGGCTGAAAGGGATGCGCTAATGGCTTCGCCTCAATCAGAACGCCCTGTACTGACCGAATCGGATATTAGCCGCTTGGAACGCTCGCTTCGTAAGCCACGAACGCTGCTGAGTATCATGCTCAGTGCGGTTGCCACGATCATGACCTTCATGGCACTCGTGCCGCTGTTCTCAGTGGTCATCATGCTGTTTGTGAAGGGGGGCTCGAAGCTTACGCTCGAGAACTTCTACACGCTTCCGCCGACCGCGTTTGAAGACGGGGGTGGCTTCGGCAACGCCCTTCTAGGAACGATTCTGATGGTGGGAATCGCGGCGCTGATCAGCGTCCCGTTTGGCATCATGGCGGCCGTGTTCCTGTCGGAACTGGGCAAAAACAGCCGGACCTCTTCCGTTGTGCGATTTTGCGCGAAGGTTTTGAGCGGTTTCCCCTCCATTCTGGCGGGTGTGTTCGCTTATGGTGCGGTTGTGCTGCTTACGGGAAAGTTTTCGGCTTATGCCGGGGGGGTAGCATTGTCGATCCTGATGCTACCGGTGGTGATGCTGACGGCAGAAGAAGCAATCCGAATGGTCCCCAGCCGCATGAAAGAAGCTTCAATCGGTATGGGCGCCACCCAGACGCAGACATTGTGGTATGTCACATTGCCCACCGCATTGCCCGGAATACTAACCGGGGTTATGCTGGCAGTAGCTCGCGCTGCCGGTGAAACGGCTCCCTTGCTGTTTACCGCCTTGTTCAGCAACTTTTGGCTGATCTCGAGGTGGAACGACGTAGAACCAGGGCAGTTGAATCAACCCACCGCTTCGATGGCGGTTCTGATTTACAACTTCTCTTCTTCCTTCGTTGACAACCAACGTGAAATGGCCTGGTCGGCCTCGTTGGTGTTAGTGTTGGTCGTTCTGGTCACGAACCTGGTCGGAAAGTCACTTTCCTCCAAGAACGGGCCTCAGCGCTAAGCAAACCTACATAGGAAATTTAGCTGCACATGATCGCGAACGAAGATTCGGCTGACACCGTAATCGACTGCGATGTCAAAGAGCTCTATTACGGCAACTTCAAAGCCGTGCGCGATACGCGAATCCCGATCAAGCAAGGTCAGGTAACCGCGTTCATTGGTCCATCGGGTTGTGGTAAAAGCACCGTGCTACGTTGCTTGAACCGGATGAACGACCTGATCCGTGGCTTCCGCTTCGAAGGGCATGTCCACTTCCGTGGGCAGAACATCTACGCCCCTCAGATCGATCCGGTCGCCGTTCGTCGCCACATCGGGATGGTCTTTCAGCAGCCCAACCCATTCGCGATGAGCATTTACAAAAATATTACCTACGGTCTGCGGATCAACGGGTACCGTGGCGACTACGACGAAGTGGTCGAACGAGCCCTGCGTGGTGCCGCCCTGTGGGATGAAGTGAAAGACAAGCTCAAGCAGAGCGGTCTCTCGCTGTCGGGTGGCCAGCAGCAGCGTTTGTGCATTGCCCGCGCGATTGCTGTCGAACCTGAAGTGCTGTTGATGGACGAGCCATGCTCGGCTCTCGATCCGATCGCGACGCGTAAGATCGAAGAGCTGATGACCGAGCTCAAGAAGAAGTACACCATCGCCATCGTCACGCACAACATGCAACAAGCTCAGCGTGTTGCCGATCAGACGGCGTTTCTTTACGTCGATACGACTCAGGGTGGCCGAACCGGTTACCTGGTCGAGCAGAACGAAACGAAGCGTCTGTTTGAAGATCCTCAGCAGGAATACACGCGGCAGTACATCCGCGGCGAATTCAGCTAACGGATCGTTTCAATCACGAAAGCGTTCGCGTTGTCGGTCGATTGGATCGGCAACTCGGAAACAACAATCACCCGATCGCCCGGCCCGACGAGGTCAATCTGTTTGGCGATCGATGTTGTGGTCGACAGCATCTCCGCGGTTGAACCCGGAGATTTCATCTGTCGTGCGACGACCCCATGATAGACGTTCATCTGACGAACGGTGGTGGGATCGTCTGAAAGGGCCAAGATGGGGCAATCGATCCAGTTCTTGGCAATCAAACGCGCCGTGATGCTGGAATGCGAATAGACCACTACGGCCGCGATCTCTTGCATTTTCAAGATGTGACGAATCGAGTACGCCAACGCTGCCGTGTTGGGGGGCTGACCGAAACCAACCTTGATGGGGCGATCGGTGATCTCCATCAGGCTTTCGGTCGCGATCACCGTTTTCGAGGCCACTTCGACTGCCTCAGCGGGAAAGTTGCCAGACGCCGTCTCGTCACCCAATAGAATCGCATCGGCGTGGTCGAAGACAATGTTCGCGATGTCGAAAACTTCGCTGTCGGTCGGTTCCGATGCGTGTCGCATGGTTTCCAGGACCCCACGTCCAACCAGGCAAGGCTTGGCCCCAATCTGGCACTGCCGGGCAACCATTTTTTGCATTACCGGATTCGACCAGGTTTCCATATCGGATAAGCCGGCAGAGGTCACAATGACACCGTCAGCAGCCTGGATAATGCTATCAATATCGCGATAGTTCGACGCGTCGTCGAGGCGGGCGAGAACTGCCGCGTGACTTCCGGCTTCGTGAAGTGCCTTGCGAGCCTGGTTAATGTTCAACGTTCCGAGCGGTACCGAGATCATGACATAGTCGACCTCGTTCGCCACAATCCAGTTCAACTGATCTTGGTTGATGGGCTGCTCCGCCGGTGGTTCTTCGCCAGAAACGGGAATCGACGCCAACAGCGTGATTGGCAGCTGCAGCATTCCTTCCACTTCGCGAACCGACTCGTGCCACTCGCTCCAGACCGTGGGATTTTCTTTTCCCAGATCGATCACAAACGAGTCGGCTCCAACACGAACCAACTGCGAGAGAGGGCCGGCGCCAGAGCAGCTCGGACCGATGGTCGCAACGAGTTTGGTGCGCTTTAACATCGCAGTATTCGTCGTTGGTGTCAGGGGAATAGGATCGACCACGTTTGGATAAACCTCCTTGCGCAAACCAGTGGGGCGTTCACAGCCAGATTGAACCTACCACTGGGCGGTACGGTTATTCTACCGGATTCTGCTCTTCCGTGTTCGGCTTCGATTTCTTCCGGCTGTAAAGAATGATTATGCCAACTACCAACGCGATCAAGCTATAGGCCCCGATCTTCCCGGAAAGGTCATTCAGCGAAGGCGTTACGGTTTCCGTCGAGCCGGTCGGCTCGACGTAGGGGGGAATGATTTCGAGGGAATTGAGAAAGGCCTGCGCGTCGGAATTTTGGCGAGGATCCTTGCCAATGCCAAAGACCATCAGCTTATAGAACTTGCCACCGACCTTTACGATCGCTTGTGAAAGTATCGCGTCGTCGCCAAGGGCACCCCCAGCGGCGCTAATCAGGAAAACCTGATGGCCGTTCTTTTCGACGACCGTGGAGTCCAGGATTTCCCCGTCCAGGTCTTCGGCCAGACCTTGTTCCAAAGCAGACTGGATGATCTTGCGTTCGATCGGAGCAGGGGACTCGATGATCCCCAGCTTCAAGGTTTCATCGGGCGAAAGCCAGAAGACTTTCGCCGGCGGATCGGGCTGAATCTCGACGAAACGTTCTGAATCTGGTATCTCGCAAACGATGACCCCGTCCGAGGATTTCCATTGCTCGGCCTTACCGTACGTGGCCGAGAGCATCGTTAAGGTAAGTGCCAGGATCAGTCGTTTCATTCAATTTCTCTTAAGAGGAAGTCAGCCCAGTCTTCGATTGCCAAGCCGACGAAGCCTAGCGAATCTTTTCGTCCGGCAGTTCTTTGCCGATCCCCTGATCGATTGGCATCTTATCGGTGTTGGGTGTGAGACCAACATTCGCCATTTCAGTCGCTAATTCGTCACGCAACTTGGTGACCAGCTTGGCATGCTCTGGCTTCTGTACCAGGTTGATCGTTTCGCCCGGGTCGGCTTTCAGATCGTACAGTTCCGCCATGTGGCGATCGGGCGAGCCGTCGCCGTGCGGGTAGCGAATATATTTGTACTGATCGGTACGCAAAGCGCGGACATTTGGCGTATAAGGGAACTGCTTCTCGTAGTTGTAATAGTAAATCCACGAGGTTCGCCAGTCGTCGCTTTCGCCGTTGGCCAGCTCGGCCCACGAGTCGCCGTGGATCTTTTCAATCGGCTTGGCACCTGCCAGTTCGATCAAAGTCGGAGCCATGTCGACCGTCAGAACTTGCTGCTCAACCGTTTTGCCTTGCCCCAACTTCGGGTAACGCACGATCAACGGCACACGCAGGCTCATCTCATGGGCCGTGCGTTTGTCGACCATTCCGTCTTCGCCTTCCAGCAGGCCGTTGTCTCCCATGAAGACAATGATCGTGTTGTCGAGCTGCCCGGTCTTTTCGAGCCAAGAATAGAGCTTGCCCATGCTGTCGTCGACACTGAGGATCGTACCCCAGTAGGCGTGAACCATGTCCTCGAACGCTTTGACACCTTCTGGGCTGTCATCCGGAAAATCTTTCCGCCAATCGAACAGCGGCCCATAGATACCATGCCAGGTATAGAGTCGTTCTTTGATCCATTTCGGCTTGTCGTCGAGCTGAAATGCGGTTTTCGGATATTCGACCTTCACGTCATCGAAGGCGTGTTCGTATTTTGGTTCAGGAAAGTAGAAGCTGTGCGGAGCCTTCTGGCCGATCATCATGCACCAAGGCTTGCCACCATGATCTTTCTGCAACCAATCGAGCGCCATGTCGGTCACGACATGCGTGTAATAACCAGGGACGACGCGGGATCCCTGACCGTTGATATTGAACGAAGTATCGAAGTACTTGCCTTGTCCCTTGTGGGTGACAAACCAATCGAAACCGGCACGCGGTTCGTCGTTGTCTTCACCCATGTGATATTTGCCGATATAGGCTGTCTCGTACCCGGCGTCTTGTAAACGCTTGGGGAACGTCGCCATCTCGGTCGGGAACTCGGTGAAGTTGTTGGTCACACCATGGGCATGAGCGTACAGCCCGGTCAGAATCGAGGCGCGACTCGGCGAGCAAAGCGAAGTGGTGCAGAACGAATTCTGGAACTTCACCCCTTCCTTCGCCAGGCGGTCGATATTCGGCGTTTTGACATGCTCGCTGCCGAGGCAACCGACCGCGTCAGGTCGCAAGTCATCGCAAAGCACGAACAAGATATTGGGCTGTTTCGGAGCGTCGGCGGCCACGGCCAGAGAATTCGAAGCGACTACCAAAAGCGCAGCCACAAGAAGCGTTCGCCAATACGTCATTGCGAAGGGTCCTCGGAAAGGGGAAGCAGTGCAGGGGGGCGGTGTCGCGGCCTTCTTCTGGGAGAGGTCGCTACCCACTAATTTGCGTGAAATCGATCGGTGTTTCCAGTCGGGAGAGGCAATTCAGGTCGATTTTAGGCGGAAGAATCCGCACGAATGAAGCCAAACCCAATGGTCCTGCAGGTTCCCTGCTGAAGAATCGAAGGCGTGCGGAACAACGACGACCGCACGCCGACTTCGACTCGTTGGGAAGTACCTTCGCCTGATCCATCCCGCGAAATTCCGCGAGGTTGGCCATGATCACGCGAATGATGCGAGGGAGGCAGGTCGGCGACTGGAGGCTCCTCGGTAGCTTCGTCTTCGTCAGGCACGTTAGCCGGGGCGTCTTCTTTCGTGTCGGTCGAAGTGTCATCTAGAACTTCGTCGGTCGGATCGGCACTGGTCGTCGTGTCTTCTTCGGCAGGAGCATTCAGTGCGAGTGCGGCGTCGACGTCCTCTTCGGCTAGGGCTGTTAATTCCTGATTCGCAGAGACGCTAGGGTAAAGAACCGAGCCGGGCGAATCGGAATGTTCCAGGCCGAGCGAATGACCAAGTTCGTGCACCATCACGTAAACCAGGTCGCAGGCGGCAGCACCAAGGCTGTTACCCACTTCCCAGTTCTCAGAGATATCGAACATGATATCGCCAGCGATTTTGACAGGATTCACATCGTCTACGAAATCGGCCTGGGCAAGCGTCCCACCAGAGCCGTCGATGTCCTCGAACAAGATGTCGATCGAATCGAGCGGGAGGGATTCGACCCCACATGACGTCATGCGTCGCACGGTTTTGCAAATCGGCCCACCAAACCGTATTGGGCTACCTTCCATCAAAAATCCGACGAACGCGTAAATGACGTTCGCCGGATCTAATCTCGCTCTTCTCAATTCAACAATCGGAAACCGGCCAAGGGAGTCCAAAGTCCCTTCGCTTGATCTTGCACATACGGCCATCGGGATGATGCCAGACGATTCCTTCGATCAACATTTCCTGCAGGGCTTCGCGAATGGCATCAAACGACCGCGGGAATAGCGGATACTGCGCGGCACTCTCATGCGAACGCAATTCGTGCTGAGTAAGCTCGTATGCATTGCCTTGGATCTTGGGACCTACCAGCTCGTAGGTTCCGTTCGGCAGCGATCGATTGGCGTCGAATGCCTCGCGGTGCCAGCGATCGGCTGGCGTGTCGGTGATCTTCGTCCAGCCAGGCCAGTGACCGGTTACGGGATCAGGCGCAGGTTCCGCTGCGATCCAACCATTGGGCGCAGGCTTCCCTTGCTTTCGGTCGTGCCGACGAAACAGTTCCCCATCGCGAATCATACAGCAGGTACCATCGATCTTTTCCGTAGCCATACCTTCGCCCAGCAAAACCCACTGGCAGCCGTCGACCACCTGGTCGATGACTTGACGGTTTCCTTTGTAGTCGCGCTGGAACAGGCTCGGAATCTTTTGCATGGGAATGTCGATGATGGTTAAAGGATAGTTGCGTTTCAAAATAGTGGCCCAGGCAGGACTCGAACAGAACGAAGAATCCTCGGTAAACACAACACTTTCCAACCAAGGCGGCGCAGAATCCGGCGCAGTTGGTGCGCCGTGGCCGGCGGACTTGCAGTTGGTGGTTGATGCTTGGGGTGGGCTAAGTGATTCGGCGAAGGCTGATATCTTGGCGGTAATCGCTGCGGAAGTCGTCCAGGGCATCGACTAGGCTCGGCAGGGTAGGTTTTGGGGGTGGTGTCCCCCATTCCCCCCAGGATACCACGCCTAGGGGGACTCTGATAAACTCTTCTTTTGGCTCTTGGCCCTGCTTTTCGATCTTACGGGCCTAGCGATTTAGAGATACCCCAACGCCACTAGGAAGCCGCACGATGCACTCTCCTTTGCAGGATATCCTGGCCGAATATCGCGCTATGTCTCAAACCGAGCGCGAGAAGGGAAACTACTTCGAGGAACTCATTCGGACCTACCTGCGGCACGAACCGGTCTACGCCGACCTCTACAGCGATGTCTGGCTGCTGAAGGATGTTCCCGACGAGTACAAAATCAGCAAGGCCGATACCGGCATCGACCTGGTTGCCAAAACCCGGGGGACCGGGGAACTGCATGCCATCCAGTGCAAGTTCTACGACGAAGGGCACACCATCCAGAAAAAGGATATCGATAGTTTCTTCACCGCCTCAGGCCAGAAGCCGTTCACCCATCGCGTTATCGTGGTGACCTCGAATCTTTGGTCGGCCAATGCCGAAAACTCCCTGATCGATCAGCAGCCGCCGGTCACTCGGATCGAACTATCCGACCTGGAAACCAGCCAAATCGACTGGTCGAAATTCAAGCCGAACGCCAAGCCCGATCTCAAACCAAAGTTTGACCCTCGCCCCCACCAGAAAACCGCCATCACCAAAACGGTTGACGGGCTAAAGACTGCTGACCGGGGCAAGCTGATCATGGCCTGTGGTACCGGCAAGACATTTACCTCGCTGAAGATGGCCGAAAAGATGGCCGGCAAGGGGAAACGGGTTCTCTTCCTGGTTCCCAGCCTGGCTTTGTTGTCGCAAACGCTGACCGAGTGGACCCAGCAAAGCAAAACGCCCCTGCACAGCTTTGCCGTCTGCAGCGATGCCGAAGTGGGGAAGAAGCGGAAGAAGGACGACGACATCGTCCAGACGTTCGTTCACGAGCTGCGTTACCCCGCCACGACCAACGCCCGCCGGCTGGCCCAGGAAATGGCCAAGCGGCACGACGACCTTCACATGAGCGTCGTTTTCTCGACCTACCATTCCATTCAGGTCATTCACGACGCCCAGAAGAAGCACAAGCTGGAAGACTTCGACCTGATCATTTGCGACGAAGCCCACCGAACCACCGGGGCCACCTTCGAGACCGAAGAAGAATCGGCCTTCGTTCGCGTTCACGATAACAAGTTCCTGGCCGGCTCGAAGCGGCTTTATATGACCGCTACGCCGCGCATCTATGCCGACGTCGCCAAGGCCAAGGCGCTGCAGGATAATATCGCCCTTTGCTCCATGGACGACGAAGCCCTCTACGGCAAAGTGCTGCATGTTATCAACTTTTCGGAAGCGGTCGAACTCGACCTGCTGACCGACTACAAGGTGATCGTGCTGACCATTAACGAAGATGTCGTTTCCAGCCGCCTACAGGACCTGCTGAAGGACGACAACAACCAACTGAAGGTGGATGATGCCGCCCGGATCGTGGGCTGCTGGAAGGCCCTCAACAAGCACAACATGCGGAGCGAGCTGGGAGACGATGTCCAGCCGATGCAGCGGGCCGTTGCCTTTTGCCAGGTGATCGAGCCCACCACCGGCAAGGCGCACAAGGTTTCCTCGAAGCAGATCAGCGAGATGTTCCAGGCCGTCGTCGATGCCTATCAGGAAAGTGCTGAAGACGAAGAACTCGAAGGCCTGACCTGTCAGACGCAGCATGTCGACGGCAGCATGAACGCCGCCGAGAAGGAAGCCAAGATCAGTTGGCTGAAGGAAACGCCGCCGGAGAATACCTGCCGCATCCTCAGCAATGTCCGCTGCCTTTCCGAAGGGGTCGATGTGCCTGCCTTGGATGCGGTGTTGTTCCTTTCCCCGCGCAGTTCCCAGGTCGAAGTCGTGCAATCGGTCGGGCGTGTCATGCGGAAGGCCCCGGGCAAGAAGCTGGGGTATGTCATTCTGCCGGTCGTCATCCCCCACGGTATGGAGCCGCACGAAGCCCTCAACGACAACAAGGTCTATAAGGTGGTCTGGGAAGTGCTGCAGGCCTTGCGTTCCCACGACGACCGCTTCGATGCCTTCATCAATAAGCTCGATCTGCTGGAGAAAGCCCCCGACAAGATGGAGGTGATCGCCATCACCGACAGCCTGGCCCCCAAGGCGAATCCGGCCGGCAAAGAGAAGTCAAAGGGGAAAGGGGAGTTCAACCTGGCCGACAAAACCAACGTCGCTTCCGGTTCCCCCAAAGCGCATCAATACGAGTTCTCCTTCGATGTCGGGGAAATCGAAAAGGCGCTCTATGCCAAGCTGGTTCACAAGTGCGGCAACCGGCTTTACTGGGAAGAGTGGGCCAACGATATCGCCAAGATTGCCCAAACCCATATCAGCCGCATCACCGCCATTGTTAACGACCCCAAAAACAAGAAGGAAGTCGAAGCCTTTCAGCAGTTTGCCGACGAGCTGCGCGACGACCTCAACGACAGCATCACCGACGGCGAAGTGATCGAGATGCTGGCCCAGCACCTGATTACCAAGCCGGTCTTCGATGCCTTGTTCAAAGACTACAACTTCGGCAGTCAGAACCCGGTGAGCCAGGGGATGCAGAACATCCTCAACCTCTTGGACGAGCATCGTCTCGATAAGGAAGCCGACACGCTGGAAAGCTTCTATGCGTCGGTCCGCCGCCGGGCCGATGGCATCGACAAGGCGGAAGGGAAACAGAAGATCGTCGTCGAACTGTACGACAAGTTCTTCCGCAACGCCTTCCCCAAAATGACCGAACGCCTCGGCATTGTGTACACCCCGGTCGAAGTGGTCGACTTCATCATCCATAGCGTCAACGACATCCTGCAGGAAGAGTTCGGGCAAACGCTCGGCAGCAAGGGGGTGCATATCCTCGACCCGTTCGTCGGCACCGGCACCTTCATCACCCGGCTGATGCAAAGCGGCCTGATCAATCCGGAAGAGCTGCCCCACAAATACAAGCACGAAATCCACTGCAACGAAATCGTGTTGCTGGCCTACTACATCGCCGCCATCAACATCGAAGCGGTCTACCACGGCATCGTCGGCGGCAAATACGAACCGTTCGAGGGCATACTGCTGACCGACACCTTCCAGATGTACGAAGGGGACGACAAGATCGAGCAGTTTTTTCCTGATAACAGCAAGCGAAGAAAGCGGCAGAAGGAGCTGGATATTCGGGTGATTGTGGGGAATCCGCCTTACTCAGTTGGGCAAGAATCGGAGAACGATAAGAACAAGAACGTTGTCTATTCGCAACTTGATGACAAGATTCGAACTACCTATGCGGCACACTCAAAGGCAACTTTAAAGAACGCACTTTATGACTCCTACATTCGCGCAATCCGTTGGGCAAGTGACCGAGTTGGCTCCAACGGAGTAGTCGGTTTAGTTACCAATGCAGGTTTTCTGGAAGGTAGCACAGCAACGGGTATTCGAAAATGTCTAGCTGAGGATTTTACCGGAATCTACGTGATTCATCTTCGGGGAAATCAACGTACTTCGGGTGAATTATCGAAAAGAGAAGGTGGAAAAATATTCGGCAGTGGCTCCAGAGCGCCAATCGCAATAACGATTCTTGTGAAGAACCGTTCCCACCGTCAGTGCAGAATTCGCTGGTTTGATATTGGAGACTATCTGAGTCGCGAGCAAAAATTGGAATCGCTAACAGCTTTTCGAAGCCTGTGCGGCATTTCTGCTGAAGGAATGTGGGCTGAAATCCATCCGGATCAACATTTTGACTGGGTAAATCAACGCGACGAACGGTTCGATGATTTCGTTAGTTTGGGGACCCTATTCACTGCGTCATCCAATGGACTAAAAACAAACCGAGACGCGTGGTGTTACAACTTCGCACAAGCTGAGCTAGAAAATAATATTAGACGCACCCTTGGCCATCTTTCCTTAGAGTCAAAACGATGGCACGCCCACGAGGACTATGAACCGGCGAACGATCCTACGGAAATTAGCTGGTCGAGTTCCTTACTGCCAAAGACAAAGAAGGGCAATGTCCCTGCGTTCAGTTCCGCGTGTCTAAGGAAATCGTTATATCGCCCGTACACGCGTCAATGGATTTACTATTCTCAGTTCTTGAACGATCGCCGTGGAAAAATGCCCAAATTCTTTCCAACACCTTCCAGCGAAAACGTCCTTATTGTCGTAAGTGGCAAGAGCAACAGGCCTTTCAGCGCTCTAGTAGTAAATCAACTCGTGGATGTCCAAACTCTCTTCAACGACCATTGCTTTTCGCTGTATGTCTACGAATCCTCCGATGCTTCTGGGCCAATTCTCTGGAAAGACGGCGAAGCAAACGCAGTTCATTCAGGTGTGACCTCGCACAGCCTAGCGACCTTCCAACGCGCCTATGGAGCACTTGGCGAAGCTACCACAAAGGAAGACCTATTCTACTACATCTACGGCCTTCTACACTCAGAAGAATACCGCGAGCGCTTCAAAGACAACTTAGGCAAAGAACTCCCCCGCATCCCCGCCGTCAAGCAATACAAAGACTTCCAAGCCTTCTCCCAGGCAGGCCGCGACTTGGCGCATTGGCATCTCGATTACGAGACGGTCGACTGTCACCCGGCCACGCTGAAGCTGACGGTCGGGGGGAAGAAGGGGACGACCGACGTGGTGACGGCGGACCCTGCCGGTCTGGCCGGGCTTCGCAGGTCGCACAAGCTGACCGAGCAGCACTTCTATGTCCGCAAGATGAAGTTTCCCAAGAAGAAAGACCTGGAAACCGGCAAGAGCGTCAACGACAAGTCGACGGTGATCTACAACGAATACGTCACCGTGACCGACATTCCGCTGGAAGCGTACGACTACGTGGTCAACGGCAAGCCGGCCATCGAATGGGTGATGGAACGCCAGGCAGTCACCACCGACAAAGCGAGCGGCATCGTCAACGACGCCAACCTGTGGGCCACCGAAACGATGAACAACGCCGCCTACCCACTGGAACTGCTGCTGCGGGTGATTACGGTGAGTTTGGAGACGATGAAGATCGTTCATGGGTTGCCGAAGTTGGAGATTGATTAGAGACCAGCGATGTCGAGCCATTCCCCCAAGTCGATTTCCCCCGGATGCTATGGCGGCAAGCCGACCGGGGATTGCCCACCCAAGGTGGAAGGCGCTTTGGATAGCTACGGGGCGATCGTCCGGGATTACGTGAAGCGTTACCGCGATCGCTTTGAGGCGAACCTGCGGTTCTATGCCGAGTTGCCCAGCCTGGAAGAAGCGGTCAAGCAGGCCGCCTTGGGCAAACGCCCCGACGGCAAACGCAACAGCCACCAACGCCGCATTCCCCAGGAAAGCCTGCAGGCATCGGCGCGCCGGTTGAGACGATGTAACCTGGCAGCCGGGGAATCGTTTCACCAGCTATGGGAACAGGTCAACGACAAGATTCGAGGAATCGACCGAATTGGCGAACTGACCATTTACGACACAGCCCACCGCATCGGGGCATTCTTGAAGCTTCACCCTGAACTGGTCTATCTGCATGCCGGAGCCCGCATCGGCGCCGCCACGCTAGGAATTCCCAAACCAACCGCCTGGGCAGCCCCAACCGATCTTCCCAAGCCTTTCCACAAGTTGACACCGGCGCAAATGGAAGATTGCCTGTGTATCTATAAGGAAAGGCTGAAGGCGATTCAAGCCGCTAAACGCTAGGGGCAGGCAGCCTGGCCGACATCAACGGCGAGCTACGCAGGTAGTCGATGATTCCTTCGGTCTCGGGGGAGGGGATGGCGACCACGCTTTCCCGTTCTAAGAGAACGCGGTCCTCGAAGAATTCGTCTCGGCACGCATCGTCTCCAAGGAACTTACCAGGGGACACCTTGAGGTCAACAACCTCTTTCAAATCCTTGCTACCAATCGAAACGACCGGGATTTCATCGCAGGAATGAAAGACTCGAGAAAACCATCTCGCGATTGTTTTCGTGTCGCGTCGCGCGGGATAGTGGCTCCAGCGCCAAGCGAACCCCTCAACAAGCACATACCGATAGACAACCGGCGCTTCTGGATGGTCCGGCTCGATCAAACGTGAAAACACAATGGCGTAGTCCCCCAAAGGTTCCTTCGCGCCGCGATAGTCGCACGTAAGAATCGTCATCCTTAACGAAGGATGAAGCCAGCCACCTTCTCGCATTTGTCGAACGAATTCATCTAGCCACTTATAGGCCGAAAGCGTCTGCGAAATGGTATCACTGGTTCCATCAAGCCAGGCACGATTGACGCCAAACGTATCTGCAAACCATTCGAGATGTTCCGATTGACAGAGAGAAGCAAGACGATCCGGATCACTAACGTCGGAGGCCGTCCATTTCCATTCGGGCTTGATGAGGTAAAGCAACTGGGGACCAGTCAAGTCATGCCACTCCAGCAGTTGCTGGAGACGACGGGAGAGCATACTGCTTGGAATTGGAGACCAGTAATTCCAAGCGATCCGACCAATCCACAATGCAAGTCCAGCAATAACTAACGACTGGATCTGCTTGGTGGCCTCCCAAACGAGCTCTCGCATGATATCTCCCTACAGCGATCATTCTCTCTAAACTCGCATTACCATTTGCCGAAACGATACCCGCAGACAGTGGGGTGCGCGAATATCAAATTTCAGTGGCCAGAGGGGCCTTCAAAACTGGCCGGCCCTCGCCACCAGACCGCCTTCCCAGCCACGGGCATTTCTTGGCGAAAAATGAAAGTTTGAAGATAGGGGGCGGCTTTCATTTCTAGGGGCGATTCCGCCCAGACCGCACACCCAGGCCGGCACGTCTGCCCGCGAGTTTTGATAGAGGGGGTATCAGGGGCGGAAATCGGTATCATGGAACCATGGCCACGGTCCCCCGAAAAATGCTTGGGGGAATGGGGGCGCTTTGCTAGAAAAGAAACCTGCTTGAAAAATGAGACAGACCATCAGGTAGGCCGGCTGGGTTGCAAACCAGTTTGGCCAAATGGCCCTGGCCGGCTCTGGGAAAGCCTTTCCCCTGGACCGGTCGGGGCCAGCCTGGGCTTTAGGAAAGGCAATCTTCATGGCAGAAGAACAGCAGTGGCTTGCGCTGGGGCAAATCACCACCGAAAGTCCGCAGCCCCCGGACCGATTCATCGAAGCGGCAGCCAAGTCGGTTCCGGCTATTCTGGCCGACGTCAAACTGAATAGCGATGGAACGGTTTCGTTAGAGAGTATCGGCTTAATTAGGCAACTGAGAAAATTGGGGCACACATCCGCCGCCTCCGACTGGGCTATCTTGCGGCTGCTGAAGTCGGAGTATCTGACCGCCATTCCCAAATTTTCGACGTGGTTTGACCCAGGTGGATTTCCCATCTTACGACGCCCCACCGCTCAGCAGTTGAGAGCCCGAACCCTGGCCCACCAGGCTGCCCAACAAATGGTCGTCACCTTTTCGCCCCATGCGGAATTCTCGGTTGACTCGCTTGAAGTGTTTGCAACGGAAGCCCTGTGGCAGTGGTGGCGTGATTTTGAAGACGCTCAGGAAGTTGGCGAAAGGGCGTACGATGAGGCAGCGGGTTCCAAGACACACCATTCCCCGAAACGCCGAGGCCGCAAGAAGGCGGACTATGCAACCCAGGAAAAAGAGAACCGAATTTTTGATGCCTGGAAGCGTGCGCGCGATAGTGGCGCTTCCAAGGCTCAGTTTGCGAGCGATCAGGGTATGCCGGAAGCAGAACTCAACCGTCTGATTGAGCGAGTTTCCAAGCGAAAATCGCGTTCGGAAGAGTCTTTCGGACAATGATTTCTTTCGTCCGAGCAAATTTTCTTGCTCTTGCATTCCCAGGCAACAAGGGACCGCTGACTGCGAATCGCTCGGACAAATAGTTCGGACAAATTCATTCTGTCCGAACTGCCCTTAACTTGATTTCCATCACAGGCCGCACGCCGTGGCTTGGATGCTAACTCAAGTTGAGGTGCCCGAAATGCACGAACGACAGCAAGACGATCCCGCCCCCATCCTGGTCGGCCCGAAAGAGGCCGCCAAGCTTCTTTCCGTTTCGCCCCGCAAGCTGTGGGCGATGACCTTTGAAGACGACCCCGCGCTGCCCCACGTGAAGATGGGCCGGCTGGTTCGTTACCCGGTCGCCGGCCTGCAGGCCCATATCGAAGCGATGCTGAAAGGGGGCCAGCGATGAGCGAGAACCTTTCTGGTTCGCTGGACAAACCTCAGCTTCTGCGGCTTTCGCAGGGGCGTTGGTTGGATATTTTTGCAGCCGCTGGGATACCCGCCCACCTGCTGGACCATGGCGGCAAGCCTTGCCCCAAGTGTGGCGGCACTGATCGGTTGAATGCCGACCGCGATGTCGCCAGCAATGGCAAGGTGTTCTGCCGGGGATGCTTTAACAAATCGTCTGCCATCCGCCCTGGGGATGGCTTTGCGACAGTTGCCTGGTGGCAAGGCTCGACCTATGGCCAGGCGACGAAATGGGTAGCCGATTACCTGGGAGTGACCAACACCCCGCCCCCGCCGATCGATATCATCCAGGCCACCGCCGACAACAAACGGATGCCGGTCGAAGCCTTTCGCCAGTTTGGTGTCGTAGAAGCGAAACGAGGCCGCAAGAACATCCGAGTAGCGCGAATCGATGTCTATAACGAGATGGGAGAAGTTCATTCCTATTTCGACCTCTGGCCTGGCAGCAAAGGTTATAGCAAACCTGGCAAGGGAAGTTCCGGCATGTTCTTCCCTGGTCGATTGCCGACCGCCGGGGAAATCTGGCTGCTGGTCGAAGGGGTGAAGGATGCCGCTGCCCTCGTTGGCATGGGCTACCAGGCAGCTGGCTTGCCGACCAACAACATGAACGCGAAATATGCTCGGCTGTTTCCTGGTGTCCATGTCATCTTCGTGCCCGACCTGGACAACGCCGGCCTACGGGGTGCCCAGCTATCAGCAAGCAGACTGGCCGGCATCGCGTCGTCGGTCCGTATTGCTCGACTGCCAGGGGAACTGCGCCCCAGCGGAGGTGCCGACGTTCGCGACGCGTTGAAAATTCCCGATGGTGAAAAGCTAGTCCGCGAAGCCATGGACCAAGCCAAACCTTGGCAACCAGGCGAAGACGACGAGCCCTCAGACCAACGGCCCGACGTTGTCGTCACGATGGAAGAAGCGGAAGTTTCCCAGGAAGTCATTGAGCACCTAGCCAAGCTTGGCTGGACTGGGGCCAACGCGATCGATGAAAAGATTCGTCTTTTCGTTCGGGGTGGAGTTTTAGTCCAGGTAATCGAGCAAGACAAGGTGGGTGACTGTCAATCGCTCGTCATCCGGGATATCCCTTCCTGTATGGTTCGGGAACGAATTACCCAGGCATGCCGGCTGGTAACAGAAACGGAAACCGAAGAAGGGGTCGAAGTGAAACCGGTCCGACCTCCCGGTTGGCTAATCGACGGGATATTCCGCCGAGGAAGCTACGATCGGCAGATAAAGCCCCTGGCCGGCATCATCGAAGCGCCCACACTTCGTGTCGATGGTTCCATCATCCAGGCACCAGGTTACGACGCAGAAACGGGGCTGGTCTATCGACCATCCGCCAAATATCCGACTGTTATCGAATCGCCCACGCAGCAAGAAGCCCACGATGCCGTGACCACACTGCTGGAAGTGCTGGTCGACTTCCCTATGCAAGACGAAGCAGACCGATCGGCCTGGTTAGCTTTGGTTTTGACGATGGTGGGCCGACCTTGCATTGCCGGAAATGTTCCATTGTTTGCGGTAACGGCGAATATTCGCGGGGCTGGCAAATCGTTGCTGGTCGATGCGGCAACATTGATTGCTTATGGCCACCGCGCGGCCCGTAAGACATTTACACGCGACGACGACGAGATGCGGAAAGTCATCACCGCAGTGGCCTTGGCTGCCATTCCGAGTGTGCTTTTCGATAACGTCGATATCCAGATGGGTGGGGCTTCACTCGATGCGGCGATCACTTCGACCGTCTGGTCGGACAGGGTTCTAGGACAATCGCGAATGACCGGAGATCTGCCGATGCAAGTCGTCTGGTCAGCAACCGGGAACAACTTGGCATTCGGGTCCGACATCGGCCGCCGAGTCTTGCCAATTCGGTTGAACTCGCTGCTGGAAACACCGGAGACACGAAACGGCTTTCAGCATCCGAATCTGCTGGAATGGATCGAGCGAAACCGCCCCCGTCTGGCAGTTGCCGCCCTGACCATCTTACGAGCCTATTTCCTAGCCGGCACGCCTCAGCAAAACGGTGGGCAGTGGGGTTCGTTTGAATCGTGGTCTGAAATTGCTAGAGGGGCTCTTGTTTGGGCAGGAGCTGCCGATCCATTGCCAACGCGGGAAACAGCTCTGGCCAGCGATGATACCGTCATCCTGTTAAGCAAATTGATTCTGGGCATCGCCGAAACCGATCCGACCGGCATCGGGCTAACTACCAAAGAAATCGAACAAGCCACGTTCGGCAACGATGCGCACACCCCACGAAGCGAAGTCTTGCTCGAAGCGGTAACCGAAATCTGTGGGGATGGTTTCAACAACCGAAAGTTCGGTCGTCGTGTCCGAAACCTCTCGAAACGTGTCTGGAAAGGGCAGTTTATCGACAGCACCCTAGATCGCACGGGGGTTCAACGTTGGCGAGTTCGCCAAGCCAACGCTGGGTTTGCTGGGTTTGAAGGGTCATCTGGCAGCGAATCCCGTTTTCCCCCCAGGTCGTCAAATCCTTCCCCATCCGCCGACGACGCTAGTCTTGATTCCCAGCGATTCCATCCCCACCCCGCAAACCATGCAAACCCAGCACCGAGTGATGGCGATTGGGGGGAAGTATGAACGCCCGGCATGTCATCGATACGCTGACCTCGCAAGGCATCCGCCTGGTGGTCGAAGGGAATCGTCTGCGATACCACCCCAAGGAAAGTATCAACGATGATCAAGTCGAACTGCTGAAAACCCACAAGCAACAAATCATCTGCTTGTTGAGCAGGCCGGAACCAACGGACGAAGCTTCCTGGCCCGACACCATCGATGGCCACGCCCTGGAACCATGCCCTAAGTGCGGAACCCTCGAACTATGGGAAAACCTGGCCGGCAACTGGCGATGCCTGCGCTGCGATCCGCCGACACGCTGGCGAAAGTTCGCGGCGAAGCATGGGTTACCGACTTCGTAGGCCCCCAGGGAATTGGGTCCTTCTTAAGAGTGCCTCGCGCCGTTTTCCACCGCTAGGACACACCTCAAAGACACAGTCCGTCCTACAAACCTTCGTGTTTCTATGGCGACATTTAGACAACACATTTCACTAGCTAGCCCGCACGATGCGGCATACAATCGCATCTACCAGCAAACAACGGAGTACCAAGACTATGGCATCGATTTCAAAAGAGCCCAACGGACGACGACGCATTCTATTCATCGCCCCCGATGGCAAGCGGAAGACCATTCGCC
>NZ_BAABFZ010000004.1:0-639453 GCF_039541315.1 Bremerella cremea | reverse complement strand
CCCGAGGTCAAAAACCTCAAACCCGGCATCGCTTCGTCACGCAAAATGCCATCTACCAACCAAATTGTCAAAGATCGTTTTCACTTCCTGAAGAAAGTGATTTGCTCCCTGCTGAGGTGTTTCCCTCAACTGGAAGGACGCAATGTATCACCGGCCGCCAGGGGTTGTCAAACGGGGGTGACGAGAATTTGACCACCAAAAGCCGAAATGAACTGTAAGCCCTTACATCACAACATGTTATAATTTTGGAAATTAACCGCGAAAGTTTGCCTGGGAGGGACTATTGGGATGCGTTTGGCATGGAAGTTCACTCGGAGGCGAGCAAATACGGGTCGGCGAATTCGAACTTTGCATCGGCCGTGGTTACACTCAGGCCTATCACACCGACTTTGACATCCTTTGTCAGGCCAATTCGGCGGTCGAGGACCTTCTTCCAGGCCTGATTGTCGTAGCTGGCAGACACGGCGATACGATCTCCGCGGCGTTCGACGCGTAGCCAGATCGGCTTATCCTCCAGGGGATAGGCACCTCCACCCACCAATTCGCCTCCCTCGTACTGCTCGCAAGCGAGAAACAGAGCTCCGCTGTCCCCATTGGCCGATCGTGTCCAACGAAACAGGTTCTCTTCGTCCTGCCAGACCAATATGCCAGCAGCGATATAGGACTTCGCGCCTTCCACGCCGCTTTTCGGCTTGGGCCGGGCAAAGTCCTTCACTTGGACCTCATAGAGAAAGTCCCCATTTACCTCATTCCAGATACGGGGAGCGTGGGTCGAACCGAGCTTCGGGTTCATATCGTGCATTCCGCCAGGCACGGTGATCGAGATCCCCTTCTCCAGGAAGTCGACCGGGCAATTCCCTACCGGATCGACATGAATGCCCCAGCCAGGGACCTCTTCTGCAAGGGCAACCGACGGAATCAATAAGAACAACAAGCAAAGCAGCGAAAGTCTCACCAGCATGATCCTTCAGCAATGAGTTGAGCGGCCTGAAAGAAGAACGAGGAGGCTGCCAGAGCTTTCTCGGACAAATTGCCCTGCCTCGGCTTGGCCCGATTCTATCATTCCCCCTAGAATTCACGACTAAATAAAACATGAGCGTTGCTATATCCCACCAGGCGGCGGCGATGCTCAAAAGCCTGCCGCAAAGTTTCGAGCAAAACGAATCGTTCCAGAAGGTCCTGGAAGCCTTAAAGCAAGGCGAGGACGCAACCCTGGAAGGAATCTGGGGATCGGCGTGCGCACTGGCGGCATCTTCGTTCCAGCGAAACGTCTCACCTCACGTTGTGTTGGTGACTCCGCACCTCGGGGACATCGAAAAACTGGAAGGAGCACTGTCCCTTTTCAGCGATGCCGATGTCGCTTCGTTCCCGGCCTGGGAATCATCCCCGGAAGAACGTCGTCTGCACGACGAAATCTATGCGGCTCGTCTGCGGATCTTGAAGCACCTGGTTTATGGCAAATGCCCGAGCCTGCTGGTGACTTCGATCGAAAGCTTGATCCAACCCGTTCCAGGCAAAGACAACATCCTGGCCAACAGTCGGCGTCTGGTGGTCGGGGAGCAACTTGAACCTGAGGAGCTCGGGAAATGGCTACTTGTTCATAAGTACCACTCGACCAGTGCGGTCGAACTGCCTGGCGAGTTCTCGCTGCGCGGTGGGATCGTCGACATCTTTGCCCCAGACTGGAATGGCCCGGTCCGGATCGAATTGTTCGGCGATGAAATCGAATCGATCCGCGAGATCGATGTGCAATCGCAGCGAAGTGTCGAGTCTCTCAAGCAGATCGACATCACGGCGCTAAAGCATTCGCGAGATCACCAGGGAAGCTTCATCGAATACCTGCCGGACGATGCGGTCTTCATGCTGATTGAACCGGAGCAGATGAAACAAACCGCAGGCGACTATCTCCGCCGGGTAGATGACGTGCGTGATTCGTTCGAGTTTGCCGAAACGGTGGCTCGGCTCGATCGATTCCGCAAAGTTTCGGTCGCCGGGATCGCGAGTGGCTCGTTCAACGTCACGGCTAATATCAATTTCGAATCGGTTGAGCAATTCAGCGGCGACGTCGATCGCGTTCGCGGCGAACTGGATGTCGTCAGCCAAAGTTTGGACGTCGTCATCGTTTGTCAGACCGAAGCCGAGATCGAACGACTACACGAAATACTGGATGCCACCCAGGTCGCCAAGACAGGTCGACTGCACTACGTGCTGGGAGAACTACAGCAAGGCTTTCGTTTCCGCGATGGCAACCTGGTGCTGGTCAGCGGAAACGAAATCTTCCATCGTCCTTCGGTTCATCGCACCAAGACTCGCCGCCTTGGAAAGGTGATCGACAGTTTCCTCGATTTGAAGAAGGGAGATCTGGTCGTTCACCTGGGGCATGGTATTGGACGATACCGTGGCCTGCGTCTGATTGAAAAGCAAGGCAACTCGGAAGAGCATCTCGTCTTGGAATTCCAGGGCGAAACGAAGATTTTTGTGCCAGCGTCGAAGATCGACCTGGTGCAGAAATATGTCGGCGGCAGCAAGACGCGGCCGCCACTGGCCAAAATCGGCGGCGTTGTCTGGAAGAAGCAGAAGGAGAACGTCGAGAAGGCGGTCAAGGATCTCGCGGCCGACTTATTGCAAGTTCAAGCCGAACGCCAAAGTCGTCCCGGGATCGCTTTCGCCGCCGACACGCGTTGGCAATACGAGTTCGACGCTTCGTTTCCGTACCAGGAAACTGACGACCAGATGCTGGCGATCGATGCGATCAAACAAGACATGACGCAGCCCCGTCCAATGGATCGCCTGCTCTGTGGCGACGTTGGTTTCGGCAAGACGGAAGTCGCCATGCGGGCCGCCTTCAAAGCGGTCGACAATGGTTACCAGGTCGCTGTGCTTGTTCCGACAACGATTCTGGCGGAGCAACACTACAAAAGTTTCCGTGAACGGATGGCCGAGTTTCCGTTCACGATCGCTCGATTGAGCCGCTTCGGCACAGCGAAGGAACAACGTGAAGTCGTCAAAGGCCTGAAGGAAGGAACCGTTGACGTCGTCATCGGGACGCATCGGCTTGCTTCGCAAGATGTGACCTTTCAGAATCTTGGGGTCGTCATCATCGACGAGGAACAGCGGTTTGGTGTCGAGGTAAAAGAACGACTCAAACAACTGCGAACCACGATCGACGTGCTAACGATGACGGCCACGCCGATTCCCCGTACGTTGCACATGTCGCTGGTAGGCGTGCGTGACATCAGCAATCTCGAGACTCCACCGAAAGACCGGGTCGCGGTCGAGACAAAGGTTTCTCGCTGGAACGACGAGCTGATTCGCCATGCCATTCTTCGAGAATTGAATCGCGGCGGACAGATCTATTTCGTCCACAACCGCGTTCAAGACATTGAACTGGTCGCCGCCAAACTGCAGCGGATTGCTCCGGAAGCCAAAATCGGCATCGGGCATGGCCAGATGGCGGAAGGAGCCCTCGAACAAGTCATGGTCGATTTCATCGATGGCAAGTTCGACTTGTTGTTGGCGACGACGATCATCGAGAGCGGGCTCGATATTCCCAATGCGAATACGATCTTCGTCGACGAGGCCGACCGCTATGGCCTGGCGGACTTGCACCAGCTACGAGGACGCGTCGGACGATCGCACCATCGCGGCTACTGTTATATGTTGCTGGAGGCGGGCAAACATTTGACGCCAATTGCCAGTAAACGGCTTCACGCGATTGAAGAGTTCAGTCATATGGGGGCAGGCTTCGCGATCTCGATGCGTGACCTCGAAATCCGCGGTGCAGGGAACATCCTTGGGACGCAGCAAAGTGGGCACATCGCCACGGTTGGTTACGAACTTTACTGCCAACTACTGGAAAGTGCCGTCCGCAGACTGCAGAAACTTCCCCCCAAGATGTCGATCGATGTCGACATTGATTTGCCGATCGAGGCGTATCTTCCCGACGACTACATCGGCGATATGCGACAGAAGATCGACCTCTATCGCCGGATGACGCGAATCGCTTCGGACAACGATCTCGAGCAGATCCGCGAAGAACTGCGCGACCGCTTTGGGCCCCCGCCAGAGGAAGTTGATGAACTTTTACGGGTAGTCGCGCTGAAATTAGATGCAGCCTTCTGGCAGGTATCGGCGATCTATACCGAAGAGGAACTCGATCAAACCTTTCTCGTCTTCGTATACACCAATGCCTCTCGGATTCAGCAGCTAGCACGCTTGCGGGGGAAAAAGTTCCGCGTCGTGGATGACGCGAAAGCCTATATTCCCTTGCCCAATGCCAGCATGGATGGATCAGAATTATTGGATTTTGCCAGACTGATGTTGCGTGCGAACTAGGTGCATTCCTATACTCCGCCCGCAAAATTCTCGCGCGAAAGCGGCAGGAAGCCGCAACCGGATGGGTGCTCCTTATGGATGGGAAGTCAAGCAACGTGATTTCAGCTGCTTACGAGACTGGCAAATGCCTTGGCCGCCGCGTCGTCCTGACGGGCGTCTGCCTTGGTACGTGCTTCCTTTCGCCCGCTCCGGCGTGGGCACAATTTGGTTGGTTGAATCCGTGGAAGGGTGACTCGGCTCAAACAGCCGAACAACCTCCGGCGGATCCCTTTGCACAGCGTCGCGCTGCGTCGGAACCTCAGTTCCGCACGGCTGCCCGTCAGATGCCAGCCACCAGTCCAACTTCCACCGGTGGTACCACCGCGGTGATTTCGGACTCGCCTGCGACGATGCCCAACACGGGGGCTCCGGTTCCTTATCCCACCACGCATGCCGCCGCAGTCAATTATGCCGCTCCGGCAGGTTACCCATCGACTGGCAACGCAGCCAACTACTACTCGGTTCCACCGCAAGGCAATTACGCTCCGCCGATGGCTCAAACACAGCAGGCGGTCCCTCAGGTTGCTAACCTTCCGCAGCAGCAGCCACCGATGGCGGCGGCCAAAGGAAACGATCTGTTCAAGCCAGCTCGAATTGTCGCGATCGTCAATGGCGAGCCCATTTTAGCTGGCGACGTACTGGGCCCGGTCAATCAAATGATCGACGAAAAAATGGCCTCGCTCACCCCTGAACAGCGTGCCGCGGTTTCGGAAGAAGAGATCGATCAGTTCAAAGAACAGGCCCTCAAGCAAATGCTGCCAGGGCTGATTGACATTAAGGTGGTCTATCTCGACTTCATGCGATCGGTCCCATCCGATCGTAAAGAAGAGATGCAGCAGATGCTCGAAAAGAACTACGACGAGTACCAGCTCGAGACCGACCTGAAGAATGCCGAGGTCACCACGCAGGCCGAACTCGACATGAAACTTCGCGAAATGGGCGGATCGTTGGCGAAAAAGAAACGCCAGTTCGTCGAAAAACTGGTCGCCCAGCAACAGATTCAACGGAAGATCAAAAAGGACGAAGAGGTCACCCACCAGCAGATGCTCGACTTTTACGAAGAGCATAGCGACGAATACCAAGTGTCCGCGAAGGCCAAGTGGGAACAATTGATGGTGAAGTTCTCCGAGTTCCCTAACCGCCAAGCGGCCTGGGAAGCGACCGCCGAGATGGGGAACCAGGTTCTGCGAGGCGCCCCGCTCGATGCCGTGGCCAAACGCCACTCGCAGGGGATCAAAGCTGCCAACGGCGGTCAGTACGACTGGACCACCAAGGGTAGCTTGAAGAACGAAACCGTCGACCAGGCGATCTTCAGCCTGCCGATTGGCCAACTCAGCCCGATTATTGAGTCGGCTGAGGGGTTTCATATCGTCCGCGTTGTTGATCGGAAGGAATCGGGTATGGTTCCCTTTACCGAGGCCCAGGTCGGCATCAAAGAGAAGATCCAGAACGGTCGTCGTCAGGCCGAAATGGATGCCTACCTGAAGGACGTGAAGTCTAAAGCTCAGGTCTGGACCATCTTCGACGAAAAGAAGTAATGCTCTCAGCCGCCTCCCTGTGGGGTATCTACGGCTGACAGACTTATCACAATTGGGAAATCCTCTGAAAATTACCCGGATTTCCCAGGCGTTCATCTAGGGCCTGGTTGGTGCTTTTCACCAAGAAATAGTCTCGCCCTTCGGAAGAACCAGGATAAGCAGAGCTAATGCGCTACGATTGTTTCATGACCGCCTATTTTGTTGGGTCGAACAATCGAGTAAAGTAGCGATCAAAAGAACCTGACCAGAGTTTGTTTCCGCGCCTCCTATTGGCCGCATTGCCCTTCTTGCGATGCCTTCATCGTTGCGGAAAAATGCTAGTCTGAAAGCATCTGGGAAAACTGCGCACGCCCCCTGTGAGGAAGTCTGCATGTCCGACACTGCCAAGCTTATCGTCGATGGTAAAGAGATCGATCTACCCGTAGTCGTGGGTACCGAAGATGAAAAGGCGGTCGACATCTCGAAGTTGCGTGGCGATACCAGCTTCATCACCCTCGACGAAGGGTATGTGAACACTGGTTCGACCACCAGTGCGATCACCTACCTCGACGGCGAAGCAGGGATTCTGCGGTACCGCGGTTATCCGATCGAAGAACTCGCCGCCAATTGTGACTTCGTCGAAGTCATGTACTTGTTGATCTACGGCGAGTTACCGACCGAAGAAGAGCTGACCAACTTCCGCAATTCGATCCGTCGCCACACGATGCTGCATGAAGACATGCGATCGTTCTACGACGGTTTCCCACGCGACGCTCACCCGATGGCAATTTTGTCCAGCGTGGTCAGTGCCCTGTCGACGTTCTATCAGGATTCGCTCGACCCACACGACCCACAACAGGTGGAAGTTTCGATTCACCGCCTATTGGCCAAGTTGCCAACGATCGCCGCTTACAGCTATAAGAAGTCCTTCGGCCAGCCATTCATCTACCCGCAGAACGACCTGTCGTACTGCGAGAACTTCCTGCAGATGATGTTCGCAGTCCCAAGCGAACCGTTCCACGTCGACCCCGATTTTGTCGACGCGTTGAACCTGCTGCTGATTGTGCATGCCGACCACGAACAGAACTGCAGTACCTCGACCGTCCGTATGGTCGGTTCGGCCGATGCCAACTTGTTCGCTTCGATCTCGGCCGGGATCAGTGCCCTATGGGGACCACTGCACGGCGGTGCCAACGAAGCGGTCGTTAACATGCTGGACGAGATCATCGACAACGGCGGCGACGTCGACAAATACGTCGAGCTGGCGAAAGACAAGAAGAGCAAGGTCCGCCTGATGGGCTTTGGTCACCGTGTCTATAAGAACTTTGATCCACGTGCGACCATCATCAAGAAGGCCTGCGATCGCCTGCTGGATAAGCTCGATATCAAAGATCCGCTGTTCGACGTGGCCCAGAAGCTGGAGCAAGCTGCTCTCAACGACGAATACTTCGTCGAACGCAAGCTCTACCCGAACGTCGACTTCTACTCCGGTGTTATCTATCGAGCGATCGGCATTCCGGTTCAGATGTTCACTGTCCTGTTTGCGATGGGCCGTCTGCCTGGCTGGATCGCTCATTGGAAAGAAATGCACGGCTCGAAAACCAAGCGAATCTGTCGACCACGTCAGATCTACACCGGCGAGCAGAAGCGAGAATTCGTCCCAATCGAAAAGCGATAGCATCGCTGGCGACGAATCACGACCAACGATCAAGGACACCTTCGGGTGTCCTTTTTTCATAGGTATTCGCAGGCCCCATAAACTTGAACGGACCTTGCGACTTTCCCGTATTGCCAGCAGCGCATGCGGTCGCGCATCCGGAAAAGTTTACCTATTTCAGCGAACTTTCGGCGATCGCCTGAGGAAGTCCTTTCTGTTGTGTCGATAAATACCCTCGTACGCCTTGGAACTACGGATAGTCCGAGGCATCGGTTCAGCGAGGGAGACGCAACATCACGATGTATAAGCACATTCTCGGTGCCACGGCTGCGGTCGCCACTCTGGTCGTTCCGTCAATCACCCTTGCCCAGGCTCCACCGGTTCGGTTGTCACACGCACTTACGTTGAAGCCTGCGGTCGATCGGCTTCACCCACCGGTCGTGTCCCAAGTCGCCATCCATCCAGCTGAAAAGCTGATGGCCGTCGCAGGCGACGACCACTATGTCCGGATCATGGAGATCTCGACCGGTCGCGTCCTGTTCACGCTGAAAGATCATACCGATTGGGTTCGTGCCGCTGTCTTCTCGCCCGATGGCAAGACACTGGCCACTGCCGGTAACGATCAGCAGTTGCTGCTGTGGGATGTCCAAGAGAACATTCAACTCCGAAGCACCGGCGAATTTCCGTCGGTCGTCACGGCACTCGACTTCAACCACGATGGCTCGCGTTTGGCTGTGGCAGGCTTCGCCGACGTGATTGCGATCCACAATCCAGCCACCGGCGATGTCCTTCACAAGCTGAAGGCTGCCAGTGAAGACCAGCGAACCGTCTGCTTTTCGCCCGATGGCTCGAAGGTGGCAGCCGCCGGACGTAGCGGCGTCATCCGCATCTGGAACACCAACACCGGCGAGCGTGTTCGTGATATCCGCGCTCATGCCGACCGTATCCATGGCCTGGTTTTCTCGGCCGATGGTTCCAAAGTCATCTCGGGCGGTGAAGACCGCACCCTAAAGATTCATGATGCCGCTTCCGGGCATCAATTGGCATCGATCTCGACAGGAGATGCCAAGACGTTTTCCGTTTCGCTCGCCAACGACGACACCGTCGCCACTGGTGGAAGCGATAACGAGGTTCGCATGTGGAGCCTGACGTCGTATCAGGAAGTTGATCACGTGGCAGGCCATGAAGGCACTGTCGCAACGCTCGATGTCCATGGGCAAACAATGATCTCAAGCGGGTTCGATACCACGATCCGCGTTTGGGACTTGGGCACCGCGCAAAAATCCCCCCCCGTGTTAACGGTCCCGGTCAGCCGTTTCTCGAAATAATTTGGTCACCAATTTCGCATGGATGCGAAAGGAAGGCACAGGAGTCGCCTGATGGGTTTCCACTATAAAGATGCATTGCAACGTTTCCGTAGCTTTTTCAGCGGCGGAAAGAACGCAGCTTTCAATCGTCCAGTTCGTTCGCGCGGCATCGAGGCTCTCGAAGCACGACGCGTCATGGACGCCGATCCCATCCAACTGGGTGCGATCTATCACGAAGAAGACGGCGCCGGTGGTGACGAACATGGTGATACGTTCATCGTGACCTTCGATGGCGGTGCGGAAGGCACCCAACTGACTCGCCTGATTATCGATGGCGATCAGATCCAAAACTTCGGCAACATCCCTGGCCTGAGCGCAGGCGACGTGATCTTCGACACGTCCGAAGGTAGCCTCGGTGCCGATGCCTTCTTCCCGTTTCAGCTGATCTCGGCCAATGGAATCGATTCGGTCGTCGCAACCGTTTCGGACGACGGCTTGAGGTTGATCATTGACTTTGTTGGCTTCGATGCAGGCGAAGAACTCCGCTTCTCGATCGACGTTGATGAAATCATCATTTACGATCCGAACAATCCAGCCGAAACGCTGATCGACCCAATCGCTTCGGGTGCCGAATTCCACGGGACGCTGCTGACGGGTGAATTCTCGGCACCGCACTACAAAGATGCGACCGTCAACACCAAGTTCATCGATGCCTACGATCCCAAGTTGATTGCCTCGGGCTTGGACCTACCCGCCGACAATTCGACCGGCCACCGCGACCGAACCGACGGTGCTTTCGGCAGCATCCTGCAAGATCCGCTGCCAATCTCGATCAGTGGTACCGTCTATCACGATCCAAACCTCAGCCTGACTCAAGATCCTGGCGAAGTTGGGATCGCTGGCGTTTCGCTGACGCTGTGGAAGAAAGAAAATGGCGTCTTCGTGAACACCGGTCACACGGTCGTCACCGACGCCAATGGCAACTACCTGTTTGGTACCGACCTGGGTCTCGATCCAGGCACCTACCAGGTTCGTGAAACGCAGCCAACCGGTTACTTCAGCGTGGGTGCCGTCCCAGGTAGCGTCGACGGCACGTCGAGCGGATCGATCGTCAACGGCGATCCCGACATCCTGACCGAAATCGAAATTCCACTCGGTGGAACCGCCGCGGTCGATTACGACTTCGCGGAAGCCACGCCAGCGATGATCGATGGCTATGTCTACCACGACCGCGACAACGACGGCGTCAAGGAAGCAGGCGAAGAAGGTATCGCTGGCGTCCAGATCCGCGTGCAAGGGGTCGACGTACTGGGCAATCCGCAGTCGTTCCTGGTGACCACCGATGCCAACGGCTACTACAAAGTCACCAACATGCCACCAGGCGTGTACGAAGTGATCGAAGTCGTCCAGCCGCCAACCTATCAGGATGGTCTGGATACCGCTGGTACCGTTAACGGTGTTACGACGGGAAACGCTACGAATCCTGGCGACCGCATCGGCGCGATCACGCTGAAGGGTGGCCAGTCCGGCGTGAACTATAACTTCGGCGAAATCCGTCCGGCTGAAATCAGCGGCCACGTTCACCTGACCGATCCAGAAGGCAACTGCTACGGCGAAGGGATCGACACGACGCCTATCGAAGGTGCCGTGATCAATCTGTACGATGCCAATGGCAACCTGGTCGCCACGACCACGACCGATGCCGACGGTAACTACTACTTTGGCAACCTGATGCCAGGCGTTTATACCATCGAAGAAATCACCCCACCGGGGCTGATCGATGGTAGCGACCATGTCGGTACCATCAACGGCATCAACGTTGGCAACCTTGACGGCAACGACCGAGTCGCGAACATCGAACTGTTCTCAGGCGACTCGGGTCAGAACTACGACTTCTGCGAACACTTGCCAGCCACGTTGTCTGGCTTTGTCTACCACGACCGTAACAACAACGGTATCCGTGAAGCAGGCGAAGAAGGCATCGAGGGTGTGCTGGTTCAGTTGTTCGACGAGAACGGCATCCAAGCAGGTTTGGCAATCACCGACGCCAACGGTTTCTACCAGTTCACTGACCTGGTGAAGGGACAGTACCGCATCGCGGAAATCCAACCGTTTGAATACATCGATGGTCTCGACACGGCCGGTACCATCTTCGGCACGACCGTCGGTACCGCCATCAACCCTGGCGACGAACTCACCCTGATCGACGTCAAATGGGGTGACGAAGGTATCGAGTACAACTTCGGCGAAATCCAACATGGTTCGTTGAGCGGGTACGTTTACCACGACCAGAACATCAACGGCACCAAAGATAGTGGCGACGAAGGTATCGGCGGCGTGACCGTCACGCTGGTCAACACCGACACCAACGAAACCTTCATCACCACCACCGATGAAAACGGGTTCTACGAGTTCCTGAACCTGGCGCCAGGCAACTACCGCGTGATCGAAACCCATCCGATCGCTTACCAGGATGGTCTCGACTCGGCAGGTACCATCAACGGTTCGATCCGCGGTGTCGCCGTGAATCCTGGCGACGAAATCAACGGCATCACGATCGGTTCCGACGAGCATGGTATCAACTACAACTTCGGCGAATACCTTTACGCGTCGATCTCGGGTAGCGTCTACCTGACCGACGAAGATGGTAACTGCGATCACGAATCGGAAACGTCGCGTCCGCTCGAAGGGGTCACCATTCATCTGTACGATGCCAATGGCAACCTGCTGAAGACCACCACCACCAACGCCAACGGCGACTACTTCTTCGGCGAATTGCTGCCAGGCAGTTACACGATTGTCGAAGTCACGCCTCCGGGGTTGATCGATGGTGGCGACTCGATCGGTACGATCGAGGGCATCACTGTCGGCCAGTTCAACGGTAACGACCGCATCGAATCGATCGTCCTGATGGCCGGTCAAAACGGTGTTGAATACGACTTCTGCGAAAGCGAACCGGCCGACCTGTCGGGTTACGTCTATCACGACCGCAATAACAACGGTATCCGCGAAGCAGGCGAAGAAGGCATCGCCGGAACGACCGTTCGTTTGTTCGACGAGAACGGCAACCTGGTCGATACGCTGGTGACCGACTCGAACGGTTACTATCACTTCACTGGTTTGACCAAGGGTATCTACCGCATTGTCGAAACGCAGCCAACCGGCTACCTCGACGGTCTGGATGCTGCCGGTACGGTCAATGGAACCACGAAGGGTTCGGCCACGAATCCTGGCGATGTGATCCACACGATCGAACTGAAGTTCGGTCAATCCGGTATCGAGTATGACTTTGGCGAAGTGCTGCCAACTTCGATCGGTGGTTTCGTCCATGTCGACCCGAACCAGGACTGCATCTTCGATCCTGATGAAGATCCAATCGAAGGCGTGCTGATCAGCCTGTTGGACGCCAACGGAAACGTGATCGCCACGACCACGACCGACGCCAACGGCCATTACCAGTTCAACGGCTTGCCACCTGGTACCTACACGGTCGTCGAATCTCAGCCGACTGGCTACTTCCAGGGTGGTCAGATCGACCACAATGGCCTGGCCGATGCTTCGGTGACCGACCGCATCTCGAACATCGTAACCCACTCGGGCGAGCACCTGGACGAGCACAACTTCTGTGAACTGCCTCCGGCGGCTCTCTCAGGTTATGTGTTCCAGGATGGCGATGTCATCAGCAGTGCCTCAGGCGAAGTGCCGGACAACATCGGCTCGCTGCGTGACGGTCAACGAACCGCTGACGATACGCCATTGGCCGGTGTCGTGCTCGAGCTCCGAGATGGCTTCACAGGTCAGCCAATCTACGGCAGTAGCGACCTGGTGCTGCAAGGCATTTACGGCGACGGTCCCATCCGCGTGGTGACCGATGCCAATGGTTTCTACAAGTTCGAGGGCCTGAAGACTGGCTTCTACGCCGTCTATCAGATCCACCCAGAAGGATACATCGACAGCATCGATTCTGTTGGTACCACGGGCGGTCTGGCCGTGAACCCAGGCACCACCGGTGCCGAAGTCTCGTCGCTGTCGGTCGATCCAGGCAACGACGCGATCATTCGCATCTTTGTGGTGGGTGGTACCGAGTCGCAGGAAAACAACTTCAGCGAAATCCGCGTCGTGCCGTTCATTCCGCCACCGGAAATTCCACCAGGAACGCCTCCGGTTACTCCACCGATCGTGGCCATTCCTCCGACGACACCAGATTTGATTCCACCGGCAGAACTGCTGAACTTGCCGCTGCTGATCCAACCTTACGGTGGCTCAGCGGTTGGTTACACTTGGCACCTCAGCATCGTCGATGCCGGGAGCCCACGTGGTAAAGAACCGGTCGCGACATCGGAATCGTTCTGGCTGACTTCGGCCAGCGGCGAGATCAATCCGTGGAACTTCGAGAACCTCGGCCAGGCTCGCTGGACTTTGATGACCGAAGGAGACGATGGTGAAGAATCCGAACTGCTGCAACGTTTGTTCGGCTCGAAGGATGCGATTCCGGTCGCAGGCGACTTCAACGGAGACGGCGTGACAGAACTGGGCGTCTTCATCGATGGCCACTGGTTCATCGATCTCAACGGCAATGGTCGCTGGGACGAAGAAGACATGTACGCCAAGCTCGGCTACGACGGCGATCAGCCAGTCGTGGGTGACTGGGATGGCGACGGCAAAGACGACATCGGTATCTATGGCCAGGCATGGCCCAACGATCCACGGGCCGTCAAGGAAGATCCAGGTCTACCAGACGTTGCCAACAAGTTGGTTTCGATCGAGAAGCCAAAGAACGTTCCGCCTCGCGAAGAACATGCTCCACTGGGTACCCGCGTCATGAAGGTCGCCCAGCATGGCAAGTTCCGCCAAGACCTGATCGACCACACCTTCCACTTCGGTGTGGGTGGCGATCATGGCCTGGTTGGCGACTGGAACGGTGACGGCATCAGCACGATCGCTGTCTTCCGTGGTGGCATGTGGCACATCGATTCCGATGGCGACGGTCGCTGGAATCCAGAAGTCGATCAGATCTTCGCTTACGGCCAGGAAGGCGACATCCCAGTTGTAGGTGACTGGAATGGCGACGGCATCGACGAAATCGGTGTCTACCGTGGCGGCCAGTGGATGCTGGACGACAACGGCAACCACGAAATGGATCCAACCGACAAGGTCTTCCAACTCGGCGACTGGGAAGACATCCCAACCGTTGGCGACTGGGACGGCGATGGCACGGATGATCCAGGCGTCTTCCATGCCAACCGCGAAGGCTCGGTCACCGTTGCGACCCGCAAGGCAAGCTAACCGAAGCCGATTAAACCTACTGCCGGATCACATTCGCTTCCGGCGGTAGGCTGCCAGCAAACCACGAGAACCCCTCTTCGCCGCGAAAATGAACGCTGCGGACAGGGGTTTTTTCGTTCGAGCTGAACACCTTTACTCGTAAGGCCTCGATCGAGACACTCACCGCACCCGGCCAGCCCCAAACATATCGGCCGCTGTTATACCAGCCGCCGACACCTCGCTCGAGCGTCTGCCAGTTGCCATTGATTTGAACTTCGACTGCCCAAGCGGTATCTGGCTGCGGCTGATTGGGATACACGCCCGAGAGCGTGATGAAGTTCACTTCCACCGGCTTCTCCCACGTTGCGGTCCATGTGACTGCCTCTTCTTCCGCCAACACGCCCAGGTCAGCACCACCGGCCACGCCGGCCTCGTGCCACTGCGAGTTGCGGTCGAACTTGTTCTGCCCGGGCACAAAGATCATGTCACGAGCATTCCCCCGGTTGCCGGCATCGAACTGAGCGATGTTCGTGGCGACCTTAGCATCGACGAAAAGATTGCGAGCCGTCGCTGGCAGAACAATCTTGGCCGGATCGATCGTGCCGGCGCCTGCGATCAACTCGGCTGCCGGATCGTCGGGGGACTTCGTCAGCGATAGATAGGCGAACAGGTCGACGATCTCTTGCGGCGAAAGCTGCTTCTCGATTCCTTCCGGCATCAGCGAAGTGTCCGAAACCTTCATCTCGTCGACGTCGTCGCGAGCAATCGTCTCTTGTTTGCCACCTTGCATCTTCAAGACGACGCGTGCTGGACTATCTTCGACCAACAAGCCAGACAATACGCGTCCTTCAACCGTCAGCACCGTGACGGCCTGGTAGTCTTTGCCGATGACAAGGCTAGGATCGAACACGTTCGAGAGAAGCTGCTCCAGCGTTCCACGTCCATTGACGGTGATCTCTGGCCCGACTTCCTGACCTTCGCCATGCAGCTTATGGCACTGTCCACACAGCTTGTTGTAGACCTCGATGCCGCGATGGGGATTACCTTCAGCGGAAGTTACCAGCCGCCGCATCTGCGCCACGACGAAAGTTCGCGAAGGATCGCGACCGGTGCTGATCTTGCCGTAAATCGCAGCGATCTGCTTTCCGATCGAGTCGGTCGAACTGCTGGCCAATCGCTGGAGTTGGTTGACCGAGAGCAGATCTTTGCTGCGTTGGCCGCCTTCGATCTGCGACAACAACTGCGACGTCCATTGCGGTCGCTGCAGGAGCACTTCGATCACCTTCGGGCGATTTGCTGTCGAGAACGAATCGAGCCGGGCAAGTAGCAACTGACCTACTTCATCCGAGGTCGATTTGCCCAACGTTTGAATGACCTGCCCCACTTCGGCCTCGTTCACCGATGGTTGTTTCAGGTAAGTCGTTACAAGTTCGATCGCCTGAGGATGGCCGGCCGAAAGCATCGCATCGAGAGCGGCGACACGCTGCGGGGTCGCGGTCTTCGCCGCGGCAAAGACGCCTGGAACGATCTTCATCGCGTCAGCATCGTGCCAGGCCAAGGCGAGATTCGCCGCATGGTAATAGCCTGGATGATCTGGCCCGGCCTTCATGATCGACGAAAGCGATTCCGCCATGTCGTTCTTCAGTTGAGCCAACCGCTCGCCGGTTAGTTCTCGTGAGCGCGCTTGATCCGAGATCCGAGCGAGGCAAGCCGCGAGCTGCGTTTGCTGTCCTGGCTGCGAAGCCAACAACTGAACGAGCCGCGAGACATGCTCGACCGAAAGCCCTGGCGTCCCCAGAATGCGATCGGCGGCCCTTGGCAACAGCGACAACGCCGTAGGGCTGGTGGAGTAAGGCGGGGCACTCATCAGCGTCAGATACTTGGGCGTTTCCTTTTGGAGCTGAGGATGCAAGTTCTGCCAGACAATGTGCGGAATCAATTTGTCGTCGGGAGAGTTCTGCAGAACCTCGAGCAGCGTTTCGACCGTCGGCAAGTAATCGACCTGAGGTGCCAGGATCGCGACTTGCAGGCGAACATCGGCACTTCGATCGTGGGCCAACTCGCGGATCTTCGCAGCCACGTCGGCATTGGCAGAAGGCACGGTCCCTTGATAACGAACCGCCCAGCGGCGAAGCTGCTCGTCGTCGCTGCTCAGCAGCTTCAGCGTGAATGCGTCTTCGATCTGTCGCGCACCGATCAACGACCATAAGGCATGCAGCCGGATCTTTTGCGAGACAGCCGAATCGAGCACCAGCGCTTCCAGCTTCGGCCGAGCCGATTCGCTCGCGCGTTCGGAAAGCACACGCTGAGCCAGCTCTCTAAAGAACAAATTCGGTGAACCGAGCCGAGCGATTAACTGTTCGTCCGATTCCTGGGTCAGGTCGTAAGGTTCGGCCCGGGGCGTTTGCTGGTAGCGAACCCGATAGAGTCGTCCTTTCAACCGATCGACATCCGCCGGGCGAGCCAATGCGTCCTGATAACAGTGGTAGCGATCGTACCAATCCAGCACGTACAAGCAGCCATCGGGTCCGGTCTTCTGATCGACTGGCATGTGCCACACATCGTTGGCGGTCATGAAGTCGGGACGAGGCTTGGCGAAGTACGTCGAGCCATCACGCTGCAGCACGTCGACGTTGACGCAGCCACCATGAATGTTGCCCATGTACAAGCAGTTGCGGTATTCCTCTGGGTAGGCATCGCTATCGAAATACTCGATCCCACAATAAGCCGCCATCTGGTGCTTATGCTTAACGATCGAACCAATCTTCCAGGTATGTGGAGGATACGGTCCACCTTGTCGGTGATAGTAGCCAGTCTCGGTGAGGTGCCACAGATGATCGATCACGCACGCACTCACGAAGGCTTCGCCATTCGGATCGAACGCGATACCCCAAGGATTGCTCGTCCCTTCGCAGAAGAGCTCGAATTCTCGGGTCCGGGGATCAATGCGAAACAGGGCACACGTGAAAACAAAGTCTTTCCCACGATGCTTGACGTGGCTGTGATTGAACACGCCGTTGAGCCCGTACAAGTAACCGTCGGGCCCCCAGGTCAACGAGTTCGGCAGCTCGTGGGTGTCGGTCCGACCGAAGCCGGTCACCACGACTTCCCTCTTGTCGGCCTTCAGATCGCCATCGGTATCTTGCAGAAAGAGGATATCCGGAGCGTTGGCCACCCAAACGCCGCCATAACCAACCGCGATGCCTGAAGGAATGTTGAGCCCTTCGGCGAAGACCGTCACCTTGTCGATCTTGCCATCTTGATCGGTATCTTCCAGCACCTTGATTCGGTCGCGGCCGGGGCCCGGTTCGAACCGAGGATATTCCAGGCTCTCGGTTACCCAGATGCGTCCCTTCTCGTCGAAGGTCATCGCCACTGGATTCACCAAATCAGGTTCGGCCGCCACGACCTCGACCGAGAAACCTTCCGGCACGGACATCTTGGCAATGGCTTCTTCAGGCGAAAGGGGCGGACCAGGTACGCCCGCTTGCCGGCGAGGTACAAAGGGTTGATCGCTTTCAGCCGCAAAAGATGGCAAGGCCAAAGAAGTCGCGAGAAGCAATGCGGCGACAGATCCGCGCAGGAAAGGACAGGGCAGGGGCATGGATCAGCTTTCCGAGGAGGGGCAGGGGAGGGTGTCAGGAAAGTTTCTAGGCCTAATGTAAAAACTTGCCGGACCGAATCCAAACAGTTCCCCCGGCAAATGTAAAATCGCTGGGGTTCGTGCAGAAATCACTACAACCCTGAGGCAACCTGATAATTATGCGAGATAGGCCGCCGCGATCACCACACCCAGCACAATCCAGATCCCCAGTTGCTGGTCCGATGGCCCATAAAATAGAGCGACGCCGAGGCCGAGCAGCGTCAGAGTTGTTCCTAACAGCGAAGCAATCTTGCGGAACATCTGCACCGATTGTTTTTCCGATGCGACGCGTTTCTCTTCCGCTCGAAGAGGTCCCCATTCTTCTTTTTCGAGTTGCTCTCGTTCGGTCGCGAATAGCACCTTCGATGTCTTCAACACCTCGACCGCTTCCTGAAGACTTTTTTTGTCTTCGGCGGTAACGTAATTGGGGGCACTTAACTCGGTCACTTTGTCTTGCAGCGGTCGCAGTTCCGATTGTTCGCGCTGCTCGAACTCTTGTTCTGAAATGCTTCGTTCCGCTGCCAGACCTTCCACGCGAGCCTGATCAATTTGATCGCAGCCACGGGTAAACACGACGCAGAGCAGTCCGAGCAAGATTCCGGACTTGGCGATTTGCATCAGCAGCGTCGTGTCGTTTTCGACTTCGGGCGTTTCAACCACCGGCGGCTTCATCGGTGTGGGCTGCAATTGGGAGGAACTGGCCGAACTGCCCGAGAAGCTCGAGTCGCTCGACCTTCCCAATCGAGAGCGGAATAAACCATCGATCGTGCGTGCTGGGACCCAATCGGTATAGCCGGTGCACCAGACGAGTGTTTCGCCTTTGATCACACCTTCTTCAGCCAATTGCCAGAACTTGGTGGCAGAAACGGGACCGACGTGGGCATCGTCGACGGCGTAATACCATCGCAATTCAGATTGAGTTGAACTGGACGAGGGCGAAGGCATGCGGGCCGATCCATTCCTACGACAAAGGGGCACAACGAGGGGTTCGGTCACCATTCCCGACTGATAAAACGAGCCCATTTTCTGGAGCCTGGCCCGTTAAATTCGCGTGGGGAAGCTGTCGTCACTGTGGATAAGTGAATATAACGATTAGTTGCAAGGGAATTTACGGCGGTCTAAACTTTCGCCGGACCTGGTTCCCCTTGGCAGATAAGACGCCTCTATTCTATCCAACGGCGAACCTGCCTTCCATTGTCGCCTGACAAACTTGAGTTCCCCCTTATTGCATCAAGGAATCTGCATGAATACCCGGCTTTGCGCGATTGCCATCCTTTTACTTGGTTTTGCCGTTCCTGGTTTCGCTGCAGAAACCGCGAAGGATTGGCCCCAGTGGCGTGGTCCCGATCGTGACGGCAAATCGTCGGCGACCGGTCTGATCTCGAACTGGGAAGATCAGCAGCCCAAGTTGCTGTGGATGGGTGAAGGCCTGGGAGCCGGTTACGCCAGCGTTTCAATCGTCGGCGACGACCTCTACACCACGGGCAACTTCGACGACGGCCAGGCTGTTGTCGCCTTCGATTTGAACTCGAAGAAGGTCGCCTGGAAGAAGATTCTGACTGACAAAGTGCCACGTCACGGCTACGAAGGCTCGCGTTGTACACCAACCGTCGATGGCGACGACTTGTACGTCGTGATGTCGGAAGGGACCGTGGCTCGCTTGAACCGCAAGTCGGGTGACGTCGTCTGGAAACGTAATCTGCAGGAAGAATACGGCGCCTCGCTGCCGACCTGGGGCTTTGCCGAATCGCCACTGATCGACGGAGATCGCCTGATTTGTGGTGCTGGATCGTCGAAGGCTTTGCTGGTTTGCCTCGATAAGAAGACGGGTAAAGAAATCTGGGTCACCCCACGCGGCGACGCCGAACTGGGCGACCAGGGCAAGGACGAAGCAGGCTATTCATCGACGCTGGTCTGCAACGCAGCCGGTCGCAAGCAATACGTCAAACTGATCGGCCGCGGCTTGATTGGTGTCGACGCGAACACTGGCGAACTGCTGTGGTCGTACAACGCGGTTGCCAACGGCACGGCAAACATCCCCGATCCAATCATCGATGGCGATTACATTTTCGCTTCGACCGGCTATCAGACCGGAGCGGGCCTGGTTCATATCCAGAACAAGGGTGGCAAGATTGTCGCGGAAGAAGTTTACTTCCTCGACTCGAAGACCTTCCAGAACCACCATGGTGGGATGGTGAAGGTTGGCGACTACATCTACGCCGGCACCAAGCACAACGCTGGTTTCCCGATCTGCGTCGAAATGAAAACTGGCAAAGTGCAGTGGGGTGGCGACTTCCGTCCCGAAGGTAAGGGTTCGGCCGCGATTCTGTTCGCAGATGGCAACATTATCTATCGCTACCAATCGGGCATTCTGGCCCTGGTAGAAGCCAATCCGAAGGAATACGTCCTGAAAGGGACACTTACCCCGGAATACCAGGAACGGGAGAGTTGGGCTCACCCAGTCATCGTTGACGGCAAGCTTTACTTGCGAGAGCAGGATAAGTTGATGTGCTACGACTTGCGTCGATAAGTGCCCCCTTATTGACTAAAAAGTTCAAGGCTCTGGAGTTTTTCCAGGGCCTTTTTTTGTGGCAAATTCACTTGCGCGTTGATTTGCGGGAGTTGAACGGCCTAAAGTGCTATGGTTATTCTAGAGCAGGTTGCGAAAACCAACTCAAAACACTTTTCTCGAAATCACCTAAGCCTACCTCGCGAGAATCCTCCTGATGACAATGAAAACGGTGTGGTGCTGCCTTAGCACCTTGGTAGTTGCGTTTTGCCTTACCAATCTCAGCCAGGCAAAAGAACCAACTGCGACCGATCCTTCTCACTTCAAAGTTGCCGACGGCTTTCAGGTGGAACTGCTCTACTCGGTTCCCAAAGACAAAGAAGGTTCGTGGGTCAGCATGTGCGTTGGCCCGGATGGCAACCTGATCGTCTGCGATCAATACGGCAAGCTATATAACGTCGCCGTGCCTGATGCAGGTCAGAAGGGAGAAGTCACCGTCACGCCAATCGATGTTCAGATTGGTGGTGCCCAAGGATTGGTCTGGGCGTTCGACAGCTTGTACGTGGTGGTCAACAGCGGTCAGTTCCCCAGCGGTCTGCATCGAGTGACCGATAGCGACGGCGATGGCAAGCTCGACAAAGTGACGCAGCTTCGCAAGCTAAGTGGTGGCGGCGAACATGGCCCGCATGCTGTGATGCTGCATCCAGATGGCGAACACCTGGTGATTGTCTGCGGCAACCAGACCAACGAGACCGAATTCGCTTCGTCGCGTGTTCCTCAAGTTTGGGACGAAGACCTGGTGCTGCCACGTATTTACGGTCGTGGCTTCATGCGAGAAAAGATGGCCCCCGGCGGCTACATCGCCAAGATCGATCCAGAAGGGAAAGAATGGGAACTGCTCGCCGTTGGTTTCCGCAACGAATACGACGCCGCATTCAATCGTGACGGCGAATTGTTCACCTACGACGCCGACATGGAATGGGACTTGAATACCCCTTGGTATCGTCCAACCCGTATCTGCCACGCTGTGAGCGGTGCCGAGTTCGGCTGGCGTAATGGTTCCGGCAAGTGGCCAGCCTACTACGAAGACAGCACCCCAGGCCTGGTCGACATCGGCCCAGGTTCGCCCACCGGTGTTGCCTTCGGTTATGGCACCGATTTCCCACAGAAGTATCAAGACGCTCTGTACGCTTGCGACTGGAGCTACGGTAAGCTGTATGCCGTGCATCTCGAAGCGGACGGTGCGACCTACAAAGGTACGCCTGAAGAGTTCATCACCGGCACCCCGCTGCCGCTGACCGACATCATCGTTCGCCCGAAGGACAAGGCTCTGTACTTCACCGTCGGTGGCCGTAAGACCCAGTCGGGTCTGTATCGTGTGACTTACGTTGGCGAAAAGACAGCGGACGCCGCCCCCACAGGGCTGAATGACGCCATGAAGCTGCGTCGTCAGCTCGAAGAATATCACGTCTCGAAAGACCCTGCCGGGATCGATCTGGCCCTGGCCAATTTGGGCAACGAAGATCGCTTCATTCGTCAGGCGGCTCGCATCGCCCTGGAACATCAAGACCCAGCCAAGTGGCAAGACAAGGCGATCGCGCTGGATAACACCTATGCCGTGATCGATACGGCCATTGCTCTTGCCCGCGTTGGCGACGACTCGCTGCGTGGCCAGTTGCTCGACAAGCTCGATGCGATCGATTATGCCTCAGCCACCAAACAGCAGAAGCTCGGTCTGCTGCGGGCTTATGGCCTGGTTCTGATGCGTATGGGTGACGACGCCGAAGTACGTGATCGCTACCTGAAGAAGCTTGAACCGCTGCTGCCGGCCGGTTCGCCGGAAGAAAACCGCATGCTGGCCGAACTGCTGGTTCGTCTGCAATCGCCAGTTGCCGCCCCACGTCTGGTGGAACTGCTCGAAGCCGCTCCTACCCAGGAACAGCAGATCGAACTGGCCAAGAGCCTTCGCCTGCTGAAGGCTGGCTGGAACGACGAACTTCAGGAACGCTATTTCCGTTGGTTCCACAAGGCGGCTAACTACCGTGGTGGTGCCAGCTTCGACCTGTTCGTTCAGGACATTAAGAAGGAAGCAGTCGAGAACCTCTCGCCCGAACGTAAGGCGGCCTTGGCTTCGATCCTCGATCACAAGCCAGATTCCAGCATGCCAACCGTCAGCGGAAAGCCTCGTACCTTGGTGAAGAAGTGGACCGTGGAAGATTTGGCGACCGTTGTCGATCCAGCCACGCTGAAGGGCCGCAACTTCGACAAGGGTCAGCAGTTGTTCGCCGAAGCAAACTGCTTTGCTTGCCACCGTTTCGCCCAGCAGGGCGGCGCGATCGGTCCTGACCTGACCGCATTGGCTGGCCGTTTCAGCCCGCGTGATATCCTGGAATCGACGATCCTGCCGAGCAAGCAGGTCAGCGATCAGTACCAGGCCATCAAGGTGCTGACCGAAGATGGTCGCGTGGTGATTGGCCGTATCGTGAACCTGAATGGCGACAACATGCAGATCAACACCAACATGCTTGATCCAAACGCCATCACGCACGTGAACCGCAATCAGGTCGACGAAATCATGCCTTCGGAAACCTCGATGATGCCCGAAGGGCTCCTCGATAACTTCACCGAAGAAGAAATTAAGGACCTGATGGCTTACCTGCTTTCGCGAGGCGATCGCACCAACGCGATGTTCTCAGAGAACTAAGCCAGCCGGGCGAAGCTCGCCCAGCTCAGCGCATGAAAAAACCACGATGGAATCGCCATCGTGGTTTTTTTATTGAGTGCCGAAGAGAGGACTTGAACCTCCACGGGGTTAACCCCCACTAGGACCTGAACCTAGCGCGTCTGCCAATTCCGCCACTTCGGCCTAAGCTGTGTGCTGGAAAGAACTATTTATGCCTCGCAGACCCCATTTGATCAAGGACCCCAGCGACCAAATTTTGTTCTTGATTCCAATATTCGCCAGAAAAACCGCTGCAAGCTGCCCTCAGCAGACCCTAAGGGAAAATCAAGCCGCTTTCAGGTGTGCCTGGCGAGCCGCGATGTTCGCTGCCAAGGCCCGAATCAGGGCCACGATGTTCTCTTGGCCGTACAGCTTCGAGTCCATGTGAAACAGCGAATGCTCCAAGACATGCTCCAAATCGACACGCCGGAGGTCGCTGCGGTTCAGGTACCGCATGCTCCAATCGGGAAATACCCGCTGGTCATATTCGCCCAGTATCACCTTGTTGATCACGTCGTGCTGCGGGTCTTTTTCGATTGAATCCATCAGTTCGAGAACGGTGTGTCGCTCCCCTTCCAGATACTGAAAGAAGACACCATGGTCGTAACAAAGATACCCGGTGATCCCGAGTGCGGCGTTCTTAACCGCAGCTTCCCGTGCTATTCCATCCAGGTCGAGCTTTCCTGCATCGACGGTGCTGTAACTTGCATACGCTATTGCGAACACTCGAGATTACCTTTCTGGTTTTCGGCGAATGGTGTCTATCGCCGAATGGTCCCCTTGGCTCATCTTCACGACGGCCCCAGGCAATTGCAAGCAATTTCGTGAGCACTTAGGGGCAGATGGTGTCCACGAGAATCCTAGAGGTCCAACCGAGACGCGAATCGTAGAATGCGATTTGGCGACTTCCAACTGCTTTGTGCCCACTGGTTGAGCAAAGGAAGGCGAAGCTAGCGAAGTCGTTCCGTTTGGTTTTCCGCCCGCTCGATCAGCCAGGCATTTTATTCTCTGGCCAAAGTCCGGGGAAACCCGTTATCATAAAACTCACTGATCAAAACTCCCTTCCCCACTGATCCTACCAACTGGCAAGCGTTCGACAGGACCTTGTCGGCACCCTTCCATCCAAGCAGCAATCCCATGTCTCGTTCTCCCACGCGCTGGACGATGATCCTGGCCTCGCTTCTATTGGCGTGGCTCATCCATACCGTCCTCTCCGCTCAAACAATCGATTCTCCCACTTCGGCCCCATTTGGTATTCAGGTTGTCGACGAACAAACAGGGCGCGGTGTTCCCCTGGTCGAACTGACGACCACCAACGATATCCGACTGATCACCGACAACGCAGGCTGGATCGCCTTCGACGAGCCGGGGTTGATGAACCAACGGGTCTATTTCTCGGTGAAATCGCACGGTTATTCGCTTCCAGCAGATGGCTTCGGCAATCGAGGCCAGGCCTTCGATGTCCGACCGGGCGAAACTGGAACCATCAAGATTCAGCGGCACAACCTGGCGGAGCGACTCTATCGCGTTACTGGTCAGGGGCAATTCCATCACAGCGTGAAGCTTGGCAAACCAGTTCCCTGGGAGTACGCCAATCTCAACGGCGAAGTGATGGGGCAAGACTCGACCCAGGCGATCCAACTTGGCGATCGTATCTTATGGACCTGGGGGGATACGGCTCGCCCCTCGTATCCACTGGGCAACTTTGCAACCTCAGGCGCCTGGTCAAAGCTGCCGGCCAAGGGGGGAATGGATCCGTCGATTGGGATCGATCAGCAGTACCTGGTCGACCAGGATGGCTTCAGCAAACCGATGTTCGTGAACGATATCCCTGGCACCGTAATCTGGATGCATGGCATGTGCACCGTCGATGCCCCGAATGGGCAGACGAAGGTCCTGACGCACTATTCGATTCGTGAAGGCCTCGGCAAAGAACGCCGGGCAGGAATCGCGATGTTCAACGAGTCGACCGAGCAGTTCGATCAGGTCACTCGCTTCGAGGAACCAGCTCGGCTCTATCCTCGCGGTCAGTCCTTTCACCACGTCGACGACGGTCAGGAATACATCTACTTCGCCACGCCTTACCCGCTGATCCGTGTCGCGGCTCGCTGGGACGCGGTTCTCGATCCGACGCAGTACGAAGCCTGGACCTGCCTTGAAGAAGGTTTCGACCTCGACTTAAAGAAGCCTGCGCTCGCTCGCGATGGGGATGGCAAGTTGCAGTATGCCTGGCGAAAGAACACCGACCTGGTCGGAGCCGAGCAGCAGCGACAGCTCGTCGAACGAGGCGAGATCAAGCAGGAAGAAGCTTGGATTCAAACGGTCGATGCACAATCAGGCCGGAAGATCGTTCTGCATCGTGGCTCAGTCCGCTGGAACGATTACCTCGACTGCTGGGTGATGATCGCCAATGAAATCTACGGCGAGTCGTCGAATCTCGGAGAGGTCTATATCCTGACTTCCAAGACATTGCCGGGCCAGTGGTCTAAGGCAGAGAAGGTCGTGACGCACGACCATTACACCTTCTACAACCCAGTTCACCACGACTTCCTCGACCAGGATGGGGGGCGAAGAATCTACTTTGATGGCACCTACACCAAACAATTTTCTGCAAAAAAATTCCCAACCCCCCGTTACGACTATAACACGATCATGTATGGACTGGATTTATCCCAAATCAACACCCATACGAACTAACCCCAGGACACCCACCCGGGGATAAAATAAGTTCCCTGGCGATCCTACTGAGACCTGTTTCGGCATCCGCATCTGCTATCTACGGCCACTTATCACCCTAAACACGCGGGTTTACGCAACATGGCCTCACCTTAGGTTGCCTCCTCGAGACGTGCTGGCTACGATTCATTGCGAATTATTTTCCTAGCTTCTTAATTCCGCTAGGTAACAAGCACCTTTTCTCATCTTGTCACTCGAGGTATCGATGAAGTCCCATCATGCAGCCCAAAAGGGCTTTACGTTGGTCGAGCTTTTGGTCGTGATTGCCATCATCGGCGTGTTGATCGCTCTTTTGCTTCCTGCCGTGCAGCAAGCTCGTGAAGCCGCCCGCCGCATGCAGTGCAGCAACAATCTCAAGCAGCTCGGCCTGACCTTCCACAACTTCCACGACACTTTCAATTCGCTTCCGCCAGCGGCTCTGCGAAATGAATACGCCAGCTTCTTCCCGCTGATCATGCCGTACCTGGAACAGAAGAACGTCGTCGACCAGCTCGACCTGGCGTTGCCGATGACCACGGGCGCCAACAACACGTTCATCAAGACCGATGCTGCTGGTGTGCCGGGCCTGCTGTGTCCCAGCCGTCGTAGCGGTTCGCAGATCTCGGAACTAGGTGCCGCGACCGACTACTGCATCACCGGCAACCGCGAAAGCACCAACGAATGCGATCGCTTGGACGCCGATAACGCGACCCCTGCCCTGCACTACAGTGCGTTGGTTCTAGCCAAGGGTGGCAATGTCGACAGTGGCGGTCGTCTGACCGGTTGGAAGTCGCAAACGAACTTCGCCAGCATCACCGACGGTCTGTCGAACACCTCGATCCTGGGCGAAAAGTACGTTCCTATCAGCTCGCTCAACCGCCACGCTAATGTGGGTGACGGCACGATGTACTACTGGCACATCGACGACTGGAAGACCTGGATGATTATCCGAAATTCCAAGTTCCCACTCCTTCGTGGCCCGAACATCACGTCGGGCGAATATCGCAAGAGCATGGGTAGCTTCCACCCAGGTATCAGCCAATTCCTGATGGGTGATGGTAGCGTGCGAAACGTTGCCAACAACGTCAATCCAGAGTTCACCCTGCTGATGGCAGATCGCCGTGACGGCCGCGTGAACAATTACGACCAATAGTCATCTCCGGTCGCTGGCATTTGACAGATATGGGCGGCAACGCTTCCGAGCGTTGGCCGCCTTTGGTCTCCAATCCCACAGGAATAAGAAGGAATGTCCATCATGCGAGTTTTGTTTTTGTCGATCGTCTCTTTGTGTTGCGCCGTAACCATGCTCGGCCTGGTTGGCTGCAGTGGCTCCAATGGTGCCACAGAACAAGTCACCGGCACGGTCACCTTTGAAGATGGCACACCGATCAAGGGTGGCACGATCGTCTTTGCGTCGCTCGACGAAAACTCGAGCTCGATCGGCTACATTAAAGAAGATGGCACCTACGAGCTGGGCACGTTTTCGGAAACCGATGGTGCCCCGAAGGGACGCTATGAAGTGACCGTCATTGGCAGCAGCGACTACGGTCAAAGCTCGCCGATCCATCAGAAGTACGCCAACCAGGGACAATCTCCCTTGAAGGCCGAAGTCCAAGATGGGCCCAACGTCATCGACTTCAAAGTCGAGAAGGCCCGCTAGTCGGTCCTAGAACGGATGATGAACGGCTTTCGCGTCGCGAATGCTGGTCAGCTTGCTGTTGGGATCATCGTTGTAGACCCCAACACGTCCCCAGACGAGCAGCCCGATGAATAGGCAGCAATAAGTCGCCCAGGTCGTCGCCGCCCAGCAAAGCATATTCATGGTCATCAACGGAAGCTGCACAATCGAAGCCGCTTCCGCTCTTCCGACCGTCAGATCGAATACCAAGCCGCCGAACATAAATCCAAAGAAGTTCGCTACGATCCAAAGAGGAATCTGCAGGACGAACGATACGACGACGGCGATGACCTGATCTTCCCATGGCAAGGGCATATCGTCTGAGTGCCGGGCAATGGTCAACATGGCGAGCACCAGGCTGGGCAACGCCCAACACAGCAAAAAGCCAATGCCAAGAGGCGGCGACAATACGGCAAGTGAAAGCCCCATTCCCAACACCAGGCACACCATAAAGATGAAGCCGGTGTAGCTCGAGAAGGAATGTTTGCTCATGGCTTGGCCTCGAAGAATGGAAAACACGCTTCGGCCAAACTAGCACAGCGAATGGAGGCCAGCAAGCAAATGAGACTTTACCGGCGAGGCCTGCTTAACCAGCGCGACGGTTGGAATCGGCTGCGTTGTCTTTCTCGTCCGACAGAACGCGAAGTTGCGGACGGCTGACGTCGACACCGCGACCACGGCTGCGTCCCTGAATGAAGCCACGTTCACTATCGGCCAGGAAGGTCGCGAAGTGCAACGCTGGGCTCTGAGGGAACTCGCGACGGACCCGCTCTAGGGCTTCGCGGTTGGTTAGGTTCGAGCGGAAGATGATGCGGTAGGCACGCTTCAATTCCGAAAGCTGTTCCGGCGAATAGCCGCTTCGCTTCAAACCAATCGTGTTCAAACCAACGACCAGGCTGCTGCAGCCATCGACCGTGACGAAAGGTGCGACGTCCTGAACGACGTGGGCCTGACCGCCAACCATGGCGTTGCGGCCGACACGGCAGAACTGATGCACAGCGACGGCACCACTGACGTAGGCTCGGTCTTCGATGACGACGTGGCCACCCAACATGACGTTGTTGGTGATGATCGTGTTGCTTCCGATGATGGTGTCGTGGCCGACGTGGGCTTGGACCATCAGCAGATTGTTGTCGCCGATGACGGTATTCTTGCCAGGAGCTAAACCGCGATGAACGGTAACGAACTCTCGGAAGACATTGCCCGTACCAATAATGACTTCGCCTAGTTCCACCCCGGCGCGAAGATGCTGAGGAGGCCCGCCGATGACGGCGTGTTCATGGACCTTATTGTTGGCCCCCAGAGTGGTCCCCTTTTTGATCGACGCAAAGGAGTTAATCTGGCATCCATCCCCGACTTTCGTGTTTTCTTCAATGACGCAGAACGGTCCGATCGTGACATCGTGGCCGATTTCCGCGGTAGCATGAACGATTGCGGAAGGGTGGATCTGAGTCACAGCAAATCCTTTTGCTGAAGGTCGAAGATGGGTATTGCGATTCCAGGGCTACGAGGAAAAGAGGCCATCCTGGCTGTCTGATCCGCGCGTCAACGCTCCTAGATAAGCTATATCGGTAAAATCTGTCTAGCCCGATCGATCGAAACCAATTATTTGCTACGGACTTCCGCTCTAATTTGCGATAGCAATGCTGTGCCAGCATGGCCAAACTTAGCAGCCCCAGGAAGAGGTAGCTGTCCGGGGTCGTGTCAAATCGGGGGCGTTTTCATATAATCTAGGCACGTTCCCAACCCCTTTTGCGTCTTTTAACACGAATGTGAGACCATGTCTGATACGTCTACCCTTTACAGCGAAGGCGAAAAGCTGCGAGACGAAGGGAAATACGAGGAAGCGATCGAGAAATTCAAAGCGGTCCTGGCCGAGAAGCCGGAACACGTTCTCTCGCACATGGCCCTGGCCGTCACTTACGGCAACTTGAACCAGTTTGCCGAGGCTTGCTATCACGCCGAAACGGCCTGCCAGCTCGAGCCAGGCGATCCGTTCAACTTTACCGCCTTGAGCGTCACCTACCAGAAGGCTTTTGAGGTGACTCGCGATCCGGTGTACATCGAGAAAGCGGAGCAAGCCAAGCACCACTCGGACGCCTCCCGAGGCGGGATGTAGTTCGCTCGGTTAGCCATCGATCTGAATGCCAGCGTCGTCGATGTGGTACGGGATAATCTCGTCGGTCGCGGCGCTGCCACGATGCTTGCTGATATAGATCGCTCGGCGGATCTTGGTTCCGTCGAGGATCTTTCCCATGTAGATCACGGTATTCGCGCCGCTGATTAAGTCTCCCTCGTCCAGGTTTCGCGAGATCAATTGATCGAGCATCGCTTCTTTGGACGTCTGCAGCATCATGCAGCCGATTTCTTCGGTTGCATAGCAATGCTTTTCGGCCATCTCGCTGTTCTTGCGGAACGTCTGCCGGAACAAGTCGCGAGCCACCCACATTGGGTCTTTTCGCAGCACCTGGTGATAGACGTACTCGAACAATTCAATCTGAATCGATTCGGCAGGCACGTCCACTGGTTCCAGGCCATCAATCACCACGCGGCGGCAACCATGAGCAAAGTTGCCATACAGAAAGCCAATCGTCGTGGCGAGCTTCTCGTTGATCTGACGCTGCCAGTGCCCAAGTTCGTCCCAGTCCATATCGCGTCGCGAGACCCGTTTGCCCTGATAGTCGAAGACGTGCAGCATTTCGCCGCGGGTCAATTCCGTCTCGAAGAAGTTTTCGAGTTCTGGCACCTGGTTCGAGTCGGCCGCGACCGGCTTCCACCCGAACATACGGTCGGCGTATTCGACATGGCTTTGCGAATCGCCCCGGGTGCTCATATCGAAGAACACCCCTTTGTGACCATCGACTGCCTGACCGGCATGGGCGAAGTGAACACCCATTTGGGTTTTGCCGATTCCGGTTGCTCCGATGACCAGAGTCAACGTGCCAGGAATCAGCCCGCCCCCAAGATGCTCGTCGAGTTTAGGAATACCGGTCGTTTGTCGGGCAGCAGGCATGGCTCAGGGTCTGTCGGTGGGGCAAGAAACTTGAAGGTACTGTTACAGGGTACCAATCCACTTCCCGTCCGCCCAGCAGACCCTATGGTGAGTTTGCCTACTCGGAACCGATCGTTCCCTTGGCGGTCGTCTTTACGCGGCAGAGGTACATATCTGCAGTCATGTACAACGTACCATCAGGACCAAATGCACAGTTCGCGGTTCGCTCGCCAGTGCTGATTCGTCCCAATTGCTTCCCTTCGGCAGTGACAACAACCACGCCGCCTGGGGCCGTGATCCACAGCGTGCCGTCGGTGTCGACCTTCAAACCATCGCAGCTTCCAGGTCGCTTACCCTTCCACTCGGCGGCATCATAAACCTTCTTGGATTCACCCAGCTTGCCGTCCTCTTGGATCGGAAATGCTTTGACGAAACATTCCTGCGAGTCGGCCACGTACAGCGTGCTGCCATCTGGCGACAATGCAATGCCGTTGGGGCGTGGGCACTCTTTGGTAAGTAGCGTCAACTTGCCATCCTTCGCCAGGCGGTAAACGCCGCAGTAGTCGAGCTCGGCTTCCTTGCCGTTCAACCCGCCGGGCAATCCGTAAGGAGGATCGGTGAAGTAGAGATCGCCATTAGCGTGAAAGACCAGATCGTTCGGGCTATTGAGTCGCTTTCCTTCGTAGTGCGAAATCAGCACCTTGCGTTCGCCATCGACAATCTGCGTGATGTTGCGATCGCCGTGGCAGCACATCGTCAGGTTACCTTCCGGCGAGAATGCAAGACCGTTGGTGCCTGGTTCCTGACCTTCAAACTTCGGCATGCCGGTGTAGCCAGCAGGTTGCATGAAGACGTCGGTTCCCTTGCCCGGCTTGTACTTCACGATCCGATTGTTCGGAATGTCGCTGAACAGCAGAAACCCTTCCGGAGCCCAGACGGGTCCTTCTGACCACTCGAAACCATCGGCCAGAACTTCGATCTTGGCCTCAGGGGCAACCAACTTGTCAAATGCTGGATCGAGACGTTCGATCTCGCCAATCGTCTTTTTCACATCGTCGGCAACGACTGGGGCGGCAATCGCGGCGCATAGAGCGAGTGCGAGGCTGAGGGGGGAAAAACGCATGGGCGGGATCTCCAAGGGGGCAGAGAAATTGAGTTGGTGAATGAAGAATAGGGAAATTAATCCTAACTCGCTAAGGCGGGCATGGCAATTAACCCGGTATCGGGGCGAAAAATTGATAGAAACGGAACGATCCTGCCAGTAAACACTCGCCATGGATCTGCCCCATGAAGAACAGCTGACCTCCCCTAATGAAGTCGAGAACCGGCCAAGGCCAGCCCGATTGGCCTATTCGATCCCGGGTAGATTCTCATCAACCTTGCCATCGCTACCGAAGGCCCTCCGGTAAACCAGTTCCGCGAGGTCGATCCGGAGTGGCCGATCGTGATTCGGCGACTATGCGTCTATCGAATTAAAAATCAGCAAGACACCGCGTCGTCGAAGTTGAGTGACGGGTTCTTTCTATGGGTTGAGCGTATTTCAAAGCCGATCACAAACCTGCGATCTAGGCCGCCTCTTCCTGCAGGTACACTTCTTCAGTGCCGGGGAAGGTGAGGAACGCGATCGAGATCGCTGCCAGGCTACTCAGTCCGATCACCATGACCATGGGCATCGCGGTGCCGTTCGCCGTCAAGCCAATCACCAAGGCCGCGACCGTGCCGAAGCCGAACTGACACGCCCCAAGCATCGCCGCGGCTGTGCCTGCGATCTTGCCTTGCGATTCCAGTGCTAACACCGCAGCAATCGGCATCACGAACGCCAGCGAAACGATGATCGTGAAGAGCAAGACCGACAGCAGAACGACATTCAGCGCACCGGTCAGTTGTAAGGTGACCAGCAACATGGCGGCCATCGTGTACGCGACCAGTCCGGAACGGACGATGTTCTCTGCCTGAAAACGCCCGATCAACCGCGGAGCAATCTGAGCCCCGATGAGCAGCCCCACCGCATTGGTTGCGAAGAGCACGCTATACATCGTGGGCGACAGTCCATACAGGTTGATAAAGATGAACGACGATCCGGTAAGGTATGCGTAGAAGCCTGCCTGGGCCAGAGAAAGAGCAGCCACGTACGGCATGTATTGTCGGCTGAGCAGCAGCCCGCCGTAGTTGCGAATCGCCACCACGGGATGACTCGACGTACGCTGGGCTTCCAATCGCGTTTCTGGCAAGGCAACCGCCACCATCACAATGCATGCCAGGCCGAAGAAGGTAAGAAAAACGAATAGCCATTGCCAAGGTGCCACCAGCAAAATAGCCGAGCCGATTAGAGGTGCGACGATCGGAGCCAGCCCGAGCACCAGCATCATCATGGCCACCAGCATCGCCGCCGTTTTGCCACGGTACAAATCACGAACGACTGCCATTCCCACGACTCGTCCAATCGCCCCGCCCAAGCCTTGGATGAATCGCAGCAAGAGCAGTTGCTCTCCGGTTTGCACGAACGCACAACCCAATGAAGCGATCGAGAACAGAACCAGACCGACAAAGATCATCGGCTTCCGTCCCAATCGATCGGACGTCGGCCCATAGAACAATTGCCCCAGCATCAGCCCGCCGAGGAAGGTCATCAGGCTGAGCTGGCCGGTTCCTTCATCGATCCCTAAAGACTCGACAATCTGCGGCATCCCGGGCAGATAAAGATCGATCGACATCGGCCCCAACGCCCCGAGCACGCCCAGCACAGGCGCGAGTAACCAAGGCGAAAGCTGCGGAGGAGTTTCGGTCGGGCTCGAGGATTGCATGGCGACTTCAGGGGCAAGAACTTGTCTTTGTCATTTGGAAACGCTATCGTTTCTTAAATAGAACAATATTGCTTAGCTACCTAAAAGTCAACGCCAATGGCCCCGCGATCTTCCACATCGACGTCTCGCTCTAAACCAGGTCGCCCGCCGGTTTACTCGGAAGAAGAGCGATCCCAGCTCTTGTTGCGGGCAGCCGAAGAGGTATTCACCACCATCGGCTACGGAGCGGCCACCATGGAAGAGATCGCTCGCCTGGCTGGCATGTCGAAGAAGACCCTGTACACCCTCTTCCCTGATAAAGAGAGACTATTCGAAGGTGTTGTCGGTTCGCTTGGTGATTGCCCCTGGGAAAATCCTGAAGCTGCCCCTCCTCTTCCACCGGCTGAAGAACTCCGGCGACGCTTGCTGGCGATGGTCACGTTTATCCTCTCGCCCCGCCAGGTCCGTCTCACGCGACTGTTGATCGCCGAAGCGGAACGGACACCGAAGCTGGCCCAAGACTTTCATCATCGGGTGATCGCGAAGGGGCGACAGTTTTTGAAACAAGCGATTCGTCAGGCAGCCGACGCAGGCATCGGCCCAGCGGTGGAAGACTACGAACAGTGGAGCTCGACCGTGCTAAGCGCGGCGTTGGCTCGCCATCATTTAAGTGCCCTATTCGGCAAAGCCCATCGCGCCCCCAAGGCCCAGGTTGAAGCACAAGTCGACACTGCTCTGCGAGCTTTTGGCTACCTCTAGCATGTCGATTCAAGCGGCATACATGTCACCTGAGTTGACACGCCAAACTCCCCATTCAGGGCATTTTCTTGTCGCAATTGCGGGTCCTATCGGCCACAATGGGTAATGGAATGCATTTTGCTTGAAGCTTTTTGCAATTTCTTGGCTCGACGAACCTCTTCCCATTTGGCCGACCCATGCAACCACTCCCCTCGCAGCAATTGCCTGCTTCGGAAAGCCAATCCATTCCCCAAATCGAAACCTACGACGAAGCTCCGCGCGGGCTACTGAAGCGTTTGGCTCACTCGGCCTACCATTCGGCCGCGTTCCTGACGTCATTCATCTTTCACTTTGCGTTGATCATGGTGTTGGCGATGTTCACGCTGACCAGCCAAAAACGCACCCAACCGCTGGTAACGGTCATCGAGCCGGACATGGTCCAAGACCTCGAAACGTTCGAGATTGAACTCGACCAGCTCGACGTCGTCTCGACCGAGATGGCGACCGCCAGCATGCCGGTATCGGAAATGGGCATGGCCGGAGAAGCGATCGCTTCGATGTCGGCCCCGGTACTGCAGCAAGAGGCCCTCGATCCGACCGAGACCGTTCGCGTCGAGCTTTCCGACATTGCCATGATCTCGACCGACAGCGATTCACTCATTCGCGAGATCCCCTCAGGCACCATCGGCTCGGCTCAGGAAGTGGTATCGAACTATCAGGAAGCGATGGACCAGATCACCCAGGAGCTGATCTGGATGATGTCGAAGAATAAGGTCCTGGTGATCTGGCTCTTCGATCAGTCGGAAAGCATGAAGGATGACCAGCAGCGAATCCGCGAACGCATTGGTCGCGTTTACACCGAGATCGGCCTGACAGAAGAAGGTCAGGGCGATGTGTTGACCACCGCGGTAACCAGCTACGGCCAAGGCTTCCAGCAACTCACTCAGGCCCCCACTTCCAACCTTTCTGAAATTCAGGCGGCGATCGATGCCATTCAGATTGATCAATCTGGCGAAGAGATGGCCTGTTCCGCTGTGATGGAAGCCTTGTCGCGGCATCGCAAGTATGCCCAGATCGCCGATCGCAAGGTGGCGTTGATCATGGTCACCGACGAAAGCGGCAACATGAACGACAATGGTGCCCAGCTCGAAAACGCCATCAAGATGGCACAGCAGATGGACTGCCGCTTGTTCGTGATGGGGCGCGAAGCGATGTTTGGCTATCCCTATGCCCACTACGAATGGCGCCACCCGTTCAGTGGCGAAATGCATCTGTTGCGGATCGATCGTGGGCCCGAAACGGCCTACGTCGAACAGCTTCAAACCGATGGCTATGGCAAACGTTGGGATGCGATGACCAGCGGATTTGGTCCGTACGAGCAAGTCCGCCTAGCCAAAGAAACAGGTGGAAGGTTCTTTATGCTGCCAGGGCAAGAGGACGACATCCACTACGTGACCGATCGGAAGTACGACGCCAAGACGATGGATTTCTATCGCCCTGACCTGCGACCTCGCGCCGCCCAGGTTTCCGAGATTAAAGGAGACGCCCTGAAGAGCCTGGTAACGAATGTCGTCTACGACCTGAATCCATTCCAGGAAGACCGTAAGGAAGTGCTGACCATTCGCCATTGGTACAGCAAAGATCCCAACGAAATGGCCAAGCAGGTTCGCAAAGAACAAGCCGACGTGATCCCATACGGGCAATATCTCGACAAGGCGATCAAGGTTCTGGAAAAGAACCGCGACCTGCGTGATGCGTCGACCTCGCTGCGTTGGCAAGCAAACTACGACCTGATGCTCGGGCAACTGTATGCCTACCGCTGTCGAGCCTACGAGTATGGTGTCAGTAGCGAACTGTTCCTGAAGAACCCAACTCCGCCAGATCCGAAGCGTGAACCTTACATGGAGTTCCGCGGCTGGGAACTACGAACGAACTCGAATCTGGTCGCCCCCGACAAGACTCAGGACGACGCTGATCGGGCAAAGGAACTTCTCACCTTCGTGACCAAAGAATACGCCGGAACCCCCTGGGCAACGCGTGCTGCCTGGGAAGTCAAACGCGGCTTCGGCTCTGGCCTGCGTCCGTACTACTTCGATACCCGTCGCCGCAAGAGCGACAAAAAGGTGCCGATTCCGAAGCTGTAGTGGACGCGAATAAGATGCGGCAACCGGCTATCCACTTCAGGTGGCCGCGCAGCAAAACGGGGAACGATTGCTCGTTCCCCGTTGGCTTTTCTTGATGGATGATCTGTTCGTGCTTACGACTTGATCATCTCTTTGACGGTCATGCCGCTTGGGATCATCGGCAGCACGTGTTCCTGGTAAGGAACAGCCACGTCCAGAACGTAAGGACCATCGTAGTTGATCATCTCTTCCAGAGCTGGGATCAACTCGCTCTTCTTGCTGATCGTTGCCGCACCGCAGCCGTAGCCCTTGGCGATCTGAACGAAGTCTGGGTAACGTTCGACTGGGTAAATGTCGTTACCCTTGCCTTCCCATTCATCGTGATCGATTGGGCCGAGGTAGGTGTGAGCACGGTTACCAGCCATGAAGCGGTCTTCCCACTGCACTACCATGCCCAAGTGCTGGTTGTTCACCAACAGAACCTTAACCGGCAGCTTTTCGCAGAAGCAGGTCGCCAGTTCCTGGATGTTCATCTGGAAACTGCCGTCCCCTTCGATGTCGATACAAAGGGCGTTGGGGTTGGCTGCCTGGGCACCCATGGCCGCCGGAAGACCGAAGCCCATCGTTCCCAGACCGCTACTCGACAGCCACGTGCGAGGCTTCTTGAACTGATAGAACTGGGCAGCCCACATCTGGTGCTGACCGACGCCGACCGAAATGATCGTTTCGCGATCCTGGGTCAAACGCGACAGTTCGGCAATGGCGTGCTGCTGCAGAATGCCGTCGAACTCTTTGTTGTAGGTCAACGGATCGTCCTTCTTCATCTTCTGGCAATGGGCAACCCAGTCCGAGATGTCTTCAGGAGCTTCGACCACTTCGTTCAGCATCTGCAAGGCAGGCTTCAGATCGCTGACGATCGGAATGTGAGCCTGCTTGTTCTTGTTCAGTTCGCTCGGATCGATATCGATATGAACGATCTTGGCGTCCTTGGCGAATTCAGTCAGCTTGCCGGTGACGCGGTCGTCGAATCGAACGCCCAAACCGATCAGCAAGTCACACTCGCTCACCGCCAGGTTGGCGTATACGGTACCGTGCATCCCCAGCATGTCGAGCGAAAGCGGATCGGCGTTCGGGTAAGCACCCAGGCCCATCACGGTCATCGTGATCGGAATACCTGTCTTCTTGACCAACTCACGCAGCTCTTCCGAAGCACCGGAAGTGATCACACCACCACCGGCGTAGATCACCGGGCGTTTGGCTCGTTTGATCGCGGCAGCGACCTGACGAATCTGTTCTGGCTTGGCCAGACGAGGCTGAATGTTGTAGCCCGGCAGGTTCATCTTGCAGTCCCAGTCAGGCACGCACTGTTCCAGCTGAACGTCCTTCGGAATGTCGATCAGCACTGGGCCTGGACGGCCGGTCGTGGCGATGTGGAAAGCTTCCTTCATGATCCGACACAGGTCTTTGATGTCGGTCACCAGGTAGTGATGCTTGGTGATACCACGACAAACTTCGACAATCGGCGTTTCCTGGAAGGCATCGCTACCGATGACGGCGCGAGGCACCTGAGCGCTGATCGCGACCAGCGGAATGCTGTCGAGCTTGGCGTCGGCGATCGCGGTCACCAGATTGGTGGCACCTGGACCGCTGGTGGCCATGGCCACCCCGACCTTACCGGTCGTACGAGCGATGCCCTGGGCCGCGAAGCAACCACCTTGTTCGTGACGTGGCAAGATCGTGCGGATCTTGTCCTTGTAGCGGGTCAACGCCTGGTGCAGAGGCATGCTACAACCGCCCGGGTAAGCAAAGAGTACTTCTACGCCATGTCGTACCAGCGATTCGATCATAATGTCGGCGCCCAGCATGACTTGGTTGTTCGTAGCTTTTTCAGTCGAAGTACTCACAGATTCTCTCCGGTGATTGAAACAGATTCCTCGGAATCCAATCGCAAGGCAAACCGATGCCCGATCGCGATTGCCCACCTCCTTCGCAGAAGGCCCTATTGCCATAGAGAGGGAGAAGGGACATTGATCCAAACTATAAGGATAGGCTTTGCGGGCCTAGGGTTCAACCGAATTGAGCTGTTTTCGGCACCAAAAAGACACCCTCTTGGGGTGTATGCTGTGACTTCTGGGGGATATTTGACGGATGACCGCAATGAAATCGCCTGCCAGCATGGCGACCGCGGGTTCAACCATTGAAGCCTAAGAATTAAACGCCACAAGAGATGGCTACCTGCGGAGGAGGCAGATAGCCATCCCGTGACGATGTTTTGAGCTAGTCCGAGAATCGGTACCTGAAAATACACCACAAGGCCGATAGCCCTTCTTGCCAGCCAACCTTGTTGCTGGCGGCCCAGTTCGGGGTACGGAACTGGATTGGGCATTCGACGAAGCGATACTTCCGCTTGGCCAGCTTGGCGGTGATTTCAGGCTCGAAGCCGAATCGGTTCTGCTGAACTTCGATCCGCTGGATAATGTTGCGGCTGAATGCCTTGCAGCCGGTTTCCATATCGGTCAGGCGAAGGCCTGTCAGCAGGTTCGAGGCGCAGGTCAACGCCTGGTTCCCGAGGCGATGCAGCCACGAATCCCTGTCGTACTTGGCTTCGCTCATAAAACGAGAGCCGTAAGCAACATCGGCCTCGCCGGTCACGATCGGACGAATGACCTGGGCGATGTCTTGCGGTTCGTACTCGAGATCGGCATCTTGGATCACCACCACGTCGCCGGTCACATATCGGAGTGCCGTGCGAATCGCCGCTCCTTTGCCCTGATTACGAGCGTGATAGATGATCTTCAAATCGCAGAAGTGGGCCAGCCGGGTCAGCACGTCGCGGGTTCGATCGGTGCTGCCATCTTCAACGATGACGATTTCCGTACGAAACGGAAGCTGAAGCAATCGTTGGACAACCGTGGCGGTGGTTGCTTCTTCGTTAAAAACCGGCACGATCACCGAAAGCTTGAAGTCGACTGGCAGTGGATAGTCGAGTGTGTCGGTTGGCTGCTGGTTGTCGGTTTCCAGCTCGTCGAGCAAATGCTCGGTTTCCGCCAGACGAAATTCCCATGGTGCGAGGTCCCAAGGGTGGTCGTCGAGATGCTCCCAGGTAGATGCGGGAGAAGTCGAAGGGAAAAGCGTGGTGGTCATGGTTGCCCTCTTTGAGTTGCCGTGCTGACGGCACGTGCCAGTTGCGATGATGGGTTGGCTCCGGCTGGTTGCGATGGAATCGCAGGCCAGGCTACAAAGCCGTGCTGGTTTGCGTCCGAAATCGAACGCTGGTTGGGGGCGACAAATTCAGGTGATTGGGGATTGTTGAACAAGTCGCTTCGTCCCCATACCTGAGCAAGTGAGTCTTGGTACAAAAGGGTCCATCCTGGTACCGACTCCATCGTTTGCTCCGAGTGGGGCTGACCTCGGTCAAGCAATACGAGTGCCGGATTGCCTTCGACCAACGCGGCCGTCGGATTTACCGGAGAGGGCAATTTGCGGAAACGCATTCCTGGCGCGTCACCAAGAATAAAGTCGAAGTGCCGGTCGACGACCGACTGCGGATAGCAAGTCCGAAAACGGCCATCGAACTGCACGCTCGAAGCACCATCGACACATCGGGCCGCGATGTAGTACTGGGCCCAGTTGTAAGAAACGATCGTCTTGCCATGCAGGTGATGCTGGTCCATGTATTCGATCGCCGAGACCGGATAGACATCGCGGTCAACACGCATCACGCTCAGCCTTCCGTACAACGGCCAGGCAAACATGCCTGCAGCCAGAATCACCACACCCCAGGCAATTGCGGGGTTCAGATTACGTTGATTTGCGTTGTTCACCGCCGTCAGTCGATTCCAGGCGGAAACCACATGCGGAGTCACCCAGAAACCACATTGCATCGCTAGAAACGGAGCGTGTCGCTGATGCATGGTGGCCTGCGCGGCAACCAGCAACATCACGACCAAGTGCGTGAAGTCGAGCGGTTTCCTCGAATAAGCCAGCGAGAAGCCCATCAGCCCTAACAAGGCGATGAAAGCCACGCTGAACATGTCAAGCGAGTACAGCGGATGCCACTCGGTGATCTCAGGCCGAGGCACACGCAGAGCTTCCAGCATCCACTGATGAAGTTCATAACTGTAAGGATTCACCAGCGTGGCGATCACCGCACCGAATAGCATCAAGCTAAGACGACGCAGCATGCCAGAGGCTTCCCAGCCACGCATCGCGACTGCTTCGAACATGCGGCAGACGAGGTAAACGCCCAACACCCCAACGCCAGCCATAAAGCCGCCATGGGTATTGGTCCACAAAAAGCAAAGCGGAATCGCCAGCCACAGAAGCCGCATCGACTTGTGGCTCCAGCTACCAGCGTCGGCCGTTTCACCACGGCGTAGCGACGTCAGCCAAGGCAGATTCCAATGTCCCTGCCAACCGACGAAAGCGCGATCGAGCAGAACGAGCAGCAAGGCAAAGAAGCCAAAGCTGAACAATTGCGGTCGCACGTTCCAATGATTGGTGAAGTTGGTCGCCATCAACAGCGAGACCACCATCACCGGCAGAGGATACCTGGCAAAGTCTTTCGTCTTCCAAAACGGCACGCTGCAGATCAGAAGTCCCAACAGCAGTTTCACCAGCAGCAGTCCGTTCGGGCCGATCGCGTCGATACCGATCGCCAACGCCAGTTCGCTGAGGTTCTCGTGATTGATCCAGCGATAACCGTTGGCGGTGTAGCTGTACGTTGTCGTTCGCGCGAGACCTTCCTGCAGAGCATCACGTCCATATTGCACATGACCCCACAGATCGGGATCGGCACCATTCGGACTGACGGCGATGGCAACGGCCAATAGCGTGCCTGCGACAATGGCCCAAGCAGACCATGACCGTAGCGGATGGGAATCGTTTTGAGGCGGAGAATCGTGCACAGCGAATACGATTGCGGATAAGGAATAGACAGCCCCGTTTGGTCAACCATAGGACGCTATTCGGGTTGGGATTCCCCGAACCTTGGTGGGAAACAATAGTCGGGTTCCCGAAACCGAGCCCACTTCCATCCGACAATCGCTACGAACGTTACAGCCCTACCCGCTACGGCGATCAACGCACCGTTCATGCCGGAGCAAGTGCGTACCTTGGCCTTCGAGGCGAGAACCTGCTACGCTGTCGGCTGCTTGTTTCCGCAACCTGTTTTCGAGATACCGCCACGACTTTTGAACGCCTCGACTGACCCATCTTCGATCGACACCGATGCAGGCCATCGGATTTACACATCGTGGTCATTGCCGCTGTACGATCTGGCGGTGCATGGTTTCTCGAATCGCTTTCTGTGGCACTGCCGTACGGCGACACTTCAGGCCTGGTTCGATCGGCATGTGACTGATTGCCATCTCGACGTGGGTGTCGGAACGGGCTTATTTCTCGATCGATCTCAGCGGCTGAACTCTGCCAGCCAGGTCACGCTGCTCGATGCCAACCAGAACTGCTTGAACACCGCGTCGAAACGAATCGCGAGACTTCAACCAACAACTGTGCTGGCCAATCTTGCTCAGCCACTTCCCTCCACGCTGCCACGCTTCCGCTCAGCGTCGCTGATGTATGTGCTGCACTGCTTACCGGGCGATACGTCATTCCGTAGCGAAGTGATCCGCCGCGTGGCCACCACGCTGGAACCAGGCGGAATCTTGTTCGGAGCTACGATCCTCGGTGAGCCTCGCCCGAAAGGTCGATTAGGACGTCGCGTGATGGCATCGTACAATCGCCGCGGGATTTTTGGGAATCAGAACGATTCGGTGGACTTGCTCCAGAAGGTTCTTTCTGGCGAACTGCGAGCGGTTGAAATCGCCATCGAAGGATCGGTCGCGATGTTCGCAGGCAGTGCAGGCTAGTTGCCTCGTAGGTACGCGCGACGCGGCTCGGTGTTGAGCCAGAAGCGTTGGGCTTCTTTACTAATTTGATCACCGGCGAACGCCTCGGCCCGGCGTTCGTCTGAGAAACGATCGGCGGGCGATTCGATCACGAGTCGAGCGAAGTTGACCGTCTTGGTCTTCACGGCAAACGAACGCGCGGCGGCGAATGCGAACCGTTCGCCTGGGTAGATCGGTGCTCCGGTCGTTTCAAGCGACCAACGATCTAACAGAATCGGCACGAACCAGTCTTCACTCGATTGCTCGTCGACGTAGGGCTGCATCTCTTCCGGCAGAGAACCCAACACGTGTCGTGGCACAAACAGATAAGTCCGACCGACGTGCGAGGCATACAAACCCCATGCAGGCCAAGGATCGCCGATCCCTGCCAGTTCCAATAGTGGAAACAAAACCACAGCACCACAAATCGCGATTGCGGAACGAACGCGCCAAGGGGAAGTTGCTTCGACAGGCTGTTCCTCACTGTTCGCTGGAAACCAGAACAACAGAATGGCTTGGGCGAAGAAGAAAACATTCCAGAGAAGCACGCCCCAGCTATGGGATAGCCCAAGCGGCCCCAGCACAACAATCAAACCGATGTGCATGGCACACGCGGCAACAACGCCAAGCTTTCTGGTTCTCGGGATGCAGAGCAGAACGAATGTGATCAACTCGAACGCTGGAAAGGCGAGAGCAAACCACTTGTCGCTGCTCCAAAGATCCGGTCGCCAGGCCATTCCTACCTGGCTGGACAACGTCGCCAGAAAGTCGTTTCCCAGTTCATTGACGAACGAGGTATTCAGCTTCGAGACAGCCGAAAAGAAGTAGACGCTCAAAGCGACCGCCATCGTCAGTCGTCGAGCCAGACTTCCCGGCACGAGGCCGAAAAAGCAGCTCAGTACCGCGACCTGATAGGCCCAAGGCTGAAAGCGATGCTGGTTCAACAGAAACGTCAGCAGCAGTACTCCGGCCAGCGTCAGCCACAATCGCGAAGCGAGCGTTCCTTGCGGTCCGGCGATCAGTAGCGTTGCAGCTACCAGGACCAATCCGCCAGCCAAGATCTGATCGGCGATCGGCGGAACATCACACAGAAAGGACCAAACCGGCACGGCGGGGAAGCTGGTGAGATCGATCCATAGCGGATAGGTCGCCGCCATCAACAGCAGCAGGAACAAGGCGACCAACCGCTGGTAAATGAAAAAGGCTCGATCCGCACCGGATCGAGCCTCGGTCTTTTCGTTCAAAGCGTTGTCCACGAAGCAGAGTCCTACTCTGGGTCAGCACTCTTTTCGTCGCCCGACTCCGCCGATTCTTTAGCGGCCTCGGCTGGCTTCGACTCGTTCGATTCTTCCGCCTCGGCTTCGTCAGCAGGTTTTTCTTCAGCTGGTTTCTCGGCGGAAGCTTCTTCCTTCTTCGGTTCGGCGACAGGCTTCTCCGATACTTCAGCAGGCTTGCTTTCCATCGGATCATCGGCAGGCTCTTCCTTCGGAGCTTCTTCCGACTTCATCTCACCCGCTTCGGCTTCGGCCTTTTCATCCGACTTTGGAGCATCTTCCGGAACCCATTCTGGTTCCTGGAAATCGCCGCCCGCTTCGGCCCGCAAGATGTCGATCAGCGGGAAGTTTGGCGAGATGTCCTGATCGAAGTGATTCAGCAGTTCGCGGTACTCTTTGATCGAGTCGGCCAGCACATCGGACGAAGCATCTTCTCGCAGTTCTGGGAACTCTTCGTAGATACCGGTCCACAGTTCCCAGGCTTGTTCGTACAGTTCGCGAGCCTTCACAAGGTCGGCCGCTTTGTAGGCTTCGTGAGCATCGTAAACCAACTTCCGGGCTTCGACGGTACGGTCGGTTCGTTCCGACTTGGCTCGCGTCAGCCAGTAGTTGAAAGCGACGATGTCTTTCTGACGGTTGATCACGCCTCGCATGAACTCCGTTTCATCCAGCACGTTGGCCAGCTTGGAAGCTTCCAGCACGCCGTCGATGTTGTTGTCACGCATGTACGCGACGACTTCAAATCGCGAAACGTTCACCGATGGCTCGGCCATGCGGGCGAGGCTCATCTGCTCTTCCGTGCGTTCGGCCTTCGGCGTTTCGATTGCCTTACGCGTCTCTTCAGGAAGCTTGGCGAACTTCTCGGCATAGACCTTTTCTTTGTACTGTCCGTAGGCGTCGTCGAACTTCTTACCGACTTCTTCGATTTCAACTTTCAGACGATCTGCGTCGTTCAGCTTGATCGGAATACCGTACGTCGATGGTAACTCGTGGTCGCCATATTCACGCCATTCGTCATAGGCTTGAGCCCAAGCGGCCTGAGCCTTTTCCGAGATGTTGCCATCTTTCTCGGCCGCTTCGCCGAAGTTCATCAGGCGTTTTGCAGGGTACTGATAGAAGATCGTTGGCGACATGGCACCGATGCTACCCAGGCCGTTGTCGACCACTTCCGTGGCCCATTGGTCCCACAGACGAGCAACCAGCCAGTTGTCTGGCTTGCCCTCTTGAACCCCTTCGGCACCTTCAACGACCGAGTACTTCGTACCTTCCAGATGCTTCTGAATTTCTTCGTGGAAGATGTCGTCGTCCGGGAAGATCTCGCGGTATTCCTTCTTCTCGTCGGCGTTGCCGAATTTGTTGCCGAAGAAGTGACCGATCGAATTCATCATGCGGGGTTCGTTGTAGTTGTACTCGGTACCATCCATGTGATAGTTGATACCCCGTTTGACCCACAGATAACGGTGCTTGTAGTTATCGAACTCGCGGGAAACGTTGTACGACAGGTTCCAGGCCTGAAATTCCCAAACCTTCAACAAGTGCGGATTCAAGTACGAGATGGTTTTGGCCGTGGCCTCCATCAGGGTGTACTGTTCCGTCTTCTGATATTCGTTCAGGTTGCTCCACAGGAACGTGATCGCCACGCCGTCCAAACCGAGCAACGACAAACGCATCGCTTCACTCGCTGGGTCGACCTTGCCCAGCTGAGCGTCAGAGATGCGATACTCGCGCCGCATTTGAGCGAGCATACCGCCAGGCTGATTCGAGGTTGCTGGTCGGCTGATCAACGACACCGCGATCAAGATCACGATGATGCAAACGCCGTAAACAACCTTGTGCTGAAAAGATTTATTCTTGCTCATGCTGCGATTTCTTTCGATTTCAGAAAGAAGTACCCAACCGCGACTAGCGCGACGAGGAAGCCGAGGACGGTGATGAATTGTTCTGCCACAACGGCTCCTGGGATGTTGTAACCATCCACCACGAAGCCTTGGGTATCGAACATGCTGTAGTCAGGCAGCATGTTGACGAAGGCGTAAATCATGAAGGCAAAGACCGTGTCGATCGCTTTCACGACGTCGACCCAGATGGCACCTTCCAATTCGGTCATGATGTTCTTCTGAGTGTATAGTCGCACCATGGCCTCGGCCGGACCACCCCCGTACCAACCGGTCTTCTCGTTGAAGATCACGTTGCGGGCCAGGCCTTTCACATCGTCGGCGATGCTACCGTAGCCCAGCGAGAGGAACGAGGCGAGCAAGGCGACCGGACCATTCAGGAAGGTGCTGAACACCAAACCGAACGTGATCACCAGGACGACTTGCAACCAGATGCCGACGTAGCACTTAACGTAGTTCAGCAGGAAGCTGCGATTGTCTTCCAGAACGTAAACCGTGTTCTGGGCGACACCAAAGTACTGGCCCGGCTCGGCGCACTGGATCCAAAGCTCCAAACGGCCGCCATCCTGCGTGGCGAGATCTTCCAACAAGTCGAGTTCCGGCTTGTCGCTATTGGCTTTGAAGTTGGACAAGGTTCGCGGGATGTAATGCAGGTCCGATTCTTCCGACGCGGTGAACGGAATCGCAATGCTTCGTTCGCCCGTTTCAGGGTTCTTGAAGTAGAAGTTACCGCGAATACCTTCGGTGATGGTACCTTTGTAGGTACGGAAGACACTCAGGTTGAATTCGAGCGGCAACATTTCTTTGGTTTCGTCGCCGTCGACTACTTCGGCGAACATGCCGTCGTTCAAGTCTTCAAAGGTGAAAACTGCGGCACTGAACGTACCACCTTCGATATAGCTGAAGTATTCCCATTCCTTACCGACGTTGATACCACGCGGGGCGGCGTTCTTGCCGGAACGATCGAGGAAGCGAACCGACCCGATGTGACGCACACGGGCCTGGAACATGTCGTTCGGCCCGCTCAGGACGTACTTGTCTTCCGGGCCGCCGTTCTCGTTGATGGTCACATCGTGACGATGTTCGTGGACGCGATCGATTTCAGCGGTGTCGTTCGGATAGATCGTCACCGCGTGCTTGTGACCGGCGGTCTCGGTCGTTTCGCCGATAAGAGTTTCGTTCTCGCCCTGGACCAGCTGGTCAGCGTTGACGTAATGCTTGTGGCTGAAGCCCTGCATCAGGAACAAGTACGAAACGAAGGCCATCGCGAAGAGGACAATCGTACCAACGCCCACAAAACCGAACAAACGACCGAGGAACAATTCACTCGGCAGAACGGGCTTGGTGTAAATGGTGTAGATCGTGCGGCGTTTGATATCGTCTGGCAGGCTGAACACGCTGAGCGCGATCACGAGCAGCAGCACCAACCACTTCGGAAAGGTAAGCACAAACGTCAGGTACAAACGGACCGGCTGTTCGGCACTTGGGTTGATGTACCACCCGGCGAACAACAGGACGACCATAAACAAAGCGAAGACGAGCAACGCCTTCTTGCGAATCGCTTCCTGAAACGCGAGCCAGGTCATCGCCCAGACACGGCGTGGCGAGATCGAAAGCAGTTCCGGCACCGATTTCACAGCGGTTCCGAAGACGGCATAGAAAGCCTCGAACGGACCGTTGCGGAAAACGGAGACGATAAACCCGAATACCAGCCCGGCCAAAATCAGGATGACCAAGGCAATCAGGTAGGTAAGCAAGCCGCCGAACTGCTCGCCCGGGATAGGAAGGAGCCACTCGCTTAGCGGCTGAATATTATCTTCGATCCCCATGGTGATTGTTTCTTACTCGAAGGTTCGCGTGGAAAGGAGGGCCAAACGGGCTGAACAATGGTTCTACGAGCGATCCGAACCGGCACGGCGGCCAGGTCGGGCTTCGCTTTCGCGGACAATGTTCAAGAAGAGCTCTTCGAGCGTGGTCGTTGGGTTTTCGACCGAGATGTTCTCGGCGTTTTCCCGTTCGAGGATGGCTCGGATCTCAGCCTTCGCTTCTTCGCTGACTCCCTTGGCACGAATCTGGGTTTCGTCGCTCACCTTCAACAAGGCATCGACACGGCCCAATTCCTTCAATTCACCCTGGTGCAGAATGGCGATTCGGTCGGCAACGTCCTGCAAGTCGGCCAGCTGGTGGCTGGTGACCAGAACGGTCTTGCCTTCGTCCTTGAGCTTCAGGATCAAGTCCTTCATTTCACGAATACCGATCGGATCGAGCCCGGTCGTTGGTTCGTCGAGGAAGATCAGCTCAGGGTCGTTGATCAAGGCCTGGGCCAGACCAATACGACGGGTCATACCTTTCGAGTATTCCTTCAGCTGGCGTTTGGCCGCCCACTTCAGACCCACCATTTCAATCAGGTCGTTCACCCGTTTCTGGCGAACGTCGGCTGGCATGTTGAACAGCTGGCCATAGAAGTTCAGCGTTTCGCGGGCATCCAGAAAGCGGTAGAGGTACGACTCTTCCGGCAGATACCCGATGCGTTCCTTCGTGGCGATGTTCGTCGGATCTTGCCCGAAGACAAGTGCCTGACCACTGGTGGGAAACAATAGCCCCAGCAACAACTTCATCGTGGTCGACTTGCCGGAACCATTTGGTCCTAAAAGACCAAAGATTTCGCCGCGACGCACTTCAAGGTCGAGTGCTTTCAGAGCTCGGACTTTTTGACGCCCCCAGAAGTCGCGGTAGATCTTGGTCAGATTTCGCGTCTCGATGATGACTTCGTTGTTGGACGAGGGAGCGGACGATTGCGGTTGAGTGTCTACCGATGCCATGGAACCTGTTTCAAGCCACGGTGATGGTTGGTACGAAAGAGATAAGATGAGGAAAATAGTGAACTGCTTCGGGCGATCTTGCGCCAAAACAGTCCGATATCCCCTGTCTACGCAGCGGAGCCAGCTTGGTTCGGCTAGCTTTGCCTGCTTTTTCTCTCGCCTTCTTACGAAGCGGAAAGAACTTAAGGGAAAAGTCCGACTATAAATGGGGCTTCCCCCAGTGACAAGGAACCAAACCTGGGCAGTTTGGTGACTTCATGGGATCTTCCCCTGTTATTGTCCGCATTCTACCGCTTATGCGGGCTTGATCTGCGATTTACGTAGCCACACCTGCCCCACACGATTGAGGGGATTTTGTTTACGAATCCTCAGCGCGCCGCGGCTGCGGAACATAGCTGGTGGACTGGGGTATGTAGCTAACAGGGACTTGTCACTTATTAAAGCCTACCGCATTCCCTTCAGCCGAAACGGTTCGATTCGTGTGACCAGGTCACTAGCGAACAAAATAACGTCAAAAATCGTGTCAAAAACACTCGGTTTGAGGAGTCAACGCGGGTATCATTCATGTACCTAGCGTGGGGGAGCGTTCCGCTTGTCCCCAGACCTCCTGCCTAGACTTCTCAGGGATCGCCTCGAAATGAATCGCCGTGCCGGTTTCACGCTTGTCGAATTGTTGGTCGTGATCGCAATTATCGGGGTGCTGGTCGGTTTGTTAATGCCTGCGGTGCAGCAAGCGCGAGAGTCTGCTCGCCGTATGCAATGCACCAACAATCTCAAGCAGCTTTCGCTGGCTACCCACGTCTATCACGATACCTACGACACCTTTCCGCCCGCGTGGGATGGCACCGGTCAATGGTCGGGCTTAGCTCGAATCTTGCCGTTTATCGAGCAAGGTCCACTGGAAGCCGCAATCAACTGGGGAACGTCTTACACCGCCTATCAGTCGAATGGGTCGGCTGCGAATATCCTGAATGTCGGGGTGCCCCTTCCAGCGATCGAGCTCGACATGTTCAAGTGCCCTTCGGAAGTGAACCTCCGGGCGGTCGACGTTACTGGCGATGGTGTGCCGGACCATTTCCCCTCGAACTATGCCATGTCGCACGGCACTTTTTTGGTCTACGACGGAGCCCAAGGGGGTGACGGGGCCTTCGGTGCGAACCGTTTCACGCGGATTTCCGAGTTCGTTGACGGCACCAGCAATACAATGGCTCTTTCGGAAGTGAACAGCTTCACGCGGTTTTATCAGGGTTCCGAGTACGACAACTCGCTGACCAGCCCGCCTAGCCTTTCCGACGTCGCAGGCCTGATCAACGCGAACGTGACCTCCGGCAGTGCCCCCAGCGGACATACCCAGTGGGTCAGCGGCAACGTTCAGCAAACCGGATTCACGGCGTTCTTTACCCCAAACACAATCTTCAACATCGATGGGCGTCTGCAGCCAGCCGACTTCGTGAACAACGGCGAAGGCGCAGGTGATGTGGCCGACAATCCCTGCATGGCCGCGGTGACCGCTCGCAGCTTCCATCCTGGCGTGGTGAATGTCGCCTTTGTCGACGGAAGCGTAAGCAAGGTGACTGAAACCGTCGATCTTAACGTCTATCGCACGGTTGCCACCCGATTTGGTGGCGAAGTCTCCCTCCGCAACAAGCTTTAAGATGCTGGCAAGCCGTGCGGATTGGGTAGGAACTTCAATGGCAGTTTGTACAAATTGCAATCCTTACAAACCGCATTGCTAGCACTTTCAGGCCGCAGATTTTCTTTATCGCCGTAACTTGCACATACTAATTGAGTTACGGCTTTCTTTTTGAAATCGCATCTTCCATTGGCACGCAGGGTGCAATTAGCTCAACCAAGCTCGTACGTCCGTTCCCTGAAACAGTCGTGCAATCCTCCAAAAAGAGTGTGTTTCGTCTGTCCAACGACATACATTCCCGTTTCTGACAACAAACGTCCGTCTCCTGATCCCTGGCCGGTTTACTTCCCGCAGTGAACCGGCCTTTTTTATTTCGAACCTGGGACAATCAGTTTGCTACTTTCGACACGGCTACAGCGTCGCCCAGGCAAATACTCCATTTAGCGGAAATCTTTTTCCGTTAAGATGAAGGGAGTTTCAGGCCACCCTTTTGCTGACTTTCTGGGAAAGCCACCTCGTTGGACGCCAGTCAAACCGCCCCCGACTCGCCCCTTTATCAGGAATCGCTGGATTATTTGTTCCAGCGAATCAACTACGAGCGGACCACCGATATCCCTTACCGTTCCCGCAGCTTCAAGCTCGACCGGATGCAGGCCTTAATGGATGCTCTGGGAAACCCCGAGCGTCAATTGAAGATCGTCCATGTGGCTGGCACCAAGGGAAAGGGTTCGACGTCGGCCTTTCTGTCGAACATCCTGTGGAAATCAGGCTATCGCGTCGGGCGATTCACTTCGCCTCACCTCGAACGCCTGGAAGAACGGTTCTGGCTCAACGGCGACAACTGTTCGGCGGAAGACATCGTCCAACTGGTCGACACCATCCGTCCGATCGTCGCCAAGATGGACGAAACGGCGACCCCGGACGACCGGCTGACCTTCTTCGAGATCACCACCGCGATGAGCTTCTTGCTGTTTGCACAGGAAAACGTCGACTTCGCCGTGGTCGAAGTAGGCCTGGGTGGTCGACTCGATTCGACGAATGTTTGCGAACCTGAACTCTGCATCATCACCAGCATCAGCCGAGACCACACCGCCCTGCTGGGCAATACACTTGCCGAGATCGCAGGTGAAAAAGCGGGCATCATCAAGCAAGGCATCCCGGTTATCAGCGGTGTAACTGCGGACGAAGCCCAGACTGTTATCACCCGGGTCGCTGCCGAACACGCAGCACCGCTCTATCACTTGGGCGAGCAGTTCCAAAGCCGCGTGGTCGAAGGTTCGTGGCAAGAGAACGCTCACGGGGCACTCTTCCAACAAGCGTTCGACTTCCAGTGGAAGTCCGAGAAACCCCAATCGTTCACACTGCGAGTGAAAGGGGATCATCAGATTGCCAACGCAGGGCTCGCTATCGCAGCCGTTCGTTTGCTGAACGATGCAGGCCACGCCGTTTCCAGGGAAGCAATCCGCGAAGGCCTTGCCACCACTGCCCTGCCCGCCCGGATCGAGTGTCTTTCGGAAAGCCCGGTCGTCATCGTCGACGCGGCTCACAACGATGCGTCCGCCGCCGCACTGGTAGGCGTCCTTCAAAAGCACTTCCCGAAGGCGCGCCGCCGCATGGTTTTCGCCTCAAGCGGCGACAAAGATCACGCGGCCGTCCTGGGGCAACTGCTCAAAGCGTTCGACAAAGTCTGGCTTACCAAGTACGGCTTCAGCCCACGAGCAACGAGCCCTGACCAGTTATTCGCGATTGCTGAAAAGATCGCCCCGCAAGCAGGGTCCTCGATGGTAACGACCGAAGATGCCAAGGCCGCATTTGACGAAGCGCTTACCGAAACAACTGCAAACGACGTGCTGGTCATCACCGGCTCGTTCTTTATTGCAGCCGAATTCAAACGCTTTTGGAGCGAGACGAACGCCAACCACAACGCGGCCACTTCGACCGCAGCTAACTAATGCTACTTGCCGGTTCGTGCAATGACGCCATCCCAATCGGCTGGCGGTCGCTGCTGATGTTGTTGCATGAATTGCGTCAACAACTTGCCTGGCCCAAAGCTGCCAGGGATCTCTTGAAGTAATCGCCCGGCCGATTGCCAGTCGCCATCTTCAAACTGAACGAGAGCCTGAGAAAACGTCGGCACCCAGTCGTGGTCGCCGGTGTTCACGGTGAAAACTTGGGTTGGATGTCGAAGACCTGCCAGTCGAAAACACCCCAGCCGGACGAAGGAACTGGGCGGCATCGACGGATGACACTGCAACTTGGCCACCACGTTCTCGTCCAGCAGCAGCGGAATGCCAAGCGGCTTGGTGAGTCCCTCGATGCGCGAGGCAAGGTTCACGGTGGGACCGAACGCGGTGACTTTAACCTGATCGCGACTTCCGATCATGCCCGCGACCGCCGGCCCGGCTGCCATACCGATCCCTGCCTTGGGTGCAGATTCTCCGCAAAGGAAGTCTTCCCCGGCCAGCTTCTGTACCAACTCCCAGGCGGCCTGGATCGCTCCGAGTGGGTTCTCTTCCATGGGAACCGGCCAGCCCCAAAAGCCCATCACCGCGTCGCCATGAAAGTCGCCAATCACACCTTGCTGAGCCAGAATCGCGGAGGTAATCAGCGACAGCGTTTCGCTCGTCTGATTCAAATACGGAATCAAGCGATCGAAGTGTTCTTCCGCCGCGGAGGTGAATCCTCGCAGATCGCAAAACATCACCATCAGCTCTGCTTCGCGAGGTGCGAGGAAGCTTTCCAGGTCGGTCACAACATGATCGAGCAGCCCTGGCGTAAAGAACTGGTTGAGCTGCGACTGACGACGTTCGAGCGCCAGGTTGCGTGAGAGATTTGCGAAAGTTGAACCGACAAGCTCGGCAAACTTAATGTCGTCTTGCAGCAGTTCGACTTCCGGCAGGTTGCCATCGAGTTGTGCTCGCGTCCCCGAGATGTACAGTGCCGCCTCTTGATGCAACTTGATCTTCAAGGGGATGCACATGGCCCAGTCGTGCCCGGCGACCTGGGTATAGTCAGAAGCATCGCTGTCGGAATCGACCGGCCAAACATGCAGCACGCACATTTGCGTCTTCGTAGCGTTCTCGATTAACCCTTGGCTGCATCCGCCGGGGGTCGAGATCCCATCGCGGCTATCCCACGCGACCGGTATGTAGGCGGCGACTTCGCTCTTCTCTTTCTCTAGCAGCACGACGTCGGTTGAATGTGGAATCCCTTGCAATAACTGCTGCAGCATGATCGTCAGCAGCTGCTCGTGATCGGTCGAAGCAGTCATCTTCGAGACCAGTTCGGTGAGCAGTTCGATCCGGCCTGGCGTCTTGCGGAACGAGGTTGCCCGGATCTCTTCCGGGCGAATGGTCACTTCCGTCTTGGGACTTCGATGCGGCAATGGCATCGTCGGCTCGCTGTTCTCGAGCAGAAATTCGGTGTGCCCGATCACGAAGTGCTTGCCAGGGTCGAGCATGAACGAGATGCGAGGCCGTGAATCGTAGAAGACCGGATTGACCGCTTCTTCAATCTTGCGGACCTCGAGCTGAACGCCATTCCAGGTCAGCGAAGCATGTTTGGACGAGACCTGTTTGTCCCATGAGACAGGAAAGATCGACGTCGTTCGCCCCACAACAAACGGCTGGTTAGGGACCAGTCGACGCCGCCATCGCTGCGAAGAGAGCGTATCTCGGGCAAACAGTTCGGCCATCTAGCTCTCGATATCAGGGATCGACGCCCGTCTTCGAGGGCGCGACGATCGTCGTTAATTCGTGCGGTGGAATCACGCTGCCAGTATCACCAGTTGCCATGGCTCCCTTCGGCACACGCCGCAGAGCCCCCCACACAAAATACCACAACGTAAGAACGACGAGAACAATCAACGTTGCCGCCAGGATCGCCTGACGCGAGAGCTGGTTCCCGAGTTCATAAATCGGCTTCACGGCGAACGAGTGATCCTCTTGCACAACAACCACCAAACCTGTGGCCCCCTCCACGTTGATTGGCTTGCCTGGGCGATGTGGCAGCGGGACTTCTTTCGCGGCGAAGATCCAGTTCTGGTCGTACTCTTTCCCAAGCTCGTCGCCACCCAAAGGATCTTTACCAACAACGGGCTTCCCTTGCTCGAACTTTGCGAGCTTGACCCGGTAACGATCTTCTTCCGAAAACCGGATTGGAACCTGCTGCTGCTTCTCGAGCAGTTGGTCGAACAGCGGATGCTGCAGAATCACACCGTTGGTCGGGGCATCGCGTCCATCGACGAGCACGGCAAACTGATGCTCGGCTGGTTCCAAGCTGGTGAACTTGCCAACATCGACCGACATCGCCACGACGGCCACGATCTTTCCTTCGTGCCGCATCGGTGTCGCCATACCAACTTTCCAGGTTCCCGAAGCCGTACTATGAAACACGGCGGAAAGATGCGTTGTCTCATCGGGCGCTGGCGTGGGAGCGTTCGGGGAAAGATCTTCCCGTCCGCCATGGAAGTAAGTTCGATAGCCAAAGTAACCACCGATCGGCGAGACCGACGGCTCGAGATCGAAGGAGGACGCCAGGTGAAATCCCTGGGCATCGGTCACGAACCAACTCGCCGTATTCTTCTGGGAAGGCAACTCGAACTGATCGCGAACGCGTTTCTGGAGTGGTTCGCGATTGGGGTGCTGCTGGAAGGCGACGCGGTCAGGCGTTTGATCTCGGCCGGTGGCACGTACCTCGTGCAGCCTGGCAAGCAGAGGTTTGAGCTCTGGATCTTCGATCGTTTGCACGACTAGCTTAATGAACTCTGGATCGCTGGCCAGTCGCTCGACTTCCTCGAACCGGGCATTGATGGCATTGGAAACGTTGGTCGCGGCCAACTCTGCGGCGAACTGATTGCTCTCGTACGCCTTCGAGATCATAGCGTGCTCGGAAGCCAGCATCGCCGTCTGGTAGTTCTGCCAGCCGAAGAACAACCCGATCGTCAACAACAAGGCTGGCCCCAAAATCCCCAGCAACAGCAGCGGGCGACGATATCGCTGACGTTCTCGTTCGTTGAGCGTCTCGAGCACCTCTTGAACGTTGTGGAAGCGATGTCGCGGGTTCACCGAGACCGCGCGATCGATGATCTGAATCAGTTCACGATCGACGCCGGGGATCTTCTTATGTTCTTCGGGTGGGGGTGAAGTGGCTATTACGTGGCGGTATTTTTCCAGCCTTTGTCGCAGTCCGCGTGAAGAATCAATTTCGCCGACGCTGGAAGAAGAGCGAAACGGAGGCTCGCCTACCAGCATCGTATAGAGGATGGCTCCCAGGGCGTATACGTCCCAGCGGACATCAGGCGTTGCTTCGATGTCCGCTTGTTCCGGAGCCATGAAGAACAGCGTCCCCAGCGCAGGTCGCTGGTCGTGGGAAAGCCGGGACTGTCCGAAATCGGCGATCCGTGCCTTCCCGTCCTGATCCAATAGAATGTTGGCAGGCTTCAGATCACAATGAAAAATGCCCTTACCATGAGCATGCAGAAGCCCAATCACGACATCGCGAAAGATGTTGATGGCTTCTTCGACCTGCATGGCTCCGCCCCGACGGAGGTGATCCTCCAACGAGCCATTGGGCAGATATTCCATGACATAATAGGGAGGCTCCGCGTTCCAACCCACTTCCAAAAGCTGCACGACATAGCGATCTGCGGAAAGAAAGACGAGTTTCTCGACTTCCGCAGCCACCATGCTTTCATCGAGCGACCCTCGATGGTGGTAGATTTTGACGGCGACCCGTCGCCCGGTGTTCTGTGCGGTGGCAACCCAGACTTCGCCATAGGCCCCACGACCCAGCAAAGAATCGAGGTCGTAGCCCGGGATTTCGCACGGAGGCTTCCCCTTGGGACGGCTGAGATTTTTAGCCGCGCTGAGTTGTCCCGGGGTTTGTCGTTGCGTTTCGTCCAGGCTCATAGCATCGCAAGCAGGGGAAGGTTGGAATGATCGCCTCATTTTACGGCCAATTAACCTCGGAACCAATCGTTACCAACCGCCAGATTTCCTCGACATCGTGAAAAGCGTTACGAGGGTTTTCTATTACCGGCGAAAAATGTTGACGACGAAAGGAAATTTTCATGCGTAATCTTCTCCGACACCTGCGTTTGCCTGCGGTCGCCATGCTGCTGCTGGCAGGCGGCACGTCGGTTTCGCTTGCCCAGACCAGCGAAACCACCGAGCCACTCGACGGGAAAGACGGGCGACCACTGGCCATCGGAGAGTTTCGACCCGAGCCAGCGATGAAGGTTCGCCAGACGAACCTCACGCACGCCAAGTTTCCGGTCGTCGACGATCACACCCACTTCCGCTATCGCCTGAAGCACTCGCCTGAACAACTAGACGATTTTGTCGGCGTGATGGATCGCAACAATATCGCACTGTGTGTGAGTCTGGATGGTCGCCTGGGTGACGACTTCGACGATCACGCGAAGTATCTGTGGACGAAGTACCCCGATCGGTTTCTGATCTACGCCAATATTGACTGGCAAGGCGAGGGGGATCCGGATAAGCCAGAAACCTGGGCTTGCCAGCGTCCTGACTTCGGTCGTCGCATGAGCTTGGAACTTGCCGAGGTGAAGAAACGAGGCGCCAGCGGGCTGAAGCTCTTCAAGCAATTCGGACTTGGCTACAAAGATGCTGATGCTTCGCTGCTGAAAATCGATGACCCCCGCTGGGATCCGATCTGGAAGGCCTGCGGCGACCTCGGTCTACCGGTGATCATCCACACTGCCGATCCAGCCGCATTCTTCGAGCCGATCGACAACACCAACGAACGCTGGGAAGAACTTTCGCGGCATCCTGACTGGAGCTTCTACGGCGACCAATTTCCGTCGCGCGAAGAGCTTCTTGCGGCACGCAACCGCGTGATTGCTCGTCATCCAGAGACGACCTTCATCGGGGCGCACTTTGCAAACAACTCGGAAGACCTGGCGACATTATCGCAGTGGCTGGAGCGGTATCCGAACCTCTACGTCGAGCCTGCCTCGCGAATCTCAGAACTGGGGCGCCAGCCCTATACTTCCCGCGAGTTCATCATGAAGTATCAGGATCGGATCTTATTCGGTACGGATGGACCATGGCCGGAACAGCGGCTGCACTACTATTGGCGGTTCTTCGAGACCTTCGACGAGTACTTCCCCTACTCCGAGAAAGTCCCGCCCCCGCAAGGCCTGTGGTACATCTACGGAATTGGCTTGCCTGACGAGGTGCTCAAGAAGATCTATCATCAGAACGCCGCGAAGGTGATCCCAGGGGTTGAAAAGAAGCTGAAAAAATACATGGCTCAGCAAGAAACAACGATCGAGCCATGAAACCACGGCACGTTTGAACGATCAGCCACCTCCTTCGTAGAACAAATTGATCATCGCCCGGCAAACATCGTCAAATCGAGGTTTGTCACCGATTGCGACTGCGATACATTGGGCGAGCCCTGGCCGCAGCGCTGCGTCTGCAATGCTAGCAAAGGCCGAAATTCACGGAGGAGATTTAGAGATGTCCCGTTACCCGTCACTCATGCTGGCGACACTGACCCTGTCGCTTCTTTCTGTTCATAGCGTTCTTGCTCAGCAAGTCTTTCCTGGTGCCCAAAGCCGCGAAGACGTGGTGGTCCGTCAGTCGACCGCCGTGCTGAATGAAATCATGGCCATTCCTGCCAGCGGCATCCCTCACGTGATGCTCGAAAAGGCGGAGGGGGTCGTTATTATCCCCAACATGATCAAAGGGGGTTTTGTCGTCGGTGTGCGACATGGCCGCGGTGTGGTGCTGGTCCGCGATGAAAACCGCGTCTGGCAACCACCTCAATTCGTCACCATGACCGGCGGTAGCGTCGGCTGGCAAGCTGGCATTCAGGCCACCGACGTCGTACTCGTCTTCCAGACCAAGCAAAGCGTCGAAGGGCTTCTGCGTGGCAAGTTCACCATTGGTGTCGACGCCGCTGCGTCCGCGGGCCCAGTGGGACGCAACGCTTCGGCCGGTACCGACCTTTCGCTGAAGAGTGAAATCTACTCGTACAGCCGCAGCCGTGGTTTGTTCGTCGGGGCCTCGGTCGATGGAAGTTCGCTGCAGATCGACACCACCGCAAATCGCAACTATTACGCCAGCACCGGCCTGACACCGACCGGTCAGCAAGCCACCAATACGCCAGTCCTGCCGGCTTCGGCCGCGGAACTGCTGCAGACGATCACCCGTTACTCGGACAATCCTGTGCTCGAACCACAACCGAACACGGTCTATCCGAACGCCACGCCAACGCCTGCCCCCACCGAAATGCCTGCGATGGTGCCCCCTCAGAATGGCCTCGGCATCGATCAGCTTCGTATGGAACTTGCCGCCGCATCGAACCGGCTCGGCAGTGTTCTCGACGAACAATGGCGGGGCTACCTGGCCTTGCCGAAGCAAGTTTACGAGCAAGGTCCGCACCCAAGTCCTCAGGCCCTGCAAGCGGCGATCGCCCGCTACGATCAGGTCGCTGGCAACGCCAACTATGCTCCGCTGACGCAGCGGCCCGAGTTTCAGCATGTTCACGGGCTGCTAATCACCTACACCGATGCCTTGGCCGCGATGGCTGCCGAGAACGGGGCGATCCAACTGCCACCACCACCAGGGGCAGCGACGACGCTGGCACCGCCACAGTAGTTTGCCACTGGCAAGCAATTCGATTCTCACAAAGAAAGAGCGGACAGCCTGTCAGGTTGCCCGCTCTTTTTCATTTGGGGTGTTGAAGAATGCCCGCTTCTAACGAGCTTCGCCTTGGACTGTCACCACCAGGCGGCGACGACTGGCATGGTTGCGATGTTCGCATAAATAGATCCCCTGCCAGGTACCAAGATTCAAGCGTCCGTCGGTGATCGGAATGGTGACGCTACTGCCCAGCATGGCGGCTTTGATGTGAGCAGGCATGTCGTCGGGACCTTCCATCGTATGCACATACGGGAAGTCTTCTGAGACGATCTTCGAGAAGGCCATCTCCAGGTCGACCTGGACGTCGGGATCGGCGTTCTCGTTGATCCCGAGACTCGCCGAGGTGTGCTGAATAAAGACATGCAGCAAACCGACCCGAATGGTGGCCAGTTCCGGCAGCTCGCTGAGGATGTCACGCGTGACGAGATGGAACCCACGCGATCTTGCACGTAGGGTGATTTCTTTTTGAATCCAGGTCATTCTGGCCCCCCAAATATGCCTTCATGTTCGTGAAAAATTTGGAGCAAGGAAAAAACTTTTCGCAAGGGGTCTTGCTGTCTGATCGCTACAGCTTCACCAGACATTGAGGCTTCGGCAACCCGTAAGGTGAACCGGGTACGGGCTAGAAGCTTCCTTTAAACTGACGTTAACGCAGGCTGTTTTGCTCGTTTGGTAGTAGTTTTTGCCTTTTGCTACTTCCGACCTATTCTTTAGATCGGAAGATATTGAGCTTCTTAACGTTAACGAGACAACTCCCCTTGCGGCAACCAGCGGAAAAATCTATTGACACGTTAAGCGATCAATAAATAATCGTGTGCTTGATCGAAACCTAGGAGGATCCATAGGGGAGATCAACGGCCAAGATTCAAGACTTTCCGACCCACAAAGAAATTACCAATTTTTAATGGTCGAAGTGGAGGCCGTCAGTATCGCAAGCCGAGAACTGTTGGGACGAGAGCCCCAAATTTATCTTCTCGGCTTAGTGCTGTCTCACGAGCGAACGGATATTGCTCTTAATACCCGTGCAAGGAATGCTGGCACAAATTTGACTGCCAGTTCCTTCGATCGATTCAAAACCAAACGGCACCGTACGCCGTATATAAGTCACGCCCCAGCGCGATTCAAATGTTGAAAGTAGGTGTTTCCTAAGATGCAGAAAATCAAGAACGTTTTCGATGCGATCCTGAAGTTCGGCCACGACGAAGACTTCGTCCCGGATGCAGGTGATGAGTTCATCCCAACCGACGCCCCAGCCGGTTCCGAAGCGAAGATCGAAGTTCTTCGCCGTCGTGTAGAACAAGGTCTACCACTGTGGCACGAAGAAGATCGTTGCGACTACTCGGGTCTGACCGGAGCGATTCGTCCTCGCGAGTGATCTCTCGCTGACGACGTATCGGATGATACAAGATGAATGAGGGGTATTGTAGCACCCCTCATTTTTTTATGCGCGATCGTCAAAGTTGATGGTTCGTTTCTGCCGGGTTTCGCGCACTTCTCGTAGGATGGCTACTCACGTCGCTAGCGGACGGCCATCGATGTCCGCCTGACGCACCTTACTTGGATGATGGCTATCGCACTGTGAAGGGCGTAGCCATCCTACGTTTTCTACAATCACACCCGCCCCTGGCGTGATTAGGCCGCGATCCGCATCGGTTTCGTGGCCGGCTGGTTCACTTCCTGGGTGAATACCAGCGTGATGCGCTCTTCTTGTTCAACATCTGCGATCTCGTGCACGTCCAGCTCGTCGCGCAGGATCAGCAGGTTGGAAGGCGCTTGGATTCCAAGACGGACCTTATCGGCTCCGACTTTAACAACGGTGATTAGGATCTCTTCGCCCAGTCGAAGCTTCTCACCTTCCTTGCGGGAAAGGACTAGCATATGAATAAACCTCCATGTTTATGCGGTCGTAAGAATGATTGAAATCCAGAAATCATGCGACTTGCGGCCAATCCATTGGCCGCGGCTGCCTGGTGTTAGGCAGCCACTTGCAAGGCGGAAGCACTCGACAATTGCGTTCTGAGGAACCGCTCGCCACTGGCTCCATAGAACAAAATCGTGTTGGTATCGGTCTCCCAGATTGCCGTGCATTTGACGCTACGAGGGCCATGCAAGCAGAAATAGATCCCACAGGGATCTTTGGCTCGCACGATCACGCGCTCGGTCATGGGGAATACGCCCGGCTCTAGTTGCTCTTTGTCACATAGAATCTGGTAAATGTACTGCCGAAGGTGTTCCAACTGAGTGAAACACGGAGTTTCAGCGGCCATAGGTTGGGGATGCTCCGTATTGATCCGGCTTATCTCTAGTCGCCACCAGACATAGGCCGTTTGGGTAATCTAGGTTAAGTGTTTGCAAGGTTAGGTATCGGCAATAGGGACGGCAAAATTTGACATAGATAGGATAGGAAGCATGGGAAATTTACGATCTATGCGCGAACAAAAAGCCTGCAGGCGATTCACCTCCAGGCTTGAGTCGATTTCGCTAGTTTTCCCGAGAACTTAGTCGGTTGAAGAGGCTGCCATCACCACAATCTGCTGCCATGCCGGCACGCCGACACTCCACAAAAAGCTTCCCCACCATTCGTTGCCAGCATCGAAGTAGTTGCACCAATCGGTTGGCCAACTCAACAGCAACGGGTCGTCTGCCAGATCGTTCAGTAGGCCGTGTAGCATCGACTGCAGCATGCGATCGACTTCTTCCGGTGTCTCATCCAAACGATACGGCGGGCTCGACATTGCGTACGCCAGGCCGTCTGAGATGCCACCATCGATCCGAGGCAAAATGTTCGCTGGCTTCGGCTCGGCATGGGCATAGAAGAAACAGTTCGGATAATCCCTTTTCCCATCAACGATGAGCTCGCGTCGCGCGAGGTCGTAGCGATTCCCGAGAAACTGCTCGACGGTGATCGTTTTTGGATTCAGTCTGTCGATGGCAGCCGCTTCGTCGTGAATGTTCGGAAGCCGGCAACGCGGGATTTGACGGACTTGAGCGACTTGCTGTGCCCAGCGTTCATTGTGATCTCCAAGCTCGAGAAACGCGAGGCGAACAGCCTCGCGATGGCTTTCGATCAGATGAGGCGTCGTCGATTGGCAAAGAAAAAACTCGACGACGCCACCTGCTCGCTCAAACCGCTCCAACAGCCGCTGTTGGGCCGGTGAGAAAGGTATGAGCTTCGGCATATTACTTCTGCACCTTTTCATATCGCGAAAAGGCACCAGCGACGTCGGCTTCTTCCGTCGTCCCTTCATGCAGCAGCACGCGGTAACGGAGGTTCATTTCTTCGCCTGGCTTAATCGTGTGATCGCCTGACTGAACATTCTTGCCAACAAAGTCATGCACGCCGAATGGATTCGCGGCGAACAGACCATAAGTACGCACATGCCAATAGGTTGGATAGCCGTAGCTGGATGGGTGATTCATGATAGTCACGCCCACGGTCTTGCCCTGAACGGGACCGTAGTAATCGACCCAGGCCGACTGCTTGGCCCATGCATCTTTGTTTTTCACGCCCTTGTCATTGACGATCGTCCCGCCCATCTTGGCGTCGGTCTTCATCGTGCCGGCTACGCGGATCCCAAAGGTCCCTTCTTTGGTGTCGCCAAAAGTGACCGGCTCATCGACAGGCGTCACGGTGACGTCATAATCGAAGTACTGTCGGCCTTCGTCCTGGCCGAAGGTGATCGACCGGCGATCTTTGCATAGAACTTTGCCTTCCGGCGTTTCCCAACGATTGAGCGACACGATCTGGGCGGTCTCACCATCCGAGATCTTCTCGAACTTCTCGTGGACGATCACGCCCCCTTCGCCTTCTTTCTCCAGCCAGAAGTCCGTGCCATTCACCTTGCCGTGGGTGAACCAGACGCTGCGGTGATGAGGATGGTCGTTCTTTTCATTCTCGCCGACCGATTCAATCGGATAGCGACGCGTCATCGGCACGCCATCAGGGCCGAGCAAAGGATATAGAATCGGCTTCGAGCCGCTTTTCTTCAAATAGCGAGTGACCAGTTTGCCATCGTAGTGAACGGTGAGCCCGTCCTCCTCTTGCGTGATTTCATACGTCTGAGCGACGCTAACACTGGCAAAACTGAGAAGCAACAGCAGACTGAACAAGCGGTGCATGCGCGGCATATCCTTAGGACTCGGGTGGGATATCGAAGGGGTGAACAGCAAATACTGTTCTCATCCTACCTGAGAGCTATTCCGCAATCCAGCAACCACTTACTTTTGTGCGGCAGAAGCCCGCTTGATGTAAGCATCGAATTTGACCGGCTTGGCCTTGGCCAGATCGGCCTCGATCGACTGGATGAGCTTGTCATCCGAGACATTGAGCGTCCAACGATATTCGTGGCGGCTCTTCAGCGAGACAATCTTCGATGGATCGGCATTCCGAATCGTCTTACGAACTTCGGTCGGAACGGCCCCACGGCTCTTCACTTCCGCATTGAGCGACATCCGTGCTTGAGGCAAGTCACTTCCCATCGAAATGAAGTTCAGCATCGCCGACCAGTCGCAGAACTGCGAATAAGCATCCGCCAGCGGCTGGTCCTCGATCTTCTGCAAATCGGCTTCATAGATCAAAGGATCGCCCGACAGCTTGAGAACCCGAGTTCCCGGATCGTAGCTGGTCTGAAACGAGGGATCCTTCAGGAAATCCCACAATGGGTTCGATGGCAAATCGCCGTACTGCTTGAAATAGGTGGCATGCTGCAGGACGTCTTGGGTCGACATCGTGGTCCGGACCGCGGTGTCTTGTCCCTTACCAGGGTCCAGCATCGTGATCTGCCCGGTCGAGAAGTCGATGATCGTCACCTGGCGTGGTGGCGTCATCACGACGTCGTAGATTTTGTCCCCTTTGAAAACCGTCTGATAAGACGCCACCGGCGATCGTTCGTTTCCACGATAGATGGAAGTCGCCACCTGAAAATCGGCAGCGTTGCTCACACAAACCAGCGAAGACCAAACAGCAAGAACGGCGGTGGGCAGAGTTGCAGTTTTCACGATCAAATCGGCTCTGGGAATAAAGTTTCTCAGGGAAGATTGGGACGAATGCCCGAACCTTACCTAATTTCCGCGAGCCGAGTCCAGAGGAATCATCGCTACGCGCCGGTCGCGATGATAGTGCTAGCAATTCGCCGGCTTTCGCGGTCGGCCGCGTGAATTGGTTCTGGCGAGCGATGCCCGGCAAAGCAACGCGTGACCATCGTCTTCATCAGGTGGTCGTCGACCCCATAGCCCAGCGAGACGTACTGGGGATGCTTCGTCTTGGCGTGGGGCAAGATGGCGTAACCCAGCAGATCGTTCGGCTCGGTTTGACTCGCCGCGATCGGCTCCCAGACGCCAACCTCTGGCAGATCGTTGGCAATGGTTCCACAGATTCGTTTCTTCGCGATCCCAATCGTAGGAATGCCGGCGAGTGCTCCCAGCATCGTGGCGATCCCTAATCTTCGCGGGTGAAGCCGTCCGTTTCCATCGACCAACAAAAGATCCGGGAGCGTCCCTTCTTCCTGCATCGTGGCGAGCAACTCCAGGTGCAGTGGCAGTTCACGGAAGGCAAGGTAGCCGGTGATATACGGAAACGAAACCGGCCGGCAGATCGAAGCATGGCTGATGAGGGTCTTCCCATCGACGTCGAACCGACTGCAAACCGCAATGCCTTGATTGCCGGCATAAGAGACATCGAGCCCAGCGATCGTGCGAATATCGCCCAGCATCACTGGCGGCCGTGCTCGACAAACGAAGTTCGTCTGCCAACCTTTCAGTTCCAGCAGTGGCATCGAACCCTTGGTCAGGGCGAAGCGATGCTGCTTCAAGTTGACCTTCGATTCAGTGACTTCGATCCCTTCGGCCTGCAGCCGTGCGATCTTTTGCTGCACGTCGCCGCTGAAGTACAGCCCGATGTCACCAGTTGATCGGACGACCCGATGCGAAAGCTCTCCTAAGGGACAGTCTGCCTCCAGAAGCCACGTTGCCACCCAGCGACTAGCGACCGAATCGCCTAAGGCCTTGGCCAGATCGCCATAGGTCGTCACTTTGCCGGCCGGTACTTGCTGAAGTAATCCGGTTAGCAGTTCTGGCAGATCAGCGATTCGAAGCTGAAACGCTTCGACTACCTGTCTGAGGTCCGATAGGCCCATCCATGCCGACTTTCATGCTAGCGAGGTTCACTCGGTGAGTAATTTTGCCGGGCATACCAGGCCCGCGCCACAGCATAAGCGCCAATGCCTAACGCGGCACCAATCGTATCAGCCAGCAGATCAGCAGGGTCAGGCGTTCGCCCTGCGACCAGCATCTGTGTCAGCTCATCGAACATCCCCAACGCCACCATCGCCAATCCGACAAGCACTGCCAAAAGAGGCGTCCAGCGATAGTTCCAGGCCCGCAACGCTAACAGCGTCACAAAAGCCAACACCGCATAGATCGTCATGTGAGCGATCTTGTCAGCATGAGGAAACAGAATCTCGTTGGGCTCCTGCCGCAGCGGCCAATGGGTCGCTGTAAATGCGATCGCCCACAACGCAACCAAGACGATGGTAGCCAAGAGGGGCAGTTTTCGCAGCGACATAAAGGGATCCCGGCAGGGTAGCAATAACCAGCCTCCAGCCTAATCGACGCCAGATTCCCAAACAACCATGGCGTGCCTTGCGATAAAGGGCTTGGATCCAGTATGGTTTCTAACGATTATAGGTCCTGGGCAACTCTCCCGATTCATCAACCCACAAGGCGTGAAATACGCATGGCCATTCTGATTACCGGCGGTGCCGGCTTCATAGGTAGTCACCTGACGCAGATTCTGCTGAAGCAGTCGGACGAAAAACTGGTTACGCTCGACAACTTCAACGACTACTACGATCCCGCCCTGAAGCGGGAGAACGTGAAGCCAGTCGCCAACGAATCGCGAGTTACCCTGATCGAAGGGGATTTCTGCGATTCGGACAAAATGAAGCGACTGTTCGACGAACACGACATCGATCAGGTCGTTCATTTGGGGGCCTATGCCGGCGTGCGGATCAGCGTCCAGAAGCCACAGATGTATCAACATGCCAACGTCGGCGGAACGCTCTCGCTGTTGGAAGCTGCCCGGCATCACCCCGTCAAACGATTCCTACTGGCCTCGTCGTCGACGGTCTACGGTAAAGGTGCTGGCATCCCGTTTTGCGAGAACGCCCCGCTGGGCATCCCGGCCAGTCCTTATGGTGCGACCAAGCGTGCCGCCGAACTGCTCTGCTTAACCTATCATCAGCTCCATGGCGTGCCGACGGCCTGTTTGCGGCCATTTAGTGTCTATGGACCACGCCTTCGCCCTGACCTCGCTTTGACGATCTTCGCCAAGGCTGTCCACGAAGGGACTCCGATTCCCTTGTTCGGCGATGGCAGCATCCGTCGCGACTTCACTCACGTCAGCGACATCTGCCAAGGCTTCATCTCCGCCCTCACGGCTGATGGGGTCGTGGGGGAAGAAATCAATGTGGGGCATAGCGATCCGATCGAGATGCGTCGGCTGATCGAACTGCTGGAGAAATCGTTCGGGAAGAAGGCGGTAATCGACTATCTGCCCGAACGCCCGGAAGACCTGCCGGTGACCTACGCCAATCTCGAGAAAGCCGAGAAGCTGCTCGGTTATTCCCCGAAGGTGCTCATCGAAGATGGCATCCAGGAATACGTCGACTGGTACCGAAGCTGGCACGGCTAATGGAATCTCGCCGGCGGTCTTGATAGGCTGAACATGTCGCCGCCCACCAGGCTCACCTTCCCCCCTTCCCTCCCACAAGCGAATTGACCTCATGCGTTGCTTTTCAATGCTGGCCTGCTGGACGCTGATTGCCCTCCTGGCTTGGCCCTTGGCTGCCGAAGAAACTAAGACCAAGACGCGTTCGCTGTTCGACGGCAAGTCGATGGACTTGTGGAATGTGCCCGAGTTCGGTGGCGAAGGTGAAGTCGCCCTGAAAGAAGGGGTGATCACCATGGGCCAAGGGGTGATGCTGACCGGCATCACCTATAAGAACAATGACCTTCCCCGCAATAACTACGAGCTGACCTGGGAAGCCCGTCGCACGATGGGGATCGATTTCTTCGCCGCCGCTACCTTCCCGGTGAAGGATAGCCACTGCAGCTTTATCAATGGCGGATGGGGTGGAGCGGTGGTCGGCCTGAGCAGTATCGACGGCGTCGATGCCTCCGAAAACGAAACGACCCAATACGTCGCCTTCGACGACAACAAGTGGTACCGCTTCAAAGTCCGGGTCACGGACAAGAAGATCAAGGCCTGGATCGACGATAAACAGGTCGTCGACGCGAACATCGAAGGAAAGAAGATCTCGACCCGCAACGAGGTCACTCTTTCGCAGCCACTCGGTTTCTCTGCGTGGCAAAGCAGTGCTGAAATCCGAAAGATCGAAGTCACCTCGCTGGCCAAATAAGGCCGGCTATCCGACGAGGCTTCGATCCCTCAACCGATCGTTGATCGCCTCGCCGCCAATATCCGCTGACGTCATCTCGGCCCTCAGTTGTTGGATTTTCCAGCATCAATCATGGTGGCTTCCTGGTCCTTCCACTGATGAACGAGAACCTGTAGGCCGCTGGGGGATTGCCCTGCCACAATCATGGTTGTGACGCTTCCTTGCGGGAGTTCGATTGTCCCGTTCCCGACTTGGGCTGGGCTGTCCGCATAGCGTACTGAGAACTCGGTCTCGCCTGCGTTTGGTTTGAGCCAATCACTTACTTCGGAGAACCCTTGCCGCGGTGATTGATGGTGGGTGCCAGCCTTGTCGATCAGGTCGACGATAAATTCATTTTTGCCTGGCGAAAAAACGGCGAGTCGGAGTTTCGGGGAGTCATCAAGCTTCGCTGAGGGCAAACGAAGCAACTTTTGCTGAAGAAGAAAGTGCTTCGCGGTCACGACCTCCATACCGCCGAGAAACGACTTCGCCTCTTCATAGAAACTCTGCTTCCAGAGGTCAGGGCTCGAGCCGGAATCAGCAAAGGGCGTTTCCTGGTTGAATCCGTAAAGAATTAGAAGGTAGTTGGCGTCCTTCCCTAGTCCGTAGCTGAACTGTTCGGCAGGCATCCGCGTTTGATTTTCGAGTGTGAAATTCCACACACCCGATTCCAGTGATTTCGCATTCACGAGTTGCCCGAATGGAAGTACTTCATCGAACCGCTGCTCGGTGTCTGAACTGCGATGCGCCGTTACTTCCAAGGGAACCGCAGGATTACTGACGTTAAGTATAGAAAGATCCGCTTTATGGGACGGATCGCTGCCGAGGCACCCTGAAAGCGCACAGGCCACTGTGAGGAAGAGGCCTAGCCCCCAGGGTAGCTGTTCATGTTCCTGTGCCATCGATTACTCTTCTTTGCTTTTCAGCCAACGCAAGATCGCACTACGGCCCAATGTTGCCACCAAACTTAGCAATACGAGCACCGCGAGAGAAATTGGAGCAGTCACAATTAGCCGAGCAACCAATACGACGCCAATCATCGCACCGACAATAATCCCCGTAAGCGGAATCCATCGGTTCGAATCAGCTAATTGAAAACATGTCAGGTTCACTATGAAAAAGGCCGCCAGAAAGACGAGGCTTGCTGCTTCGACCAGTGCCGATAGCGAACCAAGAACCGATAGTAGGGTTGCCACGATACCAATCGCGATGATGGGTCGATCAGGCACACCAAAGCGGTTCTGATGAGAAAACCAGCCTGGTAATTCGTGGTCGCGCGCGACACGAGCCGCGAGTTTTCCTGTGGAGAAGAGTGTCGAATTGATCGCCGCCGCGGTAGCGAAGGCGGCAGCGATCGTCATCACCACGAGCCCAGCAGTTCCTCCCACATTTTCAGCGGCGATCGATAGGGCCACTTGTTTTTCTTCGACAATCGCCAGGGCACCAGCCAACATCGTCGCCCCTAGTGCAACAAGAACATAGACAAATACGACGAAAATGGCCGCGGAAACGAGAACGGGCAGAAAGTACTTTTCCGGCGATTTGACCTTCTCATATTCATACGTCAAGAGCTGAAACCCTTCGTACGACACAAAGATCGCGGCCGCACCCACACTGGCAGACCAAGGTGTTCGAGGCTCGATGCCGGCAAGAAGTTGAGTACTATCCCAATTGCAGATCCCAATGAGTCCAAGAATTAGCAGGACGACCAGATTGGCGGTGACAATCACCACCTCGACCGCTGTCATCTTGCCAATACCGACAAGATTCAACCCGATCAGTGCGATACCAATCCCAATGGCGAAGGCTCGAATTACAGCAGGGCCCCCACCGATTGAATAGGCGAGATAGTGTCCGAAGGCGAATGTATACACAGCAATTGTCAGCGTGTACCCGAGAATCAAGAGCCACGAAAGACTTCCGGCAATGCCTTGTCGATCCATTTCCTCCAGGAATTCGAAAGCTCCCCCACTTCTCTTGTAGTGATTTGAAACTCGGGCATAGGAGTACGCTGTACAAACGGCAATGACGCCCGAAATCACGAAACTGAGCCATGCCCACTGTGCAGCTACCGCGATCACAACCCCCAGGGCAATATAGATCCCCCCACCCACCATTCCGCCGGCAGCTAGTGCCCACACGCGAACCGGGCCAAGCTCTCCCTGCGAGCCTGTAGACTTCTCCGTGTTACTTATCAAAGAAATTCACTCTTGCAATTCTGTTAGATAATAGCCAATCAACAGTCACGGCAATTCAGCGAGAATTTTAGACAGATGTGCCGCTAGCACCAAACCGTTCCCCCTTCGTGTGTGCCTGGTCTTTGGCCTCCACTCGAAGTCGATGCTGGCGTGTTTGTCCCCTTATCCTAGGAATGGGGAGGGCATCTAAGAAAAATCGATGAATTAAGATAGAAGCCAGTGTCGCGTGGTGGAAACTCTGTAAGCTTCGAGCAAAGCTCAGGAATATCAAGTGCTCCTCATCCCACCAAGCTCCGGTCCAGCATCCGATAGTTGATCGCCTCGCAAACGTGATCGGCGGTAATCGTAGTGGCTGATTCCAGGTCGGCGATGGTTCGAGCCAAGCGGAGGATCTTGTCGTAAGCCCTGGCCGAGAGGCCGAAGTTGCTGATGCTTTGTTTCATCAGCGTTGCGGCTTCTTCCTCAACATGGCAGAACTTACGAACCTCGCGGCTGCTCATTTGAGCGTTGTACCGCGTGCGACTGCCGATGAATCGCCGAGTCTGGATGGCCCGGGCCGCGACCACCATCTGCTTGAGCGTTTCGCTGCTGGTTCCTTCCGTCGTGCTGGCCAGTTCCTGGTATGGCACGGCCGGCACTTCGATTTGGATATCGATCCGGTCGAGCAAAGGTCCGCTGATCTTGCCCACGTATTTCTCGACCTGCGGAACGCTACAACGGCAGTCTCGCCTCGGGTCGTTTCGAAAGCCGCACGGGCACGGATTCATCGCCGCCACCAGCATGAAGTCGGCCGGGAACGTTACGCTTCGTAGTGCCCGGCTGATCGTCACCTGGCGATCTTCCAGCGGCTGCCGCATCAATTCGAGCGTGCGCCGATTGAACTCTGGCAATTCGTCGAGAAACAGAATCCCATTGTGCGAAAGCGAAATCTCCCCCGGAGCCGGGTTGCTGCCTCCTCCCACCAGGCCTGCTTCGCTGATCGTATGATGGGGCGAACGAAACGGACGAGTCGCTAGCAACGGCTGATTCGTCGCCAGCCTCCCGGTCGCACTATAGATCCGCGTCGTCTCGACCGATTCTCCTGGCGTCAGCCCCGGTAAGATCGTCCGCACTCGCTTGGCCAGCATCGTCTTGCCTGAGCCGGGCGGCCCAACGAGCAGAAGATTATGCATCCCGGCGGCGGCGATCGTGGCGGCTCGCTTGGCAAGTTCCTGGCCGCGTACGTCCGCGAAGTCAACTTCGTAGTTGCAATGTTCTTCCAACAGCGACTGAATCTGAGGCGGGACCGGTTCGATATCGAGTTGCCCGGCCAGGAACCCCACGGCTTCCGCCAGGCTCGAGACCGGTATCACTTCGATCCCTTCCACGACGGCCGCTTCCCGAGCATTCTCGGCCGGAACGATGATGCCGGCCAATCCTTGCTTCTCGGTTTCGATCGCCTTGGAAAGGATTCCCCGGATCGGCCGTGTCATGCCATCCAGAGCCAATTCTCCTACGATCGCGTACTGATCGAGTCGTTCACTCATCAGTTGCCCGCTTCCCAGCAAGATACCCAGCGTGATCGGCAGATCGAACGAAGCGGCATTCTTGGGAAGCTCGGCCGGGGCCAGGTTAATCACAATGCGGTCTCTGGGGCAGAAGAAGCCGGAGTTAACGATGGCCCGTTCGATTCGGTGGACGCTCTCCTTCACCGCGGCCTCAGGGAGGCCGACCAGCACCGTCTTAGGAAGCGCCGTTGGCGAAACATCGACCTCGACCTCAACCGGAATCGCCTCGATTCCTGCCATCGAGTAGGTACGTAGTTGAGCCAGCATTTCAAAGAACCTTCATCACCAGTTGTCGTCTCTATGTACATCACGGACACCCCCATTCTGCGAGACCACAAACCCCACGATCAAGCCGTTCAGCAAAGATTCCCAAAGAAATTGAGTCCGTGGATTTTCATTTTGTCATGCCCTTAATTTCATTTCGTGTCATCTGCCCTATGAAAACCCACAATCCGTTGTAGGGGGACACTGGGGTCAATATGCTCACAAACAGGGTCAACATTATTTAAAACTTTTCCGCATTAGTTTGAGGTAGCCGACCATGAAGTCCACACGATTTCAACGAGGTTTCACGTTGGTGGAACTGCTCGTCGTAATAGCGATCATTGGGGTATTGATTGCCCTGTTGTTGCCAGCCGTACAACAGGCTCGCGAAGCGGCACGACGGATGAGCTGCAGCAACAACCTGAAGCAGATGGGAATCGCGATGCACAACTATCACGATACCTTCGGTAGCTTCACCTCGGGCTATATCTCGCCTAAGACCAACATCAATTACAACGCCAGCAACTGGTGCGACAGTATGGGGACGCCGGTCCATGGGGGCCATGCTCCGTGGACGGTCATGCTGCTGCCTTTCATCGAACAGCAAAACATGTACGACCAGTTCGCCTGGGGTGGAAATGTGTATCAGCAACGTTTCTTCGATCCAGGCGGGCAGGATGTGCCCAGCCCGAACAAGGATGTCCTGGTTCCGATGACTGCCTATCAGTGCCCCTCGGACTCGAAGATTGCAGAGAACGACCTGCGAGCCAGTTATCGTGGCGTACAAGGTGGTGGGCCTGACAGCGATTCTTCATGCCAGGGTCATTCGTCAAACGTTCGCCGCTTCTATTCCAACGGCACGCTGTACGTGAACTCGCGAACACGTTTCGCCGACATTACCGACGGCACTTCCAATGTCATGCTGATTGGCGAAAACAACCATCCGCACGATTCGGTTGGTTTCTCGTGGGCTGCCAGTGGAAAGAACGATGGTAACGGCCTGCCGGTTTGCTTGACGGGATTCCGCTATCAATTGAACACGAATCCAACCGGCAGCTGGGAAAGCTTCACCAGCGCCTTCCGTAGCGATCATCCCGGCGGAGCCCTTTTTGTTTTCAATGATGGCTCGGTTCATTTTCTGGCGGAAACGACCGATCTGACCATCTCGCAGAACCTGGCCAAGCGTTCCGACGGCCTGCCGCTGGGCGGCTACTAGTGGATCCTCGAACAAGGAGTCAAACATGCGTTTCCTCTTACTAGTCGGTTTGTTGCTGGTCGGCAGCGTTGGCTGTGGTGGCAACTCCGGCTATGGCGAGCCACTGCGTGGCAAAGTGACCTTCGATGGCCAGCCGATCCCTCGCGGAGATGTCATCCTGGAACCGAACTCCGCAAAAGGAAATTCGGGGCCAGGCACGATTGGTCAAATCACCGATGGGCGTTATGAGACCCCAGGTGGCAAAGGGATTGTCGGCGGAGAGTATACGGTCACCATTCGTGGCTACGATGGGAAAGTCGATCCCTCGACGGAAGCCGCGGCGAACAGCCCAGGCAAGGCTCTGTTTCCCGCTTACCAGACCGAAGTGAACATTCCAACAGATGGAACCGAAGTCGACTTCGAGATTCCTAAACCGTAATCAGCCATCGACAAAACGAAAAATCGAGGACGCGTCCCCACCTAGGGATGCGTCCTTTTTTATTGGTATGCTATGGTTGTGGGTTGTAGCGAATATTCCCTGCGGCCCATCGATTCATGACCATCGCCACTCCGCTCGAATCCTCGGACCTTTCGACCACGCCGCGCCTGCTGGGGTTGCCGCCGATTCGCTATGCCCTGCTGGTTGTCGCCGTTCTGGGCCAGGCCGCAACCATTCTGATTACCTGGCCGCTGTGGCAAGTGCGCGAAACGCCAGTCCATATGCCGCTATTCGAGATGCCCCAAGTTCCATTTGGACTTTGGATAATGGCGACCCTGGTGCTGGTGCTCGTCAAGCCACGACTGGGGTTAAGGATCCATGCCATCTCGCTGCTGATCTCTTTTGTCTTCGATCAATACCGCACCCAGCCCCAGGTCATCGTGATGGTGATCTTAATGCTGGCCGTGGTCGAAGATCTGGGCATCGTGATCGTGCGGTGGTTTCTGGCGTCGCTCTGGATCTGGGCCGGCACGCATAAGCTGCTCTCGCCTGACTGGTTTTCGTTTAGCTCGTGGAACATGGTCAGCTCGCTGCATGTCGATCCCGAGCAGTTTCAGATGTTGTTTGCCTGGGGCGTTGGCCTGGGAGAACTTGCGGCGGGATTGCTGGCGGTGTTCCGGCCTCGCTGGGCGGCGATTCCCTGCGTGCTGATGCATGTGGGAATCGTGATCTTCCTGTCGCCGCTGTTCTACAACCACAACGTGAGCGTTGTTCCATGGAACCTGGCGACCGCGACGATAGGGTTCTGGGTGATGTGGAACACAGCGAGCATCCAGCCCCAGTTTCGTTGGGAATGGATCGTGGCGGCGGCGATACTGCTTTATCCGCTGGGGTTTTATGTTGGTGTGGTCGATCACGGAATTGCCTGCGTGCTGTACTCGAACCATTTGCCCGAAGGGATTATCACGACGACCGAAGGCTCGCAGAAGATCCTGGGCTGGGGCGACCTGCACGTTCCGTTTCCCAACGAACGGCGACTGTTTCGCAATTACTTTCAGCATTCGGCCCCTGCCGGCTCGAAGCTACATATCAGCGAGCCCCGTCCTTGGCTGGGGGATCAATATTTTATCAAGCTGGATGATGGCAACCTGAAGCCGCTCACCCGCGAAGAGTTCATCCTTTACTCCGATCAAGAGATCGCCGGCGTGGAAATCGACAGCCGGCGAGCCATGTTCCTGCTGCGGCGTGGCGGAGCGAAGCTCTTGCGGCGTGAAGCAGGCGAACCGATCTACGCGGTGGAGATCCCCAGCAAATACTACCGCCCAGAGCTCCTCCGATTGCTGGAAGGGCTACCGAACCTGGAGCAGTTGAATTTGGCCGATTGCCGGGTGACGGACGACGATTTGAAGCGGCTGCCCGTTCTGCCGAAGCTGGTCGGGATCGGTCTCACCAACACCCCGGTTACCAATGCCGCCATCGGGGAGTTGATGAAGCAGCCGCGATTGGTCGTCATCGAATACGAACAATCGAACATGACGCTCGACGCCATTCTCGAGTTCCAGCGTCAGCGACCGATCGAATAGCGACCATTAAGCATCGGCGATGATCTGCGAGATAGGCTCTCCCTGGCAGATAGCCATGGGACGACCGATCGGGGTTTGATAGTCCTTGGTGAAATCGATTCCCAAGGCAGAATGGATCGTGGCGTGGATGTCTTCGACCCGAACGGCATGCTTGGTGTCGGCAGTGATCTTGCCCCCTTCTGGGTCGGTCTCTCCCAGCACCACACCGCGGCGGATGCCTCCCCCGGCGAGAGCCACGCTAAAGCCGTGTGGCCAGTGATCGCGACCGGCGGCAGGATTGATCTTCGGGGTGCGTCCGAATTCCCCACCACACAGCACCAAGGTGTCCTCGAACATCTCTTTCTCTTGCAGATACTTGATCGTGGCACTGAAGGCGGCGTCGAGCTGCGCGGCCCGGGCCGATTGCAGTTGATGGTTATTCGCGTGCGTATCCCAGCCAGAGAGCGTGACCTGAACGCATCGCACGCCAGTCTCGATCAACTGCGTCGCACACAGACAGCCACGTCCGAAGCCGTTGTCTCCGAATCGATCTTTGATGGCCTGAGGGACTTCGTCGATGTTGAACGCACCAATCTGGTCCGAGGTCATCATCGTGGTGGCCCGCTCGACCGTTTTGCGGTGAAGCGTCTTGTTGGCTTCCATGTCGGCTCTTCGACCACGGGCAAAGCTCGATTCCAGGATATCCAGATCAGCCATACGTGCCTCGAACCGATCTTCGCCAACACGTTTGGGCAGATCTGGCAGCGGGCCAATCGGATCGTACATCCGGAACGCGTCGTACTTGTTCCCCAGGAAACCACCTTTCGGCGAGAACTCGCTTGGGAAGATTGATATGTGACGCGGGATCTCGACACCATCGACCGACAACTCGTGGCACATCACCGCACCAATCGCCGGATGAACGAGCGTCGGGTCAGGGCGATACCCGGTCTGCATGTTGTAGGTGGCCCGTTCGTGATCCCCTTCTTTACTGGTGACACATCGCAGCAGCGAGACCTGATCCATGATCTCGGCCGTAAATGGCATCGTATCGGCCAGTTGTACGCCAGAGACCGACGTATCGATCGCTTTCACATCGCCACCGATCAGCTTGCCGGCGTGCGGATCCCAGGTCTCCAGTTGGCTGGGACCACCTTGCATCCAGAGCACGATCACCGACTTAGGCCGGCGGCGTGCCGCGGGCGATTGTTCCGACGACGCGGCCAGCAGGCGAGAAAGAGGCGTCAGCCAGGCCAGGCCTGCGCCGGCTTGCAATAAGGTTCGACGCGAGAAATGCGCCGCCGTGCCGCACCCTTCCGGCCCCAGCATGTTGGGAAAGCGATTCATGGCAAATCCTTAGTGGTTCCAGGCGAATTCGGTGCAGTTCATCAGGGACCAGTAGATGTCTTCCAGGTCCTGCATACGATTGGCTTCGATCTCGGTATCTTTCAGGCGAGCAACGAAGTGCTGCTGCTCGATTTCGGTTGGTCGTCGCGTCAGCACGCACAAGAACGCCGTTTCGACCGCGACTTCATCGCTGGGGGCCAGTGCCGCCACGCGGGAAGCGGAGTTCCGGAGGAAGTTTTGCTTGGTCCGCTCTTTGACCAGGTTGCCATTCATCATCAACAACCGCTGCGGGATCGTCCCACCATCCATGCTGAATTCGTCCTCGCCTGCGTCGCCATAACGCTTGAGGAAGTCGTTCGTTTCGCCGAACGTAATCAGCCGCGTGAGGATATGGCTATCAGCGTTCAACGTTTGCAGAAACGTCGCCTGATTGATACTGCCGATAACTTGTTCCGGCCGAAGCATCGTGACAGGAAATGCCGCCCAGGTTTGTTCGTGCCGGGAAGTGATTTCATGTTCGGCCCGGCTGTCAAGCTGAAAAGCCTCGGTCGAAGCGATCAAGCGAATCAGTTCCTTGAGATCAAAACCACTGGCGATAAACTCGTCGACCAGTGGCTCGAGCCCTGGCGGATAGGTTCCTTGCTCGAAGCTGCCCTCCAGCGGGATGCTATCGACCGGTTCAACCAGCGGCCGGCCAGTCATCACCGCCCAGACTCGATTCACCAACGCTCGGGCAAAGGGGCGATTCTCGGGGTGCGTCACCCAGCCGGCGAGTCGCTCGCGAAGAGTTCCGCTCTGTTCTGCCAACAGTTGCTGATTGAACGGAACCTGGGCAGGGACCGTCGTTTCTTCTTCCGCATTGAGATACTTGAACTCGTAAGGGCGTCCCTTTTTGTCGGTGATGCCGACGAACGAATTCTGCGCTTCGCTGAAGAACGAGGCCAACTCGTGGAAGTCGCTCTGCTTCAGATCGCCCCCCAGGTTGTCGTCGTGGCATTGCACGCAGTCGATACGAGTCGCCAGAAAAGCACGCGCCAGACGTCCGGCCAGCATCGCGACGTCAGGCTCTTTGGTGCCATCTTGATCGACGGTCGCCGTGATGAAGTTGACCGCTGGATGATCGGTCCACAGGCCTGACTCGGCAATCAGTTCTTTCGTGAGTTGATCATACGGACGATTGGCCATTAGTTGATCACTGAGCCAGGTAACAAATCGCCGTTTGCGAAAGATGAGAAACGGTCCGTTTTCGGTTCCGACATAGGCTCGCGAGAGACGCTCGGCCATGTAATCGCCGTATCGGCGATCTTCGAGCAAATGATCGACCCACCATGCCAGGCGGTCTTCTTGGGGGCGATTTTCGAGGAGGCGGATCTCTTCGAGCGAAGGAATCGAACCGGTCAGTCCTAGCGAAATGCGGCGAGCAATCGTCAGGTCGTCCGCTTTCGGAGCAGGCTTCAGGTCGTCGCGTTCCCAGATCTCGGCGAACTGGGCGTCGATGATCTGCTTGGCTTTCAACATGCTGGCATCGGCCACGATCAGCGGCGTATCGATGGCCTCGACCCTCGGCGGAGCCAGCAGCCAGTTGGCCAGCGAAGCGAACAGAATCGTCGCCAGAGCGATAAATGCGATGTTCTTCAGCCACATATGCGTTGGTCCGTGACGAAGTCTGTCAGACGAGAAAAGGTGCGATTCGACTCCATTCTTACCAATATCCCCAGGTGGAAGTTTCCCATTGCAGAGAAAACTTGGCGATTTCTTCGATTTCTCAAAACCACCCGCCCAATTGTCCGGGTAAAAAAAGAACCTACGCAGATTTTCCACGATCTCGTCTCGTCACCCCTGGAAACATCCATGCCTGTTGCCAATGCAAGCTGGCCTACCGACGAATTGATTGCCGCGGAGGAAATCGTCCGACCGCTGGGCGATCCACCTTCGTCGTCCGAAACGCCAGACCAGGGTGTGGGCATACCTCCCAAGACGCCAATCTTCTGGCGGATTGGCTCTGGCCTGCTGAGTGCCGGTGACTGGTGCTTCGGCGTGGTCTCGATGGTCGTGATCCTCGCTTTTCTGGCGACCGTGCCGGTGCTGAACCTGATGAGCCTCGGCTATCTGCTGGAAGTTGCCGGTCGGATCGGCCGCACGGGGAAGTTCACCCAAGGATTCGTCGGAATCCGGAAGGCCTCGAAGATCGGCAGCATGGTGGCCGGAGCGTGGCTGATGTTTCTGCCGCTGCGGTTCCTTTCCGATGCTTGGCAAAGTGCCTGGCTGATCGATCCGAACAGTCCCCAAACGCGAAACCTGTGGACGGTCACGATGATCGCGACCGTGGCCGTTGGTCTGCATGTCGCTTGGGCATGCTATCGCGGAGGTCGCTTCCGCCACTTCCTTTGGCCAGCTCCCATCTTGTTTTTCAAGACGATCTTCCACGGCGGCATGTATGCTCATGCCCGGGAAGGAACGCTGGCGTTTATCAGAGAACTTCACCTGTGGCATTACTTCTCGCTCGGAGCGCGCGGTTTCTTCGGGACGCTGGCCTGGCTGGCGATTCCGGTGCTGTGGATGATAGGTGCCCGGCAGATTACCGAGCCAGGGGCCGCATTCGTGGTGAGCTTGCCTGGAATGCTGATGTTCGCCTTCGTGCTACTTTACCTGCCATTTCTGCAAGCCCACTTCGCGGCCGAGAACCGGTTCAAGGCGTTGTTTGAAGTGCGAAAGGTTCGCAGCCTCTTTCGTCAGGCTCCGCTGGCATGGTGGTTGGCTTTGTTGACGACGCTGCTGTTTGCCTTGCCGCTTTACTTGCTGAAGATCGAAATGATCGACCGCGAGATCGCCTGGCTTCCGAGCTTGTTCTTTGTGGTGTTCATCTTTCCGGCCCGGATGCTTTCTGGCTGGGCGTTGGCCGTGGCTAAGAAGCGGGAGAAACCGGCTCATTTCGTTTGGCGATGGCTGGGTCGACTGGCTGCGATTCCGGTCGTCGTGTCGTATATCTTCTTCATGTACTTGTTTCTCTACATCTCGTGGCGCGGGGCAGATAGCCTGCTGGAACAGCACGCGTTTCTCGTTCCGGTCCCATTTCTGGGAAGCTAGGCAAAGGCCTTGCTACTAGGACCATCCTGCTGCACGGGGTACGATAGAGGGACCCGATTGCTCGCAGACCTGCTATTACGTCGTAGTGCCTTATGCCGCGTGGAAACCTGATTACGATTTGCGTCACCTTCGTCGTGGCGATGATTTGTTACGCGTCGGTGGGACAATCTCGCTATGCCTTGCTGTTCCAGCAAGGGATGCGGACCATCTCCGAGTTCTACGTGCGTCCGGTCGATGACGAAGATCTATTCAACGCCGCGATGGAAGGCCTGACGGCGCCTCTCGATCAAAACTCGGTCTACATCGCCCCGCCCCGTTATTCTGATTTCCGCCGAGAGCTAGGTCAGGAATTCGGCGGCATTGGCGTGCATGTCGACTTCAACAAAGAAACCCGCGAGATGCTGGTGATCACGCCGTTAGCAGGCGCGCCGGCTTATGAAGCGGGCGTTCAAGCAGGCGATGTTATCCTGGCGATCGATGGCGTGAAGCTCAACGGCGAGGACTTCGATACCTCGCTCAAGCGGCTGCATGGCGAAAAAGGAACTCCGGTCACCTTGACCGTGATGCATATCGGAGCGGAGAAGCCAGTCGATATTACCATGAACCGGGCCAGCATCATGGTCGAATCGGTCATGGGAGACACCCACGGCCCCAATGGCATGTGGAACTACGTGCTGGCCGAGAATCCTAAGATTGGCTATGTCCGGGTCGATTCATTCGGCGATCGGACCGCTTCCGACTTCGAGGCCGCACTTCAGCAGATCGATGGCAAGGTCGAAGGGATCATCATCGACATGCGAGGGAATGCTGGCGGCTATCTGACCGCGGCGATTCAAATGGTCGATATGTTTATCGATCAGGGAGAGATCGTCACAACCCGTACCCGCAACAACCAGATCCGCGACGTTTACGAAGCTTCGTCCGGCGGCACAATCGTTCCGAAGAACCTGCCAGTGGTGGTGATGGTGAATCGCTTCAGCGCGAGTGCCAGCGAAATCTTCGCCGCCGCCCTGCAAGATCATCATCGAGCCACGATCGTCGGCGAACGCTCGTTCGGCAAAGGGACCGTGCAAAGCATCTTTCCATTAGATGGAGATCGCCGAGCCATGAAGATCACGACCGCGACGTACTGGCGGCCGAGCGGCAGCAACATTCATCATTTTCCTGATTCTAAGGATGATGACGATTGGGGTGTCACCCCTGACGAAAGCTGGGAGTTGGAATTAGACGACGAGACGTTGGCAAAAGTCATCCGCTCGCGTCGGCTGCACGATGTCGACCGAACGAATTTCGCCGATCCTTCCTCCGCCGACAAGCGTGAGATTTCGGAAGACGAACAAGCCTTGCTCGACTTTACCGACCCACAATTGCAAATGGCCATCGAAGCGATTCAAGACGCCGCTAAGTAGGCGTTTGGAAGCTTTTGCAAAGGTGATTTGAAAATTCTTCCTTCGAGTCTGAGGGCTATCGGACTCGCGAAAACAGGGTAAAGTTTGCCGCCACGAGGGCAAATTCAAAACCCTCGATAAACATCGACTTGAATCATTTCGAAGGCGGTTTGGCACTTTTTGGCACTCGCATTGCAAGTTACACGGCCATCCTCTCCCTTCCGACTCATGAACTGAAGAAAGTCGCCTTGATGGTCTGCAACGTTGATCACTTCCGTTGGCCTAAGAAGAACGTCCCAACCAGCCTGGAACTGGAATCGTTCTCGCGACCTCTCCCCGTTCAGCCGCATCCAGAAACACCTTACGTTGTGGTGCTGCTGAAGATGTTAAGCGTTGCCGATGATGTCGCCGAAAAGGGTATCGACCCGCTCGAACGATAGTCGCGACCTATCGCTACTCCCCCGAAGAATCCGCGGCCAGTTGGTTCAGATGAAGCTGAACCGACTCGGCCAGTCGGGCCGGGTTATAGCCTCCTTCTAAGAGGCTGACGATTCTTCCGCCACACCAGGTGTTGGCCACCTCTTGGACCTGCTGCGTCAGCGTGATGAAGTCTTCACTTTCCAGGCCCAAGTCTCCGACCGGGTCGTCTTTGTGGGCATCGAACCCAGCGCTGATCAGCACCAACTCGGGGCGAACTCGTTCGGCAAACTTCTGCAGTTGATGCTCGAACCGGCTTAAGATCTCGAACCGATCGGTTCCATAGGTGATCGGCAGGTTGTGGGTCAGCCCCAACCCCGGTCCTTCGCCTGTCGCGTGATGATCGCCGGAGCCTGGGTAGAACGGATAGCGGTGCATCGAAAAGAACCCGACCGTCTCGTCTCGCCAGAAGATGTCTTGCGTGCCGTTACCATGATGCACGTCCCAGTCGACGACAAGCACCCGGGATAGATCGAGCCTCTTCACCGCGTACGATGCCGCCACGGCGACGTTGTTGAACAAGCAAAACCCCATGCTCGTATCAGGGGTCGCATGGTGTCCCGGCGGCCGAAACAGGCAGAAGGCATTGTCGGCTTCTCCTTGGACAACCTTCTGGGTCGCATCGATCGCCGCGCCGACCGCCAGCAAGGCAACCTCGTACGATTCAGGCGAGACCAGCGTATCGACTTCGATTCGACCTCCCCCCTGTTGGCAAAACTTCTCAACTCCTTCCGCCACCGAGGCGTCGTGAGCCAGCAATAAGTCCGACTTATTAGCCGGCTCGAATGGGGGGAGAACCCAAGATTCCCACGTCTTTTCGGCCTGAAGACGCTCGGTACAGGTCGTTAATCGGACCGCGGACTCTGGGTGCGAGGTCGTTTTGTGCTGAAGAAAACGATCGTCGTAATAAAGCAGGTTCTTTTCATCCATTACCTACCCTCTCAGGGGGAATCCACCAATTCGTTGACACTCTCCGCTTCAGGCAACTATTCTTAACCTTGGCGAAGTCAGAGGGTATGATTACATAACTCGTCGATCGGGGGAAAGATTTCCCTAAACTACCCTCGCCAGTCTCATCGAAGCCGAGCCTCACGTATTCCGAGGTTCGCACGTATCTACCCATAGGAACATCGTGGCATGAAACGACTTGCAATTTGGTCTCTGGTTTTCGCGCTGATGGCGATTGCCACACCATCTGCCTGGGCGCAGTACAAGGAAATTGATGTCACCGCCACCGATATCGATCCGGACTCCCGCGACCCCCAAACCCGTATCCGGTTTGGCCAGGCACAAGCGGTCGTTCGCGAATACCTCGGCGGGAAGACCATGGACGAATCGGGCCGCACGGCGATTCGTAAATTCTTCCGCGATGCCTACCTGAAAAGCTGGACGCGCAAGCAGAACGCATCCCAGGCCGGTGCCAAACGCCAAGAGTTTCTCCGCACCTATTACTCGCCGAACTACGCCGATCCGACAGCCCGAGCGATGCTGAACGAGATCATGGTCGAGTTCATGCGCGAGTACATCAAGCCAGCCTATCACCCAGTGCTGCGTTATAACGCTGCTTTGCTGCTGGGTGACCTGCGCTCGAAAGAAATGGACACGCTAGCCGGAACGCCGTCCGTTCCTTACGCCCCGGCCACGGCCATGCTGGTGAGTATCATTGAAGATCCAAGCCAAAGCGATGCCGTCAAGATCGGTGCTTGGGTTGGTCTGATGGATCACGCCCAGCTTTACGGAATCAATCTCGGTGCGATGCCGAATGCAGAAAAAGGCAAAGTGCTCGGTCTGGTCGTCAAAACGATCAACGCGAAAGAAGTCCCGAAGGATTCCAGCCCCGACGCACATCAATGGATGCGGAAGCGCGCTATCGATGTTGCCAAGTCGATCGGAAGCTCCGGGGTGAATGGCAACCTGGCCCAGGCACTCGACACCGTGATTCTCGACGAGTCGCTGCCGATGAACATGCGTTGCGAAGCGATTGCTGCCAAGGGCCAGATGACCTTCGATCCGCAGACCGCCGGCAAGATGGATGTCGTGAAGCAATCGGCTGAAATCGGCAAGGTCGGCCTCGAAGCAGTTGCCGCCGACGTCGATTGGTACGACGACGCGATCAAAGAATACTACAAGGTCATGCTGGGCCCAGGTGGCGGCGGCGAATATGGCGGCGGCATGGGTATGCCTGGCATGGGTGCTCCCGGCATGGGAGGCGGTGCTCCTGGCTTCGGTCGTGGTGCCGGGCCATCCTCCCCATCGGCAGGTCGTCCAGTTGGTGGCGGCGGTCGTCGAAACAGTCGACGTGGTTCCCGCGACGAAGGCATGATGGAAGGTGGCGAGTTCGGCGGCGGCATGGAACAGCAGGAAATCCAGCGAGATCCAGTCGTCCTCCGCATGGAAACCTTGTTCCGTCGTCAAGCTAAGACCCATCTCGACGAAGCCAAGCAAGGCCTGGTGGGTAACACCACGCAGCCAATCTCGGGCGATGGTTCGAACATCAATGAAGGTCTGATTCGCTACGCCAAGGCAGCCGAAGATCGTCAAATGATCGTGGCCCTGGCTAACGCGATGATTGCCATGCTGGCCACCATCGATGACGACGAACTGATGGAAGCTGAACTACTGAAGAACTCGAAGACCCGTCTGGAAAACCTGACCACGGCCGCTCAGAAGCTGGCCGCGAAGGCTGCCATCGAAATCACGCCTCCGGATAAGGATGACGAAGAAGACGAAGCGGTCGGTCCCGATGTTCCTGGTGGTGCTGCCCCAGGTCCTCGCCGCGGTGCGATGCCTACCGGTCCCGATATGCCAGGCGGAGCCGACCTTCCTGGTGCCGGTCCTGGTGCTGGCCCCGCCGCAGGAGCCGGTGGTACTCCCGCGATGCCTGCCGGTGCGGACGTTCCAGGTGGAGCCGATGTCCCTGGCGGTGCTGACCTTCCAGGTGGGGCCGATGTGCCCGGTGGAGCGGCCGCTCCTGGACCGGGTGGTCCGGGTGCTGGTGGTCCTGCTGCTCCAGGTGGCCCTGGTGCTGGCCCTGGCAATCCAGCGCCCCCTGCTGGTGGTCCAGCCGGTGGTGCCGGATCGACTCCGATGCCTCCGACGGGCAGCGACCTGCCTGGGTAGTTCTTTCGACCTGGGCAATCGCCTGACTGATCTTGTCCCGACAGCCGCCGCCCGTTAAAAGCGGCGGCATGATCCAGAATTATGTTCGGGCCAACTCGATTCTTGCTTCGCTGCTAGCACTCGCCGCAGCGGTCACCCTTCTTTGTGGAAGTGGCTGCCGTAGCGTCGTCAGCGATGATCATGCGCTCGAAACCTTGGCCAGCGAACCGTCCCCAGAGCAACCGAAGTCGCTTCCCGGCAAGCTCACATCCACGCCAATGGACGAAGCGGCGAAGCCTGACGTTGCCGTGACCGAGGCTGAAGCGATCCTCGCGGCGAATGTCATTCAATCGAAGAAGAACGACTTTCGCCCTCGTAAAATTTCGTCGCGGGGCTGGTATCACGACGCGGGAACACCTCTTTACCGGGCTATTCCCACCGGCACGCATCTGTGGCGACATCAGTCCCTCGAACGGCTGCTGGATCAGCCAGAATCACCTTGCGACACACTCCTCGCTGGCACACGGTCTACCGATGCGGAAGTTCAATCGACGGCCATGATCGGACTGGCTCGCCTGGGTGAGTCGGTCGACCCGGCGGCACTCGGCCAGTTGGTCGAAGATGAAACGACCACTTCCGCCACGAAAGCTGCCTTGCTGGAAGCCATCGTCCTGCAACCAACGCAAATAGCTCGACCTGTCGTGGCTGGCTTGTTCGATCGACGCGAGGCGTTGCTCTCTTCGGTTCAGATCGAAGGCGAAGACGCGGTCACCCTGCTGGAACAACAGCTTTGGGTCGCATTGGCGGCCGTATCGCAGAAGATCGAAGACGATCCGCAGTTCATTGATGCGTTCGCTCAGCAGAAGCCTGAGATTCAGGAAACGATCCTCGATCTGCTCCTGGTCGCTCACTGTCGCCAAGTGCCGGAACCAATTCAACAACGATTCGGCACCATGTCGACCCAGGCAATTCGTCGTGTCGGACTGTGGCCAGCCTATTTGCGATCGGTCGCTCCGGTTGATCGCCTGCTCGAACAAACGCGCTCGGCCGACTTCCCCACACGCGAAGCCGCGACGATCGGCCTGGGTCGCGAAGGCTCGAAGGAAGCGCGGGAAGCCCTCGAAGCGATTACCGAAAATGATTCGACGCTTGTGCAAGTCGCTGCCGTGATTGCCTGGGCTCAACTGGACGATCACCTGCATTGGACTCGCCTGGCGGAAGCCCCCTCTTGGCGAGTTCGCCTGGCGGTGGCCGAATTCATTCCGATCGAACCTCGCCATCAGTTCGCCATCGAGAAGCTCAGCGAAGACAACAGCCGCCAGGTCCGCGAAGCGATCGAAGCCCGGGCAGGCATGCTGGTTTCGCGAAAGTCGGATGACGCCGACGACGAGCCGAAGCCAATCGAACGCGTCGAACTGTCTCCCGAGGAAGCGATCACCATACTCGACTTGATCGACCAGTCCCAACATGCCGCAGATGAGTCGCAGCGCGTGAAGGCCCGGCAAACGTTGCTGCTGGAACCAGCCAAAGTGCTGACCGCTGTTGATCAAGCTGCCGAACAACTGGCCAACTACGAAAACGACTACCTATTCCAGGTCTTGTTGCCCCAGTGCGATCCGCTCTACCGCCGATTGGAAGAAGCGATCTCTGACCGCCCTCAACTGGCTCTCGGCGCCGCGCGACAATTGGCACAACACGCCACGCAGCATCCTTTGCCGGAACTGGTTGTCTGGCGGATCTACCGGAACATCGACCGCTTCACACCGATGACATGGCCGGTGCTGTTGGAAATGGTTCACGATGATCAGCGTCCCCCTGCCGAAGCGATCGTTCGTCGGGCCTTGGGAACCGATCTTACCCAAGTACGTATCGCGGCCTATGAACATGTGTCGCGATATCCTTTGCCGGATGTTGCTTCGCAGTTGTGCGATGGCCTCGAACATGAGATGCCTGCGGTTCGTATCGCGGCGATCGAAGCCTTGCAGCAGCTTCAGCGCGATGGCGATCGTCATCGTTTCGCCGAAATGCTGCTCGATAGCGACATCGATGTTCAACTGGCTGCGTGCCGGGCCTTGGATCAGTTTCAAGATCCACGCGGATCAAGCCATTTAAACCGCATGACCTATTCGTCGTCGAAGACGGTTCGCTTGCTGGCCGTCCAATCGATCGCGGCCCGCAACAACGATTCGGATATCCCCACTTTGATCCGAGCCTTGGACGACGAAACGGCTATCCGCAGTGCGGCTCTCGACGGACTGTCCAGTCTTGTCCCGAAAGGACAGCACCCAGGGCAGATTTCTCCGGCCGATTCGCTGGATGCCCGGTGTGCTGCGTGGAAAAACTGGTTCGACCGTCAGGCCTCGTTCCAGTAAGCCAATTTCTCCGGTGCCAGGGCTTGGCTCCGCACAACCCTTCCCGCCTCGGCGCGTTATAATTCCTTCGTCCGGGAGCACCCCGCATGTTACGCTCCCCTAATGGTGTTACGTGGTCCAGATGGCATACCCTTGCCGAAGGCCCGGGACGAAACGGACGGAGACATGGCCCCGAATTCCAGCATCAAGCTCAGCTTCCCCGAGAAGGACATCGCTCGCCTTACGTTCGACCTGCCTGACAAAGGGGCGAACATCCTCAGCCATCCGGTGATGGAAGAGTTGGCAGGCCATCTCGACGAACTTGCCAAACGTGACGATATCGTTGGCGTGATTCTCGATTCCGCGAAGCCCAGTATTTTCATTGCTGGTGCCGACATTCGCGAGTTCGCTGCATCGATGGAAGTCGATACCAAGCGAACCTACGAGATGTGCCGCTGGGGGCAAACCCTCTTCGGGCGACTGCATACCAACAAATGGATCACCGTTGCTGCCATCAACGGTACCTGTGTCGGTGGCGGTACCGAACTAGCCCTTGGCTGCGATCGCCGCGTGGTCACGACGCACGATAAGACCGAGATCGGCTTGCCGGAAGTGAAGCTCGGCATCTATCCCGGTTGGGGTGGTACCGTGCGACTTTCGCGATTGGTCGGCCTGGGCAATGCGGTGAAGATGATCACCTCGGGCGAAAGTGTCTCTCCGCAGAAGGCTCTCGAACTTGGCTTCGCGGATGACATGGTTTCGCCAGAGCACCTCTTGGCGGCGGCAATCGGCATCATTCGCGAAGAAGAAAAGACCGGTCAGTACAAGCAAGACCGAGCCCAACGCGTTCAGCCGATCTCGATCAACGAGACCGAACTCGGTTTCATGGGGGCGACCGCATCGGCCTACATTCAGCAGCAGACCAAGGGGCAATACCCTGCACCATTGGCCGCTCTGGAAACGTTGCTCGGCGGAGCGATGCTCGATGCTGAAGCGGCCTTAGAGCTCGAAGCCCAGGGGATGGCCAACCTGTTCGGCACCCCGGTCAATGCGGCGCTCATCAACGTCTTCCTCCTGACCGATCGCAATAAGAAAGATAGCGGTGTCGCTGGCGATGGGCCGCAACCTCGCAAGCTGCAATCGGCCAGCGTGATCGGTGCCGGGATCATGGGGAGCGGGATCGCGGCCGCTAACTTGAAACGTGGCCTGGCAGTCAAGCTGAACGACGCCAACGCGGAAGCACTACAGCGTGGTGCCAGTGCGATTTTGGACGAGGTTTCCTTCGACAAAGCGACCCGCAGCAAGAGTGTCGAGCGAGCCATCGAGTATGCAGGTCGTCTTCGCAGCACGACCAATAGCGCTGAACTTCTCGACAGCGATATCATCATCGAAGCGGTCGTCGAGAATCTCGAACTGAAACGTAAGATCTTCGCCGGTCTCGAAGAAAACCTCCCCGAGACCACCATCCTGGCAAGCAACACGTCGACCTTGCCGATCACCAAGCTCGCCGAAAACCTGAAGCACCCAGAACGCTTCGTCGGGATCCACTTCTTCAACCCAGTTCGCAAAATGAAGCTGGTAGAGGTGATCCGGGGCGAGAAAACTTCGGACGAGACGGCCGCGACCGCCGTCGCCTACGCCAAGGGTCTCGGCAAGTTTCCGATCGTGGTCAACGATGGCCCTGGCTTCCTGGTGAATCGACTGTTGTTCCCTTACATGAACGAAGCGACGCAGCTTCTTCAGGACGGGGTCGATATGAAACGGATCGACAAAGTCGCGGTCAAGTTCGGCATGCCGATGGGGCCGATCGCCTTGTACGACATGGTGGGCATCGACACTTCGTTCTATGCCGGACGAACCATGTACGACGCCTTCCCAGATCGCACGCTCGTTTCCCCGATCTTGCCCGCGTTGATCAAAAACGAACGCCTTGGCACGAAAAAGGGATACGGTTTCTATAACCACGAAAAAAAGAAGGGACGTCCCGAGCCAGATCCAATGGCATTGGAACTGATTGCCCGTTATGTCGATCCGCCGCAGCGAGAAATCACCGATGCCGAGATCGAACATCGCTTGATTTTGCCAATGCTGTTGGAAGCGACACGAGCGTTGGACGAAGGCGTCGTTCGCGATCCGCGCGACGTCGATCTAGGTTTGATCTTTGGGATCGGGTTCCCACCGTTCAAAGGTGGGCTGCTCTTCTGGGCCGATACGGTCGGGGCGAAGACCCTCGTCGAATGGCTCAAGCCGTTGGAAGAAATCGGCAAGCGTTTTGTCCCCACCGAAATGCTGCTCGATATGGCGAAGAACGACAGCAAGTTTTACGACCGAGCGTCGAACTAGTTCACCGATGCATCCCCTCGTGCGTTGCCGGAAGACGCAAGTGTTCTGGCAGTGGCCGAAGTCATAATAGAAAGCAACATCATGAATCAGGCCGTAATCATTGACTGTGTGCGAACACCGATTGGCCGTGCTCATCCTGAGCGAGGTTATTATCGCGACGTGCGAAGCGACGACCTGGCGGTTCATTGTGTCGAAGCCTTGATGAAGCGAACCGGCATCGATCCCAACGAGATCGAAGACGTTCTGTTTGGCAATACGCAGCAAACGCTCGAACAAGGCTTGAACGTTGCCCGCATCATCGCCCTGACGGCCGGGCTTCCCGTGACTGCCGCCGGTGCGACCATCAATCGGCTTTGCGGCAGCAGCCTGCAAGCCTTGAATCAGGCCGCCCACAGTATCCTGGCCGGTGCCGAAGATGTTCAGATCGTCGGCGGTCTCGAACACATGACCCATGTGCCGATGGACCACGCATTGGACATCAATCCGAAGCTGTACCACCACACTTCGGAAGCGGCGCTGCATATGGGGATCACCGCGGAGTTTCTGGCACAAACGCAAGGTATTTCGCGAAAAGCCCAGGACGAGTTCGCCCTCGGCAGTCATCAAAAAGCAGCGGCCGCAATCGAAAGCGGCAAGTTCCAGAACGAAATCGTGCCGACGCATGGCCGCACAGAAGAAGGCGCCCGGCAACTTCTGACCGTCGATCAATGTGTGCGACCAGATACCAGCCTGGAAGCCTTGTCCGCGCTGCGTCCCGTCTTTATGCCCGATGGTGGCACGGTGACCGCTGGGAATGCCTCGCCGATCAACGACGGGGCCTCGGCCATGTTGATGATATCGGATGCCTCGGCCAAGCGACTGGGTCTGAAGCCCATGGCTCGCGTCGTGGCAACCGCCGTGGCTGGCGTCGAACCTTCGGTCATGGGCACCGGTCCGATTCCGGCAACCCAGAAGGCATTGAAGCGAGCCGGGTTGACGCTCGATCAAATCGATCTTGTAGAACTGAACGAAGCGTTTGCCTCGCAGTCGTTGGCATGCATTCGCGGGCTCGGCTTGGACGAATCGAAAGTCAACGTGCATGGCGGTGCCATCGCGATCGGGCATCCCCTAGGTTGTTCCGGAGCACGTATCAGCACCACGCTGCTGCACGCGATGCAAGAACGCGGTGCAAAGTATGGCCTGGCAACGATGTGCATTGGTGTCGGTCAGGGCATTGCCACCATCTTCGAGCGTCTCGACTAACCAGCCCGGAGATCTCGGATGGATACGAGGGAAGAGCTTGCCGAGAACAGCTCGATTGCCGCGATGTTTCTGCATCGGGTTCGGGCAGGGCGCGATCTGCCTGCCCTCTGGTATCGTAAATCGGCAGACGCTCCGTTTCAGTCGGCGACCTGGGAAGATCTGCTGCACGATGTCTACGCGATCGTGCGCAGCTCGGAAGAAGCCGGACTCTACGTCGCTGGTGATCGAGCCGTACAAATCCGCGATAACAGTCGCGAGTGGATCACTTTCGACCTGGCGATGATGATGCTGGGCGTCTGGCATGTGGCCCTCAACACGCACCTGGCTCTCGATCAAATGGTTTCAGCCATTCAGCATTGCCAGCCGAGGTCGATCATCGTCGCCACACCGCAACTCCGCGACCGACTCGCTGCCGTTTTTGGCGAGATACCGATTACGCTTTCGTCTCTCTCAACCGATGACGCGTCCAAGGTAAGCACCGATGACGTGCTACAGCATCTGGAAGACCGTGTTGCACGCATCGATCCGAACTCGACCTGCACGCTGGTTTATACCTCTGGGACGACCGGCGAGCCGAAGGGAGTGATGCTCAGCCATCAAAATCTAGCCTTCGACGCCCAAGCGACTGTGCATGCTTACGAAGAAAAGCCGGTCGACAAACGGCTCAGCTTTTTGCCCTTCAGCCATTTGTATGCCCGGACATGCGACGTCTATACCTGGATCGCTCGCGGATCGCAGTTAGTGCTGGCCTTCTCGCGAGAAACGATCTTAAGCGACTGTCAGGCCACCACGCCCACGCTGATCAACGGAGTGCCATACTTCTATCAGAAGGTCGTGGAAGGCTTGAAGCTGAGTGGCAAGCTCGACGAACGCGGCTCGCTGAAGAAAGCCTTTGGTGGTGAGATCCGCATGTGTGCCAGTGGGGGTGCTCCGCTGGCGAAGTGGGTGATCGATGCTTTCGAGAAGCAGCAAATCTCGCTGCTGGAAGGTTACGGCCTGACCGAGTCGTCGCCGGTGATCACCGTTTCGACCGAAGGAGCCCATCGCCCCGGCAGTGTTGGGAAGCCGCTGGAAGGCGTCGAAGTCCGCGCGACCGAAGCTGGCGAGATCGAAACCCGCGGACCGCATGTGATGCAGGGCTATTACCAGAACGACGAAGCCACGCGCCAAATCATGGATGGCGAGTGGCTGCGGACTGGCGATCTTGGCATGATCGACGGCGAAGGCTTCCTTTGGATTACCGGTCGTCAGAAAGAGATTCTCGTCCTCTCAACCGGCCGCAACGTGAATCCAGAAGCCCTCGAGATAGCCATTGGAAGCGATCCCCTGGTCGCCCAGGTCATGGTCTGCGGCGAAGGTCGCAAATGCCTGTCTGCCTTGATCGTGCCCAACCCGGATCTGCTACGCCAACGTATCCAAGAGGCTCGGCTATGGGTTTTCTCGAAGCAACAAGCGCTCGCGCATCCCACCGTACGACAGTGGTTCCGCGACATTCTCGACTGCCAACTGGCCAATCGTTCCGACTACGAACAGGTCGGGCCCTTCACAGTTCTGGGGCAAGGATTCACACCAGCCAGCGGCGAACTGACCCCCAAGCTCAGCTTGCGGCGGTGTGAAATCCTGAAGAACTACGATGCCACAATCCAGCAGATGTACGAGCCCGCTCAGGTGTCGCGTCCCTGGTGGCGGTCTTGGTTGCCATAATCCTTTGTTAAATTAGGACTTGCGGCAAATACTTTCCGCCCAGAGCGAGCCTTGAACGAAAACATAGCGTAGAGTTAATTAGCTTGGATGCCTATTTAACGGGGGCATATTCCTCGTTAAGACAACACTCCACTTCTCATGGCGGGAGCAGCAACGATGAGCAGCGATACAACGAACTCGACCGCACCAGAAACTCCGGCGACGGAACAACAAGAGACTTCCTTTGCCGAAACCGCTTTGAAGCTGGGTGGTAAGAGCGCGGACGAGGCCCGTCGAACCGGCGCGATCGACTCAGCCGACGACCAGGTCGAAAAGCTCTTTCAGCCACAATATCAAACCGCCAATAGCCCGGCGCACCGTGCTGTGTGGGATCGAGGAATCCCGGTCGAGTTGTTCGAGTCGAACCCACTCGAAACGCCTCCTGAGATCCGCAAGGTGATGGACGACAGCCTGGAGGTGGTGCGAGGTTTTCGCAACAGCAAAACGATCACCGACGAAAAAGGTAAGATCCGCGACGAAGTCCTGAAAGCCCTTGGTGAAGCGGGCTACTGGGGTCTGCTGGTCGACAAGAAGTATGGCGGTAGCGGCACGCCCTTTCGCTCGTTCGCGCCCTTTCTGACCCAGATGGCGATGATTGATCCGACCCTCGCCGGGCTGGCTTCGGTGCATGGCTGTATCGGCGCGGTCGATCCGGTGAGTACCTTCGGCAACGAAGAGCAGAAGCAGCGTTACTTGCCGAAGCTGGCCAGCGGCGAACGTCTTTCGGCGTTCGCGTTGACGGAGCCCTGTGCAGGTTCCGACCTGACGGCGCTCAAGACGACGGCTCGGCTCGATGGCGATTCGTACGTGCTTAATGGCGAGAAGCTGTTCATCACCAATGTTGTTCCAGGACGAACGATCGGCGTGGTTTGCTTGATCGACGACGTGCCTGCGGTGCTGGTGGTCGATTTACCGGACGAAGAGAACGATCAGTTCCAATTGCGGAAGTACGGTTTGTGGGCGCTCAAGCACACCTACAACCAAGGCATCATCTTTAACAACTTCCGCGTCCCGAAAGAAAACCTCTTGGTTCCCGGCAAAGGAAACGGACTGACGATCGCCTACCATGGTTTGAACCTCGGACGTATCAGCCTGTGTGCCAATGCCGCCGGGACGATGCGGTTGATGATGGCCAGCATGATCCCATGGGTTCACTTCCGCGAAACGTACGGCGAACCGATCGCCAAGCGGGAACTGGTCCAGCGTCGTCTCGGCAAGCTGGCCGGGATGATCGTAGCCTCCGACGCCCTGGTGGCGTGGTGTTCGACGCTGATCGACGAAGGGTACCGCGGCGAGATGGAGTGTATCATCGCCAAGATCTTCGGTAGCGAGTCGCAGAAGGAAGCCGCGATCGAGCTATTCATGAAGACCCACGGCGGACGTTCGTTCCTGCATGGTCACATGTTCGGCGACAACGTCCACGAGTACCTGGCCCCATGCATTTATGAAGGGGAAGGGGAGATGCTCGGAATGGCGTTCTTCAAATCGCTGGTGAAGAAGCATGGTACGCAGTTCTTTGAACCCATCGGCAAGGCATTGCATGCCGCTGGGATTAAGAAGCCAAACCCACTTAACCCGGCTCATGCATGGGCGCTAAAGGGAGTGATTGCTCCTTACGCGTCGTGGATGATGAAGGAGTACATGGGGGGCAAACCGAAACCGAAGTTTCCGCAGATGCCTGATAACTTGAAGGCTCACGCTCAGTTCGCGGCCGATCATTTGCAGGATATGCCACTGCAAATTTCCGGCACGATGCGAAAGCATCAACTGAAGCTGGCAGATCGTCAGTGCCGCATGTCGTATCTGTCTCAGAACGTGCAGAACCTGATGACAATGCTGGCAACTGCACTTTACGCCGCCAAGCACGAGAACGAAACCGTTCGAGCTGCCGCCGATATCGCTTGCCGCGATCTGAAGCGGAAGGTTCTGCTGACGGCCCCCAGCGATCGATACTTCCGTCGCGTTTCGGAAGTCGGGGGCATGGTCGCGGAAGGAAACTTCCCGGGCGTCGACGTGCCCCCAGACGAAATCATGATGCGATATGATAAGTAGCCTCTGGTTACCTATCGCCTACGAAGGACCTCATCATTGATCAAGTTCAGTGTCATTCTTCCCGCCGCCGGTCGCAGCACACGTTTTGGCGGCGGCGAGCTTAAAAAGGTCTATGTTTCGCTACTCGGTCAGCCGGTCTGGCTTCACAGTGCCCGGCTGTTCGCGGCTCGGCCAGACGTCAGTGACGTGGTCGTGGTGATCTCGGCTGACGACGAAGCTTATTTCCGCGAGAACTTCGGCGAAGTCTGCCAAGAGATTGGCGTTCAAATCGTGCTTGGCGGCGAAACACGTACCGACTCGATCGCCAATGGTATCGACGCTCTCGACAGTTCGAGCCATTTTATCGCGATCCATGATGCCGCTCGGCCAGGGATCGACAATGCGATGGTCGATGCGGTCTTCAACGCAGCGGCCGCCAGCGGAGCGGCGATTCTGGCATTGCCAGTTCCAGGTACGCTGAAGCGGGTTTCTGCCGAAGGGACCATCTCGGAAACGGTCCCTCGCGATGGAATTTGGGAAGCCCAAACTCCCCAGGTATTTCGACGCCCGGTGATTCTCGAGGCTTACGAGAAGTTCCGCGACGAACCTGCCACGGACGATGCCAGCCTGGTCGAACGCCTCGGTCACCCGATCACGGTCGTGAAGGGTTCGTTAAACAACCTGAAAATTACGACCCAGGACGACCTGGTGGTTGCCCAAAGGTTGCTTTCCGAAAGAAGTTGAACCGTCGCCGCCGATTCGGTGTCGTCCCGTAGTGAAACGAGGCAATTTTTCATAAAATGCCCCTTTCCCAATGGTTTCGATAACTCTCTTACGGCGGCGATTTTCGGCAGATGAAAGACATTTACGCAGAACTCTCGTGGCGTGGCCTGATCAATCAAACCACCGGTGACGACTCGTTCGCTACCTGGCTCAACGAGCAGTCTCGAACCGTCTATGCCGGTTTCGATCCCACCGCCGAGTCGCTGCACGTCGGGCATATGCTCCCGCTGATGCTGCTGCGACGGTTTCAAGCCGCTGGCCATAAACCAATTGCCCTGGTCGGTGGTGCAACCGGCATGATTGGCGATCCCAGTGGTAAGAGTGCTGAGCGCAATCTGCTGTCGGTCGACCAACTGCGAGCCAACGTTGACGCCATTAAAACGCAGATGCACCAGTTTCTCGATTTCGACGAAGCTGGCAGCGGCGCGGTGCTGGTGAACAACTTCGACTGGATGCAAAGCTTCAGCTACCTCGACTTCCTTCGTGATATCGGGAAGAACTTCCCGGTCAACGTGATGATGGCCAAGGACTCGGTGAAAGGGCGTCTCGAGCGTGACGACGCCGGGCTCAGTTACACCGAATTCAGCTACATGCTGCTCCAGGCCTACGACTTCGTCCACTTGTACGACAAGCTGGGCTGCACGCTGCAAATTGGCGGCAGCGATCAGTGGGGCAACATCACCGCCGGGATCGACCTGGGACGACGGATGCGTTCGGCTCAGTTGTTCGGTATGACGTGCCCACTGCTGACCAAGAGCGACGGCACCAAGATGGGCAAGACCGAGTCAGGCGCCATCTGGCTATCGGCCGAGCGGACCAGCCCGTATGCCTTCTACCAATACTGGATCAACGTCGCCGACGAAGACGCCGGGAAGTGCCTCCGCTTCCTCACGGAACTGGAACGCGAAGAGATCGAATCCCTTGATAAGGCTCGCGTTGACGAACCTCACAAGCGCGAAAGCCAGAAGCGTCTGGCCGAGGCCCTGACCGAACTGGTGCACGGCAAGGCAGGCGTCGAAAGTGCCCAGCGGGCGACCGAGATCTTTTTCGGAGGAGAAATCGACAATCTCAGCGACAAGCAGTTGATCGAAATCTTCGCCGATGTGCCGAGCCAGCAACTGGGTCGCGATCGCCTGGCAGCGGATGGTGGATTGAACATTGTTGATGCATTGGTCGAATCAGGCCTCTGCAAAAGCAAGGGAGATGCCCGCCGAACCGTCTCGCAGGGCGGGGCTTACGTCAATAATCGCCGCATCGAAGAGACCGACAAGATGCTTGGCACGACCGACCTGGCCAGTGAAACGGTCATGGTGCTGCGAAGCGGCAAGAAGAAGTACGCTTTGTTGCGGTTTGCCGGCGAATAACCCGCAGATTGCTAGCGGCTGCTGATTCAAATTGACGCCGACCTGGGAAGTCCCTACGATTCCGACAGTGGCCCCCAACCAACAGCGGGGCCAACTCCCTCTTTCCCAGGTCGACGGTGGCGCGGTCCAAAAAGACGTTTATCGTGGTTTTTGTGGTAGCGGTCGCAATTATCGCGGCGGTGACCGGTTCGGTTTACAACGCCAGCCAGCACATCCCCGAGTTCTACGATCAGGCCCTGCATGTCGAACCGACCCTCGCCGATGAAACCGGCGAGATTCTGGAAGAGCAAGTCTTTGCGTTCACCAATCAGGTGAAAAAGCCGCGTCGCTGGTCGTTGCGTCTGACCGATCAGCAAATCAATGGCTGGCTCGCTTCGGACTTGAAAGAGAAGTTTCCAGGACTACTGCCGGAATACATCGAAGACCCACGTGTCGCCGTGAAAGGCAAGACGCTGCTGGTTGGCTGCAAATACAACGGCCAGTCGCTCAATTCGATTCTCGCGGTTTCGCTCGACTGCTTCCTGGTGGAAGGAGAAGCGAACGTCGTCGGCATTCAGCTTCATAACGTCACTGCCGGTTCGTTGCCGATACCCATTGGCCAATTGCTAACTGAGATCGATACCTACGCCGACAAGGCCGACATCCCGATTCGCTGGCAGCAGCGCAATGGCGATCCAGTCGCGTTGATCACCATTCCCGATTCCGGTAGCGAAATCGATGGCGAGATTCGCATCGATGCATTGGAACTGAAGGATGGCGAGATCCTGCTCTCTGGCGAGACCATCAAGACCGCCGAGGAAGTCCAGCAGGAAACCGAGACCGATCAGTCGGTCGCCGAAGAGGCCTCTCCTGCCCCCGGCATTTCTGAATCTTGAAGCCGCATGATCAAGCGGCCAACCAGCGTTGCCCCCGCTAGTTCGACCTCGATCTGATTGGCTTCTCGAATCACCCAGGCAAAACTTCCACGATCGGCCTGGGTCACTTCGCCACGATCTCCTGAAATGGGTCCCTCGTAGTCGAGGTACATCATTCGGTGATCAAAGTCAGGGATCGCGTCAGTTGGCTCGTTCACCAGGGGAAATTCCCACAACGTGAACGTCTTCAATACATCGCCATCTTCCAGCAGCAGATCGTAGTGATCCGGCTTGCAGGCGTGTGACGGAGTTCGATGATGCAGAATCGCGAAACGTGGCATGTCCGTTAGTATACGGTCGTGCTTTGCTCTGCGACCACGCCTTGCGGCGATTCCTGGCTTCGTATTTCGGCCCGGATCGTCTTCTTGCCAGGCGTCGACGTTTGAACATCGAAGGTCAGGCTGACCTGCTCACCCACACGCATCACTTGCAGCGGCTGAATGGCCACCGTCAGCAGATCTTGCGACTGCGATACCTGAGGACTCACTGGCCCGGTCAGCTGCAAAAACCGCATTCCGGCATCCAATCGCAAGGTGATGGCAACGTTTTCGTCGATGACGTTGCGACCATTCTTGATCGTCAGCACATAGCGAATGTTGCTACCGGCTCGCACACCTTCGTTCAGGTCGGAAAGCGACGCTTCCAACTGCCCCGTAACCGGCTGGTTGCCGCCCAGGTTGCCTTGGCCTGGCTGGCCAACCGTCGGAGGTGGTTCTGCCGTTGGGGCCGATTGAGGCACGATCTGCGTGCAGACTCGAGCATTTTCGGTTACCCCTTGGTCGGTCGTCGCGGTGACCGTATTGCATGCTGATCCAATCGGCCGATCAGAGCGAACCATCACTTCGACTACCGCTCGCTGGTTCGGCATGATCTGATCGAACGTCCAGACGGCACCGTTGGCGACGTCGCGGGCCGGGTTCGTGCGGCCGACAATCTGGAAGGCAGGGTCGACGCTCTCTTCGACACGGACATTGGTCAGCGGCGTGGAACCGGTGTTCACCAGCACGGCCTGGAACAACACGTCCTGACCGACTTCGTGAACCTCTTTGGTTCGGATTTCTAAGGTAAAAGTAGGCTCTGGAGCAGGTGGATTCACCGACACGCACGCCGTCGACGACTTCCCTTGGACACCATTGGCAGTCACCGTCAAGCGATGGCAATATCGGCCTGGTGTCTGGGTCTGGAAGGAAAGCCGACGCGTTACGGCCTGACCAATCGCAAGGGTCCCCAGATCGTTGACGATCGGGCTCGTTTCACCTGGGAAGACAAGACCTTGATCGAAGATGTCTTCCAGCTTCAAGCCCACGAGCGGCTGGTCGCCCGTGTTTCGGATAGTGACGACATACTCGACCGGTTCACCCACGATGACCGCTTCTGGGCCTTCCATGGTGAGATAGATCGCATCGACCATCACCTGGGTGTCGACACAGTCTTGGCTTTGCAGGCCAGGCTCGGCCTGGACGGTCACACAGTTCTGGATCGATCCTGACTGGTTCACTCGCGTGTTGAGGGTGATCTGGCGGAAGCCTCGAGCTTCCAGATCACCAATTTGCCACACAAGTCGGTTCCCTTCCTGCTGGGCGGCAGGCGTGCTCGATTCGTAGGTCAATCCCGGGGGAAGGACAACCGTAGCGATCGTATTTCGAGCAGCCACATCGCCACCATTCTGGACGTTGATATTGTAAACCGCCTGGGCATTGAATTCGGCGACTTGTGGACCGGTCATGTCGACAGCAAGCTGCGGAGCACTCCAGGTCACGGTCGTCACGCCTGAACCAAGCATCAGGTTTTCGGCATTGCTTTCAGGGTCAAGGTTCGGCTGAACGATCGTCACGCGAACCTGGGCCGTCCCGGGTTGATTGGAAAGGGGAGCCAGTTCGACCGTCGCGAAACCATCGGCATTGGTCTTCGTCTTGACCGGCACACCTTGTTCGGCGGTGCGGCCATTGATCAGAAATGCCGAGGCCGGGCCATCGAGCACCTCGTACATTACTTCCCAATCCGCCACCGGCTGACGGTTCGTTTGTCGCAAGACGGTTGTGCTGAGCACAGCCTTATCACCTGCCGGAACCACAACGGGAGCCGGGAACTGCCATTGCGCATCGACCCAATAGATCGTCGCGGTTTGCTGACGAGCGGGCCAATTTTCGAAGGTCGGTGCCAGAGCGGTCACACGGCTGACGCCAGGAGCGGCCGAACTGACCGACATCCAAGTTTGGCCACGCAACACACGCACGTCGTCGCCGGGCAGCTCGGTACCGCGGTCGACAGTCTTATCGCACAGCAGTGTACTGCTCGTTGCAAAGTCTGGTCCCTGGACACCGTAGTTTCGGTTCGAGACCAGATCGAACATGTTCGAGTCTTTACCGACTTCGGTGATATAGCCGACGCTCTCTCGCGACAAAATCCAATTGACCGGACGGCCTGCTTCATGAAGGTGACGCTTACGGTTCAAACCGGCGACAAGCACGACTTCCGTACCAACCGGAGCGACCACTCGCGATGGCGAAAGCTGTAAGGCTTCAGCCTCGGCCAGGTCTTTCGGTGGTTCTGGCAGCGGCGTCAACGGTGTGACACCAGGGGCGGGACATGGCGAGAGGGGAGCAGGCTGCTGGAAAGCTGGCTGCTGATTGAAGCAACCCAGGTTGCAGTCTACTGATGTCGAGTCGCCGCGGGCGAAGATTCGCTGTCCGGTTGGGTCGATCCGAGGCACATTGATCTGAGCGCACCCCGAGCCGGCGATTGCAACCCAGAGGATTGCAAGGAGCAACATTCGCTTCGTGCTTGTTGACCACCGCATGACTCTATCCATAACGCAGACGTGGAGTTCCCGACGTAGCTTGCCCAGAATGACAAGCCGTGAAAACTTAGCACGCGGTTAGGCAACATGCGGTGTTTTTTCATCATGGGATGTTGGGAAAAAACAACACGACCCGTGCGGTTGTAAGTTCCGCACGGGTCGTGTCGATGGTTTTGATTATCGTGGGCTGCTCTGGCCCTGATACTTAGCGGTTGCGAGCGAAGATGCCGGTCGCGTACCAGATTCCGTTACGCCCACGCTTCATGTCGTAGCCATAGTAAACGTTGGCGTCGCTGACTGCTGACCAGTGACCCGACGAATGACGCCAGCTTCGGACGCATTCAATCGCGGCGTCTTCCAGACGCTGGCCTGGCCAGCTTTCGGCACACACTTCCGTTGGCACCAGGCCGCCTGGCAGTTGAGCGCTGATCTGGTGGAAACGCGATTCCCACTGGTGATGCCCTTGCAGTTGCATGCTCGCCTGATTGCGACTGTGGCGGAACGTTTCCAACGCCAGCAATCGACGGAACATACCACCGGTGCTACGTGGCTTCTCGGGGTGCATTCGCACAGCGTAGATCAGTGTTCGCTGGGTGAGCGAACCAGGAGGGAGCGTCAGGATGACTTCCATCTCGGTCGTGGTTCGACCATGCGTTCCTTTGAAGTTGAACTGACTGACCACCTGTCCCAACTGCGTTGGGTCATTGTTGGTGTAGTCGACGATGGCGATACCACCGGTGCCATACATGTACTGAAAGGCAGCGTGGTTCAAAATACGCGTCGGCTTTTCGTCGACGGTCACGGTAGCGTCGACGCCCAGATCAGCGACGACATAGTTGGCCAGCAACTCGGCGACCCGCCGGCTGGTCAAGGTTTGCTGCTTGAATTGCTTGGCGGCCGCCGATTGATCATCAAAGACAATCAGCAACATCTTCTTTTCCGCGGTCGCAGCTTTGACGGCACTCGAGTAATTGTCGTGCCATTGCTGCTCGGTAGATTCGGCCAATGCCATGCTCGAGCAACTTGCGAAAAGCAAAACGTTGGTCAGCACGCATAGGGTACGAAGCGACATGTTCATGGAGCCCGGGGAGGTTCGAGGAAAGTAAGCTGGGGGGAACAAACTTCGGCGTTTACACTGTCGAAACAGGTTTTACCGGTAAAGTCGATTAAGTAAGGGTAAAACTGCCAGTTGTAGCAGTCAATCTACTAGTTCAGCCTCCCGCCTCAAGAGATCCAATTTCCTCGGATCTTTGCCGGGATGCCAACACAGGTAAGGTGCGAACTATAGGAAATACGTGTCAGCTCCGAAATCTTTGCGTAATGGGCATCTTTCCAGGGGAATGACGCCCATGAAAGCTTCACGAGACCTCCTAAACGGTATATCTTGTGGATTGCCCTGACCGCGAACCCCGTAAACGGCCCCTCCAGCACGGATGAGGAACATCATGATCTGCAATCCATGGCGCACGGCAGCCCTTAGTCTTCTATTTCTTGGTTCAGGTTTCCTGATTTTCAGCTCGGAAACTTCCGCTCAGGAATCTGCTCCGGCCAGCGATCTCTCGCAGGCTGTCACCGATGCACAAGCGAAGTTCAAGCCCGTATCGGCCGAGGAAGTCGCTGCAGCCAAAAAGACGTTAGAGTCGAAGCTCGCCACTCTCGAGAATTTCCTCGCCAATGGGACTTCCGAAAACGAAGCGGCATGGAAGGCTTATCTGCGGTGGGACGATCTTCAGACACAGCTTTCCGCGGAAAAACCGGACCTGCGAACGCTAGAAGAAATCTATCTGAAATACCGTGGATCGTATGCCGGTCTTGACAAACCAAAGACCGTGGCGGCCCGTCAGGCCCTGCGCAAGTACATCAACCTGGCCTACTTCTCTCAGGTCGACCAGTACCCCAAGATGTACGAAATTCAGCTCAAAACCCTGGCCGATGCGGTCAAGCGATACCAAGATACGTCGGCTAGCGAAGATGCCTACGTGATCGGTCCAATCCTGGGTTGGCTGGAACAAGGCAATCAAGTTCCTGATTTAATCGATCAGATTCGCTCGGAGCTCGATCAGCCGAACCTTTATGCCTCGGTTTCCCGCGAATTGATCGCCGGTGGAATCGCCCGCCCGGTCGATCAAACAACTCCGGTTCGTGAAGTGATCTTGGGCACCAACGTCACCGGCACCGCTCATATGCAGGGCAATGTCGACGTGAAACTGGTTCCAAGTGAAACCAAGGCGATTATCGAACTAACACTCGAAGGCGAAGTCACCTCGAAGAACGTTGGCGTCAACGGTCCCGCCACGATCTACTCGACCGGCTACAGCAAGATCGCCGCCGCCAAAGAGTTGATCTTCGATAAGAGCGGTCTGTCGGCCAAGCCAGCCACGGCCCAGGCCTGGACAACGACCACCTTTGACGCGATCTGTGCCAAGTTGAAGCTGATCCAGAAGATCGCCACCAAGCGAGCCTATCAGCAAAAGGGGCAGGCTCAGGCCATCGCTTCGCAGCGTACCGAATCGAAGGTCGAAGCCAGCTTTGATAACGAAACGAGAGATCTCGTTCACGACGCCAATTCGCGTCTGCAGGAAAAGCTGTTCCGAGCTTTGATTGGTCGTGACGAATTTCCAGATCACCTGAAAGCTTCGACCACGGCGGATGCCTTGCATCTGGAAGTGATGCACTCTGGTCAGGGGCAACTGGCTGCTTCGTCGCCAGCTCCTGCTGCCGAGGACCAGGAAGCGGACCTCACGCTGAAGCTGCATGAATCGATCATCCACAACTATGGCGAAGTCTTCCTGGCGGGCGTCAAACTGACCGACGAACGCCTGGTCGAGATCCTCGACCAACGTGGCGCCGAGATTCCTGACGAACTGAAGATCACTGAGGAGACCGATCCTTGGTCGATCACCTTCGACTACAAGAGCCCCATCCAGGTCGTCTTCGATAACGACACGGTCAAAATTGGGATCCGCGGTCGCCAGTTCACCCGTGGCGATAACGAAGTGAATCGCACCATCGCGATTAGCGCCGACTACAAGATCGAGAAGGGGGAGAACGGCACCCTGCTGACTCGTACCGGCGACGTCGTGGTCGACTTTCCTACGCAGGAACGCCTCGGTCCGCTGGACCTGACGGCGAAGACCTTCCTTCGCAAGAAGTTTGAAGCGGTCTTCAAGCCAGAGATTGTCGGCGAAGGGATCAAGCTCGAAGGGGAATGGGCCGACGCTGGCACGCTTCGCATCTCATCCCTGTCGGTCACCCCTGGCTGGTTCGTCGGGACCTGGCGTCTGGAAGCCCCACAGCCAGAACCAGCTGCTGCGACAGAAACCACTTCTGTGGTAGAGTAAGGGCTGAAGCAACCTGACGATGGTTTGCCGTGCGGCGACAGCTTTCGCCGCACGATTCTCCCTGCCAGACTCGCGAAGGAGCCCACATGGAACGTTGGGTAGAAATCCAGTTCGACTGTCTTCCGCTGCGTTCGATCGATCGGATGGATATTCCGATGGATGCCTCGCCGAAGTTCCAGCAGCATTGCCTTCGCGTGAAGTCGGCCATGGAGAAGCATGGCTCGCACAACACTTACTATCTGCACAACGCGACGTGCACCTATCACCTGCTGAACCATCCGCAGGACGGCATGATCCAGTTCAAGTTCCATGGCACCGTCATTACCGACGAAAACGACATGGAAACTCGGGGTAACGACCTGGAAGTGGAATTGGTGAAAGAGACCTGCACGTGGCTCTCGGAACCGATCGTCCACTGGTTCCAGGAAACAGTCCAGCGGAGTGTCGCCGTAGAATTCGATCGCTACATCCAAGCCGGTGACCTGAAAAAGACCGAAGAACGGATCGCCAAGATCAAAGCCGAAAGTGAATCGGGCGACAGCTTCATGGGCATGTATCTGTAAGATGTCTAGCGGCAGAAATGCCCGCTAGATCTTTTCTCCGCCCAACGCCCAGTTGATCCATCGATCGATGAGATTGGGTGAGCGAACGTCGAAATACAGGCCCCGCACAACCAGCTGGCCTGTCTCGGTCAACGGATCTGCCGCGGCGAAGGCATCTTCCGCGACGTCGCCGGTAAAGCGATTTCGATAGCGAAACCGGTCAACCTCTTCCCAGAACTCAGGGGCCTTCAGATCGGCCTCTTCCACGCGTAGAGCGTTCGTTACCGGGACAACGCGGTATGCGTCCCAAAACATCTCGAAGAACTCACAATCCACGAGTTTGGCCACACACACGTCATCGTATTCCACGTACCATCCATGCTCGCGTCCGTAATTGGAACGCCAGATCTCCAGCAGCTTTCGGTAGTCTTCTGTTAGAGACATGCTTGGTACGGCTTAGTACGTTGGTGGATCGTGTTCACAGGCAATAAAAAAGGCTCCGACATTGTCGCCGGAGCCCTTATTTTGCATTCGCTTGAGAGGAGTCGATTAGTCCTCGACACCTTCCCAGTAACCGCCGCGGCTGTGGTCGAACATTGCTTCGACGCCCATGCGGGACTCGTCGAACTTGCCGTCGCGGTAGACTTCTTTACCGCAAACCCAAGTCCGAACCGGCCAGCCCGTCACTTCGCGACCCTCGAACGGGGTCCAGCGGCACTTCGTTTCCATGTGCGGACCACGAATGACCTGAGTCTTGTTCATGTCGACCAGCACCAGGTCGGCATCGTAACCAACTTCGATGCGGCCTTTTTCCAAGATGTCCCACACCAGGGCAGGACCTTCGCACATCCAGTGCACAACGTCTTCCAGGGTGCACTTATCTTTGGCAACCATGTCCAGCATCAACGGCAAGGCAGTATCGACGCCTGGAACACCGCTCGGCGAATCAGGGTATTTCGCACACTTTTCTTCCCAGGTATGCGGGGCGTGATCGGTGGCAACGATCTGGATCTTGTCGTCCAGCAGGGCCTGGAACAACGCTTCATTGTCCTCCTTCGTCTTCAGCGAAGGATTCATCTGGGCCAGCGTGCCCATGTTCAAATAGTCGTCCACGTTCAGGAACAAGTGATGCGGCGAGACTTCCGCCGTGATCACATCGCCATGGTCCTCAAAGATGTCGACCGAGGCACCACTGCTGACGTGGCAGATGTGCAAACGATGCTTGTATTCACGAGCCAACGCGCAGGCCTTCTTCACCGACGCAACTTCCGCTTCGACGCTGCGAATCCTGGTATGGTCGATCACATTGCGTGTTCCGGCACATTCCAGTTTCATCTTTTCGATGATCGATTCGTCTTCGGCATGGACGGCGATCGGCAGCTTGGTTTCGGCAAAGATCGCTTCCAGCAGGCCAGGATCGGTCAAAGCCATATCGCCGGTGCTGCTCCCCATGTAGATCTTAATCCCTGGGGTGCGGGTCGCCTTCTTCAACTCGTCGATGTTGTTCAGGGTCGCACCAACAAAGAAACCGTAGTTGACGATACTTTTGTTGGCCGCCAGGGTCAGCTTCTCTTCCAGCAGCTTTTGGGAAACGGTCGCTGGATTGGTATTCGGCATTTCCAGAAAGGTGGTAATCCCACCCTTGGCACATGCCCGGCTACCACTGCGCAGGTCTTCTTTGCTGGTCAGGCCCGGATCTCGCATATGAACGTGGGCGTCGATCACACCCGGCATCAGCGTCATGCCGTAGGCGTACACCGTTTCGTCCACCTTCACCGATTCGGCCGGATCGATCTCGGCAATCTGAGCTCCGTCGATCAGGACGGAAGTCTTCTGAGGTCCATCCGGCAAAATCACCGTGGCATTCTTAATGAGCGTTTTCATTCAATATCCTGCGGTCGAAAACGATTGGCCCACGTCACAGTAGGGGGTGGCCGACCCGAAAGAAACCCGTCGGCGACGAACGTGGGATGCGAGATTCAATTGGCAAACCCTAGGTGTCGGGCGCATGAAAGAACCCCGAGTCTAGAGCGTAAACGCCTACTATAAGAAGTTTTGCCCCCTCGTGAAAGCGGTCCGAATCGGCTGGTTTCGGGCGAAATGTCCTTCTTTGCCCTGGATTCCGCCCCCGACCATGACGAGGGGGAGTTACCCTTAGCGGGCCCTCACAACTAAAATAAGTGAGTCGACATTACCCACCTTTCCAGGAAGCCGGGACGAAGGCCTTCATTGCGATGAAGCTTCCGGCCTATCCAACCGATCCCACTAACGAGGAACGAGTCCCCTTCTCTTCGCGAAGGTCCGATTGAAACGGTCATGCTATCTGGGATCACGCTGCTGATATTCGCCGCCAGTTATGCCATTACACTGGGGCTCGAGATTGCGCGGATATTTGTCAGGGCTCGCTCCCGGGCAGTCCTCTCACTGGGATTCGCGGTGCTGGGCCTGGCGGCTCACACGTTCTACCTGGTGGGTGAACAACAAGGTGTCATCCAATCGGGACCCATTTCGTCATGGCATCAGTGGTGCCTGATGGCGGCCTGGGTTCTGGTTTCGCTCTACGTGATCGCCGCGTTCTCTCAACCAGGTACCTCCCTCGGCCTGTTCTTGTTGCCGTTGGTACTGCTGCTGGTCGGTGTCGCCTATCTAATGGACCGGGTCGCACCTTTTTCGACGACCACTTCCGCGGAAACCTGGGGAGTTATCCACGGCACAGCCCTGCTCGCGGGGACGGTGATCGTGATGCTGGGCTTTGTCACCGGCATCATGTACCTGATCCAATCGTATCGGCTGAAGCACAAGATGCTGTCGACCGAAGGTTTCAAGCTGCCGAGCCTCGAATGGCTGGAAATGACCAACCGCCGGGCCTTGGTGATCTCGACGTGTTTACTGGCTGGGGGGCTCTTCGCTGGCATCCTGTTGAAACTGAACCACAATAGTTTTCCGTGGACCGATCCAGTGATCTGGAGTTCCGCGATCCTGTTTTCGTGGCTGGTCGCCGCCATGATCTTCGAGCTGGTTTATCGTCCGGCTCGTCGAGGTCAGAAGGTGGCCTACCTGACGATGGCGAACTTCATGTTCCTGGCCTTGGTACTGGGTCTGATCTTGTTCGGTCCCTCGCAGCATGCCCGCAACAGCGAAACGACCACCGAGAAAGACGACACCTCTGAGGTATCGCAGGGAGTCGACTCGCCAAGGAGCCTCTTCCAATGAAGCTCCACATGATTGGCTGCAGCCACCACAACGCGAATGTCGAAGTTCGCGAGCGTCTGGCATTTACGCCAGAGCAAGCCCGCAAAGCGATGCTGATGTTGCGGGAACACTTCCCCGACACCGAATCGGTGATCCTGTCGACCTGTAACCGGACGGAGTTGTATACCGCTTCGGTCGATCCGACTCGGTTTCCATCGCATCACGAGATGGTCGATTTCCTGGCTCAGTTTCATCAGCTTGAGTCGGAAGCTATCTTCGACAATGTCCTGGAGCGAACTGGCGAGGATGTCGTCCGGCACCTGTTTACCGTCGCGGCCAGCTTGGACAGCATGGTGGTCGGAGAAGCTCAGATCCTGTCGCAGGTCAAACAGGCCTACGAGATGGCGACCGATGCCGATTGTGCCGGAACGCTGACCCACAGCATCTTTCAGGCAGCCATCCACGTCGCCAAACGGGTCCACAACGAGACCAACATCCATCAGAAACGGGTAAGCATTCCGAGCGTCGCCGTAGGAGAGTTCGCCTCGAGCATCTTCGACCGATTCGACGACAAGAAGGTATTGATCATCGGTGCTGGCGAGATGGGGGAGGAAACGTTGAACTATCTCCGCGACATGGGCGTTCGCGACTTCAGCGTGGTGAATCGAAACCTGGAACGGGGTCAGAAGCTGGCCGAAGCCTTCAACGCCGAAGCGTTTCCTTGGACCGAACTGGTTCGGCAACTCGTGCGGGCCGATGTCGTCATCAGCACGACCGGGGCCACCGAGCCGATCATGACCTACGATCAGTTCCTGGAAGTCGAAACCAAGCGGTTTCAAAAGGCGATGTTCATTTTGGACCTGGCGATTCCCCGCGACTTCGATCCGAAGATCGGGACTTGCGTCGGGGTCTATCTGTTCTCGATCGACGATCTCCAGAAAGCGTGCGAGAAGAACCGCAAGGCACGCGAACTGGAATGGCCCAAGGCCGAGAAGATTGTCGAAGTCGAGACCTCCAAGTTCATGGCGGATTTACACCACCGTGCGACTGGCCCAACCATCAAGCGGCTTAAGCAAGCTGCCGACGAAATCAAGCAAGACGAACTTCGTCGTCTGATGAACAAGATGACCGATCTCGATCCAAAGGTTCAGAACGAGATCGAACGCTCTTTCGATCGCCTGGTCAACAAGCTGCTGCACCCGCCGCTCGAATCGCTTCGCGACGACATGGAAAGCGGCGCCCCAGGCGGCTTGCTGGATGCCCTGAAGCGTCTGTTCCGCCTCTACGACTAAGCCGATTAAATGTAGACGCGGCGGTTGTAGATGTACCATTCGATCAGCAGCACGATCAGTGCGAGCACAACCAGCCACTTCCAATACTCTTGCCGCATCGGCAGCCAGGTCTCTTGCCCTTGGATCGTTTCCCACTGGGTTTCGATTTCGAGCTTCGGCTGAATTTCGCTCTCTTCGGCGTCGAAGATGTTCACCGAGAAGTAACGCGACACTTCGTCGGAACTTCCTTCGCGAACTTCATAAGTGCCGAGTTGATCGGTCTCGCCGAAGCTGAACAAGTTGTCGGCCGTCGGCACGATCGTTCGTACGCGGCCGGAAGGTGGGCGAATGTGCACTTCCGATGCAAAGCCACTGGAACGGAACGTGTAGTTCTCGCCAGGGCGGATACTCATCTCGCCTTGGCCACTTCGGACTCCACCGAGGTACTCGACGAGATTCTTGATGAAGACCGGGAAACTGAGCCGCTTGGTCCACTCGGTATTGAAGAAGGTTTTATCCTCTTCGGTGACCAGAAAGCTGAACCCGAGGACCGCGTCTTCAAAGCTCTTGCGAGGTGCGATCGTCATGAGGGCTCCCTGATCGGACTCAATCAGCACGGTCGCCCCTGGCGGAGCTTCGATCGGGTTTGCCTTGTAGATCGAAACGTTTCCCAGGTTCACGAAGTTCATCACCGGATGACTCTGGGCGACGTCGATGACCTGCGGCAAGACCTGCTCTTCTTGGAAGACCCATTCGTCGATCGGAGGCTTGCCGCCGAAGAAAACGGTATTCGCTTCGGGCATCACCTTCGGAACGCAGTTGTCGTAGACAATCAGATCAAACCGACCACTGGCCGCTTCTTTCGGATAGTCCTCTCCATTGAGGTACTCCGGCGAAACGATCTTCACATCGGCGATCCGGCGAATTTCTCCGGTGGCCAGAGCAAATCGCAGGTAATCGTTTCCTTCCGAAACGATTAGCACCTGGGCTCGTTCCGGCGGGTTGATTGCGGCGTAGGCAATGTTGTCGGCTGGGAAGACATCGTCGTGCTCGATCTCTAAACGTAGCTGTCCGACATCGAGGCTTCCCAAATCGAACTGGGCACCGCCGGTGCCATCGTCAGGATCGAGGGCGATTCGCGCGACGTCGAGGAGTTCGTTGTTGAAATACAAGTTCGCGGTGACTTCGCTCGGCTCGGAGCCAAAGCGAGCGATCCGGCAGAAGACTTGCAGTTGATCGTCTTTGTCCGGGTTCCGCTGCGTGCTGAAGGCCAAAATGCCAACGTTGCTCGAGGCCTCGGTTCCCAGCGGAATATAGACCGGCTGCAAGTTGCCGAACGAGAAGTCGGTGATCGTCTGGAAGCGTCCGTCACTCAAGATGTACGCGGTCGCTGGTTTCGCCTCGGCGACCTGGATGTCCCCTTCTTCAAATGAAGACTGGCCGGGGTTCGCCAAACCGGAAGCGACCCGCAACGCTTCGAGGATATCGGTCGTTCGCTCGGTCGCCTCGATCGAACGAACCTTACTCGCCAGTACGCGTTGGTTGTCGGTGAACTGCTGAACGACGTTGGCCCGATCCGAAAACGTGACGACCATGCCGACGTCGCCGCTGTCCATCTGGTCGATCATTTCCAGCACGCGGGCCTTAGCTTCATCGAGCCGCGACTGGTCCCCCTCGGCATCTTTACTTCCCATGCTGGCCGAGTTGTCGATCAGAAATACGAAGCGATCGCCAACCAGTTTCTGTTCCCCTTCCATCCCTGGGCGAAGGACCGCCAGGATCAACAGCAGCACGAACAACAGTTGCAGAAGGAGCAGCAAACTTTGCCGCATCTTCTGCCACAAGCTGTTCACGTGCAGGTCTTCAATCGTCCGGCTCCAAAGGAACGTGCTGGGAACTTCCAGCGGTTGACGTCGAAGCTTCAGGAAATAGAGAGCAATGATCGCTGGAGGCACCAACGTCAGCAGCGTCCAGCCGAGCGGCCCCAAGGTATTGATAAACAAGCTGGTCATCGCAAGAGCCCTCGCTGCCGCATGTAATTGGAAACGAGGTGGCTCACCGGGATCTCGGTGTTCGCCAGCATATAGGCCATGCCACGCTTCGAGCAGAAGGTTCGGGCACCATCGACAAACGCATCAAGCGTTCGCTTGTAGCGGTCCAGCAGTGGACGGCTGACCGTGATCTCGGCGATGTCGCCATCTTCGCAGTCAACCAGTTTCAAGTCTCCTTTGATCTGCTCGGCAGGATTCAATTCGACCGGTGCCAAGGTTTGAATCACGTAGACATCCATTTGCTGCGTCGACAGAAAACGCAGAGCGGGCTCGAAGCCTGCCTTGTCCATCAGGTCGGTTACCAGCACCAGGATGCCCTTGCCTTGATTCCGCAGACAGAAGTTCTTCGCACCTTCCAACAGCGGAACGTTCTCGCCTGCTTCGATCCCGTTCAGGTAGTCAAGCATTCGCCACACGCTCTGACGGCCTCGCAAAATCGGGCCTGGCTTGCGCAGCGATGTTCCCAAGGTTTCAATCCGCACCCGGTCGGTCCGGCACAAACCAACGAAACCGAGTGCCGCCGCCAACTGCTTCGCGTACGTCAGCTTGCTGGGCGATCCGAATTCCATCGAGGTACTGGCATCGATCAGCGTATAGAAGTGCAGATCTTCCTCTTCCAGAAACATTTTGAGGAACATGCGATCGAGTCGGGCATACATGTTCCAGTCGATGAAGCGCAGATCGTCTCCGGCGACATAGGGACGAAAGTCGGCGAACTCGACGCTGGTCCCTTTCCGCTTGCTACGACGCTCCCCTTTCATGCGTCCACGAAAGATCTTCCGGCTGACCAGTTCCATGCGTTCGAGCTGAGCCAGCAATTCGGGAGAAAGGAGATCGGAAACGATGTTTGTTTTCGCCATCGACGCTTCTTACCTGACAAAGATTCAATCGGTGGGGAAACGTCTAGTTGGCTGGCGACGCGAGTACGGCGTCGTCCGCCTTTTCAGGCACCTTCTCCAGCAGTTCCAACAACACGTGATCGGTATCGAGTCCTTCGGCTTGGGCCTCGAAGTTCAAGACCACGCGGTGACGCATCGCCGGCAGAAACACGCGGCGAACGTCTTCGTAGCTGACGTTGTAACGGCCATCGAGCAAGGCTCGAACCTTGGCGGTCAGTGCCAACGTCTGGGCACCACGCGGGCTGGAGCCCCAACGCAGATATTGATTGGTGATAGGCAGTGCGAGCGGACCTTCCGGATGGGTCGCCAATGTCAGTCGGACGATATAGTCCTGAACGTGCTTCGCCAGAATCACTTCGCGAATGACCTGCTGCCACTTCAAGATTTCGGAACCATCCATCACCTTCTCGGCTTCGACCTTGGTTCCCTTGGTGGTGCGATCGATGATCGTTCCCAACTCGGAAGCGGTCGAATACCCGACAACGAGCTTGAACAAAAAGCGGTCGAGCTGCGCTTCCGGCAGCGGGTAGGTACCCTCTTGTTCAATCGGGTTTTGCGTCGCCAGAACGAAGAACGGTTTGTCGAGCACATAACGATGGCCAGCCACCGTCACGCATCCTTCCTGCATCGTTTCAAGCATGGCGGACTGCGTCTTGGGCGTGGCACGGTTGATTTCATCCGCCAGGCAGATCTGCGTGAAGATCGGTCCCTTTTGGAACTCGAACACGCGTTTGCCTTCCGGGGTTTCCATCACCATGTTGGTGCCAAGGATATCGGCCGGCATCAAGTCAGGCGTGTACTGAATGCGGTTGAAGTTGAGATCGAGGGCCTGGGAAAGGGTCCGAATCAACAACGTCTTACCGAGACCAGGCACCCCTTCCAGCAAGCAGTGACCGCCAACGAACAAGCAGGTGAGCACTCCATGGACGATATCGTCGTGACCAACGATCACCTTTTGGATTTGGTCTTTAACGGCGTGGTAACGATTACGAAATTCGTCGGCTTGCTGCTGCATCGATTCAGCGACACTCATGCGATTTCCTTGCTGCGACTTTTTCTCGGGTGTGATTCGGGTAGTGATCTCTCAAGGAGCTGGCAGCGAGCTGCGTCCTAGTCCATCGTAATTCAAAAATCAGATTCGTTGTCGAGTCTGGCGACTAGGTTCCTTCATTTTCATCGCCACTGCCACCGGTTCGCTTACGGGCCTGTTTCTTGGCCTTCAACAATCGGGAGGTGTACGAATCTTCTTCGGGTGTTTCGCTCATCGACTGGGCCTTCTTGGGGGGCCCTTGGCTGGTTGGCGTTTTGGCGGCAAGTTCTTCGTCGACCGCGGAAGGACCATTGGCATGGTCGAGCCCCACTTCAAACCGCGACGTCGCCTTGCGGTCGTCGTAGTCGGCGGTGGCTCGCTCTTTGATCATCCGAAGTCGTTCCATCCGATCTTCTTCCCCTTCCGTTTCCGGGGCACCGAAAATCTTGGCATGCATCCATCGATACGAATGTCCAACCCATTCGGTTCCGATGGTAACTCGGCGGACGAATACATCCTCGAAGAAAACCAGTCCGCACAATACCAGCAAAATGGGCCATATATGCTGACTGCTGATCGCCTTAGGAAGGGTATGCCGAAACGTATCGACGGCAAGTAGTTCTTCGACGCGGCCAATCGCGAAGTCGCCATCAATCACCGTACCTGCCTCGCCGCCAGTTGGTGTCAGCGATGCCAGTCCTTCGACCAAGGCTGAATTGAGCCGTTGTTGACGAAACTCCGCCGAGTAGGGGACATTCGCCCCGGTACGAATCGGTGCTCCGCCGGTACTGGGTAAGATCGATAGAAAGTAACTTCCCGAACTGTCCGCAGGAAACTCCCCGATATAACGCCCTGAGGCGACCTGTTCGAGCTGGAAGTCTTTCGATTCCATGTCCGGATCGATCGCGGTCCCAGAGAACTTCAGGAAGTTCAAATATTGATCGTCTTCGTCGGTCGCGGTAACCACCACGCGAACCATGCCATCCTTCACTTCACTGGCGACGGTGTAGTTACTTTGGCTGTCGGTCGGACGCATCGAGTAGCGGACCAGTTGGGTGAAAAACTTGTCGTACCCTTCCCAGGCGGTCCACTTGTTCGCCCAGCGTTTGCCGGCATCGGTGGTCAGCACACCAGAACGGCCGACTCCATATGTCCATGTTGCCAAGAGGGTCGCGTTCTCGGGATGCTCTGGTGGAACGGGGGCCACCATGCCAACGTCGACCAGGGCATTCTCTTTGAGCGTCGTCATCACGTAGCCGTCGAACGACGGAAACCCATCGATCCCTTCCAGCACTTCATGCGGGTAGGTAATCGGCAGCATACCCGGGCTGTCTTTGATCAGCGGCTGAGCAATGCGCCGGGCCTCGCGCTGATAGATACGTGGCAACGCCTTCGGATCGGTCACCGCATAATATTTACCACCGGTCTGAGCCGCCAATTGCCGCAGCGGCGTACTGCCGGCCGGGCCATGGGTACCGATGGCCACTGTGGTAATTTTGACGCCGGACTGAATGAAAGCTCGAACGGTCTGCGGATTGGGTGGCGAAGGATCACCGTCGCTGATCACGATCATGTGCCGAATCGAGACATTCGCTCCGCGGGCATCGATTGCGTTGAAGCCCGCCAACGACATTCGCATCGCCGGATCAAACTGCGGCATGTCGCCAGGGGTCATGCGGTTCAGCTTGGCGACCATCTGATTGCGATTTGGTCCGACCGGAAGCAAGCCATCCGGCACGCCCCACATCCATTGATCGGTTCCGCTCCAATGGATCAGACCGCAGTAGTCTTGCGGGCCTAATGCCTTGAGTGCTTCCCGGGCCACCACCTTCTGCCAGTAATTGCCTTGGGCCAGTTCCGAGGCGTGCATCATCATCACCAGGGCACCGACCGGTACCACCTTGGCGTCTTTGATGTTGAAATCGACCGGCATGGCCTTTTCCAACTCGGTATTCGACCAGCCACCCGCCCCAAACGAACGAGGCCCGCCAATCATCAGCAAACCACAGCCCATCTGCTGCGTGTTTCGCACCAGCATTTCAATTTGCTGGTCGCTGAAACTAGAGATATCGCCTGCCCCGCCCCCACTGGCGCGAGGCACGTCCGCCATGATCACGCAGTCGTATCGCTGCAGTTCGGCCAGCGAGGTAAACAGCCCGTTGCTGGGCATCGTTTCGACATTGATGTTATTGGCCCGGAGTCGTTCGATCAGAAAATCGAAGTCGCCGACGTTCTCCCAATCTTCGATAATCAGCACGCTTCCTTCGCCGCGCACATGAGCGAAAGCGGTCGCCAGGTTATTTTGAGCCATCGAATCGTCGAGGCGATCGTCTGGCACGAAGCGGGCTTCGTAGGTGTAGAAATCAGGCTCGTCGATCGCGTGCTCGAAGGTCAGCACCTTCTTGCCCGGCTCAAGCTCCATAGGCTGTTCGATCAGCACGTCTTCGCGTTTGCCATGCTTTCGCACGACAATCACTTTGCCTTTGACCTTGCCATCATCTTCGGTAGTCGCTTCAGTCATGTTGTTCAGCACAACGTTGACCTGAACTGGCTGCCCCTTGCGGATATCGCTGGGCAAGGTGATCTTCTCGACCGCGACTTCTGCTCGGCTGGAAAGCGCCACCGGGACCACGTCGATCCCGATACCATTTTCAGAAAGCTGACGAGCAATGTTTTGCGAGTCGCCGAGGGTTTCGTTGCCGTCGGTGACGATCACGATTCGCTTGGCGGTGTCTTCCGAAAAGGAAGCTTGGGCCAGCTTCAAAGCCCCTTCCAGATTGGTCGCATCGGAACGTACTTGCATCATCGCTTCGAGCCGGCCTTGCTGGATCGGCAGCGAATCGTCGTACGGAGGAACTTCGATGGCGGCTTCTCGGCCAAAGACCACCACGCCAGCGCGATCGCCTCGCGCGGCGTTGCGATGTTCAACGACATCCTTCACCACGTACTGCACCATGGCGGCACGTTTATCACGCGGGATGCTCTCGGACTGATCGAGCACATAGATGACGGTGACCCGTTCGCTGGTATGGCGAAGCTGAATCTCGGCGAGGCAGAAGACCAGCAGCACGAAGACGAGCGAACGCAATCCCAACGCGAAGAATCGACGCACACGCCCCAGGCCCGAAATACTGCGGAAGCTGAAGTACCACAGCAGTGGGAGGCCCGCCAACAGCAGCAAGTACCACGGCTTGTTGAACGCGACATCGACGCCAAACATGTGGAGGTTAGTCTCCGGTCGGGGGTTGGTCTCTGAGACGAGAAGTCATGCGGAAAGACTATATCTCCGCCTGCCGTTACGAGAAGTCCTTACATGGTAACGGTTTTGAAGTGGCATGCCCATATTTTCGATCACGAGAATCTGAAAATCACCGCACCCCCAATCGCACAACGCCGCCACTCCCCAAAGGAATCACACTTTCCGCAGCCATCAAGACCGGCCGATCTTTCTAAAACGTGGCGAAACCAATTGCGATTTGCAGAGTTAGAACTCGTTTTTCGAAATTGAAGAACTTCGACCAAATTTAGATAACACGTTTCACCCACGTTTTCTCGGCTATAGTGGGGATAGCGCAATATCGTACAGACTCACATTGCCGCAACAAAAGACCAGGGACTCGCCGACCTTCCCTGGCATCCGCTTAAAAGGGGATGAGTCCAATTTTGTGCCTGGCACGAAAACGCGAGCCGCCTTAACTCGCGAGATGAGATGGACTCATCCCCTTTTTCTTTTCCCGCCCTAAGCACTCTCGGGCAGCGTACTGCGATACATCACATCGCTCCGCAGAACATACTTGGTGCCGGACTCGATCACCTCGCCTTCGTGAAGCTGCGGATGGTGAAAGAACAAAGCCGAACCAGTACGTGGCACAACGCGAAAGGTTTCAGGCTTGAAGAACCGCGTGGCGCCCCCTGCAAAGTCGTCGTTCAGATAAACGAGCAACGTGAAGTCGCTCTTTTCGGTTTCGCTGCGACGGTAGCGGCCATCGAAGTGCGGTGCGAACGCTTGCCCTGGTTCATACTTGTAGAACCGGAGCCGTTCATTGAGCCCGATCGCAGTTCGTCCCCGCCAAGGATCAATTGCCCACGGTTTCGCCCCCTGCCGAAGTTCGTCGGCCACTTCTGGACGATCGATCATGACACGCAGGTTGTTGCGAACATCTTTCCGGATCTCGACGCCTTCCGAGGTCGTGATCGGCGCATCGACAAAGCCTTCGCTTTCCGCCATCGCAATGTACTGCGCGCACTGATCCGGGGTCAGAAAGTCGTGGATAACGTAAACGTAGTCGTAATACAACGACTCGCGGTGCATCTTTCGGTCTCCTTGGTTGGATTGGGGGATCATTCCCCCTGCGAGAGACCTTCGCGGCGAACAAGAGGTTCGCCGGACTTCCGCTAGAGTCGAATCCGCTGGACTCGGTGATTCTCGGAATCGATCACATGGATGCGGCCGTAGCGGTCGCGAGTCAAGGCCCACGGACTGTTCAATTGGCCTGGGTCATGCCCGGAAGAGCCCCATGTCCCGAGCGAATTTCCATCCAGATCAAACTTCTGCACCCGGTGATTACTGTATTCGACCACGTACAAATGTCCTTCCCCGTCGAGGACAAGATCGTAGGGATACCCCAACTCGCCAGGCTCGGTGCCATGCATGCCCCAAATCTTGATCAACTTGGCATCGTCGCCAGTCGCGTCGAAGACCTGGATTCGGTGATTACAGGCATCGGCGACCCAGATGTGGTCATGCTCGTCGATGACCATATTCTGAGGCCGGATAAACTGCCCTGGTTCGCTTCCATGGCCACCCCACTGGTAAAGAAAGTTCCCTTCCGAGTCGAACTTCTGCACGCGATCGTGCTGGCCATACTCCGAGATGTAGTAGTTTCCCTGCGAGTCTTGAACCGCCTCGGTGACGAACCCAAACTCGCCGGGCTGCGAGCCTTCGACACCCCCAATGGTTTGCTCGTCGAGCCGCTTGCCATCGGGCGTGTAAACCAGCATGCGGTTGTAATGGGTATCAGCGACCAACAGGTTGCCTTTGTTGTCGAAGGATAGCCCTGAGGGGCGTCCCTTGTAGAATTCAGGGATCTGCCACGATCGCAGAAACTTGCCATCGAGGTCGAAGACCTGAATCCGGGCTGTCATGTCGACGATGTAAAGTTCGTCGTCCGGGCTAATCGCGACAGCCCTCGGCTTTTCAAATAAACCGTCTGAAACGCCCCGTCGGCCCCAGACGACTTCCGGTTCGGTGGATGGCCCAGCGGCGGGCATGCAGCCTGCCAACCCAGGCAGCCCCAGCAGGGCGCACCAGATCAGCGACCGAAAAGCGAGGAACCGGGAGGAGTCAGGGGCAAAGAATATCACGGTACAGTATGTTTAAGGGTAGATCGACTTGGGAAACGACTTGTGAGGCGATCCCCCCATTTCGTATAGTAACCTCTTTGAAAATAATAACTTCTGTGAATGCCTCGCGGAAAGGGTTTTCAGTTTCTAAGGTTCAGTTTTCAGCAGAGAGAGGAAACATCCCTCGCTCGTGTGCCGATTTATAGGATCTAAGGGGACTGATTTAGCCTCGACGATCTTTTCTCGGAATGAAACCGGAATAGATAACAAGTACTGAAAACAGCTTTTAGACACCTGAAGACCATCCTGGAACCGGTTCGTGCCCGCCAAAGTTATCGAAGTCAAAACCGCTGATGATCGCCGAGATGTCGTCCATCGTGCCGTTCAGGCCTTGGTCGAGGGCGAAATCGTGGCGTTTCCGACCGAAACCGTCTATGGGCTGGCCGTTTCCGCACTGAATCCACAAGCGGTGCATGATCTGCGGCATGCCAAGGGTCGCCCCGAAACCAACCCGTTCAGCCTTTGTGTCCCGGGTGCTGACACGCTGTGGGACTATGTGCCAAACGCTACGCCCCTGATGGCACGATTAACGCGACGCTGTTGGCCAGGTCCGGTGACGCTGGTGATGCCATGCGATGAAGGCTCGGTCGTGTCGCAGTTTTCGCCAGAGGTACAGCAAGCGGTATCACCCAGTGGATTTGTCGGGCTTCGCGTCCCGGCACACGATTTGATCTCGGAAGTGATGCATTTCCTGCCGGGACCGCTCGCTTTGACCAGTGCAAATCTGTCGGGCACACCCGACGCGATTCACGGAAAAGAGGTCGTGGAAGCCCTTGGTGATCGGGTAGGATTGATTTTGGACGATGGAAAGTGCCGGTATGGGCAACCTTCCAGCGTCGTCAAAGTGGAAGGCAACCACTTCCAGATGTTACGTCAAGGTGTCGTTTCGGAGAGTGTTTTGAATCACCTTAGCAGCTACTTTGTCCTATTCGTTTGCACCGGCAATACCTGCCGCAGCCCGATGGCGGAAGTCATCATGCAGAAACATCTGGCGGATAAGGTCGGAACCACCATCGATCAGCTCGATCAGAAGGGTATTCTGGTCGCTTCGGCTGGGATTGCCGCCTATCCTGGCGGACGTGCCGCCCCGGAAGCGATCCATATCCTTTCCGAGCGAAGCCTCGACCTGGCTCCGCATGCCAGCCAACCGCTGAGCGATCGCCTTGTGGAACAGGCCGATTTGATCCTGACCATGACCGCTGGCCATCGTGACGCGATTTTGGCCCGCTGGCCTGATGCCCGAGATCGCGTGCAAACGCTGAGCTGCGACGGTCGTGACATTGCCGATCCAATTGGCGGTTCGGAAGACGTATATCGCCAGTGCCTGGAACAGATCGAATCGGAGATCAAACTCCGCGTCAAAGATCTGGACCTGGACAGCCTTCTGCCCTCCTAGTCTTATCCTGCCAACGTCGACGGTCGTACCTCCTGCGGCCGCAAACGGTGGTTTTTATCGCATGTCAGAATGTGACAAACATGAAAATCGCAATCGGAAGTGATCATCGTGGCTACGAGGTCAAAGCGAAGATCATCGAGCTCCTGAAGAGACTGGGGCACGAGGCGGTCGACTGCGGAGCCCACGATTGCAATAGCATCGACTACCCCGATATCGCCACCGCCGTCAGCGAAAAGATTGTCGACGGCGCCGTGGATCGGGGCATTCTGATCTGTGGATCGGGCATCGGGATGGCGATCACCGCCAACAAGTTCCCAGGCGTCCGAGCCGCGACCTGTCACGACGATCTGACCGCCGAGATGAGCCGCCGCCACAACAACGTGAACGTCATGTGCCTCTCGGCTGACCTGCTGGGGGAACGGCTGATCGACCGCATGGTCGAACTGTGGATCACGACCGAATTTGAAAAAGGCCGCCACCAGCGACGGGTCGACAAGATTACCGACGTTGAGCGTCGTTTCTCCAAAGACAGCGAATAAATCGCGGTTGATTCTTAAAAAGCGCAGGACCTACAGGGCGGATGCATCTTCGGTGCAGCGCCCTTTTTGCTTTATTTATTCCGCCAATTCCTAGCTTGATTTTTGGGCTATGTGGTCCGCTTGCGCCGATTATCTCCAAAATTCCCGGCAAGCTTTTCCGTTTGTAACGGTCGCAATCGCTTCTGGCCTATTTCTGCATTTTTTCTACCGGTCAGACGCAGCTCAAAATCTTGAAGCGAGATCGATTGTTGATAGAGTCATTTAAACAGTCATCGGAAACGCACGTTTCGTTTTTGCAACGCCGTGCTTCGCGTCTTTTTCGGAAAGTTAGCCAGCAGTGGTCAGGTTTCGTCGCCCCCATCCCGAGGACGTAGAACAGCTACTCTTGAACGCCAAGCTGCGTGACGAGTTGGAGCCGTTCTTCGACGAATCGATGAAGATTCTCGACAGCGGTCGCGTACCCATTCGCGTCGAAAACGAGTTTCTGAGTGCGATTCTCGCCTGGGAACGTGCCCCTGTACTGCCGATCTCGCAGTGGTTCAGCCCGAGCCTTGCTCCTCCCCGAGCCGATCAACTCTCGGCGGATGAACTGCACGAAGTCCTCTGGGACATGATCGACAAGCTCGCCTCGCGTCGCATCTACCTCGATTTCACCGATCATCTGAGCGATGCCCAACTGTATCGCCTGGTGGTGCGAGACATCCTGCCCTCGCAAGAGAAGATGGTCGACCTGACGAGCCATTGCATCTACTTCAACTGTGCCGAGCCCGATGGCGACCCGGAAACCTGGCTTCGCTATTACGCTTCGGAAGAAGAACGCCAAGGTTGGCTGGAAGAAACAGGCGAGCCGTTGCCGCCTGTCGAAAGCTCGCCTTTCCCTCGCAAATTGCCGGGCGAAACGCGTTAATCAGACCAAGAGCGAAAGCGGATTTCATCGCGTGCTGCTCGCAGCATCGGGGCATGGTGAAATCCGCTTCGCTTTTTCTTGCTAAATCACTTCTTCGGTTCGCTGCGACTGCAACCAACGCCGGGCGAAGAAGGTAAGCAGTAAAGGCAGGCCAGCCGAGATGGCCAGTGCGATCACCAGCCATTCCTGTTCCGCGGCAACCTGGCCGAAGGCAGCGTAGGCGACTGAGATGCCGGCATTGGCCAACAGGACGGGCGGCCAGAACTTACGCCACGAAAGCCCCTGGACACCTAGGAGGACGACGGCGGCCTCGGCCAGGATGGGCAGCGCACGGGTCACGACCAAAGTGACCACTCCCCAGTCATTTGCAAATTTCTGGAGGTTTCGGACGTCCTCTTCTGCCATCCAACGCCTTTGCAGTGCCGGCCCCGCCAATTTAGCGAGGCCAAACCCAAACGCGGCTCCCACGGTAAGGCCTGCAAAGCAGACCGCGCCGCCGGCAAGCAGGCCTAACTTGGCTCCAGCGAGGGTGTTTACCAGGCTTGAAGGGACCGGAAGGAACACGTCGAGAGACAATAGCAGGAACAGCACCATCGCCATAAGTCCAGGACTGGTCTGGGTTTCCTCCCATGCGGCGGCTGCCTGTTCGATATCGTGCCCCCAGATCACGAAGGGGATGATCGGAATGGCCAAAGCCACCGCAATCAAAACGAAAACCTTCAGGAATGTCGGCATTGCTTTACCGGCGGATTCGTCTGTTTTTCTTGGCATCCGATTTCTGACTTAACTATCATTTTTACTGGGGTAGGATTACCAAAGTATAAATACATTCCCACGAAACCAAGGTTCCGATGGGGTTTCCTTACAGCTTCCTGCAACGATGGAAAGAGTCATGGTCTCAAGATCACTTCTAGCGGCCCTTGTAATGCCGCTACTCGCCAGTTCCTGCTATGCACAATGGGGCGGTCCTTGGGGTGGCTACAGCTACCACGCTTCGACTGCTGAAGAAGGCTACCAGCGTGGTTTGGCCGACGTGATTCGTTCGCAGGGTATGTACAACCTCGAAACGTCGCGTGCCAATATTAACCAGGAGGAGGCGAACGCGGCCTACATCGAAAACCGCAACCGCGCCCAGGAAGTCTGGTTCGACATGCGTCGCCGCAACGATGCCTTCCGCGCTGAACAAGCGGGCCCGAAGGTTACCAGCGAGCAGATCTTCCGCATCAACGCTCAGCGCGCTCCGAAGCGTTTGAACGATGACCAGATCGATCCGGTCACTGGCGAACTGCACTGGCCGTTCATTCTGACCTCGATGGTTTACGAACCTTACCGCAAAGCAATCGACTCTGGTTTCCAGAAGCGTTCGCAGAAGGGGTCGTTCTCGACTTACGAGTCGCACCAGGAAGTTGTCAAAGCTGTCGACTCGATGTACGACGAGCTGAAGAAGCGGATTCGTGACTACGAACCGCAGCAGTACATCGACGCCAATCGCTTCATGGAAGCCTTGTCGTACGACGTCCGGTTCCCATCCAGCTAAGCGGGCCGACGTATTTGATCCTGACACCTTTGACTTGCAACACAACCTCTTCTCTATGAATACGAAACTGGAGACGGCGATGAGTGCCCGTTTGATGTTTTTGTGTGCCGCGATGCTCTTCTGCGGCACCCTATCTGCGGCCGAGACCGACACGCAGCAGTTGGTGGCCGACCTGAAGGCAGGTGGCGATAAAGCCTACGCAGCAGCAGATGACCTTGCCGACGCCCCTGCCGCGGAAGCAATTCCCGCCCTGACAGCCGCCCTCGATAGCGACGATGAAGAACTGCAGCGTCGTGCTGCTCGTGCAATCGCCCAGTTCGGCAAAGAAGCCAGCAGCGCCACGCCAGTGCTGGTCAAGCTGCTCGACAGCCCGCTGCCGAAAGTGCGAGCCTATGCCGCCTACGCCATCGGTAAGATCGATACCGGAAGCAACAAAGTCGTTCCGCAACTGATCAAACTGATCACCGACGAAGACGCCATGGTTCGCCATGAAGCGTTGGAAGCGATGCTCGAGATGGACGTCGATCCAAACGTCTCGCTGCCGATTCTGGTCAAGGTTCTGGAAAACGCTGAACCAGGTATGGTTCTGCCAGTGCTGACCGAAATGGCCGAGAAGGGCGAGAAGGCTCTGCCTCGCTTGAAGATGGCCCTGAAGAATCCGAAGGCCGCTTACTGGGCTTGTCTGGTCGCTGCCGAAATGGGCAAGACAGCGGCTCCTATCGTTCCAGAACTGGCCGCGGTCCTGGATAACGAAGACGCTGAAACCCGCATGCACGCTTTGATCGCCCTCGGCGAGATCGGTCCAGAAGCCAAGCCGGCCCTGGATCGTGTTATCAAGACACTCGATAGCGACCCGGTCCCAGCCGTGAAGTACTCGGCTGCCTTCGCCCTGGCGGCGATGGAAGACCAGAAAGCTTCGGACGCACTTCAGAAGGCTGCCGAAGGGGAAGACGCGTTTCTGACCCTGATGAGCTACTACGCTCTGGCCAAGCTGCATCCAGAAGACAAGCAGAAGATGGCCACCGCCGCGACCTTCCTGGTCGAAGCGATGAAGAATGAAAACCCCAACGTTCGTGCCGCAGCCGCACGCTGTCTGGCGAACCTGGGTGCTCCATCGTCTGTCGTTCAGCCCATCATCGCCGATGCCCTCAACGATGCCGATCCTCGCGTGGTGGTCAACATCACCGATGCCATCGTGAAAATGGGTCCGCAGATCCTGCCCAAGGTCGCCAAGGGCCTGCAGGACGAAAAGATGCGTTGGGTCTCGGTAACGATCATTCGTCGCTGGGGTGAAGCTGCTCCAGAAGCAGTCGCTCCGCTGGCCGAAGCATTGACCGCTTCTGATGATCCTCAGTTCCAAGCCGAACTGCTGATGACCCTGGGTGCAATCGGCGAAAAGTCGGCTGGTGCCCTGGAATCGATCATTCCGTTTCTGAAGTCTGATTCGCGAACGCTGCAGTTGGATGCGTTGTATGCCCTGGGCCGCATCGGTAACGGTGCCGTCTCGGCCAAGCCAGATGTCATGGCTCTGCTGACCAGTGAAGACGGCTTCACCGAGTTCGCTGCCGCCTGGTCGCTGGCGCATATCGCTCCTGAAGACGAAGACGTCGCCGCCAAGGCGATTCCGGTTTTGGTCAAGCACCTGAATGACAACACGCAGGACTACATTCCTAGCGAAGCCGCTCAGGCCCTGGCCATGTTCGGTGTGAAGGCCAAGTCGGCTCTGCCACAGTTGAAAGCTGCTGCAGACGCTGGCAACGAAGCCGCCGCCGAAGCAATCAAGGCGATCTCGAAGTAACGCTTCGACTCGCATAGCAACACAAAAAGGCCACCTCGTTTGGGGTGGCCTTTGTTTTTGCTAGCAGGCTTGGGTGTCGGCAAACGCGCATCCTGACTTGAACTGATCTTTTACCGAAACCGGGATTTTGCTAGTAATTTCCGAGCCGACACTATTTTCTTGAGAATGGATGCCAGAAAGAGTTTCGCATGTTAGGCAAGGATGCCATGAAAAACATTTACCTGCGTTTGGCCGTGATTGGTGGAGTGGTTGCTTTGGGCGCCACCGCAATCGGACAATCGATGATGGCATCGCGTGGTTCCGCCGATCCAGAACCGATCGAAATTTCGCAAATTCCACCGGGCGAGCCGACACAACTTGCGTCCGCATCATTCCCGCAATCGCAGGTCGTTCTCGCTTCGAACGATACGCCTGCCGAACCGGAATCAGCGAAGCCCGCCGCGTCAGAACCACCAGCCCAACCGGCTGTTCCGACGCCTGCCTCGCGCTTCCGCTTTTCCGACTCGGGCGAAGCCGCGACTCCGGTTTCCACGGAAAACCCTGCTTCTGGCAGCACCACGACGGTCGGTGGCGACAACTCGCCTCCAAGCCGCTTTAGTCGCTTCCCAGCACCGCCAACGGCTGCCGACTCCGAAGCTGCTGGAACGTCGAATCCTGCGGCACCTCCTGCTGGCGGCAATCGCTTCAGCATCGGCGACAGTTCGCCAGAGCCCACCTCGGCGAATCCTGCCGCCGGTGGTGCTCCGAGTATGCCTCCTCGTCCGCAAAGCTTCGCCTCGGATGCCGAGCCGACGCCCGCCGCTCCAGGCGGTGTTCCGGCGCCACCAGTTCGCTTCCAGATGGGCGATAACTCAGCCATTGGTCAGGCCGCCGAACAAATCAAAGAAACCGCCAACGGCATCGCTGCCGACGCCAATGCCGCCACCTCGGAAGCCTCTGCAGCCATTCAAGGTGCCGTCGATAGTGCCAACTCGCGGTTCTCGTCGATGGCTGGTTCGGCCAGCAATGCCCTTCGCGAACAAGCCGAAGCAGTCGGCAACGCGGTGAACTCGCATCTGCCGCCTCCCAATCCCATGGCGTCTGGTTTCAGTGCTACGGCCACTCCAACGCCGGCTGCGGTCCCTCAGCCAGCTATGCCTGGCTATGGTTCGCCCGAACCTTCGATGCCATCCCCGCCGCCAACCGGTCGCTTTTCGACAACCGATATGGCAGGCTCGAATCCGGCAGCATCGAACCCATCCGCTCCTTCCACGCCACAGCCAAGCGTGATTGGTTCGGCTCCTCCCGCATCGTTCAGCCAGACTCGCGGCTTTTCGGCGACGCCTGCTCCACCAGCCACCATGCCAGAAGACCCGCGTCCGACCTATCAGCCCGAAGCCCAGCCACAGCCTCGCTTCGGTGGCGAACAGCCAACCGCGATTGCCTCGCGTGCACCAGTGGGGGCTCCGACCGGCATGCTCGTTTCGGCTCGCCCTGGCGATTCGCATCTGGAAGGTGACCAGCAGCCAAGCATCCGCCTGGAAAAGGTCGCTCCTCCGGAAGTTCAAGTTGGTAAAGTCGCCATCTTTGAATTGCACGTCGAAAACAACGGTCAGGTCGAAGCCTCGAACGTCATGATTCGTGACATGGTCCCATCCGGTACCAAGCTCGTTTCAAGCAACCCTCAAGCCCAGCAGGGCAGCGATGGCAGCCTGACGTGGGACCTGGGTACCCTTCGTCCGCAGCAGCGTCAGACGATCAAACTCGAGATTCTTCCGCTGGAAGAAGGCAACATCGGTAGTGTCGCCAGCGTTTCGTTCGCCGCCAAGGCATCGGCTCGCTCGATCGTGACTCGCCCGAAGCTGACCATCTCGCAGTCGAGTGCCGCCACCGTTCTGGCCGGCAACCAACTCGGCATCACCATCACGATCGCCAACCCAGGCACCGGTGCCGCTACCGGCGTCGTCCTGGAAGAAAACGTCCCAGGCAACTTCACGCATCCTGCCGGCAAAGAACTCGAATTTGAAGTCGGTACTTTGAAGCCAGGTGAATCGCGTCAGCTCGACCTGGTGCTGAACGCCGTTGCGGCTGGAAATGTCCAAAACATGTTGCGGGCTCGTGCCGATGGCAACCTGACTGCAGAACATGCCCTTCCCCTGGAAGTGGTCGCCCCACAGCTTCAGGTCGCGATGACGGGCCCGAAACTGCGTTACCTCGAACGCCCAGCCAAATACACCGTTTCAATCAGCAACCCTGGCACCGCGCCAGCTCACGAGATCGACCTGGTCACGTACCTGCCGAAGGGTTTGAAGTTTGTCGAAGCCAACAACGCCGGCCAATACGATGCCACGCGTCACGCCGTCTTCTGGAGCCTCCAGGAACTCCCTCCTTCGCAGACCGGCACCGTCGAACTTGTTGCCCTGCCCATCGAACCAGGCGATCAGCGTCTGCGTGTTGAAGGCTCAGCGAACAAGGGGCTGACGGCCGAAGACGAGTCGACGATTCATGTGGAAGGCCTCGCCGCGATCTTCTTCGAGGTCGCCGACCAGGCCGACCCGATCGAAGTGGGCAAGGACACTACCTACGACATCAAGGTTGTCAATCAAGGCTCGAAGGAAGCGACCAACGTTCAGGTCACTGCCACGCTGCCGCAAGGTATGCAAGCAATGGCCGCCGACGGTGAAGTGCCTGGTTCGCTGCAAGGCAACCAGATCATCTTCCAGCCAATCGCCCGCCTCGATCCCAAGCAGACTATTCGCTTGAGCATCCAGGCCCAAGGCACCATGCCAGGCGATCAGCGAATTCGGGTTCAGGTCCGCACCGACGGCATTCCAGACCCGATCACCAAGGAAGAAAGCACCACGGTCTATACCGACCGCTAAGCTTCCCTAGGCTGGATCAAGAAACGAAAAAGGCTACACGCATCGTGTAGCCTTTTTTTGTGATTTGCTTCGTGGAATTTCGCTTGAGCTTAGAAGCTTTCGGCCATGTCGCGAGCGTGGTAGCTACTGCGAACAAATGGCCCGCTGGCAACTTTGACGAAGCCCATCTGCTTGGCCTGTTCGCCCAGTTCGACAAACTCTTCCGGACGAAGGTATCGCACGACTGGCAGGTACTTCTTTTGGTCGGGCTGCAGATATTGTCCCAAAGTCAGGAAATCGACATTCGCTTCACGCAGATCTGCCAAAGTGTCCAGTAACTCTTCGCGGGTTTCGCCCAGCCCGAGCATGAGGCCACTTTTGGTCTTCGTTTCCGGAGCGATCTCTTTTACACGCTTCAGCAGTTCGAGCGTCCAACTGTATTCGGACTTCGGACCACGCACCCGGCGATAAAGTCGGGGCACGGTCTCGGTGTTGTGGTTGAACACTTCCGGCTTCGCGGCCAGCACGCGTTCCAAGGCTTCCTTCGACTCGATGAAGTCAGGCGTCAGCACTTCGATCGTGGCGCCGGTTCGTTCACGAACGGCTTCGATGCAGCGGTAGTAATGATCCGCTCCACCATCCGGAAGATCGTCACGCGTGACCGAAGTGATCACCACATGCTTCAGCCCCAAACGGAAGGCAGCTTCTGCCAAACGTTCTGGTTCGTCGTCGGACAAAGCCTGCGGAGCCCCGCGAGAAACCGAGCAAAAGCTGCATGCCCGGGTGCAGATGGCGCCCAAGATCATGAAGGTCGCCGTTTGCTGCGAATAGCACTCCATACGATTGGGGCACTTCGCTTCCTCGCAGACCGTTTCCAGACCCAACTCTTTCATCAAGTTGGTGGTCTTGTGGCCGGGATCTCCCTTGGGGATGTTCCGCTTCAGCCAGCGAGGAAGCCGTCGCCCGGAATCAGGCGACGGAATATCAGAGGAATCGACGATCGGAAGCTCAACTGGCTGCTTGGCGGGTTCGATCACGTGTTTGCTTGACTACTTCAGAGAACAGAGGATGGCCCGAGTGCCACATCGAGTTGGCAGTCTCGAACCGGTGCGCCAAATGGTACGCCACACTGCGGGCGAACTCCCTTATTGTAGGGCACGACTCTGTTTCTTCCAGGAGACTGCTCATAGTGGCATGATCTCCGGGTGAGGCAAGCTCTGCCGGATTGGCCTCAACGCCCACCTGACTGAGGGGCGAGCAGGTCACATTCAGGAAGGCTCCGTGGCTGGTAATCCAGTTTTGGACCGCCACACCGATCGCGGCCAGCATGCCACTGCGCCCCCACAGACCGAAACGGCCAGGACGCTTGTAGCTGGGAACCTCGTACTCGCGAACCGTGTCCAGCAAACCATTCTGCAGACGTTGCAGATAATCGCCGACCGACCAACCGTAGTACTTGAGAGGGACAATCGGGTAAATCGCCAATTGTCCCGGCGTATGTGCCACGCAGGCACCACCACGACCGATCCAGCGCAGCTCCATCCTGCGACGACGCATCTCTTGCGTGGTCAAGCGGATATGTCGCCGCGAACCGGCACGGCCTATACTGATGAGCGGTGGGTGTTCGCACAGCAGACAGGTAATATGACCATCGTCGCGCCCGCCTGCTTCGTAAACCAGACGTTTTTGGAAGGCGACACATTCATCGAAATCGACCATTCCCATGTAATGGAAGTCGATTTGCTGAGGTCGTGGCCGAATAGGATCGGAAGACTGAAATTCAAATATTTCCACGCGATCGATATACCTGAAAGTCGTCGTTGCGAGGTCTTCGTTGGAGGGGGGGAGATTAGCAGGAGGTCCCATTTCCTCCTAGGTCGAAGTTAAGAAAAACTCCCTCCACATGCTGGCATTGCCATTCGTCTCAGGCCCACCCGCAGGACGCCTTAGGGACTGACAGAATCTCATCGAGAAAGCAACCAAAGTGGCTAAGAAGTCAAAAGCTGCCAAAAAAGAAGAAAACAAGAACGAGAAAACGATCGGCGAGAACCGGAAAGCTCGCCATGAATATCAGATTCTTGAACACCTGGAATGTGGCATCCAACTGACCGGCAGCGAAGTGAAAAGCCTCCGCGACGGAAAACTTCAGTTGGCTGAATCGTTTGCGCACGTCGTCAACGGTGAAGTCTTCCTGGTGAACTGCGAGATCTCGCCTTACTCGAACTCCAGCGAGTTTCTGAACCACGAGGCCCGTCGTAAACGAAAGCTGCTGCTGCACAAGCGTGAGATCGCCAAGTTCGCCGCCAAGAGCGAAGAGAAAGGGCTCACGCTCGTTCCCTTGAAGATGTACTTCAAAGAAGGCCGAGCGAAGGTCCTGCTCGGGATCGGCAAGGGTCGCCAAATGCACGACAAACGGGAAAAGCTGAAGAAAGATGTCGCCAAACGCGATATCGATCGGGCCCTGAAACGCGGTTAACCGCCCCATGCTTGGGAACGGATGGCCCGAACCAATCGCTAGCACATGTCGTAACGTGTTTAGCGATTAGGATCTTAACGCAAACATGCGAACCAAACGCAGACGCAACTCATTTGCACATAGGGGTTGGCGCCGAGCCTGGCCCATATTTCAATAGATGCTCGCGAAGTTCGCTTTGTCTCTCCTCATGCCTATTAAGTGGCCATGCTTAAAATCACGAACCTGAAGAAGTCGTTCCGCAGCCCCGATGGCGGGCGGATGCCGATTTTGGATGTTCCCCAGTTTAATGTCGCCGCCGCCGAGCAAATGGTGATCGTTGGTCGCAGCGGCTGTGGCAAGTCGACGCTGCTGCATCTGATCGCTGGGATCGGCCGGCCAGACTCGGGCGACATCAACGTCAACGGCCTGAATATCTCTCGCTTGTCGGAAGAAGGCCGCGATCGCTTCCGTGCGGAAGTGATGGGCTACGTCTTCCAGACCTTTAACTTGCTGCAGGCGTTCACCGCGTTCGAGAACGTGGTCCTGGGCATGTCGTTCTCGAAAGGTCGTGTCGATCGCGACCGAGCCAAAGAACTGCTCAAGCGAGTCGGTCTTTCGCATCGACTGGATGCCTATCCTCGCACGATGAGCGTTGGGGAACAGCAGCGTGTGGCGGTCGCCCGGGCGTTGGCCAACCGTCCGAAACTGCTTCTGGCGGACGAACCAACCGCGAACGTCGATCCAGCGAACCAACAGTCGATCGTCGACTTGATCCGTGAAACTTGTCAGGAAGAAGAGATCGCCCTGGTGATGGTGACGCACGCGATGGAAGTCGCCGAGCAATTCCAGCGAGTCGAACCTTTGGAGAAATTGAATCTGGTGGCCCAGGCACGAAAGGCACACGCATGAGCATCTTTCAAATTGCCTGGCGAAGCGTTCGCCAACGAGCCCTTGCTTCCGGTTTGACCTCGTTCTCGATGGGACTAGGCGTGCTGCTGGTGACGGCCGTGCTATTGGTGCATGGGATGGTCTCGAAGTCGTTCACCGACATCAAAGACCTGGGCTACAACATGATTGCCGGGGCCAAAGGCGGGAAGCTGCAGTTGGTGCTGAACACCACCTTCTACCTCAGCGAACCAGTCGAAAACATTCCGTACACGTTCTATCAAGAGTTCCTCACCAAGGCCGAGCAGGAAAAAGAGCTCGCGTTGATGGCGCCAGAAAAGCGTGGCGACCTGAAAGATGGCACCTACGCCAAGAACACCGAATTCGCCATTCCGGTTTGCCTGGGTGACTACTACCAGAACTACCGCGTCGTCGGTACCCTGCCCAAGTTCTTTGAAGACTTCAAAGCGGGCAACGGTACCGATCCTCGCTACACCTTCCGCGAAGGCCGCAACTTCAAGGCCTGGGACGAAGAGCATGGTTATTACGAAGCGGTCGTTGGCTACGTGGTCGCCAAGCAAACGGGTCTAAAAATTGGTGACAAGATCGCCGCATCGCACGGGGGCGATCCGAACGATGTGCATACCGATTCGCCGTTCACAATTGTCGGCATCCTGGATCCTTCCGGCACCCCGAACGACCGGGCCGTGTTCATCAACATGGAAGGCTTCTACCTGATGTCGGGACATGCCAAGGTGGAAGAGAACGAGAAGGTAGGTGCCGAGATCGGTGGAGCCGCCGTCAAGCGTCGCCAGCCATTGCCGATCAAGCAGCGGGAAGTGACCGCCGTGCTGGTCCGCACTTCCGATCCGTTCTCGCCGATCATCATCAAGAACCGGGTCAACGAAGGAAATGTCGCTCAAATCGTTATGCCGGTGATGGAGATTACCAGCCTTTTCGAGTTGATTGTTACGCCAATCCAGACCCTTCTCCTGGTAATTACGGTCCTGATCTGCATTGTCTCCGGGATCTCGATTCTGGTGAGCATCTACAACTCGATGAACGACCGCAAACGCGAGATCGCCGTCATGCGAGCCCTAGGGGCCCGTCGCACGACGGTGATGGGGATTGTGCTGACCGAATCAATCATCCTGTCTGTAGGAGGCGGTATTTTAGGCTGGATGGGCGCCCATATCCTGTTGGCTTGTGCCAGCCCGACCATCGAGGCCCAAACCGGGGTCCAGATTGGGCTGTTCGATACGGCTCCGCTCCCAAGAAGGCTTGAAGTAATAGTGCCAGCAGCAATAATAGAAAACGACTGGATTGGCCCCTTTTTCAGTCTAGAGTTGCTGATTGTCCCCTCCCTGATCCTATTGGCAGTGCTGGTCGGCTTCCTGCCGGCTTATACCGCGTATCGAACTGACGTCGCGGAAGCCCTGAGTTCGTCTCCTTAAGGGCGAATCGCACGGGGACCAATTGAACCTGGGGGTAACCATCATCACCGCCCCTGGGTGATTTCGTTCTCGCCTATTGTCTCGAACTGATGAGAAGTGTTCTTATGCTCACGCGGCTGATGATTCTTGGCGGAGCGTTGCTTGCGACTTCCGCTTTGCTGACGTCCGTATTGGCGTGTCCTTTCTGCGCGGCGGTCTCGCAAACGTTCTCGCAGGAAATCGAATCGATGGACGCGGCGGTCATCGCCACCCTAGTCGAAGCTCCAGAACCTTCGGCCGATGGTGCCGGCGTGGAAGCGACCTTCGAGATCAAGCAGATCATCAAAGGTAAGGACCTGCTGAAAGACACCAAGTCGATCAAGTCGCTCTACTATGGCGAAGGCCGCAAGGGTCGCGACTTCCTGATCCTGGGCACCGAACCTGAAAACATGATGTGGTCGACGCCGACCCTGCTGACCGAACGGGGCGTCAAATACATCAACGATGTCGTCAAGCTGCCGGCGACCGGTAATGACCGTTATGTCTTCTTCCAAGATTACCTGGAAGACGAAGACGAAATGCTCGCTCGCGATGCCTACGACGAGTTCGCGAACGCTCCTTACAGTGCTCTGCACGATCTCAAGCCAAAGATGAAACACGATCAGTTGGTGAAGTGGCTGAAGACGCCCGATATCGCCGCCAACCGTCGCCGCTTGTATTTCACCATGCTGGGTGTCTGCGGATCGAAAGACGATCTGAAGATGCTCGAAACAATGCTGGAGAGCCCGGAACGCACCGACAAGGCTGGCCTCGACGCGATGATCGGCTGCTATTTGACCTTGGCGGGTGCCGATGGTTTGCCAACCATCGAAAAGCTATACCTCGCCAATAAGGAAGCCGAATACGCGGACACCTACGCAGCGATCATGGCCCTCCGGTTCCATGGCACCGAAACCGACATCATTCTGAAGGAACGTCTGCTCGAATCGCTGCAGTTGATGCTCGATCGCCCTTCGCTGGCCGACCTGGTGATCGCTGACTTCGCCCGTTGGGAAGACTGGTCGGTGATGGATAAGCTGGTCAAACTGTTCAAAGAAGCAAACGAAGAAACCAGTTGGGTTCGCGTTCCGGTCATTCGCTACTTGATGGCTTGCCCGAAGCCCGAAGCGAAAGAGTACCTGATCGAACTGGAAAAGATCGATCCCGATGCAATGAAGCGGGCCCAGACCTTCTTCCCGTTCCAATCCCAGGCCGTGCCAACGCGTGCCGATGGCGAGAAAATGGCAGCCGCCGAGAAGATGTTGGCAATGGCCGACGTCGACGACAACCAGCTTCCACCTGAAGAGGAAACCGAAGCGAAAGCCGACGTGGCGCCGGTCGCTGCCGATGTTGCTTCCACTAAAAGCGGTCAAGAAACCGCGATGGCCAAGCACACCGTTACCCGTGACGAGCCGACCGGCGACGGTGATCGGGCCTTGGCCGCTGCGATTAACGGCAACCCGAACACGAACGATTCGACGGCTCAAGCCGTAGGAATCTTACAGCGTATTCAGTCGACCGCGATCCCCTTGGTTATGACGTTTGCGTTAATGCTGGCCATCTCGGGCATCCTGTGGAATCCAGCTAACAAAACCTCGCTATAAAATCGGGACATCCGTTCCGTTCTCCTCTTCTGCGAACTGTTTTGAACCCAACCATGAGTAGCGAAACCGAATCCCAAGCCGCTTTTTCCGGTGACGTCGATCCAGCCATCTACGAACAATACCGTTCGGTGAGTTCGCTGGCCGTGACTTCGTTGCTGCTCAGCGTGGTCAGCCTGGTAATGTTGCTGGCGATCGTCCTGGCTCCCGTCGCCATCGCCGGGATTGTGCTGGGTATCTGTGCGGTCTCGGCCATTCGGAAGAATCGCGAAACGCTCACCGGTAGCCGGATGGCAATCGCTGGCATCGTGATTTCGACCTTCGCTTTGGTGGCTGGGTCCAGCCGCTACGTGTACGACGAATACCTCAGCCTGCCCGAAGGTTACGAAGTCGTTGCTTTCGGTCTGCTGCAGCAATCCGATCAGTCGCTGACCCAACCGGTGCCAGACTCGGCCTTGGCTCTCGACGGTAAACAGGTTCTGCTGCGTGGGTATATTTACCCGCACGCTCAGAAGACCGGGCTAACTCGATTTGTGATGGTTCCTGACTTTGATACCTGTTGCTTTGGTGGCCAACCGAAACTGACCGACATGGTCGAAGTTCGCCTGGCCGATCCTTTGACGGTTGATTTTTCCTTCAGTCGACGGAAGATTGGAGGCACGCTTCGGGTCCATCCTGATCTTAAGAAGATCGAGGACCTGACCGGCGTCTTTTATGAATTGGAAGCTGACTACGTCGATTGATGTCTCCCACCTCCCAACCGCTCGCCCTCGTTTGCTGTTTGATCCTGCTTGCCGCTGGTTCGTGGGGCTGCCGCCCTGCAGTGAGCCCTGGCAATCCCAATTCAACCAGCCCGGTCGCTCTTTCGAACACCACTTTGCCAGAAGAGGCGGAACCTTCCGCGGATGTCACCGCAGAAGCTTCAACCGACAACCAGGCAAATTCCGACGATCCTCAGCCTGAGGCAGCCGAGCCGGCGAAGACTCCTCCGCGAGATCCTGCCGCGCCGAAACGAGAACGCCCGACGCCTAAGCCGCAGCCTGGCAAGACGCTCGATCTGACCTTCGACGATATCAAGTTCGACATCGAGCCTGACGCCAAATTCGAACGCAAAATGCTGCCCCAGGCGATCGAAGACCTGGGAGGCCAGAAGATTCGCATTGGTGGCTACATGCTGCCTGCGTTCCAGCAGCGTGACATCAAGCAGTTCGTGCTCGTCCGCGACAACATGGAATGCTGCTTCGGTCCTGGGGCCGCTCTTTACGACTGCATTCTGGTCGACATGGATGGCCGAGGCGTCGACTACACCGTCCTGCCGGTAACGGTCGAAGGGACGTTCACGGTCAAAGAGTATGTCGCCGACGGCCGACACATGGCCATCTATCACCTGCAAGGTGTGGGTGTTCGCTAACACCGGTCCGCATTCCTCCCGAAGAGTCGCCCCGTGAATCAAACTTCAGCGGACATCGAAGCGACTTCGCGCGGAGCGAATCGAAATGGTGGCCTCTGGGCGCTTGGCAACGGACTCGCCTCGACAACGCTGGTCTCATACTTCGCTCAAAGTCTCGGAGCGCAATCTGCTTCGGTCTCGTGGATCATTGCGGCTCCGAAATTGGTCGGCGTACTGCGGTGGTTCGCACCGAACTTATTGCAGCTCGGTTTCGGCTATCGCAAGACAAGCACGGCGGCATTCTTGCTGTCGACGTTCTTCCTGCTGCTGCTTCCACTGTGTGCGGTTCCCAATATGTGGCCGAGCGCGACGGCGGCCATTTGTGCGATTGTGGTTTGCTGGTGCCTTTATCACCTGGCCGAATACTTCGGACATGTCATCTTCATCGCCTGGCTGATGCAGGGAATCCCACCCACGATCCGCGGTCGCTTCTTCGGGCATCGCGAACGCTGGCAAACCGCCGGCAACCTGATTGGCTATCTGTTCGCTGGAACGCTGGGAGCGATCCTTCGCAATGCGTTCGAAGTCGACATGCGGTGGATCACTTATCCCTTTATCGCGGTCTACGGAGCAATTGCGATTGGCGTCTCAGTAATTCCGCTTTGGTCGATACCGGAACCGAAGGCAGTCGCTCCACCGACGCACAGTTTGTGGGATGACTGGCAACACTGGTCCGGGCCTCGGGCTCGTTGGTTTCTGCTTTATGGAACATGGTTCTCGGCCGCGAACGGATTGTTCTCGACGTTGTTGTCGATCTATCCCTATCGCGGGCTCGAAGTCTCGCTGCTCGTCCCGCTCGGCGTCGCCGCGGCAATGCGGCTTGGCCAATCGCTGATCAGCCGCCGGGTTGGCAGTACCATCGATCGCGTCGGCTGGCAGTGGGTGATGATCACCGGTCAGGTCATCACAGCCCTTGGCCCGGTGATGTTTTGCTTTGGAACACCAGGCTACATCGCCGGAAACCTGGCCTGGATCGCCTATGCCCTTATCAACGTTGCCCTGCCAATTGCGGTGGTCGATGGCCGATCCGATCGCAGCGCCGCCCCGCCACTGGCTTTGTATTTCGCATGGACCGGTCTAGTCTTCGCAGCTACCGCGTTGGTCGGTCCCCTGATTGCGGACTGGTTCGTCTCGACAGCCGATCGCTCGGATCCCCATGCTTACAACTGGTATTTCGTCGTCGCTACCCTGGTACGGCTTTCAGCGATTATCCCCCTGCTGATGCTCCCCGCTGAAACAACGCGATCCAAGTGATACACTCAATCGCTGAATCCTCTCCCTGTCAAAGGTAAGCGCATGCCCATTCAATCGTGGACCGGCTATTGCACCAACGTTCATGCCGGTGCGAATCTCGAACAAACCGAATCCAACCTCAACAATCACGCAGCTCGCGTGCAAGAGATCCTGGGCAAAGAGCAACCGCTGGGGATTGGGCTATGGCTTTCCAGCTCGACCGCTGCAGCATTGGTCGAACCAGGCAAGCTGGATGCCTTCGACGAACATCTTCGCACGAGGAAATGGATTCCCTACACGTTCAACGGGTTTCCCTTCGGCGACTTCCATAAGAACATCGTCAAGCTCGATGTCTACCTTCCGACCTGGTGGCAGACCGAACGCCTTACCTACACCAAGAACCTGGTGACGATCCTCGATCGTCTTCTAGCACCGGGCGAAGAAGGAAGCATCTCGACGATGCCGCTGGCCTGGGGTGCCGACCAGCCAACCGAAGACCAATGGTCGCTGGCCACCAGCAATCTGCTGAACCTGGTCGATCACCTGCAACAGCTCGAACAACAAACAGGTCGGCTGATTTACATCTGCATTGAACCAGAACCAGGCTGCCTTCTCGACACGACCGAAGACGTGATCGAGTTCTTCCAGAATCGCCTTTTCCCGGCAGGCAATCCGGATCAGATTCGCCGTTACCTGCGTGTCTGCCATGACGTTTGCCATGCGGCGGTAATGTTTGAAGATCAGTCGACCGTGCTCAGTAAGTATGCCGAAGCAGGCATCTTGATCGGCAAGGTGCAGATCTCTTCCGCCATCGAGATTCGCTTCGCCGATCTTAACGAAAACGAACGCCACGAGGTGCTGGCCGAGGTCGCGCAGTTTGCGGAAGATCGCTACATGCATCAGACGACCGTTCGCGACGCGGCGGGCAATCTGACTTACTACAACGACCTGCCGTTCGCCCTGGAAGCCGCCTCGCAAACGGTGCCGCAAGACGAAACCTGGCGAATTCACTTTCACATGCCGATTTATCTCGATCAGTTCGGCCTGCTGAAAACGACCCAGGCCCACATCTTCGATTTCCTCTCCGAGATTCGCAATTATCCCGACATTCGACACTTCGAAGTTGAAACGTACGCATGGGGCGTGTTGCCGGAGGAACTACAGCACAACGAACTCGCCGAGGGAATCGCTCAGGAAGTTCATTGGCTACGACAGCAGCTTTCCCACAGCCAGGCTCACTAGGAACCAGCACCATGCAGGCGGTCCGCAAGCGCCAGACTTCGCACGAGTTTACCTGGACAGATTCGACCGGTAGCAAGCGAACGCTTCCGTTCCTTTGCTACCAGCCCAGTAACTTCCAGGCCGACGCCACCATGCCTCTGCTTCTATTTTTGCATGGCGCCGGCGAACGAGGAACCGACCTGAAGCTGGTCACCAAGCATGGCCCTCCGAAGCTAATTGATCAGGGAGAAGACTTCCCGATGATCGTGGTTTCGCCGCAATGCCCACCGGAACAGTGGTGGGCCGATCGGGAAAACTTGGAAGGGCTGTTTCAACTGGTTCAGCACCTGCAAGACGATTTGCCCGTCGATCCCCGGCGGACTTATCTGACCGGGATGAGCATGGGTGGCTATGGCACGTTTGCGTTAACCGCTGCCCATGGAGAGCTGTTTGCGGCGGTTATTCCTGTGTGCGGCGGAGGCGACTTGCTGAACCTAGGTCAGCTTCCCAAAGTTCCGCTTTGGGCTTTTCATGGTCGAGACGATGATATCGTTCCGCTGGTGCGCAGCGAAGAAATAGTTGACGCCATTCAGAAGAATGGAGGTGACGCACGGCTGACGATTTATGACAATGTCGAGCACGATAGCTGGTCGGCAACCTATTCCAACCCGGACGTTTACGACTGGCTTCTTTCGCACGAACTACCGAAGCCCAGGTGAACTGCATGTCGACTTCCGGAGAGAACCCGTACGAATCCCCCCAAGGCGAATCGCTGGCTCCTCAGCCGGTAACGGACAGCCAGAATGTGGTTCCTCTCGCAGCAATCGATTACATGAGCTGCTTGACGCGGGTCTTTGAAAGCCCCAATTGGATCGTCAATTCGCTGCTGCTGGGGATCGCTCCGATCGTCTTTATTATTGGCCAGATGGTTTCGTTTGGCTATTTGATGGAAATGATCGCGTCGCGGGTCTATGGCAAGTCCGAAGTCTACCCCGATGTCGACCTCAACCGACTTGGTCCCTACCTGACGCGTGGTGCATGGGTCTTTCTGGTCTTCTTCGTTGCCTATTTGTGCACGATGCCAATCTCGATAATCGGCGCGGTGGTGATGATCATGACCCAGGCGATGCGAAACGACGTGCTGATGGTCCTCGGCATGCTGTTTTACATCGGGATGATCATGCTGGCGATCCTGATCAACTTCCTGGCGATGCCACCACTGATGCTTCGTGCAGGATTTCTGGTCGACTTCTCGTCGGCGTTCGACCTGGCTTGGATTCGCGACTTTGCCCGCAAGATGTGGGTAGAGATGGTGGTCGGTGCAATCGTCTTCTCGCTGCTGGCCTGGTTCATCTTGATGGCCGGGCTGCTGCTTTTCTGCGTCGGGTACATCCCGGCTCTCGGCGTGGTAACGCTGATGGCCGCCAACTTCATCGCTCAGTTGTATCAGGTCTTCATCTATCGAGGCGGCCAGCCGATTCCATTCCGCGAATCGGCTAAGCTGTAACTCGCCACGCAGACGAGCTACCCCATGCGGCCATCTTCCGCGAGGATGGCCGATACCGGTGATGTCGCATCGACATGAACATCGATCGCGGCGAGATACTCAGGGCTACCACCACGTAGGTAGAACTTGTTATTCGAATAGGTCGCCACGAGAAGCGGCCCGTTGGCACATACCGCGAAGTAGATCATCGCGAAAAGTCCCAGGAAGAAAATCACGATCGGCCAGGGAGTTTCCATGACGATCGCGATGACAATGCCTGACATCGCAATGGCCAGCGAGATGGTGAAGAACAACCAGTTCAGTCGCACGCGAGAACTGCATGACCGGCAGAGCGAATACTCGAGCTGGCATTTCTTCCGCAAAATCAGATACACGATCAAAAAGATGATTATCTGAAAGAAGAGCAAGATATAGACGGCCGGATGGATCCAGTACAAGTCCTTCTTGCGCCGCTTGCTATTCAGCGTCTCGTGCCCCTTGTCGCAGCACTTCGCACAGATTTCCGGAAGGACGATTTTCTCTCCCCCTACGATACGATTCCCCTCGACCTGATATCCATCAGGCACAACGTTAACCATCTCGCCCGCAACGGAAGGAGATGCGAACGGATTGATCGATCCAGAAGGCTGTTGTGGACTTTCCATCGGGTGGTCACCTTGGGGGCCAAAATTGAACGAAGAGTCTGGATTTTATGCCGTTTGCGACGCGGAATCGACACAGATTCCGCCCCATCCCCATGAAATCCATCGACTGATCTGATATACCAAACTAGATTACAGACTCAAACATTCTGAAGCCCTTTACCCGACTAAGCCCCTGCCATGTCTGTCGAACTCCGAAATCGCCTGTTCGAGCAACTCGACCAGCTTGTTCTGATTGATCCCCATACTCACATCAGTGCGCTCGACCCGTCTTCCCACACGCTGGCGGATATTCTGGGCTATCACTATTACACCGAGCTCTCTCATTCGGCAGGCATGCCGAAGGATCGGATTGAAGAGGAAGGGATTTCGCCCAAGGAAAAAGTGGGACGCTTGATCGAAAACCTCGGTCCGATCACCAACACGATTCAATACAGTTGGTTCATCGAAATGGCTCAGAAGCTCCTCGGCTTCGAGGGCGATTCGGTCGACAGCAGCAATTGGGAAGCTTTGTACGACTCGGCAGAAGCGAAGATGTCGGCCGACGATTGGACCGAAACGGTCTTCCGCGAAAGCCGCCTGGAAAGCGTCTTCCTGACCAACGATTTCGACGATCCGTTGGAAGGCTTCGACACCTCGCGCTACATCCCTTGCCTACGAACCGACGACCTGGTCTTCCATCTGACCAATCCTCGTACGAAGGTTCGTTTGTTTGAAGCAACCGACGTCGACGTCTGCGACGTTGCCACGGCTCGCGAAGCAATCGGCAAGCTGTTCACGCACTTCACCAACAAGAACGCCAAGGCTTGTGCGATCTCGCTGCCGCCTAGCTTCGCTCCTGTTCATATTTCGGACGCTCGTGCCGAAACCGCCCTCTCAAACGTGCTGGCCAAGGGGGAAGAAGCGGACGAAGCGGATCAACGTGCCGTCAGCAACTTTATTTTCTGGACATTGGCTGAAAACTGCCGCACGCACAAGCTTCCGTTCGACCTGATGATCGGCGTGAATCGCAAGGTGTTCCCTGCCGGCGTGTTCCAAGGCCAAGACTTGTACGACAGCCGCGTGTCGCTGATTCAGTACAAAGATCTGCTGAACGCCTTCCCCGACGTGACCTTCCCGATCTCGGTTCTGGCCAGTGTCACCAATCAGGAACTGGTCAGCTATTCGTGGATCTTCCCAAACGTCGTTGCCAATGGCCACTGGTGGTACAGCAACACGCCGACCTACATCCAGCAAGATTGTGCGGCTCGCCTGGAAGCGATTCCACGCACCAAGCAGATCGGCTACTACAGCGACATGTACAAGATGGAATTCGCGCTGCCGAAGTTCGCCATGTACAAGCGTGTGTTGGCGAAGGTTCTCGCCGAGAACTTCGTCATCGACCGCAACTGGTCCGAAGAAGCCGCCGTTGAACTGGGCACCCAGCTCCTGCGCGGCAACGTGGAAACGATCTTCCACGTCGGCTAGTCAGTGCTAGACAAAACAAGAAGGCTTTCCCGATGGATACCATCTCCCTGGGAAAGCCTTTTTTGTTTCTTGCGAGTCTGGCCCGCTCGCCATGAAGTCGATCGCTACGCCTTCTTCTTTGGTTTCCTGACAGCCTCGGTCGCTTGCAGCCCGTCGATCATGGTGACCGCCATCGCAGCCAGCCGTTTCGCAATGGCTGCGGTCAACGGTTGCCGTGTCACCAGCCGGAACCAGATCGCACCGTAGATCATCTCGATAACTTGTTCGCGATGCTTCGTGGAAAGCTTGCGTTGGGAAAGGACCAGCTTGATGTCGTCCACCCGACCGATCAGGTACTGCTGAAGCATCTCTTCGGCGAACTCGCCGTCGATCAGCATCTCGGCGAGCAGGCTGCGTAAAACGGTTCCACGCGGACCACTGAAGCGGGCATGCACTTCCCCGAGAAATCCCGCCAGGTCTGATTCCAGGTCGCCCGTCGTCCGGACACGAACGACCGAGCGCGCATCGTGGGCGAACGCTTCGAGCACGACCGCCGCCTTCGATGGCCACCAACGATAGATCGTCTGCTTGCCTACGCCTGCCTCGGCCGCAATGCCCTCGATTGTCAAACGGGAATAGCCATTCAGCTCGGTAAGCCGGAGCGATGCCTCGAGAACTGCTTGGTGGGTCGCCTCATTTCGGGGGCGTCCAGGCCGCCCTGACTTACGAGACGCATCGTCTTGTTTTTCCATGTCAACCATCTTAGAATGCGCTGCAACCAATGCCAACGGGTTTCCCAGCAACTTTCGCCGATGAATCTATCTGCATTCTTTCCCTTAATGACGCTAATCGTCTCGCAGTTAATCGGTGAGTGGATCTCCGCGACCTTTCAGCTGCCGCTGCCCGGTGCAGTGGTTGGGGCCGTACTGCTCTTCATCGCGTTGTGCTTGGTCCCGGGGCTGCATGCCAAGATCGCCCCTTTCGCTCACACGCTGCTGCGGAACATGCTTTTGTTCTATGTGCCGGCAAGCGTCGGCATCATGGTCACCTTTGGTGAAATTGCCAGCCGCGGTCCCTTCCTGCTGATCGTGACCGTGGTTAGCACCTGGATGACCGCCTTTGTCTCGGCTGTGGTATTCGACTCGTTTCGATCGCGCAGCGAGGAACCGGCCCCATGAGTTTCGACAGCACCATCTTCGCCCTGGCGTTAACCTTTGTTTGCTACGAAATCGCTGAAGCCCTCTTTCGTTGGTCTGGCCGCAAGGCGGTATTCAATCCGTTGCTGTTGGCGGTGTTGATGATCATCGGTTGCCTGACGCTGGTTGAAGTCGACTACAAGACCTACTTCGCTGGCACCCAGTTCATCCACTTCCTGCTAGGCCCGGCGACGATCGCCCTGGCCGTTCCCTTGTATGAACAACGGCATCGTATTTGGTCGGCGATCGTTCCGATCCTTTGTGCCACGCTCGCCGGGACAGTCACCAGCATCCTGATTACGGTCGTCTGCCTTTATGCCAATGATGCCGGGACCTTGCTGATTGCCTCGTTCGCGCCGAAAAGCGTCACGACACCCGTTGCGATGGCGGTCGGAGAACGCCTCGGCGGGACCGGATCGCTGGCTGCAACCGGAGTGATGCTCACGGGGCTTTGCGGAGCAGTGACCGGCCCTATCGTCCTTTCGTTGGCCAGTCGCATCTTCGGCAAGCTCTCGGAAGCAGGGAAAGGGTATGCCCTGGGGATGTGTGCCCACGGAGCCGGAACGGCTCGAGCCTTCCAGGATAGCAACGAGGCAGGGGCCTTTGCCGGGGTCGCGATTGGCCTGCACGCCCTGGTGGCAGCAATTGCCATCCCGATCGTGCTGCATCTTATGGGCATCCACTAAAGGGAATGCTGGCAGATTTGCGGGGCGCCAGACCTTGGGCTTGTTGGGTGGAACTAGACTGCCCTCTTGACGGGCGACGCAAGAAATTCTCGTTCTCGCACTGAATTTCCGCCAAGACACCACACACACGCAAGTCGTTATGCAACAAGACCTTGCGGATTCCCGCAATCAATTTCGGCCGAAAAAACGGACGCGTTCTAGACAATTTATTGACCGCCCCGTGAACCTTTTGAAGCCGCCAGGCATCTAGCCAATATCCCCACAGACGGCATTTTTGTCGCACTCTGGGAGAATCTTTGTTGTTGCCCGGCTGAGTTCGGCGATTTAAGATTCATGATCCTCGCACTTGGAAGGTGCTTGGATTTCAAACTTCCATTTCATAGTTCTCTCACTGCGCGCAACTGCGTAGGAGGATGAAACAATGCGTTCCAACATCATCAACATTCGCGCCAATATTGCCGCCGTCGTCGCCCGCGTTGCCGTGGTCGCCGTTGATGTTATTCGCAATGCATCCGCCTCCGGTTTGCGCCTCTATGGCCATACATGGCAGCAGTACGGACCGACCACGTGGTTTAAACAAACCACCGAATGTCCGGAACGTGACGTGCCATGTGATGCAATGCGATGTCTTGGCGGCAGCCTTCCCGGCAGTAGCCCGTCAATGTCGCTCTCGATGCGTCTGCTACTACCAGTGCAGTCGCTGGGCCTCTTACCCAGAAGCTAAAGGGACACAAAACCCAAGCCTGAACGCAAGGGTTGTCCCCGCACAATTTGCGAAGCTTCTGAGACGCTAGGCCCCCGAGAGCCCGAGTTGTCCTGCTGTGATGCGCTTATTCCTTACGCATCCGTTTCCAGGTCTCAACTCGTCGCTTTGGGTTCCCCGTGCCGTGTGCATAGCTGTCGTTTGCCGCTTTATGCACTCTGACTTTGCCAGAACTGCCTTAGATATATACGTCTGGAAACTATGATGAACGGAAACTTGTACAACGATGATCGGGATCGGATCGAAGGTCTGGTCCTTGCTGCTCAAGACGGAGACCGGGACGCATTCGGTCAGCTGGTTGAGATCTTCCAGCCGGTCGTTTTCGCGATCGCTTTGAAGCGTTTGCGTCACTACTGGGAAGCCCAGGAACTGGCTCAGGACGTCTTCATCCAGGCAATGCAGAAGCTGGATCAGTTGCGTGAACCGGCTGCGTTCCCAGGTTGGTTGCGTTCGATCGCTGCCCGTATGGCGATCAACCGAGCTGTTCGTCGACCGAATGATTTCGCGACCGAACCGGAAGCCTTGGCTTCGGTTTGCGTAGAAAATGAAACGCCGTTGCACGCCATCTTGGAAGTGGAACGCCGAGACAACCTGGCCGTGAGCATGGGTCGTTTGGGTGAACTCGACCGAGATACGCTGCACGCGTTCTACGTCGATGGACATTCGCTGCGGGAAATGAGCGACGAGTTCGAGGCTCCGATCGGAACGATCAAGCGTCGTTTGCACGTCGCCCGTAAGCGACTGGCCAAGGAGATGGAAGAACTGGAAGCGGTCGCCGTGTAGGCGACCCAATCCTTCCTTTCGTCGAAATTGAATTGAGTTGACCGCGCCCCTGGGATTCTCCCTCCGAGTCCCAGGGGCGTTTTTTATGCGCTGGTTTCCGCCTGAGAATCGGCCGATCGCTTGGCCATCGAGTCGGAGTAGAACTTCAGCGTTTCACGCAGTTGATGCCATTTTCCGGAACGGACCAGGCTAAGGTCTGCAGTATGGGCGGCACCATCGAGCGTCGAAACCACCATCCGGTTTCGCGGCACGAACTTCACCGAGACCACTTCGTTCCAACGGAAACGTCTTGGTTTCCAGTCCCCGCCCTCTTCAAACTTTCCGTGGATCCCATCGACATCGATCACCAGCGGAAATCTTTGCCATCCGCGACGCGCCCGCATCCAATGGTTCATCACGGTTGCTACACAGCTGAAGGTCATAAACGCCAGCAAAGCGTTGCCAATCCATGCCCCTGACAGCGTTGCCGAGGCATAGAAAACGAACGAACCCCAGATGGTGCTGAAGAGCACGACCAGAATAGCCGCCACCAGCAGTTGAAAATTTTCACGCGTGGCGATCTCGTGGTCGAGCACGTAAAACTCGCGGTACTCTTTTGCGGCGACGGTTGCCGGAGAAGCGAACGGGTTTTCAGGCTTCTCGTTCACGGCACCTTACGTGGTGAGAGGAATTTCCGAGTCGCGGAAGGACTGGTACTTCGCCGCCAACTGAACCATGGCATTCTTACCCTCGGCACGAACCATCTGAATTCGCGAACGACGGATGACACCCTTTTCCAGATGCGTTGTAAACAACGGCACGGTTACGAAGACTGTTTCCTCGTTGGTTCTCTCGACGCTGATCTCTTCGCAGTCGCCCGGATAGACGAACAAGGCATATTGAATCGCATCGAGGCAACCTATCGCCACCGCCATCGGATCGGACAGGGACGCGAAATTCTGGGGGCCGAGCCCGGGAGGATTCCAGCTTTCGCGGCTGCTGAATGTGCTGACCGAATTCGCGTCATCAAACTGAAACACCAGCGACAACTGCGGATCGGAATCGAGTAGCGAAGTCTGTCGCGATAGAATCAGTTCGACTCCATCCTGGTCCGGGAGGATTCGCGAGTAAACCTCGGTCGTAAGCTGTTCGTCCGTGGTGGTATAGCGTTCGACCAGATCGTGCCCGCGAACATAGAATTCGCTGCGTGGCCCAATCCCCTCCAGGTCCCACTGGGCCACTTGCCAGTTCTTAGGCTGGGAAACGAACTTGGCGTTCATCTTGTTGGGATGTGCCGCGACCGAAAGCTGAAAGTTTTGCGTCTTGCAGCGGTGAATGACGTCGTAATCGGAGATCCAGATCGAGTTGCTCATGCGGACGATTTTCTCCCATCGACCGGAAACTCGGAACCCCACAGACAAGAAATAAAAAACCCCGTCGCCTACCAAAGTAAGTCGACGGGGCCGGAACAGAGAAGAGGCCAGATTTTGCCCGCGAAATCGAGTTCCGCGAAGCGTGTATGTGCGGTTTTTAACCGCTGTTCCGTGGATGATGTAGTAGATGATACCAAAAATCGGAATGGTGTCCACAATAATCTGCAAAGATTCCGACCGAACCACAAAAACAGTATTAACGACGTGATGATCGCCATAGACTGCAGGGGGGCCTAAGTAGGAATTCCCCTCAATTCATGGTAAAACGCAGCCACGAAATCTCAATTCGCTTCGCCCACCTCAGCCCCAGGAAAAACACGCAATGTCTTCCTATCTAACAAGTTGCGAAAAGGCCGCTCGAGCCGCTGGCGAAGTTCTGATCGAGTGGCGGGGGAAGTTCAACGTTCGCGAAAAAGGGAAGTCCGATTTGGTTACGGATGCGGATCTTGCCGCTCAGAAAGTAATCGAAGAGATTTTGGCCGCAGATTTTCCTGATTTTGAGTTCCTCGGCGAGGAAGGTCCCGCTGGCCTTTCGCGAAAAACGGGCAGTCCCTTCTGCTGGGTTGTCGACCCACTTGATGGCACCATGAACTACGTTCATGGCTTGCCCAATTACGCAGTTTCTATTGGCCTGGCAGAAGCCGGAAAGGTAATCACTGGCGTAGTTTACGACCCGGTCTTCGACCGCTGCTTCAAGGCGGAAACGGGCTGCGGGGCCTTTTTGAACGATGAGAAAATCGAGGTGAGCACGGCTCAGAAACTGGATGAATCGCTCATTGCGTTCAGCTTTCCTACGACGGTCGCCAAAGGGTCCCCCGTTATCGACGATTTCATCAATGTCTTGACCCAATGCCAGGGCATCCGTCGACTCGGATCGGCGGCCTTAAATCTCGCGGCAGTCGCGGCCGGGCACATGGATGCCTATTGGGCCGCCTTTAATAAGCCCTGGGACGTCGCCGCAGGGGCAATTTTGGTCGAAGAAGCAGGGGGAACGGTCCTTGGGTTTGGGGGGCAGCCATTCGATGTCTTCGACCCCAAGATCGTCGCCACGGCAACGCCGCAGCTACAAGAGGAAATGCAGGCCCAAATCTCGACTTATTAGACTTTGGGGGATCTTTCCACCTTCCCAAGACTACTCCGACAGTCGCGGCTGTTATAATTGGTGCGACTGGAATTTTTTTCGCAGTTTTCGTAGGTCAAAGTCGCTAACCTTCCAGGGCGAGCGGTCATGGCTAAATAGACTACATTACGACGCCTTGTGGCGAGACGAAACGCGAGCGATTGGAATGGACACTCGACTGAGAACGATATCAGTCCCATTGTGCCGATGCTGGACACCGATTTCTGACCAGCTTTCTCGTCCCAGGCAAACGCCCTCTCATCTTTCGGGCGTCGATTCCGCCTCCTCCTTATCCGGACAATTCTTTAACTCATGAACGCCGCGTGCCGCGAACCTGGTTCCGCACTGCCGGGGCTCTGCCTCCGTTGCTGGACGCGTGCGTCTCGATCTGCCATTTTCGTGTTGGCGCTGATCCTGATGGCAGCCACCTCATCGAATGCCGTAGCCCAAGGAACGGCTGGCGGTACCAAGATCGAAGAACGCGGGCCCGAGATCTTCCTGCTTCCGATCAAAGATGGCAGCATCGCAGAAGGTGGCCCATTTGAGCGGGTCCTCGATTTCCCGGCCGACTCGTTTCGGATCTGGTACAAAGACGTTTACCGCAACACGAATCCGAAAGACCTGCCGAAGTACTCCCTGGAAACGGTCTCGGCTCGTATCGATGTCGAGGGTACCAATGCCCTGCTGCATGTCACGTATGAAGTCACTCCGCATGCGTCTGGCTGGGTCCGAATTCCGCTGGGGCTGCATCACGCGATCTTCCGTTCCGACGTCGAAGTCAGCCCTGAACTACCGATCATTCTCGATCGCCCCCAGGCCACTACCAAAAGCGATGGTTACGCATTGTGGTGCCAGTTCCCGGTGGCAAAGGAAGCCTTGCTTTCCCCACTAGAACCAGAGCCGATTCTGCTGAAGGTAGTTGCCTTGCTGCCGCTGACGACGCGCGGCGAGGAAACCTCGCTGGAAACGACACTCCCTGCGGATACCAAGTGCCAGGTCACGCTCGATATTCCACAGCCCGGTGCGAATGTTTCGTACAAGGGAAGCATGGTCCCTAAGACGCTCACCGAGACTCCTCTCGAAGAGCACAGCATGCATCAGTACGAATTCGCTGGCGGCCCCCTGTCGTTCAACTGGCGATTCGACGACCAGGCCATGCGGGAACAGCCGGTCACCCTGAAGGTCAAAGGGCAACTTCTCGCCAATGTCGAGACGGAACAGTTGGTGACGACGACGGCTCGCCTGCAAGTGGAAAGCACGACGATTCCATTCGACTCGTTCGAGGTCGAAATCGACGACGACGCGGAATTCGTTCCACCGACGACGCCAACCGTTGGCTACACCGTGAAAGCGATGGAACCAACCGGGCAGACCTTCGGCAATCGGCTGTTGGTCGAACTGGATGAAGCGACCAAGGGCCCGGTTACTATCTCGATTACCACCAAGCAAACCGATCCAGTCCCCGGCGAACGTGGCAAACGCCAATTCACCGTCGGACAGTTCGACGTGGTAGGTTGCGACGTTCAGGATGGGACACTCAGCATCTCCGCCTCGCAGAACGTTCACGTACAGTGGTATACGCCTCGCAATTTGCGGGAGCAATCGGGTCGCGGCTCCGATGGCATGTCGTACCGAGCTAGTTTCTCGTATGACCAACAACCCGCCACATTGGTGATGCACACCCTGCCGATCCAATCGACGGCCCGTGTGAAATCTGATTACGAACTGCACGTCGGCAAGCTCGACTCGCAACTCGTTGCGACCCTCTCGTATCGACTGCCTCGATCGTATACCGATGACCTGCTGATCGATTTGAATGGCTGGACGGTCGATCGTGTCGATACCAACGGTGCCGCCACCTGGCAACCGACCGACGGAACCTCCGACCAGCTCGTGTTGCCGCTGACCGGTGAAACTGGTGGCGAGGCGATGACGACCGCTCCTTACCGCACGATTGTCGTTACGGTCCGTGCCCATCGCGACCACCTGACGGTCGATCCGGCCGAGATCTCGCTTCCCTGGATTGTGCCTCTGGCAGAGCCCTTCGGTTCAGCAACCGTGACGGCCATCCCCGATAACGATCTCGAGATCCGCTTCCAGTCCGAGAAGAGCCAAGGCTTCCAACTCGACCGTAGCCGCAGTCAAGAGGTGGAACTCTCCGGTGAACGTGGCACCATCATCTTGCGAGCCGCTCCGACCGAGCAAGACCTGCGCCTCGGCCTGCAACTGACTCCGGTTGTTCCACGATTGATCGTCGGTTCTAAAGTGAATGTCAAACTGGTCGAAGGACAAGACTACGCCCTGGTCCAGCAAGAGTTCCTTTACGAACCGTTCCACAGTTCGCCAAGCAAGGCAGTGTTTCATCTGCCGACCAGTATCTATTTCTTCCAGGTCACCGTCGCCAAGATCAACGACAAAGAAGTCGCCGGTCAGGCTCTCGGTCAGGGAGACGAACAAACGATCCAGTTCTCGCTGACCGAAGCCAATCCACCCTATCGCATCAAGGTCGAATACAACGCTCCGCTGCGAGAGACGATTCCGGAATCAGGTCATTACGAGATGGATCTGATGTCTCCGAAATCGGAAGACTTGACGAAAGATGGCATCGACGTCGACTTCAAGCCGTTGGAAGTGACCTTCCAGGCACCGCACGAAGTCGAAGTCCTTTCAGCCACCGAAGACTGGCGAAGCCTTTCGATGTCGGATCAAGGGCAGACCTTCCAGTTGCCCGGGGGCGATACCCGTCAGGTCGAATTCGCTGCTCCTTTCTTAACGCCCGAAACGGACGACCGAGTCGTGGTCGACTTCCATTGGTTGCAGGTCGCCTTAACGCCCGAAGATCGACGTGATCGCGCGGCGTACACACTCCGCACCTCGGCACCTCGCCTGGAGGTTACGTTGCCTCGTGGCGTTAGTGATGTCGAAGCCTACTGGAACGGTGTCGAGATGCAGGCCACGCTCAACGAAAGCAAGCTTCAGCTCGACATCCCGCAGCGACACGAGTCAGGCCGAGATCGCCTGGAACTGTGGTACAAGTATGGCGAAGGGGATGGCATGAGTTCCTCGTTGAATGTCAGTTCACCGGTCATTACGAATGCGATACTCGGCACGAGCCAACCAGGTCGTGAAGGTGGCTACAGCTACCTGCAAATCGTCAGCCCTGGCAATTGGCTGGTACTTTCCGCTCCAGGGCTTTCGGAAGAAATGGACTGGTCGTGGGAACATGGTGCCTACCGTCGTTCGCCTAGGTTGAATCAAAACCAATTGGAAACGATGGCCAAGAGCAGCGCCAAGTCGGAGTTGCCAAAGGGAATGAATCGTGCCCTCTACAGTACGATCGGCTCGTTCGAGAACGTTCCGATCCGCGCGGCCAAGATCAGTTACTTGATGCTGTTGTTCTCTGGATTCTCGCTCGCAGCGTTGCTGGTTCTGTTCTACGTTCCGCAAACGCGGCATGTGTTGGTCTTTGGGGTGGCGGCCATCGTCGCCTTGGCGGTCGCGGTTGCCTATCCCGACTTTGCCATGTTGGTGGGTGAAATGTCGATCGTCGGCATCATGCTGGCCATCCTCGGCATCGCCCTCTACCGCCTCGCGTCGTCGCGAACTCCGGTCAAGTCGGCCGTACGTGCTCGCTCGTCCAGCGACAGCCAGGCCTCGGTTCCAAATACATCAGCATCGGCGTCGCAAGGGCCATCCGCCGGAATCTCGACGACCTCCATGCCAGCCACCGCGGCCTCTAGCGGACAATCTCGATGACCTTATGGCTTCGCGAAAAGCACGGCGTCCTATTCAAGGCGTTTGCGTGGGCAAGCGTCGCCATGCTGTACTGCGCTGCCACGCTCTTCGCTCAGCAGCCAGCCGTTCCGAACGATATCGAATATCAGAAGATCTATGTCCCTGAGAATCGTCCGACGGAATGGCCTCGGTATGGATTCGAGTTCGCGCCGCAAATGCAGCTCGACGACTTCGGCAAGCTGATCACGCAGTTCGCGCGCAGCCAGGGAATCGAACAACGTGCGTTGCCGCTTCGCAGTTTGACGTATCGAGCCCAGCTCGAAGGGCGAACACTTCAAGGCTCGGCCCAGTTCGACCTGGGCGAGAAAGAATCGACCGAACCTGGCTTCGTTTCATTGAAAGGAACGAACCTCTTTTATTACGATCAGCTGCAACGACAATCGACGATGCCCAATCTATGGGTCGGTGCCAACGGAGATCAGGTTGGTGTCTTCCTCCGCGAGTTTCAATCGATGTTTACGCTCGATTGGAGCTACCAGGCTTCGCTACGATCGACCGACGAACTGACGATCGATCTCGATCTGACCTTTGCGCCCCAGGTCGACTTCTATCTCGACCTTCCCTCGAAGTGGCACCTGGATCTGCGTGAGGGAGTGACGCTCGATGTTCCCGATGCCGATGCCACGCCGATGGAAGGCATGAAAACATGGCATTTGAGCCCGCAATGGGAAGGCAAGCTTGCTTTCTCGCTGGTTCCCAGCGACCGCCTCTTTCAGAGCGACACCGTCACGGCAACGCAGTCGACCCGTTACGACGTTCGCGACAACTTGTGCGAAGTGACTTCGCAAATCTTGTTGCATTCCCCACCTCAGGGCGCATTGACCTTCTCCATTCCCAAGGGGATGGTGGTCACGGGCGCGTCGGTCAATCGAAAAGCGATCGAACCTCTCGACCTGCAAGAGCTTTCCGACGGTAAGCAAACGCTGGAGCTTCCCCAGCAACTCTTCCCTTCGGCTGAAACGGCGACCGTTTCGATCCAGGGAATGGCCCCGATGGTGATTGGCGATTATTCGCGAATCGACTTGCCGATCGTCGTGCTTAGTTCGCAGCCAACCGAGTCGCATGTGGTCGCGGCGGAACTCGACGCCGGAATCAATCTTTCGTACTGCATTCTGAAGAATGCCCAGGAAGTCGAATACGTTCCACATAACTCGCTAGGTCGGCCGAACCTTCGCTTCCGACTGTTCGATGAGAACGCGGAGATCGGGCTGCAGCTCTTTCGCCAAAGCGAGTCCCTGCATACCGCGCTGGTGCACAAGGTTACGGTGAATGACCTGGTGATTCAGTCGGACAGCGTGATTCACATCGCCGACAGCGACGAAACGACCGATCATATCGAACTGCCGCTTTCGCCTGGTTGGCGTGTCGAAACGGTCGTTCAATTTCCCGACCAGTCTGCAGTAAGCTGGGAAGAAACGGCACGCGACGAACAACGTGTGCTGCGGGTCGAGAATCGTTCCGCGATTTCCGATCTACAGATCTCGTTACGAAGAACTCGCGAGAATGATTTCGGCAATCTGCGAATTTCCGATTTCCGACCGTTCGCCCTCGCCCCGGGCGTGGCGAATCTGGAATGGGTCTCCGTCAAACCTGCCGCCGGTTTCGACCTGCGATTGGAACCGGAAGGGCAAGTCGCTCGCAAAGCGATTCAGGATGCCCCTGCCGAGATCATCCGATTGTTCGGCTCGAAGTGGCAAACACCTGCCTTCGAGATTCGCGGGCGATCCGATCTTCAGCACCTGATTCGTGTTACCCGTAAGCGTGCGACGTATGATGCTGAGATCGACGTTCAGGTGCGGATCGAGAAAGACGCGTACCGGGAACTCGCCGCGATTCGACTCAACGGCAGTGGCTTGCTGCCGGAAACCTTGCTCGTCTGGTCGACGCAGCGATGGTCGAACGAGGTTAAGTGGACCACGCCCGACCTGGAACCGATTCGCTGGACACCGATCACTACGTCCGCCGCTGAAAATCCGAACCAGCGTGAACCGTATTACATCTATGAGTTGACGCCTCCGTCCGACAGCAGCTTCCCATTGATCTTGCGTGGCACTTTCCCACAGCAATCTGGGGATTTTAATTCGCCGCTGCTGTTGGCGGTTCCTTCCGCGGAGCCTCAGTCTGGCATGCTGACGCTGACCAGCCCCAAGGCATGTCAGCTCACGGCCGATCCGATCTTGCTGCGAAAGGTCTACCTCGATGCTCGTTCGCAAAGTCCCGGTAGCGACCTGACCCGTTACGAATATCGGCCGCTGGAGATCCGACGCTTGGCCGAAAACATCCGTGGCCTGATCGCTTGCGACTGGCAACTGGCCGATACCTTGCCCGAGCTTTTCGCGACCAAGACCACGCATTCGATCAATCTCGAGAACGACGGTCGCCAGCGGATGACTTCGAGATGGTCGATCATTTCGCACGGACCTGGGCATGCCTCGATTACCCTGCCGGAACATGCCGAGCTGGAACTGATTCAATGGCAAGGTCAGCCCTGGTCTCGCTGGAAACAACATGGCCAGCAGATCGACATCGAAATTCCCGACGAAGCTTCGGCGGCCGATCTGGAAGTTCACTACCAGATCGATCCGGCGACGCTCTATCTCATGCGCGCGATTCGGCCGTCATTCGCGACCGCGTCGTTTCCAACCTCCGCTGAAGAGGCAACGTTTACGCTTGGCAGCCGCTTGGTTCGCATGGAATATCCCAGCCCGCGTTGGTCAAGTTTTGGCGAGCGACTTCGGCTGGGATTGTGGTCTGGGATGTTCCAGGGAAACCTGAGCGATCCTGACGAACCGAACCTGGTCCCGTTTGAAGCCAGTCAAGCGTTGCCTGCTGGCACCCTTTGGATTGTGCACCGCGATTCGTTACGCCTGATCAGTATTTTCCTGTTCGTGGTAGCGATTTGCATTGGCGCAATCTTGTTTCCTCGCTTCCCGCGGAACTTGGTGGCATGCCTGTTGGGGCTCGTGGCGATAGTGCCCTGGCTTCCGGATTTGTTCGCACCGCTCACATCCGCCAGCTTCCTGGGGATTGCCCTGGGGGGAATCGCAGGCCTGGTGATGCGTCCTCGCACGGTCTCGTCCCCGACCTACGCTGCGGGTTCCACTTTGACCGTGACCAGCCTTTTGCTCGCCCTGGCCGCTGGCTGGATGTCCGAGAGCGTTGCCCCGGTAGCCGCTCAAGAGGCAGCACGACCGGTGACGGTCTATCCCGTGCTGATTCCTATCGATGCCAACCGCAAGCCTGTGGGTCAAGCCTATCTGCCCCTTCCATTCTATGAACGTTTGAATGCGGTCGCGGAACAACCGGATGACGACATTCCCCGTTCGATTATCGAAGGAATGAGCTACGAGATTTCGCTGATCGATTCGGTCGAGCTGGCGTCGGAAATTGCTGTCACTACCAACATCAACGTGGTGACCACCAAGACAAACCAAACCATTCGACTGCCTTTCGATGCCCAGCTCGGCGTCAGCTTGAGCACGGCGGTCGATCAAATTAACTCTGGAGTCGACGCCAGCAGCAGCATTCTGCCCAATCCTTACAGCGTGACGACGGGCGAACTGGTCTTGCCGCTGAAAGAAGTTGGGCAACACACGATCGTGATCAAGAGCTTGTTGCCGGTCTCGAAACCGGGCGACATGCCCTTGGCCCTGCACATCGAAACACCTCCCCAGGTCAGCACGGCCGTAACGATCGCCGACTCGATGCGGATGGGTTCACCGAAAATCCAATTCAACGATCGCGAAATTTCTCTCGAATCTTCCAACATTCGCCAGACGATTCCGCTTGGCATGGTCGAGGGCTTCGATCTGCAGTGGCGTTCCTCGGAACTTCAAGCCCGATTCGAGTTCCGCGAACTCGACCTCCTGCAGTTCACCGAAGATGACATCGAGCTACGTGTCCGCTTGATGCTGACCAACCGTTCACCGCAGATCGGACCGATCCTGCTGAACGTCGACTCACGACTGAAGCTCGACATGCAGCAGTCACTCGGCTGGACTGCGGAAGTGAAGTCGAACAGTCTTTCCGCTTCCACGCGAACCTATGCCATCAACCTGCTGGAAGGCGCGACGCCAATCGACGCGATTGACTTGCGGTTCTCTTTGGATGGGGCGCAACAGGTGGGACAACTTCGGTTCCCCAATGTGGAAGTGGCCAATGGAACCTTGCAACGACGCTGGGTGGCGGTCGCCGCCAACAGCCAATTGCAAGTTGGCAGCCAGGCCCAATCGCGGGTCAACATCTTGTCGCAAGACGACTTCCTTCGCGAATGGAACGAGGACGAGCCGAACTTCCGTTTCGCGGTCGCGGTGGCTACGGTCGAACCGCTCGACTGGCTTATTTCGACGCGACCGATTGCGACGCGCGGCAATGCTGACTTGCGATATCGCCTGCAGTTCGATTCCGATGGCTACAACTTCGATCTGAAAGCTCAGATCGAAACCTACTCAGGCCAGGCCAAGCAGTACGTCGTCGAGATGATCCCTGGCTGCGAAATCCAATCGGTCGGCTACCTGGTTGACGGCCTGCTTCGCCCGACGCAGTGGCACTACGATGCCGCCAGCGGCGAACTCGGAGTGATGCTTCTTTCCGACGTGAGTGGCCTGCAGGAACTTTCCATCAATGGTCGTAAATGGCTGCCGGTCAATCAAACCGATGTGAGCCTTCCGCCCATTAAGATCCGCGATGTTCACACCCAGTCTTGCCGCGTGCAACTGGTGCGTGACCACTCGGTGCTTGTTCGCCCGATGCTCACCACTAACTTGATTCCTCTCCAGGATGAAGCGGCAGACCCAATGAACGACGAGCTCGTTCAAGTTGGTCAGTGGGAAGTGGTCGACTCGTCGCTACCGATTGACTGGCAAGTCATCCCCAACGACGTGCTCATTTCGGGCGACATGCTAACCATCACCGACCGCGTTGATGGCGCGTGGAAGTTGAACTGGGTTGGCAAGCTCGAGATTCGAAGCGGCAGCGTTGGCTATCTCCAGTGGCTCGTCCCGAAAGAGGTGGAACTCGACGTTGACTCGATCGAAGACTTCGAGGTTCATGTTCGCGAACTGCCCGACAAGTCGGCGTTTGTTTACACCTTGGTTCCTCAAAAACAGCTGGGCAGTTACCTCTCGTTTGATTGGAGTGGCAAGCTGAAGACCTCGCCAGGTCGTCGTGTGCAGTTCGCTCCGCTGCTGCTGATTGGCCAGCCACATTTACGACAACTGGCTGCGATTCCGCGCGAAGTGGACCAGCAAGAGATCCTTTGGTCTTCGTTAGTGCTGCGAGCGACGACGCCCTCGGAGCGTTGGCTGACGGCGAACACGCCCGACACGCATCAACTGCTGATCGCAACGCGGCCTGACTATACCTGCGAATTGATTCAACGAGCCAATCCCACAGGGAACCCACTGGTCGATTCGCTGGAAACGACGATCCACGTCGACCGCCAGGGGAACGCACTCGGCGTGATACGTGCCGCAATCTTACCGCAAGGCAACGGCAGCGTTGAATTCACTTTGCCACCAACCGTTGATGTGATGGGGGCCTCGGTCGACTATACCCGGCTCTGGAACATTGAACCCCGGGCCGATCGAGTCGTAACGATTCCCCTAAAGTCGAGCAGCTTACCGCAGATGGTCGAGCTGGCGTTCCGCTCCCGGTTGATTCCGGACAAAGACTTGCACTTCAATCTCGATCGGCCGCGACTCACCGATGCTAACGGCACCGAAGAACTGCTCCGCGTCAGCTTGCCGCTGCAGTGGACAATTGAAAACGTGCCGCATCTCGATCGAATGGCCTGGAGCCGACAACAAGTCACCTCAGCGTTTCGCTTGAAGGATGCTTCTCGCGATACGCAATCAGGCATCAGCTCAGTCGAAATCCAACGCTGGAATCAGTTGCGAATGGAACAAGCGTTCGCTGCGTTGTTCAACTATCAGGAACTGCTTCGCAAGCGAGGCGAATCGCCGGAGAACACCCGCGAGCAAATTGCTTCGCTATTGGGTGACAACGCGAGTGATGTCGAAACCTGGGAAGTCTCGGATCGTAGCAATACGAGCGCCATACCGGTCTCCTTAACCGATGCGACCGATGAAGTTGCTTCGGAACGATTCCACTACTTCCGCGAGACAAATCCTTTCGGCACACTTTCGATTCGCGTCGCTTCTTCGCGCAGCTATTCGTACTGGCCACCCATCGCCACAAGCATGCTCGCACTACTGGGTATCGGACTGATCTTCTTCAGGCATCCAATTTTGAATCGTCTGGGTCAGCAAGCGAGCCATTGGATGGTTCGCAATCCACAAGTTTGCGGAGTTTTGGCCGGATTATTCTGGTGGTTGTTCTTACCTCCCCATTTTATTGGCTTGCTGTTGATTGCCGCGGTTTTATGGGCTTCTTTGCCCATGCGATCGGCTGCTGTCTTAGGTCGAAACTAACGGCATGGTCGTGGCAGTTTACGCCACTTACCAGCTAGCGTCCCTTCGCGGATTTCCTCACGCGATTCGGGGCCTCTTTCGACTTGGCACCTTTCCGCAATTCTGATAGGTTACCGCTTCCTCAGACAGACAATCCGAGCTGGTTGCGAGGAGGATGCCTATCAACGAAGAAGTGGAAGGCAGCCAAGCAATCAGCGATAAACGCTCTCGGCTAATTTCAGCTTTGGCTATTTCGGAAGGAGTCCGGCATGAGTCAAGTCAGTCAACGAACCTTACCTGTTCATATCCGTTGGATGATTCGCCGCGATATGCAAGAGGTTCTCGATATTGAAAGTCTCAGTTTCGAATATGCCTGGAGCGAAGAAGAGTTCGTGAAGTGCCTTCGCGAGCGAAATTGCATCGGCATGGTTGCCGAGCATGAAGATCGCATCGCCGGCTACATGATCTACGAGATTCTCAACACTCGGCTGCATCTGTTGAACCTGGCAGTGGCTCCTTCAATGCGACGCTTTGGCGTGGGTCGTCAGATGATCGGCAAGCTGGTCTCGAAATTGACCCACCGTCGTCGCCGCCAGATTCTGTTGGAAGTTCGCGAGACGAACCTCAACGCTCAGAAGTTTTTCCGCAGCCTCGACTTCAAAGCGATCTCGCTTCTGAAGGACTTCTACGAGGACACGACCGAAGATGCCTACCTGATGCAGTACAAGCAGCAGCAGGAAGCAGGCGGATTCACCCCGGTCAATCGTATCGCTCGAATGGCCAGCTAAGCAGCTCGGCTATTTGGCTTAGACTTCGACGATCTCATGCTCCATCGTCTTCAGATCGACGATGGCAATGGTATGACGTCGTGCTCGATACAGGGCCCCTGGGTTTAAGACCAGCGTGGGGCCTTCCTCACGCACCAGCATCTGATGCGTGTGGCCTGAGCAAATTAAATCGAAGTCGTGCGAACGGATCATCCGCATCAGCAAGGCGGCGTCGTCACCATGCGTCATTCCGATACGACGATTATCGATTCGGAAATCACCGAACGTCTCGTGACAGGTGCCACCACACGCCATGATTTCGTCACGTAGAACATCGCGGGCATCGTCCGTGTTGCCAAATACGTAATGCGTTGGCCACGTGGAAAAAACCTGCACGACACCAGTGCTCCCGATATCGCCGCAGTGCAAAACTTGTTCTACTGAGAACGTCTCTAGCATGTATGCAGCCGCTTGGGCAAAATCGCTGTGCCCATGCGTGTCGCTGACTACTCCAATCTGCACTCGTTCTATCCTTCAAAACTTCGCATCTTGAACGCTCTACACGTACTCGGAATCGTTGCCTTGATTGGCCTGGCAGCATTTGCCGCGATTTGGCTGCTGGCCCGGCGGACCGAGTACACGATGGTTCAGTATCTATTGGATCGACTGGCCTTTATCTTATTGCGATTTGTGTGGAAGACTAAGACCCCCTGCGGACTTCCGCTATCGCGAACCGACGGCGCCGTGATCGTCGCCAACCATCGTAGCAGCGTCGACCCATTTTTTATCCACCGAGCCGCCAAACGCCGCGTACGTTGGATGGTAGCCCGCGAGTATTGTGAAAACAAATGGTTCGGCTGGTTCTTGTATGAGACCGGAGCGATCCCAACACGTCGCGGTGGCATCGACAACGCATCGGTCCGCGAAGCGGTTCGCTTGCTGCAATCTGGCTGCTGGGTTGGTGTTTTACTCGAAGGTCGAATTAATCAAACCGACGAAGTTTTATTGCCGGTTCGACCAGGCGCGGCGCTACTGGCCCGCAAGGCAGGCGTACCGATCCTGCCGGTCTATATCGAAGGAGCTCCCTTCAATGGCACGGTGACCAGTCCATTCTTTATGCGTGCCACCGTCGACATTTACCTGGGCGAATTGATCTATCCCGAAGCGTTCGACAGCGATCAAGCGATGATACTGGCCGCCGCGAAAGAAATCGCTCGCTTGGCAGGTCACCCAGAGTTCGAGCCGAAGCTGGCTGGCAAGCAGTGGAAAACCGGCAACTCCGAAGTGGACACTCCAACGAACAGCGACACAAATTCGTCGCATCCCGAGAACTAGCGGCGACGCTCAATAGAGCAGCGATTCAACTCGCTCGATCTTGGCGGCCAACGAAGCCTCTGCTTCTTCTTCGGTGGCTCCATCTGCGTAGAGCGTACACACCGGGAATCCTGTTTCGATCCGACTGCCTGGGAAAGGAACGTCGGCGAACTCTGGTCCGGCGATGGTCGCTTCGCGTGAGAGATCAAACGCTGCGGCAATCTGCTCGAAGACTTCCTGCCGGAAATCGATCGGCTGCCGCGCATATAAAATCCGAAACGCAGCGGCCGAGTCATCTGACAACGACAACGCATCGACTTCCCTTCCTTCGCACGCCGCCACGTGCATCCCCATCAAGGCGATCGCACTGCGACGATCGTGCAGGGCCATCGATGCGGTCCAACGTGGATTCACTTCCAGGACCGTTGGCTTGTCCGTTTGAAGAAAGTCGATTCCCCACAAGCCAAGCATCTTCGCTTCAGCATGGATCGCTTCCGCGATCGCCCTAAGTTCTTGCGAGACTGGCTGCAGCGATGTTACCCCGCCAGCGAACAGAAACATCCCAGGGGCACCGAAGTTAAAACCGATCTGCAATCGACATAACCCGACGACGTGCACTTTCTTTTTTGTGGAAAGCAACGCCATCGACATCGGTGTCCCTGACAGTTGGCGTTGCAGAAAGAACTGCGAAGAACAACCTGGCGGCTCCTGCACCGTTTCGATTCGGAGTCCTCCGGCCGATCGATATGGCTTCTTCAACCATGGCTCGTTGAAGACTGTTGAAGACGATGCTTCGTCGAGACGTTTTGATTCAGGGAAGTGGAATCCATATCGCTTTGCGACGTCAGCCAGCCAAAATGGATCTCGCACTTTGCGGAGTGCGTCCGGCGTCGCACCTAAGAGCGGAGCATGCCGCGACATTCGCTGAACGAGCCGCGGATAGTTCTCGATTCCTCCGGTGAAGCACCACGCGTCAACCGTCGTCTTGCTAAGCCAATCTGGTGCCGACCACGGATATTTGGAGAGCGTCGTCGCGGCAGCTAATTGCTGGGTGTCGTAGTCTGCAAACAGGTCGCCGGCAGTGACTTGATAATCGGCTCGGATCAACGAAGCTGCCATCGCGCGGCAACTGGCGCCGACCACTCCAATCGTTCTTCGCTGGCCTGGTTCCATGGCAACGCCCTATTCCGCGCAAACTGGAAGAAAATCCCAGCCTCCTAATGCCGTATGACCTACGTTTTCAATTAGCAAGGACACTCGTCACTCTCTTCTGAAGAGAGGTTTGCCGCAGAAACCCGCTTGGTGCTGTTGTTGAAAAAACGCAACATGACTGGGTGGAAGCGAACTCCCTAAATCTCGTTTCGGACCCTTTTGAATACTGGCGTCGCCCCCCGAGTCGGCCAGCTCGGCAACCTTCCGGTACGCCGCGACCCCATCCAAGTTTCTCACACTTGTCAGGAGAGAGTTTATGCTTCGCCGATCTGCTTCGCCGGATGAGGAAATGTCTCAGGTACGTTTCGGCCGCAAGCCAGGCATCATCGTCGTTCTCGCCGCTGTGATGATGATTGTCATGATGGCCATGCTCGCCTTCAGTATCGACGTCGGCTACATGTATACCATGCAGTCGCAGCTTCAACGTAGTGTCGACGCCGCCACACTGGCCGGTGCCGGAAGTCTGATTGATGGCGAAGCCGCTTCGACCGACGCCATCCACGAATACCTCGTTCGCAACCCAGTTGGCACGCAGTGGAAAGAATACGACAACCAGCCAGTCAGCGAAAGTGTGCAGCACTTCCTGACCAACTACTCGCAAGGCTTGGATGTCAGCTACGGCGACTGGGACGATAGCACGAAGCAAATCGTGCCATCAAATCGTCCTGCGTCGACCGTCAAAGTTAGCATGCGATATGACAACATGCCCTTTTTCTTTGGGCATTTGCTGGGCCGCGAATCGTTCAGCATCCGGGCCGAAAGTGCCGCCGCCTATCAGCCACGTGACATCATGGTGGTGCTTGACCTGTCGGGTTCGATGAACGACGACAGCGAATTCAACGCATTTAATACGCTGGGCGCCGCTCACGTGACGGCCAATCAATACCAGATGTACGAGGAACTGGGTTCGCCAATCTACGGCAATCTCGAGTTCACGCCACAGTGGGCTACCGCCAAAGGACCAGCTCCAACGCGTGATTCGCACGCCCAGGTCTCTGTCGAGTACCAATACAACAAGATCGTCGTCAACTCGACCAAGTCGTACAACCGCGTGCGAGTCCGTCGGGCGGACAACAACATCGTGACCTATTACCCAAGCAGCGGCGAAGCAACGCTTTCGCCTGGCAGCCAGGTTCGCGAAGTCTGGGTCTACAGTGGTAAGAACGCCGACGGTTCGGACCAGATTCACTACTTCAACTTCACCCAGCGTTCAACCTTTGAGGCGGCACTGGGACTCGACACGGTCAACTATCCGTACGGTGGCAACTGGAACTCGTATCTCGATTACTGCATGTCCGGCAGCAATCAGAACAACTCCAAAGGCTTCCGCTATAAGTTCGGCTACCAGAATTTGATCGTCTTCTGGTTGGATCAGCGTTCGCTGAATAGCCAGATGCCAGACATGTGGAAGGCCAGTGCCCAGCCGATCACCGCCTTGAAGTCTTCCGTGACGATGTTCGTCAACTTCATCCAACAGGCCGACTCGGACGACCAGATGGGCCTGGCGGTCTACAACGGCCCCGATGGCGAAGGGGTGCTCGAATCGATCCTGGCGGATGACTATGGCTTCATCATTGCTCAAGCCAATCAGCGTCAGGCAGGTCACTATCACAACTACACGAACATCGCCGGTGGGATGACGGTCGCCCGAGAAGAGCTCGACGTCCGGGCTCGGGCCGGTGCCTATAAGATGATCGTGCTGATGACCGACGGTCAGGCCAACTGGAACAACGGTGGTGTGAATTCTTCGGCGGCTCGCAATGCGGTGCTCGAAGAAGCTTACCTCGCTGCAGACCGTGGCTACGTGATCGTGACGATCAGCATGGGTGCCGGTGCGGATAAGAACCTGATGCAACAGGTCGCCGACATCACCAAGGGATCTCACTTCAACATTCCCGGTGGAAAGACCGGGGAAGAGTATGCGGAAGAACTGACCGAAGTCTTCCAGCAGATCGCCGGATACCGCCCACTGCGACTGGTTCAATAGGTCGCACGTGGGATAACAATTCTTCCCGCCAGAGGCCGTCGTGCATCGCTGCCCGCGCGACGGCCTCTTCTCCTTTCTTGCCTTGCGAACGCCCTGCTGGTCGAATGCCTCCCCTCCTTTGCCAGGGGCCAGACCAGCCAGATTCTTCGGGCCGTTTATCTACTTGCAATTCGGGCGAAGTCTGCTATCGTTTTCGCTTGTAGCGTGCGTAAAGTCCTGGTTTGTCGGGATTTTCGGGGGCTTTCGAGTGCCCTGACGCCCCGTTACATTGAACGGATCGAAATCGCCTGTGCGACGCAGTATTGCAACCAACTGTCACACAGGTATCACCCCGAATCTTCCATAGTTCACAAGCGGAGAAACCCGGATGTCGATGTATATCGGAGAAGCCCTGGCTGGGGATGGCAACGAAATCGCTCATATCGATCTGATGATCGGTTCGAAGGATGGCCCGGTTGGCCATGCGTTTGCTTCCGCCCTGGTCAATCAAACTGCCGGTCACTCCAACCTGTTGGCTGTGTTGACCCCAAATCTGGCTGTAAAGCCAGCCACCGTGACCATCACCAAGGTTACGATCAAGAACTCGAAGCAAGCCGTCCAGATGTTCGGTCCAGCCCAGGCCGCCGTCGCCAAGGCTGTTGCTGACGCTGTCGAACAAGGCGTGATTCCTAAGGATCAGTGCGAAGATCTGGTCATCGTGTGTGGTGTCTTCATCCACTGGGAAGCCCAGGACGATAAGAAGATCTACGACTACAACTACGAAGCGACTCTGCAGTCGATCAAGAATGCCATGACCGGCAAGCCAACCGCTGACGAAGTCATCGCAGGCAAAGAACAAGCTGCTCACCCGTTCCGCGGTTTCTAGTCGAACGTCTTCGATTGACGCTGAAAATCAAGTCCCGCGTGCTTGCCTGAATTGGGCTCTCGCGGGATTTTTTATGCCTGCAGTTCATCCTTCGCGAACACGCTTACGGCCGGAATTTCGATAGAAGAAAATTCGCGTCAGATATCTCTTATTCTCGAAAGCAATTCGCCATGAAAAACATTCTTCTGCAACTCGATACCGATGTTCAACCCAGCACGTTCGATTCCGTGGTGGCGATCGATTCTGGAGCGGAGGTAATGTTTCGTCATGGTGGCGTCACGCCAGATCAAGTAGCCGGCCTGGTGCATGGGCTGATCTTCACCCGTGCCCCCAGCAAATTGAACCACTCGGCCATTTATGTCGGCGGATCCAACGTCGACGCAGCCGAGAAACTCTTGAAATCGGTTACCCAAAGCTTCTATGGCCCAATGCGGGTCTCGGTCATGTTGGATGCCAACGGTGCCAACACAACCGCTTCGGCCGCCGTAATCTGTGGTGGACGTCACTTGAATCTGGAAGGAGCCAACGCCTTGGTCCTGGGCGGAACAGGCCCCGTCGGTCAGCGTGCCGCGCGACTGTTGATTCGGGCAGGAGCCAACGTTCGCCTCGCTTCCCGATCGCTGGAAAAGGCCACCGCGATCTGTAAGCAAATCGCCGACGATGTTCAAATCGGCTCGCCAGAACCTCTGGCAACTAGCGACGACGCATCGGTCGCTACGGCGCTGGAAGGCGTTCAACTGCTGATCGCCGCAGGGGCGGCTGGCGTTACCCTGGTGACTGAAGAAGTCCGTCGCCAGGCAGCCGATCTAAAAGTGGCGATCGATTTGAATGCGGTTCCCCCAGTCGGACTGGAAGGGATCGGTTCGCAGGACAAAGCGGCTGAACAAGGAAGCCAAATTTGCTACGGCGCGATTGGCGTTGGCGTGACGAAGATGGCCATCCACCGGGCCGCGATCGAGTATCTCTTCAGTCGCAACGACCTGGTTTTGAACGCGGAAGAGATCTATGCCCTGGGAATGGACCTGGAAGGTTGATTTTCGCTGCGTGCTATCACTGGTAGATGGTCGACAACGATATTGTCTACACGAAAGATCTCAACGAGGGAGTGATAGCATGCGTAACTGGCTATTCGCATTGACTCTGCTGGCAAGCTCGCTGGCTGGTTCATCCGCGCAAGCCGCCGGACCTGCTCAGTACTGGATCATCGCCCCAGAATCGACGGCGGCCCCGATTCAAATTCCGCGCCAGAAGACTCGCTATTCTTATGGCTGGTTTGGTGTTCAAGATCCTTACCGGCAAGCCGGATTTCATCACGGCTATTTCAATACCTACGTCGACTGGACCTTCCGCTAAGTCAAACCGTCAGGCGTCGCTCGATTAACGAGCGGCACCGACGAAGAAGCTGAAGACCTGAGTCTGGTCGGTATCGGCACGATTGACTGGGAAAGCAAAGTCCAAGGCAATTGGTGCCTGACCCAGAGCCGGAACCGAAATTCGGAGACCGAAACCTGGGGCGATGTCGAAGTCATCCCAGACGATCTTGGTCGACTCTTCCACCGCACCAACGTCAGTGAAGATCACGCCTTTGACCATGTCGTCGGCAGTGATCGGGAACATGTATTCGACCGAACCGAGAACTCGGAACGGACCACCGACGTACACGTCGCCCGACTTCGGACCGACGCGACGGAAGTCGAAACCACGCAAGGTCGAGAAACCACCCGCGTAGAAGTTCTCGAAGATTGGCGTTTCCGCACCAGAGAAGCCTGCTCGGGTCGAAAAGCCGAGCGTATGACGACCGGAACCGTCGGGACGTTCGCCCAGCAGGAAGTATTGCCGGAAGTCGACTTCCGCGCGGGAGTAGTCGTACTCGCCAAAGGCTTGTTCCAGGTTGATCTCGAACAAGTGCCCTTCGGTCGGCGAGAACGCCATGTCACGCGTATCGTGGGTGATGCTCCAACTGGCCGTGTACAAGTCGTGATGCCCGACCGCTTCGTTCAGCTCTTGAACGTTGTTCACGCGCGGATCGCTGATCCCCACGTCTTCCATTCGCAGACTGACCGCCGTCGAAAGGTCAGGCGTCAAACGATAGCCAAGACCAACGCGACCGCCGATACGCTGTTCGTCCCAGTCGCGATAGATTCGATTGAACAAGTAACCGCTCATGTTCATGCTGACGCGGGTATTGAACAAGTACGGTTCGCTGAAGCTGACCATGTAACGCTGGACCTGGCTACCTGGCATCGCTTCAATACGAAAGCCCTGCCCTGCACCTCGCCAGGCGCGGCCATTCCAAATGTCGTCGACGCTGGTCGGAAACCGACGCCAGTCGAAGTTGCGTTCGTCGATCACGATCGAACCGTTCACACCCGCATCCGAGTTGATACCGACACCAAACTGGAAACGACCAGTCTGGGCTTCTTCAGCTCGGATGGTCAAGTCAGCCGTACGGCCAGGATCGTAATACGGATTCGGCGTGATGATCGCATCGGGGCCCAGCGGTGGATCGTAGATACGAGCACCACCCAAGGGACGGCCATTTACGGGAGGATAAGCATAGCCAGGGCCTCCACCAACCGGAGCTGGCAGCGGCGGCGAGTCGTACGGATTGCCCGACGGGTCAACGTTGTACATCCCGGTTTCCGGATTATCAGGCGAAGGAAAACCTTGCTGATACTGCACCTGTTGGCCAGGATACTGCTGTTGATACGGATCGACCGTGCCAATTGGAGCACCCGAGGCTGGCATGCCATTGCGATACTGATTCGGATTGCCGGGAGACGCCTGGTAGGCAGACCGGCCGTATGAATCCCAGTTCTGTGTGCTTTGGGGATATCCCGAGGCGTTGTTTTGGCTTTCCCATCCGGGCATTTGCTGTTGGCCATAACCGCCACTCATCGTTTGAGCCGAGACGGTCGTCCAACTGGTGCAAACACACGCGATGAACCCTAACGCCAGGGTTATATTCAGCAGTTGTCCGCTTCTGTCCACCTAGTGGTCCTCATTCAGCGTTGGTGCTCGGGGGGGAAATCGAGCTGAACCAGGGCTTCTTAGTTGTTCGGCATGGATGAATAAACGGAAGTCGGGTTTTGCTGCGGCATCGCTGCTGAAGCTTCCCGGTACGTCGGCTGCGAATAGCGGCTTGTCCGCTGAGTCGTCGCTGGAGCAGCTTGTGGCTGGGAATAGCCTTGTTGCTGTTCGTAGTACGACGGTTGCGGTTGGGCCTGGTATTGCGGCTGCGGCTGGTAGGCCTGCGGCTTCTGATACTGAACCTGCTGATAGACAGGCTGTTGCTGCTGCCCATAAGGCTGCATCTGAGCCTGTTGATACTGAGGTGGTTGCGCCGATGGCTGTTGCACCTGGCGATACTGAGGCTCGCCAGCGACTGGGCTTTGACCGCGATAGGTCTGGCGACCACGCTCGGCGACCTGCGTCTCGACTTCACTCAACTCCGGCGGAGCCACCGTGATCGATGGCGTCACGCCTCGATGCGGTTCGTTCACAAACAACTGCGACGCTTTGATACGTCGTTCGTCGTCGCGAATCTTGGTGATGTCGATGATGTCACCAGGCTGCAGCGACATGCGGTTCATAATCACGGCATGCTTGGTGTGTGGCATGTCGCCACTGATTTCAATGTTGATGTTACCGACGCGGTACTGGTCCCCTTCACGAATGTCGTAAACGAGGTCCAGCGTGCCTGGGGTTTCCAGGAAGCGAGGTTCCGCTTTCACGTCGGCGTGGATGTAGCCCTGCGAACCATACAGGTCCGAGATCGAACGAATGTCGGCGTTCATCTTCTTTTGATCGAAGAACTCGCCACGCTCCATGTTGATTTGGGTGAAGAGCTGTTCGGTCTCGAAGCGGGTATGCCCGACGAACGAGATGTTTCGCACTTCGTAGCGTGGGCCTTCGTCGATCACGAAAGTGATGTAAGCCCATTGGCCGCTGTCGCTGTACTTGATCATGCGATTGACGTTCGCCTTAAAGAAGCCGAGGCTTCGGTAATAGGCGGTCAGGCTATCGACGTCTTGTTCGACTTGCGACTTATCGAGCTGCCCCTGCAGGATGTAGAACCAGCCGGGCTTGCTTTTGATTTGTGTTTTCAAACGTCCGTCCGAGGCAATCGAATTGCCGACAAACGTCGTGCTACCGATTCGAGCCAGCGGACCTTCATGGATCATGAACACCACACCCTTGTCGTTGGCCTCGAGCCCTTCGACAACCTCGACGGTCGCTTTTCCGTGACCGCGCGTGTGGTAGTAGTCTTCCAGTTTCAGACGTGCTTCTTCGATGACGTACTTATTGAGGGTCCCTTCGACCTTCATTTCCGACTTCTTCAGCAGCGTTTTGTCGCGAACCGATTCGTTGCCCAGAAACTTGATGTAGGCAATGCGAGGACGTTCTTCCAGCACGAAGGTAACGGCAATTCCTTCCGCCGTTTTATCGGTCAGAATTTGCACGTCACGGAAGAGTCCCGAGGCGGCCAATCGACGCACGTCCGATTGGATCTGTTCTGGGTCGAATTCACGGCCAACACGTGTTTTGACCATCGACCGGATACGGGTTTCTTCCGTCTGGTTGTTCCCTTGCAATCGAATCCCGGTCACCAGAGGGCGCGTCGGGTTCGATGGCGAAATGGGCGCAGGTGCAACCAATTCCGGCATGATGTCTTGTGCGTTTGACGGCGTTACGGCCAATCCCAGGCACAATAGCGCGGTCGTGACGACGGTGCTCGATAGCCCGTGGCAAGTCCACTGCATTTGGTAAATCCCTTTATCAACAAGCTGGCTGGCTTCCGTGCCTACCATCGCATCCCTAACTCGGGCGAGCTTTTGGAACGCAATGTGGAGAAATACTGAAACGCGATGCTCCTGGCAAGACGAATATTGCCCTTGAGTTGCGCTGTTTAGGGATACGCATCGGAAAAGTTGAAGGTTCAGGCGAAACGGGACGCTAGCGATGCTGCCGTTGTCCCCAGATTTCCGATTAAGAGAAGCCACCCCTAGGGGGCTGGCAGCAACTGGATGGCGTCGAGAATTACGAAGCCCTCGGTCCCTTCGGTTCCGACGACAATCGTCACTTCTGCCTCGGCGGAAAGCTCGACTTCGCCAACTGTGCGAAATGCTTCCCCATTGGCGAGCGGCCTCGTTTGATCGACCATCAACTGGGTGGTGCGACCCGACTGGGTCACCATCAGAGGAACATTCTTGGCGCGGGTCGGATGCGGCGAATAGGCCATCCGGACCGCATACTTACCACTCTTGGGAACCTTGCAGTGAAACGTGGCTTGGGCGGTCCCTTTGTTCTCGCCACCATCGTGCAGGTAGCCGGTGTCGATATGCGGCTTAAAGTTGGTCGACCGCAGCCAGCTCCCTTTCAGCTTGGCCGAAGCATCATCGAGCACCACGCCCGCGAGCGTCTTTGAAGCAACATTGACCTTCGCCATCGGCGGCGACGGCAGGTCTTCCAGCTTCGGCAGCTCCAAGACCTGACCTTGTGCCAGCAACTGCTCGCGGAGCTGTGGATAGTCGAGATCTTGAACGGGCTTTTGTTGCTGGGCCGCCATCGCGGCAGCAATGCCAGCACTTTGTCCGATGATCATCCATGTCGGCTCGACCCGAATGGACGAGATCCCCACGTGGGTGCACGCCATGGCAACCGGCACCAGCAGATTGTCGCACTCCGCTGCTTTCGGCAGGATCGACCGATACGGAATATGGTACGCGTAACCATGGCGACGTCCTGGCATGCGAATCGGGAAAATCGTTCCTTCATCTTTGACCGTTCCATCGGCAAACGCGACCCGTTGGCAGTCGTGCGAGTCGATCGGAAAAGAAGAGACGGCGATTGGATCCGCTTTCTCTGGGGCTTCCAGAATGTCGCTCTGACTCACGACGTACATCCCTTCCATCCGGCGACCTTCGCGAACATAAAGTTGCGGCGGCCAGTGATCCGTTTCCGGAAACTCGTCGGCACACAGACCAAGTCGGGCATAGCGATCACGAATCGACTTCGGCACCGCCGGATCAGTCGTCAGGAAGTGATAGAACTCGAGGGTGTACTGTTTATGGGCTTCAAAAATCTTGTCACGGCCCGCTTGATCAGTTTCGCTCCAGCCATTGCAGGCCCCAACCAGTCCCAAAGAGAACTGCCCGCCAATCGAGTTGTTGCCGTCGAACTTGTTGCCTGGCAGCGGATACAAGTCGATCCCGTACTGGGTTCCGCCTGATTGAATGTAGCGACGCAGTGCCTCGAACCGGGCCGGATCGTACTGATTTGGTTTGGGCATCTCGACACGGTTGTTCTCGTCTTCTGTCAGACACAGCCGGAAGCTATAGACCATTACCAGATCGTCGCCGTCCGCTTCATTGCCTGGCTGATCAGTCGTCACGAGCGGTAACAGATTTCCGGCGTCGTCGTAGCCAGAGAACTTCATCGTCTGCTTGGGATAGCGTTTCCCGGCGAGCGATTCGCCATATTCCGCTTTACCTTCCCGGCCGATCGTCCACGCGACGCCAGCGGCCGCCAACAGATCGCCCTCGTAGGTTGCGTCGACGAAAGTCTTCGCCGTGAAGGCACCTTGACCGGTCTTCATCTCGATGATCGTCGGTCCATCTTTTTTGACCGACTGAAGGATATGACTGGGAAGGACTTCGACGTTGGCTTCCTTGAGCATCGCCATCGTGACGCGCATCGCCACGTGAGGTTCATAGGTCCACGTGGCGTTGTTCTTCACGCTGACGTCGTAAGGAAGCTGCACACCACGAGCCTGGTAGTCGGCTTCGATACGATGATGCCATTCGTCGAATAAACCCATCACGGTCGAACGCACCGTCTGGTTCGAGTCGCTGAAACTGAGCCCGCCGGTATTCACACCACCGACATGCGATGTCGGCTCGATCAGCATGACCGATGCCCCTTCGCGGGCCGCGGCGATCGCGGCACAGAACCCTCCCGGCGTAGCACCATAAACAATGACATCGGCGGAACGGGTCTCGGCGTAAACCGTTTTCACCGGGATCAGCAGAAGCGAGAAGATTGCGGCACAAACGGCAAAAGAAGCAAGCGTTTTCATCGAGGTGGGGCCAAGCAAGAAAGGAGGGGGCAGGTAGGTTGGCTCCCATTTTAGCCTGACGAGGGCTCTGGTTTCAAACAGTTGGCAACAAGGCGACTAGAGGACGATGAACCTGATCGCAATTGCCATCAGAAACGTCAAGAACCAACTCCCCACTCCGAGACGATGCAGCCACGTGCGTTCTCGTTTATTACTGATGTCCACACAAACCGCGATTACCAGAATCACGGCAGGAACCTCCCAATTCATCAAGCGAGAGACACCATCCAGAGCGTGCCCGAAAACGACTGGCCGCATTACCGATAGCCCCATGTATGTAAGCAATCGAAAAGTAAACATCCAACTGAACCAGACCAGCCAATGCCATTCTTGTCGGAACTTCCAACACGCCCAAACGAACAGGAAAGTTTTCAGGTAGTTGGCTATCCGGACTCCCCAAATCAGATAGTCCGTCGCCAGGTCGTGCATCTCCGAAACATCAGACGCATTAAAGATCAGGCCGTAGGTCACCATTAAGGTGTTAGGCAGTTGTGCGATGCCAACAGCCAAGAGAATGACGGTCCCCGGCTCCATCACGATCGGGCGATGCTTGACGATGCCGATCCCCAGAACGATTAGGCAGAATAAGAACGAGCCGGTCAGCCATGCCTGCTCGATTGAGCCGATCCAGTACCAAGCTTCGGCCACGCCTTGATCATCAGCCATCATGCGCACGAACGTCACGTTCATGCCCAGCGGCAACAGCACCAGGGTCAGCCAAAGCCAGAAGCCTCCTAGCGAAAACTGCCGCGAAGTGAGTTCAGGTGCGCGCTCTTCCATCATCGATGCCCAGCCGAAGAAACCTGCGATCACCACACTTGCATATGCATGGAAAGGTGTTGCCGAAGGGATGCCAGGCAACTTGAAACTTCGACCAGGATATAGAAGTGACTCGCGAGATGCCACTATTGTGAAAGCGGACTGCGATATCAGTCCTGCTCGTCAAACCGCGTCCAAACGCCTCGAATGCGGCGCTCGTGAGGAACGTAAGATGCCTTGTAACGCATGTGATCGTTCCCGGCGACATAGAAGCCGAGGTACAGATATTTCAGGCCCCAGGCCCGGCACGCTTCGATTTGCTTGAGGACCGAAAAGGTCCCAATGCTGAGGTGAGCCAACTTCGAATCGAAATAGCAATAGACGGCCGACATTGCTTCTTTGCCAACATCGGCGATCGATACACCCACCAACTTATCTTGATGAAAGTAGCGGAACTCGCGACTGTCACAGCAAGTGATTCCCAGGAACTCTTTCAGGCTCTTGATATCGATCTCGCTACCTGGCTCACCAAGACCACGACCGACTTTGTGTTGGTTGTAGAGATTAAGCCTTTCCAGGTCGACGCGAGGTTCACCGATCTCGACTCGCAGATTATCTTCCCCCTTTTTCAGCACGCGGCGATGGCGGCGGCGAGGTTGAAAATCGTCGACCGGAATACGAATCGGTTCGCAGGCCGTGCAGTCTGGGCACTCGGTGTGGTAGATGAAAATGCCCGAACGACGAACGCCTTCAGAAAGCACCAAGTCAAAGGCCGCTGGCTCGGAGCGAAAGTCGCTTAGATAAAACGGGAGCACAGCCAGCCGGTCAGGCAGGTAGGGACACGTCTCTTCGACGTCAATAAATTTTGCCCCATACTCTTCGCCCATTGGGTCCTCATTGCCCAGGCCCCGCTGAAAAGCAGCGACCGAAAACCACGCTTGCCCCTGTCCACCCGACAAGGATCGACGACTTAAACCGTATATCGTCTCTACATAATTGTAGGGCGTACTTCAGGCCAATCCTATTGCATTACGTCTCAAATCCAGTGCGGGCACCCTTCGGCGTGGGAAGCCACAAAAAAAGAGCCCGCACAATCGGGATTGCGCAGGGCTCTTTTTTGCAAAGCTGCCGAACAAGTTGTTCGCTGAATTACCGCCTATAACGCGATTTCAATGGGTTCTTTTCCGTTGGGCTCGATCGTAACCGGGATATCATTTCGGGAAGGCTTTCCCTTGCGAGGACGATCTGGATTTTCTTGGAAGTTGGGATCGTTGTTCTTTTTCTTCTCGGCCTTCCCCTTCACATGACCGCCGAGCACATTCACGCGGTGCTCTCCTGGGACGGCCCCCATCTGACCGTTGGAGTAACGAAGCGTGAATTCGCCATTCTCGTTGGAGCGACCATACGAAGGAGCCCCCACCTGCTGTGGATAGAACTCCATCGTCGCTCCGACTAGCGGTTGGCCATCGACGGTAATTTTTCCGGTCACCGGCGCCAGCTGTGGACCGTCGTGGGCACCACACCCGGCAAAAGCGACCGCGACGAGAAGAACCAAGCTACTAGCGATTCGTTCCATGGTTGTATTGAACTCCGTATCCAACAAAGCGACAGGCATGACGGGCCCTCAGCGAATTAGTATTCGCCTAGGACTCGGCCATCTTGGCGGTTGGCCAGATCCATTAGGGTATTGAATACGATGTGTTCGCTAACGAAACGCACCGAGCCATCGGTCATTGTGAACATCGCTCCACCAGGATGTGCGGAAACAAACGGCGTATTGTGTCGCGGACGGTTGTACATCAGCCCGACGCCGAATGGATTGTTGACGCCAGGAGCAACGACATTGATCCCAGCACGAATGGTCGAAACACCTTTCCAATAGCTTCGTGCCTCGGACTTCGATCCACCACCACCGCCGCCGAACAAACCGGCATCGCTCAACCACGAACGATGATCGGCCTGTTGGATTTCTCCGTTGCTATCGAGGTAGCGGAAATAGTTCGATTGCTCGCCGATTGCCAGCGTGTTGCTGGTGCCGTCGGCCACATGGCGGAATGAACAGGTATCCCCGTTCACGTCGTCGACCGCAACAAAAATGCCGTTGTAGTCCTTGCGACCGCGGTATCCATTCCAGAAAGTTGGCGACGAAGCGTTGTAGGCGCCGCTTAGGCCGGTGTAGTCGGCAATTTGATATTCGGCCGTTGCGGGCGCACCCAGGTTCTGCGTTTCACTGGAAACTGCCTGGGTATGCATCGCATCCATCGGGTTCGAAGGACAGCGGACCGATTCCATGTACAAGTTTTGTGTGATCTGCCAGTTTCGATCGAGCGAATCGGCCGCGAAATCGGTGTCGTCGTAGGTAATCTGACCGGCGGCAGCCCCTTGATCCATGAAGGCCAGAACTCGAACCATCCAGCTCGCGGGCTTGCGGTTCGTCGGCGTTGGATAGTGCGAGATCGGGAAACAGCCGTGCGTATCGTGGTAGTTGTGAATGGCCAGACCAAGCTGCTTCAAGTTGTTCGAACACTGCATTCGCCGGGCAGCTTCGCGGGCCTGTTGGACGGCAGGTAAAAGCAACGCGATCAACACACCAATGATCGCAATCACCACCAGCAACTCGACCAGCGTGAAAGCCTTGAAGCGACGATTGAAATGCGGCATAGTCTGACAACTCCGTTCTCGAAACAGAAAAGGACTGATAATTCCGGATCCCCCGATCGCACGGGAAGATATCTCGCGTTACCAAGCAATTTCTGGTCCAAAAAGCGTGTTTTGTGTGCCACAGACGCGGCATCTCCCGAATTCGTGCCTGCCAAGGCCATCGCAGGCTGGCAGCAGACGTCGCAAGTCAAGCGACAACACAATTTAGCCAAACTGCATCTTGGCACTTTACTTTTGGCCGATTTGAAAGAAGTTTGCCGGCCAAATATGGCGGATTGCGCAACGTCCCTTCGGGGGCGGGGCTGGGTGCCTGAGTGCTGGGCAAGTGTGATGAGGAATTCCGCAGCTTCCGAGGCAAGAAATAGAAACGTCCGGCTGCGTTCTGGCAACCGGACGTTGGTTAATTGGGCACGCGACTAGAAGCCACCTTCGCCTTGGTTGAACGCCGAGAAATCGTCGGGCTCGCGATCGAAGGCATTCTCGAATCGGGTGAAGTCTTTGAGCCAGGTCAATTTCACTTCGCCCACGGGGCCTGCACGCTGCTTACCGATGATAATTTCGGCCTGACCGGCGTGCTGCTCGCGTTCTTCACCGTGGTGATAGTACTCTTCACGGTGCACAAACATCACGACGTCGGCATCCTGCTCGATAGCACCTGATTCACGCAAGTGGCTCAGCTTGGGCTTGTTGTCCTTCGAGGCTTCGGCCTGACGATTGAGCTGTGCCAGACACAGGATCGGCACATTCATTTCACGAGCCAAACCCTTCAATCGTCGCGCGATCTTGGCGACCTGTTCCTGACGTGGATCGTCGGCATTGTCAGGTTCAATCAGCTGCAAATAGTCGATCACGATCAAGCCGAGACGGCGTTCGCTACGAATGATTCGTCGGGCTGAGGCCGCGATTTCGGCCACGGTTCGGCTCGGCGAGTCGTCCACAAACAAAGGCGCTTCCCCCACCAGTGAAGACTTCTCGATCAAACGAGCACGGTCTTCATGGCTAAGCGTGCCGTTACGAAGTCGGTGACCGTTGACGCGAGCCACGCTACAAAGCAAACGATCGCAAAGTTCGACCGAACCCATTTCGAGGCTGACGAACAGCACCGGCACTTTGTCGTGCACGGCAACATTTTCGGCGATATTCATGGCGAAGGCTGTTTTACCCATCGCCGGTCGAGCGGCCAAAATCAGAAGCTGGCTGCCATGAAAACCGCTGGTCATTTCGTCCAGGTCGGCAAATCCGGTGAGCACGCCATCTTCATTCGCCTCACCCCGCAATCGCGCATCGATGCGTTCCATCGCCTCGGTGACGATTTCTCGCATGCTGGCCATACTGCGACTGTCGCGACCGTCGAGAATCGAGAAGATTTTCTGTTCCGCACGACCAATCAGTTCTTCCGGCTTGCCTGCTTCCTGGTAGGCATCTTGCAGAATATCGGTCGCCGCAATGATCAGGTTCCGACTGGTTGCCTTCTTACGAACGATCTCGGCGTAGCTGGCAGCATGGGCGGCATGCGGAACACTTCGTGCCACCTTGGCCAGGTAAGCCGCACCGCCAACGAACTCCCAATCTCCAGCATCGCGTAGATGCTCGCTGAGCAGCGTGACGTCGATCTTTCGCCCACTGTTGTGCAGATCGATCATGTGCTCGAAGAGCTTCTTATTCGCGTCGTCGTAGAAGTCTTCCGGACGCAAAATCAGAATCACGTCGTCGAGGCAGTCGGGCAGAAGAATGATACTGCCCAAGACACACTGCTCGGCCTCGATGCTACACGGCGGTTGCTTATCGAGAATGTTCGTGGTGACTTCTTCTCGATCGTCGAACCGACGCTTCTTGGATTTGTTGCCGCCAGTGGCCAAAGGGTATGCTCCGTCGATTAATTTGCGAGAAGGTTGTCGAGTCGCGGTTACCATCGTACCGCACCGGGCGAGCCTTCCCAGTCACTCGCCAGATATCGCGGCCAAAAGACTCGGAAATCACAAGATAGCCAGGTCCAGCTACAAAAAAACTCCTCGGGGAGGCCGAGGAGTTTTTTTGATGTCCGCGGGGGATATGTCTTCAGGTCAGCCCTGGATCGAAAGAGCAGACCGAGCTCCGTCACCGGCGGAAAAAAAGGGAGTGCGACTTACTAAGACCAACAAGCCTCGAGCCATGATTAGGTCGGCTCAAGAGACTTGCCGTAGCGTGCTATACGGTCCCGAACGAATCGGTCGTGGAGGCACGATTAACTCAGTGCGTGAAACGCACACAGACCTCAGGGGCGAAACTTAATCGCCCGAGACGGTCGGAACAACCCACACCTTCAATTCCGACTCGATTTCGGCATGAAGGTGAATCTTGACGGTATACAAACCGAGTTCTTTCAGCGGACCCTGCAGGCGAACCTGATCTGGGGTGACGGTGAAGTTCTGTTCTTTCAACGCATGGACAATTTCGACCTGACCGACACTGCCGTACAGGTGACCTTCGTCGTTGGCGTTGGCTTCGATGGTAACGCTCTGGCGGTTGAGCAGATCGGCGATCGCCCGCAAACCAGCCAAACGCGACTTTTCGATCTCGGCCAGTTTCGCCTTGTGCTTATCAACCATCCGCTTGTGGTGGGTGGTGGCGACGGTGGCGAGGCCCTGCGGAATCAGGTAGTTGTTGGCGTAGCCAGGACGGACTTCGACAACATCACCTGGCTTACCGAGGTGATCGACCGATTGAATCAACAGCAGTTCGATACCGCCGTGCTTACCTTTCGGCAAACGCTTCCAGGGACGTGCAAGATGCTTTTCAGATCGAGTTGGCATGGTGTTGCTATTTCCAGTAATTGCCAGTGGTTTGGCGATCGTTTCTTACTTCGGGGGTGACGTCGACGTTTGTGTCGACCGCCAGCCACTAAAATGGGATGTCGTCGTCAGCACCTTGTTGGGACCCAGGTCCGCCAAAGCTGCCGTCGTCGTAGGAGTCGTAATCGTTGGCAGGTGCCTGGTTGTAACCACCGCCGCCGCCTCCTTGAGGCTGCGACTGACGCTGCGGTCGCGAAGGGCCACGGCTTGGTCCGCCGCCGCCTTGTCCTTCACGTCCACCAAGCATCTGCATCTTTTCACCAACGACACGGAGCTTGGACCGCTTTTGGCCGTCCGTTTCCCACGTATCGAGCTTGAGTCGCCCCTCAATCAGAACGGACGAGCCCTTGCTCAGGTATTCACTGGCGATTTCCGCGGTGCGTCCCCAAAGGGTAACATCCACGAAGGTCGTTTCATCGACCCATTCGCCCGATTGAGTCTTTCGTCGATCATTGACCGCCAGGCCCAGCTCAGTGACGGCCGTTCCGCCCCCGGAGACATATCGTAAATCGATGTCCCGTGTCAGGTTCCCGACCAGAATAACTCGGTTGAAACTTGCCATGGTGACGCTCCTACAGGGCTAGATCGAAATCGACTGGTTAATTGCTGACGCAAGTCGGTGCAGAAGTTACTCTGCAGCTTCGACTGGTTCTTCTTCCGACGATTCTTCTTCGTCCGAGTCGTCCGATCCGCTGTCGTCCGAATCTTCGTCGCCAGCGAACTCATGCCCTTCGGCGTGAGCGATCAGCATGTCGACCAGACGTGGATCTTGCTTGATGAAGAGGAACCGCAGCATGTCATCATTGATGTTACATGCGTAGTTCAACTCGTCCATCTTCAGGCTGTCCAGGCGGAAGTAGGTCAGCCAGTAAGTGCCACGACGTTGCCCGTTGATCGGGTACGCCAGGCGCTGTTCGGCCCACATACGGCTAACCAGGATTTCGCCACCCAGCTTTTCAACCAGGGCGTTGATTTTACCGGAGACCCCACTGGGATCCTTTCCATACCGGTTGGAGTCCAGAATGAACATCCCCTCGTAAACGTAAGCCGCCAAGGTTTCTACTCCTCGAATGTCGACGTCAAAATAGTCGGTGGGTGGCAGTCGCCGCTTTGCTGGGGCGTGCGACCAACCACGTTGGTAATTGAATTGCTATCCGTTGTAGTGATTCATCGTGTGCGTGATTCCCTGGGCAACCCAGTCTTCGACCGCCGAAGCGGCACGTTCCACGCACAAATCGATTTCCGGCTTTTCGACCTTCGCAAAGCTGCTCAGGACATAGCCGGCTACGTCGGCTCCTTCTCGTGGTGGCCCGATTCCGACGCGAAGCCGGGGCACCTCATCCGAGCCGAGTTTTTGAATCACATCGGCCAGTCCGTTTTGTCCGCCTGCGGATCCCTTGCCTTTGAGCCGTAATTTGGCCAGAGGAAGATTAAAATCATCGCAGACAATCAAAACGTCTTCCAGCGTCAATTTATAAAAATCGAACGCAGGACGAACGCTGTTTCCACTTTTATTCATGTAGGTGTGGGGCCAGAGAAGAAAAAGCTTCTCACCACCGACGCCTATCTCAGTTAACTGACCGTTGAACTTGGCTTTGGGAACTGGAGCACTATGCCGTTTGGCCAACGCATCCAGCACGTCGAATCCGACGTTATGCCGTGTTCCGTCGTACTTACTTCCTGGATTTCCGAGCCCGACGACGAGTTTCATCACATCCAGTCAATCAGCACAACCGCGGCAACCAAACCGACTTAGTTACCAGGTCGGAAGAAGTCGACGTGCAGCACTTCGACACCGAAAGTGTCCCACTGGACCTCTCGCATGACGACGCTTTCGGAAACGTCTCCTTCCAGGGTAATGTTCTTCACGCCGTGGCGAACAATTGCCTCGAACTGTTCGGCACACAGCGCCAAATGAATCACATCCTGGCCCGCACCATAAAGCACCGCTGGAATTTGTCCTTCGCGGCGGAGGTTACGGTTTGCGAGCTTGCCGGTCTTTTCTCGCTTCGTGGCTTTGAGTGTTTCGGCCATGAAAACTAGTTCCGCAGTCAGTAAGTGTTGTCTTGGGACGACCGGGCAAAATCTGCTTTAGGCCGGTTCGTATTTATCGATAGCAGACCAGCCAAAGAGCAAATGCTCCCTAACGACCAGCTTCGTAATTTTGGAAACTGGTTATTTTGCCAAAGTCTTCGCCGTTGACAAGTCCAAACCAAGGCTCTGGCGCGATTTCGTGTCAAGCGGAATTCAATGAAGGCGAAAATGCTCAGTGAAATCGGCAGAACTTGGATCGAGCAGTTTTCCGCAATTTTCGAGCAGCGAGTCACCCTAAGCCCAAACAAGGCTACGATTTATTTGTATTCCCTTTGTGATCGATATAATCTGCCCGGTAGTCACCCAATCGCACCAGCTGCGAACTTTGCGGGGGATTGCTTATCCTCATTCTTTAAGAACAATTGAGCAGAATGTCCTTTCTTGTCTTCTGGAATCCCTGACTTTTCAAAGCTCATGGCCAAAACGACCCGCAGCAAAGCGATTGAATATGTCGAACCGATCGGTGCCCGTGTCCTCGTCCGCAAGGACGAACCGAAACGGACCACCAAAGGGGGCATTGCGCTGCCGGATCAGGCCGAGATCCCCACGATCACCGGTCGAATCGTGGCGATTTCCGCCCAGATCGAAAACAACGAAGACTTCCCACTTCGTCAGTACGACAAGATCTTGTTCCACCCCAAGGACGCGATTCCGGTCGATTTCGAGACCGACAACCAGCTATTTGTGGTCCCTGTCGACGACGTCGTCGCTGTGTTCCGCCGCGAAACAGGTACCGCCAAGAAGACCAAGTCTGACGACTAAGCCCATAACGGCAAACACCTTCCGGACACGCACCGTTCTCGTAACGGCCTCTAGCCGATGTTCTCACGGAACAACGCGCTGATCGACTCGTCGTTGTGGATACGCTTGATCGCTTCCCCCAGCAGGGGTGCCACCGACAAGACCCGCATGTTGCCCAGCAGCTCTTGTGACTTCTGGGGAATGGTGTCGGTCAGGATGATCTCTTTGATCGGAGCCGCTTGGAGCCGAGCCACCGCAGGTCCACACAGCACACCATGGGTCGCGGCCAGGTAAATCTCTCTTGCCCCGGCCTTATGGACCACCTTAGCCGCTCCGCAGATCGAACCAGCGGTGCTGATCATGTCGTCGAAGATCACGGCTGTCTTGCCTTCGACCGGACCACCGATGATGTTCTTGGTCGTGGTTTCATGAGCGCTTGTACGGCGTTTATCAACGATTGCCAGCTCGCCGTTAAGGCGTCGATGATGGTTGACCGCGCGCTTGATGCTCCCCGCATCAGGACTCACGACGACAAGCTCTTCCGTCGGAATCCCAAGACTCAGGAAATAATGATTGAGCACCGGTGAAGCATTCAGGTGATCGACCGGAACATTGAAGAAACCTTGAATCTGAGCAGCGTGCAAATCCATCGTCAGCACGCGATCCGCCCCGGCACTGGTGATCAGGTCGGCCACCAGCTTGGCGGTAATTGGCACACGGCCTTCGTCTTTACGGTCCTGACGGGCATAGCCGTAATACGGAATCACGGCGGTGATTCGCTCGGCACTGGCGCGTCGACAACTGTCGATCATGACCAGCAGCTCAATCAGGTTGTTGTTCACTGGTGGGCAAGTCGGCTGAACCAGAAAGACATCGCGACCACGCACGTCTTCCTCGATCTTGCACTGGATTTCACCGTCCGGAAACTCACCCAGCGTCACACGACCCAGCTTCAGATGCAAGAAGTTGCAAACATCTTCGGCAAGTTTGGGATTGGCGCGACCGCTAAAGATTTTGATCTCACGCATGACGTAAATTGGGCAACCGGCTGGAAGTTATCGAAAAAAGACGCCACGAACAAAGAAAGGGGCAATCTGCCCCTCAAATAATTTCATCACGAAGCATTGTAACCAATTTCGCTCATCACACGCTCTACTTCGGCCAATTGCTCGCGAGAGTTGATGCTATATGCTTCGCACGCTTTGAGCACCGGCAATGCATCGACCTTATCCCCCAGACCTTTGAGGATCTTCGGGCAGTCAGTCAGGTAGTACTCTCCCTGAGCGTTTTCATTGCTCAAGCGGCCCAGCGCCTCGACCAGGCGCGGAGCGGCGAACACGTAAGTGCTCATGTTGACTTCGTTGATCGCACGCTGCTCAGGGGTGGCATCTTTCTCTTCGACAATCCCCTCGAAAATTCCGTCAGCATCACGCACGATACGCCCCAATCCCGTGGGGTTTTCGCGTTTAAGGGTCCCGAGAAGGCAAGCATGTCCGCCTGACTCGAACGCCTCGAACAGTTCTTTTAAAGAAGATGGTTGAACCAGCGGCGAATCGCCTGCCAGGACCACCACATTGCCGTCGACCGACTTTAGTTCGTCAACGCACATCTGAACGGCGTGACCGGTGCCAAGCTGCTCGGTTTGTTCGACGAAGACGACATCCGAATGGCCAGCCAGAGCCTGGCGGACATCATCCGCGCGATAGCCGACGACGCAAACAATCTTCTCGACCCCAACTTCACGCAGCGCATCGAGCACAAACTCGATCATGGGGCGTCCCAGAACCGGGAACAGCACCTTCGGCATCTCCGATTGCATTCTGGTTCCCTTACCGGCAGCCAGAACAACCGCAATCCGTTTTCCCATTTTGCCTACTCGCTCGAGGCCATGAAGCTCGCAACCACCACCGGACAGGGCTGAATGCCGTCCGCAAACGGTCGTATCTTGGCATTTTTCGCCAGCAGTTTCCAGGGGCTTCGAATGCCGGTTCAACCATTGAAGCGGACGGAATCTTTGACGTGGAAATCACTTACGAGATCGACAAGAAATTTGCGGAGCAATCGCCCAACGACATTCCCATCCCCTCCATAGAGCCCTTTCAAGTGAAATAATTCCCGTTTTCACAATTTGCTTTCGACTGCGAAGTCGAATACCATGGAGGGCGGAACAGAATCGTCTCATCCTTGCATTCTCAATCAGACGGAAGAGGTGCCCTGGTCGCTGCTGGACGGTCAGGCCCGGAAGTTATATGGCTGATCTCACCGCTGAAGAATTCGCGCAGCGCGTAATCGACTTCAATCTCTTAGAACATCGCCAGGTCGAACAGGTCTGGAGCGAGCTTGGAACTCGAGAAGTATCGCTGGGTGAATTCCAGAACTTAATGCTCCGCAAAGAGCTCCTCACCAACTACCAGGTCGAACGTGTCATCAAGGGCCTTCGGACCGGTTACTTCTATGGTGACTACAAGGCGCTCTACATGATAGGAACGGGTACGTTCGCGCGCGTGTTCCGAACCGTTCATAAAGACACCGGAAAAGTCGTGGCGGCCAAGGTGCTTCGACGTCGGTTCAGTGAAGACCCGAAACGTGCTTCCCAGTTCATGACCGAAGGGGAACTCGGCAAGGGGCTTCGTCACCCGAACATCTGCCCGATTTATGAAGTCCACTCCGAGACTTCGATGTATCAGCAGGGCACCAATTACTTTCTGATCATTGAATTCATCGAAGGGCAAAACCTTCGTGATCTGCTGCGGATCCGCGGGAAGTTCAATCCCAAGGAAGCGACGCAGTTGATGATCGATATTACGTCGGGCCTGGCTTACGCTGCCGAACGTGGATTGACGCACCGTGATCTGAAGACCTCGAATGTGCTGATCTCGTCGAAGGGACGTGCCAAGCTGGTCGACTTCGGTCTGGCGGCATTCGCAGAACAAGTCAGCGAAGATGGCCAGGCCACCAACCCCCGAACGGTCGACTACGCCGGTCTCGAAATCGCGACGGGCGCTCCGCGAGACGATCCTCGCAGCGATATCTACTTCGCCGGCGCGATCTATTACCACATGTTGACCGGTGAGCTTCCGCTGTACGAAACTCGCGATCGTCAGAAGCGTTTGGCAGCGGCTCGTTACTTGAATATCGAGCCGATCGCCAAAGTTGCGCCGGATCTCCCTCGTTCGGTCGCCAGCGTGGTGATGAAGGCGATGGATACGAATCCGGATCGACGTTATCAGTCCACTGGCCATATGCTGATGGACCTGAAAATGGCCGCAAAACGCCTGGAAATGGGGGATGAGTCCGCCGCAGGCGAGATCCGCGGCAAGCTCGAAGCCCAAAATGAAGCTCGCATCGCCAAACAGTTCGAGGGTTACAACAAGACGATTATGATCGTCGAATCGAACATGGACATGCAGGACATGCTTCGCGACCGTTTAAAGAAGTATGGCTACCGCGTCCTGGTGATCAGCGATCCGCAACGGGCACTTGCCCGTTTCGCGGAAGACTCGAACCCGGCCGATATCATCGTCTTCAGTGCGATCGATATGGGTGCGGCGGCTTTGGAAGGCTTCAATCAGTTCGCTGAAGGGACGCACACCAAGGACAAGCCTGCGGTGCTGATCGCGAAGGAACGCCAGACGGCGATTCGGGAAGCTGCCCAACTGGGCGAGAACCGAGCCATGATGACCATGCCGATCAAGGTTCGTGAACTTCGAAAGCTGATCCACGAGCTATTGAAGGATCCGCTCGATCCCGAAGAAGAAGATGCCGAAACAGGGGCCAGTGCCACCTAAGGCATTGTCGATCGAACTACTTAAAAAAAGCCGCTCCAATTCGAGCGGCTTTTTTCATGTCAGTTCGCTGCTACTTCGAGGGGCGCGGGATCGGAATGCCCATGTCTTTGAGCATCATCTTCATATCTTCCCAAACATCCTTCTTGGCCGAAGGATTCCGCAGCAGGTAAGCCGGGTGATAGGTCACCACAACCTTGCTTCCGCGATAAGGATGAAACTGCCCCCGCAGCTTGCCGATTGGTGCCGCCGACTCCAACAGATTGGTAATCGCGAACCTTCCTAGACAGACGATGTATTCCGGCTGAATGATTTCCAACTGTCGCTCGAAATAGGGGCGGCAGTTCTCGTTTTCTTCCGTCGTGGGATTGCGATTGCCAGGGGGTCGGCATTTCAGCGTATTCAGGATGTAAACATCACTCCGCTGGAACGAGCAAGCCTCGATGATCTGCGTCAGCAGCTTCCCTGCACGACCGACGAACGGTTCGCCCAGTCGATCCTCGTCTGCACCTGGGGCTTCGCCAAAGAAGGCGATGCGAGCTTTCGCGTTGCCAACGCCGAACACAGTTTGGGTTCGCGTTTTTGCCAATTCCGCACAAAGCGTACAGCCTGCCACCGTCGCTCGGAGGGTATCGAGCCGCTCCTGGCGTTCTTCGACCGACAATGTGGCAAATTCTTTGGGCCATGGCTCGCCGGGCGAACTTGGCTTGGCAGGCATCGGTGCCGCCGTCCGTGGCGCTGGCTTGGAAGCCGGGGCATCGGCGACCTTTTTAGGCTTCGGCATCTCGCTCAATCCTTGCGGGGCAGGAGTTTCCGACGCTACGACCGGCGATTCAGGTGTTGCCTTGGGCAACACCATTCCAGCCTGTTTGGCTAGGAAAGAAACACCCGAGGCCTGCCAGGCTTGGGCCTGTTGTAGCAATACTCGGCGAATTTCGGGCTGATCCATGCCAGTCGATTTGCAGTGAGAAAGTCGGAATCGTGCCGAGAAATCACGTCGCTTGGGCAAGGCGAGGAAGTTTTCCCTTACTCAGGCGTGCCCTGGCACGTAAAATGAAGTTCAAGCATATTAGGGTAAGTAATTCATGCTTTCCTGTCATCCACACACGCACCCTGAGTGAATTCTGCCCCAATGGCGGTACCCCAAGTAGTAATCATCGGTCGACCGAACGTCGGTAAATCCAGCATCTTCAATTGGCTGGCCGGGCGTCGCTTGGCCATCGTTGACGACGTCGCAGGCGTGACCCGCGATCGTATGGTCCACCTTCAAAAGTGGAACGAACGCTTTTTCGAAATCGTCGACACCGGGGGGATTGGCGTAAATGACGTCGATAACCTGACCGACGAAATCGAACGTCAAATTCAAATCGCCATCGATTCGGCTGACGTGATCTTGTTCGTTGTCGACGTTCGTAGCGGCATGCTTCCTCTCGATCAGAAGGTGGCCCAGCGTCTCCGCAAGATCGACAAGCCGGTCGTGCTGGTCGCCAACAAGTCGGACGCTCCGCAGATGGACGCCGAGGCCGACCAGTTCTATCGACTTGGTCGTGGCAAGCTAGTCGCCGTCAGTACCCTGCAGAATCGCAACAAGAGCGACCTGTTGGATGTGATTGTCGATCGCCTGCCAGAAAGCGATCTGACAGCGACTGACGGGTCCGATCCAGAGATGAAGGTAGCGATCGTCGGACGTCGAAACGTCGGCAAAAGCACCTTCGTCAATACATTGGCCCAGGCAGAGCGAATGATCGTCAGCGAAGTCGCCGGAACGACTCGCGACAGTGTCGACGTTCGCTTCGAGCTCGATGGCAAGTCGTTCGTGGCGATCGACACACCTGGTTTGCGTCGCCGCGTGAGCGTGAAGACCGACATCGACTACTACAGCACCCACCGTGCTGAGCGAAGTATTCGTCATGCTGACATGACGCTGATGTTCTTCGATGCGTCACAGCAAATCAGCAAAGTCGACAAGCAACTCGTTCGTTACATCAGCGACGAATTCAAGCCATGTATCTTCGTGGTTAACAAATGGGATCTGTATCACACGCAGATGCCGACCGACCGCTGGGCAACGTATCTGCACGAAACGTTCCCGATGATGTCGCATGTGCCGATCGCGTTTATCACCGGTCAGACCGGTAAGAATGTGAAGACGCTGCTGAACCACGCCCAGATGCTGTACAAGCAGTCGCTCTCGCGTATCGGCACCGGCGAGCTGAACCGGATCTTGAAGGAGATCATCGAGCGACATCCCCCACCGTTGTACAAGAACCGCAAGCCGAAGGTTTACTACGCGACCCAGGTCGGCGTGCAGCCGCCAACGTTTGTGCTGATGGTGAACATGCCCAAGGCGTTCTCCCCTTCGTATCAGCGGTATTTGATCTCGTCGTTCCGCGACGCGGTCCCCTTCCCCGAGGTGCCGATCAAGATCTACCTCAAGAAGCGGGAATCCGCAGACGAACGCGACGACTTCGGATCGCGACGTTCTGCTCGCTCCGCTGCCCTGGAACCGCATGAAGACGACTTCGACGCACCAGAAACCGACACTGGCGACGAGGCGTCGGAAGACCACCTCGACGACGTCAACGAAGAAGCATAATCATCAAGGCTGCCGAATCTCTCGGCAGCCTTTCTTATTGGTCGGATGCCTTTGCCCAACCGCATTGGCGAACAGCCCCATCCAGGAATGCGGCGCAACCGAACCTAGAATGACCTACCTCGTTCCGTCGGGCGCGATTCGCTCCTGAAGACATTGCCAACGGTCTAGTCAAATTCCCGTCTTTCTGAGCCAAAAGGGGGCCGAATAATGAACAATTTCGCGCGGGGAGCCCATGTCCTAATTCGCGAGGAAATGTTTCAATACGAACTGCCCCATCATCGTGCATTTTACTTTCCACAGGTTCGTGAAGTTAAAAAGGCTGACTAATGATCGTTGGTGTTCCTAAAGAAGTGAAGCGGGACGAATACCGCATCGCCCTTTTGCCGGTTGGGGCAGAAGAATTGGTCCGCGCTGGCCATAAAGTGATTATCGAGAAGGACGCCGGGATTGGATCAGGGCTGACCAACGAACAATACATCGAAGCAGGCGCGATCCTGGTCGATACGGCGGAAGAGGTCTTCTCGCAGGCCGACATGATCTTAAAGGTCAAAGAGCCTCAGCCAGAAGAGTTTCCACTGATTCGCAAGGGTCAGATCGTCTTCACCTACTTCCACTTTGCCGCGAGCCTGGAACTGACCCAAGGCATGATCGACTCGGGCGCCATCTGCCTGGCGTATGAAACCTTGCGGGATGCCAGGGGAACGCTTCCACTGCTGACGCCGATGAGCGAAGTTGCCGGACGCATGAGCATCCAGGAAGGTGCCAAGTACCTGGAAAAGCCGCAGATGGGTCAAGGGATTCTGCTGGGTGGTGTTCCTGGTGTGGCTCCTGCTCATATCACGATCCTGGGTGGTGGCATCGTCGGTGCGAACGCCGCCAAAATCGCAGCTGGTTTCAACGCCGACGTGAATATTCTCGACATCAACATGGACCGCCTGCGGTACCTGGATGACGTGATGCCACCGAATGTGAATGTTCTGTTCAGCGATCGCCACGTGATTCGTCATCAGTTGCAACTGGCTGACCTCGTGATCGGTGCCGTGCTGATCCCCGGAGCCAAGGCTCCGATGCTGGTTTCGCGGGAAGACCTCTCGCTGATGAAGCCAGGCAGCGTGATCATCGACGTCGCCGTCGACCAAGGTGGCTGCATCGAAACCTCGAAGCCAACTTCGCACAGCAGCCCGACCTATATGATTGACGATGTGTTACACTACTGCGTGGCCAACATGCCTGGTGCGGTCGGCCGAACCAGTACGTTCGCCCTGTGCAATGTGACGTTGCCATGGGCATTGCGTGTCGCGAATCAAGGCATCGAGAAGTCGCTGGCTCAATCGCCGGAACTTCAAACGGCTTTGAATGTTCATACCGGTCGCGTAACCAACAAGCCGGTCGCAGACACGTTCGACCTTCCATTCGAACCACTCTCGATCTGAACTGATGACAACTGCCAATCCCCAGACTGCTGCTCCTGATCCGATCCGTTTCGTTGGCGAAACCGATGGTCACCTTGTTTTGATTGACCAGACCCAGCTACCGGTCGACCTGATCTATATCGACTGTCGCGATGTAGAGACCGTGTGGGAAGCGATCAAGATGCTGCGTGTTCGAGGAGCACCGGCGATTGGCATTGCCGCGGCTTATGGTGTGGTGGTTGGAATGCAGACCGCCACCGAGAAGTCGCTGGAAGATTTCGAGGCTCGCTTTCACGAAGTGGTTGAGTACCTGGCTGGTAGCCGCCCAACCGCGGTTAACTTGTTCTGGGCACTCGATCGCTTGAAGGCAACCTTCGCCGCCGAGAAGGAAGCAGGCAAGTCGGTTGCCGACATTCACACGGCCTTGCTCGCCGAAGCTCGCTTCATCCATGAAGACGATCGCCAGGTTTGTCGAGCCATCGGCCGCCATGGTGCCGAGTTGATCGAACCAGGATTCGGTATTCTCACGCACTGCAACGCAGGGGGCCTGGCAACGGCCGACTATGGTACCGCGCTGGCCGTGATGTTCACGTGCCACGACCAAGACAAAGGCATTCATGTCTACGTCGACGAAACGCGTCCGCTTCTGCAGGGCTCGCGTTTGACGGCCTGGGAACTGGTACAGCGCGAGATTCCCGCCACGCTGATCTGCGATAACATGGCCGCCCAGGTCATGAAAGAAGGTCGCGTCAACGCGGTGATTACTGGTGCCGATCGTATCGCCGCCAATGGCGACTCGGCCAACAAGATCGGAACCTACGGCGTCGCCTTGCTGGCCAAAGCCCACGGGATTCCGTTCTACATTGCCGCTCCGATCAGCACGTTCGATCTCACTTTGCCAACCGGCGAAGGGATTCCAATCGAACAACGGGATGCCGTGGAAATCATCCATGGCATGGGCAAGCAAACAGCACCTGCCAACGTTCAGGTCTACAACCCAGCCTTCGACGTCACCCCTGCCGAGTTGATTGCTGGCATCATCACCGAGAAAGGCGTGATCTCGCCCGTCACGCCTGAAAACGTGGCCCAGGTTGTCGCCAGTTAGGCAGCTTCCTCGACAATATCGAACCATGAAAAAGGCCCACGTTCGCAATCGAACGTGGGCCTTTTTTTGTCTTTAGCTTACGACTCGAATTAGATGTCGTAGTACAAGCAGAACTCGTAAGGATGCGGACGCAATCGGATGGCGTCTGCTTCGTTCTTTCGCTTGTATTCGATCCACGTTTCGATCACGTCTTTGGTAAAGACATCCCCTCGCAGCAGGAAATCGTGGTCGGCTGCCAACGCATCGAGCGCTTCGTCGAGCGAGCCGGGCGTCTTTGGCACGGCGGCCGCTTCTTCCGGTGGCAAGTCGTAGATGTCTTTATCGAGCGGCTGACCAGGATCGATCTTGTTCTGAATTCCATCGATGGCAGCCATGGTAATCGCGGCAAAGGCCAGGTAAGGATTGCAGGTCGGATCGGGACAACGGAACTCGACGCGTTTCGCTTTTGGACTTGGGCTGTACATCGGAATGCGACATGAGGCCGAACGATTCCGCTGCGAATAAGCCAGATTCACCGGTGCTTCGTAGCCTGGGACCAATCGCTTATAGCTATTGGTCGTTGGGTTGGTGAACGCCAAGACCGCCGGAGCATGCTTCAGCAAACCGCCGATGGCATGCAAAGCCGTTTCACTGAGACCTGCGTAGCCGTTGCCAGCGAAGAGCGGCTCGTTGTCTTTCCAGAATGAAAAGTGGGTATGCATCCCACTGCCGTTGTCGCCGAAGATCGGCTTTGGCATGAAGGTCGCGGTGCGGTTATTGCGTTTAGCGACGTTCTTGATCACGTACTTATAGATCAACAGGTCATCGGCCATGCGGACCATCTCGTTGAACCGCATGTCGATTTCGCACTGCCCTGCCGTCGAGACTTCGTGATGCTGGGCTTCGACATTCAGACCACACTCGATCATGGTCTGCATCATCTCATTCCGCAAATCCATCAACGAGTCGGCCGGAGGAACCGGGAAGTAGCCTTCCTTGTGACGCAGCTTGTAGCCAAGGTTTGGACCTTCGTCGCGACCCCGGTTCCACTCCCCTTCCACGCTGTCGACGTAATAGAACCCGTGCTGGGCCCGTTGATCGAAACGTACGTCATCGAACACAAAGAACTCTGCTTCGGGACCGATGAAGCAGGTATCGGCGATGCCAGTGCTCTTCAAGTAGTTCGCCGCTTTGCGGCAAACGTTACGAGGATCACGCGAGTAATCCTCACGGGTGATCGGATCTTGGATGTTGCAAATCAAGACCAGCGTCGGCAACTGTGTGAAAGGATCGACGAAAGCGGTATCAGGCTGCGGAACAACCAGCATGTCGCTCTCGTTGATGGCTTGCCAACCGCGAATGCTTGAGCCGTCGAAACCGAGGCCATCCTCGAACGTGTCTTCACTGAGGTGGCTGACCGGAATCGTGAAATGCTGCCAGATCCCGGGAAAGTCCATGAAGCGAAAATCCACGGCTTTCACGTCATTCTCTCGGCATAGAGCCAAGACTTCTTTTGGCGTCATGCGGGGGCTCCCTTTCTATTCGATGTGGACGCGGGGCAGTCTGATGGAGGGAACCGAGAAACCACCTGACGCTGCAAGAACTCAAGTGGTGATTCGATTCCTGAGCGAATCCACAATATGGCGCTTTCAGGCAGGCTATTCAATTGGACCCACCGAATTTCTTGGGGTCATTCGGACGCGATCGATTCCAATTCAGGCTCTTTCGTGTACCGATTCATCAGCGCCAGGAAGCATGGCAGCATCACGGTTCGCACGACAAACGTATCGAGCAGAACCCCCACCGTCAGGGCGAATCCGATTTCAATCACGCCCAGCAAGGTTCCCATGCACATCGAAGCGAACGTACCTGCCATGACCAGGCCGCAGCTTGTGATGATGCCACCGGTCGTCGAAATCCCGCGTAAGAGCCCCTGCCGTAAGCCAAGCCGCTTCTGTTCCTCGAACACCCGCGTCGCCAGGTAAACGTTATAGTCCTGGCCAATGGCTGCCAGAATCACAAACAGGAACAACGGCACTTTCCAGTCGAGTGCCTGATAGGTGTCAGCATAAACAAAACGGAAGAACGTCTCGGTAATACCCAGCGTCACGTAATAGCTGAACAGCACCGACAGGATCATGTAGGCACAAACCATCGGCCTTCGCAGAATCACCAGGAGCACCAGAAACACCGCCACGATGACGCCAATCTCGATTCGTTTTTGATCGCGCCGCGTGACGGTCATCAGGTCCCGAATCGATGGCGTCGTTCCCTGGACGAAGATCTTCGTTTCGTTCCATGGCGGCGGCATCGTTTCGATCTTGGCGTTGATGTCTTGCTGAATTTTCTGCAGCAATTCGATTGCTTCATTCGAGAAAGGATTGCGATCGAACAGGACCCGAACGAGAGCAATCTGCCCCCCTAACTGCTCGTTTTCCGCCAGAAAGAAATCTTTCGTCCCGCGGTGGCTCTTCCGCATCAGTTTGCCGATACCACGCGATGAAAATGAATAGCGAGTCGGAGCGTCGCCCAGCGGCTGCTCGCTCGTGAAGACCCGCTCGATATCTTCGTCCGAACCATGAATGGTTGTCGCGATGTCGGAAATGAACTTCTTCCCTTCCCACTTACTGAACTGCCCGGTCGGATTGACCAGCAGGATGGTCATCGGGCCGCTTTCGCCGAGGGGAAAATGATTACGAATCTGCAGCGCAGTCTGCTTGGCCATGCGATCGTTTCCGAGATCGCCGAACAAATCGTACGAAACCGGTATCGCATCCCCCGTGGTGATTCGGCGATAGATACTCGGGACGCCGACAATCCCCAGAAGCAGCACGACAACCGTCAGCGTTAGCCCAGGTCGGTAACAAATCCAGTGCGAGATCTGATCCCACCAGGCCGCTGACACGGGACGGCTTTTCTCGACGAATTGGTCGGTGCCTCCCCACGGCCAGAACAGTAGCGGACCGAGAAACTTCATGATCGCCGGTGCCAAGGTCAAACATGTCAGCAGCGTTACCAGCAAACACAAACCGATCGCCGGACCACTGTTGCGGTACTTCTCGAAGTCGGCAAAGAACATCATGCCAAGTCCAACGACGGTGGTCATGGCGCTCGCGGTTAACGCTTCGCCAACCCCTGCCAGTGCTTTGCTGATCGCAAGTTGATGATCACGGCAAGCGGCCAGTTCTTCGCGGTAACGTCCGATAAGAAAAAGACAGAAGTCCGTCCCTGCCCCAAACAAGATCACGACGATAAAGATGCGTGATGTCTTGAAGACCTTAAAATCGAACCAGTCCATGCCTGGCAGTAAATGGACTTGTGTAAGCAGGGCGACCAGCCAGGACGAAATGATGAACGACACCGCAATCGAAAGCAGCGGAACGGTCAACATCATCGGAGTCCGGTAGATGACCAACAGAATGACAATGACCAGCAGAATCGTATAGAGCTCGGTGTTGGCGATACTCTCTTTCGCTGCCAGCAGCATCTCGCCACCGATCGCAGCGTTGCCGGTCACGCCGATCTGCAGATGCTTAAGCCCTACCTCGTCCGCCTTCTTTCGCCAGGTCTCGACGTATTGGCTGGCCTCTTGCAGGACGCGAATGTTATCGGTCGCCATGAACTCATTCCGCGACTCGACAACGACTAGCACCGCGTGGCCATCCTTGCTGGTCAGCATGTCTCCACGGACCGGCGTGTGACGCGTCAACACGTCGAACTGGTTCCAGTTGAATGGATCGTCCGGCACAAGCTGCGGCGACTTCTCTTTTAACTCGGGGTTCAGCGTCGTGGCTTGCTCCAGAAACTGCTGCTCCCCTGCTTCGTTCCCCAGCGCTTTGTTGGCCAACGCGAGATTCCACAGCGGATGCCAGCTTTTCGAGTCCAACAGCGCCGCTTCTTCCCAGGCCGCAATGGCTCCGGCATAAGGATTATCATCCTCCCCTGCTTCGTCCGATTTCTCTTCGCTGGCTGGTTTCACATCGCGAAACAGAAACATTCCCTGGGCGTTTTGCAGCGGCGACGCCATTCGATCTGCGAGCCGCAGATCTTCTTCATCCAGGGGCTCGTCCTCGCGAGAGATCGCAAACACGATTTGGCTTTTGGCCTGCCGCTGCGGGAACGCGTCGCGATAAAGCTTTTCTGCGATCGAGCTTGGCATGTTTGCCGGAAGAAACGCCAGATCGCCATCCAGGGTAACATCGTCCCAATGTGGGGGCGTCACGGCAGCCACCAGGGTAAACACCGTCCAGAAAACGATGATTACCAGCGAGAAGCGAACAACGAACTTCCCTAGCTGTTCGAAAAACAAAACGTGGTGCCTTGGCCATGGGCAAGAGAACAACGGACGGTAGTCTTCATCGATACAGACCACCTAAACCGATTCATCGTAACGGTTGCCCCACAGGTCGCCAACCAGTCTGCTTCCCGCTGTTGGGGGAGACAAAAAAAGCCGAGGCTCGATCAGGCGAACTGATCGAGCCTCGGCAAACTTACGTCGAAACCGGGAGTGACGTAGCTTATCGTTGATCTTGAGTACGGGTCGAAAGCCCGGGCACGCCCAGCAATTGGCGAGCGGCGACAACGCCTGCTTCCATCACCGGGTCTCCTTTGGGAGCAGCCTCGAAGGCTTGCTTCATCTCTTCCAGGTCTGGCTTGGCAGCGATGCGAACACTGACGTCCGGCGTCACTCCATTTCGGCTGATGGCCCGACCACTTGGCGAGAAGAATTTGGCCGTGGTCAAACGAAGCCCGGTGCCGCCGGTTGCCAGTGGGAAGATCCCCTGCACCGAACCCTTACCGTAGCTGCGTTGGCCGACAACTGTGCCGCGACGATGATCTCGGATCGCACCGGCGAAGATTTCACTGGCACTAGCCGAATTCGAGTCGATCAGCACGACCAGGGGCACTCGCCAGGTACCTGGCATGTGAGCGGTATAGTCAAAGTCTTCGCGAGCGTTGCGACCGCGAGTCGAAACGATCGTTCCTTGTTCGACGAACAGATCAACCATGTCGACCGAAGCCGTCAGCAGACCGCCTGGGTTGCCTCGCAGGTCGATGACCAGGGCTCGCATCCCATCGCGGTGCAGTTTCCATAGTGCCGAGCTCAGGTCGGCCGGCGTGTTCTTCTGGAAGCTGGTGATTTTCAAGTAGCCGATCTTCGATTCATGATCCATGATGTGGATGTTGTCGACGCTAGGCACTTCGACACGATCACGGCGAACTTGCAAGTCGCGAGCTGGCTGGCCTGGGCTAAGGATCGTGACGCGAACGGACGAGCCGATCGGGCCCTTCAGCATATCGGCGGCTTTCTCAGTCGAGATGATTTCGGTCTGCTGACCTTCGACAGCCACGATGCGATCGCCTGAACGAATCCCGGCCTGGTGGGCTGGGCTGCCATCGATGGCGTGCACAATCAACAGGTTGCCTTCGTCCGCCTTCAGTTCCACACCCAGACCGACAAAGTTGCCTTCGATCTGCGAGTAAACTTCAGTCAACTGATCTTGAGTCAGGAAGCTGGTATAAGGATCGAGCGAAGCGGCCGTTCCACAAGCGAATTCCAGGATGGTCGCGGTTGGCGAAACACCCAGATTCTGCCACATCAGTTCAGCCGCGTAGTTGGCCGTTTCGACTGCCTGCTGCGGCGTGGTAACGCCCTGCCAGTTGACGTTTTCGTTCAACAGGCGACGAACTTGTTCAATGCGATTACGATCGACGTTCTGCAGATTCTTGCGGCTGAAGATCTCTTCTTTCAGAGCCACATCCAACTGCTTCACACCTTCGCGGCTGACTTCATTCCAGCGTGGCGAATCTACATAGCTGGCCTGAATCTTCTTCAGCACTTCGTCGTAAAGACGCAAGGCGTCGTCGCGGGTCATCGTTTGGACCGAGCGAACAAAGCTCTGATCGGTGTAGCGACGGCCGACGTCGTAATGCAGACGAGCCAGGTTCGCTTTACGCTGAACGCTGGAATCGAAGCCGTGCAGTCGCAAAGCATCTTCATAGAAGGTCAACGCTTCGCCCCAACGACCCTGGCGTTCCAGTTGCTCGCCGTTGGCAAGCACTTCACGCACGGCCGTTTCATCAATGCGAGCTTCGTCGGGGATCCGGATTTGACCGAAAACGGTTGCCGGAGCGAGCGTCACGAGGGCGAGCAGAAGAGCGATCGCCAACTTATATGGTTTGTTTACTGTGTGCATAATCCGTCGCAGCGTCCAGTGTCCGTGGTTGCCGGGAATGACACAGCAATTTCAGCGCCAAAAGAGATGGCATGGCGCCAAGCAAGGGTCGAAGTACCGGCAATTGGGGGGAGTGAATCTCGTGAAGGACGGGCCACTAATTCGACCCAGTCCACTATAGATCACGAAAATGCCCTGGTCAAAAATTCGACGGCCGTTTTTGGCGGGATATCTTCCCTAGAAACGCTACAGCCCGAACTCACGGTTCCGGTGAATCGGGTTAAGCCTAGTCTCGAAGATTACGTCGATCGCGCTTCCTGGCGCTGCGGTACTTCCTGAACCGATCCTACATCGGGCTTCCTATCGCACTGTATTGTATGCAGATGGTCCCGAATTGGTTCAGATTCGGACCAAAAACCGTGCGAAATGCCTAAATCTGCCAGCACTGATGGCGATTCGCCCAGGGCCGTGGTCGCCATTAAACCAGTGGCAGGACCAAAGCCATCAGAACGGCACACAAGAAACTGGTCGTCCCCAGAACGAGCAAAAGGGGCGTCCAGCTCTTCAACGCTTCGACCTCAGTCAGCCCGCCCATCTTGGCGAAGATCCAGAAACCGCTGTCGTTCATCCACGATCCAATCAGCGATCCAGCCCCGATGCTGACCGCCAGGTAAACCGGGTGATACCCGAGCACTTCTGGCGAAGCGAGGCTCACGAGCATGCCGCTGGAAGTGATCATCGCCACGGTGCTCGAGCCCTGAGCGATCTTCAAAACGGCCGAGATGCCGAAGCCAAGGAACAGAATCAACAGCTTCGCCGACGAAGCTTCCGAGCCGATCGGGAAGAGGTGCTGAATCGCTTCTCCAACGTTGGCCACCGTCAGCATGGCACCGAATGCTCCACCAGCCGCAGTGATCAAGATGATCAAGCCACCGCTCATGAGCGAGACTTCGACCGATGAAGCCAGTTCTTTGAGCGACAACGAACGCTGCATTGCAAGCGTCCACATAGCAATCACGGCCGAGATCAGCAGTGCGAAGTTCGGATCGCCGAGCATCGACGTCACGTTCGCTGCTTTTCGCTTGGCGGTTTCCCACTCGTAGCGAGCGAGCGTTTCTGGCGCGTAAGCCGATTCCAACACTTCTCGGTTCATCCGTTCGGCAGTCACCGGGGCCATTCGCGCGGGGTTTGAGCGAGCCAGCGAGCTTGCCGTGCCTGAGAGCTTGATCCCCAAGAATGCATCGGGATTCTTCGGGAATCCTTTATCGAGCAGCAAGTAGCGATTCAGCCCGGCACGGACTTCTTCCTGTTCTTCGCCATTGAGATCGCCTGACTGAAGCATCAGTTCCGCGATACGTGCTCGTTCGGCATCGACGCCATTGCCTTGGATCGTCGCGATGACATGCTTGCCGAAGTTGGTCTCATCTTCCGCGGCCATATTTTGCTGGATGCGATCGCGGAACGTGCCCCAGTCCACGATGTCGCCTGGCCGAAGCTGGGCTGCCCGCTCGGCATCGGCCATGGTCGTTAAGACCGTATTGGTAGAAATCAACAGCACCGGCAACAGAACCGGAGCCAACGAAAGCCAAAGCGAAGGAAGCTTGTCGTCCGGAATTGCTTCTGGTTCTGGCTCGTTCCCCAAGGGACGCATTTCCAGCGGCATCAAGCGATTCATGAGCGACGAAAACCACAGTCCCGCACAAGCTGCCGGAAAAGCGATCGCCGCACCGACCAGAATCATCAATCCTTTATCGACGTTCAATTGATCCGCCACGACCAGCGGGCCAGGGGTTGGTGGAACCAAGGTATGCGTGATGCAACCACCAGTGGCGATCGCCATGATGTACAGCAAATAGTTCTTCTTCGTCTTGCGAAACATCGATCGGCCCAGCGGTACGAGCAGATAAAAGACCGTATCGAAGAAGACCGGAACCGCCAGAACAAAACCACTGCCCATCAGCGCGACGGGCGAACGCTTTTCGCCGAAGATCGCCATGAAGGTGCGAACCACTCGGTCGGCGGCGCCACTATCTAACATGCATTTCCCGATGATCGCAGCCAGCGCGATCACGATCCCCACGCCCCCAGCCGTTCCACCGAACGACGAGGCCACCCGCGAGAACTTGTCTTGAATCGCACCATCCGCCATTAAACTGACTACCATCGCGGCGGTAATCAGCGCGAGGAAGGCGTTTGCCTTGCAGATAATGATCAGGCCCAACACCGTGACCATGCCCACCAGCAGGCAAAGAAGCGAATACTGATCGGCGGTAATCACCGACTGACCGAGAAAGCACATATCAAACGGAATCATTCCGGGAGGCTCAAATCGCGGGGCAGGGGAGGGGAGTCACACGAAAAGCTTTCTTTTCTACAAGAAAGAGTTGGGTTGAAGATGCCATAACTCGATGGCAAAAACAAGTCTTCCCCTGCATTTCGGTGGTACGATGTTCGCAATATGGCCAACTTTTAAAGGACTTCCTTCATGACTTCCGGAATCCAGCTCGCAGCACTATGGCTTCGCAAGGCGAAATCAGCGGTTGTCTTCACGGGCGCCGGGATCAGCACCGAAAGCGGCATCCCCGATTTCAGATCGCCAGGGGGAGTGTGGACGAAGTATCGCACGGTCTATTTCGACGAGTTCTGTCAGTCCGCCGAGGCCCGGCACGAGTACTGGACGCAGAAGGCCGAGTCCCACAAGCAGTTCGCCGCAGCCGATCCCAACATCGGCCATCAAATCATCGCGAAGTGGGAAGAGCAGGGGACCATTCGAGGCGTCATTACCCAGAACATCGACGGGCTACACCAGATTGCCGGAAGCCGCGACGTGCTAGAACTGCATGGAACCGCGCGGGAAGTTGGCTGCCTCGATTGCCAGGCTCGCTTCCCGGTCGATCCGTTCGTGGATCAGTTTTTGGAAACGAACGAGGTTCCGCCCTGTCCTGATTGCGGAGGGCGGCTGAAGCATGCGACCGTTTCGTTTGGCCAGTCGCTGCCCGAGCTTGTTCTGCATCGGGCGCATCGCTGGTGCCTGGAAGCGGATGTCATCCTGACGATTGGTTCGTCGCTGGTTGTCTATCCAGCGGCAGGCTTGCCGGAAGCAGGCAAGCAAAATGGGGCCAAGCTGATCATCGTCAATCGCGACGAGACCGGCCTGGATTCGATTGCGGATATGACCATCCCAGGCAGTTGCGGCGAAGCACTCGCCGCGATGGATGCTGCTCTTTAGAGCAAGCTCTCCAGCAGCAGGCGGATCTTCCGCATTTCGGCCATCTGGTCGGTATCAGGCAGAGGTGGCATGTGCACCGTCAGAGCGCGGTTGTAACCGATCTGCTCGAACTGCTGGATCAGGCGGCCATATTCGACTTCGCCCTGACCAACACGGACGTGCATCGCGTCTTTTCGCGTGTCGCGAAGATAGGCGTGCCGAACGTACTTCAACACTTTGTCGTAGCTCTTTGGTCCATCTTCACGGCAGATGAAGTGACTTGGATCAAGCGTGATGCCCAGGCCTTTGACGTTGTCGCAAAGGACCTGGATCGTGTCGCAGTCTTGCGAGAGGCAGCCCACATGCGTGTGCATGCTGGTAACAATGCCTTCCGTTGCCGAAATGGCGACCATCTCGCGAAGGTGTTCGACTTCTTCGTTGAAGGGAGTGCCGAACTCGCCGCTAGGGATGGTGATGGACGAAACCTTCACCGCCTTGGCAAGCTTGCAGATCGCTTCGTATTCGTGATAGCGGTCGTTACCTTGGGCGCTGGACAGCAGACGGAAGTTCGAGATCACCAACCGCTGCGTATCGTGACAAATGTCGATCGCATGTTGCAGGTTGTTTACCACGTCAGATGGACGCAGATGGTGTGAATTTTCGTCCAGCGTCATATCGACGGCGCTAAACTCCAAGTCGACCAGCTTTTCCATGCAATCACGCAAGGGTAAGTCGGGAAAACACTCGGTCGAAGCGGAAACGAACACGGCTCGACTCCTTCACATGCCTTAGGGTGTTCACAAATTGAATCAGAAGGTCCGGCGGACAATCGGGCGTAGCTTACCGAGATTTGCCCTGATTTGACAACACCAGAGTACAACCGGAACCCAATTTGCCACAATTACCGAGGGTTTGCCTCGACCAAATTGCCCCATGCCCGGCGAAACGTAAAATATCAGCAACTGCACGACCCGTTCGGGCAGATCCTAAAATCTTATTCTCTCCCTTCTACCCGGCAGGAATTGCAAGCTATGGCCCAATCGGACCCCTCGGACATCGTACAACCGATCTCCCAACAATCTCCTACGGCTCCTCAGCCAATCGTCATTCAGAACTATCCATCCAGCAGTCTCGGCTGGCGGATTCTGGCTGCCATCGGCTGGATGGGCGTTTTCCTGTGCGTTCCGATCATCCTGGGCCAGGCCATCACTTCGGCTAGTTACTACGACACCACCGAGGGCGTTTCCGAGAAGTATGTCTCAGGCAGCAAGTCTGCGGACGACAAGATCGCGATCATCAACGTCAAAGGGGTGATCATGGAAGGGGAGGGCTACATCCGGAAGCAGATCGACCTGGTGAAGGAAGACAAGGACGTGAAAGCGGTTGTCGTTCGGGTCGATTCCCCCGGCGGGACGGTCACCGGATCGGACTACATCCTTCACCACTTGAAGGAGTTGAAGAAAGAACGCGACATTCCGCTGGTGGTCAGCATGGGATCGATGGCAACCTCGGGTGGCTACTACGTTGCCATGGCGGTCGAAAACGAAAAGGATGCGATCTTCGCCGAACCGACCACCACCACGGGATCGATCGGTGTGATCATTCCTCACTACAACATCTCGGGCCTGATGAAAGAGTACAACGTCGAAGATGACTCGATCATGAGCCATCCTCGCAAGCAGATGCTGACCATGACTCGTGAGATGCCGGAAGAACATCGCGAGATCTTGCAGGAATACGTCAATCAGGCATTCGGTCGCTTCAAAGACATCGTTAAAGAAGGGCGTCCAGACTTCGCCGCGAATCCTGAAAAGCTTGACGTCCTGGCCACCGGCGAGATCTTCACCGCCAACCAGGCACTCAATAACGGCCTGGTCGACAAGATTGGTTTCGTCGAAGAAGCCGTCGCCCGGGCAGCCGAGCTGGCCAGTATCGATCCGAAGACCTCGCGCGTCGTCACCTACGAACAACCAACCGCGTTGTTCGATCTGGGTCTGGCCCAAGGCAAAGCGATGAACTGGGACAAGATGCTAGAACTGTCGGCTCCCAAGGCCTACTACATCTCGAGCTACCTGCCACCAGTAATGAGCTCGTTCCCGTTCGGCTCACGCTAGAAAGAGCCGCGAACCTACGCGAAAAGGAGGCCTCAACAGGGGCCTCCTTTTTTTCATGCGCTCGATCAAATCAAGATCCGCCCGAGCACCAGCACGGTGATCGAGACCAGGATGATCGAGAGGATATTCAGCACGACGCCTGCTCGGATCATACTTCCGATCGGCACCCGGCCAGAGCCATACACAATGGCGTTAGGCGGTGTAGCGACTGGCATCATGAACGCACAACTTGCTGCCAACGTAGCCGGAACCAGCAAGAGCAGGGGAGGGACTCCCAATTCCTTCGAGGCACTCCCCAGCACCGGGTTGAAGGTCTGCACACTGGCCAGGTTCGAGGTGAACTCGGTCAACCAAACCATGCCAGTGGCGGTGACGACAACCATCATCGACTCCGACATGTTGCTCATGACGCTGGCCATATGCGAGCCGAGGAACAAGTCGAAGTGCGAGCTATTCACCGCGCGGGCCAAGGCAGTACCACCACCAAACAGCAGCAGCACACCCCAAGGAACTTTCACGCTGGCCTCCCAGGTCAAAAGAGGTCCAAGGCCTGATTTGCCTTTCGGTACGATGAAGCAGAGCACCGCCATTGCCATCGCCGTGGTTGCATCGCTAACGAGCGTGTTCCCTTTTTCGTCGACAAAGAACATCCCCCAGCCCCAGCCATCGATCGGTTCACGAAGGATCCACAGGAGCGCGGTCGCGAGAAAAATGAGCCCTGCGCGCCACTCGGCCGAGTTCATCTTGCCCAGCTTGCGAAGCTCTTCCGCCATCAGGTCGCGACCACCGAGCGAATCGGTACCACGAACCGGAAACAGCAGGTAACCCAGCACGCCCCAGGTGATCAGCATGAAGACCACGGAGAAGGGAAGGGCCATTACCATCCACGCAAGGAACGAGACTTCCGGCGAATCAGGAAAGTTCTCGCGGTAGTACGACGCGAACGCGATATTTGGTGGCGTTCCCACCAAGGTCGCGACGCCGCCGATACTGGCCGAGTAGGCGATCCCCAGCATCAAACCGATTCCCATATTGCGGCGGGCCGTTTCGTTACCCAGTCGACTATCGGCGACATTCAAGATGCTGCCAGCGATTGGCAACATCAACAGCGCCGTCGCCGTGTTCGAGATCCACATCGACATCAGTCCGGTGGCGACCATGAACCCAAGCAAGATCCGGCCTGGGTTGTCTCCCATCACGTAGACGATGGAGAGCGCCAAACGTCGATGCAGACCGGATTGTTCAATCGCCAGCGCGATCAAGAACCCGCCGAGGAACAAGAAGATGTTGTGGTCGCCATATGCCGCGGCAACTTGCTTCACCGACTGCAGCCCCAGCAATGGAAACAGGGCCAGTGGCAAGAGGGACGTCGCCGCCAACGGAATCGCTTCCGTTAGCCACCAAACGCCCATCCACACGAAGGCCCCTGCCATCGCGTTCAGCTGCGGCTGCTCGGGATCTAAATGGTAACCGTAGTACCCACAAACCCATAGTACGATGGCCAAGCCAGGACCAAGCCATAGTCCGACCCTGGCGGCCAGGGTTGGCTGCGAAGATTCTGCTTCCGTCAATGGAATGCCTTTTCGGTTGACTAGAAGTTGCCGGAGATTTCGACACGCATCTGACCACGATTATCTTCATTGTTGATGTCGTGCATCTTCAGCAACAAGCGACCAGAACGAGGTGCGTTCATCTGGCGCTGGGCGCCAATCGTGAACGGCACGGTGTCCTTGTCCGGAGTCGTCGACTGGGCGATGACACCGATTAACGAACCAAGCTTGTAGTCGCGCATTTCGCGAGGGATTTCCAGGCCGTTGGCATCGCCAATGTGCACCATCATCCATTCCCCTTCCGCACGGAATGCGATTGGGCTTCCTTCAGTCAGATCGATCCCGGTATCAACCCAGCTGTCTTTGGCCTCGACGGTAACGATCTTTTTGTTGGCGTTCGATAGTTCGCCGTTGATGACCTTCAACTTTTCGACAGCCGGTCGATAGTTGGGCACCAGCTTCAGCACTTCACCAAACACGATACGAGCCTTTTCCCAATCCTTTTTGCGAGCATACTCGTCTCCCAGCTTCTCGGCCTTCGTGACGAACTCGCGATGGAGTTCCACCAGGCGCGGATCGGCAGGCAGAGCGAGCGGTTCTTCTTTTTCTGGCTTCTGAGGTCGGCGCTGGGCAGATGCTTCAGCCGGTAGCAGGGCCAGGCCAAGCAAGAATATGAGGGGGGCATATCGCATGAAAGGATTCTCCGAGAGAAGCGCATGGGAGGTCAGTCACTATTAAAGTTCTAGCACGAATCCCATGCAAGCACTTGGATGAACGCAGGCAGGTTTGGTGCGAACTTTCGTTCTCTAACTAGCGCGACCGCCAGAATCGGGGCATAAAGAGGACCAGGACCGCGAAGATTTCCAGTCGTCCGATCATCATCAGGGCAGTAAACAGTAGCTTCGTCCACCAGGTGAAGTTGGCGTAGTTCTGCGTTGCGCCAATGATGCCAAGGCCTGGGCCCACGTTGTTAAGCGTGGCGGCCACAGCGGTGGCGCTATCGATCAGCTTGTGCTCGATATGCTCTTCCGTCGTTCCCCAAGTCAAATCGGGCTCGAAAGTCACCACGGCCATCCAGCCAAACACAAACAGCACCAGGATCAAGCTGAAGTAAATCAGAATGTTGTTCTGCAGATCGGGGTCGTCGACCGGCTTGCCCCCCAGTCGCAATGGACGCACGACTGACGGATGGTACGACTTTTCAAGCTGCAGAAACAGAATTTTGTGAAACAGGATGTGGCGAATCACTTTCACGCCACCGCCGGTGCTGCCTGCACATCCACCGACAAACATCAGCAAGAACAATACACCACGCCCGAAGCTATTCCACTGATCGAAGTCATGGGTTCCGTAGCCAGTTGTGGTGATGACCGAGACAACCTGGAACAAACCATATCGCAGTGCAAAGAAGAACTCGGAAACCGCCGACGTTTCGGGATCAACGATAAAGTCGTCGTACACCATGCCGAAGGCCATCACGATGATGGTCACTCCGACGATGATGCCCATGTAATAGCGCCATTCGATATCGGCCACCAGGCGATGTGCCTGACCAATCATCAAGAAGAAGAGCAACGTGAAGTTCGTACCAGCGACCGTCATGAAAAGAATGACGACATATTCGATCCATGCACCACTAACCGGATCGACCTGATAGAAGTGCCCCAGGCTTGAGTTATACGTGCTAAAGCCCCCGGTGGCCAACGTACCGAACGCGTGACAGATAGCGTCGAAGACGTTCATTCCCAAGATCCACAGCAAGATCGTCAGTACCAGGTTCAAACCGCAATACAAACCAGCAAACGTCCACGCGGTGTGCTGCATACGCGAGTGGGACCCCTCTTTGCTCGGCCCAGGGATCTCGTTTCGCATCAGCGCTTTGCCAGCCGAGCCTTGTCCCAGGATCACCACGAACAGCACGATAATGCCTAAGCCGCCAAGGAAGTGCGTACTACTTCGCCAGAACAACACACAGTGTGGCAACGAGATCGGATCTTCCAGGTCGGCAATCACAGTGGCCCCAGTCGTGCTGAAGCCGGATTGCGATTCGAAGATCGCGTCGGCGATATTCATCGGCACCGGTCGAATGCGATAGTGCTCGGAACGGTCTAGCGGAGCATGCGGATCTTCGCCCGGTGCGATCAGGGCACTTCGCCAATGGGGCAGCTCGCGCAGTTCCTCGAAGACTTCGCCATAGTTTTGCTTAGGTGCTTCCCCCTTGGTGATCACGGCGTAGGTGGCCTGGTATTGTTCCTTTAACGCCTCGCGCGATAGACCTTTCGCCCCGGCACGAACCAGCGGCTTTACCACGGCGTACTCGGCCATCGTTAGCGGACTGACTTCATCTCCGTAGATTTGCGGCGCATGGTCTTGATGTTCAAAGAGCCGAACGGCGATCTTATTGCTGGAACCACTCAGCAGGTAGGGCAGGGCCCCCAGCACGGTCGCGACGATCCAGCTTAACCCCACGATTGCCATCGCTTCGCGGCGATAAAGTTCCCCCTTGGCCTTGCGCCCGATTCGCCAAAGAATGGCCCAACAAATAATGCTCAAGAGGATCGAATAGACGAGTCCCAGAAATCCATGCGTTTCAAACTGCTGGAAGTTCTCGTCGGTGCGGTGCCCGATCGCAGGCCACGCCCAAGGGAGACTGAAGACCATCGTCACGCCAATGATCAGGCAGACGATCGAAAGAAGTCGGCACACCAGGCGATAGTTCATGATGCTACTTGAAAGGTGTTGCCACAGGGAAGAAAACGAAACGATGGGATGTAACTACGAAGGTTCTTCGAACAACTTGACCACGGCATCGAGTGCCGCTTCGTCGACCAGCACAACGACCGTATCGCCCGGGGTCAAGCGGTCGTCGGCCGACGCCACGCGGACGTAATCGGAACTCATAATCGCCGCAATTAGGCAGTGTTGTGGAAGTTTCAAGTTTGCGATCACATGCTCCGTCGCGATCACGCCTGGCATGACTTCGAATTCGACAATCGAAATCCCACCGCCAGGCAAACTCTTCTTCGAGATGATTGGCCCGCTGTTCAGCAAACCAAGCACTTGCCGGGCGACCACGTTACGCGGGCTGACCGTCAGGTTGATACCTAGCTTTTCGACCACATTGGCGTAGTCTGGCCGCTGCACGATCGCCATGCACTCGCGAGCCCCGATTTCTCGAGCCTCGACACAGGCCATAATGTTGTTTTCATCTTCACCGGTGCAAGCCACAAACACGTCGGTCGTGCCAACACGTTCTTCTTCCAGGATGGCTCTTCGCGTCGCGTCGGCATGCACCACGGTGGTGTGCTCCAGAAGTCTCGCCAGAAACTCGCATCGCTGCAGATTCTCTTCCATCAGCGTGACATGGTACCGCTGACCTTCCAGCATACGTGCCAGGGCCAAACCAGTTTCACCGCCACCGGCAATCACCACCGAACGAATCGGCGTCGCTTTGACCTGGAACTTTGCTTTGACCGCGTCGATTTCATCACGCGTTCCGATCAACGTTATGTGGTCGCCGATTTCAATGGAGTTGCCAGCACCGGCGATCCAAGTCTTCCCTTGCCGCTGGATCGTTCCGACACGCACACCTTTGGGCAGCTTCACTTCTTTCAGTGGTTTGCCGATCGCAGGCGCGGGATCATCGCAGATGATCTCTTGGACTTCGAGCTCCCCGCGGGCAAAGTTCTCAAGCACGGCACTGCCAGGCGAACGAATCGCGCGAACGAACTCGACTGCCGAAAGATGTTCGAGGCTCAGAAAGCGATCAATACGAAAGTGCCGCTGGTAATCGAACGTACTCAGATCGCGGAAGACGCGGCCATATACGCGGGCCACCGCTCGACGTGCTCCCATCGCTTTGGCCATGCTCGCAGCGACAATGTTTACTTCGTCGTCGCCAGTCACAGCCAGGCACAAGTCGCAACCAATAATACCTCCCTGAAACAAGATCGCCGATTCAGAGGCTGAACCATGAATGGCACGCACATCAAGCTCGGCGTTGATCGCGCGGACATGGTCGGAGTTTGACTCGACGACCGTCACGCTGTGGTTGTTGCGGCAGAGCAGGTCCGCAATCCAAGTTCCCACGGTCCCCGCACCTAGAATCACGATTCGCATGGAAGTCCGCCTTTAGCTCGAAGGGGATGATTCAGAGGAAGCCGAATCAGACGCCTTGGCTTTCTTGCCACATCTAAGTCGTTCGCTCGAGATGACCAAATCTTCCAGAATCTTTCCACCCAGGATCGTTTCGTGGATGATTCGGTCGACATCAGCTTCGGTCACGCCGCCGTACCAGATGGCCTGGGGATAGATGACGATGACCTGACCGTCATCACATTGATCGAGACAGCCCGAGTCGTTGGCCCGGACATCCGCCTTCAAACCAAGCTGTTTGATTTCCTTCTTCAGGGCTGCACGTAATTTGCCAGGATCGTGCTTGCCGTCTCGAAGATGCTTTGGAGGCTTGCATTTGCCACAAACAAAGATGTGATGGGTAAACTTGGACATAGAGCTCTACGGGAAGTCACTCTGACGCTGCCGGTACTTTTCAGCAGCGGAAAGCTTACCATCCTACGGTTTCAATACGAGGATGCCAGCCCCGATTACCGCCCGTCCACCGCTAACACGATATCTACGGGGGCAGAGACGCCACTACGAGTCACCTTCTTTTAATCCGAGCCGTGACAGCCAGTTACCCTTGGCTTGTTTCTCGTTGCCAGGCTTCGCTGGCGACGCCTTGGAGAATTTAGCTTTATCTGATTCGAGTTGAGCGATCTTCTCTTCCAACTCGGCTCGATCGCGGGCGATCTTGGCGCGTTCGACTGAAATATCGACCTCAGCCTTACGCAGCTTTTCTTTCCACTGCTCTTGCAGCGTCTTCAGGTTCTCACGCTCCTGGGCGATCAATTCGTCCTGATCCAACATCTGAGCAATCGCGTTGGCACCATGAGCAACTCCAAACTCGTTGGCGTTTGATTCCATTTGCTCAAGCTGATCTTGCAGGGCGTTGATTTCACGTTGCTTGGCTTCGATGGCTTTGTTGCTGTTTTCGATCGCTTCCTGAATCGACAGCTTTTCGGCTATTTCCTCTGCGTCGTCGTCGTTGAACTCGGCTTCGAGCTGGGCCAACATGCGCCGCTTGGTTGCCTCCCAGTCGCTGCCGGAATCGTCGACCGCACTACTGGAAGACTTCTTCGCATTCTCCAAGTCGCGAGCCAGCTTGGCGTTTTCTTTCTTGAGCTCCTTCAGGTCGTCGAGCGTCATCCGCAAGCGACCTTCCAGCGATTCGACACGTTCGTCGTCTGGGACTCCGCCTGATTCGACCTGCTGTTTGAGATCTTCGATCTTCTCCAGCAGCGTATCTCGTTCCTGGCGAAGCTGATGGAACGCTTCGTCGTCGGCACCTGCGCTACTGCCTGAGGTCTTGAGCGTTTCGTTTTCCTGACGCAGCTGCTCCGCTTCTTCCTGCAGCGAATCGACCTGGCGACGGAGGTTGCTGACCTGTTCGCGGCTTTGTTCGTGATCAGACCGAGCCTGATGCAAAGCGACCTGGGAAGCAGCCAACTGGCTTTCAAGCTCTCCCTGGGCATCCTCGATTTGTTTTTTCAGCGACTCGTTTTCAACACGCAGCTTTTCTTGAGCATCGCTCAAGTCGCCATGTTCGGCCTGACGACGCTCCAGCTTCGCGGCAAGTTCGTCGCGTTCTTGCTTCAGGCTTTCCAGCTCTTGGCTTAACTCTTCCAAAGCTTCAGAGCTCTGGCAGGCCTTTTCCAGCTGCTGTCGTGCCTGATCGCGTTCCTGGCTGATCGATTGCAGTTGCTGTTGAAGTGAGACGAGCTCTTGCTGCTTGGCTGCCAGAGCGGCCTGGTGTTCGGCCTGCTGCGAGTCGAGCACTGACTTTTCGATCGAGTTCGCCTTCAGCTGTTCGCATTCGCCCTTCAGCTGAGTGACCTGATCGTTGAGTTGCTGGCGTTCGCCTTGCAATTGCTGAATTGAAGCTTGCGTGTTCTGTAGTTGGCTTTGCAGTTCCGCGGTGCGTGCGGCCTGCTCGGAATCGCTACTCGACAGCTGCGACTGCGCTTCATCCCGCTGCTGATTGGCAAGTGTCAACTGCTGGCGTAGTGACTCGAGTTCCTGATCTTTGGCCGACAGCGTGTTCTGGTACTCGGCCTGACGGGCATCGACTTCCGACTTGTTGACCGTTGACGATTGCAGCTGCTGAAGTTGATTCTGCAGGGTCGCGATCTGGCCGCTAAGACCTTGCCGCTCTCCTTCCAGCCCTTGCAACGATGCCTGGGCGGTTTGCAGTTCCGCTTGAAGACGTGCAACCTGCTCCGACTGTTCCGCACCAACATTTGTCAGTTGAGCGTTCGCCTGATCGCGCTGCTGTTCGGCCGCCTTCAGACGAGCCTCCAGGTCGGTAGCTCGCTGCTGTTGCTGCTGCAGGGTGCCTTCCAGTTCGCTCGATCGTGACTGGGCTGAAGCCAACTGCTGATCGACTTGTGCTTTGGCAGCCTGGAAGTCGTTGATTTGTTTTTGCAGACTAGCCGAGAGATCTTGCTGGCTGGCAAGTTGCTGCTGAAGCTGAGCCAGTTGCCCCTGATCGCTTTGCTGGGTCTGGCGTGAGTCGCTCAACTCGGACTGGAGGCGAGATCGCTCTTCCAAGGTCTGGTTGAGCTGCGACTGCAACTCGCCGATGCGAGCGTTGAGTTGATTCTGAATCTCTTGAGCGGCCTGATCGCCTGCCTGGGCGGCCTGAAGACTTTGCAGGGCTTCGTTATGGCTGGCTTGCTGCCGGGCAAGCTCTTGCTGCAGCGATACCTTTTCGTTCTGTACCGCATTAATCTGGGCCTGCAGCGACTGCTGGGCTTCAACCAGGCTTTGTCGTTCTGCTTCCCACTGCTGTCGATTCCCTTTTTCCTGCTCGAAACGCTGGAACTCGGACTCGATCGCCGCCTCACGAGCATGCAGCGCATCAATCGACGCGGCCAGCTCGGAAGCCTGGCTTTCCAGTTGTTCAGCCGACGCCTCGATTTCAGAAGAACGGTTGTGGAGTTGCCCTTGCTTCTCTACAAGTCCTTGCGAGATCTGCTTCAATTGCGCGCTGATTCGCTGCTCGATTTCGTTGATTCCCTGGCGATGTCGCTCCAGGAAATCTCGTGCACGTTCCCGCTGCAATGACGCTTTACTCGCAATCTCTTCCAAGTTCGCGATGTCGTGAGATTGGGAATTTACGCCGTCCATGTCCGGTCGATTTCACTAAATGAGACGTGTCCACTACTTCATGCGTTTCTCACGGCCAATCCGCTGCTGCCATAATCTGTTGCGCGGAATGGCCTACTGTTCTATAGGTTAGGACCTGGGACGGGTCAAAAGTGGCTGAGAGACTGCGGCAAAGTGCAGGGGCCAACTGCCTGGGATCGTCCGCCCTATGACGATTACAACGATTGTGTCGGCGCATGAAAAACCCCTCTCTACAGCCAGAGAGGGGCTTCCGGTTTATTCCGATTGTAGCGACTAAGCTTAGTTGCCGATCGACTTCTTCGCGGCTTCAACCACGTGATCCGCGGTGATACCGAAGTACGGGAACAGCTCTTCAGCCGGAGCACTGGCACCGAAGCTGCTCATCCCGACGAACTCGCCCTTCAAGCCCAGCAGGCGATCCCACGACTGACGAATGCCCGCTTCAACAGCAACACGGGCAGCCACGTCACAAGGCATGACTTCCTTCTGATAGGCGGCGTCTTGCTCGTAGAACAGTTCCAAGCAAGGGACGCTGATCGCACGAGCCTTGACACCTTCAGCGGTCAGCTTTTCGTAAGCTTCGACCACCAGCGACAATTCGCTACCGGTACCCATCAGCAGCACTTCCGGAGTGCCATCGCAATCCGCCAGAACGTACGCACCACGGGCCGAGCCGCTGGCACAAGCGTACTTATCGCGATCGAGAGTCGGGAGGTTCTGACGGGTCAGAACCAACACCGAAGGACGATCGGTCAGTTCCATGACGGTCTTGTAACACTGCGACACTTCGTTCGAGTCGCCAGGGCGGAAGACGGCCACATTCGGAATGGCACGGATTGCCGACAGGTGCTCGACTGGTTGGTGGGTCGGACCATCTTCACCGACACCGATCGAGTCGTGAGTGAAGATGTAGATGACCGGAGCCTTCATGATCGCCGACAAACGGAGCGATGGACGCAGGTAGTCGCTGAACACGAAGAAGGTCGAAATGTAAGGACGTAGACCGCTCAGAGCCATGCCGTTGCCGATGGCAGCCATGGTATGTTCGCGGATACCGAAGTGGAAGTTTCGACCGCAGTAAGACCCGGCCTCAAAGTCACCTGCGCCTTCGAAGGTGAGGCCCGTCTTCGTCGATGGCTCGAGGTCGGCCGAACCGCCCAACAGGCCTGGAACCTTTGCGGCAATCGCATTCAAAACCTTACCGCCCGATGCGCGGGTAGCGATTCCCTTGGCATCAGCTGGGAAGACCGGAAGTTCGGCATCCCAACCGGCTGGCAGTTCGCCACTGATGATCGACGACCAGGTCGCGGCCTTCTCTGCGTTATCTTTGCTGTACTTGGCAAAGCTGGCATCCCACTGCGACTTGGCTTCCGCACCGCGGGCACCGAGGTTCGCATTGAAGTGTTCGTACACTTCCGCAGGAACTTCAAACTTGCCATAGGTCCAACCGTAAGCCGCCTTGGTACCTTCGATTTCGGAATCACCCAGTGGGGCGCCGTGAGCACCGTGGGTATTAGCCTTGGTCGGAGCACCCCAAGCGATGATGCTGTGAACGACGATCAAGGTTGGCTTGTCGGTGATGGTCTTGAATTCGGTGAACGCCGCATCCAATGCTTCAATGTCGTTGGCATCGGCGATTTCGATCACGTGCCAACCCATGGCACGGAAGCGGCCTGGGATGTCTTCGGTGAAAGCGAGGTCGGTGTCGCCCTCGATGGTGATCTTGTTGTCGTCGTAGACCCAGCACAGGTTCGACAGCTTCAAGTGACCAGCGACCGAAGCGGCTTCCGACGAGACCCCTTCCATCAGGTCGCCGTCGCTGCACAGAGCGTAGACGTCGTAGTCGAAGATTTCGTCGAAACGAGCGGCCTGCCACTTGGCGGCGATCGCCATACCAACACTCGTGGCAACGCCCTGACCGAGAGGCCCCGTGGTGGTTTCGATACCGGCTGCTTCGTGAACTTCTGGGTGACCAGCACATGGGCTGTGCAACTGCCGGAAGTTACGAATGTTGTCGATGGTGATCGAAGGTTCGCTTGCGCCGTCAGCCTTCTTCACGCCGGCGAGATGCAGGGTGCTGTACAGCAGCATCGAAGCGTGGCCGCACGAAAGAACGAAACGATCTCGCGATTGCCAGTGTGGATTGGCAGGATCGTACTTCAGGTGCTTGTTCCACAAGGTGTAGACGACTGGTGCCAGGGCCATCGGCGTGCCAGGGTGCCCGCTGTTCGCCTGCTGGACGGCGTCCATGGACAACGTACGGATGGCGTTGATGGACAATTGCTCGATACTGCTTGTGGAGATAGACATATTTCGTTCAGAACTCTCTTGCCAACATTACATACAGTGGCCGCGGCTTCAGGGACGACTCCCAGCGGAAGCGAAGATCCTGTTCCCGGAAATGCAATTTCCCCAGAAGAACCTGTCGCGGCTTAGACACATTAAGTCAAGCATTTTAAGTCCAAAAGAACTTAGAAGTCAACGCAACAGTTGCGGGGCGTTGGAGTTGCGAAAGCTCGGCTCCCCCTTACCTGCTGGGCTAAAATCGACTTGAATGAAGTTTCCATGAGCATAAATTGCCCAGGCGGATATCCCGATCCCCAAAACACCTGCTTAAGTAGCAAAATGCCCCCATGCTGAAAGGGTGCGCGAGATGCCAGAAGAAAGACTTGTCGAAAGAATTACGACGCTTGAAGAAAAACATGCCCATCTTGAGCGGGTCGTTGCCGACTTGAACGAAGTTATCCTCGATCAACAACGGCGACTGGAACGGATGGAAGCATACATGTCGCGGACCGTCGAGCGGATCGACCATCTACATGCGGCCCTCGATACGCCACGCTCGGCTTCGGAAGAACGCCCGCCCCATTATTAATCGTGATGGCGTCAAGAGACTGCGGGAGACGCCGGCAGCCAACTAAGAAAAGGGCTAGAAACGCAGTTCTCGAAGGCTTAGTCGGAATCGAGAGCGTCGGAAAGCATGCCTCGAATGGAAGCCATGACTTCCGTGACATAGACCGTGATCAGCGACGAGTATTCGTTGAATTCCCCGATCGTGTCGATCAAGTCGCCATCGAGAAGCACTTCGATCTCGGTTTCGTAGACTTCGTCATCCTGGAGGACGATCGACAGAATCACGTCGCCAGGCTCGTCTTCGATATCTTCACTCATCGAAGCATTGCCGGTCAGGCGGTCGATCTGGAAACCATTCATCCAGTTCACTGCCGGCAGCATCATCTGGAAAACGTCCATCGTGCCGGGCAAAACGATACCGACCTGGAACATGTTCAGATTAAAAATTGGTGCCGGCTGCTGACCACCGTTGTTGGTATCTTTGCCACCACTACCTGACGAACCATCTCCGCCGGTCGTGCCACCTTCGTTCCCGCCACCTTCATCCGTGTCAGGAATCTGCCACAGATCAGGATAGCCCGGTGGGAAGGTGACGTGCTCGTCAGTCGATCGCTTACCCATGTTCTGGACCAGGTAAGCAAAGTCAGAAACGCCTACCTTCGACGACTTGTCGAAGTCAGCCAGCCATGCCATGCCGTCGTCAGGCGAGTCAGACGTTCGTCCCATCTGCTGCGTGAAAACAGCGAAATCGGTCAGCCCGATTTTTTGATCGTCGTCGAAATCGTAAATCACCGGAAAAATGCCCATTTCAGGCATCGGTGCTTCTCGCAAGCCGATTGACGAATCGGCCAACGTGGCAGCCACGTTCTGCGTTACCAACTCCAGCGAATAAGGGCCGACAAGGCCAGTATCAGGGTCTAGCAGAACGTTATCACCCTGCTCGGCAACGGCCTGAAATCGAACGCGAGCGAACAGCACCCGGTCGCCGGCAACCAGCTCAACACCTTCGGTGGAGCCATGAATGCCTTGAACTTCGCCGGTGGCGTCGCTGAGCATGAACGACGAATGGCCCTCGAATGAGCGACCGAAATCGACTGCCACGGCCGAGGTGAGATCGGTACGGTAGCCAAGATCGAGCGTGAGATCTTGCATCTCAATCGGCTGATCACCTTCGGCACGCACCCAGACTTCCACGACGAACTGATCCCATTCGTGCGTCTGATGCATGCTCTCAGGCAGATCGAAAGCTCGATCAAACCCTTGATCATCGGGCCGAGAGTCTTCGGTTAGAACGGAGTACTCAATGACAATCGCAGAATCGCCAGCGAAGAGATCGCGGCGTTCCAAATGCTGAGGGTTGGCAACTCGACGAGCGAGGCCATTCAGACTGCGATACTGAGATTTCATCCGCCTCATATGGGGTGATTTCAAATCCTGACGGCGGAGATCCGAATTGCTCTGGTATTTGGCTACCAGACAACCGCCATCGGAAAAATGTGTTGGAATGTGGGGACTTGAACACGGGTAATCAAGCCCTGGAGGGGATTGGAGCCCATCCATCTAGGATAAGCAGAGGTGATAAGCCGCCAACCAATCCGCCCTTGGTGGCTCACCGACAGCTTTTGTCCAACGAAGCCCGCACGATGGGTAACTGCCGAACCATCGCTTTACCTGTTATATACAAGGTACAACCCCGAAAAAACCAATTGGTGTCAGATTCCCTCAAGATTTTTGTCGCAAATCCCGACATCGCGTTTGACCTAGCGGGAGCCTGTTGAGCCCTCGGCATGTTTTGCGGTTGATCCGGCGCCTTATCTCATATTCCCAACCACCCAGAGACGGGGCCGTTTGCCCCATAACACACCCAAGGAGAAGACTTTATGGCAGATTGGGTTGAAGCAGGTGAAAAAGCCCCTGCTTTTACATTGACAGCTGACGACGGCAGTAAGGTTAAATTAGCGGACCTGAAGGGATCGATCGTCGTGCTCTATTTCTATCCCAAGGACGATACCCCAGGCTGCACGAAGGAAGCGTGTGCGTTTCGAGACCAAAAGAGCGAGCTGGTAAAGTACGGCGTTAAGCTGCTTGGGGTAAGCCCCGACGACAAGGAAAGCCACGGCAAATTCCGCGACAAATATCAGCTCAACTTCCCTCTGCTGGTCGATAAAGACCACAAGCTGGCCGAGAAGTATGGCGCCTGGCGAGAAAAGAACATGTACGGCAAGGTGACGATGGGCATTCAACGCAGCACCTTCCTGATCGACACGGAAGGGAAGGTAGCCAAGGTCTGGAAACGCGTCAGCGTCGACGGCCACGATGCCAAGGTTCTGGAAGAAGTCGCCAAGCTGGCCGGCTAGTACCTGGCGTCAGCGCATAAAAAAAGCGGAACCCAAATTGGGTTCCGCTTTCATTTTTGAGTGGGCGATACAGGATTCGAACCTGTGACCCCTACCATGTCAAGGTAGTGCTCTAACCAACTGAGCCAATCGCCCGAAAGATGCTTTTTCTGCAAGCATTTATCAGTGGTTGATCCCCGGAAGGATTAACCAAAGGCGTAGTTTGCCATCGAGACGCCTATCTCGTCAAGTGGCTGCAACGAAAAACAGGATTTTGACTGTCTGTTTCATTACGCCACCCCCACGCGAATCTCTTACGATCCCTTAATTCAGGCCAACCTGGACTTTCCTCAAGTCGTAACTTCCGTCAATCTATACCCTTCTAGCTGCGAACCCCGACACCGAATCAGGCGTCTTCCACCTTACCAATCAGGGAGAGCCGCGGAAGTCTCGCAAGGTTCGCCCTGGGTGCTTGCGGTTTCCGAGGAAGCAGCATCACCCCGCCCGATTTTGCGGATTCAGCGACATCCTTTGTTTCGATGTCCTCGCGAAATTGGAAATCGCCATCTGGATGAGAATACAAACACATCATGCTCGAGGTCATTCTTCCCGACGGATCTAAAAAAGAATTCGATCACGCTGTTACCCCCATGGAGGTCGCCGCTGATATTGGACCAGGTCTGGCCAAAGCGACCCTGGCAGGGGAAATCGACGGCAAGGTCGTCGGCTTCGATACCAAGCTGCCTGAAGAAGGCAGTGTCAATCTGCGATTGTTAACCAAGAAGGACGAAGAAGCCCTCGGGGTGATGCGTCACAGTTGTGCCCATATCATGGCCCGCGCCGTGATGCGACTGTTCGATGGCGTGCAGTTGGCATTCGGACCAACGATCGACGGCGGCTTCTACTACGACTTCGATCTCGAGCATAAGCTCTCCGAAGAAGACTTCCCGGCGATCGAAGCCGAGATGAAGAAGATCATCAAGCAGGACGAACCTTTTGAACGGATCGAACGCGATCGCGAAAGTTCGCTGCAAGTGGTCAAAGATCTGGGCCAGAAATACAAGATCGAACATATCGAAACCGGCCTGAAAGATCACGACTCGATGTCGTTCTATCAGCAGGGCGAGTTCATCGACCTTTGCCGTGGCCCGCATATTCCGCGGCCGAAGGCGATTGGTGCTTACAAGATCCTGTCGGTTGCCGGCGCTTACTGGAAAGGCGATTCCAACAATCGTCAGCTCCAGCGTTTGTACGCAACCGCCTTCTTCAACAAAGAAGACCTGGAAGCCCACCTAACTAAAATCGAAGAAGCCAAACGGCGCGATCATCGCGTCCTGGGTAAGCAGCTCGATCTGTTCTCGATTAATCCGCTTGTGGGGCAGGGTCTGATTTTGTGGTCCCCTAAGGGAACCATCATCCGCAACCTGCTGACCGAGTTCGTCGGCGAGCAGTTGAAGAAGTTCGAGTACCTCCCGGTGGTGACCCCCAATATTGGCAAGGTCGATCTATATAAGATCTCGGGACATTACCCGTACTACAAAGACAGCCAGTTCGCGCCGATTCATCAGGCCGAGGACGAAGAATATCTCCTCAAGCCCATGAACTGCCCGCATCACATCATGATCTACAAGTCGCGGCCTCGCAGCTATCGTGAGTTGCCGTACCGCTTGTCGGAGTTCGGGACCGTTTATCGCTACGAGCAATCGGGCGAATTGAACGGCATGACCCGCGTGCGCGGTTTTACTCAGGACGACGCCCACATCTTCTGCACCGACGAACAAGTCGAAGACGAGTTCCGCAAGTGCATCCAGATGACCCAGTACGTTCTCAGCAGCTTGGGCCTGACCGACTATCGTGTTCGTCTCGGTTTCCGTGACCCAGACAACTCGAAGTACGTCGGCAAGCAAGCAGTTTGGGATGCGGCCGAAGCGGCTCTGGTTCGTGTTTGCAAGAACATGGGCATCACCGCCACTGCCGAAGCAGGCGAAGCCGCGTTTTACGGCCCGAAAGCCGACTTCGTGGTGAACGACTGCCTGGGACGTGAATGGCAACTGGGTACCGTTCAGCTCGACTATAACCTGCCGAGTGCCGAACGTTTCGACCTGGAATACATCGGCCCTGATAATCAGCCGCATCGCCCAGTGATGATCCATCGCGCTCCGTTTGGATCGCTGGAACGCTTCATGGGTGTGTTGATCGAACACTTTGCCGGCGCCTTCCCACTGTGGTTGGCTCCAGAACAGGTTCGTATCCTGGTCGTCAGCCAGAAGTTCGAAGAGTATGCCCGCAAGGTCGAAAAAGAACTGCAACTGGCCGGCTTCCGCGTCAGTGGCGACTATCGACCGGAAAAAATTGGAGCCAAGATCCGAGCCGCCCAATTGGAACTGATCCCCTACATGTTCATCATCGGGGGACGGGAAATGGAAGAAGAATCGGTTGCGGTTCGCGACCGAATCGATGGCGACTTGGGTTCCATGAAGATCCAAGAGGCAATTGATAAGCTAAAAGAAGAAGTCAAGAACCGTGTCGTGCGACAAGTGTTCAAAGGTTCGGCGGGCCTGGGTACCTCAGCCGCGTCGTCCAGCGATGAATACTAAACCGGCCGGTTTTCGAGGCATTGCCTGCCCTCCTTTTATGGGGGCAGGCGTGCTATGGTCACCCAAGTGACCAGTTTCCGCCTGACCATCACCAACCCTCCTGATGGAATCTGAAACGCCATTACCACCCGGAAAGGTGGCAAAATTTAACGATTCCGATTTTCGAGCGTTAACGAAGCGGAAACTTGACGATAAAATATTAACGATGTGGTACGATTTTACGGGTTGTCCACATGGTTGAATCATTAAAGACACCTTACCCGTTTCCTAGCATTTAAAGGATCACTAGCCATCGCCCTGCGTAATACGTCTCGCGAACGGGAACGCGATCAGAATCGCGACCAGACTCGAATCAACGAACGAATCCGCGTCAGCCCAATTCGAGTCATTTCTGCTGAAGGTGAACAGTTGGGCGTTCTGCCCACCGACGAAGCCATGTCCATTGCCCGAGAGGCAGGCCTGGATCTAGTCGAAGTTGCGCCCGGAGCCAAACCGCCGGTCTGCCGCATCATGGACTACGGCAAGTACAAGTACCAGCAAAGCAAAAAACAACATAAGAATCAGTCGCACCACACCAAGACCAAAGAGATTCGTCTCCGTCCGAAGACGGGCGATCACGATATCGAGTTCAAGGTCAAGCAAGCGATTGGCTTTCTGAAGCACAAAGACAAAGTCCAAGTCTCGGTGCAGTTCAAGGGTCGTGAAATGGCCCACGTTGAAGAAGGTCATCGCGTGATGGCCCAAGTGATTGAACTGCTGGCCGAAGTGGGCAAGCTTGAATCGCCACCGAAGCAAATGGGGCGCCGCATCATGGCCACCGTTTCGCCGAAAGCAGGATAGGTTCGGCCAGGATCGAGAGACGATCCTTACAACAGCCATCGATTCAAAAGCCATTCCAATTCTGGGATGGCTTTTTTAATGCGCAGCGGCATCGTGCTAGCACCGCGACATCCCGCGAAATGACCTTGTTGGCTCAAGAGGACCTCTGTTATCGTCTCGCGGCACTGGCTCCTGTGAGACGGATCCAGAAAACCCCAGAAAGCCAAGCCATGCGATCTTCGGTCATTATCACCACTCACAATCGGCCCTATTATCTCGATAAGGTCCTGTACGGCTTCATGCACCAAACCGAGAAGCCGCACGAAGTTGTCATCGCGGACGATGGCTCGTCCGACAATACACCCGAGATCATCGAGAAGTACCGACAACAGGCCGATTTCCCGATCCTACATGCCTGGCACCCATTCGGCGGCATGCCCCAGATCAGCAAGACCCGTAACAACGCCACGCGGGCAGCAACCGGCGACTATCTGATCTACACCGATGGCGACTGCATCCCTGGCCCACAGTTCGTGGCCGATCATCGGCGGATCGCTCGCCCTGGGCACTTCGTCCAAGGCCGCAGAAACTTCCTGCAGTACAAAGGCTTCGATTCCTTCAAGGGAACGGAAACAAGCTGGGAGCTGGTGAAGGCCTGGATGAAGGGTCACCTGACCAAGCTACATCTCACGATTCGCATCCCAGGCTTTGCCACACGAAGCAACACCACCCACGGCGTGCGATCGTGCAACCTGGCCGTCTGGAAGAGCGATGTGGCCAACATCAACGGTTGGAACGAAGCATTCGTCGGGTTCTGGCGAGAAGATAGCGAGTTCGTGACCCGACTGATGCGAAGCGGCGTGAAACGTCTGAACGCCGTTTACTCGGCAGTTGTCTTCCACATGGAACACGAGAAGTTCTTCATCGAGGCCGACTTCGATCGTAACAACGCCTTGTGGGAAGCCTCGAAGACAGGACCTGTCTTCATCGAAAAGGGAATGATGCCGCCCCCTCGGCCGACAGCCATCTCGTTCCAGCAGCCTCAGGCCACCAGCCAAGCCAAAGCGGCTTAGCTCACCAGCGAACGATAGATTTCGACGGTCTCTCGCGCGGCTTGCTCTGAATTAAATCGCGTGCGGACTGATTCCGCTGCGTCTGCCCCCAACTGCCGAGCTGCCTCGCGATCTGTAAGGACGTGTGCCAATTTCTCGGCCAAGGCAATTGGATCATGAGGTGGAACCAGGTGTCCCCCTCCGGTGGCTCGAATTAATTCGGGAAACGCCCCGTGCTCTGGCTGAACCACCGGAACCCCGGCGGCGAGTGCTTCCAGGACGAACAAACCTTTCGGATCGCGATAGGTTGTCGGCACCGACAGAACGTCGATCGACTGCAGGAAGGTCAACTTGCTGGTCCGGTCCACCGTGCCGAGGTACTCGCAGCCTTCGCGATGGCCGGCCTGTTCCAACTTCTCCATCTGTTCGTTGACATAGGCCTCTTGCTGCTTGCCGGCCCAACCAGCGACTTTCAACTGAACATCCTGCATGCCTTCGATGGTCCGTAAATGCAGAAACGCGTCAACTAACAGATGCAGCCCTTTTTCCGGGGCCATCCGGGCCAAATAGCCAATCGTCGGGGGCCGCTTTGTGTGATCTTTCCCTGAGGAAGGGGTGGGGAGGTCAGAAAGATCGATCCCCAACGGAACCAGGCAGAACTTTTCGCGCGGGATTCCGAAATACTCGGCCATGTAATCGGCGTAGTACTCGCTGAAGACGATAAACCGGTCGATATGCGGAACCAGCTGTTTAATCTGCTGGAAACACTGTGTTCGATACGGTTCCGGCAGTTCGTCCATGAAGATGTCGTCTCCCTGCAGGGTCGCGACAATCGGACAGCCGACCTTCTCCTTCAGCAGCGGAGCGGTCCCAGCAATCATCATGTTGCTGAAGTTGATGATCTGCGGCTTCAGGTCTTTGGACACCCACTTCGCCAGTCGCAGAGCTTCCTTCCGCTGGTTACCGTCTTTCCCCTTGAGAACCGAGAGCGTCAAAGCTCCGAGCTGTTTTGCGTCGGTCTCGATACCACGCGACGTCGCCCACCGAATGATCCATTCCTGATCGAGCCAGCGGGTCAGCCAGGCAGGCAGAAAGCGATAGCCAGGGACGGTTTGCTCCATATAGACATTGATGCCGCCGTAGAAGAGCGTTTTCTCGCTGACATCTTCTTCGTCGACGCGAATGGGCGTGTACATCGGAATCAGGTGCACATCTTGCCCCAGATGGTGCATCGCTCGAGCCACGGTGTTGTCGCGCATGCAACTACCGCAGAACATGCCTGCTCCGCCGGCAGTGATATAGGCGATCGTCAGGCGATCGGTCGAACTTGGTGTTTGCGACATAGCAACCTAGCGATCCGCAGGCTTGGCATGCGGAACAACGGCTGGACTCCAATGGCGAGTCATGCCCCACACTACCGCGAGTAGCACGAAGCCAAGGATTCCAGCGATTCTTAGTCCTCCGGACTTGAATACCACCAATCCATTGAAGGCAATAAACAGGAAGAAGCCAATCATCCCCCGTTCCCACCAGGGACTTCGCCGGCGATAGGCCTGCGGAGCTACCCACCACCAGACGGTGTCGGCCAGCCAGACAATCGCCATCAGGTGATTGACGTAGATACCGCCTCCGAAACGGACGCCCAGCACTTCGTAGGTCTGCCGAGCGGTCTCGGCATAGGCGTGCTGATGATTCCAATGGTGATAGAACTGCATTCCGGCCGCGATGTGGGCCAGAAACAGGGCACACCCAGCGGTCCAGATGCCCCGTCGAAAACCTTCCGACAAAGGGCACCAGGGATGAACCATCCTGAGCACCAGACTCGACGCCATGGCGATTAGTGCCAGACGTATCGTCCAGGCCGTGATCAGAGGACCATCCATCCAGTGTCTTGGGGTAATGGGAACGCAATCAGCGATGACTGCCGTTATTTTAGATGGTGTCACTCAGGAATTCGACCGTCGCCAGGGTGGAAGGGGCCGAAAACTGTATCGGTAAAACCAATTAGTACAATAGGTTACGCCGATACCATGGCGGACTAGCCAGTTTTCCCAAATCCACCTGCTTCCCCCTACCGCTCTGCGGGGATTGTCCCTAGAATATTGGGTTTCCACGGATAAGAACCATGTCCGTATAGGACAACGTGTCCCACATACTCATTGGGGATTGGCATCATGCCTAAGATGAAGACCCACAAGGGTACTAAAAAGCGTTTCCGCATCACCGGAAACGGCAAAATCAAGCACCGTCAGTGCGGAACAAGCCACTTGGCAAACCGCATGAGCCACAAGCGGAAGCGTAATCTCCGCGGTACGACCGTTCTGGCGGAAGCCGAATCGGTGGCTCTGCGTTTGGCTTTGGGCAAGTACAGCTACTAAAGCGGTAAATTTCTGACAGCACTCCGATCTGCTTCACATTGGGTAAGCAGGCAACCGAGTGCGATTTTCTGTACGCGGGTACCAAACATCCGTTTCCCACGAAACGGGGGCCCAGTGGACGAAGGTTTAAGGTAATACGATGAGAACTACTTACGGCAAGGCTCGCCACCGTTCCAAGAAGCGTCTTTTCAAGAAGGCACGTGGTAATCGCGGTGGTCGTGGTAATTTGCTGCGTACCGTCAAGGAAACGCTGGTCCGAGCTGGCGTCTATGCTTATCGCGACCGTAAGGTCCGTAAGCGTGAATTCCGCAAGCTGTGGATTATCCGTCTGAATGCCGCTGCTCGCGAACGCGGTCTGCGTTACAGCGAATTCATCAACGGCCTGAAGAAGGCTGGCATCACCCTGGATCGCAAGGTTCTGTCCGAGATGGCGATTCACGATCCGGGCGCATTCGATGCGGTGACTGAAGAAGTCAAGGCTGCCCTCGCCGCCTAAGTCGGCTTGCCCACCGTGGATGGGCAGCCCGCAACCCAGATGCAATAATACAAGCCGCCGAGTATCAACTCGGCGGCTTGTTTCATGAACGCACGTAATCAACAGGCATCATGTCACTCAACGATTTCATCAAACAGTTGGACGATCTGGTCGAAGCCGCTTCGCATCGCTTCGAAGAAGCTATCAAACAGGTCGACTCCCAGATCCTGGAAGACACCCGCGTCGAGTACCTCGGGGCGAAGAGCGGAAAGCTCAAAGAAGCGCAGAAGGGGCTCGGCAAGGTCTCGAAAGAAGACAAGCCAGTCGCCGGCAAACGCTTCAATGAAGTGAAGACCCGCCTGGAAGAGCTCTTCCAATCGGCCGCCGACACCATCACCGGTGGAAGCAGCAGTAAGGGGAAGTCAGAAGCGATTGACGTGACCCTGCCTGGCAAGCGACCACGCCTGGGGCATATTCACCCGATCACCCAGACGATCGACGAGCTGAAAGACATCATGGGCCGGCTCGGCTTCTCGGCCGTCGAAGGTCCTGAAATCGAAGATGACTGGCACAACTTCGAAGCGCTCAACATTCCGCTCGAACATCCTGCCCGCGATCCGCTGGACAACTTCTACCTGAACGTTGCCGCGGCTGGCACCGGGGGTGGCAACCAACTGCTGCGAAGCCAGACCTCGACCGTGCAGATCCGCGTGATGGAGAATACCAAGCCTCCGATCCGCATCGTTTCGCTCGGACGTGTCTACCGTCCCGACGAAATCGACGCCACGCACTATGCCATGTTCCATCAGATCGAAGGCCTGCTGGTCGATACCAACGTAACCATGGCCGACCTGAAGTACGTGCTGCGATTGTTCGCTTCGAGCTACCTTGGCGGCGACGTCGAGATTCGCTTTCGTCCTTCGTTCTTCCCGTTCACTGAACCGAGCGTGGAAGTCGACATGCGCTGGCAAGACACGTGGCTTGAGTTCGGCGGAGCCGGCATGGTCGATCCGAACGTCCTCAAAGCGGTTGGCTACGATCCTGAAGAAGTCACCGGGTTCGCCTTCGGCCTGGGCGTCGAACGACTTTGCATGCGTCGTCATGGCATCAACGACATTCGCTACTTGTACGACAGCAATACGAAGTTCCTGGCACAGTTCTAAAACACATTGCCACCTCGCTTCCTCTTGCATCGTTACGAAATCCGAATCCACGCACTCGCACAGAATATTTGAATCATGCTCGTTTCCTGGGATTGGCTGAAGCAGTACCTCGACCTGAACATCAGCGAAGCGGAAGTCTGCGATCGTTTGACCCTGGCCGGGTTGAACTTCGATGGCGCTTCGACGGTGAATAACGATCGTTGCCTGGACCTGGAAGTCACCAGCAATCGCCCCGACTGGCTCGGCCACGTCGGCATCGCTCGCGAAGTGGGCGTGCTGTTCGATCTCGACCTGAAGGTTCCGGCGGCGGATATCTCGGCGATCTCGAACGGGGGAGCCTGTTCGAAGATCGTTCAGCTCGAAGACGAAAAGTTCTGTCCACGCTATATCGCCCGCAGCATCACCGGCGTCACGGTCGGCGCCAGTCCGGCCTGGCTCACCAATCGCTTGAACACGATTGGCCTACCATCGATCAACAACGTAGTCGACGTGACCAATTACGTGTTGATGGAAATCGGCCAGCCGCTGCACGCCTTTGACCTCGCGAAAATCGAAGGGGACGTCATCTCGGTTCGGAAGGCTGCCGCCGAAGAGAAGTTCATGGCGATCGACCATCGCGAGTACCTTCTCAGTTCGGACGACTACGTCATCGCCGATGGCCGCGGGGCGATTGCTCTGGCAGGCGTGATGGGTGGCAAAGAAACCGAAGTCGGCGATTTGACGACTGACCTGTTAATCGAAGCGGCCCAGTTCGCGGCGCTACCAGTCCGCACGACCTCGCGTCGGTTAAAGCTGAAGAGCGATTCGTCGTACCGCTTTGAACGTGGCGTCGATCCCGAAATGATCGATTGGGCAAGCCGTCGCTGCTGCGAACTGATTGTTGAAACCGCAGGTGGCGAAGTGTGCGAAGGCCGTGTCTACGCTGGTTCGCAGCCACACTCTCGCTCGAGCGTGACACTTCGCCTTTCGCAGTTGCCACGCATCCTGGGTATCGAAGTTCCCGAAGCGGAAGTGCGCCGCATCCTCGAAAAGCTGGGGAATGAAGTCGTCGATCAGTCGGCCGGCTCGATCACGATTACCCCAGCGAGTTGGCGACGCGACCTCGATCGCGAAGTCGATCTGATCGAAGAAGTCGCACGTATCCATGGCTATGACAAGATTCCAGAACGAGCCGGCGTTTCGCTGAGTGCTTCGCACCAGAGCGATCTCGATCGGATTCGCAACAAAGTTAGCACGGCTATGCTCGGCATGGGCTTCGACGAGACCTTGACCCGCAGCATCGTGAGCGATGTCTGGTCGAAGGCGTTTCAGGGTTGGTCGCTCTCGGAACCGTTGACCACCAGCATGCCGATGGTAAAGGGGGAAGATCGCCTGCGGGTGAGCTTGATTCCAAGCCTGCTCGGGGCCCGTCGCAACAACGAAAAGTTCAGCTATCCTGAAATCGATCTGTACGAGATCGCCAAGGTTTATCTGCCGAAGTCGAAGGCACTGCCAGACGAACGCTATATGGTGGGTATTACGAGCGGTCGAGGCTTCTACGAACTGAAGGGGGCGGTCGAAGCTTTGGTTGGTTCGCTCAATCCACGAGCGATGGTTACGACCATTCCTTATACCGATCCGCTGTTTGAAGAAGGGCAGGGGAGTCACCTGACCATCAATGGCACCACGCTCGGTTACCTGGGTGTGGTTAGCAAGTCGGCCGCCAAGGCGTTCGGTCTGCAGCAGAAAGCAACCGTTGCCGAGCTCGATCTGACCGCGTTGATGAAATTAGCCGTGCTCGTTCCACAACATCAAGACTTCAGTACCCACCCTGCGATGAACCGCGACTTGAACCTGGTCGTCGACGAAGAAGTCAGCTGGTCACGTCTGCAAGATATCAGCACGACGGCTGGGGGCGAACTGGTTCAAGAGGTCACCTTCCAAGAGATCTTCCGCGATCCGAAGAAGGATGGTCCTGGCAAGAAACGCGTCCTCTTCACGATCACGCTTCAAGCCTACGATCGTACCCTGACCGGCGAAGAAGCCGACGCCACGATTTCGCAAATCCTGGCTGCCTGTGGTAAGGAAACGGGAGCCAAGCTACTAGCTTAGTTTGGCCGATGGCAGGCCCACTCGATTAACAACCGCAATTCCCTTCTCTGATTAGCGAGACCTATGGCCGACCACCAACAAATCTTCGATCAACTTTGCGACCACTATCGAGAAACTGCCAAGCTGGAAAACATCAGCGCGTTGTTGGGCTGGGACGAACGGGTTCTGCTGCCAGAAAATGCCGGAGCCTATCGTGCTGATCAGGTCACCCTTCTGTCGGGGATCATTCACGATCGCAATACCGATCCCAAGGTCGGCGACTGGCTGGAACAACTTCATGATTCGCCACTGACCGAAGAAGCCAATAGCCCCGCCGAGGCCACCATTCGTCGCCTCAAGCGAGACTACTTAAAGCAGGTGAAGTTGCCGAAACGTCTGGTGGAGGAGTTCAGTCACTCGCGAATCATCGGCCAACAAACCTGGGTCAAAGCACGAGCCGAAGACAAGTTCGCCACCTTTGAACCGATCCTCGACAAACTGGTGAGTCTCAGCCGCGAAATGGCCGAGGCAATTGGCTACGAAGGGGAACAATACGACGCCCTGCTCGACTTCTACGAACCAGAAGCCAAGACCGCTCAGGTTCGTCAGGTTCTGGAAACCTTGAAGGAGCAGTTGGTCCCTCTGGTCGCAGAGATCAAGGACAGCGGCCGCGTTCCGAACATGGAAGTGCTGAAGCGAAAATACCCGCTCGCTCAGCAGGAACAGCTTGGTATGTCCGCCGCATCGAAGATCGGTTTCGACTTCTCGGCTGGTCGACTCGACGTAACGCACCATCCGTTCTGCACGACCATCGGCCCTTACGATATTCGTATCACTACGCGGTACGACGAGAACTTCTTCCCGTCAGCGTTCTTCTCGACCTTGCACGAAGCTGGCCATGGCATCTACGAACAAGGCCTGCCGCATCAATGGTTCGGCCTGCCACCGGGTGCGGCGGCTTCGCTCGGCGTGCATGAGTCGCAGTCGCGGCTGTGGGAAAACATTGTCGGCCGCAGCTATGCCTTCTGGAGTCATTTCTATCCTGAAGCGAAGAAGCTGTTCCCCGAGGCGTTGTCCGACGTCCCGATCGGCGACTTCCATTTCGCCATCAACGAAGTTTCCCCTTCGCTGATTCGCGTGGAAGCAGATGAAGCAACGTACAATTTGCACATCATCATTCGCTTCGAGCTGGAACAAGCTCTGCTTTCCGGCGACCTGCAAGTGAAAGACCTGCCAGGGGCCTGGAACGAAAAGTACACCCAGCAGTTGGGCATCACGCCCACGAGCGATGCCAATGGCTGTTTGCAGGATGTCCATTGGAGCGCCGGCCTGATGGGTTACTTCCCAACCTATAGTCTCGGCAACATCTACTCGGCGCAATTGATCGAACAAGCTCGCGAAGACCTGGGCGATCTCGACGCCATGTTCGCGTCGGGCGAGTTCATGCCACTGCTGGATTGGCTGCGAGAGAACGTTCATCAACTGGGGCAATGCTATCCCGGCGATCAATTGGTGGAACGTGTTTGCGGCGATCCGATCGACTCGGCCCCGCTAATTCGCTATCTGCGTTCGAAACTTGGGCCGCTTTACGGCATCGAACATTAAAGAAGGTCTCGGAAGCGAGTCGCCACGGCGACTCGCTCAACCTTAGCGATACCCTAGACTACGTTCGATTTCACGAGAACGATCCGACCAGCCTGACCCCAGGTCGGTGCTTCGGCCGTTCTTCTTGGCGAACGATCCGGTATCGGTCATATCGTCTTCCTCTTCATCCTCGGCCTTTGGCTTCGTATCGGAGAAGTTGTCGACGACATGATGTCTAGGTTCTGGCTCTTCCCGATGACGTCCCCATCCCCAGGTACGACAACCAGGGGCAACCAAGAGCAAGATCAGCAAAGCAATTGTTGAGCGGGTGGACATCAGCGGAGTTCAAGCCGGGACCAAGAAAATGAGAGTCGAATCACGTCGCTAAATACCTGAAATTCAATGTCGGTACTAGAGCAAATGAAAACGCCCACTCCGCTTGATATCTTGGTGATCGCCCCCCATCCCGACGATGCCGAACTTGGCATGGGAGGCGCGATTCTGAAATTCAAAGCGGAAGGGAAGAAGGTCGGCATTCTCGATCTGACTTCCGGCGAGCCCACACCCTACGGTAGTCCCGAGAAACGAGCTGCAGAGACAGCTGCTGCCACCGACATCTTGAAAGTCGACTGGCGAGATAACCTGGGCCTGCCGAATCGAAGCCTCGAGCCAACGCTAGCTGCCCGCGAGAAGCTGGCATCGGTCTTTCGCTTGCTGCGGCCGAAGTGGCTGTTTGCCCCTTACTGGGAAGATGCCCATCCCGATCACCTGGCAGCGACGCAACTTGTCGACGCGGCCCGCTTCTGGTCGAAGCTCAGCAAGACCGAAATGCCCGGCGAGCCATTCCACCCGCAGCGTATCTACAACTACTACTGTGTTCATTTGAAAATGGCGGCCCAGCCGGCATTCGTGCTCGACATCAGCGAGCATTGGGAAGAGAAGCTGGCGTCGATTCGATGCTATCACAGTCAATTTATCGAAGGTCGCCCCACCGAGTATCCCACCTTCCTCGATAAGCTTCACGACGAGGCCTCGTACTGGGGCAAAGTGATCGGAACTCGTTACGGCGAACCGTTCACCTCGCGCGAGCCGATTGGCCTGAGCAGCATGGATTCGCTGGTTTGACCGCCTGACGGTGGCACTTTAGCAGCATTGCTAGCGGCCGCAAAGTTTATCCAAATCGCGAAATCGGCACGATTCCTCTGAAGCGATCTTCTTCGCCAGGCCGATGACTGACCCATCGGACAAAGTGCGCCGCGAAAGATTCGTTCGGCGTACCAAGCAGCTCGGGGGGGCTACCTGAATTGCTACGATTGTCATTTTCGTGCGCTACTGGTTTGTCATCACCTGTTTAACTCTGTTGTGCAGCGGCTGCGCCGCCATCCCCGAGATGCGCGAGAAGCCGATCTTTCACAACCCGTTCCCGCAGTTGGCACGGGTCGCGGTGATTCCATTCAATAACCAGAGCGACATCCCTACGCTCGATATGGATGACGTGACGTTGGCCTACTACGGCGAACTGCAAACCATCCGCGGCTTTGAAGTCGTACCAATTGGTGTGACGATGCGGGCGATGCAAGCAAGCGGCAACAATGGCACCGATATCGAACAACTGCGAGCACTCGGAAAAATGTTGGGTGTCGACGCCATCGTGGTGGGTTCGGTTACCGACTACTCGCCTTACTACCCCAAGCGCATGACGTTGGCCGTCAACTGGTACGCGACGAACCCTGGATTCCATCCGATTCCGCCTGGCTATGGACTGCCGTGGGGCACTGCAGATGAAGAGTTCATTCCAGAGTCGCACTTGTGGGAAGCAGAGTTCGCGCTGGCCCGAGCCCAGCTCGAAACACAAACGCCCGTTCAGCCTGATTTCGGCGAAACACCCGAGAAAAACGCCCGTATTGACGCCGAAGGCTTGCCACCAGACTGGCCCGATCCAAGCGGCTTCATCCCCGATGCACCGAAAGCGAATCGCCCGATGATGATGGCGCAGGACAGCCCGATCATCTCACAGATTCGAAGCTATAGCGAAAATGATTCCGACTTCACAGAACGTGCCGAGCAGTATTACTTTTTTCTCGACGATGCGCGTAATGGGGGTTGGCAGGGTTTTCTCGATCGTAGCAACGATTTCATTCGTTTCTGTTGCTACTCGCATATCACAGAAATGCTCTCTCTTCGTGGCGGTGCCGGTGAATCTCAACTGGCGATCCGGTGGGGCGAAAGCCGATAACGTTCTTTACCACGGATGAGTTTTGGAATTGTCTGGGAGGCTGCCTCACGTGACGGAAGAGATTAACGTACTAGCACTGGTCAAGGGTGAAGAACGCTACGTATTTTTGTTCAGCGATCAGCGACGGGCCGAAGCCCTCCGCACGCTGGGCCGATACGCGAGCAATCCGGAGCTGAGCTTCACCTGGTACGACGCCGCAGTGCTAAGCCAAAAAATTCGCGCTCAAGCTGCCGATCAGAACGCACCGGTCGATAACGATGCTTCCGTGAAGCCACGCTTCGAGTTCCCCGCTAACGGGCCGATTGATATCGGAAGCCTCGACGCCGACCATCTCGACTTCGACGAGTTCAGCTAATCAGGCGGAGCCAGCAGGGTGATCGATCGAGCCTTAAGTTCATCCACCCAGGGTCTGCGAACGGTCATTGATAGCTTCCTTCGCTATCTCCAGGTCGAACGCAATGCATCCGATCTGACCATCAAAAGCTATGGCGAAGATCTCGACGCCTTGGCGGGCTATCTGGAAGAAAGCTTTGCCCTGGAGCCTTCGCCCGATGAAATCACGACCCTCGATCTGCGGGGGTACGTGTCCGCTGTCACCGAAGCAGGCTACTCCGGCAGTACCGTGGCTCGCCGGCTCGCCTCGATGCGAAGCTTTTTCAAGTTTGCCCAGCGGCAGCAACTGGTTGATAAGAACCCAGCCAAACCGCTGCGTAACCCTCGCAAAAGCCAGAAGCTTCCGCACTTTTTAACCACGACTGAGATCGGCACGCTGCTCAACGCTCCGTCCCGGGTCGACGCCGCTGGCATCCGCGATCGGGCGATGCTTGAAACGACCTACAGCGCCGGTCTGCGTGTGAGCGAACTGGTCGGGATCAACGAGAACGATCTCGACATGCATGATGGCCTGGTTCGCGTTCGTGGAAAGGGTCGCAAAGAACGACTCGCTCCCCTCGGTTCGTACGCGCTCGATGCGATTTCCGACTGGATGAATATTCGCCGTTTGAGCCCAAAGAGCGAGAAGCTGACGGAACGTCCGATCTTCTTAAACAAGTTCGGCAACCGCATCACCACGCGTAGCGTCGGACGGATGCTCGAAAAATATCTGAAAGAAACCGGGCTCGATCTGCGAACGAGTCCGCACACGCTGCGACATAGTTTTGCTACCCATCTGCTCGATGCAGGTGCCGACATTCGTAGCGTGCAGGAACTGCTGGGGCACAAGAGTCTGGTGACGACGCAGATCTACACCCACCTAAGCACCGCCACGCTGAAAGGCGTGTACGAGAAAGCTCATCCGCGAGCGAAGGCTTAGTACTGCAGGCCGAAACGGGACTGGCCAGCTTGCGGTGCGAAGTCGAGTCGCATGACCTGATGTTCATGCCCGAACGGGGAACTGCAATAGGTGATCTTGATACGCTCGTCGTCATCTTCGCCGATCGTATGCCCATCACCAATCACGGGACCATTGGCAATCAAGTAGTCGGCCAGCCCATAAAACCGCTCGCATAAGTCGCCAGGCTGATCGGTCGCGTTCTCGGTTACGAAGTCCATCACATCAAGCGACTGCAGCCCGCGTGTAAAACCGACCGTCGTGCCGTCATCGTTCTTTCCCAAGTAAACGGCGACCCACAAACACAGTGGAACTTCCGTTGGCAGGGATTCAATAGCAATATCGTGGAACAGTTCTGGCGAAACCATCAAGCCAGACTCTCCCCACAGCACACCTGCCGGCTGTCCACATGTTGCCAGAAGCGATGCGGTGACCATCGTCAATAATTGCGCCTGCAGCAGTGGCGCGACGTCTCCGACGACGGTTACAATCAAATGGGAACGATGTTCTTGCAGTTGCTCCACCGCTTCAGGCCAGATCCAAGTCTGACGTTCCGGTGGAGCCCAGCTATCTTCTGGTATCGGGCCAGGCATCATTCCCATGGCGATACTCATCTGCCCCAAGTCGAAAGAGAGCGTGTTCTCTTCCTTTCGGACATCCGTTGGGGCCGGCAATATGGGCCACGATTCCGCAAGGTTTTCGCGAAACGCCTTCCATGCAACTTTGGAACCGCGATTCAATGCGATCATTGAAAGTGAGACTCCCACAAGCACCTTCCTCTCTGGCTAATAACCGCGAATCATGAACTCATTGGGGAGGACGCTGCTTTGGATTCTAAACGCTGACAATTGCGAAACCAATGAAAATATCAACGGAGCAACCTAAAATTGTGAGCGGTCAAAAAAGGTTCTCGACTACATTCTTGACAACGCAATTCCGGCATGTTTTCGATTTGCTTGGTTTTCGATTCCTACCTTCAACATGAGATCAGGTTTTAACGAATTCCTGCGCGATTCATAACGGTTAACTGGTTTTTTATTATGCAAACAGTAGCAATTATTGGTGCCGGCGTTTCCAGTTTGATGTGTGCCCGTGAACTCGCGCACGAGTTCGATATTACGCTTTTCGAGAAGGCACGCGGTGTGTCTGGTCGTATGGCGACGCGACGGGTTCCCGAACATGACATCGCCTTCGATCACGGGGCTCAGTACTTTACCATTCGCAGCCAACCCATTGAGCAGCACCTGCAGAAGTGGTTATCCGCAGGCATCGTTGCTCCGTGGGATGGCAAGGTCGTTGTACTTCGGCCAAATGAGTTACCCGAAGTGGAACCAACCTCGCGTTACGTCGCAGTTCCTGCAATGAATGCTCTCGGCAAGCACCTGGCCGAATCGCTCGATATTCGGCTGAACACCCGCATTGAATCGGCACAACATTCATCTTCCGGTTGGGTTCTAACTTCGACCGATGGCCAGAAATTCGGTCCATTTGATGTGCTGGTTTGCACAGCGCCGCCAGAGCAAACCAATGCGATCCTGGGAGCGACCAGTCCCTTCCGTGGAACGCTGGTCGATCAGCAGTTTGATCCTTGTTGGGCGACGCTCGTCCATTTCCCAAGTCGAATCGATGTCGACTTCGACGCCGCCTTCGTTCACGAAAACCCTTTGCGTTGGATCTGCCGCAATAACAGCAAGCCTGGCCGAAACGCGGAGCACGAGTGCTGGGTGTTGCATGCCTCGGGATCGTGGTCGCGAGAAAACCTTGAGTGCCAGCCAGAGGAGATCACCCCACGTCTGCTTGAGGCATTTGCCAAAGCCACTGGTGCGAACCTGCCTGAACCGATTTACGCCGCCAGTCACCGTTGGCGGTACAGTGCCCCTGTCGAACCTCTCGACCGTTCTTACCTTTGGGACCCCACCGTTCGTCTGGGAATTTGCGGCGATTGGTGCTCTGGTGCCCGGGTGGAAGGGGCGTTATTCAGCGGTCATTCGCTGGCCGCGCAACTTCTCGAATAATTCCGGTCGATTTCGTAACCATTTCAGGAGGTGGGGTCATAATGAAGTTAGACCCCATTCGATCCCCCGATTGCTCCTCTTGGACAGAGAATTTCGAGGCCCATGTTGCTCCGCCCCCTGATCACACCTGCCCTGATTGCATGCTTTCTGATCTTTGCTGCTGCATCGCCGTTGCTCGCCGCGTCTGAGGCTGAATTGGCACCAAACGGTAATCTGGAAACTCCCAACGCCGATTCGACCTGGCCAGCCGACTGGGGACAAGTCAAATCAGGCGGTAGCTGGGAAAGCGAATCAGGTAACCACTTCATTCGCCTGAAAAGCCCTGAGCCTGGCCAGATGGTCATGCTGTATCAAGAGCTGAAGCTTCCCCCTGGGACCGAAGCTCTGCGTCTCTCTTGGAAACAGCGGGTCAGCGATCTGAAGAAGGGGAAGAGCTCGTGGTTTGATGCTCGCATCATGATCGAATTCGTCGACGACCAACACCAGAAACTGAAGCCTGCTCCGAAGCCGGCCGCCACCGGAAAAGACACCGATGGCTGGGAAGAACGTCAGGTCGAGTTCCTGGTTCCGCCAGGTGCCTACTGGCTTCAGTTTATGCCAGCGTTATTTCAGGTCGAGTCAGGCACCTTCGATCTCGACGACATCTCGTTGCAAGCGGTCGACCCGGCCCCGCTTCGCGCAGAGATGGATCGACGCAACAAGGAACGCCTTGCGAAACAAACCGCCGATGCCGCCAAACGCCGGGCTAAGGCGCAGAAGACACTCGAGGAAACAGGCTCGCTGATCCTCAACGGTTCGTTCGAGGAAAAGAAGGGGGACTTGCCGCTGCATTGGGGCAAGATGTCTGGGGCCGTACGTTGGGAAAACGAATCGGACAACACCTTCCTGCGGATCGAGTCGCAAGAGCCTGGAAAGCTGGCAATGCTCTACCGTACCTACGACATCCCCGAAGGCACGAAGGCTCTTGAGCTGACCTGGAAACAGCGAACCTCAAACCTCAAGACTGGCGAGATGCCGTGGTTCGATGCTCGCATCATGCTCGAGTTCCAGGGGATCGATGGCAAGAAGATTTCTGGTAAGCCTGCTCCGCCTTACACCAATCGCAACAGCAACGACTGGGTCGAGAAGTCGAAGACCTTCCTCGTTCCAGACGATGCCTTGACGTTGATCGTCATGCCGAGTTTGTTTCAGGTGAAGTCTGGAACGCTCGATCTCGATGACATCGCACTTCGTCCGGCCGATCCCACTCCACTGTTTGCGGCAGCCAAGCTTCGCGAAGAAGAAGCTCAGATGCGAAACGTCCCAGTGGAAGAACCGAATCGTGCCAAGTGGCCGAAGATGCTGAAGGTGGTTGGTAACCGCGTGCAAGATACCGACGGAAACGACGTCTGGTTGCAGGGAGTCAACGCTGGTGGCTTGGAAACCTTGCCCCAGGATAAGCAGCCAATTAAGTCCGCGGTCGTGGCGATTGACGAGTGGCATGCCAACTGTGTCCGCGTCCCAATCAAAGACGAGTTCTGGTACGGCAAAAGTCCGTATCAAAAAGATGGCGGCAAAGAATATCGCGAAACGATCGATCGTATTGTGAACCTGGCCGCCAATCGCGGCGCGTACGTGGTGCTCGACCTGCATCGCTACCGGGCCCCCAAGCAAGAGCACGCCGATTTCTGGAAAGACTGTGCGACGGTTTATAAGAATCACCCGGCCGTCTTGTTCGATCTGCTGAACGAGCCGCATGGGATTTCGTGGGAAGTCTGGCGAAACGGTGGCTTTGTCGGCACGAAGAATGGCAACGACGAATCGGCGTTTCTGGACGATGCTGAAAAGAAAGCAAACCAGGGATTCGAGTCGATCGGAATGCAGGCCATGGTCGAAGCGGTCCGATCAACCGGTGCGAAGAACATCGTCATCGCCGGGGGCGTTTTCTGGTGTAACGACCTGACCGGCATCGCCGAAGGTTACGCCCTGGAAGACCCCAGCGGTAACGGCATCATGTACTCGTGGCACACCTACAACTGGCATACCGACTGGGAGAAGAAGGTTCTGCCAACCGCTGCCAAGCATCCAATCTTCCTGGGCGAAGTGGGTGCCGACATCAACAAGATGGACTTCATCCCGGCTGCCGATCAGGAAAGCCCTTACACGTGGGTGCCTGACATGCTGGGCTTCATTCAGAAGCATCACATTCACTGGACCGGTTGGTGCTTCCATCCGCGTGCAACGCCTGTGATGATCTCGGACTGGAAGTACACGCCAACGCCCTTCTGGGGTAAGTTCGCCAAGGAAGCCCTGGATGGCAAGCAGTTCGAGCTCAAGCGAACTCGTTAATCTTCCTTGCGGTCGATCGCCAGTAGAAAAGGAGCGGCCACCAACAGCAGAACAACCACCTGCACGCTGGCCGCCAACCAATCGACGCGGAGCTTTCTTCCTTTCAGGCGAAGTTGTCCGGTCTCGAAACCGATCCAATTATGGACGTTGCCAGGCTCGAGCGTCGTTCGGTTCAATTCCCAGAACGGGCGATACTGCGGGATATAGCCAAAGTAACTTCGGTCCGCTTCGTATCGAACTGAATTCGCCGAACGGCCACCGACGTATCCTTCCCAGATGCCAGCGGTCCGCATCGGTGCAAAAGCGACCATGGTAGCAAGTGCCAGCATTAGACTAGCGATGGCTCCGCTCCGCACCCGCTTGGCTCCTCCTTGGAACGACTGTTGCACCCTCGCCCGGAACCCGAAACAGGCCCAAATCAGGCACCACAACAGCGTCGCCATCCCCATGGCAAACAGGAACAACAGGAAGAGGATCCCCCCGCCAAAATTTCCGTACGCGATTACCACGCTAGTTGCCATGTTACTTTCTATCCAGGCTGCCAAAGGCAGTTTCTACCTTCTGATGGACCGCTGAACTTTCGAGAAGACAACCATTTCGGAGAGTAATTCGTGAAACCAGCGGCGAGCCCTTTCCCTCGCCCTGGGAAACCCGGTAAGTTGAAACGCGTATCAGGGAAACTATCACGGAAGAAGCTTTCATGTTTTGGATTGACGACGCGATTCTCGATGGCGGAATCCTCCTATTTCTGGGGGTGATCACCAGCAAGATCTCTGCGCGTTACGGAGTACCGATGCTGGTCCTCTTCTTGGGACTCGGCATGCTGGCCGGTTCGGAAGGGTTCGGCGGGATCGAGTTTGAAGACTACGAACTCGCCCACGCGGTCGGCTCGCTCGCCTTGGCAATCATCCTCTTCGATGGTGGCCTGGAAACGACGGCCACCTCGATTCGCTCGGCCTGGAAACCATCGCTCGTGCTGGCCACGCTCGGTGTATTGATCACTTCGATCGTGACTGGTTTAGCCGCCAGTTGGATTTTGAATATCCCCATCCTGCATGGCATGCTGCTGGGAAGTATCGTCGGCTCGACCGATGCCGCGGCGGTCTTCTCAGTCCTTCGCTCCGGTGGATTTGCCTTGCCACCGAAGCTTGGTTCCACGCTGGAAATCGAAAGTGGATCGAACGATCCGATGGCCATCTTCATGACCATTGGTTGCATCGAGATGCTAAAGCCAGGGGCTGACGTCGGCTGGGGCGGGGGACTAATCTTGATGTTCTTCACTCAGATGATTGTGGGCGGTCTGGTTGGGATTGCGTTTGGATACATTGCTGTTTGGCTCACCAATCGGTTACATCTTGATACGGCCGGGCTCTATCCACTTCTGGCAACAGGCATGGGGCTCATTACTTTTGGCCTGGCATCGTACCTGGGTGGCAGCGGTTTTCTGGCGGTCTACGTGGCAGGGATCGTGATTGGAAACAGCAAAGTTGTATTCAAACGTGGCACGCTACTTTTTCATAACGCGTTGGCCTGGCTGGCTCAGATCGCGATGTTTATTGTGCTGGGGCTGCTTAGCTTTCCGAGCAGCTTGATTGCCGTTGGCTGGCAATCGATCGGTATTGCAATCGTGCTGATCCTGATCGCACGCCCAATTGCCGTGGCGGTGTGCATGGCTCCGTTTGGATTCCGCTGGAACGAAATGGCCCTGGCAAGTTGGGGCGGATTGAAAGGAGCGGTCCCGATCACGCTGGCAACTTTCCCTCTGCTATTCGATATCGACGAAGCTTCGCTCGTGTTTAATGTCGTCTTCTTTGTGGTGGTGCTGTCCGCATTGGTGCAAGGCTGGTCGTTGCCTTGGGCAGCGAAGAAGCTGGGACTCGATCAACCCATGCCACCCAGTGCACCGGTTCAACTTGAAATCAATTCGCTGCGGAACGTTGAAGGCGATATCCTCGATTACACCATCGAAGAGACTTCGCCAGCCGCGGGCAAACTGGTCAGTCAATTGAATCTGCCAGACGGAATTACGATTGCTCTGATTGCCCGCAACGAGCAGTTCATCCCACCACGCGGCAAGACTCAAATTCTTGCCGGTGACCATGTCATCGTCGTGGTTCGCACCGGGGCAGGGGAGGGAACCAACGCCATCTTCTCCGCACCGCACGAAACAGAAACCGCACCGACAACATCTCCGGCACCAGAAGCATGATCTATCGAACTCTCGGCAACACAGGTCTTTCAATAACGCAACTCGGCTACGGCACGATGGGTTTGCGAGGTCCAAATACCTGGGGCGTGCGTGTCGTGGAAGATGACGCGGCGGAACGCTTCTTGAACCTGGTGCTCGACTCGGGAATCAACTTCCTCGATACGGCCCCAGACTATGGTGCGGCGGAAGAGCGAATCGGCCGGGCTATCAGTTCGCGGCGAAGCGAATACTACCTCGCGACCAAGTGCGGGTGCGCTTACATCCAGCACGAAGATCACATCGAGATCAAACATGAATGGCGTCCCGATGTCGTTCAGCGGAACCTGGAAACGAGCCTGAAACGCATGCAGACCGACTATGTCGATTTACTGCAATTCCATGGCGGCGATGCCAAGTCTCTCCAGCAGGCAGGGCTTATCGATCAACTTCTCCGGTTTCGCGACGAGGGCCTCGTCCGACACATTGGCATTTCCACTAAACTAGACGATCTTCCCGACTTGCTGGCGTTGAGCGTCTTCGAAACATTTCAGGTCGCCTACTCGTGCCTGAATCCGGTTCACCACGATATTATCACTGAGGCCGCAGAAGCAGGTGCCGGGATCATCATTCGTGGTGGCATCGCCCATGGTGGTCCTGATGCCGAGATTCAACGACCTGCCCTGAACGATGTCTGGACGGCGGCGAAGTTGGAAGAGCTTCTTTCCGATGGAATGACGCGGGCTGAATTGATTCTGCGATACACACTCTCGCATCCGCACTGTGATACCGCGATTGTCGGTACCTGTAACGAGGTGCATCTGCAAGAGAATATCGCCGCCGCTGCGAAGGGAGCATTGCCGGATGATCTGGTTCAAGAGATTCGGCAGCGTGTGGCTGCCCTATGATCCGTAATGGATCGCCAGCCAGATTGTCTTTTCTTCGGCGGAAGTCGATTCAACGCGATGCTTCTTCCGGGCGGGAATATTCACGAAATCGCCAGGCTTGAGATGCCTGGACTCGTCTTCCCCTTCCAATCGCAACACGGCTTCTCCTTCGACGAGCAGCACAAACTCGTGCTGCGGCTGATCGTACCAGAAGCCTTCAGGCGAAGCATGCGCGGCTGAGACGATCCGTTCAATCTTGACGCCGTCTGCTTGTGCAAGTGTTTCGAAAAGCTCTTCTGGAAGGCTCTCTGGGATCGAAGCGAACAAATTGCCTGACGACATGATCTATCCTTGGCTTGCGAAGAACACAGCGTCGTTCTTCGACAACGCCGCGACTCAAGCGTAGCGGATAATGAGTCGATCGTCCAAGCCAACGCAGGCTTAGCCTAAACGTACGAGGGAATTCGCATGTTGGGCCGATAGAACGTTCCACGGCAATGATGCTGCGGAGTGAAGTTCGGGCCGACGTCAGCCAAAAATTCTTGAGCACCAACGAACAGGTATCCATCGGGAATCATCGTCGCAGCCAACCGATGGAACAGGTCGCGTCGCACTTCGCGGGTGAAGTAGATCGCCACGTTTCGGCAAAAGACCATGTCGTACCGTGCGGACATGCCGAACGGCTCGAGCAGATTCTGACGCTGGAACGAAACCAGCGCGCGAATCTCGTCCCGGATACGCCATCCATTATCTTCGGGAACAAAGTACTTCTGCAGGCGTTCCGGCGACATGCCACGCTCGATCTCGTGCTTGGCGTACCAGCCACGACTCGCCTTCGCGACCACCTTATCCGAGATATCCGTCCCCAGGATTTGGATATCCCAGCGGTGAACGTCTGGAATCAATTCCGACAACGTAATCGCCAGGCTGTAAGGCTCTTGCCCGGTGCTACAGGCCGCCGACCAGATGCGCAGCCGAGTTGGAAACGCCGTCTTTTCTTTTGCATCGATCAGCTCTGGCAACGCTTTATGGCGTAGTGCCTCGAACATGTACTGATCGCGAAAGAAGAGCGTTTCGTTGGTCGTGATGGCGTCGACCACCTGCCGTTTCAGGCGAGAGTCGGCGCCCAGACGCACTTTGCGGACCAGGTCTTCGTAGCTGGTGCAGCCATGGTCTTCCACGATCTGCCCCAGTCGGCTTTCGATCAGGTACGACTTGCTGGAATCAAGACAGATCCCGCACAAGTCGTTTACCAGGTCGCACACCGCATCGATATCGCCCATGGTTAACGGCATCGCGTGACTCCTCTCACACCGGCAGTTTGAATGATCTCGTGCAACTGATCCAACGGGACAACCTTATCCGCCAGTCCGGCGGCAATCACCTGACGTGGCATTCCAAACACAACACAACTTTTCTCTTCCTGAGCAACAACCATGCATCCATTCCGCTTCATCAATCGAGAACCCATCGTTCCGTCGTCTCCCATGCCGGTCATCACCATCGCCATGGCTTCGCCCCCATATACGTGAGCGATCGAGCGGAACAAATAGTCGACCGACGGCTTACAGCTTCGTTCAGCTGGATCGTCGGTAATCTGAATCTTCTTTTGGCCGTCGTGCACAACCACTTTCATCTGCTTGCCACCAGGGGCAAGGTAAGCATTGCCAGGCTGAACCACCTGACCATCGGTCGCTTCATGTACAGAGATATTCGAAGCACGATCCAGATCGTTCGCCAGCGACTTAGTAAACATCGGAGGCATGTGCTGCACAATCAGCAGCGGAACTGGCAAGTTTGCTGGAAGCTTTGGCAGCAATTGGGAAAGTGCCGCCGGTCCCCCGGTGGAAACACCAATCCCCACGACCTTCGCCTTGGAGGGATCAACGACCGTCGGAGCGATGGAGGTCGGATGGATCGGTGGGGCCGCTTCGATCCGGTTCGTCTCGGGGAACGCTTGTTTGTGGCGACGTTCCTGCAGCACCTTTACTTTCGGGAGCAGGTCATTGCGAAGCTGGTTGCAACTGTCTTCCAGCTTCGAGTGATTTGGCTTGAGCACAAAATCGAATGCGCCCAGCCGGAGTGCCTGCGTGGTTGCGAGCGCGCCGTGATCGGTCATCGCACTCAGCATAATCACATCAGGCTTCACCGGACGCATGTGCAACTGACGGAGCACTTCGATCCCGTTGAGGATCGGCATCTCGACATCCAGCGTTACCAGGTCTGGATGAAACTGTTCGATCTTTTCGAGCGCATGTTTGCCGTCCGATGCGACACCGACGACTTCTACGCCAGGACATTCAGCCAGCGTGTCTCGGACTACTTTCCGAAACAAGGTTGAATCGTCCACAATCAAAACACGCATCGCTTCCGCTTCCTTTACATCTCCAGCGTCCAACTCAACAGGATGCTATCCAAGCGGTTGGGGTCTTTTGTTGCAGTACGATTCCGTTCGCCAGTGACGGTGCGACCGTGCAGGACGTTGGCTTCGCGTTTCCAATCGTGCGACGAAGTGGTACAAGTATCGAAGCAGGCAGGACCAGCCGTTCGATCCATTTCAACAGGCACCGAACGACTGACGATTCGTTGTCACCTCTTGCACCGTCTCAAATATACGTCGCGATCTTTCCGGTGCAGCTTTCGACAGCAAACATTGCGTCGATGAAGCTAATCCGGAAAACTATTCGACCGACAGTACTTCGTCGACGTCGAGGATCACGACGATTTCGCTGTCTGTGCGGTACACTCCTTTGAAGTAACGTCCATCAGCGCCCGAGATATTCGCGGGGGAAGGCGTAATTCCATCGGGGGTAATCGAAATGATGTCGGCGATCCGGTCGACCCACAGCCCAATCGATTCATCGCCACAGCGAACGATCAAGTTGCGGCTTTGAGGAGTCACTTCGGCAGCCCCCAAGCCAAGGATCCGTCGGAGATCGATCACGGTCGCGACGTCACCCCGCAGGTTGATTACACCGCGGACGTGAGGTGGTGCGTGAGGAACCTCGGTCAGGTCAAGGTTCCGGTTGATCTCTTGCACGAAGTCAATCGGCAACGAGAGCAACAAGTCTCCGACGTAAAACGTCGCCAGTTGCAGATCGGCTGGAGCCGACTTCTTCAGAGTCGCAGAACTCATGACAAAATTCCTTCCGGCTTAGCATTCTTTGCGGAGACACTCTTGCGAACCTTCTGCTTTGGAGCCACCAAGCGCCAAACAGCCGACAAGACTTTCTCGCGATCCATTTTGATTTGGTAATCGTCGACGCCAGCTTCAGCACCACGATGCTGATCCTCGTCGCTGGCCAGCGAGGTCAACGCGATGACTGGCAACTTCGACAGTTCCGGGTCGGTTTTAATCCGGGTCGTCAACTCGAATCCGTTCATTCGCGGCATTTCGATATCGGTGATCACCAGGTCAATTCCGTGCCCTTCGTGATTCAGCGTTTCCCAGCCGTGCTGGCCATCTTCGCATTCCACGACGGTGAAGCCTTCGCTCACGAGATACTCTCGAGCTTGCTTGCGGAAGAACGACGAGTCTTCCACCAGCAGAATGTTGTAGACTCGTTCTTCATCGACCGGAGCCGTTGGTTTGTCCTCGAACCATTTCGGGTGGGCCGTAAAGGCCAGTTCGTAAAGGTCGATCATGCGGATCGTCTTGTCGTCGAGCACGATCGATCCAGCCACGCCTGGTTCCCGGAAGGTGGTTCCGTCAATTTCGGCAGCAACTTCGCGGATATCATTCAAATCGGCGGCAATCAAACCAACTTCACGGCCGTGGATCTGGAACACCACCACGTGAACGTTGGCCATATCGGGTCGTGCCTGGGCCTTGATATAGCGATCGATCGACAGCAGCGGCAACGAAGTGCCACGGTACTGCAGCAGTTCCTGGCCACCAACCGTATCAATCTGATCGATACGAATTCGTTCGATTCGCGAAATCAGGCTCATCGGGACCGCGAACATCTCTTGCGGTGCGTTGGTGAACAACAACAGCGATTGACGTTCGGCAGCACCGGCGACCTCAGCAAGGTTGACATCTTCCAGATCTTCTTGTTCGTGGGTTCGCAGTTCCGTCTTCGCCGCGATGCCGGAGACATCGAGAATCGGTGCGACGTGGCCATCGCCAAGAATCGTTGCTCCTGCCAGGCAGACGCACGACTTCAGATGACGACCGAGCGGCTTAACGACGATTTCTTCCGAGTCGTCGATTTCGTCGACGACCAGTCCGTAACGGAACTGACCACTTTCGACAACCACGATCTGTCGTGGACGATCCTTGCGATCCAATCCTTCCTCGGAATCGGCGAAATTCAAAGCCCGATCGAGTTCGACCAGCGGCAGCAGCGTTCCTCGCAGACGAAGAACATGAGCTCCCTTCACCTTGCTGATTCGCTGGGCAGCCTCGCTGCTGCGAACACGAACCAGTTCGACGATGTTGACTTGTGGAATCGCGAAGCGACGACCGCAAGTTCGGATCAGCATCGAAGGGATAATTGCCAGGGTTAATGGCAACGTGATCTGGACCGTCGTTCCTTTGCCAAGCACCGACTCGATATCGACCGAGCCACCAATCTTTTCGATGTTGGTTCGGACCACGTCCATTCCCACGCCACGACCACTGACGTCACTGATCTTTTCAGCAGTCGAGAAGCCAGGATGAAAGATCAACCAGACTGCGTCGCGATCCGACATTTGGGAGGCGCGATCTTTGGTGATGATTCCTCGTTCAACGGCCTTGTCTTTCAGACGACGGGTGTCGATACCACCGCCATCGTCGCAGATATCAATCCGGACTTTACCGGCCTGATGATATGCACGCAGGGTAATTGTTCCGGTAGGATCTTTCTTGTTTTTAGCCCGGGTGTCCGGCATTTCGACACCATGATCCACCGAGTTGCGGACCATGTGGGTCAGCGGGTCTCCGATCGCTTCGATGATGGTCTTGTCGACTTCGACTTCGCCCCCTTCCATGACCACGTTGCACTGTTTGCCAAGTTTGGCCGACAGATCTCGCACGACACGGGGAAACTTGTTGAAAACGTTGCCGATCGGCTGCATGCGAGTCTGCATGATGGCTTCTTGCAGTTCGCTGGTCACCTGATCGAGGCGAGCCGCGACCGCTTGCATGCTGTTGCCATCGGCATTATTGACGGTCTGCAGAAGCTGGTTACGTCCGAGCACCAGTTCGCCGGCCAGGTTCATCAAACGATCGAGGACGCCCACCTGGACGCGAATGCTCGACTCGACCTGCGGCGTCGAAGCGTTGCGACTGGTAGCTGGATGATCGGCAGCGGCGGCTTTTTTCGAGGCGGCAGGCTTCTTCACGACTGGTTCTTCGTCAACCGGTTCCGGTGCGATCTCTTCGCGCATTTGCACAGGCTCCACAGTTTCTTCGACCGGAGCAATTTCCACCTGCTCAACAACCGGTGCGACAGGTTCGTCCTCGTGGACAGCCACGTCCGACGATTCGTAGATCTCGTTCAGCAGTTCGACATGGTGAGTAACATCGGAATCGTTCGACGCTTCAATGTCGTTGATCAGCCCCGACAGAGCATCGGCCGCTTTCAGCATCACATCGACGATGCGCGAGTTGGGAGCCAGCTCCTTGGTCCGCATCTTACCGAGGACGTTTTCCAAGGCATGGGCTAGTTCGTTGATACGAATTAACCCCATGAACCCGGCCGCCCCTTTGATCGAATGGATCGCTCGGAAGACCTGGTTCACCAGGTCGACGTCGATATCTGCGCCATTGGATTCAATTTCAAGGAGTTGCCCTTCAATGTCGGCAAGGTGCTCTCGCGACTCGGTAACAAACTCGGCTAGGAGTGCTGGATCATCGAACGACATATTGATGTCTCTCCCTCGGGCGGTAATTGGTTTGCATAGATTTAGGTTGCAGCGTCGGGGACGAGAGAATGAACCGTCCGTGGGAGCGGTGAAATACGGCTTAGCGCACTGCGACACTTCCGGTTGCGCCGATTACAAGCAACGTACGAGGCGCATTTGAGAGGGGGCAAAGAGCAGCCCCAACTGCAGAACTAGGCGATCAACTCATAGTTCGCAAAGGCGGCCTCGATCGCTTCGATCTCGAGAAAGGCAACGTTGTGAGCCGGGTTCGCGCCCTCGGCCATTCCGACACGGAATGCTCTCATCTCGCGCTGATACGCCTGCGGAGAGATAGCTCCTAGCTCGACCAGCACCTCACCTAGTGGGGTAGTTCGCTCCAGCTGAATGGCAAGTAGGTCGCGAACATCATCACTGGACAGCACCCCAAGTTCGACGGCAACTTGTCCAAACGACTTGTTCGCCGTGCTTTGCATGCTGAGGATCTTAAAAAGGTCTCGCATCGAGAGTCGTCGCGTTTCAATCGCCAGGGCGCCAATCTGGGGACGCGTCTGCAATTGGTGCGAGACTGCCTGGATAAATTGCGGACCGGAAATTCTTTCTTGCCGAAGGAGATAGAGTCCGAAGTGCATGACGAGTAGGTCCTTGATGAGATTGAATCACCGCCGACAATAAAGCGGTGTCAAGTTGTGGGCCCATTACTACCCTGGGGTCTCCGATTGCCCCGGCAACCGGAACATCAGTAAATCCAGGGAATAGAATGGCATCCCCCATTGTTTGTATTCGCTGGTAACGATCGAAACGGTCCTGCCACCAGGGGCCTCGATTTGCGATGTCCGAAACGCGCAACAGACCAGATTCGGTAGCGCCGATTATTTCTCTGATGAGATCTTGATGGACGAAGAAGTCAACGCATATCACGAAGCAGGTCATGCCCTGATGGCTCTGATGGTGGGAGCTCGGGTTCGTTACGTTACTTTGGAACCGGAATGGGACGATGGCCCCGATCGTTTTGCAGAAATTCGAGTCGAATGGCCACTCGACCGATTCACTCGCAAACAACTGTACGAAAAGATGGTTCTCGTTGCGTTGGCAGGCCCCGTCGCTGAAATGATCCACAACGAAGAGCCCTTACATCCTGGCTTCGTGGCGGAATGGGCTGGCGATTGGGAAGCGGCCTGGATCGCGACTGGCAACTTTCTATACTCAAATCAGAAGCGTGTTGTCTATCTCGAATCGACAACGCGGACGATCTACGACCTCCTTGGCCAGGATCATCACTGGGCAGCCTTGGCGGCGATTGTCGACAACCTGATCGCCCATGAAACGCTCGACGGCGAAGTCGTAGAAGAGATCGTCCAAGCATGGCTCTGAGTGTCTGGCCCTCTGCCAACAAACGGCCCAGACGCATCATGAAGACTTCTTCAATGATGTCGCGTAAATCATGGTGTTCGTTATGGACGAAAGTGTTACAGTGAAGCCAATCCCGCGTGGATTTGCGATCGCCGTCGCCAACTTCAACAACCACCTCCCCAAAAGCGGCACTGATCGGTACATATTTCTGGAACGTTCGATACGAAATCGAAGCCTGTTGTGCCGTTGTTCGCTGTTAGTTGAGTAGCAGCGAACTTCTTCCTGGTAGTTGAACGTTGTTCAGCGGCGAGTTCTGTCGGATGGCAGTCAAGCACGAACCACGAGTGAGTATACGTACGCAACCAGGATTCACCCATGCTCAGTCATTCTTACTCTCGCCTTGGTGTCTGCGGATGCCTCCTCTTGATGCTCTCGACCGTGGCGATTGGTTGTGCCAAGACCAACGAATACCAGCCACCACCGCCGGTTGAGGTGAACGTGGCGACACCGCTGATACGCGACGTGACGATCTACATGGAAGAGACCGGGACGACTGAAGCTGTCGAACGGGTCGAGATTCGAGCTCGCGTCGAAGGGTTCATCGAAGAGATCAAGTTCGAGCCAAACGAGATCGTGGAAGCGAATCAAGTGCTGTTCGTCCTTGAACGACGCCGATACCAGGCCGCTCGGGATATGGCGAGTGCGGAACTCGATGCCCAGAAAGTCTCGCTGGAGAAAGCCAAGATCGAGTACGCTCGCCAGAAAGAACTGTTTGACAAGAAGGCGACGCCGGAAACGAACCTGGTCGCGGCGCGAGCCGAAATGGATGGAGCCGAAGCCGCTGTACTCTCAGCCGAAGCCCACCTGGACGAAGCCCAGCTCAACCTTGACTACACCGAAGTCCGGACGCCCATCAAAGGCCAGGTCGGCAAAGCCCTGGTGAAGAAAGGGAATCTGGTCACCGGTTCTCCTTCGACTCATCTGGCCACGGTCATCTCGTACGACAACATCTACGCCAACTTCTCGATTACGGAACGGGACTACTTGGAGTTCCTCGACACCAAGGAATCGATGGGGGCCGACACAGCCAGCGACGTGCCCCTTTACCTGGCCCGAGCAACGGACGACGACTTTCCATTCCAAGGCCGTTTTAACTTCGCCGACCTGGCCGTGGACGAAAGCACTGGTACCTTTGCAGTTCGAGCGATCTTCCCCAATCCGAATCAGAAGATCGTTCCTGGGTTGTTCGTCCGGATTCGAGCCCCTATTGAAGTAAAGAAAGATGCGTTGCTGATTCCAGAACGAGCGACCGGCTTCGATCAAACCGGAACGTACGTGTTGATTGTGAATGCCGAGAATGAAGTCGAACGCCGCAATATCGAAGTCGGCAACAAGTTCGGCGAAATGGTCGTGGCTTTAGCTGGTCTTGAACCCACTGACCGCGTCATTATCGATGGCATTCAGCAGTCGCGTCCCGGGGCAGTGGTCGATCCAAAAGAAACCACGCTCACCATGGACGAGTCACTGTTGAACCCTCCGGGTCCAAAGCCCAAGTCAACCGATTCACAGCCTGATGCCGATGTCCCATCGCGGCCGATGAACGATCAGCCACCTCGTACAGAGGGTGAGCCAGAGTCGTCGCAGTCGTAGTTCACCCAAGTTCTCCCACGCGATGGAATCGTACGTATGTCTCGCTTCTTCATCTATCGGCCTATCTTTGCTACGGTCATTTCGATTGTCATCGTACTGGCTGGTGCGGTGGCACAAACCACGTTGCCGGTGGCCAAGTTCCCTCAGATCACACCTCCGACGGTTCAGGTCACCGCCTTTTACCCAGGTGCGAATCCGAACGTGATCGCGGAAACGGTGGCTTCCCCGATCGAACAGGAAGTCAACGGCGTCGAGAACATGCTCTACATGTCGTCGACCTGCGCGGACGATGGTTCCTACACGTTGAACGTGACGTTCGAAACCGGGACCGACATGGACATGGCCACCGTGCTCGTGCAAAACCGTGTTGCCATTGCGAATCCCAAGCTGCCGGAAGATGTCCGGCGGCAAGGCGTGACGACGAAGAAACAGTCGACGCAGATTGTTCAGTTCATCACGCTCACTTCGGAGAACCCGGACCACGACGGCCTCTTTCTCAGCAACTATGCGACGATCAATCTGCGGGACCAACTCGGGCGTATCGATGGAGTTGGGGCATTAAATATCTTCGGAGCGGCCGATTACAGCATGCGCGTCTGGCTCGATCCAACAAAACTCAAGACACGTGATCTAACGACCGCCGATGTGATCGCAGCCATCCAGGAACAGAATGTTCAAGTCGCCGCAGGCCGAGTTGGTGAACCACCCACGTCGGACGCGACGGCGTTCCAGATGGTAATCAACACCCAGGGACGCTTGGCGGAAGTTCGCCAGTTTGAAGACCTGATTTTGAAGACGGGCGAAGGAAACGGAATCACCCGACTGAAAGATGTCGCCACGGTCGAACTGGGAGCGAAGTCGTACAACTTCAGCGCCTATTCCAATGGTTCTAGCTGCGCGGCGATCGCCGTCTATCAGCTGCCGGGGGCGAATGCTCTCGATTTGGCCGCGGCGGTTAAAGAACAGATGGAGCGAATGAAGCGGCAGTTTCCGCAGGGAATGACGTATTCCATTCCGTTCGATACCACTCGCTTCGTCGAGGCCTCGATCACCGAAGTTTATTCGACGCTCTTTATCGCCGTGCTGCTGGTGGTGTTGGTGATCTTCATCTTTTTGCAAGACTGGCGAGCCACGCTTGTGCCGACCGCAGCGATCCCGGTTGCGTTGATCGGTACGTTCGCGATGATGGCAGGCATCGGCTTCTCGATCAATATGCTCACGCTGTTCGGAATTGTGTTGGCGATCGGGATCGTCGTGGACGATGCGATTGTGGTCGTTGAAAACGCTTCGCGTCACATCGATGCTGGGCTGTCGTCGAAAGAAGCCGCCGTCAAAGCGATGGACGAAATCACCGGCCCGGTGATCGCCACGACGCTGGTGCTGCTGGCCGTGTTCGTACCGACCGCGTTCATGGGCGGGATCGTCGGTGAAATGTATCGTCAGTTTGCGTTGACGATTTCCGCGGCGGTGGCTCTTAGCACTGTGAATGCACTTTCGCTGAGTCCAGCGTTGTGTGGACTGCTGCTTCGCCCCACACAGGAAACGGCTCAGCGAGGCGAGTTCCTCCCACGGACTTTAGTGGCGTTACTGCTGGCCGCAATTGGCTGCTGGTTGGCGTTTCGCTTTGTCGGCGGACTTGGTTGGACGACGACGGTCGCCGCGATTGCCGCTCCGATCATCGCAGCGCTGGCAGGCTGGTTCTGCGCGGCCTTTTTGAACGGCCTTTTGCGGGGCTTCTTCCGAGTATTCAACCGAGCCTTCGACTTCGGCACGAAAAGGTACGAATGGATCGTCTCCGCTTTGGTCCGGCGGATCTCGATTGCGATCGTCTTGTTCACGATCTTGCTGGTGACAACCGGCTATGGCCTGCAATCGATTCCGAACGGCTTCCTGCCACTAGAAGATCAGGGCTACGCATTCGTGAATATTCAGCTGCCCGATGCCTCGGCGCAGAGCCGGACCGTCGAAGTGGTGAAAGAGATCGACAAGATCATTGCCGAGACGGAAGGAGTCGCCGACTGGGTTTCTGTCGCAGGCTTTTCGATTTTGAGCGGTACCGCAGGCTCGAACAGCGGTCTGGTCGCCGTTGTGTTCGATCCATGGGAAGATCGCAAATCGCCCAGCCTAAGCCAGATGGCCATTCTTGGCCGGATCAACGCCAAGCTACGAACGTTGAAGGAAGCAAGCTGCATCGTGTTTCCTCCGCCACCGATCGATGGTCTGGGAAATGCCAGTGGTTTCCAAATGCAAGTCCAGGACGTCGGCGGGGCAGGGCTGACCACACTGCAAACGATCACCGACGAAATGGTCGCCGATGGCAACGCTCAGTCTGGCCTGCAAGGTCTCAATACAACGTTCCGCGCCGATGTGCCCCAGTTGTATGCCGAGATCGATCGCACCAAGGTCAAGTCGCTCGATATTCCGCTGAACTCCGTCTTTGAAACAATGCAGGCCTTCATGGGTTCGGCGTATGTGAACGACTTCAATCAGTTCGGGCGAACATGGCAAGTTCGCGTGCAAGCCGATCAACGATTCCGTATTGAACCGGAGGACTTGCTGCGATTGGAAGTGCGGAACAAGGCTGGCGAAATGATTCCGCTGGGAGCCTTTACTACGGTTCGACGCACGGTTGGGCCGCAGGTGATTCAACGGTACAACCTTTACCCATCAGCCCAGATCAATGGTCAACCGGCCCCAGGTTATAGCTCGGGCGAAGCTTTAACCTTGATGGAACAGATGGCCGCCAACAAGTTCCCACCTTCGATCTCGTATGAATGGACCGGGATGTCGTATCAGGAAAAGCTGCTGAGCGAATCAGAGTCGTTGACCGAGAATCCTTCGTTCATCTTGTTTCTGTCGATCTTGCTGGTGTTCCTGGTGCTGGCCGCGCAGTACGAGAGCTGGACCAGTCCCATGGCCGTGATCGCAGTCGTTCCGCTCTCTGCGCTGGGGGTGGTGATCGCCCTACTTTCACGCGGCGCGGACAACAACGTTTACACGCAAATTGGTTTGGTGCTGTTGGTTGCCCTCGCTAGTAAGAATGCCATTCTGATTGTTGAGTTCGCCGCGGAACTGCGCCGTGATGGCAAGTCGTTAATCGACTCGGCGGTCGAGGCCGCTACGCTTCGATTCCGGGCGATTCTGATGACGGCGTTCTCTTCGATTCTTGGCTTTTTGCCGCTGTTGATCGCTGCCGGGGCAGGTGCCGCGAGTCGTCAGGCGGTGGGCAATGCGGTAGTGGGTGGTATGATGGCGGCGACGATTTTTTCGTTGTTATTCGTCCCGTCGTTCTTCGTCATATTTCGAGGACTCGGCGAGTGGCTCGGCATTCAAGCCAAGCCAGAACCTCAGCCTGCGGAGAAGTAACTGCCAGGCGACGCGATCGGTCACCACTCCATATCATCGCAATTAAAATCCCGAGGGGGATGCAATGTTTCTCACCAGACAGTCGGAAGAACATGGCGAGCAAATTCGTTTTTCCATTTTGCTCGGTTCGCTGGTGATCGCCGTTGTCATCGGTCCGCTGCTGGAACAAACCCAACTCGGCGAGATCGTCCAGGTCACCTGTTTATCGCTCGTCTTTCTAGCGGCGGTACTGGTCAATTGGCGAAGCCGCGTTCGTTTCTCGGTGGTTGGCACCGCGGCAATCGTCGGGCTTTCGCTGCACTGGGCCTCGCTCGTGTTCACCGGCAGTGAAGTTTCGATCGCCCGGTTCGTTGGCGGGTTCCTTTTCTTGGCGCTGACAGCGTCACTTCTGATGCGTTCGATCATCGTCGAACACCAGGCCACTCCCAATGCGATCCTGGGATCGATCTGCATCTATTTGATCATGGGCCTGATGTGGGCACTTGGCTACGAAGCGTTGACTTACATTGAAGCCGAGCCGTTCGCTTATCCCAAGGCGATCGCAGGCGAAGAAGCCATGCCCAGGCAAAATCTAGCCACACTGCTGTACTTCAGCTTCGTGACGATGTCGACGCTCGGCTATGGAGATATCACACCACAGACCGATCTTTCGCGAACGCTGACCTGGACGCAATCGGTCACCGGGCAGTTCTACCTGGCGGTGCTGGTGGCTCGCCTGGTGAGCGTGTTGCCGCAAAGCAGTCAGCGAGAATCAACCGAAGTCGAAGCGAAGTAGCTGCCCCATTCGACGAAGCGGTGGAACCCAACGCGACGTGAGAAACGCAGTTCGCATCCACCATCCGACGCGGGCGGCCTGTTGGGCAATGCCGTCGGTATTCTCTTCCTGCAGTCGAAGCCCTGGCACCGACTGTTCAAGCAGCCGTGGATGATCCAGTCGCCAATGAAGCTGCTCCTTCGAGTTCCGCATGATCGGCAATTGGTTCAGCCACCACACGCCCCAGGTATTGTAGGCATCGAATGCCAATTCACCGGACTTGAAGTGCGAGATCATGGTGCGAAAAATCTGCTGAACCTCGTCAGCGTGCAGATAGGCCAGGACTCCCTCCGCCACGATCAACGTGGGATGCTCTCGAGGGATCTGCTGTAGCCACGCATCTTCCAGCATCGAGGCACCAACGAGCGTACAACCAGTGCGCGACGGATAGATCTGCCGTCGAAGCTGGATGACCTCAGGAAAATCGACTTCCCACCAGGCCGTTTCCAGATTCGGATCTACGCGAAACAGACGACTATCGAGGCCACATCCCAGATGGATTACGTTGGCCTGGGGATGCTGATTGAGGAACTGGCTGGTCCACACGTCGAGCACCTTGGCTCGGACGGCCATCGCGACGATCGCTTCGTGCGTAAGCGGGATTTGCTGGAAATCGAAGTCGACTTTTTCAATTGCATCCGCCGCGAATCGATCTTCGAGCACTGAGTCGGCAAACTGGCTTTCCAATGCCTTGCCACGCAGCGTAATGAGCAGCGTTTGCTGCAATGTGGTCAGATCAGATGCCGACAAAGGTTTCACGAAAGAATCAATTGGGAAACAGAATCGATTTTTAGTAGGATGGGGTCCCAGTCCTACCTTAGCGTATTTGGGAATTCTCGTTTCCCATTTCCAGCCTATCAGCGCAAAAAGATATCACTTCTCGACCCCAGGTATTGCCATGCCCCAACTTGCAAGACTTGCTCTGTCCTTATGTCTCGTCCCATTCGCAGCGTCGTGGTTCTCGCCAATCGAAGCAGCCGAAACCGAACAGCCCAACATTTTATTTCTTTTCACTGACGATCAGGCAGGATGGGCTTTGGGGGCATCGGGCTACCCACATGCAGTGACACCCAACCTCGACAACCTGGTGAAGGACGGAGCGTACCTGACGAACGCGTTCACGGTGACCCCAGTCTGCAGTCCGTCGCGGGCCTCATTAATTTCCGGGCGTTACGGAACGGAACTCGGTATCCAGGATTGGATTCATCCGCAGCGCGAACCAGATCTTGGCTTACCCCTGGAAACCGTTACCTGGGTGCAACTGCTGAAAGATGCTGGTTACCATACCGGCCTGGTTGGTAAATGGCATCTTGGAACACCTGATGCGATGCACCCGACTCAGTTCGGCTACGACCACTTCGTCGGTTTTCGCACTGGGGGTGCCCCGACGAAGAATCCCACGCTTGAAAAGGATGGCAAGAACCAGAAATTCGAGGGCCTGACTACCGACATCCTGGCTGACTTCGCAATCGACTTTCTGAAGGAACAGAAGGTGGATCAACCTTTCTGTCTGTCGGTTCATTTCCGTGCCCCTCACACCGCATGGCTCCCTGTCGCTGAAGAAGATTGGGCTCCGTTTGCGGAACTCGATCCCACGATCCCGAATCCGGATTACCCAAAGCTCGACGTTCCACGCGTGAAGAAGATGACGCGTGAGTACCTGGCCAGCGTGGCTGGGGTCGACCGCAATGTGGGTCGTATTCTCAAGACACTCAAGGCGAAGGGCTTCGAGGACAACACGATCGTGATTTTCTCGAGCGACCACGGTTACAACATGGGTCACAACGGAATCTGGCATAAAGGGAACGGTCACTGGGTTCTGACGGAGAATCCACCCGCCACCGAGAACATCCCGAAGGGTCAGCGTCCTAACATGTACGACCTGGCACTGCGAATCCCGACGATCGTTCGTTGGCCTGGCAAAGTGAAACCAGGCATCAAAATCAACAACACGGTCTCGAATCTCGACTGGTTCCCAACCGTGTTGGAAATGGCGAACGTCAAGCTACCAGCCGAAGTGAAGATTCATGGCGAGAGCTTCGTTCCGCTGCTGCAAGGCAAAGACGTGAAATGGGACAACGACTTCTATGCGGAATACAGCACGAAGCATCAGTCGCACACACATATGCGGATGTACCGCACGCCGGAATGGAAGTTGATTCGCGACTATTTGAACGCAGGCCGTGACGAACTGTATCACTTGACCGACGATCCGGCCGAGGCGAACAACCTGATAAATTCCGATTCGCCAGAAGTGAAGTCTGTGATTGCCAAACTGGACGCCAAGATCCAGCAGCATATGAAGGCGATCAACGACCCGGTTCTCGGAACGATCTCGGCCGAGTAGTCAGATCCTTTTCGGTACCAACAACAAAAAAGGCGACCTGCGATAGGTCGCCTTTTCTATTGGTTTTCGATCGAAGCGTTCCTAGAAGTTCGTTCCCGCAGGAGCCGCGGCCTCGTCATCCTTAGGTTCTTCCAGACGAACCAGCGTCCAGGTCTGCGTATCGGATTCGCCGTAATGGACCAGAGCCGTGGCCTCGTCCTGTGTCAGGTTATAAATGCTCGTCTCCATGACGATATCCTGATCTTTGTCATCGGCAAACTTCCAGGCAGCACGCTGCGTCTTTTGATCGACCATTCCTTCCAGCGGTCGGTCCGACTTCGTGACGTCGTTATAGAAGGTACCGGCGATGATGCCTTCTTTACTGACAGCCAACTGCATCACCATGCCAGAATCGGTTCCCGATTCATCGGCGATAGCGAACACGCCCAGCGGCATCCATTCAACTTTTTGATCGTCAACGTTCTGCGGAATGCTATCCGCAATGGTAACGGCCTGGTTGTAATACTGATCGGCGGTCGCGTACTGCTGATCATTGACGTACACGTAGTTGTCTCGATAGACAACGTTGGAGCCGTAGTCATAGATCACCGGTTGCGTCCACGCATTCCAAACGAACCATCCACCAAACGCACCCCAGGCAGCCGGTCGCCAGCACCAGTGTGGCGGATAGCGATTCCAGCCGGTGTGCCAACGCCAGTTGGGATTGTTCGGGTAACGTCCACCATCCCACCAATGTCGGTTGCCAGGACGATCGATGTTGACGTTGTTCCACTTGTTGCGAATGTTGTTGATATTCTTGTCACGATCGATCGTGACCTTATTGCCAATGTTGATGTTGTTATTGTTGCCGTTCCCAATGTTGGGGCGGTCGCCGCCGGGACGGTTCGGGAAGCGATCGCCGTTGCCCGGCCGATCTCCATCACCGCCGTTGCCTGGGCGATTGGGAAAACGATCTCCGGTGCCAGGTCGGTCGCCACTGCCTGGTCGATCTCCGATACCAGGGCGATCACCAGTACCAGGGCGATCAATAATTCCAGGTCGGTCGCCAGTTCCAGGACGCGTTCCGCCGGTGTTTCCTCCTCCAGGAATCGTGATCGACGGACGATCACCACCACTTGGGCGGCCTGGCAGGTTCAAGAAGTCTTGAAGGTCATCGCGGCTAGGTCGCGAGAAACTCGAGTCACCGCCACCAGGTCGCGTGAACGAAGGGCGATCGCCGGTGCCTGGACGAGTAATGCCAGGGCGACTTCCGCTTCCACCACCACTGCCAGGGACCGTGATCCCAGGTCGATTGCCACTGTTCCCGCTTCCAGGAATGGTGATCGATGGTCGACTTCCAGTGTCGGGACGGTTGAAGCTTGGACGACTCGATCCACCGGTCGAAGGAAGCGAAATGTTCGGTCGGCTGCCGGTCGAAGGACGACTGATCGTCGGTCGACTGGACGTTGGACGATTGATGGAAGGAGCTTGAATCGATGGCCGTGACGAACCGCCACCGCCAAGCGATGGACGGCTTGTCGGCATCGAAGGTCGGCTGACCGATGGGCGACTCATCGACGGCGTGTGTCCACCACCACCGGGGCGCGAGATTCCTCCGCCGCCACCAAGCGAGTGACCGCCGCCTCCTCCGCCACCGCGACCTCCGCGGGCAAAGGCATCACCCGTAAGGAGCGTGCCTGCCATGATCGCGACTACCAGCGTCGTCAAATTGATTTTCATGGGAACCATCCTCGATGTTTTGTGGGGGTGTGCAGGAAGCGGGACTATTCCGCGCGAATGATCGTCAGTGTCTCGATGCTTGGCATCAACTGGCCATCCACCTGGCGGCCAATCGACTTGAACTGAACGGTGTTCTCGTCCACCACGTCATAGATATTGGTGGAAGACGCGCGGCGACCATCCGGCAGCACGCTCAAGGCTTGAACGGTCCAGCGACTCCCATTGTTCGACCAACGGCCAACGCCGAAACCTCCGTCCGAATCAAACGTCCACGAACGAATCGTGTCGTTGCTCGGATCCCAGCCGATGACCTGCGTTCCTTCAAAATCGACCTGATCTTGAATGAACACCCGGAAGGTACGCACGATGAAGTTTTGATTCGTGGTCCAACGTCCGGTCGTTTCGATTGTCATGCCTTCTTCGGCGTTGTCGACCCATTTGCCAATCATCCAGTCCAGCGACTGCAGATGATCGTAGTGCGAGGGAGCCGCTTCCGGGGCTGCCTCTTCTTTAACACTATCGATCCGCCAGCCCTCAGGCGTCTTCACATGGATCGCTTCATAAACGGTCTCGCTCGGCTCTTGGCCTTCGGCAAGCACCCGGGCCAAACCCGATTCCGAGGCAACCCGTGGCGAGATCATCTTGATTTGCGTGTTGGTTAGTTCCAGCTTCACACCAGGGTTCGACTCGAAGTACGAGGAGAACTGGCTGATCATCGCGTCATGACCTTTGAGCACTTCGCCCGACTCCATGACGAACTCGCCATCCTCGGTCCAGTGTTGAGCCAGGGCTTTGCCATCTCCTTTGTTGAACGCGGCGACGTAAGAATCGACCGCAGCCAGGATGGCCGTTTCATCTTCGGTTAAAACCAGTTCAACCGTTACTTCCGGACTGTCCGCCTCGGCAGCGACTTCAGTCTCTGGCATGGGAGCCTCAGGCGGCTTTTCCTGGGCCCAGCCTGTACCGGCAATTCCAAAGGCCAGCAGCCAACTCAAAGCAATTCGTTTCATAACGCACCTTGCAGGATGGGACGAAAACAAGCCTCGGCGGCGGTTCATACACAGAGCAGAACCAGCGTTAGGCCAAATGGTTTCCACAGTTCAACATACCGCTACGGAATACCGAAAACCACGACTTGCGCTATATTCACCCATTTTTCACCTCCTGCATTTTCCGTTTGCTCTTATTGCGTCGATCGTCCGCAAGATGGGTCGCCGGGTACGATCCAGGTACCTCCTTCCTGCCGCCTTTTCCCCTCTGGCAAGCCAGTCGGTCGAAGTTTTTCCTCCACAGAAGGTTGAAATCGGGGAATCCGAAGGTTGGCCCGAAAATAGAAGGGGAATCGGGACGGTCGCGGTAGAATAGCTAGTAACAACCACAAACCCTTTCCCACGGCACTTAAAGGCGAGAATGTCCCAGTCGCGTGCTTCCAAAGGCGATCCGACACCTTTTGTCGAGCTCATCGTGAAGCATGAACGTGCGCTGATGCGTTACATCCGGTCGATGTTTCCGCGGTCAGACGACGCCGAAGAAGTGTGGCAATCGACTGCGATCGTTTTATGGGAGAAGTTCGATGAGTTTGATCCTGAGCGTGACTTTCTGCCTTGGGCTCAACGCTTTGCGTACTTCGAGGGGCTGCAGCGTCGGCGGAAGATCGCTCGCGATCGCATGGTGTTCTCCGAAAGCGTCCTACAGTCGCTTGCAGAAACGCACGATGCCTCGCGCGAACATCTGAATCGACGCAGCCGAGCCCTTCAAGCCTGCGTCGAGCAACTGGCCGCCCAGGACGCTTCGCTGCTTCGTTCCCGGTATGAATCGGAAGTCACGATCGGCGAACTTGCCCAGCGAATGCAAACCACCGCCAAAACCCTTTACCGCCGGTTGGATCGAATCCGAGACAAACTGGCCCAGTGTGTCCGTCGCCGCGTCGCCTTGGCAGAAGAGTAGTTCCAAACGCTTCTAATGAATTCCCCAACGCTCAAACTCGAACGCGAAGCCCGTCAGGCATACGATGCCGTCGTCAGCAACCAACTGACCGACGAGCAGTTCGCTGCCCTGGAAGCTCGCATTTTGGCCGACCCAGAGTTCCGCCAGGCCTACGTCGAACAAGTTGACCTGGAAACGGAACTGGAACATCGCCTCGGCAGCGAATCGATTGCGATTACCTCGCACCGTTCTTCATCGCATCGCTCGTGGGGAATTCCGTTCGCCATCGCCCTTTCCCTTCTGCTACTGCTGGGTGCCTGGAATCTGATTGGCATCGAGCGTTTCACTTCGCCAATGGAAGATCCGCTCGCCGCACGTTTCACCGAGACGCAACTGCTGGGACAACGTCCTGTGGCGATTGTCGTGCAGCGGAGTGAGTCTTCTGCTGCGGACTCGCTACTCGATGTGGGCGACCGCGTGAAGCCAGGTGTCCTGCGTTTGAGTCGTGGCGAGATGCAGCTCGAGTTCCTCTCTGGGGTCCGATTGCAACTGGAAGGCCCCAGCGAGATCCATCTCCTTTCCGATCAAGAGGCAACGCTTGTCCATGGGCACGCCGCCATCGTCACCCCGCCCGAAACTCGCTCGTTCTCGCTCAACGGCCCTGTGTCGGCTATTGCATCCGGTTCGAGTGAATTCGTTTACAACGTGACCGATCAGCAAACAGGCACGATCGATGTTTACCAGGGTGAGGTAATGGCTTCGTTGCTGGGACCTTCGGGCGATACCCTACAAAATGAACTCGTTTCCTCTCAGCAGTCCGCGACCTTTGCCGCAGGCAACTTGCTGGTTGCCAACAAGCCCTTCTCGCCAGAGAACCGCGTCGATCAGCTTCCGGTCGACGATGCCACATTGAGCACCGATGCCCGCTACGCCAACCTGGTGAAAGAAGACGGACCGCTCGTCTATTGGCGGTTTGAAGAGGACGATCTGATTGGCAATCAGGTACGCAATCATATGTCCGATCGCTACGCCGCAACGCTGCACGGACCACAGGATGGTTCGCTGGTTGTCGCCGCTGGCAAAGTTCAATTCGGCGAAAGCCCGGAGTCACGCTATCTCGGAATTAGCGAACCGATCGAAGGCTTGAACCGCGGCGAATTCACCGTCGAGTTCTGGGTTCGGACCGACCGGATGCACTGGGGGACGTTCTTCGGGATCTTACCTGTTGACCAAAACGATCGTCAGCGAGAGAGTCACCTTTGTGTTCTGGAGTATGCCAACAAGACGAACGTCGTCCATCGCCCGGCCACCGTGCGAATGCTGTATCGTTACCCGCCCACTTCCTACACCGGCGGCATGAACGTCTTCAGTGCGCAGTCGTGTGCCCCCGGCATCTGGACGCATGTGGTTGCTGTTCGTCGGACCGATGGAATTTATCTGTACTGCAACGGCAAGCTTCAGTTCATCCTCGATGCCCTCGACTTCGACGATCAATCCGCCTATTCGGTTCTGCTCGGTCAACTCGATTCGGTGCGACCTCAACGCCAGTTGGAAGGTCAGATCGACGAAGTCGCGATCTACCTGAAGGCACTTAGCGAAGCGCAGATCCGTCGCCACTACGAAATGATCGCTGGCCCACCCAAGACTTAAAACTCCCTTCCCAAGAAACGAGTCATGTCCTATATCCCTGCCCGCACGGCGGCAACGTTTGCTTTGCTGTTGGCCTTACTAGCCAGCAGTCAGGCCCATGCCGAGAAGCCGCTCGACTATAACCGCGACGTGCGGCCGATCTTGTCGGAAAACTGCTTCTATTGCCATGGTCCCGACCCGGAACATCGCCAGGCCGACCTGCGTCTGGACGACGAAGAAGCGGCGAAGGACTACGCAATCGTACCGGGCGACATCGAGGGTAGCGAGTTCTTTCAGCGACTGATTGCCGACGCTGACACGCGAATGCCACCGGTCGAATCTGGCAAGAAGCTTACGCCCCAACAAATCGCAACATTAAAGCGTTGGATCGAAGAAGGAGCCCAATTCCAGCAGCATTGGGCTTACGTGCCACCGCAATCGACCGAAGTTCCTGCCGTCAAAAACACCGACTGGGCCAAGAACGACATCGACCTTTACCTACTCGCTCGGATGGAAGAGGAAGGCCTACAGCCTGCTCCGCCAGCGGACAAGGTGACGTTGATTCGCCGCGTGACGTTCGACCTGACCGGCTTGCCACCAACCGCCGAAGAAGTCGCCGACTTCGTTCAGGACAATTCGCCTGATTCGTTCGAGAAGGTCGTCGATCGTCTGCTGGCGTCGGATCGTTATGGCGAACGCATGGCCGCCTATTGGCTCGACATGGTGCGATTCGCCGACACGGTTGGTTATCACGGCGACCAGGACCATAACATTTCACCTTACCGCGACTACGTTCTCGACGCGTTCAACGCCAACATGCCGTTCGATCAGTTCACCCGAGAACAGATCGCTGGCGACCTGTTACCCGATGCGACGATCGATCAGAAGATCGCCTCAGGCTACAACCGCCTGCTGCAGACGACGCATGAAGGGGGTTTGCAGGAAAAAGAATACCTGGCCATCTATGCGGCGGATCGCGTGCGGAATGTTTCCCAGGTCTGGATGGGTGCCACAGTCGGTTGTGCCCAATGCCATACACACAAGTACGACCCTTACACGATCGAAGACTTCTACTGCCTGGCGGCGTTCTTTGCTGACGTCAACGAGGCGGAGCATTTCAAGGTTGGCACCAACGCCTTGCCAACGAAGAGGCCACCCGAAATCAAGGTTCACTCGCAACGCGAACGTGCTCAACTGACTTCGCTGAAAGCGAAACTGGCTGAAGTCGCCGACGATGACGCAGCCACGACAGAGCGTCTTCAGAAGCAGATCAAAGCGTTGAACGATGCCGCCCGCCTAACCATGGTCACCGAATCAATCACGCCGCGTGAGATGCGGGTGCTGCCTCGAGGTAACTGGCAAGATGACAGCGGCCCTGTTGTCCAGCCTGCGATTCCGACCTTTATGGGAACGATCAATACCGCAGGAGACCGGGCAACGCGTCTCGATCTGGCGAACTGGCTGGTCGATGCCAAGTCAGGCTCTGGGGCATTAACGTCGCGGGTATTCGTCAATCGTCTTTGGTATTTGCTGTATGGCGTGGGCCTATCTGCCAGCCTAGGCGACTTCGGCGGCCAAGGTGAGCCACCGGTCCATCCAGAGCTACTCGATTCCTTGGCGATCGACTTCTACGAACACGACTGGGACGTGAAGCGCATGATCAAACGATTGGTCATGACCGCTGCGTATCAACAAGCATCGGACGAATCGGAAACAATCCGGCAACGTGACCCGTACAACCGCTTGTATACCCATCAATCCCGCCATCGCCTTCCGGCCGAAATGATTCGTGATAACGCCCTGGCAGTCAGCGGCCTGCTGAACCTGACCTATGGCGGGCCGAGCGTGAAGCCATACCAGCCAGAAGGTTACTTCCGTCATCTGAACTTCCCGCAGCGAAAGTACCACGCCGACAAGAAAGATCAGCAATGGCGACGAGCTGTGTACGTGCACTGGCAACGCCAGTTCCTGCACCCGAGCTTGAAGGCGTTCGACGCACCGAGCCGCGAAGAATGTACGGTCGAACGTCCCGAGTCGAACACGCCGGTCGCCGCCTTGGTGCTTTTGAACGATCCGACCTACATCGAAGCGGCCCGGGTCTTCGCGGCACGTGTCTTGACCGAGGCCGAATCGACCGACGAGGCTCGTCTGAACAAGGCCTACCTGCTGGCTCTTTCGCGTGAGCCCGACAGCTACGAACGCGAGATTCTGACGAAGATCCTGAACGAGAATCGCGAGCTTTACCAGCAAGATCCGAAAGCCGCCAGTCAGCTGGTTGGCATCGGGCTCAAGCCAACCGAAAGCAACCTGGATGCGGCCGAACTCGCCGCTTGGACGCACGTTTCGCGTGTGATCTTCAACCTCGACGAATTCATCACACGCAACTAACCTACCGAGTCGATCATGTCTGAATTCCATCCGATGCAACTCAATCGCCGCACGTTCCTGTCGCAAACAGGAATCGGTCTCGGCTCGGCCGCTCTTGGTTCTTTGCTTGCCCGCGAAGGCCTCGGGGCTTCGTCCTCGACCAATGGCGTCCCTGGTCAGCCAGGGCTGCCGAATCTGACGCAGCGTGTCAAACGTGTGATCTTCTTGTGCATGTCCGGCGGACCATCGCACCTGGAGACCTTCGATAATAAGCCGGTGTTGTCGAAGATGAACGGCCAAGCATTTCCTGAGTCATACACCGCTGGCCAACCGATCGCCCAGCTTCAAGGCCAGGCGTTGAAGTGCCTTGGTTCGATCTCGAAGTTCCAGAAGTACGGAGCCAATGGGCAAGAGATCAGCGACTACCTTCCCTGGCACGCGAAGATGGCGGACGACATTTGTATCGTTCGTTCGATGGTGACCGAACAGATCAACCACGATCCGGCTCATACGTTTATGAACACCGGTACGGCGATCAGCGGGCGTCCTTCGATGGGAGCATGGGTCAACTATGGCATCGGCTGCGAAACGGACGAACTGCCCGGCTTCGTGGTGCTGTCGAGCGTCGGTGGTCGTAACCCACAGCCGATCGCTTCGCGGCAATGGGCCAGCGGATTCCTGCCAAGCCGTTACCAAGGAGTGGAATTCAGTTCGACCGGCGATCCGGTGAACTATGTCCGCAATCCAGCTGGCGTGAATGTTCGTCAGCAACGGAACCTGGTCGATGCGATCAGCAACTTGAATCGCCATCGCCAACAAGCCAATGGCGATCCTGAAATCGCGAGTCGCATTGCCGCTTATGAAATGGCGTTTCGCATGCAGATGTCGATCCCGGAACTGACCGACGTCTCGGATGAACCACAGCATATCCTCGACATGTATGGGGCCAAGCCAGGCGATGGTTCATTCGCGTCAAACTGTTTACTCGCTCGTCGTTTGGCCGAACGAGGCGTTCGCTTCATTCACCTGTATCATCGTGGCTGGGACCATCATGGCGGGCTGAAGAAGTACATGGATGTCTGCACCGGACTGACCGACAAGCCGACTTACGCTTTACTGACCGACTTGAAGCAGCGTGGCATGCTCGACGATACACTGATCGTGTGGGGTGGCGAATTTGGTCGTACGCCGATGTCGCAGTCAGGCAAAGGAGACATCGGCCGCGACCATCACATCAAAGGCTTCAGCATGTGGCTGGCTGGCGGCGGGGTGAAAGGGGGCACAACGTACGGTGCCACTGACGACCTCGGCTACAACGCGGTTGAGAACGTCGTTCACGTCCGTGATCTGCACGCGACGATGTTGTATCTGCTGGGAATCGATCCAGAGCACTTCAGTGTCAAGTTCCAGGGTCTCGACATGCGTTTGACCGGAGTGAAACCAGCTCGCGTGGTGCACGACATCATCGCTTGATGCCGTGCCCTGTTAAACACCAGACGTGTGACTTCCGACGGCGATTTCGTCGAGAAGTTGTTTGATGCGATCCGGCTGAATTGGCTTCGACAAGTAGTCATCCATGCCAGCCGCCAGGCACTGTTCTCGAGCCCCGGCCAAGGCATGCGCCGTCATCGCCACGATCGGCGTGCGACGCCCGTTCTCTTGCTCCCATTGCCGAATCGCATTGGTCGCTTGCGAGCCATCCATTTCTGGCATTTCGAGATCCATCAGCACGAGATCGAACTTTCCTTCCTGGTAGCGTTCAAGTGCTTCCCGCCCGGTACTAGCCACTTCACAGGTGTGCCCGAACAGTTCCAGGATTCCGGATGCGACTTCCTGATTCACTGGAGCGTCGTCTGCCAGCAAGATGTGCAGCGAACGCTCGCAGGTGGGCGTCGTCGGAACACTCGCACGATCTTCAGACGGCACTGAATCAATGGCGGCGAGAATGGCACTAATCAATTCTTCGCTGGAAGCAGGCTTCGACAAGGTCGCCATTGCACAATGATCGATTCCATCCGGCACGCCCGTTGGCGGAATCAGCACGACGTGCGGCAACTTGAACAAGTCGACCGAGTCAGGCTTGATGAACCACTGCGCCAAGGTCTCTGATCCACTGTTCCAATCGAGCAGCACGAATGGCAAATCGCTACGTTCCGTTTCGTCGTCGTCAACGACAGCGGCAAACGCTTCGTCTAACGTCGTCACCTCGCATGTAGCACCGGCACCCGAGAGAATCTCTTGGTACAAGTTACGAGCGGTTTGATTTTCCGAGATAATTTGAATCCGTCGCCCCTCGAGCACGGGTGCTTGCGGTGTTGCTTCTTCTTGGACCTGTTTGATCGGAATAGTCACATGGAACGTACTTCCCACGCCGACTTCGCTTTCGACCCAAACTTTGCCGTTCATCAAGCTGACAATCTGCGAAGAGATCGCCAGACCGAGCCCGGTACCGCCGTAGCGACGGGTCGTCGAGCTATCACTTTGCTCGAACGCTTCGAAGATTGCCGCTTGCTTTTCCGGCGGAATGCCTGGGCCAGAGTCTCGCACGGCGAAGTGTATCTGTCGCTGCTTACCGATCCCATCGATGCGGCAGTCGACCAGCACTTCTCCTTTTTCGGTGAACTTGATGGCGTTGCCAACCAGGTTGAAGATTACCTGTCGTAAGCGGCACGGGTCTCCCTCGACCAATGCTGGAACCTCGGGGCCCGTACGACAAAGTAATTCGATCCCCTTGTTCGCCGCGTTGACCGCCAAAAGACGAACCGACGAACTAACCACCATCTGTGGATCCATCGGAATTGCTTCGAGTTCCATCTTGCCTGCCTCGATCTTCGAGATATCGAGGACATCGTTCAGCAAGTTCAAGAGGCTCTCACCCGACTGATTGATCACGGTCAGACAGTTGCGTTGCTGCGAGGTCAACTCGGTCCGCAAGGCCAACTCGGTCATACCGAGAATCCCGTTGAGTGGTGTGCGGATCTCGTGACTCATGGTCGCCAGGAAGCGGCTCTTGGCCTCGTTGGCCGTTTCGGCGGCGACCTTAGCAACTCGCAGTTCTTCTTCGGTCTTGCGCAGTTCTTTGGCCGTCCGCTCCAACTGGAGATTCGACCGTGCCAGTTCTGCCGCTCGCGAGACAGCTGCCGCGGTTCGTTCGGCGATACGTTGTTCGAGTGTCGTATTCAGACGCGTCAGATCCTGGAAGCCTTGAGCATTCTCGAGGGCAGCTCCCGCGATGGTTCCGACAAAGTCGGCCAGGCGTTCTTCGTCCGAGCCGAACAGACCGACGACCTGCGCATGCTCGACATACAAACAGGCAGCAAGGCGATTGCGGACAAAGATGGGAATGTAAATCGTCGACCGGCTGGCAGCCGTTTCGCGATGCATGGCACCATCGATGCCTGACTCGACAAATGCCATCGCATGACCGGCATCGATCGCCAGTTGCAGGTTCTTCTGATCGTAGGTCACCTCCGGCACGCCCATCTTGATTGTTGGCCGAGCCTGATCATCATCGCGGTCGAATTCCAGCAGCAGACTGTTCTCGCCGCGGAGCAAACGGGTTGCCCCACCGCACGACTCTTCATAGATCTTTTCGGTCGTGAGTGCGGAAGCGATCCGGCGCCCCACATGTAGCACCGTGTCGAATCGATCGACCAGAGACAACGTTGCCAGCTCCCCTTCGCGAGGATTGGCCCGATCGTCTTCGATGGTTAGTTCGTCGAAGAGGCGTTGTGCTTCCCGTTCGTCGTTTCGCGCGTTTTGCCAGTTTGCCGAGAGCCCCACCTGGCTACGATGCCAAAGGGTAACGGCTTGTTCGTACATAGCCTCGAGTTGCGTCGTTATCGCCAGGCACTGATCGAACAACTTTCGCGACGTGCGATAGTTTCCGCGCATCGCGGCCACCAGGGCCCTCTCCCGAATTGCTCGTGGCAAATCGTTCGGGCACACTTTGGCAGCACGAATCGCTCGCCTGGCTGTCCGCTCCGCATTTTGAAGCATGGCGTTTCGCAAGTGCGGAGCATGCGGTGGCGTTGTCTCGGCCTGCATTCGGAAGGCCGTTGCCAACCAGGCAAGGGCAGGGGCCGTGTAGGCATTCTCGATACCTGCGACCTTGGCGGTTTCGACAGCAGTTTCCAATGCCGTGATCGCCGAATTCAATTTGCCTTGGTAAAGATCGCGCACACCCACCGCGAAATAGAGCTGCGTCTTTCCCTGGGCATCGTGACGGGTTCGCTCGAGTTCTGCCTCGAACAGCGAATCGGGAATATCACCACGCGTCGCTCGGACCCAGACATCGAGAATAATCCCGGAGGCCTGTTCGTCGCCCAGTTCGATCCCGGATCGATGATTGTTCTGCGCTTCGGCGATTGCTTCGCGGAAGTTGCCAAGATGGTAAAGCGATGCCGCAACCTGGTAGCGCGCAATATGCACTTGCCAATAGTCGCCGGTACGCTCCAGAAGCTGGATCGACTCACGCCCTTTCTCGATGCACTCTCGATAGTTGCCAGCAGCATACAGAGCACACGCATAGTAGTTCAATGATTGGCCCTGCCCCCACACGTCGTTGAAGCCGCGTCGAAGCTCCAGAGACCGTCGAGCGTACCAGATCGCCCGCTTGAACAACGGGACCAGGCAAACCACCGGAGCATGCAACGAATAGGCACTCGCGAGCTCGGGGCTTGGCAAAAAGTCTTCTGCATAATTCAAACCACGCAAGTGAGCCAGAAGACACTCGACTTTGCTACGACAATACCAGCAACCATGTGTCAAAAGAGCAAACAGCTGAATGGCCAGCCGTTCTGAGTCATTTGGCGGACGTCGCTTCCGCTGCAGGAAGAAGCCCGGAAAACAGGTATGCATGACCTGCTTGAGAGCTTCCCACATCAACAACACGACCACCAACACGCGGTTCCGTGGCACAAGACAACCGAGAGATCGTAGCGCCGTTTCAAACCCTTTCGTCGCGGCCTCCATGTCGCCACGTTTGAAGGAGAGTTCGGCGAGTTTGCTTTGGATCTTCGCGCGATCGAGATCACCTTCAGCCAGTTCCGCCGCCAGTTCGAATTGTGGCGCGGCTTCCGGATATTGCCCTCGCAACATCAACGCATCACCCAAACCTTCCGCAATACGGAAGCGAATCGACTTCGATTGATTCTGGGCACCACGTTGAGCGATGCGATATTGCTTTTCTGCAATTTCCAGCGAGAACTGGCTGCGTGCCTGTTCGGCGGCCTGCAGGGCATATCCCAGCGCGGTTTCGGCCGCGCCAGCTTCGTCGAGGTGATAGGCGATTTCAGAAACGCGTCCTGGATGCTGCTCTTGCAAATGCAAGGCGGCCCGCAGGTGCAACTGTCGTTGTTCGTGCGGGTCGAGCCGGTCGAGCAACGAACTGCGGATCTTGTCGTGAACAAAAACAAACTGTCCGCCGTCGGCTCGCTCCCAGATCAAGTTACGATCGCGAGCATGCAACAGCGCAGCGACCGCTTCAGGAACACTCATCCGTGTGAGGGACGAAGCGATATCGAGGCTGAATTCTTTGCCCACCAAGGCACCGACCGAGAGTAGATTGATCGTCTCGGCAGGTAGCATCTCGATTCGATGAGTGAGAAACGATGCCGCTTCCTGCGAAGATTGAATATCGTTCAGTCGCTGCAGATCGACTTTCCAGCAACCTTCGCCAGATTCCAACGCTCCCGATTCAACCAGGCCGCGAACGACCGCTGACGCCATGAACGGGCTACCACCAGCCAGACGCGTGACAACCTCAATCGCTTCATCGGGCAGCGAGCCTGCCATCGACTCAGCGAGTTGTTTGATCTCTTCCGAGCGGAGTGGCTTGAGTGCGATTTGTGGGCACCGTGGGATCGCACGCAACGAGTGATTCTCGTCCACCTCTTCGGTCCGGAACGAGCAGACCAGCGAGCTATGCCGCTTGGAGTTGCGCGGCTGCGTGTGCCACCGTCGAATTAAATTGTGCGTTAGACCGTCTGCCCATTGGCAGTCGTCCAGAATAATAATCGCAGGACGTTCGCGACTTCCCAGGGCTCCCAGAAACTTGATCAAGGAGTCGATCGTTCGGTTTTCACCAAATGCTGCCGGAGACTTTTCCGTCAGCCGTTCGCTGGGCCGCAAGGCACTCCCGAGCGAAGGCAACGCCGCACACAAGGCGTCGACCATGTCGCCGACCTGCTCCCGCACGCGATGCAATAAAGAGGCATCTTTTTGGGCCATCGAAAGGAATCCATCCACGATCCCCTCGAGCATTCGATAAGGCCTCTGGCCGACATTGGTAGTCGCTTGACCTCGCAACACCCAATTGCCATTACGACGGGCGACACGGACCGCTTCGACCATCAAACGGCTTTTGCCGACACCTGACTCGCCTTCCACCAGGATCACCGAGGCATTGCCCTGGCGAGTCTCTTTGATGAAGTTGTTGAGTTGATTCAGTTCTTCGTCACGCGCGACGAAGGCGGGCTCGGTCAGTGTGCAGCGACGATCACTTGAACCGATGGTGATGTGCGATCCATCGCCTCCCGTTTGTAAGGCTTCTTCAATCGCCAACAGGTCCGCCACGACTGCACTGGCCAACTGGTAGCGATCGCGTGGATCCTTGCGTAGCAGACGCTGAACAAGCTCGTCCAGGTCACGCGACACTTCTGCATTGATACTCGGCAAGTCAGGCACCGGCGCCGTGAGATGTTCAAATAGAATCTCACCAGCCCCCTTTCCCAGAAATGGCAAGCGTCCTGCTAACAAGCGGAATAACAAGATCCCACCCGCATATAAATCGGACGGAGGTCCCACGTCCGCATCGATCGAACCGGCTTCCTCCGGCGACATGTACGAAACCGTCTCACACTCACGTTCACCCCAGAGTTGATCTGGATGAAAACGTTTCACAATTCCGAATCCACCCAGTTTGATCCCTGTGATTTTCGCATCATCGCGAGAATCCACGGTCACCACCATACTGGAAGGCATCACGTCGCGGTGCAATGAACCACGACGATGCAACGAGTCGAGCGCGGTAAAGAGGTCCTTACCAATCTGTAGGACTTCGTTAATCGAAAGAGGCTCTTCCGTCAGAACTTGCGAGAGGGTCTTTCGATCTTCGCGCGGCATCACAATATAGAAATCATCGTCACTGCGCAAGAAGTTCAGAATGGGAACAAGCTGCTCGTTATGATGATCGCGACGGATTGCGGCTTCAAACTCGACACGAGCCCGCGTTCCGCTGGACATGGAAGAAAGATTTACTGAGCGGATCTCAACAAGTTGGCCGTTCGCCTTGTCGATTCCCCAGAAGGTCTGACCATACGTAGGCTCACCGCTCGCTGCGTTGATCTCGTAGCGCGAACTGATCTCCTCAGCGACATTCAACTTTGGTTTGAATGCGTCGGCCACGTCACCTGGTTCTCGGTCCACCATGTGTTCTTATCGTTATTAATTGCAGGTAATACATGAAGGACTCATGCGGCCTGGGAAGCTCCCTGCCTGACATCATGTATGCCCTTGATTAGTAGATGGAGCGATTGGTTGCCCCCTCCACATAAGTAGGCGCAGATCGGTGCGCTGAAACACTGGAAACTTAGCTTGCCCCCATGCGCCCGCTTCTAAGATCACGCGTTAAGCGCAAGACGCGCATTACTTATGGGTCATAAGGGGCACGTAATTGGCGAATCTTACGCAAGCACACCCCCCCTTATGTCTAATTGCTACGTTTCTTGGTTGATTTCCTGCAACAGGACCATTCTGATAAATACTCGAGTCGCGTCGTACCAATTCACGTGCGACCTTATCTGCCCAATTGGACACCTGATTTTCTGGGTATTTGCCATGATTCAGCCGAACGAGTCGAGCTCGTCTCGATTACCTAGCGTGATCGAATTCTTTTCAAAGGACGTGGCGGAATTCAAGCAACAGCTTGCTCAACTTGAAAGCGAGATTGACAAGGATGCAATCCCGCAACGTGGAGATGAGTTTCACAAGCGAACGCTTGCCGCATTTCAACAATCTCAAACCGCTTGTCGCAATTTCGAATGCGCCCACGAAGACGATCCTGAATTGATCAAGGAAGTTCAGGCGCGTTTCCGTGAGGAGACCAATCCGTGGTTCTCGCTTAGTTGGATCGGTAATCGTGCTCGCACGAAGCCTAGTGGCTTTGCTGGCGACTACGAGATGCTGGTCAAACTATACGAAGAAGCCACTCCTGCTCGAGGTTTAGGTGCCTACATCGACCTCTGTATTTCCGAACTTCCATTGGCCAACGCGGTACGTGGTCGTAAAGACCTTGTCCGTGAGTATTTGGAAAATGAAATCGGATCTCGCGAGGGCGATCTTCGTATCCTCGATATCGCTTGCGGTCCATGTCGCGAATTTCTCGATTGGCCGGAATATGCCGGTCGTAACATCGAAGTGATCGCCATGGACAACGATCCCGTCGCGCTTGAATACATCGAAGCCACAGTTGCCTCGCAACTCCCGCCATCGACAACGCTCAAACCGGTCCGTTACAACGCGATGCGTGCGCGGAACTCGGAAGCGACCAAGAAGAACTTCGGTACGTTCGATATCATCTACAGTGTTGGCTTGGCCGACTACCTGACCGATGAGCACCTGGTCGGCATCTTCGCCGGTCTTGGTGAATCGCTAAATGAAGGGGGCTGCCTGGTCATCGCCTTCAAAGATACCGAACAGTATGACGAGACGCCGTATCAATGGCATCTCGATTGGTTCTTCTATCAGCGAACCGTAGATGATGTCTTGAACGTATACCAACAAGCCGGTTTTAATACCGACAAGATGGTACTGACCCGTGATCGTACGGGCATCATTGTCAACTACGTGAGCCGCAGTGCTCCGGATTGCATTCGTCGTATCGACCTGGCTGAAATGCCACGCTCGGCACGTGCGAAGAATACTCGGATCGCGAAGAACGGTCAGATCGTCGAGAACTAAAACCTAGTTCGCGGCGGAACAGGTCCCTGCCGGAATGCTCACTCCGGGTGCCATCTCTGGAAGACTGGCATATTCGAGTGCATCGTTCAGACGCTGATTGATGTTGACGATTTCTTCCTCGTGACGGAAGAACGCCTCAACGATATCGGGGTCGAAATGGGATCCACTTCCCTCGCGGATAATCGCACAAGCCTTTTCATGTGAGAAGGCATCTTTGTAAACGCGAGCAGTGGTCAGGGCGTCGTAAACGTCCGCCACTGCAACGATGCGGCCGCACAGCGGAATCTCTTCCCCCTTGAGGCCGTGCGGATAGCCACTGCCATCCCACTTCTCGTGATGCGATGCGGCGATGTCTCGAGCAAATCGCAGGTAAGCCGCTTCTGGCTGCTCGCGGACGGCAGCATCCAGCGTGTGGAAGCCTACAAGCGTGTGCTGCTTCATGATCTCGAATTCTTCCGGCGTCAATCGGCCTGGCTTCAGCAACACATGATCGGGAATGCCTACCTTGCCGATGTCATGCAGCGGACTGGTCAGGTAGATCGTACGGACATAGTCAGCATCGACGATGTCGGCGTACTTGGGCTGGCTCGCGAGATCTTCGGCCAACAGACGGGAGTATTCTCGCATCCGTTCGAGGTGAGCGCCTGTTTCAGGATCGCGAGATTCCGCGAGCTTGGCCAACGCAAAGATGATGACGTTTCGGCTTTCCAGCGACACAATGCGGTTCGCGGTGCGGAGCCGGATATGGAGTTCTTCTGGGTCGAATGGCTTGTTGATGAAGTCGTCGGCACCTGCTCGAAGACCACTGACCAGATTGTGTTTGCGATCGAGCGAGGTCAGTAGAATGAAATAGACGTAACCGCTGAGAGGGCGTTGTCGTACGCGGCGGCAAAGTTCTACGCCGGACATACCTGGCATTTGCCAGTCGGACAATACAATGCGAATGTCACCTTGGCAGATCATCTCCAGCGCTTCGTTTCCGTCGCTGGCAGTCAGGACCGGAATACCCAACGCTTCGAGAACGTCCCGTAGCATGCCAAGACATGCCGGATCGTCGTCTACCAATAAAATGGGAGCTTGCGTTGTGTCTCGGTCATGGATGATCATCGGCGGTCCCCTACTCGTCGCTGCGAGATGATGTCCGTCAAACGACCATACTCTTCGCGAATATCTGAAAGCGATCCGTCGACGTCTTGCAGACTCCCTTCCGCCTTCTGCTCAAGTTTCGTCGCAAACTCGGCCAGGCGGTCTGCGGAAACCGTTAATGAAGTTCCCTTGATTCGATGCGCTATTCTCGCAACTTCTTCCGCATTTTGCTCGTCTGCCGCAGCTTCGAGTGCTTCCAGATCGCCCACCAAGGTCTGCTGGAATCGATCCAATGCTTTTTCAACCAGATCGATTCGGCCAATACAACGGGACGTCAATGATTCCCAATTGATGGACTGGTCAGTAGAAAAAGTGGGCATTGATTGCCAATTCATTCGCAGTCTCCCCGGGATAAAACCTGTGCACCGATAAGAGCTGGCGTGCAAAATTCCGGATATCTTCCGAAAGATAGGTTACATTTTCCCGAGGGTCAAAATGATACGCAATTCGATGGCAATTCGAGCATATTTGCCGTAAATCCATGCGATTACTTAAGTAACCGCTTATGAGTTCCGCGCGAATGACGCAACAGACTCCGGTTTCACTAGTAGCGAATCTGGACGCCCAAGAGCAGCGAATGGGCATTGATGCGGTGCGACATCGTGTCGTTGGCACCGAACGGAGGCGACGGCAGTGGCCCCGAAACTTCCGAGTTCACCAGGTAGACATAGGCCAGGTTGAGCTCGACGTTGTCGGTTAGCAGACAGCCAGCCCCCAAGGCGATGTTATGTGTCTGGATCAATGGGCTGGCGATGTTCGTGAACACGTCTTCCGAACCAATCGGGTTCTGGTTGAAGTTATAACCGGCACGCAGCTTCCATAGATCGGTCAATTGGTACTGAGCGCCGATTGCCCCTGCGAAGACGCTTTGCCAACCGAGGTCCTTAAAACCGGCCGTATTGGCATAATCGAAATAACGCACATCGGCGGCAAAAACCCATCGCTCCCAGCCGTAGTAAGCCAGACCGCCGGAGAGGATCAGTGGGTAATCGAGATCGAAGCCCACGACGCCGGACGAAGTGAAGAAACGGAACTCTTCAAACCACTGCGGACTCTTCACCGTAAAACCAGCTCGCCAGCAGTTCGGACTCGCGTAGTAAACACCACCCTGGATACCACCGCCCCAGTGAACGCGGTTACCAGAACCAGCGGTCGCGGTGGGCGTGATTGCCGAAGGACCGAGCGGATCGAACATCATACGAGCGGCAGTGATCGTCGGCGCGATTCCGACCGACCAGCGTTCGCCAAGTTGCATCGAGATCGTCGGTGCGATCTGCATGATTTCTGCGTCGGCGAAAACCGGGCCTGAAGCCAACAGTGGATTGCTCGCATCCATTGGCATGTTGTTGCGAAAACCGCCGATCCCATACACACCCATTCCGATTGTGATCGGCGTGCCTTCCAGGTGATCGACCCAACCAACTGATGGAATCACGGCGACGCCCGCTTCACCATTGGTGGTATGCGTGGAGCCACCTACCGTCGAAGAAAGTTCAATATCGGCCAGCAGCCCTTCCATGCCGAACGAGACTTCGTCGTGTTCGAGATAGCTAATCGAAGCTGGGTTCCAGTGCAGGGCACCAATCGCATCGAGAGGAGCCGCCGTACCAGCTCCGCCCATCGAACGATTCACCGGGCCAACGCCCGTCACCGCGATCCCTTGGGCTGATGCCGTCGTGATCGAAGTCAAAATTAGAAATGCCGCCACCGAACCAGAGAGAAGATTTCGCATGCCTGCCGCCATATAGTCCGACTCGCCTGAATGGGTAATGCGAGAAGTGAGGATCTAATCTGTACGCGGGATGCCATCGACGAAATCACTAGCGCTTCCTCAGGTTTTTCGTCGACTCTGTCAGGGAAAAAGCGGCGACTTCCCGCAAGCAGTGTAAGTTTGCACGATCAAACCCGTTGAGCACGCCATGTGCTATCACCTGGCATGCTGGCATTGGCATGCGACAGAGGGGTTTCACCGAGGTCGCGAGTAGGTCTTTTCCGAGGGGTGAATCAAGCCGTAATCTGCTGCCCTGTCTGTGGTTGAGCGAATCCCCAATCGGGTCCCAAAGAAAAAGCTTTACCCGAATGATGTCACGTGGTATCTTGAGGCCGTTGCATCAACACATCCCGAAACTTCCTTCCCTTCGCTCTCACCGAAATTCCGCAAAGGTCGTGCTCGTGAAAACCTGGTCGCTCGCTCTTGGCTTGCTGTTACTTCTGTCTTGCCTGACTTCTGCTGAAGCTGCCGATCCCATCCGGATTGGATTAATTGGCTTAGATAGCTCGCACGCGGTTGCCTTCAGCAAAACGATCAACGCCGATAACGCCCCGGCCTCGCTGGCCAAAGCCAAAGTGGTTGCCGCATATCCAGGCGGAAGTCCCGACCTTTCGACAAGTACCGATCGCATCGAAGGGTTTACCAAGCAGATCGAGCAGATGGGAATCGAGATCGTTCCTTCGATCGACGCACTGCTGAAGAAGGTCGATGCGGTCATCATCAACAGCGTCGACGGTCGTATTCATTTGCAGCAAGCGACGCCCGTACTCGAAGCAGGGATTCCGGTTTTCATCGATAAGCCGCTGACCGCGTCGCTCGAAGAAACGAAACAACTGATCACCCTTTCGAAAAAGACAGGCACGCCTTTTTTCTCGGCATCGACTCTCCGTTACTGTCAGGAAGTAATCGACATCAACAAGGATGATGTCGTCGGCTGCGTCGCCTATAGCCCCAGCAAGACCGATCCCACACATCCCGACCTGTTCTGGTATGGGATCCACGGCGTCGAGACGCTGTTCACCGTTATGGGTCCAGGCTGTCAGACCGTCCAGCGGACCAAGGTCGAAGGTGTCGAAGTCGTGACCGGCGTCTGGGCCGATGGCCGTGTCGGTACGTTCCGTGGAATTCGCGATGGCTCGTATGGTTACGGCGTCGTCGTGTTCGGAAAGAAAGACATCCAGCTCACCAAGATCAAAGCCAAGTACGACCTGCTGGTGGTCGAGATCCTCAAGTTCTTTGAAACGAAGCAGCCACCAATTGCCCCAGAACAAACGCTGGAAATCATCGCCTTTATGACCGCCGCGGACCAAAGCCGTGACGCCAATGGCGAAGCGATTTCCATGGCTCCGCTGCTGAAATAATCAGGTCGATTCGCTTGCCGGTTCTCCCTTAAAACAACTGATCCACCGCACAAGGTTTTCCCTATGACGCAATTGAATCGACGCTCCTTCCTGGCTGCCGCTTCCGCCACTGCGATGACCACGTTGACGTCACGTCCCAGCTTCGCTGCCGCCAACGACGAACTTCGCGTCGTCGTGGTAGGTGTGAACGGTATCGGCCGAACCCACCTCAACGGCTTCTCTCAGATCTCGGGCGTACGCGTCGTGGGGGCATGTGATGTCGATAGTGCGGTTCTCGGTCAACGTGCCGAAGAGCACCAAAAGAAGTTCCAGCAGAAGCTGAAGACCTACAACGACATGCGTCGGGTATTGGACGATCCAGATGTCGATGCGGTCGTTTTGGCGATTCCAAATCATTGGCATGCCTTGGGCACCGTGTGGGGCTGCCAGGCAGGCAAAGATGTCTACACCGAAAAGCCTTGCTCGCACAACATCTGGGAAGCTGGCCAAATGAAAAAGGCGGCCGACAAGTACGAGCGTATCGTGCAAGTCGGTATCCAGCGTCGCAGCTTTACCCACCTGCAAGACTTCTTCCAGGAAGTTCAGGCAGGTGCCCTCGGTAAAGTGAAGCAGGTCAAAGGGGTCTATCTGACTCGCCGCGATTCGATCGGCAAGCCAACCGGAACCCTCAAACCACCTGCCACCGTCAATCATGATATGTGGTGCGGCCCAGCTCCAACCAAACTGGAACGAGCCAAGTACCACTACGACTGGCACTGGTTCTGGGATTATGGCAACGCAGAACTTGGCAACAACGGCCCGCACATTCTCGACCTCTGCCGCTGGTCGATCGGCGCTGAAGAATTTCCGACCGCAGTAAGCAGCGTCGGCGGTCGCTATGTCTGGGACGACAACGGTCAGACTCCGAACACGCATATTCTGCGATACGAATATGCCAAGGCCCCAATCACATTCGAGATCCGCGATTTACCCACCGCGACCGGCAAGAAGGATACCTGTAAGTACATGGACATCAGCTACGGGATCGTTGTCGAAGGGGAAGACGCGACTTATGTCGGCTTCGATACCGGCAAGGTGATCGATCCCGACGGTAAGGTCATTCGCGAGATCACCGGCAACACAGGTAGCGATGGAGGGCGTCAACTTCATCGCGAGAACTTCGTGAAAGCGGTTCGATCGCGAAACGCCAGCGAGCTGAACTGCGACGTTCGCACCGGGCACCTTTCGACCGCGTTGTGCCACCTGGGGAATATCTCGCACCGCCTGGGCGAGTCAGTTTCGCTCTCATCTTTGAACGATCAATTGCAAGATCAACCGCTCGTTCAGGAAGCTGCGAAACGAATGGAGTCCCACCTCGAAGCGAACGGAGTCGATCTGGCCTCGGCCCAGGTTGAATTCGGCCCGACGCTGGCGATCGCCCCGAAAACCGAGTCGTTCCCGCAGAGCGAAGCCGCCAACGGCCTCCTCAAACGGGAATACCGGGCACCCTACGTGGTGCCGGAATTGGTTTAGTCGAAACTACTTCGTTCAGCCTGCGGGACTTGATAAGGCGTAGGGGCTTTCCGTATTCTGGAGAGCCAGACCTGCACCTTACTAACCAGTAGCTTCGTGTCCTTAGCGGGAAGCGGCTGGGCCTCGCGGATGAACGAAGACTCATGACCGATGAACCGAGAAAAGTCCGACTGCTTGATATTGCCAACAAGGCGGGCGTAAGCCGCGCGGCCGTCGGACACATCTTGAACAACTCGGGAGCGGACTGCGTTCGCGTTTCGGAAGCGACCCGCGAAAAGGTTTTGAAGATTGCGGCCGAACTGGACTATCGCCCCAACCGGGCCGCTCAGCGACTGCGTGGCATGCCGACCAAGATTGTGGGCGTGATCCTCGACACGGTGAACATGGCGGTCTTCTCGGCTCGCCTGGCAGCGATCGAAGCGGAAGCCCATACACGCGGTTATCGCTTGATGATTGGCCAGGTGCATCACGATCCGGACGAAATTAAAACCTACCTGGACGACTTCATCGATCACGGAATGGATGCCATTCTGTGCATGTTCGACGTGATGCAAGACATCCGTCCGAAACTGAAGAAGGTGTTTCGCAATCGCGAGCACATCATTCTGCACTCGAGCCCGATCTTGAAGACGCAGGCCTGCGTTCGTGTCGAAACCTCTTCGGCGATCGAACAACTGGTAGACCATCTGGCCGATCGCGGACGTGAAAAGATTGCGATCCAGCTTTGGTCCCCTACGGACCATTTGATGTCGATCCGCAGCGAGGCCTGGAAAGAGAACGTCAAACGTCGCAAGCTGGCCTCGTCGAGTTCCCTGATCTGGACCAACCCCGAGGCGACCCAAAAGCCATCGCGTGAAGCGATCGACGACTGTATTCAAAAGCTGGTCGTGAAGAACGGGGCGGACGCCATCATCGCTTCGAATGACGAATGGGCCGTGCGCATCATTCAAGGGCTACAGCGACACGGATATGCAGTGCCGAAAGATGTTGCCGTGACGGGCTACGACAACCTGGACATTGCCGACGTGATCGAGCCAGGGCTTACCACTATCGACCAATGCCATGCCGAGTACGCCAAGCAGGCACTCGATTTGGTGGAAGAATCGCTCGCCGGAACGCTGACCCCGGCGAAGAAGCTTCGGGTCATTCGCCCGAAACTGGTCGTTCGCGAATCGAGCTAAGTGGTCGTCGCTTGATGACCACCATTCTGCGAAGGGACTTTGACGCGTAGCGGGGCAGGGGGCATATACAGCCCCAGGAACTGAAGCGGATTGACGCGAGTCAGTGACTCGACCTGTGAAGTGGTCAGTCCAAGATGGAACCGCAGGTTCTTGGCCATTTGCTGCATCGTAGTGGCCGAGCCGACCAGGTGACTATCGTCTTCCGCACGAGGGACTCCATCTTCGCCTACGGTGACCTCTTGGTCGCCCAAGGCATAGACACCCGGACCACAACCTGCGGCGGCGATCGCATCGGATACGACGAAGGCCCGTTCCAGGCCGACGATTTCCAGGTAGTTCTTCAACGCGAAGAAGGGGACATGGGCCCCATCCGCAATAAAACCAAAGTGCAATCGATCAGACCGACTCAAGGCCCGTTGAATGATGTTGTCGTGACGATCCATCAGCCGAGGGCAACCATTCCCCAGGTGCGTGAACATCGACAAACCAGCATCCAGCGAAGCATCCAACTGATCGAGTGTCGCGTTGGTATGCCCTGCGGAAACGATCACGTCTTCATCGACCAGACGACGCGTCACCAACTGATCGACGTCTTGCTCGGGTGCCAAGGTAAACACGCGAACGAGTCCTTCGCCTGCCTCAAGCAGCGGGGCGGTCTTATCCCATGTCGCCTGACAGGCAGCGGTCACCGGATGAGCGCCGACATAACCAGGTTCAGTACTGATGAATGGACCTTCCACATGGAATCCGGCAATCATCCGCTGTAACAGCGGATCGTTCGCTCGCAACTGGGTGATCCGTGCGATACGAGCCGACATCCGAGCGACGTCGTCGGTGATGATCGTGATCAACACGCTTTCCACGTTATCTCGCTCGAGGCCCAGGCAGGCTGCCTGTAAGTCTTCCTCAGAGATATCGTCCTGATTGAAATCAACGCCGTAATAGCCGTTGATTTGAACATCGATGAATTTCGCGCGCGACATGCTGGATTCCGGTGGGATATCAGGAGAGCGGGGAAGGGCTAAGGAGTGAAGCGGAGGCATTATCCAGATACATCCAAGTATTGCCATGCGTCTGCAAAATAGAAGCAGGCACGTCCGGAGTCACCGAGCCCTGCAGGCTATTACGTACCGCTTGCGCTTTGCGTTGATCCGGGACACTACAGATGATCGTCTTGGTTTTCAGGATCTGGCGGCAAGACATGCTGATGGCCTGTTTCGGCACGTCGTCGATCGATGCGAACCAGCCTTCGCCTGCTTGCTGCTGGCGACAAGCTTCATCCAGCTCGACAACCAGATAAGGCGTTTCGGTCTCGAAGTCGGCCGGAGGATCGTTGAACGCCAGGTGACCGTTCTCCCCGATCCCGACGAAGGCAACATCGATCGGATGATCCGTGATGATCGCCCCCAGTTGATCGCACATTTCTCGTGGCGACTCTGACATGCCATCCACATAGTAAAACTGCTTAAGCGAGACACGCTGCACGAATCGTTCTCGCAGGTAGCGAACAAACGAGGCTGGATGCTGATCGTTAATTCCCAGGTATTCATCCAGATGAAAACCGGTCACGCGGCTCCAGTCGATATCAGGCTCAACAATCAACGCCGCCAAGGTTTCAAACTGCGAAGCCCCTGTCGCGACAATGATGTTCGCCGATCCACGCTGGGCAATTGCCTGACGAATGGCTTCGGCTCCTTGCCGAGCGGCTGCCAGGCCTAAATTCTTCGCATCTTCCAGAACTTGTATTTCCATCGCTTGCCTTCAGCGTCCTACTTGTATTTGATGGTTTGAAGCAGCGCAATGATGCCTCGTGACATCATCTTGACACACTCGAAGGTGATGTCAACCGATAATGATCGAATCGTCCTGGCGTGAGTTTGTGCATTGTAAGGGATGCTCGTATTCTCTTGAGAAGGAGGTCTGCCTCCCCCAATCAGGACATCATTTGTCAGCATTCCGGGAAATCCGGACGTTCGCTTCGCTTTTCTGTTTGCCAGCCTGATGTCAGCTGATATCATTTTGACTGTTGCGATGCGAAGAAGCAAGAAATATCAGCCCAATTTTTGAGCGATTGATTTCTTGAATCGAGCAATTGCTGTGCAATGCCAACGAGCTTTTTCGCAGATCGATCCCCCATCTTCGGATGGTTTCGAGCGTGGACCTTCACGGTTTCGCGATAAACCACCCCATCGATGCAACAAATGGACATTATCGGCGCAAGCTTTGCATCACACCGCCTCATCCCTGTGGGGCCGCGTGCTGCTCGAGGCGAAAAGATGTCGAGTTCCCTTCCGGCCCCATCATTCGGAGTTTTTTTGGCCTGGGTGATATCAGCTGGTATCACCTTGTCAGGCGGTTCCCATTCATTATCTCTTCTTTTCCTTTTAAAGGCCTTTCGATGAAACAGAATCGCGGATTTACGCTGGTTGAATTGTTAGTAGTGATTGCCATCATCGGTGTGCTGATTGCCTTGCTGTTGCCGGCCGTGCAACAGGCCCGGGAAGCTGCCCGTCGTATTCAGTGCAGCAACCACATGAAGCAGTTGGGGCTGGCCTTCCATAACTATCACGACACCCATGGTCGCTTCATGACCGGCGGGATGCAGACGGCGAAGGCCTATCCGATGGGCTGGGTTCCCCGTTTGTTCCCTTTCATCGAACAAGATGCCCGCTACGAAGCGATGGAATCGCTCAACAAAGATTACCTAGTCACACGTAGCAGCTATCGCTACGACGACATGGACAATCCGATCTGGGGAGCCGTTCCGAATATCAGTTGCCCATCGTCGCCTCAGGGGGAGCTTGCCTCCGATCAGACGGGCAACACCAATCATCCTTATCAGCACCTACAAGGTTCGCTGCATTACCGCGGCAATGGCGGCTCTTACGATCTCGACTATCACAACGCGACCACTGCCGGACGCGTCGGCTATTCGTCTTCCGGTATCTTCTATCCCGAAAGCCGAACTCGTTTCGCCGACATCACCGACGGCACCACGAACACCTTCTTGCTGGGCGAAACCTCCAGCTCGCAAAACTGGCCGTCGAATATGGTCACCGGCTTTGGTGGCTTGAAGCCATGGACCTGGGGGTCGTACCGATACAACGCTACCGAGTGGCTGATGATCGATCACAAGATGGTCCAGTTTCCGATCAACTATTTCGGTAGCTTCACCACCAGTTCGACGCCGTTCGGCAGCCATCACCCAGGCGGGGCGATGTTTGTCATGTGCGATGGCAGCGTCAAGTTTCTGCCGGAAACGATGAACCTCGATATTCTGAAAGCGGTTGCTTCGCGTCAGCATGGCGAAGTGGTCCCAAGCCTATAACCGAACCAGGAACCCTCAGCCGGCTACCGGTTTCTCTGCCGGTGGCCGGCTCTTCTCTTTCGATCTTATTTCCATTGTATGGCGATCTTCCGAATGAACCATCAAACTATAAGCTTGTGGACCGTGGGGGTCCTTTCGGCAACGCTGGCCCTGACCGGCTGCAGCCCCCGTGGCCCTGAAATGGGTGAAGTTTCCGGTAAAGTCACGTATCGAGGAAAGCCTTTGCCGACTGGTACCATCACCTTCATCCCAGAGACCGAAGGCATGCCACGAGCATCGGCCGAAATCCAAGAAGATGGCACTTACGTGGCAGAGACCAGACCTTATGGCCGTGGCATTCCGCTGGGTAAGCATCGGGTGATGATCTCGGCCGTTATCGACCATGGCCCCAACCAACAGGTCGAACCGCTCCTACCTCCCAAGTTCAGTAGCGATCGACAATCTGGCTTGACTGCGGACGTGGCCCCTGGCGAAAACACCGTTAACTTTTCTCTTTGAAATCTCGCCCCTTTGCCGGCGATAATGCAGTCCCTATCCTAGCCCTCCCCCGAGCAACCGCCGATCGCCCATGGCTGTTGCTCGTTTCGCCTGAAAGCGAGTCCCTCATGTCTGAAGCGGCAGCGGAACCCCAACGCCAAATCTCTCTATTTCGAGTCGTCAAAGCGATTGGGCCGGCCATCGTCGTCGCTTCGGTGGTCCTCGGTCCTGGCAGCATTCTCTCGAATTCCAAAGTCGGTGCCGCCTATGGCTACAGCATGATCTGGGTGCTGGGACTGGCCTCGCTATTCATGGCATTGACTGTATTTCTTGCGGCCGTTCTAGGTACCAGCTACCAGCGAACCCCCTTCACCGAGATCGCCGCTCGCCTGGGACGTCCTGTTTCGTTCATCATCGGCGTCGTGTTCTTTCTGATCACAAGCTGCTTCCAGTTCACGAATAACCTCGCCATCATCGATGTGATCAACATCGCGACCGAATCAACGACTTCCGAAGGCGTTACCGTCCAAGGTTCCTGGTTGATCCCGCTCATCGCGATCGTTCTAGTGAACTGCGGATTGGTTTGGGCCCTATATGGCAGCAGTGCCCCTTACCGCTTCATCGAGAAGTTAATGATGCTGATGGTGGGCCTCATGCTTATCGGCTTTGTCGTGAACCTGCTTTTCGTCAGTCCCTCGATTCCATCAATCCTGGAGGGAATGGTCCCTTCGATGCCGACCGGCGGAAATTCTTCCGAGAACATTGTGATGCTGCTGGGGATGTTCGGCACCACGTTTTCTGTTGCTGGGGCCTTCTATCAGATTTACGCAGTTCGCGAAAAAAAGTGGACCAAAGACGACCTCGCCAACGGCATCATCGACTCGATCGCCGGGATCGCAGTCCTCGGCGGGATTAGCTTCATCATCATGATTACCTCGGCGGCGGTCCTGAAAGGGACCCAACTAAGCAGCATCACCGATGTCGCCATGCAACTCGAGCCATTGATCGGACCGAGAGCGAAGATCATGTTCTGCCTCGGGATTTCGGCCGGCGCGTTTAGTTCGCTATTGGTGAATGCCCTCATTGGTGGAACGGCACTAAGCGACAGCTTTGGTTACTCGGCAAGTGTCAGCGATGCCCCAGTCAAGTTGTTCACGGTGGCTGGCCTGGCGATTGGCATGCTCGTGGCGATTGCAATCAACTGGCTCGGCATGTCGAGTGTCAGCCTGATTGTCACCGCCCAGGCCCTGACTGTGCTGGGAGTTCCACTGCTAGCATTCGCGATGCTTTTTCTGGCGATTCACCTGCCCACCTCGATCCTGAAGGTGGTCGCCATTTCAATTGGATCGTGCTCGCTGGTTCTGGCAACGATTTTGTCGGGGCGCATGATCTGGTCGCTGCTGGAACGCCTCGGATAGGCCCCTGAACAAGGCGTTTCGACGGGGATTGGGGTTCGGGAAGCGAATCGAGTCTGGTAATATCGCTCCACGCTAGTTGCCAGCGTGCGATGCCAAGGACAGGTACCACCCATGAGTTCGCCCCTCCGCCGATTGCTGATTGACATCACCCACACCGCTTTGCAAGGAAGCGATACGGGAATTCAGCGTGTTGCGCGCTGCCTGGCGAAGGAAGCAATCGCTTTTAGCCAGCGGCACGATACCCAGGTCGAGTGCCTGCCGGTGATCGTGGTCGATGGCAAGTTTGTCGAAGTCGATCGTTGGTGTGCGGCCCGTGGCTATCGGAAAGCGAAGCTCGATTTAGGGGAACTGCTGCAGAAGCTGCCCCTGTTCGGACCGACCAGCCCGTATCGAATTCGTCTCAATCGCCTCGGCAATCGTCTCGAAAAACTACTCTATCCCCGTACCATCGATCGCAAGATCCGCGAGTGGGTCCAATCGACCCGGCCTCCGCACGTCCCGGTGAATCCAGGCGAAGGGGACGCGATCTTGATGCCGGATGGCTGGTGGGATCTACCGCACATGTTCGACGTCGTTCAAGACGCTCGTCAGAACGGTGCCCGCGTCGGAGCGATGGTCCACGATCTGATCCCGATTCGTCATCCCGAGTTCTTCGACGAACGGATGCGGATCAACTTCACCGAGTGGGTCACCCGTTTGCTCCATTCCATCGACTTCCTCGTCGGTGACGCTCAGGCCGCCGAAGACGATCTGTGGCTGTTCAATCAGGAACAAGGCTCTCCGCTTTCTCGCAATCAGGTCGGACATGTCCGCCTCGGTTGTGATATCGGTCCGCGAAAGAAGGGGGATGCCCAAAAGGTGCGAGCCAACTTGCGGCACCTGTTCGCCGACCGATCGAAGGCACCTTATCTAATGGTTTCGACCATCGAGATTCGTAAGAACCACACTTACCTGCTGGATGCCTTCGACCGCTTGTGGGCGGACGGGCACGATGTTTCGCTGGCCTTGGTAGGGCGCATCGGCTGGAAATGCAAAGATCTGATCCAGCGGATTCTCAACCACCCCGAGTCCGGCAAACGGCTCCATCTGCTGAGCGATATCGACGACAACACACTGAACTACCTCTACGACAACAGCAAGGCATTTCTCTTCTCGTCGAAGGCGGAAGGATTTGGTTTGCCGATTGTTGAGGCCCAGCACCACGGCCTGCATGTGTTCGCCAGCGACATCCCGATCTTCCGCGAGGTCGCCGGCAGCGGAGCTCACTTCTTCTCGCTGGACGAACCTGGCGATCTCAGCCGGCAAATCGTGCAGTTCGAGAGCCAACAAGGTTGGACCACAGAACCGAAAGTGGATGTCGTCAACGAGCCTTGGAGCCAGGTATTTCCGAAGCTGGTTGAAACGGTCGGTCGGCTCTGCGGAGATACCTCTAAAGCGCATAATTCCGCCGAGAAAGCAGCCTAGTCTGTAAGGGCTTGATTGGCATTTTCTGATATCGCGAAATTGGCTATTCTCTCGTGTCCTAAGGATGGGACCCCCGTTTCTAAGAGAAATAGAACGACAAAGAGCACCACAAATCATGGCGAACATCTCGCTCATTACCGGAATCACGGGCCAGGACGGTTCGTACTTAGCCGAACTCCTGCTGGAAAAGGGCTATCAGGTCCATGGTTGCTATCGCCGCACCAGCACCAACTCGTTCCAGCGTATTGAGCATCTGCTCGACCAGGTCGAAATGCACTGCACCGACCTGATGGATCAAGCATCACTGGAGCGTCTGATTGCCAAGGTCAAACCGACCGAAGTTTACAACCTGGCCGCCCAAAGCTTCGTTGGAAGCAGCTGGGATCAGCCAATCTTGACGGGTGAAGTCACCGGCCTGGGCGTTACTCGCCTGCTGGAAGCCATCCGCATGGTCGACACCTCGATTCGCTTCTACCAGGCAAGCAGCAGCGAGATGTACGGCAAGGTTCACGAAACCCCACAGCGTGAAACAACTCCGTTCCATCCACGCAGCCCTTATGGCGTTGCGAAGGCTTACGGCCACTGGATGACGGTCAACTACCGCGAAAGCTACGACATGTTTGCTTGCGGCGGTATCTTGTTCAACCACGAATCGCCTCGCCGTGGCCTGGAATTCGTGACCCGCAAGATCAGCGACGCCGTTGCTCGCATCAAGCTGGGCATGGCCAACGAAGTTCGCCTGGGCAATCTCGAAGCCCGCCGCGACTGGGGCTTTGCCGGCGACTACGTCGAAGCAATGTGGCTGATGCTGCAGCAAGACGCCCCGGTCGACTACGTGATCGGCACCGGCGAAACCTACCGTGTGGGTGACTTCGTCCAGATCGCCTTCGAGCGAGTCGGCTTGAACTGGGAAGATCACGTCGTTATCGATCCAAAGTTCTATCGTCCTGCGGAGGTCGATCTGCTTCTAGCCGATCCAGCCAAAGCCCAGGCCGAACTGAACTGGACGCCGAAGATGCCATTCCGCGAACTGGTCGAAACCATGGTCGATCACGACCTGGCTCGCCTCTCGCTGGTTGCCAAGCCCGACCTGAAGGTTGTTCGCAAGTCGGCTTAGTCCACGCTACAACGCCAATACAACAATCACAAAGCCAGCAGGTTTCGACTTGCTGGCTTTTATCATGCGCGGACATGGCATCGATCGAAGCAGATCCCCGCGTTAGGCCCGCTGCCCGCCAGAACGCGTCAGAGCCTCATTCCTGCATGCCGCCTTCAAGATGACTCCGTACACGAAAAAAGCCTCCGGCGATTAGCCGAAGGCTTTGTATGCGTTTAGCGTGGCGATTGCGTCTTAGAAGCGAACGCCGGCGGAGGTAACCACACCAAAGAAGCCGAGATTGCCTTCTTCGCTGCTGGCATTGCCTACGCCATTCCAGAACTGCCCTTCCATGGCAACGGTCGCATAGGGCTGCCAAACGTTGGTGGGACAGCAGCTTTCCCACGCCAGACCGAGTTGAATCTCGCCGACCGTCAACAGGTCGTCGCGGCTGGTCGAACTGCTCGTGACGTAGCTGGTTGTCAGATCGAGGTCTTCACCTGCCGACAGCGTGCTCGAGGCTTCCCCAAACAGCAGCGACCCCCGTCCCTTCGTGTAGAAAGTGAGACACTGATTCAGCGGCAAGGAAGCATACAGCGACATGGTAGGGCCGAATCCGCTGTTTCGATGCGAATAGTCAAGCTGTCCGCTCAAAGTGCTGCTGACGTTCCGTGTTTGGGCGAAGTACGATTGATCGACTTCGGCATAGCGAACGCCGCCTGCGACGCCGATCTTCCAGAACGAGATGCAGCCTTCTTTCATCAGTTCGACGTCGATCGAATAAGCCGAGAGGCCTGAGCTAGCAGAGAACGAGCTGCCAGGTACCGTCGTCGAGATATCGACATTCTGAAACGTAGGTGGCGTTATCGTTCCGAAGCCGTTGGCCGGTGGATTGACCGTCAATGCGTCGGGATCGTGATCGTATCGCCACCAGGTAACTTGCAGCGAGAGGTTGTCGTTCATCTCGAAGCCGGCGTAAACACGTGGCGAGAACTGCAGCCCTGAGTCGAACTCGACCTGGGTGGAATTCTCGAACGTGGTGCCATCCGATTCGGTCAGCGTGTACGCAACATTGCTGCTGAACGATGGCATCAGAAAAGTCGCCTCGAAGCCAGCGAACCATTTGCCGCAAGGATTGCAAGTATCGCTGTAGCAGCCAGCGGCCGGCACGCCGTCGTTGTCGACCATCATCTCGCCTGGCGAATAGATGGTCTCGCCAACGACTTGATGTTGAACGTGGCTGGTCTGCATGACTTTCGCTGGAGACGCCGTCGTCGGGCGAGTTTCCTTGGCTGCCACGCGTGTTGCCGCCGGTCGCGCATTCGCCGAGACCTGCAACCGTCGTGGAGCAGCGGCCAGCACCGACTCACTCTTCGATGTCGCCTTCTGTGCCATCGCCAACGGCGAAATGAGAAGGGTCAGACCTAAAGCAACCGTGAAACGAACGATACGCATCCTGCAATCTCCACAAACAGACTTGGGGACATCGCTCCGAATCCATCCAGAGAATCTCCCTGGTATCGGTTATCGGTAAACTGCGCAGGTTATTCCAACTATTCCGATTATAATCTTTGTGCGGCCGCTAGCTGCTGGCTGCCGTCAGTGTCACAACGAACGCCTCATCATCGGCTAGCGGTGGCTCGCCGTCGTCGATAACCAGCACACGGAAAGAGACCGGCCCCGGCAAGTCGTCTGCCGTCGGGGTCCAGCGAATGACGGCATGGTTATTGTCGATCTTCTCGATCGTGGCCCCAGCCGGAGAGTCCTCGGCATCAAGGATATAGGTCAGCGTGTCCCCTGCGTTGGGATCGGTGGCGGTGATCTGAATCACCAGTTCGACACCGACCTGAGCGGTTTGATCCGGGATCGGTTCCATGTCGGGGGAAAGGTTGGGCTCGAAGTCTCCGACGAAGCATGCCAGGTACATCCCATCGTGGTCGACGGCACCATCTCCGCTGAAGGCGATGGCGAAAGCCTCGTCGGTGGCGGCAATGCTCGATGCCCGTTGATGGCCAAACGCTCCGTTGGCGGTCGACTCGTTCACGAAGAACTCGTCCGCCAACGCCGGAGTCGTTTCCGAGAGATCAATTTCCCGGGCCTTTACATTCCACCCAGTGCCATCTTCAATCCCGTCAGTCCAGGCCACCACAACCGAACCATTGGAAGTCGCGGCCAATTTGACTTCGTGCTGGTTGCCTTCCGAGGCGGCGTTGATTTGAAACTCGTCTCCAATGGCGGCTCCGCTGCTGTCGATCCTCTGACCAAACAGGTCCCAGTCGTTGCCACCTTGCGAACGGCTTTGCCAGGCAACCACGAAATCGTCACCGACCGCGACCAGACTGGCATTCGATTGGCTGAGCTCGGTCTCGGTGTTCACCAGGAACTCAGCTCCTGACTTGGCTCCGGAGGCCGTGAATGCCTGACCATAGATTCCCCAGTCGCTGCCATCCTGATGACGACTGCTCCAGGTCACCACGATCTTCCCAGAGTCGTTAATCGCCACGTCGGCGTAAGCTTGCTGGTAGATGGTGGCGGTATTGACGAGAACTTCCCCGGCGACGGCCTGACCGCTGCTGGTGAACTGGCGGAGAAACACGCCGTCGAAGTCTCCACTGCCGACGCCATCCCACACAAACGTGGCGATCCCATCCTCGGCAACGGCAACCTTGGCGTTCTGCTGCGATCCGCCGGTGGTCTGATTAATCAAGACTTCACCCGTGATCGCCGTGCCGGCCGCATCGTACCAGCGGGCAAAGATCCCGGCCCGATCGCCAGCGCCACGACCTTCCCACACCACCAGGAATCCCCCGGAAGGCAACTGAGCGACCGACGCATTGGTTTGCTCGCCAGCGATTGTTTGGTTAACCAACTGCGGGCTGCCAACGACCTGGCCGCCGGAATCGGTCCTGCGGAGATAGATACCATCGGAATCGCCCAAGCCACGTCCGGAATAGACGGCGACGAGCTCACCACTTTCGAGATACGCGGCCGAGTCCCCTTCCGATCCGACTTGATTACCGATCGTCGGATCGTTGACTAATTGATCCGCGACAATCGACGTCGCATTAAGGACGCGGCGAGTTTCCAGCGGCTCGCACGAGAAGATTCGAGATCGAGAAAGCATGAGGGCGTGGGTGAGTTAGGATGAATGAAAGACGTTGATGATCCATCATAATTACCGTTTGCTGGCATTCATCCTGAATTAGCCAGTTTCCCCGCAGGGCCCCACGAAGACGACCGCGTGGGAAGTCTTCGTGGGCACATCGGTGAAATTACATGAACGACTCGTCGAGGACGTCGTTCAGGGCCTGGTCGACTGCTTCCCCTTCCAGAGATGCCGCCGAGTTGTCGACCACCGTCACGATGAACGTTTCGGAGTCGGCCAGGCCACCACCATCGGCCACCAGTAACGTGATGGTGTAGGTGCCGGCCTGGGTCGGAGTCCAGGTAAACGTTCCGCCTGGTGTACCACCACTTGGATTGCTGATGGTCGGCTGAGCGATCTGCGCCGGAATGTTGCTCGCTTCCGCATCGATCAGGAAGGTGAACTCGTCGAACGTGTTGTCCGGATCGGTCACGCTGACGGTAAACGAGAACTCTTCATTCAAGTTCACTTCGACAGCCGTGCCGGTATCGTAAGGACTTGGCAGAACCATGTCTGGCGAGTCGTTATCAGGCACAACGATGATCGTTGACACCGCAGCAACACTATCGTTGGTTCCATCGCTGACGATGATCGTGATCGTTCGATCAGTCGTATCAGGATCTTCCGAGGCGTTGTCGTAGGTCAGCGTTCGCAGAACCAACTCGTAGTTCGCCAGCGTATCGGTACCGGTCAAGGTCAGCGTTCCGGTCGCATCGTCGTACGAGCTGGCCGTAATGTTGGTGCCGTCCGTGACCACAGCCAACAGCTCCGTTCCGTCGATCTGGTGATCGCTCAGAACGATCGTGGCCGATTCGAGGTTAGTGCTATCACTGTCGGTGATCGACAGATCGGTATCAACCACGTCCACCGCTCCGGTACCTTCGATGAAGGTATTGCTGAAGCCAGTGCCGGCGTCGTCACCATTCAGGTCGAGAACCGGGGCTTCTCCACCCAAGGTCACCGTAAAGGTGGTTTGGGCGGTCAGCGGCGTCGTGGCGTCGTCATCGCCGACCACGACTACAAAGACGAATGGCCCGGCTCCGTCGCTTTCGGAAGGAGTCCAGGTAATCTGGGCTCCCTTGTCGCTCGTCTTGGTGATCGTTGCCGAAGCGGGAATGTTGCCGCTTGGATCGGTGCGATCGAACGAGAACGTCAGCGATGCCGTGTCGGGGTCGGTCGCGGTGATATTCACCACCATTTCCTGGCCGAGATTCGCCGTCTGATCGGCGATTGCGTCAAATACAGGTGGATCGTTGACACCGATTACCGAAACGACGGTCGTTGCCGAAAGACTGTCGTTCGTTCCGTCACTCACCACGATCTCGATCGAACGATCGGTCTCGGTTGGATTCTCCGACCCATTGAAGTAAGTCAGAGTGCGAAGGACGGCCTCGTAATCGGCCAGCGTGCCGGTACCGGTCAGGGTCAGAATGCCCGTGGCCGAATCGTAGCTGGTGGTGATCGAGGTGCCGGTCGTATCGACCGCCAAGGTCTCGGCGTCGCCATCCAACAGATTGGTGATCGTCACGGTTGCCGATTCCAGTTCGGTCGAATCGGCATCGGTAATCGACAGATCGGTGTCGACGATCGCGACTGGCGTGCTCTCTTCAGTGTAGCTGGCCGTAAAGCCAGTTCCGCTATCGCCGCCATTCAAGTCGACGACTGGAGCTTCGGTCACCAGCAACTCGATGGTCAGCGACGTGGTTGCCACGGCACTATCGGAATCGCCGTCGTTCACCGTAATCTCGATCGTTCGCAGGGTGGCGTCGATTTCGGTCGCGGTGTTGTTGTAGGTCAGCGTTCGCAGAACGAGCTGGTAGTTGGCCACCGTATCGGTACCGGTCAGGCTCAGGATGCCTGTGGCGGAATCGTAACTGGCGGTGATGCTGGTTCCGGTGACATCCACGGCCAAGACTTCGCCCGTGCCATTCGGGAAGTTGACCAACTGGACCGTCGCCGATTCCAGATTGGTGCTGTCACTGTCGGTGACGGTCATTTCGCTATCGACGACTGCAACGGCACCACCTTCTTCGGTGAAGGTTGCTTCGAAGTCGATGCCCGTCTCATCACCGTTCAGATCAACGGCTGGCGGAGCCCCTGCCAACGTGACGGTAAACGACTCTTGATCGCTCAGCGGCAGGTCGCCATCGTCGTCGGTGACCAGCACCACGAAGACAAACGGGCCGGCACCGTCACTTTCGGCCGGCGTCCACGAAATAACCGCGGTGGTATCACTCGTCTTGGTGATGGTGGCCGAAGCAGGAATGGTGCTATTCGGGTCGTCGCGATCTAACTGGAAGGTGAGCGAGTCGCCGTCCGGGTCGGTCGCCGTGATCGTGATCTCGAACAGTTGACCAACCTGGGCACTCTGGTCGTCGATCGGTTCGAGGTCTGGCGAATCGTTCGTGCCGACAACGTTCACCAGGGCAGTTGCTGCAACGCTGTCATCTTCGCCATCGTTCACCACGACCGAGATTTCACGCTGCGTTTCGTCCGGATTCTGCGAGCTGTTGTCGTAAGTCAGCGTGCGCAGCACCTGCTGATAGTCCGCCAGGCTGGCCGTCCCTGAGAGGGTCAATACGCCGGTGGCTGTGTCGTAGCTGGCCGTGATCGAAGTGCCGGTCGTATCGACCGCCAAGGCTTCGGCATCGCCATCCAGCAGGTTGGTGATGGTCACCGTTGCCGAAGTCAGTTCGGTGCCATCGGTATCGTCGACCGTCAGATCAGTTCCGACAATCGAGACCGGGCCGCCATCTTCGGTGAAGGTCGACTCGAAATCGACTCCGGTACCTTCGCCATTCAGGTCAACCGTTGGGGCCTCGTTGGCTGCCAGCGTAACGGTGAAGGTTTCCTGATCGCTCAGCGGCAAGGTCGCGTCATCGTCGGTCACCAGCACCACGAAGACAAATGGGCCGGCACCGTCGCTTTCCGCTGGAGTCCACGAGATAACGGCGGTCGTGTCGCTGGTCTTCGTGATGGTCGCCGAAGCAGGGATGTTGCTGCCAACCCCGTCGCGATCCAACTGGAAGGTCAGTACGTCGCCATCCGGATCGGTGGCGGTGACGGTGATCTCGAACAGTTCGCCAACAACAACTTGCTGATCGGCGATTGGTTCGAGGTTTGGTGGATCGTTCTGGCCAACGACGTTCACGAAGGCGGTCGCGGCCACGCTATCGGAGTTGCCATCGTTCACAACGACGGTTACTTCACGCTGCGTTTCGTCTGGATTCTGCGAACTGTTGTCGTAGGTCAGCGTACGAAGTACTTGCTGATAATCTGCCAGGCTGGCTGTGCCCGAGAGGGTCAGCACGCCGGTGGCAGTGTCGTAGCTGGCCGTGATCGAAGTACCGGTCGTGTCGACCGCTAGAACTTCGGAGTCGCCGTCCAAGAGGTTCGTAATCGTCACGGTGGCCGAGGTCAGCTCGGTGCTGTCGGTATCGGTCACCACCGCATCGGTGTCGACAATCGCGACTGGGCCGCCATCTTCGGTAAAGGTCGATTCGAAGTCGACACCTTCGTCCTCACCGTTGAGGTCGACGACTGGTGACTCGTTAGCTTCCAGGGTGACGGTGAAGCTCTCCTGATCGCTCAGTGGTAACGTTGCGTCATCGTCGGTCACCAGCACCACGAAGACAAACGGGCCAGGGCCATCGCTTTCCGATGGAGTCCACGAAATCACTGCCGTGGTGTCGCTGGTCTTCGTGATTGTGGCCGAGGCAGGGATGTTGCCGCTTGGGTCGTCGCGATCGAGCTGGAAGGTCAGCACGTCGCCATCCGGATCGGTTGCGGTGACCGTGATTTCGAACAGTTCGCCGACGGTGGCAACCTGGTCGCTAATTGGTTCGAGGTCAGGCGAATCGTTTTCACCGACGACATTCACCAGCGCGATCGCGGCGATGCTGTCATCTTCGCCATCGTTCACAACAACCGAGATTTCACGCTGCGTTTCGTTCGGGTTCTGCGACGTGTTGTCGTAGGTCAGCGTGCGGAGCACTTGCTGGTATTCGGCCAACGTGCCGTTGCCCGTAATGGTCAGCACACCACCCACATAAGAAGCAACGAGCGAAGTCCCTGTCGTATCGACGGCCAGCACTTCGGCATCGCCATCGAATAGGTTCGTGATGGTCACCGTGGCGGAAGTCAGCGTGGTGCTGTCGACGTCGTCGACGATGGCGTCCGTATCGACAATCGCGACCGGGCCCCCATCTTCGGTGAAGGTCGACTCGAAGCCGGTGCCGACATCTTCGCCATTCAGGTCGACCGTTGGGGCATCGTTGACGGCTACGACCGAGATCTTTGAAACCGCTTTCACGCTGTCGCTGTTACCGTCGTTCACGGTGACTTCGATCGTGCGAACCGTTTCGTCCGGCGTATCGGAAGTGTTGTTGTAGGTTAGCGTTCGCAGAACGGCCTGGTAGTTGGCCAGGGAATCAGTACCCGTAAGCGTCAGTTCGCCGGTCGCCGAATCGTAGCTGGCGGTAATGTTCGTTCCGGTGACATCGACTGCCAGGCTTTCGGCCGTGCCATCAGGATGGTTCGTCAGAACGACCTTCGCCGATTCGAGATTCGCGCTGTCTCCATCGGTCACCGTCAGATTACTACCAACGGCCGGAACCGCGCCGCCATCTTCGGTGAAGGTTCCGTTATAGCCGGTGCCGGCATCGGGACCATTCAGGTCGACCGAAGGGGATTGATTACCGGTCGCGGAAACGACGATCGTGAAGACTTCCGAGTCGGCCAGCGGGGTCGTTCCTCGGTCAACGGCGATTACGATGATGCGGTAGGTACCAACCTGATCGGCGGTTGGGGTCCAGGTAAAGACGCCATCGGTCGTGATCTTGGCTCCAACCGGCGTATCAGTACCGATATCCGGATCGAGCAGCAAACGAATCGCGTCGCCGGTGGGGTTATCGTTCGCGTCCAGGTCGACCACGGTCGCTCCGTTGGCGAAGAGGTCGATGGTGTAGGCCTGACCAACGACAATGTTCTGCTCGGAAATCGCCGAGAGATTGAGGTCAGGGGGATTGTCGTTTCCAGGAACGCCCGAAGCGGTCAGCACGACGCGGGCTTCCAGGGATTCGAGTTGCGAGGATCGAGCCACATTGGCTCGGCGGCGGGATTTACGGGTGTGGTTGGAGTCGGAGCGCAGAAATCGAGCAAACGATCGTTTCGACATTGAGAAATGCTTCCATGCGGTGCCAGGGTCCTGAGACTAGGCGCCGAACCGTTAGTGGGGGTTTGACGGAAATTTGGGCCATTGGCGGAAATTCTACGGGTCGCAGAATTGAAGTCGAACATCGCAGATCAGATTGCGCGGATCTCGCAAATGCTTGCCTCAACTTCAACACAACCTGGCAATATAGGAAGACCAGGAAAACTCCTGCATGACCTCCTTGCCTGGCATGCGCGTTATTTTTTACCCATGCCGCCTCGTCTGTGTACGTTATAGCCACAAACACCACACGAGGCGAAGGGTTACGATTAGACGCGCTAAACTTTAAGAGAATCCGATCAAATCCCAGAAATCGGCAAACTTACCCAACTTGCGCACCAAGCCGAGCTTCTTCCAGCATCTTTACGAACGGCCCAAAATAGCGGCCGTTGTCGTGATAGGTTCGCCCACTGACGATGTTGCCATCGACGACGCAAGCGTCGTCTACGAAGATCCCGCCGCAGACCTCCAGGTCGAACTTGCACTTCGGGACGGTTGCCATCCGCCGACCTCGGACACAGTCGGCATAGGCCAGAATCTCGACCCCATGGCAGACCGAAGCGACTGGCTTGCCGTTCTCTACGAACCAGCGAGTCGCCTCGACCAGGTGCTCGTCGTAGCGAATGTATTCAGGGGCCCGGCCACCGCTAATCATGATGCCGGCATACTCTTCCGGCACGATTTCCGAGAACGCGATCTTGGCTTCGATCGTGTACCCTTCCCACTCCTTGGTAATGGTCCAGCCTGGCTTTACCTCGTGCATCACCATCTGAAATGGCCCGCGATGCGGACCAGCGACGACCGGCTCGAACCCGGCCTCTTGCAGGCGATAAAAGGGATACAGCGTATCCAAGGTTTCCGAAGCATCGCCGACGATGATCAACACTTTATCCGACACGTTAGGTTCCTTGTTGAGCCTTCAAGGCGCATTGATGGAGGTAGTTTTTACCGCGAACGATCTCGGCGGTAGTTTCAGCCAAGGTTGGAAGAATGGGAATGCCACGTGGCACCGGATGCATGAAAACTTCGGTCCAACCTTCGTACCGGATATCGACCAGAGACTGGACAATTGGTTGGAAGTCGAGTGGTCCGCGACCTGGCATCTGTTTCAGTTGCCGCTCGATCGGTAGGGGGTCGTGGGCCCCTTCGCCATGCTCCCATGCATAAAACATAACCATTCCTTCCCCCAGCTCTCGAATCAGTTGCGCCAGTTGCTGAGGATCTTGTGGCAAATGGTAGGGAGCCAGAGCGATGGCCAGGTGCTTCGAGGGTCGCATTTCCAGCAGCCATCGCAGCGAGTCTGGCGAGAAGATCAGGTTGTTAGCGTGATTCTCGATCGCGATCGTCACGCCACTTAGCTCTGCCATTTCGATGTGCGGCTTCATCTTCTCGACGAAGGTCGCCACGGCCTGTTTCAGTTCGGCCCCTTTAAGCCCTTTCGGTCCCGAGCCTCCGGTCACCATCAGGGGGCAACCCAAACGCTGGGCGAAGGCGAACTCTTTCTGCAAACCGAACGGGCCGAGATCGTAGTGAGTCAAACAGCCAAGTTTGACATCGCTCTCTTCCAGCAATTTGGCAAACTTATCTTCCCCCATCGCCTCGATTTGCTCTCGTTGGTCGCCATGCACCTTCGGCCAGATATCAATGTGGGTCGCCCCAATCTTTTTGGCTTCCGGCAGAATCTCGGCTAGTTTGCTGTAGCCATACATGCACGACGGCAGCATGTAATTCCATTGGAACGTGTCGCCGGCGGCCTGGACGGATCCAGTCCACAGCGAACCTACCGCGCCGGCGGCCAGGGCATGGAAGGTTCGCCGAGTGATGGCGTTGTTGTCAGAAGAAGTCATCGGGATTACCTTGCCGTGAAAAGGGAAGAGGAAGCTTAGACCGTCTCGTAACCGGCACGTTGAGGGCGGCTGAGATGCTGATTCGCTTCGTCATCACCCACGAACATCTCTCCCTTCGGATCCCATGTCAACTTTTTACCAAGCCGCATCGAGATGTTACCCAAGTGACAGGTACTCACACTGCGGTGCTGACTTTCGATGTCGGAAACCGGAGTTTTTCGCGAGGCAACGCAGTCGAAGAAGTTACCCATATGATTCACGATCGCATCGAGCTTGCCGGCCCGCTCCGGGCGTTCGAGATTATCGAAGTCGTACAGCACGAAGTCTTCGCGCGGTAGCTTTCGCTCGGTCGGTGCTCCGTCAAGCGTCCCCCGATTCACAAAGATGCGTCCCTTGTCGCCGGTGAACATCACCCCGTTGCGGCCGTTGTCGGCGACCGTCATCTCGACACCATTATCAAGGCGATAGGTGACGTGGTAGTCGACCGCCACGTTGTAACCATCTTCGACGGATGGCATCTTGGCGGTGCCTTCAATCTCGACAGGCGTTCCGCCGGCACCCCACTGGGCAATGTCGATATGGTGTGCCCCCCAGTCGGTCATCTGCCCGCCACTGTATTCGTACCACCAGCGGAACGTGTAATGGCAGCGTTCCGGAATATAGGGAACGTCAGGCGTCTGCCCTTGCCACATGTCCCAGTTCAAAATCTTCGGAACGGGTTGCGTCGCAAATGGACCGCCGGTCTTGTTCTTTCCTAGGACGACGTCCACTTTTTGAAGCTTGCCGACCCAGCCTTGGCGAACCATTTCGACCGCCGTGCGGAAACGGATATCACTGCGTTGCCACGAGCCGACTTGGACGACGCGGCCCGTTTCTTTCACGACCTCACGCAGCTTCTTGCCTTCGTCGATCGTAAGCGTCAGCGGCTTTTCGCAGTAAACATCTTTCCCGGCTCGGCAGGCATCGATCACCATCTTCGTGTGCCAATGATCTGGCGTGCCGATCATTACCACATCCACATCGTCGCGGGCCAAAAGATCGCGGTAGTCTTCCATGATGGCCGATTTACCACCGAAGTCGGACTTCGCCTTTTCAAGGATCTCGCGATCGACATCGGCCAATGCCACGATATCGCCATGAGCCGCCGCCTTCTCGGTAATCACCGCGCCTTGATAACGCAGGCCAATCGCACCCACACCGATCCGGCTATTGGCATCGCGTGGCTTGTCTTCGGCCTGGGTCGAGGAAAGGGCACCGAACACCATCGAGGTCGACGCCGCGGCAGAGACCTGAGAAATCCACTGACGTCGATTCAGGGCATAAGAACGCATGATTGGCTCCAGGGCAGGGAAGGGCGAGGAGAATAATTGGGGGAGTGTTGATCGCGTGCATCGCGATGCGGTGCCCCTATGCTCGCGAACCAGCCCACGGCAAGCAATCCGCAAATGCGTATTCGCTCTCCGTTATTTTGTCAGACGCGATCAGACCTCGGTCGCATGCTTTCGCTCCAGCCGGAACTTGCCAGGCGGCATGCCGTACCATTGCCGGAACGTTTCGGCCAAGTGCTGCGTGCGTCGGAAGCCGCACTTGGTCGCGATGGCGGCTAAATTCAAGTCGGTATGCGTCAGCATTTCCTCCACTCGCAAAAGCTTCAAGCGAATCAGTTCCTGGTTAGGAGATCGCCCGAGCAGTTGCCGTAGTCCGCGTTCCAGCGAGCTGCGTGAAATTGCCACCGCTTTCAAGACATCAGAAACCGAGATCCCTTCGCACGCATGCTCTCGCATGAAGAGCAATGCCCCGGCTAGTTCTGGATCGTCGACAGCCACGATATCGGACGAAAGCCGCGTGACAATTCCCAGCGGTTCGACCAGGACCGGAGTCTTCGGAGGCTTTCCGCCTTGCATCAAATGATCGAGCAACTCGGCAGCGCGGTAACCAATCGCGGTGCCGTTTAGTTCAACACTGGAAAGAGGTGTCGAAGCCATTGTGCAGAGCGAAGCGTCGTTTTCGACCCCGACCACGGCGACTTCTTCAGGTACGCTCGCGCCGCATCGTTTGCACGCGTCCAGCAGCCAGAAGCCAAGCTGGTCGGTACACGCCATCACGCCGACCGGCTTGGGCAATGCATGAATCCAGTCGGCCAACTCTTGCTGGGCTCGTTCCCACTGCGTTGGTTGTTCGCGACGATTGCGGGGATGATAGCTTGTCGCTTCAAACCCGTGGTCCGCGACCGTTTGCACGAAGTTCTCGCAACGCTGCTGAAAGTACTCTTCTTCCCCCAGTTGATAGACCGCGAAGTTGCGAAAGCCACGTTCCAGAAAATGCTCGGCCACCAGCTTGCCGAGCGAGCAGTTGTTGACGCCAACAAAGGGAAAGGAATGCTTCAGACGCGTAGCTCGCAGTTCGACCGTCGGAACTCGGGCCCCTTTGACGGCGTCGACCATGGCCTGCGAGCCACTGCGGGTCAAGATTCCGTTGCCATGCCATCCCGGTAGCCAGGGCGGGGCAGGGGACTGAAGGGAACGCGACTCGACAAACAACGACCAAGGACCTTGCTCGGTGACGTATTTCCGCACGCCGTGCAGCAGTTCGCGACCATAGGTGCGCGACGTTTCAATCAGCAAGGCAACGTGCGGCGTGGTGTTTTGGGCGGGCATGGGTGGCAAGCATAGAGAGGAGAGGCGGGACCAGCCGCCCGATTCTAGCCGTGGTAGAAACAAATTGAAATCTGCTTACCTGCCAGCCGGTAGGACAGGTTTTGACGATTCTTACGTTCCTAGCAGACGCATCGCCTATGCCAGAATAAGGTTTCCTTGAACCCGCAATCGCTAGCGGTTCGATGCAGAACCAGAGCCAGGGTCGTCGATGAAGCCACTAGCAAGATCCCCAGCCTTTGGGGATACCGGCTATGGAGAGCTGGTTACCTTCGAAATCTATCAATCGCCTGGTTCAGCCAGGACGGACGAGTTCCATGGATGGTCTCACTTTTCGTCGAGCGTCTTACGTACTGCTCTGGATCGCTGCCGTTGGCATGCCGGGGATCGGCGTCCCTGAAGTCGCTGCAGGGGAAGCGGTCGACTATCTGCTATTCGACGATTCGTGTGCTCAAGATCTGAGTTGTGGCGACGACCTGATTGGTTGTCATCCGGGAAGTTGCCAATCATTGTGCTGCCGGCAACAACTCACCGGCGACTGGTTCGGCCGGCGTTCGAGCCTTGCCCAGCATGGCATCACGCTGGATGCCGACGTCACGCAGTTTTACTTTGGCGTAGCCAGTGGCGGCCTCAACCAGCGTTTCGATTACGGCGGGCATGGAGACTACGTCGTCAATATCGATATGGGCAAACTCGCCAACCGAGAAGGCTTGTTCGTGAAGCTTCGCGCCGAACATCGTTTTGGCCAAACGATTGCCAACGATACCGGTTCATTCTTTCCGCCAACGATTTCGGCCAATCTGCCAGTCAGCGACAGCAACGACTTGTATCTGACGAACGTGTTATTCACGCAGGCTTTGTCAGAATCGTTCGCCCTGTTTGCCGGTAAGCTCGATACGTTCGACGGCGACCAGAATGCCTTCGCCCACGGACGCGGGAAAACGCAGTTCTCGAACTTGGGCTTTGTTGTGAACCCAGCTTTGATCCGGACGGTTCCCTATTCGACGCTCGGGGCAGGGTTTGTGCTGATGGACGAAGGGCTTCCCTATTTCACCTTCACGGCCATGAACGCCACCGATACCGCGAATTCAGCGGGTTTCAATCAATTGTTCGAAGAAGGGGTGGCCCTGATCGCCGAGTTGCGTCTGCCGACTGAATTTTATGGCCTGCCTGGCCATCAAACCTTTGGTGGGACGTGGAACAGTCGCGAATACACCACTCTTGGCCAAGACCCACGTATCATCCTGCCCGATGTCCCCATCAATCAGCAGTCCGGCTCGTGGGCGTTGTATTACAACTTCGACCAATACTTGTCGGTCGATGCCTGCGATCCGACGAAGGGGTGGGGCGTTTTCGGCCGTGCCGCGATCACCGACGATCGCACGAACCCAGTCGCCTGGTTCCTGAGTACCGGTCTGGGGGGTAACAGCTGGCTGTATGGCCGTGAAGCCGACACGTTTGGTATTGGTTGGTACTACAGCTCGACGAGCGACGAGATTGGCCCGCTGCTCCAGGCAGTCACTGGTCCGCTCGGGGCGGGAAACACGACCGAGCTCTTCTACAACATCGAAGTCACCCCGTGGTTCCGGCTGACGCCAGATATTCAGATTATCGACTCCGCTCGCGAACGGGTGGACACCGCAATTGTGGTGGGTCTGCGTGGCCAGGTGATCTTCTAAACGAGCCCCTGCCCAGGTGACCACTGCCGAAAACCACTGACCGAATCCACATTCGGTTGGGAAGAAATCTGGCTTCCACCAGGAAAAAAACCTCACCCGAAATATCGCAAAACCGTATCACAAAGATAACTATTCTGGCGAAAGCGTAACGTGCAGAAAACGCCCGATCTCTCGCTTTAAATGCAGTTCGTTTTCCAAACGCTCTCTCAACTGCTCAATTTCGCCACACTCGCCACACTGCCCTGACCGCGGGCAAATGACGTGCCTCTGGCCCCCGCTACAGGCCTCTTCCTGGGCAATCTGCGTGGTTTTTATTGATTGTGGAAAACCGCGTAAGCATAATCGAATGCACCCACTTTACGCATAGCACTAGAACAGTGCATCCAACCCGCACAACGCATACACACCATACCCCCTCTTCTTCCTAGAGCAGTCACAGCATGGGAAGGCATAGCGAGGCAGCCCCCGTTCTCATGGAGCACATGATGCATCAATCGACGTCTACCGATGAATGGTCGTTCGGACGCATCTTGTCGGCTTGCTGGCGATTCAAGTGGCGCGGAATTCTAGCCGGTTCTGTCGTGATTGGATTGGCCATCGCCGCCCTGTTGATTTTGCCGAAGGTCTACGCGTCTGAAGCGAAGCTTTTCGTCCGTCTCGGTCGCGAAAACATGGGGCTGGATCCGACAGCCACGACCGGTGGCACCGTGGCCATCACCGCGACCCGCGACACCGAAATGAACTCGATTCTCGAGCACCTTCACAGCACCAAGCTGTTGGAAGAAGTCCTCTCGAAGACATCACCCGGTTTCGAGGATCTCGATCCTATCGATCGTCAACTCGCTCTGAACAATCTCGACAAGTCAATCTCGGTCGACTCGCCTCGTGGCTCAACCGTGATCATCATTCACCTGGAAGACTTCAGCCCGACCGACGCTCAGGCCAAGCTGCAGACGTTCGTCGATGCTTACCTGGCGGACCACATCCGCATCAATCGCAACCTTCGCTCGCACGATTTTTTTGAAGAGCAGTCGTCGCTGCTTAAGCATCAATTGGCCGATGCCCGCAATGCCCTTCGCGACGCCAAGACGAACGCCGGAATCGCTTCGATCGATGGGAAACGCAATACGGTCGAAGGTCAGATCGACAAAGCGGAACTCAGGTTGCAGGAAGTCGAAGTCTCGCTCTCGGCCGTCGCCGCAGAAGTGGAGTCGCTCGAGACCTCGCTGCAAGATGTCCCCGAAGAACTGTTGGCTCAGTTTGTCGAGGGCACCCCGAACGATGGCCTGGCGGCGATGCGTCAACGGTTGTTTGAACTACGGACCCAGGAGAAAGAAATCCTCTCGAAGTTCACTTCTTCGCATCCCGAAGCGATTGCCATTTCACAATTGGTCTCGGATGTCGAACAGGCACTCTCCGAAGCCGAGCACAACCGTGCCAATCTGATGCAGGCCGTTCTGGCCCGCAAACAAGCGGACGAAGCTTCGCTGACGGTCCAGCAAGGAAAGCTCCAAGGCCAGTTGGTTCAGCTGACCGGCCAGCTGAAGCAATTGAACGAAAACGAAGCTTTGATCGGATCGCTTTCCGACGAGGTTACCCAGTTAGAATCGAAGTACCTGGCTTACGTTGGCGATCGTGAACAGGCCCGTCTCGACGAGGCCCTGCGAACCGACCAGATCACCAATGTCAGCATTCTGCAGGAAGCCACAATCTCGCCGCTGGCGATTCGCCCTCAAAAGGCAACCGTTCTGCTGCTCGCTGGCGTGATTGGCATGCTTGCCGGTCTTGGCATCGTGCTGACCTCTGAACAGTTCAACCCCAGCAAACCATCGTCGGCTGCCAAGCCGCCCCACGGTAATCCACGCGACAGCCAAGCAGCTCGCAACGGTGCCGAAACGAATGGTTTCGAATCGCCCCCGCGCAACGGCCACAGTACCGCACAACTCAACGGAAGTGCCACGGTCAACGGAAACGGCGTAGGCCCCCATACCGCTTCTAGTAACTCGCACTGACTTGAATTGGCGATCGCAGCAATTGGTTTCACCATCTGCTTCCGCCACTTGGACGACGTTGTCCAATAGCCAATACGCACTATGACCAACTTGCTTTGCCCTGAAACCGCCGAAGAGGCGATCTCGCCACCGGTATCGACACCGGCACCGGCTCGGCGCTTGTCGCTGTCGCACAACTTTGTTTGGGCGCTCGGCGGCAACGTGACCTTTGCCGCCTGCCAAGGTGCGGTGTTGGTTTTATTAGCGAAGGCCACCGATCCTGCCATGGTCGGGCGATTCGCATTGGCGCTCGCGATCACCGCGCCCCTGTTTCTGCTGACCAACCTTCAGCTTCGAGCCGTCCAAGCGACCGATGCTTTGGGGCACTACCGCTTCGGCCATTACCTGGCGTTGCGTCTGCTGACCACGGTCGCCGCTCTGGCCACTTTACCAATCATCTTGTTGGTCGCTGGCTACTCGTGGAGCTTCGCGGCGGTCGCCTTCGTAATTGGAATCGGTAAGTCGTTCGATGCCCTGAACGATGTTATGTATGGCCTCGTGCAGAAACATGAACGCCTCGATCGTGGTGGCATGGCTCGTGTTACCGCCGGCATCGCGACGCTTTCTGGCCTCGGCATTTTATTGTGGTGTACCGGAAGCCTGTTCTGGGCCGCGATCGGTTGGGCCGCCGGCCATGGCGTGGTTACCCTGGCTGCCCGAGGTTGGGTTGGCGACGACATCCTGAAGCAAGAAGACGAGACAAGCGAGCAGCCGCGACTTTTCAGTCCGCTGTTCGATTGGGGTCAACTCGGCCAGCTCACTCTCTTGGCCTTGCCAATGGGCGTGGTGATGATGCTCGGCTCGTTGCAGATCAACGCACCGCGATACTTCATCGAACACTATCTCGACGACAAACTGCTGGGGATCTACGCCGCGATTGCCTACCTGATGCTGGCCGGTCACATGGTCAGCTTGGCGATGGGGCAAGCGGTGACGCCGCGACTTGCCAAGCACTTTGCAGCAGCTGAGTTCTCGCAGTATTTCGCCATCATCTTCCGCCTGCTCGGGATCGCTGTGGCTGGTGGTGCGTTGGCATTCGCTCTGACTGCGACGCTTGGCTCGACGGTCCTTTCGCTGTTGTTCACGCCAGAATACGCCCAGCACACGCCAGTGCTGATCTGCTTGTCGGTGGTGCTGGGGATCGAAGCTGCCACGTCGTTCCTGGGGGAAGCAATGACGGCGACTCGTAAGTTCAAGGTGCAAACGCCGGTGCTGCTGGCCGCTCTGATCGCTGCCGCCGTGAGCTGTGTGCTGTTAATTCCGCCGTACGGATTGATGGGTGCCGCGATTGCGACCGGCATTGGGGCATTTACTCAATTCATTGGCTCGGCCCTGGTTGTCTTGTGGGCGGTCAGCGAGCGACGAAAGGAATCGGCATGATTGCTTCCAACGACAAACGTATCCGAGTCGTTCAAGTCGTGCATGGTCTCGTCGTGGGCGGAATCGAAAGCTGGCTGGTCAACGTCCTGCAGCGGATCGATCGCGATCGCTTTCAGGTCGACTTCATCACCAGTCGCCCTGAGCCTTGCTATTACGACGACGAAGTGCGTGCCCTCGGTGCTCAGATTCACTTCTGCCCTTCGCCGCGCAAGCCTTGGATTTATGGCCCAGCGTTCCGCAAGATTATCAAGCAAGGCGGCTATTCCGTCGTCCATGCCCACGTCGATCATTACAGCGGCTTTGTCATGCGGTTGGCGAAGAGCGTCGGGGTGAAGACCCGCATCACGCATAGCCACAGCAACACGACGCGAAACCAGGCCAAAGCAGGCATGTTCCGTCGGATTTATTTAGGTTCGGCCAAGCGTTGGATCCGTACTTCGGCGACGGTTGGTTTGGCCGTGTCCGACGTTGCAGGTGCTTCGCTGTTCCCTCGCTGGGGAAACGACGATCGCTGGGATGTGCTGCACTGCGGAATCAATACTGCTGGTTTCCATCACCCCGTCGACCGATCGGCACTTCGCCAACATTATGGAATCCCCGAAGATGCCTTCGTGTTCGGACACATCGGTGGTTTCCGCGAGCCCAAAAACCATCGGTTCCTGGTTGAAATCGCCGCCGCCCTAAAGAAGCGTGATCCGTCGATCCGAATGCTGCTAGTAGGCGACGGCCCCCTGCGTCCTGAGATCAAAGCCCATGTTCGCGAGGCTGGCGTCGAACAACAAGTGGTGTTCACCGGTATCGTCCGAGACGTGACGACCGTGCTGCGTGGTGCGATGGATGCGTTTGTTTTTCCTTCGCTGTGGGAAGGGGCACCGCTGGCGGTGCTCGAAGCCCAAGCGACCGGCATTCCAACGTTGATGTCGACGGCCGTCACCAACGAAATTGCTCATATCCCTTCGCTGGTGCAACAAAAGTCGCTCGACGATTCGGCCGATGATTGGGCCGACGCGTTGATGACGATGGCCCAGCGACCTCGTGAGTTTACGCCTGCCGAAGCACTCGCACGAATCGAAGCGAGCCGCTTCAATGTCGACAATGCCGTCCGCAAGTTGGAGGCGTTGTATGCAGGCCAGTAACCTTCCCCTGGAACATCATGCATCGCTGCCGGCAGTGCGGACCCAAGCGACTGATCACTCGTCGCCACTTCCGCTGTGCTTCGTTGGGCTGTGCTTGTATTTCCTGAGCCAAGGCTACCTGGTGCCATTGGCGGCGATCGGTCCGTCTTGGGCGATCTGGCCGCGTATCGCTGACTTCGCAGGCCTATTTATGGCCGGAGCATGTCTCTGGCAATGGCGTCAAGCCGAGCGACTTCCCAAACCACTGGCGACGATCACCTTTTGGTTAATGGTCTTCCTTTGGCTGTCAGCAATTTCGCTGATCGCCCAAACGATCATTTCGCCGAAGCTGTACTGGAATGGTCCTCGCATGGGTGAAGCGGTCCAGTGGGGCATCTATCAGTTGGCACGTTTGATTCAATTCATCGCTTTGTTTGTCTGTGCGGCATACACGCCCCTGACCGAAACACGACGACGCTGGCTGGTCGGCGTTTCGACTACGGTCCTGTGGTTTGTGATCATCACCGTGCTGCTGACTTATACCGGAACGATCACTTACGAATCTGTCGTCGCGCACCTGCCCGAGTCCCCCGATGTCAGCGGACCATGGGCCTCGTTCGGCGAATCGTTCGATGGTCTTGGCTACATCAGTTATAACCATGCCTACACTGCCGTGCAGTTGGTGCTGCTGTTCAGCCTGCACTTGAGTTTGACGCGTTGCCAATTCAATACGGCTAACCTGCTTCTGTTGGTTGCGGTCAGCTTGGGCGTCTTCCTTTCGGGTAGCCGAGCTGGTTTCGCCGCGATGTTGGTCCTTGTGGCTCCTTGTCTTTGGACATGGGTTCGCCGCGGAGGCATCTTGCCGCTGGTCTGGGCAGGCACCGTTGGCTGCACGATCTTTGCCACGATGCTGATTGCCCCGAGCTTCTTTAAGGTTCGCGGACTGACCGATTTCAAACAGCAGATTGAAGACCTCGTCGTTCGGCAAACGAGCACGTTTGAGGGCTACAAATCGGACAACCTGGCAGGCCGAACCGACATTTGGAAATGGCATCTCGACTCGCTCGAAGAACGGCCATGGACCTGGGTTGTTGGCTATGGCTTTGGTTCCGCCATCACACGTGGCAACCAGGCCCACATGCAGCCGCTGAATATGGTCAGCGAGATGGGCCTGATTGGTCTTGGCGTCGGGCTGGTGCTGATGGTGATCGTCTTGAAAACTCTCTGGGAGATGGAACCGCCGGGGCATCCGTACCTGTGGGGAAGCCTGGCACTGCTGTTCACTTCGCTCACGCAAGAGACCTTTTATCCCGTAGCGGCGATGGGGCATTTCCCTGGGTTTTACCTGTTTGGCCTGGCGATTTGTTTACGGCTGGCAATTGACTTGCCACCAACGCCAGAGCTTCCGCAATCGACATCCACTCCCGCTACGACTTCATAGATTCCTTCACGTTTCATGATCAACAACCACCCGCAATTCGATCGAACGCCAGACAGCGGCCAACGCCCTGCTCTGTTGATCACGATTGATACCGAGGGAGACGATCTCTGGTCGAACCCGACCACGATCACCACGCGGAATGCGGAATACCTTCCTCGTTTTCAAGCGCTGTGCGAACGCTATGGTTTCCGGCCGACGTGGCTGACGAACTGGGAGATGGTCGAGTGCCCTATCTATCAGCAGTTCGCTAGTGATCTGCTTGCGCGAAACACGGGGGAAGTCGGCATGCACCTGCATGCGTGGAACAATCCACCGTTGACGGCGTTCGACGATCAACATGCCCAGCGACAGCCTTGCCTGATCGAGTATCCGGCAAACGACATGCGAGACAAAGTCGCTCGCATGACCGACCGTCTGGAAGAAATCTTTCAGGTCAAAATGCGCAGCCATCGCGCTGGCCGCTGGGGCTTCGACGAAGCATACGCCCAGTTGCTGGTCGACTTCGGTTACCAGGTCGACTGCTCGGTAACACCGGGCGTGCGTTGGAACTACGCGTACGTTGGCAAGTACCAAGAGACCGGGGTCGACTACCGCGAGTTTCCGAGCCACGCCTATTGGATCGATCTGAAAGACATCCAGCGTCCCGGCAATTCGCCGCTGCTGGAACTGCCGATGACGATCGTCCGTGGCGATCAAACTTTCTGGACGCGGTGTATGCATCAACTAGGCCGTTCGTCCCGGTTGCTGAATCGTGTTGCTAATCGAATCGCACCGCAAGATGTTTGGTTCCGACCTTTCCGCAACAACCGCCATTTGCTGCCCAAGTTGGTCGAAGCAGGGCCCGTGGAAGGCTGCGATTATCTGGAGATGGCGTTCCACTCGTCGGAACTGATGCCCGGCGGAAGCCCATCGTTTCCGAATGAACGTTCGATCGAACAACTGTACGAGCGGTTCGAGGCACTCTTCGCCGCGGCCCAGGGGCGATACGTCGGCCTAACGTTGACCGAGTACCACGACCGCATGGTATCCGATCGGCTTGCGATGTCCTCTTCCACCACCGCACAGGAGGCATAAGCAGTACACCATGGACGTTGTCGTCACTCTCGAACACCGATTCTTCCGCACGCCAGATGGTGCCACGTGGACCGAAACGCAGTTCCCAAACGCGTTCTGGCAACGGTACCTGCATGTGTTTGATGGTGTGCGGATTGTGGCTCGCGCCCAGCCCGTCGCGGAAGCCCTTTCTCACTGGAACCGAGTCGACGGTCCGAAGGTTGCGTTCCATGCCCTTCCGTATTACCAAGGACCTTGGCAGTACCTGAAGAAAGCCAAGGCGGTTCGTCGAGCCGTGGCCGAAGCAGCCGGAACCGAACATGCCATCATCATGCGAGTGCACTCGCCAATTGCGGCCCTCGTAGAACGCCGCATGCGCGGCGAGAACAAGCCGTATGGCGTCGAAGTGGTCAGCGATCCCTGGGATGTGTTCGCTCCCGGTGCGTTTCATCATCCTTTGCGTTGGTACTTCCGTCGCAGCCTGTCGGCACAAACCAAGCGACAGTGCCATAACGCCGTCGCGGCATCGTATGTCACGCAGCATGCGTTGCAGAGACGCTACCCAGCGACCAACGCAAGCTTTCAAACGCATTACTCCAGTGTCGAGTTGCCGCCGGAGTCGTTCGTCGAAGCGCCTCGCGAATTCGATCCGCAAAACGGACCATTGAAGCTGATCACGGTGGGTGCGTTGGCTCAGATGTACAAAGGGGTCGACACGCTGATCGATGCCGTGGCAATGGCTCGCCAGCAAGGTGCCGACGTTGCCCTGACCATCGTGGGCGACGGCAAGCATCGTGGTGAACTGGAAGAACAAGCTTGTCGTGTGAATTGTGCCGACGTGATTCATTTTGCAGGTTCACTAACCAGCGGGCCGCCCGTTCGGGCCGAACTCGACCAGGCAGATCTGTTCATTTTGGCATCCCGCCAGGAAGGATTGCCTCGTGCCATGATCGAAGCGATGGCTCGAGCACTCCCTTGCGTCGGCACCACCGTGGGCGGCATTCCAGAACTGCTTGCCGAAGAGAACTTGTTTGCCCCCAACGATGCCGAAGCCCTCGCTCGTCGCATCGGCGAATTGGCCAGCGACCGTTCGCAGCTCAACGCGATGTCACAGCGGAATTTGCCGCTGGCTCAACAATATGCCGATCAAGTGCTGCGAGAGCGGCGCGATCAATACTACAACGCGGTTCGTCAGGCCACCCAACAATGGCTTGATGGATCGAGTGCGCGGAATCCTGTTACTGCAGCGGATGGACGACCGCCAACCGGTAGCAGGATGGTTACGCATTCGCTCGCCACGAACGGAGTGTCGATGCAAGCGAATGACACAGTTTCCCCAGTTGCGGAAAGTGCACAATCCGCCGCAACTTCAACATGGCAAGGTGCTAAATCATGCACACCGTAATTATGGCAGGTGGTCGCGGCCGACGCCTGGCCCCTTACACGATTAACTTCCCTAAGCCGCTCGTCCCGGTCGGAGAGATGCCGATCCTCGAGATCGTGCTCCGTCAACTCAAGATCGCCGGCTGCGAAACGGCAACCCTTGCCGTCGGTCACCTGGCGGAACTGATCATGGCCTACTTCGGCAAAGGCGAGCAGGTTGGAGTCGACCTGCAGTACTCCGGCGAGAAGCAACCTCTCGGCACCGTCGGGCCTTTGGCACTGATGGAAGACCTGCCAGAGAACTTCCTGGTGATGAATGGTGACGTGCTGACGACGCTCGATTACCGCGAGCTGTACCAGTACCACTTGCAGAACGAGTGCGATCTGACGATCGCTTGCCATCGCTGCTCGACCAAGATCGATCTTGGGATCGTCGAGTTCGACGAACGACTTGAAGTGACCGGCTATCGCGAAAAGCCGCGTCTTCCTTACGACGTTTCGATGGGGGTTTACGCCTTCAATCGCAAGGCACTTGATATCGTGCCTGCCGGCGAATACTACGACCTGCCGACGCTGGTGCTGAAGTTCATCGAACTGGGCCGCAAGGTAAAGGTCTATATGTCGGACGCGATGTGGCTCGACATCGGTCGAGTCGAAGACTACGCCAGCGCGAGCGCCGTGTTCGAAGAACACCGCGACTTGTTCCTGCCAGAGCCCCAACTGGCCAACGGCACTCCGAAGAACTAACACCGACGCAACCTACACCTAGGAACCCTATCCATGAAAATCCTGGTCATTGGCGGTGCCGGCTATGTCGGCTCAGTCCTTACCACGCATCTTTACGAACAAGGGCACGAGCTGACTGTGCTCGATTCGCTGATGTTCGGCTCGCAATCGCTCGAACCGCTGTTCGGCAAAGAACGCTTTAAGTTGATCGAAGGCGATCTGCGCGATCAAGACTTGCTCGACAGCACGATCCCCGGCCATGACGCGGTCTGTCTTCTGGCAGCCATTGTCGGCGAACCGGCATGCAACCGCGACGAGAAGAACGCCGAAGACATCAACTATCACGGCGCGATGAAGGTGCTGGAGTCGGCCAAGAGGCATGGCGTGAAGCAATTTGTCTTCACCAGCACTTGCAGCAACTATGGCATCTCGGATCCAAATGCCCCCGCGACGGAAACCTCGCCGCTGAATCCTTTGTCGGTCTATAGCCGCTCGAAGGTCGAAGCTGAAAAGCAGATCCTCGCGTCGGCCAGCGAGACTTTCCATCCGACCGTGCTGCGTTTGAGCACTGCTTTTGGTATCTCGCCACGGATGCGTTTCGACCTGTTGGTCAGCGACTTCACACTGGCCGCGTATCGCGAACAGAAAGTAGTGATCTACGGCGGTCAGTTCTGGCGGCCATTCGTGCATACGCAAGACATCGCCCGGGCGATTCAGATGGTGCTCGACAGCGAACCAGAAACGGTCTCGGGCGAAGTGTTCAACATCGGTGGCGACGAGAACAACGTCCAGAAGATGCAACTGGGCGAAATGGTTCAGCAGGAGGTGAATGGCACCGAGATCGAAACGATCCCGGCTGGTACCGATCCTCGCAGCTACCGCGTCGACTTCACCAAGGCCAAGTCGCGTCTCGGCTTCGTCCCACAGTGGTCGGTCCGCGATGGGGTGACCGAAGTGCATGCGTGCCTGCAAGAGAACCGTTGGTCCGATCCGAAGGACGCTCGCCACTTCAACTAGTCGACAGATCCTTTTGAGATTTGCACCCTCCACCGATTCAGCATCATGACAACACCACAATTTCGCATCTCCGAGTTGGACTACGATCAGCAGGAACTGGACGCCGTCGTCGAGGTCATCAAGAGCCAATGGCTCTCGCAAGGACCGAAGATCGAACAGTTCGAGAACCGTTTCGCGGAGTTCGTAGGTTCGAAACGAGCTTTGGCCGTCTCGAACGGTACGGCGGCGCTGCACCTGGCACTGCTTGCCAGTGGCATCGGTCCTGGCGATGAAGTCCTGGTTCCCAGCTTCACGTTTGTCGCCTCGGTGAATGCCGTGCTCTACGTCGGAGCGAAGCCAGTCTTCGTCGATATTGTGGGGCCGCACGATTTGAATATCGATCCGGTTGATATGGCCGCGAAGATTACGCCGCGCACCAAAGCAGCGGTGGTCGTACACATGGCTGGATTCCCTGCCGACATGGACGCCATCTTGCTGCTCGCCAGCGAGCACAACCTGGTGATTGTGGAAGATGCGTGTCACGCGGTGGGTGCTCGCTACAACGACAATCCTGCCAGCCCGCTATCGCAAAAGATGGCTGGCACGGCAGGTACCGTCGGTTGCTTTAGCTTCTTCGCCAACAAGAACCTGGTAACAGGCGAAGGGGGGATGGTGGTGACCGACGATCCTGAAATTGCGGAACGAGTTCGATTGGCACGTTCGCATGGCATGACCAAAAGCAGTTGGGACAAGGCTGCCGGGCGTGCAACCGACTACGACTTGATCGATGTCGGCTTTAACTACCGGGCGACGGAATTAACCGCCGCGCTCGGGCTTATTCAACTCGAGAAGCTACCCGAGGGAAATCGACGACGACGTGAATGCGTTGCCCGGTATCGCGAACGTTTGGCAGGGCTGCCAGGCATCTCGATTCCTTTCGCCGATCGACTCGACGATAGCTCTCACCACGTTTTTCCGATTCTGCTCGAAGACTCCGAAATTCGGGCCGAGTTTCGCAGCCGCCTTGGCCAGCGCGGTGTGCAAACAACTTTCCACTATCCTCCAGTCCATTTGTTCACACATTATCAAAAGGCATGTCCTGACACTCCTCCGCTTCCCCAAACATGCGACGCCGCCAATCGTGAAGTCACGTTGCCGCTGCATGCTCGGATGACGGTCGAGATGGTCGATGCCATTTGTGATGTCATTTGTGAAGAACTGGGGGCCTTAACACCTTCGCAGGTTAACCATTCATGAGCGTCGCGTTTCCCCCGACAAACTACAATGGACGTCAGATGGCAGCTCTGACCCGCGAGACGAACGACACGGAAAACGTTCGTCCCCTGCGTATTCTTCACGTTGTTGGTGGTTCTGGCTTCGGCGGAGCCTCTATCTTCGTGTCGCGGCTGGCAGAATTCTGCCAGCGTCATGGCTACCATGTCGATGTCCTGACAACCGATCCAAAACTTCAAGCCACTTTAAAAGCCGCAGGCATCGGGGTCGTTGACCTGGATGTGATCTGGCGCGAGATCCGTCCTTTGAAGGATCTCAGCGGAGCTCGCAAGCTGGCGAAGTACTTGAAGACGGCCGGTTACGATATTGTTCATACGCATACGTCCAAGGGAGGTATCGTGGGTCGCTGGGCCGCCTGGAAAGCAGGCGTTCCTTTCGTGCTCCATACTGTCCATGGCTTTGCGTTTCACGAAGAGTCGAGTCCACCGAAGCTTTGGATTTATTCTAATGCGGAACGTATGGCGGCACGTTGGTGCCATCGCATCGTCACCGTCAGTGAATACCATCGCGATTGGGCTCGCGATCTGAAAATCGGCAAGTCGCACCAGGTGGTCGCCATCCCGAATGGCGTTTCCACGAAGTGTGCCGAGGCCAAACGAACTCCGGAAGAAGTTCGTGAGGAACTGGGCGTATGTCAGGACACGGTCCTGATGCTCGCTCCTGGTCGGCTGGCCTCGCAAAAAGGACTGAAATATCTGGTCGAAGCCGCCCAGAAGCTGGAAGGGCGAGCCTCGCTGCCCTACCTGTTTCTGCTCGCTGGCGATGGCCCGCTGAAGGAAGAGCTTCAGGAGCAGGCCGAGTCGCTCGGTGTTGCAGACAAGTTCCGCTTCCTTGGATTCCGCGATGATGTCGGCGATCTGTTGGCCGCTTGCGATGTCGTGGTCCTTCCAAGTTTGTGGGAAGGACTCTCGCTTGCGTTGCTTGAAGCGATGATGGTTGGCAAGCCAGTCATCTCGACCGAGATCGGCAGCAACCGCGAGGTCTGTGCTAAAGGTGATGCCGTGCGATTGGTGCCACCCAAAGATTCGACTGCGCTGGCAGATGCCATTGCAGACCTGATCGACTCTCCAGAACAGCGATTCGACCTGGCACAAACCGGCCAGCAGATCGCAATGGATCACTATGGCGAAGAACGGATGATGAACCAGTATCTGGAACTTTACGACGAACTTGGGCAAGGGAGCGACCCCGCCAAGAAGACGAACGGCACGCCCTCATCTGAGCCTGGTCGAGAGATCGACAAACGAGTGATCCGAATTGACTCGCCAGAAGTGACTCCCGGAAAGCCAGTTGCTCCACGCTACCTTAACTGGAAGGGACCTTTGGAACGGCTAGCCGCAGGCATCGCCCTGGTTGGCTGCCTTCCGCTGTTGGGTGCATTGATCGCGATTGTTAAGCTCTCGTCACCTGGCCCTGGCTTGTATAGCCAGAAGCGGGTTGGCAAGGGGGGAAGAATCTTCACCTTGTACAAGCTTCGCAGCATGCGAAGCGACGCCGAAAGCAAGAGCGGTCCGGTCTGGGCTCAGTCCGGTGACCCAAGGGTCACGCGATTGGGCAAGTTCCTGCGAGCATCGCATCTGGACGAACTGCCACAACTTTGGAATGTCGCCAATGGTGACATGTCGCTGATCGGACCTCGACCAGAACGACCAGAGTTCGTGGCGATTCTCGAGAAGTCGATTCCGCACTATCTCGATCGCCTGGAAGTCTTGCCTGGGATTACGGGCCTGGCCCAGATCAACCTGCCCCCGGACTCGGACAATGAAAGCGTCTGGCGGAAGCTACTGCTCGATCGAGCCTACATCCAACAAGCAAGTTTCTGGATGGACTTCGGCATTCTGGCTTTGACCGGCTTGCGAATGGTTGGTCTGCGAGGGCCAGGCGTTCGTGGGGTGTTCAAGCTGTATATCGACGGTGAGCAGTTGCCGCCGATGCCCTTGGCGGCTGCCGAACCAACCTCGACCGAAGCTTCGCTGGAAGATTCTCCGGTCGAATCGGTTGCCGAGTAGCGATCACTTTTTCGTGAGATCGATTCCGTCCGCTCGGGCGGAATCGGTTCGCGGAAGATTGTCGAGCCAATCGAGCCATTCTTCTAAAACGGCGAGATCAATCCCTTCTGCCATCGCTGCGGCGACAATTGCCTCGCGTTCTTCTGGCGTGTCGACACGGGAGATCCGCTCGAAAAATACGCGTCGTGCTTCTTGGTGAGGAGTAGCCATCATCGACTGATACTTCCTAATCCTTGCGGTGCCATGGGATGAGTTGGGCTGGCCCTGCGAAGATACTTACCGCCCCAAATCTATCACCCCGCTATGGTGGGAGCAACAAATCGTTCGAGGTTCTTCTAAGAAATCGTACGTCGCAATCCGCACAAAGAGCAGAATTTGCGCTACCCGCGTGATGGGACGTCGATCGAGCTTTGACAGTCTGTTCACGAGACGCCCAGTCGATGTTTGCCGCCTCTCTCATTTTCATATCGACCACGCCAGGCAATCTCTTTTGGGGGCGATTCTTACCGCACCAATTTTCTGACCTTCGTCCTGGACAATGATCTTTCGTCGACAGGTACGACTAACGCTGCTCGCCATGAAAATGACTTGTGTTCAGATTTCTACATATTGGACAAACCTCAAAAGTATTGAGGCCAATTCGATGGGATTTCGTGGAGTGCTAGTGACGCTTCGATTCACGTTGCATGGACATTGATTGTCTTTGACGACGGAATCTCGACCGCACGAGCAACTACATATTTCTTATTGTTTTATTCAGGAAGTTTGAATTGATGGCTATCCGTAGCAAGAAGGGTTTCACGCTGGTGGAACTGTTGGTGGTGATCGCGATTATCGGTGTGCTGATTGCCTTGTTGTTGCCTGCCGTTCAGCAAGCCCGCGAAGCGGCTCGTCGTATGCAGTGCACCAACCATCTCAAGCAGTTGGCATTGGCACTGCATAATTACCACGACACCTACCTCGCTTTTCCAGCGATCAGCTACGATCACGAAGTGAACGGCGGCGACGAAACACGTCACGCGAGTTGGAGTTGGGGAACCTGCATTCTTCCTCAAATGGAACAAGGTGCCGCTTACGACATCCTCGCTCCAAGCAGCCCTGATCGTTTGCACGAAGCGGTCAACAACTCGACCAAGCTGGCAGTTCTGCAAACCCCAATCAGTTCGTGGCGTTGTCCGTCGGACTCTGGCCCGACACTGAACAGCCACTACACGATCAACAATGGCTCCGGTAACCAGTCGCAAGATGTCGAAATTGCAACGGCTAATTACCTCGGCGTGAACCATAGCGGCGACATCTCCCGAACCAACACGCCCACCTCTTCGCGGAACTACCGGATCACCGGCATGTTTGTCCCCGGCACCAATGTGCAGAGCAACAACCTGATGGTGATCAGCATGCGACACGTGACCGACGGTACGAGCAATACCGCATTCGTCGGTGAACGTCCCTTCATGCTGGGTGGCGTCGAACTGGGTGCCGGCCTGATTTATGGTCATACCGGAAACGAAGACATCGAGACGAGCCACAACTACGAAGATGGCTTCATTGCCGTCGTCGGCGCGGGCAAGACTCCGATTAACTACAACGATACCTGCGGAACAGGTTGCGACGATCGCGACGGACGCCAAGGCTTCTCGAGCCTCCACCCAGGCGGTTCGCAGTTTGCCTTCGTGGACGGCTCGGTCCACTTCATCGCCGAAACGATCGATAACAACTTCGGTGGTCCTGATGATTCAACTTACGAACGCCTGCTGTCGCGAAACGATGGCCAAAACCTCGGGTCGTGGTAACACCTGGTAACGATAAGGAATCTCGTATGAAACGTATCCTGCAATTCAGCCAAGTGTTGGCACTCGCCTTGATCAGCATTAGCGCCGTTGGTTGTGGCAGTAACAATGGACCACCAACCGGCGAAGTCCATGGTCAGGTCACTTACAACAACGAACCTGTCGAAGGCTGTTCGGTCGTGTTCACGCCCAAAGCAGGCGGTCGCAGTTCCAGCGCGATGACCGATGCCGAAGGGAACTACGAACTGAAGTACACGATCTCGACGATGGGTGCCTTGGTGGGGCAACATCGCGTCGAGTTGTTTACCGCCGTCCAGCGCGTGGTGAATGACGAAGGTGTTGTGAAGAACGAAGGTCGAAAAGAGATGCTCCCCAAAGAGTACAACTCGGCAACCACGCAAGTTGCTGAAGTTGCCGCAGGAGATAACACGATCGACTTCCACATTACCGGCAAATAGGCATGCCGACCCAGCCCACCACCACTGCAAGACGCGGCCGTTTCGACAGCCGCGTCTTTTGCTGCGCGGCCGTCGAATTTCAGCCTCAGGACGCTTTCTGTCACCCGCTGAGAACTCTACCGCAGCCCTCGCAATTCTCGGATCGTCAATGGGCGTACTCGACAATTGGTCGTCACGAGTGAGTTAACCAATGCAATCCCATTTATGCGTTTCGTGCATAGATAGGATAACGAAAATGCATTGGATGTATTGCTCTCTATACCCCAAAATTGAGACGCAGCAACGAATGACAGGTTCCCCCTTCGGCAAACCACCACCTCAATCATCGGAGATGATCATGACTCACGCACTTCAATTTCCGCGAACGATCGCGAGCATGGCGGTGCTCTGCTTCGCGTCGTCGGTGTTCGCGCAGCATCCTGCGACACCATCCCAGGCTCCTGCCGGACATCCTCAAACAACCGGAGGCGTTAGCAAGTGCCCCATTACCGGAGCTCTGAACGCTTTCATGACGGCTGCCGATGCTGCCGCAGGGGAAGCGAGGAAGAGCCCTGAAGCGTACATGGATCACGATCCAGAAAACAAAGTGCAAGATTGGTGGCCGAACAACCTCGACCTGAGCATCCTTCGCCAGAATACCAACAAGAGCAATCCACTGGGGCCAGACTTCGACTACGCTGCCGAGTTCAACTCGCTCGATATCGACGAAGTGAAGAAGGACATCAAGCACTTGATGACCACGTCGCAAGACTGGTGGCCTGCCGACTACGGTCACTATGGCCCGCTCTTCATTCGTATGGCCTGGCATAGCGCTGGTACCTATCGTGTGACCGATGGTCGTGGTGGTGCCTCGGATGGTGCTCAGCGATTCGCTCCACTTAACAGTTGGCCAGACAATGCCAACCTCGACAAGGCACGTCGCCTGCTGTGGCCGATCAAGCAAAAGTATGGCCAGAAGATCTCGTGGGCCGACCTGATGGTTTTGACTGGCAATTGTGCCCTGGAATCTATGGGCTTCGAGACCTACGGTTTTGCTGGTGGTCGTGAAGATGTCTGGGAACCTCAAAACGATATCTACTGGGGTCCGGAAGGCGAATGGCTTGGCGGTCAACGTTATAAGGGGCATGGCGATCTCGAAAATCCTTTGGCGGCCACTCAAATGGGTTTGATCTACGTCAATCCTGAAGGCCCCAAGGGCAAGCCAGATCCACTGGCCGCCGCCCAAGCCATCCGTACGACGTTCGGTCGAATGGCCATGAACGACGAAGAAACGGTCGCTTTGATTGCAGGCGGTCATACCTTCGGCAAGGCCCACGGTGCTGCACCACCAAGTGAATATGTCGGTCCCGAACCAGAAGGTGCGAGCATCGAAGAACAGGGCCTCGGCTGGAAGAACAAGCTGGGTAAAGGCAACGCCGACAGCACGATCACCAGTGGTTTGGAAGGTGCTTGGACGTCGACGCCGGCCCAGTGGTCGCACAGCTACTTTGAAAACCTGTATGGCTACGAATGGGAACTGACCACGAGCCCAGCCGGTGCCCATCAGTGGAAGCCCAAAGACGGAGCAGGGGAAGGGACCGTTCCCGATGCCCACGATCCGAACAAGTCGCACGCTCCGATGATGTTTACGACCGACCTCGCTTTGAAGATGGATCCGGCATACGGCAAGATCTCGAAGCGTTTCCACGAACACCCAGAAGAATTCGAGAAGGCCTTCGCCAAGGCCTGGTACAAGTTGACCCACCGCGACATGGGACCTCATTCGCGATTACTGGGCTCTCATGTGCCGGAAGCTTTGATCTGGCAGGATCCTATCCCGGCAGTCGAACACGATTTGGTTACGGCCAAAGACATCGCGACGCTGAAGCAAGAGATCTTGGCTTCCGACCTGACGACGGCTGAATTGGTTTCGACGGCCTGGGCTTCGGCCAGCACGTTCCGTGGCTCTGACAACCGCGGTGGTGCCAACGGTGCTCGCATTCGATTGGCGCCGATGAAAGACTGGGAAGTCAATCAACCGCAGCAGTTGAGCAAAGTGTTGTCGACGCTGGAAAAGATCCAGCAAGACTTCAACAAGGCTCAGACTGGTAACAAGCAGATTTCGATGGCTGACATGATCGTCTTGGGTGGCTGTGCCGCCGTGGAAGATGCCGCGAAGAAAGCGGGCCACGACATCGAAGTTCCGTTCACCCCAGGTCGAACCGATGCGACGCAGGAAATGACCGACATCGAAAACATCGAAGTCCTGGAGCCAACGGCCGATGGTTTCCGCAACTACTTGGGCGAAGGCAACTATCGTCCGGCTGAGAAGATGTTAGTCGACCGTGCGAATCTGCTCACGCTGACCGCACCTGAGATGACCGCTTTGGTGGGTGGAATGCGAGCCTTGAACGCCAACGTCGACGAGTCAAACCATGGCGTCTTCACCGATCGTCCTGGCACCTTGACCAACGACTACTTCGTGAACCTGCTCGACATGGGCACAACCTGGAAGGCCAGCGAGGACAATCCTCAGGTCTTCGAAGGAACCGACCGTGAGACCGGAGCCGTGAAGTGGACCGGCACCCGTGTCGACTTGATCTTCGGATCAAACTCGGAACTGCGAGCCGTCGCGGAAGTCTACGCCAGCGAAGATGGCAAAACCAAGTTCGTCAACGACTTCGTTGCCGCTTGGGACAAGGTGATGAACCTCGATCGATTCGAGCTGTAATCGACCAATCAACAACTACTGTGCAAGTAGTGCGGAGTCTGTCCTTCCTCGGGGCAGGCTCCGTTTTTTATTTCGAACCGAACCTTTCCATTCCGAAATTGAACCTTGTTTCTGATAGCAACTTTGTTTCAAGAAACTTGCCGAAATTTCACTCGAATACAACTCGTATTGGCATCGCTACAGATTTCCCAGGAAATGGAAGCGAAGTGTACATCGGTCTGCTATGTTAAATCTTTCGTCAGAACAAGACGCGCGTGCCGCCTTTCGGGCATGCCCAGCATGAAGGAACGTCTTATGTCGCAAAGCAAGTCGGAAAAGATGCCGCTCTATCGTCACGGCGACGTCCTGGTACGCCGCGTGGCTGCCATCCCGGAAGATGCCAAGAAGCGACTTCATCTCACCTTGGCCGAAGGCGAAATCACGGGGCACTCCCACCGAATCGCCGAGCCCAAAGCCGCCAAGCTGTATGAACTTCGCGGACAACGCTTCCTGGAAGTCACCGAAGACCAGGCAACGCTCGTCCACGAAGAGCATGGTCCGATCACCCTTTCCCGCGGTTGCTATCTCGTCTGGCAACAACGCGAATACTCACCGCAAGAGATCCGCATTGTACGCGACTAAGGTTTCCCAGGAATGGATTCGATGAACCAGTCAACGACGCCCCCGTCTTCCGCCGATCTATTTCGTCCCAACGCCGATGGTATCGTGCAGCTCGAAGGCCATCAGTGGGAACAAATCCCGCCTGGGTTCCAATGCGAGGTGCTCGACCTGACCAGGTGCGAAGGGACGATCCAGCTTCCAGCAGGCCTGAAACTTTACGAACTGTTGCTGGAAGGGACCGCAATTGAATCGCTGCCGGACGATATCCAGGTCGAGATGGCGATCCGGCTTTCCAACTGCCGCGAACTCCATTCGCTGCCCGCAGGGCTTTCGACCGGATCGCTATTTCTACAAGGCTGCAATTCACTGACTCGACTGCCAGAGGACCTCGATGTTTGGTTCCTCGATATGTCGGGATGTTGGGCCTTCCAAGGCTGGCCGAAGCATGCCAACATCTGGGCAGGCAATTTGAACATTCGCGGCTGCACCGCACTGCAAAACTTGCCAGCCTATCTTGGTCCTTTGGCCTCGCTGAATGTTCGCGATTGCTCGAACCTCGAAACGCTTCCGGACAATCTAAAGATCACCGGCTGGATCGACATCGCCCAGAGTGGCCTGGCGAATGTAAAGTCGATTCCCGAGTCGCTCAAGAACGTCGAGATTCGCTGGCAAGGTGTGCGAATCAGTCACGAGTTGTGGCTTGACCCTGGGTCGATTCAGATTCACGATATCTTGAAAGAAGATAACGCGGAACGTCGCCGAGTGCTGATCGATCGTTACGGCCAGTCCCGGTTCATGTCCGAGGCGAACGCCGAAGTCCTCGACGAAGATCAAGATGCCGGTGGCGACCGCAAGCTACTGCGAGTTCCTCTGCAAGAGGACGAGCCCCTGGTGACACTCTCGTGCCGTTGCCCATCGACCGGCCGCGACTACTTCCTGAGGGTGCCACCCAACATGCAATCGTGCCGCCAGGCCGCCGCGTGGATGGCGGGTTACGATAACCCCGACGATTACGCCCCCGAAATCGAGACATAGTCGCTTCCCGATTTCGTCTTCGATATATTGCTGACCTGCTTGCCCCTTTTATGTGAAACCAGGAATCACTCCATGACAATTGACCAGAATTACGTCAAGTTCTTTGGCCTGCCGGTCGTCGATTTCGAAAAGCCTGAAGATTGGAAAGGCCCGAGCAAAGCGTATCGCGTCCGTGTCGACTGGGACACGTCGACGGAAGAGATGGGCAAGCGTTATGAACTGCTGGGCAGTCAGGCCGACTCCGACAAGCTAACCGCCATCATCGTCGGTGCCTGGATGGGGGACGACAGCAGCAACGACAGTTCGACCGTGATTCAGCATCTGGTCGCGCTCGCTCCGAAGCTTCCGGCCCTCAAGGCAATCTTCGTCGGGGACATCACGTACGAAGAAAACGAAATGTCGTGGATCGAGCAAAGTGATCTCGCTCCGCTACTGGCCGCCTACCCAGGCCTGGAACTGCTTCAGGCCCGCGGCGGTAACAGCCTTTCGATTTCGCAGACCACGCACGAGAACCTCAAATCGCTGATCATCGAAACCGGCGGCATGCCACGATCGGTGCTGCGAGATATTTCACGCTGCAGCTTTCCTAATCTCGAACACCTGGAGCTGTGGCTCGGAACCGGTGAATATGGATGGGATGGTGGTGTCGAAGATTTGCAGCCAATCCTCACCGGCAAACTCTTTCCGAAGCTAAGCTATCTTGGGCTTCGCAATTCGGACGCGATCGACGAAATTGCACCGGTTCTTCCCAATGCCCCTTTAATCAGCCAACTGCAAGTTCTCGACCTTTCACTTGGCTCGCTCTCGGACGTGGGTGCCCGACCGCTGCTGGCACTAGCTTCGGCAGGCAACCTGAAGAAGCTCGATCTTTCGCATCACTACATCGCCCCGGAAGTTGTCGAGGAACTGCAAGCCGCATTGCCGTTCGAGGTCGTTGCCAACGATCCCCAGGAAGCCGATGACGAATGGCGGAATATTTATGTCTCGGAATGAGCCGCGTCGTTGGAACATTTTGGGCAACCCCGACTGTCGCCGGGTTGCCCGATTCCAGGCGGCCCTCAACCAGCGAGGCCAGCTTTCTGCTCAATTGATCGACTATGCTTCGGTACTCGGCGGAGACTCTAGTCTGACGGAAAGTCTTGCCTCGGGAACGCTGCTGCGGATTGAGTCCGCCGCCGAAAGCTTTTCGACGCGGCGAATGCTGCTGGCTTACGGTTACGATCGAGCCATGGCCGAAGGCTATCAGGCAGCGAGCCCGCAGCAGATCGAGCGGCACACTTCCGCAGCCTCGATTGAGTTCAAGCCACGGCAACTTTACCTCGGCTTTCAGCGATTGCTACAGGAAGTCGATGAAGTCTGCGCGGCGTCTGGATGTCTTCCCGTTCAAGCTCCGACCGATATCGCTTGCATGTACGACAAGTGGCATTGTCAGCAACTGCTGGCGGCAGCAGGCATTGCCGTACCAAAGCTGTTGGGTCGTATACAGTCGTGGGACCATCTGCGTGAACTCACAGGAAACGATGGCCGCACCATGGTGAAGATGGCACACGGCTCCGGCGGCGTTGGCTGCATTGCGCTACATTGGTCACACGGGCGTGTGCGTGCCTTCATGTCGTCGCAAACGCTGGCGATGGCCGCGCCGGAGCTTGCTGATTTGAGCGTTCCGATTCAAGTACTCAGTGACGAACGGTCGCTGGCTTATGTCATCGAACAACTTGTCCCGGAGCAGATCCATCTCGAACATTGGCTTGCGAAAGCAAAGCACCAGGGCAATCCGTTCGATCTGCGGGTCGTCGTCATCGCAGGTCGTCCTCGTCATGCGATTGCCCGAGTCGGCCGTAGTCCGTTTACAAATTTGAATCTTGGAGGCCAACGCCTCGGTCTCGATCAATTGGACGGCTCCGAACGTGTGAACCTTTGGTCGCAAGTCGAATCCATGGCGGCTAAGGTCGCCAACTGCTTCCCGCAGACGCTTTCGTTCGGGCTCGATCTACTGCTGACACCGACCGGTCAGTTGAACGTCCTGGAAGTCAATGCGTTCGGCGATTTGCTGCTGAATGTCCTTTCGGAAGGACAAGATCCTTACGCCGCCGAGATTGCGGCCACCGAGGCCTGGATTCCATCGCGAAGCGGTGACCTCTCCACAACTGGAATCGCCGTCGCATGAACATGAACCAGATTGTCGGGCATGCCGATCTTTTACTGATCACCTTGGACACCCTGCGTTACGATGTCGCCCAGGCCGCCTGGCAAGATGGCCTTCTGCCGAATCTTTCTCGCCTGCTGCCTGGCACCGGCTGGCAACTAAGGCATACGCCTGGCAACTTCACGTTCGCCGCCCACAGTGCCTTCTTCACCGGCTTTTTTCCAACGCCAGCCATGCCTGGCAAACACTTCCGCCCCTTTGCACTTCGCTTCGCAGGCAGTGAAACGACTGGGCCTGACACGTGCATCCTCGAAGGGGAGAACCTCATTTCAGGTTTCGCCAATCGAGGCTACCACACGATCTGCATCGGGGGTGTGGGCTTCTTCAACAAGCAGACGCCGCTTGGCTGTGTTCTGCCAGGCATGTTCCACGAAAGCCACTGGTCGGTCGAGTTGGGTGTGACCGATCGCGACTCTACACGAAACCAGGTCCGCGTGGCCTGTGATGCCCTGGCCCGCTTACCGCATGAACAGCGTGCGTTTTTGTTCATCAACATCTCGGCACTTCATCAGCCGAACTGCCATTACCTGCCGGGGCACTACGAAGACAACTGCGCCACGCAAATGGCTGCACTACAATATGTCGACAGCCAACTGCCGCCTCTCCTGGATGCCTTACGAGCACGAGGCACTGGTTGGGGAATCGTTTGCTCTGATCACGGTACCGCTTATGGTGAAGAAGGGTACTGGGGGCATCGCGTTTCGCATCCGGTTGTGTGGAATGTCCCTTATGCCGAAGTAACCTGGGAGCACCAACCATGAACCAATTGCCGATCCTCGGATCCGATCCACTGGCCGCTCCCTATGTTGCTTACTCGTACTCGTATCCGCACAAGTCGGCTTACGGCCCGCTCGATCCACCGGTTTCGCTCGACGAGGTCTGGCAACGCGAGAATCGCCAGAGCCTGTTTCTCTACACGCACTTGCCGTTTTGCGAAATGCGTTGTGGGTTCTGCAATTTGTTCGCCAAGGCAGGCAGCGACTCTGCGGCGATCGACACCTACCTGGATAGCATCGAGCGTCAAACACGTCGCCTCAGCGAAGCCACCTCGGGCAAGCGAACCGTCACGCGATTCGCCCTAGGAGGTGGCACGCCGACGGTATTGAGCGTTGCCCAACTCGAGCGACTGTTTGATCTCGTTTCGCAGTCCTTCGACTTCAATCCGGCGAACGTTCCGACGTCGATTGAAACGTCTCCCAAGACGGCCACCGAAGAGCACCTCAAGCTGCTGCATGAACGGGGCATTCAGCGCGTTAGCATCGGCGTGCAATCGTTCCTAGAGGAAGAAGCCCACGGGATTGGTCGCCCGCAGAAAGCGATCGAAGTTCGCGAGGCACTAGCCCGGATCAAAACGTTTGGTTTTCCGATCCTGAACATCGACTTGATTTATGGGCAGCCCAATCAAACGCTGGAAACCTGGAATCATTCACTGGAAGCGGCCCTGCAATACGAACCCGAAGAGATCTTTCTTTACCCACTGTATGTGCGTCCGCAAACAGGCCTCGGCAGACGTGCCCGCACTTTGGAGTCCTCGGCTTTGCAACCGATTGACCTCTATCGTGCTGGCCGCGACAAGCTGAAGGCGGCCGGGTATCGACAGCTCTCGATGCGGTGCTTCACGCGCGATCTTTCCCAGGTCGATACCGGTCCCGCCTATTGCTGCCAGAGTGATGGAATGCTGGGACTGGGGGCAGGGGCTCGATCTTACACCTCGCGGTTGCATTACTCGAGCCGTTTCGCGGTGAACTCTTCAGGCGTGCAGTCGATTCTCGAAGAGTGGACCCAGCGTAGCGAAGAGACCTTTGGCTATGCCGACTGGGGGATCGTGCTGAACGACGAAGAACGGCGTCGACGGTTCATCATCCAGTCGCTGCTTCACTACACCGGACTTTCCCGGACCAGCTTTGCCCGAACGTTCGAATCGCAGCCTGAAGAGACGATTCCTGAACTTACCGGCATGACCGAGACAGGCCTGATCGAAGAATCGGATAACGTGCTGCGACTTACCGAAAAAGGCGTAAGCCTTTCCGATGCGATCGGACCGGCCCTCTACTCCGAATCAAGCCGTGCCCGCCTGCGGGAGTTTTCTGCCCCGTGATCTCGCACTATCACATCTTGTATCGTGGCCCACTCAGCAGTTGCAACTACGGCTGCACCTACTGTCCGTTCGCCAAGCGAGACGAAACGTACACTCAACTGGAAGGGGACCGCCAGTCTCTCGATCGATTCGTGAACTGGGTCGAACAGCAAGATCGTTCCCTCAGCATCTTGTTCACCCCCTGGGGTGAAGCCCTCGTGCGGAACTGGTACCAGCAGGCAATCACGCGCCTAAGCTGGATGCCGCATGTGCGCCGCGTTGCGATCCAAACGAATCTTGCCTCACGACTTTCCTGGCTCGAGGATTGCCAGCCCGATCGCGTTGGCTTGTGGTCGACCTTTCATCCAACAGAAACTTCGATTGAACGGTTTGGCGATCAGGTTTTGAGAGTGCTGCAAAGCGGCACACGAATTAGCGTCGGGTGCGTTGGCCTGAAAGAGCACTTCGATTTGATCGAGCAACTTCGGGAGGCGATCCCACGGGAAGTTTACGTCTGGATCAATGCTTACAAACGCGAGACCAACTACTATAGTCCGGCCGATGTCGAGCGTCTTATCGCTATCGATCCCCACTTCGCAACGAATAACAACCGGCACGCAAGCCTCGGCGAGGCCTGTTTCGCAGGCGAAGCCAGTTTCACGGTGGATGGCGAGGGAGATATTCGCCGCTGTCACTTTGTCGGCGAAGTCATCGGCTCGATCGAGGATACCGACTGGGAGGATTGCCTGCGTGCGAGAAGCTGCCCGAACGCGACCTGCGGTTGCCATATCGGTTACGTGCACATGAAGCGGCTACAGCTTTATCCGCTGTACCAAGAGGGACTCGCGGAACGAATCCCTGCGGATTGGTCTCCTTCGCGAAACGCTCGCTCGACTTAGTGCCGCGTCATGATCTCGCGATACGCCATCTGATCGTCATACAGCTTGCGGAAGACCTGATACTTGGCTTGATGATAAACAGCCGCTGGGCCGCTGGCCGGTTCCAAGATGCGGTCGGCCCCGCTCATCGTCGACATGGCTTCCATCAAGTCGGCCTTCTCGCCCGAAGCCAACGCACCCAGCATCGCACCTCCCAGCAAGACCGATTCCGGCTCGGCGGGTAGCACCACGCGGCAACCGGTGATGTCGGCGTGCTCTCGCAGGAAGACCGGATTCTTCGTTCCACCACCGCAGGCCAGGATCGTATCGATCTGGTAGCCCTTCTCGTTCATCACTTCAATGATGTGACGGGTACCGTAGGCGATTGCCTGGATGGTGGCCAGGTAAAGACGAGCCAAATCATCGAGCGTTGCCGAAAGGGTCAATCCGCTGACCATGCCATGCAGCGTCGGATCGGCCCAAGGCGAACGATTGCCATGAAAATAGGGACAGACATGAAGGTCTTTCGTCAGCGAAGCCGGAACGCGGCGGTCCGACGACAGCGAATCGAGACGATCGTTGAGCACTTCGTAAACGCTCTTGCCACTCGCCTTGGCGGCTTCTTTCAGTTGCGGACTCGCACCATGGTTCTCGATGATGAAATCGATCAGCACGCCCGTCGCCGATTGACCACCTTCCGTGAGCCACATCCCAGGGATCATGGCCGAATAGTACGGCCCCCAAATCCCGCCGATGAAACGAGCCTCGGATGAGGTTGCCATGTGGCAGCTCGACGTCCCACCAATTAGCGCGAGGCGACGATTCAGTTCGTTGGCATCCAAGGCCCGGCCTTCGAGGCTGGCTCCGATCATCCCAATACCGCCCGCGTGGGCGTCGATGATCGACACACCGACGGCAGTGCCTTCCGGCAGCCGCAGATCATTCGCAGCCTGACGCGAGATTCCCTGACCGATCGCCTCGCCCATGGGCCGTACACGCTGGCCGATGCGGCGAAACTCTTCATGGGCCAAATCGCCTAAGCCGACAGCATCGAAGAACGAACGATCCCAGCGGCCGATTTCGTCACCGCTCCCTTCGTGCCCGAGGTAGGTCCATTTGCAAACGGTCGAGCACAAAGAGCGCGTCTCGTCACCGGTCGCACGGTACGTCAGGTAATCGGGCAGATCGAAGAACTTGCCAGCCTTCGACCAGGTCTCCGGCATGCTCTCTTTCAACCACAACAGCTTGGGGACTTGCATCTCCGGCGAGATCGCGTTGCCAACGTACTTCAAGACTTCGTACTGTCCGCCATTGATTCGGTGAGCTTGCTCGGCAGCACGGTGATCCATCCAGACGATGACGTTTTGTTCTTCTTCGCCATCGGGACTGACCGAGACCGGGCGACCTTCTTCATCGGTAACCACCAACGAACAGGTCGCATCGAAACCGATGCCGCGAACTTGCTTGGCATCGATACCAGATTCCGACACCGCCTGGCGAACCGCGAGACAAACCGCTTGCCAGATATCGTGCGCCGAGTGCTGCACGAAGTTCGGCTTCGGGCGAAAGAGCTTGATAGGATGGATCGCCGCGCCAAGCCGTTTGCCGTTGCCATCGAACACGCCTGCTCGGGCACTTCCGGTTCCGACATCAACGCCAATGAAATAACTGCCGCTCATCCTAATTGCCTTCCCAGCTCGATCCATCCTTCTTGGTGCCGCACAAATTCACCTTCAGTCCCAAGGCATTCGCCATCGAGGCCCGTGTCCACAATGCCTCGTCAGCCGCTTCGGCGTTTTCAGCATACACGACCTGAACATGGTTTGCCTGATGCTTGGCCATCATTTGATCGCGTGTCACCCCGTACGTAACACCATGCATGATCGGCCACACCGGTGTTGTGCTGTCCAGCCGACGCTGCGTTTCGGCCTCCGGAAGTTCGATCGCTTTGCCACGTCCTAGATCGATATGCAACGCGTTGTCGACCACGTAAATTCGCGACCAAACGATTTCGCCCGGTTTGGAAACACCAGCCAATGTCGAACCACCTTTGGGAAAGTACATCGGTGGCTGACGATAACCATGGCATGCGTTCCAGCCGCCAAGATGCTCGGCCGGAGCAGAGCCGGAGATCTCGAACACCCAGACGTATTCGTCCGTGGTGCCTGATTGATCGAAGCAGCCCCAACGCAAGTCGTGCAGAGTTGTCTCGACAGGCTGATCCAAGGCCCGATGAATTCGCTGAATCAAAATCGCATCGAGCCCAGCGCACTCGTCCACTTCGTTGAAGTGAGGAATGCTTCGCCCGGGAAAGAGTTCGCGTGCTCCACTGCGATCCATCACCGGAGGACGGCTGGTGCTGTTGAGCGTTCCTTCCACCAGGTCGCTGGCCGGGGTCATATCTTTGAGCCCCTGTTGATATTGAATGCCAATCGTCTCACAACCGAAATGATCGGCCAGTCGCACGGCAGCGATATACATTCGACACTGATCTAGAATCTGGGCTTCGGTCAGCTCGGTCGATTCGTCGGTCCCCAAATGGAACTGCATGCCTTGCTGCTGATACCAGGCCATCACCGCTGCAGCTTCAGCATCGGTGACGGTTCGCATTTCCGCGACCAGTGCCGACTGACTGAGGCGTTCTTTGAACACGCCCAGCGGATGCAACAGATGATCTGGAATGATCGCGTTGAACATTCCCATACAACCTTCATCGAAGACTCCCATGATCGCCTTCTGCTGAAGCAGTTCGTCGGCCAGCCGCTGACCAAGGTCTGCGGCCGAGGCAGGAATGCTCTCGGCATTCAGTGGGCTGACATGGTCCGCCGTATGCTCACAGGTGCCGGTTTCGAGCCAGGCTTTAAGCTTGTCGAGGAAGTAGTCGTCGGTAAAGTCTTCGCTCCACAGCGTACTGTAAGGCTTGCCTGCTTTGGTGAGCGAACCATTTAGATTCAACATTCCCACCAATCCTGGCCACTGCCCTGACCAGTTCGCCACCGTCAGGATTGGCCCTTGATGGCTCAACAGTCCGGCGAGCACGTGATGCGAATATTGCCAGACAGCTTCCGCTACGATCAGAGGAGCATCCTTCGGGATCGAACGAAATATCTCGATGCCACGTTTCTGGCTGTCGATAAAGCCGTGGCCTTCTTCGGTCACTTCGTGGGCACGATGAATCGTATAGCCGAGTTTTTCGACGGCAGCCGTTAACGCGGTTTCTAAGGCGGCCTGGGCTGGCCAGCACATTTGGTTCGCCGACAAGCGAGAGTCGCCGCTTGCGACCAGTTGCACAGGGGAGTGTTCGCGGGGCATCAGATTTCAACTTTGCGAAACGGGGACATCGAGTTGGTTGAGAATCTCGGCGACCTGACGTCGCTGTGGGGCAAGGAAATTATGAAACGGATCCGCCATGAAGTCATCGCAAATTCCCATCAACGACAAACAACACTTGGTTGCCTTGATGTACTTCGAGGCATACTTGCCAACATCATAAACCTGCTGAAACTGAACGATACGTTGATGCAGCTCTTGCATCTTGACCTGATCGCCGGATCGCAGGGCTTCATAGCAATCGACAAACAATCGCGGCAACGCGTTGGCCCCACCGGCCACGGCCCCGTCGCCACCGAGCTCCACAGCACGTGGCAACTGGGCTTCCGGGCCAATCATCACCGACCAATCGGGACGTAGCGATTTCAGACCGACCGCTTGCTCGAAGTAGGCGAGGTCGCCGCTGCTATCTTTCAGCCCAACAATCCCTTCCATGTCGGCCAACTTCTGCAGCGTTTCGATCTCGAACCACACCTTGGTGAGCTGCGGCATGTTGTACAACATCAGCGGCAACGGAAGTTCCGGCACAATATTGCGAACGTAGCTTGTCAGTTCAGTTTGCCCAGCCGGGAAGTAGTAAGGCGTGGTCAGCACGGCGGCGGTCGCCCCGGCGTCGGCCGCATGCTTGGCGAGGTTCACCGATTCGACAAATGCGGTGTCAGTGATCCCAACGAGAACCGGCACTCGATCAGAGACTAATCGGCACACTTGATCAATCAGTTCGCGTCGCAGGCGATAGCTGAGACTGGGTGCTTCGCCGGTGCTTCCCAGAATGAAAATTCCATGGACGCCCCCCTCGATCACATGCTCGACCAGGCGTTCCAGTCCGGCTTGATCCAACTGATCACGACCAGTTAGTGGTGTCACCAGAGGTGGAATGATGCCGTGAAATGATTCCGAATTCGTACTCACCGTATTACCTCAAAAAGGTTTTATTCGCCCCTGGGCGATTGTTGTTCATTGGTATTGTTTCGATCACTCGGCCCGATCTGCGCGAGGAGCCAGCCTGCCAGAAGAATGGTGAGCGTTCCGAAGACAATCACCAAGTTGTTGTTGAATGGACTGGCCAACATGCCCCACGCTTCCGGCCAGAAAGCCATCTGCGTCAGCGTCATCCACAAGATCATCAGCACGCCAAGGATCACACCAATGATCGCTGCGAGGTTGCCTGCCCGCCGCGACAACATGCCCAGCAGAAAGAGCCCCAGCATGCCACCACTGAAAATGCTTGCCATCTTCCACCAGACATCGAGAATGCTTTTAACCTCGATCATCGCAATCGCGACGCGGGTACCAATCAGGCCCCAGACCATCGTGCCGACATAGAGGACGATCATCGATTCACGCGACGAGGCTTTCGGCCGAATGAATCGTTGATAGAAGTCGGTCAGGGTCAAGGTTGCCGCCCCGTTCAAGCTGGTCGAAAGGGTGCTCATCGCGGCGGCAAAGATTGCGGCCACCAACAGTCCTGAAATCCCGATCGGCAATCCATCGATGATGAAGAACGGGAAGACGTCGTCTCCCTTGCCTTCCGCGACAAAGCTGCCGCCGGGCTCTGGATTGCGCAGTGTTTCTGGAAGCAGTTCTGGCTGAACCGAGTAGTACGCGAACAGCGCCGTTCCGATCCACAGGAACACAATCGTGATCGGCACATAGATCAGCGCACCAAACCAAACCGACTTGCGGGCTTCGCTGTCGGACTTAGCGGCGATGTAACGTTGGACGTAGCTTTGATCGATCCCGAAGTTCTGCAGGTTGATGAACAAACCGTAAATCAAGATCACCCAAAAGGTCGGCTGCACAAGGCTGGGGCCGAGCGAACCAAGACTGAATTTGTTGTTCGCCATCGCGATGTCGATCATCTGCTGCGGACCGTCAGGCATGCTCAGCGGCAGAAGAATCGCACACGCAATCGCCCCGATCGCCAGAACCACACTTTGCAAGGCATCGGTCCAGATCACCCCTTCAATACCACCAACCAACGTGTAAAGCGTCGTCAGACCGCCCGTCACCATGATCAGCATCGGAATGTCCCAGCCCAACAACTGATGCAGCGGCAATGCCAACAAGTACATGACCGATCCCATCCGGACGGCCTGGGTCAGCAGATAACAGATCGCCGCGTAGCTCCGAGCCCAGACACCGAAGCGATTTTCTAAGTGTTGATAGGCCGAGATCGCGTTTCCTTGTCGGTAGTAAGGCACGAACCAGCGGGTCGCGACCCACGCAGCCAACGGCAACGAAAGACTGAATGCCAGTGCATTCCAATTCGAAGAAAACGCTTTGCCAGGCAGCGCGAGAAAGCTGATACTACTGACGTAGGTTCCGAAGATCGAAAGCCCCACCACCCAACCCGACATCGATCGGCTGGCCGCCATGTAACCTTCAGGACTGCGGCTCTTGCGATAAAACCACATGCCCAGACCAACCACACCAATCAAGTAAATGACAAGCACGGTGATGTCGGCGGTCGCGAATTGATGCACGAGGCAGGTCTCCTGGGGGCGGGAGAATCGGCATGACGAGGTGAGAAGGGGCACTTGGAATACCACTGGTATCCCAGCAGTATGGCTAGCCGCCAAACGACTTGCAAGTCCTTTCCTCCTTTCTCCTTCAAACCAGAACGACGGATACCAGCCGTTCCACAAGAGAACTCTGGCCAAACCAAGGACTTTCACATCCAGCGAAGATCTGCAATTGGATGGCCCCGTGAAGGCCAGTTGAAAACCTCCTGCCCTGGAAGAAACCAGGGGAATGGAGTAGGGTTCAATCTGCAAGTTCCTGTATCCCAGACCCGTACCGGCCCATCAAGCGCGCTTCCAAACTGGAATTCCATGGAAAAGATTCCGCGGCGACAGCAAGCCTATAACTACATCCAGGAACGGATCCTGTCAGGCGATCTTCCCGGCGGTTCGCAAATCTCGGAATTGGCGATGGCCAAAGAGATTGGCATGAGCCGGATGCCGATTCGAGAAGCCATTCGTCAGTTGGAAGTAGAAGGGCTCGTTCGGCAGGTTCCCCGGTTCGGGACGATCGTTCATTCGCTCGATCGCTCCGAGATGGCCGAGTTGTACGAAGTTCGCGAAGCACTGGAAAGTCACGCGGCCGAATCGGTCGCCGAGTATCTTTCCAACGAAGACAAGCAGATCTTACTGCTGCTCTGTCAGAAGCTCATGGAAATCGCTCGCGAATTGAAAGCGAGTGGCGAGAAGACCTTTTCGCCCAAGCAGCTCCAGAGCTTCCTGGCTGCGGACATGGGTTTTCATATGATCATTCTGCGGGCGAGTGGCAATCGTCGCATGATCAAGATCGTGTCTGACCTTCGCGTCCTGTCGCGAATCTTCACCGCCAAACGTGAGCCCCATAACCTAAAGATTGTCGCCAGCGTCTATCGCTTTCATCGCCGAATCTTGCGAGCACTTCGGAAGGCAGATGGCGAAGCGGCTCGACACTGGATGAAAGAACACATTCGCGAGAGCCGACGCTTGGCACTCGAGTCGTTCGATCGACGCCAGGCAATGGGAGAAGCACGCAACGCCATTCCGCTCGCGCTTCCACAAGACTTGCTGGAAGAGATCAACCGCATCGAAGCGAACGAACTTTAACGAGGCGTCGCCAACCGGGCATGCTGCTCCCGAAGCATCTCCTTCAGACGTGCTTTTAGCGTCGCTGTTTTCTCCGGCAGATCGTGACTGAGGTCATGCTGTTCGCCCAGATCATTCTGCAAGTCATACAGTTCGCAGCGATCGTCCTCTGCGAACCATAGCAGCTTGTAACGGCCACTTCGCAGAGCCGACTGAGGACGCGTCTGACTGACCTCGAAGTCTCCGATGCCGATAGACTGGGAAGCGGCGGCATAGCCCGTTTCCGGGTGATAATAGGGGAAATGCCATAGTAAATCCCGGTCAGCGGACGATTCACTTTCGAGCGATTCCCAGGCGATGGCTGCTCCATCGGTTGCTATGTTCGTGTTGCCTGCGACCGAAAGAAATCCTGACAGCAGGTCATATCCAACCACTGGCTGGCGGCTAGTAATCCCTGGTGTAATTTTGCCTGGCCAGCGAGCCAACATCGGGATGCGGATGCCTCCTTCATAGAGATTCCACTTTGATCCTCGCAGGGGAGCATTCGTTGTGTACTCGGGATGGCCGCCGTTGTCGGAAAAGAACACGACAAGCGTGTTGTCGGCCTGATCGCTTTCATCAACCGCCTTCATGATTTGCCCGACGTGATGGTCCAACGTTTCCAGGAAAGCGGCGTACTCGATTCGCTTGGTACGGTTCACTTCGCCCGTCGGGATGGTCGCGTCGTAGTAATCGAGTAACCATGCCGTTTGATTCCGGACTGGCGTATGCACATAGAATGACGACGCCATGACAAAGAACGGTCGATCGTGATCACGGCGAATGTATTTACAGACGCGATCGACCATCGAGTCGTCAGGGAATTCCCCTTCCTGATCGATGCTGGGTGGCGGTGTCTTCTTCCAGACGTACGGATGCGCCCCGAAGTCTTCCTCGGCAAACTGGAAACCTTGCTGCTGCGGACCATGCGTTGGACTCCAGCCGAGGTAGCGCCGGTAGTGCTGGTTCAAATGCCACTTACCAAAGAAGGCTGTCTCGTACCCCTCGGTCGAGAGCAGCTCGGCGATGGTCTCCTCTTCCAGCGGAAGGTTCATCGTGTACGGCGGAGCTTTCAGCAACGTTGGCCCATCGATCGCCTGATGGCCAGGCGTGTTCTTGGTAACGAACTCGAACCCGAGACGCGCGGTTGTCTTGCCGGTGAGAATGCTGGCCCTGGATGCGGAACAGATCGGTGCCGATGCGTAGGCGTCGGTGAACTGGACTCCCTGCTTCGCAATCTGATCAATGTTCGGAGTCCGATGCCATGGCTGTCCGTAGCACGCCAGATCGGACCACCCCAAGTCGTCGACCAGGATGAACACAATGTTCGGGGACTCGGCCAGGGCAGTGCCTGCCATCAGACACCAGACGATCCAAGCTGCAACTTGCTTCATGATGGTTGCTCCCAACGATTTCGGTCGACGCCCAAGGCCCAGGAGTAGCGACACTCCGGCTTGATTAGTCTGCCTGACTTTCCATTCCACGGCGAACATTCTTTCCGCCGTCAGAAAAAAATTTGCATTCCTCAGCAGAACATCCTATCCTGGGATCCCAGTGGGATTCAACGGCACCGTGTTCATGGGTTAAGCTCCGTAGCAGGCCTCGTGGATCGGGTCCAAGGCCATGGATCCCCGTCGACCAACTCGAGACATTCGACTCCCCCTCATCGGCAGTCGCGACTCTTTCGCTCTGCCACTCCCCCTCGTTACAAGGATCTCTCGTATGGCCCCAAACTTAGATCGACCCCGGAGCAGACACGGATTTACGCTGGTGGAACTGTTGGTGGTGATCGCGATCATCGGTGTTTTGATCGCGTTGCTTTTGCCTGCGGTTCAAGCGGCTCGCGAAGCGGCTCGGCGGATGCAATGCAGCAACCATCTGAAACAGTTGGGCCTGGCCCTGCACAACTATCACGACACTTACCGTGCGTTCCCACCGGGCGGGTACAAGGCTGCCAATCAGCTGAGTTGGCATACCCGGATATTGTCGTTCATCGAACAGCAGGCCATCGAAGATCAGATCAACTGGAAGGCCCAAGGCTATCCGGCCAACAAGCCGCTCTCGCTCGATATCGTTCCGCCCATGTTTCATTGCCCAAGTAATGTGAGCGACAAACAGCGAGGCGTCTGGTCCAGCGGCCAGGTCAGCGGCCAAAACACGTACACTCAGCACTACAACGGCGTGGCCGGTCCGATCGGACAAAATCCACAAACCGGAACCAATTACCCGATCTTGCTCGGAACTGCTTATCACTCCGGCTGTACCGGATCGAGCGAACGCCGTGGCATGGCAACCGGTGGCGTGTTGTACGTCGACTCGAACGTTCGCTTCGGCGACATCACCGATGGCACCTCGAACACGCTGGTAATTGGCGAACGTTTCGAGGGAGAAACAAGCTGGGTTGCCGGAACGAGCAACAGCATCGGCTGGCCATGCGATGCGGCCGCCTTCAAAAACCTGGAATACAGTATCAACTTTTGTGGACCAAACGAATCGTGTAGCTCGTACGCCAATTCCCGCCCATTCTCGAGCAACCATCCTGGCGGAGCCCAGTTTGCCCTGGGGGATGGCTCGATCTCGTTCCTTCCGGAAACGACCGACTTCGACGTGTTGTTATCGCTGGCAAGTCGCAGCGGCAACGAACCGGTCTCGCTTCCTTAGCCTTGGCAACGTTCACCCTCTTATTCCAGCAAGGCGGAGAGGAACATGAAAGAAACTTTTGACCTGATCCCTGGTCGTCGTGCATCCTGGAATTTGGCAGGCACCCTACTGTGTCTTGCTATGCTGGGTGGCTGCACGGCGGAAGAGTCGGATCGCTTTGTGATTACCGGCAATGCGACCTACGATGGAAAGCCGATCCCGGCTGGCGAACTTGTTTTCACGCCAGACACCAGCCGGGGAAACAAAGGCCCCCAAGGCAAAGCCAAGATTGTTGATGGCAAGTTCACCACGCGTGGCGATGGCCGTGGTGTAGTCGGCGGACCTCATCGCGTCGAGCTGCGTGCCTTCGATGGGGTTGCTTTTCAAGATGCTGAAATGACGGTCGAAGAAGGTCGACCGCTGTTCGGCTCGTTGAAAGGGGATATCGATTTGCCGCCTGATTCGGCGGTTATCGACGCCCACGTCACCACCCAAGGTGGCAAGTCACAAATGAAACTTTCGCTGGTTCCCTGACCGGTTCAGCCAACGAGAATCCTTCCCATTCACCCCCGTGATGCCTCCCGATGATTGAAGTAAGGAAATCGACCGTGAAGTCATTCTCTCGAATCTGGTGCTTGATGGTGCCGTTGGTATTTCTTGCCTGGCATTCGGCTTCCGCCGACGAAACGCTGCAGCCAGTCAAATATCGCAACCCCGGCTTGAAGGTCGATATGGGCGTGGGCCTATGGGCCTGGCCGATGCCGATTGATTGGGATTCGGACGGCGATACCGACTTGCTGGTTTCGTGCCCCGATGTCCCCTTCAACGGGACCTATCTATTCGAGAACCCAGGCGGCGACGCCAAGTTCCCAATCTTCAAGCCACCTGTGAAAGTCGGTGGTGGTCTGCACTCGATTCATGTTTCGTATGTCGATGGCAAGCCGCGGATTCTCTCGCCAGGGACCGAGTGGGTGAACTTCCTCGGCGACAAACTGGCCGACTCGAAAACGATTCACTCGCAGAAGAACATCCACCCCAATCGCGTCCGGGCCAACCAATGGCGCTACGTCGACTACGACGACGATGGCCTGACCGACTTGATGGTGGGTGTCGGTGACTGGACTGAATATGGCTGGGACGATGCCTTCGATGCCGAAGGAAACTGGACCCGTGGGCCACTCCGGGGCTACGTCTATTGGCTGCGAAATACCGGCACGACTGAAGATCCCAAGTACGATTCGCCAGAGAAGTTGATGTCCGGCAACCAACCGATCGACGTCTTCGGCATGCCTTCGCCTAACCTGGCCGACTTCGACAACGACGGCGACTTGGACCTGCTGTGTGGCGAGTTCCTCGATGGCTTCACCTACTTTGAAAATCAAGGCACCCGCAAGCAGCCGAAGTTCGCGGCCGGTCGCCGTCTGACCTACGAAGGCGCTCCGATCGCGATGGACCTGCAGATGATTACGCCAACTGCGTTCGACTGGGATGGCGATGGCGACATCGACTTGATCGTCGGCGATGAAGATGGTCGCGTTGCCTTGGTCGAACATACTGGCAAGTTCGTCGACGGCGTGCCGCAGTTCTTGCCGCCACGCTATTTCCAGCAAGAGGCGAACGCCCTCAAGTTCGGTGCATTGGCAACGCCGGTTAGTGTGGACTGGGATGGCGACGGTGACGAAGACCTGGTCGTAGGGAACTCGGCCGGAAACATCGGCTGGTTCGAGAATCTCGACGGCGGCAATCCTCCGAAGTGGGATGCCATCAAGTTGTTGAAAGTCAACGGCAAGCCAATTCGCCCGCAAGCAGGTCCCAGTGGATCGATCCAAGGCCCGGCAGAAGCGAAGTGGGGCTACACCACGCTTAGCGTTGCCGACTGGGATCATGATGGTCGCAAGGACCTGATCGTCAACTCGATCTGGGGCAAAGTCGAATGGTACCGCAATACCGGATCGCTTGAAGAACTTGCCGCGGCACAGCCGGTGGAAGTCGAATGGCCCGGCAATCCTCCGAAGCCCGCTTGGAACTGGTGGGATCCGAAAGCAAAAGAACTGGTTACCCAGTGGCGCACCACGCCGGTCGTCATCGATTTGAATCAAGATGACCTGAACGATCTGGTTTGCCTCGATCACGAAGGGTACCCGTCGTTCTTCGAGCGAAAGAAGCAAGGCGATCAGCTCGTTCTGCTGCCAGGCAAGCGAATCTTTACCGACCGCAAAGGCAAGCCACTCCAGCTCAATGCAAAAACGGCCGGGGGTAGTGGTCGCCGCAAGCTGTGCTTCGCCGATTGGAATGGGGATGGCAAGCTTGACCTGTTGGCCAACAGCCGCAACGTCGATCTGTTTCTGAATGTCTCGACCGACGAACATCCATGGGCTTTCGATTCTCCGGTTCAAGTTCACTCGCATCGTCTGGCCGGTCATACCACCAGCCCGACCATCGTGAACTGGAACAACGACGATCGTCCGGACCTCCTGGTTGGTGCCGAGGATGGTCACTTCTATACCATCGAAAACAACTGGAAGCCGTTCGACTCTCGCCAGGTCGGTTCATTGAAGATCGAACGTCGCTCGATCCAACTCGGCACGCTCGCCGAGGGGCAGCTCGCTTACGGTAATCGGCCCTATACCTGGATCTCGGTCCCAGCCGCCTTCGATGGTTGGCAGTTCGTACAAGGCAACGGCGGCGAAACCGACTACGTCTTCGCCACCGCCAACGTACCGACAACCATTTACATGGCAACTTCGGCGTCGGTGAAACCATCGGAGCTGAGCGGCTGGAAGCCTGTCGAAGATGGCAAGTTCCAATATGGCGACGCAGGCAAGACCGCCATGCAGGTCTATCAGCGCGAAGCCAATAAAGGGGAACGTGTTCCCATTCCCCAAACCACGTGGACCGGTGGCATGTTGCTGCTTCCCCCTGCGAAAGACGCTTCGCCAGCGCCGCAAGCCAAGAGCAACGACATCTCGGACCATCGTCCGAATGTCTTGTTCATTGCAGTCGATGATCTTCGTGTTCAACTGGGATGCTACGGCGATCCGATCGTTCAGACTCCCAACATTGATCGACTGGCAAGTCGGGGCGTGCTCTTTGAGCACGCTTACTGCCAGCAAGCCCTCTGTAATCCGTCGAGGGCTTCGATCATGACCGGCCAGTATCCCGACTCACTCGGTATCTGGGATCTGCCGACTCACTTTCGCGAAGTCCAACCTTACGTGGTGACCTTACCGCAGCACTTCAAGAATCAGGGTTACTACACCCGAAACATCGGCAAGGTGTTTCACAACTATAGCCAGAAGATTCAAAACGACCCTCAGGCATGGTCCGTTCCTCCGATGTTCGACTGGGGAGCCCACTCGCAAGATTGGTACGTCGCAGGCAAGCCTTTCGAATTGCACAAAGGTCCCAAGGGCCCTGCGATTCAAAAGGTCGATGTTCCTGACGAAGCGTATCTCGACGGACGTATCGCTGAAGAGGCGGCAAAAGCTATCCGCCAGCAAGCACGGTCCCATCAGCCGTTCTTTCTGGCCGTTGGCTTCTGGAAACCGCATCTTCCCTTCAACGCTCCGCAGAAATATTGGGATCTGTACGATCCGAACGTGATGGCCGAGCACGCTTCGACTGCCTCACCTGGGACCGCTCCTGAGATTGCCCGGCATGATAGCCGCGAAGTCCGAAGCTATACCGATGTCGCCAAGGCAGGTCCGATTCCTACCGAAACAAACCAACAATTGCATCACGGCTACTACGCAGCGATCAGTTTTTTGGACGCCCAGATCGGCAAGGTCCTCGATGCCCTCGAACAATCAGGCCAGGCGGAAAACACGATCGTCGTGCTCTGGTCCGATCATGGCTTTCATCTCGGCGAGCATGCCCTGTGGTGCAAGACGTCGAACTTCGAGCTCGATGCCCACGTTCCCTTGGTGATCGCTGACCCACGCAACAAGCATCGCGGCGAGCGAACCGATGCGTTGGTCGAGTTGGTCGACCTCTACCCAACGCTGGTCGATCTGTGTGAACTTCCCGCCGCCAAACGCCTCGACGGTACAAGTCTGCGTCCAGTGCTTGAGGATCCGAAGGCGACAATTCGCGAGACAGCCCTGACGCAGCATCCTCGGCCTGCGTACTTCAAAGGGAAACCGGAGGTAATGGGTTACTCGATTCGCACCCCGCAGTATCGGTACACCGAATGGCGTGATTTTGCTGATGGTGAGGTTCAAGCAACCGAGCTTTACGATCACCAAGAAGATCCCGCAGAGAATTCCAATCTGGCCGGGGAGCAGCAGACCGCTCAGATCCAAAGTCACCTGGCGAAACTGCTCCAAGGCCGGATCAGCAACACCAATCCTTAGAGGCTTGCACCGACCTGCGACAAGGTTGGCTAGTTTGGGCTATGATGAAGTGAGACGCGTGTTCTTAGTGAATGCGCGTCGATACCTTCCCGATTTCACCCTCGCCTTAAAGCCCATTCATGTCGCACATTACTACTGACCCTGCTTCGCTGCGTCTGGCAGCAATGTTAATTGTCCTGACTTTCATTCCTGCGATTGCCTCGGCGGAAACGCTGAAGTCTCCCGACGGCCAACTGACGTTTCAAATCGAACTGCGCCCGGCAGGCTCCAAGTCGCAACTTGTCTATCAGGTGACTACGCCCAAAGACACCATCGTTACCGACTCGACGATTTCGTTCGTTCGGAAAGATGGCGTGGTAATAGGCGACCACCTCGAAATGGTCTCGGTCGAACCTGCTTCGAGTCACGACTCGACCTGGAATCCCGTCTACGGCGAGCGAAGCTCGATCCGCGATCACTACACGACTCAAACGTTCCGCTACCGCGATACGAAAGCGAACTGCCTGTTCGTCCTGGAAGTTCGCTGCTACGACACTGGCATCGCATTTCGGACGACGCTAGGCGATGCCAACGGCGCGACTATTTCACTGGCTCGGGAACAAACGGAGTTTCGCTTTCCCACAGATTACCCTGCCTGGCGAACGACCAGTGCCCAGGGAACCTACGACAAAGTTCCGCTGAGCCAGCTTGGCAAGAACGTCGAACGCCCGCTGACAATCGAAGCTGGAAAGAAGGTGGTCGCCATTGGCGAAGCGCAACTGGTCGACTACGCCGTGATGCGTTTGCAAACCGTCACAGACGGTGGACCTGGTGTTGTGTCGCAGCTTCAAAGTGAAATCGTCAGCCCTACGCCGTTGACGACGCCGTGGCGTTTTGTGATGGTCGCCGATACGCCAGGGGAGTTACTAGAAGGAAATGACCTGCTGTTGAACTTGAACGAGCCTTGTGCGATCGCGGATACCTCGTGGATCCAACCCGGCAAAGTCATTCGCGAAATCAGCCTGACGACCGACGGCGCAAAGGCCTGTATCGATTTCGCCGTGAAGAACAATTTCCGATACGTCGAGTTTGATGCAGGTTGGTATGGACACGAGTATGACGATACCTCGGACGCGACGACCGTCACCGTGGATGCCAAACGTTCGCCAGGCCCGCTCGACTTGCCAGGCGTGATCGAGTACGCCCGGCAGCGTGATATCGGCATTTTGGTTTACGTCAATCGACGAGCCCTCGAAAAGCAACTGGACGAGATCTTACCGCTCTACAAGAAGTGGGGAATCGCAGGCGTGAAGTATGGCTTCGTACAAACGGGTTCCCAGAAATGGACCGCCTGGCTGCACGAGGCAGTTCGCAAAGCAGCCGATCACCAGTTGATGGTCGACGTCCATGACGAATACCGGCCAACCGGCTATTCTCGTACCTATCCCAATCTGATGACTCAGGAAGGCGTGCGAGGCGACGAGGCGACGCCATCCGCAAACCTCGCGATCACCACGATTTTCACACGTAACCTGGCGGGTGCCGCCGACCATACGATTTGCTATTACGATCCTCGCGTACGAGCGAACTGGTCGCACGCCCACCAGTTGGCAAAGGCGGTTTGCACTTATTCGCCGTGGCAGTTTATGTATTGGTACGACACACCGCTTTCTCCGCTGCAGGATGGGAAGACCACGCGAAACCGCATCATCGATTCCCCCGAATTGAAGTTCTTCGCCGAGGTTCCGACGGTGTGGGATGATACCCGCGTGCTGAATGGTGTAATCGGCGAATCTGTTGTCACGGCTCGTCGAAGCGGCGAACGATGGTTCATCGGGGCTATGAATGGAAATCAACCACGTACCCTGACCGTCCCGCTCGACTTTCTTGATCGTGACACGAAGTATGAAGCCACGATCTATCGAGACGATCCTTCGCTCGACGGTCCGACCAAAGTACGGATCGATCAGCAAATCGTCGACAGCAACACGGTTCTAGAGACCGAATTGCGTTCCAACGGTGGCGAAGCGATTTCCCTGTTCCCGGCGAAGTAGCCGCTTTGCAGGTAGCAATTGCGACACTCGTCCGTTAAAGACGAGCGTCGTCTGCAATCGCTTGCGATAGTCGACTACCACCTATTGGCGATCTAGACGAAAAATCAGCGGGTCACGAGTCGGAATCGCTGCCTTCCGGGGAGTTGTTTTCAAGTCCAAGGGCTTCCGGTCGTACACTTGCAGTACCAGCTTTCGTGCCGTCGGGTCGTCGTCAGAAAGGATTAGCATGACACGATAATCTCCCGGCAAAGCTCCTGGCCAGACGTGCCCATCGTGCATCGTACTCAACGCGAAATGGCCGCCTGGCTGAATTTCGGCGAAGGCTCGTACCGCGGAGTCCTTTACCGACACGAATTCAATCTGATGCCCCGCCAATGCGGCGGAGTCTTCGTTCTCTACCACGATAATCCCGCGAACAGCTACGGTAAGTGGGACATCACCACCGCGACAACCGGCCGCAAGCATCACTGCCAGAAAGAAGCTCGCGACCGATCCTGGTTTGACAATGGCATTCTTCATCGGACTTCACCGCCTGCTCGTGTAGCAAACGCTGTCAACGTTTCGATATCGGTGGTCAGCGGCAGAGGACGAACGCTTCCATCGACAAATACAAACAAAGTCACACCAGGATGCGGACCACCGAAACTACTGTTGGCCAGCGGTACCGATTGATTATTCGTCGGCAAGAGAGGTCGTCGATCCCCGTTGGGATGGAGCCCGAGCATACGACGATGCGTATTGCGAATTCCGCTGAAGATGCTTCGATCTTCATTCTTGCCGCGGAGCGACTTTGGCCGAATCGCTTTTTCGCCAAACATCGTCGTATGGGTCGTGCCGTCGGTGATATCGGCGAAGCGAATCTGATTCTTCCAGGTCGCCAGGTAAGGCTTCCCGCTCCGGTCGCTGGTTACGCGAGGTACGGCAGGGATGATGGCCCCATTCGATTGAACGTACTGAGCCCCGGTACCAAAGCTCGCCGCATAATCGGTCAGTGCCGCTCCTTCCGAAGTGAAGTCACCGATGCTCAAGGTCGCTTCAGGCCGAGAAGGGCAGAGATAGCTTGGAACCTGGGTTTGATACGCTTCCTTCGGCTGCTCGGCCGCAAGGTAGTGAATGTCCCACAGCGCAAGCTGATTGCCTCCTTCCAAATAAGGAAGTAACAACGCACCCCAAGTCGCCCAACTGTTTTCCGTTTCGGAGTTGTCCCCAATAAACGCTGGCGGTAGGTTGCCGTAGGTGTCGTGAAAGTTATGGGCGGCCAGACCAATCTGCTTCAAATTGTTGGTGCAGTGCATGCGTCGAGCAGCTTCACGGGCCTGTTGCACCGCAGGCAAGAGCATCGCGATCAACACACCAATTATGGCGATCACCACCAGGAGTTCGACCAACGTAAATCCATGGCGTAGGAAAGGATTTCGGACCATCGTTTGTTGATGTTTCATGTCTTGAATCTTGAAAGTAAGAGTACTTCGATTTGGCTCCGCTTCGTCCTGCGCATAGCATCTTCCAGGACATCCGACAGGGGCCGCAAATTGCGAGAGAGTTGAATCCGTTATCCGAGGCCCGCAGCAGTCAGCCTCGCGTTGGCATCAGCAACAGTACGAGCGATCCGAAGCGAGCCAGCAGGCCAAGAGAGCCGGGCGATCGATCTGAGAGATTGTCTTCATCGTTCCACATTCCACCTTGAGTTTTCCATTTCGCCAGCAACACAAGCTGGCGAATGACGTTCATCCTTAAGCGCCATCGCACACGCAATCAGCTAACGCCGATCACGTGTGCCGGGATCAAAAGCAAAGAACGGACCACTCCACAGGAAGAAAAGACATTTCCTTACGAGACCAGCGATTCCTCGGGGAGAGAAGCGGGAAAAAATTTTTGCGATCCCGTCTCGTTCTCTTCCTATTCACCGGAGAAACGCGACAGGCCAGAACGTATCGCAGAGGCCGCGCTCATTTACCGGCGACCCGTGAAATAATCTGGCTTAGTCTTGCGGACGAAACTGTGACCAGTCGAGTTGCAGCTTTCGCATCCGAGCTCGCAGCGTGTGCGGATTGATTTTGAGAATCGCCGCCGCGCCACGTCGCCCTTCGATTTGCCCTTCGGTGAAACGCAACACACTTTCGATGTGCTGCTTCATGACTTCGTCCAATGACGGAATTTCGCTTGTCTTATGTGGCGAACGGGAAGCAGGAGGACTCCAGGCCGGGGCAAGGCTTGCCGGGGAAGGATTCGGAGCAGCCGAAACCTGCAACGTTCTATCCCCACTCCAGCCGAGTGCCTTGGCGACTTCCAGTCGCTGACCATCACCCAGGATGGCAGCCCGATCAATCACCGCCGCCAACTCGCGAATGTTACCTGGCCAATCGTACGCTCGCAGCAATTCGAGCGACTCTTGATCGGGCAGGGCAGGGGCCAGGCCAAACCGCAGCGCGGCCCGGTCGGCGAAGTGGTTCGCCAGTTCTTCAATATCGTCCACCCGTTCTCGCAGCGGCGGCAAAAGAAGTGGAAACACCGCGAGGCGATACCAAAGATCTTCACGGAACTTGCCTTCACGAACCATATTGGCAAGATCACGATGCGTTGCTGCGACGACCCGGACGTTGACATGGATCGGTGTGTTGCCACCAACTCGCTCGACGAAACCATCTTGGAGTACCCGCAAAAATCGAACCTGGGCTTCAAGTGGCAGTTCGCCGATTTCATCCAGAAAGAGCGTGCCGCCATCGGCCCTTTCGAACCAGCCTTGTCGCGATTGATCGGCCCCTGTAAAGCTTCCCTTTTCGTGTCCAAAAAGTTGTGAGTCGATCAATTCGGATGGAATCGCCCCGCAGTTCACGCGAATGAAGGGACCATCGTGACGATCGCCGCGAACATGCAGTGACCGGGCCACAACTTCCTTGCCAGTTCCTGTTTCGCCGAGAATCAGCACCGGAACATCCGAGTCGGTGACCAAGGCAACTCGTTCCATCACCAGCCGCAGACCGGTTTCTTCGCCAACAACTTTGTCGTCGAGATTCTGCCGCCCGAGCCTTCGCAGCAACGCTCCTCGCTCCGCCTCGGCCGCTTCCCGCAGCGCTGCCATTTCGTGCAGTCGCCGATCGTTTTCGAGTGCAACAGAAAAGGGTTCCTGGATCGCTTCGGCGACTTGCATTTGCTTCGCGGAAAACTTCTGCGCGTTGCTGGCCGCCAGCAGCAAGACACCGCTGCTGGGGTGATCGCCTGCCAGCGGAATCGCGATCACGTCTCCCGCTAGATACTCCGGGGTAACCAGTGCTATCGGCGAGGTCGCCTTCTGATGAAGTTGGACGATCTCACCACGGCGCAGCCATGCCTTCAGCTTTGTCATCTCAGGCCGGGTATACGTTCGGCGATGTTCCGAAAGTGGTTGCCCCCCTTCCTGAGGCGCCGCCGCCACGGTCGAGATGCTGGCATGCTCGAAATCGAAACGGCGAACGATCAACTGTGCTAAGGGCAGCTCTTGCTCGAGCATCTGGGCGATCGTTTCGACATACTCGCCGATTTCAATATGCCGACAGGCCTGTTGCCAGACGTCCAACAGAATTTGGCTTAGCTTCGACATCCCAGACCCATCAAATATTGTGGCCATCGCGATCGCAATTCCCGGACATCCATGAAATATAACGGCCTAGGGCCGCTCCATCCAGCAAACAGTGCTGGACGATCTTAGGTTTCCGTGAAATGCAATTGGCAGACCGTTGCCCCTGCCGTCTTCACGTTACAACTCAAGTTGCCTGGCGTTTACCACTCCTTTCGAGGGAATGATCTGCCACGCTCTAGCCAGCGATCACAAGGTAATCCAAAGTTTTTCATGTCGAGTTGTCACTTCTGCCGGGACTTAGTCGTCCTGCTTGGTGAAGCCCCGTTTTTTGACGATTGACTCTTTGCCCTAACCAGAAGAAGGGACCACCACCATGCGTTGGACCAACACCTCGACCTTCACCATTGCTACTCTCGTTGTTGGACTTTCGGTCCTCAGTCCGGTGGCTGCTCAAGATGCCCCACATCAGGAAGTCGCCAAGCCAGCCGGTAAGTCGGCTCCGCTGATGACGATGTCGCCAAGCCCTGGCGTCGTTGTGAACGTGTTGAAGGTAGATCCGCTAAAGGCAATCCAGAGTAAGCAGCCTCGTACCGCGACGATGGTCGAGGTCGTGATCGATCCCCTCGCAGGCAGTCCACCGCATCGTCACCCAGGCCCTGTTTGCGGCTATGTGTTGGAAGGAACGTTCGAGTTTCAGATCGAAGGCAAGGAGAAACAAGTCCTGAACGAGGGAGATACCTTCTTCGAGCCAGAAATGATCCTGCATCTGGTTGGCCGCAATCCGAATCAAGAAGGCAAGACCCGTGTTTTGGCCACCATCATTCATCCGTCCGATGCGAAGCAACTCGTAATTCCTGAACCCCAGAAATAAGTCGCGTGTCGTTGTCCATAACGATCCCGAGCTTTGGTTAAAATCTTGCTGTGAAGAATTTTGGCTCCCATGACAAGCCTTGAAACGCCTGGGCCACCACCAGGCAACACCACATCCATTACCATCGCTTGCTGGTTCGTTCGCTTTGCACTCGCCGCCGCATTTCTTTCTGCGGTCGGCGATCGTTTTGGTTTGTGGGGTCCTCCCGGCGCCGAAGGAGTCGCGTGGGGAAGTATTGAAAACTACGATGCCTACGTCGGCATGCTGAACTGGTTTCTTCCTTCGGGATTGATCTCGCCGGTCGGCTGGGTCGCAACTGGAGCGGAGGTCGTGATTGCCATTGGCCTGCTGGTTGGATTTCAGCTTCGCTGGTTCGCCCTGGCAGCCGGACTGCTGCTGACTATCTTCGCCACCGCCATGACGGGAGCCTTCGGCCCGAAACCGCCGCTCGACTATTCAGTTTTGTCGGCAGCAAGTGCTGCCTATCTGCTCTTCGCGGTGAACTTCCCTCCGAGAGCAACTGCGGTCGACTAACGATCGGATCGAACACCCCGGGCATTCAATCTAGCCTCCAGGGGGATGCACCACGCGTGCAGGCCCCCTTTTCTCGGTTGGTACGGTCCCCTCGGGGCAAACACCGATCAATTCCGTTGATCGCTATAAAGCGGATAACCTGTTCGGCTGATTACCGAAATGTCGGGAACAACTCGATTTGCGATCGGGCAACTGGCTTATGTTTTCACGACTCATTTTTCGGGTCGCGCGGCGAAGACAGCAAAGTCCGATTGGTATTGCGTATTTAATGAATCCTCGACGGCATCTCATGCAACTATCCTGGCGATTGGCGATCGTCCTGTGGGGGATCGGCACGCTTGGTGCCTGGGTTTGGGCGACGAACTACGAGTTCGCGACCGCCCCTGAGAATCCATCGGCAATTCCGATGCAATGGCCAACCGACTCGGAATTGCCACACTCGGGAGATCGACCAACGCTCCTTTTCTTCATGCATCCTCGCTGCCCTTGCACGAGTGCGTCGGTGCATGAGTTGGCCCGCATGCTAACCGGCTCCGGGCTATCCGAAACCCAATATCCTGATCTACTCGTGGTTGCCTTCGGACCTGACCAGCCTTCAGCCGAATGGACCGAGAGTGCAACTCTGCGTCAGGCCGACGAATTACCTCGATCAGAAGTCTTCTGGGATGTGGACGGCGTGGTGTCAGCCCAATTTGGTGCATCGACCAGCGGAGCCGTTCGACTGTATGGTCGTGACGGCAAGCTGCTCTTCTCCGGTGGAGTGACCGCTTCACGTGGACACGAAGGAGACAATCGCGGCTGTGAAGCTCTGCGAGAGCGATTGGTCGACCCGATAACCAGTCGGCCAATCACTGCTCCTGTATTCGGATGCCGCATTCATAACGACGCCACCCCTATGGTTGACGGGGATTCTTCTGCGATGGTCTCCGGAGTGAAATAATGCCTTTTCGCAAGATCCAGTCGCCGTCGGTTCGGAAGAAACTGGACGAACAATATCAATCGATTCATGAACGAACGGACCGCATGTTCGCCGTTCTGATGGTGCTGCAATGGCTTGGTGGAATCGCTATGGCGGTGTTCATCTCGCCACGTACCTGGGCTGGTACGCAAAGCGCAGTCCATCCTCATATCTTGATGGCTGTCTTTGGCGGAGCGTTCCTGGCGGCAATGCCGATCGCACTCGCGATCTTCCGCCCTGGCAAAGTCTCGACCCGAATGGTCATCGCGTGTAGCCAGGTAATTTTCTCTTCGCTACTGATTCACCTGAGCGGCGGTCGAATTGAAACACACTTTCACGTCTTCGTATCGTTGGCGTTCTTGGCCGCATATCGCGATCCGTGGGTGTTTGCTCCGGCCACGGCGATTGTTGCTGCCGACCACCTGGTGCGTGGTATCTGGTGGCCAGCGTCGGTGTTCGGCATTGCGACAGCATCGGAATGGCGTTGGCTGGAACATGCTTCGTGGGTGATCTTTGAAGATATCGTACTGCTGCTGATCATCATGCAAAGCCGACTGGAAATGGTGAAGCTGGCCATCCACACCGACGAGCTCGAGCAGCGGGAAGAGCAATTGAAACATGCGACGGAAGCTGCCGAACGAGCCAACCGCACCAAGAGCAAGTTCCTGGCGAACATGAGTCACGAGATCCGCACGCCGCTCAACGGTATTATCGGGTTCACCGAAGTGCTGCGACGCGATCGCGAGAACATCTCGGCCGAAGAGATGGACGAGTACCTCACCACGATTCAGCGTAGTGGTAAACATCTGCTAGACCTCATAAACGACGTTCTCGACATCTCGAAGATTGAAGCAGACCAATTGAAAGTTGAAGCGATCGCCTGTTCGCCCCATCAGATCATTTCCGACGTGGTCTCGGTCTTGCGAGTCGGGGCGACCGAAAAGGGGATTGGCCTCGACTATCGCTGGGAAGGCCAGGTCCCACATTCGATCATGAGCGATCCATATCGCATCAAGCAGTTGCTGCTGAATCTGGTCGGCAATGCGATCAAGTTTACGAACCAGGGATCAGTGGTCGTGGTGGCGGAAGTCGTTCCTTCCGAAAGCGGATCGTACCTGGCCGTCGAAGTTCGCGACACGGGCGTCGGGATCCCTCAAGACAAACTCGACTCAGTCTTCCAGCCATTCGTACAAGCCGACGATACGGTGACCCGTAAATACGGCGGAACGGGCCTGGGCCTGGCGATTAGTCGTAAGATTGCCGAGGCTCTTGGCGGTCAGCTGACAGCCACCAGTGCCGTTGGGCGTGGCAGTACGTTTACCGCTCAGATTGCACTCGGCGATATTTCCGAGCTTAAGTTCATTGCTCCATCACAGATGCCTGGTGCCGATGTTCGTCGCGATCAGGCGATCCCAAGCGATCTGAGCCATCTTAACGTTCTGGTGGCCGACGATGGGGACACCAACCGCAAGTTGATTCGCCTGCTGTTGGAACGTGGCGGTGCCAAGGTTAGCCTCGCCGAGAATGGCCAGGTCGCCGTCGACATGGCCCAGCAGCGATCGTTCGATGTGGTTCTGATGGACATGCAGATGCCCGTTCTGGATGGGTATTCGGCCACGACCAAACTACGCGAGCTTGGTTTCACGCTGCCGATCATCGCCCTGACAGCCCACGCGATGAAAGGGGATCGCGAGAACTGCGAGCAAGCAGGCTGCAGCGGCTATCTGTCGAAACCGATCGATGCCGACGAACTGTATCGGACGCTCGGCAAGATCGTCACGACGCCACGCGTCATTTCACCCCCGCCTGCCGTACTGGAGTTGCGTAGCGATTTCCCGGTTCCCGATTCGTCGATTCCTTCGTTGTTGCCAACCGACGATGAAGAGATCCGCGAGATCGTGCAAGAGTTCCTGGAACGATTCGAAGCTCGAATTGTTGAATTGGAACGAGCCATGGAAGAAGAAGATTTTGAGGCCCTGGAACACCTGGCCCATTGGTTACGAGGCGCCGCAGGCACGGTCGGTTACGACTGCTTCACAGAACCTGCCTCGAAACTGGAACTGGGGGCTCGCGAGAAGTGCCTTACGAGCACCGCGAGCTCGCTTGAGACGATTTGTGAACTGCAACGCAGGATCGTGCTGTAATTACCCCAAGCACGACACCTTGAAATAGATTGAGAAGCCTAATGACACTCACGCCATTCGCAGAGCAGACTGAAAACACCCAAGTCGCACCTGGCTCCACGAATTCCTCCACGCCGAAGTTCGATGCGTCTACGCGAGATGCCAAGATCGTCGTCATCGATGACGAGCCGGTCAACATCAAGGTGGTTTCGCGTTTGCTGCGGATCGAAGGGTACGCCCACTTCGTCACGACCAGCAACGCGACCGAAGCGTATCAACTGGTGAAAGACGAACGCCCAGACCTGGTGCTGCTCGACTTGATGATGCCGCATGTCAGTGGTCTCGATATCTTGCGACAGATTCGCCAGGACGAACAGCTCGCGCACACACCCACGATCATCCTCACGGCAACGACCGACCGCGAAACACGAGTTGAAGCGTTGCGAACCGGGGCGAACGATTTTCTCAACAAGCCGATCGACTCGAGCGAACTGATTCCACGCGTCGGCAACCTGCTGGTGCTGAAGCGTCATCAAGATCGGCTGGAAGATTATTCACGCGAGCTGGAATTGGCCGTTCGTGAACGGACCGCCCAGCTTGAAGCTTCGCGACGCGATATTCTGCACTGCCTTGCTCGGGCCGCCGAGTTCCGCGACGACGACACCGGCTATCACGTGCTGCGTGTGGGTCATTACGCTCGGATCATCGCCGAAGGCTTGGGACTCGATCCGAATTATGTGACCGCGATCGAACAAGCGGCCCAGCTACATGACGTCGGCAAGATTGGCATCTCGGACGACGTGCTCAAAAAGCCAGGCAAGCTGACCGAAGAAGAATTCGCTTTGATGCAGAAGCACCCGAACCTCGGCAAACGTGTGCTCCAGCGGATTTCGCCACAGGTCGAAACGGCCCTTCGCGATCATGCCAGCATCGGTGCCAACGTGCTGGGTGCCGCCAACTCGCCGATCCTGGAAATGGCGGCTCGGATTGCGTTGACGCATCACGAGTGGTGGAACGGGACTGGCTATCCGCTCGGCCTGAAAGGGGAAGATATTCCGCTGGAAGGACGCATCACCGCCGTGGCCGACGTCTTCGACGCCCTCAGCACGCGTCGCTGCTATAAGAACGCCTTCCCGATCGAGAAATGCTTCGAGATCATGACGGACGAAAAAGGTAGCCACTTCGACCCAATGGTCCTCGACGCCTTCTTCGCGAAACGCAAAGAGATTGTCGAAATCCAAATGAAATACGCCGACGACGAGTAGATCGGCCAAGAGCCGGTGCCAACGCAGTCGAACCCACGGTCGCATTTATAAATGGACCGCTCCGAGAAACAGACAGATTCGACATTGTGACTCTCCGCTGTTTCATATTTCAGGGGACCAACAACATCTGCGTGCGGCCGCCACAGCCAGGGCAACACGCTCTTCATGGTATAGCCCCTGCGCGTGGAACAATATTAATTTCTGGTCATACCTGGTAGCTTGGCGTTCAAAACCCCATTCATGGAAGTCTACGCGAGTGGTGAGTTATCCAAGAATTCAACGATACCGACCCCTCGCTGCATCCTATCGGTTTCCAATTCCCATTCCATACGATTTTCCGCCAGAGCACGGCGATGGAATTAGGGCTTACTTGCAATAGGCTTTCTATCCGTGGGTCGCGGTGTCGGATAAAGTCTTTTTGACATTGCTGCGGTGAGATTCCTGAATTGGAATTACCGTGCTTTCCAATGCTCTTATGGCAAGCACCCTATTTGTCAGACTCGATACCGAACAAGAAACTGATGAGCATGAACTTCCGATACACAAAGCATCAGGTCGCACGAGGCTCGAAGCCTGATGCTGAGCGTCAAGATGCGGTCTTCCTGTTGAAGAACGTATCTCACCTGAGACTGACCTACCAGATACGCCTTCTTGCATTCAATGCTCAGGAGAGCGGACGCAGGTTGATTATTCGGATTCCATCGAGATGCAAACTGCATCCGTCGCTGACGGATTTCCAAAAGAAAAACACCAAGTTCATCCGAATCGAGAAGGTTTGACCAATGGGGCTTTACCTGTGCGTATTTGATGGCGACGACGAGTTAGACGGCGTAGAAGTTGGGAGCTATGCAGACTTTGAGTTCTTTCGTAATACGGTCACGGAGCAGCTTGAGGGGAGAGTCGCTGGCAGTCGGTGTCCCACACTCATCGACCATTCCGATTCAGACGGAGAATGGTCACCTGCCGAGTGCGAGACTTTGAGAACCGAGTTGGAAATGATCGAGCAGGAATTCCGGCAGTTGCCAAGTCAGGGCTTTCGTGCCGAATGGCAAAAGCAAGTGGGAGACTCACTTGGGCTAACTGCATCTTCACTGAATGACTCGTTCATCGACGTTGATGGCGAACCGCTGGTGGAGCGACTTATCGCTCTTTGTGACGTGGCGATTAGTCGTGGATGCCCGATTCTATTCCAGTAGACTGTTCCCGACAGATGACCGCAGAGGCAATCGATGGAATACTTGAAAGTCGAGTGGCTTCACAGCAACGATCAATACCCGATCCTGCTCTTCTCAGAACTCGACGAAGATCGCATGGAAATCAGAAAGGTCGAACAATATCGAGATGGCAACGTCGGTTTTGCAGACCATGAGAGAGCAACCGGCGACACCCAGCTCAGCATCGAGCCATTACCATCCATTGAACATATTTCCTCCGATCCTGAGTTTCTTCCGACACGAATCACGCACCAAGAGTTCGAGGAAGTGTGGATGGGTTGCGGTGGGCGGGGGTAGCCGCATGTCTCGCGCCTGCGACTTCGCCATTACAATCTTCGCAGGTTGAGCAGGTCTGTAGGGGACGATGCGAGGCGGCTTCGCTGGCTGATACGGCTTGAAGACCGGCACTTCTGGTATTGCTGATTTCGGCTTTGGCTGTTTCTTGTGATAGAGTTTCTGGCGCTGCTGGTTTGTGATCGGAGTGTTCAGGAATGCCTCCCAATCAACCTGGACTTGTTTGGCGGCTGAAAGGTCGAGAAGATATTCATCGTAGTCAACGCACTTGGCACGTCAGCTACTAGAAGATTGAGACCATTATGGATGACCGCTGGAAGTTGATCGAACAAGCCTTTTCCGCGAAAGGTTTACAGCCGTCGGATTTATTTGCTCCCCCTGCAACCGATGATGAAATTGGCCTGGTCGCCTCCACGACCGGCTTGCCCATTCCTGCGGAAGTCGAGTCGTTCTTCCGAATCCATAACGGTCAACGGCTGGCAGGCCCCGGAGTTCTGTTTGGAATCGAGCTCTTATCGACCAGTCGAGTCATTCAAAACTGGCAGACATGGGAATCTATTGTCGACCATGGCCTGAATGAAGATCTGGCCGACTCGATGTCGTCCCAGCCACCGGGTGTCATCAAGCCGCTCTATGTCAATCTGAAATGGCTTCCACTCACCCACGACCAAGGTGGCAACCACATTGGTCTCGACTTCGACCCAGGCCCCGATGGCGTCGTTGGCCAGGTCATCGCGTTTGGTCGCGACGAAGACGAAAAGAAGCTGATCGCAAACTCCTTCACCGATTTCCTCGACATGATTGTCGAGGAGTTGACCACCATCGATTGGACGCTCGACTCGACCAATGGCTGGATTATCAAAGATCCCCAGCGTGGCGACCTTCACTACCACGAGTGGCCACGGACCGCAACGCAATCGTGATTCAATTGCCCGTCGCTACAGGTCCATCTTCAACACATTGGTTCGCGTTTCGCACTTCAGACACCGACCTGAAAAGATGATGTTGGTGAAATAGTCTTGGATCGGCAAATCAGATTCGTCTTCCCATAGATCGTCGCAAGCGTCCCAGTAGTCGAACTGCACTTGGACGTTGAATTCGTTGTGTTTGCAGTGGGGGCACTGAAACTCCTTCGGCGTACCTTCGCCATGCAGCTTCGCGGACGAATCCATCTCGCCATGGTATCCGTGCACGTCGCTGTCGAACACGAGGCTCTCGGTCTCATCTGGCCAGCGGAGGCTCAATGGTGAAATGAAGTCCGGGTCATCCCGGCATGCCGGATTGTAGTCGGACAATTGATAGCCCAAGATCTTCGCGGAATCATTCGCTGCGTCCTTTTGCGACAACGCGAACGCCGCCACCGTGCAGTCCCGAGGATCAATTGGCTCCACAGCAGTCGCCATCACGTCTGCCAGGCAACGTGGAAGATTCTTCAATAAGTGGTCGCGAAGTTCACTCATGTCAGGTTCCTCAATTCCGAAGAGGCATCAATCGGATAGCTGGAAAACTTACCCAGCGTCAGCCCGATTGCAACCCTTTCCCGCCCGACGGATAGTAAATGGCAGAACCTCGTCCCTAAAAAACCTCCGATCCGTCAAAATGTTATTTTCCATTTTGTTTTACGAGGGTTGTCACACCGCTGTCTCGGACGTGTCTGAGTCCCAGAGGCACTGCACATTTCATCACTTTTGGATAACGCGAGTCGGGTCATGATCAATCCGTTTAGGGAATCTGCCCAGGACAATGCCGAGGACATGGAACTTATCGATCTCGCTAAGAATGGAGATCGAGCGGCACTCGAGAAGTTGGTATTACGCCACCAGGCGTGGATATACAACATTGCCGTACGGATGGTTTTCTACCCACACGACGCCGAAGAGGTGACCCAGGAAGTGCTCGTTAAGGTGATCACCAAGCTGAGCACATTTAAGGGGGAGAGCAAGTTTCGCACCTGGTTGTACCGCATCGCGGCCAATCATGTCCTGAACATGAATCGCCGTAGTGCCGAGTCGCACGAAGTGAGTTTTACCGAGTATGGTTCAGCGATCGACAGTATTGCAGACGCCGACTTGCCTGACCCTCGAAGTGTGCCGGTCTCCCTTCCGATTCTTGTTGAGGAAGCCAAGCATAGCTGCACGATGGGCATGCTGCTTTGCCTGGATCGCCGGCAACGCCTGGTCTTTACGCTCGGGGAGATCCTCGGTGCTACCGATACCATCGGCGGGGAAGTGTTGGAGATGACGGCTGCTAACTTCCGCCAATGCTTGGCTCGGGCACGCCGTGACCTGCATAACTTTTTGAATAACCAGTGCGGCCTGGTAAACAGTGCCAATCCCTGTCGCTGCCCAAAGAAGACGCGTGGCTTTATCGAACATGGGCACGTCGATCCCAATCGCCTGCTATTCGCTGCCGATCACGTCGAAAAGGTTCGCGACGTCGCCGGTCACACAGCGAGCGAGATTGATGATGTCGTCCAGCGGCAGCACATGGACCTCTACCAAGACCACCCCTTCTTGCATCCCACCGACGAGATCCACTGGCTACAGCGGATACTCCAGCGAGAAGACTTGCAGCGAACACTGCGGTTAATCTGAAGAAATTCTTGCCGCAGGTTGTCACAGTCGATCCTTCCTGGAGTCCATGAGATAGAGGCACAAACGTTCCTCAAATCACACAGACCAGAAGGAGATGATCATGACTGCGACACTTCCACAGCCCATAAACAACTACTTCACCGCCGATACGTCCGACGGCGCCGCCATTGCGAGTTGTTTTACCGACAACGCTGTCGTGAAGGACGAGGGTCAAACCCACATCGGTCGCGAAGCAATTCAGCAGTGGAAAGAAAACGCCTCGGCGAAATACGACTACACTTGCCAGCCGCTGAGCAGTGAACAGCACGATGGCAAAGTCGTTGTCACATGCCGCTTGACGGGCAACTTTCCCGGAAGCCCAGCCGACCTGAGGTTTCATTTCAAGCTGGAAGGCGATCGGATCGCGTCGCTTGAAATTGCACCGTGACTTCCAATAGAAGAAAGGGACGACTGCCGGCTGCGTCCCACTTCTCACACTTCTCGCGGCTTATCGTCCCCCTTATTTTCCAAGAACAACATCTCTGAAGGAGAAAGCTATGAAACGCACGATATCAGTGCTGGTCGTGTTCGCCTTGTGCGTCGTGGCGACAGCTGACGAACCCCAACAGACTGATACCAAGCAGAAGGCCATTGAGACGTCACTGGAGTCGTTCGCTGGCACCTGGGAGATCATCGACGTCCAACCGAAAGGAAGCACGAAGAACGCCACACAATTGGTTTTTCGAAAGGATCGCACATATTCGGCACTCGACGCTAAAGACCAGGAACTTTGGGCCGGAACGTTTGACCTGGATCCAACTACGTCGCCAGGCGTATGGGATCACCGGTCAAACGAATCGCAGAGGAAAGGTGGCGATGCCCTAGGGATCTACGAACTTGATGGCGACAGGTTGAAGGTCTGCTGTGTCGTCGGTATTTGGAAGGACAATCAGTGGAACGGGAAGCCTCGCCCAACGGAATTTAAGCTCCCAGCAGCCGATGTCGTACTAGAAATGCGGCGAGTATTTGCTGGCGGGTCACGGGACCATGGCAGGCAGTAGATACGTCAAGCGGGTGAAGGCAGCGAATCGCCAGCCGCGAGCATGGAAGAAATGTCATCCGCCCCTTTGACCTGCTCCCCTTTTCCGCACCAATCGAAGTGAGAAAATCTGAGACCTTCATCTGGCCAGGCTAGTCTGGCCAGATGAAGGGAATTCTCAGGTGCCCAGGGCACTGTGTGGTTGGTGCTCGTAGTAGTCCGACGCCAAGCTTCTATCTTCTCGTTGGCGTCGCCAAGTGACAAAAACCAATTCTCTTTCAGGCGATCAGCGCCGTCGCAAGGGCAACCGGATACGTTGGCATTCAGCGGTTCATCGCGCAATCAAGTTGATTATTGCCGCGTCTGATAGGCAAAATGGGTCTGTCCGCGGGTGTGGAGAAGAGGCAGGAGAAGGGGAGTTTGCCTGCCTTCTGATTGGTCTCGGAATTCGAGGATTAATCCAGAGTCCGAATCGGGCGGCAGCAGTGAGGCGGACGGCTAGACAGATCCGTGTTGATGACCTGGACAGAATCGCGGCCAGGGCCCTCAAATGCCGCACTCCGCAAGAGGTGCGAGATTGGTGCAAGGCTACTCGAAGACTTAGATGTCCACTCTTTTCGGTAAATGCCCAATTTTAATCTCCAAACATCTCATCCTCGCTGAATTTATCGTCAATTCTCAGTGCTGGCGAAACGAGACGCCCCTGAAAGACCCAAAACTCCTATCGAGTCGCCAAGATGCCGAATAAATAGCAGTCTAACGAAGTTTGTCCCTTCTAGCCTCTTCTGGCCCCCGGTAGGATTACGCGAGGCCTTTTTCCTAGGCCCAACACCTACAATGCTGCAGTTTGTGGTAAGAACGCGTCGCCCTAAACTCTTCAGGCTCAATGGCCTGGAATTCCCTTCCGGCCAACTTTAGAAATACGGAGCCTCAGATCTCGGACATGGCGGATGACAGTTTACAAGTTCAATATGAAGAGTTGAAACGCCAGCTCGCTGATGCTCAGGCCGATCTTCAAGCGTTAAAACGAGATCCTTTTGGCTCGGATGGCCACACCCCCGCAAATGCAACGGTTACGGGTTCCGCAGGAGACGATAGTCAACTATTCAGGCTATTTCTAGACGAGATGCCGCAAGGGGCGGTTAGCTTGAATCATCAAGGCCGCATCGTTTTTGCCAATGAACGATTCGCTCAGATGATTGGCCGCAGTATGCAGGAGGTCGTAGGAGAATCCTTGCGGGCTTTCGTTACCCAACACGATCATGCGACCTACGACAAGATTGTCAATCAACAACTCGAGGCCAGACGGCATGGCGGTGTCGGGTTTCTCTGCTCGAATGGTTCTGTTAAACCGACGCGTTTGGTTCTCGAAGGTGTACCCTATCAAGGTGGAATAGCGACCAGCATTCTTGTCACGGACATTACGAACGAGCTCCTTCAAAATGAGCGGATTGACACGCTTGAGCTTCTCCAGGTTACTTTGGAAAGCATTGGGGATGCGGTTATTACGACCGATGCCAACGGAAGAGTCGTTTTTCTGAACCCTGTCGCTCAGAAACTTACTGGCTGGTCGAATGAGCAAGCCCATGGACAGCCGTTGGAAACCGTTTTTCAAATTGTGAATGAGACAACGGGATTAGCAGTCGAGAACCCAATCAGTCGCTGCCTCCGCGAAGGACGCGTTGTCGGATTGGCGAATCACACGATCCTTCTTGCCAAAGACGGCAGTATCTACCCGATCGATGATAGTGCCGCTCCGATTCGAGACGATCAAAACGAAGTCTTGGGAGCCGTACTCGTATTTCGTGATATTTCAGAACGGCGCGAGGCGGAAGAAGCGATTCGGTCCGCTCGCTCTCGTCTTAATTCTACGCTTGCAGCTGGTGAAATCGGAACTTGGGAATTTGACGTCACTGCCAATCAAATCTCTGCTGATCCCAATTTGGCTCGCCTCTTTGGCGTTAGCGATTTAGCGGCCAATGGAGGTGCGCTGTCGGAATATATTGATGCGATTCATCCCGATGATCGAGATGAAGTGACCGCCACAATCGCCAAAGCTCTGGAGGATGATGATGAGCTCGAGTTGTCCTATCGAGTGATCAACCGAGAAGGAGAAACTCGCTGGCTAATTGCACGTGGCCAAGTCGAGCGAGATCACAAAGGAAATGCAGTGCGACTTCCCGGAGTTGTCGTCGACGTGACGGGAGAACGTCGTGCCGAACAACAATTGCGCATCAGTGAATCTCGGTGGCGATTGGCGTTGGAAGCGGCCGAGCTTGGATCATGGAATATAGATCCCGCAACCTTCACCATGACGACGGACGAACGGTTCAGGATTATTTTCACGGGCAAAAATGATCCAATTGACTATGAACAGGCTATTGCTGCAATTCATCCTGATGACCGTGATTTCGTCCAAGATGGGGTGACCGCTGCGACCAATCCGGACGATCCCAAAACCTACACAGCCGAATATCGGGTCGTTCATCCTGATGGTACAGTTCGATGGGTCTATGCCAAAGGTCGATCTAGTTTTGAACAGCGTTCAGGGAAGCGGACTATCGTTAGTTTTGATGGCACAGTCATCGACATTACAGATCGGATTCGCTCTGAGGAAGCACTGCGTGAAAGCGAAGCACGCTTCCGACAACTTGCCAATGCGATTCCTCAGCTTGCATGGACCGCCGACCCCGATGGACAAATCAATTGGTACAACCAACGTTGGTATCAATTCACGGGGACAACCGAAGAAGCGATGAAAGGCTGGGGCTGGCAATCAGTCCAAGATCCCAAAGTGCTACCCAAAGTTCTGAAACGATGGAAGGCATCTCTTAAAAGCGGAAAGCCGTTCAATATGGCCTTTCCCATCCGTGGGGCTGATGGTGAGTTCCGGACCTTCCTCACGAAAGTCGTGCCGATAGTGGACTCGGAAGGTCGGATCACAAGGTGGTTCGGAACCAATACCGATATCAGTGATCAGTACCAACTTCAGGAAGAGCTTCGGCGAATCGCTGCAGACTTATCGGAAACCGATCGACGAAAAGACGAGTTCCTGGCAACGCTCGCCCATGAGCTTCGAAATCCACTTTCACCGATTAAGTCTGCCATCCAGCTGATGCAGCTTATCGAAGATGATCCTGCTCAGTACCGCGAACTAAGCGAATTGATCGACCGGCAAGTCGTGCAAATGGTCCGCTTGATTGACGACCTTCTGGATATCTCTCGTATCAGTCGCGGAAAAATCGAGCTAAAGTCTGAACCATGTGACCTTAGAAACGTTGTCCGGACAGCTGTCGAATCAGCAACTCCATTTATAAAGCAATCACAACACCAGCTTCACGTTGATGTCAGTTCCGAGCCGTTAATGATATTAGGAGACTCTACCCGTCTGGCCCAGGTCATCGTTAACCTATTGAATAATTCTTCCAAATACACAACCGAACCAGGAGATATTTGGCTGTCCGCTCGCATGGAAAGCAATCAGATTCTAGTGACGGTACGGGACAACGGGATTGGAATCAATGCATCCGACCTGACCAAAGTGTTTGATATGTTTCACCAGGTTAAGGATGAAAAGCAACGAGGACAAAGCGGCTTGGGAATCGGCTTGTCGCTAGTGAAGTCTTTGTTGACGCTGCATGGCGGTAGTATAGACGTCGATAGTCCAGGAAGAGGGCAAGGTTCGACCTTCGTCGTGAGACTGCCTTCACTGCCTGAAGGAACTCCTCTATCTCCGCCAGTAGCTAGGATCAACGATCGCAGTCATCAACAGCGTTCACTGCGGGTGCTCGTAGTGGAAGACACGCGGGCCAATCGTGCTGTCTTAGTGAGCCTGCTGAGAAGATTGGGACACGAAGTAGAACAAGCTGTCGATGGCATTGATGGCCTCGTTAAAGCCGAAGAGTTTCGACCGCAAGTGATTCTCAGCGATATTTCCATGCCTTTGATGAACGGCTATGAAATGGTCCGAAAGCTAAGAGAATCGGATGAGAAAACACACATCGTTGCCTTGAGCGGATTCGGTCAAGAAGCCGATCGGGACATCGCCAAGTCTGCCGGATTCGATGGCTATATGATTAAGCCTGTGGATATTCGAGATCTGGAACAACTGTTCGACGAACTCTCGCGATCAGGCAAAGCCTAAGAAACCACAATTGTTTATCAGTAGACGCACGAACCGTCCTGGGATCTTGTCGCTCGCCTCTGTACGTCATACGCGTCATATTTCGGCCTGCCGCAACGAGGAACTATCGCTGTTCAAAAGCGGTTTCCAGAACCCAAAGTCACCCGATCAGAACAGACACACCAGTACCTCAGGTAAGTTTTACCTTTTAGTCGGTGTCTCTATTTCCAAACAAAAACCCACCTTGCCGAAACGGCCAAGGTCGGCTCAAAGTGGAGGCGGTGGGAAGCGGGCGATTTCGTTGCACACGATTTTCGCAAACGACTAATTATCAGCGACTTACAACAACGGCCTCTAGCTGAATAATTTTCTTATCGGAACATCTATCGGGGCCATCGGAAAGCGTTCGGTGGTAGCTAGAAACCAACCAAGAGACTTTCCGCGACTAGATTCGTCTTATTTGTCATCTCAAAAAGGACAGGCCCACCTTACACATTTTGAAAGGCGGACCTCACAGCGATCAGCCAAGAAGCTGGCAAGACAACGATCGAGTTCACTGGGCCGCGGCTCCGTGTGGAACGCATTATTAGGCAGATCTATGGTTTCACATATAACGTCACATCATCTGGCGATTTGCAATGAAGGTCTGCCCCATGCAACCACATGGTGAAATATGGTTTGTAGGGGTCGTCAATGGACGAAGAGTCTCGATACCACGGCCACATTACGTAGCGTGCCAGATAGTAGTCACAGTTAAGGTAGTAAAATGCCTCTCGCAACCAACGTGCGTGAGGACAGACTGAAGAGAGGTGACCATGCCACCAGTCAGTCTGCACGTCATATATGTAGATATCGAGTGAATAGTCATTCGGATCGACCTCTGGTGGCTCATCCGTGCTAATCCTGATTCGAGGCAGCGGAGTCAGCAAATCAACAAGCTCGGATTCATTATCGTGTTCAGCCATTGCACGCCAGTTGGCGAGTTGTTGAGTCGCGCATTGAATCAGAGTGTCGTTGCCGATCGTTGCCGGCTTGCGAACGATGAAGTATGCATCAGTCCGAGGTCCACGTTGATACCCAGTTGCGGTGGCTAAGTATACGTTTTTCAGCCGATCATAAACTTCTGTGCCGACTGGGATCTCTTGAAAGAAAGGTTCGAGTGCTTTCCCATGCGGGCGAAAGTTCTGAAAGAACCCCGCCAGATGGTCGTCAGTCCAACGGGTGTCGGATGTGTCGCCAGCGAGTTGTTTGCAACGATTGAGAAACGCGTCTTCGTCCATTCTTGGTTGCTGGCTCTAACTTGTTTATAGGATGATCAGTGTATCACCTGTAGGCTGCAACTTTGTCAGCCTAACGCAAGGGAGGCCAATCGTTGCTAGGCTCTCCGTACTCGGTGGTTGCATCTTTTTCAAGACTTTCGCTGCCTGATAGAGTGTTTCATCGTATCACTCACCGTGACAACGCGTCAGACCGTCAGCCGGGCTGCGGACACCACGGCCTCCCTGGGTCAAGACATGAGTATAAATCATTGTCGTCCTAACGCCACTTTTTGACCAAGCTGTTCCTTCACCTTGCGAATGCGATAGCCACCTCGATCAGATGGTTGGCGAACGAGTGACGGGATGTAGGAGACGCGAGCCATATAACGACAGCCCGACCAAGGGAGAAATGTCGGAGATCTACAGAAGTGGCCTTAAGAACTTCTCCGCCAGCAATGCAAATCAGACACACCACAACGTCACGTCAGATGGACCTAACTGAGCGTTTCAATAAGTCCAAAGAAAAAGGCACCTTGCCGAAATCGACAAGGTGCCTTTGAGTGGAGGCGGCGGGAATTGAACCCGCGTGCCGCGATATTTCCATGCAAGCGTCTACGTGTGTATTCGATTATTTAAATTTCGCCAACCAGGACTCCAATCGGCAGGATTCCTAGAAAGCTAGAGGAGAACAGTTTTTGGCCTCAGGCGTGCTCCACGTGACCATCAGCGAGTCGGAATTGGCGTCCGACTTTCAGGTCTCTCCGACAAAGACCCTCAGTCGGGGCTACAACTAATTAGGCAGCCAGTGCAAAGTTATCGTTTGCAATTATTGTTTGGTCTGCTTTTTACGTGGCCTGCTGACCAACCACGACACGCAACTTACACTTCAGACTATCCGGTCGATACCAGTTCGCCCCCGGTGTAAAGTTGTTCTTACACACCCAATCACAAGCGTGTGGAAGTTCTCTGCTTATCGGCAGTTATCCCACTGAGCTTCAAGAATTGGGTAGAAAGGAAGATGGGTACCGCAGTGGTAACCAATTTCCTTCACCTAATCTTAGGTTGTCCTTGCCCTAAAGAAAAGCGACCAACGTGGCAGAAAATTCCCGCCAGCAGTGGCTGTCGCCTGAAATGACCCCACTTCCGAAGCCGCCAGGGCACGTTTCCGGGCTGTTTGGCATCGATCGGGGATTATTCTTACTTCCATCAAGAATTGCCGTCGATGTGACACGCCGGCAGGCCATTGGGTTCATTTCGCATGCCCATATGGATCATGCAGCCCATCATGCCTTGGCTCTTTGCACGGAAACGACGGCCCGTCTCGTTCGGCATCGGCTCGGCAACGTCACCACTAAGGTCATGCCATGGGGCCAGCCCATCGAGGTCGCTGGTCACGTCTTGAAAGCTTTGCCGGCCGGACACATCTTTGGCTCGGCAATGTTGTATACCGAGCACCAGCGCGGCTCGGTCCTCTACACCGGGGACTTTCGCCTGGAGGAATCGGCCACAGCAGAACCAGCCGAGTTGTGCCAGGCAGACTACCTGATCATGGAATGCACGTTCGGCCACCCACGCTATCGATTGCCGCCTCGCGCGACGGTGATCGAAATGCTGATCGAGAAGGTCACGCAATCGATCAGCCGTGGAGCGACTCCAGTGATCTCTGCTTATGTGCTGGGCAAGTCGCAGGAAGTCACCAAGATTCTGACCTCGGCCGGCATACCGGTGCTGCAAGATCCGGCGGTTTACGAAATCAGCCAGATCTATCAAGAGGCAGGCTGCGATCTGGGAGACTTCCGACTTTACTCCGGTCGACCAGTCCCGGGCTGCGCCGTGATCGTTCCCCCTCGTTCCGTTACCGCAGGCGGTCTGCCAGGAGCGCTGCATGTGGAACGATTTCATGTGACCGGCTGGGCCATGGATCCGCGCCGGCAACGGACCGCGCCGAACGATCACTGGATCCCGCTTTCCGATCACGCCGACTTTGATCAGTTGCTAACCGCGGTCGAACAAGTTTCGCCCAAGGCAGTGTTCTGTACCCACGGCCCAAAGAGCTTTGTCGAAGAACTTCGCAGCCGCGGTCACGATGCCCGGTGGCTGGAATGAACGCCCCGCCTAGATCTGCTCTTCGACATTCGGGCGTGCCAGATAGTCGACGACGACAACAACCACTGCCGCTGCAAACATCAATCCGATGCAGATCGGCACCTCGGCCGCATAGGGAGAGGGGACGTTGTCGATCTGCCATGGCCACAGCTTGCGAAGGGCGCCCATCATGAAGCCGCCCATCAGCGAGAGCGTGACCGCTTCATGGTGATGAAGCATCCATCGCAGAAGCTTGCTGAACGACAGAAGTCCCACGAGACACCCCACCGCGAACACGCTGAACGCAACGAGGTCCTCCCACACCAGTTGCCCCTTCAAAAGCGCTTTCGGAACGCCGCTGAAGTAGTGATAAGCTCCGAAGACTAGCAGCAGGAACGAGCCACTAATCCCTGGCAAGATCATCGCACAGATGGCAATCGCCCCCAGCAAAAACGAAACGATCGGGTTGGGCGCGGAGTCGAAGGCTTTCAGCGCCGGCAGCCCAGTCAGCCACCACGCAAAGGCCGCTCCACCGATTGCCAACCCGATGCAGAGGACCATGTGACCAGTGTCCTTTGGCTTGACCATCTTCGCTACCAGGTAGCCAGAAGCGACGATCGCTCCATAGAACACGGCATACACAAATGGGCGCGTCGTGGCGGGATGATCTGCTTCTCCAATCAGTTCGTGCAGTAGAACCACAAACGTCAGCAAGCCGCAGGCAATTCCTGCCAGCAAGCAGAGCAGGAACCAAATATCAAACCGGGTCGCCAGCGTCTTCCATTGCCGGTCACGCAATTGCTTGACGGCGTCGACGTTGACCTGGCTCACCGCGTCAACCAGCCGCCGATAAATCCCCAGAACCAACGCAACGGTTCCCCCAGAGATGCCAGGGACGGCATCGGCCGCTCCCATGGCAATCCCACAGAGGAAGTGCCTGATCGCATCGATTTTCAACAGTTTCATAGCCGCTCGGTCCCAGGATGCTCAAATACTGCAAAGGGTGGATTTTAGAGAACCTCGGCAGGTGAGGGCAGGGCAGCTTGGGAGTTTTGCGAGATTAAGGTTTCAAGAAATCGCCTGAATTGCAGGGCTCGATTTCTGGGAATGGAAGTTCTCTTGGCTAGGATGGGCCTTTCTCGGCATCCATTCAGAGCGGTAACTTCTTGAAGCGTTTCCCATGTCCGCGGCATTCGCCAGTTCCGAGCGCAGGATACTGGCCTTGTTTATCTTCGCCATCCTGATCGCGACGGCCGTCCTCTATCACCGGACGCTCGCTTACCCGTTCCATTTCGATGGCACCACGCAGATCGCCGACAACCCGCAGCTCGATTCCCTCTCGTGGAACGACTTCCCGACGCGTACTCGTCAATTGATCGTCACGACCTGGAAGCTCCATCGGCACAGCTTCGGTACGTCCCCGGTCAGCTATCACGTGGTGAATCTTTTCATTCACGTTGTGTCCGGCTTAGCCCTGCTTGGACTGAGCTATCGAACGCTACGCTTGCCAGCGATTCCAGAATATTACCGAGAGAACGCCGCGATGCTCTCGGGTGCGATTGCCCTTTGGTGGACCCTGCACCCTCTGCAAACTCAGGCCGTCACTTACATCATCCAGCGTTATGAATCGCTGATGGGAATGTTCTTCCTGCTGGCTGTTTATTGCCTGGCCGCGAGTGCGGAGTCTTCCCGGAAAGTTTGGTGGTATGCCGGCTGCATCGCGGCGACGTACCTATCAGGCTGTTGCAAGGAAGTCGCGGTTGTCCTTCCCTTGGTGCTGATCTGGTACGACCGGGCCTTTGTCAGCGAGTCTTGGCGATCGCTGCTTTCCCATCGCTGGTGGCTGCATCTGGCCACGCTCAGCAGTTGGGTGCTGTACGCCGGCTTCCTGACGCTGAGCAAGGAAAACTTCGAGACTCATAACACCGTCTACGTCACCGAAACCACGCTCGCCGGCGATCAGGTCCAAAGCCTACCCGTTTCAAGCTGGGAATACCTCCTTAGTCAGGCCAAGGCGATTGTCTTCTACTTACAACTGGCGATCTTTCCCGCGGGCCAATCGATCGACCATGGCTGGAAAGCGACCCGGTCTCTGGGCGAAGCCATTCTGCCAGGATTGCTTGTGTTGTTCCTGCTGGGTCTAACCGTCTGGGCGATCTTCCGTTTTCCTCGCTGGAGCTTTCTGGGTGGCTGGTTCTTTCTGGTGCTGGCCCCGACCTCAAGTATTCTGCCGATCCAGGATATCGCCGTCGAACATCGCATGTACGTCCCCCTGGCGGCGATCGCTGCTTTGCTGGTACTGGGCTTGTTCGAGGGCTTTCGGCATCTCTCGTCCGCCAGCATGAATAACTCACGTGTCGCGGCCCGCAATGCCGTTGCTTCGGTTGCCCTGCTAGCGATTACCTTCGGTGGAATCACGATCTCGCGGAACGAGGTCTATCAATCGGCGTTGGCCTTATGGAGTGACGCGGCAGCGAAAGCTCCGAACTACCCCCGGGCGCAGTATGGCGTTGCTAAGGCTTACCTCGAGCTTGAACAACCAGATGCCGCGCTGCCCTATCTACAGAAGGCGGTTCAGCTTGATCCTGCTTACGCCGAAGCATGCGTAGCACTCGGCCGGCTGGAACGAGGCCGAAACCCCGAGCTCGCCTTGCGACTCTTCGCCCAGGCCGTCGCGGTCGATCCTGGAATGTCCGAGGCTCACAACAACCTGGGTGCCATGCTGGCCCAATCGAACCCGAACTTGGCTCAGCTGCACTACCAGCAAGCCATCGCTTTAAATGACAACAACGCCGATGCCCACAACAATCTGGCGAACTTGCTGGCACGCCAAGGCAATCTGGAAGAGGCGATCCGGCACTATGAAGTCGCGATCGAGATTCGCCCTGACTTTCCACTTGCCTCCAGCAACTTGAATATCGTCCGGCAGATGGCCCTGGAAGCGAAAGCCAAGCCGCAGTGAGTTCACTCGATGAAGCCGGACAGCATCCCGAAAACTCGAAACGCGAATTGGCTGCACTACTCGCTGGCATGCGGATTGATCGTTCTCGCCACGCTGGTTTCTTACCACCGCACGTTCAACTATCCGTTCCACTTCGACGGTCAGGTCGCCGTTCAAGCCAATCCTGATTTCCAGAAACTCGATTGGGACAGCGTTCCTACCCAGACGCGGCAGTTGGTCGACCTGACCTGGCAACTCAACTATGTTGCCGACGGAGGAAGCCTCGTCGGATACCACGTGGTGAACATCGCGATCCACGTCTTTGCCGGCCTGCTTTTGTTCGCCTTCGTCGATCGCACGCTTCAACTTCCCTCGGTCCCTACACGTTACCGCGAACCTGGTCTGCTGTTGGCGGCTGCCATCGCGATTCTTTGGGTGGTGCACCCCCTGCAGACTCAGTCTGTCACTTACATCGTGCAGCGTTACGAATCTCTGATGGGAATGTTCTTCCTGCTGGCAATGGTTTGCCTGCCATGGGGAGCTTCGTCCACGCGGGGCTGGCCATGGTATGCCGGCGGGATCGTTGCCAGCTTCGCGGCGGTGCTCTGCAAAGAAGTTGCGATCGTGTTGCCACTGGTCATGCTTTGGTATGACCGTGCTTTCCTGGCCTCGTCTTGGCGACAGATCTTACGGCAGCGTGGTTTGGTTTATGTAGGCGTCTTCGCTTCGTGGCTGATCCTGGCCCAGGTCATCTGGGTACCGAGGTCCCAGCATGCAGCCAGCGGCGTTGTTCAAGTTGAAGAGATCGAATACACCGCCCAGGGACCGATCCGCCATGTGATCGGCCCGAAAGAGTATCTCTTCAGTCAGGCCAAGGCGATTCCGTTCTACCTACGGCTGACGCTCGTTCCTGATGGGCAGTCGCTCGATCATGGCTGGCGTGGTACCTATTCCCTCACGGAAGCGATTCTGCCAGGGCTCGTAGTCATGGCTGCGCTAGGGCTCACTGGCTGGGCAGTCGTTCGTTCCCCTCAGCTTAGCTTCGTGGGTGGATGGTTCTTTTTGATCTTGGCCCCCACCTCGAGCATTCTGCCGATCAAGGATATTGTCTTCGAGCACCGGATGTATCTTCCCTTGGCAGCGCCTTTGACGTTGATCGTGCTGGGACTATGGGAAGCGATTCGGCGGCTGGCCCCCAGGGACGATGTGCCAGCGCGATCTCGAAAGCTGATCGCCGCGATGACATTCCTCGTGGTGATCTATGGTGGCGTAACGTTGGCACGGAACGAAGTTTACCGCTCGGACGAAGCGATGTGGCTGGATGTCATCGCCAAGAATCCGATGCATGAACGGGGTTACCACGGGCTCGCCCATGCTTACATCCTTCAGGGCGACTGGGAAGCGGCGATTCCGTTTCTCGAGAAGACGATGGCGTTGAACCCCAATTACCCGTTTGATCCCTACTACGGCGAATCGCTCTTTCATGCGGCCCAGCTCTCGATCGCTCAGGGGAATGTGGAGGGAACAATCACATTGCTCGACCTGTCGATCCGCTTGAACCCTTCCGACCCGGAGCCTTACTTTTTGATGGCTCAGATTCTTCAGCAGCATAGCCCAGCACAGAGTGTCGCACTTTTAAAGGCGGCGATAAAACTCGACCCGGACTATCTGGAAGCTCGGGAGTTGCTTTCCCAGCTTCGGCCGTAAGGGCATCGCGCATGATTCCGCGCGAAAGGTGTACGATTCTCGGTTCTTCTTAGCCCCCGTCGAATCCGCTAGCGAATTACCTTGACCGTACCGAGAGGGGGGGATAAATTGCGTTAACACTCGCCCGTCTTGGTCGTAGTGCGCGCAGTATCGAAACATTTGTATTCGCTTCAAGTGGCTCTTCCCATCTAGGTTCGACTGGCACGCGTCTTTGCGCAGCGTTGTGATTTTGCGGAAGAAGCTTCCCAAGGCATCAGCAGGTTGGCACGGATGTTGTTCCAGCGATTGGCTTCCAAGGTGTCCGTCCTCGCTCCCGCGAAGATCAATCTCTTTCTAGAGTTGCTCGCGAAGCGTGCGGATGGATTTCATGAACTCGAAACGGTGATGGTTGCCGTCTCGCTGTTCGACCGCCTGGAAGTCACCCCCACGAGCGATCATCCCGAGATCACCTTGGATTGTGCCTGGGATGCAGGGCAAGTTGCGCAGGCCAAGCAAATCGGCGATGCCGGTCAATTGCTGGGTGATTTGCCTCCCCAAGAGACGAATCTCGTCTATCGCGCCGTCAAGTTGCTGCAAACGGAAGAGAACGTTCGCCAAGGCGCGAAAGTTGTTTTACAGAAACGGATTCCATCCGCCTCGGGGTTCGGTGGCGCGTCGAGCGATGCCGCGGCTGCCTTGTTTGCGGCGAATTTGGCTTGGAAGCTGAACCTGTCGATCGATCGTCTAAGCGAACTAGCCGCGAGCCTGGGAAGCGACATTCCGTTCTTCCTGCATGCCGGCCAGCTTGGAAGTGGCCAGGCGATGGCGACCGGCCGGGGAGAAAAAATCGAGTCCTTCCCTGGGCGACGTCTCGATCTGGTTTTGATCCGTCCCCCCGGGGGCGTCTCGACCGCCGAGGCCTATCGCCGCTGCCGAATCCCGGAAGTTCCCGATTCGGCTGATCCCATTTTGGCCAGCTTGAAGTCGGATCAACGAATGTCGATCCCTCGAAATTTGACCAATCGCCTCATCGCACCGGCCCGGGAGATCTCTTCGAGAGTCGACCAACTGGCCACTACATGCGAACAATTGGATGTCGTTGCCCATCAAATGTCAGGCAGCGGCTCTGGATACTTTGCCATCTGTCGTAGTTCAACACACGCCCGCCAGGTGGCTGCCCGCCTGAAGGCTCAGAAAGTCGGCATGGTATTTCCAGTGACAACGTGTGGGATTCGTACGCTGAGAAACTGACACCGCGTTTTAACGTCCGGGAGTATGCAACCGTGAAGATCACCGAAGTCCGCATCAAGCTGATGGAAGATTCCAGCGATCGGTTGCGAGGGTTCTGCTCCATCACCTTCGACGATGCCTTCGTCATCCGTGATCTCAAGATCATCGAAGGAGCCAACGGACCGTTTGTCGCCATGCCCAGTCGTAAACTCACAGGGCACTGCTCGAACTGCGGCTGCAAAAACCATCTTCGCGCGGCGTACTGCAACCAGTGTGGCATCAAGCTGAAACAGCCGTCGATCGAACGTGGCTCAGATCAACGGGCGAAGCTTTATGCCGACATCGCCCATCCGATTAATTCGGAATGTCGCGAACAGATCCAGACCCGAGTCATCACCGAATATCACAACGAAATCGAAGAGGCGAAGCGGCCTGGGTACCGATCGAAGTACGACGACTACTTCAGCGACGCGGGCGAAGATTACGATCACGACGAGGATCACGATCACTCGCCGACGCACCGCTCGGCCCCCAAATCCGAAGCAACGCCTGAGGCGTCTGAAGCGGCCGAGCCGCTGGATCCACCCCGCAGCGAAGCTTCGTCGACGCTCAAAGGCCCGCATTCCCGCCCCTCCAGCAATTCGGATCGCTCCGCGAGCTCTCGCCCCCGCAAGTTCGGGGAAGGCATCTTCGACGACTAGACCGCCGCCTCGGCCTCTTCTTTCGCCTTCTGGGGAACCTCTCTAAAATGAACCCTTGCGGCATCCAGATGCCGCTGGCCTGTTTTCCTGCTGCTTTACACCACGAAAAGCGAGGCGGAAGACCGGCCTCCGCGACAGAAACCACAGAAGCAGGGATTCTCGGGAAGCACGGACGAAACGTTCTCCAATGGACGTTCCTTTCTTAGATGGAATCGTGTGATTCCATGGTGACCTGGGCACTCGCTCGCTTCTGCGGCGAATCTTCCACCTAGCACCCGTTTGATCAAGGCCCAACGACATGTCCGAATTTCGTGTTGAAAAAGACTCGATGGGGGAAGTTCAAGTTCCCGCCAATGCTTACTACAGCGCTCAAACGCAGCGAGCCGTCGAGAACTTTCCGATCAGCGGATGGACGTTGCCACCAGCCTTGGTCCACGCCATGGGCTGGGTGAAGTATGCCTGTGCGATCGCCAACCGTGATCTCGGCAAGCTGACCGGTACCGGCAAAAACCCTCTGAGCGACGCCCAGGTCAAAGCGCTGCTCGATGCTTGTATCGAAGTCCGCGAAGGGAAGATGGACGGAGAATTCCCGATCGACGTCTTCCAGACCGGTAGCGGTACTTCCAGCAACATGAACGTCAACGAAGTGATCAGCAATCGTGCGATTGAAATCATCGGTGGCGATCGCCTCGCAGCCGCCAAGCCAATTCACCCGAACGATCACGTCAACATGGGCCAAAGCACGAACGACACGTTCCCGACAGCCATTCACGTTGCCGTCGCGATGCAGATCAAGTCGAACCTGATCCCAGCCCTGACGAAGCTGCACGGCGCACTCGACGAGAAGGCCAAGGCTTGGGACAAGATCATCAAGATCGGTCGCACGCACTTGATGGACGCCACGCCCCTTCGCTTGGGCCAGGAATTCGGCGGCTTCGCTCGCCAGATTGCTTTGTCGATCAAGCGTGCCGAGATCGCCTTGGAATCGGTGCTCGAACTACCGGTTGGTGGCACGGCTGTTGGTACCGGCATCAATACCCATCCGCAGTTCTCGGAGAAGGTTTGTGCGGCTCTGGCCGAAGGACTCGACATTCCGTTCATCGAAGCGGTCGACCACTTTGAAGCGAACGCCAACCGGGATGGCCTGGTTCAGTGCCACGGCGAATTAAAGACGATCGCCACCACGCTGTTCGGTCTGGCCAACAGCATTCGTTGGCTAGGCAGTGGTCCACGCTGCGGCTTCTTTGAAGTCATCCTGCCAGATCGTCAGCCAGGCAGCAGCATCATGCCTGGCAAGGTGAACCCGGTCATGAGCGAAAGCATGATGCAAGCTTCGGCCAAAGTGGTTGGCAACGATGGATGCATGTCGCTGTGCGGTGCCGCCGGTGGCAACTTCCAGCTCAATATCATGATGCCGATCATGGGACACACCGCTTTGGAAAGCATTCACTTGCTGGCCAACTCTTGCAACGCGTTCGTCGACTTCTGCATCGATGGTCTGGAAGCGAACGAAGAAAAGTGCAACGCCGCCGTCGAGCAAAGCTTGTCGATGTGCACTAGCCTCAACCCGCTGATCGGTTATGACAAAGCTGCGAAGATGGCCAAGGACGCTTTCAAGAGCGGCAAGACCATTCGCGAACTGGCCGAGGAACAAGGCGAGATCGAACCTGGCGAACTGAAAGACGCCCTCGATCCGTGGAAGATGACCTTCCCGCACGAGTAAGCACAATTTAGTTTGCTCACTAACAAACGCAGCGATAGACTGGCCCTCAGGCAGAAACCTTCTTGCCTGAGGGCTTTTTCGTTCTAGAACCTCGAAAGGAATGAACGATGCGTTATCTCGTCGCGATTGCTGCACTGGTCTCGATCTTGTCAGGCTCGCTCTTGGTCTTCTCAGAAGAACCGATGCCTGCCCCCAAGATGAACATAGCGGAAAAGATCATGGAGCTTCAAAAAGAGCGTCGAGCCACCCTCAAGTCCGCCTTGGACTACGCCACCCAAAAATTCGAGTCGGGACAAGGTGGCTTTGAAGAGATGCTTGCCGCCGAAGAAAAGTTAGCGGTGGCCGATCTCGAACTGACCCCGACAGCAGCGGCCCGAATGGAAATCCACAAACGCCGAATCGAGTCGCTTCGCAAACAAGAGCAAGCCCTCGACCAGGGCTTCAAGTCAGGCATCCAAACTCTGGATAACTACCTGGCCGCCAAAGCAGCTCGCCTCCAGGCCGAAATCGACATGCTGCGTGATACCGATGACGAATCGAAGCGGTAAAAGCAACTCTCTTCCCAACGGAAATGGAGCCTCCTATGACATTAAAACCCTTCTGCCTGACGTTGCCACTCTTGGTTCTGCTCGCTGCCCCAATATTCGCCCAAGAAACGAACCCCGAACCACAGCCGAATGCTCCGAACGCCAAAGTTGACCCCGAAGCGATCCGAAAAGAAATCGACGGCCTGCAACGTAAGCTGTCGGAGGCGAGAAAAGCCGACATCGAGCGGCAACTCGCCGAACGACGAGCACAGGAGAAGCTTCGAGAGCAACGCAGCAAGGAGAATCAAGACAAGATCAAGACGGTGAAAAAGGAGCGTCTGGAAATGCTCCAAAAACTCTACGATCAAACCAAAACCAAATTCGACGCGGCGGAAGTTGGTATCGATGTACTTCTCAAATTTGAAGGGCGGCTTGCGGATGCCGAATATGGCTACCATTCCTGGCATGGGTATCGGTACCGCATGAAGCGACTGAAAGGTATCGAGGAGTTCTTGGAAGAGAAGCGGCAAGACACGGATTCATTCGAGGTCGACCTGATCCAGGTGAAAGAGCGGTACTTGAAAACCGCCATCGATAACTTGGTCGCGATTGAGCAATTCAACCATGGTGGCTATCAGGGCAGGAAATAGAGCCCGTAACTTCCTAGGGGAAACATAGTTCTCCAACCCACTCTTCACCAGCGCGGATCTCAAGATTCAATTTGCCTCAAGGAATGATCGATGAAGATTTTCCCCGTCCTGATTTCCGCAGGCTTCCTGTTGGCTGCCTCTCCCTTCTGCCTGGCCCAGGAACCGGAGTCGCCGGTAAAGGCCTCCGAGGTGGGCAGCCAGCCGATCGACTATCAGAAGCTAATTACTCGCGTCGAGCAAATCTACAAGCAGTCCAGAGAGTTGAGTCCACGCCCTGTCAGGAACTATCAATATTCACCAGAACAAAAGAAACAGGCAGCCATACTTAAAGAAGATGCCCAGAAATTCCGCCAGGAATGCCGCGATGCCGATGCTTCGCTATACCCTCAACGGCATCAGTCTGCCCAAAAGATCTACGAACTGTCCCAGGCCAGCTACCGCGATGGCAAGCTGGGGATCGATTCGCTTTTAGCGGCCGAAAATGACCTGGCATCTACGGAAGCCTATGTGGGGAAAATTCGGTTCGAGAGCTACGCAAATCGCCTGAAACGGCTGCAAAGCCTGGCTGACTCTTTACCTTCCGACCCGGCAAAAGAGCTCGATCGCTTGAAAGTGGAAAACCTGCAACTGTCGATCCGCTTGCGATTGGTGCGGGAAATGGAACAAACCACGACGTCGGTAATCCAGTTCTCCGAATCCATCCAACACTCAGGGCGTTAGTCAAGCGTTGCTTGGTCGCGGCCACGTACCAGCACTGCTATCGCGAATCGCTCTATTGCTGTTCTGGCGAACTCGCTACATTCCCGACCGGTAGCTATGTGGGAAACCCCATAGGGTTCGATGTCTTGGAGTGAGATTCGCCGTGTTGAAAACAACGCTCGTCCAAACTGGTTTAGCGTGTTGCATCCTTCTGGCCTGGGCTGCGCCGTCGTCGGCTCAGGACGTCAAAACTCTTGTTGCTCAAGCCGCCGAACTCAGCGAATCGGCTCAATCGCAGGACGAACTGACCCAGGTCATCCAGGTCTGCGACGAAGCCAAGCAACTGGAAATGACGCAAGCCCAGGTCGACTACTTCATCCAGCTCGAGGCCTGGGCACGGAACAAGCGGGGCGAAATCTACGCCGAAACGTCGCTGATGACCGACGACGAAGACAAGATCCGCATGCTGGAAGCCGCTGCCCTGCAAGACTTTTCGGCAGCGATCAAACTGAACCCCAAGCATTGGCAAGCGATCCACAATCGGGCCGTTTCCTACGCGATGATCGGGGAAAACGGGAAAGCCCTGGCCGATCTCGATTCGGCTTTGAGTTTGAACCCGAAGTTCGAGCTCGCGTTGTACAACAAGGCGGAACTGCTTTACGAAGCCGGCCAGTTCCCGGCTGCCCTCAAGAACTATCAGGCCGTCCTGAAGATCAACCCGAAGGATATCGGGGCCATGACCGGTCAGGCGCACTGCTTCTATCGGCTCGAGAACTTCGAGGCCGCTTTGACCGCCTACAACCAGGCCGTGAAGCTGGAGCCTGAAAACGCCCTCGTCCTGGCCAACCGGGCCGATGCCTACAGCGACCTGGGCCTCTGGAAGCAAGCCATCCTCGACTACAAGAAGGCGCTGACGTTCGAGAAAGACCTGCCGCGTGCCCAACAAGGGCTGGCCTGGATCTTGGCAACGTGCCCGGAAGATGGCTATCGCAACCCAGAACTCGCGTTGCGATTCGCCCAAGCAGCCGTTGCCCAGAACGATCTGGCCGACTTCCGCTACTACGACACACTGGCCGCGGCGGAAGCTGCGATGGGGCAGTTCGATGTCGCCAAGCAGCGGATGAGCGAAGCGATGAAAGGGGCCCCGCAGTCCGAGAAGCCGTTTCTCCAGCATCGACTGGCTCTCTACGAAAGCCGCCAGCCCTATCGCGAACCGAAGCGATAACCGGGCGTATTAAGAATTAGGGAAGGACTTTGGCTATGGCCGAAGTGAACCTTTCTACGAGCGAACTGCTCTGAACCTCAGGGTATCCCGCAGAGACAAAATTCAGTCAAATTTTCACCTTCCCGAGGTGATGCCCTTGGTATACAAATAAGAAGCTTGGTAACTAGGGCGATTTGCCATCCCTTAAGACAATGTCATTCGGCCTAAGGGCACTTGAGTGACGATAGGGAGTTGCCATTCGGTGTTAACTATTGGTCAGTTAAGCCTTTACAGGGATTCCGATCCCTCACCTTTATGAAGACCATCTTTCTTCTCATTCTTCCGACGCAACGTCCCATTGTGGTGGGACCAGGAATTTCAGCCGCCGCGTAGGCTGACGTTCCCCTCTGGACATATGCGCCGGTTCTCCCCAAGTGATCTAGCGGGAAGAACCAAAACGAGTAAGATGGCGGATCACTATATGCTGGCCTAGCCGGTCCCTTCAGGGGCAGACCAGGCCCGATGTCCGAGACGAGTCAGTAGCGGTTTTACCGGATTCTGTTTCCGATTTACGGTTCGGGTTCTCTCTCCTTACCCACCGAGACCTCCCGAACCCATTGCACCCTTACACCAGTTTTTCATTTCAATCGTGACATTATGGACCTGAAGAAACTACGAAACATCGGTATTTCGGCTCACATCGACTCCGGTAAGACGACTCTGAGCGAACGCATCCTCTTCTACAGTGGTCGTATCCACAAGATCGAAGAAGTTCGCGGTGGTGGCGACGGCGCGACCATGGACCACATGGAACTGGAAAAGGAACGCGGTATCACGATTACCTCGGCCGCTACCAGCGTTTCCTGGAATGGTCACCCGATCAACCTGATCGACACCCCTGGGCACGTTGACTTCACCGTCGAAGTGGAACGCTCGCTCCGCGTTCTCGACGGTGCCATCCTCGTTTTGTGCTCGGTCGGTGGTGTGCAGGCTCAGTCGCTCACCGTGGACCGTCAGATGAAGCGTTACAAGGTTCCGCGTCTGGCGTTCATCAACAAGATGGACCGTACCGGTGCCAACCCAGACAGCGTCATCAAGCAGATGCGTGACAAGCTGGGCGTCGACGCCATCGCTTTCCAGATTCCGATCGGCAAAGAAGACAACTTCAAGGGCGTGGTCGACCTGATCGAAATGGAAGCCATCTATTACGACGGCAACCAGGGCGAAACGGTCCGCAAGGAAGCGATTCCAGCCGACCTGCAGGAAACCGCTGAAGTCGCTCGCCACGACATGCTCGAAGCTCTGTCGAATTACAGCGACGAGATCATGGAACTGCTCTTGGGCGAAGAAGAAGTGCCTAAGGACCTGATCTACAAGACCACCCACGACGCCGTCGTCGGTCTGCAGATCACCCCAGTGTTCATGGGCACCGCCTTCAAGAACAAGGGCGTCCAGACGCTGCTCGACGCGATCGTGCGTTACTTGCCTTCGCCACTGGAAGTGAAGTACAGCGCCAATAGCTTCGATGACTCGGAAAAGAAGATCCCGCTGGCTTGCGATCCGAAGGCACCGTTCGTCGGTATGGCCTTTAAGATCGTCGAAGATCCTTACGGTCAGTTGACCTTCATGCGTATCTACCAGGGTACGATCGAAAAGGGTCAGCCTTACGTGAACCAGCGTACCGGCAAGACCGAACGTTTTGCTCGTATCGTCCGAATGCACTCGAACAAGCGTGAAGAAATCGATAACGCAGTTGCCGGTGATATTATCGCCGTGACCGGTATCGACTGTGCTTCCGGTGATACCTATGCCAAGGAACGTGAGTTCTGCTCGCTGGAAAACATCTTCGTGCCGATCCCGGTGATCAAGATTTCGGTCGCCCCGAAGAGCCGAGACGACAGCGACAAGCTGAGCAAGGCCCTGCAGCGTTTTCGTAAGGAAGACCCAACCTTCCACGTGTTCACCGATCCTGAGACGAACGAAACGATCATCGCAGGCATGGGTGAGTTGCACCTGGACGTCTACGTCGAGCGAATCAAGCGCGAATACAAGGTGGAAGTCGTCACCGGCCCACCAAAGGTTTCGTACCGCGAAAGCCCGACCCAGATGGTCGAGTACAACTACAAGCACAAGAAGCAGACGGGTGGTTCCGGTCAGTTTGCCCATATCGTGGGCAGCATGGAACCCCTGCCGCAGGACACCGAAGGCGCCGAAAACTTCGTCTTCGACGACAAGATCAGCCAGGGTCGTATTCCTAAGGAATACATCCCAGCCGTTCAGCGTGGTTTTGAAGACTGCATGAGCAAGGGCCCATTGGCCGAGTTCCCAGTGGTGGGATTGAAGGTGACCCTTTCGGACGGTTCGTACCACGACGTCGACTCGTCGGAAATGGCGTTTAAGATCGCCGCTCAGGGCTGCTTCCGTGAGAACTTCATGAAGATGAAGCCAACTTTGCTGGAACCAATCATGAACGTGGAAGTCGAAATTCCAGAATCGTTCCAGGGTCCAGTCACCGGCGACATCATCGTTCGTCGCGGGATGGTCAACCAGACCGACATGAACGGTGACACCACTGTCATCTCGGCTGAAATTCCACTGGCCTCGATGTTTGGTTACGCTACCGAACTGCGTAGCATGACCCAAGGTCAGGGTACCTTTAGCATGGAACTGGGTAGCTACAAGCCGACTCCTTCGCACATCCAGGAAGAAGTCGTTGCCGAACGCCGCAAGGAACTGGAAGCCAACAAGTAAGCCCTGGCTTTCTTCCGATGATTAACCAAAAGCCCCCGGTCAGATCCAAGCGATCGACCGGGGGCTTTTTTTATGCCTGCGACAAAACGTCTCAACATCTCGGGTTGCGATAGATGGCTGATTTAGCGACTTTATAGGGATCAGCGGAATCGACCAGTTCCGCTCCCTTACTTCCTCCCTCGTTCATTCGGGACGAGGGAACCAGAGATTGCCGAGCAAGCAAGCCATGAAATTCTTCGCCTTCCACCTGATGCCATGGGATCGCCTCCCAGACGACTTTACCGAGAAGTACGACACCGCTTGGACCTGGCTGCCCAACGAGATGTTCGACCCGGTGCATGGCGGGGAACTCTACAACAACTACCTCGATCAATTGGTCCTGGCCGACCAGCTTGGCTTTGATGGGGTATGCGTCAATGAGCACCACCAGAACGCCTATGGCACGATGCCCAGCCCGAACCTGATGGCGTCGATCCTGGCTCGCCAGACCAAGAACTGTAAGATCGCTGTCGTTGGCAATGCGATCCCGTTCTACGATCCGCCGACTCGCTGTGCCGAAGAGTTCGCGATGATCGACTGTATCAGCGGTGGACGCTTGATCGCCGGTCTGGTCGTCGGTGGTGGCCCAGAATATTACAGCTTCTCGAAGAATCCAACCTTCGCTCGCGAGATGTACCGCGAAGCGTTCGACTTGATCATTCGAGCTTGGACCGAACCGGGACCGTTCGAGCATTACGGCAAGCACTGGAAGCTGAAGTACGTTAATCCATGGCCACGTCCGATCCAGCAGCCTCACCCGCCGATCTGGATCCCGGGGGCTGGTAGCCGCGAAACGATTCAGTTCGTGGCACAGCGGCGTTTTGCCTACATGGGGATCCCGTACTTCCACCTCGACTTCTTCCAACGGAACTTCGATATGTTCCGCGACGAATGCGAGAAGTGCGGTTACACCACCGACCCAGAACAGCTTGGATGGTTATTGCCGATCTATTGTGCCGAGACCGACGAACAGGCCTGGGCCGAATACGAGAAGCATCTGTGGTACTTCGTGAAGAAGCTGCTGAAGGGGCTCGTGGTCTTCCCACCGGGCTACACCTCGGCACGCTCGATCGCAGGCATCCAGAAGGGCCTGCAGCAGTTCATGAGCACCTGCGAAACCCGCGAAGACATCGAGAAGGGTGGCTACGCGATCGTGGGCAGCCCTGACACGGTTCGCCAAAAGTTGGCCGAACGCATCACGAAGCTCGGCGTTGGTAACCTGCTGGGCTTGTTCCAGCTCGGAACTCTTCCGCACGACCTGACCTGCCGAAGCATGAAACTGTTTGCCGAGAAGGTCATGCCAGGCCTCCGCGAAGAAATGAATGCGGCGCTGACCAGCTAACGCTGTTTCCGCCGCTATCCAACCCTTCGCCGGTCAGGCAAGGGACCACGTAGGCCCACGCACCCAAGTTCATCACGATGAAAACCGAAAACAAAACCCTCAACATCGCCGGCAAGAAGATTCAGCTTACGATCCTAGGCGAAGGGCCACCGCTTCTTTACCTGCACTCGGCAGGCGGCGAGACCGAACCGATCGATTTTCACAAGAAGCTGGCCGAGAAGTACACCGTTTACTTGCCGGCCCACCCCGGCTTCGCCCTCAGCGAAGGGCTCGACCAGATCGACGACATTCACGACCTGGCCTGGCATTATGTCGACCTGATGCAGCAACTGAACCTGGAGAACGTTCCAGTCGTTAGCTGGTCGCTGGGAAGCTGGCTGGCGGCAGAGATCAAACTGATTCGCCCGAACCTGATCGGCCCACTGGTGATGATCGCCGCGGCCGGTCTGCACGTCGACGGCGCTCCGATGGCCGAGCTGTTCCTCGATAGCTTCGATGAACTTCGCGAGCTACTGTTCTTCGATCCGAACTGCCAGATTGCGTTCGATCTAACTCCTTCGGACGTGAACGATCCGCGAATCTTGCTATGGCTGCGTGCTCGAGAAGCGACGGCACGTGTCGGCTGGAATCCATATCTGCACGACCCGAAGCTGGCAGGCCACCTGCATCGCCTCGACAGTCCCATCCACATCATCTGGGGACGGCAGGACAAGCTGATTCCGTTGGCTCATGGCGAGTACTACGTCGAGCATTTGCCCAACGCGAAGCTGACGATCCTGGAAGAATGCGGGCACATGGTTCCCTACGAAAAGACTGAGGAAACCGCCAAGCTGACGCTCGACTTCCTGGCGTCCGCCTAAGTCGCCGTAGCTCGACGACTTTTCGATCGACCACTCGAGAGACCTCGTCCTGGCAATCGCTGCTTAGGACGCGGTCTCTTCTGCTTTAGCCGTCTCGCCAGTTGCTTCCGGCGTGTTGGCCTGCTCGGCCTTTACCTCTTCGGTCATCTTCGGCTGATCGTCAACAAACAGCTTGTCGAACTCTTTTTCGTAGTGGTCTTCACCAAAGGTCAGCTCTCCACCTTGGTATCCGACCAGCGAAACGGCCATGCCCAGCACAATCGCTCCGAGAAGCCAACCAACCTTGGCGCCTGAGCTTTCCTTCTTGTAGGCCGCGTAGGCAAGCGGAATCAGGCAAAGCGCGCCTGCCGCGACAATAATGCCCAACCAGCGATGCCGATCGATCGCCGCTTCGGCCGAGTAGCCCACGCCATAACCTTCGTGCAACGCATAGCCCCAACCAGTCAAACAGGCGCCCACCGCCCCCAAGGCGCCAACCCACAAGCAGTGGAACGCAGCTGACTCAAACGACTTGCCGAAGATCTTCGACAAGACAAGGAAGACCATCGAGATCGAAAGCAGACCGATCGGAAAGTGAACCGTGGCCGGATGGAACAGCCCTTGGAAGATCAAGGCCTTGTACGAGGTCGACATGTCGGCGACCGGCATATTCGCTTCGGTTGCACCTTCCTCCGTCGAATCGTTCTGCCAATCGAAGTCGGCACCTTCTTCGATCCACAGTTTGATCGTGGCCAACTCGGCAGCGGTCATCCCGTCGGAATGACGCGAATTAACCGGCGGCATCTTCATGTCTTCATCTTCGGTGACCAGGTAGTCGGTCCAAAGATAGCTGTTCTCGAAATCGCCTGGCTCGATATAGCTGCCCAACGATTCTTCCGAATCGACCCTGAAGTCATTCTTGGCCTTCTCTGGCCCGTGACATTCCAGGCAACGAAACTCGAGGATTGGCTGCACATCTCGATGAAAGTCCACCACGTTCTGAGCTTCGACTACGAGTGAAGTGCTGAAGCTGAACAAGATTCCCAAAACAATGCGGAGGTACATGGAAGCTCACTAAGGTCGAAGGGTGCCGCTATGTAAGGTGTGATGGGGCAGGCACTGCCAGTAATGCACGAAAGGTACCATCCCAAGTAAAGGACGGAAACCAGCGGTCATTCGGCAGGGGAAGGCCCAATGACGGAAATTACTCGCGACGAACTGAATCACACTCATCGATCCAAACCGATAAGCAAGACGTAAACGCGAGCTCTATCCAAGGAGGGTCGGAAAGGCGGGGAAAAATTCGCTGACGGGTGCTGCCCGACCGCCCTATTCTATTTTTTTCTGCCCTGGTCCATCAAGGCAATTGCTATTTTGCCCGTACGATTTAATTCTCAATCCCACTTAGATATGCCCACGCATTCCGGCGTAGAAGGGGCTAGTCCCACGGAAGTAAGAAGGGCCTGATTTTCCCCTAGCTTGGTGAAGCACCTTACCAAAGGGATCGATATCAGCCAGCAGAACAATTTCGCGTCGCTTGGTAAGCTCCGTTACAAAGACACTTACTCAGAACAATCGACACCACTAACGCGAGATATTCCAGCCATTCAGCCCAGGAAGATAGTACTGCGTTCAAAAGAGTGGCTCACCCTTAAAGGCGATCTAAAACTCGAGGTTCCGTGATTGGAACCTGGCAAAAGAAAAGAGCACTTCCTCTTTGGGTGAAGAAGTGCCCCTTGTCGTTTTAAGATCGAGGGTAATTTCAGGGGCGGATCGCCAATTAAAGTATCTCAAGCATTTTCTTGGCAATTGCCGCAGCTTTCGCCCCATGAGCGGAGTCCAGCTTCTTAAATTCGACCAGAAGGGCGGCCGCCTTGCCTGGTTCGGTCTCTTTCAGACGCTCGATGTTCTCTTGAATGTTAATCACTTCGCTGCCGACGATCTTGTTCTGAACGATGTAATCAAGGTCTCGACGGATAGCATCGGAGGCGGTCGGCGGGGCAGGCTTCTCGGTCGATGAGGTATCGCCACAACCAATCAACATGGCAAACATCAACAGTAAAAACGAAACGCGATAAAGAGCACGCATGGTGGCTCCAGATTTGAAAATTGATGAACGAAGCGGAGGGAGAACTGCGGGAGCGACAGCCTCCGTGACCGATCGCCGACAGAGGATTGCCAGCGAATCGTCCGCGGACGGTCGCGTTGCTTGGAAGGGAAGTGGGTGCTTATGGCATCTGCACCGGCTTGCCGTCGTTGCGAGCACCGAAGTATTGCCAGGTCGGAAGATCGATCGTTTCCGAAACGAAGCGGGACGAACCGTCACCGGCGGTCACCAGGACGCCGCCTGGGTGACGACTGCGGGGCGGGTAAATCCCATCGCGATCAGCGGCAAAACCACTGCTCCCGAACTCGCACGTGGCGTACTTCCAGTTCGGTGGAGCGACCGTGTTCAGTACGGTTTGTGTATACAAACCCGAAAGCCAGTCACGGCCGTTGATGCTGTTTTGCTGATCGTTTCCCAGAGCGGCGCTCCCAGTCGGAATCGCCGTTCCGATGGCATCAATCTGAGCCTGAGTCGGGAACTGATCCCAGCTTGGGTTGCCGCCGGTATAGAAGATTGGCTCGGAAGTGTTGCCGTTGATCAACGCATCATCATTGGCATCGCCCACCAGGTGCTCCGAAACCATCAGCGTGTTGCTCAAACCATCGGTGACATCTTTGAAGGCGAGCTCGTCACCGGTCGCTCCTCCTTCGCCGCGGAACATCCCGTTTTGACTGGCAAGTCGCGAAAAACGTGTCGTCGCGCCGTGGCTGACGGCATAGTTTACCCCAGCGTAGTCGCCTGGGTATTCACGGTCGGAAGGGCATTTGAAGGCCGAGACCTTCGTGCGACCGGCGGCAATGTTGTAGTAGTTGTCGCGGAAGTTCTGCGACTGCTGCTGAACCAATTCAAAAAGCTGAGCTTGTTCGACAAACGGCAAGATCATCGCCAGAGAACTGTAGCTGCGGTAAACACTGGTCGGGTCGCCGGATGGAAGATAGCTCGACGCTGGCAGCGTTTTGTAGGTGTCGTGATAGTTGTGGAACGCGAGACCCATCTGCTTCATGTTATTTGAGCAGCTCATGCGGCGAGCGGCTTCACGTGCCTGTTGCACGGCAGGTAAGAGCAGGGCGATCAAGACACCGATGATCGCAATCACGACCAACAGTTCAACCAACGTGAAAGCGCGGCGCGCGGCGGGCATTGAGCCAGCCAATGGCTGACCTTGGGGGAAATGCATTTAAGGGGCTCCTATGAGAGAAAAGTGCTGTCAGGCCCGCGCGACCCAGAGCAGTACCGATAATTCCATGGGTTAGGCAAATAGCCGAGAGTGCCGGAAAGTTACGGAGAATTTAATAATTACTCCGAGCTAGTTTGCCTGACCGGCAATTGCTGGCCTGCGAAGGAGTTCGCAAGCACTCCCCCTCTTTTAGGCAATAGCCGAATTAAGAAACGGTTACGCCCTTGCGCCAGTATTTCCTGGCATCCATTTCCGCTTATTCACGCAATCAGAACGATCGCTCAGACGAAATCTGGTCTAAACGTAGCGATGCATAGGCAGGTCGTAATGCGGAGCCCAGCCCAGCGGAAGGGTCACACCGGTAATCCAGCTCGCGTCATCCGAGACCAGAAATGCGACCGCGTTGGCCACGTCGTGAGGGGCACCAACACCCAGCGGATGGCAAGCATCGATGTCCTTGCGAAGCTGTTCGACTTCTTCCCGCGAGTCACACTCTTCAGCAAAACGCATTGCCATCGGCGTCGTGACGATCCCTGGGGCCACCGCGACGACGCGGATCTTCTTCGGCCCCAGTTCCCAGGCCAGCGACTGCGTAAAGCCATTGAGGCCTGCCTTACTCGCACTGTAAACCGAGAAGCCTACACAGCCCCCCAGCCCCAGGGCCGATGCGACATTCAGCACGACTCCGCCGGGCGACGGAAGCAGCGACAAAAACGAACGCGTCATTCGGATCGCGCCGGTGAGATTGATATCGAGCAGTTGCTCCCACTCACCTTCTGCGTAGTCTTCCAGGTTCTGACAAAGTTCGATCCCGGCGTTATTGACCAGGAAGTCGACCTTGCCGAACTTCTTGGACACCACTTCCTTAAGGGCCTCGATCTGACCAGGCTTGGTGACATCGCACTCTTGATAGAGGAACGGAATCCCCAGCCGCTCGAGTCGCTTCAAAACGCGTTTCGGTTCGTGCCGATTAGCGATCACGATCGACGCCCCTTCTTTCGATAACCGTTCGACAATCGCACCTCCGATTCCACGATCGCTGGCCCCGGTCACCAAGGCAACTTTACCAGAGAAACGAAGCGGAGCAGATTCTGAAGGAGTCGACATCAGTGGATTACTTCAAAGAAATGGCCAGGCGATCGAACCAGAGGACTCGATCATTTTTAATGCAAAAGCCCCAACAGAGCGACACGGGCCAGGCAATAAATGCCAATGTCGCGCTGCTGGGGCTTTTGGTGCATCGCAGAAGCAAAGCTTCGGTTTAGTGCTTGCTGTCGCCGCGGCGATCGAACCACTTACGCAGCGTGTTGAAGGTGGTCTCGCGACCCATTCGAGCGATGCTCATGGTCAGCGGAATCTTCTTCGGGCAAACGGCGACGCAGTTCTGAGCGTTCCCGCAAACCTGGATACCACCTTCTTCGGTCAACGCATCGAGGCGTTCCGAGGCGATCATTTTGCCGGTTGGGTTCAGGTTGAACAGAGCCACCTGGCTGATGGCAGCCGGGCCAACGAAATTGCGATTGAAGACTTCCGTCTTGCGAGCTTCGTAGGCGTCTTTGGATTCACCCGAGTGCTGCAGCAATTCGATCTTCGAGTACTGCGGGCAAGCTTCCACGCAGCAACCGCAGGTCATGCATTCGCTGAGCGGGTAGGCCATTTCCTGAGCGTCGCGAGACTGCTTCGGGCCAGGTCCCAGATCGTAGTAACCGTCGACTGGGATCCAAGCTTTGACTTTCTTCAAGGCGTTGAACATACGGCTACGATCGACGAACAAGTCGCGGACAACCGGGAACTTGGTCATCGGGCGAAGTTCGATTTCGCGGCTGTCTTCCAGCAGCTTGTCGACCAGAGCCGAGCAGGACTGGCGAACCTTGCAGTTGATCACCATGGTGCACGCACCACAAACTTCTTCCAAGCAACCACAGTCCCAGCAGACCGGCGTGGTCTTCTGGCCGTTGGCAGTCTTAGCCTTCGCCGCGATCTTCTGCAGAACGCTGATCACGTTCAATTCTGGCTCGTAATCGAGCTCGAATCGTTCCCAGTAGCTCGGTTTGCCCGGGCCATCCTGGCGAAGAATTTTCACGAAGAACGTTTTCGGCTTGTTTGCGTGAGCGATCATGATATTTCGTCTTCAGTGCTCAGTTTTCAGTAGGCTGGGTCACGACCCAACTTGTTCCCGCGTACCAAGTCTGCTGGGACCAGGCCCAGCCCACAACACCTTAGTTATTCGAAGCGGATGCGGCCGCTTGGGCGGCTTCCTTCTTCTTTTTGGTTCGTTCTTTCCAGACGTTGCTGATCTCTTCAGCGCCGACCAGACCGTACAAACGAGGACGGGGTGGCTCGATGCTGATATCGACATCTTCGTAGCTGATATTCACGTCGTCTCCCTCGCAGGTCGCGATCGTGCTCTTCAGGTACTTATCGACATTCGCCTCGAACTTATCGCACCAGGCTTCCGCTTGATGATGACGTTCGGTTGGATCGTCGGAGGTCAAACCTGGCAATTCGAATTCTGGCTTGTAGTGAGCACCACGACATTCGTCGCGAGCTCGAGCTCCCTTCAAAATTGCTTCCGCGATTGGGAACATGTCCTGCATCGCTTTGGTGAACAACACGTTCTGGTTCGACCAGCTACCGGTATCGCTCAAAGCACACTTCCAGGCCCGTGCCTTCAAGTCGGCCAGCTTGCCGATCGCTTCGTCGAGTTGCGAGTTGACACGCACCACGGTCGCGGCGCTGGTCATCATGTTGCCCAGTTCCTGATGGATCAGGTATGGGTTTTCGTCGCCCGACTGCTTCAGCAAGTTGTTGTGACGCTCCTGGTGCTGCTTCGAAGCGGCTTCGTACAAGGAAGCAGGCTGATCGGCGGCGGCCGCACCTGGCTTCAAGTTGTTCAGCAGCGTTTCCAGACCAGGTGCCACGAACAGCCCCGAGAAGATACAGCTCAGCAGCGAGTTCGCACCAAGACGGTTGGCACCGTGATAGTGGTAATCGACTTCGCCGATTGCATAGAGATTCGGGATGTTGGTCTGCTGGTTAGCTGGCGAACCTGGCTGAAGACCTGGACCGCTGGTCTTCTTTTCGTAATTCGTCCAGAGCCCACCCATGCTGTAGTGAACCGCCGGGAAAATACGCATCGGCGTGTAGCAAGGATCGACGCCCTGGAACTTGCGGTAGATGTCGAGAATACCACCGAGCTTGCGGTTCAGTTCGCTTGCTTCGATGTGCGTCAGGTCGAGGTAAACGCACTGACGGTCTTTTTCGACGCTCAAACCTTCGTTCACGCAGACGTTGAAAATCTCGCGCGTCGCGATGTCACGCGGAACGAGGTTTCCGTACTGCGGGTAACGTTCTTCCAGGAAGTAGTAACGTTCGCCTTCTGGAATATCGGAAGGAGATCGACTGTCTTGTGGCGTACGAGGAACCCAAACGCGGCCACCTTCACCACGAGCCGATTCGCTCATTAGCCGCAGCTTGTCGGCACCTGGAATGGCGGTTGGGTGCACCTGGATGCATTCGCCATTACCGTATTTGGCTCCGGCTTGCATACAGCGGCTGGCAGCCGAACCGTTACAGGTCATGCTCATCGTCGAGCGACCGTAGATCAGCCCGCAACCACCGGTCGCAACCACCACGGCATCGGCTCGGAACGAGCGGATTTCCATGCTGAAGAGATCTTGAGCAACGGCACCGACACACACACCTTGATCATTGGTGATGGGGCCGAGGAAGTCCCACATCTCGTATTTCTTGACCAGACCTTCCGATTCCCAGCGGCGAACTTGCTCGTCGAGGGCGTACAGAAGCTGCTGACCTGTAGTCGCCCCGGCGAAGGCGGTTCGCTTGTAGAGCGTTCCACCAAAACGGCGGCGATCGAGGAAGCCTTCCTGAGTCCGGTTGAAGGTCACACCAAGGCGATCCATCAGATCGATCACCTTCGGGGCCCACATGGCCATTTCGTAAACCGGCGGTTGGTGGTTCAGAAAATCACCACCATAGACGGTGTCGTCGAAGTGCTTGTATTCGTCATCACCCAGTTGCCGGGTCGCGTCGTTAACGCTGTTGATCCCACCTTGGGCGCACACGCTGTGCGAGCGTTTGACCGGCGTCAGGCTCATCAGGTCGACCCCGATGCCCAACTCGGCCAATTTCATGGTAGCAGCCAAACCGGCCAGACCACCACCGACAACCAGAACTCGCTTATCTGCCATTCCCATCCACCTTTGGCTCTTGGGTTTTCATTTGGCGGCGTCAGCTTCCCTCTGCTTTATTTAACCGAAGGAAGTCGCGTAGCTTTAACGTTCCGACTCGGCCTGGGGGGCTTCGTCGTGTTCTTCATGCGAAAACTTCGACTCTTCCGAATGCTTGTGCGGATTCGGCATGATATCGCCGGTCTCGACCAGGATCTCGTAGGCCTTGTCTTCCTCGACACGCACTTCCGCGATTTTCTCGGAGCTCATCGAGTAGAGACCGACAATCGCAGCCATCCCGGCGACAGCCAACAAAACAAAGACAACGTTGGCAGCCAGCTTGGCACGTTCTTGAGCCTTCGGATTGATCCAAAGCCCCCACGTAATCCCAAAGGTGAACAGACCGTTGGAGAAGTGGAAGACCGTCGCGAGCACACCAATGGTATAGAGAATCGGCACGATAATCGAAGCCTGCATCGCCAGGGCCCCGCTGCTCGCCGCGTTATAAGGCGAGAACTGGGCACCAAAGAGCGGATGCGCGACATTGTTGATCCAGAAGTTTGCATGGATCCAGCCGTGCATATGGAACACGTGCCAGGCAATAAACAGAAACGCCACCAGACCGGTCGCCCGCTGCATCGTGTAGCGGAAGTTGCTGTTGTAAGGATATGCCTGGGTGTTGGGGTTGCCGCCACTGGTTATCAGCAGCCCATACGCAGCGTGGAAGATGATCGGCAGGAAGATGAAGGCCCATTCGACCAGCGGCAGAATCGGCCCCAGCGAATGGATATGGAACACCAGTCGCTGGAAGAGCAGCGGGGCACCAAACACGCTGGCGTTCACCGAAAGGTGGACCACCATGTAGGCACCGACTGGGACCAGACCGGACAAAGAGTGCAGGCGGCGCAATAAAAATTCATTGCGTTCCAAAAAACTAGGTGCCGAGCTCACCACAGACCCTTTCCGAAATCGAGTAGACTGCCAGGTTGGGCAGAATCTCGCTTGCAAGTGTTGTCTTTAGATCGGTTTAAGGCGCGAAATGCACCCCTCGGCCGCTACTCCGACCAACCATCGAAGGGGGCCGCTCGCATGTTGCAAGTTATAGCGGAATCAGCACTTAGTTATAAGTACCCCTGCTGTAACTGGCGAAATTTCGCGTGCAATATCACCTTTGCTGATAAAGTGGGCAATCTGATCCGTCTCCCCTGCCAGTTTGGCAGGTATCTTCATGAAGCCCGATAAGGGGCTGCAAAGAATTTATGGCAAATTGTGCGTTCTACCGCGCCCTGGACGCCCTTTACCGATCGGTATTGCTCCAGCACGCAAAGTTGGCCAAAAATGGGAACTACATTTGCATACTTAACCGTCGAACGTCATGTTCTGCCAACACTTTAAGCGTGATTAATATTCTCTCAGTGCCATGCGTAACAGTTCCCAACCCGTCATGCTGATCACCGACGACGATCGCTCGTTCCGCGAGACGTTGGCGGAAGTGTTCGAGCGTCGTGGTTTCGAGCCGATCTTGGCGGCCAGCGGAGAAGAGGCGATTCAGGTCACCCAGAATACGACGGTCCATGTCGCCCTGTTCGATTTTCACATGCCGCAGCGGACCGGTCTCGAGTCGATCACTGCGTGCCGCAGCATGGGCATCAACATTCCGTACATTTTGCTCACCGGGGCGCTCGATCAAACGATCGCGACCCAAGCCGAGAGCATCGAGATCTTCTCACTTCTCGAGAAACCGGTCAGCATCCAGATCGTCACTGGCGTCGTGAAAGAAGCGATGTCGAGCCATTACCCTTGGTACGAATTGGAACGCTAAGACGCGAATCGATTGCCACGAGTTGGCAGCGTTCGTAAATAACTCAGAACATCAAGCACAATGGCGAGCCTCTAGCTCGCCATTGCGTAGTTTTCTGATCTAAGATCTGACGCCTAGATTCCCTGATCGATCGAACCCGAGGTCGGTGGAATATCGTCGGCGTTGATTTCCTTCGGCGTGCCGTGGCGTTTGGTCTCGGTACCCGGGACAATGCGTGGACCGTCGGAGGTGTCTTCGATCACCTTCTTCAGTTCGTCGGCGTCGACCACTTCCAGTTCCATCAAACGCTCGGTCAGCGATACCAGGGCGCTGCGGCGGTCTTCCATCATGCGTTTCGTGCGATCGAGAAGTTCGTCGATGATTCGCTTGATTTCCAGATCGATCTCGCGGTAGGTCTCTTCGCTGTGCGAACGAGCTCGTTCTTCCGATTGCTCAGGAATGAACGCCGAACGCCCACTGGCTCGATAGTTCACGCGACCAAGCCGGCTCATGCCGAAGTCGGTCACCATGCTGCGAGCGATTTCGGTTGCACGTTCCAAGTCGTTCTGGGCACCGGTCGAAATCTCGTCGTAGACCATCTCTTCGGCCAGCGTTCCGGCTAACAGCACCTGAATGCGGCTTTCCAGTTCGCTTTGGGTCATCAGGAAGCGATCTTCCGTCGGACGCTGCATCGTGTAGCCAAGCGCGGCCAGACCACGCGGAATGATCGAGACTTTGTGCACTGGGTCGGTATTCGGCAAGCAGTAAGCCACCAGTGCGTGGCCACTTTCGTGATAGGCGACGCGCAGCTTCTCGTCTTGATGCATGACACGCTGTTTCTTTTCGAGACCAGCCGTGACACGTTCGACCCCTTCGTCGAATTCAATCATCCCGACCGCCGCTTTTCCCTTACGGGCAGCCAGCAGGGCCGCTTCGTTCACCAGGTTTGCCAGGTCAGCCCCCGAGAAACCGGTGGTGATCGCGGCGACACCTTTCAAGTTGACCGTTTCGTCGAGCTTCACGCTGCGAACATGGACACGCAGGATGTCTTCGCGTCCGCCCGCGTCGGGTCGGTCGACCAACACCTGGCGATCGAATCGGCCTGGACGGAGCAGGGCAGGGTCGAGCATTTCAGGACGGTTGGTGGCGGCAATGATGATGATCCCGGCATTCGCCTCGAAACCATCCATTTCGACCAACAGTGCATTGAGCGTCTGCTCCCGTTCGTCATGACCACCGACGATGCTGCCGCCACGCGTCTTACCGAGGGCATCCAACTCGTCGATGAAGATAATGCAGGGACTCTTCGCCGCGGCTTGCTGGAACAGGTCACGGACACGAGCCGCACCCACACCGACAAACATTTCGACAAAGTCGGAACCGCTCATGCTGAAGAACGAGACGCCAGCTTCGCCGGCGATTGCCTTGGCAAGCAGCGTTTTCCCCGTTCCGGGAGGTCCCACCAGCAGCACGCCTTTTGGGATGCGGCCACCTAGCTCTTGGTATTTCTCTGGCGAACGAAGGAAGTCGACGATTTCGCGAACTTCTTCGACCGCTTCTTCGATGCCAGCAACGTCGTCGAAGCTGATGTTTAGATCGTCCTGCATGTGCAGCTTGCCGCGACTTCGGCCGAAGGCAATAGCACTGCCGGTTCCGCCGATTCGGCGAATCATCAAATAGCAGAACGCGATCCCCAGACCAATCATCAACAGGGGACCACCGTAAATCTCAAAGAAGTTCGGCGGACCAGTCGCTTTGTAATCGGTGAAGCCCACCTTATCGAACATCGCCTGAATCTTGCCGGCGGCATTCTCGGTTCGAACCAGGTAAGTGACGATCTTATGGCCTTCTGTCTTCGCCTTGCTCGGATCTTTCGAATCATTGTCGTAGCGATCGACCTTACCGGTAACCGACGAAGGACCGATTTCCACATTTCGCAGATTGGAATAGCGGATACTGGAAACTTTGCCTTCGCTGTCCTTGTGCTGGACAGTCACGCCGGGGTCGGTATCCGACTTCTTATCGTCCCCAATCGAAGCGATCAGGCGTTCCAGATCAGGTTGGGTTAATTCATCGGAACCTGGTTGCAGGATATACATTGCGACCAGGAAGACGACCGCACAGGCTACCAGGATGTACCACAGATTGCCGGGACTTCCCTTTTCTCCCCGCCGTTTAGGAGATTCGTCGTTGTTATCCATGAGCTTTTTGCTTTGAGTTGCAGAGAAGAATGTGTAACTGCCCAGCGGCGCGAACCGCCTGAAGTGAATCTCATCGTATACTGGCCCCGCTTCTACGACTATCTTTGCCAACTGGCAAAACAGGGCAAGCTGCTAGCGTGCCGACCAGGGGATGAGGGTTGGTCCGATTATGCCGACCAACCTCGATCCTGGGTACCGCCCTGCGGGTGACTTAGCAGACGAAGCGATCCCAGCATCCGATTGCGAAAAGAATGCCGTACGCGCCAGGGCAGTCAAACGCTTCAGGGGCGATTCCTTCCATTAATCAAGAACCAGACGCGTCGTGTCGTTTTTTCCGGCGAAATTGACTCGGCACATGCCCCATCGTCCGCTTGAAGCAACGGATGAACGACTCGGCATGGTTAAACCCACACCGATAGGCAATTTCCGGCATCGGCAGGTCGGTCTCACGAAGAAGCACGGCAGCTCGTTCAATCCGGACTCTTCGCAAGATATCGGCCGGCGAACGCCCCACGTGCCGCTCGAAACGATTTTCGAGCACTCGCCGGGAAACACTGACTGCCTTTTCGACATCGCTTATCCGAATCGGCTCGTCGGCGTGATCCCGAATGTATTTGATCGCGGCCGTTACAACATCGTCTTGAAAGCCGGTCGCGTCGGACGATCGCCGGGCAATCACCCCGTGCGGAGGAATCTCGATCGGCTCTTTCGGGGCTGGCTTTCCCTGGATCATCGCTTCCAAAAGTTCGGCCGCTCGATAGCCGACCGTTCGGCCTGCCTGGTCAAGGCTCGAGATCTCGACCGGGGCCAATGCCGACATCAATGCGTCGTCTTCAATACACAACACCGCTAGATCGTCGGGCACCTCGATCGTCGCGTTGGCACAGTGCGTAATGACCGTTCGCCCGACCATCGCGCTCCAGGCAATCACGCCAATCGGCTTCGGCAATTCCAATAGCCATCGCTGCAGTTCGTACGACTCGGAACGCAGGCCATGTTCGTTCACGATCTGCGAGTTTCCACTGAAATGAAAGACGTGCAGTCGCGATCCTTCCGATTCGACGACACGGCGAATCTCTTCCTCCATGAAGGTGCCATAGCGCATATGTGGAGCCGCTCCGATGAACGCGACGTCACGAAAGCCGCGATCCACAAAGTGTTGACCTGCCATCTGTCCGCAAGCTCGTTGATCGGAAACGACGTTCGGGTAACGCTGGGAATGGGTTCGCGTCCACGACACATTGACCGCTGGGATCTTCCGTGCCGCGATCGATCGCAACAGCGACGCATGGGTTAAACGGCCAATCACCCCATGCCCTTGCCAGTCTTTGGGAATCTGTAACACATCCCAAAAGCCATGCGGCTCGATAAAGCAGTCCCATCCACCTTGCTCGTTGGCGAAGTCCGCGACCCCGCGCAGCACGTCACGACTCCACTCAGTGGCAGTCTGCACCATCAACGCGATCGACCTTCGCGCTGGCACTCCTAGTAACGATGTATTCATGACTCGTTGTGTTAAGAACCGCCTCGCAGATCGACCATTTTCATGAAGGTTCTGCGTGCAAGCGATGGTATGAAAAAGCCTATTTTAAAACCGTGCGAAAGGCCGGTGCATTATATCAATCTTTATGCGTTATTTGTCATGTCTCCCGAAAATGGCCCGCGATATGATCGGCCCATCGTTACGCAGGACAGCATCCAACCTGGTCTCTGCCGCCTGCCGAACGACCTGAAATCCATTCCAATTTCGTTCTTCTGTTTGGTTGTTTGGAGAGAACTCTCATGTCGCGGAAACCTGACGGATTCACGCTCGTTGAATTGCTGGTCGTCATTGCGATTATCGGCGTCTTAATTGCGTTGTTATTGCCGGCCGTGCAGCAGGCACGTGAAGCGGCTCGAAGGATCAGTTGCACCAATAATTTGAAGCAACTCGGCCTCGCCTTGCATAACCATCACGATACATTCGGGGCATTCCCAGCCGGAGCGAACGACGAAAACGATTCGACCAGTGACGAAACCGGGGCGATGTGGAGTGCCCGGATACTGCCTTTCATCGAGCAAAACAATTTGTACGAAGCCCTCACGTTGACCACCGACTCGGCCAACTTTGCCGCTGGTGGTGGTGGCGTGAGCGGAGCCTCGATTGGCAGCACGAACACCTCGCATCGCAACATCGCGGCATGCGAAACGATGATCGAGAACCTCCGCTGTCCATCGGCCCCCATTCCGAAGTCCGTCAAAGATACGTCGACAGACAACTGGACCGTGCAGAATCGCGTTCCGGCAAGCTACCTGGCAAACTGCTCTGGCACGCTAACTTCCGACTACGATTCGAGCCACAACTCTGGCGGCGGTCAGGACTGGTGGGGTAAGAATCCTGGCAGCGGCTTGAATGGTGTCTTTCAGAACTTCCGAGCACTGAACTTCTCGGCGGTCACCGACGGAACGTCCAATACGGTTGCTTTTGGCGAAGCCGTTCCTGATCCGAAGAGCACCGGAGCCCGGGAAGACAAAGCGAACGGTTCGGCCGCGCAAAAAGATCACTGGTATATCGGTGGCGACGATGCCGACGTGCCGGAAGACTGGTCCGAGATGTGGGGCTCGCTGGGTGTCGGCATCAACTTGCCCAAGGTCGACCCCGGCAGTTCCGGTTTCGCCGCCTATGAGTTCGGCTACAGCAGTCAGCATCCTGGCGGAGCGATGTTCTGCCTGACCGATGGCTCGGTCACGTTCCTGGCAGAAACGATCGACGCCAACACGCGGCAAGCGTATGGCACCCGCAACGGTGAAGAAGTCATCTCCAACTAACGACCAGGCAAGGACACGCTGATGAACACTCCATTCCCGCCGCCTCGTCACGCAAGATTCGGCGGCTTCGCCTTGATGATGCTTCTGCTGCTTGGCTGCAACTCCGAGCCAGGCCGGGCCTCGATCGAAGGCCTGGTCTCGCTCGACGGACAACCTCGTAGTGGCATCGAGGTCACCTTCTGGAACGAGAACGATCACCAGCAGATGGTCTTCTCGACGACCACCGGTGACGACGGCCGATTTCTGGTCGAGAACATCTTCCTGGGAAGTGTTCGCGAATGTGTGGTGACGTTCTCGAAACCAGCTCTGAAGAACGGCAGCGATATTCCGCCGGACATCAAAGCCTCGGAAGTCGCCACGATCGATCTGGCACCGAAAAGTCTTCGCGATCCAGACAAGTCGCCGGTCCATGCATCGGTGCCGGTGAGCGACTTTCAGTACGATATTGTGACCAACCAATAGGCGGAAACGGCATCGCGAAACATGTTTGCCCGGCGACCATCTCCCCCACGAAGATGGCCGCCGGGCTTTCTTAATCCACCGCTCTCGATGGATAATTTGCTTCGGTTTGGGGAACGAATGCGTGAAACGATTTCGCGCAAGCCCTATATTGAGGGTTCATTCAACACCACGAATTGAGCTTTTTCACGCCACCTCCGGCCGAGCTCAGGGTTTCATGCTTGTTTAGGAATGCTCGTTCTGCGGCGAAGGATCTGCCGTCGTGATTCCCAATCCTTTGCACAGTCCTGAAAGGTTCCGCGATGCGTCGCTTGTACCTCCCTGGTATTGCCCTGCTGCTTTGCATGTCCGGTCTCTCTTCGTCGCTGCTAGCCGAAGACCATTTTCTCACCATTGGTGGTGGCCCCACGGCAGACGGTAACCAGGTCTCGCTCGAAAACAACGTGCTCTACTTCCAGCGCACGCTCAACAAATTGGGACTCAACCAGAAAGAACATCAGATCCTGTTTGCCGACGGCAACGATCCCGGCATCGATCTGCAAGTCGAGAATCCTGACCGAGGCCCCGAAGACCTTCGCCGAATGCTGGCCGAGATCGTTGGCCCATCGACCGGGATTCGCTTCGACTACCGCAGCAGTTCCATCGAAGGGATTTCAGGTGCGGCTCGACCGGAAGTGATCGAAGAACGCATCAAAGAGCTGAGCAATCGCCTCACCGACGGCGACCGCTTGATTCTCTACTTCACCGGTCATGGTGGTCGCGAACGGCCTGCCCCGCAGCGACGCTCGTCTCGTTCCGGCCGGCCGACCGCCGCGATCGAAGAAGATCCGAAAGAAGCAAGCGACGACTCTGACAACAAGGAAGAGTCGGCCAAGGAAGAAGATTCTTCGACCGAGGATGACAAGAAGGAAGACGACAACAGCCGATCGGTACGCCGTCGCCCGAGTCGCCCGACCTACGTTGGCAACCACACGCATCTTTGGCACCACAAGACGATGACCGTGCCGGCCTGGGCCGAGAAGCTCGATCAGCTTCCGCCAGACATGCCCGTGGTGGTGGTGATGGTGCAATGCTACAGCGGCGGCTTCGGCAACTTGATCTTTGAAGGGGGCGAACCGAAGAACGGCCTGACGTCGCTGCCTCGATGCGGGTTCTTCTCGACCGTGCCCGACCGTGTTGCCGCAGGCTGTACGCCGAATGTCGATCAGGCCGAATACCGCGAGTACTCTTCGTACTTCTGGGAAGCCCTCAGTGGCACCACGCGCACCGGTCAAATTGTTGCAATGCCCGACTACGACAACGATGGGCAGACGTCGTTACTCGAAGCCCATGCCTACACGGTGCTGACTGCCGATACGATCGACATCCCGACCCGCACGTCCGACTTCTTCCTGCAACAGCTTTCGTCCGTCGATGGCGATAAGAATCTGCTAACGATTCACACGCCGGTCGAACTGCTTCTGGCGGAAGCCGATCCATGTGAGCGAGCCGTCATCGAAGGGCTCAGTCAACACTTCGGCCTGTCAGAACAAGATCGCGGCAAAGAAGTCGACGAAGCGATCCGCAATAAACGCAGCGACAAGCGGAAGGTCGATGGTGACGTCCGTCGCAAGCAGCAAACCATCAATGGCAAGCGAGGCGAGATCAAACGAGCGTTACAGGAACGTTGGCCCGAGATCGTCAGCCCCTGGCATCCCAAGGTTGCTCAGATGATTGCCGACGAACCAGCAACGCTCGAAGACTTCATCACGAAGCACAAAGCGTATGGCGAATTGACCGAAGTCAGTGAAGAACTGCATCAGCTTCAAACCGACCAGGAACAACTGGAAGTCGATATCGTGAAGCTCGAACGGCTCAAGTACTGGCTCGAACGCCGTGCCCTGGCCCTCAATCTGCCGTTGGTTGCCGACGAAAAGAGCGTCGATCAACTTAAGCGACTCGTTGAACTCGAGTCGCAAAAGCTTTAATCACTGGCCTAGCTTACTTTGGCCAGTGATTTCTTTCTGATCTCTCGGTTCCGACTTAACGCAGCGGAACCGAGGAAGGTGCGCGGGTCACCGAGTTGTTGTACTGCGGATCGAAGTACCAATACATGCCGCCCGGGCTCGAGATGTCTCGCAGCCACTCGCGCTGTTTCGGGAAGCGATGGTTCTGCATCAACGCATAGATATCGCTGATCACCGTCGTGTTGTCGCCGTAATAGGCATGTCCCATTAGGCTCGTATCGATCTGCGTGACGTCGATCGTATCAATGCCTGAAAGCACCAGGATACTGGCTCCCACGTCACCGGCTCGCGGATAACCATTCACGGCTCGCGAAGCCTTCAACGCCAAATCGTTCTGCGAAGCATACAACGTAACGTGGTGGGCCAAACTGCTGAGTTGTGGCGCGATCTGCTCCTGGAACACCCGAGCATCAACGTCTGGTGCCGCCAGGATCACTTCGTTGAACATCTTCTCTTGCTGGTTCAGATCCTGAGCCAATGCTTCGACCGCCGCACCAAAGGCACGATTGCCCATACTGTGGGCGATCAAGTGAACGGCCTGGGCCCCGCTGTGGTAATGAATCTTCAGCAGGAACTCGCGCAGGTGCGAAGCGGTCCAGAACGAATTATTTCGATCGACGACGTACCCGAGCAGTTCGCCCTGGGATGGCCAGCTAAAGAAGACCGGAGCGCCTTGGAACTCCAGGTCGTGAGCGATCTGGGCCGTCCGGCGAGCGGCATCTTCAAAGCTAACGTTGTACCCATGGATGAAGATCAGCAGGTCCTGGTTAGGCGATTCGGCTACACGCTGCTTAAGCAAATCGAGGAACTGTTGTTCTTCCTCAGACTTTACTTCCATCAGCATCACGTGGTCTTCCGGCTTCTCTTCAAATTCCCAGTGCAGCACCGAGGGGGATTCGAGTTTGCCCGCCTGATGCGACTTCGGAATGCTAACCTTACAGGTCCCGAGTTCTAGGTCGCCTTGCTCTTTTCCGTAAACGACCGACTGGTTCGTTAAGAAACGATCGTACTTGTTGTACTGAACCCAACCCTCTTGCCCCACGACGATCGCCCCGGTGATGGCCACGACGACCGTCAAGCCGGCGACAATATATTGCTGGAACTTGGTCAGCAGCAAAGCTACCGCGATCCCGAGCAGAACGCAGGTCGCCGCTGGGAGCAGCGCGTGATATTTATGTGGCAGAACACCGCCTGGCCAAACCATCGGTGCCCGGTCGGTTCCATAGAACACCTCGACCACGTCGAATGGGTCGTCACTCGGTGGTCGAACATCCGCCGGGGATTGGGCGGCCATCGACTGCATCGGAGCAGCTTCTGGCGAAAGCATCGGTGCCGCTTGTTCGGGGGCAGCCTGCATCATGCGGGGCTGCATCATTTGAGGCTGCATGGCCTGCGGCTGAAGCGACCGTTGCTGTTGAACAACAGGGCCTTCGAGTGGCAACCCTTGCGGCTGCGAGAATCGACTCATCTCGCCCGACATCCGCTGCTTCATTTCTGGGGAAGTGAGCGGGGCCTGTGGTTGGACCGCTTGTGACTGGAACTGGGGAACGGGCTGAAACTGCGGAGCCAACTGAGGCGGGCTCTGCTGCTGCATCGCTTGCGGAGCGACCTGAACCGGGGGATCCATCGGCACGCCATGGTCAACCACGGGCCCGTTTTGCGGAGCATCGGCATGTCCGACTTCCGTTTCCCTTTCCTTGTTACTACAGCCCACCAACCCAATGGCGAACGTAATCACCAGGAACATTCCCATGCACTGATCGAGAATTCGATTCCCTTGTGCCCGGTACCGCGTTGTCAAAAGCATCGCTTTCCCCCGACTCCATTCCACGTAGCCCCTGACCATTTCAAGTCAAATAGGGGGTGGATATTAGCGAGCCAGGTAGGGGAGTGAAAGATCGGTTTTCGCCTTTGCTAGCACGAAATGCAAGTCTGTAGCCAGTTAACCAACAACGACTAACTGTTTGCCATTTATCCACTTACAACCTAGAACCAAGGATCGCAAGGCTGCGCGAAAAATGCTTGGGGGCTGAAAACCATTTCCCCCTGACCTTCGTCATATCCTTTAAGATCCAAGAGCGAGTCGCGACACTCTTCTTCCCCCTCTACCCCCGGAAACATGCGATGTTGCCCAACTCTCGAACGTTCCCCTGGACGCTTTCGGTACTACTGCTTCTCCCTACGCTGCTTTACGCCGCCGATCCAGCACCAGACGCGGTCACCAAAGAGGATGAACGGGCCTATGTCCTGGCACCGACCCCAATCCGAGAGGCGCTGCAAGATCGCAAGTACGACGAAGCGATCCAAAAGATCGATGCTGAACTGGCCAAAGGGGAAGGGGACACCGAGCAGCTTCTCTACCTGAAAGGGCGTGCGTTCCATTTCGCCGGTAAATACGAAGATGCCGTGCGCACCCTGGAAGAACAGCTTAAGCGATTCCCCGATTCGCATTGGAGCCGCAAGGCTCGGTTCGGAATTGGCCTGGCCCATGCTCGCCGGGGCGATTATCGCAGCGCCGAAGCCGCTTATCGTCAACAGGCTCGCTACCTGCTATCGCTCGATCGGAAAGAAGAAGTCGCCGAGATTTATCTGAGCCTGGCCGGGGTGGCTTTCGATTGCGGCGAAGAAACCAAAGATCAGGCCGAGTTCAACAAGGCGTTACAGTTCTATCGAAAGGCTCTGGAGGTGGGACCGAAGCCTGCAACACAGGATAGTATCAATCTTCAGATCGCCCGCAGCTTGAATCAGATCGGCCAGCAGGGGGAAGCGATCAAAGTGTACGATCGCCTGGTCGCCGATGGCACCGACTCAGCTACGATGCTGACCGCTCGTTACGAACTGGGGGACACGTATCGGAAAACGAATCAACTGACTGCGGCCCGTAAGACCTGGGAAGACCTACTGGCCCTGCATACAGAAGATAAGTCCAAACTGCTTCCTAAAGCCGCCTTCCGCCTGGCCGAGACCTATCAGTTCCCCAATCCTCCTAGCGATCAGGACCTGGAACTAGGCGTTTCCGCGTTGGAAGCTTACCTGGCCAAATACCCGGAACATGAAGATGTGCCGGAAGCCCATTTCCAACTTGCACGAGCTTACTCGCATCGTGGCCGCGGAGACGATGCCGTCGCGGCTTTGCAGTCGTTCTTGAAAATCGATCAGTTCGCCAACACCGATGCCTATGCCGAGGCCCGGTTCCTGCTCGGCTCGATCTACGCTCAGCAGAACAAGTTCGACGAGGCAATCGCTGCCTGGAGCGAATACCTCTCGAAGCACCCGACTCATTCCAAGTGGAGCGAGGCTCAGCAGCGGATCATCAACACGCAGTACCAGAAGGCCGAGTTCGCCTACAACGCGGAAGACTACGATCAGTCCCGTCAGTTGTGGCGAGAGTTCCTGGCGAAATACCCGGTCGACTCGCGAGCCCAGCAGATCCAATTTCAGATTGGCCAGAGCTTCTACGAACAAAAGAACTGGGACGAAGCGATCCAGACCTGGAAGCAGCTCGCCAGTAAGTTCCCTGGCAGTCACATCGCCGCCCAGGCTCAGTACCGCATCGCCCTGACGACCGAACAAGAGCTGAGCAAGCTGGCCGACGCCCTCGAACTTTACAAGCAATTGGCCAACACGCCGTTCGCATCCCAGGCCCAGCAGCGGATCAACCTGCTGACCGGCGAAGAACTGGCCGTCAGCACGCTGCGGAAGTTTCGCTCACAGGAAAAGCCTTCGATCAAGCTCGAAACGCGGAACCTCGAAAAGGTAACCGTGCAGATCTATCCAATCGATCTGGAAACTTACTTCCGCAAGATGCAGACCACCGGCGGCATCGAGAACCTCGATATCGCCCTGATCGATCCGGCCAAGAGTTTCACCTTCGAGATCCCCGATTACGAAAAATACCGCCTCGATACCCACACGATCGACATCCCAATTCCGGCCCCTGGTGCCAAGGAAGGGGACGAATTGGCGAAAGCTGGCGTCGTCGCCGTGACCGTGACCGGCGAACGTAAAGAGTCGACCACAATCGTCCTGCAAAGCGACTTGGACATGATCGTGAAGAGTTCGCGTGACGAGGTGTTCGTTTACGCCCAGAACATGCAGAGCGGCAAGCCATGGGAAAACGTGCGTTTGTTGCTCTCGAACGGTAGCGAAGTCTTTGCCGAAGCAACGACCGGTGCTGATGGTGTCTATCGAGCCAAACGCGACGAACTGCATGGCTCCGGCGACATCCGAGTCCTCGGCGTGATCGACGGACACTCGGCCGCCAATATCGTTAGCCTCAACGGCTTGCAGATGGCACGTGGCCTCGAACGTCGTGGCTACCTTTACACCGATCGTCCCGCCTATCGCCCAGGGCAACTGGTGCATGTCCGGGGCATCATTCGCCACGTCCAAGACGACCGCTATACCATTCCATCGGGGGCAACCTACGAGTTGGAAGTCCTCGACCCACGTGGCCGGGCCTTGTTGTATGAAGAAGTCAAACTCTCTGACTTCGGTACCGCTGGGGGTCACTTGATCCTGCCAGCTCAAGCCGCCATCGGTTCGTACCAGGTGGTGCTCAAGTCGACGAAGGATCGTTCGGAAGCGTACTACGGCAACTTCCAGGTCGCCGAGTTCCAACTCCCTCGCATCTTCCTGGAAGTCGAGACCGACGAGAACGTTTATTACCGAGGAGAAACGGTTCGCGGCAAGATCACCGCTCGCTACTATCACGGCGACCCTGTGATCAAGCGGAACCTTGAATACTTCATCGATGGCAAACAAGTCCAGGCCCAAACCAATCAACAAGGTCAGGTCGAATTCGAGTTCCCGACGCGTGAACTGCGTGACTCGCGTACGGTTCAGATCGTGGCTCGTATCCCCAGCGAAGAAGCGACGATGTCACACAACGTCTTCATTTCGTCGGTCGGGTTTTCGCTCAGCACGAAGGTTCTCCGCGATACTTACCTCGCCGGAGAATCGTTCGACGTGACCGCCACGGTGAAAGACCTGGAAGGAGAACCGCTAGCGACCGACCTTACGCTTTCGGTCCTTCGTTTGCCAGAACGCGTGCCGAACATGCACTCGTCGCAATCGGCACCGGTTCCATCGCAAGATCAAGAGGTACTTGTCGCCAAGCACACACTGAAGTCAAACGACCAGGGCGAGGCACGTCAAACGTTGAAGCTTGAAGAAGGTGGCCGCTACATTCTTCGCTTCACCGGTATCGATCGCTTCAAGCACGATATCTCTGCCCAGTCCGACGTCCGCATCTCGGACGAGACCGATCGTGTTCGGCTGCATATCCTGGCCGATCGCCACTTGCTGAAAGCAGGCGAGAAGACTTCGGTCGATGTCCATTGGCGAGGCAAACCAACGATGGCGTTGGTGACCTTCGAAGGCTCGAAGATCCTGGACTATCGCCTGGTCGAATTGAAGACTGGAAAGAACGCGTTGAAGTTCGATGTCGACACGTTCCTGGCACCGAACTTCCAGTTGGCCATCGCAGCGATGACCGACGCCAAGCAGAAGAAGGACGAAGAATCGCCAATTCGCTTCCATTCTGCGGAAAGTGAATTCCAGGTCGAACGCGACTTGAACATCGCCTTGAAGTTGCCTGAATCGGCCCGTCCTGGCGACACCGTGAAAGCGGAACTAACCACAACCGATGCCCTGGGCAACCCGGTCGCGGCCGAATTGAGCCTGGCGTTGATCGAGAAGAGTTTGCTCGACCAGTTCCCATCGACGCTGGCCAAGCCGAATCAGTTCTGGCAAGGCAACCCACGCATGTTCGCCATGCGGGCCAGCTCCAGCATCGACTTCTTCTACCAGCCTGCGACCCAGGAAATAGACAGCCGCTTGTTGGCCGAAGAAGAGCGTTTGGAAGAGATCGAAGAGATTCGCCTCGAGCTGAGCGACTTCGCCGACGCGCGTCGGCGCGACTTCGACATGCCGGTCGTGGCTGCGGAAGAGCCGATGGCGATGGATGGCAATTACAACGGAGACTATGGCGGTCCGACCGGGGGCATGGGCGGCTTTGGCGGGGACAAGATGCAATTTGGCGAGATTCAGCAGCAACAGATGGCTCAACTGGCAATGCCTGGCCGAAAGTCGGCAAGGGAAGCCAGCGGACTCTCTTCAAAGCCTGACAGCCAGGTCTTTTCGTTCTTCGTCGGTTCGGCCGATCGAGGCGTGAATAGTGCGATTCCACAACTTCAAAATGGCCGCTGGGATATCGATGCTGATGACACCAACTGGTACTTCGACTCGAAGGGACAGCCAGGGCTCGGCTACCAGGTGATCGATCAGAATGGTCAGTACTCGAATCGATTTATTACTTTGGCTGCCATTCAACCCGACGGCAATACGAACCTCTTCGGTGTGCTCAACCGCGCTGCCAAACCAGGCGAAACCGTTCTGCCAGGTCTTCCACCGCAGGAAACCGCTTTCTGGGCACCCAACCTGACGACGGATGACAAAGGCGTGGCCAGTGTCGAAATCACGCTGCCTCCCAAGTCGACGACCTGGAAATTACTTGCCAACGGAATCACAGTCGAAACGCTGGCCGGGGAAGCTGCGGCGGAGCTGACAGTCTCGAAACCCTTGTTTGCCGACGTGAAGCTGCCGATGGCCCTGCAAAGTGGCGACAAGATTCAGGTTCCCGTTCGGATCTTCAAACGTGATGGCCAGCCAGGCAACGTGGAACTGACGCTCGAAATTTCGATTGGCGAGAAGAAGGTCACGCAAACCAAGACCGTCGAGTTCAAGACGGAGAACGAAAAGCAACTGCTGATTCCACTCGAGATCGATCCCGCTTCGGTGAAGTCGTCCGATACTTCTTCGGCCAGCTTCCAGTTAATGGTCAAGTCAGGCGAGATGGTCGACATCCAACGTCAGACGGTGCCGATCCGAGAACGCAGCTATCGCGTTGTGCGTTCCGCCGGTGGGAAGGCTTCCAGCGACATGACTGCTACGGTTGCCTATCCGGAAGGAATGCCTTGGGAAGATCCGCAGTTGACCGTTGTTATCGGCCCGAACGTCCGAGCCGATCTGCTGAATGTCCTCGATCCTCCGATCATGCCGCTATACCGGTGCGGTACGATCACCGCGACGCCGATTGATACACTGACCAGCGACATTCTGGCAGGGCTCGCGTTGGAAGGTTTGCTGCAGCAAAGCCCTGATCAAGGTGGCCCTTCGCTCGATTCGGTGAAAGCCAAAGTCGATTCCGCTATCGCATCGTTGATTGTGATGCAGAAAGATGATGGTGGTTTTAGCTGGAGTGGTGCGGCTCGCGACACGAATCGTTATTCGACCGCACGTGCTTTGTGGGCTTTGGCCGCGGCACGCAAGGCAGGGCACCGAGTCGATGCCGACCTGATCCAGAAGACGGTGCATGCCTTGAAGAACGAAGTGCCGAAGCTTCCCGTGGGTGACTACGATAGCAAGGCGACGATCTTGCATGCGTTGACGGTCGCCGACGCTGGCGACTTCTCGTTGGCGAACCAATTGCATCGCAACCGTCCATCGCTGACCGCTTCCGGCTGTGCCTATCTGGCGTTGACGTTCGCGGAAATGAACCGCAATGACACGGCCCGCGAACTGACCACTCTGGCGAAGACCAAGCTCGGCGAAAAGGGCATCTCCGGCTGGAACAGTTCCGCCGTGGAAGCGAAGTCGCTGTATGCCTTGTGTGTCCTGAAGACCGAGCCAAAGTCGCCGGAGTTGGCCCGGGTTGCTCAGGAAGTGCTTCAATCACGTCAAGGTCATCGCTGGGATCCCGACAAAGCGACAGGCCCGGCAATGCTGGCGATCTGCGGATGGACTTCTGGTCAGGCCCTCGCCGCTGAAGAGTATCAGCTCGCGATCCTGGTGAATGGCAAGGCAGTCAAGACGCTGAAGATCGACGCCAAGTCACTCACGCAGATGGTGACCATTCCGGCTGACTTCCTGAAACGCGAGAAGCAGGAAACTGTCCGCTTCCAATTGACTGGCCGCGGCGAGTTCACTTACCGCTGCGAACTTTCAGCCGACGTCCCGCTCGACAAGTTGAAGTCGAATACGACACGTTGGTACGTCAACCGCAACTACGACCCGGCCCCGATTCGCTTCGATGGGGAAGAGATCCCCAGTGGCTTTGGCATCGTCAGTGGTAGTTACCAATCGTTCCGCAACGACCTCAAGCAACTCGCTGCCGGTGAACGCGGCAAGGTTCGCCTCCACATTCATCGCAGCAATGTGCGAAACGACGAGGACGAACAACAGGTCGAGTACCTGGTCGTGACCGAGCCGATTCCATCTGGCACGACAATCGATCCTTCATCGCTGAAGGGCCCTTACGAACGTTACGAGATCCACCCAGGCTTTATCGTTTTCTATCTGGGGACCGGTCGTGGATCGCGTTACTTGCAGTACGACCTGGTCGGCATTCAGCCTGGCGATTACTACGCCGGGCCAACGCTGGTGCAAGATGTCTACCGTCCCGAAAGCCTGGCCGTCGGCGAAGCCAAATCGTTGAAGGTCCTGGCCGATGGCGAAGACAGCTCTGACCAGTATCGTTTAACACCGGTTGAACTGTACGAACTGGGTCGACGCAAGTTTGCCAAGGGAGACATTCCTGGGGCGGAGGCGCACCTGACCGAACTATTCAGCAACTGGTCGCTCGACAACAACCCGCTTCGCGAGACGGTGAAGACGTTGTTCGACATCCATCTGCAACAGAACCATTCCGCCGAAGGGGTGAAATTCTTCGAGCTGTTGATCGAAAAGTTCCCTGATGAAAAGATCCCATTCGTCAAGCTGTTGAAGGTGGGCGATGCCTACAACGAACTGGGCGAATACGAACGAAGCTACCTCGTCTTCCGCGCCGCCGTGGAAGCGAACTTCATGGTCGAAAGCCAGGTGGCAGGCTTCCTCGTCGATCAGGGCGAAATCATTCGCAGCATCAAGGTGATGGAAGCCTTGCTGAACGACTCGCCTCAGGAACCGTACGCAGCGATTGCCGAATATGCCTTGGCGACCGATGTTTACAGCAACGCCGCTCAGGCCGCCGAAACTCGTGAAGGAAAGCTTCGCAAGTTCTCGCGTGTTCACTTCCAGAAGAAGTCGCTCCAGATGCTCGAGCAGTTCCTGACGACCCATCCGGAAGATCCTTCCGCCGATGAAGCGGCCTTCGCGTTGGCTTCTGGCATGACAGAACTGGAACAGTATCAGCAAACGATCGATCTGTGCGAACAGTACACCAGTCGCTATCCCCAGAGCAAACACTTGAGCAGCTACTGGTACCTGACGGCGTTCTGCCACTTCGCCTTGAGCCAGCCCAAACAGGCCTTGGAGATGTCGGAGAAGGTCGCCCAGAGCGTTGCCGCTGGTCAGCAAAATGCAGACACCGTTGCCGCTCAGAATCGTTGGCGAGCGATCTACATCATGGGTCAGATCCACCACTCGCTGAATCAGGCGGCGGAAGCGATCGAGAACTATACCCAGGTGAAAGATCGGTTCGTCGATGCTTCGCAGGCCATCGAGTACTTCACCCGTCAGGCGATCTCGCTGGAGGAAGTCACCAGCTTCCTGCCGAACGAGAAGGTTGAACTGCAACTTGATTATCGCAACGTGAAGCAGTGCGAAGTGAAGGTTTATCGCATCGACCTGATGAAGTTCGGTCTGCTGCAACGCAACCTGCAGAAGATCACGACGATCAACCTGGCCGGCATCCAGCCGCTTCATGAAACGACCATTCCGCTTGGCAATGGCAAGGACTATCAGAACAAGGACCGCAAGGTTCCTCTGCCACTGTCCGACGAAGGGGCCTACCTGATCGTGGCCCGTGCCGACAATCTGCACGCCAGCGGCCTGGTCCTGATCAGTCCGTTGAAGCTGGATGTTAACGAAGACCAGGTCTCCGGCCGTGTCCGCGTGACCGTCAAGAATAAGGTGGCCGACACCTATGTCGACGACGTCCATGTGAAAGTGATCGGCACGGCAAACCCAGACTTCGTTTCGGGTGAAACCGATCTACGGGGTATCTTCATCGGCGATGGCATCCAAGGCCGTACGACGGTGATCGCCCAGGCCAAGAAAGGGGAATACGCCTTCTTCCGTGGCGACAAAGAGCTTGCGTTGACTGCCGAGGAATCGAAGCGGATGCGTTCCAACGCACCGCCGATGCCTGCTCAGCAAGCGGTGCCGCAAAGTAAGCAGATGGACTCTCGTCAGGAACTGTTGAAAGGGATTCAATCGGGGAACGGTCTGATCCAAGAGGAACAGCGCCGCAACCTCGATCGCTTCTATCGCAACGATGTGAAAGACGGCATCAAGAACTTCAAGTTCTAGTCACGCAGCGGTGACGACATTGCTGTGGCAATGGGAACGAACACGATCAAAGGCATGAACGCCGCGACAACCGGGGAGCGAATGATCCAGTAATTCGCTCCCATGGCCTTGCAGGCCAGGGTCACTGCGTAAAAGCAAACGACCAGCAACAAGCAGTAGCCGATCGCAATGAAGATGTTGCGATTCTCTTTTCGCAAGACAATGGGCAGCCCCAGGAACAGCAACGTGATATCGAGGAATGGCTGCACGATGCGGCTATGAATCTCGACCCGAACATCCGCGCCAACATCGAGGCTGCGATTGCTGAGCGTCGAGATCAACGCGTACGTCGAAGCGTAGTCGCGCCATTGGCTGCTGGCCGTCAGTTGCTCGAAGGTAAGGTCGGTCACCAGAAAGCACTGACCTTGCTCCATCCAGGGATGGTCGTCCGGCATCAACAGAAGTGGTCCGTCCGGCAATTCGACCGAGGCTACTCCCGCGGTTGTTTCTGGCTTGGTAACTCCGCTGACGAGAAATCCGCCAGGGCGATCGGCCGTTGGGGGCATGTAGTCCGCTGTGGCGCCCATGACTTCTTTCCCCACGCCATCGAACTCTCGCGGCAAGCGAAACACAGGGGACTCGATCCGCTGTTCCTTGGCAAAGGTCGCCGCCCCGTTGATCAACACGTCGGTCCGATTGTCGAATTGCTGCTGAAGAGTCTTGCGAGATTCGCCCAGCCAGTCCTGAGCGTTACGTGTCAATCGATCCATGTAATGGGGAATCAATAGTTCACGATTCAGCACACCAAGCACGGCGATCACGATCACCGCGATGACAATCGGTCGCACGATACGGGCCTGGGAAATCCCTGCCGCCATGAGGGCAGTCATTTCATTATGACGCTGAATCCATGTCACGGTGAACATCGCCGAGATCAGCGTCAAGATGCCGCTGGTCATCCCGAAGAAGGTGAACACGCGCGGGCTGTAGTAATCCCACAACACGCCGAACGTACTGCCTGTCTGGTCGCCATACTTCAAGAACTCGTCCAGGTTATTGAACGAGTCGATGACAATAAACAGTCCCGTGAAACTGATAAAGAAGATCAGAAACGACTTGAGGAACTGAAATAACAGGTATCGGTCGATTAGAAGCATGGGATAGAAAGTCCGCCCGGCTTGCTAGCATCGTGAAATGGGTTCGGATGCGATTTATACCGATTCGGCTCCGATCCCCAAAGACGAAAAGCCCCACACAATTTGACGAGGGGCTGCTCAACCACGATAAAGCATGCTGCCCAGTTCGATTCCTCAAGAACACCTCGTGGCAAAAGCGGTCGTCAAGATGCGTCGATTCAGCGGTTGGACTCAGATGCTTGGTCGCCAGGTTGCTGGACTGCTATTGCCAGGGACCTGTTGTCTATGCCGGGCCGAAGTTGCGGACTATCGCAGTTCCCACGTCGTCTGCGATTGTTGTCAGCATCGCCTCGCCCAACAGCGTCATTGTTCGCGCTGCAGTGCCGTGCTAGCTCACGACCAGGTATTGCCTGACGGGGGCTGCCCTTGGTGCCATCATCTGAAGCTGCCGTTCGATGCCATCTTTGCTGTGGGCAATTACGAGGGCTCGCTTCGCGACACGTTGTTGCAAGCGAAGCTGCGTGGTGGATCGGCCGCGGCATGGGATCTGGGGCAACTTGTGGCAGGTCGGTGTGACTCGCTGCAGGATGCTTCTCCGGTGGCGGTCCCGGTGCCGATGTATTGGTCGCGTCGCCTTCGTCGGGGAATCCATACCTCGCAGCTTCTGGCAAAATCCCTGGCCTCGGCTGGCAATTGGTCCTGTTTTCCGCTGGTTTCATGTCAAAGGCCACTCGCGAAACAGAGTGAGCTACCTTTCTCTAGCCGCAAGGCGAACGTCCGTGGGGCATTCACCGTAAGAGGAACCGTTCCGACAGATCGACCGATTGTGCTGGTTGACGACATTATGACCACCGGAGCGACTCTGACGGAGCTAGGGCGTGTCCTCCGCCAGGCAGGCGCCCAGCAGGTTTACGTAGCGATCGTGGCAAGGTCGACTCCCGACTACGTTAACGCTTAAGCAGACCTTGCCAGCCGATTTTCAGAAAAAACCGACCGATTTGACTGTTTTGTCCGCGTAGAAAGAATCGAAGCAAGAGGGTGGGATGAACTATCGAACCCTTCTTGATGGTGTGGTTCGCAGGGAGCTGGATGCGTCCGACCTGGTTCGTCCCGACAAGGATGGCCTTCCCTCGACCCGACTAATATCGCGACAGTAACGAGCCGAAGAGAATCCACCCTTATGGACCCTGAATCGTCGAAAAAGAATGCAGCCCCGGTCAGTGGCTTCTCTGCCTTCCGTCGCGCGTTGCTTCGTGGACTGGCGATTGCCGCTCCGCCGCTGCTGACCTTCGTGATTTTTATCTGGATCTTTTCGACAGTCCAAAATTACATTCTGGCCCCGATCGAATCGACCGCTCGCACGACGATCGCCTGGAGCATCCAGGATGTCCACCGGGAACTTCCCAACGTCGCCCCGGAAGCGACCCGCGCCGAATACAAATCGATCATCTATCGTAAGACCGCCAATGGTCAGTGGGTCCCTGGCAAGATCTACGACTTCGTCTACGACAACCTGCGTGATCAACCGATGCCAGCCTCAGGCTATGGCATCTACGAACAGTATGTGCAGTATCGGTACCTGCAACGACGGTTCACGATTCCTCTGCTGCTGTGTGTCTGCTTGCTGGCACTCTATTTCACCGGAAAATTTATGGCAGCAGGCCTCGGTCGAATTCTATGGAATGCCTCGGAGCGACAGATCATGCATCGGCTCCCTATCATTCGAAATGTTTATGGTTCGGTGAAACAGGTCACCGACTTTTTGCTAAACGAACAAGAAATCCAATTCACCCGAGTGGTTGCCGTCGAGTATCCACGTAAGGGGATGTGGTCGCTCGGCTTTGTGACCAGCGAAAGCCTGCTCGATATCAAAGACAAAGCGGGCGAACCGGTCGTCACCATTCTGGTTCCAACCTCGCCGATGCCGGCTACTGGTTTTACCATTAACGCGAAGAAGAGCGAAACGATCGAATTGAACATTACGCTGGACCAGGCGTTCCAATTCATTGTCAGCTGTGGTGTGGTGGTTCCGTCCCATCAGCAGACTTCGGTGTCGCCGGTAGCAGGGCAAATTCAATCACGCTTGAAGCAGCGCGAAGAAGAGCCGCAAGGCGCTATGCCACACCAAGAAAATGGTTAAGAGTTGTTAGATTTTGATTGATCGAATCGTCACTTTTTTAAATCTTATCTCCGATTGGTTACCCCAACTCCCCCCTTGCGCAATTATTTTGTATGCTAATGAGTCGTTCAGACCATTAGCGACCCCATCGCTCTAGCGGCGCTGATTCAATTCAGAGAGCGAACGTCTGAACTCACCACCAGATTGGCAGCCTTCACCGGGACACCGTCCTGGCAACAAGGCGACCTCCATCTCATCCCGCCTTCGATTCATGGAACGAAATAGCACGTATGAATGGTGAGCCTCTTCGTATCGGCACGCGCAGCAGCCCGTTGGCTTTATGGCAAGCCAACTTCGTCGCCGAAGAACTAAAACGTAGCGGCCAGGCAGTCGAGATCGTCCATGTCTCGACCACCGGTGACGTGACATCCGGCCCGCTCGGCGACATCGGCGGACAAGGTCTCTTCACCAAAGAGATCCAGGCCGCTCTATACGACAAGCGCGTCGACATCGCCGTGCATAGCTTGAAAGATCTGCCTACCGAACCAACGCCTGGGCTTGCTCTGGCAGCGGTTCCGGTTCGTGAAGCTTGCGGAGACGTTCTTGTTTCGCGCGGCGGCTTTCATGTCGACACCTTGCCCCAGGGTGCCGTGATCGGCACGGGCAGTGTTCGTCGTCGTGCGCAGCTCTTGCATGCTCGTCCGGACCTCGATATCCGTGACATCCGTGGCAACGTGGAAACACGTTTGCGGAAGATGGACGAAGGCGAGTACGAAGCAATCGTGCTGGCGGAAGCAGGGCTGCGTCGTCTCGAAATGGCTGAACGTATCGTGCACGTCATCGACAAGCGCGTCATGCTGCCAGCCGTTGGCCAGGGCGCCTTGGGCATCGAAGTTCGCGAGACCGATCATCGTGCCAAGACAGCCGTCAGCGTGCTACATCATCCCGATAGCTTCCACTGCGTCCAAGCGGAACGCATTCTGCTGGCAGAGCTTCGTGGTGGCTGCCTTGCTCCGGTGGGTGCTTGGGCTCGCATTGAAGTCGAACGCGATCTGTTGCACCTGGATGGCATTGTCATCAGCGGCGACGGCGTGCAGAAGATCTCGGCCTATGCTTGCGGTCCACCAACGAAGGCGATCGAGATCGGTCGTCAGGTTGCATCGCAACTGATCATTCAAGGCGCTCAGCGAATCATCAGCTACGCCCGCTCGACCGGCGGCCGAGGCTAGTTCCGCAATCTTTGCCGATCGATGCCCGGCACCTTTTTCCGGTTGCCGGGCATTCGGCAAAATCTGCCTGCGTGCTGGCAGGTTCTGCTATCAGCGGATTAACTCTATACCGCTTAACGACTTCTCGCTTCTCGCGAATTTTCTTTTGAGTCGTTCCATCGTTTGGCACAACCATTGCCTTAGGAGAGAGCGTGTCCGGGGGGGCATGTTTTCGACGAACGATTCACGATGGTTTACGGCCTGTACATTTCGGCAGAGGGTGCTCAAGCCCAGTCGCGTCGCCTCGAGGTGATTGCGAATAACCTGGCGAACGTGAACACCCCAGGCTTCAAGAGTGAATTCGCGATCCTCGAAGCTCGCGATTCCGAAGCGATCAACGAATATCTCGACTCCCCTGGTTCCGGCTCAATCAACAACATTGGTGGTGGCGTGATGGTTCGCGAAACCAAGACCAGCTTCGAGCCTGGTCCGATCACCCCAACCGGCAACCGCGAAGACCTGGCCATCCGCGGCGATGGTTACTTCCAGGTTCAATATGGCGATCAGGTCTTGTTGACCCGCGGCGGTAACTTCCTGTTCACGCCTGATGGCAACCTGACCACGCAAGAAGGTTATCCCGTGCTGGGCATCGATGGCACCCCGATCCAAGTCGATCCGGAAGCCAAGGCAGTCCAGCCAGGCGAATACTTCAACGATCGCGGCGAAGTGATCATCGGCGGAGAAGCCATTCCGCTGGGTATCGCTCGCCCGCAGTCGAATGCCGACCTGGTGAAGTTCGGGAAGAACTTCTTCCGGTCGCTTGGTCCGGTGGATCAGATTCCGGAAGAAGAACGAAGTGCTGCCCCTGGCATGCTCGAACGTTCCGCCGCGAACCCGATCACCGAAATGATGGCGATGATCGAAACGACGCGAGCCTACGAGTCGAACGTCAACATGATCAAGACCCAAGACGAAGCCCTGGGCAACCTGCTCGGCCGAGTCTTGCGTCAATCGTAAATACTCCCCCCAGATTTGAAACACGTCAGTTCGAGGCGAACAAGGAAGTAAGCCATGAGCGTTCAAACCCTCTACACCGCAGCCACCGGCATGCAGTCGATGCAAACCAAGCTCGACGTCATCGCCAATAACCTGGCCAACGTGAACACCACAGGGTTCAAGAAAGACCGGGCCAACTTCGAAGACCTGTTCTACGATCACATCGTCCTACCCGGCGAACAGGACTCGACTGGTAACCTTACCCCAACCGGCACCTCGGTCGGTCTTGGTGTTCGCGTTTCCAGCGTTCAGACCGACTTCCAGCAAGGTGCTTTCACCACGACCGAGCGCGAGCTTGACTTGCTGGTCGAAGGAGAAGGCTTCTTTCAAGTGCTCGATCCAACCGGTGAAATTTATTACACCCGAGCCGGCAACTTCGCAATCAACTCCAACGGTCAGGTTGTTACCGGTTCCGCCGGGATTGGCCGCCCGATCGAACCTGCCCTGGTCATTCCGCAAGACGCCACCGCCGTTGCGATCAGCCCCGACGGCATCGTTTCGGTTCAGCAGCCAGGCTCGAGCACGCTGAACGAAGTGGGTCAGATCCAACTGGCAACCTTCATCAATCCAGAAGGTCTGCTGAAGATCGGGGAAAACCTGTACGCCGAGACCGGTTCTTCGAGTGCTCCGATTACCGGCAACCCACAAACCAACGGCCTCGGCCAGATTCGCAGCGGCATGCTGGAAGCCTCGAACGTCGAGCCTGTCCAAGAGTTGATCGACCTGATCACCACCCAGCGAGCGTTCGAGCTGAACTCGCAAACGATTCAAGCCGGCGATCAGATCCTGCAACTTATCTCGAACCTGCGTCGATAGGAAACAACTTCTAAGCCATGACGATTGCATCCTCAATTCGATTCATCCTCTGCCTGACCTTGTTGGTCGTCGTTGCCGCTCCGGCAATGGCCCAATCGGGCAAGGTGGTGCTGAACACGTCGGCCACGGTTGGCGGTCCGATCGTGCGATTGGGCGATGTCGCTTCGATCGAAGTCGCCGACGCCGCCATGCAAACGGAACTGCAGCAATTGGAACTAATGCCGGCCCCCAGCATCGACACGGCTGCTTACCTGACCATCAACGACATTCGCTCTATCCTGGCAGCTCGCGGCATCTCGTCCAGTGTGCTGGAAGTCACCGGATCGAATCGCGTTCGCATGCAGCGTGGATCGGTTACCGAAACCATCCAGCACGCCACCGTCGAACCGAAGCGAATCCCACGCCGCACTTTCCGCGGCCAGGTTCAACCAGAACCATCGTCGGAAATCATGACGGTCGCCCACGTCATTCGCAATGTTCGCCGTGGCGAAGTCCTTCGTCACGACGACGTCGAAATGCGAGACCTGAGCGTTGTCCGTCGCGAAGATTCGTATCCGACTGATTTGTCGAACGTCATCGGCAAAGAAGTCACTCGCGGCATCGCTGCCGATCGTCCGATCGCATCGGAAGACATTCGCGAGCCAGTCATCGTGCGTCGCAACGAAGTCGTCACCGTTTACGCCTACGCCGGCAACATTGTCGTTCGACGCGAAATGATGGCCCTTACCGATGCTGGCCTGGGCGAACTGATCGAAGTTCAGCCGATCGATCCCACCCTGTTCGGTCGTGCTCGCCAGGCCGAACGTTTCCAAGCTCAAGTCAAAGGCCCTGGCGAAGCGGTTGTGATGACCGGTCATGTGACCGTCCCAACCTCGAAGCCAATGATGCCTGTTCCCCAGTCGGAGATTCAACGATGAAATCCGCCCCAATCATCATTGCTTTGCTGCTGACCATTTCGGTCGGCAGCGTCGCATCGGCCCAGCAAAGTGGACCGATTTCGAGCTTGAGCCAACGCTCGCTCGAAGCTGCCTCGGCCGCCAGCGGCACGCCTTTTAACGACACCACCAAAAACATGAGCTGGTACTACCGCGAATTGCCACCACCTCGCCAGGTTCAAGTTCACGACCTGATTCATATCCGCGTCGACGAACGTTCGCAGGCCTTCTCCGACGGCGAAATCGATCGCAAGAAGAGTGGCCAGTACGCGGCTATTCTGACTGACTGGCTTCGCCTGGATGGGCTCGATTCGATCAAGCCAGCCGTGCAAGCCGATGGCGATCCACGAATCGTCGGCACGCTCAACCAGCGTCTGAAATCGCAGGCCGAAATGGAAACGACTGAAGGCCTCAAGTTCACGATCGCCGCCGAAGTTCAAGAGATCCTGCCGAACGGCACCTTGAAGCTGGAAGCCCGCAAGACAATCACCGTCAACGACGAAATCTGGATCTATCACCTGCGTGGCACCTGCCGCACGGAAGACATCAACCCAAGCAACACGGTCCTGAGTGAACACCTGGCTGATCTGACCATCACCAAGGAAGATCAGGGCTCGGTTCGCGACGCATATCGCCGCGGCTGGTTACTGAACCTGTGGGACAAAGTCCACTGGTTCTAAACCCTAATCCAACCGCACGCGAGGAAAACGCCATGAACAAAATCACGACTCACATGCTGACCCTGCTGATCGCCATCGCCCTGTTGTTTTCGGCAGGCCGTTCGGCTGAAGCTCAAGTCGCTCGCAGCCAGTACAGCTCGATCGATTCGCAGCGATTCCAGATCAACCGTCCTTTGTCCGACTTCGTGCGTGTCAAAGGTCAGGAAGGGAACTACCTGCAAGGCGTTGGCCTGGTGGTCGGTTTGAAGGGCACTGGCGACGCGAACTCGACGCCAACTCACGCTGCCCTCGCCCTGATGCTGAAACACATGGGCAGCAACTCGGGCAATGGTGTTGGTGGCGAATACACTCCGGAAGAACTGAAGAACGTCAAGAACACCGCCCTGGTGATCGTGCGAGCCAATGTGCCTGCCGAGGGTGCGGAAGAAGGCGACTTCATCGACTGCGAAGTGAGTGCGATCTCGGCCAAAAGCCTCGATGGTGGCACACTCGCCATCTCGACTCTGCAAGGCCCGAACCCACACGACAAGACGGTCTGGGCTTTGGCCAGCGGTGCAGTTCAGCTCTACCAAGACAAGATTCCAACTCGCGGTTACGTCCAGAAGGGTTGCCGTATCGAACGCACGATTCGCAATCCATTCGTCACCGCCGACGGCAAGGTGTTCCTGGTGATCAAAGAAGGCCACAAAGATTGGCGAATGGCCCAGGAAATCGTCTTCGGCGTGAACAATCTCGAACAGAACATCAGCCGTGGCAACAGTGGCCAGATCGCTCGAGCTTTGGATCAGAAGACAATCGAAGTCACGATCCCACCGCAATACAAGCAAGAGCCGGTCTTCTTTGTCTCGATTTTGATGGAGACGCCGATCGTCGACAGCCTGCTGAATAACAAAGTGGTGATCAACCGCTATCAGAACCTGATTGTGATCGGCAGCGATGTCGAAATCGGCCCGGTAGTGATCAACCACAACGGCATCAAGGTTGAAACGGCCAACCCGGAAGCATCGAAGTTTGTTTCGATCGACACTCAGAAGCAGTACGCGACTCGTCTGAAAGACCTGGAAGACGCCCTCACCGCTTTGAAAGTGCCGGCCGAAGACATCATCGACATCGTCGAAGCACTGCATCACCAGGGCAAAGTTTACGGCGAACTGATTTACATCAACTAGAGACTGCGACTAGCTCGAACCATCCTTCCCCAGGTTTTCCGATCCCATGAACGTCACCTCGCTTAATCCGACCAACTCGAATCAGGCCGCCGACGGTCAGCTTCGTGCGAAGTTCGATCAGTTCGTGGGCGAATCGATGTTCGGCCAAATGCTGAAGAGCATGCGGGAATCAACCGGCAAGCCAGCGTACTTCCATGGTGGCCGAGCCGAAGAAGTGTTCCAGTCGCAGCTCGATCAGTTGCTGGTCAGCGAGATCTCGGAAGCCAGTGCCGAACAGATCTCGGACCCAATGTTCGAGTTGTTCACCGCCAACATGAATGCGGGCCAGTCGTCCGCTGCCAACACTTCCACTGCCGAAGAAGCCCAAGAGGCGATCGGTCAACTGGAAGAACTGCAGCGTCGCAACCAGGCCCAGAGCAACGAGACCGATTCGGCCGCCATGTCGCGACTCGATCTGTCCATTTAGTTCCCACTACGTCCCACTCCGCAATCAGTGGTTTTTAGCTGTTATGACTGCCCCGATGACTACCACCGCCGAAATTCAAACGCCTCTGGCTATCGATCTCGAGCGGGAAACAGCCACGTTTCTGCAAGAGCTTTCTGACGTTCAGTCCGACCTGCTGAGTGTGCTGCACCTGAAACGGCAGCAGATGGTCGCGAATGACTTGGAAGCGATGCAACAAACGGCCGAGAGCGAACAGGCCCTCGTCGAGCGACTCGACAACCTGCGAGACTCGCGCAAGGTGCTGCTCGAAAACGCTCGTGGCAAAGGGTTGCCAGCAGATAGCTTGCATTCACTCGCCAAGGTCTTCACTGATGGCGAAAGTAGCGAGTTGGCGCAGAAGGCTCACAATGCGAAGGATGCGATGCGGCATATTCAGAACGAAACGCTGACCAACTTCGTGCTAGCCCAGCAAACCGTCTTACATCTTTCGCAATTGCTACAAATCATTGCGACGGGGGGAAAGATTAAACCGACATATGAAGCGGAGAATGCCTCGAATCAGGGTGGGACCCTGGTGGACCAGGATGCTTAGGCCGTGCTATCGCGGCTAGCCGAGCGAGGTAACAAGGATGTCTCTATTTAGCACCTTACAACAGACCAGCAATGCCCTGCAGGCAGCCCAGATCGGGTTGCAAGTCACCGGGAATAACATTGCCAACGTCAACACTCCGGATTACCTCCGGCAGCGTGTTATCTATACGCCTGCGCCGACGCAGGCCGTAGGTAATCTACGTCTGGGCCTTGGTGTTCAAGTCACCGCCATTGTCCAGCAGGTCGACCAGTTTCTGGAAGAACGCCTGCGTGGCTCGCGGAGCGATCTGGCCAAAGGCGAAGCGGAAGAAAACACCTACACACAGCTCGATGCCCTCATTGGCGAACTCAGCGATACCGACCTGAGTACCTCGATCAACAACTTCTTCGGCTCGATCAACGATATCCTCAACCAGCCCGAAGACTTGGGTGTGCGAAACCTGACGATCCTGCGCGGCGAGACCCTCGCCCAGGACATCACCCGTCTGTACGAGCGTGTGCAGAAGGTTCAGCAAGATACCGACGATCGCATTCGTAACGCCGCAACCGATATCAACGGCCTTCTGGCCGATATCGCCGATCTGAACGAAAAGATCACGAACATGGAAGGTGGCGTCACCAAGAGCGACGCCGTCGGTCTCCGCGATCAACGCCAACAGAAGCTGACTGCTCTTTCGGAACTGATCGGCGTCCGGGCCGTCGAACAGGAAAATGGCTCGGTTTCGGTGTTTGCCGGGGGCGAATACCTGGTGCTCGATGGCATTGCCCGCGAAGTCTACGCCGACGAAGAGACCGGCGACGGCAATAACTTCGTCGATGTCAAAATCAAAGACTTCGAGTCTCCTATTCAATCCGACACCGGCAAACTGGCAGGGCTGGTCAACTCGCGTGATCACATCCTGGGGAACTTCCTGAACCAGTTGGATACGTTTGCCAAGTCGTTTGCCTTCGAGTTCAACAAGGTTTTCAGCAGTGGTCAGGGTCTGACCGGTTACGACTCGATCGATGCCGAACACTTCGTCGATTCCGACTCGCTGACCGAACCACTCGATCAGGTCGGCTTGCCGTTCACGCCTGAGAACGGCTCGTTCCAGGTCAAGCTCCTGAATCGTCAGACCGGCGTGACCGAGACGCACGACATCTTCATTAAGCTGAATGGCACGAATGAAGATACGTCGCTGGAAGGCTTACGGTCGCAGCTCGACGCGATCGACGGCATCTCGGCTACGATCAGCCTGGAAGGGCAATTGCATATCGAAGCGGACCAACCCAACATCGAGTTCGCCTTTGCGAACGATACTAGCGGTGCCTTGGCAGCCCTGGGGATTGGTACTTTTTTCACTGGTAGTTCGGCCCTCGATCTGGGTGTGAGCGAACTGGTTAGCACCGATCCCTCGAAGTTCGCGGCGAGTAAATCGGGGATCGGAATCGATACTGACAACGCGGTTGAACTTGCGGCGTTCGCCGATCGTGCCCTCGATTCGATCAGTGGCACTTCGATTACGACTTTTTACAAAGACATGGTTGGGAGCGTGGCCCAATCGTCCGCTGTGACCACGGGGATCACGGAAGGTTTCCGCGTGTTCAAAGACACGCTGGAAGGGCAGAAGCTGGGCGTCAGTGGTGTGAACCTGGATGAAGAGGCGGTCCGCATGATCTCGTATCAGCGGGCCTTCCAGGCATCGTCGCGAATGATTGCCACGCTCGACGAACTGTTAGAGATTCTGGTCAACCTGTAAGGAGGGCCTTTTGTCGCGAGTCCTTGATACTGGGCGAACGCTCAGCCTCGCGGCCACGGAAATCGAACCATGACACGTATCATTCCAGTACCCACTGGGCGAACCAGCGACTACTTGTTGTCGGCGCGTCTGACGAATCAGATGACGTCCGATCAACTCGACCTGTTACGACTGCAAACGCAGTTAAGCACCGGTCGTCGCGTGCTTTCGTTGAGTGACGATGCCCCTGCCGCGATCCGGGGTGTCACGCTGCAATCGCTGCTGGAACAAAAGACCCAGATCCAAACCAACCTCATCACCAGCCAGTCTTACCTGGCCGCGACCGACGTGGCCTTGGCGAATGCTCAGAATACCTTGAACGACGTCAAAGGCCTGGCAGTGCGTCTGGCTGACACGACGTTCTCGGACACCGAGCTGGCCGCTGCCGGCGAACAAGTCGAGCGTGCCATCCAGCAGATGATGGACCTGGCGAATCAGCAGTTTCGTGGTCGGTATCTATTCTCAGGTTCGAACACCACGACGCGTCCTTACCAGACGCTGGAAAACGGCTTGATCCAGTATCTGGGCAATACGAACGGTCTGCAAAGCTTCGCCGACATTGACCTGCTGTTCGATACCACGGTAAACGGCGACGAAGCCTTCGGGGCGATCAGCCAGGAAGTCAAAGGGCTGACCGACTTGAACCCGGTTCTTTCTGGTTCGACCAAACTTTCCGATCTCAGGGCAGGGAAGGGGATCCAGAAGGGGAGCTTCCAGATCTCAGACGGGCTCTCGCCAGCCGTGACCATCGACATTTCCTCGGCCAACACGGTCGACGATGTGGTCCGCCTGATCGAAGCGAATCCTCCGGCCGGCCGAGAACTCAAGGTTCGAGTCACCGATACTGGGCTAACCGTCGACATCGACGACGCTGGCGGCGGCAACCTGACCATCCGCGAAGTGGGTGGCAGCCGCGTTGCCGCTCAATTAGGGATTCTGAAAACCGAAGGCAATCTGACCAACCCAATTGTCGGCAAGGACCTGAATCCGCGCATCACACTGACAACCAAGGTGGCCGAACTGTTGGGCACCAAGTCGAACGCCGTGATCGAGTACCCAGGCGACAACAACGACATTTTGATCAAAGCCAACAACAACGGCGAATCGCTCAATGGCACCAAGATTCAATTGGTCAACGACAACCTGCTGAAGGCAGGATCGGGCATTTTGCGTGGCAACGAAATTGTTACCAAGGGGTCGGAACTTCTTCGTCCTCAAGCCACGCTCGCACTTAGCGGGGCGGACAACAACCTGCTGCTGACCTCGAACCTGACCGATGGCAGCCTGGATGGTGTCGAGATTGTCATCGATGCCTCGAACGACATCGGCGACAACGCCGTGATCGGTCCCGTGACCGATGTGAATGGCGTGCCGACAATTACGATCCAAGTCGACGACAGCGACGAAACCACGCTGCAGTCGCTGGTGAACGCCATCGCCGCCGATGGTCGATTTGCCGTCGGTACACCGACTTCGAGCGGGGAAGGGTACGACCCTGCCAGCATTGTCGCCTCGTCGAACGATGGCGCCACCGCAGTCACCGGAGTCACCGCCCAAGCCGTAAAAGCCAGAGCCTCGCTTCCGCTGGTGGGTGGCAGCAACGACTTGACCTTGATCGCCAATCAAGCAGGCGACCTTTATAACAACGTCGAGATCGTCATTGATGCTTCGGGCGACATTGGCGACTCGGCCACGGCATCTTATTCTGACGACGGCACCACGCGTCGATTGACGATTCAGATCGACGACAGCAACGAAACGACGGTCCAGTCGATCATGAACGCCATCGCTGCCGAAGGAACGTTCTCGGTCACATACGACAACGACAATGGGGAATCATTCAATCCAGCTGCTGTGGTCAACACAGCCAGTGCCGGCACCATTGGTAATACCGGCAACACCGGGGGCGATACCAGCACGTACTTTGTTCAGGTCGCCTCAGGCACGACAACCAGTGCCGACTTGGCACGGGCCTTGAACGACGATGCCGTTTTCTCGGCAGACTTTTCCGCTTCGATCGACCCGAAAGATACAACCGCCGAGTTCCTTTCCGGGAGTGGTGCGGTCGATGTCTCCGTTCTCGGCGAAACTGACGGCGGTTCCGGCACGACGTTCGACGCGGACGCGGGTGTTCAAATTCAAAACGGCAACGAGACAACAACGCTGACGTTTGAAGATGTTGAAACGGTTGAAGACCTGCTGAATGTCTTCAATGGAGCTGGGATCGGTCTGGTCGCCGAGATCAATGCCGCCGGCGATGGCATCAACGTCCGCTCGAACGTAAGCGGCGGAGACTTTTCGATCGGAGAGAACGGTGGACAAACGGCCACCCAGCTTGGTCTCCGCAGCTTTACTTCGGACACGGTGCTTTCCGACCTGAACTTTGGCCGCGGCGTGAATGGCACCGATGGAACCGACCTGACCATCACCCGCAACGACGGTGTCGAGCTCGAGATCGACCTGGCAACGGCCAAGACGGTCGGTGATGTGCTGAACCTGATCAACAATCATCCGAAGAACCTGGATGGCGCGAACGCGATCGTCGCCCGTTTGTCGGAATTCGGCAACGGGATCGAAATCGTCGACGACAATCCCCCAGGCTTCAATCGCTTGACGATTTCGCAAGGGGTGCTCAGCCAGGCCGGTGTCGATCTGGGGCTGATCCCCCCCGGTGAAATCGAAACAACCGTTTCTGACTCGCCTGATGCCAGCCCAGCGACGGCAGTGATCAAGTTCGCCGAGCCAGAAGATGTCAACAACGCCTTCAAGCTGACAGCAAGCCAGCCAGGGACAACCTATAACAACGTTCAGGTCGAAATCGTGAACAACGTCGCCAGTGGCAACCAGGCCTTGGTTTCGTTTGACGCCGCCACCGGCAAGTTGACCATCGACGTCGATCCGACGTTGACTTCGGCGAATACGGTCATTGCCGCGATTCAGGCGGAAGGCACCTTCAACGCCGAACTGTACTCGACCGAAGACGCCACGAACTCTGGCACCGGCTTAATCACCCAGACAGGCGTTCTGGCCAGCACGACGGGCGGTTTGCCGGTCGCAGATGCCGAGCCGGCGACCGCCGACATCTCGTTTGCCTCTCCCAACCATCTCAACAGCTCGTTCTCGGTTTCGGCCAAGACGCCTGGTACCCGGATGAATGGCGTGACGGTCGTGCTCGACGACAGTCTTTCGGGCGGAACCCCAAGTGCACTGTACAACTCGGCCACCAAGACGCTAACCGTCAAAATCGAGGCAGGCGTGACGACTGCCAACCAGGTGATCGCCGCGATCGACCAGGAAGGAACTTTCGACGCCTACGTCAATCGCACCACCGACACCACCAACGACGGCTCAGGCATTATTCAATCAGGCGGGACGGTCGGAACCACCTCGGGTGGCACCGCGGAAGTCCTTTCGGGCCGAAATGTGAACCCGATGGAGACCAAAGGGATCTTTAATTCGCTGCTGCGGCTGAAAGAGGCGATCGAAAACAAAGACGTCCTGGAAGTCTCGCGTGTGGCAGGGCTGCTGGAAGAAGACCTTCAGCGGCTGAGCTTCACACGTGGCGAACTGGGTGCCCGGGACCAGCATGTCGACGTGCTGAAAGCACGCGGCGAAGATGAAATTCTGGAGCTGAAGAGCACGCTGTCACTCGAAATCGACGTCGATATCGTGCAAGCGATTACCGAGATGACCGCGAAGCAGGCCTCGTTCCAGGCTTCGCTACAAGCCGCCGGCCAGCTTTACCAATTCAGTTTGCTTGATTTTATCTGATCCGACTTTGACGATTTTGTGGATTCTGCCAAACGAAGAGTCGATAAAGAGAACGGGGCGATTCCACGCTCTTAACCAGACAGCCGCCAAGACCGTGCAAGGACGCAATGGGCCATGGAGATCCAAACCACTCGCTTCGGCAAGCTCAACATTCACGATGACGAAGTTATCGTGTTCTCGGCTGGATTGATCGGATTCGACAATCACACCAAATGGGCGATTTTGGCGGACGAACGAAACGAATCGGTAGGCTGGCTCCAGTCGCTGGAAGACCCCAGCCTGGCGTTCGCGGTGGTTAGCCCGCGTCGCTATATTCCGTCTTACAAGGTGCGAATCAGCCCTGAACAGGCGACTTCTTTGAAGATTGACGCCGGAATGGAGACCTTCGTGCTGGTGATCGTCAGCCGCGAAGAGGACTTCGTGACGGTGAACCTGCGTGCTCCATTGCTGATCAATCTTTCCCTTCAATTGGGCCGTCAGGTCATTACGACCGACGAACAGCCTCTGCGGCATGTCATTGCGACTGAAACAATCCCTCTGCGTCGCAGTGCTTGAACATCCGGACTTGCCGTCAGAACAGTATCCGCGGATCGAAAACTGAATCCGTCTCTCTAGGTGTCCGATACTCAACACGTCGAGTCATAGCAATGCACTGCTATCATTGCTGGCGAGCGACTGCTCAAGACAGTCATTCGGGGCTGGACGGAATCTTAAAAGCACCAAATGCCCTATACCCTGATTGAAATAAAAGTAGGAAGGAGCCAGAGATGCTGGTACTCTCGAGGCACCGTGACGAAAGCATCATGATCGGCGACAACATTGTCATCACGATTGTGGACATTCGTGGAGACAAAGTTCGCTTGGGCATTGCCGCCCCTCAAGACATTCCCGTCCATCGACAGGAAGTCTATGAAGCGATCAAACGCGAAAACATGCAGGCCTCTGGCATGCAGCCGGAAGATACGGCCATGATGAAGAAGGGTCGCAAATAGTCGCGATCCGCTACAAGGAGGTCGAACTTCCTGAATTCTGCCAGGCGGCCTCCTGGTATCATCCCGCCAAACTCGGTTCCTACGGCATTATCCCACCTAACGCCGTTGGCACATTCGGCAATCCGCACGCCGATCGAAGCCAGGAACCGTAATGTTTGCGATCGGTTCCAATCCGCTTTGCCTGCGGACAATGCGCAGGGTCGGCGATACTCTTTCCAACGAGATTCTCTCGGTAAAACGCGGCGTTTTCTTGCTTAACGAACGCGTGAAAACAGCTCGAAAAGCTGCCTTCTGACGTCTTACTCCATCGATCGGATACGGTTTATCCATGTGCGGTCGTGCGGACTGTACGCACCGTGATGAATAGACAAGGCAAACAACTTCGGCGAAGTGATACCCCCATGAAAAAGCAATGCTTTATCTCAAGGTACTGTCAAAGTGTGACGATCTTCCCATTTAGATGTTTCGGATTCCTCGCACAAGCTGCGCTGACCACGTAGCTAGCTCGGTTCTTAAGCATTAAGCGGGGCAGGCCTAGAAACGGCTACGAACTTCGTACGACCCAAAGCGTGGCCAAACTCGAGATTGACAATCGTTCGTTCCCAAAATTTCGGGGCTGCGTTTTGCAGCCGCACCAGCTGAGTCACGACTCCCCGTCTCGGTTGGAACCAAACGTAGTCCTCAACTAGGAGGGGTGTCTCACAATGACCCGAATCAATACTAACGTCAGCTCACTTGTTGCCCAGAATACCTTGGCGCGGTCGAATAACGACTTGCAAACCGCACTGGGTCGACTGAGCACCGGTCTGCGGATTAACCGCGGTAAAGACGATCCAGCAGGTTTGATCGCCAGTGAAGCTCTGCGAAGCGACATCATCAGTGTGGAAAAGGCGATCACGAACAGTGAACGTGCCAACCAGCTGATTGCTACCGCCGACAGTGCTCTGGGCCAGGTCAGCCAGCTGTTGAACGACATCCGTGGTTTGACTTCTGAAGCCGCAAATACGGGTGCTTTGAGCGAAGACCAGATCGCAGCTAACCAGTTGCAGATCGACTCGTCGCTGGAAGCCATCGACCGTATCGCTCAGATCACTTCCTTCCAGGGCAAGCGTCTGTTGGACGGTAACCTGGATTTCATCACCGACAACGTCGACAACTCGGCGATTGAAGGTCTGCGTATCGATCAAGCCAACTTTGGTTCGTTCAGTGCGATCGGCGTCGAGGTCAACGTCGTCAAGCAAGCGACCCGTGGTCAGCTCAACTACAACTTCGGTGCCATCGCTGAAGATCTCGTGCTGCAAATTGGCGGCGGCAACGGTACGGAAGCATTCAACTTCGCCAAGGGTTCGACCATCGAAGAAGTCGCTTCGGCCGTCAACCTGGTCTCGGACGCTACCGGCGTGGAAGCTGTTGTCGAAACGGCTGCTACCAAGGGTACCATCGTCGCTTCGAGCTTCGGCGAGAACAACGACGTCCTGCTCACCGCTAACGATGCTGGCTTCGATGCTGGCGACGTCCGCGTGAAGTACGTCAAGGGCACCAGCTCGACCACCAGTGCAACCTACACCGAAGCTGTCGGTGACGATCCAGCCAAGATCGAAGTTGCTCTGGGTGTTCGTGACTACGAAGCCGCAACCGTCACCGTCGACGACGCCGGTACGGACAACGACTTCACCATCACGGCCAACATCAAGGGTGCTGACTTCAACGGTATCCAGGTTATCTTCGCGAACGACGGTGCCGCTGGTGCGGAAACGGTCGACTTCGACGAAGACGCTGGTACGCTGACGATCCACAAGGCAGCTACCTCGACCGCTGCTCAGCTGGTCACCGCCATCAACAACACCGCCGTCAACGATCAGGTCTCGGAACTGTTCACCGCAGCTCTGGTCGAAACGACCGGTGGTACGGGTGCGGGTGTGGTTGCCTCGGCTGGTGCTGCTGGCACCTTCGCAGGTGGTGTTGACGGTGGCGACGTGATCGCAACCGCCAACGACGTTGTCACGGCCATCAACAATGCCACTGGCAATGACAAAGTCACCGCTTCGCTTGAAGCTGGCAACAACGGCTACGGTGTCGTTTCGGAATTCAGCGACTTCGCTTACTCGGGCGTTGCTGAACAGAACAACCGTCTGCAGTTCCTGGCACCTGGTGAAGCTCCGAACATTCGCTTCGTCTCGAACCCAGGCACCGGCCTGAGCATCGACACGACCACCGACCCACGCGTCGAAGGTCTGTCGTCGGCTACGCTGCAGAGCGACGATGCCAACGCATCGTTCACTGTCTCGGCTAAGCTGAAGGGCAGCGAATACGATGACTACACCATCTCGTTTGTCGACGATACCGACCTGGCTGGTAACGGCGACGAATACGTGGTCCTCGACAAAGAAAACAAGACCCTGAAGTTGTACATCAACGATGGTACTTCGACGGCTCAGGACGTTGTGGATGCACTCAACAACGACACCTACGCCAGCGATTACTTCGGTGCCGACAACTTCGGTTCCAGCACCGGTGCCGGTGTGGTCACGATCGCCAACTTTGAAGCATCGGTCGACACGACGGGCGGTGTTGTCTCGGAAGGCACGCTGATCGTCAACCTGGAAACGGACGAAAACGGTATCATCAAGACCACGGCGGACGACCTGATCGCCTTCTTCGATGATCCTAGCCAGTTCATCAGCGACTCGACCGAAGCGACCAACACGCTGAACTACCTGACTGATCGTGGCATCAGCGTTACCAACTCTGGCGGTAGCGATGGGTCGGGCGTTCTGGCTGTTTCGACCGAAGACATCACGTTTGGCACCAGCGGTACCGAACTGGAAGACGCTCAGGCTGCTGGCACGACCTTCTCGGTCAATGGCCAGACCGCACAGCTCAGCTTCACCGCAATCAACGGTGGCGAAGAGTTCGACAATGTCAAGGTGCAGTTCGTCGCCGATGGTACGGTCACCGCCGGTACGGATGAACGTGCCGAATACGATGCCGCCAACAAGACGCTGACCTTCTTCATCGATGAAGGTGCAACGACGGCTCAGAACATCGCCGACATCTTCAACTCGGCCGACCCTAACTACGACGCAGACATCGCCGGCTTGTTTACCGGTGCTATTGTCTCGGGTGGTGGTGGTGTGGTCACCGTTGATGACACGGCTACCCTGACCGGTGGTGTGGTTGATAACGGCAGCACCGACGGTGCCGCTCTGCAAGGCAACTCGGACCTGGAAAACACGGGCCTCACCTTCCGTGCTACCCGCTTCGGTTCGGACAGCTTTGTCAGCGTGAAGGCTCTCAGCGGTACGTTCAACCTGACCGACGTCGATGGCAACGCCACCGATCGTTCGGAAGGCCAGGACGTCAACGTCCGTATCAACGGTATCCAGGCAATCGGCGACGGTTTGAAGGCCTCGATCAACACCTCTTCGCTCGACTTGAGCTTCTCGGTGAATTCGGGTGTCTCGGACAGCTCGACCTACAACTTCCAGATCTCTGGTGGTGGTGCGTTGTTCCAACTCGGTCCAGACGTGGTCAGCAACCAGCAGGCTCGCCTCGGTATTCAGAGCGTCAGCACGGCGACTCTGGGTGGCGTCAGCGGCCGCTTGTTCGAGCTGCGTTCCGGTGGCAACAAGAGCCTGACTGCCGACGTTGGTGGTGCAGCCAAGATCGTTGACGAAACGATCTCGGTCATCACGCAGCTTCGCGGTCGACTGGGTGCCTTCCAGAAGACGACTCTGGAATCGAATATCTACACCTTGAACGACACGCTGGCTAATCTGACCGAAGCAGAAAGCTCGATCCGTGACGCGGACTTCGCCGCGGAATCGGCCAAGCTGACTCGCTCGCAGATTCTGGTCCAGTCGGGTACCTCGGTGTTGGGTATCGCCAACCAGAACCCGCAAAATGTTCTGAGTCTCCTCCGATAACGGGGACCTCGGGCTATAGTTTAGAAGTAGAAGACGCCCGGCCCCCAAAGGCCGGGCGTTTTTACGTTCACCCCTAAGCAGCCGACGATTTTACCTAACCGGAAAATTCCTCCAGTCGCTGTCGTTTCGTGGTCGATAACACGAATACGCGCGGACGCCCTGTGCAGTCCTATTGCGTGAGCTTCGGCTCACCCATCACAGTGAAGTTTCATGGTTGGCATTCAGGCAACAAACGGTCTCATTACCGGCATTCCGATTACGGAAACGGTGAAACAATTAATCGAGGTCGAAGCCCAACCGCGAGATCTGCTGGTTTCGCGAACCGAATTGATCAACGACGAAGCGAGCGCCATCGCGGAACTCACCGCTTCGGTTCTGAGCTTCCAGTTCACTGCGAAAAAGTTTCAAGCTAGCTCTCTATTCAATACCACCAAGGCGACCAGTGCGAACACGACGTTCTTGTCGACCACGGTTACCGGTACCCCCAAAGCTGGCAACTACCAATTCACTCCGATTCGAACGGCCCAGTCGCAGCAGCTTTTAAGCTCCGGCGTCGCCTCGCTGACGCAAGCGTTGACGCCTGGTAAGTTCGAAATCAGCCACGGACCGAAACTCGACGATGGCGTTTCCCTCGACGCTTTGAACGGCGGCCAGGGGGTTCAGCGCGGCAAGATCCGCATCACCGACCGCAGTGGTTCGAGTGCCGCGATTGACCTGAGCTATGCGCAGACGATCGACGACGTTTTGGATGCCATCAATAGCAACGACGATATCCAGGTCACCGCTTCGGTCGATGGCGACCGCATCAAGCTGACCGACACTTCGGGTCAGACGACGTCGAATCTGATTGTCCAAGGGGTTGGCAGCGGAAGCACGGCTACCGACCTTGGCCTGGCGGGCATCAATACGGCCTCCGATTCGGCGACTGGTAACGACATCCTGCGTCTGCACACCAACACGCAGCTTTCGCAGCTCAACGACGGAAACGGCATCAGCAGCAATCGCAACGGAGCCGACTTGTCCGTCGCGTTGAAGGATGGCACCACCCTCGAAATCGATCTTGGCAGTGCCGCCGCACCGGAAGATTTCGCCACCACCTCGCTAACACCTAGCGATGCCCGGCTCAATTTCACTTCCGTTCTCAGCGGTAGCGAATACGACGGCGTGCAGATCATCTTTGAAGACAACGCCTCGGTCACCAAGGGCAACGAGAGCGTCGTCTTCGATGGCTCCGGCAAGACGCTGACCTTCCAGATCGACTCCGGCAAGACGACCGCGTCCGACATCATCACTGCCTTGGCCAACGATCCAACCGCCAGCCAATACTTCACCGCCAATACGGTGAACAGCGGTACCGGCAGTGGCATCATCGATCCTGCCAAAGATGGCGTGACCACATCGGCCACCACCGCCAATGCGACCGCGACGACGACCTCAGTCGATCCGAACGCCGCGATCACGCTGACCGCTGCGACCGCAGGGGGCGACTACGACGACGTGACGATCGTCTTCGTGGATGACGCTGGCGTGACGGCTGGTTCGGAAACGGTGGTCTACGACGACTCCGATCCAGGCAACAAGACGCTGACGATTCACATCGACGCCGGCAACAGCACCGGCACGAATGTGATCGACGCGATCAACAACGACCCGACCGCCAGTGCGTTGTTCTCGGCCTCGAATGGCTCTGGCAGCGACGGAAGCGGCCTGGTCGATGTCACCGACACCGGTGTCACCGCCGGCGGGGTGCAGCAGTCCTCGGCTACCACTTCCAACGACTCCGCCAATGGCCAGGTCAACCTGACCGCCAAAGTGAAAGGGGCCGACTACGACGGCTATACCTTGAGCTACGTTGCCGACGGAGCCGTGACTCAGGGCAGCGAAGTCGTTGAGTTCGACCAGGAAGCCAAGACCATCACGGTCCGCATCGCGGAAGGTGCCACGACCGCTCAAGATGTCGTGGCCGCCTTGAACGGCAACACTTCGGTGGCTGCCTACTTCACCGCCGGCAAACCGGCCAGTGCCACCGGCGACCGGATCGTCAACGCGACCGCCACCGGCACCACGACGAAAGGGGCTGCTTCCGAAGAGTCGGAACCTCAGACGTTGGGGGAATTGATCGACGCAATCAACGCTGCGGATCCTTCCAAGCTACGGGCTCAACTAAGTGCCGATGGCGATCACATTGAGCTGCTCGATCTCAGTACCGATAACGGCGGCACCTTCTCGGTCAGTAGCATCAACGACAGCTCGACTGCCGAAGACCTAGGCCTGACCGGTTCGGCATCGGGAAGTACCATCACCAGTCGTCGCCTGCAAGCTGGCCTGAAGACAACGCTGCTCACCTCGCTGGGTGGGGGCAATGGCCTGGGAACGCTCGGCTCCATTTCGATCACCGACCGTAGCGGAGCTTCGGCCAGTGTCGATCTCTCAGGCGCGGAAACGGTGGAAGACATCCTGGAACTGATCAATGGTTCTGGCCTCGCGGTCGAGGCAACGCTGAACCCGGCTGGCAACGGGATCTCGATCACCGATAACAGTGGTGCGTTCGCCAGTAACTTCGTCATCCAAAGTGCCGACGCAACCAATACGGCTGACCTACTGGGGATCGAACACGATTCGTCGGAGCTGACAACCAACTCGGGCAGCCTGCACCGTCAGTTCGTCAACGAGAACACGAAGCTCGACGACCTTAAGGGTGGCAGCGGCATCGAACGAGGCAAGTTCCTGGTGAAAAACAGCACCGGCAACACGCGTTTGTTCGACCTGACCAATACCGAAGACATCCAAACGATCGGCGACGTGATCGACCTGATCAACTCGGAACTGACGCTCAACGTTGAGGCTCGCATCAACGACAATGGCGACGGGATCGTGCTGATCGACAAGTCGACCGGGTCTGGCAAACTGACGGTTACCGAAGGTGGTTCGACCAAGACCGCCGAAGGGCTCGGCTTGCTGGGGACTGGCGTCGAGAAAGAGATCGACGGCGTCAATCGCTACGTGCTGGAAGGCTCGGAAGTCACGACCATTGAGATCGAGACGGGCGACACGTTGGAAGACTTGATCGATAAGATCAACGACGCCGACGTCGGGATCTCGGCCACCTCCCTGAACACTGGCAGTGGCTCGACTCCGTATCGCTTGTCGCTGGTGAGTACCCAATCTGGTGAGAAGGGACGTGTAATCCTCGATTCGAGCGATTCACAGTTCTCGTTCGAGGAGATCGTCGAAGCCCAGGACGCACTGCTGCTGTTCGGTTCGACGAGCAACGCTTCGGCCGGGATTCTGACCTCTTCCAGCTCAAACCGCTTTACCGGCGTGCTGGACGGAGTCACGCTGACCGTCAACCAGGCCAGTACTACCGCTGTGAACGTGAACGTGGCGGTCTCGGACGAACCGCTAGTGAAGGCGGCTCAAGAATTCGTCGATCAATACAACGCCCTCCGTTCCAAGCTCGACGAGCATACGTTCTTCAACGAATCGGACAACAGCACCGGCGTGCTTTTCGGTTCGAATGAAGCGCTCCGTATCGATACCGAACTGGGCAACCTGATTACCTCCCGCTTCGCCGGTCTCGGTAAATTCCAGTCGCTAGAACAACTCGGCTTCGAGTTCAACGACACCGGCAAGCTGAGTTTTAACTCCACGAAGCTCAAATCGGCATTCGAACAAGATCCTGACGCGGTCGAGAACTTCTTCCTGAAGGAAACGACTGGCTTTGCGAAGAAGGTATTCGATCTGACTGAAACCTTCGCAGGTGCTGGGCGTTCGCTGCTGGTGAGTCGTGCTCAAACGCTGCAAGCGCGAGCCGACGTCAACACCGATCGCATTAAGGCGATGACCGAGCGACTGGAACGTCGCTCGAAGCAATTGCTCGAGCAGTTCTATAACCTCGAAACCACAATTGGCAAGCTGCAAAGCAACTTAACTGCCATCAACGGCATCTCTTATATCTCGCCTGACGGAACGTAAAAACCGCACCCCTAGGTGATTCGCTGCACGTTCACGCACGCGTCGGTCGATAACAGGCGTAGACCCGCTAGTCTTTCATTGCCCAAGCCCAGAAGTGACCATGAGCTTTCACAGCGAATCGACCGACGGCTATCTTGAAACCGAAGTCCTCACGGCAACTCCTCAAAAACTGCAACTGATGATGATCAACGGAGCGATCCGTTTCGCTTATCAAGCGCAGCAGTTACATGAACAGAAGGAACCGGAAGAGGCTTGGGATCGACTGGCGCGTTGTCGCGAGATCATTGCTCAGATTCTCTGCAACATGAAGCCTGACGGCAGCGAGCTGCTGCGAAGGGTGGCGGGCATCTATTTGTTCCTGTTTCAGGAACTGAGCGACTTGCACGCGGCCAATGACTATTCGCGTCTGGAAGGGGTCCTGCGAGTTCTGAACGAAGAACGCGAGACCTGGGAAGAGCTTTGCCGCATCATGCCCGACGCTCCAGAGCGTCCGAGCGAGGCCGAACGTGAAATTACCTCGTCCGATGCGGAAGAAATTATGAGCTCGCTCGACGTCAAAGAAGAAGACGCACCGACGCGTCCGCAAAGCTCTTACGGCTACGATTCTGGCTCCGACTACTACTCTGGTGGTGGTAGCGGCATTTCGTTCGACGCCTAAAACGCCTGTTTCTCCAGGCTTGCCCCGGAAAAGGGGTGTTATTGGGGGGGAATCGCGGCGGTTCCCTGGTTGATGGAAAACGCTGATCCACGCAACAATGGATGGTTTCGCTTTCCAATTTCCACCCCAACCAGGGACTAAGAATCTTGGCCGAGAAACAACTGATCCGCGTCGGGCACAGCCCCGATCCGGACGACGCCTTCATGTTCTACGCAATGGCCTGCGACAAGATCGATACCGGCAAGTACCGGTTCGAGCATGAACTGGTCGATATCGAGACCCTCAATCGCCGTGCGTTCTCAGGCGAACTGGAACTGACCGCGATCAGCATCCATGCTTACGCTCACCTGCACGACAAATACGCCATCTGCGCTTGTGGTGCCAGCATGGGGGACAACTATGGCCCCATGGTGATCGCCAAGCAGCAGTTCACTCAGGACGAACTGAAGACCAAGACGATCGCCGTTCCTGGCACGCTCACCTCGGCGTTCCTGGCCTTGCGGATGTACCTCGGCCAAGAGTTCGAGCACGTCGTCGTTCCTTTCGACGAAATCATCGACGTCACCGAAGCAGGCGAATACCAAGGCAAGCAGATCGACGCCGGTCTGATCATCCACGAAGGTCAGTTGACCTACGAACGCCAAGACTGCCAGTTGATCGTCGACCTGGGCGTCTGGTGGCACGATCGTACCGATGGCTTGCCATTGCCACTGGGTGCCAACGGTATCCGCAAGGATCTCGGTCCTGAAGTGATCAAAGACGTCACGCGTCTGCTGAAGGAAAGCATCGTTTACGGCCTGGAACATCGTCAGCCAGCCCTCGAATATGCTTTGCAGTTCGGTCGCGGTCTCGACAACCAGTTGGCCGACAAATTTGTTGGCATGTATGTCAACGACTGGACGATCGACTTCGGCGACAAGGGCCGTGAATCGGTCACCCGCTTCCTGAAGGAAGGCTACGAACTGGGTGCCATTCCGGAATTGATCACGCCAGAGTTCGTCGACGGCTAAACCGCCCGTTAGAGCGGGACCGGCTTCCAAGCCAAATTGGTAATGAACGGTACTCCAATTGCATGGTAGGATTGGAGTACCGTCGTCCGCCGATTTTGTAAGGAAAGTCCCCGCAGCATGACAGCCTGGCAATCGCGACTTAGTGCGGAGATCGACCAGCTTGGCGATCATCTCATCGAATTCCGTCGCAATCTCCATCGCAACCCTGAGGTCTCGGGCGAAGAGTTCCAGACCAGCCTGTTGCTCTATCAGGTTCTAGGTGACCTGGGTCTTTCGGTTCGCATGGGTCCCGATGGCAGAGGCGTCATCGCCGACCTCGATACATTCGACGGCGAAGGCAGCACCGCCATTGCGCTGCGTGCCGACATCGACGCTCTGCGAATCCACGACAGCAAGTCGGTCGACTACTGCAGCCAAGTCGATGGCGTGATGCACGCGTGCGGTCACGATGCCCATACCACGCTGGTGCTAGGTGCCGCTCAAGCTCTTCAGGCAATGGCCAAGAAGGATGAACTTCCCTGGCCGATTCGCACCCGCTTCATCTTTCAACCGGCCGAAGAAACTTGCGTCGGAGCCAAGGCGATGATTAAAGCCGGGGCACTGGAAGATGTCTCGACGATCTTCGCGACCCATATGGAACCGGGCCTTCCGTTTGGCAAGGTTGGTTTTCGCAAGGGCGAACTCACGGCCAGTTGCGAAGAGATCCGTATTCGCATTCATGGTTCCAGCGGCCATGGCGCTCGGCCTTACGAAGCCAACGATCCGATCGCTGCCGCCGCGCAGCTTGTTAACACCATCTACCTGACGCTTCCGCGCGTGACCAACACACACGAAGCAGTCGTGGTTAGTTTCGGCCAGATCCATGGCGGCTCGAGCCCCAACGTCATCCCGGAAACGGTCGAGCTGCAAGGTACGCTTCGCACCTTGCTTCCCCAGACCCGGCTCGAAACGATCAATCACATCCACCGTATCGCCGACGGCATCTCGATGGCGACACAAACCAAGATGGAAGTCAGCTTCGAACTCGGTACCGATGCGGTGCGGAACGACTCGAACGTGATCGATCTGCTGAAAGAGACCTGTGTCGAAATCACCGGCATGCCTGGCGTGCACGAAGTTCCGCGAGCCAGCATGGGCGGCGAAGACTTTGCGTTTTACCTGGATCACATCCCAGGGGCAATGCTCCGGCTCGGCTGTGCAACGCCGGGGTCGGATACATGGCCCATGCTCCACAGCACGCGATTTGACATCGACGAACGCGTGCTTCCCTTCGGAGCGAACCTGTTGGCCCGTAGCGCGGTCGCTTGCTTTGAGCCAGGTTCGCGTTGGAGCCAACAACTGCTGCAGCCTCGAACGACTACTCATCCCGATTCGACCTAAGGCGAGGACGACCCCATGTCGAAAATCGAATTTCGCGCCAACCACTACCCCACACTCGGCGTCGAATTAGAACTGGGCGTGATCGACAGCCAGACCATGGAGCTTCGCTCGGCTGTGCAAAACATTCTGGCCGAGTTGCCGGAAGACCTTCGCACGCAGTACAAGCCCGAGCTGATGCAGTGCTGCCTGGAAATCAATACCGGCATCTGTCAGACCGTCGCTGAAGCAGAGGACGACTTGTCCGCCAAGATCAAGCGGATCGAAGGAGTGATGGACAAGCTGGGCGTTCAACTTTGGTGGGCTGCCACGCATCCGTTCTCGCTGTGGAAAGATCAAAACGTCACCGAGAACCAGCGTTACCTCGATCTGCTCGAGCTGCTGCAAGAGATGGCTCGCCGTCTGGTTACCCAAGGCCTGCACGTTCATGTCGGGGTAGAGTCAGGCGATAAAGCGGTGATGCTGTGCGAGCGTATTTTACAGTACGTGCCGCTGCTCCTTTCGCTTTCAGGATCCAGCCCCTTTTGGGAAGGTCGCGACACAGGCCTCTCTTCGCACCGAAGCAAGATCATGGAAGGCTTGCCGACCGCTGGCATTCCGACATTAATGCGAAACTGGAGCGAATACGTCTGGATCGTGAATCACATGGTCGATACCGGTTTCATCAACACGATTCGCGAGATCTGGTGGGACGTTCGCCCGCATCATAACTTCGGCACTGTCGAGATTCGCATCTGTGATATGCCTGGCAGCCTGGAAGATGTCATGGCGTTGACCGCGATGACCCAGTGCTTGATCGTGCATCTCTCGCGAGAGATCGACGAAGGGGCCTATCAATACGATTGCCATCCGATGATGGTCCGCCAGAACAAATGGCGAGCAGCGCGGTTCGGCACGTCGGCCCGGCTGGTGAACTCGTACTCGTTTGAAGTCGAGACCGTTCCGCAGATGACGCGGCGTCTGGTCGAAACGCTTTCGCCGCTCGCCAAACGGTTGCAGTGCCTCGATCAGCTTGAGCACTGCAATGTGATTGCCAATCGGCCGAGTTGGGCAGACCAGCAGCGAAAGCTTCTCCAAGAAACAGGATCAGCGGCCGAGATGGTCCGCATCCTTTCTGAAGGTGCTCGACTATCCAAGGCCGCTGGTTCCGCGGAATCGGCAGCAAATTAGTTCGCCAGGAACTAAGCGGTACCGGCTGGATTGAAGTAGGAAGGTTCCTTCCCAGCAATCCACTTGATGTTACAGCCGATGCTTGGCATCTGTGGTTCTGGCACTGGTTCACCAGCGGCGACCGCCTGAACAGCCTTACGCAGATCGTCGCCGGTCACAGGCACGTCGTTCCCAGGACGGCTGGCGTCGAACTGACCGCGATAAGCCAGCTTCTGATCTTTATCGAAGACATAAAAGTCTGGCGTGCAGGCAGCTTTGTAGGCCTGAGCAACGCTTTGATCTTCATCGTACAGGTAAGGGAACGTGTAGCCACGGTTTTCAGCTTCGTGCACCATTTGTTCTGGCGAGTCGTCCGGATAGTTGGCGACATCGTTCGAGCTGATGCCAACCACGGCAACGCCATTGGCCTGACACTCGCGACCGAACTCGGCCAGGGCTGGTGCCAGATGCTTGACGAACGGGCAGTGATTGCACATGAAGATCACGACCAATGCCTTGGCGTCGGCAAAGTCGGAAAGCGAGACCGTCTTCGAGTCGACATTCAACAGCGAGAAGTCGGGGGCCTGCGTTCCCAAGGGAAGCATGGTGCTTGCGGTCTTAACCATCAGAAATTCTTCCTGGGGGTATTGGGTGCAAAAAATCAGGTGTGCGTTACCGGTATTCTACCGTAGGGGGCTCACCTCTCAACCGAGGCCAGCCAAGTTCCGCTGACTACGCCTCGGCAATTCCAAACAGTTTCTTCGCATTAGCCGTGGTTTGCTGAGCCATCTCTGCAGGATCGAGTCCCCGTTCATACGCCAGGCAACTTCCCGTATGCACCACTAACGCCGGTTCGTTGGGCCTTTGCTTGCGACAAGGCTCTGGGCTGAGGTATGGGCAATCGGTTTCCACCAGCAATCGCTCGGCCGGAATGGTCTTGGCCACATCACGCAGAACCTGGTTGCTCTTGAAGGTGAGCATGCCTGCGAAACTGATATGCATGCCACAGTCGACACCTAGTTCGGCCAGCTTGGCATCGCCGGTGTAACTGTGAAGAATCCCGTTGAGTGGACCGTCCGCCTTCGAGGCTTCCAGCCAATCGACAATGTCTTGCTCGCACTCACGCATGTGAATGATCAGCGGCTTCCCATACTGCCGCGACTTTTCGACGTGCCAATCCAAGTATTCTCTTTGCAGATCGAACGGAGCAAAGTCCCAATAACGATCGAGCCCGGTCTCGCCGATCGCCACCACCTTGGGATGCGACATCAGCTCTTCAACCTTTTCGCGATCGCCAGGCTGCGCCTCGGCACTGTGGTTGGGATGGATCCCGACCGACGCATAGATCTGCGGATACTTCTCCGCCAGTTCGATACAGGTCCGGCTGTCTTCCAGCGTCGTCCCCACCGCTACGATCGTTTTGACATCGGCCTGGGCCGCACGATCGAGCACATCGTCAATTTGCGAAAGGATCGCTTCTTCAAACAAATGGGCGTGGGTATCAAACCATTCCACAATAAGAACTCACTAAGACGACCAGAAAAACAGAACCGCTGCCGTTCATCGTAGCGTTCCGGCCGCTGTCGCAAAACGGCCCCTAGGTAGAAGCACCCGCTACGATGCAGAGCGGCTCGACGAGCTCTTCGTCAGTTCGGCTAGATTTTGCAGATGCCCCTTCGCCATGCCAATCGCCAGATTAACCAGTCGCGTCGCGGTACTTTCGCGATCGAGCCAGGTCGCGATGTCTTCCAGCGAATGAAGGAGCCGCCGTTCGAACCGCGTGACCTCTCCTAGCACGAAGTCGAGCGACAAATCGTTTAGCGAGGTGTACTCCATCGGAAAATCGCCCAGGGAAACCGGGCGATCGGCCGTTTCGAGTACCTCCAACACACGTTCGACCACATCGTGATGATCGGCGGCGATGTCTTCGATCACATGGGCATTCGCTTCGCCCCCGAGCGCGACCCACGGCCGGGCATACGCCAGGTAGGTTGGCAACGAACGATGGTGCAGCGCGGCGACTCGGTTGAGTAGCTCCATCTGTTTCCAAGTTAACATTCGCGGCGACTCCTTTGATTCATCACGAAATCAAACCGCGAACGGCGGCCTGGATCCAGACATTCAGCGAATCCCAGCCGACAATCAACAGCAGCACTGGTGCCGTCACGCACCACAAGTACCCAAGCTGTAAGATCCCTGGCGAGCGATGCATCGGTGCGGTCTCTTCATCGACAGGATCGATGGTCATCACCTTTACGACTCGCAAGTAGTAGAACAAGCTGATCGCCGTGTTCACGCAGCCCACCGCTAACAAGATGGCAAGATAGGTTTCGCCGGTTGCCAGGTAGCCGCGCGCGACCCCTGCGAAAACAGCGAACTTACCAACGAAGCCTGCCAACGGCGGCAAACCGACCAGGCTCACCAGCAAGATCGTCATACAGATCGCGATCGATTGATTCCGATAGATCATCCCGGCATAGTCGCGGATCTCTTCGCTGCCGGTGCAGTCGCGAACGTATGCCACGACCGCAAACGCACCGAGGTTCATCAGCAGATAGACGGCGATATACAGTGCGAGATAGCCAGCACACTCTCCGGCCGCCGCAACATCCTTGGATGCCAACGCCAGGATCGGTGGAACGGCCATCATCATGTAACCAGCATGGGCGATCGTGGAATAGGCGAGCAGCCGTTTGATATTGGTTTGAGCGAAGGCAGCCAGGTTGCCGAACGTGCACGTCACGGCTGCCATGATGGCAATGATCAGCCCGAGGAACGTTTGCACCGGCTGAAGCGACTTGGTCTCACTCGTGACTTCCGCGGCTTCTTCCACCGCCGGTTGTTTCTCATCCGCTACGTTGAACAGCGCCGCTTTCGCCTCGCCATGGGTGTTAGCAGCCAAGGGGAGGGGAGCACTCTCGACACAGCCCAGGCCAACCGCGACGCGAATCAACAACGCGAGTGCCGCCGCCTTCGATGCCACCGACAAGAAGGCACCCACTTCTGCCGTGGCCCCTTCAAAGACGTCTGGGCACCACTGATGGAACGGCACAGCCGACAGCTTGAAGGCCAGTCCGACAAGGATCATCAACGACGCCATCACCAGGATCGTGATCTCGGCACCAGTCATCCCTGCGGCCGACATCTCGGAAAGCTTCATCGCCATCGTTGGGATGTGGGCCGAATTCAGCACGCCACACAGAAGGCTAATCCCATAGAGCATGACCCCAGCGGCGGCTGCCCCGTACACGGCATATTTCAGCGCGGCTTCCGATCCCTTTCGATCGACGCGGCGAATCGCGACCATCGCGTACGATGGAACCGAGGCCATTTCAATCGCCAGAAACACCATCAAAACGTGGTTGGCCGAAACCATCAAACACATCCCCACGGTTGCCCCCAGGACAAGCGTGGTGAAGTCGGGACTGTCTTGCGAACGATGCGCCGACGTCAACTTCGTCAGCACAAAGAAGAGCAGCAGGAACACGATCATCAGCGTCTTGATCACCACGCCGAATCCATCGTAGACCAACATGCCGGTAAACAGTTCGACACGTGGCAGATTGCCAATGGCAACCATCTGAGCTGGCTGCTGCGAGATATCCCAAGGAGCGAGCGGCGAAAGAACGACCAACGCCGCCAGGCTTCCCAGCAACGCGATCCAGGTCGAATCGATTCGCTCGGTAAAGTGGAACATCCGCGCGAGCAGAATCACCACGATCGTCGCGCAAAGGACCAACTCTGCCCCAAAGCCAATCAGGCTGGTCAGTGTGTCGGTCGTCAGATGATTCACAAGGGTGAAAAACATATTGGCAGGCCGCGTGTCTACGGCTGGTTCGCGGCAACGTCTTGGTCGGCTTCGGCTTGCTGAGCCCGAAGCTGGGGAAGCTTGACCTGTTCGGTCCACTCGGTCAAATCAGCCACTTGCTGATCGACGGTCTTATCCAAGTAGCGGAACATGAGCGAAGGAAATACCCCCAGCACCACCGCCAATACGCACAAGGGAAGGGCGATGAGGGTCTCGCGCCAGGTGATCTCGGTTAGGGCCTCGGGATGAGGGCCTTTGTATTCGGGGCCAAGGTAGACCCGCTGGATCGCCCACAAAATGTAAGCTGCCGTCAGGATCACCACCGCGGCAGAGATCACCGCCAGCGTTCCACTGAGCTTCCAGACCGAAAGCACCACGAACGCTTCGCCGATGAAACCACACAGCCCTGGTAAGCCCAAACCTGCAAAGAACAGCAGCATAGCCATCGCCGTGTAAATCGGCATCTTGCCATACAATCCGCCGAATTGATTCAGGTCGCGATGATGCACGCGATCGTAGATCACTCCGACCATGAAGAACATGCCCGCCGAGCTGATGCCATGGCCAATCATTTGGAAGAGGGCACCTTTGACACCCATACTCCAGGAGATCGGATCGAAGACGTTGCCTGCGGTTGCACTCCACACGCCGAGCCCCAGCACGACGTAGCCCATATGGCTCACCGAACTGTAAGCCACCATCCGCTTGAAGTCTTTCTGAGCCAATGCGGCGAAGGCTCCGTAGACCATGCTGAACACACCGACCGAACAGACCACCCACACCAGGTCGTAGCCTGCGTCGGGGCAAATCGGATAGCAGATTCGCACGATGCCATAGCCCCCCATCTTCAGCAGCACACCAGCCAGGATCATCGAAATCGGCGTGGGGGCTTCGACGTGAGCATCAGGCAACCAGGTATGCAGCGGCACACTGGGCACCTTGATCGCAAAGCCAATGAACAGCAGCAAAAACGCCCACCACTGTATCGATTTGCCCCACAGCAGTGCTTGATCGAAGACTTCCGAATGCTGCCCTAATTGCTGCAACGCCAGAATATTGAACGTGTGGACCGGATACTCGCTGGCGTCGATCCTCGTCTTGAAAGCTTCCGGCGAAAGACGTTCGCCTGCGTCGTCCCATGCGGCAACGTGTGCTGCCGCCAACTGAGGAGCGGAAAGCTGTCGCAGATCGCTGTTGAAGTACAGCATCAATAGGGCGATCAGCATCAGCACGCTACCAAACAGCGTGTACAAAAAGAACTTGATCGCCGCGTATTCCTTGCGTGGTCCGCCCCAGACACCGATCAGGAAGTACATCGGCAAGAGCATGACTTCCCAGAAAATGTAGAACAGGAAGAAGTCGAGCGACATGAAGACGCCCATCATCCCGGCCAGCAGCAGCAAATACAGCACGCAGTAGCTCTTCACATGCTTGTCGATCGTCCAGCTTGCTCCCATCGCCAGAAACGCGATCAGAGCAGTCAGCAGCAACAGAGGAAAACTGATGCCATCGATCCCCAGGAAGAACTGAATATCGAACGATGGAATCCAGGCCACCTGGATGACGTCTTGAATGTTGGCGGTATCGGTCTGGAAGCTAAGGACGCTACTCCCTGGCAAGGCGATATACAGCGTTGGCAACAGAACCAGCAGCGTGACGGCAAGCGTGAACCAGCGCAGCAGCGACTTATTCTCTGCAGGCAGGAACAACAGCGCGATCGCTCCCACCACGGGAGTGAAGATCAGCGAAATCACGATTAAAAATGCCACGTTATCCATGCGATCGCCTCGAAGGCATCCAGGTCGGCTCGCTATCGAGCCAGCGAATAAGTCCAAAAACTCAGCAGCACAAACAAGGCCACCGTACTCACCACAATCAACATCACATATTGCCGCAGGCCACCGGTTTGCAGCCCTCGCATTCGGTCGCCCAGTCGCCAGGTTTGCAGCGAGCACCAGTTCACCAGGCCATCGATCCCGCGGCGATCAAGCCACGTATCGGAAAGCCGAGCAATGCGAACCATCAGCCAGGCCAGGCAATCAAGGAACGCATCGATCACGCGTCGATCGAACATGGCGATACATGACGCGATCGCCAACGTTCCTTTGACGAAGACGGCCTGATAGATCTCGTCGAAGAACCACTTTCCGACCAGCAAGCGATAAATCGGATTGAACGTGCGACGAACGTCTTCCGGGTCGAGCGACTTCCACAGGTAAAACACCGACGCCAACAGAATCCCGCCAATCGCCGCACCGAAGGCAATCAGTCCGACAGGACCTTTAACTTCCGGAGCATGGCCTTTGGATTCTTCCGGCATCGTCACGTTCAGATAAACGCCCGGCATGTCTTGCCAGATGCCTGCCGGCCGAGCCTCTTCCACCGATGAAGCCAACGTCGGCAAGCCAACCCAACCATAAATGGGCCAAGCCACCACAACCGCCAGGATCGCCAGCAACACCAACGGCACCACCATCACGCGTGGCGATTCGTGGGCATGCTCGAACTTCTTGGCTGAACGAGGCTCGCCCGCGAACGTGAGGTACCACATGCGGAACATATAGAACGCCGTCAACGTTGCCCCGCCAGCCGCAGCCGCAAAGAATACATTTCCCCAAGCCGGATTCATCATGCGGAACGCATAGATCTGCTCGAGAATCGCGTCTTTTGAGTAGTAACCACTCAAGCCGATAGACAGGCCAAATATCGAAGGCAAACCAATCCCGGCAATCGCCAGACAGCCGATCAACATCGTATAGGCGGTCCAAGGCATCTTGCGGAGCAGCCCGCCCATCTGCGGCATCTCGTTGGTATGGACCGCGTGGATCACCGAGCCCGAGCAAAGAAACAGCAGACTCTTGAAACACGCGTGCGTTACGAGGTGCATAACGCCTGCCGCCCAGCCACCAACGCCCAGTGCCAACATCATGTAGCCAAGCTGGCTGACCGTCGAATAGGCCAGCACTCGTTTGATGTCGGTTGCGACCATGGCGATCGTCGCGCCCAGGAACAGGGTGATACAGCCGACCACCGCGATCGTCAGCAGCACTTCTGGCAGGAAGATCGGATACGAGCGGGCAACCAGGAACACACCGGCCGCGACCATCGTTGCCGAGTGCACCAATGCCGATACCGGCGTGGGACCTTCCATAGCATCGGGCAACCAGACATGCAGTGGAAATTGAGCACTCTTGCCGACACAGCCGCAGAAGATGCCGATACCGGCGATAATTAATAGCGTGTAGCCATAGCGAGTCGTGTCCCCTTCGGTGGTTCCATTGCGCCAGGCTGGAATCGCCGCTGCCACCTCTTTGCTGAGTTGTTCGCGCGAAAGGGGTTCGCTGGCGGTCAGGGCCAATTCTTCAATTCGTGAGGCAGCCGACAACTGGACCATGCCATCGGGAACCTGAAGCTGATACGCGTTCTTCTCGCTACGGACTTGCTGGAAGACGCCTGGCGAGTCAGCCGAGAGTTCGCCGTAGTTAAACGTCCCGAGGCTCGCCCATAAGGTCATCAAGCCAATCAGCATGCCGAAGTCGCCGACACGATTGACGATGAACGCTTTGTTGGCCGCGGTCGAGGCGGACTGGCGTTCGACGTAGAAGCCAATCAGGAACCACGAGCAGAGCCCGACCAGTTCCCAGAAGACAAACGTCATCAGGAAGTTGCCTGAAATTACCAACCCCAGCATGCTGAAGCAGAACAGAGACAACGCTTGGAAGAAACGAGCGAATCGCCCAGGTCGTTCAACCGAATCACCGTTGGCCAGCAATGCTTCGTGATCGACGACGTCATGCAACTCGTCGTGCATGTAGCCGGTCGAATAGAAGTGGATGCAGGTCGCGATGAACGTCACCAGGCAGAACATCACGATCGTCAGGGCATCGATGTAATAGTTGATCGTGACCTCGGCACCAGCAAACCGGGCCAGCGTGTAGCCTTCTCCTACCAGCACCGGCGGCACTTCGTGCGGAATGCCGTGATGCTCGTCGGTCGCGTGCGCTTCGGCGGCATGGGCATCTTCGTGCCCGGCGTCCTCTGTCTCGGCCACATGATGGACTGCACCCGGCGGATTGGCAGAGAACCAAACGGCTGCCGAGAAAAACGAAAGTACGGTCGACGCCAGGATGGCAATCGTGGCCACCGCCGCGGCTCCCTTGCCACGACGACCAAGCTGCATGGCGAACAATAGGATCACGCAGAACGAAACCAACGGGAGCAATACCGCGGCTGCCAGAAGGCTCGGAAGGTACGGGAGAAAGACTTCCATCAACCCTTCAGTTCGTTGGCACGATCGACATCGATCGTGGCGTGGTTATTGTAAAAGTTCAAGGCAATCGCCAGTGCCACCGCAGCTTCGGCGGCGGCCAGCACGATCACGAACAGGGCGATCATGTGGCCATCGAGCCCGAGATTCTCGTCACGAAAATAAGGACTCGCAAATCCGACGAAATTCAGGATCGCTCCGTTGAGAACCAGTTCAATCCCCATCAAGATCCCCAGAGCGTTCCGCTTGGTGGCCATACAAACGATGCCGGTCACAAACAAAAACGCCCCGACTGCCAGGTAATGCGAAAGTCCGATCGGTTCGCACAGAAAGCTCATCGTGTAGCTCCTCCTGCGTGATGCCGTTTGGCTCGAGCCAGAAAGGCGGCTCCAACCAGCACCACCAGCAAGTGAATGGAAACGATCTCGAACGGCAGCAGGTAACCAGCCAGGCCTTTTTCATCGGGCCGCGTTCCTTGATCGGCCCGAACGCCGACTAGTGCCAAACCAATTTCGCCGGTTCGCTGCGGCATGCCATCGGTCGCCAAGATTTCCAAGCGAGCAAGTTCGTCACGCTGTGGCTGCGTAATCTCTTGGCCCTCGGTGAGCTGTTGTTCGAGCTTATCGACGTAGGTTGCCAGGTTCATATCGGCCTTGGCCTGGTAATCGGAGCTTTGCCACTGCGGGACTAGAAAAGCCAACTGCACCAGAATCGCTAACAGCGTTCCGCCCACCAGCAAACCGAGGATCCAGTCGCCCCCTTTGGTCTGCATGGTGATAAACGCTTTTTGCGCTGTCAGCATCACGCCAAAGATCAACAGCACGACGGTGCCGCCAACGTAGATCATTAACTGCATCGCCCCGACAAAGTAAGCCCCAGCGAGGAACAGCAATCCACTGGCAGCCGCCAAACAAACGATCAGGGCGAAGGCCATCCGAACGATGTTATTGGTGGTGGCAACCAAAACGGCAAAGCCACACGCGACCAGTGCCGTGACATAGAAGATGACGGTATGCCAGTTGATCGAGGCTTCGGTAGCGGCGGCAAGCAGGCCGATCATTCGACGCCTCCTTCCTGGCTCGTGGCGATCTTCTGCTCGATCATTTCGATGCGCCGGTCAGCCCGACGATCGCCTTCATCCAACCATTCTTCTCGCACCAAAGAACGATCTTGTGCAGGGACCAGGTCGTTCAAAAACGGAACGCCCAAGGCAGTCCAGAACATCACGCCCAGCAGACAAACCGCGGCAATCGGCACGCAGTATTTCAAGCACATGGTGATCACCTGGTCGACTCGCAAACGAGGAAACGTCCAGCGAATCCACATCATCGCGATCACGCCGACCGATGCTTTGATCAGAATGTTCAACACGCCAGCCACGTTGGCGAAGGTGGTGAACCACCAGCAGTTCCCGAAGTAGTTCGGGTACGCATCCATCATGCTGCTGAAGACCGGTATCGGTCCGTTCCATCCGCCAAAGAACAAAATGGCGGCGAGGATCGAAACCAGAATCATCGAGCCATATTCGGCCATGAAGAACAAGCTCCACCGCATCCCGGAATACTCCGTCAGGAAGCCAGCGACCAGTTCGCTTTCCGCTTCCGCCAAGTCAAACGGAGCGCGATTCACACTAGCCACGGCGCAGGTGAAGTAGACCCAAAAGACGACAAAAATGAATGGATCGTGGAAGATCAACCAGTTGGTGAACCAACCACGCTGCTGATCGCCAATCGCCACCAGATCCATCGTGCCGCAAATCATCAGCGGAACAACAACGCAGATCCCGAGGGGAACTTCGTAGCTAACGACCTGGGCTGCTTGTCGCATCGCTCCGAAGAGCGACCACTTCGATCCCGACGAATAGCCTGCCAGGATGACGCCGAACACTTCCAGTCCGAGCACTGCGATTAAAAAGAACAGGCCGATATTCAACGGCAACGCCACCCAGCCCGACGCAAAGGGGAGGGCCATGAACGCGGCGAAGCTGGCAGCAAACGATACGTAAGGAGCGATCCGGAAGAGAATTGGATCGGCATCTTTTGGCATCAGGTCTTCTTTGGAAAGAAGCTTGATCCCATCGGCCAGCGACTGCAGCCAACCGAAAGCACCGCCAGTTCGGGTTGGCCCCAAGCGGTCTTGAATTCGCCCAGAGACCTTTCGTTCGGCCCAGATGAAAACGAACGCACCCAGCGCGATCACGTTGACCAGCAAAAAGGCTTGGACGAACGCAGCCAAGGTGTACCCCAGGAAATCCCATCCTGAGGGAAGCCAGCCTGCGAAGTACTCACCCACGTGTGCGCGTCCCTTGTGCGTTGTAAATACCGGAAAAACACCCTGTTTTTCCGGCCTTTATAATACTGGTCCACGCCTGCGACGTGAACTACTCGAAAGCCAATCTTGCCGGTTTCAACCCGGTAATCACGACCGACTCAGCGGTCGATCTCTCCCATCACAATATCGAGCGAACCAACGATCGCCGGAATGTCGGCAATCAGGCAGTTGCGACAAAGCTCTTCAACAACCGACAAGTTGCTGAAACAACTGCTACGGGCTCGAGCGCGACGCGGAATCGAATCGCCCCCGTCGGCTACCACGTAGAAACCCATCTGCCCGCGAGGCGCTTCGGTCTCTAAATAGGCCTCCCCTGCAGGCAACTTGGTGTTCAACTTGATGGGCGTTCCCCAATCGCCACTCGCCTTTTCATAGAAGTCCATGGCCTGGCGGATCAGCTTGATCGCCTGAATGACTTCCAGCATGCGAACATAAAACCGGTGCCAACAGTCGCCAAGAATTGCTTCGTCCGGCACGGCCGGGTAGACCTGGTCTTTAGGGTAACTGCCATTCTTCTGGACGATGACCTCGAAGTCGTAACCTTCGTACATCGCCTTGTAGCGAGGATCGCCGTCGCGACGCAAATCGTGATCGATACCCGAGCCACGAATTACAGGGCCGCTACACCCATAGGCAATGGCCATCTCTGCTGGCATCAAACCAATGCCTGCGGTCCGCTTGATGAAGATCGCGTTGGTCGTCAGCAGCGTGTGATAGTCTGGAATCTGCGGCTCGAACTGATCGAGAAAGGTCCGACACTTGCCAATCCAATCGGAAGGAAGGTCGGCCGTTACGCCGCCAGGGGTGATATAGCTGTAAGTAAGCCGGGCCCCGCACACCCATTCGAGCAGATCGAGGATCTTCTCGCGTTCGCGGAATGCGTACAGAAACGGACTGAACGTTCCCAAGTCGAGGCCGTACGTTCCCATGCCAACCAGGTGACTGGCAATCCGGTTCAACTCAGAAATCATGACGCGGGTATGTCGAACCTTGTCAGGCAGGTCGTAGTTCAGCAGCTTTTCGACTGCGAGCGCCCAACCGAGGTTCATGTTCATCCCGGCGAGGTAGTCCATTCGATCGGTATAGGGAATGAACTGCCGCGGCGTCAGGTTCTCGCCGATCTTCTCGGCACAGCGATGCAAATAGCCAATATGCGGAACCGCTTCAGAAACGACCTCGCCATCGGTCCGTAGCACCAGACGCAGCACACCATGGGTGCTCGGATGCTGCGGTCCCATGTTGACCAGCATCTCGTCGGTGCGAACGTCGAGTTCGACAATCTCTGTGGGGTTCGAGTTGCTCATTCGCGGTTGGCTTTCTGTACCTAGCGTCCTCGGATGCCGTGGTACTCAAGCGGCATGACATAGTCTTTTCGCAGCGGATGCCCGACCCAGTCTTCCGGGCACAAAATGCGTCGCAGATTCGGATGGCCGACAAAGTAAACGCCTGACAAGTCGTACACTTCACGCTCGTGCCAATCGGCCGCGATCCACACGGACGAAACCGATGCCAGTTCAGGGATCTCCCCTTCGACGCCATCTTTCCAACGCGGCAGCATCACCTTGATAACGCCACTGGTTTTACGCTGAACGCTGGTCAAGTGATAAACGACTTCCAGGTGTGGCTGCCACGAAGTTTTGGCCGCCTTCTTCGGATCGGTCTCGCAGTAGTCGACCACGCAGATCGAGTTCAGGCAATCGAACGCGACCGACGGCTCGTCTTTCAAATAGCGACAAACCTCGACCAGGCCTTCCGGCGCAATCTCGATCCAGGGGTCGATGCTCTGAAGAGAGGCACCTGCGATCTTGTCGCCAAAACGCTCGCGCAATTTCTGTAGCAGCGACTCGTCGATCACCATAACTGAACGTTTTCTTTCGAGGTTGAATTACGGAGTGGAGGTGGTCTGAGGGGATCGCCGCCAGGAACTAGACGCATCGGCCGGCTGCTTCGAATGCCCCGCCGTGGAGCGAACCCAGTCGAGGTCACCTCGCTTCCAGACATAAGCGAAGCCAACCATCAGCACCGCGAAGAACAACATCATGTCCGCCACGCAGGTCCAGACCAGCTTCGAGGCCGCGGCCTTAACTTCCTCGCCCTGGGCCTCCGGATCGGCGGCCGCCAACAGATTTTGTTCGTCGACGGGCAAACCAAGTTCAGTCACCAGGCCTTCAAACCCAGGCCCAATCATCCGCTGGCCGTCGTCCATCTGCACGATCGCAGGCACATCCGGACTGGCCAACTGGGTTGCCTTACCAAAGACCACCGCCCATGGAAAGAAGAAGGCCACTTCGACGTCGAAGATAATGAACAGCAGGGCGACAACGTAAAACCGCAGGTCGAACTGCACGAAACTGGAACCAATCGTTGGCTCGCCACATTCGTAGATCTCGAGCTTCTCTTCGTGCGGGTCCTTCGGTCGCAGAAAGCTACCTAGAAGAAGGTTCGCCAACACGAAGCCAAACCCGACTGCCGTAAACAGCAGTAAATAGGCGACGATCGTGGTTGGAAAACTCATAGGTCCGCAAGCTCAAGCTAAACATGTCCGTCAAATTCGGCATTATCGGTCGAGCCCTCATTTAAGAGGTCAGCCGCCAACCATGCAACGGGCCTTCCATTACCCTTCAGGGCTGGCTGGGCCACCATGAACCGGGCTGATCACCGCTTTTGATTCGGCGACCGCCGTTGGGTTGAGCGTGGCCCGGCCCCAAGCGACATCGATTGGCAGTCGCGAAAAATCGACCAGGGCACCATCTCGACTGTAGGAACTCAGATCGAGCGTTCCCCCCATAAAGATGCAGTCGACCGGGCAAGGCTCGACACACAAAGCACAGAACATGCACTTGGTGTAATCAATCGTGAAATGGGTGAGCTGAAAACCCTTGCCGTTCTCGACACGTTCCTTGCCTATATAAATACAGTCAACCGGGCACGCTTTCGCGCACTGGTCGCAGGCAATGCAGGTCGTGACATCGAAGCGATGAAACCCACGATAGCGGGGAGCCACCTGGGCGGGGAGCTCAGGATATTCGAAATGCTCAGTAAACGTCTTGCGATTCGGATCGTAGGTCGACTTCCAAACCTTCAGAGTCACCCAGAGCCCCTGGGCCACCGTAACTACGGCTCGAATCAGGTTTTTCCACCACTGAACCATGGCCACCTTCCGTGCGGAACGACGCTCTCCGCTTGGGACCGAACGTCGCATGCGATCCCCTTAAAGCAGTATGAAAATCCATTAACGGCAATTTGGCTCGTTATGGCAAGTGATCCCTGGCAAACAATTAGAAAACCAAGTGACCAAATGGAGGGGCACTAACCCACTACAACAGGAGCTTTAGACAAGCCAGGAGGGCAAGGCAAATGCTCCCGTTTTTTCGGCACATTCCTCGCCAAGCGTATCAGATTTCGCTAAAGTCCGAGATTTGCTTGCTTGACGCGGCTAATTTAGCGCGTAGAGTGAAGTGAGAGTTTCCTCGCGCACAACAGGCTGTTCTTGTTGCGTTGGGGAGATTTTCGAGGATGTCGCTGTTAATCGTCAGGTGCGACTGAACCTTTTGATTTCTGCTCAAGTCTAACGAAGGCACCAAGAAGGTTCAAGCATTCGACAAGGCAGTGCCGCCAAAATTATGAGAGAGTATTTCCCCCTTGGCGGTTGCGTGGAGAGCATAACATGCTGGTACTATCGAGGAAGAAGAACGAAAGCATTGTAATCAACAATGACATCACTATTGTCGTTGTCGAGATCCGTGGCGATAAGGTCCGCCTCGGGGTTGAAGCCCCCAAGGAAGTGCCGGTTCACCGTCGCGAAGTTTACGATGCGATCAAGCGAAACGAAAACGGTCAAGCTTCGGACGCTTCGGCGAATATGGAATCCGAATAGTCGCGATCCTGCTGTTTCGTACCTGAACTCAACCTGATTCAACTGAATTCGCACGCCTCTGCCGTATTCTGTTGCGGTCGTGAATTTCGAAGGTTGTTGTCGCCTGTTCCGGGTCGGAATAATTTTTTGCGTAGATCGCCCCGTCCCCCGTTGCAGACGCTTCCGACCTCTCGTATACTTAAGCCCTTCAACAAACGGCCCCATCGTCTAGTGGTCTAGGACACCGGCCTTTCACGCCGGTAACACGGGTTCGAACCCCGTTGGGGTCACTTCCAACAAAAGCCTTTCGCAACTTGCGAAAGGCTTTTTTTATGCATGCACTCAAACCACCCTCGTGGTGACCTCGAGTTGAAAACGAGCCGTCGTTGCGGGTAACCTCGAGTTATCCCAACTGCCTAGCCTCTAAAGCCAAGCGACATGCAACAACCAACCTTCGATGCTCTGCTGGTACTTTCGTTCGGTGGCCCAGAAAAGCCGGACGATGTGATCCCGTTCCTCGAGAACGTACTTCGCGGCCGCAACGTTCCTCGCGAACGAATGCTGGAAGTCGCCGAGCACTACTATCACTTTGGCGGCAAAAGCCCGATCAACGATCAGAACCGCGAACTTATCGCCGCCCTGACCGAAGAACTGGCCCAGCATCAGATCGACTTGCCGATCTATTGGGGCAATCGGAACTGGCACCCACTGCTGGCCGATACCATGCAGAAGATGCACGACGACGGGCATCGCCGCGTGCTTGTTTTTGTCACGTCGATCTTCAGCTCGTACTCCGGCTGCCGCCAATATCGCGAAGACATCCAAAAAGCCCAGGCTCAACTCGGCCTGGAAGAGATGGTCTTCGCCAAGATTCGTACCTTCTATAATCATCCAGAATTCATCGCCACGATGGCCGATCGCGTTCGCGATGCCATTGCCGAGCTTCCTAGGGAAGGTGCGGACCAGCGTAAAGTGCTCTTCACCGCACATAGCATCCCCAATGGCATGGCAGAAAACTGTGCCTATGAAAAGCAATTGCAAGAGAGCTCGCGTCTCATTGCGGAAGCGGTCGGCGTCGAAGACTGGGCCCTGGTCTATCAAAGCCGCAGCGGCCCCCCTCAACAGCCTTGGCTGGAACCGGACGTCTGCGATGCCATTCAGGAAATCGCAGACCAGAAATCGGCTTCGCAATTGGTCATCGTGCCGGTTGGATTCGTTTCGGATCACATGGAAGTCATTTACGACCTCGATGACGAAGCGGCCAAGCTCGCTGCGGAACTCAACTTGCCGATGGCCCGGGCGAAGACGGCCGGCGTGCACCCGACCTTCATCAAAATGATTCGCCAATTGGTCGAAGAACGTCTCGGACTAACTATCGAAAAGCCAGCCATCGGCGAATATGGTCCGTCACACGATGTCTGCCCCGGCGATTGCTGCCGCTACGAACCACGTCGCCCTGGTCCACCGCAACCAACTTCCTAGAACTAGCGATGCATCGAATCCTGATCACCGCCTTCGAGCCGTTCCTGCAATATCCAACCAATGCATCGCAGCAGATTCTGTCGCACTGGCTGGAAGATCATCCTGGCTCAGACCGCTCGACCTTTGTCACCGAGATCCTCCCGGTCGAGTACGTTCGCACGGAACCGCGACTGCTAGAACTGCACAACCAGTCGTTCGACTTCGCCTTGCACCTGGGGCAAGCGCCGCGGATCGATCGTTTCAACCTGGAAATGATCGCGCTGAACGTGAAGAGCGATCCAACAATCGATATCAGTCCTTTAAATCCCGAAGGCCCGGCCGCGTATGCCTCGGCGCTGCCGCTGCAGCAGTGGAGTGGCGATCTGACCGAACGCGAAATCCCGGCGACCGTCAGTTTTCATGCCGGCACCTATCTGTGCAACGCGACTTACTTCTGGTCGACCGAAGCGCAGCTTCGCCGTGGCAAAACCGATCGTAGTCTGTTCGTCCACGTGCCGTTAATTGATATGGAATCGGAGAATCCGGACGAAGCCATTCGACTAGGCTCGAAGATGCTCACGCGGCTAACGCGATTGATTGAAGATCACCTCGACGCCGCTTAACCGGCGGCTGCCTGGCGTTCGCGAATTTCTTTGAACCCGCGATAGGTCATCATTGCCTTCTGGCAAGAAGCGCGAAACGCCTTCGGATAGGGAACGCCTGCCAGGCGAAAGACTTCTTCATCCTTCAGGAAGAAGATCAGATCGGCCGAACGAAACCAGGCCTGCCCCGGCTGCTCGTCAATTTCCATTCGATCGAACTCATCGAGAGCGATCTGCCGCTCGACTACGCCGCTGACACCACGCTCGACATTGATATGCCGATTGGTGATCCGATAGCGGGTACCGACCACCGGCAACACATTCCACAGATAAAGTGGTATCGCCACGGGAATCGACGCGAGAACCATCAGATTCCCGACGTTGAAAACGGGAATGCCTGTTTTGATTTCGTAGAGTCGCCCGAGGAACTGGCCCCAGGAAGTTGCCGAAACCGATGGCCAAACGATTAGCGCCGTCGACTCGTTTTCAGAACTTAGAGTAAGCCCGGGAATGGCTTGTTTCATGGTGGTCATCCCGCTTCACGGATGGGGAAGCGGGCACTCGCGAAAAAGGAAAACTAATTCGAACCATTCTCGGCAGAGGCATGCATCTTGCCATTTCGGAAAGCCTCGGCCATGGCCTTGGGAACTTCCGCTTCGGCAAAGACAAGCTTCGCTCGGTTCAGCGCGACCTTGGCTTTGTTTTCCTGCTCGGATGCAATGGCCTCGGCACGACGCTGCTCGGCCTTGGCTCGGGCAACACGCGTATCAGCTTCAGCCTGATCGTTCTGCAAGCGGGCCCCCACGTTCTCGCCGACGTCGATGTCGGCAATGTCGATGGAAACAATCACGTAGGCGGTGTGATCGTCGAGGCCACGCGAGATCACCGCGCGGGTAATCACGTCGGGATTTTCCAGCACGTGCGTATGATGCTCTGAAGATCCGATCGCGGAAATAATACTTTCACCGACGCGAGCGATCACGGTCTCTTCGGTCGCTCCGCCGATCAACTGGTCGAGCGACGTTCGCACGGTCACCTTGGCTCGCACTCGCAGTTCGACACCATTCTTAGCGATGGCACTCAGCGTGCTCTTGCCGCTGCGGCGAGGGTCAGGGCAGTCGATCACTTTCGGCAACACGCTTGTCCTGACGGCGTCGACCACGTCACGCCCTGCCAGATCGATCGCGGCGGCTCGGTCGAAGTCGAGGTCGATCTCAGCACGCTGAGCGGCGATGATGGCGTGGATCACGTTCATCACGTTGCCCCCGGCCAGGTAATGGGCCTCGAGGCGTTTGGTACTAATACCGCTTCGCCGATCGATGTCGAGCCCAGATTGCTTGGCCATGATCTTCGCCTTCACAATCAGGCGGCTGTTGACCTGGCGCAGGCTCATGCCAACAAGACTCCACAGCGAGACGTCGGCACTCGACATCCATGCCTGGAACCACAACTGCCCGTAGTTCAATACGATAATCAAAAAGATGAAGCCAAAGACGGCTGCCATGAAGATGGCAACGCCATAGACATACATCCATTTGTCTTCGCCGAGCTGAGCAAGCAACAACAGTGAGTCAATCATGGGGGAGATCCCGGCTGCGGTTCGATGCACGAAAGGGACTTAGCGATCCGTCAATTCCCACAATGATAGCCGATTGCCAGAGCAGACTCCAGCAATCGGACTACGATCAGGCCTAAGCCAGGTTTTCGGTCGTCCAGACTCCGTCCACCAGACGCCAGGTGCTGCCAGTTGGGTTTTCGTTTTGAAGCTCTCGTGGCAAACGGCTCGGGCGGACGTTATCGAAAGACTGAAGCATGGCGAAACGATGGATCGACGCCGGAATCCCCACGGCAGTGAAGCCAGGGTGGCCGGTCGCTGGAAATGGACCGCCATGATTCATCGCCGCACTCACGGCAACGCCGGTCGGCATCTTGTCGTCGATCAAACGCCCCACCTTCACCCGCAGATGAAGGGCCACCAGGTCGTACGCAGGGTCATCACTGCCAGCGGTATCCGAGTAGATCGTGCCGGTCAGGTTCCCTTCCAGCGAATCGATCACCGCACAAACTTCGTTCAGATTAGCCGCTTTGACGATCAACGAGCTATTGCCAAAAGCTTCGGTCTGGAATGCTTCCGGATTGGCGAGAAACTTCTCGGCAGAAGTCGACAGCAACGTATTCGGACAGGTATAGCCCTGGGACGAACCTTCGCCGCTGCCACTCGCTTCGACGTCGGCACCGGCGTCGATCAGCAGTTTCAGATTCTGCGTCAGATTGGCTTCCACGCCTTTGTCGAGCAGCGTTCCGCTCGGAGCACCCGCGAAGCCTGCCTTCACGGTGTCCACGAACTTTGCCGACTTGTCATCGTCCAGCAAGATCACCAGCCCTGGGTTTGTGCAGAACTGGCCAGCCGCCATCAAGCAGCTTGTTTGAAATTCCGTTGCCAGTGCTTCGCCACGTTCGGCCAAAGCACCCGGCAGGATCACGACAGGATTGATGCTCGACAGTTCCAGGTAGATCGGCTTGCCAACCTTGTCCGCGGCTTCCTTCAATTTCAAGCCAGCGCCCTTGCTGCCAGTGAAACCGATTGCTCCGAGGCGTGGGTCCGCGACAAACTTCAAGCCGTCTTCATTCGGCATGTGATAGATCAACTGAACCGCTGCCGGCGGCAGTCCGCTATCCTGAACCGCTTGAAACGCGAGCTTGGTCAGTTCACGCGTGGTGCCTGGCTGGGCAGGATTTGCCTTCACGATCACCGGGTTGCCAGCCGCGATGGCCGCCGCAAAGTCACCACCAGCGGCACCGCTGAAAGCGAGCGGAAAGTTGTTCGGGCCAAAGACCGCGACGGGACCGATACCGGCGTAGTACGATCGAATTCCAGCCTTGCTATCGATCGTGGCCATGCGCCAGCTACCTTCCACGGCAGCCGCAGCAGCCAGGCGAAGCTGGTTGATGGTTCGCGGCATTTCGACATCGAGCAGACGAGGCGAGACGGGCAAACCACTTTCCTGGTTGGCCAGTTCGCACAACGCTTGCTTGTTTTCGTCTAGCAGTTCGGCGAAGCGATTGAGGAACAAGCCGAGCTTCTCGACCGCCATCTGTCGCATCTCTTGAAATGCGACCGCTGCCGCTGCCAGGGCTTCATCGACATCGGCCCAAGTGCTTACCGGATATTGAGCCGGCAAGGGCTGCTTCAAGGCTGGGTTGTCCGCGTGAAACGTCCCATCGTGGTTTGCTTCGCGCCATTGTCCGCCAATAAGAACCTGTTCAACCGCCATGAATTCGAAAACCTTTCGCCAATACTAACTGCACACCGACTAGCCCTGGACAATCTCGCTGACCAAGGTGCCGATGCCGGAAATCTGGATACTTACCACGTCGCGTGGCTGAAGCGTGAAGTCGTTATCCGGCACGATACCGGTTCCTGTCAGCAGGAACGCTCCACGCGGAAAATGTTGATCACGGAAGAGATACTCGACCAATCCTTCCAACGAGCGAGCTAACTGGTCGAGGCTCGTTTCTCCCTGGAATACTTCGTTGCCGTCGCGAGCGATCTGCAACTGAACTTTCACTTGGGAAAGCTCAGAAAATTCCTTCCAGAATTCCGAAGCCAAAACAACCCAGGGCCCCAATCCGCAACACTGGTCATAAACTTTTGCCTGCGGGAGATAAAGGGGGTTCTCCCCTTCGATGTCGCGGCTGCTCATATCGTTACCGATCGTCATGCCGACGATCTGACCTCGGGAATTGAGGGCCAATGCAAACTCAGGCTCTGGCACATTCCACTGAGAATCTTTTCGAATTCGCAGCGTCTGCCCGGTTCCCGTGACTCGGTTGGGGGTCGCCTTGAAGAACAGCTCGGGCCGATCGGAACCGTAGACCCGGTCGTAGCAATCGGCCGCCGCTTCCGATTCTTCCATGCGGGCCGTTTGACTTCGCTTGTAGGTCACCCCAGCCGCCCAGACTTCCTGCTGGTCGATCGGCGGAAGCAGGGCAACCTGGTCCAATGGCATTGCCTGGGTTTCGCCCTGCAGCAGGGCCTCGACCTTCGCAGCGGGGTCTTCGGCATCGAGGATCTCGAACAACGAGGTAACGTCGTGACGCGAGAACTGCACAACTTCGTTTTCGCGAACCAGACCGACCGCAGGTGTTCCGTGGGTACCGATAAACTTCGCCAGACGCATAACTGAATACTCTCGCTTGGGGATGGGGATGCTTTCGTCGTATTCTACCCCTGCCTCATTGGCAAATGTAGATAGCAAAGACCGCCGCCAGGCTTGCCCCGGAAATAGGCAACAGAGGCGCGCATCCGTAGCAATGCCGATACAGAAATGAGGCATTCCCTCCGCGAAAATGGAAGGTGACCGAATCTAACCCTCGCTACAGTCAGTGCCTACGACAGGTGGCCAAACTATGATCACTCAAGGGTTTAAGGGGTGCGGCATGCGTTTTGCAAATAGAGAGAACTGTCCGCGGCCCAAAGGTTTCAACCTCCTACTCGTTGTCTGCACCACCCTAATGGACCATTGAGTTCGCTCTCGGGTCATTTCTGTGAGAATCCAACAAGGATGTTGCCGCCCTTGAAGCCGCGAGGAGCTATCTTGCGGCTGACGTGCGCACCGTTGCCGGCCGGTGATTTGGTTGTCGGGAGAGGGCACCTGGTTGCCGGATCGGCGCGGTGCGACGTAGCCTACCTCAAACCTCTTGATTCGCTCCCTCATGGGCCATTGCCGCGCCCGTGGGCAACCATTCTGCCAATGGGTGAACCTTTTTCTCTGGTATGTGTATAATCTTTCTAATCGTTCTGCCGTCGACCAGGACGCTTTCTACCTCATTTTCACTTGTCGACTTGCCAGCGAATTGCCTGGCTTCTCTATGACCGAACCGTCGAAACTGCGACGCCAGATTACCCATCAGGCCGCACGTCTTCTGTACGACCGACAAGAGTCGGAGTACTACCACGCCAAAATGAAAGCTGCCCGGCGGGTTCAGCGAGGATGGGTCAAAGAGGCCGATCTTCCTTCCAACGCCGAGATCCGCGACGAAGTCCAATCGATGGCCCGAATGTTCGAGGGAGACAATCGCCTCGAAAATCTCTTGGCCATGCGGCTGGAAGCGCGGCGAATGATGCTGATCCTTGAACGCTTCCGCCCTCGCATCGTCGGCAGTGTGCTGACTGGGCACGTTCGCAAAGGATCGGACATCGATATTCACGTCTTCAGCGATAGCATCTCGGCCGTTACCGCCGCCCTGGAAGCCGAGAACATTCGCTACGACGTCGAACGCAAGCACGTCAACAAACCAGGGGCCGAGGGCGTTTACGTCCATATCCACATCCGCGAGCAGTTCCCGTTCGAGCTGACCGTTCGCGGATCGAAGGAGGTCTCGATCGTCTCGAAGAGTTCAATAACCGGGAAGCCCCAGGAACGCATGAGTCTGGCCGAGTTCGATTTGTTCCTCCACGAGACCTACGAGGAAGCCGAGTACACAGAAGGTATGGCGGTCGTCGAGAACCAGATCGACCGCTTTCTGCAGTACGAAGCGTTACTTTTGCCGCTTGAAAACGTCAAGCAAAGCCCCAAGTGGCACCCCGAAGGAGATGCCCTTTATCACAGCTTGCAGGTCTTCGATCTGGCTCGGGAGAAGCTACCGTACGACGAAGAGTTTCTGCTGGCGGCTCTGCTGCATGACGTGGGGAAGGGGATTGATCCGCTGAACCATGTCGAAGTGGGGCTCCAGATGCTGGCGGACGATATAACCCAGCGAACCCACTGGCTGATTGCCCACCACATGGACGCCGGCCAGATCTTAGATGGCACCTTAGGTGCCCGGGCCAAGAGACGCTTGAAAGAGTCCGAAGACTACGAAGAACTGATCTTGCTGGCTCGCTGCGACCGCGAAGGACGACGTCAGGGGGTCGAAGCCTCGGAACTGGAAGAGGCAATCGATTACTTGCGACAACTATCGTACGAATGCGATGGCTGGTAGTTGCCGCTCAAACTAAGACGACGAAACCGGATCGTCGATCCATTCTTCCAGCCCGGCGCAGACACTCGACTTGCGAAGTTTGCGCAGGGCTGCGATTTCGATCTGACGGATTCTTTCACGGGTCAACGAAAATGCCTGGCTGATTTCTTCCAGTGTCTGAGGCTGACCGTCGTGGATGCCGAATCGTCGACATAAAATCTCTTGTTCGCGCGGATTCAAAATCGTGAAGACCTTCGCGAGCAATGCTTTGACCGACTGATGATCCGCCTCGGAAAGCCCGGCGAAATTAGCCTGGGCAGGAATGAGGTCGGCGAAGTCTTCGTCATCGTACGGCTGGACATCCAGCGACAAGGGACTGCGGGTAAGGGCATCGGCTAACAAGACATCCCGTTCAGCAACCTTGGCCAGCTTGGCGGTCTCTTCGAGCGTAGGATCGCGGTTCTCGTCCTGACGGAATTGTGCCTTCGATGATTGAACCGTTTGGATTCGCTCCTGCATCCGGACTGGCACCCGGATGAGCTTCGATTGATCCGAAATCGCCTTCATGATGGCCTGGCGGATCCACCATGTGCCGTAGGTTGCGAATTTGTAGCCCAGCGTTTGATCGAACTTTTCCACAGCTCGGATCAGCCCCAGGTTGCCTTCTTGAATGAGGTCGAGAAAGTTCAGCCCTCGGTTGCGGAAACCTTTGGCGATTGAGACCACCAACCGCAAGTTCGCTGCGACCAGCTTCTGCTTCGCCTCGCCATAGGCTCGATAGGCTTCGACAATTTTCGGCCACTGAAAAGCGAGCGAGCCAGGTGTCTCGTGATAAAGCTCGAACACCTCCAACGCATCGGGCGATAAAGGCATCAGGAAGATCGGCCCTGGGAACTGCTCGCCGCTGGGCTGGTTGGCCTCTAATCGTTCGAGCGTTTGCCCGACGCTTTGCATCCACTCGAGAAGGAACTTCTCACGCAGGCCGATTGTTTCCAACCGACACGCGGTTGCTTGACGACGTCGCATCAAACGCTGGATTGCCCGGTCGCGGCGCTGCGTGCCGTCTGCTTCCCCCTCCATAGCCACGCTGAAGTCGTATCGATCGCGATGCGCCGACTCGGCTAGATACTCGATCATCTCGATGACCGCCTGCCGATGCTTTTCTTTCTGGGCCGGACTGGTGATTGTGACTTCCAGCGTACGATCGAGACGACGATCGCCTTCAATCACTTCGACCAGCACGTCAGCAATGCGGGCCGTAACGACCCCGCAACCGAACAATCGCCGCAGAAAACTGGTGCGAGTGCGCGCGACGCGACGGGTGATTTCAATTTCTTCTTCCGGCGTGAGACGCGGGATCTTCCCCATTTGCTGGAGATACGAACGCAACGACTCAGGCTCACCCGACGAAAGCTCACTTGCGTCGCTAGCATTGGTCCGCGCTCCTTTGCCCCGTCTAGAAACCGGGGAAACCGCTTTCTCCTTTATGGCTACGCCAGAGCCCAATCGACCGGATTGTTTCCGGTCGGGACTTGCGCTGCCGCCTCCTCTGCTCATGCTTCCTCGCTGCTCCCTCTGGTCGATCCGCGCAAGCGACAAGCCTGATAAAGATAGGCTTCACCTTTCAGATCAACTCGACTGCCCTTGTGGTCCAGGGAGGAATGCTGGCGGCTTCCGTCCTGAGCCAAACCATTCTACGCATCAACTTCGGCAAAGGAAGGAATTTCACCCCCCGAATGTTTGAGACTTCCCGAAAGCCAGATGGCACTAACCGCAGATCTGGGGGCAGGGGAGGGCGAGATCAGGACCGGCTCGTTAGAGCTGGTCCGATTCGATCGCCAGATAGAGCTCGTAAGCCGAGATGCCATCAGGACCCGCGTTCTCGAGACGAGCGGCCAGGTCTTCCTGCTTCTCTTTCAGACGCATCAACTCACGACCAGCGAGCTGACCGTTGCCATCCCGATCGAACTGAGTCATCAGCGACTTCGTCTGCTCGTAGGCATGCGGATTGAGAATCTTCTGCTCCCAGGTCTTCATCACCATCTCGATGTGATCGGCGGACAGAGCAAACTCTAAGCGAGTTACATTGCCGTCGCGGGAACGATCCAACAACGTGTGCCACTGAACCAACTGCTGCGAGAGAGCAGGGCCACCCATCGAGGCAAAGCGAGCGTTCGCGGCGAAATCTTCGCTGGTCCACACGCCATCGCCGTTGGCATCAAGTCGCAACCAGTAGCGACGCAAGGTTTCCGAACTGTTCCAGCGGATCGAAGCGATCGCCAGATTCAGCTCGGCAATCGAGATTTGCTGGTTCATATCATGATCGACCGCCAGCAAAACTTCTTCACTTACGGCAGCGACGGCGCCTTCGGTCTGCGTAAAGCGTCCCCAGGCCTGCTGTGTTTCAAAGTCCGAGATCTTGCCGTCCTGGTCCATATCGACCCAGGCCAGCAGCTCTTGAGCAACTTCCGGACGCTCGAACGACAACAACTGACGGCGATCGAGGCCAGGATCTTGCTGAGGATCGAGATTGAACACTGAACGAGCCAACGAGTTCGGGCGAACCATCATCGGTTCCGGCTTTTCCGAACCTGGCTTGGTACGAACATTCACTCGCAGACCAATCGGGCTGCGGACAGCTTCTGGATTGTCCGAAGGAATCACTTCCATCGGCAGGTTGTTTTGATCGTTGGCAAGCTGCTCGACCGACGGGAAAGGATTGCCATCCGGCACATCGGTATCGGTCGCGGATTTGACCTCAGGCTTCACCTCGACGACTTCCGTCCCCTTCGGCTGCCCTACGGTCTGCGGATCGTTCTGAGCCAAGATTTGCTCGGTACCACCGCCGAAGATACCGGCCTGATAAGCCAGCCCGACGCCGACAGCGACCAGAAGACAAGCCGCCACCGAGATCCAAATCTGAATCGATCGGTCTGGCTTGTGACGCAGCCGACGGCCACTACTGCGATCGGAGTTGGTGTTGATACTGACTTGCGGCTGCGCGATTTCGGCAGTCGGAGCTTCGCTTTGTTGGCGAGCCGCGATCTGGGCCAGGATATCTTGCGAGAAGTCGCGAGGCAGCGGTTGCTCAGGCATGGTCCGCACGGCGTTGACCGTTTCCACCATCTGGCGGTAACGCTTTTGCCATTCAGGGGAGTCTGCCAGGATCGTTTCGATCTGCAGGCGTTCTTCTTGCGAGACTTCCCCATCTAGGAAAGCCGAAAGAAGTTCGTCATTAAGCTGCAAATTCATCGGTCGATCGTTACTTAGCAGAGCCGGACAGTACGTCCAAGCCATTGTCCTTCAAGCACTTAAACACTTCACATCACGTTTACGTGCCGCAGGATGCGGTTGTGTAGAGAAGTAGATGGCCTTTTAACCACGGAAGTTCCCCAAATCCAGGGCAAAACTTATTTCTCAAAAAGAATTGCCAAGCCAGCATCGATTCCACCGTGTTGCTATCAATTACCCAGCTTGCCCCCAAGGTAAAGCCTGGAGCACGACAAACAAGAGAGATCCAAGAAACCAAAGGATATTTTCCGTCGTCTGGTTAGATGGCCCATTCTCGGGGAGTTTGCCAATCCGCTAAGTCCGGGGGAAATTTCGGACATTTCGTTGCGACCTCCCCTCTGAACAAAGATAATCATGCCAGACGTAGTACAGAGCATTGTCCCTTCGATCTCCTCATCCGAACAGGAAGCCCCATGACTTTTCGGAAGGTCGGCCCACTTTTGTGTGCCGCACTGACGTTCGCCTTGCCAGTTGAAATGCCAGCTTTCAACTCTGCCTTATACCCCCAGGCAATGGCTCAAGCGCCGTCTATCGGGCCAGGCGTCCAAGGCCCTGGGCCTGGCATCTCGCAGATGCCGAACCGTTTTGGACCTTCTATGGAAGTAAACTCGACGCCCGCTACAGAAGGCCCCAAACCAGAGGCAGGCGATAAGAAGCCAGGCAAGTCCGAAAAGCCTGACGATGGGTCCAAACCGGCGGAAGCCAAACCCGAGGGTCCCAAAGGTCCGATCCAGCGAAAAGACAAGCCGAGCGAAGCTGCCGATCCCGAAGAGCTGAACGTTCGCCCGGATCAGAAAGGGATGGTTCGATTCAACTTCCGGGGCCAGGCCTGGCCCGATGTTCTCGACTGGCTGGCAGACATCTCGAAAACCAGTCTCGATTGGCAAGAACTGCCAGGCGACTATCTCAATCTAACGACGCAGCGTGCCTACTCGATCGACGAAGTTCGCGACCTGATCAACGAACGCTTGATGACGCGTGGCTATACCATTCTGCAGCAGCAAGAAGGCCTGGTCGTCGCCAAGCTGGAAGGTCTCAACACGGCCCGGGTTCCACGCGTCCATTCGGAAGACCTTCGTCATCGCGATGCCCACGAGTTCGTGAAGGTCTCGTTCCCGCTTAGCTGGCTGCTGGCCGAAGACGCCGTCGAAGAACTGAAGCCGATGCTAGGTCCGCACGGCACGATGGCCGCACTGCCGACCTCGAACCGGCTGGAAGTGATGGACGTGGTTACCAACCTTCGGCAGATTCAACACGTGCTGCAGGAAGAGCAATCGTCCGAAGTCCGTTCGACCAAAGTGCACGAGTTCTACCTTGAATACACTCGAGCCGAAGACGTTCTGGCCAAGCTCGAATCGCTGCTGGGCATCCGCAAGGCGAGCGGGGGCATGGGGATGATGGACCCGAACATGATGCAGCAGATGCAACAACAAATGCAGCAGCAAATGATGCAACAGATGCAGCAACAACAACCGCAAGGTGGAGGCAAACCACGCCGCAAACCGGCCGGTAGCGACGACATTCACCTGGTGATCAACTCGCGGCAGAACAGCATCATTGCCAACGCCCCTCCAGACAAGCTGGTGGTGATCGCCGAAGCGGTGAAGCTGTTTGATGTTCCTTCGCAATCAGGCTCGCCTTTGGGGGCGAACTTCCAGCGAGTGGAAGTCTATCGTCTGGCTCAGCTCGATCCGAAGTCGCTTCAGGCCATGCTACTTCAGTCTGGTAATCTCGATCCAACCACGCAGTTGGTGATCGACGACAAAAACAACGCCTTAATTGCCAATGCCGGAGCGGCCGATCAAATCACGATCCAGGCCTTGATCAATAAGCTCGACGGCGCCGGTCGCGAGTTTAAAGTGATTCGCCTGCGTCGTCTGCAGGCCGACTACGTCGCGGGCTCGATCCGCTTCATGATGGGTGAAGAAGAGAAGGAAGACGACAGCAACTCGCGTCGAGGCTATTACTCGATGTACGGATATGGTCGTCAGCCGGAACAGAACAATAAGAAGGACAAGTTTCGCGTCGATGCCGACGTGATCAACAATCGGCTCTTGCTTCGCGCCAACGAAGTGGAAATGGCATCGATCGAAAACCTGCTGGTTCAACTCGGCGAGATTCCCCCAGGCGGCGATTCGCAGCGAGGCAAACTTCGCACGCTCGAAGCAGGCTCCAGTGGTTCAGCGGAAGAGATGCTAAAGCGATTGAAGGAACTCTGGCCCCAAGTCTCGCCAGCACCGCTGCAGATCAAGCTGCCGGAAAGCAAGCCGAAAGAAGAAACTCCTCCGCCGTCGAAGGCAGAGCCCCCCAAGAAAGAAAACTCAGCCCAGGCCCGTTCCCGTATCACGGTGCCCGTTCACCTGGCTGCGGTGAATCCCGCGGAAGACGAAGCGTCCGAGCAGCGTCCCTTGGAAGAGCTTTCTCAAGAAGAACTACGCAATCGCTTCTTTCCCAAACCAGAATCAAAGCCGGCAAACAACGCAGACGGGTCAAAGCCACCGGTCGTGATCCAAGTCGACGAGAACGGGCGAATTACCCTCGCCTCGGATGACCCTGCCGCCCTCGATCTGCTGGAGGACCTGTTGATCGACCTGACCCCCGAGCCAAAGGACTGGGAAGTATTCGAGCTGAAGTACGCCTCGGCTTACTGGGTGGCGTGGAACCTGGAAGACTTCTTTGAAGAGAAGGAAGAAGAGGAAGACACGCGTCCGACTCCTTGGTATTGGGACTATGGTCGTGAAGAGAAGAAAGAAGATCCGCTGCGTTTGTCACAGCGGAAGAAGCTCAAGTTTCTTTCGGACACCGATACCAACACAATCGTCGTGCAGAATGCCAATGCCGCGCAGTTGGCCACGATCAAAGACTTGATCGAACTATACGACAAGCCTGAGCCGGTGGTCGAGGCATCAAAGCGACTCAATGCGACCTACGCCGTTCGATACTCGCGAGCATCGGCCATCGCCGAGTCGGTCAAGGAAGTTTTCCGGGACCTGCTTTCGTCGAATGACAAATCGCTTCAGCAGCCGCAGCAAGGGGGCGGAGGCGATCGCGACAAGGCTCCGGACCGTTACGCCAGCGATTACGTTTCACGTTCCGGAACGGGCTTCAAAGGGAAGCTTTCGATCGGCGTCGACGACATCTCGAACACGCTGCTCATCTCGACCGAAGGCGAGAGCCTGATGTCGCTGGTGATGGATATGGTGAAACGGATCGACGAGTCGGCCAAGCCGGTTTCGACGGTCCGCATCGTCAACCTGAAGACGGGCGTCAACGGGACGAAAATGAAGGAGTTGCTGACGCGGCTGCTGGAAAACCAGAATCCGCAGCCACAACAGCCGCCGCAGGATCCCAACGGCCAACCGAACGCGAATGGCCAGCCAGATCAGAATGGTCCTCGCGGTCAGCGTGGAATGCGAATGCAAGACTTCCAGGGAGCTGTCTCAGCCGAGAACTAGACTTCTCGGCCTTCGGCCTGGGTGATCAGCTTGCGGACGTCATCCGGAATGACAATCGGCCGCTGGTTGGCGTAGTCGAAATAGACCACGCCAGATTCGCCATCGGCCACCAGTTGTTGCTGCTGGACGCTATAGACAACGTGCTCGACCTTCATGCTGGTTCCGCCCAGCTTGACCATCCGGGCCCCGATTAGCACCTCGTCCGGATAACGCAACTGCTTGCGATAGTTGCAATGCACCGAAGCGAGAATCGGTCCGCATCCGGTGGCTTCCATGATGGGATTCAGCCCGGAAACTTCCAGGTAACGAACACGCGAGGTCTCGAACCAGCGCAAGTAAACGGTGTTGTTTACATGCTGAAACGAGTCCATGTCTCCCCACTGAACCGGCACTTTCGCAACGGCGGGAAAGTTGGCCAGTTGTGGTGGTAGCTCTGGATTTGCCATCTTGCCTTCTCGGTACTCAGATTCTTCAACGGGACAACCAGGGGCCTAATCGAGCCAGCTTCGCTCGGCCAAACGAGCCGGGACGTATTCTTCCGTCACATAGCTCACACCCTGGCTGATCAACGCTTCCACTTCGAGCTTGAAGCCGTTGTCCAGCATCTTCTGGATCTCTTTCTGCCAGTTCTTTTTGTGCTCGAACCAGGGATAGCTGGCGATCTGCTTGGCACGCTTCCGGTCGGAATCGTTGAGCGCGATCTGCACGCTTGGCGAGAGATTACAGCGTTCGTAGTCGATCGAACGCAGCCCGATAAACTTCGCGTCGGGCACCGCCATACGCTTCGATTCATAGGCCAGGTTGATCGAGCCCTGCTTGATCACGCTGTAGATGTAATACCCCCACGGGTCATTATCGAGCACGCAGTAGATCGGCAGATTCAGTTCGTTGTTGAGCCGCGACAGCAGACGACGCACACCACGCGATGGCTGACCACCACCATGTGTCAGAATACAGTTGTGCTTCTTCCAGAACTTGTCTTCGTTGAAGCGCTGCCAGACCGTACCTTTTTCAACATGCAGAACAAAGTCGGCTTCGCACTTCACAAACTCGATCGTGTCGGGCTCGACGATCGAGGGAATCCCGTAGCCACCGCTCCCCATGCGCGAGCAGTCGATCTCGTCTCCCTTATCACGCAGGACCAGGGGGCCGACCATGTCGCCCTTTTTCTGGGCGTACAAGTGCAACTCTTCGCGAAGGACGTTCAACAGCACTTCGACATCTTCAATGATCGGGTCGCTTTCGGCCTGATCGGCGAAAGTCTCTTCCTTGGTGCCGGCAATCGTGTGCTTCAGCAAATAGTAGAGACCTCGAATGCTGGTCGACTTGCCTTCGTCGATCAACCGCTTGCAGCCACTGCCGACAAGCATTGTCTGCATGTAGCTCTTGGCCTGGTTCAGATTGAAGAGCTGGCGACCGGTAGTGTTCTTCCCCATTTCGATAATACGCTGCGTCTTGTTGTAGCGCACATTCGAGAGCGAACGGGTCGGGATGTCCATCTTCGGGTCGCGTACCCGACCGGCTGCCGCCACCACACTGTCGGCCAAACCGACAAGCTGGTTCAGCGTGTTCACATCCTTCTTGGTCAACTCGACCTTTTCCTTTGCATCCGTTTTCGGAGCCACCTTTTTGGGGGCTTTTTTCTTGGCCATCCGCTGCGCCTGATCGATTGAAGTTGAGGGACTTAGGGAAAATATCCGTATCGCGAAGAACGTATCAGAATAACGCGCTTCGCCCCTGGCGAGAATGGGCATCTTTGCAGGCCACTAATTGGCAGCCCGTAAAGCCTCGATCGGATCGAGATCGGCCGCACGACTGGCGGGGTAAAGCCCAAAGATAACCCCCACGACCACCGAGATCCCGAAGGCAAGTGGAATCGAAAGTGGAACGATCTGGGGACGCACGTCCCGAATCGACTCTGGCAATGTTTCAATCACCGCCGGATCATACGTCGATGCGAGGAAGCGAGCCAGGTCGACCGCTGGAATACAGAGCAAACCACCCAGAACGCCTGTCAGCCCACCAACCACCGACAGCACGATCGTTTCGACCAGGAACTGGCGAATGATGTCGCCTCGTTTGGCGCCCAGGGCCCGGCGAATCCCGATCTCTCGGGTGCGTTCGGTCACCGTTGCCAGCATGATATTCATAATGCCGATACCACCCACCAGCAACGAGATCGCCGCGATCAGCCCCATGAAGACCATGAACATAAACTTGGTCTGCCTGGCTTGCTCCAGCAGTTCCAATGGCACCACGACCGAGACATCGCGGAGGCGATCGTGATGGGCAAGGCTCTGCCGGACCAGCTCGGCCGTATCCATGACCTGGTTCGACATGTCTTGATTAGCAGCGACAACCTTCAGCGTGATCTGGTTCAGTTCGACGATCTCGCCGGAGAACGTTCCCCCTTCGATCGTCACCACATGATCGCCAATCCGCTGCCAGAGCGTGGTGATTGGGATATAGACGTCTTTATCGTACGCTTGACCTGAAAGACTGCCGCCAACAGCTGCAGTTGCGGCCTTCGGCTTCAAGACACCGACAACCGTGTAAAGATCGTCGTCGACGCGAATCGTCTTGCCGACTGGCTTCTCGAATCCAAACAGCGCGTCCGCGACTTCTGCCGCCAACACGCAAACATTCGAGCGATCAGCGACTTCGACCTGCGAGATGAAGTGCCCGCGGCGAGGCTGTACTTCCAAATGATTCAGCCGGGCATACTCCGGCGTGCAACCTACCAGGCGACCATGAACCGCGTTGGTGCCATGCCGAAACTGCCGTCGGATCTCACGAATTGGGGTGGCGGTCTCGACCGAGTGCAGCGTTTCATCCAACAGCTGCCAGTCGTCGCGGGTCAATCCATAGGTCAATGGACCACGCTGCTCCGAGATCGCTTCCGATGGCGGTTTGACCGTGCGGACGATGATGTTTTCAGCCCCCAGCTTTTCAATCTGCTGCTGAGCCTTGGCACTGATCCCTTCGCTGATCGCCAGCAGCCAGATCACACTCGCCACGCCGATAAAGATACCCAGAATCGTCAGCAGCGACCGCATCGGGTGCAGCAGCAGACTTTTGATTCCAAGTTTCCAGATACGGAGCCCGAGCATGGGATAGGTTCTCGCTTGCTTACGTCAGGTTGAGTGCCGAAGTATTCATACCACCCTTGGCCTTCGCCGAGCGGCGACTTTCGACCGGGTGATCTTCTTTAATCAGACCATCCATCAAACGAATCGACCGCTTGGCATGATGCGAAACGTCGTCTTCGTGCGTCACCAGGATGATCGTTCGTCCCTCGTCGTTGAGAGTCTCGAACAAATGCAAGATTTCTTCGGTCGTGCGCGAGTCGAGGTTACCAGTTGGTTCGTCCGCCAGGATATAGTCTGGATTGTTGATCAAGCTGCGAGCCACCGCCACGCGCTGCTGCTGACCACCAGAAAGCTGAGTCGGACGGTGCCCCATACGGTCGCCCAGGCCGACCATCTTGGCCAACTCGCGGGCACGATGATGATCGGCAGCGGTGACCTGACCTCGGTAGAAGAGTGGAACCTCGATGTTCTCGATCACCGTCAGTTGCTGAATCAGATTGTACGACTGAAACACGAACCCGATGCGAGAAGCACGTAGCTGCGAAAGCTGATCGTCGGTAAGCGTGCTGGTATCGCGTCCCCCCAAGACCACCTGGCCTGATGAAGGACGATCAAGACAACCGAGCATGTTGAGGAGCGTGCTCTTGCCAGAGCCCGACGTCCCCATGATGGAAACGTAGTCACCCTCGGGAACATCGAAGTTTATCCCTCGCAGCGCGTGAACGGTTTCGCCTTTGAGGTGGTAGATCTTCTTGAGGTCAACTACGCGCGTGGCGTAATTCACTGAGCACCTCCCGCTGGTTGCGGAGGCTGATCTTCAGCAATCCGCACCGGGTCTTTCTCAATGGTGGTTTCCTGAGTGAACGAAGTCTCAGTCACCTCCGGACGCTTATCCGAGCCTTTCGGCGGAACATCGGCGCTAATATCGCGCGACGGTCGTTCAACGAGCTTAGTATCGGCCTGAGAGTCGTCTCCCTCACCAGGGCTCTGCGGACCGCGACGACCAGGCTTACCTTCTCCAGGAGCTCCACCCTTTTGCGGTCCCTTCGAGTTCAACTGTTCTGGCGGTAGCTCTGGCATTTCGACCTGTTCGACCAGGTCACGCGGACTCAGCGAGACAAAGTCGCCTGGCGAAACACCGTTTCGCACGACCACGAATCGCGAGTTGTTCGAGCCGAGGTCAACCTTGCGAGGTTCAACTTCTTCAGGGCTGACCTGAACCATGCAGTAGTAGTCGTCCCCGTAAGGAAGCACCGCCTGAACGGGGATCAACGTGGCGTTGTCTTCTTTTTCGACGTGAATGGCAACGTTTGCCGTCAGCCCCGGCTTGATCTGACGAGGCGAACCGTCGATCGAAACGACCGCCGCATAACGCTTGACCTGGGCACCGAAACGGCTGATTGGTTCTGGATACTCGTTCACCTTGGTGACGGTACCTTCCAGTTTGACGTCGTCGAAGGCGTCGAGCGAGATGGTGGCACGCATCCCAGCTTGAACCATCGCCACACGTGATTCATTAATCAGCACGTGGACCTGCATCGCACTGTAGTCTGGCAGGCGAATGATCGTCTGACGTTCGCGGACCGAGGTGCCAGGTTCAACGATGAATTCAGATGCTTCGCGGTTACCACGTTCGTTGGCATAGACCACCTGGCCCGCTGCCGGCGCGGTGATAGTGCAGTTCTTGATTTGTTCGAGGAAGAAATCGAGGCGTTTCTGCTCGATTGAGTTGCGTTCCTTGGCCGACTCGAGGTCTGCCGTGGCGACACCGATCGCGCTTTCCAACTCTTTGATCTTCTTTTCCTTGGTTTGGTTGATCAGCACGCCCCGTTTGTGGGTCGCGTTTTCAAGCTCGATCTTCGCCTTATCGACGGCGAACCGATCCCCTTCCAGTTGCAAGGAAGTCACAAAGCCTTTGGCCGCCAGACGCGAACTGTAGGCATAGTACTCTTCCGCACGGCGGAGCGTTTCCTTAGCGAACGTGATTTCCGCGTCGATCTCTCGCAGTTCCTGCACGAACAGACCATCGACGTATTCCGTCATGGCGATCTGGGCAGCTTCGAGTTCGTTCTGGGCTTTGGCCAGGCCGGCGATCGAACCACTGAGGTCTAGACGCTGAAGCTTTGCTTCTTCTTCCAAAGCCGAAGAGTCGAGACGCACCAACACATCCCCAGCTTCGACTTGCTTGCCTTCTTCAATGACCCACAAGATCTCGAAGCTGTTCACTTCGCGCGAGCTACGGACCAGGGACATCACATCGACGTTTCGAGCCGACTCGACTTCCCCTTTCTCGACCACATCGTGAACGAAATCTCCCTTGGTGACTTCGTGAAAAGTCGCACCATGGAGGCTCGGTCCCTTCTTCGCCATTCCGAAGTAGTAGTAGCCGGCAGCACCGACGATCACCAGACAGACAATGGCCGCCTTGGCAAAGTAACCACCACGCATCGACTGGCGACGAGCAGTAAGCGATCCGCGCGAAAGGAGAGTGTTCAGCAAACTAGGCTTCATGCTAGCCATGGACGTTTCTCGTCGAAGGTAGGATGCATGGACCTAACCATGGATTTCCATGCACAGCAATAGAAAGGATGGGAGTATGCCCGAGAGCACTGGTTCATTCTAACAGCCCAGGCGTTCACAATCACGCGAAAACCATCACAATTCCACGTTGGTTTATGCATCTAACCCTTTGGTTAGCAGCAAGTTACCTAGGATTTGGGGGCTGGTAGCCGATACCCTGCAAAGTTCATCGACTCCCGAAGTACTTCATGCTCGATGAAACCCCGAAAATGGCCGAAGGATTCCCTTATACCGGAAAACATTGTTAGAACGGCATTCGGGCAGTCAACTAAATCGTGGTTCTAAAAAGAGTTACGACCACGACTTTTCCTTTTGGCAGTTTGCGGCAAGCAGCTTGGATAGACAATGTAGGCCACTTGCCTTTGATCCATTGCCGGCTCATTTGGGTGGCTCGAGTTCCGGCGGCATGATGGGACGTGCCTGCGTTGGCTCAAGCTCGACCGCTGGCGGAGGGAGTTCGCCCGGCGCGGTGATCTCCGATTCGCTTGGATCGATGTCGGTCGGTGCCTCAATCGGCTCTGGAATCGGATGCAGGTCGATCAGTTCTGGGATCTCGCCACCAATCTGCATGTTGGCCAACTGATCTTCCCAGTAGGTGCCATCGATCGGGCCTGGATCGATCCAGATACCACGGTCGTCAAGCTGAACCGTTCCCATGTCGATATCAAGCCCGCGGCGGAGAATTTCGTAGTTCACGCCGACTGACAGGAAGTCGTTCTGAGCCGAGAGCAAGCTATCCAACGCATTCAACAAGTCTCGAGCCGTGCTGGAATCGAACTGCTGATTGGTTTGGTTCGGCTTGGCAGGCTCTTGCAAGCGAAGCTGGGTCCGTTCGACCTGCGAAATGGCGACCTGAACGGCGGCTCGTCGCAGCTCGAAGTTGATGCGATTCAAGTCGAGTGTACGAATCACATCGCGAAGCCCCTGGCTGATCTGGTCGCGATACTGATAATACGCACGACGCGTTCGCTGGTATTCGATCTGGGCTTCCCGATAGTTGTTTCGCTCGACCAGTCGCGTCAGCGGAGCGTCCCATTCCAGGCCTGCCCGCAATCGACCGTTGTCACTATTAAACTTCACACCGTTATCACCGACGTTGCCAAGCTCGCCCGTGAAGACGATGTCGAGATCGCTCAACAGGTCGTTAGCGACGACTTGGATGTTTCGCCACGAGTCGACATAGGCGGCCTGAGCGTTCATCCAGTCGAGTCGATAAACACGAGCCACATCGAGTGCAGTATCCGACGAGATATCGACTGGCACCAACGAAACGGTTTCAGCACGTGCCCGGGCTTGGACCAGCGACAGTCCGAGCACATCGGCAATCAACGTTTGAATTTCATCCGGCACCGGATCGAAGACCGCAGCCTTGGCTTGTCCGTAAAGCTGACCTGGCGGTAACGTCGGACCATCCTGGATGACCTTACTGACGTTGTTGTTGATCTGATCGAGGATCTGTTCGTGCTGAGCGAAGCGAGTCTTCAGATCGGCCAACACGGTACGTAACTGCGGAGGCAGCTCTTGCAACCGACGCGTGCTGAGCACTCCTTCCGAGACCGCTTCGTCCGGCACCTTCTCGCTGTAGCCGGCCAGTTTCTCTTGAATCTCTCTCAGGTCGGCAACGCGATTGGGGAGGTTGTCTTCCAGTCGCTGCACGTCTTGTTCGACCAGCGGAAAGAAGTCTTCGTGAACCAACTGCAGAATCACCTTCAACTGCTGCGTTAACGTTTGAACTGCCTTAAGTCGTGTTTCGACGTCTTCGTTCCAGACCAGGTTTGGTTCAATCGGTTGCGTAGGATCAATACCTTCCGGATCGGGCAAGACTTCCAGCAGCGAGTTGCCCACGGTCAACTGAATATCGTTCAGCTTGTTGGTCACCGGCGTGAATGCTGGGTCGATCAGATTGAACTGGTCAAAGAAGTTGTCACGCTCCATCGCCACGTTCAACTCTGGCGGCAAACCCATGTCGATCTTGAACTGATCGAGCGAGTTGGCCAACTGCGTCTTGTTCGAGAGCAGCGAGCTTTGTGTCTGGAAGAGGGACTGACGGGTAAGTTCCACCTGGAACGAGTCGATACGCCCAGCTTCAAAAAATGCTTCCAATTGCGAAAGACTGCTACGCAGCGAAGCGATGTTGCTTTCCTGGTTGCGGATCGTTTGCTGACGCTGCAGCAGTCCGTAGTAACCACCCACGCCAAACGAACCGTTCGGTCCGGTGCCCGGCAAGCCACCGCCAGGCCGAGGTCCCGGCGTGAGGCCGCGGCCAGCCACGATATCGAGATAGAACGACTGATTGAATCGCTCCATATCACGAACCGAGGCCAGCAGGTTACGCTCTTGCTGCGTGAGATTTTCGAGGACCACCTTGCGACCGCCGCCTCGCAGCAGAGGTTGCACCAGCGAGAAGTCGATCACGCTGTTCACCGAGTCGCGATTCGGTCCCGAGAACTCCCACATCAAGCTGTTGGCAAAGCCAACGACAAGCTGGCCACCAGTGGCGAACAGCTTTTCCATTTGAATGTTGCGCGTATTCGCTTCCAGGACACTGGAGGAAGAACCACCCCCGCGGATCGGTCCATCAGCGGTGAAGAATGTTTCGTAACCCCCGAAGAACTGGGCATCAAACTGAAAGCGTTGGAAGCTCACATCGAGAGCCGAAAGGTACAGGTCTTCCAGTTCGCGCTGATACGTAGGCGAGTTAAGCCGAGCCAGCTCGACCGCCTTGTCGACGTTCAGCAGCAGTTCGCCCTCGTCGTTCAACGGCATATGGGCTAACCAATCAGGGTTCGCCACGTCGGTCGTGACGCCATCCCGTTCCCAGCCCCAATAGGCCTGCTTGTGGTCGACCACGTGCATGTATTGGTTCGCGGCCGGATCATCCAGCGGCATAGGTGGGCAATCGGGATTGAACGGATCGTACATACGCGACGCTGGATTCGGATCGATGGTGATCCGGTTCAGATGCCAGCGCGGGTCGTAGTTCTTCTCTTGAACCAGCCCGTAGGCGTCGTCATCGGCTTGAACGCGATAGAACGCCGGCGAATGGCAGCCCACCAGAAAGAGCCCGCTCATCAGCAACGCGAGCGAGAACCAACAACTGGCGGCGGCTGGTTGTCGAGTTTTAGTTCGTTGGAAAGTTGTTCGGAAACGCATGCTGACCCATGTCCCTATGCGGCTTGGGATGTGGCTGGGTGAACCGACATCGTGGTCGGTCGTGATTTCAACGAAGACCCGAGCAGCGCGACAAGTTGCCGGAATCCGTCCAGCAACGTTCGCGGATCGACGGGAAGTTGGTCGAATTGCCAGGCTTCGTGAAATTTGGGAAGGATCTCGCCCAAGCGGCGATTGCCATCTGGCGTTAGCGTCCAGAACTGACGCCTCCGATCGTTGGCATCGCGACTCGATTCGATCCAGCCATCTTGCCTTAGCTGTTCGACGAGGTTGCTAAGCTGAGCAGGAGAAAGGCCCACCGTCCTGGCCAAGGCAGCCTGGGGCAAAGGCTTCTCCAAGTTCTGCTGGCACAGAACCAGAACGAAGAAGGCGTTCTCGGACAAAGAAAACGGCGAAACCACTTCCGCGATCGCGGCTCGCATCGTCTTCTCGCACGAAGCCATTTCAATGGCCATGCGAATCAATTCCACCACAAGCTGTGGCGAGGTTCGCTCCGAGTCTGCCATGGGATTCCTTCCCTGAGTTCAGCGGTCGTACCCTCCCCGAACAGGGCATAAGCCTTGTTCAGCTCGGGCATGTGAAATCGTTCGGCAGCGAATCATTCCGGGGGAGAACGTTCCGCTTTCGATATCATTTCGGCCCGGAAACCGTTCGGACTTGAACGAATTTGCCGGTTATTCCGTCCGACCTATTCTCAAACTGCAACCTAAGATTCACTGCAGTAAGGCTTTACGACACTTGTCGTTTGAAAGAGCTTATTGACTCCCCAAAATACCCAATTTATGATCTCAGGGTGATTTCTCTGGAATGCCATGGCATTTTCCGTGAAAAGCCTTGGGCCTGAAGTACAATACACCGATGGATTTGCGCAGAGTGCCCAGTACCTACTGGTTCTCTCCCCCGTAAACCCAGGTCCATGCACAACCTTTTCTGTCACTGTCACGACCGCCAAATCTCAGCACCAAAGACCACATGACCGTCTTCTACATTGTCATTGCCGTGCTCGTACTTTTGTTCGGGATCTTCTCGTATCTGAACGCGGCGAACTGGAATGTCCTGCATGTGTTGAGCTTGTTCTTGACGTTCGGCGCTGCCTTCGCCTACTTGGTGATCGCTTCGGCCGTGCTGAAGACCGAGACGTCGTGGAAGAAGCTGGCAGAGCAACGCGAAAAAGAACTCGCCCAGGCCACCATGCAGGTTGAAATGCTGCAATATGGCCGCGCCATTAATCCGATGTCAGGCCACGTAGAAACGGCCGCCAAGCCAGTCGATAGCATCGTCGGCGCCGAAGCGGAGCTGAAACGTGCCATGTACGATCGTGGTCGCGTGTGGCGCAACGTTTCCCGTGGCGCCATCAATGGCAAGCAGATCAACTTGATCCTGCCACCAATCCAAACCAATGCTGCGGCTCCAGCGGCTGGCGGTGCTGCAGCAGCTCCGGCGGCTGCCCCTGGTCAGCGGTCACTCGCTCCGGATGACATCGTCTATGCCTTCGGCCAGATGGATTACCCCAACGATCCTTCGATCGCTGTGCCGGCGTTCTTCATCGGGGAATTCGTCGTTCGCACCATTCAAGACAACAACGTCACGGTCGAACCTACCACTAAGCTCGACGGCGGTCAGCAAAGCGTGCTGAACATCCAAACCCCTTGGATGCTGTACGACAAGATGCCGGTCGACGAACACAAGCTGTTCGCCGATATGGGCAACGATGAAGTCGCCGCCCTGATCATTGGCGCTGCCTCTCGCACCGGTGGCCTGACCGATACCATGGTCAACCAGTTGGTGACCGACATCCAGCGTACCGGGCAAGATGCCCAGGCTGACGATCCTCAACTGGCCGTGCTGAGCATGGTCACATTCCAGCAAGACCATGAAGTGCCGGTCGACGCCCAGGTGGCGACCTCGGGCATCACCCAGGAATTCGAGCCGGCGACCGGTTTGGCCGCAGCCGAGTACCTGAAGCAGGGCGCTCCGACCAAGTTCAGCAAGGGAGACCAGGTCGTGCTGCTCACCTCGCGTGAACCGGGTAAATCGCTGGTCGATCAGGGGATCGTGACGGTCGACAAGCAGGTCTATGTTCGTCCGCTCAGCGACTTCGTGATTCAGTTCCACGCCTTCAAGACACGGGTCGAAGACCTCCGCGACATGAAGTACACCCTGGAACAAGACATCAAGATGCTGACCGATTCGGAAACGATCGCCAAGGATGTCGTCTCCTATCGCACCCAGGAAAAGCAGAAGCTGCAGGACGATAAGCAGAAGGTTGTTTACGAGCAGGAACAGATCGCTGTCTACAAAGACAAGTTGCTGAAGTATCTGACTGAAACCCTGCAATTGAACAGCCAGCTTTACCGCACCAATCAGGCCCTGGTCGAAGAACTTCAGCGAGCCAGCGACGCGATTTTGCGTAAACTGGGTCAGGAAGAACTCGACAAGGCTGACCCAGATTCGCTGACGCTCGCCCTCTAAATCGCGAGCATCCCACCGTATTCTTCCTGGCTGCCCTGGATTACGGGCAGTCGCATGGCACCGATTTACCACCTATTTCGGTGTCTTAAGCTATCATCTAGTAACACGTTGCAGCTTGCCGCCGATTCTGAGGAATCGAGGCTACACTGCACTTTTCTGTACGGCGCACCTAAGATAGTTTGAGTGGAAGCGTGTTGGAACACGCTCCGCAGTCGCCTCGGTCTTTGTGTTACGGATAGGAAATGGGCCTTTACGATCGGGAATACTATCGCGAGCCGGACGATTCAATGTCCTTCTCGGCGAGCAATCAATCAGCCACCATGTTGTTGGTCTACATCAACGTGGGGATCTTCCTGTTTGATTGGCTGCTGCAGCTCGACCTGGCCCAATGGTTTGGCGTGCATACCCAAACGTTGTATCAGCCACAGTATTGGTACCAATACCTGACCTATGGCTTCCTGCATGCCATCCGCGGTCCGAGTGCCGGCTGGCATATCTTCTCGAACATGTTCCTGCTGTGGATGTTCGGTCGGTTTGTCGAAGATCGCTACGGCAAGGCCGAGTTCCTGAAGATCTACCTCATCAGTGTTGTGCTGTGCGGTATCGCTTGGAATGTCGTGACGGTCGGACTGGGCTTGAATGCGGTCATGACTGGGGCCTCAGGTGCCGTCTCGACGATCTTCATCCTGTTCGTCTGCCTCTATCCGAAGATGACCGTTTACCTCGGCTTTCTCATTCCGGTCCCCGCCTGGGCGATCGGCGTGCTGATGCTGGTGACTAATATCTTTGGTCGTCAGGAAGATGTCGCTTACTCAGCTCACCTGGCAGGGATTGGCTTCGGTCTGATTTACTTCTTCAGCGGAATTCGCTTCGGACAATTCATCCCCAGCAAGCTGGCTCTGCCCAAATGGCCGCGGCGGTCGCCACGCCTTCGGATCCATACCGAAGACGACGACTACGATCCCTATAATGACTCGGACGAAGAAGCGGAACGCATCCTGGAAAAAGTGAACCAGTCCGGGATGGAGTCGCTCTCGGAAGCCGAACGCCGCAAGCTGGAAGCTTACAGCCGCCGTATGCGGCAAAAGCTTAAGTAACGCACCGCATTGCCTGTCACCCAAGTGCAAGGATGAACTTCGGGATGAAACAATCGAAGACAACGCTCGGCCTCGGCATCATCTGCCTGATCGCTGGCGGTGCTATCTACTTCTCGATGGGGCAAGCGCTCGCGCCGACACCGCCTCCCTTGGCGATCGACGGCCCGGAAACGACCGCTCAGCCACTATCGGTGCTGCATCCCATTCCAGGCGGGCGATACCTGGTTGGCAAGGACTCGGGGCCTCGCCACGCCCAGCCTGCCCAGCAGATTCACCTCGATCCATTCTCGATCGAACGCACCGAAGTCACCAACGCGATGTTTGGCCAGTTCGTTGAGCAAACCGGCTATCAGACCGACGCCGAACGGCGAGGCGAGTCGCTTTGCTTCGACAAGCAGACCCATCAGTTCATGAAGAAGCAGGGAGCCCATTGGCGTCAGCCAGCCGGCCCAGGCTCGTCGATTCTCGGCAAAGATGATCACCCGGTCGTTCATGTCAGCTGGTACGACGCCAACGCCTATGCCAAGTGGGCCGGCAAAAGCCTGCCGACCGAGTTCCAGTGGGAAGCGGCAGCACGAGGCAAGCAGTTGGAACAAGACTATCCCTGGCCAACGACCACACCACGGCCGCTCGAGTCGCATGCGAACCTGTGGCAAGGCGCTTTCCCGCTACGTGATCAAGCCGCCGATGGCTACGCCGAACCAGCCCCGGTCGCAACTTTTCCGAGCAACGCTCACGGGCTGTACGACATGGCCGGCAACGTCGCCGAATGGACCAGCAGTTGGTACGCGGAAGACAGCCTCGTCCGGATCGAGCCACGCAATCCTTTCGGACCGCGAACCGGGGAATTGAAAGTCGTGCGAGGCGGGAGCTGGCTGAGTTCCGATCAGACCGGAACCAGCGAGGCGATGGTGTGGTATCGCAGCAAACTATCGCCAGAGATGAGCAACAACTTCACCGGCTTCCGCTGTATCGAGCAGAACTAAGAGCCTTGCAGCGCCGATGTCGCCAGACGCAAGTTCTCGGCCATGTGCTGCAGGTTGAGACCTCCAACCACCAGGCTGCTCACGCCTGATTGGCTTAGCACAAACGGAATTGCTCCTAGGGGTGGCAGATGCCCGGAAGCGAGTCCCTTCTTCACGAAGACACCCAGCCCTTGCTTCCCCGCCTTGGCGATCACATCGGCATGCGAAAGATCGTCTGGGTTGAACTCGACCATCAACAAGTCGGCCCACGCCAAGGCCATCTCGGCACCTGCGGCCGTTTTGCCCGACAAGCCAATCGCACGGATGTCGCCTGCATCTTTGAGCGACTGAAGCGTCTCAACGACCGGCGATTCCTTCAGAATCCGCACATCATCGTGCGGTGTATGAATCAAAACAATGTCGAGCACATCTCGCCGCAGCCGCCGAAGACTAGTGGCAACGCTACGTCGGATCGAATCAGCGCCGAACTCGTATCGCGACTCGCCATCCTCGAACAGCTCGCCGACTTTCGTCGATACCAACACCGGCACATCACGACCAGCCAACCAGTTGCCGATCCGTTCTTCGCTGATGCCATAGGCAGGCGCGGTATCGAAGTGCTGGATTCCCAAGTCGATCAAACCATCCAGCAGATCGGCGACTTCCGCATCGGAAGGGAGATCGTACGGCTGCGGATACTTGATCTTCGCATTGCGTCCAATTTTGAACGCACCGAAACCAATCGGTCCGACCGTAAAGCCTGTCTGCCCAAGAGGCCGGGTCTGTGTATCCAACATTACGCGGCTGCTACCTGAGATGCATTGAGCGGAGTCCAGAACTGCTCGCGATCCCACGGCGTCTTGGCGACGCTTGGCTTCGCCCAACCGGTCATGGCAGGGTCAAACGATGCCGGGCGCATCGGTGCCTGTTTGATCGTTTGCGTGAGACTGGCAACTAACTGCGGCACCAGAACTAACTTGGTAGGCCACGCGGTCAGGACGTTGCCGTCCGTTTCAACTTTGAACGATTCCGGGCGACCGCCGGTCATGGTCGTCCCTTCGGCGCGATCGACGCGATAGGTCGACCACCAGGCACGATCGAGCGAGATCCCAGGCAATGTAGCCAGCAACTCCTGCTGAGCCTTGGCGATCAGTTCGGCACGCTCCATGCCAACGCCTTCTTCCGCCAGTTGCCCGCCGACCTGCCAGACCACTTCTCCTTCGGCAGTACGTGCCGAGGTGATCGAGACCCGTGTCGCGGCACCATCGACGCAGTGACCGTAAAACTCCGGCAGTCCGCCGCGCACCATCACCATGTGTAGTGGTCGTGTCTGCTGCTTGCGAGGATCGAGGCCCGCCGCAACACGTAGGGCCGCATTCCCTTTGCCCGCCGCGAAGACATACCAGTCCGCTTCCACGCGTACCTGGCGACCGTCGGCCGATGTCAGGATCGCGGCTTGAACCTTGCCGGAAGCATCTCGCACGATCTCGGTGCCGGACTTGGTATCGACCTGAAACGTGGCTTGCTGATTCGTTTCCGCCAGATTCTGCAAAAACGAACCGCACGAAATGACTTGTTCCGCCACGTTGAAAATTGCCCCTGGGCAACCTTTGAGCAGGGCAGGGGCGTTGTGCGGACTGACAGCCTTCGGTGTGACCTGAAGCCCCAGCCGGGCCCCCCACATGCCGAGCTTCGATGATGCCGAATTCGTGCCCCACAGATAGAACGATTGCGAACGGATGCTGGTCTGCGAAAGGTCCGGCTGGGCGTTGCCTTCCAGGCTCTTCCGCCAGATCGCGGGCATTTCGCGTGCTTCACGAGCCGAGGCGGTCAGCAGACCTTGCAGCGAGTACTTCAGTCCGCTGTGCAGAATCCCTTGGGCGGCAATCGTTTGGCCGGTTCCCAAGGCGTGCGATTCGACGAGCAGGGCCGAACGACGTTCGCGCCGCAGTTGATCGAGTAGCCACAGTCCGGAGGCTCCGCCCCCGATGATCAGTGCGTTGACTTGTATGGTTTCCATCTAACCTCTCCCCCCTCTGAACATGCCGAATCCGTGGCGGGCAGTAGTTTAGGAAGTTTGGCCTGATGCAAGCAAGATCAAAGCGGCTCCCCGATTCGCCATGACCTACCCCGATTTGGATAGCATGCACGACTGTTAGGGTTACCTTATACTGGATTCGGTTTTCCGCCCAGCGAATGTCCAGCCGCCGAGGCGGGAACTTGATTGCCTTCGACTTGATTCCACGTTATATCTAACGTATTAACGTGCCTTTTCGCCGGCATGCCTCCTCAGTCGATCGGTTATCTGCGGGGCCTGGCGTCCCTGACGGAACCAGCAAACCTCCCACCACTGCCTACCTCATCAGGACTTTGTGCATGCGCCCTATCACCTCGGCCCTGACCATCGCCCTTGCCTGGTTTTTCGCTTCCGCCAGCGTCGTGCTAGCTCAATTTGAAGAAGACTTCGCTTCTGGGCTGATCACCACGATCCAGGCGACCGACGGCACACGCTGCGTTCGCATCGATCCGACCGTGTCGTTCGATTGGGGCAAAGCATCGCCCGATCTTCGGATCAGCGAAGGGAAGTTCAGTGCAAGGTGGGACGGCCTGCTGCTCAGCCGCACCTCTGGCGATTACACCATCTACGCCTATGTGTGTGGCAAAGTCCGCGTTCAGCTTGAAGACCAGGTCGTGCTGGAAGCCAACACGACCACGCCGCAGTGGGTGACCGGGAAGCCGGTGTCGATGAAGTTTGACTGGCATCCGTTTCAGGTCGACTTCGCCAGAACTCAGCCCGATGCCGAGCTCAAGCTGTTCTGGTCAGGACCTGACTTCCCTCTTGAACCGATCCCTGCCGAGTACTTCTATCACGACATCGACAAAACTATCGAACAGCCTTTTGAACGAGGCCGCGAACTGATTGCCGGCTATCGCTGTACCGCGTGTCACGATGTTCAGCAACAGCAACTAGCCGCCAAGGCTCCCTCGCTGGCCCAGTTGGATGGCAACCTATCCGAGCCATGGCTTCGTGAATGGCTCGCCAGCAAGCCGTCCGAAGAGAATTCGGACACGCTTCGCCGCATGCCTCACTTCGAGCTATCGAACGACGACGTCGATGCGGTGGTCGAGTATCTTCTGTCGGAATCGAAGCCGCGCGAAAAGAAAAGCGAGCTGCCCACGAAAGGCTCGGCACCCAGTGGAAAGAACCTGGTGCTGACCCTCGGCTGCACGGCCTGCCATACGATTGGCGAGCTCGGCACGGCCAGCGTGATGGGTGGCCCAGACCTGACCAACATCGCCGCGAAACGCCCCAAAGGCTTCTTTCAGACCTGGCTGGCCGATCCCGCCAAGCTGAACCCTGACCATAGGATGCCGGTTTACGATTTGAATGACAAACAGCGTGACGACATCTCTTCGTACCTGGCTACGCTAACCGAAGACAAAACCCTGGCCCAAACGCCTGTCCGCAAATTCAATCCGCTGCTGATCGAGCAAGGCCGCAAGCTGATCGCGGACAATCGCTGCCAGTCGTGTCATACGCTGCCTGGCGATGCCGCCAAGCAAGTTCGTCCTTCGCTGCCGAAGCTTGGCCCTGGCAACCTCTGGCAAGATGCCTGTATGGCAGCGCCCGTCGCCGCCAAGGGACAGCCTGGCTACGACCTGCCCGAATCGGACCGTGAAGCGATCAAGACGTACATTCGCGAAGTTGCCCGCGCGAAGCAGTCGCCGCAAGCGAGTGCCGATGCCGCTTGGATCTTGAAAGAAAACAACTGCCTGGCCTGCCATCCTCGTGGCACCGGGAAAGGCCTTTCGGAAACAGCCAAAGAAGTCGTCGATGCCCACTCAGGCCTTAGTTCATTGCTTCCAGCGATGGTACCTCCGTCGCTCAACAGTGTTGGCGATAAGCTGCACGACCAAGCCTTGCTGGCCGCCATTCGCCGTAGCGGAGGCAATCACCGGCCATGGCTACGCGTGCAGATGCCGAAGTTCGATCTGACGGCCGAAGAACAACAGGCCCTCGTCAATCACTTCGTCGCTCAGGATCGCATTCCAGAGAAAGCGCCGGCGATTCCCACCATTCGTGAAGTCGAAGGGCTGGCGGCAACCGTCGCTGGATCGCGGCTGGTCACGACCGATGGCTTCGGCTGCACCAGTTGCCATCAGGTCGGGCAGATGATCCCTCCGAAGGCGCCGCTGAATGCGAAAGGACCTGACCTGTCGATGCTGGGGGATCGCATCCGCGAGCCCTGGTTCTATCGCTGGGTCCACGATCCTGCCCGCATCGTTCCGCGGATGGAAATGCCCAGCGTGAAACTGCCGGTCCAAGGCGTGCTCGACAACCAGGTCGATACCCAGTTAGCCGCCGTGTGGCATGTGCTCAATACGCCAGACTTTACGCCGCCGAAGCCTGACCCGCTTCGCATCGTGCGACAAACAGGCGAGAAGTCAGCCACTGATCGAGCGATCGTGTTGACCGATGTTATCAAGCTGGCCGACAAGAAGGTGCTGATCAAGCCGCTGCTGGTTGGTCTGCCGAATCGGAACAACGTGCTGTACGACCTCGAGTCGGCTTCGCTTTACCAATGGTGGGTCGGCGATGTTGCTCGGCAACGGAGCGAAGGAAAGACCTGGCACTGGGAAATCGGCGGTCGCGGGCTGTTCGATCCCAATTCGCCAGCTCCTGAAATTGTCCTTCGCGATGGCGACGACAATCCAATCTCGCCGCGCCGCGATGGTCAGTTCTTCACGCGATTCGGAGAGATCGACTACAACGGCGACGCGCTGACCTGGACGCAGACACTGCACTTCGGCAAGTCAGATCCCATCGATCTGGAAGTCCGTCAAACGCTGACGCCACTTTGGACGCAGGAAGGTTCGCCGAGAAATGGCTTCACGCGATCGATCACGGTCACCAATCTTCCGGAAGGCTATTCGATCGGCCTCCGACTTCCTCGCGAAACGCTTGCCGGTCCGGTCCAACTGGCAGGCCAGGTCGACGACCAGATCCAGTTCAGCTCGGGCGATATGCTGATCGCGCTCGATCACGCTGAAACGCTTTCGCCCGATGCCGATCAGCTTGTCTGGCTGGCCGCCAACGAGAAGAATCTGACGGCGACCTATTTGCTGCGTCTGCCGGGCGAAACGATCGCCGCGGCGGTCCCGGTGCCTCCACAAATGTCGAAGGCAGTTGATCTCGACATCATCCCTGGCTGGTCGGCGACCCGTTTACCGATCACCACCGAGATGATGCCGATCGCCATGGACTGGCAACCCGACGGCAGCCTGATGGCCGCTTCGCTGAAGGGTCGCGTCTGGAAACTGACCGACACCGATGGCGACGGCCTGGAAGATACCTACCAGCAGTTCGGCGACGAATACGCGGCCCCTTACGGTCTGAAGGCTCACGGCAAGTATGTCGACATTGTCAACAAGTACGCGCTGCTGCGGCTGTGGGATGAAGATGGCGACGGCATCGTCGAGAAGGTGACCAACCTTTCCAACGGCTGGGGCCACACCGACGACTATCACGACTGGGTCGTGGGGTTGCCACAAGATGCCGAAGGCAATTACTACGCAGCGATTCCTTGCCAGCAAGATGGTCGCTCGAAAGAGGCTGCCAAACTGCGTGGCACGGTCGTGAAACTGACCCCCACTTCCAACGATCCTCACAAGCAAACATATCGCATCGAAGAACTGACTGCCGGGCACCGCTTCCCCATGGGGATCGCCCGGAATCATCAGGGGGAACTGTTTGTCACCGACAATCAAGGCAACTGGAACCCATTCAACGAGTTGAACCATGTCGTCCCTGGTCTGCGGTACGGCTTCATCAATGCCGTTGATCGGAAGCCGGGGTTTGCTCCACCTGAGACGCCTCCGTCGATCGCGATCCCACATCCATGGACCCGAAGCGTGAATGGGATTTGCTTTCTCGAAACGCCTACCGATGTTCGCAAGAAACTAGGCTACGATTTGTTTGGTCCCTGGGAAGGCGACCTCGTTGGCTGCGAATACGACACCCGCCGGCTCGTCCGCATGAGCCTCGAAAAGGTAGGCGACACGATCCAAGGTGCTGCGTATCCATTGACGGTCGATCCTCCTCAAGATGTCGAGAAAGGCCTGTTGGGACCCATCAGTTGCGCGGTGGCACCAGACGGAGACCTTTATGTTGGCAACCTCCGCGATGCCGGCTGGGGCGGGGGAAATAATGTCGGGACGTTCACACGCCTTCGTCCGAACTCGGTGCACTTGCCATTGGGAATCGACGAAGTCCGTGCGACACCGACCGGCTTTAAGATTCGCTTTACCGATCAAATCGATTCCGGGTATGGCAACCTGGCGTCGAACTATAGCATTGCCTCTTACACCCGCACGTCGACGCCGGCATATGGTGGCGACGATCAACAGCGGCGTTTGGAATCGGTCACTTCGGTCGTCGTTTCGGATGACCGCCTGGAAGCGACCGTCACGCTCGAAGCTCCGATCCGCGAGGGATTCGTCTACGAGTTGTTCCTGGATGATGAGATTGCCGGCCCCGGCAAGACCCTTTGGCCGAAGGAAGCCCACTACACCATGCGTAAGGCGATCCGCGATTTTTAGATCTTTCGCGACCCCTCGCTGAACATCATGGCGTGGGCATAATCGATCGGCGCAAAGAAACACCCTGCGAAGTTGGGCCATTTGGCTGCACTTCGCAGGGTGTTTTTGTATCGCCTTTATGAAAGCTCGGCTTACTCGAGGTAGGTATAACCTCGCAGCCCCGATTCGTAGAACTTCATAATCGTGCCGGCGTCTTTCTGTTCGATGGCACCGCGTTTGATCGATTGCTCGACGCTTCGCTGCATCTGGCGAGTCAGTTCTTCTTCGTTGAACTGCATGTAGTGCAATACTTCCTGAACGGTGTCACCCTTGATAATGTGGGTGAAGGAAGGCTCGCCCTGGTCGTCGAGTTCCACGTGCACCGCATTGGTGTCGCCGAACAAGTTGTGCAGGTCGCCCAGCACTTCCTGGTAAGCACCCACCAGAAACGCCGCCATGTAATAAGGTTCGCCGTCGTAACGGTGGAGCTGCAGCGTTCGCTTGACGTGGCGACGATCGATGAATTGATCGATCTTGCCATCGCTGTCGCAGGTAATATCGCCAATCACCGCATGTCGCTGCGGTTCTTCGTTCAGCCGATGGATCGGCATGATCGGGAACAACTGGTTGATCGCCCAGTTGTCTGGCAGCGACTGAAACAGCGAGAAGTTGCAGAAGTAGGTATCGCACAGCATGCGATCCAAACCTTCGAACTCTTCTGGCACGTGATCCAGTTCCGAGATCAGACCGCGGATCTTGAAGCAAAGGTTCCAGTACAGCGTTTCGGCCTCACTGCGTTCTTCCAGCGTCAAGTTGCCGTTGCCAAACATCGATAACGCCATATCGAGCGCCATTTGAGCATCGTGGAAGCTTTCCAGCACGGTGCGTGGGCTAACCGATGCGTAGGCTTCCTTCAGGTCGCGAAGTGGCGTCGGCGTATCTTCGTCGATCTCTTGCTTCAGCTCGCCCAAGCCTTGCTCCGCGACGCCCAGCGTGCCGAATACCAGCACGCTATGGAACGCGACCACCGCACGTCCACTTTCCGACAGCAAGTGTGGATGCGGGACTTCGGCTTCGTTGCAGATCGATTGAACGTGCGACACAACGTCGCGAGCATATTCTTCCAGCGTGTAGTTCATGCTGGAATGGAAGTCGGTCTGCGAACCATCGTAGTCGACGCCCAGCCCACCACCGACGTCCAAGTACTTCAGCCCGGCGCCGCGTTTGACGAGGTCGACGTAGATTCGGGCCGCTTCGATCAAGGCCGTCTTCACGTAGCGGATGTTGCTGACCTGGCTTCCCTGGTGATAGTGCAGCAGTTGGAAGCAATCTTCCATGCCGCGCGACTTCAGTTCGTCGAGGGCTCGCAGCACTTCAGTTACGGTCAGACCAAACTTGCTGTGATAGCCACCGCTGGCCGACCAGCGTCCCTTACCGCGCGAGGCAAGCTTCACGCGGAAACCAATCTTCGGACGAACGCCAATTTCTTCGGCGGTCTTCAAGATCAAGGCCAACTCGGTGTACTTCTCGACAACCGGAATAATGGTGCGGCCGAGCTTCTGGCCGTACATGGCGATTTCGATGTACTCGGTATCTTTGAAGCCATTGCAGATGATCGGCGTCGCTTCGTCGGTCATCGCGATCACGGCCAGAAGTTCCGGCTTGCTACCAGCTTCCAAACCAAAGCCGTAAGGGCGACCATAGTCGAGCACTTCTTCGACAACGTGCCGCTGTTGATTCACCTTGATCGGGTAGATGCAGGAATACTTGTTCTGGTATTCGTATTCGGTGATGGCCGAGGCGAAAGCGTTATTGATGTCTTGCAGACGGTTCTGCAGGATCTCGCTGAATCGCAGCAAGATCGGCAGGTCGACACCACGAGCCTCGAGGCGGTCGACAACCATCTTCAGATCAATTCCCTTCTCTGGCGACTTGGAAGGGTGCACCATGACGTGCCCGTCGCTATTGATGCTGAAGTAGTTCTTCCCCCAACGATCGACTTCGTACAGTTCGGTCGAGTCGGCGGCAGACCACCGGTTGCCATTCTCTTTCAGCATGAGTTCCACTCTCCTGAGGCGTGTAGAACATAAAAACGGGCCGCGAGCTCTTCCACAGGGAAACAGTTCTCCCTATCGGTTGCAATCGTTCGCGATGAAAGAGATGATTTTAGAACAAATTCCCACCCTAACGGAAGGAACCCAAGGATGAATCTGGAAGTTCGCTGGCAAGAAAGTACGTGGACAAGTTGCTTGCACGCGGCCCAGATCCTGTCGGAACAGCGGCCACCAGGGGTCCCCGACATGGTGGTCGAGTCGATGCAACCGGTCGTCGACCGACTGATTAACGTCCTCAAGACGGCTGGCGTTCCCCTCAAACCGTTCTGGCGGCACGCTTTGCCACTTTCGGCGCAGCTCACCGGGAAACATGAGCTCGCTGGCGTGATTCTCCGCAAGACACGAGGTCTCGAGTACGAAAACGGTGGCACTGCCGAGCACCTGACAGCAATCTTCACCGATCTCTCGCATGCCTATCACACGGCCATGCCAAAGGCGGAAGAGGAATTGCCGCTGCGACGTCGACCTCTGCGAGAAGCCTGGGAAGCTCGCGGCCCAGGCCTGCTGCATTTTCTACAACGGGTTTTGCCGGAAGCTTTTCTGCCAGAGAGTGCCGACGTCATCCTCATCCTGCCTTTCTCCGGCGGACGAGGCACGGCCCATCTCGACTACAATAGCGTTCGAGTCGAAGCGGTTCTGTACGATCCTTACCCACAATTGCCCGAGGTGGCCCGGCTCGGTTGGCTTTTCTCGCAGTTGAATCTCGATCTACCAAAATACAGCGAGAACATCGCACGCGATCGTTTGCCGATGGTGGCTCGGCTCGCCACATTGCCAGGCATTCTCTATGCGGCTGAAGAAGTCGAACTGGTTCGCCCCGGCACCGTTTCATTGGCCGATGCTCTTAAGCTTTGGCAAGTCGCGCGGGAAGGGCACGAAGCATTGGCGGAAATCGTTCAACAGTGGTGGCAAGTTCAAGAGGCGCGGCAGGCTCCCTGGCCGGTTGCCCTGACCGCCTTGGACCGAATGCTAGGCTAGCGCAATTCGGGCTTAGCAATTTCGTTGCGACTTGAACACGAGTTGCCGACGATCGCTTTGAACGCCGATTCGTGGCGACGTATCTCGCTCGGAACAACCTCTCTTTCAGCCAGTCCAAAATCGCCTAACGGAACCATCTTCCTCCTTAGTCGTTTTCGACCTCGAAGAACGAATCCCGCAGTCCTACCAAGACCTTACCACCCACTCTAGCGGAAAGAAATAAGGATCGAATCCACCATGTTTGTTAGCTCTTCGATCGTCCCGGGTCACTCCCTTCTCGTGGTTCATACCCCCAAGATGTTGAGCAGGTCCCCCGTAGATGCCGTGAATGCAGGTAGCAATTCCCTAAAATACTCCACATAGGGGATATCACCTCAGACTTCACCGTTCATTAACACAGCTGCCTGTGAAATAGCTCATGGCCTGCGCAGTTTTCGACGCCTACCATTGACTTTGCGAAATATTTCTTAGTCTTTTTTAGGACGCGCGGTCATGCGTACTCATTCTCGTCTCGGTTTCACCCTGGTTGAACTGCTGGTGGTGATTGCAATTATCGGTGTATTGATCGCCCTTCTGCTACCAGCGGTGCAGCAGGCTCGCGAAGCGGCACGTCGTATGTCGTGCAGCAACAACCTGAAGCAAATCGGGATCGCGATGCACACCTATCACGACACCCACCTGAAGTTCCCTCCTGGTTACTTCCAGACACTGGGCTACGAAGTTCGACCTTTTAACACTTCGGGACATCAGTTCCGTTACTGCTATGCCCGCAGCATCCTGCCTTACATGGAACAACAGGCCCTGTGGGAACAACTGGACGCCGGTCAGAAGATCAACCAAGGTTCGTGGCAGATTGATGCGGCCCGGACGGTTGTCCAAGGCTACATGTGCCCATCGGATGGCGCCGGCCCGAAGGTTTCCAAAGAAGGTTTCGGCGGTAACTACCTCGGCGTGCATGGTAACTCCCGTTACTACGATCAGGGTGGTAACGCCGACGAACGGATGAACGGCATGTTCTTCGCGTTGTCGAAGGTGCGGATGGGTGACGTGACCGACGGCACCAGCCACACGTTGCTGGTCAGCGAAATCAACTTGATCCCGGAAGGTGGTGTCGACGCTTCGGTCACCGATCGTCGCGGGATGTACAACATGTGCTACACCGGAAACGCCACGATCTCGGCCAACGTCACTCCGAACTCGCCAACCCCAGACGTCCAAGAGGCAGGCCGTTTCGTGAACAACGACCAGTACGCCCCGGCCGTCAGCGCTGGTTCTGGCGGCGTCTATGCGACTTATGCTCGCAGCCACCACCCAGGCGGTGTTCAGGCTTTGAAGGTCGATGGTTCGGTGAGCTTCGTTGCAGAAACGATCGACAGCGTCATCTGGCGAGCGGCGGCGACTCGCGACGGTGGCGAAGTCACTGCTGGCCTGCAATAAGCAGCTCGGCCCTCGGAACTTATTCCATTTATTCTCGCGCGGTTGGTAAAAATGAAACTGAATTTTCTCGCGGCGACAGGCATGCTGGTCGCCGCTTGTTTGCTCGTTGGATGCGGTACTGCCGGTGACGGCCTAAATCGTTTCCAGGTTGCTGGTACCGTTACCTTCGATGGCAAGCCGATCGAAGAAGGCAAGCTGGTTCTGCTGCCGGCGACCGGCGAAGTCGGCTCCGGCCCAACCCAGGTTATCCCAATCGTCGATGGCCAGTTCGATGGCGACTCGACACCCGGCATGAAGCGGGTCGAGTTCTACGCAAGTTGGCCGAACGGCAAGATGATCACGCTGGAAGATGGCCGTCAGGTCCCCGATTCGGCGACGCTTCCTCCAGAATGCAACGTGCACAGCAAGCACGAACTCGATGTCAAACCGGAAGCCAACACTGGCCTTAGCTGGGAGCTCTAAGCTTCCGCTATTACTCCGGAATCGCACGTGTGAGGGGCTCTGACACTAACTTGCCGAGCTCCTTCGCGGTGCTATCTTCCAAAAACAACAGGATTGCGGACTGCCCGTTGTCCAACGCATAGAAATGCTGGTTGGGCTTCTCCAGATCGCCCATCACGTAGTTGACCACCATCGGATCGGCCCAGTCGTCGTCTACCTCGACATCCCACGTCTGAGGCTGGCCATCCAGGCGATACTTCAGCCAGGCCTGACCTTCTTCCAGATCGACAAAGTCTTCGATCTCGGTGATACGCTCGCTCTGCCCAGCCAGCGATGCAAGATTCTGGACGATCGGCACATAGCTGCCGGTACCGGTGATGCACTCGGTATCGAAGTTCCAGACGTCCTGGCTGATCCGGCGACCGTACGGCCTTTCCTCGGCTTCAATCCCCAGCACAAACAGCAGCAGCGAATAAGGGTCAGCCTCGAAGCTGGCCTGATCAAACGAGACCAACAGGTCGTCGACCGTGATCCCTTCGGCCAGCTCGATCCCAAGTTTCTGCAGTGTTTCGAGTTGCTGCGTCAGCGTAGGCGACTGCTGCTTACGATGGATGAAACCAGACATAATCCCTCGTGGATAGCTTTGATGTGGTATTCGACAGGCATCGACGCCACTCATCTTTGGCCGATCAACCCCGCCATGGGAAGTCCTTCAGAGGAAATCTTCGGCGATTTTATCCCCTGCTGAAAGCGAGCCGGTAGCTATAATAACACCTTTGTTCAAGAAATCGATTTACCTCGAATATCTTGTTCGTATGAGCGCACTGAACCAAATCCTGTCGAAACGTCCCAAGCTATCGATGAGCGTCGATAGCTGGGAGATGTATCGCACTACGCCCAATTGGATGCGTGAGAGGATGTTGGCGGTCAATCATTTTCAGGACGACGTGGTTGGATTCGAGATCGCGGAAGTCCTGCTCTCCGAGGCGATCGACGATGGCGACGCGGCCGACCAGCACTTGCTCTCGTTGCTGGTAAACAGTGCCGCGACAAGCCCACTGGAACTCGACATGGGGTTCGGCAGGTACCTGCGTCCCAACGAACCCGGCAACATGATTTTGACCTCGGCAGGCGTCTCGACCGAAATCAAAGGCAAAGGGCCATTCCACAGCATCACCTTCTACATCGACAAAGATGCCCTCAACTCGCGGGCCAGTCGCCTATTGGGGGAAGAGTTCAAGTCGCTCGACGTACTGCACAGCAACTTCTTCCGTGACGATGCTCTGGAAGTGCTGATGAAGCGTTTGCTCCATCAATACCAGGCCTCTCCGGCGGCTGGTCAGCGGATGACGGCTGGCGATGTGGTCGACGACATCGTCCGGCGTCTGTTGGTCATCTCGAAGCACAAGCTGCCGAACGTTCGCAAACGAGATCGCCTGCGGCCTGATTCGATTCAGCGTGCCCTCGATTTCATGCACGCTCACTTCGCCGACGATCTTTCCCGCGATCAAATCGCCGGTGTCGCCGGCGTCGATCCGTGTCACTTCACAAGGCTATTCCGCCAAACCATGGGGGAAACGCCCAAGCGTTATCTGTTGAAGATCCGCATCGACCACGCCAAGCAACTGCTGCGATATGGGAGTATGGATCTGAGCATGACCGAGATCGCTCAGCAGTGCGGTTTCTATAGCCCGTCCCATCTTGGGCGAGAATTCCGCCGCCAGGTCGGCACCACGCCGAATCTCTATCGAACGTACTCTTAGCCCCTCCCACTGGCTCGGTTCGCAGGCAAGTTGCATCGAAACTATTCGGATGCCTGCCTACGGTTTGGGCAAAAGGCCCGCAATCTCTCTTCGGCGGCCGCCAACCAATTTCAACCGGCGCATCTTTTGTGATATCGATTTAGTGGTTCGGTTCTCCGCAGTGGTGCTCCGGCGGCTACCACGCTCTTCGCAAGCAATTCCATTTCAAGCACTTACGACAACACCCAATTGGGGTTACGCCGCCTGCCAGCAGCTTCCCGGCACTGACTTTGCTTGCTGGTAACTACAATTCTTTCATACATCCCTTCCCATATTTTTCTTTTGGAGCATCCATGAAAAAGCGTGGTTTTACCCTGGTAGAGCTCCTGGTCGTCATCGCGATCATCGGAGTCCTCATCGCCCTTCTCTTGCCTGCCGTGCAACAGGCCCGCGAAGCTGCTCGCCGCATGCAATGCACCAACAACATGAAGCAGATCGGGCTCGCCCTTCACAACTATCACGACACCCAGGGCGCGCTGCCACGTCAGTTGCCGAACCTGGTGACACCTTACACGCCGATCAACATCGCCCTGGCTCCGTTCATGGAACAAGGCAACATCGAGGCCGACTACGTCCACACCGATTGGTTTTTCAACTCCCCCAATGACTACCTGAAAGACAAACGCCCCGATGCGTTCCGCTGCCCGACGACGCCAGACGGAGACGCCCCGCTCGCACTGACCGGCTGGCAGACCTCCGATTACAACTACATGACGCACTACGTCATCTACGCTTCGCCGACGTCGGCTTCTAGCTTGACTGGCAATGGACCTTTCCGTACCTGGATGCCATTCCGCAAGATCACCGATGGCCTGTCGAACTCGCTCTTCGTTTTCGAAGCCGCCGGTAAGAACCATATCTACATTCATGAAACGCGGATGCCTGATTCCTATGAAACGACGCTGAACTGGGGCAAGTCGCTCGATGCAAATTTCTCGGTTGGCTGGCTCGGCCTTTCGCAAGGCTACACCTTGATGCCGACGACTTGGATCTTGAACTCGACCGAGACCGCGCTGCAAAGCTATGTGAACACCGGCAACTGCATCAACAACTCGAACCTGCTGGGACGTGCTTACAGCTTCCACCCAGGCGGCATGAACGGTCTGCTTGGCGATGGCTCGGTGCGATTCATTCCGGAATACATCGACTTCGATACTTCGGTTCGTCTGTCCGATCCAGCCGACGGTCAGGTTCTAGGAGAGTTCTAAATGCCTCAGGTATTGAACACACGCCCAAACACCATCGCGGTCGGTCTGCTTCTATTGGCACTGGGAACCTCCGGTTGTTACTCGTCGAGCAACTGGCAGGAGCGAACCTATCCCGTCACCGGCACCGTCACGATCAACGGTCAGAAAGCAGAGAACGCGTTTGTCGTTCTTTATTCCAGCGAAGGCAAGGTCGACGTCCGTGGCTCGCAGCCATGGGCAATTGTCGAAGCGGATGGCACCTTCCGCATGACGACCTATGAACGAGGCGACGGCGCTCCGGTCGGCACGTACGACCTGACCCTTTACTGGCCCAAGAGCCCGATGGGGGATCGAGCCGATCGTTTGAAGGGAGCTTACTCCTCGCCTGACAAAGCGGTGATGAGTGTCACGGTCGAACGTGGCACGAACGAACTGCCGCCGATCGAACTGGAGAACATTCCAGTGCTTCCGCCTGCCACAGGTCCGTCCGGCAATCCGCTTGACGTGAACTAAGAATTCGACTCTGCGCAGCAAACCACTAACAGACTTCGCGATTCCGAAGCGTTCGCTGCGCGGGCCTTCCACCCCCTTAGACGTTTCCAAAAAGAAAACCATGAATCAGAAACTGACTGCCTGGCTGCTTTGCCTGGCTTCGCTTCTCACGGTGAGCACTTCCTACGCAGCCGAAGACTCGGCCGATGCGCCGAACGCCAAAGAGAAACCGATCTCCAGCCAAAAGCTCGATCGCGAACTCGGCTCGATCCGCGGACAGATGTTCAACGTCGAAGGCGAAACCCTGGAAGATCGCCAGAATGCCTTTCGCGAGAAGCTCGCTGAAGCGTTTGTGAAGGTCGATGACTACCTCGCAGAACCGCAGCCCGAGGCCAACCAGATCCAGCTCTACAAGTTCAAGACCGAACTATTTCGCTATGGCGTCCGGCTGAGTGTTCCTCAATCTGGCGAAAAGCTGGAAGCGTTACTCGCGGAGTTGAAGGCCTCGGAACTGGCCTCCCTGCGAGAAGTGGCTCGTCGCGAAGGCCTGATGTACGCACTCGATTCGTTCAGCACTTCCCCGCCGGAACGTCAGCAACAACTACTCAGCGATTCGGTCGAATACGTCACGTCGCTCGAGCCCAACTCGGAAACCAACCTGACCATGATGACGATCAGTCGACAGATCAGCACCAGCAAGGTTCCACACGAGACCGCGCTGGCACACCAACAGTTTGCCGAGCATCTGGCCAAGTCGGACGACGAGAAATTGAAGGCGGCCGCCGAGAAACTGCGTGCGACCGGGCTTCGCTTGGACCTGCCTGGCAAGCCACTCGAACTGACCGGCACTACCATCGCCGGTGAAACGTTCGACCTGAAAGACCTGCAAGGCAAAGTTGTCCTGGTCGACTTCTGGGCAACCTGGTGTGGTCCTTGTATCGCCGAGTTCCCGAAGATGAAGGAGCTTTACGTCAAACACCACGACGCAGGCTTCGAGATCGTCGGCATCAGCCTCGACGACAATCACGAACACCTGGTGAAGTACATGGAGATCAATCCGGTTCCATGGACCATCCTGCACGAAGCCTTGAAGGAAGGTGATCGCGGCTGGGATCATCCTGCGGCGAAAAAATATGGCATCAGTGCCATTCCCTGCATGCTGTTGATTGGCCGCGATGGCAACGTAATCACGACCCATGCCCGGGGCGAAGAACTCGAACAACTGATGGAAACGCTGTTCCCCGAAGAATCGACTTCGCAGTCGTAGCTTTCGGCGACCATTCCGAAGTCCCCTATTCTGAGCCCGACCGGAAGATCAGGAACTGCCTCCCTGACTTTCTGCCGGGCTCAGTGTTTGCGCGGTCTTCTTTGGCAACACGACTAAGGTTGCACGAACGCCGGAGCATTCGACAAGTTTTCGCGCACCAGGCTGGCATCCGCTTCATCTAACGTCGGAAGCATCTCATTCGTCCTGGCAACAATCGCCCGCAGTACCTCGCTCGCGTCGCTATGCCTCTTCCAGTGGCTCTCTGGAACCTTCAGCACCACGCCCAACAAGTCTCCAGGATAGAGTTCAGCCTCAAGTAGCGGATCGACTTGCAGTCTCTCCAAAGCGAGCGGCACCAGGAACGGCAAGCTGACTTGTTGGCTGAGCATCACTCGCAAGTCTTCATCCGTGAAGTCCGACAGCGGAACGCGGCGCAGTCGGTGGCACGTTCGCATGATGTAAGTGTCGCCGCTCGACTCTCCCCAGTCGTTTTGTTCGAGCTCTTGCAGGCTCTTCTGGCGGTCGAAATTTATCATCATGCGTCTATCGCTATCTCGCTGAAACCGGCCTAGGAAGCGAATTTCCCCGTGTCGCTCCTCTTGCATGATATGCGATAGACATCGCGCATGAAAAAAGGCTCGCCAGTTAGCAAGCCTTTTGGATTGTTACACTACCTTCGTCGACCGAAAGACGTTACGCCTTCGAGGTCAGGTCGAAGTTGAAGGTGTTCTCGCCTGGTACCACGTCGGCTTCGAGTTCGCTCTTAGTGTTGTAGCGAGCAGGAATTCTTGGTTTGCCTGACTTGAACCTGGTGGGCCGATTCGGTGCGCGTCCATCGGGATCCGCTTCAGCTTCGCTTGGTTCTTCATCGGCGTCTTCTTCGCTCGGGGCGATTTCAACGCGGTTGTGACCAATCTTCGTTCCCCGCGTATCGCGGATGTAGGTCAGCTCGTAATTACCATTCGCGTCGGTTCGACCACGGGCAGGTCGACCATCATCTGGCTGGAAGACAACGACAATGCCACTTAGCGGGGCACCATCGAACGTGACAGTTCCGGTGACCTGACCGAGCTCCGGTTGATCGCTAGGACCACCACAGCCAGACAGAGTCAGAAGCACCACCGACAAGGCCACCACCAGGTAACCAGCTTGAATTGATTTCACGGTACAACTCCGATTGGGGCTCAAGTGTCATGGATTCCTTGGCTTGGCAGCCGAGTCGCCCTACCGTTGGCGACGCGGCTCGTTCGTTATCGCGACTTCGATTTAGAAGGCGCCCAGGACTTCGCCCTCGTTGCGAGTGCTCAGCCCCTGGTAGGTCGACATGTTCATGTTTTCCGAAAGGAAGCGGACGCTGCCGTCTCCCATCAGAAAGTGAGCTCCGCCTGGATGCCAGCTACCGGCAGCTTCTTCGGCACCACCATTGATTGGGTCGTTGCCTTCCGCGGCGATCAGGTACTCGGTCATCTCATAAGGTGGATTGCCGTCGGCACCGTTCGAGAAGATCGCGCGTCGGTCGCAGCCACCACCAAAGTGCCCCATCGCATCGCCACCGGTGTCTGGGACTTCGCTAACAAAGATCGTATTGGAAAGTCCGTCGCGCACGTCCGCGAAGCGGGTCTTGCTGTCGACGTAGAAGATACCGTTGCCATTCGCGCAACCCCACGCATTGGTCCGCATGTCGGTCAGGTCGAGGACACCAGTGCATTTGCAGTCGTCGTTGCCATTACCGATGCGGGTACCCATGTTGCCGTTGTAGTTGGATGGCTGATAACCATTCTTCTGCGTATTGTTGCTGACGTCTTCCTGCGAAGGACACCAGAACACGTTGACAATCGTTTCTTTCACAACCAGTGGCTTACCAGAACTTTGGCTGCCCAATTCATTGCCGAAACCGTCCGAACCTTGAATTGCTTCGTAAAGGTTCTTTTGTTCGAGGTAAGGCAGAATGTTTGCGTGCCAGGTCCAACCATGACCGCTGTAGTTGGTACCGGACGAGTTCGGCATCCCTTGGTTACCTGCCGACAAGCTCAGATACGTGTCGTGATAGTTGTGAAGTGCCAGGCCGATCTGCTTCAGGTTGTTCTGGCAGTGCATTCGTCGAGCAGCTTCTCGTGCCTGTTGGACAGCCGGCAGAAGCAGCGAAATCAAAACGCCGATGATGGCGATCACCACCAAAAGCTCGACCAGGGTGAAGCCACGTCGGCCAGGATTAACGATCGTTGACGTTGGACGGCTCATCTCAAACAACTCTAAATCAATACAGGGAACATTGATTGAAAACATCAAGTTTTCAGGCTCGCGACTCAAAACCTTGCCGCGTTGACGGGGATAATAGAACGGCCATGTTTCCGTGTGCCCAGGGTCATTTCCCGCAGCCTTTGGACAATTCATCGAAACTAAACAAAGGTGCTTTTTCCCCAGTTCTAACAGGGACCAATGGCTCGCACATGAGAGATTCTCTTGCGCAAAAGCGAGGCACCAGAATGGCCACTGCGAACCCCCGCTACGTCTGAATTCCGAGGCAAACTCGCTCAACTCCTCGGCAAATCAAGGGTTCTTAACAATAAACGCCATCTTTAGAATTGCCTACCCAAAGAGGTATTCGGCTCGTACCGAAAGCACCAACCAGGCAACTTCAGTGAAGCCCCCCAAACCCGATGAACCCTGTCGCGATTGAGCCCAACAGGCAGCACTTCGCCGCGCCCGACACGGCTAGAGATAGAGGTTATTGGAAGACTGTCTGCCTGCCTCACACAGGCGATCGTATGCCGCGAAAAGATTCTCAAGAAACTCGGAACTGGTTCGAGCAAGTACATCAACCGATGATCGCCAAATTGACAACCAACACTACCCGACGCATTGCTTCGCTGCTGATTTGGTCCTCGCCATGGTCGCACCAAGTCGCGCCATACCATCGTGCTCTTATCTCCCACAGGAGAAGGCTGCCTTTGGATTGTCATTCATCGTGCTCAACAGGCATGATCCTTATGTCTTTTGGTTGATGCCTTAGAAGGTCCATGTGGTCGTTCACATCTTTCATGGAAGCAAATGGCCCAGAAAACATACTCCCATCCACTGTGCTGTCGGTGAACTCGAAATAGAAGCCTTCTAGCGTTCTCAACGTGGCTACCTCGTAGACGAGCTCGTTCCACACCCATTCGACACGGCTCTCAACTTCGCAGTTGAGGGGACGTTTGGGATTGCAAGCTTTGTGTGTGAATGCCTCCGTCGGTGCTTGTGGAACTTCGGGGTTGTCGTGGGCAATCATCTGAATCGCCCTCGCACTCTGATCCCAGACCAACACCCGTGCGACTTCAAGATGGTTCTTTTCCTGTGGAAACATATAGGCACCGAGCACCAGGGCAGCCTTTCCCGGTGTTGCCTGCTCAACAACGCCCATTGCTGCCCAGATCAATCGTGCCAAAGCCCCTCCACCACATGTCGCAGACCTGTGATTCCACGGCTCCCACACAAACTCATCCATCTGTTTCAAGTCTGCTGCCAAGGGGTCGTCAAGCACATCACAAAGAAACTGTAAACTTCGTAGGACAACACCCCCATGCTCACCCTCTTTGCTCAAATAAAGACGGACGACGCCCAAAGCCCACTGCACGCACCCTCTGGGGTCAACATGCGCCAGATACTTCGTCATGCCAAAGGCCCAACCGTGACAGGCTGGATTGGTCGAGGCGATCAAGGATTGACGTGCCAGTGGGTGCAAGGGCAATGATGCCATTGGTTACTCTCCGATGACTCTTACCAACACGTGCTTCGGACTGCGACCGTCGAACGCGCCGTGAGAGAATTGTTCGCAAGGCCGAAGTCCAGCTATCATTCGGTGATGACTACAGATTTCCCGGCCCATGATCTGTCTCTTAGTGTACGTGGGGCCACTCTACGCCCTATTCACCAATTATCATGTGCGTCCCGAAAAAGGAACTCCGTCAAGTGATCCGCTTTCCGTATGAATTCACCGCTCATTTCCATGTAGTAGTACACAGGCGGATCACCCCCTTCGCTCGCACGGATGAACATGAATTGGTATCCCTGATGCATCGCAAATGCGATTGCATCTGCCGGCAGCTCAATGTCGGATTCATCCTCCTGGACAAGCTCACGTGCCGCTTGGGTCATTCCAGGCAGCCAGCGGTAAGTCATATCCGTTCCACGATAGAAGTCTCCCATTTCTCGCCCCATTCTTGCGAGAAACTCGCGGTAGGCATCAGGCAATGGCAAGCCAACGTCGTTCTCAATCGCTTCGATTTCAGAAGGCAAACACCCAACAAGATTGCGTTTACTGGCGACTCCTCGGTCTACAAGAACCGCAGCAATCTCGTCGATGCTGTGTTCGAAATTACACATCGCACGGGCCCCCAGTGTTTCTGCTCACTCCCCAATGATCTTCACCAAGATCCGAATTCGTTGTCGTTTATCTACGTGTGTTTCAAGATCTCATCGTACGCTAACCAACCCCCAAATTCGACACACGCCGCTCAAGCTCCCAACGGTCCCATCGCCCATCGATGGGCGTCAGAGTGCCTTGTACGGTACCCTCATGAATCCAAAGGGTCTTGCCATCGCCGGTCATTAAAGAGTCTCCAACTTCCTGCAACTCGCGAAGCTCCTCTGCCCCATCGATGTCGCCGGCAACGAAACGGTATTTATAGAAGTCCAAGTCAGCCAGTTCTTCCGTCAAGGTTCCAAATGCCCGCATGGCCGGGCCGCTCCAGAACGCGACGAGGAACAGCAGACCTCGCTTGATACCTGCAATGGTTTCGAGTGTTGGTTTGGCGACAAACTCGATCTGGTCGACTGGCACACGAGAGTATTTCCTCAAGAGTTCGTGGCCGTCTAATTCTCCGCCATGGGATAGCCCCATTGGTATTTCCTCCGCAGTGGTCTGCACCTAACTCTGCTTTCATTGTAGGTGATGAACACGCTGGTACCCTTTTGATCTCGATCCAGAAATTGACGCTAACACCACCTGACGGGATTGCCAGTTTGTACTGACGCCTCGAATACCGTTCGCAGAGCCTTCACGATGTCATCAAAATCAGAAACAAGCCTTGGACGCTGCTCTACCTGGAATTCAGAGGGATACTCAAATCGACATTGCCCGTTTGGTTTCTCCCAACTGCCATCTTCCCAAGGAATTTGCTGGCCACGAATTGCGATTCCAGACTCGTAGACATCTCCGGTATCCAAATTCTCCCAAGCAATTCCGTCACAGTGCCCGTAAACCTTCTGCCCGCTCTTATGAAACTGCCTGAATCTTGTCGCACGAAACAAGTCTTCGCCCGAAGTCGCATCGACTGCAACGAACTCAAACTCACTTAAGCCAGCATTGACTTCATAACTTCGGGAAAGAATGAAGACACCTCCGTAGGCGGCAACATATTCATAGAGCCCCTTACCAGATGCTGTTTCTACGAGGACGGTCTTTACTCCGATCCCTCCGGCAGAGGCAAAACATTCCAATTCCTCAAGAGCTTTGGCACTCGCTACTGATGGTGTCAAACCGCCGTTCGCATTTGGGAGTTGCTCTTTCAGAACTGGGAAGTGCTGCCAGCCGACTTCACCAAGGGCCTCTTGGAACTGACGGTAGCCTGTCCAGTTGGAGATGCGTTCGCGAGCAAAGTCCATGCCTTTATGCCCACAGCACGACTGCTCCCATTCGTAATGCTTGGCCCAGTTATCATCAGAGTTATGCTCTTTTTTGAGATTGAAGTAACCTTCGTTATCGACTTCAAGCCATTCACTTGGAAATGGAGGAGGCTTTGTCTTCCCATCTCGGAAGCAGTTACACATCACAGTGGCGTCAAGGCCCATGCGTCACACTCCAATCACTTTGCCCAAAACCCGTTTTCGCTGTCGCCCGTCGAACTGTACCACGATCGTTTTAGAGCCCAGCAAGCTCGCATTCAAATCTTCGTAATTGTGAACGGCGTCGAAGCTCATCGGTGCCTTTGCTTCTTCTTTTTTCGTTCCAATTCTCTAAACACTTCCTCTACGACATTCGCTCCAAACCTTCGGGCAAACTCCGCCTCCATTTCCTCGTTGTAGCCAGCAGCTTCGGCAGCTACGTCAATAGGTGTTATGCACTCACCTACAAAAGAAAAATGAACTGCATATCGCTGCGACAACTGGTCAGCCGCTTCATTCCACCAAGGAACAATCTTCCCATGTTCCCTCCATCCGAGACGATCATCAGCGATCTCGTTTCTTGCTGCCTCAGCCCCAACAACAAATGACGGATTCTCACGGAGAATCTTGTTAACTGATTTCATTGGAGCAGTCGAGTTCCCGATGATCTTCACTTCTCCCCGCGTTGGCCTGCGACCCGTTTTCCATCGGCGATGGTTACCACAGTCTATTGGACGATTCGGTCTTCACTCTCGGGCACATTAAAAGCATCACAATACGTGAGATGACCGTCTTGCATACTCACCCGGCGAAGCACATTGCCTTCGCGAAACACAATTTGGATGCCATGCTCTCGGTCCCAATCGCAATTACCACATATCTGAATATGGACTGAAGCGTCGCCAAACGGACGTCTCGAAACATGAATCTGAAAAAGCTGTACGTGCCGCCAAACATGCGCAGGGTTTTCGATCTTAATCTCCAACTCGTCAGTGCCCACTGCTGCCACGTAGTTGGAGTAATACCGGAATACGTAAGGAGTCACAGAGTCGCGGTCTTGGACAGTCAACGCAAGAAACTTAGTAACTGCCGAAGAGAATTCTTCGAGTCGTCCGTCTTCTTCGACATTCTCTAAAATAAATGTCAGTTGTCTTCCATCGAGGAAGGGTATCGAGATGGGTTCACTTTCAAACCACTCCTCAATGTCATCATCACGATAGATTGATCCCAATGGTTCAATATTCATATGGTCTCACCCACCAATAATCTTCACCAAAATCGGCTTCCGCCGCCGCCCGTCGAACTGATAATAGAAGATATGCTCCCACGGCCCCAGGTGCAGCTTGCCTTTGGTTATCGCCACCACAACTTCCCGCCCTATAATTTGTCTCTTCTTATGAGCATCTGCATTGTCTTCGCCTGTACGGCTATGCAAGTAGCCACTGCTGGCCGGGTCGGTGCCGGGAATGAAGGGGACGATTTCTTCCAGCCAACGATCATAGTCCTGGTGCAGGCCCGATTCGTTGTCGTTGATGAACACACTGGCGGTGATATGCATCGCGTTGCCCATCCCCGATTGGGATACTCTTGATCTCCACCCGGAAACCGACCCCGCCGACACCAAAACCACGACGACCAAAGAACATCATACCCGCTGAACTTCGAGATCAGGGGAAGACCCACATGGCAGTCTGCGAAGCCCTGAACGACCTTGGGTTCAGAACTCGCACCGGCAAGCACTGGCGGCATCCCCAGCAGATTGTGAAACTGCTGCGGTCTTTCGATTGATGCTAGGTAGATTTATTGTGCTTGTCGTACAGCCTTTGGGCAGTTGTCCGAACGGCCTCTGGAACTGACTGGTTTTGTACAACCTCTTCAAGCAAGGATTGACCATCAATTCCAGCCACTTGCTCAATACCGGAATTCAACAATCGATGAACCATGATTACAGAGAATTCGGAGGGATTCGATTGAATCGACCTCACAAGATGGGGTTCGTAGCCCGGAATGCTTTCTACGCCGTGTAGGATGCCCCAAAAAACACCAGCCCCGTCGTCAGTAGGATACCTCTCGAAAACCCTAAACAGGGAACCAAGAGCCGATTCAGGAGAATCGGTTTGAAACAGTTCTTCAAGCAATTCATCCAAACCGAGCCATTCACCATCAACTGGTTGAAATTCGTCGATCTCAGCAGCTATTTCGGCAGATGTTCGAGCCATGTTATTCCCCAATTACCTTGACCAAGACCCGCTTGGGCCGACGACCATCGAATTCACCGTAGAAGATTTGCTCCCAAGGGCCGAAGTCCAGTTTTCCATCTGTGATGGCGACCACAACTTCCCGCCCCATTATCTGCCGCTTCATGTGAGCGTCAGCGTTGTCTTCGCCTGTTCGATTGTGGGCGTATCGTTGGGGAGAGGCATCGAACGGGGCCAGACCTTCCAACCATTTCTTGTAGTCGTCATGGAGTCCCGATTCGTCATCATTGATGAAAACAGACGCTGTAATATGCATTGCGTGCCCCAATCACACTGCATTTCATGGTTTCGGGAAAGACTCGGAGAGCCAAGTAGTGGTTAATAGTCGGAAATCGTTGAAAATTTCGTACTGTTCGCAAACTGTGGCTCGATGTCGTCCGCGTGCGAACCAACCCAAACAGTGCCACAGTTCATTATTAGCATCTTCGAGCCTTCGTACATGTAGAAGTCATGCGAGGGCTCTCCATCGACATAGATTCCGTCCATCCAAAGCGGGATGGGGGGTGATCGGAAAATGCTGCCGACGTCTTGCCCATTGCATGCGATTAGTTTGGGACAACTCATCACGGCCTCTTGGAGGCACAATGTTATCAAGAAGTGCTCTAGCGAGTCACAGGCTTGAACAAACCCCTTGGGGGGCCCTTCTTCCCAGACATCCCTGGAGTTTGAGAAGACTGGCGGGTCATCCCCATCGATTGGAAAACGACACGACCAATTGCCTTGGTTCTCCCACGCAAACTCACACATTCCGTCGATGTACTGCAGACGATTTGCCGGCATCAACCCGTCTTGGGTCGCAAACGGGATGCGTGGATCATGCGGATCCATGTCGATCAGGTTCCCGAATTCCGCATACAGGATGGTAAGCGCGCGTGGCAAATTATCCGGAATATCAGGGGATGGACGGTGTTCGCCCCAAGGTGCGTGAAATTCGTGAAGGAAAGCGACAAGGTCTTCAATATTGGAAATCACATGCCACCTCACTCTCCAATGATCTTCACGAGCACACGCTTCCGCCGCCGACCGTCAAACTCGTAGTAGAAGATGTGCTCCCACGGCCCCAGGTGCAGCTTACCTTTGGTTATCGCTATCACCACCTCACGCCCCATGATCTGCCGTTTATGGTGAGCATCGGCGTTTTCTTCGCCGGTGCGGTTGTGGGCGTATCGCTGAGGAGATGCCCCACATGGAAGTCTGTGAAGCACTGCCTGAGCTTGGATTCAGGCCCCGTACCGGCAAGCTCTGGCGGCATCCTCAGCAGGATCGTGAAGTTGCTCCGCTCATTCGCTCCTACTCAGAGGGCCGACGATTCAACTCGTCTCCAATCCGAAACCAAGGAGTGAAGCAGAACCATGCCTCTCCGGTATCACAGTCCATCATCCGCTGAACAGTTCTCCTGCATGTTTCTCCATCGACGATAGTCCAAGGACTCATTTGGAAGAGTTGCTCGTCGTCCAGTCTGTATCCGTCATCATCCAGATACCACGGCTGTCTTCCGTCTTCGTCTTCCTTCTCAAGCAGTGCAAGAATCTGTGCTTTTTCATCAGCAGTCCATCGAAAGCACCCACGGAGCGTCTCCTCCGTTTGCTCTTGCACGGCAAATCGAAACTGATGACTCCGATAGGCCACCGTGATGACTTCTTCATGTTCAGGGTTCGCCATGCCGCCTTCCAAGCACTTTGTCCAGCACGATCAAGGTTGTATCTCAAGTGAACTGCCAAGTGAAATGCTGTTTCTCGCAACTGATACACTTGAAGAGACTGATTTCTCGCAGGGACTCTGGCACTAACTCGTAGTCTGCCTCCCACGCTCTGGGTTCATGCTCCCAGTAGTGCCATGACTGAGGAACTCCTTTTGACTCTTCGCATGATGTCGGCACTCCAACGAACTCACACCACCCTCCGCAGCACATCGGCCAGTCTTGCCCCTGCAAGAAGAGTGGGATGTCCGGTGTCCTGTGAAACTCTTCCAAAGAAGCCTGCTTGTCCTTCGCAAAACGGTTGATGGTCTTCTGAATCCTCGGTTCGATGTCCTTTTCCACATTCTCGCCGAGAATGCACTTTGCACACAGTTCAAAGATTTCGGGGTCTTCCTTGGCGAGATCGGGATTCGCCGCTTGGTCTGGATTCAGAATCAAACCGTTGTAGTTGTAGATCGGCGACTCATCCGACTCACAGAAATGGCATACAGTTCCGCCGCATGGAAACATTGCATCTTCACAAATGAAGCGAAAAGTCGTTCCCATGCCTTCACTCTCCAATCACTTTCACCAAGACCCGCTTCCGCCGCCGTCCATCAAACTCGTAATAGAAGATATGCTCCCACGGCCCCAGGTGCAGCTTGCCTTTGGTTATCGCTACCACCACCTCACGACCCATGATCTGCCGTTTGTGGTGAGCATCGGCGTTGTCTTCGCCAGTGCGGTTGTGCAGGTAACCGCCGCTGGCCGGGTCGGTGCCGGGGCTGAAGGGGACGAGCTCTTCCAGCCAGCGATCGTAGTCCTGGTGCAGGCCGCTTTCGTTGTCGTTGATGAAAACGCTCGCCGTGATATGCATCGCGTTCACAAGGACCAGGCCCTCGGATACTCCGCTCTCAGCAACTAATTGCTCAACCTCGTTATGAATCGAAATGATCGCCCGACGCTTGGGCACATCCATCCACAGTTCTTTTGTCAGTGACTTCATGGTTTCCTCCGGTTGCCCATTGTAGCGGGCAAATCTCCGAGACACATCTCGAAGGCGTGCCTGGGGAACGCCACATGAATTGCCGCTAGTTCGCAGGGCGCATAAAAAAAGGCTCGCCCAGGGCGAGCCTTTTTCGGTTGATTGTTTCGCTGCTGCCGACGGGCTTACGAGGGCGAGGTGGTCGAGCAGTCGGACTTCAGGTCGAAGTTGTATTCGTTGCGGTCACCGCTGACGTTTACTCGCAGTTGCGATTTACGGTTGTAGCAGGCCGGAATGGCGTCGGGCGGAAGTTTGGCAGGCTTAACGCCTTCTTGCGTTACTTCGCCGTTCCCTTCTTCATCCGCGTTGAAGCCGAGGATCTTGCGATTCATGCTCATCTCGACAATCTTTTCGCCAGCCATAATCCCCATGGCACGCTTGTCGAAGTGCAGTTCGTAATAGCCGCTGGAATCGGTCTTGGCGTACGAGAGCTTTCGAGTCTCGGTGTCGGAGAACGTAATAATGGCATCGACCAATGGCTGGCCGTCGAGAGTCACAGTGCCGGACACCGGAATCAACTCAAGTCCGCGGTAGCTGGGCCGTGGGCGTGGATCGCATCCGCAAATCGCGGCGACGATCAAAAGACCGAACAAAAACTTGAGAGGGGCAGGGTTTGTCATCGTTCTTATCGGTTTCGTTCTTCTAAATCACAGTCGATGGTTCGTGGGGAACAATCGAAAGGCGAAAGCTTCCAAGCGAGTTTCGCCTGACGCAGATTGGCGGAGCAGGATCGATCCGCCAAACCGTTTTCGCGAGACTGGGTAGCGTTAGTACGACCCAATCACTTCGCGACCATTGCGGCTGCCGAGAGCGCGGTAGGTGTTGAAGTCGATGGTCTGTGGCACGAAGCGAACGCTGCCATCGCACAACACGAACTGAGCTCCGCCTGGGTGGTAGCTGCCGAAAGCGAGCTGAGCGACCACGCCCGAGATGGAAGGATCGAGCGCGGCGTTCATCACCACGTTCATCGAACCGGCGACTTCGCAGAATTCGGTACCGCTGTTCTGGCCCGTGTCGGTTGCGTTCCAGCCACCTGTCTGAGGGGCGCCGATGTACCAGTGGTCCATGGCGTTGCCGTCGCGGGCTTCGTCCGGATCGGTATAGGTTTCGCCAATGGCAACCGTGTTCGACAACCCGTCGACGACGTCGGCGAAACGAGTCGAGCTCAGGCCGTACATCACACCGTCTTGCTTGTACATGCCGAGGTGGACTTCCCCCGAAGATACATTGGAATTGGTGTTGCCGAGGGCCAGCGACGATGCCACGCAAAGGTACGAACCAGGCACGCGACCTTCAATACTGTTGTTGTCGACCGCCTTGGGAATCGCCATGCTGGGGCAGCGATAGCCATCGATGTAAGTCGCACAGGCCGCTTCGTTGGCACTACCAGAGTTCCAGTTGCCATCGCCACCTTCCTGCCAGATGAGGGTCTCGAACAAATTGTTCAATTCCATCTGCGGCAGAATCGCAGCGTGCCACGAGGCTTCCAGGTTATTCCAGCCATATGGCAGGCACTTGTTGGTGTCGTGATAGTTATGCAAGGCCAGTCCCAATTGCTTCAAGTTGTTCTGGCAACTCATGCGGCGAGCAGCTTCACGAGCCTGCTGAACGGCTGGCAGAAGCAGGGCGATCAACACGCCAATAATGGCGATGACCACCAGCAATTCCACGAGCGTAAAACCACGCCGGCTGTTGGAAGGATTCGATGACATTGGACAGCTCATCAACTTCACTCTAAATCAATTCGTACATATTTGATTAAAAAGACCTTACGGACGACCCGGGACATCGCCCTTGTTCGGCCCGACGAGCGTTAGTAGAACCACGATCTGAAATAGTGCCCAGGGTTCAATTTTGTTGACAGGCGACAATTCATCGAAACCTCATAGAGGACCCCGATCACATGCGACTTCTGGGGGTACACGAGTTCGCAAAACCAAGATTCGTGTGCGCGATTACGAGAGTGGATATTTCTATTCCTGAACCAAACCAGCTGGTACTGGCCGTTTTCAGGCTTTGGCATGAAGGGAAGCGATAATCCGCTAGAAAAGCTCTGAAAGGAGATAACGGTCGCGTAGTCTGTATTGCGCAAGACCAAGGCGTGAACCCAACGGCGTTAAAGAATGTCGGATACGACACTTACCGTCATCCCGCTGAGCGAGGTCCTCGATGCAAATCGCTACCACCCGTCCTGATATCTATCTTTCGCCGTTCCAGCCGAGCGACAGTACCGCTTGTGTCGAGTTGCTTCAGGAGAAGGATGTGCACGAAGGGCTGCTGCTGATGCCCTATCCTTATGGTCCCAGCGACTTTGAGGCGTGGGTTTCGTTCGTCGCGGAAGAAACGGCCTTGCTGCAGAGCCCTGGCCAGTTGGCGATTCGGCAATCGCCAGGCAGATTCCTCGGGGGCATCGGAACGAAAGATCTGGTGCTGGGACACCGCTGCGAGATTGGCTATTGGCTTGGCAAGCCTTACTGGGGACAAGGTGTGATGCCGACCGTGGTTGGGCCCTTCTGCGAGTATTTGCACGAAACGTTTTCGCTGGTAAGGATCACGGCGACCGTGTTCGCCAACAATCCGGCGTCGATGCGGGTGCTTGAGAAATGCGGTTTCCAACGTGAAGGCACCCTGCGGAAGCACTACCGAAAGCATGGCCGGTTCATCGACGGCGTGCTTTTCGCGAAGGTGTGGTGATGGCAGGGCCCGGCTATTCGCTTGAGCCGGTCCACTCGAGTACCGCCAGGATCGCCAGATGATCAGACGCGACCGCTTCGTCCAGCACCTGGAACTCGACCACCTTCCATTGGCTGGCGGGACGTAGCAGGATGAAATCGATTTGCCGCTCTGGGTCGTCGCTGGGGATCGTGGCGACCGGCTCGGCGTTGGCCTGAGCCCAGTGCAGGGCCAAGATCTGCAGTGCCTTGCTCTCTGGCACATCGTTCAAATCGCCAGCCAGCAGGGCAGGGCGGTCGCCCCAGTCCTTGGTCAGCTTATTGATCGCTTCGCACGAAGCGATGCGGTCGGCATTGTGCGGACGATGATCGAGATGGGTTGCCAGGACCTTGAGCGAAGGCTGCATTCCAGGGACGCGAATGTCAGCCTCGATCACGCCCCGCGGTTCACCTGGATTGACCTGGGGCAGCCGATGATTGGTCATCGAGATCGATGGATAGCGGGTCAGAATGGCGTTGCCGTATTGCCCGCCTTGCAGTTTCAGATTGCCGCCAAAGACGCTATTCATTTTCAGCATCTCGGCAAGCGTGGCCGCTTGATCCACCTTGCCGGTGCGGGACGTATTCTGATCGACCTCTTGCAGGACGACGATGTCAGGCTTAGCCGCAGCGATGGTGTCGGCGATTCGTTTCAGATCGAGCTTGCGATCGGTCCCTTCGCCATGGTGAATGTTGTAACTCACCACGCGAATTTGGATCGGCTCGCTCGCGATCGCTGCTACCGGAAGAACAACCGAAAGAATCCAAGTTACCGGTAGCAGCGTCGATCGTATCACGATGGCAAACCTTTGCGGCTGGCAGGCTATTTCACAGGGACAAACACCACGGCGTCGGCCACGACATAGCCGTCGACACCTTCGTTGGTGATGACCACTTTACCATCATCGGCAAGGTCAAACTGCCCCAGCGAAACAAACACGCCGTCAACTTTCGGCTGCTTCTTCTGGTTCAGCTTCCCCTGGTAAATGGCTTCGCTGCCGGAGTAAACAACAACCGGAACGTTGGTCGCACGGTTGGCATTGCTCGAATAGGCAACGCGAACGTCGTACTTGCCCGGCTTCAGGTCCCTGGCATGAAATTCGATCTTCTTGCCACCCTGCTTGTTGTCGTCGTGGACGTAGCCCTTGCCGACGTAGCCACCCAGCGAATGGCTTTCCAGCCAGGTGCCTGACTTGGTGGCTTCATGGTCGTCGATGACAACGCCCTTCAGCTTGGCGGCGTCGATCACGTTGCGGGCCGGGGCTGGCTTGCGTTCCATTTCCAGAACCTGGCCATCCTTCAGCAGACGATCCTTCAGTTCGGCATAGTCGACGTCCTGAACGGGGATCTGGTGATCCAGAGCCATCGAAGCAGCCGTGGCAGCCGATTGGCCCAAAATCATGAACACAGGTTCCATGCGGATCGAACCGTAAGCGATGTGCGAAGAAGAAACGCAAACCGGAACCAACAGGTTCGTGCATTCGCTCTTCTTGGGCGTCAGGCTGTCGTAGCTGATCGGGTAAGCGCCGCCTGGATTGACCTGGATATCCCCTTCGTTACGGACGAAACCCTTGTCGTTGACATAACGCTGAACGTTGTGCGAGTCCATGTTGTACGAACCCATGCCGACGCTCTTGGGCGTTGGCTGAACGGCACGCAGCATTGGTTCGCACATGACAACTGGGCCGACCATGCGGCGAGCTTCACGGACGTAGATCTGGTGAGGCCAGTTGCCGTTGTCGACGAACTCGTCCTTGGCCAGCCCCCACTTGTTCATACGGTCTTGAATATCCTTCGGCACCGAAGGATCGTTGGCGATGAAGTAGAGCCAGCCCTTCTGGTACTGCTCGTGCTCTTTGATGATTTCCTGACGACGATCGTAGGTCGCTTCGGGATAGTCGTAGTTCATCCCGATGTTGTCGGTCGAGAAACCACCATGATTGTTGGTGTCGGTCTTGAAGTTGGGGGCCGGATCGAACTTGTTGAAGACACCCTTCCAACCACCCTGCAGGTAGCGAGCCAGCAGTGCGTACTGCTTAGGATCGTAGCCTTCTGGCTTGGGGAATTTGACCTGATTCTCTTTGGCAGTCGTCAGGCACATACGGAAGCAGTAGGCCTGAATCTTGTCGTCGCCACTGCCGTCCGGACCTGGTTGCTCGGCCGAAACACGTGGCAAAATGCCGCTACTTGGATCGCCTTCGACCACGTAAGCGCTGACCGGGTAGTCGAACTGATGGCTGTGGGCACGACCGGCCTGAACACCATTCAACGATTCGCCGTAGACATCGTTTGCTTCGCGACCGACGTGGAACGAAACCCCGGCGGCGGCCATCAGGTCACCTTCGTAGGTCGTATCCATGAAGATCTTACCGGCGTAGGTGTTGCCATCCAGGGTGGTAATACTGACGATCTTGCCATCGACCACTTTCACGCCGTTCTTACGATCGAGCCACTGGTCGCGAACGACAGGGATCTTGTATTCGTCGACGATCTCTTCAAACACCTTTTCAGCAACGTGCGGCTCAAAGACCCACATCGAGTCTTCGTTAGCACGGTAGCGGCTGTACTGCTCTGCCTTCTGCTCCCGCCAGGCTTCTGGCTGATCGTAATGCTTCTTCACTCGTTGATAGAAATCGAGCGAGAGACCACCGATCGCGGACTTGTTGCCACTGTCGGTCCAACCCAAGCCACCGCTCGACAACCCGCCGAGGTGCTTGTCCGGAGAAACAATGACAACCGACTTCCCCATCTTCTTGGCTTGCACGGCAGCCGTGATCGCAGCAGATGTACCGCCATATATCACGATGTCGTATTGCTGTGGGGCAGCCTGCAACGACGAAACCAACATGGCGCAGGCAATCGCGCACGAAGCGAAATAGCGAATCACAGGGAGAACTCCGAATAGGGTGGGGAAATCTGAGGTCCCTCTATCGTAGCCCAAAGGTAAGGCGGATCAATCCGCCCTGGAAGGCGTCTTGCGCAGGCTTATACACCAGAAAGCGTTTGCTTCGCGATTTGCCACAGGGCAAAATACCGTCTGCTTCCTCCCATCCCTGCCACAATCGCCTTATTCTGCCGAGTCCAACCATGCTGACGACTCCCATCCGCCCAATCTGCCTTTTGGCCGTGACGTTCACACTCTGCGCATTCGGAGTGATCTCGTCGGCTGATGCGGCTGAAAAACGGCTGAATGTGCTGTTTATCGCCGTCGATGACATGAACAACGATTTAGGCTGTTATGGGCACGATCATGTCTTTAGCCCCAATATCGATCGTCTCGCCCAATCGGGAACTCGCTTTGATCGAGCCTATTGCCAGTTCCCGCTCTGCTCGCCCAGTCGAACTTCGATCATGACCGGGCTTCGTCCCGACGCGACGACGGTCTACGACCTGAGGAAACATTTTCGCAAAGTTTTGCCCGATGTGGTGACCATGCCGCAGGCCTTCGCCAAGGCAGGCTACTTCACCGCTCGCGTTGGCAAGATCTATCACTACGGCAACCCAGGCCAGATCGGCACCAACGGATTAGACGATGCCCCGTCGTGGCAAGTCCGCATCAACCCGAGTGGACGCGATAAGAAGGAAGAGAACCTCCTCACCAATCACACACCGAAACGTGGCCTCGGTAGTTCGCTCAGCTTCATGGCAGCCGAAGGAACCGATGAAGAACAGACCGACGGCATCGTCGCGACCGAAGCGATTCGCCTGATGGAAGAACATCGCGACGAACCGTTCTTCATTGCCGCCGGCTTCTATCGTCCCCATTGTCCCTACATCGCCCCGAAGAAATACTTCGAACACTATCCGATTGGCAAGGTTCCGGTCTGGAACAACGACTTCCCAGAAGTAAAACAGGTTCCGCAATGGGCTCTGGCATCCAACAAGCCGTGGCCGTGGTTGGGCGTGAATCCACAACAACTGCAAGAAGCTCAGCAGGCCTATTGGGCGACCATCAGCTTTGTCGATGCCCAGGTCGGTCGCCTGATGGATGCCCTCGATCGGCTTGAACTGCGCGAGAACACCGTCGTCGTTTTCTGGAGCGACCATGGTTATCACTTTGGTGCCCATGGCCTGGTGAAGAAGCAAAGCCTGTTCGAGCAAAGTACCCGGGTGCCCTTCATCATCTCGGCTCCTGGCCAGAAGCAAACCGGAACGCATAGCGGACGAACCGTTGAACTGGTCGATGTCTATCCGACGCTAACCGATCTGTGCGGAATCGAAGCTCCACGAAATCTCGCGGGCGATAGCCTCGTACCACTGCTCAACGATCCCGAAGCAACGTGGAACAAGCCAGCCCTGACGCAGACCATCCGTGGCCCGAAGATGATGGGCTACAGCTTGCGGACGGAGCGTTATCGCTTGACGAAATGGGGCGACGACGGCCTCGAACTGTACGACTACGAGACCGATCCGCATGAACTGCACAATCTGGCCAACGATCCCCAGCATGCGGAATTGATGAAGGAATTGAGCGTGAAGTTAACAAACCTTCGCAATTGATCGGCAGCCGGGTCGATCTTCATCAAATGCTAATCAAACCAGCGGCTCGCGCGTCTTGGGAAGCGAAACCGAGCAACTTATACTCGGTTGTTTGCTTTGCCTGATCCCTGGTTTGTGTTGTTCGAGCGATGTCTGATCCTGGTTCGTTCTCGTCATCGCAGCCGCTTGTCTCAGTTGTGATGGGCGTCTGGAATCCGCACCCGCTGCACTTCCCGGAAGTGGTGCAGAGCATCCTGGCACAGACGCACCAGAACCTGCAGATCATTCTGATCGAAGACCCTTCCGAGCGCGACGGTCGCGAGATGATTCGCGATATCCAGGACGAGCGTCTCATTCACATTCGCAACGTCGATCGGACCAGCTTGCCGGATCAATTGAATCAGGGGCTACGTTTGGCGGAAGGAGAACTGATTGCCCGCGGCGACGCCGACGACATCTGGGAGCCACATCGCGTCGCGACACAGCTTCGTATCTTTCAAGAAGACCCAGAACTGGTGGTGCTGGGCAGCACCCTGACCGTGATCGACGATCGAGGCAATCCGCTGGGCTATCGCGACTATCCTCGTTCGCACGAGGCGATCGTCAAAGCGATGCGGCGTTACAATCCGATTGCCCAGCCAGTGGTGATGTTCCGCCGCGAAGAAGTGCTGCGACTGGGTGGCTACCAGAAAGAGTTCTTCGTCGAAGACTACGATCTGTGGTGTCGCCTTGCCTTGGCAGGCGCGAAGTTCGCCAACTATCCGGAACCGCTGTTGAGGTATCGGATCCATCCGGAAGGCATGAAAAGTACACGGCTGAAGAAACAACTTGGCGAAACGATCCGCATGAAGGAAGCGCATTTTCGAGGGCAACTAACCACGGCCGACCAGGTTCGCTTGATGGCCGAGCGGACACTATTGTGGCTACCGAGTCGTTGGGTACTGTGGCTCTTTGGCAGAATGACGTTCCAGAAGACGCTGCCAGGCCCGAACGCTTAACGCCAGGACTTGCTGCCGATTGGCACGCCAAATGCACTTTGTTGCCGGGAAAGAATGTGACAACCATTTCCCAGAGGAGCAACAACCATGGGTATTCTGACCTGGATCATCTTCGGCTTAATTGCCGGTGCTTTGGCTAAGTTTCTGTTTCCCGGTAAAGATCCGGGTGGCTGTTTTGTGACCATCATCATTGGTATCGTCGGTGCCATGGTGGGCGGATTCATTGCCACCGGTTTGGGCTACGGCGATATCTCTGGATTCAACCTGTACAGTCTGCTGGTTGCGATCCTGGGTTCGATGGTCGTGCTGGCGATCTACCGCGTATTGATCGGCGGCAAGGCAGAATAAACGCCGCCGATCGTCAATGTGAATGCCTGAAGATCAGCTCAATTGCGTGAGGTTTGGACTGCAACAGCCCGACTCGGCAAAGAGCTGATCTTTCGCATCGGCGGTCAGCACGACGAAGATTTCCCACTTGTGACCATCTGGGTCGGCAACCCAGACCTTATCCTGCACGGCATAACAGCACGTGGTCGCTTCTTCGTGGAAAGTTTTATAACCGGCGTCTTGAAAACGCTTGTCGGCCGCATGGACATCGGCAATCGACTTCACCTGAATGCCAAAGTGGGCCGAACCCTTTTCGACTTCAAAGGCTTCGTCGATCTCGTTGAGCGACAAGTTCACCGAAGGATCGGTTGGCTCGAACTTGGCATAACGGGGACGCACCTTCGAAGGAGCGGTTCCCAGCAGCAGTTCGTAAAACCTCTGCGAGGCTTCCAGGTTCGAGACATTCAAAGCGACATGCACCCGGAAGGCTCCGGGAAATTCAACGGCGGATTCCATTTAGCTGGCTCCCAAAAAATCGGCGATCTTGGTTTTGATTTCGTCACGCACGCGACGGAACGTTGGCAACTTTTCTTCGTCGGTGCCGGTGGCATCGGCCGGATCGTCAAACGGCCAATGCAAGGTTTGTTTCGCGTTGGGATAGACAGGGCAATCTTGCTTGGCGTTATCGCAAACAGTAACCACCAGGTCGAATGGCTGCTGCTGGAACTCGCTGGCCGATTTGCTTTGATAGTCGGCGATGTCGACATCCAGTTCCTGCATCGCACGGATCGCCAATGGATGGACATAACCGGATGGCTTCGAGCCAGCCGAAAGGGCTTCCCAAGCTCCTTCACCCAGCGTGGCCCACAGTGCCTCGGCCATCTGGGACCGGCACGAGTTCCCGGTACATAGGATCAATACTCGCTTCACGGGCTTTCTTCCTCGATAGCTTGATCGGCAGCAAGAACCGCCCGCTGCCTTTCAACGTGAATCAGTTGATACGCCACCACGGCAAACAATGCGCCTGCCGTCGTAGCCACGATGTAAATCCAAAGATGCTGAAGCTGTCCACTTACCAGTGCCGGAGCAATCGAACGAGCCGGATTCATCGAGGCGCCACAGATCGGACCAGCGAACATTGCCTCGAGGGCAACCGTTCCGCCAATCGCGGCACCTGCCATGATTCCCGTTTCCTTCGACCCCGTTGCCACGTTCAATACCACGAACATCAAAAGGAACGTGAGTACGAACTCTAGAACAAACGATTGCCACCACGGACCACGCGGCAGCGTCGCTCCCAGGTGATCGTGTTCCAGAAATAACACCCGCAGCAGACAACTCGCCAAAATGGCACCGATCAATTGAGCGATGACGTAGGGAACAATCTTCTTCCGATCGAACTGCTTCGCCGCCCAGAATGCGACAGTCACTGCCGGATTGAGATGTGCCCCAGAGATATCTCCCAGGGAATAGATCATGGCCATCACGATCAAGCCGAAGGTCAACGCGATGCCAACGTGTGTGACCGAGCCTGGCACGACATCGTTAATGACGATCGCACCTGTCCCGGCGAACACCAGGCAAAACGTTCCGATGACTTCCGCAAGGAAGCTCCTCATGGCGAGCACCTGACCTCGCAGGCCGCTTCGACTCTCTTCTCCACGTCCAGTTGGACCACCGCTTCCAGGCATTGGAAGAAGCCATCCAAGCAACCACACGTCACACGATAAAAGTTCGACGTGCCTTCCCTTCGCGACTCGATCAGCCCGGCATCTTTCAGCACCGCCAGGTGCTTCGAGACCGTCGATTGGTCGCAACCAATCTGCTGCGTTAGCTGTTGCACGCACATATCTTGCTGACCTAGAAGGTCCAAAATGAACAAGCGACTGGGGTGAGCCATCGCTTTGGCCACTTTCGCACGTGCTTCGTACTGCTGGGGCGACTTCGTCACGATTTGGGGGGCTGCTTCACTCATGGCTTCATGGCAATATAGCCATACTCAACGGGGAAGGCAATGGTGGAGAGGGTACGCTGTGGAAATCGCGGGGTTCGAGGCAATTGGCCAGCAGGATCGCAATCATAGACTCCGCTAGAAAGCACGAGCCATCCATCAGGAAACCCAGGCCAGGAAATATCTTACGGCAGCCTAACATGCCGAACCACTCGAAGATATCCATCAAGGTTGGGGTCTGTATCGCGCTAGCTGACAGCAGAAAAATACGCCGAATGTGTCAAGTTTAACGGCTATAGCGTCGATATCCAGAAAGAAGACGAACAACTGTCTCTCCGTGCGCACCAGCAAATCTTGAAGCCATGCCTGCATTCAACTCCGATGCCATCAACGACGTCAAAAGTGCCTGCGAAGCCACGGCAGTGGAAGCTGCCGATGCGATGTCGCGGGCGTTCGACAAGTCGATTCAGCTTAGCATCGAGGAAGGTAGTGCCTTCGATGCCGCCGCCGACCTGAGTTCGTGGAACACGGCTGGTTTGGCGATCGTGCTGAATGTCGAATCGGAAGCGGCCCTCGTGTTGATTTCGGAAGAGAGCGGCCTTCTACCGTCGTGGTACACCACGCCCGATCCCACAGGCGAAAGCAAGTTAGCGACGCTCGGTCAGGAACTCGGTATGACTCTTCTTCCCGAAGAGTTCATGGCCATGGAGTTCGAAGTCAAAGCGGTCGACAACTTAGCCGAGGCTTGCGTTGGCGGTGCTGTCGGTTCGCAACCGGCCAAGCTGATGCTTCAGCTCACCGCCGATGGTAAACCTCGCGAAGCGATGATGGTTTGGCCATTGACCAATCCTTCTGGTGTCTTCGAAGGCGAACCGGCAGGGCCAGCAGAACCTGCTCCGACACCTGCCGCTCCGGCACCAAGTGCAGCCCCAAGCCCCGCTGGCATCGGTGCCCATCGTAGCCGCATCTCAAACTTCCAAGAGTTGCCGAGCTACAGCCGAACCTTACTGCATATCCAGGTTCCCATTCGTGTGATTCTGGCCGCCAAGAAGATGAAAGTGCACGACATCGAGAATATGGGGGTCGGCACGATCATTCAGTTCGACAAGTCGTGCGAAGACACACTCGATGTCGAAATCGGTCGCCAGAAGATCGCCGAAGGTGAAGCAGTGAAGATCGGCGACAAGTTCGGTGTCCGTGTCACCAGCATGACCATGCCGGAAGAACGCTACATCGCATTGAAAGCCCGCAAACGCGTTCGCTAGCAGTCGCTATCATCGATAGTGTCAGCACTGCATTTTCTGCCTTTCTACCGTATTCCCCGTAGTAGTTGTCGTCGCGAGTCGCGATAAAACTAACGCTACGCATTCGGCGCAACCGATTCATGACCCATATGGGTTGAGACGCGCCGTACGCGGAACGGTGCGCGCCCCAGGTCGTTTTTATCCGCGGGGTACTGGAATGTTAGTCGTACTTAGCGATCTTCACCTGACCGATGGCACCAGCTGTGAAACCTTGGATTCGGGAGCTTTCCGAATCTTCAGCGAGCGCCTTCAAGATCTTGCAGTACGCGCGTCGTGGCGAAGTGACGGGCAGTATCGCCCGATCCCCCGAATCGACATCGTCTTGCTGGGCGATGTTCTCGACATCATGCGTTCATCGCGTTGGCTGATCGATGGAGCGAAGCCATGGGGCAGCGACTCGACCGCTGAGTTCACTCAACGTGTTGGCTCGGTGGTTTCCGGAATCCTCACACGCAATCTCGAGACGGCTGCCATCCTGAAGAGTCTTAGTCGACGGCAAACCATTCGCGTCCCAGCCATGGCGTCGGACGGCAAGCCTACCTTTGAAGACGACTTGCAACCGGTCCCGGTCCGCATCCACTACATGGTCGGCAATGCCGATTGGCCCCTGCATTTGGCCGATCCAGAAATGAGCCGCGTCCGAGGCTCGATCATTGAAGCGTTCGGGCTGAACAACACGCCGGGCAAACCGTTCGCTCACGAACCGCTTGAAGATACCACCATTCAAGCCGTGCTCCAGCAACATCGAGTCTTCGCGCGACATGGCGATGTCTTCGATCCCCTTTGCTTTACTGGGCAACGCGACCGGTGCAGCCTGGCCGATATTATTTTGATCGAAGGCCTGACCCGGTTCCGTTTCGAGATCCAACATGGGCTGGGGCAACAGTTGCCGGCCTCGTGCCAGTTAGGAATCCAGGAACTGGATCATGTCCGTCCGCTGGTCATGGCACCAATCTGCTTACGCCAGATGATGAAGATCTCGTGCCCGGTGACCTCGTTACAGTTCGAGATCAAGAACTGCTGGGACCGAGTCATCGAACAGATGATGCCACTGATCTATCGCATTGATCGCGAGAGCCCACTGGGAGTCCGCGACCTGGAAGAGATGGGATCGCTGCTGAAGTTCCGTTGCCAGGACAACGACGGTTGGGGCGAACGTATGATGAACTGGATCCGGAAACAGGGAGTCCAGAAGTCGCTCTCCAAACGTGCGCTCGACGAAAGCGAATTCCGTAACCGCCGGGCGAAGCATATTGTTTTCGGCCATACACATAGCGATGAAACGGTCCCACTAGATGCCAGTTTCGCCGATGGCTTTATGCTGAGCCAATTGTATTTCAACAGTGGTACATGGCGTCGTGTTTACACGCCGACATGTGGCACGGAATCGTGGCGCGAGTTCCTGCCTTCGGAGAAGATGACTTACCTGACCTTCTACTGCGACGACGAGCGGCAGGGCGCAGCTTACGAAGTATGGAGCGGTATTCTGGGCACGGCTCCGTCACCCATTCGAAGGATTCGTGTCGATTCGGCTCAGTCCGCGATGACGCCAAAATCGCGCCACGTGCAATCCGCGCCCCTGCGTTATCCCGCGAAGTCGATGAATCTTGGCGGTCATTCCATCCCAGCGCCACCGACTGCTGTACCATCAATTCCAAGCACCCCAGTTCGTCCAGCGAACGAGAGAGTTCCACAGAATCCGTAGGAGCGTTTCCTTTGCGGGAACCCACAGCCACGAGGGTCCCCCGAAACACCTGTGATTCTTGTAGACTATCGAGCGGGGCAGAAACGTCGTAAAAGCAAGTCTTTCTATCAGGTACCTCCAGTATGCCGCAGGTCATCGTTGTGCAAACCACGATCGACTCCCGCGCGGCTGCCGAGAGGCTTGCGGAAGCCATTATCCACGAAGGCCGAGGCGCGTGTGTTCAGATCGCCGCCCCGATCATGTCGGTCTATAAGTGGGAAGGCAAAATTCAGAAAGAAGAAGAGTACCTGGTCTCGGTGAAAACCACGGATCAGGCATTATCCCTACTGGTCGAACTGATTCGCCAACTCCACACGTACGACGTGCCAGAGATCATCGCACTTCCCGTCATTGATGGCGGGCATGACTATCTGAGCTGGGTTGCGGATCAGGTCAATACGCAATAGTAACTCGATGTATCGATTTAACGTCTCGGTGCATGCCCGCCCCCGGTCGATGCAATTGGGTCCTCTTTGTCATGTACGAGGACTTCGTTTGCAGACCCTTGCGATCTCGCCAATCACGCTTGGCGAGCCGATGGCAGCATCGTTTGAAGCCGCTCAAGATCGCCTGGTCGATTTGCCACGTATGCTTTTCGAACCCGATGGTTCGTTTGTCTGGACCAGCGAAGATGGCTGGCAGGTCGATGGCGTGCTTTTCGATCGCAACGGACGTCTGCACTCGGCGGAACTGAAAGGGGCTTGTTCGGAAGACGCCCTCGATACGCTGCTGACCGCCATGGGATGGCCGGGCACCGATATGGTATTCCAGCTTTCCGATCAGGGTGTCTTCATCGACGAAGGTGAATTTCGTCGCTTTGCCCTGCAGCCGGAATACGAGCTCTAAACGTCTGCCTCGGCCCCGCTACTTGGGACCGAACAGCTCTTGCAGGCCTCGATTGATTCCATTCTGAATTGCACCTTGCGCGGCATTGTTAAGCATACCGCGCGTCAGTTGCTCGATTACGTTGCTATCGATTTTGGGCTGACGCATCGTGCCGGTGATCGGAACATTGAGCGCCGTCCCTCGCATCGAAGCAAGCCAGGGTGCCTTTTCGATCCAGCTATCGCGAATTGGAATCGCCGCCATCAATTGCATCTGCTCGTTGGAATCAACCCAACCCGACGTCACCACTTGCACTTCACCCGATTGGACAATCAAGTTCTCGTGATAGACGCGACCTCGCACTACGCGAAACCGTACCTGTTGCGCTGGCAGCGTTAGCAGCGAAGCCGATCCTTGATCGATCGCCGTCGCCGGCTTTCCCTTGACCAATGCTTCGACATTGCGTCCTAGCATCACGTACCCTTGCGACAACGGACCTGAGCGCACCTCGGCCCCATGAATCGTCAAGATACCGCTTCCTTCGCCTTGCATCGGATCGGCAAGCGGGAAGTTGCCACCGTCGAAGTCCAACGAGAATCGACCTTCCACTCGAGTAGCGTCGGCCACAACTGGTGCCACGTACTGCAGCCAAGACTGACACATCTGCGGCGTGATTGCAACATTATCAATCGCCCGGCCTTGGGCCACTTGCCACTGCATTGGTGTCGCGTTGAGCAACAACTGACTTTGCAGCGAAAGCTTGCCACCGCTGATCTCGGGGCTGTTCGCCGTTAACTGTAACGCACCTTGGCGCAGCTGAGCGTTCAACGTGGAAGCCCCTGCCGGAATGCCATACAAGTTGGCCTGCTTCCACGAAAGATCGCCGACACCTTGCCAGGTTGGTGCGATGGTCAGTGAAGTCCCACTGGCCGGGTTACTATTCCAGATTGGGCCTGCCACTTGGAACTTGGAAACTTGCTGTCCGTCGATCGACACCTTTGGTCCCATGATGGCACTGACCAGGGGAGCCAGCTTCGCCCAGTCGTATTCGGCTTGAACTTGCATCGAGAGATTTCCGACCGAAGATAATTGACCGACTCCCCCTTCGATGGCCAGTTTGAGCGCGGACGACTGCATCGTGCACGAGTGAAGTGCCAGTGAGTCTTCTTGCCGATTCAAACTAATCGCTTGTGCAAAGGTAAGGTTCGGTTCTCGCCAGGTCATCTGCTGACGACTTGCTGCGGCAGGCTGCGTTACCGGTCCGGTGTTGGGTGCGACCTGGCCTGGAACGACCAGTTCCCAGTTGGCGATCTGGCCGTTGTTCTGCAACACAAAACCTTGCTCTTCATTGGAAAGGGTCATCGAGCCAGAGAGTTCGCCCCCAACGCGATTTTGCCCTAGCCATTGAGCAGGTAAGATCCAGTGAATCCCACGACTGAGGTCGACACGGTAAGCAAGCTTTCCCGATGCCGTGCCACCACTTCCCAGCGGAACAGCCACATCGGTACCGCGAGCCGAAATCGTCGTTCCGACCACGGTGAATTGTGGCGAAGCGAAATGCCCCTTGGCCCAGTCGATCGAACCGGCACCTTCGATTTTGAGTTGGTTCTCGTAAACCTGAGTCATCGGGCCGACGATCGCGAAGTTGTTGATGTCGACGTTGACACCTTCCAGGTTCCAGAGCTGATCGCTGATCGTCAGCTTGGCAAGGATCAGACCATTGCCACCCAACTGGAAGTCGCCGAAGCCAATCGAACTGCGGATCTGCGTCCAGATCGAATCGACCGGTCCTTGCAGTTGCAGTTTGATTGGCCACACGGTGGGCTCGCCAATGACGACCGGTGTCGCTGTTTGTGCGGATAGCGTGGTGGTGGAAGTCTTCAGCGAGGCAATTGCGGACTCGACCTGGCGAAGCTGACCTTGCTCGAAGACAATTGTTGCCTGGCACTGCGTTTGTAGGTTCGGTTCCGACAATAAAACCTGCGAGTTTCTGCCCCATTTCAAATCGACACCGTTGGCGAGCGTCGACAATGCGATCCGTCCGCCACCCAGGTTTTGAACTTGCAGCGATCCCTGCAGCGTGCCAGCGAACTGGTTCCCACTCAAGTCAACCAATTGCGAAAGATCCGCCGCCAGGCGATTACCATCAACAGTGAATTGAACATCGGTCTGGGGACCATTCGTCCTGCCTTCGGCCGTCAAGAAGGACGAACGGCACGCGATCGAATCGAGTTGAATCTCGTTGCCCGGTGCCGAAAGCATCAAGGCGATTTCCAGCGGCTGATTCCAGTCGACGCGTCGGCCATTGACCGAAGCAACAATGTTCGACACGTTCGCAGCACCTCGAACTTCCGGAGTGGCCGTGCCCTGAATGTTCTCGAGCCCGACCGAAATGCGGCCTTCCTGAATTTGAACGCCTTCGCGGATCTGTAGCAGGTCGGGAAAAGCCATCGCCAGGCGGGCGACATCCAAGGTTCCCCGTACTTGCCATGGCTGGTCACCCAGCAGTTGAGCTGGGGAAGCGTTCGGGCTGGCACCAAGTTGGACCGGAATATTTCCATTGGCGAGAAGCTGCCCCCAGTCGGTTGTCAGCGTGAACTGGTTGGCTTGCAGGTGCGATCCCACCCAGGCGATTTGCCCAGTCAATCGCAACGTTCCATTGGCCCAGCCATTGCCGCGAGTCGAACGAATCGAGCGAACATTCACGCCACTCGCTTCTAGATTGCACTGCAGCGTCGGGCCGGCTTCCGTTGACACCAGATCGACCTGGCCGTTGAGTTCACCGCGTGCCACAACCGGATAAGCCATTCGCGCCCCGAGCAGCTCGACGACACCGATCGGCAACCCCTTCGTCACAATCGAAAGATTCGAGTCGCCAGTTGTTCCGGGCAAAGTGCCTCGTCCTTGGACGACGCCCATTTGCTGTTGATCGCGAATATTGGCCGACAACGAACAAGGTGCCGGAATATTGGGATCGCGACAGTCGACATCGGCCGAGAAGTCTTCGACCGTCCAGGTCCGCGAAGAATTCGAGTCGGCCAGTTGAACGGTTCCTTCCCGGATGACCAGTCGATACATCTTGGGAGTCGACGTCCCATGGTCATGATCGGTTTCGTCATGCGTCTCTGGGACGATCAGATTTTCGAGATTGCTGGTTCCCTCCCCGACCACAACGTGGAGGGTTGGCTGATTGATTTCAATCGTTCCGAGATCACTCGGGTTAGAAATCAGCCCGAGCAGCGATTTGCTCACGCGAACCGACGGGATTTCGGCAACCGGTTCCCCTTCCAGATCGGTAACGGTCACATTGCGAAGCACAATCGGCGAGAACCAACCGAGCGAGGCTGAACCGACATTCACATTGGCATTCACGCCGGAAGCAGCTTGCGAAACGCCCCACGAAAGTAAAGGCGTTTGTGCCGCGATCGATGGCAACATAACCACCAGCAAAATCAAGCCAACCACGACGATCAGGGGACGCCATTTCGACAGTCCCTGGGCAGAGCCGGTGGATTCGTTTTGATCTTTCTTCATCGCCGTAACCTTTACTTTTCCGCGTTGCGCGCAAACCTTCGTGGGGTTTGTATCGCATTGCGGAATTTCGGGCCAGAGCGACTTCGATGCTAGCGACCTGACTTAGGCCTCGGTGCGTCCCCTTCAGGCCGCACCTCGTTTGCCTTCTTTGTTTTCCATCTCGTTGGCGACTTCTTTCTGCTCTGGAATCCCCAGGGCGGCAGAGGAACCAGGAGCGGTGCGAATATGCAAATCGCGTTGTGGGAAAGCGATCTCGATCTTGGCGTCGCGGTACGCTCGATCGATCTGCGTGTGCAAGTCAGTGATGACCTGCATACGGTTCTCGAGGTTTGGCAGATAGGCTCGCAGCGTCAAGTTCAGCGTGCTGTCGCCAAAGCCTTCGAAGGTCGCCATCGGCGCCGGATCCTTCAGCAGGAACTGGTTTCGTTCGGCAATCTCGACCAGCAGTTTGCGGGCCTTGTCGGTATCGGTGCCGTAAGCAACACCGACGTTAATCACCACGCGGTTGACCGTGTCGGACAAGGTCCAGTTCAAGAGTCGGCCGGTGATGAACTCTTTATTCGGGACGACGTATTCTTTGCGATCCCAGTTGGTGATCGACGTGGCACGAATACGAATTCGCGAGACAACGCCGGTCACATCGTGGATGGTCACGATGTCGCCGACACGGATCGGACGCTCGAACAGAATGATGATGCCCGCCACAAAGTTGGCGAACATCTCCTGCAGACCGAACGCCAAACCGAACGTCAACGCGGTCGCCAGCCACTGAATCTGAGACCACTGTAACCCGAGCGTTGAAAACGCCCACACGATCCCTATCATCACGATCGCATAACTGGTCAGCGACGTAATCGCGTAACGCACCGAGGGCTCTAGCGGTAATCGCTGAAGGATGGTCATCTCCATCAAACCAGGAATATCGCGAGCGAAGACCAGGGTCAGCCCCAGGATCAACGCCGAGAACGCCATCGTCAGGATCGTGATCTTCTTCTTCGTGGTCACGGCGGCCAATGGATCGGCGGCTGCCTTGGCTTCGCCATCGGTCGGCACTGGTGGCATCCCCGGAGCCGTCGGCATTTCGGCATCGGCGACTTGCTCGGAGGATTCGATATCGTAGCCGTAGCGGTCCAACATACTCAGCGCCGGCAGCACTTGTCCCCAGATCACCCAGAAACCAATCAGGGCGACGGTGAACATGCCGGTCGCCAGCAAACGTTGCGTCTGGGCACTGTGCGCCGAAAGATCTTCTTTGGCTTGTTCGGCCAGAATCGAATTGGAAAGCGAAGCGGCCGCGGAGTCGCCTGACTGAGCCGCCGCGGCTGCCGCACGTTCGCGGGCCTGGGCGATGCTCATCTTACGGCGAGCCAACATGACCCAACGCATCAAGGTGGCACGGATCAGCATCATCGCCATCACGCAGCACAGCGTGGCAAACAATCGCCACTGCAGCACTTGAGCCGTATAGTAGTAACCCCAGAACGCCAGCACGGCGAGCCCCAGCGGAGCCGACACGGCCCCCCAATACCAGACGTACTTCAAGCGATCGAACCAACCACCCTGGTTGTAAGCAATGTATTCCTGAAACACGCCGCTGGGGTGCAGAATACGTCCCAGGAAAGCGGCCAGCACAATCGCTTGCACAATAAAGCAGACGCGTTCAATCGCATCGTGACCATGCGTTGGATCGCTGGCGTAGAAGGTCGAGGTAATAAAGGTCAGCGGCAAGATCACTGGGATCAGCCAGGCCAGGCTCTTGCCTAACAGGCGAAGCGACGATTCAGGCCATTTGAAGTGCGATTCCCCCAGTCCCTTGCCACGGCACACGTTCCGCAGCAGTTCCAATGGGAACCACATGACCGCCGTCCAGAACAAACCGTTACCGACTGCAATCGCGAACGTTTGATCGGGTGCCGCGACCATCAAACGCCAGGCAATGAAAGCGACGAATGCCGGATTGATGGCCGACATCAGAATGGAATAGAAGATCGCATGAATCGTTGGCCAGAAACCGAAGAAGCCTGCCTTTTGGGCCGTTTCGCCTAGCTGACGCAAGTCACTGCGGAGCTTGCCTCGCTTGACGATCGACGTAAGGAAGATACCGACAACCAGCACGTAGATAATCGGCGTGCGGTTCATATCGGTCCACAGTACCTTGCCGACAGCCGTCCAACTTTCCGGTGCCAGGAACTCTTTGTCCGAAGAGTCCATCTGAAGTTCGGTGGCCAGAATATTACCACTGCGAATCCATAGGACACGTTTATCGATGTAGTTCTGGTACTCGGCAATCACGTTCGCCGTCTGCTGCTCGGTGGCATTCAGCGCGATCATCTTGTCGAGGTACTTGGTGTTGTTCTTCAGCAAGCCGTCGAGGTTGTCGCGTTGACGTTCAAACAGATCGCGAGCCGCCGCTTCCAGTTCGGCGCGTTCTGCCGGATCTTCAATCTTCGACTCGGCGAGCACCTGCTGCACGAATGTTTCCGTATTCGCCAACGCGTCACGCTGGTCGTCGTATTCAAAGTGCTTGAACTGCGCTTCGTCGATCATCGCTTGTCGATCGGGCGAACCGGTTCTCCAGGGCGACATCTCGATCAATTCGGTCCGTTGCTTCCGCAGCAGCACGCCAATCGAACTTGTCAAACCGAGTTGGTCGACCTTTTCTTTGGTCTCGCGGAATTGCTTCTGTAGTTTGCGAAGATCTTCGTCCGCCTTCTTGGCGAACTTTTCCGTTTCGTCCAGCTTGCGGGTGATCTCTTGCGAGGTCTCGGCCAGAAGCTGATTGCTTTCGGCGTAGCTTCGCAAAGCGGGCTGAACCATGATCAGCTGTTCGCGAGCCTGGCGAACTGCTTCTTGTGCGGCTTGGGCTCGCTTCCGTTTGACTTCTTCCGCCATCGCCTTCATGGTCTGCTCGGCGAATGCCAATCGCTGAGTTGCCAAATCACGTTCAAAGCGAACCAGGTCGACCGAATCTTCGGCGTCGTACTTGGCCAGTTCCGCTTCCGCGGCGACGTACTGGCGATACAACGCCCCGCTCTGAGCGGTCAGGTTCGTCTTGATTGCCTGGGCCAGTAATGGATTTTCGTCTGGCGAAACTGCTTCACCTGCCTGACGGAGGGCGGCGAACTTGTTGGGCAGTTCGACCATCCACTGGCGAAGTTCCTTGCGTCGTTCGGCGCGACGCTTGGCTTCGTTCTCAGCGGCGAAACGTTCTTTTTGGATTGCCGTGTTGTCAAGTTCCTGCTTGGCCTGACGTTGCTCGAGATCGGCCAGCGGCAGGTCGTTGAAAGATTCCGGCTTCAATTTTTGGAGTTCGGCCAGATTGGTTTTGATCGTCTCCATCCGCTTTTGAAGCACTTCAGGCTGGCTGTCGCCGGCGTACGAAGCAGCCTTGGCGGTATAGTCCTGGGCTTCTTTTACCTTGGCAGCCGCGTCTCGGTAGAGATCGGCGATCTTCTTTTTCTTTTCTTCGTCGACATTGGGAGCCTCTTCCGCTTCCTTGCGAAGCGATTCGACACGTTCGAGCGTCAACTCTTGATCCGGACGTGAAGGTGCCCCTGGTACGGCTGCCGCTCCCGGAGCCGCCGCTGGCTCCTGACCTGTTTGCGGAGCAGCAAAGGCACTCGGCTGAGGGGTCGAAGCAGGTCCGAAGTTCGGCTGAAACGGAGCTTGCCCTTGTGGGGCCGGCTGCATCGGCGGCGTGGCTTGAGGTTGCTGAGCGAAGCGCGAGACTGGCTGCTGCTGGCCATACGCTTGCTGTGGAGCATATTGGCCCGGCATCGGCTGTTGCCCATAAGCAGGCCGCGCTGGCGCGTATTGTTGCTGTTGTTGTTGCGGCGGCATCTGCTGAGGCTGCCCTTCGTAGGCCGTCGCAGGGATATCATTCCCTTCAATGGTCAACGGAATCGGACCATAGCCAGATGTGCCCGGCTGTTGAGCGAGCATAGCCGTGGTGAGCGAAAGAACCGCCAAACAGGCCAGGATGGCGCCCATCCCTAAGCGCTTTGTCTGCAACATGATTTCTTTCCGTACCATCCCTGAATACGGGCCGCGAATTAATGATTAGATGACGGCCCAGCGAATCAAAACCACCTTCAAAACGGCATCCGTTCCGGAGAATGCCGCTTGAAAGGGGCGCGTACAATAGAAGGTGACCGCCAGGGGGTCAATCGAGATCGGGAAGCAATCATGATGAGGATCCCCGCATAGATCGACGATTCCTGATTGCTAGCAGAGCTTGCTTGGGCGCGCGGGATCCCTATCGCCCCTTCCGCAGGCGGTAGGCAGCACGACGCATGACCTCTTGCGTCAGCACGTCCCCTTCGACAAGTGGCACCATCTTAGGATCTTCGGTGGCCACTAGAAAAAAGCAGTACAGCATCTCGTCGGTCGTTTCTTCGCCGAAGGTGACTCGCTGCGGAGGTGTACTCGGGTTCGAGGGGTTCTCAGACGAGTTATCAAACCTCGCGACCACTTCCAACTTGGTCCCGGCCGGCAGCTTGAATGGCTCGGCGAACATGTATTCGTCCTGCCAGTTGAAATCCCATTGCGGCACATCGATCAACTGCTTGGTGGTGCCATCGGGCAGTTGGGCGGTCACCGTCATCTGCTGCCCCAACAAGTGCATGTGCGGAATGCAGCTTAGCATGGTGACATCGGTCGGCAGCTTATAGACCGCCTTGGCTCGATAGTTTGCTTCGCCAGCGGGAATGTCGAGATCGAAGTTCGAGGTCCAGATGGCAAAGGCTTCGTTCTTCGGCTTGTCGACGAAGTAGATCCCGACCTTCGAGCGGTCAGTCGTTTCTTTGCCACTGGGGTGATAGTGAATCTGCATCACCAGGTCGAAGCCTTTGTCCATCATACGCCCTAAGCCATCGGGCAGGCGTCGTGGCATCTTTCCTGGGGACCAACCGCCGATCGAGCCAGCCGGAGCAAAGCCTGGTCCGCCGAAGGTCGAGTAGCCTGGCTCAGGAGTCTTATCGTCAAGCTTGCGAGCCCGACCGGAGTTATCGAGAAACAGCAGCGAGTGATGCACAACGCTAGCATCGCCCGGTTTGAACTCGACCGTCGCGACCAGCTTGTTCTCGGGCACGTCGTAAGGGATGACAAAGTTCTGGAAGATATCTGGCCCGCCTGCCGGCACGGTGAAATCGACCGGCATCTCCAAGATCAAGTCTGGTTCACCCAAGGCCCAGTCCGAGGCGAACGTCGGCAATGGTGGCAGGTCGGCTGGTTCTCCTTCGGCTCGATCCGAGGTCGCCCACTGCTTGATCGTTTCGATTTCGTGATCGGTCAGCGTGCGCTGTCCTTCAAACTCGCCATGTGTTTGAGCCGCTTTCCAAGGTGGCATCAACTTCTGATCGACCACGCGGGCAATTTGCCGGGCACGCTTGGCAGCGTCCATATAACTGGTCAACGTAAACGGGCCGACTTCCCCTTCGCGATGGCAAACAACGCAATTGGCGTTCAAGATCGGGGCAATATCGCGGTTGAAGGTTAGCTCGGCTTCCGCTGGCTTGCGGGCCGGGGGAAGCTCGTAATAGCAACCAACTGGCTTTGTTTCCGAGATCACCACCTTCAAGCCAGCAACGACGTTATCGACTGCCAGCTTCAACGTGTCTTCGCTTGGTTCCGGCTTTCGGGCCCCTAATTGCAGGAAGCGATCGTCGATGCGGCCATGGTATTCCACTTCGCCATGATGGTTCAGCACGAAGGCTTCCGGCACGGTCGTTGGCTTCAAAGCTTTGCCCAAGCTGGCATCGCGATCCAACAGAATGGGGAACTCGATCGAGAAGTCTTTGGCAAACTGGGCAACGACTTGTGGCGACTGAGTCACATCGGCCCAGATACCGATCAGCTCGACATCTTCCTCGTTCTTTCCCCACGACTTATAGAGGTCGTTTAAGACTGGGAAGTAGGTTCGCGAGATAGGACATTCGCCAGTAACGAAGACATAAACTCGCGCTGCTTTTCGCGAACTAGGCGAAATCGCATGCACATTGCCTTGCGAGTCTTGCCGAGTCATGTTCAGCGTCAGAGCGTTTCCGGCGGTCAGTTTGGCTTCTTCTGCCCAAGTCGAATCGGAGGAAATGGCGACCAGGCTGCAAACGATCAAACAAGAAACGATCCATTTCACGACGACAGACTCCTGGGCTGAATCACAAGATCAAAAGCTGAGTGTCGCACGGGACCGCCAGAAGCGCCAAGACGACTTTAGCTTGCAAGCAGGCAGATCGCGGTCGACCGGACCGCGTACCTTCTCTATGGGCTACTTACCTATCAAACGATTGCCAGGTTTCGCGACTTTTGATCGCTTCGCCCCAATTTGGCAACTCGCCTTCTGGTAAGCATCCCTCCCAGCAGTACGTTTAGTCGAGCAATTTCGGGTCGAGCTTCAATTGGTCGCCAACCTTGGCTTGCCAGTCCTGAAGGGTCGCAAAAAGTTGCTGCCTTTTCTCTGCGTACGAGGGGTCCGCAGAAAGATCCTTTGTTTCGGAGGGATCTTTTGCGAGATCGAATAGCTTCACACAGTCTGCCTTCGGATAGACCATTAACTTGAACCCATCAGCCGTAATCGATCGTTGCAGATCAAGATAGCAGTTGTAGATCGCGTCGTACGAAGTCTTCTCTTTCCCTTCGATCAAAGGCATCAGACTATGGAAGTCGACATGCTTCGGCTGAGCGATACCGGCCAACTGCAGCGTGGTCGGCATGATATCTTGCAGATAAACTGGGGCAGGATTCGTGCCTGGCTTGATCCCCGGCCCTGAGACCAACAGTGGCACGCGGATGCTGTGGTCGAACGAGTTTTGTTTTCCCATCAAACCATGGTGACCACATGCCAGGCCATGGTCGGCAGTGAAGAAGACATAGGTATTGTCGGCCTTGCCCGACTCTTCCAAGGCTTTCAGGATGCGACCAATTTGCTCATCCATGTGGGTGATAATCGCAAAGTATTCCTGGCGATTGACCTGGACCGCATATTTGGTGCGTGGGAAAGGAGCCAGGTTCTCGTCACGCAGGCTCGGTGGGCAACCAATTGATTTGTGCTCGGGGTACTCCGGCAGAAAGTCGCCGGGCACTTCTACCTCGTCGGCTGGATACATGTCGACGAACTCTTTGGGCGACTGTCGTGGATCGTGCGGTGCGTTGAACGCGACATACATGAAGAAGGGACGCGGATCGTTGGCGGCGGTCTGCAGGAAGTCGACCGCTTCATCCCCAACCACTTCGCTCCAATGCTTGCCACCTTCCCAGAAACCACCGAACTTCGGATCCCATGGCTGCCAGGTCTTATCGTCCCGACTCTGCGGTCGGTTGTAACCTTCGGGCGTTTGCTTCGGCATGCCTCCGCGAACATGGCCGGTCACATCAAACGCTTTGGCGGCATTGGCCGGCACGTGCCACTTGCCGGTCATGTAGGTTTGATAGCCTGCCTTCTTAAGATGCTCCGACCAGAACCGACCGGCAGACCGCTCGGCTTCGGCAGTCTTATAGACATCGTTGGCTCGCCAGACGAAGCGACCGGTATTGAGCATCGTGCGACTGGCGACGCAAACGGCTCCGCTCCAAGATCCCTGATTGTAGGCATGCGTGAACGAGAGTGACCGGGCAGCAAGCCGATCGATGTTCGGTGTCTTGACCTGAGTCATCCCACGGTAGCCGACCGCTTCATAGCTTTGGTCGTCGGCGAAAAGGAACAGAAGGTTTGGCTTGCTGGTCTCTTCAGCGTGAGCCATCGATACGAACAACGTCGCCAGGATCGGCAATAGGCAGCAAAGGCGTTTCACGCGGGGCTCCAGGCAAAAGGGCAGGGTAGGGGGGCAATCGAGGAAGGTTCAGCATACTTCAATTGCCACAGCCATTCCAACCGCGCATACAAAAGCACGCCCTCGATGGCGAAGACGTGCCTTTGCTGGAGGAAGAGCAGCCTATTGATCTTGGGGGAGCTCTAAGCGGCTATTTCCTCCTTGGCCAGAACTTTGTCCAGACTCCATGGGCCAGAGCCCACGGCCATGATGAACAGCATCGTTCCCATCATCGAAAGGTTCTTCATGAACTGGATCGTTTGCATTTGGGCAGCCTCTCCTTCAAACGTCCAGAAGTCGTGGAAGAAGTAGGTTGCCAACACCAGGAAGGTGAACAGCAAGATCGCCCCGAAGCGGGCATAAAATCCCAGCAGGACCGACAAGCCGCCGACGATCAAAAACACAATGGCACCGGCCAGCATCACTTGAGGTGCCGGGACACCTTCCGAGGCCATGTACTGCGCCACGTTGCTGAACTGCGGAATCTTGTTTCCCAAGGCACTCATGACGAAGATGGTGACGATAAACAGTCGACCAACAACTGCCAGAACGCCTTGGACTACGGGGTTATTCATGGTTCTATCTTTCGTGAAAACTCAGTGGTGTTGGTTTAAGCCAAATCGAACAGCATGATCTCAGCGGAGTCGCCCGCTTCGATCTTCAAAACGGTTTCGTCACTGACTGCCGCACCATCGCTGGTATCGAGCGGCTGGCCATTCAGCGTGACGTTGCCGCGAAGGACCTGAAGCCAGGCATGCCGCGACTCGGTGATTGGGTACTCGACGCTGGAGCCGGCATCGAGCTTGCTGAGAAAGATCTTGGCGTCCTGGTGGATCGCCAATGCACCTTGCTCTGCATCCGGCGAAGCGACCACCCGGAGCTTGTTTTGCAGCTCTTCATCGGGAAATCGCTTCTGTTCGTAACTAGGGGTCAAACCCTTTTGATCCGGAAATAACCAGATCTGATACAGGTGAACAGGTTCGTCGCTGGACGGATTGAACTCGCTATGCGTGATCCCAGTACCAGCCGACATCCGCTGGAACTCACCAGGACGGAGCACCTCGCCATTGCCCATCGAGTCCTTATGTTCCAGGGCACCTTCGAGCACGTAGGTGACAATTTCCATGTCGTTGTGCGGGTGCGTTCCGAAACCTCCTCCCGGGGCAACACGATCCTCGTTCATCACTCGCAGCGAGCGGAAGTGAACGTGCTTGCGGTCCTGATAACTGGCAAACGAGAACGTGTGATACGTATCGAGCCAACCGTGGTTCGCATGGCCTCGGTCGGCCGCTTTTCGGACTTGGATCATGACTCGATTCCTTTACCTTGCGAGAAAACCACCATCGACTGGCAAACTGATGCCGGTCGTAAACGAAGCCGCGTCTGAAGCCAAATAGGCGACAGCGCCGGCAATTTCTTCTACCGTGGCCAGCCGATTCATCGGATGCAACGCGGCCAGTTGGGCTCGTGACCCGGCTCCTTCTTTTCCGGCGAAGCGATCGATCATGTCGGTTGCCGTGGCAGCCGGAGCGACCGCATTGACTCGAATGCCTTGCTGGGCATATTCCAACGCGGCGGTTTTGGTCATCCCTTCGACGGCATGCTTCGACGCGTTGTAAACACTGGCCCCTGGCATCGCGACCTGGCCGAGGATGCTGGAGGTGTTGATGATCACCCCGCTCCCTTGCTTCAGCATCTGCTCGACTTCGTACTTCATGCTGAGGAATACACCCAGCACGTTGATATCGAAGATGTGCCGATACTGCTCGACGGTAACCTCATGCACAGGCCCTGACCCTTCGACGCCTGCGTTGTTGAAGGCCACGTCGACGCGACCATATTTCTTGACCGTCTCCGCCACCAGGTTTTTGACGTCTTCTTCCTGCGTCACATCGGTACGCACGAAGAATGCTTCTCCGCCGGCCGACTTAATCGAATCGACGACTGCGTTGCCTTGTTCGGTCCGGCGACCAGCAACGACAACCTTCGCCCCGTGACCTGCCAACAACTTGGCAGTCGCTTCGCCGATGCCCGAGGTACCACCGGTTATCAGCACGACCTTGTCTTGAAAACTCATTGCTTGAACTCCCCAAAAAGCACTTCGTAAACTATTTACATATCAACTATCGTACTAAAAAAAGAGATGCTACGAATCGTCGTCGGTTACAGCCGCACGTGATTTTTCTAACAAATCGATCAGTTGCTGCAGTTCTGCTTCGGTCAGATGTCCCATCAATCGCTTGTGGGCATCCATCAACGGTTGATCGATGTTGGCCAAAATCTCGAGGGCCTTGTCGGTGATAGCGACATAGACCACCCGACGGTCTTTCTCGCATCGAACTCGGCTGACCAGTTCCTGCTTTTCCAGGCGATCGATCAAACCAGTAATCGCCGGCACCACCTGAATCAGGCGACTCGCGATTTCGAGCGACGGCAGAGGCTTCCCTTCACCACGCAAGATCCGCAAGACGTTGTACTGCGACCCGGTCAGACCGTGGTCACGTAAAAGTCGCCCCAATCGATTATGAAACAGATCGCTTGTCCGCAAGATATTGAGGATGGCTTCTTGTTCCTTCGATCCGAAGGGGTCGCGTTTCTTCAGTTCGTCTTTGAGTCCAGGTGGGGTCATGGTTTCCTCCGTCTAGATTTACTTTACATGTAAATCATTACGGAAGCAAGTCCTAATTGGCAATTTAGTTGTCTAACTATCAGTTTAAGGTAGTCCCCGCGATCCGAGCCCTCTTTTTGCTATTTTTCTTATTTTTATCCCGACACCCCATTTCCTTAACAGGCTTAGCTTTTATTATGCACATAGTCCCCCTGGCCAATAACTCATCCCGCCAGAACTACTATTCCCCAAATAGCCTTTCTCCGGCTCCCTGACTAATCCTTCCGGTGATTGCTATCTGGTCGAAGGTTGTTTCGAAACTTCGTTGCATCCATCCATCTCTTTTCGTCCAACATTGAAGAGGCAGACACATGCGCGCGCTTACTCTCCTTCGACGCGGCTTCACACTCGTCGAACTTTTGGTCGTTATTGCCATCATCGGCGTCTTGATCGCCCTGTTGCTTCCGGCGGTACAACAAGCCCGCGAAGCGGCTCGACGAATGCAGTGCACCAATCACCTGAAACAGATTGGCCTGGCACTCCACAACCATCACGATACCTTCCAGCGTTTCCCTCCAGGCGGCGCCCAGGATCAGCCTCCGTTTGGTGTCGATGCGGCCAAAACCACGAATTGGGGCAGTTCGTGGCTGGTCTACATCTTGCCATACGTCGAAGAGACTGCCATCGCCGACAAGTGGGACTGGAAGGGTTCGTCCGGTGTGTTCAACTCTGCGAACAATGCCGTCGTCAAAGGGCTCGAAATGGAGAAGTATCGTTGCCCCTCGACCCCGTTGCCTGGCTTCTCACGCTCGAACAGCGGCAACTCCGCTGCAGTCACTTACGTTGGCATCAGTGGTGCCATCAACGGAACGATCCCGGGCTACACCGAAAGCCGCATCACCACCAACGCGCGTGGGGGTAGCTTCAGTGCTGGCGGTATCTTGTTTGCCAACAGCAAGATTCGTTTCGCCGACATGACCGATGGTTCGACCAACACCCTGGCCGCCAGCGAACATGGCAACTGGCTGACCGACACCTCTGGCACTCGTCAAGACTGGCGAGCCAGCCAGCCTTGGAGCTGGACCATCGGTTGCAAGAGCTCCGACTCGCCACCGAACATGACCTACAACGGCGACAATCGTCCGTTCAACATCACGACGATCCGCTACGTGGTGAATCGCACCACCGGCTGGACCGATGATGAAGGAGGCACTGGGGTCGGCAACGATGGTGGCGCCAACATTCCTTTGAACTCGACCCATCCTGGCGGTGTGAATGTTCTGCTGGGTGATGGTTCGGTTCGCTTCCTGGCCGAAACCATTCCGCTGGAAACGTTGGCCCGTCTCGCCACACGTGACGACGGTCAGCCGATCGGCGAATTCTAGTCCGCGATTCTTTCTATCGCTTCATTCTCTGACGGTGGGCTCGCATTCCTGGCGAGTCCACCTGGCCTCGTTCCTGCATTGGCCCAACCTCTCGTCCCCATTTCTTGAAAGCCCCGACTCATGCTTCGTCATGTCACCTATCTCGTTGCCATCGTTTCTCTCGCCACACTCACGCTCGGCTGCCAGCCACAACGGCAAGATGCTGCCAAGTTCCCGGTCCAAGGCACCGTCACGCTCGACGGGAAGCCGATGCCGAAGGGAATCATCTACTTCAAGACCATCGCGACTGGTTCGGTCGACGCCATGGATATTGTTGACGGCAAGTTCTCCGGCGAAGCCGAGCCAGGCGAACGCCGCGTCGAGATCTCGGCGTTCCGTCCTGTCCCGAGTGCCACGCCAGGCATGGGCGAGGGAGAAGAGAACTTCATCCCTGCGAAGTACAACACCAAGAGCACCCTCTCGGCGGATGTCGGTACAGACAAACAACTCGAAGATTTTCAATTCGCGGTGACCTCGAAATAGATCACCAAGCGAGATACATGCAAGCAATCAGCCCCCTTATCTCATCGATTTTTGTCGATTGTGGGGGCTGGTTCTGCATAACCCACTTTGCTGGTTCCAGTTTCCTGATTCGAGGGAAATTGTGTTAAACTAACAACTACGGTGAGATTTTTTTCTTTCCATTGCCCCATACCCGCCTTTCCTACCCCTGGCATCGAATCTTCTATGAAATACGCTGCTTCCGCCGCCCTAGCGGCCTTGTTGTGTCTTTGGTCTTCTTCGTTGTTGGCTGCCGATCTGTTGGTAGAAGCCGAAAGCTTTACTGACCATGGCGGTTGGAAGCTGGACACCCAGTTCATCGGCGAGATGGGTTCCCCCTATCTGCTGGCCCATGGCTTGGGCAAACCGGTTGCGGAAGCGAAGACAGAAGTCACATTCCCTGCCAAAGGTCGCTATCGCGTCTTCGTTCGCACCAAAGATTGGGTGGCTCGCTGGAACGCCGAAGGGCAGCCTGGCAAGTTTCAACTGGCGATCGATGGCGAGCCGCTCGAAGAAACCTTCGGCACCAAGAGTGCCGATTGGTTCTGGCACGATGGCGGCGTGGTCGACATCGAAAACGAAACCGTCACACTGAGCCTGAAAGACCTGACTGGTTTCGATGGTCGTTGCGACGCGATCTACTTCACCAACGACACCACTGCGACGCCTCCTTCTGGCGGCTCGCAATTGGCCAAGTGGCGTAAAGACCAGCTCGGTATCGTCGAAGACATCAAGACCGAAGGGCCTTACGATCTGGTCGTGATCGGCGGCGGCTACTCCGGCATGGGTGCCGCGTTGAGTGCGGCTCGCATGGGCTGCAAAGTGGCATTGATCCAAGATCGCCCGGTGCTGGGCGGCAACGGTAGCAGCGAAGTCCGCGTCTGGGCGATGGGTTTGATCCGCCGTGGTAAGTACCCACGCATTGGCGAGATCATCGATGAATTCGCCGACAAAGCGAAGAAGTCGCCAGGCACCTACGAAGAGTTCGGTGACGACAAGAAGGAAGCCCTCGTTCGTGCCGAACCAAACATCGACCTCTTCCTGAATCACCACGCCAACGATCTGGAAATGAAGGATGGCGAGATCGCGTCGGTCACCGCCTTCGATACCCGCACCAGCCAGGTTCGCAAGTTTGAAGGCAGCTTCTTCTGCGATGCGACCGGTCATGGTTCGATTGGTGCCTTGGCAGGTGCTTTGTACGATCAAACCGACAAGGGCCGCATGGGCATGAGCAACATGTGGCGTTGGGACGAAGCCGATCAAGCCACCACCTTCCCGGAAACTCCGTGGGCGCTGGACCTGACGATGAAGGACTTCCCTTATCCACGTGACCATCACGGCCAGTGGTTCTGGGAAAGCGGCTTCGACAAAGACCCGATCGGCGGCGCCGAAGCGATCCGCGACTGGAACCTGCGAGCGGTGTATGGTGCGTTCAACGCGATGAAGAACCGTGATGGTGCCTCGAAGCATAAGAACGCCGAGCTGACCTGGCTGGCGTATGTCGGCGGTCCACGTGAATCGCGACGCTTGATCGGCGACGTGATTCTGACGCAAGAAGACATCGTCGCGAAGCGTGAATTCCCAGATGGCTGCGTGCCAAGCACCTGGTCGATCGACCTTCACTATCCGAAGAAAGAATTCGCCGACAAGTTCCCCGAGAACCCGTTCATCTCGATCGCCGTTCACGATCAGCGTGTCGACCGTGCCTATGGTTACCCGGTCCCTTACCGCTGCTTCTACTCGAAGAACGTGCCGAACCTCTTCATGGCTGGTCGCTGCATTAGCGTCACGCACGAAGCCCTCGGTACCGTTCGCGTGATGAAGACCTGCGGCATGATGGGCGAAGTGGTCGGCAAGGCTGTTTCGATCTGCAAACTGCACGACTGCTCGCCACGCGAAGTGTACGAAGAGCATTGGGCTGAAATGGATACGCTGCTCCAGCTTCCAGGTCAGGCCCGTCGCGAAACAGTCGATGCCGAAATCGAAATGCCGAAGAACGTTCAGCCAATTTCGCCTTACGGTCCTCCAACCGGCCTCGATCCAAACAAGATGGCTGGCATGGTTATCGACGATCGTCAGGCCGAAAAAAGTGGCCAGTGGTCGGAAGGGACCGGCCTGAAAGGTTACGTCGGTCACGGCTATCTGTACTCGGGACAGAAGGGCGCCACCGTTCGCTTCCCGATTAAGGTGAAGAAGGCTGGCAACTACGAAGTCCGCTACGCTTACCTTCCACATGAAAATCGCAGTGCTCAGGTCAACGTGACGCTGGTGATCGAAACCTCGAAGGAATCGACCATCGTCAACATGAAGGAGCAGCCGCCGATCGAAGGTGGGTTTGTCTCGCTTGGTACCTTCACCATCAAGCCAGGCGAGGATTCGTACGTCGAAGTTGTCTCCAGCGGCAACGGCAACGTTCACGCTGATGCGGTCCAACTGATTCCGATGGACGGGAAATAGTCCGCACCGATGCCGAACGATTCGGATCAACACGTCACTGTCAAAAAGAAACGCAGGTCTTCGGGCCTGCGTTTCCTGCTGCATGGCTATCGTTTCGCACTGATCGCAGCGATTGCGATTCTCGTACGCTTGCACGTGCAAAGCGAAGACCGGGCGGATGTTGGCCCAATCGATATCTCGCTGGGAACGGTTCAGGCATTCTTGCCTGATGCCGCCTCGCTGACGCCTGCGACCGATCGGGACGGTGCCTATGTGCAAGATGCCAATGGCAAGCGAATCGGCTGGGCGATCACCACGCTGCCGACCGCTAACAAGATCATTGGGTTCTCAGGCCCAACCAATACACTGGTCGTCGTCGACAGCAGCAACCAGCTTTGCGGGATCGAGATCCTCTCGAGCAAAGACACGCCAGAACATCTCGACGCGGTCCGCAACGCGACCTGGTTTCCGCGACAGTTTTCAGGCGTTCCGGTCGCACAACTTGGCGGCGAAAAACGTCTCGACGCCGTCTCCGGGGCAACGCTCACCAGTTTGGCGATTATCGAATCGGTTACGAAGGTTCTCGGCAGCGATCCTCCCAACTACCGCTTCCCTGAAGAGATCACGTTGGAAGAAGTCGTCGAAATCTTGTCGGAAGCGAAGAGCCTGGCCCCGCAAGAAAGCCCTCGCGGGTGGTTCGATGTCCTGAACGCCGACGGGCAGAAGATCGGCACCGCCTGGCGCACCAGCCCCAAGGCGGACCAGCATGTAGGCTACCAGGGGCCGACCGATGTTCTGGTCGTCTTGGATGCTGAAGCAAAGTTGAAAGCGGTCGCGCTTCGCCATAGCTACGACAACGATCCCTATGTCCGCTACGTTCGCGAAGACTGGTCGTTTCCTGAATACCTGGCTGGCTACGACCTGGCACAGCTTGCGAACTTTGATATCGAGAAGTCCGAGATCGAAGGGGTATCGGGCGCGACGATGACCAGCCAGTCGGCAACCGCCGCCATCGGAATTGCCGCGGCTGCTTATCTGCAGGAAATGGAGGCGGAAGAAACACCAGCAATCGCGACTACTCCGATCAGCCTCGGCTGGCGTGACCTGGCCACGATTGGTGTTGTGATCGCGGCTCTTGTCATCGCCTTTACGAACTTGCGTGGGAAGAAGTCGGTTCAGTTTGGTTTTGGGCTAATCGTGATCGCCTACCTCGGCTTCTTTGCGGGCGATATCCTGTCGATGGCCCTGCTGGTTGGCTGGGCCAGTCACCCAGTCCCTTGGCAGAAATGCATCGGCCTGGTGGCGGTCGCGATTGCGGCCTTCGCCGTGCCTCTTTTCAGCAAGAAGCAGGTCTACTGCAATCACCTCTGTCCGCATGGTGCAGCCCAGATGATGATCCTGCGGTTCTCGAAATGGCACTGGACAGTCCCCAAGAAGCTGCGTGTCGTCTTATCGGCAATTCCAGCCATTCTTTTGGCTGTCGTCATCCTGATCGCCTTCTCCATCATCGATGGCAACCTGGCCGCTCTCGAGCCGTTCGATGCCTATGTTCCGACGATCGCTGGCTGGGCCTCCCTTTCGATCGCCATCGGTGGATTAATCTTCTCGGCGTTCGTTCCGATGGGCTTCTGCCGCTATGCTTGCCCGACCGGAGCAGTGATCTCGCATGTCCGCTGGAATGCCTCGAGCGACCAGTGGAGCGTTCGCGACAGTGTCGCCACCCTGCTTTTGGGCCTCGCGGTGATTTGTTTCTGGCTGTAGGCGGTCGTCGAAGTTTGCTCGATTCGTCTCTATAATGGGTCGCAGTGATCTGGCAATTCTCCTCTGCGCAATCTTCTCGTAACGGAAGCAGCTTCCCCATGACCGAAAAGAAGATGGGTCCCTATCGGCTGGAAACCACCATTGGCAGTGGTGGTATGGGGACCGTTTATCGTGGCATCGACGAACGTACCGGCGACCAGGCGGCAATCAAAGTCCTGCCCAGCGGCATGTCCCATAACGAAGGCCTGCGCGAACGCTTCCAGCGTGAAATCGAGACGCTGCTGCAGCTGAAGCATCCCAACATTGTGCGGCTGTTTGGTTTCGGCGAAGAGGATGGCGAGCTGTTCTATGCCATGGAACTGGTCGAAGGGCGAAGCCTCGCCGAAGTGATCGTGAAGACCCCGATCAAAAGCTGGCGAACCGTTGTCCGCTATGCCCTGGAGATCGCCTCGGGACTGCGACAAGCGCATGACATGGGGATCGTTCATCGCGACATCAAGCCGGCGAACATCCTGATCACCCGCGGCGACAAAGTCAAAATCCTCGACTTCGGCATCGCACGTCTCTTCGGAGCGACCGGTGTCACGATGGCCGGCGGCATTGTCGGTACCGCCGATTACATGGCCCCGGAACAAGCCTTCGGCGAAGGGGTCACGCCCAAGGCGGATCTCTACAGCTTGGGCGCGCTGATGTATGCCATGCTCTCGCGACAGCCACCATTTCGGGGCAACACGATCGCCGAGATCCTCGACAAGCTTCGTTATTCCGATCCCACGCCAATCGGACGCCTGGTCGACACCATCCCCAACGATCTCTCGCAACTGATCATGCAGCTTCTGGAAAAGAATCCAGAGCATCGCGTTCCAACGGCTCGGGCACTTTGCCGTCGACTGCAAGCCATCTTGGATCTGCCAGAAGACACGGACTTTGAGATGAACCTGGCCGACTACTCGACCCAGGCCCCCTCTGCCCCGGTCGACGAATACCAGTTGAAAGATGGGGGCGACGACTTTCCGACCGTCGATCCTACGGCTCGGAAGCTGGCCGAAGCACCAACGATGCAGCTCACCAATCCAGGGACATCGGATCCAGCTCAGTCGGTCGCCGACGGCGATCAGACCGCTGCACCAAAGACCATTATCACTCAGCGACGTCCCAAGTCTGACGAACCGCAAACGCGTTTCACCACCGTAGCCGAACAACGGCAACGAAAATCAGAGGAAGAATCGCAGCGGGAAAAAGGAAACGCGTGGATCAATTACTTGCAGATCGGTGGTCTGCTGATCGCATTGAGCGTGGTCATCGGCATCATGTTCGTTGCGCCCAAGCAACCAGATGCCGACGACGTTTACCGCACCATCGAATCAAGTGCCAACGAAGGTAACCTGGGCGATGTTGCGGAAGAGATGGACTCGTTCCTCGATCGCTTTCCTGAAGATCCACGCTCGGAATATATCGCTCAGCTCCGCGAAGAGTTGAACCTTCGTCGACAAGAGAACCGCTATCGCCTGGCCGCGGCAATCGGTCGTGTCAGCCAGGGAATGCATCCGGTTGAACATCTTTATCTGGATGCGATGAAGACAAACGACTTCGACCCGCAAGCGGCCCGTGACAAGCTTCAGGGCCTCCTGCTGGTTTATGGTCCCGCCGATGCGCAAGAAGGGGACATCGCCCGTTGTCTGGTCCTGGCCGAACGGCGTTTGAAGCAATTGAACACAGCGCTCGCATATCAAAACAAGCAACAAACCGCCTCGCTTCGCGAACGCTTGGATTACGCTCGTCGGATCTCAGGCGATAAGCCTGACGAGGCCCGGCGGATCTATGTGGGTGTGATTCAACTGCTGCAGAACGAATCGTGGGGAACCCACTTGCAAGAGGAAGCTCGCGAGCGACTGAACGTGCTGCAGAATCGATAGCTGACGCGAAAGAGGTTGGACTCTCGCGGGTGGCGGCTTATCATAGAAGATACCTCCCACCACCCGCCTTCCCTCCCACCTCCGGATACATTCGATGAAGTCGCTGCGACTTGCCTCGCTGGGCCTGTTGGCTCTGTTCACCACTACGCTTTCTGCCGCCGATTGGTATGTCGCCACAAGCGGCAACGACTCTGCCCCCGGCACTAGGGAAGCACCGTTCGCATCTCTGGATGCGGCTCGCAATGCGATTCGTTCGGCGAAGAAAGCAGGACCGCCGCAGTCGCACACCGTCTGGGTTGCCGACGGCACTTATACATTGTCGGTTCCCTTTCAGCTAACGCCTGAAGATAGTGGCACGGCTGACCATCCCATTCGCTACCGTGCCGTCGAAGGTGCCAATCCATTATTAAGTGGCGGCAGCCAGGTGACGGGCTGGAAGCAGGAAGGAAATGCCTGGGTCGCGATGCTGCCGGAAGATCTTCGCTCGCCACTGCCGGAACAACTGATTGCAGGTACGAAACCAACCACGCTCGCATGCGAACCGGACGAAGGATTATTCACCCTGGTTGGCGTCACAGAAGAAGCGGAGCCCAAGAAGCCTGCCACGCAAACGCTGCGTCTGACTCCCGAAGATTACGCAGCCACGTTGGCGAAGGTTACCGCAGAGGAGCTTTCGCAGGTTCAGTTTCTGGCTTATCACAAGTGGGACAACACCCGCCGTCACCTCGATAAGCTGATCCCGGAAGAGCATGCAATGGTCAGCTCAGGCCGGAAGATGAAGGGGCACAATCCGCTCAACGAAAAGACGCAGTTCCGCCTCGAGAACTTCGCGGCCGCAATGGATACGCCTGGCGAATGGTTTGCTTCGCCCGATGGTAAGATTCGTTACTTGCCACGCGAAGGGGAAGATCCTTCGCAGCTGAAAATGATTGTGCCGCGGCTCGAAAAGCTTTTGGTTGTTGCCGGCAAGCCGGAAGCAAACCAGTTTGTTGAGCATGTCACCATCGAAGGCCTCCGCTTCTGTCACGGTCGCTGGACGACACCCAAGCAAGGTTTTGAACCGAGTCAGGCCGCTTCGCCGATCGAAGCGGCCGTCCAGATCGATGGGGCCCGGCATCTGACCATCGCCGACTGCGAGGTTGGCCACGTCGGCATTTACGGCATCTGGTTTCGCCGTGGCTGCCACAATTGTCGCCTTGAGCGAACGTGGGTCCACGATACAGGCGCCGGGGGCGTTCGGATCGGTGAGACAACCCTTCATCACGAAGCGAACCTACTGACCCATCATATCACGGTCGACAACAACATTTTGAACAGTGGCGGCCGCATTTTCCCTTGTGCCGTTGGACTTTGGATTGGCCATAGTCCCGACAACGTCGTCAGCCACAACGAGATCGCCGATTACTTCTACAGCGGAATCTCCGTCGGCTGGCGTTGGGGTTATGCGGAATCGCTGGCGAAACGCAACACGATCACGAAGAACCATGTCCATCACCTGGGATATGGCGTGCTGAGCGACATGGGAGGCATCTATACGCTTGGTCCATCAGAAGGGACCGTTGTGACGGGCAACATATTCCATGACATCCATGCCTACAGCTATGGAGGCTGGGGGCTGTATACCGACGAAGGCAGCAGCGACATTCTGTTCGAGAACAACCTCGTCTATAACACCAAGACCGGGGGCTTCCATCAGCACTACGGCAAAGACAACATCGTGCGAAACAACATTCTCGCCTTCGCTTTGCTCTATCAGTTGCGTGGATCACGCCCCGAAGAACATCGTTCGTTTGTCTTCGAGCAGAACATTGTTTATTACGACACCGGGTCGCTGCTCGATGGTCGTTTCAGTCAGGTGAAGCACGACAGTGCCCGGAACTGTTACTTCGACGCCTCAGGCAGGCCAGTCACGTTTGAAGGCAGGTCGCTGGAGGAATGGCAAAAGACCGGGCACGAAAAAGGCTCGATCATCGCCGATCCGAAGTTCGCTGATCCCGAACATCACGACTTCACCCTGGCCAGCGACTCCCCGGCTTTGAAGCTGGGATTCAAGCCATTCAACACCGACGACGTCGGCGTATATGGCAAGCCGCAGTGGATAAAGAAAGCCAAGAGCGGTCGTTACCCTCCGGTTCATGCCGAGTAGAGAAAAGAAGGTTCCCTGCCGGCCTCGTTGATGAACGGCAGGGAACGCTTCCGTCCAACATCCGCTTAGTGAGCTTCGGCGAACAGTTCGACTTTCGGGAAGTCGACATCGGTCTCGGCAACGTGGTTGAAGTAGTTCGTGAAGATATTCAAAGCGACCAGGCCGACCACTTCGGAAATCTCTTCATCACTCAGCCCAGCCTGCTGCGCGGCAGCAAACTGCTTATCGCTGATCAAGCCTTTTGAGTCGACAATCGCTGCCGCCAGATCAATGACCGCTTGAACCTTCGGATCGGCGGCCTGTCCCTGACGAATGCGGTCCGTTTCCTCTTTGGTGTAACCGATCGACTGACCAGCCAACGTGTGAGCGGACACGCAGTACTGGCAATGATTCTTTTCGCCGATGGCCATGGCGACCGCCTCTCGGGCCTTGGCCGGCAAGCGGGTGTGACCCAACGCACCAGAGAAACCGAGGTAAGCCTCGAGGACCGCCGGAGCGTTGGCCATCGTGGCGATGAGATTCACATGCTTGCCCAACTTCTTCTTGGCAGCTTCCAAGAGGTCGCGGGTTTTGCCTTCAGACGATTCGATCGAGATAGGTTGCAAGCGAGGCATGGGGAGTTTCCTTGTGTCAGAAAGAACCAAAAACTGGCAAATCTGTGCACTACGATTCCCCATCGTTTTCGGGCGTTACGCAGGAAAACGAGATTCGATCGGAAACTTGATGTGGGCGTGAACTACTTCACATAGACGCCTGCGGTGACGGCATATCGCAGGCCAGCGCAGTAAGGAATGCCCGGATCGATGTCGATCACTTTGCGGGGTGGTCCCAGTAGTGCCTCTTCGTAACGGCACTTCCAAACCTGGGTGGCTTTCACCGAGGTGAAGGCCTGACCATCTTGCAGCTTCGGTCCGCTCTCGAAGACCTCGAGGGCGTTTTCGTAGATGATCTGCTGGATCTCACGCCAATCAAGACCACGGAAGTGACACTGAAAATCGGGCCAGCCGAGAATACCTAACCCCAAGCTATCGATGATCATGTCGCGTGACTCGTCGTCGCGACGTTCCCCATAACCGATCACGCGCGACACGCGGACATTAAAAGCACCCGGTGCTTTCCAAGGTTTCGCCCCGAACTGGTGAAGTCCTTCGACAAACTTCTGCGGATCGAGAAACTGCTCGGTCGCTTCCCAGTAGATCGCATCGCAGGCCGTCGCTTCGACCACGGCGGAAACGAGAAACTGCATCATCTGCAGTCGCTCGATGGGGCGCATGTTGGCGGCCGTCTGGTCGGTGATCAGCAACTGATGTTCACAGTCGCCCACCACTTGCTCGGCATCGTCCCACAACCACGACTGTTCCAAGGCTGGCAGAAATGGCGTGAGATCGCCGGGGTATTCGATCTCTTCTTCTCGAATGCTCCAGGTCGCCCCGACCGACTTACCACCGATGTTGGCGACGAAGCGTGGATGACGAAAGTCGAGACGATCGGAATCGCGCTTACCGTCGCGCGGAGCGAATCCTTCCGACAAGACTTGCATCTTGTCGAGGATGGCGGCCTTCGATGGTTCTGGCTTCGTTTTATAGAACAGTCGAACGCGGTAATCGCGCGAAACGTCGTTGTCGTCAGCCACAAAAGCTCCTTCGACCGAGCAAATTCCCAAGAACCCCTCTGGGGGATTTCCTACCAGTATACTCCACTCTCCTCAGAGTATCTTCAAGCAGTCCTGAATGCCAGCAAAACCTAGCCACCAACTGGACTCCCCCCAGATTGAATAGATCGAGTGCTACGATCCGGGCAGATCGTCCCCGTCAAGGTCTTCCTATTTCCGCGCCCTTTTCAATCTTCATGTTTGCCATTTCACATCTATGAATGCCGATCAAAATGGCGAGCTCTTCCGTGGTAAATCGCGACTACCTTTTTTGAACCAAACGCGCCAGGAATTCATTGACGACCCCCAGTTTCCGACATAAAACGACAGATGAAGGGAAGCAAAATGATTGCAGGATTCGCAACTCACTTCGACCTGGAAGGGGCACCCGCCTGATCATTCCGCAACGAGAAGGAGAATGCCATGCCCGACCTGCAACGATTGACGGATGCCGCTGTAACCAAACTTCTAACCGAGCACGCTCTTCTTTACGACCTGCTGGAAGAAGCAGATCGCATTACCGCCGAAGGGGATTCACCAGAACCGCTGCTGTTGGGCTTGCTTGAACTGCGCGACATGATGCATGACCAGTTCGCGCGGGAAGAGTATGGCGGCTATCTCCGCGACACCATCAGCATCGCCCCCCGCTACTCTGCCGAATGCGAGCAACTTCGCCACGAGCACCGTTTGTTGCTGAGCGACATCGATGCCATGCTCGACGATCTGCATCACAGTCCGGACGAAACCCTGTCGACGTTCCACGTTCGATTTCGTGACTTCACCACCCGCTTTTTGAATCACGAGCATCACGAAAATGCCGTCGTTCAGAAGGCTTTAGAAGACGACATCGGCGTGGGCGATTAGCTCTGGTCCATCTCACGAGCCAGTCCAATAAGATGGCCTTCCCCCATATCCTGGGCGGCATGCCATCTTTTTCTGTGGCCGTACCTGGCTGTTTTCGGCTGGATTCGAGGCGATTTCGTCCCTATCCGCCTGCTTGATCCCCCGGTAAAATCAACCGATTCCGAGGCACCTTTTATCCATTACTGGGCAAAGTACGAAAACTGATGACCGAATCGCAGCCAGCCGCATCCACGCGACCAGAGCTTTTGGCTCCGGCAGGAGATTGGGACTGCGCTCGCGCGGCCATTGCTAACGGGGCCGATGCGATCTATTTCGGGCTCGAGACCGGATTTAATGCCCGGGCCCGCGCCAAGAACTTCTCGCTCGACGACCTGCCGGCCCTGATGGAAATGCTGCACTGGCATGGCGTCCGCGGCTATACCACGGTCAACACGCTGACCTTCGCCGACGAGTTGTCGACCATCGAACCGATCATCCGCCGCATTGCGGAGGCCGGCACCGATGCCGTGTTGGTTCAAGACTTGGGCCTGGTTAACCTGATCCGCCGCACTGCCCCCGAGTTGCCGATTCATGCGTCGACCCAGATGACGTTGACCAGTGCCGAGTGCATCGCCGAAATCGAAGACACCGGTATCGAACGGGTGGTGCTCGCCCGCGAGCTTTCGGTCGACGAGATCTCGAAGATCCATGCCCAGACGCAGATGCCCCTGGAAGCGTTTGTGCATGGTGCCTTGTGCGTCGCCTACAGCGGGCAATGCCTTACTAGCGAATCGTTGGGGGGCCGTAGTGCGAACCGTGGTCAATGTGCCCAGGCCTGTCGCCTTCCGTACGAGCTTGTCTGCGATGGAGCCGACATTGATCTGGGGGATCAGAAGTATCTGCTCAGCCCGCAAGATCTCGCCGCGTTCTCCCTGGTGCCGGAGTTGCTCGAGGCTGGTGTCGTTTCGTTCAAAATCGAAGGGCGTCTGAAAACACCTGAGTACGTTGCCAACATCACCCGGCACTATCGTCAGGCCATCGATTCCGCCTTGGCCGGCAAGCCGGTAACTTTCACACAGCGTCAAGTCGAAGAGATGGAACTCAGCTTCTCGCGTGGGTTCTCGCCAGGCTGGCTGCATGGCTGCGACCACAAGATGCTCGTCCCGGCGACCAGCAGTGCCAAACGGGGTGTTCTGGTGGCCGAAGTGGTCTCGGTCGACGACCGTCGCAAACGGGTCAAGCTTGAACTCCTCGGTCGTTTGAAAGCGGGCGACGGAATCGTCTTTCAGGGCGACCGTGCTGCCGGCAACGAACAAGGTGGCCGCGTCTTCACCGTCAGCCAGAATGGTCGACGCGTCACGGGCGAAGCGACGCGCGGCGTGGTCGAAGTGGACTTCCCGCGTGGCTCGGTCGACTTTCAATTCTTGAAGCCTGGCCTGCAAGTCTGGAAGAGCGACGATCCTGCCCTGACGCGTGAGCTTCGCAAGAGCTTTAGCGGAGAGCTTCATGGCCGTGATATTCCGTTGACCATCGATGCCACCGCGAAGGTTGGCCAGCCGCTACGAATCTGGGTGCAAAGTCCCGCCCTCGGCAAGCTGGAACTGGCAACCGAGCAGCCATTGGAACAAGCTCAGAAGCACTCGCTGACCGAAGAGAGTTTGCAGCAACAACTCTCGCGACTAGGTGGCAGCGGCTACAGCCTGGAGACGTTGACGGCCAAGATTGCCGGCAACCCGATGGTTCCGCTGAGTGTGCTTGGTAAGCTGCGGAAAGAAATGGTGACCCAACTCGACGAAGCTCGCCAACAGATGGCAACGCGACGCCGAGTGATCGATCAGGATTTGGTGTTGCCGCAGATTCAAGCCGAAGTCGAACCGGCCAAGATCGAACCTGGTGATCCCAAGCTGATTGTCCTGGCTCGTACCATGCACCAGTTGGAAGCGGTGCTGCGTGCCGACATCAAGACGGTGTACGTCGACTTCCAAGACATCCGCGAATACAAACTAGCGGTCCCGCTGGCTCGCGAGTTCGAGGCAACCATTTACATCGTTACTCCACGGATTCAGAAGCCAGGCGAGATGGGCATCTTCAAGGCTCTCTCGAAGCATGGTGCCGATGGCTACGTTGTCCGTAACTTGTCGGGGCTGAAGTTCTTCACGGGACTGGGTGCCGCTTGCGTGGCAGACTTCTCGTTCAATGCCGCGAATCAACTGACGGTCGATTGGCTGCGGAAGCGTGGAGCCGAGCGGATCACGCCGTCCTACGATTTGAATCGAGATCAGTTGCTGGTGATGGCCGAGAACTGCGCTGCTCATTTGCTGGAACCGGTGATTCACCAGCATATGCCGATGTTCCATATGGAGCACTGCGTCTTCTGCAGTGTCCTTTCGCCCGGAACGAATAAAACCAATTGTGGTCGTCCTTGTGACGAGCACGACGTGAAACTTCGCGACCGAGTCGGGGCCGAGCATCCGTTGAAGGCGGACGTTGGCTGCCGCAATACGCTCTTCAACAAGACTCCGCAAAGTGGTGCCGAGATCGTTCAGCCGCTGCGTGACCTGGGTGTCCGCACTTTCCGCATTGAACTGCTAAACGACGATCCGCCGCAAGAGATCGCTCGGGTTATCCAACTTTACCGTGACCTGTTGGCAGGCAATGTCGATGGCGAAGACGTCTGGCGAGAACTGAAAGCACTCAACCGCGTCGGTGTGACGCGTGGCACCCTGGAACACGACCGCGATCCCTTGGCGATCATCTAGAAAGGTGCCGCATGTCCCGTCCCTTGTCGGATTGTTCCGAGATCTTCGTCGCCACCTCGAACCCTCATAAGGTTCGCGAGTTGTCGACGCTGCTTATTCCGCTGGGTATCCCGGTTCGGTCATTGCCTGACGATGCGGATCTAACCGCGGTCGAAGAAGATGGCGAGACGCTGCAAGAGAACGCTCGGAAAAAGGCGATCGGCCATGCCACGCAGCTCGGCCAATGGGTCGTAGCGGATGACACTGGCCTGGAAGTCGACGCACTCGACGGTGCCCCAGGCGTTCGCTCGGCCCGCTATGCCGGCGACGACGCCACGATGGCAATGAACCTGGCACTGCTGATCGAACACCTGGCAGATGTTGACGAGGAAGATCGCAAGGCCCGCTTCATTTGCCACCTCTGTGTTGCTGATCCGGATGGCAACGTAGTGCTGGAATCGAGCGGCGAGTGTCGCGGGCAGATCGGCACGGCCCCCATCGGCGAATTCGGGTTCGGTTACGATGCGATGTTTCTCGTCGCAGGCCTCGACCAAACCTTGGCCCAACTCAACGACGACAAGACCGCAGCGGTCGGGCACCGCGGGCATGCGGCCCGAGCGTTGGTGGCTGCCTGGCAGCAGCATACCTAGCCCTTGGTCGACTTCAGCACGACGACCAACTCTGGGAACTCCTGGTCGAACGCCAGCTGCGTTTCCCAGGCGGTTTGATACGCCTTCGTTCGCCGTCCCAGGAAGGTTACCGCGAGCCCTAGCATCACAACGCAGGTGACAGCAATTCCGACCATCAGCGAGAACTTGGTCAGGGCCATCGTCATCGCCAGCACGCCGATCGCGAGACTGAAGACCCACGCCTTCCACATCAGCAGCAAACAGCTTCCCAAGAGACCGGCCCGACCAAGGATCGTCTTCCGCTCGAAGCCTGCCGGAATCCGAATGTGGGACGCTTGAACCACGTATTGGCCTGCGGGAATATCGAAGGCCTCGAACTCGTCGCGAAGCTCTTCCTCTTCGCTGGTTTCCATCTCAGCCGGCCCCAGATAGATCGGCGGCTCGATGCGCATGGTCCTTGGCGGCTGATCTTTGCGGGCAAACTCGGCCAGGCTTGCTGGCAGCGGTTCGTCGACGTACAGAGCAAACGCGCTGCGGCGGACATCAACAAACGAGATCACTCGTTCTTGCTGCTCTGCTTTTCCTAACGCCGTCAACGGATTGGTCTGCGGCGAGTCCTGATCTGGAATCTGGGACCACTCCGGGCATACCAAGGCGATGTCGTCGCACCACAAAACACGCTGATTGAAAAATCGCATATCCCTGCTAACCGCGACGTCCTGTCAATTGAAGCAAAGCCTGCATGATATAGCGGCGGCGTTCTTCCGAAAGCATGCCACCAAACTTGATATCCCCTTCGGATCGCATCAGCCGTATATGGGTCGTTGCTCCACCTTTGCGTGTGAACGATTGCGTCTCGTCGATGTTCTGCACGTCGGACCAACGGAATCGGCGGGTGCGTCCCAGTGGCCAGATTCCTTGAAAGACAATCCCTCCGTCGCGATCCATTTCGTCCGCTCGCACGACGACCTGGCCGAAGAGACTCATCAATGCCATCCACCCCATAACCAACGTTCCCAACAGGAACGGAATGCCAAAGAGTGACAAGAACGGATTGAACTCGCCTTCGACGATCTGAGAGCCATAGATCCCGCCGAGCGAGAAGCCAGACCAGACGCACATGAACGGAATCAGGAACAATGCCATCCAGTTCCGAGTGGTCGCCGCGATGCGCCACCCCATGCCGCTGTTATCGTAGGCGACCCCACGTGGGGGCATGTTGATGTCGAAGGGGAAGTTCGACACCGCGGTCGTGGAATACCCGGTCTCGGACTGCCAACCATTGCCGATCGGGGCAGCCGGCGTTTTCGTCACGCCCAACAAGTTCGAGATCGAAAACGCCTCGTTGCAGTCGTGGCAGATCACAATGTCTTTTTCGACATTCATCTGCCGGGCAGGGAGGTAGATCTCGCAATTAGGACATCTCAGCTTCATGCATGGTGTTCCTGGTGGCTAACCGACGGGCATTGCCAATTGTTCGGACTCGGGTTCTTCCAGCGAGGCAGGGGACTGCGACGAAAGCACGACGACGTATTCTGGGAAGGTCTCGGTGAATTCGTCGATCGCCACGATCGCTTCCCGGCACGATTCCGACCGGGCCAGCAAGACCGCGGCTACAAAGGTTAACGCAACAGCCCCCACCGAAACTAGCCAGACATACCAGACCAGGAAAAAGAAGGCGAACAGTACACCCACCGCCCCAAAAACAGCCGCTTTGCTGAGCAGTTGTTGCCAGTGCAGAATCCGATACCGGCTGGTCCCCATCCGTTGCATGAGCCATTGCCGGCTGAAAGCCGCTGGAATGTCGGTCCGATAGACCGCCCCCTGATAGGTTCCCTCGGGCAGATCGATCGTGTTACACATGCCCGGGAACTCTTGGATCATCCCGTCATCTTCCTGGTACATGTACTCGAGCCCGCCGAAATAGGTCGTGCCTTGGACCCGGACGTCAGGGTAGACCTCCTCATCGACCATGAACTTGCGGAGCTCGCCCGGTGGGTCTTCATCTAGAAAGACGGTCACCGCATATTGGCCATCGCCATCACAATAAAACCAGATGACCCGGCCTTCCTCGCGCATGGTGTCGACGAAGGAAATCGGATCGTTGCGGAGCATGGTGTCTGCTTCTTCCGGGAGATTCTCAGGCCAGAACATCACCATGTTCGCGCCGTCGGTTCCGCCATTGCCAGAATACTGCGTCATCGGGTGCTATCGCTGCTATCAATCCAGGGAGGTAAGCCAATGGGGATACTTTACCACAACTGCGAAAGCTAGGGCGACGATCCCTTGCCGTTGGGGGATCTTGAAATAATCCAGGCGGGTTCGTATTGCCTTGGTATGAGAATTTAGTTAATTACGCCCTTCGAACTGTTTCCGTGCTGGCAGATCGACTTGTCGAAATCCCCATGAAACCCTGCAGCCCCCCATGAAAATCGTCCAACTCATCTCCGGATTCGGCGTCAACGGAGCCATTATCCAGTGCTTGAGACTGACCGAAGCCCTCGCGCGCCGCGGTCATGACGTCACTTTGATTGGTCGGGAAGGCTCGTGGATTCAAGAGCAAGTCGAAGGGACCAACATCAAGTTTGTCGATTCCGCACTTCGCCGCTGGCCGCTGAAGCAGGTCAAGCATATGGCCCGCTGGATCGAAGACGAAAACGTCGACATCGTTCACACGCACAATACCAGTGGCCAACTCTTTGGCATCATGCTGAAGATGTTCACCCGCGTCCCCGTCGTCGCTACTGCCCATCACACCAAAGTCCACGCCTATTGGGCGATGAAAGACTTTGTGATCGCCAACTCGGATCATACCCGTAGTGTCGAAGTCAACTGGAACCGCGTTCGCCAACAGAATGTCGAGACCGTTCGGGCCCTGATCGATCATGCCCCGATCCCTCGCAACGCCGACGAACTCCGCCAGGCCTGGCGAGAAGAACATGGCTTCCGCGAAGAAGACAAAGTGGTTGGCATCGTCGGTGACGTGTGTCCTCGCAAAAATCACCTGCTGCTGCTCAAAGCGTTGCCAGCGATCTTGCGGCAAGTTCCCAACGCGAAGATCGCTGTGATCGGCAATCGCTGCCCGATTTACATCAAGCGGGTTCGTTCCCAGGTTATTCGGATGGGCGTTCGCGATGCGTTTCGCTTCATCAATTTCCAGAACGACATTCCCAACGTGATGCGGGCCATCGATCTTCTGGTCGCTTGCCCCACCCAGGAAGCCTTCGGTCTGACACCTCCCGAAGCGATGGCTGCCTGCAAGCCCGTGGTCGCCACGCGAGTTGGCGGTCTGATCGAAAGTGTCGCCGATGGCGAGACCGGTTACCTGGTCCCCAGCCAGGACGCTGCTGCCTTGGGCGAGGCGATCGTCAAGATTCTGGGCGATGACCAATTGGCCCAGCAGATGGGCCAGGCCGGACGTGCCCGTTTCCTCGATATGTTCGACAACCACCGCAACGTGGTCCGACACGAAGAGATCTATGCCGACGTGGCCCGTCGCGTCCTCCGCCGCGAGGTCGCCTGGCCTAGCGTTCCGCTGGAACCTCGGCCTGCATCGATTCCAACGGTCGGTCTGCCTCCGATGGTCTATCATCGGTAGAACCGGACCTATTTTCCTTGCTTCCCCTATTCTCGAGGGGAAGAATACAAGCGTGAGTACCACTCGCGGCATTCTCCCCATCTGCCGCTGAGACACCTCTCTCCCATCGCGCCGTGAGGAACCCCACCATGAACGCCTCCACGAGTCCCGACCTTTTTGAAGGAGCGATCGCCCGGCTAGACAAGGCATTCCAGTTTGCCGAGATCGATGCCGAAGCGCTCGAACGCCTGAAGCACCCCAAGCAAATTCTGCAAGTCTCGATCCCGCTTCGTATGGATGACGGATCGCTGCGAGTCTTCAGCGGTTATCGCGTGCGGCACGACGACACACGCGGGCCCACCAAAGGTGGTCTGCGATACTCACCGAGTGTCGACATCGCGGAAGTGAAAGCGCTGGCGTTCTGGATGACCTTCAAATGCGCCGTGATGAACATTCCTTACGGCGGCGCGAAAGGTGGCATCTGCGTGAACGCGAAGGAGCTTTCGCGAATGGAGCTCGAGCGGCTCTCGCGCGGGTTCATCGAACAAATCGCCGACTTCATCGGCCCCGACACCGACATCCCAGCCCCTGACATGTATACCAATGCCATGATCATGGGGTGGATGATGGACGAGTATTCAAAGATCCATCGTCGCCGCACCCCTGGCGTGATCACCGGCAAACCGATCCCATTGGGCGGCAGCCAGGGACGTGATGATGCCACTGGACGCGGAGCTTACTACTGCATTCAAGAGCTCGCCAAGAAGCGGGACTGGATTCCGAAGCAAACTCGGGTCGCCGTCCAGGGCTTCGGCAACGCCGGGCAAAGCATCGCGCGACTTCTGCATGCCGATGGATACCAGGTGGTCGCCGTCAGTGATTCGCGCGGTGGGATCTATAAGCCAGGCGGATTCGATATCCCCAGCTTGATTCAAATCAAAAACGAGTCGCGGCGGCTTCAAGCGGTTTACTGCACCGGCTCGGTTTGCGAAGCAATTGAAGCGAAGACCATCACCAACGAGCAGCTTCTGGAACTTGACGTCGACCTGCTGATACCAGCGGCGCTGGAAAATGTGATCACGGCCGAGAACGCCCAGCGGATCACGGCCCCGGTGATCGTGGAAGTGGCCAACGGTCCAACCACCGGCGAGGCCGACGAGATTCTCAATGAAAATGAGAAACTGGTGATCCCCGATATCCTTGCCAACGCAGGGGGCGTGACCGTCAGCTACTTCGAGTGGGTCCAGAACCAGCAAGGGTTTTATTGGAGCCTCGAAGAAGTGCAGCAGCGGCTCCACGCGATGATGCGACAAGAGTTCAATCACATCTACGACTGGATGGTCGAAAAGAAGATCGACATGCGGACAGCCGCGTATGCAGTGGCCCTGTCTAGAATCGGCGAAGCGATCGAATCGCTGGGGACTGTCCAGTATTTTTCAGACAACGATTCGTGATTTTGTACATTTTCACTGGTTGGCGACTGCCCAACCGTCGTTCAGAATGGACCTTGCCCCTGGTCTGCCTTACTCGCGTTTGGTTCCACGCAAGGAATTCCCATGTCGTCGCTTCGCCTGTTGGCTCTTTCTTTGGCCGCCTTGAGCGTGTTCGCTCCGGCGGTTGCTTCCGCGGAAGATAACTCCGCCTCCACACAACTCCACGCCTTGTTCGACGAAGACTGGGAGTGGCAGCTCGATAATCATCCCACCATGGGGACATGGCTGGGGGATCCTCGCGGCAACGATCGCTGGACCGATCTTTCGCGAGAAGCGATCGATAAGCGGAAACAGCACCCGCACGAAATGCTGGAGAAGCTGCAAAAGATCGACGCCAGCCAACTGACTGGAGAGGACCTGCTTTCGTACGAACTGTTCGAGTACGACCTGCGTCGCTCGATCGATGGCGAAAAGTACCCGAGCGAACTCCTGGCGGTCGATCAGCTCGACGGCCCTCAATTCACGATGGCACAAACGGCGACGAACATGCCGTTCAAGACTGTCAAAGATTACGAGAACTATCTTTCGCGATTGAACAAGTATCCGAACTTCCTCCAGCAGAACGTTGACCTGTTGAAGGAAGGGCTGGAAAAACGCTGGGTGCAGCCGCCCGGTCCGCTGGGCAGTATCCCTCGCCAGATCAGTGGTCAGGTCCTGGCCGACGCCACCGACAGCCCGCTGTTCGATCCCTTCGAAGACTTCCCGGACTCGATCTCGGCCGACGACCAGGCTCGCCTGAAGAAGGCAGGGAAAGAAGCGATCGCCAACCAGGTCTTCCCCGCGCTATTGAAGTTCAAGGCATTCCTGGAAGACGAATACCTTCCGAACGCCGCCGAGATCATCGGTGCTTCGGCGCTTCCCAATGGCAAGCAGTACTATGCCTTCCGCTGCCGTAGCTCGACGACGACCGATCTGAGTCCAGAAGAGATTCATGAAATCGGCATGAGTGAAGTCAAACGAATCCGCGGCGAGATGGAGAAGGTCATTCGTGAGTCTGGCTTCGAAGGAGACTTCGACGACTTCATCAAGTTCCTGAAGACCGATCCGCAGTTCTATTACACCGACCCCAACGACCTGCTGATTGGCTACCGCGACATCGCCAAGCGAGTCGATGCCGAGCTGCCCAAGCTGTTCGTCGAACTGCCTCGGCTTCCTTACGGCGTGAAGGCCTTCCCGGACTACGAAGCACCAAACCAGACTTCGGCACGCTACTACCCTGGTGCTCCGGAAGCGGCCCGAGCCGGTTTCTTCATGGCGAACACCTACGCCTTGGACAGCCGTCCGAAGTACGAAATGGAAGCGTTGACGCTGCACGAAGCGGTTCCAGGTCACCACCTGCAGATCGCTCGTGCCCAGGAACTGACCGACCTGCCCAACTTCCGACGTCATGGGCACTTCACCGCGTATGTTGAAGGCTGGGCGTTGTACGCCGAGTCGCTGGGGGAAGAGATGGGCTTCTATCAGACCCCTTACGACAAGTTCGGCCAGCTCACCTTCGAGATGTGGCGAGCTTGCCGCCTGGTGGTCGATACCGGCATCCACAACATGGGTTGGAGCCGAGCCCAGGCCATCAAGTTCTTTAAAGAAAACAGCGGCAAGAGCGACCTGGAAGTTGCTGTCGAAATCGATCGCTATATCGTCTGGCCAGGCCAGGCCCTGGGCTACAAGATTGGCGAGCTGAAAATCAAGCAACTGCGAGCCAAGGCCGAGACTGAACTGGGCGAAGATTTCGATCTTCGCGAGTTCCATAACGTGGTTCTCGATAGCGGTGCACTCCCGCTCCCGATTCTGGAACGGCAGGTCGATCGCTGGATTGCCGAAAAGAAAGCGGGCTAAAAACTTCCGTTACGCCCGTTAATCGCATCCAAAAGCTGCGGTTTGCGTTATCAGGCCTTTTTTTCCTGGTACGCGACCGCGGCTTTTTTTATGGACTTCAGCACCTTACTTCTGACCAACGCCGGCATCGTGCTGGGCTGCATGGTGCTGCTATGGCTGCTGAGTCTGGCCCTGAAGGATGCCAGTATCGTCGACATCTTTTGGGGTTTTGGCTTCGTGGTAATTGCCTGGAGCTCCATCCTGAATGCAGCAGCCCCGAGCCTTCTGGCGTGGATCCTGGTGGGGATGGTCACTTTGTGGGGCTGCCGCCTGGCTGGCTATCTGGCTTGGCGGAACATCGGCAAGGGAGAAGATTCCCGTTACCGCGAGATGCGGGAGAAGCCAGGTCGGAACTTCGCTCTCTTCAGTCTGGTGGTCGTTTACGGCCTCCAGGGGACGATTATGTGGATCGTTTCTTTACCGCTGCAAATCATGCCCACGCTGGAAGGTTCGTTCACGGCCCTCTCGGTGCTGGGCATCGCATTGTGGATGATCGGTCTCGCCTTCGAGTCGATCGGCGACTGGCAACTGTCCCGCTTCAAGAGCGATCCATCGAACCAAGGTAAGGTGCTTGATCAGGGTTTGTGGCGTTACACACGGCATCCCAATTACTTCGGAGACTGCGTGCTTTGGTGGGGCTATTACCTCCTGGTGGTCTCGGTCGATGCATCGGCATGGTGGACGGCGATCGGTCCGGCGCTGATGACCTTCTGCCTGCTGTGGTTCTCTGGCGTCGCCCACCTCGAGAAACGCATTCCGAATCGTCGCCCTGAGTACGCCGATTACATTCGCCGTACGAGTGCCTTCTTCCCTTGGCCACCGGAATCGAAGTCGTCATCGACGGCGGTTCATAATCATTTCCCAACTCTCTAGGAGCCCGTCGATGCGTCGTCAGCGAATTGCTGTGGTTGGTGGTGGCATCAGCGGAAACCTGGTCGCAAGACTTTTGCACGCCGACCACGAAGTCACCTTGTTCGAGGCGGCCGACTACCCAGGCGGGCACAGCAACACCGTCACGTGCGAATTGGATGGCAAGCCTTACGACGTCGACACCGGCTTCATGGTGTTCAATGATCGCACCTACCCGAACTTCTGCCGCATGCTCGACATGCTGGGAGTCGAGTCGCAGAAGAGCGACATGAGCTTCAGTGTTCGTTGCGAGCAAAGCGGTCTTGAATATCAAGGGAGCAGCTTGCGGGGACTCTTCCCCAGTTGGCGAAACCTCACTTCCCTTCGTTACTGGACCATGCTGCGGGACATTCTGCGATTCAATCAGCATGGGACGAAGGCAGTCGAAGAGAACGCCATCCGGCCGAATGAAACGGTCGGGCAATTCCTCGACCGCTGCCAGGTCGGCACGATGTTTCGCGAGAAGTATCTGGTCCCGATGGCAGCCGCCATCTGGTCGTCCGATCCCGAACAAATCCTCGACTTCCCCGCCGAATTTTTCCTCGGCTTTTGTGACAATCACGGCCTGATGGCCATTCGCAATCGTCCCCAGTGGCGAACGATCGTGGGAGGATCGAAGCAATATGTGCAGAAGCTAATCGCGCCGCTGGCCGATCGGGTTCGTTTGCGTTCGCCGGTCGAATCGATCCGCCGCAGCGACGATCAGGTGATCATCACGACATCTCACGACGTCACCGAGACCTTCGATCAGGTCATCCTGGCGACGCATGCCGATCAATCGCTACGAATGCTCGACGAGCCGACCGAGGCCGAGCGCGAGCTTCTGTCGCACTTCCCTTACCAACCCAACGAAGCCATTCTGCACACCGACACCAGCTTGCTGCCGACGCATCTGCACGCTTGGGCAAGCTGGAATTACTTCCTGCCGGCCAATCATCAGACGACCGCCAGCGTGACGTACGACCTATCGCGTTTGCAGAACGTCGATTCTCCGCGGCCGATCCTGCTCAGTTTGAACATTACCGATCGGATTGATCCGTCGAAGATCTTGAAGACGCTCAAGTACGATCATCCAGCCTATAACCGTCATTCCTTTGCGGCGCAGCAGCGTTTGCCTGAGATTCAAGGGAAGCGGAACACGTACTTCTGTGGTGCCTGGTGTGGGTATGGCTTCCACGAAGATGGCGTGAAGAGTGCTTTGGCGGTCGCCGCCTATTTTGGAAAGAACCTCGACGCATGCGAAGCTGCCTCTACGAAGGACTTGTCACACACTCGCGACACACGCCGGTCCCTCATCACTTCCGGTATCGGATAACGATGGCCTGTTTCGATCTGGCCGAACTCGATCAGATCGTCGGTCCGAACCGACTGCTGAGTGACCATCGCTGGGCCGGGGTTTCGTTTCCACGTGATGTGCATCTCCGACATCTTTCCGGAAGCCTGGATGCTCGTGTGCGGCAGTTTGTCGAGCAGCAATCGGGTAAGCGGCCCGAGGGGTCCATTCGTTTGGTCACGCAGCTTCGGCACTTCGGCTATTACTTCAGCCCGCTGAACTTGTTTCTGATCGAAGGCAAAACACCCACCGCGGCACCTTCGCAGATCATCGCCGAAGTGAACAACATCCCGTGGGGCGAGCAGCACGCCTATCTCCTCGAGCCGAGCTGGAACGATGAAAAAAAGGCGTGGACCTGCGAGCATCCCAAGCAGATGCATGTCTCCCCCTTCATGCCGATGGATCAGCGGTATCGCTGGACGTTTCGCTCATTCGGCGAGCGTCTTTCGGTGGGGCTCGAGAACATCGACGCCGGACGCCCCATCTTTGGGGCTGGGATGGATTTAGAAAAAAAGCTGTTAGCACCCAGGGGTACTCGACGGTTCCTACCTAGTGTGCCGGCTATGAGCCTGAAGGTCGTCGCGGCAATCTACTTGGAAGCCTGGAAACTTTGGTGGAAACGATGTCCCATCTATCCTCACCCGCGAAAACAATCCGGCAGCGAAATGGCTGCCCCGGCGACCAAACCGCTGTAGGTGAAATTGCACTTCAAGCATCGGTTCGGCCTGCCAGCGGCATGAAAGCCAAGGTAGCGGCAGGGCTTCATTGTTGGGTTTCGCGGCAGTGCCGCCGACTGCTTCACCAGGCTCTCTCACGAATTGATGCCGGGCACGTCCTGATCGTCGACCCGCTGGGGCAGCATCAATTCGGGCCGAGCAGCGATGTCGAGCTACGTGCGGTCGTGCGGATCGATGACCTGCGTGTCTATCGCCGCATGATTTTCGGGGGCACGCTCGCCGCTGCGGAAGCTTACCTGAACGGAAAGTGGGTTTGCAGTGACCTGACCGCACTGCTGCGAATCATGGCTCGCAATCTGGAATCACTTAAAGGAATCGAGAAACGAACATCGTTCTGGCTCGGTCCGTGGCGGAAGCTTCAGCAGTGGCAGACTCGTAACTCAAAGTCTGGCAGCCGCAAAAACATCGCGGCCCATTACGACTTGAGCAACGAGTTTTTCGGTCTGATGCTGGACGAGTCGATGATGTACTCTTCGGCTATTTACCGCAACGAGCAGACGCCGTTGGCGGAGGCATCCCTTGCGAAGCTTGATCGCATTTGCCGGAAACTTGATATCAAACCAGGGAGTCACGTCCTGGAGATTGGCACGGGCTGGGGAGGTTTCGCGGAGTTCGCCGCGAAGCATTATGGCTGTCACGTGACGACGACCACCATTTCGGAGCAGCAACACGAGTTCGCTCGCAAGCGATTTAAAGCCGCTGGTCTCGACGACCAGATCACGCTGCTCAAGTCGGACTATCGTGATCTTACTGGGCAGTTCGATCATGTCGTCAGCATCGAGATGATCGAAGCGGTCGGGCGAGATTATCTCGACACTTACTTCCAGAAATGTGCCTCGCTGCTGAAGCCTGAGGGGACGATGGCTCTACAAGTGATCACGATTCCGGACGAACGTGTCGAAAGTTACTCGCGCGGTGTCGACTTCATCCAGAAGTACATCTTCCCTGGCGGTTTCTTGCCGTCTTACCACTTGCTGTCCCGATCGATCGCGAACAAGTCGGATCTGCGAATTTTGCATACCGAAGACTTCGGTCCTCACTATGCTCGCACGCTGGCCGATTGGCGAATGAACTTCTTCGAGAACATGCCCCGCATTCGCAAGCTTGGCATGGACGACTACTTCCTGCGGATGTGGGAATACTATCTTGCCTACTGCGAAGCAGGATTTCATGAACGTCAGATCGGCGTCAGCCAGATGGTGTTGGCTCGACCGAAGTTTCGAGGCGATTCGATCCTGGGCAGCTTCTAGAAACGCCGACGCTCAATCAATGACGGTGTGGATGTCTTCGTCCGCGCTCAATCCACGCAGTTGCCGCCACAGCCAGGTAATCTCGCTTCGCGCGAACAGCATGTAAGCGACCACGCCCACCACGACCTGTTTGACCAGGACCACGGCCTGAGGCACAAAGCTTTCGGCATAGCCTACGAGCGACACCACCAGCCCCATCAGCAACGAGGCACCAATCGCGGGCACAAGCTTCCAGAAGATCGCCCTGGCGTCGATCCCGGCAAAGTGGAAGCAGAAGTAGAGATACGGACCGCACATCAAGATCGTCGCCAATGACATCGCCAAGGCGAGTTCAAGCGTCACAGCGTATGGATCGGAACCGATGGTTGCCAGAGCGAACCAGCAAGCAGCCCCCAACGAAATCAGCGTTCCGAAAGCACCGACGGCAAGCATATCGGCCCGTCCAGCGGCGCTCATTAAACTGCCAGAGATGTTGATCCACGCTTGCGCCAGAATCATCAGACCCATCACCGCCAGCAGCTCGCCAGACTCGATCCACTCGTCACCACCGAGCACCGGCATCAATCGCTCGCCCACCAGAAACATACCGATTGAACATGGTGCGAGCATGATGCCCACCATGCGATAGAAGTTGCCGGTCAAACGCGTGAAGACTTCTCTATTGCCACGCGCGTGCGAAAGCGCAGGCAACATGGCCGCAGTGACCGGCGACGTCAACAAATAGACCGGGCGAATCATCTGGTTGTAGGCCTGGGTATAGTACCCGATCCATTCGTGACCGACGTTGGTGCCACCCATCAACACGCCCAGCAAGATCTTGTCGAGATTCTGACCGACCGCGAAGAACAAACCGCTGAGGGTATAGAACCCGCTGAACTGCAGCAGATTGCGAACTTCCGAGAAGTGAGCCCGTCGACCGGGTCGCCAAGGCTCGATCGCCCAGAAGCCGATGTTCAGAACGATCAACTCGGCGTACTGCTGAATCACCAACGCCCACACGCCATAGTCGAACCACGCGGCGACAATCCCGAGGCCACCACTAACCACCAGCGAAAGCAGGCGCACGATGGTCAGCCGACCGAATCGCAGTTTTTTTTCGGCAAGTGATTTGTGCTGCGAGTACGAGTTGTAGAGCAGGGCGGTGCCCGACAAGGCGATGCCCACCGGCAACAGCCGTTCGGCATGAAACCAATAGGAAAGCAGCGGACTGAGCCCAGCCAACACAACGACGAGGATCACACCGGTGATGACCTGGTACCAGAACAACGTCGACGACTGCTCGTCGGTAAGATTCCGTTTTTGAACAGTCGCGATGTCCATGCCTAGTGATCCGAACGAACGGACCAGCAGCAAGATCGGCATGAACATCCCCAGCAGGCCGAACTCGACCGGATCGACCAGACGATACATCTCGGCCAGTACAATTAGCGAGATCACCTGTCCGGCGATCTGACCAATCATCGTCAGTCGCGTCGCACGCTGCGTCTTCTTGAAGAGATTGGGATCGACGGGAGACGAACCAATCTCCGAAGACGGGGCATCATTCATGGGGCGGGGAAGGGGAGTGGGAGGGGAGAGCTGTTAGTAACGAATCGCACACCACAATGCCCGGATCCCATCCTTCCAGCCGATCTTCTTACCTTCCTCGAACGTGCGAGGAAAGTAACGGATCGGTACTTCGCGGATTCGCAGGCCCTTGCGACGAGCCAGCTTGGCAGTGATTTCCGGTTCAACACCAAATCGCTTTTCGCGAAGGGTGGGGGCAATTTCCTGGATGACTTCGCGGCGGAACACCTTGTAGCAGGTTTCCATGTCGGTCAGCAACAGATTTGTGAACAAGTTCGACCACATGGTCACCAACTTGTTGGCCATGTAATGTCGGACACGCGGCACGTTGCGATGCCCGGTGATGAAGCGACTGCCATAAACGGCGTCGACCCCTTCGCAGATAATCGGCTGCAACAACGCACGATAATCTTTTGGTGTGTATTCCAGATCGGCATCCTGGATGATCACGGCATCGCCGGTCGCTTCTTTGAAGCCGGTTGCCAAGGCGGCACCCTTGCCCTGGTTCTTCTCGTGCAGAATGATCTTCAAATCGGACTGACCACGGAGCGATTCCAGCAGGTCGCGTGTTCCATCGGTGCTTCCATCGTCGACCAGGATGATTTCACACTTGAAACCGCACTGCCGAACTGCTGCAATGACTTGTTGCAGTGAGTTCACTTCGTTGAAGATGGGAATCACCACCGACAGTACGAAGTCGAGCGGGATCTCGTAGATCGCCAGCCGGTAACATGCGGCTTCCCCCAGCAACTGCTGCAACAACTCAACGCGACGCGAATCGTCCAAAGAGGTCTCCAGTAAGGCCTGCTGTACGTGCGACAACTCGAACTGCTCGTTATCGGAATGGATGCTCATTTGGTGTTCGGGTAATTCCGAGAAGATGGTTGCACGAACCCGCTGATGGCCACAGCGACCGCCCAAGTCCGCCTTCAAGTATAGTGCACTGGCCGAAGAAAACGAAACCTAGGAGATGTTCTTCATGATCCCCCCTTTCGTCGCAGCTGCGATTCAGATGTCTTCGGGCGCGGAAAAATCGGCCAATCTGGAACAAGCGGAATCATTGATCGCCGAAGCGGCCCAACAGGGAGCCAAACTGGTCGTCTTGCCCGAGCTTTTCCCCTTCCTGGGAAAGGTCACCGAACTGCGAAAAAACGCGGAAACCATGGACGGTGGGACATTGGAACGGATGCGGCAGCTGGCAATCAAGCATCAATTGGTGCTGTGTGCCGGAAGTATCGCGATCGAGGCCAGCAACGATCCCAATAAGGTGGTAAATCGAAGCCTCGTCTTTGGTCCTCATGGGCAAACTTTATCCACGTACGACAAGATCCATTGCTTCGATATCCGCCTGCCCGATGTCACGGTGATGGAGTCAGAGCATGTTCGTGCCGGATCGCAGCTTTCGGTATCCGCGACACCGCTGGGGCACGTCGGCCAGGCGATCTGCTATGACCTGCGGTTCCCCGAAGTGTTTCGACACCTGACAGAAGACGGGATGCAGATCTGTGTTCTACCAGCGGCATTCACGGACAAGACGGGCCAGGCTCACTGGGAAGTCCTTGCGCGAGCCCGTGCCATCGAAAACCAGATCTATGTAATCGCCGCAAATCAATGCGGGCTGTATGCCGACTCGATCCAGTGCTACGGAAACTCGATGATCATCGATCCATGGGGCGAAGTCCTGGCACGCGGATCGTCGCGCGAACCAGGGATCATTTTAGCCGAGATTGATCTCGCTAAGCTACGTAGGATTCGCTCCGAGCTGCCCGCCTTGACCCATCGTCGCCTTGCGTAGAACCGCTTGACGTTCGAACGATTTGCGGTGTGCCCCGGAAGACTCTTCAATGAGTATCGCCGCGATATCTCACGACTTACACGCAACTTCTTCACAAGTTCTTACATACCATTTATCGACGCGCGTTACCGACGAGGATCGAAAAAGTTTTTTCCTCGGTGGTTTTCGAGTAGGAACCGCAATGTCGAAAAAAGATTCCCATGGTTGCTTGACAACTCGTGCTCGCTTCGCAAAATTAGTCCCTATGTTGATTGGAACCAAGGGACGCTAATCGCGTCTTGATCACCTCTCCTCCTCGCCAAAACTCGTGTCATTTGTTGCAATTTGGTCGTTCTGACCAACCGGTTCCTGGCTAGAAAAACAGACTTCCCTACGGAAGGTCTGCGCGCCGGGAAAGCAGCAACGACGAAGGTGCTGGCCAGCGAGAAGATCTCGTCGGAGAGAGGTCACGATATGTGCGAGAGCATTGCTTTCCGGCAAACGGATTTGCCACGTAAAGGTTGGCAAACTCTCCCACTAAAAACTTGAAGGGCGACGACCGACTGGAGCGACCGCGACAGACCTTCGGGCCTGTTTTATGGATATCCCTTCTTGCTTTTTAGTGTGACACATCATCGGAAAGTGGTTCTGATTTCTCTCGCTCCCCCGTTCATTAAAGCAGAGCCGACGTGCCCACGATCCTGATTGCCTTGGGCGCGAACCTTGGGGATCGCGGCGAAACGCTGCACGAGGCGATTGACGAGTTGGCAGCTGATCCAGCTTTTACCTTGTTGCAACGCAGCGAACTGCTGGTAACCAAACCGGTGGGCGGCCCCTCTGGCCAGCCTGACTTCTTGAATGCCGCCGCCAAGCTGGCGACCGAGCTGTCACCCGATCAAGTCCATCAGAAGCTGATCGATATCGAACAACAGCATGGCCGCGTGCGGAAGCAACGCTGGGGTGCCCGCAAGCTCGATCTCGACTTGCTCCTCTACGACGATCAGGTCATCGCGACGCCCAGCCTGACGGTGCCTCATCCTCGGATGAGCTTTCGCAAGTTCGTGATGCAGCCTTCCGCGGAAGTCGCTGCCGAGATGATCCACCCAACACTCCACACATCGATCGGCGAGCTTTGGCAGCAACTACAGAACGCGCCGCCGCTCGTCGAGATTGCTTCGCTGCCTGGTCCCGTTTTGCACGTTTTGTGCGAACGCGTCGCGGCGGAGCTTGGCGAGGACGTCGTTTCGCACCCTAACGATCTGTGGGCGAACCTAAAAGAAGGAACGCCGCTCGAAGGAATACTTCCATCGGTCGTCGATCGCGGATCGGATCTGAGGAACTTACCCCCAGGCCATGCCGTTCGAATTGTCCCCTGGTGGCAGGCAACCTCCGAGGTCATCGCCCCCGACCTGGTTTACCCCTCGGAAGAGACCACTGGCCCGCGACTGGTGATATTCTGGAAACGTCCTGATAGCACCTTCTCAGAGATCGAAGGGAGTTGGTGGAACAATCTGCAGCGAGAGCGGCTGCAGGATCGCCTCGCCCAGAAAGTCGATGATAAGGTGCGAGGCCCAAGACTCTGGCTCGATGGCAACGACATCGATTCGGCCGTGACCGAAGTTGCCGCTGCCATTCAAGCCATTCTCGATTGACGATCGAGACGTTTATCTCTCGTGATGCTTGCCCAGGAAGGCGGCGGCATCTTCTTTTCGGTCGCTGGGCACCAGAATCCGGATCGCCAGTACGCCGGTCAGACCACCCTGATGGTCGTTATCAAGTGCGCAAGGAATACCTTCTTCTTCCAGGGCACTCTTAATAATGGTGGCTTCTTCGTGACTCTGGCACGTACGCACGGCCACAAAATCGATGTTATCCATAAGACTGGTACTCCATAATTTTGGGGGACGCCGAAGCTTCACGGACTCCCGCATCAAGCTAATCCGGCATCGGAATTGTAACCTACGCTTGCCAAGAATAGCTTTCCGTTACGTCCATTCTCTGTGCATTTAGGATTTCTCACCATGATGAGCCGCTCGCTGAAGACAGTCATTCTCGACGACGACCCCGGCATCGTGCGCTTGGTGAAGACGATCCTGCGTGGAGCATTCAGCAACGAACTCGACCTGCACGACTTTACCGACGTGCACGAAGCGAAGCGATGGATCTCGTCCAACTGCTGCGACCTGCTGATCAGCGATATCGAAATGCCAGATATCAACGGAATGGACATGTTGTTGTTCGCCAAGCACCGGAATGCCTGGACCCAGGTCGTCTTTTTGACTGGCCATTCCAACTGGATCCACGTCACCGAAGCGATCGAAAATGGTGCTTCCGACTTCCTGCTGAAGCCCATCAAGCGGGAAGAACTGTGCAATATTGTCCAGCAACATATCGACCGCGCCGCACGCTGGCAGTCGGCTTTGTTCCCACGCCAGGCCTCGCAGGCAGGCACCTAATCGGGGTTGAACTCCTGATAACCTGAGCGACCGCTACGACTCGAACCGCAGCCGGGGATTTTTCCTGCTTGCGCTGAGACATTTGGCTGCGCGGACCTTTGGGGTGAGGTAATCTTTCGCGGCGAAATCTGGATTGGACTTCGCCTCGCGTCCATCGCAAGCCACGGAGGCTCGCATGGCAACTCCCCACTCTCAACACTGCAGGAAGCGAATCTCGTGGTCCGCTGGAAGCCGACAATTGCGACTCTGTGCGCGCTGATTGCGATGCTCCAAATCGCCTCCGGCTGTGCATGGTGTAAACGAGGGCGATGGCAAGAGCCTGAAATTGTCGCGCCGTGTCTCGAAGCCCATCCCAAATCGCAATATCCATGCGGCCTGGGTTGGCGACCCTGCGATATGACTTCAATCGAAGCGTACGAAGAAGCTGCCGATCGACTCGACGACGCGCGTCCCGATGCTTCATTCATTCAGCTTTGTGCCTTTGAGGAAGAAGTCGCCGCGCCGCCGCGCAAGCTGAACACGACCAGCCCCAATTCGGAAGCGATCCTCAGCCAGCCAGTCACTACCGGTACGCAGATGCCCAACAGCATCCCATACTCCGGCGAAGACATCGGTCGACCACCGGTTTCTGGAACTGGCCCACAATATATTGGCGAACCGCTCGAACCTGGTCCCGAGTTCTTCAAGAGCGATCTGCAAGAGGGCGAGTTCCTATACATGCCGGAGCTGACCGAGGAAGTTCCTCAATCGGAGCCTGCCGATATCCAGCTTCGCCAGGCCGAGTCGTACTACGCGATGGCCATCGATGCCGACAAACTGCACGACGAGTCGGCGATGAACATGTATCTCGATGCGGCGATCTCCGCCTATCGCTACATGGAACTTGCCCCGCCTCAACCGCAAACGAGCAAAGGTACATCGCGGGCATGGGAAGTTTATCACAGCTCGATCGCACGCCTGATCTTCATTGCCGATCGCACCGGCATGATCGATAAGCAAGTCGGTATCAAGCTGCCGGTCAACGGCGGCTATCGCATTGTGGAATTCGAGTACGCCAACTTCCAACGCACGGCCGAAGACTTCGATCACTGGCAAATCGTGGGCGACTATCAATCGAAGTATCTGCTCACCAAGCATCGCCAGCCAGGACTTGGTGTGCCGATGGTGGCGATTCGTGACCGAAAGAAGGCGGACAAATGGTATCCCGCGGAAGTCCCTTTCGCAGTGACGGGTATCTTGCGTCCGGAAAGCGAAGTCTGCCTCTACGATGCGACGACGGAAGCACCCGTTCCAGATGGAACCCACGTCGAGCAAATCGTGGCGAAGCTGGAACTTTACGATCCACGTTTCACCGGCGATGTTGAATTCAAGTGCCGTCAGGTCCCACTGGCGAAAGATACCACCGCGCCGTATGCCTACATGCTGAGCGAGACGCGTGGCGAATCGAAGTTGGCTGCCTTGCATCCGAGCCGAAACCTGGACGACCGCGGCTTGTTCATTCTCGAGCCGCACCGCAAAGGTAAGATCCCGGTGGTCTTCGTGCATGGACTGCTTTCAGCTCCGTACACCTGGGCAGGCATCGCCAACGAGATCGACAGCAATCCAGACCTTTCTTCCCGTTACGAAGTGTGGGGATTCTATTATCCGACCGGGGCTCCATTCCTGGAGACCGCGGCGGTTCTGCGCGAACAACTCGATCAGATCATCATGGAGATGGACCCCAGCGGCTTTGATCGCGAACTGCGAAACGTTGTTCTGGTCGGCCATAGCATGGGGGGACTTCTCGCCAAGCTTCAAGCAACCGACAGTGGCAACGTGTTGTGGGAACACACCGCGTTCCAGCCACTCAACACGCTCGACACGACACCGAAGATGAATGAGTATCTCCGGCGACAGTTCTACTTCACCCATTCGCCGCATGTAGGTCGCCTGGTCTTTATTGGTACGCCGCATCAAGGGACGTCGCACACTTCCAGTTCGGTCGGCCACTTCAGCGCGAAGCTGGTGCATCAAGATTCGTGTCTGCAAGAAGCCCACAAAGAACTGATCGACGACAACCCGGCCGCCTTCCGCAAAGAGTTCCGCCATCGCGTTCCGATCAGCCTCGACTTGATCAATCCCGACAGTTTGCTGCTGAAGGGCATCTATCGCTTGCCGATTGCTCCGGAGGTTCCCAGCCATACCATCCTGGGTTCCGGTTGGTGGTCGGTGCATGATGGTCGCAGCGATGGTGTCGTGCCGGTTTCGAGTGCTCGCCTCCCAGGCGTGCAGACTGAAATCATGGTCAATACGCAGCACACCCATCTCAACCGAGACGCTGGTACCGTGTGCGAAGTGCTCCGCATCTTACGCGTGCACGCAACGCGTCCGGCCTTCGCCGGTCCGCCGGCATCGGTTCGATAGGTCCGGTACCACCCCTTCAGCCCCTGAAAAACGTATCTTGAGATTTGCCCTCGCCGAAACCACTAGCCCCACGCATCGACTATATAACGCCGCCGATTCCCGCACTCTTGTCCGATTCGTTCTAACATGTCGGAAATGGACAAAGTCGAAATCCTCATCAAAACTTCCAACCGTTGCGGCGAGCGGGTTATAATCGGGAGGCCTATGGCCACCGAGCCGCCCACTCAGGGTAAGTCCTGGCCATTGCGAATTTCCTACCTCGCTTCGCTGGCGAAGTCACGGGCCTCCTTACCGGCCCCGCTCTTCGATTTCCCACCCGTTAGATAACGCCCCAATCTCTGTTACCCGTACATCACAGGAACGTCATGATTCGACCAACGTGTACCGCGGCCCTGCTCTTGGGTCTGTGTATGTCGCTGATCCATTCCTCTTCAGTGGAAGCGGCTGCCAAGCTGGAACTGAAGAAGGGAGACAAGATCGTTTATATCGGGAATACGCTGGCCGAACGGATGCAGTATTTCCCTCACTTTGAAACGCGTCTTCAGGCACGTTTCCCGCAGTTGAACCTGACGGTTCGCGACCTCGGCTGGTCGGCCGACGAACTGGACCTGCGTCCTCGCAGCAAAGACTTCAACGATCACGCCACGCGTCTGGACGATCACAAGCCCGACGTGATCATGGCGTTCTTCGGTTTCAACGAATCGTTCGCCGGCAAAGAAGGCCTGGCGAAATTTGAGTCGGAACTGGAAAAGTTCATCGACCACACCAAAAGCACCAAGTACGACGGCAAGAGCCCGACGCTGGTTCTCGTTTCGCCGATCCCGCACGAAGACCTGCACTCGCGGTTTTTGCCGGATGGCAAAGCCAACAACGACAACATCGCCCTCTACACCGAGAGCATGAAGAAACTGGCCGACAAGCATAATGTCGTCTTCGCGGATGTCTATGCACCGATGCTCGACCCAATGGCTGGCAACGACGATCTGACGATCAACGGCATTCACTTGAATGACGAAGGTTACCAGGTCTTTGGCAAGGTTCTGGACGAAGCCCTCTTCGGCCCGGCCCCAGCTTACAAGTGCGATCTGGCGACTCTCTATCCCGAAGTGAAGGAGAAGGACCTGCAGTTCTTCTACGATCACCGCGCGGTCAATGGTTACTACATCTATGGTGGCCGAAAGAATCCATTTGGCGTGGTCAACTTCCCTGCTGAATTCGCCAAGCTGCGAAAGATGATCGAGAACCGTGATCAGCGGATCTGGAAGGTTGCCAACGGCGAAACGGTTCCTGCTGAGATCGACGATAGCAACACGGGCGATTTCACCCAGGTCGAGACAAACGTAAACCGTCCTGTCGATATCTTCAGCCCGGAAGCCGAAGCGAAAACCTTCAAGCTGCCGGAAGGCTACGAGATCAACCTGTTTGCATCGGAAGTTGAATTCCCCGATCTGGAAAACCCAGTTCAAATGGCATTCGATTCCAAGGGGCGTTTGTGGGTCACCACGATGGAAAGCTACCCGATGTACCTTCCAGGCACGCCTCCGGACGACAAAGTGTTGATCCTGGAAGACACCGACAAAGATGGCAAGGCAGACAAGCAAATCGTCTTCGCCGATGGTCTGCACGTTCCGACCGGTATTGAACTGGGTGATGGGGGTGCTTATGTCGCCCAGCAACCCAACCTGATGTTCCTCGCCGACAAAGATGGCGACGACAAGGCGGACGAACGATCGCTGATTCTGCACGGCTTCGATACGGCCGACTCGCATCACTCGATCAGTGCGTTCACCTGGGGCCCAGGCGGTGATCTCTACTTCCAGGAAGGGACCTTCCATCACTCGCAGGTCGAAACCCCTTACGGTCCAGAACGAGTCGCCAACGCAGGTATCTTCCGCTACGAACCGTCGACCGAGAAGCTCGACATCTTCGTTTCGTACGGCTTTGCCAATCCATGGGGCCATACGTTTGATGACTGGGGCCAGAACTTTGTGGCTGACGCTTCCGGTGGTGCCAACTACTTTGGTGCGGCATTCAGCGGCGACGTGGTTTACCCACAGAAGCATGGTCGCTTGAAGCAGTTCCTCACCAAGCAGTGGCGTCCAACCGCTGGTTGCGAAATCGTTTCGAGCCGTAACTTCCCAGAGTCAGCCCAGGGCAACTACCTGTTGAACAACTGCATCGGTTTCCAAGGGATCCTGCAGTACAAGATGAAGGACGAAGGAAGCGGTTTCCATGCCGACCCGGTCGATCCGCTGCTGGTTTCGGAAGACACCAGTTTCCGCCCGGTCGACATTCAGTTTGGCCCGGACGGAGCGCTTTATATTGTCGACTGGTACAACCCACTAGTTGGTCACATGCAACACTCGTTGCGTGATCCGAAGCGTGACAAGCATCATGGTCGTATCTGGCGTATTCGTTACACCGGCAACGATCTGGTCAAAGAGCCGAAGATCGCCGATGCCTCGGTGCCCGAACTGCTGGACCTGCTGAAGGAACCCGAGTATCGCACCCGTTATCGTGTTCGCCGTGAACTGCGTAGCCACGATGGCAAGGAAGTTTCCGCTGCCCTCGAAGGCTGGTTGGCCGAACTCGACAAGAACGATCCGAACTACAGCCATCACCTGCTGGAAGCATTGTGGGTCAAGCAAAACCTAGACCTGGTTGACGCCGACCTGCTGAAGCGAGTGCTAACCGACGGTGACTTCCGTGCTCGTGCGGCTGCCACACGAGTGTTGTGCTACTGGCGTGATCGTGTCCCAGGTGCCCTCGACCTGCTGGAAGTTCAAGTCAACGACGAAAACCCACGCGTCCGTCTGGAAGCGATTCGTGCGTTGAGCTTCTTCGATGGAAGCGATGTTGAACGAGCCCAGGAAATCGCACTGCAGTCGCTGGTCCACGACCAGGACGAGTACCTCGAGTACACCTTCAAGGAAACGCTCGAGACGCTCGACAAGCGTGCCAAAAAGGACTAAGTCTGCGGCTTGATTGGCTAACCCATTCCGAGTCATCCTCGCCCAAGAGGATGACTCTTTTTTTCGATGGAACTCAATTTCCGATGAAACACTGCACCATGTTGAATCGATGGATTTTCCCTGGTCTCTTGATCGCCGCGACGCTTGTTCTGGCCACGCCTAAGGCGGCATTCGCTCAAGGAGCAACCGACGCGATGGTACGCCTGCTTCAAAGTGGCAAGCTGCCTGATTCCCGCGTCGGCACGGTGATCGGCATGATCGCCGAACGTGGCAACGAAGAGAATCTCGGCATCTTGTTTCAGGAAGCCACCAAGGCCGATGGCTTTAATCCACAGTTGAAGCTGGAAGCTCTTAGTGCCCTGAAGAAGGCAAGCGAAAGCCGCAATCTCGTTCCTGCTGGCGACCTGTCCGCTATCAGCGGCATGATCAGCAGCGAAGATCCGACGCTCAAAACACTCGGTATCGAACTGGCAGGGCTCTGGAAAGTTCAAGCCACCGCCGATACTCTCGCAGCGATTGCCCTGGCCAACGATCAGCCGCTGAAGCTGCGTCGGTTGGCGATCGACTCGCTCATTGAAACGGGCAGCGATCAAACGGCCGCGACGGTCGCCAAGCTGACCGACGCCAGCCAGCCGCTTTCGATTCGCTACGTCGGCGTTGCCGCGTTGACCAATATCGACATTCAACAGGCAGCCCAAGCCGCGGCCGAAGTGCTGGCCTCCGCCGATACGTCCACCGACCCTGCCGACATGATCGATGCCTTCCTCGCGGACACGAAAGGCCCCGATGCTTTGGCCGCGGCACTGAAAGACAAGATGCTCGATGGCGACGTTGCAAAGATGTGCCTTCGTCAGATGTACTCGGTCGGGCGTTCCGATGCCTCGCTGGTCGATGTGCTGAGCACCGCAGCCGGAATCGATAACAATCCGGACCCGCTGACCGACGAACAGCTTCAGTCCCTGGTCGCCAAGGTTTTGGAGAAGGGGGATCCGGCCCGAGGCGAAGACATCTTCCGCCGCAAGGAACTGAGCTGCCTGAAATGTCATGCGATCAGCGGCGCTGGCGGCCAGATCGGTCCTGACCTAAGTCCTGTCGGCGCGACGAGCCCGGTCGACTACGTGATCAACTCGATCCTCTTCCCAGAGATGGCCGTCAAAGAGGCGTACATCATGAAGACCATCGTCGACTACGACGGCAAGATGCACCAAGGCGTTGTCGTCGACGAGAACGACGATCGTGTTGTGCTGAAAGATGCCAACGGCAAGGAACTGATCATTCCGGCCAATGACATCGATCTCGAAAAAGAGGGAGGTTCGCTTATGCCGAAAGGCCTCGCGAACTTCCTGACCGAAGAAGAATTTCTCGACCTGGTTCGCTATGTCGCGGAACTGGGTAAGCCGGGTCCCTACGGTATCCGCAGCGAGCCGACCATTCAGCGCTGGCGTGTGCTGAAGGAAGTTCCCGAAGGCCTGCAAGGCGAAGCCAATCCTTCGACCGGCGAATTCGAATCGCAGATTCTTGGCCTGGGCGAAGACGCTTGGATGCCGGTCTACGGCAAGGTGAACGGCAAGCTTCCTCTGGCCGACCTGGCCGAGATCGAGAGTCCGATCCTTTTCCTGCAAGCAGAAATCGAAGTGGTCGAAGCCGGGAAGGTCGCGGTCAAGATGAGCCAGACCGCTGGCGTGACCGTCTGGATTATCGACGACGAGTTCAACGGCAGCGAACCGATCGTGGCCGATGTTCTGCCCGGACGTCACAAGATCACGTTCCGCTTGGATAAGCGTAAGTTGGAAGGGGACACCTTCCGAGCAGTCGTTACCAAGCCAAGTGATTCGACGGCTCAGTACACCGTGGTGGGCGGAAGCTAAACTGCTTCACGCAAAACCGTAGCCAACACGCAGGCCTATCTCAACCGGGGATGGCCTGCTTTTTTAGGCGCTGCGTTTCTAACCTTCATCCAGCGTGCGGCGAATTCGCCGCACGACGAAGTACTGAATCATCCCGAGGATTACGATCGACAACATCATGCAGGTCGCGTGATAGAAGTCGACAAACGCCAACGGTCGCAAGGTCGCTCCGACGATCACATGCGTCATGTAACCGATCCCAGCCAGCGTCATCGTGTAACCGACCAGGCCTTTCTCGTAGAGCGTCGCGCTTGCCGCGACCAGCAGCAAATAGACCAGCGACAACGGGCTGGCCGCACCATGCACCAGGAACAGCAGCCCGGTCAGCAGCACGAAATTCCAGGTCATCCACGAATAGATCGCCACGTTCCGCGTGCTGGGGCGTTCATACATTCGCTGAAAAAACCAGGCCGCCGCGGAAAAGGCGATCGCGAAACCAACCGAAGCGATGCGGAACCAAGGCCTCGCCGAGATTGGCTCTTGCAAAATGTAAGAGCTGATCGCGTGATAGGTGAAAAACAAAATCACGCAGGCCAGCGTGCTGGCCAGGCCTGGCTTGCGACGAGCCCAATAGACAATCCGTTCGCCGATGCCCAGCGGCTTGGCCCGGATAGGCTCGTGCCGAAGAAACGCCGCGAGATCCTCGGCAACATCTTTCATGCTGCGGTACCGCGCGGCAGGGGATTTGTGCATGCACTTCAGGCAGATCGTTTCAAGTGCCCGGGGAGCATGCCAATTCAGCTTGCGAGGCGGAACCGGATTCGCCGTGCAAATCTGGTCGATCGCGTCCAGCATGTTGTTGCCCGAAAAGGGTGGCTTGCCAGTCAGCAAGGCGTAGAGGATCGCTCCCAGGCCATAAATATCGGTGGCGTGATTGATCTGATCGTTGCGACCGGCGGCTTGCTCCGGGGCCATGTAGCCAGGCGAGCCCAGGATCTGCCCGGAGTAAGTCATTTCGGAATTGCCATCCATTCGTTTCGCCAGACCAAAGTCAGTGACGTGCGGGTTTCCCTCCGCATCGATTAAGATGTTGGATGGCTTCAAGTCACGATGAACGATCCCGACCGCATGGGCGTGCGCCATTGCCGAGGCAATCTTCAGCGTCAATTCCGCGATGGCTTCGGGGCTCATACCTCCTTCGCGGATAACATCGGCCAGGCTCCGTCCTTCGATGTAGCCCATCGAAAAGAAGTGCCGTCCTTGATGGTGCCCCACTTCATAGATCGGCACGATCCCGGCATGCGCGAGGTTCGCGGCGGCCTCGGCTTCGGCGCGAAAGCGTTGAATCTCGAGGGCCGAAGCAAACTGGCCCGACAGAATCATCTTCACCGCGACCGTTCGATCGGGCGATAATTGCCGAGCTTTGAAGACCACGCCCATACCACCTCGCCCCAGCTCTTTTAGAAGGTCGTAGCCAGGCAGTGTGTCGATGGTATCGAGTTTTCGCTTTGTCGTGCGTGTTTTTTCCGGATCGGCGTCCAGGTCGACCGTGGCCGGTGTCAGATCGTCGACCTTCAAGTGTTCGTGCACCGGCGAGTTGTCCAGTGCCGAATTGTCGTCAGCCGCCAACATACTGCGAAGTTCGTTCGCCAGGTCAGCACGATCAGAGAAGTGCGATTCTAACCAGCGATCACGATTTTCATCTGGCAGCAGCAAGGCTTGCTCGAACGCCTCGCATAGTCGTTGATAGTCTTCCGGGGTCATGCGTCGTCCGTCTTAACCTTCCGTGGCGGACGATCCACCTTCCAAGCGAGACATCAACCAGGCCTTGGCCAATCGCCAGTCGCCTTTGACGGTCGAAACCGAAACGTCCAGTGCGGCCGCCGTTTCTTCCACGGTCATACCTGCGAAATATCGCATTTCGATGATCTTGGCGTGGCGAGGATTCAACTTGGCCAGTTCGGTCAGCAGCTCATCCAGCTCGACCAGGTCGACATTTCCCTGCGGGTCGCCCGCGACGAGCCCTTCTTCCAGCGTGATTCGCTGGGCACCTTTGCCACGCTTGGCAGCGTTTTTCGTGCGTGCGTGATCCACCAGAATGCGACGCATGATATTTGAGGCGACCGCGCAAAAATGAGCCTTTCCCTTCCACTGCACTCGATTTTGATCGACCAGTTTCAGAAAAGCTTCGTGCACCAGGGCCGTGGCTTGCAGCGTGTGGTCGGCCCTTTCGTTGCGCATATGTTGACTGGCGATCCCCTTCAGCTCCTGATAAAGAACCGGCAACAGCTGTTCTGCCGCATCCGGATTCCCCTCAGAAAGGGAAGCGAGCAGGCTTTCAACGTCGTCGCTCATGGAGTTTTCGTTTTCCTGTTAGGGCAGAGAAGGGGGGCCCGGCTTGATTCTCAGGGCCACCACGTCTAGCTTAACAGTCGACAGGGCAGCCGAGAATGCTCTGCCGAGATTTGTTGGCCAGCCGGAAATCGAAGGATCGCGATGAACCTGGTAATCGTGCACCACCACCTGAATCGCGGCGGCGTTACCCAGGTGATATTGAATCACTTGCGAGCCCTGCATGAAGCAGGGGCTACTGAGGCGTTCGACCGTATCGTGGTACTTTACGGCGGCCGCAAGACTGGCTGGCCTGAGGACTCCGAGCCTGCTTTGGAAGGCATACAACTGGAAGTCGTTCCGAGCATTGACTACGACTCGGTCCTCCCCGCAGGCAGCCCCGATCCTTACACCGCCACCAGCGAAGCACTTCAGCGGCTCGATCTTACGCCGGATGAAACCATCCTCCATGTGCACAATCACACGCTCGGGAAGAATGTCGCCTGGCCGAAAGCACTCGCCCACCTGGCGAACGACGGCTATCGCATGCTGCTTCAGTTGCACGATTTCGCCGAAGACTTTCGCCCCGACAACTATCGCCGCCAGGTCGAGTTCTATGCCGAAAAGGGAAGCGGCATGGCTGGCGTTTACTTCCAGGCACCGCACGTCCACTACGCCGTGTTGAATTCGCGCGATCGTGAACTGCTGCATCACGCAGGCCTCGACGAAGCCAAGTTGGCCTGGCTCCCAAATCCGGTCGATCCATTCCCCGCTTTGCCGCATCGATCCGATGTCCGCAAGAAACTCGCGGACACACTCGGGGTCAAATCAACCGAGTGTTATGTCCTGTATCCCGTGCGTGGGATCCGCCGCAAGAACGTCGGCGAGATGCTGCTCTGGTCGGCGCTCACACCAGGTCCGGCAACGTTCGCGATCACACTGGCTCCGGTCAATCCGGTGGAACTGAAGCCCTACGAAAAATGGAAGGCACTCGCCGAAGAGTTGAAGCTGCCTTGCAAGTTTAATGTCGGCGGCGAAGGTGGTTTGACTTATCTCGAAAACCTGGCCGCGGCCGACGCGATTATCAACACCAGCGTGGCCGAGGGATTTGGTCTCGTATTTCTGGAAGCATGGCTGAGCGAAAACCTTTTGATTGGTCGCGACCTGCCCGAGATCTCGGCAGATTTCAAAGAAGCAGGCCTGCGGCTTGATAGCGTGTCGTCCGCCATGTGGATCCCCAAACGCTGCCCAATCGACGGCCGCTTGGTCTTTTCGGAATCGGCCTATCGCACGCGGATGCGGGAACTGTTCAGCCAGGTACTCGTTGACTTCGGCCAAGAAGAGCCTGACCTGGAAGACTTCGAACAAAAGCTGGACGAACGACTCGCGGAAGACTGGATCGACTTCGGACTGCTGACGGTTGAAGCGCAAACCGAAGTCATTCGTCAGGTCGCCAGCGATCCAGAGCTTGCCGCGGCGATCGTTCAAGAGAACGCTCACGTCATGCGTCCCCTGACCGAAGAGAACGTGAACTTCGATGCCACGATTCAAATTAACTCGCAAATCGTGTTGACGAAGTTCGGCCTCAAGGGGACCGGTCAACGCTTGCGAGAGCGCTACGAACTGCTGAAGAAACTAAACCCTGGCCCTGTCTCTTCGTTCAATGGGGCCAACAAGATCTTGCGACAACTGGTCGACATCAAACGATTTCAGCCAGTGCGATTGGAAAACGGATGAACTGGCTCTCGGATATCTTGCAGCGTAATTGTCAGCCCCTGGAACCGATCCCGACGGAACTCTCTGCCAACCTGAAGATCCTTCCTGATATTCAGGCGATCTTGTTCGATGTTTACGGAACGCTGCTGGTTAGCGGCAGCGGCGATGTCGGCACCGCCATGAGCATGACCAAGGGCAGTGCCTTGGAGGCGGCACTTGATGCCTGTGGAATCACCAGCAAGGTTCCCGCGGATGATCTGGTTGCGCGACTATATGCCGCCATCAAAGGTGATCACGAAGTTGCCACCAAAAGAGGCACTTCTTATCCCGAGGTCGTGATCGAGGAAATCTGGCAAAAAATTTTTGATGCCGCCATCGCTTCCCAACAAATCGAGGTCCCCCCCGATTTCGACGTAAAGCGATTCGCTGTCGAGTTTGAAACCAGGGTGAATCCTACCTGGCCAATGCCTGATTTCAGCGAGGTTCTGGGGACGCTGCACCAACGTGGCTATCGCTTGGGAATCATCAGTAACGCCCAGTTCTTTACGCCAAAAATTGTGGAATCGTTCCTGCAATCGTCACTTGAGGAAAATGGATTCCCCCCGGAGAACTGTTTTTTCTCGTACGAGCATCGCGTTGCCAAGCCTGGGACCGACCTTTATTCAGCCGCAGCGCGGAGTTTATCCGACCAGGGAATCGACGTGTGTCATATTTTGTATGTTGGCAACGATATGCTGAACGACGTCCAACCGGCGGCCCAAGTTGGCATGAAAACTGCTCTCTTCGCAGGAGACCAGCGCAGCCTGAGGCTGCGGAAGGATGACGCTCGAATGTTGCCAATACACCCTGATGTAACCCTCACACGACTTTCTGACATTTTGGCCTGTCTTCCGAGATAATTCATCATGAACATTCCTGAATTCACAGGCCACAATATTGGCTTTGTGGGGACTCGTTTCGCAGGCACCGACGGTGTGTCGCTGGAAGCTGCGAAGTGGGCCAAAGTGTTGTGGGATAACAAGCATGTCAGCTACTGGTACGGTGGGAAGATGGATACCAATCCAGACATCACCAGCCTGGTACCTCATGCCTATTTCGGTCATCCCGATATCCAGTGGATCAATCGAAGGATCTTCGGTACGACTACGCGCGATCCCGAGGTCTCGCGAAGGATCTTCGCCCTGGCCGAGTACCTTAAGCACACGCTGTACGAGTTCACCCGTCGGTACAATATCGAAGTGATGATCGTGCAGAACGCCTTGTGCATTCCGATGAATGTTCCGCTGGGTGTTGCCATCACCATGTTCATCGCTGAGACCGGTTTCCCCACCATCGCTCACCATCACGATTTCTACTGGGAACGCGATCGATTCTCGGTGAACGCGGTGGGCGACATCCTGTCGATGGCATTTCCACCGACGCTGCCATCGATTCAGCATGTGACGATTAACCTGCCGGGGCAGGCCGATCTGTCGCACCGTAAAGGTCAATCGTCGATCCTGGTCCCGAACGTCCTTAACTTCGAAGACCCTCCGGTCAACGACGACTATCCCCATAGTTTCAAAGAAGACATCGGCCTTTCGCCCAGCGATTACGTGATCTTGCAACCGACGCGTGTTGTGCCGCGAAAGGGGATCGAGCATGCAATCTCGCTGGTCAATTCGCTCAACAATCCTCAGTACAAACTGGTCGTGACCCACGAATCAGGCGACGAGGGTGACGAGTACATGAATGCCTTGCAAGAGATGGCCGATCGCCAGAACGTCGACCTTCGCTTCGTTGCCGACCGAGTCGGTGAAGAACGTGGCTTCGATTCCGAAGGCCGCAAGATTTACACGCTGGGCGACTGTTACGCAGCCGCCGACTTCATTAGTTATCCGAGCCTTTACGAAGGTTTCGGAAACGCCTTGATCGAGGCGTTCTATTTCAAGAAACCGATCCTGGTGAATCGCTATTCGATCTTTGTGACCGACATCGAGCCCAAGGGCTTCAAGGTCGTGACGATGAATGGCTATCTCACCAAGGACGTCGTCACCCAGGTTCGCAACCTGATGGAAGACGAAGCTTATCGCCAGGAAGTGGTCGAGCACAACTTTGAACTGGGCAAGCGTTTCTTTAGCTACTCGGTGCTCAAACGCAAACTGCGGGCCCTGGTGACCAACTTCACCGGTATGGACGATTTATAAAGCTTGTCGTGTGTTGGCCCCAGACGCGACAATCGAATAGGGAGGTTCCATGATCGGCACGTCAGAACAGCACGATACTCTTAAGATGCAGTTGACTCGCATGTATGGCGAGTCAACTGCCGACGTCGTTCTGCCGCGTATCGTTGAACTGCTGGAGTCGTACACCGCCAAGATCCCGGCCGCAAAACGTATCGGCTGGGACGAGACCGACGTCGTGCTGATCACCTATGCCGACCAGGTCTATGGTCCCGACAAGCCGCCGCTGGCCGTGCTCCGCGAGTTCCTGGTGCAGCATGGCTATCAGGACCTGATCAACACGGTTCACCTGCTTCCATTTTATCCGTACACGTCCGACGATGGATTCTCTGTCGTCGACTACAAGCAAGTCGACCCTGGTTCTGGCGACTGGCCGGACGTGGCTGGCCTGGCGGAAGATTTCAATCTCGCCTTCGACTTCGTGACAAACCACTGCTCGCAGAAGAACGAATGGTTTCAGAAGTACCTCGCCGGTGAAACACCTTACGAAGAGTTCTTCATCGACGTTGATCCCAGCACCGATCTAAGCGCCGTCGTCCGCCCACGAGCGTTGCCGTTGCTGACACCGTTTCCGTCGGCATCTGGCGAGAAGCATGTCTGGACAACCTTCAGCGCCGACCAGGTCGACCTGAACTTCGGCAGTCCCGAAGTCTTGTTGGCGATGCTCGATGTGCTGCTGTTCTATATCGAGAACGGTGCCCGCATTGTCCGCCTCGATGCGATTGCGTTCCTGTGGAAAACAATCGGCACGAATTGCCTGCATCTGGATGAAACGCATGAGGCAGTCAAACTGATGCGAACCGCAACCGAGATGGTCGCTCCGCACGTGCTGCTGCTCACCGAAACCAACGTACCGCATGCCGAGAACATCAGCTACTTCGGCCTGGCGGACGAAGCGCACATGGTCTATCAGTTCAGCTTGCCACCGCTGCTGTACGATGCCTACCTGAACGAAGATGCGAGTTCGCTCAACGAGTGGATGCAGTCGCTGTACGACATTCCTGCTGGGACGACTTACTTCAACTTCACCGCCTCGCACGATGGCATTGGGGTGCGCCCCTTGGAAGGGCTCGTTCCTTCGGAACGCCTCGATAAACTGGTCACCGCGACGCGCGATCGTGGCGGACTGGTTGGTATGCGAACGATGCCGGACGGATCGCAGAAGCCGTACGAGCTGAACATCACCTACGTCGACGCGATGGGCGAACCGGAAGGGTTCGGTCCTGAACTGCATGCGGCCCGTTTCCTGGCAACTCAGGCCATCATGTTGGCGATGAAGGGGATCCCAGGGATCTACTTCCATAGCCTGGTCGGCACGCAGAACCATATCACCGGCGTCGAAGAGAGCGGCATTCCACGCCGCATTAATCGTCGCAAGTTCGAGCGTCTGGAACTTGAGAACCAGATCTCGAAACCTGAATCACTGCAACAGCGCGTGTTCCACGGTTATCAAGCGCTGCTGAAGGCGCGAATCGCCCAGCCAGCGTTTCATCCCGATGGCCCGAGCGAAGTCTACGCGACCGGCAATCCGGCAATCTTTGGTTTCCTTCGTACGTCACCGGAGCGAGACCAAACGATTCTGGTTCTCGCGAACCTGACCGACAAACTGCAAAGCTTGCCCCTGAGCGATCCTAAGCTGAAAGAGCTGAAGTACGACGCGATCAGCGAATCGTTCGTCGTCGAGTCGCAAGGCATCACACTTGATCCTTACCAGGTCGTCTGGCTGACTGAGCCTGATGCAACGTAAGCGGCCCTTTTCAACAGCCCATCCCACACCCCAGTTCCCGGCGAGGAGTAACCCCACTTGTCCGACTTTATCCAACAAGGCCCAATCTCTACACTGCACGATTTCGGCACGGTCGATTCGGCACAGCTGGAACAAACGCTGGTCGATGCTACGAGCGAATACCCGATGGGTTTGATCTTGCCGGTCACGGCCAGCGACATGCGAGCCCCGGCCTTCTCGACCATTATGAAGGAACTGGAAGGCACGTCGTTTCTGAAGACGATTGTGATCGTGTTGAACCGGGCAGAGTCTGTGGACGATTATCGCGAGTGCCGCCATTTAACAGCCGGCCTGGGCAACATGGCCCGCGTGCTGTGGACCGATGGTCCGCGAGGAATTGCCGCTTTCCAACAACTGACCGATGCAGGCTTCAACGTCTCCGTTCCCGGCAAGGGACGAGCCGTGTGGACCGCGTTTGGCTACTTGCTGGCCGATCCTGACATCAAAGCGATGGCGCTGCACGACTGCGACATCGTCAACTACCACCGCGACATGCTGATGCGGCTTTGCTTGCCGATGGCCCACCCCGGGTTCGACTTCGATTTCTGCAAAGCGTACTACGCGCGAGTCACCGACCGAATGCATGGCCGTGTGGTTCGCTTGCTGATGACACCGCTGCTGCGATCGCTGATCGGCGTCATCGGTAACGACGACTTCCTGGTTTTCCTCGACAGCTTTCGCTATCCCCTCTCAGGCGAGTTTGCCATCACCTCGACGCTGGTGCGTGCCAATCGCATTCCCAGTGACTGGGGCCTGGAAGTGGGCACCTTGGCCGAAGTGTTCCGCAATACAAGCCCCAAGCGTATTTGCCAGATCGACCTAGGACATCCGTACGAACACAAGCATCAGCCGGTCTCGCTGGAAGATGCTCAGAGCGGGCTGATGAAGATGACCTCCGACATTCTGCACAGCATCTATCGCACGCTGTCGAGTCGCGGGATCGTATTCAGCATGGGGATGTTCAATACCCTGGAATCGGCTTACCTGCGCTACGCCCAGGACGCCATCCGCCAGTATCACGCCGACGCGGTAATCAATGGCCTCTCGTTCGATCGTCACAGCGAAGAACAATCGGTGGAGGGCTTCGCCCGGCTGATCACGCAGTGCGGTCAAGAATTCTTCGAGAACCCAGTGTCTGCCCACGAGATGCCGACCTGGACGCGTGTTCGAAGTGCGTTGCCTGACTTCCCAAGCACGCTACGCCGCATGGTTGAAGGTGACATGATGGAATACACCTAGTCACCGCTTACGACTTCAAGAAATAGAAATGGCCGCGAACTTGTTCGCGGCCATTTTTGTTGATCGGCGGAACGCGGATGCGTTAGTCGTCCAGACGACGGACTTCGATGTCCTTGAACCAGACCGTGCTGCCTGGATCGTGAGCCTGCAGGGCGAAGGTGCCCTCGTCGAGGACGCGGGTGAAGTCATTGCCTGGCTTGGCACCTTCTGGTTCGGTGTAGTCCGTGGTGACTTCGCCGTTGATCTTGATGACGACATGCTTGCCGTCCACCTTGATGTAGTAGTCGAACCATTCGCCATCCTTCGCTGGCGAGTTGTTCATGACGTCCTTCACCGAGTAGAGACCACCGGTCTTCTTAGGATCGCCGTGGGTGTTGTTGACCTGGGCTTCGAAGCCATACTTTGGCCAACCCTTGTCCTGGAACTTGGTGTGGAAGTAGATACCGCCGTTGCTGGTCTTGTCGGTCTTGACCTTTGCCTTGAACTCGAAGTTCTTGAAAGGCTTATCTTCGCCCACGTAGAACAGGTGGCTGCGATCGCCCTTGGCAACAAAAGCGCCGTCTTCCACTGCCCACGATTGTGGGTTTTCGCTGATCTTCCAACCGTCGAATGTCTTGCCGTCCATCAACGACTTCCATTCGCCTTCAGCGGCGGTTGCGACAGCGGTCAGCAACAAACAAAAAGCGGCACCAGCGGCCAAACGTTTCAACATGAGTTTTCCTTTACGAAGTGCGAATGTCTTCTTGTACCGGGGATGGTTCACGTCGGCATTCAGGGAATGTGTACCTATGCCCTGGGGCTGGCACGACGCGATATTCAAGAACTGATTTTGGTTGAAACGCCGAGCGATGACAAGATTCCCAAACAATCCTGGGCGGTTTTTATGGATTCGTGGCGATATTCCTGTATTTTTTGATGTCTGTAACGAATCCCATTCGGGAACCAATCTCAATTGCCCCAACATTCCACACCCCACATTTGGAGCAGTCGGCTATGGCCACCCCCTCGATTTTGCCTATGAGTTGGGAAGTCCCTGAGGTTTTCCTGCAACGACTTGGCGACGGTCCTGGTCGCCAGCGCGTGATGGAGGCTAATGGGCACCTGCTGCTGGTCATGCACCGGCCACCGAAGCTGGGCGAACACGTTCGTGCCGGTCGTTACTTCTGGAGGTCGCCGGAAGGGAAATGGATCAGCAGCGATCTTGGCCAAGGACCGTCCGCCATGCTCAAGCATCTGGACGAATACGCTGTCGCGATCGAGAAGTTGGAGAAAGCAGAGAACGACGCCCAGTCGAGCGAAGAATACTTCCGCGTCATCAGCGAGTTGGCTCCCTTGCTGCGAGCCACTAGAAACCTGCACGAGACGCTCCAGAAGGCTCGCGAACTGTCCGGCAACGATCGCCTGATGATCAACTATCGCGACCGCAGTTACGAGCTCGAACGTTCCGCCGAACTGCTCTACAACGAGTCAAAGAATGAACTCGATTTCCTGATTGCCCAGCGCAGCGAACAACAAGCTGCCAGTTCGCACCGCATGTCGGTCTCAGCACATCGCCTCAACATCCTGGCGGCGTTGTTCTTTCCGATCGTCACCTTGGCCACCGTATTCGGTTCGTCGCTCCGCCACGGTTTCGAGACCGCCAACGCACCTTATCCATTTTTGGCGATGCTGGTTGTCGGCTTCCTGCTTGGCTTGTTTCTGAACTGGTTCATCAATGTGCCGATCGAACCGAAGCCTCGCAAACGCCCCGGCATCGATGCCCGCGTACCACGCTCGCCGTAGAACTGTCGTGAGAATTTGCCGCGTGAAGATCACTCAGGCTGAGAGACTTCTGTCGCCTCTGGTTTGGCGGGCTGATCATGATTATGCAGTCCGCCTGGTTCGGCGAAACCAATCAGATATGCGACCCCAACGCCCAGCAGCATCACTAGCGAAAGCTTCACTTTGTCGTGCGAGTGGAACTGCACTTCCGGCAAGATGTCTGCCAGCGAGATACAAAGGAACACGCCAGCCGAGAAGCAAAGTGCCATGCCGACCATAAACTGCTTCGAGGTATCGAGCCCGTTGTAGCCGGTATAAAACAGCAGCACACCGAGCGGACACATCAGCGCGTAGCCAAGGTTGACGATGTTGATCGTTTGGATCGGCCACTTGCTTTGTCGCATGACGAACGTGATCGACAATGCATCGAGCGGCTTGTGCAGAAAGATCCCCAGGAAGACCCCCAGTCCCATGATTCCGACCGCGTTCGGATCGTGATGAGCAGCCGCCGAAACACCAGCCGCTAAAGCCACGCCATCGAGCAGCGTGTGTAGCGAAAGCCCGAGAAAGACCCCGAGCCATCGCATTCGCGACTCGGCCGGGTCCTGCGAATGCTCATGCCCATGATGGTGATGACCATGATCGTGATCGCAGTGCAGATGGCCGCCATGCTCATGGTCGCCAGCCGCGGTGCCAGGATAATCGTTCTCGACCGGAGCGTGTTCATGAAAATGAAACAGACGCATCAAGAAGAAGGTGGTTAGCAGGCCCAGCAGCAGACCACCCATCGCCCAGTCGATCGAACCGCAATCGCTGATGCCGTGCGGCAGCATATGCAGGATGCCAACTCCCAGCATTAAGCCCCCAACCGCACTCATCATCATCTGCATCCGGGTATGCGTCAGACGCATGACGACCGGCAACCAACCTCCCAGCAGCGAGGCGGCGATGATCAGCAGGCAGTAAATGGCAATCAGCGCCAGGGGAAACATGACCTACGATTCCACAGTTGGAAGAACCTGATTCCCCTAGCCGATTTCGGCACAATCCAGGGAAACATTTCAGCTTAGACGCGCATTCCCCCCATGCCAAGTGGATGCGGGGCTTTGACCTGCTGGTCTGGAACGCTACGATTCAAAGACCACAACCTCTCATAAATCCATATTACGACAGTAGTTCCGGATGCCTAATCCAGCCCCAGAAAAGACGCTCGAATCGTCCTCGCAGGTAAGCCTGAAAGTGACAGAACTCGATTGCGCGGAAGAAGCTCGGATCCTGAAAGAGGGGCTCGCCAGCAAGCCTGGCATCGAAAAACTCGATTTCGATGTCATGCGCGGGCGGATGGATATCTACTACGACTCCGATCATTGGAATATTCAGCAACTGATCGACGAGGTCGGCACCCTCGGGATGACCGCTCAGCGTTTTCAGGAAACAAAAGCAAAAACCGACGAAGCCACGCCCTCTTCGGCCGGGCGAGATCGCGAACGAGCTTTGATCCGCTGCGGTGCGTTTTTGCTGGTCGCCGTCGCGGTCCAAGCCTGGGACATGGGTTCGATCTGGGCTCTGTTCAGCATCGAAGAATCGGCTCACTCAGTCTCGGTCGTCGCCAGTTTCCTCTACCTGATTTCGATCGGGCTGGGACTTCGTTGGATCTTCCCAAAGGCACTCAAATCGGTCTGGCGATTCACCGCCGATATGAATGTGCTGATGTGCGTGGCGGTTGCCGGGGCCGTGATCCTGGGCGAACTGTTTGAAGGCGCGATGGTCGTCTTCTTATTCACCCTCTCGGAAGTGCTCGAACAACAAAGCGTGAGCCGTGCGCGGCGCTCGATCCAGGCCTTGATGACGCTGGCCCCGGACATCGCTCGCGTGAAAAGTTGCTGCGAGATTCGAGAGATCCCGACCGACGACGTTCAGGATGGCCAGATTTGTATCGTTCGACCTGGCGAACGGATTCCGCTTGATGGCACGATCACCGAAGGCTTGTCCGCCGTCGATCAGGCACCGATCACTGGCGAGTCGGTTCCCGTCGAGAAACAACCGGGCGATCCGGTCTACGCCGGAACGATCAACGGCAGCGGCAGCCTCGAGTTCCGTGTCGAAGGAACGTCCGGCTCGACCTTGCTCACGCGTATTGTGCGCTTGATCGATCAAGCGTATCAGCGCCGTGCACCAAGCGAACAATGGGTCGACAAGTTCGCTCGTTATTACACCCCCACCATGATGCTTCTGGCGGTTGCCATGATGGTGATCCCCCCCACCTTCCTCGGCTGGACCGTCGAAAACGCAACGACCTGGTTCTACAACGGACTGGTGCTGCTGGTGATTGCCTGCCCATGTGCACTGGTGATCTCGACTCCGGTCAGCATCGTATCGGGCCTGACCGCAGCCGCTCGAAACGGTGTGCTGGTCAAAGGTGGTCTTTCGCTGGAAACCTTGGCGAAGGTCAAAGCGATCGTCCTCGACAAGACGGGAACGCTCACTACCGGCATGCCATCGGTCACTTCGATTCGCACGTTCAACGACATGGGATCGGCTGAAGCCAACGCGATCGCTGCATCGCTTCAGCAGCACAGTACTCACCCAATCGCCAAAGCGATTTTGAAGTTCGCCCAAGATCAGGGAGCCACCTCCGCCGACGCAAACCAGGTGGAAGAGATCCCTGGGCGTGGTATCCGAGGCGAGGTGAACGGTCGCTCGATCTGGCTCGGCAGCATGCGACTGGCGGAAGAACAATCCGTCGATGCGGCACTGCTGCAAGAGGCCACGCCACCGCCAGGCACCATTATCGTGCTGCTAGGAAGTGAAAGCCAGCTTCTCGCTGCCTTCTATTTACAAGATCAATTACGAGAGACCGCTACGGCTGCGGTGGCTGCGCTGCATCGGCTAGGCGTTACTCAAATCGAATTGATTTCCGGCGATCGCAACGATGTGGTTCGCAGCGTTGCCGAAACGGTCGGCGTCGATGCCTGGCTTGGCGAACAACTCCCTGAGCAAAAAATCGAAGCGATCGGCAGGCTGCATCACGAGCACGGTCTAGTCGCCATGGTCGGGGATGGCATCAACGATGGCCCGGCACTTGCCGCGGCGGATGTCGGCATTGCCATGGGTGCGATGGGAAGTGACACGGCAATTGAAACGGCCGACGTCGCCTTGATGTCGGACGAAATCGAAAAGCTTCCCTGGCTGATCCATCACGGCCGACGAACGTTGTCGCTGATTCGCCAGAACATCTTCGCCGCGTTGGCGATCAAGGCGGTCTTCGTATTACTGACGATGATTGGCTATTCCAATCTGTGGCTGGCGATCCTGGCTGATACCGGCGTTTCATTGGCGGTGATTGCCAACAGCCTACGTCTGCTGCGGATCGATTCCAAGCACGAGTGAAAGCGTGCCCTCACGCTTTCACTCGCGTGGATGTCCACCACTGACTTTGTTACCGCTGGCGACGGAAACGGGTCACTTGAAACGGCGTCGCTTGCCAGCTATCTCCGGAAACCAACAGCGTGTCGCCGTCGTCGGCCATGTCGGCCTGCCAGATATGCGTCTTGGCTTTGCCAGCGATGGCCACTTCCCATTGGCCTTGGGAATTCTGACTGGCGAGCCACTTCGGGTCTTCGGCTTCGACTTGGATTGAATCGGAGCCCGTCACCTCGATTGCCGCGTCGCCGTTTGCTCTGAACTCGACGCTCATCTGGCATTTGCTGATCTGCCAACGCACGTACGGCACCAGCATCAATCGCATCGGCAATGACATCCCATCTCGCTTCAGCACTTCGTCGACACGATCGTAGCTCGTCTCCATCTGCCCGACCCATTTCCCTTCCAAAGGAATGCCGTTTGGCCCCTCCGCCTGAAGTGAACTCGCCAACATCAGGGTCGCTGCGACAACGCCGCAGCACAACATCGTTCGAATCATTTTGGATCTCCCTATCACAAAACTGGTTGGAATCACCGTGACACCAACACTCGATTGCTCTACGCAGGACGATACCTATTGGTTCAAGGTATGGCAATGTGAAACCGCTCGATTTGCGTTTTGATTGACATACCTTGATGTTCTAGGTATCATCCCGTGATTGGAACATCTCTTGCCTGAGATCGTGTCGTCACGGATGGCCCCGAAAAGTAGCAATCCCGATTTCCTCAATGGCGTGCCAGAGCTTCTTTTGCTGCGTCTGCTGGCTCGTCGTCCGATGTATGGATACGAGCTGGTTCAAGCGATCCGCCTGGCCAGTGATGGCGAATTGGAGTTCGGCGAGGGATGCATCTATCCGATTCTGCATCGTCTGGAACGCGACAAGAAGCTCGCCTCGAAGCGAGAAACGGTCGGCGGACGCAGCCGCGTCGTCTATCGGGTTACCCCGGCAGGTCGTAAGAAACTAGAGCAACAACAATCGCTCTGGGAACAGACAATGCTCGCCATTGAAAAAGTTCTTCACGGAGAGGATGACCGTGGAAACGCTTCCATTTCTTGATTCGCTTCGCTCACGTCTGATCGATCAAGGTTTGCCTCGCAACTATGTCGATCGCACCGTGCTCGAACTGGAAGACCATTTCGAGGACCTGCTCCGCTTCAGCAGCCAATCGCCGGTGCAATTGGCCCGGTGCCTCGATCGCTTCGGCACGATCGATCAACTGACGCAGCGGCTGATTGCCGAGTATCGCCAGCAAAGCTTCGCAGGTCGGCACCCAAGGTTGATCTTCGGCCTGCTGCCGATTCCGTTGAGCTTTCTCGGAGCAGCTCTGTTTTACCTCGTTAGCGTGGCGATCATTCCGCATGCGTTCCTTTGGCTGACGCGAAATGGCTGGCTGATTCCTCATACGCCAGAAGCCCAACAGCTGGGCAATCTTTCTGCCGGGCTGCTCAACACGGTCGGCGAAGTGGTCGTCCCGATAGCGTGTGCTTTGCTATTATTTCGCCTCGCGTATCAAGGTGGTTGGATGAAAGGCTGGATTTGGCTTTCTTCCGGCTTGGTGGCGGCGTTCTGCCTGGCCAGCACGATCACCTTGCGGATTCAAAGCGTCCAGTCCGAACTGGGCCGGAACATGCAGCTCAGCCTGCAGATGAGTACTCCGCAGTCCCTTTCCGATTTCGCGATCCAGGCTTTGCAAGCGACATTGCCGATGCTGGTCGCCCTGGTTTGCCTTGGCCTGAATCACTGGCCACGCATGCCCCATTCCGCCGGAACGATCGACGCCGATTAGCCTCTAGGGAACCGTTTTCCCCGTTTGGGGCCCTCTGCGGTGTCGCTGGCCCCGTCCGATTGCGGCACCTTTTGCGATGCCCGCCAGGACGTTACATTGTCGGTTTCAAACGAAAACGAAAAGAAAACCTTTCTTGGAGCTTGAATCCAAAATGGCAAAGCTATCGATCGCCGACGTCGACGTCAGTGGAAAAAAAGTCTTGATGCGGGTCGACTTCAATGTCCCCCTCGATGACAGCGGCAAGATCACCGACGATCGTCGTATCGAAATGGCCCTTCCTTCGATCAAGTCGGTTGTCGACCGTGGTGGCCAACTGATCCTGATGAGCCACCTTGGCCGTCCTGAACCAGGCGCCGACAACTCGGCTTACAGCCTGAAGCCAGCCGCCGCTCGCCTGGGCGAACTGTTGAGCAAGGAAGTTGCTTTCGCCAGCGACACGGTCGGCGAAGATGCCGCCGCCAAGGTTGCCGCCCTGAGCGATGGTGGCGTGGTCGTGCTGGAAAACCTGCGATTTGAAAAGGGCGAAAAGAAGGGCGACGCCGAATTCGCTGGCAAGCTGGCCGCCTTCGCCGACATCTACTGCAACGATGCCTTCGGTACCTGCCATCGTACCGATGCTTCGATGGTTGCCGTTCCAGAAGCGATGGGAAGCAAGCCAAAGGTTGTCGGCTTCCTGGTCGAAAAAGAGATCACGTACTTGTCCGATGCCATCGGCAACCCAAAGCGTCCATTCGTCGCGATCCTGGGCGGTGCCAAGGTTTCCGACAAGATCATGGTCATCAAGAATCTGCTGGGTATCTGCGACAAGGTGCTCATCGGTGGCGCCATGGCCTATACCTTCTCGCTCGCTCAAGGCGGCAAGGTTGGCAAGAGCCTGGTCGAAAAGGACAAGGTTGAACTGGCCAAGGAACTGATCGCCCAAGGTGGTGACAAGTTGGTTTTGCCCGTCGACACCCACTGCGGCGACGACTTTAGCGGAAGCTGCAACAAGCAGGTCGTTAAGGCTGGCGAAATTCCAGACGAATTTGAAGGCCTCGATGTCGGTCCAGAAACCGCCAAGCTGTATGCCGACCTGGTGAAGGATGCCAAGACGGTTGTCTGGAACGGTCCAATGGGCGTGTTCGAGATGCCTCCATTCGACGCCGGAACCAAGGCAGTCGCTGACGCAATCGCCGAATCGGATGCCATCAGCATCATCGGTGGCGGTGACAGTGCCGCTGCAATTGGCCAGTTCGGTCTGGATGACAAGGTCACCCACGTTTCGACCGGTGGTGGTGCCAGCCTCTCGATGCTCGAAGGCCAGGCCTTCAAGGCTGTCGATATCCTCGACGACAAGTAGTCGCCATCACTTCGGTGATCGAATACCATGGAAGCGGTCCTGAATAGCAGGGCCGCTTTTTTTATGAGAAAGTCGATCGAATGAACGCAACCACGCCCATCGTTCGTCTGCACGAACATCGCATGTGGGTCAACGAAAACCTTCGCCAGGCTTGCCATTCGCTGACGCCAGAGCAGTTCCATCAGCAGCACGCCATCGGGCAAGGTACGCTCTGGAAAACGCTCTGCCACATGTATGCCGCCGAATATGTTTGGCTGGAAGCATTGCAAGGCAAAGTCGAAACGCTTTGCCCCGGCGATGTCCCTGGTAAGCTGCCTGGCAATCAGGAAGGGGAGGGTGCCGTCACCACTTCGGCCGAACTGTTCGCCCGCTGGAAACGGCTCGATCAACTTTGGAACGCTTACCTAACAACGCTCACGCCAGAGCTGCTTTCAGTGACGATCTACAAAAAGAGCACCAGTAGTTTCCAAGGTCAGGCGATTGGCGCTTCCGCGATGGATGTCCTTTTGCACGTCGCGACGCACGCCCATTACACCACCGCCCAGGCCATCAACATGCTACGCCATGTCGGTGTTGAAACGCTGCCGCAGTCGATGCTAATCACCCTGGCACGCACCCAGTCGCTGGAACAATCGTAACCGCCAGAAAGCAACTGGCAGAGGATCACCGTCATGGCCAAGGCTTACCTGATATTGACCATCGCTCTGTTTGGAGCCCTCGGCGCACTCGGCCGGGTCTATCTCGGGACGTTCATTCAAGGCCTGGTGCCGGTATACGATTCGATCCGCTTCCCCGTCGGCACGCTACTGGTGAATGTACTGGGCTGTCTGATCTTCGGTTACCTTGGCTTCCTTGGGCATCATCACGATATCCTCCCTCCGTTCTGGCGAACGGCTCTTTTGTCGGGCTTCCTTGGCTCGTTCACGACCTTCTCGACGTTCAGTTTCGAGACCATTCTTTTGTACGAAGACGCGCCGTACGGCAAGCTCTACCTGGCGGCCGCCAACATCTTGCTGAATGTGACGCTAGGGCTCGGCGCGATTCTTTTAGGTCTGCAAATCGGCCGGTTAACGACCGGTAACTAGCTAAGCATTTACGCTGCGCAAGTTCTATGTTGCGAGGGCGTGAAGAATGCGCTAATTGCACCTCAGTTCGGATTGGCAAAATCGGAACTTGCTTACAATGCAGCGCTTGGCATGAAATCCGGCCCACGATCTGGTCGGAATGAAAATCTGAAACCGTGTTGATGCGCGCTGGTCGTAATCAACCTGAACCCCATGGTTAGCGATGACTTGCGGCTTCCTGAATTGGGCAACTTCTCAGCGTCTCGTTTCGGTACCTCTGGCCATTCTCCTGCTGATCTCGGTCAGTGGTTGTGGTGGCTGTGGCGGAAGCTCGCCGAGTGATAAGCTCGCGCGATTCAACTTTACCCGCGCCCCTGATGCGGACGAACAAGCAGCGAAAGCAAAGCCTGCCGCGGAAGCCAAACCCGCCGCACATGCTGCTCAGCCGGAGAAGCCTGCGGAAACACCTCCGCCGAAACCAGCCGAAGAAGCGAAGCCTCAGCCTGCGGCTACCCCGGAACCTGCTCCGGCTGCCGAGCCAGCGGCAAGCACGCCAGCCCCCAAACCCGAACCAGCCGCGCAGCCTGCCGCTGCCCCTGCGACGCCACCAGCCCCAGCCACGACCGTGGCAGCAACCGAACCTGGAATCGCAGGCGCACAAAAACGCCAGGCGGTGATCGAAGCCATGAAGCTGATGCCAGTCGGCGGCAGCGACCGGGCAGCGACCAAAGCACGTAGCCACGGCCTGATGGCACTCGTCGGCCAGGCCTTAGCCCAGCAGATCGCGGAAACGAAAAGCATTCCAGCCACGGCTCCTGTCGATGCGACCGGTAAGCAGTTCTTAAGCTGGCGAGTTCACCTTCTGCCTTACCTCGGCTACGAAGAACTCTACAAGAAGTTTCAACTCAACGAGCCTTGGGACAGCCCGACCAATATCAAGCTGAGCACCGAGATCCCGTTCGTTTATGCGACGCCAGGCCACCAGGACGACCGAACGAACCTGGTACTGCTGACCGGCCCAACCTGCGCCGCGAACGATCGCCGGGCAACTCCAATCAGTGCATTAACCTCTCGTAGCCTCTACAACAGCGTGGTAATGGTCGAACTCGCCGATCCGCAAGCTCGTCCCGTGTGGACCAAGCCGGAAGATCTGGCCTTCGATCCATCGAGCCCTTCTAAAGGCTTGACCGGTTGGCCTGACAAGAAGTTCCTGGCGGTCACCGCCGATGGCGAAGTGCATGATGTCCCGGTCACCAACCAGGATCACCTCAACCGCTTATTCGTCGTGAGCAATCCGATCGACCTTAGCGAGATCGCCTCGGCACCGACGCTGCCAGGCAGCATGGCTTCGCCCGGCACAAATACCTCGTTGACGTCGACGCAGCCGATGGCAGGCCCGGTCAGTCGCAACGACTTTGATCCATCCAAGATGCCGATGCCACCGACCGCGGAAATCGATGCGGCTGCGATCGAACTGCGACGCCTCTTTCAGAACGAAGTTCGCGAAGCAGACCAGGACCATAAGAAAGCCGAAATCGCCAGCAAGCTGCTGAAGCATGCCGAGTACCTGCAGAACGATCCCGTCAAACAGTGTGCCGCCCTGCAGATTGCTTATCGCTTCGCGATTCTGGCCAAGAGCCCCGTCCTGGTGAAAGATGCCTTCGAGCAGCTACAACGAAAGTACCAGGTCGACTCGTTCAGCTCCGATATGTTCATCGTTCGATTCGGATCCGAAAACATTCAGCGGATCCCGGCACATCGCTTGCCAGAGTTCCGTTCGATTGCCCGCACGATCTTGAACCGCGCGGTGGCGGACAACAACTTTCCAGCGATCGACGAACTGATTCGTATCGGAACTTTCTATGCGGCCAGCCAGAACGACCAACGCACGATGTCGGAACTGGAACGCATCAAGTCACGGAACAACGCCGCCAAGAAGGATTACGAAGCAATCCAGGCCCGCTTCCTTTCGCTGGAAGTTCCTTCGCTCGACGAACAAGGCAACCAGATGGTTGGCAAGTTCTGGTGCATCCATCGCGACAATTGGGAAAAGGGATTCGAGTTTCTCCTGCGAAGCAACGACGATCGCCTGCAGTATCTGGCCGAGACGGAACTAACTAGTCCGGCCGATCCTCGTATCCAGTTCAAGATTGCCGAAGGGTGGTGGGAAATTGGAATCGCCAGCCCACCTGGAGCCGAGCGGAACCGCTTCCTGGGACGAGCCGCCCAGTGGTATAAGAAATCGGATCAGAACATGACCGACTCCCTCGAAAAGGTGACCGCTCAACAGCAACTCCAGGAATTCACCCGACTGACCGGAGTCCGGGACATTCCTTCGCTGTAGCTTTCGCCTGGCAACGTTTGGCACTTGTCCCGATTATGCAGATCGCATCGTCTGACGGTGTGCCGGTAAACTTTTCCGGCCGCCGATGGCGAAGTCTAGATTGGTAGCATTCCATCTCAGGCTTCCCAGCAAAGGATTGATTCGGCATGGTTCATCGCGGCGGGTACTTCGACTGCATCGTCATTGGTGCAGGCCACAACGGCTTGATCACCGCTGCTTACCTGGCCAAGGCTGGGAAGAAAGTCGCCGTCCTCGAACGCCGCCATGTCCTGGGGGGCTGCTCGACGACGGAAGAACTTTGGCCTGGCTTCAAGGTCTCGACCGCTTCTTATGTCGTCAGCTTGCTGCTGCCGGAGATCATCCGCGACCTGAAGCTGAAGCAGAATGGCTTGAAGATTCTGCCGCGTGATCCCGCCTCGTTCACACCGACGGACGATGGCCGCTATTTGCTGCTGGGGCACGACGTTAACTCGAACGCGCAGCAGATCGCCAAGTTCAGCCAGAAAGACGCCGAAGCGTATCCGAAGTACAACGAACTGCTCGAGCGAATTGCGGCCGTTGTCGAACCGATCTTGATGCAGACGGCGCCAGACCCGCTTCCGATGCCGAAAGATTGGCGGAGCATCCCACTCACCAAACGGCTTCGCGATACATCGCGTCTGTGGAACTTCTATCAGACCTTCGGCAAGCTGGGGGGCGAAATCCCGGAGACGATCGAACTGCTTTCAGGAGCCGCTCGGCCGATCCTGGAACGCTGGTTCGAGAGCGAACCGCTGCGAGCAACTCTTGCCACCGACGCGATCATCGGGGCGTTCGCTTCGATTTCGGCACCTGGCACGGCGTATGTGCTGCTCCACCATGTGATGGGGGAAGCAGGCGGCAAACGCGGCGTTTGGGGCTTCGTCGAAGGGGGCATGGGTGGCATCGCCACGGCGTTGTCCAAGACTTGCGAAGAGCTCGGCGTGACGATCGTGCGGGAAGCCCCCGTCGAGAAGATTCTGGTGGGTGATCGCGGCGCGGAAGGTGTTCAATTGGTCGATGGCACCAGCTACGAAGCAAAGGTAGTCGCGTCGAGCGTCGATGCGAATCTCACCTTCCGCAAGTTCCTGACGCCGAATCAACTGCCGCCCGAGTTCCTGCGAGCGATCTCGAACATCGACTACGCTTCGGCATCGGCGAAGATCAACCTCGCCCTGGCCGAGCCTCCGCAGTTCACCGCATTCCCCGGCGAAGGCATCAGTCCGCTGCATCATGGCACGATGCACATTTCGCCGACGATGGACTACATCGAACGTGCCTACGACGACGCAAAGTATGGTCGCCCGAGCCAAGCACCGATCCTGGAAATGACGATGCCCACGTCGGTCGACAAGACAATCGCCCCTGATGGCAAGCACATCTTGTCGATCTTCGTGCAGTACGCCCCTTACAAACTTCGCGATGCCAACTGGGACGACATCAAAGAATCGTTCGCCGACACGTGCGTCGCCAAGATTGCCGAGTACGCCCCGAACGTGCCTGGTGCGATCATGCATCGCCAGGTACTTTCGCCGCTGGATCTCGAGCGAACCTATGGGTTGACCGGTGGCAACATTATGCAGGGTGCTATGAACTTCAATCAGCTCTTCGCGATGCGGCCAGTGCCAGGTTGGGCCGATCACCGCACACCAGTGCGTGGCTTGTACCTTTGCGGTGCGGCCAGTCATCCTGGTGGCGGCGTGATGGGTGCCTGCGGAAAGAACGCGGCGGTCGAAATCTTACGCGACTTCTAAGACCATCCGGCGAATTGTTTAGCGACCGACCAGTTCCAGCGTCGACCAGATGCTGGGGTCTTCGTCGATGGGGAACTGCGTGTTGACGCTTTGCGTCTGCCAGCCTAGTTCACGATCCATCACCGCGTAGAAGAAACCAAGCTTGTCGTATTCGCTCGGGTCGTAACCGGTGAGGCTGGTCGCCGGGACGCAGCACTCCAACAAGTAACCATCTTTGGTGAGTGTTCCTCGGACACGCAAGTCGCCGGGACGAACCGGATTGGCGTTCTCGCGGGCACGGTTGATCAGCAACTGATCGCCCACCGGATTCCGATAGCTAGGGCCAGCGCCAATCGGCAGAAAGACAAACCGGTGGCAGAACCGGGTTGCCCGGTGCACATTATGCGTGGCCCGAGTATCGATCCAGATCTGAAAGCCATCGCTTTCATCGACGCGGCTTTCACGGCACCAAACCGGCTGGCGTTTTCCTGAAACCAGGACCGAGAACGAAATGCCCCGTTCGTTCCAGCCGCCACGGACGTCGGCGAATTGCTTCCGGCTATCAAGCTCGCCAAAGCCGCGCAGCTTATAGTCATCGGTGTAACCTAACGGTCGATCGTGCCAGATCTTTTCCCGGTAGGTAAAGGGGACCGAATACTGAAACAGGAAGGATGGAGAGAGGACCGATTTCGCCATTAGCTTTGCTGTTTCGTTCTCTAAAGTTCGGCTGCTCTGACCCGGAATTGCCTTTTTAACAAGGCGGTGCGTCAGGATACCTGCTCACTTGCACCAACCCTACGCTTCGCGTTTGGTTCCGGTGAAGATGTAGTAGGGAGTCTTGAACCACAGCAGGTACGGCACCTTGGCGCGGTTCTCTTCCAGTTTGGCCGTTTCGAAGTGACGACGCAAATAGGGAAGGTGATCGCGTGACGGAAACACGTTGTCCGACGCGAACCATACCGGCCAGAAGCTACGCGTAAACCACTTGTGTCGCGTCAGTTGATCGTCGGGGAACTTCCGCGAAACGTAGAAGTCGACCACACCGATGGTTCCGCCTGGCTTCAAGATCCGCAGCGCGTTGTCGATTGCCGCGTACCAGTCAGGAATCATGGTCAACGAGTACGAGAAGGTCACCACGTCGGCGTAGCCTTCTTCCGGCGTCCATGTGGTCGCGTCGGCTTCCACCGTTTGGACGTTCGACCAGTCACGCTCTTGAATGCGGTCGTCGCACACCTTCAGCAGCGACGAGGCCAGGTCGACGACGTAGGCCTTCTTCAGCTTCGAGATGCGATCTGAAATGAATTCGAGGTTCGATCCGGTTCCGCCACCCATATCGACCCAGACCCCGTCCTGAGGCGGATCGATTGAGCGATACATTTCCTCTCGACCTTTCAGCAGACGCTTACGAAAGTCGTCGTAGGCACCCGCTTGTCCGCTGTAGAAGCTATCGAGGCGCTCGGCGTGGTTGTCGCCACGCACCGGCTTCACGGCCAGGTGATAAAGAACTTTGAGATCCGAAGCGAGGCTCATCCGATGCTCCACTAGTTGCTCGTCATGCCCTCGCCTGGATCGTTTCACCCTGACGAGGGCCGCTAGGTCTTAGGCCGCGATGTCCGCGATGCGGAAGGCACCGTACGTGTGGACGCGATCCTTGACGTGAAGCTCGTCCGCCAGTTCCTGGTGATAGGTCAGCAGTTCGCCCACCTGCTTCTTCTGGCCCTTGTGGGTGATCTCGACTTCGTCGACGAAGTCGGTATTCAAACCGCCGGTACGCCAGATGATGCGGGCATCTTCCTGACCTTCCATGCGATTGGCAATCGCTTGCCATTCATTGACCAGGGCGAAGTACAGCTTGTCGGTCAACCAGTCCTGGTGGTCCAACAGCACCAACCGATGAATCGGATGGTCGTTGTGCTTTTCCAGGAAGTGCTGTACCGAATCGGTGTGCGTGCTGACCTTATGGACCAGGCCGTCCTTCAGCTTCTGGAAGTTTTCAGGCTTCAAGTATTCCGGAGAGCAAGTCTCGGTGTACTCGCCGGTCACGTAGACTCGCCAGAAGTAGTTATCGTGGATTGGCAACTCGGCGAAGACCGCTCGCATGTTGTCCTGGACGAAGTCGACGATGCCGTTGGCATACTGCTTTTCCAGATGCTCGCGCTGGGCACGTGGCACACCGACCAGGCTCCAGGTCGTATCGCGGCTCATGGCAAACTTCAGCGGACCGGTCCACAGCTTGCGATCGATCACCTCGAAGATCTCGCGCTGCTCGTCAAGCGACTTCGCGTCGAGCAGTTCAAGCACCTGAGGGCGCATCCGCAGCACGTTGTCGACGTACATGTTCACCACTTTGGCGAAAGCACCCGACGTTCCGCGGAAGTAGAAGCTGCGGCGTTTGCGGGGGCGGAAGTACTTGATCTTGCGATCCCAGTAACTTCGCGACCACTCCGGCAGCGAGCTGCGCAGCTGATTTTTGTAGGTGTCTTTGAAGTTCAGCAGCTGGCCTTTGCCGAACATGGAGAAGAAGTCTTCATACTCCAGGTTCTGGATGGCTGCTTTCTTCAGATCCAGCAACGCATTTTGCCGTGGATTCATATCGACGGCGTACACATGGTTCGCACCCGCCAGGACATAGTCCAAAGCGTTGCAGCCGGCCGACGTGATGACCATCACGTTGTGGTGTGGTTGAATCTGCAGGGCGACACGATCAAGACGCGGATCTTCCCAGCAGGTGTTATATACTAAGTTATTACGGTGAACGAAGTTAAAGACGCGACCTCGAACCCAGCTAACCAATGCCATTGCGGCCCTCGAAGATCTAGATCGGGCAAGGAAAGGGCTCACCGAAAGGGTTTACCCCGCCAATCTTCGGTGTCTACGAATCGACACCTCGAAGTAACTCATTGATTGTAGGGGCTTACCCGGCGATCACAAGCAGCGGTGCCGCCTATTCCCCCTCCCTTTTCCCGCTTCTTACATAAGATTTACCCATTGTCGGGATCTGATCAGACGGCTTTCTCTGGCCCAACGATGGCCCCCCAATGGAACCAATATGGCCGGTAAACCGTGACGAAATCACCGCCAGTGCGACGATGCACTTTCGGTATATTCGCTGGCGTTAAGAACTTATCGCGGCAAAGAACTGCTCGGTGGCAAATTTCTGGAAGGCGGATGCTATCATCCCTGGCAAATCGTCTGGTTCGCCAAGCTGATTCAAAACGTCTTCGATCGCTTCCCCCACGCTTAGCGAAGCGGCCAGCCTCGAAATCAACTCGATTTGAAAGTGAGTCAACGGAACGCGTCGCACCACGAAGTCGCGTCGCGTGAGGGCCATGAACGAAGGAGACGCCTCTGGGACATCAGGCTGAGGCTGCGTTCGGGCCTGGCTGAGAAATTCGTTGATCGGAAACGTCAGGCGATGCCAGCGCAGACAAGGCACCACCATCAGCCGAGCCTGCCAGAAATCGTCGGGCGAGATCCCTTCCAGATCAGCGGCCGTGATGACCTCTTTCCCTTCGACGCCAGGCCCATCAAAGACATCGTCGATGCTACGTTCGATCGTGGCTAGTTCCACCAGAAACTGCTCGAAGCCAGGACTTTCCGCCTCGGGACTGGTCTCGCGAAGGAACTGCGGAAAGTGATCTCCCAGGCGATCGAGCGTATAGCTTCGCGAGGGGTACTGCTGTAGATAAGCGATCGCGAACTGGTCGAACAGTTCGTCGCCAACCGTCTGCGCGAAAACAGGGAAGATCGACTTCAAGCATTCAACCAGCCGGGCATAGTAAGCGTTGGCGTAAACCTCCAAACGCTGGATGCTGCTTCGCCTTCGGCTCGGCGTGATGATCGCTTCAATCTCTTCGGTCGAGACATCGATCAGCCGGCGAGCTTCGTTGTCTTCAATTCCTTCGACCACGCCACCGACATGGCTGATGACCGACTGCATCCATTGCTGCAAGACCGGCAGATCGACAGGCTTCGGCGAATCGCAGGCCATGGGCTAGTTCACCTCGTGCTCGATCCGGTGAGGCGGATGGGGCACGCTGGTGGAAGGCTTCGTGGCAGGTAGATCGCCGGTGATCGGCTTTCCCTGCATCAACTGCTTGGCCTTCAGCACTTCGGCATGCATCGTGTCGAAGTCAGGAATATTGGCGTCCCACTCCAATAGCGTCGAAACGCCTCCGGTGCGCTCATGGGCCAATCGATAGAGCTGCCAGACCGGATCGATCACGTGACCGTCGTGGGTATCGATGCAGTAATCCCCCATGTTCGTGTGCCCCGCCAGGTGCAGCTGAACGATGCTTTCCCACGGAAGATTCTCGATATATTCGACCGGATCGAAGTCGTGATTCACGGCGGAAACGTAGACGTTGTTCACGTCCAGCAGCAGTCCACAGCCGGACTCTTCGGTCAGGGCCGTCAGAAACTCCCACTCCGCCATCGTCGAGTTAGCGAAGGTCACGTAGCTGCTGGGGTCTTCCAGAACGAGCGGCTGTTCGAGGAACTCTTGCACCTGGCGAACACGCTGGGCGACGTGTTTTAGCGTTTCTTCGTTGTACGGAATCGGTAGCAGGTCGTGCGAGTTCTTACCGGCGACTCCGGTCCAGCAGACATGATCCGAAATCCAGCGAGCTTCGATCTCGCTAGCCAATGTCTTCAGCTTTCGCAAGTAATCGAAATCGAGCGGGTCGGTGCTGCCAATCGAGAGAGATACCCCGTGCATGACGACGGGGTATCGTTCGGCGACCTGATCGAGGACGTATCGAGGACGTCCTTGCGAGTCGATGTAGTTCTCGGAGATGATCTCGAACCAATCGACGGCCGGCTGCGTTTCGAGAATGTGGTGAAAATGCGGGGCGCGCAATCCAACCCCTAAACCTAGATTCTCGAAGCCAAGCCGTGGCTGAGGCATGGTACTGCTTTGGTTCCTAAGCGGCGGCTTCCGGAGCAGGCTTCAATTCGACGCCCTTTTCCTTCATCCGTTCTTCGAACAACTCACGGGCCTTCTTCCACATGCCACCAGACATTGGGATGTGGCAACCACCTTTGCCTTTGCACTCGTTGAAGCCAGGCGTTTTCCCGCAGCCACCTTGTCCCTTGCACTCGTTGCGGCCGCCACAGATGTGATGCTCGATGGTGGCACATGTGCCGGCACCAGCACATTCATTGCTTCCCTTGACGCCCTGGCCTTTGCACTCGTTCAAGCCGCGGCAGGCATGCTTGGCGACGGTGGAAGTTACTTCGTCGCTCGAAGCGGGTTCGGTCGTTTCGGCCGACTCGCCGGTGGTCGCCGGCTTTTCACCACCACACCCCAAGGCTCCGATCGACATCATGCCACCCAGGGCGGCAGCAGAGAGTTTATGGAAGTCGCGACGCGAGTAATCCTTGGAAGCCATGTGCGGTGTTCTCCCAGATCCTTAATGAGGAAGGTGATTTTGCTTAAGTCTTTATCCTAGCCGATTGACCGACGTCAGTCTGGTAAGCCAACCCACTCTCAGCCAAAAAAATCGACCGAGGTCCGCACGGCATCGGCCAGCTTCTCGACCTCTTCGCGGGTATTGTACAGATAGAAGCTGGCGCGAACGCTGGCACTGATTCCCAGCTTCTTATGCAGAGGCAACGTGCAGTGATGCCCTTCGCGAACCGCGACTCCACGCCCATCCAGGAACGTGGCAATGTCACTAGCCGCCAGACCATCGATCACGAAGCTGACAATACCAGCCTTCTTCGTCACGTCAGGCCCCAGAATCCGCAGCCCTGGCACATCGGCCAGCAACTGATGGGCATATGCAGCCAACGATTGTTCGTGCTGCAGGATAGCGGAAAGACCAACCTTTTCGAGGTATTCAATCGCCGGCGTCATTGCGATCGCATCGGCGATCGGAGGGGTCCCGGCTTCAAACTTGGCTGGCAACATGGCAGGCGTGAAGCGGTCGATCTCGACAATATCGATCATACTGCCTCCACCTAAAAATGGTGGCATCTCGTCGAGAATTGACTCTTTGCCATACAGCACGCCCACACCCGATGGACCAAGCATCTTATGTCCGCTGAAGGCAACAAAATCGGCGTCCCAGCGTTGGACGTCGATCGCTTCGTGCGGGACTGCCTGGGCGGCGTCGACCAGCACTTTGGCACCAACCGCATGGGCGGCTTCCACCACGCGGCCCACTGGATTGATCGTTCCCAAAACGTTCGAGACCGCCGCCAAGGCCACCATCTTGGTTCGTTCGGTCAGCAGCTTCGGCAGGAAGTCGAGATCGAGCTGCCCATCTTCGGTGATCGGAATCGCCTTGATGACCGCCCCGGTCCGCTGAGCTAACTGATGCCAGGGAACGAGGTTCGAGTGATGCTCCATCTCAGTCAGCAAGATCTCATCGCCCGTCTGAAGATTGGCGTCGCCCCAACTTCTCGCGACCAGATTGATCCCCATCGTGGTCCCGCTGGTGAAGATCACTTCGTTCTCGGAAGCGGCATTTAGAAACCGCTGGGTTGCCTTCCGAGCGACCTCGAACAAATCGGTTGATTCACCGCTGAGCCGATGCGCCCCGCGATGCACATTCGCGTAATACCTTTGATAGACATCGGTTAGGCAATCGATCACCGACTTGGGACGCTGACTGCTCGCCCCGTTATCGAGATAAACGAGCAGATTGTTCTCGTCATCAACCTGGTGCAGGATGGGGAAATCGGCCCGAATGCGTTCGAGATCCAATTGCGACTCCACGTCGAAAGTGGCCATGAATCGGTGGTTCTGTTGGGGTTCGATCGCCTAAAAGAAGGCGGCTGATTTTTCACATACTTTGGTTATTTTATTACCCAAGACCCATTCGGACAACGAGCGGTTCGCTCGTCATTTGAGCCGCCAGAAGGTTTCCCACGGAATCTTCAGCTCTTGGCGGCGTTTTTCCGTATCACTGGCAAAGCGAGCCGCATCGACCGGATAGCCAGCCGTTTCGACGATCCCTGGCACCTGATCTGCCCAATATCGGTTGATCGCCTGCATGGCGACTTCGCGGTGGAATTTAGCGTAGATCGAAGCCAGCGCGGTCGGCAGAAAGCCTTCCCCTTTCGAACGAAACTCGATCGTCACCTCGCTAGATCCGACTTCGCCGTAATAGCGACTCACGCCGCGCGACTCTTCCAGAATCTTCCACCATGTCTCGGGAAAGAAGTGCTGCAGCAGTCCGCCGTAATAGTCACGCCCGCCATGCTTATCGCAAACGATCCGCACTGCCTGGGGCCCCTGGCCTGCGACACGCTCGAGTAACCGACGCACGAGCCCGAGCGAGGCATGCGAGAGAACGGTGCTCTTGTTGCCGATCGCATGGAGTCGCTCATTGTAAGCTTTCTCGGTCAGAAAGACGGTGCGGACTTCTTCGACGGCGACCTGGGTTCGCTCGCAGCAGTCGGCGAAGCCTGAGGTTCGCTCGGCAATTCGCGTTGCGACGTCTTCTTTCGGTGCGGCGTGAATCCAGCCTTCGTACCAGGGAGCCAGTCCGACCGGCCGGTCGTCGCTCAAATCAGGCTCACACACACCATCCCAGATAGGAAAAGTGTGCGACAAATGCGAACCGGTGGCCCGGACCGCTTCTTCGAGCAGCGACAGATCATTCCGTTTGCCATAGATCGCCTTCGAGTCAGCAATCGCCAGGTGGGTTGCCTTCGGCTTGCGGGCAATGACGTCGCCAAGCAACTCGTAAAGATCGAGCTTGGCCAGATCGTCGTGCGTGTCATCGATTCGCCAGAGAGTGCCGGCGATCACCAGCGGCCCGATGTTGGGGCCGTAGCCTGCTTCGTCGACACCGATCAGATATGCCACACCAATTGCCATTTGCGAGAAGGAAACACGTGAGAACCTACTCGCTTGGTTCTAGGGGGATCTAATGAAATTGCAAGAGCCCGAACTCGCTCGGTCCCAGTTCATAAACCGCCGAGGATGGCCATGCTTCGGTCCCTTCACCGACAATCACGCGCTGCGCAGCCATCGCCCAGGTATCACCGGCATGCAGATTCTGAGCGGAAAGTTCGCTCAACGGAATCGCCACTTCCACAGTCCAGGTATTCGCATCCTGGGTTGCCGCGACGAACCAACGAGGATTCCAGCTTCGATTGCCCGCGAGCGATTCGGCCGACATCCCTCGATAATCGATCGTAAAGCGATAAGCGGTTGCGTAGTCACGGTCGAGGTCCAACAGCAGATGCACGCGGTCGCTTTGGGCAAGTTCGGCATCACGCGGGCGAGGCTGGTCGCCGGCTTGATCGTAGGTGAAGCCTTTCGACTTCATGCAGCGAACGGCAAAGTAGAGGAACTCGTTGTCGTATCCCACCATCATCGCTGCCGGAGGAGCCCCGCGCTCTGGCGAAGTCGTTCCCGCCAGAAAGTCTTGTGGCCGACCAGTCTGCCAGAGGCGATCATTTAACTTGCCATCGAGGATCGGCTTTTCTTCGGTGTAACTGGCCGCCATGATCGGAGCATCGATCCGGGCATTACCGCGTCCCAAGACCAGCTCCCACTGGGCTCGACGACACCAGGCATTGTCCTGGCCAAGATTCAACAACCGGCGAACGTACGACTCGCCCTGCCGCGACAAGCCTTGCTCGGCATGCAATCGTTCGAGCAAAAATGCCAGCGATGGATCGGTCAGCACGTGAGGCATCTTTTGGTTCAGTTCGGCGATCAACTCGCCTGCCCGTTGTCCTGGTTTGGTCGGCTTGGTGAAGTTGGTCGGGTCGTTGAACGAGACCGTGGCGACTTCGCTTTCTGCCTCTTCTTCCTCCGGCGGGGCTTCATTTTCGGTCGCCGTCGGCGCGGCGAACTCGACGGTCCCTTTCTGGGCTCGTTGGATCTCGGCACTGGCGTAGTACCCTAAAAGCCATGCCGCCGAGTTTTCCGCCAGCACGTGGCTTGGGAACTTACTGACAATCTGGTGATGCATGTCTGCGGCTAATGATAAGTTGCCGTTTTCATTCGCCTTGGCCGCCAGATGCGAAAGGACTTCAACACTCCGGGCCGGGGGAAGTTCTTCCGATAAACGAAGCATCTGCCCCAACAACAGGGCACCTCGTTCCGGATCGCTTGCCGCGTGGTTGATCATCTCGATCATGTTGCGACGCTTCTGCGAAGTCCGCTGCAGCTTGGCGAGATCGACGATCGGCATCTGCTGCGGAGAACGCCGAGCCCCTTTGCCATGCGGAACCGAAAGCCCGGAGAAAATATCGCTCAAACGATTTTCCAGCAGCCCCGAGGTTTGAATCAGCTTCAATTCCACCGTCGAGGGACCATCGGAGAGCTTTCCGGTGGCGATCCCTCGGGAAACGCCAGCATGCTCTGAGATCGACATCGCCAGTTGCGGCGAAATTTGGGTGGTATTCAGGGTGATTAACCCGTTCTGACCTTCCGGCACCAGGCTACAAACACGAGGCACCGCCCAGGTCGACAGGTTCAGCTCTTCCATCTGTTCCGGGTAGTTCTGCGAATCGGCAGCCTTCTCGATCGCTCGCAACACGATCTGATTCACCAGGTACGCCAGAGGCTGCTTGCCAGTCGGATCGGCGAAGTCAGTTACGACCACGGTCGGTCGAAGCTGCCGAATCCGCTGAACCAGGTAGCTTTCGATTGCCGCCAGCCCTTGACCGTCGTTCACGGCATCCCAGCCGGCAACCAGCTTGTTGCCACTGACCATCAATTGGGCGTCGTCGGTCGGAAACTGCCAGGCGGTGTAGCCGACGTTAGCACCGCTGTGCACCATTGCGTCGTGCAGCGGAAGTCGCTTCTGGCCGGTCTGGTGTTTCGGTCGATTAACGATCTCGACACCGGTCAGGTATCCCTGGGTGCCGGCATGATGACTGATCAGTTCGTAAGGGACGATCGACGGATCGTGGAACAAGCCGAGCAAGGCCAGGCGTTCGCCCCCTTGCCGCTGGAGCTTCCAGGTCTTGCCCCCATCGGTCGTGATCAAAATGGTTCCGAGCGAGCCAACAGCCCAGCCCCGATTTTCGTCGCGGAAAAAGAAACCTTTGATGGTCGCCGTGGTCGGAAGCTTCTGTACTGAAAACGTTTCGCCGCCATCAGCCGAGTGGAGTACGAAGCTGCCAGGGTCGCCAGCAATCCAGATGAACTTGCCCAAGCGTTCGACGGCGAAGTAATTCACCTGGCGGTTGGTTCGCGACAAAGGGTCCGGCGCGATAACTTCCCAGGTAGTGCCAGAATCGGTGCTGTTGAGGATCAAACCACCTTCGCCAACCGCGGTCGCGTTGCTGCTGCCGGCGACGACGATATCTTGCAAGTCACGCAGAGGATCGGCCGAGATGCTGGGAGCTCGGATCCCGCCGCGATCAGCCAGCGAGACATTCCCTTCCGCCCCGGCCAGCAGTAGTTCGCCGCTGGGAAGGGTGGCCATCTTGTGGAAGCGTGTCGACTGGGTGCCAGGCAAACTTCGCCAACTACGGCCACCATCGGCCGTTTCAAACAGACCTGTCGGAAACATGTTCGATCGATTGCCGACCGCCCAGCCATGCCGGCTATCTTGAAAGCGAACACCGGTCAGCTTAGGCAACGATTGCTCTGGCATCGACTCCCAGGTCATGCCGCCGTCGGAAGTGCGAAGCACGACACCGCGACTTTGCGAGCTGTAAGGCTGCTGAAAGCCCCCCACGACCCAGCCGCGTTGCGGGTCGGTGAAATGAATCGCATGCAGATGAGCGTCGGTGCCGGAAGCGATCGTGTCCCAATGCTCGCCGCCATCGCTGGTTTGCCAGATAGTGCCATGGTCGCCAACGGCAATCCCATGCCGATCGTCGACAAACGCGACGTCGTTCAATTGGGCGTCCGAATACCAGGTATCCAGCACGGCACCTTCGGCCGCTTCGATCATCATACCGACTGCTAGCATCGCGATGGTCTTCGCCAGCAATGCCGCGAAATAACGTCGACTACAGGTTGGAATGAGTCCGTTCATTCGCCAGGTCACGATAGCTAAGTAGAGAAATGGTCCGAGGATTGGGACGGAATCTTAGAAGAATTCGCATTTTCGTGCCAATCCGGTTCGTCCGACTTTAGAGAATTCTTGCGAACCAAATCGAGAAAAGTGCGATAAACAGTTAGAAGTCACCACACTTTTCTGGGGGAACCGACGATGCCAGCACGAAATTGGGGAATCGTGGCGATGCTTGTTGTCGGCATCAGCGCTGGCGTTCCGGCTGTCGTGAAAGCTGCCCCTCAGGCCGATATCGAGAAACTTCTGTCCCCCATTCTGGAAGATGCAGTCCGGCGGTCGCTCCCCAATTCGTTCAAAGATGAATCGGATTGGAACCAAACCCACGACTTCACCAAGCGGCTGAAAGTTCGTGGCAAGTGGAACGACTTGCGGCTGGAACGGGTCCGCGAAGCAAAGAACCATGGCGACTGGGTCCGCTACCTGGGGCATATCGAAGATCCGAAGCAGCATGTCGAGATCTGGATCGAACAGTTGAACGTCGGTCCGACTCGGTCGACCTGTCAGATCCATGCCCGCGTTCAATTCCAGGGGGAAGCCGAATACCAACAGTGGGTCCGGGGCGTTCGCCTGTTGGGCGTGAGCGTTGTCGCCGAAGGCACCGTCAAGATTCGTCTCGATGTGCAGCTCGACAGCAAATGGAACATGGCCAGCCTGCTCGGCTCGGCCGAACTAACTCCGCACGTCACCGGCGGGCAGATTGATCTCGAGCGATTCTATGTCCACCGCATCGGCAAAGCTCACGGCGAAGTCGCCGAGCAAATTGGCGAGCAGCTCGAAGGAACGCTGGCCAAGAAGCTTTCTGGCAAGCAGGAAAAGCTGGTCCGCGAGGCCAACAAGGCAATCGGCAAGCAGCTGGAAGATGGCAAAGTGAAAATTGATCTCGTGCAGTTGCTACGCGACAAACTGAAGGACTCGTAACGAGTTTCCGCCGCGAATTCCTCCCCGCTTTATGCATCTGCCAGGCAACGAGATAATGAGGGGCGTCCCTATTATCGAAGAGCCATCGCATGTTTGACCCACTCTCCTGGATTCCTGAACAGCTTGAACTGCTGAATTCGCTCGAGCGCCGCCGTGCTGTGCATACCCGAGCGACTCAGCAAGGAGCGACCATCACCTGGAAGGATGGCACGCTGCTCAACTTCAGCAGCAACGACTATCTGAACCTCGCCGCGGACCCGCGACTACAAGAAGCGGCGCAGTTGGCGATTACCAGAGAAGGGTGGGGGAGTGGCGCAAGCCCTTTGATTACTGGACGTGGCGAAGCTCAAACGGCCCTGGAAGAAGCCCTCGCCAAGTTCGAGGGAACGGAAGCGGCTTTAACGTTCGCCAGTGGCTTCGCCGCCAACGCAGGCACCATCGACGCGCTGACCGATCGGGGCGACGTCATCCTCAGCGACGAAAAGAATCACGCCAGCATCATCGACGGGACACGGCTCTCGAAAGCAACGGTCCGAGTTTATCCTCATCGCGATGTCGCCTACCTCGAAAACCTGTTAAAGCAATGTGGCACGTTTCGTCGGCGATTGATCGTCACCGATACGTTGTTCAGCATGGATGGCACGGTCGCTCCGCTCGATCAACTGGCCGACCTGGCCGACAAGTATGAAGCGATGCTGATGGTCGACGAGGCGCACGCCACCGGTGTCTTCGGCGAACGGGGCCGTGGCTTGTGCGAACAGTACGGAATCGAAGACCGCGTGCCGATTCGTGTCGGAACGTTCAGCAAAGCACTCGGTGGACATGGCGGTTTCGTTGTCGGTAGCCGTGCCCTCGTTGATTGGCTGGTAAATCGATCGCGACCCTATATCTTCTCGACGGCAGCCCCAGCCGCGAATGCCGCCGCGATGTTGGCCTCGCTTGAAATCATTCAGCAGGAACCGGAACGCCGCGTCGCTGTCTTGGCGATGGCCGATCAACTGCGTGTCCGGCTGCGGGAACTGGGTTGGAGTCTGGGAGATAGTCAGACGCAGATCATTCCGGTGATCGTCGGAACGGAAGGCCTGGCAATGGACCTTTCATCTCGCCTGCTGAAACTGGGCATAATGGTCCCTGGGATTCGTCCGCCGTCGGTGCCGGAAGGGGAGTGTCTCTTACGGATCAGTCTTTCTTTTGGTCACACGCAGCAGCACCTGGACACGTTGGTCGACGCCATGGCTCAGATTCGTCCCTAAGGGAAGCGAGTTGAGGACGAATACCCTGGTGGATATCATTCCCAAGTAACCGAACTCCATTTCTGGCCTAGGAGCCTTTACCATTCGTATTCTCGCGACCTTACTGGTGTTGTTCGTCACGGTTCCGATCGTAGAACTGACGCTCTTGCTGTGGCTGTCGCACTACGAGGGCTGGCTGGTCACGATCGGCGTGGTGCTATTTACCGGCATCCTGGGAACCTTGCTGGCACGCAGCCAGGGGTTCACGACATGGCAGAAAATTCAGGCCCAGCTAGCGGCTGGACAGATGCCTGGAAGTGCCGTCGCCGACGCCGCCATGATCTTCAGTGCCGGTGCTTTGCTGATGACGCCAGGCCTGCTGACCGATGCCTTGGGCTTCGCACTATTGATCCCGCCTTGCCGGCAGTGGCTGAAGACGAAACTGCTGGCCTGGGCGAAGGCGAACATGCACATCCAGACCACGACGACGGTCAACGGGCAGACGACGACCTACACCAACACGCCCGGTCACTCGCAAGTGATCGATTCGTATGTCGTTCCGAAAGAAGAGCCTCAGAAGCTGGAAGAATAAAAAAAGCGGCCCCGATCCCAAAATCGGAGCCGCCCTTTCAGGGAGACCGAGGTCATTTGTTTAACGTGGTCGACGAGGTGGTAATTCCTCGGCGATGTGTTCGCTCATCTTCCCTTTCGGGCGATACGAAGCGTCCGATGCGACCGCCGCATGAGCAGGTCGCTTGGCAGCCGGTTCCAGCGCCCCGACTTCTTCTGGCGAAATCAACGACTGCCAGAAGATCTCGTTGCTGCGTGGCACTTCGGCCAGACTGAGCACCGTGATTTGTGGGAAGTGCGGCGACAAGATCTGCCACAATCGCGAGCGAATCGTCGACGACACAATCATGGCCACCGGTCGCTGCTGTTCGTCCAAACTTTGGAACGTATCGCGAAGCATGTCGACCATGCGTTCCATCCAGCCACGAATTTGTCGGCCGGCATCTTCTTCGGTCATTTGTTGCAGCGATGTTTCCAGATCTCGATCGAGCCCGACACCATGCACACGGCCATCAGGATCGAGGAACTTCTGAATCAACTGCCGACCGAGACGAACGCGGACCATGCTGACCAGCGTTTCCACATCCTGATTGCGGCTGCCATGCAGTGCCAGAATCTCGACGATGCGGGTGAAGTTCTTAATCGAGATCCCTTCTTCCAGCAGTCGCCGCAGTACGGCATGCAGCACTGAGACAGAAACAGGGCTGGAACGGATTTCGTCGAACTCGCCAGGGTTGCGGTCGCGTAGCCGCTCGAGCATTTGGCGAACGTCCCCCAGCGTCAGGATCTCGTGGGCATGACGCCGCAACGTCTCTTGCAGGTGGGTCACAATCAGCATCGAAGGATCGATCACCAGGTAACCAAGTTGTTCAGCTTCCTGACGCTGCTCGGCTGGGATCCAGATGCCAGGACCACCAAAGGTCGGATCGATACCTCGCACACCCTGGAGGGTCCCGCTCGAGGTCCCCATGTCGAGCGCCAGATGCTGACCAGGCCCGAGGCGACCACGAGCGACTTCGCACTGATCGATTAGAATGCGATATTCCTGATCCCCCAGTTCCAGCGAGTCTCGTAATCGGAGCCGCGGAATGATCACGCCCAGGGTGTCCGCCAGGTGGCAACGAATTGCGGAAGTCCGCTGCATGATCTCCGACGTATCGGGATGCACCAGCTTGACCAGCTTTCCACCCATCTCGAGCGTGAGCCGATCGATCTCTAAGAATGGTTCCCACGGCTCGTGGGTTGGTTCTTCGACCGCCGCAGACTGAATCTCGGCCATCGGCAACGACGACGGAGTCTGGAAATCAGGTAAGACCGGCAAATCAAGTAAGTCACCATCGGTGCAGCGAATCGCCACGATGTGGTGAAAATGAACCAGGGCTTCCGCACCATCCCCGGTACCGGCTTGATCAGAGTAATCTGCCACAGAGCTAGACCATGGCGAGTCCTCCGATTCTTGCGAAGTGGAGGCATTAATCAGGCGAACACAGTCTTCATAGACTGCCGCTAATTCGCCACGTAATCGAACGTGGCCGAAGGTCGATACATTAACTTCCCTGCCGATGTAACGAGCCAGAATCGACGCATAATCCATTGAGAACCTCTACTGTCCCAAAGTTGCACGACTTGGACTTCGCAACGATCCGCGAAACCGCTTCCATGTTAAGTGCGATTGTAGACCGGGCCCCATTCCAGCGGCAACTCAAAGACAAGAGATTTTCAATGAATGCGGTATCCACCTGGGGTGACTTTCCGGAGAGGCAAAGTTCTGGCGAAGGTTCCAGGAAGGTTCGTCAATGCAGGAGCGGAACAACACGCGTTCGCTTCCGAATCGGCACCAGAATCATGGCAGGCGTATTGGACATATTTGTTGTCCTTGGCCAGCCTGGTTCAGGCCGCCCAGTCGGCAGCAGCAACAACGGCTGAGCCCTGGTTTTCCCGAGCCTCTTTCCGCAGTCAGTCCACCGACCGAGGGTCCCCAGGCCGAACCCTTTGCGGCGCGAACTGTCCTTGGGGAAGGGTCCTCGTATAATTCCTTAGACCACGAAATTGCTCCCAGGCGGCTATTGTCTGCATCCCGCCTATTTTCCCGAAAATTGCGCAAGATCAAAAAAGCGGGGTTTTCGCGGCATCTCGGCTCAGGCAAAATCCACCACAGCAATGGACTGTGACCACGAGGGTACGCACTGTTGCCCTTCGACTCGGCATTTCATATCTAGCGTGCCCATGGTCCGTGCAACGGAGAACGCATGATTAGTCAGTCGGCGCAAACGCAGTTGAAGCTTTTCGTTCTCGACACCAACGTTATCTTGCACGACGCAAGGTCGTTCCGACATTTCGAGGAACATGATGTGGGCTTACCCATCACCGTCCTTGAAGAATTGGATCGATTTAAAAAGGGTAACGAGGACATCAATTTCCAGGCTCGTGAATTTCTTCGTCAAATCGATCAGATGACTGGCGATCTTCTTTCAGAGGAAGGGGCCCCTCTCGGCGAGAATCAAGGTCGCTTACGAGTCATCATCACCAATGAACTCGATCACCGTCTTCATCAAGTCTTTCTTCACGACTCTCCTGATAACCGCATTCTGAACACGGCCCTGCATCTTCAGCACTACGTGAACGATCGCCGGGTCATTCTGATCACCAAAGACACCAATCTTCGCATGAAGGCGAAGAGCCTCGGCCTGCAAGCCCAGGACTATATCAACGATAAAATCGAAAGCTTCGATAGCCTGTATTCGGGGCGTCGTGTTCTCGAGAACATCACGACCGAACAGATCGATCGCTTTTACCAGGACACCGGCAACGTTCAGTTGGAAGACTTCCCGGAAGTCGCCCAGCCGCTCGCCAACGAAAACTTCGTGCTGAAGAATGGCTCGAAGTCGGTCCTGGCTACGTTCAATCGCGAAGACCAGGTCTTACGCCGGATCGAAAAGTACAGTCCGTACGGCATCAAACCGCGTAACGCCGAACAAGTCTTCGCGATCAAAGCGTTGATGGACGACAACATCAAACTGGTGACCCTCGCCGGCAAGGCAGGCACCGGTAAGACGCTGCTCGCGTTGTCTTCGGCGTTGGCATGCTCGTCCGCCTATCGCCAGATCTTGCTGGCTCGACCGGTCGTGCCGCTGTCCAATCGAGACCTCGGTTACCTGCCAGGGGACATCTCCGCGAAGATGGACCCTTACATGCAACCGCTGTTCGATAACCTCTCGGTCATTCGTCATCAATTTAATGACACCGACAAAGAGGCCCAGCGAATCAACCGCATGCTCGAGCAGGAAAAGCTGGTCATCACGCCGCTCGCTTACATTCGCGGAAGAAGCCTGCAGCGGATGTACATGATCGTTGACGAAGCTCAGAACCTGACCCCGCACGAGGTGAAGACCATCATCACTCGGGCAGGCGAAGGCACGAAGGTCGTCTTCACGGGCGACATCAACCAGATCGACCATCCTTACCTCGACAGCCTTTCCAACGGCTTGTCGTACATGATTAACCGGATGAAAGGTCAGGACCTGTACGCTCACATCTCTCTGGAAAAGGGAGAACGTTCCGAATTGGCAGACATTGCCAGCGAACTTTTGTAAGCGACAGCCTGAATTTCGATATTCAGACGGTGCCTTCCCCTGGGGAGGGCACCGTTTTTTTATGGCATGCCCCGTGCGAAATGAGTTCACGCTCCCAGAATTGATGATACCAGGCACGATTGTCTCTAACCGAAGCCGATCCCCCAACAGCCAACGACGACGTAGCGCGACGCTAGAAAGGAAGAGCCGCCGATGCGGTCGCTCGCGAAAACCGCTACTTCCAGTCGACTTTCATTTCATTTGCCGATTCCGTTGATCCACGGCAAGGGCTACAATCAAAGTCGAACCGTCGCAAACCCCACTCCTGATTCGATTTCGCAAGGACGTCGCCATGCACAAATATGTGTTCATGGGCGTACAGGGTTCCGGGAAAGGAACCCAGGCCAAACTGCTGGAACATCACCTCGATCTCGCGCACATCGGGGTGGGTGACATTCTGCGATGGAATATCAAAAACCACACCAAGCTGGCTGCCCGGATCAAACGTATTCTGAATGCGGGCAAACTGGTCGATGACGAAATCGTCGAGGAAATCGTCCAGCGTCGCCTGCAAGAGCACGACTGGAACTTCGGCTTTATCCTGGATGGTTTCCCTCGCAACGCCAACCAGGCTGGCTTCTTTCTGGAAAGCTACGACATCGACGCCGTCGTCCATATCGTGGTGCCGGACGAAGTGATCAAGAAGCGTGTGCTGGCTCGCCGCTTGTGCGAAGACTGCGGCGTCGACTTCAACGTGATCGATCACCGTCCGAAAATTGAAGGGCGCTGCGATATCTGCGGCGGCAAACTGATCCGCCGGGCCGACGACACGGAAGAAGCCCTGGCAACCCGTTTGGCGGAATACCACGAGAAGACCAAGCCAGTCCTCGAGATCTTCCGCCGCAAAGAGCTGGTGGTCGAAGTCGATGGCACCCAACCAGTCGACGTCGTCCAAGCCGAGATCCGGCGAGCCCTCGATATCGTTTAGCAGGACACAAGGCCATTCAACTTCTAGTTGTTGAATGGCCTTTTTCTTTCCACCTCGCACCACCATTGTGAGGGCCCCTGCCGGAAGCTTGCGAAATTCTCTTTTTCGATCTGAACCTCGGCACTTTCGGCTTGTCTGGCTGGAAGTATGAAATTTCCGAAACGAGTCTTTTGAGGCGGACTGAGGGCACTAGGGCTCCACCGCAGAAATAGGGTATAATGCTAGTTTCCACCCAGCAAACCGATAACACTCGTAACATACCCATGTCCGCCAAAGTCTATATCAACGGGAAGTTTTTCGCTCCGGATGAAGCCATGATCAGCGTTTTCGATCATGGGCTGCTTTATGGCGACGGGGTGTTCGAGGGGCTACGAATCTACAACGGGAAGATCTTCCGCCTAGAGCAGCACATTCGCCGTCTTTACGACTCGGCGAAGGCGATCTACCTGGAAATCCCGATGAGCCCGGCCGAAATGATCGAGGCTTGTCACGAAACGGTTCGCCAGAGCGAGTTCACCGATGGCTACATCCGCCTGGTGATCACCCGTGGTGCCGGCACGCTGGGACTTGGCCCAGAACGGACCAAAGATCCCCAGACGATTATCATCGTCGACAAGATCAAGCTCTACCCACAAGAGTTCTACGACAACGGCCTGGAAATCATCACGGCCAGTACCATCCGCAACCATCCGACCGCTCTGTCGCCGCGGATCAAGTCGCTGAACTACTTGAACAACATCATGGCCAAGATCGAGGCCAGCAAGGCAGGCTGCCTGGAAGCGTTGATGTTGAACCACAAGGGTGAAGTCTCGGAATGCACCGCCGACAACATCTTCATTGTTCGCGATGGCAAGCTGCTGACGCCACCGACCGATGCCGGCATCCTGGAAGGGGTGACTCGTGACGTCGTGTTGGAATTGGCTCGCGAAGCTGGCATTCCGACCTTTGAAAAGACGATGACTCGCTACGACGTCTACGTCGCGGACGAGTGCTTCATGACCGGAACCGCCGCCGAAGTGATCGGCGTGGTGAAGGTTGACGACCGCAAGATCGGTGACGGCAAGCCAGGTCCGATCACGCGAAAGTTGAAAGAGCTCTTCGAGCAACATACGATGGGCTAATTGCCCAGGGCCTATTGTGATGATTCACGAGCAGGTCCAGGGTTTTTATCCTGCCTGCTCGTTCAACTTCACAAAGGTCCCACCGATGCTCCTACGACTTGGCTTGTTCTTTCTGTTGACCTCGGTCGCTTCGACTCTGCTGGCCGAAGACTCTGTCAACCAACTCACGCCGGAAGAGAAAGCCGACGGCTTTGAACTTCTCTTCAACGGAGCCGATCTCACCGGCTGGAAACACAACGGCAACTGGAAAGTCACCGACGGCGTGATCGAGCGTACCGGCAAAGGTGGCGATGTCGTTTACGAAGTGAAGCCAGTGCCGGACGACTTCGAGCTTCGTTTCCAGTGGAAGGTTGCCCCAGGCAGCAACAGCGGCATCTACTATCGCCCAGGTCAGTACGAGTACCAGATCCTCGACAACGAGCGTCATCCCAACGGAAAGGTCGCCGACACCACGGCTGCTTCGCTCTACTACTGCATCGCCCCATCGCACGACGCCACAAAAGAACCGGGCGAGTGGAACACGGGCCGCATCGTCTGCCAGGGCACAATCATCCAGCACTGGCTCAATGGCGAGAAAGTCGTCGATATTGACTACACCGATCCAAAGCTCTCGGCAGAGATCGAGAAACTGAAGAAGCGAGGCGCGACGCTCGATTCGCGAGGTGCCAAACTGAAGCTGCAAGATCACGGCGATCCGGTCTGGTATCGCGGGCTGAAGCTGAAGACGCTCGACGGCACGGCGAAGCTCGATCGCTCGCCGCTGAAAACGAAGTAGCGACTACGCTGCTTCCCCTTCGGAATATGCGGCCGCCGATTTCTCTGGGCGGTCGCTTGTCTTCAGGGTCGCTTGCAGTTCAGTGATCTCCTCTTCCATCTTTTCAATCTCGCGACGCTTTTCGCGGATCAACTGCCGAAGCGTCTCGATCTTGGCTTCCGGCGAGACGCGGGCTAATCGGCTGATCACATCCATCGCCAGCAAAGCACGCCACACCCGCAGGGCGAGGCCTCGCATCCGATAGACGCGGGTCACCTTGGTGACTTGCTGCAGCCGCAGCAGATGGGTCATCCGGAAGACACGCAGAAACGCGACCAGCGGCAAGCAGATGATCAGCAAATCGACCCAGTGCTTCTTCAAGTAGTGAATCTTCTTGCTGACGATCGAGAACATCACAATGAATTCCATCGTGAACGCCAGCCAGGTCACGCTGAAGCCGGTCTCGACAATCGTTCGCAATAGAACACTGGTTTCCATCTTCGCCGACCAGACGTAATCGACCACCAAGAGCGGCAAGATGGCAATCGCGATGATGATCATCGGAACGCTCAACGCGCGATCGACTTCCTCGTGAAAGTCGTCGTCGACATGCCGCCACCCCAAGATCGGCAACCACATCCGCGTGCCTGACTGCATATCTCGCCGAGCCAGTCGCAGCGGCGGCACCACACAGGTCAACAGCGAACGCCAGCGACGGGGGGCATCGATCCAGAAGTACCAGACCGCCTCCAGCCAGAAGACGGGAAAGAAGGCGAGTGTCGTCCAGAAAAATCCCAGAAGCAGCGTTTCTGATTGATCGGCGTCGCTCATGTACTGCTGAACGGTCAGCGCAAAGAAGGTCAACATCCCGACCGTCGCAAGAAACATCGGGATGGCAAGAAACTCGTCGGATTTTCGCGTAATGCTTTTCACGAACCAGGTTCTCGTCGCAAGGGACCTAAGCGCAGACGCGGAGGTTGTCGGGCATTGCCGCTCGCGAGTCAACCTCAGGTTGCCGCCCCATGACAGATAGCGTCCAGGTCGTTTATTCTATCGGTTGCTGCGGCAACTTAAAAATGTCCACCCGAAACCTACCCCCGCAGTCGGTGATAGCAACGACGATGAAATACTGGTTAATGAAAACGGAGCCCGATTCGTACTCGATCGACGATCTGGCCAAAGAAAAGAAAAAGACGACCTTCTGGTCCGGTGTCCGCAACTACCAGGCCCGTAATTTCATGCGAGACGACATGAAAAACGGCGACCTGGTGCTGTTCTATCACTCGAACGCCGACCCACCGTCGATCGTGGGCGTGGCCGAAGTGGTGAAGGAATCGTATCCCGATTTCACCTCGTGGGATGAAAACGATCACCACTACGATCCCAAGAGCACGCCTGAAAACCCGCGTTGGTTCATGGTCGATATCAAGCTGAAGAAGAAGTTCCCCGAAGCACTCGGACGCCCGCAATTGGCAGACGTCAAAGCGTTGTCCGACATGGAACTGATGCGGAAAGGTTCGCGTCTCTCCGTTCAGCCAGTGACCAAGAAGGAATTCGATACCATCCTGAAACTGGCGAGCGTGACGCTTTAGTCCACTTTCACCTGGTTGGTTAGTGGCTGGCCGGCATCAAATTGCTTCAGGTTGTCGACGGTGACCTCGGCGATCGCTTGCAAGGCGTTCTGCGTGAAGAAGCCTTGATGGCCGGTCACCAGTACATTGGGGAAGGTCATCAGCCGGGCGAAGACATCGTCCTGGATGACCGTTTCTGATTTGTCTTCGAAGAACAGCTCGGCCTCTTCTTCGTAGACGTCGATCCCCAAGGAACCGATCTGGCCGTTCTTCAAACCTTGAATGGCGGCCCGGGTGTCGATCAAACCACCACGGCTAGTGTTGATCACCATCGCTCCTGGTTTCAACTTGGCAATCGACTCGCCGCTGATCAGATGTCGCGTTGCTGGCAGCAGCGGGCAGTGAAGCGAAATGATATCGGATTTGGCGAGAAGCTCGTCCAGCGGAACATATTGGGCCCCCAACGCGACGCAGTCGTCGGCGGGCTTCACATCGTAAGCCAGAAGGTCACAGCCGAAACCATGCATGATCCGGGCAAACAACTGCCCGATCTTGCCGGTACCGATCACCCCCACAGTCTTGCCATTGAGATCGAAGCCCAACAGGCCGCTCAACGAGAAATCTCCTTCGCGGACTCGGTTGTAAGCCTTGTGGTACTTTCGGTTCAGCGTCAGGATAAGGCCGGTGGCATGCTCGGCGACGGCATACGGACTGTACGCCGGCACGCGAGCGACCTGAATTCCCAGTTCGTGGGCCTTCGGTAAGTCGACGTTGTTGTAGCCAGCACATCGCATGGCGATCATGCGAGTCTTGCCGGCGGCCAACACTTCCAGCACATCGGCCGAGATCTCGTCGTTGACGAAGCAGCAGATCGCCTGAAAGGGATGGGCGAGCGGGGCGGTCGCCTCGGTCAGACGTGGCTCGATATAGTGCCATCGGATCTCCGAGCCTTCGGCAGCCGATTCCAGGAATTCTCGGTCGTAAGATTTGGTTCCAAAGACGGCGACATCCATTCGTTATTTACTTTCTGTTTCGCGTAGGCACCCATGACCGCACTGGCACATCTCAAAGGCATCATCTTCGACATGGACGGAACCTTAGTCGACTCCGGTCTCGATTTTGCCGCCATGCGATCAGAAATGGGGCTCAAGGCTGGCATTCCCATCTTAGAGCAATTGGTCGAGCTGCCCCAAGACGAACGACGGCACAAGGAAGAAATACTTCATCGGCACGAAATGGCAGGGGCCGATCGGGCCTCGTTGATCGATGGGGCGGATCGCCTGCTGGAAGCCCTCGCTCGGGAAGGTCGCCCCATGGCGATTGTCACGCGTAACAGTACCCCGACCACCGAGCACACGCTGAAACGGCTGGGGATCGGGCATTACTTCGACATCGTGATCTGCCGAGAGGATGGTCCCCATAAGCCTGATCCTTGGGCGATCGAAGAAATCTGTCGCCGCTGGCGGATGGAAGTGGACGAGGTGGTGATGGTGGGGGATTATCTGCTGGATCTGCTCTCGGCCCAGAATGCCGGTTGCCCCAGTGTTCTTTTCACCGAAGGCAAGCCGCCCGAGGATGTGGAAGGGGCTGATATCGCGACGCACATCGCAACCCATTTTGACCAGCTATACCAGTTGCTAGCCCCAGTGGAAGATTCGATCTAGGTCCCTTGCTGGCGATTTGTTACGATCCGGGCTCGTATCTCCAAAGGCTGGCTCCACCAGCCCTCATTGGTCCCCCTCGTAAGCGGAAATCCTCGATGAAGAATGGACTCTTCCTCGCGGCGTGCATGGTCTTCGCAGGCCTGGTCAGCAACGTCGGCTTCGCCCAAGCTCCGAACAACTACGGTCAGCCTCTTGGCTTGGCTCAGAATGGCCAGCAGCCCCAAGCTCAGCCACAGCCTGGCATGGTGGTTGGTGCCGCAGGTGCCGGTCAGCCTCAGATGATGCCGGCTCCGTTCCAGATCAACGCCCAGGAAGAACAATACATCGATGGAATCCTGGCCTACTGGGAATTCCGCAGCAGTAAGGTTCATCACTACGAAGCCAACTTCAAACGTTGGGAATACGACTCGGTCTTTGGTCCGCCGAACAAAGACACCTTCAAAAGCATCAGCGAAGGGGTCGTGAAGTACGAAAAGCCAGACAAAGGCTTGTTCCAGGTCACTTCGATCAAGCATTACGCCGCCCCGAAAGATGGCCAGCCAGCCGATTACGTCCTGCGTCCAGCGGAAGTGAACGAGCACTGGGTGTGCGATGGCAAGTCGATCTTCGAGTTCGATGTGCCTGCCAAGCAACTCAAGATCTGGCCGATCCCACCAGAACAGCAAGGCCAGGCGATCACCAACGGTCCGCTGCCATTCCTGTTCGGTGCCAAGAAGGACGAAATCAAGTCGCGGTTCTACCTGCGAGTTTCACCTCACCAGACCAACAATCCAAACGAATACTGGCTGGAAGCCTGGCCAAAGCGTGCCCAAGACGCGGCCGACTATCGCTACATTTCGATTTTGATCGACCGAGCCGAGTTCCTGCCGTTCGCCATCGAAGTGTTCGACCGGAACTACAACCCAGACGCTCAGCCGCCGAACATGCCGAACTACTCGCGTACCGTTTACATGTTCGACAATCGTAAGACTTACGAAGAAGGTGGAATTTCGGACAATCTGCGTCAGATGTTCTCGCGATCGTTCTACCAGCCTCAACTACCCAGTGGCTGGCAACGTGTCGTTCAGCAGACTGGTGGCGGCATGGCACAGCCCGGCCAGGTCCCAGCCAACGCGGTCCGTCCAGGCCAAGGAATGCCTCGCTAGTCGGTATTCCGCCTAAACCGCCTCGATTCGCTTAATATCCACCTTCTCGGTTCTTTCATGAATCGGGACGGTGGATTTTCTTTTGCCCCCATTCGCTACGCGCTATAATTCAGTGACTCGAAAATATCGACGCGTTACCATGCGTTCGTTTCCCACGTAGATAGGTCCCTGAATGTTGAGAGCTCGCGGCACCTGGATCTGGCGAGCAGAGGCCATTCTGCTGGCGATTCTCGCTTTTCTTTACCCCTCGGTGGGGCTGTCTCAGCAAGACGGCGCACCGGCTGCGGGAGAGGTCCAGGCCAACGAAGCCGCCCCGAAGCTAACTGGCGTCCGTCTTCGAGTACCGTTGCCCATCAAGGGGACGGTCGATACGGACGTCAAGCAAAGCCTGCAAAAGCTCCTCTCGCGGCTGACTGACAAAGATCCTCGTCCGGTCGTCATTCTGGAACTGGAAGGCAAGCCGAACGGCCAGACGCGCGGCAGCGAGTTTGAACGCAGCCTGGCGTTGGCCCGCTTTCTGACCTCGAAGGAAGCCACCCGCCTGAAGACGGTCGCCTTCCTGAAAGGCCCGATCGAAGGACACGCAGTCCTGATCCCTCTGGCGTGCGAACAGATTGTGATGCACCCCGATGCCCAGCTCGGCAATGCCGGCGTCGACGAGCCGATCATTTCCGACACCATGCGACGGGCCTATCAAGAGATCGCCGGCTTCCGGGGAGTCCTTCCGCCAGAACTCGCGCTCGGCATGCTCGACCCGGCGCTCGAGATCTATCGCGTCAACGGTCGCCGCTTCGTCGATGGCACCGAGTACGCCCGCATGAAGGCGGATGGTGAAGTCGCCACTTCCGACAAACTGAATGCCCAAGGTCAGCTTCTGCTGCTGACGGCCAATCAGTTGCGGCAAGACTTGCAGTTGATCAGCCATGTGACCGAGGACACCCGGCAACTCGCTACGCTGCTGGGGATTCCTGAAAACCAACTGACGCAAGACATCGCCTTGGATCGTGAATGGAAGGCGGCCCAATTCCGAATGGATGGCGAGATCTCCAACCGAATGGTTCAGCGGACCGCCCTCTCGATTCAAGATGCCGTCAGTCAAGGCACGAACTTCGTACTGATCGACCTGAAGTCGCCTGGCGGTGATCCGGTTGCCTGCGAGAACATGATCAACTTCCTGCTGGGCCTGCCCGACTCGGTTCATACCGTGGCCTTGATCACCGACGAAGCGACCTCGAACGCCTCATTGATCGCCATGGCCTGCGACGAGATCGCCATCGCTCCCAACGCTTCGCTCGGGGGCACCGGCAGCTACGCTTACACCGATCAAGGACGTCGCGACCTCGAAAAATACTTGGCGAAGATCTCGCCAGAAGCAGGCCGATCGTGGTCGGTCTGGGGAGCGATGAACGATCCGAACCTAGAAGTGTTCCGCTACCAACGTCCCGGAACGACGCTGACCAAATACCTGAGTGTCGCTGAGGCTGAAAAACTGCCCAATGCCGATCAATGGCAGCAAGGGGAGCTCATCACCCAAGCAGGTGTTCCCTTGCAACTGACCGGCAAGCAAGCGCTCGACTGGAGCATTGCTGACTCCGACGCTTCCAGCATTACCGACATCACGCGCAGGTATGGCCTGCCGGACGAACTGGAAGAACCGAAGCAGAACTGGGCTCATCAATTCGTCGAGATCCTGGCGAGTCCGAGCCTCGCGTTCTTCTGCTTATTCATTGGCGTGATTGCGATGATCAGCGAGTTCAAGGCACCGGGCATTGGTGTCCCTGGGTTCGTGGCCGCTCTGTGCTTTGGCTTGTTCTTCTGGAGCCGCTTTCTCAACGGAACCGCAGGCTGGCTGGAAGCAATGCTATTTGTCGGCGGGATCGTCTTCATCTTGATGGAAGTGCTCGTCCTGCCCGGCTTCGGCATCTTTGGACTCGGGGGCGGATTGATGGTGATCACGGCGGTCGTCCTGGCGATGCAGACTTTCATTTGGCCGACCACCGATTACGAACTGGAACAAGTTCCGTATTCGCTGGCGAGCATCCTGGTGCTGTTCTCCGCGTTCATAGCGGCGTTAGTCTTTGCGAAACATATTCTGCCGAGAACGCCTTACCTGAACGAATCGATTCTGGAAGCCCCTGACGAAGAGACCATGGAAGAAATTCGACGACGTGAAACGATCGTCGATTTGACGCACTTGATCGGAACCACTGGTCAGGCCGTGACGATGCTTCGACCTGGCGGGAAAGCTAAGATCGGGCACGAGATCGTCAACGTGACCTCCGATGGCGACGTCATCCAGCCTGGCGACAAGGTGGAAGTTGTCGAAGTCCGCGGCAACTACGCGATTGTGCGCCGTAAAACCTAACGACCAGGAACCCAACAGGGAGCGACCATGTCACCTGAAATGATCGCCGTGCTGCTGCTTCTGGCCGGCTTTGGACTTTTATTCCTCGAGATCTTATTGCCAACCGCTGGGGTCCTGGGCTTTCTGGCGGCAGTCATGCTGATCAGTTCAGTCACCTATGGCTTCATGAAGTGCAGTTTCGGCATGGGGACGGCCTTGCTGGTCATTGCGGTTGGGATCGTTCCGTTTGTGATTGCCCTGGCGGTGAAGGTTTGGCCACACACGCCAATTGGAAAGATGATTTTGCTCGACTCTGCCACCGATGAAATTGCTCATTCCAATAAGAATGCCCTGATTGAACTCGTGGGCCGCCAAGGGATCGCGCAAAGTCGCTTGCTGCCTGGGGGCGTCGCCGAGATCGATGGTCGCCGCTGGGACGTCGTGATCATCGGGCCTGTCGCGGATCAGGGTGATTTGATCGAAGTCGTGGAAGTTGAAGGGAACCGAATTATGGTTTCCCGAGTCGACGACGACGCGGCCGAGCCAGAGAAACCAGTCGTCGAAGAGCCAACCGAGTCGCTATCCTCCCGCAACGATGCGATCTTCGAAGACGACCCCTTTGCTTGACTTTCGCGGTCAGAATGGCATAACAAGTGACTGATATCCGACCTCACGCCCCTCGGTAGATTGACCCACACGATGCACATCCTCGAAAACATGCCACTTATGGCCGGCTGGTGGAACAACGTGATCATCTTCGGGCTGCTCGCGCTCGGGCTGTTCATGTTGCTGATGATCGGCATCATGGCGTTTTATTTCCGGCTTTGGATCCAGTCGATCTGGACCGGTGCCGGGATCACGATCCTCGATCTGATCGGGATGTCGTTCCGAAACGTGAATGCCAAGATGATCGTTCGCGGCAAGATCATGGCCGTTCAAGCTGGCCTGGGCGATTCGTCCGGAATCACCAGCAAAGCACTCGAAGCCCACTATCTGGCTGGGGGCAATGTGCCGCAGGTCATCAAAGCGATGATCGCCGCCAACAAAGCGAAGACAATTCAGCTCACCTTCCGCGAAGCCACCGCCATCGATCTCGCCGGTCGCGATGTGCTGGAAGCGGTTCAAACGAGCGTCTATCCGAAGGTGATTGACTGCCCGCCTCGCAACGCGAAGAAGACTTCGCTCGATGCGATGGCGAAGAATGGTATCCAGTTGAAGGTGAAGGCACGCGTTACCGTTCGGGCCAACCTGCAGAAGCTGATCGGTGGTGCCACCGAAGAAACCATTATTGGTCGCGTTGGTGAAGGGATCGTCAGTGCGATCGGTTCAGCGGCGACCCACTCAGAAGTGCTCGAAAACCCGGACATGATTTCTCGCGCGGTGCTTTCGCGACGCCTCGATGCCAACACGGCCTTCGAGATTGTTTCGATCGACATCGCCGACATCGACGTGGGCGAAAACATTGGTGCTCGCTTGCAGGCCGATCAAGCGGAAGCTGATACCCAGGTCGCGCGAGCTCGTGCGGAAGGTCGCCGAGCGATGGCCGTTGCGGAAGAACGCGAGAACCTGGCCGAGATCGAGAATGCTCGCTCGATGCTGGTCGATGCCGAAGCGGAAGTCCCCAAGGCAATCGCCGAAGCCTTCCAGACCGGTCGTTTGAGCATCATGGACTACTACTCGCTGCGAAACGTCCAGGCCGACACGGACATGCGAAAGTCGATCGCCATATCGAGCGGCGGTTCGACGAACTCGAATAAGTAAACACCACATACCGGGATCCGATTGTGGGATTTTGGAATCTGATAGCCGAAGCGAACGCGATCGAACTGCTGATTCGAATCGGCATCGTCGTGCTGTTTATCTTCGGACCTTATCTCTTGAAGTTTCTAGGAGGACAAGCCGTGCAGGACGACCGAGGGAACCCCGGACGACGTAAGCGCGAACCTCAGTCCGATCTGGAACGCGAGATCGCCGATTTTCTCGCTCAAAGCCGCGGTGGCGGTTCACCGGCCTATGCTCCGGCGACTTCCGCTGACGATGAAGACGAAGACATTGTCCCGGCCCAGACAGCTCACGAATCGTTACGCGATCACCACCTGGAGTCGACGCTGGAAAGCCCAGCCACGCCGCCGACTACTCCCGCGAAGCCTGCGTCCACCAGCGACCAGCCTTATCACGTGCACGAGTCGGAAGAAGCAAACACACCTGAAATCTTTAGCTACGACGAATCCGACGCGAAGCCATCCGGTCAGAACGCCGCGGCCTCGATCGCCGCCATGTTCCGCGATCCGGCTCAGGTCCGCAACGCGTTCATCTTGGGTGAAATCATGGCTCGCCCCAAAATTCCGCGTCGCTAACGCCGGCAACCAGATCGCGGCGTTCCTTCTATTTATTCGCGGGTTGTTTCGAGCGGATCGATCTCGCGGTTCTCCCTTTGCATGAAAGATCACACCATGGCAGCCCCCACGATTGTTCCCGGAAAAACCAAGATCGGCTGGATTGGTACCGGCGTCATGGGCAGCAGCATGTGTGGCCATTTGATCGAGAAAGGCTTCGCGGCCACGGTCTACAATCGGACCCAAGCGAAAGCTCAAGGCTTACTCGACAAGGGAGCCACATGGGCCGACACCCCGAAGCAAGTGGCTGAGGCCAGCGAGGTTGTCTTCACCATCGTTGGTTTCCCGTCCGATGTCCGCGAAGTGATCCTGGGGGAAGAGGGTGTCCTGGCCGGCAGCAAGCCTGGCAACGTGATCGTCGACATGACCACCAGCGAGCCGTCGCTGGCGATCGAGATCGCCGAGACAGCCGGCCAAAAAGAAGTGTTCAGCATCGACGCGCCCGTTTCCGGCGGCGACATTGGCGCGAAGGAAGCTCGGCTGTCGATCATGATTGGCGGCGACGAAGCAATGGTTTCCGCGCTGCAACCTTGCTGGGAAGCGATGGGCAAAACGATCGTCCGTCAGGGCGGTCCCGGGGCAGGGCAGCACACCAAGATGGTCAATCAAACCTTGATCGCCACCGGCATGATCGGTGTCTGCGAAGCGCTGCTATACGGCTACAAGGCGGGCCTCGATCTGGAAACGGTCATGCAGAGCGTCGCATCCGGTGCCGCAGGAAGCTGGTCGCTCTCCAACCTGGGACCACGCATCATCAACAACAACTTCGACCCTGGCTTCTTCGTCGAGCACTTCATCAAAGACATGGGCATCGCCTTGTCGGAAGCTCGTAAGATGGGAATCGCCCTGCCAGGCCTGGCATTGGGCGAACAGCTCTACCAGGCCGTGAAAGCCCAAGGGCACGGTCGTCAGGGAACCCACGCGTTGCAATTGGCTTTAAGTCAATTGAACAACATCGACTGGACCAAGCGGTAAGCCGTTTTCGGATCAGGCCGAGTCTTCCGGTTATTCCACGCACCCCGCTACAAAACGTGGTCTTTTCGCAACCGATGCGTTTTGACAACACGCGTTTATGAGGCAGGCTTCTGGTAGCCAGATCTTTTTGTAGCCAACAGGGTGATGCGCAGGCAGGGGCCGGATATGATTGCGGATGCGATTCCCGAATTAGAGCAGTGCGCGGAAATGGAGTACCGAGGCGAGGTGCTCATCTGCGACGACGAACCTGATATTTGCGAAGCGCTTGCACACTTCGTTCAGAAGCGCGGCTTCGATCCAATCGTCACCCACAAAGGTGGCGAGTGCGTTCGTCTGGCGCTGAAACAACGCCCAGCCGCGATCTTGCTGGACGTAAATCTGCCGGACGTGTGCGGTCTGGATGTTTGCTCGCAGCTGGCCGACGACGACGAAACTAGCGAGATCCCGATCATCATCCTGAGTGCCAACGGCAACGAAGGAACGATCCGTGACATTCGCCGTAGCGGAGCTCGGTTCTATGTTCGCAAGCCATACGACCCTAACACGGTGATGACGATCCTCGAGCAAGCGATTCAAGACTCGCAGAGCTGGTAAGCTGCGTTAGTCCTCAAGACTCACGCAGACCACTTCTTCGTCATTTCGTGCCACGATGCAGCGTTCGGCATAGGCGGGAAACGCCCAGCAAACGCCATCACGCCGCGATAGTTGCTGCCGGGTTGGTGAAAGAATCTTCGTTCGCGAGATCTCGTCGAAGCCTTCCGGCGATAGTCGCGCGATGATCAGTTCGCCGCGTTCGTTGAATAAGAAGTAGCGATCCCCGTGCTTCACGAAGTGGATTGTCGCCCAGCGAGCTTTCGGCACCGCGGTCTGGTCTTCCCAGATGCGATCCCCCGTCGCGGCATCGATGCAGCGCAGTTGCCCATAGCTGTCGACGCCATAGATGTAGTTCCCGTCGAAGACCGGAGTGCTGATCGTCGAGTGCAGCCCATCGGTATCGTTCTCGGAACGGCCCGCCCGCTGCCAAAGCACTTCGTAGCCGAACTCGTCCTGCTTGATCCGCAGCATCAACGATCCATCATAAAACCCGGTAAAAAAGGCCCGATCGCCCTGAACCACCGGCGTCGCCACGCGCATCAATTCGCCACGAGGTGCCCAGGGGTACCGCCAGCGGATCTCGCCATTACGTGGGTTCAGCGCAGCGACGCTGTCAGCCGTGCACACCAGCAGCGTTGGCCGGCCGGCCTGGTCGATGATGATCGGCGATGAATAGCTGGCCCGATCGTTCAAGCTCCGCCACACTTCTTCGCCACTATCTTTATCCAGCGCGATCACGCAGGCCCCTTTCGCGCCACCAATCTGCAGAATCAGATTGTCTTTCCAGAGCAGGGGAGAGGCCGCGATGCCCCATACCGGCATCCGAATCTTGTAGTCCTTCGCCAAGTCGCGCGACCAGAGCTTCCTGCCGGTGATGGCATCGAGGCAAAACAAGTTGCCCATCGAACCGAGGGTGTAGACTTCGGAATCGTTCACCAGCGGCGTTGCCCGGGGACCGGCCGTGTAGCTGATGTTTTCGTACGCGCACTTATAGTCGAAGGTCCACAGCTTTGTGCCGGTATTCACGTCGATGCAGTGAAGGCGTTCTTTCTGCTCTGGCTCGGTCACGCGATCGGTGACATACGCATACTCATCGGCCACGGCCACGCCACTGTAACCGCCGCTCACCGGAACGGACCACTCTTGCGGAAGGCCTTTCCGCGGAAACTTGCGGACGATGCGGCGTTCGTTCCACTCGCCATTGCGATCCGGGCCCAGCCATTGCGGCCAATCGTCCGCGACTGCCGTATTGCCAAGCAGGGCTAACAGAAACCAACCAACAATCGCGCCGCGCATGAACACTCTCCCAACAGATCAGAAAGGGGCAGGGAACCAGCGAGCAGCGTGCAGCATCGGACTCGGAAAATCAACCCGAATCGGACTCACAGAAACGCTCGACCGCTGAGCTCACTACCTGAAAGATATGATCCGAGACTACTTCGACCGTGAGTTTCTGACGTTCTTCTTGAGAAATCAGCATGCCGATGATCGGGCCAGCCAACTTGTAGTGCATGCACTGACCCACCACGGTGAACCCGAACATGTGTCTTTTGCAGGTCGGAGTGTCCTCCGGAAGAAGTTCTTTCAGAATTTCATTCAGCAATTCAAAATGGGGACGAACGAACTCTTGCACGATGTTGCGTGTCGCATCGGATGGCTCAGTCATCTCGCGAAAGATCAGCAAGTGATTATGGTCGACCCGATTCTGGGCCGACATCGCCAGGGCCACCATCTGCCGGATGAAGCCCTTCAGCCGAGTCTGGGGAGGGGCTGCCGGATCATCCTCGGGGGGAATCAAGCCACTCGCGATCGCTTCGTTTCCCGCATCTTTGAACGATTGATGCCGGGCTCGATGGGCTTCGCGGACCGCTTCGATGTACAAGCCACGCTTGTCTTCGAAGTAATATTTCACGGCGTTGACGTTCACGTCCGCCTTACCGCAGATGCGGCGAACCGTTCCGTGGTCGTATCCATGCAGGGCAAATTCCTGAATGGCCGCCTCTAAAAGGCGCTGTTTCGCATCAGTGCTCGTCGAACTCATGAATTCTCTATTGTTGCGATTGAATTTTTCCGATTGGGTAGATACTATCGAGTTAAACAGGTGTTTCATTCTAAGGCAGCTAACTAATTTTGGCCACCTTTTCGGCCCTCATCTTTGCACGAGAAGTCGCTCATGTCGAAGCTTTCTAGCATCCTGGGCTTGGTTCTGAAGACGCTCATCTCCCTCTGTCTGGTGGGTGGCGGCTTTGCTGCCATTCTATTGCTGGGAGAGGCAAAGACCGAATCGGACCAACCCCCACACGAAAACATTCGCTTGGTCGAGGTCCAATCGGCCGAGTCGCACCAGTCGGGCATTACCTTCGAGGTGGACGGGGTCGTGGTTCCGTATCGAGAGATCCAACTGGCGGCGGAGGTTGCTGGCCGGGTCACCGAGAAATCGGACCAGTTGCGGATCGGCCGGGTCGTCTCTGCCGGCAAACCATTGGTCCTCCTCGATCGCCGCGACTATGAACTGGAACTAGAGCGATTGCAAGAGGACCTGGACGAGGCGGTCGGCAATATCGAGGAAATGGACGTTCAGATCGCGTCGACTTTAGGGCAGATCGAACTCGCCGAACAGAACCTGACCATCCAGACCCGGTCCGCCGACCGAATCCGTTCGCTGGTCAGCCGAAACGCCACCACCGAAGCCAGCCTCGACGAAGCTTTGCGTGCCGAACTGACTGCCAAGACTTCGCTTCAATCGCAGCGTGATCAACTGAACCTGCAGCGTGCCTCGAAGTCGCGACTGGAAAATGTCCGCGATCGCTTTAAGTCGGAAATTGCCATGGCTCAGCTCAAACTGAGCCGTACTACGATTACCTCGCCGATCGATGGGGTTGTCGTGGAAGACAACGTCGAACAGGACAGCTACGTGCAGCAAGGGACCGCCATCTGCGCGATCCGCGATACCTCGAAGCTCGAAATCAAATGCAGCCTGCAGGCTCACCAGATGAAATGGCTGTGGGAATCATCCAACGGTTCAACCGAGCAGAAGCAGCTTGGTGCCTACGAACTGCCAGAAACTCCGGTCACTGTGCGATACCAGATCGGCAACGAAACTTATTTGTGGGATGGCAAGCTGTCGCGTTACGACGGCGGCGAGATCGATCCGCAAACGCGAATGATTCCGTGTCGTGTTCAGGTAGAGAATCCACTTCAGGTTCGTCGCATTTCAGAAGATGGCAAAGTTGACCTGGTTGCCGACGTTCCGACGCTGATGGTGGGCATGTACGTGCAAGTCGACGTCCACGTGACCCCTCGTGCCCCACTGGTCGCCGTGCCGATTTCGGCCGTCTATCCAGGCAATCGTTTATGGGTTATCGATGGCGATGTCCTGCGACGCCGCCAGGTTTCGGTGGCGATGACGGAAGGATCCAACGCCCTGGTCTATGCTGGCCCTGGCCGGCTGGAACCAGGCGAAAGCGTGGTCGTTTCTCCTTTGGCCGCACCCTTTGATGGTGCCAAGGTGGAGGTGAAACAGTAACCATGCGTGGCATCGTGAAGTGGGCGATCTCGAATGCGCCCGGCATGAATATCTTGATGGTCGCGGCGATTCTCGTAGGTGCGTTTTCTCTCTGGCAGATGAAACGCGAGACGTTCCCTGACTTCGACCTCGACATGATTCTGGTCCAAGTTCCTTATCCAGGTGCGGCACCGCAGGAAGTGGAAGAAGGGATCTGCCAGAAGATCGAAGAAGCGGTTCGTTCGCTCGACGGGATCAAGAAGGTGACCTCGATCGCGGCGGAAGGTGCCGGCAGCGTGATCATCGAACTGGAAACTTCGGTTCGCAATCCGGACCGTGTTCTCGATGAAGTCCGCTCCGAAATCGACCGCATCCCCAGCTTTCCCGAAGAAGCGGAAGACCCTGAAGTCCGCAGCGTTACGAGCCGCCGGCCGGCCATTCGTGTCGGCGTGATTGGTCCGGAACAAGATACCGAAGAAGCCCAGCTTCAGCTTCGTAGCGTCGCGGAAGAAGTGCGTGACGAGATGCTGCAGTTGGATGGCGTTTCGCAAATCGACTTCATCAACGAACGCGACTACCAGATCGACGTCGAAATCGGCGAATCTGTACTACGTTCGCATGGTCTGACGCTGGGCAACGTGGCCGAAGTGATCCGCCGTGAAAACCGCGAATTGCCTGCCGGTACGATCCGTGGCGAATCGCAGGAAGTCCTGCTGCGCGGCAACAATCGCCGCACCTCGGGAGACGACCTGGCCGAGTTGCCGCTGATCAAACAGGCCGAAGGTGCCGTGCTGACCATCGGCGACCTGGGGACCGTGCGCGACGAGTTCGCCGATACGACCTCGCGGGCCTATATCGGTGGCAAGCCGGCGATGGCGATGACCGTGTCGAGAAGCTCGGACGAAGACCTGCTGAAGATGGTCGACGCGGTGAAGACCTACGTCGCCCAGAAAAAGCTGCCCAGTGGCTACGAACTGCTGACCTGGAGCGATCAATCGATCGAAGTTCGCGGGCGTTTGAACCTGCTGATCGAGAACGCCATCTACGGCTTGATGATCGTGTTCTTGCTGCTGGTGCTGTTCCTCGACCTGGAACTCGCCCTGTGGGTTTCGATGGGGATTCCGTTCTCGCTGTTCGCGGCCGGCGTCTATCTGTACGCGACCGGCGAAACAATGAACATGATCTCGATGTTCGGGTTCCTGATGGCCCTGGGCATCGTGGTCGACGACGCGATCGTTGTGGGCGAGAACATCTATGCCCATCGCCAAATGGGTAAGCCATTGGCCGACGCCGCGATCGATGGCACCACGGAAGTGATGAGCTCGGTGGCCTCGTCGACGGCGACCACCGTGATGGCGTTTCTTCCGCTGCTGTTCGTCTCGGGCATCATGGGCAAGTTCATGAAGGTGATGCCGATGGCGATTATCGCCATTCTGCTCGCGTCGCTGTTTGAATGTGTCACGATCTTGCCGTGTCACTTGTCGCACAAAAACTCGCGTCTGATGGGCATCCTGAAGTACTTGCTGTTCGTCGTTTCCTGGCTGCTGCCCGTGGTGACGTTCGCCAGCAACACGACGACGAAGATCCTCGACTGGTTCATCAAGAACGTCTACGAACCATGTCTCCACTGGGCACTGCACAATCGCATCATCATCTGCGGAGGTGGCGTGTGTGCGATTATGGTGACGATCGCCATCGTTCGCTCCGGCCTCGCACCGATCGAATTCATGCCAAAGCTCGATGGCAATACAGTTCAGGCTCAGATCTCGTTCCCAGACGGCACGCCAGAGCATGTCACCCAGGAATGGACTAAGCGGATTGAAGATGCCTTCTGGGCAGTTAACGATCGCCTTTCGCCGCCGGGCGAAAGCCTCGGCCAGGTCTCGTTCCGCACGGTCGGCGCCCAGGTCACCAGTGGTGGCCCTCCTGGGTCGTCGACTGAAGGTGCCAACGGCAGCCATGTCGGCAGTGTAGAAATTGAGCTGCAAGATACCGAAGAACGGGAAATCAGCAGCATGGAGATCGTCGAGCATTGGCGAAAAGAACTAGGCTCGGTCCCAGGCGCCGAAACGCTGACGATCAATTCGCTCGCCCTCGGTCCAGGGGCCACACCGATCGAGTTCCGTTTGCTGGCCGACGGTAAGCATATGGACGAGTTGGAAGAAGCGGTCGAGAAGACCAAGGCCCAGATGGAAATGTATTCTGGCTTGATCGACATCGCCGACGACTCAATCCCCGGTAAGTGGGAATATCGCTTCCGCGTGAAGCCGAAGGCTCAAGCCATGGGCGTCACCACGGCTGACCTGGCGGAAACCGTCCGGGCCGCATTCTATGGCCAAGAGGTCATGCGGGTGCAGCGAGGGCGTCATGAAGTCAAAATCATGGTTCGCTACCCTCAAGAGGATCGCCACCGCCTGGCTTCGTTCGACGACATCCGTATTCGCTTGAACGACGGAATTGAACGCCCGATCACCGAGCTCGCCGAAGTCGATATCGTGCGTGGCTACTCTGAAATCAACCGCGTAAAGCAAAAGCGAGCGATCAAGATCACGGCTGACATCGCGGAAGGGAAGGGGAACGAGCTGGAAATTGTCAACGGCCTGAAGACCGATTTCATTCCTAAGCTGCTGGCCGATTACCCAGCGATTAGCGTGTCGTGGGAAGGGCAAAACGAACAACGCTCGGAATCGATGGGCAGCCTTGGGTTTGGCTTCGTCGTGGCGTTGGTCGCGATGTTCCTGCTGCTGGCGTTCGAGTTCAAGTCGTACTTCCAGCCGCTGTTGATCCTGGCGATTATCCCCTTCGGTGCCATCGGTGCCGTCGCCGGTCACGCGATCATGGGGATGCCGCTCACCTTCTTCAGCATGTTTGGCCTGGTCGCTTTGACCGGGATCGTGGTGAACGACTCGATCGTGCTGGTCGATTTCATCAATCAACGTGTCCAAGCAGGACTGCCGGTCAACCAGGCTTTGCTCGAGGCTGGCACGCGGCGTTTTCGTCCGGTGCTGTTAACAACCATCACGACCGTTGGGGGCCTTCTTCCCTTGTTGATGGAGACCTCGCTGCAAGCTCAGCTGCTCATTCCGATGGCGACCAGCATTGCCTTCGGCGAGATCTTTGCGACGGTCCTGGTGTTGTTTTTGGTGCCGGTCGGGTACTCGATCAAAGTCACCATCCTCGAAACGATCGCCCCTGGTTCGTTCCACGGCGGTCACCACGATGGCGAAACCGAGGCCCCTGCCGGCGGGACACTGGTCACCACAACCACGACCGAGCAGTTCTCGGGGACAAGCGGGATGCCCGCATCCCCGTCCCACAGCTAGTTGCCTGGGGCGGATCCTGAGAGAATAACTCACGTATCGACTAACGCTTCGTTTGGTTCGGGAGTTTTCTCATGGATTTACAGCTCAAAAATAAGAATGCCCTCGTCACCGGTTCGACCAAGGGCATCGGGTATGCCATCGCCCAGGTCCTCGCGCAAGAAGGAGCCAATGTCATCGTGAATGGCCGCAGCGAAGAGTCGACCAAGAAGGCCGCCGAAGCGATCGGCCACGGTGCTCGCGGTATTGCCGCCGATGTCGGTACTGCGGAAGGTTGTGCCAAGCTGATCGCGGAAGCAGGTCAGGTCGACATTCTGGTCAACAACGCCGGCATCTTTGAACCGAAGGCATTCGTCGACATCCCGGCCGAAGACTGGCAACATTTCTACGATGTGAACGTGATGTCGGGCGTTCGTCTGACACAAGCCGTTTTCCCAGGCATGCTCGAGCGAAACTGGGGCCGCGTGCTTTTCATTTCCAGCGAAAGCGGCTTGCAAATCCCCGCCGAAATGGTTCATTACGGCATGACCAAGGCGGCGAACATCGCCTTGGTGAACGGTATCGCCCGCCTCACCAAGGGAACGCATGTCACCGTCAACGCGGTTCTGCCTGGCCCCACCGGATCGGAAGGGGTCGAGGAGTTCGTCGGCGAACTGGCCAAGGAAAACAACTTGTCCAAAGATGAGTTCGAGAAAGAGTTCTTCGCGTCGGCCCGACCGACCTCGCTGATCCAGCGATTTGCGGAAGTCGAAGAAGTGGCGAACACGGTCGCCTATTATTGCTCGCCTCTGTCGAGTGCCACCAACGGGGCGGCCATTCGCGTCGATGGCGGCGTGGTCCTGGGCACCTAAGTCAAACTTGCCCCCTATTTCCCGCGATGGTGAAGAGGGGGCTTTTTCTTGCTAGCCCGGCGTCTCCTTGGCCACAGGAAACCATCTCGGACGAAACCTTCGCCTCGGCTCTCAGGTAAGAGTGGGTAACCGATCATCAAATCTTGCGAGGGTTATTATGCTTCGTCGTCGCTGGCTGGGATGTGGGCTTCTGCTGGGAGCCTCGCTTTTCTTCTTCAACGGTCGAAACTTTCAGGCCGCCGAACTTCCGACGCCGGTCCGATCCGGGCAGTTCGAGGTAACCACTGAGTCAGGCGGGTATGAGCGGACCGCTACGATCCACATCCCTAAAGGATACAATCCGCAGTCGCCGCCTCCACTGGTGATCGCCTTGCATGGCGCCGGCGGGCAAGGCGATTCGATTCTGAACATCGACAACTGGGCGAAGAAAGCGGACGAGAAGGGCTTTATCGTGATCGCCCCGAACGGCTTGCCGGCCCGACCGCGGCTGCCGGGCAACTTCCTGAGCAATCCTTACCTGTGGAACTCGGGCCAACTGCGGGAAGGTGGCCCTCGCTCGAAAGTCGACGACGTCGCTTACATTCGCACGTTGCTGGACGAGTTGGCAAAGAAAGTCCCTTACGACGAATCCAAGGTGTTCGCCACCGGACACAGTAATGGAGGCGGGATGACCTTTCGCCTGGGTGCTGAAATGGCGGATCGCTTAGCGGCAATCGGTACAGTGGCGGGAACCGTTTCGGTCGACAATCCGCAGCCAGCCAAGTCACTTCCATCGCTCTTTATCCTTGGCCTCGAAGATCCACTGCTGCCGTACAAAGGTGGCGAGTCGACGCTACCTTGGGGGACTCGTACCACGCCGCCGATCGCGGGCTTGATGGCCAAATGGGCGACGGCAATTCAATGCCAGACCGAGCCGCAAACGATTGCGGAAGACGACGCCATTCAGAAGGTTCGATACCCGTCGAAGAACGGCGGACCGGAACTGACCGTGCTGTACCTGAAGGGACATGGGCATGCCTGGCCAGGGACCTCACGCAATGTTCCTTCGCGACTGACCGGTCCGAACACCAGCAAGCTGAACGCGACCGACGAAATCTGGAGCTTCTTCGAGGCAAGCACCAAGTAACGATCCCGCTGCGCAAGGGAAAGGGGCACGACGACCTAGTGATAGTCGTGCCCCTCGTTTACATAGCTTCGATTAAATTCGGGGCGACGAGCTTACTCGTGACCGGCCGACTCGCCTTTCTTCAGGCTGGCCAGAAATTCGATCAAGTCGCGAAGCTCCGATTTGCTGAGATGCTTGTAAACATCTTCCGGCATCGGGCTCTTGGCACTCTTGCGACCTTCGATGTCATCTTGAGGAATCGTGATCAGCTTGCCATCGGCATCGACCAGGTTGACCGCTTCGTCCGTTTCTTCCTTCAGCACGCCAGAGTACGTCTGACCATCGACGGTCAACACCAGGATTGACTCGAAACCTTCCGCGATCTTGGCATTCGGCTGCACGACAGCTTCCAGCAGATACTCGCGAGGTTTGGTCTGTCCCAGTGCATCGAGTTCTGGACCAACGCGACCACCGGTCCCCATGGCCCGGTGACAACGCACACACGAGGTCTCCGTCTTCTCGAAGAACACTTTCTTGCCCTTCTCGAAGTTGCCGCCAGAAAGGGCGACGCGGTACTCGGCCAATGGGTCGGACGGATCAAGCGATAAGCGGTACTTCTCGAGCAGCGAGGCGATCTCGGCCGAATCCTTGAAGGCGGTCGCCGCTTCCAAGGCATCCAGGCGAGTATCTTCCGGCAAGCTGCCATCGATCAGCTTTTCCATGGCGGAAGCAACAATCGCTTCCGAGCCTTTCGGCTTGCTCTCGGCGAGGGCTGCCAGGGCTCGTTGACGTTCGATTGTCGAGTCAGCGGCGACACCATCTTTCAGCGTCGCGGCAGCTTCCGACGGAGCCAGCTTGGCCATCTGATCTCGCGCGGCGGCTCGGACCAGGGCCTGATCCGATTTCAAAGCTTCTTCCACAACCGGCTTCGCCTTGTTGGCATCGACACGCACCAAGGCTGCGATGGCATCGGCTCGCGTTTCGGCCGATTGCTTCGGATCGCTGGCCAAGCCCATCAAAACCGGAGCGACCTGCTTGATACCGAACGTCGCGGCCAGCTTGGCCGCCTTGTTGCGAACGTTCTCGTCGGTGGTCAGCAACTTCGGCAAGGCTGCCGCCAACGCTTCGCGGGCAGGGCGTTGATCTCGTTCTTCCAGCGGGCGATAGAAGTTGATCACGCGATCGAGTTGGCCCGGCTTGTCCCATGCTTCGAGCATCGCCAAGGCTTCCAAACGCATCGCTTCCGGCGCATCGCTACGAGCGGCAAAACGTGCCAAGGCTTCCGCGTTTTCAGGATCACCCAAACGGAAGTTGGCGTTCAGCACACGTCGCAGCATGGCGTCGTTCTTCCAGCCCGAGTCGATCAGGCGAGCGACTTGAGGCATGGCGTTTTCCATCGGAAGATCATGAATCGCACGAACGGCTTCCAAGACGATCAGTTCGTTACCATCGTTCAGGAAACGCACCACGGTTGGGCTTTCCAGGCGACGCAGAGCGACTACTGCTGCCAGACGCACGCTTGGCGAAGGATGGTTCGCCAGGTCGGCCAACGACTGGATACTTCGCATCCCGGCCATCGCCATGATGCCACCATGCCGCAGCACCGGATCTTCGTCGGCATTGGCTGCCAGGATTTCGGCCACGCGATCGATCACTTGATTAGGATCGCCATGCGGGCCTGCGTTGCCCAAGGCGGTCATCGCAAAGTACTGTACGCGAGGATTGTCGTCTTCCAGCAAGCGAGGCAGACCGTAGATAACTCGCAACTCACCCAGCACCCGTCCGACCTGGGCACGCACTTCAGGATCTTCGTCTTTCACCAGTTGAGTCGAAAGCATCTCGACTGTCTTAACGCGTTCGGCAATCTTCGAGTCCTTCTCGGCAATCTGACCGATGCCCCAGATCGCATGCAGGCGAGCCAACTGAGGCTGCTCGGTATCCTTCGCGACTGATTCCAGAACATCCAGCTTCTTGGCAGCCGCCAAGGCAAACTGAGCCTTCATGCGGATGCGTCGATCCGGGTGGCCCAAAAATGCCTTCAATTCGTCGTCCGACTTCTTGCTGAAATCGGAAGGCATCAACGCTTTGACCTCAGCGATCAGCTTGGCGTCTTCCGGATTCTTCTTCGTCAGACGATAGATGCGTCCTTTGTTCAGACCGGTCCAACCATCGACCCAGTCGCTGATGTACATGGCACCGTCCGGTCCGAAATCGACGTCGGTGACCAACATCTTCCAAACGAATTGTTCGGAGTCGACCAGTTCGTAAGTAGCTCCCTTCTGCTTCATCTTGAACGTACGGATACCGCTGTTGGCAGGTCCGCCGCGGAAGTCACACAGGAAGAAGGTGCCGTCGTATTCTTTGCCAAAGCCAGTGCCTGGGTAGTGCACCAAACCACTTGGACCGTCCGAAATGTTGATGATCGGTGGAACGATGTAGGCGGCCTGACCTTCGTGATAAGGATGCCACAGCTTCTCGCGATTCCAGGGACCACGATCGCTGAGATATTGATACGCCATGTTCCAACCGGTGTGACCGCCTTTCACCAGGTAAGCCCAACGAGCCTGGTCGCCACTGTCGGAATTGTTATCGCACGTGAATAGGTTGCCGTAGTCGTCGAAGGCCAACTCTTGCGGATTTCGCAGACCAGTGCAGAACACTTCCAGGTCCGAACCGTTCGGGTTGCAACGAAAAACCGCACCGGAACCTGGGTCTTTCAGACGCGTTCCGTTGACTTCAATGTTGTAGCCACGGTCGCCGATGCTGAAGTAAATCTTGCCGTCCGGCCCCAGCGTCAGACCATGCAGGTCATGCCCACGAAACGCGAACCGCACGCCATAGCCTTCGCTCAGCGAGACCTTCTCGTCAGCGACGCCGTCGTTGTTGGTATCGGTCAGCTTCCAGACGTTCGGAATGTTGGTGTAGTAAACGCTGCCATCCAAGGCCAACACGCCAGCACCAGTCCCTTCGACAACGTCGTTGTAGCCGGACGAGAAGACCGTATCTTGGTCTGCCTTGCCATCGCCATCGGTATCGACCAGCATTCGGATTCGGTCGTCGTGCTGGGTGTACTTCTGTGCGGCCTCTGGATGATGCTTCAAGATATAGGCCCGACGATCTTCCACGCTTTGCGCGGCCAGGTCATCGACCAGCCAATAGTTATGATTGCGATTGTCTTCGACCCCCTGACCTTGGCGATACGTTTCGGCGACGTACACACGGCCGAAATCGTCGAGGCAGAAAGCGACGGGATTGGCCATCATCGGTTCGGCCGCGAAGAGGGTCATCTCGAACCCTTCCGGCACCTTAAAGCCAGCGATGGCCTTTTCTCCTTCGTCCGAAGCAGGGGCCAATTGCGGAACCTCGGGTTCTGGTACCTCGCCCCACACGTTCCCAACCGGAATGGTCAGCAAGCCAAGCATCAACAGTTTATGGGCAGCGCAAGTCACGATCTTCAAGGTCAACTTCCTTCGGATGGGTCGATTGGAGGAGTTTGCCAGACAACACGGGGCTTGGAACCAGATCTTTTCCCGTGAAATCCGGGCGAGGGGGGATGAGATAGGGAAATGGTTCGCTATTCGCAGTAAACTTTTAAGGGTAGTCCGTTTTACCGAGATTCACAAGATTCGGCGAATCTGTTGTTCCACCTCTGATTCCAGGCCCCCCGACAAGCTCATGGTTGAGGAAAGCCCCCGTATAAGCGTTGTTTGCAGCGTCTGTGGTGAAGAACTCATAGGTGCGGTCAATCGATGCTGGAAATGCGGTACCAGTTTCTCGAAGACCAGAAATCAGAATGGAGGCCGGATAACCCCCAGGCCCAGCGCCACCAAACATTCCACCGGTCTTCCTCCGGTGCGAAGATCACCAGTTCTGGTCGAGTATTTGCGACTGTCGCCAATGGTCGACGATCAGCCGGTGATGGCAGCGATTGTCGAAGAGGATGCTGTAGAAATAGCTTCTACCAAGACATCATCCACTTCCGCCCCCACAAAAGCGAAGGCCGTTCCCAGCAACTTCTCGATCGACTATCCCCAGGTCGGAAGCATTTGCCTGGCACTGCTTACCGGGCTGGTGTCGTACTTCACGATCGCCGGAGCCTTCCTGGCGGTTGCCGCTGTCACGCTGCAGATCTTCCTTTTGAATCGACAACAGTCGAAACTACGCTGGGCTGGCTTTGTGCTCGCCATCTTGGCGGCGCTGGTCGCTTTGACCCGGCTGGTCGCGACGATTTTCGAGTGGACGACTGCCATGCATCTCGACACATTTCTTTTCGGATCGTAGATCTTGATCGAGCCCCCTCCTGGCCAATCGCCGAAAGCATGGATCCGAGAAACGGCACTAGCCCAGCGGCGCAGCCTGACCGATCGAGCGGCGCGAAGTGCCGCCATCGCCCAGCGCGTTCTGCCAGAACTTGACCATCACCACCAAACGCCACTGGTCTATGTCGGTGTTCGCGATGAAGTGGAAACCGATTCGATCCTTGATCACACACTTCATCAGTTCGGCAACGTCGTCGTTCCTTACTGCTTGCCAGGCAACGAGCTCGGACTGTTTCGTCTGGAAGATCTGGGCGAGCTCGAGCGGGGAGCGTTCGGCATTCGAGAGCCACGAGAAGAATTGCGGGCGAATCGATTGGTCGGGCCACAAGATATCTCGCTGGCCTTGATCCCAGGCGTCGCGTTTGACCACACCGGTAATCGAATCGGTTACGGCAAAGGCTATTTCGACCGGCTGTTGATGCAGTTGCCCGACGATTGCCGCCAGATTGGCCTGGCGTTCGATTGCCAGTTATTCGCAGAGATTCCGGTGGAAACGCATGACATCCCCATGCATCAGATTATCACCGAGACGCAAACGATCGTTTGCTCGCCAGCCGATTAACGGGCAGCGAGTGTAGGGAACTTGCTCAAGGCCGAAGACTTGTTCTTGAACGCCGGTCCCTCGTAGTCTTGGACCAGCATTGCGCTGTGGCCATCCCACAATTGATGCAGCTCTTTCTCGCTCCAAAACTCGATTCCGATCTCCGGATTCGGATCGGCGATCATGTAGTAGCCCTTCACGCGACCAAGGCAGACCACCGAATGGATCTCACCAGCCTGCCATCCGGAAGGAAGCCCAGCCGCGTTACCGGTCCCTAGCCAATCTCGCTTTCCGACGCGAAGCACAACTGGACGGCCCGCCGCAGCCAACTCTTCCGCGGTCAGATAATCCATCTTCACTTTATAGGGCGAATCGGCCGTCTTCAGCTTCAAACCGCGATAAAAACCTTTCCATGAGGTCCCTTCCCGCGTGAGGCAAAGCTCGGCCATTTCCTCTTCAGTGGTAGGAATGCCATAGTGACTCAGCAGCGTCGCAGCACAGGCCGCCGTACAAGTTTGATTTGTGGTCTGGTAACAGATGCCTCGGCTATCCCACAACACATCACACTTCGGAGCGTCTCCCATCACCGGGTAAACCAGCGACCAGACACCAACGCCCAGCAATCCAGCCATCGGCACGACACGGCGCCAACCTTGGTCTCGAAGGCGATTAGAAGCAACGGCAGCCAGAACCAAGGCGGCCAAAGGATAGACATTGCTGAGGATGATCAGATTCGAGAAGGGAAGCAGCTCCGTCAGAAACAGACTCTCCCAGACAAAGGCAGTGTAAAGCCCGACGAGGATAATAGTGGCAATCGCCAACTGATTCAAAGCGGCCACAGACCAGTTCCTGGTCCAGGCTCTTGTGGCAATAAAGCCGCCAAGGCTGATCAGTCCGACAATGATGTAGCCCGCGATAACATCCTGCATACGAGCCTCCCTCCTGGTGGTCGAAGAACCACAAACGGTTGAAACGGGGATGCCTGACAGTGGGGCGACTGTCTCGTCGATCAAACGACAGATGAGTTAACGATAATAGTATCGTTAACATCTGATGAAGACCATAGACATTCAACGCCGTTCTCTTCGATAATGCGGGGTTACGAACCGTTGAACCTATCGCAATGCATCGAAAAAAACGCCTAGTGCCGAGGTGTACTACCGAAGCCATAGGACCGACGAAGAGAGAGCACGTCGGGTGCCAAACCCAGAAGCATGCTAGCGGCACGAATCCAGAACGCCGCCAGTAACTATCTATGAGATAACGAGTTAAGCCTTAACGCTTACTTCATGTGGACCATCTGCTGCTCGATCCACTGCTCAAGTTCCTGCCAATCGATCTCTGGAACCTGGCACAAATCTGGGCGAAGCCGTACCGCATCGCGGACATAGACGTGATGCACCTGGTCTTGGGGCTTGTCGGTATTCCAGTGCAGAAGAATCCGGACGCACCGAGGCAGCGAGCCTGGAACGCTGATCTCATGGGTGCAAATCAAAGGGACGTCCATCCAACCAATTTGCCGCGCGGCCAGGGCAGGAAACTCGGCGTTCAAGTCACTGGTAATCGTGAAGATGGCACTGGCCACGTCTTTCGGATCGATCCCGTTCTGGCGGATCATCAATGCCAATAACTGCCGCGTCGCCTCGAGAATCTCGTCTCGATCGTTATGGGTAACCGTCGTAGCCCCGCGAACACCTCGGCAAATCATGGCTGTCGCCTTCTTCCGTAACCTGAAAACTGAGCAGCACCCTTTGGGGAGCCGCGATCGATGTCACTACTTGAGTATGGCTCAATTTGTCCGCCGACAGTTTAGCAAAGTCGGCCTCTAAATTCTGGTGCCCCTGAAAACATACGCGGAAATGGCTGACACCCTATTGTTCTCCCCCAGGGCCGAACGATTACGTGAAGTAATACAGCATCCAAAATGCCCACCAGCCAACTGTATTACTAGGGGGCTCCACAAACGACCTTACCCTTGTGAATGGTTACGCTGCTGGGCCATGCCTCAAAGGAACTTGGTTACGCAGGGCTACCGACGCCTGAATCAAACACACTTCGGATGGCTAATTTGCCTCAGCCAGGGCCACTCTCAGACCCTCAAAACCACATCCCAAGACCCCAAAGAGAGCAATTCTGCAAAGATTCCACAACTCCGAACCCTTTACACTCACAGCACTTACAACAGATACTCACGAATTCTAAACAAAAACCCCGTTGGCCCCTTTGACGTGAGGCCAAGTTGCTATAGGATATACCGTCTCACCTGAAGGGAATGACGCCGACAGGGAGAAGCGAAAGCTTTTGATCTTTGACAATTTGGTAGTGACCTCTGTTTGAGAACGAAGGTGGTTGTGCTTTTGGAGGCCAGCTTGCTGGCTGAAGAAA
>NZ_BAABFZ010000003.1:0-3017179 GCF_039541315.1 Bremerella cremea | reverse complement strand
TTCAAGTGGTTTTCACGAACCCAACGAACCCAAAAGTGGGACGACCACCGATCACTCAAGCAAGTCACTACCTTATTTATATAAAACAGCTCTTCGAGTCTACGATTCGAAGAGCTGTTTTTTTTTATGCGCTGATGGTGATAAGGAAGTCAGGACCTATTCCTCTTCTGGTTCTGCCTCAAATGCCGCCCGCTCTTGGCGAAGCCGCTCCAACAATTCGCGATGCCTCTCGGCATGATGCTCGTGGTTAATCCGCTCGAACACCTCTAAAGCCTTAATGAGATTCACTTCCGCATTCTTCCACATCTCGGATTGGGTCACCTCAAATCTTTCTATCCATCCCTTCTTCCACTCTTTGGCGATATACCACTCAATAATGGATAAGTTGGCAGTCGTATCGGCAAAGCCTCCGGGGAGATCCGCTTCGGTGTGCACGCGCAAAGCTCGCTCATAGCACGCAATTGCCTCCCGCAAGTTCGTCCCTCGATCTCCCGTGGGAAGGTTCTTATAGGCAGTTCCCAGGTTATTCTGCGTCATCGCCCAAGCTTGGGGAAAACCCGTTTCGGTATATACGCGCAAAGCACGCGCATAGCAGTCAATTGCCGCCCGCAAGTTCGCCCCTCGATCTCCCGTGGGAAGCTCCTGATAGGCAGTTCCCAGGTTATTCTGCGTCATCGCCCAAGCTTGGGGAAAATCCGCTTCCGTGCGCACGCGCAAAGCACGCTCATAGCACGCAATTGCCTCCCGCAAGTTCGCCCCTCGATCTCCCGTGGGAAGATCCCCATAGGCATTTCCCAGGTTATTCTGCGTCGTCGCCCAAGCCTGGGGGAAATCCGCTTCGGTATATACGCGCAAAGCACGCTCGCAACACGCAATTGCCTCCCGCAAGTTCGCCCCTCGATCTCCCGTGGGAAGATCCCCATAGGCATTTCCCAGGTTATTCTGCGTCATCGCCCAATCTTGGGGAAAATCCGCTTCGGTATATACGCGCAAAGCACGCTCATAGCAGGTAATTGCCTGCACCAAATTCTGTTTCCGGCTGCTTATGGTGCTTTCTCTAAGCTCGCAACCTAAGTCATTCAGTCCTGCCGCTGCTTCATATCGACGCTCAGGGTCACTCAGCCAATCTTCCAGCTTGCACGACTCCCACCAGGTTATCAGCGCGGCATGGCTGGTCATTCTTAAGTTCTGGCGTTCATTTTCAATCAGTTCGTTCCAGTGAAGCTGAGCAGGCTCCAGTTCCAATCGCCACCAGTGGTACCAGGCCAATTCCGCGAACTCATCAATCGCTTCCGCGCTTCGCTCGCTCCAGTGGGTTCGCCACCACCGGTGATTCGCTTGCCAAACGTCGTTCGACTTTCTTTCCAGCAAATCTTCGAGCGCATCGCGCATTTGGGCGTGCAGGCGATACCAGCCTGGTTGGCCGGCGGGTTGCACGAAGCTGTAAGCCAAAAGGGCCTGCCAGGCGGCTTGCTGCTGGGTGTCGCTTCCCCCGTGACAGGCCCCTGCCGCTTGTTGGTCGAAGCGAAGGGTTAGTGCCAGCCGTTTGAGCCATTCGGCGTCGTCTCGATCGCTGCCGAACGATCGGAGGAACCTGGCCGCCAGTTCTTGCGTCGCGGCCGGGGACATGTCGAACTGCTCCGCATCGATCGTTTCACCTCGCCGGCGAAGGTTGAAACAGGTATCGGCGCACAGACCAAGACTGAAAGGGTGATAGCCGACCTCTTGCTTTTCGGGGTCCGCAGCCAGGGAAGGGGTGTCGATGTCTTTCGATACCCGCAAGATCGCCGCTTGCAACGGTGAATCGTGAACCTGGCACTTTTCCAGGAATTGCCGCGCGTCGTGTTCCGACAGCCCGCCCACCAGGTGCTGTTCCAGGAATGCTTCGCTGGTGAAGTCAAACGGCTGGGTACTCTCCCAATTCAATCGATCTCGGCCCCCCATCACCACCAACAAGCCGGATGCAGGATGATATAGTTCGCTCAACCATCGCTGCCGTTCCCACTGGTGGGTTCCGCTATCGCGCGAGCTAACCACCGTTTCAACGGTGTCGATGAACAACACAGCCCGGACCGACTTGCCGCCGCGATCTGGCAACCCTTGGTGCAGATCGGTCAGCAGGTAATTGAACAACTTGGGATAGATATCGCCGGGGAGTTCGCGTTTGAGACGCAGGAACTCTTGCTGACCAACCTGAGTAAGCAGCCAGTCATGAACGCCGTTCTTCTTCAACCATTGATTAGCGGGCTTGGTGAGTTTCCCAACGCCCCAGGCAATCAGATTTTTAAAAGGAAAGTCGTCCGCGCCGGCCTTTGCCAGTTCTCGGATAAATTCCCAAGAATTCCCCAGCCAGCCCTCGCCTTGGAAGGCGGGCTCTCCCTGAATTCCTTCCTTGAACCGCAGCCAGGTATAGGCCAGATCGAACCGGGGACAGGGCACTCCGGAACCAAGTTGACGGCGAACCTCGGCCAACACCTTCGCGTTATCAACGGAATTGCCTTGGCCGCCAGCGCGAGGGTCGAGATCGAGAAAGGCGGTGGGCAGACTGTCGGCTTCTTTGCGGAGCCGTTTCAGCAGCCAACTTTTACCGGTGCCCCCCACGCCATAGAACATGAGCAGCGGCAGGAAATCGTCGGCGGGCAGGTTCAGCATTCGCTGAAAAACCTTCAACTCGTCGAAACGATTGGTGAAGTTCCGCATCTCTTCGCTGGGAGCCCGAAAGTCATCCCCCAGCGGCGGAAAGTTTTGCCCTGGATTCATCGGCGCGACATGCCCTTGTTACCAAACAGCCAGGTGAAAGCCCCATCCAGGGACGAAGGACATTCCACCCCGATCAGCGGGCAATCTCCAGCAACCGCGGGGGGACGCCTGGCCGGTCAGCCGACAAAAAAAGGTTGCCTGGCATAAGAGACCAGGCAACCTTTCAAGACCTAAAGGCAATTGCTCTATCGACGACGGCGGCCGGTTTGCGTTACCTCGACGGACTGGCCTACGCTGAAGGTATCTCCAGAGGCAAGCGACTTCGGCTCCGTTCTATTTGCCTGACTTCGTTTCGACCGGATCGCCGTCGAAGGCAACCGGGGTCCGCACTTCGGGAATTGCGTAGCGGGTTGTTCGGGCCAGGTAGTCTTGGGCCAGGACCAGTTCGATTCCCTGGTACGATTCGTCGAAGCGTTTGCCGCGATAGCGAACGTGGAAAGTAATCTTCTGCGTTTCGCCGGCAGCAATGTGGCCATGGGTGTGATTCGGCGAAATGCTCCAACGCGAGTCACGGCTCGCTGGCGTCAGCGTGAAGTCGATCGGGCGATCGGAAGGGTTGCTGATCGTCGTCGTGATCGTTCCTTCCTGCAGGTCATCTTTCGCTTCGGCAATCGTCGTGGTGACTTCTGGCTTGGCTTTGGCAAGCTTGATCGCTTGCGCCTGCAGTTTCGCCGTGATCTCACGCACGTCCATTGCTTCGCCAACTGGGAAGGCTGCCATGGCGACCTGCTTCGGACGCACCGTCACCAGGTGGTACTGATGCAGATAGCCGGCCGATGGAATCTTGCTCGATTGACCGCCACCCACCGTGGCCAACGTCACGTATTCAATGCCATCCTGGGGATCGTATCGCATGTAATGAATATGGCCTGCGAACACCGCGGTCACGTTGCCTGAATCTTTCAGCAGGGGATGAACGCGTTCTTTCCAGTCGTTCCCATAGCCACCGCCCAACCAACGTGGGTGATGCAGGAACAGGAACTGATGATCGCAGTCCTTACCACGCACGAGTGCTTCTTTCAGAAACTTCAGTTGCTCTTCGCTAATCTTCTGAGCTTCTGGCTTCTGGAAGTTCTTCTCGCCAGTCTTCGGATCGCCTTCGTCCGAGTAGAGCACGATGAAGTTACAGTTCTTGTGTTGGAACGAGTACCAGAGCGGTCCGAAGTGCATTTCGTAATGCTTGTCGTGTTGCCCCGGCAGAATGTCCGGATCGTTCAGCGGACGCCAGTAGACGTCGTGATTGCCAGCCACTGGGAACCAAGGGCACAGGAGCTCTTTCATGATGGCTTTGAACTCGCGCATCTGAACGAGCCACTTGTCGGTCTGGTTATAGCCGTTGATCAAGTCGCCAACGGTCATCACCAGGTCTGGTTCGATCAAGTTCACATCGCGCACCGCATCGGCCAAGATGTTCACGCCAGCGTCTGGGCCGCCAGTGCGATCGCCGAAGACAGCGAAGACGAAGGCATCTTCTTCATTCGGCAGCGGCAGCATCACCTGGCTCGATCGCGTTGTGTAGAAACGCTTTTCGCTCGGGTCTTCCGTGGCGTGGTGATGATTGTGGTGGTGCATGTGATGATCGTGCACCAGATTAGGCGTCTCGCTGACTGGCTTTTCTTGGGCCAGGGCAGGGGAGATCCCCAACAAACAAACGAGAAGTGTGGCGGGAAACGAGGAAGGAATCTTCATCTTCAGGCGGGCCTTTCGGAGTGGAACATGAGAACCGAATCAGGTTGGACTGAAACTAGCCCAGCATCCCGCTGGCGTCCAGTTCCCCACCATGAACACACACCGAAATGCACGTTAAGTTCACATGAAGCACGGCCCGCCGCACTGAAAAACCCCCATCTGGTGCGGCAAGTGCGGCACTGCCGGTGTCAATTTGTCCCAGTTCTACACCGTGGCATGATAATTGGCCGGCTCGTCGATTTCGTCCGAATATTGATCGATGAATTGCACGAAGTCGTCCTTGCACAACTCGAACGCTTTGACCACTTCCGGGTCGAAGTGCTTGCCGCTGTTTTCCAGGATGATCTGTTCTGCGTAGTCCGTCGAGAATGCGTCTTTATAGATCCGCCGAGTCGTCAACGCATCGTAGACGTCGGCCACGGCGACGATTCGAGCCGACAACGGAATCTCCATGCCACTTAAACCAAACGGATAACCACTGCCATCCCATTTCTCGTGATGAGCGACGGCGATGTCACGAGCCATTCGGAGGAATTTCGCCTTCGGAAACTTCTTCAGCGCGGCATCGAGTGTGTCGGCACCGATGATGGTGTGCTTCTTCATGATCTCGAATTCGTCATGCGTCAGCTTACCCGGCTTCAGCAGCACGCCATCCGGAATTCCTACCTTGCCGATGTCGTGCAGAGGGCTGGTCTGATAGATCAGGCGAATGAATTCACCGTCGATCGCCTGAGCGAACTCGGGCAACCTGGCCATCTCTTGTGCGAGGCGTTTCGAGTATTGACGAACGCGTTCCAGGTGCTGACCAGTTTCCGTATCGCGAGACTCGGCCAGACGAGCCATCGCGAAGATCACCAGGTCACGCGTTTCCAAACCGACCAAGCGAATGCCCGCGTTGATTCTCGCCAGCAGCTCTGGTGGATTGAACGGCTTGACCATGAAGTCGTCGGCACCCGATGCCATCCCTTCGACTATCTCGTCGTTGCGACCGCGGCTGGTCAGCAAGATGCAATAGATATAGTGATCGGTGAAACGGCAGCGAATCTCGCGGCACAGTTCCAAGCCGTTCATCACCGGCATTTCCCAGTCGGTCACGACGATTTGAATGTCGTTCTCTTCAAGGATCTCGATCGCCTCGCGGCCGTTACTGGCGGTGAAGACCAGAAAGCCTTCGCGCGTCAGATAACTTTGGATCATCTCAATCGCAATATCGTCGTCGTCGACAACCAGGATGCTGATTCGTGTGTCCAGACTCATAGTGCCACCTCCTGTTCCATGGCTGCATTCAACAACTGCCGGATTGCTGTTTCGCATGAATCGAAGTTTTGATTGAGGTCGTGCACCATCTGCTCGTATCCATCTGTCCGCTGCTCCCGGGCTGCCAGTTCGATGGAACCAGCCACTTCGGAAACAGAGCGGGCCGCTACATTCGCCGCCATACCCTTCAGGCTGTGAGCAACCTGAACGACTTGGTCGATGCGTCCTTCTTGGATATGTTGCTGCAGGACGCCGATTTCCGACTTGGCCTTGGCAGCAAACTTCTCGAGAACGCGTCGCACCAATCCTTCGTCTTCACCACAGCGTTCGCGGAGTTCGCCCAGCGAAATCTGTTGTTCGACGTCGGTCATGTCTGTGGGAGGCACACTTGCCGAAAGTGGCCTTGGCGGATCTACTGCTCGCAGGTCGAGCTGCTTGAGAATCGTTTGAATCAGTTCCTGGCGGTTGACCGGCTTCATGACGTAATCGTTCATACCGGCGGCCATGCATCGCTCTTGATCTCCCTTGATTGCCTGGGCGGTCAAAGCCACGATCGGCAAGTTTTCCAGGCTGGCAAGCGCTGTTTCTGCCAGGTGACGGATCTTTCGAGTCGCCTCGAAGCCATCCATCTCTGGCATTTCGCAGTCCATCAACACCAGTTGAACCTCTGCCTGGGCAACCTTCTCGACCGCTTCCCGGCCGTTCTCCGCCAACAACACCTGGAACCCTTCCGCGGTCAGAATTTCATTGGCAACCAAGCGATTAATTTCGTTGTCGTCGACAACCAGGATCGTCTTGCCATCGTGGCGTCGATCGTTAATTAGCTTGTCTTCCTGGCGATTAACTGGCTTGGACGTCCCCGAATTTCGTCCGCCTGACAGCGACACCAGCGTGTCGAGCAATCGCGACTGACGGATAGGCTTGGTCAAACAAGTCATGTCCAAGCGTTTCAAGGTTTCGTTCGAGATGTCGCGATCGTATGACGTCAGCATCAAGAGCTTCGTCGAGCGGAACTCGCTGGTGTCGTAGATCCGCTCAGCTAGTGTCAGGCCATCCATCTCTGGCATGATGTGATCGAGGATTGCCAGCTGGAATGGCATGTTGCGATCGGCCGCTTCCCGCATCAAGTCGAGGGCCCGCACGCCGCTGCTGGCGGTGGTGATCTCGACACCCCAAGACTGCAGCTGTTCTTTGAGAACCTGCAGGTTCATGTGATTGTCGTCGACGGCCAGAACTCGCAGGCCAGTCACGTTTGGAATCACATCGCAAGTCGAACGTTCGACTGCTTTCAGCGGAACGGTGAACCAGAACGTCGAGCCCTTGCCCGCTTCGCTGGAAACGCCGATTTCGCCCCCCATCAATTCCGACAACTGCTTACAGATAGCCAGGCCAAGACCTGTGCCGCCATACTTGCGAGTCGTCGAGGCATCGACTTGCGAGAACGCCTTGAACAGACGATCGAGTCGCGACTGAGGAATACCAATGCCGGTGTCTTCCACGGCGAACTGAACGACCATCTGGCCTTCCATGTTCGGATCGCTCTGTTTCTCGGCTAGCGTCACATGCAGGTTCACCCCACCATGTTCGGTGAACTTGACGGCGTTCGAGAACAAGTTGATCAGCACCTGGCGGATACGTTCCGGATCGCCGATGACAGTGGTCGGCACGTCCTTGCTGATGCAGCAGTTCAGCTCCAGGCCACGCGTGCGTCCCTGGGGCGAGAACAGTTCCGGCACCGACTCGACCAGGTCGTGCAGGACGAACTCGGACGATTCAAACTCGATGCCGCCTGCTTCGATCTTCGAGAGATCAAGGATGTCGTTAATCAGGTGCAGCAGCGTTCCGGCCGAGCTTTTCGCCAGGTCGACGAATCGTTGCTGATTGTCTTCCAGGTGCGTCGTTGCGAGCAGATCGAGAAAGCCGATGATGCCGTTGAGCGGCGTGCGAATCTCGTGGCTCATGCTGGCCAGGAAATCGCTCTTGGCACGGTTGGCAGCTTCCGCCGCGTTGCGTTCGGCCTCGAAGTAACGTGCTTTGCGTCGCTGGGTGATATCCTCGACGGTTCCCTCGTAATACATGAGGTGACCATCGGCATCGAATCGCGCTGAGGCGTTTTCCGAAATCCACATCGTCTCGCCATTGGCGCGTCGGATCTCCGACTCGAAGGCAAAGATCACGCCATGCTGCTGGATCGCATCGATGAACTGGGCGCGGCGATCAGGTTCGACGTAGACCTGGTTAGCGATGTCGGTGATGGAATGGCTAATATCGATGAGGTTTTCATAGCCGAGCATTCGGGCCAGGGCAGGGTTCACCGTCATGAACTGCCCTTCCTGAGTCGTCTGATAGATCCCTTCGACGGCGTTCTCGAAGATGCCGCGGAACCGAGACTCAGCCTCGGCACGCTGCTTCATTTCGGTACTGACACGCTCGAGAACCCGGTTATATTCCGCGGCGATCTGCCCCACCTCGGTATGAGGTTCAATATGCACTTTTTTCGTGAAATCTCCATCCTGTCGATGCTGCGACATGTTTTCCAGCAAGTCGATCAGTTCTGTACTGGCACCATGTTCGGAAACATTCAGCCCAGCACGCTCGTGTTCTTCGGTGGTGCGCAGTGGGAGCACGGCATTGACCAGATAGATCAACGTGAACCCGCCGACAAAGGCCAGCAAGAAGCAGGCCCCGACACCTTTCAATTGGATGAGAAACTGAGACCAGGCCGTCATCCCTTCGCCAAAGTGGCTAGGATCGGCCAGAAACGCGAGAGACAGCGTTCCAAAGGCACCAGCACAAGCGTGTGCCGGAAACGCGCCGATAACGTCGTCGATCTTCAGGCGTGGCAACAGTTCTGTCACGATGCAACAGATGACACCGGAACCACAACCGATCAGCACTGCAGCCCACGGCGCGACGATATGGCATGACGCGGTAACCCCCACCAGGCCTGCCACAACACCGTTCATGGTGTGTCCGACGTCAGGACGTCGGTGACAAAGCCAAGAGGTCAACAAGCAGGCCAGGCCACCAAAGGCACCAGCGAGATTCGTATTCACAATAATCCGTGGCACCGAGTCGTTCATCGCCAGCGTGCTTCCACCGTTGAAGCCAAACCAGCCAAACCAAAGCAGCAGCACGCCAAACGTTGCCAACGTCAGGTTATGACCATGAATGCCAGGACGTTCGCCGTCGAAGCGACCGATACGTGGACCAATAATCAGTATGGCAGCCAGCGAGACCCAGCCACCGACCGAGTGAACCACCGTCGAGCCGGCGAAGTCGATAAAGCCCTGCTTCGCCAGCCAACCGGTCGCGGTCCCTTCCGCCAGACCACCCCAGGCCCAATGGCCAAACAACGGATAGATCAGGCCAGAGACCAGCAACGCGATCACAAAGTAACCGCGGAAGCGTATCCGTTCGGCAACGGCGCCTGAGATAATGGTCGTTGCCGTTCCGCAGAAGACCATTTGAAAGATAAAGAAGGCCATCAGCCAAGGAGAAGAGTCTTCGCCTGGGCAGAACATGGTCGTTCCGAACCAGCCGTGGTAGCTGGCCCCAAACATAATGGCAAAGCCAAACACCCAGAAGACCGCCGCCGAGACGCAGAAGTCGACCAGATTCTTCAGGGCGACGTTAAAGCTGTTCTTGGCGCGGACCAGACCACTCTCTAATAGGCAAAAGCCGCCCTGCATTAACATGACCAGGGCAGAGCACAAGAGGATCCAGGCGATATCAAGTTGGGGAAGGGCGGACGACATGAATCAAGTTTTTCCGTGTAAGTTGCGCACGAACATCACGCTACCCATCGTTCCGCCTAGAACCGATGGGAAGCCAAGCTACGAACCTCCCACCCATTGGGGATCCCGTAGCCAATCAGAAAAACTTAGGTCGTGAATGTTTTTTGGCCATACAACGGCTGAACCAGTATGTGATCTAATTTTGCTCACATATGGCATTGGCACGACATGTCGTAGGGGCTGTGTGGATGTTAACGAGAGGCGATGTCGACCGGTCCACCTGTTCGTTGGATCGGAACTCTTAAATATTCGCTAACCCGCAGCGGAAATCGCGCGCAATTGGAAAATCTCGACATCGACGCCTGGTGAGAAGTGCGCAAAAGATGGTGGAACCGTATCGATTATGACCCCGCCACAAGATGTTAGTGATTGGTCCGATTCCAGGAGGGAGACTTCGCGAGCGGGATAGGGCACGTGATGCACCTGACCAGAATAGATCCGTCGGCGATATTCCAGAAACAACAAGTAGCGTTCGAGGAAGAAGAACTCGATTGAATCGGGGTCGAAAGGCCCGATCTCGCGACCGATCTGATAACGCACCTTCAAACGGCCGTCGCTGCGCTGCCGCTGCATGGTGTACTCGATCTGGTCCCCTTGCCGGGTTAGTTCCATCTGGGCGTGGTAATACGGAAGCGACCATAACCAGCGAGCTCCCCAGACAGCCAGCCGACTGGCAGCGTCGAGCGATAGAAAGTGGACGCCGGGTCGACCTTGATAATGGACGTAGGTCCGAACGTTCGTTTCCAGAAAGTTCATCCCAGCCCATTTCGGCCAAGATGCGTTCCGGACGCCGAGCATACTGAAGGGGACCACACCGATATATGCCTGACCGTCGAAGCAATCGATCTCGAGTCGCGACGGCACCAGCGGCCGCAACATGGCGACCGGCACTGGCCAATGCAGAAACAAGAGATCCCGCCACTGCTGGAATCCTCGAGCAGGGCCTTCAGGGCGGAGCGTGGGAGCAATGCGATCGATCATGGAAGTTTGCCTTGGCGTTTCGGTCATCTTGGTAATAACCGTTCCGGCAAAGCAGTGACAACGGACGATGGATCGTTACCAATGCGGAGTGGTCCACAGCCCGGGACCAAAATCGAGTTCGGCGATCTTCCCTGACTCGGCATCGATCATACAAGGCTTCGGAGCCACGCCATCTTGAAACTTCATCATCATGAGCAGGGCCCCATCGGACGAAGCCGCAGCGAATCCGAATCTGGGAAACCCATCGTGAAACTTCTTTCGGTCTTTGCCTTCCAGATCGCACGTATACCACAGGTCGTCTGGGGCCTCGAAAAGAATCCGGCCTTGCTCGGCCAATAGCACCGGCTGAGCCCCTTCGCAGACCTTCTTCACGTTCCCTTCCATGTCGAACAGAGCGACCTCGGAAAGTCGCGTGTTGTTCCAGCCCTGGTTGGTCCGAACCACGCCGAGCCATCCCTTCGAGTCCGGCATCCACTGCGAAATTAAACAGTCCTGGGCTCCACCCACCGGTCGCGAAAGCCCCGAATCGATATCGATCAGATGAATCCGCGACTGAAGAATTCCAGCCGTCAGATCCTGCCGCTGCACGGAGAGCATGCTTCCGTCCGGCGACACCTTCGGGAACAAGCTGATCCCCTCCAACAATTCTTGACTTCCCAGGCGACGATGTTCGTGCGTGTTCAGATCGATCTCGAACACGCCGATCGTCCCCAAACTTGGAATCGATCCGGTGAGGTAAACGTGGTCACGGTCGGGCGAGAAGGTGGCACTGACGACCTGTCCCAGGGAATAGGGGACCCGACAAAACGCCCCGGTCCGCACGTTCACAATGCATTCCTGCCGCTCGCGTGACTTGTCGCCAGGTCGCCACATCGGTGCATTCGACGCAATGATGACATCCTCGAGCATCTCAGCACCATCCCAGATGCTTGCGGTATGGTCCTCGTAGCCAACCTTATCCACGTCTGTCAGATTCGGCACGGCACGAGTCAGCCACCGGACATTCTTCGTATAGACTTCCTGCTGCATCGCCCCGGATTTCTCGAAGACGCCGGTCTTTGTGTTGATGCGAACTTCCGAGCCATTGTTCAGCAGATCGGCGAAGTCGTTGGCTTTTTTCTCCAAAGCTGGATTAGGTTCGTTCGCCACCGCGAGCAACTGAAGCATCTGCTCGTAGAGCGGTTCGTACTCGTCACGAATCTCTGGGGCCAATGGAGCTCGATAGATTGCCGTGTCCCCCTCGTACCGCTCGAAATCGCCGATGGGATAGCTACTGTCGATGTAGGCCATCAGGTCCGATCGGGCCAGAAAATGATAGAACAACGGCTCGGCCATGATCGCCTCGAACGCTACCCACTTGCGATTGCCCAAGGCATCTTCCACATACCAATAGCCGTCTCGCTCGATGACAATGACCTCTTTCACCGTCTTCCCGTCCATGATCGAAGCGAGCTCGATCCGCCGACGATCGTGCAACTGCACGATGTCCATGACGACGGTCACCTTCTCGTTGAGTGGAAACTCGCACGTCCAACGAAGCGAGCGTGTTTCGGCTTGCTCAAGGAACTTCCGTCCCCTCTCCGCCAACTGTTCCAGATCGGGAGCCTGAACTTCTTCAGCTGGTGAAGCCGTCACCAAACCAACGACCAACAGCGAGCAGGCAACACAACTATGAAGAAAGAAACGACCGAACATTCCAGACAAGCCTAGCGAAGAGGACCAAGAATCGGGCTAATAGTCCTTCTAACCTATCGCATTCCCAATCGAAATGCACTCGTGAAATCACGACAGATTAGGCGGCCACTGGAATCAGCTTGGGGCGTGGGATCTTCACGCCGTAGATGCCGCCGCTGTTCTGATAAAGCTTGGTGAAGTCGTGCTCGAGGAACGTGTACAGTTCCGGCGGTGGCTGCTTGATCAGGTACTGATTCGAAAGCACCGCCATGTGCTCGTCATACTCTTTCTGGCTCGAAGAGTGGGCATAACATCGACCTGGGTGCCGGCGGATGTCTCCGTCGAAATCAGGACTGATATGCCACAGTTCGTGGAAGATGGTGATCATCTTCTCCGAGAAACTCATGTTCTGAAACCGCGGCAGATAAAAGCTCAGGATGTAGAGCATCTCACGGCCATGCTCGTCGAAAAGCATCTGGCAGGCGTACTTATGTCCACGACGCGTCGTATAGCGGGCGCCTTTCTCGAAACGCATCGGTGTTAGCGTGGCGAACACACCGTGTGTCGATTCGATTCGAGCCTGAACGATGGCGACCGCGACCCGCGACATATCGATATGCTTCAGCTCTGGCATTCGCTTGGTCATATCGACCACCAGGCGTCGCATCGCAAACGTAAAATCGAACCCGCGACGGCCTACCGAACGATGGAGCTGTATCCGACCCATCGACTTCGCTGGGACTGTCTTGGACCGTTTGGTTGTCGCTTTTCCGGCGCTGCTTGCCTTGCGTCGCCGGGAACCTGTGGATCGTTTCACGCCGTGTCCGTCCATGAAAAAACCGCTATACCCTGGCGAGTATAGCGGTTCTCGTATTTCGTAGCGATGCGAATCGCGAAAGGCTATTTAGCCTTCGCTCTTTTCTTCGCTGGCTTCTTCGGTTGCTGGAGCTTCTTCTGCGGGTGCTTCCGCAACTGGTGCTGCTGCCGATTCTTCGTCGTTGTCGAAGGCTGGACGTTCGGCTTCCGTCTTCACGCGATCGCGTTCGTTGCCGACGAATTCCAGAATGGCCTGCATACCGGCGTCGCCCAGACGTGGCTTGGCGAGCTTCAGAATGCGGGTGTAACCGCCATCGCGATCAACGAAACGTGGAGCGATCTCGTCGAACAAAATTTCGACAGCACGCTGGTTACCCAGCATGGCAACCGCACGGCGACGAGCAGCAAGCGCTGGAGCCATGGCGGCATTCCACTTTTGATACTCTTCGCTTTGACGCCACTGCTTGTACTCATCGGTGTTTGGCTTCGCCGAGGTTGCGAACTGTTCCGCTTCCTTCAAAGCGGGCAAAGCCTTCTTTGCGACGGTGATGCACTTCTCGACGTAAGGACGCAGTTCCTTCGCCTTCTGCACAGTCGTCACGATACGGCCCTTGATCTTGGGCGTGTTGTGACCAGTTCCTGGCGTATCGGCCGCCAGAAAATCACTGTACAGGTAGTAGCTTTCGTTGACGTCGTCAGGACGTTCCGTCAACAGCAGGCTGCTGGCCATGTTACGGAACAGAGCTTTGCGGTGGCTCGAAGAGCGTCCGAGTCGTCGACCTTTTCGTAGGTGTCGCATGGTACTTCTTGAATGTTGACAGTGCCGTGATGGGCAAGGATTATGTCGTTAACGGAACGTCCGTTCTAGTGCAACGGGCTCGCAGCTGCAGGAACTCGCATGCCCAAGTGCAGGCCGTATTCCTTCAGCTTTTCGCGAACTTCAGTCAGCGTAGTTTCGCCGAAGTTGCGGACTTCCATCAGTTGATCTTCGGTACGACGAACCAGATCGCGAACCGTGTGGATGTTTTCCGATTCGAGGCAATTCGAGGCACGAACCGAAAGGTGCATTTCGGCCAGGCTCATATTCAGCTTGGCTTCCATGACAGGATCCAATCCGCTCGGGGTCGAACGACTTGGCATGTTGATCGTGGCACCCAATTCGTTGTATTGCACGAATGGATTGAGGTGCTTTCGCAAGATCTTGGCCGCTTCGACCAGAGCCATCTCTGGGTGAGCAGAACCATCGGTCCAGATTTCCAGGATCAAGCGATCGTAGTTCGTCTTCTGACCGACGCGAGTTTCCTCGACGGTGTAACGAACGCGAGTCACTGGGCTGAACACGGCGTCAACCGGAATGATTCCGATTTCGTGTTCGGCCGAGCTGTGTTCGGTCGAAGGAACGTAGCTGCGACCCGATTCGACGACCATTTCCATCATGAATGGAATCTCGCCGGTCACGGTGCAGAGATGCAGATCCTTGTTGATGATCTCGACGTCGGCATCGCACTGGATGTCGGCACCGGTGATTTCGCAAGGGCCCTGCTTTTCGATCGTGATGACCTTGGTCATCTCGCTGTGCTTCTTAACGACCACCGACTTCACATTCAGGACGATGTCGGTCATGTCTTCGACAACGCCAGGAATGCTGGTGAATTCGTGCTGAGCGCCACGGACCTTGATTTGCGTGACGGCCGCACCCTCGAGACTCGAGAGCAGGATGCGTCGCATGCTGTTGCCGATCGTCGCTCCAAAACCGCGTTCAAACGGTTCGGCGATGAACTTGCCGTACTTGGAGGTGAGGGTCTCGGCTTCGCAAGTGACAACACTCGGCAATTCCAGCCCACGCCATCGAATATGCATAGTTCGCTCCGTTATGTTCCGTGCTGCTATGAGTGTCTTGAGTCCGCCTGGTTAACGCTGCCAGAGAAGGACGCGAATTAGACGCGACGCTTCTTAGGAGGACGGCAACCATTGTGCGGGATGGGAGTGCAATCTTCGATCGACTTGACCGTCAGACCAGCGGCAGCCAGAGCGGTGATCGCGCTTTCGCGACCGCTTCCAGGACCGTTGACCTTGACGTCCACTTCACGCAGACCGAACTTCAGGGCCTTTTCAGCAGCTTGTTGAGCCGCACACTGCCCAGCGAACGGGGTGCTCTTACGGCTTCCCTTGAAACCGCAAGTACCGGCACTCGCCCAGCAAAGCGTGTCACCCTTGGAATCGGTGATGGTCACCTGGGTGTTGTTGAAGGTTGCCTTGATATGGACAACCCCTTGCTGCACGTTACGCCGTGTCTTTCGCTTTACGACCTTGGCCACTTAACTATCTCCCACCACAACGGGCGTAGCTTCAAAGCTGAATGATTGATGTGCGAGTAAAAGAAGCCAACTGCAGAACATCGCTGCCCATGGCTTCCTAGGATTAACGAAGATCCTTCACGCCCTTCTTACCGGCGACGGTCTTCTTCGGCCCCTTACGGGTACGAGCATTGGTACGGGTACGCTGACCGCGAACCGGCAAACCGCGACGATGACGCAGACCACGATAGCAGGCGATGCGATTGAGTCGCTGAATGTTCTGCGACAATTGACGACGAAGGGGACCTTCGACGGTGTAATCGCTTTCCAGCAGACCAGCCAAACGGCTCAGCTCGTCTTCGTGGATCTCAGATGCGGGGCGATCTTGATCGATGCCCACCTTCACGCACAGTTCACGAGCGACGGCTGGGCCGACACCGTACAAATACGTCAGGCTGATCCAAGTCTTCTTGTCGTTGGGAATGTCCACACCGAGCAAACGTGGCATGGTGATCTCCTGTGATTGCCCCAACCGGGCAAATGATTCCGAAAATGTATCTTGCTATGGATTTGCGAAGCGAAGTGGCGTTTCTTTCTGCCTGATCGAGGCTACCCTCGCAGATGAGAGGGGAAACGCCGGGGCAAGAGGGAAACGAACACCGTCCAGAAGCCAATTAACCTTGGCGTTGCTTGTGACGGGCGTTCTCACAAATGACGTAGATCCGGCCTCGACGGCGGACCACTTTGCATTTGTCGCAGATTCGCTTGACGCTGGCTCTAACCTTCATGACTCTCTACTTCCAAACCTTGGGCGTTAGGGAAGCGGGCCAGTATACCCGACTTCCTTTTACGCTGGCAAGGGCGTGAACATGAAAAACTTCGGTTTTCGAAGGGCAAAACGGCCCATTCCTCTTGACCGGAGGGCATTGGTTCGGTTTTCCAACCAATCCCCGACCCCGCAAGAGCTATTCGCCTGACTGTTCGCGACTCAAATCACCCAGTTGGCCTTAGTTGTCGCCTGTCAGAATTCGAACGCCACTGCTGGTCAATGCCAGGGTGTGCTCGAAGTGAGCCGTCAGGCTTCTATCTTTGGTCGATAGGGTCCATCCATCGCTGTGCAGGTATAAATCCTCACGACCGACGGCAACCATCGGCTCGACTGCCAGAACGAGCCCTGGGCGGAGATCGAAGTCTCCCTTCTCCCGAAACTCGCGGCTGTCGTAATTGGGAACCTGCGGTTCCTCGTGCATGGTCGTCCCGATCCCGTGTCCGACTAACGTCGTGATGACAGAGAACCCGGCCGACTCCACCTCTTGCTGCATCGCCTTGGCGACCTGGCTCCACCGCTTTTTGACGGGCAGCAGTTCGATGGCAACTTGCAGTGCTCGCTCGGTGACCTCGAGCAGTTTCTTCGCTTCGTCGTTGATCTCACCCACGGCATAGGTCCAAGCCGAGTCGCCACACCAGCCGCCAATCTTGGCTCCAGTGTCGACGCTGACGATATCACCTTCCTTCAAGATCCGCTTGCCAGGGATCCCGTGAACCACTTCGTCGTTCACCGAAACGCAGGTCGCGGCGGGGAAGGGGACTTTGCCAGGAACGCCTTTGAACAACGCGATGGCGTCGTTCTCGACAAAGAGATCATCTACCGCCTTGTCGAGCTCGGCCGTGGTTACCCCTGGCTTCACCAACGCGGCGACTCTGCGATGCGCTTCGCGGACCAATTGCCCGGCGACCTGCATCTTGTCGATTTCTCGCTTCGATCGGAGCGTTATCATGCTCGTTTCTCGGCGACTTCTGTGAGCACCGCTTGAATGCGGTCGAAGACTTCTTCGATGGTGCCAATCCCGTCGATGCGGAAGAGGACCTTTTGCTCTTCGTAATATTGAATCAGTGGGAAGGTCATGTCGTTGTAGACCTTCATTCGATTGCGGATCGTATCTTCGTTGTCGTCGCCGCGATCTTCTTTCAATGCACGAGCCATCAGCCGCCGGAAGAGCTCTTCCTGATCGACTTCCAGGTTCAGCACGGCATCGACTGCTTCGTCATCCACCGCCAGCCCTAAATCAAGCGAAGCCGCTTGAGGAAGCGTGCGTGGGAAGCCGTCGAGCAAATAGCCATTTCGACAGTCGCTTTGGGCAAGACGCTGTCGCACCATCTGCACGACGATCTCGTCCGAAGCAAGACGACCACCTTCCATCTGAGCGGCCGCCTTCAACCCGAGTTCGGTCTTGTTGCGAGTTGCTTCTCGCAACATTTCCCCTGTCGAGATGTGCGGGATACTCCAGTAGTCCACCAGCTTCTGGGACTGCGTCCCTTTGCCGACACCAGGAGGTCCTAGAAAGATAATCCGCATGACCCAACCGCAGCCTAGCTTGGGCATGGACGAAATCGCTCGACCATGCCGAAGTCACAAATTCGAAGCCACTCTCGCGTAAGTTACGTGAAAGCGGGACGCGCCATCCTGGCGTTGGGTTTAGCCTTCAATGAGACCCTTATAGTTACGCATCACCAGGTGACTGTCGATCTTCTGAACAAGATCGAACGCCACGCTCACAGCGATGAGCAAACCTGTTCCACCGTAGAAGCTCGCGACCTGAGGCGAAACGCCCAGCTCGGTCGAAACCAAGGTCGGAATGACTGCGACCAAGGCGAGGAAGCCCGCACCGACATAGGTGATGCGAACCATGACCTTTTCCAAGTACTCTTCCGTTCGGCGACCTGGACGGTAGCCAGGGATGAACGAACCAAAGTTCTTCAGGTTCTCCGACACATCCTTCGGGTTGAAGGTGATGGCGGTCCAGAAGTAACAGAAGAAGTAAATCAAGGCGATGTAGCAAGCGATGTACAGGAAGCTTTGACCACGAGCAAACACGTCCGCCAGGCTATTCATCGTTTCCGACTTCGTCCAACCGGCCAAAGCCTGGAAGACGAACTGAGGGAACAACAGCAAGCTGCTCGCGAAAATGATTGGCATCACACCGGCCTGGTTGATACGCAGCGGCAGGAACTGACGAGTTCCACCGTAGACGCGACGACCACGGACGTGCTTGGCACTTTGCATTGGGATCTTGCGTTGCCCCTGCATGATGAACACCACCCCGGTTATCACCGCGACAAACAAGATGGCTAACACCACGATCGTTTCGATACCGAACTCACCGCGGGTGAAGTTACGAAGCTCTGGCTTAGTGTTCTGAAGGAGTTCGAGCAGTGCCGATGGCATTGCTGCGAGAATACCGGCCATGATCAAGAGGCTGATACCGTTGCCGATACCGAACTCGTCGATCTGCTCGCCGAGCCACATCAGGAAGACCGTACCGCAGGTCATGATCGCCACGGCAACCACCGCCCAGCCCCAGTACAGACTTTTGTCGATATTGCCGGGCTCCGCAGATGTCCAGAATGCCTGGTTCACAAAGCTATCTCCGTTCTCGCCCACGCCTGTCATGGTCGCCAGGTAGAAATAGCTCTGGACGATACACAACGCGACCGTCGCGTAACGGGTGTATTCGTTAATCTTCTTACGGCCTGCCTCCCCTTCCTTCTGCAGCTCTTCGAGCGGCTTCCAGACGGTACCGAGCAACTGGAAGATAATCGACGCCGAAATGTACGGCATGATCCCCAGACCGAAGATGGTGATCTGGCTCAGCGTACTGGCACTGAAGACCGAAACTTGCTGCAACAGACCGGCAACGCCTTCGTTACCTTGCGATGCAAAGAATTCCTGGACCTTGACCTGATCGATCATCGGTAGCGGAATCTGTGAGCCGACACGGAAGACGGCAAGCAAGCCGATCGTCAGAAGAATCTTCGTCCGCAGTTCGGGAATGGTGAAGAGGACGCGTACTTTTTCCAACATGGCAATCTAACCCGGTTTGGCTAGTTCCGATTGAGGCCCCGAAAGACCTGGCATAAATGACGAAACGCAGGATGCGCGGATAGGTGAATGTACACCAAACCGCCTGTCTCGGACTAGACCACCCAAACGTGTCCTACTCTTTATTTCGAGCGACTTTACGCAATCTTGCAATCCATCGCGTATGGGTCCGCGCAAAAAACATGCCCACGCAAAGCGTAGGCATGTTGATTTTTATCTGGCGATTAGGATTTAGCCGCTTTGGCTTCATCCTTCTTTTCAGCCACGGTCTTGATGCGAACGACTACGTTGCATGCACCGCCGGCCTGTTCGATCTTTTCTTTAGCCGAAGCACTGAAGCGATGCGCTTCCACCGTCAGCTTTTTGGTGATTTCACCGTCGCCGAGGATCTTGACTTCGTCAAAGCGACGCTTGCACAGCCCCTTGGCCTGCATAGTTTCGATGTTCACGGTGTCGCCATCGTTGAACAGTTCGTTCAGGTCCTTGATGTTGACAGCAGCAACAGTCAGAGCCCACTTATTATTGAAACCACGCTTTGGGACGTGACGAACGATTGGGGTCTGACCACCTTGGAAGGTAGCGCGATTCGACCAACCTGCACGGCTGCGAGCACCCTTGTGACCACGGGTCGAGGTCTTGCCCCAACCGCTACCGGTACCACGACCGATGCGTTGACGACGCTTGTTCTTTTGAACGCCTTGATTGATTTCGTGCAAACTCATTAGACGGCAACTCCTCGCAGGCGTTGAATTTCATCTTTGGTTCGCAGTTGTTCCAGAGCGTTCATGGTTGCTTTGACCAGAACGACTGGATTGGTCGAACCGAAGCTCTTGGTAAGAACGTCGTGCAAACCGACCGCTTCACAGACAGCACGGACCGAAGCACCAGCGATGACCCCAGTACCCGGGTGAGCCGGAACCAAGATCACTTGACCAGCACCGAAGCGACCAATCACCTGGTGAGGAATCGTGCCATCGACGATGGGCACTTCAAGCATCTTGCGTTCGGCTTGCTTGACAGCCTTTTGGACGCTTGGTGGAACTTCGTTGGCTTTGCCATAGCCCCAGCCGACACGGCCCTTGCTATCGCCAATGACAACCATTGCCGCAAAGCTAAAACGACGACCACCCTTAACCACGGCGGCACAACGCTTGATCTTTACGACCTTTTCGACGAATCCGCCTTTGCCAGAATCTTTAGCCACGGTATTGGCTCTCCCGTTTGGATGATGCCAGTCGTTGGTGACCAGCGATTCCAAAGCGTTCTAAATGATTGTGTTCGTTTTAGAAGTCCAAACCACCTTCGCGAGCGGCGGTCGCCAAAGCAGCGACTCGGCCGTTATAGCGAAAATGACCACGATCGAAGCAAACCTGCTTCAGGCCGGCGGCCAGGGCCTTCTCAGCGATGGCCTTGCCAATCTTCGCGGCGGCATCGCAGTTGCCTGCACCCGCGTCACCACGCAGATCTTTGTCACGCGACGAAGCCGACACCAGGGTGCGGCCCGATTCGTCGTCGATGATCTGACAGTAGATGTTGTTATTGCTACGGAAGATCGACAGACGGGGACGTTCGGCGTTGCCGCGAGCCTTACGACGGACATGGTTGCTCCGACGTTTTCGCTGCTTGGAAATAAATTTCTGCTTGTTCACGACTCAACTAGCCTCGTGGGTGCTACGACTTTCAGGCCGCGGCACGATGACTTCTACTTACGTGTATTGTTACCGATTACTTACCTGCGGCCTTACCAGGCTTCAGCTTGACGCGTTCACCTTGGTAACGAACGCCCTTACCCTTGTAAGGTTCAGGCTTGCGGACCGCACGCACTTCGGCGGCGAACTGTCCGACGCGTTGCTTGTCGATACCCTTGACGACGATGTGCGTCTGGTCAGGGCACTTCACGTCCAGATCCGTTGGGATCTTCTTGTGTACTTCGTTCGCGAAGCCAACACGCAATTGCAGGACGTCGCCAGCGATCGCGGCCAGGTAACCCACGCCCACGACTTCCAGACGTTTCTCGTAACCCTGGTCAACACCAACAACCATGTTCGCGACAAGAGCGCGAGTCAGGCCGTGCATTGCCTTGGCGTTACGCGAATCATTTTTACGCGTAACCACGACTTCGTTGGTGTCGCCGGCGACCTCAATCGTGATGTCGCTGTCGGCGGTGTACGAAAGCTTCCCCAAAGGGCCTTCGACATTGATGGTCTGACCATCAACCGAGGCTTTTACCTTCTCGGGAATCGCAACTGGTTTTCGACCTAGTCGGGACATTTTCTTAACCTAGCTGTAGGCAATGGGTCTCTACGAGGGAGACTGTCCTGGTGATGTGATGGAAATGCTTGAAGGTAATCGTCAGGCTCGTCGCATGACGAGCTAAGTGCGTTACCAAACTTCGCACAGAATTTCGCCGCCGATTTTCTTCTGGCGGGCTTCGCGGTCGCTGATCACACCACTGGAGGTACTGATCACCGAGATGCCCATTCCGTTCAGGATTGGACGCAGCTCGTTCGACTTCGAGTAAATTCGACGGCCAGGCTTACTGACACGCTTGATGTGCTGAATCACACGTTCCCCACTGGGACCGTACTTCAGTTCCAAGCGAATCTGCTTCACAGGCTCGGCTTCGATTTCTGCCCAGTCCCAGATATAGCCTTCACGCTTCAGCACATCGGCCAAACCGCGTTTGACCTTGGACGAAGGCATCTCAACGTGTGGGTGCTCGACGCGAACCGCATTGCGAATGCGGGTCAACATGTCGGCGATAGGGTCGGTCATCATAATACTTCGGGTCCCCTTACCAACTCGCCTTGCGTAAACCTGGAACTAGCCCTCGATCCGCCAAGTTGCGAATGCAAATACGGCAGACACCAAACTTCCGATACACGGCACGCGGACGGCCACACATAGTGCAGCGGCGCTCACGCCGAGACGAAAACTTCGGCTCGCGATTGGCCTTGGCGATTTTTGACTTGCTTGCCACGAGGATTTCCTACCTGGAAAACGAATCGACTGGGTAACAAACGTTATATACGGGTCCGCTCAAGCACAAAGGCTTAGGCGGTTTTCTGCTTCTTAGGTTCTTCTCGCTGGAACGGCATACCCAACAGGGCGAGCAGCTCGCGAGCTTCGTCGTCGGTTGCACCGGTGGTGACGAAGGTGATGTCCATCCCTTGCTGACGGGTGTACTTGTCCGGATTCAATTCCGGGAACACCATCTGCTCGGAAAGGCCCATCGTGTAATTGCCATTGCCATCAAAGCTCTTCGGGTTCACACCGCGGAAGTCGCGTACCTGTGGCAGTGCCAGGCTGACCAATCGGTCCAGGAACTCGTACATCCGTTGACGGCGAAGGGTGACCTTCACACCGATCGGCATGCCTTCACGCAGCTTAAACGATGCGACGCTCTTACGAGCACGGCAGATCATCGGGCGTTGGCCGGTGAACTCGCTCATCGCTTCGGCAGCTTCATCGACGTGCTTCTTTTCCGTGACTGCGGTACCGACGCCCATGTTGACGACGATCTTACGCAGACGTGGCAGGTTCATTGGGTTCTTACGACCCAGCTTTTCTGCCAGTGCTGGAAGCACTTCTTTTTCGTATTGTTCTTGGAGTCGTGGTTTGCTCATGGCTTATCTCGAACGATTTACCGGCTCACGCCTTGTTTTGGAAACTGCGTCAAGCAGTGATTACTTGGCGGGACTCAGCGAACCGATTTCGGCACCGCACGACTTGCAGTAGCGAACCTTGCTGCCGTCCTCTTTGATCTTGGCACCGGTCTTGGTGCGTTGCTTGCACTCGGTGCAAACCAGCATGACGTTGGAAATGTCAATTGGCATTTCCTTCGACAGCTTGCCACCCTTGGGGTTGCGTTGGCTTGGCTTGACGTGCTTATAGACCTTAGCGGCGCCTTCCACGAGGATCTTGCCGTTGTCTGGGAACACCTTCAGGACTTTGCCCCGGAGGTTGCCAGCGGCGTCGCCGCCAGTGATGATTTCGACGGTGTCGTCAACTTTGATATGCATTAGACCACCTCATTCGCCAAACTGACGATCTTCATGAACTTGCGATCTCGCAGCTCTCGTGCAACTGCACCGAAGATACGCGTGCCACGCGGGTTGTTGTCTTTGTCGATCAGCACCACTGCGTTGCGATCGAAGCGGATATAGCTCCCGTCAGGTCGACGAGTTGGCTTTTTGCAGCGAACGATGACAGCCCGAACGACTGCCTTCTTCTTCACGTCCGCACCCGCCACAACTTCTTTCACCGAGCAGATAATCACGTCACCCAGGCCAGCGGTACGCTTACGCGTTCCACCCAGAACCTTGATGCACATGACTTCCTTCGCACCGGTGTTGTCGGCGACGGCCAGTCTTGTTTCTTGTTGAATCATCGCTTCTTAAATCCAACCCTATGCCGCAGCCAGTTGGCCTTGGCGGTGTACAGGGGCTAAATACGGGGTGCCTAACCTTCTTGTTGTTCTTGCAGATGAGCGGCGGCTTCGCGGGCAGCCTTCAGGGCGGCCACGTCGACTTCCGTGCTCTTCTCCACAACTCGCACCAGTTCCCAGCGTTTGGTCTTGCTGCGAGGACGGCTTTCGATGATCTCGACCAGGTCACCCAGTCCCGACTCGTTGGTTTCGTCGTGGACGTGGCAAACCATGCGGCGAGAGTAGTACTTGCCGTACAGCGGATGGCGAATTCGGCGGGCGATTTCGACGCGTCGCGTCTTTTCTTGCTTGTCGCCCGTCACGCGACCGACCAATACTTTCTTAGGCATTGCCGAATCTCTCTAAATACTTCGCTTGAATTAGGTGCTGGCCGCGGCGGCTGCTCGCTCGCCTTGGATCGTCTTGATACGGGCCACCAGCTTGCGGTTCTTAGCCAACTCGCTAGGGGCGTCCAAACGTTCCGTCTGGGATTGAACTCGCAGACGGAACAGCGTTTCCATGGCGTTCGTAAGGTTCGCCTCGAGCTGTTCGTCGCTCAGTTCTCGCAGTTCGCTTGCTTTCATCGCTTTATCGCCTATCCACGTTCTATTCGCGGGTGATTAGCCGCCGACCATCTCAGCCTGGTTCCAAAGAACTAGGCTTCAGTTGTTTCCAGGTCCGGGCGACGACGCACGAAGCGGCATCGAACCGGCATCTTGTGGGCCAAACGAGCAAAGCAGATTTTAGCCTGTTGCTCGGTGACACCCTTGAGTTCGTACATGACGGTGCCAGGCTTAACCGTGGCGACCCATCGATCAGGTTCACCCTTACCTTTACCCATACGAGTCTCCAACGGGCGTGCCGTTACCGACTTGTGGGGGAAGATCCGGATGTACAACTTACCGATACCACGGACGTACTGCTGTGCAGCGATACGACCCGCTTCGATCGTTTGGGCGGTAATGTGACCCGCCTGTGTGGATTGAAGTCCAAAATCGCCGAGGACGACGGTATTGCCACGAGTGGCGTTACCTTTTATACGTCTTCTTTGGCTTTTTCGGTGCTTCACTCGTCTGGGCATCATAGCCATCGGAGTCGTCCCCTTCGTAAAAACCGTTATTAATCCAGACCTGGACCCCGATGTGACCTTGAGGCGTACGAGCTTCAGTGAAGCCGTAATCGATCTTCGCCCGCAGGGTGCTCAACGGAATCGATCCTTCAATAGCCTTTTCGCGGCGAGCCATTTCCGCACCACCAAGACGACCGGCCATTTGGATTTTGATGCCACGGGCACCGGCCTCCATGGTGCTTTCGATCGCACGTTTCATCGTGCGGCGGAAGCTGGCACGCTTGGCCAACTGATCGGCGATATCCTCGGCGACCAACTGGGCTCGCAGTTCTGGGCGACCGACTTCTTCAACCTTCAGATTGATGCGACGGCCAACCAGGTTTTGCAGTTCTTCCTGCAGCTTCTCGACTTCCTGACCCTTCTGACCAATGATCAGACCTGGTCGGGCAACGAACAGAGTCACGCGAACTTCGTCACGGGTCCGTTCGATTTCAACTTTGTCGATACCTGCATTACGGTACTTCTGACGAATGCGTTGATCAGGGTGCTTCAGGATGAAGTCACGGATCTTCTTATCTTCCAGCAATAGGGCTGGGAAATCACGCTTCGACGCAAACCATTTGCTCTTCCACCCGATCATGACGCCGGTACGAAACGCAATTGGATTAACTTTTTGTCCCATGCTTGTCTCTCGACTCGAAGACGGGGGCCTGCCTGGCGGCAAACCTTAGCCTTGGAGCTCCTCCAGGGTGACGTGGATGTGACAGGTCCGCTTCAAAATCGGGAACGCGCTTCCACGAGCTCGTGGGCGGAATCGCTTAATGATCGGGCCGCCATCGACGCGAGCTTCCGCGACGACCAACGCTTGCTGGTTGGCAGCACGCCCTTGGTTCTGTTCGGAATCTTGCGAGTTGCCGATGGCACTCTTGATGACTTCTTCCAGCAGGCGGGCACCACGATGCGGTTGGAACCGCAGGATGTCGAGTGCTTCGTCGGCCAGCTTGCCACGCACCAAATCGGCCAGCGGGCGCACCTTTCGCGGGCTGATGCGTGCCAGTCGGTGGGTCGCTTTGAACATGGTTGATCAACTCCTCGAACCACAAGCCAGGGAAACTTCCCTTCGGGGCTGTGGGCAGCCAAGCTGCATTTGCCAATCGGTATGCGTTATTTCGCTGGGTTACTTCTTTTTCTTGTCCGCACCGTGACCACGGAAGGTTCGCGTCGGTGAGAATTCGCCGAGCTTGTGCCCGACCATGTCTTCAGTGACATAAACCTTCAAGTGGGCCTTGCCGTTGTGGACCATGAAGGTGTGACCGACAAATTCCGGGATGATCGTGCAAGCACGCGCCCAGGTCTTGATCGGGTCCTTGGTGCCCGCTTCTTCTTGCAGGGCAACCTTCTTGTAAACGTTCGGGTCGACGTACGGCCCTTTTTTCAGGGATCGGCTCATTCTCGATAACCTTTAGGATCGCAGCCAGGTGGCTGGGCTTGCCTATCTAAGTGGGCTCTTACTTCAACACCTTCAGCAGACCGTAGCGACGCGAACGGCGACGGCGAACGATCGAGCGGTTGGAGGCCTTCTTACGGTGACGGGTTGCACCACCCTTGGTCGGCTTGCCTTGCGGCGTAACCGGGTGACGGCCACCCTTGGTACGACCTTCACCACCACCGTGCGGGTGGTCGATCGGGTTCATCGCGGTACCACGAACGTGAGGACGGCGACCGAGCCAACGACTACGACCCGCCTTACCCAACTGAACCTTCTCGTGATCCGGGTTACTGACACGACCGATAGTCGCACGGCAACGGCTCGAAACACGGCGAATTTCGCCACTTGGCAGCGACAACTGAGCCCAGTCAGCTTCGCAAGCCATCAAGGTTGCCGAGCTGCCGGCACTGCGACACATCGCACCACCGCGGCCTGGAACCATTTCAATGTTGTGAACCGTGGTACCAGCCGGAATATTCTTCAACGGCATGCAGTTGCCAACGGATGGCGAAGCTTCCGAACCGCTTTGAACCTTGTCGCCAGCCTTCAAGCCATCGGGAGCGAGGATGTATCGCTTTTCACCGTCGGCGTAGTTCAGCAAGGCAATACGAGCACTGCGGTTTGGATCGTACTGGATCGAATCGACCACTGCTGGCACACCGTCTTTGGCACGACGGAAGTCAATCACGCGGTAACGACGCTTGTGACCGCCACCACGGTGACGGGCAGTGATCTTACCTTGATTGTTACGACCACCGGTCTTGGTGATCTTGCGAAGCAGGGCCTTTTCCGGCGATGCACCCTTGGTCAACTCCTTGAAGTCGCTGACCGAGGCGTTACGACGCCCAGCGGAAGTCGGCTTGTATTTTCGGATACCCATGGTTCGTCTCGTAGTCTATTTCGTGTCGCTGCGGTTTTCGGTGGGACCAGCGTCTATTAATAGAAGTCGATCTTTTGATCGTCGGCCAACGTGACGATGGCCTTCTTCCAGTTACGGGTCTTGCCGTTGCGGAAACGATATCGGCGGGCCTTACCCTTCCGAGTCTGCGTTTTCACGCTGGCGACTTTGACGTCGAACAACTCTTCAATCGCCCGGCGGACATCCAACTTGGTGGCTACCGGAGCGATCTCGAACGTGTATTGATTCAGTTCTTCCGAGACCTGAACACCCTTTTCGGTGACCAGAGGACGCAGAATCACCTGGTGCGATTCCAGCGTACGGGTCGGGGTGTCTTCACTCGGTTTATAATAGGGCCGTGCCATTTTGGCACCTCTGTCGCTAAGTCAGGTTGAATTGATTTACTGCCAAGCCAATCGACCAAAAGCGATTACTCGCTCTTGCCTTCTTTCCGCAAGGAATCGAGGGCAGCCTTGGTGATCACCAACTTCCGCGGACGCAGAACCGAGTAGGCATTCAGTTCAGCGACTGGGCTGACCGAAACACCTTCGATGTTCCGTGCACTGCGGTAGAAGATCGGATCGTACTTTTCCAAGGCGATCGCAACCTTTTGACCGTAAATACCGAGTGCCTTCAGAGCACCAGCGACATTCTTGGTCTTGATTTCGTCTTGAGCGAAGTCGTCGACAACAACAACCTGCTCGCCCTGGATCTTGCTGGCGATCGCCATGCGAGTCGCGATCTTCAGGGCCTTCTTGTTCAGGCGGTACGAGTAGTCACGAGGGCGGATCGCAAAAATGTGACCACCACCACGACGAACGCCACTACGCTTGGAACCAGCACGTGCGTTACCGGTGCCCTTCTGGCGATACATCTTCTTCGTCGAACCGGCAACTTCAGCACGGGTCTTGGTACGGTGCGTACCCTGACGAAGGTTGGCTTGGTACATCACGACGGCATCGTGAAGCAATTGCTTGTTGATCGACGGAGCGATTTCAGCCGGGTCAAGTTCGTACTTGCCGACTTCCTTTCCGCTCTTGTCAAAAATGGGCAAACTCACCATGGGATAATTCTTTCACGCGAGGCGCGATTTGTTTCCAGAGGAAATCCGTTAGCGGACCATGTTGGTTTCACGAACGATCACGTAACCGCCGTTCGGGCCAGGCACGGCACCGTTGAGCAGAATCACGCCGTTTTCTTCGTCAACCTTGATAACCTTCAGGTTACGACTGGTAACCTTGGCGTTACCGTATTGGCCGCTCATGCGAAGGCCTTTGAAGGTGCGGCTTGGGTAGGCACTGCAGCCAGTACCACCGGTGTGACGGTGAACCTTCTTCACACCGTGAGTGGCTCGCTGACCGGCGAAGTTGTGTCGCTTCATCACACCAGCGTAACCGCGACCGCGGCTAGTACCGATGACGTCGACACGGGCCGTTTCTGCCAGAACGCCAATGCCGATCTCTTGACCGACTTCAGCACCTTCGACCGAACCACGAAGTTCACGAACGAACTTCTTTGGTTCGCAGCCAGCCTTGGGTGCAGCTTCTGCACCAGCGGCGGCCAGCTTCTTGGCTCGCTTGCTCGAGAGAGGAGCAACGTGACCACGTTCGCTACGAATCGCCAATCGGCGAGGCTTGTCGTCGTATCCGAGCTGAACTGCCTCGTAGCCATCACGCTCCAGGGTTCGCACCTGAAGCACGTGACAGGGACCTGCTTGTACAACCGTAACCGGGATAACTTCGCCAGACTCAGTATAGATCTGGGTCATCCCAACCTTACGGCCGAGTATGCCTTTTGCCATGATTCGTCGCCTTGTAGTCCGTTGCTCGCTTCGATGGATTAGCCAAGTCGGCCAATTACCACCCGAAGCTTCCAGCCATCCAAAGACTCTTTAAAACGAGCTGTGAAATAAAACTATCGAGTCGTTGCCTTGATCTTGATATCGACACCAGCTGGCAGATTCAGCTTGTTGAGCGATTCGATCGTCTTGGCGGTAGCCTGAACGATGTCGATCAGACGCTTGTGCGTCCGCACTTCAAACTGCTGACGAGCCTTCTTGTCGATATGCGGACCCGACAGAACGGTGTAACGTTCAATACGAGTCGGCAACGGAATGGGACCATGAACTTCCGAATGGGTACGCTTCGCCGTATCGACGATATCGAGAGCACTCTGATCCAAGATCGAGTGATCGTAAGCTTCCATCCGAATGCGAATAATTTCTTTCGCCACGCTTCTGATCCCTATTAACTGCTTCCCGGCGTACCGGGCTGGTAAATTTCTTTTCGCTCCCTACTGGCTCTTTGAGCTAGACGGGAAACAGATGATATTAAAAATCGTGGCCGATTTCGTCAATGGGCGCCGGTTCTTATTTCGAACCTTTTTCAAAGGTGCGACTCAGTTCTGATGAAAACTGGTGTTTTCCCGAGTAAAATCGCCTCACACGCGGGTCACCGCGATGACAGCAAAAGGGGAAAACGTGTCGCATTCTTCGCCCGAATCACCTTACCGGAACGAACCGGAAAGCAATTCCAGGCCAGCACCCACGTCGAAATCGATCATTTACCCGATTTCGGAAACGCCGACCCGCCCTTCTGCCGTGAAGTGGCAACTGGGATTGGCTGGGCTTTTCATCCTGATGACCGTTGTTGCTACTGGCCTCGGACTAGCTCGCCTGGTCGGCGTTCATCTGGAGCACTTCTTGGCAGTGCTCGTTTTGCTGATCACCGTGGGCTTCTACCTCCTCCATGGCCTGACTCTTGCCTGGTCGTGGTGGAGAAGACGATCAACTCGATCAGCGGAAGGGCATCATTGTCCAGAGAATCACGTCGAACGCTAGGCCCGGAAGTCGCCAGAGGCCCCACTTTCCGCAATTTACATAAACTGTTTGGCAATCTCTGCGGGTGCCGGAGCATATTTCAGCGGCTCCATGCTGCTGGATGCCCGCCCCTGACTGAGACTTCGCATCGCGCTCGAGTACCCGAACAGCTCGGCCAGCGGGGCATGTGCCTCGATCACGACGTCGCCTGAGCGATTCTCTGTCTTTGCGATTTCGCCACGACGCTTCATGATGTCGCCCACGAAATCCCCCATGTAATCATCTGGGGTCGTGATCGTGAGCTTCATGATCGGCTCGAGCAACGTGGGAACAGCGGCTTCAAGCCCCTTCTCAAACGCATCACCGGCGGCAATGGCGAAGGCGGTATCTGTCGAACCGACTTCGGCAATCTCGCCACCCAGGATCGTGATCTTCAAATCCGCCAACGGGAAGCCACCGATGATGCCGCCGCCCGCGGCGCGGCTACGAAGCTCTTCCATAGCGGCTTCGATCAACTCGAACGGCACGTCATCTGGAGGGCACTTCGAGATCACCAGCACCGAAGGCGTTTGATTCGGGATATGTTCGACCTGGATCGTGAGCTTCGCGAACAACTGCGTCCCCTGAATCACGCGATGGCATTCGCCGGTCACCTTCGCCGACTTGCCGACCGTTTCGCGATAACTCACGCGCGGCTTATGCACCTTGACGTTAAGCTTGAAATCCCGGAGCAAGCGGTGACGAATGACCTCGAGATGTAACTCGCCCATCCCGCTGATAATTGTCTGCCCGGTGTCTTTATTTTCGTTCGCGGCGAAGGTCGGGTCTTGCCGACGCATCATGGCCAGCGTATCGGAAAGCTTGTCGCGATCGGCCGAAGATTCCGGTTCGATCGCCATCCCAATGACCGTCTCTGGGAAGTTAATTGACTCAAGCAAAATCGGGCTTCGCGTATCACAAAGCGTGTCTCCCGTGACCGAATGACGCAGCCCGATGATGCCGACGATGTCGCCCGTACCGACGTGATCGACCTGGTCTTTTCGCGAAGCCTGAATGTGCCAAAGCTGAGCACAGTTCTCTTTGACATCACGACCTGGGTTGAGCAAGCGACTATTCGGCTTAAGCTCACCGGAATAGACCCGCACCCAAGTCATATCGCCATGCTTTGCAGGCAACACCTTGAACACCAAACCACAGAAAGGTTCATCCGGATCGGTCGTCCGCGTTTCCGTTTGATTCTTCTTGGCAGGGTTCGTCCCCACGACGGGCGGAACATCTTTGGGACTCGGCAGGAAGTAGGTGACCGCGTCCAGAATCGGCTGCACACCAATGCCGTCGAGAGCAGAGCCGCAGAGCACCGGCTGGATCTCACGAGCGAGAGTTGCTCCGCGGAGAACCTTGCGAATGAGTGCCGTTGGAATTGGCTCGTCACCGAGGCTCATCTCCATCAGCTCGTCGCTGTGGTCGTACAGCTTCTCGAGCAGATTCGTTCGCCACTGCTGGGCCTTCTCGACGTAGTCTTCTGGAATCTCCTGCACGTCAATCGTGCGATCCTGATCCCCTTCGCCGAAGGTCAGCATCTTCATCTCGATCAGATCGATCACCCCTCGAAACGCATCGGCCAGATGCGGCGGGCCAGCCCCAACAGGAATCTGAATCGGAACTGGATTCGCCTTCAAGCGACGCTCGATTTCCTGCAGCACCGGATAGAAGTCGGCACCTTCGCGGTCCATCTTGTTGATGAACGCGATCCGCGGCACCTTGTATCGATCGGCCTGACGCCAAACCGTTTCACTCTGGGCTTCCACACCTTCGCGGGCACTGAATACGACCACACCGCCGTCGAGCACACGCAGGCATCGTTCCACCTCCGCCGTGAAATCGACGTGGCCAGGGGTGTCGATCAAGTTGACCGTGCATTCCTTCCAAGGGAACGTTACACACGCCGAGTAAATCGTGATCCCACGCTCCGCCTCTTCTTCATCGAAGTCAGTCGTCGTGGTCCCTTTATCAACCTCACCCACCTTGTGCGAGGCACCACTGTAGAACAGCATACGCTCGGTCACCGTGGTTTTCCCGGCGTCGATATGGGCAATCACCCCGATGTTTCGGATGTCTTCAAGTTTACGAGCCATGACTCTCTTGCCAGCCTCCAGCGGCCGGACCTTTCCTGCTTCTCAATGAACGGCAAACGTGAACTGATATTTTGGCGGCTTCTGCACCGTAAGACTATGGCGGGCAACTGATTAATTGCACCCGCGACAGCCTTGTCTCGAGCGATCTCAACACACCCCGACGCGGCACAAGGCTTCCGTCGGCGCATAAAAAAAGCCGCACTTTTGGGAAGCACGGCTTTCTTTGAGCGGTCTTACCAGGCGAAGTGAGCGAATGCCTTATTCGCGTCCGCCATACGGTGAACGTTTTCACGCTTGGTGTAGGCGGTACCTTCGCGGTTGTAAGCGGCAAACAATTCGTCAGCCAACTTCAGGTGGGTCGGACGACCCTTCTTGTCGCGAACAGCGCCCAGCAACCAACGGATGGCGAGCGACTGCTGACGGGTACGATTGACCTGCATAGGAACCTGGTAAGCAGCACCACCGACGCGCTTCGAGCGAACTTCGATGTGCGGCTTCACGTTCTCGACAGCCTGAGTGAAGACGTCAATCGGCTGCTCTTCTGGCAGACGCTTTTTCAGCTCGTCCATGGCACCGTAGAAAACTTCCTGAGCGGTCGTCTTCTTGCCATCCTGCATCAGACAGTTGATGAACTTGCTGGCCAGGATCGACTTGTAGCGAGGATCTGGCTTCAACGTTTCGCGGCTGGCGGTGATCTTACCCATCGTTGGTAACTAACTATTCGCTATTGATTCAGTATTGGAATGTATTCAATGACGAGACGCGGCGACCAGCGAACCGGCCCAAGCGACGTCAAGCTTAGCTCTTCTTGGCACCGTAACGGCTACGCGACTGCTTACGGCCATTCACGCCGAGAGCATCGAGAGCACCACGGACCACCTGGTAACGCACACCCGGAAGGTCGCGAACACGACCGCCGCGAACCAGCACGATCGAGTGTTCCTGCAGGCTGTGACCTTCGCCTGGGATGTACACGGTGACTTCCTTCTGGTTCGACAGACGCACACGAGCGATCTTACGAAGAGCCGAGTTCGGCTTCTTCGGGGTCATCGTGCGGACCTGCAAACAGACACCACGCTTCTGCGGGCACTTCTCCAAAACTGGAGACTTGCTGAACTTACGCTTTTTCTTTCGTGGCTTGCGAACGAGCTGATTGATGGTGGGCATGGAGTCGCCGTTACTTCTAAGCTACGCCGACTGGTTGCTGTCCAGTCGACCGAATTTCTGTTTGCTTACTGTCGCTTCCCACGGACAATGGGAAGCCCTTTAAATTATCCGATTGCCGAAAACTGTCAACCCGTAATGGACGCCCCGCGCGAAAACGGCTAGGCGATTTCTCGAGCTGAATCCTGCTTTCTGGCACTGCGAGCTACTTTTCAGCACCTTGGGTGCCGCAAAAGCATCCTTCGCTTTTGCTGGTTTAGAAAAAAGAAGCATGGCCACTTTTGCGTGACCATGGCTTCCGATTTTCCAACGAGCCGGGCAAACCAAGCTGCCCAGCCGCTTCTGTTTTACAATTCGTCGTCGCCTGGCTCGAAGCCTTCACCACCTTGCGGAGGCATTGGAGGCTGCTGAGGAGGCTGTGGCTGACCATAGGTCGGGCCTTCGGTTGCCGGAATCGGTCCGCCACCACCGAGCAGGCTTTCCAGCCCTGGGGCTGGTGCCATTTCCGAGATCGCGGCAGGGCCCTGGCCATCGCCGTTGTCTTGCAGCAGCGGGAAGCTGTCTTCCAGCGTGCGTTCGCGAGTTCGCGAAGCAAGTTCGGCCAGGGCTTCTGGATTGATTCGGACTTCCGAATCCTGGAAGGTGCGGAAACCGGTACCCGCTGGGATCAAGTGACCCAGGATCACGTTTTCCTTCAGACCGATCAGTTCGTCGACCTTACCTGCCAGGGCAGCCTCGGTGAGAACCTTCGTCGTTTCCTGGAAGGACGCCGCCGAGATAAAGCTGGAGCTCTGAACGGCAGCCTTGGTGATACCCAACAACTGCGTCGAAGCACTTGCTGCGGCTGGCTTCACACCCTTGGCAGGCGTTCCACCCAGCGATTCGATCTGGCCATTTTCCTGCTCCAAAGCTTCCTTCGGAACGATCATGCCTTCGCTGAACTGCTGCGAATCGCCAGGACCCGAGATCTTCAAACAACGCGACAACTGGTCGTTGGCACGACGGAAGTCGAACTTGTCCATCACCAGGCCAGGCAACAGGCTCGTGTCGCCAGCCGAGTCAACCATCACCTTTCGCAGCATGCGAGCGACGATGATTTCGATGTGCTTATCGTTGATTTCCACACGCTGGCTGCGATACACACCCTGAATTTCGTGCAGCAGGTACTGCTGAACGGCTTCTTCACCGGAGATCCGCAGAATGTCGTGAGGAACCAGTGGACCGTCGATCAGCGACTGACCAGCCCGGACGTAGTCACCGGTATGAACCAGGAATCGCTTACCGTGTGGCACCAGGTGCTCGCGTTCGATACCCGACTCGTTGCGGACGATAATCGTTCGCTTGCCACGCTTCTTCTCCGAGAGAATCTCGACGACACCGTCGATCTCAGCCATCACAGCTGGATCCTTCGGCTTACGAGCTTCGAAGATTTCCGTGACTCGCGGCAGACCACCGGTGATGTCCTTAACACCGCCCGATTCACGCGGGGTGCTGGCCACCGTGGTACCGGCCGAAACCTTGGTACCTTCGTCGGCGTCGATGATCGCCTTTTCTGGCAGGTAATAAACGTCGAGCGGCTTGCCGTCTTCGTCTTCGATCACGAGCTGCGGATGGAAGTCACCCTTGTGCTCGGTGATCATGCGACGTTGGTGACCGGTGGAGTCGTGCTCGATCATCATCGTTTCGCCTTCGACCACGTCCTCGTAGCGGACGCGACCACCGACTTCAGCGACGATCGGAATCGAGTAAGGATTCCAAGAGCAGAGGACCTGACCGGTCTTCACCTCTTCGTTTTCTTTGACTTCCAGGATCGCACCAGTTGGCACGTCGTAGCTTTCGATTTCACGACCCTTGGCGTCGACGATCGTGATTTCACCATTACGGGTGAGCACGATGTTTTTGCCTTCGTCGTTCGTCGCAGTCCGCATGCGCGTGAACTTGACGAAACCACCACGCTTGGTCTTCTTTTCGTGTTCTTCGGTATCGGTAACGGCCACACCACCGATGTGGAACGTACGCATCGTCAGCTGAGTACCAGGTTCACCAATACTCTGGGCGGCGATGATACCGACGGCCATGCCTTCTTCGACCTGATCGCCGGTCGACATGTCCATACCGTAGCAAGCCTTGCAGCAACCCAGACCATTGTCGCAGGTCATTGGGCTACGAACTTGAATGCGTTCCAGACCCATCTTCTCGATCTTGCGAGCGGTGTCTGGGGTGATCATTTCGTTTTCGCGAACGATCACTTCGTCGGTGATCGGATTCACGATGCTCTGACGGCTCACACGACCCTTGATCGCGTCTGCCAGTGAGACTTCGACCTTTTCACCACGGTAGATGACCCCCTTAGTAATACCCTGGGTCGTACCGCAATCTTCAGCCGTGATCACCACGTTCTGAGCAACGTCGGCCAGCTTACGAGTCAGGTAACCCGAGTCAGCCGTCTTTAAAGCCGTATCCGCCAGACCCTTACGGGCACCGTGCGTCGAGGAGAAGTACTCGAGCACCGTCAAACCTTCGCGGAAGTTCGACTTAATTGGTGTTTCGATGATTTCACCACTCGGCTTGGCCATCAGACCACGCATACCGGCCAGCTGACGAATCTGTTCGGTACCACCACGAGCACCAGAGTCGGCCATCAGGTACACCGGGTTCACGTAGCCGTGACCACCACGGTCGTCGTTCTTCATCTCGGTCATCATCTCGGCAGTAATCTGCTCACGAGCATGAGTCCAAGCATCGAGAACCTGGTTCACACGTTCTTTGTCCGTGATCACACCACGTTCGTACAGTTTCTTGAACTTGATCACCTTCTTTTCAGCTTCACCAATGATCTTGTGCTTCGAGTCTGGAGTCACAAGGTCGTCGGTCGCGAAGGAGAGACCGCTGCGGGTCGATTCGCGGAAGCCGAGCTGATTCATATCGTCCAGCAGGTTGATCGTCGCACGGCGACCCAGACGCTGATAGCAGTCCGAAATCACCTTCGACAATTCGCTACTACCCATCGAGAAGTTGTAGTAGTCCATGCCTGCAGGCAGCATTTCGTTGAACAAAACGCGACCGAAGGTGGTTTCAACAATTCGGCTGGAGGTCTGTTCGTCGTCCTCGCCCTTGAGGCTGCGGCCTTCAGGAAGTCGAACCTTCACGAGAGCGTGCAGATCGATGATCCCCTGAGCGAAGGCATAGTCCGCTTCTTCCATCGAAGCGAAGGTCATCCCTTCACCCGGACGGTTCGGCAGGCTGATGGTGATGAAGTTACAACCCATCACCACGTCCTGCGACGGGCTCATGATCGGCTTACCATTGGATGGGGCGAAGATGTTGTTCGTCGCCAGCATCAGGGTATGGGCTTCGACCTGGGCTTCGATCGAGAGCGGCAAGTGAACCGCCATCTGGTCACCGTCGAAGTCGGCGTTGAAGCCTTTGCACACCAGTGGGTGCAAGTGAATCGCGTTGCCTTCCACCAGGGTGGGCTCGAAGGCCTGGATACCCATACGGTGAAGCGTCGGAGCACGATTCAACAGGACCGGGTGATTCTGAATCACCGATTCCAAGATGTCCCAGACTTCTTCATCCTTGCGTTCGAGCATCTTTTTGGCGCTCTTGATGGTGTCGGCATGACCGAGCACCTTCAGCTTGCGGATGATGAAGGGTTGGTACAGTTCCAGGGCGATCTTCTTTGGCAGACCGCACTGATGCAGCTTCATACGCGGACCGACCACGATCACGCTACGAGCTGAGTAGTCAACTCGCTTACCCAGCAGGTTTTCGCGGAAACGACCCTGCTTACCCTTGATCATATCGGTCAACGATTTGAGCGGACGGTTGCTGCTACCCAGAACCGGACGCTTGCAGCGGTTGTTGTCGAACAGAGCGTCGACCGACTGCTGCAACATACGCTTTTCGTTGCGGATGATGACTTCAGGAGCGTTTAGGTCGACCAACTTACGCAGACGGTTGTTGCGGTTGATGATACGACGGTAGAGGTCGTTCAAGTCGGAGGTGGCAAAGTTGCCCGAGTCCAACAGAACGAGCGGACGCAGATCCGGTGGAATAACCGGGATCACGTCCATGATCATCCACTCTGGCTTGTTGTCGCTGTCACGGATCGCTTCGACGATCTTCAAGCGATTGATGTAGTCTTTTCGCTTCTGCTTCGAACCAGTTTCCTGCAGGTCCTTGCGGAGGTCGATCGACAACTGCACCAGGTCGAGACCTTGCAGCAACTTACGAACCGCTTCGGCACCCATGTCCGCTTCAAACGAACCGCTACCGAACTGTTCGACGGCGCCACGGTATTCTTCCTCGGTCAGCGTCTGGAACTTTTCCAGATCGGTGCTACCTGGATCGACGACGACGTAATCCTGGAAGTAGATCACCTTTTCCAGGCTCGAGGTCTTCATGGCCAACAGGTTGCCCAGTCGGCTTGGCATTGCCTTGAAGAACCAGATGTGGACAATCGGCGCGGCCAGTTCGATGTGGCCCATTCGCTTACGGCGAACGCGGCTGTGAGTGATCTTCACCCCACAGCGATCGCAGATCATGCCTTTGTATTTCATGCCGCGATACTTACCGCACGCACACTCCCAGTCCTTCTCAGGACCGAAGATACGTTCGCAGAAAAGGCCGTCCTTTTCTGGGCGATACGTTCGGTAGTTGATCGTTTCCGGCTTCTTGACTTCACCGAACGACCAGCTCCGAATGTCGTGAGGCCGTGCTAGGCTGATCTTGACCGCGGTGTAATCGTTGATTCGGTCGTAAGAGCTTTCGAGAATACTCATGGCCCGTGCTCCTTATTTCTATCCACTTGGATGGTCGGTATGGTGAAGATGCAGCCGGTCGCGTGGCGTCGGAACCAGCCGCGGGTCGTTCCATGCCAGCAGGGCTTCCTTAGATGAGCCCTGCCAGCCGCAGCCGAAGTCGCCTGTTACAGGCGACGCTTTTCGAGCTGCATGTTCAACCCAAGCCCTCGGATTTCGTTGGTCAACACGTCAAAGCTGGCGGGCGTACCGGCTTCCAGCGTGTTTTCACCTTTGACCATCGATTCGTAGATCTTCGTACGTCCTTCGACGTCGTCACTCTTCACAGTGAGCAGCTCTTGGAGGATGTAGGCAGCACCGTAGGCTTCCAGAGCCCACACTTCCATTTCCCCAAATCGCTGGCCACCGAATCGAGCCTTACCACCCAGAGGTTGCTGAGTAATAAGCGAGTAAGGACCAGTGCTACGAGCATGCACCTTGTCATCAACCAGGTGATGCAGTTTCAGCATGTAGATGTAACCAACGGTCGTTTCCTGGTTCAACGATTCGCCGGTTCGGCCGTCTTGCAGGCGAGCCTTACCATGACGAGGCAGACCAGCTTCTTCCAGGCAGTCGTTGATGATCTCTTCGGAAGCACCGTCGAACACCGGAGTGATGGCCTGGAAGCCAAGTTTGGCCCCGGCCCAACCCAGGTGGGTTTCCAGAATCTGCCCCACGTTCATACGCGAAGGCACGCCCAGCGGATTGAGCATGATCTGGATTGGCGTACCGTCTGGCAAAAACGGCATGTCTTCCACCGGGAGGATCTTGGCGATCACACCCTTGTTACCGTGGCGACCGGCCATCTTGTCACCGACCGAGATCACCCGCTTGGTGGCAATGTAAACCTTGACCATCTGCAGAACACCACTGCGAAGTTCATCACCTCGCTTCATGCTGTTCAGCTTGCGGTCACGTTGGTCGATGGCGAGTTCGATCGCTGGCCACTTCGCAGCGTAAAGCTGACGAATGCTGGCGACACGCTCTTCGCTCTTGAGTGGTTCCAGAACCTTGTAGAGACGGAACTGCTGAGCCTGTTCGGCGATGAACTTGGCATCCTGATCGCGAGTGATCGGAGTGCCATCTTCGTCGGTGACCGTCTTACCGAGGATCTTTTCGATCTCGCCAATGAACTCGGCGAACAGTTCGCTGATCGCGGCGTTGCCTTCGCTTTCGGCGTCCTTCAGGGTCTTCTCGAATGCCTTTCGTTCGTCGTCTGAGAGGCTCATGCGGCGAGCAAACTTCTCGGCCTGAACGACGATACCTTCGATACCCGATGGCACTTCCAGCGAGTCGTTCTTCACGTCTTCACCGGCACGACCAAAGATCGCGTGCAGCAGCTTTTCTTCCGGCGTCAGTTCGGTCTTGCTCTTCGGCGAGACCTTACCAACCAGAATGTCACCTGGCTTCACGTAGGTACCGACTTGAACGATACCGTTCTCGTCGAGGTTGCGGAGCATCTTTTCCGAGACATTCGGGATGTCCCGGGTGAAGTCTTCGCGGCCCAGCTTGGTTTCGCGAATTTCAACGTCGAACTCTTCGATGTGAATCGAGGTATAAACGTCCTGCTTCACCAGTTCTTCGCTGATGATGATCGCGTCTTCATAGTTGTAACCGTCGAAAGACATAAAGCCGACCAACACGTTACGGCCCAGGGCCAATTGACCACCATGGGTCGCGGCACCATCGGCCAGCACGTCACCAGCAGTAATCTTCTGGCCCATCTTGACGACAGGATGCTGGTTCAAGCAGGTACGTTCGTTCAAGCCGACAAACTTACGCAGATTGTAAACGTCTTCGGCATGTTCGGCGGCACCGCTCCGTTCGACGATCACCTTCAACGCGTCGACGTATTTCACAACACCGTCGTACTTGGCGCGAATGATCATGCTCGAGTTCATCGCCACGTCACGTTCGACACCGGTGCCGACGATCGGCGGTTCGGCGACCAACAGTGGCACAGCTTGACGCTGCATGTTGGAACCCATGAGAGCGCGGTTCGCGTCGTCATGTTCGAGGAACGGAATCAACGCTGCGGAAACACCCACCATCTGGCAAGGAGCCACGTCGATGTATTCCACTTCCGTCGGAGCAACCAATTCGAAGTCGCTGCGATAGCGAGCGATGATCAGGTCACCCAACAGGGCGTCTTCATCATCGGTCGGGGTATCGGCCGGAGCCACCAGGGCGTCCGATTCTTCGTCAGCGCGAAGCCAAACGAAACCCTTGGCAACTTTACCGCTGGTCACCTTCCGATATGGGGTGATCAAGAAGCCGTATTCGTCCACCGAAGAGTAGAGAGCCAGGCTGCTGATCAAACCGATGTTCGTACCTTCCGGCGTCTCAATCGGGCAAATACGACCGTAGTGAGAGATGTGAACGTCGCGGACCTCGAAGCCAGCACGCTTACGATTCAAACCGCCTGGGCCGAGAGCCGACAGGCGACGTTCGTGCGTGAGCATCGAGAGCGGGTTGGTCTGGTCGACCACTTGCGACAGTTCGCCACGACCGAAGAAATATTCGATGGCGGCCGAAATGCTCTTTGGATTGACCAGGTTGCGAGGAGTCATGTCCTCGGCATCCTTCAGGCTCATTCGTTCCTGAACCGTACGACGCAGCTTCAGGAAACCCTTTCGCATTTCGTCGCAAGCCAGCTCGTCGATCGTCCGCAGACGACGATTGCCAAGGTGGTCGATATCGTCGATACGAGCACGCTTGTCACCGGACGACAAGTTCAGGATGTAACGAATCGCTGCGATCAAGTCTTCTGGGCGGAGGGTCTGTTGACCTTCTTCGACGTCCAGGCCTAGCTTTCGGTTCATACGGAAACGACCCACGCGACCGAGACGGTAGCGGTTTTCGTCGTAGAACTTTTCAGCAAACAGAGTCTTCGCCTTTTCCAGCTGCGGAGGATTACCTGGTCGCAGACGCTGGTAGATGCGAAGCAGCGCTTCTTCATGACTCGAAGTGTTGTCTTCGCCGAGCGCGTTGAAAATCAACGGCGTCTTGGGCGGTTCCATCACTTCGACTTCATCGATCCCGGCGGAGCAGATCAACTCGGCGATGTTGCGGCTGATCTTCTGGCCTGCTTCCAGAATGATTTCGCCAGCGCGGTCGCTGCTGCTTGGGTAGATAATGTCGTCGACAGCGATCTTGTTCTCGATCTTCGAGACGCTGCGGCCATCTTTGACCGACTCGATGGTCGATTCGTAGAAGGCGCGGATCACGTCGGCGTCGCTACTGTATTCCGGCGACATGGCACGGAGTAGCGTCGTGGCGGCGAACTTACCACTCTGGTCGATACGAACCGTGAGCGAATCCTTCTTCGACACGTTCACTTCGATCCAGCTACCACGTTCCGGAATGACACGACAGCTTGGCAGCTTCTTGTCGGACGTGGTGTCTTGTTCCAGCACGAAGTCGACACCAGGGCTGCGATGCAGCTGGCTAACGACCACACGCTCGGCACCGTTGATGATGAACTCACCACCACCGAGCATGACGGGCAGATCGCCCAGGTAGACTTCTTCCTCGATTGGCTCTTCTTTATTCAAGCGAAGCCAAATGCGAAATGGGCGACCATAGGTCAACCGCAGCTGCTTGCATTCCTCTGGCGTGTAGCGCGGCTTGCCCAGTTCATAACGGACGTAATCAAGTTGATTCTGTCCGTCGTAGCTCTGGATCGGGAAGATCTCACGCAGGACACTTTCAATGCCCAACTCTTGATCTCGCTCTTCCGCTTCCACCTCCGCTTGCAGGAAGTTTTTGTAGCTCAGGGTCTGAATTTTCGTCAGATCCGGCGGAGCCATATAAATCGATTGACTTCCGAACCGACGAACTTCAGTTGGTTCCAGCCGTCGTTGCGACGAGGTAGCCATAGGCGACGCGACTCCTTGGGCGGCAAATCAAAATAACATACTCTCACGCCGAAACGACGCGGATCCGATACCAGGGTTCTAGCAAACGGTCCGAGAAAGAAGGCGAGAAAGCATGAGCGATACGGGCGGACAGTAGAGGCTCAAGATCGAGTGCGCTAGCCGGTGCGCGCAGCTTGCCCGCAGCAAGCTAGCACGCCCGCTGTTGCGGGCGCGCACTCTCACCTGATTCCCATCCATGCTGTCAAAAGAAAAAGAAGATCCAGAAGACTTCAAAATCACACCTCGCGACGTTGCCTCTTCAGTATAGGGGAGGCAACGCCGAAGTGAAAACAGGAAATCAGCGAAATACCGACGTCTTACTTGATTTCGACGACAGCACCAGCTTCTTCCAATTCCTTCTTGACCTTCTCGGCATCTTCCTTCGAGACGCCTTCCTTGATCTTGCTCGGGACACCTTCAACCATGTCCTTGGCTTCCTTCAAGCCCAGACCGGTGATGCCACGAACAACCTTGATCACGCCGATCTTCTGAGCACCGAAGTCGGTCATGACGACGTCGAATTCGGTCTGCTCAACAGCGGCAGCGGCACCACCACCGTCACCGGCAGCGGCCACCATGACACCACCACCAGCGGCGGCTTCGATACCGTGAGCGTCCTTCAGGTAATCACCCAGCTCAACGGCTTGCTTCAGGGTCAAACCAGCGATCTGATCGCCCAAACCCTTGATTTCTTCGGACACTTCAACGGTTGCAGTTGCTTCTTCGGACATTTCGGATCTTATCCTTTCAACACGATTTGCAGGGGAGGGATCCGCCTGCGCCAGGGAATACGGATGTTTTGTTAGTTAAGGAAACAATCGATCGGCAAAAGCCGTTCGACGTTTGCCAAGTGAAGGAGCTTAGCCTTCTTGATTTTCGCCAACCTGCTTGACCTGCGAGGCCAACTTGGCACCTGGACCCTTGATCTGGGCACCCAGGGTACGTCCAGGCCCCAGAATCTGACCCACCAGAAGCGAGAGCTGTTCAGCTCGATTGGGCCATTTGCTGATTGCCTTGACAGTGTCGGGCGTCAGGGATTCACCATCCATGACACCACCCTTGGCGGTGAAGCCCGGGAACTTGTCGTCGTCATTCAGCTTGATGATTTCTTTCGCCAGGTCGACGAAGTCACCATCACCCCAAACGATCGCCGTGCTCCCTTCCATGGATTCGAAGGCCGGAGCGAGAGACGTGCCTTCGCAGGCCTTGGCTGCCAGCGTGCGACGCACGACCAACAGGCTCAGACCCTTTTCGCGGAGCTGCTTGCGAACCAGAAAGGTCTTGTCCGCATTCATCCCCACCACGTCGACTACCAGAAGGTCGTTCACCCCTTCCAGTCGTTTCGACAGATCGGAGATCACCAGGTTTTTCAGATACTTACTCATGGCTCTGGGCTTTAGTTATGTGTGTTTGCGTAACGCTTGATGTCAGGACCAATTAGAGAGCGACTTGAACCCCAGGGCTCATCGTGGCACTCAGATTGACGCTACGAACATAGGTGCCCTTCGCCGCTTGCGGCTTGAGGCCATTGATGTGATCCACAAAAGCGCGAATGTTGTCTTCGAGCTTATCGGCTTCAAAGCCGAGGCGACCGACGACCGCGTGCACGATGCCCGTTGGGTCGTTGCGGAACTCGACTTTACCAGCCTTATATTCTTTAACGACGCGAGCAACGTCTGGCGTGACCGTACCTGCACGTGGCGATGGCATCAAACCACGCGGACCGAGGACGCGCCCCAGAGGACCAACCAGGCCCATCATGTCTGGAGTCGCGATACAGACGTCGAAGTCGAGCCAGCCATCTTTGATCTTCTTAGCGAGATCTTCGGCACCCACTTCGTCTGCACCGGCCTCTTTGGCAGTTGCGACGTTGTCACCCTTTGCGAAGACGATGACTCGCTGGATCTTGCCAATACCGTGCGGCAGAACCAGAGCACCACGAACCAGCTGATCCGCCTGCTTCGGGTCGATACCCAAACGCATGGCAATTTCGACCGTCTGGTCAAACTTGGTGGTGTTGAACGACTTCAGCAGCACGATTGCGTCTTTGAGGGTCAAAGCGTCTGCTGGAACCTTTTCGAGAAGGGCTCGATATCGTTTGGATTGTGTAGGCATCGTCAATCGCCAATTTGTAGGGAGATAATGTTCGGGTTAGACAGATCGGAAACCTATTCCGCGACTTCCAGACCCATGCTGCGAGCCGTACCTTCAATCATACGGCGAGCATGATCCAGATCGCGGGCATTCAGGTCCGCCATCTTCTGATTGCAGATGTCGTCGATCTGCTCCTTGGTAACCTTGCCAACCTTTTTCGTGTTCGGCGTGCCACTTCCCTTGGCCAGGCCAGCAGCCTTCTTCAGCAGTGCAGCGGCCGGTGGGCTCTTGCAGATGAACTCGAAGGTACGGTCGCTGTAAACGGTGACGACAACCGGAATCGGCATGCCGTTGAATTCGCGAGTCTTGTCGTTGAACTGCTGAACGAACTGACCGAGGTTCACACCGTAACGACCCAACGAGGTACCAACCGGAGGAGCCGGAGTGGCCTGACCGCCGGGGACCTGAAACTTCGCTTGACCTACTTGTTCCCGTGCCATTTTGCTGTTTCCCGTGCCGCAGTTGATTGCTAGAACCAACTGCCACCGAATGCTGTGAAAACTGTCTGCTTATAAAACAAAGGCCCCGAGGCTCGTTCTCTGTCTTCCGCCGGCGAAGGGGAGTTAGAAGAATCGACCACCGGTGCAACGCGTGGCGTGGACTAAACTGGCTCCATTTGCCAGTGTTCCATCTCCACAGGCGTTGTGCGGCCGAAAATATTAATCATGACCGTGACTCGGCCATTGGTGTTGTCGATCACCTCGACATCCCCTTCGAAGTTCTCGAAGGTTCCTTCGGTGATGCGAACATGGTCGCCAATCTTGAAGCGAATGTTCGTCTTGACTTCTTCCTGCTCACCTTCATCAGGCTTGCGCGTCTTCTTGACGATGCGATCCACTTCGTGCGGCAACATGGGAACGGGCTTGCCGCCTGCTCCGGTGAAATCACCAATGCCGCCGGTCTCGCGAACCAGGAACCACGTTTCGTCGTTGATTGCCATGTGCACGACGATATAGCCTGGGTAGAGCTTCTGCTTGGTGACTTTCTTCTTGCCGTTCTTGTATTCCACCAGGTCCTCGGTGGGCACAAGAATCTCGCCAAAGTACCCCTCGAGTCCGGCCATTTTGACGCGCCGAATCAGGTTCGTGCAAATCGACTTTTCGCGATTGCTCTGAACCTTGAGGATGTACCATTCCTTCTGAGCCTCGTCCGCGGGCTCGATTTCTTCTTCGGTTACTTCTTCGATCGGGCCGCGATTCTTGCCTGTCTTTCTGGCGACGGGAGCTGGCTTTTCCTCAGCCGGTTCCTCTTCCGCAGAAGGCTCTTCAGCCTCGGAAGTGACTTCCTCCGACGACTCTTCCTCGAACGGCGCAGATTCTTCGACAGCTTCCTCCGGAGTCGTTACTTCCTCCGATTGAGCTTCTGCGTCCACATGGGCCCCTTCTTCAGGGTCCTTTTCGGGATCGAACGAGTTGTCAGGAGCATTTGCCACGAAACTTAACCTTAACCAGCCCGAAGACTGGACCATCGAAAGTGACGTGCACCGCAAAATTTGTGCGGTGCTTCATCTGGCCAACGACCAACTAGGTACCGACGGTTCCTGGATCTGGCGGAATCAGTCGGATCGTTTTGAACAGCGTGATCCACGCCAGGTCAAAAGCAAACAGCAACACAGCCAGGATGAAGATCAACGAGATAACCACGATGACACTTCGCCACAGCTCAGCCTTGGAAGGCCAAGTAACCTTAGTCATTTCGGCTTCGACGTTAATCAAAAAATTGGCAAACGTCGGCCAGTTAATCAGTCGGTAAGCGATCCAAAAGCCAATGGCGCCAACTGCCGCTGGGATAACCCAGTGCAACTTCATCGCAGTCAGATCAGCATACGAACCGAGCCATTGATAAAGCTGGTAAGCAGCGATCGCAATGAGCACCCAAATCGCAATCAGGGTAGCCTGGCGGGCAATTCTGCCTTGATTCCGCTTGAACCGTCCCGTCTGCACCATCTCACTGAGCAGGGAAGGGGAACTAGCGGTCTTCTCCTTGGCCATGGTCACTCTCAGTCTTTGGCGTTCCTGCCGCGGCGACGTCGCTGGTGTTTATCTTCCAGGATGACTTTACCGGTGCGACTCGCCCAACAAGTTTGGTAACACCAACGAAAAAGCAGGGGCGGAGGGAATCGAACTCTCAACATCTGGATTTGGAATCCAGCGCTCTGCCAATTGAGCTACGCCCCTAGCAGCATCGCCGGACACAGGAAGCCTGGCCCGGCGAAGCTTGAATATCAACAATGCTTACGCGGTGATCTTGGTAACAACGCCGGAACCGACGGTCTTACCACCTTCACGGATAGCGAAGCGAACGCCTTCAAACATGGCGATTGGCTTGTGAAGTTCGACTTCGATCTTGACGTTGTCGCCCGGCATGCACATTTCAGCACCAACCAGGTTGGCGGTACCGGTGACGTCGGTCGTTCGGAAGTAGAACTGTGGACGGTAACCGCTGAAGAACGGCGTATGACGACCGCCTTCTTCCTTGCTCAAGCAGTAGATTTCTGCCTCGAACTTGGTGTGCGGGTTAACCGAACCTGGCTTGGCCAGAACCTGACCACGCGAGATGTCTTCACGCTTAACACCACGGAGGAGGCAACCGACGTTGTCGCCAGCGTAGCCTTCCTGCATGACCTTGTTGAACATTTCAACGCCGGTGACGGTGGTCTTGGTCGGCTTTTCGGTCAGACCGAGAATTTCGACTTCTTCACCAACCTTCACAACGCCGCGTTCGATACGGCCAGTCGCCACGGTACCACGACCTTCGATCGAGAACACGTCTTCGATAGCCATCAGGAATGGCTTGTCGGTTTCACGAGTTGGTTCCGGGATGTAGCTATCGAGAGCTTCCACCAGCTCGGTGATGCACTTCGAAGCCTCTGGGTCGGCTGGATTGTTGTAAGCGGCCAGCGAGTTGCCACGAACGACTGGGCAATCGTCGCCAGGGAAGTCGTTCTTGCTCAGCAGTTCGCGAACTTCCAATTCAACCAGGTCCAGCAACTCTTCGTCGTCAACCAAGTCGCACTTGTTCAGGTAAACCACGACGTAAGGCACACCGACCTGGCGAGCCAGCAGCACGTGTTCCTTGGTCTGTGGCATTGGACCGTCAGCAGCCGAAACCACCAGAATTGCACCGTCCATCTGGGCGGCACCGGTGATCATGTTCTTCACAAAGTCAGCGTGACCGGGGCAGTCAATGTGTGCATAGTGACGAATCGGCGATTCGTACTCGACGTGAGCCACAGCGATGGTAACGGTCTTCGTTTCGTCACGAACGGTACCACCCTTGGCGATTTCGGAGTACGCCTTCATCTTGGCCAGACCCTTGGCAGCTTGAACTGCGAGGATCGCACCGGTGGTGGTCGTTTTACCGTGGTCGATGTGACCGATGGTGCCAACGTTGACGTGAGGTTTAGATCGTTCAAATACGTCCTTGGCCATTTTCTATGTCTTTCTTACCCCAGTTAAACCGTGAAAAATTGGGATCTGTTTAAAACGAAAATCAAGGTGCCGTGAAGAGCTGCTGATGGGACTTGAACCCATGACCTCTTCCTTACCAAGGAAGTGCTCTACCACTGAGCTACAGCAGCCGAAAAACCGTAGAAGCACGAATGGGGAGTCTGCTTCTGTATCTTTTTTGCCGGCTACTCGCTTCCGAGCCGCCCAAACGGACAACCCAGATTTCCGAAACACAAAACCTACTCGAATCGGTTCGATTCGATCGGATGCTTCGCGTTGATCCCGGATTTCGGTGATCGCTGCGAAGCGGGTGAAGGGAATCGAACCCTCGTCTTCAGCTTGGAAGGCTGTTGCTCTACCATTGAGCTACACCCGCAACCTTCCTAGGCCTTGCTGTCTTTTCTTCCAATAAAGCCCAGGATTTCAATTCAGTGGGGGGTACAGGATTCGAACCTGTGAAGGCAATGCCAACAGATTTACAGTCTGTCCCCTTTGACCGCTCGGGAAACCCCCCAACATATCCGACTTCGTGACCGCCGAGCCGTGGCTGGGAAAGTCGTTGAATCCGGCAAATCGTCAATCCAAATTCAGCCCAAAACCATGCTGAACAAGCTAGCGGAGGGAATTGAACCCACAACCTGCTGATTACAAATCAGCTGCTCTGCCAATTGAGCTACGCTAGCCCACTACCTGGGCTTTATGGAAAACCAATAACTATAACGAGTCCGAGCTTCCCCGCAAGCCAGGATGGCCTGGGCAAGGACAAAAATCGACCAAAATCCCAGACATGGTTCCAGACACCGAGGAAAACAGCATGTTCGCGGGAATACCGCGGCTGTTTTTGGGCCCGTTACAGACTGCGTGTGACAACCTTAATGATGGTCAATTGGTAACGCAGATTCGTGGGATTCTCGTACATTGTGGGCACCACGTCCATGGGCTGTCCGGTCTTTTCCTCGCAGAACCTCAAAGACTGACAATTTAGGCCAACTTTGCGCCCGCACAGGCACGGGGCTGCCGCCTGGTGGATCTGCCTCTTATTCAGGGAATCGATGCCGCTGAACGAGTGGCTGGCGTGATTTTTCGTGACATCAGAAAAAAGCCTTGGTCACCAAGCGGCTTGCAGCCAAAGGCTTGAATGACCCTGGCCAAACTTAGGCCATGCGGTCGGCGCCTTCTTTGCGTCGGTCGAGCAGCAACGTCAACTTGCTCGCTCCAGGTTTTCGCCCGGCCAATCAGGCCGGCCCCTTCCGCATGCCGTCCACCTAAGGATTCAGGAACTTGCCATGAGAAACGAGGCTGCCCGTCGACGCCTTGGCTTCACGCTCATGGAGCTACTGGTTGTGATCGCGATTATTGGTGTTCTGATCGCATTGCTATTGCCCGCCGTCCAACAGGCACGCGAAGCAGCGCGGCGGATGCAATGCTCGAACAACTTGAAGCAACTCGGCCTCGCACTTCACAACTTCCACAGCACCTACAACGAACTGCCGATGGGCAATAATGCCCACTTCAACTGGAAGGTGCGAATTCTGCCCTTCGTCGAGCAAAGCATCGCCTACGATCAACTCGACCTGAGCGGCAGCAGCCAAAGCTTCGATGGCCGTTACTTTCCGACGAACCAAATCCTCTACCAGGTAAGCGTTTCAGGCTTGGCCTGCCCTTCGAGCCCTTTCCCCGATCGCAATCCCGCGATGACCTACTCCGGCACCAGTCCCGACTGGTCGCAAGTCCATGACTACGTCGGTATCTCAGGCGCCTACCCTGACCCGCAAGCGAGAAACAGCGTCTGCACGGCGGTAAACGCAGTTCAAGCAGGCACGCACTGCGAGAACGGAACCTTCATCAACTTCAAAAGCCGACGCCTCGCGCACCTGACCGATGGCACCTCAAACATGTTCGTTGTTGCAGAGCAATCGGGGCAGGTCGATGGCATCGAGAAGAGCGCCAACACCCTCGGAGGAAGGTGCGGACTTCGTACAAATACGGTGACGACCAGCTCCGGCTCGAATGTCTGGAACGAATCGACGCCGATCAGCGAAATCACCTACAGCAGAGGATACACCCAAGGCACCGCCACCTTCCGCTATCCGATCAACAGCTCGTGGTTTTCGGGTGCTCCTTCGGGCGCGAACTCCTGGTCTGACGTCAACACAATTCTCAATTCTTATCACCCGGGGGGGAATCGAGATGTTGGTGGGCGATGGCTCGGTCCGCTTTGTCCCAGAAACAGCCGAGATGGAGCCGCTTCGGCGGGCATTCACCGTTGACGATGGCCTGGTGATTGCCGGCCTGACGAACTAGCGTTCCCTTGTGATTCTTCGCCCACTACTAGTGCTCTAATGCCGAGGGGCTTCGATGCCAATCGATCTGCCATCTTTGCGAAAACTTGCACTTTTTCCGATGCTTTCAATACTTCTAAGCATCGTCATCGGCTGCAGCCAACAACCACGCGGACATTTGCAGCGGGTCAATGTGACCGCTAAGGTTACCCAGGATGACCAACCGCTGAGTGGCGTCTTAATTGACTTCATCGATCGCCAGACTGGTGAGGCATATGGAGGCACGCTTGATCCCGAGGGCTGCCTGGACCTGAAAGGAGTAGCAGTCGGAAACTACACGATCACGCTGCAACCAGCGCCAGGCGATCCTGCCCCAGAAGGGAGGAACAAAGAAGCTCGACCGCGAAGCACGCTTGCCCGCCAATTTCTCTCACCACAAACCAGCCCATTGGCAGCAAACGTGACGGCTGACGAAAATCACTTTACCTACGAAATGCGAGAAGTGTTGGCGAGAAATTATCCTGGTCTACAATCCGAATTGATACAAAAAAAGCCAGAGACCGAGGTCTCTGGCTTTCTGCATGACGGGGGCTATCCCCAGGAGTGAGGCTTGGCTCAATTGGTCTCAGGCAGATCAAAGTTGTAGTCTCGAGCGGCCGTCTTCAACTTGTTGAGGGCTCGGGCTTCGATCTGGCGGATGCGTTCCTTGGTCACACCCAGTTCTTCACCAACTTCTTTTAAGGTCTGTGGCTCACGCGAGTGATCCAGGCCGAAGCGACGAATGATGATCTTCTGCTCGCGTTCGTCCAGGCGATGCAAGATCTTATCGATCTGGCGTTCACGCTGCTGCTGAGCCATTTCCTGTTCGTACTGATCGCTACGTTCGTCGACTCGCGTGGTGAAGTATTCATCCAAACTCGTACGATAACGATCGCGATGACGGAATTCGACCGGAATGGTTCGGGCAAAGTTCTTCATGATCGCCCAGCTACAGTAAGTGCTGAACTTGTTACCACGCGAGTAGTCGAACTTCTCGGCGGCACGAATCAGCGACATGTTCCCGTCCGAAACCAACTCGAAGAAGTCTTCAGTGGCCCCGACGTGACGTTTCGCGATCGAAACGACCAGTCGCAAATTCGATTGAACGATCAAGTTCTTCACATCGCTGGCTTGATCATAAAGCTGTTCGATCGCATCCATATCACTCGACTTTGGACGCTGCGGATCGAGCACTTCACGAATTTTCAATGCCTTGAACTTCAGGAAGTTGAACTTACGGAACAGGTGATATTCCTGCTCGCGAGTCAACAGAGGCATTTCGTACAGCGAAGCCAAGTAGGTCGGCAGACCAGATGGAACGCGAACCTTTCGGGCTGGCTTTTCGTGCTCTGGCATCGAGCCGAGGATCTCTTCTTCCAACTCCGGCTTTTCAAAGTCGTCGTTGTAGATGCAATCCAGCGGCAGTTCTTCGATGTGCCGATAACGGATTTCGTTAATCACACGGTAGATCGAAGCTCGGGTACGACCATGCTTTTCAGCCAATCGGTCGACCGAGACACCGTGACGGTATTCGCCGTAGATGATCTGCTTGGCCGATTCGGTCAGCGGGCCGGTACCACGAGGGAAGACAGCTTCCTTCGGTTGCTCGTCATCGTGATGCTTCAAGGTGTAACGAATCGTTTCCACGCTTCGTCCCATCTTGGCAGCCACACGCTTGGCAACTTCCGAAGGTGTACCGCCGGCGTTTGCCAGTCGGCGAGCCCGGTCGATGATTTCCAGCTTTTCGGCTTCGGTAAGCTGGCTGAAGTGTCGGCCTCGTTCGATACGATCTGGGTTGTCCTTCACGAAGCGTTCGACGCTGCTGCGAAGGAAACCAACGCGTTTACGGCCGTCGAACAGGAACTTGCGGCTAACGAGCCCCTGCTTACGCCAACGCGAAATCGTTTTAGTCGAGACATTGAAGCGATCGCTCAACTGCTCGACGGTTAACACTTCTTCCGGCACCGAGTCGACCGAGACATCGGCCGCGTCGGAAAGATCTTCGACCATCAAGCGGAGATCTTCCGCTGCCGACTTGCCTGGCAAAAGCGAGCCAACGTTCGGCTGTTCGGGTCGAAAATCAGTCAACCGGTAGTAAATGTAGTCCACCGGGTACTGCTTCCCAGGTTCAATCTCGGAGATCAGTTTCTCCGCACGATTCGCCTGGTCCAGTTTACGGTCCCGTGGAGCATATTTAATTTGCTGGTCGCGCAACTGTCGCAGCGCAACGTTTTGATATCCCTTGTTCATGTTGTCCCTCACTCAGTGATCAACAACATCCGTCCGGTTTTCCCTGCGAGTTCCGATCGCCCAGACGATGTCTAACTTGGAGAGGGTATCCCGTCCCGGGAAACCTTCACTCAAGCAACGGGACAGCTACCTGTCCGAAGACAAGCGCCTCTTTCTGTCAGATGCTTGAAAAGTCTAGCGGTCGCAAATCCAATCGGATGAAAGATCAACTATTAGCTTGCGAACCAACCTTCTCTATAGACCTTATACGTGGAAATGACCCCGTTGGTTGCTCATTTGTTCATGCTTTTTTAAAAATCCACCGTAGTGGGGGCCCTAAAGGCGGGTTCTAGGTCGTCGTAAGTTATTACCCTAGAACTGATTGCGAATAGCGTGCCAAAGAAAGAGGATAACCACGATCTCGTAGGCACTTCTTCCAGGAATGTCAAATTCCTTTCTGGCCCAACCAAAACCGCAGGGGCAAGTTTCGTTCAACATGCTTTCCGGGATTGACGATTCTTCCGTATATAGCGATTTCGCTTTGTTACGAGAGACCTCAATACCCAGGCCGACACATGTTTTTCGATGCTACCCGGGCATTCTTCGTTACGAAGAACGGCGAAAACTTGACTTCCCGCAGCTGGATCGTAGTCGGAACGATGCTTTTGTCGCTGTGGGCTACTTCACCGAGCTGGGCTGCCGATAGCTGGCAGTTGACCGAGCAGATGGAGGGAAAAACTCGGCGAATCAAGACTGAGTTGAAGGTCGAAGGCACGATGCGGATCAATCCCGACGGAAAAAAGGTCCGCCAATACCCTATGTCACTCAATGGAAAGTATGTCGCCGTCGAGCGGGTACTCAGCCCCACTACGGCGGTTCGTTACTACGAAGAGGCCACTGCCGAATCGACCGCTAACAAAAAGCCGATTACCGACACGTTGCCAACCGTCAAACGCCTGATCGCTGTCGATACGACGGGAGATCAGCCGATTCTGTTCAATCCGGAATATACCCTCAGCCGGACGGAACTCGACTTGATCAACGTTCCAGGCAATCCTGCCGTGCTGTCCAAGCTGCTGCCAGCATTGCCGGTCAAAATCAACCAATCGTGGTCGCCTGACAACCAGACTTTAGCCCAAGTCCTGGGTATCGATGCTGTGAATAGCCACGAAGTCGCGGCAACCCTCACCGAAGTTGATGGAAACGGCCTGGCTAAGATCTCGCTGTCCGGCAAAGTCTCCGGTGCGATCCAAGGCGTCGCGACGGAAATCGAACTGAAGGGCCGGCTGAACCTCGATACCCGCCACAAGGCCATCACCTGGTTCGCGGCGTCGATCCAGGAAGACCGCAGCATCGGTCACGCAATCCCGGGTTTCGAGACCACTGCGGTTATCCGCACCCAGATCGAAAACGCCGAACCCGTGTCGCAGCTGAACGAAGCATCGATTGGCAAGCTACAACTTGCCGCCAACGATGGCAACGAGATGCTTTCGTTCGATGGCGAAGAAGCGGGCTTCCGCGTGCTGCATCCTCGCGACTGGTTCGCCATGGCCGAAACCGCCAAACAAACCGTCTTCCGCATGGTGGGTGATGGCGAGCTGATCGCCCAGGCGAACGTCAACCGTCTGACGAACCTGAAGGCAGGCGAGCAGATGACGCTGGAAGGCTTTGAAGCGGAAGTGAAGAAGGCCCTGAAGGAACGTCTTGGCCAGGTCGTCGATGCTTCGCAGACCGTCAACTCGCAAGGCCTTCGCGAACTGCGAGTCACCGCCGTCGGCACAGCCAACGCAATGCCGATCACTTGGATCTACTACCTCGTTTCGGACGACGCTGGCAATCGCTACTCGACCGTCTTCACCTTCGAGACCCAACTGGCCGAGAAGTTTGGTCAGGCCGATCGCTCGTTCATGAGCGGCTTCGACCTGATTGAAACCAAGCAGCCAACGGTTGCCGCTACGGAAGATGCGGACGAAGATGACGCACCGCAGTTGATCCAAGCCGACGCGAGCCCTGCCGAGCAGCGTTGACCTGCGGCTCAATTGCGTACAATTGGAGCAGCCCTGCTTTGACTGCTCATCGATGATAAAGGCCTAGCTGTGATTGTACGCCCCTATCGGTCACCCACCGGGGAATCGATGCTGTTTCTGATTCCCCAGTCGATCCATGCCGCCCTCTCGGGCGACCTGGCATCGCATTGGGGTAACGGCTCGGTGCCTTCTCTGATTCACCCAGAAGTTGTCTGGCCAGCCATTTTTCATCATGACAATGGCTGGATTGTGACCGACCGCTCGCCACCGATCGATCCCGAAACGAAGCGACCGCTTTCGTTCCTCGATACGCCGACCGAACTTGCCCACGAGATCTGGACGAAATCGATCGAAGGAGCGGCACGCATCAGTCCGTTCGCGCAGTACTTGATTGCCGAACACTTTATGTCGCTGCGAGAGCATAGCCACGCCGCCGATACACCGGCCGGCCAGAGATTCGTCCACAAGTACGAAGAGCTGTGCGATACTTGGCGCGACAACTGGGAATCGCGGCACCCGCTGTGTAACGATCAGGAAGTGAAACTAGCGATCGAGCAGCTTCGGTTCTTCGACTGGTTCAGCTTGTGGCTTTGTCTGGATGAACGCACGGAGCCGCATACCTTCGAGGAAACACCGGCGCACCTACCGCTGACCGTCACACCGCAGCCGGAAGATACCATGCAGGTCGATCCATGGCCATGGAACACCGACCATCTGCACGTCGCTGTCGGCGGCTATCTGGTGCCTGATCGCGACTACGAAGACACCGACGATCTGCTAATTGAGATGAACGACTGGTGTCGGATGGAATGGTTGTTTGTGCCAGCCAGCTAACTGACCGACACACCAAATACCCAACCGATAAGCGAAGTCGCTACCAAGGCGACGATTCCCCAGAACGCGACGCGGACAGATCCCTTCAGCATCGAAGCCCCGCCCACCGCGGCCGACATCGCCCCGAGACCGGTCAGACTGAGCACCGTGGTGATGGAAACCAGGATCACACTCAGCGATCGGGGAGCCAGCGCGGCAACGGCCACGGGCAAAGCTGCCCCGATACTAAACGACAAGGCCGAAGCCCAGGCAGCCTGAAGCGGTCGGGCGACGAACTGCTCGGTGATCCCCAGTTCATCACGCAGATGAGCCTTCAACGCGTCTTTCTCCATCAACTGCGAAGCGACCTGACGGGCAAGTTCCGGTTCGAGGCCTCGTTCCACATAGATTCCCGTCAGTTCGTCGAGCTCCCCTTCTGGATCGCTGGCCAACTCGGCCGTTTCGAGTTCGGTATCGGCCTCTTCGGTGTCGGCCTGGGAACTGACCGAAACGTATTCGCCCGCCGCCATCGACATGGCCCCTGAAGTCAGACCGGCCAGCCCGGCCAAGACAATCTGCGAGTAGCCTGCGTCGGCCGCGGCAACGCCCACGATCAGGCTTCCGACCGAGAGGATACCGTCGTTGGCCCCCAAGACGGCGGCTCGCAGCCAACCGATATGTTCGGAGCGATGCAGTTCTCGATGCGGCCTGCGAATCATGTCTCTACCTTTTCGCCTTGGTGAAAGGATCTTCGGCCGACCTGGCCATCGCTAATTCTGTGGTTGCATGAGATTCCCGAGGGCCTCTTCCCAGTTCTCCGCACCGATCACCGGCAAGGCGAACTGAAACGCTTCGTCTTCGCCTGCTGTGCCAGCCGCCTGAAACACTTCGTACATCTTGCGCTTCCGATCAGGCGTGCAAATGTGACCCGGCTTGTTGGTCCACAGCCCGAGGTTCAATCCACCTTCTTCGGCATGGTCGGTATGGCGATGCAGCATGAAGGCGTCGATCCCGGGCAAGCCATCCACCTTTTTATACGCCAAGGCATAAGCCGCCGCTTGCTCCAGTTCGCCCTCGGGGCGCGAAAGATCGCAGTGAAAACCCTGCTCCGACAAGATCACGCGGCGCGGCTGGCCTTCCCACTGCAGTGGCTCTCGCTGCAAGTAGTCGGTCAGGACCTGCAGATTGCGAAAGGTAATCACCGGAGTTTCGGCGTGGTGCAGGGAATGCCGGGTATCCAACCAGAACCGAGGATTGGGCAGCGGTTCCGGGTACGGATGATAGGCGACATGCCAGTCGAAGTCACCTTGCTGTCGTGCGGCGGCAGCGAAGCGATCGAGGAACTCTCGGCCTGCCATGCACTGCTGCGGACTACCCGCCGCATATCGAAGGTTCCAGCAATGATCCATCGAAATGTAAACGCGAGCATGCTCCGAAAACTTCCGGACTGCTTCATGGATGATGCGTACCGCTTGCTGATACTGATCGATCACCGCTTCTGGTTCGGCCTTACCCATGTTAGCCCAGAACCAGTGGCTGTTCACTTCGTTACCGCAGATATACCCCCAGACTCGCCCGTGGCCTGAGTCACTACTGTAGCGGTTCGCCAAGAACTCGATGCAGGCCTGAAGGGCTTCTTTCCCTTCGTCGGTCGTCATCTGGAACATGCCGATCGGCCCTGTGGTCGGCTGGCTTGCGGCGTAATCGGGATGCAGCATCAAACGATCACGCTCGACATCGCCTGAGGCGTATGTCAGCAGGATCAGCGTGACGACAATGTTACGATCGCTGAGCGGCTTGACTCGAGCATCGATCCCGGCGACCTGGCCTGGCGAGAAAGCATACCGTTGGCCGTTTACTTCCCAGGTCGGACCACCTTCTTTGCCAGTCGGATCGATCAACCGCGTCAGGTCGACATTGAGCGCCGCGTGTTGAACGCCGAGCGCGACTGCGTCTTCGATCATCTGCACCTGAAGCCCCTTCTTATTGGGCGTAACCGGGAAAGGCTCTGCATTCGGCTGCTCGGCCATCGCCAGACAGCTCCAGACGAACATACCAGTCAACGCACTACAGAAAGCAAATCGCATCGCAGGCATCTACCAGGGTCAGTAAGGTTGAGTGAGGCGGGAAGGGGAGGGGCGGTCGACAACGGCAACGCATGGTGACCGCAACCTAGTGTATACCCATCATAAGCCCGCCACGAATCGATCCCAATCCTAGAGCAGGGGGGATCATTCACGAGTTTGCCCCGTTTGCAGAAACGCTCGCCGGTTCGCTTGAACTTCAGAACGAAGGCGGATCGTACTGCCCAACGCAAACCCGATCGACGCCCTACCTCCTGCGAAGGATGTCTTCTGAAAGGGGGGATTTGCCGTTAATTCCCGCACAATCGAAGCATTCGGATTCACTGGTTCGCGGACATCCCACTTTGGTTCGCTCTCTTTTTGGCGATCCGACTCGATGCCCAGCCTCCTCGCTTCCGATCAACGCTGTATGAGCTACGTTTTCGGGCCGATTCTCGCGGCGAAGCTCGAGAAGCCTCCCAGCGAAATCGCATGTTGAACGTCCCCCAAGTAAAGGAATGGAACTGATGGCAGCCGATGCCCAGCCAAGCACGACCGATGAAAAGCCGCTGAACCTTTGGCTTCTGGCTGTGCTGGGTGTCTTCACGGGCGTGATCGCCGGCGTGGGTGCCTGGGGCTTCCGTATGGTGATCGGCCTCGTTCACAACGTTCTGTTCTTGGGACAGTTCGCCTTTGAATACGACGCAAACCTTCATACAGCCCCCAGCCCTTGGGGCTGGGCGATCATTTTCGTCCCGGTCATCGGGGCGCTGATCGTTGCGTGGCTCGTCGGAAACTTCGCTCCCGAAGCGAAGGGGCATGGTGTGCCAGAAGTGATGGACGCGATCTACTATCACGACGGCATCATTCGTCCGCGAGTCGCCGCCGTGAAAGCGTTGGCATCGGCCTTTTCGATCGGCAGTGGTGCCGCAGTGGGTCGCGAAGGACCGATCATTCAAATCGGCTCGGCATTCGGCTCGACCGTGGGTCAATTGATCCGCATGTCGTCGCACGACCGCATCACGTTGATCGCCGCAGGCTCTGGCGCTGGCATCGCGGCTACCTTTAACGCTCCGCTTGGTGGCGTGGTGTTCGCGATCGAACTTTTGCTGACCGCCATTTCCGCGCGAACGCTGATGGTTGTTTCCGCCGCGACGGTGACCGCCACGTATATCTCGCAGCGGCTGATTGGCGTCGATCCGAGCTTCAATATTCCTGCACTTGAACAACCGGTCTTTCAGCTCGATCGACCGGAAGTCTTGCTGCTGTTCATTCCGCTGGGTGTGATCGTCGGCTTCTTGTCGGTGGTGTTCATCCGAGGGATCTACGGGATGGAAGACATCTTTGAACGCATCCCTGGCAACTACTACACGCGACATGCCCTCGGCATGATCTGCGTCGGTGTGATGATGTACATCCTGCTGCGAACGACCGGGCACTATTACATCCAAGGGGTCGGCTACGCGTCGATTATGGATGTGCTGCAAGGCGTGCTCACCAATCCTTCGCTGCTCCTTTTGCTGCTCGTGCTGAAGCTGTTGGCGACGAGCCTCAGCCTTGGATCTGGGGCATCGGGCGGTGTGTTCTCGCCTGCCTTGTTTGTGGGTGCCACCGGCGGGGCTGCCTTCGGTCACCTCTGCATGGCGATGTTTCCTGGTTTGGAAATCGACCTGGCCACGTTCGCGATCGCTGGTATGGCGGCGTCGATTGCTGGATCGACCGGGGCGATGCTGACCGGAATCATCATGATCTCGGAGATGACTCAGGACTCGACCGTCGTGCTGCCGCTGATTTTGGCGGTCTCGGTTGCCAGTGCCGTTCGGCGGGGGGTGATGCGCGAAAGCGTCTACACGATGAAACTGATTCACCGCGGGCACATCGTGACCGAAGGCCTTCAATCGCCATTCCTGGGAATGCGTTGGGCGGGCGATGTCATGGCTTGGAACTTTACAGTTCAAGGCGAAGGCGCCACGGTGCCCAAGGGAATCACGCAAACGATCCTGGTCGAGAAAGATGGCCAGGTCGTCGATATCTATCAACCAGCCTCGCAGGTGGAGCCAGGACAGTCGCCAGAGACGACGCGTTACATCACGATCTGCGAGCGAGATGACCTGCCGACCGTCCTGCACGCGATGGATACCGCCGACTCCGACATTGCATTGGTCTCGCGAAACCCGACCGCTTCAACCGCCAGCGATGTGATCGGCGTGTTGACCCGATCGCGACTGATGATGGTCCTGCAGCAGCAAAAGAAACTGCTGTAGATCGAGCCAGGCCACAAAAAAAGCCCTGACCGGTTGGCCAGGGCTTTTTTCTTGTACGTGAGCGAAGGCTCGTGAGAGACGACTACTTCTTGCCGTCTTCTTCTTTGACCTTCTTCTTCTTCTTCATCGAGATCTTGATGACGCGGGTCTTCGGCAGACCGATCGGCGAAGTCGATTCTTCGTCGAAGGTTCCCTTAGCCTTCATCTGGGCGATACGTTCCGACCGCTTCAACACACTGCGGGTCGAGATACCGCCCCGCTTCACTTTCAGGCTCTTATCGATGGTCACGGAAACTCTCCTGATTTATGCGTATCTGGCGGCCAACATGGACTCCGCCGAGTGGTAAATCGCTTTAACGATCGTTTTCTACCGAGGGGAAACGCACCATGATACCAGAGCCCCCACAAGCGTCAAGCCGTAACAATCCCGCCCAATGGGCCGTTTCTAAGCGTCTAGACGCTTGATTCGCTGCAGAGCGTCGACGAGCTCTCGCGCGTTCTGCGGACGGTTGCGAGGCTCGCGATCGATGCACTGCATGATCAGAGCCCCCAAGTCGGGATTTAGCTTCGGGCGAAGTTGGAAGATGTCGGTGGGTGGGACCGTATCATGCGACAAGGCATCGCGGCCGGTCCCTTCCACCATGGCCCAGGGAAGCTCGTAAGCAATTAAACGATAACCAGTTACGCCCAACGAGAAGATATCGACCCGTTGATCGGTCGGGCGACGCCGGACGATCTCGGGGGCCATGTAGTTAGGGGTCCCGGTGCGATTGCCAGGGGCCATGAACTCGGGCTTGGCAGGCAGCGTTAAACCGAAGTCGATCAGCTTGCACGAGCGACAGTCGGGGGCTGCGATGAAGTTGCGAGGGCAAATATCGCGGTGGATATAACCCGCTTCGTGCACACATGCCAGGGCATCCGCCATTTGCCGCAAAAGAACGAGTTGCTTCCCTTCCAGCATCGGATCGCGGTCGACGATCAGCGAATTGAGCCCTTTGCCATCCAGGTACTCCATCAGAACGTACTGCTGCCCGGTGGTTACCAGCCCATGCTCGATCGTTCGGACGATACAGGGATGGGTGAGTGACATCGCGATTTCCCCTTCTTTCGGGCGAGTTAGCCCAGCAAAACGGGAATCAAAGAACTGCTGCTTCTCGAGATCGAGCAGCTTCAAACCAAGCGTGCGACCGGTCGAGTGCTCGCGAACCTTGTAGAACTCGCTCATCGTGCCGGAGACCGCCTCTTTCAGGATCTCGAAACGAGAAGCAATATCCAGCTTGGCCTGGCTGGCGAAGAGAGAGGTGAACTTCTTAAGCAGGTTCATGAGAGAGGGGGACTCACGCGTGAGGGGCAAACTTGAACAGGTATTTCAAATTTAGGCCCCTGAACGGATCCCGCCTGCGAAATCAGCGCACGGGGAGCCGATTTCGTTGCCGAAGGGATGATTTTTAGGTTGTCTGTTCCGGTGCCTCTACCCCCCACTTTAAGCTGGCATGCAAGTCGAGACAAGCGGCTCTCGCTGGAAGAGCCGCTGGCGGAGGCAGAAGAAACAGCAACTATTTACCGCAATAGTCGATCGAGCGGGCGATTTCGAGCTTCAGCTTGTTACGTGGAACAATGCGATCCACGAAACCATGTTCCTGCAGGAACTCGCTGGTCTGGAAGCCGTCTGGCAAGTCGATGCGGATGGTCGCCTTGATTGTACGAGGACCGGCAAAGCCAACCAGGGCCTGCGGTTCGGCGAAGATCAAGTCACCCAGGGAAGCAAAGCTGGCCGCAACGCCACCCATGGTTGGATTGGTGAGCACGGAGATGAACAAGCCGCCTGCTTCGTGGAACTTTGCCAGAGCCGCGGTCGTCTTGGCCATCTGCATCAGGGAGTAAATCCCTTCGTGCATACGAGCACCACCGCCGGAACCACTGATGATGATCAGTGGCAGATCCTGGGCCGTGGCTCGTTCGATCAGTCGAGTTAGCTTCTCGCCGACAACGCTTCCCATGCTACCCATGATGAAGGCACTGTCGGTCACACCGATTGCCACGCGGCGGGCACGAATCATGCCGCAGCCGGTGATGGCGGCATCGCGAAGCCCGGTCCGGCGCTGTTCCGAGACAATGCGTTCGGCGTAAGCTTTTTTGTCTTTAAAGCCGAGCGGATCGAGCGAAGTGAGATTGGCATCCCATTCTTCGAAGGTGCCGGTATCGAGGACCTGCTCCAGACGCTGCTGGGCCGAGATGGTCCAGTGATAATCGCATTCAGGGCAGACGCTGAGCATTTGCTCGGCCTGCTTGCGGAAGATCACGGCCTGACAGCCGGGGCATCGTTGCCATAGGCCTTCGGGCACACCACGTTTCTTTGGCTTACCAGATTCATCGGCTTGAGAAACGAGATCCGGTGATACGGATGCCATATTCGGGTCCTCGACGAGGGGAGTAGTCGGAGAGGTTGCTTCCTCGGTCTTCGCTGCGTTCTTGCCCTGCTTAGACTTTGGAGACGACTGCGTTTTTTTCATACTGGATCAATTCCCACCATCCACATCGACGTTCGGCCTGCCACAAATCACCGAAGTCGGTTTGCAGGATCTCGCTGCGAATGATGGATGCCAGAGGTTCTGGGGCAACGACGATCACGGTGCCGTGGCCTTTTTGATGCTTTTTCCATATCTTGTCTAAGGCGTTCTGGACACGCAAGCGCACCTCGCCCAAAGTCTCCCCTTGGGGGGGACAGACCGCCTCTGGGTTTTCCTGCCACAGTCGATAGACCGTCGGCTGGTTTTGCTTGACCTCGGTGATCAGCTTTCCCTGCCAGAGACCGGCATTCAGATTCGCCAGAGAGTCCATCTGGCGTACTTTCTTACCCAGCGTCTTGGCAAACGCTTCCGCCGTCTGCATGCAGGCCTGACAGGGCCCACAATAGATCGCTTCGATTTGAATGGCCTGGAGCTGCTCTACCATCTCCGAAGCCTGACGGGTTCCTTCTTCGGTCAAAGGAACCGCCAAACGACTACGAATACGACCTTGGAAGTCGTATTCAGTTTGGCCAGGACGAACGAGCACTATACGCAACATGGCAAGCTGTTCTCAATTAGTTCGAAACTTGGGCAGTGCGATAGAGCTCGTCGATCGCAGCACCATAATCCGATTGATTGAAAATCGCTGATCCTATTACTAGAAGATCGGCCCCTGCTTCGGTACAAGCCTGAACGGTTTCCAGGTTCACGCCGCCATCTACCTCCAACAGGAGTTCCGGTGGGGCCACTTCTCGCAAGGTTTTAAGCTTCTCTAAGGCCACAGGGTTAAACGCCTGCCCGCCGAACCCTGCGTTCACACTCATGATTAGTATCAAGTCTGCCTTGTCAACGAAAGGCAGAACTCTCTCGACCGGGATATCGGGGTTGATGGTCACCCCAGCACCACATCCCAGGCTTTTGATCTCTTCGAGAATCTTGCCGGTATCGCTGCCAGCAGCTTCCTCATGAATCGTAATAATATCCGCGCCCGCCTCGTAGAACTGTCGGATATATCGTTCCGGATTCTCGATCATCAAATGGACATCGAGCGGAAGTTCTGTCAACTTGCGAAACGCAGCAACAATGGGCATTCCGTAAGTCAAATTGGGGACGAAATTTCCGTCCATCACGTCCAAATGAAGTGCTTGCACGCCAGCAGCTTCCAGCTTCTCTACCTCACCGCGCATATCGCTAAAGTCAGACGACAGCACTGATGGCAAGATGACTGGGGCTTGTTGGCGAAGTCGTGCAAGATGCGAACGACGGGACATGCCAGACCTTGAGTCGGGGGGATGAACACTTCGGCGGCAGCAAGCAACATCGCTTGAGCCAAGGCAGCCAACACTAGAGGCTGCGGAAGTGGATTTAGGGGCATCAAGAGCCCCTCAAATTCGATTGGGTCGCATTGTATCACGCGGAATCGGGCTCGTCAGCTGCTAACGTTTAAGATCGAGGTAACCTGCTTACAGGTCATCACTTAGACGCAGTGCATTTTACCGCAGGACACCTCACAACCCTTAAAATTGGTAGTTGGCACGATCCGCGAGCTATTGGGACCAACCGCGGCTGGCTAGTCGTCCCACGACTGTGGCTGCGGTAAATCGTCGAGCGTCGTCAGGCCGAACAGCTGCAGAAAACGTTCGGTCGTCGTATAGCGTTTGGTTCGTTTGTCTTCAGGATCGGGCTGCACGCGTAGTAAACGCCGGCGAACGAGTTGGTTCAAAATTGGGCCGCTCGGCTTGGACCGCATGTCGTCGACTTCTTCGCGTGTCGCCCCTTGGTTGTAGGCAACCAGCGTCAGCACATCGATTGCCGGCTGCGACAACTTGGCTTCGCGAACCTTGCCATAGAACTTCTCGCGTAGCGGGCGGAACTCGTCTCGCAGGGCCATTCGATACGTGCCACCAACCGACGTGATTTCGTAAGGGCACCCTTCGGCCAGATACTTTCGATTGAGCTGATCGACCAGGTCGTCGATCTCGTCTGGCTTCACGCCACGCATCACCGATGCCGCTTTTTCGGCGGTCAGCTTATCGTTTGCCGGATTCCCGACAAACAAGATCGCTTCCAGAATCGTCGTCGGCGAAAGCTCGCACGGATCGTCCGCTTCCGCTTCATCGGCCAGGCGAGAAAGGGCTTCGGCTGTCGATTCGTCTTCTTGCGGCTCTTCCGCTTCCGCCTCTTTTTCCTCCTGAAACGGAGCAGGGCGGTTGCCGAGGGCTTCGGCATAGGTGGCCGATAACGCATCCAACGAAAGCCCGCCGTCGTCGGCATCTTCCGCGAACATCGCTGCGAGATCGAATTGGTCCTCGTCGTCGGTCATATCGGAACTATAGCGATGCCGCCCCCCAAAGCTCAAGGCGAAGTCGCTGTTTCCCCTACCACGCAGCAAAAAGGCCGCCCGATGAACGAGCGGCCTTCGATGTACTACTTATCGCCTGAAATTCAGGCCAATCGCTTACCAGCGTTTGGCGACTTCGCGCTTCATCAGTTCTAGACCATCCTTCGCCAGTTGCAGTTCGGTATCGAACATCTTGCGCCAGATCTTGGTGGCGGCAGCGATTTCCGGCAAAGCGAGACCAAATGCTTCGACCACCATCCAGCCGTCGTAGCCCACTTCTTTCAGCGTGTCGAAGTTCGTGTCGAAATCGACATGCCCGGTGCCTGGAGTGGCACGATTGTTTTCAGAGATGTGCACGTGGTGCAGTACGTCCGAGCAATCGCGAATGGCCTGAGCGATGTCCCCTTCTTCGATGTTCGAGTGGAACGTGTCGTACATCATCTTGCAGTTGGGATGATCGACTTCACGCACGAACCGGGCCGAGTCTTTGTGCACGTTCAACAGGTAACATTCAAAGCGGTTGAGCGCTTCGACGCCGAGCATGACGTTCACGTCGCCGGCGTACTCGGCAACTTGACGCATCGAATCGACACCCCACTTCCATTCGTCTGCGGTTGGGCCAGCACCACTGAAGTGACCGATGGCCGAGTGATATGGACCAACCAAAGTTTCCGCCCCCAGGGCAGCACAGCAGTCGAGCGTCTTCTTGTTCAGTTCGACACCTTTGGCACGCACGGCAGCGTCGGCGCTGATCGGGTTATCTTCCAGATTACGAACCGTAACGGCGGTGCACTTCAGATCCAGCGCCTTGATCTTCTCGCCATACTTGGCCCACTTGTCGACGTCCAAGTTGAACAGTGGAACTTCGACCCCGTCGTAACCCATGTTCTTCAATTCTTCGATCACCGGCAGCAAGCTGTCATCGGGATCGCCGGACCAAAGCAACAAGTTCATGCCAAATTTCATCGACGGGGTCTCCTGGAGTTGGTTTCGAGAGAGAACAGATGGGATTCTAGCTGGAGTGTGCCGGCAGCAATTGAGCCGACGATGTCCGAACGTCCTGCCTTAGCTCTGGCAGAAGGGTAGTAAACGTGTCAGGCAACGCTGGTAGTTTGACTCGTTGCATCACCTGATTCAACCGGTAGAGAAGTTTTTCGTCATCGGGATAATCCTCGAGAAAACGGACCTCCACAAACCGACCGATGAACCAGTCGAGGCGGTCCGCCGGACGCCCGGCAATGCGTTCGACAGTTTGCTGCACGAGCATGCCGTCGACCTCATTCATCGCTGCATAATAGGCGTTTAGCTCGGCCGGATCGTCTTCAATCAGGACCGAATCGAGGAGCAACTCGACCAGGATGTGCCCGAGAAAACTGGGACGCATGCCGCTGTCTTTGCCCAGGAAATCGCGAATCCGCTTCGTGAAATCCCACTGCAGCCGGTTAAATTCTTCGGTTCGATGAAACCAATCATCGTCCGCATGATGCTGCACGATACCAGCCGCAATCAGGGCTTCGCAGGGATCTTCCGATTCACAATATGGAAGTGCTTTCTTGGAGCGTGCCCGACATTTGCGATCGACCACGTTCAACCAATCTGGCACTGCCGTGCCAGCCAGGAAGTAAGGCTCGTCCAAAAATCTGCGACCGTGGGCTAAATAGTTCATGCCTTCATCATTGCCAACCAACGAAAAAGGGAAAGGGGGCCATCGGCACCCTTTCCCTCGGTGTTTCCTGCAATTCAGGACCTCGGCAAGCCCTAAGTGCTCGCGACTATCGACGTCGCGCGCGCTGAGATCGCATTTGCTTGAGCTGCTCTTCTTTCTGTTGACGCTTGGCCTCGGCTTCTGCGGCTTTTTCACAATTGTCGAGCCCCGGTACCTCTTCGATATGCACGACGCCGCCGGGAGTCCACGCTTTCACTTCGATCTTTTCCAACTGCGATGCAGCGATCGTCGGTACGAGCAAGTTCACCCGCAGCGAGTCGCCTGCGGACGCGGTATCCAAGACAAAAGTTGTCACGTAAGGAAGCTTGGCCGATTCCTCCGTAGCACTCGCCAGCATCGCTGCTTCCGTCTGCGACTGAGCATCCATACCGGTCACGCCTAGCCCACGCACAATCGCATTGCCGGTTAATGTCGCCCCGAGGAGTTGCCCGCCCGATTGCTTCTTGTGCATTGTTACCTGCACTACCGGAGAATCGAAATCCGCGGCCGATTCAGGAATCGTTCCGCTCAGCTGAATCATCCCCTTGGTAGAGATCAGCTTCAGTGGCAGTTCTTCGGCGTCCCGTTTCTCGCCGGCACGGGTTTCTAAATTTCCGAGGATCGCAGCCAAGTGCTGATCAGCCTCTTGCCGCGCAGCGAGCCCTCGGGTTTGCCATTTCGTCTGGAGATTCCAGACTTCTTGAACGGCCCGATTGCGAGTGTTCATCATTTGATTGGTTGCTTCGACAGCTCCATCCAAATCATTGCCACCCAAAACGGCATTCAACACAGCAGTGCCGACTGCTGCTTTCGACGCCTCTTGAACGTCTTTCATCAGCGATTCGTACTGCTGCTTCTCCTCTGGTGTTACCGTCATCTTCTGGTAAGCATCCGCGATCCCTTGCACATGCTCTTTAAGTGGCGGCTCGGATCGTTCCGCGATCTCGCCAAACGATTCGACTTTGGCCGAACGTTGCAGTGGTCTTCCAGCGACAGTTGCGTCGACCCCGAGGGCCTGAAAGAACTCGACTTCATCCGGTCGTAGCCATGCCTCAGCCGGCGCGAGTAGCTGCGCCGACGCGAGACTGGGACAAAGAAAGAGAATTGCAGCCCAACCGCCAACTGCCCACCGACCGCGCAAGACCTGAACGGAAATCATGGATCGTTCCCTGAGTGTGAGATTCTGACCGGCTTGCCTACCGAAAGGCAAAGCAAGGGTGCTCACCAGGAGGCCTCTCGCCGACGCGATTCGCTCCCCCTTGGCCCCGCTCGTTATACCACTCGAACAGGGGCCATGCAAACAATCTCATTGCGGAACGATGGCAGTCGAGACTTAGACGTCTTTCCAGCACTTCTCGGCGGCACTAGACAGGACGGCGTCGCAGACTTTGGCGGTCTCAAGGGCGCTGCGGAACGTTGGTTCGCACGGCTTGCCTTCTTCGATCGACTTCAGGAAGTCCGCCACCTGGTGCACGAAGCTGTGTTCGTAACCGATGCAGAGCCCTGGCACCCACCAATGATCCATGTAGGGATGATCGCCATCGGTGATGTGGATCGTTCGCCAGCCACGTACTTCGCCCACGTCGTTGTGATCGAAGTATTCCAGCTTGTTCAAATCGTGCAGGTCCCAGCGGATCGAAGCGTTTTCGCCGTTGATCTCGAAGGTGTACAGCGCCTTGTGACCACGAGCGTAACGCGTCGACTCGAACAAGCCGAGCGAACCGTTCTCGAAGTGGCAGAAGAAGGTACAAGCGTCGTCGATCGTGACGGCCTGCTTTTCGCCGGTCGCGGTGTGCGTACGTTCTTTGATGAACGTCTCGGTCATCGCGTTGACGTCTTTGATCGAACCGTTCAGCCACAGGGCCGTATCGATGCAGTGAGCCAGCAAGTCGCCGGTCACGCCGCTACCGGCAGCCGCCGCGTCCAGACGCCACAGGCCTGCACCACCTTGTGGCAGATCGGCACTGATAGTCCAGTCTTGCAGGAAGTTCGCACGGTAATGGAAGATGCGTCCCAGCTTGCCGCTGTCGATGATCTTCTTCGCCAGCGTCACGGCCGGCAGACGGCGATAGTTGTACCAGATGGTGTTGGCAACGCCCGCTTCTTCGACCGCTTTGACCATCTCTTCGCCTTCGGCGGCCGTACGACCGATGGGCTTTTCGCAGAGGACCATCTTGCCGGCCTTGGCAGCCGCGATCGAGATCGGAGCGTGCGTATCGTTCGGGGTGCAGATATCGATGGCGTCGATATCGTCGCGAGCGATCATCTTTTCCCAGTCGGTTTCGTACGACTCGTAGCCCCATTGCTCGGCGAAGGCCTTGGTCTTTTCTTCGCTTCGACCACAAACGGCTTTCAAAACCGGTTGGTATTCGAGTTCCGGAAAGAAGTCCGGTACACGCTTATAGCCGTTCGTGTGCGTGCGGCCCATGAAGCCATATCCAACCAAACCAATGCGCAGAGGTTTCTTTGCCATGATGTATTGTCTCCCAGAGTGAAAACGCGGCCAGATGCCGCGTTGGTGGTGATAGGGGATAGGTTCGAGGGTGGACTAGTTCCAACCGCACTGATCGCGGACTTTGATCATCACGTCGAGGATCGTATTCCACGTTTCCTGCGTCTCCAGCATCTCGTTCGGGAACATGCAGCCGTCCCAGCAGATATGCTTGATTCCGCGATCCTGGGCTCCGTCGAGCCAGTACTTGCTGCACTTCACGATGTCGAGCTTGCCGTTTGGATCGTCGGCTGGGCAGTGACGGCCGGTCTTATCGTGCGAGCCAGTTCCATGCACCGAACCATCGTTCTGGGCAACATGGAAGTCGATGGTCCACTTCTTCAGGGCTCCGGTCATTTCGGCATAAGCAGCCCAGAATTGTTCGTCCGAATAGCCATCCTTCAGCAAGGCATGTTCCGGAGCGTTGTAACCCATCAGGTACAGATAGGTGTGTGCCAGGTCGGCCTGGAAGCCAACCGTTTCTGGCATGCCGACCGCTTCGAGCAGATTCAGCATGTCCTTCCACGAGTGCATGCCGCCCCAGCAGATTTCGCCTTCCGCCGCCAAGCGTTCGCCATGGTCGGCAGCGACTTTGCCCGCTTCTTTGAACGTTTCGGCAATCAGCTTGGTGTTGCCGGCGGGATCGGCCGACCAAGGTTCGACACCGCTAGCCGAGTCAATTCGGATGACGCCATATTGACGAACGCCATGTTCGTTGAAGATCTTCGCGATGCGGCAAGCTTTCTTCACGGCCAGCACGAAGTTGGCTCGCTCTTCGTCGGTACCCATCGCAGGGCCACCGACGGTGCCTGGCCAAACAGGAGCCACCAGCGAACCGATCGCCAGGTTCTTCGAGGCCACCAGGTCGGCGATCCGCTTTAATTCGTCGTCAGACGCATCGGGATCGGTGTGGGGGTGAAACAGGAAGTAGTCGATCCCGTCGAACTTGATTCCATCGACTTCCGCGTTCGCCGTCAGCTCCAGCATCCGTTCCAGGCTGATCGGTGGATGGTCGGTGCCTTCCTCTTTACCGACCAGGCCAGGCCACATGGCATTGTGAAGTTTGGGGGCTGCATTGGGATGTTCGCTCATGAAGAGGCTCCAAGGGAGATGAATGGCGGATAAGTAGATGCCGCTGCGGAATCGAAAGCAGCGGCGAGCGTGGTGGTCTCGCTCGAAGTCCAAGCTGTCCTGGGCAATCGAAGATTGCAATCAGAGCACGAAGCAACGAAGCGGAAGGAATAACTAGTTGCGGGAGTCGCTGGCGTTGGAAACACCATCCACGACTTCGGCGATGCCATCCCGTTGGACGATGATCTCGATCATCTCGGTCGTCACTTCGGTGTGGTAGCATAATGCGGTGGACGGTGCCCCATCGGGCACCAGACTGCCGAGTTACTGCCTCGCAAGGCAGCCTCAAGACGGTCAAGGGAAAGCGATTGTTTTAACAATTTTTGTTGCCCTGACAAGTAAATGCCTTTCGTTTTCACCCCTTCTGTGCTGGAATTTCACACCTAGCAACCGTATGTTAGCGGACTCTTGTCCGTTAGCGCCTAAATCCTGTCCAGAAACGCCTAATACGGAAATGCCCCTGATGAGCAATCGCTGGATCCTGAGCGAATACGATGTCGAGTCCCCATTTCAGCAGCCAGCGCAGTTCCTAAAGACTGCCAAAGAGCATGGCTTGAGCGTCACCCACACGCGGATGTTCGGCGGGCGACGTGATGGCGTGGAACTGCTGACGGTGCAGAACGGCGACTTTTCGTTCACCACCATTCCGACACGCGGCATGGGGATCCATCAGGCCAAGTATGGCGAAACACGCATCGGTTGGAACTCGCCGATTGAAGGCCCGGTTCATCCGCAGTTTGTTCCCCTGTCCGATCCGAGCGGGCTCGGTTGGCTCGATGGCATGGACGAGCTGATCGTGCGCTGCGGATTGGAAAGCAACGGTGCCCCAGAGTTCGACGCCGAGACGGGTCGCTTGAAATATGGCCTGCATGGTCGTATCGCGAATCAGCCGACCGAAGACGTTGTCGTCGACGTTTCGGACGCAGGCGAGATGTGCATCTCGGGCGAAGTCCGTGAGTCACGCTTCCTTTGCTACAACGTTGCCCTCAAGACCGAGATCCGCACCAAGGCAGGCGAGAACGGATTCCGAATTCGCGATCAGATCGTCAATCGTTCGGCTCAGCCGAGCATGGCTCAGATGCTGTACCACATCAATATGGGCGCTCCGATCCTGGGCGAAGGTGCCTCGGTCGTTTGCCCTGCCACCGAGATCTGCCCCCGCACCGATGTCGCGGCCGCTGGCATCGAGAACTGGTCGACCTACGACGCACCGACGACTGGTTATCAAGAGCAAGTCTTCTTCTTCCAACTTGCCGCGGACGAAGCAGGCCAGACCTGTGCCTTGCTGAAGAATGCCGCCGGCGACCAAGGCGTCTCAGTTCATTTCAATATTCAGCAGTTGCCCTACTTCATCGTCTGGAAGAACACGGCCGCCGAAGCCGATGGCTACGTCACCGGCCTGGAACCAGCGACTAACTTCCCGAACCCACGTTCGTTCGAAGAGAAGCATGGTCGCGTTCTGCAGCTTGCCCCAGGCCAGACCTACGAGATCGACCTCGGTCTGCAATTCCATCCCGATGCTGCCAGTGTCGCGGCGATCGAAGAGAAGATCGCCGGTCTGACGAAGGGAACCGAGGCAAAAGTTCATACCTCGCCTCAAGCCAACTGGTGCAGCTAACGCGCCTTCACCGCTGCAAACGAACCGAAGCAGGCATTCAGATGCAGCACTTCTGCCTGCTGAAAGCCAACTTCGCGGCAGAGATCGACTTGATAGAGGACACTCCGAGGGGTGTCCTCTTTTTCGATATAGTCGAACACGGTTTGCCGATAGGCGTCGTCCTTCAAATTGCGGAGATACTCGCCATAACGCTCCCACTGCACCTGGGTGGCCGCCGTCACATCCTGAGCGACCAGATCGCTGACCAGAAAGATTCCGCCTGGTTTCAGCGATTGAAAGACCTTGGTGAAGACCTGCTTCCAGTCGGCATCGTCGCGAAGGTGATGCAGCACGGCGGCGGCCATTGCGACATCAAACGCTTCCTTGGGCAACTCAAGGTCGCGAACATCGCCGCAAAGCGTCGTTACACTACCGGCCGAACTGGCTTCTAACCGCTGCCGGGCGCGATCGAGCATCGGCTGGCTGAGATCGATCAAGGTGCAATCGAGCTTGGGAAGACGTTCCAGTAGTTTCAGCGTGTAGTTGCCGGCTCCGCAGCCGATGTCGAGCACGCCGGTCGCGTCGGGACATTGCGCCGCGGCGACACGCGTAATCAGCTCTAGCACCACCGGGGCATCCATCGTGGCCGATTGCCCCGTTTCGAGATTAGAAAAACGCTCGACATCGTTGTCGAACCGGGCTCGAATTTCTTCGACGGTCGACTTGTTCGCTGAACTCATGAAGTCTCCTACAAAGATCAATGGGATTATCCAGTTTCATCAGACAACCTGATTGCGGGTTCGGTTCGCGGACGAACTAATCGCTACCTTCGGCATGACAAGTTTCGCATCCGCGCAATTCCGCTAGCGTTGCTTGTTCTTTTTTTCTTTTGACGATTGCGCAAAGCCGATAAAATGCGACAGTCACCCCGGAGGCCCGCCCCCAGCTTCCCAGCCTCTTCCCACACCCAATCATAGCTGAGGTACGCATCGGATGGAGAACGTACTCACCGTGATCCTTGCTGGCGGCAAGGGTTCACGTCTGGAACCGTTAACACGTGACCGGGCCAAGCCGGCGGTCCCCTTTGGCGGCGTCTATCGCATCATCGACTTCGCCCTCTCGAACTGTCTCAACAGTGGATTTCGCAACATCCAACTGCTGACCCAATACAAGGCACAAAGCCTCGACCGACATATCAATGTCGGCTGGCAGCGTTTCTTCTGCCGCGAACTGGGCGAATGCATCGATGTCGTGCCACCGCAACAACGTATCGACGAGCAGTGGTATCAAGGCACGGCGGACGCGGTTTATCAAAACATCTACGCGATCGAGAAGCATCGTCCTGAGTATGTCGTCGTCCTGGCGGGCGATCACATCTACAAGATGAACTACGCTTCGATGCTCGACTTCCACATCGAAAACGGAGCCGATCTGACGATTGGGGCGCTAAAGACCACGATCGAAGAAGCACGTTCGTTCGGCGTGATGCAGATCGACCGCGAGCAGCGGATCCTCGGGTTCGACGAGAAGCCAGCCAATCCGAAGACCATTCCTGGCGACGAAGAACACTGCCTCGCTTCGATGGGTATCTATGTCTTCAACGCCAAGTTCCTCTTCGAGCAGCTTTGCAAAGACGCAACCAATCGGACGAGCGCCCACGACTTCGGCCGAAACATCATTCCGTCGATCATCGACACGCATCGCGTCTATGCGTTCCCATTCCGGGACGAGAATCGCAAGCGGGATGCTTACTGGCGAGACGTAGGTACGCTGGATGCCTATTACGAAGCGAACATGGATCTCGTTTCGGTCGATCCTCTGCTCAACATCTACGACGAGGCCTGGCCGCTGCGAACCTACCAACCGAATGTCCCGCCACCGAAGTTCGTCTTCGGCAGCGAAAGCGTATCGGATCGTCGCGGGTATGCCATGGACAGCGTTGTTTGTGGTGGCTCGATCATTTCTGGCGGCGAAGTTGAACGCAGCATCATCGGCCCACGCGTTCGTGTGAATAGCTTCTCGTCGGTGCATGACTCGATCTTGTTCGAGGGAGTCACGGTCGGGCGACATTGCCAGATCAACCGAGCGATCATCGACAAAGGGGTCTCGATTCCTGCCGATACGCAAATCGGTTTCGACCTGGAACTCGACCGCAAACGAGGCTTCACCGTGACACCTTCCGGCCTGGTGGTGATCGCCAAAGAAGACCTGATCGAGCCGCAGATGACCAGCGGCAAGCCACGCGTCGCGTAAGCATCATGGCAACCTGGGAAAACTGACGTGGTTCGAATTTCGCGAAAGTTCTAAACTGACGTGAAATTCCAACCACGATGTTTCCAGATTGTTGCCGAGCCATGATTCGTGCCAAGAGTCGCCAAAAGACTGAGTTTGGCGACTTTCAAACACCCCCGGAACTTGCCGACGCCGTCTGTCGCTTGCTGCGGCAGGAGGGGATTACGCCTGCCTCCATTGTGGAACCGACTTGTGGCGAAGGCTTTTTCTTGAAGGCAGCCGCCGACGTATTTCCTCAAGTGAAGCAGTTGGTGGGGCGTGAGTGGAACGACACCTACGTCGACACGGCTCGCTCGCGACTTGAAGCCTGCGACCTGTCGATCGACATCGCCCAGGCCGACTTCTTTCAGCAAGACTGGAAAGCGACGCTCGAGCAGCATCCAGGGCCCCTCCTCGTTCTTGGCAATCCGCCGTGGGTCACGAACTCGCAACTCGGAACACTTGACAGCGCGAACCTACCGGCCAAATCGAACTTTCAGAACGAGCGGGGCATCGCCGCCAAGACCGGCAAAGCGAACTTCGATATCTCGCAGTGGATGATCACCCACCTGCTGGAGTCGATGCCCGAGCAGGGAGGCGTGCTGGCCATGCTCTGCAAGACGGCCGTCGCCCGGAAGGTGCTGCAGCATGCCTGGAAACAGGGTCTTTCGCTGAAAGACTGCTCGATCCGCTGCATCGATTCGCGCCGCCACTTTCAAGCCGCGGTCGATGCGTGCCTGTTCATTTGCCACGTTCAACCAGGTGCCGCGTCGCGTCAATGTGCGATCTTCCATGAAATCGAAGATCCCCGGCCGGCGTCGATTCTTGGCTACTACGAGGGAAGCTTGCTGGCCGACCGGGAAGCCTTCGAACGTCATCGCGAACTAATGGCGGACAAACCAACCCGACGCTGGCGAAGCGGCCTGAAGCATGACTGCCGTGACGTGATGCAACTGCGCCGAGAAGGTTGGACGCTGATCAACGGTCTCGGTGAAGCAGTTGAACTGGAGGACGACTTCCTCTTTCCCTTGATGCCCGCCGGAGCGATCCATCGGGGCGAAACCAAGAGCACCGAGCAGTTTGTGCTGGTTCCCCAAACGCATACTGGTGAAGACACCTCGAAGATCGCCACCATCGCCCCACGGACATGGGCTTACTTGCAGAAGCATGCCGAACGCTTAGCGGCTCGCAAGAGTTCGATCTATCGCGGCCGGCCTCCGTTTTCGATCTTTGGAATCGGCGAGTATTCGTTCGCGCCGTGGAAGGTCGCGATCTCGGCTTTGCACAAAGATCTTCGGTTCCGCGTGATTGGCCCGCAGGATGGCCGCCCGGTCATGCTCGACGACACGACCTACTTCCTCTCGTTTCCTTCGCGAAAAGAGGCAAAGGCAGCCGCGGCTCGCCTGCAAAGTGACGAAGTACAAGAGTTTCTTTCCGCCTGGATCTTCTGGGATGCCAAGCGACCAATCACGACTGAAGTGCTCCAGCGATTGGCGGCCTGAGTCTTACGTCGTGACAAAAGCCATCGGTGGAAAGCATAGAATTGGAATGCTCAGCGAGAGCGTTCCCAGCACGTAACGAAACGCGCCGATAGGCACACTGTCGTCACTCGTCGGCGGATGGTCTGGCCGCATCAAGATCACCAAAAACAGCATCAACAACCAGTTGTAAGCCCCCATGGTGATGATGAAAATCACGGCGAATACCAGGAAAGCTCGGGCAATCAAGTGAGCCTTCTTGCCGAACAGCGTATACGTCACATGGCCGCCATCTAACTGGCTGACCGGAATCATGTTCAGCCCGGTCACCAGCAAGCCCACCCAGCCCGCCATGAAGTAGGGGTTCAGTTGGCTTTGGTAAATATAGAGTCCCGACTTGTAACCAGGGACCTGCAGCCACTGCATCATCCACTGCATGGCGAGTGGCAGATCGAGCTTGAACGAACCTTCGCCCGGCGTCGTCAGGTCCATTTGGGTGATGCCATACCACAGGATCGGCACGGCAACGACCAGTCCTGCCAGTGGCCCTGCGAGACCGATATCGAACAGTTGCTTTCGATTCGCCCGCATCCCATCCATCCCGATCACCGCCCCGAAGGTTCCGATCGGCGAGATCGGTACGGGAATGAAGTAGGGGAGGCTGGCATGCACGCGGTAACGTACCGCCATCAGGAAGTGCCCCATCTCGTGGGCGAACAAAATCCCCAGCATCGCAGCCATGTAGACAAAACCGATCCGCCACGCGGAAGCGTAATTCAACAGATCGCGGCGAAGCTCGGCTGCGGGATTCGAGAGATAGAGATCGTACTCACGCGGAATGCCCAGCGACTGCGGGTTCGACCAGGCCATGAGGTTGATTGCCGCTTCTCCGGGCTCCCAGTGGGTCATTCCGGCGAAGAAACAGGAAAGGCAGGTGGCGATGAACAAGATGATCGGCAATCGCACGCGACGTTTCCGCGTTTGCTGCTGGATCATGCGGGTCGCTTCGGAAGAGAATTCGACCGAATCCGAATCCCATGACGTCTGCCGTCCTTCCTGCAAGGACGTTTCGGGCGGAGACGTTTGCTCGTCGGCACGAGATTCCATCGATTCGTTCATTTCGGCAAAGGTAACACGAGTCCGCAACGTGGCGGAGGCCGGACAAGCGGGTGGCCAGGCTGGAGTGGTCAGTCCCTAAAGCCTATAACGGTCGACTCGAATGGTAAAGGTAACTGCAGCCTGGCACATGTTCCGTCCCGATAAGCACCGTTAAAAGACGGCGGGATCAACTCGCCGCGACCAATCGAAAGCGGCGTAAATCCTTGGTTATTAGAGGACTTCGATGCTCTTGATCGCGTTGCCGCCCCCTTTGGCGGCGGCCAATATACAGCGTTTGGCCGCTTGATAGATTTCGTCCGCCGGAAGACTCTTCGGTGGCACACAGGCACACGCGACCCCACCGCTCAGGGTGAGGTCGACCCCGAGATGACTCTCGCGACGCTGCGACCAGTTGGTCACCAGGTCAATCGCCTGTCGGGCCAGCGTCACGGCTTGATGCCGATCGTGATCTTCCAGCATGATCGCCACGCTCGAGTCACCACAGGGCATCACGCGTCCGAGACCGTCACTCAAACGATCCACAATCGCCGCCACCAACTGACGCCACACTTCGACTTCGTCGATGCCGGCGGTCACCAAAAAATGATCGAAGCGATTGATCTGCACCAGGGCCAGCGAGAACTCGCAGCGTTGACTGCGACTATGTTGCATCGCGATTGAAATCTCGCGGAGCAAGCGAGCATCGGCGAAGATCGCTTCGGTTGGCCCTTCCTCGGCGGCCTCTTCTTCTTTTGTTTTCTTCTTTGGTAACACCGGCGGAATGCCACCGTTCTCGGTCAGGCGTTTCACCGAATCGATCAGGCTTTGGGCTTCCGGAGCACGGATCACCAGGTCTCGATTCGGATTCGCCGAAATCGCCAATGGAGCCGCGACCGACTCGGCCAACTGCGTGATCTGCAGATAAGCCTGACTCACGATCTCGCAGTAATTCATCCCGTCGGGAAGCGAGACCGAAAGCACGTTGGCCAATTGATAGAGTTTGTCTTGAATGTCGACCACCAAGGTTTCGACTTGCTCGTCCGCGTCGTCAATCGTCGCTTTTAGTTGCTGCAGAAATTTCGGCATCAGGTACAAACGATGATGCGACAACACTTCTGCCAGGTTATGAGCCAGACGCAGCGTGGCCGATTGGCCGCGGAGCCGACCGAACTCGATTCCGGACGAAGGATGCCCTTCGCGAATGACCTGCACGAGTGCCTCGGGCAGGTTCCAGCTTTGTAGCAGCCGACAGCCGAGAATGTTGTGATCGAAACCGAGCGTTTCCCATTCCATCTCCGACAGATCCGCTTCTTCCTGCAGGACCTTGTTGGCGAAGTTGGCATACGCATCACCCAGGTCTTGCAGCATGACCAGGGCACCGATCTCGGAAAGCAGCCCGGCGATGAAGGCTTCGTCGCCATAGTTCTTTCCCTGCATGTTGGCGATCTCGCGCGCGGCGACTGCTTTGGTCAACGCGAACTGCCAATACTGGGCGAGCACTTCCGCTTCGATCCCTTGCAGCATCTCTTTCGGCAAACTGAAGCCAAGCACCAGCAATTTCAGAGGCTTGATGCCTAGCAATGCCAGGGCCTGATTGAGGTCCGAGACTTCGCCGGAAAGACCGAACAGCGGACTGTTGACCACCTTCAGAATCTTGACGGTCATTGCCGGGTCGCGCTGGATGCATTCCTTGATCTGAACGACCGTGGCATGCTCGTTGGCGGTCAGCTTCAAGACTTCCATGGCAACAGTTGGCAAGGAATAGAGCTGCTGGGCCCGGGCCACCATCTGGGCGACTGGGCTGGTGTCGTGCGGCAGCTCCGTCCCCTGATCAAGTGTCTCTTGATCGCCGGTTGTTTCTGAAGGTACTCCTGCCACAGATTTCGTCCTTTGTCTCGTCTCGGTATCCAGAATCCGCCTCGATTCATTCTGCATCCTGAAAATATAGGTCACCTAATTCCCCTTGGACCCAGATTTCCCATCCTCGCCAAGCGACGTAAATTCCTTCCATGTAAGGCACAAATCGTTTGCCTAAAACCACCCTGCGGGGTACCTTCAAATGTGTTTACACCGCAACAAGATCGCTATTACTGATACAGCCGTACCCCTGTAATGCCCCTCCGCCCCTCTCGATCGCGAAACGCTTTGCCGTCCGGGTTCACCCTGGTCGAGCTGCTTGTGGTCATTGCGATCATCGGGATTCTGATTGGGCTGCTTCTACCGGCGGTGCAGCGTGCCCGGGAAGCGGCTCGCCGCATGCAGTGCGTCAATCAGCTGAAGCAGGTCGGGCTGGCCTGGCACAACCATACCGATACCTACAACGCCTTTCCGACCGGTGGCTATGCCCAGCAGGTTTACGTCTCGTTTAAAGATGGCCGCCCCGGGATGCTCGACAAGCAAGCCGCTGGCTGGGCTTTTCAAATTCTGCCCTACCTGGAGCAAGGCAACGTCCACGCCGGAAAGCCTGGTGGGACCGACAAAGAATCGGCCGAGTTCGCCATGGGAACCGCCATCGATCAATACTTCTGCCCAAGCCGTCGCTCGCCGACCGTCGAACCTGGATCGTATGCCCCCTTCTGCTGGAGCTACGATGGCCAGAACGGGACGCAGCTCAATCGGGTTCCATTGGCACAGATCGACTACGCCGGCGGCACGCAGGAAGATACCGGTGTCCTGGCTCGCAATTTAAGCGGGACTTGTGGCAACACCTCGTCCGGCAGCGTCTATCCCAAACGCAAGCTGTACGACTTTGCCGACGTGACCGACGGCACCAGCAACACATTGATGGTCGGTGAGAAGCGGATCAATGTTGCCCGACTCGGCAATGGCAGTCAGCCTGGCGATATCTACGGCTATACGTCGGGCTGGGAAAGCAACTCGATGGTGACGCACGAAACGATCCGCCGGACCGACCTGGCCCCGCTGGCCGACACCCACGGGTCAGGCGATGGTGAAATGCGTTTCGGCAGCTCGCACGATGGCGGGCTGAACGCGCTGCTGGTCGACGGTAGCGTGCGGTTCATTCCTTACACCATCCAGCAGCAACTCTTCGAGCTGTTGGGAAACAAAGCAGACGGCCAGGTCTTCGAGTTACCGCAGTAGCTTCGAGTATCTCACGCGAAAGGCAAATGCCGGATGCCTCTCGATTCTTCTGCACCGCAGGGCAATACGAAAAACCAATCGATCATCGGCCGGACCATAGCACAACGGGGCGGCTGGGAAGTTGTTTCCTTCTTTTCACTGGTCGCGTCGCTTGGCATGCTTCTGTTTGCAGGCTATCACCTTGGGACACAGCCGGCGCTGAAATTCGATCAGCGGATTGCCTTGTACCTGGGGATCGCCTTGCTGACCATCTATTCGCTCTATCTCGTCGCGACATCGCGTCGCTCGCTGTATCTGGGCGAGCGTGGGGTCGTGGTGAATGGGCATCCACTGGCCTTCGCAGAAATTGCGGCGTTCACCTACACGTCCGATCACGAAGGAGGCTATGGAATTTATACCCACTCTCATCACAGCCTGGCCATCGAGCAGAAAACGACCCCAAGCCGGCCGCTGAAGTTTCACTGGACATCGACGACCAAAGATCAGCCTGATATCGATGCCGCGTTAAGCCGACTTAGCGAGCATCTGGCAACCGAGATCTATCAGGCCATAGCAAAGGGAGATTCCGTCGTATGGACGAACGAATGCATCTTGCAGCCAGAGGGCTTGAAGGTTTCCAGACGAGGTGATCTTCCGGTCTCGATCGCTTACAGCGACGCGGCCTTCCTGGTAGAAGATGCCAATGAAGGCAGGCTGGTGCTGCGGGATCAATCAACCGGCAACGACGCCTTGCGATGCCGGCAGGGCGAGAGAAATGCCCGGCCGGTTTTGATTGCCGTGCGACTACTCGCCCTGAGATCTCAGAGCGAGCAGCCTTCGTAACGGCTTGTTAGTCGAACTTCAGCGAGATCTGCTTCAGTCGTTCTTCGGTGTCGGCCATCAAGGCATCTTCGGCGGCTTCGTCCGCGGCGACATAGGTCACCGAGAAGCGAAGGAACGAGCCGGCGTCGTCCCAAGGCACTGTGCAAATCGACTGCTGGGTGATCAGGTACTGCGAAGCTTCTTCGGCGTTGGCGAAGCTTGGACCACCTTCGATCCCGGTTGGCGACTTCGTGTAAAGGAAGTAGGTACCGCCAGGCATTTCGCACTGAAAGCCGCAACGCTTCAGCATGGCCACCAGCTTTTCCAGGCGGCGCTGATACTTGGCCTTGGTCTGCTTCGGGATTTCTTCATTACCCAGAGCCGCCGCGGCAGCCTTCTGAATCGCCATGAACTGACCGCTGTCGCAGTTGTCTTTGACGTCGCTGAAGGCCTGGACCAGCAGAGGATTGCCGCAGACCCAACCGATGCGCCAGCCAATCATGTCGAAACCCTTCGACAGCGAGTGGACTTCGACGCCGACATCCTTGGCACCAGGAACGCTCAGGAAGCTGAGAGGTTCACCTTCGAAGGTCAGCACGGTGTGAGCCGCGTCTTGCACGACGACCAGGTTGTTTTCCTTCGCGAAGGCAACGACCTTTTCGTAGAACGCCTTGGTCGCGACCTTGCCAGTCGGGCTGTTGGGATAGTTGATCACCAGCAGCTTGGCCTTTTCCTTCACTTCGGCTGGAATGCCGTCCAGATCCGGGAAGAAGTCGTTTTCGGCGAGCAGAGGCAGCTTGTAAACGGTACCGCCGTAGTAGGCCGAGTGCGTACCTGCGACGGGATAACCAGGCACCGTCATCAGGCAGATGTCGCCTGGGTTGATGAAGCAAGCTGGCAGCATGGCCAACGCGGTCTTGGAACCGATGCAGTGGTTCACTTCGGTCGCGGCATCCAGCTCAACGCCGAAGAATCGCTTCATGAAGCCAGCGACGGCGTTCTTGAAGTCGGCGATGCCGTTGTCGGCGTAGCCACGGTTTTCTGGCTTGTTGATCTCGTCGGCCATCACCTTGCGGACAGCTTCGGGAGCCATCTCGTCATTTTCGCCGATCCCGAAGTCGATCAGCTTGCGATCGGGATAGTCGGCCAGGGCCTTACGCTTGGCCCGCTTGATCTTCTCGAACTTGTAGATCGCGGTTCCCTTACCGTAGTTTTCACCACCAATACGTTCGGCAAACAGCTTCTGGAAATAGGGATCGCTCATGGTCTTCGTTCTGAGGTTTCTATAGGTTCAAACGGATGGCCAGAATTCAAACCTACTAGCCTACCGCTGCCCGAAAGAGACAACAACCGGGGCAGGGCGGTTCGGCCGGCGCCTGCCAGCGAGGGGAAAAGCTCGGCCTGTAAGCTGTTTGAGCGTGGGCCTTTAGAGTCTACCGCAGGCTTTGATAAAGCCGGACATGACGCTCGATCATCTGCGAAATACTGAACTGCTCGGCGATCGTCTTGCGACCTGCTTCGGCGAAACGATTCCGCAAAGCTTCGTCTTCCAGCAGGAAGTTGGCGAAACGCGAGTACTCGGTGCGCTGCCCCAGCCCGACCAGATAGCCGTTCTCGTCATGCTTTACCAGGTCGCGGTTGCCAGGAATATCGCTCACCGCCACCGGTAACCCAGTCGCCATCGCTTCCATCAGGGCGTTCGACTGTCCTTCGTACCCGCTGGCCAGCATGAAGAGCGTGGCATGCTTCATCAAGTCAGGCACATCGGTCCGCGCCCCCACGATGCGGACGCGATCGTGAATGGTGACTTGTTCCGTGTAGCGTTGGAGTCGCTCTCGCTGGGGACCATCTCCGACAATCACTAGATAAGCGTCGTCGCGGATTCGCTTGAGGATCTCGGTCGCCCAGATCAGATCTTTCATCCGCTTCTGCGGCCACAGGCGGCCGACGGTCAGCATCATCTTGGCGTGCGGGGGCAACTTCAAGTCTTGCCACAGTGCTTCTTTGCTCTGAGTCGGTGGGCCATCGATCAGATCGATCCCGTTGCCGATCGTCACAAACTTGTCGGCCCGACGTCCCTTGCGGGTGTAGAAGTCGACAATCCCCGAGCTGTTGCAAACGATCTTGTCGGTGAATCGATCGAGATAGCGATCGATCAGATGTTCGTGGGTGATCTTCCATGGATCGACACAACGTTCGCCACAGAGGATATGCGGAACCTTTGCGGCCCGGGCAGCCTTGCGGCCGTAGCTGTTGGCGGCGAAGAGCCACGTATGCACGATGTCGGGCTGAACCGCTCGAATATGCTTCTTCGTTCGGTAATATGCGGCCGGGTCGATCTTCAGCTTCTTCCCAATCACGGTGACCGGAATCCCGGCGGCGGCGAGCTCTTCGCTGTAGGGACCACCCCGGGTTAGACAGCAAACCGATACATCGAACTGGTCACGCGGAAGCCCCTTCGCCAGAAGCGTAAGCTGTTTCTCGGCTCCCGATCGATCAAGCGTCGGGATGATAAGCATGAGTTTCTGCATCGGTGCGTTTGCGACTTCCTATGCCACGCGGCGACGTTCTTTCTCGAGCGATTCCCAAAGGAACTGCACGACCTTGGGGGCCATCAAGCTGTAATAGTTGAAACCATGGCCCCCACCCTTTGTCTCGAGGTCGCACGTATGCGGAACTCCCAAAGACGCGAGTTTCATTCGTAGCCGATCCGAGCTTTCCCACCAAGAGGTGTCCTCGGGACAGCAGCAAAAGAACTGGTTTCTCGGCCAATTCAGCGGATGAATGTGAAGCGTCGCCGTGTCCTGACGAGCCTGCTCGGTGCTGTCATACATCTGCCACAAGTTGTCTTCGTCGTCATCTCGCATCCGATTCTGATAATCGATCGCCGGGCTGACGGCCGCCACGATCGGAAACAGATCCGGGAACTTGTAAGCGAAACGCAGCGAGCCTTGCCCCCCCATGCTGGTACCAAATAGGGCCACCTGGGGTGCCTTCGCGGCGAATTCACGCTCGATGAAAGGGAGCACGCTGTCGAGCAGATATTGCTGCGACGTCCGCTCGGCGTCGAACTCGGGACAGATCCGATCGGTCCACCAGCTACGCTCGGTTACCGGTGCCACCACCGGCAAGCCAACTTCTTCGAGCGACTCGACAAACGCCGGGCTATGGAAAAGCTTTCCCAGATGCACGCCATGTAAATAGATCCCGACGTACCCGTGATCGTTTCGCTGCTGGGGCTCGAAGACCTCGCAAACGTGGCCATCGACGTCGACATCTTTCCAGTTGCCGAAGATTGGTTTCTCGGTCATGCAACTTCTTAATGACAGAACAAAAAGTTTCCTAGGATTCCTACTTCGGAAGTGGTATGATACTGCCCGATATCCCAGGCAGGGATCGTGTTTGAAGCAGAAACATTGATTGTATCACCACGAAGGCGTTACGGAATTAACGAAGGAAATCATTCATGAAACCACATCGCGGCGTTCTCATCCTGGTCCTTGGTATCTTGGGATTTTTCTGCTGCATCTGCGCGCCACTCGCATGGTGGATGGGCTCGCAGGACATGGCTGAGATCGAAGCTGGTCGTATGGATCCCGAAGGCAAGCAGCTCACTCAGGTTGGTATGATCCTGGGTATCGTTGGCTGCGTATTGCTGATCTTGGGTATCATCATCCAGGTTGCCATGGTGGCTCTGGCTGGCGGCGTCGCCGCAGTCGGCAACTAAAGCACAATCGACGGGATCAGGTCGCCACGACGAAATTCGCATCGCCAAGGACCTGCTCGCCGCTCCAGCGATAGGCACACAAAAAGCCGCCTTTCGCAACACTGTAATCAAGACACGCCACATTACTGCTGAGTAACTGTGGCGTGTCTTTTTTTAGCCAATAATGCCCGACAAACACGGGTTTCTCGGTCGCTTCGTACGGCCTGGCCTTCGCCGCGATCGATGCCGGCAGCGGCAGATCGCACGCAATCGGATCGGTCATTGCGTAGCTACCATAGGTATGCCCTTCTGGCGAAAGATACCAGCGCATCCGCGTCTTTGTCCGTACATTGCCATCTTTGTCGGCGAACTGAATGCCTTCCGGCAGCGCCATCTCTTTTCCCTTCAGGACCACTTCCACCGGATGAAAGAGCTCGCCTTCCGGCAGACATGCCGCTTGAATCAGGCGATCGGTGAGCTGGCTTTCCCCGGCAAACGCCTGCTGCAGATGGTCGATTTCTACCGGATCCCAGCAGGCATGCACCGCGCGCAGCCCGTCCAGATCGAGCCACATCGGCAGCGTACGGAACCAATCCAGGGCGTCGGCAAGTTGACTGTCGCTCAACTGCTGCAACGTCTGCTGGCATTGCTTCTCGTTCTTGGGGGTATGCTGGCGAACGTATTCGCCTGGGCGATCAGGATGAGGCAGATGGAAGGCGAGCGTGTTGAGCTCGTGGTTACCCATAACCGCCAAGGCTACCCCGGTCTGGACCATCGGCCTTACGATTTCCAGCACTTCGCGAATCTGCGGGCCGCGATCGACGAAATCTCCGAGAAAAATCACCTTCCGCTCGGGATGCTGATAAACTCCATCCTGCTGCCGATAGTCAAGCTTCTCGAGCAAGGCCATTAGGGGCTGGGCGTGGCCGTGGATATCTCCGATCAGGTCGTACATCGCATTTCCTCGAGGCAGCAAAGCAATTCGCGCGGGTTCTACAGATTTTCTCAGGGCCAGCTTACAATGGCGATTCCAACGAAGAAATGCTCCCCCAGGACCATCCCAGGAAGTACCGTTGCAGATTCTGATTCCTCCCAACAAGCTGGCGGCCCGAGTCGCTGAACTTTCTGACGAACTGCGCGAAACGTACGGAGACCAACCACTGACGGTCTTGGGCGTGATGACGGGCAGTCTGGTGCTGATGGCGGACCTGATCCGCCATCTCGAGATGCCTTTGAAGGTGGGCGTGATGCAGGCCCGCAGCTATCGCGGTACAGCGACCTCTGCGGGCGAACTGGCGCTGAATCTCGACATGATGCCCAGCGTTGCCAACCAGGACGTACTGGTGGTGGACGATATTTTCGACACTGGTCGCACGCTGGACCGAGTGCTGACCAGCATCCAAGCCAATGGTGCCCGTTCGGTTCGATCACTGGTGCTGCTCTCGAAGCCAGATCGCCATGAAGTTGATCTTCAACCTGACTTCACTGGGTTTACGATTCCCAATCAGTTTGTGGTGGGTTACGGTTTGGATTACCAAGATCTTTATCGCAATTTGCCGTTCGTTGCTGTCCTGGAAGAACACGAGATCGCCGCGCACGCATGACCCCTCTCCGACTGGCTCTTGTCACTCGCCGATTTTGGCCATTGGTCGGCGGTGCCGAAATGGTGATGGCTAACATGGCGGAAGAGCTGACCCGTCAGGGGCACCACGTTCAGGTACTCACCGCCCAGTGGCATCCCGATTGGCCGAAGCAGATTTCACACCGTGGCATCCCGGTCGTTCGCTTACCCAACCCTTCAGTCCGCGGCTGGGGAACGGTTCGCTATATGATGTCGCTCGGTCGTTGGCTTAGGGCCGAACAACACGAACTCGACGGCGTCTACGTCTCGATGTTGAAGCATAGCGCCGTGGTGGCAACCTCGCGGTTGGCTGGCAGCAAAGTGCCGGTCGTGCTGCGTGCCGAAGGTTCCGGCGATACCGGCGACTGTGCCTTCCACGACACCGCCAACTTTGGCCTGAGGATTCGTCGCTATTGCCAGCAAGCCGATGCCTTCATCGCGCCGAGCCAGCAGATCTTCGACGAGATGCTCTCGGCCGGGTTCGACCGCCAGCGCATACGCTTCATCCCCAACGGCGTGAAGATTGGACCGCTTCGTACCGCCGAAGATCGCCGCCAGGCTCGCATGGCCCTGGGCACGGCCAATCCTATTCTCACCCTCACCGAATCGGCTCCGCTGGTGGTGTTTACCGGCAGGCTTCATCCCGGCAAAGGACTTGCCAAACTGGTCCGGGCCTGGCCTTTGGTTCTGCAGCGTTTTCCTGCGGCCCGGTTGTGGCTGATCGGAGAGGGCCCCCAGGAAAGCGAACTCACGGCCATGATCGGGGCGATGGGGCTGCAAAGCCGGATCATCCTGCCAGGGGCGTTCGATACGGTGGAAGACGTTCTGGCGGCTGCCGATGCGTTCGTGTTGCCGTCGCTGCATGAAGGAATGTCGATCGCGCTGCTGGAAGCAATGGCCGCCAACCTGCCATGCGTCGTCAGCGACATTCCAGGGAATCGAATCTTAATCCAGCCTGAAGAGAACGGGCTGATCTTTCCGGTCGACGACGTTCAGACCCTCGCGGAGGCCTTGATCCGGGTGCTCGATAGCCGCCAGCTATCGCAATCGCTCGGCAGTGCGGCGAGGAAGCGAGTCATCGATCACTTCAGCCTTGCCCGGAGTGCGGAGGACCACGTTTCGCTCTTTCACACGCTCCGGGAACAAAAGCAGTTGATGTAGCTGGTATGCTGTTTGCTGTTAAGTTGTGGAAACCAACGATATGCAAACCCAAGTAAGCACATGCCCGATACAGAAGCAGCTCAGTCAGATCAGAATCAGGAAGATGATTCGCCTGAAAGTCTGACGGAAGTTCTGCAGCAAATGAAAGAGAATACCGAGGGGGATCAAATCTCGCTCGGAGACGTTCTCGACGCCCTCGACAGCCGAAGTTTTGGGCCTCTGTTATTGGTGCCGGCGATCTTGGCCGTTTCTCCGATTGGGGCAATCCCCGGCATGTCGATCGCCACGGGACTGGTACTGCTGCTGGTATCGGTCCAGATGCTTGTTTCCAGCGGCCGCCCGTGGCTGCCGAAGCGATTGCTCAACTTTTCGTTCTCGCGGGAAACGTTTGCCCAAGGGATCGATAAGACCCTGCCTTGGGCCAAGTGGCTAGAGAAGTTTACCGCTCGGCGTCTGACGTTTCTTACCACGGCTCCCTTTTATTACGTGCTGGCGATTATCATCGCGTTACTGGCGATCTTGTTCATTCCCCTGGCCTTGCTCCCCTTCGCCGTCTCTATCCCTGGACTGGCCGTGGCGTTGTTCGCCTTAGGCATAACCGTGGAAGATGGAGTGATGGTGCTCTTGGGGCTGGCGATTGCCGGCGTGGCGGTGGGCGTGACTTATTTCTTCTGGCCGTTCTGATCGTCTAAGGACGATAACTGCGAGTGCTCGACGATTTCGTTGAGAAACAATCGGCGGATCGCATCGTAGCCGCGATCGTTGGGATCTTCGATGTTTTCGTAGAACCAATAATAAGGATCGTCGGCGATGTACGTCGATCGCCAAAACTGCCGACAATGCGAGCCATGCCCCAGAAAGGCCGCGTGCAACGGCACATGATGCACGTTCTCGCGAGCGTCGATCGCTTCGAGGATTACCTCGTTGTAGCGAGAATGAATCGCTAAAGCGTCGGGCCAGTTGGGCAGAAACACGCTCGCGGCATCGCCGACACCATCGGTCGGATCGTATATGTCGGCCAGGTAGATCTCGCATCCGCCCGGGAAGGCCGCGTCGATCTTATCGAGCATCGAACCAAGCCGCACTCGGAACGCTTCGATCCAGGGCTCGGCCTGAGCCAGCGTTGCCCCGTACATCGCACACTCGCGAGGCGGTCGACGACCATAGCTATGAATCAAGTCGTTTCCGCCACTGGTCATCACCACCAGGCCGAACACGTCGTCGGGATGTTCCGGCAGACGCTGTTCGATCGTCCGCATATGATCTTCCGAAGTCGAGCCGGAGACCGCGAGGTTCTCGGTCGTGATGTTCGGCAGGACGATCGAAAGCGACTTGTCATGCATGTCGACATATTCGCCTTCCGGGTTTTTCCACAGCCGATTGAAGTAGCTGCGATCGACCGAATCAGCTCCGAGCCCCGCCGTGATGCTGTCGCCAATGCCCAGCAGCAGAACCTTCTGCTCATTCCAAACATTGTCGAACGGAGCAGACGGCACCAGCGGTCCCGCAGGGCCGCTGCCAATCGGCCGGAGCATGAAGTATTGCAAGTAGAACAGCGCACCGGCCACCACCAGCAAACCGGTCGCGGCGAGAACTGCCAGATGGATCTTGTTGAACTTCATCTTTGCCCCAGCGAATTCCGTTACTTGAGTGACCTACTGCGGCAGGTCTTCCAGCGGACGCAACTCGACCGTTCCCTTTTGGGCAGGTGGGATCCGCGAAGCAATCGCGATCGCCTCTGCTTCCGTTTCGACATCCAGCAAATAGAAGCCACCCAACTGCTCGGTCGTCTCCGCGAAAGGCCCCGTGGTGACAAGCTGTTGGCCGTCGCGAACGCGGATGCTCTTGGCGGTGGCCACCGATTGAAGCGGAGCCGACGTGATCAGCTTTCCTTCTTTGACCAGCTCGTCGCAGATTCCCATGCTCGTGCGCATGCAATCTTCCCGTTCGTCGGGAGTCCAACTCGATTCGGCGCCATAAACTAGCAGCATGTATTTCATGATCTTCTCGTTCTCGTTTCCGATCTGCAGTGGCATGCCAGACTTCGCCTGACCCACTTCCGGTGCGAGAGTGATTGTAATTCGCCGTATCGGCCTGCTTCAAGCGATAGCCCGCAGCGATTCGTGCGAACACGAGTTACACTAGAAGTAACCCATCACCTAACCTCGATCGATTTCTTGGATTGCGAGAATCGCCATGCCTCGAATGCCCCAACTTGCCGCTTTGGTCGCCGCTGCCTTCCTTACCACCAGTTCGCTGCTGCTCGCGGCGGACAAGCCTGCCAAACCTAAGATTATTCTCGCAGGCGATTCGACCGTGACCGACGGGGCAGGGTGGGGCGTTGGTTTTGCGAATTCCCTCAACGAAAACGCAACCTGCATCAACCTGGCGATGGGTGGCCGTAGCAGCAAAAGCTTTCGTGACGAAGGCCGCTGGAAAAACGTGATCAGTGCCGAGCCGACTTACGTGCTCATTCAGTTCGGGCACAACGACCAGCCGGGCAAAGGCCCCAAGCGTGAAACCGATCCGAAGACAACCTTCCGCGAGAACATGGCCCGCTATGTCGACGAGGCCAAAGCTGCCGGCGCCCAACCGATCTTAGTCACTTCGGTCTCGCGACGTTTCTGGGATGCCGACGGGAAACGGATTGAATCGATCCTTGGAGGCTACGCCGAAGGGACGCGATCAGTTGCAAAGGAGAAAGACGTTCCGCTGATCGATCTGCACAAGATCTCTATCCGCGTCTACGAAGAACTGGGCAGAGAGGCCTGCATGAAGATGCAGCCGCCAGGCCCGAACGGCAAGGAAGACATCACGCACTTCAATGCGATCGGCAGCCAATTGTTTGGAACGCTGGTCGCCGCCGAACTGGCGAAGGTGTTGCCTGAGACCAAGCCGCTGATTCGCGACGACCTTCCATCGGAAGCAGAAGCGATCGAAATCTATCGCCAGGCAAAGTAATGTCTCGGCATAAAAAAGACCGGAGAGCAGCCACGGCTGGCCAACTCTCCGGTCTTTTCGGTTGGGCCCGAACCAGGTTCGTCCCCGAACGTTTGCAGGCGATTAGGCCCCAGGTCCAGAAATTGACACCTGAGGATGGGTGTCGCGGAACTTGTCGGCGGCACCATTGGTGATCTTGGTTTCGGTCAGCTCCAGCGTTTCCAGCTTCGGCATCTTTTCAGCGGTGGCGAACACTTCGTTCGTTAGATCACCGTTGTAGTTCAAGTGCAGGTGCTTCAGTTCTGGCAGCGAAGCAAACTGATCGAGATCGCTATTCTGCAGTCCGGCACTTTCCAGCCAGACGGTCACAATATGAGAGTTCTCGACTTCGACCATTCCCCCTTTGCTTTCGACAAACTGCTTGACGGGAGCCTCTTTCGCATCGAGTGAGCCTCCCATGCCACAGCCGCTGGCAAATAGCAGGACGGTCAACGCCAGACATGCCGCACCGGCGGCGATGCCTGTGAAGTTACGAAATATTTGCATCGGATCTATCCTGATCTTTGATAAAAGTCTGGCGAATGGTTAAGGAAGCGTGACCGGCTGGCCGTCGTTTCGCGAGACGAGCAACTCCAGTACGGTGTCTGGCGTGTTGTCCGCATCGAACTGAACCGTGTCCGGGATAAACTGCACACTGCCGTCGCAGAAGACGAACTGCACGCCACCAGGATGCAAGCTGCTGTAAGACGAGCTTTCATAGGCATCGTTGCGGGCATAATTGAGGGCACGAACCGTGCCACCCACGACCGAGTACAGCGTCAACGTGCTGATCGGGCTCCCACCGGTCACCAGTCGACCTTCCACGCCATAGATGTTACCGGCGTAGTAGTTCGCCTTGCCGGTGCCATTCTTGCGATTCATCTGCCAGCAGCGTTCGCCAATGGCAACCGTGTTCGAGGTTCCGTCGGTAACGTCTTTAAAGCGGCACTCGCTGTTTTCCCAGAAGATGCCGTCCGCGCCGTAGTTGGTGCCGGGGATCCCATCATTACGGCATGCCAGGTCGCTCGAGTTCGAACCGATGTAGTTCGACACGGCGGTTGCCTGATCGTCGAGCTTACGCTGGTCGTTCAGTTTTGGACCGGTATCGGTTGGGCAGCGGAACGCGCTCAACGGAGTCTGCAAAACCTTCAAATCGTTGGCAGTATCGGCGATGGCCGTTGCCAATGTCTGGTTCTGTGGATCCAAGGCATCGTAGACAGTCACTTGTTCAATGAACGGAAGGATGAATGCTCCCCAGCCCCAAGTCGGATCGCCGTCGGTGAAGCCAGAGGGAAATTTGTAGCCAGGTGGAAACTGGCCGTAGGTGTCGTGGTGGTTGTGAAGAGCCAACCCCAACTGTTTCAGATTGTTGGTGCATTGCATCCGACGAGCTGCCTCTCGGGCTTGCTGCACGGCCGGCAAGAGCAAGGCAATTAATACACCGATGATGGCAATCACCACCAGCAGTTCAACCAACGTAAAACCCGATCGCACGAAGCGCATTTTCATCACGATCTCCCAAGTTAAGAAAAGGAATGAGGAGGTTTGCCAACGGCCAGTCGCCACAAGTGCAGACATACCGGTAGCCAAGAGCCACAATCACTGCCTTAGTTGCGGTTGGGGGAGATTAACCGCCAGAAGAGCTCAGGCAGAAAGTCGGGCTCGAACAGGAACCAAATGAGTTGAGATAAGGAATTTCTAATTCAACCGCACCCCATATGGAGCACAAGCTGGCGAGAATTACTTGGAGGATATCAAAACACCCCAGCAGAGCGAAAGAGATATTTTGCCCATTTAAATCCTTTTTGCGTTTTATTTTCAAGCAGTAACGTGTCCACCAACCAGAGGGCCCCGCCATATATCTTCTGAAAAAAATGCATCACCGAAGACAGATGTCACAATCGCGTCTGGTCCTACTCGCAGCTTGCTCGCGCAATCACTTTCAAAGCCAACGACAACGATCTCCAATCGTGACAGCCAAAGCGTTAGCCGATGAACGGCTAGAATTTAAATCGGAAATTGTGCCCGCCTCGGGTCAGATTCCAGGCCAAAAACAAAGTAGCCATGGCGAATGCTTACAAAACCTTTTCTTCCATGCAAATCAAATGGCGTGGCCTTGGGTTCGCCGGTTACCTACCCCCGGAAAGTGCCCTCTGCTGCCGATTTTTGATATAATTGGCTATCTAAATCTGACTAGAATGAAATGCTTACGGGAAGCCATTTGGTCTCTCCTGGTGTGCGTCTGAAACCTTCCCGCCTGGCACTTCACCCCACCCACCCTATTCGTGAAGCACTTCCTTATGCTTCCTCAAAGGAATTCCTAGCTCATGTCAAACTCTCGCCATAGTTCGCGACGTCGGTTCCTGCAGGGCATGGCCGCTGTTGGTGCCGCCACCATCATCATCCCATCGTCGCAACGTGCGTTCGGCTTCCAGAATGCCAACGACCGCCCCAAGTTCGCCACAATCGGTCTGCGTAACCAAGGCTGGACGATCACCTCGAAGACGATTCCATTCGCCGACTTCGTTGCCCTGGCCGACGTTGACGCCGGTATCCTGGAAGACAACGTCGCCAAGGTCGAAAAGAAGCAGGGTAAGAAGCCTGATTCGTACAAAGATTACCGCAAGGTTCTCGATCGCAACGACATCGACGCCGTCATGATCGCCACGCCAGACCACTGGCACACCAAGATCGCCATCGAAGCGATGTACGCTGGTAAAGACGTCTATTGCGAAAAGCCACTGACGCTGACCATCGCCGAAGGCAAGCTGATCGAAAAGGTGGTCAAGGAAACCGGCAAGGTCTTCCAGGTCGGAACCATGCAGCGTAGTGAATGCGACAGCCGCTTCTTGCAAGCGATCGCCATGATCCGCGACGGCCGCATCGGTAAGGTTCAGAAGGTGACCTGCGGTATCAACGGCATGACCGGTTCACCTGAGATTCCCGTCGCCGAAGTTCCCTCCGGCTTGGACTGGGATTTCTGGCTCGGCCCAGCCGAGAAGGTCGACTACCGCGCGTTGCCAGAAATGCGCAAGGGATACGGCGGCGGCGTTCCGCTCTATAGCAATGGTCACTACTCGTTCCGTAACTGGCACGAATACTCTGGCGGTAAGCTGACCGACTGGGGCGCTCACCACGTCGACATCGCATGCTGGGCATTGGGTGCTTCCGACAGCGGCCCAAGCAAGGTCACGCCTCTGGAATACGAACTGGCCTGCGAATACAAAGACGGCAACCCAGTCGTCCACGATCGCTACAACGTGGCCACCAAGTTCAAGATCCAGGCCGACATGCCAAACGATGTCGAAATGATCATCACCAGCGAAGGTGACAACGGCATCCTGTTTGAAGGAACCGAAGGTCGCTTCTTCGTGAACCGTGGCAAGATCGTTGGTAAGCCGGTTGAAGACCTGAAGGAGAAGCCGCTCGCCGACGACGCGATCGAACTGGTCTACGGTGGCAAGGTTCCTGCCAACCACAGCGTGAACTTCATCGAAAGCATGGAATCTCGCAAGCAGCCAGTGTCGGACGTTTGGTCGCACAACCGCATGCTCGAAGTTTGCCATCTGTCGAACATCGCCATGCGTCTGGGTCGCCCACTCAACTGGGATGCCGACAAGCGCGAAGTCGTTGGCGACGATCAGGCCAACTCGTTCCTGTCGCGAGAAAGCCGCAAGGGTTACGAAATCCAGATGGGCTAAGTCCACGGATTCATTCCCAAGCAAACTACCCAAAGCCACCGGTTGTCGCCGGTGGCTTTTTTCGTGAAGCCACCGTTACCCTTTGATGGTCATAATCGGCCGCAGTTCCGCAACTGGCCGAGCCAGGCCACCGTTCTCAATCGTTTCAATCACCGGGCCAATTCCTTTGTAGGCAAATGGGGCCTCTTGCCGTAAATCGGCCAGCTTCTTGGCGGCAATATCACGGCGTCGGGCGATCTCTTGTCGGCGAAAGTCGACCGGGGTCACCACGCGAAACGCCTTCATGAATTCGTCGAACTCGCGGTCGTACTTCTTCATCGAAGCACCGCGTGAAATCTGTCGGCCGGCTCCATGGGCAGCGCTGTGGATGGCATCCTCTAGCCCGTTACCGGCCAGGACATAACTACTGGCCCCCATCGAACCAGGCACCAACACCGGTTCGCCGTAGTAGGCGAACGGCGTCGCTTCCATCTGCTCGAAACCGCGGGCCGGGCAAGCTCCCTTCCGATGCACATAGACCGTGCGGCCGTCACTCTGCTCGGGCCAGATCATGTTATGCGGGGCATCGTACAGCAGTGGAAAGGCGACTTCCCCTAACACCTTCTCCAGGCTCGCCCATGCCATCAGCCCCAGGAACATCCGGTTGGCGAAGGCGAAGTTGGCGGCGTTGTGCATGGCATCCCAGAACGTCCCTTCCTGCGGCGAAGCGAGCGGCAACACGTAGATTCCGTTGGCGGGATGCAGTAGCGAAGAAGGGTAGTGCGTCCGAAGCTGACTGCGGTAGTGGCTGCCGCTGGCGTAGCCGATCGACACGCTCCCTGTGTGCACCATCACAGTCACTTGTCCTGGCCGAAGTCCCCAGGCATGCGCGATCTGCGGCTCGATGATCCGCTCGACGCGCTGAATCTCGACAAAGTGATTCCCGCCGCCGATTGAACCAATCTGGCTGTCACGATGCACACGGTCCGGCTCACCTAAGAAGCTCTCGAGTCCCACGATCTTCGCTGCTGGCAAACTGCCTGCTCGATCGATCCTCGCCAGCGTCTCTTGCCGATCGGTTCGATGGAAGTAGCTCCAAAGACCGTCGTCGAATGCTGAATCGACCGTATCAAACAGGCCGCGAATCCCATCGAGCAGAAGCGACTCCCGGTGCTTCCATTGCATCGGAATCCGTCGGCCTGCCTCGAAGTACATTTCGCGAAACGTGGTCTCTAGGACGTCGGCGTGCGACTCGACTTTGCCGGCCGAGAGGTCAGTCAGATGCAACCGCATGCCGCAGTTGATGTCGTTGCCGATCGCCTGAGGAATGACGAAGCCTTCAGTCTGCAGCACCGTGCCAACCGGAATGCCACTCGCCTTGTGAAAGTCTGGCGTGACGGCGACCTTCTGAAGACGTGGCTCGGTATGAAACTGATCCGGACAGGCCTGGTAGACGGCCTGAGCGGTTTCTTGAACTTCGAGCATTGCCTGAAGTTCAGCCACCGCAACAGGTTCGATCGGGACTTGCTCGTTGGCAAATACTGTGACGGGAATATCGTCGGACCGCAGCAGTTCGAGACGATTCGCGTCGCGTCGAACCAAATTACCGGAAGCCATGCATCACCTGAATCCTTTGTAGAAAGCGTTTAGCTGGGCAGACACCGCCTGCTACGAAAGGTTCTGGCGTTGCGGTTATTTTCCCTTGTCTTTCCACCATGCTTGCCACTGGGCATTAAGCTGCTCGACCTTCTTCGGCTGCGTGGCTGCCAGGTCGTTCAGCTCGGTGGGATCACTGGCCAGATCGTACAATTCCCAATTGGTCTTTCCGTACTTCACCAACTTCCAATCGCCATCGCGAATCGCTTGGGCTTTGCCGAACTGCCAATAGATCGGCCCTGGTCGCGGCGAAGCTTTTCCTTGCAAAGCATCGACGAGCGAAACCCCGGGCAGGTCGTGCTCGATATCGGCGCCCGCCAGATCGAGCATCGTCGGCAGGAAGTCGACCAGGTGACCGGCCTGATCGGTGAAGCTGCCTGGCTGAATACGTCCCGGTGCCCAGGCAATCATCGGCGTACGTGTGCCACCTTCGTAGTCGGTCGTCTTGTACTTTCGATACGGCGTGTTCGAGGCGTTCGCCCAGTTGCGTCCCTGGGTCAAGTAGCTGGTCACTTCCCACGGCATCGAACGCTTGACGGTCGAGCGATCCGAAGAATCTTCGCACGCACCATTGTCCGACAGAAAGAAGATGACCGTGTTGTCCGCTTTCCCAACGTCGTCGAGCTTCTTCAGAATTCGACCAATGTTGCGGTCCATGCGATCGATCATCGCGGCATAGGTTGCCATACGCAGGTCCCACCAATCACGGTCTGCCTCGGGAATTTCGTCCCAGCCAGGAAGGCCTGGATCTCGGGGCGAAAGGGTCGCGTTTGGCGGCAACACGCCGAGCTTCTGCTGCTGGGCGAAGCGTTGCTCTCGCAGCTTATCCCAGCCGATCTCTCCGTACTTGCCACGGTACTTGGCGATATCTTCTTCGCTGGCGTGCATCGGGTAGTGCGGGGCGGTGTAAGCCACATACAGCAGAAACGGCTTCGTCTCTTCCTTGTAAGTCTCTAGGTATTCCACCGCATAGTCGGTGAACGCATCAGTGGTGTAAAAGTCCTTGTCTTCCGGCGTGTAAGGCAGGAACTCTTGATCATCGATTGCCCAGCGACGCACCTTCTTCTTGGCCGGCTCTGGTTCATCTTCGCGAGCATGTCCTGGGTTCCAGAAGTTGCAGCACCCGTCGGTCAGACCGTAGTAACGATCGAAGCCTCGCTTGTACGGTGTTTGCCCTGCGTGCCATTTACCGACCATCAAAGTGCGATAGCCGGCCACGTCGCGCATCATCTCGCCAAAGGTCGGAGCCGAGTAAACCACATTGGCCGAGGCCCCGACATGATGCCACCAATGCCCAGTAAGCAGCGAGGCGCGTGTGTGTTCGCACTTGGCATTGTTGTAGAAGGTTCGGAATCGCATCCCTTCGTTTGCCAGGCGATCGATGTTGGGCGTTTCGATCTCTCCGCCATACGCCCCAACATCCGAAAACCCCATGTCGTCGCACATGATCAGAATGATGTTCGGCTGCTTCGCTTCGTCGGCCCAAGCAAGGCCAGGGACACAGCACAATCCAAGCAAGGTTAGCAGCAACCAGTTCGTTCGCATGATGCAAACACCTTTCGGGGAGGGCATGATCAGGTGGGCGTGATCGATTCGATCGAGCGGGGAAACCGCGCGTCAGCACGTTCAGCTAGAAAGCATTCCTGCTGCGTGTGACGTTCTCGATTGTCTCTGCAATCGAGTTCCGTTTCCAGTTGAAAGTGGCGAAGTCGCCCAGCGCAGGTCAGATTTCCCGCGATCCGATTGCGTTATTCCTTCTTCGGAATCACGCTCACTTCCAGATAGTTGGCCAGTTCAACGACCGGTGGCGGAAAGTGGCTGTCGCAATAGACTTCTTTTTCGTAGTCGCCTGAAACGATCGTCAACGCGATCTGCTTGCCGGAAGGAACGTCGGCCAGATACTCGTCGCCCAGCGTGACAATTTGCGACTGGTTGATCTTGTCGCAGATCGCTTTCACCTGATCGGCATCCAAGGTGAATTCTTCTTTCTTCTGGCGAAGTTTCTCGGCACCCTTGTCCCAGTAGGTATAAAGCGACGCACCATCGCCGTGCACCTTCAAGATGTCGTAGCCATCGTCGCCGCTTCCCAAGGCGTACTCTAAATAGAACTCCTCACTCGGCTCGATGGTCACTGGCTCTCCTTTGAACAGCTCGGCTTCGCTGGCTTGCGAAACCGGATGCGAGATCAACAGATGCGAGCCCACCATGACCTCTTGCGATTGCTGAGCAGGATCGCCGCAGCCGACGACCAGCAAGGTGGTCCATAGCACGATGGCGAAAGGACAATCGAAGGAAAGAAGGGCAGTTTTCATCACGAGGACAAACCTGAACAGCGCGCGAAGAGGATACCAGTCAGAGTTAATCGTTCTCGATTCATCTGACAGACAAAAGATAAAGCACCTTGCGCGGCATCGCAACGAGTTTCACCACCGGCGGGGAAAACAATCGACTTCTACAGAATCGTGCTGCCGGTCAACGGTAAACCAGGAGGTTGCACCTTGGGCAGCACCTTCGCTTCCAGAAACTGCGTGATCTTCATGACCTCGTCAGGAAAGAGGTTGTCGCACTTAACTTCCTTGCGAATGGTTCCGATTTGCAGCGTGCAGTAGATCGATGTCCCACAAACGACATCGGTGCTGTAACTGTCAGGAAGATTGATGAACTCGATCTCGTTCAATACGTCGCAAAACGCCTGGACTTCTTCAGGAGCGAGTTTTGCCTTGGTGTTGGGCTGCGGGTTGGGGCCATTACCGAGAAAGACGCTCGAGTACACCACGGTGCCATCCAAATAGATCGTCACGTCATTGATGACCATTCCTTCGCCGCACTCCACGAACCGAAATGAGGTAGCCGGCGATGGCTCGATCTTCACGCCATCGTACCGCGGCGAAGTACGTACGATCCGTGGAGAAGAACCCGGGTGGGTCGAAACTATGCCGAAGGGACCGACCCAATGCGCTACTTGAAAGATCGCCACCACGGCGATGCCAACTGCCAGAACCACTCCGGCTCGAAAGATCCAAGTTGATTGGTGAACCATCGGAAGAACGCTCGCGGTGTAGGAATTGCCTGCCAGACAACCATTCTGGTCGGGTGGCGTACCAGTCTGACGATCCGCGATGGTGGATGGTTTCTTGTTTCGCGCAGCAAACGAGGAGGCCGCGAAGCCTCCTCCTGGATTGGTTTCGTTCGCCGAGCGATCGATTACATGTCAAAGATGCTCTTGGCTTCTTCGGGCTTGGCGGGACCGTCGTCGTCACGTTCGCGGCGATTGCGGCGAGCCTTCTTGGGATCTTCCGGGGCGGCGAACGGCTGGGAGGCTTCGATTTCGACCTGGCCCTTCATGATGCCGGCGCCTTCGTTGTAATACATGACGGTACCTTTCACGGTGTCGCCAATGCGAATTAACCGTGGGTCTGGAAGTTCGACCGAGACCTTGGCATCTTCCGCGACTTCAACTGTCACCTTGGCTCGGCCTGCCGTCACGCTCCACTTGCCATCTCGGGCCACGCCACTGAGGCGTCCGACGACGGTGTACTTCGAGACTTCTTCATCACTCGCTTCCGAGCTTTGTTCGGTCAGCGTTGGCAGCGACGAGTTGGTCACGCCCAGTTCGATCTGCGGGGTAGGGGTGAAAACGCTTACTTCGCTCACGGCTTCTTGGCCGAAACCCTTCTTGTCGAGGGTGGCCTGAAACATGACGAACATGCCAGGGCGGACCCATTCCTTTTCGGCTTCACCACGGACGATGATTTCGTCCGGCTTCGATTCGACACGGATTGTCCACTCGGTGTTTCCCTTTTCCGGCTTCACCTTAATCAGCGGGGCTTGGGCGGCGGTCAAGGTTCCAGTCAGGTTCAGTTTCTCTTGCTTCTGGCCTGGCTTCCCTTGGAAGTTGGGCATTCCCTGCTGTGGCGGTTGGTTGGGGTTCTGAGCCGAAGCGGACGACGCCACGAAGGCTACCGCGAGGCAAAGCGAGACAGACGAACAGAGTCGAACAATCGGGTGAAGCATGAGAATCCTGCCTGGTTCCGGAGGGGGAGATAAGCGCGGAGAGGGAGTTGATCGTTCAGAATAACGGCTTCATGGCGAATTTGCCAATCAATTCGAACCGCCCCCTACCCACGAGGAAACTGGGCTTTCAACCGCGAGTTGCGTGCCGAACTCGCCTAAACCAAAGCGTGTCCGTCTGGAAATTTCACGGGGCTCCCCGTTGGCAGCGGTTGCCGCCCGGAAGTGCACTCGCGAAAATAAGTGCTGACAGGTTCGAAACTTGCAATGAAGAAGGCCCAGGCAAATGTCCACGCCCCCCCGACGCAAATCGCGTCTCACCGTTCCCCAGTTCGTCGCACGGAAAGCGGAAGGCAAAAAGCTAACCGTACTAACAGCTTACGACTATCCGATGGCCAGCTTGGTCGATCAAGCTGGGGTCGATGCCATCCTGGTGGGCGATACCCTATCGATGGTCGTTCAGGGACACGATTCGACCATTCCGGTCACCCTGGACGAGATGATCTATCATGCCGAAATGGTGACCCGAGCGGTTCGCAACGCATTGGTCATCGTCGATATGCCATTTCCGTCGAACCTTTTAGGGGTCCATGAAGCCATCCGCAACGCAGGCCGGATTCTCAAAGAGACCGGTGCCCAAGCAGTCAAGCTGGAAGGGGGAGCCGATCAGGCCGAGGTGATCTCGGGTCTGGTGAACGCCGGGATTCCGGTGATGGCCCACATTGGCTTGCGTCCGCAGTTGGTGCATCAGATGGGTGGCTACAAAGTTCAACGCGATCAAGACCGTCTCTTCAACGATGCTCGGGCCGCGGCGGATGCCGGTGCGTTCAGCATCGTGCTGGAATGCATTCCGCAGACCGACGCCGCCGAGATCACCAAGATGATCGATATCCCGACCATCGGAATCGGTGCCGGCAAAGAATGCGACGGGCAAGTCCTGGTGCTGAATGATATGCTGGGTCTAACGGAAGGCCATGTGCCGAAGTTTGTGAAACAGTACGCCAAAATTCGCGAAACAGTTACCGATGCCGTTCGCCAATACTGCGAAGAGGTCCAATCAGGCGAGTTCCCTGCTCCGTCTCATTCGTTCCGATAGAACGAACCCGCGCCCTACTATCCGCGCGGCGAAGGATCGCGCGAAAGGAATTTCGAACGATGCCGAATCGACTCGCCCACGAAACGAGCCCCTACCTCCTGCAGCATGCCAACAATCCTGTTGATTGGTATGCGTGGGGGGAAGAAGCACTGGCCAAGGCCAAGCAAGAGAACAAGCCGATCTTTCTTTCGATCGGCTATTCGGCTTGCCACTGGTGCCACGTGATGGAGCACGAAAGCTTCGAGTCGCAAGAGATCGCCGACTACCTGAACGAGCACTTCGTCAGCATCAAGGTCGATCGGGAAGAACGGCCTGATCTCGATCAGATTTACATGAACGCCGTGCAGCTTCTGACGGGGCATGGCGGTTGGCCGATGTCGGTCTTTCTGACGTGCGAGCTCAAACCGTTCTTTGGCGGAACGTACTGGCCGCCGACTGCCGGTCGTGGCATGCCTGGCTTCGACCAGGTCTTGAAAGCGGTGGTCGATGCGTGGGTGAACCGCCAGGACAAAGTCTTGGAGCAGTCCGGCATTCTGACCGAGCGTTTGCAGATGATCGGAGCAGGCACCAGCGAATCGGGCGAGATCGCCCCAGGCCGCATCCTGTTGGCGATCGATCAGATGCGACAATCGTTCGATGCGACGCACGGCGGATTCGGATCGGCTCCGAAGTTTCCGCATACGATGAATGTCGACTTGATCCTGCGTTACTACCATCAATCGCAAGACGACTCGGTCTTGCCGATGGTCACGACAACGCTCGACAAGATGTCGATGGGCGGCATCTACGATCATCTTGGTGGCGGGTTCGCTCGTTACAGCGTCGACGAGTTCTGGCTTGTCCCGCACTTCGAGAAGATGCTGTACGACAACGCCCTGCTGGTGGGCAACTACGTCGATGCCTATCGCTTGACCGGCAACCCGAACTATGCCCGAGTCATCCGCGAATCGTGCGACTACATCCTGCGGGACATGACCGACGAACGTGGTGGGTTCCACAGCACCGAAGATGCTGACAGCGAAGGGGAAGAAGGCAAGTTTTATGTCTGGACTCCAGCGGAAGTGCATCGACTGCTGGGCGATCCGGTCATTGCGGATCGCTTCTGCCAGGTCTACGACATCACCGAGTCTGGCAACTTCGAGGGGCACAGCATTCCGCGACTGAAGAAGCCGCTGGCCGAGTATGCCCGGCTGCTGGAGACTTCGGAGGAAGAACTGCGTGACGAAATGAATCGCGGCAAGGAAGTATTGTTCCATGCTCGCTGCGATCGCATTCGCCCAGGCAAGGACGACAAGATTCTCGCCAGTTGGAATGGCCTGATGATCGAAGCGATGGCTGGCGCCGGTGCTGCCCTTGCCGAACCCACCTACATCGCCGCCGCTGCAAAGGCCGCTCGCTTTGTCTTGCAAGACATGCGAAACGAAGCAGGCCGACTGCTGCACACCTATCGCCATGGCAAAGCCAAACTGGCCGCGTATCTCGATGACTACACTTATCTCGCCGCGGCGATGTTCGCCCTATATGAAGCGACCTTCGACGAGCAGTGGCTGGTCGAGTGCAAGACACTCGTGGATCAGGCCATCGAGCATTTCTACGACGACGACCAGGGTGGCTTCTTCTACACGGCCGACGATCACGAAGCGTTGATTGCCCGCAACAAAGACTTCTACGATCACAGCGTCCCCAGCGGCAATGGCGTGGCAGCGCTGGTGCTGGCGAAACTGGGACGACTGCTCGGCAACGAATCGTATCTGGCGTTGGCCAACGAAACGATTTCCGCTGGGGCCGATGTCTTGCAGAAGCATCCTTTCGCGGCCGGTCAACTGTTGATCGCCCATCACTACCTGGAAAGCAACTCGCGCGAGATCGTGATCGCGGCGAGCGATCGTGCGGAGATCGAACCGCTCGTCCGACAATTGGCGCGAACCTATGCCCCTGGAGTACTGGTTGCCGTTGCTCTTGACGATGAGCCAGAAAGCCCGTTGCTGAACTCGATGAAAGCGGGAAAGACAGCACACAACGGTGCGGCACAAGTTTATGTGTGCGAGAACTTCCACTGCAACGCTCCGATCGACGCGTCGCAGTATTTGTCGGATCTCTCGGCGAATGGAAACGAATCGGGACCTATGGTTTAATGCTGCATGGAGCATGACCAATTGCTCCGACACCCCGCAGCGAATGATACACACCTGCGAGGCTCCCCACCTCGCCACTCGAAACCACAGCAACAACGGAGAATGAGACGATGCGTTTAATGGGTTTAGTGCTAATACTTACGATTGCCTGCCTGGGCTGCAAGCCACCTGAAGGCAAGACCACACCTGGAACGACTGGCAGCAACGAAACGGCTGCCCCGGAAGTTTCCAACGAAACGATGCCTCCTCCGGCAGAAGACGTGAAGCCTGCGGAAGAAGCTCCGAAGGAAGAGATGACCAAGCCGGCCGAAAAAGTGGCTCCGATGGAACCGCCAAAGGAAGAACCGAAGGCCGAGCCAGCTCCCCCGGCGGAAACTCCGAAAGAAGAAGCCAAGCCGGAAGAAGTCGATCCAGCCGCGGCCGCCCAACCAACGCCCGCCGATTCCGTCGAAGGCCTGTTGGATGAAAAGCCTGCTCCCGAAGCTGGCGCCGAAATGAAGAAGGCTGAACCGACCGAAACTGTTTCGACCGAAGCGACCGGCCCGGTAGAAACGGCTTTGACTCCGGACAATACCTTGGTTCAGTTTGTTGGCACGCACGTCGGCGACAAGCCAGATCCACGAACCGGTAAGTTCGGCAAGCTGACTGGCACCGCCAAGGCTGCGGACGGCAAGCTTTCGGAAGTCTCGGTCACGATCGAAACCGCTTCGATTGAAACTGAATTTGAAAAGCTGACCAACCACTTGAAGAGCCCCGACTTTTTCGATGTCCGTCAGCACCCAGAAGCGAAGTTCGTCTCGAAGAAGATCGAAGCAGGCGACGACGGCAAGTTCAACATCACCGGCGACCTGACACTGCTGGGCGAAACCAAGTCGATCACCTTCCCAGCCGTTGTGACCATCGGTAAGGAAGTCAATCTGACCGCTGAGTTCGTCATCGACCGTACCGAGTTCGGCATGACCTACAGCCCGGACAAGGTTCATAAAGATGTCACCATGACGATCAAGGTTGGTAAGTAACCCACGATGCCTTTCTCGTCGAATGATCTGATCTGGAGCCTGGTCGTCCCGCTTCTGGCGGCGACCGGGCTTCGTTTTGTATTGTCGTGGATTGTCTCTTGGTTCGATACGGCTCCGTCTATCGAAACCTCCGAAGAGGCAACGACAAAGATTGCCGCTCCGATGGCGATCCCTCTGGAAACCGCCATCCCGCTGATTGCCGCCGCAGCGATCGGATACTTTCAACTGGAGTTGGGGCCGTTAGTTCCCAAGGCCCATTACGAATGGCTACCGCTCGGCGTTTTGATTGCCGCCGTGGTGGCCACGCTGGTCGGTTTCTTTCAACGATTTGCAATCGTCAGGTTCGGCCTTCTGCCGTTGGCTTACGCTGGGGTCGTCGGTGGCGTCGGCTATATGTTGATGCCGACCTGGGACGATCTTTCTCCTTCGTACCCCGTTTACCTGACGTGCTGGTGCGCGGGGGCCTGGCTGTTGGCATGCACGACCGAATGGGCCACCGATCGAGGTCGCTGGTCGTTTGCGATCGTCTGGCTGGGAACTTGCTTAGCGGTGGCGATTGTTGTGGCACTCTCCGAAAGCCTTCGCTTCGCCCAGATCGCTGGGCTTACCTTTAGCGGTTCGCTCGGTCTGGTAATTGGCGGTATGCTGATGCGGCGTGGTCTGCTGGGGGGCCTAGGGCTGACTTTAACGACCTACCTGGGCGGGATCCTTCTGATTGCCCACGTCAATTCGTTCAGCGATGTCCCTCTGGTCAGCTATTGGCTGCCGATGATTGGACCTCTGTTATCGGTTGTCGTTGCGACACTTTTGCCTGGCAAAATATCTGGGTTTGCCCGCGGCACCTGCATCGTGCTGGTGGCAGCGATCCCATCGCTGGTTGCTGTCACGTTGGCAGTTCTCGCAACAATGCCTGAGTGATCTGCACCCGTTGGTTGCCAGCCACCCAGCGGTAATCTATGGCAGCCATAGACCATTGCAACCTATTGAAGCGAGGCGATTTACGTTCACTCGCCACGATTCATTCGGTCACATTCGGCCGTGCTGGTATAGCGATTGCTTCTGATTCTTTTGCACGCTTTCGTGCAGCCCCTTTTGAATCGGTAGAAAGCCATGAGTATTCGCTATTTATCCCCCAATACGTCTCGGCTAATGCCACGTCGTCCGCAGTATCCTGACGAAGTCGGCAAAGCTGGCAATAAGGTTCAGTCATCGCTCACCAGCGACGATCGCGAAAAGCTGGTCGCCAGGCTGCGAACGATCGCCCGATTGTTCGACGATGCGGTTACCGTGCCAGGTACCAAAATCACCCTCGGTTGGGATGCCGTGATCGGTTTGATCCCATTCGTCGGTGATACGGCTACCACCGCCGTTTCGGCCTACTTCCTGTGGGAAGCTTATCGACTCGGTGCGAGTCGTTGGACCTTGGTGAAGATGGTCGGCAACGTGCTGGTCGACTTCCTGGTGGGTCTGGTTCCGCTGGTTGGTGACCTGATCGACGTGACTTGGCGAGCCAATCGCCGGAACATGAAGCTGCTGGAGAAAGAACTCGAGAAGCAGCAGAAGCGTAAGAAGAACTAGGCCGCGAATTCGCTGCCTAGTACCACCATCCGCTGCGAAGCATGATGGTGTCGCTCATATCGAGAGTAGCAGGATCGTACTTGTATTCGAGCTTTCGCCCGAAGACATATCCGATTTCGACGAACGACTTGCCACCCCCGTCCGACTTCCGCTCCATGCCAATCAGCACGCGGTAGTCGCTGAGGGTCAAGTCGTCGTTCTGGCCAATCGGATGCTCGACGCTCCAGGTGCCTCCACCGAACTCACCAGAGACATACCACCAGTCTTCGTGCCCATCGCCGTAGTTGAACAACTGCATATAACGAGGCCGAGGAAAAGTGAGTTCCAATCGGTGATCGTCGTCGGGCGTCCAAATTAAACCGACGGCAGGTAGGACCGAATAGTCTTCGCGGTTCAAGTACACCACACCCAGCAGGAACTGAACCGTGTCGGTCCATTGGTACGAGAGCAGTGCCATCCCGCTGACTCGGAACGCGTCGCCATCGGTTCGCTTGAAGTCGCTGTAAACGCCCGGGGTGACTGAGAGTACGGTTCCCCACTTGGGCGAAAGCTGCGACATCCAACGCGTGGTGAGGTAAGCCTGATACAGCGTAGCCGGGGCCTGGATCGAGTCAGGTCCGACCAGGAAATACATGCCATAGCCCGGCGTCAGCAACAGCGGCGATTCGCGAGTCGGGGCTGGAAAGCCCAGCGTGGCACTGCCGCTCACTTCGGTCATCCCAATGTTGTCGCCACTGCCTGCAATCCAGGTACTTTGAATCGCCAGCGACTGCAGAATGCCGTTCTTCGCAGGGCTTAGCTTCGGTCGCGAGGTGAAGACCTCATCTTCGGTTAGAAACAATGCATCTTGCTTTTCGACATCGTCGGACAAGGTGCTCAGCTCGGGAGGATTCTCGGCCAGTCGATAGGCCGGACCATCCGGATTGCTCAAAGAAGGATTGCTGTTGAACTGCGAAAGCGGATAGTTGTTCGGAAAGACTTCCGTGGGGGGAATCCGCTGAATCGGTTGGAACGAATCGTTGTCGAGCTTCCCGAATTCTCGCTGAGCCCAAGGCTGCATCTGCGCGCGAGCTTCGTGTACGCCATTGCCCAATAGCAATGTGCACACCACAAGCCAACACGTCGCGAAGATTGCTGGTAGCTTCAAAGACTCGTCCTAGAAATTGAACCCGGCCCGGATCATCAAGGTGTCGTCAACTTTCAGGTTCGGAACCGTCGGCGATCGATACAGGATGTTTCGATCCCAGACGTAGCCGATTTCGGCATAGGCCCGCAGGCGGTTCGGATGGGTCGCTTCCAGACCGACGAAGACGCGGTAGTCATTGATGTCGATCTGATCGGAAACGTCGTCCATCGTGGGGAAGTCGTACCGATGAATGGTCCAACTGCCGCCACCATACTCGCCACCGACATACCACCACACCTTCCGGTCGCCAACCGTCGTCCAGTATTTCGACAAGCGAGGGTAGGGGAAGGTAATGTCGAATCGCGTCAGGCTATCTGGTTCCCACAGCAGCCCGAGCACAGGCAGAATCTTGGTATCCATACGGTCGAGATAGACCGCCCCTGCCTTCAACGTCATCGTCGGTGTCAGGCGAATATTACCGACGCCCAAACCTTGCAAACGAAGGCTGTCCGAGTTGATGGTCTCGAAGTCGGTATACACACCCACGCGGAACCCGAGTTCCGCATATAGTCGCGGGGTCAGTTCCGGATTCCAAGCCAGGTCCAAGTAGGCACTGTAAGCATTGGCAGGCAAGTCTTGCACACCGGTCGAAGGACCATCCCACAAATGCAGCACGAACGCCGGAGTCACCAGCAGCGGATGCTCGCTGAACAGGAAGTTCGGGAACAATGCCGTGACCGAGGTCTCGAAGTCCTGGATCTGCAGCGTGTCCGGGTCGTTGCTCAACTTCGGCAGAAAGGTCGTCTTGAACGCCAGGTTTTCCATGAAGCGTTCATACGGGATCTGGAAATCCTGCTGGTTGTAAGCGAATGGCTGAGCCGGCTGATAAAGCGGCTGTGGCTGCTGTGGATAAAGCGAGTTGGGTCCCGTCGAAAAACTCGGCGGTGGCGCAGAAGGAGCCGGCGGGAAACTGCTCGGCGGAGGATAGCTCGAAGTCGGCGGAGCTGCGTAGGTCGGGGCGCTGTAGGTGGGCGCCGCTTGCCCATAAGATCCGTACTGAGGTGCCGTTGAATAGGGATCCCAGCCCGAGATTGAAGCTCCGGCCGAAGAACCAGTCACCGGGGCAGGGGCCACGGTTGTTTGCGCATCGGCAGACTGCTCGGTTACGAACACGCTCAGTGCTAGCAACAAGCAGCTTGAGATACGGAATAACGGCTGATGAGAAATTTTTTTCACGATGACGCTCAAGTCCCCCGTCAACTTGTGACGATACCAATTAGCTGGACCGGAGCGTGTAACTACCAAAGGGGCATCTTGCAGGTCAAGGCAAGATTGCCCCATTCTCATTGATAACGGCTAATTCTTTGCCGCCGTGGCCAATCGGCCGGTCGATTCCGCTTCCAGGAATTGAACTTTCAACCCCTGCTGGCGTTCGCCCAGGTTGATAGCAACCGTCAGACGGTGCTTCCCTGGCTGCCATTGGGCCTCGAACGTCTGGCTCGTTGGAATTGGCTTGCCATCGATCCACAGCGAAAGCCCTTCCGCACCATCCAGAGCGAACTTGAATGTCCCTTCGTTAGCGACATCAATTTCGGTTTCCAGGTACGCGAAGCTTGGCTGATTGCGGTGAACGTCGAACTTCGGCAGTTCTGCGAGCGGCACGCTACCATCGACCTGAGCGAAGATTGGCTGCCAGACGAACGCTTCGTTCCCCTGACCGACCGAGTTGTTGCTCGACCGATTGATCACATGACGGGCAGCGTCGCTGTACGTCAACGTCTGCCACGATCGTAGATAGCGTTTGTTGCCAATCGAGAACGCTTCGTCCTTGCCCAGCTTCGAGAGGAAGGTCGCCAGGTCGACGATTTCCTTCTGGGTCAGCGAGTCGATGGAACCATCAGGCATCAGCGAACGGCCTTCCGCACGATCGTCGATCGCTTCCTGAGGGATCTCGATCTCTTTCCCGTCAGCATCGCGAAGGACCAGCATCTCTTGGTTCTCGCGAACCGGGATCCCGGTCACCACCTTGCCTTCGTCCGTCAGAATGATCAACGAGTGGAAGTTCTCTTTCACCTTGGCACTCGGACGCAGCAGCGACTCGACGATGTAGTCTGGCTGGGCACTGGCACCGAGGCTGATCAAGTTCGGGCCGACTTTTCCGCCTGACTCGCCGATCGCGTGACACTTGTAGCAGTTGAGGGCTTCCTTGCGATAAATCGCTTCGCCGGCGTGCGGGTCGCCCGATTCCATGGTCAGTTGCGTGATCTGAGCCAACTCTTCATCCGACCATTGCCGAATGCCCTGAGTCAGCCCGCCTGCGGTCTGGACTGCGCTGACCAGCTCGGGCGAAGCCTGGCTGCTGCTACGAACGGCCCGGAGTGCCAACTGAGCGGCATCTCGCGGGAGCTTCTTATCCTTCAAGGCCTCTGCCAGGCGAACCTGTCCTTGCTTGCGGCTGACAAATGGAGCCAAGACTGCTTCCGCCGACACGTCCGACTTCTCTTTCGAGAGCAGCTCGGCAGCCTGATTGGCAGCCACCGGCAGATTGATTGTCGCCAGGCTTTCGATCGCCGCGATGCGGACAGGAGCCGAAGCCTTGTCGCTATGAATCAATCCATTCAGCAGTTGCACGGTCGCTTCGCCTGGCATCTTGGCCAAGGCCCGAACGGCCGCCACGCGTGCTGCTGGTGGCAATTCTTTTTCACCAGCGGCGTACGAACGAACCAGTTCCTGCGAAGCAACGTTCCATGAAATCGCCGCGTCGAAGGCCAGCGCCGAGACTTCTGGCGAATCGGAGCCGTACAATTTTTCGATGCTCGCCAGGTCACCTTCCGGCTTGGTCTTGCGAACTTGCATCGCCACCAGAAACGACTTCAGAATCGGCACGATCTGAGCGTTGTCTTCTGCCCGGCTACCACCTGGCAAAATTGACGTGAGCAGTTTGCCCAGCAGTTGCGAGTCACCCCGTTGTGCGGCCAACTGAACCAAACGGTTCGAGGTTGGTACGTCTGCTTTGGACAGCATCACAACGGCCGCTTCCGCCACTTCCGGATTGGTAATCGATTCGAGGGCGAACACCCAGCTTTCCGGATGCGCGAGGGCATCTTGCAGAATCTTCGAGTTCGTATCGTTGCTGGCAACCGCTTCCTTCAGTTCTGGCACCCACTGTGGAGCCAGGTCTTCAGTCAATTGCCAGACAGCGAAGTCGAGGAATCGGTCCATCGGTTGACGCGTCGCTTCCAGGCCAACGATCATCGACTCGGAAGTTGGAATGGTGGCCAGAGCGCGAACCCCTTCCAGGCGAACGCGGGGATGTTCGTCACGAACGGCCGCGGCGAACATTGCCATCGGGTCGGAAAGCTGGTCGTGCCACTGCGAAGCGACGCGGACACCAGCGGCACGGATGTTGTGATCTGGCGAAGCCAACATTTCGCTTAGCAGCGGTTCGTTGATTTCGTCGAGCGCCTGATACGCCCACAGGCCTTCCAACCGATGATGAGCAGTTGCCGGATCATCTTTGGCTTGAGCCTTCATCCAGGCGGCCAGCTTTTCCAACACTTCGGCTCGTGGACGCAGCTTCAACTGCAGTTTGGCATGCGTGCGAACCCACTTTTCGGACGAGGTGAGCGCGGCCAACAGTTCGTCGACCGAAGCCGCTTCCAGGTTGGTTGGCTTGACCAGCGGACTTCCCTTCTTGGTGATTCGCCAGATACGACCATGAACATGATCGCGACGCTTATCACGGAAGTCGACTTCGCCATGCTGAATGATCGGGTTGTACCAGTCGGCGACGTAGATGGCCCCATCAGGCCCCATCTTGATATCGACCGGACGAAACGCACCGTGGCTTGCTTTGATCACATCTTCGGTCTGACGGCTCGCGAAACCGGAACCATCTTCTTCCAGCACGAAACGGCACACCCGATGGGCACGGAAGTCATTGGTCAAAGCACTGGTCTGCCAATCTTCGGGCAAATGCGAACCACCGACCAGTTCCAAACCGCAATGCTTCGGGCTGCCTGGGTTGAGACCGGTCAACAGACGACGCGAGTTGGCGGCCGTCACAAACACGGCTCCTGGGAAGGTGTAGTTGATCCCTTCGCCATAGGCACCGTCGGTCGCGAAGTTGGCACCATAGTTGTTGTAGTGATGTCCCCAGGTATTCACGAAACCACGGCAGAAAACATCGAGCTCCATCGTTTCAGGACGGAACTGCCAGATACCACCGGCATTCAAACGACGGACGCCATGCGGGGTTTCGATATGGCTGTGAATGTAGATCGACTGATTAAAGTACATCATGCCGTCGTAGCCCCACCGCAGCGTGTGCAGAATGTGGTGGGTATCTTCCGTACCGAAACCAGACAGAACGACTCGCTTCGAGTCCGCCTTGCCGTCGCCATCGGTGTCCTTCATGTGCAGCAGTTCCGTACTGTTGGCGACATAAACGCCGCCATCCCCTGGCAGCACGCCGGTTGGAATCAGCAGGCCATCGGCGAAGACCGTTGACTTGTCGGCCTGGCCGTCACCGTCGGTGTCTTCCAGCATCAAGATCTTGTCGTTGGCGACCTGACCTGGTTCGATCTGCGGATAGACCTCGCTGGAGGCAACCCACAAACGTCCCTGGGCGTCGAAGTTGATTTGAATCGGGCTGGCGATCATCGGCTCGGAAGCGAACAGGTTCACCTCGAAGCCTTCCGCTACGGTGAACGACTTGCGTTCCGCTTCAGGATCGGTGTCAGGGATTACCGTCAGGTTGCGTTGAGCCAGCGCGGAAGCAACCGGCGCGATCAGCATTAAAAGCAAGGCAAGGGCAGAGCGATACATTGGTATGGTTATCTCAGTTGGAAGGATGGATTTCGCGGAAAAGAGCAGGCCAGCAAGCTCGATTAGTCGAGCTGAACTTTCACGTTCAGGGGCTGCTTAAGCTCGAAGATCTTCTTGTCCTGAGCTTCCACCAAAGGATCGAACTGTGGGATCTCCACAGCGTTGTTGCCCTGTTCGTGCTTGCGGAACAGGTAGAGATACGTTTCGTTCTGAGGACGATAACGATCGAAGAAGAGCTGATTCTTTCGCAAGATTGCCTGGCGAAGTTCTTCCGCACGATCGGTGAGCGGAGCAGCCGGAACATCGACACCCGCGGCCCACTGCTTGGCGGTCGCCGTCACCTTGGGCTGGTCGTCGAGCTGAAGCGTATGCTCTCCGTCGTTCAGAAAATGTATCGCGTAAGTGATCGTATTCTGGTTGTCGGCCAGGGGCGAACGAGGATAAGGGATCGGCATCGCAACCCCTTTATCCCCTTCCAATTCACTGGCAGGGTTTGCCGTTGTCAGCGATCGCTTCGGCGAAAGCCCCAGCCGCGAGGTCATCACCGGTGCGATCTTCCAGTAGCCATAGCCAGTCAGGTGCAAGCCGTTGTCGGTCAGAAACGCAGGATCGCCTGACTCTTGTGGCTTATAACCGGAGACGGCCTTGCTCGCGTTGACGAACGAATGTCCCCGGTCGTAGGCAATTTCTGAGATCGCCTTCGAGTAGAGTTCAACGTTCTGGTTGTACTGTTCTGGATTCGGCAGAGGCTCGCCCAGGTTTTCCATCGGCAGCGGCAAGATCATCACGATTCGCTTGGTTCGCTTTTCGAGTTCGTCGAGCAGCTTGCCATAGTTCGCCTTGAATGCTTCCAGCCCTTTCTCACCCTCGAATGCTTCGTTGGTGCCGTAGCAAACGAAGATCACCGTTGGGTTCACCAGATCAAGCGACTTGGTCAGATGCGACCAGCCTTCTTGCTGGTTGCCAAACCGGGCTCGAGCAATTCCGGTAGCCGTGTCACCACTCCAACCCAGATTGCGGATGCTGAAGTTGGTTTCGGGTAGCGACAGCTGCAGCGCGAGCTCGAAGTAGCCATACTGCTGCTCGCGTTCGATGAAGGTGCCACCGACCAGAGCGATCCGATCACCATCGTGGATTTCGTATGGCTTGGGGGCACCAGCCGATCCGAATTGGGCCAGTGCCGAGGTAACGGACAAGCAGGCGAAGATGATCCCCATGCAGAAGGGGGCGAACCTAGGGTTCGAGAAGCAGCGAATCACGGGCAGCTCCAGATCTGAGCGATTGAAAGGTTGGAAAGGCAGGCTTAAGGGGGAGAACCGCTTAGTTTAGCCCGCTCGTATCGGAACTTCCAGCTAGGCAACCATTCGACGCGGTTTTAAGGAAATCTTATGCCCCTTTGCCCCAATCCGACCCTTTACCGTGTAATCCTGATAATATAATTGGTTGCTTCGGGCTGCCTGGGGAGCTCCTTGTTACTTGTTCCCTGCCGCGCTTCAAGGTTGCCTGGTAGACATCGGAAATTTTCGGAGCCCCACATGCTGTTGAGTTCCTGCCCGCGTTGCCACGATTCGATTCGTATTCCTTCGGCAGCGACCGAAATGTCGGTCATCCGTTGCCCTCGTTGCGGCGAACAGTTCCCGTTAGGCGAGATCATCAATCTGCTGCCACCTGAAGCCGAGATCATCTCGGGGCCTGGCTCGGAAGTGAAGCTGGTCTTTCCGAACGAGCCGAGCGACGGTTCGGAATATGCGTTGGTCGACAACAGCGAGGCAACGCGTACCGACTTTCAATTCAAAGAATCTGGTCCCATGGCCAGTTCGCCCCCGATGGCGAAGATTGATTCGAATCGTCCGCCGCGACGTCCTAAACGCCCAGAGCCGAATGTTGCGATCGAGTTCTTGAAAGTGATCGTGGGCGGCGTGGTCGGTCTTGGCCTGGCGCTCTTCGCCGTGATGTGGTTCATGCACAAAGATCCCATCGGGATCGTGAAGCAGCTTCCCGCTCAGGCTTACTTCATTGTGCCGCATGAACTGCGAACGCCTGACATGAAGAAGCTTGCCAACCAAAACAGTTCCGAAGAAGAAGCTGCCGACACGATGACGCCGACCGTTCCGACGGAAACCATCCCGCTGGACGATCAGCCTCCTGCAAACGGCGACGGAGCGAACGCCCCGGTCTCACGCAACGCACCGGCGGGCGAGAAGGAGGACGAAAGCCCTTTGGCAACCGCCTTTCAGCAGCAAGTAAACGCCTCGAAGCAAGACAAACCCGCTCCTAAGCCTCGCGCTGTCAACAAGCCTGCCAAGGTTGAACCGAAGGCCACGCCGAAACCAATGGCAGAAGAACAGCCCAAGGTCGAAGAGAAGCCGGAGGAAGAAACGCCTCCGATGATGACCGAAACGGCCAAACCGATGGTCGATCCCGAAGATGAAGAAGGGGAACCGACCGAACCTACGCCAATTGAGGCGGAAGTGATCGAGCAGATCACGCTCGCCAGCGAGGAATTAGGCGAGATCGGAGCCGAGATCCCGCCACACCCATCCACCGAAACCACACCTATTGATGTGGGTAATGTTGACCTATCTCCGGTCGGTGATGGCGATAATTAGACGCGAACTTCGGTGCCTTGACGCTCTGCGGATGGTTGTGAGCGATCTGATTTAAGATCTGATCCACCGCCGCAGCCAGGTCGTCGACAATGTTGGTCACTAAGGCAGCGCCGGTCGCTTCTGCTTCACGGAGCAATTCTTCTTCGGTCTGACGGCCGTAACCGGTTCGGACCAGAATGCCTCGGGCTCCGCAGTTCACCGCGGCCCGCAAGTCAGATCGCTTGTCGCCAACCATATAGGCCTGGCTCAGCGAGACATTTTCCTGAGCCGCCGCCGCGCTCAGCATCCCGATGCGTGGCTTACGGCACTCGCAGTCCAGGGCGTACTTCTTCACAATCGCGGCACCATGATGCGGGCAGTAATAGTACGCATCGACCGACGCGCCATGGTCTGCCAGCAGCTTGTCCATGTAGTTGTGGACGTCCTGTACGTCGTCTTCGGTGTAATAACCGCGGGCAATCCCCGATTGGTTGGTGATCACAATCACCGGAATGCCAGCCTTATTGAGCCGGGCAATCGCTTCTGCCGCCCCTGGGATAATCCGCAATTGATGGGGCGAACTGAGGTATTTGACTTCCTCGTTGATCGTGCCGTCGCGGTCCAGAAAAACAGCCGGTCGACCGGGGCCAGTCCAGATTTTCGTATCAAGCGCCATGACAGCATTCCGTGGGCAGAAGCCAAGAGAGACCAGGTGAGGGGGGTGTTTGTACAATTTTCGTCGGCCGTACCCAAGGCCAATCTTAACTATGATTTGCCAGCGAAAGGGGTGTCCGGGGGGCTCGAAGAAGCTCAGTTTGGGCTAAAATGCCGTTCTCTGCCCTGAATTGATGCCAGCAATGTTTTCCGCAGCAATAGGCTCGAAGGACTGATGACGCAGGAAATTACGGCTCGCCTGATCGACCAGAATCTAAAGACCACCCACCCTGAAATCGATTGGACCGATCCTTCGTGGCGCGAGGCTTACTCGGACCGCGACCTGGGCTGGCTCCAATTCAACAGCCGCGTGCTGCATGAAGCGCTCGATCCCCGCAATCCGGCGCTCGAGCGGATCAAGTTCCTGGCGATCTTCACGTCGAACCTCGACGAGTTCTTTATGAAGCGAATCGGGCTGCTACGTACCCGTAGCCAGGCCGAGCGTTTGAAGAACAAGGTGATCGGCCCGGTGCCGGTGCAGCAGCGTCTGCAAGAGATGCGTCAGGTCATCCTGCCGATGCTATCAAAGCGTGCCCGCTGCTTCCGCCGCGATTTAAAACCGCTGCTGGCAGAGCACAATATTCACCTGCTCGATTGGGAACAACTTTCCGACTCGCAGCGTGAAAAGGCAAATCTCTATTTCAATCGGAACGTCTACCCGGCGCTGACGCCGCTGGCGCTCGACCCTGGGCATCCGTTCCCGTATATGTCGAACCTCTCGACGTCGCTCGGCTTCGTTTTGCGAGTTCCCGATTCGGAAGAAAACCTGTTTGCCCGCGTGAAGGTTCCCAACATTTTGCCGCAGTGGATCCAACTCGATTCCGAGATGGAAGAAGGGCGTTCGTACATTCGCCTGGCCGACCTGATCCATAACAATGCCGAGAAGCTCTTCCCCGGCATGACCATCATCGATTCGAGCCTCTTCCGGATCACCCGAAACTCGGAAGTCGAAATCGAAGATGACGACGAATCGGAAAGCATCCGCACGATCGTCGCGGAAGAACTGCGTCAACGAAAGTTCGAGCCGGTCGTTCGCCTGGAACTGTCCGAGAATCCTAACCCGTGGGTTCGTTCGCTGCTGATGCATCAGTTCGAGCTCTCGGAAGATGACGTCTATGAATTCCAGGGCGAACTCGACTACGCCGGGATGTGGCCGCTCGCCTCGCTCGACATCAAAGAGCTCCGCGACGAACCTTGGAACCCGATTGTGCCCGCCGACCTGGCAGGCGAAGAAGCCGACATCTTCTCGGTCATTAAGTCCGGCGACTTCCTGGTGCATCATCCGTATGAAAGCTTCGACGCGAGTGTCGAGCAGTTCATTCGTGCCGCGGCCAACGATCCCAAAGTGATCGCGATCAAGATGACTGTGTATCGCGTTGGTGACGATACGCCGTTCGTGCGAAGTCTGATCCGCGCCGCCGAAACGGGCAAACAAGTTGCCTGCTTGATCGAGCTGAAGGCCCGCTTCGATGAAGAACGCAATCTGCACTGGGCCAAAGAACTGGAAAAGATCGGCGCCCACGTCGTGTATGGCGTGCTGGGTCTGAAGACGCACACCAAGATCGCGCTGGTCGTGCGGCAAGAGTCGGACGGGATTCGCTGCTATGCCCATATCGGTACCGGCAACTATCACGTGAAGACCGCCCGGCTGTATACCGACTTGGGACTGTTCACCTGCGATCCGATGTTGACCGACGACGTGGTCAACTTGTTCCACGCCCTGACCGGTCGTTCGCGCGAACCGAGCTTCCAGAAATTGCTGGTCGCTCCGCCGAACATGCGAGATCAGTTCCTGGTCAAGATTCGTCGCGAGATCGAAAACAAGAAGGCAGGCAAACCGGCATTTATCGTCATCAAGGTCAACCAACTGGAAGACCCTGAAATGTGCCAGGCGATTGTCGCCGCTTCGCAAGCAGGCGTGAAAGTCGAGTGCATCGTCCGTGGCTTCTCGTGCTTGCGAGCCGGAATCCCAGGGCTAACCGAGAACGTCACGATCCGCAGCATCATTGGCCGCTTCCTCGAGCACTCGCGGATCTTCTTCTTCGCCAACGGCTCCGAAGATCCACTTGAAGGCGAGTTCTACATCGGTTCGGCAGACTGGATGCAGCGCAACCTGAGCAATCGCGTTGAAGCGGTCGCCCCAATCGAACTCCGTTCGCACAAGGAACGTCTCTGGGAAATCCTCGACGTCGCCATGAAAGATCGCCGCCAGGCCTGGGTGATGACGCCGGACGGAGACTACGAGCAACTCATTCCGACCGAAGAAGATAGCGATATCGCCCGCCTGGGATCGCATCGCACGCTCATGTTGCTGTCGCAACAGCGTATCAAAGAACGCATCAAGTAATTGGCAGGGGCGCCAGAACCATTTGTGGCTTGTTACGTAAATGGCGATGTGTGAATAATTAGATACCCCCACCACGACAGGAGTCCCCCCAGTCGAATCAGGAGCACGATCGATGCATGCATTGAAGAGCCTGCCCCTTTGTTTTGGAATTGCTTTCCCACTGCAACTCGCCATCGCTGCGAACACGTTGCTGGCTCAAGCACCTCTCGAAGAGCGGGAAACAGTCTACGAAATTCAGCGTGACCAGCAGCTGAAAGTGGTCCCCGGTTCCGATACCACGTTGATCAACGATATTAAACATCGTACGACGCCGGTGATTCCTGAAGGGGAACTCGATCTGACGCCAGACGAGAAACGCAACATCTTCGTCTACGAGAAAGGGAACCGCGCTGTCGTTCATATCACGACGCGAAGTGTCCAGATCGACAACTTCTATCTGATGGAACGCCCGGCGGAAGGCTCTGGTAGTGGCAGCGTTCTCGACAAGCTTGGCTTGATCCTGACCAATTACCACGTCATCGAAGGGGCCCGCGAGATCCGGGCCACGCTTTTCAACGGCGAAAGCTATCCCGCCACGCTTGTTGGTCAGGACCCTGTCAACGACATTGCCGTGGTGAAGATCGATGCTCCGTCGGACCTGCTGCACCCGGTGCAGTTCGGCGACTCGTCACGACTACGCGTCGGCCAGAAGGTGTATGCCATCGGCAATCCTTTCGGTTTGGAACGAACGATGACGATTGGAATCATCTCGAGCCTCAACCGCGTGCTGCCATCGCGGAGTGGACGAACGATGAAGTCGATCATTCAGATCGATGCCGCCTTGAATCGGGGTAACTCCGGCGGGCCGCTCTTCGACAGCAACGGCCGTCTGATCGGCATGAACACTGCCATCGCTTCCAGCACCGGCGAGAACACGGGCGTCGGCTTTGCCATCCCGGCTTCGGCCATTCAGCGTGTCGTACCGCAGTTGCTCGAAAATGGCCGTGTCATTCGTCCGGACATTGGCATCACGCGTGTTTATCAGACCGAACAAGGCTTGATGGTGGCGACCGTGGCTCAAGGAGGTCCTGCCGACCGAGCCGGAATCAAAGGCTTTCGCCTCGTCCGCGAACAGATCCAGCGTGGCCCATTCATCTACGAGCAAAACCGACTCGATCGTAGCGAAGCCGATACGATTGTCGGTATCGACAATGTTCCCGTGCAAACCGCCGACGATCTGCTTTCGGCCATCGAGAACAACAAGCCAGGCGAGACGGTCGTGCTGAGCGTGCTCCGCAAAGGAAAGAAGGTCGGCGTTCAAGTCGAACTGGCGGTTGGCGATTAAAGCCCTTCGCCAACTGGCTGAACAACCACGTCGCCCAGCGTCGTATTGTTCTTAATGAACTCCCGCGGGCTACCTTCGGTTTGCAGCCAGACATCGAGAATGCCAGTTCCTGGCGTCAATTGCAGCGCGGCGACTGGCTGGCGTGGGTCTTCGATCTCGAAGGCCTGGACGTTCCCCATCCACTGCACCATCAAAGTTTGGCCAGCTTCGGCGGGCTGATTCAATCGAAGCTGCACCAGCATGGCATGCGGAACATTAACCTTCCAGCCCAAGGCCCGGTCTTGTTCGTAGTAGGCATCCTGGTAGCGGCACAGCAGCGTCGATTCGGTAGCTTCCGATCCTAAGACGATCGGCGGCGTCTCGAAGTTACGGGTCGCTTTCACATCCGCAAACCAGGCGTCGTACGCTTCCGTCAACTGCTCGACCTTCTCCGGCATCGATGCCGCCAGGTCATTCGTTTCGCCGGGATCTTTCTGCAGATCGAACAACTGGATCCCGGTCCGCCGCTTCGGAGGCACTTCGTCGAGCTTCTCGAAACCGAAACTGCCGACATTCATCACCAGCTTGTACCGCTCGCCGAGCACCGCCGCATTGTGATACGGCTCTGGCTGCAGCCCACGATGAACCTGGAAAAATAGATTCCGCTCGCGCCACGTATCCTGCTTCCCTTGAAGCAGCGACCAGAAGCTGACGCCGTCCAAGCGATTTGGCAAATCGGCCTTGGTTTGCGTCGCTTCAATCAACGTCGGCAGCCAATCGATATGAGCCAGCCGGGTTGCCACCTTCTGGCCCCCTTCCAACTGGCTCGGCCACTGCATGAAGCAAGGAACGTGAATGCCACCTTCCAGCACCATCGACTTCCGGCCGTTCAGGGCACCGTTAAAGCGACTCTGCTGCGGCCCGTTGTCGGTCAAGAAGATCACGATCGTATTGTCACGCAGCTTCAGCTCATCCAGCTTCGCGAGCAGGCGACCAAAGTTCTGATCGATGTTATCGACCATGGCATACACCTTGGCGGTTGATTCTTCCTGCCCTTTCGCGGCATACCCTTTCCAAGCGGTCTCGTCGACAATCAGCGGTGTGTGCGGGGCGTTGGTGGCGATGTAAGCAAAGAAAGGCTGGTCCTGATTCTGCTCGACAAATTGGATAGCCTCGGTGAAGAATATGTCGGTGCAGTAGCCTTTTGCCTGGACTGGCTGTCCGTCCTTCCACAGCATGGGATCGAAGTAATCGTTCGGCTGATCGGGCGGCTGGGTGATTCCGCCTGACTTGTGGATCAGGCTAAGCTGGAAACCTTGATCCTGGGGGCGCATCGGATAGTTGTCGCCCAGATGCCATTTCCCAAAGACCCCGGTGACATAGCCCGCATCCTGAAAGACCTCGGCCATCGTCTTTTCGTCGCTGGCCATCCGAGCACCACCTCGGGAGGTGTGGATCACGCCGGTTCGATAGAAGTAACGCCCGGTCATCAGCGCCGCACGTGTCGGGGCGCAAACCGGGCTACAATAAAACTGCGTGAGCTGAACGCCCTGCTTCGCGAACTGATCGAGGTTTGGCGTTTGCACAATCGAGTTGCCATGCAAGCCAACATCACCGTAACCTTGGTCGTCGGTCATTACCAGAATGACATTCGGACGGGCCTCGGCCTGGCAAACCTTGTCGGTCGACAGCAGGGCACTCAAAACGACAAGTGAAAATGCGATACGAATCATCATGCAATAACCAATACTTCTCATCCACGAACGTAACCGTGTCGAACCATTCTCTCGAATTCGCGAGCCTGTTTCCACGAAAAATCGGCTTGGATCGGTGCTTCCTATCCAAGCTTCATACAAAGCGGATCCTATGCCATTGGAAGTAACCTACGAAAACGAGTCGTCCGATATTATCGAGGTTTTGCAGGGGATGTCGTGGACAGAGCGTCTGCAGGACTATTTCCGAGCCCTCACCCTGCTGACCATCTTGTGGCCGATTGCCCTGTTGCTGGTGATCGTTCAGGAATGGTATTTCCTGATGCTACTCGGGGTTTTCGTCCTGATGGTGGGCGTTTTGCTGACCGGCATCTACATGTGGATGGTCGCTCGGCTGAAATACAAAGTCGCCGTCCCCCCTGGCAAACAAACGCTCCGTCTCTTTAACGAATACATCGAATTCCAAGGCGATCGAGGCTGCTGTCGTCTGCCGTGGAGCTATATCAAACGGGTCCGCATCTCGAAGAACTCGGTCGCGATTTATATCGAGTCGCTACGGGCCTACATCATCCCGCGGCGCTACTTCGATTCCCCAGAAGCAGCCGAGGCGTTCGCCAAGAAGGCGGAAGAGCTGTACCTCAAAGCTCAACAGCAGACGATGCCTCTTCCGACCTGGGAAGACTTTCATCGCGATTTCAAACTTGCCGAGTACAACCTGATCCAGGACGAAGTTCAATGGGAGAAGAATCTTTCATTGGAGTCTCGGCTGATCATCAATGGCCCTGATCCGGATGGCACCAATCCGATGCCAACGCCGGGCGGACTGGCGGTGCAGTTCATCTTTCCGGTGATCTTAATCGCGGCACTGATCGCCTTGAAGACGTTCGACTGGGACTCACCCCGGTTGATCGGTACACCATCGGAACCAACCTTCTTCTATTACTTTCTGCTGGTCCTGGCGACGTTCTTTATGTTGATCCTGGGGCAGCAGATCTCGAACTTCGTTCGATACTGGCGAGAACGAGCTCGGCAAGCGAAAAAGCCGAGCCTGACGCGGATGTGGATCTATCGCGAAGGGATTGCGACATGGACGGAAGAAGGAGTCGGCCTCGACCAATGGGGGCTCTTCGGTCAAATCTCAGATGACCGCGAGGCGATGGTGTTTTACGATGCGAATCGCCAGATGTCCCAGATCATCCCCAAAGCGGTCATCAACAAGACTTCGCGGCCGGACGAACTGGTCGAACAGATTCATCGCCTGGTCGAAGAAGCGAACACGAACCAAGAAGAAATTGTGCTGGCCGAAGTCTCAGACAATCCATACCAGTCGCCATCGGCCCAATAGCCGTCAAACTTACATCCGGGGCGAACTCCAACGGGCTCGTTGCTGCTGCTTTCGCTTGAGGACCGGATCGTTGGTCGTTAAGAGTTGTTCGACCAGTCGCTGAGCATCGTCGGCCAGATTGACGATGCGTGCTTCCCACATGGGATTGATCAGAGTGTTCTGGTCGAACAGTTCCGCCCCGAACGTGTTCATCACCGCGCCGGCAATATCGCGGTTCATATCGGCATTGGCAGGCTCGTTGACCAACTGTGTGCCGAACGCCTCGATCGCCGATTCCAAAAGCAACGTCCATGAAGCGGTTTTGTGCGAAGAGCCCCGTTCCGATCGGATGTCGTTGCCAAACTCTCGGACCCGTTCCTGGTCGAAGCCGAAGCTGTTCACGTCGGTATCAGCGGCGATGTACCCCAGCAGCATATCGGTCCAGCGTTCGCTGCGCCGTCGTAGCCGATTCAGCGGAACCATCATTGTCGCTTCGAGCCCTCGGCCATGCAGCAGTAAGTTCAAGGCTCGATTGCGAGCTTCCATGTGCCCGAGAAAGACACTGCGGGCCACCGGCTCGGCCACGTTTTTCATTTGAATACGATCGTGGGCCACGCAGATCGAAATCCAGACTCGCGTCAGGATATCGCTGACCAAAATCTCTTCGATCACCGGACGAGCCGCGTTCCAGAAACGTGGCAGATCGGAAACGCTGCCTGTTTCCAAAAGCTGCGAGTGCGTTTTCAGGCGGATCCCCCAGCGGTCGAGGCGACACTTCGAGGCGATCCAGTATTGCTCCAATGCGGTAGGACTATAGGTAACACGACCACGGAGATAGGCAGGGGCATGGATGGCAAGGTAGGCAGCAAGCTGGACATGTTCGCGGGCATGCATGGAGGAGTTACTTTACGTCTAGCAGTGTCTGGAGATCTTCTCAGGCGTCGCCGAAGCAACGTTTCCTGGCTCGCTATTCGAGCGACACAACTAAACGCAAAGAGGGTGCCAGACCGGCTGCGGCTGGCTGCAACAGCCACGTAACCAACTTCCCTAGCAGCACTTACAGTTTCTCACCAACCTCTTCCCCGGGGTGTCCCCACCCAAAAGGGACGTTGCGGCAAAGCAACGTGTTGCCTTACCGCAACCTGAGCCTAGGGATGTATTACATCAAGTCCGCAATCAACCGATCGTTGGCCAGGGCGAAGTCTCGTTGGCAACGACGAGCAGGGCGTTGGCTTGTCGGCGCAACAAGGCCTCGCAGGCCGATCGAATCGGGAGCATCACTCGACCAAACGCTCACACGCCGAAGCTGGACGGGATCAGACGTCCTGATTGAACTTCCCAGTAATAGCAATACATATCTCGTTTCTCACCGGCGACGAAGAACGACAGCTCGAGACGATTGGGATGAATGCTATTCAGACAGGTGGTGTTAAAGAGGCGGTCTGGCGACGGAACCGCGATCCGATGGAGCTCTTGATGATCGAGCGTTTCGAGCAGAACCTGAACGCCAGTGTTGGGACCTGACCGATTTCCGTTCGCCTCGAAGACATAGACGTTGTAGGTGATGCCGCCGACCGACTCGATTTGAAACTCGGAATGCAGCCGATAACCTGCCTGGCAGAACTGCCCGTTGTGTCGGCGGAGCCATTCACCACCGCAATCGGCCAGACGCCTGATCGACGACTCGTAACAGAAACAAAAGGCGGCCAGCACGCAAACGATCAGTAGTATCGACTTGATTTGCTTCGACATGCTTATCCCCCTGCCCAGCCAGAAGCTGCCTCCCAGGATCAACTAGTTCGTTTACCGTAAGCTAATTCCCTAGAAGTGGCAAAATATTGGGCGAAAATTCTGACACCGGCCAACGATAGCTCTGATATCACACGGCAAAGCAAGCACTGCAAACGTCGCCAAGAACTTAAAAGACCACGATTTACGATCGGGATTCGACCTTGAACCGATACTGCTTCCTCGTTATTAATCTCCAGCCCTGCGACGAACCCTCTCGGGAACCGTCAAACAGGACGAGACAGATTGCCAGATGGATCGGGCAATCTCGCCACCGCCAGAACATAGAAATCTCAAATCCATGCTGCGCGAAGAGTTACAACCGCTAGTTTTGCCGGAACTTGGTCTAGCCGATATTTTGGTGCGGACAAGTCTGTGGCTTGTTCCGCGTGGTTCTTTCGTTCGCGAAGGAGATCGCGTGCTGGAAGTTCTGGCTGGCGAAGTGACCTTCGATTTGGTCTCGCCGGCGACCGGGGTGCTGTGTGAAACCAGCACCGAAGAAGACGATATCGTCTCCGAGGGTCAGGTCCTCGGAAAGATTCGCGTCGGGGCGTAAGCAGCGCCCGATTCTCGCTTACTGATCGCGCGACAAGGAATCGATCTTCTCGATTCGTCGCTCGTGTCGACCACCCTCGAACTCGGTTTCGAGCCAGGTATCGACAATCTTCAGCACATCCCCTTCGGCGGTCAGACGTTCGCCGATCGAGATCATGTTGGCCTTGTTGTGCTGACGGCCAAGCTGGGCGGTCTCGATATTCCAGGTCAATGCGCAACGAACGCCGTGGATTCGATTTGCGGCGATTGCTTCGCCATTGCCCGAGCCACCCAGAACGATACCTCGTTCGCACTCGCCGGCTGAAACAGCCTTGGCGGCCGGAATAATGAAGTCGGGATAGTCACACGATTCCGCCGAATCGGTCCCGAAATCGACCACTTCATGCCCCAGCGACTTCAAGTGCTCGATGATGATGGACTTGTAACGATAACCGGCGTGATCCGAGGCGATGGCGATCTTCATGGTGAAGCGGCAGGGAAAGAAAACAGCTAATCAGGAAAATGGAGGACCTACGCAGTTCGCATAAATCATCCCACAGGTGACCATTCGAGCGATCAATGATACCTCAATCCGCTCGGTTTGCCATGTCCCTGAGACCGGAGAGATTTGTCACGCGACGAACCTCCTGCCCATCGCTCGCTGGCAGATGCCACTGCTATCGCATCGGTAGCGTGTCGATCGCGGGGAACCAGGGTGGCGAATAGTCGAACAATTGCGAGGCAACATGCACTGCCACTTGCGTCGAGGCCTGGATCTCGCCTAGCTGGACCATAGCTTCAATCGGCAAGTCCCCCAGGACCAGCCGAACCAGTTGAGCCCCGCTTAGTTCCAGGTAGCTTCTCCCTAACTTGCCGTCGGTCAATGTACCTTTGCGTTTGCTGAGTTGGATGCAGAATTTTTCTCCGTCGACCAGCAGCCCCAGATCGACCGGCAGTTCCAACCCTCGCAATTTGGCTCGTTGATGTAGCAGCGTGCAAAACTCGGCCAACTGCTGCACGGCGTTCGGCATGCGGACGAGAATTTCTTCTCCTGGAGGCGAATTGCTGGTTCCGCCAACGCTCCGCAAGACCTGATGCAGCGGATCATCGACCGACGATTCAAATCGCAGTTCGCGATAGTCGGCTTCGTAAAGATCGCTGCAGATACGATTCACCAGCGGCACACGCACGGCGCGTTCGTGCGGCTGCGTGACAACCTCCAGAATCTGCCCTTCCTGCACGATGGCATAGCCGGCGATTCGATCGATCGCGTCATCCAGCGCCAACTTGTTTCCACCTCGGATCGCCACGTATAGGGCGTCGAACGCCTTTCGCCGGAGCAACCAATCCCACATACCCGCGGTCCGGGGAGTTCCGACTTGGTGCGACTGGAAAGACTTCTCGTACAGCGCGACCAACGCGTCCGCTTCGACCTGACGCATCAGGCGAATCCAAAGCCCGGCTTCCTTGCGAGGTGGCTCTTTCCAGGTCTGCGACGTCGACTCGCCGCGGACAGAAGCCAGGAACGGCTCCGTCGCGGCGATACTTCGGAACCCGCTGGAAAGCTTGATCCAGCCAAACCGCGTGAGCCGTTGTGCCATCGCCGCACTCGTGCGATGCATGATGAACGAGCCGGAAAGGTGATGAAATGACTCGTCGAGACAACCAAAGAACGCGTCGACATTCGTCGCATCGACATGCTCGGGTGCCAGAACGAACTCGCTTGCGCGGAGGTAAGGCATCAACATTCCGTGCAGCCAGATCTGTTGCGGGACGCAACGAATATGGCCGATGATTTGATTACCCAGCCGAAACGTGAGCCGTTCGCGAGTGTCGTAATCGGGGCGTTCCTGCTGCGAGTGAAACTCGTTCTCGTCATACGAGTACAGACAGTGCTTCATCAGTTGCAAGATCGCAAACTGATCACCTTCCTGACTGCTGGTAAGCCGGAACCGGTCCGGATCTCGGCGAGAGAAGCTCGCGAGGGCAGAAGTGCTGGGTGGCTGTTGAGTCGATAGCGGATAGGTCGAAGTAACGACGCGACGCATTCAATCCGACTCCGTTCAATAAAGACAAATCCCTTTGCGAAGTGAACTCTTCTCTTAGGTTAAGACTCTTTTTCAGCAAGGTCCAGTAGCAAATTCCGCAATCGTTCGATTGGAAAGAGAACAAACGAAAACTCGCGTGACGCCAACAACTGTTTCTCGTTCAATTGGTGCGTGATCTGATCGCGCTCAATTCGAAGGCGCGCAACAGGTTCGGTGATTTGCGATCGCAGCTTTGCGTTGACTTCTTCCAACTGTCGATGCCACGCAGCTTTTTCTGGAAAACCAGGTATGTCGTTCAGCAAGGCCTGCTTCTGTGAGACGAGTGCGTACCACTCAGTATGATCTTCCGCACACGCTTCGACCGCGCGGTCAGGATTGAAAACCGCATCGCGCAGCTTGTGATCGATGGCCCGAACGTCGTCCGCATCGGCAGCCGGACGTTCGATCGGCAACAACACGGTTGCCGTAGCCGTCACGTACTGAGGTGGCTCGATCCCGTAGAACTGCCGAATGATTTCGTCGGTTACCTGATCATATTTCGCCCCGCCAATGCCATGGGCAAACAGGTCCGATGCGGCGAGTCGCAGGATCGTCGTGTTCGACAACGCGCGTGGCCGCAGGTAAGCTCCGTGCTCGATCAAACCTTGCAGCGTCGGCACCAGTCGATCATCCGCCGGGCAACGGATTTCCCAGCCGGCTCGATCCGATAAACGGAGGGCATCTTCCTCGTGGGTAACCCACAATTGCCGCCGATGCGCGTTGTCGGTCGTCCAGATCCAGAAGGGAACTTCGATCCAGTCATCCTCCATTTCCAAGTCGGGGACGGGATGGGAAGTACTGCGAATCCCATGGACTTTGCGGTATTGGTTCACGCAGTCGTTGTAGATCGATCGGTAGCGCTCCGCCTCGATCAAAATAGAGGCCACGAACTGGCAAAACCAACTGGTCCGACATAGCTGGCTCAAGGGCACATCAAGCGTGTTCAAACCGAACGCCGCTTCCAAGCGATTCCGCGCCACCGAGAAGGCCAACCCGAGCGGCTTGCCTGCTTCCACTTCGCGGACCACATCGGGCCAGACATGCAGGACCGCAGGGTCATCGACGAAGGGCTGAAAGGTTTCGGCAACTCGCTGGGCAAAGGAGCGAAGCGTGTCGAGCGACTGGACCGAAGTCATCTCCCACGGTACGCGTGGCCCTGGTTCGTCGTAGGCGATACGTGTTGGAACCGGCTCGTCAGGTGTGCCGGTAAGCGCCGCGATTGAAGGGGCAGGGGCGACATCGTTGTCGACAATCACGTTGATCGCCAGGCCATTAGTTTTATTGGCGATTTGATCGATCAGAAAGTTCTTGAACCAGACACCTGGATGATACAGAGCCGGCTGATGCCCGGAAACAATCAGTGGCATCTGTTCGTCGATCGCGGCAGGAACTTCCCGATAAGGGGCCGAATGTTCCATCGCCAGACGGATCATATCGGCATGTGCCTGACGACGTAGGGTTGCGAGCGAAACGCCACCGATCGATGCTTCCGCGGCGACCTGATATCGGCGGGCATTCTCTTCGAGCAGCAAACCAGGTTCGAGCGGACTTGGCTCGACCATCGCTTCGGCATGGCCACGAGGCGCGCGGATACGATGGTACCGGATTCCTGATTGCTCGCCGGTCATGGAAACTGCCGCGTTGGGAGAGAGGTTCAGCACGAGGCCATCGTTTGGACGCCTGCCTTGGTCAGGCCACTGCGTGCCAAGCTGCGATCCAACACGAAATGGTAATAGTTCAAACGCGTTCCGCCGTCATCGAGCGCACCACCGAACGAACGATTTTCGTCGAGGTAGATCAGCGGCACCGGCAGTTCCACGATCGTCAGGCCAGCCTTGGCAGCTTCGACCCACAATTCCAGCGGCATCGCATAGCCGGTTTCGGTGACGTCCATCTTCTGCAGCGCTTCGACGCGATACGCTTTAAATCCGCAGAACGCGTCGGTCAATTGAAAGCCGAGCAGGCGATTCAATTCCGACGTGACACGACGATTGATAAACAACCGCTGCGCTGGCGGCTCGCTTTGTCCCTCGAACTGCTTCAGGTAGCGGCTACCGGAAACGATGTCGACCGAACGGCACGCTTTGACGAACTTCGGAATCAACTGCGGTTCGTGCTGACCATCGCAATCCATCGTGACGAGGATGTCGAACGCATGTTCCTGAGCGTATTGGAACGCTGTCAGCAGCGCGGCACCGTAGCCCGAGTTCTTTTCGTGGGTCACAACGATGATGTCGTCACGCTCTTGCAGCAGCGACAACGTATCGTCGGTCGAGCCGTCGTTGACCACCAACACGGGGTGACCATAGCCGACGACCTGGTCCAGCACGGAATGAATCGTTTTGGCTTCGTTGTAGACAGGGAGGGCGATAAGGGCCTTCTCAGGATGTTGCATAAAGTTCGCCGATCGTTGCTGGACGTTAATTTACGACAGGTTTTTCGTAACCATTCTGCGTCGCGGTCAAACGGGTGGGGCCAAAATTCTTAGCCCAAGCTACCGCTGACCGACTCGCTGCCCGGCCCGAAGTCGTCATAACCATTGTTATCTCAATGCCTTAGATTGACAAACTCCCTGCGGAAATTCGTCAACGCGGATCATAAACCCGCCATTGGGGACACAACCGTTGTGGCAACAGTAGTTTGGATGCCGACTAAATCGAGGGCGTTGCAGAAATTTTAAGCGAAGTGGATCGGGTCGGATTCCTGCTGACTGCTCCAGATATTCAGGTCAGGGAACGCTTCTGCCAGGATGGCCGCCAGGTTCTCTACCGCAAACCGTTCACTCGCATAATGACCGGTCAGAATTAGAGCGATTCCCTGGGCTTTCGCTTCCAGGCAAGTATGGAAGCTCGTTTCCCCCAGGATCAAGCAATCGACCTCTTTGGTGATCGCTGCCCCGAGCAGTTCTCCAGCCGATCCGCAACCAACCGCAACCGATTTGATTTCCGACGTTCCCCGGCCCACTACTTTGACCATGGCGGCCTGGGTTGCCTGCTTGGCTTGTTCGGCGATCCGGGCCAACGGCGTCGCGCCATCCGCCAACACTCCCCATCGTCCGGTCCCCACCTGCGAGGTCGGCCCCGACACGCCAAGCAGATCGACCGGCAACAATGGCTGAATATCGGATAGCCCCAAAGCGGAAGCCAACTGGAAATTGATTCCTTCGGCACACGAGTCGAACGCTGTATGAGGACTGTAAACGGCGATCCCGTTTTGGATCAGCTTCAGCAGCATCTGGCCAGTTGTATCGCGAGTCGTGATTCGCTTAAGTGGACGAAAGGGCAGGGGATGGTGAGTCACGATCAGGTTCGCGTTTCCCTCGATCGCCTCGTCGACTACCTCAGGAGTAATCGTCAAACAGGTCACCACCGCATGGACTTCCTGTGCCGTGTCGCCGATCAGCAGACCGACGTTGTCCCATGACTCAGCCAATTGGCTGGGGGCAAAGCGTTCGAGGAAGTCGCAGACATTGCTAAGAGGGATCGATGAAGCCACAAGCTACTCTTTCGTCACGAATCGAAGGCAAAGGGAACCGTTGTCCCTTAATCCTTGACTTCCACACGATGATTGAAAACCCGGGTTCCGCCAATTTCTCGCAATCGTAGCAACAATGTCGAGCCTTGCAGCTGTTTGCCATCTGGAATGCGATAGACGATGGTCGTCCGTCCGAGACCGAAGTTCATAATCCGCTGCCGCATCTGTCGTCGCCCGCTCGCATAGAGCAAGCAGTCAAACGACATCAGTTCTTCGGACAAGTTGTAAATCGTCGCTTCGACAATCAAATCGCCCGTTTCTTTATCGAGCACCGAGGAGGACTCGACCTGCATCATGCCTGATCCAACTTGAATCTCGCGGTAAACGCTGAATTCGTATTCCTGATCGGTCGTGATGTTGAAGTCGATCCGCACCGGTTGCATCCCGCTGTCGGCATCGGCTCGCAGCAAAATCTTATACGGAGACTTCAGTTCCCCACCTCGTGTCAGCTTAAACCGCAAAATGCCTGGGTTCACATTCCAGACGTCGGGAGCCACAAGCCGCGCCGTACCGCTGATTGCCGCCGGGAAGGTATTCTTGATCGTGGCATCGATCCGCTGCGTTCGTCCGAAGTCGCTCTCCAACTGAGCAGGATCGAACTGGAACGCCAGACGCATTGTCGCGACACTGTCGTTCAAGCCGATTAGAAACTGTGGAATGGGGCCAACCGGCACGACTTGTTTCTTACCATCTTGCTTCGGAATCAATTCGCGGCCCCACAAGTCGACGATCTTGACGTCATCGCCCAGGTAGAGCGTCTCTTCCGTTTCCCGCGAGTTCCACACCACCATCACCGTTCGGCCTTCTCGGGAAAAGACGTAATTTCGGCTGCGGTTGGGAAGCTGGATCGATCCCTGGTACTTGGTTCCCGAAATCAAACGAGCGGTCGTACGCCAAGGCAGTAGCAGTTCTGCCGGCGAACCATCTTCGTTCATCAAGCCATATTCCTGATCGAACGGTTTCGGAATGAACGCGGCGTCAGCTTCGTGGATCTTGGCGGCCAGCATCTTCTCGACCAGGTCGCGAGCCCGCTCTTCGGTCGTATAGCGCGAACGTGGCAGTGGGTAGATGGTTGCGAACCGAGTCGTCTTTCCCTTCGACTTATCGAGGTAAGCCCCCAGTTCATCCTTGGTCATCGGAATCAGCCCATCCAACGCTCCAGTTGGAGGCAAGATCGAATAGGCAAGGAAATCGTACGGAGGCTTCTGCCCTTCAGGCGTCTGCGCCATCCAACGCCAAGGAATCCCCAGCATGATATCCTGACCGCTGGTCCGCAGTTCCTGGCGAATTTGCTGCAGCTTCTCGAGCAGGTTCGTGTAGCCGACAAAGCTCACGTCGTCGTCGGCCCCAAGTTGCCAGTAATGCACCGTCAACGAGAGCCGCGTGAGAATTGGTTCGACATAAGGTCGCCACAACAGCGGTTCGGCGAACACGTTAGCGACCAGCATTGTTTCCTGTTCACCAAACAGGTTGCGAATATCAGCCGGCGGCTTATCGATCACCGCGACCATACTGATATTGTGCTTATGCAGCCGCTCGGCGAACCGGGCCAGGTTGTTAGCCCGATCAGTGTCGTTGTCGTTGTACCAGACCGGGAACTTCACCCAGTTAACGCCGGCCGTTGTCAGCAAGTCGAACATCCGCTGAAAGTCAAGCGGCTCTTCTCCGTTGGGCAGCGACCAGCCGAACTCGCCCCGTTCTGGGACTTTGTCGCGTGAAACAACCGCCAAGGTCATGATGCGGCGATGCATCAGCCCCGAGCTTCCGAGCATCGTGGCACGAATTTCGTAAAAGCCATTTTCCTCGATCGGTGGTTTCCAGTTGATATCGCCGGCGTAGCCGACATCCCAGTTCTCGTCCTGGTAGGCACGTTTGCCGAACAGTTCCGAGATCTTCTCCGTCTTACGGGCCACCACCTTACCATCGAGTCGGCTTTCCTGCCGGGCCAGCGACTGCCGGCCGACGTCGACCAATTCGAAGATCACGGTCGGATTTTGTTCGAGGATGCCCGAGACATTGCAGGTTACCTCGATATCTTGATCGTCAAGGTAAACGCTACCCCCATCGAGCGTTGCCAATGTCATTTTCGGCAACCGGGCAAACCAGATATCGTCGAACCAGACCTTGCCGGTCAGGTCTTCATCAACCCCTGCCTCTGGCACGACATGCAAACCAATCACGGCCAGATCAAGGCCCGTGTTTTGCGGAGCGATCGGTCCGATACGGATCTTCACCCAACCGCCAGATTCGCGGAACTTCTCCGAGTAGTACGTCTCGACCGGTTGCTGCTTGTCGTTGAAGAACGTCAGCGAGATGTAGGCTTTGTCGTAATGCAAACCTTCGGTCTTCAGTCGGCCTTCAAGGACATAGCTGAAGATATCGCGAACGGCGATTGGCGGGCTGTAGATCGTGGCCGCCCCACCATCCAGATCGACGAGCAATGACCGGCCATTGCCGGCGGTTTCGTCTTCGTTGATTTCGACATCGATATAGCGGGGATAGCCTGGCCCGGTTCGGCGGGTCCATTGATCGGGCCAAAGGTCGTAGTTCAAGTCGACCGTTTCACCGAAGTCGCACTGAAACAGTTCGATCGCCTCGGGATGTCGCTGTTCAATGGGCGCATCCTTCCAGTCCGCGGCCAGAATAAACAGAGGCAAAAGAAACAAAGGCGACATGGCGTTTCACAGGCTATTTTCAGAACTTCGTCCAGCAGAGCACGCAGCATCCACGCGCAATCCGCTAAACTCTTGCATACCCCGACGGGACCGCTGGCATGGCTCCGGAATTCCGCCATTCGCCACCACGATGAAAGTCGCGTCAAACGTTATAATCGATGCATCTGTTCTGATTCCTGGCTACCTTCACGTGGTTTTCCATCATCTATGATCCCGCTGAGCGTCCAACTTCGTAGTCTTCGTCTTCCGTTCCGTAAGGCCCTGCAAACCGCTGGCGAGCTGGGTGCCGATGGTATCGAGATCGATCTGCGCAACGAATTGCGTCCGGAAGACCTCTCGCAAACTGGGATCCGCCACCTCAAGAAGATCCTTTCCGACTACAACCTGAAAGTCGCTTCCGTCAGCTTCCCGACCCGCCGTGGCTATAACGTGCTGGAAGATCTCGAACGCCGTGTTGCTGCCACTAAGACGGCGATGACCGCGGCTTACGATCTAGGCGCGAAAGTCCTGGTCAATCGCATCGGCGGCATCGATCCCGACATGGAGGCTGAAACCAACGGACGCCTGTTGGAAGTACTGGATGACCTTGCTCGTCACGCCGATATTTGTGGCGTCACCTTCGCCGCGAAGACCGGTCAGGTCGATGGCCCGGTGATGAAAGAGTTTCTCGATAAGCTTCCGGAAGGAGCGATCGGTGTCGACTTCGACCCTGGGGCTTTGATCATCAACGGCTTCTCGGCGGACGAGTCGTATCAGGCACTCTCCAAGTACGTGGTCAATGTCCGCGGTAAAGATGGCGTGAAAGATCTCGCTCGTGGTCGTGGTATTGAAGTCCCCTTAGGACGGGGCACGGTCGACTTTCAATGGTTGATCGCTTCGCTGGAAGAAGCGCGTTATCGCGGCTTCATCACCATCGAACGCGAACATCCAGAGCATCCCGTCCAGGAAGTGTCCGATGGCCTGGAGTACCTCCGAAACGTTCAGATTCCGTGATCTTGTTTGGCGGTCCCTTGCCAGAACGGTAGGATGAACGAGAACGTCCACCGCGCGAGCTTTCTCGGAGAACAACCATGCCTCGTATCGCCCCTCTGCTGCTGCTATTGACTTTGGCCGCTTCGATCTTGCTGCCGACTACTTCGTCAGCGGACGAGCCTGCCCAACCTGAAGATACCCAGGCCAAGCTTTTCGAGGCTTTCACCAACGACATGAAAGATGTCGCGTTGATCGGTTCGTTCACGATCGTCGGCCAGGAAAACAAAGGGCTCAAGCCGGAACGCTACGAGATCAAAAGCGTCCGCAAACTGGACGAAGGAGACCTATGGGTCTTCAACGCTCGGATCAAGTACGGCGACCATGACGTCCAGTTCCCGATCCCGTTGGAAGTGAAGTGGGCGGGAAAGACCCCTGTGATCACGCTTGATCAAACGACGATCCCGGGCCTGGGCACCTTCAGTTCTCATGTCGTGATCGATGGCGACAAGTACGCAGGTACCTGGATGCATGGCCCGGTCGGCGGTCACCTGTTCGGTCGAATCGAGAAGCTGGAAAAGGCTAAGGCCCCGGCGGAATCGTCACCAAACTAGCCATCGCCAAGGCTGCCGTTTCGACTCTCAGAATGCGAGGTCCGAGCGAAACGACCTGGCAGCCAGCGGCGGCTGCTTGGGCGACTTCTTCCTCGCTGAAACCACCTTCGGGTCCGATGATTCCTAAGACCTGGCCGGCAGCCGCAATCGTTGCCGGTTGAATCGCGTCGCCACTGGGATGTAGCATCAGGGCGACTTCCGGCTGCGAGGCCAAGACCTGCTCGAGCGTCTGCCCCTCAGCCACTTCCATCAGCACGTTGCGTTCGCACTGCTTGCTGGCTTCAATCACGGCTCGGCGTAGCCGTTCAATCGCCTTTTCGACCGGCTGGGCAACTCCGCGTTGCGTGAGAAGCGGAATCAACCGAGCCACGCCCAATTCGACACACTTCTCGATCAGCCAGCGTTGACGATCCCCTTTCGGCAAGGCGACCGCCAGCGTCAGTTGCCGGGCCGCCTCGCGGGAAACTTCTTCCTGCTGGCGAACCGTACCGATCACCTTCTTTTTACCGACGGAGATGAGTTCGATCTGGTATTCGATACCGACACCGTCGAAACCGACGACCATGTCGCCCACGTTGGCGCGCATCACTTTTGCCAAATGCTGCGACTCGGCTTCGTCGAAGGTGACTTCACCCGCGACGGGAGGTTGATCGAGAAAAAATCGTTCAGACATGCGGCGTTGCGCAATCAAGGTTCAGGAATGCGTGAAGACTGCGGCCGGATTCTACCGAAACAAACTGAGGGCAGGAATGCCCTGCGCGGGTGCTATCGCCCGCGACCTGCTAGCAGCCTTCAAACGATTGTCCCCTACATGAGTCCCTTTTTCGAGAGCCCAGCTTATCTGGAGGCCATCGCCCGTCTGGAGTATGCCCTCCAGCGTCGCGATCGCGTTGCGATTTTGACCGGCCCGATGGGTAGCGGAAAGTCGACTTTGCTCGAGAAATGGACCGCCCAGCAGCGTCGCCAGGGATTGATTGTTCCCTATCTGAAAACGCCAGGAACCTTCGAACACGACTTCCTGTGGGAACTGGCCACGCAGCTCAAAGCCGACGTCGGCATGACTTCGACGCCGGCCGAACTGTGGTTCCAGATTCGCGAACAACTGACAGCGTATTCGCTCGAGCAACGTCCGGTCGTGGTGGTGGTGGACCATGTCGAGGAAATCGCTCGCGAAACAGCCGATATCCTGCTTTCCTTGGCTCGCATGCACTGCGGGTCCGAGGCCAACAGCACGCTGCTGCTTTCGGTCGATCAGAAGTACCTGCACTCGTTCGATCTCCGCTTGCTGAAGCTGGCTGATCTGAAGATCGAGCTGGAAGCCTGGGAACCAACCGACGTGGCCCGGTACACGGCCGCTTATTTGGCCGAGCACCCTGAGCCAACCTTAGAGATCGACGAAGCGGCGATCGCTGCGGTCTCGCGGTATTCGGAAGGCTTGCCGCGGGTGATCTCCCAGATTCTCGATCTTTCCCGGCTCGCCGCCGAAGCTGGCCAATCGGAAACAGTCACTGCAGAATCGATCGAATCGATTCGCGAAGAACTGCTCTGAGCCCAGTTCCGCCAGGCCCAACCGGCGATCATTTTGTCGAATCGGCCCAAGCTTTCGCGACCTCTTCTAGCATTGCAACCAATTGCTATCTCTCAAGTTGCATCATCTGGCAACACGTTCGCAGGGCGATAACTGGCCTGGATTCAAGAGCGTATTCGGCTAAGATTGAGAGATTACGCAAGCAGAATATTTTAACCGGTCTAACCTATGTCGAATGACACCGGGTCCCAGCCTACCGCATCGGACCAAGATCCCTACGCCCCCATTCCGGTCGATCTGAAGAACCCAACGACCGCCGCCATCCTGGCCTGGCTGGTCCCGGGGGCTGGGCATCTTTACCAGGGTCGCCGTGGCAAAGGGATCTTGTTTTTGGTCTGCATCCTGTCGATCTACTTCCTTGGCTTGTCGATGGGTGGTGGTCGCGTGGTGTATGCCAAGTGGGATAACACCGAGAAGCGTTTGCCATTGTTCTGCCAGTTGGGCGTCGGACTGCCGGCGATGCCAGCGTTGATCCAGTCGGCGCTGATTCGTCAGAAGATGGACCCAATCGAAATCAACGGCGTCCGCTTCATGGCGCCGCCGGCCGATGTCAGTGAGATGGCCGACCTGCATCGCACCTACGGCTACCTGTTTGAAATGGGCACGCTGTACACGATGATCGCGGGTCTGTTGAACGTGCTGGCGATCTACGATGCCGGGGCCGGCCCAGTCTGGATGATTCCCGATTCTGAAAAGAAGAAACGTAGTCGCAAGGCAGAAGATTCCAGTAGCGACGACGAAGAGGAAGAAGCTCCGTCTGACGAGACGAAGCGTAATCAATCGGCCGAAAGCCCCGCCTAAACGCCTTCAACTGGAAGACCTTCGACCATGTTTCCAATCTCGCTCTTGGCTATGTTCCCTGGCTCGCAACTGGTGCTTTATGCGTTGCCACTGATCGTGGTGGTCAGCCTGGTTTACGGCGCGACTCGGCACGAAACCTGGCCAGCCATCCTGAAGCACTCGTGGGATACCGCCGTTTGGATCCTGGGATTTATGGGAGCGGTTTTTCTGGTAATTCTTTTGGCGGGCTGGACTCAGTAGGCGCCTCTTTCTGGGGAGCAATCCGCTTGTAGCCACCTTCCAGCCAACGCGGCACGTCGCTTTTGTAATACCACGAAAAGCGACTCTCGCTCGGCCCGCCTGGCAAGTTCGTCCAGGCCTCTTCCTTCGCCATGTCAGTCACCAGGTGATAACTTGGCGCGAAGGTCGACTCGCGTGTCGCTGTCTGCAGAACGTGTCCTTGAAACACCGTGGCATGGCAACCTGGCATCGCATATTGCGGACTGTCGAAACCAAGCAGCCGCCCCACGTGCCCACCACCAAAGAAGCGGTCAGTAAAATGGAAACTGTTGAACTGGCCCCAGGTCGTCTCCTTTTCGAGCAGCACCTTTTTCCCCGCCGTATGGATCATTTCGCCTTTGTCGCGCGACTGCCACCATAGTGACAAGTCCTTCTTCAAGATCGCATCACAGGCCGCGATGATCATGCTCGAGAAACCTGCACGTGTCACCAGGTACAACGTTCGGCGCGGGCCCATACCTCGCTCGTGCCCAAAGATCTCGAGCAAGGTGTTGCGATAAAATCGCTGAAACGCGACCGCTTCGGTGCTTGCTGGATCGTAGCGGAAGTCCCAGCCTTTCAGCTTTTCCTTCAGTTCATCCGGTGCGAAAGGGAGCAGAATCGGCAGGATCTCGCGGGCTTGAATGCTCAGCAGGTCGTACTGCAGTTGCTGCATATCGGTGACCGTGATCTGCTCCATCTCGTTCAGCCGTTCAACGATTCGCCGCTTGCGATAATCTGGCAACGTCTGGCTGACCAGCTTCGGGTGATCTGGCTGATTGATGTCTTCGTTGGCGGTCGCGATGAACCCACATTCCGGATTATAGATTCGCGGCAACTGGTCGATCCCGATCGAACCTTGCCAATGATTCCGTGCGTCCCACGCTGCGACCGGTCCCAGTCCGGAAACATCGTGTCGCCGCCGTGGGAATCGCCCGTTCCCTTGCAGGCCGATATTGCCATACACATCGCTAACCACCCAGCACAAGGTTGGCTGCGGGCAATGCTTGGCGACATCTAAACCTTCAGCCGTACTTTCGGCCCGGAGCATCTGCAGCCACGAGGCGATCGCCATGCCCGAACGTGCCTGCGTCCCGGTCCAGGCCAGCGAGAAGTAGTAGCCATCGCCGAACTGCTCTGGGTCGACTTCCAGAACGCCTTGCGGATTCTCGAACACCCGCATCATCGTCGCAGGCTTTCCTTTGCAGCCAATCGCTTCTTCGCGCACGTGATAGTCGAACCAATCTTCGTCCCGGCGATACTGCCAGTTGCCTTCTTCCGACTTGCGAACATCCTCGATGAAAAAGTCGGTCGTGTCCCCCTTCATGTAGGTGACACCCCAGCTAATCTTTTTGGTCCGCCCCACGGCAAACAATGGACACCCGGGCAGGGTCGCTCCCATCGCGAAGTTATCGTCCCACCGCAAGACCGCCTCGTACCAGATGGCAGGCAGGCGGTTTGTTTCCAGATGCGGGTCGGAGCAAAGGATCGGAGCCCCCGACTTCGACTTGGCTGGCCCCACCACCCAGGCATTGCTGCCGGCCAGTCGTGGCAGGTCCATCAGCACTTCCAACGCTTCGTCCGACATCCGCCGCACGTTGTGCACTTGGCGAACAAGATCGAAGTCGACATGCTCGAGCCGCCCCGGAAAGAGTTCACGCAGGGCGTCTTCGTCGCCGCCAGCTTGAATCAGTTCGATCACGATGCGTTCGTTTTCCAACTGACTGACTGCCAGGCCACCGAAGCTCAGCAGGTTGCCGATGTACAACACCGAGACCGGATCCCAGGGGGTTGCTTCAAAACCGGTGGCCCACATCGGTAGGGTGTGCCCGATCGCCTTCATCCCGTCGTTCACACCGGTGCAATAGTGGTGCACTTCGTGCTGGATGTCTTCGGGCCAATACTCCATCTCGTGCGGCTGATTGCGATGCAAACCGACGCGGCGGAAGAAGCGATCCGTTTCCAGAAGTTCGTCACGGGGAGCAATCGCCTGGGCCGCTTGCCCCGAGGCAACTGCCCGGGCGAATAGAATCTGCGTCAGACGATCGGTCGCATGCATATAGCCGAGGCCATAGAGCGCATCGTCGCGAGATTTGGCGTTGATATGCGGAACACCAGCGTCGTCGCGCTGGATCGTGATGTCACGCGTAAGACGGGGAAATTCCATACGGTGTTAAGTCCTGTCGGCTGACCAGGTCTGTCGTCGCGTCAAAGTTGTTGAAACCCAAGGGACCATACTGTCATCGTAGCATTGTTCCTGGTCTTGTTTTATCGCCATGCGACCAACGAAGCGTCGTAGAAGCAATCGTACGGGGGCGTCTGGCTCCCTTGAAGGTTAAATTCCTTCGGGTAGCCCTCTTCTCGCGAACCGAGGGGACACAAAAGGGCGGTTTATCAGTTAACATCGGCATAATCCACCAGTCGTTGCCACCCGATCGGCGCGAAAACCAGCTTCCCACTCTCGGAAATTTACGGCAATTCGCGACTTGCAACAGCGTTTCAACAGCACGGATACGACGGCAAAGCCATCGCAGCATCGGCGGCGATGGCTGGGGTCATGGCTAACGGCCGTTAGCTTCGCCAGTCCTTGGCTGGTGGGACTGGTCGCGCTGTTCATTTATCCATTCCTGGTATCGCTGTACTGGAGCTTCTGCGAATACGACCTGATTAACCCGCCTCGGTTTGTCGGGATGCAGAACTATCAGCAGTTGGCCAACGAGTTCGCCACAGGAACCGGTATCGCCACGGCCCTTTGGAACACCGGCTACTACGCGCTGCTTTCGGTACCGCTGTCGATTGTATTGGGGGTCGGCCTGGCAACCCTCCTCTCGTGCGATGTCCGCGGACAATCAATCTTCCGCACGCTGTTCTATTTGCCGTCGGTGATCCCGGTTGTCGCCACCAGCATCTTATGGATGTGGCTTCTCAATCCGGCCGATGGCCTGGTGAACACGATCCTGGGTTCGCTGGGGTTATGGCAGCCGCAGTGGTTTGCCTCGCCGGCGGAACTGGTTTCAACCCAGTCGCTGCAGGCTTCCGCTTGGGAGAACGGCTCGGCCCCGGTCGGTTCGAAAGATGCCCTGATCTTGATGAGCCTTTGGGGCATGGGCAACTTCATGGTGATCTACCTGGCCGCGATCGGCGATATTCCGAAATCGCTGTACGAGGCCGCACGCATCGATGGGGCTGGCCCGGTGCGCCGCTTTTGGAACGTGACGCTTCCGCTGCTGACGCCGATCATCTTCTTCAATCTGGTGATGGGGCTGATTCAATCGGTGCAAGCGTTCACGCAGATCTACATCGTCAGCGAGGGACGCGGTGCTCCGGCCGACTCGACCCTGGTGATCAGCCTGCACTTGTTCTTGAGTGCTTTCCAGCATCTGAATATGGGCTATGCGTCGGCGGTGGCGTGGCTGCTGTTCGCTTTTCTGGGCGTGGGAACCTGGTTCCTTTTTACTACCTCGAAACGCTGGGTTTACGAGGGGATTCGCTGATGCATCGTCGCGCCGCGTTTCGCACCATCGCATTGGTGCTCTTAACCGCGATCCTTGCGATTGGCCTTTTGGTCACTCAGCAACTGCTCTCGAACGTCCGGCATGAGATCCCGGCCGATCGCGAAGAGGTCGTGTTCTGGCATTTCTGGGGCGGGGCAGACCGGGCCATCGTCGAAGACGTCGCCCAGCGTTTCAATCAGTCGCAGTCGAAGTACTTTGTCCGGCCGATCGCGATGCCTGGGAATAACCTCGACCTGAAGTTCTTCCTGAGTGTTACCGGCGGAGATCCACCAGACCTGCTGAACATCGACGATCCCGTGATCGCCGACTGGGGGCATCGCGGGGCGATTTTAGCACTCGACGAAGTTGCCTCGCCTGCGGAGATCGACGCCCTGAAAGCTTGGCTTTTCCCCGCCGCAAGGCGTTTGGTCACTTACGAAGATCACTTGTATGGGGTGCCCAACGGTCTCGATATCCGGGCGTTGTATTACAACCAAACGATGCTCGATCGCTATGGTCTTTCGCCCCCGCACACGATCGAAGAACTCGATCACATCGCCACGACGATCGCTCCGCCCGACCAGAACGAGCCGTACCAACATCATGGATTCCTGCCAGATTCGCGGCGAATTTGGGCCTGGGGGCCGGTGTTCGGCGGGCAATTTTACGATGCCTCGACGAACGAAGTGACTCTGACTTCTCCCCCCATCGAATCGGCGTTGGCCTGGATGGCCAGCTATCGAGATCGTTATGGCCCGTCCGAGATCGCTCGCTTTCGGCATGGCGATCAGTCGTTGCCAGGCAAAACGTTCCCGCTTTTCGCCGAGCGTTACGCTGTGGTGATGGATGGTCAGTGGCGCGTGCGAGACATCCGTGCATTCCAGAAGTCGCAAGCCGAGAAGGGTGAGCCGGTGACGCAGTTCGGAGCGATCGCGTTGCCATCACCTCCGGGCGGAAAGCAGAACGCCGGCTGGGTCAACGGTAACAACTTTGTCATTCCCCGCGGTGCGAAGTCGGCAAGCGGTGCGTGGGCATTCATTCAGTTCTGGTGTGGTTTCGCCGGCCACGAAGCGGAAGCGGCCCGAACCTGCGTTGCCGGCGGTTGGATCCCTGTTTCGCAGCAAGTGGTCGACCAGCCTGATTTTCAGACGTTTCTGAACGACGAACCTTTATTCCGGACGTTCATCGAACTCGCCGGCAGCGACCAGCAATACCCAGTGCCGGTGATCCCAGGCGCACCTTATTTCAACAACGAAGTGAAGAACGTGGCCGAGAGCGCCATGGCCAGCCCGACACCACCTGACCTGAACCAGATGCTGCAAGACGCCCAGATGCGGATTCAATCGCACATCGATCGCGCGAGGAACTCCGAATGAATCGCCTGCAGAAGTCGACCATCTATTGCCTGTTGATCTTCTTCGTCGCGATCTACAGTATGCCCCTGCTGGTGATGGTGTCGGGCTCACTGAAGTCGCCGTCAGAGATTCAAGCGAACCCGAACGGGCTGATTCCGCAATCGTGGCAGTGGCAGAACTACGTGGCCGCGATCGGGGCGATGCCGTTCTGGCAGTACCTTTCAAATACGCTGGTGATTTGCGTCGGGGCGGTTGCCGGCACCGTTATCTCGTGCTCGATGGCGGCATACGCGTTTGCCAAGCTGAAGTGGTGGGGACGCGACCGGCTGTTTGCCGTGCTGATCGGGACGATGCTGCTGCCGTGGCACGTGACGATGATCCCCCGTTTCCTGCTGCTTCGCGAGATAGGACTCTACAACAGCCTCGGGGCGTTGATCCTGCCGACGTTCCTGGGGGATGCTTTCTCGATCTTCCTGCTGCGGCAGTTCTTCCGGACGATCCCGGAAGATATCAGCGAGGCTGCCCGGATCGATGGCCTGGGCGAGTGGGGAATTTATTGGCGAGTGATTCTGCCGATGTCGATTCCGGCCCTGGTAACTGTCGGCTTGTTCCAGTTCGTCGCCTCGTGGAACGATTTCAGCGGACCGCTGCTGTTTCTCAGCAACAAAGACAAGTTCCCGCTTGCATATGGGCTGGAACAGTTCGTCAGCAGCTATGCCGACCAGACGCACCTATTGCTGGCGGCGGCAACGCTATTCACGCTGCCGATCGTGGTGCTGTTCTTCTTCGCACAGAAGACGTTTTTGAAGGGTATCGCCACCACCGGGCTAAAAGACTAGCCGGTAATTTTCAGCGCGCAGAAGCAAATGCCGTCGCCTGACATTTCGAGAGGCGACGGCGGCGCTGATTGAGGAGGGCAGACCAAGGGGAGCCGATCTTACGACCGCTCGCCGCAATTACTTCTTGCGGTGACGGATCTTAGCACGCATACGGCGTTTTTTGCGTCCAATCTTCCGTCGACCCTTACCGGTTTTCTTCGTTCCCACGAAATTCTCCGTATCGCTTCCGCTGTACTAATTGATATTGAAATCCCCCTGAAGGGGAAAGCTATTCAGGTGGAAACGTCGCATTCTACCAGAGAGACGCCATCATTGACAAGGAACCCATCCAGAGGTTTGCGGTCGATCTAGGCAGAGTCTTTCCCCAGGACGAATAGTTTGATCAACAAAGGCAGAATAATCAGGTTGCCCGCCAACGCCCCAAGCATGGTCAGCCCCACCAGCACGCCGAAGTAAATCGTTGGTACGAAATCACTAACGCACAGGATGCTAAACCCGGCAATCAAGGCAAAGGTGGCAAATATGACCGCTTTGCCCACGCTTTGCTGCACCTCGACCAGGGCAGCCGAAGGGGCGTTGCCAGCGGCAAGACTTCGCTGGAATCCATAGATATAGTGAATCGACGCATCGACACCGAGGCCCATCGAGACCGCCGCGATCATCGCCGCACCCATGTTGATATGATAGCCCAGCAGCCCAAACGCGCCGGTCACCATTAAGATGGGCAAGATATTGGGGATGAGCGCCAACAAGGCAAGCTTCAAACTGCGGAAGGCTAAGGACATCGTCAGCCCAATCCCCACGATGGCCAGCCCAAACGATCGCCACTGATCCCGGATCAGGCTATCGATCAGGTGGGTCAGCAGCACAAAGAAACCACTGACAATCGGCGGATGGTTTTCGTACTTCGCGTCGGGCTCGGCCGCGGCCAGCTTTTTCTGGTGATACTCTTCGACGATGCGGTGGACCGCGTCGATCGCTTTCTTCTTGGTCTCGGCGTCCTGGCGTTCTTTCGACAGAAGCATGATCCGGAACCAATACTGGTCCGGGTTCTGTTCATCTTCCGAGTACAACGAGTCGAGCGTCTCAGGCATTTGCGACCGCAACGACTTCATGCCGATATTCATCAGGGCGAACTTCGGCATAAAGCTCAGTCCCTTCTTGTCGGATGACTCGATCATTGCCGAGATGACGTCCGCCAGGCTCAGCACCTTCTCCAGTTCAGGCACTTCCTCGCGTAGCTTGTTCTCCAATGCGCGGATCTCTTGGATGTACTCCCAGGTCAGATGATTGGGCGCCGGCACCGCGACATCCCAGACGCCGGCTCCGCCAAGGCGATCTTCGACGAAAGCATAGGCCTGCACGATTGGCGTGGTATCGCGGAAGTTCTTGGTGAAGTCGCTTTCGACCTTCAGCCGCGTCCCACCCCACATCGAGATTGCGAACGCTGCCAGAATGATCGCGCTGATCATGACCGGGCGTTTAACGATCGAATCGACCGTTCGCGACAGTCCGTTCCCCAACTTCTCGTCCCCCCAAGGTTTCGCCGGATCGACTCCCAAGGGACTTCCCACCAGCACCAGGCCGGGCAAGAAGACCAGTACTGCCGGCAAGACCAGGATCGCACCGACGGCCATCATGATGCCAAAGTCGTGCACCGGACCAACATTGGTAATCAGCAGGGCCGAGAAGCCAACCGCGTCGGTGGCACATGCCCAAAAGACCGGGGCCAACAAATACTGCGAAGCGGAGGCCAAGGCTTCTTTTGGCTCTTGTCCCGCATCGCGGCACTCGCGAAACCGCAGGATGTAATGCACCACCGTCGCCACGCCGATCACGGTGACGATCGCCGTCAGCATCGAGCTCACCATGCTCAACTGCATGCCACTTAATGCCAGGGCGGCGTGCGTCCATTGCAGCGTGACCTGAACGACGACGATTGCGATCACCATCCAGCGAAGACTACGAAACACCAGCAGGATGACGCATGCCAACAATATCGAAGTCGCCCAGCCGAGTCGTGCCCCATCTTCTTCGACGTATTGGAATCCATCGACCACCATCACAGGCTCGCCGGTAACCATACCACCGGGAAGTTCCGCGAAGATCGCTCGCAACTTGCGAATCAGTTCCGCTCGATCGACCTCTGTTTCATCTTTGGGGGTCAATTGGATCGGCAACGCGACAATTGTTCCATTGTCGTTGTGGGTATAGCCAGCGAAGAGCTTTTTCAATTGATCCCCGGCGTCGGAGTCGGGATCGATGACAAAGTCGCGGGTCAGCTCTCGGTCGAGCGACAGAACTTCGCGAATCCCGTCGAGCTTTTCGATCTGCAGACGAACCTGGTGAACGCGATCGAGGCCGCTGCCATCGGCGTTGAATAGTTCCGGATCTTGATAGACCCCCATGATCACTTCGTTACCACCGAAGATGCGATTGAACCGCTTGTGCGATTCGATCAGCGGATCGTCGGCGGCGAACATGTTCTCGATCGAGCGATCAAATGAGAGGTCGTGTCCGAGAAACACAGCCCCAACGGTCAGCAAAATACCAACCAATAACAGGGGCCAACGCAGAGCGATCCATTTCTCGAACAAGCTTTTCACTACGAATCCTTACCTAGGGCGGTTGTCGTCACCGGGGTGAAACGTCTGGTATATTCTACGAAGTCCCCCTTTTCATACGAGTCGGCTTCTTCTGATCGGTCTGCACGATGGATTCCACCCCAGATCCCACACCCACCACGCCCTGCCGCGAAAGTGTGTGGCTCGACTGGCAGTGGTACCTGGTGTTGGTGCTGGCCCTGCTGATTCGTGGGGGAATCGGTCTCGTCCAGATGGATAACTTCCGCGACGACCCCGACAGCTACCGCTTGCTGGCCAATAACATCATCCAGCTGCACTCGTTTACCACGTCCGATCCGGTCGAGCCGACCGCATTTCGACCGCCGCTGTATCCCCTTCTGTTGGCTATTACGAGTATTTCGCGGCATGTTCTGCCGAGCGAAGTCATGGGGTTGCACGTGATTGTCGGACTGATCACGGTAGGCCTGACGTTCTTCTGGACAATCCAGATGGGGCTTAGCCGTTGGCGAAGCCTGGCGGCGCTGCTGGTGGCGGTCGATCCGATCTTGCTCAATCAATCGACGCTGGTCATGACGGAAACGCTGGCAACCTGCCTGGCGATTTTGACCCTCGTTGCTGTTTCAGCCCTGGCTTCGACTGGGGAAACCTCCGAGCCCGCTCCCACCAGCCGAGATCTGACCATCCAAGGGATGAACGTCGCCGGGGCGGTGGCCCTGGCGATTTTCTGCCGGCCCACCTTCCTGATTTGGGGTGCCCTCATCCCGCTGTCCCTGCTGGCCTGCCGGTTTAGCTGGAAGCTGCGATTTACATCGATTGCTGCGTATGGTTTGACGATCCTCTTCTTGATGGCACCCTGGGTGGTCCGTAACTGGATGGTGTTTGATGCTCCGGTCCTGGGAACCAGTCACGGGGGGCACACGCTGTTGTGGGGGAACAACGAGTCGTATTACGAGTACCTTCGTTCCGGTGACACGCCGGTCTGGGACAACACCGAGTTCCACCAGAAATTCGCCAAACGCCATCCTTACGATGGTACTTCTGCTAGCGAATTAGCTCGTGATCGGGCTGCTTATGCCGAGGCAATCGAGACGATGCAGGCCGATCCGGGCATGGCAGCCTACAGCTCGCTGGTCCGACTGGGGATGTTCTGGCGACCACTTCCGAATGCGTTGAGCGTAGATGAAAGCAGCAAGCGTGCTGCCATGCGTTACGCGATCGGGGCATGGTATCTGGTGCAATTTTCCCTCGTAATTGCCGGGCTAATCGGACTTGGCAAGCAGCTTCTACGGCCGGGCTGGATTGCGGCACTGACCTTAATGGGCAGCTTCACGCTGGTTCATCTCTTCTTCTGGAGTAACATGCGGATGCGTTCTCCGCTGGTGCCAATCCTGGCGGTGCTAGCATGTGCTGGCATCGAGCTGATTCTTCGCCGCCGCTCGCCCCGTTAAATGGCCTGAAGCTGGCTTGCCCTGGTCAAGACGCATCCCTATAATCCGCCCCGCTTTAAAGTCTCGGGGTGCCGCTCGCAAGCATAACGGCACGTCGGGAATGACCAACATTCAGAGTCAAGCGGCAAGGAAGCCAGGACCCTGTTCCCCCCTCGCAGGAAAAGTCCGAAGACGCACTCGATGATTTCGATGCGTGGTTCCGCGTGCTTCACGCGTGCGCTCAAGATGTGCGCATCGCTGGTGGTGTTGGCCCTTCTATCGGCAGTTGCTTCCGCCGAAATTCACCTTCCTTACGAAGATGTTACCCGGCCGATTTATGTCCGAGCCGACGATGCCCGGCATTGGCAAGATGGCGACAAAGAAGTGTGGATCTTGCATGGCGACTGCGAAATCGTCCAAGGCAAGACGATCGCCAAAGCCAAAGACGCCGTGCTATGGATCGAGTATGCCCAGCCATTCCGACTGGTGCCGCACAAAGTCACGGTCTACCTCGAGAACAAAGCGAACGTCACCTGGCGTGACGCCAAAGGGCCAGCCTCGGTGGAAGACTCGACCTGGCTCGGTCAGTTCTTCACGACCTCGCGTATTCAGTTGCCAGTCGATACGACGAAGGCTCCGCCGGCGGTCGCTCCGGCGATTTACCATCGCGGACAGAACGCCCAGCCTTCCGACGAAGACTACGCCCCCAAACAGGCCATCGAGGCCCCGATCCAGCAGATCCAGTTTGAAGCTGGCGATCCGATGCCACCGGCATTCGCGGCCCCGCAGCCTCAGATCCGTGTTCGCTTGTCACAGCGTTATTCGACCGGCTTCCATGTCGATGTCGAAACCGATCCGAACACGGGCGAAACGATCGGCCGTTTCGATCAAGGGATGAACCTGATGATCGATGGCCTGGGCGAACTGAACTCGGTAAGCCTCCTCGCCGACCGAGCCATCATCTGGTCGAAGCAAGGACTCGAGGGGCTCGGTACGACCGACGGAATTGTTGGCGATGGCGAGTTCGAGGTCTACCTGGAAGGAAACGTCGTCTTCCGCCAGGGAGAGAAAGTCGTCTATGCCGAGCGCATGTATTACAACGTCGCGCAGAAGTATGGCACGATCCTCAAAGCCGAACTGCTCACCCCGGTGCCCGAGTACCAGGGGCTTGTTCGTTTGAAGGCGGACGTGCTGCAGCAAGTCGATCCGTCGCGGTATCAGGCCTTTGGGGCGGCGATCACCACAAGTCGTATGGGCGTGCCAAGGTATTGGTTCCAGTCGAATCAAATTGAATACACCGACCAGGAATCGGTCGTCACCAATCGCCTCGGCGAAGCCCAGATCGACCCGATCACCGGCCAACCCAAGATCGATCACAAGCGGCTGGCGACTTCAAGGAACAACACGCTGTATGTGGGCGGCACGCCGGTCTTCTATTGGCCCGTTTTGTCGGCCGATATCAACGATCCGGTGTTCTACCTGAACAAGATCAGCTTCAAGAACGATGGTGTCTTCGGCTTCCAGGTCCTGACCGAGTTCGACAACTACGAGGTCTTCGGTATCGAGGATCCGTGGGAAGGAACCGAATGGTTGACCGATCTCGACTACCTCTCCGATCGCGGCATGGGTGTCGGAACGCGATTCAACTTCAACAACACGTTCTTCCCGTACTTCAACAATCCAGCCACCGGCTTCCTCGATGCGTGGGCGATCTACGATACCGGCACCGATAACCTGGGTGCCGATCGTCGAGACATTCCACCAGAAACTGACTTCCGTGGACGCGTCTGGGGCCGACATCGCCAGATGACGTTCTGGGACTTCCAGTTCACCGGCGAGTTGGGGGTGATCTCGGACCGCAACTTCCTCGAGTCGTATTACGAAAAAGACTGGGACACCCAGAAAGACTTTGATACCCGTTTCGAGCTGAAACGACTGGTCGGCAACCAAAGCTTCAATATCCAGGGAGCCAACCGGGTCAACGACTTCTTTATGCAGACCGAATGGCTGCCGAAGCTCGACTACTACATGCTGGGCCAACCGTTGGCGTTCGATCGCTTGACCTATTTCTCGCACTCAACGATCGGTTATGCCCGCCTTCGTCCGTCTTCGCCGCCTGAGGATCCAACGGAACTGGCGAAATGGTCGGCCCTGCCGTACGAAACAGACTCGGAAGGGATCGTTGGTTCGAGTCGTCACGAGATCGACATGCCGCTGGAACTGTTCGGCTCGAAGGTCGTTCCCTATGCCCTGGGTGACGTCACCTACCAGGCCCAAGACATCAACGGCGACGATATGCTGCGTGGTTATGCCCAAGGGGGTATCCGTGGCAGCATCATGGCCTGGAGCGTGAACCGCCAGATTCAAAGCCAACTGCTGAACATCAACGGCATCGCCCACAAGGTGACGCTGTATGGCGACATGTACTATGCCGACTCGAGCCAGGACCTCTCGCGGGTCGCCATCTACAACAAACTGAATGACGACTCGCAGGAAGCATTCCAGCGACGTTTCGGCGTCGACACGTATGGCCTGCCAGCCGGGGTGCCGGTCCCATGGCAGGTCGATCCGCGAAACTACGCGTACCGTACCAACCAGCAAGGCCAGGTCACTTCGTCGGTCAGCGAAATCGCCGACGACATGACCGCCGCTCAGCTTCAATTGCGACAGACCTGGCAGACCAAGCGTGGTGGACCAGGCAACGAAAAGATCATCGACTGGGTCAAGCTCGACGTCGGCGGAACGATCTTCCCGGACGCCGACCGCGACAACTTCGGCGAAACGGTCGGCCTGCTGAACTACCAGTTCAACTGGCAAGTCGGCAACCGCCTGTCGGTGTTCTCGAATGGTTTCTGGGACCTGTTCGACGACGGCCTGCAGACGGTCACCATCGGCAGCGCGATCAACCGCACCCAGGTCGGCAACTTGTACCTCAGCTACACCAACACGGTGCAGCCGTTCCAGAGCCAGTTGATCCTGGCTTCGCTGCAGTATCGCTTGAGCGACAAGTGGTTCGGCGGCCTGGGTACTGCTTACGATCTGACGGGTAACACGAACCTCGGCCAGAACGTCTTCCTGACGCGGATCGGCGAGTCGAGCCTCGTAACGCTGAACTTCACGGTCGACAACAGCCGAAACAATGTCGGCATCGGCATCAATATCGAACCACGCTTCTTCGCCTCGGGCCAGTACAGCAAGATCAACGGCGAACCGATTCCGCCGCTGGGAGCTTACGGGCTCGAATAAACTTCGGAGCAGGGGACCGGCAGCGGATGAAGAACGACCCGACACCCAGCGGCTGGCTTCGCAAGTTCCGCCTCGCCTTCTCAGGCATCTTCTGGGCAATCCGCACCGAGACCAGCTTCTCCGTTCACCTCCCCTTGGCGGCGATCGCCATCGCGGCCGCAGGGCTGCTTCAGTTCGACCAGGTTCGTTGGGCGATCCTTTTGCTGACGATCGGGCTGGTTCTGGTTGCCGAGCTTCTCAACACGGCGCTCGAATCGATGGCCCGGGCGGTGGACCAAGAGTTCAACGTACACCTCAAACGAGCGCTTGACGTCGGAAGTGGAGCTGTGCTGGCGAGCAGCATGTTCGCGACGGTCGTCGGAGTGATGCTGTTCTGGAACCCATTCTGGGCGTGGTATGCGTCTTAGAACGAAGACCAAGCAGCGATCAAGAAACAACAGTACCCTGCGGTAGGGTGAATACTGCAGGGTACTGTCAACATCACAGTCGAGCTGAAGAAATTTGCTTAGCCGAATCCATCCCCCAAAGTTCAGGCTCGATGCGTTTGGCAACCTCCTGTCACGGTCGCATGGCAGCGTATGGGCAAATGCAAACCAGGTCAGCCTTGACCTTCGAAAGCTTGTCTCCCTTGGGCTTTCGATTGCTCGCCCCAGAGGTGGTACCCTCTCGCATGGGGAATAACTTATCGACCCCAGAACGGTTTGGCTAGTCTTTTTTCGATTTTCTTCACGATACCGATCGTGCGAATTTCATCGGCTTGTGAAGTTGCGATTAGCGCAGCAAAAAAGCCGCCAGCAACATGTGCTCGCGGCTCTTTTGTTTTGTGCGTTGTTCGACGTCGAACTAAGCGACGATCTCGTTGATCTTCACCTTGGTGTAGACCTGACGATGGCCCGTCTTACGTTTGCTGTTCTTACGACGACGGAACTTCTGAATGGTCAGCTTTTCGCCCTGGACGACACCCAGAACTTCTGCGGTGACCGAAGCACCAGCGACGGTTGGCTTGCCGATCTTCACGCCGCCTTCGCCCGACACGAGCAGGACGTTTTCAAACGTGAGGGCGTCGCCAGCGGAAGCTTCCACACGGTAATCGATGCGGAGTTCCTGGCCTTGTTCGACTTTGATTTGCTTACCGTCTTCTTGAATGATCGCGTACATCCGATTGAATCCAATCGTGGTTCTATATTTTGAACGGCCCCAGGCGGGGCAAATGGGTTCAGGGGAAACCACACAATTTACCGACAAACACGGCAACTGTCGAGGGCTCCCCGGCGATTTCTTGCAACTTCAGCGGTCGTCCGCGACCGCCGGATGCAATCTGCCACAGGCCCCTCTGCCGTGGCAAAACATGCGGCAGAGGGTATTAACCTAACTCACGGCAAGCCAAAGACTTACCGACGGCCGTTGCGGGCCGTTTCCTGAGGGTCGGCCATGTAGATGCGGCGTCCCTCGGCATCTTTGCATTCCACTTCGACATGCTCGGGGAAGACCGATTCGCTGCCGATGATGTGGACCACCACGCTGTTGTCGTCTTCAATCTGGGCGATTTCGCGACGCTTCTTGTTGTTCAGATAGGCTGCCACTTCTTCGTTGACGCGGCAGTTGATCAGCGAAGCCTTTGGCTGCTGAGCTGCGGCAATCAGAACACGCGTCACCTCGATGGCCATGCTTTCCGACGATTTCACCACACCGCGGCCACTGCAGCATGGGCAGTCGCGGAAGATGCTTCGCTTGAGGCTCGGTCGGACGCGCTGACGCGTCATTTCGACCAAGCCAAATGGGCTGGTTCGCAAGATCTTGGTCCGAGCCCGATCACGCTTCACGGCGTCCTTCAGGGCTCGCTCGACGTTCGCACGATGCTTTTCACGACGCATGTCGATGAAGTCGTTGACGATCACGCCGCCCAAGTCACGCAGACGTAGCTGACGAGCGATTTCCTTGGCTGCCATCAGGTTCAACTGATAGGCCGCTTCCTCCGAGGAGCCGTCGTAACGGAAGTTACCGCTGTTCACGTCGATAGCAACCAGGGCTTCCGTCTGATCGATCACGATCGAACCGCCGCGCGACAAAGGAACCTCACGCTGGTGGATCTTGGCGATCTCTTCGTCAAGGTTGTACTTGCGGAACAACGCTTCCTTGGTGTCGTGTCGCTGCAAACGATCGACGAAACGCGGCATGACCAGTTGCAGGAACTCTTTGGCCGCTTCGTATTGTTCTTTACGGTCGATGTAAATGGCGTCGACATCCGCCGCGAAGATATCGCGAATCGTGCGGATGATCATGTCGCTTTCTTCGTAGATCTCGCAAGGACCGGTGGTCTTCTTGATGCGTCGGACGATCAATCGCCACAGACGCAGCAAGTAAGCCATGTCGCGCGAAAGATCCTTCTTGGTTCGATCCTGACCGGCGGTGCGGACGATGAAGCCAAGTCCCTTCGGCGGATCGAGATCGAGCAGCGTGCTACGCAAACGGCGACGCACCTGATCGTCTTCGATCTTCCGCGATACGCCCACGCGGCCCAGTGCTGGCATCAGCACCAGGTAACGCCCTGGGATGCTGATGTAGGTCGACAGCGTTGGACCTTTGTTGCCGATCCCTTCTTTGATGACCTGGACGAGGACTTCGTCGCCACGCTTGAAGATCTCTTGAATCGGAGGCTTCACGCGAGGGCGGGCCCCTGGACGCTGACGGCGACCACGACGCTGCTGAGTCTTCGTGCCACCGCTGGAAGGTGCATCGTCTTCGACGTCGTCGTCGCCATCTTCTTCATCGTCATCACCGAAATCGCTGCCGAAGCGCGATGCGGCGAGGTCTTCAGGGCGATCGTACTGGGCAGCTGGATCGTAGCCACCCTGACGGAAGTACTGGGGCTCGACGTCGCTGATGTGAAGAAAGCCATTCTTGCCGACACCGAAGTCGACAAAGGCAGCTTGAATGCTGGGCTCGAGATTGACGACGACACCTTTGTAGATGTTGCCGACGAAGTTTTCCTGGCTGGTGCGCTCGAGATAAAACTCTTCGAGAATCCCATCTTCAACGATCGCAATCCGGCATTCTTCCGGCTGCGAGACGTTGATCAGCATCTCTTTTTTCATGAAAAGCTCGCTTTGGTGCATGGGGTCCATGACCGCGAAAAGCTTTTTCGAAAGGGATGGTATCAACTGATGTTGTCTCAGCCAGGCAGAAGCCCCGCAGCCGAGTCCGGTCCGGTTCTTCTACTGCAGCAGCTGTTGAGCAATCTGTAGTGGTATGTCGCGGGTTGTCCGGTTTTCCAACAGTGTGTTCCTTGCTGGGCAAGCGATTTCAAGGCGAGCGATCTTCGTAGGACGCCAGATAGGGATCGTGCGATGTCTCATTTCCGCCTAAGGAACCTGCAGAGCCTTTGGTTATTGTGTGGTCCTCCGAGTCGGAGGAGTTGGGCTCTGGCGGTTGGCGGCTTCTGGATCGCGGCCTCTTACCTGGCGATCAACAGCAACGTAGCTGGGCCACGGGTATGTCGCTGGTCGCGTGAAATCGGGTCAGATCGGTGGCAGGCTTTTTAAAAGTCCCCGCCGTCGATCCGCTTGCCTTTCATTTCGATAAAGCGTTCGAGTCTTGAACCTGTGTCAAGGGATCCAGCGAATTTCGATTCGCCGGACAAGTATTTGTGTGATTTGTCTGCCAGGCAGTGCCTGGGCATTGCCTTCAATGTCGCTGCCACTTCTGCCCATTAGGGCGGGCGTGGTCTAGGCCTCGTCGGGGAACAATTGCCGTAAGTGTTCTCGTAGCAATCGCTTAATTTCCCAAGCGTTGTCCATATCTCGCACGCGAGCGGCCAATTCCCGGCATTTCTCGGTGGAAACGGTGCGGCAAATCTGCTTGATCTCTGGAATCGCGCTCGGCGTAACACTCAAGCTACGCAAACCCATGCCAATTAGCAACATGGTGTAAACGGGATTCCCCCCCATCTGGCCGCAAAGCGTGACATCGATCTTTGCTTTTTGGGCCGAGTCGGCCGCCATCTGGATAAGTCGTAAAACAGCCGGGTCGCAACTATTGTAAAGTGCGGCCACGTCTGGATTATTGCGATCGACAGCTAATGTATACTGGACCAAATCGTTGGTTCCAATACTGATGAAATCGATTTCCCGAGCGAATCGGTCCAGCATTACCACGCTGGATGGGACTTCAACCATAATGCCGACTTTGAGGTCTCGGTTGAAGGCAATCGACTGCTCTTCCAGGTCTTCCATCAGATCAGAAAGCAACATCTTGGCCTGCCGCAACTCGTGCAGCGTACTGACCAACGGGAACATCACCGAGACATCCCCCAACACGCTGGCCCGTAAAATGGCCCGCAATTGTCGACGGAATTGGTCGGTATTTCGGAGCGAAAGGCGAATACTTCGCAGACCCAAAAACGGGTTCTGCTCTGGCGGGTGATCTTCGCCGAAGATCTTATCCGCCCCCAGATCGAGCGTCCGAATCACGATCGGGCTGCCCTGCATGTCGCGAATCACCTTGGCGTAGACCTGGTAATGGTCTTCCTCGGTGGGCTCGCAATCTTGACCGAGATACAGGAACTCGGTCCGGTATAACCCCACGCCGCTGGCACCACGTTCGATACACGCGTCGGCTTCGTGGGGGAATTCGATGTTGGCCATCAACGTGATTGTCTCGCCATCGGTGGTGATGGCCGGCAAATCACGGAGGCCGCGAAGTCGGATTTTGGTTTGACGCTGTTGCTCGACTTCCTTCTCGTAGCGCGCGATCGTCTCTTCGTCTGGCGAGACAATCACACGGCCTTGATGCCCATCGATAATGAGCATCGTATCAGTCTGGATATCTCGCAGGTTCGCCCCGACACCAACCACAGCTGGCAACTCGAGGGCTTCGGCAACGATGGCGGAGTGGCTACCAGGTCCGCCCACTTCCGTCACGATGCCACGAATGTTTACCCGATCGAGATTCGCCATCTCGCTGGGCGTCAGATCGTTGGCAAGCACGATTGAAGGCTGCTTGGCCGCCAGCTTCTTCTTGGCATCCGCCCCGAACAGAACGTTCAGCAGACGCTGTTCGATGTCGCGAAAGTCGCCGGCTCGTTCCCGCAGAAATGGATTGGGAACCCGTTCAAAGAACTGGATATAGCGGGCAAAAGACTGCGAAACGGCATATTCTGCAGTGTAATGACGGTAGCGAATCGAGTCGATCAACGACTCGTTCAGTTTCTCGTCACGGACCATTTGCAGGTGAGCCGAGAAGATCGCGCCATACTGGTCACCCAGTTCGACGGCGACTTCATCCTGGCTGGCTTGGATCTGTTCAGCAACAAGATCCATGGCCCCAGACAGACGCTTCAGTTCAGCGTCGACGTTCGCCCGAGAGATGAATCGACGTGTCACGCGAGGTTGCTGGTCGTCGACCACCATCGCTTTTGCGATAGCGACGCCGGGAGAGACAGCAATCCCTTGGAGAACACGCATTGATGATTGACTCACTTGATTAGGGAGAAACGAGCTGCCGCTTTCAGCGAACGACTACTCGCCCTCTTCTTCATCCTCTTCGACGAAGCGACGGACAACTTCGACCAGAGCATTCGCGGCGGTTTCGGCATCCGGACCGGTCACGATGATCGTTAACTCGGTACCTTGCTCGGCAGCCAGCGTCATCACATCGAGGATGCTTTTACCGCTGACTGTCAGGCCATCGCGAGCAATTTCGACCTGGGACTGATACTGTAGCGCGACCTTGACGAACATGTTCGCCGGACGTGCGTGTAGTCCCTGCCGATTCGGCACGACGACTTTTCGAATGATGGATTCCTCGCCCATCCAACCATTGCCCCGTATGAAGGAGCTGTCGAGAGACTCTTGTCGGCGTTACCCCAACACCGACCGATTCGACAGCTCCGCCAGGAATAATGCGACTGTTTAGCTGCCGAACTGGTTGTTGTCCGCTTCGTCCAGCAACGTCTTGATGTCTTCGACCGACTTAGACTGCTTGAGGAACTTGCAGAACATGTCGTCGCGCAACTGACGCGAGATGTTTTCCAGCGCTCGCAGGTGATCGCCAGGGCGATCCGGAGGGGAAACCAGCAGGAAGAACAGGTGAACGGATTCACCGTCGAGGCTGTTGAAATCGACCCCTTCGGTGCTCACACCGACGGTGCCTACCAGCTTTTCGACGCTTGGATGCTTGGTATGCGGAACAGCGATGCCACGGCCGATGCCGGTGCTACCTAGCTCTTCTCGCTTGAGGATCGCCTTGATGATGCTTTCGGCGCTATCTTCCATGATATCGCCCGAGGCAACGAGACTGCCGGCCAATTCGCGGATAACGGCTTCCTTATCCTTCGACGCCAGTTCCGGCTTGATTGCCTTCACACTGATAAAATCGGCAAACTTCATTAGCTAGGTTCCTTTTCATGATGGACCGTGCCGGTCCAAGTCGCTGCAGAGACTCGGTGCCAGATGTCCAGCGTGGTTTCGCCAGCGTGGTCGATATCTTATCCCTCGAAGTTCGTTTCCGCGTCGGGAGCAGGCTGCTGCCCCTTTCCACGGTGAGCCTTCAGCTTTTCTTTATGCTTACGCAGCTGTTGTTCCATCTTGTGAATCGTGCTGTCGAGTGCTGCGAGCAAGCTTTCCGCCGAATCGGTCGCGACGAAGTCCTCGGTCTTCTCGGCCGTAACGCGCAATTCGACTTCTGGCTTTTCGGTGTGTTCCAGGTCGATCGTAACTTCCACCCCAGTGATCCGTTCGAACAAACGATTCAGCTTCGAAACTTTCTCGGTGATCGTCTCTTGCGAAGCGGGGCTCAAATGACCATGACGCGTTGAAATGTTGACTTGCACGTCTGAAATCTCCTGACGGGGATGATCCGACTAAGTGGGGCTAAAGCGTGGGAAATCGGTTGGGGACCGACGTTGCCGACGGAGGACTAGCCACTGTTTCATCATCGATGCTATAGCGGAAACATCCCAGTCTACAAGCAACGCAACGAGCTGACAAATGGAGCCACCACCCGTTTCGGTTCAATTTTTCAACGTTTTTTGATAAATCGAGAACGACCTGTAGGCGGCACCTCGGTCCCATATTCACTCTACCTCATTCCCCCCGCAAGGCGAGCAATCTCGTCAATTCAACCATATACACCCCAAGGGGTGTCTCTAGGGTGGGCTCGAACCACATTTCCCCCACAACGATGGGAGCATTCGCCAGAAAGAGAGCTCAGAAGGTCCGCGTCTCTAGCGATAGAGCGTTGCCGGCTGACTGGCCACCTGATCGGTATCGTCCAGCAAGGTCCTGGCCCATCCGCGAATGGCCGTTTCTGGATGCTGGCAAAGAGTCTCCAACTGCGAGCGGGTTTGCTCGGTCATTTGATCCGACGAGAAACCACACAGCAAACGATAGATCAGCGGGCCATGTTCGGGGCTGTGACTTTCCAGAGCATATTTGACGCAACGAGCCAGGTGCGGATCTTGACCAACGAACTGCCGGGGATCGAATCCATGAACTTGAAGTTCATACGGACCTTGGCTCCAGATCGCGGCGAGCGACTGGGCGTCTTCGACCTGAGCCAAAGCCACCTTGGCCAAACTGGCCTGACCAATCTCGGCTCGCTGGCTCAATCCACGCAAGTAGAGCAGGGGATCGTCGACCGTTTGAAGCGTTTCCGCGAAGTGGGTCCCGGTGCGAACGCTCAGCTCCGACGCGTCTTCCGCGGCAGGCTCTTCCGAGCGAACACCTTGATGCAATTGCGCGGCAATTCGTTGGGCCGGCTTGAGCGTGAACGGCCCACGGCAACTCGATAGACGCAGTTCCGAGGTTCCTGCGAGCCCTTCAATGTGGACTTCCTGATTTCCCTGGGCCGAGGCAAAGTCGATCCCAGCGGCAGTAACGGCCGAGGTTCGCAGGCGAGCCCGAACCGGCAAATCACTGGCGACCATCTCCAGGTCCTGGCCGGCAATCTGAAGCTTCAGCTTAGCTCCGGCCTCAAGAGCGACTTCCACCGTGCCATACCGAACGGTCAGAATTTCACCTGTCCAATTCAGCTCCGAGATCGCCGCGACTTCGATTTCCACGTCATCCCGCTTCAGCAGGCACTGCCCGCCAGGCGTGATCACCATTCGACCGTTCGCAAAGCGATCGAGGTCTCGTGAAACCCACGAGGCCGATCCCTTCGAGAGCAGCAGCGTTCCGGCAGCGGAATTGATCTGATAGGCATGCTCGTCCAGCGGCCGCAAAGAATTACCGCTGGCAACTGGCATATGGAACGCAGTCGTGGCGACTTCCGGCAGACGACGCGGAGGCTCACTCGTGACTGGCTCCTCAGGAGTTGTTTCCATGGGCATGGCTTGAGCCAGGAATGCCTCTGGGGCAGGCGTTTGCTGAGCGATTACCGGCGCGGTGGGCTGCGGAGTGTCGGCTGGAGCAAGCTGCTGTTCCCATTGTTGAAGCACGATTTCGCGAACCTTCTCGCGATTCATCACGGCAGCGGTTACCAATGCGGTGACACACGCGGCCAGCGTGGTGAGCTTAAACATCGTTCCGATGAGCGAGCCTTTCCGGGCCGGCTGTTCGGCTTGTGGCTTTCGTTCAGCGCGCGGCTGCGATGGTGCTTCGCTGCTGAATGCCAGAGCAGGCAATTCGATGGCGATCTCGTCGTCGGTTCCTGCGACGGCCGCGGAAGTGCCAGGGATAACGGCATACAAACGTTGACGAAGGGTTGGCTCGACTGGGGCAGGGGTCGAAAGCCACTGCGAGAGGATTTCGTGACACGCCGCGACTTCGGCCAGCAAGCGATCGGAAGCGAAGCATTCGTTTTCCAGCTTGACCACCTCTTCAGCTGGCAGGGCATGATCGAGGTAACGCATCACTTTATCGAGACTCGCGCAGCCACGTGCTTCGATCGTCAACGGAACGATTTCGCGCCGGCCGACGCGATCTTGCAAGTGCCGAAGCAATTGCGCGACGAACGGGCTTTGTTCGATTTTCTGCGAAATGATTGCCGCTTGCTGCTCGTTGAGAAGACCGTGCTGGTGAGCGAGCAAGGTTCGTAGTGTCAGGCGCATCCGTTCCCCTGGACTGGTCTAACCGTGCCGAAGATCCTTTCTTCCAGGAATGAAGAAAGATGATCCGCCGCATGGTACCGGGGCCCCAACGATTTACCCAATAGCGGTTTATGGATCAAACGCCCCCACGGATGGCCCAGAAGAAACAGTTTTCTTAGTCCGCAGTTTTTGACAGCGTCGATTTCGAAGGGTATCTATTCCCATCTCTAAAAATGAGCGACGAAGTTCGCCTTCCAACTGCCCACCCGGGCCTCTATTTCCCGGTCTAGCGATATGGTGCTAGCGATTAGTCGGGTTCTATGACAGCAGTGCCAGCGAAAAACGGCAGCGAACTCGAAATCCACCTATAAACGCCGCTAGCAGCAGTCGATGAATGCTAACGGCCACACGGTTGTGGTCACGCATGGCATGGTCGCCGTGTGACGCAGGAAGCCAGAGTGTGGAACGGATGCCAGTATCTCCGCATTGTTTGGCAGCCTTGAGGACCGTCCCTTTCGGCAACCCAAGGCAAAAGTCGTGGAGCAATTTGTCATGAAGACGTTTCTAATTGTACCTGGTGCCTTGGCAGGATTGCTAAGTGCCAGCGCTTTGTTTGCCCAAGCCCCGGGCAATCCGTATCAACCTTCGGCGTATCGCCCCGGTGCGACCTACTATGCCGAACCAAGCGCGCCCGCCAAGTTGTGGTCGCAGCCAACTCAACCGGTCAGCTACAAGCCGGAAGCCGCGCTCGAACCAGTCCAAGGCGATAAGGCCTATATGGACGCTCTGGAAGGCAAGCATCAGCCCGCTCCATCGGTGATGGACAGCATGGGCCCTGCTTCGTCCCCTTACTCGCCGAGCGACTGCCTCACCGGCGATTGCAATTCAGGATATCCCTCGCTGGGAGCTGTTTACGGCGACTGCTGCCAACCATGCTCGCGCTGGTTCGCTTACGGTGGCGCCTTGATCATGAACCGTGACCTCGAAAAAGAAGTCTGGCTCAGCTACGACACAGGTGACATCGGCCGTCAGGTGATGGGCTCGCACGATGCCGGTATGGACTGGTCCGGTGGTTACGAAGTTCGTCTCGGCAAATACCTTGGTGCCAGCAACTGGGCCGTCGAAGGTGTTTTCTGGGCCGTCCGTGACTCCACCGAGTTCACCGTTACCAACAACGAAGTCACCGGCAGTTTGAACACCGTTCTGGAAGACGCTTTCCATAGCCTGTCGTACAACAACGGTGGTATTTCCAACGTCAGCTCGTACTTCAACAACGCGTTGAGCCATCGTCTTCGCCGTACTTCCGACTTCTACAACTTGGAACTGAACCTGTTCCAGGATCCAACCCTGTACTCGTGCAACACCGGCTGCACCAGCTTCTCGGTTGGCGTGCTCGGCGGTATCCGATACTTCCGATTCTCGGAATCGATGTCGTACTCGGCTGACACGATCGACTATGCCTACACCGGCGAAGTGAACGAAATCAACTACAACGTTGACGTCTCGAATAACCTGATCGGTCCACAGGTCGGCTTCATCGGCAACCTGTCGCACGGTCGCTGGAACGTCCACCTGGGTAGCAAGCTGGGTATCTACGGCAACATCGCGACGCAGGACTCGGAAATGTTCGGTGCCGCTGGTTACGCCTTCGTCAACGATCCAGCCAGCCCGAACGATGGTCGCGAATTCAACCTGAGCAGCTCGCGTGGTCGCGTGTCGTTCCTCGGTGAATTGGACCTGGGCTTGGACTACAAGCTATTCGATTGCTTCACGCTCTCGGGCGGTTACCGTGCGGTCGCTGTCAGCGGCGTCGCTCTGTCGGCCGACCAGATTCCACAGAACTTTGAAGACTATGCAATCATCAATCACGTCCAAGCTTCCAGCGACGTGATCCTGCACGGTGCTTACTTCGGTGGCCAGTTCGTCTGGTAAGCCCAAACGTTCACGACCTGTTTTGCCAAACAGAAAAAAGCCGTTCCTTCCGGAGCGGCTTTTTTTAGTTCTTGATTCAGACGTAACCGCTCCTCGACGGGTAGGAAGAGCGGTCGATCGCGTTCCTAACGCAATGCGTTAGGTCGCGGCCTTGGCTTCGGCTCGGTGGAGCAGTTCGACCAGCGTGATCGAAGGATTGCTCAACTTCAGAACCGGAGCGAATTCTTCGTAGTCCTTGTCGACCTTTTCCAAGGTCTCGGCAACCGATGGGCCACCCTTCATCACCTTGTCGTAGGCGGCCTGGAATCGATCCAGTTCGTTCCAAGATTCGTCGGCGGTCGCCGGCAACAGGGCCGACAGGGCAACAGCGACTTTGCCAGGTTCTTTATCAGGCGATTCAACGTAGTCTTCCAGATCGAGGTGCGATTCGATCAGCTCGGCGAAGCTTTCTGGCAGGCTCCACCCGCGAGCGATCACGCCACCTGCTTCCGCATGAGTCCAACCGAACGTCTGGCGTTCCAGGTCGGAGATACGAGCCTGACCTTCGCTACGACCTTCGATCAGGCCGCGATACTTGTCGCCCAGTTCTTTGGCCAGCAGTGGCACGGCCATGTCTTGCAGCAGAGCGGCAGCGAAAAGATCTTCAGCATCCTTCAAGCCGAGGTGCTTACCAACAGCGCGGGCAAACAAGCCACGACGCAGCGAGTCTTGCCACAGACTCTTCAGATCGAATGGACCACTCTTGGGGTTGGGCATCAGGCTGAAGACCGCGCTCCACAGAGCGAAGTTCTTGATCGTACGGATACCGACCAGGGTGATGGCCAGCTTCACGTTCGAGATCTCGCGCGAGAAACCAAAGTACGAAGAGTTGACGAAGCGCAATACCTGGCCGGTCAGACCTGGATCGGCTTCGATTGGTACCGCGAATTCGGCAGGACCATTTTCTGGATCTTGAGCCAGTTCAAGCAGGCGAATAGCGCTTTGTGGAAGTGCTGGCAACTGTGCCCCGGCCAGCAGGTCTTTCAGAGAGTTGTTTTGAGTCATCTTGAATTGCATCCCGTCATTCTTGAAAGCAGATAAGTTCCCCGGTCGCTGTCGGTGAACGCAGACTACACGTGAAATAAATAGGTCACTCCGATCCTTGGGGCAACTTTCCAACCGCGAACCGCTCGCTTTATGCAAAAAGTCTTTGATGTAACGCAGTCAGACGATGATTTTTCGCCTCATAAGCGATGAAGTCAGTGATGCGAAAAGAAAACACATCATCAGAATGCGACAAATGCGCAGAAGCTCCAACCTTATCTCTTGATTGAAGTTAAGACGAAACGCCCTTCAACGACAGGCGTCGCGGCACACTCGCTGCAAATCAATCTGACCAGTAGAACCTTGCTCGTCAGATCTCGCAGAATCGTAGAACCCGTGGCTCGCGTCTTATTCATCTTTTTGCTCGTCCTTTTCGCTCTGTGGCTGGGGACCAGCGTGGAGCTTCCTGCACCGCCACAAGGTGCCGAGGCGAACTCGCTGGTGATCTGGCGGAGGACCGAGAGTGGTTGGATCCGGGCAGAAAGTTGGCTCGTCTCGCGCGACCATCTCAATCGCGAGCCAACGCCACCACTTTATCCCGTGGCAGCTTTGCCGATGATTATCACGCTGAGCATTGGCGCCCTCCTGATCGGGCAGCCGAAAGAAAGTCGTGATCAGATACTAGACCAATAGCCAATCGGTCAGGTTCTATTCTTCTTCCATGTCGTCGCCGCTGTCGGTATTGGCTTCGATTTCGGCCTTCAGCTCGTCGATCTTCAACGCCAAGCGGGTCAGATCCGGAATGTTATCGACACCCATCTTCTTAAAGACGTTGTGTCGGCGTGCTTCGACCGTACGCAGGCTGACGTCCAGGCGATTGGCGATCACTTTGTTCGCCTTGCCGATCATCATCAGCTTCATGACGTCGCGTTCGCCCGAGTTGAGCTTCTCGTAGTTCTCGCGAGCCTCGGTCGCTTCCCGCGATTCCAATCGCCAACGCGAGTCGAGCGCGATCGCTTCATTCACGGCGTCGATAATTTCCTGCTGCTGGCAAGGTTTCTCGAGGAAGGTGATCGCGCCGTTACGCATCGCTTTGACCGCGATCTGCATGTTGGCGTGGGCCGAAATCAGAATGACCGGAATCCGCTCGCCCATCTCGACCAACTGTTCTTGCAGCTCCAGCCCGCTCAGTCCGAGCATCCGCATATCGGTAATCACACAGCCAGGGCGATTGGGATCGAACGACTGCAGATACTGCTCGGCCGATGCGAACGTCTCGACTTGAAGACCAAGTGAGCGAATAAGCATTCCAATCGATTCCCGTGCCGCAGGGTCATCGTCAATGACAAACACGGTCGGATTCGTCGACATCACCAGTTACCTGTTGAATGGAGGTGGGAAGCGTGAAGAAAAAGATCGTACCGCGCGAGGGAGCAGGTTCAACCCAAATTTTGCCGCCGTGCGATTCGATGATGGTACGACTGATCGAGAGTCCCATGCCCATTCCGGTCTCTTTGGTCGACTGAAATGCCTCAAAAACATCGAAGTTGGGTGGGACCCCAATACCATAGTCCCGAACCGAAACCTGAGCCAGTGACTCGTCTTTGTTCTGTACCAGGCTTGTGTGAATCTCGATGATTCGTTCGCTGTTGGTATCATCGATCGCATCGGTCGCGTTGCTAATCAAATTGATCAATACTTGTTCAATTTGGATTTTATCGACAAATACCTGCGGTGTGGAAGGATCTATAGCGATCGAGACTTCAATCGCTTGTTCTTCCAACAGCGGCGCGAGCAAGGCAATCGCATCGTTCATCAAGTCGCTCATGTCGACTTCTTCGACGCGTGGCGCCGTTCGGCTCACGTAATTTCGGAGTCGTCGAATGATCTCGGCGGCTCGCCTGGCTTGCTGTCCAATCCGGGAAACACACTGCTGCACACTAGCCTTGTCGACCACATCGGGTGCCTTCAGCAGGTTCTCGCAGGTGCCGGCGTAATTCGAGATCGCGTAGAGCGGCTGATTCACCTCATGGGCGAGGCCTGCGACCAGTTCCCCCATCGCTGTCAGCCGCAAGAAGTGAGCCAGTTCGGCATTGCGACGCCGGATCTCTTCTTCGGCGTGCACCTTCTCGGTAATGTCGTGCACCACGCCGACAACATGCGTGAACTGGCTTCCGGAAACATGCACCGGCGAAATGGATATTTCAACCCAACGGAACTCGTCTTCATTGGCATGAATTCGCAACGTATCGCGGGCTGGCCGACACGAGTGAATCCCGGCCACAATCACGCGAAAACGTGCCTCGTACCGCGAGTCGCAGCGAATCACACTTAGACCGTTTTCGCGGACGGCTTCTCGAGGACAACCGACGATATCGAGAAAGGCATGGTTGCAGTCGACAACGCACATCTCCCCTTCGACCAGTTGCACGATAAAGATCCCATCGCTCGCTGAGGCAATCGCACGGTCGCGAATACGCATCTCGGTTTCGGCTTCTTTACGAAGCGTGATGTCCTGGAAGACATACTGGGTCGCCTCTTGGCCGTAGTAATCGACGGAGGTCGACATCAGCTCTACATCAAGAGGTCGACCATCGATGCGTTGGAGAACGTACTCGTTCATCTGCATCGGGGCCCGTTCGCTGACCGCCGACTCGGTCAGCTTTTCCATTTCGTGCGCGTCAGGGATTTTAAAGTCGGCGATCACCTTGCCGACTAGTTCCGATGTCGTCTGGGCTCCGAGACACTTTAGCGCCATCCCATTGGCGAGAACGATCTTCCCTTCGCAAGCCACCACAATCGAAGTGGGCGAATGATCGATCAACGCTCGATAACGCTGCTCGCTGTTACGCAGGGCCTCTTCCGCTTCGACCTTTTCCCGCTGCAGACGCCATTCGCGAATGGATCGCTTGGACAGCCGGGGCAAGTCCGAGAAGCCAGTGTCCGACTTCACGACGTAATCGATCGCCCCTCGTTTGAGCACGTCGACCGCCGTTTGTTCGTCACCCTGGCTGGTGATAATCATCACCGGGTAACGCGAGCCTTTCCCTTGCGGCTCGATCAGTTCCGCCCCCAATCCATCCGGGAGCGAAAGATCGACGATCACCAAGTCTGGCAGACATTCGTCGATCGACTTCCGCGCGTCCTTCAACGAGAACTGCGTGGTGAGCTCGAAGTCTTCCATTTCGGCTCGGAAGCCACGCACGATTAGACGGGCGTGGGCCGGGTCGTCTTCCACAATCAGTAGTCGTAGCTTTCTTGCCATCATTCTACCGCGAGAGGATGTCCGGCGCGATCCGTCGCCAAAGGAGTGTTGCCGGGAAACAATCAGGTACGCCGCTTAATTATTACTGCGGGGCGCGTGGTTCAGTTCCGTCCAATAAGTACCGATGTGCCGCATCAAGTTGGCAAACTGCATGTATTCAATCGGCTTAACCAGATAGCTATTGGCGAATCGATCGGTTGCGCCTTTAACGTCCGCTTCGGCATCCGACGTGGTGAGAATCACCACAGGAATCTGTTTCAGCTGCGGATCTTCTTTGATTCGCTGCAAAACGGTCAGCCCGTCGAATTTCGGGATTCGTAAGTCGAGCAGGATCAGGTTGGGTAGCGGTTTGGGCTCTTGCCCTTTGCCATCGCGACAGAGATAGGCCAGGGCGGCTTCACCATCGGTCACATGGTCGATGTACAACGCTTCGCCGAATTCTCGAAGGGTGCGCATCATCAGCTTGGCATGGGCGGGATTGTCTTCTACCAGCAAGACACGCCTTGCATCGGTTACCATCGATTTGCCCCCAAGTGTGATCAACCAGGCAAGACGAGCTTTCCTGGTTTCAATCGTCATCCATCGTGACGATCTTCCAACGCTTTCACGTATTTGTCGTCGGATTGTTGACTACCAAACTTCCTTTCAATCAGTATCGTCCCGAATGCGAGCAAAAGCAACGAGATAAAGATCCAAGCCAAGTCACACAAAGCCGTTAAAGCCGCTGGTACCGCTAAAAACGGAGTGCACATGGCGCCGACGATGTTGCCCAAGACGTAGCCCACCACGGCACCTGGCCAGAATCGTTCGCGCACCCAACCAACCAGGAAGCCAATCATGCCTCCTCCGCCGACCATGCCGGCACTCCACATCACCCATTGATCGGTCGCCACGGCCGAACCATAGACATCGGTCGCTTGAAACGACTGCACGATCGGCATGGCAATGCGTGCCAGAATCGCCGAGAAAGCGACCAGCAGCATCAGGAAGATAAGTGGAAAGGACTGACCTTTAAACATCCGCGGCCTCGATTAATAGTCACCAACGCGCAGTTGACCATCCGCACGATGCCCCAGCTGGCGATAGGTCACGCCGTTGATGCTCTCGGCAATGAACTGGACACTACCGTCGCCATGGGCGGCATTCAAACCGCCTGGATGATGGCTACCAACACCGCCGACATAAAGCAGCGGATCGTTCGGTATCACACCAAAGATTCCAGCCGCCTTGGAAGGCAGCGGAATACCTTTGCCGTCGAAGTTCATGAAGTCCTTCTCGGTTAAAAGCTGAGCTTTCGCGTTCGCTTCTTTGGCCTGGGTATCTTCTTCGGCCTCTTCTTCGTCATCTTCCGAAGTAAACTCTTCGATCCCTCCGAATTCCCCCTGGATATCCATCGAATCCTGTGGAGACATTTCGAGCGTATTAAGCCATTCCTTGTCGGTGTAAACGTTCGGCAACGGAATCGGGGCTCCGCTGGCGTTTGGCTGCGAGCCTGTGTTTCGTAGCGAGGCACGGGTACCGCTCATCCATCCCAGATTGCTCGGAGGCGTCACTTCCGCTTCGCCGAGGAACAGTGTGAACGCGAGACCATCGCGGAAGTCGTTGGCCGAGAGCGCCTTATTCAAAATGAACGCGCCGGTATTGGTCGTGTTGATCGGTAGCTCGCAGTGGTTATGAAAACCAACGTAGTGCGACAGGCCGACGCGACTATTGGCTCGGCTAGTCGGGCTGGAAGGACAATCGAGCACTTCCAAATAGAGCTCGCGTGGGCCGTTCTGCGCCTTGTCGTAAACGCTCTTGGTGAAATCGATGTGATCGTACGTCGTCGCATCGCCCAGGTAAGGAAGCGTCGCCGAGATCCAGTTGTGATGGTATCCGTGCGGCGAGTTCTTGATCGGACCGGTGTCGTTGATCGAGCCAGCAGGGAAGACGCTGTTGGCCGATTCGTAGTTGTGCACGGCCAGGATCAACTGGGCGAGGCGATTGGTGCACGACAAACGTCGAGCGGCCTCGCGTGCCTGTTGAACGGCTGGCAACAAGAGAGCGATCAAGACACCGATGATGGCGATCACCACCAACAGTTCCACCAGCGTGAATCCGCGTTTGTTTCGTGTCGTCATTTATTCTTGCTCCGACTCAGGGAGGGAAAGATTGATAGTTCGTTTCGCTCGGATCGTTCGGGCGGGGTTATCTCCCAATTGAACGTCGACCTCGACCTTCCGCTGGCTGGGTTGGCCGGACTCCGAGGTTTTAATCGTGACCGTGGCCGGGTACTTCATGCCCTGGGCACCGGCCGCCAGATCCCAGGTTTCTCCGGAATAGGCAGCATCCTTGGCCAGTCGGACTTGGGCAAGCGAGATGCCGGCTTCCGCCAGCAGATCGACCTGCGATTGATCGATGTTGCGGCGTTGGCTGGAAGTCTGCGTGGTGACACGCGACAACGAAGCAGTCGCGATCAACACCGCGGCGACCATGGCCACCAGCACAATCACCGACACAAAGCCACGTCGTTGCTGAAGGGAACGATTCATGGTTGCCTCCCGACGGCTTGCTCGATGCGATAGGTTTCGGCTGAAGGTTTGCCAACGTTCGGCTTCACCACCAACTGAATCAGGTTGTCGGAAGGCTGCGACATCTCGAACAGACAGCCACGCAGGCGATACCCTTCGTGCCGCTTGCCGGCGGACTCGTCCCCGCCGAACTGCTCGATTCGTTCGACGAGCCCTTCTTTCCATTCGTATTGAATCGACGACTCCGGCAACTTCAGTTCCAGCCGGTTCGCTTCAGGCAACGTGGCGGACTCGGCGGACCGCAAGTCTTGCCGCAACTGTCGCTCAAGTCGCACGACGCCTTGCTGCAGATCGATCCAACTGAACGCATTTCTAGCCTCGATCTGCGATTGATGCACCAGCTTGATCGACAACGTCGCAATCACGCTTCCCACCGCCATCACAACAATACATTCGACCAGACTTGACCCGCGTTTTCGTAACCGCATCATGGCTGGGCCTCCTCGGCAGGAGTGTCGGCGGTGGCAGGTTCCTCGCCTGAGAATCGCCAGGTCACCAGCGAGTAACTGGGGAGCTTTTTCGAGGCAGGCACCCACGACAGTTCAAACCGTTGTCCGGCGACTGGCTCGTCGACCTGGTTGATCGCAATTTGCAAGGTCTTTGGCGGCAGGTTTTGTGCCTGTTCCATGCTGGTTGCCCACTGCTGGACGACGTCTGGCGAAACGGATGCACCGCTTTCCGCCGCGAGGATCCGTTGGGCGAGATTGTTCAGGGTTTGCTCGGCTGCCAGGCGATGCTTGGCCAGGCCGATGCGTGTCGACTGCAGCACCTGAATCGACAACACAGTCGTCAGCATCGCGGCCAATACCGACAGTGCGACGACGCACTCGAGTACGGAAAGTCCCGATTTTTGAGCCTTGTGCTGCATGTTAGTTCCACCCCGCCGTGGACAACGAAAGATTGGTCACCAGATTTATGATAGGCAGGAAGATTCCGATGGCACCAAAAAGAACCGAAGTTGCGGCCAACAAAACCAGAATTGGGAGAAGTATTTTTATCGCCGGCGCCATCCGCAGCAGATGCCGACGACGCTTTCCGACGGAGACCTCTTTGAGCGCCCACGCCAGGTTGCCAGCCTCTTGAGCCGAAGTGACCAGGGCCGCTTCCCCCCGATTCAAAACGCCTTCCATCCGCAGGGCTTCAATCCAGTTGCCGCCGGCCCTTTGCTGGGCGTGCACATGCCGGGCAATCCGCCGTACCCGGTCGGCCGGGAACTTGGTCTTAATCACTTCCAAGGCACTTTGTAGCGGCAAGTCGGCCGCGACCACTACCGATAGTACGTTCAGCAAGCGACATTCGTTCAGCGGACCATGCACCCAACGCAGGCCCCAGGGGAGCTCGCTGAACCAACCGAACTGCACCATCACCACCATCAAAAATAGTAGGAAGGCAATCGGAATCACAAAATACAAGCACCACAAGATCACGTCGGTCGACCATTCGCTCCAGCCCCAGATCGCCGGGAACGTGCTCGAACCAATATCGAAATCATTCAGAATCATCGCCAAGACCGGCTTGATCTTCGCTTCCATGAACGTGAGTAACGCGACCTGAAAGAAGCCAACCATCACCACAGTGATCAAGCCGCCGAGGAAGATGTCGAGGTTGCCATAGTTCACGGTGTCGTCACCGGTGAATCGCTTGGAATGTCGATTCACTTCCGGAACGCTTCCCAGGGCACTTCCCAGTTCCAGGGTCATTAACGTTTCCGCCGGCAGGAATACCTTCGACTTGCGGGCCGCGTCGACCATTGGCATACCGGCACCCATGGACTTGGCCAACTGACCTGCCCGGCGTTCTTGAAGCCCGGTTGCTTCCTGCCGATAGGCCACCACGCTGGCGATCGGCGGGATCCCTTTTTCGAGCCCTGCCAGAACAACCGACATCAGCCCGCGATTCTCCATCACGCGATACCGCTGAATCCCGAAGCCAAACAGCACCAGGCAGACAAACGGAATCAGGATGATCGCCACGAAGCCCGACACACCAACCCACCAGCCCATGCCGCCGATGCAGATGAATAGCCACGCCAACAGTCGCAGCGAGCGACGCATCATCGTCGGCTGCTCGTGCGTGGTGCTATCCCACTGGGTAGCCAGAACCAGCAGGACCATCCCAAGCAGGACAGCCATCCACAGATTCTGAAGGTGATAAAATACGTCCATTTAGCTCAACGCTTGAATGAGATCGATCATCGGCGAAATCAACACCGCCAAACGAATGGCCGCCCAGAACAGCGCCGCCAGCACGATGGTGGTGATAAACGGAGGTCCAATCTTTCGAATCAACTCACGCCGCAGCGCGAGGCGTTCTTTCAACAGCAGTTCGGCGCTTTCGAGGGCTTCGTCCAATTGGCCACTTTGCTCGCCCCAGCGAATCAACGGCAAAATCGACGAAGGGACATCGAACGAATTTTGCCAAACCTCGGCGAGTGACTTGCCTTGTTCCAGTTGTTCGCCCCAGATGACGACCAGTTCGGAATAGCGTCGACTGGAAACAGCATCTTTCAGCAACGGCAACGCTTCCGAGATTGGCAGCCCCTGACGAATTAAGATTCGTAGCTTCACCAACAAGTCGAGCACTTCGTACCACCAATGCACCTTGCCCAGGATCGGCAAACTGCGACGCAGCATGGCGGCCTGGGCAGGGGTTAGACAAGCCGGAATCAGCAGCATGCCTACCATGCCCAGACAGAAGAAACTGGTCCAGGAAATGGTGGTCGACTGGAAAATGGCCGGGTCGAATGGCAGGTCGAGTTCAAACTCTTCGTAGATCGACATGAACTGCGATTGGATCATCGGCATGATGAACACGTTCAACAGGTCGATCAGCACCAGAGTGACAATCGCCAGCAGCATCGGATACGAGAGGGCAGCCCATAGGTCTCGCCAATATTCTTTTCGCCAGCTCTCTTCTTCCAGCAGATCGAAGAGCGTGTCTCCGAGGCGATTCGACTGGATGCCGGCAACCAATAGCTTTTGATGGTACTTCGGCAGACGCACGAAGCTAAGGTCGTGATCGACCAGGGGATTGCCCCCAGCACGTACCTCGGCGGCCAGTTGACGGAAGGCCTGCTTCAGCTTTCGGCGCGAGGCCTCTTCCGCGAACGCATCCAATCCTTCGTCCAGCGGCAAGCCCGCCTTCGACAACTCGCTGATACAACGTAACAGTTCGGCCGATTCCTCTTCGTTCAGTTCGATCTTCTGCGGCGGAGAAGTCGCCACGGAAGAACCTCCGGTCGACTCGTCCATGCCGGACGGCGCGCGATTCCGATCGGAATCGTGGTTCGAATCTTCCAAAGGTGATTGCATGAACGAAACGCGGGGAAGGGGATTAGGTTAAGCGGGAATCAACACGTAGCGAAGAATAGAAATCCAAGGAATGAAGAGCATCGAGGCATACAACACCACCACGATGCCTCCAATGCCCAGCGTCGCGTAGATCGGCAACTGGTTCTGGATCCAAAGGCTCTGGCGCCGGGCCTGGGCGAAATATCTCTGCCCAGCCAAAGACAGGCTCTCGGCTAAGGCATCGGGTTCGAGCTTCGACGCCAACAACCAACGACTGATTGGCGTCAACTCGGCTGGAGCGGAATGCACGTCCCCTTTTTCAATTCGGTCCGCCCACTCGTTGCCGCTGGCGGTCATCTTGCGACTGCCGGTCGCCGCGGTCGCCAAACGAACCGCGTCAGGCAAAGGACATTGATGCTTCAGCAACAGGCCCATCAGGTCGAACACCATTGCCCACTGACAATTGCGAGCGATCTTCCGTGCACCGGGTAATAACCAGGGCACGATACCATCGCCCAGAAACAGCGATGAAGGCCAAACCTGAAGCAGAGCGATCAACAGTAGCATCAGCGTGCCGATCGGGATCAAGGCGAGGAACATCGGTCGCAGTGCCAGGAAGAAATCGATGGCGGTATAAATGTGCGAGTCGGCCGGAATGTACGAGGTCTCGCAGACCGTTCGCATCTGGTGGAGCTGCTCCATCCCGATCGTCGCGCCGAAGACGCCGGTCAAAATCAGAATGATGGCGGGATAAACCGAGGCCGTGAGGTACGAGATCCGCACCTTTTGAATCCGTCGGGCGGTGGCTGCGATGTCTTCTAAGGCAGAGGTCAGTCGACCACTTCTCAACCCGGCCGTCACCACTGCCCGGTACATGGGCGGGAAGCCAGTGCCCAGTTCCTCGATCGCTTCGTCGAGCGATTGTCCGGCGTGAATTCGCTGAGCAAGATCCTCACCCAATCGACGCAGTCGACCGTTGAGTTCTTTGCTCATCCTTCCCAAGTGTGGGTCGAGCGGCAATTCAACCCGCGATAGGGAAATAATCTCGGCGTTTAAGGCGAGAATATCTTCCAAACGGTATGATGGACGAGACGATGCCACACACACTTTCCAGAGAAAAGAATCGAAAGCCGAACGGTCCTATTCTAGCAACCAATCCCCCTGGAAGGAAGAAAACTGCTACTTTGTCTGCGCTCAAATTTCCCCTGACATGTCTCTTCGCGTGCCTGGTGGTTGGCTGCCAGAAGCCGGAAGAACCTCCGAAACCGACTCCTTCGTCCATTCGTACCGAGTCGATTTCCCCGGCCCAGACCCCAGAGCCGACCGCCAAGATCGATCCGCCGGCGACCGTTCAACAAGACTCGGACCGGACCGCTCGGCTTTCCCCTTTGATGGCCGCCCTGGCCGGAAAGCAGCTGGAAGTTGACGATCGCGACCGGATTTCTGGTTTCCGTACCCGAGCCGACCAGGCGAGCTGGCAAGTTCATTTGGCAGTTCCCGGCACCTACCGGGTCGAGGTCGACGCCGTTTGCTTAAGCCCGACACAAGAAGCGCAGATGCGCATTCACATCGGAGAGCGGCGATTCGTTGAAGAGAAGATCATGCTGAGCAAAAACGATCAGCCGGTGATGACGACGCAAATGGGAGAAATCACTCTGGATGCTCCGGCCGACTATCGCGTCGTGGTTGAGATGACCGGAATCCCGCTGGTGGGAGAGTTCGCGATGATCGAGATGCGACTCGTTCCCCTGGAAGATGAACCGCTCCCGCTACCGAAGTTCGAGGCCGGTGACGGGTCGCCTCAGAAGTAGGCTGGTTCAGCCGAAAGCTACTTCTGTTTCTTCTGCTGCTTCAGAATCGATACGATAAAAAACATTGCTACGCCTCTCTCAAAAACCGTTGTTCCTATAACCATTCTATGCAGAACCCAAGCAGGTTCGCTGTGGTTAGCCGAATTTAGACGAGAGTACGGCTCTATTTGTTCCATCGGCGGTTTCGCGGGCGAATGATTGCCCAAAACTGAAAGAAATCGCCCCTTCGCTGCGGGCCGATGGAACCGTATCTCACCCCAACAATGCTGGCGATTCCCGCGAGATTCTGCCTGACGAATTCATGCGAGGGGCTTGTCAGGCGCTAGTAAATTTCGCAACATTTCTCAAAAGCTCCTAAGGTTTTCTCATTGCTACCTCGTCGGTCCGGGTTAACCTCAAAGGTTTGCCCGCTCCTCATGCTCCCGCAATAGTTCACAGGCAGCCCCAATGCTTGAAACGATCATTACGCTTGGTTCGTTCGTCTTCTTCACCGCGTTAGTCGGTGCCATCACCTGGGTTCTCACCCGAAAAGACGACCATAGCTCGTCGGCTGGTTACTTTCTGGCCGGCCGTTCGCTGACTGGCGGCTACATCGCTGGCTCGCTCATGTTGACCAACCTCTCGACCGAACAATTGGTTGGGCTCAATGGAGCGGCCTTCAAAGATGGTATCTGCGTGATGGCCTGGGAAGTCCTGGCCGGTGCTTCGCTGGTGATCATGGCGTTGTTCTTTCTGCCACGCTACTTGAAGAGCGGTATCGCGACGATTCCGGAGTACCTCGAAAACCGCTTCGGCGACTCGACCCGTGCAATCACGTCGCTGATCTTTATCGTCGCTTACGCAGGAATCTTGCTGCCCATCATCCTTTACACCGGTGCGATGGGGCTGAGCGGTATCCTCGATATCAAAGGCATTCTGGGCATTACCCAGGACGCAACCGCCAGCGGTGCTCCCGACGCCGGCATGAGCGGTGCCGACTATGGCATCTTGTGGGGCACCGTTTGGTTGATCGGCATCATCGGTTCGGTCTACGCGATTTTCGGTGGCCTGCGAACGGTTGCCGTTTCCGATACCATCAACGGCTTCGGCTTGCTGGTGGGTGGTTTTCTGATTGTTTACTTCGGTCTGCAAGCGGTCGGTGGCGATGGCATCTTCTCGGCATTAAATACCATGCAGGAAGCCAACCCCGATAAGTTCAACTCGCTCGGCTCTTCGACTTCGTCGGTCCCCTTCACCACGCTGTTTAGCGGTGTGCTGCTGCTCAACTTGTTCTATTGGTGCACCAATCAGCAGATCATTCAGCGAACCTTCGGCGCCAGCAGCTTGAAGGAAGGTCAGAAGGGCGTGCTGATGGCGGGCGGCTTGAAAGTTCTGGCCCCGATGATCCTGGTCGTGCCGGGCCTGATTGCTTTCCACTTGTATGGCGACACGATTGCCAACGACCAGGCCTATGGCGAGTTGGTGAAGAACGTCCTGCCGAAACCACTGATTGGCTTCTTTGCCGCGGTGATGGTGGGGGCAATTCTCAGTTCATTCAACTCGGCACTCAACAGTACGGCTACGTTGTTCAGCCTGGGCGTTTACAAGCAGATGCTGCACCCCGATGCCACCGACGATCGCGTGATCTGGTCGGGCAAGGTGTTCGGTACGATCCTGGCGATCGTCTCGATGACCATCGCTCCCCTGCTGGCAGGCCAAGAGAGCATCTTTGGTTACCTGCAGAAGATGAATGGCTTGTACTTCATCCCGATTTTCTCGGTCGTTTTGGTCGGTATGATCTCGAAGCGTGCTCCGAAGATCGCCGCTGACATCGCCCTAATCACTGGCTTTGCCGTGATCGCGATCTTCTACTTCGGCATTCAGCCACTCACCAAGGGAAATGCGTTCGACCTGAACCAGTCGTTCTATGACTTCCACTTCCTGGGTTTGGTCTTCATTATCCTGGTTGCCTTCCAGTTGCTGATGGCCGTCGTCGCACCACGCGATACGCCTTACGTTCAGGAAGATGCCGGCGTCGTCGACATGACCAGTTGGCCATTGGCCTGGCCCGTCGGCATTGGCCTGATCGTTGTGGTAAGCAGCATCTACATTTACTTCGCGAAGCCAGAAGTAATCTTCCCACTGGTTCCACCTCCGTCGGCAGAAGCAGCCGAGGTTACTATTCCGGAACTCGAAAGCTAGATCGAGCCGGTGGCGAAGACGTCGCGGGCGAGGCTACGAGGTGCCTCGCTCGGACTGGGCGATCATCACCTCGAGACATTCTTTCAGATGGGTTCGTGCTCGATGCAGTCGACTGCGAACCGTTCCGACGGGCAGTTCCAGCACGTCGGCAATACGATCGTAGTCCATCCCTTCCAGCTCGCGCAGGACGAGTACGTCGCGATGCTCTTCGGTAAGTTTGCCGATGGCTTCATGCACCTGGCGAACGCTCTCTTGCTGTTCCAGGCGATGCCCAGGTCCTTCGCCCCGATCGACGGGCTCGTTGCCGATGTCTTCCCGCACCTGATCGATCGAGTGCACCTTCTTGCGTCGACGACGATGGCTGATCGCAATGTTAAACGAGATGCGATAGAGCCATGTATAGAAGGCACTGTTCCCCTGGAACGACCCTAGCTTCAGATAGGCCTGGACAAACGACTCTTGCACAACATCTTCAGCATCTTCTTTGGAACCGAGGATATGCACCATCGTGTTGAATAGTCGCTGCTGGTAACAGCGCACAATCTCTTCATAGGCAGCCGAATCGCCTTGAAGAATGCGCTGAATCAGAAACGAGTCGTCGGACACGAAGAACTAGCCAAGAAGGTTGAGATGAGGAGTGATTGTTGCCAGGAAACTGACCAACGAGCCTCAAGGGGACCGCGACGAGTGGCTCAATGGGGACGAGGAAAGGATAGCTTCATCGTAGCTGAAACATCGAGCTTTATCGAGGTTCCAGCCGAGGTTGCCGCTAGGAAGGATCGCGATGGACCGTATCGGGCGAGAAAGCCGGCAAACAAACGGCAATATATTCGGCACCTTCGGAATGGGGACTACTGTAGCGAATCCATTCTCCTTTTTTCGCAATTATTGCCTGACCCGCCGAAACCACTTGGACACCTTCCTTCGATTCCACGGTCAGCTCGCCTTTGAGCACCAGCGTATATTCGTCGAACTGCGGCGTCTGCCCCGGTTCGACCCAGCCACTGGGGCTGATCATGCGAGCGATGCTCACATCAGAAGTTTGCGAGTTTACGTGACCGATAAACTCTTGGATAACCTTCGGCTTGTTGCCGGCGGCCTCGATAATGGAAGGGGCAGGAATAAATGTCGGCATGAAGGGGGCATCCTGAAACGAGAGCAAACTCCCAGAAAAGATGCCCCATTCTTATGCACTAACGCGCGGCCAGGCAAGTGGCTCATTCCGAAGCCGAGCATAGACAAACAGCGTGACCGACAGCAGGAAGATCACCACGCTTACATTCTGCGAAATCGTCAGACCGGTTCCACCGATCGCGTACTCGTCGGTTCGGATTACTTCCAGCAGGAAACGAGCGACCGAATAGAGCCCCAAAGTCAACGCGATGACTTCCCCATCCACTTTGCGAAATGGATAGTACGCCAACACCAGCAGACACAAAATCAAACCATTAATGCTGCTGTAAATCTGAGTCGGATGAACGGGCAACGATCGCGCCGGCAACCCATCGACATGCAGCGGCACCGAGCCCTTATCTTTGAGCTTCATCTCCAGCAAACCGCGCGATGCTTCTTTCGTCATCCAGGTCGCCATCAAGCGACTTCGCAGCACTTCCATCGCTGGAACCGGCTGCCCCTTCAAGGCATATCCGTTGATGCTAAGTACCGTGTCTCCGATCTCGATCTTGTCGTTCTTACTGGCGGCCGAGTCTGGCAAGATGTTCGCGATCCGCACTTCCCCTTCGTCGTCCTGGGCGAACAGCAGTCCATAGAACGAACCATTCTCCATATGCCGCTGAAATGGCGGCGAGTCTGGCGGAAACTGCACGGCGGTCGGCAAGGTGCAAAGGCCGCCGTAGCAGCAGCCATTCATGAAACAGCCAAGCCGCCCGAAGAACATGCCAATCATCAAGCTTGGCGCGATCAAGTCGGCCAACGCGAGGGCGGGGATTTGCTTGCGATAACAAAACACGGCAAACGAAACCGCCGCACCGATCAGCGAACCGTACACCACGATTCCGCCTTCGGTCACCTTGAAGATCTCGCCAAGCGTTGCCCGCCAATTGCCGGGACGATAGAAGTTGTCCCAATATTGAATCACAAAAAACACGCGTGCACCGATCACGCCGCAGACGATGATCACCATGGCCAGCGAATAGATAACTTCCGGGTTGAGTCCCATCCGCTGGGCACGATACGCCGCCAGGCCGACGGCCGAGACAATCGCCGCAACGAGCAGCACGCCATAGCCACGCACCGGAAAGCCCCACTGGCCCGCTTCTTCAACTCGGAGCATCGGCAACACGTAGACTATCGCGGCCGAGACCACCACGAACAGCGGCAGATGCCCCAGCAGCTCTTGCTGGAACTTGGGCTTTCGCGACAGCAATCCGATCCAGATGGCAACAATGATGCCCCAGACGATTAACAGCCATCCCCAGCCCACCACAGGCAGGCCAAAAAGTTGCTCAGGAACGGGGATCAATAACAGGGTGCGTTGCACGATCGGTATCGGGGAAAAGAGGATTAAGGAACATCCACCGGGCTGAACAACATGTTGTCGATCAGACGTGTCGTTCCGACCCGAGCAGCCACCAGGATAACGACCTGGGCATCGATTGTCTGTACCGATTCCAGGGTCGTTGGGTCGGCCACGGCAATGTAATCCAGCTTACTAATCCCGGCTGCCACCAGCGTTTGCTCCATTGTACGCACCAGTTCGGCGGCGTCTCGCTGACCGGCGGCGATTTGCTGGCCCGCCTCGGTCAAACTTCGTGAAATGCTCAACGCAATTTCACGCTCTTCCGATGACAGATAGCGATTCCGCGAGCTCATTGCCAAACCATCCGCTTCGCGAACGATCGGACAACGCACGATCTCGATCGGCACGATCAAATCGCGAACCATCTCTTGAATGACGCGGACCTGCTGAAAGTCTTTCTGCCCGAAGTAGGCCTTGTCGGCCGGGGCGGCTTGAAACAGCTTCAGCACGATGGTCGCCACGCCGTCGAAATGCTCTGGCCGAAATGCCCCTTCCAATGGAAGCGACACCTTGGGAGCTTGAACCACGGTCGAACTGCCGGTCGGGTACATCGCTTCCACCTCCGGAACCAGCACCCACACCGGATCGAATTGTGAAAGCAATTCCAGGTCGGCATCGAGCGTTCGGGGATACTTTTCGAAGTCCTCGCCGGGGGCGAACTGCGTCGGGTTGACGAAGATCGTCACGACGGTCACGTCGCATTCGTTCTGCGAAGCTTCGACCAGGCTCAAGTGCCCTTCGTGCAAAGCCCCCATCGTTGGAACGAGGCCCACATGCTTACCGGCGGCTTGAGCCTTGCGGATCTCGGCGCGGAGCAGGGCAGGGTCGTGAAACACTTTCGGTTGAACAGCCACTGGGCAATTCCTTAACGGAAAGAAGACAGCAACGGCGAACGAGGACGCTTAGCTTGTGGTCGAAGGCACCTACAAAAAAAGGGCTGCGCGAGATGCACAGCCCTTCTTTGTTCGAGGGAACCAGGTCGTGATTTAGACCAGGTTCGCGGCACGCATCTTGGAAGCCTGGCCAGCTTGACCGAAGGCAACCATGCGATCGATACAAACCTTCTTCATCGCTTCGCGAGCTGGAGTCAGGTAAGCACGTGGATCGAATTCCGATGGCTTTTCCATCAGGATCTTACGGATGGCACCGGTGATGGCCATACGGTTGTCAGTGTCGACGTTGATCTTACGGACGCCGCTCTTGATACCGCGTTGGATTTCTTCAACTGGCACGCCGTAGGTCTGCTTAATTTCGCCGCCGTACTGGTTGATGATGTCTTGCAGTTCTTGTGGAACGCTCGAGCTACCGTGCATCACCAGGTGGCAGTTTGGCAGACGCTTGTGAATCGCTTCGATACGATCCATGGCCAGCACGTCACCGGTAGGAGCCTTGGTGAACTTGTAAGCACCGTGGCTGGTACCGATGGCAACGGCCAGAGCGTCGACGCCGGTTTCAGCAACGAAGCGTTCGGCTTCTTCTGGGTCGGTCAGCAGTTGGTCGTGGCTCAGTTCGCCTTCAGCACCGTGACCATCTTCTGCTTCGCCCATGCCGCTTTCCAGCGAACCCAAGCAACCCAGTTCGCCTTCGACGCTCACGTTCTTGGCGTGGGCCATTTCGACGACCTTCTTGGTGACGTCGACGTTGTATTCGTAGCTGGCTGGTGTCTTGCCGTCCGCTTCCAGCGAACCGTCCATCATCACCGAGGTGAAACCATTTTCGATGGCGCTCATGCAGGTTTCAGGGCTGTTGCCGTGATCCTGGTGCATGACGATTGGAATGTTCGGGTAGAGTTCCGAAGCGGCCAGCATCAGGTGACGCAGGTAGTTGTCCTGCGAGTACTTACGAGCACCACGCGAAGCCTGAACGATAACCGGCGAATCGGTTTCCTGCGCGGCTTCCATGATCGACTGGATCTGCTCCATGTTGTTCACATTGAAAGCAGCCACGCCGTACGAGTTTTCAGCAGCGTGATCCAACAGCACGCGAAGGGGAATCAAAGCCATGAGGTCTCTCCTGGTTCAAAGCGATAACATGGCTGCGTGAGGAATCACAAAGCCCCCTAGGGCAGCCCGACTATTTCTCAGAAAGTCGTTATTATCAGAGAGTTTGCGGCGTGGGGTCAATCCCCTGTAGACTCGTCAAAGTGCGAGGGAATATCACCGTCCGTAGAGTCTTCGTTAAGGGGGAAATTTTCCTTGACAGTATCGCGACTCTGGAAAAGATCGTCGAATTGGGTGCCCGCCAGGCGAAGCAACATGATCTGACGTCGCGTTTTGCCGCCGTTTTCACGTTCGAAGAAGCTCTTCCCCAGGCCCTTCGCCTCGGTGGTCCCACTGATGATGAGGGTCTGCCCCGGCTCGAGGATGGCCGAGAACTCGATCTGCTCGAGGACCTTCGATTCCTTGCGTGTCTCGATGCGGAACATGCCATCGCCTGCTTCGACATGCTTCTTCGGCTGGCCGTGATGAATCTCAGGCGTAACTACCACCTGGACGCGGCCATCATTCTGAGGGTAACCCTTCAGCACGAACTTCGATTCGGCATCGTAATAGGTCTGACCCCGCAACGTCCCATCGACCGTTTCCAATAGCGACAACTCGGACTGCGTCGGCACCATGACATATTCAATGCGTTTGCCTCGCGGGAACCGGCGACGATTGATGGCGACCTTTTCATCCCCATCGACACGCACCATCTGCTCGCCGTTGAGACCTTTGTTGCCATCTTCTTTGCTGCCGATGATCTCGCGAATGGGAGCCGGCAGATGGAAATCGATGATTCCAACTCGGAACCCGTTGGCCATCAGCTCGCGACGTTTATCGAGGGGCAAAGCTTGCTCGTCGATCTCTTCCCAAATGCTCTGGCATTTGGTCTCGTCGAGACTGGTGAGAGAGACCCGTGCGATGTCGAGCATCACGGTGTCTTCCGATAGCGGCCGGCTTGGCAGTTCACTCGGAGCGCCGAGTTCTTCTGGTTCCCAAAGCGCACGACAGCCCCCGGCGAATAGCAACGCCATCAGAAGCAGTGTGGTTGTCCTTCGAGCATCCATGCCAGAAGCAATCTTCGATGTGGGAAAAGCAGGCCGTCGCCAAGCGCGCGTAGCACTTGGCGGCTGGATAGTAGGAAAAGCGTCAAGCTGCCGCAAGCGAGGTTTCTCGCGACGCTAGCAGCTTGCCTATTCCCCTTCCGGCAGAGGGACCTGGGCCGGGTTTCGCAGGTAGGAAATCAGATCGATGAACTGCTCGTCGGTCAGCAAACCACCTTCCTGATTCGGCTCGGCACCAAGCTGCAGATCGGGCATCGGCGAAAGACTTGTCTTCTTCTGCGCTTCGATCCCTTCCTTTTCGACCGTCACGCGATCGGTGGGTGTTTGCAGCGTAAGCGTCCGGTCAGTTTCTTCCGCCACGATCCCACTCAGCACGCGGCCATCGTCCATCTGTACCACGGTCATCCGGTAGTCGGCACTGACAACCGCACTCGGGTCGATGATGTTTTGCAGCAAATAGTCGAGGTTGCTGCGATTGCTGCCGGTCAGGTCAGGACCGATGTTACTACCATCGCCGTACAGGCGATGACACTTCGCACACAAGCCGCTGAAGACGACACGTCCCTTGCTCATGTCGGCGCCGGCCAAGACATCTTCCGTGAGGCGACCTTTCCAGTAGGCCATCGCCTTCTGCTTTTCTTCGCTCGACTCGCGAACTTCGCCCCAGACGTCATTCACACGCTTCGAGAGCGTATCGTCACCCAGGTTTCGCAGTTGACGAACATGGAACGCCGTCACGTCCGATTTGCGGACTTGCCCCTTTGCCAAGGCATCCAGCAGGACATTCGCGAAGCTGGATCGTGACAACAGAATCGCCAACACCTCAGGCCGTTGCGGCTCGCGGAAACGACGATAGTTCTTCACCAACAGCTCGGCGGCGGCGGGATCGTTGAATAATGCCATCCCTCGGGCAGCGACCACATTCACGCTGGGGGTGGTGATCAACTTCTCACAAATCTTTCGCAAGTCGTCCGGCTTTGCTTCGATGAGCGAAGCCAGTGCCGAGCAGCGAATCTGCGTATCGGCCTCGTTGTTCATGGCCAAAGCCCGCAATTCGTCGAGGGCCCGGCCGTCGCCAAACACGGCCCCTAGTTCGCGGAGTTTCTGCGAGATCTCAGGGTTGTCGATCTTGGCGAGCTCGGTTGAAGACGCGTCCCAGGCATCGGGCTTGCGAGCCTTCGACCAGCCTCGGAGTGCTTCGCTCATACCCGCCAAAACAGCATCCGCCTTGGCAGGCTCGAACTTCGCCGTCTGGGCGACAACGGCATTGATGGCCGCAGGATGCGTTTCAATTTCTTCGGTCAACCGCCGCGTAATCAGCTTCGTGGTCGTTGGCCAGGTTGAAGCGGCGACCACTTCCACCAGCTGCTCTGGCTTCTGCTCTGCCACTGGAATGAGACCATACCAGGTCATCAGTGGCAAATTGTGATCTTCGGCGTACTGGGGATGCTTAACCAATTCGACCGCGACCGCCGTTCGCATCTCGATTGGCAGGCGATGCATGGTCGAAGTCAACGTCAGCAGCACCAATCCCGATGGATCGCTCTTGGCCATTTCAACGAGCTTTGGCAACAAAGCCTTCGCTTCGGCTTCGACCTTTGCGGATTCTTTTTCGTTTCCAGGGACAGGGCCGTGAATCCCATCGAGCGGCCACTGGTCGGTCAGCAATCGCAAGGCCCAAACCCGGATGTGTTCGTTCTCGTTCTCCAGCAGCGATGTCAGCAGTTTCGGATCGGCCGCTCCGATGGCGTTCAGCGTCCAGAGATACCGCAGCCGATTGCGAGCATGCTTGGCATCGGACGTCATGGCCTGGTCCGGCGTGGTCTGCTCGACCATCGACTTCAATAAGTCGGCCAGCGGCGTCATGTCGTTACCGGCCATCGCTTGTTCCTGCAGAACCAGCCGAGCCATGCGCGGGGCCCAATTGTTTTCTAGCTGCTGCACCATGGGATTCAGGAAATAGGTCTCGCCGGAAGGTGGCCGCTGAAAGCGACTCGCTTTGTCGTACGAAACGCGATAGATCCGGCCGCTGGTGCGATGCACGCCGGTATGGTCGTGGCATTCGCCGGTGTCGCTCCAGTCGATGATGTAGACGCTTCCGTCAGGGGCGGTGCTCAGATCCATCCCCCGGAAAAAAGGATCGCCGCTTTTTAAAATGTCTTTGCCATGCTTACCGACGTACCCGCTTCCCTCGCGCTCGAGGATCTCTTGATTGGCCCGGTAGCCATGCATGTTGAAGGTGAACAAGTTGCCGCGATACGCTTCCGGCCAGTTGTTTCCCTGATAGATCATCATCCCCACATGGGCATGCCCGCCGCCAAACTTGTCGGCTGCCCCGTCGCGTGAGTCTTGCCAGCGACCGGTCGTATCGAAGTGCCAATGGTCGGCGTGGTGATCAATCAGTTCGTACGTGTGCGGATTGGGGTCCAAAGTGAATGACTGCTTGAAGTGGGCCCCTGGGATGGTGTGCCAGAGATGGCCATTCACCGTGTTGATAAAGAACAGTTCGCCGAACTCGTCCCAGTCGTGTCCCCAGGGATTGGTTGTGCCGCAGGTCAGCACTTCGACATGCTTTGTCCGAGGATCGTACCTCCACATGCCCCCTTCCAGATGATGCCGCTGCTCGTCAGGCGTTCCAGGCACACCGATCAGCCCAGGGCACGAGTGTCCACAGCGACCGTAAAGCCAGCCATCGGGACCGAATCGAAGACCGTTGGCGAAGTTGTGATAGTTGTCTTTCGCGACCGTGAACCCATCCAAAACGACTTCGGCCGGACCATCAGGCTTGCCATCGTGATCGGCGTCAGGCACGAACAAGACATTCGGCGGACACATCAGCCAGACGCCACCCAGGCCGACTTCGACACTGGTCAGCAGCTGAACGTCGTCGACAAACACGTTTCGCTTGTCGAGTTTGCCGTCGCCGTTAGTATCTTCGAAGAAAAGCACCCGATCCCGCAAACTGCGGTCGAACTTCATGCTGGGCTGATCGTACGTATAGTTCTCTGCGATCCACAAACGTCCCTGAGCATCCCAGGTCATCGCGATCGGATTTTGGACGTCGGGTTCGGCGAAGACCACTTCCGCCTGAAAACCTTCCGGCGCCTCGAAGCTGGCCGCCGCCTGGTCTGGGGGCATCGGCTGGGCGTCTTGGTCGCGTTCCGAGTTGTGGGGCTGGGGAAAGTCCGCCAGGGTTGGACTGGCCAGCAGAAACAGGATCAGAAGGCTTCGCATGGAGTTTGCTCGTAAGACGGGACGCAAGGAGGGGGGCTCAGGAAGGAAATTTCTGAGAAAACCTAGTTTAATCGAACGGAATCCCATGCGACAAATAGAGGGCACGAACCTCCTTCCGATGGGGCCCCGGCAGCCATAAAGCTTCTCGTCAGCGGGCCTTAGATTTGTTACCATCCGAGTTTCCCACGGACACACTCCGCCAGACAGGGTGTCTCGCGAAGACCCCTCGCAAGCCAATTCAATATTCTCACGAACGGAAGTCGGCATGACTATCGACGCTTATTCCTATCCCCCTTGCGGCACGAACAAGAAGATCAAGTTCTATTGCCCGGACATGATCGCCGATATCGAGAAGATCGAACGGATGCTCCAGGGAGAGCAGCGGGTGGCCTGTCTCGAATTCGTTCGCAAGCTTCTGGAAAAGTACCCGAACCACTCGGTTCCACTGTACTACAACGCGGTGCTGAACCTGCAGCTGTCGGACGAACAGCACGCGGAAGCCGCGGTCAACTTGTTCCTGGAACATCACCCAGACAATCCCGCCGCCCACGCCTTGAAGGCCACGCTGGAAGCCGCTTTGGGCAAGGGCGATTCAGCCATCGACGAGCTGCAAACGTCGCTCGAAAAGACCGAAGAACGTCTGCACCCTTCGCTGTACGATGCCTTCGGCGCCGTCGGCCAGATGCTGCTGATGACCGGCAAGGTGCTCGGTGCCCGCAGCCACTTCACGCTGCAGTCGAACCTGGCTCCTGAAGACGACAACATGCCGATGCAGATGCTGATGCGTCTGAATCACGCTCCTGAAATTCCGATCTTCCTGAAGCAAGATCTGTCGCTGGCCGAATGCCCCGCCGACTTCCCTCGCAAGGAAGAATTCAACAAGGCCCTGCAAGATGCCGCCCAAGGTTTGTGGCGTCGCGGTCTGGCCCAGTTTGAAGAGCTTCGCGCTGGGGCACCTCGCAATCCGGCAATTCTCGAAAACATCGCCAGCCTGCAGTTCAGCCTCGGCCAGGACGACACCGCCGCCAAGACGCTGCACACCTATGCCGTTGCCGAGCAGCGTGCCGATTTCGAGGCCGCCACGGAAGCGGAAGCACTCGCCAAGGCCCTGACCGATCAGGAAGAAGAGCAGATCGACGTCGTCAACGCATCGATGCCGATTAAAGAAATGGAACAACTGCTCGAAAAGCTGCGTGTCGAGGAACGGGCCGAACACCTGCCGATCGACCTTTCGCAACTTGGCACCGAAGACACACCACCGCCACGTGCCGCTTACCTGTTGCTCGACAAGGCCCGTACCGCCTCCGACGCCGACCTTACCCTCGACACGATTTCGAGCGTCCTGGGCGAAGTGCTGGTCTTCGGTAAAGAGACCGATCGCGCCGCACGCGTTGAATTCACTTCGGCCAAGGGTCCTCGTTTCGATCAGGCGATCGAACTGCTGAAAGAGATCTGTGGCGATACGATCGAGCCAACCGTTGAAGAACACGTTCAAGGCCGCATCTTCGCCCTGCAAGACCTGATGAACTGGCAGTGGCGGCTGCCGGACGATATCAAGCCGGAGACTCGCAGCCGTTTGATGGCCGAGAAGCGAAGCGAAATCATCCTCGAACAGTGGGTCAACTTCCCGCTAAAGACCCTCAATGGCAAGTCGCCACTGGAAGCTTCCAAGGATGCCGATCTCCGTTTGCCGCTGGCAGCCGAAGTGCTGACGCTGGAAATGGTCGGCCAGCAAGAGAAGTGGAAGTTCGACTTCGGCAAGCTGCGTGAAAAGCTCAACCTGCCAGGTGGCGGCCCATTGCCACTGGAAGGTCTGGATGTCGTTTCGCTGCCGATCACGCGACTGCACCGCGTGCCTGCGGCTCAACTTTCCGATCAAGACCTGGTTCAGGCCTACGGTCGCAGCGTCATTCGCGGGCTGAATAAGGCTGTCGAGCACTTCGCCCACGAACTGCTCAACCGCGAATCGCTGAAGGATCAGATCGATCGAGCTCAGCTATATGGCGAGCTGGCTCGCACCGCGACCGAAAGCGACGAAGCCTTGGATTACCTGCAAAAGGCCCAGGCAGAAGCGATCGCACAGGGTCAATCGCCAGGTCTGTGGATGGTTGCCGAGCTGTCGATGCGATTCGAACGTCGCGAAATGATGGAAGCTCAGCAGTTGATGCAAACGCTGATGTCGAAGCATGCCCAGGAACCTCAAACGGCCCAGGCACTTTTCGGCGTGCTGCAGCGATTCGGTTTGATCACTCCCGATGGCCGAATGGCGGGCGGCATGCCTGCTGGCGGTCCGCCTGCGGGTGGCCCTCCACCGGAAGCGGCTGGCGGTTTGTGGACGCCTGATGCTCCGGCTGCCCCACCAGCAGCTCCTTCGCCGCAAGCTCCACCAGCCGGTGGTGGCGAAGAAAAGAAGTCGGGCCTCTGGCTGCCAGGAATGGACTAAGCCATGGCCATTGCCGACGACGCACACTACATGGGGCGAGCACTCGAGCTCGCCCGCCAAGGGCTGGGGCATGTCGAGCCCAACCCAATGGTTGGCTGCGTCATCGTGCAAAACGGAACGATTGTTGGTGAAGGCTATCATCAGCAATTCGGCCAACCTCATGCAGAAGTCAACGCGATCGCCAACTGCGGCGACGCGTCGCTGGAGGGAAGCACTTTCTATGTCACCCTCGAACCATGTTGCCATCACGGCAAAACGCCCCCATGCACCGACGCCTTGCTGAAGGCTCGACCGGCAAGGGTCGTGATCGCTCAGCAAGATCCTTTCCCACGCGTTCAAGGCGGCGGCATCAAGATCTTGCGTGATGCAGGAATGGAAGTGGTGGTGGGTGTTTGTGGTGACGAAGCGAAGCAGTTAAATGCCGCTTATCGCAAACGCCAGAAAACGGGCAAGCCGTGGGTCATCGCAAAGTGGGCGATGACACTCGACGGCAAACTGGCAACCGCCAACGGCAGCAGCAAATGGATTAGCAGCCCCGAGGCCCGCGCGGAAGTGCATCGCATTCGCGGCTACTGCGACGGCATCATGGTCGGCAGCACAACGGCCCGTCTCGACGATCCACTGCTTACAACGCGTCCCCCAGGATCTCGCACCGCAGCGCGGATTGTTTTCGATAGCCAGGCATCGCTGAGCGAGTCGAGCCAACTGATCGCCACCCTCGATCAGGCTCCGGTGATCGTGGCTGTTTCGTCGACGGCCCGGCCAGAGCGACTGGAACGCTTACGGCACGCAGGCTGCGATCTGATCATTTGCGAAGGAACGGACCACGCAGCCAGAGCCGAATCTCTTCTGCAACAACTTGGCGAGCGTGGCATGACGAACTTATTGGTCGAAGGGGGAAGCCAACTGCTCGGCTTGCTGTGGGATCAGCGTCAAATTGACGAAGTCGTCGCGTTCGTCGCCACCAAGATCGCAGGCGGAAGCGACGCCATCAGCCCCATCGGCGGCCACGGCCTGACGAACATGGAAGACGCCCTCCAGCTTCAAAGCACCACTCTACGAACCTTCGGCGACACGATCTGCCTGCAAGGTTTCACCGGATTCAGCGACGAACAAAGCTTGCGATAGTTGGGGTGCCATGGTCACGGCTTTGCGTGGCCATGTCTTGATCAAAAGTTTGTTGCTCAATCTATCTGGAAGCGACATACTTCACGTATGGCAACTGTTCATCGCAAAACGATTCAACGCTTTGAAGCTGAGGGAGAAGCCCATTTCCTGACCTTCTCATGCTATCGACGATTGCCTCTCCTTACTCGCGATCGAACGCGGCAGTATTTTGTAGATGCGGTCAATCTGAGTCGAGAAAGAAATCGATTTGACCTCTGGGCCTTTGTCATCATGCCCGAGCATGTCCATTTAATTGTGTTACCGCACAGTGATGTCAAAGTCTCTTCGATTCTTTCAACTATCAAGCAATCCGTTGCAAAACGAGCATTACTCTGGCTTAAAGTGAATGCCCCAAGTTTCTTGCCACAGATAGAAGACTTGCAGCCCAGTGGGAAACGATGTTTTCGCTTCTGGCAGCGAGGGCCTGGGTACGACCGCAACCTACGGTCGGCGAGAGATGTCCACGAAAAGATTCGTTACGTCCATCAAAACCCGGTCCGCCGCGGACTGGTTGAACATGCAACGGATTGGCCGTGGTCCAGTTTCGCTGCATGGCAGTCGGGGATTGATACGCCGATCTCAATTGATCGATCCGAAGTCCCCGTACTCTCGAATTCTGATGACGATATCCGATCGGAATATCTGCGGAGTTGACGAACCGTGAGTAGGCATGGCCACGCAAGGCCGTGGCCATGGCACCCATATCGTCAACTTGTTAGTCCTCGTTCAACTTTCCTGGTTTCAGGATCGGCTGCTGCAGGCGGGAGCCTTCGCTGACTAGTTTGCCGGCCAGGATGTCTTCTTCGGTGAACTTGGCGAAGAGGACGTGCCCCTTTTTGCTTCGCTGCCAGTCGTACGAAATGTAGATCGAACCATCCGGGGCCTGGAATCCGTCGGGGTACGACACGCCTTTGCGTTCGTCCAACATCAGACCACCACGCCACGTCTTGCCTTCGTCGTCCGATAGCCAGGCGGTCAATTGGCTGCGGCCTTCGTTCTGGTCGATCTGCTTGCCATGCTTAACCAGCAGCCACTTGCCGGAGGCCAACTCACGCAGATGGAACCGCGCGGCCGGGTGCTTGATCTGCGGCGGGAAGACTGGCTCGGACCAGGTCGCTCCGACATCGTTGGAGGTCGTTAACATCGCGCCGCGACGTGTTCGGGCCAACATCCAGAGCGAGCCATCTTTGCGTTCCAGTGCACGATGCTCGATCCAGTCTGGCTGCGGAAATTGCACGGCACCTCGTCGCGTCCAGGTTTCGCCCTGATCTTTCGAGACTAGAATGTTGCCCCCTCGCAGCGGATCGAGTTCCGGAAACACGCCCACGCCGTAGGGGCCCAGCCCGCGATTCTGCAGAAGCTGGGCGAACAAAATCCATTCGCCGTTGGAATGAACGATCGGCTTGTTCAGCATCGAGCCGTGCCAGATGCGTTTCGGTTCGCTCCAAACAAGTTGGTCGGCGTCGGGATTGTCGCAGCGGGTAACCCAGAGTCCGCCTCGTCCGTCGAAGTGATTCATCGTCTGGTCGAAGAAGAGCCAAAGGCGTCCCTGGGGATCGGTCCACAGGTTACCCACGATCACACTGCGAGGCAGCGGCAGGTGCTTCGCCCGACTATCGATCACCAGGACCGGCTCGCTCCAGGTATGCCCGTCGTCGTCGCTCTTGGCGAGCAGCATATAAGCACTCGGCCCATCTTCGCCCCCGATCCAAGCGGCGAACAAACGCCCCTTCGGGCTTCTCTCGATGCCGATCGTCATGCCGTAGTCCGCATTCTTGACGTGATACTCTGGCCCTGGCTTTGTATTCAACGTCGGCGGCAGCAGGGCGAGGTCAGCGACCTGACGCAATGCGGCCAGCTCGACCTGGCGAGCCTCTTCCGCTGTGGCATTCGTCAAATCAGAGGGCTCGTCCGCAGTTGAAACAGATGGAAAACTAAACGCCAAAAGAACCGCGAAGCAAAGATTCGCGCGCAGCATAAAACACCGGTGGGTAGCAAGGAAGGAAGTTCAGGCAGGAATCGCGATGATGCGAAGTGGCCGTTCGCTTAGAACAGTTCGTGAATCAGTTCGCCACCTTTGACCAGTTGCAACGGTTGATCGAGGTCGGTGACATATTCGTCGTGAGGATTCATCCCCAGCACATGGCAGAAGCTCCGGAACAGGTCTTGAACTTCGACCGGACGATCGGAGACCGAGACACCTTCGTCATCGGTCGCTCCAATGACCTGGCCCATGTTCACGCCGCCACCGGAAAGACAGGTAATCCAACCATCAGAGTAATGCTCGCGGCCGCCATCAGGCTTGAACTTCGGCGTGCGGCCAAACTCGCCCATCCAGACAACCAGCGTGTTATCGAGCATGCCTCGTTGATCGAGATCGCGTAGCAGGGTCGCGTAACCGCGGTCGATCCCTTCGGCCAGCTTCGGATTTTCGTCCCAGCCCTTTTTGTGTGTGTCCCAGCCTTGATCGCTGACGTTACCGGTGCTGAATACTTCGACGAAGCTGACGCCAGTTTCGACCAGACGGCGAGCCAGCAAACAGCCCTGGCCGAAGTCGGTCTTGCCGTACGCTTCGCGCAGGCTTTCAGGTTCTTTATCCAAACGGAAGGCTTCGAGTTTGGGGCTCAGCACGAACCGCTGGGTCTGCTGATAGATCTCTTGCTTCTCAAGCACGCGTTTCGCCCCGCCGCTGGAGGCGAACTGAGCATCGAGCCGGGCCGATAGATCAAGTCGACGACGCAGGCGTTCTTCGGGAACGGTGGTCAAGACATCTTCTGGCAGCGTACCAGCCTGATCGATCTTGAACGACTCGTAGCGGGGACCAAGCACACCGCTGTTCACGTCACGCGTCTTGATCCGTGGCTTGCCAATCCGCACAAACGCAGGCAGGTCGTACGTCGGATCGAAGCGATCGCGGGCAACCACGCTGCCCCACGTTGGATACTGGATCGAAGGATTGATGGGGTAGCCGCTTCGCACCAGCTTGATTGCCCGGAAGTGATCGCGCTCGCTGCTTTTCATCGAGCGGATCAAGGCGATCTTGTGCATCATCTTCGCCGTTTCGGGCAAATACTCGGCGATGTGCACGCCTGGCAACGAGGTCGGAATCGCCTTGGCTGGTCCTTGATACTTCGATCCGATCTTGGGATTGAACGTTTCAAACTGGCTGGGACCGCCATCCATCCATAGCAAGATCATCGCCTTGCCGGTCTTTCGCAGTTCGTCCGCTTGAGCCACCAGCATGTCGCGCCACGACAAGGTCATGGCGCCTGCGGCGGAGGCAGTCATCAACTGCTTAAGGAACCCACGCCGATGCGAAACATGGTCGCGACCTGCCACTAAATTCCAAAAGGGGCGAATCATGGAAGCTTCCTCGGATATTAGTTGCGGGTAGTGAACTCGGCGGTGTTCAACAACGCCCAGAGCAGGTCTTCAAACGCTTCGCCGCGCGACTCGACTTCTTGAACGTAGTCGTAGGCGATCTCCAGTTCCTTCTCTTGCGGAGCTCGTCCCAGCACATTGACGTAGAGTCGCTGGATGGCCTGGCGATCGTCAGGCGTTTCTTTCAGCATGCGGGCCAGCTTGGTCTGCTGGTCATCGCCTGCTTTCACCTGGTTTTGAAGCTGACGATTGTTCATCAGGAACATGGCCTGTTGCATCGTCTGCGGGCGGAATGCACGGCCCAGGGAAGGATCGTAGCCGAAGACCTCGTTCACCAGGTCTTGCGTGCTCTTGGGTGGTGGTGGGAATCGCATTTCAGCGGTCGGCTTCATGGGCGTTCCTTCGACGTTCGGAAGTTCGACCGCCGTGACCAGGCTATTGAATACCACGTCGCCACGCATCTTCCGCAGCTCGGCGGAAGTCAACTGACCAGCCAATTCGTCCTTCGCATCCAACTGACGTTGGTAGGCTTTGGTATTTAAGATGACGCGCATCAACGGTTTGGCGTCGTACTCGCTGGCGATGAAGTGCGCCGCGACGGCATCGTGAACCGAAGGAAGGCTCGGGAAGCCTGCTTCTTCGGTGATTTCGTCAATCGGATCGCAGAAAGGCTGATCCATCAGGCGTTCCCAAATGCGGTTGGCATAGGCTTTGGCGAACAAGGCGTTTTCAGGCTGAATGACCCAGTTGGCCAGCAGCACGCGGCGGTCGAGATCGCTGGCACCTTCCGACATGGCATCGCCCGAGAAGACCGCTGGCATCATCGCCTGGTTCGTGTCAGGCATCTTATGCTCACCTTTTTCTTTGCTGCCCACTTCGATTTGGCTGCTGTCGTTCCAAGGCAGCTTGGCATTGGTCCGCACAAAGAAGGCTGCCATTTGATGAAACCGCTCTTGGGGGATATCAACGAATGGATGATCGTGACACTCGGCACATTGAATCTGCGTTCCCAGGAAGATACGCGTCGTTTCGCCAGCCAGCCGGCTAGTGCTTGCCTGATGGAAGCCAACAAAGAACGCTGGCGGGTTGTCACCTACTTTGCCGGTAGCGGTCAGGATGCGGTAGGTCACTTCGTCCCAGCCGGTTCCTTCGTTCAACTGCTGAGCAAGCCAATCCTGAAAGACCTGATAGTCGAGATACGTCAGCTCTGGCTGCGGGATTCGATAACTGAAGACGTCGCTCCAATAGGTCGCCCAGTTGGCGCCGAACTCTTGGCTGTCGAGCAAGCGGTCGATCATCAACGCTCGCTTGGCAGGATTGGTATCGGCGAGGAAATCGGCCCGTTCTTGTTCGGTGGGGATGCGGCCGATAACGTCGATCGTCACACGGCGTAAGAAGGTTTCGTCATCGATCAGGTCGGTGGCGTCGGTGATGTGGGCTTCTTCCGCGATCAACTGATCGAGCGATTCTGGCGTCAGTAATTGCACATCGGTCCGCGGATGACGGGCGAAAGCGGGGGCGACCTGGGCCACCTTTTCTTCGGCGGCTTTCTTTTTCGTTGGCTTTTGCTTTGCCTCTGGTTTCGCTTCGGCCAGTTTCTTGGCAACCGCGTCGAGCTTGGCAATTTCATTTTGAGGAACAAAGAGAACGGCATCGACGATGACGATCCCTTTCGCATCTTTGTCCGAAATCGCGATTACCGCTTCTTCGTCGGCATTGAAGTCGAACTGCCCCAACGACTGAAACAGTGCCGGACCTTTGGGAGCTTCCCGCTGGTTCAGCTTTAAGCTGGCATCGCCCCCGGCGTGATGGATCTCGATCGGAGCGGCTGCGGCGCGATTGCTGTTCGCGTTGTACGCCAAGTAGACACCATACTTCCCCGACTTGGGCAGTTTGTGGCGGAAGGTGAGCGTCTTCGGTACGCTCGCTTCATCTCGACCTGGGACACCACTATGGATGTAGCCTTCGCCAATGTAAGGCTTGGTGTGAATCGATGGTTGCCATGGCCCCATCAATTCAGCAGCGGTGTTATCGAGCAGAATGCCTGGCAATTGCTTCGTGTCGATCGCGTCGGCCGCACAGAGCAGCGTCGGGGCGATCAGCAAAAGGACAACACTCGACAAATACGTCCGGTGACGACGAGTTCGCAGCCGCATAGGTCTGGTTTCCCATCAACAGTGGTGAGAGGGATGATGCCTCCAAAGGAAGGAGACCGGCAGGGACCGTCGAGTGTAAGAAAAAAATGAAACTAACGTCAATCTAAAAGTGACGAAGAATCTTTTCTGCCTGCCTTTAGGGAATCATCTGCCCCGCAGTTTCATTCCCTCGCTTAGAAGTGGGGTAATTCGGTCGACTTTAACGACAAAAGCCCGAAACCACTCGTGGTGGCTTCGGGCTTCTGAAGGGGGACTCCCCTATATAAACAAACGCCGGGAATATTGCGGGCGTGCTTATCGTGTCAGGCGAAGTTCGTTAAATGTAAGCCAAGCCTTGAGGGAGAGCTTCCAGGGGAAGTCTCCCCCAAGGCGTTGGCCCAACAACCACTTCGCAAATCCATCTCAGGTGTGGTCAATCACTAAACATCCATGAATCGACAGTCCGTTATCGGATCGTCAACTTCCTGTGTTAGTTCACGTCGACCTTCACGCCAGGGGCGTTGATGTCGGCTTTGACACCTGGACGGCTGTCATCGAGCTGCGGAGCCTGACCATTCAGCGTGGTCGTAGGCTGCTGCGGCCAGTGATCCTGATCGAAACCCTTCGCCTTGTTCAGCGTTTCTGGGTTCACGTTCAGAACCAACATGTCCTTATCGTCCTGTGCGCCGTGCTTCCAACCGAAGTTCTTCCACGACACGGCGAACATGTGATCACCGATACCGGCCAGGCCACCAACCGAAAGGGCAGCGTAGCGGATATCACCATTATTCATATCGACCATCAGGTCGTTGATCGAACCAACCGATTCGTTGGCATTGTTTACAACCGACATGCCAATGATGTCCGCAGCACGATGAACGTGAGCCGACTTCTCGAGGCTTGCGGCGGGACGATCGTTACGATTCCCGTCAACACGGACCCCAATCGGGCCGACCTGGACGTTGACGCCACCATCGCGATCAGCGTAATGCTTGTCGATCGCAGCAGCGAACTCTTCCGAAGCCATGTTCGGCCAGTTATCGGCGTCGAAACCAGGTGCCTTTCGCATCGTTTCTTCATTCAGATCGAGCAGCAGAACGGCCTGGGTATCGTCGGTAGCTGGTCGGTAGTCGAAGGCTTCAAATGGAACGGCGAACAGCTTGGTGCCTAGTCCGAGGAAGCCGCCGTAAGCGACCGCGACGTACTTCACTCGACCACGATCGGTGTCGATCACGATGTCGCGGACATTGCCAAGGTCTTTACCGGCTTCGTTTTGAATAGCCATCCCTTGGATATTGCTGGCACGATGGGCAACCATCGCTTGCGAGACTTGATTGGCTGGTTGTTGCGTGCGATCGATGTTGTTGCGAACGGTAGGCTTGTTGGCCTTCACATCGACTTGTGGCGTGTCGACCTCCACGGCTGGATCAGCCTTGGGAGTGTCGTCAGCACTTACGTAGGTCGTGACGCATCCAGCGGCCATTAAGGCAGCAGCAACGACTGCAGGAATTTTGCGTGACATAGAACCTCTCCTTGTACGGAATCGGCAGGGCTTTGGAATCGCGTTGCTCTGTTCTGCCGACCAGAGAGCAACGTGGCTGATTGGGTTGCGCTCGACGAGGGCCTGCTTGGAAGCAGGCGTTACCGCCTCCATCGTCGAGCGGCATCTGCCAAGGACTAATTGCATGTCCCGTTCCAACACGAAGTAAAAATGCAGAGATTGCTGCTAAGTCCTTCGTTTCACGCGGTTTTCGTAGGAAGAAATAAATCGTGTGGTGCAGGGCCGACCGCTCGCTGCGCGTCGATCATCCTTCGAACGAGAAAAGCCTGGTCGCAGAACAACCAGGCTTCGCTCGTTTCGTGTGTTTGCTTTCAGGCAGTCATCAAACGCGGCGGCGAATCACGCATACCAACTCTTCTTTGTGCATCAATTTACTGCGGCCACGGATGCCCAGCTTGCTGGCCAGTTCTCGAAGCTCTTTCACCGTGCGGTCTTCCAGACGCTTCTCTTGCATTTCGCACGTCGTCGATTCTGGGGAAGTCAGGTCGGTGTCAATCGTTTCGGTAACCATAGTAGTCATTGTGAGTTTCCCAGCGAAAAGAAAGGTTTGTTGGTTGTGGTTGATGATGCCACCTTCCGGCGGTTGTCTTATCTACAGAACGGCCCAGATCCGCAAGCCAACACCGACGACCATCAGAACGGCGATGGAAAACCAGAACAAACGATCCAGCATGACCGCTTCGGAATGCCGGTCGACCGCCTCAGACGGTTGACGTTCGGTATAAATCGCGTCGACTGGATCGTTCACCGGGACCATCAACGTCCCATCGGGCATATGAGGCTGAATCGTTCCCGTGTGCAGGCAGGCGGAGTCAGTTGGGCGGTTCATCGTTTCGCTACTCGAATCAGGCTTTTGCATTGGACTGGGGGTGCTTTGCCGAAGCGTCTTACTCCATGACGTTCATCGGCTCGTTATCTGGATCGGTATCGATGACGGTGGAAGGGTTCTCGACTTCATCCCCAGGCGTAGTTGCAGGGGTGTCTTCGGGAGCCGGAGTTTCTGCTGGAGGTTGACATCCGCTGCCAATCACCAGAGCAACTGCGGCCAATCCAAGCATCGAGACAGCCGTGGGGAAGCTTCGCCAGTTCATGGTGGTAGTCCTTGCATCATTGGGGTTATGCGTTTTTTGACGAAGCTGACGTTGCAAGCTGTGTGCCAATGGAAGGAAGAGTCCTTCCGATGCATTAAGTGGCGGGCAAGCGGCCCTAGGGGGCAAGAAAAGGCCCCATTTTTGAGAATTTGGCCGCCCCGTGGGCGGTCTCTCGACGCTCAAGCTGAACGTCGGACGTACAGAACTGCTACTTGTCTTCTTTGCGAAGTCGACCAACGCTCGATTGGAAATATTTCCGACGTCGCGTCGATTGCTGCTGCGAGTTGGCTTCTTCTTCGGATTGTTCGGAAGCGGCAATCAGATCCGCCAGGTTGGCGGCACATAGACGACAGCCGATCTGTTCCAAATGGAACGAGATGTAAGTTGACTCTTCAGGCGACGGAATCACCCCTAGTAAATATTGCTGAAGCTGCGGCCGTGTCGGACAAGTCACCCGGTGTCGTCGCCAGATTTCCCCCAGGCTATGCACGCCGGCATCGCGACGGGCCAGGATCTCTAGCAACCGTTCTTTCAATTCTGGCTGCTCCCGAATCTGCTCTTCCACCGACGTTGCTTCTTCGACCGCCAGTTCTTCGTTCAGGTAAGCTTCCAGATCGGCATTGGTGAGAGTTCGCATCACGCTTCCTTTTTCCTCATGGATGACTCCGCGTTCCCGACGAACACGGAGTCAAGGCTCCCTGATTGGGGTTAGCCCTCCGAGTGGTAGACTTCTTCGTAAGGTTGCACGACGACAAACCCGTTGCCGATAAACTCCATCTGGAATGACTCGCCACTGGACCGTCCCAGCAGTGAGCGGAACGTGATATCAGTCTTTAGATTCGGCGACAACGTCCCGCTCCAGGCAACCGTCGCGTTCGGATCGGTGTAGACCGGCTGGTTGGGCGTGACCACCAGGGTCAATGGTTCGTAATGCGTGGTGATGGCCACCATGCCGGTTCCGCTGAGGGTCATCTGAAACAAACCGCCTGCCATCATCGACGAGACACGTTTCATCATCTTGATGTCCCAGGTCACGGCCGGCTCGAAGGCCAGCACGTCGTTCGCATTGACCACGATCTCCTGGTTGTCCAGGCGCAAGATCTGGATCTTCTTGCCGTAGTCCGCCAGGTAAACCTTGCCGTTGCCAGTAACCTTGGTCAGACGAGCCCCTTCGCCGGTGAGAGCTTTCTTGAACAAGCCGCCCAGCCCTTTGTCGAGCATGCCTTCGCGCTCGAACTTCATGTTGCCGAGGTACGAGATCATCGATCCCATCTTCGACCAGACAAAGTTGCCGTTGAGATTCACTTCCAGGATGCGAGGGCTTTCCATTTCAAAGAAGCCTTCGCCGCGATCACGTTGTTGGGTTTGTTCGACGAATTCGCGAAGTGTGTATCGGTTGTCAACGCTAGACATGTCTTAAGATTCCCCCGACTAATAAGAAAGAAAAGAAGTCGAGCCGCCGTTTGCCTTGCGGCCCTGCTGGATAATAAGTTTGACCACCACGACTAGGTATAGAGTTCTGGAAAGACCTCTTCACTTAGCTGCTGATTCTTCACACTTCCACGAAGCTTGTTCGTGAAGTCGTGCTTGTAATTGGCTACATGCTGTTCCGAAATATCTAATTTCGCGGCGACATCCTTGTTCGCCCAACCGCGGACGAACAGCAGCTCCATACACTGGATCTTCACCCAGTCGCCTCGTTCGCGCCATCGTTCGATTTGTTCTTGAATCGCTGCGACCAGGGCTTCTTCTTCCATGCGGCGTCGTTCGCCACTGCGGACCAGGCTCGAAGCAGGCCGGGCCGGGCCTTCCAGTTCCCAGGTATCGCTGCTCGACTTGCCAGCCCCGGCCGAACTAAGCGGCAAGGTTGGGCGGCGACCTTCGCGGCGAAGATGGTCGGTCAGCTTATAAGCACAGATCGCGAACAGATAACTTTCCAGACTACGGCGGCCGTCGTAGTTGGGCAGGCTGTTTAAAAAACCAATGAAGGTCTCTTGAACAACATCTTCGCTATGGGCACGTCGACGAAGACGACTTTCGACGAAAGCCAACAAGCGACCTTCGTATCGATCGATCAAATCTTGCCAGGCATCCTCTTCGCCGTCGCGGATGCGGGTAATCAGCAAGGATTCGGTTTCAGAAACACGTGTAGGTGGCAAAGCGAAAGGTTCCCTTTCGAGGCCAGATAACAAGACACCGACGAGTTGGCGATTCGGCCAGAAACCGCCAGGATTCCCAAGTTATAGCATGGGAAATGATCGGACGAAAATCACGCCTGCGACCAAAAGTCCGCTGACGGCAAAAACCGTCCCTGCTGAGACCAGCCAAGGAGAGACCTTCGCTTCTCGACGCGTCAGCGTCAGACCGATGTAAGCAACCGACATCAGCCCGATAAGGAACAGGAAGCCTGTGCCGATATAAATGACCCGGCTGATCCGTTTCTGAACAGACCACAGATCGCGGATCTTCTGCTGAATCGCCGGATCGAACTTCAGGAGGGCATGCCATTGATGCATGACGCCGAACGAGGGCGTTAGCTGTTCCTGATAGTTCTCGGCGACGACCTCTTCCTTCAGTTCTTCCAATTCGGCGGCCAGCATGCTGCCGGCCTGGTTGTTGGAGAGGAGGTCGTTGGCATAGGCCTGTAACGCCACGGTTACTTCTCGATCAAGCGACTTGCTGCACTCCATGCCGCGATCGTACGGGCCCGAGCTCACCGAGACGAAATAGATACCATCCTGCTCCCAGCGAGGTGGCTGCTCGACCCAGGCAGGGCGTCCTGGGGGAATGATCCGCGACGGATCAACCGAAAGATCGCCTGACTTCAGTTGATTGCGAAACTCTTGATAGATCGATCCGGCTAACTGCCCAATCGATTTACCAGTTGCAGCCACGTCATCTTCAGTGGTGGGTTCACTGGTGGCCTGACGAAGATCGTGGGGGAAGTGTTCGATCTCGGCGGTGGCCGAGCTACTTCGAGCCACTGATGTTTCAAACTGGGAGCCGAATCGCGTTACCGGACGATCGCTGATCACGGAAACCGCTTCCTGGCGGCTAATGACCGTTCGGGAAGGAACGGAAATGAACATCAAGCCGGCACACAGCAGACCTAGTCCCACCATTCCGGCTGCGACCACTCCCAGGACAATCTTCGCACCATGCTTGCCAGCCATGGCAACCAGACCGATTACCACGGCAATCAATCCGACTGCAACCAATCCAACCAGCAGGACGGCGACAGGGGAGAGCAAAGAGACGGTCATGGTTTGTTGCATCATCGGAACTTAAGGAAACGGAAGTCGATAAACGTTGTTCGTCGACACTCGCAGATTATTGACGACCACGCGAAGCGATTACGGCGATCACGATCACGGCAGACACCGCGGCAACAGCCAGGACGGCGAGTCCGGCCAGAATCATTATCCAACTCATGGCCATGATGGTATTCCTCCTCGAAGCAATCGAAGCATGCGACGTCGGCGACTAGTGGTCGCCCGACGTGGTTTCTTTCAACTCTTGTTCGTAACGTCGACGCTCCAGGTCACGGCGTTCCTGGCTGAACCAAGGCGCCGACAGCTGAATGGTCGCCACGGTGGCCCCGACCAGCATGATCCCCCAAGGCTGGAGGAACGTCCAAAACGTCGAGAGGATCGCAGCCCAGGCCACAAACACACCGGTGTGCCAGATGCTCAGCCAATTGGTTCGCAGCGGATCGGCCAGTTTCCACCAGCGTGGCACCAGGAAGACCAGTCCGAAGTACATCATTAAACTGCCGATCGACGCCGAAGTACTCAGCCCACCCAATCCGAACCAACCTTTCGAGGCGGCTCCGATCGAGAGCGTTTCCATTGGCAAGATCAACAGTCCGATCCAAGCCGCGACGCCGAGCAAGATGCCGATCAACATCATCACGATGCGCCGGGCAGCCTGATCGCCAGGTTTGTCTTCCCAGAACTTCGCGGTGATCAACACCGACCAGGTTGTCACGATCGTCAGGCCTGCGAAGAAGACATACGCAGGTCCCAGCGTTACGATCGCCGATTTGGTCAGCGCGGCTTCGCCTTCCGAAATCAACAGCAGCACGAACGAAACCAGCACCGCCATGATGCCGCTGACAATCAGCGAGCCCAGCAGTTCTTGAATCCGTTGCCTTGGTGTCCGGATGGCGAAGGCGGCCCGTTCGCGATCTTTTCGCTTGGGATGCCACATCGCATCTTGGGAGGCACGATACTTTCGCTTCATCGCTTCCGGATGATAACGTCCGCTCGAGTCCTTCTTGGCCGGCTTGCCATCGCCCCCTGGGACTTCCTCTTGGAAGAGCTTCACCATCTGGCGAACCATCAGGTAAGCCATGTAAAACGCTCCGCCGACCAAAGCGACCGGAACCAAGTACGAAAGATTGGCGACCAGGCCGAATGCGATCGCGGTCAGCACGACCACTTTGATGGGCAAGCTGGTGTTGTTGTGATTCCACCAGGTCTTGAACTTGCTCGTCAAACTTCCGACCGCCATGGCGATCGGTTCGTCGTCCAGTGAACTCTTCGGAGCCGGAGCTTCGACATAGCCGATTTTTGCTTTGACTTTCGAAGCCACGGCCGACTGAACAGCTTTCGCCGCGGAAGTCGGTACCGACGTGTCGACGGTCGAGACTGCCGTGGTTGTCGACTGTTTCAAGCCAAGTTGTTCCAGCATCTCTTCCGCCGAGCTCGTCCGTTTCTCTGGGTCTTTCTCCAGAGCGGCAGCGACGACCGATCGATAAGGCTCGGCCAGGTCGCCCAAATCAGGGCTGGCGGTCAGATGCTTCATGATGATTTCCTGGCTGCTTTCCCCTTCAAAGGGAACGCGGCCGGTCAGCATCTCGAACAAAATGATCCCCAAGGCATAGACGTCGATCTCGCGACCGTAACGTCCCTGGCCAATTTCCGGGGCCATATAATGGAAGGTGCCAACGCTTTCCGTCTGTCCGCTACGGCGGCTGACCGAAATAAACTTCGACAGGCCATAGTCACCAATTTTGACGGTGCCTTGGTCGTTGAAGATGTTGCCTGGCTTCAAGTCGCGGTGAACAATACCGTGGTCATGTAGGTAGTTGACCGCCGAAGCAATCGACTTGAACCACGACAAGGCATCTTCCCGCGGCATGCCGTTGGGATGGCGTTCGATGAAATCTTGCAGGCTGTCGCCATGGACATATTCCATGACAATCCAGCCCTCGCCTTCGCTGTCGTAACGGATGTCGAAGAGCGCGACGAGATGCGGGTGCTTGAGATTCAAGCAATGCTTCGCGCCCCGCATTTCAATTTCCAGGTTTCGCTGGATGTGCTTTAGTGCGACTTCTTTGCCGGAATCGGTGGTCGCATAGTAGACTTCGCCAAAACCTCCGGCCCCGATGCCACGTTTGATGGTATAGCCATCTAACGGAGTGGAACCGCTCTTGTAAGTAAACCGCATAGGGCTTTCTTTCGGTTTGACGAATTTCGCAGGGCCGACTTCATCGTCCCCGGGTTGGTTGTCCGGAGTAACGGCGGCTGCCGACTGGTTCATGGTCTAGTCCCTGGCCAATGGATTGAGTGATGCGCTAAGGCAAACTTCGCGGGGCTGACTTCCAGGGGGGAAACAGCCGAGTCGCGAATCGCTCGCCCTCTTCATGCTCGAGCCAACGGCTCGATGCAGAAAGAAACTTCTTCTCCTTGGACCGACTCTCCTATCTTGATCGATGAGGCAGGCTGGGTCGAATCACTTTGAAATAAAGGCAATTTCGACTTCAGCTGCAATTTGCTTCCGTGCCGGTAAACAACGACATCCTGCTGCCATTTGGGGCAGACAATATGATTGTTCGATTTCGCCCCCATCAGCAGCGAATCGGCCAGCAGCACAATGCCATCCGCGGCCGGCTCGGTGCGATGCCGGCTGATGATGTGCAGCACGGCGGACGTACTTAACGGGTGCGGCTGCGTGAATTGGACCTTCACGCCACGCCCCAGGGTCATGATGTCGCGACTGCGGAGCAGGGTCGGGCCCTGGATCGATTGATCGTTGATCTTTACTTCCGATAACGGTTCGACGATGTATTCGTCACCGCTTCGCTTGATGGCGGCATGGCGACGGCTAATGTCTCCCATGATCGGAATATCGACCTGGGATGAAGCCATCGCCTGACCAATATTAATCCGATCGGCCAGCAGCAGCATGTAGCCGCCGACTCCATCGATCCACATTTGCAGGCGGTCGCTCACATTCCCCCTTCGATACGCGAAATTGGGCTCTACTACGGACATTCGCTCTCAACTCGTACCAACTGCCAACAGTTTATCAAAAGGTCGGTCCTCTCGAGTGCATTACTATTCGCCCCCGGCGGGGAAATATTGGAAGCTGGCGTCGATATTATTACCAGGTGGCAGCTCCCCAGGTTTCGGCGATTCGATCCTTGGCCTTGGGCGTTCCCTCGATTGGCCTGCGCGTGCCGAGATGGCGATCGACTTAGTCCAAGTCGTCGCCATCCCGTTCTCGCTGGAGATCTTCAAGGGTCGTTCCGTGCCCTAGTTGAGCTGCGACAGCTCGATTCGCTTGGTCAGCTGTTCGCTGGCCTTGGTGTCGATTTCGACCAGTTCTTCGTCCACTTCGAGCTCGATTTCGAGACCGAAGTAGCTGGCGACTTCCTGGCTGATATCGGCGTCGACCTGTTCATCCAGCTGGATTTCGCCAGCCATTTCACCGTCGACATCGACCATGCGTTCGGCCACGTCGATCCGGGTGCGGATCTCGTCGATCAGACGCTTGGTCTTCGACAGATGGCTGTCGTCGAAGGCAAACTTGCTGGAGGTCTGGGCGACTTCCACCATCTTCTGGCGAGCTTCCAGGTTCTCGACGTCGACTTCCAACTGCCGACGAGCAGTCAGCATGCCATCGAGCTTGGCTCGTGCGGCATCCAGACCTTGCTGACGAGCACGCAAGATGCTTTCCAGCTTCACGCGGGTTGCATCCTGAGTCTTGAACCGTTCAAAACGACCCACCAGGTCGGTCTGGACGGCGTTTCGGCTGTACGAATGACCGGCATAGGTGAAGTGGGTACTACCACTATCCAGGTCGTTCTTCAGACGAACGATGTCGGTCTTGCTGGAAGCCAGCTTTTCTTCCATGTCGTTCAGTCGACCTTCAAGACGTTCGACTTCGACTTCTTCCTTTGCAATCAAATGCATGTTTCGACGAATCTCTGGAGTGAGATCCGTAATCATCTTACGGGCCCGATCGAGCTCGAACTCGACGGGAACATTGTTCTTAACGCTGTCTTTCAGTCGGCTGGCCGACGTCGAGATGTAGCTAAATGCGTCGGTTCCAAACAGGAGCCCGACGAGCAGTGCGGCACCGGCACTAGTGCATGCGAGTTTTCTGACCATGACTCAACCCTCTCATCAAATAAACGGAATGACCCTCGAACTTTTCCTGCTCGGCATACCTTTCTGGATCACAAAGGTCTGCGTGACCGAGCGGCTAACTTGCAGGCATAGATAGGAGTTCGCCGCCGATTTGCCGATCTTTGGATTTTTTTCCCGTTTTTTGACATGCTGTCAGCGGGACCGGTGACGAGAGCAGAAATAGGCCCAAAATCGACGCTTCACCCAGATGGGGCGTTTTGGGAGCGATCGGGCATAATGCCCCTCCCAAGCCCCTTAGTGCTAGCGGAAAGCTGCGGTAAAACGCTGGCTCGACCTCAAAAGGTGGGACAGTTAGGATGGCAGCTGGTGAGAAAAGTGTTGATGAAAATGGCAGTCGTTGCCTCAAGACCACACAGTTCCGCCGGCGGTCAGCCGCAAAATGAAAAGGGCCGAGAAGCCCCAACTGATTGAAAAATTTCACCTTAGGAACGAATCGCGAAGCCCCATTTAGAAATTGTGCGAACTTGGCACCATGGTTGCGGTGTCATGTTGTGACCTGAAGCCGTCCACTTAACGAGCAGTTTGATCACCATGCAAACGGCTCGATCGGTTAGGAGATTTCCAATGGATCACTCGACGCCATTCAAACTGGTTCACGAACCACCGAAGAACCCTGAGGGGAACTTTGTGGTCTACCAGCCGCTCCCCGAAGATTCGCTGGCTTTGTTGTCGGATTGGATGGATCACGCTCTAGAGATCCTGGAAGAAGAAAACGCCAAGTTCGTCTCGCCTATTTCCAATCGCAAGAACTTGGTCAGCCAACGATAGACTCGGGCTAAAAACTATACCGTAGTCCTAATTACCGGCCGTCCTCTGGGGCGGCCGACACGACTACCGGACCACTCTTCGCTGAGTTCTCAGCCTGCCGGGTTACCGGTCTTTCTTTAAGACCCATCAGAACCACACCCAGCACTGTAAGCACCACGCCAAAAGCCAGGTTGATGGTGAACGCTTCGTGGAAGATCATCACCCCAGCCAATGCCGAAAGCGGATTTTGGAGCGAGTTCGCCGCGTTCCCGATGTTCACGGGGGCATAGCGAAACGACAACGTCAGGGCGACAAACGCGGCTGCGTTCAACAGGCCGGCGACAAGCAGCACGCCATATTGGGGCATTGTGGTACTGGCGATCTGATCAAATCCCGCGGTGATATAACCTAGCGGTCCCAGAATCAGCACGCCGACGCAGCAGATCAGCGACGTACTGAGGGCCATGCTGACCTCACGCGAGACCCCTCGACGGATAGCCACACTCAAGAAGGCATAAGAAATACCGGCAACCATCGGCGCGAAAATGCCCGCGATAATCAGCGTCCAGCCGGTCTGATGATTCACGACCGATTGAATTGCTCCTCGACCTGCCAGACTGAGCGAAACAAGCGCTAATACCAGCGAAAACGTTCCCCAGGCCTGCCAGCGAGTCAGCGATTCCTGGAGCAGCAACTTGCTGATGACAACCCCCACCACGATCATCGTCCCCAGACAAAGGGGAACGCTCATCGCGACTCCGACCACGCCGAAGCTCCACTGCAGGGTCGCATTCCCCAAAAGCTGGCTGGAAGTCGCGGCAGCGATCAATATCAACAGAGACGACACCTTCGGGAAGGGGGATCGGCCGGTCCAGACTTGCCAGATAGCGACCGGGCCAAAGATCGCGACCGTCGGAATCGCTTTCAGAAACGAAACCCAAATCGGATCAAGGTCGGTCAGCCAGCGCAAACAAACGTTCGCCAGCGAGTACCCCACCGCAGCTAAAACGCCGCAAAAGAGGCCGAGCCAATCGCTCGTTGAGGTTCGCTCAGTCATACGGTTCCAGGGAAATCGGTCACATGCTACCGCAGATCTGTGGTCGACATTCACAGGTCTACGGTCTATTCTGTCGGGGGTATGGGACAGGGAATGGCCATGAATGACACAATTACCCATCATCTGATTCGACAACTACATCGCTCGCCGTGGCGAATGACAGCCGTCGTTACCGGCGGGGGAAGCGAAGCCCTCAGCCAACTGCTGAGCGTGCCTGGTGCGTCGGACACCGTGCTTGAAGCCATCATTCCGTACTCGGCGGCTTCCCTTGAAGACTTTCTCCACTTCAAGCCCACCCATTATTGCAGTCGAGCCACAGCCCAGGCCATGGCCATGCGGTCCTTTTTCAGGGCTCGCGAATTGCAATCTCGAATTTCTCCGACAGATATTGATGACATGCACCTGGTGGGGATTGGCTGCAGCGCCAGTTTGCGGAGTCTGCGTCCCAAAAAAGGAGAGCACCGCGTTCACATCGCCGTGCAAACCGCCACCAGCAGCAGCATCGCCTCGCTGGTCTTAACGAAAGATACCCGAGATCGCGGCCGAGAAGAGAACGTCGTTGCGGCGCTGCTCCTCAATCGCCTGGCCGATGCGACCGGTATCAGCGATCGCATTCCGCTGGACCTGCTTCCAGGAGAACGCGTCGACGAGACGGCTGCCGTCGCATGGCCCTCGTGGACCGAGTTGATGCTGGGTCAACGTTATGCGGCCTGCGTTCCGCGGGCACTTGAAGAAAACACGACCGGAGACTTCCGGGGCGTCCTCTTCCCTGGGGCTTTTAATCCGCTGCACGAAGGCCACGTACGCATGGCCGAGATCGCCGAAAAATTGACCGGACATCCAGTCGACTTCGAGATCTCGATCGAAAACGTCGACAAGCCGCCGCTCGACTTCTTCTCGATCCAGTCGCGTGCCCGGCAGTTCGATGGCCCGCTACGCTGTTGGCTGACTCGCGCTCCGACCTTCCTTGAGAAGTCAAAGATCTTCCCGGAAGCGACGTTTGTCGTGGGTGCCGATACGATCGTGCGAATCGCCGAACCACGCTACTACGACGACTCGCCCCAGCTTCGAGACGCCGCGTTGGAAGAGTTTCGCCAGCAAAACTGCCGCTTCCTCGTCTTCCCTCGGGTCGTCGATGAAGACTTCCAGGCCTTCGAAGACCTAACCTTGCCGCCCGCTTTGGCCAATTTGTGCCAGCCAGTCCCTGCTTCCGAGTTTCGGATGGATATCTCCTCTTCCGAGATTCGTAGTGGGGGCAAATAGCGCAAAGCTTCTCAATCAAACCAACACTCCACACGCCCCCTATCCCGATAGCTCGGGCAACCAAGCGATTCTGCCGCTTCGCCACCGGGCCAGTTGGCAACCGCCGGCAGTAGGAGTTGGATCAAATCAACCTTACACGCGAGATGCGCGTAACAATGGGGCCGATTGCGGCTGTAAGCTCCCTTTCTTATGATTGAGGTCGCTCGGCGTCTACTAGCCGCAATGTCCCCTGAATATGAAGGCCGAAACATGACCACCGCTCCCCATATCGAACCAGGCAAAGAGACTCTGCCGCTCTTCTGTGGTGTGGACGTTGGTGGCACGAATATCAAGATCGGCCTGGTCGACGATCACGGCAACACGGTTCAGTACAAGAAGATCGCGACCAACGAAACCGAAGGGCCTCAGCGGTACATGGAGCGATCGACCGAAGTCATCCAAGAGATGATGAAGGCGATCAATCGCCCAATGAACGACATCACCGCCATCGGTCTCGCCACGCCTGGCACGATGGACATTGCCGGCGGGATGCTGCTGGAACCCCACAATCTGCCGAACTCGTACAACTTTCCGATCCGCGATTGCCTGTCGAAGCTGACCGGCCGGCCGGTGATCTATGCTAACGATGCCAACGCGGCGGCATTCGGCGAATATTGGCTCGGCTCGGGCAAAGAATTCCGCAGCATCGTCCTGCTGACCCTGGGCACTGGCGTCGGTGGCGGCATTATTGTGGAAGATCTGCTGATCGATGGCGAACATAGCCATGGCGGCGAGTTGGGTCACATCATCATCGATTTCAGCGAAACGGCCCGGACCATTCCAACCGGGCAACGAGGGCACCTCGAGGCCTACGCTAGCGGCACGGCGATCATCAAACGGACCGCTGAAGCCCTGCAAGGCGACCTCCAGAAAGAGAGCTCGCTGCATGCCCGGATCGACGCCGGCGAGAAGCTCACCCCCTTGATGGTGGCGGAAGAAGCGGAAAAAGATGACTCGTTATCGCTGCATATTGTCATGGAAACGGCCCGCTATCTCGGAATCGGCATCGTCTCGCTGATGCACACGATTGACCCTGGGGCAGTCATTCTCGGTGGGGCCATCAACTTCGGCGGCCACGATACCGAACTGGGTTGCAAGTTTCTGGATCGGGTCCGCCAAGAGGTCAAAGCTCGGGCATTTCCGGTCCCGGCCCAGAAGACGGTGGTCGATTTCGCCCGTCTCGGGGGCGATGCCGGCTATTTGGGGGCTGCTGGCAAGGCCAGAGTCGTGGCTCACCGCGATTCCCTGACTGGCTAGTCCTGTAGTATAATGGGGCGTTTACCCGAATCATTCGGATACTCGCCAAGGTTCAGCAGTCGAACCACCAACCAGCGCAGGGCACCTTCATCACGATGGCAATCATCGACCAGAAGTACATTCGTAATTTCTGCATCATCGCGCACATCGACCACGGCAAAAGCACGTTGGCCGACCGTCTGCTGGAAAAGACCGCCACGGTCAGCTCGCGCGAAATGAAAGAACAACTGCTGGACGACATGGAAGTCGAACGCGAGCGTGGTATCACCATCAAGGCTCGCGCCGTCGCCATGCGCTACAAGCATGAAGGTCGCGAGTACGAAATCAACTTGATCGATACGCCTGGCCACGTCGACTTCCAATACGAAGTCGGCCGATCGCTGACCTGCTGCGAAGGCGCCGTGCTGCTGGTCGATGCCTTCCAAGGGGTCGAAGCCCAAACGGTTGCCAACGCCTTCATGGCAATGGAACACGATCTGGAAGTGGTTCCATGTCTCAGCAAGATCGACCTCAACCATGCTCGCCCGGTGGAAGTGGCTGAGGAAATCGAACAAACACTCGCCCTCGATGCGACCGACATCTGCGGTATCAGCGGCAAGACAGGGCAGGGGGTCGACGCGCTGCTGACCCGCATCATCGAACGTATTCCTGCCCCGACCGGTGATCGCGAATCGACGCTGCAAGCAATGGTGTTCGACTCGCACTACGACAAGTTCCGCGGTGCGATCACTTATGTCCGCGTGATGAACGGCCGCTTGAAGAAGGGGGACAAGATCCGCTTCGTCCGTGGTGGCACCAATCACGAAGTGCTGGAAGTGGGTCAGTTCGTGCCACGCCCGGTCGCTCGCGACGAACTCTCGGCCGGCCAGGTCGGTTACGTCATCTGCAATATCAAGTCGCTCGAACTGGTCAACATCGGCGATACGATCACCGTCCAAGGGGACAAAGGCGCCCCGGCATTGCCTGGTTACCAGGAACCGAAGCGGATGGTGTTCTGTGGCCTCTATCCATCCGATGGCCAAGACTTCGAACAACTTCGCGACGCCCTGAAGAGCCTGCGAATCAACGACCCCAGTTTCACGTTCGAGCCGGAAACGAGCGATGCGTTGGGCTTCGGTTTCCGCTGTGGCTTCCTCGGCCTGTTGCACATGGAAATCGTTCAGCAGCGTCTGGAACAAGAGGCCGACATCGACCTCGTGCAGACCGCACCGAACGTGACCTATCAGATCATCAATACGCAGGGCGAAAAGGTCGACATCCACAAGCCACAAGACGTGCCTGATGCCGGCGACATCGAAGAGTTCCTGCAGCCGATCGTCCGCGTCAGCTTGATTCAGCCGTCCGATTACATCGGTGCGGTCATGCAGCTTTGCAACGAGCGTCGTGGCATTCACGTTCGGACCGAGTACCTTTCGCCGACCCGTTCGATGTTGGTCTACGATATTCCTCTCGCGGAAGTGATCTACGACCTGCACGACAAGCTAAAGAGTGCCACCCGCGGCTACGGCACGATGGACTACGAAATTCGCGGCTACGAAACGGCCGACCTGGTTCGTATGGACATCCTGGTCAACGGCAAGCGAGTCGACGCCCTCAGCATCATTTGCGACCGTGCCGACGCCGATCGTCGTGGGCGGGCGGTCGTGAAGAAGTTGAAAGAGGAAATCGATCGTCATATGTTTGAAGTGGCCGTTCAGGCCGCCATCGGCAGCCGCGTGATCGCACGCGAAACGGTCAAAGCCCTCCGCAAGAACGTGACCGCCAAGTGTTATGGTGGTGACATCTCGCGTAAGCGAAAGCTGTGGGCCAAGCAGAAGGAAGGTAAGAAGCGTATGAAGTCGATCGGTTCGGTCGATATTCCGCAGAAGGCCTTCATGGCAGTTCTCGAAACTGGCGAGGACCGCTAAAAAGACGCCTCGCGCCCCATCAGGCCAAACTAGAATGGAAAAGGCGACGGTTCCCCAGATCATCGCCTGACATCCCTGCCCGAACCGGAGGATTCCATGCGACTTGGCCCGTTGTTGATCTTGCTGATCTTCACTGCGTCGATGGCGGCTTTCGCTATCGCAACGGCAACACCGGCTCCCAAGTACCGCGTTGCCAGCGGCTCGATGGCTCCGACGTTGCTCGGCCCGCACTACCATCAGCATTGCCAGTCTTGCCAGGCCGAGAGCGTCCTCGATGGCGGCAATCTTCCAGAACTAACGACCTGTCCGAACTGCGGCTTTCAAGCCAATGTCGTCGATACTTCCCAAATTCATCGAGGAAGCGAACTCGTCTGGGAACCGATCACCCTCGACGAGCTTCGCCGCTGGGACATCGTCTTACTACAGAACCCTGACGACGCGAACGATTGGCAAGTCAAACGAGTCGCCTTTCTCCCCGGCGAATCACCTCGCATCGAAGCCGGCGAACTGTATCGCGGCACCCGGCTGATCCGCAAGTCGCCTCAGGAACGCGAAGCCGTGAAGCAGTTGGTCTACGATCAAAGCTACGAATCGCCCGAGTATCCTCGGTTCTTGAGCCAGCGAGCCACCAGCAGCGGTTGGAACGTCCGTCGCGGTTCAATCGGCTTTGCACCGATCAGTCACCAACCCGATAGCGACGATGATTGGCTGATCTATCACCATCAGCGTTGCCTTCCTCCGCCGAGCCCTATCGGTAACGATGCTCCGCCGCTGGATAGCTACGCCTACAACCACAATGTCTCGCGAGAACTCTTTCCGGCGAATGACCTGTGGCTGGAATGGACCTTCGGGCACTGGATGGCCGATCGCTTGATTCTGAAGATGCCCCAAGGAGACGACTTCACGACGATCACCATCGACTCGCAGGCCCGCACGGTCACCGCCCACAGTTGGCGTCAGACGGTCGAGCTTCCACTGGATGTCGATTCGCTGGAGAAGCGAACGATCCGGGCCGGCCGCTGCGACGGGCAGTGGTTTGTCGAGATTTCCGATCCCGGCAAGCAGCGTTTCTTTCCTCTGGGTGCGGCGGTCGAACCGATTGGCAGCGAGCCCTTCGCCCTGAAGATTGAAGGAGGTCAGGCCGTCCTTCGCGAGACCAAAATCTTCCGCGACATTGTCTGGCTCGGAGCCCCCCGCAGCGAACTGGACTGGTCGCTGGGTCGCGAGTTGACCGAGCATGAAATCTTCGTCCTGGGTGACAACGTCCCGATCTCTGCGGACTCGCGCGGGAAGCTGGGGGCGGTCGATGCTCGCAAGAGTTTGCGTGGCAAGGTGTTGCGAGTGCTAGCGGACTGACCCTCCATCGGCACTACGCCTGCACGACCCGCGCTGCGTCAGATTGGCCGATTAGTTATAGTGAGAGGTGCCTTGTTTCCGAACCGCCTCGAAGAAAGGCCTTCGCGTCGGTTCCCATTCACCCGCGATTCTCCTTCCACCGGAGAACGGAGCAGAGACCTCAATGGCCAAGAAGAAGCGTGCCTCGTCGCCGATCGCGCCGAAGAATGCGACCAATTCCAAGTCGCGTAAAGCGGGTGATTCGGATCACTTTGCCGTGACTCGCGAGTTCGTCGAGTCGCTGGTCGTGGCCGTGATTCTGGCACTGCTGTTCCGGGCGTTTGAAGCCGAAGCGTTCGTGATTCCGACCGGCTCGATGGCCACCACGCTTCTGGGTCGCCATAAAGATGTCGTCGACGAATACACCGGCTACGAATACACCGTCGGCTCTAGCGGCGAAGTCGACCGCTCCACCAACAAGCAAGTTCAGAACGTGGTCGAAGCGATCGATCCGCTTTACCACCGCCTGACCGATGTCAGCGATAATCCGTCCTACAGCGGCGACCGCATTCTGGTCAGCAAGTTCGCTTACGACTTCGCCGATCCGGCGCGCTGGGATGTCATCGTCTTCAAGTATCCGATCGAGCCGCAGACGAACTACATCAAGCGATTGATCGGGCTGCCAGGCGAAACCGTCCGGATCTTCCATGGCGACATCTACATCAAGAAGCCGGGCGAGACCGAGTTCAAGATCGCCCGCAAGCCGCCTGCCAAACAACTGACGCTGCATCGGCTGATTTACGATACCGACTACCCATGTCCGATTCTGGAGAAGGCTGGCTTCCCTGATCGCCTGGAAGTTTATCCTTCCGACACGCGAGCCAACTGGACCAAGGAAGAGAACGGGGCTTGGGTCTGCCATCCGAAAGGAAGCCCGACCTGGCTTCGCTATCGGCATGTCCTGGCCGACAACGGCAAGAACGTCAGCTACTGGGCATTGGCCGAGACCGGGCAGCGCGTCAACACGCAGGAAGCTCGCGAAGAGTGCAGCCAGCTGATCACCGACTTCAGCGCCTACAACACCGACACGACCAACCATTTCCGCAATCGCCGCACCAGTTCAGGCATGCACTGGGTGGGCGACTTAATGCTGGAATGCAACGCTGAGATCCGCAGCGAAACCGGTACGTTCTCGCTCGACCTGGTCGAAGGGGGCACGCACTTCCGCTGCGACATTGATGTTGCCACCGGCATGGCAACGTTGAACGCCGATAAATCTTCGATCAAGTTCGACGAACCAGGCAAGATTGAAGCCCAGACTTCGATCAAAGGCCCTGGCACCTATCAACTTCGCTTCGCCAACACCGACGACGAACTTCGCCTGTGGGTTGATGGCAGCCTGGTCACGTTCTCGTTACCGGCAACCTACACGCCTCAAGCGGAAGTCGTTCCGATGTGGAGCGAGCAAGATCCTGGCGACCTGCTGCCGGTCGGTTTCGGCACCACCGATGTCGAGTTCAAGCTGAGCAGCGTGCGTGTCTTCCGTGATGTCTATTACATCGCCGATGGCAAGCAGTTCGAGTTCGGTCGCCAATCGAATACGCTTCTCGACTATCAGCGTGACAGCCACCCAGGCTGGAATGCTCCGTCGGACGACGAGATCCGGGAAGTGATGACCGACCCGGCCCGCTGGAGTACGACGAGCTTGTTCCGTTCGCGTCGCGAAGCGGTCTTCACACTGGAAGATGGGCAATATTTCCCCTTGGGGGACAACAGCGCCGAGAGTCAGGATGGTCGCCTCTTCCCGCTCGGTCAGCAATTTGTGCCACAGCACATGTTGATCGGGAAGGCACTTTTCGTGTATTGGCCACATTCCAAGAACACGCCCGTTCCGTTTTTCCCTAACTTCGCCCGGATGAAGTTCATTCAGTAAACGGCAGGAAACGCAGGATTCATGGACGAATCAACGATTCTTTCAGCTCAGAACCTCGTCAAAACGTACGGACGACGTCGCGTTGTCGATGGCGTCAGCTACGAAGTGAAGCGAGGCGAAATCGTCGGTCTGCTCGGATCGAACGGTGCCGGTAAGACCACCAGCTTCCGCATGACCTGCGGCATGGTCACGCCGAACGAAGGCCGCGTCGAGCTGAATGGCAAAGACGTTACCTTGTGGCCGATGTTCAAGCGTTGCCGTGACGGCGGCATGGGGTACCTGGCTCAGGACAGCAGCGTCTTCCAGAAGCTGACCGTCGAACAGAACCTGCTGGGCGTGATGGAACTGCTGCGGATCGATTCGTACCATCGCAAGATGCGCTGCGAAGAACTGCTGGACCGGTTTGATATCACGCACATTCGCAAGTCGAAAGCCAAGAGCCTCTCGGGCGGTGAACGTCGCCGTCTGGAAATCGCTCGCTGTTTGGTCTCGGACCCCGAGATCATCATGCTCGACGAACCTTTCACCGGGATCGACCCGGTCACCGTCGACAGCATTCAGTTGGTCATTCGCGAGCTACGCGAAAGCGGCATCTCGATTCTGATCACCGACCACCAGGCGGAAAAGACGTTGGAAATCGTCGACCGCTGCTACGTCGTCCATCGGGGAAACATCCTTTGCCATGGTTCTCCCGACGAAGTCGTCCGTCATCCGGAAGCGGTGAAGTACTACTTCGGCAATCTGTCTCGCAACAACTTTGGCGACCGAGGCGACCTGGACGCAGCGGCCTAATCCGACAACCACAATCGAGAACCGCCGATGGCACACCGCGTGTTTCAAAGCTGGAATGGCTGTGACGGTGAGATCGGATTGGAGATCAGCGCCCAATCGGCATGCCCCATCTCGGGCACGTACGACGGGGTCGTTGTCTACAACCGCGATCGCTATGGGTTCCCTATGCGGACAGTGATCTCGAAGGCAACTGGCCTGGTCTACACCGATCCCCGCCCCGCCGACGACGCCATCGACGACTTCTATCGCAATGGCTATCGCCGGTTCTACAAATCCGCCCCGGTTCCGAAGTGGAAGCATACCGCCCGCAACGCCCGGATCGCGGGGCAGCGGATGGATGTCATCCAGTCGCTGACCACCAAAGGCTCGACCGTCCTGGATGTTGGCACCGGCTCGGGCGAACTGCTTTACGTGGGTCGCCGCGCCGGCCTCGAGATGCAAGGCATCGAAGCCGATCAGGCCTATGCCCAGTTTGGCCGTCGTAGCTATGGCGTGAAGATCATCAATCAATCGCTGCAAAGAGCACGATTGCCGGAAGCCCATTTCGATGTCGTCACGATCTACCACGTCCTAGAGCACCTGGCCGATCCGACCGCCGCATTGAAGAAGCTGGCTACCGCTTTGAAGCCGGGCGGACACCTGGTGATCGAAGTGCCGAATGTCGACTCACTCGACGCGCAGTTCCGGCAGAAGTGGCACCCTGGCCACTTGTTCCATTTCAACTGTGCGACTCTTTCGGCATTGGCAAACGTCTGCGGATTCGAGGTCGTGACGGTCTATACCTGCGACCGGCTGAGCGTGGTGTGGGCCATTTTGAAGAAGCCCGAAGTGGCGGTCGATCGCCGCTGGCCTTACTTGATCGAGGGCAACTTCGATCACACCTGGCAGATCCTGCAAAGCCAGGCTCGTCAAAGCTGGATGACCAATCTTAAGCACAAGTTCATGCGAAACAGCAAGAAGCTGCAGCGCAATCTTCACGAATGGATCAGCGCGATGTCGGAACCAAGCCATCGCAAGCTGGTCGACAAGGTTTCACGCCGCAAAGCCGCATAGCGACCGCATTGGTTTGCCTGACATTCTCAGGCCCGATATGATCAACCGGTGTGGTCAACGCGTTACTTTCTTGCGCCACCGATCATCGCTGGAAGCTTTTCGGTCATGCCATCTGCCCCAAGTGCTCAGAACCCTTTCCGTAGTCCCTCGCCAGAAGAAACGGCTGCGCCGGCTACCTCTTCGGTTGCTTACGGCCTGGGGGTTGCCTCCACGGTGATCATGACCTGTGGCGTGATTTACCTGCTGCTGGCAATTGTGGCAGTGCCGTTGTCGATTCAGATGTATCGTACGGTTTCCTCCGATACCGATAGTTACGGTCAACCGGCGTTCTACCTGGAAAGCGCCTTGAAAGCGATCGTTTACGAAATCGCTTATGCCGTGCTGGGTGGCTTGCTGGTGTATGCCGGCTGGTCGATTCGCAAACGCAAGAACTACTGGGTTAGCGTGATCGGTTCGTTGGCAGGATGCTTACCCCTCCCTCTGGTGCTCGTGTCTTTCTTTCCTTCGGTATGGGCACTATGGAAGTTATCGCGTCCGGTCATTCGTGGTCAGTTTGTCACTCAGATCGTGCCCCCCGATGGCGATTCTTAGTTCCGAACCGTTTGCCGTGAATTTGCCTTGGACATAGCATTTTGCACATTTGTCCTCGTGCCCAACGCAAGATAATTCTGGTATCGTTGTTCTAAACGTTTCGGGGGGCGAAACTTTCAGCCAGGAGTACGGTTTAACTTAGTACCGTATCTACGGCCGCAAGACATTCGATCGAATTCCCATCTCGTACCCTACCCACTCCGATATCAATGGCCAGGCCCAAACAGGAAACTCCTACCTCCGGTGAACTGGAGGTACTTAAAGTCCTTTGGAAACGCGGACCCAGTACGGTCCGCGAAGTTCTTGAGGAACTCAATCAACAAGGCCGCACGCGAGCTTACACTTCGGTGATGAGCTTGATGAATGTGATGGCCGACAAAGCCTTGCTGGAACGCGAGCCCCTCGGCCGTGCTTTTCAGTACTCTGCCAAGAAGCCCCAAGAGAAGACGCTCGGCGGAATCGTCAGCGATTTGCTCGGACGCGTCTTCGAAGGCTCAGCACCGACACTGGTAGCCCATCTTCTGGAAGAAACCAAACCCAACGCCGTCGAACTCGATGAAATTCGTAAGGCATTAAAGCAGTACGAAGAGGAGAATGAGACCTGATGTGGAGTCTCCTGCAAAGCCCGCTGGGAATGAAGCTCACCCTTGTCCTGCTTCATTTTCTCTGGCAAGCAACTCTCCTCTTTGGTTTCTGGCGGCTGGCCATCTCGCTGCTTTGCATCCGTACCCCTCAGGCACGCTATAGCGGGGCCTTAGGGACGTTGCTGCTGATGATCTGCTGCCCTGTGTTAACGTTCTGCTTGATCGACTCGACGAGCCTTCCCACAGCAATCGATCAAACCGCAATCGCAGCGACGCCGATCGCGATCGATTTGCCCGAGTTAGCCTCCTCGGATGATCTCGCCGGACAAGCACTTTCCATTGCCTATTCGCTTGCCGGCGATAGCCCGGTTGAAGCCCTTTCGCTTGGCGATTGGATCGTCCGCTCGCAGCCGTACTTGATTCTGGTCTGGAGCGTAGGCGTGTTGATGCTGGGCACGCGCCTGTTCCTTGGCTACATCGGCACGATCTGGCTGCGACGATCGCAATTAGCGCCTGTTGAATCCGACTTGCTCGTACGCTTTGCCAATCTGGCAACACGCTTGAACCTGCTGCAGTTGCCTCCGATTGCCTACTCCAAGCGGATCGGCCAGGCGATGACCGTCGGCCTGCTACGTCCGATGGTCCTGCTGCCGGCAGCTTGGGCGGCTTCGATCTCGCCAGAGATCCTCGACGCCGTCCTCGCCCATGAACTGGCGCACATTCGTCGCCAAGACCTGTGGATCAATTTCCTGCAGCGTCTGGCTGAAACGTTGTTCTTCTATCATCCGGCCGTCTGGTGGCTGTCGTCCGAGATCCGTCAAACGCGAGAGTCGTGTTGTGACGAACTCGCTGTCGAAGCTTTGGGCCAACGATTGCATTATGCTCGATCGTTGCAAGAGGTCGCTCACTGGCAATTGGAACAGCCTGCTTCGTCGCTGGCGACTCCGTTCCTGGGAGGGCCGCAGCAAAAGCTGTTGGATCGCGTGCGTCATATTCTCGGCATGGCAACTCCACCGTCAGGCGAGCGTTGCTGGGCAGCAGGCTTATTGCTCGCTTCCATTCCGGTTTGGCTTTGGATGCTGTCGGCGATCTTTTGGCCTGACTCGGCACCGCAAGCGTTGGCGAAAGACCGTCAGTCCACGATTGTCGAACTGAAAGATACTGAACTCGAGGACGCCGCACCAGCATCGGCTTCCCCTGAGCCTGCCATGCGTGACCATCTCGAGCCGCACCACCACGGCTTAGAACACCATGCCGACCTCCATCGTCATGGACACCATCATCATCACCACGACGACGCGATCGATAATGTTCGCCAAGACGACCAAGAGATGCTGGAAGTCTTGAAGCAGCTCCAGCAAGAGGTTCGCTCGCTGCGTGTGGAAGTTGAACAACTTCGTCAGCGACCGCCGTTGCCACCGCCAGCCGTACAGCGTCGCATGATGCAGCAGCGTCCCAAGGTAGTACCGTTCTGGCATCAATTGGCCGAAGGGCTCGACGACGAGTAGTCTTCTCGTGCCGACCAGCGTATAACAAGCGGCAAACCTTACTCGCTTCGTTTTGACCAACAGCCTGCAATGAATTCTTCGCCTTCCTCCCGCCCCTCGTGGCAGCTTCCTACTGGCGTTACCCGTGGTTCGCTCGACTACATCGAGTCGGCCGCGATCGCGGATGGCTACGACGAAGATCTTGCGTTCGGCAGCGACTTCCAGTTCGACGAAGAGACCATCGCCAACTTCATTCCGCCGGAAGGCCTGGTGGCGGACCTCGGCTGTGGCACAGCTCGGGCACTGATTCCGCTGGTTCGCCGAGGCAACCGGGGACTCGCGGTCGATCTTTCGCCAGAGATGCTACGCATCGTCGCCGAGAAAGCGAAGCAAGAGCAGCTCGACATCGCGTGTGTCGAAGCCAATCTGTGCGAGCTCGACATGATTGCGGACCAATCGGTCGATCACGCGATCTGCATGTTCAGTACCTTGGGCATGATCAAAGGGGCCGACAATCGTCGGACGTTCCTCGATCATACCTATCGCATGCTCAAGCCAGGCGGGCGATTCGTTGTGCACGTGCATAACTTCTGGTTCAACCTGTTTGAACCGAACGGAGCGTATTGGCTGGCATCGCACCTGGTGAAGTCGCGGATGACCAAAGGGATGGAACGGGGCGATAAGTACTATCGCTACCGCGGCATCCCCAATTTCTTTCTGCACGTCTTCAGCAAGGGAGAGTTTGCCCGAGCTTTGAAGCAAAGCGGCTTCAAAGTCGTGCGGCAGATTCCGCTGCGGATGGATCGCCAGGCAGAGCTCTCCAACGCGTGGCTGTTCGGCGGATGGCGTGCGAGCGGTTGGATCGCGTTGTGCGAGAAATAACGCGAACCGTTCCTCGATAACATCTACTTTTTCCGACGTCGCGAATCGATGTCGTCGTAGTGGAACGGTCCTGGAAAATCGACCAGGCCACGACGTTCGTTCGGCAGCGGCAATGGCCCTGCAATCTCGGCGGCGGCACGGCGTCCCGATTCTTCCGGCAATTCGTCGGCACCAGCGAAAGACTGGGGCTCTTCCTGATGTAGATGAATCGTTTGTGTTGGAAACGCGAATTGAACTCCCAGACGCTTGGCCAGACGAACGATCCCTACAAACAGCTTGTGGCGTTCGCGAAGTTCGATATTCCAGTCCGCGCAGTCGAGGTACAAGTTCACCAGGATATCGAGCGAGCTTGAATTGAACTCGTTTAAGAACACCTGGTAGTAGTCTTTTCGCGTGTAAGGCTGACGTCGAATCAGCTCGCGAATCCCTTCGCAGAAGGCATCGATTTGTTCTGGGGTCGTATCGTATTGCACACCAATCACCGTCTTAATCCGGCGAAAGGTTCGCTTCCCCATGTTGTCGACCTTGGCCGTTATGAGCAAGCTGTTCGGCAACGTCACCAGGCTGTTGTTGAATGTCCGGATCTTGGTACTGCGAAGTCCCATCGTTTCGACGGTACCTTCAACGCCTTCGGTAATCACCCAGTCGCCAATTTCAAACGGGCGATCCACCATCACGGTTAGCGAGCCGAAGATATTGCTCAGCGTCTCTTTCGCTGCCAAGGCAATCGCGATACCACCGATACCGAGCGAACCAAGCAAACCCACGATCGGCAACGAAAACGATTCGGCAAACACCAGAATGCCGATGCAGACCGAAAAGGTCTTCAATGTTTTGCTGATGGCCGGCAACAGCAGATCGTCGTACTTCTTGCCATTTCGCGCGGCGGCATGGATCAGGTGAACGATAACCAGATCGATCATCCGAAAGAAGAACCAGATTGCCGAAACGATCCCGAACAGCTGCACGCCGTAAAACAAAATCGTGCGAAACAGATCGGGCAGGCGGAAGAGCCACAGCCCGTAATACCAAGTGATCGCCATCGCCGTGAGCCCGATCGGCGTCCACGCCTTCTCGAATGCCTGGCGAATGTCTTCGTCGTTAGGCGTTCGTCCGAAGCGAATCCTGCGGATGAATCGCAAGAGCATCTGCAGGACGACATCGACAAGGTAGCCGGCCACAATCAATGCCAGCAAACAAATCCATTGATAGGTCGGTAGCAGAAAGTGTTCTTCGCGATAGAAAGGGGGAACCTGCGACTCGAGCCAAAGGGCAAAGGTTGGCTTCGGCTTCGTTTCGGATTCACCACTTTGTTCGTCACGCAGATCTTGCGCCTCGATATCAGGCGTGTACTTCTTCATCAGATCGCTAACGGCGGCGACAGCTTTCGTGCTGAACTGCCACAGCCCCTGGGGGCCTTTGGTCAGCGTGATCTTGGAAGCATCTTCCAATTGATCGACGGGAACCCTGCCATCGCCATCGCCGAAAACAGGAACCTCGATCTTGTCCGTCTCCTCTGGAACAAGGTCGGGGTTCACATCCCACAGCGTGGAAAGCAATTGGAACAATTCGTAGCAGAGATCGCGTTGCGAAAGCTTTTGAATTTCTGGCCGATCGCTGAAGTCGACACATGCAATCGCCGTATCGTAATCACCGTTCTCGATCGCCTCGAGAAATGTTTTGACCGTTACCTGGGGGTTGCCTTGCTTGAGGAGCAGCTTGGGATCGACCGCCGGGGCCTCCGCTGGCTTCTCGGCCGCAGCTCCATCGCCGGTGGTGATGCCAGGAATCGTCTGCGCATGGGCGGATGCTGCCAATAGCAGCAGGCAAAGCACGATGCCGCCAAACAGTTCGCGAATCAATTTGCTGGCCATGATGGGGGAAGTCAAACCGAACTACGTTAGGGAGATGGATCGCTGCCGTGCTAACGTACCTTCCCCGCGAATCAGTGCGGGAAGTTTTTTAGAGACCAACGATGCTATTCGTTCGGTTCGAAATAAAAAAGGCCCCCGGAAAGTTCGGATCCCAGGGGGGCAAAGGATTCCGTTCTTCTCCGGGAGCGATTGGTCGGTTCAGGGAATCGACATCCTGTCGAAATGAGCCGATTCTTTCGGTTGCGCCATCGAGAGTTTTCAAGCGAGACGTTCAACTTCCTTGTCAAACGGCCGGCTCACGATCCGCGGAAAACCGCCAAAAGCAGCTTTCCCTATGCAGGAAACATCTCATCGATTTTGCCCACGAACGACACGTTTTTTACTTCGCGAGGAAGTCATGTCGTCCGTGTGAGGCGGTAAGTTATTGGTTTTCCAAAAACGGATCAAGCCCGTTTCTTGAAAAGAATCGGACAGAAAACTGAACTTCTTTCAGCTTGCTATCACTGCCTCCCGAGTCATGCGGCGAGGAGCCTCCCAATCGCATTCGTTCCGAACCAGATAGACCGAGTTGCCACCCTTATCTTGAGCATGCTTCAGACCGGCTTCACAACGTGCAACCATGTGCTTTGCATCGTCACCTTCCAGGGCCTGCGACACACCACACGAGATGGTCAACTTGATGGTGTCGGTCGTTGTTTGCAATTCCAAGCGACCGATTGCCTGACGTGCACGCTCAGCGACAGTCGACGCTTCTTCGCCGGTGGCGGAAGGTAGCATCGCTCCAAATTGGTTGTCGCCCATCTGGCAGATATGGTCCATGTCACGCAAGATCGCTTGAAAGACTTGCAGTACGGCGCTTTGAATTTTCTTCGAATCGTGGTGCGTCTCAAGCGGCTGACCATCAACCGAATCGACACTCGCCAAGATCATCGCGAGTGGTTGACGCTTACGATGGAATAACGCCAGGCGTCGATTCACGTCCAGCATGAAGGCATCGCGGCGACCGAGCGCCGACGACTCCTCCGAGGTTTCCGCCGCAGGATCAGACTTGCGATGAGCCACTTCATGGCAGGTCTTGCCATCGTGCCAGCACGCACGATTACGACCACGACGCTTCGACGCGTACAACGCACGGTCGGCACGCCCCAGCCATTCCGCAGGTTCGCTATCACGAACGATCTCGGCGATACCAAGGCTGGCCGTAACCTTCAGCGGACGTCCCTCGAATTCAAGAGGCAGGCGTTCGATGTGCGAGTTAATACGTCGAGCGGTCAGCTTGGCATCGAACAACTCGGTTGCCGGCAGCAACACGGCGAACTCTTCGCCACCATATCGCATCGCAATTCCGCCGACACCTTTCACGGCCGAGCGAATGACTTCGCCCACTTTCTGCAGACAATAGTCGCCGGCCTGATGTCCGTTGCGGTCGTTGAATGTTTTGAAATGATCGATATCGATCATGATGAGCGAGGCAGGGCGTTTCGAGTCGCGGTTCTCGCTGAAAAGTCGCGAGATCTCTTCGTCGAATACACGGCGGTTCGGCAAGCCGGTCAACGCATCGGTACGTGCTTCGACGCGGTGCGAACGCAGCAGTTGCGATTGTTCCTGCAAGCGGGCTTCGGCCACGTTCAAACGCGAATCGAGATGACGGTTCGCTTCCATCAAACGCGAGATGACGCGAGTTACGGCGTCCGGGTCCGACATGTTGGTCATACTGACCAGGTCGTGATTGATTTGTTCGACTGATTGCGAATGGGCTTGAACGTCCGTCCGCATCCCCTTGGCCAGGTCGCGAACTTCGTCCACGACATCGCTCAGGTCTTCCGCAGCGACCGCCTTAACGGCCGTGCTATCAGGCGTCACGGGACTTTCTGGCAATGGAACGACTTTTCGTTCTTGATCATTTACCAGTGTGGCTTGCTTCTGCTTTGCCGCAGGATACCGCAACCAGGTTGCGGCAACATAGCCAATTTTGAAGAAGATGAGGCAAAGAAGCAGGTGAAGCAGTGTGAATTCGGACATCTCTGGATACGCGCTTACCGAGACAACAATAACGATCGTAGCGATTGTCCGGGGACAAGCCATGGGATCGCAGAGGTTATTAGCACGTGTTCGCGCTTGGGGGCAGTAACCTCTATACAGTTACTTAGATCACAAACGCGTCCGGTCAAACGATTCGTGCAAGATAGGATTCGAAGTTCCGAGGCTCCGGAGTTTTGCGCGTTCCCACACATTTTGCGGTTCTCCCGCATGTCCAAAATTGCAACCTATACTTCCCCAAGGGGTTGCCCCTATAGCCCAGTTTTTAATCCGCTTCGCTCTATTTACGGCGACAGCTTATGAAGTCCCAGCTTGTAGATTCAGGGGCAGACTGATGATGCTTGCGAAAAGTAACACACCGACTCCATTCCCACGCGTGCTCGTTGTCGATGACGACGATGCGATCATGCGTGCCGTTTCGCGAGTCCTCGGCTCCGACGAATCGATTCAGATCGTTGGTCACACCACGCATGCGCAAGCTGGTCTTGCCATGGCAGCATCATTGAAGCCTGACGTGGTCCTGATGGACATCCACATGCACGGCCTCGATCCGTTCCTGGCGTGCAAACAAATCACCGAAAGCACCGGCGGTCATTCGCGGATACTGTTTTATACAGGCTTCCCGAAAGACAACTATTTGGACCGCTGCCTGGCAGTCGGCGCCGCCGGCATCGTCTCGAAGCATTCCGAGTCGCTTCGCAATCTGGCGTTTGCCATCCGTCACGTGGCGGCCGGCAATACGTACTTCTCGCCGGAACTCGACAAGCGTCTGGTCGAGCGAGAAGATGGTGCCACGTCGTCACGACTGGCAACGTTGAGCGATCGCGAGATCGGCGTGCTCCGCGAGCTTTCTCTTGGTCGAACGCAATCGGAAATCGCCGATGCCCTCGATATCAGCGAACGTACCGTCAACAAGACGGTGGGGGACCTGAAGATCAAGCTCGAGGTCCAAACGATCAACGAAATGTTGATCTTTGCCGTGAACGAAGGTTTGGTTCACCCAGAGCTTCAGTTCGTCGATCGCCAAAAGAAGGACGACTAAGAGTAGAGCGACCGTTTGTGGTAGGATGAATCCGTCTGCCCCGGAGTTCGTCCTACTTCAGAAAGTTCGCTATGCTGACTGCCGCCCAAAAAGAACGTGCCCTCGAACTGGTTCTCGCCCTCATGGCGATCCCGGGCAAAAGCGGGCTGGAAGCCGAAGTGGCGGCGAAGGTTCAACAGGAACTCACTCTGGCCGGCCTCTCTGCCGACGCCCTAATGTTCGACACCGCGCATCAGAAGTGCCCGATTCCGGAAAGCACGACCGGCAACCTGATCGTGAAACTGGATGGCGAGCGGCCTCTGCCACGTCGCATGCTGATGGCCCACATGGATACCGTGCCGATCTGCGTCGGTGCTCGTCCGGTGGTCCAAGGCAATCAGGTTGTTTCCCAGGATAATCATACCGGTCTGGGTGCCGATGATCGTGCCGGCGTCGCAGCGGTGCTATTCGCCGCGACCGAGATCTTGCGAGAAGGGACCACGCATGGTCCGCTGACATTTCTGTTTACCGTGCAAGAAGAGATCGGACTGCACGGCGCAAAGAACCTCGATCCGGCAATGCTCGGTTCGCCAGAGTTGGCCTTCAATTGGGATGGAGGCGATCCCACCAAACTGACCGTGGGGGCAATCGGCGGGTATCGGATGACGATCGACATCCGCGGCCATGCAAGTCACGCCGGTGTCGCTCCTGAGAAAGGTGTCAGCGCGATTACCGTCGCGGGACTAGCCATCGCTAAACTGCATGCTGCAGGACTGCTGGGCAAGATCGATCAAGGTGATCTGAAAGGAACTAGTAATATCGGTGTGATCGAAGGGGGGAATGCCACTAACGTGGTTGCGGATCGTGTGCAACTTCGGGCGGAAGTTCGCAGTCACGTGACTTCTTCCATTGAATTTTTCGTACGCCGCTTCGAGGAAGCCTTTCGGCAAGCCGCAACGGAAGTCACCAATACGGAAGGCCAACACGCGTTGGTTCAGTTCAACGGAAACCTGAATTACGAAGCATTCAAAATGGGGGAGGAAACCCCAAGTGTCCAGTTGGCTAAACGCGTTTTGAATGACCTGGGACACAAACCATTTGCTTCGATTGCTAATGGTGGCCTCGATGCCAATTGGATGTTCCGGCACGGCATTCCGACCGTCACACTGGGGTGTGGTCAACACAATCAGCACATGGTGACCGAGATGCTCGACATCGAGCAGTTCTACATCGCTTGCGAGGTCGCCTTGCAGATCGCCTCAGGGGCAGGAGCCACCGAATGAAGCCTGAAGATGAACTCTGCTTGTGCTTCCATGTGAGCCTTCGCAAAGTGCAGAACTTTTGCCGAATCGAAAAGCCACGCCGGGCATCTCAACTATCGGAGTGTGGCGGTGCCGGAACCGGCTGTGGCTGGTGCCGACCATTTCTGCAGAGGATCTTTGACAATCAACAGAAAGCGGACGCCGAACCGATTCCCGACTCAGAACAATACCAGCAAAGTCGCGCAGCTTATATTCGCGACAAGAAAGAGCGTGAGCAATAGAGGACGCCACGCGCTATTACTCGGGCGTCTTAAAAGCGTCCAATGCCTCTTCTCGGGTCGGATATCGCTGCCAGAGCGATTCAATCTTCGACCGTTTCAATACGTTCAGGCAGTTCTCGTTGAGGCCAGCCAGAACCAACTGACCGCCTCGCTTCTTAATGAGCTTCCAGATCCGAATCAGAAACTGAATGAAGAACGAACCGAACGATTCGGTGTGTGAAAGGTCGACGATCACCAGCGGCGGTGTTGCGTGTTTCGCAACCTCGACGATCTGTTGAACGACCTTACTTAAGTTCGACTCATCCAGACTCAGATACTCTGGCCCAAAGTCGAGAATGGTGATGTCTCTCTGGCGCAGAATGTTGACCATTACATAGGTGCCGATGTTGGCAGGCAAAACTAAGGTGTGGGGATTAGTTCAAACCGACAGACTAGGCGTCAAACAGTCGCAGGGAAGGTTAGGAGCCACCCTAGTGTCAAGCACAAAACCGGCAATTAGAGAAAAACCAGTCTGTCGGGTAGTTTATCTTTCTATCTCCGTAACAACAACCCCTCAACTTTTTAAATATTTACGAAGTCATTTCGAAACAATTGTATACTTGAGTACCACCCTGAACTATCCGTGCCTGCAGAGGGATGCCCTATTATTCCCCTGGGTGCCCTACTTGAAGTGGGTTCGGTTGTACGGTTTTCCACAGACATTCGGATAGCCGTGCCTAGGAAATCATGCGAGAGGAGATGGAGCGTTGAACCGATTCGAAGAAACGGACTCCGACGAACGTTCGCCAGCTCATGACAAGCGTCGAACGATTGAGATCAATAACCTTCTGGAACAGATCCGACAAACTGCGGATAAACTGCAACGCGATGCAGCGACGCGAGGCGACCTGAAGCTTCTAGCGAGATCGCTGAAAGAACTGCGATACGCCTTCAAGGTCTTCACGCCTTACAGAGATAAACGCAAAGTCACCATCTTTGGTTCCGCAAGAACTGCCCCAGATCATCCAACGTACTTGGCGGCTCAAGAGTTTGCCGCCCAGATGGCTCGCGATAGTTGGCTGGTCATCACCGGTGCCGGAAGTGGCATTATGGAAGCTGGGCACCGCGGTGCTGGTCGCGAAGCGGCGATGGGCTTGAACATTGTCCTGCCGTTCGAGCAGGAAGCGAACCCGGTCATCCTGGGCGATGACAAACTGGTGAACATGAAATACTTCTTCACGCGCAAACTAATGTTCGTGAAGGAATGCGATGCGGTCGTTTGTCTGCCAGGGGGGTTCGGCACCCTCGACGAGGCCTTCGAGGTGCTGACGCTAGTGCAGACCGGCAAAAGAGACCTGTATCCGATTGTGCTTCTCGACGCACCAGGGGGGCAATACTGGCGGAAGCTCGACGACTTCATCCGCGAGTCGCTGCACCACGATGCATTGATCTCGCCAGAAGATTTCGCCTTGTACAAGGTGACCGATAGCGTCGACGAAGCGGTCGCCGAGATCGAACAGTTCTACAAGGTGTATCACAGCATGCGGTACGTTCGGCATCAATTGGTGATCCGCACCAAAACTCCGATCGCCGACTCGCTGCTGGAAGAAATCCGCGAGGAATTCCGCGATATCCTGAGCAGTGGCGACTTCGAGGTCCGCCGGGCGCTACGCGAAGAAGATGAGTCCGATCTGCGGCACATGCCACGGCTCGTCTTCAACTTCAATCGACGCAACCTCGGAAGACTCCGCCTGCTGGTTGATTGCATCAACGCCGGCAGTACCGAGCCTGCCTCCCGCAAGTTCCCCTAACGCCTGCGATGCCCACGGCAGACGCCCGCCATTAACCCAACGAAAAAAGGCCGCCAGGTAATATGCCTGGCGGCCTTTGCTATTTCATCGGCAGCGGTGCCCCCCTTGGCCCGCCACCTCTGAATGATTGGCTGAGCGAACTATCGCGTGGTATTGCGACGCGAGCGGTCGGCGATGCGGCCGCGAGGTGCTTCCTTGTTCGCCTTCAGGTAGGTCATCAGGTCGCCGATCTCTTCGGCGGTCAGCTGATCCAGCAAGCCCGTTGGCATGACGCTGACCTTCGATGGTGCCAGTTCTTCGACGTCGGCCTCAGCCACGGTGGTCTTGTTACCCTGGCTGTCGATGACGACGTAGCCACCGCTGGGGCTGGTCGAAACCAGGCCAGAGATCACCTTACCGTCGACCGTCAAGATTTGCTTGGTCGCGTACTGGTCCGAAATCACATGCGACGGGAACAGGATCGATTCCAGAATCTGCTTCTTCTGGAAACGTCGCGAGATCTCGGTCAGGTCAGGACCAATCGCTTCACCCAGGCTGCCCATGCGATGGCACGAAGCACACTGAGCCTTCTTGAAGATCGCCGCCCCTGAGGTCATATCACCACCGTGATAATCTTCCGAGGTGAGGAACTCCAGCAGTTCGTCCAGGTTCCAGTTGCTCGATTCCGAGTCCACCAGCTTGGCTTCCGGCAGGTCTGGGTAGGTCTCGGTGAACCAGTCTTGCCAGGCAGCAATCTGCTTGTCGAAAGGATCGCCTGGGTTAGCAACGGTTTCACCCGTCCATTTGATCAGCAGTTGGTTGACTGCTTGTTTGCAGGTCGCGTCGTTCCGCAGGGCCAACAAGATCAGTTGACGGAAGGCCTGAGGATCGTTTTCCGTTTCAGAGCTGGTCGCCAGCTTTTCGATAACATTGGTTCCGAATGGACCATCGAGCACCGGCAGCGATTTCACCAGCAGTGGGAAGTTCGGGCCCTCTGGCTGTTGGGCCAATCCGAACGCGATCGAGGCACGCCGTTCTGGTTCTCGCTCGAAGGCGTTTCGCAGGTAAGCCATGTTCTCGGGCGTGCCGTTACCAGCCAGGATCGCCACGATCCCTTTTCGCATCCGGGCTGCCACGGCCGAGTCGTCACCGACCAGTTCTTCGTCGATCATCCGCAAGATGTTCAACGTTTGTTCATCAGGGTTTTCCGGCAACTCAAACAGGACAGCCAAGGCCGCGTTGGGCCACATATGTCCCATCGTCAAGGCAACGTACTGTTCCTGCGGCGTGAGGCACTGCACGAACTCTTTGGTAGCCGTTTCAATGTAGCCACGTAGACCTTCACCACCTTCGATCTTCAAACCATTTTCGAGGTGCCCCAGCAGCTTCAACTTCTGCTCCGACGTCCAGCCTTCGCGTATGAACGACATGTGCATGGCGAGGTTCAAACGTTCGGACGCTGGGATATCACTGTCAAGATGAGCGATGTAGCGATCGGTGATGTCGGAGACCTGGAAGTGAGCCAGGGTGCGAATCAGTTCGCGATTCATCTTGTCGTCACCAGCAGGGAACTCGACCGCGATGCGATCGGCCAGACCTGGCAGTTCGTTATCGTTCAAGTCGCCGCGATGGATGGCCAACTGAATGACACGCAACATCGACATGAACTCGTCGTCCGAGAGGTAGTCGTCCAGCCGCATTTGAGCCTTACGAGCGATTCGCAGTGCGATGTCGTGATCGGGCTGAGCAACCATGGCAGCCACACTACCGGTGTTGAACAAGCTGGCCGAGTCGGTCACCAGGACGTCTTCGATCCACTGGTCAATTGGCTGATTCTCGAGCAGTCGACGAGCCGCGTACACTTCACGACGGTCCGCCGCGGTCAGCAGCGGACGCAGTTCGCTGAGGTTCGCTTCCCCCTTGATCTCGACCAGCGTTTCGCAAACTTCCCGACGAACAGCCGAGCTGTCGTGGGCCAGCAACTGACGAAGACGATCGACCGATTCTTCACCGGGATAGTTGATCAGCAGCGAGACGGCCTTCTGGCAAACTTCGTCGTTATCATCCTTGGTCAGGTCCAACAGCATGCTTTGCGTTGGGGTCGGACCATAAAGCTGCATTAAGTCGAGTGCACGAGTTCGGTAGTAGGGTGGATTCTCTTTGGCGATCGCGACGCCTTGAATCTGTGGATTCCACAGGTCGCCCAGTTCCGACTGGATCTCGGCAATCCGTTGACGTCCCCACGAGCTTTGCGGCTGCGGATGACGAATCGCCTTCGCGATTCCTTCGCCCAGGTTATCCACACCTTCCGGCGTGTCTCCCTTGTAAACAATTCGGTAGAGGCCACCTTCCGTGCCACGACCACCGGTGGTGAAGTAGATCCAGCCATCCGGACCAATTTCGATATCGGTGACGTTCATCGGCTTGCCTTCGAGCAACGCTTCGCTCTTGGCGGTGTAGCCGGCACCTTCCCGCTTAAGGTCGATCGTGTTGATGCGGCCATTGGCCCAGTCGGTCACGAACAAGCGATTCTGGTACTTGGCTGGATACTTGAAGTGATCGTAGACCACCAGACCGGTCGGCGAACCAGCACCTGTTTCCAGGATCGGTGGCACACAGTCTGGGTAGTAGTTAGGCCACTTTGCCCAACCACTTCGCCAGCCGAAGTCGCTGCCAGGGATCACTTGATAGATGCGGGTCGGACGATGCCAGACCAGGCCTTCGTCCCATTCCATGTCGCTATCGTGGATGAACAAGTCGCCATCGCGGTTGAATGCCAGATCGTAGGCGTTACGAATACCGCCTGCCACGATTTGCAGCGACTGGCCTTCGATATCGGTTCGCAGAACCATCCCACCTGGGGCCTTCACACCGACGGCATGACCGCCTGGATCTTCAAAGCGAGGAACGAGGTCCCCTTCGTAGAAATGACGGTGTGGGCTCGATTCGGAAACTTCGGAGTCGAGCTTGGTATCGTTACCGGCGACCATGTAGATCAAGCCGTCTGGACCGAGGGCCAGACCGTGCGGGCCATGTTCGCCGATGGCACCATCGAACTTGACCAGCGTGCCGACTTCTTCGACGTCGCCGTCTCCGTCGGTGTCGCTCAAGCGATACAAGCCGGTCCCTTCCGAGCCTTCGCCGACGACGAACACGTCGCCGTTGAGGGGCAGGATACCTTGGACGTTCTTGATCGTGTCGTTGTAGGTTCGCATCGAGTCGACGACGCCGTCATCGTTCGAGTCATACAGCAGCATCAGGTGGCCACCTTCTTTCGAGGCGATGATGTTGCCGAATTCGTTGAAGGTCATCGAGATCAACGCGCCGGTCTTTTCAGCGGAGATCACTTCCTGAATGGCAAAGCCTGGCAGAATGCGGAAACGCGATTCTTCGGTCGGCGCCTTTTCTTCGGTTGGGGTCGCAGCCACTTCAGGTTGTTTGGCCGGGGTCTTCTTGGCCGTCGAGATCGGCTTGGCTTCGATCGGACGCTGCGAAGGCTTGGGCACTTCGGCAAACGTGGGCGCTGGCGGCACGGGTGGTCCGTTGGGACGTGCGGTCGGGGCTGCCGCGGTCTGCGCAGGTTCGGCTGCCGGGGCCGCGACATTCCAAGGTGGTGTCGTGTTTGCCGGTCCCATTTCCATGGCTTTGGACCAACGGGTATCGCTATAGAAGTTGGATTGCCACAGTGGGAACGGTCGCAGATCGGTTCGCCAGGTCGAGTTCGATGGGAAGGTCACCTTCTGATTGTTGGGTCCGAAGATGGTGATCTCGGAAAGCAGACCTGCGCTGTTGCCGGTGGTATTTCTCACCTGGACGGCGATGACATTGGTACCGATCTCGAGATACTGAGAAATGTCGAAATTTCGACGAGTTTTCCAGTTACTTCCTTCCGCGACTTTTTTTCCGTTAATCCACATCTCGAATTCGTCGTCGGCGGTGATCATGATTTGACCACCGGTCATCTGCGAGATGCGGATGTTCTTTCGGAAGTAACAAGTTGCCGATGGCACCTGGTCCTTTTGGTGTTGCGGCGCCCAGATCCATTGAGGCTCGGTAGCCTGGGCATGGACCATGCTGGGACTTGCCGTTGTCAGCACCGCGGCGACGATCAGCAGCAACCAAGGAGTTTTGTGGGTGGTGGACATCTTCAATCTCATACCAATGACGTAACGTTTGCTTGGTGCGGGTAGCGTACGAAAACCCACGCCCGGCGCAATCAAGTCTCATCCTTCATTGGAAAGATCGGGTCTCACCTCCCATAAAATCAGCAAAATCGCACCAACTGGCAAAAATTGCCTAAGTGGACCTGCTATCACTTCGTTCCCCCCGAAATATGCAAAGCGCGACCTCCCTTCATTCACTTGAGCCGAGGGAATCCGCAGAGCGGCCGTTATTGACCCACTTTTTTTATCCGTTTACGATTCGAAGGGGATTGTTTAGGAAATATGCATCGAATGGGTCAGTAGACAGCTCCGCTAGCGGCGAAGGAGTAGCCGACGCCGGCCTTTTATCGATGCGTTCTTGGTAAGAGGTTGCGTAATGACAGTTGTCCGTGGCGCCCTGGGTATCCATCTTTTCTTCTCTTTGTTGATGCTGACCGCGCTGGTCGGCTGTACCAGCGGAGCTTCCGATCTCTCTCCGGAAGAACTCAAGCAGGCCATCGAGGAATTTAACTTCGATGAAGGCTTGCCATTCCCCGACTTCACCCCGCCAGCCACCCTGGAAGAGCTCGACTCTGCCAACAAGTGGTCCGACAAGACTGTCGTCGATCCGCTTCCCCATCTGGACGAAGAGCTGAAAGATTTCAAACCGCCAATGACTCCGGCGGAAGCCTGCGAAATTCGACCGAAGGATGACGCCGACTATAAGAAGATCCTTCAGTCGATGCGGATCCAACCATCCAAAGAGAATCCGGCCGAACAAGACGCCAGTTGGGTCCACCACGAAAATGGTGACGTCAACAGCTTGAACCCACTGCGTATGAGTTCGGTGGGTGACTTCTTCTACGTTTACATATGCGGCGTTTCGGCCACCACTTCGACCATCGATCTCGAATCGGTTGGCGATGGCCGGTTCATCAAGACGTGGGAGGGGAACGAAGACAACACGATCCAGAAGGTGGTCATTCGCGACGACCTGACCTGGAGCGATGGCACGCCGATCACCGCCTACGACTGGGAGTTCACCTACAAGGTGCTGCTGCATCCAAAGCTGAGCGTAATGTTCCCGGCCCTGCCAAGCTCGCTCGACAAGGTGAAGCTGATCAAAGCCTACGACGACCACACCTTCGTGATCTTCCACGAGATGTCGAGTCCGGTGAACGATATGAAGTTGGAGTTCCCGATCGTTCCCAAGCACTTGTACGAATCCGCAATCGCCGTCGACCCAACCCTGACTGACAGCGACTTCTTTCTGGAACAAGAGATCCACCCAACCGTTGGTGGTCCTTACGAAGTGACACAGCGCGACCGCAATCAGCGTATCGTGCTAAAGCGTCGCGAGTCGTTCTACATGAAGGATGGCAAGCAGATCCAAGCCAAGCCACACTTCGCTGAGATCCGTATGGAAATCATCGAGAACCCGAATCAGGCATTGTTGGCGATGACCGCCGGTAAGCTGGACGACTCGCAGATTTCGGCCACCAAGTGGGACACCGAAGCCAACACAGCCGAGTTCTACGAAAAGAACATCAAGGTCAAGCACATTGCCTGGTCGGAAGGGCATATCGCCTGGAACACCGAGACGCCTTACTTCAACGATTCTCGCACCCGTCGCGCGATGAGCCACGCGATCGATTACGATGCGATCATCAACGGCATCATGAAGGGCATCCACGAGCAAGCCAACGGCCCGTTCCATCCTTCGGCCTGGTTCGCTCCGCAGCCTTCGCTGCCGATGTACGACACCGACCTGGCCAAGTCGCGTGAACTGCTGACCGAAGCTGGCTGGACCGACTCCGACTCGGACGGCATCCTCGACAAGGAAATCGACGGCAAGAAGGTCGCCTTCTCGTTCCAGTTGATGCACCCAGCCGGAAGCCCGGTCTCGGAACAGATTGCTCGCCAGGTCTCCAACGACTTGGGTAAGCTTGGCATCAAGGCGGAACCTCGCCAGTTCGAGTGGACCGTCCTGCAAGACAAGGCTCGCAGCCACAACTTCGATGCCTTGATGGCAGGCTGGGGTGCCGGTGGCGACCCTTTCTCGACCGACAATATCTACGGCACCGGGGCTCCCCGAAATTATGGTCAGTACTCGAATCCAGAAGTGGACAAGCTGTACAAATTGGGGTTAGCCGAACTTGACCGCGAGAAGCGAGCCAAGCATTATCATGACATCGCCAAGATCCTTTACGAGGATCAGCCATACACTTGGCTCTATTACCGCGCTGACCTGTATGGCTTCAATAAGCGCATGCGAGGATACCAGTTCAGCCCGACCGGACCTTGGTTCTATGAACCAGGCGCGTTCTCGGTTTGGAAAGCCCAGTCGGAATAGCCACTGGGCCTAGCGTAACGCGATCCTCGCCCCTCTTTCGAGACAACCAGGGAGCACTGGCTGCATGCTGACGTATATTGCACGCCGCTTATTTATTGGAGTCTTTACCATCCTGGCGGTAACGTGCCTGGTTTACGGATTGATCCGTAACATGCCAGGCACGCCACTGACGCAGATGACCGAGACCGCCAACGTGCGGCAGATGATGGACGAACGTCAGCAGGAAGAGCTGATGAAGCAGTACCATCTCGATAAGCATTGGATCGTCGGGTACGGCTATTGGCTGGGCAACGTATTCCAGGGAGACCTCGGACGCGGGATCAACTTCTCGGACCGCCGCCGTGTGACCACCATCATCGGCACGCGACTTCCCAACACGCTCAAGCTGACCGTCACCTCGCTGCTGTTGACGTATATGCTCTGCATTCCTATGGGGCTTTACTCAACGGCGAAGAACGCCACGCCAGGCGAACGCACGCTGGCGATCACGCTATACATTCTGTATGCGTTACCGACGTTTGTGGCGGCCATCTATTTGAACTTATTCTTCGCGGTGAAGCTCGACTGGTTACCGCTAAGCGGGATGACCAGCGAGAACTACAGCAGCCTCAGCACGCTCGGAAAAACATGGGACGTACTGAAACACGTGATCCTGCCGATTACTTGCCTCACGTATGGTTCGCTGGCGTACTACACCCGCTTCATCAAAGCGAACATGCTGGAAACGATTCAGCAAGATTACATTCGCACCGCGCTCGCCAAAGGGGTGAGCCCTCGCCGAGCGTTGGTTGTGCATGCCTTCCGTAACTCGTTGATTCCACTGCTCACGCTAGTCGGTCTGACGCTGCCGGCCCTGTTGGCTGGCTCGGTCATTCTGGAATCGATTTACCAGTGGGACGGGATCGGACGGCTCTTCATCGAGAAGATCTCGCAACGCGACTACCCTGTGATCATGGGCCTGGTGCTCATGTTCTCTGTCATGACTCTGATCGGCCAGCTGTTGGCTGACGTGCTTTACGCAGTTGTCGACCCTCGGATCACGTATTCCTAAGCATGAGCGCCGTTCAAGAACTCGCCGAACAACCGATCAAGCCACAGCAGTCGCTCGGCTTCTGGGCTACCAGTTGGCGACATTACCGCAAGCGTAAGTTTGCCATGGCCGGCTTGATCTACGTGATCTTCCTGGGCCTGGTCGCGATCTTCTCGCCAGCGATCGTCGGCACGAAGCCGATCGTCTGCTACTACAAAGGCAACATCTATTTCCCGGCGATGGGCTATTACAATCCGTCGTGGGAAAACGCGATCTTCACCACCGGCGATCACTTCAACAATCGCTACGAACCCAACCTTAAACAGAACGACCCCAATAGCTGGGCGATCTGGCCGTTGATCCGCCAAGATCCGATCGAACGCGTTCAGGCCGATTGGTTTGAAGGGCAACCTGCGAATCCCCTTAGCATCGAGGGCAACCCGAGTGGCCAGCACTACTTTGGCACCAGCAGCGTCGGCGTCGATGTCTTCGCCCAGTTGGTCCATGGTACCCGCGTCGCTCTTCTGGTCGGCTTTGTGTCGATGGCGATTGCTTCGGTCATCGGGATCGTGATCGGAGCGGTCTCAGGCTATTACGGTGGCTGGGTCGACTTCATCCTGTCGCGGTTCATTGAAATCATCTTGTGCGTGCCAACGCTGATTTTGGTGATCGCGTTGTTGGCGATGGTGGTCAGCCCCAGCATCTGGCAGGTCGTGTTTGTGATCGGCCTGACCGGCTGGACCGGGATCGCTCGCTTGACGCGTGCCGAGTTCATGAAACTGAAACAGATTGAATACGTGGCCGCTGCCAAAGCAATGGGAGCCGGACCACTGCGAATTATGTTCGTACATATTCTGCGAAACGCCTTGGCTCCGATCCTGGTGCCGATCAGCTTCGGGATCGCCGGGGCTATTTTCACCGAGAGTGCTCTGAGCTTTCTCGGTATCGGGGCCGACTCGCAAACTCCGACCTGGGGCGATGTCTTGAAAGAAGGCCAGGACCACATTCGTTCGATGTGGTGGCTGAGCTTCTTCCCTGGTCTCGCGATTTTCACCACGGTTTTGGCCTACAACTTGATTGGCGAAGGCATCCAGGAAGCCACCGATCCTCGCACCCGCGACGTCTAAACGATGATCAAAACACTGCTTAAAGTCGACAACCTTCAGACCTACTTCCACGGCGAAGAAACCGTCAAAGCGGTGGACGGCATCTCGTTCTCGCTCGACGAAGGGGAAACCCTCGGTATCGTCGGCGAATCGGGTTCCGGCAAGTCGGTCACCTCGCTGTCGATCATGCAACTGCTGTCGCGCAACGCCAAGATCGAAGGAGGCACGATCTCGTTCCTTGGTACCGATCTCGTGCGTCTGCCCGATCCCGCAATGCGGAAGATTCGCGGCAAAGACATCAGCATGATCTTCCAGGAACCGATGACCTCGCTGAACCCGGTCTTCACCGTCGGTTCCCAGGTCATGGAAGCGATCCAACTGCATCAGCAGGTCAGCAAGAAGGAAGCCCGCGAAAAGACGATTCAACTGTTCGACGAAGTCGGCATTCCGGAACCGCACAAGCGTGTCGATTACTACCCGCACCAGATGTCCGGAGGGCAGAAACAGCGTGTGATGATCGCCATGGCGCTCAGCTGCAATCCGAAGCTGCTGATTGCTGACGAACCGACCACCGCGCTCGACGTGACGATCCAGGCCCAGATTCTCGATATCCTTCGACGCCTGCGTGACAGCCGCGGCATGTCGATCTTGTTCATCACGCACGACCTGGGTGTGATCGCCGAAATCGCCGACCACGTGCTGGTCATGTATCGCGGTAACATCGTCGAACATGGCGACATTCACCAGATCTTCGAGAACCCCAAGCATCCTTACACCAAGGGGCTGCTCGCCTGCCGACCCCGCCTCGACACGAAGTTCCGCCGCCTGCCAACGGTGAGCGACTTCATGGACTCGAAGCAAACGCCGACCGGCATCGAGATCACCGAAAAGGAAATGACGCCCGAGAAGTTCGACCAGTTGATGGTCACCGGTCGCGGACGTCTTCTCCACCCGAAGCCACAGCTCGAAGCGATCGGGCACAAGTGGCGTGACGACGTCTACTCGGCCGACACCAAGTGCGTTCCCGACAACGAGAACCCGCTGCTTTCGGTTCGCGATCTGAAGGTTCACTTCCCGATTCGCAAAGGAATTTTCTCGCGGGTGCAAGGGCACGTGAAAGCGGTCGACGGCGTCAGCTTCGACGTTTATCGCGGGCAAACCCTGGGCCTCGTCGGCGAGTCTGGCTGCGGCAAGACGACCACCGGCCGAGCCATCCTGCGATTGATCGAACCGACCAGCGGCACTGTTGAGTTCGAAGGAATCGATGTCCGTTCGCTGCGAGGCAAAGCTCTTCGTGAAATGCGGAAGAAGATCCAGATCATTTTCCAGGATCCGTACGGCAGCTTGAATCCACGTATGACCATTGAGTCGGCCGTTTGCGAGCCGATGGTGATCCAGGGAATCGGTGGTTCGAAGAAAGATCAACGTGATCGTGCCGCTTACCTGATGAACGAAGTCGGCATGAACCCCGACCATTTGCGTCGTTACCCGCACGAGTTCTCTGGCGGACAGCGTCAACGTATCTGCATTGCCCGAGCACTCGCCGTCGAGCCAGACTTCCTGGTCTGCGACGAATCGGTCTCAGCTTTAGACGTGTCGGTTCAAGCTCAAGTGCTGAACCTGCTGAAAGACCTGCAAGAGAAGCTCGGCCTGACATACATCTTCATCAGCCACGATCTGAGTGTGGTGAAGTTTATGGCCGACATGATGGCGGTGATGAACGCCGGCGAGATCGTCGAGTTCGGTCCGGCCGAAGATATCTACGCGAATCCGAAAGAGGAATACACGCGAAAGCTGATCAACGCCACGCCGCGTGACGACCTGGAACACATCATCAAGCGTCAGGAAGAACGCAAACAGGCCCGGGCAGAACGCCTCAGCTCGGTGGCGTCGGTATAAGATCGCCAGGGCAGGAGACTTCACAAGTTCCCGCCAGGCACTTCGATCGCTTCACGCAGTGTCTTGAGGTTTACGCGTGATGCTCGTTCCAATGCTTTAGGTAGATCGACACGCCCATCGCAAACATTCCCATCCCTGCCAACACGGCAAAGAGGCCGGATGGAAACATCGAAGGCATCGACTGGGCGGCACCATGTTCCAGTACCGATCCATAGATCAAAAAGATGCCCACAGCCGCGATGGCTCCACCAATCTGATTCAACTTCCAGTGATGATAGGTGGTCGGAGTCATGGCTAACCTCACTTACTAAAAAACGTCTAAGTGGTTGCCTCAATCTCTACATCAAGCATAGCCTGTATTTCTCAGGCTGGCATGCCTCTGTCGGTGCATAGGCAAACGAAGATCACTAGGCAGGCGTAACCAATAGCGCGCAAAGTTCCAGCTTCTCTCGAAGGTCGGCCGATTCGACCATGCTGGCCTGCTGCCGAAACGCCGCGATCGTCTTTTTCCAGAATCCATGCGTGACGCTGTAGTCGCTTGGCTCCGGATCGGTCGGACAGTAACGCCACTGGCGGCGTCCGAGATGCTCTTCATCCATGATCTGATCGGCGAGCGATTCGAGCATTGCCGGGTCGGTCGCCATCGAATGACTTCGGAGCAACAGAATGAGAAGTCCAAGTCGGCAAAGTACTCGAAATCGTGGCGCAGCTTCCGAAGGAATCCGCCAGGTCAGGTAGCGACCTAAATGCCGATCCGCTTCCGATCCGACAACGGCGGCACTCTCCAATGCGATTGCCAGGCAAGTGTCGTACGCATCGCATGGATCCTCTTCATCTTGCAGACGTACGGCACATGCAAAGAGCCGGATTCGATGCCCTTCCTCGGAGGTCGGACCAGGCGGGAAGGGGGGTGGATTGGGTCGATCAGGATCAACCCAACAGGTCAGGCTCAGCACTTCCCGGAGATCGACATCCATCGGCTTGGCGAAGGTGCCGGTGCTGCGTAACTGCTTCAGCAACACGAACATCTCAGCCTGCCCGAAGCCGTTATCTGCCATGGCAATTTCCTGAAGCATCGCGTCGCTCATCTGCGGGCAAAGCCACTCGATCAGGCCATGTTCACTCGGTGGAAAGAGCGTGAGAACTTCCTCGGCAATCGTCATCAGGCAGCTCCTTCGTCTAGCCGGCGGGACTGATGTTCCCGCGGAAGATGAAATAGACCGCCCCGCAAATGCAAAGGCCTGCCCATAGGAAATCGAGCCGCAGCGGCTGCTTCATGTAGAACAGGGCGAACGGAATGAAGACCGTCAGCGTGATCGCCTCCTGCAAGATCTTCAGCTGCCCTAAGTCCATCTGCGTGAAGCCGATACGGTTGGCTGGCACCTGAATCAGGTACTCGAAGAAGGCGATCCCCCAACTCGCCAGGACCGCGATGATCCATGGTTTGTGTCCCATATCTTTCAGGTGGGCATACCAGGCAAACGTCATGAAAATGTTCGAGAGGGTCAGCAGAAAGGCGGTTGTCAGGATGGTTTGCATATGCGAGTGAACCCATTTCGTGGTAAGCGGTCCTTCAAAAACGGAATTATGCAGCCTCGCCACCCTTTGGGCGATGGTCCATCCCGCCTCTTTCCGCTGATTTTCCAACGACGATGCCGACGCCAATCGCCGCAACCGGGGCTCGCTTGATATACTGAACGAGCCCTGAAGAGAAATCCTATATGCCGCACTGGTACGACGTTACAGCCTGGAACGAGCGATTCGGCAACGATTCGCAGACTGTCCATTCCCTCCGCCGATTCCGCACGCGGTGGTTGAAACAGGGCTGGTCGTTCGAAGAATCGCTCGGCGAAGTCGCTCCCAGCGTGGCTGAAACGCTGCAGTCCGAGATCGATCCGCATCCGCTGCAACTGGCCGAACGACTCGATTCGGAACTGGACGGGGCCAGCAAGCTTCTCTTCCGCACCAGCGAAGGACTGATGATCGAGACGGTCATCCTGCGAGCCGGAACCGGTCGAACTTCACTCTGCATCTCGTCCCAGGTTGGCTGCGCCGCAGCATGTCGCTTTTGTGCGACCGGCCAGATGGGAATTGCCCGCAATCTCTCGCCTGCCCAGATTCTCGATCAGGTCGTTCAGGCGAATGAATTCCTCCGGGCCGAAGATCGCCGCGTTCGGAACATCGTCTTCATGGGCATGGGAGAACCTCTGCACAACGCTGAGAACCTGCACCAGGTGATCAGAGCGTTAACCTCGCCGCTGCTGTTCGACTACGCACCGCAGCGTCTGCTCGTTTCGACGGTTGGTATCCCGGATGAAATGCTGCGACTCGATAAGACCTTTCCAGCGGTGAATCTGGCGCTCAGCCTCCACAGTGCGGACGAAGCAGGTCGGCAAGATTTGATTCCGCTGGCGAAAAGTGTCTCGCTTGATCGCCTGCGTGAGACACTTTTGCAGCTTCAGCTTACCGATAAACGTCGAATCATGATCGAGTACCTGATGCTTAATCAGCGAACCGATCGCCCCGAGGATGCCGAAAAATTGATCGCTTTCCTCAAAAACATCCAAGCCCATATCAACTTGATCCCTTACAATTCGATCGACGGTGCCGACCACCTTCAAGGGAGTAGTCAGGAAGCACGCGAGCTTTTCGCCAACACGCTGAAAGCCGCCGGCTTTCCGGTAACGATTCGCTACTCGCTGGGGGCCGACATCGCTGCCGCCTGTGGCCAGCTTATCCAGCGGGAGAACCGCGAGATTGCCAAACAATTGAAGTCTGCCGTCAACCGTTAATCGGACTCAACACCAGGAGGAGCTACGGACATGTCCGCACCGATTCAGTGGGAATATCCGGTTTATCTGATTGCCCATGGAGGTGGTTACACCTCGATCGTCGACCCTCAAGACACCGACGAACAGCCACAGCACATTCTGACGACTCACTCGACCGAGTCGGTCGCCCTTGGCTTCATGCAGCAGTTCGCGATCATTGGCGAACCTCGTCAATTGAATAACGATCGCGAGTTCCGTTGGTTCCTGAAAAGCTTGAAGCTGCCGGTCACCAAGGTCGCCTACGATCCGCAGCCGGTCGAGTTCGACATCAACGCCAAGTGGGTCTCGTCGATCAAGCGATTGCTGGAAGAGTTCTTGATCGTTGATAACTCTCCGTGGAACTATCCGGTCTTCGTGGTAGAGACCGACGAAGGCTATTCCAGTATCTCTGGTAACGACGAGAACGGAGCATCGATCACGCTGCTCAACCTGTTCACCGAGGAAGAAAAAGCGAAGGCTTACGCCCAGAAGCAGGAAGAATCGGGCAAGGTTATTACGCTGCATAACATGAAACATGTCCGCGAGATCTTGCTCGGCCTGCGCCAGTCGGTTTCGGCTGTAGCGATGGACCCTGTCTTTGAAGAAAACGAGAGCAGCTCGCAATACTGCATCGGCGTCGACGCGTTATTGGACAAGTACCTGGTTCTCGATCAGTAAGACTAACCAGTACCAACCGCAAGGAAGCCGGTCATGGGAGAAGACAGTTACGCACCGTACCTGATGTTCTTCGGCGGGGTCATCCTGCTGATCTGGCTGCTGATGCGTCGCAGTTGGAAGAGCCAGGCCCAGGTTCGCAAGGCCCGTAAGAAAGAAGGGCACCTGGTTCGAAACCCTCGACCGGCTCAATCGCAGTGGACCATGTCCGATGGTCCACACGAACTGAACCAGTGGCAAGTCGAGATGCTCGAGCGGACCCGCGAGTTTCAGGGACTGGTCGACACGAAGCTGCTGATCTTGCAGCGAACGCTTGTGAAACTGGAACAAGTCGCCAGCCAACTTTCCGCGGAAGAGCGTGAAACGTTGCGGCCAGTCGTGGAAGAGAGCGAACAAATCGTTCGTAAAGGAAGCCCCAACTTTCGGTCTGTCTCCGAGCTTCTCTGCGATGACGAGAAACTGGCCGACATCTATACCCTGGCCGACAATGGCATCGATGCAGAAGAGATCGCCCAGCGGTTGGACATCGAAGTCGAACACGTGGAGACCGTGCTACGGCTGAGAAAGAACTGACGTTCGCCTCTAGCTTGATTCTTCAGGTCGTCGCCTTGGGACGCAACAAGATCGGCACCAACCAGATCAACAGGCCCCACACCAGCAGATCCAGACACAACGCGTGCCAGCGAAACGTTTCCAGCTCGCCACGCTGCCAGCGGGCAATTTGAAACGGAAACCCGATCGTTGTCCAAAAGCCAACCGGCAAACCAAATCGAACTGGCCAGTTGCTCAACATCGCCAGTCCGACCATGACAACCGACCAGACGACCCTGCGTGAAGCAAAGCTTCGGCTACGAGGTTCGTTAGAGAGCGGCTTGGTGTTCATGCGTTGTTTTTAGGATCAAGCACGAAAGGCTTCGTTACCGTCAGTTTGCCAGAACGAGGCCACGATCGCCACAACTTTGCAGGTTGGCTTCATATCACACTCGCCAAGAAACAACAAAGCCCACGTCCAGGGATCGTGACGTGGGCTTTGTTTGATTCTCAACCGACGCTTAGTGAATGCGTTGGCCTGGCTTGGCACCTTCGTCAGGGCTGAGCAGGAAGACTTCTTCGCCACCAGGGCCGCTGGCACAGACCATGCCTTCGCTGAGGCCGAACTTCATCTGACGCGGCTTGAGGTTGGCGACCATGATCACCAGTCGGCCGACCAGTTCTTCCGGCTTATAGGCAGCCTTGATACCGGCGAAGACCTGCTTGCGGTGATCGCCACCGAGGCCCAGTGTCAGCTTCAGCAGCTTACGAGCGTCAGGCACTTCTTCTGCCGACAGAACTCGGGCAACACGCAGGTCGACTTTCACGAAGTCGTCGATCGTGCACTCTTCGGCCATCGGCTCGTCGACCATTGGCTGGGCACTGTCTTCAAACTTGGTGGCCGTTTCGTCGGCCTGGCTGGCACCGGCCGGAGCTTCGGCGGCGGCTTCTTCTTTGCTGTCTTCAATCATGGCATGTACCTTTTCAATTTCGACGCGTTGGATCAAGTGTTCAAATTTGTTGACCGCCGTACCAGTCAGCGGCGTTTGCGATTGCTGCCAACTGACGATCGGATCGTTCAGCAGATTGCCGGTATCGACTGCCAGCTTCGGCAGAACCGGAGCCAGGTAGACCACAATCTGACGGAACAGATTGATACCGACCGTACAAACACCTTGCAGCTTCTGGGCGTTCTCCGGATCTTTCCGCAGCTCCCACGGCTTGTTCGATTCGATATACGGATTGGCGGCGTCGGCCAGTTCGAGGATCAGACGCATGGCCTTATTCAGGTCGCAATCTTCGTACGCCTTGGCGATCTCTTCGCCTGCCTTGGCACCCTTTTCAAACAGGCCGCCATCTTCCGGATAGACTTCCGAGAGGCCGGTCTTCTCAACGAACTTGGCGGCTCGCGAAGCAAGGTTCACGATCTTGCCACGCAGGTCGGCGTCGACCTTCTCGACGAACTCTTTCACGTTCAGATCCAAGTCGTCCAGTCTCGGGCCGAGCTTGGTGGCGTAGTAGTACCGCAGATAGGCCGGGTCCAAGTGCTTCAGGTAGGTCGCCGCTTTCACGAACGTCCCGTCGCTCTTCGACATCTTCTTACCGTCAACAGTCAAGAAGCCGTGAATGTGCACTTTGGTCGGCAGTGTGAAGCCCGCCGTCTTGAGCATGCCTGGCCAGAACAGCGTGTGGAAGTACGTGATGTCTTTGCCGATGAAGTGATGGACTTCCGTTTCCGGATTTTTCCACCAGTCGGCCAGTTCTTCGCCGTTCTTCTTGCACCACTGCCAGGTCGACGCGATGTAGCCAATCGGAGCATCGAACCAGACATACCAATAGTCGCCAGGACTATCGGGGATCTCGAAACCGAAGTAAGGCCCTGGACGCGAGATGTCCCAGTCCTTCAGCTCTGGCTCTTTCGGGTTATCGAGAAAGTGCCCCTTCAGGTAATTGGCCACTTCGTCCTGCAGGTGCTTGCCACACTGGGTCCACTCGTTAAGGAACTCGTGCAGTTGTTCCAGGCGAACGAACAAGTGCTTGGCGGTCTTCAGTTCCGGCGTCGCTCCGGAAAGGGTGCTCTTCGGATCGATCAACTCGGCGGGCGTGTACGCGGCGCCACACTTCGAGCAATTATCGCCAGGCTGGTTTTCGGACTTGCAGTTCGGACAGGTTCCTCGGACGAAACGATCGGCGAGGAACGTTTTCTTTTCCGGGTCGAACAGCTGATGCACATCCTTCTCGACCACCAGGTCGGCATCGCGCAGCGACTGCCAGAACTCGTGACAGAGGACACGGTTCTCTTCGCTGTTGGTCGAGCCGTAATTGTCGAACTCGATCCCGAAGCCAGCAAAGTCTTGCTGGTGCTCTTCGCTCATCTTGGCGATGAACTCTTCTTCAGTCACCCCGTTCTTCTGAGCGCTGATCATGATGGCGGTGCCATGCGTATCGTCCGCGCAGAAGTAGCGGCAATCGTTTCCAAACAGGTTCTGGAAACGGACCCAGATATCGGTCTGGATATATTCCACCAGATGCCCGATATGGATCGGCCCATTCGCGTAGGGCAGGGCCGAGGTGACCAAAATGCGTCGTGCCATGGGGGATTCCTCTTGGGTGAGGTCCTATCGCAGGGGTTTTGTCTTCAAGAACGGGGCATTGTACCGCACACCGCCATGTGCGCGGAGTGCGGTCCCCGGTGCTCCCCCTAGACAGAAGTGGGGGCCGAAAGGTTCAATTTGCGGCGATTTTGGCCCGATTGCTGTCAGCTCTCAGCCGCCGGTAGCTAGTCCGTCCACAGACCGAAGGCACGCTACTGAACGTTGCCCGCTGGTCAGCGAAGATCAATAATGGCGGTTTCGTACTTATTCACCTAAGGAGCTCTTATCGATGACGGTCCGATTTGTCGACGGAGACATCTTCGAAACCTCGCCAAAGGTGGCTTTGGCCCATGGCTGCAACTGCGCAGGGGCGATGGGCAAAGGGATCGCAGTCGAGTTCAAACGACGGTGGCCGACCATGTACAAACTCTACAAGGAGAAATGCCAGTCTGGGGAATTTCAGACTGGTGACCTATTTGCCTGGGAAGATCCTGATTCTGGCCGTCTAATTTTGAACCTTGGCACGCAGAAGACCTGGCGTACGAAAGCAACGCTGGAAGCAATCGAAGGTGCATTGCAGAAAGCACTGCGTAAGGTCCAACAGGAGAATATCGAAACCGTCTGCTTGCCGATGATCGGCGCTGGCCTTGGAGGGCTGACCGCCGAACAAGTCAAGACGCAGTTGGTTGAAGTTCTCGATAACTCACCCGTCCAGTTCATCGTCTGCGAGAACTACGCAGCCGGCATTCAACCTAACGGTATCCAATAGCCCTCGTGTTTCGGCAGTTCCCCTTCGTCAGAACTGCCTGATCAACGCGAACCGATTAGGTAAGCTGCTCTTTCAGCCACGCCAGGTCGCGTTTCATGGCGGCCAGATGGTTCGAGACCTCGGCCCCTTCGTCGCCATGTAAGTACTCGACATGCAGCGAGATCGGTCCTTGGTAGTTGCTTTCTTTCAGCAATTGGAAGAACTGCTTCGGCATCTCCCCTTCGGTTACCGAGCACCACTCTGGCCGGCCGTTGTTGCCTTTGAAGTCTTTGATGTAGACCGAGCCGAGATGTGACTGGACCAGGTTCCACTGAATCGGCCAGGCCATGTTCCCTTCGCAGCGAGCGTGGCCGATATCGAAGGCCATGGCAACGTACTTCGGATCGTACTGACGAACCAATTGCATCATGTCCCAGATCGGTGCCCCCATGAAGTTGGCACCGGAGTGATTCTGGTAGACCGCCTGAATCCCGATTTCCTCGTTCATCGCGGCAAGGTCTTTCAGCTTGGCCCCTGCTTCGCGAAGCTGCGGCAGAATCGGCTTCTTCAAGTCGTACCGGTAGTAATCCATCCGGTAGCTCGGGATCCCCAACTCTTTGGCAACCTTCAACGTCTCTTCCGCGTTGGGCGAATCGACACTGTTGATGCTTGACGTCATCACGTCGATGGTCAGGTCGCGTTTCTTTAAAGCTTCGACAAACTTCGGCAGTTCGTCAGCGACTTGTTCTGGCTCGATGTGCCCGCGACGACGGATCGGGGCTTCGATGCCATCGAAACCGATCTCGGCGATGGCGTCGGCCATCTGGTCGTAGGAAAGTGGCTGCAGGAACTTGGTGAACGTGATCACCTTCCAGCGAGACGGCTTGGCTTCTTCGGCGGAAAGCGTGCTGCCCAGTCCCATCGCCGCAGCCGTGCCGAGCGAAGTTTGCAACATTTGTCGACGGTTCAACGCGAACATGTTCGATTCCTTATTTTGAAACCGGGATCACCTTACGGACCCGGTGATTGTTGGTGTCGCCAATGTAAAGCGCGTTGTCCGCTCCGATGCCAATCCCGTGCGGACGATCCATCTTGGCTTGCGTGGCGGGGCCACCATCGCCAGAGAAGCCTCGGCCTTTCGGCCCAACGCCGGCAACCGTACGAATGCGATCGTTCTGAACGTCGATCTCGCGAATGACCTGGTTCTCGGTGTCGACGACGTACAGCTTACCGTTGGGTGCCTTCGCGATTCCCTTCGGGCCGTTCATCGTGGCTTCTTTCGCACTGCCGCCATCGCCGCTGTAGCCTTGCTTGCCGCTGCACGCGACATGCTCGATCTTGCCGCTGCTCAGATCCAAACGCCAAACACTATGACCTTCACGGAGGGCGATCCACAGATCGTTGCCGTCGACGAACAAGGCTCGTGGTCCGAGGATCGGCTTGCCTTCCATGGTCTGGCCATCGACGGGAAGCTTCTTCTCGCCATTGCCAGCAATTGACTGCACGGTGCCGCTGGCCAGATCGATCGCGCGAATGCGATGATTGCCGATGTCGGCCACAAACAGCTTTTGGTTATCGGCAGAAAGATCGATGCTGTGCGGCTGATTGAACTGAGCCTTCGCGGCAGGACCACCATCGCCACTGTAGCCTGCTTTGCCCGTTCCGCCGACCGTCGAGATGATGCCGGTCTTGGCGTCCACTTTGCGGATGACATGGTTCCGCATTTCGACAAAGTACATGTCACCGTTATCGGCGAAGCGAACCTCGTAAGGTTCATTCAACTGCGCTTCGGTGGCAGGGCCGCCATCGCCGGCGTAGCCTTTGGTTCCATTGCCGGCGACCGTGGTGACCTGCTTCGTCTTCAGATCGACGCGCAGCACACGGTGGTTCTCGACTTCGCAGACGTACAAGGCGTCGTCCGGGCCGATCAGTACACCGAAGGTTTGACCGATGTTGACCTGATCGACCGGGCCCGCGTTGGCCGAAACCTGTTTCTGACCGGTTCCGGCAACGGTGACGATGTCGCCATAGTCGGTCGCTTGAACAACCGACGCGGCAACGAGACTAACTAGCAGCGAGAGCAAGCAAAGGGGGGAATGCATGAGGTAGGCTCGCAAGTGAGGGATTTCAATTTAGCTGACAATCATTGCGACTGGCCCCGCATTATAGTCCCCCTGAACCCTTGCTTCACGGCTTAATCAGAATTTTCCCTGCCAGGGTGCCTGCTTGTCGCAGGGTGTTATCTTCCTGCAGTTGATGGGCGGCGGCGGCCTCGGAAAGTGGGAACACTTTGCCGATTTGCGGCTTCAGCTTTCCTTCGGCGAGCCAGCGACTGATCTCTTCGCCACACACCGCCATCTCTTCCGGGGTTGCCTTGAACATGACGAACCCATGCAGGCTACAGCCCTTCACATAGAAGGGTCCCACCGGGAACTCTGGCCGGGCATCGCGGCCTGCCATTAACACCATGCGGCAACGCTCGGCGGCGATGCTCACCAGGAAGTCGAAGTCAGGCTCGCGAACAGTTTCCCAGATCACGTTCACGCCGTTGGGACAAATCTTCAAGACTTCTTCGGTGACGTTCTGCGTCTTGTAATTGAAGACGTAGTCGGCCCCCAGTTCTTTGCAAAGTTCCGCCTTGGCTTCACTACCGGCCGTGGCGAGAACCGTCGCACCGATGGCTTTGGCCATCTGAACGACCATCGAGCCAACCCCGCCTGAGCCGCCATGGACGAAGATCGTTTCGCCAGCCTTCAGTCGGGCGTTGTCGGCACCCAGTCCCATGTGAGCCGTGACGCCGGTCAGCGCACAGGCAGCCGCCGCGTCGTCGGAAACGCTGTCCGGGGTCGCGTAGAGCCAGTGCTCGTCGACGACGGCATACTCGGCGAACGTTCCTTGGCGACCGACCAGACCCTGGTTGGTTCCCCACACACGCTGCCCCACGACGAACTTGCTGGCCCCGGGACCGACCGCTTCGATCGTTCCGGCGAGGTCGCTTCCGGTGACGAACGGCTTGGGCAATTCCCAGTAGTTCGCCCCATTGCGAAGGTAGGTATCGATTGGATTGAGGGCAGCCGTACCGACCTTCACCAAGACTTGTCCTTGCCCCGGCTCAGGCGTTGGCAAATCGCCAACTTGGATGACATCTGGTGGTCCAGTTTCTTCAATGTATGCCGCTTTCATCGCGAACCCTTCCTCGGTTGGGGTGATTGTCGTTGGTCGACCACTTTCATCGTACTGCCCGCGACTACCCACAAACAAGCTGGGCAAACGGCATTCGTGGCTGTGCGTTGGCTCGCCTTAGTGCACAATAGAAGGAAGACCCCGCTACTACAGGAAGGAACGTGCATCATGAAGAACACCGCCCTCATTACAGGAGCTTCCAGCGGTATTGGCCGCGAACTTGCATGGGTACATGCCGAGACGGGAGGCGATCTGGTTTTGATCGCCCGTCGTGGCGAAGTTCTGGAAGAGCTCAAGCTACAGTTGGTCGAGAAACATAAGGTCGAAGTGCTGTGCATCGCCATCGACCTGAACGAGCTCGGCGCGGTGAAGAAGGTCTACGACCAGGTCGACGCTGCCGGCATTGAAATCAACTTTCTGATTAACAACGCTGGCTTCGGAAACCATGGCCCGTTCTACAAACATGACTGGAGCACCGATGGCGGCATGATCCACTTGAACGTCACCGTGCTCAGCGAGATGACGCATCGCTTTCTGCCTGACATGCTGCAGCGGAAACATGGACACATCTTGAATGTCGGTTCGACTGCTGGTTTTTTGCCAGGGCCCACCATGGCGGTCTATTACGCGTCGAAGGCTTACGTCCTCAGCTTTTCGCAAGCGATCGCCGAAGAGGTCGCTGAGTTCGGGGTAACCGTCACCGCCCTTTGCCCTGGGCCGGTCGCGACTGAGTTCTTCGATCGTGCCCACGCCAAGGATGTCGGCATGTTTAAGAAGGGCGCCAGCGCTCGCAAAGTGGCCGAACTCGGCTATCGTTCGATGAAGAAGGGACGATTGGTCGTGATCGATCAGTGGGGCCTCTGGTTCCTGCTGAACTTTGTCACGCCATGGGTTCCGCGACGCACGTTGTTGAAGATTTCTCGCTGGCTATTGGGAAGTTAAGCGAAACATGCTCGACCGAACGTCATTTCTTTGCAAACCCCAACGAATGCGGACTATGATAACCAGTAGTTCGGGGGCCGACAGCGTCCCCAAGGCGGTACTTCGCATTGGAATCGGGGACAAGTGATGAAGAACATACTCGCGGCATTCTTGCTTTCATTTAGTTTCCTCGTTCCCCCCTCGCTCTGCCAGGCGGAAGACACCAGCCCCGACGAAACGGCGATGGCCCAAGAGGCCTTCGTGTATGGTTACCCGATGGTGATGAACTACGGGACGATCTACGAGTATTTCATCGACAGCACGTCAAACCAATACAAGTGTCCGCTGAACCAGATCTACAACTCGGCTCACGTCTACACCCCTGCCGATACTTCGGTGGTCACTCCGAACAGCGATACGCCTTACTCGTTCTTCTGCGCAGATTTGCGGGCCGAACCGATTGTCTTCGCCGTGCCGGAGATGGAAGCGGAGCGATACTACTCGGTGCAGTTGGTTGATCTCTACACGTTCAACTATGGCTATGTTGGTAGCCGAGCCACCGGCAATAAGGCTGGCAAATTCATGATCGCTGGCCCTAACTGGGAAGGCGAAACACCGCCCGGGATCGACAAGGTCTTCCACTGCGAAACCGACTTCTCGATGGCGATCTTCCGGACGCAGTTGTTCGGACCGGATGATCTCGAGAACGTCAAGAAGATTCAGTCTGGCTATCAGATCGTTCCTCTTTCGGTGTACCTGGGTAAGCCTTCGCCCGAATCGCCTCCGTCGATTAACTGGCCTAAAATCGACAAGCAATTGGCAGCCGCCAATCCATATGCCTACCTCGCGTTTATCCTTCGCTTCTGTCCCGCCATTGGGGAAGCCAAGTCCGAGGAAGGCTTGCGGGCACGCATGCAGAAAATGGGCGTCGAGGGTGGCAAGCCATTTCCTTGCTGCGAGTTGACCGGTGCCCAGGAAGTTGCCCTGCGTCTTGGTGCCGAGAAGGGTCTCACCGAGATCCGCGAAAAAGCGGATGGCGTCGGAAGTTCGATCAACGGCTGGCGGGTCATGAACGTTCAAGCCGATCGCGAATCGTACCAGGGAGACTGGCTCCTGCGGGCAGCGGTCGCGATGGCAGGGATCTATGCCAACGACTCGATTGAGGCCACCTATCCGCTGGCTCGGATTGACAGCGAAGGCAACCCGCTAGATGGCAAAGAAAACCGCTATACTATCACCTTCCCAGCCGAGCAGTTGCCACCGGTGAATGCCTTTTGGTCGATCACCATGTACGATGGGACGACACAATTGCTGATCAAGAATCCAATCAATCGGTACCTGATCAATTCGCCGATGCTGCCTGAGCTGAACAAGAATGAAGATGGTTCGCTGACCATCTACATACAAAACGAGCCTCCAGCCGAAGAGCTGAAGGCCAACTGGTTGCCGGCCCCAGATGGGCCGATCTATATGGTGATGCGGCTCTATTGGCCGAAGACGGAAGCTCCTTCGATCTTGCCTCCAGGTCAAGGAACCTGGAAGCCTCCGGCAGTCGTTAAAGCTGACTGAGCTTTAAGCGGCTTGGCGTAGTTTCAACGCGTGCGAGCTTTCATCGTCGAAGTTGGTCAAGCTGCGGACGGCGTACGAATCGTTGCCGTTCGAGGCGTAATAGATCCGAGCATTCACTTCGCCTAGCAGCCCCATGCCAAACATCTGCGAGCCGAGGATCGTGCTCAACACGGCCAACAGCAGCAGTGGGTTGCCAGTCATATCAACGCCGCCGGCGACCTTCATGCCGATCGTCGTCAGCACGCTTAGGATCGCAATACCCAGGCAGCCAAAGCCCATCCGGCCAAACAGCTTCATCGGGCTGGTGAAGAACTGCTGCATGTAAGTGACCGTCAGCAGGTCGAGCACCACACGGGTCGTTCGACCGATGCCGTACTTGGTTTGTCCGAAACGGCGAGCATGGTGACGGGTCACCACTTCGACGCAACGGGCACCACGCTGATGGGCCAGAATCGGGATGAATCGGTGCATTTCGCCGTACAGTTCCAGTTCGACGGCGATCTCTCGACGGATTGCCTTCAACGTGCAACCCAGGTCATGGATCGGGAACTTGGTAACTCGGCTGATCAGCCAGTTCGCGATCTTCGAAGGAAGCTTGCGATTAACCCAGGCATCCTGACGATTCTTCCGCCAGCCATGAACCAGATCGTAACCTTCGTCGATCTTCGTCAGCATCATCGGGATGTCTTCGGGATCGTTTTGCATGTCCCCATCCAGGGTGATCACCACGTCCATCGAAGCATGCTGGATCCCTGCATGCATGGCCGCCGTTTGTCCGTAGTTACGACGGAACTCGACCACCTTCACATGCTTGTCGGTCGCCGCGACTTCCTTCAGCTTGGCGGTCGATCCATCGCTCGAACCGTCATCGACGAACAAGATCTCGTAATCCCGCCCCAGATTCGCTAGCACCTGGTGCAAGCTGCTATACAGGAGAGGAATCGTCTCGATTTCGTTGTAAACCGGAACAACAACGGAAACACTCATGGTGATCAAAACCCGCGTGAAATTCGAATAAATCAGGGCTCAAGTTCCAGCATCGAAATGCCGACCAGCCCGGCAGCGCGGGGATGTTAGCAAACGGAGCGTTTTGGGAGCAAGGGCAGGTGTAGAAAGCCGCCTGGCAGGGCGTTCACCTTCCGGCAGCCTCGACCCGGCTGGCCACCCTACGGCCAGCCAATTTCATAGCCCAGCACTTCGGCACATCGCTCGACCAGCCGACGAACAGCCTCTTGATGTTGGGCCGAATAATAGGGAACCAGGATCCCTTCGCCCGGCTTGAGCACCAGGTTCAGATCGTGCTCGCTTGAGGGGTCGTCGGCCAGGACGACCGCGATCGATTCTTCCTGCAAGGCACGCTGCTGCTCGATCAGTTCGGCTGGGGCATTCATCCGCAACAGGGCCACGATCGTTTCCCCCACGGCATCGGCGCCACCTTCCCGGTCGATCTCACAATGGGGGAATGCTTCCTGAAATCGCTTAGCGATTTCTTCCGGTTTCAGGAACGAGGCATTGTCAGATGGTGTCAGCAGATGGCTCATGCGACACATTTTACGTGTGGGCAGACTGCCGGTTCAATGCACTCCCAACGGGGGCTGGCCCCAGTAAAACCGCTTAGCGCAAGGCAACATTCTCCATTTTTCTCGGTTTTCTCGCCTCTGGCCCCTCGTCTTTGGCCGGCGGGGTCGGCATTGTGATAGTTGGGAGAATTTCGCGGGCTAAAGCAGCCGTATTGCTTGTTTCGCCACCCCCTCGCAGGCCAAGTTGTAAGCTAGGCTTGCTGAGAGTGCCCTGTCACCTTGCCTGCAACTTGCGCAAGGCTCGTCCACTTAGAAGGTATTTCCATGAGATTTCCGCTACTGTCGTTCGCTTTGCTGTTGGTTGCCTCGCCGGTCTTTGGCCAAGGTACGCCTGCTCCGCAAAATTCCGCCCCGCAATATCCAACCCCTCAGTACACCGCTCCGGTTGCTCCCGTTTATCCCGGGTATGGCATGTTCACCAACACCGCCACCGCGGCTCAAGGTGCTTTGGAAGGGATGGCCGACGTCGCCAGCGCTGCCGGGTCGTACAACCTTCAAACCTCGGAAGCCAACATCAACCAGCAAGAGGCCAACCGGCTGTCGATCCAAAACCAACAGATCTACGCCGACACCTACTATCAGATGCGTGCCGAGCACGACGCGTACGAAGCCAAGAAGCATCCGCGTCCGACCGAAGAGCAACTGGTCCACCTCGCCCGGGAAGGCATTCCGAAGCCACTTCCTTCGGGCAGCCTCGATCAAGTTGCCGGCACGGTCAACTGGCCAGAACTGCTGCAATATCCAGAGTTCGCCGACGATCGCAAGCAGATCGAAACCATGCTGAAACTCAAAACCGAACATGGCTCGCTCGGAGCCCAGCAGTCGGCACAGTTCACGCAGGCGGTCGAAGACATGGCCGTGATCCTGAAGCGTGGCATCTCGAAGGTTCCGCCTCAGAAGTACATGGAGTCGTACGACTTCCTGAAGAGCCTTCTCTATTCGACCACGCAGAACCAACTGCCGTAAGCATCCCGCACACTCAGCCACACTTGGAGATAACGCGTCGTGAAACGCTCATTTTTTGCCTTTGCTCTGCTGCTGGTAGCCGTGTCGTTTGGCTCGGTCTCGGCAGCGACTGTTGAACAATCCATTGAAAACCTGAAGTCGACTGACGAAGCGACCCGCATCGCGGCGATTCAAGAGCTCGGCTCGCTCGGCGACAAGGCAGCTTCGGCCGTCACTCCGCTGACTTCGCTGCTGCAAGATACTTCGCCGCAAGTTGCCGCTCAGGCCGCCCATGCCCTCGGCCAGATTGGCGTCGCCGACGACACCACCCTGGAAGGCTTGTTGGCCCTGACCGGTTCGCAAGATCCACAAGTTCGCCGCGAAGCGATCTCGGCTCTGTATGCTCTGCATCCTGGCCACGAAAAGATGCTACCGATCTTCGCCAAATTGCTGGGCGATGCCGATCCAGCCGTTCGCTTGCGTGTGATGAACGCCCTGACCGAAACCGGCAAGCCAGCCGTCCCTGAACTGATCGCTGCTCTGAAGAGCGAGAAGGGTGCCTTGTGGGCTTGCTTGATCCTGCGTGAACTTGGCCCAGAGGCTTCGGACGCCGCTCCGGAACTCGCCAAGGTGCTGACCACCGGCAAGGGTGCGTTGAAGCGTGAAGCGTTGCTGGCCCTGGCCACGATGCCAAAGGCCGCCACCGCCTTTACCGATGCGATCGTCAAATGCCTGGACGATCCAACGCTGGCCGTTTCGGCTACTTACGCCTTGGGTCGCATGGGCACCATGTCGCCAGAAGTCGAAGCGAAGATCAAAGCCAATGTCGAAAGCAAAGACAAGCTGCTGGGCACGATGAGTGCCTGGGCTCTGGCCTTCACCCATCCCGACAACGAAGCCTTCAAGCAAGACGCCGTTCATCGTCTGGCCCAAGGGGTCGGTTCGTCCAACGCGATCATTCGTGCCATGTCGGCCCAGGGGCTGATTTCTCTGCAGGCCAAGCCAGAAACGCTGAAGGCCGAACTGCAAGATCCCCTGAACGACGCCGGCGAACCGGTCGTCAGCAATGCCATGGGCTTGCTCTCGACGATGGGTCCTTCGGCGATCGATTACTTGATCGCTGCTTTGAAGCACCCGAGCACGCGTTTCGATGCGATCGCCATCCTGGGCAGCCTAGGCAAAGAAGGTGCTCCGGCAACCTCGAACCTGATCGCCTTGATCAACGACGAAAATCCACGCGTCGCCAACCAGGCAGTCGTGGCTCTGGGTAACATCGGTCCTGCCGCCAAGGCTGCCACACCAGAGCTGACGAAGTCGCTTGAATCGGGCGAAGGTTCGATCGCTCACAACTCGGCCTTGGCCCTGGGACGTATCGGTCCTGATGCCGCCGAAGCGAAAGCCACCCTGCTGAAGGTCATGCAGAATCACTCCGATCCTGCCATGCAGCTTTCGTGTGCATGGGCCTTGCTGAAGGTCGACAGCGATTCGGCTTCGACCCGCGAAGCAGTCCTGCCAGTGCTGAAGGACGCCATGAAGTCGGACAACCCCATCATTCAGAATGCCGCCAAAGAAATGCTCGGCAAGCTGAACAGCGCGATGTAATCGCCTTCAATTGCCAATCAGTAAAACGGCACGCCATCGCTGGATGACGTGCCGTTTTTTGTTTCTTGAATCGAACGAAGCCACCAGGTAGCTCGCCGCCTGAGCTTGGTCGTGGAATGCTCGGGTCACGACCCAGCCCAGAACGGCGATAACCTGATTCGATGGCTAGGCAGACTCGACGATTCCGGCCTCTTGCACGACCTGGGCCAACCATTGCTCGATACGTTCATCAGTCAGATCCCACTGGTTGTCATCGTCCAAGCCAAGTCCGATGAAATGGGTATCGTCGTAAAGGGCCTGGGAGTCGTCGAACTCGTAGCCGGCGTTCGACCAAACCCCAATCAGTTCCGGCGAACCCAACCGACGAATCGTCTGCCAAAGTTCCCCCATCGCGTCGAGGTAGTTGTCGGGATAGCCAACGGCGTCTCCCATGCCGAAGAAGGCAACCTTTTTACCAGTCAGGTCCAGGCCTTCAAGCTTCGGCAGAAAGCTGGCCCAGTCATCCTGCATTTCGCCGACGTTCCAGGTCGAAACGCCGAACAACAACAGATCGTGTTTCAGCAGATCTTGCGGGTTCGCTTTGTAAACATCGACCACGTCTGCCACGCAGTCGCCCAGTAGTTCTTTCATCTTATTCGCGGCCCCTTCGGTGTTACCGGTGGTCGAGCCGTAGAAGATTGCCATCGAGATATCCATGGTTATTTCTCTTGTCTCTTGATCAAAGGGAAGGGCAGGGCAGGGGACTAAACATCGCGCGATGGTTGCGACGCCCCAAGACGCTCGCGACAAACCGACGCCCGACGAGTGTCTCCGGCATCGTGGAAGATCTGAGCGAGTCGCTTGAGGCAACACGCACACTTGAGCGACGTCAGCTCATCAAGGCTCGCATCGGCCACCGCCAGGTAAGCCTGCTGCGTCTTGTTCTGCCGCGTCAACACGGTCACCAGCGCGACACGGTAAAAGAAGATCTGCGGAGCCATCGCGATCACGCCCACCAGGATCGGTTCGATCAGCTCGGCCGGGTAACCAGCCTTCGACATATAGAACGCGACCCCATACCGGGCGTTGTGCGAGTCAGGCTCGGCATGGCAAGCTCGCTGACAGACATCGGCCGCCAAGGCATACTGCCCCACTATCCCCAAGCCGCGAGCAAGCCGTGCGAGGACTTCGCCATCGAGAATCGGCAACTGGGCCAGGTGGCAATAGACATCGATCGCCAGCTCGGGCTGATCGACCTGGGCATAGCAATCGGCCAGGGCCAACTGGCCCGAGATTGAAAGGCCTTGCAGCGACAACGCGTACTCAAGAGCCTCTTTCCCGGGGGCGAAGTCGCACAGTGCATGGCACAGCACTCCTTTCAATTCCCAGCCAGATGGATCGTCGGGCTGGGTCTTTAAATGGAGGGCCAACGTGTCGACGGCCTCTACGTAACTTCCCTGGTAGTAATAAAATAAAGCCTGATGATAGGCACTTTCGGTCGGGACCATTTCGTTCTCGCCTGAATGGAGTATCGAAAGGGAAAGCGGTTCGTTCCCGCTGCCAGGCAGCCCAAAAGAAGAACACGCAGCCAAGAGACTGGGGCGGACGACCAAGGCGAAAGAAGCCTCTCCGTCACGTCCCGGTGGCTAGCGAACGGTACCAAACCGCGGCAGCTTGCTATAGATACTGAGTCTCAGTTACATTCATTCTAGCGATGTCCCAGTGGCAGGGCAATCCGTTTTCCCGGTTTTTAGCCGCCACCCCAGACGTGGCACAGAGCTTTCAGGCCCCCTCTCCTACGGCTCGACGCGACGATGTCGACCGAGCCGACATGCCAGGCGACTCGATCGACACTCGGGCGGGAAATGGGGCCGAAAGAGGTCGATATCGTTGCCCGGTACATCGTTTGCAAATGCCACAAAGTGACGATTGGCCCGCGGTTCTCTCACGTGGGCAAGTCATCAGGAAGAGGCACCGAGACGTCCCCTTCAGGTATGAACGGGGGGCTGCAAAACGAAAGTCACGCATGCATCGACGACAATGGCTGTCCCAATTCCTGGGAAGTGGAATTGGGGCTGGGCTCCTGGTTTCTGGCCGTCCGGAATCGGTCTGGTCTGCCGACAATCCTATTCACAACGAGCCCGAAACGCAGAAGGCGATCCATAAGGGAATAGCCTGGATGATCTCGGCCATTCAGCGAGATGGCACGGTGGGCACCGATCGCCTGTATGGACCGGACCTCTCTTGCTCCGCGATCACTGGCTTGATGTTCCTGTCGCAAGGAAGCACACCGTACGGGGGCGAGTACGCCAAGTATGCCCGGCGGGTTCTACATGGCGTGCTCGATCAGATCGAGCATCGTCCACTCGCTGGCACCAAGGTCCGCGAACGAACACTGGTGCAGAGGAAGATCGGAATGAATGCCGACGTCTTCTTTGCGACGCTGTTCCTTAGCGAGGTCTACTTCGAGGCGAACGAAGAGATCGACGTGATCCATACAGCCCTCGCCAAGCTAGTCGACCACATTGGTCGCAGCCAGCTGAAAGATGGCACGTGGGGCACGGAGAGCTGGGCACCGATCCTGGGAACGGTTCTTGGCTGGGAAAGCCTCCGTTCGGCAAGCTCGGCCGGCTTTCCGATTCGCGCCTCCGCCGAGCGGGTCGGCGAGTCGCTAATCAAAGATCTTCGCAAACGGCCGAAAGAAGAGGATGGCTGGATGCATCACTTCTACAAAGAAGCCTCGAGCCTGCGGGTGCTTTACTCGATGGGTTATCGCGACGATCGTCACTTCCTGTCGTCCGCCGACAAGTTGTTGAAGCTGATCACGACCGATCGTCGGGCGTTTCAGTATGCCGGCGGCGAAGAATACCTGTCGTTCTACCTCGTCACGCAGTGCATGCTGACGGAACTTCAGCCGAGTTGGAAGCAGTGGTCCCCAACGGTTCGCAAGGAACTTCTGCGAACACAAAACGCCGATGGCAGTTGGACCGGGCATCATTGCATCACCGACCGAACCTTCTGCACGGCGGCCGCCCTGCTGACCCTGCAAAGCACGAACCACCAGCTTTCGATCTCTGACCTATGATCGCCCGTCGTCGCTTCGTGGGCGGGCTGCTAAGTTCGCTGCTACTTCCCGCCGTACGGCTGCATTCCGCACCGACAGAAACCACCATCAAGGCTGCCCGATCGCAAGGTCTGGCCTGGCTGCTTTCGCAACAAGCCGGCAGTGGCGGCTGGCACTCGCAGACCTATGGAAACTTACGCGAAGGGATCGGGCTGACATCTCTCGTCCTGAAGGCACTCGCATCCACCAGGTCAAACGTCCCGGACGATGCGTGGCAAGCGGCCCTTGCCACAGGCCAGCGCGGCGTGAACTTTCTGACGCGTCGCCAAGATTTGCATGGCTTGGTCTGCGGCCCCAACGGAGAAACCGATCAGCCGATCTATGCCACGGCACTGCTTCTTCAAGCCGCGGCGATCGTACCGGAGTGGGAGCTTTCGGAGTCACTGCGTGAGAAGCTTCTGGCAGCTTTGCGGGAGGCCCAGTTTGGCCCAGCCGCTGGCTGTCAGCCGAAGGACGAAGAGTTCGGTGGCTGGGGTCCCTTGCCGCCGGAACAATCGGCCCGTCTGCCAGGCGACAGCGCGAATATCGCGGTGACCGCTCACGTGTTGTCGGTGCTGAGGCAATACGATGCCTTGCCAGAAGAGACCAACGCTAGGGCGCGCACGTTTATCAATCGTTGCCGAGGCCGCGACGGATTTGGGTTCGTGCCGGTAGCAGATTCCCCACTCAACAAAGCAGGCATGGTGAAGTCCGACGGCGAGCCAGACGTCGCGGCGGGTTACCCTTCGGCCACATGCGATGGCTGGCTGGCGATGCAGGCCACTGGGCTTTATTCGTCAACTGAACTTCACCAGGTGCTCGAGCAGTACCTGGCGATGCCACTTCCCTCGGTGGCGGAAGATCTTCCGGAAAGAGCATCGCGGGCCGGGCAGCAATTAGCTGGTCTGTGGTTCTACCACGCGGCAAGAGCAAGCGAAGTTGCGACAAGAATATCGCTCCCGAAGCTTTCGCAGAAGCGGGAAGAACTTCGAGGGCAGCTTCTAACGAAGCAGCAGGACGAGGGTTCCTGGAAGAATGCAATCGCGACGATGCGAGAAGATGATCCTTTGGTGGCGACGTCTATGGCGATGATCGCACTTCAAGAGATGATGCCGCCGGAGAAGGTGAGCCCTTAGGTGGTCGGGTCGTGGCGGCGTCGAGCAAGAGAGGCCTGGCGAAAGCCATCTTCGAGAAGCAATGTCAGCATACCGATCGCGACACATACGGGTACGACGAAGGCCCAACTGATGCCGGAGAGCCAGGTCAATGCGACCCCGGACAGTGCTACACATACGACGCGTACCGCTACCCACCAGGCAACGGCCAGAAACGATACGCTGGCAACGAACTTCGAAATTAAGCGTTTCATCACAGGCAGTCTCGTAGAGAGAACTTCAACCAACTGCCCCAGCTCAAATATAGTCCGCAATCGCCCTGGAAGCTGAAGTTCCGATTATTCCACCACCGGCGACTCGCCAGCGATGCTTCCCATCGCTCCCCACACGCCATAAGGGCTTACGCCTGGCATATCCGTCACAATCGGCCCCTGCGAGAGGTTGCCGGTATCGATGTCGTCGTTCACCGCATTGCTCGATCCATCGGCCATCAAGAGATAGCTTATCCCTCCATGAACACTGCCGACGGTATACAGCCCATCGACGGCCGCGTTCCCTTCGACGGCACAGCTTACTTTGTTGGGTGCCAGAATCGTATTGACCATCGCCGGTCCCGCCGCACCATCAGCCCAGCGATAGCCACGCGTCTGAGGGTGATCCGACCAGGGCCGATCTTGCGGCAACTGATCGCAGAGGATCGGACTGGCGAGAAACTCGGCTGGATGATCGACGGTGATCTTGCCGACCTGTGCCTCCGCTAACATCACCGTCGCGGCGGTTCCATCGCGGAAGTCTGTAAACCGGGTCGTTCTTCCGGGAGCGAACGCCCCGCGTGGCGGCTGACCTTGGCCATAGATATCGGTCGTATCGCCAACGGAAAACATGTAGTTGACCACCACGCGGTCCTCATCGTCGGATCGCCTCAAGCCAATCTCGGAAGGACACTGCAGCAGGTCGAGTTGCGTTTGCCAGGGCGGGTAGTCTTCGTTCCAAGGCTCTGGTCCCCAAGCTGGATACTCGGAACCGCCGATCTCCATCGGCTGGGCAATTTGCTGATAGAAGGCCTCTTGCTCGACAAACGGCAGCAGCGCCACCATTCCGCTGATTCGCCGCTGGTTATCTTCGGTTCCAAAGCAGCAATCGGGCAGATGGCCATGTGTCATGTGATAGTTGTGCAGGGCGAGTCCCAGTTCCTTCAGATTGTTTTGGCACTGCATCCGGCGCGCCCCTTCCCGCGACTGGCGGACCGCAGGCAGCATCAAGGCAAACAAGACGGCAATGATCGCCACGACCACCAGCAACTCTACCCAAGTGAAACCGGAGGGAGAGCGCCTTCGCAGTTGAGCTCGATTAGTAGTCTGCATTTTCTAATTCCTCTTCTCCGGCAACGGTGCCCAGGGCTCCCCAGACACCGTACGGATTGCGATTTCGACTCGCCCCGTCCGACTTCTGTTTGGCATTGATGTTCTCTGCAATGAACCGGCACGAACCATCCGCGAATAGAACCTGCGATCCTCCGACATGGTAACTGCCGGCCGAATAGATCCCGTCGACTCCGTCGCTACCGCCGACGGCGCAGCTAGGTGCATTGGGGGGCAAGAGGGTGTTGAACATCGGCATCCCAGCAATGCCGTCTTCCCACAGCCAGCCCCGTCCCTGGGGATGCAACGCGACCTTCGGTAAATAGTACGGTGTCTTGGAATCGCGTGTTTGCCAACAGAGTCTTGGATCGTTCAACATGGCCCTGGGTTGATCGATCGCGATCTGCCCTTGAAGGGCCAGTCCGCGTGGGATGGCGACTTCTCCCATCACGATCGTATTGGACGTGCCATCCGTAAACTCTGAAAACTTTCGAGCGAGGCTGCCACCAAAGGCTCCTGTTGCCTGGGAAGGCTCTGGCAGAATCTGAACCGAGTCACCGATACAAAACGCATAGCTCGTGGGATTGCCTCTATGCACAAATCGACTTGCGGTGGGGCAACGCAGTTGCTCGACCTTTAAGTTGTGCCAAGACAACTGGAATCGATCCTCCTGCTTTTGCATTTCCATGACCTGCTCATAGAGATTCGCTTGCTCCAGGTAAGGCAACAAGAGAACCAGCCCACTCATCCGCTCGAAGTTCCCTTCTTCGAGCGTGCGGTCGATCGAGTGCCCCATGATCGCCGGCGGAAAGGTTCTGTACATGTCGTGATAGTTGTGCAGCGCGAGCCCTAGCTGCTTCAGGTGACTAACGCATCTCATTCTATAGCTGGCTTCTCGAGGATGACTTAATCCTGGCATCAGAAGGGCGAAGAGCAGCAGCAAAATAACGATCACCGCCAAGACTTCGACCCACGAGTAACCCGATCGGGAACGACCAGGGAAGCATGTTCTTGGTGCATTAGTAATCATCGTCGATCTCCTCGTTCCCGTTGGCCGTACCAAGGGCACCCCACACGCCGTAAGGACTCGCCCGTCGCTCAACCTCTGCGGCAGCCTTGTCCAGCTTGAGCGGTGCTGCCCCAAGGTCTCCGCAATCGATCCGTTCCGAAATCATTTGGACCGAAGCATCCCCGAGCAGCACCTGACATCCTCCAGGGTGATGACTTCCCGCCGAGTAAATGCCGTCTACTGCTTCTATTCCACCGACGGCGCAACTGGGACTGTTCGGAGGCAAGATCGTATTCACCAGCCCAGGTCCCGCCGCACCATCGGCCCAGTTGTATCCGCGGCCATAGGTATGTAGCGAGACGTCATTGCGGTAATAGCGATTGCTCGCATCGACCAGCTGCTGACAGATGCCAACGTCGTCCAAGACATTGCGAGGGAGATTCACCGCGATCTGACCGATCGTGCGGCGACCGTCGGGCGGCCTGATCTCCGACATGAAAATTGTTTGCGAGAGACCATCGCCGATCTCATCAAAACGCGTGCTAAGACCTGGTGCAAAGGCACCTCGGGCTTGTGGCAGGTGGTGGATATCGCTGGCGACATCGCCAATGCAAAACGCGTAACTTGTCCAGCGATAGTCACGATCGACTACGGTATCGCCTGCTGCCGGACAACGAAACAACTGCACCTCGGCCTGCCAAGGTGCATAATTCAAGTCCCACGGTGCGGGACCTCCGGGAGGCTCGCCTTGCATGATTTGATCGAAGAGCCTGGTCTCTTCCAGATAGGGTAGCAAGGCAACGAGACCGTTCAGGCGATTCTCGTTGCCGCCGGCTCCCGTCCCTCCGACCGCCTGTGGAAGCACACCGTGGGCATCGTGATAGATGTGCATCGCCAGTCCCAATTGCTTGAGATGCATTTGACACGCCATGCGTCTTGTAGTCGGTCGACCTCCGGTTCTACCGAAGGGAAGCAAGCAGAAGGAGAGGGCCATGATGATAAACATCACGGCGAACAACTCTTTGATTGTGAATCCGTGCGAATCGTTTCTCATGTCGATCCCTCGGCGGCTGTCGGTTCCGACACCAGGCGCGAGGCCTTGCGATACCTTCGTAGTTCAAAGAGCGCCAACGGAATAACCCAGCTCAGCCAGGCATTGATTTGATAGCCGACAATCGTTTCGGTGTCGGTCACAATCGTCAGCCCTGCCACAATTCGAAAGAGCAACGGAGCGATCAACAAAATAAAGCAGTACGTCGCCCAGCGCTGATGCGATGCGAAGTCTCTTCGCATCGCGTAGCGGGCAGCGACTACGATGGTGACGCCAGTGGCAACTGCTTGGGTCGCGAAACCCCAACCGGCAAGTGGTCCGGAGAAGGACCAGATCGACATGACAATGCCACTGGGAACGACCAGCCCCAAGACCAAACCCAATTGCACTTTGCCGAGCCGGCGATGGAGCGTCGCGTGCGTTCGCCACTTGCCGCTCAGCATCAGATAGGTGGCGATCAGTAGGGCGATCGGCGAGGCGATGATGTGGGTATAGAAGGCAGGCGGATAGGCTCCCTGAAAGGTTGCTTCTCGCCCTAGCAGAAACACCGCCTCGAAGTTCGGCGGGAAATAGTTTCGATACTCGGTGACCATCGAAACCAACACCTTCGCCATCAAAACCGCCACGGCGATCATCGCGACGGTTTTCAGTTTGGCAAATCGGCTTTGACGTGTGTGCGACTTCACAACCAGGCGGCCGAGTACCGCATCCCTGAGAATCTTCTGGATAAGATCGAAGACGAGCAGGGGTATGGCCGGCGACCTTGGCGGCTTCACACCCCACTACAGAGCGTAACCCAGGTCGCCGAAGAAGTCGACTACTTTGAGATTCAATTAGTCGATTGGTGCCCCATAGATCTGCTTGCACAGCTCTTTGGTCAGCAGGTTGGCCGCACCTTCGCCACTGGGCGTGTTCTGCAGATTGGTCAGCACAATCAAGGTTATTCCGGTCTGTGGATCGAATCCCATGAACGACTGATACCCTGGCAGCGAACCATCGTGCCCCAGCAGCGGACCGAACTTGGCGATCCCCAGGCCATAGGCGGTCGCTTCCGGCTGCATCGGGTTGTTCGGCTTGAAGCTGTCGAGGCGAATGTTTTGCCAGGCTTCGTCCAGCAGGCCGCCAGCCACCATCGCTTCGACATAGGTGGCCAGGTCTTCCGCCGTCGAAACAGCTCCACCCGCAGCCCAGGCCCACGAAGGATTTCCATCGGTCACGTCGGTCGGCAGCAGCTTGCCTTCGATTGCCAGCTTCTGTTGATCTTTCGGCAAGGCGAGATCGTCCAGCGTCGATTCGTTGGTCCCGAACAGGTAGCCACGAGCATACGGCGACGGCATCTTCCAATCGGTTGCCGTTGGCATCGACGTATGCTTCATGGCAAGCGGCGTGAAGATTCGCTGCTGGAAAGCTTCTTCCAGCGACTTACCCGTCAGGCGTTCGATAATCACCCCGAGCATGATGTAGTTGGTGTTCGAGTAGTTGAACTCGGCCCCTGGCTTGAAGAGGGGCTTCTGTTCGATCCCAAGTTGAATCAGCTCTGCCGTGGTGTAACCTTTCAGCGGCTGCTGATCGAGTTGACGATTCACCGACTTCAGGTCGCTGTAGGTTGGGATTCCACTTCGCATCGCAAGCAAATCGGCGATGGTGATCTGATCGCCTTGCGGGACATTGTCGAAGAACTTCGAGACCGTGTCGGTCAGCTTCAACTTGCCTTCTTGAATCAGTTGCAGCACCACCGTGCCAGTCATCGTTTTGGTGTTCGATCCGATGCGAAACGCCATGTCGGTCGTCACTGGCTGACCGGTCTTCAGGTCGGCGACGCCGAACGCCTGAAGCCATTGGTCAGTCCCTTTGCGAATCAGCACGACCGCCCCAGGGATCGCGTTCTCTTGCATCAACTTTTCGACGGTAGCCGCCATCTTCTCGCGATCGCCAATCCCCTCGGCGGAACTAATTCCCGATGCGGATACAGCGACCAGCAAGGCCAGGGCAGCAGAGGTAAGGCGTTTGGAAATCATCACTTGGCTTCTTCCTAAAGCAGGGTTGTTGTGTGGTTGTTACCCGAAATATAGGTCATGCACTCCGCCTGCCAATGCTACCGCTCACATCGCGCAAAGGTCCTGAACGAATCAAATCTCAGGAATATGGGCATTGCGATGGCGGCATTTTCGGAATGCCGATAGGCTACGCCGGTGGACCCGATCCCCCGATTTCAGGAGACCTCCCATGCCTTCCATCGTTTCTCGATACGTAGCGCTGCTGGCGATTCTGCTTGGTGCCCCAAATTTTGTCTTCGCTGGGGAAGAGCAATCGTCTGCTTCGATGAAAGTCGCGTTCGAACTGGGCCATTCAGGACAGAAGAACCAAGAGCTGCTGAAGCGGATTCGTAGCGAGGAAACCAAGATTCAATTCATCGATACGCCGCTGGAAGAGGTCGTGCAGTACCTGAAGCAGCTTCATCACACGGAAGTTCAGATCGACCAACATGCCTTGGCGCAAGCCGAGCTGAAAATCGACCTGCCGATCACCTTGAACGTGGAAGGGGTCGACCTGGAAGATGGCCTGAATGTTCTGTGTGCCCGAAACAAGCTGGGCTGGTATATCGAGAACGAGATGATCTTCATCACCTCGGCCCAGGCCGAAGCATCCCACATGACCGTTCGGGTCTATGCGAACCCAGACGGAATCTTGGATGAAGACGAATTGACGCTGGCGATCACCGGCACCATTCAACCCGATAGCTGGTCGGACTCGCGGCAGGGAGGTAGCATCCGTGCTGTTCCCTCTGGCAACTTCATCCTGGTGCGCCAAAACCGCCTAGCTCACGAGCAGATCGAATCGTTGATCCGACTGCTGAGTGGGATCGAAGACTAGAGCGTCCCACGTTGGGTGCCATGCCCGTGATTGGCATCGGGCATGGCATGATTGCATCAATTGCCTGCGACTGGCTTAGTGCCCGATCATCTGCTTGTCGGCATCTGGCTTGTCATGGATGGCGAAGCGATTGACCATGTGGGCGGAAGCTTCGTTCAGCCCGATCAACTCGACTTCAACTTCCTGCTGGCGATACTTCACGATCACGCGGTCGAGCGCACCAATCGCGGTGATATCCCAGAAGTGAGCATCGGTCACGTCGATGTTCACTTTCTTCAGCTTCTCTTGATAGTCGAACGACTGGATAAAGCGGTCCGCCGAAGCGAAGAATACCTGACCAGTCACGCTGTAAGTCTTGCCGTCTGCTTCTTCATGCGGCACACCTTCGACCACCAAAATCTGACCGACCTTGTGGGCAAAGAAGAAGCCGGATAACAGCACGCCCACCAGCACCCCTTGGGCCAGGTCGTGCGTCAGGACCACCACCAGCACCGTGCTGACCATCACCGCGCTGGAGCTCTTCGGGTGCAGCACCAGGTTCTTGAGCGACTCCCATTTGAAGGTGCCGATCGAGACCATGATCATCACCGAAACGAGTGCGGCCATCGGGATCATCGAAACGTATTTGCCGAGGAACACGATCAAGATCAGCAGGAACACGCCAGCACAGAGTGTCGACAATCGGCCTCGACCGCCCGACTTCACATTGATGACCGACTGGCCAATCATGGCACAGCCCGCCATACCACCGAGGAAACCAGCGACAATGTTCGAGCAGCCTTGGCCGACACACTCTTGGTTCTTGTTGCTCTGCGTGTCGGTCATCTCGTCGACGATCGAAGCGGTCATCAACGATTCCAGCAAACCGACCACGGCCAGGGTGACCGAAACCGGGAAGATGATCTGCAGCGTTTCAAACGTCCAAGGAATCTCGGGGATCATAAAGATCGGTAAGCTGTCCGGCAGGTGCCCCATGTCGCCAACGGTTCGGATCTGAAAACCGAACGCCACCGAAATGGCCGTCAGCACGCTGATGGCAATCAAAGGGGAGGGAACCGCTTTGGTCAGGTAAGGGAACAGGTAGATGATCGCCAGACCGCCAGCCACCATCGGATAGACCACCCACGGCACGTTGATCAGTTCCGGCAACTGAGCCATGAAGATCAAGATGGCCAACGCATTCACAAAGCCGGTGATCACCGACTTCGAGACGAATCGCATCAGAACGCCAAGCTGGAAATAACCGGCAGCGATCTGCAGGATGCCGGTCAGGATCGAGGCGGCCAGCAGGTACTGCAGGCCATGCTCTTTCACCAGCGTGACCATCACCAGGGCCATCGCCCCGGTTGCCGCCGAGATCATGCCAGGTCGACCGCCGACAATGGCTGAGATCGTCGCGATACAAAACGAAGCATATAGCCCGACCTTCGGATCAACACCAGCGATGATCGAAAAGGCGATCGCTTCGGGAATCAGGGCCAGGGCCACGACCAGGCCGGCCAGCAGGTCTTTCGGTACGTTGGCGAACCATTGGTTGCGCAGGGTATCGATTGGTTTCATCGTGGGAAATTTCCAGCAAGGCAGAGGGTGGGACTTCGCCGAAATAGCTCCGGCTCTGGTGCCGCTAAACAGGTAAAAACAAAGTGCAGTACAGCGGATTCAAGAATGCTCACACACAGCCTTGTGGGGCAGCCGTTCACCTAAACGGGCTCACGAAGGGGGCGAACTTCACGCTGAGAGAATTACACTACACCGGTCAAACTACCATTACGGGGCACATTAGTGGATCGTATGGCAGCGATTGTACCACAAGCCATTTCGGCCCGATAGTTCTAAAATCGGCCAAATGGATTCGAGATCGTCCCTGCAGAGTGCCTGGCCGCCGCGTAACAGCCAGCAGGGACATAAGTTAAATCAGGTTTGCTTAGTGCTGCGAATTGATCGTCGAGGCCTGACCACAGGCGACCGGTTCGCCTTGGCGAATGTAGCCCCACTCGCCCACCCCATCGGTTTCAAAGCGAACGAACATGTCGTCGAGCCGATGCGAATGAATGCGGAGCGATCGGGAATCTTCCGACAGTTCGACCTGACTTTCGCCCAGGTCGCGACGATCGAGCAGTTCGACCACGTTGGGATCTTCCAACAACTCGGCATCGTCCGGGACAATCGAGAACATGCAGTCCCCTTCGATATCCCCAGGCGGAATGGCACACAGAATGAACCCGATGTGTTGGGCACCATCGAGTGTTTGTAGAACAATGGCTTTCATGGCAGGCTGGTTGAGCTTGAGAAGAGGGCCCCTGAGTCTTTTCCTTGGGACGATTCTAATTCAAACCTTGCCAACCGCGCACTCGATTTTTCTATAATTGCGCGGACTCCCTTCTCACCCATCCACGGATGCACATGACTTTCGATCAACTAACGATCCGCCCCAAACTGGAACAGCATGTCGACCGCCTGGCAGGCCAGATCGGTCCACGAATCCTTGCCAAGCCAGAGACCATCGCGGCCACCCTCGAATACATCCAGTCGCAGTGGCAAGAGATGGGGCACGAAGTTCGCGAAGAACCTTACGAGTCGGTCGACGGCCCGGCGATGAACCTGGTGGTCGAGATCGCCGGAAGCGAGCCCTCGCAAGAGATTGTGGTCTTGGGGGCACATTACGATACGGTCGCCACCACCCCCGGTGCAGACGACAATGCCTCGGCGGTGGCGGTCTTGTTGGAAGTGAGTCGTCTGCTGAAAGAACATACGCCGCGCAAGACGTTTCGCTTTGTGGCGTTTGCCTGTGAAGAAGCTCCTTACATGAGCCTCGACTCAATGGGTAGTCAGTACCACGCTCGCGAAGCGAAGAAACGCAACGAGAAGATCGTGATGCTATGCCTGGAGATGGTGGGCTACTTCCGCGAAGAGCCGAACTCGCAGCAAGTGCCGGTCACGATTCCGAAGTTTCTGCATGGTCTGTTCCCGAAGCGAGGCAACTTCCTGGCAGCGGTTGGCAATCTGAATTCGATGCAGCTCTCGTGGGCGTTTCGGCGCGGTTTCAAACGTGGCACCACGCAGCGACTATTTTCGATTTGCTTGCCGGAGAAAATCAAAGAGATTCGCCGTAGCGACAACAGTTCGTTCTGGGACCAAGGCTACCCGGCGCTGATGCTGACCGACACCAGTTTCCTACGGAATCCGAACTATCACCAACCTACCGATACGCCTGACACGCTCGACTTCGAGGCGATGACGCACGTCGCCCAGGGAGTGGCGAGTGCAATGAAGCATCTGGGGCGTTAGATAGAACCGCTAAGCAATGCGGCGTGAGACATCTTCGACCGTAGCCAACCAAAGCGAAAGCTGATTTCCTTCAGCCCAAAGCTGCTTCAGTTCGGAGTCGTCCGATACCACTCTCTCGAGCGCGACTTGAGCAACCGGCACCAGCGAGTCGGTTGCCAGGTGGGAATGTGATTGAGCCCAACTGGCCAAGGCATCGATTGAAGCTTCGTGCAGACCTGGGCGACCTCGCAAGTGTGCGAGTGCTTCGCATGCGGCCAACATTTGCGAGCCGTCGCTGGCATTGATGGTCTCCCCTGCGGGAGCATGGGCAACTCGCGACAGCGATTCTTCAATCAACGCGAGATCGTCGCTGCGCAGCAACCGATCCTGCCAATCACAGGCCGCGTCATTATCAAAGATTTCGTGTCCCCAAGCGCCCATCGAAGCTGCGTCTCCATACGAGATTGAAAGTCTTGCGGACCAAAATACGATTTTGCGTCCAACTACTCAATGCGGGTAAGAAGTTCAACAAAACAGATTCGCCATTCACAAAGACTTTGCAAACAGTTCGGACAGTTTTTAATAGCTATTCTTCGATGGGGGGCGAGGCTATCTACGGAATATCCCAAACAGCCCATTAGTGGTAAATCGTTGGATTTATCGATCACCGACCGACTGACTCCAGTCAGGACCATCGGCCATGACACTGTCATTAATCTCCAACATCTTTGACTTTAATTGCGCAACCAGTTGAGGCTTTTCAGACGCCAGGTTGTGCTTTTGTTGCGGATCAACGGAAAGGTCGTAGAGCTGGAAGTTTTTGTATGTCCCTGCTTTTATTCGAGGAATCCAGGCTTCCTGAAACATGTTGTCACTACTCATTTCGTAGTCCCGCTCAGCGACCAGGCTGTAGTTGCCGTCCCGCATCGCCACGATCGGACGCGACCGCTGAAGATGCCAGAACAACGGTTGATGCCGAGTGAACTCGCCGTGCCCACGCACCAGTAATGGGGCCAGGTCGCTACCATCCAAGTGGCGACCCTCTGGCGGGGTAATCGCAAGCAAGCCGCAAATCGTCGGAAAAATATCAATGATTCCTGCCGGAATATTTCCTGAGATTTCTTTTCCTGACTCGATGTTGCCCGGCCAGTAGAAGATTCCAGGAACACGAATTCCACCTTCCCAATTCACTCCCTTCTTGCCGCGCAGGCCGCCGGTTCGATCGTCGCGATAGCTGCCGTTGTCCGAGGCGTAGATGATCAACGTGTTCTCTGGCTTGTCGATCTCGTGCAGTTTCTTCACCAGGCGAGCGATCGCTCGGTCGGTGTTGTCGATCGTGCCGGAGTAGATCGCTCCCTTGTCTTTTAATTCGCCGTAGTCCGAAACGATTTCGTCCGGCGCGGCAATCGGTGCGTGCGGTTCATGGAACCAGACGTTCAAGAAGAAGGGCTTCTTCGCATCGCGCCTGGTTTCCAGCCAATCGATCGCCTCGTCGACGACGATCTGGCACGAGTACCCTTCAAGCTCGCCCAGCGGTTTGCCATTGCGGATGAAGTTGTTCGGGTTGCGATGACTTGGAATCGCGTTCTTCACCGTCGCAAACCAATAGTCGAATCCATGTTCGTCAGGCGTCGGCTTATCGAGCTTTGGGGTTGGCATCCCCAGGTGCCACTTACCGATGTGCGCGGTCGCGTACCCTTCGTTCTTGAGAAGCTCGGCCAAGGTGTTTTCGCGGAGCAGCAGATGCGAACGCTGCGGACCATCTTCGATCCAACTGTAAACGCCGGCACGAATGTGATGGCGACCTGTTAACAAGGTGGCCCGCGTCGGCGAACAAACCGCACATCCGGCATAAAAGTCATGGAATCGCGTTCCACCAGCTGCCAGGGCATCGATCGCAGGCGTTTTGACCGGGCCGCCGTAGCATCCCACGTCCTGGTATCCCAGGTCATCCGCTAACAGCATCACGATATTGGGGCGGTCGGCTGCCTGGGTCACGCCGGCCAGCAGGGCGATCACGAGCGCAATGATGGGTGAAACGCATTTCATTTCGTAACCTTTGGACGATTGGGGCTATAGGTAAGGTGAGGTACTTGCCTGATCCGTACGCTTCGCAGCTATCCACTCGAAGTAGGTAGACTCTAGCCTCCTCGCCAACTATGTTGAAGCGAACGCTGAGGGAAGTCAAAAGGATTTGCCATTCGCTTTGACTTCCGGCAGTACCCACCCCATACCCCACCCATTCCAGACCTCCCCTGGTTTTCCCATCTGTGCCTTATCAGGAACATGCTATGCCGTCTGCCTTGCTGACGAAGCCCATGGTACGCACCCTCATGGTGTTGGGCCTTTTGACTGCCACCTGCCATCAACTGCCAGCCGAAGAGACTTCTTTCGATCCCTCGCGTTTGGAAGTCACCACGCTCGCCACGCAATTGAAGCAGCCTATGGAACTGGCCGTCGCTCCGGACGGTCGGATCTTCTATATCGAAATCAAAGGCCAATTGAAGGTCTACGATCCGGTGTCGCGACAAACGTCACTGGTCGGCGAAGTGGAAGTCACCACCGCGCAAGAGAACGGTCTGATCGGGCTCGCACTCGATCCGAACTTTGCCGAGAACAACTGGCTCTACCTGCAGTACTCGCCACCAGATTTTTCCGGTCAGCATGTCAGCCGCTTCACCGTCGTTGACGGCAAGCTTGACATGGCCAGCGAAAAGTTGCTGCTGAAGTACGAAGAACAACGTCTGCAATGTTGCCACCACGCCGGCTCGCTCGAGTTCGGTCCGGATGGGTGCCTGTTCATTGGTACCGGGGACAACACGCACCCTCACGGCGACTCGCATGGCTACGCCCCGATCGACGAGCGCGAAGAGAAGTTCCCATGGGATGCTCAGAAGTCGGCCAGCAATACCAAGAGCTACAACGGCAAGGTGCTTCGTATCCGTCCGATGGCCGACGGCACATACGAGATCCCCGATGGCAACTTGTTCCCGAAAGATGGTTCGCAAGGCCATCCTGAAATCTATGTGATGGGCTGCCGCAATCCATGGCGAATCAGTGTCGATCAGAAGACCGGATATCTGTACTGGGGTGAGGTCGGTCCCGATGCCGGCAACGATGGCCCGCGTGGACCACGTGGTTATGACGAAGTGAATCAGGCCCGCAAGGCAGGCAACTTCGGTTGGCCTTACTTCATCGCCGACAATCAGCCTTACCACGACGTCGACTTCACCACCGAAAAAATCGGTGCCAAGTTCGACCCGGCTCATCCTGTGAACGAATCGCCGAACAACACCGGCATTCGTGAACTTCCGCCGGCCACCGAAGCGTTCATCTACTATCCTGGCTCCGCCTTCGAGAAGTTCCCGGAAGTTGGTTCCGGCGGCCGCACGGCGTGCGCTGGTCCTTCGTACGACTTCGATCCAGCGAACCCCAGCCAGACGAAGTTCCCGCCGCATTACAGCCGCTGCGTGTTCATCTATGAATGGACCCGGCACTGGATTCTGGCGGTTCATCTGACCGAAGACTCGGACATCGCGAAGATCGAACCATTCATGCCGGATCACAAGTTCACGCGTCCGATCGACATGCAATTTGGCCCCGATGGTGCTTTGTATGTCGTCGAATATGGTGAAACCTGGGGCGTTAACGACGACGCCAAGTTGGTTCGAGTCGACTATGTTCGCGGCAACCGACCGCCTGCTGCCATCGCCGCTGCCGAGAACAACACCGGCAAAGAGCCCTTGAAGGTCAAGCTTTCCAGCGAAGGAACGCTCGACAAAGATGGCGACGCGTTGAGCTATGACTGGTACCAGTATCGCGCCGGCGAACAGAACCCGAAGCCCGTTCTGATCTCGAAGGAAGCCAACCCGGAAATCGACTTCACCGAGCCAGGCGTCTTCAACGTCGAGTTGAAAGTGACCGATCCATCCGGCGCGGAAGCGGTCGCTTCGGTCCCGGTGATTGTCGGCAATGCTCGGCCGCAGGTTTCGTTTGTCTCGCCGGTCGATGGCGAATTCTTCGATTCAATCGCGGCGATTCGCTACGAACTGAAGGTCAACGACATCGAAGATGGCACCTCCGATTTTGAGGAAGCGGACGAGACAGGTGCCGACGAGATCGACCTGGAAGCCCCTCGTCGTACGGCGCTGAATTTGAGCCTGGGAACCGGCAGCATTCCACGCGGTCCTGGCGGAGCGATCGACGACAACGATCCGATCGGGCTTCGCTTGATGAAGAAGAGCGACTGCTTCAACTGCCACGCAGTCGACAGCCTGCGAGTCGGTCCTCCATTTTTGAAAGTCGCCGAAAAGTACCGTGGCAACGCGGAAGCTTTGGAAGCCTCGGTCAAACGCGTTCGCGAAGGATCGGCGGGCGTCTGGGGCAAAGTCCCGATGCTGCCTCACTCGCAGCACTCGGTTGAAGAGATTCGCGACATGGTGAGTTGGGTCTACACGCTTGAGAAAGACAACGCCGTCAAAGTGTTCGACGGGTTTGTCGGCAATATCGAACTGACGCCAGCAGAAGTCGAAAAGGCAGGCTACGTTCAACTCGAAGCAAGCTACCGTGATCTCGGCAACGGCGAGATTCCACCACTGGTGGGTACCGCCAAGATCTATCTCCGACAGCGCAAGGTCGAAGCGGAAGATGCCGATGAAGTGCATGGTCCACGAGTCCTGGGTGGACACACCGCATCCGGCGGCAAGTTCCTCGGATCGATCGATCACGACACCTACGCTCGTTTCGATCAGATTCCGATGGACCATGTCGGCGGGCTGACGTTCCGCGTCACCTCGGCAGGCTCTGGCGGTCGGATCGAAGCACGTCTCGACGCGCTGGATGGCCCGGTCATTGGTTCGGCCAATGTCGAAGTGAATGGCAGCTGGGATGCCTTCCACGACGTCACGTCGAAGCTTGAACCGCAGAGCGGACGTCACGATATCTTCGTCGTGTTTGTCAATGAAAAACGCCGCGGAGGCCTGATGAACCTCGACAGCGTTACTTTTGAGCCGGTGACGAACTAACCTCGCTCGAAACCGAACGGCATTCCCCACTTTTGGGGAATGCCTAAAAACTCAATACCTACCCTTATGGGTTAGCATCAAACACGTCTACTGACGCATCGCTGCACAATCGCCTTGAGTTTTTTTACACGCCAAGTCACTTCTGTTGATTTTGCGTCAAGAGTTTTCCGTATTTTTTCGTTTTTTGCACTATTTACGATTGCAGGTCATCCAGGGAAGAACGATAAAAGCCGTAGCGATTTAGAGCCCGCTCTTGATCTGTTTACGGCGTGCAAAGTAGCACTCTGTGAAATTATCTATCCAGGGTCTCTCCATCGCGCCACTTATCATTCTCGCGATATCTTCGTTCCCGTCCTCACTGCAGGAGCCTCATCCATGCCGCATTCGTCTGTTTTGATGCGTCGACACCCTAGAGCTTTTACTCTGGTCGAGCTGCTGGTCGTCATTGCCATTATTGGCGTTTTAATTGCCCTTCTGCTACCTGCCGTCCAACAGGCGCGTGAAGCCGCTCGTCGCTCGCAGTGCATTAACAACCTGAAGCAGATCGGCTTGGCGGCGCACAACCACCACGACACGTTCCTGAAATTCCCAGCCGCGTTGTACAACCACAACAACGGCTATGCTCCCAACAACGAATCCGATCAGATTGGTCCGAACTGGGCCGTTAAGCTGTTGCCTTTCGTCGAACAATCGGCCCTGTACGACATCTTCGAGGTGAATGAGAACAACGCCAACACGGTCGACAAGTGGCAGCGCGATGTGACTCTGCCCAATGGTCAGTACGCTCGTGCCCAAGAGATCCCTGCTTACATGTGCCCATCCGACGCGGCATCGAAGACGCCTTACAGCGGTGTTGGCGGCAACTGGGGCCGTGGTAACTACGCTGCCAACGGCGGCTTCGGTTCGTGGTGGAACGATGGCGAATCGTACACGCCCAACGGCTACAGCAGCTCGGTGAACTCCGACGGCTGTTTCACGGTGAACAAGGGCCGCAACATGGCCGCCGTGACCGACGGTACCTCGAACTCGGTTCTGGTCGCTGAAGTCCGTATCGGTGAAGTCGATACCGACCAGCGCGGTGTGTGGGCGATGGGTGTTTCAGGCTCGAGCATCGTCAACAACTTCTCGCGTGGCGACTGTCATGGTCCGAACGACAAGAATGGCAACTCGGACGACGTCTACGATTGCCAGGACTTCGCCGACGGCACTGGCGGCTGCTGGGAAGGTTGCACCAACACCCAGGCCGTGGCTCGCTCGCTGCACCCTGGTATCGTCAACGTGGTGATGATCGACGGAAGTGTTCGCAGCGTGGCCGAAACGATCGACCAGCCAACATGGGCCTTCATGCACGCTATTCGCGACGGTGTGCCTTACCAGAAGCCGTAGTCCCTGCTTCGTCGACACCAGGACGGTCCGCGGCGTATCTCCTCCGTTGCGGATCGTTTTCTCGCTTGATCCCACGGCGCAGTCGTTTGGCCAAAGGGGCATTGGCCCAACGTCTGTGGTCGTGGGTACTTTCATCCAGTCTCTCGATTGAAAAGGTCCTCGAACGTGACTGCTTCTCGCCTGTTTCTTTTACTTGGTGCTTGTACGTTTCTATTCGCCAGCGGCTGTGGTGAAGCCGGCTCGAAAGTCTCTGGCACGCTCTCTAACGGCGGTGAGTCGCTGCAAGTCAGTGACCAAGGAGACCTGCAGATTCACTTCATCCAAGAGCAAGGTGGCACGTTGACCGGTCAGACTTTCATGACCAGTGTTGATTCGAGTGGCCATTTCGAGGCGGAAGTTCCTGCGGGCGAATATCGGATCGCGGTGCAGCAGTTGGATCCTTACCCGAACGTCGATAAGCTGAAGGGGAAGTTCAGTCAGAACAAGACCCCGATCAAGCAATCCATCCAACCTGGCGACAAACTGGAAATCGACCTCAGCAGCTATGAAAAGTAACGCCAGTAAATATCTCGCCCTGGCAATCACTCTTCTTCTCGTCGCATCGGTGGCCTGGTTTATTACCCGGCCACGTTGGCCTCGCCCGAATCCTGATCTTTCTGGAATGGTTCAAGCCCGTGTGCCATTCCCGATTGTCTTCACCTCGCGCAGCAGCGATGCCAGTCTGCGTGCGGCAGCCGACGAAGGAGAGCAGTTCAGCTATCCTGGTCAGTCGCTATGGCAGGCCAGCGAAGGACGGCTGCGGATGCTGCTGCCCGGCGGTCAGGTCAGCGAACTAACTTGGGGCAAGAAGCTGCCCGATGGCTCGACGCTGATTGACGTGATGAGCCCCAGCATCTCGCCCGATGGACGTAAGATCATCTTCGCCGGTCGCAAGGCGGCAGCCGATGCCGGGCACTTCCGCTTATACGAGATCAATGTCGATGGCGAAGGACTTCGGCAATTGACCGGCGGCCCAGACGATGCCGGCTGCACGCAAGTTCCACCGATGCGATATGCCGAGCATGGCACCGAGATGCTCAGCGACGACGAACGTCAAAAGGTTGACTATGACGACGTCGATCCGACCTATGCCCCCGGTGGGCACATCGTCTTCGCCTCGAGCCGCACCCCAGACCTCGGGCGTGACCACGCACGAAGAAGCACAACACTGTGGATCATGAATGAGGATGGCAGCGACAAGAAGCCTTTGTCGGCCAATCGTAACAACGACCGCTGGCCCTGGATCGCGGACAACGGCTACATCGTCTTCAGTCTCTGGAGCCGCAACCGGGAAGTGGTCTCGGCGGATCAACGTTCAATCGTGCCGATCAGCACTGTCGAAAGCTCGGCGACGCTTCCGACCGATCAGTGGCTGGGGGCCCATATCGAACCCAACGGCGACTACTTCGGCAGCGTGCTTAAAACGCGAGAGCCAGTCTGGCGTGCACGTCGACTTGAGAACAACAACTTCGCCTTCATGACGCCAACCGAAGATGGAACGCTGACCGTGGTTCAAGCCAAGGCTGGCACCATCGCCAATTCGCCAAGCTCGCTGGCGGCCGACTCGAAGCTCCCTGCTTCCAGCGATTCGCCGGTGATTGCTGGACCAACGCAAGATCAAGCAGGGCATGCTTTGCAACTGGCAACGCCTTCCATGGGACCTGGGCACAAGATCTTGCTGGCGGGCAATGTGGCCAGCGACGCAGGCGAGTGGAACCCCGACCGCTTCGGCATCTATATGGCGGACGACAACTGGGATCGCGGTAACTCGGCCGAAGCGATGAAGCTGACTCAACTGTTCGACGATCCTCACCTGGTCGATGCCGAGCCGGTCGCGGTGATGCCGCGACCGATTCATTACAACTATCAAACGCTGGAAGTCGACCAGGGGATGGCAACCGTCGCGATGGTCAATGGCGAGACACATGTCGGGCCAACAGCACGAGTCAACAACTCAGCCATCTTCCTCGAAAACAATCGTGACGCCCCAGGCCAAACGGCAGCCAACGGAGACGCTCCAATCTTCAGCGCTCCGCCACGTGACCTGATCGAGAAGATCCACATCTACGCTTCGCATCGCGATCGATTCGATGTCGCTGAAACACCTCGCGTGCCCGGCGGATTCGAGCTGGTACTTGAAGTTCCGATCAATCAGGATGGGTTCGAGTTCCGCATTCCGCCCGGTTCGCCAACAGTGCTCGCCGGAATCGATCCCAAGGGGCAGATCGCCAGTTGGCAGGGCAGGGGCCTGAACGAGGATGGCGAGATGCCGCGATTTTTCGCCTTTGCCGGCGACCACTACAGCGGTGCCCGGCCTGGATTTACGCACTTCTGCACCGGTTGCCATACTGGGCACAGCGGCACGCCGACGCTCCGCAAACCGCCGAGATAATGCCCCTGTTTGCGATGACCGATTAGGCAATTCGGGGCACTCTCGCGTGATAGTGCACGTTCCACACGGAGGAATGCCGCCACTAACGAGTCGCATGGGCGAGTTTAAGGATGCCTATCTTCCTTAACAATTTCCGCCCGATGTGCCATTACAAAATAAATCTTTTTCGGCACAATTCTAATTGCATCGGACGGGCCGAATTTCGATTCGACAGCCTCCCCGTCGCGACTTGTCACTCAGGCCAGATCGATTCGCTTCTCGATCTAGGCCAAGCCTCTTATCTCATCTTCTCAACATGAGGAACGCTCATCATGCGCGTCGTTGGACTCGCCGGACGCTCTCGGCACGGCTTTACCCTGGTCGAATTGTTGGTGGTGATTGCCATCATTGGTGTTTTGATCGCTCTTCTGCTGCCGGCGGTACAGCAAGCCCGCGAAGCGGCTCGTCGCATGCATTGCGGCAACAACATGAAACAGATGGGGATCGCGATCCACAACTATCACGACACCTATCGCTACTTCCCACCAGGCCGGGTTCAATCGGGCGAACCTTATTGGGGCAACTGGTGCATCGCGATCCTGCCATTCATCGAACAGAATGCTCTGTACGAATCGTACGACCACACGGTGACCTGCGACCATGCCAACAACGCCGACGAAGTGAAGATGCGCCTGGAAGCGTTCATTTGTCCTAGCGACACGATGCCGACGCCAATTCGCCAGCCTTCGTCCGGGTTCGCTCGCGACGCCCATGCCATGTCTTACAAAGGGATGAGCGGATACGTCGAAAACGAAGCGTATAACTGGGACCACATCAAAGAAGTCGACATGACGACGCAGAAGTGGAAAGGCATCTTCCACAGCGTCGGCAACTACAACAACGACAAACTGAACTTCGAGAGGATGGCCTCGGTCACCGATGGTACCTCCAACACGTTAATGGTGGGTGAATTCCATCAGCCGAAGGACGACGCCGGCCGTGGCGCCTTCTGGGCACATTCCAAGTGGGGCTATGGTGTCGGGTACGTGATTCTCGATCCGTACATCTTCGGCAACGAATACAACACCTGCACGGCCAACACCAGCACCAACGTTTGCCGACGTGCGTGGGCATCGCATCATCCCGGTGGTATGAACTTCCTGCGTGCCGATGCGTCGACGTTTTTCCTGCCAGAAACGATCGACCTGCGTGTCTTCGGCGCTCAAGCGACGATGGGCAATGGCGAAGTCGAGCGGATCAACTAGTCCGCTTTCGTATCATCGCATTGCTCTCTCTAGCTTAGAAAATCAAGGATCCATCATGAGAAGTTGCCACCCCATTACGTTCGCGGTGTGCGGTCTGGCCGTTGCCCTTCTGACCGGCTGCGGCCAATCGCAAGGCGAGTTCGTTCCCGTCTCCGGCAAGGTGACCGTCAAAGGAAAGCCGCAAGCGAACCTGATTGTCAGCTTTCTTCCGGTTGCCGATGGCGAAGAGGCGGTCGTTGCCTCTTCAGGTCTGACTGACGACGAAGGGAACTTCACCCTGAAGACGTCGGGCGCGGAAGGGACCGAAGGAGCCATGATTGGTCCCCATCAGGTGCGGATTCGTAACCGCATTGTGCTGGGGGCAGAAGATGCGATGGTCCCAGAGAAGTCGTCGTCGGTTAGATTGCCTGCCAAGGCGACTGACGGCAGCATGACCGTCGAGGTCCCGCCCGAGGGCCTCGACGATCTGCAGTTTGATCTCTAAAGATCTTAGACTGGCCACTTCTTACCGAGAGCCTTTTGTTGCATCTCGGTAAGCTGCTTGATGCCCCCCTTCGCCAGCTTCAAGAGCTTGGCCAGCTCTTCTTCGCTGAAGGTGGCTTCTTCGCCGGTTCCTTGGATCTCGATGAACTTGCCGCTGCCGGTCATCACGACATTCATGTCGACCGTGGCGGCAAAGTCTTCGACGTAGTCGAGGTCGAGCACTGGGGCACCGTTGACGATCCCGACGCTGACCGCGGCCAGGCTGTCTTTGAATACCGGTCGCTTCGGGTCTGGCAGTTCGATCGTGCTAATGGCGTCGGCCAAGGCGATGAACGCGCCGGTAATGCTGGCGGTTCGCGTGCCGCCGTCGGCATCCAGCACGTCGCAGTCGACCGTGATCATCTGCTCGCCCAACGCTTCCAGATCGACGACGGCTCGCAAACTACGACCGATCAACCGCTGGATCTCGGTGGTGCGGCCATCGACCTTACGAGCTTTACGCGTCGGCGTACTGCCTGGCAGCATGTTGTACTCGGCGGTGACCCAACCCTTTTCGCTTCCCTTCAACCAAGGTGGAACCGACGACTCGACACTCGCGGTGCAAAGAACGGTCGTGGTGCCGGCTTGAATCAAGACACTGCCCGCAGCATTCTTGGTGTAGCGACGCTTGATTTTGATCGAGCGAAGATCGGAAGCAGATCGGCCATCGTGACGGGGCATGAGGTTTTCCTTCTGAAGCCCCTAGGGGCCAACATAAAAAAGCCAGGAGTGGTTGCTCCTGGCTAGGTGATTTGCCAACGAGGGCTTGGCTGCAAATTGGTTCTAGTCGACGTGAATCTTGTCGACGGCTTCGGTCAGCAACCATACCAGCAGCCCCTTCTGAGCATGCATACGGTTGCCGGCCTGTTCGACGATGCGGCTGGTCGGGCAATCCATCACTTCGTCGGTCACTTCCTGACCTCGCTTGGCCGGCAAGCAGTGCAGGAAGATCGCATCCTTTTCGGCGGCAGCCATCAGCTTGCCATTTACCTGGAAGTCGGCAAAGTCTTTCTCGCGCTTGGCTTGTTCGGCTTCCTGCCCCATGCTGGCCCAGACGTCGGTGTAAACCGCACAGGCACCGGTGACCGCTTCGATTGGGTCGCTGGTCTGTTCGATCTTCGCACCGGGGGCATGCTTCAAAACGCGATCGATGAACTCTTGCTCGATTTCGTAGCCCTTGGGCGCGGCGATCGAAAAGGTCATGCCGGTCTTGGCACATGCCAACGCCAGACTGCGCGAAACGTTGTTGCCATCGCCGACGAACGTCAGCTTCTGGCCTTCCAGCTTGCCGAACTCTTCATGAATGGTCATCAGGTCGGCCAGGGCCTGGCACGGATGGCACAGGTCGGTCAGGCCGTTGATGATGATGGTGTCGGCGTACTTGGCCAACGTTTCGACCTTCTCGTGCCCTTTCGCACGACAGACGATCACGTCCAGGTACTGACCAATCACGCGGCTGAAATCTTGCGGAGCTTCACGCTTTCCCCAACCGACATCTTCGCCGAGGAAGAGACTGCTTCCGCCAAGCTGAGCCATGCCGGCTTCAAAGCTGACACGCGTACGCAGCGACGGCTTCTCGAACAATAGCCCGGCCACTTTACCTTGCAGGATTGGCTCGCGGACGCCCGACTTCAAGCGTGCTTTGAGCTGATGCCCGAGCTCGAAAATTCGCTTTAGTTCGTCGTCGGAAACGTCAAATAGGCTCAAGAAATGTCGCATGGAAACGATCTCACGAAGGTAAGGAGGCGTACGTTGCCCCAAAAAATCGAAAAGGATTACTCTGCCGTGGTGGGCAGATTCTTCAGAACTTCGGCCAGAATATCACAGCCGCGATGGACTTCTTCCTCGCTGACATTCATGGCTGGCAACAAGCGGATCACGCGACCTTGGGTGCAGTTGATCAGCAGTTGCTTTTCGAGGCACGCCTTCACGGCAGGAGCACCATCGACCGAGAGTTCGACGCCGATCATTAGACCTGCGACGCGAACCTCTTGAATCAGATCGCACTCTTCCTTCAAAGCGGTGAGTCGCTCGCGGAAGATTTCGCTGATCTGCTTGGCTTTCTCAAGCAGGTTATCACGTTCAATCTGCTGGATCGCCGCGATACCCGCCCGGGCAGCCAACGGATTGCCACCGAACGTGGCGGCATGCATGCCAGGCTTCAAGCTGGCGGCAATTTCAGGCGTGGTCAGCATGGCACCGCCAGCGACACCGCCACACAAGCTCTTGGCCAGGGTCAGAATATCTGGCTGAACACCAAAGTGCTGATAGCCAAACCATTCGCCCGTTCGACCACAACCGGTTTGCACTTCGTCGAAGATCAGCAGCAGGTTGTTCTCGTCGGCGATCTTGCGCAGACCTGCCAGGAAACCTTCTGGTGGAAGCTTCACGCCCCCTTCGCCTTGGATCGGTTCGATCATGATGGCACAAGTATGCTCGTCGACCAGATCTCGGACCGCTTCCAGATCGCCGTGAGGAGCATACGTGAAACCAGCCATCATCGGGCCGATCCCTTGATGGTACTTCGGCTGCGCGGTCGCGGTGACGGCACCATAGGTTCGACCATGAAAACCACCGAGGAAGGTGATGATCTTGTACTTTTCGTCCGGCGTGTGCAGACGAGCCAGCTTGATCGCAGCTTCGTTCGCTTCCGCACCGCTGTTACAGAAGAACGCCTTGCCGCCAAAGCTGCGGTCGGAAAGCATCTTCGCCCATTCGCCTTGGACATCCATGTGCCACGTATTAGGAACATGGATCAGCGTGGCGACCTGTTCTTGAACGGCAGCGACAACCATGTCGGGGCAGTGCCCCAGCAGGTTACAGCCCCAACCAGGAAAGAAGTCGAGATACTCTTTCCCTTCCGCGTCCCACACCTTGGAACCTTCGCCACGCACCAGGTTCACCGGATAGCGCACATAGTTGGGCACCACGTACTTTTCAAAAAGCTGAACGGTGTCCGCAGAGCTGAGGTGCTCTTGATCGGTGGTCGACATGGTTGGTTCTCCAAGACCGGGAATCTTTAACTAGGAAAGTCAAAGGACATCGGTCGGACGTAATAAGTTCGTGGTAGTGAGCGAAATCGCTCGAGGCGGTTGCACGCGAGTGGCCAATGGCGAATCGTCGTGCCGCGGTGTTGTCTTGAGTCTGGCTCCCTGATTCGCAAGCGGAAGTCAGAGAGCATTAATTGCCGGGAGGATACCCGTCGCCTGATTACAGGACGATTTCAGTCCCCACGCCAGTGTTGGTGTAAATTTCCAGCAGCAGCGAGTGCCGCAGACGGCCATCGATGATGTGGACCTTACCGACGCCACGTTCGAGCGTCTCGAGACATGCTTCGACCTTGGGGATCATGCCGGAGGCGATCTGGCCGGACTCGATCATGTTCAACGCCTTCTCGCGGTTGAGCGAATGAACGAGCGTGTCGGGATTGTCTTTGTCGGTACGTACACCATTGACGTCGGACAGGAAGACCAGCTTCTCGGCGCCCAGTGCTTCGGCAACGGCATTGGCGGCTGTGTCGGCGTTGACGTTCAGCTTCTGGCCGGTCTTCTTGTCGATGCACATGCTCGGGATGATCGGCACCTGGCCGGCGTAGCAAAGGTTCTCGATCGTCGCACGGTCGACTTCAGTCACGTCGCCAACATGCCCCAGATCGATCTCTTCGCCATCTTTGCCAGGCAGCGTCATGCGTTCGCCAAACAGCACGCACTGTGGATCGAGGTTCAAGCTCATCGCGCGACCGCCGATGTCTTCGACCTCTTGCGTGATGTTGCGACAGACTTTGCCAGCCAGAATCTCTTCGACGATCTTCAGCGTGGCGTCGTCGGTGTAACGACGTCCTTGGATGAAGTGGGGCTCGATCTTCGCTTCGGCCATCGCGCGGCTGATGGCGGCACCACCTCCGTGGATAACGACCGGACGCATACCGACGGTTTCCATGAAGACGATATCAATCAGACAGTGACGAAGTGCGTCTGGATTTTCCATAACGCTTCCGCCCAACTTGATGACCGTGACTTTGTTGCGGAAGCGGCGGATCCATCCCAAGGCTTCAATTAGGACGTCCGCTTTTTCGATGGCTTCTTTCAATGATGGATCTCTTCGTGGAGTGGAGCGAGCTCCGAGGTTCGAACGCTGTCGAACAAGACGGGCCAAATGACGACAGATCGGGAAGACGCAATTCCCCTGTCAAGACACCCTCTGTCCGGGAAAACCCAACATTTTAGGGTGTGTGAAATCAGTGTGTCAACGTAAGACTGCCCAGTTTCCCTAACAAGCCCCGGGATTTGGAGGCCGGGCAATGAAGTTCGAGAGAAGATAGGAAATTACTTCCGTTTGAGTTCCAAATTGGCCTCTGCCGTGCCTCCGGGTGGCACGTCGAAGGTTAGCTCGGTGTCATTATTGTAACGCGAGGGAACTCGTTCTTTCGTAAGGCCCAGGATCTCCCCATTGGGGCCTTCTTTTCCCACAACAGTGCTGACAGAAACGCGATGCGGCCCGACCAACGCTCCCGCGCCATCGTACAGAGAAACAAGCACAAATCGGCCTTCTGCGTTCGATCGAGCATACGAACCCTGGCCTGCTTCCAACTGGCCGGCCGCCGCAATGGGCTCGAACCCGATGACAGCATCGGCGAGCGGTTCTCCATCGAGGGTCACGACCCCTGATACGGGGACAATTTTCTCAGACGAAAAACAGCCTGAAAGAACCAGCAGCGGCAACAGCATCCCCCAAGATCGCATCATGGGACTATCCTTCTGGCGGCGATCGCAAGGCTCGCCCGGCTTGGTTTAGGGGAGCGTAGCGACTTCGCTGCGACCAATCGTCGAGAGAGCCTCGAACACCACGCTATCGATCGTTTGCGGAAGCAAGGTCACCGAACCGTCGCACATCGCGAAGTTAATGGTGCCGGCCGCATGCAGGGAGGCGAACGCGCGATAACACTTCCAATGCTGACTGCTGCCGGTCGCGATGTAACACGCCTCCCAGTCAGGAATACGCGTGTATGACTCTGGCTGAGCCGCACCCAGGTTATGGAAGTTCTGCGAGCTCGCCCAGAACGTCTTACAGTCAGGCCGCGTCTTGGTGTGATATTCCCCGATCAACAGCGTGTTGGTCGAACCATCCGAGATCGACGCGAATCGCTCGCACGTCAGGCCATTCACGCCGGTCACATGCAGCGGACCAATTGAAGCCTTCTCGGCCGCGGTGTAGGTCCCTGCGTAGGGCGGGTAGTCGAAGTAACCGTTCGCGCCCCGGAATCGCCGCCCCATGTTCCCTTTGTAAGAACCCGGGGCGATATCGGTAGCCACTAACTGGCTAGGCGTCACCAGCACATCGGTCGCCACATCGGAAGGACACATCATTGCTGGCAGTGTGGTCTTTAGCACATCCAAATTGTTGGCGTGCGAGTTAAATACGGTGGCATCGTACTGCTCGAAGAGTGCCGGCTGTTCGAGGTACGGTAAGATCGCGATCGCCCAGTTGGTCAGGTTCTGATTCGCTGCGGCGGTCGCACTCAGGTTCACACTACCTGGCGGGAATAGCTTGTAGGTGTCGTGATAATTGTGCATCGACAACGCCAACTGTTTAAGTTGGTTGCTGCATTGCATCCGCCGAGCAGCTTCCCGAGCTTGCTGGACAGCCGGCAACAGCAAGGCGATCAGAACGCCGATGATGGCAATCACGACCAGCAGTTCCACCAAGGTAAAACCACGGCCGGCACGAGGCAGGGAGGATCGCATGTTCGAGTTCCTGAGGATGAGAGGAAGGAACCGCGCTGGTGGCACCTTCCCCACAGTTTCAGGGAAAGGAATCCACCCATTGGGACGAACGTCGAAGGTTAGCCTATCGGCTATTTTCAATAACCACAACTTTTTTCTTGCTTCACCTATTCACCTGAGCTGCCACATTGCTCTAGGTCCAAGCTCGCCCCCCTCGCTACCATAGGAGGCCTGATACGAATTCCACCCAGGGTGCTAGCATGCGAAACGTTGCAATCCTTCTTCTATTTCTGGCATTACCATCGCCCGTCTTGGCTCAAGAGGTCCGCACCTATCCTGGCGTGCCTCCTTTGCAGGAAGGTCTGCCAGAGTACCTCGCGTTTCTGCAGCAGCAACAGCTTCAATCGCTGAAGCTCTTCACTACCTACCTGGCCGAGCGTGTTGAGAAGAAGGCCGTTCCGGAAGGGATTTTCCTCAACGCCCAAGCGATCTACATCGAAGCCCAGGTCAAAGCGACGCCGAATCCGGCCGAGAAGCGCGAGATGCTGGCCGAACTCTCCGAGCTGTATGCCAAGCGAAAGCAGCTTGATGCCGACTCCCCGAACGCGACTTGGTTTGGTGTCGATCGCGTAGAATTAGGGAAGATGATGCAAACGGAGTTCGAAACCTTCAGCAAGGAAGCCGAACGACCGTCGACAAACCCCAAGCGGTAATCCCATGTCGCACTACGCCCCGTTCGTACCTGCCCCACGTGTTTCGCTGATCAACGCCCAGGGAGAGTCGATTCCGTTGTCGCAAATGTATGGGCAGCGGCCACTTTTGCTGCAATTCTCGCGTCATCTGGGCTGTGTCTTCTGCGTCGATCATGCCAAGCAGTTGCTGAAGAACTACGAAACATTCCAGCGGCACAAGATCGACGTCGCCCTAGTGATCATGGGCGAGGCGGAAGAGGCTCGCAAGTTCCGCGAAGCCTTGAAGCTGACCTTCCCGGTCTATGCCGACCCAGACCAAAGTGTCTACCGAGCTTTCGACGTCCCCCGAGGCAACGTTTGGCAAGTCGCCGGCCCGCATCTCTGGTGGGAAGGGCTCAAGGCATTAACACGTAGCGGCATCGGTGTTCCGAAGGGAGATCTGATGCAGCTTTCGGGGACCTATCTGATCGACACCAATGGGCTGATCGTGTGGGACTTCCGACCTGCAACGTCGGTGGAGTTCCCCAACATCGACGAGATTCTGGTTGCGGCCGATACGCTCTCGCCGATCGCGGACGCCTGATCGAGCGTTCCGCGAAATACCTACGCCGATGGTAGCCAAGCCAACAGAACGGCGGACGCTCTTTCGCTTCAATGGGTCGACTTGTGCTGAGTCCACTAGTTTGGGTGTCCCCAGCCCCAAAAGCCTTTGAGTCGGCTTATAATCCACCCTCTCCCAAGTTGCGCCCTTTCGTACGGATGATCTCCCTATGTCGATGACGCAGGCTGAACAAACTGCGCCGAAGACGTCTATGACGTCGAGGGGAGATCTGAGCGCGGTGATGATCATCGCGACGCCGGCGCTCGCCGAGCAGTTCCTCGAATTCTGCGTGGGGACGACCGACACCTGGCTGGCGGGCAACTGCTTGTCAGCCGAAAACTCGGTCCCAGCGGTCGCGGCGGTTGGACTGATGGCCTACACCTGCTGGATGATCTTCGTCATCTGTGCTTCGGTCGGGATCGGTGCGACGGCGGTTGTGGCTCGGCAGATCGGTGCCGGCAACTGGAAAGATGCCGAACTCGCCACGGAACAAGCGATCTCGCTCGGTGTGATTCTCTCAGTGATCACGACCGTGGTGCTTTGGTTTTTGGCCGATGACTACGTCGCCGCGATGCAGCTAGAAGACCGCGCCTACGAGCTTGCGCTGCAGTACCTTTACATTCTGATACCGTCGATCCCTGGCTTCATGCTGATCGCCGTGACAACCGCCTGTTTGCACGGGGCAGGGGACACCGTCACCGGCTTGATTGTCATGACGATCGTCAACGTATTGAACATCGCCATCAGTGCGGCGTTGGCGATTGGCATCGGTCCGATTCCAACTCTCGGCTGGAGCGGCATCGCCATCGGCACGGCGGTTTCGCACGTGATCGGTGGCATCCTGCTGCTGGCGATCTTGTTCCAAGGCCGCGCTCACTTGAAGGTGGAATGGCGTGGCATGTGGCCTGATCCGGTTCGCATGCGAAGACTGCTGCGGGTTGGCCTGCCAGGCGGAATCAACGACGCCATCGTGTTGTCGGCGCACCTTTGGTATCTCGGAATCATCAACAGCCTCGGCACCACCCAGGCCGCCGCCCATGGGTTAGCCATCCGTTTAGAGTCGCCCGGCTTTCTGTCAGCTTGGGCGTTCGCCGTGGCGGCATCGTCGCTAACCGGGCAACACCTGGGCGCCAACAACCCGGCCCGAGCGAAACGAGCGACTTACGTTTCGCTGTCGATCTGCTTCGCCATGTTGTCGGCCTATTCGTTGATCATCATCTTCGGTGGCAACTGGCTGACTGGCGTATTCCTGGGCTTTCCAGAAGAAGGAAGCCGAGCATTCGACACCAGCGAGGCCGTGCTCCGCATTTTGTGGATCATGGCGGTCTGCTTGCCGTTTTACTCGGTCTTCTCGGTGCTCAGCGGTTCGCTGCGCGGGGCAGGGGATACGACCTGGCCGCTGCTGATCACCTTCATCGGCTTCATCGGCGTTCGCATGCCGTTCACCTATTGGATGGTGTGGGAGCACTGCGAACTCCCGTTGGTCGGCATCGAAGTCACTGGCCTAGGCTGGGGCCTGACCGGCGCTTGGATCGCAATGCTGCTGGACAACATCGTCCGCATGCTGCTGATCTGTGTCCGATACTGGGACGGTACCTGGACACGCATCGAAGTGTAGCCGCTTAGTTGTCGGCCGTTGGCTGTTCGACCTGAAGCTTCTTAAGCCGCTCTTGATGAATCTCGGCCATGGCATCGGCGGCACCGGGAACGTATTTGATGATCGAGTCGAAGGCATCCTTCGGCAGGCTGACCAGGTCGGTCGGATCGACCGCACGGACGGTCGCGGTTCGTGCGATGTGCGATAGAAGTGCCAACTCGCCAATCACATCCCCTTCGCCAGTCGTACCGACGACCTTGCCGTCAACTTCGATCTCGAGCTTGCCGCTCACCACGAAGTAAAGCCGATCGCCAAAGTCGCCTTGATGAAACAACGTCTGACCAGCGGCCAGATGTTCTCGGCGAACGTTTTGTTCGTTATGCACGTTGAGCTGCGTAATGTCACGCGGCAAGAAGAAGTCTTTCAGCCAATCGATGAAGACGCGTACCTTGCGATCGAGCCCCGGCATCTTGCCGACATAGATCGCTCGCCACATGACCCAGGCAAAGAAGCCGGAGAACGTGAAGCCGAACACTTCAGCGACCGCACTACGGGCACCCAATGAGGCAAGCTTGCCGAGGCCTGCGAACTTGAACTGACGACGCGGCTTGCCAAGTACCGTGCCCAAGATGTTCTCGGCGCAGAGGGTCGCCTGGCGCACGGCATATTGTGCGGTGGGCGGGCTGAAGTAGCCTTCGCCACTCGGCACGGCGGCACAGTCTCCCAGACTCCAAACACCAGGGTGGCTGGTCGATTCCATCTCGTCGCTGACCAGCACGCGGCCTTTTTCTTTTTCGAGCGGCGTGTCGAGGATCACCGGATGCGGCTCGACTGGCACCGTGGCAACCACCGTGCGTGTCATGATCGTTTGTGCGACCTTGGTTTGCTTGTCAAGCATGATCGCACGATCGGCCGACACTTCATGCAATCGCTGACCGATGAGAATCTCGATGCCTCGCTTGCGAAGCAATTTATCCGCATAACTGGCCAGGTTCTCTTTCATTTCAGGCAGAATGCGGTCGGCACTTTGGATCAGCACCATCCGCAGATCGCCTGGCCCGATGTTGGGAAAAGCCCGGACCGCCTTCTTCAGGAAGTCATCCATTTCTGCGATACACTCGACTCCTGAGAACCCGCCACCCGCGACGGTGAACGTCAAAAGGCGCTGTCGTTCTTCCGGATCTGGACAAACGCTGGCCTCTTCCAGCATTTGCACGATATGATTTCGAAGGCGAAGGGCATCGCCCAGATACTTGAATGGAATCGCGTGCTCGTAAAGTCCTGGCACCATGTGATGGGCCAACTGGTTTCCCAGTGCAATCACCAGATGATCGTACGAGATCGTTTCCGAACGTGGAGTCAGCCCAGGAGCAAGCTGAACGGTTTTGTTTTCGACGTCGATCTTTTCGACTCGACGAACGTAAAGCTGAACGCCCGGTGCAATCCGACGAATCGGACTGATCACGTGCAACTGTTCGACCGAACCCGACACCACTTCCGAAAGCAACGGCTGGAACGTGATATAGTTTTCTTCACTGACCAGAATGACTTCCAAATCGGCTTTGGCTTTGTGGTAACGCGTCAGACGTCGCATCAGTTCGCTGGCCGTATAAACGCCACCGAACCCACCACCTAGAATCACGATCCGTTGCTTTTCCATCGAGTCGTCCATTGCCAGTAGGGATCTGCCGAGTAAGGAATCCGCCCTTGGGTCGCTATTGTAGCGGTTTTGAGGAAGGCAATCGATTAACAACGCTTGCTTCCTGGCGAGACCCTTTTTACAGTAAAAAAATGCTTAAGGTTTAGCGCAGGACCTTTCGCGCAAACCACCTATCTATCGGGAAAGAGGCCAGGTTTTGTCACACCTTGGCCATGCATCGAATGAAAATCCGCGTGCTTATGCCATCGGTCGACACACCCTGTCGACTCCACTATACGACATCGGTTTTGATCGACGGCCATATTGCGATCGATACCGGGGGACTTGCCTACCTGAGAACGGTCGAAGAGCAGCGGCAGGTCGATCACATCTTGCTGACGCATTCCCACATCGACCATATCGGGGGGCTGCCGATCTTCATCGACAACACCTACCAACCGACCCCGCAGTGTCCGGAGATCTACGCCGGATCGGCGACGTGGGACAGTCTCGAGAAACATATCTTCAACGATCTGATCTGGCCGAATCTCGATCGCATTGGCGGAACTGAAGCGCCGTTCTATCGCAAACATGTGGTCGACGCGCATCGCTCCTTTACCGTCGGCAAGTATCAGGTCACGCCGATTCCAATGGAACACATCGTTCCGACACTCGGTTATTTGCTGGAAGATGAAACCGGCAGCGTGCTGTTCGCCTGGGATACGGCGCCGTTCCCTGAGTTCGTGAAGATGATCGATTCGATCTCGAACCTAAAAGCGATCTTTCTCGACGCGAGCTTCCCCAACAAGCTTGGCTGGCTGGCCGAGAAGAGTCAGCACACCACGCCCAGCCAATTCGGCCGGATGGTCGAACAAGTTCCTGCCAATGTCCGCGTCATCGCGATGCACTTGAAGCCAGGGCATCACGATGAATTGATTGAAGAGCTTCAGCAGCTCAACCTTCCAAATCTGGAAGTGGCCTGTAGCGAGACTCTCTACGAGATCTAAGCTCGCCCCGCGTCGTACAGCTTCACCAGGCGATCGTGATAGGGACCATCCCCCATCAGATCCAAACTCTTCGCGAGTCGGCGCTGATCTGACTTGCGAGGCAAGTGCTCGAGAGCGCGGAGGACACGTTCGATCTGATCGGTTTCGACGCTCGCCGTGAAGGGAAGCCCGAGCCCCATGATGAACTTGGCTCGCTGCAAGTCGGCGAACTTCTCAGGGTCGTCCTGCATCGCCTCGAACAACGCCGTGACCGCTTTCTGGGACAGTTCCAGCTCGCTCCAGTCATGCTCTTGCGCGGCTTCCAGCATGTACAAGTATTGGTAGACGGCAAACGACATCGGACCTGACGTGATGCCGACACGCTGCTTGTTCTCGATGTTGGAACGCGGCCCTTCGCTGAGAGCCTGGGCAAGGTGCGGGTCCCAACCTTGAACGATCTTCAAGCGAGCCAGGCGGGGGCTCAACAGATATTCACGCGTGCTGCTCAGGTAATCGGCCTCGGTGATCTTCGCCGCCACGATCGCATCGCCCCCTGGCAGATCGACCAGCTTTTCCGTCGCACTGACCGGCAGCGGAACGCCGCTGACATCCGGAATCGAGTAGACACCGACCGCCATGCCAGCCTTGGCAATCTGTTCGACCAAAGGTCGCATGTTCTCGACAATCTGGGCATCGGTCGCGAAGGGAGGCAGATTGGTTCCTGGTCGGATGAAGACAACCGGATAGCCATACTCGCGAAGCACTTCAATCAACTTCGCGTTGGCTTCTTCGCCATCCTCCGGACGCAGCAGCGCCATACGTACGAGGTCAGGAGCATTGGCCTGGGCGGCGACCTCGAACCAGCGTTGTAGTTCTTCGACCGTTCGCAGATGCCCATGCCCGGTCGAGGCAGCCAATAGCACGGCCTCGGCTCCGGCGGCTGCCAACTCCTCGAGATAGTGCACCAGGCGATCTTCGTCGAGCTTTCGCCGCGGCAGGTCGCCGCAGGTCGGATCGAAACAGGCCACGGTGGCTTGGGGGTAGCAGTCGATCGGATTGTTGATGATCTTCCGAGCCAACGGATTCATGGGAGCGCTCACAAAAAAAGGGTGAGTCGACAAATGGCGACTCACCCTAGCTTAGGAGATATCAGGCGAATTAAAACACCTTGCTTACGGGAGCGTGGTAGCTCCCATGAGGTACTTATCACATTCGCGAGCGGCGGCACGGCCTTCGTTTATGGCCCAAACCACGAGGCTTTGACCGCGGCGGCAGTCGCCCGCAGCGAAGACACCGTCGATCGAAGTCGCGAATCGACCATATTCCGCCTTGAAGTTGGAACGCTGATCGGTTTCCAGCCCCAGCTTTTCGACCAGGGTCGCTTCTGGACCGAGGAAGCCCATCGCCAGCATCACGATGTCAGCCTTGAAGACCTTCTCGCTGCCAGGAACTTCGGCCATGTTCCAGCGACCGCTGTCGTCTTTGGTCCACTGCACATTCACCGTCTTGATACCGGCCAAGTTGCCGTTACCGTCGTCGACGAATTCCTTCGACAGGATGCAGTATTCGCGTGGATCGTTGCCGAATTTGGCTTCGGCTTCCTGGTGACCGTAGTCGACGCGGAAGATACGAGCCCATTGCGGCCATGGGTTGTCAGGTGCACGTTCGGCTGGCGGCTGCGGCAGCAACTCGAAGTTCACGACGCTGTTGCAGCCGTGACGAATCGAAGTGCCGATACAGTCGGTACCCGTATCACCACCACCGATGACGATCACATCTTTGCCCTCGGCCGAGATGTATTTGCCGTCGGCCAGCTTGGAATCGAGCAAGCTCTTGGTGTTGGCTCGCAGGAAGTCCATGGCGAAGTGCACACCCTTCAGCTCGCGGCCTGGGATTGGCAGATCGCGAGGCTTGGTGGCACCGGTGGCGAGGATGATCGCGTCGTTCTTTTCTTTCAGCTCGGCGACGTCAATGTTCTGGCCAACGTGGGCGTTGGTGACAAACTTAACGCCGGCAGCTTCCATCAAATCGACACGACGCTGAACGGTATCTTTGTCGAGCTTCATGTTCGGAATGCCGTACATGAGCAAGCCGCCGATCCGGTCGTCACGTTCGTAAACAGTGACGTTGTGACCCGCTTTGTTCAACTGCTCTGCCGCGGCCAGACCGGCTGGGCCAGAACCGATTACAGCGACCTTCTTACCGGTGCGATGTTCCGGCACCAGAGCGGTCACCCAGCCTTCTTCAAAGCCACGATCGATGATCGAACATTCGATGTTCTTGATCGAGACCGGAGGATTGGTGATGCCAAGCACGCAAGCGTTTTCGCAAGGAGCCGGGCAAACCCGACCGGTGAACTCTGGGAAGTTGTTGGTCTTGTGCAAACGATCGAGCGCTTCGCGCCAACGTCCGCGGTAGACGAGGTCGTTCCATTCCGGAATCAGATTGTCGACAGGGCAGCCAGTCGTGCTTTGGCAGAAAGGCACGCCGCAGTCCATGCACCGGGCTCCCTGCGTTTGCAGGTGGCTGTCGGTGACTTCAATCTGAAACTCGTTGTAGTCGTTGATTCGAACCAGCGGGTCGCGATATGGAATCGTGTTCCGCTGAAATTCCATAAACCCAGTTGGCTTACCCATTGCTTTCGGCTCCGCTTAGTTGAACGTCTTCTTCTTCATCGTGCTGCATGCGTTCCATGAGGACGCGTTTGTAGTCGACCGGCATGACCTTGACGAACTGCGTGACTGCGTTGTCCCAGTCGGCGAGAATCTTCTCGGCGACAGCGGACTTCGTGTACTTCGCGTGCATCTCGATCAGGCCTTTGACTTCCACGATGTCACTGGGGGTGTCCAACCGCTCGAGCTCGACCATTCCCAGGTTGCAGTTTTGTAGGAAGTTGCCATCGTAATCCCAAATGTAGGCGATACCGCCACTCATACCGGCCGCGAAATTGCGACCCGTCGAGCCCAGGACGACCACACGGCCGCCGGTCATATACTCACATCCGTGATCTCCGACTCCCTCGACAACAGTGTGCGCACCGCTGTTCCGGACACAGAATCGCTCGGCTGCCCGACCTCGGAAGAAGGCCTGGCCCCGCGTCGCCCCATACAGGCAAACGTTGCCCACCAGCATGTTCTCTTCGGCCTTGAAGGAACTTACTTTCGGCGGATAAATGATGACGCGACCGCCCGACAGGCCCTTGCCGACGTAGTCGTTCGCATCCCCTTCCAGCTCCAGGGTCACCCCGGCAGCCAGGAAGGCACCAAAGCTTTGACCTGCCGAACCGGTCAAGTTGACCTTGATCGTTTCGTCTGGCAGACCGTTTTCGCCGTACCGTTTGGCAATTTCATGGCTGAGCGTTGTGCCCACGGTACGGTTGATATTGATGATCGGCGTTTCGATCTTGACCTTTTCCTTCTTCTCGAGGGCTGGCTGAGCCTTCTCGATCAGGGTGTTGTCCAAGGCCAATTCCAGGCGGTGATCCTGCTTCATCACGTTGTATTGTGGCGAATTCGGATTCTTGTTTTCCGCTGGCTTCAGCAAGGCCGACAGATCGAGACCATCTGCCTTCCAGTGCTGAATTGCCTTGTTGGTTTCCAACAGGTCGACGCGGCCGATCAACTCGTCCATCGTCTTCACGCCCAACTTGGCCATCAGTTCGCGAGCTTCCTCGGCGACCATGAACAAGTAGTTGACGACGTGTTCTGGTTGACCCTTGAACTTCTTACGCAGCTCTGGGTCTTGCGTGGCGATACCGACCGGGCAAGTGTTGAGATGGCACTTACGCATCATGATGCAGCCCAGCGTGATCAGCGGAGCGGTCGAGAAGCCCATTTCTTCGGCTCCCAGAATCGCAGCGATCACCACGTCGCGACCGGTCTTCAAACCGCCATCGGTCTGCAGAACCACGCGGCTGCGGAGGTCGTTCATCACCAGGGTCTGGTGGGCTTCGACAATGCCGAGTTCCCATGGCAGACCGGCATGCTTGATACTGGTCAGTGGCGAAGCACCGGTACCGCCGTTGTCGCCGGCGATCAGGATATGATCCGCCTTGGCTTTGGCCACACCGGCAGCAATCGTACCGACACCGATTTCCGACACCAACTTCACGCTGATACGTGCCGCGGGATTGGCATTCTTCAGGTCGTGAATCAGCTGCGAAAGGTCTTCAATCGAGTAGATATCGTGGTGCGGCGGAGGACTGATCAGACCGACGCCTGGGGTCGAGTAACGAAGGCGAGCGATATACTCGTCGACCTTCTTACCTGGCAGTTCACCACCTTCGCCCGGCTTGGCACCTTGTGAGATCTTGATCTGCAGCTCGTCGGCGTTGGTCAGGTAATTGATCGTGACGCCGAACCGTCCCGAGGCCACCTGCTTGATCGCCGAACGCTTCGAGTCGCCGTTTTCCAGCGGCTGGAAACGAACCGAGTCTTCGCCACCTTCACCGGTGTTGCTCTTACCGCCGATACGATTCATCGCGATGGCGAGCGATTCGTGCGCTTCGCCCGAGATCGAACCGTAGCTCATCGCCCCAGTGCAGAAACGCTTGACGATTTCGCTGGTTGGCATCACTTCTTCGATCGGAATCGAAGTCGTTTCTTCCTTGAAGGTCAACAGACCACGCAGCATGCAGCGGTTGCGAGCGTCTTCGTTGACGATCTTGGCGAACTGCTTGTAAGCGTCACGGCTGTTGGTGCGTGCAGCGACTTGAATGTTGGCAATCGCGTCAGGGCTCCAGGCATGGCGTTCCCCTTCGGCTCGCCAGTGGTATTCGCCATGGTTTGGCAAAACCGGCAAACGGCCATCTTCGCGAAGTGGGTAACCCAGTTCGTGACGACGCAGCAGTTCTTCGGCCAACACCTTGAAGTTGACACCTTGAACGCGGCTCGAAGTGCCGGCGAAGCAGCGCTTGATCACTTCTTCCTGCAGACCGAGTGCTTCGAAGATCTGGGCACCCTTGTACGACTGCAGCGTGCTGATCCCCATCTTGCCCATCACCTTCAGGATGCCCTTGGCAACACCCTTGCGGTAAGCGGCAACGATCGAGTCGTCGTCTGGGTAATCGGTAATCTTCACCAGGCCTTCCGCTCGAGCCTTCCAGAGGGCCTCGAACGCGAGGTAAGGGTTGATCGCGTCGGCACCGTAACCCACCAGCAAGCAGTGATGATGCACTTCGCGAGCTTCGCCCGTTTCCAGGATGATACCGATCTGAGTACGCTTGGCGGCGTTCACCAGGTGATGGTGGACGGCACCGCAAGCCAGCAGCATGCTGACCGGAACGCGTTCGGCACTGATCTTACGATCGCTCAGCACGATGTTACTGAAACCTTCGTCGATCGCCGATTCGGCTTCGGCACAGATACGATCGAGCGCCTTGACCAGGCCTTCCGTTCCTTCGCTGCGAGCAAAGGTCACGTCGATCACCTTAGTCTTCCAACCACGGTGATCCATGTGCTTGAAGGCGGCCAGTTCTTCGTTGGTCAGAATCGGATGCGGCACCAGCAAACGGTGAGCATGTTCCGGAGTCGTTTCCAACAGGTTGTTTTCTGGGCCGATGTAGCATTCCAGCGACATCACGACTTCTTCGCGGATCGAGTCGATCGCCGGGTTGGTGACCTGAGCGAACAACTGCTTGAAGTAGTCGTACAACATGCGAGGCTTGTCGCTCAAACATGCCAGGGCCGAGTCGTTACCCATCGAACCGATAGGGTCACGCTTCTGTTCGATCAGCGGCAACAGCATGAAGTTGAGCGTTTCGGTCGTGAAACCGAAGGCCTGCATGCGGTTGAGCAGGGTTTCAGGATCGAAGCCGTGAGGCTCTTTGTTCGGGCTCAGTTCGGCCAGCTCGATCCGCTGTTCACGCAGCCATTGGGCGTAAGGACGCTTGCGAGCGAAGCTGCTCTTCAGCTCGGCATCCGGGATCATACGTCCTTCTTCGAAGTCGATGAGGAACATACGACCTGGCTGCAGACGTCCCTTTTCGATCACGATGCTTGGATCGACAGGAATCACGCCCACTTCGCTGGCCATGATCACGCGATCGTCCGACGTGACGTAGTAACGGCTTGGACGCAGACCATTACGATCGAGCACAGCACCGATGTAGTGACCATCGGTAAAGGCGATCGAGGCTGGACCGTCCCATGGTTCCATCAAGCTGGAATTGAATTCGTAGAAGGCACGCTTGTCTTCCGACATGGTTTCGTGCTTCTGCCACGCTTCTGGAACCATCATCATGACGGCTTCCTGCAGGGTACGACCGCCCATCAGCAGGAATTCCAGCACGTTGTCGAAGGTGCCTGAGTCGGAGCAATCTGGCTCGACGATTGGAAACAGCTTCTTCAGGTCGTCGCCAAACAGATCGCTCTTGGCCACACCTTCACGAGCCTTCATCCAGTTCGCGTTACCACGAACCGTGTTGATTTCGCCGTTGTGCGACATAAAACGATTCGGCTGAGCGCGGTCCCACGAAGGGAACGTGTTGGTGCTGAATCGCGAGTGAACCATCGCCAGGTGCGTGGTGTAATCTTCGCACTGCAGGTCGCGATAGAACGGCACCAACTGGGCTGGCGTGAGCATCCCCTTGTAGATGATCACCTTCGTCGACAAGCTGCAGATGTAGAACAGCGTGCGCTGCACGAGTTCTTTATCACCGCGAAGGGCGTGGCTGGCACGCTTGCGGATCAGGTAGAGCTGACGTTCGAATGCATCGCCTTCGAGACCTTCACCGGCCGAGACGATCAGCATTTCGATTTCTGGCATACAAGCCAACGCGGTCGGGCCGATGTCGGCACCTTCCGGATTGATCGGCACCTTGCGCCAACCGACCAGCACCTGGCCATGTTCGGCGACGAGGGCTTCGACCGTGTCTTTGCAGTGCTGACGCGCCTTGGCATCGCGTGGCAGGAATACGATCCCAGCGGCAAACTGACCTGGTTCAGGCAGTTCTTTACCAAGGTCTTGCTTGGCAACGCGGGCAAGGAATTCCAGCGGCAGTGCCGTCAACATACCGGCACCATCCCCGGTGTTGGCTTCGCAGCCACATCCACCGCGGTGGTCCATGTTGACGTTCATCGCTTCGGCATCGAGGACCAACTGATGAGTTCGCTTGCCCTTGATATGGGCAACGAAACCGACACCGCAGTTCTCTCTCTCCATCGCCGGATCGTACAAACCTTCCTTACCGGGGCGCTCGATCCGATAAGTTTTCGGGGCCGGCTGGTTTGGCTGGATCATGGTTCTACCTTCTTCTAGCTAGTACGTCGGGCACGCGCCCGGATGTCTTCATGGGGGTGTTGGATCATGTCGGTAGACACAATCTCCGCAGGCTTGTTCCCCGTGGAGATCGAGTCTTCGACCGGGGAACGATTAAGAGCGTGCCGAAACTCCGTTTTCAAGGTCGCTTTCGGCGTCCGCAGCTTCGCCTTCAGCGAAAGTGGCCGCCACTTGTTTGACTTCCGACTCGTCGGCATGTGCTTCCGAGTTGTCTGCTTTTTCATGCAGCAATTGAATGAAACGGCGAGCCGTTTTCCCCAGTTCCTTGCCTTGCCGGGTGACAATTCCCAGCGGGCGAGAAAGGGGGGCTCCGTCAATGGGCACTGCGACCAGCGACCCGGTTTCGACTTCACGCGTTACCGTATCGATCGGCAGCAGCCCGAAACCGGCGTCGATTTCGACGGCCCGCTTGATGGTTTCGATGTTGTCAAATTCCATGACAACTTGAACGTCGGCCCCGGCGGATGAGAGAACGAAATCGATTTCGCGGCGGATCTGCAGACGCGTATCGAAGCCGACCATTCGTCGACCGTCGAGTTCGTCCAGCCAGACCGACTCGCGTTCGGCCAGTTCGCTACCGGGTGCGCAGATGAGGAACATCGGTTCCTCGCGCCACATATCGACCTTGATCGTCTTAGAGGCTTTCGGATAGCTGACCAAACCGAAATCGACCTGATCCGTCTCGACCAACTGCACCACCGTGTCGGGATGGTGATACTGCAGACGAACATTCGCCTTGGGATGCTTGGCCAGGAATTCCTGGACGCACGCATTCATGTGGCTGAGGCCGACCGAGTAAATCGAAGCGATGGTGACCTGACCGGCGAGTTCCTTGTGGAACGTGCGAACGTCTTCTTCGAGGGCGTAGTATCGCTGAACCAGCTGACGACACCCTTGATAGTAAAGTTCGCCTTCAGCGGTTGGCACCAAAGGTCGCTTGGAACGATCAATAAGCTTCACCCCGAGTCGTTCCTCTAATTGGTGCACGACCTGGCTTGCGCCAGATTGCGAAATGCCGTTCTCGTCCGCAGCTCTTGAGAAGCTGCGTTGGCCGACAACGTCGCAGAACACCTTGAGGGACTTTACGTGCATGAACGACTACAGGACGCGAAGGGGGAACTATGCAGAATTTAGATACTGACGAAATCCAAGATTAAAAACCGAAATGTAAGGTTATTGACCTAGACACGCAGCGTCAAGCATGTCGAGGTTTAAATTCCCTAAGTTTGGCGGGTCCTTGAAATCTCGATTTCCCTAAGTCGTTTTGCTATCACAAATTAACCTTCGCGAATGTGTCCTATTCGACGCCCTCTTACGACGATAACTGCGCCTTGTTTTCCTTTACGCTTTTGCGCGAGATCGATGGTCAGGTCGCCATAGCGCATGAAAAAGGCACGTGCTAGCACGTGCCTGATATTAGTGACAGTTGAATTACGACGGCGAATTATCAAACATTCATCAACGGGGACAGCCGGTCGTCAGGAAAATCATCTCTTTCCATAGAAAATCGCGCAGCCACACCACACGTATGAATTCGCGCCGACTGTGTTTTTACGGCGTCTTGTTCGGCACGTACTCGTGATCACGCTTGCGAATCACTTCCGCTTTCAAGATGCGATCGGCAGGCGGACCTGACAGCGCCCCAGGTTCACGACGATTGATCTTCGACAGGATTTCTTTCCCTTCAATCACACGACCGAACACTGTATGGCGACCGTCGAGGTGAGGTGTCGACTGAAAGGTGAGGAAGAACTGCGAACCACCGGTGTTCTTACCAGCGTGGGCCATGCTGAGCGTGCCAGCAAAGTGATCGCGGGCATCCTTCTCGTAGCATTCGCAGTAGATCTCGTAACCGGGACCACCGCTGCCGTCCCCCTTAGGATCGCCACCTTGGGCCATAAAGTGCGGCAAAACCCGGTGAAACGACAGTCCGTCGTAAAACTTCTTCTCGACCAGACTGACGAAGTTACCCACCGTATCCGGCGCTTCGTTCTCGTACAGTTCGATCACCAGGTCCCCCTTGGTGGTCGTCATCTTCACGCGTGGCAGGTCGTCTGCTTCCGCTTCTTTCTTGCGGAACTCTTCTTCCCGAGTCCATTTGTCTTTCAACTGCGAAGCCATGACACCGCACTGGCCAACACGTTCGCTGATCTCGAGCTTCTTTTCCTTCATCTTGTTGAAGGCTTCTTCTGCTTCGGCGAAGTGATCCGTGCCAAAGGCGGCAACAACCTGGTCGCCCAGAAGTTGGTTCTCGTCGAAACCTTTATCCAGCAGCATGTGGACCATCTTGTAGGCATGCTCGTATGCATCCTTTTCGACCGAGTCAGAAAGGACCTTCGTCAGGAACATGCGGGCATCCGCGTCATCAGGATTCGCATTTAAACGCTCGATGGCGGCCTCTTCGATCTTTGGCAAAAGCTCCATCCCACCTTCCAGGACCTTCGTGTATTCCTGGCGAAGCTTTGGCAGGTCGGCCTCGGGAGCGAGACGATATTGCTGCTGAATGCTGCGAAGTTCGGTGATAACCGCCTTCCATTCCACCATCAGCTTTTCAAATTGATCTTGAGGGACTGCTGCAGACGGAGGGGTGGCTGCCGGCTCGCCTGGGGCCTGAGCCAAGAGGGAGGTAGGAACAAAGACAATCGCCAGAATCGCGATCCATTGAAGCCGCATAGACATCGGAAAGGAACTCCTCAGTGCATAGCAAACCCGGGCTGGGTTTACCTTTAGGGTTGGTCGTGTGTCCAGATTCTTTAACACCCGGGGCCCCCGGTCAAGCGGCATGCACGGAAATCGCACCGCTTCTCGGCTTACTTCATCTTAAATACGGACCGCCACCCAGTCGCATGAGGGAGAGCTTCAGCGATCCGTTCGCTCTGTTCTTGGACCGGTTCGACCGTATAGAAGACGTTGGGACGGTGCGACCGGGCCACCTTCAGCAAGGCAGCCACTTTGCGGCGATTGCAGCGGACGTAGATCAAGTCGACCGGGCCTTCGACTCCTTCTCCCTCGAAGACCGTGGCCCGGAAACCCTTGCTCCTCAGGGCATCGACCAGATCGTGATTCTGCTGCGGCGAAATGATTCGGACCACGACCGACCCCAACGCCAGAAGCCGCTCTAGGCCGATGCCGACCGCATTTCCCACGGCAAAACCGCCGGCGTAGGCCACCATCAGGATCGGACTGTTCTGCACGCCGATAATTACCTGCGAAAGGGCCGCGATCCAGATCAGCACTTCAAAGAAACCCAGCGCGACCGATAGGGCCATGCGGCCTTGTACCACGCATATGGTTCGCAACGTTCCCAGCGAAACGTCGACCATCCGCACACAAAAGATCAGCAGTGCCAACAGCCAAGGCGGCAGTTCCGAAAGCCACTCCATCGAGTCACCCACACAAACCAAGAACCAAATTGGAAGCGGCACATTCTAACGAGTTGCCAGGCATCGGGGGATGCCGAAGAAGACTTGCTTGAGTCCAAGACGGACATCCACATTGGCCCAAAGCCTAGGACAATTTCCCAGAAATTGCTTAATAATCGTGCGCAACGGGCAAGAACGGCACTCGATGTCCGCAAAATGAAAGGACGTCCGTGAAACCTTCGCCTGACGGGACTAGAATCGCGCTTCCCAAGGGCCGCTTCGGCGGCTTGTTTGATCGCCTCTAGCTCTCGCCTCCAGATACGATCGGAGATCCCCATGTCGCTCGCCCGTCGTTCTTTTCTACAGACTCTCTTGGGTAGCAGCTTTGTCTTGGGTGGACAGCGTTTGCTGGCTGCCGCCGAACCGGAAGCTTCGCCTGAAACCACCAAGCCGTTCACCGTCGCCTTCTTAACCGATACCCATCAGCCTGCTGGCAACCAGGACGTGATGCAGAAGGTTGGTTCGCTGATCGACGGCATCCAGGCCCGCGAAGCCGCGCCCGAGTTGTTCGTCTTCGGTGGCGACAATGTGATGGCGGTCGATGGCCGACAATCGGACGAACAGGCCGACATCCAGTTTCAGCAGTGGCAAGAGAACGTCAACGATCGCCTAAAAGTCCCCAGCCTAAGCTGCATCGGCAACCACGACATCCGCTGGAAAGATCACGACAAAGAGAACCCCGAGACTTATCGCGAAAAAGACCGAGCGACCAAGACCTATGGTATGCCGGCCCGCTACTATTCGGCGGAGCATGGCGGCTGGCAGTTCTTTCTGCTCGACACCTTCCAATACCAAGGCTGCGAAATCGATGAAGCCCAGTGGAAGTGGCTGGAAGACGAACTCGCCAAAAGCGACTTGCCGGCGGTGGTGGTGACGCACGCTCCGCTGATGTCGGTCACTCATTTCTACGAAGCGTCGACCGACAAAGGAATCGGTAACGGCTACGCGATTCCGTCCGGCTGGTCGCCGCAGCGGTTGAACGACCTGCGGCTGCTTTTTCGAAAGCATCCTCGCGTCCAGCTTTGCCTGAGCGGCCACATGCACACAGTCGATCGCGTCGACGTCGACGACACGACCTACATCTGCGGTGGTGCGGTCAGTGGAAACTGGTGGACCGAGGGAGGCTACCTCGGCTATCCGAATAGCTGGATCGAACTGAAACTGTTCCCCGACGGTAGCTGGTCGCACCAGCGTCACGAGACCAGCTAGTCTTCGACCCCAGGGTGATTTCCCCAATAAAGGGTCGAGATGCAGCGATGGTCCGACCCGATCGAATTGCCCACGTGAACGTATCCTGGCGAGAGATCGCCACTGGAAAACGAATGATCGAGTGCCAACCCAAACGGGAAGGTTGGCAGCACGTACCAGGTCGGCGTCAAATCGATTCCTCGCCGATCACGATAGAGCCCGCTGGCCAGTTCAAAGTCGCGATAGTACGGCGACCAGGGCGTTAAATTGAAGTCACCTATTACGATGGCCGAGTGGTCACCCATTTCAAGCTGCGGCTGCCGAATACGTTCCGCCAACCGTCGTAAATGCTCGTTCCGCGACCGAGCGTTCGTTTTGCCGACCGGTGGCAAAGGATGCGTGCCGATCACTCGGTAGGCTCTCTCTTCGACCTTGATCACCACTTCGATCGAGTAGATTGCTTCGTTGAGCTGAAAGATGTCCGACTGCTCGATCGGGGACTTCGAGTACACCGCAATTCCAAAGTTCCCCGTATCGCTCGGACGGACGATTCGGTACGGATATTCGCTCTCAGTTGCATGGCGTATTTCATCCGCCCAGTGCGAGGTGATCTCGAGCATCACGAAGACGTCCGGGTCTTTCTCGAGCACGCTGTTGATGGCCTGCTGGTAGTTGGCGTTCGACGATTTCACGTTGCAGCAGGCAACCGTGATCATGGGAAAGTTCTCAGATACACTTGGTCGCGGTGCCGCCGGTAGAAACCAAGGCAGATGAATCATCAGGCAGGCCAACGGCACCAGCATCCAGAGCCACCGCCGAAAAGCACCACAGATCAATACCAGCAGGAGTGCGGCCAGCTGTTGTTGGACACGAAGATTGGCCAGGATGTCGGCGATCCAATGTTCGCGGGCAAACCCGGTGACCAACGTTGCCGCGGCCAACAATACAATGACGAGCGTCGAATAAGCCCAACCGCGACGCAAGATCGCGTCTTTCCAGAATGAAGCGGGAGGGGCGTCGTTCATCATCAAGCCTATTACGACTCGATCTCGTACTCTTTCAGCTTCTTATGCAGCGTGTTGCGATTGATCCCCAATCGCGTGGCGGCCTTCGTTTGCACGTTGGCACAAGCCGACATCACCTGCACGATCAGCTCTTTTTCGACGCGATTCACAACGCGGTTATGCAGATCCTCGGCATCCGTATCGGCGTCCTGCAAACCTTGCTGGACAACCTCGAAGGCCAGCGTGTCGAAGTCCGCGACACCGCGTCCCAGGCTCATGGCCGAGCGGTTGTCGCCGGTGCGAATTTCAGGCGGCAACAGATCGAGCGTCAGTTCGTCCCCTTCCGCCAATACGACGGCTCGCTCGACGTAGTTTTGCAGTTCACGCACGTTCCCCGGCCAGTTGTGATCTTGCAGGGCTTCCATCGCTTCGCGCTGAATGTGGACTACATGCCGATCGTTGACTTCGCTGTAAACATTCAGGAAGTGAGCGACCAGTTCAGGGATGTCTTCGCGACGTTCGCGGAGTGGCGGGATACGAATCGGGACGACGTTTAGACGCCAGTACAAGTCTTCACGGAACTTGCCTTCGCCCACTTCTTCCAGCAGCAAACGGTTACTCGCGGCGATCACGCGGGTATCGACACGAATCGTGGCGGTATCGCCGACGCGCTCAAACTCGCGTTCTTGCAGCACCCGCAGCAGCTTCACTTGCAGGTGCAGCGATGTCGAGTTGATTTCGTCGAGGAAGATCGTACCGCCATGAGCTGCTTCAAAACGACCGGTTCGATTGCCGATGGCTCCGGTAAACGCGCCCCGTACGTGGCCGAACAGTTCGCTTTCCAGCAGGCTTTCGCTCAACGCACCACAGTTCACCTTCACGAACGGTCCCGACGCACGACCACTCAGGCGGTGGACGGCCGAGGCGATCATTTCTTTACCGGTACCCGTTTCCCCCAGCAGCAGAACCGAAGCGTTGGTCTGAGCGACTTTCCGGGTAAGACGATAGACATCCCCCATCGCCTTGCTCGAACCGATCAGGCCCGGGATAGGTGGTTCGTAACCCAGGGGTGAATAGTCCTGGGTGTAACTGGATGTCGTTTCGGAATACAGTCCCATTGCTAACCTACGGGCCGATCTTGGCCGGTTGGTCGAAACGAACGTCTTGGGTCGGCGCCTCGATGATGTCCAGAATTTGTCCCAGGACGGCCTGCGTGTCGGAGTCCAATTTCTCCGAAGCATTGTATCGGTCGTACTGAGTGATAATCTGATCTTTCGACAACAAAATACCTCGTCGCGAAATCGCGTCTTTCAACGCTTCGACCGAGGCCTGACGAATCGCAAGGGGATGGAACGGGTCGCTGGCGTAGTCAATCAAAGCGACCTGGGCGGCTGGCGTCGCCAACTTGCCCAACAGCTTTGCCACGTCTAAAGCGACGCTATCGTCGACCAAACGACGAATGGCGATCTCTTCCAGTTTCAGGAAGTTGTAGTAGTTGTAATCTTCTTCCGAGTCGAGCATTCGCGTGATCTGCGAAACGGCAAACTCGGCGTCGGCTTCCCGTTCTTCCGCCGAAACGAGCAAGCGTCCCTGTGAACGATAAAGATGCTGCAGCTGGAAGATGAAGCCCTCGGTATCGTTCGGGCGAATCATCACATGCGTCAGCGGATCGTTTTCAGTACGGGTTTCGAATTGGATGACCTCTTCGATTGGCGAGATCAAACCGATCGGAAGGTCGCCGGTTCGACGATCCTTTCGCAGGACTTGAACGGTTTCCATCACCGAAGGACGTGCCAGAGGTTTGCTGATGAAAATGGCTTCGACATCGGGCGACGAGTAAGCAGCCTTGAACAACTCGGCACCACCTGCGGTGACCATCGGTTCTAGACGAAGTTCCGCCAACAGCGACCCCATTTCCTGGGCGCGTTGCTGCTGTAGCTCACCGATCACAATCAAACGCTTGCCTTGCGAGTTCGCCATGAAACCCAGCGCGTCGAGCAACTCGGCTGAGCCGGCATACGGTGTCTTAGGATCGATCTCGAGGATCGCCTTCGCGGCAGCGCGTCGCACACGATAGACGGGCGACTGGAGGGCACGCGCCAGTTGACTAAGATTCCCATCGACTGCCAGCAGCAGATCCGCATTCTTGGTTGCGCCCAGTTGTTCGCAGGCAATTACCGAGGCATGGGCATACTTGCGACCTTCGAGCGAACGCTTGAGCGCGGCCTCGACCACTTCGATGCCGTGGGTGGCGACCAACTGCTTCAGCAACTCGTCCGATTCTTGCAGCACGCCAATCCGCTGCATTGCAGCCAGGGTGCTTAGCATTTGAACTTCTGGGTTGTCGCCATCGATCGCATACAGATCGTGTAAGAGCTGACCTGCCACGACCACGTTGGCATCGGTCGCCGGCAGTTGATGGACTTCAACCTGCTTGGAATCAGGATTCCAACTCCAAAGATCGACCTCACCTTCCGCGTTGAGCGGGAACATCGGCGCGCCGTCGAGATAAGCGTTGACTCGCTTGGCGAGGTAGGCCTTCGCTTCGGCCGTATCAGGTCGGTGGGCGACCACGTCATCGAGATACAAACCGATCGCTTCTTTCAACTCGGCATTGTCGGTCGTCACGAAGCTGCCCACCAGGAACGGCATCGCGGACTTCAATTGCATCTGACGAGCAACGTCGGCCAACTCGGCAACCAGGTGCGGGTCGTCACTATCGAGCGCCGCCAATACTGGCGGATGCATGACCCGACCGAAGTGGACGAGCACCTTCTTGACCGCTGGGTATTCCGCTTTGCGGGCAGGGTCGGCCAACACTGCGAATAAGGGATTCGCGGCCGTAGTGCCAGCATCGATCAATTGACGTGCCGCCTTCGACTTCGCCGTGATATCGGAACTGGCCAACTGATCCACCGCCATCTTGAGACGCGTTGGATCGTGCAGATAGGCTTGCAGTTTATCGAGCAACAGCGTCGAAGCTTTGCCACCTTCCGGCTGAATGGTATCGAGCGTTTGCAGGCGAACGAACTGAGCACTGCCGAGCTTGCGCTGGGCAGACCAGACTTCTTCGCCAGTGGGATCGTTGTCGATCAGCTTTTGCAGATACGCCTTGCTCAGATCAGTTCGATCGAGATCGGCGGTCACGAGAGCCGCTCGGACCAGATCGGCAACGGTTGTCGGGTTCGACTCTTTAATTGCTTGGATGGCCGCCGTATCGACCGGAGGCTGTGCCGCGGGCTGTTCCGTCTGCTGAGCTGCCCCATCGCGCACGACGGACAATCCCAGAAGGGCCGCAAGAATCAAAGCAATCTGGAAGAAACGTTGCATCTGAGTTTTCGCAAGGTTAGTAGGATGGCATCTCAACTAAAAATGCCTGGTCCTTGGCACGGGAAAAGTCCTGAGCGGTCAGCTCAATTCTAATTGCTCCTTCCAGCGAACCACTTGCTTTTTCACTTCGCCCGGGGAAGTCGAACCGTAGCTACGGAATGCAGCGACCGCTTTGGCGACCCCCAAGACGTCATAAACAGATTTATCGAGCGATTCGTTAACAGCCGTAAATTCGTCCAATGGCAAATCGGCCAAACGACAACCCTTGTCCATCGCCGTGGCGACCAGACTACCAATCTGATGATGGGCGGTCCGTTGGGGGGTTCCTTTGCCGATCAAATACTCCATCAACGTGGTCGCATCGAGGAAGCCATCTTCCAGACGCGAGTTGATCGATTCGACATTCAACTGGGCACCTTCGACAATCGAAGCCGCCAGGTCGAGCGATCGATGGACGGTGTCGACCGAATCGAACAGCCGTTCTTTGTCTTCCTGCAGGTCGCGGTTGTAAGCCAGCGGCAGACCTTTAATCAGAACCAACAAGGCCTGCAGGTTCCCAATCACGCGAGCCGACTTGCCACGAATCAATTCACAGACATCCGGATTAATCTTCTGCGGCATGATCGAACTGCCGGTGCAGAATTGCTGCGGAATCTTGATGAACTTGAATTCGACACTGGACCACAAAACCCATTCATCGGCCCAAACACTCAAGTGCTCCGCGATCATTGTCAGGCAGAACGCATATTCCACCAGAAAATCACGGTCACTCGAAACGTCGATACTGTTGGCAGCCACCGCTTCAAACTCGAGACGGCGTGCGACATTGTCGCGATCGATCGGAATTGTTGTCCCCGCCAGGGCAGCGGTGCCCAAGCTGCAGACATTCACACGACGCCGACAATCGGCCAGACGTTCGCGGTCACGCTGAAACTTCTCGGTATAAGCCAGCCAATAGTGAGGTGCCAAAACCGGCTGGGCTCGCTGCATGTGCGTATAAGCGGGCAGGATCACGTCCATGTCGGCTTCGCATCGCCCGACAAATGCCTTCTGCAAACCTTCCAGCAGCTTGTCGGTCTGGTCGATTGCATCGCGAACCCAGAGCCGGGCATCGGTCGAAACCTGATCGTTTCGGCTTCGTCCGGTATGCAATTTACGCCCCACGTCACCCAAACGAGCGACCAGAGCGCTTTCGATGTTCATGTGGACGTCTTCCAGTTTCTCGTCGAACTGGAACTCGCCATTTTCAATCTCGCCCTTAATTAGCGCCAGGGCGGTAGTAATTTGAGTTGCCTCGTCTTGAGTCAATACACCGACATCGGCCAGCATTTCCGCGTGCGCAATCGATCCACGGATGTCCTGGGCGTACAGCCGGTGGTCGAAGCTGATGCTTTCGGTGAACTTTTCGACCCGAGCGTCGACTGCGGAGCTAAAAACGCCGCTTTGAGAGGGGCTGTTCCGGGACAAGGGTGCCTCAGAATTATGCAAGGTTGGGAGTGCGGTCAGAACCGTAAAACACTTTAAATGCTAAGTGGATCGGTGGGGACTGTCAACGCGCCAGACGAGCGGCTGCGCAGTAATTAAGCATTGAACGGAAGTTATTAACGGGCATTGATTGATACAGCCGGAATGATGCGCGCAATCGACCGGCAGCCGGTCAGTTCTGGGGCCTCCCGCCTAAAGAGCGCGCCGCGGAGGCCTGCCAGAGAATTTTGAGGTTTCTTTACTAGTTTCGCCAAACACCTTGCTTTGGCCACCTTCGCTTGGCATTTCTAGTTTCGCACTCCTGTTTTTCTGCCTCAATGGATTGCGGTTTCTCCGCAGCATCCGAGATTCCATCCCTTTCGGAAGCTTTCTGCCCCTTGTTATCGCTTCGAACGTGGGGTTAAATTGGTGGGATTTTGCACCTTGATCCGATGCAGACAAGGGTAGAAATACGCCTGTGCTGCCCCTTAACTTAAGCTAAGGACTGAGCCCCCAGTGCCGCGACGCGACGATATCAAAAAGATCTTGATCATTGGTTCCGGTCCCATCGTGATCGGCCAGGCTTGCGAGTTCGACTATTCGGGTACTCAGGCCTGCAAAGCGCTTCGAGAAGAGGGGTACGAGGTGGTGCTGGTGAATTCCAACCCAGCCACCATCATGACCGATCCCGATACGGCCGATGCGACGTATATCGAACCGCTAACACCTGACATTCTGGAAAAGGTCATCGCCAAGGAACGTCCTTGCGCGCTGCTGCCAACGCTGGGCGGCCAGACCGGCTTGAACCTGGCAATGGATCTTTCCAAGGCCGGGATCCTCGACAAATACGGCGTCGAAATGATCGGTGCCCGCGCCGATGTGATTGCCAAGGCGGAAGAACGCGAACAGTTCAAGCAGGCGATGGGTAAGATCGGCCTGGAAGTCTGTCGTGGTGCCACCGTCCACACGGTCCAGGAAGCCCGAGCCGTTCTGGAAGAAGTCGGTTTGCCAGCCGTCGTTCGCCCAAGCTTCACGCTGGGTGGCTCAGGCTCGAGCATCGCCTACAACCGCGAAGAATTTGACAGCCTGGTCCGCAACGGCCTCGATCAGTCTCCCGTGACGGAAGTGCTGATCGAAGAGTCGATCATCGGCTGGAAAGAATACGAAATGGAGGTGATGCGCGACAAAGACGACAACGTCGTGATCATCTGCTCTATCGAAAACTTCGACCCGATGGGGGTCCACACCGGCGACTCGATCACCGTTGCTCCGGCCCAGACGCTGACCGACAAAGAATATCAGCGCATGCGTGACGCCTCGCTGGCAGTCATCCGCGAGATCGGTGTCGAAACGGGCGGCTCGAACATTCAGTTCGCCACCGATCCGAAGTCGGATCGCATGATCGTCATTGAAATGAACCCGCGTGTGAGCCGCAGTTCGGCTCTCGCGTCGAAGGCCACCGGCTTCCCGATCGCCAAGATCGCGGCCAAGCTGGCCGTTGGCTATCGCCTGCACGAATTGCCGAACGACATCACCCGAGAAACGCTCGCCTGCTTCGAGCCTTCGATCGATTACGTCGTCACCAAGATTCCTCGGTTCGCGTTCGAGAAGTTCCCGGAAGCGGACAGCACGCTGACGACCCAGATGAAGAGCGTCGGCGAAACGATGGCGATCGGACGAACCTTCAAGGAATCGTTCCAGAAGGCTTTGCGTGGCCTGGAAGTCGGACGCTTCGGCTTTGGCTGCGACGGCAAAGACTTATGGGGCACCGACGAACAGCCCTCCGAAGACGAAATTCGCGCGAAGCTGGCCAAGCCAAACGCTGAACGTCCCTGGTACCTTCGCTACGCCTTGAAGTCGGGCATGTCGGTGGAACAGCTCTACGACATCACCGGCATCGACCCATGGTTCTGTGACCAGATGAAGCAGTTGGTCGAATGTGAAGACGAACTGGCCGCTGTCGGCGACATCTCGAAGCTGAGCAACGAACAGTTGCTGCAAGCCAAACGCTGGGGCTTCGCCGATCGCCAACTAGCCACGCTGCTGCGAAGCAGTGAGCTGGAAATTCGTAGTGAACGCAAAAAGCGTGGCATCGTCGCGACCTTCAAGTCGGTCGATACGTGTGCCGCCGAGTTCGAGGCGTACACGCCTTACTACTACTCGACCTACGAAATCGAAGACGAAGTTCCGGTCAAAGCAGAAGGCCAGAAGCGAATCATGATCCTGGGTGGCGGTCCGAACCGCATCGGCCAGGGGATCGAGTTCGACTACTGCTGCTGCCATGCCTCGTTCGCCCTCCGCGAAATGGGCATCCAGTCGGTGATGGTCAACAGCAACCCAGAAACGGTCAGTACCGACTACGACACGTCGGACCTGCTGTTCTTCGAGCCGCTGACCACCGAAGACGTGCTGAACATCTGCGACCGCGTTCAACCCGATGGCGTGATCGTGCAGTTCGGCGGTCAAACGCCTTTAAACCTGGCACGCGGCCTGGCAACGGCTGGCGTTCCAATCATCGGCACTAGCGTCGACACCATCGATGCCGCCGAAGACCGCGAACAGTTCCAGCAACTGCTCAACCGCTTGAACCTGAAGCAGCCAGCCAACGCGATCGCTCGCAACATGAGCCAGGCCCGCGCTGAAGCCGCGAAGGTTGGTTATCCCGCCCTGGTTCGCCCAAGCTTCGTGCTGGGTGGCCGTGCGATGGAAATCTGCTACGACGATAAGCAGTTCGAGCGATTCGTGGCCGAAGCGTTCCTGGTCGCTCAAGGTCAGCCAGTGCTGATCGACCGCTTCCTGGAAGACGCCACCGAAGTCGATGTCGACTGCATCAGCGACGGCGAAACGGTCGTCGTTGCCGGTGTCATGGAACACATCGAAGAAGCAGGCGTGCACAGCGGTGACTCGGCTTGCGTGATTCCACCTTACAGCTTGCCAGGCCCGGTCGTTCAAGAGATTCGCGAAGCGACCATCGCCATGGCCAAGTACCTGAAGGTGGTCGGCCTGATGAACGTTCAGTTCGCGGTCAAGGCGGAAGACGGCAAGATGAACGTCTACGTTCTGGAAGTGAACCCACGTGCCAGCCGTACCGTTCCTTTCGTCGCCAAAGCGACCGGCATGCCGGTCGCCAAGATTGCCGCCAAGGTGATGGCTGGCTGCACGCTGGCCGAACTTGGCATCACTGGCGAACCGATCCCGGCGCACGTCTCGATCAAAGAATCGGTCTTCCCGTTCCGCAAGTTCCCTGGTGTCGACATTGTGCTCGGCCCGGAAATGCGATCGACGGGCGAAGTGATGGGGATCAGCGAACGGTTCTCGATGGCATTCGCCAAGTGCCAACTGGCCGCCGGCGTGGTGCTGCCGAAGCCAGAAGATGGCAAGATCTTTGTCAGCGTCTCCGGTCGTCACAAAGACCAGATCGCCGACATCTCGCGTCGCCTGAAAGACCTTGGCTACGAACTGCTGGCCACCGATGGCACCGCGCGTCGCCTCGAAGAAGCAGGCGTCCCCGCCCAGCGGATCAAGAAGCTGGCCGAAGGACATCCGAACCTGCTCGACCTGATGATCGATGGGGCAGTCTCCCTGGTGATGAATACGCCAAGCGGAAAGGGTGCCCGAACCGACGAAGGCCGCATTCGTGCCGCCGCCGTCCAGCACGGCATTCCATGTATCACGACCATCCAAGCCGCTGAAGCCGCCACCAAGGCGATGGAAGCCCTGCGAGAAGAAGGGATGGACGTCGAGTCGCTGCAAGACCGCTTCAAAGCAGTCCACATCCACCAGACGACCTAAAACTTCACTAGCCTTAAGGCTCTGGATAAGCTCTGAAAACAATAGGGCTGGCAGTGATTACTGCCAGCCCTATTTTGTTAATACGGACCTCATTTCCTCAAAGCCGATCAGGCGGAAGGGTCTCAAACTCATCGAAAATCGTCATTAGCCCCCCTCACTCGAAAGCGGGGCCTTCTTGACCACGATCGGCGGCTTCTCGAGTGCCATTGCGGCGTTCAGTTCGATGTAATGCTGCCACTTTTCAGGCACATCCTCTTCCGGGAAGATCGCCTCCACAGGGCATTCCGGTTCGCAGGCCCCGCAGTCGATGCAGGTTTCTGGATCGATATAGAGCATCGTTTCCCCTTCCCGAAAGCACTCGCAGGGGCAGACCGTCACACAGTCGGTATATTTGCAGCCGTCGCACGGTGAGGTAACCACGAACGCCATCAGAACCTTCCTTTCTCTTGGGTGTCTACCATTCAGGAAGCCCATCACTTCCCTGACTGTGGGTACATTCCGATTCCCTCGCTGTGCGGCCACGCCCAGGGAACTTTTTTGGAAGAAACCGTTCATGTCCTCGCTCCGTAGCTTTGATCAACTGAATTCAATCGATCTCATGGGCCTGGTGGAAAATCAGGTCGCTGGCGCTGCGAGTGAAATCTTTCATCGCTATTGGCCCAGGCTTCTGCCGTTGATTCGCCAGAACCTGTCGGCTCGACTGCGGCGGCGTGTCGATGCGGAAGACGTGGCCCAGTCGTCTCTGCAAAGCTTCTTCGTCCGGGCCCGCGAACGGCAATTTCGCCTTGACCGCGAAGGAGATCTTTGGCGACTACTGGCCGCCATCTCCGTTAACAAAGTGAGAAAGCAAGCACAAAAGCACACCGCAGCGAAACGCAGCATCATGCAGGAAGTGATCGCAAACCCAACGGAGTTGTCACGACAGTTCAGCGAAACAGCAACGCCAAGCCAAATGGTAGCCATCGAAGAGATTGTCCATCAGCAACTGACGAAACTACCGCCCGAACAGATTGACGTGCTGACCTGGTATCTCGCAGGAGAGCCGCTGGCCAACATCGCCCAGAGAAGTGACATACCAGCCCGAACACTCCGCCGCTGGGTGCAACAATTTCGAGAATCGCTCGAGCATTCGTTGATCGATGTCGCTTTGCCCATTCGGCGACCGAGCACCACGCTTGCCTGGGAAGACTACCTCTTGAAGCAGCACGTGGGCAGTGGTGGGTTTGGCAAGGTGTATCGTGCGGTCGAAAAAAAGAGGCGACGCACCGTCGCAATCAAGTCACTCCACAAACGACTGCAGCACGACCAGGCGGCTGTCGCGTCTTTTATTCAAGAGGCGAACCTGCTGGCCAAGATCCATCACCCAAACGTTGTCGGCGTGCATGGCCTGGGGCAATATCCTGGCGGTGGCTACTTTCTCGTTCTCGATTGGATCGATGGAGAAGACCTTCAACAAAAGCTGAACTGCGATGAATCCCTGGAGCGCGATGCCTTGCGTATCGTTCGCCAGGTCGCCATCGCAGTTCGCGCGGCACATCAGGCCCAGATCATTCATGCCGACTTGAAACCTAGCAACGCGCTGGTTTCTCGGAGCGGTGGAATTCACATCACCGACTTCGGACTGGCTACGCTTCGAAGCCAAGGCTCACACGCGATCTTGCCGCGTGGCGGAACGCTGGCTTATCTTGCACCAGAACAACTTGACGATGCCCCGCTCGACTTTTGTGCCGACATTTATGGAATAGGCGGGCTGCTCTTCACGCTTCTGACCGGAAGACCACCTCGCGTGGGTACCACCGCCGAGATCACTCAGCAACTGAAATCATCCCAGCCTCTGACTTGGCCCCAAACGACCTCTTCAGGCGAAACCATTCCGCCGGACGTGCTTCGATTCCTGCAGACCTGCCTCGCGTTTGCTCCAGACGAACGGTTCGCGAGCGTTGATCACCTGCTGGCCGCCTTGGCGAAATTATCTTGGCCAGTGCTTTCCTGAGGCCTGCCTACTTCAGTGACGCTTCGAAGTCTTTCACTTTTTGTTCAACGCCTCGCTGAAAACCGGCAGGTTCGTTCTCGGCCATCTTCTTCATCTGCGGCAGATATGGCTTGGCATCAGGACCGAATTTGATGATTGCGTCCAGGGCCGTGTGACGAATGAAGCTGTCATCGGACATGAGCAGAGGTGCCATGGCTGGCAAGGCAGCCTTGGACGAGGGTGCCAACTTGCCAAGAGCCTCAAGCGTGGCTTGCCGGGCGTCTCCGTCGGCCAGAAGCTTTGGTGCCGCCTTGGCTAAAGCGGGCCCGGCCGACTTCATGTCGCCTAAGCCCTTGAGCACGCTGGAAGCGACTTCTGGTTGCTTGAGGGCGAATCCAATCAGAGGCTCTACCACCTGGTCTTCGACCGTCGGCCCCATCTTCAGTAAGGCATCCGCGGTGTAGTGTGTCGCTTCTGGCCCTTCGATCTGGGCGATCACCAACTTGATGAGCGGGATCGACTTCGGGCCCAACTGCTGGATCGCTTCCATCAGCGTCAGGTCGTCGTCTCCTTCTTCTAGTCGCTTCCGTAGTTCGGCGATGACTGGCTTGGCATCCACATTGTCCGCAGCGGCCAGGGTCGCGGCGGCTTTGACCGCTTCGGAATCTTCCACCTTCAAGAGCGTCGCGATGCAAAGCTTTGGCTCGCAGTTGATCTTGGCGACCGCATTGATTGCTTCTCGGCTGACATAGTCGTTCTCGGACTGGACCAGCTTGAGCAGTTGCGGAATTGCGGGCTTGGCCTTCTGTCCCATCTGAGCCAGAGCATTTGCCGCCCAACGCTGGGAATAGGCCTTTTCGTCTTCGGTCGCTTTGATCAACTGAGCGATGGCTTGATCGGGACTGGCAAGCTGATCGGCGTTGCTTTCCACCCAACGCATCGAGTCGATCCGGGTGCCTGAGAAATGAGCCCCATTAATCGAAGCAAGCATGACCGGTTCCATCGGTTCAACAGGCATGCCCCAGTATCGCAAGACAAACATCGCGGCGGCACGAATGCCTGGTGCCAACTGCTTGTCACTTGCGATCGTTTTGATCGGAGCAACCAGCGGCTCCCAGTTCTTTTTACCATCAGAGTCCTCGCGAAGCTTGTCGACCCATTGCAGCGAGAGAACAGCAATCTCACGCTGGGCATCGGTCAGCTTCGCGTCGTTGATCGTGCTGAGAATTGCTGGAACCGAGTCGAGTTGCAACTGACGCAAACCGGCGACCTGGATCGATTCGCTGCGGATTGCTTCATCAACCAGGGCCAGATACACCGATTCTGCTTCGACCGGATACTTGGCCAGCGCGGTCGCCGCCGCTTGTCGGACGTCGCGATCACCATCTTCAGCCACCGACTTCTTCAAAGGATCGATCGCGATCGGAAACTTCGGTTCGCAATTGCCGAGGGCTTCGGCCGCGCTGCGACGAAGCGAGTTCGTATCGGAGTTCAACAGACTATCAATCATCATTTTGACGATCTTCTCATTGGTCGGCCGCGCCTTGCCCAGGGCTTCCAGGCAGACACCGCGGAGGAACTCGCTATTTGCGTTTTCGGTTACTGCGATCATTCGTTCGATCACTTCTGGCGAATACTTCGGCAAGAAGCCTGCCCCGTGGACCGCCATTTCGGCCAGACGATCTGGCTTGTCGCGCGACATGAGCATGATCAGTTCTTTCTCACAGCCAAGCCGTCCGAGCGTTTCGCAGGCGTAGTATTCCTGATCGTTCAGTGCGTCGAAGACAATCACCGGAACGACTGGCAGCGATGCTTCGCCAATCTTGGCAAATGTTGAAATATCCTCGCTGTAAAACAGGTCCTTTTCCTGCTGCATAAGTCGCAAATGTCGACGCGTCAGATAAGGCACCGCAGGTGCAGCCTTCGGACCGAAAGCTTGAATGACCATGGCCATCGAATGGTTGGCTTCTCGATTGGTTTCGACGTCGAGTTGATTTACCAGTTCCCCCAAGGCAACCTCAGCACCATCATCTCGCAAGTTGGAGAGCGACATCGCAGCACGCTCCCGAACGCCGGGATCTGGATCGGAAAGCGCTGCCCGCAGAGCCAAGATCGCCAGCGGCTGCGACTTCTTGTCGACCAGCCAAATCGCATTGGCCGCTTCCTTGCGAACCTCGGCCTGAGGAAACCTCAGCAGCCCACGCCCGAGGGCTTTCACGGCATCCTTCGTTCCGAGGCTATCGTTGATCGCATTGATCAACTCGTCCGGTTGCTTGGCGCCGGGGTCTTCTTTCCCAGAGAACGCGGGCGGAGCCTTCGGGACGCCAGGGATAACCAGCGGAGGCAAATCGGCCAGCTTTTCGACCCACGCATCGTAAAAGCCTTCAGCCGTTGGATCTTGCAGCACATCCGGCGACTGGGCATAGAGCGAAGGCGAAATCAAGACGATGGCAATGAAGACGGCGACCCAGCGAAGCATGGAACGGCCTGCGACTCTTTCGGGGAGGAAGGATAGAATGCTGGTCAGTTTAAACAGGCGGCTTGCGTATCTCAATCAGTTTCCCGACTGGTTCGACTCACATCGCCAAAATGGCGAACCTTTGTGGTAGTTTTGTTGTCCGGTCGGTTTCTACCGGCATCTATCTTTCCATTTCCGTTCGCCTGGTTACCCACGGAGTTCCCCATGGACGTTCGTCACTTCAATCGCGATGCGTGGAACCGCCAGGTCGAATCGAACGATCGCTGGACGATCCCCGTCAGCTCCGAAGAGATCGCCCAAGCCAGGGCAGGGGAGTGGTCGCTGATTCTGACTCCGACCAAGCAGGTTCCGCGGGCGTGGTTTCCGGCGACCATGTTTGGCGTGAAAATTTTATGCCTTGCCTCAGGCGGTGGTCAGCAGGGACCGATCCTGGCGGCAACCGGCGCGGAAGTCACTGTGCTGGACAACTCCCCCAAGCAACTCGCCCAGGACCGACTGGTTGCCGAGCGGGATAGCTTGAGCCTGGCAACAGTCGAGGGAGACATGGCCGACCTGAGCGCGTTTGACGACGAGATGTTCGACTTGATCTTTCACCCCTGCTCGAACTGCTTTGCCGAGAACATCCTACCCGTCTGGCGAGAAGCGTTTCGCGTGCTGAAGCCTGGTGGCGAGTTGCTCGCGGGCTTCTGCAATCCGCTCCGCTTCCTCTTCGACGAGCGTGCCCAGGACGAAAAGCAGGAACTGGTGGTCCGTCACGCACTCCCATATTCTGATCTGACCAGCCTGACCGAGGCAGAGCGTGACCAAGCGATGCAGTCCCGACCGCTGGAATTTGGTCACACGCTGGCCGACCAGATCGGTGGCCAACTTCAAGCAGGCTTCCATCTGATTGACTTCCTGGAAGACCGCTTTGACGAGACCGATTTGATCTCGCGCTACATCGACACCTTCATCGCGACACGTGCCCGTAAGCCCTAATCGATAAGCGGCAGGGGATTGGCTCTTTCGGTCTGGCACTGCATCAGCAATCGCACGCTCTCGTAGGCCGTATCCCAGTTGCCAGTGTTGGCCTGTTGAACGATCTGCTGAAGCCAGTTCGATTCCGCAGCATTCAACTCGCCAGCTTCCTTCGATTGCGTGATCATCTGCGAAATCTTTGCCACGCGAGCCGAGCTTCGGCCGCTACATGCGGAGCTAAGGGCCATCGCATAGTCGTAGCCCTTCCGGCTAATCTCGCCGTAAGCTGGCTGCTGCAGCCAATAGCCAACCGCGACCACCAAAATCAGGACTACCGATCCCAATACGATCCATTGAGATGCATTCGCTGGCATGGCTAAAACCCTCGCGACTGGATGACTTCGCCTTCGTTCATACTGGCCAACTCGGCCGCCAAGATTAGGTCGATCGTTTCTGGCTGAAAGCCGACCGAGCCATCGCCATACAGCAGGTTGCCCCCACCAGGATGCTCGGAATACATCTGGCCAACGTGAAGCGTCGGATAGTTCATCGGATGAATGATCGGGCTGCCGGTGATATCGAGCTCGCCTCCCGAAGGGCCGACGTGCATCATCACTAGCGTGGCAGCCGCATCAGGACCGTTCTCTGGCGTTAAAAACCGAGGATGGGTGAACGCTCCTGGCACGACGCCGACCCAGGTCTTGTCGCTTAGCTTCGAAGAGTGCTCGCTAATGAACAGCGTGTTGGTCGTGCCGTCGGTGATGTCGCGAAAACGGACGCGTGAGTTGCGATAGAACGGGCCATCGGCGACCTTCGACGCATCGCCATGAATCGCGACGGTCTTGGTGGTTCCGGCATAGATATCGGTGAAGACCAGTCCGCTGGCCGAGGCCCCACATTCGCCCCAGCACGACTCTTGCCCGTGACTGGCAATGTAGTGTGAGCGACCGACGACGATTGGATCGCCATAGCGAGTCAACGCTCCGGCGGCTTCATCGCGAAGAGTGAACGGTTCCGTTTCTCCACTGACGGAAGGGCAGAGGAAACCGGTCAGTGGCGTGGCGATGGCCGCGCGATTGGTCGCGTTCCAAATGGGACTTTGCCAGTCGATCGCATCGGCTACGTTGCCTTGCTCCAGGAAGGGCAACAAGAGTGCTCCCCAGCCCCAGCCTGGTGCGGCGTCCCACGTATCGCCATCAATCGCTGCCGAACCGGGGCCGCTGCCCTCCCGTGTTGCGTGACTGATATATCCCGACGGAAACACGCCGTGCGTCGACGCATAGTTATGAATCGCCAGGCCGATCTGCTTCAGGTTGTTGGTGCATTGCATTCGCCGGGCTGCTTCCCGGGCCTGCTGCACGGCCGGCAACAAGAGGGCAATCAACACACCGATGATCGCGATGACAACGAGCAGTTCAACTAAAGTGAATCCACGGAGAGGACTAGTTCTTGCACCGACCTTCGTGAACGCAAAGCCATTGGATCGCATTAATTTGCCCTTCCAAGCATTTGATTTTGAATAATCAAAATACTAAGGCAAAAGAAATTGCCAAGTCAACGGCCAAAACTATTTTTTTGACAACCCAAAATACAGCGTTCCTCTAGCGCTCGTGATTGGCTTGAGGCTCACTGCCGAGAATCAAAGGCTGTGGATGTTAGACGGTGGCGACGAACTCGTGACCGATTTTTACTTGAATGAGGCTGGTCTCGAGATCGAAGTAGATCACGCGACCTGAGGTTCCCCCGACATGTTTCGAGATAACGGGGATGTTGTTCGCCTTGAGCAACTCGAGCGACTTATCGATATTCTTACGTCCCACTTCCTGGCCCGGAGAGGAGATCTTGAACATGTTCGCGCCGCCGCATACTTTGGCCACGATCGCTCGTCGACGGGCTCCATTGGCGGCCAGTTGCTTCAACATTTCAAGGATCGCGGTGTCTACGAAGCGGCCTGGCTGCTTCTGACATCCCTGGCTATCGCTCAACATGACATGGGCCAACGCACCGTGCTGAGTCTCTTTGCACCATAGCGCGATCCCCACACAGCTTCCCAGCAGCGTTTCCAGCACATTCGGCGACGCAGATGCGACGATTCCCGCCATTGGGACGCGGATCGAAGTCTTGCTAAGATTCGAGGTTGCCATAGCTCTGCCCTGTCTCTATTAGCGCTTCTACCCCGTAGTATTTGGGGTGCGTGAAACTCTAGCTCACTTCCATTTCGGAAAATGGTTTCGTCGCCAATTCCTCCCAGTTCTGCGTTGATTACAGGCCATTTTACGTCGCATTGTCCCGGATCTACTGATTAATCCATTGATTGCGATTGGTACCTATATGTTGTTATTTCATTGAACTTACAACGATGGATATATCCGCGATATCACCTAGTTTTCCCGAGTGAATATTGACCTTGCGTTGACTAATTGGTACTAAATACTTTACAAGTTGCTGAGGCTCTGATAACCTCCGCTTGTTTATCCCCTCAAGCATTTGCAAAGAAGAACTATGGCCAAGAAGAAGGCGAAACCAGCGGCGGCGGACGCCAAAGACCGCGTCCCGCGAAAGGAACCGTACGACAGCGACCGTATGAGCAACGTGGTCGAACGCCTCCGAGAACAAGCAGGACGTCTCTCTCAACTCGCACGTACCCTGGATGATGCCGAAATCGACGAAGTCGTCATCGACGGGCATGCGATGCTGCTGCGTGGCTTGAATCAGATCGATAACTTCGCGGACAATGCGGCTCGTGCCGTGCGAGAAGCTCGCACGATGAAGTTCGGTTAAGATCCTCCGCCACGATCTTTCGGACCGGACTCCTTCCAAGTGTCCTCGCTTGAAGGAACCTTTTTGCTGCATCCCATCGACGCGGAGAATGCCAATGGCCGATAAGCAGGTCTCTTGGGCCGCGTGGGGCTGGTTGACGCTGCTTGGACTGATGCTGGTGATTCCAATTCTAGGAGTCGCCTTGGATCAAGCGGCAGTTCTGGGATCGCTGCTGTTCCCCTTGCTCGCTGGTACATTCCTCGGAACGGCCACGCTGCTGGCAGCTATCTACATTAAAAGTCCGCCATGGTGGTGGACGATTGCATTGGCCGCGTGGACCCTGACCATCGTCTTGTTCCATCGCCAGCTTGGCCTGCTGATTACCGGAGCCGTGCTCGGCTGCGTGATCGGTTTCTTTCGTGAACCGATCTTTCAGGCAGCCCGTCGTTGCGTGGCATGGTATCTATCGCGACGCAACGCCTCGAAGCTCGACTAAGAACGGGCAACGCTCAGTCGTCCGACTCTTCCTTTTGGGCATCTTCCTGCGGCTTCGATTCTTCGCCCTTGCTTTGGTTCCACAGCATTTCAATGACGCGAAATCCTTCAGGGTCGTGCTGCTTGAATTCCGACTTCACGAACGGATAGAAATCGTTCGTCCCGAACATCGCCTCGGTCCCTTCCGCAAAATACTCGCGTTCGTTCTCGATTGCATAATGGGACTTTTTCGTGCCATTGATATGCAGCACTTCGTCGTAGGTGCCTGACTTCTTCGCTTGCTCGAAGGCAGCGACCACGCGGGCATCGTCATAGCCCAGAAAACGATCGTGATAGCCATGGGCCATCTCGTGCATCAGCATATAAGGCTGAGCGATACACCACTGCAAGAACGTCTTCGCGCTAGAGATCTCGACCGCCTTCGCTTTCTCGCGGAGGAAGCCATTCTTACCCAGCCAGTCTTCCGACACGTGATAGCAGGCACAAGGATTCGCGTGCGTGTTGTCTTGCTCCAGCCAGATCGGAATCTTCTGGATCTGAACAACGGCGTCCTTGGGAAGTCGCCGCTGGATGTCGTAGAGCTGATGGTCGATCAGTTCGAGCGCGGCATCGCCGGTCTCTTTGTCTTCCCGCATCAACGATTTATGGACATAGACATCCCAGCCGCGGATGTTTGTTTGATGATAGGCCGACAAAGGGTCCGGGGTCGGCACCTTCTCTTCAGAAGCCTCTGCCCCCAACAACAGCGACAACGCCACGATCCAATGCATAGGTTTTCTCCGTGAAGCAACGAGAAGGAAGTCTACCTAAGGGTAGTTCCATTCTCGACCAACGGCAAAACCGAGGGAATAGTCCCTTTGGCAAAAAGAGACCACAAAGCATCGCCAGGCAAGCGTTTAGACGGCCGAGAACTGCTCGGCGTATTCCACGATCCACAGATCGATCAACTCGCGGAAGTCATGTTCGTCGACTTCAGCCAGTTTCTCGAAGTGGTTTCGGTGGAACAGCTCCTTGTTCTGGATGGTTCCTTTGCCCGTCAGCTCCAGGACATGAACCGACGAGTAAGGACGGATAGCAAGTTCCAGTCGGCTGTAAAGACTTCGCCGCTTACCACCCGTCAAGTCGAGGTCGTCGCGCACGCAAGCGCCCCCCCAGCCTTGATCCCCGAACAGCGTTTCGTACTGAAAGCCTGGAAAGTGGTTGGGCAGCTTCTGCAAACAGGTTTCGATATAGTCCGAAACCTTCAGACGAAGCCGACTATGCAGTTCACGACATTCTTCTTCCGTCATCGCCGCGGCTTGCTCGGCGTGCCGCTTGGCTTCGCTACGCTTTTCACCACGTTCAATGGCGCGTTTGAGTCGGTCTTCGAAGTCTGTCATGAGAACATCTTTCCTGGAGCGAAAGACAGAGATACAAGATGCCCCTATTATGACGCCTGCGGCGGATGGACAAAACCACCGTTTTCGCAGCAGGCGTCCGTACCTTCCGGGACGAACCGAGGCACGACGAGGTGAAAGACTACTTGCCCTTCGGCTTCTTCTTCGGTTCGTCGCGCTGCATGTCAAAGAACTGCGCCAGATCGCCAAACGAACGAAGCGGCTCTTTCCCTTCCTTCATGGCGTCGGTCAGCGGTTTGACAGGCTTCGGTTTTGGCTTCGAGCGACGCTCGGCGTGATGAGGCTTGCCCCCATGCTTCCCCTTGCCACCGCCACCTTGTAGCTTATGCCCAGCCTTATTCTTGGGGCGTTGTGGCCGATCCTGACGTGGCGGACGATTGCCTTGTGGACGCTCCGGCTTGCCCTTCTTTTCGGTCTCGATCGCAGGATCGATGGCCGTCAGCGAGACACGACGACGTTCACGGTCGATCTCGATAACCCAGACGCGAATCACATCGCCAACACTGACCACTTCGTGAGGATCGCCCACGTATCGATCGGCGAGGCGGCTGATATGAACCATGCCGCTGTCGTGCAAACCAATGTCGACGAACGCACCGAAGTCGACCACGTTCAGCACGGTGCCCATCATTTCCATGCCTGGCTCGAGGTCTTCGAGCTTCAGCACGCCCCGACGGAACAGGGGTGGTGGGAAGTCGGCACGCGGGTCACGACCGGGACGCGAAAGGGCACCCATGATGTCGCGAGCGAGGTGAACACCGATACTAAGCTCTTCTGCCAGCTGATCGACGTTGGCCGAAGCAATCTTGGCCAGCAATTGCTTATGCTTTTCGTCCGAAACGCCAATCTCGACCGGAGCAGGCTGCGGGGCCGGAACGTCGGCAGGGTCGATCGTCTCGACCGCCGAATCGGTTTCCGCTTGCGAAACTTCGGCTGGTGCTTCTTCCGTAGCCACTTCAGTTGCTTCGACGGCTTCTGCCGGAGCAGCTTCCGCTGCCGGCTCTTCCGTGGCGACCGGTTCGGCAATCGGTGCTTCCGCTTCGGTCGCTTCTTCCGCAGCAGGTGCCGCGGCGTCTTCATCCAGTACGCCAAATCCTGTTGGCTTGGCTGCGATGGGTGGAGGCGAAGGGACGGTCGCCAACACTTCGGTTAGCGAGCAGCCCAACTTCTCGAGCAGTTGCGTTGCGACTTCGTAACTTTCGGGGTGAATCCAAGTCGCATCGAGCGGATTCTCGGCAGGGACCACTTTCAAGAAGCCAGCGGCCTGAACGAAGGTCGCTTCACCAATGCCGGCGACTTCGCGAATTTCTTCACGCGATCGGAATGGGCCCTTGGCCTGGCGATGTTCATAAATGCGACGAGCCGTCAGCTGATTCAAGCCCGAGACATAGCTCAGCAGGGCAGGGCTGGCGGTGTTCACGTCGACGCCGACATAGTTCACGCACGACTCGACCACGTCGTCCAGCGAGTCACGCAGGTGCTTTGCTTTGACATCGTGCTGGTACAAGCCCACACCGATGTTGGACGGATTGATCTTCACCAGTTCCGACAGCGGATCAAGCAGGCGACGGCCGATGCTGATGGTACCGCGGATCGTGGCGTCGAACTTCGGGAACTCTTCACGGCCCAGTTCGCTGGTTGAGTAAACACTCGCACCGGCTTCGTTGACGATCAGGTAGCAGATGTCGCGATCTTTCAACTCGTCGGCGATCGCACTCGCCACGATCTGCTCGGTCTCGCGACAAGCGGTGCCATTGCCGATCGCTACGATCTGAGCATCGAACTGCTTGATCATCTCGACAATGCGCGAGCGGCTCTTTTCCACGCGATCCTGAGGACCGATCAGGTGAATCACCCCGGTTCCCATCACGTTGCCGAAGGGATCGATGGCGACCAGCTTACAGCCACTGCGAAAGCCAGGGTCGATGGCCAGAACGCGCTTGCCACGAACCGGAGGCTGCAGCAACAGCTTTCGCAAGTTGCAGGCAAACACTTCGATCGCGTGCGTCTCGGCCTTTTCGGTCAGCTCGCGGCGAATTTCGCGTTCGATGCTTGGAATGATCAAACGATTGAGGCTATCGCGGAGCGACTGCTTCAGGAACTCGGCGTGCGTGTGACCTTCCGGGATGACTGCATCTTCGGCCGTCTTCACGATCTTGTCGAAATCGACTTCGATTCGCACCTTCAAGAATCGGGTGCGGTCGCCACGATTGATCGCCAGCACGCGGTGCGGCGGGATCTTGGAAACGGGTTCGTGGTAGTCGTAATAGTCGCGGAACGCCTTGTCCTTCTTGGCACGTTCCTTTTCTTTCTGACGCTTACGCTTCTCGCGGCGGATCTCTTGGATGGTTGGCTTCTTCTTACCATCCTTCTTTTCTTCGGCCTTGGTTTCGGTCGATTCCGCAGGCGCGGCAGCATCGTCGGCAGCCACTTCGGTCACGTCCGAAGTGGTTTCCACTTCGTCGCCGTTGGTTTCTTCCGAGTCGTCGTGATAATCGTCGTCGTTATCGGACTGGCCCGAGTTTTCGATCCGGGTGCTGGTCAACTGTCCGGTCTTCCAGAACAGTTTCCGCAAGCGACCTCGCAGCATGGCATGTTCCGAGAACACTTCGGCCACGATACAGCCTACGCCCTGCAGCACGGCGTCGACATCGGCGAGCGACTTCTCGGCATCGACGAAGGCCTCGGCCCGAGCACGCAGCTCTTTGGCGGTTTCGGCGTCATCGAGCACTTCCTGAGCGAGTGGCTCCAGACCACGTTCGCGTGCCTGGGTCGCGAGGGTCTGCTTCTTGGGCTTGAAGGGAAGGTAAAGGTCTTCCAGCAGCTTCTGCGTCTGGGCCTTTTTGATTTGTTCGGCGAGTTCTTCGGTCAGCTTTTCCTGCGACTGGATCGACTTGAGGATCGTCCGTTTGCGCTCGTTGAGCTGACGCAGCTTGGTGTTGCTGCTTTGGATCGCACGGATCTGCTCTTCATCGAGCCCGCCCGTCTCGTCCTTACGGTAACGAGTAATAAATGGGACTGTGTTCCCATCGTCGAGCAGTTCGACCGTGCGTTGAACTTTGTCGAGAGGAATACCAACTTCACGGGCAACGATTTGAAGGTCCGTGACGATTGTCGTATCCATGTGGAAGCCTGGTGGGAGCTGTCGCAAACTTGCGTGTCGAAGAGTCGACGTAAACGCAGATGCTGTTTGACTAAAGCGATATCGGGAACCCGATGATACCAGCACGGCAACATAGGGGCAGCGGTGCCGCTTGTCAAGGATTAGGGGAGAGATCACGCCCCATATTTAACCGACGTTTCGCACCTTTTGGTCTTGGCCACCTTCCGTAGGTGCCTTTTGGTCACAAATCAGGGGATGTCGAGGATCTGCACAAGAGATACCACCATACCGGCGGTAACAATCCTGAGCGCGCAAAAAAAGTGCCGCCTTCCCTAAGGAGCGACGGCACTCGCGTCTTCGTGTTCCAATCTGCGACGATCGTTTAGTAACCGATATCCATCGGTGCTGGGTCCAGGAAGTCTCGAGGACCACGCGTCGTGTAGTAGGGGTAAGTGATCTGGGCCGAACCATTCCCACCCTGAACGGCTGGTGGTGGGGCGCTAACGCTGGTCGGGTTGTTGCACGGGTTCGCCCCGATCCGATGGCAGCAGCCACTGCCCGCCAGAAGGCAAACGGTTGCCAGAATGAAGAACAAACGATTCATGTTGTCTTTCCTCGCGCGGAAACGGGCACGGCGTTGGGTCATTTGGGTCCTGAAGTTCCTGTCACATGGTGGATTGCGGATCCACAACAGGAACTGGGCACTCGCCACGTGTCTCTGACATGCGAGTCCAGTACGTTTGATCGGCGTCAGATCCGGGAAAATTGAACAATTCAGGGCAATCCCACCTGAGGCAGCCTGATTTCCGCACAGAAGCGGTCGAAAGCGTAAAGATGCTAGCAGGCAATTACTGCAGCTGAGCGTTGACCCACATCTGGGCCTGGCTTGTGGTGAGGTTCGCCAGGATGCGCGTTTCGGTCTCGATCAGCACTTCGGCCAGCTTGGCTTGGAAGGCCTCGGCGTCGTGCTTCAATTGCATCCACAAGTGCTCCATCTCGGCACTTGCCTCCAATGCGATCTTGCGGACCGATAGCACCTGGTGGGGTGTCAGGTCCAATTGAGCCAGCAGCGGAGTGTCTTGCTGGAAGAGCATCAGCTTCTGAACACGATGCAGTGTGGGCAGTGTCTGGGTGAAAGCAATCAGCTCGGTCATTTCTGGCGTATTCGGGACCACGTAGCCATGTGTCTTGGCGTGGGCGATCTCTTTTCGCCAGACTCGTTCAGGTCCCTGGGAACTGGAAAACTGTGCTACCAGATCGCTCCAGACCACTTCAACTTGCGGCATCAGTCCTGCGACCTGACCCGAGAACGAATGGGCCGTACAATAAAGCGAGAAGACCATGGCCAGGACCATCGCCCCGATTAGCCGGAGGTTACGGCCCAGCGAATTGCGGTCGTCCTCGTAGAGCTCGCGAACCACTCGGGTCCCCAGGCGGAGGCACACCCGAGAGCGTGTCGCCGAGGCCGAATCGTCCTCGCGGGGGACGATGCTGATGATTTGTACTTCGTAATCGCTATGCCCAACGATGCAGAGCCTTGCGATCTCGCCAAAGAGCATGCATTCCGATTCGCAGGTGAAACCTTGTTCACCTAGTTTGCGGCGTGGAATTTCCACCGCGACGGCAAATCCCGACATCGACTCGTCCAGCAGCTCGGCCTTGAAGGTGTCTCGTCCCACGCGAAGCTGGGCTTTGACCCTGGTGGGGGCTACTGAAAAGCGCATTGAGTTTCGACGGTCGGCTTTCATCGGACTACACATGCAGGAGAAAAGGCGAAAAGTTATCCGAAGTATAGATTTGAAAATGCCTGGTCTGCCGAATCAAAATTAGGCAAATGCAATAGAATCTGCTTGACCGCTGCCCCCGAAGCCGAAACGCAGTGAGTAATCGATACAACCGGCACAAACTTTTTCTGGTTTGCCTCGTCGGGGTTAACTGACAACAATAAATTGTTGCCAGTCCGTTCTCGTCCCTAGCTGCTGATCCCATAAAAGCTTATGAGTGTTGCCCCCAGCGTGGCCCAGATGACGGTCGACTGTTACCGCAAAGCCGGACAGATCTTGCGAGGATCTTCGCTCCGGAACGGAAACGTTGTCTGCCTGGACCGCGATAATTCTGACGACGTCATGGTTACGGCCGATTTGCACGGCAACCGGACGAACTTTCGTCGGATCCTGGAAATCGCCGATCTCGAGAACCATCCCCGGCGGCATCTGGTCTTCCAGGAAGTCTGCCATGGGGGTCCCACCTATCCCAAGGCTGGCGGCTGCATGTCGCACCTGATGCTGGAAGACATCGCCAAGCTGGTGATCCAGTTCCCCAACCAGGTCCACTTTCTGATCTCGAACCACGAGCTCGCCGAGCTGACCGACTTTCCGATCATGAAAGCGGGCAAGATGCTGAACTTAATGTTCCGCTGCGGTATGGGGCAGATGTATGGCGATGCCGTCCCGATGATTCGCGCGGCCCAACTCGAATTTCTAGGTAGCCTTCCCATCGCAATCCGCATTGGCGAGCGCCTGATGGTTACCCACAGCCTGCCTAAGGGCTGTGATGCCGATCCTTTTGATATCACGATCTTCGACCGCGAAATCAACGCTCACGATCGGGCCTGTGGTGGATCGCTGCATCGCCTGGTGTGGGGCCGCGACTTCCGTCAAGAGAACGTCGATTACCTCGCCCAGCAGTTGGGCATCGATCTGTTCATCACCGGTCACGAACCTTGCCAGTATGGTTTCTCTTCGCCGAACTCGCGACAGATCGTCCTCGACTGTTGTAGCCGGCTTGGCAAGTACTTGATGATTCCGATGGCCGACGAACTGACTCAAGACGATCTGCTCAACCGGATCCATTCCCTGCATGCTCCGGTCCTGGAGACCATTTCCTAAGATGGGAAACGATCCACTCTTTGAAGACGACTCCACTAGCGAAATGGAGCCAGCTTCGAGACGCCCTTGGCGCCCTCAGTTTGGGATGGGGGCGATCATGCTGATGATGTTTCTGTTCAGCATGTTGTTCGTCATGGGTCACTACATGCTGAACACTGGAAACGAGAAAGACAACACGCACAACTTTCCGTTTCTGTTTCTAACGCTGGCAACCCCGGTCTTGCTGCTCACCGTCTTAAGCATCGGCCGCGAACTGATGCGTTTGTGGGAAAAGGCAATGCGCGATCGAGATCGCCACTAGCCGCCCATCTTAAACATGGCCGATGCCCCTTAGCCGCCAGCCTCTTCCGCTCGCAGTTTTGCCAGCTCTTCTGCCGTCGCATCGACCGTTTGCCGAATCTGTTCTTCACTGTGGCAGCTGGTAATGAAGAATCGCAGACGAGCCGCTTTTTCTTCAACCGCCGGATACATGATCGGCTGCACGTTGTAACCGCGAGCGTACAGAGCCCGCGACAACTTCAGTGCCAACAGCGAGTTGCCCGTGATCACTGGCACCACTGGCGTATTGTTACTGAGGCCGGTATCCAGCCCCTTTTCTTTGGCCAGCTTCAAGAAGAGCTTCGAGTTGCTCATGCACTTGGCGACCACTTCCGGATGCTTTTCAATCCGCTTGAACGAAGCCAAGGCGGCGGCGGCGTTCGACGGCGGCATACCAACGCTGAACACGAAGCCAGGAGCCGTGTACTTGAGGTACTCGATCATCGTCTTCTTACCGGCGATGTAACCACCACAACTACCCAGCGACTTGCTGAGGGTCGCCATCAGGAAGTCGATTCGCGAACCAGGAATGCCGTAGTGTTCGCAGATCCCGCGGCCCGTCTTGCCCATCGTTCCGATCGAGTGGGCTTCGTCGACGAACAGCATCGCCTTGTACTTCTCTTTGATCTCGACCAGTTTCGGCAGATCGCAGTAGTCGCCGTCCATGCTGTAAACGCCTTCGACGACGATCACCGCGCGGCGATACTTGCCACGCGCTTCCGCCAACATGCGTTCGCACGCGGCCGTGTCGTTGTGCGGGAAGGCACGTCGCTGGGCACCCGACAAAATACAGCCTTGCACCAGGCTGTTATGGGCCAGCTCGTCATGCAGAATCAAGTCGCCGGGGCTCATCAGGTGCCCGATCGTCGTTTCATTGGTCGAGTGACCGCCAACGAAACAGACCGAAGACTCAACTCCCAGGAACTCGGCGATTTTGCGTTCCAGCTCGCCGTGGATCGTCTTTTCACCTGAGACCACGCGGCTGGCCGAGACGCTGGTACCAAACGTATCGACCGCAGCTTTGGCCGCGGCGGTGACTTCCGGATCACCACTGCTGCCCAGGTAGTTGTAGCTGCTGAAGCAGATGAACTCGCGACCGTCGATCATAGCCGTGTCGCGGGTCGTCCCTTCGTGAACATCGAAGTACGGACTATCCATCCCCATGCGGGCGAACGTCGCGATACGATCTTGCAGAGCGACCACTTCCGGGAACTGATCGGTTTGGAAATCCGAATCGGGAATGTCCTCAATTGCCCGAGCTGGCTTTTCTTTCGCAGCCGGAGCGGACGATGCTTCACCGGACGAAGCAGTGAAGTCCCCTTCGACACCGATCAGTCCTGCCACGGCCGTAGCCAAGCTGGTGACGGTGGTGTCTTGCGAGAACTCTTCGACCGGGATGTCGACATCGAGCTCGGCTTCGATCGCGTTCTTCAGCTCGATCCCCATCAGCGAGTCGAGCCCCATCTCGGCCAATGGCTTGGCGCGATCGATCTGCGACGCGGCAATACCTAGCGTCTTGGCGGCTTGATCGGCGACGTAATCCGAGATCATCGAGGCTCGCTTCTCTTCGTCGGCCGACTGCAGTCGGTCGCGAAGCGAACCACCAACGGCAGTCGCGGCGGTTCGTTCCTGACGATGAATCTTGGCCAGTTCGTCGAGCAGTCGTGGATGCTTGTTGCGGCCGAACTGCTTTAGGAACTTGTTCCACTCGACCGGGAACACACCCACATTGGCATGCCGGGTCGGAAGGAGCTCTTCCATTGCCAACAAACCTTGTGGCGGAGCAATCATGCCCAGGCCAATCCCCGCGAACCGACGGGCATCGGTTCCCTTAGCCATGCCACCACCGCTCCATGGCCCCCAGTTGATGCTGAGGCCGGTCAGACCTTCAGCCCGACGGCCAGCACACAGGGCATCCATGAACGCATTGGCCGCGGCATAGTTGGCCTGACCGGGCGAGCCAATCATGGCGGCGATCGACGAGAAACAGACGAAGTAGTCCAGCGGCAACTCGCGGGTCTGCTGATGCAGATACCACGAACCATCAACCTTCGCTGGCAACACCTTCGAGAAACGCTCCCACGATTGCTGCGGAATCGTGGCATCGTCCAGCACACCGGCCGCGTGGAACACGCCTGCCAGGGGCGGCAGTTCGGTTTGTACATAGCCCAACGCCGCGGCGACCTGATCGCTTTGCGCAGCATCCATGGTCAGTACCGAGATCTTCGCCCCTTCGCTTTCCCACTGGGCGATCCGCTCGGCGGCTTCTTCGTTGGCCTTGCCGCTGCGACTGGTCAGCACCACGCTCTTCGCGCCCTGGTCGACCAGCCACTGCGTGACCTCCAGACCAATGGCACCGGTGCCACCAGTGATCAGGTACGAAACATCACCACGCACCAGGGGACGTTCGCTGGTTGGCGGCGTCATCTGCAGCACCACCTTGCCCAGGTGTTTCGCTTGCTGCATGAAGCGGAACGCCTCGACGGCGTCTTCAATGCGATAAGCTTGCAGCGGAAGCGGTGCCAGTTGATGCCCTTCGAATTGCGGCAGCAGTTCGGTCAGCATCTCGGCGATCAGCCCTGGTGCCTTGCGTTCTTCGTCGCCCAGATCAAACGGGAAGTACTCTGCCTTCGGCCGCAACTCGGCGACCTGCTCGGCGGTCCAGATCCCGATCTTGCCGATCTCGACGAATCGTCCCTTGGCGGACAGACATCCAAAGCTCTTCGGAATGAACTCTTGGTTCAAGCTATTCAGTACGACGTCGACACCTTGGCCATCGGTATCGTCCAGAATCTGCTGACTGAACAGCGTCGTTCGCGAGTCGTAAATGTGCTTGATGCCCAGCGAGCGGAGGAAGTCCCACTTGCCTTGGCTTGCGGTCGCATAGATCTCGGCGCCGACTGACTGGGCGATTGCCACGGCAGCCTGACCAACACCACCTGCGGCGGCGTGGATGAGAACGCGTTCTCCCTTGCGAAGCTTCGCCAGACGCACCAAACCGTAGTGAGCCGTGAGGAATGCCAGCGGGATGGTCGCGGCTTCGTCGAAGCTCTGAGTGCTCGGCTTCTTGGCGACGTAGTTCTGATCGACCAGCAAATGGCTCGTCATGCTGGCGGTCGAAAGGGCGATGACTTCATCACCTACCTTCAGATTCTTCACCTTGCTGCCAACAGCCGTGATGACGCCGCTACCTTCGAAGCCAAACGTCACGTCAGCTTCGCTGAGAATGCCGATCTCTTTTTCGTATTCCTGCAGCATGCCCAAGGCACGCAGCACATCACGGAAGTTCAAGCCGGACGCCTTCACGGCGATCTCGACTTCGGTTTCGCCGGGAGCGGTTCGCGGCTTGGGGACCAGTTCCAGATTGGTCAGCATGCCGAACTTCTTCAGGCCGAGCTGATACGACTGCTCTGGCACGGTCAGCTCGCCATCGTCTGCCAAACGCATTGGCATCAAGCGTGCCGAGAAACGTCGCTCGCCTCGCAAGGCAATCTCGGTTTCGGCATCGGGAACCCAGACTTCGCCGAACAAACGTCCGGCCGACTCGCGATCGGCGGCGTCGACATCGACACGGGTACACTGTAGCTTCGGCATCTCGTTGGCGATCACGCCGGCCAGACCCCAAGTCGCGGCTTCCAGCGGGTGACCAATCTTGTCGCCCGCAAAGACCTGCTGTCCTGACAATGTCACGACATACAAGCGTGGCGCCTGGTCTTCCAACGCACCCAACGCCTGGGCAACGTGCAGCAGCCCCTGGCAACCAAGGGCATGATCGACCATCGATTCGTCGGCCTTGCCTGACAAATCTTGCTGAGCCCACAGATAGATAACGCCGCGTAGTTTGCGATTACCACCCAGTTTGAGCGACTCCAGCAGATCGGCGAACTGCGAAGGTTCGGCCGGATCGAGCGTGGCGTCTTGTGGCCCGAATTCCAGTTCCGTGCCTGGGGCGACTTCCATCACGTGCTGCTTGCGCTGCCGCAACTGGTCGACCAGGTATTCGGCCATCGGTCGGCCATCGCCGAAAACGAGCCAGACCGATTCGTCCGTTTCATCAACCGTCAACGGCTTGCCGATGCGATGCGTTTCGAGCCATTGCACTTCGTGATACCAACGATCGACATCAGCGACCAATCGCTTCTGCAGATCGATCTTCGCCAACCGGGCCAGCTTCAAGCCGCGAACTTCGGCGAGCACTTCCCCTTCTTCATTGGCGAGAATGATGTCGGCTTCAACCTGAGGCATCCGCCCTGGCTTCCGGCCGGTGATCTTCGACCAGCAGGCAACACGCTGTGGCGAATGTTCTTCAAAGCAGGTGATGCTTTGCACACCGATCGGAATAAACGTCGTGCCAGGCGTGAGGTCATCAGCCAGCAGGCTGCCTACCGTCTGGAAGCAAGCATCCAGCAGGGCAGGGTGGAGGCTGTAGTTGCGAGCGTCGCTTTGCAGGTCGGACGGCAACGCGACTTCCGCCAGCGATTCGCCATCGCCATTGCCCAGGCGTTTGATGCCCTGGAAGGCGTGACCATACTGCAAACCACTTTGCTTCGCGCCGACATAAAACTCGTCGACTTCGACCTGCTTCTCCATGCGGAAGAAGACATCTTGCAGTTCGGCCTTTTCAGGACGAGCCGTGGCCGGAGCGATCTTGCCGGCGGCATGCAGCTTCCAGATGGTGTCGTTGTCGTCGGACGTTTCCGCACTGAGGATACGGAACGAAGCGTAACCGAACTCTTCTGGCAACAAGATGACTTGGATTGTCTTCGAATGCTGTTGCTCGAAGACCAGTGGCTGCTGAACGGTCATCTGCTCGACGGCGAACAGGCCTGACTCGAACTGAGCTTTGGCAGCCGCCAACGCCAGTTCCACGTAGCCCGTTGCCGGGAAGACCGGATTGCCGAACAGTTGATGATCGTTCAGATAGGCCGGGAAGCCGGGGGCCAGGTTCGTCTGGAACAAGACCTCGTCGGTCGCGGTCGGAATCTTAACGCCCAGCAGCGGATGCGACGTCCGCGTTGGCATCAAACCAACCCCGGTACCGAAGTCATCGCCACTAGAGACCGGCATGGTGTCGGGAGCCCAATAGCGGCTCCGCACGAACGGATAGGTTGGCAGCTCGACGCGACCGAACTGGTACGGTGCATCGAATGACTTCCAATCGATCGCCACGCCCAACTGGTACAACTCGCCGACCGAATCGAGCAAGATCTGCCAGTCGTCGCGGCCACTGCGAACGCTCGGGAGCCAGGCGTTCTCTTTGCCTGGCACGCTCACGCGGCCGAGACTTGAAAGAACGGGCTGCGGACCGACTTCCACGAAGACGTTGCCACCCTTGGCGGCGATGGCCTGGATACCATCGGCGAAACGGACCGCTTCGCGCAGATGCTGACGCCAGTACTCCGGCTTGGTGAACGCATCTTTGCTCAACTGACCGGTCAGGTTCGCCGCGATCGGGAAGGCAGCCGGTTTCATAGCAATCGCGGAAACGGCTTGCTGGAATTCTTCCAGAATCGGCTCCATCAACTGCGAATGGAACGCGTGCGAAACAGTCAAACGCGTGGCGCGAATTCCTTCGTTCTGGCAAAGGGTCGCCACTTCGTCGATCGCTTCCGCCCCACCGCTCAGCACGGTCTGCTGTGGGCTATTCACCGCCGCGACGCTAACCTTCTTCGACAAACCATTGAGCAATGTCTCGACCCGATCGGAAGCAGCCGACACGGCCAGCATCGCACCGCCGGCCGGCAAGCTTTGCATCAGCTTGCCTCGCAAGGCGATCAGCTTCAAAGCGTCTTCCAACGTGAAGACACCAGCGACACACGCCGCGACATATTCGCCGACGCTGTGACCGATGGCCATGCTGGGGGAAACACCCCACGACAACCACAACTGGGCCAAGGCATATTCAGTCGCGAACAACGTCGGCTGCGACATGGCCGTTTGATGAATCGTTTCGTCGCCAGCTTCGCCAAACAAAACGTCCAGCAGCGGAACATCGTACTTGGCAAGTTCGCTGGCGCAGCGATCGATTGCATCGCGATAGACCGGCTGCGTATCGTACAGCTTCCGTCCCATGCCGACGTACTGCGAGCCTTGACCGGTGAACAGGAATACCACCTTGTTGCGGCGACGAACGGGTTCGCTGGCGGACGATGCCTTCGAGCCCTTCTCGACCAGCTTGTTCAAGCCGGCGATCGCATCTTCTTTCGTTGCGGCATTGATCGCGGCACGCACTTCCAGCGTCGAACGGCCGGTGGTCGCGCTATGAGCCAGATCGGCCAGCGAGACGGCATCGTTTTGCAGCGTTTCCAAGTAACGCTCGGCCAATAGCGGCAAAGCATCGGTGGTTTGCGTCGAGACCGGGATCAAGTGACGCGGTCGTTCGGCCTTGGGGGCCTCGACCGTCTTGGCCGGCTTCGAGACATAGTCGCCGACGATCACATGGCAATTGGTACCACCAAAACCGAAGGCACTGACGCCAGCCAATCGATTGCCTGGTGCGGCGTTCCACTCCGTTGGCTCGGTGACGATTTCGACGTTGGCGTCGCTTAAATCAATGTAAGGATTCAGCGTCTCGAAATTGAGATGCGGAGGGATCTTGCCCTTGCTGACCGCCAGGATCAGCTTCAACAAACCAGCAACACCGGCGGCTGATTCCAAGTGACCAATATTCGTTTTCACGCTTCCCAAGCGAAGTGGCTGCTTGGCGTCGCGCTGCATCCCGAGGACATTCTTCAGGCTCCGTACTTCGATCGGATCGCCCAGCGAAGTCCCGGTACCGTGTGCCTCGATCAGTTCGATCGATTGCGGTTCGACACCGGCGTCGGCTAATGCTGCTTGAAGGACCTCTTGCTGCGAAGGGCCGTTCGGCGCCGTCAGCCCGTTGGTGAGACCATCCTGGTTTACCGCGGTACCATGGATGACGGCGAGGATGCGATCGCCATCGCGTTCAGCATCGCTCAGTCGCTTCAGAATGACGGCACCGCAGCCTTCGCCACGGACGTAGCCATCGGCCTTGGCATCGAAGGTCTTGCAACGACCATCCGGAGCCATCATACGTGCCTGGCAGAAGGTAATCGTGCCTTCTGGCGTCAGAATCAAGTTCACGCCGGCGGCGACGGCCAGATCGGTCTCGCCAGCTTCGAGCGCCTGGCAAGCCAAGTGCGCCGCGACCAGCGATGAACTGCAAGCGGTATCGACGGCGATGCTTGGTCCGCGGAAATTGTAGAGATAGCTCAGTCGATTGGCGGCGATCGACAAGCTGGTGCCGGTCGCGCTATAGGCATTCAGCGAATCGAGCCCGCGAAACATCAGCCGCGCGTAGTCGCTGTTGCTGATACCGACGTAGACACCGGTAGCGCTGTCACCTAGCGACTTGACAGGGATGCCGGCGTTCTCGAACGCTTCCCAGGTCACTTCCAACAGCAGTCGCTGCTGGGGATCCATTTTCTCGGCTTCGCGTCCGCTGATACCGAAGAGGGTCGGATCGAAATCGCTGACGTTACCCAGAAAGCCACCGCGACGCGTATACATCTTGCCGGGTGTGGCTGGTTCGGGGTCGTACAGACGATCGACATCCCACCGATCTGGCGGGACTTCGACGATGGCGTCGCGACCTTCGATTAGCAGATTCCAGAAGGCATCCGGGCCGTCGGCACCGGGCAAACGACAACCGATTCCGATAACGGCAATCGGTTCATGTTTTGGCTGCATCGAAAAGGCTTCCGTCGCAGGTGGATAGGAGCAGGCACGCCAACAGCAGACATCGGGTCAGTTGGCTATTTCTGGCCCGCCAGATAGTTCGAGAACTCTTCGATCGTTGGGTAATCGTAAACGATCGTGGGATCGATGCGTTTACCGAGCCAGGTTTCCAAATCGCCCGTCATCCCAATGGCAGTGGCCGAATCGAGAGCGAAGGAATCGAAGGTAGCGCTAGGGTCAATGGTGTTGGGATTCGTTTCCAACAGCTTGGCTAGATAATCGATAATCCAATCTTGGATTTCTTCCGCGGTCTTAGGCGCATCGCCGGAAGTTGCGGACTGATCGGCTGTCATTGATCACCTCGTGACTAAAGGGTAACACGCCAGTTTACCCGTTATTCACTCGATCGACCACTGACCCAACCGAACGTTTTGATCTCTGGGGAATCGACATGGGTGGTACCGACAGCACCCACAAACCCTTCGCACGGAACAAGTTCCATCAATCGCACTGAGGGCGTATTGGGGAACACATGAAAATGATTGACCACCTTCCGTGCGTCCGGAGCCAGCAGATCGAGGGTGACTCGGTCGAGCGGGGCCCGTAGCCCGACGCCAATTGTCTTCAAATAGGCTTCTTTGTGGGTCCAAAACCGCAGGAAATGGCGATGCTGCTCGGTTTCCTGGTGGGCACAGATATCTTTGCGTTCCGCGTCGGAGAGACATCGTTCGAGCATACTGGCGAAGCTGCGTACCTCGCGGATGCGTTCGATATCGACGCCGACTTCAGCATCACGGGTTACGGCGACGACAGCCAGCTCGCTGGAATGCGTCAGATTGAACTGGAGCGGACCAGCCTGCCCGGTGATGACGTTTGGCTTGCCGTAACCACTTGCCTGGTAAGCGATTTTGGAAGGTGTTACACCCAAGTAACGCGACAAGATGTCACGCAAAGCCGCGTGATAGACAACGTACTGCTGGGCGAGGTTTTCCGTGAAGAACTTCGATGCCCGAAGTTGCTCGGCGTCGGAGAGGCTTTTATGAAGCTGGTCGACGTCGGCCAAGCCGTCTTCAAGCGAGACCCGCCACAGGTGCAGATCGTTGGTTCCTATTTCCAATTGCCGAGCAGGAAGCGGCAAAGGAAACGGCTTGGTGGAAAGTTGAATCATCGGTGGTGGGCCCGTTCGGGGGGGTGCCATGATCGGACATTCATCCGCAATATGGTCGAATTCGGCGAAATGCTGGGTCTGCGGCCATTGTTTCCAGGTCGAGAAGCGTAATCAGCAGAACCCCAATAGCTTCGCGCGATCGCAGCCAAAGGATACTTCACACCCATCGCAGTGGTGGAAATTACGCTGAATTCACTCGATCTCCCAGATTCACGTCGCTCCGAATAGGACCTAAACCGACTGGAGCAGGAGGGAAGGCTAGGCGAACTAGACCAAATATTCCGTCTCCAGGCAAGCGGCGCCAATCCCCACCAACGAGCGATCCCCCTGAAAGAGCCGCTCAGGCTAGCACTGACGTTGCGAGAAGATTATCGCAAAACCGATCGAAAGGTTGAGCTGATTTTCGCCAGATTTCGCGCGACAACTCGTTTGAGACGCAACTTTTACATTGCCAAGTCTTCTTACCCGTCATACCGGGTGGGGTCGGGCAGCCCTTGAGCCGAGAACGCTTCTTTTCGTTCGACACAGGCTCCGCACTTTCCACAATGCAGCTCGAGACCTTTGTAGCAGGTCCAAGTCTTTTCGAACGGGACACCCAGATCGAAGCCTCGCTTGGCGATCTCGCCTTTGTCCATGTGAACAAAAGGCCGCCATAGCTCGATCGGATTCCAGTCGCACAGCCGGGCCGCGTTGTCCATGGCATCGGCGAATTCAGGCCGGCAGTCGGGATAGATCGCATGGTCGCCGCTATGGGCACCATAGGCGACAGCCTGACACTTATTGCTGGCCGCCCAGGCAATCGCCACCGAAAGCAGGATCATGTTTCGATTTGGGACGACGGTCTGCTTCATGCTCTCTTCCGCGTAATGCCCTTCTGGGACTTCCATCTCACGGCCGGAAAGACTGTTGTTGCCGAAGAGCGGGTTGATGGCCGACAGATCGGCGACCTGGTGCGGAACGCCGACCCCTTCGCAAAGCTGCCGGGCAAAGTCGAGCTCTTTCACGTGGCGCTGGCCGTAATCGACCGAGATGGCCCAGGCCTCGTGACCTTCGTCCAGAATGTGATAAAGCAGCGTTGCCGAATCCATTCCGCCCGACACCACCGCGACAACCTTCGCCATTTGCAGCTCCGTAGATATCCAGATTTGAATCAAATCCAGTCTAGCGCAGTTGGCTGCGATCGAGAACCAGCGAATCGAGGTTGCCCCGCCTGAAAAAACTTGCAAATCGGGCGAATCTTTCGTTACACTGACCTGCATCTTCCTGCGAGCCTTCCCTTCTCGACATGCCTTTGGCTTGTCACCTCCCTTCCTTTTCCTGTCGAGTTATCCCGCAAAGGGTTCATCCATGCGTGCTTCCTCTTTGTTCCTGGTTCTGCTGGTCGCATGCCCTGCGATCGCCACGGCTGAAGATGCTGCGGCCGATCAGGCAGGCCAGGTCAGCTATTACCGCGATGTTCGACCGGTCTTGCAAGCGAACTGCCAGGGATGTCACCAACCGGCGAAACGGGGTGGCGACTACCTGATGACCGATCACAAGTCGCTGATGACCGCTGGCGAATCTGGCTCGACCTCGGTTGTCGCTGGCGATCCGGCGGCTAGTTACCTGATCGATTTGATCACGCCGGTCGACGGCAAAGCCAAGATGCCCAAAGGGAAGACGCCTCTTTCCGAGACCGATCGCAAGACGATCTTGAACTGGATCTTGCAAGGTGCCCAGGACGACACGCCAGAGTCCGCCAAGGTAACCTTCGACGCCGCACATCCGCCGACCTACGTGCGTGCTCCCGTGCTGACCTGCGTTGCGTTCTCGCCCGATGGTCAACTCATTGCCGTTTCGGGCTATCACGAAGTGCTGCTGCAGAAGGCGGACGGAAGCGGAGTCGCTGGACGACTGGTGGGCATGTCCGAACGAATCGAATCGGTTGCCTTCTCGCCCGATGGTAAGCGTCTGGCGGTGGCAGGTGGTTCGCCGGGAAGACTAGGTGAACTGCAAATGTGGGACGTGGCCGAGCGTAAGCTTCTCTATTCAGTCCCTGTTTCCTACGACAACGTCTATGGGGCGAGTTGGTCCCCGGACGGCAAACTGGTGGCCATTGGCTGCGGCGACAACTCAGTCCGGGCCTTCGATGCCGAGAACGGCCAGCAATCGTTCTTCAATGGTGCTCACGAAGACTGGGCCCTCGATACCGTCTTCTCGAAAGATGGCAGCCACCTGGTTTCGGTGAGTCGCGACATGGCGGTGAAGTTGTACGAAGTGAAGACGCAGCGATTCGTCGACAACGTCACCAGCATCACGCCCGGTGCCTTGAAGGGTGGCATCAATGCGGTTGCCCTTCAGCCGGGACAAGATCAGGTGTTGATCGGCGGCGCCGATGGCGTGCCGAAGATCTATCGCTTGTTCCGCGAGAAGGCTCGCAAGATTGGCGACGACTTCAACAAGATCAAAGACTTCCCAGAGATGCCTGGCCGTATCTACGACGTGGCATTCACTTCCGACGGCAGCAAAGCGGTGGTTTGCAGCAGCCTGGATGGGGCCGGCTTCATTCAGGTTCTGGATGTCGGTGAAGGAAAGAAGCTGGTTGACCTGGAAGGTCCGCTGCAAGCGATCTACTCGGTAAGTATCAGCCCCGACAACAAGCGAGTCGCCTCGGTTGGTTTCTCCGGTGACGTCCTGCTGCACGACCTGGAAACAGGCAAGAAGCTACAAACGTTCCCTGCCGTGCCGATTTCCCCGCAGACTGCGGCCGCCCACTAAATCGCCTTCAAGCATCCATCGTTTGGGATTTGAAATATGTTCCTGAGAACCTCACTTGCCAGCCTTCTGCTGATCGGTATCACCGGCGTGGCCTTTGCGGATTCAGCGCCGAACACCATTCCAGCCGGCAAACATGTCGAGAAGATCTCGGCCTTTCCGGAAAAGGTCACGCTGGAAGGTCCCTTCGGCTACGCCCAGATCTTGATCACCGCCCATCTCGATACGGGCGAACAGGTCGACCTGACACGCACAGCGAAACGGATCGACCAGGTCGATGCCGTCTCGATCACGCCCAACGGCCTGGTCAGCGCCAAGCATGACTTTCAAGGCGAGTTGGTCTTCGAGGTTGCCGATCAACAGGTCAAGATTCCACTGGCAGTGAAAGGAACCACGGCCGAGTATCATGCCGACTTCGTCCGCGATGTGACCCCGGCAATGAGCAAGATGGGTTGCAATCAGGGAACCTGTCACGGGGCCAAAGATGGCAAGAACGGCTTCAAGCTTTCGCTCCGTGGTTATGACCCGGTCTACGATCACCGGGCGTTGGTCGACGACGTCGCTGGTCGCCGGTTCAACCGAGCTGTGCCAGAGCAAAGCCTCATGCTACTGAAAGCGGTGGGGGGCGTTCCGCACGTGGGTGGTCAACTGACCGAGCCCGGCGAGCGTCGCTACGAGATCCTGAAGAACTGGATCGCCGGTGGGGTGCAGTTGGATCTCGATGCCCCGAAAGTCGAGAAGATCGCGATCTTCCCTGAGAACCCAACCGTGCCGCTGCCAGGCATGACGCAGCAGTTTGCGATCTATGCCACGTTGACCAACGGCGAAGTCCGTGATGTGACCGCCGATGCGTTTATCTCGAGCGGCGATATTGAAATCGCCACCGCCGACGACCAAGGCGTGCTAAACCTGCTGCGTCGCGGTGAAGCCCCGGTGTTGGCTCGCTTCGATGGTGCTTACGTCGCCACGACGGTTACCGTGATGGGCGACCGTACCGGGTTCGAGTGGACGCAGCAGCCGCAGTTCAACTACATAGATCAACTGGTCGACGAAAAGCTGCAACGTGTGAAAGTGCAATCTTCCGGGCTCTGCACTGATGACCAGTTCGTGCGTCGCATCTACCTCGACCTGACCGGCCTTCCGCCCACCGCGGACGAAGTGCGAACGTTCCTCGAGGACAAGCGCCCGTCGAAAGAGAAACGAGATGCCCTGATCGACCAACTGGTCGGCAGCGGTGCTTATGTCGAGTTCTGGACCAACAAGTGGTGCGATCTACTACAGGTCAATCAAAAGTTTCTGGGCGATCCTGGCGTGCATGCTCTGCGAAACTGGGTGATGGACTCGGTCGCCGCCAACAAGCCTTACGACGAGATGGTCTACGAGATCTTGACCGCCTCTGGCTCGACGCTCGATCACCCAGCCAGTGCGTACTATAAGATCCTGCGGACGCCAGAAGACACGATGGAGAACACCACGCAGTTGTTCCTGGCGGTTCGCTTCAACTGCAATAAATGCCACGACCATCCTTTCGAGCGTTGGACCCAAAACCAGTACTACAACTTGTCGGCCTACTTCGCCCAGGTCGGTCGAAAAGAAGACAAGCGTTTCGCCGGCCAGAAGATTGGTGGCTCGGCGGTGGAAGGTGCCACGCCGCTGGTGGAAGTGATCTACGACACCGGCAGCGGCGAAGTGACGCACCAGTTGACTGGCAAGGTGACTCCGCCGGAGTTCCCTTACCAAGGCGATCTGGCCGACGATCAGTCGACCAGGCGTGAAGAACTGGCCGACTGGCTGACCGATCCTTCGAACCAGTACTTCGCCTCGAGCTACGTCAATCGCATGTGGGGCTATTTGATGGGTCGCGGAATCATCGAGCCGATCGACGACATCCGCGCCGGCAACCCGCCGACGAACCCAGAACTGCTGGAAGCATTGACGAAGAGCTTCGTCGACAGCGGCTTCGACACGCGTCATATCGTGCGTGAGATCTGTAAGTCGCGGGTCTATCAGCAATCGATCGCCACCACGCGCTGGAATGAAGACGACGGAATCAACTTCTCGCATGCCGTTCCGCGGCGACTTCCGGCGGAAGTGCTGTTCGACTCGATCCACCAGGTGACCGGCAGCAAGTACAACCTTCCGCAGCTTCCCGGGGGCTTCCGAGCGGCTCAGCTGCCAGGCACCGACGTCCGGATTCCGTTCCTGGATGACTTCGGTCGACCAGCTCGCGAGAGCTCGTGCGAATGCGAACGGGCCACCGGCGTGATGCTGGGCCCCGTGATGAAACTGGTCAATGGCCCGGTCATCAGCAACGCCATCGCCGACCCCAACAACGAATTGACGCACCTCGCTTCGCAGATGACCGACGATCGCGAACTGATCAACGAAGTCTTTCTGCGCTTCCTCGGTCGCCATCCGAGCGAAGAAGAAGTGAGCATGAGCGTCGAACTTCTGAACGAGCCAACGCCTGACTTGGAAATCGCCCAGAAGGCACTGCAACAGCATCGCGAACAACTGCTGACAAAAATGCCCGCTTGGGAAGCTTCGCTCCAGCGCATAGCTAGTTGGACGCCGCTTGCCATGCAGGAAGGAACTTCCACCGCAGGGGTCTCGTTCGAGAAGAAAGAAGATCAATCGCTGCTGACAACCGGCCCAATCACGAAAGACGAGTATCAACTGGTCTTCGATATCCCGGTCGGTTTGTTGACCGGTCTGCGACTGGAAGCCCTGCCAGACGACTCGCTTCCCGCCAAAGGACCTGGCCGAGCCCAGAATGGTAACTTCGTGTTGAACGAATTGAAGGCGATGGTCCGGATGCCTGACGGAAGCGACGGCCCGGATGTGAGCTTCCATCGGGCTGAAGCGACGTTCTCGCAATCAGGCTGGGACGTCCGAGGCGCGATCGACGGCAACCTCGGCAGCGGCTGGGCGGTCAGTCCTCGGCTGGGTGAAGCCCATACGGCCTTGTTCGAGGTGGATGGCGACGTCGAGGTTCCCGCAGGTGCCAAGCTGGTGATTCGCCTGGTCCAGCAGTACCAGGACAGCCATCACCTGCTAGGAAGATTCCGCCTGTCGGCTACCAGCAGCGAACGACCGGTTCGGCTCGAAAATAATTTGCCAGCCGATATCCGACAGATCGTCGCCAAGCCAACCGATCAACGGACGCCAGAAGAGCAGCAGAAGCTAGTCACGCTGTTCCTTTCGGGCGATACGCTTCTCAAAGACCTGGAAACCAGGCTCAGCCAGGCCCAAGCGATCGACCAGAATCGGCGGCTTTCAGGCCTGCAGGACCTGGCGTGGGCTTTGATCAACAGCCCTGCGTTTCTGTTCAATCGCTAGCAAGCGGCAAACCCCATAAAGTGGGCTATCGACTCGATTTCGGTAGCCCACCTCTTTGAATGTGTCTTGCGGTCTGCCAAAATCATCGCGGTTAATTGGGGGAAACCTTTTTCGGTTTCGAGCGGTACTGTAGATGTACAGCCCCATTCGCGAACATGCTGAAGACGCACAACCTGACAAAACGATACGGCAGTTTTCTCGCTCTGGACCACGCTCAAATCGTGGTTGCCGAGGGAGAGTGTTGCGGCGTTCTTGGCCCCAATGGTGCCGGGAAGTCGACACTCTTTCGCCTTTTGATGGGCTTCCTCCAGCCGACCGATGGTACGGCGCATATCGGCGGGAAAGACTGCCAACGCGAAAAGACTGAAGTCCATAGCCTGGTTTCTTACTTGCCAGGCGACGTTCGTCTCTTCGATGAGATGAAAGGGAAGCAGGTCCTCGAGTTCTTTGCCGATATTCATCCGCGCGGTAATCGAGAGCGATCTTTCGCCACGGCCAAACGCCTGGATCTGGATATCAGTCGCCGCGTCGGCTATATGAGCACCGGCATGCGGCAGAAGCTGGGCCTTTCGATTGCCCTGGCGACCGATGCCCCAGTGCTGATTATGGACGAGCCGACCACCAGCCTCGATCCGAACGTCCGTGGCGAAGTGATTCGCATGATCGGCGAGGCCCACAAGTCGGGGCGAACCGTGTTGATCTGCTCGCATGTCCTGTCCGAAATCGAAGACATCTGCGATCGAGCGATCATCATGCGACAAGGAAAAGTGGTGCACGACCAGTGCCTGCAAGATCTGGCTCGCAGGCATTCGGTCGTGTTCGAGCTCAACCAATCACTGCCCCGGATTCCGGATGAAATTCGTCCCCGCGTGCTGGCTGCTCGTCAGACCGACACCTCGGTCCGCCTCGAAACGGAAGGCGAACTTCGCGATGTGATGGCATGGGTCACGCAGCTTCCGATCACCAACCTGAAGGCGAATCGGATGGGGCTGCGAGAAGTCTACGATCGATTCCATGCCCCTGTTAGCGAGCATGCCGCATGAACCTGGCGATGTTAAGGCAAGTCTGGCGCGAGTCACGTCTACTGATGCTGGGGTGTTCGATCGCATTGTTCGCCTTCTGCTGGATTCGCGTGTGGATTGTCGGTCGCATCGATATGAGCCGCTTCCAGGGAATCTTGGAGATCTTGCGGCCAGAGTTCGAGAACTTCTCGGCCGTCGACTTCGAGCATGCGTTGACCTACCCTGGCCGCGTGGCGTTCACCTTCACCGAACCGATGGTCATCATCCTGGTGGTGGTCTGGGCGATTGCCCGGGGAAGCGATTCGGTCAGTGGCCCGCTGGGGCGTGGCACGATGGAGATGATGCTTTCGCAGCCGGTCAGTCGCTTTCAGTACTTGATGAGCAAGAACCTGGTCTGCATCTTTGGCACGCTGCTGATCGCCGCCAGCGCCTACGCAGGCATCGCCGGCAGCATCACCTACACATCAGTGAAGAAGGAATCGCCACCGATCAAAATGCAGATTCCGCTGGTCAAAATCGAAGTCGAGATTCCGTTTACCAAAGATCCGAACGCCCCGACGCGAATGCCACTGTCGGACTTCGTCGACCGGCAAGACATGATTCCGTCCGCCTTGAACCTGATGGGCTTGGGTTTGTTCTTTGGCGGGTTCACGACGCTGATGTCGGCCTGGGATCAATATCGCTGGCGGACGATCGCGATCGCGGCCGGATTCCTCATCATCCAACTGATGCTGCGGGTGCTCTCGCTTTCGATGGAAGATGTTGCGTGGCTGAAGTACACGACGATCTTCTCGCTGTACGAACCGGAAGTGCTGGTCAGCTATGCCGTGCATAGCCAGGATGCGGCCTGGAGTTTCTTGTTCGAGAAGACTGCCGGTGATTGGCGACTGGGTGGACTTGGCTACTTGACCCTGCTCGGCGGAACCGGTCTGCTCGGATTCGCGACCGGGACCTGGGTATTTTGTCGACGCGATCTGCCGGCACCGGTATAACTAGCCGCGGCGAGTCCCGGCCAAGGTTTCGGCCGTGAAGCTTGCCGGCATGCGGCAACTCGTCCTGAAGCGATCTTACGATGAACCAACCTGACGATTCCTCGAACCCGACACTTCTCGTCAACAAGCACATGTCGCCGCTGGTTAGTGCCGCGGTCGCTTCGGTGCTGGCGTTTGGCTATTTGATTTACACGTCAGGCGACGTCTTGCGGGCCTTGCTGGTCAGCGCGATGGTCTTTCCGATCATGGCTTTCATTTTATGGAAAGCGCAGTCCCTGTCCGAGAAGAGCAGGGCCCAGCCGCAGAATGCGAAGACAGACCGCGAAGCAAACGAACCGGCTTCCGAAGAGACCTCGGCCTGATGCCGTCTGCTTCGATCCGTCCATGAAAAAAGCCACGTCGAGATGACGTGGCTTTTTTATGCGAAGCACGGGAGGAGGGACTCGAACCCCCAACCCTTGGTTCCGAAGACCAATGCTCTATCCATTGAGCTACTCCCGCTCGCTGTTGCGGTAATCGAATGATAATACCATTTTAGCACTTGGACGCAACTATGGGGTCGGACAGTTCTTACGCGTTTCAGGTTCGGTTTAGCGCCACTTTTCCGACTCGCTTGCGCACTACTCGCGAAGTGCCCGTTTGTGGGGCATAATGTTAAATGGCAGCCAGCTGCCGGTAAACCTTATCGCTTCCCGAATGAAATTCCACAAGTTTATGGCCTACATCACGTTGCGGATCATCGACGGCGCCGACCGGGGAGCGGTTTACGAAGGACTTGAGACGCCAGTTTCCATCGGACGCGAAGAGGGAAACACGCTCCAGCTGAAGGACGACCGCGTCAGCCGCTTTCATCTGAAAATCCAGGAAGACCATAACAAGGTCGTTCTGACCGATCTGGAAAGTACCAATGGAACGCGAGTCAATGGCGAGGACATCCATCTGCGGATCCTGCGTCATGGCGACATGATCCAGGTTGGCCGATCGGTCATTATCTATGGCTCGGAAAAGCAAATTGCGGTTCGACTGGCGGCTTTGCGGCGACAGCAGGAAGAAAAGAACAACGATCTACCCGACGACGATCGTACCGTCGGTCCCGACGATAGCCCTGATATCGAGTCTTCGCTCGAGTTCGAGCTGAACTGGAACGCCCAGCAAGACGATCTGCAAGCTGCCATCTACACGCTGCAGCCACCCGAGTTGCCGGAACGCCTCAGCCCGGCCCAAGCCGCACAGCTTGCCGAACTGATGGACTACGTACACATTCGGATCCGCCATCTGCTGGTCAGTGTCGAAATGAACGAGCGCACCGAGAGCGTCACCCTCTCGATGCGGGAGTGGCAAAACCTGCTCGATCTGCAGTCTCGGCTGTCGATGCTTTTGCGAAATATCGGCGAGCCGGAATAACTTCGAAATTCACCGACTGACAGGCCCACCACCGGCGGTTCAAACCGCCTGGAAGTTACGCCATTCGGTTTTCATTCGGCGTTAACCTGATAGAATCACGCTGTTGATCCATCTTCTTGCCGCCCCTCTCTCAACATCGTGCGGCCTAGTCCACGGAGCGGAGTCCGAATGAGCCAACCGTTCGTCCATTTGCATTGCCATTCGCATTACAGCCTTCTGGACGGAGCGGGCCCGATTCCCAAGCTCGTCACGCGTGCCAAAGAGCACGGCATGAACGCCCTGGCCCTGACCGATCACGGTAATCTGCACGGGGCACTCCAGTTCTATAACAAGTGCAAAGAGAACGAGATCAACCCGATCATCGGGTACGAAGCCTACATCGCCCCCGGCAGTCGCCTGGAAAAGTCGGGCGGTATGCGCGGCTCGAACTATCACTTGACGCTGCTGGCCCAAAACAAGACCGGCTTCAAGAATCTGGTGAAGCTGGCATCGGCTGCTTACCTGGAAGGCTTCTACTTTAAGCCCCGTATCGACAAAGAGCTGCTCGAGAAGTTCAGCGAAGGGATCATCTGTCTCAGCGGTTGCGTGTCGAGCGAGTTCTCGAAGATCGTGATGCGCGGAACCGATACGGCCGAAGTGATCAAAGAAGCGGAAGAAACGGCCGGCTGGTTCCACAATGTGTTCGGCAACCGTTACTTCGTCGAGATCATGAACAATGGCCTCGATATCCAGAAGCTGCAACTCGATGGTGCCGTCGACATCGCCAAGAAGCTGGGTATGCCTTTGGTCGCCACGAGCGACACCCACTACGTCGATCAAAGCGACGCCGAGGCTCAGGATATCCTGCTCTGCGTGAACACCGGCAAGTTCCGCACCGACGCCAGCCGTATGAAGATGGAGAACGATCAGTTCTATCTTCGTACGCCGGACGACATGTACTCCAGCTTCCCAGGGCTGGAAGATGCTTGTGCCCGCAGCCAAGAGATCGCCGATACGGTCGACATCGACCTGGAACTGGGCAAACGTCACTTTCCTTCATTCAAGATTCCGGACAACAAGACCGCCGACGATTACCTCCGCGAGCTTTGTATTCAAGGCCTGCACGAGCGGTATGAAGGCAACGAAGAGATGCTGCCCAATGGCGAGCTGAGCGAAGTCGTGATGGCCCGTCTCGATCGCGAACTGGGTGTGATCAGCAAGCTCGGCTTCCCAAACTACTTCTTGATCGTGTGGGACTTCGTCGTGGAAGCGCGACGCCAAAACATCCCAGCCACGGCTCGTGGTAGTGGTGTGGGGGCATTGGTTTGTTACGCGCTCTATATGAGTCACGTCTGTCCGATCAAGTACGACTTGCTGTTCGAGCGATTCCTCGACGAAAACCGCTTGGAAGCCCCCGATATCGATATCGACTTCGATAAAGAACGTCGCGGGATGGTCATCAAGTACGTTAAAGACAAGTACGGCGAAGCGAACGTGGCCCAGATTGGTACGTTCGGTACACTAGCCGCACGTGCTGCGATTAAAGACGTCGGCCGGGCGATGGGCCTGCCGCTCGATATGGTCAACGAAGTGACCGGCATGGTCCCTGACCAGTTGGGCATCAAGCTGAAGGCGGCACTCGAGCAAAGCGCCGACATGCAGGCCGCTTACAACTCGAACCCCGACATCAAAGAGCTGCTCGATCTGGCGATGAAGATCGAGGGCCTGGCCCGTAACGTCGGGACCCATGCCGCGGCGGTTGTGATCGCCGACGAGCCGCTGGAAGAATACGTTCCGCTTTGCCGCGTTTCCGGCAAAGACGACATCATCACCCAGTGGTCGATGAACGACGTCGAAGCAGCCGGCTTGCTGAAAATGGACTTCCTCGGGCTGAGGAACTTGACCATCCTTCGTAACGCGGTCGACCTGATCAAAAACGTTCGGGGCGAAGACCTCGACATTCTGCGACTCCCGCTGGAAGACCGCGAGACGTTCGACCTGCTGCGTCGTGGCGAAACGAAGGGTGTGTTTCAGCTGGAAAGTGGTGGTATTCGCGATCTGCTCAAGCGAATGCGGCCCGACAGCTTCCTCGACATCATCGCGACCAACGCTTTGTACCGACCAGGCCCGCTGGAAGGCGGGATGGTTGATGACTACATCGAAGTGAAGCATGGCCGCAAAGAGGCTGTGTACAAGCACCAGGTGCTGAAAGACGTTCTGGAAGAGACCAACGGCGTGATGGTCTACCAGGAACAGGTGATGCGGATTCTGAACCGGCTCGGTGGGATCCCGCTCGCCAAAGCGTATACCTGTATTAAGGCGATCAGTAAGAAAAAAGAATCGATCATCCAGGCCAACCGCGAGCAGTTTCTCGTCGGCTCCCAGGAAAAAGGTCTGACCAAGCAGGAAGCGACCGATTTCTGGGACATGATCGTGAAGTTCGCCGGTTACGGCTTTAACAAAAGCCACTCGACGGCCTACGCCCTGGTTGCCTATCAAACGGCGTACCTGAAGGCTCACTACCCGATCGAGTTCATGGCGGCTCTTCTTTCAGGCGACATCTCGGGTCGTAACTTCAAAACCAAAGACTCGCTCGTCGAACACATGGAAGACGCCGAGCGCATGAACATCGAAGTTGCTCCACCCGACGTGAACTTCTCGGAGGAAGAGTTCACCGTCAAAGATGGCAAGATCGTGTTCGCCTTGAGCGCGATCAAAGGCTGCGGCGGTGGTGCGGCGGAAGCGATCGTTGCGGCTCGCGAGAAAGATGGGCCATTCACCGACATCTACGACTTCTGCGAGCGTGTCGATCCTTCACAGTGCGGCAAGAGTGCCATCGAAACCTTGATCAAGGCAGGGGCCTTCGACAATCTGGGAGGGCATCGCGCTCAATATGTCGCCGCCCTCGACAAGGCGATCCAGTCAGGTGCTTCCGCAATCGCCGACCGCAAGGCTGGCCAGAAGAATCTGTTCGCCGCGGTCGAAGATCCGGTCGAAGAAGCGAAGTCGGTCACCTTGCCCGATGTCCCACCATGGCCAGACAAAGAACTGCTGGTTTTCGAGAAGGAGTGCCTTGGCTTTTACTGGTCAAGCCATCCACTGGCAGAGTACTCGCGCAAGTTCGAGATGTGCTGCTCGCACCGCACGTCGAGCTTGACCGGCGTGAAAGACAAAACCGAAGTCACCCTGGGCGGCATGGTCGGTTCGATCAAGTTAGCCCACACGCGAAAAGCTCGGGCCGGAAGCACGCACACCAAGTACGCCAACTTCGACCTGGAAGATGTCGACGGCGGTATCCGCTGCATCTTGTGGCCGGAAGACTACGCTAAGGTCGGCGAAACGCTTCGCCCTGACGGCGTGTACATCGTTTCCGGACGAATCGACCGACGTGGCGGCGATGACGAAGAAGCGAACCTGATCGTGAACGAATTGATTCCGATCGAAGATGTCGAAACCCGTTATGCTCGCGGCGTTGCTGTTCGCGTCGACGAACACGTGCATGGCGAAGACAAGCTGCGAACGCTCGTGGAAATCGTCCGCGGCTATCCTGGCAACTGCGAGCTGCGTTTGATCCTGGTACTGGGGGATGGTCGCCAGGTGGCAATGAAAAGCCAGAAGGGGGTCGACCTCTCGCCAGAGATGCGTACCCGTATCGATGAACTGCTAGGAGATGGCAACTTCGAGCTCTTGCTCAGACGTCCCGCCAAAGGCGGGATGCGAACTTCGGCCTGATCGTCTCAAAGGCTTTCAAAAAAAGAACCTGCGACGGGGCAAAAGCAGTTCCAATGTATTATTTCACGCAGTCACGCAGTTTCATACAAATACAAGTGAAGCCATCCAACCGCCGCTATTCATTCGAACTGACTTGCTGGTAAGAAGTAACGGCGAGACCGCTATTTTTCACGGTATCTTGTAGTCGCCAATCTGTGAGGTGATATTCTCAACTCACCCCCTGTATGATCCTGCGCAGTTCCCGCGCAGTCGTGTGCTACACTTTTAAGCTGAGGGATTAGGATTACCCCTTACAAAGCCCCCAGAGACGGGGCTTTCGAGCTGCAAAAGATCAGAACGTTTCGGTTGTGCGGCTCGATATGGAAGAGGAGGGGAGGGTTTTGTCAGTCTTTCCGCTGTTTACTTGCCTTTCCTATCTCCTCAAATTATGATCACTGATAAACTTACCCAGTTTCCACCGACAAACCGACGACAGCATGCCAGTTATGTGGGAGACTACTAACAGGCCGTGCTCCGGACGTACGTCCGTCTTTTCACCTTCTCAAGTTAAGAACACATCCAGGGATCTACTATGGACTTGCGACTCATCAAGCTGTGGTCGTTGCTCGCGGTCGCTCTCATGTTGACGCTGAGTGCAAACACCGCCTTCGCTCAGACCACCGACGACGACGACGATGACACCACGACCGTTGCCGCTGGTATCTTCGTCGATGCCCAAGGTGTGCTGAAGATGCGTCGCGCACTCGATCCGACGGGTCAACTGATGCGTCGTCGCGTGCAGCAAGCCGCTTCGGTTCTTCCACCAGAACTGAATCGTCCGAGCAAGCTTCGTAAAGTCTCGCTCAATCGCCTCGAGAAAGCAGTCGCGGAAGCGGTTGCCAAGGGTGGCGGTATCCCAGACGAAATGAAGAACCTGGCTGGTCTGAACGAGATCCAGTACGTCTTCTATTACCCAGACACGAAAGACATTGTCATCGCCGGTACGGCCGAAGGCTATGTTCGCGATCTGAACGGCGTGAACGTCGGTACTTACTCCGGTAAGGCCACGCTGCAGTTGGACGACCTGGTCGTCGCTCTGCGTGCGTTTGCTCCTTACTCGAAGGGGACCAACGACGTCGGTGTTTCGATCGACCCGACTCAGGAAGGCCTGGCCAAGCTGAATCAGGTGATCGCTTCGATCCCACAAACCAGCGTTCGTCCTGGCGACACCCAGGCCATCGTTAGTGCGATGAAGAACGCCCTCGGCCTGCAGGTCGTTTCGGTTCGTGGCGTCTCGCCAAACACGCACTTCGCTCGCGTGATGGTCGAAGCCGACTATCGCATGAAGCTGATTGGTATTGGCCTGGAACAGCCACCCGTCAACATTCCTAGCTACGTCGAAAAGGCCCGACCAGGCTCGATCGCCTCGAACGCGATGCAGCGTTGGTACTTCGTCCCGAACTACGACTGCGTCAAGGTTTCGGAAGATGGCCTGGCGATGGAACTGATGGGCGAAGGGGTCAAGCTGATCGGTGCCAGCGAAATGGTCACCATGCAGGGTGGTCGTCAGCAGACGAATGCCGTCGATCGTTCGAGCTACATGTTCACCTCGACCTTCACCAAGAAGTATGGCGAGCTGGCCGAACGTGAAGCGGTCTTCGCTCAACTGCGAGACCTGATCGACATGCTGATCGCTGCCGCTTACATCCAGGAACAAGATTACTACCAGGAAAGCGGTTTCGACCTGGGTGTCTTCGCTGATGAAGATTCGTTCCCAGTCGAAAACCTGGCCGCTCCAGAAACGGTCGAAACGGCCGTCAACGCGATCTGGAAGGGCAATCGCCTGCTGACCCCAATCGGCGGTGGTGTCGAAATCCGAGCCAAAGAAGCCCTCACCCCTGAAAATGTCCAGAAGGACGAAAAGGGTGAACTGGCCGAAACGCAGAAGGATATCAACCTCGATAACCTGGCCGCTGGTCAGTGGTGGTGGGACTAGTTACCCTCCCTCGCCCAGCGAGTTGAAATCAAGCCAAGGCCGAATCAAACGATTCGGCCTTGGTCGTTTCTTGGGTCGCCCCATCCCCCACTCCGGTCAGATGCCCGGTTATCGGCCTGAAAGGAACGCGCTATAATGAAGGCCGAATCTCAAAACGAACCCCCAACGCAATTAAGGGAAAGACGATGAAAGTCGCCACCATCGAAACCAACAAGGGCACCATCAAGCTGGAACTGTTTGACGACAAAGTCCCCAAGACGGTCGCCAACTTTGAAAAGCTCGCCGGCGAAGGCTTCTACGATGGGCTGAAGTTTCATCGCGTGATTCCTGACTTCATGATCCAGACCGGATGCCCACAAGGCACCGGCACCGGCGGTCCTGGCTACAAGTTCGCCGACGAATTCCATCCAGACCTGAAGCACGACGGCCCTGGCATCCTGTCGATGGCTAACGCCGGTCCGAACACTAACGGATCGCAGTTCTTCATCACTCACACCGAAACCCCTTGGCTCGACAACAAGCACTCCGTCTTCGGTAAAGTCACCGAAGGTCAGGATATCGTCGATGCGATCGAACAAGGCGACAAGATGGAAAAAGTGACCGTCACCGAAGGCTAGTCACCAGCCTTTCGTCTCCGTCCAAACAAGAAGGCGGCCTCACATGTTGAGGTCGCCTTTTTTTATGAACGCTACTTCGGCTGCGGCTGAATCCGATCGACCACCACCACGCGCACATCGCACACGTTGGTATGGGTTGGCCCGGTCTTCACCAGGCGGTCGAGCGGCTGAAAGAAATGGTACGCGTCGTTTCGCTTGAGGAACGCCTCTGGATCGAGCCCTTGCTGCCGCATCGCCTCGACCGAACTGGCATCCATCCAGGCTCCCGCGGCATCAGTCGGACCATCTTCGCCATCGGTCCCGCCACTCAAGATCGCCATCCCCTCGAGCGGATTTGCCGGTTGCTTCTCGATCGCCTCTTGCAGGGCAGCCAAAACGAGCTGTTGGTTGCGACCACCCACGCCACGTTCCGCTTCGTCGGCCAGTCGCACGACAGGTTCGCCACCGGTGATCAGACAATCGGGACCAGCTTCGCTTCGCATCTTCATTCCCATGCGAATCAAATGCTGCCCGACTTCCTCGGCTTCGCCTTCCATGCCGGTCGAACAATGCATCACGTGCGAGTAGCCTCGCTTCTCGGCTTCGATCCCAGCGGCATCGACCGCGACGGCATTGTTGCCGATGACATAGTTCGCCACCCCACAGGTCGTCCGTGAATCGTTACGCGGATGACGCTCCGCTTTCAACTCGAGCACGCTCATCACGTTCTTGAATCGCTCGATCGAATCGACACCGAATGATCGTAACACGTTCAACGCATCTTCCGCGGTCGTTGAGTTCGGCACCGTCGGCCCCGACGCAATCACGTCGAGCGGATCGCCCAGCACATCCGAGATGATCAAGCTGACCAGATTGCCAGCCTGACACTGCATTGCCAGGCCATGCCCTTTAAAACGACTGAGCTGCTTACGAACCGTGTTAAGCTGTTCGATGTTCGCCCCATTGGAACTGAGAAACCGGGTCAGGTCTTGCTTCTCGCTCAGGCTGATTCCATCAATCGGCGAAGGGAGCAGGGCCGAACCTCCGCCAGAGATCAAACAGATGCAAAGATCGTGCACTGTCATCGATTGGCAAAACTGCAAGATCTGCCGCGTGATCTCGACTCCTTCGACCGTCGGCGAGTTTTGTCCAGCAGGGCGTCCCGCTTTGAGCTGAACGTGCGACAACTCTTGCACGCAGTCGGCCGGCACCGACAAGATTCCTTGCACGTGCTTTGACTCTAAAACCTGTTCCCCCAGCGACCGCTGCAGGCCGGCCGCCATACCGGCCCCCGCCTTGCCGCCACCAACCACGAAGATGCGTTTGATCGCCGGCAAATGAAATTCGGAATCGCCCACGTACAGCGTATCGCCGGCGACTTCGACCGCGTCGTACACCAACTGGTCGCTACGAACGGCGTCGACGCCCGCCTGCCAGATCGCTTGGACATCTTCGGCCAGTTGTTCCGGAGTACGTTTCATGGTCGTTTCGCGTTCTGTTTGATTCGTTTAAGAAATGCGGACGATGTCAGTCCATTGCTGCTTCTGTTCGACCAGGATATGCCCTAGGGGATTGTCTTCGTCGGCACAACCAACCAGGCCGACAAGATAGCCGGTTCCCTGGTAGTCGAAACGGCCAGCGATCGCCGACCAAGGGGTCCCTTCGCCATGCTCTCCTGGCAGATTGGCTTGGGCGAAGAAACGTTGGCTGAAACCACGCGTGCTCATCTGTCCAGGCCAGCGATAGACGTCGGGTCGATGGGCTCGTACGACATCCATCATCTGGGGCAAGAAGCTCTCCATCAGCCCTCGCAAAGTCTCTTCGCTAAGGATGTCATGACCGCGTCCTGCTGGCGCAACGACGATTGCGACAATCCTCACCGGTACGTTGTAGACCCGTACGGCGGGTCCCAGTAGCGACTTCGGTCCCGAGGGAACCATCGGGTCGATGGCGATGTCGACTGGGGTTACCTCCGGCGGCTCGTCTTTCTTAGGCCAGACGAACCAGTAAGCCAGCACCCCCACGGCAATCAGGCCCAGTACCAGGCCGCCCAGCAAGGGGTTGGGGATAGGTATTTCTCCGAGGAAGATCGGAAAGATCACGACGCTGCTCTATCGATGAAGTGGACGACACCTGGAAAGCATCGATGTTACCGCAACCTGGCCAATGGTGCGAGCAGCAACTACGGTTGAAGCGTTTGGAATCGGTCGTCGTCGGTCTCTTGGAAACCAGGAGCGATCTCGGGCCCGCGACCTGCTTCATAGGTCGATACGGTCACGTCGTCAAGAAAGACCTGACCGACATCGTTGAGCTCGAACGTGAGATACATCGTGTCGGCGTCGCCGGTCGCGCGGATCAAACTGAACTCGGTCCAGTCGGTCGCCTCGGTCAAATGCAAACCGAGTTCGCGTCCCCCCAGCGAGTCGTGAATCAGCACACCGCCGGACTCTTTGGAGAGAGCCTGAGGAATCCGGATCCATCCACGCACCAATACCAGACGATCTGGCTCCAGCTTGACCTTGGCACTTCGTACCGCGATGGGTGCCTGTTCCGGCCGGGCATAAAGTCCATCGGCATCAGGTGCGACCCGCATCGAGACGGAGTAGTTCCCGCCGTGGGGTTGCTGAGGCGAGAACTCGACGGCCGAGTCGAAGCCTGGCTGGGGCATGATCTGCTGAATCCAGCCACTGGAAAGCACGAAGGTCGGATCTTCCATGTCGCCCCCTGGCAGGTGATTGGCGCCAGGGCGAAGGTACTGCAGGTTACCTTGCAGTCGTGAAGCGAACGGGACCAGGTCGTACGAAATGAGCGTGGGATTGGTCAACGCGAAGCGGTACTGCTGCGCGAGCTGTTCCCACTGCAATCGCTGCACGGTGGCCACCTTGCGTTCCGCCTTTTGGATATAGTCGTAGGCTGTTTGCAGGTTGTAGTCGGCGAATAGCGTGCGAGCCTGACGAATGTCGGCCCAGGCCTGATCGATCCCGCGACTGATCGCCGGCGAATCGGAAGGGGACTCTAGTTGCTGTTGAACGTTGCGAGCCAATTCAAACTCTTGGCTGATTGCTTCCATTCGCAAGCGGACGATCTCGACACGATGCCGTTCGCTGCGAGCGCGGATCGCTGAAACGACGCGTGGGTCTTGCGTCAGCAAGATCAACGAGACATGCTCACCCGGTTCAAGTTTGACCTGCATGTCCCCCAGCCCGCGTGTGTGATCGACCGGATGAATCCCGGAGTCACCAATACGATGAGCTTCAGCGGCCATCGGCACGCCGCGCACATGAACCGTCACCTTTCGATCGGGCAGCGGCTTCACGACAAAGTGATCGTCCGGATTAGTTCGCACGGCGATCAACAGTATGGCCGTATCGGTCGCCAACATCGATACATGAACATTCGGATCTTCCGAGAACGCACCGTCACGTGGTGTTCCCTGAGCGACCCAGGGATAGATCAACTCCATCCGGCGATTGATGATGTCGAGTGCCGTCCTCCGGGATAGGTCGACCGGGTGATCCGAGTTCAGCGGCGTGTTGCTCTCGAACACGATGCCACGCACACCGTTGGACAGTGCCAGGAAAACTTCTTTCTCGAGCTGCTGTGGCTGGAACGCCATCGGAACTTGTGACTCTTGAGAAAGCAACGAAACCTGCCGCTGCGTGTTCGGGCTAAATTGCGTTGGCACAACTGCCCAGCGAGTCACACTTGGAGAAGCGAACAGACTCCAGGACTGCATCCAGCGGGCATAGTCTGACAGCGTCTGCGAGGTTCCGAGCACCGGATGCCGCGACGCGATGATCTCGCTGTGCTGGCTGAAGTCGTGTACCCGTCCCGGAGCGATCGCCAGGACCGGCCTTGGCTTCCGACCATCCAGCAGTCGCAAGTCAGCCGCGCGAATCGCAAAGTCAGAGAAACCATCTTCCCCGTCAGTAATGGGTAGTTCCCATGCGAGAACGCCTGATTGATCTTTCGGCTCGCGTCCTTCGGGCGGCGAACTGACGCTCCACATGTTGTATCGCAGCAGTTCCTGCTGAAGCCGCGGCGAAGGAGCCTGACTGGTTCGAATAGCCGTGAAGCCAAGTCCTTTCAGGAACGCGAGCGGCTCGCCGTTGTAGTCGATGATACGTGGCACGGCGGGGTGATCGTTCAGTTCGATGACCTGACCGTTGGAGGCGGACTCGGCCCTTGGCGGTGCCAGTTGCACGTTGGCCCCGGTGGTGCCAGACATCCCACGGATGCCTCCCGACATGGCGACATGCTGCGAGGTGGTTTGCGTTTGAGGAACGTTGAGTAGGCCTTCCCCTTCCAGGTCGTCGATCTGCACCCGCATCAGGCCGGGTTGCGAGTAGAGATTCAACTCGATCAGATCGACATACGCCTCGCGCGGATCGAACTTGGCTCCGTATTCGCGCCGGAGTGCCGTGACTTGCTCGTGAACCATTCGGTCGATCTGGCGAATGCCCAGCTGTGTCCAGCGGTCCGGATGGTTACAGCGATCGCCCAAGATTCGTGTCGTGATCGGACGTCGAGTCCGTGGATCGAGGCTCCGAGGAAAGACAACCCGGGCCGCGATCTGAATGCCTGGCCGATCGGTCTTCACCCAGACCGAATACTGCAGGTCGGGCACCACGCGAGCTGGCGCGACCGTATGGCCATAGTAAACATACGAACCTTGTCCCAGCCGAACGACAATCTGTTCGCTGCTGGCCCCCATGTGCGAGTCGCCCACCTTACGTTGATGTTCGATCTGGCTGATCGGAGCGTCGGCGGAGGAAGGACGCCAGGTCGTGACGGCAGATTCAAAGTCCTCGATCACTTCGCCGTGCGCGCAGCGGACGCCGGTCATGTTGCTAACAAGCATCATGCCCAGCAGAAGGATCAGAAATGGGGTTGCCGCGTGACGTGATTTCACGCCCAATGTTTCCTGGATTCAACAAGATGTTTCTTTGGCCGTAAGTCGTGCTTGTACCTAGATTTAGAAATGGATTCCAGATCAATCACGAGGCAAAAAAACCACATGTCGAAATGCTTCCACTTTTTGGCAATTTCCACAAGTTGTTTGCCACTGGTGGTTTAGGTCGCATAGACTGGATGCTTGCACGTTCGTGGCACGAGGGCTGCAAATAATCGTGTCAGAAGCGAACAACTCAATTGCGGAGAATCATCATGAGCCAAGCCAACGAACGCATCGAAGACCAAGCCACCACCCAAGACGAATTGCCAAAGGACTTGGTTGAGCTGGCCATCATGATTGCCAAGTTGCCAACCGAACATCGCGAAGTGTTGGAACCAGCGGTGAACAAGGTCATCGAAAACAGCCGTCGTCGTCGCCGGATCTATACCCTGGTCCAGGAAGCCCTCAGCCAACTGCGGTTGGACATGAAGTACCTGATGTTTGACCTGGAAGCGACTCGTCGCGAACGCGATCAGTACAAAGCCGACTCCAACGGCAACGACGAAGACATCTAATCCCCCCGGTTAGAAACACCCCCCATCGAGCCTACCTCAAGCGTGGCAATGCAAGACCCAGGCGGGAGCAATTGCGTTGCCACGCTTTTTTTCTCCTGCCACTTTCCTGCCGGATCTCGCAGGGCCTGCCTAAGAAGTTTGTTGCCTCGACACCTGCGCGACCGGTACACTAAGACATGGCTGTTGGCACAACTATTGGTTGCCAAAGTCCTGCCTAGAACCAGAATTCCCCCCTGCATATGTTAGGAGTCCCTCTTATGAAGTCGGTTCTATCCGTCTTTGCGTCGTTGGCCCTGTTGGCTGCGTTTTCGGTCTCGGCCATGGCTGCCGATGAAGTTTTGACTGGTGAAGTGAAGTCGCTGGAAGGCGAAAAGGTCGATCTTTCCAAGTACAAAGGGAAGGTGGTCATGATCGTGAATGTCGCCAGCAAGTGCGGCAAGACTCCCCAGTACGAACCGCTGCAAGCTCTGTACGAAAAGTATGGTGACCAGGGCTTCACGGTCCTCGGCTTCCCTTGCAATCAGTTCCGCGGTCAGGAACCAGGTAGCGCCGCCGACATCCGTGCTTTCTGCACCGAAAAGTACAATGTGACCTTCCCAATGTTTGAAAAGGTCGAAGTCAACGGCGACGACACCCTGCCGCTGTACACCAAGCTGAAGAGCTTCGACAGCGATCCTGGCGACGTGAAGTGGAACTTCGAGAAGTTCCTGATCGGCAAAGATGGCAAAGTGGTTGCCCGTTTCCGGACCCCAGTCGAACCAGACGACGCCAAGGTGGTGGAAGCGATCGAAACGCAATTGAAGAAGGACTAGTGCTCTCGGGCGAGACGCCTGGGATCACTTCCTTGCGATCAACAGAAAAAGCCGCTGGCGAATGTCGGCGGCTTTTTTGTTACTGGGCCCCCATGCCCTTGGGTTTCTGATAATAATAGAAACAGTCGCTCGTAATATTCTTCTCGCTGGAAGGTTTTTTCGTTTTGCCCGAATCGATTCTGCAGAAGCAGCTGAAAAAGGACCAGCCGTTCGAGTCGATCGAGCTGGAAACCTTTCTGAACCTGCTTCGTTCGCACAACATGATCGCGGCCGCTCCTGGCCGTTTGATGAAGCGGCATGGTCTTTCCAGTGCCCAGTACAACATTCTGAAGATCCTCGATTCGCATCATGGCGAAGGGCTGCCATGCCTGGAGATCGTTCAGCAAATGGTCACCCGCGTTCCCGATATTACGCGACTGGTCGACCGTCTGGCCGAGGCCCAACTGGTCGAGCGCAATCGCAGCGAAAGCGATCGCCGCGTGGTCATGATTTCGATCACCCCCAAGGGGCGCCAACTGGTCGAAACGATCCGCAGTCCATTGCTTGAAATCCACAAGCAGAACCTTGGTCATATGACCGAAGAAGAACTCATCCAGTTGAACCAGTTGCTGGTGAAGGCCCGTATGCGAGCGGAAGCCACACCTCTTTGCGACGGATCTGAATAGACCATCTATGTGTGGCATCGCGGGCGCGTTCTGGGTTTCTCCTGAAAACGAGGTGAGCGAAGAAGTTCTCCGGCGGATGACCGACAGCTTGTCGCATCGCGGTCCGGACGACTCCGGCGTATATCACCGCTCGCCGAGAGATCTTCAGCCTTACGGTCTGGTGCCAGGGATCGGACTCGGGCATCGTCGGCTTTCGATTATCGACCTCAGCGGCGGTCATCAACCGCTGGCCAACGAAGATCAGTCGGTGTGGACCGTCTTCAATGGCGAGATCTTCAACTACAAATCATTGCGAGCCCGCCTGGAAGGTGCCGGACACACCTTTCAAACCCACAGCGATACCGAAGCGATCGTTCATCTGTACGAAGATGAAGGGCCGGAACTGTTCTCGCACTTCAATGGCATGTTCGCCATCGCGATCTGGGACGCACGGCATCGCCGAATCGTGCTGGGACGCGATCGCCTCGGGCAGAAGCCGCTGTACTACACCATCCAAGGCGACCGCTTGCTGTTCGGCAGCGAACTGAAAGCAATCCTCCAGGTACCTGGTGTCTCGCGTGAGATCGATCCTGGCGCGATCGATGCCTACCTGACGTATCAATACGTTCCGCATCCCCAATGCATCTTCCGTGGCATCCACAAACTGCCTCCGGGGCATTACCTGACCTTCGATGGCAAGCAGCTCACCGTCACGAACTACTGGAAGCCTGACTTCTCGAACGAGATCAACATTTCGCTAGAGGACGCCAAGCAGGAACTGATTCGATTGTTCACCGATTCGGTTCGATTGCGACTTCAGGCCGACGTTCCGCTGGGGGCGTTTCTTTCTGGCGGGATCGATTCGTCGCTGGTCGTGGCGACCATGAAGAAGCTGACCGATCAGAAGGTGAAGACCTTCTCGATTGGTTTCCCTCAAAAGGAATACGACGAAACCAGCTATGCTCGCCAGGTCGCCATTCACCTGGGGACCGAACATCACGAGTTTCAAGTCACGCCTGATGCCCTCGAGATGCTGCCGAAGCTGATTCATCACTACGACGAACCATTCGCCGATAGCTCGGCGATCCCGACCTGGTACGTCGCCCAGATGACCCGCGAACATGTCACCGTCGCACTTAGTGGCGATGGTGGCGACGAGCTGTTCGCCGGATACGATCGCTACCGAGCCGTTCGTCTGGCGGCGTTGGTCGACATGCTCGGCCCGGTGGGTCGCTTTGGCTCGAAGGTCGGTATGAAGTTCCTTCCGGCCGGAGGCCCACAAAAGTCGCGACTGAGGCGCGCTCGCCGTTTCGCCGAAGCGATCGCAATGACGCCAGGGCGACGCTACCTCGACTGGATCAGCATCTTCAACGAGACGCGTCGTAGCGAGCTCTACGCCGACGAGTTCGTCGAAACCCTACCCGATGTCGATCCGTATGCGTTCTTAAACTCGGCCTGGAAACGCGTTGGCAAACGTGACGTGATGACGGCGGCCTCGCTGGCCGACCTGACGACCTATTTACCATGCGACTTGAACACGAAGGTCGACATCGCATCAATGGCGCATGCCTTGGAGTGTCGCCAACCGTTTCTCGACTATCGACTCGCCGAGTTTGCGATCCGGTTGCCATCGAAATGGAAGTGGCGGATGGGTCGCGGCAAGTTCCTGCTGAAGCATGCCTTCGGCGATCAGTTGCCGCCGAATATCTGGAAGCGACGCAAGATGGGCTTTGGTGTGCCGCTGAACACCTGGTTCCGCAATCAGCTTCGTGGTTTGCTGCACGATACGCTGCTCTCAGAAACCGCGATGAGCCGCGGTTATTTCCGACGTGATACGGTCGAGACGTTGCTGAAAGAGCACGACCAGAACCAGTTCGATCACAGTGCCCGGCTTTGGGCACTGTTGGTTCTCGAGCTGTGGCATCGCGAATGGGTCGATGCCTAGTTCGGCTTAGCGAAACAAACGAGCTGGCTCGTCAGCCACTCGGTACAGCTTGTTGGGCTGCAGGTTCTTCGTCTTCGTTCCCAGCGACAAAGCCAGCCAACCTTCGTGCAGTGCCAATTGATCGACTTTGAAGTCGGCCAATCGTGGATCGACACTGGCACCTTCCGGGAAGAGTGGGATCTCGTGTTTCTTCGAGAGCACCTTCAGGAAGACAGCTCGCAAAGCGATCTGATCGCGGAATCCAAGCCGCTTGCCGGTCAAGAAGACGGTACTATCGCGAACCAGCTTAGCGTCGTAGTCGACACTGGTCGGGCTATAAAGGGCCGACACTTCCAGGTTTTCCCAGCGGTTGTCGTCGACCTTCAGCTCGTCGATACGAAGGGTCAACTGAGCCTGACCATCTTTGAACTCGACCCGGATCGGATCTTCCATGGCGAAGGTAAATTTCACCTCGGCAGGCAGTTCTTCAGTTTCGCCCTGGATCGCCGGGAAGCGGGCGCTGATCTCATACAGAAACTCGTGCGGTGTCAGTTCGCGTCCACCCAGTCGCAACTGGCGGATCATATTGTTCAAGCCTGACTGATGCAGTTGAACACTCATCACACTGCCGATCGGGCTGCTAGGTCGCGGCGTGTGGGCAGCCAACTGTTTCGAGCCGGCACCACGGAAGCGACCACTGATCGAACGACTGCTGGTGTTCAGGTCGACCACGGATGGTTCGAGCCCCAAACGACTCAGCGGTTCCACCACGTTGACGTATAGCTTGTCTTGCCACTGCTGAACTTTGCCATTGAGCTGATCGTTCAACTGCGTTTCAGCTTTGCTACGAACCTTGCGCTCGACTTCTTGCTCGGCGGCGTACTTCTTGTCTTCGGTCTGGCCGCGAGCCACGTTGCGGACGATCGAGCCGATCAGCGGGATGCCATCGTAATCGCTTTCCAGGTTGTCAACGCTCGTGCTCGTTTCGGCCCTAGCGACCGCAGGCGAAACCCAGAAGCCCTTCGAGTTCACCACGACCTGCTTGGCCGCGTGATAGCGGGACCGACCACGGTTGAAAATGGTGACTGGGCCCGAGTAACTACGGGTGCGACTATCAACGTTACCAAGCACTTCTAATTGGACTCGCCACTGCTGATTGTCAGGCACTGGGCGAACGTTCAAGTGCATCTCAGCCCGACTTCGGCCCAGGACGCGTGCCCCCAGGATGAAATCGTCGACGTCAGATTCGTCTGGCTTCAATTCCGGCATGAAGGACTGCATCAGTTGCTGGCTGACCTCGAACCGGGCGTTGGCGTTGCGGTAGGTGTGATCGATCAGGCGGCCATAAGCGATGATCGGTTCCTGGCCGTGATGCTGCAGCAAGTTCGCTTCTATGGCGATTTGCTTGGCATCGTCGGCCGATTGATCCAGCTCGTATCGTTCAATCGTGGCCAAGGTGGTTTCAGGATTGAACGAAATACCCAACCAAGGGCGGAGCGAGTGGGCGAGGTTCACAAACGGTGGCTGCGACAGCAACTGCCGTTGCGACTCGTCGAAATCGGTGCTCTCCAGACGTGAAAGAACCTGGCTGGCGACTTCCTGCATCCGCTGCGGCGTCGGATTATCCATCGCCTGACGAAGCTGCTTGAAACGAAGGTAATCGCTCCAGCTCAATAGCTGGCCACCATCACGCAGCACAGCTTCGGCCGCTTCCAATCGCTGCTGCAGATCGCCCAGCGTGGTTGGCGAACCATGAAGTTCCGTGCCACTTAAGATGATGGCATGGGCCTGGTTCCACAAATCAAGCCGACGCAGCATGGCGTAATACGTCTGCGAGACATCGGTTCGCTCCCAACCCAATTCCAGCCCTTCGGCCAACGGGACGGCATGGCTCACCACGTCCGACAGGGTTCGCAGATACTGCGTGGCTTGCGGGGTACCGATGGACGACTCTTCCCGCAATTGGCGGAGAGCGCTGCGAAGCTCCTTCGACCATTTGCGGGCCGAAGTGTACTCGTCCAGGCGACCGAGCATCTGGTCGATCTGTGGCGTCTTAGGCCAACGATACGACAGCGGCCGAGCCATATCGACTTGCGGCAGAACCTTAGGTGGATCAAGCGACGGGAACGAGGCACTCGCGTTATCAGGATCGTCGGTGATGCGGTACAAGTTGCCATCTTGGCGGGTATCGGGCTTGTACGAGATAAGTGGCATCCGCTCGAGGCTAGGCAGGTTGTGCGACAGCGACAGCGGGATTTCGATCGTCGGGTCTCGCCAGGGGCTGACTTCGACCGGAGGCAACATCTCGTCCAGGCCAGGTGTGTTCAGCGTCTCGACCGGCTTGTCCATCGGCTGGGTGATGTCGTTCGGGTCTGCCTCGGCAGGCGCTTCGACCGGCAGCAACATGTCGCGGATCTTATCGACCGCTTTGGGTAGCTGCTGATGAAGATATCGCAGGTCCGGTAACCCCATCCCCGGAGCGACCGACGGAACGGTCTGGCTTTGGTTGGCCGGGGCTGGTTCGGTAGGAACCTTAGAAAGTGGCTGGAACTGCTTCTGCACCGGAGGTTCCAGCGCCATCGTTGCCGGCTCTTCGAGAACCGATGGCATCGATTCTTCGACGGGCGCAGCAACTGCCCAACCGGACAGGCCGATCATGGGCAACAGTATTGATACCAGCCACACGCGGTATTGCCGTTTGGATTTCATCCGCCTTTTAATCTTCACGCTCAAGAGAATACGCCGGGGGGTCATCGTCACTCGGTGAATTCGGACTAAGCCGTCTTCTCCCTACATCGGTCACAGACCGAGCGGATCTGAAACCTTGCCTGGAAAGATGCACTGCTAGCAGAAAACAGCGTGCGAGAGCCTACCGAAACGCGCAGGCAGATAGCGTCAGAAACCACATTCGGTGGGAGATTGCCAGCAAAGCTGCCGGCGTTTATTCGGCTGGCTCGTCGGTCGCGTCTTCTTCCGTAACTCGATAGATACCCACATGCGCCGGCGAGTAGACACGGACGTCCCAGTTCTCGGCGTCGGGAAGTTTCGCGCCGTCGTACTGCTGATCGAACTCCACAATCAACACGCTTCCGTCCGGAGCACTCTCGAGCAGGGTGTTGATTTGCTTGTCCATCTCTTCGATACGCGACACAAAGAACTCGTACGGAGGACAGATAAACACAGCCCAAGGGGTCCGCGGCAGATTATCCAGTTCCTTCTTCACCCAGATAAACGAGTTATGGGCGTAGATCGAAACCTGGTCGACTACTTCCAGCTCTTCGGCGTTGGCCCGGATCAGCTTAGACGTCGGAACGTGGCGTTCAATCAGGTGAGCGTGGATCGCGCCGCGGCTGATTGCTTCCAGCCCGAGGGCTCCGGTACCAGCGAACAGGTCTACGGCGATCTTTCCTTTGATTGAAGGGCCGACCAGGTTGAAAACCGCCTCGCGGACCCGTTCCTTCATCGGACGGGTACGCGTGTCGCCGGAGTACTCGATTCGCTTGTTCTTCAGTTGGCCACCGATGATGCGCATCGGCGTGTCCACCATCGGCTGCGATTGCGGGCCGGATCCACGATTGGGCTTCTTATTGGTGGGGCGACGTTTGGCCATGCAAGTCCAAGCAAGGGAGTAGGGAAAGACGCACTGTTGAGAAGCGTCTATAGTAACATGCTCCCCTCTGGTGCGCACCCCACATGGTCCGAAGAGATGAACGAAGAGCAGCGATTAACGATCGAAAAGTGGCGTCGGCGGCAGATTTACTGCGTGGCGATAGGCAACCTGGCGGCAATTATCGCCTTGATGGGGATCGCGCTGGGCAGCTTCATTCTGCTGGGAATCGGGGCGGTGGCATTTCTGGGCTGTCTGCTGGGTATCTTTGTGGGGGGCTACTGTGCTTCCCAGGCGGCCCGGTCTTCCTCGTCCTAGTTGCTTGCATCGCTTGGCTTTCGGGGGGAAAATAGAGCCCATGGTTTTCGACGATTCCTCTTCATTGGATTGGCTCTTTCTCCATGACTCGAATCTTTCTCTGCGTTGCGTTGTTGGCATTGGTTGGTTGCGAAGGCGAACCGCTGGTCGATCTCCCACCCTCCGGCCAGTCGGCACCGGCCCAAGGGTCAGCTTCTGGGGATTCGACACCGACCAACGAACCAGCCTCCGGAGGCGCCCCACCGGCTCTCACTCCTGAGACGATGATTCCTCCGGGCGTATCGCCAACCGCACAGCCGCCGGCCGAATCGAAGCCCAAGAAGGGTGTCATCCACCAGACTACCGACGAGATCGTCAACGCCAAAGAGTGGTTGATGAAAGAAGGGATCGAGGTGAAAGATGGCAAAATCGAAGGCACCGATCCATTGAGCCAGGCCGCTTCGGGCTACTTCACCCTGGCCGCCCAGGCGAGCACGCTGGGGCTGAAGCATCAACTGCAGCAGTACAAAGCTGTGAACGGCAAGTCGCCGACCTATGCTGAGTTCAAGCAGATGCTGCAGGACAACCGGATCCAACTGGCGAAGCTTCGCTGGTACGAAATTTACGCTTACAACGAAGATACCGGCACGATCCTGGTGCTGGTCGATACGGTCGCCCAGGAAGAAGGCCCGTAACGCTTTTATCTTCGTAGGACGTACGCGGCCAACCGCAACGGCTTTGGAAAGCGGTTGGCATATCTCACGTTAGTGCGCCGGGACGAGCGATTGCGCTGAATCCCCAGAATTTCTTTCCGCACAAGATAGATTCGTGACCTAGGTTTTCAATAGCAACCAATCCCGATCCTCTGATGCGTCTGCTCAGGGGGTCAAGTGCGGTTGTTACGGAACCAATTCTCTTAACACGAAACCGCGGCGTTGCCGCACACCATTGAAGAGGCTCTCGCCATGTGGCGACCGCGTCCGCATTCACGTCGGGTATCCTGCTTTTCGCATGACAAAAAGGGCAAGCGAACCGGCGCTACGATTGTGGAAACTGCACTCGTGATGCCGGTTTTTTTCATGTTTGTGTTCGCGATCATCGAGTTTGGCCATGCCACGATGATTAACAACGTGCTGAAGAATGCCTGCCGAACGGCTGCTCGCTGGGGTTCCGCGACCGGAGCGACAACCGCTCAGGTCGAACAATATGCCCGCGACCGCATGGGCGGTGCCGTTAATCCTGCGATGGTCAACATCCAGATTAAAGACGCGAGCATGTTCGACACCGGTGGAGATGCTCCGAAAACCAACGCAGATTTCCAGGCAATGCCTGATATCGAACTCGAAAACGCGGAACCACGACAGATGTTCATGGTCCGCGCCTCGATCCCTTACGGCGAGGTTTCGCTGATCCCTCAACCCTGGCTGGGCGGTGTCACGCTCAGCGGCCAGACCTTTACTCGTCACGAATAATCTCTGGCTGACGAATCCCAGACAGGAACTGACGACGCTTTTTCAGACAAGCAACTTACGCACTTTAGTGCTTTATCTAATTCTTCTTTTCCACTACCCAGTGCCATGAACCTATTCAAGCGAAGACGAGCACTCAATAACCGACGGGCTACAGCGACGGTCGAATTTGCCGTGATCGCTCCGGTCTTCTTGACGCTCATTCTGGGAATGTTGGAAGCCAGCCGGCTGTTCGATACTTACTCGCAACTAGCCCAGGCTGCTCGCGACGGGGCTCGACTTGGCGCCATGGATCGCGCCGATTGGGTTTCCAGCGGACTACGCTCGAACGACAAGATCATCGCAGACATTCGAAGCAGTCTCGAAGCTGCCGGGTACAACCCCGACAAGCTTGAGATCTCGATCGAACCGGCCAACAAGCCGGGCGAATCCTTCGACCTGGATGATCCCAATAACGATCTCGACTTATTTCAGGTACGCATTGCCCTTCCGTTTTCGGAGGTAGCCGCAATGCCTGTACCTGACGGAGTAGATTACGACCTGTCTACGGCCGTAATCTTCCGCAACACGCGGTCGACGATTGTTCAATAGTCATCAGTTCTCTTGCGTGTCCGTTCCGCCCCCAATCAAAACCAGTTGGCAACGCCGACTGAACTCCCCCGCAGGTACAGAGAGATAAGAGTCATGGCCAGTAAACGACACTTCCGGCTGAAGCCAGCACAACCTCGGCGTGGTGTGTTCATCGTGCTCGCGGCCTTCGTGATGATCGTTCTGTTCGCATTCCTTTCGCTCGGGATCGACTCGGGCTTGATCGCGATGGAACAAACCCGCTTGCAAAACGCGGTCGACGCGGCGGCATTGGCGGCTTCGCAGGAAATTACGTCCGCCGTTCAGGATGCTCCTCAGGGAGGCGATCCCAATTCCATCTCGCTTGAATATGCTCGCGAGATGGCAGTCGACGTGGCGGAACGTAATGGCGTTTACATTGACCCTTCCCGCGATGTGATCTTTGGCAAACGAACTTACAACGAAGGCACCGGCAAGTGGGACATCAACTGGAACGAAGGGCCATACAACGTCGTGAAAGTGGTCGCTCACCGCGATCAGCCTGATATGGCGGCCCGTGATAGTTCGCTGGCCCTCGCCTTCGGCTGGGCCGTCGGCAAGCCCACGATCGACTTGAAAGCGGAAGCAATCGCCTTCGTCGAAGCACGCGACATGGTCGTGGTGCTCGACTTCTCGGGCTCGATGAATGACGACAGCCGTTACTCCTCGATCGGGCGTCTTGGTCAGGACAGCATCGAGAACAACATGGTCGACATCTTCAACTCGATGAACCCGAACGTTGGTAGCCTGACCTTTGAACAAGATTACCTGACCATTGTGGGTGCTCCTCCGACCAACAGTGGCGCACCTCGAAACACCGTGACTTTCAAAGATCGCGAAGTCTTTGTCAAATCGACCAAGACGCTCAAACGCGTGATCCTTTACTTCGATAACGGCCGTACCCAGACCTTCAACGCCAGTGGCACCAGTGGAACCTTCAAGGGAACCGGCAGCTACAATGGTCGTAAGATCGATCGGGTCTACGTCCGGGCCGGCAACGCGACCGGCAACGGCGAAGAATTCCGCGATACCAACAGCGCGGTCAAAGATGCCTTCGGTCTCTCGAACTTGAACTATCCGTACTCGCGTGGTAGCTGGGACGAGTTCATCAACTATTGCCGCAACAACGTTTCCAGTAGCAGCGGAAACCGGCAGAAGTATGGCAAGTTGAACTTTGTCGACTACCTGCTGACCAACCGTTATCACAACTACGAAACGCAGGACTTGTGGAAGTCGCCACACTATCCATTTCACGCGATTAAGAACGGCTTCTCGCTGTTCCTCGACTTCCTGGAAGAACTCGATTTTGGCGATGAAGTCGGTATCGTTTCCTACGACGAATCGTCGCGAGTGGAACATACGCTGAACGATGGCGACACCTACGCCAGTTTAAATGGCAACTGGATTTCGGACGAGTACGACACACTCGATACCATTCAGCGTCATAAGCAAGCCGGACACTACGGTAGCTACACGGCGATGGGTTACGGTGTGAAGGAAGCGAATCAGCTTCTGCTGGATCACTCGCGTCACGGGGCTCGTCCGACGATGGTGGTGATGACTGACGGTAACGCCAACCAATACCCAAACGGCTGGAGCCTGCCCGGAAACTGGAACTGGAATGAAGTCACCGACTACGACGGCGACGGCCGGGCCGACTACACAACCGGCGACCGCTCGAAGCAGTATGCCTTGTATGAAGCGGTCCAAGCCCACAAGCGAGGAGTGACCGTGCATACGATGAGCGTGGGTGCTTCGGCTGACCGACAACTGATGACCGCCATCGCCGGTGCGTGCGGCGGGATTCATATCGCAGTGCCAGGGGGTTCGACCATTGCCGAACTGGAAGCCCAGATGTTGGAAGCCTTCCAGCAGATCGCGGCCAAGGTTCCACCACCGCAATTGGTCTACGACCTGACCCAGGCCCAGGAATAAGCCAAACTCCGACATACACCACGACGTGTCCAGCAAGGTGGTTGCCTTTGAAGTCTCGACTCGGGGCAACCACCTTGTGTTATTTCTTGTCTGGCAATTGGTTCGTTAGAATGAAGGAAGCATTCTAACGACGACACCACCTCTTCTGATTGCCGACCATGGACGATTCAAATTCCATCCAACACAGCGAGACCTTTCCTGTCAAACCGCCGGTTAGCTGGGTGATGTTCCCACATTGGCCGGAAGATGGCGACGACTGGATTCATCCTGAAGATCGTCATAAGGCCGAGGGGCTGATTCCGAGCGATGTCATCTTTCGTCGCGAAGCAACCAATGACGATTGGTACGAGCTAAGCTACGGCGATGTGACGCTAAGGGCCCGCCCTGTCATGGTGGAAGAATTGCCGGAGCCGAAGTACAAGATGGGTGAGATCGTCGAATTGGCCAACCAGGTCGATGGCGACAAGATGTCGACTGGCCGAATCTATGCGATCCGCTGGAGCGACTACCACCGCGAACCTCATTACTATTTGATTCGCGGTGATCTCAAGAGCCAGAACGCTTATCTGGCCAAAGATTTAAAACCGTACGAGCCGCCGAAGGAATTTCATGCGATGCATACCTACGAGGACTAAACCTCGTCGATTGCTTGCTTAACGCGTGGTGCCAGCCGCGGCGGAAGCCACCGAGCCCGAGCCTGTTTCGGCCGCGGTGAAGGTAGCCCAGATCGGCAAGTGATCCGAAACGTCGCTGGCTTGTTCCTGGGTCAGCTTGAAAGCGGTCATCAGATCGAGCACGCCCACGTCGCCGGTGAATTCGGTCGTCAGTCGTCGATCGAAGACGATGTTGTCGTAACTCTTGGTTTGCAGCGTATTGGTTGGCGTACCTTGGACCGTAGCAAAGATACCTGGGATCTTGCCGAGCATTCCGAGCTTGGTGTAGTCGACATTCAAGTCGCCCAGCAAGATCACGTCGTCTTCGTTCGGGTTCGCCTGACGGACCACTTCATAGACTTCTGCCAACGCGTCCAATTCCTGGTCGGTTTCGTCCGGGTCGGTATGGATGTTGATCAATGTAAAGCTGAACGGCTGTACGCCTTCAGGAACGCGGGCACGGAACGAAGCGACATACGGTTCGCGGTGCAGCAGGTCGAGCGGATCGTTGAGCGTGAAATCGCTCTTCTCGACGAACTCGATCTTGGCGGTGTTGTACAAGAAGACGTACTGCTCTTTGCTCACCGTTCGACCGATTCGAGGCCCAACCAGCGAGGCCCAGTGCGAACCATCGGCGTTGATCATTTCCAGCCAACGTGGAATGACGTCTTGTTCTTTGCTGCGTAGCTCTTGCACCGCGACGACATCAAACGACTTGACCACCTGGGTCAAGACTTGCATCACCTCGGGCTTATCCATCTTCGATTGTCCGAAGACCTGGATATTGAAGCTGGCAATCCGAATCGACTCGCCCGGCTGCGCGGCCACGGTGGTCCCACCAGCAGGCGTCTGGGGCAATTGCTCCAGCATCTGCTCGACATTGCAGCCAGTAGCGGCAAATAGACCTACGAGAAACGCCAGCGACGAAAAAATAAGAGCACGCACCAGAAGCCTCCTTGCTATGTGCGGTGTCGATCCGTGATGGAAAGCAGGCCATCCTTCGGCCTATTCCCCAACAAATGCGGGGCAACCTTAGCGGAACGTGTAGAACGCTTCCAGGTCAGTCACTGCGTTGAAAGCAGGAAAAGCGTTGCCGCATGGTTCTTTTTCAGAAGGCACCCGGCGCGAACCGCTAGCAGCGGCTGAGAGGTCGATGCGGTCGCGCCGTAAGAGATCAGCTGCAAGTCAAAGACTTACAGCTTTTCGAGCGTACTTGCAGCAAGCCGGGCCGTTCGAGGATTGTCGCTGGCCGCTGCCTTCTGTAAGGCCTCGTGTACCGACGCATCGCCCGAACCGATCTTGCCGATCGCCCAGATCGCACGATCGCGGACTTCGGTCGGGGTTTCCGGTTGATTGATCGCAGCCACCAACTGGGGCAGGGCAGGGGAGCCAGCTTCTTCGAGCCGGCCAACCAGGGTCACCGCCCAATAAGCCGTTGGCGCTGCGGCAGTTAAGAGATCGATCAACGCGGGCAGTTCTTCTTTGGCAGGCGGTCCCAACTCTTCAAGGGCACCGTTCGCCCACTCGCTGACTTGTTCGTCGTCGTCGGCACAGCATCGACAAAGAGGAATCACAGCGGCCTGGGCCAAGTCGGTATTTTTGGCACAAGCCTCCGCGGCTTGCCGCCTCTCGTCGACGTTACTGCTTTCCAAAGCTTGGATTGCGATCGATGGCTCCATACAGTTGCTTTCTAGAAACAAAGTTGAGTCGGAGTTTTCTGCCCAATTCGCAAATTCTCAGCTCATTGAGCAGAATTGCGCTAAACGATCCACCCACATGGGGGTACCATGTCGGATGAGGGGCATTGGCAGACCGGCGACGGGCTGCAACTCTTGGATCTATGACCGCACCTAGCTTAGCGCCAACGTGAGATTATGAATCCCCATTTCGTGAATAACCCGATGCCTTTTTCGGACAGTGCCGAAGAGGCCAGCCCCTCCGGCTCTCAAGATATCGAAACCGGTGGGACGCCGCCACTAAGCCGCGAGGCCCAGGCCAACCTCTGGCGTTACATCGACCATTTAGAGCGGTGGCGGCAATCGATTGGATTTGAAATCCACGACGGGCTGACCCAGCAAATAACGGCCGCACTGCTGTTCCTCGAGTCGTACCAGCACGAGCAGCCCGATCCGACGGCACTTGAACGTTGCCGGGCGATCCTGGAAGAAGCCCTGGCCGAATCGCGACGCCTGATCCAAGGCCTCAGCCCCAAGAAGCTCGATGACGAGGGCATCGAAGCGGCCTTGGCCGAGTTCCTCAAGCTGCCGTCGACGTCACTGGCCACGGTCGAGTTGGAAGTCGATACCGAGCTTCCTTCGCTATCTCCCTGGCAACGGACCACGCTGTTCCGCTTCCTGCAAGAGTGCATCACCAACGCACGCAAGCATAGCGAGGCCTCGAAGATCGTCGTCGCACTGCATCAACAAGATGACCAGCTCGTCGGCAAAGTGATCGACAACGGGATCGGCTTCGACCTGGAAACGGTGAAGCTAGTAGGCTACGGAATGCGAAGCCTGCAGCAGAAGGCAGATCTTCTGAGCGGTGAGATCAAGATCGAAAGTGCCCCAGGCAAAGGAAGTGAAATCACGCTCCGACTGCCGATCACTGCCAAGTAGCCGAAAGCAGGTGAAATCGATTTCCGCGCGAAGATTCGCGAATCGTCCGTTCTGCCAAGTTGCCGACCGCCTAACGATCCTTGACAATCGTGGGGAACTGGCCTCATCCCTTCGCCGGAAGGAATCGGAAACGGCAGCAACATGGCATTCACCCTCGTTCTGGCACTCGCCGCTCTGTTTCAATTGGTCGCAGTCGTCATGGCACTGCGGCTCAATGCGATCTATCGTCGTCGCTATGCCTGGCTGTTTATCTCGGGTGCCGGCATCTTGATGACCTTCTGGATCGGTGCCAGCTTGATCGACACCTACCGGAACCCGCCAGAGACGATCGTCTGGGAGCCCACCCTCTGGGTGCAAACTTTGGCGACGCTGCTGACCTCGATCTTGTTCTTTGCCGGCATTGGCACGATCGAGCCACTGTTTAAAGAGAACGAAGCTGCCAGGGCCTTACTAGCAAGCGAAAACGCGTTACTCAATCGCGAAGTGCAGCATAGTCGCGAAGAACTACAACTCGCCCAGAAAGTGCAAGCGAACCTACTGCCGCATCGTGCGCCTTCGATGGAAGGGCTGGAGATCGCTTTTCTGACCCGGCCAGCCGAATGGACCAGTGGCGACTACTTCGACTTCGTTCAGATCAACGACCATCGTCTGCTGGTAACGGTCGCCGACGTTTGTGGGCATGGTCTTGGGCCGGCCCTGCTGATGACGACGTCGCGGTCTTATTTTCGCGGTATCTCGCACACGCGAAAAGAATGTCAGCCGATCTTGAATACCTGGAACAAGGTGATCAGTGACGACATCGAGACTGGCGACTTCATGACGGCGATCGTCGTGGAGCTCGACCTGCAAAAGCATCGACTCGCGTATCTCGGGGCAGGGCAGAATGGCCTGCTGATCGACGTCGATGGCAGCCACCACGAACTGGAACGAAGCGGCCCCCCGCTGGGCGTTCTACCAACCTTCCAATTCCCGGAACCAAATGTGGAAGAACTTCGTTCCGGCCAGGTTCTCGTGCTGTGCACCGATGGCATTCACGAAACGGTCGGACAAGATGGCAGCCAGTTTGGCATGCAGCGACTGGGCGATCTCATCGCCGATCATCGTCAGCAATCGGCCAGCCAAATTGTGCAAACGCTCGACAGCGAAGTCATCGCGTTCTCTTCCGCGCCGCAGCCTCAAGATGATTTAACGGCGGTGATCATCAAGATTCTGTAGACCTACTTCAGCACTTCCAACAAGTTGCTGAAGTTGTCGGTCCAAGGCTTGGCATAAACCATCTTCGGACCTAGCTTCGTCGTCGCCGATTGCATGGCGTCGTCCGAGAGAAACTGCGAGTTCTTCGACGCGATGATCCACTGCGAACCGGTGGCCTGGGTGGCGGCATCGGGAGCCGTGGTGATGTAAAGCGTCTCGAAGTCGAATTGATCGCACGTTCCCAACACGACCGGCCGCAGGTCGAGGTGCTTGTTGCTGACATGAATCGCCAGCACGCCGTCATCGGCCAGGTGACGCTGATAGATCTCGAATGCTTCCTGAGTGAGCAGGTGCGTCGGAATCGCATCGCCGCTGAAGGCATCCAGCACCAGCACATCGAACTTCTGGTCGGGCTCTTGCTCCAGAGAAAGCCGGGCATCGCCCAGCACGATGTCGGTTTCGGCGAGGCAATCGCTCAAGTAAGTGAACGACTCCTCCGCCATCTCGATCACATCGTCGTTGATTTCGTAAAAGCGGAAGTAGTCGCCCGGCTTGCCGTACGCGGCCAGCGTTCCGGCTCCTAGTCCGACCACGCCTACCCGTTTGCCTTCTGCCTGCGGTACGCGAGCCATCGTCAGGCCGACGCCGGTGTCTTCCGCATAGTAGGACGTTGGCTTGCGACGCTTCTCCGGCGACTGGTACTGAAACCCATGCATGATCCGGCCATGGTACATCGCCAAGATCGACTCGCCATTGGCGGTCGGAACCTGACCGAGGTTCAGCACTCCGTAGAAATTTCTCCGCGACTCGAGGTAGTCCGACTGAAAACCGCGAAGCTGGCCAGACAACATCGCCAACATGCCCAGAAACATCAGCCCCATCGACCAAAGAGGGACCGAGCCAAACTGCTTCTCGACCGAGGTCACGGTGACATACATCGCCAGCCCGAACGCAACGATCAAGCTCAACGGCATCTCGTAATACTGCGAGAAGATCATCGGGCAAACGAGCGACACGAACAAACCACCGATTGCTCCACCGGCGGAAATCGTGAGATAGAACAATGTCAGATGACGTGGCGAAGGCTTCAAGCGAACCAGTTCGCCGTGGCAGATCATGCAGACGAAGAACATCGCTCCGAAGTACGATACCGCAACCCAGGCAATGTCGAGCATTCCGCCCAGAAGCTGCAAGGCGCTGATCAGCACAATGCTGCCAATGGTCATCCAGCCGAGCCATCCCCGGCGATACCAGCCATCACCATCGAAGCAGAAGATGAACGTCAGCAGGTAAAGACTCAATGGCACCACCCACAAAAAAGGGACCACCGCCATGTCTTGGCAAACGTGATTGGTCGTTGCCAACAGCATGATGCAGGCAAACGCCGGCAGCGCAACCCAGGCCGCCATCGTCTTCCAACTTGGGGCGGCTTCGTCGGCACCTTCCGTCGTCGATTCGCTCGATTCCGTCGACATCGTTTCGATCGGAAGGCGTGAGATCTTATAGGCAATCGGCAGCAGGATCAGGGCGAAACCGAAGTAGCCCCAGCTCCAAGCCCCAGACTGAATCGGCAACGTCCAGTTCGGTTCGACAACAAACGGATAGGTCAGCAGAGCGGCCAGCGACCCGATGTTCGACAAGGCATACAGTCGGTAAGGCACTTTGCCGGGGGCGATCTCGCTGAACCAATGTTGCAGCAGCGGTCCGTTGGCCGAGAGCAAGAAGTAAGGTAGCCCCAGGTGCGAGACCAGAAGCAGCAAGATATAGCCCGCCGGCCAGGCATCTGCTGGCGGCTTCCATTCTTCACTTGGGGAAATCGGCATCAACAGCAAGGCTGCTAGCATCAATCCGGCATGAACTAAACCTTGCCAGCGACGGGGACACCACGTTGCTAACAAATGCGCATAAAGGTAACCCGCGAAGAGGAAGACCTGAAAAAAGAGCATACAGGTCGTCCAAACGGTCGGACTGCCCCCAAACCAGGGCAAGATGGTTTTGCTGATCAGAGGCTGGACCTGAAACAGCAAAAACGCGCTCCACAGGACAGCCAAAGGCAAAAGCCAAGTTTGGACCAATGAGTTCTTCTCGCTCGCCACGGCGGGCCTTCCCACACATAAGACTGGAAATGATTGTCAGCCAGTGCGCAGCGCGCTCACCCATGCCCAAGTGCGCAATCCTGCGTAGAAGTGTAGGTCACAGAAAACCCTAGTTTGCGCGTGGTAATACTTATACCCCACATAGGCGATAAACGTCGCCGTCTAATGAAACTTTGCACGCCACTAAATTGTGCGCAACGGATTTCCAGAGAAATCTTTCTGATTTAATCCGCGCAAGCCGATCGATTGTTCTTGGAGAAGACAAGATGGGAACATTAAAATCCTGTCTGTGCCTTATCCTTTTCTGCAAATCTTTATCTGCGATGTCCGCCTCGATATTGTGGGTAGAGAAAGGGTTCCTTAGGGAGTGCGTTTCAGCCAGATGCCTCGGCGATCGAGCTAGTTTCAAGCGGTTCCTGCAAGGTCAATTCAGAGTCGTTTTTGTCTCTTCCTTATATCTGACCTCTCCTCGAAACTGTCTTATTCAACTTGCTTCTTCTCTCAGGCCACGTTTGGTCAAAACGTGCTCGCGCATGACAGGGAGATTGTCGTGTACGCAACTGCTTCGGTAGAAGCGGATGTGATGAGTGTGCTGCGCCAGTTCGCAGACGCCTACGCATGCCGCGACAAGGGGAGACTCCTGGGCCTGTTTTGTTCAGATCGAGATGCTGTAGTTCTCGGTAGTGGCAGTGACGAACGTAACGTCGGTGCAGCTGCCATCTGGGGACAAGTGCGTCGAGATTGGGAGCAAACAGACACCTTACGGATGCGATTTGGCTGGAGAAGCGTGTCGACCATGGGTCAGGTTGCCTGGCTCGCTACCGACTGCTATCTCTATGTCCAAGCTGGCTACCGTAAAGCGGAGTTACCTTTGCGAATTACAGCCGTCATGATCCAAGATCACTGCGGTTGGAAGATTGCTCAAATGCACTATTCCTCGCCAATTTGCGTGGAAGCAGATGCAGACACTTGTTTGGAATAGCAAAACCTATCTGCCTTGTATTTTATTTTTTGACCGATATCCCAGCTAATCCAAACTCAAAAAAGCCCCCAGGTTTCCATCTGGGGGCTTTTTCCATTCTTGCCATTATCCGATATAATCTAAGGCTTGGCTGATGTTAGCCATGCTGATAGTGGCTTCCCCGAGCCTGGAACCGGCACCCTCGCCGCGACAGGTTTGAATCTACGAAAGCATTTGGGATGCTCCGTACTTTCCTCCGATCCAAAATTCACCGCGCTACCGTGACTCAGGCCGACCTGAATTACGTTGGCAGTATCACCATCGACTCCAATCTACTGGAGGCCGCTCAGATTTTGCCCCACGAGCAGGTGGATGTTCTGAATGTCACCAACGGGCAGCGGCTGACGACGTACGCCATTCCGGGGGAAGCGGGCTCAGGTGTGATTGGTATCAACGGGGCAGCGGCCCACCTGGTGAACCCGGGCGACTTGGTGATCATCGTGTGCTATGCCCAGTACACTGACGCCGAAATCCAGGGACATCAGCCCCGTGTAATCTTGGTCGACGAGTCGAATCAAATGACCGACTGCATCGTCGAATCGGCCTCGATGAATTCTTCTATCTGACCGCGATTTTTCTGTGGTTATCCGTACTATTTTGAAGCTGCGCGTTTTGACAGTGGACGTCATCACGCTAGGCACCCGATCTTCTAAAGTACAAAAGGCAGAGCTTTCCGATCGGCAACGATCCGGAGCCATTCAAACCACGAGTCTCGTGGCCAATCCTGGTTGATCAATAGGATTTCCTTTTCGAAGGAATCCGAAAACGCAGTTGTTTGTGGAAGTGGAAATGTGGTCTGGGGCAGCCTTCGCTAAGGAGGAAACAGATCCGACTTCCTTAACAACTGCGTTTTTTCGTGGACCCGTTGTTTTCCCCATCTGCTAGTCGGGTGTCCGCATTATGCCAGGAGGGGGACGGTTATCTATTGCAGCGCAACCGCAAATGAGCAAAAGTAACTTCGTCGATCGTTGCTGGGGGCAGAAAACGATCGAACGACTTGCTCACATTCAGAACACAATGCCGATTCCGCGATCGGCAAGAGGAGGCAAAGGACGCAGGATGCATCCGTTCCGCGACAAGACGTCGCAACTTGCTTCCTGGTGAGCGCTGACGAAAGTCCAGGAGACGGAATAACGTACCAGCGATGCTCTTCGGAGCATGTAGTTTGGGGCAGAACGTTAGTCCGTCTCCTTTTTTATGCGCGCATCGCTGGCCGATGCTATCACCCGTTTTCTCGGCAATCTCAGCCATTTTCAGCGCCTCGGCGGAATTTCTTCTGGCTTTGACCTGACGTGTCATCAGGCCCGCGATAACTACTACTGCCCAAGAGGCAATCAAGTTATCGAGAACCCTAAAACAATACACGGAAGGATACTAATCATGGCCAAGTTCTACGTTGAATCGGGAACCCTGCGTTTGATCGTCGATGCTGCGGATGCTCGCCGTGCCGCGTTGTGGGCCGTGCATCGGTCCCTGGAACATATTCTGCCAAACGAAGAAGAGGAGTTGGATGTGGATAATCTGCCTGAAGTGGAACCTGCAGGATCTATGGTGCTGGGAGACGTCATTCGCTTGAGCGAACGTGGCTTCGAAAACCAGGATACCGTCGAATACGAAACCTTGAACATCGTGAGCGAATGGAGCCAACTGATGATGGCTCTATCCAACATGGAGCACGAACTGCGAGCCGCTTAGTTCGGATCACAGTCACGAGCTTTCTGCCGGGATCATACGCTATCCAACTTTGACTTCGGTCTGCGTCGCCAAGGCCTCGCGGACCACCTTGACAATATTAGCTTTCGAGATTCCCTCCAGCTCGAACAGTTCGTCCGTCTTTCCACTCCGAGGACGAACGGTAACCGCCAAAGAGCGAATCGGAGTTGGTTGGTCCGACAACGCCGCCGCGACCGCCTCTCCGATTCCACCGGCGGCGAAATGATCTTCCACGGTTATAAGCAACGAGGTCTCTTCGGAAGCCACACGCAACGTGTCTAAATCGAGTGGCTGGATCGAGTACAAATCAATCACTCGCACTGCCAGGCCTTCGGCACGCAATTCTTCCTCGGCGGCCAGGCATTGATGTAATGTCGCTCCTGCCGAGATCAAGGTCACTTCGTCGTCGTCCGATTCCCGCAAGGTTTTGCTGCCACCGATCAGGAACTGTTCCTTGTCGTCGTAGATCACCGGCAACTTACCACGCGTTGTCCGGAGATATCCGATGCCCTCGTGGTTAGCCAGCTGCTCGACGCAGCGTTCTGTCGCGACCGCATCGCAAGGGTAAAGGATCGCGGCATCCATGACCGTACGGAACATCGCCAGATCTTCGAGACCCATTTGGGAAGGGCCGTCTGGTCCAATCTCGACACCGGCATGCGATCCGACAAACTTCAAGTTCGGATTCGAGTATCGTGCCATCCGAATCTGATCAAAGGCGCGTGTCAGAAATGCGGCGAAAGTAGAGACGAAGGGAACTTTTCCCCGGAGTGCCATCCCTAGTGCGGTCCCCACCATGTTCTGCTCGGCGATAAACATCTCGAAGTATCGCTCAGGGTACTTCTCTTGAAAAAACTCGGCCCGCGTCGAATTCGAAACCTCGCCATCGAGAGCGACAAGATCCATTCGGCTGTCCCCTAATCTCGCCAGGGCATTGCCATACGCGGTCCGGGTCGCCACATGGTCTCCTCTTTCGTAATGAAACGGCGGTGGATCACTAGCTTGAAACTCTGGAAATTCGGCGTGCTGGGGTTCCTTCAACTGGCCTCGCACATCAGGGACCTCGCCGAGTTCCCGCAATGCTTCCACCAGTTGCTCGTCGTTGAGTGTCTTTCCATGCCAGCCGTTTTCATTCTCCAGAAAGGACACTCCCTTTCCCTTCACCGTGCGGGCGATGATCATCGTTGGGCGATCCGTCAATTCGGCTGCCTGGCGATAGGCTTTGCTCACTTCGCCGATATCATGACCGTTTGGAATCACAATGGTATTCCAGCCGAATGCATCCAAGCGGCGACGGTAGACATCGAGGTGATAGCCTTCCATCGTTTCTCCCCGCTGCCCAAGCCGATTGACATCAAGAATGCCGATGAGGTTGTTCAGTCGGTAGTGCGCGGCGATCTCGATTGCTTCCCACTGCGATCCCTCCGCCAGTTCACTGTCGCCGATCAGCACATAGGTGCGATAAGGAAGCTGATCGAGATACTTCGCGGCCAACGCCATGCCGGCACCGATAGAAAGCCCCTGACCAAGCGAGCCAGTCGCCGCTTCCGTGTAGGCAAACCGTGAAGTGGGATGCCCTTCCAATACGCTGTCGAATTGTCGATAAGTCATCAGATCGTCTTCGTCGACCGCGTCTGCCGCACACCACAACGCGTAAAAGAGGGGTGAGGCGTGACCTTTCGAGAAGATCAAGCGATCGTTGTTGGCGTACTGAGGGTGGTCGATGTCGTAGCGGAAGTTCCCATCGAAGAACAACGCGACCATCAATTCCACTGCCGACAGAGAAGAGGTTGGGTGTCCAGAACCGGCCCGGTGCGTGGAGTTCAAAATCCACTTACGAATGTTCGACGCGATCTGAGTTTGTTGGTCAGAGGAGGCGGGGACGATCATGTCTGGCTCCCTTTCATCAGAAGAAAGTGATGTGCGAATGTCGTAGACTAGAAATCGCCGCAAGTCATATGCCGCGAGGGGGATCGATCGCCCTGGGAAAAGAACGCCTTGGTGGCTTAAGTCGTGTCGGGCAATAGGGGAACGAAATACACACGCCCGAAGTTTTCCTGCTCGTAGCGATCCTTATCTATCTTGCGTATTCGCACCAAAGCCAGAGCATCTGGTTTGGAACCGAGCGGTATGACCAATCGGCCACCGATCGCCAGTTGATCAAGCAGGGCACTGGGCACGTGATCGCCGCCGGCGGCAACGCTGATCGCGTCGTAGAGTGATTCAGCTGGCCAGCCTTTGGTTCCGTCTCCGAAACGAACGTGAACATTCTGGATGTCTAGTTGGCGAATGGTCTCGGCGGCCGTGATCGCCAGGTCGGTGATTCGCTCGACGGTGAAGACCTCGGCGCAGAGATTGCCGAGCACCGTGGCGGCATACCCGCTGCCGGTCCCTACTTCGAGCACGCGATCCCCTGGTTTCAGCTCAAGCACTTGAGCCATTAACGCAACGATCAGTGGCTGCGAGATCGTTTGCTTGTGCGTCAGTGGCAAGGCCGAGTCGGCGTAGGCATCTTCGCGGAAGTCAGGCAGGACGAACGATTCGCGCGGGACATCTCGCATGGCCGCAAGGACGCGTGGAGAGGTGATGCCGCGCTGTTGCAATTGCGACAGCATCAAGTCACGCTGCTGGTCTCGATCCATGGTGCCCCCTCCAATCAACGATTGCCCATTGATTGGAGTCTGGTGCAAATCAGCACGAAATGCAAATACTGGGACCAGCCAGGCCCGTAGAAACGGCGTCTGCGATCAATGATCGAGAATGAACTCGTTGCTATTGAGCAGCGCCCACCAGATGTCTTGCAGGGCGGTCGTCTCGTTCTGGCGATTGCTGAGGATCTCTTTAATGGCGACCGATTCCTTCTTCGTCGGACGACGGGATAGGGCCGCCAGGAACAAGTGATCGATCTTTTCCTGGGCCGACATCTTCGAGGCGGTCACCTTCTTCAGCACGGCAGCTTGGGCGTCGGTGGCTTGCTTCATCAGGCCACCATTCATCAACAGCAGCGATTGCGTAATGCCACCATCAAGCGACGACGTCTCGCTGTCCTCGTCGTCGCCCATCTTCTGATTGACCTGGCCGAGCCACGAGTGGCGATCGTCCAGCGAAGCGATGATCGGGCTTCCCTCTGTCGGCGAGCTCTTAGCCAGCATCTGCAGCGAGTGGAACAACTGCTCTGCTTCCATCTGACGCGAGTAGTACCGCGTGAACAGTTGGCGGCCGCTGTCTGGGTTATCGGCCAGGTTTTCGTCGATCTGACGGCTGCTGAGCCCATACGGCTGCGACAAGGTGATCCATCGCATCAGCCGGCGGAGATCAAAGTTCGATTCGGCAAAGTGTTCCGACAAACGATCCAACAGTTCTGGATGCGAAGCAGGATTGTGCGGTCCCATGTCGTCGACCGGCTGAGTGAAGCCAACACCGAAGAAGTGCTGCCACATTCGATTGACGGTCGCCTTCGGGAACTGATCGGAGTTGACGATCAACTGGGCCAGCTCTTGCCGCCGATCAACTTCGGAGACATTCCCAGAGCGTGGGATCGTGGTGCCATCGACGAACTCTGGGTAGGCGACCTTCAAGAGGCCATTGGGTTGTTCATAGTAAACTTCGCCCGAGTCCGACTGACGGGTCTTCGAGAAGTCTTGGTTGACGATCGCCAGCTGGCCACTGTTGCTTTCCTTCGCCAGCTTGGTTTGCCGGAAGAAGGCGTTCAGGCCCCAGAATTGCTGCTGACTCCAGCCAGTCGTTGGATGGTTATGGCACTCTGCACATTGCAGTTGCTGCCCCAGGAATGCCGAGCAAGTCTTGGCGGTCGCCAGCTTCGCGTCTCCATCGATCATGCTGACCAGGAAGTTGGTCGCCGGGTTGAAGTTCTCGCTGCCAGGACTGGTGGTCCCGGTGGCGGTCAACAGTTGCTGGACCACCTGGTTGTAAGGTTCGTTCTTTTGGAATGCCTTCGACAGATAGCCTTCCAGCGCGGCGCGGTCGATCGGGCTATCATTGGTCATCCCGCCAGCACGTCCTACAAGCAGGTTCGCGAAGCGAGCACTCCAGAACGAAGCGAATTCGGCCTGATACTTCTCAGTACCTAGAATCTGGTCGACCAGCCACTCCCGCTTGTTATCGCGTCGTTGGCTGACGAAATGTTCGATCTCATCGACCGTCGGAATTCGGCCGAGAAGTTGCAGGTAAGTACGACGGCAAAATTCGAGATCGGTCGCTTGCGGCGAAGGCTTCACGTTTTCAGCTTGCCAGACCGAGGCGATCGATTCGTTAATCTCGTCCACAACTTGCCGGTCGGAAAGCTTCAAGCTGCCACGCACACGCGGAGCGACGAACCGCGGCGCAGGCTCATTCGACTTGGCCAACGACTTCGGATCGACCGCTTCGACCTCAATCGGCATCTGCGGTTTCATATCAGGCGTGGTGGGCAGATCCTTGGTACCCAAATCATGAGGATCGGTATGAGAAGCGATCTGCGGAGCAGGCTCCACCTTCGCATCGTTTTCGCGGGCGCCGCCAGACGGTGTCTTGGTCCCGTCGGCGGCGAGCGGAATGCCTTGCCCTGGCAAAACGTATTGATAGCTGTAGTAGGCGACTCCACCCAGCATCACCAGCAAACACAAACTCAAGGCGAGCGAACCGATCGAAGTGATCAATCGACGCCGCTGAAGCCGTCGCTTCGCGGTGCTCGACTTGGAAGGTGGAAGTTCCACGTCGGCGGCATTCGTTCCTGCCGAAGTGGTCGCGGCGGTCACCATCGAAAGCGGGGCCTTCGCGTGACCGTTGGTCTTGGCAGGCTGGCTGCCGGTTTGCCGCTGCTGGTGCGCCTTGAGAATGCGCGCAGTAAGATCCGGCATCTGCTGCTGGCCCAGCAGTTCCTCAAGCAGAGGATCGATAATCGGATCTTGGTCGTTCATGATTCTTCTTTAAGTTTGAACTCGATGCAGTCCCGCAATTGTTGCTTGGCACGCTGCATCAGGTTCTTTGCGCCGTGCTCGCCAATTTCTAAGGCGTCGGCGATTTCGCTTCGCGATTTATGATCTTGAAAACGCATCTGCAGGGCCATCCGGGCCCGTTCTGTCAGCCCTTCCAGGCAGTCGGCTAAAAACTCTAACAACTCTTCCGGCTTGCGATCGTCACTCGCGACCCAGAACTGGTCGATGTTTTCCACCGCCTGGATATTGGTTTGCCGTCCTTCACGACGACGCCGATCAATCAGCAGGTTTCGGGCAACAGTCCTAAGAAACCCCCTCGTGGCGGCATCCGTCAGCTGCTCGAACGGCTTTTCCAGGACCTTCAAAAAAGTTTCCTGGGTCAAGTCTTCCGCTTCTTGAGGTGAACATCCCCAAGATCGCAAATAGCGCCACACGCTAAGTTGATGTTCGGCAACAAGTTGCGCGATATCAACCGCAGGCGTTTCGTGTTGCGGAAGGTCTTTCATTAAGAAATAACGTCGTCTGGCGGGGAAAAGTACTCAGAAAGCCATGTCAGTAAACAAGATTCGCACCGCTGGCGGGTAACTGTTCCAGTCTATCTCGAAATCGCGCGAAAAGATCGCATTCTCCCTCAGTTGAAGGGGGCATCGCCACCATCATGGATTGCCAGCGAAGGGATGCCTGCGACTGATAGCAGGGTCCAACTTGAGGATTTTTGGCGGATCTTCGTAAATTAGGTCCGATTCGTCAGAGATTGCCCTTGTTGGAAATCAGCCATCCAACGACATTGTCCCGGCGCTTTTCCGCCCCACCTGGTCAGGACGGCCAGAAGCGAAAAGCCAGGACCAACACCCGCAGGTCCAATCGATTCAAGACTGCCCCATAAAGGCAACGACAGTTCTCGCTCCAAGGAGGGATGCGATGAAGGCGGCAAGCTCGCTACTACTACTCTTCCTGCTCGCGACTCCGGTCGCGGCGGCCGACACCATTCTGTACTGTTTCACCGCCGACTGGTGCGTCTATTGCCATCAAATGAAGCCGGTCATCGGTCGACTGCAACAGTCTGGCCATCCGGTTCAAGTGATCGATCGGGACCAGCAACCGCAGATGGCTCAGCAAATGGGCGTTCGCGGACTGCCTTACTTCGTCCTGGTCTCGAATAACCAAATCATTGATTCGGTCGAAGGTGCCACCTCGTACGACCGTCTGGCCCGCATGTTCCGCGCGACAAAGCCAGAAGTCCCGGCACCTCCCCAATCGCTTCCTGCTCAAGCGGCCGCTCCACTAGGTTCGCCAACCGCTTTGGCTCGCGGCCAATCGCCTCAAGTCGGAGCCGTTCAGCCCGCTGTCTATGGTCAGCCGGTCGCTCCCCAAGCAGCCGCCAACCCAGGCAACGTTCAAGCGTTGGCGATGCAGGCCAGCGTGAAACTGAAAGTTTCGGACCCGGACGGCCACTCGTACGGCAGCGGTACCGTAGTTCATAGCCAAGGTAACGAATGCCTGGTGCTGACCTGTGCTCACTTGTTCCGCGATTCCCAGGGCCAAGGCCCACTCGAAGTACTGACCTTCCAGGACTCGGAAGCGGGCAGCAGCGTGCCAGGTAAGGTCCTGGTTTACGACCTCGACCGTGACGTCGCCCTGGTGGCGATTCGCACGCAGTCGCCGATCACTCCGATGCAGATCGCCGGCGAGAATCATCAACTACAAGTCGGCCAACAAGCCTTCAGCGTTGGCTGCGATAACGGCGGTCCACGCAATCTCTATCAGTCGCGGATCAACAGCTTGAACCGCTATGTCGGTCACGCCAACGTGCAAGCCGCCGGAGCACCTACTGTCGGCCGCAGCGGTGGTGGACTCTTTACTCCGGATGGGCAACTGGTTGGCGTTTGCAATGCCGCCGACGACGAAGATAACGAAGGGATTTACGCGGCAATACCTACGATTTATGCCGTACTGCATAAAGCAAACCTGGCTCACTTGTTCGGCAAGCCTAACCCGGTTCAACTTGCTTCGGCGTCGGCTCCTTTGGCTTCGCCAGAACCTCGCTCGATGCCAATGACTCCGCCATCCAACTTCCCCGGCAATCCGGCTGCTCGTGCGATCCCTAGCAGCCCTTCGGTTGCAGCATCGGCCCCCATCAACGCCATCCCCAACGGTGGCGGCAACATCGATGCGATGCAGGGCCTCAGCCAGGTCGAACGCGAGATGCTGCACTATCTGCGCGGGCAGAAGGGTGGTGCCGAGGTGACTGTGGTCCTTCGATCGAAGGATAACCCCACGGCTCAGCCGGCTGTCTTTACGCTTCCTGGGCAACCGTCGCAGGAATTTCTGCGCCAAGCTTCGCAAAATGATGGGCGTCCTGGGCCGATCATGCGAGGCCAAAGCCGCTAGGACTACTCCGATAGCGGGAGTCGTCCTTCCATTAGTGGGAAAATATTTACTGGATAGTCGCTTTGTAACGATTGATAGTTTCCAAGGCGAAATCTTACTACGGCATTCCGAATGCCGGTCCACGCGATAGTTGGTTGAAACGTATGCTTTTGTGGTAGGTGGACATTCCCCTCCTTCGTTCTAAATACGTTTCCGCTGATGGTTGGGCCGTGTTAGTTTTCCTTCTGTTCTCCGTTGTCAATCTGTGCGTGGGTTTCGGTGCCGCAGTCCTGTTGGGCTATGGCCCTCGACCATGGTACGCCTTGTTCCTGCCATCCGGTGGCGACGAGGTCGTGCAGATCGATGCACTAGAAGGTGAGTCGGCTGAAAAGGCAGAGGCGGAAGCTCCTGCCGAAGAGCCCCCAGCTCCGAAGGTGGAAGCCAAGAAGCCACCGGTCGTGAGCCATCCGTTCCCAGAGATGAACGAACCGGAAGACGCCGCTCCAGAACCTGAACCAGCCCCGGAACCACCTCCGATTGAAGACGTGGTTGCCGCCGCCGAGCCAGAACCAGTAGCCGTCGAAGAAGAAGCCAAAGAGCCGGTTGCCGAAGTGAAAGAAGCGCCCAAGGCCTCTGCTCCTGAACCAGCTGCCGCGGAAGCTGCTGACGACGAAGAGCACGAACTGGAAGACTTCCTGGCCGGCCGCCGCGAAGAACCCAAGAACCAAGAGCCTTCCAACGAAGAAGCGTCCGAGATCGCATCGGCAGACGATATCGCTTCGATGTTCGCTTCGACCCAGGCCTCTGCCGAGCCGAAAGAAGACGAAGCCAAGAAGACAACGGCTGCGAAAGCCGAAGCGGAAGCTGCTGCCGAAGAGTCTGAAGAAACCGAACCAGAAGAGGCCGCCGAGGCCAAAGCGGAAGAGGCGGAAGAAGACTTCGAGGACAAACCGCTCGATCAAGACGACATCGCCGCGTTGTTCAACAGCTAAGCCGGTTCGCTTAGCGGAAGATCTCTTTCTCGTGGAAGTCTCCCTGGGGGCTCATCCCCTTCTTGAGCGCCTCGCGTAGCAGGTCCTCGCCGTCGCCTCGCAGGGCAAATACGGGGAAGCCAGGACTGACGTACTCGTTCCAGTACTGCTGATAGACTTCGACTGTCTCTTTATTTCTCGCCAGCACGTTGGGCACCGCGTGGACGGTCACCGTCCTGTCGACCGACTTCTCGAAATACTGTCCCAAGACCTTGGGAAGCATCTGCGAGAACCAGTTGCCTTTCACGAACTTCAGCTTCCGCGGGATGATGTAGCGTGGTCGATTGAGCGGGCCGAGTGCCTCGTGCAGCGCCGTAACAAAAACACGACTATCTTCGTCGTTGGCATCTTCCAGCAGGACACGAACATAGCCACCGGCACGTGGCTTGGCGAGGACGTGCGGAGCCGACTTGAGCATCTCGAGCTGCACCATCGTGCGGGCAATCGCTTCGCCGATCGCTTGCACCAGCGACTCGCTCGACCAAGGCTCCTTCGCCCCGGGGAAAGGAGGAAAGCCACCTTGCTCGCGAGGTGCTTCGTTAATTCGCATTTCGAGCGTATGATTCGGATTGCCTTCGTAAGGCGTGCCGATCTTCCACAAGCCACGCGTCTCTCGGCGTCGCGTCACGCGCTGCAGCATATCGCGATTCAGATCACGGACCGAGCCTTCCAACAGTTCCGGTCGCAGTTCGGTGAGCGCGGGGTGAACGTGACCGACACCTTTCTCGATTACGGCGTCGTCGGTTACACCAAAGATATTTTGATGCTTCTTGATGAACCGGGCATAGTCATCCAGGCCTTTGCTGAATTCCGGAGCGAGGCACACCACGTCCCAGTTGTCGGCCAGTTTCTCCGGCTCTTGCGGATCGAGCCGGAACGATCGGCCGCGCAGCTGACGCACTGTCATGCTGGTGGTGACGGTAGTCAAATCGATCAGCACATTGATCTTGTTGGCGTCCCAGCCTTCTCCCAGCAAGCCACGCGTTCCGACCAGGCACTTCGTCAAACCGCGTTGAAACAGATCGGTGATCATCTCGACATAAACGCGAGGGCACCAATCGCGACCACTTCCCGAAACGACGTGAAAGCCGGTTTCCACCTGGAAGGTCAGCGTCGCCTCGTAGCCCGCATTGGATAGCCACAGCTTGGCGGCTTCCTCGAAGCGAGGCGACAAGTCGTCATCCACGAGAACGCTGGAACCGGTAACGAGAATCGGATTCAATTGATCGAGCTGCGGATCGCTCACCAGTACACGAAAGGCGGCGATCGCTCCGCCTGCTTCGCTGCTGAGCAGGTCTTCCACTTCTGAAATGGTAGCGGAAGTTTTCTCGAAATCGGTCACGACCACCGCGCGGATGGCCTCTCCCATCGCTGCCATCTCGGCGGTCAAAATCGGGACCAACGCGTTGGCTTTCTCGCTGGAATACGCAAGCACCCGGCCAACGGGCGAAGCACATGCCTGGCAACCCGTTTCGGTGATTTGCACGCCGAGCATCCGCAAGCCAGAGATTACCCGTTCCGCCAGAGCGCGATCTTCCGCGTTGGGTGACCGCCGCAGGGCATGCCGTACGTAGCGATCGAGCACCGGAATCACGACCGGAATCTGAGGGACTTCGTCGAGTGGTACTTCGATGACGACCGGCGGGACCTCTTCCGGCAATTTGACTTCGCGGACCTGAAGAAAGACGCGTGCCGCGTCGGCGAACTCCGGATCGCGGCGATGAAACGACGCCCAGGTCTTGAACGTACTGGTCGCATGCCGTCGTGTTTCGAGCGTTTGCAGCAGCCACGGTACCAAGGCTTTGATGCGTGGTGCTTCGTCGACCGTATCTGGCTCGACTATCACAGGAACTTCAAGCGGCAATTCGGCGACGGGTTCGTTTTCAGGGATCAGATCGTCGAACGGGTTCTCTTCGTGATAGACCGCTTCGGTTCCACCCACGTGCTGCAGCATCAACGGTTCTTCGGACAGCGGCTCGTCCTCTTTCCCTTCGACGATCTCGGAGGTGGGTGTCGCTGGCTCGGCTTCGCCATCGTCGAATGGCTTGGTGCAAACTTGCTCCAGGATCTCTTGCAGGTGATCGTCTGCCTGGGCCACGAAGCGTAGTTCGGCCTCGGAAGGGCGAACGAAGTACGCCAGGTCCTGGTAAGGTGCCAGGAATCCATCGCGAACCACGGCCGGTACCGGCACATCGTGATCGATTGGTCCGAGGAACTCTTGATACCGCTGAAAGTCGGCCGGCACCTTGCCGTCGCCATCGGGCGGAGTTGCCGTGAGGCCGATCACGATCGGGTTATCGAGATACTGTCGAGCATCCGAAAGCACGCGGCCCCAATGCCCCACCAGGTGATGGCATTCGTCGAGGATCAATAGCCCGACCCCGACATCGCGCAGTCGCTGCCAGGTCTTCAAGCAAGACTGATGCAGCATCTCGAACGATTGCCCCGCCAGGCCTGCTTCGTCCCGTACACTCTTGCGATAGGCGGACAGGCGTTCGTCGTAGTAGTCGCGATTGTGCTTTTTCAAGTCGCGAATCCAGACCTTCGCTTCGGCTGGATCTTGGGCCTGACCTTTTTCAATCAGGCGATCTTCCCACAACGACATCGCGGCATGATCGAGTCCATCGTCGCCGCGACGTGGCAACGTGACCGCTTGGTAGGTGAGCGAGGTCAGAAGCTGCGGTTCTTCCGGGTTGGTGCTAACCAGCATCGGCATCGGCCGGTCGGTCTCGAACAGATCGGTCCTCGCCGCCCATTGCGACTGGATAGCCGAGTTCGGACTGAGCACCAGGGCAGGGCGTTTGATCAGTTCCGCCCACAGATAAAGGCCCAGGACCGTTTTGCCCGAGCCGGGCGGGGCCACGATGTGCAGTTGATGCTCGCCCCGCGAGAGTTGCTGCTGGGCGACATCACGAACCTGAAGCTGCGATGGTCGAAGCTGGCCGCGAAATTTGATCAGGGGAAAGGTGTCGCTCATGTCGCTTCCGGCCCAAGGTGATAAACATGGTGGTTCCGTGTCATTTTCCTTGTTACGGCCAGAAAGTTGAAGAGGGGCCCCGCATCAGCGAGCCCCCGCTTCTTGATCGCTGAAGTTACTGGGCTAAGTCATCCGTAGTGACCAGGCCCTGCAGTTCCCCCTTCTGATCCTCGGCAACGAAACGGACTGAACCATCCACATTACCAACCAACACCCCATGGAAAACCTGTTGGCTGAAATCCTTCGCCAGGAACGCTTCTGGCGAGATATCGGTCGGCTGGGACCACGGGACCGGGTTGCTGGTGTCTTCGACCACCATAACTCGGTTCGGCGCGCCACGCATGACTTCACTCAACTTAACCCCTCGCCCGGTATTGATCGCCGTCTTGGGACCTGCCAAGGCGACATAGGTCGTCAAACCCTGATCCTCAAGCTCTTTCATCGCAGGATTGGTGTAAGCCCAAGGCGTTGTCGAGGCAAGCTGCAGGTTGGCAGGGCTGTTCCATGGCTGGTCGAAATCGTATTGGTCGTAGAGATAGTTCTCTTCGACGAAGGGCAAGAGCAGCGTCCGCCACGAATGCATCGGCTTGCCATCTTCATCGGGAATGTACGCAGGTGGAAGCGTGCCGTAGGTGTCTTGATAGTTGTGCAGTGCCAGGGCGATCATCTTCATGTTGTTGCTCGACTGCATGCGTTGGGCAGCGAGACGTGCCTGTCCCAGGGCAGGGAACACCACCAATGCGACGAGGCCGGCACAGGACAGCATCATCGTCCCGATCACGGCGAGCACGACCAGCACAATGACCTTGGCATTTCCACGACGACGAATCATGCAATGGATCCTTTAGCGATACCGAAAAGATTAGTTGGTCGAATCATCGTCGCAGTAGACATACGAACGAATCGAAGGGGAGTCGACATAGCCAAACCACTGGGAACTCGCATCTCCCTTCAGCAGCAGACCACCACAAATCTCATTGTTACGCAGCGGGGGACGTCCCACCAGTTCTTTCGGGTGAATGTCGATAGGTTTTGTCCAGACTTCTCTTCGCCGCGGCTCGAAGACCACCATCCCCGTAAGATCGAGCCCGTCGGCTACGTCAGAAAATCGACGCCCCACGGTCGACTGCATCATAGTTCGATCGGACTTCGGATCGACGATTGCCAGGCAGCACGTCTCACCCAGATTGGCCGAGGAACGTTGCGTTGGATCGGCAAACCAGTCGGGCATCTGCTGAACGAGAGGGAGGTTCGTCTCGCTATCCCAAGGTTCATCGAGTGCGAACTGCTGATAAAGATTACCTTCCCCCATGTAAGGCAGTATGAGAACGCGCCACGAGTACAAAGGGCGTCCCTCGTTGTCAGTTACCATGGCAGGCGGAAGCGAGCCGTGAGCGTCGTGGTAATCGTGCATGGCAAGCCCGATCTGCTTCAGGCTGCTGGCGATTGCCCCGCGAAAGCCAAGATTGCAACTAATTGTACTGCTAGGCAAAAGGAGCCCAATCAACACGCAGATGATCGCCACGATCACCAACAATTCGATCTTAGTAGGAAAACGACCGGTCGCTGGTGACTCTTTCGCGTCTTTGGTCGGTGACTTGTAAGGGTTAGTCTCGTGCTGGTCACTCATGGCGACTTCCCTTCGACCGCAACGAAGTGCGTGGAAAGTTGCTGCGAGGTTGGCTGGTCGAGTTCCATGACTTTGCCAGCCGAAGTGATGAAACGCAGCGGCAAGTCAGCCTCGGGATAGCGACTAAGCTGTTGCCAGAGCTGTTTCGGAGAAAGCACCTCAGGCTTCGTCCAAATCACCGGGGCACCGGGCAGTGACACGACGATCGCCTCCTCGCTTTCCTGTGACACGTCGGTGGCCACGATCCGATAGGTTGTTACGCCGTTGGCTCGTTGTTGGTCGTCATGAAATGGCGAGTCAAAGACCCCCGGCATTTGCGAGATCAGGTTCTGGTTCACCGGTGCGTCCCAAGGCTGGTTTAAGTCGAACTGGGCGAAGAGATCTTCGTGACCAAGTTCCGGCAAAAGCAACACCCGCCAGGAAAGAAGCGTATTGCCATCGTTATCGGTCACCCCTTGGGGCCGGGGAGTGTGGTCCTGCGAGCGATGCTGCGTGATCGCCTTTGCCAGGCTGATCAGATTCAATCTTTCTTGCACCTGGCGGGCTTCGTTTCTTCCCATCTCGATGTTCGGCAGGAAGGCCCATAGCAAGAACACCAAAGCCATCGTGATCAGCACGAGCAAACGAATCTTCATTGCCCTGAGTCCTTCCGGTCGGAGGTGTTTGACAAGATGCCAGCAACCGCCATGCGAGCGAGACTTGCCAGAACTGCCATCATAGCCCCCATCAGAACGAGCTCCTAGAAATTGGTCGTGCGCCATTCGGCCGACGAAGAGAGATGAGCGGCGTCCGAGGCGTCGACTTACAAGCTGTAGCGGTCATCCGGCGTTACAACCGGCACACTCGCCACGACTCGACCGACTGCGATAAGAAATCTAATTAGCAAAGCAGTATCAATCACATCCGACCGCTCACGATTCGATAAGTCTATCACCTGGGCAAGGTGGGGATCTTCCTGGGTGGTTAAAGGTTTGCGAACATCGCGAGTGAACAAGACGCACGTTCACGCACGATAGTTCAGTTGAAAGTCCGGCTCTCTTACCAAAGGTGATAGCACGGCAAGATTCCAGGGAAAGCTTCTCCTCTGGACTGGGGCTAAGTTCTGATGGCCCTTTCTTGCTTGGCTTCCCGCTCTTGGTAAGAGAGACGGACTTTCAACGTTTCTTGACTCAGGCAAACCCGCCTTAAGAACGGCAGCCTGACCGTGGCGAATAGACATCTCGCCTAAACTGCTATTTGCCAGTGACTTAGGCAGCATCGATGGCGTTTTAAGCGCCCCCCGGGGGCGGAATGTCCGCGAAATGTATCTCCTGGGCTGCGGCAGCGCTATAATGAGGGGAACGTTGCAACCTTCCCAAGTATCGCTTCCCACCTTCACCACTGATGGCACCTAATAACTCGGCACCTGAAGAGCTGACCGATGGCGAGATCCTCGCGGCCGTTCTGGCGGGCGATGCCGATCAGTATGCAACGATCGTGAAGCGTTACCGCCGGGCTCTGTTGAACCTGGCTTACAGTTATCTGGGCGATGCGCAGTTGGCGGAAGACGCCGTCCAGGAAGCTTTTCTTAACAGCTTCAAATGGTTGCACACCTACGACTCGCGATACAGCTTCCGAACGTGGCTGTGGCGAATCCTTCTAAACGTATGCCATCGGCTGCGAGAGAAGTCGAAGCGACAGCCGGTCAACACGACCACGCTGACCGGCGGCAGTGACGATCGCGAGCAGACGTCCATTTTGGAAACCGAAGTTCCTTGTCAGGCGCTATCGCGTTTGATCGATGGCGAACGCCGCGATCAAGTCTTGCGACTGCTCGATCAACTGACACCCATCCAAGCGGAAGCCATTCGCTTGCGGTTCTTCGGTGAGATGAAATTCCAAGAGATCGCCGACGCTCAGGATATCGGCTTGCCGGCCGCCAAGGCACGGGTTCGCAATGGATTGTTGCAACTAGCCAAACTCATTCAGAACACGTGCCAAGAGCTTTCCGAGGAACACGTCCGATGATTCAATCGCACCATCTTCCGACCTGCGACGACGTGTTTGAAGTGCTGACCCAAGGTCCTTTTCCAACCGGCCAGCACGAAGTCGACTTCCCCGTTCAGCGGCATTTGACCGTTTGCCATAGCTGTCGTGAGCTGGCAGAAGCATTGCGCCCAGCGACAGAAATGCTAGCCGAAGGCAAGCCAGACGCAGCCGAAGAAGAATCATCGCTGCCTGCCTTTCTGACAGTTGATAGCATCCAATCCGACCGCTGCGTTGCCGACCAGCCTGAGCGACCAAAGACCGACATTCTGGCGACAATTACTGGACCGCTGATCGCGCTAGCGTTGTGCTTGATGTTAATCCTGGCGATCGACAGCAACTGGCGTGGGGAAGTTTCTGGCCAAGGTGGCTTCGTTCCGCCGGTCAATCGCTTCGGATCTTCGCACGCGGTGGTCGTGCCGAACCTGCCAGAGCTGGCCGTCGGCCAGGCTCCTTGTTCGTTGGCGGCTATCGACTTCACGGTGAGCGAGGCCCCGACGGAAGCATTCACGGCGGCTCATTGCTGTAGCCAATGCCATCATGCCGGCTCGCATGACGACGCCGACTCTCCGGTGGTCACCCTGAAGCAGCCTCAGATGCTCGCGTTGATTGGGCGCTGCCAACATTGCCACGCTCAGTAAGCGCAGAGCGAGTGCTTAGTGGGCCGCAACGTGGCGGTTCGACTATCTTGGCCAAGAAGGATGCGGAGAGCTTCTAGCCGCTCGTAGGCCGATAGACCGGGGCGGTGACCGGCTTCAGGCGACGCTGCAGCCAGACGATACCGGCACCACAGCAAATGCCCATGAAGGCACCAGCAACTAATCCGCCTGTTTGCCAGAGCAGGTTGCTTCCCAACAAGGTGGCGATGGCCGATCCGGTGGCCAACCCGAGTCCCGAGCCGATGTAAAAACCGAGCTGGACTGCCTGCTTAACCGTATCCTGCGGTGCAGTGGTGGAAGAAGAGCGCGAGTCGATCACTTGCGACGTACTGCCTGAAAATTAGTTCTGTTCCGGGGAGAAGGCTTTATCTTCTCCGAAAGATAGCAATTCGGCCAGGGTAGAGCAAACCCGAATTAAAAAGGCGACATGAAATCTTCATTACGCCTTACTTTTTTTCTTGAGTATCGAATGGCTTCGAGCGGTTGCCACCACGCTTGCGGGTGAACCTAGGGAACCAGATGCAGGTTGTCTTCGGTCAGCGGATGAGCAATGCCATTGGCGATCACCGCGTCGTCTTCGTCGAGACCAGCAGCGACTTCGCCCTTGTCGTTGAAGAAGTAATCCTTCATCGGACCTGGTAAGTCTTCGAGACTGATAAATTCGACATGGCCGTCATCAAACAAGATGTTGAAGCGTCCATCTTCGTGGGCTTGCGGCGTGATCTGGCCATCTTTCACCACCACCACGTCTGAGGCGACCGGATAGCGAGCGTCCCCCTTCATCAGAGGTGCTTGAAGCTTGCCATTTTCGAGATTGCCCAGGTTATAGCTGTAAACGGCGGCCAAACGTTTCTGCAAACGTTCGACATCGTCGGCCGGAGCTTTGAGGAGCTGCTCGACGGTTGGCAGTTCCTGGTCGATGCCGGGACGATTCATCTCGGCACAGCGGACCGTTTCAGGATGGCGGATGATTCCGTTATCGATCAGCCGTGGTGCGTACGAGCCGGCGATCGACAGGGGGCCTTTAGCGGCGATGGCCGGATAACGCTTTTCAGCGTTGCCGGTGGCGAACTCGTGCAGGGCCATGCCGACCTGGTGAAGGTTGTTTTCACACTGGAGCCGGGCCGCCAGCATTCTTGAACTGGCCAGAGCCGGGAAGAATATCGCAACCGCGGCAATACATGCGCCGACGGCGACCACCATATCCATCAAAGTAAATGTCGGGCGCCCTCCACCACCCAGCGACTCGAACGCCGCGCGATTGGGGCGTTCTGGTGCGGTGGGGCTTTTTGGGACATTGGGATCAAGAATCTCCGCGAACAGTCCTGGGTTGTCCAGCAAGGCACATGTTCGCGAGGCGAGTCCGGCCGGCGGGGCGGCCTCGTCGAGACCATCGGCCATGAGATGGAGATGCGATCGGAGTTGTTCGATTTCAGCAGCAGCGCGAGGGTCGCTGGCGATATGCCGTTCGACCGAGGCTTGCTCGTGTTCGTCCAGGGCACCCATGAGGTAGCCCAACCAATGCTCACGCGTCATCGTCATCGGGTGTATAAACTTCGTTCCATGCTTCGGTAAGTTTCTGCACAGCGGTGTGCAGGCGACTTTTGACCGTCCCGACCGGAATACCCAAGATGTCGGCCGCTTCGCGGTACTTCAAACCTTGGTAGTAGACCAGCACGATCGCGGTCTTCAACGACTCCGGAAGGTCCTGAACGGCATCACGCATAACACGTTGTCGTTCCTGATCATCCATCTGCGACATCGGCCCTGGCTCTGAGCTAACCAGCAAATCGACCAGCGAACCGGTCTCTTGCTGCTCGCCCGAGCTGCCAGCGCGATCCAAGCTAACCATCTTATGGCGCTTGGTTTTACGCTGAGCATCGATCGCCTGATTCGTGGCAATCGTGTATAGCCAAGGACGGAAACGACGTCCCACCTCAAAGGTGTCGCATTTCAGGTGCACTTGCAGGAAGGCAGCCTGAAACACATCCTCCGCCATTTCGGGGTCGCCGAGGTAGCGTCGCAGGTAGTTGTACAGCTCTCGCTCGTAGCGCTGCACCAACTTCTGGAAGTAACTCCGGTTCCCCGAATCCCGATACGCCAGCAGCAAGTCCTCGTCGGACTTGGGTTGAACTAGCGATGGGTCGGAGTAACTTGACGTCATTTCAAGTGTGGCAGTTGTCATTTCTACGAAGGTTCCCAGCAATGGTTCGAAATCCGTTTCCTGAAGGGAGCAATCTTCATGCAAACCTTGAAAAAGGCTTGGCGAAGGTGCCTTTCGACCATTGCCGTGATCCATATTCTAACACGCGTGAACCCCAACCGGAGTTTTGCGTGGGCAGATGGTCGAGAATTGACAGCCCCATGACAGGCTCCTAAACTCGTCATACCCCTTATGCAACGCCCGTGCCGAAGGACCACAAATGAGTGACACCAAATACAAATGGGCCGTTGCAGGCGACGTTAACGCCTTCTTTGGCTTGATGTTAGATAATATCGCCGACCTATTGCTGACAATCGGATTGCTAGCAACAGTCTTTAACTTTCCTACAACGTTCGCGATTGAACACATGGTTCCGGGAACGGCCATAGGCGTGCTTGTAGGGGACCTGATATTCTTCTGGATGGCCCTGTCCCTGGCTAAGAGAAGTCGTCGTAACGACATAACTGCCATGCCTTTAGGGCTTGATACCCCGAGCACATTCGGCATGGTCTTTTTCGTTTTGGGGCCGTCGTTCCTGTTTGGAATCCAGGATTTACAACTGACAGCAGAAGAGGCTGCTATCCGTACGTGGCACATTGGCATTTGGTCCATTGTTCTGTCCGGAATTTTCAAAGTCGGCTGTTCTTTCTGCGCGAGCTCCATTCGTAGCATCATTCCTCGCGCTGGCTTGCTAGGATCGCTAGCCGCGATTGCGTTGGTGCTGATTAGCTTCCTCCCGTTTGTCGAGGCGATGCACTTTCCGCTGGTCGGCATGACGGCCCTGTCGATCATCCTGGTGACCTTGGTTGCCCGGATTCATTTGCCCTGGAACATCCCCGGAGCGTTCGCCGCGCTGGCCGTTTCCGGAACCATCTATTACGTGATGTATGGCCTGGGCATGCTTGGGGCGACGCCGGAAGGGATGAACTTCCGTCCGGAAGATGCCTTGATGCCGACCGGCTGGCTCTCGGCGTTTCACTTCCAATGGCTCAACTGGACTTCCTTCATGGAAGCCGCCGCTTACTTGCCGATCGTCCTTCCGTTTGCCTTGGGTACCGTGATTGGCGGGATCGACTGTGTCGAAAGCGCTGCGGCATCTGGCGATGAGTACAACACCAATCACATCGTTGGCGTCGAAGCACTCGCGACGCTGATCGCCGGCTTGTGCGGGGGCGTGATTCAAACGACACCTTACATTGGGCATCCCGCTTATAAAGCAATGGGTGGCCGGGCCGCCTATACGCTGGCGACCGCCTTTTTTGTCGGCGGGGCAGGGGTGCTTGGCTACTTCGGGTATCTCTACTGGGCGATCCCCAAGCCGACCGTCTTTCCGATCCTCGTTTTCATCGGGCTTGAGATCACTTCGCAAAGCTTCCTGGCGACTCCCAGACGGCATTACCCGGCGGTTTCGATTGCTTGTATTCCGGCACTTGCCGCGATGGTGCTGATCTTCATGGGGGACCTTCAAGGCCAATACACCAGCATGTCGTTCGAGATGAAAGGACAGATCTCCGCGATGGTCGAAGCAGGTCACCTCGACGACGAAGGGGCCAAGCAGATGACGGCGTTATCGGACAAGCTGTTCAACTACAGCCAAGGCGATATCCAGTCGGCTCCCGACGAACATGGCCATTCGCATCCCTCCGAAACTGCCGTGAAGATGCAAACCCTGCGGACACTTTCTGGCGGGTTCGTGCTGACCGGTATGCTGTGGGCCGCGATCCTGGCGTACATCATCGATCGCCGATTGATGATGGCGGCAGCCTTTGCGGGCGCGTGTGCGATCTTCAGCCTCTTCGGGCTCATTCACTCTCCGTTTCCCAGTGGTAAACTGGTACTGGGCTGGGATGTCCCTGACATGCCAGTTTCCGCCGCCGGTCAGGGACCTCTGTATATGATGGGGGCCTACTTGTGCATGGCGGTCGTTCTGATGGTGTGTGCGGCCTTGGCCAAAGAGTCGAGCCCGCCCGAGCATCCGGAACACGAATCAGCCTAAGCGATCCTGCGAGCTTCGCACCTACTTCCCACACGGAAAGCACCTCCCATGCTCGAGCGCATTCTCGAACCTGAATACATGGACTCGCCACAAGAGGCCATGGACTACGACGACATGGACCACGAAACGGTCAACGAAGCGTTCGTGACCGATCTGCTGACTTACTTGGGAGTGACGCCTGATCCCGAGGCGGCCGAGATGATCGACATCCTCGATCTGGGGACCGGTACCGCTCGCATTCCGATCGTCCTGGCCGACCGCATTCCGCAGTGCCGAATCATGGGGGCCGATGCCTCGATCGCGATGCTGGACGTGGCGAAGATCAACATCGACATTGCCTGCGTCACCGATCGCGTGCAACTGGTGAAGCTTGACGCCAAGCAGATCGACTACGAAGACGAGTTCTTCACCGGTGTGATGTCCAACAGCATCGTGCACCATATCCCGGAACCGCAAGCCGTCCTCGCCGAGAGCGTTCGTGTGGTTGTCCCCGGCGGATGGCTTTTCTTCCGCGATCTATTGCGGCCAGAAACCGACGAGCAGTTGAACCACCTGGTCGAAACCTATTGCAGCGGCGAGACCGATTCGGCCAAGAAGATGTTCTCCGAGTCGCTTCACGCAGCCCTCTCTTTGGACGAAATTCGAGGCCTGGTTTCGGCGCTCGGATTCGATCCGGAAACGGTCCAGCAGACGACCGACCGTCATTGGACCTGGGCGGCACGAAAGCCGGCATAACCGCTACATCCGGCAACTTGACCAATCGGCTGGCAAATGTTGTGGCAATTCTAGCGAGTTGTCTCCCACGTCTGGGCTTACGCCCACCTACGATGAATTTCGTAGTGCGTGGTTACGTGATCTAACCTGGGTGATGTTCCTGGAGGAACATCGGGAGGGTCGCGCTCCATCTTCAGTCGATTGAAATTGCTATGTCTACCGATTGCCCGTCGAGCGACGCGATGTCGCTGACGAGCGGACAGCCTCTGGCCAATACCGTTGTCGTTTCCGATATCGATCGCTCTTCATCTCTGCTGATCGAATGGGAACGCCTTGCCGGAGCGCGCCTGTTTCTGGGACCACGCTGGCTGCTGAGTTGGTGGGATCATTTCCGCCAGCCTGGCGATCAATTGCACATTGTCACCGTCCGCGATCCCGATGGCTGGCTGATTGGCCTGGCTCCGTGGTATCGCCGCCAAACCTGGTGGGGCGGAAACGAGATCCAGTTCCTTGGCTCGGGCGAAGTCTGTAGCGATTACCTTTCGATTTTGGCCAAGGCTGGCGAAGAAACCACCGTCGTACGCGCGGTATCCAACTTCGTCGAAGAGGCGATGCTCGGCATCGACCGATTCTACCTCGAAGGGATCGAAGCGGACGACGCCGTGATGCGCCAGTTCGTCGCGGCCATGCAATCGCTTCAGTTCGATGTCAGCCAACGCGAATGCCTGGAAGGGTATCGTTTGGAACTACCCACCGAGTGGGAAGGATGGCTCTCGCAGCTTTCCAAATCGAGACGCAACCGCGTACGCCAACTGTGGCGAAATCAGTTCGATACCGGCGTCGCCAAAATTCACGTTGCTGACGAAACGACGCTCGACGAAGGGTTCGCGATCCTGGTCGACCTGCATCAGCACCGTCGCAATCAACTCGGTCAGGCCGGCTGCTTTGCCTCGACGCGGTTTCACGACTTCTTGAAGCAGGCCGCAGTCGAACACCTGAAAGCGGGCCAACTTCGTCTGCAGTGGATCGAGCTCGAAGGGAAGCCAGTCGCGGCGGAACTCGACTTGATGGAGGGCGATAATTATCTGCATTACTGCTCGGGCATGGCCATCGACTGCGAACACGCGCGTCCAGGTTGGCTCGGCGTGACGGCGGCGATTCGATATGCCATTGAATCAGGCCGCACCAATTTCGACTTCCTCCGCGGCGACGAAGGCTACAAGAGTCACTGGCGTGGCCAGCCAGTCGCGATGATCAACGTCGAACTGGTTCCACCGAAGTTCCGAGCTCAGGCCCGCTATCGATTCCGCTCGATGGTCGATCTGGCCAAGCAACATGCCAAGCGAGTTCTTCATCGCCCGGCAAAATCGGCACAACCAGCCTCCGGTTCATCGGACCACAACTAACGACTCGATGAATAGAGCAGGGCAATGCTGCTAGCTCTTTATCCTCGAGGTGTCGTTCATGAATCATAAGGCTTGGTCGATTCATTTCATTTACGCTGGCGTGATCTTACTTCTCGCTGGCGGTCAAATGTATGCCGTTGAATCGTATCAGCTCACGCCATCCGCTACGAAGTTTCTGGCTCACAATGTGGGGCCAGGCCCCGAAACGGCTCAGGGCGCGATCAATCACTTCATGGTGAACTCGAATACCGGCGTTCGCGAAACGATCACGCCACCCGGCTGGGTTGCCTGGGCAGCTTTGAGCGCTGGTGCTGTCCTTTCCGTGCATGGCGGGATGCTGATCGCCAACAAGCGATAACCTGGAAGGCCTGATCGATCGTATACTGAGGTCTGCCCAGCCACACCTTTCCGCCAGGCCGTCCGATGATAAAACCCACCCTCCAAGAGCTCGCCGAGCAGCACACCGACGAAGCGATTGCCGCACGCATTGCTGGCCCGGGTGTGGATGGCTTCGCAGGAGACTTCGTCCTGGGGGGCGTCGATGGAGCTGTGACCACTTTCGCCATTGTTGCCGGCACGGCCGGTGCCAACTTCGGCGTGACGGTCGCCATCATTCTGGGAATCGCGAACTTGCTGGCCGATGGTTTCAGCATGGCGATCAGCAATTATCTGAAAGCTCGCAGCGATCAAATGCAGCTTCAGAAGTATCGTTCGCTCGAGAACCTTCACATCCAGAAGCTACCTGATCGCGAACGGGAAGAGATCCGCCAGATCTTCGCTGCCAAAGGGTTCGAGGGGGAACTGCTGGAACAAGTTGTCGAGACCATCTGCCAGGACCAACATCGCTGGGTCGATACGATGCTGGTCGAAGAGTGGGGCTTACGTCTCCAACCACCAACGCCCTGGAAGTCGGGTCTGGTGACCTTCAGCGGATTCGTCCTTGCCGGATCGATTCCGTTGATCCCTCTACCATTCGCGCATTTAGGATTCGATCCGACGCACATCTTTCTTACCAGCGCCCTTTTGACCGGCGTCGCGTTTGTGCTGATTGGTATCTTCCGCGCCAAGGTCGTTCAGGAAGGCATCGCCTCTTCCGTTTCTGAAACGGTGATCACCGGCGGCTCGGCAGCAGCGATTGCCTTTGGAGTGGGGGTGTTGCTGGATCGATTCCTGCAAACCTAACCCCAGTCGGACGGGGGAGGATGCTGTCACTCGTTTCCCGCGCATGCCCTTCGGCGAAATGGTCGAGAAACGTTTGCCCCTGCAGGCCGAAAGGTGGAGAATAGAAGTTAACACTTCGCCTTGGAATGCAGTGCGACGACACCCCCTCCGCCTCTTCCCAGTTCCGGTTATCCGGGTCGCCTCTCTCGCCCCAAGGTAAGCCTAAATAGAGACGAATTTCCGCTGCGATTTGCATCGATTCTTGAGAACTCCGCTCTTGTGAAATTCGTAACAAATAACAGAGAGCTGAAGGTTTGAGAGAAGCTCAAACCGACACACCCATGGAGAAGGAGTCGCGCCATGAACTTTCAACGAATTCTCTTTCCGACCGACTTTTCCCACTGCGGCGATGCTGCGATGCACCTAGCAACCGCACTGGCACGTGATAGTGGCGGAACGATCATCATCGCCCACGTCGAAGAACCGCCCACGGTCTACGGCACCGGCGAAATGTATTACGGCATGCTCGATCCGTCTCCGGACGATCTGAAACGCATGCTCCACGAAATCAAACCAAGCTCGCCCGAGGTTCCGGTGGAATACCGCCTGGTCACTGGCGATCCCTCGACCGCGATTTGCCGTCTGGCAGCGGAAGAGAATGTGGACCTCATTGTTCTAGGAACACACGGCCGAACGGGCCTGCTACATATGTTGATTGGAAGTACGGCGGAATCGATCGTACGTCATGCCAAGTGTCCCGTGCTGACGTTCAAGCAGCCGCCTGACTCCACCTGATTCCTTACCCCATCTTGAACGTCCCTGAAAAGGGAAGGAGGTGTGCGATGTCCGACAATACGTATCTCACGGGAGGAAACAAATCCTTCTACCTGCATTTCGCTTTTGAACATGAAGGACTCGATTGTGCGATCCACGATCTGCAACGAAGCCTTCGCGGCCCAACCAAGGGGCTGACCACACCTCAACTTTCCTTGCGTCTGGTACAACTCCACGAGTTGATGACCAAACACTTCCGGGAAGAAGAAGAAGGATGCTTCGACGAGATCTGTGCCCAGCATCCGCACATGTGCCCGGCGACTCGCAAGATGGAAACGACGCATCGAAACTTGATGCAACAAATCGACTCGCTGATCGATACCCTGGAGGCAGACAAAATCAGCGAAAACTGGAAAGAACAGTTTGACAAGTTCGTCACGGCAATGAAGGAGCACGAGGAAGAAGAGAAAGCGTTCGTCCGTCGCGGGCTGGAACTGAGCGAAGAATAGCCCTGGCTGTTATGCCCAGTTGTCGTTCGCTAACATAGGACGCGATGCCCCATAAGAGACTGCCTGACGAGAGTTAGCAAAGGAGATTGCCAATGTCTTGGATTACGAAACCTCCCGTTGTGGTTCCTTACGACTTCTCGGAAGATGCCAAGGGAGCCGTCGACATGGCAATTTCCATGCTGGGTGGCAGTGAAGGGGTTCACCTGATTCATGTCCTCGGCGAGCTTTCTCCCGCCGAACCTGGCGAGGTCTGGCACACCGTCGACGAGAATACCCGGACGCATCACGCGACGACCTCGATCCGCAAAAGCCTGGGCGACGAAAAGTACCAGGCCCTGAAGATCTCGGTTGCCTTCGGCGATCCTGGAGAACAGATCTGTCACTTCGCTGACGAACTAAAGGCCAACGCGATCTTGATTCCGTCGCACGGTCGCTCGTCGATCATGCGAGTGCTGGTCGGTTCGGTTGCCGATCGCGTTGTTCGCCTGGCCAACTGCCCGGTGATCGTGCTGAAGAAGCCCCGCAAGTAAATCAGGGGATCGACGTTCGAGTGAGCCATGAACAACTCGGCGGATAAAGACGGCTTTAGTCCGTTCGATTCTCCTAGTGAGGGTTCGCCACGCCAGCGAACCCATCGCTGGCTCTGGTTCTGGGCAGGCTTCGGCGTGACATACGTCGGCCTGCTGTTCTTCTTTCAGGTCTATATTCAGACCGAGACTGGCATTCGGTCGGTCCCGCTTTGGCAAAGCTACGCCCATCTACTCTCTCGCCCGGTCGTTTCATCCGACCTGCTGGGCGAATTCGGCATTCCCCTTGGCCTGGCAGCGATTGTTGGGGGCCTTTTGAGCTGGGTCACGCGAGATCTGGCTTGAGATCTTGAGACAACCTGTTGTCATAGTGATAACAAATGGGCTGCTGACACGAATCTCTTACCTCTGCGGCATTTTCTGAATATTCCGCAAGCTCTTGTTTCACAATCACTTGCGCTATCATTCCCTCGATTCACTCTCGTTTTGGCACCCCTGCTGCCTTTAGTACTAGCGTTGCCAGCGAATCAACGGTGGCAACGGGAAACACAAACGAGCTTTTAAATTGAATTGAATTTTGGGGGAGAAAGAGATGTTGCTGAAAACTTTGGTTTGGAGCGGTGTCCTGTCGGTGGCTTTGGTTTCGATGACTTCGACCGCTCAGGCGGATCACTTTGTTCATCGTGGCCGCCTGGTGAACGACATCGAACGTCTGCATCACGACGTCGAAGACTTGTATCGCGAAGTACGTCATCACAGGTCGTTCGGTCCGCTGGCTTTCGAGGCCAAGGCTTTGCTTCGCGAAGTCGATCACTTCTGCGAAACGGCTCAGCGTTATGGCAGCTTGAGCCACCTGAAAGCAGACTTCCGTGAAGTCTCTGACGAAATGCGTCACGTGCAGCGAGAACTTCGCACTTTGTGGCACCGCTTCCACCATCATCACGGCGACGATCATATCCTCAGTGCATGGGCTGACGTCGAGCGTTCGTTCGACCGAGTCTACTTCGACCTGTACGAAAACCACTGCGGCTTCATCCAGTACCACTGCGTGATCCCAGTCGCACCAGGTCATGGCCACGGACATGGCCACCACGGTCACGGCCCAGGCTACTACCAGCCTAAGCAGGGGGTCCAATTCGGAGTGAAGAACGGCAAAGTTCAGGTTCACGTCGGAGGCAATGCTCCCGGCTGGGCACACATCCTGAAGGCTGCCATGAAATAGTCGAGGGTGTACTCGACGGGAAAGCGTGCGATCGCCTATCGCACGCTTTTCTTTTTTCTTGGCACTCGATTGAAATCGCTCCTAGAATGCAAGAAGAACTTGAGCGCAGGCCATGTTGCCGGAAGGAAATCGAATGCGTCACATTACTCTACCACTCGCCACCCTTGTGGTTGTTGGGCTGCTTGCGGCCGATCTTTCCGCCCAGAATGTGTTTATCCGCCGGGGTAACATGAGCGCCGATGCCTTGGCGCTCGAGCATGCGGTCAAGAAGCTCGCCTCGCACGATACCAACATGGAAACACTCAATGCGGCCCTGAAAGACCTGGCTAACGAGTCGCAGAAGTTTACGCAGCTCGCCCAACGGCAGGGGAGTTATTACGCCCTGCAACATGCGTTTGATCCGGTGATCCGGCGTTATAAGGTGGTGGAATACACGATCAATTCCGCCTCGGACTGGCAGCAGGGCAATCCACGCATGCAAGAATGGCGGAACGTGCAGACCGCCTTCGATCAGGCTTACCTCGATCTGTACGGATACGACCTTCTCGACCCATACTTCGGGCGTCATCCCGATTTTGCGGCCGTTCCGGTGCAGCCGCAAATTCCGATGCGGGTGCTGCACCCCGAGCGACCATCGTGGTCGTACTCGCGAACGACGGTCGAATCAGTCACCGCCCCGGTGGTGAGCTCGCCAGGTGAAGTGATCCGGGTGCGAGGCAATCCTCGCCAGTTCTAAAGCCAAAGCAGAAACCAAGAACGCATAAGAGGGCTCCATGTTGTCTCATGGAGCCCTCTTTATTGATTCAGGCAGCAGTCTGGGTAGGCTCGCGATTAGCGGCCATGGCGCCAGTGGTGAACGCGGCGGACATTATTGCCATAGAAATGTCCGGGGCGGTTTGGACGTTCGAGCAACGGCATCGAGCGAACTTGCGTGCGGTACTCGACACGGTTCATACCGTTGACCGAATTTGCTTGAAAACCAAACCACAAAGCGGCCACCATAGCCATGCTGCAGATAATGCTTTTACGGTTGGAAGGAACCATCTGAAACCTTTCTATCTCTAGCTATCTTGTCGAAGGACGCGAAAGTATAGCTTTACAATCGCGCTATGCCGGTGGGTCCTCTGCAATTTCCCAGAAATCGCCAGACACGCTAGACCACCCAATCAGCAAACACGATACCAAACCACCCAAAACCACCTATTCGGTGTCTAAACGGGCAATGTCTGGTGAGATAGCTTCCAATTCCATGCGTAAGAAACGCTTCACCTGGTTGGTTGTCTTCATCTCCATCACCTTCTCGACCACCCTTTCGGCGTGTTCGACCGTCGTTAGAATTGCTAACTCCTTGATGGTGGGGATAAAGGCGGGGCTCATGCTGAACGATCGCAGCCCCATGCCCAGCAGCAGCAGAAAGGCGCGTGGCTGACCTGCCATCTCGCCGCAGAGCGTGACCGGCTTGTTAGCCGTGTTGCAAGCTTCGATCACGTGCTTCAGCGTCATCACCACGGCGGGCGAAAGAGGCTGGCACAATCCGCTGACCTTCGGGTTATCGCGGTCGGCAGCGGTCAGGTACTGCACCAGGTCGTTCGATCCAATCGAAACGAAGTCGACCAGTTCCAGCAGATGATGGATGCAAACCGCGGCGGCTGGCACTTCGAGCATCATGCCAATCTTTACCTTGCCACGCGGAACGCCGCGCTGGTCGAGCGACTTCTCGGCCTTGCGAACCAGGTGATTGGCTTTTCGCATTTCCTCGACGTTGGTGACCATCGGGAAAAGCATGTTCACTTCTCCCTCGCCATCCTCGCCCAGTTCCGCCGCGCATCGCATGATGGCTCGCAACTGCGAAAGGAAGAACTCGGGATGCTCGAACGACAATCGAATGCTGCGCCAGCCCATGAACGGGTTCGCTTCATTGTGATTGTGCCCGAGGTAGGCCACCGTCTTATCGCCGCCAATATCAAGCGTGCGAATCGTGACGTAATGATGGGGCGACTTGGTCAAGATCTCGCGATAGACGTCGAACTGTTCGTCTTCGTCCGGCACGTTGTCGTGCGTCAGGTACAAGTATTCGGTGCGGTACAAACCGACACCCCAAGCCCCCATCGCTTCGGCCGCTTCGACATCTTTCACGTTGTTGATGTTGGCCAGCAACTTGAGCGGCGTGCCATCGCGGGTTACGGCAGGGTGATGGCGATTGGCGGCGAGCTGATCTTTGAGATGGAAGAACTCGCGCTCGAGCTTGCGATAGGCCGCTAATTCTTCCGCTTCGGGATTGATCGAGACAACACCTTCGCTGCCGTTGACGACGATCGTATCGCCTGTCTTCACTTTGCGAAGGATCCCCGAAACTCCACTGACCGCCGGGATACCACGGCTACGCGCGATCAACGCCGCGTGACTGGTCTGGCTTCCAGCTTGGGTGACGATGCCGCGCACGTCGGCTTCGCCCAGAGCAACCGCTTGCGATGGCAACAGTTCATCGGCGACGACAATCAACGGACCACTCAGCCCGGACTCTTCGGCATCGTTAAGGACGTCGGAAAGGTAGGCACTTAATCGCACGACCACGTCGCGAATATCGTTCAGCCGTTCCTGAAGATATTCGTCGCCCATCTTGGCGAACATCGCGGTGTACTCTTCCATCAGGCGATGCAGCGAGGCCGATGCCGTGACGTGTTCTTGAACGATCCAGTGACGAACCTTGTTTGTGAACGCAGGGTCGCGAAGAATTGCCTGGTGGACGGCGAAGATCGCCGCCTCGTTCTTCCCGATCTGCTTTTCGACCTTGGCCTGCAACGCAGCAAGATCGACCGCCGTTCGTTCGCGGGCTTGTTCGTAGCGCGCAAGCTCTTTCTGAACTTCGTGCTTCTCCAATCGCTTGCGATCGGGATTCACGAAGATCTCAAGAATGCAGTACGCCACCCCGATCGAGATGCCCGGGGATACTGCTAGTCCTTTTTCCATTCCCGACACGATGGTCTCTCTATTGGTAAAGCCCGAGGGAAGGTCCGCCTAATTACGCATTATAGCAGTCGAGACCTTCAGATGCGGCTTCACCGCAGCTAAACGGTCGATAATGGAGCCCAGTCCGCTACTGAACCCGTAGACGCGCACGAGTACCTATTATCTATTACGCATCCATCCTCATATGAGTTGTGTGACATTGTGTCACATCCCATTGGGGCGTGGCCATGCGAATTGGCGTGATTGCGCGGGCATTTAATTCGGTATGAACGAATTTTTCCCGCGGCAAACGCTCTGCGACGGATGCCCCGACAAACGTACTACGCAAACGCGCCGGTCGCTGCTGCGGCTTTCCTTCGGGGTGCTGAGTTTCATTGCGGAGAGCCACCCCCAAAGATTGAGTGTGAGCATTCGCAGCCCATAACTGCAAAAAAAATGGCCACTGTTTCCAGTGACCATTCTTCGTTTGAACTTGTAGCGAAGGTTCGCTTACTTGTGGTTCTCGATCGCACGCTTCAGTGCGGTGCCCATGTCGGCTGGGCTTTCGGCGATTTCGACACCAGCGGCTCGGAGGGCGGCAAACTTTTCGTCCGCGGTTCCCTTGCCACCACTGATGATCGCACCGGCGTGACCCATTCGCTTGCCAGGAGGGGCCGTACGACCCGCGATGAAGGCAGCGACTGGCTTGGTCACGTTTTCTTTGATGAACGCAGCAGCTTCTTCTTCGGCGGTACCACCGATTTCGCCCATCATCATGATCGCTTCGGTTGCGTCGTCGGCCTGGAACATGGCCAGCAGATCGATGAACGACGTACCCACGATCGGGTCACCACCCAGACCGACACAGGTCGACTGGCCGAGGCCGAGGTTGGTGAGCTGCCAGACAGCTTCGTAGGTCAACGTACCGCTACGGCTCATCACGCCGACAGGACCCTTCTTGTGAATGTAGCCCGGCATGATGCCGATCTTGCATTCTTCCGGCGTGATCACGCCAGGGCAGTTAGGACCGATCAGGACCGACTTGCTCTTCTTCACGGTTTCGTAGACAGGAACCATGTCGAGAACTGGCACACCTTCGGTGATCGCACAGATCACTTCGATGCCGGCATCGACCGCTTCCAGAATGGCATCGGCCGTGAACGGTGGCGGCACGAAGATCATCGTGGCGTTGGCACCCGTTTCTTTGACCGCTTCCTCGACCGTGTCGAACACCGGCAGGCCTTCGACGGTTTGACCAGCTTTGCCCGGCGTAACACCGCCGACCATCTTGGTGCCGTATTCCTTGCAACCCTTGGTGTGGAACTCGCCGACCTTGCCGGTGATGCCCTGACAAATGACTTTGGTGTCTTTGTTGACGAGGATACTCATGGTTTTATTTTCAGTGTTCGGATTTCCATGTTCAGTAAGGAAGAGAGCGAAGTCAGTGACGTTCTCTCTTCTCTGACCCTCGCCGGTAAAAAGAGCGAAGGTTAGGGCAGGGGCAAAGTGTTTGGGTCTTGGGCCCCTGCGAGTTTGAAATCTTGATCCGTTACCTATGGCTCTGGCCGATATCGGACAAAGAGCCATGGATTGCGGTCGCAACAACAGCGGCCCGCTTAGGCCACCGTAGCGACAACCTTCTTGGCGGCGTCGGTCAGACCATCACCAATGATGATGTCGATGCCCGAGTCGGCCAGCATCTTACGACCTTCTTCGACTTCGGTTCCTTCCAGACGAACCACCAGGGGCACGTTGAAGTCGAGCTTCTTGTAAGCTTCCAGCAAAGCGCCGGCGATCGTCGTGCATCGCATGATGCCGCCGAAGATGTTGACCAGCACGGCCTTCACGTTCTTGTCGTCCAGCAGAATGCTGAAGGCTTCGGTCACCTGGTCGACGTTGGCACCGCCACCGACGTCCAGGAAGTTGGCTGGTTCGCCGCCGTGCAGCTTGATGATGTCCATCGTGCTCATGGCCAGACCAGCACCGTTGACCAGGCAGCCGATGTTGCCGTCGAGCTTGACGTAGCTGAGACCGGTGTTGCCGGCACGCACTTCGGCTGGTTCTTCTTCCGACAGGTCACGCAGCTCGGCCAGATCCTTGTGACGGAACATGGCGTTCTCGTCGAAGGTCATCTTACAGTCGAGAGCGATCATGCCACCGTCGCCGGTGATGACCAGTGGGTTGATTTCGGCCAAGGCACAGTCCGTGTCGACATAGACCTTGCACAGACCCTTGATGAACTTCTCGGCACTGCGAGCGGCCGGGCCATCGATGCCCAGCTTCTTGCACAGCTTGCGGATCTGGAAGCTTTGTGGGCCCAGAGCCGGATTGAAGTGTTCTTTGAAGATCTTCTCAGGCGTGTGAGCGGCGACCTCTTCGATCTCCGTACCACCTTCGCTCGACATCATCAGAACTGGCAGCTTGGCGGCACGATCGAGAACGATACCGAGGTACAGTTCGCGTTTGATGTCGCAGCCTTCTTCGACCAGCACCTGGTTGACTTGCTTGCCTTCCGGACCGGTCTGGATGGTGACCAGTTCCTTGCCCAGCAATCCCTTGGCAACCGCAGCGGCTTCGTCCGCCGATTTCACCAATTGGACACCGCGCTGATCGGCGTTGTCTTTCACGGTTCCTTTACCGCGACCACCAGCGTGGATTTGTGCTTTGACGACGGCAATGCTGCCACCCAATTCCGTGTAAGCGGCGCTCGCTTCTTCGGGGGTCTTGGCAACGATACTGCGGGGCACGTTGACCCCGGCTTGGCGAAGGATTTCCTTCGCTTGGAACTCATGAATCTTCATCGACTTCTTCCAACAGGAATGGCATACGTCGAGCGGGAAAAGCCGGATTATACGCCTCATAGAAAATGAGGGTCAACCAGAGGGGGATTGCCAAATCGTCACACTTGTGCATGAAGACACCCTAATTTCACTCGGAAAAACGGGGTGAAGTGCATGCACTTCGCGATATTTGCCAATCGAGCCAAAGATCGCCTAAAACGCGAACGTTCTGACTTGGTTCGCGTTTCGTTAAGCGGTTTGCAAATCGTGCCGACCTCATGCCCCAATCGAGTGTACGGCCTCTTGGTGATAGGTCGGTCGTGGCGGACTAGCGTCGTTTCGACTTCTTGCTGACTGGCACCTCGAAGTCGAGCGTGGTCGTCTCCGCCGAGATCGTTTCGGTGACCACGTATTCAGGAAAGAGGGGATGCCCTGGGAACTCGCGATCGCCCCACTCGGCTTGTTCCGCTGCGGTCGGAGGCACCGTATCGAAACCGGTGATCTTGATCGAATAGCTGCCGGCAATGGGTGCCTTCAGACGCTCGGTCTGGTACTTTCCGTCCCGGATCAAGGCAAAGCCGGTCGGAGCTTCGATCCCCATCGAGGCCTGCGGCACGAACCAGATGGCTCCTTTAGGAACCGGTTGTCCGTTGTACTGCACGCTTCCTTCGACGATGACGCGCGAGAATGCATCGTGCGAACCACAGCCCGGCAAAGAGGCGGCTGCGGCAATCAACAGCAGGACCATGGCAGTCCCCAATCGTTTCGTAGCCACGAGGAATTCCTTTCGATCGTTTACTAATTCAAGCCGCCCAGGGGAGCTCCGTCATTGCGGACGCCACACTGCTGATAGATCGGAAGGTTCATCGTTTCACTCACCCACGGCACCGAGCCATCGGCATACAGAAACTGCGCGCCGCCTGGGTGCTGACTGCCAAAGGTCGATTGCCACACCGCGTGATCGTGCCAGCCGGCTGCCAGTAAGTCGGCCGCGCGGTTGATGGGGTTCTCGGTGGCGGCGACGTTGTTCAGATAACCGTTGTTGCCGTTATGCGTCCGGGCACCTTGGGCCCAGCCATGATGCGTTGGGCTTCCACTTCCGTAGGCCGTCTTCTGATCGACCGACTCGCCAATCATAAAGGTATTGGTCGTCCCATCGGTGATGTCGCGGAAGCTGATCTTAGAGTTTTGGAACAACACTCCATTATCGAAGACCCGATAGTTCACACTTCCGGTCTGTTCCCAACGCGGTGGCGCGTCGTTCACGTCGACGCCACCCATCACGCCGAAGTAGTTGTTCTTCAACTCTTCGTTGCCGTTGCGGGGAAAGCTGGGGCACTGAAATGCCTTGTTGGGCGTTCGCTGGATCGTGGCGTTGGGGGTCGTCTGGCTAATGTGCGAAGTAAAAGGGCTCTCGAAATCAAACTGATTGTGCAGGTTGTCTTGTTCCAGGTAGGGAAGCACCAAGACGGTCCACGGCGCCATCGTTCCTTCCGGATCGTTCGCCGAACGAGGTGGATACTGCGTGTCAGTCGTCAGATTGCCCGATGGAAACACAAGGAACGTGTCGTGATAGTTGTGCAGCGCCAGGCCCAACTGCTTGATGTTGTTACGACACTGCAGGCGACGGGCCGCTTCGCGTGCTTGCTGGACGGCGGGCAAAAGAAGCGCGATCAAAACCCCAATGATGGCAATGACCACTAACAGTTCCACCAATGTGAAACCACGTGGCGAGCGAGCGATAGACATAGAATCTGTTCCTGCCGCGTGCCCAGTTCCCTAGGCGGGCTGGCGCAAGCGCTGACCTTCTCGGGTCGAGATGGGGGATGGGTGAATCAGGAGGGACTGCCGCGCACAAAAAAAGCTGGACAATGATCGTCCAGCCTTTCGGTTCAGCATACCTATGAGGGGTCTAGCCGTAAACCCATTTACCTAAATCGCCAAAAATTCTTGGCAACACGGCTATGGGCGGGCGTCTGGTTTAAACGAGGCCTCGTTGCCCGGCCAGTTCTTCCAGCCCCAGACGCTTCATCTTTTTATAGAGCGTGGTGCGATTGATCCCGAGCTGATCGGCGGTTTCATTGCGATTCCAACCATTCGACTCCAGGACTTCGCGGATAATCTGACGTTCCGGACCTTCCAGGGCTTCTTTCAACGTCGTGCCGGTACGATGGCTGACCGAAACCGGGGCTCCGGACGCAATCGATGTCGGAAGATCGTCTGGGGTGATCTCATCGTTCTTGCTGAGCAGGACCGCACGTTCGATCACGTTCTGCAGCTCTCGCACATTGCCAGGCCAGCGATAACGCTGCAGGGCGGCGACTGCTTCGGTCGAGAAGCCATGCACGCGACGACCAGTGTCCTGACAAACTTCGGCCAAAAAGTGATCGGCCAAACGTGGAATGTCCGAGATACGTTCACGCAGCGGAGGCAGTTCCAGGTTGATCACATTCACGCGGTAGTACAGGTCCTGGCGGAAATCGCCGCGATCGACCAGCTGGGCCAGGTCTTCGTTGGTGGCAAGCACCACACGGGTATCGACCGTTTCGGTCTCGGTTCCACCGACCGGCTCGAACTGCAGCTCTTGCAGCACGCGAAGCAGTTTGACTTGCATGCTCAGCGGCGCGGTACCAATTTCGTCGAGGAAGATCGTGCCGCGATCGGCTGCTTTGAACTTGCCAGCTTTGTTGCCCGTGGCACCGGTGAACGAGCCAGCAACGTGACCGAATAGTTCGCTTTCCAGCAGGTTTTCAGGCAGGGCACCGCAAGCGACTTCAATAAAGGGTTGGTCGCGGCGATTGCTGCGACGATGAATGGCACGAGCCAGAAGTGACTTACCAGTACCACTTTCACCGGTGATCAAAACGGTCGCACGTGTGTCGGCAACACTGTCCACCATGTCGAAAATGCGCAACATGCGATGGTCATGGCCAATAATATTTTCCAGGCCGAATCGCAGATCGAGCTGCTGCTTTAATTGCTGATTCTCCTGCATAACCTTGCGCTGCGAGAGGGCTCGTTCTATGGCCATCTCCAGCTCTTCGTCGATCAATGGCTTGGTCAACAGATCAAAGGCGCCTGCTCGGAGCGCTTCGATTCCAGTCTCGACCGTGGCGTAACCGGTGACCATGATCACGGTGGTGCCAGGATGACTCATACGGCAGCGACGCAATACATCGAAGCCATCTTCATCTCCCAGGCGAACATCGGCCAACACCAGATCGTACGAGCGGCTATCGAGCAGGGCGTAGGCCTGATTCAGGTTCGCGGCCTGATCGACGTTGTAACCGATTTCTCGCAGCCAACTTCCCATCGATTCCAGTACGTGGCGGTCGTCGTCGATTAGTAGCAGTTGGGCTTGGTTCATGGCTGGGATATCCAGGGATTCTTGGCGACAGTTCTCTCAATTTGCGCGGGCGGTCCACCCACGGCATCGTCGATGTGGCTAATTGTCCGCATCTACAGGTTTATCTAGGTCACGTATTTACCCAAGTCAACGCAATGTGGTGTTTTGTCCACACCCTCACGCGAGCCCACCCAGCCGAATCACGGGAACCCGCAACTTCGGTTGGGCAGCAGAATTCCCCCTAAAGAAGGCCCAAACCCCGGAAAATACTACCAGTAGCGGGTGCGGAACATCGCAAAAACGGGGACCTTGGTGGGTTACCACACTGGAAATGGTCCCTCAGGGGGTTAATATGGCTTTAAAGCGGCACCTATTGACGCAAGGTCATCAAGGATAGGCAGTTAGTGAGATTTTCGGCGTTTCCTAAAAAGTACGCCGTACTCATGATTGGGTGGGGGATACTGCACCTGAATGACCACTGACAACATCCATGCCTGATTGATTTGAGAGGTCTCTATGTCCATTAACGTGTTGGTTGTCGACGACCACGAAGTCGTGCGCAGCGGTCTAGCAAGCCTGTTCCGCGGCACCGATATCCAAGTGGTTGGCGAAGCTGTCGACGGAAATGAAGCCGTCGAAAAAACACTCCAGCACAAGCCTGACGTCGTCCTGATGGATATCCGCATGCCGGAAATGGACGGCTTGGCAGCGCTCGAAAAGCTGCAGTCGGACGCCCCGGGTACCCCGGTCGTCATGCTCAGCACCTATGACAACCCGACCTATGTTGCTCGCGGCGTTGCCCTGGGTGCGGTCGATTACGTTCTGAAGGGTTCGCCCCGGGAACTGATCGTCGAAGCAATCCAGAATGCAGCCACCGGCGGCAAGCAGCCTGAAGGGGGCATCATGTCCCGCGTGAAGGGCACCATGGCCAAACGCCACGACGCCAAGAACAGCGAATTCCCGCTTACTAATCGGGAAATGCAGGTTCTGCGTCACCTGGCTCTGGGTCTCAGCAATCGTGAAATTGGTCGTTCGCTGAGCATCAGCATCGAAACGGTCAAGGAACACGTGCAGAACATCCTTCGCAAGATCGACGTCACTGACCGCACCCAGGCCGCTGTCTGGGCTGTCCGTCAAGGCTTGGTCTAGGCCCGCTTCAGAATCTCCCCACCTAGCAACGCTTCGTTCCAAAATCGAAAACCCTGCTCGACCTCTGTCCAGCAGGGTTTTTCATGCGCGGTCACAAAACGTTGGCGGTAGGCTATCAATCGCGATACCTTCGGAGGGAACCTTCCTCGTTCCCTGCCAGGCCCACCATGCGTTTAACCCTTTATCTACCTCAGTTGCTACTATGCCTCCTCGTGGTCGTTCCCACCGCCAACGCGCAGTGGCGACGACACACGATCGACAACACATCTCAAGGCGCCGACGGCGTTCGGCTGCACGACATCAACCAGGATGGTCTGCTCGACCTTTGCGTTGGTTGGGAGGAAGGCGGGATCGTGCGGATCTATCTCCACCCCGGAAAGCCGCAGGTCCGCAAGCCATGGCCTGCGGCTACCATCAGCAAGGTGTCCAGCCCGGAAGATGCCGTCTTTCTTGACTTAAATCAGGATGGAGCGGTCGATGTGATCTCGGCATGCGAGGGAAAAGAACGCAATTTATTCGTACATTGGGCTCCCACAAACGTTGATGATCTTTTGAAACCAGAAGCCTGGCGAACGGAAGTATTCCCTGGAAATCCGAAGCGTTTGATGTGGATGTTCACGTTGCCATGGCCCAACACCAACGGTGGCGTCGACCTGGTCGCTGGATCGAAGGGACGAGGCGCCGAGGTCGGCATCTTTGCGCAACAAATGCCAGAGCTTGCCTGGAAGTGGCAACCGATTGCGCCGGCCGCGTGGATCATGTCGCTCGTTTCAGAAGACATTCAAGGCGATGGCAAGCCGGACCTCGTCTACAGCGATCGCAAAGGGAAAGAACGTGGCATCTATTGGGTCGACATGGCCGATCCCAATCAGCCAGGCAAGCCGCAACTTCTGGGTGGCGCCGACCACGAAGTGATGTTCCTCGACATCGCCGACATCGATCAGGATGGGCACCGCGACATTGTCGCCGCAACGCATGATGCCGGTTTGCTACTGCTTCACCGGACAGGCGATGCCGTTGCATTCGAGCCGATCGAGATCCCGCTTCCAGGTCGCAGTGGGACCGGCAAGTCGGTCAAAGTTGGCGACATGGACGGAGACGGTCAGGCCGACCTGGTTTTCAGTTGCGAGAACGCCAACGGCAAGCGTGGCATCGGCTGGCTGACGACACCCAGCAAAAGCCGACAAGATCTGGCCACCGCACGTTGGAGCCTGAGCGATATCAGCGGCCTGACGGAAGGCATCAAGTTCGATCTGCTGCAACTGGTCGATCTCGACCAGGATGGTGACCTGGACGTGCTGACGTGCGAAGAACGCGCCAACCTGGGCGTGATCTGGTACGAGAATCCCAGTCGTTAACGCAGCCCAGGGATCTTCGGAATGTTGGCGTCGCTTGGCTTGATGCCTGAAACATCGATCGACTTGCCGTCGTCAATCTGGAACTTGCGTGTCTCAGGCCAGTACTGGATCTTACCGGCAGTCAGCGTCTGGCGAGATCCGCCGATCCGTTGCTGGTGAATCAGCTGGGCCGCGTTGCGACCATTGCCACTGAGTGTCAGCAAGTGCTTAGCAGTGGCATAGCTGATGCGATCTGCCCAGGCACTGAACATCTTCCCTTGCACTTCGCTGTTGCCCATTGCCAAGATCTCGGCACCACCCAGTTCGGAAGCATCCGGATGCTGGACGACCGTCAATTGATCGCAGCGAAGGGTCACGTCGTTGGGGTTCATGTTCGCCAGGGTCTTTGCTTCGATCTCTTCGTCCCACGATTTGACCGGGCCATAGTAGGCTCGATCGACTTTGTGGAAGGTCGCCTCTTTGCGATGGGTGTTGCCGCTGATGTGGCTGACGAAGTCGACTCGCAGGAAGGTCAAAGCCTTTTCGTTGGCCGGCTGAATCGGAGTTGGCTGCCCAGGAACTTGCCCTGAGAACGAGCCCACCATCACCGACTTGGCCGTGCCAGGGCCTTGAGCATGGATGTTTCCGTTGACCTGATCGACGGTCAGCGTCTTGCCTTCAAACTGGTCGACCGACTTCACGATTCCTGCCTCGACGTTCCGGCTGTAAACCTTCACACCGCCGGTGCAGTCGACCCGTTTGGCACTGAGGGTCTTGTTCCTGGAAGTGTCGGTGAAGCTAATCGGATGACTCAGCGTGATCGCCAGGCGAGCGGTCGTCAGGTGACTTTGACGTCCCTGGATCTTCACGGCTCGGTCGAACGTGATTTGGTCGTGAACCGCTTCGAGACCACCCTGCCACTGAACGTTGAAGTACTCTGGCACCGCCAGCTTGCGTCCCTGGAAGTCGCGATCGAGCGGGAATACCAGATCGCCAGGGCCTTCCGACCAGACACGACCTTGCAGTTGATTCACCCGCAGTTGGCCGCTACGCAGCACCAGCCCGCGGCCTGAGACCGTCGCAGGTTCGCCGGTGACGTGGATCTCGGCGTTCTCGTCAGAAGCATGTAGCAGCTGAACGACATTGCCACGCACCATGAATGGATCGATGAGTTCTTCCCCTTCCGGCATTTCCGCCAGTTGCACCTGACCGGTGATCTGAGCCGAGTCGAGGTGCGACTTCTTTCCGTCGAAGCGGACCACCAGCTGGATAACTTCGCCGGCGAGGCGATAGCGCGAAGGATTCTCGTTCGGTTTGCTTTGCCCCGGCGCGGCTGGCCGCTGCATTGAAGCAGGCGGTCCCATCGTTCCGGAAAGGGAAGGGGAGGTCGCGTCGGCCTGGAATCGCCCAGGCTCGTTGGCCGGGGCCGCTTGCGGATCGTCGAATTCAAACCAGGTTTTGATTTCGTTCGTTCGTCCGACAAGCTGCGGTGTATCGATCGAAATCCGACCAATCCCATGCAGGCGGCTCGGCAACAGTTTCTGACGATTGGTTCCGGCTGGGGTGACATCCTGCAGGTAGACGAAAAGCTGATCCCCTTCGATCTGCCCTTTGCCATTCATTGAAACCTGGGCGTTGCCTTCGACCGCGACGGCATACTCGCTATTCTGCGGCTCGAGGCGAAACTGCTTTTGCCAAGAGAGGCGGCTGACTTCGCTGGGATCGTTGTCGTTCATCTGGCCAGTGAAGAAGCCTGGTCCTGCTGACCAGACACGTCCCAGGTGGCTGGTCTTCTCGGCCAGTTCGTACATCAAGTGAGGCGATTCGCAGCGGTATTGATCTTTGGAAAGCACGGCGACCGGATTACCGACTACTTCGATCCGCCTCTTTGTCAGGTCGTAGATCAGCTGCTTCCCTTCCGCCGCGGCGTTCACACTGGTCGCGTTTAACTTGAAGGGATTGCCAACCGCCACCAGACGCTGCATCTTTAGCTTCGCAGCGGCAGGCTCCGCCGCAGGATCTTGGGGAGCCTCGGCTTGCGGCGCCGATTCGTCACGTTGGAAATAGACCTCCAAAAGGTCGGCATCGAGTTGATCGTTCACGCCCGCGGCTACCAGGCGGCGAACCTGGACTTTATCGCGGAACGTAGCGACACGATGCTTGCCGTCAAACTGGAACGGTCCACGACACATGATCTCGACGGGGGCCGAAGCATACATTTTGTTGTTCGGTTTGTGTTGCACGCCTGGCATTTCGGCCGCATCCCCCAGCAAGCCGCGACCTTCTGTCGAGAGGATGATTCGATCGACCTCGACCAGTTCGAGCACCGACAAGGCCGAGATATTCGGGCCTTTCTTCTGGGCCTGCTTCGGGCCTTCCTCGAACTGGGCGATCAGATGCCGGCCTTGCCCCTGATGTTTGCCCATCAGGAACTGCACGTCTTTCTTCGTTTCGATACGATCTGAAGCGAGTGTCACGTCCGAGGTGATCACGTCGAGTGGCTCGTGCTGGCCGTTCAAGCTTTTACGGGTGATCGTCACGTTGCCCAGCAGTTGACCGCCGACCAGATCACCAATCTTGCCGAACGCCAGGTTCAATTCCGAGAACTGCAGCAACGCTTCGTCGGCGTTCAAGATAATGACCGGGCGATCCCACTTCTCCGATTCCTCTTCGCTCTCGAAGGCGATGATCGTCAGCGGCTTCAGCTTCAGCAGATTTGATTTCTGACTGGGGTCGATTTGGTTTTCAACCTCGTGAAAGTCCTTCATCAGGAGCATCACGTTGTTGCTTTCCAGAACCTTGGTTGGGCCAAGTTGCCATCCGCGAGGTGGGAAGAACTGGGCCAACTTCTGCTTTTGCTGACCGAGAAACTCGGCCGAGGTGAACGTGCTGGCTTTGTTTTCGTTCTCTTTGATGGTGGGCTCGATCATCGGAATGACGATCGACTCGTAGGCGACGGTGATGGCGATCATCACACCAAACACGACCCCAACACGCACCGCTTGTCCGGTGAATGTGGGTGGGCGCCAGGCAACTTCCTGTTTGGCGGTCGTCAACGTTTGCATCCGAGCTTAGAAGGTTTGAATGATGTCGTTCCAGACTTTTTTCGCTTTCAGGATCACCTCGATCACTTCGCGAATCGCGCCTCGACCTCCGGGTGTCTTGGTCACGTAATCAGCCGCCGATTTGACTTCGTCCGCCGCGTCGGCCACGGCAATGCCTAGACCAGCCAGGCGAATAACGCCGAGGTCGATCAAGTCGTCACCAACGTAGGCCAACTGTTCTGGCTGAAGGCCGTATTGCTTCAGCACTTCTTCCGCGACGGTCGCTTTGTCGTGAATCCCCTGACGGACGACATCCATGCTGAGCTCTTGAGCCCGCAGACGCACGACCTGGGAATTGCGGCCGGTGATTAAGCCGCATTTAAAACCGGCTTGTCGCCAAAGTCGAAAGCCGAGCCCGTCCCGAATGTGGAACTGCTTCGACTCGACTCCTTCGTTGTTGAGGATGACTCCGCCATCGGTCAGCACGCCGTCGACATCGGTCAACAGCAGCTCGATCGATTGGCATCGCTGCTCGAGATTCATCTACGCTTCTCGCTGGTCTTGGTTCGGAAATCGAATCGTCAGGGCAGGGGGTTCGGCCACGTCATCTTCCGGTTCCCCTGGTGGTAACTGCCCGACCATATCGGTCACATCCAGCATACCAAGCGGACGGCCATCGGCATCGATGACCGGAAGTTCGCTGATCTTGTCGTCGGCCAGGCGATGCAGTGCGGCCTGGAAACGGGTTCCGGCGAAGGTTGCCTTGGGGTGCCGCGTCATCACGCTAGCGATCGGGCAATCGATGTCGAGCGGCTCGTCTCGTTCAAACAGCCGCGCCAGATCGCTATCGGTGAAGATGCCTGACAGGCGGCCATCTCCATCGGTCAACATCACCGCGCCGGTGCGTCGGCCACTGACACGAACCTTGCGGAACACTTCCCGCAGCGACAACTGATCAGAAGCGACGCGGCATTCGGCCAGCGGTCGCATCTTCTCTTCGACAAAGGCCAGCTTCCGACCAAGACTTCCGCCGGGATGATATCGGGCAAAGTCTTCCTGGCGGAAACCACGATGCTGACTGACCGTCATCGCCAAGGCATCTCCCATCGCCAACATCGCAGCAGTGCTGGCCGTTGGGGCGAGGTTCAATGGACATGCTTCGACAATGCCGCCCAGTTCCAAAACGATTGAGGCCGCTTTACCCAGCGTGTTTCTGGGGGAAGAGGTAATCGCGATGATCGTTGCGCCCAGGCCACGAATCATGGGCAATAGCCGCACGATCTCTTCCGTTTCGCCACTTTGGGACAGCATCAGCACGATGTCGCGATCGCCGACACGTCCCAGGTCTCCATGAATGGCTTCAGCTGGGTGGAGGAAATGTGCTCGGGTACCGGTCGACGCGAAGGTGGCGGCCAGCTTGGTGGCGACATGCCCCGCTTTGCCGATGCCGCTGAGAATGATGTCCCCCTGACAGTTCTGAATCATGTCGACCGCCGCCGCGAAACGCTCGTCGAGCGAGTCGGCCACGCGCAGCATGACTTCCGCTTCATGGCGAATCGTCGCTTGACCTTGCTCGATCCAGGCCAGCCTGGGAGAGACAATATCTTGCTGTCGAATTGGGGAACTCATGACGCCGGTCTTCCTTGACTTGGTCATTGGTAACTAAGACGGGACGGATCTCCTCGGATCTCGAGCGGGGCGATTCTACGAGTTTTCGCGATTTGCCTCAACAGAAACCAAGCTGAACAATATTGACTCATTTTGAGACAAAAGTCTCAGATCGACAGCACACCAAATAGATTCGTCAAGTTTGATATGAAAAATTCTTCGATAAGAAGTATAGTGACAGCAACAGCTTATATCGAGAAACGCGATCGTAGGGGCATTTTCTTCGAATCTGGCTTGTAGTTTGCTCGGTTTAACTATTTGGCAGAAGAGGCGAACTCCTTACCATACGCGCGCGTCGAAAATGATTGCGAAACCCTCGCATGCCTAAACGATTTGAGGGAACGATCGATGATAGAGCTATCCAAGTTAGGTCCGTTTGCCCTGGAGAACCGCCTCGGGAACGACCCGTCCAGCCATGTATTTCATGGCTTCCATCTGAAACAAAAACGCCAAGCGGTCGTTTGCATCTTGCCCGAACGATACGCTGAGAATCCTCGAGCTCGACGACGCCTGGAAAAACGCAGCCGGCAGCTGATGAAGATGAACCATCCCAACATCGTCCGGTACCATGGTGCCGGGATCGATCAGGGGATTCCGTTCTTCGCACTCGACTTCGTCGACGGGATCAGTCTGCAGCAATACCTCGACCAGCATGGTCCACTGCCGTGGGAAACGGTTGTCGAGATCGGCCTCCAGGTATGTGCCGCCCTGGCCGCTGCTCACCACATGAACATCCATCACCTTGATGTTCGGCCAGCTCATATTCTGCTGTCGGGCGAAGGTTTGAAAGACCCTCGCAAACCGCTGAAAGTACAGATCACAAGCTTCTGGGCTGATCCGCGTTGGCGGCGTTCTTCCTTGTTGCTCTTCCCGAAAGATCGACAACAGTATCTCTCGCCAGAGCAGTTTGAAGATCCACAATACGTCGACGACGCAACCGACATCTTCTCGTTGGGATGCGTCCTATACGAGATGATTACCGGCAAATTGCCGTTTGATCCGCTTGCCAGCGGTGACGAACGGTGGAAGCAACCAGACCGGCCTGCCTCGCTGGTGCTCGATTGCCCAGTCTGGCTCGACCGTGTTGTGATGCGAATGATCGAGATCATGCCGGATAAGCGTCCGGCCGACATCGACTCGGTCGCCTCAGGTCTTCGCGAATCGCAAGATGCTGTGGCTCGCGGTATGAGTGCGATCGAGCATGCCCTGGTCGGCAACAACGGTCGCGAGAGCATTATCGACATCGGTATCGATCGCAGCGAAGCAGAAAAGCTGCTGCACAAACCACGCTTCCAGGATCGAGGCTCGTTCTTCAACAGCCGCATCTTCCTGGGTCTGGCGTTGATTGTGGTGGTGGGGGCCCTGGTTTGGCTACTCCGACCACTGAACGATTCCGAGCTGCACGCTCGGGCCGAAGCGTTGATGCTGACCGACGACACGACCAAATGGCGTGATGCTGAATCGAACTATCTGCAGCCGCTGCTCGATCGCTATCCCGAGAGCGAATATGCCGAGGATGCTCAGAACTGGCTCGACATGATCCAAATGGAACGTGCCGAAGCTCGTCTGGTGCACAGTCTGCGGATGTCGCGAGATTTCCGCAGCGATGCCGAGCGCCAACTGGCCAATGCCCGCGGCCTGGAAGACTCTGGCAACCATCTGGGGGCCTGGTACCAATATGACCGGATGGTAGAAGATTTGCCCGAGTCGCCAGACAACCGTCCTTACAAGCTGATTGCCAAGCGTGAGATCGTTCGGCTGCAATCGTTGCGGGTTCGCGACAGCATCCAGAAGTCGACCATCAGCGATTTCGTGCTGCAGGCGGAAGAGATGATCCTGTCGGGCAACGTGCGTGAAGGTCGCGAGATCTTCCGCCGGATTATCTCGCTGTATCAAGAGAATCCTGAAGCAGGTAGTGCCGTCGAGCTTTCCAAGAACGAATTGGCCAAGCCCTACTCGATGGCGGCCGCCAAGAGTAACGCTTCGGCTCGACCAATCAAAGTTGCCTCTGAGGACGAAACGGCTCAGGAAGTCCGCAAGCCGGAGCTGACCGAAGACGCGTCGCCGGCTGAATCGCCAGCAACCGACGAAGCGACGACTCCTCAGCCGATGCCAACCGAGGAAACGACCGAAGAGATCGATGTCACCGAAGCGGCCGCTCCCGAAGCTGGAACCCCAGAAGCTGGCACACAGGAAGAAGCCCCGGTCAAACGAGCTCCTCTGTTCCCAATCGGGAGCGAGTTCTAAACCGAGCCACGAGTACCCGCACTAACTACCCATTCCCAGATGAAGGCCTGTCGAGCAAACGTTCGACAGGCCTTTCTTATTGGTGCAGGCTGTGACGATTATCCGGATTTAGATCCATAATCGGACTGGGGATTAGTGCATCCCCGACCGGGTATCCGCGGTTTTCCGGCATAGGTTTGTAGTGAGTCGCGCGAATTGCCGGTCCCTCCCCGGCTCGCCGGTATTCGCCCCCTACCAGGAACTCCTTTCTCTATGCTTCGCGTCTTGGAAATTAACCAGCTGGAAGACCTCTCGCATGTTCGTTGCAATTGGCAGCGATTGTGGGACTCGACTCCCAGCGCTACGTTCTTCCAAACGCTGGAGTGGCTGCAGATTTACTGGAAGCACTTCGGCGAAGGAAAACAGCTCCGGGTTCTTTTGGTTTTAGACGATCATCGCCTGGTCGGTGTCGTTCCTTTAGTCGTCGTCCATGAATCCACGCGTCTTGGCCGAGTGCGTGTGCTGACTTATCCGCTCTCCGACTGGGGAACCCATTTCGGCGTTCTGGCGGAAGACCCTAAGGCGACCCTGTGCCGCGCACTGCAGCACATCAATAACACGCCACGCAATTGGGACCTGATGGACCTGCGTTGGCTTGATGAAAACGATTTAGAACGCAGCACCACTTTCGACGCGATGAGCGACGCCGGTTTCAGCCCCAACCCAGGCGTGTGGAAAGAAACGGCTCTGATCGACTTTGAAGGAACGTGGGAAGACTATCTGCGCTCGCGCAGTCCCAAGCTTCGGGCAGAAGTGCGACGCAAGCTGAAGAAGTTTGATGCGACCGGCCGCATTCAACTGCAGCGTTATCGACCGCTGGGCAAAGAGGCCAACGACTGCGACCCTCGCTGGGATCTCTACCGCACTGCCACTCAGATCGCTGAACGAAGCTGGCAGGGGCATTCGACGACCGGCACGACCATCTCGCACCGCAACATCCGTAGTTACATTAAAGACTGCCATGTGGCGGCAACGCAGCTGGGCATGCTCGACCTCGCGATTCTCTATCTCGAGGAACGTCCGATCGGCTTCTGCTACAACTACACCTTCAAAGGTCAGGTCTTTGGCCTGCGAAGGGGCGATACGCCGGAGGCTCGTGAGCATGGTCTGGGCACGCTACTCACTGCGATGCTGATTCGCGATAGCTTCGATCGCGGCGACACAACGCTCGACATGGGCCCCGGATCGTTTGAAGCGAAACGCCGTTGGATGACTCGCATCGCGACCGTGGGACGCATGACGCACTATCCGCTGAATGCGCCTCGCGCTCAGATCCTGCGTCTGAAACATTGGTGGCAATCGCGTCTCGATCGGAAATCGGGGCGTTTGCGTACGGCACTCGAAGGCAAGGCGACTTCCTAGCGTGCGGAATTGCTCTCTGCGGTTACCCGAATCTAGCTAAACCGCAGACGTAGATGCGACATGTTTGGGAAATTGATCGCATGCCAGAAGTGGGTAGAAGAATCTAAGAACATGGCACGCGAAGATAGTTTGCCGCGTAATCATTCCGCAGTGAACAATCGAGTCTGCGAATGACTCTCTCAAGAAACGAAACACGGCCGAAAGTCTTTACTACCACGAGGTAATCAGGGGCTTTCGACCGTCGCGCTTCGTTGGTTCTTATGGGCCCGGTCTTAGTTTTCCGGGCCAAACCCTGAGAGAAGCAAAGCTTTACCAGGGTGTTTGATGCTTGGTTACTAGTTGATTCGCAGGCAGGTATCAAAATTGTTCCCGCCCACGAAAACTTTTTCGCCTTTTTCTTAGGCGACCAATTCCTTGATCACCTTACCACCGTTGGCGATCTTCATCGGACGACCGCTCTTGCTGGTGAAGGTCGTGTCGAGCGATATACCCATCGCACGGCAAACGGTCGCCATCAGGTCTTCCGAGCTGTATGGTTCGGTTTCGACGCGGGTACCATCGGAGCTGGTAGCACCGACAGCCAGACCACCCTTGATACCGCCACCACCAACAACCGTGCTCCAGCTACGAGCCCAGTGGTCGCGACCGGTGTTACCGTTGATACGAGGCGTACGGCTGAACTCACCCATCCAGACAATCGTGGTGCTTTCCAGCAGGCCACGCTGCTTCAGGTCGGTGACCAGGGCGCTCATGGCCTGATCCATAACCGGCAGCTTGTTGTCCTTCAGCGTGTTGAAGATGTTCTGGTGATTGTCCCAGCCACCCAGGTCAACTTCGACGAATGGAACGCCAGCTTCGACCAGACGGCGAGCCAGCAAGCAACCACGGCCGAAGCCATCGTTACCGTACATTTCCTTCATCTCTTCTGGCTCTTCGTTGACGCGGAAGGCCTTCATCTGATCGCTGGTCATCAGCTTGACGGTCTTGTCCAGGATCTTGGCGTGATCCATGGCGGCTGGACCGCGGTTCTGGCTGACGAAGCCACCTTCGATCAGTTGCAGCATGCTCAAACGGCTTTGCAGGGTTTCATCGCCCCAGCCCTTCATGCCAAGGTTACGAACCTGGCCGCTGCTGCTGACGGTGAATGGAGCCCACGACATGCCGAGGAAGCCTGGACCGACGCTACCGCCGCCAACCGAAACGAACGGTGGAATTTCCAGTTCGTTATGGTCGCTGGCCAGTTCGTGGGCGATCACCGAACCGTAGCTTGGGTGTTCGATGTTCGGATTTGGAACGTAGCCGGTGTGCATGTAGTAACGTCCACGACCGTGATCCGCTTCGCGGGTGCTCATCGAGCGAACGATCGAGAGGTTATCCATGACCTGGGCGACCTTCGGAAGATGTTCCGAAATCTGCATGTCACCCTTGGTGCTGATCGCCTGGAATGGACCACCGGTGTTGGTACCTGGCTTCAGGTCCCACAGGTCCATGGTGCTCGGACCACCACCCATCCACAACATGATGCAGCTCTTGCCACGCTTCTTCAGCTCTTGTGCATTGGCCTGAATCGCGTTGCCCATCATCAGCGATGGAGCGACCATGGCAGAAGCACCAGCCATGTGCGACATGAAATGACGTCGGGTCATCCCGCTTGGAGTCTGAGTCATAGCAAAGTTTCCTTGTTTTGATGCCCGACGACTCGGGCCAGTGGTGCAGTACTGGGTAGGAGTACGTCGAGGGTTTAGTGATTCAAGATGAATTCGTTGCTGTTCAGCAGGGCCCAGAAGACATCTTGTAGTGCCTTCGCCATATCGCCCTTGTGAACACCAATCAGGTAATTCGCCGCTTGCAACTCGTTGCGAGTTGGACGACGAGCAATCGTTGCCATATAGAGGTCGTTGATCGCCTCTTTACCGTCGCGACCTTCCGCAGCCATCGTGTGGATGAAGCTGCCTGGCTTGGTGCTGACGGCATCCATCACCAGGTCGCCGTTGAACATCATCAAGGCTTGTGGGATGGTTCCGTTGAACGTGGTGGCTTCGTCACCTTCGTCGGTACCGAAGGCAGTGACGAACTGACGCATCCATTCACTCTTCTTCTTTTCCTGGTCTTCGTAGTTGCCACGAGTCTTGTGGGCCTGGGTGGCAACCAACAGCGATTCGTACAACTGTTCGGCCTGCATCTGACGCAGGTAGAAGTGGCTGAACTTAGGTGGCTCGCCGACGGTTGGATCGTCCAGGGCATTCGACTTGGTGATGCGACTGGAGAGCCCGTAAGCTTCGCTCAAGGTGATCCAACGAATCAGGTCCTTCAGGTTGAAGCTGTTCTTACGAACTTCTTCGCCCAGGTAGGTGACCAGTTCTGGATGCGTTGGACGGTTGTGAGGTCCCATGTCATCGACAGGCTTGGTGAAGCCATAGCCCATGAAGTGACCCCAGTAACGGTTGGCGACTGCTTCTGGCAGGCTGCCCGAATCGACGATGAACTTGGCCAGTTCTTCGCGGCGATTGACTTCCGCCACGCGACCGCTGGTTGGGATCTTCTGACCATCGAGGAACTCTGGGTAAGCGACCTTCAACAGGCCGTTACGTAGTTCGTAATAGATTTCGGCGTTCTCGATGTTGCGGCCTTCACCCATGAAGTCGCCATCGCTGAGCACCATGGCTCGCATCGCACCGTCGTCACCAGCTGGCATTTCGCCACGGCGAGCACGGGTTTGACGGAAGAAGGCGTTCAGGTTCCAGAACTTTTCCTGCTTCCATTCGTTGAACGGATGGTTGTGGCACTGGGTGCACTGCACCTGCATACCAAGGAAGATCTGAGCCGTCTTGGCGGTTGCCTGGACGCCGTTTTCGTCCAGCTTGTCCATATAGAAGTTGACCGCACCGTTGAATTCCGGCATGCCTGGGTGATTGGCACCGGTCGCGGTGACCAATTCCTTCACCAGTTGGTCATATGGCTTGTTGCGGGCAAAGCTGTCACGCAGATACTTCTGCATGCCAGGGCGGCTGATCTGCGAATTGTTGTCGGTACCACCGTTGCGGCCAATCAAGATGTTGGTCCAGATGGTGGTCCAGTTCCGAGCGTACTCTTCGGTGTAGCGTTCGTCGTACAGAATCTTGTCGACCAGGTTCTTACGCTTGTCCTTCGAGCGGTCCCGAGCGTATTCGCTCAACTCTTCCACCGAAGGAACGCGACCCAGCACGTCCAGAAACAAACGACGAGCCCAGACGGTATCGATTTCTTCTGGCGAAGGCGAGATTCCGTAATCTTCCCAGCCCAGACGGATCTTCTCGTTGATCTCAGCAACCTGAGGGATACCGAAATCATCCGACTTATCAGCAGCCTGCGATCCGGCCGAGACCGCAAACACTAGGCAGATTGCTAGGGGAAGGATTTGCCAGCGCGACATGGGGATTACCTCTTCTGCAACAAAAAATGGACGGCGAAAAGCCCTCGTATTGCACGAGTTAGGTTGTCCATTGCGAGTTACTTTCCTGACGAGACATTGTGAAAATGCCGTAACTCACCTGGATAAACGACCCTGTACTTGGAATGTACTCGTCGATTTTCCTGGATCCGCCCGATTTCTGCCACTTTTTTCAGACGACGGAAAGACGACAACCCTACTAATCTATTCTACGGCAGGGTCTTCGATTATTGCGAATCTCCAAAAGTGGGTTTTTTGGAGCCAATTTTCATTTTTCTATTTGGTATCGCGTTTCGCAGCACATGCACCCCCATGCGGGGCGTATCAGAATTGTACATTGTTCGATTTTGCTACGTGCAAAATAAAACAGGCGAGTCGCTTCAAAGAAACGGACTCGCCTGTTCTATTCGGGATGGAAGGGGGAGATCCCTCCAACTCAAGCCTCTTATCATCCTTTTGGAACGACCTTAACCCAATGCCTCTAAAGGATTAAGGCCACAAACCGGTGTGCCTCTTCTTAATACCGGCCCCTGTTATCCAGGATCCTCTTCTCTGTTCCGACCCTGTCTCAGTTCCGTTAGGATGCTAGATATATATGCATAAGGTGTGCCAAAAGAATTTCCTGACGCTGAATCGCCGCTGATCACCTCGAAAATCATTCGTTGGGACCAGATTGGTGACATCTTTCCTTCTGCTAGCGTCACCACTGATGGGGAGCCCACTCTGCGGGCCGCTGCGGCGCATCAAACGGGCAGAAACCTTGGCCTAGGTCCGGGGTTCTTAACCATGTGCCCCAATAAGTTGTCGTCGGACCGAGACAACTCGATGGCGGACGCGACGACCAGAGGTCTTCACGGGACATGGCTTCTGGTTTTTGCCGACCACAGTCCCTAGACTGAATTCCAAGGGTCTGCAGGCCCTATTCATTCCTTGTCATGTCGGCTCGCGGAGAAGTTATTTTGTCGATTTCGGAATCGACTGCCCGAAGATACGAACTGCAAGATCCGGATGTCCGGCTCATGCTGTTGGTGCGCGACGATGATGCCTCGGCGTTCGAGGAGCTGATGCTCCGCTATCAACGCCGTGTGGTCACCGTACTCGAGCACCTGGTCAGCAAGCGGGACCTCGCCGAGGATCTGGCCCAGGACGTCTTCATGCGCGTTTATCGCTCGCGGAAGACCTATGTCCCAGGTTCGCGGTTCTCGACCTGGTTGTTCACCATTGTGAACAACGTTGCCAGCAATGCCCGACGAAGCCTGGCCCGACGCAAGGAAGTGCAAGTTACCAATTCAGCCGATCAGTCCGGAAGCCAGCCCGCCGATCCGCTGGAACGCATCGCCACCGCTGCCAGCGGTTTGATGCCGACCCGTCAGTTAGATAAGTCCGAAATGGGCTCGATCGTACGCCAGGCGGTCCAGTCCTTGAACGAGCGGCAGCGAATGGCTGTGTTGCTCGCCAAGTTTGAAGAGATGAGCTACAACGACATCGCCGAAACGATGGGGATGTCGGTCCAGGCCATCAAGTCGCTGCTCTCACGAGCACGCGCGAATTTGAAGGATGCCTTGCAACCATACCTCCAGGAAGGAACCGTTCCTTAACGGACCAAGCGGACCACTCTCCGTTTACCCATCGACGTAGCCATGACCGATCCGACCGCACATCCCGACGAAACGACCGAGGTGGACGAGCTGCTTGCCGCCTATCTCGATAACGAGCTTTCCGAAACGGAAAGATCGCTGGTCGAAACGCGCCTGGCCGAGGACGACTCGTTCCGCAATCGGCTCGACGAGCTTGATCGCGCCTGGGACATGCTCGAGGCGCTTCCCAAGGCCGACCTCGACGACGAGAAGTTCGTCCGCACGACAGTCGAGATGATCACGGTCGCTGCCTCGCAAGAGATTCAACAATACAAGCAACAGCAAAAGCGAAGCGCCTTCGCTCGCCAGGCGGGCATCGCCTTGGCTATCGTCGCCTTGATCGGCATCGGCTATATGCTGACGCAATATCGCCTGAGCCGCCCCGACCGAATTCTGGTTGAATACCTGCCGGTCATCGAACGGGTCGACGAATTCGAGCGTGTCGACAACATCGAGTTCCTCGAGGCGCTACGAAAAGAAGGTCTCTTCACCGGAGAAGCCAGCGATGAATCGTAGCTTCATCACGGCTGCCACCATCATCGCGGTCGTGCTAGTCACCGCCCTGATTGGCGTCAGCCAGGAAACGCTCTCGGAACGATCCGAACGGATCGCCGCGATGTCGGCGACCGACAAGGCGGAACTGCGCGTGAAACTGGAACGCTTCGAGCGGCTTCCTTCCGACGAACGCAATCGCCGGATCGAACTGAACGACGCGCTCGAGTCGCATCCGGAAGGAGAGCAGCTTCGCGAGGTGATGGACCGCTATTACGACTGGCTGAAAACGGTCGACCAATCCGACCGCATCAAGCTGCAAGGCATGCCGGTCGATCAGCGCATCGTCGAAATCAAGAAGATCATCGGTTTCCAGGAACGTCAGCGGTTCGACGAACTGACCCGTGCCGCCTGGCAAGACATCAAACCGCGCCCCGAAGACTTCGCCGCGATCCGTAGTTGGTTCGACGAATGGCTGGTAAAGCATCAGGAAGAGATCCTCGCCAACGAACCGAAGCTGTACGCTAAGTTCCCCTGGCTCGAGAAGCGGATGTCCGACTTGCCTCCCGATCGCAATAAGCTTTCCGGCATCTGGGCTATGTCGTTCCGCTCTGACGCCCCTGGGATCAATCGACTGACGCCAACCGAAGAAGAACTAAACGAACTCGCCACGCGTCTCGACAAAGACACGCAGTCCCGTTTGAACAAAGAACCTTCCGACCGTCGCATGGGCTTGTTGAATGCGTTGATGAAGAACGCCTTCATGTCGCACATGCACGAACGGGTCAGCGACGAAGAGCTTCAGCAGTTCTATCGTCAACTTCCCGAAAGACGCCAGGCCGAGTTGGCTGGCTTACCACCCGAGAGCTTTGATAAAGAACTTCGGGGCGATTACATGCGGGCAAATAGCGGTCGTTACTTCGGTGGAAATCGTCCCGGCAATCCTCCTCCTTGGGATCGTGATGGTCGTCGTGGAGAGGATCGTGAAGGGGGGCGACGAGGTGGTGGCCCCGGGGATCGTGGTCCTGGCGAACGCGGTCCTGACGGTCGTGGCCCCGGAGGGCCTCCGGGAATGCGTGATGGGCGAGGACCTCGACCTGAAGGCCCACGACCGAACATGCGTGACGGCAACCCACCGCCACCGATGCAAAACGAAACGGTCGAAACCTAGAGGCTGCTTCGCTAGAAGAAGCCGCCTGGGGTGCGAAGCTGACGGTCAGGATCTTGCAGTCCGACCTTCTTGAGATAGGCTTCCACCTTTCGCTGGACGTGCCGCTGATTGCGAACCACAAGGCCTGATTCTTCCGCCTTGATGAACGTATCTTCGTTGCCCCAACTTTCCGGGGCGACCGACTGGCGGATCTTGTCGGCGATGTCTTGTGCGGCATCCAGCGGAATCGTTTTGCCCGGTCCCAGAATCGCACTGAAGTAGTGCGACTGAAAGATATTCTCATCTTCCCGCTGCTGAACTTTCCGCAGCACTTCATCTCGATCCGGCAGCTTCCGCTGCTGACGAATCTCTTCCAGTGCCACTTCCAACTTTCGATGGACGGTATGCGTTTGAGCCACGATCAGACACTCTGCCCCCATCGGAAAGTGACAGATCCGGCCCTCTCCTTGCCGGCTTTCCAGCCAGCTTTCTGCCTCAATCGAATGCATTAAGGCGTCGCGCAGGCCTCGGTAGTCGACTTCCCGTTTCGGATCGACAAAGCCGCCGAAGCCCGTCGTTTTCGGAGGAGGCGGAATACCTTCAACTTCACGAAGATAGTCGAGCGCCGCCAGACGTATGTCAGGGTCGGCACTATAAAGTCCGTGCCAAAACAGATCGCGTGCCGGGTAGGCTCGGATCAGTGACTCTGCCTCCCGTTCATCGCCCGAGGTAATCACGACCACTTGACCATCGATAAACCAATCCAACTCGTGCCGTAAGAGGATCATATCCAGAAGCTCATCCACCGGAATCGGCGGCGTCCGAACCGAGATCGGGAAATCGGCCGCCAAACCTACGTCGTCCAAGGCTCTTTTATCGATGTGGAAGGGAAGCAGAGAAACCTTGCTTAGATCGGCGATTACCTCTTCGAAAGGAACCTCGTCCACGTCCAGGCCAGCCCCGACACTGTGCAGCGTGAGTGCCGTTTCCGCCTCTTCCTTCGGATAGACGGTGACGAGCAAAGGCATGGTATCGAACGGATCGTTCGTGGCGTCCCTCATCGCCCGCAGGGATTCCAGCAGCCGCTGCACCAGCAGATGCCCTTCGACCGAATGCGATATGAGCAAGCCATCTTCAATCTGCCACATCTCGGCCTGCTTCTCTCCGATCCACTGCTCCGGAGTGATGATGGACTTGATCACATCTTCAATCGGCTTGAAATCGACAGGCTCGCCTAGCAAGTCCGGAATCGGATAGTAATGAGTGATCCGCTGTTGTTTCGGAAGATCTCCGTCCGTGATTAACAACCCGTCGCCATCTGGGATGAAGGTTAGATTCAAATCGTGCAACGCCCACTTTAACGCCGTATAAGCATGCCAACGTTCTGCACGGAAAGTGACCGGAAACTCTCCCGAGAGTCCCACTCGCTCCAATTGGAGTTCGTCGACACGGACCGGTAGGCCCAACTGGTCGGCAAATTGCTGGGCGACCTCTTTCAACGGCTTGTCGACCACATTCAGCGAGACCTTCGCCTTCAAAACGCTCTCAAGCGAGGCTTTATTTTGCCAAACCCTTTCAAGCACTTCAGGCCGAGGCGTCGGCTTGACCTGATCCAATTTCGGTTCTGGCTCTTGGGCGCCGGCAAAGTTCACGACACCCAGAAGCAGAAAACAAGTTAGCGTTCGCATAGCCCCATCACCGACTGGCTGAAAAAAGACGTATTGTCTGCCTCGTATGAAACGACGCCATAACGTTACGCTACTGAAGATCGGGAAAGAGTTCAACAAAACGGGACAAAGAAGCGCCCCATACGAAGTACATTGCATTCGGCGAAGTCCGCTGGGTCCACAAAAAATCCCGACGATGCCATTGAGTGACATTGCCGGGATCGAGTTGATTAAGCTTCAGCGGCTTGATGCCGGTCGGACTACTTCGAGTCCGCCTTCGAGGCCAGGCTTTCCAGGTAGCTAACCAGGTCGGCCAGTTCCTGAACGGTCACATCGTTGGCCAAACCAACTGGCATGATCGAGACCGTGTCTTTCTTTTGACCTTCGATCTCGTCTGGGTTCAAGGTGATCTCGGTGCCTTGGGCATCGCGGATGACGATCTTTTCCGGACCTTCAAACGTGATGAAGCCTGACAAGACACGACCATCTTCCATCTGGAAGATGTTGGTCACGAACCCTTGAGCCAGCGACTTACTTGGCAGCACGATCGCTTCGGTCAATTGATCCCGCTTGTAGGTCTTGGCGACCTGTGGCAGGTAAGGACCACGAGGCGTTTCGTTTGGATCGACCGTGTGGCACTTGTTACAGGTCAGCTTCGCGAAGAGCTGTTCGCCTCGCGAGGTGTCACCCTTCATCCCCACGACCTGCTTGATGACCTCTGCCGGATCGATGGTTGAAACCTTCGGACCGGTCGGCTTGTTCATCTGCGCCTTCAGCTTCCAGGCATCGGCAACCTTGCCGGCAGCCGCGGCGACATCGGCATTGCTACTGGCCAAGAGGCCCAGAACCTTATCTTCCAGATTCCGATCGTTCACGATGATGGCCGCCCCCAGCAGTTGTGGCTGACGAGCCGGATCGCTCCAGCCTGCTTCCAGCGACGACTTCACCGTACTGGCCACTTCTGGCGAAAGCTTCTGCTGTGTCGACAGCGTCAGCAAACCAGCCTCGGCCCACAAGGAAGCAGGTGAGGTCGGCGCCTTGGCAAGGCTATCGATCACGCCGATCTGACGGCTCAAGGCATCCTTATTCTGGAAAGCACTGAGGGTCTGCTTGAAAGCGGCACCCCCTGGTTCGCTGGCGTACAACTTGCCGAGACCGACCAGGGCGGTTTCGACCACGCTGGCTTCCGTGCTGCGGAGCAGGGCGGTGATGGCCTGGGCTCGCACTTCCGCAGCGGTGTCGGAATCAGTCGCTGCTTTTTCGAGGAGGCCGATCGCTTCGCCAGGGAGTTCGTTCGACTGGGCGATGATCGAGATCGCTGCCGCAACGAACTTCGGATCGTTGGCCGCTTTCTGCATCGCGAGTCGCAGCGTGCCGTCCAGTTCGATTCGGTGACGCTGAAGCTGCTCGAGAAGGAAGGCCGATTCTTCGTTGCCAGCCGAAGCCAACGCCGAACGAAGCGTGCCACCAATCTTGTCGGACATCTCCCATTTCTCGGGCTGATAGTAAGGACCACGCGTATCAGGTCGCGTACCCCAGCTATTCCCCTTCCACTCGCCGTCGACGTAGTACAGACGGCACAAGGCAGTCAGCAGGCCCTGACGACGGTAAAGGCTTTCTTCCTTCGGCAGACGTTCAATTAAACCTTCGACCACCTCTGGCTTGTGCATCCGCTGCAAGGCGAACAAGGTAAACTGACGCTTGCGTTCGCTGGCGGTGCGACCGTCGAGGACAAAGAACAACGGCTCGTAAGCTTCCAGATTCGCCAAGGCCTGGAAAGCCGTGTGGCGGATCACTGGATCATCGCTCCCAAGGAACGTGACCAATCCTTCCGGATTCGCACCTGCCATGCTAGGCATAACGCCTGTCTTGGTCAGACGTCCCAAGGCGATAATCGATTCCAATTGCAAACGTGGATCGTCGCTCGCCAGTCCGCGGTTGGCAGCCACTTCCATCATTTGACGGAACTTGGGAGCAGCCCGCAGGTCTTGATTCAACAAGGCGAGGTCCGACATCGCACGAATCGCCAAAGGAGCGATCTCGGCCTGACGCTGGGCGGCCATATTCAATCGGTCGAACCAGCTATCGTAAAGGCGTTCCCAATTCGGAGCCTGTTCGGTAATGATCTGATTTCCAAGGTAGATCGCAGCAACGCGTGCTTCCGTGGAAGGGAGCTTGCCGTTGGTCTCTTGCCCCATCATCAGATTGCCGGCCTGCTTCAAAATTGAATTCGCAGCCGGTTCTCCTGATTCGCTCTTCACCATGGCCCGAGCCAGCAGTTCACGCTGAGCGGCCAGGCGACGTCGATGACTGTCGGAGTTCATCAACTGGAAGAGTTCGGCTTCGGTCGCCTTCGCCAGGACAGGCATTGCTTCGGCCTGGTATCCCTTCGGCGTCACGCGAACGAGGTAACCCACGTCTTCGCCGTTGTAGGTGAACGTGGCACCTTTCCAACTCGCTGCGTAGATATTGCTGCTGCCGTCGACATCGAGATCGGTCACGCGAGGAATCCCGAGGAACTCTTCCTGATTGACCTCGAACGTGGCACCAGTTCGTTTCGGGTTATGGCGATAGATCCAGCTTCGTCCCCAGTCGGCCGTGTACAAAGCATTGCCGTAGCCTTCGGGAAAACCTGGTTCATCCATGTACAACGCACCACAGCCAGATCCACCACCGTAGTCGGCCAGCGGCTGAATGATTTCATCGCCGAAGTTCATATACAAGCGAGGATAGCCGTGGTCTTCCATCCCGCTGAAGTGATGCAGACGAATGTCCCAGCCGCCACCATCGTTGGTGTTGTCGCGAGTGAAGGCATTCATCAGCGGATCGACCGCGACTTCCAGGATGTTACGCGTACCGTTGCTATAGACTTCCATGTGCGAGCCATCAGGACGAACCCGCAGCACACCACCGCCACGCATCTGCAGCTTACGACCGTCGGCTCCTTCGGCTTCCATGAAACCAAAGTCGCCAATGGCCAGGTATAACCAACCGTCGACACCCAGCGTGACGCCGTTCGAGGTATGGTCGGCAGGGCGATCTTTGAAGGTGAACGCGAGGTTCTTGATCAAGATCTCTTGGCGATCGCTACGGCCATCGCCATCGTCGTCGATGAAGGCGCTGAGGTGCGGCGGATGTAGCACGTACAATCGATCACGATCCCACACGATGCCGCGTGGCGAGTCGACGTCGGGCACAAACAGCTTCACTTCGTCGGCCTGACCGTCGCCATTGGTGTCGCGCAGGCGATGGATGGCACCACGTCGCTTTTCGCGATCGAGCGAACCATTCTTATCGACCGAAACGTACACGTCCCCTTCCGGACTGCTCGCCACAAAGACCGGGTAATTGACCGCTGGCGGCGCTGCGAACAGCGTCGCATCGAACCCTTCGGGAACCTTCACGTCGGCCAACAGTTTGGCGTCGGCATCTTCCTTGGCTTGAGCCGGAGCGACTTCCACCAGTTCCGAGCCGAGCAGACGGACTTCACGAATCGAAGCCCAGCCCCCATGCTTGCTCTTCAAAGCATTGATGCGGACATAACGGAAACCGCCAGCGACGAATTCAAAGTCGTGCTTGTTATCTTTCTTGTCGGACTGATCGACGATAGTCATCCACTTCTCGCCGTCCGCACTCCCCTCGATCGTGTACTGGTAAACGCCACCTTCCGATTCCCAATTGATCTGGGCACCACGCAGTTCCTTCGGTTCGCCCAGGTCGACTTGCAACCACTGCGGATAGTCCGCACTGTTGGCACACCAGCGCGTCGACTCTTTGCCATCGAAGGCGAGCTTAGCGAAGTTATTTTTGCCGGTTTCTTCGCTGGAAGCGGTGGCTGGCTTGTTGAGGGCCAGGTTAACAGGAACCAGCTTCGGCGTCGTGGTGTCGACTTCTTTCAGGTAATCGTCGTTCAGCTTGTCGCAGGCCCACAACGTGCCGCGGGTCAGCATGTTGAGAAACGCGTCCGCTTCCATCGTTTCGTTGTGGTGACCCAGCGTCGTACCGAAAACGCGCGTCTTGCCATACTGGTTGGTCCACACGCACGCATGTTCGACGCCGTCGTTCTTTTCTTTGGAAGCACCCAGCACGTGAGCGGTGTCCCACACCTTGGCGATGTGATAGAGCTCGCCTTGTGGGTTGGTCCACGCAGGACCGAAGTCTTGCATGATCGGATGCTCAGGGTCGTAGTTGTATACCGCGTGTGGGTACTGGGCACCATGACGATGCGAGGTCACACCGCAGAACTTGAACCACTGGTCGGTTCCATCGCGGTAGCAATGCATCGCGCAGTGGATGACCACGCCGGGCAAGCCTTCTTGATGCGGCTTCAGCACGCGCTCGGTCCAAGCCGGATCTTTCACGGCGGCAAAGCATTCATTGTGCAAGACGATGTCGTAGCCGTCGGCCCAGTTGGGATTCTGGTAGAGCGGAATCTTGGTATCGGTTGTCGAGCCACCTTCGTGAACCACGGTCACTTCGATGTTGGCTCGAGCTTCGAGGCCTTCCTTGATGATGTTCTTTTGCGACTCGTAGTCGTGGCAACAACCGCCGGTGACCAGAAGTGCTTTGATGGGCTTAGGAGCATCGGCGGCCGTCAGGGGAGCCGCGGCCAGGCCAAGCGTCAACATACCGAGGGCGAGGGCCATAAATCTGCGGGGGATCGTCATCCAGAAAAACCTATAGCGAGGGAAAATTTGGCTGGCAGGAAATGGGGTGAGGGTCCGTATTCACTATAGTTCAAACCCTTCCCAGCGGCACCTGTTTGGGCCATGGGATTTCGCAGCCGGCTGAGATAATTCCCCGTTTTCCCGCGGTCCGTGGGGGAGAAACGGCGGAAATCAGGGCAGAGAGCCGTTACGCAGCCGCCGGGGCAGCATCGGCGATGAAGACGCTCACCAGCAGATAGATGGCCAGTGAAAGTCCGAGCACGGCCACCAGGGCAGAAATCCAAGTTGCCAGATGCATGCTGTAGTTGCTCGGCCGCTGGTCGAAGGTCATCTGCCGGATGAAGCTCTTGTGCTGCCAGGCGGAGAGTCCAATCAAGGTGGCACCGAGCAGCACGAAACCAATTCCAATCAGCGACGATGCCAGCGGCGGCGTGATATCGGTGCCAGGATGGCGGAGCATTCGCAAGAACAAGCCAAAGCGAGCCACCAGAAAGCCCACCCCGATAATGGCGAGCCCTGTCCGCAGCCACGCGAGCATGGTTCGCTCGGCGGCAAAGAAGACGCGTGGATCCGACTGATCGGTCATAGATACCTAGGCCGACTATGCCATTTCGTTACCAACTTGCGACGATTCGGCCGATTGGGTTTCGAAAGCTTCTGCATTGCGCTCCGCTTTCCGAATCCCACAGCGACGCCACAAGTCGAGAAACGCATGTGTGAAGGTCGACTCGTTCGTTTGATGATAGGGCGAACCTTCCGGCAGCACTTCCATCAGACGACGATGTGCCTCGGGCATTTGATGATAGGGAAGGGAAGGGAACATGTGATGCAACGCGTGGAAACGAGTTCCGATAGGAGCCCACAACTGCGTGATCCACATGTTCTCTGGGAAGTTGACCGAATCGAGCAGTTGTTCGAGGAAGGTCATTTCTGACTCGTGATTGTGCCATCGGTGAGCGACCAGCGTTCGTAGGGAATTGATCGTTAAGATAAACACCCCAGTGCAGTAACCTTGGATCAAGAATGGATAGGGATAACCTCCCACCGTGACTGCTCCGACGAGAACACCCAGGCACCACAGAAAACAAAGCCCTTCCTGCAAACGAATCAGACGCATGGCCTGCTTGGTTGGCAGAGGTCGAATGTACTTCGGATCGATCACCATCGACGAGGCATGTTTGAACGCCCAGTCACGCACGGCCGGACTGACCCAAGTCAGCGGCGTCAGGATCAGGAAGCGAAATACCGCCAGGAATGGGACGACAAAGCTCGCACCCACGAAAGCGAAGATTTGCCAGCGGCCTTCATATTCGATTGGCAGATACTCGCCATCCATATCGGTGCCGTAATGCTTGCGGCGATGATGGTCGAGATGCGTGTAATACACAAACGATGGCATCAGGAACGGAATGCCAACCAACAGGTTCCAGGCCACGCGGAACGCGGTAAACGTTCCAGTGCGGAGGTGGACCAATTCATGGATGAACATCGCCAACCGATAAAACAGTAGGCTGCTCACCACGAAGAAAGCAATCTGCTGCCAACTGAATAGTTCGCACTGACGAACCATTCGAAAGCAGAAGATTGCGACCGAAAAACTAAGAAGAAGATCGGTCCAATAGATCCACGGGTTGGGTTTAAACAAGTCGCCGATGGTCTTGCGGGCCTCAGCCATCGAGAAATCATCTGACTTGTTGCAATGCAGGGGGGCCTGCTTTCGATCGGCGGGAGTATGGCTCATGGCTTATTCGCGTCTTTGCCGTGTTCGCTATGTCGGATACACCGTCCATGATTTGAGATCACATCCTAAGCATCAAAATCGGCTGTGGTGATGAGTCGGGTTCCGCCAATTGTTCAGCCTAAGTGAACTTTCCGGCGGAAGACGGGTAAGAAATGACGATTAAGTCAACCAAACAACTTCACCCTTATTGGGTAAAAGTAATCAACGGAAATATACTTGCCCACCCTTCCAAGACGGTATTTTCTTTCTAAATTATCGATATTGCCGCTTATTTTCGCAATTGGCGAGAACCAAGTCGCGAGGCCGATCTAGGGAACGGAAGGGCCTACCGATATAACATTTATCAATCTTTCGCCCATGCTTCAGGAAAGCCAAGCCAACGGATGCAGTCCCTAGTCGAAGTCGTAATTACCGGAATTGGGGTAGTTTCCCCCATCGGAGTAGGCAATGAGGCCGTTTGGGAAAGCCTTATGCAAGGCAAGTCTGGCATTGCGCCCCTCCAGGAGTTCGCCATGCCCGACTACCCTGTCGAGTTTGGCGGCGAGCTCAAGGGCTTCGACGGCAAGAAGTACGTCAAGCCGCGCAAAGCCTTGAAGGTGATGTGCCGCGAGATCCAGACTGGCTTCTCGGCGGCTGCCCTGGCCATGGAAGAAGCGAGACTCGAACCTGGCAGCATCGAACCGGACCGGCTAGGTGTCGTGTACGGCAGCGAGATGATGTACAGCGACTTCGAAGACCTGCGAGCGGCTTACAAACAATGTATTGAAGAGGGTTGGTATCAGCACGATCGCTGGGGTCCTTCCGCCATGAGCGAGACCAATCCCCTCTGGATGCTGAAGTATCTGCCCAACATGCCAGCCTGCCATGTCGGCATCTACTACGACGGTCGCGGTCACAACAATACCATCTGCCTGGAAGAAGCCAGCGCGCTCAATGCAATCTCGGAAGCACTATCGCACCTGCGACGTGGCACGATGGACTGCATGATCACCGGCGCAACCGGTTCGCGTTTGAACTTGAATGTGCTGCTCTATCGCGGCGACTCGCTGCTATCGCACCGCAACGATGCCCCCGAGAAAGCCTCACGCCCGTTCGAGAAAGATCGCGATGGCATGGTCAACAGCGAAGGGGCGGCTGCACTCGTCCTGGAACCTCGCGACAAAGCCGAAGCACGCGGTGCCAAGATTCTTGGAAAAGTTCTCGGAGCGGCATCGACATTTGGTCGTACTTCGGAAGATGCTCCTGTTTCGGTCTCGGCCATCGAAAGCTGTATCGCCAACACACTGAAAGATGCTGGCCTCGCCCAAGAAGACCTGGCGTGCGTCTTCGCTCACGGATCTGGCATCCCTTCAGACGACACTTTGGAAGCTCAAGCAATCCAAGCGGCACTGCCTGGGGTTCCGGTTACGGCGCTGAAAAGCTACTACGGCCACACGGGTGCGGCTTGTGGTGCGTTGGATGCCGCGGTCGCGGTTCTCTCGCTGAAACATGGCCAGATTCCTGCGACGCTCAACTACGACACGCCAGACCCAACCTGCGATCTGCCGATCGTTCATGGCGAAGCGTTGAAGACCGACAAACAAGCGATTCTGATCCTGGGTTACACCCGCCGTGGTCAGGTTTCGGGGCTGATCGTCGGACGATAGCGTTCCGGCACCGGCCGGTCTAAACTGCATTTCTCTTGAAATGCCAAAGTTCTTCCGTCTGGGGCTCGCTAGGAACGCCTTCCATGCTTAAAGGGTGCGGTCTCTCGCTGTTGATTCTGGCAGCGCTGGTCGGTGGCTACATGTTTGGGTTCGACCAGGTCTTTCCTCGCCCGGAAGGCTTGATCTTTGGCGGGATTGCCGGCCTGATCACGTTCTTCTGCATTGGAGCTCTCTCCAATGCCTGGCAGGCCCACAGCGATTGGTCGTTGATCTCGAAGGCCCAGTTCGGTCTGCAACTCAATGGTGGCTCGAAAGTAGCCGTCGCTGGTCGCTTGAAGGCGATTAGCGAGCCGATCACGGCGCCCTTCTCTGGTAAGCCTTGTTTGATCTGCGAATACGATCTCGCTCGCGGGCGAGGCCCCACGACCAGCAAGCATGAAAACACCGGCTCCGACTACGCCGGCTTCCTAATGACACCTTGCAAGATTGAAACCCCTTTCGGCGAGGTTCGCCTGCTCGGCTATCCCATGTTGGAAGAGATCAGCGACAACGTGCTCATCACTTCCGATGCCGTGCAGAACGCACGCACCTTTCTGGCTACTACCCAATTCGAAGATCGCAGCGGGATGAAGATTGTGTCGGTCTTGTCGGTGTTTACCGAACTCTGGTCAGACGACGATGGCAGCGTGACGAAGAACATGCGGCTGACGACTATCCCAGACGACAAGTTGATTCCGGCTGATGCCGAAAGTCGGTTGATGTCGCAGGCCGAGCTCGAAACATCGGACCACAACTTCGACGACGATGAAGACGAGGACGACTACGAGCAACTGACCGGCGGAGAACGTCTCGGGCACGAACTGCCCCGACTTGTCGAGAAGCTGGTCGAACCAGGGACTCAGGTTGTCGTGTTTGGAATCTACGACGAAGCTCGCCGTGGATTGATGCCTCCCAAAGGAAGCATGTACGCCAATCGCTTGCGACCTGGAACGCCTGAGAAGGTCGAAGGCCAACTACGAACCAAGATGCTGGCCAACGCCATCGGAGCGTTGATTGTGTTGGCCCTTTTACATGGCGGGGTCTATCTGGCCATGCAAAACACGAAGCAGAAAGCAGACGCCGAGCCGGCCGCGAAACTCGAGGGGAATTCCTACCCCACTTCAGAGATCTGCTCGCTATAATCGATGCTCTGGCTTGGATATCTTCCCTGCGATCGAATCAACAAAGCACTGCGATGAGCGACTCTCCGTTTCAATCTCCGGTCCCGGAGCCAACCCTGCCTGAGACCGACTTGCTGACCAACGTTTTGCGGGTCGCCAAGTTTCAGCGTTGGATCAATTGGGCCTGCTTGAGTTACATCGGCCTATATCTGGCCAACATCTCGGTCATCAATCCGATCCTGGTGCCGATGACCGCGGCCGTGCGGGAAGGGCGGGGCAATCCGGCGATGCTGTTGGTACTTTCAATCGGCGTAATGGTGGTCACAGTGCTGCTGCTCGTCTTCGGCATGGCTTCGACGTTTCTGCTGGCGAAGCAACTGGGAGGCACCACGATTGCCGTCATCCTGACACTGCTGCAATTGGTGCCCTGCGTTTCGCTGATTGTCTTGTTGTTAATCAGCCGCAAGGCGACCAGTTACCTGAAAGAGCATCACGTCAAAGTTGGCTTCATGGGTGCGAGCGAAGAGATGGTCCGGCAACAATTGCGGGCCTCGACGGAACAGCAACCCTAGGAGAACGCTTCGATCGATGACCATCGAAACTTCAGGCTCAGATCTCGCTTCTCCTTATCAGTCTCCTGACGCCCAAGACGATCATCAGGACCTGGTTCGCCCGATCATGGGAGAACACCTGTGGCATCTGGGCCAGTACCTAGGCTGGGCCGGCCTCGCCTTCCAAGCCCAGGCCACCATGATGTTCGTCACGATGATCTTCATCTGGAATCGTTCGCTCTGGGCGCCCGATATGCGGATGTTTCTCGGAGCGACGGTGGCGATCGCGCTGCTGGCAATTACCGGTCTCACCGCGTGGGCGGTCATTCGGCTGGCCAGTCGCCTCGAGTACTCGCCGCCGATGCGTTTCTTCCTGGCAATTTGCAGCTTGGTTCCTTTTCTGGCGCTGCTGAGTCTGTTCATCGTGATTGATAAGACACGCGGCGTGATGGCGAAGCATCAGATTCCGCTGCTGGCGAACGGTGTCGACTGGGTCACGCTTAAGGGAACGCTGATGCAGATCTTCGGCTCGTTGTACCAAGAGCCCTCGGACATTCCAGAACTAAATCAGCTTTACAATCTCACCTTCTGCGACGATATCGAACTAGCTCGCATATCGAGCCGAGGCGAAAACCTGTTTCAGTGGCCCGAGCCTCCGGACTTCCAAACCTTGGGTAAAGATGCCGTCGCGAAGGTGCACGATCGGCAAATCGATCCTCGCGTCCGAATCTATTTGGCTCGCTGGCTGAAAGAAGCGACGCATGATTCCGACGAGCAGATCCTGGCCATCATCTGGGACATTCCGCTCGACAATTGCATGTTCCTGCTGGCTTGTTACGACAACGGCATGGCGATCTTGATCGACGAGTCGAATGAGTACTACGTCGAACCGATCCCGAGTGCCGAGCTTCGCGCGGCGGTCGATCGCATGTTCGATATCGCGACGCAGTGGATCGAGCGAATCACACCGTACGACTTCCCTCGACCGATTCCTCCGGCGGTGCCGGCGGCTCGCCTGACGTTGATCACCACGCATGGAACTCGCGTCATCGAACAGCCGTGGAGCGAGTTGACACAGCACCCGACCGCCAGCCAATTGACGGAAACGATCGATCCGGTCGTCGCGGCGATCTCAGCAATGTACGACTAGAAGCCCCTCATTCTCGCGGGTTTCGTTGAGCGGGCATCTTACTTTTGTATGAAAGTCTGGTGAAAGCAGGGCTGCGCGTGGACGTACATCTTCCAGGAAAATACAATCGAACCTCCGCAAGTTTGTTTCTCCCCTACCCACGACGCTACCCAGCGTGGAGTTGATTGTCATGCGTTTTCTGCTGACCGTTGTCACCCTACTTTCGCTGTGCGCGACAAGCACCTTGTCGGCCGCCGAGAAATCGAAGCATGTCCTGCTGTTGGGCATCGATGGTTGTCGCTTCGATGCGCTGACCAAGGCCAACACACCCAATCTGGACAAGTTGATTTCCCGAGGCATCTATTCGCCAACGGCGCTGATCCAGGGTGACCGCTACCGCAAGAGCGACACCGTCAGCGGACCTGGCTGGTCCAGCATCAACACGGGCGTCTGGGCCGACAAGCATGGCGTGATCGACAATGGCTTTGGCAAACCCAACTTCGAGAAGTACCCTCACTTCTTCCACTACGTGAAGCTGGCTCTGCCAGAAGCCAAGACCGTTTCGATCGTCGACTGGACACCGATCAAGAAGTACATCGTCTCGTCAGCTGACGTCTCGATTGACACGACCGAGTACAAGAAGTCGGTGGTCGATCAGTACGACATCGCGGACGAAAAAGGAGTGAACGATGCGATTCGCCTCCTCGACGATGTGCATCCAACAGCCTTGATGCTGTACCAGGGAATCGTCGACGAATCGGGGCACACGTTCGGCTTTCATCCGACCGTTCCGGAGTACATCTCGGCGATTGAAAAGGTCGATCAGCGCGTTGGCAAAGTGCTCGAAGCGATCGAAAAGCGAACCGATGAAGAGTGGCTGATCGTCGTTACCAGCGATCATGGCGGAGCGGGCAAAGGGCACGGCGGTGGTCACACCAATCCCGATATCATGCACAGCTTTCTGATTGTCAGCGGAGCCGGCGCCGAGCAAGGCAAGTTCGACCAACAGGTTTATATCGTTGATGCGGTTCCGACGTTGCTTTCGTACCTGGGAATCGACATCGACAATCAGTGGGAACTCGATGGCCACGTGGTAGGCTTGAAGTAGGAACCTGCCACTCCGTAGTCCATCGCTCGAAGGAGCCGTCCGATCGAGTCTCCGTTTCAATCGCCGCGAGCTGTCTCGCAAATGACAATCAATTGCCCCGAGGCCGACCGAATTGCCTCGCGGCGATGGCTGGTCATCGTGGCTGTCGTGTTGCATCTGATCGCGGGCATTCTGGCGGTGATGTATGCCAACGGCATCCACCATGAACTGCTCCAGATCCATCGCGAGCCCCCTCAGTACGGCTCGACAAGTGCCACGAAGATTCTCTTCCCATTGCTTGTGGGCGTTATCTTAGCCGCCCAGGTCCTCGGCACGGTCGGCGTCTTCCGGCTCTGCTATTGCTGGGATAACGATGGCGGACCAATGATCATGGCCTTGCTAGTGTTGATCCCGATCCTCTCGGTTCCGGTGCTGTTTTACGCCTTGGTGCGATCCTACTTCGCCGCGAGACGAGCGCTAGCCGATGCCGCCGCTGAGAAGATGAGCCCATGAAAAAAGCCATCACGAATTGCTCGTGATGGCTTCTTCTGTCTTCGATTGCCGTCTCGGGCTTACCATTTCAGACCGAACTTGGCGCCTTCGCTCTGGTCGTTCGAGATACCACCCTTGAGCGGCTGATCCGACTTCTTCTTGACCGACAGTTCGCGGTCGATGTCGACTTCAGGCTCGTCCTTGCGGCGACCACCTTGTCGGGCGTCGGCCGGTGGCGGCTGGGTTGCCTTGATCGACAAGCTGATGCGACGCTTGGCCTGATCGATGCTCAGCACCTTCACTTCGACGTCTTCGCCCGTTTTCAGGACGCTCGAAACGCGGCTGATGCGGCTGTAGCTCACTTCGCTGACATGCACGAGCCCTTCGATACCAGGGGCGATCTCGACGAACGCACCGAAGTCCATCAGCTTGGTGACCTTACCAGGAACCACCTTGCCGACCGCGAACTCGCTGGCAACCTTCTGCCATGGGTTTTCCATGGTGTCGCGAATCGAGAGGCCGATCTTGCCGGTCTCAGGATCCATCTTGGTAACCTTCACCTTCACGACCTGACCTTCGGCCAGGACATTGGAAGGATGGCTCACACGATCCCAGCTGATCTGGCTGACATGCACCAGGCCATCGACGCCGCCCAGGTCGACGAATGCACCGAAGTCTTGGATGCGGGTAACAGTGCCTTCACGGATCTGACCGATGGTCAAGCTGCCCATCAGTTCCTTTTTGCCGTCTTCCTGCAGCTTTTCAGCCACAGCGCGAGCACTCAGCACCAGGTTACGCTTTTCTGGATTCGCTTCCGTCACGAGGCATTGCAGTTTGCGGCCTTTGAATTCTTCCAGGTCTTTCACATGGTAGGTGGCAACCTGGCTGGCCGGGATGAAACCGCGAGCCGCACCAACGGCACACTCGAGACCACCCTTGTTCACGCCATCGACCACGGCGTCGACCACGATCCCTTCCTTGATGTCGCCCCAGTCTTGAACGCTGGTCGAAGCACCGGGGATACCAACTTCGTACAAACGCTGGCTCGACTGGAAGCTGCCGATCGAAACTTCCATCTTGTCCCCCACGGAAGGGACGGCGATGAAGTTGCGAATCGAAGCGATCCCTTGATTGCCCTGCGGCAGATCGAAGAAGACGTCTTCGCGATGGATACGAATGACGGTGGCCGTCACGCGATCGCCTTCATCCAAACGAACCGCAGCCGGAGCCGGCGTCTGCCCGCTCATCATGTCGTCGAGCGACTGCTCGCCAAACGCGGCTTCAATTTCAGCTTCGATGTCGTCCATCTGCTGACGACGATTAGGGACCTGAACACGTCCACCTTCGACAGGCAGACGATAGTCTGGTTCCCCATCTTCTTCCGAGGCTTCGGCCAGGGTCGAGCTCAGGTCGTCAGGAATCTTGGTCGGATCGTCGCTGTCAGCTTCCGCCTTGGGCGGCTTGGGACGCTGCGGAGCTGGCTTCGGCTTCTTGGCAGCCGGGGCCGGTGCCGGAGCATCGCGCTGCGATCCGATCAGAACCTTCTTCTGGCTTGCGTCGCCGGTATCGGCAGCCGAGGATTCAGGGGCCGAAGCTTCTGGACTTGGAGGGGTTGGTTCCGCGGAAGCGGGATCCTGCTGCGGATCAGTCGACATGGGAATGCCTCGGACGAGAAATCAGAAAATCTAAAGGAGGTGTAACCATTAGCGCCCTCTAGGACACAAGTTAGTGAGAGGGCGAAGTAACTGAGTTTAACCACGAAAAAACAGCATGAACAGGGAATGAAGCGACCATCGGCCGTGGGAGCCTAATTTTAGGAAGTAAGCACGCTAGCTAGGGAAAACCTGTTAAGCTATTCTCCATGGCTGAATTACCATATAGTCTTTCCACAGAGCTGTACCCCCTGTTCGCATGAATTTCGACGCTTATCCTTCCGAAATTGCGGATCTTATCCAATCCGCCCCGATTTGCCCACTTGGGCCAGGTTCGCCAGATCGTTCCATTTACGACCGACTTCAGTCGATCGATTCCAGTTCGCTGAGCGAAAAACCCGTGAAAGATCGGGAGATGGCTCGGGCATGTATTAGTGGACTATGGCTACTTTGGAATTACCTCGACCAGTCCCACACCATTAGCCAAGATCTGCCAAGCCCCACGGGCAGCTACTGGCACGGCATCATGCATCGTCGAGAACCAGACTACGGTAACGCCAAGTACTGGTTCCGCCGAACGGGGGACCACCCAGCGATGGAAGCCTTGGCCGAGCGAGCCAATCAATTGGCGAGCGAAGCGAAGCTTGATTCCGCGACTCAATTTCTCGCGAATCGCACGTGGGATCCCTATGCGATGGTCGATGCTTGCGAAGCGGTTGCCCGCAACCGTTGCGCAAATAAGGAACTTTTGCAACGTATCGCCCGTGCCGAATGGGAAACGTTGTTTGAATACGGTTATTCGCGGGCCTTTTAGTTCGCGGATGACCGATGCCAGAGGAAAGAAGAGGCTGACTCGTCATTTTTTCTTATCTATTTTCCTGCAGCCTTTAACCTGAAGAGAACAGAATGCTCCGCTACGACTTCGAAGACAGTTTGGGCTATTGGGTGTTCAGCGTGGCGCATCTGATGACTCGCGCGATGAACGATGAACTTGGGAAACTGGGGATCACGTATCGCCAATGGGAAGTCTTGTGCTGGCTTTCGTACATGGGGGAAATCACCCAGAGCGAGCTGGCCGACCAGATGCGAATCGAAGCACCGACGCTCGTGGGGGTGATCGACCGCATGGAACGCGACGGCTGGATCGTCCGCGAAACCGACCCGACCGATCGCCGTAAAAAGATCATCCGGGCGACCGAAAAGGTCGAACCGATGTGGGAACAAATGGTGGCATGTGCCGCCAGCGTCCGCTCGAAGGCTCTGCGCGGCCTCGAATCGGAAGAAGTTCAAAAGGTGAAAGCCACGCTCACAACCATTCGGGGCAATTTGCTTTCGGAACTTCCGGGACATAATATCCCTGCAGAGCCTATCGGGCAGAAGCGAGCCTCGCAGGCCGCCACGAATAGCTAACACGCCTGGCCTCTGACCAGCCGAGCGGAAATGGTCCGCTTCGCATGCCAATAAGGGCCCATCGATTTTTGAAATCGATCGGGCCTATCCCTGTTTGATGACCGAAGATGACCACGCATCGACTTCACACCCAGCATCAGCGAACCTTCGAAGGGAATCGGTTTGTCTATCCGGTCCTTTCGCGCCGCAGCAAAGGCTTGTCGATCGGGGTGAATCTGAACCCAGACAAAATCTGCAACTTTGATTGCATCTATTGCCAGGTCGACCGCCGGACCGAAAGCGAAGTCCGCTTTGTCGAAGGGGAACGCTACTATTCCGAGTTGGAAGAAATGCTCGACCTGTGTGCGTCTGGCGAGATCTTTCAAACGACCAAGTTCACCGAAACGCCGGAACATCTTCGCCGGGTAAACGACATTGCCTTCAGCGGCGATGGCGAACCGACCACCTATCGTAACTTCGACGAGCTGATCGATCGGAGTGCCGAGATCAAACGGAAGCATGGTCTCGATCAGGTGAAGATGGTTCTGATTACCAACGCAACGATGTTCCATCGTCCGCACGTGCAGCGAGGCCTCGAGATCCTGGACGCGAACCAGGGGGAAATCTGGGCCAAACTCGACGCCGGGACCGAGTCGTACTACCGGACGATCGAACGAACCAAGATCCCGTTTCAGCGGGTGCTGGACAATCTGCTGCTGGCCGCCCAGGTTCGCCCGATTGTGATTCAATCGATGTTCCTGCGGTTGCTGGGCCAATCGCCGACCGCTGAAGAGATCGCCGCGTTCTGTGATCGCCTGAATACTATCGTTTCGGAAGGGGGCCAGATTAAACTGGTTCAGGTCTACACCGTGGCCCGTAAGCCAGCCGAATCGATTGTGGCGCCGCTCGACGATTCCGAAGTCGACACGATCGCTCAGACCGTGCGAGACCGCACCGGGCTGACGGCAGAAGTTTATTACGGCAGTTCGGACTACTAAGCATGGCCACTCACTCCAAACAAACGCTTTACCTGTTGGGCGGCATTATCGCTGCTTTGGCCGTGTGGGGCATCTACCTGGCAATCGGCTCGTATCTTGGCATGGGAGAAGGCACCCGTGCGTACGATATCCGTCGGGGTCTGATGGTGATCGCATGTATGGGCGGCTTCCTCCTTTTCTGGGGAGCCTTGCTCTGGAATCGCAATCGCCGGACGAACTCCGACGACTCTTAATTGCATTTCCCTTCCGTTAGCTTTAGGTGGCGTTGCCCAATGGGCGGGCTGACTTGTCTGGGATACCCCTCTACAATGAAGGGGTAAGGTCCGCGTAGCCAACCATGAAGTGAAGGATCGGAAGATGTCTGAAACCAAGATTCGCATCCGTGACAACGGCCCATTTCTCGTCGAAGGCCCTGTCACCCTGGAGGACTCGGAAGGGAACTCCTACACGATCGATAAACCATCGATCGCCCTGTGCCGCTGTGGTGCATCGGATAACAAACCATTCTGCGACGGCAAGCACAAGCATTGCGGCTTCGCCTCGGAAGACCGCGCCACGAACGGCTAGTCAGCCACAGCAGTCGCCGCAATCACCTGCCACGAACGTCGAGCGGCCTGAAGACCAACTTGGTGCTCAGGCCGCTTGTTCGTAGATGGCGGAAGAAAGCAAGCTTCGCGCTGCCTGCTTTCCGATTTCACGATTCGCTTAAATCTGGAACTGTGCCACCAGCGTTTGCAGATCGCTCGAGATTCCGGAAAGGACTCCGCTGCAGTTCTTGGTCTGGCCAGCTCCTTGCGAAACTTCGTAGGCACTCTTGTCCACCGAAGTCACCGAGCGAGCGATCTTTTCGCCGGCGGTTGCCGATTCCGAAACGGACTGAGTCACCATCCGAACGGCCGAGTTGGTTTGGGCCACACTACCGGCGATTTCCTGCGTGGTTGCCGATTGCTCTTCGATCGCGGCGGCAACCTCTTGCGAGATATGATTCATTTTCATCACGACCTCACGAATCGCATCGATCGAACTGAGCGACTCGCCCGAGGCATCTTGAATCCCCAGCACACGGCGCTCGATATCTTCGGTGGCCTTGGCGGTCTGGCGAGCGAGCTCTTTCACTTCTTCTGCGACCACCGCGAAACCCTTACCCGATTCCCCGGCACGGGCCGCTTCAATGGTGGCGTTCAAGGCAAGCAGATTGGTTTGCTCGGCAATGTCTTGAATAAGCTCGACGACACCACCGATCTCGCTGGCGAAGACCGCCGGTCGAGACGGCACCCAAGATCCCCATCCGAATTGGCAAGACAATGGACCGACTCTGCAGGACCGCGACCAGAACGCCCAAAACTAATGCCACCACGCAAACGGCAGCCACCATCACCAGCGTTGCCTTCAGGCCCTCGAGTTCCGATTCAAGCTTGTCACCAACGGTCAACGTACCTTGCAGGCTGTCGGCGTTCGGGTTCTGCAGGAACTTGTTGGCGGCCAATCGCAACTGCATCACAGTGCTCAGGGCGACGCCAGCTGTTGCCGCGGCTTCGACATTGTCGTCTGCCTTGGTCGTTTGCATGACCTGCAGCAAATTGCTTTCCATCTTCGGGCCTTCGGTATCCAGAACTTCGCGCTGAGTCTTCACCCAAAGGTCACGAGCAACCCCCATGTCCTTGAAGGCTACTTCGTACTGTCCGACCAACTGGCGGATGTCATTCACCAACGCCTGCTGCTCTGGAGCCGAGATCCGTTCGTCTGCTACGGCGAGCAACAGCTCGAGATCTGCTCGCGATTGTTGGAACTGCGTGACGAACTTGGGATCGCTGGTGATACTCTTGAAAGCCTGTCGTGGCCCCACTCAGACCGTTCCACGCCACGCCACTGGAAATCACCATCAGCAGCAAGACCATCCCGAAGCCCAGCAATGTCTTCTGCATAATATTTAAACGATTCAACCTGACTTGTTACTCCCCCCAGGAGTTTTATTGGTCGGGCAACAAGTCTGCTTGAACCATTCATTCAGACATCTCAACGAAGTCGTCAAAAACCCCGATATCGAGCACACTTACGCCAGCCGCACGCAGTTGGCAGTGGCAACTACGGCGAATACCACTGGTAAGGTGCGGTTCCATTAGGGGTAGCTAGTTGAATATCGGTTTATGCCGCATTAGACCTCACTAGCCCCGCCCGACGACTGGCTTGTCGGCCTGGTGCGGATTCTCGTAGCGAATCACCGCAAGGTTTGGTTGAGCGTCCTTAACTCGACAATATCGCCATAAGCCAATCACATGAGATAGCGCACTTTTCGCAATCCAGGAATGCGAAATTTCCCGGGAAAACAGCACATTTCAAATCTCTTTCCAGCCTGAATTCCGCGGGGAACGTCGTTGGGTAAATCGCTCGTTAACATCGACATGCCTCCGACAAGTTATCCCCATTTCGAACCATCGGATGTGGAGAATTTGTGAAGGGCTAAGTCGTTGGCTGGGCTTCAGTTGCCAGGGCAGGGCGGGGGAATTTTGCCTGCAGGTGCTGTCAGTCGGTGGAACCACTCCGCGGGCTGTGCGTAGAATTCGTGCCGCTTTGAAGTTGCCCCGTTCCGCAAGAAGAGCTGCGGCCTGACTGGGGCTCACCCTGGATCACGTCTCGAGAGGATAGGAAGCCAAGTCCGCATGGAAGAACCAACTGTCGATCTCGCCGCCAACGAATCGAACGACACAACCCCGATCAACGAAACTTCGGCCCCCGTCGAGCCGACCGCCACTCGCGAAGATGTGGCCGCGTCCGATTTCCCATTGAGCGACGAACTGCTGGCCAAGTTGGAAGAAGCTTCGGCTCCTTACCTGGGCCAGTGGAACAAGCTGATCAGCACGACCAACTGGGACAAGGGGATGATCATCCACAAGTGGCGTACGTCGCTACAGGAAGCGGGCGCTCCGACGTCGGAGTATGCCGACGAAGCCTGGGCTCGCCGCGTGGGTGGTGTTACCGGCCAACACGTAGGCCGCCTGCGTCGCGTATTCGAACGTTTCGGCGACAACTATCCAACCTACAACGGTCTGTTCTGGAGTCATTTCCAGGCCGCGATCGAGTGGGAAGATGCCGAGATGTGGCTGGAAGGTGCCGCCGAGAATAGCTGGTCGGTCGCTTCGATGCGGAACCAGCGTTGGGAAACGATGGGCAAACTCGACTCGGAACGTCCCGACGAGAAAGACATCATCTCCGGCGAAATCGACGAAGACTTCGACCCTGCGCAAGGCAAAGATGGCGAAGTCCATGGCAGCATTGGCGAAATGGACGGACCAACCGGTCCCCTGCATGAAGGCCCAGACTTCGGCGACGAAGAGCAGAACGCTCAGGCCCGCGAAGCAAGCCAACTGGCCGAAGGTGAAGTGGGGGACTCGACCGAGCCACCATCGCTGATCAAGCCATTCGCGGAAATCGGTGCAATGCCCGACGACGTGCTCGATGCCTTCGAGGCGTTCAAACTGGCGATCATTCGCCATCGAGCCGCCGGCTGGGACGAGTTCAGCCAGGACGACATGATCAGCTGCCTCGAGTCGTTGAAGGTCCTGGTCAACGCTCCTAGTGGCGAAACACCCAAGCCGAAACGTCCTGCGGATGAAGAAAAAGAAGAGGGTTCGTCCCCGTTCTAGAGCTGCCTGATCCCCAGCTTGGATTTCTCAAAAGGCTATGCGAGTTCCCCCGCGTAGCCTTTTTTGTTGCGCATTGGCGGCAGCGACGATACCAAGAATCTCGGCTGGCCGGATATGGCGATTACCCTGGTTTTACGGGGCTTTCATAAGGCAGCCGCGGCAACTTGCCGCCACACCACCGACAACTGCTTGCCACCAGGCAATTTTCGACCAAGGCTTCCACAAAGTCTCGTCATTTTTGTGGAAGCTGATTTATGTCCTATCTCGTCGTATTCGCTGCGCTGCTCGGTATGACCGTTTATCTCGATATGGCACTGCCGATGGCAGCCGGCATCATCTTGATTGGCATGACCATCTGGGCCGTGCTGATGAATCGCAAACTGCATATCCCGAAGTGGTAATCAACCTGGCGACCTTCTGATTCAGGTCGGCCATTCGATTTCCATCTTCACCCGAAGCAACCAGTTCGGTTGTTTTCTTTCGGCAACGAACCAGATCGTTCGTGCTGGCTTAGGTTTCTTGCATCAGCCAGTCGATCAGCGGAGCGCGCTGCGTTCCGACTTTGACAATCGCTCCTCGGTTTGAGGCGACCGTTTCCCAGAAGTTGTCGTCGTCGTTGCCGGTAGCCTGGGCCGCGATTCGCACGGAGGCTCCAAAGACTTCCGCGGTCCGCAGTGCCGTTCGATAGGCAAACATTGGTTGGCGTGGACACTCTTCGCCGAGACGGCTACGGTCTAACAGAATACGACGGATGCCCGTCTTTCGGGTCGCGTTGGCCATTGCCTGAAGCATGGCATCCCAGCCTTCTTCATCCTGGTCCGCTTCCGTCATCACAAATTCGAGGATCTCTAGTTCCTCGATCAAACTATGTTCGTAAACATTCATGAGTCTCACCTGCCCTTGAGAGTCGAGAAGTCCGTTTGCTCTGCTCAGTTGTCCCCTAGCAACCATTGGATTAACTCGTCGCGATCGTTTCCTGATTTTGCAATCGCTCCGCGATTGGTCGCGACAGTTTCCCAAAAGTTGTCGTGTTCCCACGTGGGCCTAAGCACCGCCACGCGGGCGTGAACCCCGAATTGCTCCCCAGTACGAATCCCCATGCGATAACGCACCATGGACACTGGAGGAGCCGTCAGACCAGAGGCATCGACGTAGATCTTTGTCTTACCGGTCTGTTGGATATGCAGGACCTGTAGGTCTAGCAAATCCATCCATTCCTGTTCCGATGGATCCCCCGAGATGGCGTACTCGAGATACTCCTCGTGTTCGACCATGTCGAAGCGTTCGTTCGACATTCTCAGCCTTCCATCGGCGCCCATGTTGGCTTGAAACTTCTAGGTTGCGAATCGGGATAGTATTGTGCGAAACCACAATGTGGATTAGCGCGACACTATTAAAATTATCGCATCTTATTGAGGAACTCGGATAATGTTTTTCCGAGACTTAGCACAGTTTCTTGCTGTTTCGCATCCTTGAGCGAACCATCATCAGCGAACGCATTATTAGCCTGCGAAATAGCCATCTGCTTTGGCAGCACGACAACTCCGATATTCCCCAGAATCATACGCACGGATACTAATCCGCGAAGCCCTCCTAAACCGCCCGGCGAGGCGCTCATGATCGAGCACACTTTTCCTTGATAGGCCGCCAGAGGGCCCTCCCCCGGAGCAGGGCGCGACACCCAGTCAATCGTATTCTTCAGCAGCGGTGTAATCGAGCTGTTGTATTCAGGGCAAGCAATCAACAGCCCTTGGTGTGCGAGGAAGAGTTCCTTCAGCACCTGCGCGTTCTCGGGAATGCCTTGCGATTCTTCCAGGTCGCCGTCGTAGATTGGCATGGGGAAGTCGGCCAGGTCGACAAGCGTCACCTCGGCGCCTGCTTCTTCGGCCCCTTTGGCAGCGATCGCGACTAGCTTCTTGTTATACGAATCGCGACGGGCGCTACCGGCAAAGGCGAGAATCTTCGTTTGGCTCATGGCTGAATTGCTCCGAGTAGAATGGAAAGTCCCAAGAGACTTTCATCCTATCAGGCAAAACTACAGCGGAAAGCCATCCCCGCTCAGAGGGCGGGGAGAAGGTCGCAACAAAGGCTTAGCCGAGAGCAAACAGTTCCGGTCCGCATTCCTGCGTGACCACTTCGCCGAACAGCGTATGGGCATGGCAGTCGTAAACGACGACCGGCAAGATCTGACCGATCTGACGTGGATTGCCATCGAACACGACAATTCGATCGCAGTGCGTGCGGCCGATCAACTGCATCGCATGTGGATTGTCTGGCTCGTCTGCCTTCTTGATCGCCGTCTTGCTCGGGCCTTCGACCAGCACGTGGACGGTGTCGCCAACCATCTTCTGGTTGTCTTCCAGGCTGATGCGATTCTGGATCGCCAGCAGGTCGTTGTTACGCTGCTGCTTGACGTGATACGGGATGTCGTCGATGAACAGTTCAGCACCGCGGGTACCTTCGCGTTCGCTGTACTTGAAGATGAAGCTGTTCTTGAAGCGACACTCTTCGACCAGTTCGACCGTCTTCTGGAAGTCTTCATCGGTCTCGCCGCAGAAGCCGACGATGAAGTCGCTGCTGACCGCGTAACCAGGAACGATCTCGCGAATGCGGCCCATCATGTCGCGGTAGTCGGCCACGGTGTAGCCACGCTTCATCCGCTTGAGGACTTCGTCCGAGCCACTTTGCAGCGGCACATGCAGGTACGGCGATACCTTGCTCAGATCACGAACCGCTTCCAACAGTTCGCGAGTCATGTCCTTCGGATAGTTGGTCACGAACTTAATTCGCTGCAAGCCTTCGATCGCTTGAAGTTCCAGCAGCAGGTCTGCCAGTCGCCACTGCTTGCCGCTGGCGTCTGTCGCCTTGTAGCTGTTGACCGTCTGACCGACGAGCGTGATCTCGACCGTGCCATGCTCGGCCAGGTGACGACATTCGCGAATGATGTCTTCCGGCGAACGACCTTGTTCTGGCCCACGAACGCTCGGCACGATGCAATAGGTGCAGAACTTGTCGCAGCCGATCTGAATCCGAACGTAAGCCTGAAACGGCGTCGGACGCATCTCGGGATCACGCAGCGGATCGAAGCTTTCGTGGCTGCGGGTGATCTGATCACGGGTACCATCCCGACGACCAAGGCTCACTTCGATCTGCTTCCCTTCGCCTGCTTCGATCTTGTTGATCATCGAAGGGATCTGGTGTAGTTGGCCAGGGCCGACAATCAGGTCGACGTAAGGTGCACGCGTGAAGATCTTGTGCTGATGGTTCTGAGCCATGCAGCCCATCACGCCAATGATCTTCTCTGGGTTCTGCTGCTTAAGATCGCGCAGCACGCCCAAGTGGCTGTAGGTTTTATTCTCGGCCTGTTCGCGGACGCTGCATGTATTGAACAGCAACGTATCGGCGTCTTCAGGAGAGTTCGTCAGCACGTAGCCTTGCTTTCGCAGCGTGGCCACGACCAGCTCGCTGTCGAGCATGTTCATCTGACAACCGACGGTTTCAATATAGAGACGTTTTTCCATGCGGACGAACTTGGGCTAAGAGAGATTCAAAGGTAGCGAGTCGAACGATCGAGCCGACTGATGGCCCGGTGACTAGGCTACTTCTTTCTGTTTCTGCTTGATGAATTCTTCGAACTGCTGCTGTTGAGCACGCTCGCGGGCGACGCGATCGTCTTCCTCTTGTTGCTTCAGGGCGATCTCGCGTTGCTTGCGGAATTCCTCTTGGAATTGCCGTTCAAGACGGATACGACGTACCCGCATTAGCCGCACCAACCCAATGATGGCGACGTAACAAGCTCCGGCGAATAGAACGATGTCCCAGCGACTCACAGCATATATTCCCGCGTCCGTGCAGAAAACCAACGGTGTATCTTAAACAACGACCCCCTTTCGGGGCGAGAGGGATTTCCACGGCAAGCTGGGCAATTCAGGCCGAAAACAAGCCTTTTCGCATCGTCGGCCCCCTCCTGGGGTGCTGTCGCCGGTCCAACTCAGGAAGATTGGGGAAGATCGCCTTCCGACATCAACCGATCGCCGGGGCTCGGATGGTTTCCGCGTACGAACTCGGCCACGGCCATCGGCTTCTTTCCGGCTGGCTGGATCATCTCGACGACAATCTGGCCACCTTCGGCGGCGAAGCTTAGTTGGTCTCCTTCCGCCACGCAGATCGTCCCGGGCGGAAACTCGGCTGCGGCTGGCTCACGAACCAGGCTCACCTTCGACAGCAGCAGTCGCATCGGCGGCTTGCCCTCTCGTACCCAGTGGGTGTAACAGCCAGGCCAGGGCTGGTAAGCGCGGAACTTGTTGTAGATCAGCTCGGCCGGGTCGCTCCAGTTAATGTCGGCGTCCGACTTCTTCAGTCGCGGTGCTTTCGAGACCAGGGCCGGATCTTGAGGCTCACCCACGAGCGTTTCCGGGTCGTGCGTCAGCAGCAGTTCGATCGACTCGACCACCGCGGCCACGCCAAGCTGAGCCAAACGAGGTTCGAGATCGACCGCCGTTTCAGTGGGGCCGATCGGAGTCCGAACGATCTTCAGGCAAGGGCCACCATCGAGCTTGGGGGTCATGTGAATGACCGTGATGCCGGTCTCTTGGTCGCCGCTGAGGATCGCCCAGTTGACCGGTGCGGCGCCGCGATACTTCGGCAAGATCGAGCCATGCAGATTGATTCCGCCGAACTTCGACGTCGCCAAGGTCTCGCGCGACAAGATCTGACCGTAGTCGCATACCACCAGCAATTCCGGCTGAAGCTGCTGGAGCAGCACGCGCGACTCGTCGGTGTTGATGCTTTCCGGATCGTAGATCGGCAAACCATGCGCGGTGGCGACGTCGCGCATCGGCGTTGGGACCGACGACTTGCGGCGATGCACCGTGCGAACCGGCTGCGTGAACAGACAGACCACATCGTGGTCGCTCTCGATCAGGGCCTGAAACGTTGGGACCGCGAACGGCCCGGTTCCCATCATTACGATTCGCATGACAGATCCTTCCAACACGCTGCGTGCGGCAGACTAGGCGTATTTCGCTTCGAGTTCGTTCTGGAACTTCACGATCTCTTCGTCAGTCGGCAGCTTGCCTTCGCTGCGAAGCCGTTCGAAGGTCAGCTCGAACTGATCGACTTGCGGTTGAATCTCGTAGAGCGATTCGTCGTCCATGCGATCGGTGAACATGATGCCATCGAGATGGTCGGTCTCGTGTTGGACGCAGCGAGCGAACATGCCGTCGACCTTCTGCTCGAACTTCTGGCCGTTGAGCATGTAGGCACTAAACAGAATCTCGGCCGGGCGAAGCACTGGGCCATAGACGCCCGGCAGGCTGAGACAGCCTTCTTCCGCTTCATCGGTGCCGGTCGTGCGACCGATGGTCGGATTGATGAAGACCAGTTCTTCCCCTTCACCCTTTTCGCCGGCCAGATTCATGATGAAGAACCGCAGCGGAATACCCACCTGATTAGCGGCCAGGCCGATCCCGCGGGCCTGGTACATCAGATCGAACATCTCGCCAATCATGGCGCGAAGTTCGGCATCGACCTTTTTGACAGGCTTCGACTTGTAACGCAGGGTCGGGTGAGGGAAGTGGATAATCTGCAACGTATCGGTCCTAAGTGCCAGCGCCCCAACAGCTCTTGCCGCCTCCCTGTTTGCGAGAGAAAGAGGCGGCGAAACGATCCATTATAGGAAGAATTGGGGGCTGGTCGACAGGCCGACGCTATGCCGGCCGACTCCGGCCATGAACCGGGTAGACACGCGGTTCGTCCGCTTCTTCCCCTTCCGAGACGACAGGAGCCGACGACTCAGGGGGCTCTTCCTTGACCTCTTCGGACGTCGAATCGTCGCCGTCCGACTTCTTTTCGCGAGCCTTGTGATCCGGGCGGAACACGCGCCCCAGCGGACCTGCCAGCAACGCCGGCAGGAAGATCAAGTCGCCCACCAGGGCCACCGCCAGCAGCGAAACCATCAGGTAACCAAACCGCTGCGTCGGAGTGAAGGTGCTCAGGCCGAAGACTGCCAGACCAAGACCACCGATGATGGTTGTCTGGAACATGGCCATGGCACAGCGGCTGTAGGCTTCTTTAATCGCGCGAGCGCGGGTATATCCTTCATCGAGCCCCCAGCGGAACCAGGTCAGGAAGTGGACCGTATCGTCCACAGCCACCCCCATCGCCACGCTGGCGGTCATCATCGTACCGATATCGACTTCCATCCCGGTCCAAGACATAAAGCCGAAGACCACGCAGATCGGAAAGACGTTTGGCAACATCGAGATCAAACCGGCACGCAAGCTCTTGAGCACCAGCGACATCACCAGGGCGATCAGAACAAACGCCCAGACGGTACTTTCAATCAGGTTCGACAGCAGCGTACGAGCCGCTTTGTAAACGACTGGAACCACCCCAGTGTAAACCATCGAAATCGGCGGGCGTTCGTCGCTGTACATCCGAGCAATCTGCTGCCCGTTGTACTCGTGCTGCGTCATGTCGAACGTCTGCTTGATGTTCGCGTTCTCGCCAATCGCCGACATGTTGTAGGCGGCGTTCGGTTCGATCAGCACGGCATATTCTGCGTGCCCGCGATTGTCGTTCAGGATGTACTCCAGACGCTTTTCGCTGTGCGCACCCGGATCGTGATCCAGCACCTTGATACGGGCATTCACCAGCAGGTCACGCAGCGTTTCCGCGAAGACCTTGGTGGCATCGATATGGTCGTAGAGGTCGTGATCCGTTTTCTCACCCGCTTCTTCACGAGCCTTGGCGGTTTCGTAATTCACGCCCAGCAGCGCAACCTTGGCATTCACGTAACCGTTGCCATCCCGGTCTTTATCAATCGCCTTCAAGATCTGGTCGCGGGCCGCATAGGCATCCATGACCGGCTCCGTAACTCGCTTCAGCTCGTTGACGAAGTTTCCGTAGTCGATGTTCTCGAGGGCACCCAGTCGCAAACTGACGCGCCACAACTCGGCGCCGTTCTGCTTGTCGACGCGCAAATAGTCGGACCGCACGAACTCGTTGAACGAAGCTTCCAACTGCGTGCTGTAGGCATAACGTTCCGATAGTGACGCGGTGCTGCTACCGGCATCGGGAAGCTCTGGAGCGAAGGTCAACGCCGACATTGGCGGACCGACCAACTTCGACCCCTCTGGGCCGAGGTATTCTTCCACCACACCGGCGACTCGCTGGGCCATTTCCATTCGTTCCAGGAACTTGTACTGGAACTTCGAGTCGAGCTTCTTTTCGCTTTCCAGGGCCTTTGGGTTGTAGGCCTTGTCGGGATCGGTCTCGCCGTAATAGAGCATTTCTGGCTCGACACGGATGACCAGTTCCATCGGAACTAGCTTGCCGAGGTGACCTTCCAGCCACGCATAGTCTTTGATGATGCGGGCATCGTTGTCGAACATCTTCAGCAACTGGACCGAAGTCTTCAGATACTGCAGGCCGAACGCGAAGAAGAGGAAGATCGCCATACAACTGAGAGCGACCTTCACGTTATTGGCGATGATAAAGTCGCCAATACGGTCGCCCATATTGCGAATCCATTGTCCGGTTGGCGAAGGTTCTTTCGGCGTGAACTCCCCCTTCTTGCCAGCAGGACTTGGCGGCCACATCTGCAGCGCGGCCGGTAGGTAGGTGAACAGCAACACTAACGTTGCCAACACACCCAGTGCCGAGAAGATGCCGAACTTATGAATCGGCATGATGCTACTGGTCGCGAGCGAACCGAGACCAACCGCGGTCGTCACGGCGGCGATTGTACATGGATACCAACCATGGGCGACGGTCAGTTCCGGTGCATTGCGGAGCGTTCCAGTTTCCTGCACGACATCGCGATAGTAGTTCACGATATGGATCGCGCCCGAAAGACCGAGCACGTACACCACCGCCGGCATCGACATCATCACCGCGTCGGTCGTGGGATCGAGCCACCAGATGAACGTTCCGGCCGTCCACCATACCAGCGACAAACTCGCCACGGCGCTGATACCACCGACGAAGAAGACCATGATCGTCAGCTTGATACTTCGCAAGCAGAGATACGAAAGTCCCAGCCCAATGATCACCGCGAAGGTCACCAGGCGGGCCAGCGTGCGTTCGCCTTCTTCGTCGATCGAAACGTTATCGACCGGTGGACCGCCCAGACGAAGCTCTTCGGTTGTAATGCCGGCCTGGTCGGCCAGTTCTTCGAGTTGACCTCGCGGACGTCCCAGGACGCCATGTCCCATCGTGCGGCGAAGGTCGACCTTGCCTGCGTCGGTCAACGTAACGATCAAACAGGTTTGCTTGCCGTCCGGTCCGAACAACGTTCCGGTCAAACGCTCGAGAGCCTTCTTACGGGCTTCTTCTAATTCTTGCGGAGACGGATTGTCGGATCGCAGCAGAGTACCGCCAGGGGCCGACAAACTGGCCAACACATCAGGACCGGTGGTTACCGACTTGAAGAGGCGTGCCTGGAGGCGTTTTGGTTTTTCGTAATAGAAGGTATCGACCTTTTTGACGTACTCGCCACCGATCGAGTTACCTCCTGTGAACAAGCGTTCGCTCGCGCGGCCCAGCGCACCCAAGACAGTGTTCTGGCCGTTCCACTTATAGATCTCGCCGTTTTCGAGAATGTAGTACCAGGTCGATTGATTCCCCAGCAGCCACTTCTCGTTCTCGCCAGCCCAGTTGGTGTGATCTTCACCAGGATAATAGAGTCCTAGTTCGTCACCGATGAAGTCAGGCATCCGATGGTCGACCGGTTCCTTGGCTTCTTCACCTTCAACAGCTGGTGGTGGAACCAGCAAACGCGCTAGCAATTCCAGTCGCTGGTCTTCGGCCGTGCATCCGTCCCAACTGACCAGTACGAATTGTTCGCCCAGAAAATGATCGCGGAACCAATCCAACTCCGACGTCTCGGCGAAGTCGTCGGGCAGCCAGTCCTTCACATCATTCTTCATCCGTTCTAGCGACAGTCGTGCACCGCGCAGCGCGAAGGGCACAAGAAAGAAAATCGCCATTAAAACGAAGAGGGCGTATCGCTCGAAGAATGTAGGTCGACGCATCTGCATCAAAATCCGCTCTTTGAGAATCCTGGGACAGCTTCGATTAGGGGTTAGTTGGTTGCTGGTACCAAGAATCGAATCCCACCGAATCGGACGGTAGGTACGGCATCGATGTTAGGGCCCTTGCTGCCAGCCCCTTCATCAAAAGTTCTTCTGCCGTAAGCTGCCTGCGTAAAATCAGTTCAATCCGGTCTAAATTTCACGCGCTTAAGCGTTTAAAGCTACAGTTTTCTACAACTTGAGTCTATGGCAGGCGCAGTCACCCCATTTTACGTAATTACGCCAGACGGTGATTGAGGACGATTCCTGAACCTTCGGTCCCCAGAAAATCGAGAATCCCTCCATTGACTCCGGTAGAATACGGCAGACTCGACATGTTCTTGCACCACTAACCTCGACAAGGAGGCCTCCGATGACGACGCCACTCGAGACACTCATTCAAGCAGGCACCAAAGTTTGGCTCGATTCGATCGATCCGCAGCTGGTCGATAGCAATTACAAGCTCGGTGTCTCGGGGGCGACCTCGAACCCGGTTATCGTTTCCGATTTGATCAAATCGGGCAAATTCGACAGCTGGATCGAAGAACTGACCTCGCAAGGAAAAGAATCGGGCGAAATTGCCTGGTCGATTACCAATCGACTTGTGCAGAACGCGCAAGATGTCTTTCTGCCGGTATGGGAAAAGACCGAAGGCAACGACGGCTACGTCAGCTTCGAGCTCGATCCGCTGCTGGAAGATCCTGAGCGCAACATGCCGCACGAAGAACGAGTCGCTAAATACATCGAGCTCGGCAAGCACTGGGGCATCGGCCATAAGAACCGCATGATCAAAGTTCCTGCGACACCAGCAGGGATTGATGCGTTGGAAGAATTGTGTGCCGCTGGCATCACCTTGAACGTGACACTTTGCTTCACGATGCGTCAGTATCATGCGGCCCGTGAAGCGGTCTGGCGTGGTGCTCAGCGTCGCGAATCGCTCGACGGTTTTAAGAGTGTCTACTCGATCTTCGTTTCCCGCGTCGACGTTTACACCGAAAAGCATATCCCTGATCTGAGTGACGAGGCCCAGGGCCAGTTGGGGATCGTCAATGCGAAGAACATCTGGAAAGACAACGACGACTTCTGGAAGTCAAAAGGTTTGAAGCTGCAGCAAGAGTTGATCTTCGCATCGACCGGTACCAAGCTTCCTTCCGATCCACCATGGAAGTACGTCGCGGCATTCGCTGGCGACGGCATCGAAACCAACCCGCCCAAGACGAACGAACTGGTTCAAGAGAGCGGTAAGGCATTCGAGAAAGAAATTGACAAGATGCCATCCCAGGCCGTCCTCGACGAACTGGAAGCCAAGGTCGACTACGCCGATCTGGAAAAGGTTCTGATGGAAGAAGGGATCGCCAAGTTTGCCGATCCACAGAAGAACCTGCTGCAGTTGATCGAATCGAAGAAAGCAGCCGTCTAGGGCTTGCTACTCCGCAAATCACCCTCCGGCCAGCCTTTCACGGTGGAGGCCGGAGCGTGCAGCAGCGGATCGATCTTCGAAGCCAATGGCTGACCATCTGGGGCAGTGTCTTGATTGAACAGCACCGCCCACGTCACGCCATCCGCGCGGGAAACGAGCAACGTCGAAACGCCCGACAGACTTCCGTTGTGCCAGCAAGTCCATGGCAGCAGACTCTCTTTCGCCGGTCGCACCATCCAGCCGCAACCGTAGTACGCTGTCGGTGGCGACTGCTTCCCGTTGAGCTTCGGCGGTGCGAACATCGCCCCCATGCTCTGCGAAGACAAAAGCGGCTCTTCAGCCGGGAAGAACAAACCCGACGTGAACTGCACCAGATCGCTGGCGGATGCCAACCAACCGCCTACCGGTGCGAGGTTCTCGATACGCTCGGCGCCGTAAGGAAAGGGAACCTTCGCCGGCCCTTCGTCGGCGAGAACATAGCGTCCAGTCCGCTCTTGGCCGTCGCGATACTCGACCTCGCCCGAGGCACGATCCTCAGGCAGCGTTCGCGCCAAACGCATCCCCTCGACTCCTAGCGGCTGCAATACTTCTTGCTTCACGAACTGGTCATAAGGTTGTCCGCTGACCTGCTCGATCATCTGCCCCAGCATCAAATAACCAACGTTAGAGTACGAAAACTTCTCGCCCGGAGCGAAGTCGAGCGGACGTGTGAACGCGAACTGCAGCAGGTCTTCGGGAGACAACGGGAAAGACTTCCCCAGTTTCGCCTTGATCTGATGGCTCATGGCGAATGGATCGCCTGAGGCAGGCGTATCGAAGCCAGCGGTATGCTGGAGACAATTCCGCACGGTTACCGTTGCCAGACGCGGGTCCACCCATTGCCTCACATCGTCCGGCAAGTACGGCGTTTTTAGCAACGGCATGATCGGTTGATCGAGCGTGACTTTCTGTTGATCGACCAGCTTCATTACCGCAGTGGCGGTGATCGATTTGCTGATACTGGCGATGCGAAATAAAGACTCGGGTTCGACTGGCTTCGTTCGAGCCTGGTCGGCGTAGCCGAATCCTTTCGCGTAGACCAGCTTGCCGCGATAGCCGACCGCCAGCGAAGCACCCAGCGGTTGGTTCTCGCGAAAGAACGTTTCCATGACTGCGTCAAACGTGGAAGGATCTTTCAGGCTATGCCCCGTCGAAACGATGGCTTCCGCGTCCTCGTCTGCCCGAGCGATCTTGCTTCCAAGCAATGCCACAACCGCAGCCGAAGTCGATTGAAGCAGCCAGGTTCGTCGTGATTGTCGATCCACCATCAGGCAGTCTTCCCTTTACTCAGGCAAATAGCCAAATTTGCGGAACCAGAGCCAGGTATCTTCCAGCGTCTGATCGAGCGGACGGTTTTGATAGCCCAATTCCGCTTTCGCCTTGTCGCTCAGGTAGTAATGGAACTGGCTGGCGATCTTGATGGCGGCCGAGTTGACTTCCGATTCCGTACCATCCATTTGCGAATACGCATCGCCGCCAAGTCCGACGAGCATCGCAATCACCGGGCCGAGTCGTCCCCACGGAGGTCGTCGACCGGTGATCTTCGCCATTCGCTTCCATAACTCAAAGTAACGCAGGTTCTCGCCGGCGAGAATGTAATTCTCACCACTCCTTCCCTTGGTCATACCTTGAATGATTGCCGCTGACACGTCCCGAACATCGCAAGTACTGCCACCACCACGTGGTGCCATTGGTGGCTGCTTTTGCACAACTGAAACCAGCATCCGACCGGACGATGGTTTCCAGTCCCATGGCCCGAACATCAAGGCCGGGTTCATGAAGACAACGTCGAGACCTTCCGACATCATTCCCCGCAGCTCATCTTCCGCTTCGCGCTTGGTCAGCACGTAAGGACATGGAATCTTTCCTTCGCGCGGCGACTCTTCCGTGGCAGGCTCGTCTTCTTTGCCAACGCCCAGGGCATCGACCGACGAAACATGGACCATGCGGACGCCGTTCTTAATCGCGGCTCGGCCAACCGCTTTCGAGCCCTCGACGTTCACCTGCCGCATGGCCTTGCCCTTGGTCCAACCGATGTGAACCATCGCCGCCGCATGGATGATCGCGTCGACGCCACGCGCGGCAGTCATCACCGTTTCTTCGTCCCGTACATCGCCTGGAACGATCTCGACATCGAGACCTGCCAACGAACGATCGGCCCGAGGATCACGCACCATCACTCGAACCTGGTGCCCTTGTTCTAGCAGCATGCGGGTCACATTATTCCCGACTAATCCGGTTGCCCCAGTTACGAGTGCCAACACTGTATCTCTCCCCAGACGTCAATCAGCGGTGTGTAGTTCTAGTTTGATTGTGTTTCAAGCCAAACCAAATTGACATAGTTTGTGGCCTTTTGTCCTCTGACGACGGCCACAAGCCGACGAGACCGTGTCTGCCAATCTCGTGCCAGATAAGCAATCTCCGGTTCGTTCTTATTCTTTTGGTTCGACCTGGGGGGCTGTGACTCTTCATGGGAATCCGGATGATCCTCTGCTAGCGATGCGATCGCGGACTTCTGGGTCCCCGGGCCGATGCCAACGGGCGACCACCAATCGAATCGATTCTCCCGCAATCTGACCAGTCGTGACCAACCACCAAGACTGCGTTTGTCAAAGTGAGCAAATCGAGCCCACCACCACCTTCGATACACCATCAACCAGCCCGAACGGACTACCTTAAGGAAGCTTCACTTCCACTGTTTTAATGCGTGGGCGAAGTATCTTCCGCAATGCGTATTTTCAACGGTTTTGAGATCTAGTTGATTTACTAGTCACGCGATATAGTTACGAACCGCGGTTTTTCTCACTTGGTCGGTTTTCGATCTTTTTTCATCCTTTCTTTTGCAAGAGAAACACCAATGTCGCAGCCCAATATCGTCCGCGCTCAGCGCGGATTCACCCTCGTCGAACTTCTGGTGGTGATCGCTATCATTGGAGTTTTGATTGCCCTGCTGCTGCCTGCCGTTCAACAGGCACGCGAGGCCGCGCGCCGTATGCAGTGCTCGAACAACCTCAAGCAAACCGCCTTGGCAATGCACAACTATCACGATGTGCATGGTCAATTTCCGCTGCCTGGTATGAAGGCCAACGAGATCGGTTGGACTGCGTCGATTCTTCCGCAGTTGGAACAAAGCTCGATCGCCGACCAACTCAACTACAACGAGGGCAAGCACAACATTGCCAGCCGGATGAAGTTCGGCCCGGTGAAGATCGATGCCTACCAGTGCCCCAGCGCCCCTGGCACCGATATCTATTCGCCTCGTACCGACGAGATGTACAACGGCGAGCAGTCGTACGTCGCCCATTACTTCGGGATCCTCGGTCCTGTCGGCACCAATCCAGCCACTGGCGGCAACTATGTCTGCAAAGACATGTCGGAAGAGTTCGGCGGCGAGTGCACCGAAGGGATCTTGTGGCAGTGGGGCTCGAAGATGCGAGACGTCACCGACGGCCTGTCGAACACCTATTTGCTGGGCGAAAACTCGTGGCGCGAGATGCCTTACCGTCGCTGGTGGATGCGTGCCAAACTGGAAGACGCTACCCGTGGCACGCTGTACTTGTTGACCAAGAACGTTCAGTACCCGATCAACAGCGGCAACAGCGATAAGTGGAATACGGTTGCCTTTGGCAGCATGCACCCAGGCGGCGCGATGTTCTCGCGTGGCGACGGCTCGGTGGCATTCGTGGCCGAGACCATGAATTTCGACGCGTTCCTCGCAGGAGCCAGCAAGGCAGGAGGCGAAGCGATCAGCTCGCAGTAATCCTTCTCAGCTCGTTCATGCACTTCAACTTTGGGAAAGGAACGATTCGATGAACTCCCCACGTTTTCGTTACCTCGCCCTTCTCGGCATCGCCTTGATGGGCATGGCCGTCGGATGTAGTTCCGGCAATGGCCTGCAAACGTATCCGATCTCGGGCACCGCAAGCTACGGCGAAAAGCCGATTCCACGCGGCTCGATTACCTTGATCCCAGACGCTCAGAAAGGGAACAGCGGAGCCGCTGTTTCGATTGAGATTATCGACGGCAGGTTCGATTCTTCCTCGTCACAGCGAGGGCATGTCGGCGGGCCGCACATTGCCCGCGTGGTCGGACTGGATGGCAATGGGGATGGTGATCTTTCCCCCAAGGGTCAGATGTTGTTTCCCGACTACGAGATGGAAATCGAGCTTCCTGAAACTGCATCGAAGCAAGATATCGTCGTGCCAGGCGATCTGAAGCTGCCTAAGACGCGAACTTCCAGCGGCCGGGGAGCCTAGCGAAGTTCGAACAAAAAAAGGACGCACTCCAAGGGCAGAGTGCGTCCTCCCGCTTCCGCGGTTTGCGTGGACTCAAGCGTCGCCATTTCGAGTAGCGACGATCGGCCTAATTACTCTTTGTCAGTCGAACCGGCTTCAGCGAAAGCCTTGTCGACGTTCGAGCGAGTTTCTTCGTTTTCCAGTTCGGCGTAGTACTTGTCCGAGGTAACCTTCGGAGCAGCACCGATGACCTTCTTGTCGGCGTCGATCATCGCGGTGTACTGGTCGTCCTTGGTCTTGGTGACCTTCAGCTTCTTAGCTGGAATTGCGGTGTAGCTTTCACCGATCCCGAGCGTTCCACCCGAACCCATGATGAAGTAAGCAGCTTCACAAACTTCCTTGTGATTGAACACGATGTCTTCAATCGCACCAACCGATTCGCCGCCATTACCCTTCACGTCCAGGTCCATCATTTCCGAGACCAGGAACATGTTGTCGGCTTTCACCTTTTCGGCGTTCTGCGCCTTGAAGTACTTGCTGTTTCGTTCCTGGAACGAATCAACGGTCAGGTCAGCAGCATGCTCGAGCGACAGAGCTGGAGCGTTTTCCAGGTCTTCAGCAGTCATTGGCAGGCTTACTTTCAGAGTCTTTTCGTCGCCATCTTTGACCCACTTCAGGTCAACAGCTTTGGCCGGAACACCGTGGTTGGTTTCACCAACACCAGCGAGACCGCCGCTGCCGATCACCAAGTAAACCACTTTACCGTCCTTGGTGGTCACGATGTCGTTGACCGAACCGATGGTATCTTCTTGGTTCGATCCGTAAACGCTCGCGCCGATCACACGACTGGCAGCGATACGCTGATCACCAGACTTCTCGACCTTGGTGGTCGAAGTTTCAGACTTGTTCTCTTCCGTCTTGGCGTCATCGGCAACAACCGGGGCGACCAGACCGAGCACGAGGAAAAGTCCTAAAATACGAGTCACTAACATTGCATCATCTCCAAATAGAAACTGAATTTTGTTCAGGGTTGCAGGAGTAACATCGCAACTGCCATACCGGCTTTCCGTGACTGCAGAAAAAAAAGTGCGAGATGGTGATTTCTTCGAAGATTGAGGCGAGTTCTTCACCTCGCAGCCCTATTTATCCATCGACATGAAGATATTCGTCGAAGTCTGGTATAGATGGTCTGATCGTTTCCCGAACAGACTGCTCGCCAATCCGTCAGCGAGCAGTCCAGGGCAGTCGGGAAAGCTTAACAGTCAGGATCCTGCGAATAGATCAGCAGGCTATAAGGACTGATCGAAAGCGTACCGGCGTGGGTCATGCCGTCGTACGCTTTCTCTTCTGGCGTCAGTTCTGCCACCGTGGACGAAACGAACGTCGCGTTATAAACCGACGCGGCCGAATTGAGTCGCAGCTTCCAGTTTCCTCCACAAGGAAAGCCGATCTCGTACTCTTCGATCGCTTCGCTGGAGAAGTTCACCACGACGATCACATCGTCACCCTTGCCATGGTCGGCCCAGCGCTGATACGCAATCAACTTCTTTTCATCGTTGCGATGGAATACCGATACATGCTGTCCCTGCAAACCACGGGTGACGCCTGCCAGATTGCGGCGGGCATGGATCATATCGCGATACAACAAGCCAACCCCGGGGAACTCTTGCTTACGATCCCAATCGAGAGGCTCGGTATCTTGAAACCAGCCATCCTGCAGCATTTCTTGTCCCTGGAATAGCATCGGAACGCCAGGCGTGGTCAGCATAATGCCCGCTGCTAGCGTCGAGCGGTGCCGGGCATAGCCATCGGTTGGATCTTCCGGAGCAATCTCGGAAGGCAACCGCTGCTTTCCGTTGGCAACTTCGTCGTGCGACTCGGTATAGACCACGCGTTCGAAGGCATCGAGGTTATAGCGGAAGGTGATTGCGCGAATCAATTTGTTCAAATCGCGACCATCGTCACTCGGCTGCATGGCAACATCTCGGACCGGATGGACGAACTCGGCGTCCCACTGGCTCGAGAAATTTGCCCCACCTTCCGCAGCCGTCTTGGTCAGATAGCTGTTGGTCTGCAGGTCTTCGGCGATCAACATGATGCCTGGCTTTAGTTCGCTCAAATCTTTGTTGATCCACTGCGTCAAACTCCAACCTTCTGGCAGTTCGTCGCTCCCGTCGACACTTCGCATGTAAAGCGTCATGTCGTAACGCAAACCGTCGACATGGTAGTCGTTCACCCACATCATGGCGTTGTCGTAGATGAACTGACGGACTTCGCCACGACCATAGTCAGGCCGCGTGTCGCCCCACGGAGTCTTGCTCCGCCAGTCGTTGTAGAAATAGATGCCACCCTTTTCGTTCTCGTTCCACAGATCGAACTGCCAGATATCGAGATCGCTCGGACCGAAGTGGTTGTAAACCACGTCTTGGATCACGCCGATCCCACGTTCGTGGGCGGCTTTCACGAAGTGCTTGAAACCGCGTGGCCCGCCGTAGCTGCTTTCCACCGCGAAGATCTGGGCCGGGTTATACCCCCAACTGATGTTGCCGGCGAACTCGCACAGCGGCATCAACTGGACGACGTTCACGCCCATTTTCACAAGGTGATCGAGTCGACGGATCGCGTCACGAAACGTGCCGACGGTGTCTTCATCGGTCCGGTTGAAGGTCCCAAGGTGCATCTCGTACAGGACGACTTCATTCCAAGGGGGCAACTGATAGTTGTCGTCGCCCCAGTCGAAATCGGTTCGATGGATTACGCTGTTTCCAACGGAGTTGGTCACTTCGCGCGCGCGAGGATCCATGCGGCTCGCTTCCTGATCGCCACACTTCAGTACGTAGCGGTATTCGTCGCCGGCCTTGGCTTCGGCGACATCGATATACCAATTTCCATTTTCTTCCTGCTGCATCGGCATCGCCGACGCATCCCAGTCGTTGAAGGTTCCAACGATACTGACTTGGTCCGCGTGAGGTGCCCAAAGACGAAATGCGACGCCAGACTCATGCGGGATCGGTCCCATGCCCAAGTGGACCGGAGATGTTGCAGACGACGAACCGGATACGGTTGCCATGGTGGTTGTTCCTGTTAGTGGTTGATAGGTGAAACGTCTCTGCCTTCTCGCAACGGCGACCGTTGCGATGGCGTTCCGACGATATTTCTGCTGGCAAAGAGGTCATGCAGAGAGAAAAAAAGGGCGCCGTGGAGGCCGACTCGAAATCGGGGGTCTCCAAGCCGACTGACCACGGGCCACTTGCCTGCTTTCTGGAATTTTTCACAGACTTACAAAAGTTGCGAAAACAACCGCGGAAGGAGGAAAAATCCTTAGTAGGCCAATCTTTGCTCCCACGTTCTTTCACAACTGCCCGGCCCTAAAATGCATTGCCTGTGCCAAAACAGCGAGAACGCTCGAATTTCGAAGCCAAATCGAAGTCAGGCCCCCAAGACGCAGGTAAAATGGGGAAGAACGCTCCCTTATACGTTTTAAGAGTCCCCCTGCTGGCTGGCTGATTCCGAGTCAGGCTGATCCGAAATCACGCTTGTCGCAACGGGTGTGGCTGGCTACAAACCAATTTCATATCGCTCGTTCTTCCAACTATCGCCATAAAAGAAGTATGTCGCCTTCCCATTCCCATCCCGATTCGATCCAGCCCGCCGAACAAACGGAGTGGGTGAAGTCGCGTCGGACGATGCCAGCATGGTTGATGTCGCTACTGGTTCATGCGGCGATCGGAACGCTTTTGATTCTGACGGTTCAAACCGTTAGTAAGGGAATCGGGGAAGAGCCCGCTCGTCAGGGGAGCATTACCTTGGCAAACCGCTCCGAGAATTCGACCGAATACTTCGATGGCGATTCGAGCCAGGCTGCCAATGGCCAGGCAACCAGCGACTCGGAGCAAGCACAGCGAGCAGTTGAACAGGCGATGCCAGCACTCGACCTTCCTCCCAGCACGATGGGAGATCTACTTCCGCGCGGCGACGAAGCGCTCACCGGCCAAGATGCGACCGGGCTCCCCACGGCCGGCGGGATGACGCAGGGGGGCGCGCCCTCCAAAGGTGGTCTCGGCAAAGAGGGCAAGACATCAGTCTTTGGTGCCGAAGGACAAGGGTCGAAGTTTGTTTACGTCTTCGATCGCAGTGCCAGTATGTACGGACAACCACTTGCCGCGGCCAAACAAGAGTTAATCAAGAGTCTGCACGACCTCGATAAGCTGCATCAGTTCGCGATCATCTTCTATAACGAGAACCCTGAAGTCTTCAGCCCGCGCGGGGATCGCCCTCAGCTGGTCTTCGCCGATGAACAAGGGATCAACCTGGCCGAGCGTTTCGTACGTGGGGTGATCGCCAGCGGCAGTACGTCGCACGTCGACGCGTTGGCGTTGGCCTTGAAGATGAATCCCGACGTGATCTTCTTTCTGACCGACGCTGATCAGCCGCAGTTGTTTCCGGCCGACCTGGAACGGATTCGCAAGCTCAATCGAGGGGTCTCGATTCATGCCATTGAATTTGGGTATGGCCCCTACGATGGGCGACGGAACTTTCTGGTAAAATTGGCCGAAGGCAACGACGGCAGCCATGTCTATGTCGACATATCGACGCTCGGCCGCAAGCCTTCCTATTGAACCACGTTTGCTGACAAGGACCTCCGTTGCGACGTCGTGCGATCCGACCCACGCTTTTGATTCTGGCCTTAGCTTGCTTCGCCAAGCTGAGTCCTTCGATCTGCGCGGGGGAAGATGTCGTGACGCTTCGCCCTACCAGCCCAGGTTCGCCTGCCACCAAGGTGCGCGGCAACGTCCTCGATTACACCGGCCAAGAGCTCACGCTGCAGACACCGACCGGTCCGACTTCGATCGCCAGCGACAAGATTGACTTCGTCGAGACCGACTATCGCCCCGATTATCTGGAAGCGAAGAAGCTGCTGGTGGCCGGGCAGTCGAACGAAGCAATTCGCCTACTACAGCAAGCCGCCACGACCGAAACACGGGCATGGGTTCGACGGCAGATCCTCGCCGATACCGCCATTGCGATGCATAACGCCGGCCGCATTGTCGAAGCCGGGAATACCTACCTCCAGATCGTGGCGGAAGATCCCCAGACGCAATGGATCGCAGCGATGCCTCTCTCGTGGTTCAGCCTTGCGCCGGACTTCGATCGAGACCGGGTCGCGCGGCAATGGCTCCAGCAATCGACAGTCCCTCAAGCACAACTGCTCGGAGCGAGTTGGCTGCTAAGCACGTCCGATCGTTCGCAGGCAACGAACGTCTTGAACACGCTGCGCCGCAATCCTTCGCCGCAAATTGCCATGCTGGCCGAAGCGCAGTTGTGGCAAACCAAAGTGGTGACTGCCACCGCGCCCGACGTGAAGCAATGGGAAAAGCAGCTCGAAGCAGGCGTCCTTCGCGAAGCCGCGCTTGCGGGACCTTACCTGGTGGTCGGGAAGGCATGGCGTCAACTCGATAACGACACCCAGGCCGCACTGGCTTTGATGCGGCCGCCGATCCTTTATCCCACCCATCGCCCGGTTGCCGCTGAGAGCTTGCTGCAAGCGGGACGATCGCTCGAACGCGCTGGCCAAAAAGGCGAAGCCATTCGCGTGTTGCGAGAAGTACTCGAAAAATATGGCGACCAGCCAGCTCGGCAGGAAGCAGACATCTTTATCAAACGACTAGCTGGTGCAGGAAGCAACTAGGAGACGACCTTGGCGAATCTGACTCGAATTGGAATTTGGTCCGCATGCCTGATCGTGCTGCTTCTCGGAATGCTCGGCTCCGGTTCGTCGCTGTTTCCAGCCGCTGGCCCGCAAGTCGCCGCGGCCCAAGACGCCGGACCGGCTGATCCAGTTCCGGAAGCAGCCGCCGCGGCACCTCCGCAGAAGACAGGCATCGTGCAGATCATTCTCAGCGGCGGCATCGTCGGCGGCTTGATCCTGATCTTCCTGCTGGCGTTGTCGATGACGGCGGCTTATCTCGTCTTTGAACATGCGATGACCATCCGCAAGACCGAGATCATGCCAGCCGAGCTGGGTGATACGGTTCGCGATCTGCTATTGGCTGGCAAGGTACAAGACGCCGAGCGGACTTGTCGCGAGCGTCCGAGCTTCCTTTCGTTCGTGCTGCTCAGCGGAATTGCCGAGCTGGATGGCGGCTGGTCGGCCGTTGAAAAAGCCTTGGAAGATGCCACCGCCGAACAATCGGCGCGCTTGTTCCGCAAGATCGAATACCTTTCGGTGATTGGCAACATCGCTCCGATGGTCGGGCTGCTTGGTACGGTCACCGGTATGATCTTCGCCTTCCAGCAAGTCGCCGCGACGCAAGGCGCTGCCGGCGCCGGCGATCTGGCGGAAGGCATTTATCAGGCTCTGGTCACAACCGTCGGTGGTCTGTTGGTGGCGATTCCTTCGCTGGGTGCCTTCGCGATCTTCCGCAACTGGGTCGACGAGCTCGTCGCCGAAGCCGCTTACGTGGCCCAGCAGGTCTTCACACCGCTAAAGCGTCGCAAGCGAGCCGCTCAGGCCACCAGGAGCTAAGTCGTCATGCGTGTGCCGACCAACCTGAAACGAGGCGAGGCCGAGTTCAACATGACGCCGATGATCGACGTCGTGTTCCTATTGATCATCTTCTTCCTGGTTTCCAGTCATCTGGCGAAGCAGGAAGCGCAGATGCCGCTGCCTCTACCGGCGGCCGAAAGCGGGCACGAGATCGTCGACGATCAGATGGCCCGCGTCGTGATCAATATTGAAGCGGACGGCACGCTGATCCTCGCAGGGCGTCGCGTTCCGGCTGAACAACTGGTCGAGCGTTTCGCCGCCGAACGAGAACGATCGGGCGACTCGATTGAAGTCCGCATCCGCTGCGATCGGGCCACACCCTACGCGAACGTGAAGCCCGTGATGCTGGCCGCCACAGAAGCTGGTATCTGGAGCATTGCCTTCTCCGTCATTCGTCCGGAGGATGCCCCCTGATGAAACGCCCCAGCCCTTATCGCGATCGCCAGACGCTCCAGGTCGCCATGACGCCGATGATCGACGTCGTGTTCCTGCTGTTGATCTTCTTCCTGTGGACCGCCAGCTTTCAGATCGTCGAGTACGCTTTGCCTAGCAGCGTGTCGCAGCCACAAGCAGTCGGGACCGAAGCAGAGAAAGAACTGGAAGTCGAGGACTTCGATCAGATCGTCGTCCGTATTACTGAAAACGGCGGCAAGTACACCTACGTGGTGAACGACAATCGTTCGCAGTCGGTCGCCGAGGTTCGCGAAGTGCTGGCCGCGCTCGCGTCGATCCGCAGTGACGTTCCGCTGATCATCGATCCTGATGACCTCGTTCCTGTCGGCCGAGTGATCGACGTGTACGACGTTAGCCGGCTGCTGAACTTCCAAGAGATTCAGTTTGCCGTCGAGCTGGAATAGGGAAGGGGACCTGCGTGTACATTCGTCTCGCCATCGCGCTGCTCTTCTGCCAGGCTGGTTTCTCCGTGGCCTGGGCGGACTCTGGTTTGGACGATGATCGTCGGATGATCGACGGTTTATTGCAGCGTCAGCTATTTGTCCTAGCAGAACGATACGCCGCCGAACGAATTGTTTCCGATGCGGTCTCACCAACCGATCGCGCCGAAATGGGAGCGGAACTGGTACGTGCTTACACGCTGCACGCCATGAGCAGCTCGCCTTACGAACGCGATCGCTGGTGGAACGCGGCCGCCTCGGTCTTGCCCCAATTTCAGACGCAGTTTCCTGACTCAGCCGCGTTGATCATCATTCAGGTGCAGTCGGCCAACAGCATGTTGGCTCGCCTTCGACTGCTGCGGCAGGAAGGGGAAGTCTTCAACGACGACGCCAAACTAGCCGAAGCCCAGTCACTCGCCGCAGAAGTTGTGCAGCAATACGAACAACTGCAAAAGTCGGTCGACGAAATGTTGCGACTCTCGCACAACGCTCGCCAGCCAGGGCCTTTCACGCCAGATCAGTTGCTGGCTCTTTCCCGCCGCGTGACACTGAGCCAGGCCGAGGCATTCGAGGAACAAGGGTTGTCGTATCCGCTCGATTCGCTCGATCGAACCAGCGGCATGAGCCAGGCCATTCAAACGGTCGAACCGCTCACCAAGCTTCGCCCCGACACAGGCGTGCTGTGGCCTTCCCGCCTGCTCGAGATGCGTGCGCTGCGTTGGCTGGGCCGGTTGGATGAAGCGGACGCTCGGGCCGCCTTCCTCCTGCAGCAGCAACCCCCGGCTCAAGTTGCCCTGGCCGCCAACGCCGAGCGGATTCGCGTGGCACTGGCTCGCAACGACCTGGAAGCCGCGACGGAGATCATTAACCAGGGACGCGAACTGGACGGGCAGATTTCGCCTGAGTTCGACTTCGCCTGCTTCGAGACTTTTCTGGCGTTATGGAAACAAGCCGAAGAAGCAAAGAACGCGGCGGACGTTCAGAAATGGCAAAATCGCTCGGCCGCGGTCGTCAAGCAACTCGATCAACTGCATGGCTCGTACTGGGCCCGGCGAGCCGAACAGCAGCTGACTGGCACCGCCTCGACTGGCGGAACGGAAAACCTCGATCTGATTCGTCGCACGGCGGAAGGTTACGTTCGGCAGCAGCAGTGGGCCGAGGCACTTAAGAACTATGACCTGGGAGCCGCGGCCGCTCGTCGCTCGAACCAGGGAAGTGGCGAATATGAGATGAGGTTGGCGGCCGCTGCCGTCGCATTGAAAGCGAACGATCTGCCCGATGCCGTTCGACGTTTGCGAGAAACGGCGTTGGAATTTCCTGCCCAGAAGGATGCGTCGCTCCGGCATCTGACGGCGGCTTATTACCAGTCGCAAATTGCCCGACAGTCCAATCCCCCGCAGCTCGAACCGTACATCGCCTTGCTGCGCGAGAACCTCAGCCATTGGCCCGAAGGAGAGCCAGCCGCTCAGGCCGCCATGTGGCTGGCTCAGATCGAGTTTTCGCAAGGGCATTGGCGACAAGCGACCGAGGCCTATCTGCAGATCCCGCCGACATCGACGCACTTCGCCTCGGCGGTCGAAGGCGTTCGTCAGGCATCCTTGAAATGGTTCCAAACTTCGGCCAGCAATGGTCAGTTGGTTCCTATGGATGTGAAGAAGGTGATCGACTACTTCGAGAAAGTCATCCTGCAAAGTTCGCCCGAGGGTCCCGAGTGGACACCTACGATGCGACTGGCCGCCGAGAGCGCGGCCCAGTTGTGGTTGAATTACACCAACCAAGGATACGGCAGCGCGAAGGCACTGCTGGATGTTGCCCTGCAAGCCAATCCGAACGCACCGGAAGGTTGGCGAAGTCGGTTGGAGTCGTTACAGGTGATTGCGTTGGCCGGCCTGGGCAACCTTAACGAAGCGAAGGCCAAACTGCAGCAGGCCCGCGACGACAGCCCGACACACTTGTTCGAGGTCCTGCAGGCGCTGGGGCAGATGTCCGGCACCGCCTCGCCGATGGTTCGACCCCAGATTGCGGAAATCGAGCTGACCGTGATCGGCATGTTGAAGCCCAATCTCGGCCAGCTAGATGCCGCAATGCAGATGGTGATTCACCTTCGTGAAGCGGAAGCCTTGGCCGCCAGCGGCAAGCTGGACGAGGCGATTCAGGTCTATCAGCAACTGGTGGCCGATCATCCGAACGAAGAAGAGGTTCAGCTTGGCCTGGCTCGGATGTTATCGCGAGGAACGACGAAGCCGCTCCAAGAGCAAGCGCTGACGCATTGGCGAACGATCAGTCGCAAGAGCCGGACAAAGTCGCCAGCCTGGTACGAAGCCAAACTGGAAATTGCCCGGTGTCATGTGAAGCTCGGGGATCCCGAAGAAGCGAAGCAGGTGGTTCGCTACCTGCAAACACTTTATCCCGATATGGGCGGTCCCGAAATGAAATCTCGTTTCGTGCAATTGATGCAACAAATCTCGAATCCTTAATACGGCTCCATTCGTTTCATAAAGCCTCTGGCCTTCTGCCGGGCGAATGTTCCCAGCTCGAGGCATTAGGCACCAAAAGGGTTGGTGGCCTTGATCGGGCGGCAAACATGCAGGCCGAGGACGATCGCGGTCAAGGCACCGAAGAAGATCAAAGCGGTTTCAAACTCGAGCATGGGTCTGGTCTCTTACGAAAAATTTTCCTGGGGTGGGCTTCGTTGAGAGCCTAGTAATTCACTCGGTGTGCCAAAAGATTCGAGACACTTTCCGAATCTCGAAATTCGGCAAATATGCCCGCATTACCGGGCCTAACCGACAGGCTCTCACGCAAGCACCGGAAGGAGGAGACCATGCTTGTTGTCGAGACGATAACATCCTTCGCGACTTGAGATGTCCAGGCAAGGGCCGCGACGCGATTTTGTAGGAAGAAGCATCCTCGGCGATAGCACGTTCGCTGCTGTCAGCGATGCCAGGCTGAAGGTAGCAGAGCAGGGGAGCGAACGTCAAAGTTGGTCCGCTGGCAAGGCGCATGAAAAAAGCGAAGCCCTCAATGGTGAGAGCTTCGCTTCGAGATATTCGAGATGCCGAGGCCGAGAAGACTAAGCTTCTGGCTTGGCTGCTGGGGTCGGAGCAGCGGTTGCTGGAGCGACTGGCTGTTCGCTGTAGCTACCAGGAACGTAGCCTTCTTCGGTGATGACGTGGCCTTGGCCACCGCCGTAGTAACCGTTGCCACAGTTACCGTTCGGGCAGCTACCGATTTTGTCGTTCCAGTGTGGGCGATGGTGGAAGCCCATGTGCCAGCCATAGTTCAGGTTGGCGGCATTCCAGGTCCAAGGACCACGAACGTTGTAAACGCCGAACTGACGGGTGTCGCTTGGGTGGTAAGGAGTGATTCCCAGGCTGCTTGGGCTGCCCGTGATTCCACCGACTGGCGTGACACCAAACTGGTGATAGATCGGCGTCATGCGGCTGCTCGGCACGCCCCACGAGTAATTGGTCTGCATGTTCGCGTTCGGCGGAACAACCATCGCGACAGGCGTCTGATAGTTCTGGTAAGCATAGCCACCGTGCCACGGCAGCTCGGAAGCATGCTGGGCGTTGGCTTCGTTGCTATATCCACGTCCCCACAGCCAACCGGCTTCAGCGGTTTGCACGCTGCCGGCAAACGTCAGGCCGACGAGGAGAGCGAGAAACAGTCGTGTCTGGGTCATCGTCTGGTTTTCCTACGTGAAGCGAGGGGACGCTGTCCGGCTCGAATTAGGTTCGATTAAAAGAATGGGTTGTAAGGGTTCAGCAGCGTACGACCGCCGTACCAGTGGACCTTCGTGCGGTTGAATCCCTGGCCACCGTTGTAGTAGTGGTAGTACGTGCGGTGATGCTTGTACAAGAATTCGTGCGGATTCAGCGGCGGATAGGTGATGTACGTTTGCGGAACGTACGGTGGAGTCGTGATCGGAGCGGTGTACATCGCAGCCGGATATCCGTAGTACGGGTCGGCAACGTAGTACTGGTTCATCATGCCACCTTCGACCGAAGGGCTGGCGTATTCGTTCGCCTGGGCCGGCGTGCCAATAGTCAGCGCGGCCGCGGTCGCAGCCAGTGCGAACAAGCAAGTGGTAACGATGCGTTTCATCCGATTGATAGCTCCTGCCATTTAACGGCAACTGGATAACCACGAGTCCGTGGCAGTGTTTGGGTTGGCTCTACCTGTTATGGGAACCTGGTCCAATCCGCCGCCTTTGGGTATTTCGGCAATCTGCGCGGGTCAGATAAGTCCAGACCTTCCGTCCTTGGTTAGATCGGCTATTCCGATCGCAGCTCTGAGTCTTTCTGAGCCTATCGTTCCAAAAGCCCCTATTCTTCCGACTGTAACAGTCGCCCCTAAGTTCCAGAGACTGCCACTATCCCCGCAATCGGCAAACTTTACTACAATCGGCGATTCGACATTCATCTGCCCCCTCGCCCAAGTCGAAGAGTGGCTATAGGGTGGAGGCAAAGGGAAGCCAGTTTCCGGCCGGAATCTCTCCCTATTTTGGGGTTCTGGCCCGCGTCGAATGATGCCCAACCGTTGCTGAGGAGTTTTCACGTTGTCGGAAGGCGCCACTACCACTGCGAATGGATCCGCAAACAAGAAGTCAGCCCCGCGCCGTGCCACCGCCGAATCGATGGCCAAGAAGCAGCGCGAGATCTCGGTTAGCGAGTTCTTTGCCAAGAACCGCCACATGCTTGGCTTCGACAATCCGCGGAAGGCGTTGTTGACCACCATCAAGGAAGCGGTCGACAACTCGCTGGATGCTTGTGAAGAAGCGGGCATCCTGCCGGAGATCTGGGTGCATGTCGAACAGACCGGCGAAAGCCGCTACAAGGCTGCCGTCCAGGATAACGGCCCCGGCATTCTGAAGAAGCAGATTCCGTTGATCTTCGGCAAGCTGCTGTATGGCTCGAAGTTCCACCGTCTGCGCATGAGCCGCGGTCAGCAAGGTATCGGGATCAGTGCCGCCGGCATGTATGCCATCCTCACTACCGGCAAGCCGATCAAGATCGTCAGTAAAACGGGCAAGACCAAGTCGGCTCACTACTACGAACTTCGTATCGATACCAAGGTGAACAAGCCCGAGATCCTCAACGGTAAGGGGGACGGCGAAGACATCCCGCCCGGCGAGAAGGGCGAAAAGTACATTCAAGAAAACGGCATTGAGTGGGAAACCCATCTCCATCCCGAGTCCCCCGACCAAACTCCCAAGCCATTGACCCACGGCACCCGCGTCTCGCTGGAACTGGAAGCCAAGTATCAGCGTGGCAAAGGGAGCGTCGACGAGTACCTCGAACAAACGGCAATCGCCAACCCGCACGTCACGTTACACTACACCGATCCGAGCGGCGTGCAGCGAACCTATCGCCGGGCGACCGATATCCTTCCGCCGGAAGCGACCGAAATCAAGCCGCATCCTTACGGGGTTGAACTTGGTCGACTGGTCTCGATGTGCAAAGAGAGCAACGAGTCGAGCCTCTCTGGTTTTCTGACCAACTCGTTCTCGCGCGTTAGTCCCACGATCGCGAAGCAGATCTGCGACAAGGCTAAGCTGAGCACGCGGATGCGGTTGAAGCGAATCGATCGCGACCATGCCGAACAACTGTACTCGGCAATCCAGGATACCAAGATCAGCAATCCGACTACCGATTGCATCGTCCCGATCGGGGAGGAGCAGTTGCTCAAAGGGCTGCACAGTGTCGTTCCGGCCGAGTTTTATGCGGCTGCCACGCGTCCGCCTGCCGTCTATCGCGGTAATCCTTTCCAGATCGAAGTGGCGTTGGCCTACGGCGGCAATGTCGAAACGCAGAAGATTACCAAGGATCTGCTGAAAGAGTTGCTGTACGAAACCGATGCCCGAACGGTCCGTCAATTTTTGATTCTGACGTTCAATGGCTTGGGGCCCGATGCCGCCGACAAGATCTTGAAGACGTCGAAGCTGGGCACGCGTAAGAGCCCCAACAAGATGAAGCCGAAAGAGGTCGACATTCTCTTCGACGCGATGCAAAACGTGAACGTGAACGAGGGGCAGTCGATGAACGTTTATCGCTATGCCAACCGCGTTCCGCTGCAGTTTCAGCATGGCGACTGTGCGATCACCAAGACCATCGCCGGCACCAACTGGCGGTCGTATGGCTTGTCGCAATCGCGTGGCAATTTGCCAAGCGGTCCGGTCACGATCATGGTTCACATCGCCAGTGTCTGGGTACCGTTCACCAACCAGGCCAAAGAAGCGGTTGCCAGCTACGACGAGATCCAGAAGGAAATGCGACTCGCCCTGCAAACGGTCGGTCGCAAGCTCGGCATGTTCCTGCGTCGCCGCATGAAGGTGAAGCAGCAGGCCGATCGCCGAAGCATCTTCCGACGTTACCTCGGCGAAGTGGCCCAGGCCGTCAGCGACATCAACGGTGTCGAGAAAGACGACATCTACGAAAAACTGCTTCAGGTCGCCAAGAAGAAGACGGCCGAAGCGGATATGGTCTTGGACGAAAGTGGCAAGGCAGTCGACCCGGCTCAAGCCGATTACGGCGGCGGCGTCTTGATTGTCCAGAAGGACGAAGAAGAGATGCTGGCCGAAATGCTCAATCGTCCCGCCGAAACGGCATCGACGGGCAGTTCAGACGATGCCCAGAACGAACTGTTCGATGCGGACGAAGACGAAGGAGACGAGGAGTAATCAACCTGCTTCTTTCCGTATTTCGATTTACACGGAAGCCTCTGTCAGAGCCAATCTGATGGAGGCTTTTTGATGCGCTGTCGCGTTTCACTCGGCCACCTTCCAACCACCGCAACCATTCTCAGTACCATGTAAGCACCTGCTATACACTCGTCCTCGTATACGGTGAAACGGCGATCTGTTAGCAAGCTTCTCCCAGGATCCCCTTCGTCTTGCGGGCAGGCATTGCCCTAGCCAGAAGGGAACAGCACCCCTGACGCTCCACACTTTTTTATTTTGTATATTTTTCCAATTGACACCCCAGCGAAAGCCATATATCACGGGATATATCACAGCCCACCTCCTCCTGTCTCATCTAGATCCCTTATTTCGGTGGAAGGATTTTCCCATGAAAAAGCGAGCCTTCACGCTCGTCGAGCTGCTTGTGGTGATCGCCATTATCGGTGTTTTGATCGCCCTGCTGCTTCCGGCCGTTCAACAAGCCCGCGAAGCCGCTCGGCGGATGCAATGCAACAACAACCTAAAACAAATCGGCCTTGGACTTCATAATTTCCACGACACATACGGCCGATTTCCGGCGAGCTACGGCTTCAACAACCAGGCCAACGCCGGCAGTTGGGTGAAAGCTTGGGGCTGGGGATCGCGGATCCTTCCGTTCCTCGAACAGTCTGCCCTGCACGACCTGTTGGGTGTTTCACGTCGCGAATTCAACAACGCGTTGCCAGGCAATAACTCTTCGAGCTGGCCAGCGGTTGAAGTCGCTGCGATGCGAACGCCACTCGACGCATTCATTTGCCCCAGCGATCCTGGCGACGACATCAATACCTCGGTCGACTTCTGCCACACCGGAGGCCCCGACAGCACCAAGCCTGCTAAGAGCAACTATGCCGGTGTGATGGGACACTACACGACGAACTGGTACGCTTCTCCTTCGGCCAGCATCCCCAACCAACATGGCGTGATGAATCCGCAGGAAGGGGCTCGCATGGCCGACATCACCGACGGAACGAGTAACACCTTTGCCATCGGCGAACGGGACTCGATCCATCATGCGGCTTACTGGGTTGGCCCAGGCAACGTGAATTCAGAATCGTCGTGGTCTTCGCCGAAGGCGATCGGACGCACGTTCGGCCAGAAGGTGAACCAGCCGTTGGTCGGACGGTTCTACCTCGCTTTTTCGAGCCTTCACCCAGGCGGAGCCAACTTCCTGTTCGCTGACGGCAGCGTCCACTTTATCGCCGAAACGATCGAGTCGAAGGAAGGTCTGAAGAACGACGGAAATCCAGCCGCGTGGTACACCTCGTACAGCGATCTCGATACGTCGACTGTCGGTGTTTATCAGAAGCTCGGTTTACGTGACGATGGCCAGTCGGTCGGACAGTACTAAACCTAGCGGAGATCAAACCGATGCGATTTTTAACGAACGCAGCGGGCAATCTCGCTCGCTGCTTGTTTCTGTTGGTGCTGTTGGTCGTAACCGGCTGCGGCGGAGGAGGTCTTCCTTCGCTCTCCGGTGTGGTGACCATCGACGGCAAGCCAGCCCCGGCCGGCGTGGCGCTGCAGTTCTCTCCCACGACCGACGGCGGTTCTCCTTCGTACGCTCAGACCGACCACAGCGGTCATTACGTCGCCCAGTTCTCGTTCAACAAGCCTGGCATTCAAATCGGAGAACACTCCGTGAAGTTGATCCCAGGTTCGGTCGAGACACCGATGCCCGAGATTGGCCCCGATGGTCGCCCGGTCGGACCGCTTCCGAAGAATCCGATGGCCGACCTTCCACGCGGCTATTGGGAAGAAATCGAGGTCATCGTCGTCGAGTCGGGCAGCAACCGCCACGATATTGCCCTCAAGTCGAAATAAGTTCGACCGCATCCGACGAACTCGTTCATGGCAGATTCCACACCGTTGTCAGTCGCTTCGGCGAAGGGGAACGGTGTGGTTATTTCTTGTCCATGCCACCCCGCTATCGATGTAGAACCATAGCCACTCTTGGGCGATTCTGCCGGCAGAAAACGCTCGTTTCTACCTGATTCCCGCGAATTCGTGAAATCTTCATTGACGGAACGACCCCCGAATAATATCACGGGATATTAGGTGTCTTCTTATTTCATTATCGCCTAAGTTCCCAGAGGTTCCCGGATGAAAGCTCGAGGCTTTACGCTTGTCGAATTGCTGGTGGTGATTGCCATCATTGGTGTGTTGATCGCTTTGTTACTGCCGGCTGTGCAGCAAGCTCGCGAAGCAGCGCGTCGCATGCAGTGCAATAACAATCTGAAGCAAATCGGCATTGCGCTACACAACTTCCACGATACGTTTGGCCACTTCCCAGCCAGCTATGGGGCCACCGACAAGACAAAGATTGCCGGCACGAATCCTCAGTGGGGCTGGGGCGCTCGCTTGTTGCCATTCATCGAACAGTCGGCCCTGCATGACACGCTGGGCGTGACTTCGCGAGAACTCAACGAAGCGTTGCCAACCACCAACTCGTCGAACTGGCCAGCCCTGGAAGTGGCCGCCATCCGCACGCCCATCAGTGGCTACCTTTGTCCTAGCGATGCGAGCAACGGCGAGATCAACACGACCGTCGACTTCATTCACTCCAGCGGTCCAGAATCGACCAAGCCTGCCATCAGCAACTACGTCGCTTGCATGGGTCACTACACCTACAACTGGAACGGCTCGCCTTCGGCCCAGGTCCCAGACTGGCACGGCGTGATGAACGTTCAAGATGGGATCAACATGGCTCGCATCACCGACGGAACCAGCAATACGTTTGCCATCGGCGAGCGCGATTACCTCCACCAGGCAGGCTACTGGGTTGGCGTTGGTAATTCGTACAGCGAAACCTATTGGTCGGCTCCGAAGGTCTTGGGACGTACGTTTTCGAACAAGTTGAACACGCCACTGACCGGTCGTTATTACTCGGCATTTGCCAGCATGCACCCAGGCGGTGCGAACTTCCTGTTCGCCGACGGCAGCGTGCACTTCATCAGCGACACGATCGAATCGAGCGAAGGTCTGACGACCAGCGGTGGTCAGGCAGCCTACTACACTTCGTTCTCGAATCTCGACAAGAACACCGTTGGTGTTTATCAGCGGCTAGGCATGTCGGACGACGGCGTGACCCTTGGCGAATATTAATCCCCACCGATCCGGAGAAGTTCTCGTGACCAAGATTTCGATTTCTTCGCTTAGCTTGTTTGCCGTAGTGCTCGCAGCCCTGGTCGGTTGTGGGCCAGGCAACCTTTCGTCGTCGTTGACCGGCGCGGTAACCATCGATGGTCAGCCTGCCCCGGAAGGACTTTCGCTGCAGTTTCAGCCAACCGGCCCAGGAGCATCCCCTTCGTATGCTCGAACCGATGCCGACGGCAACTATGTTGCTGAGTTCACCGCGACGCGGAAAGGCATTTTGCCCGGTACGCACATGATCAAGCTGCTGCCGAGCGAGATTACCCGAGCGATGCCAAAGCCAGGCGAAAAGCCAGCTCCGACACCGTTCGACAAGCTGCCTCGCAACTATTACGAACAGATTGGCGAAGTCACCATCACCGACGGATCCAACGTGTTCGATATCCAGCTAAGCACGCAGGGTAAATAGCCTGCGTGCCTCCAGACGGAACCGAGAAAGGCCTGGCGTCGTGTACGATGTCAGGCTTTTTTCGTTAGACATTGTCAGGCGTCGGATGAGTCCACTCGCCTCGATAGGTTCGGGCGAGCAGCTTGTTGGCCTCGTCGTCGCCGGCGACCTGCTGCTGCTCGGCATCCCACGTCAGGCTTCGCCCGAGCTTGAGCGACAAGTTCGCCAGAATACAACTGGCGGTCGAGATGTGTCCCTGTTCAATGTCGGCCACAGGTCGGCTGCGATTCTCGATCGCTTGCAGGAAGTTCCGTTGATGGGCCCGGTTCGCGGCAGCGACATGCTGCTCCAGATCTTTCTCGTGCTGATCTTCTGGATACTTGTCCCACTCGGTCTTGGGACTGCCTGTTAGGGTCGCCTTTCTCGTGCCCTTCGGGAAGTACTCGTACTTGTTGACGCTCGCTTTCAGCGTTCCCTTGTCGCCATAAAGGAACAACGCCCAAGGGTAGTCGCGGTCAGGGGCATCTCCGTAGGTTCGATGCGTCCAGACGACATCCAGTTCGTCGAAATCAAACGTCGCGACCTGGGTGTCGGGAACATTGCCAGTGGCGTCTTGGTAGACGTACGTTCCGCCACGGCTGTTGACGGAGTTCGGCCAGCCGAGGTTCAGCATCCAGCGGACCGTATCCAGCATGTGGATGCACATGTCGCCCATGATGCCGTTGCCGAATTCATCGAACATTCGCCAACTGCGTGGGTGCATCACCGGGTTGAAGGGAAGCTTGGGAGCCGGCCCGGTCCACATCTCGTAATCGAGATACTCAGGCGGCGGGCAGTTCTCGGCTTTCCGATCGCGTCCCATGCCATAGTAACAGCAGACTTCGGCGTGCCCGATCGTGCCGAGCAAGCCTTCGCGGACCACCTTATCTCGGGCTTCGATCAAGTGAGCCGTACTGCGGCGCTGCGTACCAACTTGCACAACGCGGTCGTACTTGCGAGCCGCGGCCAGCATCGCCTGACCTTCGACGATATCGCGGCTGATCGGCTTTTGCACGTAGACATCGGCCCCGGCGCGACAGGCTTCGATCATGGTCAACGCATGCCAATGGTCGGGAGTGCCAATCAAGCAGATATCGAGATCTTTCTCGGCGAGCATCTTACGATAGTCGCCAAACTGTCGAGGCTGCTGGCCTGATTTCTGGCGAGAAGCGATCAATTCGGCCGCGCCGGTTCGCATCTGGCTGTCGACATCGCAGATCGAAACGACCTCGACCGGGGCGACCTGGATCAGCCGCATCAGGTCGCACTTGCCATACCAGCCGCAACCAATCAGCCCAACCCGCTTCGGTTTGATATCGAGTAGATCTTCCGCCCAGGTCGAGCGAGGCAGCGTAGCAATCGTGGTCACCGCGGCGGCGGTCGTAAGAAACTGTCGACGATCCATGTTGGGCTCCGGAACGGATAGATTCGATGAGGGAAGGTGTCTCATCTATCTTAACAGCCCGGCAGAGCCCTTTCTGCCAGGAAAATCGTTGCGGCCCGACAACTGGCGGCCTCGATCCAATGGGGACCACCAAGCTGGGATTGGTTCGCCTGCCCGGAACGAGGTACGATAGTATCAGGCGGCCCGAATCTATTGACATTCATTGACGAGACATCAATTCCCGAATTTCCGGGCTCCAGGAGCAAGCGTATGCCCAAGGTGGGTGAAAGTATCGACCGATTCAACGACTCGGTCCGGACACTTCTGATTTTGTTGCTGCTGATCGCGTTTTCGAGCGTTTCGTACTACGCGTGGTCGGTCTACAACGAAAAAGAACTGCAGTTGGCCGCCAAAGAGAAAGAGCTTCAAGAGCACGTCGCGAAGATCGGCGAGTTGGAAGAAGCGATCGACCAACTCTCGCTCCGGATCAAGTTGCTAAAGATCGATCGCCGGGTGGCTCGTCTGAAAGTGGTGAGCCAAGAGAAGCCGGAAGGGGCCGAACGCGTTGAATCGACCATCGAGTTCGTCGAGGTCGACCAGCATGGCACGCCGCTCACCGAGCCGCAGCGATTCAAGATCGACGGCGACATGGTCTATGTGAACGGCAAAGTGGTGAAGTTCGATGACGAACTGGTCGAGACCAACGACCCGCTCCGTTCCGCTTCGATCTACCTGTTGCAGAAGATCTACGGCGAGCATCAAAAGCCGATCGATGGTTTCGCGATCGACCAGGTCGGCGAGCGTCCTGAAGTTTATGGCGTACGGGACGAGCCGTCGGAATACGAACAGAAGATCTGGAACAACTTCTGGGACATCGCCAACGATCCCACCAAGGCCGCCGAGTATGGTGTTCGAGCGGCCAACGAAGAATCGCAAGGGATGAAAGTTCGTCCGGGCAAATCGTACGAACTGGAAATCCGCAGCAGCGGCGGTCTGACCATCAAGCCGCTGCCAGACAACGTCGAGCTTTAACCGGCGGTCAAACCGTTGCGGACGTTCTCAGGAGTCTTGCCATGCAGGCAATCGACCACCTGACGCGAGACGCGGCTCCGCATGTTTTCCAGCGATTCGACACTAACAAAAGCCGCGTGAGGCGTAATGATCACGCGGGGATCGTTGTAAGGGGCCACGCTCAAGTCGCATGGCTCTGGATCTTGGACGTCGAGCGCCGCACCTGCCAGTTCGCCAGCATCCAAGGCGGCGGCCAGGGCATCGTGATCGACGATCGCCCCGCGAGCGGTATTGATCAGGTAAGCCGTCGGCTTCATCTTCTTGAACTGCTCGGCACCGATCGACTTCTTAGTGTCCGGTGTCGCTGGAATCAGCAGCGCGACGTAATCAGACTCAGCCAGCAACTCGTCCATTTCGACCGTTTTGACGCCGTCCATACTCTTCCCACTCCGGCTGGTGGCCAGAACGTTCAGGCCGAGGCACTTCGCTTTTTGGGCAAGCAGCATCCCAATGTTGCCCAAACCAACGATCCCCAGTGTTTGACCTTCCATCCGACGCATGATCGGGCCAGCCGTCAGGTCGTATTTGCCCGACATCGTGTCGTGGTGGTACATCGCCACTTTACGAGCACAAGCGAACATCAGGGCCAGCGTATGCTCGGCGACTTCGGTCAGGCAGTAGTCCGGCGTGTTGGTGACCAGGATCCCCTTGGAAGTGCAGTAATCGATATCGATGTTATCCAGGCCGATCCCTAGCCGAGCGACGATCTTCACCTTTGGCGAGGCGGAAATTACCTTTTCGGTCACCAGGGCCCAGTTGGTCATGATGGCGTCGACCTGGTGCTTTTGGGCTAGTTCGACCAGCGTTTGCTCGTCTTTAGAAGGCGAGACGATCAACTCGACATCGTTGTCAGCAAGAACTTTCTTTTCGATTTCGAGTTCTTCCCAGGCGTAGTCAGTCAGCAGAACGTGGTATTTGGCCATCTTGGGTACTTGTGGGGGTTTGACGTGGAAGGATCGCGGGGCGGCGAAAAGCCCCATAATACTGGTCTCGATCCGCTGGGTGAACCCTCTGACAAGACCGCTCTGGGCGTCATTTCGGCTGGTAGGGGGACCAAATGTCGCGTTTCGAGAGCAAGGTTTCCCCTTGTCGACAATGCCGTATACCCTTCTCCGCCACTGGCACGTCCCCTAAAATCGATGGATTCGACCGAACCAAGCCGCGAAGTGAACCCACGGACGAGCATCTATGCCGGTTTCCGATATCGAAGTCAAAGGGGCCCGCGAACACAATCTGCGTGACGTCACTCTGACGCTGCCTCGCAATAAGCTGATCTGCCTGACAGGCGTGAGTGGAAGTGGAAAGAGCTCGCTCGCGTTTGACACGATCTATGCGGAAGGGCAGCGGCGTTACGTCGAGAGCTTGTCTAGCTATGCGCGCCAATTCATGGGGCAGATGCCCAAGCCTGATGTCGACTTCATCGGCGGCTTGACCCCTAGCATCTCGATTTCGCAGAAGACCACGAGCAACAATCCTCGCAGTACGGTCGGCACGATCACCGAGATCTACGACTACCTGCGCGTGATCTTCTCGCGTGTTGGCCAAGGCTTCTGTAGCGAGTGCGGTAAGAAGCTGACCGCCCAAACCCGCGAACAGATCCTCGAGCGGATTCTCGAACAGCCGGAAGGTTCGGCGTTCTCAGTATTGGCTCCGCTGGTTCGTGGCCAGAAAGGTGAGTTCAAAGATCTCTTCATCGACCTGCTAAAGCAGGGGTTCGTCCGGGCCCGTGTCGATGGCGAAGTGATTCAGCTGAACGATGAACTTCAGCTCGATCGCCAGATGCGGCATAACATCGAGCTGGTGATCGACCGTATCACGATCAAAGAAAACATCCGCGGCCGTCTGGCCGAAGCGGTCGAGCTGGCCTTGAAGATGGGCGAAGGCAGCTTGATCATTGCCCCGCGCGACGAAGAAGCCGCCGAAGGTGCTGAGGAAGCCCCCAAGCCGAAGCGAGCCAAAAGCAAACGGAGCAAGACGGCCGTCGCCGGCGACATGATGTTTTCGGTCGACTATGCGTGCGTCGACTGTGGCATCTCGTACGTTCCCCCCACGCCGCAATTGTTCAGCTTCAACTCGCCCCAGGGGATGTGCCCGACCTGCGACGGTCTGGGGAAGGTCTACACGTTCGATCCTGAACTGCTTGTTCCGGACGTGACGCTGTCGTTCAAGCAGGGTGCCATCGAACTGCTGGGCAAATGGAAAGAGCTCGGCCGCTGGAAGCGACACATCTATCAGGGTGTCGCCGACACGATGGAGCGCAAGTACGACCTGGGCAAAGGTGCCTTGCTGGAAACGGCCTGGCGCGACATGCAGAAAGAGCACCACGACTACCTGCTGTGGGGCACCGGCGACGAGCACATCACGTTCACCTGGCGAGGCGGTAATAGCCCACAGATGTACGGCGGCACCTACGGTGGTATTGTCCCTGACCTGCTCGAGAAGTATCGCAATACGAACTCGAAGCCACAGCAGCGGCAGCTCGAAAAGTACATGGCTACCGTCATCTGCCCGCAGTGTCATGGGGATCGCTTGAATCCTCAGGCTCGGAGCGTCAAGATTTCGACGGCCAGCAAAGTCTTTGGGAAAGAGAACTCGAAGTCGCTGCCTCAGATCTGCCAGCTTTCGATTCAGGAAGCATCCGACTTCTTCGAAGCCCTTCAACTCGATTCTTTGTCGGCGAAGATCGCGGAAGAAGCGACGAAAGAAATTCGCGGACGCCTCGGCTTCCTGCAGAATGTTGGTCTCGAGTACCTGACGCTCGATCGAACGGCCCCCACGCTTAGCGGTGGTGAGTCGCAGCGTATCCGCCTGGCAGGCCAGATCGGCTGCGGCCTGGTTGGCGTCACGTACATTCTGGACGAACCTTCGATTGGTTTGCATCCGCGCGATAACGACCGTTTGCTGGCAACGCTGAACGATCTTCGCGACCTGGGGAACACCGTCCTGGTGGTCGAACACGACGAAGACACCATGCGCGTCGCCGACCATATCATCGACTTCGGTCCCGGAGCAGGGGTCCGGGGTGGCTATGTGGTCGCCCAGGGTTCCGCCAAACAACTGGAAGACGTCGAAGAAAGCGTCACAGGGCGATTCCTCTCCGGCAAAGAAAAGATCGAGATCCCTGAGACGCGGCGGAAGATCGGCGAGAAGAAGATCCGCATCATCGGCGCCGCCCAGAACAACCTGAAGAACATCACGGCCGAAATCCCGCTGGGTGGCTTCGTCTGTATCACCGGGGCGAGCGGTAGCGGGAAGAGCTCGCTGATCAATGGCATTCTGGTCGAAGCCCTCCGCCGCGACTTGAACGGCGGCCTTGGCGAGCCAGGCGAACATGAACGGATCGAAGGCATTGAGCATCTCGACAAGATGATCGCCATCGATCAAAGCCCCATCGGCCGCACGCCGCGCAGTAACCCGGCGACCTACATCAAGGTCTTCGACGAAATTCGTGATCTGTTCGCGCAACTGCCCGAGTCCCGCAAACGGGGCTACAAGCCTGGCCGCTTCAGTTTCAACGTGGATGGCGGCCGCTGTAGTGCTTGCGAAGGGAACGGTGCCAACAAACTGGAAATGGACTTCCTGGCCGACATCTGGGTGACCTGTCCCGTGTGCGAAGGGCATCGCTTCAATCGCGAAACGCTCGAGATCTTGTTCAAAGACAAGTCGATCGCCGACATCCTGGAGATGGATGTCCAAGAAGCACTCAAGACATTTGAAAACGTCCCTAAGATCGCCCAGAAGCTGCAAACGTTGCATGACGTCGGGCTCGATTACATTAAGCTTGGTCAGCCATCACCGACCCTGTCTGGCGGTGAAGCTCAGCGTATCAAGCTCGCCAAAGAGCTTTCGAAGCGAAGCACCGGCAAGACTCTTTACCTGCTGGACGAACCGACCACCGGTTTGCACTTCGCCGATACCAAGATGCTGCTGAAAGTGCTGCACAACTTCGCCGACGCCGGCAACACGGTGCTGGTGGTCGAACACAATCTGGACGTGATCAAAACGGCCGACTGGGTTGTCGACCTTGGTCCGGATGGTGGTGTGAACGGGGGGACAATCGTCGCCGAGGGAACGCCGGAAGATGTCGCCGCCGTCGAAGCTTCGTTCACCGGCCAGGCGCTCAAGCCGCTTCTCAAGGGCGAGACCAGCCGAGCCGTCGCCGAGATCAAACGTGCCGCCAAGCTTTCGCAGCAGACCGCCAAGGTCCAGGCCAAACGGATCGACGTCCGTGGTGCCAAAATGCACAACTTGAAGGACGTCAGCGTCAGCATCGATCGTGACAAGATGACGGTCTTCTGCGGTCCGAGCGGTAGCGGTAAAAGCTCGCTGGCGATGGACACCATCTACGCCGAAGGTCAACGCCGCTACGTCGAAAGCTTGAGCGCGTACGCTCGGCAGTTTGTTGGCCAGATGCAGAAGCCGAAGGTCGATCACATCGAAGGCCTTTCGCCAGCAATCGCGATCGAACAAAAGAACCTCGGCAAGTCTCCACGTTCGACCGTCGGTACGGTGACCGAGATTTACGACTACCTGCGTGTGCTGATGAGCCGTCTGGGAGTGCCGCATTGCCCCGACTGCGATGTCCCTATCAAGACGCAAACGTCGACACAGATCACTGACAAGGTTCTGCAGGAAGAAGAGGGAACCAAGCTCTTTTTGCTGGCTCCGCGCACCCTCGACACCGGGCAGCAGTATTCCGACCTGTGGGAAGAACTGAAAGCGGCCGGCTATCAACGTATTCGCGTTGATGGCGTGGTCCACACGCTCGATCGTCCTCCGAAGATCGACCGCCGCCGCAAACATGATGTCGAAGTCGTCGTCGACCGTATTTCGGTTCGCCAGGACGCTCGTCCGCGTATCGCTGACAGTGTGGAAATCGCGCTCAGCCAATCCGGCGGCGTGCTGGTGTTGGCCTACGCGGAAGAAGGCGTTCCAGAAGCTCATTGGCGGACCAAGCGTTTGAGCCAGAAGCTTTCGTGCGAGCAGTGCGATCGCAGCTTCGAGCCTCTTTCGCCACACAACTTCTCGTTCAACAGCTACCTTGGCTGGTGTCCTGACTGCGAAGGTCTGGGAACCCAAACCGGCGCCGACCCAACCGCACTGCTGAGCGATCCGAAGCGAAGCCTGGCCGAAGGTGCCTTGCGGCTGTGGCCCGATTTGAAATCGCCAATGGCGATGCAGATGCTCGAGGCGATCTGCCAGAAGAACAAGATTCCGCTCGACGTACCGTTCGAGCAGCTTGGTGCCCGTCAGCGTCGTATCATCCTGCATGGCACCGGCGACACGACGTACGATGTCTACTCGGACGCGAAGAAAGAGAAGCTCGACTTCCGCTTCCAGTTCAAGGGGCTTTATCCCGCGCTCGAAGATGCCTCGCGTTTGAGCCCGGCGTTCCGTGGTCAATTGGAATCGCTGGTCGCCGAAGTGGAGTGCACGACATGCGACGGTTCGCGGCTGCGTGACGATGCTTCGTCGGTTCGCTTCCGCAAGAAGTCGATGCGCGACATCACCAGCATGCCGCTATCGGAACTGCTCGACTTCGTTCGTTCGGCCAAACTGAAAAAACGCGAACAAAAGATCGCTGGCGAGATCCTTCGCGAGATCGATGGTCGCGTACAGTTCCTGCTGGACGTTGGTCTGGAATACCTGACGCTCCGCCGCACGGCTCCGACGTTGTCGGCCGGTGAAGCGCAACGTATTCGCCTGGCCAGCCAGTTAGGTAGCGGCCTCTGCGGTGTGCTGTATGTGCTGGACGAACCGACGATCGGTCTGCATCCTCGCGACAACTTGCGGTTGCTCAAGGCACTGCACCGCCTCCGTGACCTCGGCAACACGCTGCTGGTGGTCGAACACGATCAGGAAGTGATTGAAGGCTGTGATCGCCTGATCGACTTCGGTCCTCGGGCTGGCCGCAACGGTGGTATGGTCGTCGCCGAAGGAACCCCGAAGCAGATCGCGAAGAACGCAAATTCGGTCACCGGTCCTTACATCTCCGGCAAGACCGCCATCTATGCTCCGACCAATCGACGCATGATGTCGATCTCGGACAACACCGACGAAGATGTCATCTCCGACTTCAGCAGTCCTTCGGGCGAATGGCTCGAGATCGTCGGTGCGAACCACCGTAATCTGCGCGACGTGAACGTACAGATTCCGCTGGGTGCCTTCGTGGCGATTGGCGGCCCGAGCGGTAGCGGTAAGAGCACACTCGTCCAAGACATCCTTTACAACACGCTCGCCCGGCGACTGCACCGTGCATCGACGATCCCAGGCGCTCACGACGCCCTGCGCGGGGTCGAAAACATCAACAAGGTGATCCGCGTTGACCAGCAGCCAATCGGCAACAGTCCGAGCTCGAACCCGGCAACTTATACCGGCGTGTTCGACTTGATTCGCGAACTGTTCGCGCAACTTCCCGACGCCAAAGTGCGTGGCTACACGGCTCGCCGCTTCAGCTTCAATGTCGAAGGGGGACGCTGCGAAGACTGCCAAGGCATGGGCCAAAAGTGTATCGAGATGCACTTCCTGCCTGACGTTTGGGTCACGTGCGAAACGTGCGATGGTCGCCGCTACAACGAAGAGACCTTGGCCGTCAAGTTCCACGGTCGATCGGTTTCGGAAGTGCTCGAAATGTCGTGTGGTCAGGCCGTGCAGCTCTTCGAGAACATTCCTAAAATCCGCCGCATCTTGCAGACGCTATGCGATGTGGGCCTCGAATACGTCACCCTCGGCCAATCGGCCGCGACGCTTTCGGGCGGTGAAGCCCAGCGTGTGAAGCTGGCCAGCGAGTTGGCTCGCCCCGACACCGGACGCACCCTGTATCTGCTGGACGAACCTTCGACCGGCTTACACTTTGAAGACCTGAAGAAGTTGCTCGACGTGTTCCACCGTCTGGTCGACATGGGCAACACGGTGATCGTGATCGAACACAATCTCGACATCTTGAAGCAGGCCGACTGGATGATCGAGATGGGGCCGGAAGCAGGCCAGTCTGGCGGCCAGGTAGTGACGGTCGGCACGCCGGAAGATGTGGTCGCTTACTCTGAATCGTTCCAGAAGGTTGCCAAGAAGCAGAAGAGCGAGGCCTCGACGCTGACCGACGACCGCGGCATGACCTGGCTGCGAAGTCACACCGGCGAAGCCCTCGCTCCGGTTCTGGCAGCCGCCCCGCGACAAGAGCGTCCCCTGTACGATCCCAACGCGACCGATGCGGAACGAGAAGGGGACCTCGATATCGACGATGTAGGTGCCCAGATTCAAATGCCTTGGGAACTGGACGGGCAGAAGTGGCACACCAAAGATCGCGTCGGTCGCGATGGTCAGCCATGCAACTGGGAAGGCAAAGTCCTGGCCGAAGTGGTCGAACGGATTCAATCGACCGATCTGTTCAGCGATCCGAACTGGAACTCGCGGACGATCGTCGAGATTGCCGCCAAACGCAAGTCAGACGGCTGGTTCTTCCATGCCATCACCGGCGAGACCTGGCTGCTGAAGATGAAGTTCCGCGTGATGAAGGGGACCTTTAACAAGTACGAACTGCCGCAGGAACTCGACCTGCCGACGCTCAACCAGATGGACGACTTGCCGATCTACAGCAACGATCCACGCGTGAAGGTGAAGAACCTGCGTGGCCCGTTCCAAGAGATCGAAGTCCGAGCCCATAGCTGGCACGAGATCAACAAGCCTTCGTTCTGGAAGTTTATCGACGACGCGATCGTCGGCTTCCAGAAGTACGAAGCGACCGTCGGTCAGGATGTCGAAAGCCATATGCCCTGGAAGAAGCTGGGTGAAAAGTGGCACTTGTCGCGGAAGGGCTTCCCGCCAGGTAAGTCGGTGGCGTGGGATCAGACCGTGCTTGAGGAAGTGATCGAACTTCTGAAAGACATTGCTCCGCAGGGCGAGATCTTGTGGAACAACCAGATGCTTATCAACATGATGATCCCTGGCAAACGCACTGCTTGGGCCGTAGTTTCGACGAAGAAACCCGAACATGTTCGCTTGGAATTGAAGACCGCCCAAGCGTCCACTACGCAGGGAAGAATTGCCGAATTAGGCCACGAGCCCGACGTTGACCAGGCTCGCGGTGGCGAAGAAGTCGTCCGGTTGCACTTTCGCAACGAGACCGACCTGAAAAAGGGAGACCTCCGAGCATTTCTGTCGGAACACTACGAGCGAGAAAAATCGTCCGGTCAACAATCGCTCCTCTAATCGCGTCGTAAAGACCGCATGCCTTCCATTGAGCGGAGGCATGCGTTTGCCTCGAAAACATCAGGCACAATACGCCTCGCGACCGGCTGAAATCACGCGCCAAAACTTTGGCACTTTTTTGTCTACTCTTTTAATGATGATCAGCCTTTGATCGATCTGCGCAACTCTTTGTGGGGTTTTGCTCTCCGACAAATGGGCCCCGGAATTCAGGCTAAAAATCACGTTTGACGCCATGTGGTTTGCCGTTATTAATGGAATTCTAGGGCGGTCGCTGACCAGACGCTTCTGGTTCATTTCTCTTTCCTCCCCCCAATCTCTAAGGAGAACGCAAATGATTTCGAAGCCAACTGTGGCGATCCTGGGTGCAAGCTCTGAGCGTTCCAAGTACGGTAACAAATCCGTACGGGCGCACTTGCAGCGCGGGTACGATGTTTACCCCGTCAATCCCAAGGGTGGTGAGATCGAAGGCCTGAAGGTTTACAAGTCTTTGAGAGACATCCCTGTCGAGCAGTTGGATCGTATTAGCATTTATGTGCCGCCAGCGGTGGGAATGAAGATGGTTTCGGATATCGCCTCGAAGCCAGCCAAGGAAGTGTTTTTCAATCCTGGCAGCGAAAGCAACGAGCTTCTGCAAGCGGCTCGCGAACGGGGAATCACACCGATTCAGGCCTGCAGCATCGTTGACGTAGGCGTCACGCCGACCGCATTCGAGTAGCGGTTGCGAAAGCAGAACCGTTCAACAGAAGTGGCCACGTTGAATAACGTGGCCATTTTGCATTTCGAGGGGAACTCTTGGCGAAATCAGGGCAGGGGACTAAGCGGCCTGCTTCTCTTCGCCACCGGCGGCGGTGCCGGAACCTGGCCGCTTCAGCCAACCTTCGCCAATCACTCGGAGGGCGACGCGATCTTCCAGATTCGGTCGGAAGATCGTTAGCAGCATCAGCGGCATATACCAGGCGATGTAGGTCGTACCGTCGTTGGCATGCCAGAACTGGGCGGCCAACATCAAGCCAGCCGTGCAGCTTAGCAGCGTGCCAAGATTCTTCTGGGCCGGCCAAATTGCAAAGGCAATCGACACGACACCAAACGCCGCGAGAACCGGAATTCGGTAGGCATTCGAGTTGAAGTAATAGTTCCAGAAGCCCGTGTAACCTTCGTCACGTGGCAACCACAAACCGAACATCGCCCGGAACTGGTTGAGGAACATATCGAAGTCGGATGACGTCAATGCGAGCGACAACGTCAGCACCAACAGCGTCGACACCACGCCAATCAGGAAGCGAGCACGACCACGTTCCCAATAATAGCTGAACCACAGCGGCAGCAGAAACAGCGGGTAATACAACGTTCCGATCGCCAATCCCATGAAAATCCCAGAGACCAACGGCGTGCGATAGAAGAAGATCGCCCACACCAGCAGCGCCGCCGGCATGACGTGATCGATTCGCCCGGTATAGACCGCGGCGTAAGGCAGCAGGAAGTAGAACATCGCCGCCCCGACACCCATCTTAATGTTGTCGAAGTGACGGTAGCCCACCAGTACGATGCCAGCGATCAGGGCCATATTCGCCAGAATCGCCACCGTTTTGGTCACGATGATGGTGATTTTCTCGTTCGTCTCCAAATCGGTCGGCTCGCCTTGCTGGGCCAACTGATAGGTCGGAATTCGCGGCACCAGCAGTAGCATGCGATAGCCAGGCCCGAAATGACGAAGCGACTCTTCCACTTCCTTCGGGCTGCTTTTCGATGCCTCGCGTACGCCGCGCATGTCGGCATCCGACGGGCGACCCACGATGATATTGGTCATCAAGAAGATGAACAGCGCGCAGGTGATGAACACCATCCCGCCGATCGTCAGATTGGGCTCGAGCATCGGTCGCCGGACCATCGTCGGATCGACAAACAGCCGGATCACAATCAGTCCACTGAGACCGAAGAGCCAGATGTAACCTGCTTTCTCCAGGGTCTTTCCGATCTGGAGCAGTTCCTGGCGAGACGGCTTTTCATCATCCTCTTCGTCAGGCTCGGCGACGGCCACCGGTCCTACGGCAGGTGGGTCGGCGTCGAGCTTCGGTATCAAAGGCGCGGTTTCCGCGGCGACAGCCGGAATACTGGTGGCCCGGTTGATGCTTTGCTGACCGAAGTAGGTCATCAGCAGCCCGGGTGCCAGGCCGATAATCAACAGAACGTCCAGATTGCGAACGCTCCAGACGCGGTTGAATTTGAAGAATAGGCCGATCACCAGCAGCGACGACAGGTAAGCCCAAGTCGTCGGGTTGACGCTTTCGTATTGAAAGAGAATCTCGCGCATTAGGCGATTGGGTTGGTGATCGACGTAGGTTAAGGTTCGCGTCGCGAGGCCGAAACGGATAGTCTCGGCCCGAGCTTGAATTGGCAGCTACTATTATCAACCAATTCAATGCCCGATTCCAAGCCCAAGCGAGGTCGAGTTTCCCAGGAAAAGCAAGAAGTTTCCGGGAGCCACTGGGCGTTCGTAACCTCAAGAAGATTACGCATTTCCGGCAAAAACACAAGGACCGAAAGAGTCCGCCAAACACCAGCCTGCCGATTGCCTACCCTCTTCACCCCAAGACCAGCGATCGACTGCGGACAAGGGACAACTTATCTATGGCACATTAGGGAGAAAGCACGTACGATGTCGGTTAGTTAGGGCACTGACGCCAGCGTTAGGCGATTTTGGGCTTTGGTTACGTCGCTTGCCGATCTTTCCCAGATCGTGACGCAAAGCCAACTTCGGGCCAACCTTTCCTCCCATTTGCCGGACCCCTTAGAGGACTCAATTCATGAAGCTTGATTCGACAACTCGTTTCTGGCTAGCAAGTTTCGCGGTGGGAAGCGTCATGACGACGCTCGTTATCGCTGGTTTGACCGTGGGCCTTCAGCTGCGAAGCCCTGGCATTGAAATCCCCGTCAACGCCACCGCCAGCACCTGGAGCGAAACCATGTGTGCCGCGACTGGCCGAATCGACGAGGAAATGGAAGGCCTGTTTACGCTGGATACCCTGACCGGCGATTTGCAGTGTGCCGTGCTCAACGGCCGCACAACCAAGTTCGCGGGCTTGTTTCGTAACAACATCCTGAACGATCTCGGTGTCGACGCCACTAAGAAGCCAAACTTCATGCTTCTGACCGGTGCCGCCTCGTTCCCAGGTCAAGCCGGCAACACCAGACCGGGCGACTGCGTGGTGTACGTCATCGACTCAACTACCGGTCGTATCGCGGTTTACGGTGTGCCATGGCAGCGTAGCGTGGCCGCTCGTGGCTCGGCTCAGCAAGGATCGCTGATTCTGCTGGATACCGGCACGGCTCGTAACGTGATGATCCGTAACTAGTTGGATCGATCCGCGACCGATGCACTTCACAGAAGCCCGCTTCCCCACCGAAGCGGGCTTCCTTTGTTTTGGGTTTGCCACTGAATTCCTGCGGGAAAACCGATCGCGTCACGTGCCAGCCGGTTGTCGGGAGAAAGCCTCCCGTCGTAAACTGAAAAAAGGCTTGCCATCCGCCCGAGAAGGTCGGTTTTCTTTGCAGGCAAGGCCGATCGCCCGACTGAGAGCCCCATGAAAATACGCATTAATGAAGAGGAACGCGACGTTCCGGCTGGTTCGACCATCGCCGACGTCATCGAAACGCTGTCCCTCAACCCCAAGTTCATCGCCGTGGAAGTCAACCTGGAACTGATCCCACGTGATGAGCACGCCAGCCATCAACTTACCGATGGGGATCAGTTGGAAGTCGTCACGCTCGTAGGAGGTGGTTAATGAGTCTCGCGGAAACCAATGCCTACGATGCGCCTTTGGTCCTGGGTACCCACACGCTTAGCAGCCGGCTGATCGTCGGGACCGGCAAGTACGACACGCTGGAGCTGATGCAGCAGTCGCTGGAAGCTTCCGGAAGCGAATGCGTGACGGTCGCCGTTCGTCGCGAACGTCTTTACGATCCGACCGGTCGTAACCTTTTGGATTACATCGATTTCCATCGCTACACGCTGCTGCCCAACACGGCCGGCTGTTACAACGCCCGCGATGCGGTCCGAACCGCCAAGCTTGGCCGTGAGATCTTACTCGGGCTCGAGAACCCTGGCGCCGACTGGGTGAAGCTGGAAGTCCTGGCCGATACCAAGACGCTGCTGCCAGACCCGGTTGAAACCGTGTTGGCGTGCGAGCAGTTGGTCGAACTTGGTTTTCAGGTCCTTTGCTACACGACCGACGATCCCGTGATCGCCAAGCGATTGAAAGAAGTCGGCGCCACCGCCGTGATGCCTGCCGGAAGTCCGATCGGCTCGGGCCAGGGCATCTTGAACCCGAACAACATTCGCATCTGTCTCGAATACCTCAAAGGGGAAGACCCCGACTACCCGGTGATTGTCGACGCCGGTGTTGGCACGGCCAGCGACGTTGCGTTTGCGATGGAACTGGGAGTCGATGGTGTGCTGCTGAACACCGCCATCGCCCATGCCAAGGATCCAGTCCGGATGGCTCACTCCATGCGTCATGCCACCGAAGCCGGTCGCCTGGCGTTCCAGTCGGGACGCATTCCACGCCGCTTGTACGCTTCGGCGAGCAGCCCTGAAGACGGCGTGATCGGCCGCACTCGCCACCAGTAATCGCCCCACTCCAACCGAGCTTAGATATCTATCATGCAGCAGCCGCAACCCAAGTTTGCCGCGGCCTTGTCGGTCCACGATACGACGGAAGAAGCCTTGGCAGAAGCCGTTCGTCAGGCCCTCGACCAATTGGCAGCTCCGGTCGACCTGGCATTCGTATTCGTTTCGCCCCATCACGCCCCGCACATTGAAACGGTCGCCAAAGAACTGACGCGACTGCTGGGTACCAACAACCTGCTGGGCTGCACGGCCGAGTCGATCGTCGGCGAAGGACGCGAAGCGGAAGATACCCCGGCCATCAGCTTGTGGCTGGCGCACTTGCCGGGCACAACCATTCTGCCGATGCATCTCGAATTCCAACGCACGCCTGATGGTGGTTCGATTGTCGGTTGGTCGGATGAACTGCCGGCTCAGTGGCCTGCCGATGCCGCGACAATTGCGTTGTCGGAACCATTCAGCTTTCCGGCTGACCTGCTGTTGGAACGCGTCAACGAGGACCAACAAGGTGTCCCGGTGATCGGGGGCATCGCCAGTGGCAGCTATCAACCAGGCGAGAATCGTTTGATCCTGGGAGACAAGGTGCTGGAAAGTGGCTGCGTGCTGGTCTACCTGCATGGCAACGTTCGTGTCCGCACGATTGTCTCGCAAGGCTGCCGACCGATTGGCGATCCATTTGTAATCACCAAGGCGGAACGCAATGTGATCGAAGAACTAGGTGGCCACCCAGCTCTGAAGCAGCTCGAAGCGATCTACAAAACACTGCCCGTGACCGATCAGCAACTGGTCAGCCGTGGCCTGCACATCGGCCGCGTCGTCGACGAATACCAGTCCGATCGCAGCCAGGGCGATTTCATCGTGCGAAACGTGGTTGGCATCGAACGCGAGACCGGCTCGCTGATGATTGGCGACTACGTGAAGCCGGGCCAGACGGTCCAGTTCCATGTTCGCGACGAGTTTTCCGCCTCGGCCGAATTGAAGCAACTTTCCGCCGAGATGAAGAAGAGCGGATCGAGTCCGAAGTCGGTGCTGACCTTTACCTGCAATGGTCGCGGAACGCGTTTGTTTAGCGAACCGCATCATGACGCGACCTGCTTGTCCAACGCCTTCGGCCAGATTCCGAACGCAGGCTTTTTTGCTGCCGGCGAGATCGGCCCGGTGGGTGGGAAGAATTTCCTGCATGGCTTCACGGCAAGTGTCGCTCTGCTGGAACCGATTGAAGAAAGCTAGAACGCGATCGCTGCGTTCTAAGGGGCCACGCTCAATTCCAGCACCTTGAGCTCCAACTCCAGCAACCGCATACGATCCTGATGGAAACGTTCGAGGAGAGCCTTTTCCTCGTTCAAATTCTTGAGCGATTCGGCTGCTTCGACTTGTGCCACTTTCACATGTTCGAGCTGACCGAAGAGAGGGGCCGAGTATTTGAACTTGGTGAACTGCTCGTATTCGTCACGTTGACGCTGCAGCGAATCGGCCTGAGCTTTGGCGACGGTGATCTTCGAGTTCAGCAGTCGACGAGCCAGCGGATATTCCTGCCCTTCGTACAGCTTGATCCGCAGCCGGGCCGCCTCGATCGCCGACGAAACGGGCGAAGGACTTTGGGCCTGGGCGACGATACAAAATACGAACAGCATCTTCGACAATACGATCAGGGCAGTCGGGATGCGAATCAGAAGGCGGTAGTCCACGGCGAGGGATCCTCAAATACTGGGGCTAAGGTCTACATTCCAGCCTAATTACGCCCGAGGAAACCTCAACCAGATTACGTAACCAACTGGCGATACGCCGTTTCCGCCGATCGGATTGCCTTCTATAATCACGGAATTGAATTGCCCCCTGGGGACTTGCTGAGGAGTGCCATGTCGGACAGCTACAAAATCTTGATTGCCGACGACAACCAGTCGAACATCGAACTGCTAGAGGCCTATCTGGCTAATATCGATTGCGATACGGAAATCGCAGTGAACGGGCAAGATACGCTCGACAAAGTGGCCAGTTTCCAGCCCGATTTGATCCTGCTGGACGTCATGATGCCCAAGCTGAGCGGCTTTGAAGTCTGCAAGCAGTTGAAGGCTGACCCCGCGACCAAAGGTATTATGATCCTTATGGTTACGGCATTGAACGAGCTGGGCGACATCGAACGAGCCGTGGCCGCTGGGACCGACGACTTCCTGTCGAAGCCGGTTAATCGGATCGAACTGACCAAGCGTGTCGAAAACATGCTGCGTCTGAAGAATGTCGAGAACGAAAACGAACGTCTTCGCCAATACATCGAACAGATGGAAAACAGCCGCGGCTAAGCGCTGCCAGTGGTTTTCTCGCCGAATGCAACGTGTCCGGGCCGATCGAGAGCCCTGGACACCTCTGGGCCAAATCAGTCACTTCCCCCTCGCACGGGCGGCGTCCTCTGTGGCAATCATCGCGTATGAATTCGCGCAGAATGACCGTCGATCCGCTGCGTGTTCGAACTCTTGCCTTGTTTCGCGCTTGCCTGGAGGGGTATCCTAAAGAAGGTCCCCTTCATCTTGGCGAGGAATATTCAATGCCTTGGAATTTTCGGTTGGGTCTTTTGACCGTCGCGCTCGGTTTGTCGCTCTTCGGACCGTGGGCAACCCAAGAGACGCACGCACAAGCCACCAACGCGCCGGCTCCGGAGAAGGTGCGTGAGTTGATCGCGCAACTGGGCGATCGTCACTTTGTCGTGCGCGAGCGTGCTCAATCGGAACTTGCTCGCATGGGGATCACGGCGTTTGACCAGTTGTTCGGCGCGATGCGTGACCCCGACCTCGAAATCGCCGGCCGCGCTCAGTATTTGATTCGCAGCGTCGAAATCGAATGGACCCGCCCCGAATTCACGGACGAGGTCAATTCGTATCTCAATCGCTACGGAACCTTGAATGTCGAGAACCGCCGCAGTCGGATCGGCGAGCTGGGCCGACTCCATTCACTGGATGCCTTGAGCGCGCTCTGCCGCATTGCCCGCTACGATGTTTCCGAAGTCTTATCGAAAGAAGCAGCCCTGGCAGCTTCGATCCAGTTTCAAAGCACTTCCGACACCGAGAAGAAGCAAATCTCAGAGATCATCACCGAACGTGTCGGCGAGAGCCCCCGCGTCGGGCCACGCTGGCTGAAGGTCTTTCAGTTGAGCCTCACCAATCCTCAGCAAGCGGTTGCCCAGTGGGAGAAACAGGTCTCGGACGAGATCGAACTTTTCACCACCCGTCCGGCGCTGACCAGCCAGCAAGTTGTGCTCGAACTGGTGCGATGGCAAGTCGATCAATTGCGTCAGCAAGGGAAGCAGGAAGAAGCCTTGGCAGCGATGCAGGACGTGATCCGCATCAGCGTCAAATTCTCGGAGAGCGAACTGCTCGACCTGACGACCTGGTTCCTCGATCGCAAAGGTCCATCGGTGGTGGGCGAACTGGCCCAGTTCCATGCGAAGAACATGGCCGCTGCGGACGATGTTCCGATTGGTGGCGTCTTCGGCCGCAATGCTTCGCTTCTTTATCTGCTCGCGGAATCGGAGCTGGTGCAAGACAACATCGAGCTGGCCAACAAGTACGCCGACGCCGCGCTGCAGCTTGACCCGGACTCGGACGACAGCCATTACCTCACCGCTCAATCGCTGGCCGATCGCGGAACGTTCCGCTGGAGCCGCAAGGAATATCGCACGCTGCTCGATCGTCTCGATGTGATGGACATCAGTTCGATGCTTTCGCGAATGCAATTGGCGGAACTCGAGAACGATTTGGGCGATCCTCAGGCCGCCGCAGATGTGATGTGGCCATGGGTGGAACAAGCGGAAAAACAGTTCGGTCCTAAGAATCCGATCGACGCCGACCGCGACGAACGGGCCTCGCGTTTCCTCGCTCGAAGTTACTTGTTCCGAGCCACCGCCGCCGAACGCAAAGGGGACCTGGCCGCCGCGAAGAAAGACATCGACAAGGCGCTGAAATATTACGAAGACGAAGCGGACGTATTGATCGCCGCATATCGTATCGGCCAGCAAGACGACATGTGGAAGGCCAAGGCCAAAGAGCACATCGATCACACGATCGAGTTCTACAAGCCTTTCGTCGAGAAGTTTCAGAAGCAGTACGAGATCTTCAAGCAGAACAGTCGCGGCGACGACTTCATGGGAACGCAGGGAACCCAGATGGCTCAGTACTGCAATCAGTACTCGTGGCTGGTCTGCAATACGTACGGCGACTTCGACCATGCTGTTGAGGCAAGCCAGCTTTCGCTCGAAATGGACCCGGGCAACGGGGCATATCTCGATACCTTGGCCCACTGCTTCGAAGCGAAAAAAGACTGGGGCTCGGCTGTCAAATACCAACGACTGGCAGCGCTCAAGATGCCTCACTCAGGCATGATTCGCGACAAGTACCTCGAGTTCGCCAAGAAGTGCGAAGAGAACGGCATCGACTATGAACCGATCGAATTGCCGCCGAGTCCTGACACGCATTTCCCGGAATACGATCAGAAGGGCAAGCTGTGAGTTCATCGGTAGCAGTTCCGCTGCCCAAGGCGAACGAGCGGTCGAAGTGGACGTTTCATGTGATGATGCTGGCCGTCGGCCTTAGCATCACGACCGCGTCGTTTCTGCTGACCATCGACGGCCCAACGAATGTCGTCCTGCCTTGGCTAAACATTCCACTTCCCCCGACATGCGCGATGCAGCGTACAACAGGCATCGATTGCCCTGGCTGCGGTTTGACGCGCAGCTTTATCTCGCTGGCCGATGGCGACTTGAGTGCTTCGCTGGCCTTCAATCCCGCGGGCATCCTGATGTTCGCCATGATTGCTTTTCAGATCCCTTATCGCGTCGCCCAGATCTGGCGATTGGCTCGTGGTCTGAAGCCCTGGAACCTGACCGTGGTTTGCTATTGGTATTGGGGCGTGATTGCGGTCGTGGTCATGGTGCAGTGGGGCGCTAAGTTCGTTTAACGAGCCTCGAGATTCTTTTTCACCTTGCATGCATCGATGCATGCACTTCCTAGCTTCCTGGATCGGATCCTTCAGCGATGCAACACACCATCAAGGTCAACGACACGGCGTTTCAAGTTCACACCGATGGTGCCGGCAGCCCGCTGGTTTTGGTGCATGGATTTCCGATGGACCATCACATGTGGGACAGTGTCGTTCCGATGCTTGCCCAACAGCACACCGTCATTACCCCAGACCTACGAGGTTTTGGAGGAAGTGGCGGCTTCTGCGAAATCGCTCCGATGGAACGCTTCGCGGACGACTTGATTGCTATCCTCGACCAGATGGACATTACCGAGCCGATCACTTTCGCCGGACTGAGCATGGGCGGGTACATCGGTTGGCAAATGTGGAAGCGACACGCTGATCGACTGGCACGCTTGATCTTGCTCGATACACGGGCCGCTGGTGACGACGAAATCCAAGCCCGGGCACGTCGCGTGAATGCGGAAGGCGTGTTGGCCAACGGGATGAGCGGTGTCCCTGCCGCCATGTTACCCAAGCTGCTCAGCGAGGCGACGCGTGAGCATCGTCCCGATGTGGTCGCCATGCTGACTGAAATCATCTTGCGGCAAGATCCGCGCGGCGTTGCCGCGGCTCAGCGTGGCATGGCCCAACGTGCCGATGTCACCGGATGGCTTGCGGAAATCGATTTGCCGGTCCTGGTGTTGTGCGGGGAAGCCGATTCCATCAGCCCAGTGGCCGAGATGCAAGGCTTCGCCAATCAGCTTCCGGAAGGACAATTCGTGGTGATCCCTGCGGCTGGGCATATGCCGCCGGTCGAGAACCCAGCGGCCACCAGTGATGCGATTCTGGCCTTTTGCCAAGGCCTGCCCGCTTAACCTGGCAAACGGAAATAGGTTTCCGTTTTGACGATCGCGTTGTCGTCGGGGAAGGTGTGGAACGCTTGAATGAAGACACTTCGATTGCGTGTCTCGGCATTCATGTAGCTGACCGCGCCCATGGTCATGCGGCCGCTCGAATCGAATTCGTGCACGAGGCCGACTTTGCGTTCGTCGTTGCACAGTTCGCGCTGACACATGCGAAACAGCTTCGTAGAAACCGCTTCCAACTGGAAGGTGGTGTGATAGCGAATACCACCATGGCATTCGAATTGATCACTCCGTCGACCTTTGATTTGATACGCCATGATGCGGCGTTTGGTCGGCAGCGACTGATGGGCCGAGGTACACACTTCGGTCAGCGTTAGCCCTTCGTGACGCCAGGTCAGCACGTGCCCGCAATTGGTGATATCCATCTTCAGTGTATAGCCTCCGCGCTCGACTGTTCGCGTTTGAAACGACTCGAACAGCTCTGGGTGGAGCGGCCTTGTGTACAACTGGAAGGCCAGCTCGGCAACGCGGGGACGGATGGATAGCAACGAACACTCCTTCTCGGTAACAGGACGGCGAGATCATCCTGATCTCGGAAACAACTCGCGGCGAATGGGTGCGGGGTTTCAATCCAGCTTAGTTCGCTTTGGCGAGCTTCATTATAAACGGGCCACAAAATTACGAGGAATACTGTTTTTGGGCGTGTCTGAAATTGATTATTTACCGCACCTTTTTTTTCGCAAGGACTTGACTTTGGACATTCCCGAGGCGGTCGTCGGCGATCGGGTGCGGCTGGGGAATGGATCAGTGTGACCGAAATCCCGAGGTCCGGGAATGTCAAGTTTTTTGCGTTGCTGGCACCTGCTTGCTTGCTATCGGAACGCCCGATTTCGACTTAGAATAATGGTTTACGAATTCCACTAATAACGCGTGCTCTCTTGGAGTTGCGCTGCCTGTCGCGCCCCTGGCAGCCTCCACCGAACGAGCCCGCAAGTGATTAACTCGAGCGGCACTTTCGATCGACTATGACCGTATCCGACTTCACGAAGCTTGCCGACAATTCGAAGGATGCAAGTCAGTGGCTTTCGCAACTGAAGATTGTCGACGCGGCGCGCGGGCGCGAAAACCTGAATAGCTTCGTTCGCTTGAACCTGCCCATCGACCTGCAAACCTTCTTGTGCCAACAGTTGGCCGAGTCGCTTCCGACCTGCAGCGACCCTGACATGGCGTTGAACAACCTCGAGCGTTTGTTCAGCCGCAGTCGCAGCCCGTTGAGCCTGGCGGCGATGTTCGAGCGTGACGCGGCGTCACTGCATACGTTGATCCGCATCTTCAGCTCCAGCCAAAATCTTTCCGATCAAATCATCACCGATCCGGAAAGCTTCGAACTGGTTCGTATCACCGATGGGCAACCGGCAGCACGGCAGTACCTGGTCGACGAGATCGTGGCCGAGATCGCTCAGCTGCACGAAGAAGCAGCCATCATGAAAGCGCTCCGGCGATTCAAACGCCGCGAGACACTTCGCATTGCCTATGGCGACTTGATCTGTAATCAAAACATCGAGACCGTCACCCGGCAGATTTCGTTTCTGGCCGACGCCCTGATCGAAGCCGCCTACCAGGCCGCATGCACGTTGGTATCGTTGCGGTTTGGCAGTCCGATGGCACGAGGGAGTCGCAACGGTCGCCCGGCATCGCCACGCTTCAGTGTGCTGGCCCTCGGCAAGCTGGGCGGCTCGGAACTGAATTATTCCAGCGACATCGATTTGATGTTCCTTTACGACGGCGAAGGCAACACCGACGGCGAACGGAGCATCACCAACAAAGAATACTTTGAACGCGTCGGGCAGCGTCTGGTCAAGCTTCTGACCGAACCGACCGAACTGGGAACGCCGTACCGCATCGATCTGCGACTTCGGCCGGAAGGTAGTCGGGGTCCGCTGATCAACCATCTGGAAGGGGCGTTGCACTATTACGACATCATGGGGCGAACCTGGGAACGCCAGGCCTTTGTCAAAGCTCGTGCATGTGCCGGCGACATGAGCCTGGGGGAAGATTTCCTGCAGAAGCTCGAACCGTGGATCTATCAGCGCTACCTCAGCCGAGCCGACATCACCGGCATCAAGGCACTCAAGCGACGGATCGAAAAACGAGCCACCGGCGCCGGTGCTCCGGATGCCGACGTAAAGACCGGGCATGGCGGGATTCGTGATGTCGAGTTCGTGATTCAGTTCCTGCAGCTTCTTAACGGCGGCGACCTTCCGCAGATTCGGACACAGAACACGCTCGAAGGAATTCGCACCCTGGAAGAAGTGGGCTGTTTAACGCTGCAGGAACGCACGATCCTGAAAGATCACTACAGCTTCCTGCGAAAACTCGAACATCGTTTGCAGATCATGTTCGACCTGCAAACGCACTCGCTGCCAGGCGATCAGCGCGAACGCAACAAACTGGCGCTGCGGATGGGCTATGTCGATGATCACGAAGGCAAAGCACTCGCCAAGTTCGAAAGCGACTTCCAGGAAAAGACCGAGCTCAATCGTCGTATCCTCGATCACTTGCTGCACGACGCTTTCCCGGATGACGAAGTCACCGCGCCAGTAGTCGATCTGGTGCTGGACCCTGAACCAACAGCCGATGCGATCGACGAAGTCCTTTCCGACTTTGGCTTTCACGATCCAAAGGCAGCGTACGAAAACCTGATGGCGCTGACGCGCGAACGAGTTCGCTTTTTGTCGACCCGTCGTTGTCGCCACTTCCTGGCGGCGATCGCTCCGCAGTTGCTCGAAGCGATCTCGCAGACGCCTGATCCTGACTCGACGCTGATGAACCTTTCCCAGGTCAGCGATTCGCTCGGCGGCAAAGAAGTGCTGTGGGAATTGTTCAGTGCCAACTTGCCGACGCTGCACTTGTACGTGCGGCTGTGTGCCGGTAGCCAATACTTGTCGAACGTCTTGATTAGCAACCCTGGGATGATCGACGAGTTGATGGACTCGTTGATGCTCGATCGACTTCCCAGCCGCCGCGTGCTGGAACAGATGTTGCTCGAGCTCTGCCGTGGTGCCGAAGACATCATGCCGATCCTGCACAGCTTCAAGAACCTGATGCACTTGCGGGTTGGCGTGCTCGACATTCTGCGACGCAAAGACCTGAACGCCCGACTGCAAACGCTTTCGGATGTGGCCGAGGTTTGTTTGCATCAGATCGTCTTCCGCGAGTATCGCCAGCTGGTGGCTCGCTTTGGTGAACCTCGTTTACCCAATGGCAAGCCTTGCGATCTGATCATTCTGGGCCTGGGTAAGATCGGTGGCGCCGAGCCCAACTATCACAGCGATCTCGACATCATCTTCGTTTACGAAGGAGATGGAAACACGGTTGTCGACGCTCGCCATCGTGGCGCCAGCTCGACCACCAACCAGCACTTCTTCGGCCAGCTCGGACAACGCATCATTAAGAGCGTCAACGAACTGGGCCCGTATGGTCGACTGTACGAACTCGATCCACGACTCCGACCGACCGGCAAGAGTGGCCCGATGGCGGTCACGCTGGACGATGTTCTGGCCTATCACGAAAAGGGCCAGGGCGAACTTTGGGAGCGCCAGGCCCTGACCAAAGCGCGGCCGATCTTCGGTTCGGAAGAAGGCTGTGCCGAAGCGACCAAGACGATTCGCAAGGCGATCACCTGTCGTCCTTGGAAACCATCGGATGCAGTTGAAATCCGCCAGATGCGGGCCCGTCTGGAAGAAAGCGCTTCCCGAAACAACATCAAGCGTGGTCCTGGCGGCACGGTCGATATCGAATTTGTCGTCCAGATGTTGCAGATGAAGTATCTGGAGCAAAGCCCCGAGATCCTGGTCCCCAACACGCTCGACGCCCTTAAACTGCTGCACGAGAAGGGCTATCTCTCGACCGAAGATCACGAGCTCTTCCACAAGGCGTACGAATTCCTGCGGATGGTGGAAGCACGTTTGCGGTTAATGAACACAACCGCAAGGCACGACTTGCCGGAAGAACGGCTTGAAGTTGCCAAGCTGGCTTACCTGCTCGACTACAGCGATCCTGCGACGCTGCTGAAAGAGTGTCGTCAACTCACCCGCGAAACCCGTCGACGCTTCGATCAGATCTTCGCCGCTGCCGCTCAGGGCTAATCGCCCATTTAACGCAATGCTCTGTCAGGCAGCATCCGATTTTATGTCTGCGCGATTTTACCGGCAACTGCTACTTCGTTTAGCAGTGCAGCCCCGCCTATCGGAGGGAATCCCCACCGAGCTAGGGTTGGCAGGTAAAGATTGCTCACATAATTCTAAGAATCAATATTCTTCCTTTACCGCCCCATATCGATCCTCGAATCCGTCGTAGCAGATGGAACGCGATATCATTTTGGGCTGCTTTTGGAGATCTGGAGCTCACCACCCAGAACAATGGAACGCGATTTGAATCTACGGATATGCAATCGCAATTCTCTCCTAATTCTGCTTCCCACCTTTTCCCCTGGGAGTCCCGCGCTGTGAAGTCATCCCATTCCAACCGGACCGGTTTTACGCTGGTCGAATTGCTGGTGGTTATCGCAATCATCGGCGTCTTGATTGCTTTGCTTCTTCCCGCCGTTCAACAGGCACGTGAAGCTGCCCGCCGGATGCAATGCACCAACCAGCAGAAACAACTTTCGCTGGCACTGCACAACTACCACGACACCTACAACAAGCTGCCGCACAATCAGCAGCCACAGATTGGCGGGGCAGGGGATCTGGAACGTGGTCCTTCGTGGTTCGTTCGGATCTGGCCATACATCGAACAGCGCGCCGTCTACGATCAGATCGTCTTCGCGGGCGATTGGAGCATGCAGGATGGTCCGAGTCCGAATCAAAACATCATCGATGGCCTCGTGCTGCCAGGCTTAAACTGTCCATCCAGCCCACTCCCTGTCACTCGCGAACTGGCAGCTTACGGCAGTAGCGACCCAGTCGAACTGCAAGTTGCCAACTACGTCGGCATTGGTGGTTCGTATTGGCAAGGTGGCACCACGTCGACCGTCAGCAACTTCTCTGGCAAGTCGAACGACTTCGGTTGGGGCCAGTCGGTGCATAACGGAATGATCGTCCCTTGCGACAGCGGCCCTGGTTCGATCAGCTTTGCTTCGGTGACCGATGGCACGAGCAACACAATGCTGCTGAGCGAACAGAGCGACTTCTTCCTGAATGCCAGTGGCGACAAGATCAACCGCCGTAGTGGTCGGTATCGTGGTGCGGCATGGTGTGGTGGTAGCGACACGCCAGGTTGGTCAGCCAACGTGACGACCATTCGTTATGCCATCGCCACCACCGGAGGCACCGGCAATGAAGCTGACTATCACGAGAACATTCCTCTGTTGTCGGCTCATCCGGGCGGTGTGCTCACAGGCCTGGGCGATGGCTCGGTTCGCTTCTTCTCGGAAACGACCGACTTCGCGATTCTGACTGCCCTGGCCGACCGGCAGGATGGTGCCGTCGTTGGCGAATACTAAGGAGCCCGGCACCATGCATCAAGCCAAGTCGAGCCTTGCCTGGCTCTCGGTTGCCTTGCTGGTCGTGCTCGTCGGAGGTGGCTGCACGCCATCTCCGTACGGGGACCTGGGGCTGGTAACCGGCACCGTTACCTACGAGGGACAACCTTATCCCAACGCGATGGTATTGTTCACGCCGACTGCTGGCGGCAGGCCTTCCCGTGGCATTACCGACGAATCGGGCAAGTACGAACTGATCTACATCCGCACGACGCGCGGTGCTTTGCCTGGGGATCATACTGTGATGATCACCACGGTTCCACCTCCAAGCGAAGAGCGAAAGATCTTCAAAGAAACGCTGCCGCCGCGCTACAACACGCGGACGGAACTGCAACACACCGTCGAACTCGGCGAGAACGTCATCGATTTCGATCTGGAAAAGAAATAGGTTACGTGGGGCAGGTGCGCTGTCGAACTTCGGTTCGGCAGCGCACGCGCCACGTAATTCTGTAACGGGCCATTTGCCAGCGAAGCCGTCGCTAGTTATTCCGTCGTCCGAGTTCACGTCCCGAGGGTGCGGTGCGTTCTTGCTGGGCTCTCGGAGCGATCATGCCTGGTCGCGATGGCCCGCGATAAAGCTGCTGCTCGGTCCGCTCGGTCGCGCTGAGTCGATTCCGGACGAGCGGGTCTCGTGTTGTTCTTTGAGTGCCGAGCAGCGGCGTCGAATAGTTGCGAATCGGCTTCACCGAAGGCAACACGTTGTCGGCCGCATCCCGCACACGGACATCACGCTTCGCCGGAAGAATCGGCAGCTTGCCAGCGACATCGTAGTTTTGCCGCAGCAATTGTTGCTCGACCGGACTTCGCCGCGAGCGACCATTGTAGAGCGTATCGAGCACACGCGTTCGTGGCGAAGGATCACGACGCATGTAGTAAGGGAGCGTCGGCTTGGGTACGTAGGCGGGTTCGTCCCCGCAAGCTTCACGGGTCGGGGCCATGCCGGTGGTGAAGAGAACGCTTCCGGCAATCAGACCGATCAGCAGGTGTCGCATTGCTTAGACTCCTCTGCGAATCAGGCCTGATGGCAGTCAGGCCTGGGTCAGTTTTCTTTTTGGTTCTGACGGGCTTCGTATTCGGCGAAGTCAATCATATCGGCATGGAAGGTCATGGGCAGCACAAAGATCTTACCGTCACCCATTCGCCCGCTTCGCGCGACCGCGACGATCTTTCGCACCGTTTCTTCCACGCGCGAGTCATCGAGCCACATGCTGATTTCGATCTTCGGCAGAAAGGTCTTCGAGTACTCACTCTCGCTGTACTCGTCCAGGTAATTCTTCTGCCGACCAAACCCTTTGACCTCGCGGACATTCAATGCTTCCAGCGGGGCACGGCTGAGCGTGTCGAGCACTTTCTCGGCCAGGTAAGGCTTAACAATGGCGATGATCTGCTTCACGTGACTGAATTCTTTCGCGATCGGAACGAAATCCAAGCCGCCGGCGGCCGCATGCAACGACCGATCCTGCTTCATCTTATGGTAAACCGTCAGGGGGCGAGAACGCTAGGGATCGTTAGAAACTTGTCCTCCTCGCCCCGGGGCACTACAATCGATGCTTCCCATACGTTGGGTAAGCCTCCCCCCTGAGATTCCCCCCGAAAGCTCTACGCAGTCGATGACGCCGCGGCATTCCAATGCGAAAGCCTCGCTCGGTAAACGTGTTATCACGTTTATTCTGTTGGCAACGATGGTGGGTTGGGGCTCAGGGATCTCGGTACCTCTGCCGAATTTCAAAGACACCAGCGTTCCGTTCATGTGCCAGGATCATGCCTGCTCGTGCCGAAACGCTGGCAACTGCTGGAATCACTGTTGCTGTTTCAGCCGGGGCGAGAAGATCGCCTGGGCCCAGAAACAGAACGTCGCTCCCCCTGAAACCTTCCTGGCAGAAGTTGCTCGCGAGACGGACACTTCCTCCGAGTTCTGCGGCACCAAGCCTGCGGAACTGCAACCGAACGTGCTGGAAGCCCTTTGCTCGCTCCGAGGGTTCAAGTCGAAGCCTGCGAAAGCAAGCTCGTGCTCTGGTGGATCGTGCGAGGTGGCCGCTGCTGACCCGGCTGAACCGCCACCGTTTCGCCCGGTCTCGCTCTCGAATGACATGCGTTGCCATGCCATTGGCAACGTGACTCTGGTTTATTGCCCGGTACTGGAACTCGATCTCGGCAATGGCGAACTAGTCGTGCTGAACGACGAAGCCATGTCGAACCCGGGCATCTTGCGGCCTGATTCTTTCCTGGCTGCTCCCGATCCGCCACCGCCGCGGGTCTAACGTGTTTCGTCCTTCTTGAACCTCTTCCAGGGAATGCTGCGCGCTGGTCGCGTGGTGAACTGGTAGCGTTCGAGAAATTCTTTCAGTCATCGCCTTGTGGATGGTGTCGCTGCGCATGTGCGTATCGAGCGTCCATTGGCATGGCGAGGACTTCTTACGAACACGTTATTAAGTACTCAACCTAACTATGAACAGACGACAAGCGTTTACGCTGGTCGAACTGCTGGTGGTGATTGCCATCATCGGCATTTTGATCGCGTTACTTCTGCCTGCCGTGCAACAAGCTCGCGAAGCTGCACGACGCATGCAATGCACCAATAACCTCAAGCAAATGACGCTGGCCCTGCACAATTACGACTCGGCCTTGCGTAGCTTTCCGCCAGGAGGTCTCGGTTATCCGATGGTCTGGTCGGCGCAAGCACAACTGCTTCCCTACGTCGAACAGGGCAACCTGCAAGACCTGCTCGATTTCACGCAGCCACCGATGGCTTCGTTCGGCGGTCCGCTGCAAAACGAGAACGCCGCCAAGACCAAGATCGCGATGTTTCTTTGTCCGAGCGACAAGGATAGCGTGCCAGGGTCCGAGTACGGCGGAATCAGCTATCCGGCTTGTCTGGGTAGCGGCATCAACAAAGTTGGCGACAGTTCCGACGACGGATCCAACTCCAATGCCGATGGCGTGATCTTCTCGCTGTCGAAGATCAGTTTCCGCGACATCACCGATGGAACGAGTAACACGGTGGTCTTCTCCGAGCATTTGCTCGGCGATGGAAACACTTCCGCGCCAACGAACTCGGACTATCGCCACCGCGTCATCGAGCTTACGACCTCGACGCAAACAACCGAGTCGGCCTGCACAGCCAGTGGTGCTCCGGCCTGGTCCGGGCAACGTGGTGCGAAATGGATCAACGGGCATCTGGCCGACACCATGTACAACCATTGGTACGGTCCGAACTCGAAGAACCCTGACTGCCACAACGGGTATCACAACTTCGCCATCACCAGCGCCCGCAGCCAGCATCCTGGCGGAGTTCAGGTCGCCATGGCTGATGGCAGTGCCCGGTTCGCTTCCGAAACGATCGACCTCACCATCTGGCGGGCGATTGCCACGCGCGGTGGCGGCGAAGTAGTCGGCAGTTTCTAAACGCTCTATAACCTCTCAATTCATAAGTGAATCACATGACTCGAATATTTTCCGCAATGCTATTAGTAGCAAGCTTTGCATCCCTTGCTTCCGCCCACGACACCTGGGTCCAGACCAATACCAATGTACTGCGTGTCGGCGACGTCGCTCACGTTGACTTGATGCTTGGCAACCATGGAAACGAACATCGCGATTTTAAACTTGCCAGCAAAATCAGCCTTGATCCTTGCACATTGACCGTCGTTGCCCCCGACGGCAGTATTACTGACCTGAAACCGAAAGTGGTCGATCTGGGCAGTGCCCCGAAAGAAGGCTTTTGGTCGGCGCGTTTTGTACCTGAGAAATCTGGTATTCACACTGTTGCCCATACCCTCGACACGCTTCACAAGACAACGCGTGCCATCAAGAGCAGCAAAACCTTCTTTGCCGCCATCGACTCGCTGGACCAGTTGAGTTCATTCAGCCAACCAGTCGACAAGCCTCTGGGGCACCCGCTGGAATTAGTTCTGAAAACCAATCCCATCGGTGGCATCGCCCCTGGACAGCCGATTGATGTCGAACTGCTGTACGAAGGCAAACCGCTTCCGGAGGCGCGCATCACCTTTATTCCCCGGGGCCAAGATTTGGCGGAAGGCTTTGACGAGAACTTCGAACGTTTGACCGACGCCGATGGCCGAGCCACATTCACTCCGCAAGAGGGCAACTACTACATGGCAGTTGTCCATCACCGCGCCCCTGAACAAAAAGGGGACGACTACGACCAGACGGCCTATTCGGCCACGATGGTCTTCTATGTCCCGCAGATCGGATGGGATAAGTCCTAATCCTTTCCGCATCTTTTTTATCCTACTTTTTCAGTTACCTATACCAATTTTCAAAATACAATGCGCAACTATTCTGGCTTCACATTGGTCGAATTGCTGGTGGTGATTGCCATCATCGGCATTTTGATCGCGTTACTTCTTCCCGCGGTGCAGCAGGCCCGCGAGGCCGCGCGGCGAATGCAATGCACCAATCAGCAAAAGCAGTTGGTGCTGGCGATGCATAACTATGAAAGTACTTTCCGGAAATTCCCCGGGCTTCCTTTTATCAGTCAGTATGGCTTCAGTGTGCAGGCCAAAATCCTTCCCTTCGTAGAACAAGGGAACCTGCAGGAGCTGATCGATTTCGACGTTCCCTTGATGACAGGTTCTGGAGGAAGCCAAACGATTAACCCGGTCCACGGTCCCGTTGCCGAAACCGTTGTGGAACTCTTTCTTTGCCCCAGCGATGGCCAAGATCCGATGTTCGAGACCAGCAATAGCGGCAGCTTTATGTTTGCCGGAACGAACTACGTGGTCTGCACCGGCGACGGCACCGATACGAACTACGACACCCGGGCCGAAACAAACGGAATGTTCTGGCAGGGGTCACAAGCACAGTTCCGCGATATTACTGACGGAACCTCCAATACGGCGATACTCTCCGAGTCACTGCTAGGCGATAAGTCGTACACATCTGGAACAGTAACCGATCCCAAGCGTCAAATGGCACGCTATGGCGGTGGCGGCATGGGAGGCAATGGTGAAGGGTTCACCGGGGCTCCGGGGCACAACCCCGATATGAATACCGCTGCTTCTGCAGCCGGCAACATCGATGGTCGCGGGCGAAGTACGTGGCTTTGGGGTCGCGAACACCTCACTTCGTTCAATACCTATATGACCCCCAATAATTCAGCCCCTGATATTCATCGCAACGGTTTTGGATGGTTTGCACCTCGCAGCCAACATCCGGGCGGGGTTCAAGTTGGCTTAGCTGATGGCTCGGTGAGATTCGTTACCGAGACGATCAACCTGGGCACATGGCATGCCCTGGGCACCAAAGGGGGAGGCGAAGTCCTCGGCGATTTCTAATAGCGGTTCGCCTCTTCTTATTTCATTTTCACGGCCCCCGGTTCCCGTCCTCTTAAGGGGACGAGAACCTTCGGGTGCCGTCTATTTAAGTGAATCACATGAACACATCCATACCGACCCCAAGCCCGATACTAACTAGATCGCTAATTGCCTGGGCAATTCTTATGCTCGGAATACTGGCCACAAGCGTGTGGGCCAACGACGCGTCGACGGAGGCCCCGTCGAAGTGGCCCGCTTTTTTAGGCCAAGGTGCCACGCAGCTTTCTCCAGAGAGTTTACCGCTAGAGTGGAGCCCGACCAGCAACATTGCCTGGCACACCAAGCTCACTGGCACCGGCCAATCGAGTCCGGTGATCTGGGGAAACCAAGTCTTCGTGACCTCGATTGAAGGGTCGATGAAGAACGAATGCCTGGTCACCTGCCTTTCGTTAGACGATGGTCAGATCCTCTGGACCTATCAAACTCCATCCGCTCAACCGGTACGAAGTAACTATTTCCAAAGCCGATCGGCTCCCACGCCCATCGTGGATGCGGAAAGCGTCATTGCTTTTTTTGAAACCGGCAAGCTCGTCGCACTATCGCACGACGGCAAAGAACTCTGGACACGTAATCTCAGCGAGGAATACGGCGAGTTTGAAGTCCGCATCGGCCTGGCTGCCTCGCTCGCCCAGAATGACAAAACGGCCTTCGTCTTGGTCGACCACGAAGGACCTTCTTACCTGCTGGCAGTCGACAAGAAGTCGGGTAAGACTCAATGGAAGACCGAGCGTTTTAGTCGTCAGAGCTATGCCTCTCCGACAATCCTTTCCATTGGAGGCAAGCCGCAGTTGGTCTGCAGTTCGGCCGGCAGTATCGATGGCTACGATCCCGAAACAGGCGAAATGCTCTGGACCTACGAGGAAGTCGGAGGCAACCGGGCATGTACTCCCCTGGCACTCGCCGATGGCCGTTTCCTGATTGGTGCCTCGCCGGGCATGCACGACGAACATCTCGACGACGCCCAGCAGTCGAACTTCGCTATGAGCATTCAAAAAAAGGAAGGCGAGTTCGAGCCTTCGGTGCTGTGGCGAACCAACAAAGCAATGCCAACTTTCGGTTCGCCGATGGTTCATCAAGGGCTTGCCTATTGGGTTACTGCTTCGGGCGTACTCTATTGCTTCGATGCCGAGACGGGCGAACAGCTTTACGTCAAACGTGCCGGACAACCTTGCTGGGCCACCCCGCTTGGACTGGGAGATCGCATTTATCTGTTTGGGAAAGATGGCCTGACAACCGTAGTCGCCGCTGGTCGAGAGTTCAAAGTACTGGCCAAAAACGAATTGTTTGATGGAGCCACCGAAGTCGGGGAAGCCGACATCAAACGTCGTGAACAGCGGCACCAGCATGGTTCTGGTTCGGAAGGAGAAGGTTCTTCCGGTCGCCGTGGAGGTTCCTCTGGAGGTGAAGAGGGGGACTCGGAACGTCCTACGACTCGCGACGGATTGATCTTCGCCGAGCAGGTTCAATATGGTTATGCGGCCGTCGACGGATCGCTGGTCATTCGTACCGGCAGCGTGGTGCATTGCCTGCGGAATCCATCGAAAGCGAACCAGTCTGGGGAGAAACCATGAGAACTTTTCTTCTCTTGCTGCTAGTCGCTTGTCCGCCAATCGCCACGGGAACCGCGGCGCCGCTCGACTACGAAGAAGCGCCCATTCAGTATTCCGATGCGACTCCCGACACGGTGATTTCACGTCTCCAGAAAGAGATCGAGGCTGGCAACCATGTGTTGCCAGCCGAGGGAGAGCAAGGTTACTTGAAAGCACTGCTCCAGTACTTGGACGTTCCGGAATCATCGCAGATGCTTACTTTCCTCAAAAGCAGCCTGCAGCGACCATTGATAGAACCGCAAAATCCCCGAGCACTTTACTTCGGGGATGATGCCTATGTCGGCTATGTTCCCGGGGGAATCATCGAGCTGATCGTACCCGATCCACGCCTAGGGATGGTTTTCTATACCCTGGACGATCACGATGGAGCCCCGCGAATTCAGCGGCAGGTTTCGCGCTGTATGACTTGTCATGCTTCTTCACGAACCAAGAATATTCCTGGCCTGCAGATCCGATCGATGTACACCGATCCCAGCGGCGAGCCGGTGCTGTCTGCCGGCAGTTTCCGCACGGATCATTCCTCGCCCCTGGAGACACGCTGGGGAGGCTGGTTTGTTTCCGGCACTCATGGCGAAGTCGAGCATCTCGGCAATATGCAGTTGCCCAACAAAAAACGGCCGCGACAAAAGGTGGTTAACACGTCCGGCACGAACGTGACCGACTTGGCCAAGTTCACGGATCTAAGCAAAAACCTGACAGCCGATAGCGATCTCGTGGCTTTAATGGTCTTTGAGCATCAGATGGATGCCCACAACTGGATGGTCCGGGCCAACTACGCCTACCAAATCGATCTACATCGAGGCGAGTCGGAAGCCGTGACCGCCCAATGGAAGAAGGAAGCGGATGCTCTGGTCGAGCACTTGCTGCTGCTTTCCGAAGCGAAGCTTCCCTATCCAGTTCAAGGAACCAGTAACTTCGCGAACGAGTTCTCGCAGCGTGGCAACTTATCTGCGAACGGACATTCACTGCGCGAGTTCGATCTGAAGACACGCATGTTCAAGTATCCATGTAGCTATACGATCGAATCACAGCTATTCCGCTCACTTCCCAAACCGGTGCGGCAATACACCTTGGAGAAGATTCAGGGGGCCTTGGCTTCGCCCGAAGAATTTGGCTGGGAAGAACCTCTTGCCCGTTACACCCCTGAGCAACGCGCCGTGGCTGCACAGATTGTCCGCCAGGCTGAAAGCACAGAAGAAGCCGAATGAGGGATGACTTCGGTGGATAGCTTCGTCATTCAATCCACTAGCGGGCCGCGGGGCCCGCTAGTCGGGGTGCCAGCACTGATACCATGGGGGAAATTTGTTGGAATTCGAGCCCCTGGAAAGCCGATCGCTTTACAGGTTTGGGCGACTCTGTCACCATGAACTTTCGGCCGCTCCGCGTAGCGGTCTTATTTGCTTTCTTGCTTGAAAAAAGGATGCCCCGGATGGCCAAGTCCTACACAAAACATCAGCAGAACATCATCAAGCGGTACTACGACAACAAGGATGCCATCGCCACGCAAAAGCTGCAGGAGAACATCACCGAGCTTTACCTGGCCGAAGGCAAGAAACGAGCCACCGTCTGGAAGCGAATCATCGGCCACCTTGAAAAGCTGGAAGTGCCGAAGGCTCAGATCGATCACCTGGTTCAATCGGACGACGCCACCCTGGTGGCCAAGTACCTGGAACGCATCATGGCCAAGCAGGCCTAGTTCAGGCAGCATAAGACCATGGCACACTCCTGGAGCTTCTTCTCGGCCGGCCAACTAACGTTCGGTTGCGGATCTCGTCACGAACTTGGCAAGCTTGCCGCCGGACGACGCTTTCGCAAAGTGCTGATCGTTACCGATGCCACGCTCGAAGGACTCGGCCTGGTGCAGCCATTGATCAGCGACTTGATGCAGCATGGCCTGCAAGTCGAACTGTTCGATGGAAGCGTCGCCGAGCCTGATCTCGAGATCGCGAAGAACGCCACGCTTGCCGCGACCACCTTCCAGCCCGATGCGATTATCGGGCTGGGTGGCGGAAGCAACATCGACCTGGCGAAGATCACGTCGGTGTTGGCCACCCATGGCGGCGAAGCTCAGGATTATTTTGGCTGGAACAACGTGCCGGGTCCCATCATCCCGGTGATTGCCATGCCGACCACAGCAGGAACCGGCAGCGAAGTTTCGCAGTCGGCCGTGCTGACCGATCGTGCGGCCAGCATGAAGGTGAGCATGCTCAGCCAGTTCATGCGTCCCGCCCTGGCGATTGTCGATCCGGAACTGACCTATACCTGTCCGAAACAGGTCACCGCCGACAGTGGCATCGACGCGCTGACGCACGCCATCGAGGCTTACCTCTCGAAGGACGCATCCAAGATTCCCGCCGAACCGGGCGAACCAGTTCCTTACAGTGGCTGTACGCCCATTGGCGAACTGTTCGCCGAAGAAGCGATCGCTCTGGTCGGACGCTATCTCGTCGCGGCCGTTCATGATCCGAAAAATCGCGAAGCACGCGAAAAGATGTCGCTGGCAGCGACCCTGGCCGGGCTTGCGTTTTCGAACTGCGGCGTGGCAGTCGTTCACGCACTGGAATACCCGATCGGCGGCCGCGTCCACTGTAGCCATGGCGGCGGCAACGGTTTGCTTCTGCCGTACGTCATGCGATACAACCTGGGCGAGCGAGAAACCAAGCTCTCGCGGATCGCCCAGTTGATGGATCCGATCGTCGACTACGGAAGCGATATGGAAGGGGCGATGCAGGCCATTCGCCTGGTCGAACAACTCAAGAGCCTGATCGGCATTCCCGAGAAGCTGAGTGCCCTGGGGGTCACGAAAGAGATGCTCCCCGAGTTCGCCGACAAATCGTTCGCGATCACACGGCTAATGACCATCAATCCACGCACGCCATCGCGTGACGATCTGCTCGAAATTCTCACCGAAGCGTTATAGCTATCCGGTTGCTGCTTAGCGCCGATTGGCATAGAACGTACTGTTCTCGTTGGGATTGCCAACGACGCTCCACTTCTTCAACCCACCTCGCGTTCGACTCGGATGCGTGAAACGAGAAGCCATGTTCCGCTACGCCATCTGCAACGAAACTTACCAGGACTGGACGCTGGAAACCGCTTTGGCCCACGCCAAGGAAGCAGGTTACGACGCCATCGAAATCGCGCCTTTCACCCTGGCGGCAACCGCGTACGATCTCGACGCCAAGCAGCGCGGGCAGATCCGTAATCAGATCGAAGACGCCGAACTGGAAGTGATTGGCCTGCACTGGCTGTTGGCGAAGACCGAAGGCTTTTACCTTACTACGCCCGACGATGCCGTCCGTCAGAAGACGAGCGATTACTTCTGCGAACTGGCACGGCTGTGCCACGACCTGGGCGGCAAGATCATGGTTCTGGGAAGTCCTCAGCAGCGGAACCTGCTTCCCGGCGTGAGCGAATCGGAAGCGATGCGTCTGGCGGCCGACTGCCTGCGGAAGGCGATGCCGACGCTCGAACAGTACGATGTGACGTTGGCGCTGGAACCACTCGGACCTGCCGAAGGGGACTTCCTGAACACGGCCGAGAAGGGGATGGAACTGATGGACATGATCGACTCCCCCAACTGCAAGATTCACCTCGACGTGAAGGCGATGTCGGCCGAAGAAAAGCCGATCCCGCAGATCATCCGCGAGACCGCCCCGCACATCGCCCACTTCCACGCCAACGACCCCAACAAGCGGGGTCCAGGCATGGGAGACGTGAACTTCGTGCCGATTTTCCAGGCCCTCAAAGAAGTTCGCTACAATGGCTGGGTATCGGTGGAAGTCTTTGATTACGAACCTGGCATCGAGTCGCTGGTCAAAGACAGCATTGCCTATATGCACAAATGCGAAGCGGCCCTGATCTAGTCCGCCCATTGCAGCACGACCCGTTGTGGGGACACGAAAGCCATGAAGCAGTATCTCGACCTGATGCAGCGAATTCTCGACGACGGGGTCGAAAAGCACGACCGCACCGGGACCGGAACGCTGAGCGTCTTCGGCCATCAAATGCGGTTCGATCTGTCGGAAGGCTTTCCGGCGGTCACCACCAAGAAGCTGCACCTGCGTTCGATCATCCACGAACTGCTGTGGTTCCTCCAGGGAGATACCAACATCAAGTATCTCCGCGACAACAAGGTCAGCATCTGGGACGAGTGGGCCGACGAAGAGGGCAACCTCGGGCCGGTCTACGGCAAGCAGTGGCGGAGCTGGCAGACCCCCAGCGGCGAAACGATCGACCAGATCACGCAGTTGGTCGAGCAGATCAAAACCAATCCCGACTCGCGGCGTTTGATTGTTTCGGCCTGGAATGTGGCCGACGTCCCGAACATGGCATTGCCGCCGTGCCATCTGCTGTTTCAGTTCTACGTGGCCGAAGGCAAGCTCTCGTGCCAGTTGTATCAGCGTAGTGCCGACGTCTTTCTGGGTGTTCCGTTCAACATCGCTTCGTACGCACTGATGACCATGATGATTGCCCAGGTCTGCGATCTGCAGCCAGGCGACTTCGTCCACACGTTTGGCGACGCGCACCTTTACCTGAACCATCTCGAGCAAACGAAACTTCAGCTTTCACGCGATCTTCGCCCGTTGCCGACGATGAAGATCAATCCCGAGGTGAAGGACCTGTTCGCGTTCAAGTTCGAAGACTTCGAACTGGTGAACTACGACCCCCACCCACATATCTCTGCACCGGTGGCCGTATGAGACTCTCGATGGTGGTCGCGGCGAGCGAAGATTGGGTGATCGGCCGCGATGGCGACATGCCTTGGCGATTGTCGAGCGACCTGAAGCGATTCAAGAGTGTCACGATGGGGCACTCGATCATCATGGGTCGCAAGACGTACGAATCGATCGGTCGACTGCTGCCAGGGCGAACGACGATCATCGTCACACGCGACGCAACCTATGCCGTTGAAGGTGCCGTGATTGCTCATAGCGTCAACGAAGCAATTGCGGCCTGCGAAGGTGCCGAAGAGGCGTTCGTTGTCGGTGGTGCCGAGATCTATCAGGCATTTCTCCCGTGGGCCATGCGTCTGCATCTGACCCGGGTACATGCCACGATTCCCGATGGCGACACCCACTTCCCAATCCTCAACTTCGACGAGTGGAAGTGCGAATCGGCCGAAGAGATTCCGGCCGACGAGAAGAACGACTATCCGACCCACTACGAGATCTGGGATCGGTTGCCATCGGCTTAGCCAACTAGGTAGACGGCGTGCTCGGTTTCAAGCGGCGTCCCTTGGCCGTGCTCGGGGCACTGGTCGTTGGGTTCTCGGCACCGACAAGCGCGTCACCAACGCTTGTCTTTTCCAGCCGCTGGCCAATCTGCCGCGAGTACTCTTCCGACAGTTCGTAACCGAGAAACTGGCGTCCCAGCTTCTTGGCCGTGACCAGCGTCGAGCCACTGCCGGCGAAGGGATCCATCACGATCTCTCCTTCGTTCGAGCAGCTTTTGATAATCCGCCCAAGCAGTTGCTCTGGCATCTGGCAGCCATGGAACCCGGCTCGCTCTTTGAAGGTCCCAGCGACGCGAGGGAAGTACCACGTATCTTCTTCGCTGCTGAAGCTCTCCGGCACATCCTGTGGACGCAGAATCCACGTATCATCCGGCACGCGTCCCTTCGGGTTGGCTCGCTTGTCACCATAAACCAGCATGCGAGCGCTTGGTACGCGGATTGGTTCGTCGTTGAAGGTGAATTTTTTGGCGTCTTTGGTGAAGTAGAAGATGTGCGCGTGGCTGCGGGTGAACTTGCTTTTGCAATGCACGCCGAAGGTGTAATACCACACGACCCAGTTACGGCAATGTAGCCCCAGCGTCCGCGTCGCCAAGACCTTCAGCTCGGCCGCGAACTCGTCGCCGATTGCCAGCCAGAAAGCCCCGGTTGGTTTGAGCACGCGCTGGACTTCCGCCATCCAGGCCTCGCTCCAATCGAGATATTCGTCGACCGAGCGGCGGTCGTCGTAGACGTCGTATTTGTAACCAATGTTGAACGGAGGATCGGCGAAGGCGAGATCGATGCAGCCATCGGGCAGCTTCTTCATCTCGGCAATGCAATCGCCGGTAGTCAGACCAGTGGCGGGTAGTTCAAGCGGCGTCGCCACGGCGGCCCTCCTTGGCAAAGTAACTCGTCAGAAAATTATGTGTGCGCTATCCAACAATCTATCGTCGAGAAGCGGAGGGCGCAATTCAGATGCAACTACTTTCTATCTTAACGGATTTCCGCCGGAGCGCACCCCGGATTGCGTGGGAAGAAACCTCCCCGTTTCCAGCATAAACAGTTGACCTTCACGAGAGGGAGTGAGATGCTAAATCGGTGAGGCGCGCCCCATTTTGGTCTCTCTATTCCAGGAGAGCCTCTTCGAGGCATTCCGCATTTTTCCATAGGTCCAGCCATGAACGACGCAACTTCTGATCTAGTGCAGCACGACCTCGCCAATGATGTTCTTGTCCTGACGCCTAGGGTCGATCAAATGCGCGACACGGATGTCTGCTATTCGATCCGCGACGAGATGACCGACTACGTTCAGCAGATCGAACATCGCCGTGTGGTGATCGACATGCAGAAAGTAAACTTCGTCAGCAGCACCGGGATCCTCGCCTTTTTGAACCTCCGCCGCGCCCTCTCGGAAACCGACGAGAAGGTGATCTTCTGCAATCTATCTTCCGCGCTGGCCGGAATGTTCAAGATCTGCAAATTAATCTCGGAAAACCCTGACGATCCAACGCCGTTCTCGTCCGTAGACACTCTCGAATCGGCACTGACTGCCAGCTTCAGCTAGTACTGGCAGCAGACGAAACCGATCGGCAGGCCGGCATCAAGGCACTCGGATGTCGGCTGAGATGGAACCATTTACCTCTTCGGCGGAGCAAGGCGGCATGAAGGCCAAGACCGATTCTCCCCTGGTTACGTTCGAAACGATCGACGATATCTACGTCGTAACACCTCGCGTCCAAAATATGCGGGACGCGAACATCTGCCTGAGTATTCGCGAGCAGGTCATCGACTTCGCCCGAACCCATCGGTTGGAAAGGGTCTTAATAGATCTGAGCCAGGTTCGCTTTATGTCGAGCGTGGGCGTCCGTGTGCTGGCAACCTTGTTGCGAGAAGTCTGCGAAGTTCAAGGCCGAATCGTGGCTTGTGGTCTGCATGGAGAGTTGCGGGGAGTTCTATTCGTTTGTAGCCTAATATCAGACGATATTCATCAACCGGGTCCCATTGAAGTCGCCGCCAGTCGTGACGACGGCCTCGCGTGCCTGCGTTCCCTTTAACAAGGCCTCCCACCCCCATGCCCGACCTCCTGCTTGAAGCCGTGAACCCCGTCCTGCCTTCCCGCGATGTGAAGGCCGCCATCCAGTTCTATGTCGAGAAGCTCGGCTTCTCGGTTTCGTACCAGGATGCAGACGATCCACGTTATGCGTCGGTCATTCGCGATCGTGTCGAAATCCATCTGCGCTGGCACGATGCTTCGAGCTGGGATCGCGTCGAACGGCCGAACATTCGGATTGCTGTTTGCGATGTCGAGCATTTGTACAGCGTATTTCAGCCACTAGGGATCTTTGCGTCCGATACTACGCTTCGCGACACCGCTTTCGGTACGCGCGAGTTTGGCTTCTTCGATCCTGATGGCAACCTGCTGACGTTCTATTCCGATCTGGGCGAATAAGCTCCCTGAACGTCCGCTGCTCATTCGAGAGAAGGGGACCGGCGACACGCGATGAATCATCCTCCGGTCCCACCGATTAACTGGTCGAAACGCCTGATCTACCTTGCCTGTGCGATCTTCTTTTTCACGCTGGCGATTATCGGGATGATTTTGCCCATCGTCCCGGCGACCCCTTTTCTGCTGGTGACCAGCTACTTCCTGGTGCGTTCGTTCCCGAAGCTGAACGACCTGCTGCTCGATACGCCGTACTTCGGTCCAATTTTGTACGACTGGGAAGTTCGCAAAGGGATTCGCCCGATCGTCAAACTGCAGGCGATCGGCACGGTCGTGCTGGGCTGGGGGATCTCGATCCTGCTCTTTCCGATTCCGGTCTGGGCGTTGATCTTGATGGCCGTACTGGTGATCGTGGGGATCGTGTTCATCTATCGCGTGCCAGCGCCACGCGAGATCGATCCGAAGGCAAACACCGAGGCAGAGGAAAAGGAAGGGACGCAGCCTGAGGCCGAGAGCCACTCCCTCAAGCCGACGCAGTCACCATCGAGCGTGGCCAAAGATCGTTAAGCGATGCCTGCTTGTTGTAAGGCGAGAAACGCCAGCCCGACAAACCACAGTAATGTGATGACGGCCATGATCACCAGAAAGATGCGATTCCGCTGAGGCGGATTCGCCGTGGGCAGATACATCGGGGCTTTGCGTGGAACGGCGGCCGGAGCTGGCTCCTTCGCGGTTTCCTGCTTCTTCTTCCCGGCCATGCTTGGTTGCTTTCGCGCGTGGGGGTCGCTTCTTACGACTGCCCCGATTCCTCGGAGGTTTCAAACTCGAAGTCGTTCACGAACGCTTCCTCGAAGTCGTACTGATCATCGAAGTCTTCGCGGCGATCAGATTTCGACTTTCGCATCATGCCGATACCGATCAGGTTGTACACGATCTCGCCAAAGTCGCCGGTCGTGTGGAGTCCCCACGAGTTGAGCACCACCTTGGCCAACAACCCGTACTGCTGCAGGGCATAGGTACGAATCGCCTGGCAAAGAATCTGGCCGGTCAGATGGCGTTCGACGTCTTCATCTTCGTCCCAGCTTTCGAGTTCTTCATCGAAATCGTCTTCATCTTCGTCGAAGCATTCCAGGTCGAGGTCTTCTTCCTCTTCCTCGTCCAGTTCGATCTGCTCTTCGTGAAAACGTTGTCCGAAAGAAAGGGCTTCGCGCACGAACTGGTACGCTTCCATGCGGTAGCGCGGGTCGTCTTTCAGCAGTTGCATGAAGGCCGAATAAGTGTCTTCGGACATGCGGTTAATCCTCGGTGGCTTCTGGGTTGCTTTGATTTGGGTTGCCGCCTTCGTCCGGGGCATCTTTCTTATCGCGGCGTTTGCCACGTCGCGACGATCCCCCGGTACTGCCGTTGCCTCGCTTGAGGACTGTCAGCACCTCGCTGGCATCGATCATGATATTGCGGTTGTCTTCCATCCGCACCAACAATTGTCCGGCCAGGATCTCGTGGTTCAGCACGCGGCCTCGGCCACTGCCGGTCACGATATCGCTACCAATCGGAGGCAGATCACGCTGCAGCTCTTCGTAGGTATCATACTCGTACCGCAGGCAACATTTGAGTCTTCCACAGCGACCTGAAATCTTAGTCGGGTCGAGCGTTGCCTTCTGTAACTTGGCCATCCGCATCGAAACGGGGGGCATCTCGCTGAGGTGCGTGTTGCAGCAGACGGGCTTACCGCAATCGCCGTAATCGGCCAGCAGCTTGGCTTCGTCGCGAACACCAATCTGACGCATCTCGATTCGCGTTTGCAGTTCCGATGCGAGTGCTTTGACTAAATCGCGGAAGTCGACCCGTGATTCGGCGAGGTAGTACACCACGACGCGTTCGCCACCGAACAGATGCTCGACGTCGACCAACTGCATTGGCAGATTCATCTCACCAATCACGCGGCGTACCGTTTCGACCTCGCGCTGGGTGTCCCCCAGCATGTGCAGCATCTGCTTCTCGTCTTCGGCAGACATTGCTCGCATGATGCTGCCAAAGGCAGGATCGTTCAGCTGAGCCACCGCTTCGTCGGTCGCTTCGCACAAAACTTCACCCACTTCCAAGCCTCGCTTGGTGCGAATGATGACCTTATCGTCGCGGACATATTCATCCTTGGCACGGGCCGAGAACACGCCGATGAAACGCATTGCCCCGTAGCGAATGATGTATTTCGCCATACTGGTAGTCTTTATTCCGTCGATGCCCAGTGGGGAAGGTTTCGACGTGGAAGATGCCTTGGGTTGCGGGCTTTCCGCGGGTCAGGGGGCACCGTAAAGGTTAAGGAAACCTTCGCAGTATAACCTGATAACGGCCTCCACTGAAATTGGGAACGCTACGGCAGGATTTCGTCGACGCTTTCTGGCGGACGTCCTAGCCGGGCCTGGCTACCCACCACTACGATCGGCCGTTCAATGATCTTAGGATTAGCCACCATCTGGGCAATCCATTCCGCATCGGTGGTAGCAACCGGCAACCCCAATGCTTTGTGGTCCTTCTTTCGGACCAACTGCTCGGGCTTAAGGCCCAGTTTTTTCAGCAGTTGCTTCAGGATCTTCTCGTCAGGGGGGTTATCCAGATAAAGTTCGACCTTCGGCTCGATTCCCTGGTCCTTCAGCCGGGCTAAGGTCTCTCGGCTCTTGGTGCAGCGTGGGTTGTGATAGATGGTGACGGTCATAGTTCCGATCGCTGCCGCAAGGCAATGAGGTTTTAGGAGATTCGGGAAACCGAGGGCAACCCACAGGTAACCCTTCTGCCTCCCCGGCATCCTAGTATCAGAGCACCGAGGGAGGGGATCCGGAAGGTTGTCCCGGACCGGCTTCCCTCCATAATAAAAGCAAGCCCCCCGGGTTGTGAACCTGCCTGGAATCCGCAATTCTATTGGGTTACGCTCGGGATACCGGCCTGCGGCACCTTCGGGCTCTGCTTGATCTCATGAGACAATCAAGACGACACAAAACCAACACGTACCAATTTGATCGGGAGTAGCCACCATGGCCCAAGTATTTAACGAAGACAACTTTGACGCTGAAGTGCTGCAGTCGAGCGAGCCAGTCCTGGTCGACTTTTGGGCTCCTTGGTGCGGTCCGTGCCGTCAGTTGGCACCGGTTATCGATCAGCTGGCTACCGAATACGAAGGTTCGGTCAAAGTCGGTAAGGTCGACACCGATCAGAATCCTAACCTGGCCGTGAAGTTCGGTATCCAGAGCATCCCGACCGTCATGATCTTTAAGAATGGCGAAGTCGTGAATCAGATGCTCGGCAACCAGCCAAAGGCCAACTTGCAGCAAGCGCTCGACGCTGCCAAGGGCTAAGGCGAAGCCGCCCAGGCCCCAAGCGTCCAGCATGTGGATGCGGAAACCAGCTAGCGAAGACGGAGGCCCATTGGTCTCCGTCTTTTTTGCTGCTAGCGTCCCGGCATTTCAACCAGCCTAGCCGTTAAACTCAACTTTTCAGGCACATCATGCCGATGCGAAAGGATGGCTGAGTATCAGAACCGATCCGCCGCTCCTTTCGATTATTCGCCATGAAGCCGACCACTCGCAACTCGAACATCTCGAATCCACCCGCCGAGCTCTCTGGGCACGTCGGTCCAGATTTGCGAATAGATGGTGCGCACACTGCTAACATCGAATCGAATTCGCCCGAGTCGTACGAAGACGACCATGGCGTCGATCTCTCGGCCGGCGACCTCGATATGCTGCCTGATTGGCAGCGCCGCCAGATCAATCAGCTGGCTCGTCTGATGCGTGATCGCCAGATGGAGCTCGATCGGCGCGAGGCAGAGCTGAACGCTCGGATGGCGAACTTCGAAAGTCAGCAGCGCAGTGCCGCTCTGGCGATGTCGGAAGAGTTGCCTCACATGGCAAAGCCGGCCGCCCCCCCGGAACCCGCTCCGGTGCGATCTTCCAGCCCGCTGCGAACCATCGAAGAGACCATCCGCGCGTGGCGTCGCAAATGGCGAGGCCAGGCCGCGACGCTGCAAGTGGACGAAGCCGAAGTCACCGACAGCGTCACCGTGCGACTGGAAAAGCTTTCCGAAGCGGAATCGCAACTCGCCCAGCAATGGGCGCTGCTGAAAAATGCTCGGTCTCTGCATTCGCTTCGCGAGAAAGAGTTTGCTGGCTATGCCCAGAAGCTCGAGCGCGAGATCGAACAGAGTCGAACTCAGCAGCAGCAGTGGCTCGATCAAGAACAAAGCCAGCTTGCCCAGCAGCGCGACGATCTGGTCTATCGCGAATCGGAACTGGCCAAGGTTCAGCACGAACTGGAAATGGCCTTCGAAGATCTACGAGTCATTCGCGACGAACTGGAACTGGCATGGGCCGAGATCCGTGTGCGGATTCCTTCGTCCCTGCGACGCCGACTCGATCAGCAAACCGAGAAGGCGGTCGAGCGATTCGATACCGCCACCTACGCTCGCAATCAGGCGACCCGCAGTGAGATCCGCAACTTGCTGCAGCAGTTGGAACTGGTGAAGCTCGAGATCCAGGAAAGCCAGGTCCAACTGGAAGACTACTCGCAGCAGCAAGAGGCCGAGATGCGACGTGCCCGGAAAGATCTGGCCGATCGCGAAACGCTCGTCCGTGCTCAGCTTGCCGAACTGCGTCGGGAATACGAGTCGTTGAATGACGCGAAGCTCGAGATTCTCAAAGATCGCTACCAAGAGCTAAGCCGCGAGATTGCCTCGAAGGCTGCGTAGCGGTTCGTCCATCCGACCAGCGCATGAAAAAGGGGGCGTTCCCAAGAACACCCCCCGAATCGTGCTGATTCGTTTGGAATCGTTCGCGATTAGCTATCGCTGAGCGAAGCACTCGAGCTGCTGCTCGACTGATTCTTGGTGCGTTCTGCTTCACGCTTCTTGGCAACTTCGGCTGCCTTGTAAGCGACTTCCAGTTCTGCACGGCTGAAGTAAGGGGTTGGGCCGCCGATCAGGTGTTCGACCTGCTTGTTGGCTAGTTCTTCCCAGCTCATGCCATTGTTCAGGTGCCATGCGGCTGCCTGGGCACTACGCTGGTTCAGTTCGCCACTGCCCAGCATCTGGCAGATGTCTGCGACGCCTGGCTTGGTGGTGTAAGCTTCAATTGGCTTCAGTTCGTAAGGGATCTGCGGATCTGGATCTTCCAGGCCATGGTCCAGGCAAACGCCTTTGACCTTCACGCGAGCGACCTTCTCTGGCATGACGTTGAAGAAACCACCGCCGCCACCGCCGCCGTTGTTGCCGAAACCGCCGCCGCCGCCACCGTTACCAAAGCCACCGCCGCCACCGCCGCCGCCGAAGCCTTGGTTACCACCGCCGCCGCCGCCGTTGTTACCGAAGCCGCCGCCGCCTTGGTTACCAAAACCGCCGCCGCCACCTTGGTTGCCGAACTGGGCGAGAGGAACACCAGCAAACGCTGCCGGCATCGCGACACGCATTTTCTTCTTGGTCTTGTTGGTAACGATGATCGTTCCCTTTTCCGAGTTCATCGGAATGAACTTCACCTCGATGTCACCGTTATCCATTGCCTGGAACAGTTCAACCGTTTCGACTTCGTTGGCCGAATCCGATGCCTTGCTGTCATCCGCCACAGCCATCGAGGCCAAGCAGCCCAGCACGGCCACGCACCCAAACAATCGCCCAACCATGTGCCATTTCATGAGAAAACTGCTCCTATGATTCGCTCCTCTGAGGCGACCGCCGGCGAATCAACAAATCCAATTTGAGATGATTTCGAGACAAGAACCGATCAGCTCCACCGGTCTGATACCGGGAACTGTGGATGCTTTTCCTACCCAATACGCAGGATACACAACACCTTAAGCTTAATTGCTGTTTGGCAGTAAGCCAACAATTTTGCGCGCGGGTTCGAAATCCACCTGAAATAGGGGAATCCACCACAAGCTGGGCAAACAGGGTAATTTCACCCCCTCCGAGCTCCTGGGGCACTGTTTATCCATTCAAACCAGAAGTCGATCGTTTCGATCGGAACCCACCATTAGCCATCCTAATGGAAATTCACCTTCCGCAAAACGGGCATTAATGCGGTTCATAATGGAGAATTCCCCCTCTTATCCCACGCTTTTCGGTTTTAAGCACCCCGATAATGTGGATAATGGCGGTAGCTCCACTCGGTTGCCGATGGATGACCGATTGTGGGACACCACTTGAGTTCGACACCTTGGAACCTGCCGTCGGTCTACAAAGGAGTGGCACCATGTTTCTCGACTTCGGCATCTGGTTGTTTGTTCTGCTGGCCGCGATCACCTCTTTAGTGCAGGCCTACTTCTTCTTTCTTGGCATGGTGAAGTCCGATCCCGGGACCTCACGCATGCAAGAGATCGCCGGGTACGTCCGGCAGGGAGCCAACGCCTATCTGACCCAGCAGTACATCGTGGTCTCGATTTTCTTCGTCGCCATCGCGGTCGTTCTGGCGATCCTGGCATTTGTGTTCGAGGTGCAAAGTCACTGGGTTCCCTTCGCCTTCATGACCGGCGGATTGTTCTCAGGCCTGGCGGGGTGGATCGGGATGAAAACCGCTACGCTGGCCAGCAGCCGCACAGCCGCTGGGGCACAGCGTTCGTTGAATCAAGGCCTGCAGGTCGCCTTCCGCAGTGGCGCCGTGATGGGACTGACCGTGGTCGGGCTGGGGCTGTTGGATGTGGTCATCTGGTTCGGCGTGTTGTATTGGATCTTCCAGCTCTCGCTCTTCGAGATCACCGTGACGATGCTTTGCTTCGGCATGGGAGCAAGCTGCCAGGCATTGTTTGCCCGCGTCGGTGGCGGCATCTTTACGAAGGCGGCCGACGTCGGCGCGGACCTGGTGGGGAAAGTCGAGCAGGGTATTCCGGAAGACGACCCGCGCAATCCAGCTTCGATTGCCGACAACGTGGGTGACAACGTCGGCGATGTCGCCGGCATGGGTGCCGACCTCTACGAAAGCTATTGCGGCAGTATTCTCGCGACCGCAGCTCTTGGGGTCGCCGCATTCGCTTCGCCTGGCATGGCCGAAGCCGCTGGTTACGAAAACGTCGCCGATGCGCAGCTCCGGGCGTTGTTCTTACCGATGGTGATCGCGGCGTTCGGCATGTTGCTTTCCATCGCCGGCGTCTACCTGGTTCGGACTGGCGAAGATGCCACGCAAAAGAATCTGCTGGCTGCGCTGTCGCGCGGGATCAACGCGGCGACAGCTGCGGTCGCGATCATTTCGATCCTGGTTTGCTGCGCGATGATGCCTGCCGTTCCGGTCGCTTCGTATTCGCTGGGTCTCACGATCCCAGGCGTCGCCTTCAGCATCCTGGTCGGTCTTGCCGCTGGCTGGTTGATCGGCAAATGGACCGAGTACGCCACCAGCGACGAATTCACTCCGACGAAGAAGCTTGCCGAGCAATCCGAAACCGGCCCTGCCACGATCATCATTGGTGGTATCGCCGATGGCATGCTGAGTGTCTGGCCTCCGGTGCTGGTGATCAGCATCGCGACGATCTTATCGTTCGGTTTCGCGAATGGCTTTCACTTTGACGATCCTAATTTGTTCTCGTTGGGTCTGTATGGCGTCGGTATCGCCGCGGTCGGAATGCTGAGTACGCTGGGCATCACCCTCGCGACCGATGCGTACGGCCCGATCGCCGACAACGCTGGTGGCAACGCCGAGATGTCGCATCTGGAACCGGTCGTGCGAGAACGAACCGACGCGCTCGATAGCCTTGGCAACACCACCGCCGCGACGGGCAAGGGCTTTGCGATCGGCTCGGCGGCGCTGACCGCTTTGGCGTTGATGGCTGCTTACGTGGAAGTGGTCCGCGAAGGCTTTCGCCGCTGGGGTGACAGCGTGGCGGCGGAAGTCGAGTACGACCTGCCGACCAAGATTGCCCCTGGTTTTGTCGTGTTGAAACATCAGGAAGATGGCGTCGACGTGGTGAACGGATACCTGACGATGCCGGGCGATTTACGGCACGAGAAAGTCCAGGCACTCTGGAAGAAAGCAGGGGAGGATGGCAAGCCGGCTGCGTTGGCCACCGATCTGGTTCGTATCGCCGAACCAGGTGCCGAACCGAAGTTGGAGTTCGCCGAAACAGGGGCTTCGCTGGTTCATATCCACCAGGCAAGCCTTAACGATTTCACGACCTACTACGAGGCGAACGTGATGAACCCGAAGGTTCTGGTGGGGATCTTTGTCGGGGCGATGGCAACGTTTGTCTTCTGCGCGATGACGATGAAAGCGGTCGGCCGGGCCGCGAAGGGGATGGTTGAAGAAGTCCGCCGACAGTTCCGCGAGAAGCCTGGCATCATGAACAACACCGAATTGCCCGACTATGCCGCGCCAGTCGAGATCAGCACGAAAGCCGCCCAGCTCGAAATGATCGTGCCTTCTCTCTTAGGATTGATTACACCGTTGGCGATCGGTTGGATCCTGGGCGTGGGTGGTGTCCTTGGCCTATTGGTCGGAGCACTGACGACTGGCTTCTGCCTGGCGATCTTCATGGCTAACAGCGGTGGAAGCTGGGACAACGCGAAGAAGTACATCGAGGCAGGACATCACGGAGGGAAGGGGAGCGACGCCCACAAAGCCGCGGTGGTGGGTGACACCGTCGGCGATCCATTCAAAGACACCAGCGGACCAAGCTTGAATATCTTGATCAAGCTGATGAGCATGGTCAGCGTGGTGGTCGCTGGTTTTGTCGTCCGCTACAGCCTGGTCGCGTTGGGACTGTTCTAGCCAGGCTGTTGGCAATTCCGCACGTACCTATGGGGTGCGTGCCTGGTGACTCAGCGGAGCGGACGTTCCGCCAACCTTCTCAAGTTCGATCCAGCCGACTACTTTCACGTCGCTGTCGGCATCGGCAGGTGGAACGATCTGCTTGATTCGGACTTGGTGTCCCAGGATGTCAAGTTGATCGCCTGGGCGGATCGTCAATTCCGTGGTTGGCCCATCTTCCGATTGAGGAACAAATCTATCGTCGCGACGCAGCGTTTGTGTGCAGCGACCGATCTGGGCTTCCGATCCATCGGCGGCAATAGAGAGCAAAGTGACCTGCTCACGAGTCGTTTCCAGTCGCTGTCGTGGCTGGCGGAAAAACTCCTCGTTGCCGAACAGTTCGGCAACTTCTCCCCGGACCAACGTCCGACAATCTTCCGATGGTCGCCAGTCGCTCGACAGATCGGTCGTCCGGTCGACCATATTGAACGAACGGTTTCGTTCGATCTGGACCTCGAAGACGTGTCCGTAATAGGGAAACCAATCACCATTTTTGATGGTCCTTCGCTGACCTTCTTCGGCGTAGCAAAGATCGTCGCCGTCGAATTCTCGCCCGAGGTAGTGCGTTAGCAGGTACTCGTCATCGCCTGGCATTTGGTGGATGGATAGCTGTTCGACTTTCTGAAGAGGATTCGGAAGTCGGACACCTCCCGAGTTCAGATGCCGCAACGAGGCGGTGTATTGGCGGGGGTAGGTTCCATGCTCTCGGAAGTAGTCTTCACCCACCGGATTGTTCTGGTAGTAGAGGTCGGGCGAGGTCCGCCGAAATTGGATCGAATCGACATCGCAGCCAACCGTCAGCGTAACCAAAATCAAAGCAACCAACGCAGCCAGGCGAAACATAGGCGAACTCCGATATGGGGAAGGCAACCAACGCGAACGTACTCTCGGTCTCAGGTAAGACGATCCACCATCGGGGTGTGGTTTTAGAAAAAAGGGCTGAAAAGCAATAAGTCGCGTTCTTTTCCGTTTTTTGCGATCGGCTCGTTTCCCCGTTTACCCAATGCGTGTGGCTGGATTTCCTCCGTTACACACGGAACAATCGATAATCGAAGTAAAGGATTTCAAGTTTTGACCAAATTTTTCCCCAAACCCTCCTAATCGGGAATAATTTGCTTATCACAATAAGAACTCGAATAAAGGCCAGTAGTGCGTGAAACGATCTCACCCCGGAATCATTTCCTATCCGCACCGATAACGATCGATCGAGGTTCTCTCGGGATCGCCCTGGCTAATTTCCGCCCCCTAATCTCGCCTGCGACCTGTCGTCGCGCTTCGTTTCCCTCGAGGTCCAGATGTATTTCAAGTTCAAGTGTCCTGAGTGCGGCCAGTCGCTCAAGGTCCGTCAAGAGTTGGCTGGTCAGAAGCGAAATTGCCCTTACTGCAAGAAGACGGTCCATATTCCTCGCGTTGAAGATGTTCCGGAAGAATTGCCGTCGCTTGATTCCCCCTCGCTGCCCGACCTAGCCAACGACCCGCTCTCCAGTGGTGGGGGTGGGGGTCTGGGTGGTCTCGATCTGGGCAATCTGCAGACCGAATCGATTTCGACCCGTAACGCCCCAGCAAAGGGTAATGCCGGCAAAAAGCCAGCCTCCCCTCCTGCCGCTAAGAAGCAAGCCGCGGCCAGCAATACCTCGGCCGAAAGTGGCGAGTTCACCGACCCCAGCGACGTCGGCCTGCTGAGCACCGGCCTGATCGGCTTTGTCTCGATGCTGGTCTTCATGGGCCTGATGTATCCGTCCAAAGGGACCTACATTGGCGGCCTCTTCTGGGAAGGCGGGATGCAGGGGGTGATTATTCAGGCCCTCAGTACGTTCCTGTTCTTCTGGGCGATCGCCATTCTGTGGAAGAAGCATCGCAAGATCGCTCGTCAGCGAGACTATCTGCTGATGGACGTTCTGCCGACCGATATCTCGAATGAAATCCGCGTCGACACGCTCGACCGCTACGTCGAAAACATCCGCGGCCTGCCAGGCGAACATGGCGAAAGCTTTTTGATCAACCGCGTGCTGCGAGGTTTGCAGCACTTCCGCGTGCGTCAAAGTGCTTCGGACACCGCAACCATGATGGCTTCGCAGTCGGAAATCGACTCGAACAACGTGGCCTCGAGCTACACGCCATTGAAGGTGCTGATCTGGGCCATCCCGACGATGGGTTTTATCGGGACGGTGCTCGGTATCAGTCTCGCGGTGGCCTCGCTTGCCGGTGCCTTGTCGGGCGACGATCCTAAACAACTGCTCGCCTCGCTGCGTGAAATGTTCAGCGGTCTGGGTACGGCGTTTAACACCACGCTGGTCGCTCTGGTGATGAGCATGATCATCAAGTTCCCAATGTCCTCGCTGCAGAAGAGCGAAGAAGGGGTGCTGAACTGGGTCGACGAATACTGCAACGAAAACCTCTTGCGTCGCCTGGTCGACGGCCGTGAAAAGGTCGAAGACAAGCCGAACTCGCCTTACGATACGAAGATCTTCCGCCGTGCGGTCGAAGAGGCGATGGCCACCCAACAAGCCGAGCTTGAGTCTTGGGTGAAGAAGCTGGAGTTAGTCGGCCAAACGATTACCGAACAGACCTCGAAGGGCTGGGACGAAATCAACGGCAAAATCCTCAACAGCCAGGAAGAGACCACCAACAAGCTGATGGAAGTGGTTAGCGCCAAGACAGTCGACATGCAGAAGCGTCAGGAAGAACAACAGACGCTGATGCAGGATCAGTTGAACCAGATGCAGGAAGTGGCCGCTCAGTTGCAGAACACGCTTGGCCAATTGGCCAGCGCCGCGGTCGATTCGCACATCAAGGTCAACGAAACAATGACCGACACATCGGATCGTCTCGAGAAGTATCTCGGCGGCGTCGAACAGGGCCTCAGTGGTCTGGCCGAAGTGCTCAATAAGTTGGGTAACGAAACGGTCGTCGTACAGCAGGTCGAAACGGCTGGTGCCAATGGTGGCGGCGGCGGTTGGTTCGGATTCGGTGGTGGCAGCAAAGCCAAGACTCGCCGCAACGGGAGACGATAAATGGCCAAGCGCAACAAGGACACCGGGGAAGACATCTCGCTCTTCCCCTTCCTCAGTGTGCTGGCTTGTGTGATCGGCACGCTGACGATGATCATCGCCGCAATCGCCGTGCAGTCGTTGGACAATGACGCCGTCGATCAGGCGATCGAATATCAGAAGAAGGAAGAGCAGCTCGCCACCGATACTGCCGAACTCGAAAAGCTCCGCAACGAGCTGAAGAAGAAGGAAGCCGAACTCAAACGCGAGCAGTCGAGCGAACAGAAGAAACTGGAAGACGCCAAGAAGCGTCTGGCAGAACTTCTGGCGAAGCTGGAAAAGACCGAGTCGCAACTCCAGAACATCTCGATCGAAGGCCCCAAGGTGAACGTGGCGGCCCAGACCGAAGAGATCTCGAAAATGGAGGAAGAGGCCAAGTCCCGTCGCGAGAAAATCGCCCAGCTTCAAAAGCAGATTGACGAACGCAAGCTGCCCCCGAAGGAGTCGGAAGTTTCGATTCTGCCTGGCGGTAGCGGTGTCGGATTCAAGCCTTCGTTCATCGAATGCGACGACGGTCGAATTGTGATCCACGAGGATGGCAAGACGATCCCAGTTCGTACGGCTGAATTGAATACCAATCCGGACTTTGCCAAGATGCTGGAGAAGGTCAAGAATCAGAAAGATGGCACACTCGTCTTTTTGATTCGCGACGACGGCCTTTCCACTTACAACACGGCTCGCAACTTTGCCAACTCCAAGGGAGTGAAAAACGGTAAGTTGCCGGTCATCGGTGATGGTCGCGTCGACCTGAGCTACTTCACCAAACAAGCCAAGAACTCGTAACCGAGGGGGACTGATGCTTGCCGCCAGTCCCAAGCGGAAACCTATAAGCAGAATCGAAGACCATGGCTAAGCGAAAAGGCGCCGAAGAAGACGAAGGGCTCGACTCGCTGCTCGATACCATGTTCAACGTGGTGGGTATTCTCATCATCGTGTTGGTTGTGGTGCAGCTAGGTATGCAAGAGTCGGTCAAACAGATCGCGAACAGCATGCGGGTCGATCCATTGGCCTTGGAACAACTGATCAAGGACCTGGAAGAAGCCCAGAAAGAAAAACTGAAGGTTGAGTCCGACCTCAAGGAACTGAACCCGGACGAACAAGATCTTGAAGCGTTAATCAAGCGTCTGCAATCGGAATCGATTGCCAAAGAAGCGATCCTTAAATCGCAACAAGGTGCGCTCGACAAAGCTTTGATCGCCCAGAAAGACGCGTTGGAAATGGCCAAGAAGGCCGAGGCCAACAAAGAACAGCGTGAGAAACTGTCGAGCGAGCTGAACAGCATGATCGATCAGATCGCCAAGCTGGAAGCAACCCTCGACGACACGCCACCCCGGGCTCAGAAGCCGGCCAAGATCGTAAATCTTCCTGACCCACGACCTGCACCGGAAGGGATCAAGGAAGCGACGTTCTTGTGCGTTGGTAACCAGGTCTATCCGATTATCGACGAACCATTACGTGACGCCGCTCGCAAACGAACCGAGTACCAGGCCGAACGTGGCATGCGAAAGTACGTTTCCGATCCGAAGCAGGGGATCGACGCCGAGAAGTTTGTGAAAGACTTCAACGATCGTCCCATGACCGACGATTACTTTCGGATCTCGATGTACGCGGCTGGTCGTGATCCACGACTTCGCCTGGAACCGAAAGAAGACCAGGGCTTCAAGATCGCGGAGATTCAAAACCCGCGTTCTCGTTTTCGCCGCTTGCTGAGCCAGGTCGATCCAACCAAGTTCTACTTCAAGTTCATCGTCCTGCCCGACAGTTACGAAGCCTATGTCGAAACCCGTCACGTCACCGACGAGATGGGTTACCTGGCAGGTTGGACTCCCGTCGATGCCAAATGGACCTATACGACCTGGGTGGGTGGCAAAGTGAAGTTCGGTCCCGAACCACCTCCGCCCGATCCAAACGCCCCTAAGCCGCCACCCAAGCCGGCCGGGCCCAAGCCAAATGTCCTCGACTAAGGACCTGGAGTAAGGCCTCACCCTTCATCCCGCATCGATCCACCAGAAGCCGACCCTCGCAGGTCGGCTTCGTTCGTTTCATGTCGGAAACCAAAGGCCTGACCACGAAACGCTAGCGATCCAAAATGCCGAAATCTGAAGATCTTGGCAGAGAAAGAGCTACCCCAAATTGACAACACCCAGGCCATGGGGCATACTTCTTTCTCTGGCAAGCAAAAATTTGTTTGCCCCGGGTAGACCGGTCCCGATTTTTCGGTAAACTGGGTCTTTCCTAGATGAGGGAACGACGTTCCCTATGTAGATTTGGGAATTTCGGTTCCTGTTTGCGGGTGTAGCTCAGTTGGTAGAGCACAACGTTGCCAACGTTGTTGTCGACGGTTCGAATCCGTTCACCCGCTCTTCCTTTTTTTCTGCAGCGTCCGGCGAGTCAAATCGATCGTGACGCTTACCGCAGAAGAACATCTGGTGGATGTGGCTCTTGGCAAACGCTTTGCCACATCGCCACGTTTCATTTGAGACGCAATGACGAGTCTCGCGGCGTGGGTGAGGAGAAGCCCACCCATTCTGCAATGAAGTCATTTGCCTGACAAACCCCTGCCAGTCGCGGGGTTTCTTGTTTTTCACCCCAGATTTTGCGGAATCGTTGCATGAGTTCGCCTGAAACCGAAAACACCGAAGGTGCGGTCGCCGAAGCAGAAGCCCCCAAGAAGTTGACCTTGGACGTTAAGGTTGATGCTCCGAGCTCCTGCCAGCGTCACGTCACGGTGACTGTTTCCCGTGAAGATATCGATCGCTACTTCGACGTAGCCATCGAAGACATGATCCCCAACGCGGCCGTGCCAGGTTTCCGTAAGGGCAATGCTCCGAAGAAGCTGGTCGAAAAGCGCTTCCGCAGTGAAGTGAAGGATCAGGTCAAAGGTACGCTGTTGATGGACAGCATGACCCAAGCGACCGAAGAACAATCGTTCTCGGCCATTAGCGAACCAGACTTCAACTACTCGGCTATCGAGTTGCCTGAAGAAGGCTCGCTGACCTTTGAATTCGACATCGAAGTTCGTCCAGAATTCGATCTGCCGAAGTGGAAGGGCCTGCAGCTTGAAAAGCCAAGCAAGGAATTTGGCAAGGAAGACATCGACAAGCACCTGAAACAGGTTCTGGGTCGTTATGCTTCGCTGGTTCCACACGAAGGTGCCGCCGAAACCGACGACTACCTGGTCTGCAATCTGACCTTCAAGCACGACGGTCAGAAGCTGGCACACGCCGAAGAAGAAACCATTCGTCTGCGTGAAAAGCTGAGCTTCCAGGACGCCAAGTGGGAAGACTTCGGCAAGGAAATGGCCGGTGCCAAGGCTGGCGATAAGAAGACCGTCACGCTGACCATCTCGGACGAAGCTGCCAACGAACAAATGCGTGGCAAGCAGGTCGAAATGGAAATCGAAGTCCTCGAAGTCAAGCGTACCGAACTGCCTGAAATGGACGAAGCGTTCCTGAAGCAGATCGGCGGCTTTGAAAGCGAAGGCGACCTGCGTGACTACGTGAAGCAGGACATGGAACGCCAGATGGCTTACCACCAGCAGCAGCGTCTGCGTCAGCAGATCACCGAGCAGCTGACCAAGGACGCCAACTGGGAACTGCCACCAGAACTGCTGAAGCGTCAGGCCCGCCGCGAACTGGAACGTGCCATCCTGGAACTCCGTTCGGCTGGCTTCGGTGAAGAAGACATTCGTGCTCACGAGAACGAACTGCGTCAGAACAGCATGGCTTCGACCCGCAAGGCCCTGAAGGAACACTTCATCCTGGAACGCATTGCGGAAGAAGAAAACATCGAAGACACGCCGCAAGACTACGATATCGAAGTCATGCAGATCGCCATGCAGCGTGGTGAATCGCCACGTCGCATCCGTGCCCAACTGGAAAAGGGCGGCATGATGGACGTTCTGCGGAACCAGATCATCGAACGCAAGGTCATCGACCTGATCAACGGCGAAGCCACCCACACCGAAACGGATGCCGACCTGCAGCAGAGCAACACCGCTGCCGTCAACATCCTGATCTGTGGTGAAGGCGAAGACGCCGCTCCGGCTGCCGCCGAAGAAGCTGCCGAATAGTTCGGCACGCGAATCAAAACAGAAGCCCCGATGCCAGCATCGGGGCTTTTTTTGTTTCTTGAGGGGCATCGCGGGTCGCCGCACGCAGAGGCCAAAGCCCCGTCAAATCGCACGGCGGAGCCCTGGAATCTTTAGCGATGTTAAAATATTCCGGCTGATACCGATTAGCAAAGGTACAAAAATTTCGCCGCCCCCAACCCCAAGTGTCTTCTACGGTTGTCTTCCCCTGGTAACTAGAGACAATAACCGTGTATCAGGGTACTTCTCGTAGTTTGCTTCGCCGAAGCGGACCGGGCAGGCAGGGGGACTAGTCCTGTGCCGCGGCGTCCTTGACGGCACGTTGTAATGGAAGGATCGACGACCATGTTTTCTCATTTTCCTCATGCCTCTGCCGAGCCTATGGCGATGGCCTCTGAATACCAGCGGCAGCGTCAGATGACGATCAACGATCTGCTGTTGGAAAACCGGATCATCTTCCTGCAAGGAGAGATCTACGACGGTAACGCCAACCAGCTGGTCATGCAGTTGCTTTACCTGCAAAGTGAGAATCGCCGCAAGCCGATCCACTTCTACATCAACAGCCCTGGCGGTAGCGTCACCGCGACCATGGCCATCTACGACACCATGCACATGCTGTCGTGCCCAGTGGCAACCTACTGCGTCGGTCTGGCCGCCAGTGGTGGTGCGATCCTGCTGGCCGGCGGTGCCGCTGGCAAGCGATTCATCCTGCCACACGCCAAGGTCATGATTCACCAGCCACACGGCGGTGTCGGTGGCCAGGTGAGCGACATCGAAATTCAAGCCAACGAGATCATCAAGACTCGTGAAGAGCTGAACAAGATCCTGGCCGATCACTGCTCGCAGCCAATCGACAAGATCGCCAAAGACGTCAATCGCGACTACTACATGAACGCCACCGAGGCCAAGGAATATCGGATTGTCGACGAGATCCTCACCAAGCCGCCTGCAGATCAGGCCGGTGAAGAGGACTAAGTCGACTGGGCATGGGAACGGGTACTCTCGTCAGCCAGGCGAGCGGACCACTGCCAACGGCACCCAGGCCCACACCAACATCATTCCTGATTTGATCTGATATTCCGAATCCAACATCCAGAAACTGGAGTCTATACCATGCCTCTGATCCCTTACGTGGTGGAAAAAAGCGGTCGTGAAGAACGCGTTTTCGATATCTACTCTCGCCTGCTGAAAGACCGCATCGTCTTTCTGGGAACCGGCGTGAACGACGAAGTTGCCAACCTGATCGTCGCTCAGATGCTGTTCCTGCAGTCGGAAGATCCGAAGGCCGACATCAACCTGTACATCAACAGCCCTGGTGGTAGCGTCAGCGCCGGTATGGCGATCTACGACACCATGCAGTTTGTGACCTGCGACGTGGCGACCTACTGCATCGGTCAGGCCGCTTCGATGGGTGCCGTTCTGCTGACCGCCGGTGCCGCCGGCAAGCGTTACGCGTTGCCAAATGCCCGCGTCATGATCCACCAGCCGCTGGCCGGTATGCAGGGTACCGCCGAAGACATCCTGATTCACGCAACCGAGTTCAAGCGCATCAAGCAGCGTATGAACGAGATCTTGCTGAAGCACACCGGCAAGCCGATCGAACAGATCGAAGCCGACACCGATCGCGACCGCTTCCTGAGCGCCGCCGAAGCTGCCGACTACGGCTTGATCGATCAGGTCGTCGAGCACATGGAAAGCAAGTAAGCGTTGCTTTCGTTTCGGCGAATTGAATAGAAAAGCCCGCACTTTGGTGTGGGCTTTTTTCATTCGCTAAGGCGTTTCTTCCGGCTCGCCTTCGGCCGCATCGCCGTCCATCTGGCTCTCGACCAATCGCAAGCCTTGTTGAGCGAGGCGATTCTTCGGACCCATCTTCAGGGCCTGTTCGTAGTGCGACTGCGCTTCAGGCCAACGGCTCAACTGGAGGTAACAATTCCCCAGGTTGCACAGGGCCATCTCGCGGTAGCTCATCGGTGAAGGCGACATCAGCACGACCGCTCGAAAGTTGTCGATCCAAGGATACTTCTCGAAAAACTCGAGGCTCTTCTGATGCTCGACCAGGGCTTCTTCAAACTGAAACTGGCTCATCAGGTGAACGCCTTGGCGGTGATGGTACGGCACCACGTAACGGCTGGTGATCGAATAGATCAACATGATCGGCATCCCGATCAAGATCGCCCAATCGACGCTGCCGGTGATCGCATAAACCGTTCCGCAGACGACGCTGTAAACGACGATCTGAGGAATCGTTCCCAACCAGGAGATCGGGCGATAGACAGGGGGGCGTGACATCGAGAAGCCATTAGCAGGAAAGCGAAACGCAACCAGTTCGCCGAATCGTATCACAACCGCCCGTCGGCGTCATTCCGTTGGGCTCGTAATCCGCTGCACAATGTCGACTCCAATCCCGTTCGGATCTCGCAATACAAAGTGCCGGTCACCCCACGGTTCGTCTCGCAGCGATTGCTCGATCGCTTGTCCCAGGGACGTAATCCGGGCCAGTTCGGCCTGGGCGTCGGTGACATCGATGGTGATCCACATCCCTTCGCCGGCATAAGCGCGCTGAAAGAGCGGGTGCTGGCCTTCCATGCCCGGCAACAGAAAGCCAAGCTCACTCGTGCCTAGCTTCAATAGGACGAACCAGTCTTCATCAAACAAGATCTCACAGCCAAAGAGCTGTGTGTAAAACGCCTTCGATTCGGCGATCTTTTCCGTAACGACTCCGCACCAAAGCTTCATTGGGAATCTCCTGAACCAACTTACTGGTGAAAGGAGTCATTTTGGGCAGACGCGTCAGCACCGTCTTGGAAGAATGCGACATGCTGCTGGCGGTATCGCTTTGGCGTGCAGCCTGCCAGGCGGCGAAACTCGTTGGTCATGTGGCTTTGGTCGGTGAAGCCGCAGTTCAAAGCCACACTCGCCAAAGCAAGCTGCGGCTGACGCAGTAGCTGGGTGACCTGCTCGAACCGCACGATCGAAGCAAACAGCTTCGGCGACACGCCCACCAGGTCAAGGAAGTCACGCTCCAACTGGCGACGACTCTTGCCATACATGCCTGCGGCCTCGGCGATCGAGACCGACCCTCGCGAGCGTTCGATCCAATCGACCACGGCGTCAATTGGCTTCTCAACCGGCGAGCTGTGATGTAGGTGTTGCTGCAACATGCCATCGAGCAGCTTCCCATGCGAGCCGTCGTCGAGCGCGTCCCATAATGGTTCCAGGGAAAAGCGGAGCAGGGGAGTGGCCTCTTCCGCGTTGTCGGTCAGTGCCTGGGCTCCGATGTCGATGAAGTGCCGAGCCTGTCCTGGGCGAAAGCGAATGCCCAAATAATGGTTACCAGTCCCCAGCGAGATGTCGGTCGCTTCGGTCGAGGTACCAAACAACCAACTCGCGACTTCGTTTCCGTTCCACTGAACCACGAGGTCGATCGAACCATCTGGCAGAATGCAATGCGTCGTCGCCGGACTGTTATGGCTCAGCCAATAGTGCCGAATGAACGGGCGCAGGCAACGGGATGGTAAAAAGGTTTGCATCGCGACATGCTTCGCCAGGCGGTTGTCACCATCGTAAGAACAGAACCATGAGAATCACGCCCCAGAACGCTCCTCCCACGATATTCAATGCAAACGCTCGATAGAAGCGGGTGTTCCCTTCCGGCGTGAATTGCTGCGTCTGCTGAAGTGCGAGAACTAGCAGATACATCGAATACAGATTGGCGAATATCGGCAGACCACACAGTCCGAAAATCGAAGCCCGCCAGGCTCGCTTCAACATTGCTTCTGCTTCGTCTTGGACCTCGTCGAGCTTGCCGGGCATCAAGGCTCCCCGATTGTTCTCTCGCGGCGAAGCAAACGGATTGGCCGCGTCGATGCTCGCCGAGAAACCAGGCCGGGGAACGTTTTGGTCTAATTCGCTACCGTCGGAAGCGACGTGATGGCCGGCGGTCACTGGCATCTCTGCTTCGACTTCATCGCGACTCTCGCCACACTTCCAACACACATCGAACCCAGCGTCGACGACCTCTTGGCATTCGCCGCAAAACCAGGCTTCTCCAGGAGGATGGTCCGCTTCCTGTCGCAGTTGCTCCAGTACTTCCGCCGCAGCGGTAATGTCGGCCGAAGAGACGATCACATTGACATCACCAATGGCACCAATGTAGCTGAGAGCTGTTTTGATTTCGTCTCCTTCCACAAAGGCGCGGATCCCTTGCTCCTCGAGCACAGCCTTCAATTGATGTGCTTCCGCTGGGTTGCCAAAGCTGGCGACACGTTGAAACTCGGAGGCCATGTAAATCTCTCGTTCCGGTTCGTTTAGTTTGCCAAGAGCAGCAAAGCGTGCTGCTGCTGGGCGACTTCATCCAAGCACTCGGTCAGCAACTCGTGAAAGTCTTGCAGTTCTTCCATCACGATCGCCGATTCCTCCAGGCTCGAAAGCTCTTCCTCGAGGCGAATCACTTCGTCTGGATCGAGCCACGCGAACAGGCATCCATCGTCTTCTACCGTATTGCCCCGGAGTGGCCGCCCCAGGTCGAGGTACTCGAGCAACTTTAACGAATCGACCGTGATACAGCCGGTCAGCATCTTGCGATACGGTCCCCAGCAACCGTAATGATGCCAGCCACGTTGGTTGAACGAGTAGTCGGATTTAACGTCCAGCTTCCAGAGCACTGCCAGCCGCCGAATGAGTGCCTGCCAGGTGCCTGGCTCTTCGGTAGGTGGTGACTTGCTCAAGATCATCTCTTGAACCATCGCCTGAAACTCGTCGTGTTCTTCGGCGTCGACATCGTCTTCGCCATAGAGCGCAGCAAGATCGTCCTGGATGAGCCGCGTCAGGTGATCGGCCAGATCTTCATCGCCCGAGGCGACGGCCACCTTAAGCGGTTGTATCGAAGGCAAAGAGATAAGTTCGGTTCGCGTTGACATGTCCACGCTTTAGAAAGGGGGCAGAACATCCACATGGGGGTTGTCCCGAAAATACCCTTTTCCGAGGGCGTGTCAAACGAATTCGCCAAACTACCATCCATGAGAGGTGTTGCTTAACAGCCGCCTCGAAACAAAATCAGGCCGCCCCAAGTGGCGACCTGATGTCGGTAAGCGTGCGTTCCATCCTCGCGGATTAGAAGTCGATCTGGCAACGCATGGCGTAAATATCGGCCGAGCTGACGCCGAGCGTCGGATCATTCAAACGTGAGTTGATGTAGTTGAACTGGAACTTGGTGTGCGCGTTCACATACCAGTTCAAGCCCAGCGTAGCGTCGTTCATCTGACGACCTGGCCCTGGGCTAGGTGGCGTGTTGGCCGAAAGCCAATCGCCGTTGAAGTCGACAAACGAATAGCGTGCCGCCAGTTCCCAGGCACCCCAGTAGCCGCAGTAAGGATCGAAGTCGTGGAAAGGTACGACGCGACCAAACACGGCACTCTTCTTGTTGTACTGCAGGCTTTCACCAGTCAGGCTATAGCGAACTTGGGCATAGGCACCTTCGATCGTTTGCGTCGGTCCGCCACCACGCTGATTGAGCGTCGTCCAGCGCGCTTCCGACTGCATCACAAGGCGACCATACTTGGCGGCAAGCTCAACGTTGAACGAGTCGACGTAATCGACCGGCACGTTGCCGGTATCGACAAATGGTGGCACGCTGATGTTTGGATTCGGGGCGGTATCGACTACCTGGATTTCAGGCTGCGAAGCAAACCGAACCGAGTTTCGCGAGGGGTTCGCATAGTAGTAGTCGGCACCGACGTGAATCAGTTGTTCCCCTTCGCACGCATAGAACGGCAATGCCGTAATACGACCAGCGCCGGCATAACCACCATCGTCGCCGGCATTGTCGCCGAAGCCATCGCTCGGGTACCGGAACACCGAGCTCGCCCAGGTCACCGACTCGGCTTCGTTGTTCCCAAAGAACCCGATGCCCGTTTGCCGGAACGGCGCCATCGAGAAGCTCGACGAGCGTTCGAGGAAAGGAATTTCGCGGATACTCGTCAATTCATCCATGCCATAAGGCTGACGCCAACGACCGATGCGGATGTTCTGGAGCAGGGGAGCGTTCGAGTAAGTGACCCACAAATCGACAAACGTTGCCTGGCTGGCAGCGAAGTCGAACTCCATGATGTACGACCAGTCTTCGGCCAGATTGCCTTTGCCCGCCAAACGAGCGCGGCGAAAGTCCCAACCATCTTGCAGGTCGCCAACCGTTGCCAGGTTGTTGCCGCTTTGCCCGAACCAGACCGAGTCGAGATGGAAGAAGCCGGTCAGCTGGACGGTTGGATACTTCTTTTTGTCGGCCGGTGCGCAGTCGACACAAGGGACCAGAATATTGTCGGCGTTTACGACCCAGCCTGCCTCTTGCGCCGGGACAGTGCCGGTGGAAGGGGTGTTCACTTGGTTGCGAAGCATTTGTATTTCCGCTTCGAGTTGCGACAAGCGCAATTCGACATCGGAATCGGGCACAATATCCTGCCCGAAAAGTGGCTGCGTAACGACAAGGATAGCCAGCGTCGTTAGCCACTGGAGAGACCTATGCATTTTCATCTGAAACTCGCTAGTTTCATAATTCCTTCAACTGAACGAATTCTCAGTGGGGATGCAGTATAGAATCGGCGTGGCGAAACGCTGGTTTCAATCATTGTTGTGCTGGCGAAAGAGAACCCAGCAAAACAAAGGGCTTCCTTCCTGCATTCGCCCACGATGCACTGCAAGGCTAGCAGCGCATTCACGATAGACTCTTCTCAATTGCTAGAGCGACTAGTGAGCTTTCAGAAACAGCTCGTGCTTCCGCTTCGAGATCCCTCGTAGCGTTCCGAGCAGTTGCTCGTGAAAGTCAGGAAAGAATTCATCACTGAACTTCGACGGATCGACCGGCTCGAGTGCGGCCAGCAATGTCTCGACCTCGGCTAGCGACAACCACGCGAACACGCAGCCATCGTGCTCGATCGCTTTGCCACGCAGCGGGCGGCCTTCGTCCAGGTACTGCAGCAGTTTCTGGGCATCGTCTGCGATCTGCTCTTCGACTTCGGCTCGGTAGGGGTCCCAAATGTAATAGTGCTTCCAGTCTTCGTTGATCGGGTACTTCCAGAATTTCTCCAACTTCAGGTGATCGATCATCGCGGTTACCAGGTAATTCCATTCGCCTGGTTCTTTGTCGGGTGGCGTTTCGCAAAGGATCATTTCCTGCAGCGATTCGCGGGCTTCTTCAAGTTGCTCGTCGATCTCTTCCTGCTCGTCTTCGTCCGGCTCCTCGCCATACTCTTCTTCCAATTCCAGACGCGTGACCTCGACCAAGGCGTCGACTAGTTGCTGATCGCCGGAAGCAATCGCTTCGCGGATCGGATCGAGCGAGGGAACCGAGAGAACAAAGGTACGCGTCGACATAAGAAGAGACCTCGGACAAGATGCTAGCGATGTCCCTGCCAAGGAGGGATTCGCTTATCAGGCTATCCGGTCGGGATGCCAAGTCAAACAAATTCCATCGACATCATGGGAACCAAACTGGCGCATTGGGTTTGACCTGGATTCTGATATTTCGTACCTATGCCGCACGCGTGGCCGGAACTTTAATTTTTCCACACCTCAACCGGCCAAATTCCTGGGAAAGTTTCGTCGACGTGCTATCACGTTTCACCCCAATTCGACTCGCACTGGTTGCCCTCGCCGCGATTGCCATGTTTGGTGGCTGCCGCACGACCGATTCGTCGGTGCAGCTTCTCGAGTCGGAGCTGCGCTATCTGGAAGACAAGGTTTATGCCTTGCAGGATGTGGTGCAGCAAAAGGAATCGCAGATCGAATCGGTCCGCCGCGAAAACGAAACCCTCCGTCGCCAGTTGGGCCTTCCGCAAGGAACGGCCAGTGCCGCGACCGACTCGCTGCCATCTCCATCGTTCAATCGACGTTCGAGTTCGTCTCGTCCGGGGGTCGACGATCTTTCAGGCCCAGTCATCGAACTGGGAGAATCAAGCGACCTGCCAGACCTAGAAGGGGTCGCCCCAGGGCCAGAGTTCCTCGATGGCCCGGTGCTACAACAGTTTGATCCCAACGAAGAAGTCGTTACCGACCGCGTGATCACCCAGATGGTACTCAACCCGAAGCTGACCGGCGGCTACGATGTCGACGGCGTGCCTGGGGATGAAGGGGTGATGGTGGTCATCGAACCGCAAAACGAGGCAGGCCAGTACGTCGATTCGCCAGGCCCGGTTTCGGTTGTGCTGCTGGATCCGGCTTACTCGGGCGAAGAAGCCTTCGTCGGGCGCTGGGACTACGACACCACCGACTCGGCCAAGTACCTCAAACGAACGCTGCTGGGCAAAGGGATTCATCTGAAGATTCCGTGGTCAGAAGGGAAGCCAGAGCACGAATCGCTGCAGCTCCACGTTCGGTACACCAACGATCGGGGCGAAGTGCTGCAAGAGAAGAAAAACATCCAGATCGATCTGCGAGGCAAAGACTCGGCTCGCTGGACCCCGGCATCCGCACCGCTTCCGAATCCACGGACCGCTTCCAAACCGGAAGAAGCCGCCGACGATGCCCAACAGACCGAACGCCCTGGCCTGTTTAAAAAGCCACTCTGGAAGCCGTTTCGTTAAGCTTCTCGCCTGAAACGACACCACTTTTTCAGGCTACACGCCAACAGCTCCATGGCATGATCCCAAGAGAAACTCTATGGGAGCCACAATGTTCTTTCTATAGATATTACTCGTTGGCATAACGGCACTTACGATTTGCAAGAAATCGTTCTGCATTGCGCGATTCGCCTCTTGTGGGATGCCTTGATTGGGCTAGGATTGCGTCCGCCAACCCGTTATTGAGATCGAGTATCTGTCGGCAGCCAGTCTCACATAGACGAGCCAAAACCCCACCTCGGCCGTCTCGACTCAAACCCCACGAACTTAGAAGAGTGAGACTTCAACTATGCTCCGAAAAATGAGTCGGTCCCAGGGACGACTGCGCGCGTTCACTTTGGTCGAGCTGCTTGTCGTCATCGCCATCATCGGCATTCTGATTGCCTTGCTGCTGCCGGCCGTCCAGCAGGCACGCGAAGCTGCTCGGCGGATGCAGTGCAAAAACAATCTCCGTCAGATCTCGCTCGGGATGACCAACTTCGAGCACACCTACGGCTACTATCCCTATTCCCGAACGGGTTCGCTGTGGCGCATCTTGGCGTACGTCGAACAGCCTCGCCTGGCGGACGAGCTCAATGCATTGGTCTACCCAGGTCAGCCTTACGGGTACAACGGCAGCCTCGGTGCCGGTTGGCCGCCCGAAGCGAAGGCCTTGTTCAACACGGCGCTGTCGGTCTTTCAGTGCCCTAGCTCGCCAGGCGATCGAACGATCATCGCCAGCGACAGTGCTGGTGACTTCCCGGTTCAAGCGACCGATTACACGACGCCTCGGATTCCTTCGATGCGTCCGATTGGGCACCCGCTGTATTATCAGCCGGGCCAGCCGCAGATGAACATGAACACGGCCATGACCCCAGCCGGCTCGCGTAACACCGATCCTCGGAACAAGGGTGCCAAAGCAGGCGAGATCACCGACGGCTTCAGCAACACGTTGATGTTCTATGAATGTGGTGGAGCCCCGCAGCTTTGGGTCAAAGGAAAAGTGGTCGCCGATACCGGTATCAATCAGGCCTGGGCCGGCGGTGGCGATGGCGTGAAGATGCGAGCCTATCGCGACGACAACTTGACCGCGAGCACCAGCAGCACGAACCGTGGCATCGGCACCGAGTCGAATCCATCGACGCCGACCAATGCGTACGACCCAAGCGCCGAAGCGGCCTGGGAAGCGACCATCGACGAGCAGCCGGGCATCTACAAGTTCATTGGCCACACGAACAAGAGCCAGCCTTACAGCTTCCATCCAGGCATTGTGAATATTGCCTTGTGCGATGGTTCCGGCCAGTCGTTGACCGAAGGGGTCGAGCTCGGAACGTTTCTGAACTTGCTACTGCGTGACGATGGCCTGATCGTCGGCGAATACTAAGTAGCATTGCCATTCGAAAACAAAAAAGGCGACACTCTTGCAAGCGTCGCCTTTTCGTTAAACCTGTGCGGTTGTGGCCTAGGCCGACTTGCGACGAGCGGTTGTCTCGAGGCTCGCTTCGATGCCGTAGAATCGCGCGATCGACGAAACCACGTGGCGCTGTTCGACAGCGGTCAGTTCCGGGAAGATCGGCAGCGCCAACACTTCTTCGGCAGCCTTTTCGGTCTCTGGCAGCGGTGACAGTTCTTCTTTCAGGCCGGCAAAGCACTGCTGCTGATGCAGTGGAACCGGGTAGTAGATTTCACTACCGATCTTCAGATCGGCCAGATGCTTGCGAAGCGAATCGCGTCCGCCGCGTGGTACGCGAATGGTGTACTGATTCCAGACGTGCGTGTTGCCTGCTTCTTCGGTCGGAAGCTTCAACACCAGGTCGAGACCACACTGGCTGAACAGTTCGTGATAACGCTGAGCGTTCTCGCGACGCATGTCGGTCCACTTGACCATGTGCTTCATCTTCACGTTCAAGGCAGCCGCCTGAAGCGTATCGAGGCGGCTGTTGATGCCAACCACTTGATGATAGTAACGAGGTTCCATGCCGTGACCTCGCAGCAGCTTCAGCTTGGCAGCGAAATCTTCGTCACTGGTGACCAGCATGCCGCCGTCACCCATCCCGCCAAGGTTCTTGGTCGGGTAGAAGCTGATGCAGCCAGCCAGGCTCATGCTGCCGGCTCGCTGACCGTTGTGTTCCGCCAGGATGGCCTGAGCAGCGTCTTCGATGACCGGAATGCCATGCATCGCGGCGATCTTGTTGATCTCGGTCATGTTGGCACATTGGCCGAACAAGTGAACCGGAATAATCGCCTTGGTGTTCGGCGTGATTTGTTCCTGGATCCGGGCAGGATCGATGTTGAACGAGGTTGGTTCGATGTCGACGAACACTGGCTTAGCGCCCAGTCGCCAAACGCAACTGGCGGTGGCGAAGAACGTGAAGCTCGGAACGAGGACTTCATCGCCAGGACCGATGTCCAACGCCATCATCGTCAACAACAGGGCATCGCTACCCGAAGCGCAGCCAATACCGAACTTGGCTTGCGAAGCGGCCGCACAGGTTTCTTCCAACTGGAAGACATCCGGGCCAAACAGAAATCGACCTGAGTCGAGAACCGACTCAAAGGCCGCCATGAATTCTTCTTTCAGCGGTGCATTGCCACGACTGATATCGAGCAGTGGAACCTGAGAAACACCGGTCGCGTCCATGCCATTCTTTGCTGTCGTCATCCCTGACATCCTTGAATTATTCAATCGTGGTCCACGCGGCACTTAGGTGGCTTCCTGCCTATTTGTGCCGGCACGGTCAGCGAAAACGATAGGAGGATTGGCATTAAGGGTCAAGGTCAAGCCGCAGGAACCGACGGGGTTCAGATAAGTAAGGCTGAACACTCGCTGATATCGCGGTTTTGCCACACAGAAAGTGGATAAATCACTCCCTATGCTAGCACTCCCAGTCGATGCTTCCCTTCCTGATTCCCCTGGCAGAAATGACCACTGTCGACATCCAGGCAGGTCAGCCAACCGTCGCCGTAGACCCACGTATCGATCACGATCGAGTGGCCAACATCTAGCGGCAGGCCTGATTTCTGCGAGGTATGCCCACAAATCACCTTCTTGCCACTTCGATGCGGCCCGCGGTTGGTGAAGCGGTTCCAGAACAAAGTCGTCTCGTCCTGGCGATCGAGCGGGACCTCGGGCAAGACGTTCGCATGCACGAAGATGGTGTCGTCGGTTTCGAAGTAAGGCTGGCAAATCGATTTCAGGAACTGCCAATGCCGCTCGGGGACAAGGTCGAGGCTCCCATCCGCGGCGTCGTCTTCGACATAGGATGCAAGTGTTTCTTCGCCGCCATAGCCTAGCCACGAAAGATACATCCCTTGGTCTTCGCGAGCGGTCAGCATCATGATCTCGTGATTGCCGATCAGGCAGGTCACCTCGTGCTGCTCACGAAGCTGCAAGATTCGATCGATCACTCCACGAGAGTCGGGGCCCCGATCGACATAGTCGCCGAGAAAGAAAAGACGATCGTCCTTATGAGGCTGGACGATCGTCAAAACGGTTTCGAGTGCGGTCAGGCAACCATGCACGTCGCCTATCGCCAGATTACGCAACGGTGATCCTTTACTGTCTCTATGCGGCGTCCTAGCGGACGGCAACTTCTTTACGGCAGGAACTCGATACAGCAAGGGTTGGGAACCAGAATCTGATTGCCGGTTGGCTTCAGGGTACCAATCTTCTGATCGATCTCCAGCACGACAATGTTGCTGGTGTCTTGGTTCGCCACCAACAAGTAGCGACCATCGGGAGTGATCTGGAAATGACGCGGAGTCTTGCCGAAGGTGCTCGTCCGATCGATCGGTAGCACCAGGCCGGTTTCGTGATCGATCCGGAAGGTCACGATACTGTCGTCGCCACGGTTCGAACAGTACAACCATTGGCCGCGGGGGTGAATGTAAACTTCCGCTGTGGTGTTGTTTCCTACAAAGTCTTCCGGCAGCGTCGCGACACGTTGCAGGTGTTCGCTGGCACCTGTCGACGGATCGAATGCATAAACGTCCAGCGTCGAGTCGATTTCATTCAGCAGATAGACACGCGTTCCCAAATCATTCATCGCCAAGTGACGCGGGCCCGAGCCGGGCTTCACAGGGATGAACGGAGGATCGTTCAGCTTCATTTCGCCCGTCTTAGGATCGACGACGCGGTAAATCATCACCTTGTCGAGACCAAGATCAACCGAAAGTGCCAACAGCGAGCCCGGCACCAGGTACATGCCATGGCCATGCGGTCCCTTCTGGCGACCTTCGTTGATGCTCGATCCTTCATGCAGGAAGAGCGACGTTGCCGGAGCAAGCTGCCCTTCTTCCCCCAGAGGTAGCGTCGCGAACGAGCCGCCACCGTAATTTGAGACCATCAGGAAGTTCTTACTGCGTGGCAGCGAGACATGGCAAGGGCCACGACCGCCGGACGCTTCCTGGTTGATCAACCTCAGCGAACCATCTTCCTCGATCGCGAAGGCCGAAACGGCACCCGTGTCTAGATCGGCGAAGTTCGAGATCTCGCCAACCGCGTACAGATTCTTGCGATCGGGGGTCGTTACCAGGAACGAGGGGTTCTCGATCTCGGCCACCAGGCGAGGGGGCAACAGGGTCCCATCGTGCAGATTCAAATCACTGGCGTAAATCCCTTTGCTATCCCCTTTGGTGTAAGTCCCAATGTAGAACCGCAGCAGCGGGGCATTGGGCTTGGTCAGGTCGATTACCTTGGAATGTTGCTGGGCAAACAGGCCCTGAGGGACCAGCGCAGCCGCCGCAAGCGTCAGAAAAGCCAGCGTTGTACGTCGAGTTAGCATTGGGTGAATCTCCAGATTTGGGGTAGGAACGATCTATTGTACTTCCCCCTTTGGGACAAAGCACGCATCTCACCCAAGGTGAAGCGGCTTGTTTTGTCTTGTCCCAGATCGGCTGCTATGGGAAAATTAAACGATTCCCACCCGCCGATCCTTCCCGCACGACTGGGCTCATGATTCGATTCGCTGCATTCTCGGCCACGCTATTGCTTGCGAGCCTTTGCCAGGCCGCACCTGCCCAGGTCATCGATCCGTCGCAGCCGGCGCTACGAAAGCCTGAGGCTTTGGTCCTTAGCCATGATGGACAGTTTCTTTTGACCGCCAACCGTGGCACCGGAACGGTTTCGATCGTCGACCGGGCCGAGCGGAAACTGCTTGGCGAATGGCAAGTGGGCCAATCGATCGTGGAACTGCAGCCTTTGCCGAACAACCGCTACGTCGCACTCGATGGCCAATCGCACGAAGCCATTCTGCTGTCGCACGTCGACGGGCAGTTGGCGATTCAGTCGAAGGCCAAGCTCCCACACTCCCCAGTCAAAGCCGATGTCAGCCCAGACGGGCAGCAGATTGTGGTCAGTTGCCTTTGGCCTCGCAAACTGGTTTCGCTGAATGTGGCAAGCGACCAACTGGTCGTTGCCCAAGAGCGCGTCCTGCCGTTTGCTCCCCGGGTCGTGTTGTTCGTGCCGGATGGCCAAACGGTTCTGCTCGGCGACAACTTCGGCGGCAAGCTGGCCAACGTCGATCCGCAGACACTCGAAGTCCGATACATTCGCGAGTTCCCTGCGCACAACATCCGCGCGATGACCCTTTCGCCCGATGGCACGAAATTGCTCCTGGCACACCAGCTTCTTAACAGCCTGGCGGTTACCAACGAGAACGACATCCACTGGGGCTTGCTGATGAGCAACGAGCTGCGGTGGGTGCCGTTGGACATGGTGCTCGACCCGGAAGGGGACTTCTACGGTAACGGTTTCATGCACCCGATCGGCGAGCCCGGCCGAGGTGGCGGCGACCCAACTGACATCGCCGTGATCGACGACCTTCAAGCGATCGTCACCATGGGCGGTACCAGCCAAGTTGGCATCGGCAAGTACGAAGCGTTTGGTTTGTTTCGCGTATCGGTCGGGCAGCATCCGACCTCGGTCGTTGTTTCCCCTGAGAAAGACCTGGCATACGTGACTAATGGCTTCGACGATACCATCTCGCTGGTCGATGTCGAGAAGGCCGAGACGATCGGCAAGATCTCGCTCGGGGCGACGCGAAAGCCAGAGCTGGTCGATCAAGGTGAACAGCTCTTTCACAATGCTCGGCTGTCGATGGAAGGCTGGATGTCTTGTCATAGCTGCCATACCGATGGTCATACCAACGGGCTGAGCAGCGACAACCTCGGCGACAATTCGTACGGCGCCCCGAAGCGGATACTCTCGCTGCTGGGCAAGGCCGACACGGCGCCATTCGGCTGGCTGGCAGTCAGCGACACGATGGAGGCTCAGATCCATAAGTCGGTGAAGAACACGATGCATGGCCGGACGCTCTCCGACGAAGAGACTTCGGCCCTGGCAGCCTATGTGAACAGCCTTCCGCTGCCACCACCGATCGATCAATTGCAGCAAACCCGGGACGAAGCGGCCGTAGCCCATGGCCGGCAGATCTTCCTGCAGAACAACTGCATCAAGTGCCACGCCCCGCCACTGTATACTTCGCGAGAATCGTACGACGTCGGCATGCACGACAAAGAAGGGAACCGCGAGTTCAATCCACCGTCGCTCCGGGGGATCGGACATCGTGATACGTTCTTCCACGATGCCCGGGCGACGTCGTTGCGAGATGTCTTCGAGATCCACGGCCATCAGTTGTCGAGCGATTTGACCGACCAACAACTGAATGACCTGCTCAGCTTTCTGCGAAGCCTGTAAACCGAACGGTTATTTGCCTTCGGCCAGGATCTCAGTCTTCAACCAACCGGTCGCCAGTTCTGGCCAGCCGGTAACTCGCTTGTCGGTTGGACGCAGGCCATAGCCATGTCCACCTTGCGGGAAGATGTGCAGTTCCGCCGGAATACCCAGACGCTTCAGGCCCAGGTAATAGGCAATGCTGCCGGTCGAGCTGATGCGGTCGTCGCTGGTATGAATCATGAAGGCGGGCGGCGTCGATTCATCCACGGCGACTTCTTCGGTTAGCTCGGTGTCTTTGTCTTTCGGATTCAAATAGGCCGGGTAGATCAGCACGCTGAAGTTAGGACGAGCGTTCAACTGGTCCGCTTCATCGACTGCTTCGTAGGTCTTCTCGTCGGCGTTGGAAGCGACGGCAGCCAGATTGCCGCCCGCCGAGAAACCGAGGATCCCAATCTTGTTCGGATCAATCTTCCACTCTTCGGCATGAGCACGCGTCACGCGAATGGCTCGCTGGGCGTCCTTCAATGGATTGACGTAGGCTTCGCCATCTTTTGCCCGAGGAACACGATAGTGCAAGACGACACCGGTCACGCCGATCTCATTCAACCACTTCGCCACTTCGACCCCTTCCAGATCGTAGGCCAAAATGTTGTAACCACCGCCAGGACAGATCACGATGGCGGCGCCGGTATCGATGCTCGGATCAGGCTTGTAGACGGTGATCTTCGGCTTGGTCACCTTGGTGACGCGGCTGCCGATGCGTTCGTCCATCTCTTCGACGATCTCTTCCTTTTCGCCAGCAGCGAGGCCAGGAACTTTGCCCTCGGGCCAAAGATCGAGAGCGACCGGTTCGGCGGCCGAAAGAGGCAGCACCAACGAAACCAACACCAAGGCTAAAGAGAACGACAGAACTTTCATGGGATGCAGTATCTCGAGGAGGAAATGGGGCAGGGAATAGTGCAAATGCTCTTGGCTGAAAATAACCCGCTCTGTCGGCAAATGCAAACGCCTGCTATTTGCTGGTCAGTTCGAGGTCGAAATGATTCGAGCCAGCTTCCACCGTGCGGATCAGCTCCGATTCGCGATTGAATTTCGCCGGCACCTTTTCAGGCACGCCAGGATCTTCGACTCGGCCATTGTCGCCGATCACTTTCTCGCGAAACGTCGTCACGCGGACCTCGTGATCCCCCAGCAATGCTCCCTTCGAGCCGGCGGCGAACTCGATCACAAAGTGACCTGAGTCGTCGGTGATCCCTTCCGCTGTCCGGCCACCTTCGACCGGAACCAGCGCGACGACGGCCTGGGGCAGGGGGCTGCCGTCCAGTGTGACCGTGCCATCGACCGTCCCCAGTTGCGGTCCCGAAGAACCACAACCCGCCAACATGAAACCAAGCAAAACCAATGCGAATGAACGCAGTACCATAGCGACCTCAACTTTCGATGCCGTAGCGAGAAGAAGGAAAACTGTGACTGGCGATTAGTACTCGCCGATCGGATTTCCGTCATTGCGGCAGATGAGGTATTCGTAAACGCTGTCGACGGCCGAGTCGGTGTCGTGATCGATCGTTTCCGCCAGGAAGTGGGTCGAACCATCGAGGAACAAGAACTGAGCGCCGCCCGGATGATTACTGCTGAAACCACGATCGCAATCTTGCGAGTTGGTGCAGTTCAACGGCCAGCGTCCGCCCCCCACGACATACGAATTGCCTTGCAGGCTATGGTTGGCCGTGTCGCCGTTGGCCACAAGCTGTGTGGCAGCTCGCAAGTTACGATCGGCCAGTCGCCAGGTTCGTTCGCCGATGGCAATGGTGTTGCTCGTTCCGTCGGTGAAGTCGGCGAACTTGAAGACGATGCCGTTGGTGTCTTTCGCCATGAACCCATTCCAGGTATCGCGATCGAGCGTGTTGCTGTCGTTCGCCCCGATATAGTTGGCTAAGGCAATCTCGACGCAGCCGCTTCCGGTGCAGTCGGCACTTCCGTCGCCACTACCCGCCGGCACCTTGCGAGCCGTGTTCAGATCGGGACTGGCCGAGGAAGGACATCGGTAGCCGTCGAAGCCTTCTTTGGCAGCCGCCAGGCGAGTGGCATCGTTCAGCGAGACCTCGCCCGGAAGCTTGCCGACCTGCAGCAGATCGTACAGGTTGCTTTGTTCGACTTGTGGAAGCAGGAACGCCGTCCAGGCCCAGGTTCCACACTTCCCTTCCGGACAGCTACTCACGTCCAGGCGAGCCTTGTCGAGCATCATCGCACTGGGGAACTTGCCGTAGGTGTCGTGATAGTTGTGGATGGCCAGGCCAATCTGCTTGAGATTGTTCGAGCATTGCATACGTCGAGCCGCTTCGCGCGCCTGCTGGACAGCAGGAAGCAATAAGGCGATCAGGACGCCAATAATGGCAATCACAACCAATAACTCAACGAGGGTAAACCCTTTTGCACGGGCCATGGGGACCTCCGGGGCGAAGCAAGGAGAGGGAGAGATGGATAAGAGTCATTCAGCTCAATAACGCTGAAGATCTTTGGCAGGAGCTGGCCATCTTATCGCGGGACCCGAGCAATAGAAAGTTTTATTTATTGGTTTTTGCTGTTTCTCCCATTCGACGATTGCCGACGTCAAAAATAGGAGATGGGCGAAGTGTGTTTGACAGCATAACGGCTAGCAATATTAACAGTTAAGAGGCACGCCGTTTGCACCCTAACTAGTCTGCATACCCGGCCTCGCCGAGGATGACGCGAAAGCGGCTTCGAAAGAATTTCCGAGGGAATGGTAAAGAAGCGAAAAACTTCCACCATCTCACCTTGCGGAGAAGGGCCAATTTAAGCGTTAATTATGAGTAACTCTCCTAAACACTCTTATGAATCAGGAACCCAAACAATGGGCCACAAAGCCGTTGTTGTCGTCTCTTTAGACGAACAAATGGCTGGCGGAGCGTATCTTCTGCGAGAAGTCGCCGATGCACTTCAACCAGAATCGCTACCGAATCTTAACTTCCTGGAACCTACGCCGATCGAGGCCATTCACAACGCCGAAAGCCCACTCCCGAAAGGGTTTATGTTTCTCGGTACCGTGATCGCCAAGCGTCCGACTGAAGTCGGCCGACTGACCGATATCGACCTTTGGAATCCATCGGAATACAAGAACGATCTTCTCGGTCCATGGCATCGTCGGATGACCAAGGCCAAGAAGGGCGAGCACATTCCACAGCTCGCTCGGGCACTGTTCCTTCATCACGAAGAGACCATTCGCCCAGATCAAATTGCCGCCACCATCCTGCCAATGGTTCGCCGAATTGGTCTTTGGACGCGATTCTGGAACAACCAGCAGAACAAGAAAGCAACGCCCGCTACCTAAGATTAGCGAGGCGAATTAGAAACGGCGTTGGTGAGATTAATCACCCGCCGCAGATACCGCACGGCTTTCCCTCTTCCGCCGTGCAGTAGCGACCACGGCTTGTTTTACCGTAGTGGTCGCACTGGGCGTTGTGCCGAACGCCGCTCGAACTATTCAGCCAGAACCCGGTCGGAGCCGTCATCTCGGCCGCCTTGGCTTTCTCTTCTTCCGCTTCTCGACGTCGTCTTTCGTCGAGCCGAAACCGCCAAGGTTGCTGCGGATTCGGATCGCTCCAGATACCCTTCTGGGCCTTCTGGCTCTGTTTTTGAAGCTCCGCCAGGTGAGCGTCGCCGCTGAAATGGCGGTAGTGCCAGGCCATGCCCGATTCAATTTGGTCGTGATTCAACCAGCGATCATCGACGTAAATCTGCCCAAGGATCCGTCCGTACTGATCTTCCGAGGTGTAAACCACTAGAACCTCTTTGCCGTGACAGGCGTCGGAAAGAATTCGCTTCGACTTGTTGCCGAAGGCCTGGTTGCTCTCGGGTGCGTCGATTCCTTCCAGCCGCACACGCCGCTGCTGGTTGTCGGCGTCGAGCACACCGATCGTGTCGCCATCCGCCACGAAAACCACTTTTCCCCGCAGAATCCGCAGCGGATGATCAGCGATCCACTCGCGATCTTCTTCGGATAACCGTGCCACCGGAATAAGCATCCTTTGCCCAGTTTCCGGCCACAAACAGGCCTGATCGCCGTCGACGTACGCGAATCGTGATTTTGTCAGAGAATTTTTTTCGACATCTCGCCACTCGCGAAATGGGTCGACCAGCGGTGGATCAGGCTCGGCCTGTGCCAGGATCGCACCGGCCGGCAGCAATGCCAGCAGCAACAGCAGAAAGGCAAATCGATCGCGAAACATGACTATTTTGGATCCCGCCTTTCGGCAAGCAACTCTCGGAAAAAACAGCATGCCACCGCCGGCAGGGCCAACGATGGCATGTCTAGTTTAGTTCAGATGGAAGATGCGTTCTGCACCTTATTCGTTCAACGCGGCGGCAGCGGCGTTCTGGAATTCCTTGCGTAGATCGCTGCCATCGCTATTACCCAGGTTCGATCGCTGAACGAGGAGCAGGAAGATGCGGCCCTTAACTGGGTCGGCCCAGCTTTGTGTTCCGAACGCGCCACCATGGCCGAAACTGCCGGGGCTGAGTGCCGCGGTCACGCCTTGGGGCTGCTGCACGATGCAGTAGCCAAGTCCCCAGCCATTGCCTGGGGTGAAGCCGGTCACGATATCGCCGGTTTGCAGACGGGTCAGCTCTTTGACCGAGTCTCGCGACAAGATCTTGGCGTCCCCCAGAAAGCCACCGTTGAGCATCATCTGGTAGAACCGTTGCAGGTCACGGGCCGTCGAATACAGTCCGGCACTTGGGTTCGGATAGGGATCGGTTTCGACGTTGCCGATCCAACTGCTGTTTTCCTTCAGCTCGCCACTATCTTTGTCTTTGGCGTACAAGGTGGCGATGCGTGGCTTTTGCTCGTCGGTCGGTTTAAAGGTGGTGTCATTCATCTTCAACGGGGTGAAGATCGTCTCTTGCAGGTACTCGGCGTACGGCTTGCCCGAAGCGACTTCGATCACGCGACCTGCCACGTTCAAACCTGGGCTGTATTCCCACTTGGTTCCCGGGACGCTTCGCAGCGGTCGTTCGGCGAGAACCTTGCCGGTGTTTTCCAGCGACTTAACCACGCGTTGATCGCCACCCAGCCCCGACGTATGCGTAAGGACCTGGCGAAGGGTGATTGGCTTGTCGAGCGGCTTGCCATCGAGCTTGACGTTGGCGAACTCAGGGATGTACTTCGAGACCGGATCGTCGAGGTTCACCTTCCCTTCTTCAACCAGCGTCATCAGCGCCGTCGCAGTGATCGGTTTGGTCATCGAGGCAATCGCGAACATCGTGTCGGGCGTCATCGGCTTGTGGGCGTCGATGTTGGCATCACCGATGGCGCTCAAATGAACCACTTTGCCATCTTCAGAAACGAGAATCACCGCCCCGGAAACGACGTCTTCCTCGACCAGCTTGGCAACCGCCTGATCGACCGATTCGATCGCCGGAGCCTTCTGCCCGGTGTCTTGGGCCTGGACCGGAATGCCGGTGGCTAGCAGGGCGACAACGGCCAATCCTCGCCAAAGTGTCCTCAGGTGTGCTTGCATTGCTTCATGCCCTTGTGCAGAGATTCTCGGGGTGGGAAAGCTGGCAGCGTACCGCAATCCCCAGGGGTGTCAAGCAATTTCCACCCACCTGAGTTGGTGGGTATATTCCGCAAACTCGCCATGAAGTGTTCGTGAATGCGTTGAGTTCTACGGGGTTTCGTAGTTAGAATAGACTCTCGCTGTGGACGGCTCGCCCGTCACTCTACGAATTGATTCGAGGTCTGATGCGACGTTTCGGTAGTTACGCTCTGATTGCCACCTATATGGTGGTGCAGCTTTTCGGTCAGGTAATCCATGCCTGGTCGGGCTGTGAGCACGCGCACCTGCCGGGGCATTTTCACTCGGTCGCCGCAGTCGATCACGACGACCACACGCACGATCATTCGCATCATCACCACCATCACAATGCGGACTCGTCGGAAGCTCCGGCCGGTCCTGGCTGGAACGATACCGACCACCAGCATGGCATTGTGGTCGATGGCTGTTTGCTTTGCCAACACTTGGCCCTGGGGCAAATTGCTCCGGCCTCTTCAGATACGGTCGTTCAGGCCGTTGTTCTCGATCAGTTGGTTCCTTACTCGCAGCGGATCGCCACGCAGAAGTGGCTCGGTCCGAATTCTCCCCGGGCTCCGCCGGTAGCGTAGTTCTTCGCGCCACGCGTCTACATGCGCGTGTCTAACGATCGAACAGGTCTCCTGCTCGATCGTGATTCTTGGGAAACCTTGATTCCGCATAGGCATCGGTTCACCCAATTGCCAATCAGTGTGCCGACTTGCCCTGACTACCAGGCGGGTTGCCGCGCGACGCTATCCATATCTGTCCCAACAATATCCCGGGATGCCGCCATGGCATCTTCGGTTGCCCATACAAAGAGAATTCGAGATATGTCCGAACGCAAAGGTTTCACGCTCGTCGAACTGCTGGTCGTGATCGCCATCATTGGTGTTTTAATTGCCTTGCTTCTGCCGGCCGTACAACAAGCCCGCGAAGCTGCCCGTCGTACCTCGTGCTTCAACAACTTGAAGCAGTTGGGCCTGGCAATGCACAACTATCACGACACCTTCCTGACCTTCCCCAGCGGTTACATCGCGACCGATAGCGATCACAAAACGCCGCTCGCCGAAGGCCAACCAGGCTGGGGCTGGGCTTCGCTGATTCTGCCGCAGATGGAACAAGGCAACATCGCCGACAGCCTGATCAACTACAACTTGAACATCACCGACCCAAGCAACCAGGCCGCTCGCGAAACGATCATCATGGCCTATGCCTGCCCGAGCGATCGTTCGCCGGAAGTGTTCGAGCTGCACGACGAAAGTGAAAGCCATCTAACCGACCTCGCCTCGGCCAACTACATTGGCTGCTTCGGTACGACCGAACTCGATGCCTGCGAAGGCCTGGCTTCCGGTCAGCGCTGCGATGGCAACGGTATGCTCGGCCACAATGCCAAGCGCCGCATGGCAGACATCACCGACGGTACCAGCCACACGATGATGGTCGGCGAACGTGCGACCTCGATCAGCGGTGGTTCCGAACCATTGTTCAGCACGTGGGTCGGTTCGGTCAGTGGCGGCGAAGAAGCGATGGCTCGAATTCTCGGCATCGCCGACCATGCTCCCAACAGCCAGTACGAAGAAGAGCATGACGACCACGACCATGGCGAAGAACATCACCACCTCGACGACTTCGGCAGCCGTCACCCAGCCGGGACCAACTTTGTCTTTGCGGACGGTTCGGCTCACCTGATCACCGAAACGATCGACCTGAACGTCTACCAGGCCTTGGCCACACGTTCCGGCGGCGAAGTCGTTCCAGGCGACGCTTACTAATTCAGCCGCGGCAAAAAAGAAGCGGCCAGAGGAAACTCAGGCCGCTTGCCACGGAACTTGATTCTTGGAAGCGAACCGGTTAGTTCGCCACTTCCTCTTGCCGAGCGGACCGCATTTCAGCCAGATGCTTGGCGAACGCTTCGTGCACAAACTGCGGTGCTGAAACGAGTACGCTCAAATTCGTAGTAAATGGGTCAGCCTGAACTTCGAACAGATCCCAACGGGGACCGACTTCCTGGCGGATCGCTTCGACCAACGTCTTTAGGTTAGTCTTGAAGACACGCTGATCGGTCGTGGCGAAGCCTTCGTACGAGGACAAGTCATAGGCCTCGATCGTGCGAACATACGTGGACATTATCCGTGGTCCTTCGGTCACTTCGCGGTAAGCGTCGAGTTCGGAAAGCATCGCCTGTCCAAACTCATTCTCCTCACCATACTTGTCGAGCACACCCCGAGCTAGCAATTCGGCCGTGTGATAATGTCGATCCGTCAGGGCCTTGTGATACATTGACAAAGTATCCTGACTAGGCGTTGCGACCTTCGACTTTTCTTCTGCGAAGCCGGTGGAAGCCAGTGCACAAAAGACACAGCCTGCTAGCAGATTCTTCAGTTTTGCCATTCTTTCAACCTTCTGAGATACGTGCTGCAATCATGGTGAAGGGGAAAGGTAGCACCAGATTAAGAATCAGGGCAACGCGAATTTTAAAAGACCGCGATGAATCGCATGCTGGCTGCGATACCGCGTCAATCGCACCACAATCGATCGTCATCGAGAGCTTACGGGGCAAAGCCGAGTAGGTTTTCTTCTTCCACAATCATGGGCGAGACCGAGACGCTGCGCAGCGGCACACCAAGTGGTCGGCCAGCGCGAAGCTCCCATAGAGGGAGAGATCCGTTGATCATCCGGCAGTACAGTGGCAACGCACGTCGCGCGGTCCCGGAGATGTATTGAACTTCCGGACCATGACTTCCGCGAACAAAGACCGGCACACCTTCGGTTGGCGGCTCGGCAGCTGCGGTCGTCGTTGCAAAGCCAATCATCAAAAGGGCGAACCATCCAAAACGTCGCATCGCGTTCTCCAGATAACAGAAGACCAGTCGAGCTAGATTGGCAACATAGCATGGCCTCTCGTTTCACCACAACGCGAGTTATTCTTCCGGGTCGGCGTACGACTTCAACTGCCCGCAATCGCGACAGCGGTACGTCGTCAACAGATAAACTCCCTGGTTGCTGAAGATCGCCGTCCCCATTCGCCTTGCGGTCGGCTCGCCGTCATACCAGCGCGTTTGCTGCTGGAGCAGTCCTGTGACATGTTCTGGCATAAAGCCTTTCGACATCGCGACATCGCAATCGTGGCAAATCACCTCTCTCATCGCTCGCTTTCCTGGTTCGGATCGCCTATCCTCGGGGGAAATGCTTCCGATTGGCTCCCCACCTTAAGGCCACCTCTCATGAGATACTTCGTTCTTGCGGCTCCATTCTTGGCGATAGTCTTCGCACAATTCACTTACGCCGAAGAGCCTGCCAAGGGGAATCGTCTGCGACTGGAAACGAGTGCCTATCTGCAGATGCACGCCGAGAATCCGGTCGACTGGTATCCCTGGGGAGACGAAGCGCTGGCCAAGGCCAAACAAGAGAACAAACCGATCTTCCTGTCGATTGGCTATGCCAGTTGCCACTGGTGCCATGTGATGGAGAAAGAAAGCTTCTCGGACCAAGAGATCGCCGAGTTGCTCAACAAGCATTTCGTTTGCATCAAAGTCGATCGCGAAGAACGTCCCGACGTCGACGCCGTTTACATGCTGGCCACACAGATCATGTCAGGCGGAGGCGGCTGGCCGCTGAATGTGTTTCTGACGCCGGAAGGCAAACCGTTTATCGGCACAACCTATCTGCCACCCAACGATCGCGAAGTCCCCGTTGCCGACGGCCAGGCAGTCGCCGTGCAGCCAGGCTTTTCGACATTGCTCAAACGGGTTGCACTGGTTTGGATCGAACAGCCTGATCAACTTCGCGAAGTGGGGGACAACGTGACCCGGGCACTGAAGCAGGTGCTCGGCCGTCCGCTCCTTCCGCCAGACCTCGCCGAGTCGGACGCGATTGTACGGACCTTCGATCGAACCCTGGAGAAGGAATTCGATCCTCGCTTTGGTGGATTCGAGTTTGACGAAGCGAACGACAAGCTACCGAAGTTTCCGCAGCCTTCGTACCTCTATTACTTGCTAAAGCGAGCCGAGGCCGGGCACGCTACCTCGGCCAATATGCTTCGCTTAACGCTCACGCGAATGGCGGCAGGGGGAATCTACGATCAGGTCGGCGGAGGCTTCCATCGTTACAGCACCGATCGCCACTGGAAGATTCCACACTTCGAGAAGATGCTGTACGACAACGCACAACTCCTTTCGATTTATGCCGCTGCTTCGGAAACGCTCGAGGAACCGCAGTTCGCCAACACCGCACGCGGCATCGCCGACTTCGTCTTGGCCGAGATGACCAGCCCTGAAGGGACGTTCTATAGCGCCATGGACGCCGACTCGGAAGGAGAAGAAGGCGCCTTCTATCGCTTCACGCCGCAGCAGTTGCAGCAAGATCTCTCGGCCGATCAGCTACGTTTGGCGGAACAAGCGTTTGGCATGACGGGCAAACCCAACTTCGAGCAGAAGTACTTCGTGCCGCAGTTCCATGGTGCTCCGGAAGCGGACAAGCTAGTCGCATTGAAAGAACGGCTGCTCGAACTTCGCAACCAGCGTGAGAAACCGTTTCTCGATCAGAAGGTGATCACCAGTTGGAACGGGCAAATGATCCGCGGCCTCGCCGATGCCGGCCGAATTCTAAACGAACCGCGCTACACCGCAGCCGCCGCCAAGGCAGCCGATCATTTGCTGAAGACTGCCACCAACAACGATGGCCGACTGCGGCGCACGCCGGAAACGAAGGGGAATCAACCGACCGCTTATCTTGATGACTATGCCATGCTGATCGACGGGCTACTTGCTTTGCATAAAGCCACCGAAGAACAGCGTTGGCTGGACGAAGCCGTCAAGCTGCAAGCGACTCAACAAGCCCACTACTGGGACGAAACCGGGGGCGGTTATTACTTCACGCCGGACGATCACTCGGACTTGATCGTCCGCGGCAAGCTGTTCACCGATGGGGCGTTGCCGAGTGGCAACGCGATGGCGGTCAGTAACCTGAAGCAACTGGCGAAACGCGTTCCTGCCAATGCCGATCAATACAACGCATGGGCCGAGCAAACGCGGAAAGCCAGCGCCGTTCTCTTGAACGACCATCCCAACAGCACAGCCCGGATGGCAGCGGAACTGGTGCCGTAGCGACCGCCAGCGACTTACATCATGTTCATGAAATAGATCAGGATCGTCGGCACCATGTCGATTATGCCGACGAATATGCCGACCCAGTGCAGTTCGTTACGCGGACCTTCCTTCGTCGCGTAATCCCAGATCGCCAGCCCCACCAGCACGCCAATCGCAACGATCGTATTGGCAAACGACAGGCTGCTGAAAATAGGGCTGTAGTTGTAAAGTTGGAGGATGTACGAAAACAGAACTAGCACTTGTATGCACCCGGCAAGCACCACGAACACAAGCCACCACCGCCAATGCCTCCGCACCGGCAATAGAATCCCTACCCCGATCGACAACAACACCTCGACCATAACTTGCACCGCCAGAATCAAGAGCAGCAGCGTATTCACTCCGTCGATGTCGAATTCTAAAGCTTCCCGAAACACCCGTCGAATCAGCGACATCACCGTCTGGAGTACAAGTGCGCTACCTACCAGGCACAAAATCCAATGCCCTGGCTGAAAGTCGGTCTTCTTTCCCTGGAACCAGCGCCGAGCGAACAAGAACAACCCGGTGACCCCCAGCGTGAAGCTGATGAACAAGCAGCACTCCACAACAACATAGAGTGATGGGAGGTTGCTGTCGGCGAAGTCTTGCAGCCACAAGGCAGCATTCACCGCTCCGATCGTCACGCAGGCCATGATGTCGATCAGGGTGATTCTCGCCCGGTCGTCCTCTTCCCGCTTGACCGGCTGAGGCGCCGCTTCTTCCATCTGCCAATCGTCTTGCTGGTCGTCGGCCATTGAAACTTCCAGGGTAAGTGCCATCGGGAACCATTCGTCCCGTCCATAGCTTGCACGATGCTATGCGCAAATTCCAGTCGTCAGTGCAAATTGTGCGTAGTCGCCGTAAAGGGTGTTTCGGGAGCGCTGTTTTCTGTTGTGGTTGCTCTGAATCGATCTATGATGAAAACAACCCCGGACGGCCCCCACCGTATCCTTCAACACGATGGTTTCCGATGTTCGCACCTTCTCGCAGCCTGCTGGCTGGTGTTTGTCTGCTTGTTTTTTCGACGACTGTTTTTGCTCAAGGTACCGCTGCCGATTACGAGCGGATGGCAGGTCTTTACCGGGCCGCTCAGGGCAAAGTAACCCAGACGCGGGTCGAACCACATTGGCTGCCCGACGGCGATCGCTTCTGGTATCGCGTCGATCTGGGTGACAACCAGAACGAGTTCATCCTGGTCGACGCCACAACCTCTACACGGAAAGCGGCCTTCGATTCGGCCAAGCTCGCTCAGCAATTGGGCGAAAAGCTGGGCAAAGAGATCGAACCGCTGAAGCTTCCGTTCCGCACGATCACCTTCGCGGAAGATCAACAGTCGATCCTCTTCTACGTCGAGAAGACCCTATACCGCTTTGAACTGGAAAGCAACACACTGAGCACGGTCGATCCTTCCGACAAAGATGCCGCCAAGCCGGCCGGACCGTCGCAGACTCGTCCTTACCCTTCGGTCGATAAGGGTGGCGAAGTCAGCATGAAGATCGTCAACTCCTCGGCTGAACCGATCAAAGTGTTCTGGATCAATCGCGAAGGTCGCCCGCAGCTTTACGACGATTTGAAAGCAGGCGGCGAGTTCACTCAGCGCACGTTTCTAGGGCATGTCTGGATGGTTTTGAATGCCAAAGGCCAGGCCCTTTCGATCTATGAAGCAACCGACGGCGACAATCAGTTGGTCCTCGACGGCAAGAATGCGTGGGACATGCCACGCCGCCGCCGTGGTCGCCCCTCGGGCGAAGGTTCGCGTCGCCTCTCGCCCAATCGCGAGTGGAACGTCGCGATCGAAGACCACAACCTCGTGCTGCAAAAGCAGGGTGGCAGCGAACGCGTGCAACTGACCGAGGGTGGCACCGATAAGAAGTTCATCGAAGGCAACGCCTACTGGTCGCCTGACTCGAAGCGACTTTTGGTGATGGAAACCACGCCGGGCGATCAGCGCGAGATCACCATCGTCGAGTCCTCTCCGAAAGATCAACTTCAACCGAAGGTTCATACGCTGTCGTACGCCAAGCCAGGCGATGCCATCCGACTTCGTCGGCCACGTTTGTTCGACATCGAAAAGATGGAAGAGATCGCCGTCGACAACAGCTTGATGGATAATCCCTGGGCCATCGATCGTGTGAAATGGGAAGAGGACAGCAGCGAAATCCGCCTGCTGTACAACCAACGCGGTCACCAGGTGATGCGTTACCTGGCGATTCAAGCGGACGGCACGGTTCGGACGCTGATCGACGAAACGTCACCAACCTTCATCGACTGGACGAACAAGGTCTTCCTGGAAGAACTGCCAGAGTCGAACGAACTGATTTGGATGTCGGAACGCAGCGGCTGGAACCATCTTTACCTGGTCGACGCCAAGTCGGGCGAGGTGAAGAACCCGATCACCGAAGGGGATTGGGTTGTGCGCGAAGTCGAGAAGGTCGATCCCGAGAAACGTCAGATCTTCTTCAAGGCAGGCGGCATCGTGCCAGGCCAGGACCCTTACTACATCCACCATTGCCGCGTCAATTTCGACGGTACCGAGCTCACGATGCTGACCGAAGGGGACGGAACCCACCGAATCCAGTACTCGCCTGACGGACGCTACCTGATCGACGAGTACTCGCGGGTCGACATGCCCGCGGTCCACACGCTGCGTAAAGCGGACGATGGCTCGCTGGTGTGCGAACTGGAAAAGGGGGATTGCTCGAAGCTGATCGAAACCGGCTGGAAGCCAACCGAACGATTCGTGGCGAAAGCTCGCGATGGCGAGACCGATATTTATGGTGTCATCTACTTCCCCACCAACCACGATCCGGCTAAGAAGTATCCGGTGATCGAGTACATCTATGCTGGGCCGCAAGGGGCATTTGTGCCGAAGCAGTTCAGCACCGGCAGCCAACTACGCGAGATGGCCGAGCTGGGCTTCATCGTCGTGCAGATCGACGGCATGGGAACCAACTATCGCAGCAAGGCGTTCCACGACGTTTGCTTCAAGAATTTGAAGGACGCTGGTTTCCCCGACCGCATTCTGTGGATGCAAGCCGCCGCGAAGAAGTTCCCCAGCATGGATCTCGATAAGGTCGGCATCTACGGTGGTTCGGCCGGTGGTCAGAATGCCACGGCCGCCGTGCTGTTCCATGGCGACTTCTACGATGCCGCGGTCTCGGACTGTGGTTGCCATGACAACCGCATGGACAAGATCTGGTGGAACGAACAGTGGATGGGTTGGCCCATCGACAAGTCGTACGAAGAAAGCTCGAACGTGGTCAATGCCCATAAGCTGAAAGGGGACTTGTTCCTGATCGTTGGCGAGATGGATACCAACGTCGATCCGGCCAGCACCATGCAAGTGGTCGACGCCCTGGTCAAAGCTGATAAGGACTTCGACCTGTTGGTCGTTCCTGGCGGTGGCCATGGCAGCGGCAGCAGTGCTTACGGCATGCGTCGAACGCGCGATTTCTTTGTGCGAAAGCTGCACGGGGTAGAACCGCGTCGGTAACGTTCGACTACACTTATCGAAGTACTTCCATATCTTCTATGGTACTTCGCATGAACGAACCGAATCCTTTTGCATCTCCAGCGACGGTCGAGGGGTCGAACTCCGGTTCCTCGACCGTTCGTGTTGGGCCTGAGCTTCTGCCGCCGCCTCCGCCAGGGCAGATCAATTCGCCGCCGGGGGTTCTCTCGTCGGTGTTTTTGTTGGCGGCCGTGATCTTTTCCCTCTTGGCGCTGACCCTATCAGCGGCGCTGCTGCGCGATGTCTTGATGATCCAAGCGATTGTCTTTGGCGTCTGGCTTGGCTGCGGCAACGCGCCCCTCGGGCAGCGATTGCTCTTCAGTTCTGCGTTGGTCCCGTATATCTACTTCGCCGCCTACCAGACCAGAGGACTGCATCAGACCGAAGTAGACTCCTTCGCAGCAAGCGTGATGATTGCCTTCATCATGACATTGACTGCCGACTTGTTCTTGTCGCTGCAAACGTCACGCTCGCGCTACACGGTCCGCATGTCGACCGCCCACTGGCTCTTGCTTGCCATCGGCATCATCGTGGCGGGCGTTGCCTGGAGCTTGGCGGTGGATAAGCCCTTCACGCCTGCGGTGCCGTTGGCTCGAATTGTTTTTATGAGCGGCATCTGCCTGACGGTCACGCTCCCGCTTCTGTATCGCAAATATGGGCATACCTGGGGCATGTGGCCGCTGATATTTGCTTGTGCCCTGTTCCTTTCGACGGGCCTAAGCCTTGCGATCGGAGCCCTATCCGCGTTGACTCTCGGCCCTGGCTTCGCCCTTGTATTTGGAGCGACCGTTTACTCACTCGACTACTTCCTGCGCTGCCTGGGAAGCTCTTTTGTGCCGTTCCCGAATTGGAGTTCTCCTCCGATACAGCCGCCGGAGGATGAACCACCGCTCGGCTGAACCGGACCTGGCAAACCGCAGCGATTGCGTCTTTTTCGGATCGATTTGCACCAGAAACACCCGATTTAGCCTGAACAAAGGTTAATCTTTCGCGGCGGGCAATTTCTGGATGAACCCTCCTTCGTTATGGAATATCCTTAAGGAAGGTAGGCATTGCCCCGCGAATCTGGGCAAGCGAACACGCAACGCATCCACAGCCCCACATGGTGGAATGAGCGATAATCCTGTCGAAGAGGAACCTCCGTCTCGACCGTCTCTGCTGACGGTCCGCAACGTCGAGCGCACCTTCACCATGGGCGAGGTGAAGGTCGAGGTGCTCAAGGACTTATCGTTCGATGTTTACGACGGCGAAGTCCTGGCGATGGTCGGCCCCAGTGGTTCTGGCAAGTCGACCATCTTGAACCTGATCGGCGGACTCGATCAGCCCAACCATGGCAGCGTCCTCTTCGACGACATCGATCTGGCGAAGGTCTCGTCGCGAGCCCTGACGCGTTACCGGCGGAAGCATGTCGGATTCGTCTTTCAGTTCTATAACCTCGTGCCGAACCTCACCGCACTCGAGAACGTTCTTTCCGCCGCGGAACTGGCCGACCATCCTCTCGATGCCGAAGAGATGTTGGCAAAGGTTGGCTTGAAAGATCGCATGGACCACTTTCCTTCGCAGCTTTCGGGTGGGGAACAACAACGCGTCGCGATCGCTCGGGCCGTGGTCAAGAATCCCAAGCTTCTTCTATGCGACGAACCAACCGGTGCCCTCGATTTCGAAACCGGCATCAGTGCCTTGGAACTGCTGCTCGAGTTCAATCGTGACCTGGGAACCACGGTACTGATCATCACGCATAACACCGCACTGGCCGATGTCGCCAGCCGCGTGATTCATTTGCGCAGTGGCGAGATCGTGAAGATCGATGAGAACGCTCAACCTCTGCCACCGTCCGAGGTGGTCTGGTGAGCATCCTGAATCGGAAACTGCTCCGCGACCTGCTCGCTGCCCGCGGTTTGTTGATCGCGATCATCAGCATCATGATGCTTGGCTCCGCCTTGCTGATCGGCATGCAGTCGACGTTCTACAACATGCGTGCCGCGAAGGATCGCTATTATCGCCACTGCAAGATGGCCGACTTCTGGATCGACCTGAAGAAAGCCCCCCTGGCCGAACTCGATGTTTTGAACTCGATCGATGGCATTCGGAACTGGGAACCTCGCATCCAGTTTCCCGTGACCGTCGATTTAGAGGACCGCGTTCGTCCGCTGAACGGCACGGTGATCTCGATGCCGAACCAAAGACGAGCAGTCACCAACGACATCGTGCTGGTTCGAGGCGACTACTTCACCGACAAGGGGGAACCCGAAGTCATTGTCAACGACAAGTTCGCCGAGGCGAACCGTCTCCATCCAGGACAGAAGCTGCATCTGCTGCTGAACAATCGCCGCGAGCAGTTCCTGATTGTGGGGACCGCGATCAGTGCCGAGTTCACGTACCTGATCGGTCCCGGCAGCCTGACGCCCGACCCAGAGAATTTCGGCGTCTTCTATTTGCCGCAGAAGCAGATGGAAGAGCTGTTCGACTTTGAAGGAGCCGCGAACCAGGTCGTCGGCCACTTCACTCCGCAAATCGGCAGGCAGGCCGATGAAGCGATGGAACTCGCCAAGCGGAGACTCGAATCATCTGGCTTCATTAGTTCGACGCTGCTGAAAGACTTCACCTCGAATTACTTCGTCAGCAACGAAATCAACCAGCTCAGCAGCATGTCGGCGTTCATGCCCACAATGTTCTTGATTGTGGCGGCATTGATTTTAAATGTGCTGATGACGCGACTTGCTAAACAGCAGCGAACCACCGTCGGTACGCTGAAGGCACTTGGCTACAGCGATGCGACGATCTTTCTGCACTTTCTGCAGTTTGGAGCGGCGGTCGGGCTGATCGCCGGGCTGTTGGCGAGTTTGCTGGGAACGTTGGTAACGATGGGGATGCTGGCCCAGTATCAGAACTTCTTTCAGTTCCCTGACCTGCGAAACGATTTCTATCCGCAGACGCATCTGATCGGTTGGAGCGTGAGCGTGGTCTGCGCGATGCTTGGCAGTGTGCATGGTGCCCGGCAGATGCTGCTGTTGCGGCCGGCGGAAGCGATGCGTCCCGAGCCGCCTGCCAAAGGTGGTCGCATTCTGCTCGAGCGGTTCACGCTCTTCTGGGATCAACTTTCGCCGGGCTGGCGTGTGACGCTGCGGTCGATGGTCCGTCATCGAACGCGCTCTGCGATTGCTCTGTTCGCTGGAACTGTCGGGGCAGGGATCCTCGTCAGTGGTTTGATGATGATGGAAGCCACCGAGTATTTCATCCGCGACGAATTCGAGCGTCGCAATCGCAGCGACATCGATCTGACCTTCAAGGATGCCTTGGACCGGCAGGCCTGGTACGACCTATCGCACCTGCACGGCGTCGATCGCGCTGAACCGTTGTTCAACGTCGCTTGCGACTTTGTGCATGGTCCGTACCAGCGTCAAGGAGCGATCCAGGGGATCTTGCGCGATGCTCAATTGACCGTGCCGACCGACCAAAACGATCGACGGATATTGATCCCGAGCGTCGGCCTGGTGATGGAACGCCGGCTGGCCGAACATCTGCATTTGAAGGTGGGCGACCTGGTCGAAGTGAACCCAAAGGCAGGGCGTCGCGATCCTCTTTCGATCCCACTGACCGCCATCAGTGATAGCCAGTTTGGCTTGAATGTGTATGCCGATCTCGAGTACCTCTGCCGCTTGCGGGGCGAGTCGTTCGCAATGAGTGGTGCCCAGTTGAAGATCAATCCAGCCGAGAGCGTTCAGCGCGAACTGTATCGTTCGCTTAAGCAGATGCCGGCGATGGAAGCGATCAACTCGCGATTGGAACTAATCAAGAACATGCGCGAGACGATCGTGCAGAATCAAAACGTGGCGATTGGCATGATCGTTCTGTTTGCCGGAACGATCTTCTTCGGCAACGTGCTGAACGCCTCGCTGGTGAACCTATCTGAACGCCAGCGCGAAGTCGCCACGATGGGAGCGATGGGTTACACCCTTTGGGAGATCGGGCTGCTGTTTCTGCGAGAAAGCCTGGTGCTGAACTTAATCGGAGCCCTGTTTGGGTTGCCGCTGGGATATGTGTTGATTGGTTTGATGACGCAGATGATTGATCAAGATCTGGTGCGTTTTCCGATCGTGATGGCCCATTGGATTTGGATCAGTGCGCTGATCACGGCGTTGGCCTTCACACTGCTGGCCCATGGAGTCGTTCAATGGCGGATTCAGGGCATGAATTGGCTTGAGTCGTTGAAAGTTCGCGAGTGAGTGCCTTCCACCGGCACGTTTTCGCAAAGAGAGAAAAGACCATGTTCAAAACGATTGCAATTGTCGTCGGCCTGCTGCTGGTTGTCGGCGGCGTCTGGTACCTGACCCAGTCAGGCGGACCGCCGGTCGATGTTGTCGTCGCGGCCCATCGGCCAATCGAAGAGTACATCGACGAACAAGGCAAGACCCGGCTGCCGCGAACCTACGTGATCTCGATGCCGTTCGATGCCCGAATCGGCGAGATCTCTTTGGAAGAGGGAGACCATGTCGCCCAAGGTCAGCAAGTCGCACGCATCGTGCAAGAGGACGTCGAAGCAGAGTTCGCCGAAGCGAAAGCGGCCGTCGAGCGTTTGGCAGCTTCGATCCGCGAAACGGGTGACAAGTCGGTCGAAGAGACGACCCGTCAACAGGCCGAGTACTTCGTGCAGTCGATGGTCAACACCGTCGAAGCCGCCAAGACACAGATGACCGCCAGTCGTTCTCGCTACGAGTACGCCAGCACCTTTCTCGGACGGGTTCAACGGCTCATCGAAAAGGGGGCCAAGACCGAAGACGATCTCGATCGAGCGAACCTACAGAAGGTGGAAAGTGAAACGGAATACCAGACCGACGTTCTCACTTACCAGGCGATCCTTTCCATCGACGCCGCCACGCGACTACTTCCTAGCATGGTAGGGCAGTACATCGATCGCAAAGACCTCTCGGTCGCTGTGCTACAGCAACAAAAAGCGGAAGCAGAAGCCCGGCTGCGTACGGCTCAGCTTCGCCTGGAACGATCGACGATGACCAGTCCAGTCGACGGTGTGATCCTGGCCAAAGACCTCACAAGCGAGCAGCAAGTTGCCGGGGGAACAAAGTTGCTTGAGATTGGACAGTTAGACCAACTGGAAGTCGAAGCGGAAGTATTGAGTCAGGATGCTACCCATATCAAGGCAGGCGATCGGGCAGAGATTTATGGCCCTTCGCTTGGCAAAAAAGCGGGCGAGGGAATCGCCATGAAAGTCGAACGGGTCTACCCGGCTGGGTTCACCAAAGTCAGCTCGTTGGGGGTCGAACAGCAGCGCGTGCTGGTGATCTTGCGGTTTGATTCAGGCATCACCGTCGAAGCACTGGAGCAACAGGGGCTGGGCGTCGACTACCGCGTTCAAACCCGGATCTACACCGACGAGAAGCCTCAAGCACTCGTCATTCCCCGATCTGCCATCTTCCGTAATGTGTCGGGAAGTTGGCAGGCATTCGTCGCGAAAGCGGGTCGGCTGGAACGTCGCGATCTGCAACTCGGCCTGATGAATGATCTGGAAGTCGAAGTCCTCGAAGGAATCGAACCTGGCGAGCATGTTTTGATTTCGCCCGAAGCATCGCTGACCGTCGGAGCAGCCATTACGCCAGTGCAAGTTGGTGCCCCAGAAGAAGGCGCATAAAAAACCCCACAGACGGGGCAGAGCCTGTGGGGCCGATGCTAAGGACGCGAGCGCCCTCAGCTTCATCTCAAAGTGTACGTCTATGTGATACGCATCATTCTACACCCTTTTAAAAAGAGTCCAGGAATGATTGCGTAATTACTTCTTGGTTCCTAGTCGTTCTCACGAACTTCAGATTATTGCAGAATTCGAGAACGTAAACAGCACGTTCTTTCAAAATTCACAGTTTTTTGCGGTTCAACGTCCACACAAAATCCCTATCGGACTAAGCGATAGCCAGCTACAGACTGGGTTTGCGACAGGTAGCCCCAGCAAGTATCGTGGCACTACCGGAAAGCCAGCTTGGGATGCTGGCGGACAACCATTTCAGACGCCCCCCTCAACTGTGGTCGGTGATCACCGCCGAACCATCTTCCGTAAAGCGGAGACGAATGTCAGTAATCAGCACTGAGCCAGTTACTACGAAACGGCAGCAAAGCGAGTTCGTAGAGTTTCCGTGGAAGCTGTACCAAGACGATCCACTTTGGATTCCGCCCCTGCGTCAGAACCTCAAAGAGTTGGTCAACTTTGCTCCCCATCCGTTCTATAACCAGAACGAAATCCAGTGCTTTCTGGCCCGTCGCGACGGGGAAGTCGTCGGCCGAATCGCCGCGATTTTAAATGTTGGTCACAATGAACGTTACAAAGAGAAGCGAGGCTTCTGGGGCTTCTTGGAATCGGTTGACGATACCGAAGTCAGTGGTGCCCTTTTCGATGCGGTGAAAGCCTGGTTCGCGGAGAAAGGGATCTCCAAGATGCGGGGACCCGCAAACCCTTCGCTCAATCACGAGGTCGGGACCCTAGTCGAAGGGTTCGATACGTCGCCCGCGTTCATGATGACCTACAACCCACCCTACTACGAACGCCTGATCGAAGACTACGGCTATACCAAAACACAGGACATGTATGCGTTTTGGGGTCATATCGACATGCTGGAGGGGCTCGACCCCAAATTGCAGTTCATTGTCGACGAAGCCAAAAGCCGCTTCAACTTGAAGCTGCGGCGGATGGATCGGAAGCGTTTCAAAGAAGACGTTTACACGTTTCTCGACATCTACAACCGATCGTTGGTCGGAACGTGGGGGTTTGTGCCTATCGATAAGTCGGAAGTCGATAAGATGGCGGCCGACCTCAAACACCTGCTGGTCCCCGAACTGACTTCGGTCTGCGAAGTCGACGGCCAGGTAATCGGTTCGATGTTCGGCATGCTCGACTACAACCCGCGTATTAAGAAGATCAACGGTAAGCTGTTTCCCTTCGGCTTCATGCGGCTGCTATGGAACAAGCAGGCGATCAAGAACATGCGTCTGATTTCGACCAATGTGGTCCCCGAGTATCAGCGTTGGGGGATTGGCCTGGTGATCCTGGAGCGACTCGTTCCGGACATCAAAAAATGGGGCGTGAAGGAAGTCGAATTTTCGTGGGTGCTGGAAAGCAACCACCTCTCGCGTGCTTCCTTGGAGCGGGGCGGGGCGAAAAAGTCGAAGACTTATCGCATGTACGACTACGCCCCAGCCGAGAAAACGTCCGAATAATCGGCCTCGAAAACATGGTTTTCGTCTGACATCGCGTGCCGCGGGGACGCTCCCGGTACGCGATCTGCGTTTGCTTTCCCAACGCTTCCCGATATACTAAGGATGGAATGATTGTCATTGTTCCCGCGCATCGTCCATTAAGTAGTAACCCCAAGGAGTGTTATGTCTAAGAAAGAAGAGGCTCTTGAAGTCGAAGGCACGGTGACCCAGGCACTGGCCAACACCCGCTTTCGTGTCCAGTTGGACGTCGGTCCGACGGTCATGGCGCACGTTGCCGGCAAAATGCGCAAGCATTTCATCCGTATCGTTCCTGGCGACCGTGTTCGCGTCGAACTGTCTCCCTACGACATGACCAAGGGACGCATCGTCTTCCGAGAGCGTTAATAGCTCGCCCGGCGAGAAGCTTCTGTACTCTCGCTTGATTCCCCTCGAATCCTGCCCGAGGGCTGGGTCTGTTCCGGTAGCACCCTTGGTTTTCTGGGGAAAATTACCTGCCTTACCACGGCAGAGGGTCCATCCAGCCATTTCCGGCGACGCAACTTCCCGTTGCGCCAAGAATCTTGCCCCACCGTTGAAACTTCCGCGGAAAAACGGTGGTAAGCTTGCTGGAAATGTACGCGCCGAACTTCTTTGGGCCTCGGCTCCTTGGCTTTAACGGCCGCTCGGTCTGCGGTACATTTGGACAGATTCCCCCGGAGGTTGGGCTACCAGCCGACTTCCCTTCCCGCGCTTTTGATGGGGGAAGGCCAATCTTATTAATCAACCCCTCTCAGGAGACGGATGCAGTGAGCAAATTGATCCAACATTGTCGCATGGCTATCGCAGGCTTGTTGCTTGCCGCCATGCCGATGGTCGCCCTTCATGCCCAGGACGCCGAATCGAAGCCCGTAGCGGTCGTATCGGTCGCTCCACTGAAGAAGATTCTTGGCGACGTTCAGTATCTGGCCGACGCTGCTCAGCAGACCGATGCCGGTCGCATGGCAGCCTTCATGGCCGCTCCCTTCACAGGCGGCATCGACAAGTCGCGACCAGTCGCCGTGGTGGTGATGACCAACGGTCAAGACTTCGCTCCGACCGCTTACCTGCCTGTCGAAGACTTCGACAAGCTGGTTGCCACCGGAACCGAACAAATCGGTCCACCAACCGATGTTGGTGAAGGGGTTAAGATGTTCACCCCGGGCCAAATGCCGGTCTTCGTCAAGCAGATCGGTCAGTGGGCCGTAGTTGCGATGGATCAGGAAAAGCTGGCCAACCCGCTGGCGGACCCAACCGCACTGCTGATGACCTTGCCAGCCGACTACGATCTGGCTCTGAAGATTTTCCCAGGCAACATTCCAGAACTGTACCGCACCGTTTTCATCGAACAGTTGAAGACCGGTATCGAACTGTCGCTGCAACAGGAACCAGATGAAACCGACGAAGAGTTCGCCGCTCGTAAGGAGCAGTTGAACAACCAGTTGGCCGACATCGATCGAATCTTCACCGAACTGGAAGACATCACCGTTGGCTGGAACGTCGACGCGACCCAGCAGGGTACTTACTTCGACATCGCTTACACCGCCGGTGAAGGCAGCGAATTCGCCAAGTCGCTTGCTCTGAACAGCGACCTCGCCACAGAGTTCGCCGGGTTCACCAACCCTGCTTCCGCTTTCAGCTTCCAGGTCACCGAAAAGCTGACCGAAGCTGACATGCAGCGTGTTGGTAAGCAGATGAACGATCTGCGAGATCAGGCTGTCCGCCAATTGGTTGCCGATGGCGAACTGGATGGCGAAGACCTGGAATCGGCCAAGAAGGTGATCGACCTCGCGATCGATACCCTGATCGAAACCGCCAAGACGGGTCGCATCGACGGCGTGATGTCGGTCGATCTGGCCGACGGCAAGGGTGTCTTCCTGGCTGCCGCTCACGTTGCCGATGGCCAGCGTGTGGAAGACGGCTTCAAGGAACTGGTCAAGTTGGCTGCTGAAGATGGCCTGCCACCGGTTGAGTGGAACGCCGGCACGCACCAGACCGTTCGTCTGCACGTGCTGAAGGTTCCAATGGACGACGCTCCACCAGAAGCCAAGAAGATCCTCGGCGATGCTCCAGAAGTCGTTCTGGGTGTTGGCGAAAAGAGCGTTTACATCGTCGGTGGCTACGACGCCATGGCTCGCATCAAGAAGGGTATCGATGATTCGATGGCCGCAACCGACGCCAAGTCGTCGATCTTCGCCATGCACCTGGCCGCTCTGCCAATCCTGAAAATCACGAAGGAAAACAGCCCACGGCCAATGCCAGGCATCGACGAAGCAATCGAAGCCCTCTCGGGTGGCAACGATAAGTTCATCGTCTCGGGTGACATCACCGATCGCGTCGTCCGCATCCGTATCATGATGCAGGAAGGCCTGATCAAGGCGATTGGCGCCGGCGTTGCCGCTGCCAACGCTGCTGGCCCAGCCGGTGGTGACTTCGAAGACGACGCCCCGGCCTTCTAAGGTCGACGGATCAGCCGTTAAATCAACCTGAAAGAGACCTTTCCTGGAAAGGTCTCTTTTTTTGCGCCGGGTGGGCGAAAACGCGTGTCTCACTACAATAAAGTTCTGATCTCATGCCCTCTTTCACGGTTTGGTAAACGACATGCCACAAGTCCCCACGTTCTCGACGTCGCGCCAGGAAATCGCCGGAGTTTCCGTCAAGCAGTTGGCCCAGCAGTTCGGCACCCCGACCTATGTCTACGACGCCGCTAAAATTATCGAGCGCGTGAAGGACCTGGCTTCGTTTGACGTGGTGCGTTACGCCCAGAAGGCCTGCTCGAACCTGGCGATCCTGAAGCTGGTTCGCGACAACAACGTGATGGTCGACGCCGTGAGCGCCTGGGAAATTCGCCGGGCCCTGGCCGCTGGTTACGGTACCCATGGCGAACCAGCCCCGATCGTCTACACCGCCGACATCTTCGATCGCGAAGCCCTCGAGCTGTGCATCGAGCATGGCCTGCACGTCAACTGCGGCTCGCCTGATATGATTCGCCAACTCGGCGAAATGGCCCCGGGTCGCGAGATCACCCTCCGAATCAATCCTGGCTTCGGTCATGGTCACAGCCAAAAGACGAACACCGGCGGTCAGCAGTCGAAGCATGGTATCTGGCACGAACAGCTGAACGACTGCTTGCTGTTGGCCGATGCCAACGGTTTGCAGATCACCGGCCTGCACATGCACATCGGCAGCGGCACCGACCTGGAACACTTGTCGCAAGTTTGCGATTCGATGGAGAAGGCCGCTCTGGAAGTGGGCCGCAGCATCAAGACCATCAGCGCTGGTGGTGGTCTGCCGGTTCCTTACAACAGCTCGCAGTCGTACGTCGATCTGGACAAGTACTTCGAACTGTGGGACGCCACGCGTAAGAACCTTGAGAAGGCGTTCGATCACAAGATCTCGCTTGAAATCGAACCAGGTCGTTACCTGTCGGCCGAAGCAGGCTACCTGATCACCGAGATCCGTGCCGTCAAGCAAATGGGTGACAACCTCTTCTACGTCGCCGATGCTGGCTTCAATAACCTGGCTCGTCCGATCATGTACGGCGCCTATCATCCGATTTCGGTCGCTCGCCTCGATGGTCAGCAGATCGGAGCCGAGCACGACGTGATCGTCGGTGGTCCGCTCTGCGAATCGGGCGATATCTTCACCCAGGAAGAAGGTGGCTTCGTAAGTGCCCGGAAGCTTCCACCCGCCACCGTTGGTGACTTGCTGGTGATCGAGTGTGCCGGTGCCTACGGTTACTGCATGAGCTCGAACTACAACTCGAAGCCAATGGCTGCCGAAGTGCTGATCGAAAACGGCGAAGCCCGAACGATCCGTCGTCGTCAGACGTTCGAGAGCTACATCGCTGACGAAATGGTCTAACTCTCACGGAGACCACCGTGCCGCGGAACATCGAAATCAAGGCTCGTCTCGCCAATCGTGCGGAAGTGGAAGACCGACTGATACCGCTGATCGACTCAGGTCCAATCACGTTGCATCAAGTCGACCACTTCTTTCGCGTGCCAGACGGGCGATTGAAACTGCGGCAAATCAATGGCGAACATGCCGAGCTGATCTCATACCATCGATCCGACTCGGCTGGTCCGAAGACGTCGAGCTATCGCCGGGTGCCGATCATTCATCCCGAAGACCTCACGGCACTGCTTGGCGACATTCTGACCCCGCTGGGTACCGTCGTGAAAGAGCGAACGTTGTACCTGGTCGGTCAGACGCGAATTCATCTGGACGAAGTCGAGATCCTCGGAAGCTATCTGGAACTCGAAGTCGTGCTCAACGACGATCAGACCGAGGAGGAAGGGACCGCCGTCGCGAACGACCTGATGCAGCGACTTGGCATCCAGGAAGAAGACCTCCTGATCAGGGCGTATCTCGACCACTTGCTCAAGTAGTCCAGCGAACATCGTCGCCGGCGTTGGCCATCACCTTCGGCAAATCGAAGCGGACCTCAAGGATCGAGAAGTCATCGGCAAGTTTGTTGCTGCCGGTCAGATGCCGCACGTGCCGATAAAGTTCGTCCATCTTCGATCGCCCAGGTTCGACCGGCTGGTTCATGAAGGTCACGAACTCGTCGAACGTCCATTCTTCTCCATCTTTCTTGTGGATCTCGAACACCCCATCGCTAAATAGAAACAGCCGGGAAGGGGAGGGAACCTCGATGCAGTGGGTCTCGAAATGAGGCCAATCGATCATCCCCATCAGCGGCCCATCCGACGCCAGGCGAATCGGCTTGCACGAATCGCTTTCGTAAAGCAGCACTGACGGATGACCACCGCCACCCCAGTGCAATGTTTGCGTCGGTCGATGAAAGACGCCATACCACATGGTGAACAGCTTGTTGCCGTGCCGGTCCATGGTGAACGATTCGTTCAAACCTTGCAGCACTTCGCTTGGGTTGCGGAAGTCTGCGCCAGGCAGCGAGGCACCACGAACCACGTTCACGATACTGACCGCAAGCAAAGCGGAATCGATCCCGTGACCGGTCACGTCGAGCAGATAGATCGCCATGTGATCGTCGTCGATCCAGTGATAACCCATCGCATCGCCGCCGAGGTCTTCCGACGGAACATACCGCCAGTCGATCGCAATCGGCCCCGACGCTGGCTCCGGGATCAATCTTGCCACGTAGTCAGCACCTGCGTCGAGATCGCGTTGCATTCGCTCGTTGGTGCGTTCCAGCTCTTGGGTACGTTCGCGAACAAGCTCTTCGAGGTGAGCGTTATAACGTTCGAGCTGCTGGTTCTTCTCCCGAAGTTCTTCCAGTAGCGCGGCCCGCGATCGCATGTTGATTGCTTCACGCTGGCGGTCGAGAAATTGACTCGATAACGAACCGCTGAAATTGGTCACCTGCTTACGAAAGACAATCTCTTGCGCTTCCTCGCCACTGGCGTACTGATGCACTTCATCGAAGATCTCGTATAGCGCGGTCGACAGACGCGTATGCTTCGACGTTAAGAACTGCAGGCCTAGAACCAAGTCGGCGTGGGCTTCTTCGACATGCACGAACAAGCAGCCAGGCACCGGGTGTGTGAGCAATTGCCGGACAAGATCGGACAACGACGTCGCCATGCGCGTCGCCATGGCCGAACTGAATCCGAATGCCGCACCGAGTCCTAGAATCTTGCGACGCACTTCGACAATCGCCGACTCGTCGAACAGGCGGATATCTCCGAGTTGGGTTTTCATTGGAACCTCGCCACGATGCAAGAGGCGTCGTCGTGCGGCTGCCCGAACGTTTCGACGACTCTCTGGGCTGCTCGTTGACTGGTATCGCATCGAAGTTGGGGGCACTGATCGAGTTCAAATCGACCTGACACGCCATCGCTGTGCAGTAACAGCAATTCATCTTCCTGCAGCGTTTGCGTTTCGAGGGAAGGGGTGCGCATGGTCTGTCCGACCACGCCTTCGCGGGTCAGCATATGACGTGGATGGGTGCCGAGCGTACGACAGACGGTGTTGCCGATCCCGACGTAACGAACGGCGCCCGTGGAAGGCTCGATCGTCACCAGCCCGACGACGGCGCCGCGCCCTTTCGCTTGATGCTCTTGCAAGTATCGCATCAGCGACAGCAGATCCCATTTCGGGGTCCAGCCGCGAATCGCTTCTTCGATTTCGATCGCGGTGGAATACGCTTGCGGGCCGTGACCAAGCACATCGACCAAAGCCAGAAAGACAAACTCTGGTTCGATCTCGACAATCGCCAGGTCACCACCGACGCAATGGCCGACCGCGTTACGAACAAAGCGACCGGTTTGCAGTTGGGTGGTTGTCATCACTTCCATTTCCTCACCGTTATCCTGGTCCCTTCGCCCACGTTCGATTGAATCGCAAACTCGTCCATCAATCGCTTGACGCCTGGCAAACCCAGGCCCAGCGTGCCACCGGTGCTGTGATGATCTTGCATGGCTGCCTCGATCGATTCGATCCCGGGCCCATGGTCCCAGGCAACCACCTCGATCCCTTGCTTTGTTCCCCACGTGATCTGCCGCAGGATGATCTCTCCGTGGTCGGCATACTTCAGGATGTTGCGCGCCAACTCGGATACTGCCGTCGCGACGAGTGCGACCTGGGTTCCCTGCATGCCAACGGACTGGGCCATCTTGCGAGTTGCCATGATGGACCGGGCCAGGCTGGCCTCGGTACTAACCCAGATCCTCAGTTCCGGCAGGTTCATCCGATTGCCCCGTCGCACCTCCCTTGGCTGCCCATCTGCGGTTGAAGCAGGTCGAATGCCTGGTCCAAGGTCAACGCGGTTTCCAAGCCGCTGAAGTCGAGATCGTAGTCCATTAACGAACAAGCGATCTCAGGCTTCACCCCAACCAGCATCGAACGCGCGCCCATCAATCGCGACATCCGCATGATCTCGCGAATCGACTCGAACTCGACGCAATCGATCACGTCGACGCCCGATACGTCCAACAACACCACGCGGGTTTGTGTCTGTTGGATCTTTTCGAGCAGATCGCGTTTAAAACGAAACAGGACCGAATCGTTCAAGTCAATCTGGATCGATGCCACCAGGCAGCCGCCCGTGAGTTGCATTGGAATCCGCGGAACATGCGCGGAGTCATGGTTCATGTGCGTGTCCCATCTTCCCGCAAGACAAGTTTCATCGCTTCAAAAGTGCCACGCAGCGCGTCTTTCAAGGTCGCCGTCGTGCGGATGTCGCCGACGTTGATACCAAGTTCGACAATCGTCTGCGCGATCGCTGGCGACACGCCGCTGATGGTGCACGTGCATCCCATTAGCCGCGTCGCCTTCGTGATTTTGATCAAGTGATTGGCGACCGCCGTATCGACGACCGCCACCCCGCTGATGTCGAGGATGAGCGTTCGCGAGTGGGTGTCGGCAATCTTGTGCAGCACGGCCGTCATGATGTCTTGGGCTCGTTTAGAATCGATGATCCCAACGATCGGTAACATCAACACGTCGTTCCACACTTCCGTCACCGGCGTCGACATCTGCATCAACGAGTCGTGCTGCTCGGCAATGATGCAGTTGGTCTGCCGCATGAAGGTATCGACCACGATGGCCGTGTCGAGCATGATCAGCTTGGTCACGGCTTTGATTGCCTTGGCGTAACGATCGTCGGCCAGGCTGCGGTCGTACAGTACATCGGTCCAGATTCGTAGCGAGCGATACATGCCCGACACGTAGACCGGCAATGGCAAACCGATACGGGCATGATTCGCGCCGACCGATTTACGTTTTTGAACATAGACATCGGTGATTTCTGCTGAGAAGAAATCTTGCCAATAGCGGACCTGAAGCATCTTCACCCGCTGCAACGTCGCCGGGTCCGAGAAGTACATCTCGTAGTCGGGTTGCGTTTTCAGCCAGTCGTAAAATTCGCGGATGAAGTCGTCCATCCGAGGCGTTACGATCTTGGCGTATTCGAGGATGAGTTCAATATCCTCCGCGGTAACGTGATACAGTTCGCGAAGTTCTTCAGCCGACAAGTTCCCGAGATCACAATGCGCATTCATGGATCAGGCTATCAGGTTGATGGCTTATTCGGTCAGAGATTCAGAAGAGACGAGCTATCCGAGCCGGGCGCGAAAGGCAGTTAAAGCCTAGTACGCGAATCGGCATAACGCCGAAAATCAAAGCGCAATCGGGAGCGGGTTTTCCGCTAAATCACTGGTGAAAGCGAGGAATAGAACCGATTTGCCTCAACTCGTCCGCTTGCGGAAAACCGAGGGCCCGGTAGCGCGCCGGGTATGTTTCCAGGTCTTCCAACTGAGAACCAAGGACCGATCGCACCGTCTCCCAGGTACCACTGGCCAACGGTTTCATGTGCGTCGAATCCATAAAAACCACCACGTCGGTTTGCGGCAGAAGTGCGTGATCGCACTCAGGCCACACGCAATAAGATTGCAACTGACGGGTCTTCAAATCGCGAATCAGGTAATAGTTCGCTACAAAACCTTCTTGCCCCGATTGGGAAAATCCCAACTCAATCGCCTCTCGTTGATCGCGATATTCTTGCGCGAGTCCATGCAGATGCAATTCCAGCAAGGCTTCCTGCTGTGGATGGTTGTCCGGTGGGAGCCATGTCTCCCATCCGTCCGAGGTCAGACGGCATGGCGTCATACTTAAAGGTCGCGGGTCGTCCTTCTTCTGCCAGGCCAACTCGCTCATCAAGCCCAGACCGACTTCGTCTTCGTCGCCGGTTACAATCAAGCAGTCGCGCGTCGGTGCCATGGCCACCGGCAAGCCAAGTACTTCCAACTGGCGGATCCGATCGTGCAACAACATCCGCGAAGCGTCGTAATGATCTTGGTTGCGAAATAGAAAGACCCGGTCATCAAGCGTCGTGACCGTGGCCCCCATTCCGGCAAGGTTGTCGAGCGCAACTTCCATCAGTTCGTAGAGCGATCGATTCCACTGCTGCATCCGATCGACGTCGATACTACGCATCGCTTCAGGCAGGTCGAAAATCGGCATCGCCAATAAGTGACTTCCGATTGGTACGTAAGTAACACCCAAATTTTCTTTGCCGGTCAGTCGATATTCGAGCGAGGTGATTTCAAGGTAGGCTCGGCTGCGAACCATCGGCAAGATATCGGGCTCGGCGTCCTCGAAGGCCTCGGGAATCGACTTGTGATGCGATAGAATGGCCCGTGTGATCTGGCCGATGTAGTCGTCGCGGCGATCGGCTGGCAGGCGGCTGTATTCGCTGAAGATGTTGCCCAGATTGGCTACGCCTGCGAGTTCGCCCTGATCGTAAAAGCAGAACTGGTAAGCGTCTGGCTCGTATCGGATCTCTCGTTGCTCTCCGGCGTCCTTCACCTTTTGGAGAAGTCGCTGAGCGAACTGGTCGCGTTTGGATGGCCCGAAGATGTACTTAAGTAAGTCCATAACACATACCGCGAGAGAGTTGGTTCGATGCGGTGCGATGGAGATCCGCCGTCTATTCTATCGCCTGGCAACGGCAGAACCAATCGAAATCGCTCTGAGAAGTTCCGTTCTGAATGAGGTTTTCCGTAGCAACATAACCGCTTAGGACGTTGCTATATTGTCCACCTTTCAGGTATTCTTGACGAACTCGGGCCCAGTTTTTCGTCGATAACGTCTGTATGGGGCAATCCCGCAAGGGACCAAGGCCAACGAATCTTCACGGCGGATTCTTCGTTTGACACTTTGCCTAGCTCTGTCAGCCTCTTATGCACGATTCTCATCCCAGATCCTATGACTCGCAGAACCCTCCCGAGATTCTGTTAAGCATCTACGTGCATGGGCAGCGACAACCGATCTTCGACGACCAGCTTGGCAAAGAAGTCCACGAAATCAAGGTTCGTGATCGCTTCGTGATTGGTCGCCAGGATGTCGCCAAAGGCGAACCGGGCCCCTTTCGTACGATCAGCTTCACCGACCGCCGCAAGCTGATCATCACTTCCTACCACCAGCGCGAGGTCTCTCGACAGTTGCTGGAAGTGGCTCCAGACCGTGGGGGTGCTTACCTCCGCGTAGGGAACATCGGCAACCATGAGGTTCCGGTCTCGCCCGCCACGGAAGGCCGGATCGCCCATAAGCAGGTCAAGACGTTCGTCACGCAGAACCTGACCCAGCAACCGATTCGCTTGATGGTGGGGTCGAACATCGCCCTGCAGTTGAGCACCAGTCGCTCGAACCCCGAAGCCGAATTCAACGAGCCAGCTCAAGGGATGCTTTCGCAAAGCGTCGCCGACGTCACCCGGATGTTGAGTCAAAGCCGGGCCAGTGAAGGCGCACCGGCGCCCGACAGCCCATCGACCGACGATGTCCAGCGGATCTTGAATGCCGTGAGCGCCGTTTTGGAGAAAGCGGCCAACTCGCCTGACTTCTACAGTTCGGCCGCCGAGAATGTCTGCAAGCTCGGCAACTTCGATTCGTGCTCGTACTTGGGGCTCGATCAGATGGCCAACCAGTGGCAGTGCGAAGTGACCTGGCCGGCACCCCATCACGAAGCGGAAGTGACGCCACGCTTCGACAGTAAGGCACTCGACTTCATCTGGAACAATCGCCAGACCTGGTCGACGCCAACCAGTCTGGAAGAACACACCGACGACCATCACGTGGTGGTCACCCCGGTCCTGTCGCGCGACAGCGTTGTCGGGGCGTTGTACGCCTCGAAGAAACGCCAGCCGGTCAGCGATCAGATGCTGGTCGACTGCGAAGTGAAGTTTGTCGAAGTGATCCGCGATTGTTTAGCGGTCGGGCTCGAACGACTGCGAAAGGAACGCGAGGTTGCCAAGCAACAGATTTGCCTGGCCCAGTTCTTTCCGCCGGGAATTGCCGATCGCATTCTGAACGACCCGGCATTGCTGGAAACTCGAGAAGAGAACATCTCGGTCTTGTTCTGCGATATCCGCGGATTCAGTGCCATCAGTTCCGAGCTCGGCGCTCTGCAGACGATGAAGTGGCTGCGCGAAGTTCTGGGCGAGCTCTCGGAATGTGTCATCCGCAACGATGGCGTTCTTCTCGAGTACGTCGGCGACGAGCTTGTTGCCATGTGGGGTGCCCCGGATGAGCAGCGAAACCACGCCGATCTTGCTTGCCAGGCAGCCGTTCAAATGGTCGCCAAACTCGAAGCCTTGAATGAAAGCTGGGCCGATCGGATTCCGGCCGAGATGTTGCCGTTCGGGCTGACCATCGGGATCAACACCGGCGACTGCGTGGTGGGCCGGAAGGGGACCGACTTCAAATATATGTGGGGGCCGCTGGGACCGACGGTGAATATCGCCAGTCGCGTTCAAGGCGCCACCAAGCAGTTCAGCCCCAAGCCGATCGACGACGACACCCCGGCCAGGTTCACTCCGCCGACCATTCTGATTACCGAAGCGACCCGCGTCGCGTTGATGTACGAGTTGCCTTCGCGTTACCTGGGCTCGATCCGGGCAATCAACATTCCCAAGCCGATCCGCGTGCACGAGATCGCCGCGAATCCTTCTTCCAACTGGCCTCAGCTTCAATCGCTGTACGAAGCTGCCTATCAGCAGTTCACGCAGCGTAACTTCCTGGAAGCACTCAACACGCTCGATTTGATCACACGTGAGAAGGAATTCCATTTCGACGGGCCGACGAAGTGCCTGCGAGACCGAGCCCTGACCTTGCTGCAAAATCCACGGCAAGTCGCCTCGGACCATCCCGTCTGGATGCTCGACCGCAAATAGCTTCCGTCCGCTGGGGATTTCAAAGAAGCAGAAAAACGCGACGGCCGACGCAAAGTCACCGTTCCCACACATCGACATTACCGACCGTCGCGTCTTTCCAGTGAAGAAAGCTTTTCGCTCTCGCTTCCAGAATAGCCATCGCCGAGTTATAACGGAAATACGTTATTCCTATCTGAACGATAAGTGCTACCTATGGAAATTCACCAGCTACGCTACTTCGTGGCGGTCGCCGAGCTCGAGAACTTTACCCGAGCCGCCGAGCAGTGCCACGTAACGCAGCCTTCCTTGAGCCAGCAGATCGCCAAACTCGAGCGCGAGCTCGATACGCGGCTGTTGGATCGCTTGGGACGCACGGTCGTTCTGACCGATTCCGGCAAAGAACTACTCCCCCGGGCACGTCGCATCTTGAAAGAAGTCGACGCCGCCGAAGGTTGGTTCAAGCAGCCTGAGGGGCCGGAAGTGGTCAGCTTGCGGGTCGGGGCATTGCCGACGATCGCTCCATTCAAGCTTCCGACCATCGTGCAGCACTTCCGCCAAGAGATGCCGAAGGTCTCGCTAACCCTGGTCGAAGACTACACCGATCATCTTCTCGATCGCCTGCTGAAGGGGACGCTGGACGTGGCGATCCTGGCCCTGCCGATCGAAGATGCCCGGCTGCAAGTCGAGCCACTCTTCCGCGAACCGCTGATGGTGGCGATGCCCCCAGACCATCCGCTAGCAGACAAGCCGGCGGTCTCGTTCAGCCAGGTTCGCCAGGAACCGTTTGTGCTGCTGCACGAAATCCATTGTCTTGGAGAGCAGATCCTGGGATTCTGTCGGCAGCAAGAGTTTCAGCCACACGTCGTGTGTGAAAGTGCCCAGATCTCGACGATCCAGGAAATGATTCGCTTGGGGGTGGGGATCTCGCTGCTGCCAGAAATGGCGATCGATCCTGACGATACGTCGTGCGTTTATCGGCCGATTCGCAAGATTCAGCCGTTCCGAACGATTGCCGCGGCCTGGAATCGTCATCGCACCTCGACCCCGCCGCAGCGCCGGTTGCTCGAGATCTTACGGCAAGAAGATGCCGCCCTCGTGACATAACTCGCGACATCTTCACGCTTGCTAGCGAAAATTGGTCTTGGTCCAAGCGAGGGTATCGCTATACTCTCGCCCGCCTGCGGGCTGTCTCTATCGAAGCACGGATGCACAAAGGGGACAGAAAAGCTTGGCCGAGGAAACCATGCGTTATTCCACCATTCTGCAATCGATTGTTGTCGCTACCTGCTGTTGGATCGCCGTCGGACAGATCAGTGCGGAACCGATCCGCTTGAACCTGAGCGAGTCGGATCAGCCGATTCAGCACCAGGTCCCGTCCCAATTTCCTTACACCGAAACTGCACAGCCGGTCCCTTATCGGCCGTTCTCGCTGTCGTTGACCGCCGATGGCGAACCGCCTGAGATCCCTTCGGTGCGCCAAGTCTCGGCCGAGATGCCACCGCAGCCGCAAGATGGTACCGATGTCTCGGTGCGCACTCCGGATGGTGCCAAAGTCGTTCTGCCGGAAAGCGACGGACCGCTACGCATCTTCCGCATCCACGAAGAACCCATTCAAAACCCAGCCGCCCCTAGCGGAACCTCGGTCTACTCGGAACAGTCTGCGCCGGTCGCTCCAGCGCAGGAAACCAAGCCAGCCCCAGCGGAAGCGACGCAGCCAGAGACTCCTTCGGCCGAGCCATCCACCGCCACGACCGACAACCCAGCGGGACCGTTCCCGAACTATCGTTACGCTCGACCACGCGTCGTCCCGACTCCTGGATCGAAGCCTGCGGTGCAGTTGGCACCGCAGCCAAGCCCCGTTCCGAAAGAAGAACCTGCCGCTCCGATAACGCCGGTTCAGACCCCTGAGCCAGAACCGCAGCCGGTTGCTACCCCCAAACCATTGACCGCCTGGGAAATCATTCCGCGGCAAACGACCCTGGCCCAGATCAATGCGGCCTGGGGCGAACCTTCACAGCAGCGTCGCATCGACGAGGACAAACGCGTCCGCCAATACGATCAGCGCGATGAATGTGCCAAGGTTGAAATCGCCATCGAAGGGGATGAGATCATCTCGGTCTACATGATCCTCGAAAAGCCGATGCCGCGTACTTCGCTCGAACAACGACTGGCCCTGGTCGATCTCGATCCGGCTCAGGTACAAGACACCAGTGGACGCCGCCTTGGGATTATCTACCCGGAAAAAGGTGTGATGCTGCCGATGTCAGCCGACACCATCCAGGTCGAGCGGATCATCATTCAAGCTCCCTCGGCGGAAGCCTTCATGCTGCGAGCCCATGGCCGTTCGCCGCTTGCCTTCCGAGATCGTCTGGCCGATTGCCAGTTGGCGATCGATCAGGAACCGCACTACGCGGATGCCTGGTACCAGATGTCGACGATCTTGCATCGTCTTGGCCGCGAACAGGAAGCCTTCGAGGCGGCCCGCAAGGCAACTGCCGGCGTCGGTTCGCTGCCTGAGTATCGTTTGTACCGCACCTTGCTGTCGGCAGCCCAAGGCAAGCTGGCCAGCGGGATTCATAGCACGCAGCAGATTGCTGAAGACTCGACCGTCGACCCGCAGATTCGTGCCAAGGCACATTGCCAATGGGGCGACTTCCTGCAGTTGGCTGGCCCGCAAAAGAATCGTGAAGCGGTTCAGCATCACGTCAAAGCGATCGAACTGGCCTCGCCCCTGGTGAACGATACCAACCAGCAGACCCGTCGCGCCGCCAAGCGTGTTCTGGTCGATGCCCACTTGTCACTGGCGATCGACATCGCAACCGGCGACTGGGAACGGAAAGAAGAAGTCGTCAACCAATGGCTACAGCGGTCGAAGGTCTACATCGACGACATGGTCAGCAACGAAGATGGCACCGGCGAACTTCGCATGGCCTGGCTAACCAAGTCGCTGATGGCCCACAGCTTCTATGGTGCACCGTTCGATCCAGGCGATTCGGTCGACCAGATCTTGGGACAATACCGCGAGATGGTCAGCCAGACCGACGATCCCTTCTTCCACCGAGCGTTGGAATGGGAAACGGGGCAGGCCCTTTCGCAGGCAGTCTTCATCCAGCATGCTCGTCAGCAACATGACGAAGCCTTAAAGCTGGCCGAACAGGCCCAAACTTTCTTGAAGGGTGGCCAGGTCGGTCGCGAGATCACCATTGCCGATCACTTGCTGCTGGGCAACCTTTACTTCCGTGCCGGTGCGATCTGTGCCGTGCAGAAACAGAAGCATGATAGCGCCGTGCAGTGGTACGATCTGGCAATGAGCCACCTGACCGATCCTTCGGTGAACAACATCATGCTCGATCGTCGCGGCGAATCGCTGGTGAGTATGGGCGTTTCGTACTGGTCGATTGGACGTCGCGAGCAAGGGATCTCGCTGACCGAGAAGGGCAAAGGCCTGATCGAGTCGGCAATCGCACAGGACGCCGGCTTGCAGCCGAAGCTGATCGTTCCGCTCGACAACCTGGCCGAGATGTACCGCGAGATGGGCGACTCGGAAAAGAGCGCCGCCTACACAGCTTCGTCGAAGAAGATCCAGCAAACGCTGGGCAGTGGTCCGGTTTCTCGCTAAACGAGACCGGAAGCGGCGTTCACTTCCCGAGGCACGGGCCATTCTTTATGATGAGTTGAAGGGTGCTACGCTGGTTCACCCTTCGATCTGCCTGGAAAAGCCGCACTGCGCGAGCCGCTAATGGTCTTCGAACACATCGAAAAGCTCAAACGGGAATTCACCGACAAGTACGTCGCCATCGCGCGGATGGTGCCGGAATTGAAGCGATTCGAAGGCCGAACCGGGATCGTCCGCACCGTCAACATGAGCGGCCGGGCCCTGGTCGAGTTCCTCGGAACCAGCGACATCTCTTGGTACGACATCGACATCGACTTCCTGAAGATCGTCGAGAAACCCCCTGAGCCGGAACCAGAAAAGAAGCCTGCCCGATCTGCTACCCCGGCGGAAAAGCCGGCAGCCAAGCCCGCCGCAGAGAAGAAGGGCGGGGCGAAGACTGGTTCCAGCACGGCCGATATCCTGGCGATGGCCCGGGCAAAGAAGCCGACGGCCGATAAGCCTGCCAAGCAAAGCACCGCCGATATCTTGGCGGCAGCGCGAGGCAAAAAGAAAGAGGCTGACGGAGAGCCTACAGAGAAGAAGAAGCCCAGCACCTCCGATATTCTGGCGATGGCACGCGGCAAAGGGAAAGCGGCCGACGACAAGCCTGCCGAGGGCAAGAAGACGGATACCAAGGCTCTTTCCACTGCCGACAAGCTGGCCATGCTGCGTGGCGAGAAAAAGCCTGAAGCCAAGCCGGCAGAAGACAATCCAGCACCTGCCAAGGCGAAGCCGACCACCGCTGATATTTTGGCGATGGCGCGAGGAAAGAAGGCCGCTGAAGAAAAAAAGGATGCGGGTTCTACTTCCCCATCTATAGAGTTGACCACCGCGGAAAAGCTGGCCTTGCTGCGAGGCGAGAAGAAAGCCGAGCCTTCCGAGCCGAGCGAAGCGGATCAATCGCCTGCCCCTAAGAAGCCAAGTACGGCGGACATTCTGGCGATGGCGCGCGGCCAGAAGAAGAAGCCTGATCAGGCCGATCCAGACGCTCCCTCTTCTGAGGATCGTTCGTCTGAATAATCGCCCCAGAAATTCTTCCGGCGTGGGCGAACTGCGACGGGACCGATGTTGTCCCATCCGGCGGATTGATAAAGAATAGATTTACCCCTTCAACCGAAGTATTCCCCGCCGAAAAGACGCATGATTCTGCTGATCGACAACTACGACTCGTTCACTTACAACCTGGTCCAACGGCTAGGTGAGATCGATCCTACGCTCGATCTGCAGGTCTATCGCAACGACCAGATCGACTGTGCGACGATTGAAAAGATGGCCCCCACCCATCTGATCGTATCGCCCGGTCCTTGCACGCCGAATGAAGCGGGCATCTCGGTCGAAGCCATCAAGTATTTCGCCGACAAGCTGCCGATCCTGGGCGTTTGCCTGGGCCATCAATCGATGGGGCAGGCCTTCGGCGGAACGATTGTGCGCGCCGAACGTCTGATGCACGGCAAGACCGACGAGATTTATCACGACAATCGTGGTCTGTTCGAGGGAATGCCCAATCCGTTTATCGCCACTCGATATCACAGCCTGGTCATCAAACCAGACACGCTCCCAGAAGATTTCGAAGTTGCGGCTTGGAGTATCATGCCAAATGGCGAGAAAGAGATCATGTCGATCCGCCACAAGACGCTGCCTCTGATGGGACTGCAATTCCATCCTGAGAGTTTCCTGAGCGAAACGGGGACCGACATGTTGCGTCGTTTTCTGGAGATTCAGCCAGCCCCGAGTTCCTAGAGGAGTCTAACCATGCTGTCCGTCAATCAGGCACTCGAACAGGTATCGCAACATTCCTACCCGCTTTCAACCCACGAGTGCAGTGCTTTTGATGCACTTGGCGCAGCACTCGCGGAAGATCTTGTAAGTCCCGTCGAATCGCCCGCGTTCGACAAAGCCATGATGGATGGCTTCGCTCTGCGTTCGGCCGACACCTGCGGTGGCTCGGCCAATCTGGAAATCGTCGAAGAGATCACCGCCGGCAACACGGCCAGCGAATCGATCCAGGAAGGAATGGCCGCCCGGATCATGACTGGCGCCCCCATGCCCAAGGGTGCCGACTCGGTGGTGATGGTCGAACACACCCAGATCGATTCCGAAAACGTCGACCGCGTGCAGATCCTGGATGAAGTTCCAACCGGCAGCCACGTCTTGAAACGTGGTGGCTTGCTCGAGAAAGGTCAGGTCGTTCTGTCGGCCGGGTCGATCATTCGCCCAATCGAAGTCGGTATTCTGGCCGACCTGGCAGGCGGACGCGTCACCGTCCGGCGCAAGCCGACGGTCGCCATCATTTCCACCGGCGACGAACTGGTCGAAGCCCACGAAGAGCCTGGCCCGGGCCAAATCCGCAATACCAACGGTCCGATGTTGGCTGCCATGGTCACCGAAGCCGGAGCTGAAGCGAAGCGCCTGGGCATCGTCCGCGACAACCGCGAACACCTTTACGCCGCGATCCAGGAAGGTTTGGAAGCAGACATTCTGTTAATTTCTGGTGGAATGTCGGTCGGCGTCAAAGATTTAGGGCCTGGCATTCTGGCCGAACATGGCGTCGAGAAGGTGTTCCACAAAGTCAATCTCAAGCCGGGCAAGCCGCTCTGGTTCGGCAAGCGCGAAGGAAGTGGCACGCCGACGCTCGTGTTTGGCCTGCCTGGCAATCCGGTGAGCAGCCTCGTTTGTTTTCACTTGTTTGTGCGTTCGGCATTGAATGCCATGATGGGCCGAACCGCTGTTTCTCCGTTCGTTCCGGGCTTCCTGCTGACGCGCGACTTTGCCAACCCTGGTGACCGCCCGGTCTTCTTTCCGGCGTACGCATGTCGAAAAGAAGGCGCCGGTGCGACAATCGCGCCACTCAACTGGAAGGGCTCGGCCGACCTGGCAACATTGGCTAAGGCCAACGCACTGGCCTGTTTCGACGCCAATAGCCAGTATGAAGCTGGCCAATTTATCTCTGCAGTGATGGTCTAACTACTTCTTTTAGGGCGTTGGTCATTTACTGCTGGTGGGTTACACTCCTCCGAGCAGTCGGGGGACTCAGCGCAGGGAGTACCGCCGGCATCCGTGGGGCATTCATAGTCGGAACAGAAAGTGAGCCAACTCACCCAGCTTGCCGAAACCTGGTTCGAAGAGGTTTGGAACCAACGTAACGACAACGCCATCTTCGATCTCTCTGCGGAGAACGCCGTGGGGTATGCCGAGTCGGACGTTCGCTATTTCAGCATGGAAACCTTCAAAGAGTTTCGCGACAACGTGCTGCAAGCGATGCCCGATGTACGCATCGATGTGGAAGACAGTATCGAACAGCCGCCACACGTCGTGGTCCGCTGGTTTTTGACCGGAACGCATACCGGCACTGGCTTCGGATTCACTCCCACGAATTCCCGCGTTACGCTGCGCGGAATGACCTGGTTTCGGGTCGACGAGCACAACAAACTGGCCGAAGGGTGGGACTGCTGGAATCAGGGGCGGATGCTCCAGATCCTGGTGGGGGCTACCAAGCCAAGACACAAGAGTTTCGAAGATCCCTCGGACAGCTAATCCGCACTGACAGGTTGCCGAAAAACTCGTAGATTAGGGCGTCACTCTTCCCTGCGGTACCGATCGAGACTCCTTGTGCACCCACCTGATTCCCAAGTTGCATCAGACGGCGACCAGCCGACTTCTTTCTCCTTCAGCTGGCGCTGCGTCGCCTTTTTAAGCTGCGCCAGTGCTTTGCTGCTGGCGGCCGCCTTTCCCCCTTTAAATCTCTGGCCACTGGGCTGGGTCGCTCCGATTGGCTGGCTGATGTTGATTCGGGTCGATACGCTTCCCAGACGCAGCTATTGGTGGATTTACTTCAGCGGCTTTCTGTTCTGGATGACCGTCCTGTATGGCGTCGGCAATGCCCACTGGGCCACCCGGCTACTCGGCTGGCCGGCGCTGTGTGCTTATCTGGCGGTCTACCTGCCGCTGTTTGTCGGTCTGTCGCGAATTATGGTCCATGGCGCGCGGGTGCCCCTTCCGCTTACCGCACCGATTGTCTGGACCGCTTTGGAATATGTGCGTGCCCACTTCGCCACCGGCTTCTCGATCGCCCAGCTGGGGCATACCCAGGTCTCGGTCTTGCCGCTGATTCAGGTCTCGGAATTCATCGGCGCTTATGGGGTCAGCTTCGTGATGATGCTGGTCTTGGCGTTGGTAGCCACTGCCTTGCCTGGGGCTCGGCGACATCCACTTACCCGCAGGGTTCCGTTGGGGCTTACCCGGGGTGGTTTGGTGGCTTTGGCGGTGATGGTCGGTGTTGGTTATTTCGTGGGAGGCTGGCTACTGCTGGATTTCAGTGGCCAACTTGAATGGGGCTATTCACGGGGAGGCCAGCGCGACCCGGTCCAACCGGTGAAGGTGGGCCTGGTACAAGGATCGATCGATACGGTCTTCGGCGACCCGACGCAATCGGAACGGACGTTCGAGCAGTACACCGCCCTGACCGATCACCTGGTGCAGAACCACCGCAACCTCGATTTGATCGTCTGGCCAGAGACCACGATGGGAGACTACATCCTGCACGAAATCGGTGACGATTTCGCACTTCCAGATGACAAGGCAGACCAGACCGACGCCTATCGCGAACAGGTACCCAAGGTTGGCGACAAGTTCGCAGGGTTTGTGCACGACCTATCGGTCAATCGTTGGAAGGCTCCCTTGCTGCTGGGCACGTCGGTGATGCGTTACGGCCACAAGCGGATCGAACACGCCAACGCCGCCATCCATGTCGGCCCAAGGGGAACGATCGACGCCCGGTACGAAAAGGTCCATCCGGTCATGTTTGGCGAGTATGTCCCTGGAGGAGACTATGTGCCTTGGGTTTACGACCTATTACCGATTGGCGGTGGGCTGACACCAGGAAAAGGACCGGTCGCCATCGATGTCGATGGAGTAAACCTGGTGCCTTGTATCTGTTTCGAGAACACGGTCCCCCACCTGGTGGCAGATCAGGTCCGGCAGATGGACCAAGCCGGAATCCCGGTCGATGCCCTGGTCACGCTGACCAACGATGGCTGGTTCTGGGGTTCCAGCATCCTCGATCTGCACCTGGCGTGTGCCCGGTTCCGAGCGGTCGAGAATCGTCGTCCGATGCTCGTGGCTGCCAACACGGGGATCTCTGCGGTGATCGACTCGCAGGGGAAGCTGCTGCAGTACTCGCCCACCCGAAAAACTACCTATCTCGTGGCTGATGTAGCGCCCACGGTGCGACCAATCTCGTCCTACACAAAGAATGGGGACTGGTTCGCCGGGTTATGCCTGGTGTTGACGATTATCGGGGCGATTGCCGGGTGGGTAGTCTCGCGAAGACCGCCACCTACCGCTCCCCAGAAGGGAAATTAGAGTTGCTAATGGGGGGTTTTCCGTAGCCGGCTCTCAGCTAACGAGCCGCAGAAACGGAACGAAGCTCCCCCGTTGGACGGAAGTGCCAGGTAACCTGGGTAATTTTCCGACCAACAATCCGACGTAAAACGTTATTGTCGTTTATATTAGAGCAGGGGCTGGGCGACATGCGGCTTGCGTATCGGTTATGCAGCCAAGTTTCCCAGAACACCTAAACTAAATTGTCCATTTTGTTGACACTGTTCAAACGCCAGAATTATACTGGCCGTAAATACTCACACATCTTGTCCCTTTACAGGCACCAGTCACTCATAGAGCGCGGTCTCTTGAGTGCACCTTCTCGGTTGTTGGATCCGTCAATCTGCATGGATGCGGCTTGCTCATCACGCGTGGAATTTCTTCACGTCGCCGCAAGAGACGAGAAACCGACCCAGGCAAGGCCGTGGCAAACGCCATCGAAGGAGTCACTTCCATGACATTGATCGGAAAGATCTTTACCTACCTGATTCTCATCATGAGCCTGGTTTTCATGACCGTGGCCATGACGGTTTATGCCACGCACAAAAACTGGCGTGAGGTGGTCAAAGGGGATGGTGCAGGCAACCAAGGGCTTGAGAAGCTGATCGCTGAGCAGAAGTCGATTGCCTCGGCACTGCAAGATCAGAACGAAAAGCTGCAGACCAAGCTGGAGCAGGAACGTGCTGCTCGTGCTTATGCGATCGCCGCACTGCATGCTCGTACCAAGCTGCAGGATGTCGAACTGCTGAACTTGAGCCAGGCCAACGAACGTCTGGTGAAGTCGGAAGCCGACATGAAGACGCTGCTCGAGCTGGCCGAAACCAACTCGAAGAACTTGAAGACTGAAGTCGACGGACTGCGTGCGGACATCAAGGTCGCCCAGACCGATCGCGACTCGACGTTCAAAGACGTGGTTGCGTTGACCGACAAGCTTCAGCAGTACAAAGTCGAACAAGACCGTCTGCGTGAACGCGAACAAGAGCTGGCCAAGCAGACCGCTCGTATGAAGCGTGTTCTGACCGCCTTCGGTAAGGACGAGTTCACCCCGGTCGATGGCATTCCGCCTGAACTGTACGCTCGCGTTACCGCCGTCAACGACAACAACATGGTCGAAATCTCGGTTGGCTCGGACGACGGGATCCAGAAGGGTAACACGCTCGACGTGTTCCGCGGCCAGACCTACCTCGGCCGTATCATCATCAAGCAGACCGCTCCGGATCGTGCGGTCGGTGAAATCATTCGTGAATACCGCCGCGGCCTGATTAAGAAGGGTGATCATGTCTCCACAAACCTCGGATAAGTCGGGACGGAAATCGAGCCCGAACGTATACACCGTCATGCTGATCCTGTCGTTCATCGCCCTGACGACAGGCGCCATCCTGCTGTTCATGGAACTGCAGCGTTACGGCAGCTGGCCTCAATGGAAGGTCTAAGCGACCTGGCCAACTCGGCAGAACAAGCCAATGAAGGAAGAAGGCGAAGCGGAATCCGCTTCGCCTTTTTTCGTAACCCGATCTTGCTAGATACCCAGCGCGTCGGGATGAACGGCCCCCAGATGCAGTGCCAGACGAACTGCTTCGCGGTGGCTGGTGTTATAGACCCGAGCGGTCAGCAGCAATTGAATGTGGTACTCGAGATTCACACGATGCTGCTGTGGGTCGACACGCAGCACGATACGCTGCTGAGCGTAAGATTCCGGACCAAGGACCGTCGACCAAAGATTGCCGCGACGGAACGTTAGAGGATCCTCTGAGACGACCTTCGCCTTGGTCCCTTCGTAGAATGCGATTGCCTGGGGGACGACCTGGGTAATCTCGGGGACGAAGAACTCGTAGCGATCGACGAAGCCGGTAACCGTCGCGCCACGAAAGACCTCGGCACGGACGTAAGCTTCCGCTTGTTCTGGCTGTGGAGAGCGAAAAGGATTCAGCGATTCGTCCATCGGCAACCTCCCGGCATCGACCCTTGCAAACTCCCTTCATTATAGAAGGGTAGGGAAGGGGAGTCCGGACATGGGCGGTTAGCCTCCGTTACGAGCGGCTTCCTCGGTCTCGGCGATCTGTGTACTTGGGCTCCAGCCGGCGTCAAACAGCATGTCGAACAGACGTGCCTTGGTGTTGACGTTGGTCTTACGGAAGATGCTCGAACGTCGGAACTGGACCGTCCGCAGGCTCAATTGCAGATGGTCCGCAATTTCCTGGTTGGTACGTCCGAGGAACATCAGCTCCAGCACCTTGGTCTCTTCCGCCGAAAGATCGCTGAGCAGTTGCTCGGCCTCTTGGCGTTTGACGTGCTTCTGGAAGCTCTGCTGATTCTTATCCATCGCCTGGCGAATGGCATCGATCAGACGCGTCGTGTTGCAAGGCTTCTGGAAGAGCTCGAACGCCCCCAGCTTCATTGCCTGGACCGTCGTCGGTACGTCGGCATGGGCCGACAGAAAGATGACGATCAACGGCAGGTTTGCCTGGTTGATGCGACGATGCACCTCCAGCCCCGAAATACCTGGCAAACGAATGTCGAGAACGACACAGCCAGGCTGCGTAGGTTGGATTTGTTCGAGAAATTCCTCGCCAGAGCCATACGTGTAGGCGGTAAAGCCTACCGACTTGGCCAGCTGCAACAAAGAGTCGCGAGCGGCGGGATCATCGTCGACGAAATGAACAATCGGTTCTGAAGTCATGGGATGCAAACTGTCTACCCAGGAAAACGGTCATGCCTGTTTTACCCCTAGTCCTGTTGCTGCCCTTGATTCAGCTCTTCCAAGATTGGAGTCCCACTGCCCCATGATGTGTCCTGGTCGAAACCAGAGTCATCCAGCGAGATCTTGGTAAGAACTTCTTACTGCATATGCAATGCGATTGGAATCGGGACGGACGAAACGGCCGATTTTAGATCGCACCGACATGGTTGCCAGTGTCACTAAAACCTTAACAAATGTTGAGCCAGTTTCCCCTTCCCAAATTTCTAATCGGACATCGTCGCCAAAGCCTCAAATAAAAGCCACTGTATTCATGTTTTGTTAAGCAAGACTGCACAAAACAGGCAAACTATGGCATTGAGTGCGCCCCAACCGCAATTTTGACGAGCAACTTCCCGCGGAATTCTGGCTCATCGTAAATATAGGTTCCGATTCCAGTTCACACCGACGGGAATCTGTTTCGGGGCCTCATTTTCTTGAGATTGCCTTGCAATAGCGACTTAGTGCGCTTAGCAGCGCCCCACCGATGGCTTGGGGTAACAAACTACGCCACGCGATCAGGGGGGCTCAGTACAATAAACAAGTTTTCGCTGAAAACTTCTTACACAACAAAGGAAAAACTGCGGGATTCCGTGCTTTCTTGAGCATTCGCTTCGCCAAGCCAACAAATGCGACCATCCCGCAATAAAAAGGGGCCCGGTAGCACTAGACTACGGGCCCCCACGCTCAATAGCAAACAAGTCAGCAAGTTCTTATGGAAGCGAAGTGTTGGTCACTTCATCTTCGGGCAAACGAACCAGCATCCACGTTTCATCGCGCTGCGTTCCGTAGTGCACCAGAACCGAACTGGCTTCCTGCGACAGGTTATAAATACCGGTCTCCATCACCGTTGCCGACGACTCACCGATCAACCAGGCAGCACGTTGCGATTCTGGATCGACCTTACCCCAGACCGGCAACGAATTGTCAGTCGCGGCGTTATAGTACGTACCAGCCAGCAAACCTTGCTTATCGATGGCCAACTGCAGGTAGATATCGCCGTCACCCGATGCGGTATCGGTCAGGACGAACACGCCCAGTGGCAACCAGTCGTCTGGGTTCCCGTTACCTTGCGTTGGAGGACGGTTCTGCAAAATCTGACGACCTTCGTTTGCCAAGGCGATTGCCTGCAAAGCGTACTGCTCGCGGGTCGCGATGGGTTCGTCTTCAACATATACATACTGCGTGTCATAGACGATGGTCGAACCATAGTCGTAGTAAACCGGAACGGTCGAGTAGCTTCCCCAGAAACTCCAGTTACTCAAGCGGTATGGCGAAGCCCACGACCACCAGTAACCTGGACGAGGTCGATAGGTGTGGAAGTACCAACTGTTCAAGAAGCGGTTATTGGGGTACCAGCGATTGTTCCAACCATAGTTGAAGTGGCGGTGAGCGTTATGGCGAACGTTGTTCGCATAACGATACCAGTTGTCGGGGACGTGGCGACGATCGTTGTGATCCCAGCGTCCATCCCAGTCCCTATCCCAATTACCGCCTGGGCGACGATCACGATGGCGATCACGATCCCGGTCACGGTTTTCAACGTTTACCAGTTGGTCACGAATCGCATCACGATCGAGCGATCCTTTGTCGCGAACACGGTTGAGTTGATCACGGAACTGTGGATCGCGGTTGGCACGGTCTCGCCAGTCGAAATCAGGACGGGCGATACGAGCGTCGTTGTCGCCACGATCGCGTTCGCCAGGACCACGGTTCGGACCTTCAGTTCGGTCAGGACGTTCACCGGGACCACGGTTCGGGCCTTCAGCTCGGTCAGGACGTTCACCGGGACCACGGTTCGGGCCTTCAGCTCGGTCAGGGCGTTCACCAGGACCACGGTTCGGACCTTCAGTTCGGTCGGGACGTTCGCCAGGACCACGGTTCGGACCTTCAGTTCGGTCAGGGCGTTCACCAGGACCACGGTTCGGGCCTTCAGCTCGGTCGGGACGTTCGCCAGGACCGCGGTTCGGGCCTTCCGTTCGGTCAGGACGTTCACCGGGACCACGGTTCGGACCTTCCGTTCGGTCAGGACGTTCGCCAGGACCACGACCAGGCAGGGTGGCCGAAGGGCGATCTCGTTCGGGCAAGCCGACACGACCACCATTGGCACGGTCTGGAATGTTCGGGATATTGGGACGATTCAAGTTGTTATCGCGATCGTTGTTACCATCGCGGTTCAAATCACGCAGACGTTCGCGGATGTCGCTGGCGTCGCCAGGACGGTTACGCATGCGGTCTACTTCACGCTGGAGTTCTTGACCCAGATTGTTCCGCTGCGGACGATCGGGACGAGCCGAATCGAGGTCTGAAGCTGGGTTGTTACCTGGGCGTTGTTGGTTGAACATCTCGCGGAAATCGCGACCGGCTGGATTACGATTGCCATTGGATGGTGAAGCGTTCTCACGATCAAGATCGGGACGATTCACTTCACGGCGACCGCTATCAGGTCGGTTTTGGTTCAAGCGATTGAAGATGTCCTGGGCCGAGCGACCTGGCGTGGCATCCCGATTTGGCGAGGCCGAATTGCCGCGCTCACGTGGCGTGTTGTCGGGGCGCGTCGATTGCATACGTTCTCGCAGCGAATCGATCGACGAAGGCCCACGGTCACGCGAGGGATTGTCGGGGCGAGTCGACTGCAGACGATTCCGCATCGATTCTAGCGACGACGATGGACCACGATCGCGGGCCGATGGGGTATTACTTGGACGGCTGTTTCCACGACTTGGCGTCGCCTGAGGCGAGCTTTGACGTGACGAAATGTTTGGCGTTGGCCGAGAGCTCTTTGAGCTGTCGCTTGGTCGAGCACTTGGCTGCGGCCGACTTCGTTCGCGACTGGCGCTCGGCCTTGGCGACGAGGACTTGCCTCGATCAGGCTGAGCGCTGCGACGGTTCTCAGAACCGCGCGATTCGCCGCGACCTTTCTTGTCTTGCGCCTGGCCGAGAGCCGGCAGGCTGATCAAGCCAATCAACAAGCCGGTCAGCCATACGGATGGACGTGACATGGAAAAGACTCCTTTAGTGAGTATCTGGCAACCATGATCGGAGAATGGCACTGGGGGGTATGCCGCGTTTATCCGCCGCGGCGATGGAATGCCAGCAACCTGGGGGCATTCACAGTTCCGATCGTTGGGCAAAGTGCAAAGACTTAGCGCACGGTTTAACTGGTGCAGACCCCATGCCAACCTGCCAACTCTTCAATAATTCTCACGGAAACGCCTAATAACCATGAAGTTGCGCTGATTTTGCCGTCTGGGCACTCCCAGCCCGGTCATTATTACAGAGTCATTTTGATAACAATTGTTTCAATTTGAACGCCTGAAGCTAACAATCGTTTTAAGAGTCACAGCCGGTGTCGCTGATCGATCAGCGCGACGTCTTGGCGACCAACCGTGTCCTAGACTTGGAGCAGAATCCTTTTCCTTTGAGACATTGGTATCGGGTTTGCCTTGTCTCTGAAATAGGCCGAGGAACAATTCCCAACGAATCAGTCCTCCGTTGCCAAGACCCAACAGACATCTAATCCATACCCGAGGGGGATCGTTATGTTCCGAAATCTGATGATTGCCGGCGCTGTCGCGTTGGCTCCGTTGTTTGCCGTCAGTACGGCAACTGCTCAGGTCGTCACCACCGTCACGCCACCGACCGCCGTAGGCTACGTTCCGGTGCGTACAGGGCTGTTTGGGTTGCGAACCCAGATGAAGCCTGTGCTGGCCCCTGGGGTTGCTACTTCCTACGTGGCGAGCCCAGTCGTGACGACGAATTACGCGCCGATTACGACCAGCTATACCCCGATCACGACAAATTACGCCCCGATCACCACGAACTATGCTCCGACGACCACATATTACACCCCCGAGGTGACCACCTACGCCGCTCCGGAAGTGACGACGGCGTATTACGCTCCGCCAGTCACCACGTCGTATTACCAGCCGGCACCGACTGTGGCCCCGGCGACCGCCACGATGTACGCCCCAAACCAGGTGAACTACTATCGTAGGACCTATTGGTATTCGACTCCGGCCCCCGTGCCGCGCTCGGTTGGCATGCCGATTATCGGCTACTAGTCGACCCCGTCGATTCGATCCCAATTGCAACTGCCCGCCATTTTGGTGGGCAGTTGTCGTTTTCGAAAAAGGGTTTGCGGGCTACAGGGTCGTTTTCCGGTCGACTACACTGGAATGACGGTGTGTCGACGCCCCTACGTCGGCATCCATTCCTTTCTGCACGCCGCTGACCCGCGGCACTTTCCTAGTATCGAAGGTTCTTCACCCATGAAATTGCATCTCCCCTCCGCACTCGCCCTGTTGCTGCTGTTGTCGTGCGTCGTTACTTTGCCTGCCGCGGAAAAGGAAACGGACGAGAAGAAATCGGAAGGGGAATGGATTCAACTCTTCAACGGGAAAGACCTGACCGGTTGGGTCCCGAAGGTTCGTTATCACGAACTAGGCGAGAACCCTGCTGATACGTTCCGCGTGGAAGACGGCCTGCTGACTGTCTCGTATGCCGATGGCTACGAAGACGGATTCAAAGAAACGTTTGGCCACTTGTTCTACGAGAAACCCTTCAGCAACTATCGTCTGCGGGTCGAATACCGCTTCCTGGGCGACCAGTGCAAGGGTGGACCTGGCTGGGCATTCCGTAATAGTGGTGTGATGATTCATGGCGAAGATCCGAAGACCATGGGCAAGGATCAAGACTTCCCCGCTTCGATCGAAGTGCAGTTGCTCGGCGGCCGAGAACAAGGTTCGCGTCCGACCGTCAACTTGTGCACGCCAGGAACCAACGTGGTGATGGACGGCAAACTGTTCAAGCCACATTGCATCAATAGTTCGTCAGAAACTTACCGTGGCGACCAGTGGGTTACTTGTGAAATCGAAGCCCACGGCAACGGTACCATCAAACACATTATCGACGGCAAGGTCGTGCTCGAATACGAAAAGTCGCAGCTCGATCCAAGTGATGCCCACTCCAAAGAACTGATCGAAAAGGCGGGCGGCGAACTGATGCTCTCGGGCGGTTCAATTTCGCTGCAATCGGAAAGCCATCCGGTTCAGTTCCGTAAAGTGGAAATCATGCTGCTCGACGAGTAGCTCATAGAAACGGAATGGACGTCGATGAAAACCTGCACGCTCTTCAACGGCCGATCGGGCGGAGCCGAAACGATCGGCCCTCAAGTCGAAAAGCTTGCCGAGCGTGATGGGTCGTGTTGGATCCGTCTCGACCAGCTTCAAGGAGATCAGCAGCTGGTCGATATCATCGCCGAGCGTCAGCCGCAGCGCGTGATTCTGGTGGGCGGCGATGGCACGGTCAGCCGCTCGCTGGCGACGCTCTCTTCGCCGAACGATCTTGAGTTCGGCATTGTTCCTACCGGCACCGGCAACGACCTGGCTCGCTCCCTCGACATTCCCTTGAACCAAGTCGAAGCGGCCTGGGACTTGGCGATCCAGGGGGAAGCGAAGCCGATGGATCTGATCGAAACGTCGATCGACGAGCCCCACCTGTTGATGAACGCGGTCACCGCCGGTATTGGCGGTGTGGTGGCTGAAGAAGTCCAAACCGAGACCAAGCAGACCTACGGGGCGCTTGCTTATTGGATGGCGGCGTTGTCGGTCCTCTCGGATCCGCCCAAGTTTCAGATCCGCATGAAGCTCGATCAGCAGCAAGTGATTGAAGAAGATGTCTTCGCGTTTTGCGTTGCCAACGGACGTTGTGCCGGCGGCGGCTTCGTGATTGCACCGACGGCTCAGTTGAACGATGGCAAAATTCACGTGACCATCCTGCCGGCGCTTTCGACGGTCGAACTGTTTGCGTCAGGTTTGAACTTCGTGCTGACCAATGAAGATGCTCAGCGGCGAATCGTGACGTACAACGCCGAAGAGGTCGAGTTTGTCGCCACGCCAGAAGTCCCTTGCAGCCTGGATGGCGAGAAGGGAACCTTTGCGTCGATCAAGTTCCGGATTCTGCCCGGCTCGAGGCGATTGGTGGGCGGGCCGAACGCAGCTTTCGCATAACGCCGCCGACAAAGCCCTCTCCCAAAAGAAGCGGGAGAGGGGATCGAATTGCGGGGAAGCGACTACTCTGGCTTCGCTTCGTCTTCCTTCTTGGGCAACTGATGCGAAAGGAGCCACTTGAAGACTTCTTCGTTGTCGTACGTTTCGGTCCAGCTATCGTGCAACGCTTCGGGATAGATGGTTAGCTTCGGATTGCCACCCTTTTCTTTCAGCAGCTTGACCATCTCTTCGGATTGGCTGACCTTCACGACAGGGTCTTTGGCTCCGTGAAACACCCAGGTCGGAATGTTGACGATCTTCTCAACGACTTCGACCTGCGATGGACCACAGATCGGAGCGATCGCCGCCAGCTTATCCGACATCGCACCGGCGACCTGCCAGGTACCACGACCACCCATGCTCAAACCGGTCACGTAGACGCGACTTTCGTCGACGTTATGGATCTCGACGATGTGATCCATCAAAGCGACCAAGTCCTCGGTGATCCACCAAGTCCCTTGAGGGCACTGCGGCGCGATCATGATGAAGGGGAATTCCTGACCGTTTTCAACCAGCTTGGGTGGGCCATGCTTTTTGACCTTCGAGAGGTCGTCGCCTCGTTCGCCGGCACCATGCAGAAAGAGCACCAGCGGCCAGTGTTCCTGCTCTTCGTAACCTTTAGGAAGGTACAGCAGGAAGTGCATCTGCTTGCCGCCAGGCAGATCGAACGTTTCTTCCGACAACGCGGCCGGCTCTTTCTCTTCGGCTTGAACCGTGGACACGAGCGGAAATAGCAGTAGCAAAGCCAGGCAGAATGCTTGGGTCAATTTCATAGTGAGGACCTCGATTAGCAAGAAAGGAATGTTCCCCCCATTCTAATTGACCCTCGATCGCCATTTCCACTTGGCCCCCCCGGAAGCTTTGCTCAAAACCAAGGTTACTGGTACAACGAAACGAACGTTTCTACTTCCTGCAGGGATCTTTATGTCCGACGACTATGCCATTTTGCGAGAGGCCGACTGCCGGATCGATCGTACCAGGGCGGCGGCGATCCTGGGTCGTTGCTTGAAGCAGGCTCCGGCCGAGATCCTGCAAGAGTTGCACGATCGACCAGGCATCCTCGCCCGGAACGTCTCGGCGGACGTCGCTCGCGAAGCTGCCAAAGGCTTGATCCTGGCAGGCATGCCGTGTCGCGTAATCCTGGAAGAGCAGCTCGTCCTGGTGCCGGCCACCCCCCGGAACACCATCCGCGAAATGGAGTTCTACGACGACTGCCTCGTCTTCCGTTCACTGGAATGGGAAGGAAGAATCCCCTGGGACCAGATCCGCCTGGTCGATATCGTCCAAGAGCTGGAATCGATTACCGAGCTAGTCCCCAGCACCACGGACGATGGCACTTCGGACACGCGGAGGGCGAAGCGGTCGATCCGGACGACGCGGTTCGAGCTAAGTGTCTTTCTCGAGATTGTCTGTGCCGATCCCACGCTGCGGATGCGAATCGACCGCAGCCAGTTTCGCTATAAGTCGACTGGCTTGAAGATGCATACCAGCCGCGAGCTGAATTTCCGGGCGCTTTGCATCGCGCTGCATATGCGATGTCCCAACGCGTTGACCGGGCTCGGTTTTGCCTGGATCTCGAAGGGTAACAACTCGCATCACCAAAGTGGTAATACGCGAAAGAAGTTCGAGAACTTCGCTTCGTGGCTGCTGACGATGGAAGACTAAGTCCACCTTCGAGCATGGTTTGTCGGGATACAGGCATAAAAAAAGCGACCCGAGAGAATTCTCTCGGGTCGCTTCCATTTGTTTTGGTGCGCTCATCAGGGGAAAGACCTGATGGCAAGCCTTAAGGCTTAGCGACCGCCACGGTAGCCACCACGATCGCCACCGCGATCGCCGCCACGGCCACCGCCGCGTGGGCCGCCACCGCCGCCGCCTGGGCGACCTTCGCGTTCGCGAGCTTCATTGACAACCAGCTTGCGACCTTCGCAATCGAAACCATTGAGGGCGTCGATAGCCGAGGTAGCGTCCTGATCGTTGTCCATTTCGACGAAACCAAAACCGCGCGAACGGCCAGTTTCACGATCGGAAATAACACTCACGTAAGCAACAGTACCGTACTGACCGAACAAGTTCTCCAAGTCGGAGCCGGTGTAGGTGTAGGGAAGGTTCCCCACGTACAGTTTCTTCTTCACAGATCTAACCTACTAGCAAGAGAGAGACAGAGAAAATCGGAAATGATCGATTCGCTGATCAAGCGTCACACTATCGCCGGGCAGGCTCGGTGTGCCATTCACATCATCTATGCAGTGGCGTCAGGTCCACCGCGTCTTTCCGTTGCCAAAATTGTCAACTAGTAGGTGGCTCGAGCGATGCTCCACGGCATCCGAACAAACGGACGAAACTTGGACAAGAAGGTCCAATCCGCCATTACGTCTCTCAAAAAACACATCTAACAGGTCGAACTTTGCAGGCAGGCTGACGGCCATGCTTAGATTCAAACTGAATGTATCGACCCCCGAGAAGTGGAGTCAATGGGAAAAGGTTCCGAATGCCTCGGTTTGTTCGAAACATTCGAAAATTCATGTTCCCTGAATGAAGCGGTCTCGTTTGAGCCATCAAAACAGGGCAATTTGCCGACCAGAAATCGGGAGAATGACTCGTTTGTACGCTAATCGTTGCGGATGGAAATCTACCGCGTCTTCACCCGAAAATGGCTCACATAGATGTCGCGGAACTGGCCATCTTCGATCAGACGGTTCACTTCCTTTAGTAAACGGCGGCGGAACATCACCAGATCCGGATCTTCCAGCTCTTCGATCGTCGATTCGCGCGAGACAATCATCACCCGGTCTCGGATGCGGAACTTCTTCTTCTCGAGCTCGGTTTCCAGGCCATCTTGAATACTGGCGTCGACTAGACCGGCCAACGAGAAATCGAAGCGGGTCTGCGTATTCGAGGCCGGATCGTACGCCCGAAATGCATAGTCGCCGATCGCCACTTCGGTCGGAGGCAGTTCCGGAGGGGCCTCTCCTTCAGCAGTGGCGTCGGTTGCCTCGCTTCCGCAGCCAACGGCCAGAACCAGGATTATCAACCAGAAATAACGAGTGATCGCAGGCCAACGCATCTTAGAAACGCTCCAGGGCAACGTCTGAAAATACGAACCGTTTGACGGTACCTGGTCCAATCGCTTCTTCGGTGTAGTCGCGAAGCTGCGAGCGAATCAGTTGCAGTTCTGGGTCGGCCAGATCGACCAGGTTGGCATGCCGACAAGTCCGAATGATCTCGTCGGAAAGCTCGCCCTTGCGTTCTTCCAGGTAAGCCTTAACCCGAGTCTCGTCCCGCTTGCCCACCAAGCAATGCAGCTGGTAGTTCAACGAGACACTCTCTTGGTAGCTATTCAAGTCAGGCTGACGTGTTGGATCGTCGGCGATCAGTACCGAGATTGTGAAGTGCCCCAAGTCGATCTCGACCCAGTCCTGCTTTTCCAGCGAGAACAACATCTCTTCGTCCGCGGCAGCCGAGCTTTCACACCCGAGCGTGGCCAGGCTACCCAACAAAATCAGCCCCAGCACGAACGCCTTGGCATCGATCCATTTCGTGGCTTGGTAAACCGTTTGCATCAGAAGATGTCGCATCCCAGGTCGAAGGAAGAGAAATCGGAGCACTTTCGAAAAGATAGGCCACTCAGGGCATCCGTCGAACAGCAATCGACAATTTCGCGCGACCCCGCATCCCGTTCAGTTCAGGTCGTATCGAATACGTGCTAAATCGTTCGACTGCAACAGCTTAAGAATTACGCCAAGGCACCCAATTGCGACCTAAACTAATACAACTCGGAATACGGTTCGCTCCAAGAGCCTGGAAACATGTCTGCTACACGTATCGAGACCAGCCTTTCGCGAAATCTGACCTTTAGGTCAGGGAAGTTGGTCGCCGCTGCGCTTATGCTGCTGTTCCTGGTCGTCGGTTGTGGGACACCCCATCCTCAGCCTGAGAAAGCCGCCAAAGATATGCCGGATGCGTTGGTTCCGGTCGAGGTCGATCTGGGCAAGTTTGAGTGCACCATTCCCAACGACAAAACCAACAGCACGATTACGATCGACTTCCACGTCTTCGCCAAGATGCCGCGGTACAAGTCGCAAGAACTGATCGATATGCTGGAAACACATCAGAATCGGTTCCGACACGATATATTGCTGCGGGTCCGAAAGTTCGATCGCCCTTCGCTGAACGATCCCGACCTAACCCGACTGCGGGGCGAGATCCACACAGCCTTGAACGAGATATTGCCGGAGAATAAAGTCGATTTGATCGGCTTTTACCACTTCCAGTTTTTAGAAGAGTAACGAATCCGGCCGGGCAGGGGACCGCCTCAAGAAGCAAAAAGAGGCTCGCGAAACGAGCCTCTTTCATTGTCTGATAGGACGAGCCAAAGTCTGGTTGGCAGCGACTTATTCTTCTTCGTCGTCGCCCCAGTCTTCATCTTCCTCGTCGTCGTCATCATCTTCGTCTTCGTATTCTTCGTCGTCTTCCCAGTCGTCGTCGTCTTCGACTTCTTCCCAGTCGCTTTCGTCGTCGTCTTCTTCTTCCGACTCTTCTTCGTCTTCAAAATCGTCGTCGTCGTCTTCGAAGTCCTCGTCCCAGTCTTCGTCGTAGTCTTCGTCCTCGTCGTCGCCGTCTTCTTCATCTTCGTCTGGGACTTCGTCGTCATCGCCGTCGTCGTCGTCGTAGAGTTCGTCTTCTTCGTCTTCGATCGGCGGCGCTTGAGCGGACGGTTCTTCCGGGCTCCAGACAGCCACGGCAGAGCCTTCGGCTACCAGGGTATCGCTATCGATAACAGGGCTGTGTGGGGCAAGTGTGATCGTCACCGATGTCTCCTTTTGATCGTCAACCTGACAGGCCGCAGACACGTCGGTCTCGGCTACGAATCGTCGAAACTCTTCTTTACGGGGCAAATCTTCCAGGGATCGAAACCCAAACATTCGCAGAAAAGCGGCACTGGTGGCATACAGGAATGGGCGTCCCAGTTCCTCGCTTCGTCCACGAATCTGGACCAGGTCTCGATCCATCAACTGGCGAATGATTTCGCCGCAATTCACACCGCGAATCGCCTCGACATCGGCTCTTAAGACCGGTTGTCGATAGGCAATGATCGCCAGCGTTTCCATGGCAGGGGTCGACAGCCGCGTTGGATCGTCTCCGCCTACCACACGCCGAACCCAGTCGGCAAATTTCCCTCGCGTCAGCAGTTGATAACCGCCGGCCAACTCCTCGATACGAAAGGCACGATGGGCCGCATCGTAGAGCCGGTTCAGGGAACGCACTAGTGTACGAGCTTCGGTGCCGTCCGCCAAGTTGGCAAGCTGGGCCAATTTGCGAGAACTTAGGGGTTGTTTGGCGAGGAATAAAATTGCCTCCAACCTCTGCATTCGACGGTTCCGAACGACCGGACCTTTGCCCTTCTTCGGTTGCTGTCGCCGTTTTCTTCGGCAAACCCGGACTAGTTTCTTGCGGGCATTTCCTGAACCACCAGCGCAAGAGGCTAACTGCCCCCAACGACGGGCGGTAGGTCGGTTCATCAGATGGCCAACATGGTGCCGCAAACAGCAGGTCCTTCACCCATAGAAAAAATCGCTAAGCCCTACTTTCTAGCGGAAGCTGTAAGAAGGTCAAATGGTGATAGCATTCGCTTTCGTCGTTCCCTAAAGGTCTGCTCGCACGGAATCCATTCCCGAATTGGAGGTTTCGATGGCGATCGAAGTTCCCTTGCTAGGTGTCATGAAGCGCAATCCGGAGCTCCCAACGTGGCTCGAAAGCGAACCGCTCCCGGTTCCGCTTCTTGGGGGACTTCCTTGCACGATCGTCTTGGAACGCTACGAAAAGGACGACCAGCCCGAGGACTTCCACGCTGCCATCGCCAACCTTTTAGCCGCCACACAACAGGTATTACGGGATGTCGAAAAAGAGGTCTACCAGTACTACCTCGACTGCGACTGCAACATCTATCTAGACGAAGAAGACTGGATCGTAATCGAGAAGCCCGAAGATGTCTGGCAGCATGTCGACCTGGGCAACTCGATCTACATCGCCCGTAACTTCAACGGCGATGAAGTCGTCTATGCTTCCATCGAAAACAACTGCGAATGGGAGGACGAACATGGCCTGCAGATCGTGCTCCGTGAAGGACGACAGGTCACGAAACTAGGTCCGTTCGACGGCCATCTGACCAACAGCGACGCCGTCGGCGAGCCCGATGTCATCTACTCCCGCGTCGGATGGCATGACGACGAGTCCGACTAAAGATAACGTTGGACCCCGATGTATTCGTCGTAGGCGGCTCGTTCCTGTTCAGGCATTCGTTCCCGTTGATAGCGAATCGAAAAGCCTCCGTGCAGGTCGCCGTCGTCGTTGACCATCCAGTCGATCACCTCGTCTGGTGTCACCACCATTTCGTCACCAATTTCGACCGAGGTAACCTGCTCCGGCACTTCAAAAAACACCGCGGCGAAACCTCGTTCATCCAGCCGGGTCGAAAACAGCCACATAAACGCCGAGAAGTCCCCGTCGGTGAAGCGAGTCTTGATCAACGCATCTGTTCGGTGGCTTCCGTCGGCAGGAAGCATGGCCCGGAACAAGTCGAGCGAGTTCTGGGCGTCGATGACCGTTTGCTGATAGGCCGCGTCGTTAGAATCGATTTGCCGAAACTTGGGTCCGGGGTCCAAGTCTGGTTCCCGTCCCAACTCTCGCCGCAGCATCTGAAAGTCATACCAGCAGTTCTCGGGATCGAGATCTTCGCCACGCTTCTCCGCCATCGCTTGGGCCCGCGAGGCTTCCATCATGATGCAGACAGCATCATCGCGGATGGCGATCACTTCGTCCGGCGTTAGCGGTTCGCCTTTCCTGTTCTCGGCCATCAGCAATACTTCCCCCAGAGAAGGAATAAAGACAGGAATCAGCGGTTGTTCGGTTTTATTCATTGAAATTGTCTCTGGCGAAGAAGGGAGAAGTTCGCACGCAACGATCGGCCATCGCCAGACAAGGCACGCATCTCTGCCGATGTCTGGCGATAGTGGATAGCAGTTTACCGAGCCGATACACGTAGATCAAAAGAGGGAGCTCGCTTTAACCCAGAATGGATTCTTGCATTGGTCGCCGGATACGTCATCCTTGAAGAAGAATGCGTACACTGTCAGCGATCTCCAACCACCCCTGCGAGCAGGACAACGCGATGAACACCAAGGCTGCGGCCACCGATGCATCGGCTTCGGAAACGCCGCTCGAGAAACTCTCGCTGGATGAACTCAAGGAACGCCTCTCGTGTAACGAAGCAGGTCTCACGACAGCCGAGGTCCAGACACGACTCACCAAAGATGGCTTCAACGAACTGAGTCACGAAGGCGAAACCAACGTCCTGCTCAAGTTCCTTTCGTATTTCTGGGGACCGATTCCCTGGATGATCGAGATCGCCGCGATCCTCTCGGCCGTGGTGCAGCACTGGGCCGACTTCGCGATCATCCTGACACTTCTACTGGTCAACGCCGTTGTTGGCTTCTGGGAAGAATTCCAAGCGGGCAACGCGATCGCTGCCCTCAAATCGAAACTTGCCCTGATGGCTCGCGTTCGTCGCGATGGCAAGTGGAGCCAGGTCCCAGCACGCGAACTGGTTCCGGGCGATGTCATCCGAATCCGCCTGGGTGACATCACTCCCGCCGATGCCCGTTTGTTATCAGGCGATCCGATCGACGTCGATCAATCGGCCCTCACCGGTGAATCGCTCCCGGTCAGCAAGAAGGCAGGCGAGTCGGTTTATTCCGGGTCGATCATTCGTCAGGGAGAGATCGATGCCATGGTCTATGGCACCGGCTCCCATACCTTCTTCGGTCGCACGGCCAGTCTCGTGCAAACGGCGCACACGACGAGCCATTTCCAGAAAGCGATCTTGAAGATCGGCGACTTTCTGATCGTGGTCGCCGTCGCGTTGGTGGTGGTGATCTTCCTGGCGGCACTTTTCCGCGGCGATGCCTTGGGCGAAACATTGCAATTCGCCTTGGTGCTGACGGTGGCGGCGATCCCGGTCGCCATGCCTACGGTTTTATCGGTAACGATGGCAGTCGGTGCCCGGCTACTGGCGCGCGGGCAAGCGATCGTGAGTCGACTCGCCGCGATCGAAGAACTCGCCGGGATGGACGTTCTTTGCTCCGACAAGACCGGAACCTTGACCAAGAACATCCTGAAGCTGGGCGACCCGTTCTTATTGGATGGAGTGACGATCGACCAGATCTTGAAGGCCGCCGCGTTGGCTTCGCGAGCCGAAGATGAAGACGCGATCGACAAAGCGGTGCTCGAAGGGGCAGGGGAGCAGGCCACCGCCGGTCTAGGCGAGGTCGTCCACTTTCAACCGTTCGATCCGGTCCATAAGCGAACCGAGGCCGAAGTTCGCCTGGCCGACCGAACAACCATGAAAGTCACCAAAGGAGCGCCGCAAGTCATACTGGCTCTGGCAACCAACGCCGAAGCGATTCGCTCGCAATATGAAAGTGCGATCGATGCCTTTGCGTCGCGAGGCTTCCGGGCGCTTGGTGTCGCTCAGACCGATGCCGCCGGCAACTGGAAAGTGCTCGGCGTTCTACCTTTGTTCGATCCACCACGCGATGACTCGGCAGCAACGATCGCCGAAGCGAAGAAGTTGGGCTGCAAGGTCAAGATGGTGACAGGCGATCAGTTGGCAATCGGCCGAGAGATCGCCGGGCAGCTCAACATCGGGACGCATTTGATCGACGCGAAGATCTTCGAGGACGTCAGCTATCACGATTCGGCTCGGATCGATCAGATGATCGAAGAGGCCGATGGCTTCGCCCAGGTCTATCCGGAACACAAGTATCACATCGTCGACGTGCTGCAGCAGCATGGGCACATCGTCGGAATGACCGGCGACGGAGTGAATGACGCCCCCGCCTTAAAAAAGGCAGACTGCGGTATCGCGGTTTCCGGCGCGACCGATGCGGCCCGAGCCGCCGCGGACATCGTGCTGCTTTCGCCGGGCTTGTCGGTGGTGATTGATGCGATCTGTGAAGCTCGCAAGATCTTCCAGCGCATGAACAGCTATGCGATCTACCGCATTTCCGAGACGTGCCGTGTGCTGATCTTCATGACGCTTTCGATCCTGGTCTTCAACTTCTATCCGGTGACCGCCGTGATGATCGTGTTGTTGGCACTGCTCAACGACGGAGCGATCCTGACGATCGCTTACGATAACGTCCGGCTTCAGCAAGAGCCTGAGAAATGGAACATGCGTCTGGTGCTTGGCATCGCTACCGTGCTGGGACTGGCCGGCGTGGTGGCATCGTTTGGATTGTTTTACCTGGCCCAGGAAGTCTATAAGCTCGATCGCGACATCATCCAGTCGCTGATCTATCTGAAGCTTTCCGTGGCAGGGCACTTCACGATCTTCAATACCCGCACCCGAGGACCGTTCTGGTCGATCGCACCGGCGAAAGCGCTGCTATTGGCAACCCTCGGCACCCAAGTCGCCGCGACACTGATCGCTGGCCTGGGCATCTTCATGGCCCCCATCGGCTGGAAACTAGCCGGTCTGGTCTGGCTCTACGCCCTCGCCGAGTTCCTGATCGTCGACCGCCTGAAACTAATCGCCTACCGAATCTTCGACCACGAAGGAGAGCCGGTCTTTATCAAGTGACCGGCTCTTACAGCGATCTGGCTTAGAAGAACGCGAGAGGATGATACGTCCCTTTCACGAACGGAGCCGGGAAGAGGCGGGCCTCGATGTTGATCCGAGGCTTGCTCGATGCCGTAAAGCTACGGCAATGCGGAATGTATCCGTCGAAGATCAAAGCATCGCCACGCACCGCGACCGGTTGCCAGACTTTACCTGGCGTGTGATCCAATGCCCCCAGTTCTTCATCCGTAATCGGACGGTTGACCCCTGGGAACAGGTCGAGACCAGGATGCTCGCCACCGTAGCCGGTCAATCCAATGCAGACGTTCATCGTCTTGGAATTTAAGAACTGGGCGTCTTGATGCATTGGGGCATAGTCACGCTGGTTTTCGAGATCTGGATCGACGGTTCTCATGTGTGAGAAGCCAAGACCAAGCGCCAGACGGTCGGTCTTCCAGGCACGCTTCACCAGATCGGGCACGATGCTCTCGCGAATCATCTGGACAAGCGGCCCTCGCAGTTCAGGATAGTGAATCAACGGATACGAGCCACGTTCTGGGCGATCCAGGAAGTGCACCAGGTGGGCTGGTCGGGTTCCCGCTTCAATACATGCCTGTAGTTCTGCACTTGCCTCAGCGGCAGCAACCAACAGTTGCTCAAGCAGCTCCTGCGAGAAGACCTGTTTCAGGAGGGCACAGCCATGCCGATTCAGGTCGAGTTGTGCGAGCTCTTCTGGCGTCGAAAACTCCAGCTCGGAATCAGGAGGACAACCTTCGTAAGGTAGGGCCGAGATCCGTTGATTCGGGCCTTCTTTCGGAGGAGTCAGAATCGATAGATTGTGTTCCAAATGGTGAGGATCGCGGGTGCACGGCACCGGGACGATCATTGGGTTGAGCGACATCTGGTGCAGCAGCAGAGCTTTGCACTTTTGAACTCTGGAAGATACTGACTGCTGTCCGACCATCATCGGACGGTCGAGGAATTGCTTCCGGCCGAATGGCTTGGCGAGCGTAACCACAATGTGATTTTCACGGCAGTAGTCGAGCAGTGGCGTATCGATCTCGCCCCACGCATCCAGCATGATCTGGATCGCGGTGATATCCGAGACTTCACGAGCCTTCTTCAACGTTTCCAGGTTCACCACGCCCAAGCCAAGCTGACGAACTTTGCCTTCGCGCTGCAACCCGTTGAGTACTTCTAACGTCTCTTCCAGCGGAATCGCCTGATCGATGCAATGCAGCATGAAGAGTGGAACAGCTTCCATCTGCAGTCGTTGGAGCGATTCGTGGCAAGCGTTGCGCAGGTGTGCCGGACGATTGTTAAACGTAGTCTTTCGCTTGTCACCGCTGCGGACGAGGCCAGCCTTAGTAATCAGATAGAGCGATTCTTTCTCGGCAGCCGAGAAGACGCGACCAATGCAACTTTCCGAGAAGCCGGTAGCGTCAGGGCACTCCGAAGCACCGTAAACATCGGCCGTATCAATGATACGAACGCCAGAGTCGTAGGCTTGTCGCAACAAGTAACCAGCCTGATCGGCGTCGATCGCCTCGAACCAGGCAGTACCAAAACCGAGGCGAGGAATCGGCGAGGAAAAACCTTTCGGCTGGATTTGCAGGAAGTTCTTCCAGTCTGAGATCGAGGCATCCAGGTCCAACCGTAGCGGTGGGATCTCCTGGGTTACTTCAGGACGTGGTTCTGGTTCCGGAACGGGTGCCTTGGTGCGAGATCCACTCTTAAAAACGAAATCTAGCAGTTTCATGGATCGGATCCTTCCGAGGATGAACACCCTCTATAACATGGTCAATTTCGCAAAGCCGGTCGCTCGGTTGCTAAGCGCGCAGCAAATTACAAACGATTTCCCATGACAAGGAAACCCCAGAATTTCCGGTGATAGCACTCGTTCAAGAGCACCAACGAGGTAGTAATTCCCTCGAAGAAATCGGTCCGAACTCGCTACGTCAACTGAGTTTGTGAGTTCCGCAGCATCCGGGCAACATCGGTGAGGTCGCTGCCGAATTGGAAGAGGGTGTCGTTGTCGAAGTCGATCACCACGATCTGGGCGAGAGGGGGCATGAGTTCGGCGAAGAAGTCGGCGGGGACTTCGCGGCAATAGTTCAGTACGGCGTCGCTGAGGTTGAACTCGCGGCGGTTCGGCTTCGCTTCGATCCACGAGGTGAACATGAACTGCATGTGAATCAGCAGGTCGGTCGCCGCGGCGTTCGGATGTAGGGCAATGAACACGCCGCTCGAAAGTTCAAGCTCGGCACAGTACTGCGGAATGGAGTCGGCCAGATTCCACTTCGAGAACAACTTGTATTGCAGCGAGCTGGTGTCGTCTTCGTAGCAAGGCTGCATACCAGTGGCGGCGATTTGCTCGGCGAGTCCATACCGGGCCAGGTCGGCATTACCCACCAGGTGAGCCCAGGTCAGGAACCTTCCGCTGGCACTTCCTTCGTAGCTCCAAGATTCCCAGGGAATGTTTTGCACCTGGATTAAGGGAATACCGCTGACGGTGAAATGCGAATCCATCACCGGAAGCGCCATCTCAGGCAACGCTTCGTTGTCGTAGAGCTGCAAATAGCGTTCGGCAGCAACGGCGACCGGCAGGGGAAACGCATCCCGATCGAGCATCTGACGCAGAAGCAAGTGAGGTCGATGAGGCGGATCCGACTCCAGCATGTGATGCTGCGTTCGATAATGCAGTTCGTGCACTTCCTTCAAGCAGCTTGTACGGACCGATTCACGAAGCCCATCCAATGGCCGTTCCAGGAAACGATAAAGCATCGCCAGAGATTCCAACATCTGGTTTTGTAAATCGAACATGGAGTCGTGACTTTCTTCCGAACGAAAAGAGCGAGCTGCCAGCGAAGCGAATGACCAATAGATAGGGAAATCGAACGACTACCCTCCGATGTTGACCAGTGGAAATCCGAGCGTGATCGATCCTCCATGGGCACACATGTCGCCCATCCGAGCGGCCGGCATGCCGCCAATCAGGACCGAGGTCGAGCCCATGGCGATCGTGTCGGGCGGACCGCAACAGACCACCATGTCGCCAACGCGTGCCGCCGGCATGCCACCGATCAACACGGTCGGACAACCAAGCATGATCGGGCCACCCACATGCGGCACCGGACCGGTCGAAAGCGGACAGGTATGCATGTCGGCAATTCGGGCGGCAGGTGGCATCAGGCTGGGGCCTTTCAGGTCAGAAGTATTCGTGTCGCTTGGACTTGCATAGATTCCGAGAAAACCTAGCTCACACCTCAACAACCGACAGCAGACCGATGCAAAATCTTCGCTTTCTCGCCCGATAATCAGTACGATCATCGTTATGCCATCGTTGGAGCATCCCTCCGGTCCCCATTCGGATGGCATCCCCCGTCTTCCGCCAGCTTTGACCATCAAATTGCAATGACGACCGAATCCGATACCCCAGGATCGAATCGACGCGGCTGGCTCCGTTTCAGCATTCGCGGCGCTCTGGGTGTGGTGACGGTCATCTGTTTGCTGTTCAGTTGGGTCGGGCGAGATGTCGTTCGGCATCGAACCGAACAGCGTGTCGTCGATCAGTTGGCGAAGCTCGGCAATACCACCATCAAGTACGACTACGAATTGAACGCTGGTCCACAGGCCGCTTTGTCTTCGCCACCTCAGCCGCCTGGCAACCGCCTGATGCGGAAGTGGTTTGGCGATCTGCTTTATGCCCGCGTTTTTCAGGTATCGTTTCGTGTTCCCAGGGCAGAAGTGGACGAGCAGACGAAACTTCTTCCGCAGTTGAATGACTTGCGCGACGTTCGTTTCGATCTCTGCCGTCTCACGGACGAATCGGTCGAGGCACTAGCCAAGACTCCGCGACTTCGTTTTGTGACGCTTCATCATACGGAGCTCACCCCGCATCAATTCGCGCTGCTCGGCAAATCACGTTCAATCGAACAAGTGACGCTCTCGGCGACCGCGGCCACCGACAACAATCTGCGCTACGTTGCCTCGATGCCAAACGTCAAACATGTTCGCCTGAACATCGCGGCGATCTCGAATGAAGGCCTGGCCGTGCTGGCCGAGATGCCGCAGTTGGAACGCTTGGCGTTGGATCATTCGACGGCGATCTCCGACGAAGGACTCGCTTCGCTGGCAGAGCTTTCCAACATGAAGGCCTTCAGCGCTGACTCGACCTTGCTCACCGATCAGGCACTGCAAACGATCAGCCGCTGGAAGCATCTGCGGCGGCTCACGATTCGTCCGCTGAAGGGGGATCATTCGTTTCACGACGCGGGCTGCACGCAACTGGCCCGGCTGACCGAGCTACGGCATCTCGATCTTTCTGGTACGGCGATCACCGATCGTACGATGCCGGTCATCGGATCGCTCAGCCAGCTTCAATCGCTCAGCTTAAGACACACGCATCTGACCGACGCTGGGATGGCTCAACTGAAAGAACTAAGGAATCTGAATCAGTTAAACATCAGCGGTACCCAGGTCACCGAGGCAGGACTGAACCACTTGGCGATGCTGCCCAACTTGGAAGTCGTCGTCATCAGCGAAGACGTCGCGGTGGATCGCCGGCGTATCGGCAACGCCGTGGTCGTTCGCAGGGCAGTTCAAGCGAGTTTCTGAAAGCGAAGTGAGATGGAAAATCAACCAACCAAACTACGCTGGTTCAACTTTCGCCTCGGCACTCTGCTGGTTGCGATCGCCGTGATTTGCATCGGCATTGTCTTTCTCGGCAAACCACTTTATCAAGCTCGCGTCGAACGAATCGTCATTGCCGAGTTCGATCAGAGCCATGGCTGGATCAAATTACAATCGGATGGGGAAGGGAAACTTGCGCATCTGAACAATATCGGAGTCTTGGGGCTGGTCGACGACGATGTCTTGTTGCTGCTTCCTTCGCTGCCGCAGTTGGAGACGCTTCAGCTTGGGTCGAATGTACTGACGGATGATTCGGCGAAAGCTCTTGGAAAGATCCCAAATCTAAAGCGATTGGTTTTGAGGAATACACTCGTCACGCCAGAACAAATGGCCTCGATTGCCAGGTCCCCCTCCATTCGTTCGATCGAAATCGAAGGCCGTACAGCAACGGATGCAAATATCGAACTGTTGGCGAAGTTTCCGAATTTGGAACACGTCAGTATCTGTAACTCAGAAGCCACCGATGCTTCGATCGAAACGTTGGCAGGCGCGCCCCACCTGGCCCGGCTTGGCTTTATGTTAGTTCCCAACATGACCTCGTCGTCGCTCGAAAGTCTGGCAACTCTGCCTAAGCTGGAAGACCTGACAGTCAAAGGAACCCAACTGAGCGATGAAGGGCTGCGAATGATTGGTCAAATGCAATCACTCCGCTCCCTGGCAATCTCGCCAGGTCCCAAGGAACCGTTCAGCGAAGCAGGGCTCAAATCACTGGCTTCGCTGAAGCACCTGACGACGTTCGAGATATTCAACCCCGCCGTAGACGGCCGTTCGATGCCAACCCTTGCGACTTTTCCAGAGCTGACAACCCTGGTGTTCGACGGGACGAGCATTACACACGAAGATGCCACCGAACATGGCTTCTTTCCTGATCCGAAACATGGGTCACTGTATACGCGAAAGCCAGAAGACCTTCCGGCCTCCCGTAATGATGGATGAGCCGACGCCAGACACCGCTTCCAGCCCAACCCGATCGGGCCATCGATGGTTGAGCTTTCGATTGCGGACGATGCTGATTGGAATGACCGTCGCCTGCGTTTTGCTGGGCGGAATCGGCCGCTACTACGTCCGGATGCTGCAACAGGAAGCGGTGGCGGAATCGATGGCGAACCTTGGCGGCAGAGTCTATTACGAACACGAGTTTGCCCTGACGCGCGAGTTGCTTCTGCAGGATCCACCCGGGCCAAGTTGGCTTCGGGATCTGTTCGGAGAGAACCTATTTGCGACCCTCCATTCCGCGGAAGTGAGCGCACGCACCGGTGAAGAAGATCGAGCCGTCGAAGCGCTCCATCTGCTCGAGCAATTGCCTGACCTACAGACGCTTGATCTCGTGGAGGTTCCGCTGGGTCGTTCGGAAGTCGAAGTTCTTGTCGCTCTGCCGAAGCTGCGCCAATTGACGATCTCCGATTGTCCTATCTCCGACGAAAACTGGCAGCGGTTGATGGCGTCGCGATCGCTGGAAATCGTTTCCCTTTCGTACAAAGACTTACACCCAGCGAAGATCGCTTCGTTGCGATCGCTTCCCAGCCTGCGGGAATTAGAGATCTGGACGCATCGCAACGATCCCGCGTCTGTCGAGGCGATCTTTCGCGAGCTTCAAACCTTGCAGCAACTGAAGTCGCTGGCGTTGCGAACCATTCCGATCGACAACAAGCAGATGGTCGCGATTGCCCAGTTAAAGGAACTTCGTTCGCTGGACATCAAGTGGGAACTCCAGTCTCGGTTCGATGACGAAGGCTTTGCGGCACTGGAATCGCTGCGGCATTTGACGCATATCAAACTGCCGCTGGCTCGCATCGGTGGTGCGTCAATGGAAGTCGTCTCGCGGATGCCTTCTGTCGAAACGTTGGAAATTCCCGGAAGCTTCATCGAAGACGACGACATGGTGCATCTGGCAGGGCATCCTTCGCTTAAGCGACTCGATATCTGTCAGACCCGCATCACGGACGAAGGTTTGCAGCACTTGAAAAGCGCCCCCCAACTTTGTGAACTGGGTTTGCTTCCGGATTGGGGGGTCGCGGTCACGATGGACGGGCTGAAAGACGCAGGCTTTATCGAGTACGACAGTCGAGTGATCATGCAATCGAAGTGGTTTGAAAGAACTCCGCCCGCGGCAAGGACCTCTAAATAATGCCACTTTCCAGGTGGTTTCTTGCCAAGATTTCTCAGGCGATGGCGAACAAACCATCGCGCTACGGCTGAAAAGCATCTTGATTTCGAGGGCGATGTCGCCCAGACGGACCCTACAGAGGGGACAGTCGTTGCAACCCGACCGTCGTTCGATACGATCGATGCGCTTCGCCAGGACGATGCTACATTTTCGGGGGATTGGTTCCTGGACCAGATAATTTTTGGGGGATGTTCTGCATGACTTTCACGTTGTTTTTGATCGGGCTCGCGTTTGGGCTCCTGACCTATGCGTTCTTTCGCTGCATCTTTACCGGCTTCTATGTGATTGCTCCGGATCAACGAGCGGTCGTGACCACCTTTGGTCGTGCCGAGCGGCTGAGCAACGACTTCGTCGAACCGCTGAACGACCCCAATCTGACCGAAGAAGAAAAGAAGCGCTATACCTATCCCAAGGTACGCGTGGTCGGCCCTGGCGGTCCTTACTTCAAGATGCCTTGGCAGAAGGTCCACAAAGTGACCGTCGCTACGAACAGCGTCGACCTGGTATGGGACCCGACCAAGAATCAGGACACCATCGAAGCGGTCACGAAAGACAACCTGACGACCGGCGTGAATGGTCAGATTCGTTACCGCGTCTGCGAAGACAATCTGTATGCCTTCCTGTTTGGTGTCGAAAGTCCGCTGGAACACATCATGGGTTACTTCGTCAGCGTGCTTCGCGAACGGATTGCCACGTTCAGCGACCCGAAGGGGGCGAGCTTGCTGGCCAAGCCAACCGGTGACGAAGACGATGTTCCTTCGAGCGTCGATCTTTCGGAAGGGGTCTCGATCAACGATCTCCGTAAGAACCTGCCTCTGTTGAATTCGTTCATGGAAGAGCAGTGCCGCTGTGCCCCAGGTCGCTATGGCGTCGAACTCGACGCGGCCCTGATCACCAGCATCGATCCTCCACCGGAAGTCGACCGGGCCTTGTCGGCCATTAACAGCACCCGAAACCAGGTGGCTGCCGACATCAGTACCGCCCAGGCCGATGCCGAACAACAAATCACCATGAGCAAGCGTGCCGTCGAGATCGCCTCGAACAACGCCCAGGCCGAAGTCGCCCCGCTACGGGAACTGGCCCGAACGCTCACGCAGATCAAGCAGGAAGGTGGATCGCAAGCCGTGCGAGCCTATATCCGCGACTTGCGGGTGCCGCTGTTGTCGCGTGCTGTGAGCGTCGTTCAAACCCGCGAAGAGAAGTAACGCGATCTGGCCAAGTCCTGATTGTGTTCCTCGGTATTCCAACCATACAACGACTTTCGACGAGATATTCCCATGTTGTTTTTCGCTGGTGTTTTCTGCGGCCTGATCGCCATCCCGATTCTGCTAACCATCGCTACGATGTTCGGACTGTATGTCATCGTGAACGAGTGCGAGGCGCACGTATACACATTGTTCGGTAAGGTGATCGGCACGATCGACGAGCCGGGCCTCCATTTCCCGATCTCGAAGTTTGGACTCGGCGCGCTGCTGGTTCCGTTCTTCGGCAAACGACACATTGTCAGTACCGCCTTGCGACAACATTACCTTCGCGGCCAGATGGTCAACTCGGAAGAAGGGACGCCGATGGGGGTTGGTCTGTGGTACGAAATGGAAGTCAACGACCCAGTCGCTTACCTGTTTATCAATACCAATCCAGAAGGCTCGCTGCAGGCCAACGTCGCCTCGAGTGCGATCAGTACGCTCAGCAATCTGGAAATGGACAAGATGCTCGAAGACCGACATAGCCTCAGCCGCACGGTGCGTGCGACTGTTTCGCCATTGAGCGAGAAGTGGGGCTATCGACTTGGTTCGGTTTACATTCGTAAGGTGTTCTTCACCGACCATCAGATGGTGCACAATATCACCGATAAGGTGGTCAAGCGTCTGATCCAGGTCACCAGTGCCATGAAGCAGGATGGTGAGAACCGCGTTGGTTTGATCAAAAGCGAAACGGCCAAAGAGGTTTCGCAGAAGATGGCCGAAGCAGGTGCCAAACGTCCCGACATCGTGGGCAAGGTGCTGAACGAAATCGGCAAAGATGATCCCGAACTCCTGGAATCGGTGCTCGAGGTCATGGAAGTCGGTAAACTGTTGGAATCGAAAGCTGCCATCAGTATCGTTCCCCGCGGAGCCAATGTCCTGCTGAGTTTGGATAACGGCAAGTCGGGCGGCAGCCAGTTCGTCCAAGCCGAGAACTAATCGGAAACTCCGATGCACGACGACTTCCAACACCAGGCCTTGCGCGGCGGCAGTCAGATGAGTGCCGCCTCCATCTTCAAATTGATGGTCGGCACGCTCTTGCTGCTGATGGGAGTCGCCTTGGGGCTGTACGTGGCGAACGTCGCCTTCGAGGTCATTTATTCCGAGACGCCGGTTCCGCTGATCGAGCGGATCTCGGCGTTGGCGGAAGAAAAGATCGCCGCGGAAGCCGCCAATCCCAACGTTCCGAATATCAAGCTGGCCCCGGAACTGATGCGGACCGTTCTCTATGGTCTGACCTTCTTAATGCTCACCATTCCAGTGATGATCGCCTCGATGCTATTGGCCACCGGTGCCAAGCTGATGCAGGGCGAGATGAACGAAGCGATCGCGATGCTAGCAGAGCGACTGAAGAAGACTTCCTAGGGGGGTGCCGGTTTGCCTCCGCTAGCGACCCTGGCCGGGTGGTTTGTCGAGCAAAACGGCGGCTTCCAGGGCAGCGCTGGCCGATCGATCTTCCGAACCTACCTGCGAACTGCTATTCTGCCGCCACTTCTTCGATAGCACGGTATTCTCACAAGGATGTGAAGCCAATATGGACGCAGACGTTTCGTCGTCGAACTGGACGCGATGGTTCTGGCTGTTCGCGCTTTCGCATGTTGCCGTGTGGTCGCTGGTTCCTATTCTGACCGCTACCAACGGCCCGCTCGATACGATCGAAATGATCTATTGGGGTCAGCAGTGGCAGTGGGGCTATTACAAACATCCGCCTCTTCCGGCGTGGATTGCCGCCAGCACCAGCCAGCTTTTCAGCGACCCTGCGTGGGCAACTTATATCGTGGCTCAATGCTGCATCCTGGCATGCTTCTGGGCGGTCTGGGAGATCGTTCGTGATCGTAACAAACCGTGGGTCGCGTTGGCTTCGGTCGCCTTGCTGGAAGCATGTGCCTTCTACAACTTCACGACGTTCGAGCTGAACAACAACATGGTCCGCCGGGCCATGACCGCGTTGACGGTGGTCTTTCTGTATTGGGCGATCACCCGCGGAAAGCTCGTTTATTGGGGTGCGGCTGGTTTGTTTGTCGCCCTGGGCATGTTGTCGAAGTACGACCATAGCATGCTGGTCTTCAGCTTGTTGGTCTTCGCGGCCGTTCATCCTCAAGTCCGTCGACTGTGGAAGACGCCAGGTCCTTACGTGCTGATCGGCATCGCCCTGGTTCTGTTCGCTCCGCATTTGTGGTGGATGGTCGAGAACGACTTCATCACGCTGAAATACATCAAAGATCGCACCCAGGCTAAGCCAAGTGACTGGAATCACCTGGTGATGCCGGCCAAGTTCCTGGGAGAACAACTTGGTGCGATCACTGGAATCTTGATCGGTTCGATGGCCATGCTGGGCGTTTTCTGGCGATGGAGAACCGATCTTAGCCCCGAAGATCGTCTCTCACGCGATTACCTGGCCACGGTTGTTTTGGGTCCGCTGCTGATCGCCGTCACCGCTTCGGCAATGACGGGCGGGATGATTCGCAGCATGCTCGGGGCTCCGATCTGGATTTTCCTGCCCGCCCTCTTGGTCATGTGCTTTGAACGCCGCCGCGAAGATCCTGTCATGTGTGGTCGCTTGACGGTCGCATGTGCCAGTTTCAGCCTTGTATTGGCGTTGGCTCTGGGCGTAAGGAACGAATTTGGAACCGTCCTGCGCGGCAAGTACCTGCGGGTCGATTACCCTGGCCAGAAGATTGCCGCGGAGGTCGAAGGCCGCTGGCACCAATTCTCGGAAGAAGAAATCCCGACGATCGCAGGAGCCTGGTGGCCGGCCGGTAATGCGTCGGTGTACTCCGATCATCCGATTACGGTCTATCCCGAGTGCGATCCGAAGTTTGCTCCCTGGATCGATGAAGACCTGTTCGTCGACCGGGGCGGAGTGATCCTCTGGGACGACGATACGCCTCGCGAACAAATCGCCGACTGGCTGAAGCGGTTCCCGGTGGCCATCGTTCAGGCACCGATCGAAATCGAACACACCAAAGCACCCGATTCGCAGCCGCTGCAGATCGGCATCGCAGTGATTCCGCCGGGCAGCTATCTGCCAGAGCCGCTCCCCAAGACCGCTGACCGTTTGCCGGCAGACGGCATCCAATCGCGATAAGGCGAGCTCTCTCAGGTCGCTCGCCTCAGATGCGTTCTTTCTGCTGAATTGAAAATGAATCCCCACTAGTTCAGCCATAGTGGGTTCGATTTCTCCAATTCACCCCCTTTTTGGCGAAATTGTGTTGACCGAGACAGGGAGAACGCCGAAACTTCTATCTAATCAAACTTCCTTCTTTTTTCTATTCTTTTTTCTTCCACTCAGCCTTCGGCAGCTCCTCGGCTCGATTACCTATGCCAAAATCCCCTTGAGGCTGTGGTGAAAGGGAGTGATTTCCATGCTTGCTGTCTGGTCACGGTTGGCGGCCCGAAAAGCCCGTCGGCGGTCGTCATGCGCTGGATTTACGTTGGTGGAACTGTTGGTGGTGATCGCCATCATCGGTGTCTTGATCGCACTGCTGTTGCCGGCGGTTCAACAAGCTCGCGAAGCGGCTCGGAGAATGAGTTGCTCGAACAAGATGAAGCAGATCGGGATCGCCCTGCACAACTATCACGATACCCATGGCCGTTTTCCGCCGGGGGCCATCAGTGGTCATCAAACGTGCGTGAACGGAACAACGCCGCTGGGAGGCAACTCCAATGAATGCACCCAAACCGGAGCACCGTGGACCGTTCTGATTCTGCCGTTCGCCGAACAGAACTCGCTGCACGATCAGTTTGATTTCAAGCGGATCTTCTCACCATTCAGCTCGAGTTGTAGCTCGCCGAATAAGGCGTTCCAGTTCGAGCCATTGGAAATGTACAAGTGCCCGTCCGATCCAAACTCTGGCGGCGATGCCCCCACACTCAATTACATGGCTTGCCAAGGGGGCGGGAACCCAGGCACGGTCGATGCCGAGTTGCACGTCGCTTGTGCTGGGACCAGCAGTCCCACGCGGTACTTCTTTACCAACGGGATGTTCTACAACAACGCGAAAATCGGCTTCCGCGACGTGGTCGATGGAACAACGAACACCTTCATGGTAGGCGAGTCGATGTATCACTTCCTGCTTGGTTCGCATCCGTCGATTGCCACGCGCGAAACAAGCTGGGCCTCGGGGCAGTTGGTGAACTCGGTCTATGCCACACCGATCACGATGACCGCGGCCGCCAATCCGATCAACAGCGCCGAGCCTCTCTCGAACGTCCATCAACTGGCCGAGATGACCTCGACCTTCGGAAGTCGCCATCCCGGCGGATGCCTCTTCACGCTGGGGGACGCCTCGGTTCGCTTCATGAGCGAGAACATGGACCTGGCAACGTATCGCTCGCTCGGACGCCGGGCCGATGGTGGTCCATTGGGAGGTGTCTCGCCGTGAGCAATTGGCTTTACTCGATCATGCCCAGGCAGGAGAATCTGCGGCCAATCGTGGCGGCGACGCTGGCCATGCTCGCCACGATTGGCTGCAGTTCGCGTGAAGATGGTCCCCAGCGCTATCGGATCTCTGGCGATGTGATGTACGACGGCAAACCGTTGCCGGCCGGCAAGATCTTCTTCTCTCCGGATACTGAAGCAGGCAACAGCGGGCCAGGCGGCTACGCCGACATCGTCGACGGGCACTACGACACCAGCAGCGGTCGTGCGAAGGGAGTGGTCCCTGGAGCGCAAGACGTTCGGGTCGAAGGCTTCGATGGCCAGCCATCCTTGAAGAACGACTTTCATCCCAAGGGAAACATGCTGTTTCCTGTCTTCACCGATCACATCGAAGTGCCAGAAAGTGCCTCCGAGCATCACTTCGATATTCCGTTGAATCCGAAGTAGTCCAACGGTGCCGGCAGCTTACTGCGGCATCTCGTGGATCGTGTCGGAGTGGCTCAACGCCGAAAAACGCTTGTGCCACTCTGCGACCTCGGTATGCACCTGACGCATGGCCGCCATCGGACTTTCGCCGGTGGCTTCAAACCGCTGCGAGTATTCCGACTGGCCAATGTTAATGGCGACGGTGCAGTGGAAACGATAGACGCGAGGCGAGTTGCCCCACGATTCCAGACGGTAATACGTCGCACCCAGGCGATCGAGTTCGGTTTGCAGATCTTGCGTCCCGCGCGAGACCAGGCCAAAGTCGTCTCCCTCAGGAGGAGTCAAACGGTCGCTCGGGAGCGGAAGGTCGGAAGACATCTCGCTGGCAGGGGAGGGGAATGCGAGCCGCTCTTGTCGTTGGCCAACGACTTCCGAAGCAACTTCAAAACTGGCTGGCTTGAACTCAGGCTCGCGCGACATCGGAGGCCGATCGAAACTGGTCATCTGCCCGACCGGGGTCGCCGGTGGCAAAGCAGGTTCCGGGGCGTGAGTCGTCGGGACCATCGGAAAGCCACCCAGCTCGGTCGTTGGGTTGATCATCGGCAAAGAAGACGATTCCGGAGCTGGTTCCTTCTCAGGCCAGATTCCCTTCAAAGCTCCCTGAACACCTTCCGGCATGATTGCGACGGCTGGCAGTCCCACCAAAAAGACGAGAACAATCAGGGAACGAATCGTTGTAAATTCCGAGTTCACAAGCACTTCTTTCGCGTAGGTCCATCTACTGAAGTTCCCTATAGTAAAGCACTTGCAGGGCCAAGCAAATAGGGATTTACCGTAGCCTCCCCCATTCCTTGGGGAAGCTATCATCAGCGCATAAAAAAACCGGCTACCTGAAGCTCAGGCAGCCGGTCTTCCGGAACAGACGTTGGCGAATCGCGTATTCAGGCAAGGCTCATCGATTCGCCAGGGACTGACTAGGCATCGTCCTTTTCTTCGTCTTCGCGTTCGCGGCGGTCGCCATCGCGAGGACCGCGTGGGCCACGTTCGCCATCACGAGGGCCGCGGAATTCTGGACGGTCGCCGTCGCGTGGACCACGGAGCTGTGGGCGACCTTCTGGTCGATCACCTTCACCACGTGGACCCTGGAAGTCAGGACGGTTGCGGGCCATGTCCTTCAGCTTGTCGCGTTGCTCTTCGGTCAGGATCGACTGGAACTTCTTCTGCATTTCTTCCTGCAGAGCACGCAGTTCTCGCTTCTGTTCGTCGCTCAGGTCGAGGCGGTTCATCACGAAACCAGGCAGCATGCCAGGGCCCATCGAAGCACCGTCGAAACCACCGCGGGTTGGACCTTCTGGTCGGGCGCCACCACGTTGGCCAGGACCGCCGGGACCGGGACGGCCACCTTCGCGAGGACCACGAGCACCTTCAGGTCGGTCGCCTTCAGGACGATCCCCATCGCGAGGTCCGCGTGGACCACGTTCGCCGTCACGCTGTGGACCAGGACGGTCCCCTTCGCCACGACGCATCTGAGGACGATCCCCTTCGCCGCGTGGAGGACCTTGGCGATCGCCAGGACCACGCTCGAACATCTTGGTCAATTCTTCCTTGGTAACGGCACCATCTTTATCGGCGTCAGCACGTTCGATCATGCCGGCAGCGCGGCTTTCGCCTGCTTCTTCTTTGGTGATCTTACCGTCGCCATCTTTGTCCAAGCCCATGATCCGTTCGATCATCACTTCTGGGTTGAACTGACGTTCGCCGCCGCCACGTTGTCCTTCGCGAGGACCACGCGGACCGCCACCTTCACGCCCTTGAGCGTTGGCCGTGGCGAATGCTGCGCCGACCATTGTCAGCGAAAGCACAACTAACGAGTGTTTCCAAATCTTTTTCATAGTTCTTTTACTCTTAAGCATTCATGGGGAGGTTTATGGGTGAGTGTGCTGCCACACTCGTGATTGTTTCAACGGCACGATTACGAGCGACGAGGCCCTGGACGACGCATATCTCGTTCGTCCGGAGTCGCCCCGAGCACAATGTCGAACGAAGCGGCAAGCTCGTTCATCTTGGAATCGGGTACTGGATTGAAATCGGCGACCAACCGCTCACGCAGTTTCGGATCTCGCACATGAGAGAACACGCCGTCACGATCGTTGCCGGCAAAACCTCGAATCATCAACTGCGTTGTTAACAACTCGCGATCCCCTTGCTTCACCTTGATATGAATGTGAGGCGCCGGCCGGCCTGGGTAGGGGACCGGCTTGATCGTGCGGAAGCGATACTCTCCGGTGCTCCCAGTGGTAAACCGACCAAAGCCTTGAAAGTTGCGGTCGATTTGATCTTGTTTTTTGTCGCTGTCCGCTGTGTGCAAATAGACAGCGTTGGCATCGCACTGCCAGATTTCAATCGTTGCGTCCTTCATGGGAGAACCGCTCTCGGTCAGGATGCGACCGGTCAGATGCGTGATCTGTCCGACGGCTGGCGTCGTGCTGTCTTTGATGATGATCAAGTCGTTATCTTGATCGAGTGGCATCTTGTTGGGATAGAAAGGACCTTCTGTCAGGGCCGGAGTTGGCTTGAGCAACTCTTCGGCGAACAGCCCTGGCGTCGTGAAGAACGCCGAGCCCATCAAACCCAGGAAAGCACGTCGGCCGGAACCGAATCGAGACGAGTTCATGAAATCTCCTCTGCAGGCAACGCGATAGTCGAAAAGCCAGGGACACGTTGCCATTGTCCCTCTTCCATTCAACCACGGAAACGCAACAGAGTTCCGATTTCTACTAACGAAACCGTTAAAAGAAAGTGGCGCGCCCCTCCCTTAAGGTGGATAAAGGCACGAAAAAACCCTGGGAAAGGCGACCTTTCCCAGGGTAATGGTTCGCAGGCTATCGGTATTCGGCCAGCCGCCTAGTGCTAACCGATTGGCTTACTGCTGGCCAAATGTCTGGCCTCGCAGGGCGTCGCCACCTTGGAAGTCGGTTGGCTGATCCAAGCCGCCGGTCAGCAGAAGACCGTCGATCTGGGCGTGAGCTTTGGCTAGATCGCCCAGAGCCGTGATGTAGTTGAGGTTGGTATCGAAGTACGTGCGTCGCACGATCAATACCTGGATGAACGAGAATTCGCCAGCGGTGTAGGCCTGTTCGGCAAGGTCGAGCGTTTGTTTTGCCTTCGGCAGAATCTGTTGTTCGTACCGTTTGACGGCGACCAGAGCCGAGTCGTATTCCTTCGACACGCCCGCCAAGCGAGCCTTCAGCGACATCTCGATCCGCTTCACATCGTGCGTCGCACGGCAGTACTCGCGATAGGCCGCCGAGATGTTGCCACTGTTATCGTTGAAGACCGGGATCGGGGCACCGACGGAAAGGTTGACCATCCCGCTGCCGGTTCCGTTGTCGTGACCTGCTTGAAGCTGAGCCGTCACATTCGGGATGGCCTGAACCTCTTGGCGAGACATGTTGGCTCGGGCCTGGTTCACGCGGCTATAGCTGGCGCGAAGCTCTGGACTGCTGCCCAACAACGTGGAGTAGATGTTCTCCCAGTTCATGTTGGCCGAATCGGGGCTCAGCTCGCCATCGAGTCGGGCCCGGTCCATATCAGGCACGCCTGCCGTCGCGGCCATCTCTTGCCAGGCAGCTTCCCAGGCGATGTCGGCCTGCTGACGGAGGACTTCGACTTCGTTGAGTTGGATCTCGGCCTGAAGCTGATCCGACTGCGAAGCTTCGCGGGCCTCGAAGCGTTTCTTGGCCAGATCCGCACCTTTCGCCACGACGGTCTGGAAGTCTTCGATCACATCGATCCGTCGCTGAGCAACCAGGGCATCGACGAACGCCAGACGAACGTCGGTCATCACCCGGTAACGTTGCGACTCGACATCCCAGCGCTGGGCTTCAGCCGCATGTCCGAGCACATTCTGGTTGAGGCCAAGTTTATGGGCCGTGACGAATTCGCGTTCAACCGAGACCACATGCTGATCGGTGTTGGCATCAGCCAACTGGCTGGCCTGGTAACCAACGATTGGGTTCGCCGACAGACCGACCTGGTATTGATAGTCGGATGCCGCCAAGGCCGAGGCCGAGCTTTGGCGAATGGTTGGATTATTGGCCAAGGCCAGGTCCTGCATGTACTGCAACGTGACGCCTGGTTCGGCGGAGGTTGGCACGCGCGGAGGCGTCGGGGCCTGGGCAATGTTAAAAATCGGCCCGTCGATCAATTCGTTCTGCGGCGGTAGGATCGCGGTTGGAATCAGCGACGTCGATTCGATGACGCTATGGTGTTGATCGTGCGAAACCAGTTCCGCTTCAGGAACTGGTTGGGCGACTTGCGCCGGCAACTTGGCAGCGGCCGAGACTTCCGGCGGAGCGACCGGTTCGTGATAGGCTTGTTTCCACGAACCAGGTCCGCTGGTACAGCCCACGATGCCGGTCAGGCCGAGGGCAATCCACCAATTTCCACGATTCGTTTTCCAATCCACCATCGTCGCCCCCAGTGCTGCCAGCAGACGTTGCAAGCAGTGCCAACGCGAATATCGAAATAATCCACACTGTGGGAATTTTCGGCAGTACAGACAAACTGCGTTGACGCAAAAGAGGCACAGCTTTCGTCTCCGCAGTCCAATGCTGGGAAGATATAGCGTTTCGGCGGGTCGTTCAGGCGAAAGAGTGGGATGCCAGTAGGAAACTACTGCAGGATGTCGTAGTCGATCTGTACCAAACCTTGCTGGAAGGTGCTCGAGTTCTTGAGCTTCAGGCGGGTATCACGTCCCACATACGAGACCAGCGGCAAGCCTTGTCCCAGGATGATTGGCTGAATAAACACCTTCAGTTCGTCGATCACTCCGGCATGCAGGAACGATGCTGCTAGCTGACCACCACCAACCAGCCAGATATCTTTGCCAGGCTGCTTTCGGATCCAGCGAACGAAGTCGGTCACCGGCTGACGGACGATCTCGGCGTGCTGACATTGCAGCAGCTTGCGAGAGAAGACGTAGTTTTGCTTCTCGGCATAAGGGTAGGGGCCAAAGGTCAGGACCTGTTCGTAGGTAGTCCGACCTTGGATGACGGTGTCGATCGAATTCAGGAATTCCGAGAAACCAAAGTCCTCGTTTCCTTCGGCCTGGGTTAGCCAATCGATCGCCCCATCGGGCCGAGCGATGTATCCATCCAGGCTGGCCGTGACGAAGTAGATAATCTTTCTCACAGAATCATTTCTCCAAACGCTGTTTCTTACAGACGCAAGGGAATCGGTGCAGCGAATCCTTGAAGCCTTGGGTACGTCACCAGGAAGAAACGGTTCGAGATGTTCCGATCAATCTTTTGGCATCGGCGCCGGCTGATTCGATCCGCTAGCGGCGCTGGAAGGAATGATCAATTTGAGCGGGTCCTTCACACTGGTCAGCGTCCCCCAGGTCGGCACCATGAAGCTTTGCCGCGGGGCAGGGGATCTCGATTGATTGTCGACCAGTACAAACACCGACGGACCAAGAAACAACGCCAGGTGATCGTCGAGCTGACGATGCGTCGGCGCGAAAACCACGGCACTGTCGACCTTCCCCAGTTGGCCTTGCTGCAGCGTGTGATAGCCAATCACAAATGGCGGACTCCAACTTTCTGATGTGGACGCCAACAGGAACTCTTGAGCGCTAGGATAGCTTCCTTGTTCCAGCTTATGCTGTTCGACCAGGCGAATCGCCCGCGTCAGTTCCAGCCTCGAGTGATGATTCGACCAAACCATCGTTGCTTGTTGGCAATGATAGAAGGCCGCCGAGGTACTTACCCACGCGCTACGATCAACCAAAATTCCAGGGAACTTCGCATGCACCGAGTTGGCATAGCGATCCGACGTCGGCAGAAAGCCGGTGTTGATTTGCTGCTGGAGTCGAGCAAATCGATTCGGGATGTTTTCCTGATAGATAATCCGCTCGGCCGCCATTCGATACCATGCTTTGAACTCGTTCGGCTTCACCTCGCTCATCGCCAGTTGATCGTCGATCGAACGAATCACCGCTTGGCTAAGATCGCGTTTCAGATTGCGTCGGATCGCCCCGCTGAGGTCTCCCATATCGACGAGCATCTCTTGATACACGTTGTCCGGAACAGGACTGATGTGACCGAGAAACGCTTGAAAGACGAGATACCGAAACGCTTCAATCTCGGCGAAATCCATCGAGTCTTCGACCCGGGCATCGATCGATTGCTGCTGCATCAGCCCCAGCAATTGCAGATCAAGCAGGGCCGAGTCGACATCGTTGTCGAGCACTTCGACCAACGCATGAACGGCCGTGAACCGAGCGACGGCCGGGTTCCAATGACGATACTCTTGGCCGACATCCAGCACGTTTTCGCGAAGCTTCTCGAAGGCTTCCTGATGCCGATGAACGTACTTGCGGACCTCGTCGGTCTGGTCGAAGTTGGGCAGAAAGATCTTGAGCAGTTCGCTGTCGGTTGTCGAGATCGCGATCTTTCGCTCTGCCGCGTCTTGCTTCAGCTTGAGCACCCAGTCTGGATTGGGATCTTGCATCAACGAGATGATCAGCGAATCGTGGACATGGGCCGCATCGTTAACCTGCCGAGGCGCGACCTCCTCTTGTGTCTCCAGGATCGCCAGATGCTTCTGACGTGTTTCTTTCAGCCGGTCGATCGCGCGCATGTCGGCCAGGAAGAACAACGCCCACACGACTGCCACGCTTAGAGGTCCCAAGACAATCATCTTCCAGGTCGTGCGACCTCGCGCCGCACGTTCGCGTTTGCCCTCTTCCGTTTGATGAGGCAGCAGACCGGTAATCGCGCCGAACAGTGCACCGATCAAATAGCCGGCACAACTGCTGATTTGCATGACCTCGAATGAGAACTGAATCATTCCCAGAGAAGAGAACGTCATCGTCCAGGGCATTCCCGCTTGGGTGGCCCCGTGTTCGAAGACCATCATCGCGAAGCCGACCGGTACGATGGCTACCAAAGCAACCAGCAGAAACCCGCCCACCAGGTTCCATCGCATCTTCAGACAGAGGTTGGCCACGCCATACCCGACCACGCTCCAGGCAATGGCAAACATCGCCATCAAGATCAGGTAAGCACTCATGGGGCGTCGCGAACGAAAAGGTGTGGGACTCAAGACTTCCGGAAGGTGAGGTGGCTATTTTGTAGCCATCTCGCTCGGTTATCTGCCAGGAGAAAAGTCGTTTGCAAACTGGCAGTTCAAGACTTGAGTTAAGGGGTGTTAGTTCCGAATGTAGAGCATTTCTGCAGAACGGGCGAATGAAATTTCCGCGACTTTTTCTGTTTTAACCGCGAAGTTGTGCGATCGTTTTGTGGGGGCTTTGCGTTCGAGGTGCCGATGGATTAAACCAGAACAATAGAGGCATTTCGTGGCATCCCGAAAGAAGGAAAAACACGATGGAAGGTCTTCACGTCGATGGCTGCAAGAACGCCATGGTCGCTGCTCAGGAAGAATTCGACTCGACAATGAACCGCTACAAGTCGCAGCTTAAAGAAGCGACTTCCGCCGAGGCAGAGGAAGCGATCCAACAACAAATGCGACAGTGCGAAGCGCGCCATCGCGATTTGATTTCGTCGCTGCAGCGATCGGTCTTTTAAAAAATCTATGGGAAGCATCGGCCGGCTCTTCCGGCCGCAATGGACTTCATGCAGTCATGCGATCTGCGCGTGATCGCCCGGCAAAATCGGTCTGCCTACTTCAGCCAGACGCGCCAGGCCCAGTAGCCAGTCACAAAGAGTGAAGCAAAGGCATAGACGCAGCACGCTCCGCCGGAAAGGGTCGTTAGCAACATGGGGGCACCTCGGATGGGGATCGGGGTATGTCGATGGGTACAAAGCAGATGGGGCCTGCTCATAGACTCTCTGAGACAACATTCCGTGGTCCAGGTGACGTGAATTTTTGCCATTCGGGGGCTGTATCCGTCCTTTCTTGTCAAACTGAGTCCAGCACCTCCACCATCGAGGGGAGCCGATAGCGAAAGACCGATCAGCCGACAGATTCGCTACCATCGGTAACCCACATGTCGCCGTTCTGCTGGCGAACTTCGAAATTTCGGCAACATTCATCTACGAAGGTCGAAACCTTACTTGTAGTGACTGACGGTTCCCCCGTCCGATTGATCTCGCTTCCTCCGCTTCGAGTTCCACATGGCCCGGCTGTTTCCTATTTTGTTTCTCATGATCTTCGTCGCCTTTGGCGTCGTTTTTTTGGGGTACGGACTCGGTCAGATCTTTCAAGCGCATCAGGCAACCCAGTGGCCGATGGTCCAAGGCGAAATCGTTTCATCCGAGCTGAAATCGCATACCAATAAGAATTCGCACTCGTGGAGGTGCGAGGTGCAATACGCTTATCAGGTAGAGGGCGTGTCTTACCGCGGCGACCGAATTGCGTTTGGCTACGACGGTACTAATCGCGAGAAACTGCATGCTGACCTGCATCGTAAACTGAAAGCTGCCGAAGTCGTCGATGTCTATTACAACCCGGCCAATCCCAGCGAAAGCTGCCTGGTCCCTGGGATTCGCCGGTCGGCATTTCTGATGATCGTATTCGGGCTGGCCTGGCTCGGGTTTGTCTTTTCGATGATGGCCTTGGTCGTGTGCGACGTACCGGTACGAAAGTTCATCCAGCGACTAGAGCACTGGAATAGTCCTTCCGCTCATATCTCTCGATCGGTTAGGTAAGCCATGACATCCGATATCATCGCCGCACTAATTCTGGTCCCCTTGAACCTGGGTGCGTTGTACGTCCTTGGCTATGGCCTGCGCGATCTCTACCGCGGCTGGCAATCGACCAGGTACGAGCGTGCGCCGGGCAAGTTGATTCAGTCCGAAGTGAAAGAGACCGTCCATAAAAATCGAAGGTCGTCGCGAACTGTCCATCAGGTCGAACTCAAGTACGAGTACATGGCTGGCGGCCGACCTTATGAAGGAACCGTGATCGCCCCCAGCTATTGCCCGACGCAAGATCGGCAGGATCATGAAGATTTGCTCGAGTGGTTGAAGTCGACGCCTCAGTTCACGGTCTTTTACGATCCGGTCGTTCCTGAGCGAAGCGTATTGATTCCGGGCGTCGATCTTGGAATGCTTTCTCAGATTGCGATAGGTGTCCTTTTGCTTTCGATCACCTTGGGGATCGCTATCGGCTATTTCCTGATTGCTGCCGGTGACCCGGGACTGGTGCATGACCTGGTCGTGCACTAGCGAAGCTACTTCATGAATATCTATGTCAAGGTTTTGTTTTCTGCTCTGGTGCTCATTGGAGTCGCCATCTTGAGCTATGGCATGACTGACGTGGTCCAAGGCTACTCAGCCGAAAAATGGCCGACCGCTAAGGGAGACATTGTTGATGCTCGGCTCCGTTCGTTCGCCAGCGGCAAAGGGGGCACACGATTCGAAGCGAAGGTGAAGTACACCTATCAAGTCAATGGTGCCAACTACGAAGGAGAGCGGATTGGGTTTGGCTATGGTGTTACCGATAGCCAAGAGCTTCCGCAAAAGATCGTCAACAAACTGAAGTCGGGCAAACAAGTCGAAGTGCGCTACAACCCAAAGCGTCCCGAAGATTCGACGTTAATCGCCGGCGTCTTTAGTGGTGTCCGATTTAACATCCTGGCAGGGATTCTGTGGATTGTCTTCTCGCTGGGCGGAGCGATTTTAATCAGCAATCGTCGCAGTAGAGACAGCCTTCCGGCGCGGATCACGGTGATCGAATAATGTTTGATTTCTGGTTGCCGGCGGCCATGCTGGCGTTCTTCAACCTGATCGGAATACTGCTGCTGGTGGCCGGCATTCGCGAGCTGCATCTGGCCTGGCGATCACGTCGCTGGGAAGAGACCGTCGCCACGATCGAAGAGAGTTCACTCGACCCTTGCAAACGCAAGACTAAGCATGGTGAAGAAGTTATCTACCTGGTGAAGCTGCAATATCACTACCAGGACAGGGCAGGGGACCAACACACGGGAAACCGCATCTCGTTTAGCTACCATCCGACCAAACAAATCGAAGACCACCAAGAGCTGTTCGACATCCTACAACCAGGACGAAAAGTCCAGGTCTACTACAATCCGAGCCGGCCAGATCAATGCACCTTAGTGGGTGGTGTCGAGCACGGATCCTTCTCAAGCATCATAATCGCGCTGATGTGGCTCTCGATGAGCATCTCCGTTCCATTGATGACGTATTGGCCCGATTTTTCCGACCAATTGTTAGTCCGCAGCATGAAGGTGATGCCGTAAAATGTAGTTGGTGGATGGACGACAATTTCGATTCGATGACCATCCCGACGACGTTAAACCAATGCTACAATGCAGGTACGGCGACGGCAGGTAACGGTCGATCGGACGCGACCATCCGTTTTGCGGTCTCACTCCCGTCTTTACGACCCTTCGGGAAGGAACACTATCATGATTCGCAGCGCACTTTTGGCCCTCGATAATTCTCCCTCCAGCCGAACCGCGCTGGAAATGGCCATCGCGTTTTGCCAGCGATACGCGGCACAGAATGAAGGCCGCACCGACGCGATTCATCTGTCAGGCGTTGCCGTGGTCGACATCCCTGGCATCAAGGCACCTACCAGCGTTCCGATCGGTGCCGGCGCGTACAAGAAGCATCGCGACGACACGCTGATCAAAGAAGCGGAAGAGCGTGCCGAACAGATTCTGAAGGACTTCGAAGATCGTTGCAGTTCGGAAGGCATTCCATTCACCGCGATCCGTAGCGAAGGTCTCCCTTACGAACAAATCGAAAGCCAGGCCCTCAGCCACGACGTTGTCCTGATCGGTCGCGATACCAACTTCCATTACGAAACCAGCGAAGATGTCGGAGCCACCGTTCGCAAGTTGCTGATCGACAACGCCCGTCCGGTGATCGTCTATCCCGAGCAGATGCCGGACAACCATCGCGTGGTGATCGCCTACGACGGAAGCAATCCGGCAGCCCACGCACTGCAGATGTGGACGTTGCTCGAAATTCGTGGCCCACAGACAGAAGTCCACGTCGTGAGCATCAGTGGCGAAGAAGAGAAGGCTCAGACGCGTCTGGCACAAGCCGACAAGTTCCTTCAGTTCCATGGCCTGAGTGCTCAACTGCACTACGTTCCCAAGACAGGTCGCGTGGTCGACTTGTTGGCCGAGAAGGTCAAGGAACTGAGCCCACGCATGGTGGTGCTGGGTGCCTATGGCCGCGGTGGCTTCAAAGAAACATTGTTCGGTTCGTCGACCAACCAGATGTTAGAAACGGCCGGCTGCCCGTTGTTCCTCTACAAATAGAGTTGCACCTGCATTCTGAAAATCATCGACGGATATCACCTGCTTCTGGGCTGGTGGTATCCGTCTTTTTCTTTGGTACATCGCGATTTCCGCGGCAAAATTGCCAATGCCCGTGGTTTCTCGGCGAATAACGGCCTGCTGGGATCGATCCCGAACGGAATTCTGCCTAGGCTCTTGTACCGACCACGATAATTGCTTCTTTGATTTCAGGAGACCGGTTGATGCCCTTGAAAAAGCACCTGACGCGCCGATCTGGCAAAATCAGCACAGGAACCTTGCTCATGATGGCAGGGGCCTCCGACGTACTGATGGCCGGCATCATGTGGATAATCATGGGTCAGGGAGACATGATCTTCAGCATTGTCTTCGGCGTGATGGCCCTGTCCGGCGTCGGCCTGGTTGCCTTCGGAGCCCTGCAAAACCTGAGGTAGGGGACTCGATTCTCGTCAACGCCTCGGTCAGATACTAAACTGGGAAGTAATGGAAAACGTCGATGTCCCGTTTTCCGGCCCGATCTATCGATTCCCAGGGGACCGATCGCTTGAGTTCCTCCACTCGAACCGTAGCTGCCAACGCCTCGCCCAACTCGATCATGACCCGCGTTTTCGTGGTGGTTTTGATCGGGCTGGTCATCTTGTTCGTTGCCTTCCTGGTCATTCTCAGCACGTCGAGTCACTCCGGTCAGCAGTTCTCGGCCGATGGATTCGAGCGGCGGAAGTTCAGCTATTTCGAGATCCTCGGCTACCGACTGACCGCGACCGAGTACTTCAATAACACCGGGAATCTCGAGAACGATCTAGTCAAACAGAAGTGGATTACTTCGTCCGGCAAAGCGAAAAAGACCGACTGGGTCACGGTCAGCCACACGATGCATGGCCACACCTACGTCAGCGATGCCAACATCCTGGTGAGCTACCTCGACATGAGTCAGCCAAACTCAGTCATCAACCTGGCTCGGTGGAGTCGGTCGAATCCTGGATACGCTTCGTTGATGTGGTCCGAGATCCAGAAAATGGCCGAAGGGAACATGTATCTGCTGGTTCCTGACATCATTCACCACACGGTGTCCCTGAGTCAGCAGGACGACAATCCGATCAAGCAGCCTACCTTGAAAGAAGATGAATCGGGCTACGACGAACCGATCTCGGATTTGTCGAATGAAGCCAAGGCCGAAGCGACCCGCAAGCAGGAAGAAATCGGCAAGGCGAGCCTAGATCCGTTTCTGATCGAGCTTTACTTGAAAGCAGGCAAAGCAGCTCAAGACGCCCAAGAGGATGCCCGCGCTCGTTTCTGTTTCGAGCAAGTACTGCGGCTCTCGCCCGAATCGGCCGAAGCCAAGTCGGCGCTCGATCAGCTTCCCCCAGCTCCTGAGAAGGATGAAGCCGAGACGCCTGAACCGGCAGCCGAGGTTTCGTCCGAAGAAGAAACCAATCTTTGATTTACGTCGATAACAATGCGACCACGCCAATGGCGGTCGAAGTCGCTGAAGCTTTGAGTCAGGCTTATCAGTCTGCTTTCTTGAACCCTGCCAGCCAGCACCAGGCAGGGCAGAAGGCTCGTCGGCGGCTCGATGACACGCGAGAAAGCATTCTCAATTTAGTCGGTGGCGAGATCACACGATTTGCCAGCGATCGACTTGTTTTCACGAGTGGCGGAACCGAAGCAAACAACCTCGCCTTGTTTGGTCTGGGCGGGGATATCCCCGGTCAGGTCGTCATTTCGGCGGTCGAGCATCCTTCCATTCGCGAAGCGGCCGAGCACTTGGCCAAACTGGGGCAATCGATGGAAGTCTTGCCGGTCGATTCGGCGGGGGTCGTTCAAATCGATGCCCTACGTCAGGCATTGGCTCAACCAACGCGGCTGGTCAGTGTGATGCTGGGCAATAACGAGACTGGCGTACTGCAACCAACCGCCGAAATCGCCCAAATTTGCCGGGAAAACGGGGTCCCATTGCATGTCGACGCAGTCCAGGCTGTTGGCAAGATCCCGGTGAACTTCCGAGAACTGGGGGCGTCGGCGATGACGATCACGCCGCATAAGTTCCATGGCCCGAGAGGGATCGGGGCGCTGATCCTGGACGATCGTGTGAAGCTAAATCCGGCAATGTTCGGCGGGGCCCAGCAGTTGGCGATGCGGCCTGGGACTGAAAGTGTCGAGTTGGCGATCGGTTTCGAGGTCGCCCTGCGACTGGCGATCGAACACCAGGCCGAGGCCGAACCAAGGATGCGAGAGCTCCGAGATCGCCTGGAAATGCTGCTGGGCGAGCTAATCGGCCCGGAAAACATCACGATTAACGGTCTGGATGCCCCTCGATTACCCCATACCTCAAACGTGTCATTTTCAGGAATCGATCGGCAGGCGCTGGTCATGTCATTGGACATGGCGGCGGTCGCCTGCAGCACCGGTTCGGCATGTGCTAGCGGGTCGTCGGAACCTTCCCCCACGCTGCTAGCCAGTGGGGCCGACCCGTCGATCATTTCCAGCTCGATTCGTTTAAGTTTGAGTCGCTTCACGACGCAGGCGGAAGTCGACGAAGTCGCAAGCCGCATCTTCAATTGCATCAATAGGTTACGTCGATCGTAAAACCGCGAAGAATCGCCCACCATGGCTAGTTTTCGCTGTGGAAAACCTCTATAATCGTGGCTTGGTTAACTGGTTGTCTGACAGACACTTCGGCAAACGAGCGACGGAGTTTGGGTGGTTACGGAGATCATCACCATTGCCTTGCCTTGGGTCCGGCAAGAGGATCCCGCCCTAATTGGGTCCGCCAAGCGGTCCATTGAGGGCTTGCGCCCGTTTGTGGCGGGGCCAGAAAACCGCATGATTCAGTCGGCGGTCGAAGCATTGAAGCAAGATGCTTCGCAGTTTTCGCCGTTGGTTCTCTTTGGTCCCAGTGGCTCTGGCAAGTCGCACTTGTTGCAGGGTCTGACGGGCGTTCTCGTCGAGAAGGATCCCGATCTCGAGATCCTGGCCATTACCGGTAGCGATTTCGCTCGCGAGTATGGCAACGCATTGCGGCAAGAGACCGCCAACGAAACGCGAACCCAGTTTTTCGGGACCGACGTTCTCGTTCTGGAAGATGTGCACGAACTGTTGCACTTTCCTTCGATGCAGCAGATCTTGCTGCATTTGCTGGACGAACTGGAACGCCGCGGTTGCACGGTGTTGGTTTCGTGCCGAGAGAACCCAATTGCGATGGATGGATTTTCATCGGAGCTTCGCAGCCGCCTTTCGGCCGGCTTGCTGGTTCCGGTCGTCCTACCCGAGCAGGGAACCCGCGAAGTCTTGATTCAAGGCATCGCGACCCGTCACCATCGTCAGATCACGCACATGGCCGCGCAGAAGTTGGCGGTCGCGTTTCCGCATGGCTTGTTGCAGCTCAGCGGGATCGTGAATCGATTGATCGCTCAGACCACCGCGAACCAGGTGATCGACACGACCATTGTCGACGCCTTACTGAAGAGCGAGCACAACACAGCGAAGATTAGCCTGCGTGCGATTTCGCTTCTGACGGCCAAGTACTTCCGCGTGAAGGTGGCCGACATGAAGGGAAGTTCGCGGCGGCAAAGTATCGTTCAAGCCCGCAGCGTTGCGATGCTGCTGGCGAGACATCTCACGGAAGAGAGTCTGAAAGCAGTCGGCAAACATTTTGGCGGTCGCGATCACACCACCGTCATGCATGCCGTCAGCAGCATTGAAGCCAAAATGAAGAAGGACATCGCGCTACGGGAAGCAATCACTGAGTTGCGAGAAATGATTCTCCAACGCAGCACCGACTGACCGATCAGGGTGTGAATTTCGAAGCGGACCAGAAGCTTTTCCGACTGGAGAAATCAGGCCGCTTCCGCAAGAGATTTGAATGATGGTGGACCTGAACGAGGTCTGCAAACAGGAGTAGTCAGTGGAAAAGATGTTGGGTTTGTGTGCGTAAATGTTGGAAGTCTGCCGGCTATCGACGCCGTTAGAAATCACCAACACCGCTAGCGAATTCATCGACGCGAAAACGACAGAAAGGCAACCATTTGGCGCCAGGTTTTTCACATCCTAATCGAAGTGGATTGATTCGAAGAACACCGAGCCAAACACCTGCCCAATGCCAGTTATCGACAGCTCGACGCGTCTCCTTACTACTACTACTCTTTCGAAAAACTATAAAGAAGACATTTGTTGGATTCACGAGCTCCATGAAAATCACGTTCGAACGCGAGAAGTTTCAGACTGCATTCCAGACGGCGGCGATGGTGGCCCCTAGCCGAAGTCCCAAGCCGATCCTGCAAAACGTCAAACTCGACGCCACCGAAAAGGCCACGATCTTGATGGCCACCGACATGGAGATCGGAGTTCGCATCGAGGTCGAAGGCATTGAAGTTGAGCAGCCTGGCAGCATGGTTCTGCCAGTCGCCCGATTCGGGTCTATTTTGAAGGAGGTTCGCGATGAGCGACTCAGCGTGCAACGGGAAGAGTCCCGCACCGTCGTGCAAGCACAAACCAGTAAGTTCACCCTGTCGAGCGAAGACCCCGACGAGTTTCCCACCGTGCAAGGATTCGCGGAAACGAAGTACCATGAAGTATCGGCTCGGGTTCTCAAAGAACTGATTCGCCGTACGCTCTTCGCCACCGATACCGAAAGCGGCCGCTATGCCCTGGGTGGCGTGTTGTTGGAACTGGGTGAGAACAGCATCACCGCGGTCGCCACCGACGGACGTCGTCTGGCCAAGATGGAAGGTCCCGCGACTCAGGTCGAAGGGCATGGCAACACCGATGCAATGACGATCATTCCATCGCGAGCCATGCAGTTGATCGAACGCAGCCTGACCGATCTGGATGCAACCGTGCAGATCGCTTCCCGCACGAATGACGTCCTCGTCAAAGTTGGCCCAGCCACGATTTATGCTCGCCTGGTGGAAGGTCGCTTCCCGAAATGGCGAGACGTGCTCCCCGAACAACGCGAAGCCGCCCATATCGAACTTTCGGTTGGGCCAGCATTCGCCGCGCTTCGCCAGGCAGCCATTGTGACGTCCGACGAGAGCCGTGGGATCGACTTCACCTTCGGTCATGGCTCGATGGTCCTGTCGAGCAGTACGGCCGAGGTGGGCCAATCTCGCGTCGAGATCCCAATCCCTTACGACGGCGAGAATGTCGAGATCACGATGGACCATCGGTTCGTCGCCGACTTCTACAAAGTGTTGGGAAGTGAATCGAACTTCACGCTCAACATTCAAAACGCCGAAAGCGCCGCGTTGTTCAGCACCGACGACAACTACGACTACGTGGTTATGCCATTGGCGCGAGATCGGTAGACGCGGGCGATTCGATGTGTTGTGCGGAACAGGCGAAACGGACTGCCCGCCATTAGTCGGCATCACCTTCAACGGATGAAACAGACATGAGCCAGCGACAGCCAGGCAAAGTGCAATCGATCAAGGGAACCTTGGCCCAGTTGATGGTCCAGAAGGGCTACGCCCAGGTTCAAACGGCCGATGCCACGCAGAAGGCCTGGGAGGTTGCCGCCGGAGAACGACTGGCCGAGCACAGCATCGCCGGCAACGTGAACCGTGGAAGCTTGCTGGTGATGGTCGCCAACTCGACGATCAGCCAGATGATCAGTTTCCAGAAACCAAAAATACTGAAGTCGCTCCAAGAGCAACTCCCCGATCACGGGATCACCGACCTGAAGATCAAAGTGGGCCGCATCGATTAAGTTCGCTCGCCCCGACGCAGGTTCCTTCTGCCTGGCAGAGGTTGATCCTCGGAACACAGAACACTTACCGAACAAAACTTGTCGTACGATACCTAACGAAAAGCAAACATGACCGAACCGAACGAACCTCAAGATCTGCCGACCGGAGATGTTGAAAACAAGGAAGCCGCCAAGCAGGCCGAGCAGGCGAAAGCCAATTCGGAATATGGGGCGAGCGACCTGGAACACCTGTCCGACCTCGAGCACGTTCGCGAACGCCCGAGTATGTACATCGGCGACCGTTCGACCCGTGGTTTTCATCACCTGGTGTACGAAGTGGTCGACAACTCGATCGACGAAGCAATGGCCGAGTTTGCCACGTGCGTGACCGTGACGGTTCACAACGATAACTCGGTCACCGTGGAAGATGACGGCCGTGGTATTCCGGTCGATCGCCACCCGCAGCTTTCCGAACAAGTCGGCCGTGACGTCTCGACCCTGGAAGGGGTGATGACGGTGCTGAAGTTCGGCGGCAAGTTCAGCAAGGGTGCCTACCAGACTTCCGGTGGTTTGCACGGGGTCGGCGTGACCGTGGTGAACTTCCTGTCGGAATGGTGCGAAGTCGAAGTCTATCGCGACGGTTTCGTCTGGCAGCAGGAATATCAACGAGGTGTTCCGCAAGGTCCGGTCCAGAAGGGACAGCCGACCAAGAAGCGTGGAACCAAGACCACCTTCAAGCCTGACGGTCAGATCTTCAACGTCAGCAAGTTCAATCACGACACCCTCGCAAAGCGTCTGCAAGAGCTGGCGTTTTTGAACCAAGGGGTGAGGATTGTCTTCATCGACGATCGAACCAACGATCGGGACGAGTTCCGGTACGAGCAAGGTTTGATCGAATACGTTCAGCACCTCAATCGTGCCACCAATGCCCTGCACGCGGACGTGATCTTCCTGAGTGGTTTCACCGAAGGTGTTGGTTACGAAATCGCTTTGCAGTACAGCGAAGAGTACACCGAAAACCTGCATTCGTACGTGAACAACATCAACACGCACGAAGGTGGTACACACGTCTCCGGGTTCAAGACCGCACTGACCCGAACGCTGAACAACTATGCCAAGAAGGAAAACATGATCAAGGACGTTGCCTTGTCGGGCGACGACTTCCGCGAAGGTTTGACGGCGATCATCAGCACGCGCGTGCCAGAGCCTCAGTTTGAAGGCCAGACCAAAACCAAGTTGGGTAACAGCGAAGTTGAAAGCTATATCAACTCCGCTTTCGGCGAGTTCTTGACCAAGTACCTGGAAGAGAACCCAAAGGTTGCCCGCGTCATCGTCAAGAAAGCGTTGCTGGCCGGTCAGGCTCGTGAAGCGGCTCGTAAGGCTCGCGACCTGCTGCGTAATCGTAAAGACGTGCTCGGCAGCGGCGGTCTTCCTGGCAAGCTGCGTGACTGTATCTCGAAAGAGATGGAGAAGTGCGAACTGTACCTGGTGGAAGGTGACTCGGCCGGTGGTTCGGCCGAAGGTGGTCGCTTGCGAGACTTCCAGGCGATCTTGCCGCTGCGAGGTAAGATCATCAACACGTACAAAGCTCGCGAAGACAAAGTGCTGGCCAACGAAGAAGTTCGCAGCATGTTCCAGGCCATCGGGATTGGAATCGGCCAGGACCAGGACATCAACAAGCGTCGGTACAACAAGGTCGTGATCATGACCGATGCCGACGTCGACGGTTCGCACATTCGTACCTTGCTACTGTCGTTCTTCTATCGCCAGATGAACGAACTGGTATCCGGCGGACACGTCTACGTGGCACAGCCACCCTTGTTCCGCGTGGTGAACAAGAAGAATGTCTGGTACGTGCAGACCGAAGAAGAGATGAAGAATCAGCTTCTCGACAATGGTCTGGCCGATTGTGCGTTCGTTGGCGAAACGGACGAGGTAATCGAAGGCGAGAACATGGAGAAGCTCTGCCGCACGTTGGCTCCGCTGGAAGAAGCGATCGTTGCGTTGGAACGCCGCGGTATCGGCTTGAAGATCCATGCCGTCCGGCAAGACCCTGTTTCTCAAAAACTGCCAGTCTTCCGCGTGGTGCTCGGTCCCGAAGATCACTGGTTCGTGAATAAGAAGGACGTCGATGCCTTTCTGGAAGAGAAGGGTGTCCTGGCGGAACCGGAAAGCACCATTCCCGCAGACGAAAATGTCGTGGAAGGTAGCGTGGTCGAAGCGGAAGAAAAGCCGCAAGAAGAAGTCGATCCAAGCAAGGTCCCGCACATCACCGAAATGCATGAAGTGCGAACCATCAACATCAAGCTGGGCGAACTGAACGAACTTGGCTTTGACATCCAGGCCTTGATTCCGCAGGAACGCACTGGTCGTACCGATTCGCGGTACAAACTGCGTCGCGGTGAGAACGAAACCGGACTGGAAGACCTGCGAGGTCTTCTGGCCGCCGTGCGAAGTGCGGGTGAAAAAGGCCTGCAAGTGACCCGCTTTAAAGGCCTGGGGGAAATGAACGCGGAAGAGCTTCGAGAAACGACGCTCGATCCGCAGAACCGAACCTTGATGCAAGTCACCATGAGCGACGCTTCGGCCGCCGACGATATGTTCCGCATCCTGATGGGTGACAAGGTGGAACCTCGCCGCGAGTTCATCGAGAAGCATGCTCTCGACGTGCGAAACCTCGACGTCTAACGTCGAGCGTTTCATCAGACCAAACGAAAAGAGCCGATTCGACATCGGCTCTTTTTTTATTGTCTATCGTGACCTGCAATTCCCGTTTACGGGGAACGAAGGTCGTCGTCATTGCGGAACTGGTTAATCAGACGCTGCAGTTCGGCAGGCTCCGCTGGCTTCACCAGGTGATGATCGAAGCCGGCATCGGTGGTCCGTTCGCGATCTTCCTGTTGGCCCCAGCCTGTCAAAGCGATCAGTAGGATGTCTTTGCCCCAAGGCTGCTGGCGAATGTAACGAGCCGCCTCGTAACCATTCATCTTCGGCATCCCCAGGTCCATCAAAACGATTTCGGGACGGAATTTCTCGGCCACGTCGATTGCCTGGTGACCATCTTCGGCCGACATCACGGTGTTCCCAAGCATCTTGACCACTTTGCTCAGCATGTCGGCGGCGGCCTTGTTGTCGTCGACCACCAACACCCGATGTTTGCCTCGCTTGAGCGAGACAGAATCGGTCGGAATATCTTCGGGCGGCTTGGGCTGGTTCGCTTCGTTGGTTGGCAGCAAGACCTGAAACTCGCTTCCCTTGCCATGCCCTTCGCTGGTAACCGACACGGTGCCGCCATGCATTTCGACAAGCGACTTGACCAACGTCAATCCGATGCCCAGGCCCGAATAACGACGTTCCATCGAACGATCGATCTGGGTGAACATGATAAAGATATTTTCGATCATCTCAGGCGGAATCCCGATGCCGGTATCTTTGACAATGATCGTCACATGATCCGGATCGGGTTGCGCCAGTGTTAGTGTGATCTTGCCGCCATCAGGCGTATACTTCGCTGCGTTGTTCAGCAGATTCGAGACAACCTGAGCCAGGCGATTCGGATCGGCGTGGAGGGTGATGTCGAGATCGTCGCCGATGATCTCAAGCGTATGCCCAGAATCGTCAATCAGCGGCATCGATGTTTCCACCGCGCTCTCGACAATATCGGTAAGTCTTACTTCCGCTTTTCGTAGATTCAACTTGCCCCGGGTAACGCGCGAAACATCGAGCAAGTCGTCGACTAATGTAATCAACTGCTTGGTCTGGCGTTCCATGGTGGCCCGGGTTTCTTCAATCAACTCGGGATCGTCGTCCGCCATCCGCATCAGTTCCAGACCCATGCGAATCGGAGCCAACGGATTGCGAAGTTCGTGCGCGAGGGTCGCCAGGAATTCGTCCTTCTTGCGATCCGCATCGGAAAGCTGCGCAGCGACGGTACGAAGTTCTTCCTGGATCTCTTGCTGCTCGCTGATGTCGGTGTTGGTGCCAAACCATCGCACGATCTCACCAGCTTCGTTGCGAAGGGGCAAGGCACGGGTCAAAAACGGCCGAACCTTTCCATCCTGACCACGAATCGGCGCGACAACGTCGACTCGTTCTCCGGTTGCGATACTCTTTTCCCAGGCCGCTTTGACGCGGGGAAGTTCGGTCGGATCGAGGTAATCGGTCCAGCCCCATCCCAGGCAATCGTCCAGCGAACCACCGGTATATTGGTACCAGCGATCATTGAACCAATCGACGTAACCATCGGGACGTGTCATCCAGGCCATTTGTGGAATAGCATCGGCCATCTGGAAGAACTCGGCCTGACTTTGTTTCAAAGCAAGTTCGGTCTCGCGTAACTGCGATCGGTCGAGCACGAAACAGATGTATTGGCCGGTTCGATCTTCGACTGGGGTATAGCCCAGCGTAACCGGGACCCGCGAACCATCTTTGGCGATGTATTCTTTGTCGTACGCCGGACAAGCGCCTTCGTTGTCGGCCGTCGCGATGCCTTCGATGTCACGGATCCGGTATTCCGGCGGGGTCATCTCGTACCAACTAAGGCCTTCTTCTTTCCACTCATCTTCCGTGCAATGCAAAATGCGTAACAGTTCGCCGTTGACCTCTATCCAACTGCCGTCCGCGTCGGCCAAACCCACGCCGATGATGTTCGACGACGTAAACTTACGCCAGCGTGCTTCGCGTTCTTTTAGTTCTGCGTTGGCCTTGTTGAGCTGATCGACTCGTTCTTGAACACGCTGTTCGAGGACTTCATTCGCTTCCCGCAGCGCTTTCTCGGCAGCGATGCGAGCATCGATTTCTCGCTGCAGATCTTCTGGCGAACGTAGCGACAAAACTTCCCGAATGTTCATCACGATCGCAACGACGGTGCCCCATGACACGACTGCGGTCGCTAGTTTCAACAGGCCAGACAATCGATAGGCAGGCCACCAGAAAATGACCGCGTCCATCAAATGGGTCAGACCACACAGCAGAATGAAGGCAACGAAAAGCAGAAAGACTTTGCGAAACGGAATGTCTTTACGGCGCGAGGCGAAATAGGCCAACAACGCCGGGATGACGAAGTAGGCCGACCAGATTCCGAGATCGGAAATGATGTGCAGTCTGCCCAGACCAGGCGACCAGGTTCCGCAGTACCAGCGTGCCGGGAAATCGGTCGTATCGAACAGATTCAGAAAGAAATCCATGCAGAACCATCAATAAAGTTACTGCGAGCGCGCAGTACTGGGAAAGATGAATGCCTGCTCATACTTCCCCGAGATTGATGAGGCAGGGTGGAAGGCCCCATTTTACGCAGGTTGTTGGGTTTCAAACAGATCTGATCTGGTGGCTGAGTGGGGGAAAATCCAAATTACGACCGGCGCATGAAAAAAGGACCCTTCCGTGAGAAAGGGCCCCTTTAGGTTACCAACTTGGTCGTATTGGTTTTTACAGTTCAGGACGACCGGTGTCGTCGCCATCGCTTGGGGAGGCCGAATCATCGTTCCCCTTAGCGCTGTTGATCTTGTTGGCGTCCTTTTCCTGGTCCTCGGTCGGAGGAGAAGGGGGGACGATGTTGTTGATGATACGACGTTCAACAACCGTTCCTGGCGGGGTCAAAACACTGTTGGCGGAACCAGCCGGCGTTGGTGCAGCGGCCGCTGGAGCCGGAGCGACATAGACCGGATTGCCATAGGCATCCAGAGGAACTCGCATGGTGACGGTGCGAGGAACGCGCTTGGTGTAGGTGTATTGAACCCACTTTGGCTCGTTCTTCACTTCGGTGACGGTGCTGGTTTCAGCAACCCACTTCTGGACCTTCACCTGGTAAGGTTCGACCCGTTCTTCGTAGACCATACGCGTGGTCGAAACAGGAACCTTACGGACGACTTCTTCCTGAACCCACTTGCAGACCTTCACGGGCACAACGTTCTCGATGCGCTCGACGACCTGCTTTTGAACGGTAACAGGAATCTGCGAGACCTGCTGGACCTGTTCGTAACGAGTGACGTTGTAAGGAATGCGGTTCACTTGGACTTCGTCTTCGTAGCGTACGCGTTGGACCGGCACCTGTTGGGTGACCTGGGTTGGCACGTACTGCGTGACCGGGACCTGCTGAGCAACCACGTTTGGCACGTATTGGGTCACATTGCTGACCGTGCCTGGTTGCTGCTGAGGAATCCAGTGCAGACCTCCACGGTCGTACATGTACTGACCGGTGGCTGGATCCAAGTAAGTCTGGCCGGTGGTCCAACGCAGACGATTACGAACCGCGCCTGGCGTATAGACCTGGCTCGTCTGGTAAGCACCTTGATCGACGTACTGGGTACGGCAAACGGTTTGTGGCTGATACATGGTGACGGTCTGGTTCTGCATCACCGTTTCGGTCACGGGACGACGAACGACCGTCTGCTGATCGTAGTACTGGGTTTCAGTCACCGGGCGAAGGACCGTATTGACCTGTTCGCGCATTTCGGTCTCGTTGACCATGCGAACGCGATCGTAGCTACGATCCTGCATCTGTTCTTCCCACACCGGTTTCATCACGGTGTAGCGTTCTTCACGCTCGGAAGTTTCCGTCACAGGCTTGGCCACGGTGAAGCGGCGTTCGCGCGTTTCGGTTTCCCAGACAGGGCGATACGAGGTCACCTGCTTTGGCACTTCGACCCGGTCATATTCCAGGCGATAGGCAGTGACCGGCTGTTCTTCGTAGACGGTCTGGGTGACGATTTTGTACGACGGGCCACAGCCACCGCAGCTTTGAGCTGCAGCCGGGCTGGCACTCATGCCCAAGGCACTCAGCAGTGCCGGGGCTACGAACACCTTCTTAAGATGAGCGAGTTTCATGGTTCAAGTTTCCTGACCAAGTTGGTTTTCGAATACGACCACCGAGGCCTATCCGCCGACGAAATCCATCTCGCTCCAGATCGGTTCTACTCCCTTAAACGGGGCGCCTCTTCCACGCAGTTGAGTCTGTTTAGACTCGCAAAAATCGTGCTGCCTGGCAAACATTAAAGTTTGCCATTCTGATCGTTTTCAGCTGGAAAAGCATACCTCATCTAGTCTTACAGCGAACGAAATTCTTTCAAGATTTCATATCGAATTGCCGACGAACTAATCCGCTTTTTTGACAAACTGAACGCATTAGGAAAGGTTGCTACCAGCTAGCTTAACCAGAAGGAAAAGTTTACCGAACGCCTCATTCCACCGAGCTGGCTGTTGAGCAACCAGGACGGGCGTTGCGAAAACGCCTCATCCAGACCGTCGCCGCGTACATTTCCCCCGCCGGCACGTTTGGCAATGGTCAAGAACCGCCCACGCTATTTCGCTGGCAGCTACCGCCACCGCTGATAGCGAAGCAGGCCGGTTTGCCACTTTCGATCTTTTCCAGGTCGGCCAATGCTGGAATCTGGACAGTTGGGAGCTTGTCCCGCGTAAGAAGTAGGCCCCGGCTAGCCCTCGGCGGCTACGGCCTGGCGGATCGCTTCCGAGGTGCTCATTGGCTGATGCGGGAACCGGCTCAGGGCCCGGTCGTCACGAACGACCGTTGGGTTCCGCAGGCCTTCAATCAAATGCCGGCCAACATCGGCGCTGGTCGGCGTGACCAACCCTAGCCAGAGACTCGAAAGATAAGGAGTCAAAAGCGGCACACTGATCAGCAATCGTCGCAGGTTTCGCTCCTTGGCATACATCTGAATCAACTGGCCATAGGTCACCACGTCCTGGCTACCAATCTCGAACACTTCACTTCGCTCGGCTGGAAGATCGATCGCCTGGTGGAGGTAGCTCAGAACATCGTCGGTTGCGATCGGTTGCGTCGGTGTTGAAAGCCAACGTGGGCAGATCATCATCGGCAATCGCTGCGTCAGGGAACGAATCAGTTCGTATGACAAGCTGCCCGGTCCCAGCACGATGGAGGCTCGCAGTTCGATCGTCGGGACACCACTGTCTCGGAAGATCTCGCCCACTTCATGGCGGCTGCGAAGGTGCGGTGAAAGTCCAGGGTCGTTGTCGTCCCCAAGGCCACCCAGATAGATGATCCGCGAAACGCCTTCGTCTTGAGCTGCCTTGGCGAAACCTTCCGCCGCGATGCGATCGGTTTGCTGGAAGTCGGTTCCGCTTCCCATGCCATGGATCAAATAGATCGCAACGTCGATACCTTTTAATGCCCGGCGAGCAGTGGGGGCATGTAGTACGTCCCCCTCCACCGTGTCGATCCGATCGCGAAACGACGCGGGGACCCTTCCCCGGTCGCGGACCAGGCAGCGAACCTCGTGCGTTTCGAGGACCCGCGGTATCAATCGGCTCCCGACGTAACCGGTAGCACCGGTCACGAGTACGGTTTTGCGGATCGATCCGGCGGTTTCATCGTCCAGGGGCATCATAGAACTTCGTTTTTTGGCTTATCCAAGTTGCATCAGGTTCGATTCTACGGTTCCCTCGACTAAGCCGGAAACAGTTTCTTCGCTTCTACTACAAACCGCGATGTTCCATTTTTCGTCACCCGATGCCAACACGGTCGAACATTTCCTGGCGCGTCAGCGTCAGCGCAATTTCACGTATTGTCATCAGGGAAAGACCGCGACAACTCCGCCCAGCGGATTTCAGGTCGATCATACGCGGGTGAAGTTGGGGCATGGTATCGAGGTTTTCCGCCAGGCGAAAGAAGCGTTGGGGAAATGGCAACAGTTTGACCTCGGGTGGGTTTCTGCCAATCCCCGCCAAACAGCAATTCGCGAAGGAGAAACTGTCTGCATCGTCGGCAAAGCGGTCGGCATGTATTGGATGAACGCTTGCCGCATTGTGTATGTCATTGACGACGCGATGCACACGCCTCGATTCGGCTTCGCTTACGGGACACTGCCGGCTCATTTGAAGGCAGGAGAAGAACGCTTTCTGGTGGAAATGGATTCTAACGGCGACGTCTGGTACGACATCCTCGCATTTTCTCGGACCAAACGCTGGATGGTCTGGCTGATTCATCCTTACATGCGAAGACTGCAGAAGCAGTTTGGCCGCGATTCGGCTGCCCGGATGAAGCAACTGGTCGCCGATAAATTGCAGCACGCTGCATGATGTTCTGAAGCTCCCAAGTGTCGTGTACGCGTTTTTCCACTGCACTGGGAAGGGTGGGTCAAACTTTTCCGGGTCGGTGGAACGAGTCTGAGACATTCGTAACAATACACTTAGACTTTCGCGCGAGTCTACACGTCGGCAGATAGGTTTCTGTCGACGATCGGAACGACCCAACATCCCTGCAGGAGATGAACGCAACATGAAATCGACCATCCTCAGTCTCACGCTACTGCTACTGGCTATGCCAGGTCTGGTACTTGCTGACGACGCCAAGGCAGACGCCCATGGCGACGCCGACCACGCTGAAATGGCTCACGTGCCAACTTCGGCCGTCGCCGTGCTCGCTTCGACCAGCGGCAGCGACGTGAAAGGGGTGATCATGCTGAAACAGGAAGATGGTTACATCCATCTGACCGGTAAAGTGATCAACCTGGAACCAGGCGAACATGGTTTCCACATCCACGAATTCGGCGATCTGACCAAGGCCGACGGTACCGCCGCCGGTGGTCACTACAATCCAGAAGGGCACGAACATGGTGCCCCTGGTGAACATAGTCACGTGGGCGACCTGGGCAACATCACCGCCGACGAAAGCGGCGAAGCCAAGATCGACGTGAAGGCCAAGGGTGCCAAACTGCACACGATCCTCGGCCGCTCGCTGGTCGTGCATGCCAAGGCTGACGACCTGAAGAGCCAGCCATCGGGTGCTGCTGGTCCACGCGTCGGTGTCGGCGTGATTGGTATCGCCAAGCCAAGTGAGTAATGTCCGGACGACGTGAAAACGTCTCGGAATGATTCGAACGAGGTCCTCGGTTTCCGGGGGCCTCGTTTTTTATGCGCTGTGGCAACCGACCTGCTTAGATCTGCAGATACTCTTCCAACGCTTCACGCATGACGGTCGGATCAGGATCGACGTCGGTCCAGATTTTGAAACCGATCACGCCTTGGTTTACCAACATTCCCAGGCCATCGATCGTCTGACAGCCGGCTTCTTCCGCAGCCAACAGAAACCGCGTCTTGGGTGGATTGAAGATCACATCGGCCACGATCATCGAGTCGCGAAACGATTCGACTTCGACCGGAACCATCGCGCTCGAATCGCACAAGCCAATGCTCGTCGCGTTGATTACGATGTCGGCGTCTTCTGGCAGCTCGTGCGAACCGGTCCAGGGGATCCACTTCGACTCGATGCTGACCTTTTCGTTTAGCAAATTCGCCAGGTCACTGCCTCGCCCGGCATCGCGATTGACGACATCGATCGACGCCACTTTGTTCAGGCCCAACTCCACCGCAATGGCTCGAGCAGCCCCACCGGCACCCAGCAGTACGATCTTCTTACCTTCTGGATCGACCACTTCCTGTAGTGCGGAAACGAAGCCTTTGCCGTCGGTGTTTTCCCCCACGAAGCCATCCTCTTCGAAGTAGATGCAGTTGACGGCACCCATCAGCTCGGCTGCTTCGCTCAGTCGTTTGAGGTGTGGAATCACGGCCACCTTGTGGGGAATCGTAAAGTTGCCACCCCGGAATCCCATCGCTTTCATCCCGGCTACGGCAGCCGGTAGATCTTCAGGAGAAACCTCGAGCGTCAGGTAGCGCCAATCGAGGCCAGCCGCGGCAAAAGCGCGTTCCATCATGAACTGCGATGGATTGCCGGCCACAGGCTGCCCCATGCAGCAGACGATTTCCTGAAGTGATTCGTTGGTCATGGTTTAGCGTGGGAAAGTTGGTTGTGGGTGGGGTGTGTCATAGGGGTAATTTTGCCGAGAGTGGCCCTATTTTGCAACGTTGTTCCTTGAACGGACCTGGACCGAAGCGATATCGGATAACGGAAACAAACCGCACAACCGGACTTTTATGATTGTGATTTTTTAGGAAGCCAATCGAAGGAACAGGTGAAAATTCATTTGGTCCCAATCAGTATGGAGGAATGATTACTCCTGGTCGTTTTCTATTATCCCTATTAGCCGTGGCAAGTATCTGTGTCGACGTCGCCATCGCTGCGAACGTTCATCAGATCGAACCATCGCCAACCATCTTTGGCTGCATGCTGGGATTGGTCCTGGGACAGATTGGCCTGGTCGCCGCCGGCTGGATACGAAGTCCCCGGGCATGGCCTTGGTGGTCGGTTGCCATGCTGAGTTGCCTGGCCATGGGCAGCTTTCTGTTGGGATCGATGGATAAGATTCCGATGCTGCACTGGACGATCGTTCTGGGCGTGTTCGGTTTGCTTAGCGTTGCCATGCCGATGATGTATCGCATGGGCACGCGGGAAGAAAGCCCTCAGTTTTCGCTCTCCGCAATCTTCGCCATCACCACCGCGGCCACGTTTGTTTGCTTTGCCGTACTGCAAAGTGACTTTCCTTGGGAAGAACTACCGATCGCACTGCCAGGCTTGATGGTCTGGAGTTGTCCGGTGATGGTCGTCGCATTAACGTTGTCGGAATCGATCATCGATCGTCAGCGACAACTGGTGATCGGCCTTGGTGCGATTCTCATTATCTCGACAGTCGCGGCGTGGGTGTTGCCGACGCTTTGGAATCGTTTGCCACTGGTCATCGCGTGGGAGAGCTTTTATCTGATGATCGCCGGCATCGTGGCCATTCAAGCGATCGCGAATGACGAAGCGGTTTCTGACCGGCAAGAATCGGTTGGCCCTCAGCTACCTCAGTAACTTATACTGAGGCGATGGATCGTACGCACTTCATTCGGAAACTGTTTCTCGGTGTTTATCTCGCACTGTTTGCCATCAGTGCGTTTCTTTTACCGCCAGCCTATTATGGATTTGAAGTCCTGTTCGGGCTTTCCAGCGGATACCTGGCGATTGTCACGTCGGGCTATGTTCGTCGTGAAAGCAGCCAATCAATGCTCTTCTCGGCCGTGATCGCGGTTTGGGGAAGTTGGTTTCTGTATCGCATTATTCGACTCGGCTCAGGGGATGTGCCTGAGTCGTTGATCAACACGTTTTTCGTCGTAGTGATGTACTGCCTGGTCTGCTTCGGAATCGCTTATTTCGTCCAGTGGCAGGCTGATCGAACGAATCGCCAGGTCACGCTGTTTCAATGCTTTTTGTTGACCGGCGTCGCGGCGATTGTATGCGGCTTCGTCACGATGTTGCCGATCCCTCCGCTCGAACGCGGATCGCAACTGATATATCTGCTACCGGCGTGGATTGGGTGTGGGCTGTTGGCAATTACCGAGCGCACGCGAACGTTCGTCGGGCTGATGCTGCTGGGCCTGGTCTCAGTATTGGTGACGGCAGCGGTGGTCTCTTCGCTGCAAGATCCGCTGCTGGTGTTCGCGTTGGTTCAGTGGCAATTCGTGTTGATCGCTGGCCTGATGGTGATTCACGAAGAACGCATCTGGCAACGCTTCTGGAAAACTAGCTGGGAAGCCACAACGCACCACTCTCGGTCTGAGGCGATGCCTGACCCATGCGACGAGCCTTGATCCGCACGTAGGGTGCGATGTACTTGCTGCGATCTTCAAAACTGCCTGGCTCGGCGTCTTCTTTGGCGTGCAATGGTTCGACCAGGTCTTCGATCACCAGACCGGCGCGGCACATTCCGCCCAGCAGTTGGTCCCAACGATGAAGGTACTCAAGCGTTCCTTCTTCGCGATGACGACTTCCGCGTACTTCCGGTAGTGGACCATCGCGATAATAGGGCTCGGTCAGTTCGTAGCCCCGTTCGCTCCGCTGGATGTCAGCTTGCAGACTGGTGGGCGTTTTGTGTTGGCTGATATAAAGCCCGCCGCTGCATAAGACCTTCGCCACTTCACGAAAGATCGGAGCGACGTCCGGCACATAGCAGGTACTGACCGGATGAATGACGATATCGAAGTCGGCCGGGGCGAACATCGAAAGATCGTCCATGGAAGCTTCGACTGTGCGGAGCTGCAAACCCCGTTCAGACGCGACGCGTCGATCGATTTCGAGCTGAGCCCCGCTGATATCGACCACCGTGACGATGCCACCCGCCGCGGCATATAGCGGACCTTGGCGACCACCACCGGCGGCCAGGCACAAGATTCGTTTTCCGTACAAGCTTTCGCCAAGCCAGCCCCAGCGGTCGACCGTTTTCAGCGGATCTTTGAAGTCCTCTTCTTTCGCCGGCTGGGCGAATCGATGCCCACCCCGAGCCATCCGGTCCCAGGCACCCTGGTTGTGCTTTTTGGCAGGCGAATTGTCGGACGAAGGAACGTTGCTCAACGGATCGATCTCAGCGGAAGGGAAGGGAAGAAACCTGCCTGCCATGGTACTTTCTGGGCCCGATCCCGGGAAGGAGCAGCCGTCGACATCGAGCGTTAATCGGGGTTCGGATGATGATAGTCCCAAGCCGTAGGACGCAGCGTGTTCACCCCAAGTCCGACAACGAGAAGGATTGTGAGGATCCCGATGTCGAACTGAATTTGATCTTCGGGAAACACGAACAGAATCAGCAACATGAGGATCAGCGAGACCCAGGCAACAATCCCGAAGTAGACCTGAACCACCATCGAGGTCAGCTTGTGGGGAATCGCCAGCGCGAGCGTTGCCAACAGACTGATCCCACCGGCCCAAAGCATGCTGATCGCGAACAAGTGGTTGGAACCCCAGTTCTTGTACGCTTCGCTGAACTGAAGCAATCCGATCAACAAACCACAAAGCTGAGCGACCAGGATGCTTTCTGGATAGCCACGGGTATACAGGACGGGCGGCGGTTTGGTTTCAGTCGCCGGCGATTGATACGGATTCTCATCCATGGTCGGAATCCAACAGCCGTTTGACTTCATAAGCCAACACGGTGCCGGCCATCAAGTACGCCCCAGCGAACACAACCCAGACCAGGTCCCGCGTAGAACCTTGCATCCATTGCCACGGAACCCATGCCGCGAGAAACGCACTGATCCCGAAGCAGACCATCATGCTGAACCAGATCCAAAGTCGACCTGGCACGATCAACAGCAGCATACCGGTCGCCATGATGATAAAGCACAGCAGTCCATGGGTCCCGCTTTGACGGACCTGGGCGAAGGTAAAGTGAGCGAATGAGATCAACACGCATAAGAACCAGGCCGCAAACAGCAGTGGAGAAATGGTTCGCCAAGGTTCTTCGGTGGGTGGTTCGACGTTCGTCGAGGGTTCGCGGGGGGATTGAAACGGATTGTCTTCCGGATCTTCCACTGCAGTTATCTCCGGCGCAAGTAATAGTGCGTCGACGTTTGAATCAATAACACCATGATGGCCAGGTAGATCACCAGGGGAGGCACACCAATTACCAGCAGCATCGAGTTCTCGACATAGCCAGCGGTCACCACGCCAACCGATAGAACGGCCATCAGCGTGGCATAGCCAATGCCGCCCAGCCAGGCGATGATCGACGGATACAAAACGAGAAAGCCGATCAAACAGCTTCCGCAGCCAACGATTCCCTGCAGGATGTTGCCTTCGACCAGGCCAACGCCGATATGCAGGAATCCGACAATCGTATACAGCATCCAGATAATCGCGACCAGTGTTGGCATTGCCTTCTGCGCAGCGACGTCGTTTTCGGATTGGATCTCTTCCGAACTGGTCTTGGGAGACTGAAACGGATTTTGTCGCGTCGAATTAGGCATGAACGATTGTTACCAGCGAAAGCCGCACCGGACACAGCGTCGCTGAAGGCACAGTAAATCGTCACCACCGGAGTTGATGTGATGACACGCCGGGCATTCCAAGAGGTGGTATTGTCGCACACGACTGTTTCCCAAGGCCAGAAAAATAGCGACACAGAACGCCGCTTGAATCAGCCCGGAACCAATCGCCAGCATCGGCTTCAGATAGAAAAAAGCCATCAGGCAAAAGCCAGTGGCGGTCATGCCATGAAACAGAAAGTAGTACCGTGCGATCGCCCAGATCGAACTGCTGTGGCGAAGTAGTCCCGACGAGATCGCCAACGTCAGGATTGCCCCCAGCAACAAGCTGAACTGCTGGGCCGTGCTGTGATAACCAATCACGAAGAACTCGAGCACCTGCAGCAGCGTCAGCAACATGCCCAACAAGACTGCCATCGCCAGACCAGCCGGCATCGACGACATCTCGGGCGGCGACTGGTTGTCTCCATGCGGCGAGGTGAACGGATTCGCGTCGGGAGGCTGACTCATGCGTGGTTCTAGTTCTTCCTGTCGATCGGCTACGAAGTATGGATCGCGATCTTCTTGCGAAGGTCGTCGGCAATGCGATCGCCATCTTCCGTCTGCGATCCGATCCCTTTGGCAACGATTGCCAAGGCTTGTTCGACCGACTCGGCATCGGTGCCCCGGGCGACCGACAACCATGCGTAGGCCATCAAGTTGTTCGCTTCGACTCCTTCAGCCGAAACGTACATCATGGCGACGTTGTACATCGCTTTGCCGTTTCCCTGAATGGCCGCCTTTTCATACCAGTGAAACGCTTCGCTGGCGGACTGCTGGACGCCGGCTCCTTCCCGGAGCATTTCGGCCAGGTTGAATTGGGCCGGAGCAAAACCTTGTTCGGCTGCCTGGCGATACCAGTACGCAGCTTGCTCCAGGTCACGATCGACATGTTTTCCAATGTCGTAACAGACCCCTAGCGTCATCTGAGCTTTGACATTGCCTGTCTTCGCGGCATCCAGCATTGCTTCGATCGACATCAGCCAGCGGCCTTTTCAGAGAAGGGATTCGACGAGGTCTCTTCCTGTTATATCAGCTTGCCGCCGAGGCTGCAGAAGAACGAGCTCGGCCGGTTATCGACATCGGCTGACATTCTATCAACCAGTTAATGACAGCCTATCGACGTGATTTCGACAGGTTACCGACCAATTGCCAACAGGTTATCCCCATCCAGTTGTCGACGTAAGTCTGCCAGACGCGAAAATGCATCGACAAACGACAGACAGGCTATCGAGAGATTTTCCACGGTGGCAAACCAGCGTTTCGCACGAGAAAATCAGGGACCAACGCTGGTTTTAGACGGTCTCTTGTAAACCGGTCGTGCGGCGTAAACCATTGGCTTGCGCCGCGACACCTACGGCAAATAGGACGAGAAAAGCGAGCATCGCGAGGGGAGGGGCGACCGGAAGTGTTGCCACAATTGCCCAAGCTCCCACAAGGCTCGACAGAATGATGATCGCCCAGTCCATCAACATCGCGGCGGCGACCCCTCCGATAATCCCTCCGACCAGAATCCACAGCATCGGTGCCGTTTCGGGCGAAGCGTTTTGTCCGAACGCCAACGCCAGGTAAGCGCCGGCGTAGGCACCCCCCAGCGCGAAGGCGACTCGCTGGGCAATCAAGGCAATGACTGCCCCGATCACGCCAACACCGATGGCAATCAGCAGACGCATCATGTCTGGCAGTTCGGAGAAAGCGGATGCGGCAAACTCCCATGCAACGAGAAAGCCCGCCACCGCCACGAACGCCCAGTACAACGAGCGTCCGAAGAACAGCAACACGACTCCCAAGACCGCATGAATCCACGCCATGATTCCATTCTCCGTGACAGTTAAGGGAGGTTGTCTTCGCCAGGGCAACGGTTGGTTTATTAGGCCAACGCTTTTTTCAATGTCTGCATTGTCGCCAATTGACGCTTTTCGACAAATGCTTTTGCCTGGGCAGCCATCGCCTTTGCCTTTTCAGGGTTCTGGGCGATATCGAGGACCGTCGGCACAATTCGACTTTGGTCTTTCGGCGAATCGTGATCGAACAGCCACTGACCCAGGCCAATGTCTTCCCACATGTAGCCCTTGGTGGTCTGCTCTTCCCAGCGGCAAACAACCGCCGGCACGCCATGTCCGATGCACATGATTGGCGAGTGCATCTCGTTGCCGAACAAACCGGCGCTGCGAATATAGACACTGACTGCTTCTCCTGTCAGCCAATAGTCAGGCCGCCAGACAACACGATCGAGAACTTCGGCCGGCAGTTTGTCGTAGATCATCTCTTTGCCGACCGCCATTTGCGTGCGATCTTCCGGGCAAACCAGCACCTTCAAATCGGTCTGCTTGATCACTTCAACAATCGCGTCCCGTAGTGGAGCATGATCGTGCTCTTTCATTTCTTCGTTGCGGGCATGCTTCGCTTCGTCGAACTTGGCGTTCTCTTTGATCGTCCAGTACGGGGTGTAGCGAAGGCGTGGAATGCAGCAGAGGAACTTGCCTTCTTCCAGGTTGTTTTGCTTGAGGAACGCTTCCGCTCGATCGGCATCTCGCAGATCGCAGGCGAACGCGCCATCGGGACCGAACTCCATCACCGGCGATTTGGCTCCCAAGCTCTGGGCCAGTTCCAGCGACTTGCCATCGCGAAAATAGACGAAGGCAGCCTTGTTCAGTACTTCAACTGACTTCTGCATTGCTGCTTCGGAACGAGCCGAGGTCGAAGTCGAAGTCTTCCGCGGGAAGGTGATTCCATAGATCCCATACGGCTTGCCGGTTTCTTGGTCCCATTGAATCAGGTCGCGTTCGGCAACAATCGAAGCGCCAGAACCGTGGAGCAGGAAGTCGCATTCCTGGAAGGCCTGTTTCAGTTCCGGGCTGCCGCGTTTGGCGATCTTCAACTTGGGGAACTCGGTCAGCAGAAGCTCATCCACACCGTTGTCGATGTACGACGGCCATAGCGTGACTTCCGCTTCAGGAAGATGGTCTCGCAGAATTCGCAGGACGCCTGGCGTGTGAGCGATGTCGCCGATGTTGACGGTTTGCCAGGAAGATCGCAGCAAGATACGAGGCGGACGCGAGGCTCCTTCCGCGAAGGTGGATCGTAGTGCCAGACCAAGGCTGGCCAAACCAGTTGTACGAAGAAAGGTGCGTCGCTTCATGAATTCGTGGGATGCTTGAGGGATGATGCAGAAGGGGAGGGGCCAGGCCGAACGAGCGCGCCTGAACCGCTCATTATAGCTGCGACCTCTTCGCCATACCAATTCGCGACCAGGGCACCAATGGATTGCCATTTTCGTTCGAGGTTGCTTCTGGCGAGACAATCTTTGAAGATGACAAGATCAAAGGGATACCGGTCCACCACCAAGTCGAAAGGGAACGCCATGGATGCGAGTCGACGACGATGGCTGCAAGGCCTGGCGGCAACCGCCGCGGTGGGAATTTCGCATTCCGTTGCCTCTTCATTGAAGGCAGACGACCCGCAGCCGGCGGATTCAAAGCCAGGCGAACGGGTCGTGGCCGAGGCGATCGCCGCGTGGGGAGAGCTTCAATCTCGATACCGATCGGCGCAGTACGAGGTGACCGGCAAGGGGATCGTTCATCGACATGGTTTGCAAGATCAGGATGGAAACCTGATCCCGGTCGCAGACTATCATTTTGGGCGTCAGGTGAAGTATGCCATCGATCTGACGCGGCCACGGATCCGCCGGGAAGCGACGCGCGATCTGTTTAACCTTTCGGATCGACGCTTCGAGACCGAGACCCTGCACGACTTGTTCGACGGCAAAGAGTACCAGCAGTATTACCCGGCCCGGCATGCGTTTGATGGCAAGACGGCCAATGCTCGGTATTGGCAGCCAAGGCTAGTGTTGCGAGGGGAGAAACGCTCGCAACTCATCGTGCGGGCAATCGACATTCCATTGTTCTGGAATCATGGCTTGCTGCCGATTGGTTCGCTGAAGCATACAAACTTGTCGATGGCTCCGGCCGCCGATGCCTTCCGTTATGTCGGAGCTGGTCCAGAGCAATTGGGCGACCTGCATATCGTTCGGTTGCCATCGCAGCGGACGACCTGGGAACACTGGCTATCGCCCGATTATGCATGGCTACCGATACGACGCTCGGCATTTCATGAGGGAACCGAGACTTCGCGCCTTACGGTTCAGTACAAGCGCCAGGCTGACGGAACCCCGTTGGCGGAAAGCTGGACGTTGACGACTTTCGGCGTCGACCCAGATGGGAAGCAAACCGTCAGCACTGTCGACCGTTGTCGATTGGCCTCGGCCCGGTTCGATGGGAATCTGGCTGATGTCACTTTCTCGATGGCCCCTGGTCCGGGCATCGATGTCGACGATATTCGCAAGGACTAGCGACTCGTTTCTGCCCGCTTTCTAGGGCCAGCGCACTTCGTTATCGACATCTGTCGACAAACGATCGACGTGCTAGCAACAGGCTACTGACAGCTTACCGACAGGAACCCAACGCCCTATCGACAAGTTATCCCCATTTGGATTCCAGCGGATCGAGGGTGCTAGCAGCGCCCCACTTAGTTCCCTTCGCGGTAAAAGCTTCGTGTGGAAGGGAGCAGCAGGATGACGATGCTGGTCAGATTCAACAGGGCCGCGATTGCCAGCAGGACCAGTTCGATCCAGTGGAAGTCGACCGCTTGATAGGCTGCAAACAGCAGGAAGGTTGCGATCGCCAGGTAGAAGGCAGAGAGGTAAGGGATCGTGGGAAAGCGTCCCGCCAGGATCGCCGCAAAGTTGATCGTCATGAACCCCAGCGCCGCGGGAACGATGCCATAGCGGAAGTAGCCGAGCATCTCGATCGTGCCGGCCGCGAAGGTCAGCCTCCGGGCCCAAACCGGATCGATCTTTGGCCAGGTGATCGGGCCAGAGTCGAGCTGCTGCGGCGAGGCAAACGGGTTGGTGTGCTCGGGCGAATCGGACGAGTTGGGATCGTTTATCGACATCGACTGACATTTCATCGACAAGGATTCGACAGCTTTTCGACAGGTTATCCCCATCACCAACCGCGCATTAAAAAGCCGGACTCGAAAGTCCGGCCTTCTGAATTTCGAAAGTACCCGTGGTGGGTCTTAGTCGAGGAAGCCAACCAGGTCCTGGCTGCGGCTAGGCTGCTGAAGCTTACGAACGGCCTTCGCTTCGATCTGGCGAATACGTTCGCGGGTCACCTTGAAGATGTGACCGACTTCTTCCAGCGTGTAGCTGTAACCATCGCCCAGGCCGTAGCGAAGCTTGATGATCTCGCGTTCGCGGTAGCTGAGGGTCTTCAGCACGCGACCGATGCGACCACGCAGCATTTCCTGAGCAGCACCGTTAGCTGGGCTTTCGGCTTCGCCATCGGGAAGCAGATCGCCGAACTGGCTGTCTTCGCTGTTACCGACAGGGCGGTCGAGCGAGATCGGGTAGCGGCTCATGGCGAGCACGCGGCGAGCTTCTTCCACCGTGGTACCGGCACGACGAGCCGTTTCTTCGATGGTAGGTTCGCGACCCTTTTCCTGCAGCAGCTGACGAGCCACATTCCGGACGCGCGACATCGTTTCGACCATGTGAACCGGGATACGAATCGTACGGCTCTGATCGGCGACGGCACGGGTAATGGCCTGGCGAATCCACCAGGTGGCGTAGGTGCAGAACTTGAAACCACGGCGGTATTCAAACTTGTCGACCGCACGCATCAGGCCGGCATTGCCTTCCTGAATCAGGTCGAGGAAGCTCAGACCGCGGTTCCGGTACTTCTTGGCGATCGAAACCACCAGACGCAAGTTCCCTTCGGAAAGTTCTCGCTTGGCCTGTTGGTATTCCGAATAGATCGTTTTGACGGCCTGGCAGCGACGGTTGAGGCTCTTGGGAGTCTCTTGGGTCGCCATCAGCAGGTTGCGGTATTCAGCCAGCAGTGGCTGACGATCTTCCATCGGGGTGTTGTTTTCTTTGTGGTCGTCCAGGCGAGCCTTCAGCTCGTTGACACGACGACAGAATTCTTCCAACACGCTGATCTTGGCTTCAATTCGCTGGGTACGCAGACCGAGTTCTTCGATCAGCTTCACCACGCGTTGACGGCGGTGCCCAAGACGCTTCCAGGCAGCCGAACGCTTCTCGGCCGAGGCCGACTTGCTGAGGGCCAGGATGTAGTCGCGGCGGTTACGCTTGAGCAGCTTGTCGATCGTGATCAGGTTGACCGGCATACGGCCCATGATCTGATCTTTCTCGAGGCGATCGGTGACCGAGACCTGAACGGTACGGTCAAACGGCAGTTCGCCATCTTGCACGCGCTGGAGGACCTTGAACGAGTCCTGGGCGACATAGTCGCACTCCAACAACAGGCGGCGGAACTTGGCCCGGGTCTGTTCGATCTTGCGAGCGAGGAAGATTTCCTGCTGGCGGGTCAGCAACGGAATCTCGCCCATTTGCGTGAGGTACATACGGACCGGGTCATCGGACCAGGTTTCACTGTCCTCGCTGAACTCATCGGACGAATCATCTGCCGAATCGTTCGACATATCGTCCGTGGTTATCATTCGCTCGTCATCGGAATCATCCATCACATCGACGGCAGCATCGTCGAAGCTACGGGGCCGTACACGAGCATCATCATCTTCGAAATCGTCAATCAACGAATCGTACAACATATCACTCCTTCACTCGCCAAAGTGAGGCCGGTGTTCTTCTGGTTTAACCCATGGGTGACGGGAAAAGTTTTGGTGGTCATCCCGCCGATTCCACATGTTTTTTTATGCGGCATTCATTGCGAGGAAAAACTTCGCAAGTCTACCACCAAACATATGGACAACTGCCATCCGTGGATATTTGGAAAGAGATTACCTTTGAGTTGTGCGTGCGGCCCGCTTAGCTTGCCCAATCCTGAAAGTTTTGTGCTGAGCCATAGCGGAGATCGCTTATCTTGCGATCCTCTCGCGGCATCGAAGCAGCTAACGGACATGGCCGGCGGCAACGCGCGACGTTCAGTTGGTAATCCGTGCCCCTTTCCAATCCAGATGCAAGTCCTCTCTTGCAACTGAGCGACGCAGCTTCATGCTGTGTCGAAGAATCACTCTAACCCTTGCTTATGACCAGACTTTCAACTCCCTAAAAATCGGTCTCATTACCTAGTGTAATCAACCGGAATGCCTTATTTCCACGAAGTTTGCCGCTTCTCAGGGACCTTGCAGGCCTGGAAAACAATCCGGAAGAGTGCTATCAATTACCCAAATTTCGCAGCCTCTCCAAAATCAAGCACGAGATGATTTCATCGCAATCACAATCTCGTGTCGTTCCAGGTTAAGAGACATTCCACCACGCTGGGGTTCCCTTCCAAGCCACAATTCGTAGGACTTGTGAATTGGGGGTGACTCCACTACTTATATGGCAACCAAACTTCAACTCGTTACACGACCAGGAGAATATTCCGTCTACGGAACCGCGGAAAGGAAAGACCGCGGGGGCAAGGTGTTCGTGGAGGAGATGGAGAGTTTGGAGGATACGAAAGTTTTGGCAAGCGCCATCGAGCATCCGTTCGTCGATTGAATTCACCCAATTCTAACTAGACGCTAATCAGGGTCCAGAGTTTGAATCGGGAAAATAAGGACTTTCGATCCCTTTCGATCTACGGACAACCACAGTCTATCTCAGCTTTTAGCTAGTGCCGCCATTTCTTTTCCCTTAGCCGCTTTCCTGGGGGTCGATTACCCCGAAGTGTCGCGCAGCGACCACATGCGTTGCATTTCTGACCCCGATTGTTTCTTTTCCGCACCACAAAACGACCCGAAAAACGTCGTTTTGTCGAGATTCTCAAACCCCTTGCGTTTTCCGCGTCGAATTCCCAGCAATCGGGTCGATGCGGCCCCTTGCCACGTCCGCGCGAATTGCGAGGCTGCATAGGCATCGTTAGCATTACCCAACAGGGCGAATCGCTCCGCGACGTTTTCAGCACACCCCCAAGACATCCCCGGATAACAAAATCATGACGCAACGAGATTTCGAAGGACAAGTGGTTCTCGTGACCGGTTCGAGCCAGGGAATCGGCCGAGCCGCCATAATCGAATTCGCCCGCCAGGGGGCGAAAGTTGTCGTCAACTACCACTCGAATCCGGAGAAGGCTGAAGAGGTTGTCGCCGAAGTTGAAAAGGTCGGATCGGAAGCAATCGCCGTGAAATGCGACGTTTCCAGCTACGAGGCGGTCGAAGCGATGGTGGCCGAAACGGTCAGTAAGTTCGGCAAGCTCGACATCGCCGTTTCGAACGCCGTCTACAGCGATCGCGAGTTCTTCTACGAAGCCGATCTGGAAGGATTCCGCCGCACGATCGACGTCACGATGTGGGGTGCCTTCCACCTGCTGCGGGCCGCTTCCCGCCAGATGATCGCGCAGGAAACGCCAGGTGCTGTGACGGTGATCAGCTCGCCACATGCCTTCATCCCGGCGCCCAAGGCGATGGCCTACAACATGTCGAAGGCCGCCCTCGAGCATATGGCCAAGACGGCCGCTATCGAACTGTCGGACTTTAAGATCCGCGTGAATATTGTTCAGCCAGGCTGGACCGACACGCCTGGGGAGCGAAAGTTTGCCACCGACGACGTCCTGGAGGCAGGGGGCGCGAAGATCCCGGCTGGTCGCCTGGGTACGCCCGAGGAAATGGCCGAAGCCATCTGCTACATGAGCAGCCCTCGCAATACCTACATGACCGGGGCCACGCTGCTGGTCGATGGTGGGATCTCACTCCCATGGTGGGGCAAAACGGGGCGTGCCGCGCCGAGCTAACTCTAGGCGGTGTAATCGGTAAAGTTTTCTGAAAAACGTTTCCAATCGCGCGAGCCTTTTTCCCATCGCTGCGTAATGCTGAGTAAACTAGAACGTTTTAGGTAAGCTGATTTTGCTTCGATAGAAAACTCGTCCACCGTAAACGCCATGGCTCAAACTTATCTCCTGACTACCCCCGACGGCGAAGAAATTCACGTCGAGACTTCGCAGGCTGGCGAAACAATCACCACCCCAAGTGGCAAGACTGTGGTCGTGCCCACCCTGCGGGAAATGAAGAAGCTGCCTCCGGTCGAGGTCGAACAAGTCCCGGTCAAACGAGACTGGTCGGTCACGCAGTCGATGCTGTTTGTGGTGGGGCTGTTGGTCCTGCTGGGCTGCCTGGCGAGCTCGGTCTATTTGTACCGCATCACGCCGCTGGTTCAGATCGATGAAGCGGCCGAGGTCCCGATCGAGCTGATCGAAGGGGACGTCGAAAAGTGGAACATGGAGCAACGTCTCAGCTTCTGGGAATTCGCCACCAGTGACGAAGCCCTCAGCCACATGCGGGGCAATGCGACCGGCGAACGGCAGGTCATCGACCTCTACAAGTCGCGACAGATGTTCCTGGCGGTTTCGCTCGGAGGCGTGCTGATCGGTCTGGTGCTGATGGGAACGGCGTTCGCCTTTCCTGGCAACAAGGGAAGCTAGGCTCGCGCCGCATCTGGCATGCAACTCTTAGATCTCACACTTTCCACCGCGGTGGAAAATCTGGCCCTCGATGAAGCTCTGCTGGAACAAGCAGAAACTGGCAACCAACCTCTGGAAGTCTTGCGGATCTGGGAACCGACCGAACCGCTGGTGGTGATTGGCCGCGCTTCCAAACTGGAAGAGGAAGTCGACACCGAAGTCTGCCGAGAACGTGGCATTCCGGTCCTTCGCCGCAGCAGCGGTGGGGCGTCGGTCGTCACCGGGCAAGGCTGTCTGATGTATGCCGTGGTCCTCAGCTACGAGCGGCATCCGGAACTGGCCGCCCTCGACGTTTGCCATCAATACGTCATGGGGCGCATCCGCCAGGCCCTGGTCCACGAAGTTCCCGAGGTCAATCTGCAAGGGACGTGCGACCTGACCCTTCACGACCGAAAGTTCTCTGGCAACAGCCTCCGCAGCAAGCGAAGTCACCTGATCTATCACGGGACGATTCTGTACGACTTCGATTTGAAACTGATTCACCAGTTGCTCCGCACCCCGCCGCGAATGCCTGATTATCGCGGAGAGCGACCGCACGAGTCGTTCGTGACCAACGTTCCGATCGACCGCGAAACGCTCCGTCGCCGGCTGATCGAGGCCTGGGAGGTCGAGGGCCCCATGGTCGAGTGGCCCTTCGAGGCGACCGTGCGTTTGGCCGCCGAGAAATATGCCAAAGCGGAATGGACCTCAATGCGATAGAGATTTTATTGGGCTAGGATGGGGAGCAGGTTCCCAAGATTCTCAATATCTATCGCTAAGAAGAGGCCGTCCGATGCGATCCTGGTTGTTGTTGATTCCTGTTTTGTTTGCGCTGCCGACGATCTCCGTCGCAGAAGGCACCCCCGAAGCCAAAGAGCTGACGGTGGTCATCGATGTCTCGGAAGTGCCTGAGCTGAAAGCTTGGGGCGCCAACGCCGAGAAGCTGATTCGCGAATGGCATCCGAAGGTTGCCGAAGAGTTGAAGCAAGAAGGTTTCACCGCGCCGACCGAAGTGCGTGTGGTCTTCAAGAAGGATATGGACGGCGTCGCATACACGGTCCGCAATCAGATCACCATCGCTGGCGACTGGGTGAAGAAGCATCCCGAAGATAACGGCATGGTGATTCACGAGCTGGCCCACGTCTGTCAGGCCTATCCGCGTGGTGGCCCGTTCTGGCTGACCGAAGGCATCGCCGACTACATTCGTTTCTACAAGTTTGAACCAGAAACGAGCCTGCATCGGATTAACCCAGAGCGTCAGAAGTACACCGATGGCTATCGTACCAGCGCTCAGTTTGTGGCCTGGCTCGAAAAGACCAATCCTGGTTTCGTGCAGAAGGTGAATGAAGCGATTCGCAAACGCGAGTACAAGAACTTCATGATCCGCGAGATGACCGGCAAGAGCGTCGAACAGCTCTGGGACGAGTTCGTCCAATCGGACGACGCCAAGGGTCGCTAACCTTTTAAAGACGTTCAAAAGCCGCCTGCATGTTCGCTCCTTGGTTTGGGCCAACATGCAGGCCGGTCGTCTGAAGTCATCTTCTCTCTACCGCCATTCGATCTGATCGAACAAATGCATCAGACGCTCTCCCTTGGCGGGATGGATCGAAGCCACGTACGAGATCTTTCCCTGTAGATGCGCGCGGAAGTCGGGATGACCGCTTCGATTCTGACTCGCTGGTCCATGGCGAATGCAATTGGTAAGAATTGCCTTCAACGTCTCGAATGATTTTCGTGGTAGGTTGAGCTGCTGATTGACCACCAGTCCCGCGATCCGCTGCGCGACGCCTTGCTTCATCACCCGCGTCTTGCGGTGCTGGACCGCGAAGCCTTCCTCCATGGCGATCGCCGCGACGGAGATCGGAAAGCGATTTGCCACGCGGCAGAAGGCATCGTCGCCGGAAAAGACCAGGTCGTCTGCATACCGCGAATAGGTCGCACCGACCGCTTCGGCCAGTCCCGTCAATCGTTGATCCAAACGGTATGCACAAAGGTTGGCTAGAGCCGGTGATGTCGGTGCCCCTTGAGCCAGATGGGGCCGACGATAGGTGCGGATGGTCTCGAATGATTCGCCGGCCAGAACTTCGCCAGGCGTTGTCGTGCAGCAGATTCCGCCCAGCCGGTCCGCGACCTTTTCTGGGAAGCCGATCGCGCGAAACCAGCCTTGTATCTGGCAAAGGTGAATGGAAGGAAAGAAGTCTGCCAGATCAAGTTTCACACAGACCTGTTTGCCGACATGAGGTTGGGCAAACGTTTGAATCGAACGCCCTGAGCGAAAGCCATGGGCCGCGTCATGGGGTGGAACGCGATCGAGAATCTCGGTCAGGATCTTCCGCTGCAAGGTCTTTAAACGGGCCTTGGGAATCTCGATCAAGCGTGTTCGTCCTGATCGCTTTGGCAAGAAGCGATAGCGATAGTGCCGGAGACATTCGGTATCGCTGCGTTCGTTCCAGCCACGAAGATCGGCGAACCAATCGAGTTCGTTCGTGCGAACACCAAGCCACGCGGCAAGCTCGCCAGGTGTGGTGATTTCAACGGGAGCTTCCCAACCGATTGCTGCCGGAGAAGGAAGCATCGTCGGAACGATTGCCAGCGGATTGGCGACGTAAAGATCATCGCCGCGATACAGTGCACGATGGAATCCCGCGTATGTCAGGATCATCTTTTCGATCAGCACGACTCGCGGCCGGGTTTTCGCGCTGTGGCACGCCACGATCTTGCGAGCCAGCGGACGAAGCCATCGCCATCGTTTCCCGAGAAGTTCCGCACCGCGCTTCACCAGCGACTCGACATCGATCGGCCCTGCGACGAAGGCCGCGGCCAGTGATCGAGCGATGAGTTTGTGCGATTGCATGCCGTAATTCAGGTGGGAAGGATGCGCCAACCAGACCGGTCTAGCGCGTGCCGTAATGCGTGCAGCGCATTGGAGCCCGCGCGAAGAAATAGCAAGCCATTCAAGTTGCCCTGGGGTATCCCCAGAGAGGAACATTCAACACGGTGATTGAAAGATTCCCGCTTGGCGCATCCCCCCAGCCTGGATGCCATGATACCGATCAACTAGCGACGTTCAATGCATTGGGCCGCTGTTTTACAAAAGCCGAGCCAGCTTGCGTCCGGTGGTCGATAAGGGAAGTTCGCCCAGATGCGTAACGTCGCGCCACTGCCAGACGCGTGGCTGGCCGTCGGGACCTGCTTGCGGTTTCAAGCGACCTTTCTCAAATGCCATCTCGTGACAGAGCAACGTAATGCGATACTTGGTCACGCCATGTTTGATGGTGGTGATCAATTCGCCAAGGCTCGCCTGCACGCCGGACGCTTCTTGTAGCTTCGCCGTTAAACCTTCCAGCGGCGATGCAGCGTCGGCGGCGAAGCGGGGGAAGTCCCAGAGGCCGGCCCAGCGTTCGTCGGGTCCACATTGCCGGACCAGCACTTCGTTCTTCCGGCGGACGACCAAAGCGACTTCGGTAACCGGGATGAACTCGGTTTTCTTCTTAGGATGCGGGATCTCTTCCTGCCGACCGGTTCGGTAAGCCTCGCAGTGGGCTGAGAGAGGACAAAGCAAGCAGCTTGGATTCTTAGGCGTACAAACCAGGCTGCCAATTTCCATCATCGCCTGATTGAAGTGGCCGACTTCCTCCTCGGGCAGAATTTCTTCAGCGAACTGCCATAGTCGCTTTTGGCTGGCCGACGTCGTCAGCACTTCGTCCCAACCAATCAGCCGCGCGTAAAGCCGGAGGGTGTTCGCTTCCAGAATCGGCGCCTTCAAGCCGTAGGCGATCGAAGCGATGGCACCTGCCGTGTAACGACCGATCCCAGGCAAGCTTTGAATCTGATCGACATCGCGCGGAAAGACCCCGTCGAAACGTGCGACCACTTCCTTGGCGGCGGCATGCAGTTGCCGCGCACGTCGGTAATAGCCCAGTCCTTCCCACAAACGCAGGACCTTTTCCTCTTCGGCTTCGGCCAGTTCGTGCACCGTGGGAAACTCGGCGGTGAAGCGGCGGAAATACTCTTTGACGGTCGCGACCTGGGTCTGCTGCAGCATGATCTCGCTGATCCAGACCTTGTAAGCATCTTGCGATTTCCGCCAGGGAAGATCACGCTTATGATCGGCGAACCAGGCCAGAACTTGCGCTTGAAACGTCGCCAGCGATCCGCGCACCGGCGATTTAGCGGAAGAAGATTCGGTGCGGGCACTGCGTCGCGGCATGGGCTATTCGAGCATCCTTGGGTCACGAAAAACGTTCAGCCTAATGGTTTCGCCCAGGCTGGCAAGGCGTGACCATCGTGCGATGGCTAGGGGATGCCTGGCAACACGTCCTTCTTTGGGAGACCTTTCCCCCGACCATTTCAAACGGGGCATCTGGCGAGCTACAATAGAAGGGCCATTTCCTTCATCGATTGGTTCAGGTTGATTCCTTATGTTGCTTCGCCTTGCATCGCGTCCACTTTGCTTCGCCCTGCTTTTGGTCGGCCTGGTGGGCTGTTCGAAGAATCCTCCGGTGAACACCACCATGATGGAAACCGAGTTCGCCGAGCAGCTTCTCGCGCCGCCGAACTACCTGGCAGGCCTCGTCAAGCAAACCCCCGACGTCAAGTTCCAACCGATGGCAGGCGGTATCCGCAAGGCAAGTTCGCAGGTTCGGCTTCCGACCGGCGAATCGATGACGGTGTGGGTTTATCAGCCTGATCCACTTCCGCCTGGCAAGCTGCCATGCGTCTTCATTGCCCCAGCCGGGACGATGCTGATTCATGGGATGATGCTGACCGATGGCGACGTGCAAGAACATTTGCCGTGGGCGAAGGCAGGCTTCGCGGTCGTCGCGTACGAACTGAGCGGCCATGCCGATGCCGAGAAATCTTCTGACGATCAATTGAAGCTGGCGGCCGACAACTTTCGCGACGCCAAGTCGGGGCTGCTCAACGCCCAGGTCGCGATGGCTTTTGCCAAAGAGAAGCTGTCGTTCGTCGATCCGAACCAGTTCTACACCGCCGGTCATAGTTCCGCCGGAACGATGGCCCTGTACGTTGCCGAGATGGAACCCCAGGTCAAAGGAAGCATCGCCTTCATGCCGGCCGTGGATGTGCGTGCGACGCTGGGTCTCGATGGTATGACCTATCTGCAAAACAAATCGATCCTGACCGAAGCAGGTCCGTACGTCAGTGCGATTTCGCCAGCCACCCACATCGAACGCCTCTCGCGTCCGACGTTTATCTTCTTATCCGCCAACGATCGCAGCGACATCAATGGTCCAGCCGATACGTTTGTCTCGAAGCTTCGCGAACTGGGCAAAGATGTTACCGTCGTCCGCGCCCCAGGAGGTGGTCACTTCGAACCGATGCTCGACCCCGGCATTCCGATGGCGATCGAGTGGTTGAAGATGATCACGCAAAGTCACTAAGGCATCTCTTCCTGATTGTCTCGAATCAGGAACTGCTGCAGCACGCCGAGCTGGCCTGACTTCGGATCGTCGTGCCACTGCGAGTCGGTGTCATCGGTAAAGAACTTCACCGCGCCATCGACCAACAGCATGTTGACCCCGCCAGGATGGAAGCTGGAATAGCCTTCGCCGCATAGCGTATCGCCGTCCCAAGGCGGGGCATTAATCTTCGGCTTCGCACCGGCCACCACGTTCCAGATGGATGGTCCGCCATCATGCCGCATCGGATCAGGGACACCAGGCCAACTGCCTGCCCGGCAATTGGTCAGATCGCGTTCGCCCAGCATTACTGTGAAGCTAATCCCATCGGTGATGTCGTCGAGAGTAATGGCTGAGTTGCCAAAAAAGATACCGGTGTTCGGTTCGGTTCCGACGGCATCGTGCTTGTGACCAGCGTTGCCGACATACATGCTCAGGCCCCAGGGAATCGGCGTGCCGGTCGGATCCCAGCGGCGCTCAGGATGGTTCTCGCCTTCGTAGGTGAACGCTTTGTCGGAAGGGCAGAGGTAACCATCCATCGCTTCCTGCAGCAACTCGAGACGCTCGCCTCCCGTTTCGCTGACGGTCCCTAACGGGGTATTTAGATCGTCGGGTGTGGGATAAGAAGCATCGGTAAGGCTAACCAACTGTGAAGGCCAACCCCAAGCGGGTACTGTTTCCATCGCCCCGTCAGAGATGACCCAGCCCGAAGGAAACGCGTTGTTTGCGTTGTAATAGGTCTCCATCTGGAAACCAAGTTCACGCAGGTGGTTGGCGCAGGTTGTCCGACGAGCGCTCTCTCGACGCTGCACCAGTAGCGAAGCCAATGGGCCAGCGATCACACACAGCAGCAACAAACCGAGAAAGCCGCCTCCCAGCACCAGCGCCCAGGTTCGCGAGCGATCGAGACGCTGGTTGGCTTCATCAAGAGATTCTTCGTGGCGGCTTGGTTGCGATTCAGACATTCAGATCTTCAGCAGGCAAACAGTTGATGGGCAATCGATGGCAGGCCATTCGCCTGCCGACAGATTGCCCATTAAATCAGTTCGCTTGCCAGATTGCCATGAGCGGTCCTAAGACCACCAACCCAGCGATCAGGCCGAGCGTCACGAGAACGATGGCCAACCAATTGACGGTCGCTGGCGGAGATTTTGCATTTGGATCGGTTTGGGGGTAACCACGATCAAGTTCTTTTTGGGAAGCCATAGGAAGTGTCCTCCTTTGTTCAGACGAGCGACACGAATTGTCGCGATCGTCTTGGCACGAAGTTTCAGGTTTAGAAAGGAGAGCGTCGCAAACTTCGCGCCGATTGGGCATATAAAAATGGAGGGAGGCGAAACCTCGTCGGCCAAGCCCGCAAGCCCGACGTCGGACGGATCGCCTCCCTACCCGAGTCCCCGGCCTATCTGCCCGATAGCCGGATTGCCCGAGAAATCATCCGGGCAGCAGATCAGAACCGCAAAGCAAGACGTACGACAACGACTCATTTGCAATAAACCCCATGAAAACAATGCATTTGTCCGCAATTTGATGAGCGAGACGTGTTAAACCACAGGAACTGATGACAGGCTTTCGATACCGCTGCGTTCTAGTATTAAAGTCGCGTTCTAGAATTAAATAAGTTCCTGCGATTCCGACCAATCCAAGCCGCAGGTACTCTGCCTAGACTCGCGTGTTTTCATACAATGATGCCCGTAGGCTATCAATCTTCTTTTCTGAGCTGGAGTCGACCAGGATGAATCATTCCACGCCTTCGCCAAGTTTGTCGGCCGCGCAAACGGTTAGCGGTCTTTCGATCGGTGAGTATCTAATCCGTCGACTTCAGGAGCACGGCCTGGAGGATATCTTCGGGATCCCTGGGGACTACATTCTTTCGTTCTACGGAATGCTCGAGAAGAGTCCGATCAACGTTGTCGGATGCACGCGCGAAGACAGTGCTGGCTTCGCCGCTGATGCCTATGCACGCGTGAAAGGCTTGGGCGCGGTTTGCGTGACCTACTGTGTCGGCGGTCTGAGCATCTGTAACAGCATCGCCGGTGCCTATGCCGAGAAATCGCCGGTGGTGATTCTGACCGGCTCGCCTGGTCTGCGAGAACGGGTCAATAATCCGCTGCTGCATCATATGGTTCGCGACTTCAGTACGCAGAAGGATGTGTTCGAGAAGCTGTGCATCGCTGGTGCCGAGCTTTCCGACCCAGTCACCGCGTTTCGCGAAATCGACCGGGTGCTCGACGCGGTGGTTCGCTTCAAGCGACCTGGCTACATCGAACTGCCACGGGACATGGTGAACGTGATTCCGCATATCAGTCATGTCTTCCCTTCGCAGCAAACAACCAGCGATCCACAAGCATTGTCGGAAGCGGTCAATGAAGCTGCCCAGTTGATCGAGAAGGCTGAGAAGCCGGTCATTCTGGCTGGCGTCGAAATGCATCGATTCCATCTGCAGGACGAACTGGTCGCCCTGGCCGAACAGACGCAGATCCCGGTCGCGGCAACCATCCTTGGTAAAAGTGCCATGCGAGAAACGCATCCGCTTTACGTCGGCTTGTACGAAGGGGCGATGGGGCGCGAAGAGGTGACGCAGTACGTCGAAGAGAGCGACCTGGTGCTGCTGCTCGGAACGTTCATGACTGACATCAACCTCGGCGTGTTCACCGCCAACCTCGATCCAGCGAAGTGCATCTACGCGACGAGCGAACAACTTCGTTTGAAGCATCATCACTACCACGGGATCACGCTGGCCGACTTCGTTCGCGAACTTTCCCAGCGGAAGGTGACTTGTGCCAAGCGGCCGATGCCCGATGGCATTCGCATGTGCATGCCGCCGGTGGGTGAGGTGACCGAAAAGCCGATCACGACCGAACGCATGATGCAGATGATCAATCCGCTGCTGGATGACGAAACGGTGGTGATCGCCGACATCGGCGACGCCCTCTTCGCTTCGACCCAACTGGTGACCCAGGGGAACAGCGAATTCCTCAGCCCGGCGTATTACACGTCGATGGGCTTCGCCGTTCCGGCAACGCTTGGTGCCCAAACGGCCAAGCGAAACGCCCGTATTCTGGCGATGATCGGTGACGGTGCGTTCCAGATGACTGGGATGGAACTATCGACCATCATTCGTCATGGCTACGATCCGGTGATCATCGTGCTCGATAACCATGGCTACGGCACCGAACGCTGGCTGCATGCCGGCGATTGGGAATACAACGAGATCCATCCGTGGGCCTATAGCAAGCTGACGGAAGTGCTGCGTGGCGGAACTGGCTATGAAGTCAGTACCGAGAAAGAGTTCCACGAAGCGTTGCACAAAGCCTGGGACGATCGCGAGGGGATGAGCATCATCCACGTCCATCTGCCAGAGAACGATGCCAGCCGCACGCTGCACCGATTGGGACAGCGTTTGGGTGCTCGTGTCTAACGGCGATCAAGTCAGTTCCGGGAGCCGACCACCGAAGGCGGCTCCTGGCGAGGTGACGCTGTCGCCGAACTGACCCACTTTCACGCCGACCCGGTCAAGCATCTCGACAAACAGGTTCGCCATCGGCGTTCCTTGTGGATAAGCAATGTGTCGCCCGGTATTGAGCGTGCCTTGAGCATTGCCCACCAGCATCACCGGATAGTCTTCGCGGTGATGCCCCCCGTCCGCCATATAGCTGGTAAACATCAGCAGCGTGTTGTCGAGCAGGGTCGTGCCTCCTTCGTCGACGGCGGCCATCTTATCGACCACACGGGCAAAGTGCTGTACGAACCAGTGGCTCACCTGGCGGCAAGCTTCACGAGCAATCGGATCGCTGCGGCGTGGATCGGGATTGCCCCCTTGATGTTCCAGCGTGTGGAAGTGCCGCTCGAAACCAACGGTCACCACGCCTGGCATCATCGAGCCATCGCTGCCGACCGCCATGGTGGCGACACGGGTGGTGTCGGTTTGCAGGGCAAGAACAAACAGCTCCCCCATCATGTCGATCACCTGCGACTGCATCTCTGGATCTTGGGTCGAAACCTGATGGATCGGATCCCATTCTTTGGCGTTGGATGGTAAGCCCTTCGGAATGTCGGCAGGCACACCCATGCCGTCGGCCATCATCTCGGCGGCCTGGGCTTCGACCAGTGCGATGCGGCGTTCGACCGATTCGACGCTGGCCAGGTATTGATCGAGCTTGCGTTGATCGTAGGTGCCAACCTTCTTTCGCAGACGCTTGGCATCTTCCATAACGATGTCGAGGATGTGGCGATCGATCGACTTGTCAGCCGGTGCTGCCGCCTGACGGGCCTGGCTTTCTGCGCGGCGCTTGGCACGTGCCTGCCAATCCGGCGCCATCGGTTCGCGGCCGCGGAACATGCGATCGAAGATCACGCGCGGATTCATTTCGTAAGGGACCGGTTCTCCCTGATCCCGATACGAATACTTCCATTCGTCTGGCGTCGTGGTCATTTCGAGGCTCGGCAGATAGGTCTGCGAACCGAGATGCTTGGCGGCCATCTGATCGACCGAGATCGATGTCACCGGCACACCGTTTTCTTTACCGACTTCCGCGGCGGCAGTCAGATGCATCGAGGCACAATGCTCGTGCGCGTTGACGTTCTTCGACCGGCCATGATGGGCCAGTCCGGAAAGTACGAGCATCTTGTCTTTATGGGCCTGCATCGGCCGGAGGATCGAAGGTAACTCGTTGAGTGCTCCTGGTTTCTCTGGCTTCCACGATTCAATCACCGTTCCGCCCACGGTCGAGTAGATCCCCATCCGCATCGGAGCCAGGCTGTTGGCAGCGGCCAGGGCTTTGCTCGAAACCATCGATTCGAGCCATGGCAAAGCCAACGCAGCACCGGTACCTTTCAACAGTGTGCGGCGGGAAATCGGTTTCATGCTCACGGTTGTACCTTGGGAAAAGGATCCACAGACTAAGGTGCGGAGGCGACTTGTTGCTGGAAGCCGCGACGATACTGGAAGGGATAACTTTCGATGATGCCGTAGATCAACTCTTGCATCTTGAAGTCGTTCGCGGCGGCTCGCTCGACAATCTGAGCAACCGCCGGGCGGTCTTCAAAGGTCAGCTCGCGTCCGAGGGCATACGTCATCAACTGTTCGGTCAGGTTTCGTACGAAGCGCGGTTTCTGCTCCAGCAAAATGGCCTTCAGTTCGACGACACCATCCACCTGCCGACCGCCAGGAAGGATGCCGGTCGAATTGACCGGCTCGCCTTCTCGCTCTCGTTCAAATCGACCAATCGGATTGAACTGATCCAGCGCGAATCCGAGTGGATCCATTTTTCGGTGGCATCCGGCACAAGTCGAGGATTCGTCTGCATGCAGCGATAGCAGTTCGCGAAAACTCTTGGCCTGATTCTTGTCGGACCCTTCGTCGATCTGCTCGACATTGGCGGGTGGCGGAGCAGGCGGATCCCCGATGATGACATCCAAAACCCATTTGCCGCGGCGGGTCGGACTGTTTCGCGACACGTGCGAGGTCATCGCCAGAATGCCTCCCATACCGAGCAAACCGCCCCGTTCCGGATTGCGACGCTTGTTGATCTCGGCCTTTTGGAACTCTTGCTGGTAACCGCCATAGCGATAGATGCTGGTCAGGTCACGATTGGTGAACGAATAGTCGGCGTCCAACAGGTCGATCGCACTTTGGTTTTCTTGCACCAGGTGTTCCATGAACAACAACACCTCGGTCCGCATGGCATGGCGGGTCCGAGCGGTGAACTCGGGAAAGAACTCTTCGCTCGGCAGGGCGTGTTCCAATTCGTCCAGTTGCAGCCATTGCTCGGCGAAGTCGTGCACGAAGACCTTCGAGCGTTCGTCTGCCAACAGCCGCGCGATTTGTTGCTTGAGCACTTCTGGCTGATGAAGCTGTTGGCTTTCGGCCAGGCGAAACAGTTCTTCGTCCGGCATCGTGTTCCAGAGGAAGTAGCTCAAACGTGATGCCAAGGCGTAGTCATCGATTGGCTGCGGCTGGTCCCCCTCGGCGGCTGGCTCGATACGAAACAGAAACGACGGCGAGACCAACACAGCCTTCAAAGGGTAGCGAACGCTTTCCTCGAAGTTCGCTCCTCCGGCCTGGGCCATGTCGAACAGTACGAGCAGGCGATCGACTTCGTCCGCTTCGACGGGGCGGCGAAAGGCTCGCGTCGCAAACGATGTCACGATTTGGTGAGCCGCGTCCCGAGCTGGCAGCTTCGAGGAAGGTTCGGCGATAAAGATCTTTTCGTGGGCTTCCGTGCTGGGGATGATGCCTTGCGGCGAGACTGGCCCGGTCACCGTCAGCGATTTCCAGCCCATGTGTTTGAAGCGATGATCGTTCTCGGACCAGGCCGGGCCAACTTCCGCGTTGAGAAATTCGATCGACAGGTCGAGTTCGCCAGCAGGCAATCGCAGCGTGACGACTTCCACACCAGGATTGTCCCGGGTTCCGAGCACCGAAATCGACTTGCGGTTCTGGCCATTCACACCAATCGCCAGATCAGGTTGCCATTTCGCCCACTTCGGTCCTTTGTGACCCCATGCGGCCAATTCCAACCGGTAGGTGCCTTCTTTGTCGATCTTCAACGGGAAATTATGGGTGCTGTTCAAACGGAACAGTCGGTAGCCATCGACCACTTCCGTGGCAGGGGGAATTGGGCCATCTTTCCCTTTTCCTTCCGGAAGCTCGCCTTCCAGTTTGTAAGGAACTTCCGCGATGTCGAATAGGGTCGAAGCAGGCTTCGTATCGACGGCTCGCGCCAGCATCTCGTCGGCGGCTGCCAGGTACTTCTCGAGCAGCAGCGGCGGGACTTCGAGGGCGGTACCAATGTTGTTGAAACCGAACGCCACCGGATCTTGCGGCAAACCGACCGCCGTGGCGACGTCGTAATCGACACCGAGCAAATCACGCAGGGTGTTTTTATATTGCAAACGATTCAACCGACGAAAGACGATTGCACCAGGATCGGTCTGCGGCTTTTGGTCGAGCTGCTGGCCAAGGGTTTCGGCCCAAGAGATCAAAGCTTTCCGCTCGGCGTCGGTTGGTTGGTCCTCGTCCTGAGGTGGCATAAACTGATCTCGCTGCGTGCGAGCAACCTTCAGCCAGGTTCGGATGTGGGCGTAAAGCTGCTCAGGCGAATCGATCTCATCGAGGGTCACGTTCCCCGCGGGCGAGTCAGCCGTGTGGCAATGAACGCAGTGTTGGTCGAGAATGGGTACGATGTTGGCATGAAACTGCTCGACACTTCGCGATAACGACGAAGTTTGCGGCTCTTCGGCCCTCACGTCGAAACCGACGGTTGACCCAAGGCATCCCAACAGAAGAATGCAGACGTAATTGGTCCGGCAAGATCGCACTGGCAAGATCACGAGATAGGCAAGCGGGGTAGGACACCACAGACGAGAGAGTGTCTATTCTACTACCTATGAGCCAGCCAAGGCAAAGGTTACATCGGACCACCCCAATAGAGCAAAAAGCCACCCGAGGAATTGAACATGCCAGGATTACTGATAACGAAACTGAAGTCCCCCTTGGAGCTAAAAGACTATGACTTAGGGGAACTCAAACCGGGATACGCCAAGATTGCCCTGAAAGCGGCTGCTTTGAATCGCCGCGATTACTGGATTACCCAGGGCCTTTACCCGGGGATCGAACTACCCAAAGTACTGGGTTCAGACGGGGCTGGTATCGTTCAGCAGGTTGGCGACACCAAGGATGACAATTGGCTCGACCAAGAGGTGATCATCAATCCAGGCTGGAATTGGGGAACCAGCGAAGCCGCCCAGTCGCCGCAATTCACGATCCTGGGGATGCCGCAGAACGGTACGTTCACCACCCACCTTCATGCCCCGGTCGAAATGCTGCGAGCCAAGCCGAAGCATCTCAGTTGGGAAGAAGCCGCCGCGTTGCCTTTGTCAGGCGTGACTGCGTTTCGCGCTACCATGTCGCAAGGTCAGCTACGTCCTGGCGAGAAGGTTCTGGTGAGTGGCATCGGCGGTGGTGTCGCCACGCTGGCCCTTCAGTTCGCCGTGGCGATCGGCGCGGAAGTGGCCGTGACGTCTTCGAGCGAAGCGAAGATTGCCAAAGCGAAGGAGATGGGGGCGAAGTGCGGCTTCAACTACAAAGAAGAAGGTTGGCAGAAGCAAGCCGCCGAGAAGTTCGGTCGGCCGAACCTGATCATCGATAGCGCTGCCGGAAAAGGGTATGCGAACCTGATCGATCTGGCCGCGCCAGGCTGCCGCATCGTGAACTACGGCGCGACGACTGGCCCACCGGAGAAGGTTGACATGTTCAAAGTGTTCTGGAATCAGTTGAAGCTGATTGGTTCAACCATGGGCTCTCCGGCCGATTTCCGCGGCATGCTCGAACTGGTCGAGAAGCACGAGATTCGCCCGATCGTCGATCAGGTGTTCAGCCTGGCCCAAGGGAACGAAGCCTTGGCTCGGATGGAACAAGGGGAACAGTTCGGCAAGATCGTCCTTCGCATCTGAGTTGGCAATCGTCTCGCGGACTCCAGTCGGGTGGGCTAAGGAAACCTGGACAGTTACATTCGCCAGTCTCCCACCTCTCGTAGATTTAGATACCTAGTAGAAAGAGCATCATGAAGAATCGTCCTTTGGGCAAATCAGGAATCGAAGCCTCGGTCGTCGCATTTGGAGCATGGGCGATCGGTGGCTGGACGTGGGGCGGGGCCGATGAAAAAGAATCGATCGCGGCCATTCACGCGTTCCTCGACGCGGGCGGCAACCTGATCGATACCGCTCCGATGTATGGCTTTGGCGTCAGCGAAGAAGTGGTCGGCAAGGCGATTGCCGATCGACGCGACAAGGTTGTCTTGGCCACCAAGTGCAGCATGCGGTGGGATCTGAACGACCAACAGAAGAAACGTGCCGCCAAGCGATTCAGCACGACCAAAGAAAATGTCGACTGGAACGGTGAGCCTACGAAGGAAAGCTTCGACGTCTATATCTACAGCGGCAAGGATGGCATCCGCGAAGAAGTCGAACGAAGCTTGAAGCGGCTGCAGACCGACGTGATCGACTTGTACCAGACGCACTGGCAAATGGACGACACGCCCATTGCCGAGCGAATGGAAACGCTCATGGAACTGAAGAAGGAAGGCAAGATCCGCGCGATTGGTGTCTGCAACGCGACCAACGAAGAAATGAACGCCTATCGCCAGTTCGGTCAGCTGGATACCGATCAGGAAAAGTACTCGATGCTCGATCGCGATCTGGAAGGGACCAATCTCGATTACTGTGCCAGCAACGATCTCGCGTTTCTCGCCTACAGCCCCTTGAGCCAAGGTTTGCTGACCGGCAAGATCACCGCCGATCGGAAGTACGAAGAAGGGGATCAGCGCAACTTCAAGCCGCGCTTCAATCCTGAGAACGTCGCCAAGGTGCAAGCGATGCTCGAACCGATGCGAGCCATCGCCGAAAAGCATGACGCAACGCTCGCCCAGTTGACCATGGCTTGGACACTGGCCCAGCGCGGTTGCTCGCACGTCCTGTGTGGTGCTCGCACCCCAGAACAGGCCGTCGACAACGCCAAGGCTGGCAGCATTGAGCTCAGCGATGCCGAGCTGGCGGAAATCAGCAAGGCGGTTGCAAGCTACGACGGAATCTAGTTCCGACCTGGCAAGCTTGCCGCGTTCATCTTAACCCGACGCCTCTCCAAAGGGTGAGGCGATCACGACAATGTAGCCGTCAGGGTCGCGCACCCAGATCTCGCGATGTTGTGCGTTGGGATTAAATAACGGACCGTCGACGATCTCGGCATCCATTTGCTGGGCTCGGGCGACGGCCTCCTCAAACGCGGGGCTCTCGAACCAAAGCAGAGCCCCGTTGCCATACGGCTTCTTGCTCGGGTCACCCATGAACGGGTGTTCGTGCGCTTCCCAGCGATGCAATTGCAGGACGAGAGTTCCCTGATTGTTGACAATCATCTCGTACTCGTCCCCTCCATGCCCACTCTGGCAACCGAGTAGTTGTTGATACCAGCGACTGCTGACAGGGACATCGTGAACGGCAATCATCGGTTGGGGTAGCATCGCGCAGTTCTCGAAAAAATAAGTGCGAGGTTGATCCGTTTCGATTAGGTTAACGGCATCTGATCTGTACTCAAGGAGTTGGAAGAGATGCCGCAGAATTGCACCGTTCTATCGCTGATCTGGCTGTTGGTGTCCCCGATGATCTTATGCGCCGAGAAGCCTTCGCCGGAAGCTCGCTTCACGGTGCCGACTCAAGGGCACATGGAAGTGCTGATGGTGCCAATCGATCGCGTCCACCATCTCCAGATCGAGACGCTGGAAGACGTGCTGGAACTGCGGGAGAAGCTACAAAAGGTGCCGCTCGATCGGAAAGCGATCCTGGACAAGACATGGCTGCCGAAGGCAGGCATCACCACAAGCGAGGCACCTTTGCCAGCCCCTCCGCCGCGCGCCGTAGGAAAGGTTCGGCGATTCGATTGGTGGCAGACGACGGTCGATTTCAACGAGACCCACTTCGTCGAACGGCGCCAATTCGAGGAACTCCGACGATTGAAGGCGATCAGTCCAGCCTGTTCGATCGAACAGCAATCGCACCCTACGCGCGACTACTTCGATCATCTGGTCGCGGGAAGTAATTGGTCCGCGCGACTGACGGTCGACCATTTGCTGATGCGAGGACGTAATGCGTTCGCGCGGCCGTACGGTTCGGTGATCGTTGATCAAGACGAAGTCCTGCGTATTCACACCGGCGAAGTCGAAACCTGCTTCAAGACACAAGGCGAAGACGATGCAATTGAAGCCGTCGCACGGCTGTCGAATGGCAAGGTTCGCGACTTCAGCCTGCATCTTGGATTGCAGCCACCGAGTGAGTCGGTCTCGTTCTGGCTTCCCCAAGTCGTGCTGAGGTTCCGAACGGCTGATCGAGATCAACATCGGGCTACGGTTTATTACATTGATCGAGCCGACTTTCAGACAGAAGTCGACCCGTTGCAATTTCAGGTGCCGATGAAGAAAGGCTCGGTCTATATTCCTCGCGACGAAGCACGGCCCAATGCTTTGTCCGTTCCGGTGGACATCGAAGACCTTTCGATCTTCACGCCGGAGCAGGCCAAGCAGTTGCTGCAAACGATCCAGCGTGGAAGATGACTTCGGCTACTCTTCGTCGTTGTTGCCGAAGGTTCCGAAGCCGTCGCTGTAGCCACCAAACGGTTCGGCCAGATCGTCCAGTGTTTCTTCAATGTCGAACACGGTGTCGACGCTGGCCAGAATGGTCTTGGTGCAGTAGCAGGTCCATTCGCCAGACTCTTCGTCTTGTTCGACGCTGGTCTCGAAGCCGATCTTGCGGGCTTCCTCGGCGATCTGTTCGCCTGACTGCTGATTTGGCACGGCAATAAAGAAGTCCATCTCCAACGGCTGAGAAAGATCGGAACCATCTGCTTCGATCATTTCGAGGGCTTGGGCGGTCACAGCTTTGGCATCAGGATCGAACATGGCACGGTTCCTCGTTTCGGGAGAATGGCTCTACGTTCTATTCTACTCTTCGTTCCAGGGACAGGGGACTCCTCGATTCCCAAGCCAGTGAGCGACAGATTGCTGAATTGCCTCCTGATCTTCCCGATAAAGGCCGCCGCTGAAGATTCAATAGATCTGCCGCGGAGCGATCGCCAGCCGAACCGCTTCCCAGTCGCTGGCGGCGTTCTCTGGGGTCTGCAAACGGAGTTCGGTGGAGGACTTCGACAAGGTGACCAGGTCGAAGTGATCTTCCACGGCAGTAAACAGGGGTATGCCAAGCCGCAAATCGAGGTCGGTTTCGAGCGAAGCGAAGTACTCGTAGCCCATGGGAGAGCCTTCTGACAGCAAGGAAGGGGAAGTTTGACCCGGCTTGTGCCGTCTAGGATACTAAACCAGACCCTAACCTCCAATCTTTCATCATCGACGGTGCCTGCCCGATGTTACGTGTTTTGCCGTTCGCAAGCATGCTGCTGCTTCTGTTTGCCGCGCCTCTTTTGGCGAGCGACAAGCCCAACGTCATTTTCATCCTGGCGGACGATCAAGGTTCGGTCGATGCCGGGTGTTATGGCTCGAAAGACTTGCACACGCCTCACATGGATTCGCTGGCCGTGCATGGCGTCCGCATGACGCAGTTTTATTCGGCAGCGCCGGTTTGCTCTCCTTCCCGTGCGGGGGCCCTCACCGGACGCTGGCCCGTTCGTGCTGGCGTGCCGAACAACTGTTCGTCGAAACAAGGTGGCGGCAGCGCGCTGCCGAGTGACGAGATCACCATGGCCGAGATGTTCAAGGCTGCCGGTTACACGACAGCCCACATCGGAAAGTGGCACATCGGCTACACACCAGACACGATGCCATTGGCCCAAGGGTTCGATTATTCGATCGGGCACATGGGTGGCTGCATCGACAACTACTCGCACTTCTTCTATTGGAACGGACCGAATCGTCACGATCTGTGGCGGAACGGAAAAGAAGTTTACGAAGATGGTCGCTACTTCCCGCAGTTGATGGCGGACGAAGCAGGCGAGTTCATCGAGAAGTATCACGACCAGCCATTCTTCATCTACTACGCGATGAACACGCCTCACTACCCTTACCAGGGCGAAGCGAAGTGGCTCGAGCATTTCCAGGACGTGAAGTATCCTCGTAATCTGTACGCGGCGTTTATTGCGTCGCAGGATGAACGGATCGGGCAACTGCTGGCCAAGCTCGACAAGCTCGATCTGCGGAAGAATACGATCATCATCTATCAGTCGGACAATGGCTACTCGACCGAAGAACGCGCTCACTTCGGCGGCGGCAAAAGTGGTCCCTACCGTGGTGCCAAGTTCAGCATGTTTGAAGGAGGCATCCGCTTGCCCGGCATCATCAGTTGGCCAGGGCATTTGCCGGAAGGGGAAGTCCGCGATCAGATGGCTCACGCTTGCGACTGGATGCCAACCTTGGCGGAACTGACCGGGGTGAAGTTACCAGAGACGCACCTCGACGGGCGCTCGATGGTCGAGATGCTGAACAACGCGGGTGCCCAAAGTCCCCACTTCAATCATCCGCTGCATTGGCAAGTTGGAACCGGAAAGAATGCTGCCTGGGCGGTACGCGCTGGCGATTGGAAATTGATTGCCAACACCCGCGATACGAACGAGAACGCTGGCAATGCAGCATTCAAATTGTTCCTGGCCAACATCACAGAAGATCCTGGCGAAACGACCAACCTCGCCGATCAACACCCTGACATCGTCGCTCGCCTGACCAAGCTTCACGACGAAGAGATCACTCCTTAGTCCCCATCTGCCGCTAACCCGATAAAGCCCCACCCATGCCACGTCTGATCGCTCTTGTTCTGCTGTTGTCGCTCGCTGCGCCGGCTCTGGCCGCTGCGCCCAAGCGGCCGAACTTTCTGATTATCTACACGGATGATCTCGGGTATGGCGATGTTTCGACCTACCATGCGTCGGACGTCCATTCGCCCCACATCGACAAGCTGGCGGCGGAAGGGATGACCTTCACGCAGATGCGAGCCAACTGCACTGTTTGCTCTCCGTCGCGGGCCGCGCTGTTGACGGGGCGCTATCCTGATTTGGTCGGCGTGCCAGGGGTGATTCGGACCAATGAAACCAACTCGTGGGGCTACTTGAAGCCGGGCATTCCGACGCTGGCCGACGAACTGAAGAAGCAAGGTTACGCGACCGCGTGCATCGGCAAGTGGCATCTCGGATTGGAGTCCCCTAACACACCCAACGAGCGCGGCTTCGATCACTTCCATGGTTTCCTTGGCGACATGATGGATAGTTACACGACCCATCGCCGCGAGGGGCACAACTACATGCGGCTTAATCAGAAAGAGATTGATCCGCCTGGACACGCGACCGATCTGTTCGCGCAGTGGGCCGCCGACTACTTCTCGACTCGGGCCCAGCAAGCGGACGAGCCGTTCTTTTTGTACCTCGCTTTCAACGCCCCCCACTTTCCGATCGAGCCCCCCAAGGAATACCTCGACGCGGTGAAGCAGGCCCAGCCTGACTTAGACGACAAGCGGGCCAAGAACGTCGCCTTCGTGCATCATCTGGACGATGCGGTCGGCAAGGTTTTGGCATCGCTCGAGAAGAACGGCTTCGCGGAAAACACCGTCGTCTACTTCGGCAGCGACAACGGCGGAAGTCTGCCACATGCCCAGAACAACGATCCTTGGCGCGACGGCAAACAAAGTCACTACGACGGCGGCCTGAAGGTTCCGTTCTTCGTTCGCTGGCCAGGGCACGTTTCGCCCGGCAGTCGATCCGATTACCAGGGGATGAACTTCGACATCTTCCCAACCTTCCTGCATTTGGCCGGTGCAAGCCCAGCCGCCGACTTGAACGCGGTCAGTCTGGTGCCTTTGCTGGAAGGGAAGGCGATGCCCTCAAGCTCTCGCGATCTTTACTTCGTACGTCGTGAAGGAGGCGCACGTTACGGAGGCAAATCGTACCAGGCCATCATTCGCGATGGCTGGAAACTGATGCAGAACGATCCGTATTCGCCGCTCGAGCTGTATCATCTGCAGGAAGATCCCCAGGAACAAAACAACCTGGCCAAGACCGCGCCCAAGAAGTTCCGCGAACTACAACAAGCCATGCAAAAACAAATCCAAGCCGCCGGCAGCGTGCCATGGCAACCGTGAGGGTGCCGAGCCTAGCAAACGCACTTGAAGAGGCAGATGCAAAACGAAACTGAGTCCGCAACACTTCTGGTTGACGCGAATGGCGAGCCCCATCTGAGTCGTCGTCAAGCCGTTGGAACTGTAGCCGCTGCGGTAATATTTGCCGTTGTCACGAACCTCGGGACGAGCAACCTCATCCAGCGATTGAAGATGGACGTTCAGGCCTGGGATGTTGATATCGCTTACATGACCGAGGTGCTATTCGACGTCGAACCGTTCGCTTGGCCCTTGGTTCTGGCCTATGGGTGCTGCGGAATGGGGTTGCTTGGCAACCAAGTGATGCGGCTGCGTGATCTAATCCTGTACGTGGGCATCATGGTGAATGCCACAACGTTTTGGTTCGCTTGGACGTTGATCAGCGTCTACTTCGTTCGAGATCGGCTCTGTTGAAATGTCGGTATCTTCTCCTGCCACAATTCCTCGTAGAGTCGCTTTGCATTGGTTCACCAGTGTGAGCATCTTTGTGATGCTGGTCGTATTCTCTACGTGGATTGCTGCTCGCGATCACCAACTATTCACACCGGTCATTGTCCCTACGGATGACTTGCCATGGTTCGCTGCGATTCACGGGCAAGTCTATCGGTATGCCTGGCTACTTGTTGTGGCAAGCATCGCTTGGAGTGCTTACCTGGCGAGGAATCGAGACATTCGCGTTCAGGGTCTGGTGATTCTCACCAGTGTCTTGGTGAACGTTACCGTCGCGTGGGGGCTGTGGACGATTGTCGCCCTGTATGTGCTGGCGAACTTGGAAATGACAATGCAGCTGAACCAACTTCCGGCCTGAGCAATAGCTGAGGCTACGGATCAAGATCGAACGACCCGGCACACGAGACGATGGTGATCAGCAGGCCAACAACGGCGATCATGTAGAAGATCATGGCCAGCGGGATCTGTCGATCGGGCAGGGGTTCTTTTCCGGTGTAGTAGTGACAGATGGCCAGGGTGGCAATGCCCATCAGCGTGGGAATCGCTGCCACGATATAGATGTACCACATTGGCGAGAAGCTGCCGGGCTGGGACGTGGCTGCCATGATGGCGATACCTACCAGGCCATACAGCCCATAGCCGATGGCGGCCCAGCCTAATTTCGTGGCGGACGGCAAGTAACGCATGATCGCCACACCAACCCCTAAGATTCCAGCCAGAAAGCTGCATCCCAGGGAGATCATGACCGTTAACGCGTAAACGTACAAAGCAGGGCGTCCTTCGTTGATTTGACCGACGAAATGGGATTGATGATACTGTTTCTGGTCCACTCCCACCCATACCGCTTCCTCGTTGCCCCGGAAAATCTCATGCGTGCATGCTACTTGCTTGCGTCTCTGTTGATCCTGGTTGGCTTGTTTTCGCCTGTCTCTGCCGCCGATCGCCCCAATTTCATCTTGTTCATCGCAGATGACGTGAGCTGGAACGACTTCGGTTGCTATGGCAACGAAACGGCTCGGACACCCAACATCGATGCTTTGGCTTCGCACGGGGTCAAATTTACCAATGCCTATCTGACCGCCAGCAGCTGCAGCCCCAGCCGATGTAGCATCGTCACTGGTCGTTACCCCCACAACAACGGCCCGGCGAGCGAACTGCACCGACCGCTGCCAGACCACTTGATCAAGTTCCCAATGCTGCTGCAGGAGGCGGGTTATTACACCGCCTTGGCAGGCAAAGATCACATGCCGCAAGACAACGCCAACGAGAATGCCGTTTGGAACGACAAACGGGGCACCAACGTGCCGGGCAACTCCGGTGGGGAAGGGCACTGGCTCGATATCGTTCAGAAGCGTCCGAAAGACAAGCCGTTCTTCTTCTGGTTCGCCGCGACCGATGCCCATCGTGGCTGGGACGCCGACCGCCAATGGCAAGAGGACAACTACGGTCCGAAGCATCAGCCAGAAGGCGTGACCGTTCCTCCTTACCTGCGTGATGCCCCGGCCACGCGTGACGACCTGGCTTCGTACTACAACGAGATCACCCGCTTCGATTACTACATCGGCAAGGTCGTTGCAGAGCTCAAGAAGCAAGACGCCTTCGACAACACGATGATCATCGTCATGGCCGACAACGGCCGACCATTCCCACGTGCCAAGACGCGCGTCCACGATAGCGGCATGAAGACGCCATTCGTGGTTTCGTTTCCGAAGGATCTCGCTCAGCCAGGACGAACTTGCGATCAACTGGTCAGTGCGATCGATATCTGCCCTACCATCCTGCAGTTGGCTGGCGTGAACATTCCCGTGCAGGCCCAAGGGGTCAGCTTCGCAAAGTTGCTGGAAGATCCTCAAGGCAAGTCGGCACGTAAGCTCGCCTTCAGCGAACACAACTGGCACGATTACGAAGCCCACGGTCGCTCGGTCCGTAACGGTGATGGCCTGTTGTATGTCCGGAATGCTCGGCCTGAAAAGGCCTGGCTCGGCCCGGCCGACGCGGTCAGCTCTCCTTCGCACCAAGATCTGGTCGCAGCCAAAGAGGACCTGACGCCTGCCCAGGCCGATCTCTTCCTGCAACCACGTTCCGGTGAAGAACTGTTCGACACCAATCAGGACGCGCTTCAAGTGCAGAACCTGGTTGGCGATCCGAAGTATGCCAAGCAGTTGGCCGAGATGCGTCAGGCAATGGATGCCTGGCAGACGGAAACAGGCGACAGCGTTCCCACCGATTACACCATCGACTTCTATGATCGTGAAACCGGCTATACCGATCGCAAAACGGGTCAACGCATCAAGGGGGATCGTCCTTACGGCGATTGGGCTGGCAAAGAAAACAACGCGGCTAAGATCAACGCCAGCGGCCCAAAGTAAACAAATCCGCTAATCGGCGTTTCTCAAAAGAAAAGGCTCCGCAAGGTAAACTCGCGGAGCCTTTTTCGTGCCTTCTCTGTTGCGTTGGTCGTGATCGAGTTAGAGCTCGATCTCGATGTGGTTGTCGTCGTTCTTACCGACTTCGACCAGGATCTCTCCCTTTTGCTGTTCCGACGGGGCAGGGGCTGCCTTCATTGGATCAGCATCGGAATCGGCCATCGGATTCTTGCCGCCAACCTTGTAGCCATTCTGCACAATCACTTTGTGCGTGCCGGGCAGGGCGCCAGGCTGTCCGGTCGAGTAGTACAACTTGAAGTTGCCTTCTTGATCCGACTTCCCGTAGGAAACCGCACCTTCGCCCGACTGCGGATGGAATTCAATGTGGGCGTCGGCAAATGGGACGCCGTCTTTGGTAATCGTCCCTGTGACCGCGTTCAGGTCTTTGCCCGATCCCGAGAAGCAGCCGGTCACGCTCAACGCCACCAGAGCCACCATCGAGAACGCCAGGTTCTTTTTCATCGACATGATTCGATTCACCATAAAACAAAGAGGGTGATAAGGCTCGATTAGTACTCGCCGATGACCTGACCGTCGGTTCGGTCAGCCAGGTAGCGGAGAGTATCCAGCGGAATGTGTTCGCTCATGAAGCGAGTCGAACCATCGCCCAGGACAAACAAGGCACCGCCTGGGTGAGCCGAGGTGAAGGTGGTGTGGTGACCCGATCGACCGCCGTAGGTTGGCTTGCAACCGGTACCGGAAGGTTCGCTGTAGCCAGCCGTGTGAACGAAGTTGATCCCAACGCGAATCGACGAGTGACCTTCCCAGTTGCCGTACCACTGACCATGACCGTTGTGACCGCCGCCACCACTCCAGGCGCCGCCGCGGTGACCATACTCGCGCGAGTCGTGGAAGGTGACTTCGCCGGTCGAAGTGTCGATCGAACGGACAAAGTTCGACTGCTCGCCAATCGCCAGCGTATTGCTGGTACCGTCGCTAATGTCGCGGAACGAAACGGTCTGTTCGTTGTGCGTGTCGAGGGCGACGAAGATACCGTTGTAGTCATTCATGCCGTGATAGCCGATCCAAACCGAGCGAGGTGCCGATGGATCCGAGTTCGACTTGAAACGACCACCAACGCCGACGTAGTCAGCACGCTGATACTGCACTTCAGCAGGAGCACCATCGTTACGCGTGGCCGAACTCGAGTTCTGCGTCAGGAAGCGATCCATCGGGTTCGATGGGCAGTTCAGACCATCGACAAACATGTTCGTCGTGATTCGCCAGTTCTTGTCGAAGCCAATCCCGGTCCAGTCGCTCTGGAAGGTGCACTGATCGTAGGCGGCCGACTGTTCGATGTAAGGCCACAGGCGAACGATCCAGCTTGCGGGACGATTGGTGTTGTCGATGTAGCTGACCATCGGGAACGCGCCGTTGGTGTCGTGATAGTTGTGCAACGCCAGGCCCAACTGCTTGAGATTATTGCTGCACTGCATACGGCGGGCTGCTTCGCGGGCCTGTTGGACGGCTGGCAAAAGCAAGGCGATCAAGACACCGATGATGGCAATCACCACCAGCAATTCGACCAGGGTGAACCCAGATTGGGGCGAAGATGGTTTCTTCATAAGGTAAGCGCTCTCGAAAAATCTGAAGAAATTAAGGGCAGGACGTCTACACCCCCAGATAGCGTTAAAGGGCGTGTATTTACCGGGATATCAGCAAAGTATAGACCAAGTCGATTTTTCCCATATCGCAATTTGGGCAAAAAACAAGCAGTTCGGGACAGTTCGCCGCGCAACGGACAATCAAAGGACTATAGAGCTTTGTTGCCGTGAATTTATGGTGCGCAAACAGATCTAAGTATTTCTCGAATTTGTTGCGGGGCTGCCGCAATCGCATCGGAGAATGTGGATTCCTTAATGGTTCCACCAGCAGAATGTCGCCAAATTAGGCGGCGCGGTGGGTTCGAATTAAGCGAACGAAATGCCAACGAAAAAAAGCCCCCAAGTTCCAAAAAGGAACGAGGAGGCTTTCACACAGGGAGATTGTGTGTCGAGGTCGTTATTTCTACTTCAGATCAAACTCGAACTCGTTGACCGGAATCGACTTCACTTCGGCCGTCAAGTCGCTCGTTTTGGTCTGGGTGTACTTCTTCGGAATCGAAGCAGGCAACTTAGGAATCGTCGGCATGCCGGTCGATCCTGGCTGATGATCTGAGAGCGTCGGAGTGAAGGCAATTGTGTAGGTTGCCTCCGGAATCGCAGTGTCACTCTTGAACGTTCCATCCGCCTGAAGCGTGCAGGTAATCCCAGTACCCAGGTCAATGTTGCGGAACTGAATGTCCGCGCCGGTGACTGGTTTGCCATTGGCGGTTACTTTGCCTGAGACAGTCCCGCCTGTTTCTGCGGGTCCGCCACAACCGACCAGGGCCAACAATCCGAGCACGAATAACGTACTCGGAAGGCTGCGGTAAAACCGTTGCGCTGTGAACAATTCAAACGTACTCATCGATATCGCTTATCCTCGCCTTAGTTGAACGTCACAACCTGGCCGTCCGACTTCAGGGCCAGCAGCTTGAAGTTGTTCAGGTCGATCGTTTCGGGGATGAACCGCACCGAGCCATCCGCCAGCGAGATGTTGATACCGCCTGGGTGAGCCGACGCGAGGATCGTCGAGTTGATGTAGCAATAACCACAGTCCCATTGGTCTGGGCAGGTTGCGTTCGGGCCGTACTGAATCGGAACGATACCCGACATGATGCCCCACTGCGAACCGGTACCGTCGAGGTTGCCAGGACCTTCCCAGCCGCCGTGGTAACCACCTGGCGACATGGTCTTACCTTCGGCGAATGGCCAGCTACCGACGCCTGGGCCGGTATATTTCACGCGATCCGACTGTTCGCCCAGGATCATCGTGTTCGAGGTACCGTCGGTCAGTTCCGCCAGCTTCACCTTCTTGTTGACCGAGAATGGCCCGTTGTCGCAGTTGTAGCCATAGAAGCGTTGGCAGGTGCCGATGCTCGTATCGGTCGCACCGCTGACGCCCATGTAGTGATGATACTGGTAACGCTGACCGTTCCAGCCTGGGTTCATGTTGGAATCGAGCGGGCTCGAAGGGCAGACAAACGTGTCAACCGCCTGGTCGCTCAGTAGAGGCGTGTTGGCGTTATTCTGGTCGCCACGGAAGTCGACCGAGAAGTCGAGTTGATCGTAAAGGTTGCGCTGTTCCATGAACGGCAGCACCGAGACGCGCCAGTTGTGATTCTGCAGCACGCCCATAGGCAATGTTTGGTAAGTATCGTTGTACATGTGCAGAGCGATCCCAAGTTGCTTGAGATTGTTTGTGCACTGCATACGTCGAGCAGCTTCGCGAGCTTGCTGAACGGCTGGGAGCAATAGGGCGATCAACACGCCAATGATGGCAATGACCACCAAGAGCTCAACCAGGGTGAAGGCCGATTTACGGCTGTGTCCGCATCTCATGTTTTCAGGACCTCGTGGATACAACAAAAAAGTAGGAATAACGACAAAAACGAATGTGCCGGGATATCGCAAGTGATATATCGGGATATTGGAATAGGCGAAACCAGATGCAAACGTTATGCCGGTCAAGACTGGATATTGAAAAAAGCGCAGGACAGTGTCTTAAACGTGCCAGGAAACGTTCGAGAAAGTTCGAGAAAACTTGAGTACAAGCATCAAATCTAGTTTTTCGAGCGGACCCTTCGTGTGGGGGCGACCATGTAGCGATGGCCTTGGGGGAGGCTGCTGAAACCGCTGGCAGGCCTGCCTAAGTCTGCAACAGGGCAGATTTTGACCTAGTTAGCCAAAAGGTGGGTTATGAGCGATTTGAGATCCATTCCGAGGCCTGGGATAAAGCCAGCCGAAAGAACTGGATCCCTTTCGCCTGGCAATTTCGTTCGCTGCGGAAATGCGCAGATCGGTCTCGATGGGAGATTCATACGCCGATTCATTTTACCAGAATCAGGAAGATGAAAGCCGCTCAATAGATCGAGCATGACGTATGAGTTTTTCGTAGAAGAAGGCAATGTCAGTCATTACGCAAAACATCAAATCGTCTGCGCATTGCGGCCTTTAACTCGCTTGTCATTGGGGGTTCAATGGGAGAGAGCCCTAGTTCTACATCCCCCGTTTTCCCTTTGGTTGAATCCCGCCTGTGAAAAGAGCACCCCTCCCACTCGCCGCTATCGCTTTCCTGCTTACTATTCATCACCTTTGCCTCGCCGAGAAGCTTGACAAGCAACCTGTCTCGACGCTTCAGCAGAACAACGCCGAAACCAATCGGCCGACGTCGCTGCACTGGGGACCTAACGGCGAGAAGTATTCGTCGTGGGGTAATCACTCCAATCGGCTGATCCCGGTTTACACTTTTGGGATCACGCTCGATTCGGTGAATGGCGAGAACAGCATCTACCGCAGCGAGGAGAAGCTGAAGAAGTTGTTTGGCTATGTCCCGACCAACACCGTGAACGAAGAAGCCGAGTACTTCGATCAGACCGACGTCTATCGTTTGCAGAAACTCGCTTCGGAAACGGGGAAGAAACGAATCATTCTGTTCGTTTACGACGGCATGGATTGGCAAACGACCTGGGCCGCAGCGATCCATAACTCCGGGAAGGTAGGTTATCGCGAAGGCCGAGGAACGGGCCTGAACTTTCTCGATTACCGCGGAGCGAAGACCGACTACGGCTACTTCGTAACAACGCCGCACAACAATGGAACCAATGTCGATATCAACAAGCAGATCGTGACTTCGCCTGGTGGTAAGACCAAGGGTGGTTACGATTGGCGTGAAGCAGGTAGCTATCCCTGGAGCGTGGCGAAGGACATTAAGTATCCGATCGCCCAGGGAAGTAGCGTCGTGCATGCATTCACCGACTCGGCCACGTCGGCAACGTCGATGACGGCTGGGATCAAGTCGTACAACAATGCGATCAATGTCGACTTCATGGGTCGCGAAGTGTTGCCGATCGCTCGCCAGTTACAAAAGAAGGGCTGGAACACCGGTGTCGTCACGAGCGTGCCGATTTGCCATGCGACACCAGGAGCCGCGTACGCCAACAATGTGCATCGCTACGACTACCAGGACATCTCGCGAGATCTCATCGGGCGTCCTTCGATCTTTCATCCTGGCAGCTTGCCGGGGCTGGATGTGTTGATTGGTGGTGGCTGGGGCGACGTAGTGAAGAAGGATGGCAAGCAGGGCGAAAACTTCGTCCCAGGCAACAAGTATTTGCCGGCGGAAGATCTGCGTGCGATCGATGTGAAGAATGGCGGCAAGTATGTCGTCGCTCAGCGAACGCCAGGCCGCAAGGGGACCGACGTGCTGACCGAAGGAGCGAAAGCCGCGATTCAAAATAACCACCGATTGTTTGGTTACTTCGGCGTCTCGGGCGGGCATCTTCCTTTCCAAACGGCTGACGGCAAGTATGACCCAGTCGCGAGCGCGAAGAGCTCGGGGCCGATCGCAGCTGAGAAGTACGACGAAGCCGACGTGACCGAGAACGTGACGCTCTCGGACATGAGCCTGGCGGCCTTGGACGTGCTGCAAGCCAAGGGAGAGCCTTGGTGGTTGATGATCGAAGCAGGCGATGTCGACTGGGCGAACCACGCCAACAACATCGACGACTCGATCGGCGCTGTCTTGAGTGGCGATCAGGCCTTCGAGAAGGTGACCAAGTGGATCGAAGCCAACGGCGGATGGGACGATACCTGCCTCATTCTGACGGCCGATCATGGTCACTACTTGATGATCGAAGAGCCGGAAGCCCTTACCGGACCGTAGCCTCGCATCAAACGTCCAGCGGTTGGCAAAAAGGCCCGCCGCTGGGCATCTTTCTTGAAAGCCCTGCACGCTACGCAGGGCAGGGGATCGTCCGCTGACGATCCCTTTGACGCTGGCAGCAACTTTCTCCGTTGCCTCTCCACTCACGCATCGACATTTACGTGTCTACAGGGAAAGTACGTCTTTTTCGTAGTAATGCATCAAATGTGGATGTGCGTGAAATACGTACTTGCAACAGAATTGCAGAACGAATATAGTCGCACATGTTATTCATTCGTGCTCTCGCCCAGAGCACGCTTTCCGGTCTTCACTTGCGGAGAAGCATCGCATGCGACGCGATCATGGCTTTACTCTTGTGGAATTGCTGGTGGTGATTGCCATCATCGGTGTTCTGATTTCACTTCTTCTGCCGGCGGTCCAACAGGCCCGCGAAGCAGCTCGACGAATCCAATGCCAGAACAACTTCAAGCAATTGGGGCTGGCGCTACACAACTATCACGACACGCATCGAAACTTTCCTTCGATCTCGTCCAGCAGCACCGGCTATTCACCCCAAGCGCTCGTCCTGCCATTTATCGAGCAGGGCAACCTACACGACCTGATCGATTTCTCGCAGCCATTGATGCTGGGCAGCGGACCGAGTGTATCGCTCAATCCGGTGCACTCCGGGATTCCTGATCGTGTTTTGCCGATGCTGCTTTGTCCCTCGGAAAGTGGCGACCCGATGTTTATCGATGGGGGCGAGACCTGGGCAGGCACCAACTACATGGTGAATGTCGGCAGCGGTAACGGACTGAACTACAGCGAAGGGAACAGTCCCAACGGTTTGTTCTGGCGAGGTAGCGACACCAGCTTTCGCGACATCACCGATGGCACCAGTCACACGATTCTGATGGCGGAAACGCTGTTCGGTGGACGCGACCAGGTTTCAACCACCGTGCTGACCGATCCGCAGCGACAAATCAAGTCGGTCAGTGGCGGTGCGCCGGGATCGAAGACCGCCGAAGATCTCGACGCCGCATCGGCCTCTGGATATACGGGCAAACGAGCGGGCTCGTGGATTCGAGCGACTGGGTTCCATATCACGATCAACGGTTTTTATACGCCCAACAGCTTGAACCCCGATGTTTCGCATCACGGTTACATCGTCACCAGCAGCCGCAGCAATCATCCTGGCGGTACGCAGTTGGTGTTGGCCGACGGAAGCGTCAAGTTCGCTCCCGAAACGATCGACCTGGCGGTATGGCGTGCTTTGTTCAGCCGAGGCGGCGGCGAAGTGCCGCAGCCGTTTTAACGAGGGAACTTCGCTGATGTTTGGTTGCTCGCGTCTCGGCTCGATTTTGTGCCTCGCGATGTTGGTTGGTTGTGGTCCGCCCCCGTCGATTCCGGGCGGAACCTCCGGCAAGCTGCACGCCGATGGGGTGCCGTTAAAAGAGATCCGCGTGAACGTCTTCGATGCCGCCGGCAACGCCACCGCCTTTGCAGTGACCGATGGCGAAGGTGCCTTCGAACTCCGTGATGAAGCGAGCCTGACGGGCGTCGATCTGGCACCGGGGTCGTATCGAGTCACGCTCGAATCGGCCGGAGAATTTCAAATGGTGTGGCCGCACGCCTATCGGTCTCCGACGAAGACTCCGCTGCAAGTCGAATGGTCGCCGGAACAAGAGCAGCTTGACCTGAACGTCCCGGCGCCTCGCGCCGCCTATTAAACCACGACGGCCCAGCCGTCCCCCACCACTCTTTCGTCCTGTCTTTTGAAAGGCATTCAACGATGCGAAAGCACATTTATCTTCGAGGCATGCTGGTCATACTCTCGATCGCTGTGGCAACTCCTTTGTCGGCGGCGGAGTCTTCCACCAATACAGCTGAGGAATCGATTCCGCTGGTTCGCGTGATCTGGCAAGATCGCGAAGACAAAGCGGTCCACTGGGGCCAGTTCGAGCAGAACGGCAGCCAGGTAACATTTCAAAACCAGAATACCATCCCAGGCTTTCCTGAACTTGATACTGAAAGGAACGAGCTGGTCCAAATGGATCGTCTCGGCCGGGTCGTCTTGGTGGGCGTTCGCGACGACGACGATGGAAACTATCAAAGTGGTTGGGTCGCGCTCGACCTGGGCGTGCGAATGCATTCACACGGAGACCATCAAGACTGCATCTATCACGAGCCACCTTTCGTGCTTTCGAGCATGATCGATCAAGCCCAGGGAAACCCGGCCCATCTCTACACGTACGAAGGAAACTTCTACCTGGCGAACGACAAGCGAAACGGCTTCACCCAGTTCGCGCCACTGCATCTACTGCGAAAAGATGACCAGCAACATGGGACGTTCTATCAAGGTGGGGCAGGGCATATTACGTTGGCGGCGGTGGAAGGCAAAGTGGCCTATTCGACTTGGATGTCGTACGACGAAGCGAACGCCGGGCGAATCGACGTCAGCGATCTCTCGAAACCAGGCGATGCGTCGATTGCGTATTCGTTCCGTCTGCCAGTCAGTGGCTTGCATGGTGCGACGGCCAACAGCGGCAAGGTGTTCTTTGCTCCGTCGGATGGTGTCTATTACGTCGACGCCGACGTGAACTTGAAGCAGTCGGGCGAGACCGTCGAGCTCAAACATTTGTCGCTCGGCCAAGATGCCGAGAACAACCGGCCCTATCGAACCGGTGCGTTCGCCACGCATCGTAACTGGGTGCTGTGCACCACCGGCAAGCAAGACGAGGCCGCCCTTTGCCTGATTGATGCCGCGGCGGAAGAACCTTCGGTGATCAAGCTTGAAATCGACACGCCTGACGGTCTGACACTTACCACGCCGGCAATGGTCGTCACCGCAGCCGGAAAACGCTATGCCTTCCTGTTTCAAGATCGCAAGACGGGCGATAAGCAAGAGAAATTAGTCGTGGTCGATCTCGATCCGAATGGCGATCGTGACTTAAGCGACGCAACGGTGATCAAGCAACTGGAAGTCGGCGCCAGCCAGGTCGAAGGGCACTATGGCCATCATGAAATCGACTTCGATGCCGATGGCAACTGGGGTGTAGTCTCGAACCCGGGCACGGGCCAACTGCAGCTGCTTTCGCTCAGCGATCTCGAGTTCAAGGGAACCTACGAAGTCGGCGGAATGCCGACGAAGGTGTTGTGCATTGGCGGTAAGGAAACTCGCCACTAAATGAGCCCGAGGGATAGGGAAGTGAAAGACGCGTGGTCCATCTGTTCCGAGTGGGCCACGCGTTCTTTCTTGACTTCCTACGACTTAGAAAGCTCTATGTCGAACGTTTGCATCCCACCCTGTTCGAGCTGAAACGAAAGACCGCTCGTCGTGCGATGGTGGTACTTCGATGGGATGGCGACTTTCATCGGAATGATCTTCGGCGCCGAGTGCGCGTCTTCAACTTCGATGTAAGGACGTCGAACGGCGATCTCGTACTTCTGCCCGACGTCGGCTTCAGGGAATTCAATCACGTACTTGCCACCGTTTTCAAGATTGGCATAAGCCGACTCGCCGGTCAGGGGCGAAGTGAAGTGAACGCTCGCTTGTTCCAGTGGCTGGCCGTTGTAGCGGACCACGCCTTCGATCGTGGCCGAGGGACGTGAAGATTTCCCGGAGCATCCCCCCATGCCGACGCATCCGACGACGAGCAATAGCGACAACAAGGTTTTCATGGCGTCTCCCTTCTTGGATTGGATGAACGTGGCAATCGTTAGAAGCTTTCGATGACGGTGCCATCGTCCCGCACGGCGAGTCGTTGCAGGGTGGTCAACGGAATTGTTTCGCTGATGAACCGTGTCGAGCCATCGGCCAGCGACACCATGATTCCGCCAGGATGATACGAAGTGAGAGGCGTGTTGAAGTCCCATACGGCATCCGCTTCCGCGCCGGTCGTGCGTGGGTTAGGGGAGTGATACACAGCCGTCACGCCACTACCGTAACGATGTTGCCCTGAGCCTAGCGCTCGCCAGTCTTGCACGGTCCCTAGATGCGAGATCCCACCCCAGCCGGTGTGATAGGTCGACATTCGCTTGTAACGGGCATTGGGATTCGTGTTGCCGGATTGTTCGGAAACGATAATCGTGTTCGAGGTTCCGTCGACCACGTCACGCATCCCCTTGGTTTCAGCGATGGTCAGAATGCCGTTGTCGGTGGCGTAGCTGTCGTACTGCGTATCGTAGTAAGTGTCGGATCGGCCAGCGGGATCGGGGTAGGCACCCATGATGCCGACGTAGTGATGGGCCTGGGTCACAGCCCCGATCGATTCCAAGGCCGCACTGTTGTTCGGGACATGCATCAATGGCTCGGCACTGGAAGGGCAAACGTAGGCATCGACCACCAGACCAAACAGCAACCGCGTTTCGTTGTTGTACGCATTGATATCGGTGTTGCTGCTGCCGCCGGCATAGGTATTCAGGCGGTAGTTCGAGGCCCGATCAAGATCGTAGATTGCCTTCTGTTCCAGATAAGGCAGCAAGGCGAATCGCCAGTTTGTGCCGGCATAGGTGATGTAGTATCGACCACCATAGGGAAACGACCGATGCGTGTCGTGATAGTTGTGCAGCGCAAGGCCCAACTGCTTCAGGTTGTTCGAGCAGCTCATGCGGCGAGCGGCTTCGCGTGCTTGTTGCACCGCTGGTAACAGCAAGGCAATCAAGACACCAATGATTGCGATGACGACGAGAAGTTCGACGAGCGTGAACCCGTGACGCCGGGGGCGATTGATGGATGCCATCATAGAAAACAACTCCGGATCGAGGACAGATAATAGGAATAAACCAATAACAAGCATGTGGGCGTGCGCTATCGGTGAATTGTCTTCCGGAAGATCTCAGGCCAAGTTGGCTTGGCGGCAGAGAGCTGGGGGCCCGGTCTATCTGAAGCAGATCGCGAGCGATCGGCGGTCCGTTGTCATCGTTGCGGTATCCAGGTTGCTGTGCCGTGGAAGCCAGGCGAAACGAGGTCACTCGTTCAGGAGGCTTGCTGGGCACTGTCTCGAACTATAAAAAGTTCCCAAAATGATGTCACGTGGAATCTTCCTGGAATTCGAAGAATTTACAGAACGGTTTCATGGCCCGCGATAGCAGTCTGGGCAATGGAAGATCGGGCCGCGTTGCTGCTGCATAAGGGCTGAGCCGGAAAGTTCGCTCAGGCAGCGAACGGGGAAATGGGCTATGCCGGGGTACGAATTTGCGGCCCGCGACGGTTAGGCATGTTGTTGCGGTGAAAAGAGATGGACGCAATCGGCGACGAAGAACATGCGTGCTGACTATTTGACCCCATATTGCTACAGGAGGATACTGAACGGCCCTCCGTCCGATTGCCCCCGTTTCGCCGGTAACCCCGAACGCAAGGTCCACAATCATGCCTCGCCTGCTCACGAAGATCGTCGCGCTGCTGTTGTTCGCGCTGCCAATGTCCGCATTCGCCGCGGAACCAACCAAGCCCAACGTGGTCTTTATTTATGTCGACGACCTTGGCTATGGCGACCTCGGTTGCTTCGGTCAGAAGCAGGTACGAACGCCGAATCTCGATCAGATGGCAAAGGATGGCGTTCGCCTGACTAGCTTCTATGCCGGCTGCACCGTTTGTCGTCCTTCGCGTTTGGTGCTGTGGACCGGCAAGCATCTGGGGCACCAACCGATCAACGACAACAAGCCGTACACCTTGCAGCAAAGCGATTTCACCTTGGCCAAGCTGATGAAGCAGCAAGGCTACGTCACCGGTGGCGTCGGCAAGTGGGCCCTGGGCGAACCAGGCAGTGGTGGCGAACCGATCTATCACGGATTCGATTTCTGGTGTGGCTACCTCGATCAAGGCAACGCCCACAACTATTACCCGACCTATCTGTGGCGCTGTGAAGGGGACAAGATCGAAAAGCTTCCGCTGAAGGGCAACGTCGAAATGGGGGACAAGCTGCCTGACAGTCGCGTCGCCAAGCTCGACGATCGCAAGACTTACTCGCACGATGTGATGACGAAGGAAGCCTTCGACTTCATCCGCCGCAATCAAGAGAACCCGTTCCTGCTGCATCTGCACTGGACGATTCCGCATGCTAACAACGAAGGGGGACGCGTGACCGGCAACGGCATGGAAGTCCCCACCTACGGCCAGTACGCCGACAAAGATTGGCCCGATACCGAAAAGGGCTTCGCCGCGATGGTGACCTACATGGATAACAGCGTCGGCGAGTTGCGATCGCTTTTGAAGGAATTGAACCTGGAAGACAATACGCTGATCTGCTTCGCCTCGGACAATGGTCCGCACAACGAAGGTGGCCACGACGTGCACTACTTCGACAGCAACGGCCCACTGCGAGGCTTCAAGCGTTCCGTTTATGAAGGGGGCATCCGCGTTCCATTCATCGCGGTCTGGCCAGGCAAGATTTCGGCCGGTACCGAGAACGGCACGACCTACAACGCGTACGATGTGATGGCGACTTACGCCGATCTGACCGAGGCGAAGGAAGTTCCGCTGAACGACGGCCTCAGCTTCTTGCCGGCGCTGTTGGGTAAGAACGAAATCAAACCAGGCCTGCGTCGACCCGATCAGCGGATCAGCTATACCTCGTGGAATACGTGGGAAGCCTGCCGCTTGGATCAATTCAAGGCGGTTCGCAAGAACGCGAACTCTCCGGTCGAGTTGTATGACTTGAGCCAAGACCTGGGCGAAGAGCACAACATCGCTAAAGAGAAGCCAGAGATCGTCGAGATCATGACGAACTTCCTGAAGGAAGCGAAGTCGAAGTAAACCGACGTTTTCAACAACCGATCGCCCGCTGGCCCAGCCACCGAATAGGGAGCCTGGGCCTGGGAACCAAAAACCTCAATCGAGGGGGCCGAACTCTCCTTAAGTTGGCTTGTCTTAACAAGATCGGTTCGCTCTGCTTTTTGTTGCTACATCTTCCCGCGTTAAAGCAGAGTTAATGGCTTGCCTGCCCACATTATTGGGTGGCCTAGCCCCGCCTCTTGTCGGTGCAAGGGGGGGAAACTATCATGCGGGTTTCAATTTACGGTTCTGGGAGAAAACAATGCGTCACGTGCTCTCGGCGGTGGTACAGAATGTGCCCGGGGTACTCGCCCACATTTCCGGGATGCTCGCCTCACGCGGATACAATATCGATTCGCTCGCAGTGGGGGAAACCGAGGATCCAAATCTTTCTCGAATGACGTTTGTCGTCGTAGGGGATGATGCGGTACTAGAGCAGGTACGCAAGCAACTCGAAAAGATCGTCACCGTCGTACGTGTATTGGATGTCAGCTCGCAAGACTTTGTCGATCGCGACCTGATGCTGATCAAGGTCGAGGCTTCGGCCGGGGCCAAACGCTCCGAGATTCGCGAGCTGGTCGATATCTTCCGCGGACGTATTGTCGACGTCGGACGTACCGAGGTGATCATCGAGATCTCTGGAACTGAAAACAAGATCGTCGCATTCATCGATCTGATGCGACCCTTTGGAATCCGCGAGCTGGTGAGGACGGGACGAATCGCCATGGTTCGCAGCGGAACCCCCCTGGAAGACCAGGTCAACGATCCGCACGCCATAGAAGCGTAAGCTCTGACCCTGCAGCGAGATCTTTCAGAAAGTATCTCGCCAATGTTCCACCTTCCTCTCCCTGACTGGGGAGAGGGTCTGGAATGGGGTTCTTTGCACTTCTAAAAAACGCCTCTCCCCTCAACGGCGAGGGGATTCGATACACACCGTCCATCAACCCATTCGTTTCTAGAGTACAAATTAATGACCGCCAAAATCTATTACGACAACGATGCTGACCTGTCCGTGCTGAAGGGCAAGACCATTGCCATTCTGGGCTACGGCTCGCAAGGACACGCCCAGGCACAGAACCTGCGCGACAGCGGTTGCACCGTGATCATCGGCCAGCGTCCAGGTAGCCCCAACTACGACCTGGCCAAGTCGCACGGCTTCGAGCCGATGAGCGTCGAAGAAGCTACCAAGAAGGCCGACATCGTCAACATGCTGCTGCCTGACGAAGTCCAGGGCGACATCTACAACACCTACGTCAAGCCAAACCTGAAGCCGGGCAACGTTCTGATGTGCTCGCACGGTTTCAACATTCACTTCAACCAGGTCGTTCCGCCAGAAGGCGTCGATTCGTTGCTGGTTGCTCCGAAGGGTCCTGGTCACTTGGTTCGTAGCGAATACGAAAAGGGTGGCGGCGTTCCTGGTCTGATCGCTCTGGGCGACGGTGCCTCGGACGAAACCCGTCAAATCGGTCTGGCCTATGCCAAGGGTATCGGTGCGACTCGCGGTGGCGTGATTGAAACCACCTTCGCCGAAGAAACCGAAACCGACCTGTTCGGCGAACAAGTCGTTCTGTGTGGTGGCCTCAGCGAACTGATCAAGGCTGGTTTTGAAACCCTTGTCGAAGCTGGTTACCAGGAAGAAATGGCCTACTTCGAGTGCATGCACGAAGTGAAGCTGATCGTCGACCTGTTCTATCAGGGCGGTCTGAACTACATGCGATACAGCGTCAGTAACACCGCCGAGTTCGGTGACTACTCGACCGGCCCACGCATCATCACGCCAGAAACCAAGGCCGAGATGAAGAAGGTCCTGACCGAAATCCAGGACGGCACGTTCGCTCGCAACTGGATCCTGGAAAACAAAGCCGGTGCCGCCCGCTTCAAGGCGATCCGTCGTCGCGAACGCACCCACCAGGTCGAAGAAGTCGGCAAGCGTCTGCGTAGCCTGATGAGCTGGATCGACTCGAAGGAAGTTTAAATCGCCCTGCGATTTTCACTCTGCTGAATCATCAAAACGGCACCCGGGAAACTGGGTGCCGTTTTTTGTTTCTTGAACCATTCCCCGCAAACTTGCTATCCTGGCAAGAGGTACACCGTAATCCCTAATTTGAGAGGGGAGATCCAGGATGGTTCGTTGGACAGGGCTGGTCAGTTTTCTAGGGTCGCTTCTGGCGGCTGTTTCGTTGTCGGCTGCGGAGCCGCCAAGTGAGCCGACCGTGAAGCAACTGCTCGACTCGGTTCCGGTGATCTCGTCGAAGGACGAGCAGTTCCAGCAGATTCGTTTCCACATGGAGATGATGTTTGCCGAGAAAACGGGATTGAAGGTCGACGTCGATTGGGATCGCGAACAATCGTTCGGGATGTTGGCCAGTAGCGACGACCAGGGAACGCCTGGCTGGTTCCTTGCCGACGACAAGGGATTGGTCTTCGATCTCGGTGCCCAGTGCGTCCATATCTTGCCGGAGTGCAACGGCTCCATCCATATCCGCGTTAAAGAAGAGAACTTCGGGTTCGAGTTAGGCATTGGCAGCAGTAAGAAAGAAGCCGATGTAGTGCTCGATATCCCTTCGTTCTGGAAGGGATTGAAAGAGGAACCGCAACTTGAGAAAGATGCTGGCGGCGGGTGGAAGGTGAGTTCGCTTTCCCCCTCCGGCAAGACCAGGCAAACGCTATATTTTGAGGAGCAGCCACCTTATAAGCTGCGGCGATTCGAGGCCCTGTCGGTCGACTCGGAAGCCAAAAGTGGTTTACGGGTGACTGAGATTGGACTGAACAGTCCTCCGCGGAAGCCCTGGCCGCACTTTCCTCCAAACGATGCGTTTCCTGATGGCCTGGAAGTCCGTGTTCCGGAGGGAACCGAGGACGAGATCGACCTTCAATCGCGACTGGTTGTCTTGAAGGCGTTATCGCTACTTTTCACCCATATGTGTATCGATAACGAGGAGGCACGAGGCCAGTTTCCCTTCACGGCCAAGATTCCGGATTGGGACAAAGCTCGGCAACTGCGAGATCACTTCGGGCCGCAACTTCGTTATGTGGTTGGTTTCTAACTTCGTCGAGCCGGTTGGAGACGAGGTCTCGGCCGTTAAGGGGTTCGCTGCATGCCGTGGAAAATGAGCCTTGCTTTGCTGCTGCTGACCGTGGGCTTCAGCCTGATAACGGTTGCGTTTGCGATCTTGATGGGAGCCAAGCCAGACAACGAGGCACCTCAGGTCACAGTGACCAATCCGCAGAATAACGATCGTCGTGTTCCGTCCGATCTGACGGCGATCACGATTACCTTCAGCGAGCCGATGATGACCGATCGGTTTTCTTTCTGCATCGATCCCGCCGCCAAATTTCCGGAAGCCAACGGACCGGCGACGTTCTCTTTCGACGGCAAAACGGTCACGTACCCGGTCAAGCTCGAGCCAGGTCGCGACTACGCGATCTGGTTGAACAATGCACAGTTCCAGATGTTCCAGGACCGCTCCGGCAATATCCTCGAGCCCTTTCTGTTGCAGTTTCAAACGGCTCCGTTGGAACAGCTATAGTCTCGACAAACCGCCTGATGTAAGGGGAGGTGTCTTTAGATGGACCAATGCGGTCCTTTTTCAGCGAGCCAACGGAGAAGAAATCGAGCAAATTCAAGCATCGCATTTCGGTGATGGGTTTAATCGCCACTTGGGTGGTGATATTTTGACAACACGCTCATCCTCGATGTTCTCCTCTCAAAAGGCACTGCTCTGATGTTCAACCTCTTGTCTCTGTTGGCGGAAGTCCGAAGCGATTTTGATCGTTACATGGACGAAAACCCGTTTGTCCTGGGTTGTATTGCCGGAGGGCTGGGGCTGGTCATTGGTGGCTGGGGGCTGGTGGAACTGTTGAGTGGCACCTCACGCGACAAGTGGGGCAACAAGGTCGAAGGTTTCAACGGCAAGTTGCTGGCCATCGTGCGCATTGTATTTGGCGTCGCCGCCATCCTGTTTGGGCTCTACAAGATGATGGCTGGCTAGGCCATTTTGTCGGTTTAGGCGGAGCCGAAACCAGGACGAATCAAAAAATCAACATCGCTGCATAACAGAAGCTGCTAGCCGCACGCAGCGTTTTCTTTTCGCCACAAATGTCGGTTGAGGTCCATTCGGACTTGAGCAATTCCGTAGATTTTTCCAGAATCCCTCCCCGCTCGATTTGACGCCAGGGAAGGCGCGACCGACATTTCCGCAGGATTCAACGAAGGCGTTGATAGCACGCAAGGATTGCAAGCTGTCAGCGCGATCTTGAGTCTCTAACTCCCTGACGTGACCGGGCAGCCAGCGCAATGGCAGAAGACTGACCCACGTCACGCTCTGCTTATCTCGGTGCTTGCATTGACAACGCAGCACTTTGTTTTTGCTTGCAGCGATTGCAGCCGGGCCCCCAGGCAACTTTTGGGACGGCTAGCAGATGCTCGCAAGCACTTATCCAAACCGGCGGCTCGCTAGGAATTCGAGTCTGAGGTGAATTGTAGGAGCAGCGAAGGTGGGAAGTTTCGATAGCGAAAATCGGGGCGATGGTTCCGGGCTGGCTTCCTGGTGGCGGAATCTGACGACCAATCCTGATCGCCTCGAGAAGAGTCCACGTCGAAAGAAGAAGCGTTCGTCCAAGCATTCGACCGTAAATGCTATGGAAATGCTTGAAGTTCGCAGCATGATGGCGGGCGATACCATTTCGTCGATCTGGTTCGAGGACGTCGCCGGCGATTCGTACGAACGAACTGGCGGCAGCTATTCGATCGATTCCGACGGCGTCGTCCAGCAGTCGAACGTCGACCCATACACCAACGACTGGATCGTCCAACTCAAAGAGGACGTCGCCAGTCAATTGACCTCCGTATCGCAAGTCTCGGCTTTGTTGTCAGGCAGCGGCTTTCAGATTGAAGTCGTTCGCGGGCTGGGTCTGGTCGGGCAACTTCTGATCCACAGCCAAGGTGCCACGTCGGAAGATGTCGGGGCCTGGTTCTCTTCGCTCGACGTGATCAGCAACTACGAGCTCGACGTGGCCTCGGTCTTCAACATCACGCCGAACGATGCCGCCTACTCGGCGACCTACGGCATGAATCAAATCGATGCCCCAGAAGCCTGGAACAAGACCACCGGTTCTGACAGCGTGGTCGTGGGGATCATCGACACGGGTGTCGATTACACGCATCCTGACCTGGTCGGGAATATCTGGACCAACCCTGGCGAAATCGCCGGGAACGGAATCGATGACGACGGCAACGGTTTCATTGACGATGTTCACGGCTACGACTTTGTGAACAACGACGGCGATCCGATGGACGATAACCATCATGGTACGCATGTCGCCGGAACGATCGCCGCGCAAGGAAACAACGGCAAGGGTGTCTCGGGCGTGGCCTGGAACACCTCGATCATGGCGCTCAAGTTTCTCTCGGCCAGCGGTGCCGGTTACACTTCCGACGCCGTCCGAGCGATCAACTACGCCACGATGATGCGAACGCAGTATGGCGTGAACATTCGCGTGCTGAATAACAGCTGGGGTGGGGGCGGTTATAGCTCTTCGCTCGATGCCGCCATTCAGGCCAGCGAAGCCGCCGACATTCTGTTCGTCGCCGCAGCCGGTAACGACGGAACCAACAACGACAGCATCGCGCACTATCCATCGAATTACAACGTCAGCAACATCATCTCGGTGGCTGCGACCGACAACAACGATAACCTGGCGAGCTTTAGTAACTACGGCTCGCAAACGGTCGACATCGCCGCCCCTGGTGTCGGCATCTACAGCACGATCATCGGTGGCTATTATGCCAGCTTCTCCGGAACCAGCATGGCAGCCCCGCATGTCGCTGGCGTCGCCGCGTTGGCTTTCGCTTACGATCCAGACGCCACCGCTGCCGAAGTGAAGGCTGCGATCCTGGGTGGTGGTGACTTGATTTCAGGTTTGAATGGTAAGGTCTCGACCGGCATGCGTTTGAATGCCGCAGGCACGCTCGATCTGCTGAATCCATCGAGCAGCGATCCTGATCCAACGCCAGATCCCAATACCGATCCAACTCCAGAACCAAACGCCGCACCGACCATCGGCAGTGTTTCGACCGATCCTTCGACCGTCTATCTGGGCGAAACCAACACGATCACGATCACCGCGAAGAATGCCGCCGACTCGGATGGCAACGTCTCGAAGGTGACCTTCTATCGCGACTCGAATGGTAACGGCAAGTGGGACTCGACCGACGCCGTGCTGGGAAGCGATTCGACCATCAGCGGCGGACTGGCCAGCCTGACCGTCAGCAATCCATTCACCACGGCTGGCACGCAGTTGATCTTCGCCCAGGCGATGGACAACGATGGTGCTCTCAGTAACCTGGTCGCCACGACCGTGACTATCGTCCAGCCCGACGATCACTCGAACACCACTTCAGGTGCGACCGTGATCTCGGTCGGCACCTCCAAGACAGGCAAGCTGAATTACGCAGGCGACATCGACTACTTCCGCTTCAGTGCGGTTGCCGGAACGACCTATGTGATCGACCTGAGTCAATCGACGATGGATGGTTCGGTGTTGTCGCTCTATGGAAGCAACGGCGTGTCGCAGTTGGCTTCCGATTCGAGTGGCTCGAAGATCGTGTGGACCGCACCGGTGACCGGCTCGGTCTATGTCGCCGTGAAAGGTTTAACCGATACCGAGGTCGGTACCTACAGCGTGAAGGTCACCGAGTCGTCGCCGTTCGAGCTGAAGAGCGGAACGCTGGCGATCATCGGTACCGCCGGCAACGATACCGTCTCGGTCACGCATAGTGGCAGCACGATCACCGTTTCGATGAACGGCAAGTCGTCGAGCTATAGCGCCTCGCAGGTTCGCAAGATCACCTTCGACGGTGGCGACGGTAATGACACGGCTCACTTCTACGGTACCAGCGGCACCGAATCGTGGCTCTTCAAGGGCGATACGATGACGGTTCGCGGAAGCGGCTTCACCTGGAGCACCAAGAACGTCGAAAACAACATCGGCGAAGCGAGCAAATACGACTCGGTGACGTTCTACGATACCGCTGGCAACGACACCTTCACGGCCAGTCCGAAGAAGGCTTCGATGTCGGGTGCCGGTTACAAGAACGAAGTCTCCGGTGCGAATGTGATCTCGGCCCGAGCCATTTACGGCGGGATCGACACGGCTGCTCTGTACGATTCGAGCGGCAACGATTACTTCATCGGTCGTGGTCAGGACAGCTATTTGCTGAGCAATGGCACGACCCTGGCAACCTACGGCTTCGAGCGAACCAATGTCTATAGCTCGGGCGGATCGGACCAGGCCTATTTGTACGACTCGAAGGGGAACGACACGTTCACTTCGTACGGCAGCTCGGCAGTCTTGAGTGGTTCCGGCTATACGAACTCGGTTTACAACTATACCCGCGTGATGGCGATCGCCATGAACGGCGGGACCGACATCGCCACCTTCTACGATACCGCCGGCAACGACGTGTACGTTGCCCGTGGCACCCAGGCCACCATGTATGGCCCTGGTTATTACACATCGGCCCAAGGGTTCGATCGCACGACCGCTGTCTCGACGAAGGGTGGCAAAGACCAGGCCTTCTTCTACGACACCATCGGTAACGACACCTTCTACAGCCGCAAGGTGGAAAGTTCGATGGCGGGCCAAGGCTATGCGAACTCGGTGCGTGGTTTCGAACGCGTGAATGCTCTGGCAACTTCGGGTGGTCACGATGTGGCATACATGTTTGATACCGAGTCGGATGACAGACTTATCGCTCGGTCAAATTATGCATCGCTACAAGGGGACAATTTCACAAGTTTCGCTGCCGGTTTTGACGTTGTGAATGCCTACTCGACTGAAGGTTCTGACAAAAGTTATGTCAGCGACATCGACTTTATCATGCAATACTTTGGTGAGTGGGATGATTAGTTCGACCTGCTAATCATTCCCAGATGCTTATCCTCGATTACCCCACCGTAAACAGGCAGTAACCCCTCCCACCCCATCACAGCCCACCTCGAATCGCTCGGATCGCCCTGGTCTGAGCGATTTTTTTATGGAACCACACTGCCGCGAGATCGATGACTTTCGAGCGATTTTCCTGCTTCTGAAGGGAATTCTTGAAATTGCTGAAAGGTCTGGGCCAAAATGACCATTCCTCACTAGTCCAACCTGAATCGCTCTTTCCATGTGCGAGGCCTCTTCGATGGTTCGTCCTTTGATCCTGTTTCCCGTTTTGGTGGCTCTCAGTGCGATTGTGGCCTTTGCAGAGACGCGGCATTGGACCGATGCCACCGGCCAGTTCCGGGTGGAAGCAGAGTTCGGCGGCTACGCTGAAGGGAACGTGACGCTGAATCGAACCGATGGCGAAAGCGTGACCGTCCCGATGTCGAAGCTCAGTCGAGCCGATCAGACCTGGGTACGAGCCCATCTGCGAGAAATGCGTGCCGGTGGCAACAAGCCGGCTCGAGGCGAATCAGGGACGAAGCCGACAGAAAGTTCCAGCAGCACGCCGACCGGGGACTGGCTTGCCTGGCGTGGACCTCTGGCAAACAACGTTGCTCTGGGACCGGCCGCTCCGGCAGCATGGACCGAGTCGCAGAATGTGCTGTGGAAAGTTCCCATCCCTGGTCGAGGACATTCGTCGCCGATCTTGATTGGGGACCGTATCTACCTCACTTCCGCCGACGAGAACCGCAAGACGACCGGAGTCTTCGCATTCGATAAGAACACCGGCGAAGTGGTCTGGCAAACGCCGGTGACCCAGGGAGGCTTTCAAACCGATCTGCACCCCAAGAATACGCACGCCACGTCGACGCTGGCCTCGAACGGCAAACAGTTGTTCGCGGTCTTCATCCAGAACAACTCTGTCCAGCTGATTGCTCTCGACCTGCAGGGCAAGATGCAGTGGCAAATCAACGCCGGACAGTTCAGCCCGCAAGAGTTCAAGTTCGGTTACGGACCTTCACCGATTCTGTACGAAGACATGGTGATCGTCGCGGGCGAATTTGAGAAAGGTTGGATCGCCGCGTTCTCGCAGAAAGATGGCAAGCCGCGCTGGAAGGTCCCACGGCCCGGCATCTCGTTCAGCACGCCGATCGTGGCCAAGGTCGCCGGCAAAGATCAGATGCTGATCAGCGGTTTGAACATGGTCTGCTCGTACGATCCCAAGACTGGCAAAGAGCTATGGTCCGCGCCAGGCACTTCCCGAGCCACGTGCGGCACGATTGTCTGGGATGGCGATACCATCTTCGCCAGTGGCGGTTATCCCGAGTCGCAAACCGTCGCGATCAAGGCGGATGGTTCCGGCGAAGTGCTATGGTCTAACCGTGACAAATGCTACGAACAATCGATGCTCGCTTATAACGGCTATCTCTACTCGAACACCGACGGCGGGATCCTGGTTTGCCGAGATGGCAAGACGGGCCAAGAGATGTGGAAGACCCGCATGGGTGGCGATGTGAGTTCGTCGCCGCTACTCAGTGGCGACAACATCTACTTCGGAAACGAGGCAGGCGATCTGTGGGTCGTGAAAGCGAATCCCCAGGCGTTCGAGGTCGTTTCGAAGAACAAGCTGGGGGACGAACTGTTCGCCACGCCGATCGTCAGTCAGGGCAAGCTGTACGCCCGGTTCGCCGACAGCTCGCAAGGGAAGCGGCAAGAGTATCTCATCTGTATCGGTGAACGCTAATCACCGAACCTAAGTCGGATCTACCGGCGAGTTCGCTTCGACCGGTTCGGCAGGTGCCGGAGTTTCACGCAACAGAACCCCTGGCAGCCAGCGGGTGAAGGGGATCAGCACGGCCAACGAAAGGCCTGCTTGATAGAGGTTGTGCTGGTAGAAGAAGAGCGGGGTGAAGTTCGTTCCATACAACGAATGAAACGTGATGCACTCGAGGATCGGCAATGCCGCGAGGGTCACCAGCAAGATACCCCAGCCAATCCAACGATCGCGAGCCCGTAAGACCGACACAGGCAGAAGCGTCGCAACCACGAGCACGCTCGTGAACGCGGCCAGAGCCATGGTGTCGCCGCCGATGATATCGGGCCAGTCTTTCAGCTGCCATTCGGTCAGCTCCGAGAGTTCTTTCAGCCAGGCGAACGTGAACGCCAGCAAGGTCACGCTGACCACCACTTCCCATAGTGCGAACCGAACTTGCCAGGTCGTCCGCACCGGGAGCATCGCATTGAGGCTTCCCAGCATCAGCGTCAGGATCGCCGATACCGACGTCGCTGTCGCCAGGCCGACAGAGAATGGTGTGGGATGGTAATCCAAGTGAACGATCGGCCCCACCAGCAAGCAGCTCACCGCGATCGTTCCCAGCAAACGGATCACGGCCGAAGCCGATCCCGCAGCCAGCCAAATCCCCAGCAGGCAGGCCCACGTGTAGGGAACGGTCATCAACAGCACCACCCGCGTTTGATATGTCTCGGTGTACATCAAACCGTATAGAACGAAATAGAGAGCTAAAAGCCAGATTATGGCGAGCCATTTCACGCGTAAATGAGTCCTTATCAATAGCCCTCGACAACATCAGCCGCAGGTACCCCAATCGTAGCAACCTGGGTGGGGAGTCGCCTTGATAGCGAGCCAAAACCACGCATGTTTGCTCACTTACCGGGTTCAACAGACTGGGAGGTTAGGGGGACTTGTTTTCAAGTTACGGTATGAATCAAACACGTAAACTGGCCGCTTGATAGCCATGATGAAAAAATCAGCATCGCTAAAGGTGCGTGCGAATTTGATCAGCAACAGTAATTCAAGCAGGCCCTAAATCGACATCTTCCGGTTTTTCAAAAGTGAAGTGGGAGTGGGAGTTACAGCGGGATCTCGGTAATCCACGGCAGGTATTGGCACATGTTTCGCGTAAGGCGTTCAATGCATTCAGAATGTGGACGTCATTTGCGCACAGCAGTCTCCGTGAAAGGATCTCGCGGAACTCTCCATTTCCTCTCCATCTCCAACGACTGGTTTAGGGAGACGAGCATGACCTCGTTCGTAGTCGCGTCCATCTTAACGATGGCCTCGATGGGGGCTTCCCCTGTCGAAACTCATGTTGTCGACCGGGTCGACCTCATCGAGATCAATCACTTGTACGACCTCCAGGGTCGTCTCGTCATCAATCAGCTCATTTTTTATCAATGGGACAGTGCTTCCCAACGCTTCCAGGTTCGAGCCTGGCGACTTCTGAAAACCGACGATCAGCTTCCCCGTAAGTCGTGGAATCAAGATCAGTACGTCTGTCATTGGAAAGACATGAACGTCCACCGGAAGGTCTACGCGAACAATATTCGCGAAACATGGACCACCCAGGATCCTGAGGTTCTCGAGCGGAATATGTTTCCGATCGAACATCGCAGCGAATTAAGCCAGCCTGAGAGCCTCTCGAAACAGCAGGTGGCGGTCGCGGCGGATGAATAACCTTTAGCCATCAAATCATCTTCGATGCCGGTAGGGGCAAACGCCGGATAGATTGAGCTGCCGCGGGGACTACAATGAGAAGGGCCTCTCACCCTTTCTCCCCCCAACGCAGCTTTTTTCATGTTCATTGCCTACGGACAACAGGGCCTGCGCATCGTCTCTGCCGATGGACGCAACTGGTCCGAGCCTATCACGGAAAAGAACAACTATTATTTCCGAGGTTGTCAGTTCGCTGACGGGCAATTCGTTGCCTTTGCAACCTATGGCGGCAAGATTCTGTTCTTCGCCTCGGCCGACGGCAAAAGCTGGGAGAAACTCAGCGAGAAAGATATCGACGGCCGTCTGCATGATATCGCTTATGGCAATGGTCGCTTCCTGGTGATTGGTGGCGACATGGATGGCCACTGGTCGATTGCCATGACCAGCAGCGATGGCAAAACCTGGGAAGGTCCCAACAAGTTCGACAAGCAACCGCTACTGTTGCGGGTCGCATTCGGCAACGAACAGTTTGTCGCGGTGGGCGTTAAAGGCCGCGTCGCGGTCAGTAAAGAAGGGACCGCCTGGCAAGACGCCAATCCGCTGCCGGAACTCGATACCTTTATCGACATCGCATATGGCAACGGTGTCTACGTCGGGGCAGGGCTGCACGGGCTGCGGATGACTAGCGAAGATGGTTTGACCTGGGGCAACCGTCAGGTTGGCCTTGAAGGGGAGCACATCAATTCGCTCATCTGGACTGGTGAACGCTTCGTCGGCGTGGGACTTGGCGCGACGTACTTCTCGAACGATGGCAAGACTTGGGAACGCGTCGAGAACGAGAACGCCCCCGAGACGTGTGCCTTCGGCAATGGCCTGTTTGTCGGTTCGGCCTGGAAGGGACGCATTCTGATTTCAGAAGACGCGATCCACTGGGAAGACCTGCTAAGGGCTCCGGAGCATGTCAATGGAATCACGTTCGGCGCGGTCTGATTCTCGCAGCGGTTACGACTTGCGCGGCAATGGCTTGGCGACGCGAAAGACGGTTGGGCTACCGTTCGGGGAACTATCGCAAACCAGCACCACGTCGAAGTAGCCAACTCCTTCTTCGACCAGACCCAGACCTTCCGGTTTCGCTCCGACATGCGGTAGCGGAACTTCCCCTAAAAGTATCGGCACGTCATCCGCCCGGCGGTCGTGCCCGGCAATCGCATCGTTGCCATTCCAAAAGTAGACGGCATACGCGAGAGGCTCGTCACGCATCGGCCCGGCCAGAATCAACAGGCCTTCAGCGGTCTGCAACAGATCGCGAACCCCGCGGCCACCAAGTTGGACGAATAAGGTCTTGGCCTTCTCTGGCTTGTCGAAGTCGAGCTTCAAGATCGGAACCCATCCTTCGCGTAAGATGGGGCCTCGAAAGCCGACCACTAGATCGTCTCCCTGGGCGGCGAGCCCTTCCAGGTCGATGCCGTTCTCCTTGCTCGGAATTTCGAGAAACGGAGCGAGGACCGAACTGGCCTGGATCGCTTCGATCAGGTCGCACGGTTTCACCTTCTTGGCGAACTGGCCGTTGCCCTGGTAATCGATTTCATACAAACCCTGGCGACCTGGCTGGTTGTCGCGCTGAAAGAGTCGTTTGCGGTTGGTGTTCTGGCTGAGGGAAGGATCGAGGAGAGGACGCTTCTTCGAGTGCGATCCAAGGACATAGATGCGGCCTCGGCTGTAGGCGAGCCCTTCGATGTCGAACTCGTTCTCTCCTTTTTTAAGCTGCCCCGTCAAATCGATCTCGTTGAACGTCTCATATTCACCAGGCGACCGCCGCTGAAGGATTTGAACGGTCGCTCCCTCGTCACCTGCGATCGCGACAAACTGGCCGTTTTCTAATACGGCGATCGCGCTGATGTCGGCCCCGTTTTCGATCTTGCCATGAAACGTCCAAAGTGCTCGTTGCTGCATCGTCTGGCCTCTTTTCAAACGGTGACTGGCAACCGGATAGGTGATGGGCGTGCCCCAAGATTCTAGAGGCTGGGCATGCCATGCTTCAAATTAAATTAGAGCTGGAAGGATCACACGCGGGCTAGAACTCTTCGCGCTGCTCGATCTCTTCTTCATAGCGATGCGACAAAGTCACCGCAGTCCAAGCGAGGCCACAGAAGTACACCAGAAAGAAGAGGCACGCGACCCCTTGGGCCCAGTAGGGAAGGGGCAGCGTCACCAGGCCGTAAATAAACAGCACGCCGAAAGCGATGATCGGCAGCAGAATCAGTTGCGCGGTGCGCTCACCATAGGTGCGAGGACGGAGGAAGAAGCCGCGGCCAACACGATAAACGAACCGGCCGAAGACGAACGGCGCCCCGAACATGTATTCTTCCGCGTCGGTTTCTACATCGTCCCAGTCAACCACTTGCTTCACTCCACTCGAAATCGCCGATTGCTGCTCGCTATTGTATTCGAGGCGACACCGGAAATCTTTCCAGAGGTTTCGCCCGACCGCAGAAAGTTTTCCGATCCCGGCGCGTCATTTGCTTTTGATAGGTCATACGCTGCATTCCTATTTCTCATTCCCGTAAAAGGGAGATGTCCGTCACTATGGCTTCATTTCTACCGATAATTTCGTTATTTCTGGTCGTTGTCATCTCACTAATGGTCGTTCGCGTCGCGACGGTCGCTTTGGTGCTGACTGGGCTATCTCACCAATTAGCTCAATTTCAAGCCCGATCTGCCTTCACGGGCGCTGGCTTCACGACGTCAGAATCGGACCGCGTGACACAGCATCCCGTTCGTCGGAAGATCATCATGTTGCTGATGTTGTTGGGTAACGCCGGGATCGTGACAGCCGTGAGTTCGTTGATGCTCTCGTTTGTGAATACCGGAGAACAACAATCGGTAAGCATCTGGATTCGCTTAGGAATGTTGTTCGTCGGCATTGCGGTGCTGTGGACCGCCACGCAAAGTCAGTGGGTCGATCATCGATTGAACCGAATGGTGGAATGGGCCCTGCGGCGTTGGACCGATCTCGAGGTTCGCGACTACTCGAACCTGCTGCACCTCGGACATGGCTACAGTGTTGTTGAGATGGAAGTCGAAGCAAACGATTGGCTCGCTGAACGCGAACTCGCGTCGCTGCGACTCTCGGAGGAAGGGGTCTTGGTCTTAGGGATCGAACGCCCAGGCGCGGTATATGTCGGTGCCCCGCGCGGTTTCACCAAACTGAAGCCAGGAGACACCGTCATCATGTATGGCCAACGCGACGTGCTAAGCAATCTCGACGAACGTCGCGCCGGTTCGACAGGTAACTGGGATCACCACAAAGCCGTCGACAAGCAACTGCAGCTTCAGCGCGAACAGAAAGAGGAAGAGAACCAGCAGGTCGAAAGCCCGGATGCCGTCGTCAGCTAAATAGGTGAAAGTGACCAAGGCCATCGGATTCGTTGTCCGCGTTACAGGATAGGGAATCTTGCTTCTTCCGGTGCCAATGAGCGTGCATGTCATCGGGGTTGGGGACGTGTGGTTACTGATTCTTCCCAGGAGTCACGCAACCTAACCATCGATCGATCCGCCGGACCAGTCGGACGAATCAGGAGGCTAAAAGCGGGCGGGAATCGAACTTCGTCGCTAGAATACGCACGGGTAGCGAACGTTCGAGTGAGGTCCCCGATGGAGATAAACCGCTGGATCGGAGGCGTGCTGGTCGCCTGCCTCTTCAGTTACATCAGCACGTACATCGTGATGTCGCGACTTGGGATGCAGCGAGCCGCGGCGATCGATTCCGAGGTTTACTTTTTCGTCGAACCGAAGAACGCCTCGGCCGAGCAACGCCATCTGGTTTGCTGCGATCTGTTTGCCCCTTGCATCACCATCGATCGCTGGCTGGGAAGTCGCTTCATCCCAGCGGCATGTCCGAGGCTTCGCCTTTCTCGCGCAGGCTAGATTTTGTTTGGCAGTTGCGAGATGTATCGCAGGAAGTGCGATTCCAACTGATCGAGGTCGCGGCCGAAGGCGGCTTGAAAATCGGAGACTCGCTGCTCTTTGGTGTAGTCTTCCGATCCGGAACGTTGCGATACCGTCTTGATATAGGCGGCGAATTCACGCGGTCTCGTTTCGATTAAATAGAACACCAATGCCCACCCTTCGCCGTACGCCGTGCTGGGGCGTTTGTAGAAAGCATCGTCCGACGCGATGAACTGCTCCAGCGAGTTCGCTGGCCGCTGCGACTTGTTGAACTGCAGGAACTCGACCATGCGAGTCTTGTTCACGCGATCGCCGAAGCGAGCATGGTTCTGCGAATCCCAGACGCCTGGGGCCTCGAACATGGTGGCCAGTCCCTCAACCAGCCACTTCGGCTGCGGAGCATAGCGACTATGGATGCCGGTGTTGAAAGCCGTTTGGTGGGTCGCCTCGTGGATGACGGTCGACATGTTCTCGTCCCACAACGCCTGGTTACTGTGATTGCCGTGGGTCATGTCGTACAAGGCGACCCGGTTGGTTCGTGACGAGTAGTAGCCCACGATCCCGGGCGAAACCCGCATCCCTTCGTTCGCCGCATACTGCTGATAGGCCTGGAAGGTTGGAAAGACGATCGCGACCAGTGGAAACTCAGGCCGCTGAGGATGAATCCCACGGGCAGTGAAGTAGTGATGGAACGAGCGATAAAGCTTCTCGAAATTGCCAGCCCACTGATCTTTGGTGCCAGCGGGGTGAACCACGAGGTAGCTGCCTGTCCCGGTCACGTCGTAGCCCTTGCCGAACTCGGCGAGCAGTTCGCCGCGCATCTCTCCCTGGGAAGCAGGGCGGAAGGGAGTTCCTAATTTCGAGTAGTTCGATGCAGTTTTCGGGTCGAAGTCCCACATCTGTCCATCACGGCCCAGCATGATGACCCGGTTTTCTGAGGCCAGCACCGGGGTCGCCTGGATCGTCTGATTGCGCAGATCGAGCTGGATCATCACCGGGTAGGTGGTGCCTTGCCCCTCTGCCAATGATGTGTAAAATCGCGTAAAATGGGCAAAACTCAAAATCAGCCCAAGGGCCACATATCTAAGGAACTTCATAGCATTTTCAGGGGTTAGACTACGAAGGAGTCGAAAGAACCTTAAAAGCTTAGGTTACGTCCGGGAAAAATACCCTGCGAATGAGGGGGAAAGTTTCTCAGAATTCCCTGGTAACTATCCCCGACTATCCCTAGAATGAACGCTCACCTCATCTCCCTTAGTCTCGTTTTTCATAGCTGAACACCCTATCCATGGCCGCGCTTCGAACCGTTGTATGGGTTGGCTTGGCGTTTGCGCTGGTTTGCCCTGCGTTGGCACAAGACTCGGATCCGAGTCTGTCCGAGCAGGTGGCTGCCTGGTCGCGTCGTCTCGATTCCGACACTCTCGAGGAACGTGAACGCGCCGAGCAAAAGATTCTCGACCTGGGTCACAAGGCTCTCGACCATCTGCCGATGGTGGAACCGTCGACTCCGGCCGAGACCAAAGCTCGGTTGCAGCGTATTCGCACGATCCTCGAAAAGGCACGCGCTGACAACGCTGCCAAAGCATCGCACATCACGTTGTCGGTGAAGGATGTGCCGCTGACCGATGTCTTGGGTGCCATTGAAGAACAAACCGAAAACAAGTTGATCGATTACCGTTCCAACTTTGGCCAACGGGCTGATCAGTCAAAGGTGACCGTCGAGTGGGACAACGTTCCATTCTGGGAAGCGGTCGATCAACTGTTCACCGAAAACAGTCTTGAGGCCTACCACTACGCCGGTCAGCCCAACGTGCTGGCATTTGTCGCACGAGCGAGTGGTAGCGGCAAGCCAAACCCGCTGATCCGCGTCAGCGAGATCTTTCGTTTTCAACCAACACGTATTGAATCGTTCATGGACCTGACCGGCGCCGATCAGCGTGGAACATACATGAATCTGCAGGTTGCCTGGGAACCTCGCGTCGAGCCGATTGTCATCAAGTTACCTCTCGATCAGTTGACCATCGAAGACGAAGCCGGGAAAAGCCTGGTTGCGGGTGACGATCAGGCTGGATCGCTCGATACCGAAGTTCTGCAAGGCGTATCGGCCGTCGACATTCAGTTGCCGCTGGGTGGCGTCGATCGTAAGTCGCAGAAGATTGCCAAGCTGAAAGGTGAGATGATCGCCTTGATGCCAGGCCGCGTAGAAACGTTCATGTTCGACAAGCTCGATACGGCTCGGAATGTCAAAGACACCCGGGGAGCGATTGAAGTCGTACTGGAAGCTTTCCGCCAGAACGGTGATATCTGGGAGGCAAGCATTCTGCTGCGTGTGCTGAACGAGCAAGGGGCGCTCGAGTCGCATCGTGGCTGGGTTTACAACAATGAAGCATACTTGCAGGGACCCAATGGCGAACGGATTGATTTCGCCGGGTTCGAAGAGACCTACCGCGATGTCGATACCGTGGGAATGTCTTACAAGTTTGTCCTGGAACGCGACCCGACCGAAGTCCAGTTCGTGTACCGTTCCCCCGCATCGATCATTTCGCTGCCTGTATCGTTTGAGCTGACAGACATTCCACTGCCGTAACTCCCACGGAAAGCAACCTGGCGGACCTTTCCCGCGGAAGGCACCGGAAACGAAAGAACTGAAAGCAAGCCATGTCATCAAAACCTTGGATCGGATCGCCGACCTTCATTCTGGTGATGATCTGTTTGATCGTCTTGCCAGAGGCCGCCAATGAATGGTCGCTCTCAGGGGATTTCGAATCCTCTTCAGGACCTTACCTGCCGGAAGAAACGTTGATCCATCCCAAGACTGGTGCCATGGTGGTTGCCAGCGTCAACGACATACCAATCTACGACGTCGAGATCGAACGCTATCTGCAGCGGTTGAACGTATTCGAAGATCTTCCGGAAGCGACGCTTCAGGTCTATCGCTCGACCGTCATGTCGCAGTTAGTCCGCCGCCAGGTGATTCTTTCGTACCTGCAGACCACCGAATTTCGCGCCAGCGAACAAGAGATCGATCTGGCGATTGCTGAAGTGAAGAACGCCCTGAATGCTCGGGGCAAGACGCTCGATCAGTTCCTGCTTGAAGGCAAGGCGGACCTTTCGATGCTGCGGCGCAACCTGGCCTGGAAACTGGTCTGGTCGCGTTATCTCGAAAGCTACCTGACCGAAGCCAACCTTCGTCGCTACTACGAACGCAACTACGAACGTTTCGACGGCACCACGCGTCGCGTATCGCAGGTCTACTTCGGGGATCCTTCCGATCCGAAATTCGATTGGGACGTTGCCTTCCGTGAAGCGGTCTTCCTGCGTGATCGTATCCAGCAAGGGCAGATCACCTTCGAGCAAGCCGTTCGCGAGTACTCGCAGTCGCCGAGCAAAGATGACGACGGAGCCATGGGCTGGATCAAGCATCATGGTCCGCTCGATCCGCGTATCCACGAAGCATCGTTTGCCCGACCGGTTGGCGAAATGGTTGGCCCGATCCAGACGAAATTCGGCATTCACTTGCTGAAGGTGCACGAAGAGAAGCGAGGCGATCGCGACTGGAAAGACATGGAAGCCGAAATCCGCCATGCTGCCGCCGCGTTCCTGTTCGCCCACGTGGCGGACCGGCACATCTCGGACGCCAGCGTTTACTACTTCGGTGAAGAGGAAGGTTCAGAGATCGATCCAACCTTCGTCCGTCGATTCAGTGACGAGTTCATCTCGCCTTAGTCGCTGGCCCTTTGATCTACTTGGCTGGCGGCTCGACCCACTGGCCATCGCGGAACAGGCACTTCTTCGGATCGTAAGGAGTAGCCTTCTCGAGCGACAGAACCGGCAACGGCTTCTGAAACGAACCATCCAGGAAGAAGCCCCACTGCGGCTGCAGCGTCTTGGCCGACTGACTTGAAGAAAGCTCGAGTTCTGCCGCGACCAGTTTCTGCAGCATGTAAGCCGGAATGGCTCCTTGTTCGCATCCTGGACAAGTCCCTTGAATCAGAGCCATGCAGTCGTCCCAGGTAATCTTCTTCGTGCCGCTTCGTAGGGCACTCTTGATTTCATCTCGCTGAAGTTGCTGCCGAGCGTCGGCTCGATCGCCGCGGCGTAGCAGTTGCAGGGCATGAATCGCGTCGTTGCGTGCGGTGTCGTCGACGACCGCCCCAGAAGCTTCTTCCTGCTGATTGCCGTCGAGCAGCGAGGCGTCGTGGATCGGATCGATCAGGAACGCCAATGCTCGAAGCTGCTTGATTCCCTGGGCTCCGTCCGCAAGAGGTGCCATGCCAAGCATCGCACTGCGGCCTTCCTTTTCAGGATCCAAGTAAGCTGCAATCAGGAACAAACGCTTAGCCGTCTCGACCGCTTCCGGATCGGAAGTCTTGGTGACCAACTCTTCGGCATACTCGCGATACGCCTTCGGATTGTCAGGCGAAAGCTGCGAAAGCCGCGTCGGATTGACTGGCTGCAGCAGTAGTTCAATTTCGTTGCGGCGAATCTGACGATGCAGTTCGTCGCCGTCCGGCGTCGTCACGCGCAGCCGGATCGTTACGTCGTCCGACGCTTCCACGAAACCGACCAGCGGCTGAGCTTGCCCCTTCAGATAAATCACGGCTCCATCGACCGGAACGCCCACCAGGCCCCAGATCAGCAGCGACCCGGAAAGTGCTTGTGCCGTTCGGCGAAGCCAACTCCAAGCTTTCATACCGAACCTCCCGTCAGTTCCCAGAACTTGATCAGGGCCATCTCGCCGTTTCGTAGTTGGGCGAGCAAACTGGGTGCGTTGGCATCCTGCTGATCGAGCTTCTGCAAGATGTCGTTCAACTGACTTTGTAGCTGAGGAACTTGCTTGCTGTGGCGAAGGACCATCAACTGCAGCCACAAACGCTGCCGCGCCGCCATACGAGCGATTGGCGAGTTGGTCAGGTAATCGTAGGCCAACTCGCGTCGCTTAAGATCTTGGAAACGAGCGGTCTCGGCATCGGTTAGCGTCATCGCTTCCAGTTCAGACTTTTCCGCTTCAATCAACTGAGCAGCGATCGCATCCGGCAAGTTGGCTTGGGCCAGCAGTTCATCAGGAACACCCTGCAGACGAGCATGGAACCGGTAGTAATCGATCATGGCCTCGGCCAGGTTGTTGGCCATCTGCGGCGAGAACTCTTCGCCGGAAGTGGACTGGCTGCCGAGGCCTGCCAGCGCACTTTGCAGCAGCTTTTCACGCAGTTCGTCGCGGGCCGTTCGCACGTTGTTGATGACGATCGTCTCGCCGACCAGCACGCTTACTACTTCCTGCATGTCGTCGGCAGCTCGCCGGGCGGAATGGACCTGGTCGGCAATGGCGAGCTTCAGCGTGCTCCAGTGGGCGAATGCCCGCAGCCCGCTTTGGATCTGGCTTTGTTCGGCCCGCGGCTTGGGTGCGAGAATGTAGTCGGCCAACTGCGAAGCGACCTTGTAGTCAACGTCTTCGACATCGCCAGACATCGTGCAAAGGTCGCGGTAGGTATCAATGCGGCCTAAAGGGTTTGTGGCCCGTTGTAGCCGGCCTATCTGAGCTTCAATCTTCGATTGCAGGGCGAGTGGATTGGCGGAAGGAGAATTGGTGGTGGGTGCTGGCGGCTCAGTCACTTCAGCGGCGCCTTGCTTCGAGGCGGTCTCGAAGATTCGCTGGCCCATTTCTCCCTGGCTGGCCGCGTGCCCGAGCACCCCCAGGAAGCCAAGCTGCGAAAGCTCTTCGGCCAACTGAGGTGTTGAGATGTCGTCGCGAACCTTCCAGTCGTAGTTGCCAGACCGCCGCGAGAACATGCGATACATTTCGCCATCACGGGCCATGAAACTATCGAGACCCAACTCGGTTCGCACCAAGGCAACGGCCTGGGCTGGTTCGTCGGCGTCGAGTCCGCGATTGATCCGCCGGGCGAAAAGTCCGGCCACTTGTCGCTGGATGTTGCGATCCTTAAGCGAGTGCTCGAACGCGTCCAACAGCGGCAGCATCAGTTCCGCCTTCTGGGCCGAGACCACACGCTGCACGACCGGCTGATACGAGTCCCAACCTGAGGTCATTTTGCTGACAATGTCTGCGACTAGTGTGCTGTCCTTGGCCACGACCTGATCGGTGGGCAGATAGCTTTGAGCGGTACTCGAAAGAGTCGCATGTAGCTGCGCGGCTTCGTTAGCGTTCGATGCGGCGAGCTCACGAATCTTGCGGTATTGGTCGCGAATCATCTCGCTCATGGTCAGCTCGGTCGGATTGGCAGAGCCGGTAAAGCTGACGCCAAGTCGTTGCTCCAGCAGATCGAGCAGCTTCCTTTTGCGATCTTCCGGCAGGCCTGGCTGCTCGGCCGCGGTCACGGTGATGTAGGCCTTCTCCATCATCTGCGAGACAGGCGTCCCGCCCGTGATTGGCGAATCTTCCAACGAGATATCTTCGGTCAACGTTTCCGCGATGGCATCGATCGCGGCGTCGTTCGGTTCGTCGTGAATCAGGCCCGCAATCGCCTCTCGGATCGACTTGCGGTCTTCCCCTTGTCGGGCCAAAGAAGTCGCGATCATCTGCGGAAGCAAGGCCCGATAGGCGGTCGCACGCTTGCTGGCGTCTTGCGTGCAAATGGCCGTCAACCGCGGCTGAAGCGACGTCTCGGTTTGATAAACTTCCAGCAGATCGAGGGCCAGCGGTTCGCTCCACCACGGCTGGCGTCCCCAGGCCACTTCCTCGGTCTTGGTTTCGACGTCCGGATCGTGTTCGATCGCTTCGTCGGGGAGCGTTGTGTTCGAGTTGTGAGCGAGCCGGTTCGGTCCGGTCGTTCCTTTCGGCGGTACCGAGCCGAGGTAAATCGCGTAGCCCCCACCAAAGATCAGCAGGGCAAAGAACGCCCCAAAGATCAATGCGACCTGGCGTTGCCCTCGGTTCTGCTTGCGGGTGAAGTCGACGACACGGCTCTCGATCAGTTCCTGGCAGGTCTCTTGATCGAGTCCCCACTGGTCTCCTTCGGCCAGAAGTCGCTGGCGATTTTGAATTGACAGGAACTGCTGCTCGAACATCAACTCGTCGACCAGCGTGCGGATGTGCGACTCGGCCTGTTCCACGGTGACCAGCCGCAGCTCTTCTTCCTGGATCACTTCCCGCAGCGTACTCCACGCCAGGTCGTGCGGCAGGCCGTGCATGTCGATGCCGATCTGCGCCAATTGCTGGGCGAGGCTCGAAAGCACGATGCCGTGGTTCACGTTTTCCAGCTTTTCGTGGACGAACTGGCGGAACGAAGTGGCTCGCTGCTGATTCTTCGTTTCTGATTCATGCTTTTCAGTTTGCCGCTGAAGCGAAGCAAGCGCGGCGTCGCGTTCCTCTTCGGTCATCCCGAGGTCGGCTGCGACCTGGGCGATCATGATGCGGGTCAGCGAGTTGACGCCTCCTTGGCCAGCAATGATCGTGGCGGCACGCTGCTGAAAGGTGGTGATCGTTTCTTCCTGGACCTGCTTCTGATGCTGGTCCTCTGGCTCTTCGATCGCGGAAGCAACTTCGTAGCCTTCTTCCTCGGCGACTTCCAGCAGCAGGTCGCGGGCCAGCACCTGGCTGAGGCCAAGCTTGCTGGTTCCTTCGCGAATCAGTTTCACTTCGCGACGTTCGTTGACGCGTTTCGTCGGCAGGGCCTCGAATGCTTTCCGCAGGTAATGCTTGTAGAGCCGACTTGGGGATTGGCGTTTCTTCTTCTCCGCCTTTTCCTGAGCGGCTGCTTCTTGCTCTGCCTCGGTTGGCGTGTCATCTGGTTCAGCCGGTGGAGCCGGATTGAAGTCAGCCGCATTGATGCGACTGTAAAGCTTCCCGCGAATCGGCGGCGGGATCAGCATCTGATCGGCCAGGAAGTTGATTCGAGCCAACGCTTGATCGGTCCAACCTCTCTCGGCGGTGAGCACCAGTCGCGATTGCCGCACGAAGTGAAACAGGTCGGCGGGGCGGATCTCGGGAAACTCGCTTTCGTCGTCGGGCAGTGGCGTGACCAGTGCCTGATCGTCAACGCCAGGTTCTTCCACCGGATCGTCCGACAAAATCTCGGGCGTCAGATACTCGTCTGCTGGGGGCTCTTCCGGTGACGTCTGCGGAGGTGTTGGTGGTGCGGCCGGAGGAACTGCAGCGGGAGGTGGCGTAGCGGCAGGCGGCGTAGCGGCAGGCGGCGACGTAGGTGGCTTGGCCTGCGAGGCCCGACCGTCGTACAGCAGGACCATCGCTTGCTGGTATTCGTCGCGGCTCAATCCGAATTGATAGGCCAGCGTGGTCAGGGCAGCCGGATCGAGTCCCCCGCGCGAGGCTAGAAAGGCCTCGGCCTCGCGAACGAATGCATCGATTCGTTGCGAGTTGTGTTCTTCGTGGGGTGATGGGGACGAGCCGTGCGCCATTCCATTCGACGTGTAGAGATTCGTTGCTGGTTTGTGCCTGGCCTATCCGGAGATCTGCTGGGCGAGTGCTTTTATTTTATCAGCCCAAGGGGGCGAGCCCCAATCTGGGTGCAGTAATTCGAACTGTTGCAGGACAGTTTTTGCTTGATTCAGGTCGGTTTGCCGCAAGCAAGCCAGCTGGTAATACTTCGCCTCGAACCACTCGGGACTGCCGTTTTTCAGCCCAATTAGCAGGGTTCGCCAATGCCCCAAAGACTGGTTGTAATTCTTGAGGGTGAACTCGACTCTTCCCAGCCGCTGCAAATAGTCCTGCTCGTTGGGGAAGGCTTCGACCAGCATCCGCAGATACGATGCCGCATCGGACCATTGCTGGAGCCGCTCGGCGAAGCCAGCCGCTTTCGAGCATGCGACTTTGGCGTTCTTGTTCTGTTGCAACTGGCCGGAGTTCGCACCGAGGTGTTTGATCAGCCGGCTGTAGATATCGAACCCTTCCTTAAGCAGTTCGTTGGAGGGCATTGTCGACGCGGCGACCTGGCGATCGATTTCCAACGCACGCACGATAAGTGCTGACTGTTCGTACGGGGTTCCCTTGGCGTGCACCAACAGCCAGTCGGCATGCGAGGCGACCTCGTCGTCGTTCTTTTGCGATCGCGCCAGCAGCAAGGCCTGGTAATGGTAATCGACCCAGGCTCGGTCTTCCGCCGGAAGCTTGCTGACGAGGGTCTTCGCTGCGCCGACGTACTTGGCGAAGTCGCCGTTTCCCAGCAAGTCTTTGCGAGCCAGGTCTGCCACGTTGAGCAGGCAGCGGGCAACGCCGGAGGTTTGATCGTTGGACGCCGATGTCTTGCTAAGTCGCGACTGCAGATCGTCGGCAACTTCTTTCAACTGCCTGGCCAGGCTCTTCTTTTCATCGTCGGACGAGGCCTGATCGATCTGCTGCCGCAGCAAGTTGCACAAGTCGAACTTGGCCGACCAGAAGTTTGGATCGCTCGCGTCGATTCCTTGCAGTTGGCGGATTGAAGAGGTCATCGAACCGCGCGACTGCTGTAGCTTGGCGATGAAGTAGTCGGCCTTCTGAGCGTAGGCATGGTTGGGGAAGTCACGCTTCAAGTCTTCCAGCACTTCGACCGCCCTCAGCCCGAAGCGAGGTTCGTCTTTGGCAAGCGTTTGATAAGCGACGAACGCCATCCAGGCCGCTTCGACCGCCTTGCCAGGATTGGGGCCTTTCAGCCCAGCGACCGAGTCTTGAAAGCTGCGGCCTGCCTCGGCGAACTCTTCCAGGCGATAGTTGCACCAGCCGAGCGTGTAACGACATTCGCTGGCGGATAGCAGATCGCTTTTGGCCTCCGGAGCGGCCAACGCGTCGCGAAGTTCTTTCTGGGCATTGCGGTAGTCGGCCGGAGCTTTGCTCTTTTCAGCCTTGGCAAACTCTTGTTGCCCAACCAGCCACATCATGTAGAAGCCGGAAGTCTTCTCGAGATCGACTTCGTACTTCTCGATCAACTGAATCGCCGCGGAATGATGCCCCAGCTTCGCCAGGCCGACGAGCCCTTGCACGCCCATCTCGTGAATGGCAGGATCCTCTTTTCCGGCTCGCAACCCAGTATCGGCCAGCAGAACGCATAAGCTCGTTTTGCCTGGGGAGGTGTCGCCATGAAAGGCTTGCACAGTCGTCTTGCCGAAACTGGCGGCTTCGGTCAGCTTGCCGGCATTGATCAAGCCTCGGCAGAACCAATAGTCGGATTGATCGGCGATCTCTACGCTCGTAGCACCGGACTCCAGCAACTCGATACAACGTCGGCCATCCGGCACGTCGTTATCAAGGATCTCGGCCATGGCCAACCCGATCAAGGCTCGCGCTCGCCACTCTTGCTGCAGAGCCATGCGATTCGGATCGGCGGACTCGTACCAGGGAGACGACTGATTGGGGGTCTCTTTCAGATCGAGTAGTTCGCGAAACAAGCGAATCGCTGTCTTTGAATAGTCCGACGGCGTTTGCTTCCCTTCGGCCAAAGCAAGGTAATAGTTCGACCAGGCTCCGAAGAACGCGGCTCGACCGACGACCCCTTCCAGTTCCTTGTTCGCCTGATCTCGGCTCTCGCGCGTTGGACCAGGCGGCATCCTGTCGATCAGTTCGTACTGCTGCTCGACCTGCTTTTCGATCGACTTGTGATACTCAACCAGCTTCGGGGCGATCTTCTTGAAAATTTCCAAGGCGACCGTTTGGGAAGCGGTATCGGTCGGGTCGTTCAGCCAGCGCGAGGCGGCCGCTTCGCCTCGGTTGTAGTCGGCTTGCAGCAGCATGACTTGCAGCGCCGGCTTATCCGCGCTGGGATTCGCCGCGAGAAACTTCTGCACCTGGTCGAGGTAATACTTCGAGCGGGCCGGGTCGTCGGCGTAGGTCATCAACTGCGTCGCGTATAGCTGCGATGTCGTATCGAGGAGTTCCTCGCGTTGCTGGGCAGGAATGGCCGATCTCAGGTAACGTTCTGCCAGGATCAAGCGTTGATCGGGCATCTTCAGCTTGCTGAGGTAGCGATCGACACGATGATACTCTTCGATCATCTGCTGCGGCGTTCGCGAATCGTTGATCTGCGCTTGAGCGAAGGCATCGGGAACTTGCACCGCGCATAGCAGCAGCGCCGCCTGGCAAACGAGCCAGTACGAAACAGTTCGAGATGAGATCGAAAAACGCATGACGATTGGGGGAGTGCAGGGAAGGCTATTGAGGCGTCAGCGGCACGTAAGAGACGCCAGGAAATTCGGCGTTCTTACAGGCCTGGATGGCGGCGGCAGCCATCCCATAGGGAGCGGCGTCGGGGGCTCGGACGAACGCGCCATCTTCTTTGTTGGGGAATTGGTTGAGGACTTCTTCTAGTTCGGCGAAGGTTGTCAGGTTGTTCGTCCCGATCTGATAGACCCAGCTTCCGTCGACATTGGCCAGCAGGACAATGGCGGGCTCCAGATCGGTTTCCGAGGCCGCGCTCGACTTCTCGTTCACCTTGGTCACCGCATCCAAGTCACGCTCGGTCTTGGTGAAGCTGGCGGTCACGATGAAGAAGATCAGCAGCAGGAACACGACATCAATCATGCTGGTCATTTCCAGCGTAATCTGCCGTTTGTGGGCTCGTTTGTGGCTCGATAGTTTCATGGTTAGTTGGGCACCTGGACCGCGAGTCGGACCTTCGAGATTCCTTGGCTGGCCAACTGTTTGACCAAGGCGTTGGGCGTTTCACAGGTTGCGTTCTGATCGATTCTTACGACGACCGTCACCAGGCTTGGGTCACCGCCATTGGATTGCAGTTCGTTGCTCACCAGAAACGCGACGTCTGCCAACTGCAACGGGTTGCCGGCCACGACGATCTCGCCGGCCTTGTTGATGTTGACCACCAGCGAAGTCTTCTTCTGGTCTTTGGCACCCTTCAGGTTCGGCAGTTCCAGCTTCTCGCGATTGGTTTCCGAGACCTGGCTGACCGTGATGAAGAAGATGAGCAACAGGAAGACGATGTCGATCATCGGTGTGATGTCCATCCCCTTGGTGTGCCGCACTCTTTTCTTCGAGAGTTTCATCGGATGTGCTCCTCCGTGAACTTAGCGGCGACGGCCAAGCGGGGTCAGGATCTGTTCGACACGCTTGCCGACTTCGGCGACCAGCGAATCGATGCGATTGCCGAAGTAGCTATAGGCGACCATCGCGGGAATCGCCACCACCAGACCCAGCAGCGTCGTGACCAGGGCCTGACCAATCGACCCGGCCAGGTCTTCCGGTTTCGGGGCACCACCACTCGCGGCGATCGTATTGAACGCCTTGATCATACCGAGCACCGTACCGGTCAGCCCAAGCATCGGAGCGATCGAGCCAATCAGGCCCAGCACTTCTGTCTTGCGATAGAGCTTGGCGGTTTGGTCTTCGCCTGCTTCTTCGACAGCGGCTTTGTATTCGGCGAAACCGAACTCGGCACCTTTGAAGCGTTCCAGGCCAGCTTGCACCACGTAGGTCAGCAGCGATTGGTATTCGGGGTTCTTACAAACTTCGAGTGCTTCGTCGACGCGGCCCTGGGCGATCATCTCTTCCAGTTCGTACGCCACCCCTTCCGGCATCAGCACGCTTTTGCGGATCGTCAGGAAGTGCTCGACGATGAAACCGATCGCCACCATCGACAACAACCCGATCAGCACCCCGACCGGACCACCATCCATCAGCGTGTCGAGCAGGGTCTTTTCTTCATATTCGGGACGGGGCGCCGTCGTGGCGGCATCGTTGCCATCCATCGTCAGCGTATCGCCGGCGGGCGGAGGTGAACTTCCGTCTTGCGCCCAGCTTTGGACGGCAAAGATGCCCAGCAGCAGAACCAGACAATAGAAGATGCCCGCTTTGGGCGTCGAGTTGCGTCGCATATCGTAGGTGCCTCTCAAGGATTGCTCGGAAGTTGTCGCGAGGATCTTATCTGCTTGGCATGCGAAGTTCCGCCATAGAACAACAGCAGTTGTCGGCGTACGTCCGCGGCTTGATCCGGTTGTTTGATTCGCAGCAGGGCGTTGTGGGCTTCCAGCAGTGCGGCGGCTGCCAGCTCGGGCTGATCGGTTCCGTACAATGCAGGAACATGGAGCAAGTCGAGCACGCCATGCTCGATCATCAAGAACTCGCTCGAACGAGCGCCGGCGACTCCCTGCAGATACCAGGCCACCGGCAAGTTACGGCTGTCCATCGTATGGATGACCGGAACCAATTCCGAGCGGGCCACAATCAGGTTGCCGGTTTGCACCTGGGTTTGGGCGGCCAGCAGGTCGTTCCACTGCTTCAAGGTTGGGTTGCCGGTCTTGAGCTTGCGTTCCCATTTCTCGGCTTCGGCAAAGTCGTGTGCGGCGATCGCCAAGGCTGCCATGTAGATGTTGACCGCTTCCGGCGCTTTCTGGCCGAGCGAATTGGCAATCGACGCCGCCTTCGGTAACGCTTCGGCGGCCGCCGTTTGATCGAAGAACAACGGCAGTAGATCGGTGCTCAGCCCGGTTTGCTTGTCGTACTCCAGGCGTCGCGGGCCCGGCAGGGAAGGGGGCTCGCTGCGGTTCGCTTTCAGGCAGCGAATGCAGCAGAAGTAAGCTTCCAACGCGGCCTCGCGCTGACCATTGGCCAGGCGGCCCCACATGGTGGCCTGACAAACCATGTAAGCCGTTTTCGAGTCGCGATCTTTGTAACGCTCGAAGACCGCCTCGGCTGGTTCTTGCAGGCCGCTATAGTCGCCGACGGTCAGTCGTTGATGAATGCGGTAGAGAGGCAGACCAAGGTCATTCCGAAGGCGATCGAAGTCAGCTTGCTTATCCGGAGCGACCGTGCCCAGTTCAATTTCGTGCCACGGAATCAGGTTGTTGTCGGTAACCTTGACCCCTTCTTCGTCGAAGCCGACGACGGTCACGTTGCTGATCAGTCGCAAGTCACGCAGGATCAAGCGATCCGCATAGGCACGATCGTTCGCCACCGCCAGACATACGCCGACCGTCAATCCAACCACGATGCGACGCCACTGTCTCGCAAGTGGCCGGTTAGAAGGCGGAGACATGGCGGTAACTGCCTCCCGAGTCGTTCGCAATTTGCCGCATTAGCGGGGCGGCTTGTTTGTCGAGAAATGAAATCGCGTGGATCTTCGATTTGTTGCTGCCACCCACGTTCAACGCCTTCACGCGGCCCACGACGTCGTCGTCGAACAAACCATCGGTCATGAAGAAGATGGCATCCGGAGCAGGGGCCAGCTTGAACGCTTCTTCGAATGCCGAGACGGGCATGGTGCCCCCTTGGGCCGAAACGGTATCGAGCCAACGCTTCACGTTTTCGAGATCGCGTTTAGGGTTTCGCCACCCGCGCATGTTGTACGGAACGGACTGACTGTTGAAGAACACAATCTGAAACTCAGACTCGCGCGACATGCTGCGGACCGCTTCCAGGATCTCTTCCTTGACATAGTCGAGCTTGGCACCTTCCATACTGCCGCTGCAGTCGGCAATGATGCAAATGCGGGAACCTTCGGCCCGGACACCCATGAAGGTCGTTCCGGCACCAACGGCCCCGCCGCCGCCACCGATCGTGCTGAGCGCGCCTGCCCCGCCGCCCGCCGCTCCGCTGGGAAGCAACTGCGAAAGACTCACTTCTTCGCCCATTTGCGATGTGGCCGAGGAAGGGGGTTCGATGTCGGCGACCAACTCGTCGAGACTGGCGGTCTCGGAGCTTTGTTCGACTTCGCTCGTATCGAGGACGTCGCCACCGGAGTCAGCAAGCTTGATGCTCGGAAGTTCCCCAATGCCGACCTCTTCGCCTTCCGGTTGTCCGCTCGAATAATTGCAGGTCACCGATGCCAGGACGAAGATGATTGCCATGTGAAACAGTAGCGAGGCAAAGCCTGAGATACTGTCGGTCAACCAATGGTGGGCCGGGGCTTCGCTGGTCTGCTCTTGAGCCTGGCTAACCTGCTCGGCGTCGGGCAACCGGACGACATTGCCGCAGTGCGGGCAAACGACTTCCCCGCCTAACTGCTGGGCGGTCGCCGTCAGATGTTTGCCGCAGTAAAAGCAGGAAAGTTGCATCAAGGGAGCTCACGAAAAGTCATTGTCCCCCGGAGGAGCGGGAAACTGCTAAAATCAGAGGAGCGTGGCAGTTGCGTTCCAAAAGCTGGTGTACACTGCACACTCATCATCCTAGGAATAGAATTCAACCCGGTCAATGAAATGGAAGGTTCGAGGAACTCTAGGGAAAGTTTTCGGCTATGAGTTAGCCTGGGACCGACCCAAGAACGCTCACTTTCATGCCTTCTACCCCATCAGGGTTATCAGTCGAAGAGAATTTAATGCCAGACAACGCCAAGAATTTCGAGGGTTTGAACGTCGCTTCGTTTGAAAGTCGCCGCCAGAAAGAGATGGCGATGATGATCGAGAAGTTCGGCGGGGTCCCGCACGTCAGCCCTTCGATGCGAGAGGTTCCTCTTGAGGACAACCAAGGCGCAATCGATTTCGCGAACCGCGTCATCACCGGCCAGGTCGATATCGTGATCTTCATGACCGGTGTCGGCTTCAATCACCTGCTGGCCGCCATCGATCGCAAAGTCGACAAGCAGCAGTTCCTGGATGCGTTGTCCGACATTATCACGATCAGCCGCGGCCCCAAGCCGGTTGCCGCGATGCGGGAAGTGAATCTCACGCCCACGATCAAAGTGCCCGAGCCCAATACCTGGCGCGAGATCTTGCAGACGATCGATACCGAGATCCACATCGCCAATCAAACCTTGGTGGTGCAAGAGTACGGTGTGACCAACGCCAGCCTGGTCGCCGGGCTGGAGGCTCGTGGGGCGAACGTCGAGACGCTGCACGTTTACGACTGGGACTTGCCGGAAGACATCGGTCCGTTGGCAGCTAACATCCAGAAAGTGATCGACGGCACGATCGACGTGTCGCTGTTCACCTCGGCCAACCAGTTGAATCACGTCCTGAAATTGGCCGAACGTCAGGGACAGTTAGAAGCCTTCTCCGCAGCATTGCGGGGAACGGTTATCTGCAGCGTCGGCCCAACGATGAGTGAACGCCTGCGTGACCTTGGTTACCCGGTCGATGTCGAACCGGCGCATCCCAAGATGGGACCCTTGGTTTCGTCCGCCGCGGAACGCTCGAAGTCAATCCTCGTTCGCAAACGTCAGATTCGCGCCGTACTGGAAGAAACAACTAAAGTGGCACTCAACAAAGAAGCGGCCTGGTACAACAGTGCGTTCCTGAAGGCTTGCCGCCGCGAGCCGACCGATTACACCCCAGTCTGGCTGATGCGTCAGGCAGGGCGTTACATGAAAGAATACCGCGACGTCCGCGCGAAGACGACGTTCCTCGATCTTTGTAAGAACCCGCAGTTGTGCAGCGAAGTGATGTGCACGGCGGTCAACAAACTGGGCGTTGACGCGGCGATTATCTTCTCGGACTTATTGCCGATCTTGCAGCCGATGGGGCTCGATCTGGAGTTTGCCAAGGGAGAAGGACCGGTCATCCATAATCCGATTCGCGAAGCGGCCGACGTCGATCGTGTGCTGGAACTCGAAAGCACCGACTCGCTGCACTACGTGATGGAAACCGTGAAGCAGACGCGTGCCGATTTGCCGGCCGATATGCCGTTGATCGGTTTCGCGGGGGCACCGTTCACACTGGCCAGTTACGCCATCGAAGGTAGCGGCAGCCGCGACTACGTGAACACGAAGACCCTCATGTTCCGCGACCCAGGCGCCTGGCGAGAACTGATGGAGCGTTTTGTCCGCGCGATCTCGCGTTACTTGAATGCTCAGATCGCAGCCGGCGCCCAAGCTGTGCAGTTGTTCGACTCGTGGGCTGGTGCTTTGGGACCGGACGATTACCGCCGCTACGTGCTGCCGTACGTGAAAGATATCGTTGCCCAGATCGCGCCTGGCGTCCCGGTGATTAACTTCGCCACAGGGAACCCAGCGCTGCTGCCGATGCTGGCGGAATCGGGCGCGGCAGTGGTCGGTGTCGACTGGCGTATCCGCTTGGACGTGGCCTGGGAAACGATCGGCCATAACATCGCCGTTCAAGGAAACCTCGATCCGGTTTCGCTGTTGGCCGATCCGATGGAACTGCGTCGCCGAGCAAAAGATGTCTTGGATCAAGCGGCCGGCCGCCCAGGGCATATCTTCAACCTGGGGCATGGTGTGATGCAACAGACCCCAGTCGACAACGCTCGCGCATTGGTCGACATGGTTCACGAAATGAGCCAACGCAAGTAAGCCGGCGGAAAGCTCGCTTACCGACTGCCACGCAAAGGCATATTACCGATCAGGGTCGCGATTTTTGCGGCCCTGATCTCTTCAGGCGATGGCGGGCATCGTATCGCTGGCGCGGCGATGGTCGAAGTCTCCGCCCGAGACCACGGGCGTTCGCATCGTGATCTGCAGCGGTTCGGCCAGTTGGCGGAAGGCAGTCGTCTGCATCGACATCGTTTTCCAGCGTGGCGAGATCTTCCGAGCCCACGCCAGGTACAAGTCGAGCCGCACTCCGATGAACGCGTACAAGCGATCGTTATGCGGAAACAGCAACTGCTGCGGAACCGGAGCCATGTCGCCGACCACGTCGTAGACGAAGACCAGCAGCCCACGAAACTGCGGACCGAGCAGCCGTTGCCACTGCGACAAGCTTTGCAGATCGTCGGTGGTCGTCCAGTTCTTCCAGTAGCGGTTCTTGCGACCGGAGGGGAACCTGCGACCTTTCACGTCGATCAACCACGACATTTCGCCCCCGGGAGGCGTGGCAATGAAGTCGAGGTTTTTTAGCGAGCCAGCCCCGAACAACGACCGGCGACGCTCGTCGACGGCAATGTAGGGGATCTTTTCGCTGCGTAGAAACGCTTCAAGTGCTACTTCGTAGTGATTCGTGCGGATGGTCATCGGTGTTGGCCCCCGGAAAGTTGCTCGAATTGAAGCCGGTGTCCTTCGATGGCTTCAATATCGCAACTAGGGGTGACAACACCTTGTCACCGGGGTTATGCGGTGCCCCGCAGAATTTCCGGAATAGCCGCGATTAGTTCTTCCGCACCCCCCGCGAGACTGACGGTTTTCGAGTCGCCGGTCTTCAAATCCTTCAGTTGGCAACTGTTCTCGGCCAACTCGCGGTCGCCAGCGACGATCGCCACTTTGAAGCCGCGGCGGTCAGCGTACTTGAGCTGCTGACCGATTTTCTTGGCTTCCGGATACAGCTCGACATTGAAGCCGGCCTTGCGGAGCAGGGCGGCAATTTTCAGATACTGCTGCAGGCTGTTCTCGTCGAAGTAGGCCAGGAACACTTCGGCCGGCGTCGTGCGTTGTTCCAGCTTGCCGAGTTCTTCCATTGCTGCCAGCAGTCGATCGAGCCCCAGCGAAGCCCCGATGCCTGGTAGCTCCTGGTTGGTGTACAAGCTGGCCAGGTCGTTGTAGCGACCGCCGCTGCAGACACTACCGATGCTTGGCAGTTCGCCCAGGAAGGTCTCGAAGATCGTGCCGGTGTAATAGTCCAAGCCACGCGCGATCGAGACATCGATCTGCAAACGCTCGGCCGGAACCCCTGCCGCGGCGGCAGCCTGAGTCAGTTCGCGCAGTTGTCCAACACCGATCTCACCCTTTTCGCTCCCGGAAACAAGGCTATCGAGTGCCGAAAGGATCTCGTCGGTCGAACCGCCGATCTCGGCCAGCTTCAACACCTGGGCTGCTTGCTCGGCCGAAGCGCCGGCCGCTTGCTGCATTTCTTCGGCGACCTTTTCGGGACCGATCTTGGCCAGCTTATCGAGTGCCCGCAAGATCTCGGTCGACTTGTCGACCAGGTCGAGCTTCTCGAGCAGACCGGAAAGGACCTGACGATTGTTGACCCGGACGGTGAACGAATCGAAGCCGATGGCGGTCATCAGGTCGTGAATGACCAGGGCCGTTTCGATATCGGCCACCATGCTCTTGGTTCCGATCGTATCGAAGTCGCACTGCATGAACTCGCGGTAACGACCACGCTGCGTGTTCTCGCCGCGATAGACCGTGGCGATGTGGTATCGCTTGAAAGGGGTTCCCAGCACGCCGATGTGCTGCGCAGCGAAGCGGGCCAGCGGGACCGTCAGGTCGAACCGCATCCCGACATCGCGGTTGCCATGATCCTCGAAGCGGTACATCTGCCGATCGGTTTCGTCGCTCCCTTTGCCAAGTAAGATCTCGGCGTATTCCAGCGTTGGCGTGTCGATCGGAGCGAAGCCGTACGAACGATAAACCCGGCGAGCCGTGTTGATCAGTTCTTCGCGCGGCATCATCGCATCGGGCAGATAATCGCGAAAGCCACGGAGTGTACGGGGCTGGATCAGCTTCTTCTTGTTCGACATGGAAATGAAATCGGTTGGCGTGATGAAGGGACGTGGTGAGAGAGGGACAAGTGTCCCTCTCAGAATGTTCGAGGCGAACTACGAAAGAATCGGCAGCGCCGGTGGTTTCGGGCTACGAATACTTTGGCCTGGCCGCTTCGGCATGATGGCCTGGGCGTACTCCCAAATCTGTTCGGGCGTTTCAAAGTACTTCTCGTAGCACCAGTCGTCGTCGTACTCGCAAGCGTCGGTGGTGTAGTCGCGGCAGATCTGCGGACGGGTCTCATAGATCCCGCACATATGATCATCCCGCAAGTGCTTGCAGGTGGTGTGCACCAACAAGTACCAGGTATCGTCGTCCAGAAATACCGAGGCTCGATCGTGCAGCAGGTACCACCGAATGAACTCGAAGTCCGAGAACTCGGTTGGGGTATCGATCGGCAGCGCAAAGTAGCGACAACACTTGGCCGTGCAAAATTCGCACAGCACCTGACCGGGCTCGAGATCTTCTCGACGTACCTTGGTGTCTAGCATTTTGGCCATCCTCGGCGTTTGGGCAGCGTTGTTAAGATGTAAGGCTTGTTCGGACAAGGTATCAAACCCGTGCTACAATGCCTAGTTCGGGTCGATATTCGAACTACTGGCAGGGGGCCGTATTGCGGCGAATTCCCCGGTCTTTGGCCCTCTCCGCAGGCAGCGATCGAGGGGGCATGGCATTCCCTCGTGTAAAAAGGCCTCTGGCGATGCTCGTTGTGATTACCGCGGTTGGACCCGACAACGTTGGTCTGGCAGATCCGATTATTCACTATGTGACGGGTTTGGGAGCCAATATCGCCGAGATCCAGATGTACGACCATGACGAAGAAGCGGTCTTCGCCATGTTTCTGCGGATTCATATCGATGCCGATTTGTACCCTTCGCTGCGGAGCGCTTTGACCGAGATCGGTCGTCTGAAAAAGCTGGCAATTCGCGTCTGGTCGGCGGATGTCCGTCGCGATCGTCCTCGCATTGCAATCTGTACCACCTTTCGACCGGAACCAGCTACGGCCGTGTTGAAGGCGATCGAGTCAGGCGATATCCGGGCTGAAGCCGCTGTGATGATTGGCAACCGCGATACCTGCCAGGGGCTGGCCAAGCAGTACGGCGTCGACTGGCAGAATATCGGTGGCGAAAAAGGGGAGGCAGACGACGACCGGTTGATCGAGATCCTCGACGAGTACGAGATCGACTATGTCCTGCTGGCCCGCTACATGCGCGTCCTGCCGGCTACCAGTTGCTGGAAGTATGCGGGCGGCCGCATTATCAATCTGCATCATGGGCTGCTGCCCAGCTTTCCAGGCATTCGTCCCTATCACGATGCCAACCAGGCCCGCATGTTGACCTACGGGGCAACCTGTCACTTTATCGTCCCCGAGCTGGACGCCGGCAATCAGATCATTCATCAAGAGACCTTCTCGGTCGAGCCCGGCACGAAAATCGACGAGATTGTGCGAATTGGCCAGGAAGAGAACGAGCCGAAGTGCCTGGTCGAAGGGCTGCGTCGTGTCGTCGATGGCGAGGTCGAATTGCACTTCCATCGGATCGTTCCTCGCCGCAGCTAACGATCCGCCGCCAGTTGCGATAGTGCCGAATCTGCCGATCTTATCGCCCGCGGTAGCCCCTGCGCCGCTTGAATTGTGCAGCTGGCACCTGTCGAAATTAAACTCTGCGCTTCACTTCTTGCTCTAAGAAGATCGCGACGTACGTTTCAGGCAGCGAACTTCTGCCGAAGCATGGCAGTGGTCTGCCGTGTCGGCAACTCCAATCGTAAGAAAGCATTCTGGGCAGATGATGCGGAATCGGTTACTCGTGATTGAGAGCACCGAGGCGTTCCGACGCCAGGTACATGAGGTGCTCTGCGCGCATCACGAAATAAAACTGCTCGAGTGCGGAGCGAAGGTACGCGAAACGATCGAGACGTTTCAGCCCGAGCTGATCTTATTGGACTTTCACCTGGCGGATGACTCGGCGATCGAGGTCTGCCGGACGATTCGCCGTGAGTTCGTTGACCGACAAATTCAATTGTTGGTTCTCGGCAAGGGGCTCGACGAGTCGCAGCGACTGGAACTGTTCGCAGCCGGTGCCGACGACATCATCGACAAGTCGATCAGTCGACTCGAATTGACTGCCAAGATTGACGTTCTTACTCGCCTGCATAGCGCTTTGATGCGGGCCACGACTGCCGAACGCAAGCTGGAAGGCTATTCGCGCGAACTCGAACGTATTGTCGAAGCTCGTTCGCAGGCGATCCAAAGTACCCAAGACATCGCGGTGTTTGCTCTGGCCAAACTGGCCGACTCGCGCGATACCGAAACGGGTGAACATCTCGTGCGGATGCGAGCCTACACCCAGATGATTGCCGAACAGCTGCGCGTCAGCGGTCCTTATCAGGACGAGATCGACGAGCAGTTCTTAAGCAACCTCTATCGATCGAGCCCGCTGCACGACATTGGCAAGGTGGGGATCAGCGATGCCATTCTGCTGAAGCCTGACCGCCTGACCGATGAAGAATACAACAACATGAAGCAGCATGTTCGGATCGGAGCCGAGACGCTGGAAGAAGCAGCCCAGTGCAGCCCAAGTGGTTCGTTCTTCGATATGGCCGCCCAGATCGCTCGCTACCATCACGAACGCTGGGACGGTACCGGCTACCTGGAAGGTCTCAGCAGATTGCAGATTCCGTTGGCGGCGCGGATTGTGAGCGTGGCCGACGTGTTCGATGCGTTGACCAGCAAGCGAATCTATAAAGATGCGATCGATCCGCAGACAGCGTACGAAATGGTTTGCCAGGAAAAAGGGAAGCAGTTCGATCCTGCCGTGGTGACGGCATTTGACGAAGTGTTCGACAAACTGGTCAGCTTCTCGGCCGACTACCACCACCACTTCATGAACTTCTCGGCGACTACCCAGCCGGCAGTTTCGCACTACCATCGCAGCAAACGTCAGACGTTGACCGACCTGATCGAAGGGGAGACGGTCATTCTGATCGACAACGGCTGTCCGACGGTCAAGCTGCTTTCGGGCTGGCTGCAAGAGGCAGGCATGAAGCTCAGCATTTGCCGCGAGTACGCGACCGCCAAGCATTTGATACGGGACGAATGTCCAATGCTGGTGATCGCGGAATGGGGTGCCGATGTGGTCGCTGGTGAACTGTTCTTCCGCTGGCTGCGCGAAGAGTATCTGCCACGCTACGTTTATACGATGGTCATCGCCGATCAGCGAACGATGGATGTGGTCTCGCAGACGGCCGATCTTGGCATCGACGATGTCATTGCGTACAAGATCAGCCGCGAAGAACTGCTTGCTCGCTTGAACTCGGCGACGCGTGTGATCGAACTGGAGAACAACCTGAGCGTTGTCGAACGAAACGATCCTTTGACCGGCCTGGCAACGCTGCGTTACCTGTCCGATCAGTTGAAGCGAGAATGGATCCGGGCCCGGAATTATCACCTGCCGATCTCGTGCATCATGGTCGATATCGACGACTTCAGTGGGATAAACGATCGCTACGGGGCCGAAGCAGGCGACAAGGTCTTACAACAGTTGGCCACCACGATCGCCGATCAAGGCCGCCAGGTCGATTATGTTTGTCGCTTGGAACGCGACCGGATTTTGTTCGTCTTGCCGGAATGTGCTGAGATCAGCGCTTATCGAGTCGCCAAGCGAATCGAAATGGCGGTCGACCAGGTTCGCATCGACATTGGCGGTCGAGAGATTTCGTGTACCGTCAGCATGGGCGTGGCCGAACGAACCAATTCGGTCCCAGATCTCGACACGCTGATTCGCAATGCCGAGATGGCGCTCAAGGTCGCCAAGAGCTCCGGCGAACGGCATGTGGTGTGTCTCAAGCATTGCCAGGAAACCGCCTCGGCCATGGCCGATGAAGACCACGTTCGAGAGTCGCTGGAACATTTGACCGCTGCCGAGATTATGACCAAGCCAGTCCTTTCGGTTCGTGAGACCGATACGATCGCGTCGGTGGCGAAGTTCCTGCTGAAGCATGAATTCAATTCGGTACCGGTGGTCGATATGGAAGGCTGTCTGACCGGGATCATTTCTGAAAAAGACTTGATGCAGGCCTTCCGTAAACCAGATGCCTGGAGTCGACCTGTCTCCGAGGTCATGGAGCGGGATGTGGTTCGGTTCAACGAACATGAACCTTGCCTGCAGATCTACGAGTTCCTCAGTCAGGCCTCGATGCGGCGAGTGATCGTCGTGAAAGATGGCCGTCCGACTGGGGTGATCAGCCGCGGAAACTGTCTGCGATATATGCAGTCGGTCGACGCCAACGCCGCGCTGGGCGATCCAGCCAAACTGGCCAACGTACTCGACTCTGGCGTGTTCGAGGTCGCCACGCTCAACCAGCTTCGCGAGATTCTGAAAACCTTCGAGTCGAACTCGCCTTCGTTGGAATCGAGCTCGATGGAACTCTAGTTCGATCGAGGGCCGAATTCGCCCGAAAGCGGCTGCTTGCTATTCATTGCCGGACTGGCCTGTTACGATACAAAGAGCTAACCAATCTCTCTTTCTTGATGTATCCGATGGGGTTCTTTGTGGTGTCGCAGGAAGTCTTCGAGCAGTTCCAGCAGCAAATTGAAGAATCTGGCTCCATGGCGGCGATCGACAAGATGATCGACTACTTCCGCCAAGAGAAGCAGCACGTTCAATTATTCGAGATGTACAAGATCCGCGCGCGTGCCAATCTGGGCCTGCCGCTGCTGTTTCCTGGCGTCACCGAAGAACTCTCGGAAGAACAACGCGACGCCCTGGAAGATGCCCTGGTCGAAGCCTGCAACGAGGTCGGCCGGCTGCTGCTGGACCAAGGCCAGATCCGTGAAGGTTGGTACTACCTGCGTCCGGTCGGCGATAAGACGCCGGTGATTGCAGCGCTGCAAGAAGCGGAAGTCGACGAAGACAACGTGGAAGACCTGATCGAGGTCGCCTTGTACGAAGGTGTCGCCCCGGAAATCGGTTTCCGCTGGATGCTGGAACACTACGGCACATGCAACTCGGTTACGACCTACGAACAGCAATTGGCCGGCATGGCTCCGGTTGCCCAGCAGCCGCTGGCAGGATTGCTGCTGGATCATGTCTATGCCGAGCTGGTCGGTACCGTCTCGGCCGACATCTCGCATCAAGAGGGGACCGAACCGCAAGAGCCGACGCTTAGTGCGATGATTGCCGAACGCGACTGGTTGTTCGCCAACTCGGCTTATCACATCGATACGAGTCACCTCGCTGCCACGGTTCGGTTCGCCCGAGTGCTGCGGGACGAAGCGCATCTGCGGAAGGCGCTCGAACTGGTCGACTACGGTTCGCGACTCGATCCGGCATTTCAATACGAACAGACGCCTCCGTTCACCGAGCTTTACCCCAGCCACAAACGCTACTTCGAGATTCTGATCGGTGAAGATGTCGAAGGAGGGCTGGCCTACTTCCGCGAGAAAGCGGAAGCGTCCGACATCCGGCGCGAAGGCTCGCTGGCAATCGAGACCTACATTGAACTGCTTTCCCGACTAGGACGTCACCACGAAGCACTCGAAGCCGCCCTGACCATGATTCCGGTCGGTGTTCACACGATTGGTGTCGCACCAAGCTTGATCGAACTCAGCGAGAACGCCGGCAACTACGAGCGGCTCGCCCAGCATTCCAAAGAGCAGGGCGACGTTCTGGGTTTTGCGACGGCGATGCTGTTCGCCAAGCGGACGAGCAGCTAGTCGCTGGGCGAACGATTCTAACCGAATCGCTGCTCCCGCCATGGATCGCCCAGATTGTGATATCCGTTCTGTTCCCAATAGCCAGGCTGGTCGGTCGCGGCCAGTTCGATCGCTTTGATCCACTTGGCACTTTTCCAGGCATACAGCTTGGGAACCATGCCGCGGACCGGTCCGCCATGATCGGCGTTGATCTCCATGCCATCGTGCGTGTCGGCCAGCAGGGCGTCGTCGCTGAGGAACTCTTCCAGCGGAAGATTGGTCGTCCAGCCGTTGTCGAAGCCATGGCATACCACGTACTTCGCTTCCGGACGCACGCCTGCTTGCTCGAGAAGGTACTTCGTCGAAACCCCTTCCCACAAGTTGCCCAGCCGCGACCACTGCGTCACACAGTGGAAGTCGGCAAACACCTTCACGCGCGGCAAGGCCTGAAACTCTTCCCAGTTGAAGGTCAGTTCTTTTTCGACCAGCCCGAACACGCGGAGCGACCAAGTTTCTTTCGTGACTTCCGGGACGATCGAAGCATGCAGGACCGGCCACTTTCGCGTGCGGCTTTGCCCTGGCGGAATTCGATTATCGCGCTGGGTATCGGCGCTGACGATCACATCTTCGGAGGCGACCTGATCGGAGCTTGGTGCATCCCCTGGTTGGTACTTGGCTTTATCGTGTTCTTGATTCATGGAACGGTTCAGATCGTAGCTTGAAAGAGTTGAGTGAGCGCCGACTTGGCCGAATCGGCGTGGCGTTGTTCAATGCACTGGGCCGCGTCTCGCAGGGCATCGAGCTGTCGGGTAGTGAAGGGGAGGGGCGCGCCAGGCTGGGGAACTTCTGGCACCAGGTGCTCGACGATTGCCGTGATCAGTTCCGATATCCCTTCGCCAGTAACCGCACTGGTCGCCAGCATTTCACGCGACTGGGGAAGCTCGAGGTCGCCAGCAAGGTCGATCTTGTTGACCACATGCAATGCCGAGGGCAGTTCGCGTAGCGACTTGTCGAGTTCATCGGGGCGAAGCTGAGCGGCGTCGTGCAAAACGATAACCAGGTCGGCCGAAATCAACGCGGCCTTCGCCTTGGCGATTCCGGCTTGTTCCAGTTGGTCGTCCGAAACACGGATCCCGGCGGTATCCGAGAACTGCACCGGCCAGCCATCCAAGGCGGTGGTCGCGTGCAGCACATCGCGGGTCGTGCCAGGCATGTCGAGCACAATTGCGCGGTCGTAGCCAACGATCTTGTTTAGCAGGCTGCTCTTGCCGACGTTGGGTGGCCCTGCCAAAACAATCGACCAGGGACGCGTTAAAGATTGCCCGAGCGGCGCAAGTCGCAGAAGTTGATCGATCCGCTGCGTCGCAACTTCGAAATTCGGCTCGTCCAGCAGGGCGATGATCGCGGTCAGCTCGCGCGACAGAGCACCCTGGCATTGATCCCATAAGTGAAGGGCGGCCTGCGTGGTGGCGGCTTCTGGCAAAGCGAGATGGGCCTCGGCCACGATGGCGTCGTCATGCGTGGCGCTGTTCCACTGCTGCCAAGATTCCAACTCGCAGCCGGCCGATTGCAGGTGATTCAGGACCTGGCGACTCGCTTGAAGGCCACCGTGACAATGGATCTCGACGAGTTCTTCCGCCAATTTGGCGACCACCAACTCTTCGCCAGGCTGCTGATCATTCTCACGCCAATGCCCGACGAGAATCCGACCCACTTCGGCGTCGGCCAGAGGCAGCTTTCCCAGGCCATGGAAATAGCGATCTGCCGATGCCACCGCTTGAGGACCGCGCACGGCGACGGTGGCGATCGCTCCGCGAGCCGGAGGCGTCAGCACGGTGGCTGTCGTTCTGGAAGTTTCGTGAGACATCGTCGACGGCGAATTTACAGTCCGAGGAACTTGCTGGCCTGGGCTGCCACTTCCGAGAGGCAGCCCTTGGCGAAGGGGCTCTTCAGATCGGCACTCTTGGCCAATTGCTGGAATGGGAGGGTGCCGCCGCGGCTGCACAGCATTTCGTAATCGGTCAGGGCCTGACCGAAGTCTTGCTGAGCACGCACCCAGAACTGCAAGGCACAGCATTGAGCCAACGTGTAGTCGATGTAATAGAACGGCGACATGTAGATGTGGCGCTGTCGCTGCCAGCGACCACCACGCGGCAGGTGTGGCAAGTCACCGAACTGCATGTGCGGCAGATAGATCGCTTCGAGCTTGGTCCAGACGTCGTTCCGCTCTTCCGGCGTCATCTCAGGGTGGTTGTAGACTTCGTGCTGGAAGTGATCGACCATCACGCCATAAGGCAAAAATAGCAGCGAAGTGGTGAGATGGATCCGACGGAAACGATCGGCCTGGTCACCGAAGAAGTTCTCCATGTGCGGCCAGCAAAGGTATTCGAGACTCATCGAGTGAATCTCGCACGACTCGTATGTCGGCCAGATGTTCTCGACGAGGGGCAACGAGATGCTTTCATAGCACTGGTACGCGTGGCCCATCTCGTGCGTGAAGACTTCGACGTCTCCCATGGTGCCGTTGAAGTTCGCGAAGATGAACGGCACACGCTGCTGAAGCAAGCTGGAACAGAAACCGCCGCCTGCTTTGCCGGAACGGTTTTGCAGGTCCATCAGGTTCTTGTCACGCATCAACTGGAAGAACTGGCCCAGCTTGTCGCTCATGCCGTCGAACATGAGCTGTGCCTGTTCGATCTGATGATCGTAGCTTCCTTGGGGACGTGGATTGCCTGCGGGGTCGTGGATCGGTTCGTCCCAGTACATCAGGGGATCGAGACCGAGCAGTTCGCCTTGCCGACGACGGATCTCGGTGCACAGCGGGACGATGTTGTCGATCACTTCCTGGCGATATTGCTGGACGTCTTGTTCGGTGTAGTCGATACGCGACATCCGCAGATAGCCGAGCTGAACATAGTTGTCGTACTTCAGCTTCTTGGCCATCTGATCGCGCAGCTTGACCATCTGATCGTAGATTTTGTCGAGTTCTTCGTGATTTTCGTCAAACCAGCCCCACATCATATTGAGCGCCGAATGGCGAATCGTGCGATCTTGCGACTCGGCAAACTCGATGATGCCGGACAAGTTGGTTGTCTTGCCTTGGAACTCAAACGAAGCACTGGCCAGCAGTTCGTTGTACTTCGAGACGAGGCGAGCTTCTTCGACCAGGTCGCTTTCGATCACCGGATCGAACGAGCGAACCTGACATTCCCACAGGGCGACGGCTTGTTCACCAAAGCGATCGACGATCTTTTCGCGGCGTGATTCGGCGAGCAACAGCTTCTTGATCCGCACGTCGAGATCGGTCAGTTTGGGATCGATCTCGTCTTTCCGATCCATCGCGGCCTTGTAGGCGGCATTCTTGGTGTCTTGGTTGAAGCGGATCTCGGTCAGGCAGCGCCACGAGTCGACATCGCGTCGGATCTCGTCCCATTTCTCCACCCACTGAAAGAGCGCTTCGCCGCGACCGTCGTCTCCGTTGAGGTTATCAATTCCCTTGGCGATCTCGTTGTATTGGGCGGTTAGCTCGGCGAGGTTTGGCTCAGGCAGGGCAAGCGTACGGAAGTCGTCCATCAACGGTGATCCTACAGGCGAATAATGCGAAAAAATCAGGAAAGAGGGGTGACGAGCGTCTGTTTGACTTCACACGCTCGAGAAGACATCATGGGTTTTTGATGCGAAGCTCATCCTCCTCCTCTTCTCAGCAGTTAGAGATCATACCCCATGGCCGATGAATTCTTCTACAAGTTCAATCCCACGGCCCCCGAAGTCGGCCCGATTGATTCAAAAACTCTGAAGCAACTGGCCGGAAGTGGGGCGATTCAGCCTGAAAGCCAGTTGCGACGTGGGACTGGCGACTGGGTTGTTGCTTCGTCAGTGAAGGGGCTTTTTCCCGACGCCGCATCTGTCTCGCCACCAGAAGCAATTCCAGTGGAAGCACCAGCGGTGGCGACTCCTGAGGCCGCTCCCGTCGCGGCTCCGATTGCCTCTGCCGGATTGAACTTCCCCAGCCTGGCCGAAACCAAGTCGGCTCCGGATGTCCCGTCAGGGCTCGATTCGCTGGTCGTGGCTCCGAAGAAGGCAGCCAGCAAGCCTGTCAAGAAGCCGGTGCCTCCCGCTTCGAAGAAGACCGCGGCCCCTCCGGTTGCCGCCCCCGTCGTCCCCGCTGCAGAAGCCGCCACGGCGGAACCTGTCCAGCCGGCTACCCCTACGGCGGTTGCCGCCCCTGCCATGGCTGCCAGTCCGAAAGAAGTCGCAGCGAAGGAATCGGCGGCCAATCCATTTGCCTCTGATCCGAAGGGAGGCCGGTCGAGCGGTCCGCGTCGCAAAGGAACTGGCGGACTCGGTTCGCTATTCAACTTCGATGTGCTGATCGGCCCGACGGTGATCAAGGCGTTGTTCTTTCTGGTCACCACGTTGATTTTGCTGGGCTGGATGGCCTCGACCGGTTGGACGTTCGTCATGGCGCTGGCGACCGGCGAGGCGATGGCCCTCGGCATCGCGGCAGTCATGTCGCTGTTTCTCCTGATGGTTTCGTTGGTCTATATCATCATTGCCCGGGTCATGGCCGAGATCGTGATCACGTTCTTCCAGATCAACGAGAACGTCCGCGACATGCGCGACATGATGGAAGAAGACCAGGGCGTCGTGTCGTAGTTGCCACTGGGCTGGGGCGTCGATGGCAGACGCCCCTGGGATTTGCCGCGGTCTACCCCCTATAGCGGTGTTTGGGTGGTTGACGATTTCCCTTGCGCCAGCCTACAAAGGGGACTGATTCTCTCCGTTGGGTTCAGTCCCCGATATATAGATTTAGGTTGGTTCTGCGATGTCTCACGACCCTGTTATTCAAAATGCCATTATCAGCGTCAGCAACAAGGAAGGTCTGACGGAATTCGCTCAAGGGCTGGTCGAAGCAGGGGTTACGATCTACAGCACCGGTGGAACACGGCGTCACCTGGAAGAAGCCAAGATCCCGGTGAAAGACGTCACCGAATACACGCAGTTCCCCGAAATGATGGACGGCCGTCTGAAGACGCTGCATCCCAAGATCTTCGGCGGTATCTTGTGCCGCCACGATCGCGACGACGACATGACCGCGATCGGTGAACATGGCATCTTCGCGATCCCGCTGGTCGTGGTGAACTTGTACCCGTTTGAAGAAACGATCGCCAAGCCAGGCGTGACCGATGCCCAAGCGATCGAACAGATCGACATCGGCGGTCCAAGCCTCGTGCGTGCCGCTGCCAAGAATCACGCGTTCACGACCATCGCGTGCAAGCCTTGCCAATACCCAGAGATCCTGGCAGAGCTGAAGGAAGGTGGCAAAACGAGCCTCGGTCTGCGTCGCAAGCTGGCCGCCGCTGCTTTCGCACATACGGCTGCCTACGACGCCGCCATCGCCAACTACTTCGAGAAAGACGAAGAGAGCGCCTTTCCCGAAACGCTGCGTCCGACCTACGAACGAACCGCCGTGCTGCGTTACGGCGAGAACCCACATCAGCAAGGTGCTCTGTACGCCGTGCCGAAGTTCTCTGGGGCTTCGCTGGTGCATGCCAAGCAGCTCAACGGCAAAGAACTTTCGTACAACAACCTGCTCGACCTCGACAGCGCCCTGGCCATCGCTCGCGGTTTGCCCGATGCGGCGGTATCGGTGATCAAGCACAACAATCCTTGTGGTGCGGCTTCCGCAGCGAGTTTGTCGGAAGCTTGCGAGAAGGCCATGCTGGGCGATCCGCTGAGCGCCTTCGGAAGCGTCATCGGCATGAACCAGCAGGTCGACGCCGCCACGGCCGAATACTTGTCGACGCCGGGCCTGTTTGTCGAAGCGATCGCCGCACCAGGCTTCACGCCAGAAGCAGTCGAAATCTTGACCACCAAGCCCAAGTGGAAGGCCAATGTTCGCTTGATGGAAGTCGGTCCGCTGGAAGGGGCTCGTCCAGAATTCCAGTCGCGCTGGATCGAAGGTGGTTTGCTCGTTCAGAACACCGACTTCACTCCAGACGACCCAAGTACCTGGCAGGTCGTTACCAACACGCCCGTCGACGAAGCAACGCGTCAGGAACTGTTGTTTGCCTGGGAGATTTGCCGGTTCGTCAAATCGAACGCGATTGTCTTGTGCAAGGATCGATCGCTGATCGGTGCCGGGGCAGGGCAAATGAGCCGCGTCGACTCGGTCCAGATCTCGATTGAAAAGGCAGGCGATCGCGCACCTGGCAGCGTGCTGGCCAGTGACGCGTTCTTCCCGTTCCCCGATTCGATTCACGAAGCCGCCAAGGCAGGCGTCAAAGCGTTCATCCAGCCAGGCGGCTCGAAGCGAGATCAAGAAGTGATCGACGCTTGTAACGAGCACAAGTTGCCGATGCTGTTCACCGGCGTTCGCCACTTCCGTCATTAATCCACGCGAAAGACCGCGATGTCTGCCCCGACCGTCCTCGACAAGATTGTTGCCAAGAAGTGGGAAGAGATTGCCGCCGCCAAGGCGCTACGTTCGCTGACCGAAGTCGAGGCACGCATCGCCGACGCCCCTCCGGCCCGCGACTTCCTGGGGGCGTTGGCCGCGGATGGTCCGGTCAAACTGATCGCCGAGGTGAAGAAGGCGAGCCCATCGAAAGGGCTCATTCGACCTGACTTCCATCCCGTGCAGATTGCCAAGGATTACGAAGCAGCCGGGGCGACCTGCATTAGCTGCTTGACCGACGAGTCGTTCTTTCAAGGTCACCTCGACTACCTGGTCGCCATACGTCAGGAAGTTGCTCTGCCGATTCTGCGGAAAGACTTCGTGCTCGACCCGTACCAGGTCGTCGAAGCCCGAGCTGCCGGCGCGGATGCCGTGCTTTTGATTGCCGAGTGTTTGGACGATACCGCGCTGAAGTCGCTGCACGATCAGATCTGCGAACTCGGCATGACACCCCTGGTTGAGTTGTACGACGAAGAGAACGTGTCGCGCGTGCTCGACATTGGGGCCAGGCTGGTGGGGATCAACAACCGTGACCTGCGAACCTTCGAGGTCGATCTTCACCACACGATCCGTCTTGGACAGCAGATTCCGGACGACCGCGTTTTGGTCGGCGAGAGTGGTATTTTCACGCACGACGATATAATTCTGCTCCAGAACAACGATGTCGATGCCGTGCTGGTAGGTGAAAGCCTGATGCGGCAAGACGATGTGCAAGCGGCCGTTCATAGCTTGCTAGGAACGTCGTCGTCGATGTCGTAATCCAAGCAACGATTGTCCCTGATCTGCGAAGAGTTGCCTTCTATGAATGTTGCTCGACAACTCGGAGCTTTAACGCTGCTGCTGGCCTCCTGCTCGATCGCGTGGGCCGGTTCGCTGGACGGAATCGTTACTGGTAGCAGCTTTCTGGATGGGATCCTGCATCCCTGGTTCAGTGCTGAGCATCTGCTGGCAATGCTCGCCATCGGCATTCTGGCCGTGCATGTCGAGAAGGGTTCGATCATCGCCGTGCCGATTGTCTTTCTGACCAGCATGCTGGCCGGGGCAGGTCTCAACGGTAGCGGGATCGCCATTCCGTGGGTCGAAACCTGGGTCGCGATCTCGATGATCATTCTCGGTATCTTGCTGGCGGTTGGTTGGAAGTATCCCGAATTGATGCTGGCAATCGTCGTGGCTGGATGCGGTTTGTTTCATGGGTATGCCCACGGGATGATCTATCGGGCACCGACCTTATCGCTGTCATTGCTGGCAGGCCTGACCATTGGCTGCGCCCTGGTGCTGGCACTGGGAATCTGGATTGGCCATTGGATTGTGGCGTCGTCGATCTTTTCTCGATGCCTTGGTGGCGGCGTGATTCTGGGCGGGCTTATCGCGCTGTTCTTTGTCGCCGGCACGTAATTCCAGCAACGCGTGCTAGCGTCGTGTGAATGCGGATGTGTCTTGCATCGAGTCCCCAATCTCGGGTAGTAGTAATTCCCGCGGGTCGATTTCGTGTCGATGCGACCTGTCTCGATTCGGGAAACCGACTTAATTCGGTTCAACACGTCAGGCCCACAGGTCGATGCAGAAAATAGATACCAATTGGATTCTGCCTTCTCCGTCTGAGCCTGCTGACGCGCTGACTATGTCTGAATCTCATGCATCTGGAATGGAACGGTTGCCCTCTAGCGACGGTTCGCTGGCACGCCTTCTGTTGGGGATGGCTCTGATTCCCCTGATGCTGCTGGCCGCGATCACCACGCTGTGCTATCTGACCGCCATCGATCCCGCCACGACCCATTTGTTCTACAGCGCGGAAGGGAATCCGTTTCCCTATCGCGAATCGATCGTTGCGACCACGATTTACAACTATGGCCCGTTTCCCGCGGTCGTTTTCGGCAGCTTGAGCGGCGTCGCCTTCCTGGGGAGCTTTGTCTTCGCCCGCTTGCATACGTGGCGGAAAGGTGCGCTATTCTGCTTGCTGGCAATCGTCATCGGACCAGGCATCCTGATCAACTCAGTTTTAAAGCCTTATTGGGGACGCCCACGGCCGTGCGATACGGTCGCGTTTGGTGGCGGGCAAGACTACGTTCCGCCTGGCACGATTGGCCCTTACGAGATGGCCAAGTCGTTCCCCAGCGGGCATGCCTCGATGGGATTTGTCTTCCTGTTGCCAGCCTTTTTGCTGCTTCGTCAGAACCGAAAACTGGCCGCCGGCGTATTTGTGTTGGGCCTCGCTTGTGGAATGGGAGTGGGGGCATCCCGGATCGCCGAAGGGGGGCATTATCTTAGTGATATTGCTTGGAGTGGGGCGATTGTCTACTTTACCGGCCTCACTTTGTACGTGGTGATGTACGGCTGGAAACCGCCGGTTCGCCAACGCAGCGAGAACCCCGACACGGTGCCGTTCTCGTCCGTTCGCGATGCCGCGTCTACTGGAAATACTCGCACCACTTCGGCCGCCTAAACGAAGCATTCGATCGATGTTGACCACGATTCAGAGGTACGTTCTGTGGGAGATCCTCAAGGTCTTCCTGCTCTGCCTCGGAATAACTGTGCTTCTGATGACCGTCGGTGGCGGTGTGAATGAAGGGCTGAAAAAGGGTCTGCCTCCGGGCGTGATCCTGAATATGCTTCCTTACTTCATCCCCGAGATGCTGCGGTACACGATCCCTGGCTGCATGCTGTTTGCGGTCTGTACCCTCTTCGGCCGGATGTCCGCCACCAACGAGATCACCGCTGTTAAGTCAGCGGGGATCAATCCGATGGAGCTGATGTGGCCGGTGCTAGCACTGGCATACTTTTTCAGCTTCTTCACTTTCTGGATGTACGATGCCTGCGCCAGCTGGTCGCGTCCGAACATGCACCGCGTGGTCGCCGAGTCGCTCGACGACACCGTCTACGGCATGCTTAGGGCGAAACGAAGCTTCAAGATGTCTGGCTTCGATGTCTCGGTGAAGACGGTCCGCGACCGGGTGATGGTCAGCCCTCGCTTCACGATCGCCGCAACCGATACGCAGCCATCCATCTTCGTGGAAGTGGCCGAGGCCGAGCTGCGAACCGATCCGGAAACAGGCGTGCTGCAGTTGATCTGCCGCGATGGTTCGGTTGAGTACGGCGGCGAACAATCGATCGACTTCCCGGACGAACAAGTCATTTACCTCGATCATTTGAACTCGATCGAGATGGACGAAAACAGCGCCTCACCGGCGAACCTCACCCTCAATGCAATCCCAAGACAGATCGAACGGCAACAAAAGATCATCGAAGAAGGGAAGCAAAGCCTGGCCAACGCCGAGGCGGCTGGTGACGAAGAAACGATCGGGCATGCCAGGCGGCACGTCAGTCATCACCAAAACCGACTTTACCGACTGCAAGCCGAGCGGCAACGTCGCCTGGCGAATGGGTTTGGTGTGTTTTGCTTCGTTTGTATGGGGATGCCGGTCGCGATCTGGCGTCGTTCGTCCGACAACGTCTCGACGTTCTTTACCTGCTTCCTGCCGATCTTGCTGCTGTACTATCCGCTGCTGGTGGTCGGCGAACAAACCGCGCGTGACGGAACATTTGGTTCTGCCCCGGTTTGGATTGCGAACATTGTCCTTCTGGCAGTCGGTGCGCTGCTGGTTTGGCGCGTCAACCGAAACTGATAAGCAAGCATGAACGAAACGACTGCCGATCTAGCCTCGCCTTCCGTCGACAACCCGCTCTGGTCGCGACGCGCCCTGTGGTTTCTGGTGGGGCTCGGACTGTTTCGCCTGCTGTACTTGGCACTCGATCCATTCGACCTGGTGCATGACGAAGCCTATTACTGGGATTGGTCGCGTCAGCTCGACTATGGCTACTTCAGCAAGCCGCCGATGATTGCCTGGTTGATCGGGCTTTCGACACGGCTGTTTGGCGATCACGAGTTCGCCGTCCGATTGCCTGCTGTGTTGCTCGGTACCGGTAGCCTCGGATTTCTGTTTCTCCTTGCTCGCCGTATGTACGACGCCCAAGTCGGCTTCTGGGCGATGTTGCTTGCCGCACTGACGCCGGGCAACGTAGCGATGAGCCTATTGATGACCATCGATGCTCCGTTTTTGTTCTTCTGGAGCGTCGCCATGTATGCCTTCTGGCGACTGCTCGAACGAGGCGAAGATCGCGGCAAATGGTTACTGATCACGATGGTCGTCATTGGCCTCGGTCTGCTGACCAAGCAAACCATGGTCGGCATGCTGGTGTTCGGCGGTTTGTTCGTCCTGCTTTCCAAAGAAGATCGCTTCGAGGCGATTCGGCCCGGTTTGTATATATGTGCGATCGGTGCGTTGTTGTTCCTGCTGCCGGTCGTCTATTGGAATTACCAGCACGACTGGGTTACGGTGCAGCACACCAGCGAGCACTTCCAGGGCGAGCCTGTCTCGGCACTGCGCCGCGTGGTGATCTCGCTGGAATTCGTTGGCGGACTGTTCGGAGTGCTTTCGCCGGTGACCTTCTTTCTGGTCGCTGCGGTGGGCCTGTTCGGGCTGTTGTCGTTCAGAGACCTGGGCCGTCGAGAACGTTACCTGCTGTGCATGAGTGCCTTGCCGCTGATCCTGGTGGTGGGCTTAAGCTTGAAGCAACGTTTAGAACTAAACTGGCCAGCGCCGTTCTTCAGTGCCGGGATCATCCTGGTGGCTGCCTGGGCTTTGGGCCGGGTATCGCTGCCGAAGATGGTGCTGCAGCCAGCCGAATGGCGTTTGAAGTACGCGGCCATTTTCGGTGCCTTGTTTGTTGTTGGCACCTATGCGATTCCCTTCGCCCTGAAGCCGATGGGCTTGAATGGCAGTAAGGTTGACGTGATTGTTCGCTTGCGTGGCTGGGAAGAACTAGGCACCGAAGTGGGTGCCCGTTTGAAAGATCGCTCGCCCGAATCGACGCCGATGATCGTGGCCGCCGGACGTGCTGTCGCATCCGAACTTGCTTTCTACATGCCGCAGCATCCCAAAGTTTACCTGTGGGGCGACAATGACTTTCCGCTCTCGCAGTACGACATCTGGGGCGGACCACAGAACGTCGATGGCCAGGACCTGCTGCTGGTCACCCATCAAAACGAAGAGCTCCCACCGCCGCTACGACTTGCTTTCGCGTCGGTCGAGCCGCTGGAAGATGTCGAGATCGAAGTTGGCAACGGCCGCAAGCATGCCGTGACCATCTATCAAGGCAAAGGCTTCCGCGGGTGGTCGGTCGCCAAACGAATTCAGGCGGACGATAAGACGCTGCGGCGTTAATCGCTTACAGCAGATGCCGCGCTTTGATTTCCAGGTACTGATTGACCAGGTTGGCCGTCAGATCTTCTGGGAAGACATCGAGCGCGAGCACGCCCTTGTGGCTCAAATCGGTCAGCACATGATGCCGCCACGTCAGGATCTCGGCGGCGGCCGCGGCTCGGAATAGCTCCGGCCCGTACGGCTTCTCATTCTCGGCCGCATCGAACAAGCGATGATCTCGCAGCAGCACGCCCAGCGGCAAATGTCGCCCGACCAGCGTGCTGAGGTATTGTTCGATCTGATGCGAATTCACTTCGTCGATCACGTTGCTGATCAACACCACGAGCGAACGCTTGCGACAGTTGGTTCGCAAATGCATGAATGCTTCGTCGTAGCGAGACTCGACCAGGTTCGGGAACTGGTCGTAGCTGGCGTGCAGCAAATGGTTCATGTGGTTCGCGCCCGACTTCGGCGGAACGTACTTGTGTACCCGGTCGGAAAATAAGATCGCTCCGACCGAATCACCTTGCCGCAGGGCGACATAGCTGAGCATCAACATCGCGTTGAACGCGTGGTCGAGCAGGCTGATCCCATCGGCCTGATTGGTCATCATGCGGCCGCAATCGACCATGAAGATGATGCGTTGGCTCTGACTGGTTTGGAACTCGCGAACCGTCAAGCGGCGTCGACGGGCCGTACTTCGCCAGTCGATATGCTTGTAGTTGTCGTCGCGGGTATAGTCACGCAGACGTTCGAAATCGTGGTCCTGTCCCACCTTTCGCGTGCGACGCACACCAACGAGGCTCAAGCGATTGGTCCGCGCGAGCAAGGCATATTCGGCCAACTGCTTCATGTCGGGATAGACGTTGATCGCCACGTGGCATGGCAGCTTGACGATCTTCTTCCAAAAACGCAGGCGACTGTCGACTTGCAGAAATACCTGGTCGAGCGTGAATGATCCCCGCTCGGTCGGTTCCATTTCGTAATGGACTGTCGTGCGGCTCCGCGGTTCGACGTTCAAGCTGAACTGTTCCGGGATGGCCTGGAACTGCTGCGGAACGTCGTCTCGGACGAACATGTGCAGCGCGAGTGGTCCTTTGTAGGTAATCGTCAGAACCACTTTCTGCTTCTTCAGCAGCGAGGCAATTCGTGAGGTCTCGCGTTCGACTTGAAAGTCTTTGGCGTTTGGCAAACTGGCCAGATCGATCGCCGCGACTAGCGTGATCACCAGGTTCAAGCCAACCAGGACCCACGCGATCCAGGTCAACGAGTTGCCGACCGTTGCGAACACGACCAGGATACATATCGACAGCAAGGCCATCGCTGAAAGGCCCAGCCAGATCCTCTTCCCGAACGGAACCGCCTTGAGTTGAAAGCGATCCCAGCCCGCCGCGTACGCGAGGAACTGAATGAACGAGAATACCCCGACACTTGCCGCCAGAGCGATCATGACCAGAATCGGGATCAATAGGCTTGTGGCGTCCGCCAACAGGATGGCGATCACCGGGACCGGCATCAATGCGGCGAAGGTCAACGCAAGCCAGATGCTGGGTGTCGTCCGCCACCAGCGCGCAAGGACCGCCAAGGGCAGCAACATGGCTACCAATTGGGTCGTCGGCTGGGTGAGGACGTTGGTCCACAGTCCGGTGAAAAGGTCAGTGAAGAACGAGATCACAGACGAGGCACCTCGATCGTACGGATCAGTTCCGTCAGCAGTTCGTCGACCGAATGGCCTTCCACTTCCGCTTCTGCCGAAAGCACCACGCGGTGTCGTAGCGCTGGCAGAGCGATCTGGACGACATCGTCCGGCACGGCATAGTCACGGCCATTGAAGGCGGCCAACGTGCGGGCTCCCTGCATCAGGGTGATCCCGGCACGAGGCGAAGCACCCAAATGGAACTGCGGCCAGGTACGCGTCAGACGTACGATCTTGTTGATGTAGTCGATCAGTTTGTCGGCGATCAGCACGTCGCCATTTTGCCGCGTCACTTCCAGAATCTTTTCTGGCGAGGTGATCACTTCCAGTTCTTCTTCCAGCCGCTTGCCGAGATCGACTTGCTGGCTGTGCTGCTTCAAGATTTCCGCTTCTTCCAATTCGCTTGGATAGTCCAAATTCAGCTTGAACATAAAGCGGTCGAGCTGGGCTTCCGGCAGGTTGTAGGTGCCTTCCGACTCGATCGGATTTTGCGTCGCCATCACCAGAAATGGTCGTTCGATCTTGTGGCTGGTGCCATCGATCGTCACGCGGAATTCCTGCATCACTTCCAGCAAGGCAGCGTGCGTCTTGGCAGGCGAGCGGTTGATTTCGTCCGCCAGCAAAAGCTGCGTGAAGATCGGGCCAGGGCGGAAGCGGAACTCGTTCGCCTTCATGTCGAAGTACGGAGCACCCGTGATATCGGATGGCATCAAGTCGGCGGTGAACTGCACCCGGCCGAAGTTACAGCCAAGGACGCGGCCCAGCGTGCGGACGAAGAGCGTCTTGCCGAGACCAGGAGCACTTTCAATCAGCACGTGGCCGCCGCTGAACAGGGCAACAAGCGTCCCGAGAACCAGTTCTTCCTGACCGACATAAATCTTCGAGATCTCGTCGGTGATTCGCTGGAACAGTTCCCGCGTTTCCGAGAATGCGGTGTCGTCCGAATGGTGCCCTTTAAGCGAAGTGACCGGACGCTGCGGTTCGACCGACGGTGCGCTCTGGGCGGGCGGCATCGAGGACGAACTTTCGATCGCGTCGAACACGCTGCCCGTGTAAGACTGATCGTCGGCTTCGGTCGAGGAAACGATCGGCGGCTCGGCGGCTGGTTCTGCCGGAGCCGGTGGAGCGGCTTCGCTGGCTGAAGGAACGATCTGAACGTTATCGCACTGGGGGCAACGGGCCTTCTTGCCAACCGCGTCCTGACCGACACGCAGTTTCTTACCGCATCCGGAACAGGCGAACTCGATAATTTCAGGCGTAGGACTACTCATTGATGCTCGCTTATCGTGACTAACGCCGCGTGGCTTACTTCGTGATATTCAAAGGATGTAAGGGCAGGGAAGGGAGAATTAGTTGCCGTCGGTGCGTCGCGTCTTCGAGCGGCGATAGACGGCGTCTCCCTTCATGACCTGATGATATTGCTGCAATCGGAGTTGGGCATAACCATGATCGTCGGTGGCCTGGAGCAAATCTCCGACCGCTTCGACATGCTTCTTAAAGTCGGATGTCTCGGCCGCTGGCAATCGTTTGGGCCGGCCGAAGATCGGGTACAAGGCGAAACAAAGGACGATCAACCACCACGCCATCTGCAAGCCAACCAGGTTCAGCGGCCACTTCGAGAGCCACTCCCAGCCGGTGTTGCCGTCGGTCGATTCGTCGGCGTTGAGCACGCGAACCGCGCCATCCGTTTCGAGGAAGGCGACCGATTCGGTCTCGTAGTAAAGATCGCATTCGTTGATCAGTTTGCCGGCCAGCTTGCGATGTTCCGGATTGACCAGCGGCAAGTTCAATAGAAACGAACCGTTGTTTATCAAGATGATCTGGCTGTCGCTATATTCGCTTCCCATCCAGACCGCGATCGGTTCGCCATCACCAGCGAGCAAGACCTCTTGATCTTCGATCATGTAAAAAGGGGGAGCGTTCTCGTCCTCTTCGTCGTATTCTTCGTAGATCGAATCGTACGTCGCCGGGATCATCTTCGAGTTCAGTTCGATCCGTGTCTTCGAGGCGTCGATCTCTTCGGCCCATGGACCGGAAAGGTTCTTCACCACACGCTGCGGCGTGGCGCGATCGGTCTGGTAGAAGTAGTAGTCACTCTTCGCGGTTTGGTAGTTACGAAGCTGATCGAAGTCTTCAATCGCCAGGCTTCGTTGACGCATCGCATCAAGCTTTTTATCGGCATCGACCGTTTCGATCACTTCGCTCCAATAGCGGATCGAAGCGTCGAAGTCGCGCCCCACGATCACAAAGGTTCGGGCTTCTCCTGCCTCCATCCAGTTCAAAATCGCATTCCGCAGGTCTTCGTCTGGACCATTAAAATCGGTCGGAAACCAGACAATGATATCCGAGCGAAGCATGCGAGGCGAAACGACGCCGTAGCTGCGAACGCTGAAGCCTGCTTCCTTGAACATCTCGGAAAGGGCGCGGGTACCGTTCACACTGCTTCCCGCGGTGCCGGAACGCTTGCCGTAGACGGTTGGCAGGATCTCCGCGTTTTCGCTGCACCCGCTGACGACGGTGCTGATTAGCAGGAGGAACAACCAATGAAGATGCCGGAAACGAGCCATCAAGCGGTTCCTCCGGCTAAGGTTTGATCGAACCGGGGAAGTTGTTCCCAGCAGCGTTCAAAGCGATCGCGTGTGAGGTCACGATTCCCGAAGAATACGTCTTCAAAGGCGTTCATCGTTTGCTGCAGGATCGGACGCAGTTCGCGATTGCGGCCTGCTTCACGCAGGTACTGACCATTGGTCTTCCCTTTTGCCAGGCGAATCACGTGCCCCTTGTCGAGTTCCAGCAGTTGGAAGCTGAACAAGTAGACGATCGCTTCGTTGAAGTTGCCTGCTTCGTAACAGCGACGGGCTTCTTCGCGGAGGTTGCCATCCTTCTTCTTCACTTCGAAGGGGAGGTGCTCGACGCGGTCGACTTGCCGCGTGGTGTCTTCCAGCGGAGTCTCTTCGACTTTCGATCGCGACGCAACGGCCGATCCATTGCGAACGGCGTTGAAAATCAGATAGCAGATCGCCCCCAATACGGCGATCAGCATGCCATACATGATGAACGAAGCGAACGAGAAGTCGCCCAGCCCAGAGAACCATGAGGTTCCGCCGGCCGGTGCGATCGGTTTGGGAGCCTTCGGTTTGAGGGCGGTGCCTGGCTGCGAGTCGGGCATCTTCGCCTCGCCAGGAATCGGCAGCCCTCGGAGGTTGTCGGACTCACTGTCGTACCAGTTGGCTTGCGGCAATCGTGACAGTGCCTCGCGTCCCTGTTCGACCGGACTATCGATCGCTTGATCGCCATCGACCAGCAAACGCTCGAACGTCTGGGCGGAACTTGCCTGGCAAAGACAACTCACCAGAAGGACCACAAAGGTGACGCGAATTAAGGAAGTCGAATTCATCCGGCGACCTCCTTCATACGCGAGGCCTCGGCCCGCAATACCAGCTCGACTTCCCATCCTTCGCGGCGAATTCGCAGATCGAGATAACAGAGGAAACGGACCACGGTCATGAAGGCGACAACCAGCCACAAGGCGCAAGGAAACCAGACAAACAGAAACATGTCGTTCCAGTTCCACTCGCCGAAGACAAACCCACGTAGACCGAACACGTTCATCACCACGCTGGCTGTCAGCAGCACGCTGAACGCACCGGCGGCCATCGCGCGGATGATCAAGTCGCCAAAGTTGGGTTGATGCAAAGCCGAACTACGTCGGCCGACCGTGATGGCGTCTTTGTTTTTCGAGAAGACCGGGTTGCGTTCCAGCACCAGGATCTCGCTGATGTAGGGTCGCACTCCGCGAAGGATGCCAGCGTAACAGCACGCGAAGAAGAGGAACGTTCCGGCGACCGGGTCGTCTTCAAAGGAAGCAATCAGCGCGAGCCCCATGCCAGGCAAGATTGCCCGCAGCACGGCCACAATCCAAAACACACGCGGCACCACTGGCCACAGACCAGACGCCATGCGTCGCCAGTCAGGCTTATCGTGAAACAAGGCATCGCCCAGCAGCATGGTGATCGGCAGACCTGCCAGAGGTGCTTCCAGAAAGATGAGGCAGCACATGTAAACAAGGAACGCCCCGGCGGTGTCGTCGACCACCAGGTCTGGTTCCATCGACCAGAGCAAAGCCGCATTCAGAAACGTCAATGGAATCGCGGTGATGGCGATCGCCTGGACGATCTTCCACCAATAGACGCGCATCACGACCAATGCCAGATCGTAGATCTCGAGCAGTTCGCGTTCGCGGATCGCAATTCTGGTCTTATCGAGCTGCACTAGATTCCCTTCGTGGATAGCCAAGCACGATGAAGTAGACCATCAACAGCCCGCTGCAAAAGATCGCGATCGTTTGCTTCGCGGCTTGGGGCAATATCGAAGGAGAGATCCAGGCTTCGATCATCGCCGCCAGGATGAATAAACAGGCCGAGGCTCCCATCACCGGCAACGCTCGCTTGGCACCCATCCGCAGCGAATCGATCCGTTCGTAAGCGACTCGGCGCGATTTGTCGTACAGGCTCTCTTGCCCTGCGGGGACTTCGTCTTCCAGCAGGGTTTCTTCTTTATGATAAGGACTGATCAACGAGAAGCCGATCCGCAGGCCAGCTCCGGCGGCCAGAACGATCGCGGTCAATTCGAACGGACCATGCGCCGCGACGAACTCGAAGAAGTGTTGGCTTGTCTCAGGGGTCACACTGGGGCTGGCCATGTAGCCGAACGTCGCTCCGAGGGTCGCTGCGTTGAATAGCAACACGCAGATCCCACCAATCACGGTGATACCGACGACGAAACATTTGATGCCGATGCTGGTGTTGTGCTCGACATAGAACGCCGCACCAGCCGCAGTCGGGCCGCCGCTTCTGCTGGGAGCATCGGCGTACATTTGCTCGTACATGTCGAGCGCTTCGGCCCCGACGATTTCCGCTGCAAAGTTGGGGAAACGATCGGGGTGAGCCGCCATGAAGCCGGTCAGCAGGAAGACGGTCCAGAACATCCAGAACGTTAGCTGCACGCAGCGGTCGTTAAAAATCTCGCGCGGGATCTGGCGAAAGAGGATGTCGCCCACCTTCGACCAGTCGACCCGCTGGCTGCGATAGAGTTGTCCGTGAGCGCGGCCGACCAGTTTGTGCAGGTAGTCGACGATGTTCGGCGGAAGCTGATAGCTGTCGGCCAACGCCAGGTCGGCACAAGCTGCCCGGTAGAGTGCCGCGAACCGAGCAATGTTGCGGGCACCAATCGACTTCTTACGCGAGCTTGACATCTGAGCGCAGAGATTCTCTAGCTCTTGCCAATGCACGCGGCGTTTCTCGATTAGTTGGGCAACTTTCAACGGGTTGTTCCTTTAGCTGACGCTTACCGGAGGTTTGTCCGAGGCATTTTCATACGGAGAACGTTGCTCTGGATTTTGCAGCAATTGACCATCATCCCGCACCCCATCCGACGAATGACGCGACAGGAACGTGCGGTAATATAAGGCGCACAGAAGTAAATCGTAGCTGGTATCGTCTGGCAGACCAAACTTTTCCAGAAGCGGTTCGGCCAGATGCCGGGCGATCTCGCGGCGGCGCGCGGTGGTGAAGTAGCGGCGACGTTCGACGTACGTTGCCACCGCTTTGACCATGCTGCGTGGGGCAACGAAGTTCGGGGGAATATAGTCCGCCAGCAAACGGGCCCGATCGTCTTCGATCTTGGCGACCTTCATCAGCCACGATCGGTCTTCGATCACCACCATCGTTCCGGCGATCAGGTCGCCAATACGCTGGAAGCGGTTGTTGAAGATCGGCACGATTAAAGCAAACAGAAAGGTGACCACAATCGGATCGGCGGTCATCTGCTCGCGCATCCAGGCAAACGGCAACGGCACCATCGGCCACATATCGACGTAACGAAACAAGTTTCGCACGGCGGATTGAAACAGATTGATCGGCTCCCCTTCGTCGGTCGTCACACGCAGGTTCAACAAGCGTTTACCAGGCGTCGTACCATTCCACCAGTACTCGAACGCGGCCATGTAGAACCAGTTGAAGAAGAAGACCGCCAACGTTCCCAGGGCCATCATCAAGTCGCCGAGGCCTGCTTGAACGAAAGCGTTGCCGACGCCAAGAACACCCAGCAAGATGAAGAACGCGACCACTACCGCCAGGCGAATGAACAGATCGAGAAGGAAGGCAAGCAACCGACGGAATGGTCCCGCGACTTGGTAGTTGAACGCGATGTTTTCCGGCGTCACGACCTTAAATTGCGAGTCGATTGCCTCAGTGTTCCACGGAGCTACCATCGAGGAGCTTCTCTATCCTTGCAGGGGCGGCTTGCGTTGCTGTTGCCGTCAGACGAGTTCTTTTCAGTTTACCGCACCGGTTTGCTGAAAGACGAGGACTCGTCCCAGATTAATCGCTTTTCATCCCCCTCAACAGAGGTGAGGGACGTTTTTCGGCCGAAAGTCTTTCGTAAGGGAACCGCCAAAATTGGCCAGAATCGACGGGAAAAGTCTCACCTTCCCCCGCTTTCTGACGGTTTGTCTCTGTTATTCTCCGACGACGGTTGCAATGGTTCACCCACGAAACCAGCCGCGACTATAGAACCAGCCCATCAGCACCCCGGCCACACAGACCATCAGCCCGAGACAGGCCTCGTAACCATATTGCGAATTGAGCCCCGGCATATCGGAGAAATTCATCCCATACACCCCGGCGATGAAGCTCAGCGGAATGAACACGGTGGCAATGATGGTCAGGGTCTTCATCACCTCGTTGGCACGCTGGCTGGTCATGGCGAAGTGGAAGTCACGCATGTCCGAGCATATTTGCCGATAGGTATCGACCGCGTCGAGAAGCTGCGAGATATGGTCGTCGGCGTCTCGCAAGAAGACGCACGTGTTGTCGGTATACCGGGTGAAGCTCAAGGCCATCAGGTTGCGGATCGCTTCACGATGAGGAAGCAGGTTCCTTCGGATGGTGAGCAGGTCGCTGCTAATCCGCTGAATCTCGGGAATGAGGTTGGTCGTGTAACCGGCCGCCAGCGGATCATCGATTTCATCGAGCCGATCGCCGAAAGATTCGACCACCGGGAAATAGTGGTCGATGACCGAGTCCATCAAGGCATACGAAAGATAGTCAGGCCCCATCTGACGAATCTTGCCGATCGACTTCCGCAAACGTGTCCGGACCGGCTCGAGTCGATCGTGGGGACCTGCTTCTTCCACGCTTAAGATGTAGTTGTCGCCAACCACCATACTGAGCTGCCGTGTATCGAGACGCGGATCGACTTCCACCATGCGGACCACAAGGAAGGCATAGTCTTCGTACTCTTCCGCTTTCGCTCGCTGATGCGGATGCAAAATATCTTCATAAACCAGCGGATGCAGATCGAACATCGAAGTCAACTGCCTCAGCCGCGAGGTGTCGCCCAGGCCATGCACATGAATCCACGTGATGTCGTAGTTGCCGAGGTATGCCCGGACATCGTCGGCATCGCGGACCTCGGCTTCTTCGAAATCGTTGGGGCCGAACGCGATCAGGTGGATATGGCTGTGCACTTCCTCATCAGGTTGGGCCGCCGTACCAGGGGCCGAGCCCGGGGGAGTTCGCCGTTCGAAAGGACGACGGAGAAAGTGGAGGTCAATCGGCAATTTCATGGGTGCAACGCATCCTGCACTGCAGATAGCAGCGTCGAGACAACTTCTGGCTTCTCATCCGCCAGGTTCTTCAGTGGGTCCGGCGACTGATGCATATCGTACAGTTCCAAATCGCTGGGGCTATCTCCCTTGCGGCGGAAGATCAGCCGATAGTCGGCATTTCTGACACTGACCTGGTTACCGTTCCAGTAGCTGATCGCAATATCGCGGACCGCTGCTTTCGGCTGACGAAGAATCGGCCCGAGGCTGGTCCCATCGAGTGGATGCACCGTCTGCTGGAAAGAAGGTTCGCACAGATCGACCAGAGTGGGGTAGATATCGAGCGTCTCGGCCAGGCTTTCCGTGATTTCCCCCTGATCGGTCACCCCCGGTACCCGAATCAGCAGCGGGCTGTTTAAGGCACGTTCGTGCGAGGTGTGCTTGCCCCAGACGGCGCTCTCGCCGAGATGCCAGCCATGATCGCCCCACACGATCACAATCGTCGAGTCGGCCAGGCCGGTTTCGTCGAGGGCTTTCAGCACTTTTCCAATTTGTCGGTCGGTGTACCGGACACATGCCAGGTACGCTTTGCGTGCGGTGACTTGATCTTCTTTCGCCAGCGGACGCGACTTCGGGAAAGGAGCGTTGTACTTGTAGAACTCGCCGGAGTTCTGCCAATACTTGGTTTCTGGTCGGGCAGCGTTGGGGGCGGGTTCGATCTTCATCGCATCGACCGCTTCCCAGTCTTGCTTCGGGGCAACGAAGGGCAAGTGGGGCTTGATCAGTCCCAGCCCCATGAAGAATCGTTTACCGTTCTGTTGATACGCTTTCAGCTTTTCGATCGCCGTGTCGGCCAACATGCCATCGGGAAGGTCCGAGTCCTCTTCCACCGTGAACTGCATCAGATCGTGATGCCCTTGGCCATCTTCGCGATGCTTGCCGTTCGCGTAGGCGAAGAAGACTCCCCAGCCTCGTTTCCAGGGACCATAAGGTGTCGCCAGATCGTCCCACGCATGCGGTACTTCGTCGCGACCATCTCCCTTGCCGTTGTAGGCGTATACCTTACCATCGGCCGTATGCGAGACCTTGCCAATCAAGGTGGTGTGATAGCCACTCCGGCGAAACATTTCTGGCAACGACTGCGCTCCGTGGAGCTTCTCTGCGGAAAGCGCCGTCTTGCCACTGTAGAGGGCCTCGTTCCCCAGTGCCTTGGAATGCCCGGGGCTGCGTCCGGTTAGCAGGGCGTAACGCGAAGCTCCGCAGGTCGGAACTTGGACGAAATGGTTCCGAAACACGACCGCTCGCTCTGCCAGCTGATCCAACGAAGGGGTCACCGTCGGGGTTCGACCGAGGCAGCCAAGCTCGGGCCGCAAGTCATCCACGGCGATCAGCAGCACGTTGTAGTTGTTGGCTGCCGATGCTGGCGTCGCTAGTGCCAGTACTAGAAGCAGGATGTGGCCAGGGATTCGATGCATTTCGAGCTCGCAGGGGAAAGAGAGATCTAGTGCTTCATAACTAACCCATCTTCGGCCTCGAAACAAGGTTGCGGCCCCCCTCGGGCCTAGTCCGCAGGGCCTCATTCCAGTAGGCTAAACGCAATACATGAAGGGGTTTGAGCGACGCTGGTTTCCCGCGACGGGGGCCAGGTCGACGGCCTGATGCGTGGGATGGTAGGACGTGGCAACGGATTCGGCCAATCGAAATGAAACCGGCGACCTGTCGGGCAAGCGAGTTGCCATTGTTGGCAAGCTGGCCGGAATGACGCGCCGCGAGGTCTTCACCGCGCTACGCGAAGCAGGTGCCCATCCCTCCGAAAAGCTTGACGACCGGGTCGATGTGGTTGTCTTTGGTGAAGACGACCTGACTGGCATCGGCGACCAGGCGATCTCGCCCGATCTTCAAGAGAAAGCGGCTTCCGGCGATCTGCAATTCATCAGCGAGACCACCTTGTGGCAGTGGCTCGGGCTGATCGAACCTCACCAGAAGCTACATCGCCTGTACACGCCCGCGATGCTATCGGACCTGTTGGGCGTCCCGCAGCAGATCATTCGCCGTTGGCATCGCCGCGGTTTGATCGTGCCGGCCCGGCAAGTTCGCAGCCTCCCTTACTTCGACTATCGTGAAGTCTCGACCGCCAAGCAGTTGGCCGCCATGTTGGCCTCGGGTTTGTCGCCTGATCGGATCGAACGGCAGTTGTCGGCTATCTCGGAATACCTGCCTGACGTGCAGCGACCGCTGGTGCAACTTTCGGTAATGGTCGAAGGACGCGACATTTTACTGCGGCAGGGGGAAGGTCTGGTCGAGCCAGGCGGACAGATGCGATTCGATTTCGATCGCGAAGACGACTTCACCGATACGTTCTCGATTGTCGACCCCAGCGACGACCTGCCCGAGACCGCCAACCAATGGGAATCGCGGGCGGCCGATTACGAAGACGACGAACAACTGGACGAGGCGATTCGCTGCATGCGTTCTGCCTTGTCGATTGGTGGCCCAAGTGCCGACCGTTCGTTCCGTCTGGCCGAACTGCTTTATCGTGCCGGGCATCTCGACGGAGCGATCGAGCGTTATCATACGGCGATCGAGCTCGAGCCAGACATGATCGAGGCTCGGGCGAACCTTGGCTGCGTGTTGGCAGAAACGGGACGCCTGGTCGAAGCGGTCTCGGCCCTCCGCCAGGCAATTGAAGTGTACGACGACTACTGCGACGCCCATTATCATCTCGCTCGCACCCTCGACGAATTGGGGCGCGAACGCGAAGCGGCCAGCCACTGGGAGAAGTGCTTGGAATTGAACCCTGACTCGCCCTGGGCGGACGAGGCGTACGCTCGTTTGCACCCGGAAGCCGAATAATCGGGCGCTGATTTCTAAGGGCAGGGAAGGGGATTAGCTCCCCAGGTTCACTTCCAGCCCGGTCAACTGCGATTCGAGTTCTTCCGCGCCTTCGGGCGTGGCACCCGTTTGCCACAGGTACAGATTCTTCAGGTTCACCAGGTTGGCCAGCACATCGATCCCCTGGTCGGTAACCTTCGTGCCGTACAAGTTCAGGTACTCAAGCTTCGTATGCGGCACCAGGTAAATTAGCGCGCCATCGGTGACGTTGGTCTTGGCCAGGTTCAAACGCTGCAGGTTTGGCAGGCCGACCAGTTGCTTGACCCCTTCGTCGGTCACGGCAGTTCCGCGAGCGTTGATCTCGACAACGTTACGAAGCTGACGGACCAAGGCCAGAGCCTGATCGTCGATTGGCTTGTCGCTCAGATGGAACGAAACGACTTTCTCGTCTGAGTCCTGCGAGAGCACATTCACACGGCCGCCACGAGCCACAATCTGCTTGATCGCTTCTTCTTCGGCGGCATCGTCGACCGGTGCCAGTGGATTGGCTTTCACAATTTCGATGACCTGCAACTGCACCTTGATCGCATCGGCCAGGCCTTTGCGCAGTTCGGTGGTGAGTTCCGCTTTCACTTCCGCTTTGATCTCGGCCTTCAGTTTGTCGATGGCGGCCTGATCGAGGGCGATTCCAGCCGCTGGGGTTTCGGCTGGGGCTGGCTCGGTCATTGGTTCCGTCATCGGCCCGGCCATGGCGATTTGGGAAGGAAGCTTGCCGGCCTGGATGTTCTCGGCGAAGGATGGCGACTTGTCGTTGCCGGCGTCGACCTTCATGGGGCCGATCTTCTCGAAAGCGGCGATCAGTTCTTCCTTGGCTTTCTCTTTGTCGTTCTCGAGACGGTCTTTGCCGAAGTTGGCTTTGTCGACCAGTTCGTCGAGCGCGGTGCCATAAGCGTTACGCACCTTCTTGCTTTCTCCGTCGACATGGCAGACGTTGCACTTGGACGACGACGCGGCCGAAGCAAACTGCTTGGCAGGTTCTTCCTTCGGATCGGCTGGCACGTACTTCTCGGCGAAGACTTCCCAGAAATAGGGAATCGCGAGGGCTGGCTGAGCGAACAGGCCAACACTGGTCAGTGCGAGCAAAGCGGTAAGAACGATTCGGGCGAACATCAAGCTACCTCGTCGATGGAAGACGGTCGTGATGGGCGTAAAGGAAGGAGCCAAACCACCAGAGGAAAGGCCTTCGTTGGTTTTGGCAATTTGGGCGAGATACTACGATTCTGGCCCGCAAAGCGCCGACATGCAAGTCGAGAGGCAGAATCGAAGCAAAGACTTAGTCGCATGAAGATCTGTTACGCGGAAGGTTCCGCCTTCCGGGGCATTCGAATGGGCAATTCTGAATGTGTTATAGTGACCGATGCCCCCGATCACACCCTCGCTTGTATTGGAAGCCCCATGAACACCATCACACTCAACAACGCGACGAAGATGCCCCAGTTGGGGCTCGGGACCTGGAAGATCGACAAGGCAAATTGTGCCGACGTGATTGTGGCTGCGGCTAAGGCTGGCTACCGCCACTTCGATTGTGCTTGCGACTACGGCAACGAGAAAGAAGTCGGGGAAGGCCTGCGGCGCGTCATGGACGAAGGGATCGCGACGCGCGAGCAGTTGTGGATCACGTCGAAGCTGTGGAACACTTACCATGCGGCGGAACATGTTCGCCCGGCGTGCGAGAAGACCCTCAGCGATCTGGGACTCGATTATGTCGACTTGTACCTGATCCATTTTCCGATCTCCCTGAAGTTCGTTCCGTTTGAAGATCGTTACCCGCCAGAGTGGTTCTACGATCCGAATGCCGCTCAGCCGAAGCTGGTGCCGCACCCGGTTCCGATTCGTGAGACCTGGCAAGCGATGGAACAGTTGATGGAGTCGCACCTGGTCAAGAACATTGGGGTCTGCAACTTTGGGGTCTCGTTGATTCGCGACTTGCTGTCGTATGCCCGGATTCGACCGAGCGTCTTGCAAGTGGAACTTCATCCACTGCTGACGCAAGAGAAGTTGCTGCGGTACTGCGCGACGGAAGAGATCGCGGTGACCGCGTTCTCGTCATTCGGGGCTGAGTCCTATTACAGCCTGGGCATGGCTCAGCCGAGCGAGTCTTTGATGAAGCATGCCTTGGTCCAGCAGATCGCTCAGCAAACAGGACGATCGCCGGCCCAGGTTCTTCTTCGCTGGGCCGTTCAGCGGGGAACGATCGTGATTCCGAAGGCCAGTTCCCCGGCGCATCTGGAAGATAACGCCGCGATCTTCGACTTCGAGTTGAGTGGCGATCAGATGCAGCAGTTGTCGGACTTGAATCAGAACCGACGCTTCAACGATCCAGGCGACTTCTGCGAAGCTGCCTTCAACACGTTTTTCCCAATCTACGAATAACAAGCAGGTCTGATGGGCAGCGAACTCGGCGTATTAAGTTTGATCTTTCTGGGACTCGCCATCGTGATTGTCTTCGCCGGCAATTTCATGGCGAAGGCAGCCGATGTGATCGGCGAGAAGTCTGGCATGGGGGCTTCGCTGGCCGGGCTGGTGCTGTTGGCCGCGGCGACCAGCTTGCCGGAGTTCGCTATCAATGTGAATGCGGTGCGTCTGCCTGATAGTGCTCATGGTGTCGATATGACGCTGGGCAACGTGCTGGGAAGTTCGCTGTTCAATCTGTTGATTCTGGGGATTGTCGATCTACTGTTTCATTCCAAGGCACGCATGTTCACGTCGATGTCGGCGGCGCATGCGTTGTCGGCAATGGTCAGTATCGCGATGATCACCATCGTGGTGCTGTTTCTCTTACTCGAACGGGATGCCGTCGGAATTCCGCTGCACGTCGGGCACCTGGGGTTGGGGCCGATCTTGTGTGCCGTGTTCTACTTGTTCTCGGTACGGCTGATTTATCTCGATCAGCAAATGGCCCAAAAGATCGAGACGGTTGAAGAGGTCCCGGAAGAAGTTGCTGAAGAGAAGTCGATGTCGCTGAGCTTTGCGATTGGCTTGTATCTGGCGACGACGGTGGTCATCTTCATTGCGGCGGGCTACCTGGCACCGGTGGCGGATCGAATCGCCGACATCACCGGGCTGGGCGGAACGTTCGTCGGGAGTACCTTGTTGGCCCTGACCACCAGCCTACCGGAATTGGTGACGACGATCGTCGCGGTTCGGATCGGTGCGGCCGACATGGCGATCGGAAATATCCTCGGCAGCAACACCTTCAACATTGCCATCCTGTTGCCGGTCGACGCGTTGTATTCGCACGGGTCGCTGCTGGCCGATGCCAATCCAGTACATGCCATGACCGGCGTCGCGGTGATCTTGCTGACCTGCGTGGCGACGATGGGGATCTTGTACCGGGCCCAGAAACGGTACTCGCTGATCGAGCCAGATGCTCTGCTGATTGTGCTGCTGAGCTTGCTTTCGATCTGGGGGATCTATCAGCTCACCAGGTCGGAAGGAGAGCCACAGCTCAAAGAAGAACCTTCCGCCAGCGAGGTCTCGTGGAGTGAGAACCTCGCGAAGGTCTCGGCCCTCAGGCAGGGTTAGCCTTTGAGCGATTCGGTCCAGTTTTCGAGCATCAGGAACTGACGGCCGAAATCGTTCTCTTCCGTCCCCAGAGGCGACTTGAAGAAGCACGACAGTTGTGGCTGCAGTCCGGTGGCCCCGGTACGACGAGCCAGGTCACCGAAGCGAGCCAGGTCGATTACCAGTGGTGCGGCCAGCAGCGAATCGCAACCTTGCCAGATGAACTGCATGACCATCGGCGTACCGAGGAAGCCTTGGAAGTGGATGTGATCCCACGCCGTCTTCCAGTCGCCCATGCTCTCGATGTTTTCGATCGTGACCAGGGTCTGTGGCGTGTAACCGAAGATTTTGCTGAGCAAGCGATCTTTACTGACCGCTTTGGTCTTCTTGTTCTCCGGATCGTCCAGCACTTTTGCGTCCATGTTGCCGAAGATGTTGTGCCCGACCCAGCTCATCACCTTCAGGTTCCGCTGGGCGAACATGGGGGCGAGCGTGCTCTTCAGGAGCGTCTCGCCCGTCTTGCCATCGTGACCCATGTGGCAGGTGTTGTTGATCTTCGACAGATCGTCCAATGCCAGCAGGGCAGTGCCGAGCGATGGCGTGAAGTTGATGAAGACGTAACCGAGTTCCAGCGTGGCGATGCCATAGAGCGAGCTGGCAGGCAGCGGGCACTTGGCGTCGGCCAGTTGTGGTTCCAGTTCTTTCCAGGTCGCTGGGAACTGGTCGCCATCGACCGAAGGTTCAGTTGACGAGACATTCACCACGACCACGTTGTCCAGTTTGTTCGCCTTGGCGAAGTCGGCCATGTGCCCCTTCAAGCGATCGACCGCTTCGCGTGGGGTCTCTTGGACTTCGCGGAGCTTAGGATCGGCCAGGCTGGCGATCATGTTGCCGACATTGATCAGGGTGCCTTCCTGGATGTTGGCATCGAGCGCGACGAGGTCGTCTTTCAGCTTTTCGACCATGCGGCCATCGATAGCCCGGCTCTCGAAGACCATCTTATAGGCTTCATCCAGCAGGCTGGTATCGCGGATCTCGTGACCGCCGATAACGATATCGTCCCATTTGGCGAGATCCAAATGAGAGAATTGAGCCAATTCGCTAACCAGGCCGACGCTTTCGGTCAGACCTTTCTTCAGCGCGAGGAGACCAACAATCGAGGTGGTGGCGACTCCGCCTTTGGCGCCAATCAGCCAGATCCCGGTTCGCGAGCTTGCCATCTGCGAGGTTCTTTCCAATCGAAATACGAAAAATCAGTTCCTGGCGGTGCCATACCACAGCCTGAGATGCATCGCGTCGACAACGCGACGATCCCGAATCGGGGGCGATTTGTTCCACGTTAAGGTGAGGAAACGTACCAGGCAGGCTTCGCAAGGAAGGGTGAAGCTCACCATTATGATTGGTTTGGGCGCCGAATTCACCCCGTCTAAGTGGCAGGGGAGGCAAGAATCCTGGCCATTTTTCTGAACTTGGGGCGTATCTACAGCCCAGGCGAACTATTAGACCGGAATTGCATCTCGTAAAATGAACACGTTTTTCACCCCGAATCTCTCTTACCCATTGGGAAGTGTATGTTCCAGCAAGTCCAAACGGCTCCCCCGGACTCGATCCTGGGGCTCAACGAAGCCTTCCGTAACGACCCGAACCCGGAAAAGATCAATCTGAGCGTCGGTGTCTACAAAGACGAGAAGGGAGTCACGCCGGTCCTGAAGTGTGTTAAGGAAGCGGAAAAGCGACTGCTGGAAAACGAAAACACGAAAAGCTACCTGCCCATCGATGGCCGTCCTGGCTACACGAAGGCAGTCCGTGAACTGCTCTTCGGCGCCGATCACGAGGTTCTGACCTCGAACCGAGCCGTCACTGTGCAGTCACCAGGGGGGACCGGAGCATTGCGTGTGGCCGGCGACTTCCTCGCCGATAGCTTCCCTGGCCGCGCGCTGTGGCTCAGCCAGCCGACCTGGCCAAACCATCCCAACATCTTCACGGCCGCAGGTGTGCCGCTGAAGACCTACCCTTACTTCGACAAAGCGACCAACGGCTTGGCTTTCGACGCCATGATGGATGCGTTGAAGGGTGCCTCGAAGGGGGACATCGTTCTGTTGCATGGTTGTTGCCACAACCCAACCGGTATCGATCCGACTCCAGAACAGTGGAAGGCGATCGGTGACCTGATTCAAGAGAACGAACTGCTCCCGCTGCTCGACTTCGCCTACCAAGGCTTCGGCGATGGCCTGGCAGAAGATGCCGGCGGGCTTCGCGAACTGGCACGTCCTGGTCAGGAAATGCTCATCTGTAGCAGCTTCAGCAAGAACTTCGGTCTCTACAATGAACGCGTCGGTGCTTTGACCGCCATCGCTGGTACCGAAGAAGAAGCTGCCGCCGTACTGAGCCAGATGAAGAAGGTGATTCGCTCGAACTACTCGAATCCACCGACGCACGGTGCCGCGGTTGTCGAAACGGTGCTCACCGATGGATCGCTCAACACCATGTGGGAAGAAGAACTGGCACACATGCGTAATCGCATCAACGGTATCCGCAAGCTGTTTGTCGACAAGATCTCGGCCTGCGGCATCGATCAAGACTTCTCGTTCATTCAGAACCAGAAGGGCATGTTCAGCTTTTCAGGGCTGAATCAGATGCAGGTCGATCAGCTTCGCAACGACATGAGCATCTACATCGTTGGCTCGGGTCGTATCAACGTTGCCGGGATCAGCGAAGCCAACGTCGACCGTTTGTGCGAAGGCATCAAACGGGTGATCGCCTAAATTGCGGCTTTCAGGTGGCAATCGACTCGACCGAGAAGGTCCCCCGCGATTGCCACCCTGATTGGGCGGCCGCCAGAGCCATCTTAAGAAGCTTCTGGCGGCGATTGGCCCTCTTCTTCGGACAGACTCTCGTTCAACGAAACCCACTCTGGGCGGTCTTTGTTGAAGGCCTGCATGTATTCGCGACCGACATGGACGTAGTACGCCTCGCGTGGGCCGATCGGGTGCCGGCTCTCTCCAGCTGGATAGAACGTTGTGTTGCGGAGATCCGCGACTGCCGTTCCGGGCTGACCTTCGCGCTTGGTGGCCGCGATCAGGCGAATATCGCCGAAGAAGAAGCCCAGCATTGCCGGTTGAGGCGACTCGTATCCTTCACCTTCGATCCGTTGGCGAAGGTTGTTGACCAGTTCAAGCTGGTTTGGTTGCCACTGTTCTGGCTCCAGCTCGAACACTTCGGGATGCTCGGCCTGCCAGCCAGCGAAGGCCGCGTAGACATCGGCCAGGCCCAAAGGTGCCAGGTCGACGGCAAAGCTCTGCGTCGCCGGCCCAACGATCCCCACGCTCTGGAACGTTCCGCCAGGCATGTGAAAGGCATACTGCACGAGATGACATTCGATGGGATCTTCGAAGCCAGGCCAACCAAGCGTCCGTGTGTCGATTTGATGAATCTCGTGCGGCGGCATCCCGAACTGAGTATCCAGCGAGAGCCACGCAGCGAGCTCCCCTTCGACCTTGGCTTGCTCGGTTTGATACTCAGCGGCGATCTTCGGAAGCAGATCCAACTCTTCGGCGGTTGCCAGTACGCGTGGTCGACAAACGGGCTCGGCAGCCAGCTCGACGAGCAGCTCTTTCCCCTCTTCGTTGCCCAGTTTGGCCAGCGAAATGGCGGCTTCCGAACGCAGTTTGCGATGCTTTAAGTCTAGTGCGGACTTCAGTTTACCGACGGCCTTCTGGTCGCCGATCAAGGTGAACGCATCGCAGATCGCCAGCGCGATCGAGGTCGCTTCGGTGACGGCGACCTTGGCGGCGACAAAGTCTTTGGCCTCGGTTGGCGGCTCGTTTTCAAACTTCCCGAGCCGCGCTACCAGACCGGCGAACAGATCGCCCAAAGCATCAACGCGATCGGCAGCCGGATGACGTTCAACGTCACCACGACGCACCATCTGGTTGGCGAGGTCGAGCACGAGCGCAGCGACCGAGAGATGCGACAGCGCTTCCAACAGTTTTGGGAAAAGTGTCTCGGTCGCGATGTCGTCCTGACGCAAAAGCGGAACAAAAGCGATGGTGGCTGCATTCGAATTGGCAGGTGGTTGTTCAACGACCAACTCGGCGAAGTGCTTGAGTGCTGGTTCGCTTCCGAGTGACGCCAGAAGCGCCAACAGCAGGTGCCCCATGCGATGCGTCGCGCCCCATTTCTGATGCGCCGAAACGATGCGTTCGAGGTCGGCTTCGTCGAGCTCGTCGAACTTCCTCAGACGAATGGCCAGCAGGTTCAAAACGCGATCGAGGAAGCGCCTTTGGGTGTCGGAAATCTCGGGAGGAACCGCCTCCAAGAAACGCAGAATCCCCGAGATTTCCAGTGCTTCAGCGTTCAGAATCCATTGCAGCGCCTCGGCACGTTGGATCCATGCTTCTAGCGCCTGGTCTCCTTCGAGCCAACCACTGAGAACGGCATTTAATCGATCCGACATGGGTATCACTTTCGCACTAGGTGAACGAGGGAAAACAATCAGGTCCATCTACAGTCTAAAGGGCGACGACCTTTATCGCGACCACCATCGCCGCAGAGGTGCGCGAGATCCTTTGGCGAAGCATCGTTGGAAGCGCGCGGAAGTTTTTTCAACGAAGTGTGCGTCAGTCGCTGAAGTTTTTCTGAACAAATTCGATTCGAGGTTCGATAATTCACCTTGACGAAAGAAAGGCAAAGTTGATTCAATTTGCGAGATGAAGTTTTTCGTTCGCTGTGTTGATTCGCTCAATGATTTTCAGAGCCAAGTCAACAAGCCTTCCAACGAAAAACGTCGGCTTGAAATTCCCCCGAGGATGCCGAGTCGAAGAAGGGGTGAATCGACCCTGGGTCGCTTCCTCCCAATCGAATCTGCCATGCATTCGGACGGATTGAAATGGATGTTCACTCCCGCGACTTCGGTTGCGGGATCGGCATAACTGCCTAAGCAGATTCGAGAGTCCTTTTGTGATGCCCCAAAAGAACTCTCTTAAACGAACCCGGGCATCGAACTCTTGAGGAGCCCACGGAACGATGGCAACCAAGAAGAAAGCTGCACCGAAGAAGACCGCCAAGAAAGCACCAGCCAAAAAGGCTTCGCCAAAGAAGGCTGCTGCTAAGAAGACGGTCAAGAAGGCTGCCGCAAAGAAGGCCTCGCCAAAGAAGGCCGCTAAGAAGACGGTGAAGAAGGCTGCTGCGAAGAAGGCTTCGCCAAAGAAGGCTGCCAAGAAGACCGCAAAGAAGAAGACCACCAAGAAGGCCGCTGCTGCTCCGGCAACTCCAGCCACCTAAGGCGAACGGCCGAACCAACCAGTTCGGCCATTTGGTACTTTCTTCGACCGAGTCCCCCCGGGGCGGCCTCGATGATAACGACGAGAAAGGCCGGACCTTTGTCCCGTTCATAAAGAACGAGCCAGAGGTTCGGCCTATTTGTTTGCGCTCTTCCGCAACGTTTAAGCCCCTCGCTCGATTGTCCTATCGTTGTTTCTGCATTATTGTTAGAGCTTGTAGATTTGTGAAACACCTACCTCTGTCGGGGCGTCCGGCAGAGAAAAAGACGCGTACCCGCGACATAAGACCAACATCGGATCCCTGTTGGCCAGTACAAGCAGCGACGGATACGCCCCTCTTGGCTGATATTTCAGAAACGGCTTAGTACCTTGTCGACCCCCGAAGATTCCCCTACACAGCGATTTTCCGACCTCAATCTCTCGAAGAATATGCTCGCCGCTCTGGCTGAAGCGCGTTACGAGGTTCCCTCGCCTATTCAATCGGGCGTGATTCCGATCGCATTGGAAGGCAAAGACGTTCTTGGCCAGGCCCGAACCGGTACCGGGAAAACGGCCGCCTTTGGTATTCCAATCATCGAGACCCTGCCCGAGGGAAAAGGTCCGCACGCCTTGATTCTGGTGCCAACCCGAGAGTTGGCCGTTCAGGTCCGCGACGAGCTCACCAAGCTTTCCAAGGGGATGGGGGTTCAGTGTGTTGCGATCTATGGCGGTAAGCCGATCCGCGGGCAGATGGACAAGCTGAAACGCCACCCACAGATCGTGGTTGGTACGCCTGGCCGCGTGATCGATCATATGACACGCAATTCGCTGGCACTCGATCATCTCTCGGTGGTGGTGCTGGACGAAGCTGACCGGATGCTCGATATCGGTTTCCGACCAGACATCGAGAAGATTCTGCGTCGCTGCCCAGACGACCGTCAGACAATGCTCCTCAGCGCGACCGTTCCGCCGCCCATCGAGCGCCTGGCGAACCGCTACATGCGAGACCCGGTGAAAGTCGACTTCTCGCCAACCAATATCTCGGCCGACACGATCGAGCAGCATTACTTCACGGTCGACGGGCCGAAGAAGATGGAACTGCTGATCCGACTGCTACGCCGCGAACAGCCAACCAAGGCGATTGTCTTCTGCCGAACCAAACGGGGCACCGAGAAGTTGTTCCAGCGACTGCAGAAGAAGACCAAGCTGGTCCGCTGTATCCATGGCGACTTGCATCAGGGTGCCCGTAACCGCACGATTTCAGACTTCAAGGCAAATCGCTACCGCATCCTGATTGCCACCGACGTGGTGGGGCGCGGTATCGATATCTCGGACGTGACGTTGATCATCAACTACGACGTGCCAGAATACTCCGACGACTACGTCCACCGCGTGGGACGTACTGGACGTATGGGTAAAGAAGGGGTCGCCTACACCTTCGTGACGCCGGAAGAAGGCAACCAGTTGACCCGCATCGAAATGCGAATCGACAAGCTGCTGATCCGCGACGAAATGGAAGGCTTCGATCCATACGTGAAGACTTCGGTCGAAACCAGCCCGGTTCATAGCCGCGACACTCCGGCAGATGGTGATGCCAAAGAGCCTGAAGATGGGCCACCGAAGAAGACGCCACGCCGTCGTCATCGCCGGGCCCTCTAAGCTACCCATCAGGTAGCCAAGCCTAGCAGAACTTCTAATGCGTCAGAATCGACTGGCGCAAGAACTGGGCGGCAGGCTCCCAATGATCGACCGCCGCATCCCAATCGACCGACATCGGGCGGATGGTCTGAGGAGATTCAATCCTCAGTGGAATCTCGACGGTCGTATTCAGGGGAATCTGGGCACTCGGTCCGTTGGCCAGCGCCGTTTCGACTTCGGCCGACAACAGGTAATCGACTAGCTTCTTCGCGGACTCGGGGTTCGGGCCATCTTTGATGATCGCCAGCGTGTTGGGGATGAACAGCGTGCCGAGTTCTCCTTCCTGCTGATCAGGGTAAACAATCGCCACCGGACGTCCCGATTCAATCTCGACAATCGCATCGTCGGTGTCAGTCAGGCCGAATGCGATCTGACCGCTGCCGACGGCTTGGGCGACTTGCTTGTTGCCAGGGTACATGCGGGCATTCATGGCCAGACCTGAGAAGAACTCTTCGGCCTTCTCGTCACCAAGTTCCGAGAACAACACCGCGGCATGCGTGGCAGTCGTACCGAATAGTGGCTTCGCATAGCCACCTTGGCCTTTCCACTCTTCCTTCGTCAGATCGAAGATCGAGGTGGGGCGATTCTCCTCGGTCAGCAGTTCGGTATTTACCAGCAAGATCCGAGCCCGACCCGCCAGCCCGAACCAGGTATCGTTCTTCGAGCGGAACTCGGCTGGATACTGATCGCGATGCTCGGGCTGATATGCCTCTAGCAGGCCAGCCTTCTCCAAGCGAAGCGTGTTCAAGATCTCGTTGTTCCAGAACAGATCGGCACGGGGACGATCTTTCTCGGCCAATAGTGCTTCGGTCAGTCCGACCGTTTTGTTGGCCTCGGTATCGAACTTTGGAACGACGTCGACGCCGGTCGCTTTCTCGTAGGTATCGAAGTGCACCTCCGAGAACTCCTGATCGAGCGCCGTGTAGACGACCACTTCCTGCGATGCCCCAGGTCGGCAGCCAGACGTGGTCGCGATTACGGTAAACAACGCGACCAGCAACAGCGAGAGACGAGCATTCATGGCATGGGGGGAGGGGGTTAGGGTGAAGGTTTCGGGACGCGACTCATCACGCTCCAGCGAATACTCCAGATCACCAGCGAAATCAGGTTGGTCACCAGCAACGAAACGAGCGTCGGCATTTGCCCGGCCAGGACCGGAATCGAATCAGCTTGTCGGGCATAGAACATTGCCACCACCAGCAACACAACCACGTTCGCTACAATCCAGCCAAGGTCTCCCTGGCGTTCGAGGCGACCCGCATTGAACAGATGCAGATGATCCAGAATAGATGTCCGCAGATGCCCAGCCGCCAGCAGGAACTGAAACAGCGAAGCGACGCCCCAAATCAACATCGCTGGAACGAACACCGATCCATGCTGAGGGGCCGGGGTCGGCCAGTTCAAGCAGGTAATCAGCGCTCCAGAGAAGCAGATTAACGCACACATGCCGTGGGCCTTGGGCATGCCGAGCTTGGTTGGGGGCGAAGTTTCCTGCATACAACGACTTACATGAACAAAGACGCGAAACCGATTTTGGTCTAAAATAGCACTAAATCGACTACTTGTCTTCTGTTGGGGCAAAGGCGGCCCATGGATCGTATTGTTCTCGGAATCTTGGTGTGCATGCTCTTTCTGCCTGGCTGTGGTGGTTCTGAACCGAAGCCGACGCCAGAAACAAGCCCGGCTCCTACCGCGCCTGCTCCGGCTCCTTCGCAGCCGAAGCCTCCGGCGGAAACGAAGCCAACCCCTTCCAAGCCGATTCGAACCGCATCGATGGGGGCCGACCCGTCGAAGCCCAAGTCGGATGGATCGAACGCGCTGGGCGAAGGATTCATGAGCACCGATGCCCTTCGCAATCGCTTGAAGGTGGGGCGTATCGAACCTCAGATCGAATTCGAGGTCGACCCGGCCCGGCTCGAAGCGAACGGCATCCGCTCGCTGGAAGGGAAGCATGTCATCCTCTATACCGATCTGGCCGAGTCGCCGGAGATCGAGGAACTGCCCGCGGTGTTCGATGCCGCTTATCCGCAGTGGTGCGACTACTTCCGCGTCGATCCGGCTGCCAACTCCGACTGGAAAATCAAAGCGGTGCTGATGTCGAGCAAGGAACCGTTCCGTCGAGCAGGCATCTTTCCCGATTCGCTCCCGGAGTTTCTGCATGGTTACTATCGCGGTGACGCCGTCTGGTTGCTGGATCAGCCGAGTGACTACTATCGCCGCCATCTGTTGATTCACGAAGGCACCCACGCCTTCATGAACATCTTGTTGGGGGGCGCCGGTCCACCTTGGTACATGGAAGGGATGGCCGAGCACTTCGGAACCCATCGCTGGGAGAACGGACAACTCGAGACCCGCGTGATGCCTGCTTCCAAAGAAGCAACGCCGATGTGGGGTCGTCTGAAAGTGATCCAGGACGAAGTCAAAGCAGGCAACGCACTATCGCTCAGCCGCATCATGGCAACGCCTCAAGATAGCTTCCTGCAGAACCGACCATATGCGTGGTGTTGGGGGGCGTGTGCGTTTTTCGATAACCACACCCTCTCGAAGGAAGCGTTCCGCGACATGGTCGCCGAGGTGAAGCTGACCGGCGGTTTCAGCGAGCGATTGTGGGATAAGCTTGGCGACGTGATGCCGAAGTTGGCCGAGTCGTGGGAAGTCTTTGTCACCAACGCCGAGTATGGCTACGACTGGAAGCGAAACGAGATACAGTACCGCGATCCACAACCCCTCACGGGCGATTCGGCGGTGGTTGAGATAGAAGCGAACCAAGGCTGGCAGTCGACCGGCATCTTGCTGGAAGCGAACCAGCAGTACCAGGTCCAAGCGATCGGTCAGTACGAAATACGCAACGATGGAACACCTTGGATCAGCGAACCCAACGGCGTCACCATTCATTACTGGCAAGGTCGACCCATGGGGCAACTGGTCGGTTCGCTCCGACCGGAACCATGGAATGGTGGAGCGATCACCCCCTTGGTGAAGACCAACGAGGTCGGGCTGGGGACAACGTTGTACCCTGGTACACCTTCGGTGTTGTTCCTGAAAGTGAACGAGAGCCCGGCCGAGTTGTCCGACAATCAAGGTACGATTCAGGTTCAGATCAAACGGTTGGCTCCTTAAGCGAAGCCTGGCCGGACCATCACTTGCCGATACAGTACAGCTTTGCCTTGCCACGCAGGAAGAGTTTGCCGCCGGCAACGGCTGGCGACGCGATCGTGGTATCTTTCAACTCGTTCTCGGCGATCAGTTCCAAGGAATCTTTCGCCGCGACCACGGTGCAATTGCCGTCGATGTTCAAATAATAAACATTGCCAGCAGCCACGATCGGCGATGCCTTGAAGTTGCCACCGAGACGTTCACGCCACAGCAGTTCGCCATCTTCCGCCCGGTAGCAGTGGGCGATGCCGTCGTCAGTCACCGTGAACAGCATGCCGTTGGCATAGACTGGGGAAGGCGTGTCTGGCGTCGACTTATCGACTTCCCATTCAATGGCGTCCTCCGTGAGTTCGCCCTGGTTGCCATCCAGCTTGACCGAGAGCAATGGCTTCCGCATACCGCGCGTCGTGAAAACTTTGCCGTCGGCGACTACTGGACCGGTAACTGTGCGGCCTCCGACCAGACCTGGTAAGAACCACAACTGCTTGCCGGTCGCAGGGTCGTACGCGTCGAGCGTGTTGCCACCCATGACGACCAACTGCGTCTTGCCATCTTTTTCCAGAAGCAGTGGTGTCGTGTACGCGTCCGCTTCTTCGGCCGGGGCACCGGTCATTCGCATTGTCATCCAGCGCTGCTTGCCTGTCTTCAGATCGTGGGCAACCAGGTAGCTCTTGGCAGGCTCGTCTTGAAGATCGGAGAGCGAGTCCTGCATGCAGACCGAGATCACCAGCCCATCGTAGACGACCGGGCTGTTGGCATGTCCCCACCAGATCGAATACTCGCCGAACTCTTGCTGCAGGTTATGCTGCCAGACTTTTTCGCCGTCGAGCGTATACGTCGCCAACGTTCCATTCCCGAAGTGAGCCACCACGTAGTTGCCGCTGACCACCGGAGAAGGGCTGGCGAGATTGTGCAGGTTATGGAATTTCTGGGTCTTTCGCTTCGGAGCGGTCCGTGGCGTCTCGGCCTGATCGACGAGGATGTTGCGATCGATCTTACCGGTCTCAGCATTCAAACGAATCACACGAAGCTCGTTCGATTCATTTTGTAACGTCACAAAGACATGCTCGCCCACGATCGCTGGCGTTGAATCGCCCCAGCCTTCCAGTGAAGTTTCCCACGCGATGTTCTCTTGTTCGCTCCACTTGGTCGGAGCAGTCTTGGCCAGCGCGACGCCGGTTCCCTCGGGGCCTCGCCAGGCAGGCCAGTCGTTCGCATTCCCTTGAATGACCGGCTTCCAAATCGGCTCGTCCGCTAGCAGAAACGTCGGTGCCAAAAGCAGAATCAGGCAGGCAAAACCACGGTTTCGAAATGCCAGTGCAGAAATCTCGATCATGTCGATTTGTAGGGTAAGATTAGGGGAGTTGGTTGGAGGGAAGTTGCCATAACTTACCACGCCAGATGGGTTAAATCGAGCATTTTTGATCCAAGTCCCACGCCCCCAAACGTGCCGGACTGCGCTTCCACGAACGAGGGAAACCATGACGACGCAGGACAATTTCCATAAGTACGAAGAGCTCTCGACCTTCCTCAAGGGACAGGGATACAACGATACCCAAATCCATCAGATCATCTCGCAAGTACAAGAGTACGAAGTAGATATGCGAATTGACTCCATCATGGATAGCATCGGAAATGGACAGTTGGACCTGGATGCAGTGATCAGTGAAGCGTTGAAGCGAATGGAAGAGTAACTCGAGTAACCTCCCCGTGTCGCGGGGGTCAGAGTGCGCGAAAAAGTATAAAAATCGTCGATTCTGGGTGCGAGTCGCTAGCCCTTCTGGCTTGGGGATTGATAATGAGTGAATCCCCATCATGCGTTTTTTCGTATATCGCCCCAGGTAGCTGTGATCGCGCCGCTGAGCATGCTGGCTGGTCACTTTCCCCTTAGGCGACCCCAGCGCTTCGCGGGTCTCCACCCACACAGGAATCGATGATGAAACTCTCTCTCACGTTGCTCGCGGCAGTGCTTCTGCCGCTGGGCTCTCTCCATGTTGCCTGCGCGGCAGAAGATGGGATGCCGCCGGCTGCAACCGAGTCCGCCGAGTCGCCACTGGTCGCGCTCGACGTTCTAGAGGCCTATCGGGCCGACACAACCAAGCCCGACACGCTGCACGACTTTGGGCTGAAGAATCTGGAACTGATCGAACAGGATATGCAGTCGAACCCAGCCCGAGCAGGCGAGCGAATCGCGGCGATCAAAGAGGTTCTGGAAACGGTTGATCCGAAAGCGACCATTTCGACCCAGATGGTTTTGAACAGCCTGGGCAATCAGTTGTGGCGATTGAAGATCGAACTGGGAGCCCGTGAAACTTCGCAGGCAGATATCGAAGCCCGTATGGTCGAGAACCCCGACGACTTCGAGGCGATCAGCCTGCTGACGATGAAGCTACGAATGGTCTTCGATGAAGAACTCGGCGACGATCTCGACAAGATGGAGCAGTACGCCAAAGCAGCCCAGCAGTTCTCGCAGACTCAGCAGCAGCGTTCGCAAGATGCCAAGGCCGAGCGTGCCTACAAGTCGCTCGACAGCCGGATCGAAAAGATGATCGCGACGGTCGATCGTGAACGTGCCTTCTTGGGCATGATTGGCAAAGAGATGTATCCGATCGTGCCGGACGCTTGGATTAATGGACAAGGACCAACCCCGGAAGAGATGAAGGGGAAGGTGATCCTGCTCGACTTCTGGGCGCTGTGGTGTGGTCCTTGCATCGCCGGTTTCCCACACATGGTCGACCTGCAAGAGAAGTACGGTAGCCAGGGCCTTCAGGTCGTAGGCGTCACCACGTACTACAAGATCGACTTCTCCGGCCAAGGCATCAAGCCGGAAGACATGACGCCAGAGCTGGAACAGGTCACGCTGAAGAAGCTGGTCGCGGACAAGGAATTGAATTACCCGACTGCCGTCCTGGCTGAGTCGGAAGAGGCCTACGATTTCTACTCGGTGACCGCCATTCCAGAACTGGTGCTGATCGGTCGCGACGGTAAGATTCGCCTCGTTGAGGTTGGCATCGGCGAAGAAGGCCTCGCCAAGCTCGACGAGACCATTCAAAAGCTGCTTGCTGAATAACGGTCGCAAGCTTTTCTGCCGTCGATGGATCCTGCCACGAGTCGCTTCGAGAGGACTCGTGGCAAGTGGATTCTTTCTGCTTAAACCATTTCAAACCAAAGCTATCAGGCTATGAAGACCACACGAATATTGATTGCATTTCTGCTGCTCGCGTTGGGCAGCACCCCGGCCCTGCGTGCCGACGAACCAGCCGCGATAACGAGCGATTCGCCTGTTTTGGCCGTCGATGCGCTGAACCGTTTTAAAGCCGATCCGAAAGATACAGAAGCTTTTTTTGAGTTCTGCAATAAGAACTCGGAGAAGATCAACGCGATTATCGAGTCGTCCCCGAAAGAGGCCAAGCAGCGGATCGATGCCGTGCGCAAGACGATCGATAATCTGGACGTCAGTTCGGACCCAACGGCCACGATGGCTGTGCGCATGATGAATGGCATTTTTCAAAGTCTGGATCTGAAGCTGGCAGTCCAAGGGAAGACGTTGGACCAGGTTCGTCAGGCGGTCGTGGAAAATCCGAACGATCTACAGACTGCCCAGGAGTTCACGTACCTGCTGTCGCGAAACCTCCCGCAGGGTTTAAGCGAGCAGGTCGAAAAGAATGAACAATGGCTGAAGGACGAGAGCCAGTTCGCCAAGCAAGCGGGAGAAAAATCGGACGAAGACGTCTCTAAGGTCTACAACCAGATCTCGCGCCGCTTCGACGGCATGCTGCAAGGATTGGAGCGGCAGCGAAAGTTCGATGCGATGGTTGGCAAGGATATGCTTCCGTTTGAAGTCGATGCGTGGCTCAATGGCGAACCGATCGACCTGGCTAGCATGAAGGGCAAGGTGGTGCTGTTCGACTTCTGGGCGATCTGGTGCCATCCTTGCATCAAAGCCCTTCCGCATCTGAACGAACTGCAGCAGAAGTATGGCGACAAAGGCCTGCAGGTGATCGGCGTGACGACGTACTACGATTTCCATTGGCCCGAAGATGCCGAGCGGCCGGAGAAAGGTGAGGGGGAAGTCGAGCCTGCCATCGAGCAGAACGCGATGGCCCGTTTGATCAAGGAGAACAACCTGGTCTATCCGACCGCGATGGTGGCGGAGCCTCGCGAGCTGTACGACTTCTACCTGGTCTCAGGCATTCCGCACATGGTGCTGATCGATCAAACCGGCAAGATTCAGTTGTTGAAAGTCGGCGCGACCGAAGCCAACTACGAAATCCTGAATCAGAAGATCGAAGAGCTACTCGCCCAGCCAGCCAATTAGGGTATCTGGAGAGGCTAAGTTTTGTCGCAGCACGACCCGCCATCGCCGGTTGGTCGTGCTGTTTCTTTTACTCGTTGAAAAACGTATCGCTAGGCGATCACCCGTTTGCTGGTATCGCCTGCGATTTCTTCGACGAAGCGTGGCACCGCGTAGCCAGGCAACCGGCTTCGCATCGTTTCCACGATCTGAAGTCCCTCGGCTTTGGGGACCTCGAAGTGAGCGGCGCCTTGCACGCGATCGAGTTGATGCAGGTAATACGGCATCACGCCCAGGTCGAGCAGTTTCTCGGAGAGCTCGATCAGCGTATCGGCGTTGTCGTTCACGCCGCGCAGCATGACCGTCTGGTTGAGCAGCGGCACGCCTGCCTCGGTCAAACGGGCCAGGGCTCCGGCGACATCTTCGGCCAGCTCGCGCGGATGGTTGGTATGGATCACCAAAAATGGTTTCAGCCGAGTTCCGGTCAGCCAGGCCAGCAATTGGTCGTCGATCCGGCTGGGGATCATGACCGGCAGCCGGGTATGCAGCCGCAACCGTCGAACGTGGCTGGCCGAGGCGATCCGCTCGGCAAGTTGCCGCAAAATTCCGTCGGTCAAAGTGAGCGGGTCGCCACCCGATAACAAGATTTCGTGAAGCGATTGGTCCGCCGCGATCGCCTCTAAGGCTGGTCCCCAGGCCTCGATTCCCTTCGGTCCTTCGCTGTACGGAAAGTGCCGCCGAAAGCAATATCGGCAATGGACCGCACACGCCCCGGTCGTCACCATCAAGGCTCGGCCATGGTACTTCTGCAGTAAACCTGGAGTAAGGGTCGCCTCGTCGTCACCAACAGGGTTTGTCGTAAAGCCTTCTGTGGAAACAGTTTCCAGTGGATGCGGAAGCACCTGGAGCAACAGCGGGTCGAGCACATCGCCGGGCGTCATCTTGGCGGCGAACTCGCGCGGGACGAATAGCGGGAACTGGTCGCTGGCTGCTTGCACTCCGTTTCCGACCGATTCTGGTAGCTGCAGATAGGCCGCCAGGTCGTCGAGTCGCCGAAATGCGGTGCGCATCGAGCCTTTCCAACCCTCGCTAGGCGACTGGTTGGGGTTCGCGATACAATTGCTACTCGCAGATTGCGAATCGGTAGTTACAATGTTCATCTTTCCATTTTACAGAAAAGCCTAGGGGCGAAAGGAGCCCCGAGGCCTTGGATAGACGACGGATCTCTTTTTTTCAGCGAGTCCCCCAGTGCAATACAGTACCAGCGATTTTCGTAAAGGTCTGAAGGTTCAGATCGACGGCGAACCCTACATCATGACCGAGTGCAACTTCGTGAAGCCAGGTAAGGGGAACGCGCTGTACAAGTGTAAGCTCAAGAACCTGATCCGCGGCACCAACTTGGACCGTACCTTGCGTGGTGGTGAAACGCTGGAATCCGCCGACGTCGAAGAAACCGACGTGCAGTACCTCTACAAGCAAGGGGACACGTGGGTCTTCATGGACAACGAAACCTTCGAGCAGTACGAACTCGACGCCGACGCCGTGGGCGATGGCTGGAAGTACCTGAAGGATGGCATGAAGTGCATGATGACCCTGTTCAATGGCAACCCATTGGACATGACTCCACCGATCCAGGTCGAAATGGAAGTCACCTACTGCGAACCAGGTGCCAAGGGTAACACGGCCACCAACGTGACCAAGCCAGCCACGATCGAAACGGGTGCCGAAATCCAAGTGCCAGCGTTCGTCAATCAGAACGACGTCATCCGTGTCGATACCCGCACCGGCGAATACGTCGAACGCGTGAAGAAGTAAGCGACGGATCAGATCGATTCAAGCAAAACGTCCGGCGAATTCGTCGGACGTTTTGTGCTTCTTGAATGATGCTATGAAGATGGCAGGGCAGTGCGGCCCGCGTTTCGTCGCAGCTCGGCAGGTTCGGCGACGTGCGTTGGTTTCTCGAGGCCGTGCGACTTCAAGCAGCGGGTGAACGCCTCGAACGTCGAGTTCAGCACCGTGCAAAGGTAGATCGGCAAGTCTTTCGTGCTGATCGTCGACGCACTGACGGTGTAGAACTGCCGATAGGCGGTCGCGTGCTCTTCTGTGGGATTGGCTCGCATCTTCTGGAGCAACGCAGTCATCGATCGGGGCGTGATCTCTTCCAGGCCATACGTCTGCCGCGAGTCGTACTCTTGTCGCCACGCTGGTAAGGGGGCCTTGGGTAGTGAAGCCAGGTTCAGCATGTGGCATTCCCAGTGGGTGATCAGCGACGAATCATCCGCCGTGTGGAAGACCTGGAACGCCGCATTGTTACCAAAGATCGGGCTGACCGCGGGCGAGATCTTATGCAGCAGCACCGGTTCGCCCTCGATCTGATCGGTCCGGTAGTCGTCCATGTGCGTGTGCCCGGTGAACGAGACATGAAGGATGTCGCGATATTCATCGATCAAGGCGAGATAGCGGCTGGTGAACTCCGCGGTCCACATCTCGGCCGCTTTGCTCTTGCCACTCGACTTTTCTTCGACGTAGCTATCGAGCCCTGGCGGGACGTGCATTAAAAGCCAGATCCGCGTCCCGTCGAGCTTTGCCTGAGCAAGTTCCTGCTTGAGCCATGCCATCAACTCGCGCCCTGGCTGCGTGCCGGGATTGGCGCACTCGCAGCAGTTCTGGTTGCCAGGGGCATGGTACGCACAGCAGTAGCTGCCAGACCACAGGACCGAGTTCAGCACCAGCAAGCGATCGTGGGCGAAGCCTGGTAGATCGGCGCGATAGGCACCGAGCCGCGGAAAAGTTTCGTCGAATGAGGCCTGCGTGGCAGGATCGTTCAAGCGAGGTCGCCATATTTGGGCGAACGCTTTCAGGAAAGATCCTCCGGGCTGAATCCAATAGTCGCCGCAGTAAGAGTCATCGTTACCTAGCGTGGCGAGGATCGGAGTTTGTGGGAAGCGCTGCTCGAATTCCGACGCGATTACCTGCAACGCTTTGTTGGTGAACTGGCGAAACGCTTCCGGGTTTTCCGCAATGGTTTGCGGGGCCAGCTTGTCGTAGGTGGCTTGCCAGTCGTGGGCCAGGAAGTCGCCTGGGTAGAGCACAAAAGCAGGCTCCGGCAAACGCTTCTGGGCGGCGTCCAGGGCCGAAGACATCAACGCGTAGTTGCTATCTTGGCCTAAGCCATTGGGCTGCGGGGCCAATTGAATCAAATAGTTGCCCCACTGGTCGGCGGGCAAGTCGTGCAGCGTTTGGAACTGCGACTTCGAGAGCTGCCCCATCGGGTTGAAGTGGATGTCCGAGATCACCAGGAACTCGGCAGCCAGACCGGTCGAGGCGAAACTCAGCAGCCAACACCAGGTACCGAGTACCGCGCACAGCGAGGCAGCGAAGCGATTGCAGAACATAAGGCCGCCTTCGTCAGTCGAGGGACAACATGCCATTCAAGCGTGACCGAACGTTTATCGTCGACCGCTTTTCGCGGGCACCTTCAGCCACTTTTCTTCCAGCGGCGTGTCTAGCGGCTGATAGGTGGCAGGGTCGAGGAACTGAAACGGCTTGCCATAAACCGACATAATCAACGCGCTGCCCGGCGTAAAACCAACTGGCGTTTTGTCGTCTTCGTGCGGCGTGCCTTCTTTTTTCTCGACGTTAAAGACCGTGATCGTCGGTGGCGAGCCGGTCATCACCCACTTGCCATCGGCCGAGAAGTAATCAGGCTCGCCGATTCCCGAAGGATTCGTCAGTTGATACTGGGCCAGTCGACGACCACGAACGACATCGACGCACGTAAACGATTCCACTTCCAGGCCATCGTTGCCGGTCGCCATGTGGCGAATCACGATGGTCTTGTCGTCGGGTGCTGGGGTCACATGAGCAACCTCGAAGGGACCGAACTTGTAGCGAGGCTTGCGTTTGGCAAGGAAGTCGGCCATTGAGTTGAAGACGTAAACGGAGTCTTGCAATTCACCCAGCGGGTCCATCACCGCCAGCACGCGGCCGCTATCTGGCATGATGGCAACTTGCGAAGCGATGATATCCGAAACCAGCTTCTGTTCGCCAGTCTTCGTATCGAACTGGGTCACCCCTTCGATCGAGAAGAAGTAAACCTTGTCGTCCTTGGTAACCACGACTGATATGATTCGCGATGGCACGTCGACGTCGAGGATCGATTTGCCGGTGGCCAGTTCGATCACGCGACCTTCGCTGCGTGCTTCATTCGTTTCAGTGTAGGCCTGGCCAATCTGCAGCAGATGCTTGCCGTCGTTCAGGAAATTACGAAAGACGGTGCTTGCCCGATCTTGCCAACCACTGACCTTCGTACCGGCAGGCATCTCCCAAACGTTGTTCTCTTTGATGATCACGTTCGTATCACCAGGAACAGTCGACCAGGCATACTTGCCATCTTTGCTGAACCGAAGCTGACCGCTGGCTCCACGCGTGGTCCAAAGGGTCTCTTCGGCCTGGACGGTGGAAGCTGCGAAAGCGACGCAAACGGACGTTACGACAAAGAACAAGAGGCGGCGCGGAGTTGCTACGAACATGGGAATCCTAAGTGATAGAACAACATTCCGGTCAGGCCACAAGTGCGACCTGGGGGGAAAGGTTTCCTGCGAATGGCTATCCTCGATCTGCCGTCGAGCGAGAACGTTATTCTCTGGGGCGACAGAATGAGATGCAAGAAGCTTAGGACGTTCCGGTCGGCATGGTCCTCCGACGAGGGGAGATCGCATGGTCCATGCAAAAAACCAGGAACATTTCACATTCCCGGTTTTTGGTTGTGACGATTGTAGGGCTGTCGGCGGGTGGTCAATCGCTGACCACGTCGAAGTTGAACTCGTTATCGCCCCCTTGGACGGTAACGATCTGCGTCGACTGCGTGTTGTACTCGGCGGGAAACTTCTCTTTAAACCCAGGATCGGTGACTCGGCCGTTGTCGTCGCGGATGACGGGCTTCTGCTTGCTCAGCCGAACCAGGTTGTCGCCCGTCCGCGTTCCCCGCGTGTTGGCGTTGTAGTTCAGTTCGTACTGGCCTTCGGCATCGGTCAAAGCCCACGAGCCGCGACCACCTTCGGCCGGCTCGAACGAAACGACCACGCCTTCCATTGGCTCGCCATTGAGGGTGACCTTGCCGTGGACGCGACCAACATCCGGATGATCGCCAGAACTGCAACCAACCATCAGCAGGGACGCTGCCGACAGTAACAGCGCGGGAATCGTAGTGTGAATACTCATCAAACGTATTCCTTGAACAGAGTGGGGATGGTATCGAATAAGAACCGGAAGCGGTCGGAGATTAGTTCCAACCTTGGACCGGCTTTCCATCGCGTCGATTCAAGAGACGTTCGTAGGTCGAGTCCGATGGTGTGTTTCCATCAGGCGTGTGATCGATGTGTTCGGTGATGAAGTGCACCGAGCCATCGGCGAACACAAACTGGGCTCCACCAGGATGATTGCTGGAAAAGCCTTGGCGGCCATCTTTGTCGTTGCACGAAGAGCCGCAGGTCATCGTTTCGTTGATGTAGGGCTTACCAGCACCGGCGACGCTAATGAAGCCGTTGTTGTAATCGTGGTTCGACTCGATGTCGGAGTTGCCGTTGTGACCGAACACCACAGCAGCACCCAGTTCCACACCAAACAGCATCCAGGCACGCTCGCCAATCATGGCCGTGTTGCTGGTTCCGTCGGTAATGTCTCGCATGCCGATCCGGGTCTGGCGATTGCCAGCAACGTCGGTCCCCGGGACAAAGATCCCGTTGAGGTAACGGTCTTCTCGCGAGATGTCACCCGCCGAGTTCACACCGATGTAATTGGAAGTGGCCAGTTCATAGTCAGGACTGCCTTCGTTGATCAAGTAATGCGAGTTGAGCGGTGGGCCGGTGTCGGACGGACAGCGAAAGCCACTGATCGGATTCTGCAGCACCGAAAGCTTGGCCGCTTTGCCAACCGCTTCATGCAAACGATCAGGCGAGCTGGGGGCCAGAATATCGTGAGCGGCCGACTGCTCGATCTGTGGAAGAAGCAACGTGCCCCAACTCCAGCTCGAATGGGTTCCTTCGTTGCCGCCATTCACTTCGTGGTCGTAGCTCATCGCAGGGAAGGCATGGTAGATGTCGTGATAGTTGTGCATCGCCAGCCCGAGCTGTTTCAGGTGGTTGGTGCACTGCATTCGTCGGGCGGCTTCGCGAGCCTGCTGGACGGCCGGCAATAAGAGGGCGATCAAGACACCAATGATGGCGATCACAACCAGAAGTTCGACAAGCGTGAAGCCACGCTGCGTGTGGGTTCGCATGAGAAAATACCTCGAGCTGGGGTGACGAGTGAGGGTAGTGGAGGCAGTCGAATTAGTCGACGGCATCCGCTGGCCGGGTAACCGAGGCGGCTCGCAAGAGTTGGGGCACGCAAAAAACCAGGGTTATTGAATATTTTTGCGGTGACATGCCCCTGCGCCATTGCAAAAACGTCACGCGATCGTTGTAGATTTGGTAGTCATTGAGAATGGTTGCGATTCAGTTGTGCCTATTTGCCACGCAATTGAGCATAGTGGTATCGCGATTGAGATTTGTTGCCAATTGACTGCCAGCAAGCCACTGGCAGTTATCGCGAGACAGAAGAAGCCACGGTGCAAATCGGTTGCTTCCGGCGTCTCTGTCAGGCTTCACAAGAGCCTTAAGATTGTGGCCCATCGTTGGGGCGGTTCGAAACGAAACCAGGGGCAAGTTGCCCCTGGTCTGTGTGTTGATCGACGTCAATTCTAAGCCGGTCGAAGTTACTTACCGAGCTTCTCGACCTGGCGAACGATGTTGAGGAACTCTTCGCGGTACGAAGCCCCAGGACCATCGACGTTCGAGGCAACCAGTTCTTCGATCTCGGCGAAGTTCGTTTCATCGTGGAAGTGGCTTCCGCGAAGCTTCAAACCGAACATCGCAACCGCCGAGGCAAACTGGAAGTCGCCGGTGGCCTGATTGAACTGGTGACCTTCGTCGAGCACGGGGTAGGTCATCAAGGTACTGACATCCGACTCTGGCTGCTTGTATCGCAGCTTGAGAGTCATCAGTTCGTTGGTGTCGGCAGCATCGGTCGTTTCTGGCTTGGTCTGATACTTCAGTTCGTCGACCATCGGTTCGGCTGCGGCAATCTGATCGCTGCCACTTTGGGCCGGAACGATTTCGTAGAAAGCAGTCACGGTGTGGCCCGCTCCGATTTCACCGGCATCCTTTTTATCGTCGTTGAAGTCTTGAGCAGCGAGTAAGCGATTTTCGTAACCGACCAGTCGATAACCGGCGACCTTCTTCGGATTGAATTCAATCTGAATCTTCACATCCTTGGCAATCGTCAGCAGCGTGCCGCTCATCTGTTCGACCAGCACCTTCTCGGCTTCTTTGTCGTTGTCGATGAACGAGTAGTTGCCGTTCGCTTTGTTCGACAATTGTTCCAGCATCGAGTCGTTATGATTGCCGATGCCGAAGCCCATGATGCTGAGGTAGATGTTCTTCTTCGCTTGCTCGGCGGCCATGCCGACCAATCCACCGGTGCTCGTTTCGCCGACGTTGAAATCGCCGTCGGTGCACAAGATCACGCGGTTGGTGCCACCCTGAATGAAGTTATCCGTGGCGAGTTTATAGGCCAACTTGATCCCTTGCCCACCGTTGGTCGAACCGCCTGCCTGCAAGCGATCGAGAGCGGCCAGGATGGTTGCTTTCTCGTAGCCATAGGTTGGTTCAAGCACGATGCCTGCTGCCCCGGCATAGACCACGATCGAGACCTTGTCGTTCTCGCCCAGTTGGTCAACCAGCATCTTCATCCCCTTTTTCAGCAGGGGTAGCTTGTTCGCCGAGTTCATCGAACCAGAGACGTCCAGCAGAAAGACGATGTTGCTGGCGGGGCGTTCGTCGATGTTGACTTCTTTCCCCTTGATACCGACCCGAACCAGGCGATTGGTAGGGTTCCAGGGGCAACTGGCGACTTCCACATTGGCGGCGAACGGATGTTCGTCGGTGGGCTGGGCGTAGTCATAGGTGAAGTAGTTGACCAGTTCTTCCACGCGAACCGCATCGCGAGGTGGCAGTTGATTGAACTGGCTCAAGTAAGAGCGAATCTTCGAGTAGCTGGCCGTGTCGACGTCGATCGAGAAAGTCGACAACGGCTGATCGGCCACGGCAATGAAGTTGTTCTCTTCGATCGGTTCAAATTTGTCGCCACCATCTCCGGGACCGACGCCTGAGCCGGGCTTGTTTTCCTCGGTCATCGATTCCGGCAAACGATCGCGGGTATCGCCCATTCGGGACTGCTTCAGGCGTTCGGCTTCTTTCTTATTCTGCTGGCGAGCCATGGATTCGACGGGCTTGCCTGGTTCGGCAAAGTATCCAGGCAGGAAATCCATTTTGGATTCCGCATGCTCTTGAGACTTTTCGACGCGAATGCTCATGGGCGTAGGCGTCGTTGGCGCCGGCGTGGCTGTAGGTCGTGGCGCTGTGCCAGATTCGTTCCCCATTCCGGCCGAGCGACCTCCCAGGCCTGGCATCGCTCCATAGCTGTCGGGTGCTACATCGAATTCGACCTCGGCTGGTGCTGGCGGTGCTTCTTCCATGCCTTGATTGAAAGGCGTGTTCGAACGCTTAAGGTCGGATGTCATCCCGCCTCGGTACTCACTTTCCGTAGGAGGTGCATAGCCTCCACCCATGCCCATGCCTTCCATCGAGCCCATTCCCATGTCGGATGGTTGCGTGGACGCCGAGGCGGCACCATCCGTTTGTGATGGAGCCACGCGGCTGCCTCGAGAACTGTCGGCGTTGCCTTTGTAAATTGGCTCGAACTCTTGCATCACCATTTCGTCGATTGGTTCGGCGGGTGATTGAGTGCTTTCGGGGCGAGCGACGTCTCCGGTCGCGACAGGCCGATCAGCGCTGCAGCCCACCAAAGCCACGCCGAGCAACAGAGGAGTCAGAATCCAGATCTTTTTCATGGGTCTTATCCGCACAATTTGGTTTTTCGGAGGTTGTGTCCATTGGCTGGACGAACAAGGTGAGCTCACCAGAACAGACGAGCCATCCACCGATACCGATTCCTGTGAGATCGACTTTTTTAGAAATTATGCCCTAACGAGTGCCAGCACCGGCGAGCGACAGCCAGTCGACCTCGGCGGCGAACTGGTCGGCTTGATAGCCAACATGGGCGAGAATCGGCACATCGCATCGCGTGGCAAGTTCGGCTCGATTGCTGGCTCGGCTGACGTCGTCGAGCTCGGGGGAGAGATCGTTCAAAACAATCCCCGCCACGGAGAGGCCCTGGCGATAGGCCTTAGCGGTGATCAACGTTTGCAGTGTCTCGTTGATCACTCCAAGTCGGTTGGCAGCAACGACTAGCAGCGGGAACCCGAATTCCAGAGCGAGGTCGGCGACGTAGTCTTCGTCCGACATCGGCGACATTAGGCCGCCCGCGCCTTCGACCAGAATCAGGTCGCACTGACCACTGGCGGCTCGTTCGTTCCAATAGACGAGCCCACTGCGGAGAAGGGCCCGATCGAGCTTTTTACCTTCCGCCCGTGCCGACAAATGAGGTGCCAACGGGGCATGGTAGGTTTGCGGACAGATCCGCGAGCGATCCCAGATTTCGCCACTGCTTTGCCACAGCGTTTGGACATCTTCTGAGATCCACTGGCCATCTTGCTCGATCAAACCGCTGGCAGCCGGCTTGTAGACGCCCACACGGAGCCCCTGGGCTGTCAAGCCGCGGGCAATCAAACCCGAGACATGGGTCTTGCCGACGGCCGTATTATTTCCGGTAATGAAGAGTCCCTTTGGTGGTTTTCTGTCCATAGGGGAAAAGGTACCATTTTGCCAGTTCGCATCCCAGCGCCCCGTTAGGTAAGAAACAGTCGAAAACATGAGCAAACCGGAGAAGGTCAACGTTGCCGTCGTTCAGATGACGTGCAGTGACCGCAAAGAAGAGAACGTCGCGAAGGCGATCGAAAAGATCGCTCAGGCAGCCCAGCAGGGAGCGAACATCGTTTGCCTGCAGGAACTGTTTCCCGGTCTCTACTTCTGCCAGGAAGAAGACCACATCCAGTTCGAGCTGGCCGAACCGATCCCTGGCCCAACCAGTCAGAAGATCCAAGCTGCCGCCAAAGAGCATGGTGTGGTCGTGGTGGCCTCGTTGTTCGAGAAACGGGCCGAAGGTGTCTATCACAACACGGCTGCCGTCTTTGATGCGGACGGGGCGTTTCTGGGGATCTATCGCAAGATGCACATCCCAGACGATCCGCACTACTACGAGAAGTTCTACTTCACGCCGGGCGATGTCGGATTCCGGACGTTCGATACCAAGTTTGGCCGGGTCGGCGTTTGCATTTGCTGGGATCAATGGTTCCCGGAAGCTGCGCGGCTGACCGCACTGACTGGCGCTCAGATTTTGGTCTACCCGACCGCGATCGGTTGGCTGCATCCTGAAAAGGAAGAGTACGGCCCTGGCCAGGTTTCGGCCTGGGAAACGATGATGCGAAGTCACGCGATCGCCAATGGCGTGTTCGTGGCGGCTCCGAACCGGGTCGGGATCGAAGACAACATCGAGTTCTGGGGGCATTCGTTCGTCGTCGATCCAACCGGCAAGATGCTGGCGGTGGCCTCGCACGAAAACGAAGAGATCCTGGTGGTCGAGTGTAACCTGGCTCAGATCGACTTCTCGCGCACACATTGGCCGTTTTTGCGAGATCGGCGTATCGATGCCTACAGCGGACTGACCAAGCGATTCATCGACGGGGACATCACCACATGATCGATCGGCTCACGCCCAAACAACAGGGTTACCGCTGGCCAGCCGAATGGGAGCCGCACGTTGGTACGCTGCTCTCGTGGCCTCATAACCGAAACTCGTGGCCCGATAAGTTCGAGCCGGTGCCTGGCGTCTATAAGAAGCTGGTCACCGCTTTGAGTGAGGTCGAAGATGTCCACATCCTGGCAGCCGCCGGCGATGTGCTGACTCAGGCCGAAGACCTGGTCGGACACCTGCCGAACGTTTCGATCCACGCGATTCCGACCAACGACGCGTGGGCTCGCGACCATGGCCCCAGCTTCCTCCAGGCTCCGAAAGGGCAGCCTTGGATGGCGGTCGACTGGAACTACAACGCCTGGGGAGGCAAGTATCCTCCGTGGGATAACGACGACGCGGTGCCCGAGCGATTGTCCGAGAGGCTTGGCTTCGGCCGGTTTCAGCCAGGCATCGTCATGGAAGGTGGCGCCGTCGATGGCAACGGGACAGGGCTGGTGCTGAGCACGACCGAATGTCTGCTCAATCCGAATCGCAACCCGCACTTGTCGCAGGCTGAAACCGAGAAGTTTCTGTGCGATTACCTTTGCGCCGAAAAGATTCTGTGGCTGCATCGCGGCATTGCTGGGGACGATACCGATGGCCATATCGACGAGCTGGCTCGCTTTGTCGGGCTGGGCACTGTCGTCGCTGCTTATGAGGAAGACGCGAGCGACGAGAACTACGAAGGCCTGCAGCAGAACTTCCAGGATCTGCAGAAGATGACCGACTTGAACGGCCAGCCGTTGGAAGTCATTCCGTTGCATCTGCCGAAGGCGAAGTATCAGGACGACCAGCGTTTGCCGGCCAGTTACTGTAACTTCTACATCGCCAACGAGATCGTTGTCGTGCCGAAGTTTGGTGACGATGCCGACGAGAAGGCATGCGATACACTGCAGCAGTGCTTCCCCGATCGCAAGATGGTCCCGATCGATGCGATCGACCTGGTCTGGGGGCTGGGTGCGTTCCACTGCATCTCGCAGCAGATCATGAAATAACGCCGCGCTGGGCGGCGTCTTGAAACGTCAGGCAAGCCGATTCCCATTGGTGGTCGGCTTGTCCGGAACGGCGAGCGTGACCGCTCCATCTTCGCCATAGAACCCGGTGACCAGGACTTCGCTGCGGATCGGGCCGATCTGCTTGGGAGGGAAGTTGGTGACCGCGATGATCTGCTTACCGATCAATTCTTCACGCGTATAGAGCTGCGTGACCTGAGCACTCGACTTCTTCACGCCGATCGGATCGCCGAAGTCGATCATCAGCTTGTAGGCTGGGCGACGTGCTTCGGGAAAGTCTTCTGCTTCGACGATCGTGCCGACACGGAGCTCGACAGCCTCGAAGTCGTTCCAGGTAATCTCTGCCATGGCTAACCGAGGTAGGGGGTTAATTTCTTCAGAGTCGTTTCTTTGCCCAGATCGCGTTTGCCGAAGCCTGGCACCGCACCCGCTTCTTCCGCGGCGGCTTGGGCATCTTCGTAGTTCGATAGCATCATGACGGGAATGTCTTGCAGCTTCTCGTCCGACTTGATGTCGAGCAAGATATCCATCCCATCGGAATGATCGCGGTCGAGCTTTCTATTAATGATTACCAACGCGAAGGTTTGTTCGCGCAGCATTCGCAGCGTATCTTTGGGGCCATGCGACTGGATCACTTTGGCGTCGAAGTTTCGTTCGATCAGGTTGCGGAGCGAGCCATGGTCGTAGCCGCAGCTGCCGACGTCGAGAACTTGCTTGGGCATCGGGGAATCCTTGCTAAGGAGATTACAGGCCACAAAAAAACGCGGGAGAGCCGAGGCTACTCCCGCGCTGATTTGATTGCGAAGGTCTAGCGAGTGATTACTCGCCACCCTCGGTGATTGCGAACAAGTGGGTCTTGTTGGCAATGTACAGTACGCCATTGGCAACGATTGGGGTCGAGTAGACCGAGTTGCCCATGTTGATTTCTTCGATCGGTTCGCCATCGGCAGGATCGGCCGAAAGCTTGAAGATTGCGACGTCGCCATCTTCGTCACCGATGTAAACATGGTCGTTCACGATCAGGGCCGAACCCCAAGCGGCAGCGAACATGTCGTAGGTCCAGTTGCACTTGCCGGTCTGGGCGTTCAAGCAGTGCAGCAGACCACTGAAGTCGGCGATGTAGAGGATGTCGTCCTTGATGGTGACGGTACCGATGCTGCGGTGCATCGTTTCTTCAAAGTCGATCTTGCCATTTTCGTCTTGATCGAAGACCGAGTAGTGCCAGATGACGGCGCTATTCGGGTTCGGCACGGCGACTTCGCCATCTTCTTCGATGACGGCCTGGATACGGCGATGTTCGAGAGGCACACGCTGGCTGCCTTCGATCTTCATGGCCAGTTCCGAGCTCACATCACCACGCTTGGTTGGGTCGAGGCACCAGAGGTGACCTTCGCCTTCACCATGTTCCGGGTCCTGACCGACGGCGACATAGACTTTGTCGTCGTAGATGACAGGAGTTGCGATGATGTTGTTACGCGTACCACGGCCACCCAGAACCCACTTCGAGGTCTTTGGATTGCCGTCAAACTTCCAAAGTAGTTCTGGCTTGCCATCCTGACCCTTGTCGGCCTTGAAGGCATAGATCCAGCCATCTCCACCAGCGAAGATCACCTGCGGAACGCCACCCAGGACGCCGACGGTTGGGCTCGACCACTGACCGTGCAGGATGTTCGTGCCTGGCGACTTGTCGGTCCACAGGACTTCGCCGGTGTTCTTGTCCATGGCGATGAAGCTAGGCGCATCAGTCGATGGAATCACGATGTGCGATTCGTCGACACCGTTCGAGGTGTTCACAAACAGGATATCGCCCAAGCAGGTTACCGAGCAGCTGCACATGTTGTGCTGCGACGTGCCCAGTTCCTTCATCATGTCGAACACCCAGATGGTGTCAGCTTCTTTTTCACCGGTGAATTCTTCATCGGTGTAGGGACCGTTGTTTTCGCCATCGCGGAAACCTTCGGTATCGAGGCAGCGGACTTCGCCACGGCTGGTGACGAACCACAGACGCTTGCCTTCGACGTAAGGAGCACAGCAGATACCCTGCAGCGGCCAGTCGTGGACACGACCGGTCGGCAGTTTTTCGCTGGAGTGCTGCCAGAGGAACTCACCGGTAGCTTCGTCGAAGCAAACCAGGCAGCCGAGGTCGACCTTGGATGGATAGCGATCGATGTAGCCGCTACCGTTATTGGTACCAACAAACACCTTGCCGTCAGCGACAACCGGGTTGCCGTACGACTGGCTACCGAGGGCAGCGACCCACTTGATGTTCTCGGAGTCTTCTTTTTGCCACTGGCCGGTTGCCCGGTCGAAGCCACCGATTTCCCAGGTGGTCGGAATGTTGGTTGCGGTCGGCACGTTGTTACGCTTCGAATCGCCACCCCATTGGGACCAGTCTTTGGTTGCTTCTGGCTTGGCCTTGGCATCTGCTTCCTGGCCGCGTGCCGATTGTTCAGGCAACAAGCCGGCGATTGTCATGCCAACGCAGGTCGAGCCTACGATCGCAAAATAAGCAAACGTCGATTTCATTATTTATGCTCGTACGTGAATCAGTGATTAGGAGGGATGAGTTTAGGAGGGACCCGGCTTATTAACTATTCGGGGTCACCTTGATGTTGTCCAGGAAGATTTCGCCCGTTTTGGCGTTACCAAAGAGTCCTGGGCTGCCGGTCGTGTTCGGAACATCGTCGACGATCTCGACCGTCCATTCTTCTGGTTCCGCTTCATCTTTCTTCCAGACTTTACCCTGGGCTTTAGCGGTTCCATCTTCCTGGTTCGAGACCTTCAGCTTCATGTGGTACCAAACGGTTGGCTCCAGCTTGAAGTCGACTCCCTTGGCGATACGCTGCTGCGTGATCCAGGTCATCGCCTTGGCCTTCGATTCGTTGCCCATCAGGATGAACTCGTAGCCCTGAGCGATCAGGCCGATATCTGGCAGCTGACCTTCCTGTTCCTGGGCCATGACGTCGGCTTCGATGGTGTAGTCGTGCAGATCGGTGTGACCCATCCATGACTGGCTACGGGTACCCTTCGGAATGGTCGTGATCTTGACCATCACCTTGTTGCCATCGACATCGCGAACGACGTGACGGTAGCGAGCACCGACCCAGGTAATCGGTGGTTCGCCCTTGCCAGACTTTTCGTCGATCTTGATGCCCTCGAAGTCGAAGGCCCATGGCAGTGGCGGAACGATACGAATACGAGCGTCGCCCGTCAGTTCACCCACCTTGGCTTTAATGTAAGCCGGGGCATGGCTGGCGTCGGCGTTGGCGGTCAGTTCACCCTTTTCAGTGATCTTCGCTGGGCCTTCGACGCTGAAGTCAACCGATTCGGCATCCTTCAGGAATTGACCACGCGAGTTGAACAGCTTGACCTGGTAGTCGATCTTGTCGCCAGGGTAGATCAGGTCTTCGGCTGGAATGACCTGAACGGTTGCTGGTTCTGGATCTTCCGAAACCGGCACTTCCTTCGGCTGCTCTGGCAGACCGCTGAAGCCGGTTTCCTTGCCTTCCACACCAACGCAGTACAACGCGGTCGTGGTTGGGAAATAGATCAAACCTTGAGCACAGATTGGCGAGCCCAGGGCGTCACCATCGGGCAAGCGGCCCTTGGTCAAGATTTCGACTTCGCCATCTTCCTTCAAACCAAGCACGTAGTAACGGCCGTTTTCGGTGATGGTGTAGATCTTGCCGTCCGCATAGAGTGGCGAGGCAAACATCTTGGTGCCGAGCGCCGTCTTCTTGAACAGTTCTTCACCGGTTTCCGGATCGAGAACGAATAGCTTGGCACGATCGTCGATCACGTACAGCTTGTCGTTGACATAGAGCGGAGCACTACGGTTACCGTTCAGTTCGACCACTTTCCATTTCTGGCCGGTGATCGAGATGTCGCCCTTCTTGGTGGCATCGACAGCGACGACAGCACCCATGGTGTTGGCCACGTCGATCACGATCTTGCCATCGACTTCCTTCGGCTGGACGTTTTCTTCCCCCTGAGCCATGAAGACGGTATCGCCTTCGATGATCGGCGTTCCGTACAAACCGCGAGCGGCAAACGCGAAGCTCCAGTTGTGCTGACCGGTACGCGGCTGAATGCTCCAGATCTTGCCGTCGCCAGCACCGATGATGTACTGAGGAATGCCATCAACGATCTTGATGCTCGGAGCGCTGTAGGTGGTGTCGTAAGGGAGTGGCGTGGTTTCGGTGAACCAGACGACTTCGCCCGTCTTCTTATTCATCCCCAGGAAGCGATGTGCTGGCTTCGCCATGTCGCCCCAGCCAATCACGATCCCGCTGATGATCACCAGGTCTTCGTAGACGATTGGGAAGTTGGTACGACCACCATACGTGGTCAGCATACCGAACTGTTCGTGCATCTTACGGACCCAGATGGTCTTGCCGGTATCGGCATCAATGCACTGGAAGTGCCCCGAGACGCCCAGGGCGAACACGGTATTGGTTTCCGGATCGGCAGTCACGGCCGACCAGCCGACGCGTTCGACAGGCACGTCCGATAGATAAACGTTGAAGCGGTTTTCCCAGATCGGTTCGCCCGTCTTGGCGTCGACGCAGACAACTCGTTCCCCTTCGCGTGGCGTGCCTTGCTCGGCAGCACACAGGACAAACAGCTTGCCATTCATCACGACAGGGGTGCTGCGGGTACCGAGATCGTCGCTTTTCCACAGGACGTTGCTGCCTTCACCTCCAGCAGGGTCCCAGGTTTCTGGCAAACCGGTTGCACGGCTGATGCCGTTGAATTCAGGACCACGCCAGTAAAGCCAGTCTTGAGGATCTGCCTTCGAGTCGGTGGTCGACGAGGCAGCGGTCGTCGTCATCTTCGCCGAAGCGACTTCTGCGACTGGTTCTGGCTTCTTGTCTTCTTCGGCCGGAGCTTCTTCCTTGGCAGGGGCATCCGACTTGGTCATTGCTTCCGGAGCTGGCTTCTCTTCTTCTTTGCCCGCTTCTTCCTTCTTGACCTCTTCCTGCGCCTCTTCCGCCTTCATTTCGGCGTCGGCTGGCGTGTCGGTAACCGAAGGTGGCGTCAGCTCTTCGCTTGGCTTGGCAGGTACGGCTGCGTTTTCATCCACCAGGGTGACACCTGGTTTTTCGTCAGGCGTCACGACCGGGGTCAATTCTTCACTGCTCTTAGCAGGAGTGACCTTCGAGTTTTCGACGGCCATCTCGGTTTCGTCTACCGGAACCTGGTCAGGCAAAGGCAGTTTGGCCGGGGACGTCACGTTGGACGGCGGGATGGTGGTGTTGGGATTTGGATTGAGCGTGGTGTTAGAAGTCGACGGCCGACCGGTCGGGGGTGGGGTACAGCCAAGTGAGACAACTACCAGGGACAGAAACAGCACCAACGTCGCTGTGGCCGCCGTTGGATATTGCCGGAGTGTATTGGGCCTGAACATAGGGATCTCTAAATCGTTGGGGGGAAGGTCGATTCGCAGCCTCAAGCTTATACCTGTTTAAACGTCTATGCAAGGAATCTCCTGGTTGCACAGACCTGGCGAGGGAGGAAAACCGTAACGTGGCTAGCACTTAGCCCGATTGAGGTGCCCCAAAACCAACAGGAGGGTAGCGGGGCGTTTGGCCGGGGCATAAGAGGTCATTTGGCGGGCAAAACCGAGAAATTCGAGCCGTTTACGCCTTAGAACGGCCCAGCTGGCAGGCCCCAGCGACGGGAAAAACGTGCTCTGTCCCCCCGTAGGACATTCCCGACTTAGTCAAACCACTCGTCTTCCGGGTCGAATTTGGGATAGACGATGTTCACGATCTTCATCTTTCCCAAAGCCCGATGTCGTGTACCAGGGCGAATCATGATGCACATCCCGGGATGAACCGGAATGATCTCGTCATCCAGTTGCATCTGAGCGTCTTCGCCACATTCCAGGAAGAAGTAGGTCTCGGTGAGCTGCTTGTGGTAGTGGACCTTCGCTTCCAGCGAGATTTCGGTCACATGAATCGTGCCGGGATAGTCTTCCACGTCGGCCAGACCGCGTTTGGCGGTTCCACATGGGCAAGGAACACCGGGAATGCTGGCAAAGTCGACGACTTCGTATCCCTTGGTCGATGGGGTTTGAGTCATGGTGGGTCCGTTAAACCATTCGCAGAGAGAAAAATCGGAGTGCGTGTGGCCGCATATTCTACTTGCCACGAGGGCGAGGGGCCACTGATAGCTGCAGGTTAAACTGTGCGGGTTGCGGTGTTGTTGCGGTCGTTTTTGGCAAGCTTTAACGCCTGGCTCGCACGCATAACCGTTAAGGTTTGCCTGTCTTGCGTGTCGGGAAAAGTTGCTGCAACCGAAGAGGTAAACCAAGTAGCTGAAATTGGTTCCGAGTGATTAAGCCGCCCCTGTCATTACGCCGATACGGACTGTCAGACATACCTGCACGATGTGTCTAAACCAAACGGAATTCCCTCTGGCGGATCATGAGGGGCTGTCAAGTTTCGATGGGGAACATTCGGGTCAAGGATTGGCTCGACGAAACTTAGACAGAGGACTGTGGGGACGATAGAGACCAAGAAACTTAGTTCAACAGGTTCGACTACACGCTCAATCTCTTGAGGTTATGTTGTCCAACCCGCCAAACGGACAGGCCTTGGGGTGCGAGCAATCGCGGCGTGGTAGTCGCATACCGTGATTGTTCACGAGAGCGCCGGCCTGGTGACTGAGATGAATGGGATATAGAGTCCACCACTCAGAAGGAGAAATGACTCGATGAAACTGAACACTCTCTTGGCAACGCTGGTGCTCGCATTTGTGTGTAGCCAGGCCAATGCCGCAGGTCTTCTGAACCAGATGCTGGGTACCGGCTGTGGTTGCGATACTTCCTGCTGCCAGACTCCAAAATGCTGCTCGCCAAAACCGCGCTGCTGCATGCCAAAGCCGACCTGCTGTGCTCCGGTTGCAGCTACTTGCTGTGCTCCGGAACCAACCTGCTGTGCTCCAGAAGCCACTTGTGCTGCTCCTGAAGCTTGCGGTTGTGCCCCAGAAGCCACTTGTGCCGCTCCATCGGCTTGTGGTTGTGCTCCAAAGTGTCACAAGAAGAAGTGCTGCACTCCTTTGAAGGACGCTCTGAGCAACCTGTTCTGCTGCAAGAAGAGCTGCCACAAGAAGAGCTGCTGCTCGTCGACTTGTGGTTGCGAACCTTCGTGTGCCGCTCCAGAAGCTTGCGGTTGCGATCCTGAAGCCACCTGTGCAGCTCCAGAAGCTTGCGGTTGTGCTCCAGAAGCTACCTGTGCTGCTCCATCGGCTTGCGGTTGTGCTCCAGAAGCCACCTGCGGTGCTCCAGCTTGCGGTTCGTGCTGCAAGAAGAGCTGCGGCCTGTTCGCTGGCAAGTGTGGCTGCAAGAAGAGCTGCACCCCGCTGAAGGACGCCATCGCTCGTCTGTTCTGCTGCAAGAAGAGCTGCTGCTCGTCGAGCTGCGGATGTGACACCGGTTGCGACGCTGGTTGCGGCGACAGCTGCGGCTGTGGTGCTACCTACTCGGCTCCAGTTGAAGCTGGTGCTCCTACCGAAGCTGACATGATGCCACCGGCTCCAGTTCCGGCTGACACCATGACCTTCGTTCCAGCTCGTCGTCGTCTGGCCGCTAACTAAGCCCAGCGATACCTGCTAGAAAAAACAAAAAGCCTGGCTGGGGAAACTCAGCCAGGTTTTTTTGTGCGCGCATCGAAGCTTCAACCCTCACTCCCATAGGAAAGCGAGGGACAAGAGGCGATGAACTAGTTCACCCGTCCCTCAAAAGGTAGCAGCAAACATCCATCCAAGCCTCGCAGGGGATGGGCAAAAAGAAATGGCTACGCCTTGTAGGACGTAGCCATCGTTTTGAAAGTTTGCCGAGTTGATGCTTACTTCTTCGCAACCTTCCGCGGCGTGTCGTCCTGATACTTCTCGCGAAGTTCTTTCAGCTTCTCGTGCATCTGGGCCTGCACGTCGGCATAGTCAGGCTTGCCGTAGACGCTGACCATTTCTTTCGGGTCTTGCTGCAGATCGAACAGTTCCCACTCGTCGAGCTGATAGTAATAGATCAGCTTGTAGCGGCCATCGTAAACACCGTAGTGCCGCGGCACGCTGTGGGCACCGGGGAACTCGTAATAGTGATAGTACAACGAGTCCCGCCAATCGGCCGGAGCTTTACCATCCCCGGTCAGCACCGGCATCAGGCTCAAGCCCTGCATCTCATTCGGGATCTCGACGCCGGCTGCTTGCAGAATCGTTTCCGGGTAGTCGAGATTGATTGCCAGGGCATCGCTGACCGTGCCTGCTTTGACATGCCCAGGCCAGCGAACCAGCAGCGGCGTGCGGAACGATTCTTCGTACATCCAACGCTTGTCGAACCAGCCATGTTCGCCCAAATAGAACCCTTGGTCCGAGGTGTACATGACCAGCGTGTTCTCGGCGAGACCTTCGTCGTCGAGGTAATCGAGCACCCGACCCACGTTCTCGTCGACCGAGTCGATGCAGCGGAGGTAGTCCTTGATATAACGCTGGTACTTCCAGCGAACCAACGCATCCCCCTTCAGCTTGGCTTCTTCAAACGCCTTGTTCTTCGGACCGTAAGCGGCGTCCCACAGCTTCTTTTGCTGGGGTGTCAAACCACGCGCTGGCGTCAGCTTCAGGTCGTTGGCGTTCATCGTCTTGACGATCGTCATGTCCTGATTGGTCGCACCCGAAGCGCGATTGCTGTAATCGTCGAACAGGGTGTCAGGCTCTGGGAACTCGACGTCGTCGTACTTGTTCAAGTACTTCGGTCCTGGCATCCAGTTGCGGTGGGGGGCCTTGTGCTGATAGACCAGCAGAAATGGCTTGTTGGGATCGCGTTTCTCTTTCAGCCAATCGAGCGCGATATCGGTGATGATGTCGGTCGTGTAGCCTTCAAACTTCTTCGGGCCATCCGACGTCAACATCTGCGGATTGTAGTAAGGACCCTGGCCACGCAGCACGCTCCAGAAGTCGAACCCGGTCGGGTCCGTTTCCAAGTGCCACTTTCCAACGACAGCCGTTTGATAGCCTGCCTTCTGCAACAACTTCGGGTAAGTCATCTGGCTGCCGTCGAATCGGTTGCCGTTCTGATAGAAGCCATTCAGATGGCTGTATTTGCCCGTCAGGATCACGGCCCGAGCAGGACCGCAAATGCTGTTGGTCACGTAGCAGCGATTGAACCGCATCCCTTCGTTGGCAATACGATCGATGTTAGGCGTTTTGTTGAGGGCGCCTGGGTAAGCCGAGATCGCCTGGTAAGCGTGGTCGTCGGCCATGATGAACAGAATGTTGGGCTGCTTGGCCGCAGGCGTATCAGCCGCGTCAGCCTGGCTCGCGCACCATGGACTGGCAAGCCATACCAGACCAAGCATGGGAAGAAGAAAACGAAGGGTCGCGGTCATGGAGATCTCCTGACTAAGCGAGGGGGGGGGAAGTGAAGCAAGGCAACGGAGGAGCCGCTTGGCCTGTGCGCGAACCTCGAAAGGTCAGGCCGAAGATGGGCAGGAATTCATTGTGGGTGCTGCCGCGTAGCGCGTCAAATTTTCAACGACAACTATTAAGCAATACCGTTATGAACTCTTAAAAATGTGCCTTCTATTTCAGCGGAAAGCAACTAGCCAATCGGTGAAATAAGACAGGCGCATCGGGGGTGCTCACGCGACGCAGGAATGCCCATGAGTGAACCGCACAGCAGGGGGTTCGCCTAAGACGGTTCAAGTCCGCACGCTACCATTTTGCAGCAGCGACGGCGTAAGAAAGAGCTGGCCAGAAGTGCCAATAGAACGCGTTCGAACGGCCTGTGTTCGAACAACAAAATAGCCAGTCGAACGGGTTCGATCTGGCTACTGGATTATCGTCGTTGGCGAATCGGCAAAAGTACCGATTCGCTTTGTGTAATCGTGATCGGAGACTATTCCGATTCTTTGATCGCGGCTGGCAGTTCCGGATCGACCAGCCCCAGAATTCCGCGACCTTCGATCAGGCGATCGCCGACGTCGAGATTCAGGAACTCGATTTCGGGACGATAGAACTTGTCGGCATCCTTCTTTTCGACTTCATGCAAAGGACGAATGACGCGGAAACCAACGCAGGTCGATGGATAGCTGGTGAACCACCATGGGCTCAGCGGAACGTTGGGGTCTTCCTGCTTCCAGTCTTCGTCGCTGCTACCCATCTTGGAAGCGGCGCGGCAGCTTTCGGCGTCGTCGTCCCAACCGCCACCTTTGACCATCAGCGGATCGGGTTCGCTTGGCCAGGCAACCGTGTCGAGAGCCTTCAGCTTCTTACCTTCCAGGCGAGCGAAACCTTCTTCGCTGTACTGATCCAGAACCCATTCCCACACGTTGCCGTGCATGTCGTACAGACCGAACTGGTTCGGCTTCTTACCTTTGACCAGATGAGGTGCTTCGTCCGAGTTCCCCGAGAACCAGGCGTAGTCGCCCAGTTGTTCGGCGTCGTCACCGAAGTGATAGGCCGTCTTGGAACCACCGGTCGCGGCAAATTCCCATTCGGCTTCGCTGGGCAAACGATACTGCATGCCGGTCACGCCGCTGAGCCACTTCGTGTACTGGCGAGCCGAGTAGTTGGTCATGGTCACGGCGGGCAGTTCCGGATCTTCGCCATGCTCGAACGTGAAGCTTGGTTCGTAGAGCGGAGTCGGAGCGGTGATGGCGTCAATCTTGTTGTCGTCGGTTACCTTGCGAACGCCAGCGGCCTGGAACTTCTTGAACTGCTGGTACAGTTCCATGTAAGGCTTGTACTGCTTCCAGGTCGTTTCGTGTTCAGCCATCCAGAATGGTTCGATCTCGACGTCCATTTCCGGAGCTTCCGCGGCGGTGTGGCCTGCTTCCGATTCTGGGCTGCCCAGCTTCAGCGTGCCGCCAGGAACAGGAACCATCTTCAATTTGACGTCGGTCCCAGGAATGGTGATCTCGTAAGGGACCATGTAGCCCTCGTCGATCTTCACGAATGGGCCCGACTCTGGCTTGTTCGGACTGATGCCAACTACCTCAGCCGCAGAGGTGGATGCTGCCGCGAAGCAAACCATTGCCAAGGTCAAGACAAACTTGTGCATGCGCTCTTTCTCTCTTGTTCGGATGTTCATCTCATTCGGGGTGCCCGAGTGACGGTGGGAAGCACCCTCGTGGGACTCTCAAGGATTCCGGAATTTCAGGCGGGGGAACCTTCGAGCAGCTTCAGTATAGGCATAAACCGCTCGTCTTACCGGATGATTTCCCGGGAAATTAAGAAATTTCCATCCCGAGAGGGGGCTTGGTTTATTTTACCCCATAATCCAGTCGGATGCCGACTTGATTACTGGTGACTTCCGCCCCATTACGCTTGCTCTTGGCGATCAAACGGACATTGCCGAGTTGTTCGGCCTTCATTCCGGGGGGGAGGATCACTTCGATGACAAACTCCGTTTTGTCCGCGGCAATCTCGACAGGAGCCGCTTTCGCTTCGCCAGGCAGCCCCTCGAGAGCGACCGTGACCGCTTCTCCGAATCCGCCTGCCCGGGTGATGTTCCCCTTCAAGCGGACGATCGTTTCGCCGCTTAAGGCAAGGTAAACGGGCGACCCAAGCGTCAGACGGCTTGCTCCGGTCGAGGCCGTCGCACGAACTTGCTTTTGATCGTCGGAAAGCAGTTCCCCTTTCACAGCGACATCCCAGGCAATGTCTTTCAGCGCCTCTGGCACGACGATCTTCAGCTTCATCTCCGATTGATCGGCGGCGAGGACCGGGCTTCCTGCGATGCGAATCGCCTTCGACATGTCTGGTTTCCCTTTGTCTTGTGGGATGACCTGCGAGGTCTCCAGCGAGAAGCGAACCGGCCCCTTTTGATTCGCTCCACGGGTCGCGGTCACGCCGACCTCGGTCGACTGCCCCAGGCCCAGTGCGTTCGCCGCCGGTGGCTGTTGCCAGGCCAAGGTCAATGCAGGGGTTCGCTGAATACCGATGCCCAGATCGGTATCAAGCGGCGCGAGTCCGACCGTCGCCTTGGAGGTGCCGGCTGCCGCAAGCCGCTCGATCGTTCGACCGCCGGCGACCGCCTTGCCGACGATCGGTCCGACGGCAGATTGCGTTGCGTCGGCCGAAGCGGTGAATGTGACCAGGGCTCGATCGGCCTTGGCAGGGATTTCGTTCAGTCCGACTTCGATCCCGCTCGGAAGGTTCGGGAACGCAAGCTCGATCGGGCCACCATAGCCTCGCCGCTGGGCGATCACTTCCAGAACCGCATGGCCGCCTGCCGGAATATTCAAGTTCGGCTGCGAAGTGGTCAGCGTGAAGTCGGCATGATTCGCCGGAGTTACCAGCACGCGGTAGACGTTGGCGTCGCCTCCCGAGTAGCTGACATCATGCACCACGATCTTCACCTGGTTAACCCCAGCGGGCACGTCGAACATCGTCGCGGGATCGGGCGTGTTGTTTTGATCGTCGGACGTGGCCAGCATGCCATCGTCTGGTTTGCGAATTTCAAGCACAGCATCGACGGGCGAGTTCAAGCGTTGGGCGAAGACTTCGGCGCGGTACTTGGTGCCTGGGGTGACATCGATCAGAAACGCATCCCGTTCTTTCGGTTCCCGCAAAATGCCACTGATTCCCAGCGGAGCCGGACCGATCGAAGCAGCAGGATCGCGATCGGCAACTTCGTGATACTCTGGCACGTCGCTACGCAAAACGCTCGGCTGCGGTCCCGAGAAGTTTCCACTGAACTCGACCGGAAGCGTCGCCATCAAGGTTTCTGTCGGCAGAGGCATCGCCAGCGAAGGCGTGATCGTTGGATCGTCGCTCAGGCCACCAATCGCCGCCAATGCATTGGCATCTTCCGCTTTGAAAATGGCTAACGGAAACGCGAGATCAGCGAAGCCAAAGTTTCCCACCTTCAAGCGAAAGTAACCTGGCGAGGCTCCACGAAATTGCGCGTCGTGAAGCTTGATCGTGTAAGGGCCATCGGCCGGCAAGTCGACCACCAGGCGAGCATCTCCCTGGGCGGTGACCTCGCGGCTCGAATAACCAAGCTGCGTGTCGCGCTGATCGACGATACTGACCAGCGGCTGTAGCTTACTGCCGATCCGCTGAGCTTCAACTTCGATCACTACCCGCTGACCAGCCTTACCTTGAAAGGTGGAGGTCAAAAGCTGTGCCCCGGCCAGGTTGCCAGTCATCGCGATCGGAAGCGTGGTGATCGTTTCGCTGAAAGGGCCATTGGGCAAACGGTCGACGCCCAGCGTGACGGGGGCGGAAATACCACTGGCCGAAGCGACCCGCACGTGGCCATGCCCTGCGAGGGTGTCGGCCGGCAGATCGACTTCCAGTTCCAAGCGATCGGCGGTCGACTCTGGCAGCACGCGGATAGCGGCCGTGGGGAAGTCGAAGTGAACTTCCGGTTCAGGGCCAAGCTGCTTTCCGGTGATGGTCAAACGCGTCGTTTCACCAATAGTGATGCCACGTAGCGAAACGGCATCGATTCGTGGAGCCGCCAGTACAGTGACCGGCAAACAGGCGATCAACGCGAGGCCAAGCAATGTTGCAGAACGCAGCATGAGACAAGTTTCCTCTGGGTGGGAAAGTCCGCGAGTCGCGGCAGGGCAGGAGGGAAGAAAGGCTCGCCCTATTGTCCGTAACGAAACAACGGCGCGTCAAGTAAAACGCGCCGTTGTTCGGGATATGCAGAAGTCTCTTGCGATGCGATTCGCCAGTTTAGTTGCCGAAAGGATCGTCCATTGCTGGAGGTGCGGCACCGAATGGATCGGTACCCGGTGCGGACGCTGGAGGTGGCGTCGCTCCGAAAGGATCATCGGCGGCTGGTGGAGCAGCACCAAACGGATCGTTGCTCGGCGGAGGCGTTGCCCCGAATGGATCGTCGCTCGAATCCTGCGACATTGGCTTCGGCATCGGCTTTGGCGTTGGAGCCGAACCAAATGGATCGCTACCACCAGGAGCCATACCGGCAGCAGGAGGTGCAGCGCCGAATGGATCGTTGCCCGAAGGAACGGTCGTGCTCGGAGCGGCCGAAGGAACACCAAACGGCTGGTTTGGCGTTGGCGAAGTTGGAGCCGGTGGAGTTGCTCCGAACGGATCGTCATTCGCTGGAGGGGTCGCGCCGAATGGGTCGTCGTTGGCTGGCGGTGCGGCACCAAATGGATCGTCCGAAGGCATCGAGTTGGCAGGGCCAGGACCGGCACCACCACCAACGCCAGGAACACTAGGAACCTTCACGCTGGGGATCAAAGCATCGCCCAAAGCACCGAACGCCGCGGTGACAGGGTTCTTCTTGCCGCCCGATGGCGTCGCAGCCGGAGCGGAGGCATCGGCACCAAACGGATCGTCACCACCTGGCGTCATTGCCGGAGCTGGTGCAGCACCGAAAGGATCGGCACCAGGAGCAGCGGCGGGTGGCGTTGCTGCCGGGGGTGTCGCGGCACCGAATGGATCGTCGCCGCCTGGGGTCATCGCTGGAGCTGGAGCAGCACCGAAAGGATCGGCACCAGGAGCAGCGGCGGGTGGCGTTGCTGCCGGAGGCGTCGCGGCACCGAATGGATCGTCGCCGCCTGGCGTCATCGCAGGAGCTGGAGCAGCACCGAACGGATCGCCGGGGTTGGCTGGTTCTGGCACGTTACCGAAAGGATCGGAAGGTGCCGCAGGATCGGCTGGTTCCGGAGCGGTTCCGAATGGATCGTTCGGGGCCGAAGGATTTGCCGGTTCAGGTGCCGTACCAAATGGGTCCGATGGAGCAGCTGGATCGGCTGGCATCGGAGCAGAACCGAATGGATCCGCAGGAGCTGCAGGGTCGGCCGGCATTGGAGCGCTGCCACCAAACGGATCGCTTGGAGCAGGCGTGGTTGGCATTGGCGTGGCGCTACCGAATGGATCGGTGTTGCTGTCGACTTCTGGCAGCGGGGCCGACTGAGCGGGTGGCGTCTTTGGCACGGCGGCGGCATCTTGCGAACCATAAGGATCGGTCGCGTCGTTCATCGGAACGTCGACAGGAACCTTGGTGTCGGCAGCAGGACGGCCACGCAGGATCTGATCTTCCTGACGCTTCAGTGCTTCGTAACGAGCACGCTCTTGTTCTTTCTTCTTCAGAAACGTCTCGGTGCGGACCTTTTCGCGGAAGCTTTCCAGCGAAAGGCGAGCGTTACCTTGGACCCGTTCCAGCGACTTGCCGACTGGGTAAGAGGTCGCTCCTGAGAGTTCCAGTTGGGCACCCTTGGTGAAGTCGGCTTCGGCAGCCTGATCGTCACCCATGGCGTAGTTCGACAGGCCGAGGAAATAGTAGACCCGAGGATCGGTAGTTCCCTCTTGGACGACCGTTTCCAGCAGCTTTTGCGCTTCAGGATAGTCGGCCCGGAAGTAAGCGTGGACACCGCGACCATAAAGTTCGGTCAGAACGGAGTCTTGGGCAGATGCTTCTTGAATTGCACATATGTTCATTAGCAGACAGAAGCAGGACAACAGTCCGCCGGCGATAACGTTCCTCGTCATCAATAAAAACTCCCTGGGTACCAATTCGGTTGGCCGCGCTCGAGGGGCGCAAAAGTAATGAGACTTTGTGGGAAGTGGACGCGCATTCGGGGCATACGCCTGGCGAAACCATTCGCCCGACGAAATGTTAGGTCATTTCGTCCCTCGTCCTTGAAGAGAACCTGATCGGCAGGCATGGCCCGCGCAAGGTTTCATCTTTCAGTCCCGGAGCCGGGACCATGGCATCTGCGTATCGTAGTTGGCTCACGCTCGAATTGCAAGTTTTGGACTAGGTCCCGCCCATTTGGGGTAAGTTGCCGAGCGGTGGGGACTTGCGACACGAGAGGCCATGATAAGATGACCGGTCGACGGGATGCGTACGTGCCCTATCTAAATCTATGTCAAGGCAAACCAAACGATGGCCAAAAATGTACTAGGAACCGATCTGCAAGATTGCAGCCACGATCCCCTAACCGGTTTCTTCCGGGATGGTTGCTGCAACACCGGAGCCGAAGACCTGGGGCTGCACCTGGTTTGTAGCGAGATGACCGAGTCCTTCCTGGCGTTCTCGAAGCAGGTCGGAAATGACCTTTCCACACCTCGACCTGAGTATGGCTTCCCTGGCCTTAAACCGGGTAATCGATGGTGTTTATGTGCTTTGCGGTGGAAAGAAGCCTTCGAGGCGGGCGTGGCTCCGGCGGTGGTGCTGGAAGCGACCCATATCTCTACGCTCGAGTTCGTCGATCTGGAAGACCTGCAAAACCATGCAGTCCCTGAGTAAACGCTGTTAGGGGGGATTTTCCTTCCCATTGGCCACCAGACTTTCTACAGTGCAACGAGTCCGAAAACTGATCCGTTGCATCCGAGAGGCTGGAAGGTTCCCCCCAATGTGCCGATTTTCGCTTGCTGTTCTTGGTTCGCTGATTCTGCTGCTGGCCACCTCGACCGCTGATGCCGCCCCGGCCGATCTCAGTGGCATGTATCGCTGCCAGGGAACTTCCGACCAAGGGACGCCCTATTCAGGGGTGGTCGAAATCAAGAAGGTTCGGAAGGGGTATCAGTTGACCTGGACCGTCGATAAGACCAAGTATGCCGGCATCGGTTTCATTCACGATGGCTATCTGAGCGTGGCCTGGACGGTGAAAACGGTCAACGGAACCGCGATCGGCGTCTTGCTGTACAAGATCAAAGACAATGGGACGCTGGAAGGAAAGTGGACCGATCCTTCGCTGAACGGGGTCTACGACGAGACCCTGACGCCGATCAAAGGGGATCGAGCGACCTAAGACGGTCGCCGCTTACTGATCGCGAGCCAATCGAATCGATGGTGACTTGGGGGCGTGCTCTTGCTGGTACCACGCCTTCCAGGCCTCGGGATTGAAGCCAAAGTCTTGCCCGTCGCATAAATGCCGCAGGGCCAGATGCACGCCCTGGTTCGGCACACGAATCGTATCGTACGAATTCTTGCTGCGTCCCATGAACTCTTCCAGCGTCAGCATGCGGTAGGACTCTTTCGGCCCGTCGATATCGAAACGGGACTCTGGCTTGAGGGTCGTATAGAAGTAGGTGTAACGCGACGAATGGGGTGCCAGGTGCTGGGTATTCAGGGCCGCCGCCAGCGGAAAGACGGCCGTCGGATAGTCGAGTTCCGCCAGGACAAACGCCGCCCGGTTCACGATGATGTTGTCGTAGCTCTTCAGCAAGTTGGCGAAAAACTCGACCATATGCGGGTCGCGCTGGGCCAAGACTTGCCGCAAACAGGCATCGCGATAGATCGGATTGTTCTGATAGACGGCGTTCTCCATCAGAAAGCTACGAGCGCGCGGGTTGTTGATCCGGCCGAGCGTTTCGATGTAGAGCAGGGCCAGTTCCTTCTCGCTTTCTTGCCCCAGCAATTGAATCAGCCCAGGGATCGCGTCGGGATCTTGCAGCGTGTTAAAGTCGATCTGGACTTCTGGGGCATTGCTTTTGCCGAGTTGCTGACGCCAACGATGTAGCCGCAGTTTCCAGTCGATCAGTTGTTCTTTTTGCCGCTGCTCTGCGACCAGCAAGGCGGCCTGCTGCTTGGTCATCCAGCGGCCGTCAAAGCGGATGTACCCCCGCTGATGCATGATCTCGCTAGGGCTGACCCACTGACCATCGCGGCGCTGGTAACCGAGTGCCTTGCGGGCTTCGGCATGGTTAGGATCGAGTTCCAGCACACGCCGGGCATGACGCTCGAACGGGAAGGTGAGCCTTTTCTCGCGGCACCATAGAGCCAGCTTCCATTGATCGCCGATCGAGTCGGCGAAGTTCGAGGCCTGGTCGAAGTATTCGTCTTCGGTCACCGCCGGGGCTTCGATTTGCGCGATCATTTGTCCCGGCAGAATGACGGAGCCAAAACCCTCGAAGCTCAGCTCGACATTGCCTTCGCTGGCGATCTCCGAATCGGTGCTAGCAGTCGCTTCCAGTTGCCCCCCGTTGGTGAGCTGCACCACGTGACGTTCGGCGCGAAGCGGCAGCGCGAAAAAGATCAGCAGGCTGAAGCTGATAACCGCGCGGTGCACCAGGGAAGTCTCCGAAACGAGAAAGGATAAGCACCTTCAGGATAGGCACTGATAGCATCTTCGACAACGATTTCCGCATGAAATGATATGGATTTGGTACCTGACTTTCCGGTAAGGTCTGCCGCCCCCGTTGTGCGCGGGTGGGAACAGAAGAGTCGACGGAATCTTAGGGAGGTTGGCGGTGAGACGGACAAGTGCCTTGCTGTTGGCAGTGATCGCTGGTGCCGGCGCTTGGTTCTTTTTTCAGAACTATCGCATCGAAGGGTTCGACAACCTGGTGGTCGTTCCGCGCGGTGCTGCGCCTGCCGCTACGACTCCGACCTCGACCAATAATCCGACTGCCGTGCCGGCCATGGCCCGTAAGCAGGACACCATTCGGATCGCCTCGTTCAATATCCAGGTCTTTGGGACCGCCAAACTTCAAAAACCGGAAGTCGCCAGCCGGCTGGTTCAAATCATTCGTCAATTCGACGTGGTCGCCATCCAAGAGATCCGGGCGAGCGATCAAGGCTTGATCCCGAACTTCATCGAGATGATCAACGCCACCGGACGGCATTACGACTATGTGATTGGTCCACGTCTGGGCCGGACCCAAAGCAAAGAGCAGTTCGCCTACATCTTCGATACCGCCAGCCTCCAGGTCGATCGATCTCAGGTCTATACCGTGGAAGATCCCCTCGATGTGCTCCATCGCGAACCGCTGGTGGCCTGGTTCCGTGTCCGAGGCCCTGATCCGAGTCAGGCGTTTACCTTTTCGCTGGTGAACGTGCACGTCGATCCGGATGAAGTCGCCCAAGAGATGGACGTGATGGACGATGTCTTCCGCGCGGTCCGCGATGATCCACGTGGCGAAGACGACGTGATTCTGCTCGGCGACTTTAACGCCAACGAATCGCAGATTGGTCAGCTCGCAACGATCCCGGGAATTACCTGGGCGATCAGCGGAACGACAACCAACACGCGTGGGACAGCGTTGTACGACAACATCTTCATGCAGCGTCACGCAACGACCGAATACACCGGACGGAGCGGACTATTTGACTTTCTGCGAGAATACAATCTGACGCTGGCCGAAGGTTTAGAGATTTCGGACCATCTACCGATCTGGGCCGAGTTCAGCATCTATGAAGGAGGCGCCCCGCAGGGACCTCTGACGAACATTCCGGCAAACGTCCGCTAATGCTAAGCGATGCGGAGAAGTGAATACCCACCCCGCAATCCCCAAGTTCTCTGGCCGATTCTTGAGGATCGGGGGCGGAGATGACCAACGTGCGAGTTGGACATTCAATCCTTATGCAGCGACCGATGCCATCTCGTCACATGCATCGGCACAGCGACGGCAGCAATCGGCACATTCCTGACAGTGATTCATCTTATGCTTCGCGCACTCGCGGGCACATGCCTTGCAGATGTCGGCGCATACATGGCAGATCTCGCTGGAAAACTGCGAACCGCGACTGAGGAACACTGCCGCATCCCAACAAATTTGGGCACAGTCGCGGTCGGTGCGGATGCAGTCAGCCATCTTGGAGGGATTGGGCTCACTGAGGCAGGCGTCCGAGCAATGCTCGCAGGCCTGGGCACATTCGATACAAAGGCGGATACATTCGGCATATTTGCTAGTCGACATAGTCGTTTTCCTCCTTCGTGTTCAGAAATAGGAAGTTCAAAGCCAGCCGATAACGATACCGTCGCAACCTCTATGCCATTGAATAGGAAAACATTGACAACGAAATGTTTGTAGTGGTTGTAACAACGGGCGATGATGGATGCTCGGAATCAATCGAACGTTTGGTTTGCCAAAGGATGCCGATGATGAGATTTCGGATCGGATTGCGGACACTTTTGGTCGTGATAGGAATCTTGGCCGCAGGTTGTGGATGGTATGCCGCCAACGTTCGTGCTTGTGCCGCCGAGCAGGCCGCACTGAATCGCATCAAGTCCGGTTTGCGTGGTACGTATCTATTGGTGGATCGTCGCGGGACCATTGATCTCAGTGAATACTGGTATGATGTGATCGTTCGAACGGATCCGGCACCTGGTATGCAGATTCCCGACCGGATGTCGAAATGGCTGGGGCGGACTCGTTCGTCGGACGACGGAGAACTGGCACTCTTTCGCCGGGTTCACTCCATTGAATTAGGTAGTCAGGCAGATCCAGAGCTTATCGAGCATCTCGAATCGTTTCGTTGTCTGAAGTCGATTCATTTGAGTCTTAATTTTTTCGACGGGGTGGATAAGCCGGCGGAGGCTCGCGAGCGAATTGCGGCGGTCGAGGAAGCCGCTCGGCAATTCGTGACTCGACATCCCGAAGTCGAATTGATTCTTCCGGGGGAATTCGAAGAGTTCATTCCGCTCGTCACGCCGGAGGATCAGGCCGCGTTGGCTGCTGAGGATATTCACGAGCTTTACCCGGATTCATTCACCACAGAAGACCCGTTCGATCCCAATGCACTCTCGGGATCCGACGATTCGTTTCAGTCGATATGGGTTGAAGATCCGTTCGCTCCGTAGCGACTACTGCCCGTTCCATTCCTCCCGGAAGACGCGTAGCAGTGGTTCGCTGTCGACTTGCTGTACGGCCTCTTCCACGCGTTGGCGCAGATCTTCCGTTGCTCCGTGCAGTCGCAAAGCTTTCACCGCATCGCTGGCCGTACGGAGATCCCGCGGGTGAATCAGCGACAGCAGAAATGACTGCGATTCGGTCGATCGCAACAGACCGATACAAAGCAAAATGCTTTCGCGTGCCGCGAGTTCCGGGCGACGACCCCACGCCGTTCGCAATCTCTCGAACGCTCCCGACAGTTGCGATTCGCCAATCGCCAGGGCGGTTTGAACGCAGATGTCCGCGTCGCCATCAAGCAGGAAGGGCTGCAGAAAGTCGTAAGCGTCGGTCTTCTCGATCTTGAGCAGCGATGAACAACACTCGCCCATGACGTCTGCTTCGTCGTCACCTACCAACAGTTTCAGCCGCAAGAGCGGAGCCCCTTCCAGCACCCCGAGAACGCCGATCGCTTGAACCGCTCCGTAACGAGCCGCCGGCCAGGGATCGACCAGCAGCACCGCGCAGCGATTCAATACCTCCGCCGTCGGTGCGAAGTGCGTCAGACCGATGGCACAAAGTCCCCGCAGTTCGGCAGCCGCGTCGACCTCGCCGCCGTACAGCGGTTCGATTTGTTCAAAGGCAATGCCATCGCGAAAGAGGTCGATGTCGGCGAACTCTAAATGAGCCAACGCTTTGATCACGGCCGTTTTGCCAAGACAGCCGGGGTCTTTTTTGAGCGGGTTTCGCTTCAACCGCCAGTACGCTTTGACGAGCGATTCGATTGCGTCCCGATCGTTCGCATCGACAATCAACTCGGCGGCTCGCTTCACGACTTGATTCGAGGCATTCCCTAACGCGGCCCGCACTTCACGACGGGCCTCTGGCTGATCGAGTCGATCTTCCAGCAGTCGCAACTGGCGTAGTTGATTGCCGACGATGTCGTCGTTCATGGATTCTCGCAAAAGGGGAGGGCACGCGGATGCAAGTTTGTTTGACCAGGGGTTTCCCCAGGCGATATCGTAAAGGCTTGTTTGTTCGCCGGAAACCATTGGCGGTCGAAGCACCATGAATCGCGTTACGTTCTCGACACTCTTATTGCTGCTGCTTGTCGAAACGGTGCGTGCCGAGACCGTGGGAGTCCAAGCGGAACGCCCTGAGAAGGGACCCTGCGTTGCCATCGAAGGTGGGTACATGGTGCCCTACGAGATCGCGTTGCCGACATCGAACTCAGTCATCACGATGATTCCGGTTCCTGGCGGCACGGTAAGACTCGGAAGTCCAAGATCGGAATTTGGACATACACCGGCAGAATGGCCTGAGGTCGAAGTCAGGGTGGCTCCTTTCTGGATCGCGGAAACCGAAACGACTTGGGGGCAATACGGAGCCTTTCAAGATCTGGAACGTCAGTTTCGGGATCAAGGTTTCGATCGCGATCTGCTCGAGAAGCTGAGCGTGCAGGCCATCACTTCGCCCACCATGATCTACGACCCATCGCTCGTCTATGTGCATGGTACCGACGAACGGCTACCAGCGACGATGCTGACGAACTTCGCGGCCCGGCAATATACCAAGTGGATCAGCCGGTTGACCCAGCATACCTATCGCCTACCAAGTGAGGCAGAGTGGGAGTACGCCGCCGCAGCCGGGGCTGAAACGGCGTATCATTTCGGAGACGATCCACAGCAGTTGGCCGACTACGGCTGGTTTGTCGACAACTCCGACGAGTCGCCACACTTCGTCAAGCAGAAGAAACCGAACGCATTCGGGCTGTACGACATGCATGGCAATGTGTGGGAATGGGTGCTCGATCAATATTCGAGCGAAGGCTATCAGCGTTTAGCAGGCCAACGACCGACGGCGCTTCAGTCGGTATTGTGGCCCACGCAAATCGATCCCTTGATGCGGAAGGGGGGAAGCTGGGATGATGGTGCGGCGCTTTGTCGTCTGGCGGCGAAGCTAGGGAGCGACGACGAAGGATGGAAGTCGGAAGACCCAATGTTTACCCTCAGCCCACACTGGTATACCGACTATCCCGGTGATTGCATCGGGTTCCGCGTGATGCGGCCACTTCGAGACGTACCACCGATCGAAGCGGCGAAATACTATCTGCCTGACATTCCGCAACTCAAGCAGGACGTGGAAGATCAGCTTGAGGAGCGTCGGGCGGTGCAAGGCTTCGTCGAGCCAGATCTTTCCGCCGTGAAGTAACCCCGGAATCTACCTCGGTTGCGAAGCGTTCACCGCACCGGCTCAGGGTGTTGCTGATTGGTAATCGGTTGCCTGGTGCGGAATGCTTGTTCGATCAGATCGGCCGCCAGTCCTAGGCCATCGCGCGAGGCGATGTCGGCTTGAAACTGGTCAGCTTTCTGTTGAAACTTCGGATCGTTTCGCAGCCGATCGAGCTCTGCGCGAAGCCGCTTGGTCGTTACCTTCTGCACCGGAATCACGCGGCCGCTGCCATGGTACTCGACGCGTTTGGCGACGCCTGGCTGATCGTTGGTGACCGGTAAACAAAGCATCGGCACGCCATACGCCAGGCATTCCAGCGTGGTGTTCATGCCGGCGTGCGTGATCACCAGGCTCGCTTTTTCCAGCAGGCGTAACTGCGGAGCTTTCTCGACGAGCAAGATATTCGCCGGAATGTTGCCTGGCACATCGACCTCGCCGCCACCTTTGCTCAGCACTAGCTGCACCGGCAAATCTTTCACCGCATCGATGATCGCGCGAAAGACATGCGGCACCGCGTTCTGGAGGGTTCCCATCGACGCATAGATGAGTGGTCGCCCGTCGAGCCAATCCCACGGGAAGTCGATCGCCTGATCATCCCGGGCCGCGCGATGCCATGGTCCGGTGAAGTGTAAATGCTGGGGGTAGGCGGTCCGGGGATACTCGAAGAAGGGAGGCTGTTGCGACAGGTGAACCAGGGCCGGGTCGCCACCTCGAATGAGCTTTAGCGGATCGACGCCAACCTTGCGTTCCCCAGCCAAAAGACGATACGCCATGAGCACCGCATGCTTGGCCATTTGATTGCGGACACGCCCGAACCAGTCGGTGCGATAATCCCACGCCAATGGAGGTGGTGGAATCAGCGGATCCCAGTAAACGGCCAAGGCATTGCAGGCGACGGCATAGGGAATCGCCAAACGCTCGGCTTCCACAGCACATGCGGGGGCGACTTGATCGATCACTAGCCCATCGAACGAATGAGCTTTTAATGCTTCTGGTAAGTAGCGGCGAACGAGCGTCGATTGAATGCCAAACAGTTTTCCGGTCAGCAGCATTCCCTGGGTGCCGGTGACTTTGCCCAGCGCACAAAACGAGGCTTCGAGTTGGTCTGAAAATTCGTCTTCAGGACCAAGGGCATGAAAAGGGAGGCCGGCGCGGCGGACGATTGGTTCCGCCATGCGGCACCCGAGAAAGATCACGTCGTGACCGCGGGCTTGAAGTTCGCTGCCGAGCGTCGTCAGCGGGTTCAGGTGCCCTGGCACTTCGGGACAGTGCAGGCCAATCTTCATGCTGCCAACCGATGCCGTCTTATTCCCATGGATTTTCCCAGTCGCCCCAGCCATCGAGATAAGTTTGATAGATGGGAGTCTCGGCGGTTCGCAGTTCCAGCCAATGCTTGGTCTGGTGGATCAGTTCCTGCTCGCGCTCCAGTGTGATCTTCCCCAGCAGCACGCAGCAGCGGAGGAACACGAAGTAGGTGTCGAGCACGTCGCAGCGGCAATATTCGTTGATCTCTTCCAGCTGGCCTTCGTGGTAGAGGTCTTGGACCATCCAACCTTCGATTTCCATCTTCCCAGGCTTCCCCAGCAAGTTGGCCGCAAGATTCAAACCGCCCGTGAATCGGCTGGCACCGTAGTTGGTCAGAATGTCGTACAGATCGAAGTGAGCTTCGTTGTTGTAGCGATAACGAGACTGCTCGAAGTTCTTGGCGTTCAGATTGAACCAATCTGGTACGCTCAAGCCGAAACGGAACGCGGCCAGCTCCATCAGTGGGATGTCGAACGATCGCCCATTGAACGTCACGAACGTTGGCCGGCGATACGCTTTCCAGCCCCGCCAGAAGTGTTCGGTAATGACCGGCGGGCGGAAGGCAGGGGCGTCGAGCACCACCTGGTCGATCAGGTTCAGTTCGATGTCGAGCTTGGCGATCGCCACCGAGACCGGCACCTGGTAGGTGTAGGGGATAAAATCGCTTCCCTTTTCTTCTAGCAGCTCCGCCCGAAACCGATTGACCGCCTCTTGTGGCGGGAGCCCTTCGTCGGGGTATTTCAATCGCGATACCAAGTTGCCATCGGCGACGGATTCGACATCGAACACGAGGTACCGAACGGCGGCTTCCGACATTGGCTTTGCTTTCCTAGAGAAGTCGAGAGAAATCGGTGACAGGCAGTGGCTTGCCAGGCTGCGCCTGCGATTAGATCTCTACAGGCTAACACAACCCACGGTGGGAAACGACGGGAGAACGCCGGAGGGTGTTGGATTCAGATCGGTTTCACTAAGCTGATAGAAACTGATATGCCCTCGCAAGGATTTACTATGAGTCGCGAACGCCTGCTGGAACGCTTTTTGAAATATGTTCAGATCGACACCACCGCCGGAGTGCCTGGCGCCAAATATCCAAGCTCAGACGGGCAACTCGTCCTGGGGAAACTGCTGGCCGAAGAGATGCAGGCGATGGGGATCAGCGACGCCCAGCAAGACGAGTTCGGTATCGTTTACGGGACCGTGCCCGGTTCGGTGACCGATTGCCCGGTGGTCGCGCTCAACTCGCATGTCGATACTTCGCCTGAAACGACCGGTGCCAACGTCAAACCGCAGGTCATCTCCAACTATGCCGGTGGCGATATCGCCTTGCCTGGCGATGCGACCCGCGTGATCACGCTGCAAGAGAACCCGGAGCTGAAGGACCTGCATGGCTGCACTTTGATTACGACCGACGGCACGACACTGCTTGGCGGCGACGACAAGGCAGGCGTGGCGGTCATCATGGAAGTCGCCCAGCGGATCCTGGAAGGGAAGGGGCCGGCCGCGACCGGACCACTGAAGATATTGTTTACCTGCGACGAAGAAATCGGCCATGGTGTCGACCACGTCGATCTGGCGAAACTGGGTGCCGATGTCTGCTACACGTTGGATGGTCCCGGAGCGAACGAGCTGAACGCCGAAACGTTCTCGGCCGACGGTGCCACCGTCACGATTCGCGGCATCAACATTCATCCTTCGATCGCCAAGGGGCGGATGGTGAATGCCCTGCGTGCGGCATCGATCTTCATTGCCTTGCTGCCCAGTGATCGGATGTCGCCGGAAACGACCGAAGAGCGCGAAGGCTTCATCCATCCGGTCACCATCAGCGGTGGCGTGGGGGAAGCGACCATCCAGTTGATTCTGCGAAGCTTCGAGACCGAAGAGCTGACCACCCAGGCCGAGACGCTGCGTGACATCGCCCAGCGAGTCGAAGCCAAATTTCCTGGTTGCAGTGTTACCGTTGCTATCACGCCACAGTATCGAAATCTACGTGATGGCTTGGACAAAGAGCCCCGCGCCGTGCCGATCGCCGAGAAGGCTCACGAGGCTCTCGGACGCACGGTGAAGAAGAGTGTCATCCGAGGTGGCACCGACGGCTCTCAGTTGACCGCTCTGGGGCTTCCGACGCCCAACTTGTCTACCGGACAGCACAACCCTCACTCGCCGCTGGAGTGGGCCTGTCTGGACGAAATGGAGCAAGCGGTCGAGCTGCTTTTGAAGATGCTCGAGCTGTGGTCGCAGGAGAAAAAGAGCACGTAACAGGGCCGCTAGCATTGCCATCAGTGCTTTCTATAGCCAGCAGCAGCGTCGGTTTTGAGGCAAAACAGGTAAACTTGTGACCACCTTCGTTCCGAATATTTCCAACGTGAGCCCGGCCGACCTAGCCCTTACCGAGCGTGATTTGGCATTCCCCTGAATGTAAGGCCGCGGCAGAAGGATGATAATCTGTGCTGAACGTCTCTATCGTCATCCCGAGTGTGGATAACGCTCGTCAACTGGAAACGACCCTGGTATCGCTGCTGGAGAACCGTCCGAGCGATTGCGAGATCGTCGTGCCCCATTCCGGTTACTACGATGACCCCTACAACATTGCTGATGAAGTCCGCCTGATTGAAGTTCCGGCCGCCAAGAGCGAGCTAGAGCTGCTGGCGGTGGCATGGTCGATGTGTCAGGCCCCGATCGTCCACACCTTGGGTGCTGGTGCGACGGTGGAAGCTGGCTGGCTCGACGATGCTTTAGCCAAGTTCCATCGCCCTGAAGTCATGGCCGTTAGCCCGGTGGTGCACTTCAACGACGGGAGCCAACCGATTGGCGGTCTGCGGACCGACGAGTTCGGGATTCGCTCGGCGACCAACGGCGAAGGCTTGCTGGCACCAATGCGACAAGCGGCGTTCTACCGCTATTCGCTGTTGGCGGCACTGGGGGGCTTCCCGACACGCTTGGAAGAATACGCGGACTTGGACATTGGTCTGTGGATCGCCCAGGCTGGTGGTTCGTGCGAGCTGGCAACGCAGTCGCAAATCGAACTGAACGTGGCCAACGATCTAAGCCGCGTCACGGCCGATCGGATCCGGCTGGCCAAGACCTTGCAGCTTCGCCACCAAGAGTGGTTCGCTTCGCGTGGGACCAATGCCGGCAAGCTGGGCTGGTTGTCGCGTAGCGTCGGGAGCGGATCGCTGTCGACGATGGTTTCGGCTTTGACGGCCAAGGCAGATAGTCGCGCGGCGCTCCATCGCCTGCCCGATCTGGAGGACGTCCGAGCGGTAGTGGAAGGTCGGAACCAGACCTTTCGCTTCGACCCCCGACACGACAACCCAACCACGACGCCGCATCGTAACGCCGCCTAAGCCTTTGCGTCGGCCTGACGAATGATGCCAGGTCGTGGCTCCGGTTGAAACAATTCAAGAACAAAAAAAGGTCCGAAGCGAATTCGCTGCGGACCTTTTTGTTGTTTGGGATAAGCCGGGTGTCGATTAAACGCCAGCGGCTTCGATTTCGTCGGCGGTCGCGTCGTCTTCTTCCGTCTTACTGGCATAGAACAAGTCGCGAGTCGCGGTCAGCAGTTGGAAGGCTTCGGCTTCGCCTGGCTTCTCTTCGATCTTCTTGCAGAGCGTATCGAGCAGGGCACGACCTTCTGGCCAGCGAACGGCCATGATCTTCTGGCAGTCTTCCAGAAGCTGGTAGATGCGAGCACGAGTCACACCCAGGTTACGAGCCTGCATGCGAACGCTTTGCGGAGCCGATTCGATCCCCAGACGGCCTGCGGCCAGATCGTAAACGGTTTGACCGGCGTCGGTCATGATTTGTTGCAGCAGTGGGCGCGTCAGGCGATCCATGACGTCGCTGCGGCTGATCGGGGTTTCGCTGACCAGACGATCGAGGCTCCACGATTCCAGAACGGGAACCATCTTCGGGCGAAGCATGATCGACAGGTGAGGCTGGCCCTGAGCGAGGTCAAGCGTTTCGTGCACGCGATAGAACACTTCCAGCACCACGCGAACACGCTTTTCGCCATGCGTCTTCAAGCGGCGGATCTCAGCCAGGCTGTGACCCATGTAGAATTCCAGCGGCGTGTTCCAGATGACCGTTGGCAAGTCGGTCAGGGTTGGAGCGAGACGGCCGAGGCGTTCGTTGCCCAGATTGTGGCGACGAACCGTTTCACGCCAGCGAAGCCACAGCACTTCCGATACGAGGGAAGGATCGAAGTTACCGTCGGCATCCAGCGGGCTCTTGGTCGAGAAGTTGTCTTCGGCGGGAACTTCACGAGCAGCGGCCTGCGAGGGCTCGAAACCGGCGTCTTCTTTGGTGGCTCGATTGAGCAGGGTTACCAGCGAGCTGATCTTCTTCTGTCCGATGCCAGGCGTGGCCGAGAGTTCTTCAAACGGCGTGGCCAGCAGATCGCCAATGGTGCGGCCAAGGAAGGCCAGCGGCAGACGGCGATCGTTAGGAAGGGCCCAGTAAGCCAATGGCTTATCCAGACGATCCGAATATTTCTTTTCTTCAAGGAGCCGCCGCTTAACTTCGTCAAAGCTGTTAATCAGCTGGAAGTCTTCAGCAGAGGTGATCTTGTTAAAACGCATGTGAAATAGCCTCTTCAAAATTTTTCCAACAACTTGGGTCTAGTTGGGGCGGCGTAATGGGGGCTGCCGAAGCTTATCGTTTCCGAAGATGTTCCGACTTCCTTCTAGAAGCGATATCGCGTGAAATTTTATAGTACCTTTCACGGGATACATTTCGCTACCTAAAAAGCAAATTATGTTCGGTTTTCATAAAAAGACCACAATTTTTAGGTGCGGCATCCCGCGATCTGATACGGTAACCTCAGAAAGCATAGCTTATAAGCGTAACTCTCTGCAAGTAAATTGGTTACACGGTCGTGGTTCGTTTTTGAAAAAATAATTAATTCTAGTTTGAAACACCGCGTACGCGATTGTGTTCCTGTAAAATATCTACAATGGCCGGGAAGGTTGATCTGGTTAAACAGCGATCACCTTTTTTTAAGGCAAAACTTATTTGAATTCTCAACTGCCTAATGGCATAAAAAATTGCGCAGGGAAGCGGTTTCCCGCAGGTCTGGAATTTTCGATACAATTGGCCCATGGAATTCAGGTCTGACCTTCAAGTACTTGTGATCGGTGCTGGACCCTCCGGATTGGTGTCTCTTAAGACATTACGCCAGATGGGCATCGATGCCGTTGCGATCGATCGCAACCCAAATGTGGGTGGCAATTGGGACATCACGTCGCCGCACAGCAGCGTCTACGAGTCGACGCACCTGATCTCGTCCAAGGGGATGACTCAGTTCAGTGACTTCCCAATGCCGGAAAGCTTCCCTGAGTACCCATGCCATCACGAAGTGCTGGCATATCTACGTTTTTACGCAGAGCGTTTTGATTTGGATCGTTTTGTTCGCATAAAAACTTCCATTGTTTCTCTAAAAAAGCAGGAGACTCACTGGGAAGCAGAACTTGCGAGGGGGGATGGATCCTCAAACACGAAGGAAAAATTCGCCGCGGTCGTCATTGCGAACGGTCATCACGCCCAACCGCTGATGCCAGATCTTCCCGGAAACTTCACGGGAGAATTGATCCACGCCCACGATTACAAGCATCATCGCCAGCTCGAAGGGAAGCGTGTGCTGGTGGTCGGCGCGGGGAACAGCGGCTGCGACATTGCGGTCGAAGCGGCCATTCATGGAAAGCAGGCCGCGATCAGCATGCGGCGTGGCTACCATTTCTTCCCCAAGTTTATCCGGGGAAAACCAGCCGATGTGGTGGGCGATCGATTGCGACGTTGGCCCATCCCACGTTCGCTACAGAAGCGTGTCGCCCAGTTGGCGGTCGATTGGACCATCGGCAAGCCGCAGAGATACGGCTTGCCGGCGCCCGATCATAAGCTGTTTGAAACGCATCCGATCATCAACTCGCAGCTTCCTTACTATGCCGGACACGGCAAGCTGGGCGTCTTCCCCGACATTCGCCGGCTCGATGGCGAGATGGTCGAGTTCACCGACGGCCGCCGCGAAGCTTTCGATCTGATTGTCTGTGCGACCGGCTATCAGCTTGTCTTCCCGTTCGCGTCGCCTGACTTGTTGAACGTGCAGAACGGTGTGCCGCGGTTCTTTCTGCATGCCTTCCATCCGCACGACGATTCCCTGTTTGTGGCGGGGATGATTCAGCCCAATAGTGGGCAGTGGCCGCTGACCGATCTTCAGGCCCAGATGATCGCTCGCTTTCTGAAGAGCTGGCGTGATAAGACCCCTGGGGCGGATTGGTTCCGTCAGCAGAAGCAGGGGCATGGTATTGGGATCCCGTCAAGGAATCATTTCCTGGCCACCGCGCGGCATCGCTTGGAAGTCGACTACTTCGAGTATCGAAAGATCCTGACCGATCTGATCCGTAAGTTCGATCGCGTTTCGTAGCGGCGCATAAAAAAGCCAGGACGCTCGGTCCTGGCTCTTCGTTGATTCGCGATGTAGCGATTACTTCGCGGTTTCGATCTTGGCGAGCAACTTTTGTAACTCGGCCAGTTGCTCTGGATGCTTGGCGGCGATGTCGGTTTGTTCGCCGGGATCGGTCGAAAGATCGTACAGCGTCGTCTTTTCGTTCTTCCCGCGACCTTGGCGAACCAGCTTCCACTGGCCAACCCGCAGGCCAATGCCACGCGGCGATTCTTCGACGACGTATTCGCGACCCTTGGCATCGACTTCACCGAGCAAGGTTTCTTTCAGGTCCTGGCTGTCGGGCAGGGCACCTGGGGGAACCGGCTGATCGACAATCGCGGCGAAGGTCGCACCCAGATCGGTGGTGGTGATCATCTTGTCGCTGGTCTGACCAGGCTTCACGACGCTTGGCCACTTCACGATGAAGGGTGTGCGTGTGCCCCCTTCAAACGGCGTGTACTTGCCGCCACGATATGGCCCGGCCGGCTTATGTTCGCCCAGCTTTTCGACCGCTTCGTCTTTGTAGCCATCGTCCAGCACCGGGCCGTTGTCGCTGCAGAAGACGATCAGGGTATTGTCGGTCAGCTTCAATTCGTCGAGCGTTTTGACCAGTTCCCCCACGCACCAGTCGAGCTGAACGACCGCGTCGCCACGCAGGCCGAGCGACGACTTGCCCTGAAAACGTTCGTGCGGCATCCGAGGCACGTGCAGGTCGTGCGCGGCAAAGAACAGGAAGAAGGGCTCGTCTTTGTTGGCATGGATCCACTCGGTCGACTTCTTCACCCATTCGTCGGCCAAGTCTTCGTCTCGCCAGCGCGCGGCGTGACCACCGGAGAAGAAACCGATGCGGCCGATACCGTTGTGGATGGTGTTGTTGTGGCCGTGACTCCAGTCAAGCTTCAGCGTATCGCGGGCCGTGACACCCGTTGGCTGGCCGTCGGGATTCTCGTTGCCGACCCACAGCGGATCGTTGGGATCGAGATCGCGAACCCGATGGTTCTCGACGTAAACGCTCGGGACACGATCGTTCGTCGTGGGCAGCAGGAAGCAGTAGTCGAAACCGAGCTCGAGCGGACCTGGTTTCAGATCGCCATTCCAATCGGGGCCTTTCCCTTCGCCCAGGCCAAGATGCCACTTGCCGACCACCGCCGTCTTGTAGCCACCCTTCTGCAACACTTCCGGAACCGTTTCCGTTTCCTGCTTGATAATCGAAGTCGCGTTGGGTGGCGCGATGCCGGTCCCTTTCTGGCGGAAAGCATACATGCCGGTCAGAAACGCGAATCGCGTTGGCGTGCAGGTCGAAGTCGAGCAGTAACCGCTGGTGAATCGCAAGCCATCGTTCGCCAAGGCATCGATATGCGGTGTTTCGACGCCGGTGGCCCCGTAGCAACCGACATCGCCATAACCGAGATCGTCGGCCATGATCACAATGATGTTTGGCTTATCAGGCGAAGCGGCATTCGCGGAAAGCGTGAAGCCACATACCAGCGTCAGGGTGACCAGCATGGTGACCCGGGGGGAAGGAGAACAGGGTGAGCGAAAGCACCAAGGCATGGCAGGCATCCTTTGAGAGTCGAGCGACGCGATTCAGGAATGTCAGGGGGTGGAACTAACCTGACGCGACCAGGCGGAAAAAGCAATGGAAAGGTGGGCATGGTCCACGAGAACCGCGAAAAACGGATCTTTTGCATTGTGATCTCTCGCGATAGTAGCGTCAATTCCGCAAGTTCTCGGCGGTGATTGGTTCATTTGCCACCGGGATGCAAAATAAATGTCGATTGGCCATGACCTGGATCGACTACCGGTTAAGAGAACCCATTCACAAATACGGGATGCACCTGATGAAATACATTCTGCTGATGTACAACGCCGAAGAAGCGTTCACGCCGGAAGAGATGCCAGAGCATATGAAGTACGCGCTGGACATCTGCCACGAACTGCACGCCAAGGGGCAGTACCTGGGAGCATCGCCGCTGTTATCGATCAGCACGGCGACCAGTGTCACAGCCCATAGCGGCCGGGCAGAATTCCGCGACGGACCATTTGCCGAGACGAAGGAGCAGTTGGGAGGCTACGTGCTGATCGACGTGCCCGACCTCGACGAAGCGATCGCGATCGCTCAACGGTTCCCATCGGCGAAACGTGGCACGGTCGAGATCCGTCCGCTCTTCGAGTTGGAAGGCTTGCCTGACAGCTAATCGCTTACGGTCGTGCGATTAGCACCCAGTCTTGTTGGTCTGGTGCTGCAAAAGTTCCGCTCGAGGAAAGCTCTGCCGCGGTGCGGTTGCCGATACGAGGGTTGAACCATTCAAACTGCCTGGCAGCGGCAAGCCTGGTTCGATCGATCTTCACCCAACCGCCCGTCGGCATATAGATCACGGCCAGGTCTCCGTCGACGCTGGCGGCGGCTGCGATGTGCTGCGAAGGAGTGTCATTGGCCGAGCTGCCAGCGATCACTTTGTCTTCAGGAACGAGCGTCCACCAGTCGAGCGACGTGAACAGTTCCGCCAGGTGCTGCATGCTGTTGCTGCCGGGCAGTTGCATCGCTTCATTCCAAGGCTTCGCCAGACCGGAGCCCTTGTGATTGAGCGGCGTGCCTGGTTTGGATTCCCAACTCCAGATTCCATGGGCACCGTACGTGACGCCTGCCGTTGGCGTGCTGAGCAAACTCCAATAGCAAGCTCGACGGACGTTGTAGGCGGAATGAGGCTGCTTCGATTGATAGGCGAAGTGAGCTTCGTAGCAAGGTTCCGAGTTGATAATCGGGCGATGGGGCGACTCGTTCCACTGCTTGGCTGGTGGTCCAGAATAGGTCCACTTCAGTGCGCCGTCGCTGTCTCCGTGGCCACTTTGATAGATGTAGAAGTCGAGCCATTTCTGATCGGCGAAGCTTGCCATGTCCCAACGCATCCCTTGCTGATGCAGCGTAGCAGGGGCATGGGGGCGATTGCCGAAGACGGCCTGACCGATCTTCTTCCAGTGCTCGGCGCGGTTGCCTCCGTAGTTCTCATCGCCACCGAGGAACCAGGCGACATGATTCGCTCCGTAACGTGCTTCGATGTAGCGAGCGAGGCGAATGGCCTGGTCGGTCGGCAGCTTGCCAGGCGTGTAGCTTTCTTCCCCCAGGGCCCACAGGATGACAGGCACCGCCAGCATATCGTGGGCGTTAATCGCGTCGATGCGGGCATCGATTCTCTGGAAGAACTCGGGATGAATCTCGATCGTTTCGCGACCGGTATAGGCGACCTGACCTTCAGCGTTGTGATAGGCCGCACGCCATGGCGTGGTGACAACTTGGATCGCGGTGAACGACTTTTGCTGACGATCGTTCAGGTACACTTCCCAATCGGTCGCCGTGGCCAGCAGGGCACCGTTCCACGCCGTATCGGCCAACCAAAAGAATGGCGTTCCGTCGGCATGTTGCAAAAAGCGTCCGTTGTCGGAAACCTGAATCGGCCCATGTTGTTCGAAAATCGTGTCCCCGGTGTTGGTGATACAGACGAAGCTTCCTTGTTGGTCGGCCAGTCCTTTCTGGCCCCGGATGGCATATTTCCAGATGCCAAGCTCGTCTGGCATGAACCGTACCCTCCAAGTCTGGCCACCATCCCAGTACATGCGCGGCGAAACCTTCTTGCCGGAAGGACTGAGTAGCTGCAGCTGAAATTCTGCGGAATTCGGCGTCTGCGGATCAGCCTCGAAGGCATGTTCCCAGCGGTTCCATTTGCCAACCGATTCGGCGGCGACGGTGGCTTGGAGGAAGTGTGCGATCAGCGCAGCAGCGAGCAAGAGCGAAAAGCGGGGCATGGGGGAAACTCCGACTGGAGTGGTCAGGGGGAGGCAGAAAAGATTGCGAGCAGAACGAAAGGGGACCGTCCTGCCGACGAAGGCAGAACGGCCCTTGGTTTGGCTGGGGAAGGCGAGCGATGCCTAGCCCTGGTTTTTGAAGACCATAACCTGAACGATCGTTTTGGCTCGCGTATTGTCGAGTTCGAGCTTGATCATCAGGTCATCAATGAATTCTTTTTCATCCGCTTCGACCACACCGTCGGCCAGAACGATATCGCAGCAGTTGGCGAAGACCGTTTCTCGCAGTTCCGGTGGAACGGCCGGAATGGCGCTGGCGATCAGCTTTTCCGGGCCGCCTCGCTTGAGGATCCCTAGCAGGCGATCCATCATCGAGTTGAACTTGTGTGGCGGAACGTTCTGATACATCTTCATCCGGCCCAAGGTGGTGACCAGCGTACCGACTTCTTCGTCCGCGATATGGCCGTCACATGCCGACGCAGCCAAAAGCGTTCCAGCGAAACCTTCCTGCGGACCGAACTGTTCCGGAGCGAACGAAGAGTCATCCAATACATCGTCGAATAGTGACATGAGGCTATTCCCAATCGTCTGAGGGTGAGATAAGCGTGAGAGGCTTGAGTACCGGCGAGCCGTTAACCTTTGTTCTTGATGACCATTACTTCAGCGATTGTCTTGGCGGTTTTGGCATCGATCTGCAGCTTATCGCGAAGCCGTTCGATGAAGACTTTTTCTTCCGCTTCAACAACGCCGTCGGCCAGCACGATATCGCAAGCATTCGCGAACGCGGCTTTGGCCAGGTCTTTCGGCAAGGTCTCGGTACACGAGTCGATTAACGCTTCGACTCCTTTCTTCTTCATGAAACCATGCAGCTTGTTCAGAGTCTTGCCATACTGACGACCGTCGTACCTTTGGTACAGCTTCATGCGTACCAGGCAGGTAATCAGACCGTTGACTTCATCATCAGCAATGTGGCCATCACAACCACTGGCACCCATCAAGATCCCGGCGAACGATTCCTGGGGCGTGAGTTTGGAGGAACCTTCCATTCCTCCGAAGAGTGAGTCGAGCAATCCCATCGTCTGGATTCCCTTTAGCGACAACTAATGAAAAGGACAGTAGATAGAGTCGACGCCAACCAGACTAGATAGATCGGGGGGCACCGATTCGTCGGTTGCCATCCTACAATAGAATGGTGCCCAATACCTAAGAAAAACTGGCCGACTTTCTCGGCCAGTTTTAATGGCAAAATAATCCTTACAGGCCTAGAAGTCCGAGCAAACTGAAGCCGAACGAACCCGCCACGGCATAGGCGATGAACAACCCGTATAACAGGCACAGAATAATCGATTTAGTACGCGTCAGTTGATGACGATGCCACAGGATCATTAAGGTGATCGCCGACAACGTCGCCAATAGAACCCGCAAGTCGACCAGGCCTTCGATCGGCTTGCCGTCGTTCATTAGCAACACCGGTTGCCAGCCCAGGAGATACGAGTTGACCAGCAGCGGAATCGAAAGGCAAACGCAGATATCGAAGATGTTCGAGCCGAACACATTCGAGACCGCGCCAGAGTCGTCGCCACGCATCGCGGCACCAATCGACAGAAACGTATCGGGCACGCTGGATGCCGCCGCCGCGAGAATCACCGCGACAAAGAAGACCGGGACGTTCAAATAGTGAGCGGTCTCGTTGGTTACTTCCACCAACCAATAACAAGACAAAGCGGCGATGGCCGTGCACGCCAACAGCACCAGTGTCGCCGTCAGACCATTGAGCGGGATCTCGAACATGCCATAGAACGCTCCCGCCGATTCGGCTTCGTCATCCTCATCTTCATCGGCCGCACTTTTGATCTTCTCGACTAGGGCGTGTGTCGCCTGGATCTTTTCGGCCTTCAGCGTGGCGACGATTTGTTCGGTCGGCGTCTGGTGACCAACTTCGCCTAGATGGGCATGGATAGCATCCAGGGCATACTGGTACCGCCTGGCATCAATAAACAGGTGGACGATATACGCGGCATACATGCCCAGGAACACAAGTCCCATCCACCAATACATACGATCGTTGAACAGAAACAGGATCAGTACCACTTCGCAGGCCAAAAACCAAAAGCCATCGCGGGTGATGACTTCGGGTTCGACATTGATGGAAGGCTGCGACTTGCGATAGACCGAAATCACCAGTCCGCAAAAAGCCGGAATCAGAATCATGTTGTAGACGGCGCTGCCGGCACATGTCGCCAGGGTACTGCCGTAGCCATCGGCCCCAGTCTGGGCGATCTCGCTGGCGGTTCCGTTGGTGTTCATCACCGCAACGATGACAAAGAAGATCCCGCTGAATAGTTCCGGCATACTGCTGGCCACGGCATCGAGCGTCGCGCCACGGACGGAACCCGGAATTCGCAACGTTTCGCCGACCCACTGGGCAGCGTCCGCGAAAGGATCGCAGGCCTGCCAGATGACGATCGAGATCACGACGACCTGCAGAATCAGGAAAGCGAGGGGAACATTGAGAGCCCAAGGCGAGCAGAGAATCAACGCCACCAGCGCGGCAACGGTGACTCCGATGGCGGTCCATTCGGGGCCATTGTCGCCTGTGGCTGGACTCTGATCGACATCCTGACTCATGCAAGACTCCTGAGATCGCTTCGTTGCGATGCTCGTTGCGAGGGAGGTAAGAAAGCTAACTATTTCAACGGCAGGTAAATCTTGGTGCGTAGCTGATCAACCGGCGTCTGCTCGGGATCGTTCTCGTAGATTTCGAAAGCACTGCAACTGGCAAGTTTCCAGTTGTGGTACCGAACGTGCTGATTGGCGGCGCTCCAGGCATTGCCCAGGTGATTGTAGTCGCCGACATGCTCTACGCAAAAGGCCTTTGTTTCCGGGGTCGACCACCGTTCCAGAGAAGCAGGCACCGCGGTATCGGCGGATGGGATCATCAGGCCGACCGTGTATTCACACGTTTGCTTGCCGATGTCGAACTTATGATAGGCCGCCATCATCTGGCCATCGACTGGCAAGTTGTTCTGCTGAAACAGCGCCATCATCTCGCCAATCGCGCCCTGCATCGAAGGGCCGATATCGCTGATCGCACAGCGGCGGCGCAGGCCCGCCATGGCGATCGGGCCAACCGTTGTGTTGCCGAGGATGTTGGTTTGCGTCTGGATCGATCCGGTCTCGATCCATTCTTTCAGCATCCGCAGTCCCCGGGCATAGTCCATGCTGATCGCCCCTTTGACCATGCCGGTCATCCAGAACAGAAACCAGGGCAAGCTGCCACTCATCCGCCAGGTGACTTTGGTGCCCAGTCCTGACGGAGCGAAGTCGAAGCCGACCTTGGCCTTTGACTTGTAGGGCTTTGAGAAGCGGATTTCATCTTCGATCAGCCGGTTGGGTTCGACCTGCAGATGCTCGAGCTCGCCGGCGCCGACCACGGTTCCTTCCCATTGGTAAAGCGAACCAGGGGCATTCGAGACCTCGCTGACAGTTACCTTGGCGGTCGGTTCCGAGCAAAGCCATGGGCTCCAAGTTGTCCAGGTTCGGAAATCAACCACTTTCTCGAAGACAACTTCTGGCGACGCGGCAATTTCAACCGACTTCTCGACTTGAAAACGTGGCATGCAGATTCTCGCGGACATGCCGCCATGGCGGATAAATTCCGGCAAAGCGGCTCAGGTGGCCTGGGGGAAAAGCAAGCCACGATTATGAAAGTCCGATCCGGTCGAGTCAAAGCAATTCAAGACCGAAGCGAGAAGGGAGGCTGCAGCAGGGGAGGGCTACTTCGAGCAGACGAGATCGACGGTGCAACAGCCGAGATTGATCATCCGCGGTTCTTCTTTCGTGCGGTTCTTTTTCGCCTTCTTGACATCCGGGTGCAGCGAGTAGATCACGAAGCGGCCCTGCTTCTCGGACTGGACAACTTCGGCCTGGCGTAAGACGCCCAGGTGATGCGAAACCTTGACAATATCTTCCATCAATCGGTCTGACAGTTCACTAACATTGATCGAACCATCAAACAAGCACTCTACAATTCTCAGGCGATCCGGATCGGCCAGAGCACGCAGACGCCCGGCGCAAAGTTCATAGTCAGATCGTTTCTTCATAGCAGTCTTCGGCTTCCCAAGGGACTGGCGAACTCAGTTGCTGGCGTGAGTAAGCCGTGATTGTTCCGCAGATTCTATGGCGTCCCCTCCACCTAGGCTAGGCAAGCAGCGGAAACCACTGTCGGTTGTGTGGAGAACACGCAAAACACTTAATTGTCCTGGCTTTTTTTGATATCTGAGCTCGATTTGACCATGCTTAGGTGGGGGGACATCGATGCCAGGTTGAGTCGTTAGACTAAAGCGAATGGCGCAGCCTTTGCACCATAATGAATGCTGGCCTGGACAACGTTGTAAATCGAATTGAAAGCCGGTTGATGGCTAAGCCTCCGATGGGGCTGGCCGATATTGGCCAACTTCTGGCCAGCTTGCACCCTGAATGAATTGGCAACTGCGATGATGGCACCGGGAAAATTGTTGAATCTTTGGAATCGCGCTCAGCACAGTCTCTGGTTTGTGCCTATTTTGTGCACGTTCGGTGGCGTGATCGGAGCGATCTTAATGCTCTGGATCGACAGCGCGGTGAAACAATCTTGGGATCGTCCGTTTTGGCTCGAGACGACGATCGATGGTGCCCAAACGGTTCTGTCCACTATCGCTGGCGGCATGATCACGGTTGCCGGTGTGGTGCTTTCCATGGAGATGGTGACGCTGTCGATTACTTCTTCGCAGTTTGGATCGCGTGTCCTGCGAAGCCGCCTCGGCGACCGCACGACCCAGTGGACCATCGGCATGTTCCTGGGAACGGCCGTTTACAGCTTGTTGGTCTTGAAGATGGTCCGAAAGCTGGGGGAAGACCAACTGTTCGTTCCGCACCTCTCGGTCATGGCGGCGATTATCTTCGCCCTGACGAGCCTGGTCGTGCTGCTGTATTTCATCCATCACGTCGCGATGATCGCCCAGGCACCTGAGATTGTCGCCACGCTTTCCAGCGATTTGAATCGTTCGATCGAGCGAATCTTTCCCGAAATGGTCGGCGATGGCTCGGTCGATAACGAGAAATACCAACGCGACCTGACCGATGCCGAGAAGCAGTCACTGCAAGACGGAATACGTGTCACGGCAAAATCAGAAGGATACGTGCAAGGGATTGAAGCGGATCAGCTGCTGAGTCTCGCCCAAAAGCATGACTTAATCGTCGAGCTTCCCAAACGTCCTGGTGACTTCCTCTCGCGCGGGGAAACGATGGCTCGCCTCGTGGCAAAAGGAGACCTTGATCGCGACAAGGTTAGCAGTCTGATCAACGAAGCCTTCATCATTGGCAACAATCGAACGCCATGGCAGGACGTGAACTGTGCCGTTCATGAACTGGCCCAGATGGCGGTGCGAGCGCTTAGCCCAGGCATCAACGATCCCTATACGGCGGTCAACTGTATCGACCGGTTATCCTCCGCATTGGCCCAGTTGGCTCAGCGGCGGATGCCGAGTGCGAATCGTTTCGACGACGAAGGTAGCTTGCGACTGGTGGTCGATCGGCAAACGTTCACCGGCGTGATGCACGCCGCCTTCGATCAGATCCGCTGCTATGCAATCGGCAGTGTGGCGGTCTCGCAGCGATTGATGGAAGGGTATCATCGCATCGCCGATGTCGTGGAAGATCGTTCCCAGGCCGACGATGTTCTCTACCAAGCCCGGCTGACGATCGAAGGGATGCAAGAGCAAGCTCACCATCCGGCCGACTTGAAGGTGATTCGAGATCAATATCAGCGACTGACCGACAAGCTTCAGACTTGGCTCGATCGCCAGCCGAAGCAGGAAAAGGCTTCGAACGAGGAAAGTGTCGAAGAGGAATCAGAGGAAGAAGGGGAGGCAAGTGGCGAGGTGATCGGGTAGGCTGCTAGGCAACTTGGATCGCGGCAGAAAAACTTTCTGTCCTAACGATCTCGCTTTTTCGCCATATAGATGTGGGCGGAAAAGAACTCATCCAGGCAGGAAAAAGCCGATGATCGAACTACGCGATATCTGTAAGTCTTGGGACGGCGGCAAAACGTTCGCCGTCAAGAATGTTTCGCTCGAAGTCCCGGCCGGCAAGGTTCTGGCATTGCTGGGGGGCAGTGGTAGCGGCAAGAGCACCACGGTGAAGATGATCAATCGCCTGATCGAGCCAACCTCAGGCTCGATTCTCGTAGGTGGCGAAGACATCACTCAGCAAGATCCGACCCTGCTACGCCGGCGAATCGGCTACGTCTTTCAAAGCATCGGACTACTGCCGCACATGACCGTGGCCGACAACGTGACGCTGCTGCTTAAGCTGCAAGGAGTCGCGGCCGAAGAGCGGACCGAGCGGGCAAACCAACTGCTCGATATGGTCGACCTCCCCTCGGAGACCTTTGCCAGGCGATTGCCGAGTGAACTTTCGGGCGGGCAGCGTCAACGAGTCGGCTTTGCCCGAGCCTTGGCAGCCGAACCGAAAGTAATGCTGCTGGACGAACCGTTTGGGGCGCTCGATCCGGTGACCCGCGACACCCTGCAAGTCGAATTTCAACGCATCCAGCGGCAGCTTGGTTTGACGGCGGTGATCGTGACACACGATATGGCCGAGGCCTTACTGCTGGCCGACGTGATCGCAGTGATGAACATGGGGGAAGTGCTTCGCATTGGGACCCCGCGTGAACTGCTGCAAGATCCTGGCGACGACTATGTTGCCCGGCTGCTGGAAACGCCTCGCCGTCATGGTCAGCTGGTTCACGAACTAGGCAGCTAACCTGAGGCCCCATCCCTTCCTCTCGCTCCTACGTCATTGCTTCGCGAGTCCTTCCCATGTTCGACGCAGACTTCTGGTCTCGGATTCCCCATCAACTCAGCCTGCTGCCAGATCGTTTGGGCGGGCATGTCTTCCTGGCGTTCTCGTCGCTGTTGGCTGGCGTGTTGATCAGCATTCCACTGGGGATCTTTTGCTCGCGCCGTCCCAAGGCAGAGCGAGGCGCCGTGACGATTGCCAACGTCATTCAAACAATCCCGGGCATGGCGTTGCTGGCGATCATGGTCTTTGCCTTCCAGCGAACTGGAATGTTGCCGGCATGGGTTGCTCTGGTGCTATATAGCATTCTCCCGATCTTGCGAAACACGATCGCCGGCATGAAAACGGTCGACCCTGGCTGCATCGAAGCGGCCGATGGAATCGGGCTCAATCGCTGGCAGAAGCTACGCATCGTCGAGCTTCCCTTGGCTGCGCCGACGATCCTGGCAGGCGTTCGGACAGCATCGGCCTGGGTTGTCGGTGCCGCGACCTTGGCTTACCCGGTCGGAGCAACGAGCTTGGGGGATTACATCTTCGCCGGTTTGCAGACAAGCAACTCGGCCGCGCTGATGGTTGGTTGCGTTTGCTCGGCCGCGTTGGCATTGCTGCTTGATATGCTGCTGGGTGGTTTGGAAGTCGCCTCGAAGAAACGTAGCCGCATGTGGGCTTTCGGTTCGATCGCTGGCATGGCGGCGATCGCGGTCAGCCCGTTGCTGTTGCGAGCCATGCACCAAGAGAAAACGATCACGCCGGTTCCTGAGATGGTCGCGGCCGAAGCGTTCCAACAAGACAAACCGTATGTCATCGGCGGGAAGCCTTTCACCGAACAGTACATTCTGATCGACCATCTGCGTGAGGTACTGCAGGAAGAGAATCGCGAGACCGAAGTGAAAGCAGGTCTCGGATCGAATGTGGTGCTGCAGTCGCTCAAGCGTGGCGAGATCGATTGCTACGTCGATTACAGCGGCACCCTGTGGGCGAACGAGATGGAGCGGTCTGACAACGTTTCGTCGGCCGAGATGATGATCGACATCGGAACGCATCTGAAAGAGCAGGGAATCCTGACGCTGGGGCCGCTTGGGTTCCGCAACGATTATGTCTTCGCCATGCGAAAGGAGCAGGCCGACGAGATGGGAATCCGATCGATCGCCGACCTGGTGCCGCATGCCAATGAGCTGACGGCTGCCTGCGAGATCGAATTCTGGTCGCGGCCGGAATGGAAGAACGTGCAAACCGAGTACGGTTTGCAGTTCGGCAAGACAAAGTCGATGGACGCCGCTTTGATGTACGGAGCCCTCAGCCGGGGCGAGGCCGACGTGATTGTGGCTTACCGTACCGATGGCCGTCTGGGCTCGGGCGAGTTCGTCGAGCTGGAGGACCCACGCTTCGTTTTGCCCCCCTACGATGCGGTCTTGCTGGTATCGGAAAGACTGGCCAAAGATCGAGCGGCCATCGATAAATTGCGAAAAATGGTAAATACGATTTCGACGCCCGAAATGCGGAAAGCTAATGGAATGGTCGACTTGCAAGAGAAATCGGTCGCCGAGGCGGCCGCCACCCTCGATCCCCCCGTCAATTAGCTGCTAGGCACCAGGACTGAATCGGGTCACAATGGCAAGATTCCCCTCATGGGGCCGCCGCTAACCGAACGAGAACGTCCCGGTGCCATACTCCACTGCCGTCGATTGCTACGATTATCCCCAGTATTGGGATCTTTCGTTCCGGGATGAAACTCCAACCGAATGCGACTTCTTCGAGGCCGCATTCGAACGCTTCGGCGATGGGCCAATTCGCCGCGTGTTGGACCTGGGCTGCGGCGGCGGAAGAAACGTTGTCGAGATGGCGGCTCGCGGATTCGAGATGGTCGGGCTCGACAACAACGAAGCCTCGCTCAAATATCTGCGAAAGCGACTTGATCGCCGCAGCCTCGATGCCGAGGTGATGATGGCCGACATGGCTCAATTCGACGTCGAAGAGCCGCTCGACGCGGCGCTTTGCACCTTCAATACCTTCCGGCACCTGGTGAGCGAGAAGGAAGCACTCCTTCATCTGCGAAGTGTGGTTGCGGCTCTGCGACCTGGCGGACTCTACATTCTGGGGTTCCACATCATTCCCTTGAATGCCGACCCCGAGTGCCACGAACGTTGGACTGCCCAGCATGGCAAGACGAAGGTGACCACGACGTTGAAGGTCGTTCGTTTCAGTCGGCAAGAGCGCCGCGAGGTCTTGCGGTTCAATTTGCACATCCGCAAAGGGGACGAGGTATTGCGACTGAAGACCGAATATCCGTATCGCTTGTACACCGGCGAAGAGTTTCGGAGCTTGCTTCGCAAAGTACCGGAACTGCAGATCCGCGAAGTGTACGACTTCTGGTACGACATCGAAGATCCGGTTCCTTTCGATCACGAGATCAGCGACGCCGTCTTCGTACTGCAGAAGAAGGCTTAGCGCGCAACGCCGATCTATCCGCGCATGAAAAAGCCACCGCGACGTATCGCGGTGGCTTTTGTTTTTGCTGCAAATAACGTGGCTTACTTATCGTCTTTCTTCAAGTACGACAGAGCCAGCAAGCTGTAACCGGTCACCAGGTTCGGGTCACCTTCCATCCAGCGTTCGGCCTTTTCGTTGACCCAGCTACCGTTGGACTGCTGACGGCTGATCAGCTCTTCGGTGAATTCCTTACGCCAGTCGTGCTTGGTGCCATCTTCGCCGACGAAGGTGTCGTCGCCGTAGGCATCCAAAGCCTTGGCCACCGTTTGATAGTAGTAGTACAAACCGGTGTCACCCATGCCTGGGTTTTGCTTGGTGTCGTAGTTCTTACCGAGCCAGGCGACGGCTGCCTTCACGCGCTGATCGTCTTTGTCGACGCCGGCGTAGATCATGCTCTTCAGACCGGCATAGGTCATCGAGCCATAGCTGCGGAGGCCACCGTTGTCGGTTGGACCGGCCTGGCTGTTACCACCAGCGGCGATCGTGTAATAGAAGCCACCATCCGGGTTCTTCGGAGCGAACTCGAACTGGTTGTGTGGCGATTCCAGGTTCTGGCAGCGGCTGACGAAGATTAGCGCCTTCTGAATGGCAGGATCATCTTCGCTGGCACCACTCGCCTTCAAGGCTTCCATCAGGAAGGTGGTGTTCGACATATCAGGTCGCGAGTGACCACCGTAGCCGGCACCGCCGAAGTACGGATCGTCTTCGCTCTTGCCTTCTTCCTGGTCCCACTGCAGGCCTTTCAAAAACTTCTGACCGTTGGCCAGCAGCTTGTCGTATTGGCCATCTTTGTTGGCGGCACTGAAGGCCAACATGCACAAGCAAGTTTCGTAGTTACGGTGACGGGTACCTTCGACATAGATACCGCCGTCTGGCTTGACGTGCTTTTCCATCGCGGCCAATGCCTTTTTGATGGAAGGATCAAGCGTCGTGCGGCCATGTTCCAGCATGCCCAGCGTGCAGATCGCAGTCACACCGATACCGGTGTTGCCGCTGAAAGTGCCATCTTCGGCCTGGCCCTGGTTGGCCAGGAAGGTCACACCCTTTTCGACTGCCTTGTCGTAGTCCGAGCTATCGGCAGCACGAACGATCGCTGGCGTAATCAGCAGCGAGGCGACCAGGCAGGCAGCCATGAAGTAACGGATAGGGTTCACGAGCAATTGAGACATGAAAGAAAAACCTCATCTCAAGGAAAACAAGTCAACGCGGATGACGAAGCCAGGCGTCATCGGGCGGATTGCTAGGTGCTCGTAGCCGCTTTGAATAAAGCAGAATCAGACCGCGCGAGGAATCGGCAGTCAGAAATGCGATCCCTGTGGCACCGTTGCGAAGCCCCGGACGAACTACGATGTTCGCCGTGAAACCAAGCATAAGACGCTTTATTGTAAACCGGCTGCACCAATCGAGCCATGCACCGCCACCATGAAATCGGCAACGATAACGCTGTAAAGCGTAGCACTTCCGCCGGAAGGGGAACCGAAAATGGGAAGCGAGGCCCCGAGAAAGAGGGGCCGCAAAGGCCGCACGAACCGAATATCGCCGGCCAGAGAGTTAAAAACTAAGTCGTCCGGCAGGGGTTAGGCCCGGATCGCGAGGATGTCGCTTTCGGCCATGATCAGCAATTCTTCCCCTTCAACTTTGATTTCCGTACCAGCCCAGCTGCTGAAGAAGATCTGATCCCCTTCTTTGACGCAGAGGGCAGACTTGGTGCCGTCTTTCAAAACGTGGCCGTCGCCGACGCTCAGCACACGACCTTGTTTCGGTTTCTCTTGAGCGCTGCCGGGCAAGACGATGCCGCCGGCTGTGGTTTCTTCCGATTCCATCCGCCGCACGACCACATTGGCTCCCAGGGGAACAACTTTCATACTTGCTTCAGCTCCGGCACAAATCAAAAGGGGATACTTCCAGGGAAGTTCACATTCCGCAAGGAATGATTCTGACACGCCGATGCGTCACTTTCAAGAAGTGGCGATTGACGGAATGCCGCCAAACGGCCCGTTAAGGGGGAGGGTCGTGCGGTTTAGGGAGAACCGGCAAAAATTGTTGCCAATAACTGCTGGTCGTTCCGTAAGGCAAGTATGGCTATTGGATGGCAGTGAAGATGGCAACCGCGATCACAAAGTAAAGCACAACCGCGGCCATTCCAATGAAGACGGGGGCGATAATCTTCACCGGCATCGGGACATTCGTTTTGAAGATCGAGATGCTGATGCCATAGGCCAAGCCACCTAGTCCGCCCCCAACCGCTCCACCAACGGCCACCAAAAACAAGGGCCAGCCACACAGAAGATGGGCCCAGAACGGTACTTGAGGCGTCGACGACTGGTTCATCCAACCGTTTCCTATGCTCGCGGAGAGTGACAAGGATTATCCAAAAGAGGGAGATAATCATCATCTCGTTTCCAGGCCGGGACGCAAATGTTTTTCTGGTAGTTACCGGAAATTTTCTAGAACGGCTCGCTAATGCCTGATTCCGGTAAATAACACTGTAGCGGGCAGCCCTCGCACTTCGGCTTTTTGCTGCAAAACTGGTTGCCGACCCGGACAATCAAGGCGTGGAACTCGTTGTAGTGCTCGACTTCCGCAGGGACCTCGCTGACAAAGTGGTCCTGAATCTGATGGTAGTCGGCCTCCCAGTCGATCCAGCCATGCCGCTTCAAAACGCGAGCCGTGTAGGCATCGACCACGAACGTTCGCAGGTTGCCGGCATAAAGCAGGATCGAATCGGCCGTTTCTGGACCGATGCCGTTGATACCCAGCAGTTCTTCCCGCAGCGTGGCGAGATCGTGCGAAAACATCCATTTCAGATCACCGTCGTAGCGGGTCATTACGTGATCGATCAGATTGGCCAGCCGCTTCGCTTTCAAACGATAGTAGCCGGACGGGCGAATGATCTCGGCCAGTTCTTCCGGACGGGTCTCGTGCAGGCGACCCAGATGCAGCAGGTCGGCTTCTTTCAGGTTGGCGATCGCTTTCTCGACGTTCTTCCACGAGGTATTCTGCGTCAGGACCGCCCCGATCATGATCTCCAGCGGCGAGTCTCCTGGCCACCAGTTTTGTGGTCCATAAAATTCCAGCAGCTTCTCGAAGACGGTGTTCAGCGAGACGTTCGAGTCGGTCAACGATCGGTTCCTGAGGCAAAGCAGGGTCGGGGAAGGGCATATCCGGTCGTAACAGTTGTTCCAGTCAGGTTGTGATGAATCAAGTGCTGCTGGCACTTCGACCGACCCGAATTATGTGGAAACGCTCTTCATGTCGAAGTTCGCCAGCTAAAGATTGCGTTCATGTCCGTAGCGGAAGTGGAACCTGAAATCCCTGAGATCAACTACTGGCAGGCCACCTCACGGCCTTTGACCAGCCTGGTTTTCGTGTTGCCGATGTTGGCAATCTACGAAGCAGGGATCTTGCTGCTTGGGCCTGGTGCCATCCGGAACGGCGTCGACGTCTGGCTGCGGCAATTCTTGGAACTGCTAGGACTCGGCCAATATTTTCTGCTGCCGGTGCTGACCATCGGTATCTTGCTGGCCTGGCATCACCTGAAACACTATCCCTGGCAACTGCGGCCAACCAACCTGCCTTTGATGGCGGCCGAATCGATGGTGCTAGGGCTGTTTCTGCTGTGCCTCGCTCATTTTCAAGCGTCGGTCATGCAGATGCAGATTGTCGCAGCAAGTACCGGGCCTGAGGTCGACGTCACCACAAAGCAGGTCGTCGCCTATTTCGGGGCAGGTATTTATGAAGAGTTACTCTTTCGCTTGATGCTGATTCCGGTGCTGATCGTCTTCATCCAGGGCTTCGCCTTTCCGAAGGTGATCGCAACGTTCGCGGCGATGTTGATCAGCAGCTTGATCTTCGCCGCGGCCCACTACAATCTGTTCGTCCCAGGCGGCGATCCGATTGATGGCTATACGTTTTTGTTCCGGCTCTCGGCCGGCCTGATCTTCGCATCGATCTTCGCCCTGCGCGGCTTCGGCATCGCAGCCGGTTCGCATGCCATGTACGACGTGCTGGTCGCGTTCTCTTAGGGGGCGAGTCTGTCTCGCAAGAATCACCTCGACCGCAGCGCACATCCGTACCGACCCTGAAGCGGTAAGATATGGCTGCGGTCGAAGCGGTGCCGGCTGCCTGTGGTCTTCCTCGAGAGGAAGGCCGGCATTCAGATCGAGAGGCTGCTGCGACGCGGACGTCACCACTCGATCTGCCCCCAAAATGTATATTCTCGCGGCCGCGAGCGTTGGACCCGTTTCCCCGTCGAGTCTTTCAGGTTTTCGCCCATCTCGGCAGACGGTTGCCTGAATTGTTGGAAAAAAGTGGAATCGCTGTCTGGGGCGGGGCACAATGTGGCCAGCCAGTCTCGATTGACGGGATGCTCTTCTTGGTAAGGCACCTGGGTTTCTCGTGGACGATACGCCCATTTATCGAACCGATTTCGCTTCCGACGAGGCTTGGGCTGCGCTTGTGCAGCAGTTACAGGCTCCCAGTGACGAGGGCTTCGTACCGTACCTGTATTGGATCGAAGACCCGTCACTCGCCGGGGTAACCATTGATAGGCTGTTGCAGCTGAATGCTGATGCCAGAGGGGTTCTTCTTCGTGGTCGACGCCCAGACCATGCGAAGCGAAGAGCGGCCGATCGTGGTGGTGGATGCTTACGAGCAGCCAGGGCGAAGCTTTCGCGTGGTCCCTTCTGAGATGTGGGCGGTCGAGAGCAATCTATTGATCGCCAACATGGACTGGGAAGAGTTCGCCAGCGAATGCGACGACGACGGAATCCTTCGCGGGGCGAGCTAGATCCGCGAGGTAGTTGGCCGGGAAGCAAGAGGCGAATTGAGCTCGTTTACGGAGCGTCTGGCGGCCATCCGACAGCGGCTTTTTTCTGGCAATTCGACCGCTTCGTGCAAGCTCGCTATCAGCTTGGAAAAATGCGTTCGTAAACTGCCAATTCTCAAGCACTTAGAGCTTCCGGGCAATGCGGGCCCCCTAGTAGTTTCGCGCAGCCGAATTTGGTACATTATGGCGTGCAATCATCGAGGCCAGAAAGCCTTGGGGAAACGGCCGTTTTCTCGACGTTTTTGCCTCTTTTGGGCACCCTTAGACACAGCAGATTGACGATCGCTCCGGGACGCTTATCCCCGCGGCGAAGGATAACCTCCGAAAGGACGCTCACTTGGCAACGGACGGGAATAACGCAAACGGTAATGGAGCCGATGGCGGGGCGCCGGAAGACCCCACTCGGCTATTCACAATGTCGATCGAGGACGAGCTCAAGGAGAGCTACCTCACTTACGCCATGAGCGTGATCGTCAGCCGCGCTCTGCCTGATGTTCGTGACGGGCTCAAGCCGTCGCAACGGCGCATTCTGGTAGCGATGAACGACCTCAACCTCACCCCGGGTGCTTCCCGAGTGAAGTGTGCCAAGATCTCTGGTGACACTTCGGGTAACTATCACCCTCACGGTGAATCGGTCATCTATCCAACGCTCGTCCGTATGGCCCAGGAATGGAACATGCGTTACGTGCTGGTCGACAAACAGGGAAACTTCGGTTCGATCGCCGGTCTGCCACCGGCTGCTATGCGATATACCGAAGCTCGCATGTCGAACTTCGCCAGTCTGCTGCTGGAAGATCTGAAGCTCGACACGGTCGACTTTGTGCCGACCTACGACGAATCGCGTAGCGAACCGACCGTGTTGCCGAGCAAGTTTCCGAACCTGCTGGTCAACGGTGCCAACGGTATCGCCGTCGGTATGGCCACCTCGATCCCGCCGAACAACCTCCGCGAGATTTGCCAGGCAGTCATCCTGCTGATCGACGATCCTGCCGCCAGCATCGAAGAGGTGTTGGATATCGTCAAAGGCCCCGACTTCCCGACCGGCGGGATCATCTGCGGCCGCGCTGGCATTCGCCAGGGTTACAAGACTGGCCGCAGCACGATCGTGGTTCGCTCGCACACGACGATCGAATACGCCAAGAGCGGCGCGAAGATCATCATCCACGACATTCCATTCCAGCAGACGCGTGACCGCGTCGAAGAGAAGATCGCTGCGCTGGTCAACGAAGGTCGCGTCCAGGGGATTCGCTCGGTCAGCAACCTTTCCGACCTGCAGGAACCTGTCCGCATCGTGATCGAGTTGAAGCGTGACGCCGACCCCGATGTCGTGTTGAACCAGCTGTATCAGTTCTCGCCGATTCAGGACACCTTCTCGATCATCCTGTTGGCCCTGGTCGATGGCAAGCCGCGAACGATGTCGATCAAGGAAATGATCGAAGAGTTCATCCGCCATCGCGTGGTGGTTATTCGCCGCCGGACGCAGTTCCTGTTGGCCAAAGCTCGTCAGCGTAAGCACACCATCGAAGGTTTGCTGCTGGCCCTGGCCGACATCGACGAAATCATCCGCATCATTCGTTCGTCGTCCACCCAGGCCGAAGCGAAGACTCGCTTGATGGGTGTCGAGTGCCCCGCATCGATGATGGCCCGTGCCTTGGGCGAGCGAGGCTTTGCCTTGTTCCAGCAGGAACGGGGCGAGTCGGACGTGTACCACTTGACCTCGGTGCAGACCGACGCGATCTTGCGAATGACGCTGGGTCAGTTGGTGAATCTCGAGCAGGAAAAGCTTGGCAACGAACACTCGAAGCTGCTCGACGAAATCTCGGAATACCTCCGCATTTTGTCGGACGAAGCCAACATTCTGGCGATCATCCGCGAGCAGATGGAAGAGATCGATCGTCGGTTCGGCGACGACCGCCGCACCGAAATCTCGCACGAAGAGATCGGCAACATCGATCTGGAAGACCTCATCGAAGAAGAAACGATGGTGGTCTCGATCAGCACCAAGGGTTACATCAAGCGAACCCCAGCCAGCATCTACAAAGCCCAACGCCGTGGCGGCAAGGGCATCAAGGGAGCCAAGAGCGAAGAAGAAGATCCAATCCAGCACTTGTTCGTCGCTTCGACCCACGCCTACGTGCTCTTCTTCACCACCAAGGGGAAGGTTCACTGGCAGAAGGTTTACGACCTGCCGAACCTGGCCCGCGACAGCCGTGGCCGCGCGGTGGTCAACCTGCTTCAGTTGGAAGATGGGGAAAAGATCGCCGACTGCCGCGCCGTTCGCGATTTCGACATGCCAGACCACTACCTGGTGATGGCGACCCGCAAGGGCCTGGTGAAGAAGACCAATCTGGAAGCGTACAGCCGCCCGAAGAAGAACGGCATCATTGCCATCAAGCTGAAGGAAGACGACGAGCTGATCGACGTGGCGATCACGAAGCCAGGCGACGAACTGGTTCTGTCGACCGAACAGGGGATGGCCATTCGATTCCGCGAAGACGATGCCCGTGCGATGGGACGTAATTCGAGCGGTGTGAAGGGGATCAACCTTTCCAAGGGGGACAACCTGGTCGGGATGGTGGTTGCCGATCCGGAAGCCCAGCTGCTGACCGTCTGTGAGCATGGTTACGGCAAGCGTACTAACTTCGGTCCTGGTATGGCGGTCGAAGAAGACGATGCCGACACGGAAGGTGCTTCGGACGAACCTGCTTCGGAAGAAGAATCGACCTCCAGCGGTGCTCGTTACCGCACGCAGAAGCGTGGTGGTAAGGGCCTGCGAGATATCAAGACGACTGCCCGAAACGGGAAAGTGGTTGCGGTAGCTCGCGTCGACGACAGCGACGAGATTCTGGTGATGACGGCCCGCGGCAAACTGCAGCGGATCGCCGCCTCCGAGATCAGCATGGTTGGTCGTAACACCCAGGGCGTGCGGATCATGTCGCTCGACGAAGGGGATACGCTTGCCGCTGTGGTTCGTGTGCCGAAGGAAGAAGGGGACGACGAAGCCGTGGAAACGGAAGAATCGCCATCGCCTGCTTCGCCAGTCGCCGAAGGAGAAGCCCCGGTTAGCGACGACTCGCCAGCCGGCGACGAAGCACCCGCCGCAGAAGACACCAACGCCGAAGATAGCGGCGAAGAGTAAATCGAATGCGTACTGCACTGATCACCGGGATTACCGGACAGGACGGAGCCTACCTCGCAAAGTTTCTTTTGCAAAAGGGGTATCAGGTGCATGGCATGGTTCGTCGAGGCAGTACGTTGCCGTTCGAGCGAATCGCCGATTTAACCGACAGGATCGAGCTGCATCAAGGTGACCTGCTCGATCAGATGGCCCTTAATCGGCTGCTCGAAAAGGTGCAGCCGACCGAGGTCTATAACCTGGCGGCACAAAGCTTCGTGCCGACCAGCTTCGATCAGCCTATCCTCACCGGCGAAGTGACTGCCCTGGGGGTGACGCGAATTCTGGAGGCAGTGCGGACGGTCGATCCGACTATTCGCTTCTACCAGGCTTCCAGCAGCGAGATGTTCGGTAAGGTCTACGAAGAGCCGCAGCGCGAGTCGACGCCATTCTGGCCGCGTAGTCCGTATGGCGTCTCGAAAATGTATGGCCACTGGATGACGGTCAACTATCGCGAAAGCTACGATCTGTTTGCCTGCAGTGGGATCTTGTTCAATCACGAGTCGCCCCTGCGTGGGATCGAGTTCGTGACGCGTAAGATCACGTACGCGGTGGCGCGGATTGCCCAAGGTTTGCAAAACGAATTGCGTTTGGGCAATCTCGATGCCGAACGTGACTGGGGTTTCGCGGGGGACTACGTCGAAGCGATGTGGTTGATGCTGCAGGCCGAACATCCGGATGACTTCGTCGTGGCGACCGGGCAGAAGCATACCGTTCGCGAGTTCTGTCGACTGGCCTTCGAACGCGTCGAGCTCGACTGGAAGAAGTATGTCGTCGTGGACGAGAAGTTCTATCGACCGGCCGATGTGAATACCCTCTGTGGCGATCCGGCCAAGGCCAAAGCCGAACTCGGATGGGAACCGAAGGTTTCGTTCGAGCAGTTGGTGCACATGATGGTCGACGCCGATATGAAACGAGTTAAAGCAGACATCAAGCTACTCAAGGAGGAGTCGTGAGAGCACTGGTAACCGGCATCCATGGTTTTGTCGGACAGCATCTCGCGGCACATCTGCGTGCCAGCGGTGACGAGGTCCGTGGAACGTACGTCGGTGGCCAGTCCGATTCGCAGGAAAACTTGAAGTGGGACATCGCTCAGCCTGCGTCCGATTCGCTGTTGAAAACGCTCACCGAATTCGATCCCGACGTGATCTATCATCTCGCCGCGATCAGTCATCCTGGTAGCTGCGGCGACGACTTGCCGACCGAAACGTGCAAGGCGGTCAACATTCTTGGCACACGGCATGTCGCCGAGTTGGCTTTGGCTCTGCCATCGCAGCCGAAGATGTTGTTCGTTAGTAGCAGCAAAGTCTACGGCCCGCGAACGCCTGAGCAGCCCTTGGCCGCGGAAGACGACACACTGAAGCCAATGGGCGGATACGCTCACAGCAAATGGGCGGCAGAAAACGTCGTTCGCGATCGGATCGATCAGGGCCTGAAGGCAATCATCTGTCGGGCCTTCAATCATACCGGTCCTGGTCAAAGCCCGATCTACCTGGTGCCGGAGTGGTGCCAGAAGGTTGCCGGTGCCGACAGTCCCCAGGTCGTTCGTTCGCTCGCGACCTCGCTCGACCTGAGCGATGTACGCGATGTCGTGCGAATCTATCGTCTGTTGATCGAAAACCAGGCCTGGGGCGAAACCTTCAACGTCGGAAGTGGCCAAGCGATCACGACGGCCGATATCTGGAATACGATCTGCGAGATCGCTGGCAAGCAGGTCGAAGTGAGCGGCGAAAAGTCAGAGCCTTCCCAGCAACCGATCGCCGACGTGACGAAGTTGTCGGCCGCGATCGGGCCTCTGCAGCTGATCACGCTACGGCAGACGGTGGAAGATGTTTTTCGCGACGTCGCTGGTTAGTTCGTCGTCGTGTTTCGCCTGAACGCTATTGAGCGGCCAGGGCAACGCCCCGGTGGACCAGGTGGTCGACCGTTTCGATCGACATGTCCATCCAGGGTGCCAGGTACTTCACATCGCCGCCACTGAAGAAGATCTGCGGTGAATTGTCGGAGCCAAGCTCGGCGGAAACGCGACGGATCGCTTCGCGAACCGCACCGACCGATCCCCAGAACAAGCCGCTGTGCATTGCCTCAAGCGTGTTCTTGCCGATGGCTGTCGGTTGCACTTCCAGGTCGAACGTGATCTGGGGAAGCGCGTCGGTTTGTTCGGCCAATGCCTTGGCACTGGTTCGCATGCCTGGCAGGATCGCGCCTCCGACAAATGCTCCTTCAGCGGAAACCGCATCGACCGTGATCGCTGTGCCGGCATCGACCACGATGGCGGGGCGGTCTTTTTCGCGAAGATGATTCGCGGCGATCGCGGCGGCGAGCCGATCGAGCCCGATCTTCTCAGGCGCTTCGAGCGTAATGCTAATAGGAAGCTGCGAATGCGTGAACGAGGTGAAGCCGCTCACGCGCGGTTCGATTTTCGAGAACGCTTCCAGCGAAGCAAGGGCCGAGCGATGAACGCTGACCACAAACCAGGGCAGGGCACGCTCGACGAGCCAGTCACGCAGTCCCTGGATATCGGAAGAGTAAGCCGAGTACGAAAACGTTGAAACGGGAGCCGTGGCTTCGTCCGCTTTGAAGTTTTCGAAGCGAGCGAAGTGAACGCGGGTATTCCCAACGTCGACGGTGATGAAAGACTCAACCGGCATTACGCTCCCTCCGATTCGTTCTTGGCGACCTCCAATTGGGTCGCAACGTGGCGGACCATTTGATTCAAACCTTGCCCGGTCACGGCGGAGATCAGGAAGATGTCGTGGCCAATCAACGCTTGCAGCTTGGCGTGGGCTTCTTCCGCTTCGGGCAGTTCCGCCTTGGTCACGCAAACCACTTCCGGACGGGCCGCCAGTTGTGGATTGTACGCTTCCAACTCGTGGCGAATTGCCGTGTAGTTCTCGATCGGATCGGTGCCATCCATCGGGGCTGGCTCGACGAGGTGAACGAGCAAGCCGGCGCGTTCGACGTGACGCAGAAACTCGTGCCCCAGGCCGACGCCTTCAGCAGCCCCTTCAATCAATCCAGGGATGTCTGCCAGAACGAACTCGGTATCGATATCGAGTTGAACCTGGCCGAGGTTGGGGAACTTGGTCGTGAACGGATAGTCGGCAATCTCGGGACGGGCCCGCGACAGACGCGAGAGCAGGGTGCTCTTGCCGGCGTTAGGTTTGCCAATCAGGCCAACGTCGGCGATCGACTTCAGTTCGAGGATCAGCAAACGCTTTTCGCCAGGGTCGCCTGGCTGGCATTCGCGCGGGGCACGATTGGTCGAGGTCTTGAAGCTTTGGTTGCCGCGTCCACCTTTGCCGCCACGAGCCGCGATCAGTTGATCGCCGTTCTTGGCCAGGTCTTTGAGGACGAAGTTCTCTTTGGCATCGATCACGACCGTGCCCGGCGGAACCTTGATCACGACGTCTTCGCCTTTGCGTCCGGTACGATTCGCACCGCTGCCATGGCTACCGCGGTTGCCGCGCCAATGATGCTGATGGGCGAGTTGAACGAGGCTATTGACCCCTTCTTCGGCCATCAGGATGATGCTTCCGCCGTCACCCCCGTCGCCACCATCGGGACCACCTTTGGGAATGTATCGCTCGCGGCGAAAGCTGGAGCAGCCATTGCCTCCGGCTCCGGCCTCGACTTCGATTTGTACCCGATCGACGAACATGATTGGATGCTGCTTAAGATTGGCTTGCTACGAATAAAAATAGGGATGGCCTACTGACCATCCCCATTCTGTTTTCTCTATGGCGAATCATTTACCGACGCTTCCCGCAGGGGAAGGCCCGACTCGCTTAGTTGGCTTCTGCCACGACGATGTTCACGCGGCGGCTGCCCTGATCGAACAAGACCGTACCGTCGGTCAAAGCGAACAGGGTGAAGTCCTTGCCCATGCCAACGTTCTTGCCAGGGCGGAATTTGGTGCCCAACTGGCGAACCAGAATGCTACCAGCGGTAACCGACTGACCGCCGTACTTCTTCACGCCGCGGTACTGCGGGTTAGAATCGCGACCGTTGCGGCTAGAACCTTGACCTTTCTTATGGGCCATGACATCTGCTCCTGATGGTATTTTATCGAGGCCGCAAGCAAAGATGCGGCGATAGCTTATTGACTTGGACTGGCCTTTACCCAGATACGGATAATGGGCCTAGGGGAAACTAGTTTTTTAGCGGAAGATCCACTCGAAGTCAACCTCCCCAGGCGCTCCGAACCGGATTTCCTCTTCGTTCTCGTCCAAGCGGTCACCAGGACGCCAGAAGTTGAGCTTCAGCGTTTTTTGCTCGTACTGGCGGTAAGAAAGCGGGTTGGCCGTCGGATCCACCTGCTCGTCCTTGTCCTTCCAGCGGAAGGCATTGGTCAGGCCGTCGACGTAGATGCTGAAGAAGTCGGTTTCTGGGTCGATATCTTCCCAAGTAACCACCCCCCAGATGCTGTTGTCTTTGTCTTCGGTCGTCACCGGGATGTCGAAACGGCTGATTTCGACCGTGTTGTACAGCTTGCTACCGCCCGTTTCTCGTTCGGCAATCTTTTCGGCCGCCGCTGGCAGGATGCGGTCAAGGTACTCTTTCTTCTCTTTGGTGTCTTGCGTCGACAAGACAAATCGAGGGAAGAAGCGAACCGGAGCCGAAGGCAGGCCTTCGATCTGCTGAACTTCGTATTTCACATTGTCGAACTGATCTTTGACTGGCACGTGCCGCAGTGGTTCACCATGGTTGGTGACCTTATAGACCATGTACCAGATCAGCTTCTTCTGCAGCTTGCCACTTGGCTGAGGAATGCCGACTTCGATCATGCGCAGTGGCTTGAACGAGAATTCGAGGCCCCAGATGTCACGGCGGTAGATCACGTCCGAAGCCATCGACTTCAGCGTACGCGTTTCCGCCATGAAGTTCGGCTTCCAGTCGAGATTCGGGATTCCTTCGAGAATATCGCGATATTCGGCTGGGGTAGTGAAGGTGTCCTCGGCACTGAACTTCATCGGAATGGTGGTCAGAACGCCTTCCACGAACTTACGGTTCGGCGGATTGACCTGAGCTAGGCGAATCGTCTGGTCCGCGGCATCCGGAGCTTCTTCCGGCGCGGCGGCGATGGCGTGGGACAATGGCAACTCCAACGATGCGAACGTCATCGTTACAGCGAGCAAAAACGTAATGCGAAGGATGCCAAGAGTCATGCGGAAAGGCCTGGGAGATGGGAAAAGCGAAGCCACGGCTGCAGCCTGGGAGGGCCGGCCGAAATTATCTCACAGACTAATATAGTTGCCCAATTTAACAAGCGTCAAGTTTTTGGAGCTTTTAGGGTTAGCTATTCCCAGAACGGTCCTTCCGAGGTACGACGTTCGGACAGGATCGAGGCGGGAAAATGGGGTCGCAGCGATTATGCCGAGACTTCCAGCATTCGCTCCAAAGCGACCCGCGACCACTTGGCGGTCTCGTCGTCGACCCGAATTTCGTTGACTGGCGTGCCGGCGGCGATGTTTTCGAGCGTCCAGCAAAGGTGAGCCAGGTCGATGCGGTACATCGTGGCACACATGCAGACGACCGGGCTCAGGAAGTGAATTTCCTGCTCGGGATGCTCTTTCTTCAGCCGATTCACCAGGTGCAATTCAGTTCCGATCGCCCATTTGGTGCCGGCCGGAGCCTTACGAACGGTCTCGATGATCTTGCCAGTCGAGCCCGAAACGTCGGCGATTTCGTTCACTTCCCGCATGCATTCGGGGTGAACGAGGATCTGGATGCCAGGGTGATTCTGGCGGAAAGCATCGACATGCTCTCGCTTGAACATCTGGTGAACGCTGCAATGTCCCTGCCAAAGGATCACTTTGCTCTCCTTCAGTTGGGCTTCGCTGTTACCCCCCAGTTCGGCAGCGTAAGGGTTCCAGACCGGCATCTGCTCTTCGGTCACGCCCATGGTCAGGGCCGTGTTGCGGCCAAGGTGCTGATCGGGGAAGAAGAGGACCCGGCTGGTGCGGTTGAACGCCCATTTCAAGGCTTTGTCAGCGTTGCTGGACGTGCAGACGATCCCGCCATGCTTGCCAACGAACGACTTCAAACTGGCTGCCGAATTGATGTAAGTGACGGGTGTGATGTCGTTTGTGTCGATCACTTCGCCTAGGTCGTCCCAGGCATTTTCGACCTGTTCGATCGCTGCCATGTCGGCCATCGAGCATCCGGCGGCCATGTCGGGCAGAACTACCGTGACCCGCTGGCCGTCTCGTTCGCTGATCTTCTCGGGGCGGTTGGCCAAAATATCGGCGGTTTCGGCCATGAAGTGGACGCCGCAGAAGACGATGTAGCGGCAATCGCTGCTCTCGGCCGCCATCTTGCTGAGCTGGTAGCTGTCGCCGCGAAGGTCCGACAGTTCAATCACCTCGTCCTGCTGATAATGGTGACCCAAGATCAGCAAACGGCTTCCCATCTCGTCGCGAACCTTCTGGATTCGCTGCGTCAGTTCTTCGTTGGAAAGGGATCGGTAAGGGGCGAAATCGAAAGATCCCAGGGAAACGGTCGACATGATGATTCTCGCAGGTGCCGGGTGCTGGCAGCCAGGGTTAAGTCGAATGGCAGGGGCTAGCTTCAGGCAAAAAAGCGGGCCGATACAACGATGCATTATAGACCCGAACGGGAAGTTGACCCACCCACGACAACAGCCCGGGAGACCTTATATTCCCGGCTGGTCGCAGGTAATCTGAGCCATCTATCGGAAGAGGTCTTTCGTAAGTTGTGTTAATTTCTTAGGTTAGGAAGAACCTGGGCAGGCCATTTCCTAGCCGAAAACCGCTGAACGCTCGCCGGTTGTGAACTTGTGAGGGTGAGATTGGCTAGGTATACTGCTAAGCTTTAATTTCGCGCCGGCAAGTCCCTTAGTGCATTTTGAAAATTCGAGTCGCTAGTGAGCTGAGATGAAGTTCTGTCTGATCGATCAAATCTCGGAGATTCACCCGGGCGAGCGAATTTCGGCTATTAAATGCCTGACGTTGGCCGAAGAGTACCTCCAGGATCACTTTCCCCGTTTTCCGGTGATGCCGGGTGTGTTGATGCTTGAAGCAATGACGCAAACCGGGGCCTGGTTGGTTCGCGTAACGAACAACTTCAGCCATAGCACGACCGTGTTGAAAGAAGCACGGAACGTGAAGTATGGCAACTTTGTCGAACCGGGCGAAATGCTGGTCGTCAAAGCTGAACTGATCAAGATGGATGGCAACCTGGCGTCGCTCAAAGTTTCGGGCGAAGTGGCAGGCAACGTTGCCGTCAGTTCCCGCATCGTACTAGAGAGTTCCAACTCGTCGGGTACCGACGAGCCGAATGTAACGGATCTGAATGCGATCCGTGTATTGAAGCTACAATACGAACTGCTCAATCGCCAACAAGCATCGGTGTAAGCAGTCGTCGCTGTCGCGCGGTGCGGCCGCAAATTCCCGCGTTGGGGAACGTTTTTCACGCAGTTTATAAGCCTGTCTTTTCCTAGTCGGAGAGCAAGAAATTATGGCACCCTCGGATGACGAAGTTTTTGAAAAGGTCCGCGAAGCCTTGGTAGACGCCCTGGGCGTTGACGAGGAAGAAGTGGTACCGGAGGCCACCATGGTCGGCGATCTGGGTGCCGAGTCGATCGACTTCCTGGATATCGTGTTCCGCCTGGAAAAGGCTTTTGGCATCACGATCCCACGTGACGAACTGTTCCCAGAAGACATTCTGACCAACGCCGAATACGTCCAGGACGGTAAGGTGACTCCAGAAGGTCTGGCCGAACTGAAGAAGCGTATGCCTTTCGCTGACCTCAGCAAGTTCGAAGCAAACCCGGTTGTTACCGACTTCGGCAATCTGCTGACCGTCAACGATATGTGCAGCTACGTTAAGTCGAAGCTGGCCTAAGTTACCTGGCACAGACGTTCAATTCGGTCCGCACTCGGCATCGCAGAGGCGGACCGATTTGCCATTGTGCCCTTTAATAATCGTCGAAGGGACCGTCGGGATGCGCTGGTTTTGGATCGACAAGTTCATTGAGTTCGAAAGCGGCAAGTCGGCCAAGTCGGTCAAGTGTGTCTCGTTAGCCGAAGACCACCTTCACGACCACTTTCCCTATCTGCCGGTTATGCCTCATTCGCTCGTGATTGAAGGCATCGCCCAGACCGGTGGCTTGCTGGCTGGCGAAGTCTACGATTTCCGCGAACGTGTCGTGCTGGCAAAGGTCGCCAAGGCAACCTTCCATACCACGGCCCACCCCGGCGATCAGTTGACCTACAGCGTCACCATGAACGATATCCGCGAGAACGGGGCCTACGTCTCGGCAACCAGCCATGTGGGCGAAACGTTGCACGCGGAAGTCGAAATGTTCTTTGCCCATCTCAACGATAAAGACCAGGATCGCGACCTGTTCTTCCCGGCCGACCTGCTATCGATGCTGCGATTGCTCGGACTGTATAAGGTCGGCAAAGCGAAGGATGGCTCCCCGTTGCAGCCCCCCGAGTATATGATTCAAGCCGAAAACGAGCTCACCAAAAATCCTTCCGCCTCGTAGCTTACCACTACGACGGAAAGACTTACGGCAGTTCGATTTCCGTAAGGTCCTCGATGGCACGCACCAAGATCGCCAATCGCTACCCGTTTCGACCAAACGTCCCAGGGTAAAATTGCCGATCACGCTTAGTAGAATGAACATCGCTGGCGGCTATTGGATTCCCGCTATCGAACCCTTTCGCAGGGACGCGACCTTTGGCCCCTTGGGGCACGTTAAAATCGTATTTTCAGCTTGGCTGGCCACTTCTGGTCGCCAACTTTGCTTCCAGCGCGGAGAGAATCTTCTATGACTAGGCGAGTCGTTGTCACCGGTGTCGGCATGGTCAATCCCATGGGACACGATGTGGAAACGGTCTGGAAAGGCCTGAAAGAGGGTGCCTCGGGCGTTGGTTACACAACCGTCTTCGATGCCTCGAACTTCCCCACCAAGATCTCGGCCGAGGTCAAAGACTGGGATGTCTCGAAGTGTGGCGAGAAGATCGCCGACTGGGAGAAATCGGGACGCCATACCCGGTTCGCCATTGGTGCCGCCAAGCAGGCCGTGGAAGCCTCCGGCGTGATGGATTCCATCAAAGATCCGACCCGCTTTGGCGTTTACCTCGGCTGCGGTGAAGGGGACCAGGACTTCCACACATTCACCAACATGGTGGTGGCTGCCATCAGCAGCGGTAATGGCGACTGGGACAAGTCGGCCTTCATCAAGAAGGGGCTGGCCACGCTCGATCCTCGCCGCGAAATGGAACAAGACCCGAGCATGCCATGCGGTCACCTCGCATCGCTGTTCAACGCTCAAGGTCCGAACCTTAACTGCTTGACCGCATGTGCCGCTTCCAGCCAGGCCATTGGCGAAGCTCGCGAACTAATCAAGCGTGGTACCGTTGACGTCATGCTCTCGGGCGGTGCCCATAGCATGATCCATCCGTTCGGCGTCACCGGCTTCAACCTGCTGACCGCACTGTCGACTCGCAACGACGAACCAACGCGGGCTTCGCGTCCGTTCGATCGCGAACGCGACGGCTTCGTGCTGGGCGAAGGGGCCTCGATGGTCGTGCTCGAAGAACTGGAGCATGCCAAGGCTCGTGGAGCGACTATCTACGGCGAAATCATCGGATACGGTACAACCGCCGATGCGTTCCGTATCACCGACACCCATCCGGAAGGCCGCGGTGGTATTGCCTGTATGAAGATGGCGATGGCCGACGCCGGCATCACGCCAGAGCAGGTCAACTACGTCAACGCTCACGGCACCAGCACCACGGTGAACGACAAGGTCGAAACGCTGTGCTGCAAAGAAGCATTCGGCGAACTAGCCAAGAAGATCCCGGTCTCGAGCACCAAGAGCATGATGGGGCATCTCATCGCGGCGGCTGGCGTGACCGAGGCGATTGTCTGCTTGATGGCCATCCGCGACAACGTATTACCGCCGACCATCAACTACGAAAACCCAGACGACAATTGCGATCTCGACTACGTCCCGAACGTCGCTCGGGAAGCCAAGGTCGACATTGCTCTGAACAACAGCTTCGGCTTCGGTGGTCAGAACATCACCCTCGCTTTGAGCCGCTTCAACGGCTAAAGCTTCCCGCGAAGCAGACAACTTAAAAAAGGCCGCAGGTTGGCAACGACCTGCGGTCTTTTTTTGTCGATTTCGGCCTCTCGCACGGGTGGGCTCATAGTGTCTTCAGAATTGCCACCCAGATTCTCAGGTTTACCTCTCTTCTGCGGGTAAATGCTTCGCTAGAGGGGTGTCTAGCCAAATTATTCGGTTCCTCTTCTTTTGGTGCGGAAAGCCGCAAGGCGAACGCATGGTTCCGGGCTGCGATTTCCATAGACCTATCGACGATGGATTTATATAATCCACCGTCTATCCATCCCTTATGCCCGCCTTTATTGCACCCCATCTTCCCTAAGAGGAGTTTCATCATGCTCCGGCCTATCTTCGGATGCCGCGCAAGTGGTGTCCTCATACTCGGTTTATCCCTGGTCTGCACGCTCTTCGTGTCGCAGCTTCACGCGGCGAAACGCGCCGAAATGGACGCGGACTATTCCAAGAAGATCGTTCCCTTTATGCAGAGCTACTGCATGGACTGTCACTCTGGCGCGACGCCTGAGGCCGGGCTCGATCTGGAAAAATTCCGCTCGCTGGAAGACGTCACCACCATCGGCCGAAAAAAATGGTCCTCCGTACTCGACATGTTGGTGAACGGAACCATGCCTCCGCGCGACTACGACCAGCCAGCTGTCGAAGAACTACAGTCGGTTTTGACCTGGGTTCAGGATGCGTTGTCGAGCATCGACTGCAGTAGCCCTGCCAATCCAGGCCGCGAGACCATTCGTCGGTTGAACCGTGTCGAATACCAAAACACGATCCGCGATCTGGTGGGAATCGATTACCAGGCAACCCAATCGTTTCCCGCGGATGATGTCGGCTACGGTTTCGACAACATTGGCGATGTCCTGTCGACCTCGCCGCTGCTGTTCGAGAAGTTCTATGAAGCCGCCGACGAGATCGCGACCCGCGCCATCATCACCGATCGCGAGCAACTGGTGCCAAAGCACGACTTGCCATTGGCTCAATTCAAGCTGAAGGAGGGAAATCCTTCCGGTCGGAACCTGACCTTCCCATCGAACAACACCGGCAGCTACGAACTCGATGTCGAGCCAGGCAGCTACACGGTCGCCATCTACGCCTACGCCAGCCAGGCAGGCAACGAGCCAGCAAAGATGGGTGTTCGGATCGGAGGCAAGACATCGAAGACCTTCGCCATTGAAAACACCACGCCGGATAGCCACCCCATGGAAATCAAGATGCGGGTGCCGAAGGGGAAGCTGCCGCTGGAAGTCGCGTTCTTGAACGACCACTACGATCCCGGTAATCCTGATCCACGTCGTCGCGATCGAAACTTGTTCATCAACCGCATCGAACTCCGTGGCCCCGACAGCAATCTCGACGCCCGCTATCCCGAGTCGCACAAGCGAATCATCTTCGTGCGACCTGGCGAGCAGGGACTCGACGAACTTCAGGCCGCCCAGCAGGTGATCGCTCGGTTCGCATCGCGAGCCTTCCGTCGCCCAGTGACCAACGGCGAGATGGAACGTCTGATGATTCTGTACGGCATGGCCAAGGAAGATGGTCTCAACTACGAGGGAGCCATTCGCGAAGTTGTGGTCGGCATTCTGTGCTCGCCGAACTTCCTGTTCAAAGTGGAAGAAGACACTCAGGAAGGAACGCATGCCCTGGACGACTATCAGTTGGCAACGCGCTTGAGCTACTTCCTGTGGAGCACGATGCCTGACGAAGATCTGCTGCAACAGGCCTGGAAAGGAACGTTGCGACAGAACCTCGACGTCCAGGTCACCCGTATGCTGGCTGACCCTAAGGCGAAGCAGCTTACCGAGAACTTCGCCGGGCAGTGGCTCGAGATGCGAAAGCTCGACATCGTTCAGCCTGACCGCGAACGCTTCCATGGCTTCGACCACAAGTTGGCGGCCGACATGCGTACCGAAACGGAAATGTTCTTCCAGTCGATCGTCGACGAAGACCGGAACGTTCTCGATCTGTTGCAAGCCAACTACACGTTTTTAAACGGGCGACTGGCGAAGCATTACGGCATCCAAGGTGTCGAGGGAGACCACTTCCGCCGCGTCGAACTCAACGACAACAAGCGGGGCGGCATCCTGACTCAGGCCAGCGTGCTGACGGTGACCTCGAACCCAACGCGAACCAGCCCTGTGAGGCGTGGGAAGTGGATTCTCGACAACGTCCTGGGAACGCCTCCACCGGAAGCCCCGGCGAACGTTCCTTCGCTCGAGTCGCAAAAGAAGCTAACCGGTAGTCTTCGCGAGCGAATGAAGATGCACCGCGAAAATGCCGCGTGCGCTTCGTGCCATGCCAAGATGGATCCGATTGGGTTCTCGCTGGAGAACTACGATGCGATCGGTCAGTGGCGAACGAAAGACGAGGGCTTTGAAATCGACGCCAGTGGCGAGATGCCCGGCGGGACGAAGTTTGCCGGAGCAGACGGTTTGAAGCGTCTGCTACTGGAAGACAAGAAGGATGAATTCATCCATAACCTGATCAGCAAGACCATGACCTACGCCCTGGGGCGAGGCGTGGAATATTACGACGAATGTGCGATTCAGCAGGTTCAAGGTGAAATGGCCAACAACAACGACAAGTTCTCGGCCATGATTCGCGCGATCGTCCATAGCGAGCCGTTCCAGAAACGTGGCGGCTAAAAGGAGGAACTGACGATGTCCAGTACAATGCTCAGTCGACGAACGATCTTGCGAGGCCTGGGGACCGCGATGGCGATGCCATGGCTGGAAAGCGTCTGCCCCGAGGCACGCGCCGCAAAGGTCGATTCCACGGAAATCAAACCGCCTGTGCGCATGGGCTTTTTCTACGTGCCCAACGGCATGCATATGCCTGACTGGCAACCGAAGTACGAAGGCGAGCTGAAAGAGCTGACGCCGACCCTTTCGCACCTTGCCAAGCATCGCAGCGAGATCATGCCGATCTCTGGCTTCGAGCTGCACAACGGTTGGGCGCTAGGGGATGGCGGTGGTGACCATGCCCGCAGTGTCGCTTCGTTCCTGACCGGAGCGCATCCGCACAAGACCGACGGAGCCGATATCCGTAATGGGATCTCGGTCGATCAGTACGCCGCTAATCACTTGTCGCATCTGACGAAGTTTCCTTCGCTGGAACTGGGGCTCGAACCGAGTGCCCAGTCAGGCAGCTGCGACACCGGCTATAGCTGCGTCTATTCGTCGAATCTCAGTTGGCGAAGTGATACCAACTTCGTCACGAAGGAGGTCAATCCTCAGGCCTTGTTCGATCGCTTGTTCGGCAACGGCAACTTCCAGGAAGAAGCAGAGAACCAATCGATCCGCAATCGTCGCAAAAAGAGCGTGCTCGACTTCGTGATGAACGATGCCAAGCGATTGCAGCAGCGGCTGGGTGAAGTCGATCGACGGAAGATGGACGAGTACTTGCACAGTGTCCGCGATGTCGAACGACGCGTGGCTCACAGCATTAAGCTGGAAGGGCAAGAGGTGGAGATGCCCGACTACGCCCGTCCGCAGGGTGTTCCGGCAGAGTTCGAAGAACATTGCCGCCTGATGCTCGACATGATCGTGCTGGCCTTCCAGACCGATTCGACACGTATCGCCACCTTCATGATGAGCAACGCCAGTAGCAATCGTCCTTACCCGCAAGTCGGTGTGAGCGATGGTCACCACGACCTGTCGCATCACCAGAACGACAACGAAAAGCAAAAGCGAATTGCCCGGATCAATGGTTTCCATACCAAGCAGTTCGACTACTTGCTGACGAAGATGCGGGGAGTGAAAGAAGGGGACGGCACGCTGCTGGACAACTGCATGTTGCTGTATGGCAGCGGCCTGTCGGACGGCAACCGCCACAATCACGACGACTTGCCGATCTTGATGGCGGGCCGCGGCGGCGGAGCCTTCAAGCCAGGGCGTCACCTGCGCGTGGCAGACAAAACGCCGCTTTGCAACTTGTATGTGACGATGCTCGAAGTGATGGGAATCGATGCCGACAAGTTCAGCGACTCGAATGGTCGCGTGACCACTTTGGGGTAGTTTCCGTCCCAGGCCAAGCTAACTGTCTGGCGAACGTCGCGACGACGGGCCAGACAGTGGGGGCATTTCAGCCTCTTTAATCGCTACGACCTGTCGTAGTGGCATCTCTTCCTGGTTCCTGGAATAGGACGCTTGGACCCGGTTCCAACCCGGCGTATATGATGGAATAGAAGCTTCATTCCTTCATTCCCGGCGGCGGCCACTTGCAAAGAGATTTTCTCAGGGCAGTTCGTTTTTTCGCAGCGATCTTCTGCGCGCTGACGATTACTGCTGCGCTGCCTGCGGAAGACCCACCGATCGACTTTGCGGCTGAGGTTCAGCCAATCTTGGCTCAGCAATGTTACCAATGCCACGGCCCCGATGCGGCGACACGCCAGGCTGATTTACGACTCGATCAACGAGGCAGTGCCATGGAACACGTCGTCCCTGGCAAACCTCGCGACAGCGAACTTTATCGACGGCTGGTATCGAGCGACCCTGACTTCCGCATGCCGCCTCCCACTGCCGAGCATCAGCCAACGCTCGCCGAGATTGGTACGCTGCGGCGATGGATTGAACTGGATGCCCCGTGGGAGGATCTCTGGTCGCTGCAGCCGATCGAAAAACCCGATCTGCCGGAAGTACGTCAGGCCGACTGGCCAGCCAACGCGATCGACTTCTTCACGCTCGCCAAAATGGAAGCCAATGGTTTGCAACCGGCCGAGCCTGCCTCGCGTCACCAATGGCTGCGACGCGTCACCTTCGATCTCACCGGCTTGCCGCCGACTCCGAAAGAAATCGAACGCTACCTGGCTGACGATTCTCCGAAAGCGGAGAGCAAGGTGATTCAACGGCTCCTCGCGTCGCCTGCCTATGGCGAGCACTTCGCCCGCGAGTGGCTCGACCTGGGACGCTACGCCGACACGCATGGATACAGCATCGATAGCCACCGCGATATGTGGCGTTACCGCGAGTGGGTGATCGAAGCGCTCAACGAGAACATGCCGTTCGATCAGTTCACCATCGATCAACTGGCAGGCGATCTGCTGCCCGACCCGACGATCGATCAATTGACCGCGACTGGCTTTCATCGCAACACACCGGTCAACGACGAGAACGGCGCCTTCGATGAAGAGTACCGGCATGCCTACGTGGTCGATCGCGTCAACACGACCGGCACCGTCTGGCTTGGCATGACGCTCGCGTGTGCGCAGTGCCACGATCACAAGTACGATCCGATCTCGCAGCGCGACTTCTATCAGATGGCCGCCTACTTCGATAACGTCGACGAGAAAGGTCTCGATGGTGCGCTCGGCAACGCGGTGCCAGTGATTAAGAGCCCGACCAAAGCTCAACGTCGTCAGCTTACTCAGTTGAAAGCGGACCGCGAGCAAGCTCAAGCGGCGATCGCTGGAATGCTTGCGGACGAGTATGTCAACATGCCTGCGTGGGAAGATTCGGCCCGTCGCGAAGGGCGTGCGGCCTTGGTGGAAGAATCGCAGTTATTGGCTAAGTGTGGCTTCGATCAACTGCCGATCGATTCCGACGTTATCTCGCTGGAAGGAGAAGCAATCCTGGTACCAGGCAAGGTCGAGCAGGCGTTGCTCGGCAATGGCAATCTGCATCTCGCATTGAAGCGGAAGAAGCCTGGGGTGATCTCGCTGAGTGTCTGGCTTTATCCCACGATTGATCGCCCGCAAACGCTTTATGCGGCCCAGTTGGCCGATGGATCGAAGGTGGAGCTGAATCAGACCGGTGGCGACTTCGATCTGGTGCAGACTTCGCCCCAAGGAGATGTCCGACGTTGGCATGCGAAGACGACGCAGTGGGAAACGAACTTATGGCAGCATGTCGCGGTAACGATTGACCCAACGAGCCCGGCCGACTCGGCAATTTGGGTTCGTGGTAAACGACTCGTGCTGAAGCCTGAAACCGAGATCGAAGAAGCGTCGGTTGAAGCGGTTCGCGAACCGCCAGAGCCAAGCGAAGCCTTGCTGGCCGCACGGGGACTAATCGATCAAGTGCGGATCGATGGGCGTCGCTGGTCGGACGAAGAAGTCGCCGTTCTAGCGGGGGGAAATCCGATTGCCCAGTTGCTGGCGATCCCGCCCCGGCAACGCTCCGCTGAAGAGACCTCGCGACTGAAGCGTTATTACCTGCAAGAGACCGAAGCGGAATTCGTCCGTCTCGAAAAAGTGATCGCCGACCGTGGCTACGAGATTGAACGGCTCGAGGCGGAGTATCCCGAAACGATGGTCATGCTCGAGCAGACCGATCCGCGGACTTCGCATATCCGCGTACGAGGTGCGTGGGATCAATTGGGCGACGTGGTCGAGCCAATGGTGCCAACGCAGCTCTTCAACGCGGCTGCCAAAGGGCAGAACGATCGCCTGCAACTGGCACACTGGTTGGTCCACGAGAAGAACCCGCTGACCGCACGCGTGATTGTGAATCGCTATTGGGCACACTACTTCGGCACCGGGCTCGTAAAGACGGTCGAAGACTTCGGTACCCGTGGCGAGTTGCCGAGCCATCCAGAGCTGCTCGACTACCTGGCCAACGACTTAATCGCCAGTGGCTGGGATTTGAAGCGTCTGCAGAACCTGATCGTTTCCAGCAACACCTATCGGCAATCGAGTCACGTTGGCGAAGAAGCGTATCGTGAAGACCCCGACAATCGGCTGCTGACGCGAGGGCCTCGCTTGCGGCTGACGGCGGAAGAAATCCGTGACCAGGCATTGGCGGCTAGTGGCTTGTTGGTCCGCACGGTTGGTGGCCCCAGCGTGAAGCCCTATCAGCCGTCTGGCTTGTGGGAAGAGATCTCGACCGGGCAGCAGTTTTCGGCCCAGGCCTACGATCAGGAGCATGGCGAACGGCTCTATCGCCGAAGCTTGTATACCTATTGGAAGCGATCGAGCCCGCCGCCGAATATGTCGGCGTTCGACGCACCCAATCGAGAGATTTGCGTGGCGCAGCGCAGCCGAACTAACACGCCGATGCAGGCCCTGGTGCTGCTGAACGATGTCACCTTCGTGGAGGCGGCGAAAGTGCTGGCCAGCGAGGTGCTGCAGGGTCAGCGTTTCGAGCGTGATCCGGCGATTGAAGAAGCGTTTCTGCGGGTGGTTTCACGACCGATTACTCGCGAAGAGCTAACGCTACTGGTTCAGTTGCATCGCCGCGAACTGGCTCGCTTTGCTCGCGACGAGCAAGCGGTGAAGGATCTTTTATCGGAAGGAGAGACGCACGTCGAACCGTCGCCGGAACTGGCGGCGATGACGGTCGTGTGCCATACGATCTTGAACCTCGACGAGGCGGTGACCACACCGTAACGCAGTGCAGCACGAATTGCAGAAGCTGGCAGATCGACAAACACGACGAACATTCCTCGGTTCCGCAGGCGTGTCGGTCGGAGCGTTGGCCCTGCACGCGCTGACCACGGCCAAGGTCTGGGGAAGTGAAGGGGAGTTGCCGCACTTTCCGCCGAAGGTGAAGCGTGTCATCTACCTTTGCCAGTCGGGGGCTCCTTCGCAGCACGATCTGTTCGACTACAAGCCAGAGCTCGAGCGACTGCAAGGAGAAGAGATTCCTGAATCGATCCGCATGGGACAGCGTCTGACGACGATGACCAAGGATCAAGATTCGTTGCCGCTCACGCCGACCAAGTTCGCCTTCAGTCGGCATGGCAAAGCAGGAATGTGGTTTAGCGAGCTTGTGCCGCATCAGGCGGGAATCGCCGACCAGATGTGCCGAATTCGTTCGATGCACACCGACGCAATCAATCATGATCCTGGCACGTCGCTGCTGATGACCGGACACCAACTGCCAGGTCGGCCGAGCCTGGGAAGTTGGTTGAGCTACGGACTGGGAAGCGAAAATGAAGAGCTGCCGGCCTTCGTCGTGCTGGTTTCGCAGGGAAGTGCCAAGCTGAATCAACAGCCGGTGTTCGACCGTCTGTGGTCGAGCGGTTTCCTGCCCTCGCGGTATCAAGGCGTTCGCTTCCGCAGCAATGGCGACCCGGTGCTGTACCTCAACAATCCTGGCGGCATTTCGGCGAAGGACCGTCGGCAAGCACTCGATACGCTGGCAGTCTTGAATCAGCAGCAATCGCAACTCGTAGGTGATCCGGAAATCGAAAGCCGGATTGCTCAATACGAGATGGCGTATCGCATGCAGATGTCGATCCCTGGCCTTACGGATATGACGAGCGAACCAGAGTCGATCTTTCAAGCGTATGGAGAAGATGCACGTCGTCCTGGAAGCTACGCAGCCAACTGCTTGCTGGCGCGAAGGCTGGCAGAACGGGGCGTGCGTTTCATTCAGTTGATGCATCGCGGGTGGGATCAGCATCGTAGCTTGAACAGCGAGCTGACCCTCCAATGCCGCGACACCGATCAGGCCTCGGCCGCATTGGTGAACGACCTGGCCCGCTTAGGGCTGCTGGAAGAAACCTTAATCGTTTGGGGTGGCGAATTCGGGCGAACTGCCTTCGCGCAAGGAAGCATCGAACGCGACGACTACGGGCGAGATCATCACAGCCGCTGCTTCACCATGTGGTTGGCTGGCGGCGGCGTGAAGGCTGGTTACGAGCTCGGTACGACCGATGAACTGGGTTACAACATCACCGAAGACCCGGTCCACGTGCATGACCTCAATGCGACGCTACTACATCTGTTGGGAATCGATCACAAACGCTTCACCTATCGCTTCCAAGGACGCGACTTCCGGTTAACCGACGTGCATGGCAACGTGGTGCGGAAGGTTCTTAGTTAAGCGACTTCGCAGCCGCTAGGCCCACACCATCCACCACGGACGCTTCACGACGTGCGGCTTCGCCTTGAAGGGGCGATGCTTGGCACATGCATTGATGGCCCGTTCCAGGTAACAGCCATCCAGATGAGCGTCGGTCATGGTAGCATCGGTGAAGTTGGCTTCGTCGACCTTTGCGTGCGAAAGGTCGGCTCGCTCTAGATTGGACCCGCGCAAATCGGTTCGCGTCAGGTTGGCCTTTGGCATGTCGCATCGCAAATCGCACATGCTGAGGTCGGCTTCGACAAGTCGAGCGCCGCTCAGGTTGCAATTGTGCAGCTTGGCATAGCGAAGATTGGCTTTGGTCAAGTTGACGTTCTGCATCGACGAGTCGTTTAAGATGGCGTCGGTCATCACGACGCCAGTCATGTTGGCTCCGTCGAAACAGGCATGCTTGACGCTGGCACCCATGAAGGTGGCGCCTTCCAGGTCGGACTTCTCGAACGAGGCTTCGTCGAGATTGTCGCTGTCGAAAACGCAGCCGCGAAGAACTAATCGAGACAGGTCGGCACCAGCCAGGTTTTTACCCACGAGCTTGGCACCTGCCAGCGAGTCTGCATCAACTTCATACAGAACTTCGCCGGTAGCGAGATGCTTGATCTGAATCATGGCGTCACTCCCAGAAATGAAACTGGCCAAGGATTGGGGGTGTCACGTCAAGAAGAACACTCGCTCTTCCGACGTAAATCGACGCCTCGTCTTGTATGTCCCGTAGATGAAAAGCCGGCAGACGTGTCTTGCGTCGAGGGCTCTTCTGGTTGAATAGGAATGTGGCAGGAGAGTTCTGGCGAAGATCGAAAATCTTTTCGCATCACCTTTTCTCACTCTACCCACTTTGTTCTTCGTCACAAAGAACAAAATATGACAAAGGAATAATTAATGTCATCGGATCGTTAGTAGGGTGCGGTTTGTAGCGAACGCTCGTTCCGCGGGAATTACGGTGAATCGTCGAGCAGAGGGACACTCTAGAGATGGGGTGCCCTTATAAGAGTTCGATTGATATCGAATCACTTACTAGTAGACCTTCGCGCGTTAACTTTAATCGCTCACGGTCATGGATTAAGAGGCCGATGGCCAAAAACTGGTCGATTTCCCTTCCGCACAACTCCCACGGAGTCATCCCGGTATCCTGCTGGAAGGTGGGAATGTGCACGCCATCGATCATCCTTAGACCGAACACGAGTCGTTCGCGCGCTTTCATTTCATCCGTCAGCGTTTCCTGCTCTGCCACGGGAGAGTGGCCTTGTCGCATCCGCCGGATATAGGTGGTCGTGCTGCGGTGATTGGTCTCGCGCTGCATCCCGATATGACGCGATGCACCCGGGCCAGCGGCGAAGTATCGCTTGCCGAGCCAATACTGCTGATTGTGGCGGCTCTCGAAACCGGGAAGCGCGAAGTTCGAGACCTCATAGTGGCGTCGCCCGGCGGTGGTAAGGTGTTCGATCGCGGCCAGGTACATGTCGCGCTGCAGTTCTTCGTCCGCTTCGTGAAGCTGCTGATGTTCGCGGCGACTCCAAAAGGTGGTCCCTTTCTCGAACGTTAGGCCATAGGTCGAAACGTGCGGGGCACCCAGTGCGATGGCGGACTGCAGATCGTTCTCCCACTCGGCCAGCGTTTCATTCGGAGCGGCGAAGATCAGATCCATCCCGATGTTCGGGATCTTGGCCAGCAGCAAGTTGGCGGCACGCTCGACGATGGCACGATTATGATCGCGCTCGAGCAGTTTGAGCTTGGCATCGTGAAACGACTGCACGCCGAGGCTCACGCGGTTCACGCCGGCGTCATGCAGCAGTTGAACCTTCTCGGCAGTGATGTCGATCGGGTTCGCTTCAACACTCAGCTCGGCGCCTTCCGCCAGCGGAAACCATTGCCGGGCCAGGTTTAAAAGCCGCGACAGTTCTGGCAGCGAGAGATGGGTCGGCGTGCCGCCACCGAGAAAGATGGTGTCGACTTGGTGTGGTTGGCCCAGCTGCTGAAGTTCAGCCTCGATCGCGTCAAGGTAAGCCCCTGTCAGGTCATCGCGACCGGCGACGACCGTGAAGTTGCAGTAGCCGCAGCGATGTGTGCAGAAAGGGACGTGAAGGTACGCACTGCGAGGAGCTTCAAGCATGGCACGACATCAGAGCCACAAGTGAAGTCGGCCATCCAGCATGCCGGGCAGCTTCGACTTGACGTGCTCTTGGATCTGGTGGTTGTTGTACCGGGTACTGAAGTGCGAGGCGATCACCTTCTGATTCTTGAAGCGATCTTGCCGGGCCACGACGTCGTCGAGATGGATGTGACCCATCTTGTGGATCTTTTCCTTGCGATGATCTGGCGCGACGAAGGTCATCTCCATGATCAGGATGTCGGCTTCGTAGAACTCTGGAGCGTCGTCCATCGCTTCGGCCCGGCTGTCGCCCAGGTAGGCCAGCAGCGGATGGCGATGCTCTTCGGTGACTTCCGTCCCGGAAAGTCGCAGGTCGCGGATCTGATCGCCGGGCAGGCTTTGAAATTCTGGTTTCAGTTTGCGTCGTCGCTGCGAAACGATGTAGCCGACCGAAGGAATCGTGTGCTTGGTCGCGTAAACGTTGACGACCAGTTCGCGCGAGAGCTCGATCTCTTGCCCTGGCACGACAGGTTCGAGCGTGCATGGCATCTTGCCGCGGTCGAGTCGGCTGAACGCCTTGAGTACCTGCAGCGCCGGATTGATGGCGACCTCGGGCATGTAGATCACCGGAGGAGGCATTTTCATCAGTCGTCGCCGTGAGACATAAACGGGCAACGCGGCGATGTGATCGAGATGCGTGTGCGAGATGAACCAGGTGGCGGTACCCATGAAATCCCAGGGCTGCAGGCCGAGATCGAAGCCGAGCTTCATCTCTGGGATTCGCCAATAGGTTTGCACGGCCGCGCGGGAATACCCTTCGATCGTCAGTCCGTTGAATTCGAGTTTCCGCAGCGGGGCGTTGTCTAGCATGATGTCAAAAGGGTATCGGTGGTTGGCAAATCACTTGACGACAGGCAAGCCGATCTCGTGGCGAAGTTTGTGTGCCAGCGAGCTAATGCCGCCGGAAACGTGGGACCCGCATCGGTCAGGAAAGGTTCAGTCGGTGGTCAGCTTTCCCGAGTTGTATTCGTCGACGTCTTCGAACTGGACTTCGTTCTGGAACCCTTCGCCGGCGGTGATCCAGATGTCTTGGTCGTCCTCGTCCTGGTGGGCCAGCGTATTATAGTGCCGAATCAGTTCCAGTAGGGCGAGGAAGATGCCAATGATGCGAGTCTTCTGGGCATCTGGCGGAAAAAGAGTATGAAAACGTACCTTCCCCTCGTCGACGATCCGCTGATGGAGGTACTTCATGTGGACGCGAATCGGGGTGTCGTCGTACACAATGTTGGTCGGCTGCTGCGCCTTGTTATCGCGCAGCAAGCGATTGAGCGCGCTCACCAGGTCCCATAGTTCGACCTCGTTGATCGGCTGGTCGGCCATGTCGACTTTGCGGGGAGGTAAGTCGTCGGCGACACGGGTAAAGCGGCGTTGCCAGTTGCGGCCCTGGTCTTCGAGCAAGCTGGCGGCGTCTTTAAAGCGTTTGTATTCCAGGAGACGTTCGACGAGCTGTTCGCGCGGGTCGTCGATTTCTTCTTCGTCGGCGTCTTCAACTTGCGGCAGGACCAGCTTCGATTTGATCTCGATCAGCGTACTGGCCATCTCCAGAAAGTCGGCCACACTGTTCACGTCCAGCGCCTTCAAGATCTCCAGGTATTGCAGGTACTGCTGGGTAACCTGAGCGATCGGGATGTCGACGATATCGAGCTCGTGCTTACGGACCAGGTACAGAAGCAGATCGAGTGGCCCGCGATAGATCGGGATTTCAACTCGAAAGTTCATCAGGTGTACCTTGTCTGTCGTCGACGTAAGATCCCCGGCGGTAAGTCCGGACGGGGGAGGTGGAATTAATTATTCCTCCTCGTCGTCCCCACCGGAAGGGAAATGGGTGGTCCAGCCGTCGATTTGGTCGTGAACTTCTTCCAGCGAGAGTTTTCTCAGCGGAATAGCTTCGCTAGGTTGCCACGATTCATTGTCGCTGGAGAAGCTAGCGTCGAGCTCGACTTTGGTCACTTCTTCGTCCAAGGCCTTCAGCCAGGTGGGGATATCAAGCCCCACGCCGCTGGGTTCTTCGACCAGAGCTTCGGCTTCGTCGTAAAGCAGCTTGAAGGCGACGTTGGCATCGTCACTGCCCATGTGGACCATCGCCTGGGAAACGAGCGAGCAAATCCGATCGACGGCCAGCGGACGAACGAACCGTTCTTTAATGCGGTCGGCGACGGTCGGCATCTGCATGGCATATTCGCGCTGCAGTTCCCGCAGACGACGAACGTACTTCTCCGCTTCGTCCTCGATGCGGTCGGCGAGCGCTTTGCGCCACATCTGGGCTGCTTCAGCGTGCCCGGTCCGCACCAGCACTTCGTGCGTCATGACAATCGGCTTCAAGTTCCACGACACGCGGTCGTAGGCCGTTCGCAGTCGCAGGAAGTCGAGGAACATGTACAAGTATTCGCCGCGATCGCTTTGCGTGGTGGTGCTGTTGTAGTCGCGATACTCAGGGAAGTTCTCGAGGACCGCTTCAATCACCATGCTGAAGCAGGCAATCGACTCGGTGCGATTGATGTTCGTGCCCATCGCCTGGATGAACAGGGGCCAATGATCTTCCGGCCATTGCTGGCGAACCTTCTCGATCCAGGTCTCGACTCCGCCATGCAGAATGCTGCGAATGTTGCCTCGGTTAAAGAAGTGCTGCGTGAAGAGATCGCCACCATAACGCTGGATAAACGCTTGAACCAGCTTCCATTGGTTCGGGTCGGCAAACTTCTCGACGGCCGACAATCGCAATGTTCGGCTGTGATTGAGCCAGACGATCAGCAAGTTCTGCGTCACATGCTCCAGGCATTCGACCAATGCGTTGTCGAGTTCCTGGCCACCCTCTTTCGCGACTTCCCAGCTTTCCGACGAAGCAACCACAGCGTCGATGATCGCCAGGAAACCGGTCTCGAACAAAGCATCGAATTCGGTGATCGCCCCCGGACCGATCGGGTTGTCGTTTTCCATCTTGCGGGCCGTGTCGAGCAGTTGCCGCGACAGGTCGTATTGGCCGACGCGTGGCAACCAATGCAGCAACTCGCGAATGGTCGACTGGCGAACGCGGGTCGAGACAATCCGCAGCGGACCGCCACGCTTGGCAATCGGCACGTAAAGGAGCGGTTTGTCTTTCAGCGTGTTGAGCAGTGGTGGAAAGTGTTCTTGAACCGCATCGGTATCGCCGGCGAGGATCGCGGCGAACAGATCGACAGCCAAGGTCTGCTCAGCACCGATTTCTTTCTCGAGGTTCTCGAGCGACTGCTTATGTTCTGGGGCCACGGCGGCGACGGCGGACGAAAGTATTCTCGCGGCCGAAGCGGTGCTGACCGTGGTCGTGATGATTCGTTCCAGGACGAATTCTTTCACGGCGCGTTGCCGGTCGTATTCGACCATCTCTTGATGGTTGCCGCTGATATCGCTCAGCTTGTGTTGGTTCACAACCAGAAGCAGTTCCAGCAGTTCGCGATAGTTGCTGATGGCTTGTTCACGCCACTGCAACAGCTTCTCGATCACGGCCGGATCGCCGGTGGTTCGCATGGCCTGGAAGGCGGCCATCTGCCACTGCTGGGCAACACAGCTCAGAAACGAGATGTGCATGTTGATGCGGCGCGATTCGATCTGCAGGTCTTCGCTGCTGTCGGACGAACTGCTGCCACCGTCGAAGATAGCACCTTCGTTGCCGTCGTCGGTGCTGTCGGTGAAGGTGACATCCTCGTAGGCTGCCTGAAAGATGTCGTCTTCGTCGCCGGGTTCTTGTCCTTGGAACAAGGCGTCGAGCTCTTCGTCAAACTGGCCCTTCTTGGTGCGCTGCGAGAACCAGCCTGGTACCTGGTTATAGGCCCCGGCGTTCGCTTCCTGAAAGTCGACGAACCGTCGGATCATTTGCCAGGTCGCTTGCTGATTCTCTTCCGTGTTGGGAAGCGATTCGCGGTGCTTTTGATAAGCAAGGATCCACTGCGTCGCCATCGCAAAGTAGGACGTATCGAGATGATGCAGCGGGATCTCGTCGGCTTGTTCCAGCCAATGCATCAGCAGCGCCATCGTCGTGACGAAGTCGTTTCGTTCGAGCAACGCTTGAATCACCAGGCCATACGCCTTCGGCGAATCGAACATCTCGGCATGTGGCGACCAGAAAGCGACGTCGCCTGCTTCGGCACCCACTTTGTGCCATAGCCGCAAGGCATCGGCCACGCGACGAGCCGCGGCGAACGCTTCGTCTCCGCTGGGGCTGTCGACACTGGAAAGTTCGTGCGTGGCGAACTGATGCCACCACATCGAGAACTCTTCGAAGGCCCAAGCTGTTTTCGATCGGACCGCTTCGTCATCGCGAACGGCCGCTTCACTGAGGGCCTGTGACATCAGGTCGAAAATCTGTTCGATCATCCGGGCCAGGTCGTCGACGCGATGATCGCGGACGCTGTTCTCGTAGGCCGGAAACAAACTGAACTGCCCGTCGAAGCCAAGGATATTCCAAGGATCGACAATCGCGCCACATTCGATCGCCCGATGCAAACGGTCGACGATCTTGTGGATGTATTCGATCGTCTCGTTCAAGTCGCCTCGACGCATTGCCTGATGGGCCAGCGTGATGAAGCACTCGATGCGGCATTGCATCCGCGCGGAAGCCGTCGGCACGATATCGACCTGTTGCCCGGCCGCGTCAGGGTAGCCCATCCTTGAGTAGATCAACGCTAGCCGAACGTGCGCCAGTTGCTTTGCACGGCGATTGCTCAGGTAGCCATTGAGATGCTGGCGAGCGGCACCGAACGGTTGCCGACGCTGGATCGATTCTTCGTTCAAGCGAACCGACATCGACTCGGGGCAGCTATCGAGCAATTGGTTGTAGAAGCGATCTCGGTAGTTGGCGATCACCGGAACCAATTTCGAGAGGGTCATCTCGGAATCGTAGGCACCAGGACCACTGCCGGAGATGCCGGCTCCCATCAGCACGACACCAGCCAACACCGCGGCTGCCTCGTAAACAAGGTCTTCGTGCGAGAGATCTTCCGGCGGATTACGATCGACGCGATCGGTCAGGGCTTCGAGCGTGACTTGCTGGACGACGAACCGGCTGTAGTTGCCGTTCAGGTCGATGTGGTCTGGATCCCACTGACCAAACTGATAGTTCGGTCGCTTGTTGACCGGGTGCTCGAAATCGTAAGCTCGCGGGTCGATGGCCAGTTCGTCAAGGTTCTCGGGATCGAACCCCGCATCTTGCAAGATATCGGCGTCGGTGGCCTGCAGCAGCTCGAGCGTCTTCTCGACGATCTCTTGATGGCGGCCCAGGCAGGCACCGGCTCCCCGTACCCAGATCGGGATCGGACGGCAGTATTCGTGCGGGTAGGGCTCGGTCTTGCGCGTTTCGAGAGCCGGGACCGGGCGATGTCCGATGTAATCGTTGAGCTGATGCAGGCAATTCTTCAGCACCCGCGGCTCGTTTTCCCAATCCGCCGATTGGGTCAGAACGGCCTGGGTGGCTCGGACGACGAAGTAAGGCGAGAACAAACTGCCGCCGCTCTGATGGAAGAGCAGGTCGTGATGGAATTCGAGGTAGCCAGGCAGGACCACCTCGAAGACATATCGCAGGGCGGTTTCGGCTTGTTCGCTTTGCTTGAGAGCGGCCGAAGTCGCTTTAAGTCGCTCGAGCCCCTCTTTCAGGGTGTCGCCAGCCTTTTCCCACTGCCAATAAGGAGTGTCAGCCGATCCGTCGTGCAAATGCCGGAAAAGCTGGTCCATTGCGGCGGCAAAACGAGCGTCGTAGTCTCCGGAAGAGAAATTGAAGTAGCCGAGAATCTTCTCGAGCAAGCCATTCTCTTCTATTCGATCACCCATGAACCATCCGCTGCGAGAGAAAGAAGACGCCAAAAATCTCAGAAAGCTCTGATAACGGGAGCTGGACAAGAATCGTCGAACCCCTCGTTGGAGTGGTCGATTCTCCCGTAGAAGTTCATCGTAGAGGGGAGTTGTGCTGGGGTCTAGGCGATGAACAGCCCCAGGAATCGTTGAAAAACGAGGATTTGGTGAAAACCGGGCCGAAAACGTGACGCCTTTCGTCCTTCTGAATTAAGATGAAAAACTCGGCAAGGTATTTCCCAATCGAGTGTTATGCTTGAAGGGGATGCTGTTTTTGGCGTTCCTTGTCCTAAATCTTGTCGCTACGACCGCCGTTGCCCACGCAGCGGAGGTTCTTGTCCGATGTAGTTTCCACAGAGAACGCTGGGCCGTTTGGGGTGCCAGTTGAAGGAAGCACGACCAACTATGCAAATTCAGAAATGCGTTTCGCGGATTGCCATCTTTACTGTCGTGATGATGGCCGCCACTCCTGCTATGGCCCAGTTGGGGCCGCGGATTTTCTCGCCGATCGAACTGGAACGGATTGGTCTCGAGAAACTGTGGTCTGGGCAACTGCCCATTGATCCGGAGCGCTCGAAGCTCGATTCTTTCCGCCAGGTGGTTAGCTTGAGGGACCCTTTGGTGGTCTTCGAGGTTGAACACGCCGGCCGCACGACGACATTCAGCGCTAACGAGCTTGGTACGCTCGGCCAGCCGCTGGGGGAAGAAGGCGCCAAGAAGAAGGCCGAACAGTTCGTGGCCCGGCTCGATACCCGTAAAGGCGAACCAGTCATCAATCGACTGGAAATCCCGGAAGTTACCTTCCTGGCACAAAGCAGCGCCGGCACGCTGATGGCTGTCAATGGCCGCACCGGCAAGCTCGACTGGACCAAAAGCTATGGTCGCCCAGGCTTTCCGCAGCCAGCTCCGGCCGCGAACGACAAGTATGTGTTCGTCATCAACAACTTCAAACTGAACTGCCTCTTCCGCGGTAACGGCGAAGTCAAATGGACCAAGCCGATCGAAGGCGTGCCGATTGCCGGGCCTGTGGTGGGTGACGAGTTCGTTTACATTCCGCTGCTCGATGGCACCGTGGTCGCCTACAACTTCGACGGTGGTCCTCGTTTGACGCCACGCTACAAGTCGATTGGCCGCATTGTGAAGCCGATGGTGGCTACGCCTACTTCGGTGGCCTGGGCTACCGACCGGAACTACTTCTATGTCGGCTATGCCGATCGGCCGCTGGTTCGTTATCGAATCGAATCGAGCGGCGAGATCCTGGCTCCACCCAGCAGCCAAGGTCCACTCCGTTTGTTCTTCACGACCGAAACCGGTTACGTCTACTGTATCTACTCGACCGACGGGACGATCCAGTGGCGATTCTCGTGCGGGCTGCCAATCAACAGCTCGGCGATCGCAATCGATGATGGCGTCTACGTTACGCTGCAGCGAGGCGGGATCTACAAGCTTGGCTTGGAAGAAGGGGATGTGAAATGGTTCGTTCCGCGGGTCGACAAGTTCCTCTCGGCCAACGATCAGTACGTCTACTGCCTGGACGAAAACAAGAACCTGGTCGTGCTCGATATTAAATCGGGTGCCCGTGTTGGCGGTCTTGACCTGGGTGGTTACGACTTCTTCTATACCAATTCCCAGACCGACCGGATCATCCTCGGTACAACAACGGGGCGCATGGTGGTGCTTCGCTCGGCTGCCGATCCATACCCGATGGTTCACGTGAAGGTGAAAGCACCTGCCAAGCCTGAAGAAGGCGAAGCGGGCGATGGCAAGGAAGGGGACAAGGGTGCCCCGGCCAAGCCAGCAGTCGACCCATTTGCTCCACCGGCAGCTGGTGGTGGCGGTGTTGTTGATCCATTCGCACCCGCAGGTGGCGGAGGCGGCACGGCCGACCCATTCGGAGGCTCCAGTGGTGGAGGTAACGCAGCCGATCCATTCGGCGGCTCCGGCGGCGGTGGTGGCTCGAGCGATCCGTTTGGCGGCGGAAGCTCCGACCCATTCGGCGGTGGTTCGAGCGGCGGCAACTCCGATCCATTTGGTGGCGGCGGATCCGATCCGTTCGGCGGAGGTTCCGACGAGGGAGCTGGTATGAGCGATCCGTTCGGAAGCTAATCGCGCCGAGATTTCTAAGTCACTCTGAAAGGCCTTGCGTTCGTTACGGACACAAGGCCTTTTCTTTTGCGGAAGGGAAAACTAATTGCCCTTCACCGCCAGATTGTCCTTGACCATTCGGCAAAAATGGACGGATTAATCAACTTAGGTTAGTGCAATTCAGGGGAGTTCCGGGCTAAACTACCCCTAACCAGCCGTACGTTCGTCGTTCACGAAGTCGCGAATCCCCAAGCGACTTGGTGCCAGCCTGACGAATCCAAATTCCTCATCAAGCTTCTCGTAGACTGCGCGCGGTTGGCAATTCGCACGCATCCGCAACTACCTCACCTTGCAGGAGATTTGAATCACATGACCAAGCATTTGGCATGGCTCTTTGCCGGTTATCTGTTTGTCGCCTCGGCCGGATTGGCGATGGCAGAAGACGATGGCTTCAAGCCGATCTTCGATGGAAAGACACTCAACGGTTGGAGTGGTATCGACAAGTTCTGGAGTGTTGAAGACGGTGCGATCACCGGAACGACCACGCCGGACAATCCAACCAAGGGCAACACGTTCCTGATCTGGGATCAGGGCAAAGTCGACAACTTCGAGCTGAAGCTGAAGTACCGCATCATGGGCGGCAACTCAGGCATCCAGTATCGTTCGACCGACCTGGGTAACCACGTCGCGAAAGGCTACCAGGCCGACATCGACAGTGGCGATACCTACAGCGGTATCAACTACGAAGAACGTGGCCGCGGTATTCTGGCCCAGCGTGGCGAGAAGGCCACCGTCACCGATGGCAAAGGTCCTTACAAGGCGGAACGCTTCGCCCAGTCGGCCGACCTGCAAGCCAAGATCAACAAGGATGACTGGAACGAGTACCACATCATTGCCAAGGGCAACCACCTGATCCACAAGATCAACGGCAACGTGACCTCGGAAGTGATCGACGAAGGAGAAAAGGATTCGCGAACCAGCGGTATCCTGGCTCTGCAGTTGCACGCCGGTCCACCGATGAAGGTGCAGTTCAAAGACATCCAGCTCAAGCGTCTTCCGATGGAAGATGGCAAGAAGAAGGTTGTCTTCGTGCCAGGCACCCCGAGCCACGCTTGGGGCGATCATGAACACGTCGCCGGTTGCCGCCTGCTGATGTTGGCGCTGACCGAAAACATGCCCCAGTTTGAAGCCTCGATCTACAAGGGTGGCTGGCCAGACGATCCCACCGCTTTCGACAACGCCGATGCCGTGGTGGTCTATTGCGATGGTGGCGAACGTCATCTACTCAACGCCCACCTCGACGAATTCCAGAAGCTGATGGACAACGGTGTCGGCCTGGCTTGCATTCACTACGGGGTGGAAACCCCGAAGGGAAAGCCAGGCGACAAGTTCGTCGACTGGATCGGCGGCTACTTTGAAACGCACTGGAGCGTCAATCCACACTGGACCGCTTCCTTCACGCAGATTCCTCAGCACCCCGTGACCAACGGGGTGCTGCCATTCGACATCAATGACGAGTGGTACTACAACATGCGCTTTCGTGAAGACATGGAAGGGGTCACGCCGATCCTGACTGCCATTCCACCCGAAAGCACCCTCAGCCGCCCCGATGGTCCTCATAGTGGCAACCCACATGTGCGTGCCATGAAGGGGCAACCGCAGCACGTTGCTTGGGCATCGGAACGCGAAGATGGCGGACGCGGTTTCGGTTTCACCGGTGGTCACTATCACTGGAACTGGGCCGACCCGAACTTCCGCAAGGTGGTGCTCAACGCGATCGTCTGGATCAGCCACGAAGAAGTCCCTGCCAAGGGGGTCGAATCGGACTCGCTGACGCGCGACGACATGGAAGGCCTGATTCCAGAGCCAAAGCCACAGCCGAAGAAGAAGCCAGAACCAAAGAAGGTTTCCAGTAACGTTAAGCCTCTCTTTCGAAGCCCTGTGATCACCTCGGCGACCCCGAATCATCAGGTCGACATTCGTGTCGACCTGCAAGGGGCGAAGAAGCTGTACCTGGTCGTCACCGACGGTGGCAATGGTTTCAGCTGCGACTGGGCCGACTGGATCAACCCGAAGCTGGAAGGCTCGAAGGGGGAACTTTCGCTGACCGATCTGAAGTGGAACAAGGCCAGCACCGACTGGCAAGGCGTGAAGAAGAACCGTAACGTCAACGGTCAGCCGTTGATGGTCAACAACAAGCAGTACGAAAACGGCTTCGGGACGCATGCCAACTCGGTCATCGAGTTCGACATCCCTGAAGGTTATTCCAAGTTCTCCGCCATCGGTGGTTTGGACAACGGTGGCACCAATCAAAATGGTGGCAGCGATACGTCGGTGCAGTTCGCGGTCTATACGCAGGACCCCGGCAATGTTTCGCAATCCGCTTCCGACGCATCACGTAGTCCGGAATCTGCGGTTGGCAACTTGGACGTTTATCCTGGACTGCAGGCCACGCTGGTCGCTGCCGAGCCAGAGCTGAAGAGCCTGACCAATATCGACATCGACCACCGCGGCCGCATTTGGGTCTGCGACGTGATGAACTACCGCGGCAACAACGGTTCGCGGAAAGAAGGGGATCGCATCCTGATCCTCGAAGACGAAGATGGTGACGGCGTCGCCGAGAAGAGCAAGGTCTTCTATCAGGGGCGCGACATCGACTCGGCCATGGGGGTCTGCGTGCTGGGGAACAAGGTGATCGTTTCGGCTGCTCCGAACGTGATCGTGTTCACCGACGAAAATGGCGACGACACACCAGACAAAAAAGAGATGCTGTTCACCAAGACCGGCCAACCACAGCACGATCACTCGGCCCACAGTTTCCTGTTCGGCCCCGATGGCAAGCTGTACTGGAACGTCGGTAATACCGGTCAGCACGTGCACGATGCCAACGGCGAAGTGGTCGTCGATCTGGCCGGCAACAAAGTCGTTGACAATGGTCAGCCTTACTTCGGTGGGATGCCATTCCGCTGCAATCTCGATGGTAGCGACTTCGAGGTGTTGGGGCACAACTTCCGCAACAACTACGAAGTGACGGTCGACTCATTCGGCACCTTGTGGCAAAGCGATAACGACGACGATGGTAACCGCGGCGTCCGCATCAACTACGTCATGCAGTACGGCAACTTCGGCTATCGCGATCAGATGACCGGTGCCGGTTGGCGTGATCCACGAACGAACATGGAAGAAGAGATCCCGCTTCGCCATTGGCACTTGAACGATCCCGGCGTCGTGCCGAACCTGCTGCAAACCGGCGCTGGTTCGCCAACCGGTATCTGCGTTTACGAAGGCACGTTGCTGCCGAAGGTGTTCCAGAATCAGGTCATCCACTGCGATGCTGGTCCAAGCATCGTGCGCGCCTATCCGGTTCAGAACGATGGTGCCGGCTACTCGGCCGAATCGGTCGACATTCTGAAGGGGGCTCGTGACAACTGGTTCCGTCCGGCCGACGTTTGCGTTGCTCCGGATGGTTCAATCTTCGTCAGCGACTGGTACGATCCAGGCGTCGGCGGTCATGGTCAGCGCGATCTCGATCGGGGCCGTTTGTTCCGCGTCGCTCCGGAAGGATCGAAGTACAACGTGCCGAAGTTCGACTTCACCACGACCAAAGGCTGCATCGAAGCCCTCAAGAATCCTTGCCTCTCGGTTCGCTACATGGCATGGACAAACCTGCACAACCAAGGTGCCGCTGCCGATGCCGCACTTCAGGCCGCTTACAAAGCTTCCGACGATCCGCGATACCAGGCCCGCCTGCTGTGGCTGCTCGGGTTGATTCCTGGGAAGGGGCAACAAATCGTCGACCAGGCACTATCGGCGGATGACGCCGACCTGCGTATCGTGGGTCTGCGACTGGCTCACGAATTGAAGCTGCCCGCGACCGAAGTGGTCGCCAAGGTCCTTCGCGATCCATCCCCTCAGGTGCGTCGTTCGGCCGCGATCGAGCTTCGTTTCGATGGCAGCGACCTCGCTTCGCAGCAGTGGGCCGAACTGGCTCAGCAGCACGACGGCAAAGATCGCTGGTACCTCGAAGCCTTGGGCATCGGTGCCGATCTGCACTGGGATTCGCGTCTGGCTGCTTACCTGAGCAAGGTGAACGGAGACCTCAGCTCTCCGGCAACCAAGGATATTGTCTGGCGAAGCCGTGCCGCACAAACGCCGGAACTGTTGGCGAAGCTGATCGAAGACACCAGCAACCCCGTCGATGGACTGGCGCGATACTTCCGCGCGTTCGACTTCCAGCCGAATAAGGATGGCGTCGACTCGGCCGTGGCTCAGTTGGCATTCGCCAATACCCGTCACGATGCCGCCGAAACGATGATCATTGCCGAATCGGTCAAGCGTTTGCGAAAGCTCGATCGTGGCAACGCCCAGACGGTGGCCTCGATGGAAAAGGCTTTGCAGAAGCTGGCTGGTACGCCGATGTACATCGAACTTGTCGATCGCTTCCAACTCGAGAATCACTACGCCGACTTGCTGCAAGCCGCGCTGGTCGAGCCACAATCGGATACGGGCGTCGCTGCCGTCGGCGTTCTGCTGCGACGTGGCCAGAATCAACTTCTGGCTTCCGTTCTGAAGGAAGGCAAGCCAGAAGAGAAGTTGGCCCTGACCACGGCGATCTCGAACAGCAGCACCGGTCAGGCCAACGCCTGGTTGAATCGCATGCTGAACGATGCCTCGCAAGACCTGCAAGTGCGTCGTGCGGCCGTAAAGGGGTTGGCGAACAACCAGAAGTCGGCTCGACAGCTTCTCGAGATGGCCAAAGCAGGCAAGCTCGATGAGGAACTGATGCAGGCCGCTGCGTCTCCCCTGAAGGTCGCCGTGTGGGAAGACGTCCGTCGCCAGGCGAACGAGGTCTTCCCGCAGCCACCATCCAAGGGCAATCAGCAATTGCCGCCGATGGAAGCCTTGGTTCGTATGCACGGATCAGTCGAGAATGGCAAGAAGATCTTCACTACGGTTGGTACCTGTAACAAGTGCCATATAGTGCAGAAAGAAGGGAAGGAAGTCGGTCCGAACCTGAGCGAAATCGGCTCGAAGCTGAGCCGTGAAGCGATGTACGAGGCCATCCTTTACCCCAGTGCCAGTATCAGCCACAACTACGAGAACTGGGCGGTTCTGACCGACAGTGGTACCGCGGTGACCGGTTTGAAAACGAGCGAAACGGACGAAGCAATCACGATCACCAACGCGGAAGGTCTGGCTCGTACGATTCCGAAGAACGAAGTCGAAGAGATCCGCAAACTTTCGCTCTCGGTCATGCCCAACGACCTGCAGAAACTGATGACCGTTGAGGAACTGGTCGACGTCGTCGAATACCTTTCGACGCTGAAAAAATAGCGATCTGCTCGCCCCTCTCCGATGGCAGATCCAATTCTCAGGCCGCTTGAACTTCGACGTTCAGGCGGCCTTTTTTGTTGGCTTTCTGTCGATTCTGCGGAATTTTCTACATTCTGGTGCTTCGCCCCTCCGGTAATTGCGACCTACAATAGAGGGTTTACGGCGACTTTGCCGACCGCTGTTTTGAGCAGCGGATAGCTCTCCTGCGAACGTTCCTTCAACCACTGCCAGCCACGATGCGTTATACCCTTGCTCTTTTGTTCGTGACGTTCTGCGCGCCTCTGTTTGCCCAGGAAGTCGGATTCCCTGCGGCCGATCTGCTTCCCAAGAAGGAAATCGGGGCGACTCGTTTTCTGGAAGAACATCGCAAGTTTGATGGCCGGGGCGTCGTCGTTGCGGTCTTCGATACCGGTTGCGATCCAGCCGCTCCCGGCCTGCAAGTGACTTCGGATGGCAAGCCGAAGATCATCGACATGATCGACGCCACCGGCAGCGGCGACGTGCAGACCAGCACCATTCGCAAAGTTGAAGAAGGAACCATCACTGGTCTGACCGGGCGTAAGCTGACGATCCCTGAAAAATGGAATTGCCCGAGCGGCGAGTTCCACGTCGGGATGAAGCCTGCCTACGAGCTCTTTCCACAAGCCGCCATTCCACGCATCAAATCGGAAAATCGCAAGCCATGGGACATCGCTGTTCGCACGGAAGTCGAAAAGCTGACCCGCGAGATCGAAGCCTTCGAAAAAGAAAATCCGAAACCCAAAGGGGACAAGAAGAAGGAAGGCAAAGACCTGGAACTGCGTTTGGAACAACTGACCAAGCTTGGTTCGAGCTGGAGCGATCCTGGTCCGATCTACGACTGCGTCGTCTTCAACGACGGCAAGATGTGGCAGGCCGCCATCGATACCGATGAAGATGGCGATCTGAGTGACGAAAAGCTGATGACCAACTACAAGGTCAAGCGTCAGTACTCGACCTTCGGCGAAGTCGACCTGGTGACCTATGCGATCAACATCTACGAAGAAGGCAACGTGCTGAGCATCGTCGTTGATGCCGGCACGCACGGTACGCACGTCGGTGGCATCATCGCAGCCAACTATCCTGACTCGCCCGAGCTGAACGGTGTCGCACCGGGGGCTCAGATCGTTTCGGTGAAGATCGGCGATACGCGTCTCGGTTCGAACTCAACTGGTATCGGCGAAGATCGTGGTTTGATCGCCGTGCTGGAAAACAATTGCGACCTGATCAACATGAGCTACGGCGGCCCTTCGCCCGAATGGAACGTCGGTCGAACCGCTCGACTCTTCTCCGAAATCGTCAATCGCTACGGCGTAATCTTCGTTTCGAGTGCTGGTAACAGCGGACCTGCCCTCAGCACCGTGGGTGGTCCTGGCGGAACAACCTCGGCGATCCTTGGCGTTGGCGCTTACGTCTCGCCAGAGTTGATGTCGGCTGCCTATTCGCTGCGAGAAGACCTCGGCGAAATGCCTTTCACCTGGTCGTCGCGTGGTCCCACGATGGATGGCGACTTGGGCGTCGATATCAGTGCCCCTGGTGGTGCGGTGGCTCCTGTTTCGCGTTGGTCGCTGTCGCCAGGCAGCTTGATGAACGGTACCTCGATGTCGTCCCCCAATGCATGTGGTGGCGTGGCATTGGTGCTCAGCGGTTTGAAGCAAGAGAAAATTGAATACACGCCGGAATCGGTGAAGCTGGCTATCAAGAACACGGCCCGCAAATTGGAAGGTGGCACGGTCTGGGCGAATGGTCGCGGCTTGATCCAAGTCGGGGCCGCTTTCGATTGGTTGGTCGAATATCACGACGCCGTCGAACCTGCGGTTCGCTACGAAGTCTCGCTGCCAGGGTTGCGAACCAAGCGTGGCATTTACCTGCGAGAAGGTGACGAGGTTCACCGCGTGCAAGAGGTTACCGTCAGCGTCGATCCGGTTTTCAACGAAGACGACAAGTTCGACGTTCGGGCCGACTATCGTGCCGAGTTCATCCTGAAGTGCGACGCCGACTGGGTGAAGGTTCCGCAGAACTTCTACGTCAATCATGGTGGTCGCGACTTCAAAATCGAAGTCGATCCACGACAACTGAAGCCTGGGGCGCACTTCGCCGAAGTGGAAGGCTATTTCGCCGATCGTCAGGACCTGGGGCCACGTTTCCGCGTGCCGATCACGGTGCTGATGCCAGTGACCGAAACGCCGCAAACCGAATTCAAAACGACCCTCAAGCTCTCGACCGGACAAATCGACCGCACGTTCATTCAAGTTCCGATGGGTGCCACCTGGGTCAATGTTCGCGTGAAGTCGGACAAGCTGGAAGACACGAAACTGTTCGTCTTCCACGCTCTGCAGCGACTGGAAGACCGTCCTTTCCCGACGATTGAAGAGAAGTCGTTCCTGCCGCTGGAACCAGGGCAAGTTCGCGAACTGAGCTTCGCCGTTGCGGAAGGGAAGACGCTGGAAATGACGCTGGCCCAGTACTGGTCGGCCCTTGGCGAAACCGAAGTCGAACTGGAAGCAAGCTTCTTCGGCCTGATGCCAGCGCCAGGTGATTTGACCTGGGACGGAACCAACCCGATCCATCGCATCGATGTGCAATCGAGCCTCGCTCCGATGCAGATCGAACCGAGTGCCAAGTTCAAGAAGCTTCGCAAGACCTTGCTGCCGGTGAAGAGCGAAGTGAAACCGCTCGATCCAAAGCGTGACGAATTTCCGGATAAGCGTTTGAACTACGGCATCACGCTGACGTACGAGTTCACCCTCAGTGAGAAGTCGACTGTTTCGCCAGAGCCAATCATCTGGGCGAATGGGTACGATCGCTACTCCGGTGGTGTCTATGCGATCTACGATGTGAATAACCAGGTGGTCGAAACGGGTTCCGGTGGACGCGAGGCGTCTCTCGAAAAAGGAAAGTACAAGCTGACCTTCTTCTTCCGTCAGGAAAACCGTGACAGGGTGAAAGACCTGGAAGACATGCCGATCTGGCTCGACTTCGATCTGGGTGGTGGTCCTGGTGTGCGAACATTCAGCAGCCACGAAGCCGCCGCCAGCCAGCAAGGCGGGTTCCGCTCGGCCTGGGTTCGTCCGGGCGAACTGGTGCCAGTCTTTCTGACGCTGAATTCCAAGAGTCTTCCGAAGCAGGCATCGCCAGGTGATCTGCTGCTGGGTGAAATTCAGTTTGGCGATCCCGACGGCAAGCTGGGTGGCGCATCGCGTCGACCGGGCGGTTTCCCGCTGGAATACGTGGTTGCTCCGCCGCCAAGTCCGAAAGCGGAACCTGCGGACGATCAGCCGAAGAAGGATGAGCCAACGCTCGAAGAGAAGCTGTTCGAGACGAAGCTGGCTTACTTGAAGACGCTGAAGACGAAGAAGCAGCAAAAGCAATTCAACGAATTGTTCAAAGAGCTGAACAAGGAAAAGCCTAAGAACATTCAACTGCTGCAGGCCAAGTTGATCATTCTGGACGACAACGACCGGAAAGAGCATTTGCCCGAAGTGGTCGCTGCCGCCGATGCGGTGCTAAAGGTGATCAATCAGTCGAAGGTGCGGACCTACTTTGCGGAACGCCGCGATCCGGAAACCGACAAAGAGAAAGAGCAGATGAAGGAGATGACCGAGCAACGCGACGTCATCATCGATACGCTTTTCCGTAAGGCTCGGGCTCTGGCCTACATGGATCTGCCAACCGACGATCCAGAGCACCCGGAAAACGTGGACATCAAGAAAGAGCCCAAGGATGAAAAGGAACGGGCCGAGCTCTTCGAGAAGGCGTTCGAGCAGTTAGAAAGCTGGGTCGATACGACCGATAAGAAGTATGCACTGCTGCACTTACGTCGCCTGCGTCGTGACGAGCAGTATGGTGAAGCCTTGAAGTTGCTTAACAAGATGATCGACGAAGATCCGACGGACCTGCTGCTTTACAAGAAGCGATCCGATATCTACGGAGAACTGGGTTGGGACTTCGCCGAACAGAACGAAGAGCAGTGGCGCAAGCTGCGAAAGCGAGACGGCATGCTCCCTAACTAGAGGGGGGCTGGCATCCGAGCGGTCGGGAGTTGCTGAATAGTGGAATTTGGTGACTCGCGGGAAAGTTGATTGTTGCGGAATCGCCCGATTTGAGAAATAATGCGAGTCGGGCTGATCACTCGCCATTCGAACCCGCCTTTCCCACCTTTCGGTATGTCTCATGAAGACGCTTCTCCATGCTAGTGTGGCGTGTTGCTGCTGGATCGCTGCGGCAACGAGCGCTTTTGCGGCGGAATCAGAAATTGATTTCGGCCGAGACATTCGACCCATCCTCTCGGGCAAGTGCTTTCATTGCCACGGCCCAGACCCCGAATCGCGAGAAGGGGGCCTGCGTCTCGATCTTGAGGACGCCTCACGCGAGGAACTCGATAGCGGCATGATCGCCATCGTTCCGGGCAATGTGGACGAGAGCGAATTGATGGCCCGCGTTCGCACCGACGACGAATCAATGCGGATGCCTCCGCCCGAGATCGGCAAGCAGTTATCGCCTCGCGAGCAAGACCTGCTGACCAAGTGGATTCAGCAAGGAGCGAAGTACGCGCCGCACTGGTCTTTCGTTCCCCCGGTCAAGCATGCAGCTCCAGAGGTGAAGCAAACCGACTGGGCCAAGACGCCACTCGATCGCTTCGTGCTGCATCGCCTGGAACAAGAAGGTCTCGTCCCGAACGACGAGGCGGATCGATATACGCTGGCTCGTCGTGCTTCGTTCGCGCTGACTGGTTTGCCGCTGTCGATCGAAGAGACCGATGCCTTCATCAACGATCCTTCGCCCGACGCCTATGAAAAACTGGTTGATCGCCTGCTGGCCGATCCCGCTTATGGCGAACGCTGGGGCCGCGTCTGGCTTGATATTGCCCGATACGCCGATTCGATGGGATATGAGAAAGACAGCCCGCGCACGATTTGGCCTTATCGCGACTGGGTGATCCGTGCGATCAACGAGAACATGCCGTTCGATCAGTTCTCGATCGAGCAGTTGGCGGGCGACTTGCTGCCGGAGCCGACCCAAGACCAACGCATCGCAACGGCCTTTCATCGCAACACGATGACCAATACCGAAGGGGGCACCAACGACGAAGAGTTCCGCAATGCGGCCGTCGTCGATCGCGTGAACACGACCATTAAGGCCTGGATGGGGCTGACGATGGAATGTGCCCAGTGCCATACGCACAAATACGATCCGATCACGCAGAAGGAATACTTCGAGTTCTTCGCGATCTTCAACCAGACCGAAGACGCCGATCGCGGCGACGAAGCACCGCTGTCCAAATGGTTCACCACGCAGCAGCAAGCTCAGCAAGCCAGTTTGAAATCGCAATTGGAAGAAGCCCAGGCCAAGCTGCAGCAGATGCTGGAAGCTTCGACCGAGATCGCGCTTCAGACCAATCAGCCCAACATCGGCCGCTTTGTCCGGGTCGAAAACGTCGCCGACAGTGCGTTTCTGCACATCGCTGAGGTCCAGGTCTTCAGCGGCCAAGAGAACCTGGCGATGAAGGGGAAGGCAACCCAAAGCAGTGTCGACTATGACGGACCTGCGGGCCTTGCGATCGATGGCAACACCAATGGCGACTACGCCGGTGCTAAGAGCACGACCCACACAAAGCAAGAGAAAAACCCTTGGTGGGAAGTCGACCTGGGCGGCACGACCACCATCGACAAAGTGGTGGTTTGGAATCGAACCGACGGGGCTCTCTTCAATCGGATGAAGACCTGCCGGGTCGTTATCCTGGACGAAAATCGCAATCCGGTGTGGGCAGGTCGACTCGATTCGCCATTCAATCCGAGCGCCGAGTTCATTCCGCCGAAGACCATCGACGCCATGGACCCTCAGGCCCGGACCGAACTGGCGACTTATCTGAAGGGGAACTCGCCGGAACTTGAGAAGCAGAAGGCGCGGATCGCCAATTTGCAGAAGAAGCTCGACGGAATCAAGCCGACCACCACGCCGGTGATGGTGGAACTGCCGGCCGACAAGCATCGCAAAACGTTCATTCAGCTTCGCGGAAGTTATCAGGCCGAAGGGGACGAAGTCGGACCCCAGGTGCTCGGCAGCTTCCATGCGCGGCCGCCGCAGAAGAAAGTCGATCGTCTGGCGATGGCCGAGTGGCTGATCGATTCCAGCAATCCGCTGACGGCCCGCGTGGTCGTGAATCGCCATTGGGAACAGCTCTTTGGGATCGGTATCGTCGAGACCAGCGAAGATTTTGGATCGCAAGGCGAACTGCCAACCCATCCACAGCTTCTCGATACGCTGGCGGTCGAACTGATGGAGCATCAATGGGACACCAAGTGGCTGGTCAAGCAGCTTGTTATGAGCCAGGCCTTCCGTCAGTCGGCGACCGCAACGCCTGAGAAGCTGGCCAAGGACTCGCGGAACCAGCTTGTTTCGCGCGGCCCTCGCATTCGGCTCTCGGCGGAAATGGTCCGTGACCAGGCATTGGCTGTGAGTGGTTTGCTGAGCGATAAGATGTTCGGCCCGCCGGTTCATCCACCTCGGCCGAACCTTGGTTTGAACTCTGCCTTCGGCGGTTCGACCGACTGGAAAGACAGCACCGGCGAAGACCGTTATCGGCGCGGCATTTATACGATGTGGCGACGCACGACCCCTTATCCATCGATGGCAACATTCGACGCACCAAGCCGCGAAGTCTGCACCGTACGTCGGATCACGACCAACACACCCTTGCAGGCACTCGTCACGCTGAACGATCCGGTCTACATCGAAGCCGCCCAGGCCCTCGGTCGTGTTGCCTGGCAGCAGCCAGATATGACCATCGATCAAAAGATTGAATATGCGTTCCGCCGCGTGCTGGGACGCCATCCCAGCGAGCAAGAGATCGCTCGCTTGCATCAACTGCTGGAAGAAGTGCAGCAGCAGTATGCCGCCATTCCTGACGAGGCCGCGAAGATTGCCACGCAGCCGCTGGGGCCTCTGCCAGAAGGGGCCGTCGTCGAAGAGATGGCCGCGTGGACCATCCTCGGGAATGTGCTGTTGAACCTGGACGAAACGCTGAACCGCTAGGCGTTTCGTTCCGCTTGCCTTTCGATCGATCCTATCGCTTTCACGAAGAGATCCCACGATGAATCCAATGCATCGCCCGCTGCAAAACATCACCCGCCGCTACTTCCTGTCGCAGTGCCAGACTGGAATCGGCGGCATGGCGTTGGGGTCGCTCTTAGGTGGCTCGGCGTTGGGTTCAGAAGCGAGCACGGCTGGTTCGATCCTGCCGGCGCGGACTCACTTTCCCGCCAAAGCGAAGTCGGTCATCTATCTGCACATGACGGGTTCTCCGCCGAACCTCGACTTGTTCGACTACAAGCCGGAACTAGTCAAACATAACGACCAGGATTGCCCGGCCGAATTTCTGGAAGGGAAAGAGTTCGCGTTCACCAAAGGAACGCCGAAGCTGATGGGAACGCCCCACAAGTTTCGCAAGGTGGGCAAGTCCGGCACATGGATGTCGGACGCATTGGTTCATATGGAAGACATTGTCGACGATGTCTGCTTCATCCATTCGATGAACACCGACCAGTTCAACCATGCTCCGGCCGAACTGTTGCTTTACACCGGATCGCCGCGATTGGGACGGCCTTCGATGGGATCGTGGGTGACCTACGGCCTTGGTTCCGAAAACGAAAACCTGCCCGGCTTCGTGGTGCTCGTTTCCAGCGGAACGAACCCTGCTGGCGGCAACAGCGACTGGGGTAGTGGCTTTCTGCCTTCGGTCTATCAAGGCGTGCAGTGCCGATCGAAAGGGGACCCGGTCCTCTATCTGAATAATCCTGCCGGCATGAGCAAAGAAATGCGTCGACGAACGCTCGATGCCATGAACGACTTGAACGCGATGGAACTGGCCCGCAGCGGAAGCCCTGAAACGGAAACGCGGATCTCGCAGTACGAGCTCGCCTTCCGCATGCAGATGGCTGCCCCCGAGGCAATGGACCTTAGCCAGGAAACCCAGGCCACCCTCGATGCCTATGGCGCGAAGCCGGGCGATTCGAGCCTGGCGAACAACTGCTTGTTGGCACGTCGGCTCGTCGAACGTGGCGTTCGTTTCGTGCAACTGTTCGACTGGGGCTGGGACTTCCACGGCACCAGCAAGGGAACTGGTCTAGGGGATGGCTTGAAAGAGAAGTGTGGCTCGATGGACCAGCCGGTCTCGATGCTGATCAAAGATCTGAAGCAGCGCGGGCTACTCGACGAAACGCTGGTTGTTTGGGGTGGCGAGTTCGGACGAACTCCATTCCGTGAAGGTCGCACCGCTGGCAGCACTGTGCTCGGCCGCGATCACTATCCCGACGTCTTCACGCTTTGGATGGCAGGCGGCGGCATCAAGCCAGGGCATTCGTATGGCGCGAGCGACGAGCTTGGTTTCAAGGTTGCCGAGAACAAGGTGCACATCCACGATCTTCAAGCAACCATTCTGCATTGCCTGGGGATGAATCACGAGCGACTCACCTATCACTACAGCGGTCGCGATTTCCGACTAACCGACGTGCATGGGCATGTGGTGCACGACGTGTTGGCCTAAGCGATCCCTGGGCGTTATTCGTCGGGGCTTTCGGCAACCAGCCCTTTGATGTTGCGGGCATAGATCCAGGTCGAACGTTCGGTCCGGATGTGCGTTTCGCCGGTAATCAGTCCGTCGCGAGCCAGCGTTTTCAGTTCGGACAAACGATACGGTCCCGACTCTTGATACTTCGGCGGAAACTTAACATAGAACTCCGTCAGATCGGGCTTGGCATCCTTCGGCGTTTCTGGAGCACAAACGGGAATCTGCCGTTTTTCTTTGGCCGAGCTCCGTTTCTTCTTTTTGCCTGATTCCAGAAACGGCTTGAGCGTAGGGAATATCTGCCCCAGCTTCTCGTAGATCATTTCAGGCTTCATGTGAAGAGTACCTTTAAAGGATCGCTCGTCTTCTAACGCTCCATCGTTCGTACGACTTGGGCGAAGGTTCGTTCGCAGAAGAAGTGGCTCTTCGTGGAATCTTCACGACCCCTTCACGGATGCTGGCAAGCTAGCACCTACTGGCAGGGTAGGGGGATTGCTATTGCTTCCGATCGGGAAAATGGGAATTATTGCCAGCTACCGCCCCACGGACCGCCAATCGCGCCGCGATTGGTTTTCTCTTCCAACAACCACCGTGCGCTGATGAACGTAGCGGAGGCTCGCCGATGGGGTGGGAGCCACCGATTCCGGTAGCTGGTTTCTGATTCACGAAAGTCGCGTAAGGAAATGACACGTCTGAAATACGATCCTTGGGTATTGGCACTGCATCTGGTCGATGCCAGCGGGACACGGCGCGTCGCGATGTCGACTCAGGTTCTTTCCGAGATCCTGGGGGAAGTCCATCGTGTGGATTCCATGCGTACGGTCCACGTGCGTGGGATCGATTCCGACCCGGGCGAGATCGCCTGCCTGGTCGATCACGGACGGATGATTGCCTTGGCCGGCTTTCCCAAGCGAGTCCTTTTCACGACCGGCGAAGGGATGCTGCGGCAAGAAGTGGAAGAAGTCTTCCGCGCGTTCACCTCGATCGAATTCAGCTTGCCGAAGTCGCTCCGTAACGAGCTGCTTCCATTCCAGAAAAGTGACTCTACGCACCGCGAAGAAGAAATCGAACGTTGGCTGAATACCATCGAGTACTATGCCCGCGTCAAACATACCTGGCAATTGGCTGCCGAACTGACCGTGCGGATCCCCCCAGGTAACCTGGCAATCGATCTGTCGGACCGGCTCGACCGGCTGGCCTGGCGAATGTCGTTTCGCGTGCAACGAACCGGTGGAGCGAGTGCGTTCAATCTCGAGCAGCAGCAAGCCGAGTATGGCATGAAGCTGTGCGAAGAGCCTTATCGCGTGATGACCTTCAGCGCGTGCGGCCAGATGACGGCATGTAGTGGCGACCAGCGACAACGCGTTTACTTCGGTAGCCTGGAAGAAGATACACTGCGAGGGATTTGGGAAAGCAACTCCATGGAGTCGTGGCGACGCAATCGAACCGATGGCCAATGCCAGGGATGCCCAGGCCTGGGAACAACGCTGCGGCGACCTTCGCTGATTGGCGTGTACGATTCGGTCGGCGAGCAACGGTTCCATGAGTATCCGCAGCAGCAACTACGAAAGATCGCCGAGCAGACCGAGCAGCAGAGTGCCTCGCGAAACAGCTCCAGCGATTTCTTCCGTGCCCCACGCAAAGCGTCGTAGGACGAAGGTCGCGGAAGGCTAAGGTTTCACTTCCAGCGATTTCACTCGCTGTAGATCGCGATGAGCCTCGCGAAACTGATTCAGCTCCACCAGCACGCGGGCGCGATGTCGATAGGCATCGACGTGGTCGGACTGAATCGCGATCACCTGGCTGAAGTCGCTGAGGGCATCTTCCTTTCGCGAAAGCGCCTCCCGCAATAGCCCACGCTCGTAATACGAGGCGGCGTCTTGCGGATTGATCTGCACCGCCATCGTGTAATCCGCCAAAGCCAGATCCGGCTTTCGCTGAACCTTGAAAAGAAAGGCCCGATCGCGATACGCCGCCGCCAGCCGAGGATCGCGCTCGATGGCTTGGCCATAGTCGGCAATCGCTTCCTCGAGTTGCCCCAGGTGACGTTCGCTCCAACCTCTCAGGAAAAAGGTGGTCGCCATCGGCTGCTGCTTGATCGCGGTATCGAAGTCTTGAATCGCATCTTGATAGTTCTGATTCAGCACGTGAAGGTAACCACGGTTATGAATCAGCGTCGTATCTTCGGGATCGAACTCGATGCCGGCGGTTAGCGCCTCGATCATGCTCGACACGCCGCGACCGGTATCGAGCTGCTTGCGTTCTGGCCCGTGAGGATGCACGAAGAGGGAGTCCGTTTCGATAGCTCTCTCCAGATCGCTCTTCGCCTGATCGATGTTGCCAAGTGCACGCTGGGCCTGGGACCGATGCTTCCAGGCCAGGACCATCTTCGGTTGCAATCGAATTGCCAGGCTGAAGTCAGCGATCGCCTTGGCTGGCATATTCTGCCGCTGCCAGGTGAGCCCACGAACGTAAGGGAAACGTGGATCGGTCGGGTCGTTTTCGATGGCGGCCGTTTGATCGGCAATCGCTTGCTCAAACTTTCCTTCGCTCGCGTAGATCAGCCCGCGATACGCTAAGGCCAGCTTTTGCTGCGGATCGTTGGCGATGGCCTGATCCCAATCGTGTTTGGCTTCGGCTCGTTTCCCTTGGCGGAAATGAAGATAGCCTCGCGCCGCCAACGCTTCTGCCAGCTTCGGATTGCGTTCGAGTGCCGCATCGAGATCGGCTTCTGCCAACGCCCAGTTTCCCAGACGCTTGTGGACCTTGGCCCGATGCAGGTAAGGCTCGGCAGTGTTGGGGTTGGCCTGGATCGCCGCCGAGAAAGGCTCGACAGCTTTGGTATCGAGAGGCGTCACCGATGAAGATGGAAGCCAGCCAACGCGTTGACGGGTTCGGACCTGGGTATGTTCGCGATGCGTCGTATGCAGGTCGACAACGTCGCCAGGGGCCAGCGTTATTAGTGGCTGGTCGGTCGCGTGATGCGGAGGCGTAGTCGCCCATAGAGCTGTTTTGTGCAGAACGACCTGTCGAGATTCGATGGCCGGTGGAGCTGCCTTCACGGGGAGAGGTTGCCCGAGAGCGAATAGGATCAAGATGCCCGGCAACTTCCAAGCCATGCGAACGGTCAGCCTCACTCAAGTCGATTCGATTGCGAAGGTACGCGGCCATTGTAGCCAGCGAATCGAAATCGATTATTAAGACTTGGTGAGGCTTTGGCGTTCTCGCAGGTGTTATTTGCCTGGGATGTTGAAGTCGAGCGTCGAGTCTTCTTTGGGAAGCGTGACCGCTTCGCCGTAAGGAAGGAAGAGGCTGACGCCCAGGTCGCTTTCGGAGTTCGCTTTGCCGTCGTAGCCGACGATCCGGACGCCATAGGCACCACCCAACACCCCTTTGCCAGGTTGCGTCTCGTAGTGTCCGTCTTCGATTTTGACGATCGTGCCGGGGCCGCTGTTGCCAGCACGCGAGTTCGGGGTGAACTGAATCTCACCAGCCGGGACCGGTTGGCCTTGGTAGGTGACCGTTCCGGCGAGATGGAATCGCTCGATCCCGTCACCTGCGCTGCAGCCAAGTAGCAACAGCAAGCCGATCAGGCCGATCGAAAAGGCAGCAAGGTTCTTCATCGTGGACATCCTTTCCCCATTAGTTGCGGTTGAAGCCGCTGATCGGCAAGCCGTCGTTGCGGATTGCCAGTTGGCTATACATTTGGGTGTCCATCGTTTCGACGAAGAACTGCACCGACGCGTCGCTCATCATCATTTCGCAGCCGCCCGGATGGTAACTACCGAAGCAGCGTGCTTGCGTGCTGTGAGTGGCGTCGGTCAACGAATTGATCGGAGCGATCGCGCTGGCCAGCGTGGCAGGGAAGCCCCACAGGTTGTTCACGTTGGCGCTGCTGGCCCAACCGAAGTTCTTGCCGTCGGCTCGGTTGTGGGTCTGGTAACGGCTTTCGCCCACCATCACCACGTTGGTCGTCCCATCGATCGCATCGCGGAACTGCACGGCGGAATGGAAGTAGAGCATCCCGTTGGTATCGTTACCACGCAGAGGATCGCTGCTGGCGCGGCATTGGAAGTCGTAGGTATTCGACGACGAGTTGAACACGCCGCCACCCATCACGCCCATGTAGCACAGCAGGTTCGGCTGTTCCGAAACGCGTGGGTCGGAAGGACATTGATAGATCGACAAAGGAATCTGCCAGGCAGCCTGGTTCGCAGTGCTGCCGGCACCATCGACCGGATTCATCGTGAACTTCTGCGAGAAGTTGAATTGATCGTGCAATGCGCTCTGTTCGAGGAACGGAAGCAGCATCACGGTCCACGGGGCGAACGCATTGTTATCGCCGGAGTTACTCCAGCAAGTTCCGCTCGAAGCAGGTGGAGTCGTACGGTTGGAGATGTAACCGGAGGGGAAGCTACCAAACGTATCGTGGTAGTTATGCAGACCAAGCCCAAGGTTCTTCAGGTTGTTCGTGCAGCTCATCCGGCGAGCCGCTTCACGCGCTTGCTGAACGGCCGGCAGAAGCAAAGCGATCAACACGCCGATAATGGCGATCACGACAAGCAATTCCACGAGCGTAAACCCGCGGCGGCGGACAGAAGAAAGCATGGGGGCACCTTGGGGAATTCAGGGCGACAGGTAGGGCGAAAAGAAAAATCCGCGCTAAATAATCATAAATGACCAGGTGATGCGGATCTAGCCGAAAGTGGCATGTAGCGGAGCGAGTATTTCCCTAGAGGGGGATGCCGATCGGCCGAGCCCCAAAAAAATGGCTACGCGCCGAAGGGCGGTAGCCATCAAGGTTTTCAGAGGAAATTAGCAAAACGCTTCTGCCAATTACTTGGCAGGCGTTGGCTTCTTATCCTTGTCTGGGTTTGGCGTGCTGAGATCGATCTCTTGCTTGCCGGTGCCCTCGAAACCAGCCTTGGGGGTGCCATCTTCGTTCAGGCCATCGACCGTCCAAAGCACACCGCGAGCAACCAGTCCGAGCCAGTCGTCGTTGTTCATCGTTTCGTTGTAGTGACCCAGCGTCGTCGAGAAGGTCTTGGTGCCCTTGTACTCGTTGGTCCAGATCACGACGTGATCCTTCTTGGTGTCGACGCCATAGGCCTTGGCCAGCGGCGTCGCGGAATCCCAGGTCTTCTCGATCTTGTAGAGCTCGCCTCGTTCGACCTTCCAGTTTTGTGGGAAGCCCTTCATGATCGGGTGATCCGATTCAAGCGTGACGACGTCGAGCGGATGCTTGCCTTCGTGACTGGTCGAACGCTGGCCGATCAACTTGCGCCACTCGTCGGTCTTGGCGTTGCGATAGCTGTGCATCGAGCAGTGAATGAAGATCGCCGGAATCTTGTTCTCGGTGTGGGCCGCCACGATGCCTTCGATGAAGTCGACATCGGTCACGCCGCCATAGCATTCGTTATGCACCACAATGTCGTACGGCTTGATCCAGTCGTGGTTTTGATAGACCGGCACTTGGATGTTGCGGTCTTCGCCAGCCAGGGCGACATCCCAGTCGATGCTGACGCGTTGGCTCAGTCCCTGGGTGATGATCTTGATTTGGTTGGGGTAGTCGTGGCAGCAACCGCCGGTAATCAGCAGTCCTTTCAGCTTGGCCTTTTCTTCTGCCAGCGAAGGAGCCGCCAGGCAGGCGACAAACAGCAGTATCAGCAATGGACGAATGAGACGATGAGGCATGATGGGAATTCCTTGTGATCGGATCGGGGGCAGGGGGAAAGAGAGCCACGGGTTACCTGGGTCGGCACAGCTTGTCCATTGCCTTGGATGCGAACTCCAAGGCAGGGCAGCGTGCGGACTCAGGTAGCCCGTGGCGGCTCTTAAAGGATCTTCTTACTTGGCGGCGCTGGGGGCGGTAGCGCCGTCGATGTCACCCAGAGCGAACTGGATACCATCGAGATAGAACTGCAGCATCTGCGGGTTCCAATAGATCTCTTCGCGATGTCCCAGCGAACTGTAGAACACGCGACCATCGCCCCATTTGCGGACCCACGACACGGCGAAGTCGTTGTCTTTGCGATGGATGCCTTTTTTGTCCATGTTCGTGTTCTCGACGTCCAGCGAAAGCAGCACGTGCAAGGCTTCACGCGAGTAAGGATCGCGGAACTGGTAGATTTCGTCGACGATGGTGAAGTTCTCGCCCCCGAAAGCATTCATCAGCGGGTGTTCGCGGTCGTCGATCTTGATGCCGACTTTTTCGTGCCATGGGTGACCATGGAAGTAACCGCCGATCAGCTTGCCGAAGTCTTCCCAGTGATAGTTGGCATCGCTGGCCGCATGGAAACCGACCAGGCCTTTGCCATTGCTGACGAAATCGAGCAGGCTCTTGCGGAACATCTCTTCCGCTTCTTCCTTGCTCATCTTCTTGCCGGCGGCGGCCAGCTTGGCGATGTCTTCGTCGCGTGGCTTGATCCAAGAACCCGTCGTGTTGACCATGACGATCGCATCGTAGTCCTTCAGCGTTTCAGGATCGAGCAGCGTCAGGTCGTTGGTGATGTGGGCATCGAAAGCACCGGTCTTTTCACCCAGCATCTTCACAGCCATGGCACCAACCGGAATCGAGCTGTGGCGGAAGCCGTCGTAACGAGTGAAGACCAGCACGTTGTGCTTTTCTTTCGGTTCGACGCGTGGCTTCTCGGGCAGGGCGGCTTCGATCTTCGACAACTGATCTGGAGTGACCAGTTCGCGAATGTAGATGTTGCGGAAGTAAAGCGTGTTGCCGTGGTTCTGCAGTTCGATCTGGCCACTGCGATAGATCGGCTTGTCGCGTTCCCAGTAGTTTTCCAGCACAACGTCGTCGGTCACCAGCTTGCCGTTCAGCTTGACCGTAACGCGGTCGCCGATCATGCGAATGTAGAAGGTGTTCCATTCGCCAATCGGATTGTCGGCGGTAACCAGCGGTTCGCTAGGATTCTTCTGGTTGTTGTACAAACCGCCCGAGCCAACGCCCTTGGGGTTTGGACCTTTGTTCGATGGATCCCAGATCTGAATCTGCGGAGCACCACGAACGTAGATACCGCTGTCACCAGCTTCTTTGATTTTGAAGTCGACGTACATCTCGAAGTCGGCGTAGTCCTTGGCAGTGCAGAGGCTTTGCCCCTTGCCGTCGAACACCAGCACGCCATCTTCAATGTTCCAATGCGCATGCATCGATTCGTCGGCCTTGGCTTGCGCGGCAGCCAGCTCTTCCTGCGACATCGCAGCACGCGACTTCGGGTTGCCGACCAGGCCTTTCCAGCCCGAGAGATCCTTGCCATTGAACAACGCTTTGAAACCATTGGGTGGTTGGTTCAAAGATGGTTCTTCGGCGATTGCGAACGTGACCATGCTCAGCAGCAGGCCAAAACTACACACCAGGCGCAACATAGACGAGATTCTCCTCAAGAGCGTATTTTGTGGGTGGGAGGGCAAAAAGTTCGCCCATTTCGGTAGGCCGCCTGCCCGAAAGGACTGGGCAGGGTGGGATGGAAGACCGCCAACCATCATAATCGGTGGGAAAGGCCATGGGAATCAATTGATCGCTTCCGATGGCCGAAACCTGCGACTGAAACGAGACCGGTTCCTTTTTGGCCAAGATGAAGCGTTTTTTTCAAAACCTGTACGCGAAATTGATTTACTGGCCGTCGTATGTCTACAACTGGACGATGATTCGTCGTCTGAAGTGGTGGCGATGGTACGACGAGATCGATCCGCATGTCTTTGTCGGCGCGGTTCCGTCGCGCACCATGGCGAAAGACCTGGCGGAAAGTGGGATCGCCGGTGTAATCAATACCTGCCACGAATATGAAGGCCCGCTCGATATCTACCGCGAGCATGGCGTCGAGCAGCTTTATTTGCCAACGGTCGATTTCACGCCCCCGAGTGTCGAGGACATCGACGAAGGGGTCCGATTTATCGAACGCTATGTGGCGGAGGGCAAAGATGTCTATGTCCACTGCAAGGCAGGCCGGGCACGAAGTGCCACCATCGTGCTGTGCTGGTTGATGAAAGCCAAAGGGATGACGCCAGAACAGGCCCAGGTCTATCTGCTGGAAAAACGTCGCCAGGTGTTGCCAACCTTATACCGCCGTCCGGTGGTTCAGTCTTACTATCGCACCCTGAGCGAGACCACGGCTTAAAGGGCCCCGCCCGATGCGTTGGCACTCTCCATGGCATTGAGCACCGGGTGAATCAGGTACTGCGTGCAATAGACCGTCAAAGCGATCGGCAGCACGATGGTAACCCCCAGCGTGATGAACGTGGTCAGCAGTTTCGACCACAGACGATACTTGGGGCTCAGCCAGATCAGCGGCAAGCCCAGCGGACCGAAGGTCAGAATCACGGTCCAGATGATCGCATGGCTGCTCACCACCGTTCGGACGAGCGGTGGCAAGTTGCCCTCAATGGCATGTTCTACCGGCAACTGCGGTGCTGGTCGTACCGCAGGCAGCGTTTGAGGTGCGTCGAGTAATTCGGTGTGCCCAGTCATGAGATTGCCTTCAGACCTAAGATCAGTGCGCAGGGGCCACTGAAAACCTAGGTCATGCTGGGCAGTTGGCAACTCACTTGCCTGGGCAAATAGGCAAGTCGCCCCGGCTACTTCATGTCGATCGGAAGCTGATCGATCTTAGCCGCCAAAATAAAGTCATTCTCGCTCAGTCCACCGATCGCGTGCGTCCACAGTTCGATCGAAACATTGCGATAGCCGGCAATGTGCAGATCTGGGTGATGCCCATCTGACTCGGCGACTTCCGCGACCTGGTTGAAGAACTTCATGCCGGCCATAAAGTTCTTCACGACCCAGTCTTTGCGAATCCGCTGTCCGTCGTGCGTGAGGTACCAGCCTTGCAGGTTGAGAAGCTGATTGTTGGACTCTTCCAGGGTGCATGGATCGACGCCCCCTTCGCACGGCTTGCATTTCTTTTGGGTCAGTTGCTCGCTCGTTTGAATTTCCATCGCGGCTAAGATCCTTTCAAAAAAAAGCCCCGGCGATGTCAGGCCGGGGCAGTGTTATTCGCGTGTGGCCTCTTCAGGTGTCATTCTTGCGAATGACGCGAGCCGAGGCAAACCGTCGCAGGCGAGATTTACGAAACCGGAGCCATGTCTGGGGCTGGGTCTTTCATCTCGGGCTCTTCCGCTTTCTTTTCATCGGCGGCTGGCTTCGCTTCGGCTTCTTTCTTCACCTGGTCGGCGACTTCGGAAGCTGGCCCTGCGATTGTTTCGGTGGGGCCACCTTCCTTGGTGCTTTGCAGTTCCCGCCAGGCTTCGTTCTTTTCGTACGCTTCCAGTTCCTTCTTCAGGTGGTCGCGAATCTCGGCGGCAGCTTCGTCGCCACCGGCAGCTTCGACAGCCTTCTTCGACCACTTACGAGCATCCTCGAAGTTGCCCTTCTCGGCGTGAGCCGCGGCCAAGGTCGAAAGGATGTGGGCTTCGGCGTAATCGGTCGCTTCGCAGGCTTGGACTGCGTACTTCAAGGCTTTGTCGCCATTGCGGACGTTGTCTTGCGTTGAGGTCGAAAGGACCCAGGCCAGGTTATTCAGGATGCCGCCTTCTTCGTCGTCCTGAATCTTCAGGGCTTCTTCGTAAGCAGCGACTGCTTCGGCATGCTTGCCGTACGAGAGGAGGGCGTCACCCTTGCCACGCAGGGCAAGTGCGTTGTCGGGCTGTTCCTTCAGCACGGCGTTGTAGATTTCGACCGATTTGCGAGGACGCTTGTCGGCCTGGTACAAGGCCGCCAGTTGCAGGGCGATCGTTTCGTTCTTGTCGCTCCGCATTTGCAGGGCTTCCAGGTCGCGGATCGCTTCGGAGTACTTGCCTTCCTGGGCGTACAACGTGGCTCGCATCAGCAAGGCCTGCATGTTGCCGGTGTCGACTGCCAAGGCACGTTCGACATCTTGCAGGGCGGCCTTGTAGTCTTCGCGTTCGACATACAAGCTGGCTCGCATCAGTAGGGCAGGGACCGAGCGGGAATCGAGAACCAAAACCTGATCGAGGTCGGTGATCGCTGCATCCAGATTGCCAGCCATCGTCTTGAATTGGGCTCGCAGCAGGTAACCGATGGGGGAGTTCGGATTGGCTTTGACGATCTGATTGACCGCCTTGATCGCTTCGTCAAACTCACCCAGTTGAGCGAACGCACGAGCATAGGCTTGCAGCGAAGTCAGGTCGCCAGGGGCAAGCTGTTCGGTCACGATCTTCAGGTCGGCCAAGGCGTTTTCAAATTTGCCTTGTTCCAGGTACATCAAACCACGGAGGCGATAGGCATCGGCATTATTCGGGTTGGCTTCGATCGCTTTGCTTAGCACATCGATCTGAGCTTCCGGGCCTTTGGCGAAGATCAACGAAACGACCAACGCCTTCGAGTGTTGCTCGCCGGTTCCCTTCAGCAGTTCGACCGCTTTGTTAATGCTCTTCTCGGCTTCTTCCTTGTCGCCGTCTGGCATGATCAACAGGCGAGCCTTCAGCAGGTAGAGCATGCCGACCGAGTCGTCGAACTCTAAACCTTTGTCGACTTCCGCCACGGCGTTGTCGCGAAGCTGCTTCCAGTCTTTACGCTGCTGAGCTTCTTCCAGGATGCCCTTGGCCATCGTTTCCGCACGTTGGTAACGGACCGAGGTGAGTAGCTGCTTGGCGAAGACCTGGTCTTCTTCGTGCAGGCCTTTGTTCAAAGCGGCTTCGCAAAGGTCAGCAACCTTGCCAAGGTCGGCCATGTTTTCGGCATCCAGCTTCAGATCGACTGCCTTGTCGAGATCGGCTTGGCCGGCATAGTCTTCGGCCGCCAGCGGGAGGGTGAAAAGGCCGGTCCAAAGAACGGCTACCGTAAGAAGGAGGAATCGCCCAACCATGGTGTTTTATCTAACTCCGTGAGAACATTGTGTTAGCGGATTCGCGTAGAATGTTATTCTAAGCAATTAGGCAGACCTTGCCACGACGAGAATCCAGGGAATTTATTTCGGTCCGGTAGTTTGCGATAACATCATGTCGAAAATGATTCGACAGGAGAAAAGCAAGATGCGCTATGGTTGGATCTGGATATTGGCAGTTGCACTGCTGCCAGGTTGCCGGCAGGATCCGGTTGAGGAGATCCGTGCGCCGGAAGGATCGCAAACCTCGGATGCGGAGCCGATTTCCCTCCCTCCCCATAGCTGGCCCTGGTGGCGCGGCGAACAGCGCGATGGCGTCGCCCACGGCGAAACAGTCCAGTTCGACTGGACCAGTCAGCCGAATGTCTTATGGGGGGCAAAGATCCAGGGCCTAGGCCACAGCACGCCGATCGTGATTGGCGATAAAGTGCTGATCACCACGGCCGATGAGAAGCTCGAATCGAAGTCGCTGATCTGCTACGAGGCGAGCAGTGGTAAGGTGCTGTGGACCACCAATATCCATCAAGGCGGTTTTATGCGGATTCATCAGAAGAATTCGCAGGCCTCGACCACCCCGGCCAGCGACGGCAAATATGTCTTCACCGCCTTTATCGTGAAGGACTCTTTGTATGTCACGGCGGTCGACCTGAAAGGGCAGGTCGTCTGGCAGAAAGAAGCTGGCCCATTTCGCAGTCAGCATGGTTACGGCAGTTCGCCGATTGTCTACGGATCGCTCGTGATTGTGCTTGGCGACTCGGACGGACCTGGCTTTCTGGCCGCGCTGCGACGGGATACGGGGGACATTGTCTGGCGAGTTTCGAGAGCCAACGAACCAAGCTACGGAACGCCAATTCTCGCGGAAATCGCGGGAAAACCGCAGATTATTGTCGGCGGAACCGGGACCACCAGCAGCTACGATCCTGAAACGGGCGAGCTCATTTGGTCGACGCGCGGAACGGCTCGGACGACGGCCAACACGCCGGCGGTTGCAGGCGACCTGGTGATTTCGACCGGAGGCTATCCGCAAAACGGTTCCCAGGCGATCCAAGGGGATGGTGAAGGAGACGTCACCGATAGCCACATCCAATGGGAGGCCCGCGAACGTATCTATGTCCCTTCGCCGGTGGTGTATGACGGGAAGTTGTATGCGATCAACGATGATGGGATCGGGATTTGTTATGACCTGGCGACGGGGGAGCGTCTCGCGCGGAAGCGAATCGGCGGCAATTTCAGCGCCTCGCTGACGATCTATGGCGATCAGATGTTGGCCCCGGACGAATCAGGTGTCATGCATGTGTTCCATGCTGACCCGGAATTCACAGAAATTGCGCAGTTCCGGCTTGAGGGGACTGGCTTCGCGAGCCCTGTTTTCTCGGATGGTCGGCTGTTTTGGCGGACTTCGACCCATCTTTACTGCCTGGTGCCTCCCTCGCCGGGAGCTTGATTCGCGGGGTTGATGGTGGCCAGGCGAGGTGTTTGCGGCTGCTAGCCTGCAGGCATCACTTAGTTTTTGCCTGATTTGCTTGATGACTCGTGACATCGAAGCGGTCTAAGTCCTTGTTGGGCAATGTGTTAGTCCTGAAATGGACGATCGGGCAAAAACGTCTTTGACGACTATAATTCTTTTGACACGCCTAAGGGCCGCCGTTATATTGACCGATTAATGGGGTAGACCCCTTCCAGCCCAAAGAAGGTTGAATTTCCTGCCCCTACCTGCCTGTATTTGCCTGCCTTTTGAAGATTGCCCATTTTGAGGGCGATCGTTGTTGTTCCTAGTTCGCGTCAACATCCCTTGCGCTTCCCATATCCCGGGGGTCGGACGCGGATCCTTCCATTTTCCTCGATTTCGTTGAAACTTTCCCACGAATCGAGTCATTCCCAATAAGCCGAACACACCCAAAACAATCTGTTGGAGATGGACGTTATGAAGTGCAAGGGGAACCCGCTGAGTCGACGCAATTTCCTGACCGTTGGCGCCGCTGCCGGTTTGGGACTGAGCATGTCCGACATGTTCCGTCTTCAAGAAGCCCAGGCTGAGATCAAGAACTACGACTTCATCGAAGCCAAAGCCAAGAGCGTCATTCACATCTACCTGCCTGGTGGTGCAGCCCAGCAAGAGCTGTGGGATCCTAAGCCTTACTCGCCGATCGAATACCGCGGCGAAATGAAGACGGTCAAAACCAACACCGGCGAATACTTCAGCGAAGCTTTGCCGAAGACCGCTCAGATCGCAGACAAGCTTTGCATCATCCGCTCGATGAGCCATGGTGAAGCGGCCCACGAACGTGGCACGCACAACATGTTCACCGGCTATCGCCCAAGCCCCGCGTTGAAGTTCCCAAGCTTCGGCGCCGTGGTCAGCCACGAATATGGTCCTCGCAAGAACCTGCCTCCTTACGTCTGCATCCCGAACGTTCCGAACGAATACGCCGGTACCGGTTACCTCAGCTCGTCGTTCGCTCCGTTCTCGCTCGGTTCGGATCCTGCCAGCGGTGGCTTTAAGGTTCGTGACTTGAGCCTGCCAGGTGGTGTCGACGAATCGCGTTTCTACCGTCGTCGTTCCGCTTTGGAAGCGGTGAACTCGTACTTCGCTCAGAAGAACGAATCGGACTCGGTAGCCGCCATGGATACCTTCTACGAACGAGCTTACAACCTGATCTCGTCGCCAGATGCTCGCGAAGCATTCAACATCGAAGCCGAAGACGCCAAGGTCCGCGACGAATATGGTCGCAACCAGGCTGGTCAGCGCATGCTGATGGCTCGTCGTCTGGTTCAGTCCGGCGTCCGCATGGTCACGCTGACCTACGGTGGCTGGGACATGCATGCCCGCATCACCGACAGCATCAAGCGTCAAGTTCCTGACTTCGATCAGGCCTACTCGACGCTGATCCGCGACCTGGAACGCAACGGCCTGTTGGATGAAACGCTCGTTATGGTTTCGTCCGAATTCGGTCGTACACCAAAGATCAACAAGGACGCCGGTCGCGATCACTGGCCAAAGGTGTTCAGTGTTGCCCTGGCGGGTGGTGGTCTGAAGAAGGGCTACATCCACGGTGCCTCGAACGCGACTTCCAGCGAACCAGAACTCGACCCAGTCGGGCCAGAAGACCTGGCGACCACCATGTACCACCAGTTGGGTATCGTGGCCGACAAAGAACTGATGGCCCCCGGCGATCGTCCGATCGAAATCGTCGACGGCGGCAAGGTCGTCAAAGAACTGCTGGCTTAAGTTGCCTGATTGCGGTGATGCGAAGACGGAAATCGCTTCGTCTTCGCAGCTCGCCAGTTACAATGAAAACATCGTCGGCCTGAAGTCCATTCAGGCCGATCCCGTCATCCCACCTCCATTCGTGAGCACCCGACCTGCCAGCGGTTGGCTCCGAATTCCCACCCATTCATTTCGACCCCCTTCCAATGGACGCGGTACCCTCATGAAACGCTTCCAGGCCCTCGGTTTGGCTCTCTTGGTCGTCTCGCTGTTTGCAGCAAAGGTCTCCTTCGGGGCCGACCCTAACCTGCAGCGGTTTGACCCCCCAGGCTTCCAGCGCGGAACCGAACTCGAAGTCGTCTTGCGCGGCGATCGCATCGCCGACGCCCAGGATTTGTTGTTCTACGAATCGGGCATCGAGATGAAATCGATGACCGTCGAGAACGATAAGACCGCGAAGGTCACCCTCGCGATCAAGCCGGAGTGCCGCCTCGGCCAGCACGCTTGCCGCCTGCGAACCGCTTCCGGTCTCAGCGACGTCTGTTTGTTCTACGTCGGGGCGATGCCTGAGGTGGAAGAGAAAGAACCCAATAACGACTTCAAAGAACCCCAGGCGGTCGCTATGAACAGCACCGTCAACGGAATCGTCCAGAACGAAGACGTCGATTACTTTGTCGTGGAAGCGAAGAAGGGTGAACGCATCACCGCCGAACTGACCGGTCTGCGTCTCGGTCGTACGTTCTTCGATCCTTACGTCGCCATCCTCAACGAGCAGCGTTTTGAACTTGCCAAGAGCGACGACGAACCCCTCGTTTACCAAGACTGTATCTGCTCGATGCTCGCACCAGAGGATGGCAAGTACATCATCCAGGTTCGCGAAAGCAGCTACGGCGGCAACGGTAACTGCGCTTATCGCTTAAGCATCGGCAACTTCCCACGTCCGCTCGGTATCTTTCCTACGGGCGGTAAGCCTGGCGAAGAAATCGAAGTCACCTGGCTGGGCGATCCATCCGGAACGCAAACCGCCAAGGTGAAGCTGCCGGCAGAAGAAGGTGAGTTCCTCTACTACCCTGAAGACCAGTACGGAATCGCCCCATCCCCCAATCGTTTGTTTGTTTCGAGCTTGCCGACCGCGGTCGAAGCCGAGCCGAACAACGAACGCAAAGAGGCCACGCCGATGGAAGGCCCTGGCATCGCCAGCGGTGTGATCGGTGAAAAGGGGGACGAAGACTTCTTCAAGTTCATGGCCAAGAAGGGGCAAGACTACGAAGTCCGAGTCTACGCTCGCGAAATGCTTCGTTCGTACTTAGACCCAGTCGTCGACGTCTATCGCATGAGCAACGGTCAGCGTCTGCAAGGTAACGACGACTCGAACGGCAACATCGACAGCTACCTGACCGTGAAGGCTCCGGAAGACGAAGAACTGGTCATCCGCGTTCGCGATCACCTCGGTACCGGTGGTCCTTTGAGCGTCTACCGTATCGAAGTCACCCAGAAGACTCCAAAGTTGACCGTCGAGATTCCTGAAGTTCAGCAGTACGTGGCTCGTACGATCAGCGTTCCTCAAGACAACTACATGGCGATCCTGGTTTCGGCCCGTCGCGAAAACTTCGGTAGCGAACTCGCGTTCAGCTTCGATGACATCCCCGAAGGGGTCGAAGTGATCACCTTCCCAATGGCGGAAAACACTAACTTGTTACCAGTCATGCTGAAGGCCAAGCCCGATGCCAAGTTGGCTGGCAAGCTGGTTGATGTCGTCGCCAAGCCAACCAAAGAGGAGCTGAAGCTGGAAGGTCACGTCCGCCAGCGATCCATGCTCGTTCGCGGTCAGAATGCCCGGGACATGTGGGGCCACGATGCCCAGCACATGGCGGTCGCGGTGACCGAGAAGGTGCCTTACAAACTGGAAATCGTCCAGCCAAAAGTGCCCGTTGTTCGCGACGGTAGCATGCAGTTGAAAGTGGTCGCCACCCGTGACGAAGGTTTCGATAGCGAGATCCGACTGCGACTTCTGAACGATCCACCAGGGATCGGTGCTTCCCGTTCGATCAAGATTGAAAAGGGGCAGACCGAAGCCACAATTCCGGTGACCGCCAATGGTGGTGCTCAGATCGGGACGCACAAGATCTGCGTGCTGGGAAGTGCCCCGCACAAGGCAGGCAACGTCGAAGTGTCGACCCCATTTGCCGACCTGGAAGTTGCCGATCGTGTTGTTGATATGGCCTTCAATAAGGCTGCCTGCGAACAGGGTCAGGAAACCAAGATCATCGTCGGCTTGACCCCGAAGCGTGAATTCCCTGGCGATGCGACCGTCCAACTGCTGGGCCTGCCAGCTGGTGTTACCGCCGAACCGATCACGGTGAACAAAGACGCGACGGAAGCGGTCTTCGATGTGAAGGTTGCCAAGGAAGCCAAAGACGGAAAGCATGCCTCGATCGTGGCACGTATCACCGTCACCGAAAACGAAGAGCCAATCATTCAGACCAACGGCAACATCGAACTTCGCGTCGACAAGCCGCTGCCACCGAAAGTTGCAACCGCCAAGCCGAAAGATGAAGGCAAGAAGGCCGAGGCTCCCAAGCCAAAACCAGAACGCCCATTGACTCGCTTGGAACAGTTGCGTCTGGCCAAAGAGCAGGGCGAGTAATTGTTTCTCTGCTGCCTTTCCCGCCACACTTAGATTTCATCCCCCCTCAGGATACACGGCGAAAGCCGAAGGAGAGCCACCCGTGACACGTAACGGAATCGCTCGTTGGACGATTAGCGGAATGCTGCTTTGCCTGGTGGCATCGACCGCCCAGGCCGAGACCGCAATCCGCAAGATTGATGTCTATCCTTCCTCGATCGAATTGCTCACAAAGCGTGACTCGCAGCACTACGTCGTGGTCGCTACCCGCGACGATGACGTCACGCTCGATGTCACCGCCCAGGCCACCGTTGCCTTGGCCGAAGAAGGCAAGGTCAAGCGTGAAGGCAATCTGCTTTTGCCAGTCGCCGACGGCGAAACGATGCTCAAGGTGGAATACGCCGGGCACAAAGTCGAGGTGCCTGTGAAGGTAGAAAAGGCCACTGAAGAACGACCCGTCAGCTTCCACTTGGATGTCATGTCGGTCTTCATGCGAGCGGGCTGTAATACCGGTAGCTGCCATGGTGCCGCTCGCGGTAAAGATGGCTTCCGCTTGTCGCTGTTCGGTTTCGATCCAGCTGGCGACTACTTCCGCGTGACACGCGAGCAGGCCACTCGCCGCGTGAATCTGGCCGATCCTGAATCGAGCCTCCTGATCGAGAAGGCAATCGGCAGCGTGCCGCACACCGGTGGTAAGTTGTTTGAAAAGGACTCCGACTACTACGCCACGCTGCTGCGTTGGTTGGAAACGGGTGCTCAGCCAGACCAAGGCGAAGTGCCACGTTGTAACAAGATCGAGATCTATCCACCCAAAGCCGTTCTCGAAGGAGAAGGGGCTCAGCAGGCGTTTATCGTCAAAGCGTTCTACGCCGACGGCACGACCCGCGATGTGACCGACCTGACGGTCTTCCAATCGAACAACGATAACTCGGCCCCGATCGACCAGAATGGTCTTTGCACTGCCTCGAAGCGTGGCGAAGCATTCGTGATGGCTCGTTTCGACACGCATACCGTCGGGAGCCAGGTAATCGTGCTGCCGAAAGACTTGCAGTACGAGAAGCCTCAAGTCGCCGGTAATTACATCGACGAGTTGGTCGGTGCCAAGCTGCACAAGCTGCGTATCGTGCCAAGTGAAATGTGCACCGACGAAGAGTTCCTGCGTCGTGCGACGGTCGATATCACCGGCCTGCTGCCAACCGAAGAAGAGTACACCACCTTCATGGCCGACACCTCAGGTGACAAGCGAGCCAAGTTGGTTGATCGTCTGCTGGAACGCAAAGAGTTCTCAGAAATCTGGGCGATGCGTTGGGCTGAACTGCTCATGATCAAGAGCACCAACAACGTCAGCGAGAAGTCGGCATTCCTCTACAACAGTTGGTTGACCGATCAGATCTCGAACGACGTTCCGCTCGATCAAATGGTTCGCGAACTGCTATCCGCTTCCGGCGGTACCTTCAGCAACCCAGCGACCAACTACTACGAAATCGAACGCGATACGCTGAAGACGGCCGAAAATGTGGCCCAGGTCTTCATGGGTCTGCGAACGCAGTGTGCCCAGTGTCATAACCATCCGTTCGATCGCTGGACGATGGACGACTACTACGGCTTCGCTGCCTTCTTCGCCCAGATCGGACGTAAGAACACCGAAGACTACCGCGAACGAATCGTCTACGATCGCCGCGGCGGCGACGTCCGTCACCTGGTCGACAACCGCGTGATGCCTCCGAAGTTCCTCGGTGGTGTCGAGCCGAACCTGGAAAATCGCGATCGCCGAGAAGTGTTGGCCGAGTGGCTGACCGCACCTGAGAACCCATACTTCGCCACGAGTGTTGCCAACCGGGTTTGGGCCAGCTTCTTTGGCGTGGGGATCGTCGATCCTGTCGACGACGTCCGGGTGAGTAATCCTGCCAGCAACCCCGAGCTCTACCAGAAGCTGGGCGACAAGCTGATTGAGTACAACTACGACTTTAAGAAGCTCGTCCGAGACATCTGTGCTTCGCAGGCCTATCAGCGAACCACGGTGCCGAACGACAGCAACAAGACCGACACCAAGAACTTTGCCTACGCTCAGGTTCGTCGCATTCCAGCCGAACAGCTTTTGGATTGCATCAGCCTGGCGACCAATCATGATGAGAAGTTCGGTGGTTTGCCTCTCGGTTCCCGAGCGGTGCAGATTGCCGACGGCAAGACTTCGAGCTACTTCCTGACAACGTTCGGCCGTAGCCAACGTGAAACGGTTTGCAGCTGTGAAGCTTCGACTTCGCCTACCTTGTCCCAGGCCTTGCACATGCTTAATGGCTCGGCCACGCAAGACAAGATCGCCCGCGGCAAGCTGGTCGAAGGCTGGGTGAAGGAAGGTTTGACCGAAGATCAGATCATCGACAAGATCTTCGTCCGCTGCCTGAGCCGTAAGCCAACCAGTGAAGAAAAGGAAAAGCTGGTAGCGGTGATGAAGGAAGAAGAGAACAAGCAGCGAGGATTCGAGGACGTCTTCTGGGCGGTCCTGAACTCGCGTGAGTTCATGTTTAACCACTAACCAGGCCCACTAATTTCGGCCTGATCGGTAGAAGTGGCCTAGGATTGATGAACGCCCGAGTGTGTGTCCAACGACGCATCCCTCGGGCAGACATCCCAGGCCCGCGGCGGTTTCCGCCATGCTGCCTTGCGACCCACCTTTGTTTGCCTGCCTTTTTTCGCACAGAGATTGAGCGATGCGCTATACCCTCTCATTTCTGGTTCTGTTCGGTTTGACTACGGTCGCCGTCGCTGACGACGCCAAACCGGCCGGCGATGTCGAGAAGATCACCTACGACGATCACGTCCGGGCCATCTTCCGCGAACATTGCTTCACCTGTCACAACCAGAACGACGCCAAAGGTGGCTTGAACCTCGAGAACTTCGGCGCCACCTTGGAAGGTGGTGCCGGTGGTGAAGTGGTCATCGCCCAGGATGTCGAGAGCTCGCGGTTGTTCGCGCTGATCAGTGGTGCCGAAACTCCGAAGATGCCCCCGGGCCAAGATCTGATCGCCCAGGAAAAGCAAGACATCATCAAGAAGTGGATCGAGCTGGGAGCCCTGGAAAACAGCGGCTCGAAAGTGAAGGCCAAGAAGAAGAGCGGCCTGGCGATGAGCGGCCCTGTGACCACCGGCAAGCCAGAAGGGCCAGCGGCGATGCCAGAAGGTCTGTGGAAAGCTCCGGTCATGGAACTGCAAAGCACCGGTGCGATCACCGCCATGGCACACAGCCCGTGGGCTCCGCTGGTGGCGATTGCCGGTCAAAAGCAAATCGCTCTCTACAACACCGACACGTTGAAGTTACTCGGCGTGATTCCTTATCCACAAGGGGTCCCTTACATCCTCCGCTTTAGCCGCAACGGCGAAGTGCTGATGGCTGGTGGTGGCCGAGGTGGTTATTCGGGAAGCGTGACGTTGTTCAACGTCCGCACCGGCAAGCCGCTGGTGACGGTGGGTGATGAATACGATGTCGTGCTGGCGGCTGATGTCAGCCCGGATCTTTCGCGGGTGGCCCTTGGTGGTCCGCAGCGTTTGCTCCGAATTTATTCGACCGACGATGGTTCGCTGCTGCACGAAGTGAAGAAGCATACCGACTGGGTGACCACTATCGCTTACAGTCCGGATGGCGTGCTGCTCGCTTCGGGCGATCGCTCGAATGGCTTGTTCGTCTGGGAAGCCGATACGGCTCGCGAGTATTTGAACCTGCAGGGACACAAAGAAGCGATCAACTCGGTGAGCTGGCAGCCTGATTCGAACGTCTTGGCATCGGCCAGCACCGACGTGACCGTCAAGCTGTGGGAAATGGTCGAAGGGAAGAATATCAAGTCGTTTAACGCCCATGGCGGCGGCGCCGAGTGGGTCAGTTACACGCATGATGGCCGCATGGTCACGGCGGGTCGCGATAAGGTGGCCAAGGTTTGGGCTGGCGACGGCAAAGAACTCGCCAAGACCGCTGGCTTCGCCGACTTGACCCTGCGTGCTTGTTTCAATCACGACAGCACCAAAATTGTGGTTGGCGACTGGACCGGTGAGATCCGCGTCTATCAGCTCGAAGGCATGCAAGAGCTGGGCAAGCTGAAGGCTGTCACGCCAACCTACGACCAGATGATCGCCAGTCTCCAGTCCGAAATTGGCACGCTCGATAAAGCGGCTGCCGATCAAGGTGGTGCCGCGGCTGCTGCGAAGCAGGCCTGGGACAACCATCTGGCCGCGATTGAGAACACCAAGAAGGCCAGCGCCGACGCGAAGACCGCCATGGATGCCGCCAACGCCAAAGTGGAAGAGCTGAAGAAGGCGATTGCTCAATCGGAGGCGACCCAAAAGCAGAAAGAACAAGAAGCCGCAGCGAAAGATGCCGACGCCAAGAAGTGGGCCGGTGAAATCGCGAAGGCGGAACAATCCTTGAACCAGGCCAACGCCAAGATCGCCGACTACGGCAAGAAGGTTCAGGACAAGACGAACGCACTCAACGGTGCCAAGGGTACTCAGGCCGAGCATCAGAAGCAGTTGGAAGATCTGAAGAAGCAGCTTGCCGCTCAACAGCAGGCTCACGAAGCAGCCCAGAAGAAAGTGGCTGACCTGGATGCCAAGATCGCCGAAGCCACCAAGCAAAAGGAATCGACGCCCGACGATCAGAAAGAATCGAAGCAGAAGGAAATCGATTCGCTGACGCAGGAAAAGACGGCCGCTCAAGCCGAAGTCGACAAGCTGGCCTCCGAAGTGAAGAAGTCGACCGATGCGGTTGGTGGTAAAGATGCCGAGCTGAAGAAAGATGCCGCAGCGATCGCTGCTGCCGACGCCGAGGCCAAGAAGCTGCAAGCCGAAGCAGGCAAGGCCAACGAAGAGAAGGCCGCCGCTGAAAAGAGCATCGCTTCCGCGAAGCAGAACAAGCAAACCGCCGACACCCAGCTTGCCTCGGCGAAGGGTGAAATCGAAGCGGCCAAGAAAGCGAAGAATGACGCATCCAAGGAGATGGGCAGTCAGCAGAACCTGGCCAAGAAGTACGGCGATGAAATCAACAAGCATGCCGAGCAACTCAAGAAGCTGGAAGAAGGCAAGCCGAACGTCGAGAAGGACATGAACGACAAGGCCGCTGCCGCGAAAGCTGCAGCCGAACGTGCCGCTGCCGCCAAGCAGGACCTGGAAGCTTTGAAGAAAGAGAAAGCCGATTTCGCAGCCTTCCCCGCCAAGCTTCAAGCAGAACAGGCCGCCATGCTGACCGGCATTCAAACCAAGGAACAGGCCATGGCAGAAGCCGCGGCTCAGATGGCCGAACTGGAACAGCAGATGGAAGCCAAGCTGGCGGAAATCGCAAAGCTGCAAGCTCAGCTCGATAAGACCATGGAAGAGAAGTCGGCCGTTTACGCCAAGCTGCGTGACTCGAAGCAGAAGGTGGAAGCAGGGTCGGAAGAGATGGCCACCGCCCAGGCCAAGCTGCAAGATCTCAAACGCCAGCAGGAAATGCTGCAGAACGTTTACCAATAAAAGGGCATTGGCAAACTATCGCCAAAAAGAAAGGGACGACCCGCACTGCAGGTCGTCCCTTTTTTGTTTCTTGATGGGCGGTAAGGACTAGCCTTCCAGACCACCGAACAGAGGCGTCGACAGATAGCGTTCGCCCAGGCTGCACAGAATCACCGCGATTCGCTTGCCCTTCATTTCAGGACGAGCGGCAACTTGCTTCGCGGCCCAAATGGCGGCACCACTGCTGATACCAGCGACCAGGCCTTCTTCCTTGGCCAGCAAGCGGCCATATTCAAAGGCGTCTTCGTCATCGACCTGAATGACTTCGTCGATCAGCGACGTGTCGAGGTTGCCCGGGATGAAGCCAGCACCGATCCCTTGGATGCGATGCTTGCCAGGCTGGCCACCACTGATCACGGGCGAGTTCTTCGGTTCTACGGCAATCGCTTTGAAGTTCGGGTTCTTCGACTTTAAGAAGCGAGTGCAACCGGTGATCGTACCGCCGGTCCCGACACCAGAGATCAGGACATCGACTTTGCCTTCCATGTCTTCCCAGATTTCTGGGCCGGTGGTGGCTTCGTGAATTGCTGGGTTGGCTGGGTTATCGAACTGACCAGGCATCCAGCCGTTCTCTTCCTTCTCAACCATCTGGGCAGCCGTGTTGATGGCGCCCTTCATACCTTCCGCGGCTGGGGTCAGAACGAGATTGGCACCCATCGCACGCAGCAGAGCACGACGTTCCAGCGACATTGATTCTGGCATGGTCAGGGTCAGCTTATAACCCTTCGCCGCACAGACGAACGCCAACGCGATGCCGGTGTTGCCCGAAGTGGGTTCGATGATGTGCGTGTCTTTGGTCACCACGCCCCGCTTCTCTCCGTCGGCGATCATGGCATAACCGATGCGGTCCTTCACGCTATTGACCGGATTGAACCACTCGCACTTCGCGAAAACCTCGCCTCCACCCTGGGGGATCATCCGATTGATATGTATCATCGGGGTATCGCCGATTGCGTGGCACGCGTCGTTAAAGGTCTTCATACGGGGCATGATCGGTTCCTTCGTGATGTCCGTGAAAGTGCGAAGCTTAGGTGAAAATTTTCGCAAGTTAGCAATAGGCACGCAAATGTGTCAATGAAGATTCTCGCATAGCTGTCGCTGCTCTGCCAGAACACAACCGACAGGACCAAGGGGACTATGGACGTCGTTAATTTGAGTGAGGCACCGCCGTTTACCACCAAAGATGGATCCGAGATCCGCGAGCTGCTGGCTCATCGCAATTCGTGCATCCAGAAGCAAAGCCTGGCTGAGGCTCGGTTGCCGGTCGGAGCGAGCACCACGGCTCACTATCATCCGAAAACGGAAGAGATCTATTACATTACGCACGGTGAAGGGCGGATGCAGATCGGGGACGAATTCCGCGATGTGAAGGTCGGCGATGCCGTCGCGATCCCGCCAGGGCAGGTCCATCAAATCACCAATACCGGGACCGATACGCTCCGCTTGCTTTGCTGCTGCGCTCCGGCGTACGAACACGAAGACACCGTGCTGGTCGAATCCTAAGCCTGGCGAAACTGGCAACTGCTTTCCGGGGTGCAGACATCGCATCGCGGAGCGTCTTGCTCGCAATGGGCCAGGCAGGTGGCGATTCGCTGCTGCATGACTTCCGCCATCAGCGGATGCAGCCCCAGCGGAGCGGTCACCAGGTGCTTCAGCCCAGGATAGTTCTGGGCGGCCTCTTGGGCGAGACGCGGGATGTCTTCGTGCCAGTGCCGACCGGGCGAGAGAAAGTACGGATGGACGACGATCGTCTCGGCTCCTTGCTCAACGCATTTCTGGAAGGCCGCAGCAATCGAAGGCTCGGCCAGCTCCATATGGGCAGGCTCTACAATCGCATAGCCGCTCGATCGACGGAATAGCTCGGCCACCTGCAGCAGGAGTTCGTTACTTTCGGCCCGCCGCGAACCATGATCGACGATGATGATGCCTAGTTTGTCCGAGCCTGATGTGGTTTGCTGCATCCGAGGAACACTTCCCGAAGAAGAGTAGCAGGGCCTAATTGTTCGCTAGGAAGCTAACGACTAAGTTGGGGCGATGAATCTTACGCAAGTCATTACGATTGTAAGCATAACGGCCGCAGTTTTCACCGTGATGGGAATTGGCGGCGTTGCTCGTTCGCTGCAGTGGCTCTCGCGTGAAGCGGACGCAGGTCTGCTGAAACTTGGTATTCGTATCTTGATGCCATGTTTCATTTTTGTGAAGGTGGTCGGCAATCCCGCCTTCGAGACGGCGGCCAATGTCTACTTGCCTCCGGTGTGGGGTTTTCTCGCGGTCGCCTTGGGATGCTTTGTGGCGTACTTCTATGCCCGAGGTAGCGGTGCGCGGCTCGGTTTCGATACGCCGGACAAGATCCACTCGTTTGCCGTCTGTATCGGCATCTTTAACTATGGGTTCATTCCGATTCCGCTGATTCAAGAGATCTTCGGAGAGCGGGCCCTGGGTGTGCTGTTTCTGCACAATGTCGGCGTCGAGCTGGGCATCTGGACGATCGGTGTCAGTCTCGCCAGTGGTGGGCTGACGAAGGGTTGGTGGAAAAATGTCCTGAACCCGCCCAGCGTGACCATCGTGATTTCGTTATTGATCAACGAAATGGGATGGGCCGATATGGTGCCGACGTTCATCACCCAGATCACCAGCATCTTGTCGACCGGAGCGATTCCGCTGATGATGCTTTTGATCGGGGCGACGTTCTACGATCAGATCTTTCACGCGAAAGTCGAAGCCGATGCCAGCAGTGCCTGGCCGACCTATATTTCAGCCGTCATGCTGCGATTGGCTTTCTTGCCATTCTTGTTCTTGCTGGCAGCGATCTACCTGCCGATTTCGCTGGAACTGAAGCAAGTGGCAGCCATCCAAGCAGCGATGCCAGCGGCTGTGTTTCCGGTGGTGCTGACGAAGCATTACGGAGGGGATGCCCGGACCGCTTTACGCGTGGTGATTGCCTCGACGGTGGTCGGATTTGTTACAATTCCTATCTGGATCTCAACGGGCATTGCGTGGCTCGGACTCGAGACCACAGTGCTTCAGCAAACTCCGGAGGAGATAATCGTGGCACCGCAGCTAGAGCCGGTCGAAGCGATGAAAATCGTCGGGATTTCGGTTCGGACCAATAACCGCAGTGAAATGAATCCCGAGACGGCGCAGATTCCACTGCTGTACGACAAGTACGATCAAGATCAGATCGATTCGTTAATCGTCGACCCTGTTTCGCCTGGCCAACGGATCGCCGTTTATGGCGACTACGAGTCGGACCAGTCTGGCGAGTTCACGATCTTGCTGGGCAAGCAGATCGGCGCCGATGCCGATGTGCCCGAAGCTTTGGACAAGGTCCGCATTCATCGGGGCAATTATCTGCACTTCGTCGGAGAAGGGGAGATGCCCCAGGTCGTACTCGAAACGTGGCAGAAGATCTGGCGCCACTTTGAAGAAGACTCGACCTACAGTCGATCGTTCGAGGCTGACTTCGAGATCTATGACGAAGCCAGCCCAAACCGCGTCGATATCTTTATCGCTGTGGAGGAGTGATTCCGAAGTCTTCGATCGTCAGCAGGGTGCGCAGTTCGTATCCTGCTGCGGCAAAGGCTTCTTTGCCACCTTCCAGACGATCGACAATCGCGATCACGCCCAGCACCTTCAGCCCGGCCGCTTCGACTTTCTCGATCGCTTTCAGCGAGCTGCCACCGGTGGTGACCACGTCTTCCACGATTACGCATTCGTTGCCAGCGACCACTGGGCCTTCGACATCCTGGCCGGTGCCATGGGCTTTGGCTTCTTTCCGAACGATGAACCCGGCCAGCGACTTGCCTTGAACGGCAGCCATGGTGATGACCGAAGCCGAAATCGGATCGGCACCGATTGCCATCCCACCGACCGCGTCGGGAAGGTTGTCGCCTAGCATTTCCAGAATGCCAAGGCCGACCTGCAAAGCACCTTCACTAGAGAGGGTCACCTTGCGGCAATCGAGGTAATAACTTGCCTTCTTGCCGGAAGCGAGGGTGAAGTCGCCGAACTTCAGACCTTTGTCTCGAACAATTTCAATCAGCCGTTCTTTGCTGTATTGCATTAGGAATTTCCTCGATCGCAGGGACATTTTGCCGTAGAAATGCCATCGTACCGCATCGGCCATGGGCCGCGCAGGGGGGCAAATGGGGCCGCCCACTACATCGATTCGTCCAGCGGCAAGATCTTCGTATCTGGGAGTTCGGCCCGAAGTTTCTCGAGGGCGGCCGGCGTCACGGCGGTCTCTTGCAGGTAAAGCTCTCTCAGCGACTTCATCTGGGCCAGCGATTCGACGCAGTCGTCGGTGACCTTGGTCCCCAGCAGAAACAGAACTTCCAGCTGGGGCAGGGCCGGCAACTGGGCGACCGCCGGGTCGCCGATGTCGGTCTTGGCCAGGCTCAATACCTTCAGCGTCGTCAGCTTCACCAGCGGATCGACCGCGTGGTCGGTGAACCGCGCGTGAAACAATGTCGGCTCGGTATCGGTCACCACCGAGCCTCCAACGTAAAGCTCTTGAATCTGCGGCAGGTCTTTCAGGTGTTCCAGCGCCGCGTCGGTGATCTGAGTTCCCCGCAAGTCAAGCACCCGCAGTTCCGGCAGCCCCGTCACCAAGGCCAGGTCGCGATCGGTCACCAGCAAAGGATTCGGCGTGGTGATGACCTGGATGTTGTCCTCGTGATCGCGCCCGATCTCGAAGCCGACATGCCGAAACTTGCGAACCAGCGGGTTCTGCTCGTCATGCACCACCGGCACCGTTGGGCGAACGGCCCAATTCAAGATCAACCCTCCCGCCACGATCACGGTGGCCGGCATCAGGATTGCCAGGAAGACAATCAAAAGCTCGATACGCCAAGGCTCGCGCTCTGGGCGTTTCGGTTCGGAAGGCGATTCAGGGAGTGGCATGCCAGGGCTGTCAGAAGAGGAGTTTTCGGCGACGCTTCAGAATAACATCAATTACCCCCTATCTGCCACGGTTCAATCGACAGGGGTTGTGCTATCAGTCTACCCCGACAAATTACGAAGAAATCGCGAACTGAGCTCCGGGTCGGGCCGTAACAAAGTTCGTTCCCAGGCGAGGTTCAAGACGGAGAGCAACTTCGGCCCTGGCAACACCGAATCGATAGCACACGGAGGAATCATGGCAACGAAGAAACGGCACACCGGTCGCAGCAAACGCAAGACTCTCACTGGTCAGGGAGTGAGTCTGCTGCGTGCGGTTGTCCTGGAAGGGGCAGGGATCTTGCTACTCGCAGGGGTGATTGGTTATCCAATTCTCACGCAGAACCAAGGCAGATTCTCGTGTCTCGATGCCCAGCCTTCGGTCATCGATCATAGCCTGCACACGCTGCTGGCGAAGGTCGGTCTGGTGAACAAGCCAGACTAGACCAGCAATTCCAACTTAGCCACCGTAACCGCGTGCCCTCTCAGGAGGGCACGGTCGTTTCGAATCTCGACTTCCAACTCGCCGCCACGCGCCGATGCTTGATAGGCCGCGAGCTTCGACTTGCCTAGCTTCTGGCTCCAATACGCTCCGAGCACGCAGTGAGCCGATCCGGTCACCGGGTCTTCATCGATTCCAGCCGCCGGCGCGAAGAAGCGGGAGATGAAATCGTATTTCGTGTCGTAACTCTGGGCGGTCACCATCACCCCGCGAGCATCTAAGGGCCGCAGCAACGAGAAGTTTGGTTGGAGCTGGCGAATTGCTTGTGGCGAGGCAATTTCAATCAGCCAGTCGTATTGATTCTTCCCGCAAAACAGAACCTCACCCAGCCCGAGGCTTTCCAGCAATCCATCCACCGGGACTGTTTCGTGTGCCGGGGCGATGGGGAAGTCGAGCTCGATCGCCTGACCGACCGGCGTGGCGGTGAGCGTTCCGCTGAGGCTTTCAAACTCAATCGGCTTGCCGTCAGGCATACGTTTGGTTTGCCATAGCATGTGAGCTGTTGCTAACGTTGCGTGACCGCACAGCTCGACTTCGACTGCTGGCGTGAACCAGCGTAGCCGTAGCGAGTCTTGTTCAGGATAGACGAATGCGGTCTCTGAAAGATTCATTTCCGCTGCGACTTGCTGCATCCAATGGTCGTCTTCGGGCTGATCGAGCCAACAGACCGCGGCCGGATTGCCGGAGAAGGGAACCTGGGTGAACGAGTCGACCTGGTACAGCAAGTGAGTCATGGCAGTGGTAACCTTACGAGAGAGACGGTAGCGAGGCCTGTCGGACACGGCGAACTGGGGCCGAGGTTCGCCCACCTCGGCGGAAGGTCGCTGGAAGTTACAATAGAACGGATCCATTTCAATCGCCACCCAAGAAGAGAGTTGAAGGCGTGTCGCTTCCGCGAATCATCGTAACCATGGGAGACCCCGGCGGGGTCGGGCCCGAGGTCTGTCTGCGATTGCTGTCCGATCCTACCCACTATGCCGGTTGCGTGCCGGTGGTCTTTGGCGACGCGGCGATCCTGCAGCGTGTGGCCGAAACGTGTCAGCTGCCACCGGCGATCCATGTCGTTCCGTTCCAGGATGATCTCGATCTTCAGGCGATCGATCAGGCGACGGTGGTCGATTTCGGGATGATCGATGCGGCCCGCTTCGAGCCGGGCAAGGTCACCGCCGAAGGGGGCGAGGCCTGTTACCAGTACATCATGATGGCGATCGATTTTGCTTTGGCCGGCAAGGCGGATGGCATCACGACCGGGCCAATCAACAAAGAAGCCCTGCACGCTGCGAAGCATTTTTATCCTGGCCATACCGAGATCTTCATCGAACGCTGCGGCAATCAGCCGGGCTGCATGATGCTGACCAGCCAGGAACTGACTTGCAGCTTTGTGACCACCCACGTCGGCTATCGCGATGTGCCCGAGCTGTTGACGATCGAACGGATCGGCGAAGTCATCGATCTGACCGTGGCCGCCATGCGGAAGATTCGCCAGCGCGAGCCACGCCTCTTGGTTTGCGGGCTAAATCCGCATGCGGGGGAACATGGTTTGTTTGGCAATCGCGAAGAAGAACGCATCATCGAGCCTGCCATTGCGGCGGCTCGTCAGCGTGGCGTTTCGATCGATGGCCCAGTCCCCCCCGACACCGCGTTTCTGGCGGAACGTCGTCCGCTGTACGACTGCGTAGTTTGCATGTACCACGACCAGGGACATATCCCTTTGAAAGCCTTGGCGTTCGACGTGGCGGTGAATACGACCCTCGGCCTGTCGCTGGTGCGGACCTCGGTCGATCACGGTACCGCCTTCGATATTGCCTGGCAGGGTAAGGCCAAGGTGTCGAGCATGATCCACGCCGTACGACTCGCCCGCGATCTGGCTTCCGACGAATCGGAGCATGGAACCGCCCCTGCCGCCAAGCTAGAATAGGAAAACTTTGCGGCAGCCAACCCGTATTTCGATTACCTCCCCAGAGAGAGCATCTCCCCTATGAATCGCCTGCTTCGTATGTTGTTCGCCCTCCCGATGATCGCCTTACTGGTTCTGCCGGTTGCGGCTCAGAAGCCAGAAGAAGGGCCACCGATCCCGAACGATCCTGTGTTGCCGGTCAAGCTGAAGAAGACCTTCACCAATCTACGTATCCGTCGCCCGGTCACCATCACCCATGCTGGCGATGGCTCGAATCGGATCTTCTTCGCCGAACAGCAAGGCGTGATCCTGGCCGTGCCGAACGATCCCGAAGTGGAAGAACCAGAAGTGTTCCTCGATATCGAAGACTCGGTTCGCTTCAACCCACGCCAGAACGAAGAAGGCTTCCTGGGCCTCGCCTTCCATCCGAACTTCAAAGAGAACGGCGAGTTCTTCCTGTATTACACGATCAAGAAAGGTCTCGTCTCGCACGTCTCGCGATTCAAGACCATGAAGGACGATCCGACCAAGGGTGATCCGAACTCCGAAGAAGTCTTGCTGACGATCGAACAGCCTTTCTGGAATCACAACGGCGGTAGCATCGAGTTCGGTCCCGATGGTTACTTGTACGTGGGACTGGGTGACGGTGGCAAGGCCAACGATCCATTTGGCAACGGTCAGAACCTCTCGACCTGGTTGGGTTCGATCCTGCGTATCGACGTCGACAAGAAAGAGAACGGTCAGAACTACGGCATCCCTGCCGACAATCCTTTCGTCAACACCGAAGGCGCCAAGCCAGAGATCTACGCTTACGGCTTGCGGAACGTCTGGCGACTGACCTTCGATCGCGAAACAGGTGCCTGCTGGGTTGGTGACGTCGGTCAGAACCTGTGGGAAGAAATCGACATCATCACCAAGGGTGGTAACTACGGCTGGAACGTTCGCGAAGGTCTGCATCCTTTCTCGGAAGAGTTCGCCAAGTCGGGTGCCAAGTACATCGATCCGATCTTCGAGTATCACCACAACGTCGGTAAGTCGATCACCAGCGGCTACGTTTATCGTGGCAAGAAGGTGCCGCAGCTGCAGGGCAAGTTCCTCTATGCCGATTACGTGACCGGCAAGGTGTGGGCTCTGGAATACGACTACGACACCAAGAAGGTTGGCAAGAACTATCGAATCGAAGAACCATCCAACCCGCCAGTGGTTTGCTTTGGTGAAACGGAAGATGGTGAAGTGCTGATGAGCGCAATCTTCGGGGAATATGGGGCGATTTACGAGTTCGCCCCGGCGGAATAGTTAAGAATTCGACCGAATGGAGTAGAAACTCGTTCGGCGATTTCCGATATTGGCCGACGTTCGACGAACAGCTTGTTAGCTGCGTCTTCGAGCGTCGGCCTTTTTTGTTGGCTTAAGAAAGTTTGCACGATGCAAGCGTTAGGGATCATTCTGCTGTCGGTCGTGGCTTGCGTGACCTATGGCATTCTCCACGATCAGGTCACCGCGCGGATCTGTGTCGAGTACTTCACCATCGGACATATCCCGGTGCTCGGAGGCACCACGAATCCGACCGTGTTGGGTTTGGTGTGGGGCGTACTGGCGACCTGGTGGGTTGGCGTGATGCTGGGGATTCCGTTGGCGTTCATTTGTCGCGTCGGTTCGTTGGTGAAGCTCTCGGTTCGCGACTTGATCAAACCGATGCTCGTGCTGATGGCCGTGACCGGCGGACTGGCAGCCGTGGCCGGTGTTGTTGGTTACGTGTTAGCATCCAACGGATCGGTCACGTTGTTGGGAGCAATGGCCGAGCGCGTTCCGCCGGAGAAGCATGTCGCGTTTCTAGCTGACTTGTGGATCCATGGGGCGAGCTATGCCGGCGGATTCGTCGGAGGCGTGGTGCTGATGATTCGTTCGATGGTGGTGCGATATCGGAAAACGCACTCGCCAATAGATGAAACGGCTCTCGCAACGTGATAGAGTGTGCCGGAATCGAGACCCTCATTTGCCGATAGGAAATTAACATGTCGACGCAATCTTCATTTTCTCAAGAGCCTCCCCATGGCGATTTCACCAGCAGCATGGAAGAGCCAAGCCAGGACGATCGCAACATCGCATTGTTGTGCCACATCCTTGGCTTCTTTACGTGGATTGTGGGACCGGTTGTGCTGTGGCTGTTGATGAAGGAGAAGTCGTCGTTCATCGATTTCCACGGCAAGCAGGCAATCAACTTCCAGATCACGCTTTCGATCTTCTACATCGGGTCAGGCGTGCTGTTTTGTGTTTACATCGGGATTCTTACCTTCCTGGCGACCTTCGTGCTGCAGATCGTGTTCACGGTGCTGGCCTGCATGAAGGCATATGAAGGGGATTACTACAACATCCCTGTGGCGATCCCCATCTTGCGATAAGTGTCTCGGTCCGAGGCTTCGATCGCTTCGGGAAGACGTATTCCAATTGTGCTTGGGGTTCGATGTACTTCTCAAGAGGGTTGTCGGTATCGTAACCCCTGTCTACGCAGACACTTCTGGCACTGCCGCCATAATCTCATGCGGCAGCATGGCTGTTGGGAGCAGCAAGTTTGCTCGCTGCGCTTGCCGCATTCTCGGCTTGCCACATCGCATCGGCTCTCGGGCAAGCGAAAATGTAGATAGCTAAGTAACTGACCTTGGCCCTGAGAATGGTCTGTAGGTTAGTGAGATCCTATGGCGACTCTGGTTGGCCCGTTTCCCCCGACGTTTGCCCCTGCCGGCCCGAGTCGCCTTTTTTACTCTCTTGCCAGCATGAATTGCCCACCTGTCATGCTGCGGAAGGCCGTAACCCCCCAAAGGCCTCAAGGGAAAAATCCTGCCAATTAATTTTTCGAGTGCATCGGACTGATAAGGCGTCGACGGGGCCCCACTAGGCGCTTGAAGGAGCCCATTTTTGCGTAAGCAAGATGGCTAAAAAGTGTTCTTCGAAAAACCATTGCACAAAATTGCGTAATGGTGGAATATCAGTCACAGACCGATGCGAATCACTGTTTAGAGAAGATTTGATTTCCATCGAGACGAGGCAGAGCCAACGGCCTGAACAACCCTGGCTCGAACCCACTCCCACCTTCAAAAAAACCTACCTACCGGAACCAGAGGAGAACGCAGATGGGCAACATGTCTACTGCTCAGTTTTTGAAGTCGAGTTTGACCGTGATCATTATGGTTGGGGTTCTGGGAGTCGCCTTTGGCGAGTCTCTGTACCGCAAAGCCAACTACATGACATTCCTGGCGATTGAGTCGTTCCCGACGCTCAATCTGCTGCACCGCGACAAGCTGGTCTCGGAAAACAAGTTTGAAGACGAAGGGGGCATGGTCCACCGTCTGTTCGTCTTCGAGTCGGCCTCGAGCGACGACAAGAACACTTGCCGTGTTGTGGTGACCGACGAGAACTACCACGTTACTTCTTCGTGGAACGCGGACCGGGACGAGAAGCTGTTGAACGTTGGTTTTATGGAGCACACCTCGCCACCAGTCCTCGAGATCGTCCGTCACGACGCCTCGAAGCGAGCTCTGGTTTGCGAGCACCTTTGCCTGCACATGGGCGTGCTGCAAGCCTATCAGTACAAGCCACAGCCAGGTGCTGCGATCACCAAGTAGCCCCTCGCCGGCTGCAACTACCGATTGACCCACGTGGTAACCCCAGTAAAATCTTGCGGTAACTGGGGTTACGCTATTTATGCCCGCTGTGGGCAGGCAAATCGGCCCCAAGCGTCGTTACGCGACTTCAGCGACACGAACTTTGGAAGGGGCCATGTCCGCCAAGCCAACCAATCGACCGTCCAAGTACCAAGTCTTTCTACTCTGGTCGAATGACACCGTCAGCCAGTGTCGCGACGTCCGCAAGTTCTTCAAAGAGTTCAACAAGAAGACCGCCAAGCCTGAGTTTGGCGTCACCTTCGAGATCATCGATCATTGCTTCGATACCGACGACAAGGGACACCCTGGCGCCATTCCAGCCGAAGAGCTGTTGGTGAAGTCGAAGGACACGCTCGCTTTGACCATCGGTTTGTGCACCGACGACGAGACATCGCTCAATCCTTACACCGAAGAGAAAGCTCAGAAGCAGCTCGATCTGGTGCTGGAAAGTGCTCAGAACAACAAGTTCCACCAGGCGATCTGGTTCGTTCTATCGCAGCGTAACGATGGCGGCGATCAGCGCGAAGAAGTCGCTGGCGAAGTCCACGATCTGCTTCGATTGCCAGAAGGTTTGAAGCCGAACAAGCTTTGCCTCTTTGGCGAGAACGATACCTTTGCCGATGTGCTGGCCGATAACCTGACCAAGATGCTGTCGGCAGATGATCGTCCGTGGATCGAAGACGAGAACGCCGCCGTGCATGCCATCGAAGCGGCCCGTCGTCAGAAGATGGACAAGCTGGTCGCGATGGGCATCGATCCGTGGGGTCAGCGCTTCGACAATCAGCAGCCCGTCTCCGAGGTGCGTGCCCTGGAAGGGGAAATCACCGAGACGACCAGCAACGAAAATGGTCGCGAGCAAACTACCTACAGCGGTCCCAAGGTTCGCGTCGCAGGTCGTATCGTGCTGATGCGTCCGACCGGCAAGCTGATCTTCATCAACCTGGTCGATCGTACCGGCACCATCCAGTTGTTCCTCGGCCAGGCGCAAGTCGGCGAACGCAACTGGGAGATCGCTCAGTGTCTCGATCTGGGGGACATCATCGGTGTCGATGGCGAACTGAAGAAGACCAAGACCGGCGAACTGACGATCTTCGTCGAAGAGCTGCACTTCCTGACCAAGACGCTGGAAGCTCCGCCGGAAAAGCACAAGGGTCTGACCGATCCCGAACTGCGTCAGCGGATGCGGTACCTCGACCTGGCCTATGGCGACGGCGTACTGGAACGTTTCGTTCAGCGGACGCAGATCGTGCGTTCGGTTCGCGATACGCTGGTTGAAGAAGGCTACTTCGAGATCGAAGGCCCGACGCTGCACACCATCGCTGGTGGTGCTGCCGCTCGCCCATTTGAAACCTTCCACAACGCGCTCGGCATGCCGCTGGTGATGCGTATCGCCCTCGAGCTGCACCTGAAGCGTCTGCTGGTTGGTGGCATGGAACGGGTCTTCGAGCTGGGACGCGTTTATCGCAACGAAGGAATCAGCCCACGTCACAATCCAGAGTTCACCATGCTCGAATGTTACCAGGCCTTTGGTAACTACGAGACGATGATGGACCTGACGCAGAAGATCATCGTCAACGCCCTCGATGCGATCGGCTCGGGCTACAAGGTTCCGTTCGGCGACAAAGAAATCGACTTCACGCCGCCATTCCAGCGTCGCTGCTATCGCGATCTGCTAGCAGAACATGCCGGTATCGATCCGGCCAACGAAGCGGAAGTGATCGCTTGTGCCAAGAAGCTGGGTCTTGAAACCGATGGCAAGCATCCCGACGTGCTGCGAAACGAGATCTTCGAAGAGACGGTCGAAGACAAGCTGGTCGGCCCGATCTTCGTGATCGACTATCCTGCTAGCATCTGCCCGCTGACCAAGCGAAAGACGGGCGAGCCGGAAATTGCCGAACGTTTCGAGCTGTTCATCCAAGGGATGGAACTGGCCAACGCCTATACCGAGCTGAACGATCCCGATCTGCAGGAACAGCTGTTCCGCACGCAGTTGGAAGGGATGTCGGAAGAGGACTCGATGGCCAAGATGGACAACGATTTCGTGCGTGCTTTACGCAACGGAATGCCGCCAGCTGGCGGACTTGGTATTGGCATCGACCGGCTTGTCATGTTACTAACTAACAGCGCGACGATTCGCGAAATCATTTTGTTCCCGCTGTTGCGGCATGAAGCCTAGTTCGAGGTGCCTCTGCTGACCTGGTTCGGCAGACTTGGAAGCGTTCGCTTTCACCCATTGCAAGCTTCTGCCTGCTGGATCGACCGGCAGGCAGTCACGCACCTCGACCCATTCGTACGGCCACCCTCTCCCCCGGGGGCAGTCCTGCGGTGCCGCGTTTGCCGAAGGATTGGCAATGTACAAGTTGATGCTCTGTCTGCGTTATCTCCGCACGCGCTACATCGCGCTGGCGTCGATTATCAGTGTGACGCTGGGCGTGGCGACCATGGTGGTCGTGAACGCCGTGATGTCTGGCTTCTCGCACGAGATGCACATTCGCCTGCACGGCATTCTGTCGGACGTGGTCATGGAAAGCCACAGTCTCGATGGCTTCTACCAATGGCAGAAGCACATGGATGCCGTCAAAGCAGTGGCGGGCGACGACATCGAAGACATGACCGTCACCGTCCACGTCCCCGCGATGTTGAACCTGCGAGTTCGCGATCAGTGGTATCCTCGCCAGGTCACCGTCATTGGGATCGACGACGAAACCTACAACAAGGTCAGCGACTTCTCGAAATATCTGAAGCACCCGGCCAATCGTCAGCAGGTTGACTTCAACCTGAAAGAGAACGGCTACGACGGCCCCGACGACTCGAAGCTGGTCGAATCAGGCTGGGAGTATCGCCGCGACAAAATCAAATATCAGCGCGAGCTGGAAGACGAGATGCGACGTTTTGAAACGCTGCATCAAACCGGTCGCATGCCGGAAGCCCGGCGCACGAATCCGAACGAGTTCGCCGCGATGCCAAGTCCGCTGGGCGAGAACGGCGCTGCCGATGTCGACGTGGTAACTCCGAAGTTTGCCGACGACCCGAGCGCCCCACCGTTGCCAGGGCCTCCGCCTGCCGATCTGGCGGATCGCATGGCGAAGAAGGCAACCCAAGCCGTCAATGCTTTGGCGGCCGCCGGTGGCGATCCTTTCGCCCAGCGATACAAGCAGCCAGAGAGCAACACCTTCGATCCGATGAAGCACCAGGCCCCGGGGATCATTCTGGGAATGGCCGTCGCCAGCATTCGCCAACGCGATGCCGATGGTAACGTAAAAGACATCTTCCTGGCGGTTCCTGGCGACGACGTTCGCTTGACTTTTCCCTCGGCCGAAAGCCCACCCAAGGCCATCAGTGAAACGTTCACCGTGGTCGACTTCTATGAAAGCAAGATGAACGAATACGACGCCGGCTTCGCGTTCGTACCGCTTAGCAAACTGCAGTCGCTGCGCTACATGACCCACCCAGAACTTGGCTCGGCGATCTCGACTATTCAGATTCGCTTGAAGCCAGGGGCCAACCTGCAAGAGTTCACCAATCGCCTCCGGTCAGAGTTTCCGGCCGAAGTTTATCCGTTCCGGATTCAGTCGTGGAAAGACATGCAGGGACCGCTATTGGCTGCCGTGCAAATGGAAAAGACGATCCTGAACATCTTGTTGTTCCTGATCATCGGCGTGGCAGGCTTCGGCATTCTGGCGACCTTCTACATGATCGTCGTCGAGAAGACCAAGGACATCGGGATCCTCAAATCGCTGGGGGCCAGCGGCGGCGGGATCATGAGCATCTTTGTCGGTTATGGCCTTTCGCTGGGGATCGTTGGCTCTGGCGTCGGTTGTATCCTGGGGCTGTTGTTTGTGTGGAACATTAACCACGTTGCCCGCTTGATCGAGATCATAACTGGTCAGGAAGTCTTCGATCCGACAATCTATTACTTCCAGGAAATACCGACGATTGTGGAACCGATGGCAATCGTCATGGTGGTAACTGGGGCGATGTTAATCGCCGTGATGGCAAGTGTTCTGCCGGCGATTCGTGCCGCGCGACTTCACCCGGTGGAGGCCCTTCGATATGAGTAACACGATGAGCGACAGTTACCTGACCACCACGCCAGTTCCTGCCGTGACGCCTCAAGCCAAGCGGCCAGCCCCTCACATCAACACCGATCGTTTCGATACGCCGATTGAAGTGGATCGTCCCATCCTGAAAACCACTGGACTGTACAAAAGCTACCGCAAAGGTCAGCACATCATTCCGGTGCTGCGAGGGGTCGACTTCGTAGCCAACGAAGGACGCATCACCTCGATTATCGGTCAGAGCGGTAGCGGCAAGAGCACGCTGTTGCATCTGCTCGGAACGCTGGATGTCCCTGATCAGGGCGAGATCTATTTCGAGGATCAACGGACCGACAACCTGCCGACCCGCCAACGCGATCGTCTGCGGAATGGCCAGTTCGGGCTGATCTTTCAGTTCTATCACTTGCTGCCAGAACTGACGATGCTCGAGAACGTCCTGACGCCGGCAATGATTTCCCACGGTTTGTTCAAGTATTGGGCCAACCGCAAACAGCTCAAAGACCGAGCCCGGCAATTGCTGGAACTGGTCGGTCTGGGGCATCGTTTGAATCACAAGCCGCGTGAGCTTTCCGGTGGCGAGATGCAGCGCACGGCGATTGCCCGGGCATTGATCAGCAATCCGAAGGTTCTGCTGGCGGACGAACCGACCGGCAATCTCGATCGCCAGACCGGCCGAGAAGTGCTGAACATTCTTCGCAAGCTGAACGAAGAGCAGGGGCTGACCATCGTGATGGTCACGCACGACCAAAGCATCGCCGACGAAGCCGATTCGATCGTGCGGCTGGTCGAAGGATGCGTCGAGCACGTCTAACATATTGCCGACAAAATCCCCTCTCCATCAAATCGGAGAGGGGCGTTCTCTTTCGTCTGCGAACTCTTATCGCATGACCGATCCGCCAATGATCATCGCGATGCCGATGGCGATCGGAATGATCGAGTACGACATCGTATGGACCACGTAACCACCGACCGGTCCGTAGACCTGCTGCATCGCCTTCAGCTTGCGAAAGACCGAAGGGGTCGTCAGCCGCAGCACGAAGGTGATCGTACCGAAGCAAATCGCGGCGAAGCCAAGCAGTTGAGTGGGATCGGACATGTTCCGGTGCTCGCGGAGGGATGGAGTGGGCACCGAAATTGTATCAGTCCCGCTCGTCCGCTTCATCATCCTGCGCCGGCAACAGCGTCCGGTCGACGACGGTCACCTCCGGCAGATCGAGCCCGCTGAGCAGGTACTCGATCTCGCGTTCTGCATCGGGATTCAATTCGACCCGCAGGATCTGTGGATGATTCTGAGAGACGTAATGGATGAACGCCCAGAACCGCTGTGGCGGCTCCGCTCCGGTTTCCGCAATCGTACGAACCACTTCGCCGAATTGCCGCAGGGTGTCGATATCGAGGTGATGATCGCTGAAGGCAATGTCGAGCGACATGTCACCGGTCGATGCTGTTTCGCACTGGGGGCAGGGGCAGATCGCCCCGAACTTGATTTCACCACAATTGAAACAGAGTGCCATCGTCATCTTCTGGTCTCCTGGGGATAGGATGAGATTTGAAGAATAGGACCAGGTCGTTGCCTGAGGGTTCAGGCCTTACGGTAGAAAAGAGTGGTTAAGCGACTGGAAAGAAAAGCAGGCTCTGGTCTGATTCTAGAAAGGTGAAGGCCTGTTGTCGCCAATTTTGTGGAAAACAGACCGTCAGCGATCGACGAGCGGTGACCAATAGATTTTGCACCAGGGCATCTCGGCCCGCAGTCGGTCGACAGCTAGTTGACTGGTCGGAGTTCGTTCCAAGTCGAGGCTTCGCAAATTTCTTAGCCGGCGGAATGAATCTAGCCCGGCGTCGGTGACTGCCGTTCGTTCAAGGGCTAGACGTTGCAGCGAAATCGGCAGATCGGCGATCGCCGCATCAGAAAACCAGGTATGCGATAGGTCAAGTTCCACGAGCCCCGTACGGCGAAGCTCTGGGAAAGGACCGGCCGTCAAGTGACTGCGCGGAGCAACCAGGTGGCCGATGCGCGTCGTACCTAGTGCCTTGGCCAACTGGGCCTGGGTGAAACGCGGGCCTTCCCTATAGGTGTCTAGTTCTAGCGAATCGAGTTGGTCAAGCAGTGCCACGGCTGCCACCACTTCATCATATTCTTCTGGTTTCAGCGGCGTCGTAATCTTGACGCTTCGGACGCGCTGAAAGATCGGGGCGATGCCGAGTTGGGTCATCCAGCGGGGATCGCTGCGCTCCTTCAACTGATAGATCTCCAGGTTCGTTGCCCGGGATGTGAAACGGTTATAGTTCGACGGACTGATCGATTGCGAGGAAAAGTTCCCTTCGTAATTCCAGCCCAGGTGAATCCTGGCATGACGATATGAATACGATCGACGGCCACCGATTTCGACCAGCTTATCGCTCGCCATGCTATGAAGCTGGCCGACGCGATGCAGATAGCTGCCCCAAGCCAGCAGGCCACACAGCAGCGTGAACACGACGATCAACAGCCGCAACGAAATACGCAGCGGCAATCGCCAGGTTGCCTTCGCAGGAGAATCGTTCGTGGGAGAGGTTTCGGACATCGGTTGCTTTGAGCCACTGCGGTGCGTTGGATCAGGTAACCACCCAGCACCAAGGCATCTCCTTTTGCAGTTCTTTGAGTGTCTGGCGAGAGATTCCGGCCTGATCGATTTCCAGTTGCTTCAATTTCTTCAGCCGGATCAGCTTTTTCAGGCCCCCTTCGGTAAGGTGATTTCCGGTGAGGGTGAGTTGCGTTAGCGACTCCGGCAAGTCATCGAGCCCTTCGTCGCGGAGCGAAGTATGGGCGAAGGCCAGGTCTTCCAACTGGCTGCTCTTTAGGAACGGCATCGGCTCGCCACCGATCTGCTCGCCTTGCAGCAATAACGTCTTGAGACGGACCTGTTGCAGCAATCGCTCGACATGATCGTTGGTGACTTCAGGGCTGACGATGCTGAGGATGTCGACCTGGCCAAGCTGGCCGAACAACTCAAGAAATGCTTCGAGCTTCTCCAGCGATCGTTCATGATAGAAGACCAAGTCGACTCGCTGGAAGGCCGGTTCGATGTCCCAGGCAGCCATCCAGGTCGGTCCCCCTTCGACGCGGACATAGTCGCGGCCGATTCGTGAACCTTCCGAGTAAGCTCCTTTGGACGTGAGCGAGACATCCTGAATCAGCTTCATCTGCACACGGGCACCCATCTCGCGCATTTGCTGGGCGGCTTGCATATGCAGATTGCCTTCCGCCATCCAGTGACGAAGCGTCAGACCTGCTGCCGTCAGCAAGACGATCACCACAATCAGTGTGGTGATCAGCACACGGCGGAAAGGGCCTCGCCGCGCAGTTTGGGGGCGAGGTTCAGAAGATGCGTCAGGCTGCGACAATGGTTGCCTTTAGTCTTGAGGGGGACAAGGAAGAAAGTCCTCTCAAGGCAGGCTATCGCTCCGGCGTGACGTTGTCAAATTATCGGCGGACGGTCACCTTCGAGCCGACCGACAAGATACCGTAAATGTCTTCGGCATCACGCTGGCTCATGCTGATCGAACCGCCAGCACCGCCAGAGCCATGCAGCACGACGCCGCCATCCAGATGCACGGCAAAGCCGCCGTAAGGATTTTCGGGATCGTCCGAGGTCAGGATTCGTTGGGTCGAGTCGTCGTAGAACTGCGGATTGGTTTCCTTTCGCAGCACTTCATGCTCGCCGGCAGGAATGATCGCGCCATTCTCGATGGTGATCGGGAAGCGGCCTGCGTAGCAGCCATCAACTTCCAGGATCAGTTCGTTGTGGGTCAGATCGACCTTGGCGGCGAACGGACCCCGCATGACTTTGATCTTCTTGCCAGGCGTCAGGGCGTTCGGGTTGTCGATGCCATTGATTCGCTGCAGCAAGATCGAAGGGATCTGGAACTGCTGGGCAATGCTTTCGAGCGTTTCACTGCTGCCGACCGTGTACGGTTCTTCCAGGGTGTGCTGCGTCGAGTAGACGACGGTACCCGCCAACTGGCTCAGCAGCAGGTTCAGCTTTTCTTTCTGCGAAGGATTCAGTTCGAGGCTATTTCGCCAAGGTGTCAAACGGCGCATCGCTTCGACCAGGTCGCCTTGCGTCAAATATAGCTGGGCTTCGTCCCAATCGGCTTGAAACTGTCCGGAAGGAGGCGAGTTCGGGTTGCCACCCATCCCGCTGGGCATGGCTCCCATGTCGCCATGGCTATAGACCGAGGCCAACTGGTTGCGCGAAGCATCGGGGGTAGCTGGGATGTGCGATTCTGGCGTGGGCATCGTGCCGGCTGGCTTCGTCGCGGTCGGATTGTCCATGGGAGGGAAGTCGGACGCACCGGCGAACTTGGGAGCCGCATCGGAACTGCCATGTGAAGCGTGATCGTGGTCGTCGTGCTGAGCCGTTTCACGCTGGGGTGACAAGGTTGGCGTGAACGACGGAGCACCGCCGCCGGTGTTGTTCAGCTGAGGAGCGGTCAGACGGCCGCTGGCAAAGCCTGGGGCGTTGTCGTCACTGGCGGGGGCCGGCATCGCGACCGAGGTGCCAGGCGAAGCCGCAGGAGCGCCGGTCGGCATCGGCAACGTCGAGAAGTCGGGGAGAGTCAGATCCATGTTGTCGGCAGCGTCGGCCACTTCGGGCGGAACTTCTTCCGGCTTGTTCAACACGGTATAGACGCCGTAGCCAATGGCCATGAGTACAATGACCATGCAAGCGGTTTTAATCGTTTCCACCTTCGTCCTCCCTGACGAATTCGGCTCATCCGCGGCAAATCCTTTTGCCGATAAGTGATGATGCCCTGGTGCGCTCTGACGTTTCTTAATCCATCTTAAATGCATGCACGACAGCGACGAGTACGACGACGAAGACTGGATCGATGACGAGCCTGAAGATGACGATCAGGACTACACGATCACGTGCCCCGAGTGCGGAGCGGAAGTCTACGAGGACGCCGACGTCTGCCCGATCTGCCTGCACGCGATCATTCGAGACACCAGTCCCTGGGCAGGGAAGTCGCTCGGATGGGTCGTTTTAGGCATGTTGGGCATCATCGCCATGATTGTGGCGATGGTCATGCTAACTCCGTAGCTTGCCTGGTTCGGCAAGCGTTCTGCGATACTACCGAAACGTGCAATTTGAACAAAGGCCGGTTTTTCCAGGCTGCTAGCTGTAGCCTGATTCCCGGCAATCTTGGGGGAGGCCTGAGAAAGAGCGTTTTGTGGAAGGGCTTTAGCCTTCCTCTTCCCCCCGCAATCGCTTGCGATAGACCTCGACGCGTTTCTGTAGCGTCGCCTCGAAGCCGCGCGGAACCGGGCGATAATACTCGCGATCGATTCCCAGATAACTTTGGGCCGCGATTCCATCGGGGGCGTTGTGGGCGTATTGATAACCAGCCCCGTGTCCAAGATCTTTCGCTCCGCCATAGTGGGCGTCGCGCAGGTGCATCGGAACCGGCTCGACGCGTCCCTCGCGAATGTCGGCCCGGGCCTCGCCAATCGCGAGCGTCGCGGCATTGCTCTTGGGAGCACACGCCAGGTACGCCACCGTTTGCGAAAGGGTAAGCTGACACTCCGGCAGGCCAATCATCTCACAGGCTTGCATCGCTGAGACAGCGATCGTCAACGCGTGCGGGTCGGCGTTGCCGATGTCTTCGCTGGCCGAGATAATCAGTCGCCGCGTGATGAAGCGAATGTCTTCGCCACCTTCCAGCATCTTGGCCAGCCAATAGATGGCCGCGTCGACATCGCTACCGCGAATGCTTTTGATCAACGCGCTGGCGGTGTCGTAATGGGTGTCGCCATCGCGATCGTACTGGACCGCTTTCTTCTGGATCGACTCTTCGGCCAGTTGCCGCGTGAAATGGATCGGACTCGCTTCGGTCGACAGGACGCCGATCTCCAGCGCGTTCAAGGCCCGGCGGGCGTCGCCATCGCAAACCTCTCCCAGAAACTGCGCGGCGTCCTCGTCGAGCTTGACGTCGAACTTGCCGAGGCCCCGGTAAGGATCGCCGAGCGCGTTCTTCAGGACGTCGTGGATCTCTTCCGGCGTGAGTGGTTCAAATTGAAAGATCTGGCTGCGGCTAACCAGCGCGCTGTTCACCGCGAAGAAAGGATTGCTGGTGGTCGCACCCACCAGGATCACGATCCCGTTCTCGACATCGGGCAGCAGGGCATCTTGCTGCGACTTGTTGAAACGATGGATCTCGTCGACGAAGAGCAACGTCTTGCGGCCGCCGGTGGCGACTTCGCTTTGCGCTTCCTGCAAGACTTCGCGAAGTTCTTTCACGCCAGAGGTCACCGCGTTGAGCTGACGAAAGCGAGACTTCGTTTCGGAAGCCAACAGTTGGGCCAGCGTGGTCTTGCCGCAGCCGGGCGGACCATAGAACAGCACCGAGGTCAGCCGGTTCGATTTGATCAGCCGCCACAGGAGCTTGCCTTCCGCCAGGAAGTGCTTCTGGCCGACGAACTCGCCCAGGTTGCGTGGCCGCATCCGGGCCGCCAGCGGCTTGGCTTTGTCGAAGTTCTTCGCTTCCGCTTGTTCAAACAGAGACATCGAAGTGCAGGGGACTTATGGAGATTGAAGCAATATTGCTTCATTGTACGCAAATCGGCCCCAACAAAACCTGGCAAGAAAAAGTTTGCACTCCTCCGGAAACCATCCTATAGTTCAATTGTCCGGGCGAATGGGCCCTTCTGGATGGTTGCTCCAATCATCTGCGTTCGGACAAGGACACCACACGGAGCGTTAAGCAACCCCCGTGGTGTGAGCCCGACGTACGTTGATGCTTAACAAACGTACGCCGGGTTTTTTTATTTCTTGTCCGTCTCGGCGATGCCTTGGGCGATTAATACGCCAAAGCTTCTAGCATCCCGTTCCATAGCAATTGCCGGGCTTCCAGGCTGCGCAGAGCGGCGTCTTCAGCGGCTTGCCATTTGTCGTCGTCGTCGCCACAAAGATGCGAAAGCAGACGATGGGCCATCGGGCCGTGATGATCGCCATCGAGCTCGATATGGCGTTCCAGATAAAAGACAAACTTCGAGGCCGAGCCCGACAGTTCGGAATTGACCTGTTCGACGATCTTCTGAAAGACGCCTGGCAGCAGGTCTTCGCGACCGTAGGTAAAGCCGGAGGCGATCGCACACAGGTTATCGCTGGCGATCAAATCGAACGTGTTGGTCACGAACTGCACGATCGACCGGGGCAGATCCGATTCGTACAACGCGGCCGTCACGTCGCGACCTTGGCCCAGGCGCGAGATGAAACGATCGATCAGGTAGCCATCGGCTCCCATTTGACGCATCGAGGCCTGGTACAGTTCGTAGTGACTGCAGAAACCCCCTTCGCCATCCTCGTCGCTCTCTTCGCCGAGGACGATCTCGTTCACCAGGCGGCGCCCCAGATTGTTCTCGGTCGGAAGCCAAGGAACCGCGACGCAGGTCAGCTTCTGCTGCAGAGCCTTTAGCAGGGACATGAAGTCCCAGACGGCGAAGACATGATATTGCATGAAAGTCCGCAACGAGGCTGCGTCGCGAATCTTCTGATAGACATCGTGTTCCAGCAGCGCCTGGCGTTGGGGCTGCAGTACCTGTTCAATCCGATCCAGACGCTCTTGCGCGGAAGGAGGCATGACAATCATGGGACTTTGCATTTTGGGTCGTGGGGGTTGAACGGGCCTGAAATTACCAGGTCCGTGTTGAGCTCGAGGCTATCAAAAATGCTACCGGGCGCAAATGCAGATGCGAAGGCTCGCCTGGGGGGGCTGGCTACCCGTAGGGTTTCCTTAGGGAAGATCTCACTTGCGTGTTCTGGCATACAGAAGTAGCGTGGAGGGACTTCACAAAATGGTGTTATTACACATCATAATTGAAAGTATTTCCCGTCGCTTTGACAGGAGTGAAAGATGCAAAGTTCGAATGATTTCCCGAGTTCCTCTGCGGAAAAGCCTGACAATTTGGCCGACAACGCCTCGACAGGCTGCCAACATCGCTCTGCCACAAATTGGATGATGAAGTCTGCTTATGGCATCGCCGGGCTCGTAATGCTCGCCTTGATCATCACGGTCGTCTCGCCTGAGACCGCCGTTGCGGTTTCGCGTTATCTGCCAGAGAACGTCCAGCAGTCGTTCTTTGCCGCCACGTCGACCAATCATCGCTGCTGTGGCAAGGGGCCGCGGACCAATCGCACCGTGCCGGTCTCGACCGGGGCGAGTTGCAGCTTGGGCGAAGGAACTTGCCCGGCCGATTCGTGCTGCCCGATGGACATGCCGATGACGGCAACGGGAGCCGACTTCATGCAGCTCTCGCTCGACGAAATGCTGGCCGGCGTCGACGCTGCCCCAGCCGCTTCGCCGTAGGGGACTTCCGGCAGACCGCCTCGCAAAGGTTCCATGGTGGATTGAGATCGATTAATATCGGGACTGCGGCCGCGCCCCATTTGGCGGCCGTTCTCGTCGATTTCGACTTCCCCTGACCAACCTGTCCGAGAACCTGCCCCATGTTCCGAACCATTCTGACCCCAGCGCTGCTGCTGGGCGTGATGCTGCTCGCTGCTCCGACTACAACGCTGCTGGCGGACGAACCGACCGGCGATCCATCGGTCGTCTTGAAGACTCCCAACCTCGTCGCGTTCTGGACCTTCGGCGAAGAGGCAGGCGAAGCGCGGAAGTCGATCGCTCCGGAAGGAACCTATCCGCTCCAGGAAGTGAACGGCCCGATCCCCCGTGCTGACGAAGGACCTTACTCCGGGCATAGCCTGCAGCTCAACGGCAAGCAGTATCTGGAGCTCGACTACGCGAAGACCGGTAAGCTGAACATCAGCGGTCCGAAAGCTCATGTCAGCATGTTCGCCGTCGTGCGGATTATCGATCTTCGCCAAAGCCGAACGATCGCTGGGATGTGGAGCGAAGGAAAGGGACGCGACGACGATAGCGGCACGCGTCAGTATGCGATGCTGATGAACATGCCAACCTACGGCGGACCGAATCAGTTGGTCCCGCACATCAGCAGCGAAGGTGGCGTCACGCGTCGCGCGGATGGCTCCGCCTTCCCGTGGTGTGCTGACTATGCCGCTACCAAGCAGCCAGTCCCGGAAGAAGAGTGGTGCACGCTCGCGTTCACTTACGATGGCGAGTACATCAAGGCATACATCAACGGAACCTTTGAAGAGCGTAAGCTCGACGCGAAGAAGGATCGTCGCGACGATCGCTACTTCACCCAGGAAGGTCCCGAAGGTAAGGATCGCGGGATGAATCCTTACTATCACGGCCGAGGTATCTTTGCTTACGACCCTGCCAAGCATTCCGAAACAAAGCCAGATGGCGGGGCCGACTTTACCGTGGGGGCACGCTATGCGGTCGGTTCGTTTCTGCGAGAGGCCACCAAAGGGAAGTTCGGTGGATTGGCGGTCTTTGATCGAGCACTCACCGACGAAGAAATCGCCCAGCTACACGCTTCGGCGAATGTCGATGCCTTGAACAAAAAGTCGCAGCCGTAGTTGCTTGACGCACTTTCTCACCCACTTGCCCCTTCAGGTTTTGCCCCCATGAAACGACGTACTTTCCTGCAAGCATCGATGGCCGCGGCGATCGCCACCAACGTTTATGCCGCCCCGGCCAAGCGGCCTCGAATCATCCTTCGGTCCTCGTGGCAGGTCGTGAACATCGGCGACATCGCCCACACACCGGGCGTGATGGCACTGCTGGAGAAGCATGTGCCTGAGGCAGACGTCACGCTGTGGGCTTCCGGCGATTTCTCGGACGAAGTCCACCACATGGAACAAAAGCGGTTCCCGAACTTGAAGGTGGTGAAAGGTTCGATCGGCAAGAGTGGAAGGGCTTCCAATGCCGATCTGCAGGAAGCGATCGATGCCAGCGAGTTTCTGCTGCATGGCTCTGGCCCGTCGTTCGTGGCTCGCCGCGATGTCGGTCAGTACGTCGCCGCCACTGGCAAACCGTTTGGCATCTACGGCATCACTTACGGTGGTTCCGATGCGGAAACGATCGACCTGATGAGCCAGGCCAAGTTTGTCTACTTCCGCGATACGGTCTCGCTGGCCAAGGGGAAGAAGGATGGCATCAAGAGCCCCGTCATGGAGTTCGGTCCCGATGGCGCGTTCGCATGCGATCTGCGTGACGACGCTGCGGCGGAAGCGTACCTGAAAGAAAGCGGTTTGGAGGAAGGCAAGTTCGTCTGCTGCATCCCGCGACTTCGCTACACGCCTTATTGGCTGGTGAAGAAAGGGCGGACGCTCGACGAGAAGCGGCACGAACGAAACGAGGCAATGAAAGATCACGATCATGCCCCGCTGCGAGAAGCGATCGCCAAAATTGTGACCGAAACCGACTACAAGGTGTTGCTCTGCCCGGAAGACATGACCCAGATGCAGGTCGGCAAAGACAATATTTACGACAAGTTGCCGGACGACATCAAGCAGAAGGTTGTCTGGCGCGAGAAGTTCTGGCTGACCGACCAGGCCCTGAGCACGTACATCCGCTCGGCAGGCTTCTTCGGGCTCGAGATGCATTCCCCTATCATGTGTATTGGCAACGGCGTGCCGGCGATCGTCGGTCGCTTTGAAGAGCAGACCTCGAAGGGATTCATGTGGAAGGATATCGGCCTGGGCGATTGGTTGTTCGATATCGATCAGCCGAAGCAGGTTGCCAACTATCCTGCCACGGTGCTCGAGATGGTGCAGAAGCCAGAACAAGCCCAAGCCAGGGTCGCCAAGGCACAAGCCGTGGTGGCTGACCGCCAACAGAAAACGATGAAAATGGTTCGACAGTGCGTCGGCGTCTAGTTGCCACCGATCGAACGTTCAACTAACCAGTCCTTTCCTCCACGAAACCGATCATGAACCGAGTTCTATCATTCACGTTGCTCGCGATCCTCGGGTGCTGCTTCGTCAGCACTTCCCAGGCCGAGACCAAAAAGCCCAACATCATCTACATCCTGGCGGACGATCTGGGGATCGGCGACCTGGGGTGCTACGGTCAGGAAAAGTTCGAGACCCCTAACCTCGATCGTCTGGCCGCCGAAGGGATGAAGTTCACTCAGCACTATTCGGGCAGTACCGTGTGTGCTCCGACGCGAAGCGTGCTGATGACCGGACTGCACACAGGGCACACCCCGGTGCGTGGCAATGCCGAGGTGAAGCCGGTCGGGCAAGAGCCCTTGCCAGGCGACACGGTGACCTTGCCGGAACTGCTGAAGACGGCTGGTTACGCGACCGGGGCTTTCGGTAAGTGGGGCCTGGGGTATCCAGGCTCGGAAGGGGATCCGAATCATCAAGGCTTCGACGTGTTCTATGGCTACAACTGCCAGCGTAACGCCCACACCTATTACCCGACCTGGATGTACGACAACCAGAAGAAGATTGAACTCGACGGTAAGACCTACTCGCACGATCTGATCATGGACCATGCGTTGCAGTTCATCCGCGACAACAAAGACAAGCCGTTCTTCTGCTACTTGCCGATCACTATTCCGCACGCGGCCATGCATGTGCCGGAAGAGTACGTGAAGCCCTTCCGCGAGAAGTTCTCGGAGTTTGAAGACAAGGTCGGCAAGTACGCTGGCCCACCGGTTAAGAACCCAATCGCGGCGTTCGCGGGCATGTGCACCAAGATGGATGACGATGTCGGCCGCGTGATGCATCTGGTGAAGGAACTGGGGCTGGACGACAATACGATCATTCTCTTCTCGAGCGACAACGGCGCGCATCAAGAGGGTGGCCACGATCCGGTGTTCTTCAACAGCAACGGACCCTTCCGCGGTCACAAGCGTGATCTGACCGATGGCGGCATCCGCGCTCCGTTCATGGTGCGTTGGCCAGGCCACGTGAAAGCCGGCACCGAGAGCGACATGATCAGCGCCCACTGGGACGTGTTGCCCACGTTGTGCGAACTGGCCGGCGTCGAGGTTCCCGCAGGTCTCGATGGCATCAGCATGGTGCCCACGCTGACCGGCAAGGGAGACCAGCCGCAGCACGAGTACTTGTACTGGGAGTTCTTTGAGCGAGGCGGCAAGCGAGCCGTTCGCCTGGGCAAGTGGAAGGGGATTCAGCTGAACATGACCAACAAGCCGAACGCCCCGATCGAGATCTACAACATCGAAGAAGATCTCGAAGAGCAGAACAACGTCGCCGACAAGCATCCCGAAGTGGTCGCCCAGGTAAAGCGAATCTTCGACGAAGCCCACACCGAGAACGACCGCTTCAAGTTCAAGTTTGAACGCAAGTAAGCGGCGTTTGGCAGATCGCCGGCCTTACTTCAAACGGTCGGCGAACTGCTTGCGGAACTTGTCGACCTTCGGACGGACGACCATCGCACAGTAAGGATTGCCTGGGTTATTGGCCAGGTAATCCTGATGGTAGTTCTCGGCCGGGTAATAGTTGTTGATCTCGGTCACTTCGGTGACGATCGGATCGGCGAAGGTGCCTGCTTCGGTCAACTTCTGAATGAATGCCTCAGCCGTTTCTTGTTGCTGGGGCGAGTGATAGAAGATCGCACTGCGATACTGCGGTCCGACATCGTTCCCTTGGCGATCCTTGGTGGTGGGATCGTGCGTCTGGAAGAAGATCTCGAGCAGGTCTTCGTAGCTCACCTCGTCGGCATCGTACGTGATTTGAATCACTTCGGCATGCCCGGTCGTCTTGGTGCAGACTTGTTCGTAGGTCGGATTAGCAACGTGACCGCCGGCATAACCAGAGGTGACACTCTGCACACCACGCAGTTCCAGAAAGACTGCCTCGGTACACCAGAAACAACCACCGCCGAACGTTGCCGTTTGAATATCTGCCATCGAAGCGCCTTGATCGCGAGAGAGTTCGAAAATCACATCGGGGAAGAGCCCCACGGCGAATTATTCGCCGGCGTGCCCATTAAGCAATGGTTTGAGATACTGACCGGTATAGCTCGCCTCGCATTCGGCGACTTGCTCCGGCGTTCCGGTCACAATGATCTGACCGCCGCCAGAGCCACCTTCGGGGCCAAGATCGATCAGCCAGTCCGCACACTTGATCACGTCCAGGTTGTGCTCGATCACCAGCACCGTGTTTCCCTTGTCGACCAACCGGCTTAAGACCGACAGCAGACGACGAATGTCCTCGAAGTGCAAACCGGTCGTTGGTTCGTCGAGGACGTAAAGCGTCGAACCGGTTTCGGTTCGGGCCAACTCGGTCGCCAGCTTAATACGCTGGGCTTCACCGCCGGAAAGGGTCGTGCTGGGTTGGCCGAGCGAAAGATAGCCAAGGCCGACGTCGCACAAGCTGGCCAGCACACGATGAATCGTGGGGACCGCGTCGAAGAACTCGGCCGCTTCTTCGATCGGCAGGTTCAGCACGTCGGCAATCGATTGATCTTTGTATTTAACTCGCAGCGTCTGGCGGTTGAACCGTTTGCCATGGCAAGCGGGACACTCGACGAAGAGGTCTGGCAGGAAGTTCATTTCGATCTTCCGCAAACCTTGCCCCTGGCATTCTTCGCAGCGACCGCCTTTCACATTGAAGCTGAAACGAGACGCTTTGTAGCCATACTGTTTTGCCTGACGGGTTTCGGCGAACACCTTTCGGATTTCGTCAAACACGCCGGTATAGGTGGCCGGGTTGCTACGAGGTGTGCGGCCGATTGGCGACTGATCGATCGGGATCACTTTGTCGATCTGGCTGGTACCACGCAGGCTGGTAAACGGACCGGGTCGCTGCGACGGTTGGCCGAGTCGGCGAAGCAAAGCTGGCGTGATCGTTTCGTTGACGAGCGAACTCTTCCCGCTGCCACTCACGCCGGTTACGCAGACAAATGCACCTAACGGAACCTGCACGCCCACGTTCTTCAGATTGTTGGTGGTGGCACCTTCCAGCGAGATCATCCGTGTCTTGGCAATCTTGCGACGCGATGGGGGGATCTCGATCTTCTTTCGGCCGGAAAGATATTGGCCGGTGATCGAACCATCGACATCCGAGACCACCGCAGGCGTCCCTTCGGCGATGATCTGCCCGCCGCGATGACCTGCCCCAGGACCGACGTCCACCAGGCGATCGGCGACCCGCATGATCGCCTCGTCATGTTCGACGACGATCACGGTGTTGCCGTGGTCTCGCAGTTCGACGAGGGCTTCGATCAAGCGATGATTGTCACGCGAATGAAGCCCGATCGATGGTTCGTCGAGGATATAGCAGATGCCGACCAGGCCGCTGCCGATCCCGGTCGCCAGGCGAACTCGCTGTAGTTCGCCACCGCTCAGCGTATCGGCCGCGCGGTCGAGCGTTAAGTAATCGGCCCCGACCTTCTCGAGGAAGGCGAGACGCTTGGCGATCTCGCGAACGATGGGCGTGGCGATCAGGCTCTCGTGTTCGTCGAACTCAAGTTCATCGAAGAAGCCGCGGGCATCGTTGATACTCTTGCGGACGATCTCGTGGATGTTGTGATCGGCGACCCGGACGGCCAAAGCCTCGGGACGCAATCGTGCACCATGGCAGGCAGGGCAGGGGAGCTTGCCACGGAACTTCGAGAGCTGTTCAAGCCGCTTCTTACGTGTGGTGGTGACAAACTCTTTCTCGAGCGCGATCAGCACGCCGAGGAACTTGTCGCCATCGCCGGAAAGAAGCTTCGTCCGCTGTTCTTCGCTCCAGTCGCTCAGCTTCGAGGTTCGATCAACTTTCTGCTTGGTCAGAAACGCATCGAGTCCTTTGCTGAGCTTCGTCAACGAAGAGGCGGTCACGCCCCGCCAAGGTGCAATCGCTCCATCATCCAGCGAAATCTCGCGATCAGGCACGACCAGATCGGGATCGAACTCTTCGCAAATGCCCAGGCCTTCGCACTTGGGGCAGGTACCGTACGGGCTGTTGAAGCTGAACGTGCGTGGCTCGATGTCGATGAAGCTCAAGTTACATTCGACGCAGGCCAGTTCGGTGTTGAAGATCTGGTCGATCCAGGTTCCCTTGGGATGGTCTGGGTCGATGATTTCGGTGTCGAGGTGGCACGACAGCAGGCGGCCGTCGGCCAGCTTCAGGGCCATCGCCACCGAGTCGCTCATCCGCGATCGCAGACCTTCGCGAATGATGATCCGGTCGACGACTGCTTCGATGGTGTGATTTTTCTTCGGATTCAGTTCCGGAACTTCGTCGATCTGATAGACCTCATCGTCGACACGAACCCGCAGCAGGCCTTCGCGTCGGATCCGATCAATGACTTCTTTGTGGGCTCCTTTGCGTCCCTGGACCATGGGGGCCATGATCATCAGCTTGGTTTCTTCAGGCAGGGCCAGCAGGCGATCCTGAATCTGTTCGGCCGTTTGCTGGGTGATCTCGCGACCGCACTTCCAGCAGTGAGGCTGCCCAAGGCGTGCCATCAGCAGGCGCAGGTAGTCGTAGATCTCGGTGATCGTGGCGACGGTGCTGCGTGGGTTTTGGCTGCCGGTTCGCTGGTCGATGCAGATGGTGGGCTGAAGGCCGACAATCAGATCGACGTCGGGGCGTTCCATCTGGTCGAGAAACTGCCGGGCATAGACCGACAAGCTTTCGACATATTGCCGCTGTCCTTCGGCGTATAAGGTGTCGAGCGCCAGAGAGCTTTTCCCGGAACCACTCGGACCAGTGATGACAATCAACTGGTCCCGCGGCAGGTCGATATCGACGTTCTTGAGATTGTGGACACGTGCCCCGCGAACGCTGATGCAAGAAGCATCTTGCGTCGGATCAATGGCAGACAGCTTGTCTCGATGAAAATCCACGATGGCAGACAATCATGCTGGGCTGGAAAGACCGGGCCTCACGCCTGCCCCTGCCATGGGGCAAACCCGACCTTAAAGGTATAAATGACGAGCGCTAATTCAGTTCAGGCTAACAGGGCCCGTCAGAGGTGGCAACTAGAGGTGAGGCGCCGAACCACTTACGTGGGATAAGCCGCAACACCTTAGGTGGATTTCCAGCGTCAGTAAGTCGCACCGAACTTAGGCCTATACTGGGAGTTACGGCCGATGGGCGATATCTTAAGGGGCGTAGCCCAAAGGGAACGATTCAGGGGCTGCAACCGGATGTGATTTGCCTTGCGAACCGCATCGACACCGGAAATCGAGAGGCGTCCCGCAGAAGGAACCATGCGAAGTTTCATGAATTACAACGAGCGAGAAGAGCGGCTGCTGGCGCCCTACGCGCTGCGGAGCCGACAATCGCGCGGTCGCGAGTTCGATGAGCCCGACCACCCTTACCGCTCGCCATTCCAACGCGATCGCGACCGGATCATCCACAGCAGTTCCTTCCGTCGCCTGGCCGATAAGACGCAAGTCTTCATGAATATCAGCGACTATCATCGGACGCGTCTGACGCACACGATCGAAGTCGTCACCATTGCCCGTACGATCGGCCGCAGCCTGGGCCTGAACGAAGAATTGATCGAAGCACTGGGCTATCTACACGATATCGGCCATCCACCGTTCGGCCACACCGGCGAAGATGTGCTGAAGGAATGCATGGTCGACTGTGGCGGTTTCTCGCACAACGCGTTCGGCCTGATCCTGGTGAAGCACCTGGAAGTTCGCAGTCCCCATTACGATGGATTGAACCTGACCTACGAGGTTCTGGAAGGGCAGCATACCCGCGTCGACAAGCGGCAGATGACCTTTCTGCGGCCGCTGCTGGAAGCCCAGACGGTCGAGTCGTGCGACAGCATCACCTACGACGCTCACGATGCCGACGACGCCTTGAAGCTGGGACTGGTCACCTTCGACGAGTTGATGCAGATTCCACTGTTTGCCCAAAGTGCCGAGCGGGTCTATCAGCGCTACGGCGAACTGACGGGACGCCGGCTGCGGAAGCTGGTCATTCGACAATTGATCGACCTGCAAGTGACCGACGTCACCGAGACCGCGTTGGAGCGTCTGGCGAAGTGGAGTCCGCAGACGCCGGAAGAGGCGGAGATGTGCGAGCCGATCGTCACGGTCAGCGACGATCTGCGTGCGCAAAAGACGAAGCTCGAACAGTTTCTGTTTCATCGTGTTTACCGCCATCCCGACATCGTCGAGTTCCGTGAACGGGGGCAAGATCAGCTTCGGCGGATGTACGACGGGTACCTTCGACGGCCGGAACTGATCCGCGGAAAGTTGGCGGAATGGGTCGACGTTTGGGGGCTGCCTCGGACGGTCGGCTATTACATCGGAACCATGACCGACTCCTACTGCCAACGGGAGTTTGACGCCCATTTTCGGTAGTCTATGGGGATGCTTTCCGAAGAATTGCGGAGTAGAATACGCACTCGGAATAGTGAACAGGTTTATCTTTTAAGGGGAGCTCGACCTGCCTGGATGGGGGTTGCTGGCGCAACCGCCTCGTATCGGGTCGGCTCCTGCAGGGTCTCTCGTGGCGCTGATCGTTCTTAGAATCGTTTTCATCCTGGTGGCGGCCGGGGTGGGCATCACCGTCATTCAGGTGGATGCCTTTCGTAGCGCGCTGCAAGATCAGCCCTTCTGGGCATTTATCGGGGTGTTGATCCTGGCATTTGGTGTCATCGGCATCGATATCGGCGTCAAAAACAAGCGATACGACACCATCTCAGGCGTCTACTTTGGTCTGCTGGTCGGACTTTCCTTAACGTATATCCTCGGGCTTATTACGCAGGTCTGGTTCCCAACCGAAAACCCTGGGGCCGTGACGGCACACCGGGCACTGCAGTTAGTGGTGGGGATGGTGCTGTGCTATTCCTGTATTAGCCTCGTGCTGCAAACCAAAGATGACTTCCGCTTCATCATTCCTTACGTCGAATTCGCGAAGGAAGTGAAGGGTCCGAAGCCTTACGTGCTGGATACCAGCATCGTGATCGACGGCCGGATCGCCGACGTGGTCGAGACCGGGTTCTTCGACAACGTGCTGATCATGCCTCGGTTCGTTCTGGCGGAACTGCAGGGCATCGCCGACAGTAGCGACAAGCTGAAACGCAGCCGCGGACGTCGCGGGCTCGACATCTTGAATCGCTTGCGAAACAACGATCAGGTCGACCTGAAGATCCACGACCGCGAAACGCCCGACATGGAAGGGCAGCCGGTCGATATGAAGCTGGTCCTTCTGGCGAAGCTGCTGGAAGGGAAGATCGTCACCGGCGACTACAACCTGAACAAAGTGGCCAAGCTGCATAACGTCGAGGTGATCAACCTCAACGAAATCGCCAACGCCCTGAAGCCCGTCTTTTTGCCAGGCGAACATCTTTCGGTTCGGATTGTCAAAAAGGGGGAAGAAGACAGCCAAGGGGTTGGTTACCTGGACGACGGCACGATGATTGTCGTCGAAGGTGGTCGCGATCATATCAATTCGCAGGTCCGCATTCTGGTTACCAGTGTGCTGCAGACCAGCGCTGGCCGCATGATCTTCGGTCGCTACGAATCGCTCGAAGGGGGCGGATCTGGCGGCCATAAAACTCATGCGAATACCTCGGCCTAATCTGGCCCACGTACCAAACTACATTCGTCTCCTGTTATCTAAAGCAATCGCGTGACTGATTCCGAAAAGCCTGAAACTCCCGCCGCCGACGGCGACAATCGCAGCCTTCAATTGGCAGCCGCCGCCGCGCAAGTGATTGAAGACAACAAGGGGCGCGATATCTGCATCCTCGACATGCGGCACCTGACGCCGATCTTCGACTACTTCGTCATTGGCACCGGTGGCAGCCGCCGCCAGTTGCACGCCATGAGCGAAGAGATCGACGACAAGCTCGAAAAAGAGATGGGCGACCGCCGCATGGGGCGTGAAGGATACGACGAAAGCCGTTGGATCCTGCTGGACTATGGAACGGTCGTGTGCCACCTCTTCGATGAAGAGACCCGCGAATACTTCCAGCTGGAACAGTTGTGGGGCGACGCCAAGAAGGTCGATATGACCAACATCCTTCGCAGCCCCGGCGAATAGTCTTTCCCCGGGTCCCCCTGGGACCGTATCTGGGTGATAATCGGAAACTGAGGCCTATCTGATCCAAGGTCGCTTGTTTCGCGTCTTTCCGTCCCTTCGCCCCTTCGGGGAGAGGGTTAGGATGAGGGGTGAAGCAAGTACCAGCGTTTCAAATAGGATCTGGGGTTGGCTCCCGATGGATGTCGAGAAGATGCGTGGACGCTTCTCTGCAAAATGGCATCGAGGTCTGTAATCCCTCACCCTGGCCCTCTCACTTCAAGGGAGAGGGGACAAGAAGAGTTACGACAGAATTTTTCTCTAAGCCAAGCTATGAACATTCTTGCCCTGTTGCGTGCCCGGTTTCAGCCTGTCCTTCAGCCGATGACGGACGATGTTGCTCCGTTGCTGGACATGATCCGCCCGGCTGGCGATCCGAAGTTTGGCGACTACCAGGCCAACTTTGCGATGGGCCTGGCCAAGAAGGTAGGCAAGTCGCCACGTGACCTGGCTGCCGAGATCGTGGCTGCCGTTCAACTGGACGACTTGTGCGAAACGCCGGAAGTCGCCGGACCAGGCTTCATCAACTTGAAGCTTCGCGACTCGTGGATTCAACAGCAGCTCGATTCTGCCCAGGCCGATCCGCGTCTTGGTGTCGACAAGGCCGAGACCGCCAAGACCTACATCGTCGACTACTCTTCGCCGAACGTTGCCAAGCCAATGCATGTCGGGCACATCCGTAGCACGGTGATTGGTGACGCGATCTGTCGAACTTTGAAATTCATGGGGCACAACGCCATCAGTGATAACCATCTCGGCGACTGGGGAACCCAGTTTGGGATGATCATTTATGGTTACAAGAACTTTGCCGACGCCGATGCCTACAAGGCCGCCCCGGTGCCTGAGCTGTCGCGAATCTATCGTGTCGTGCGCGGCTTGATGGATTACTTCGATGCCAAGAAGGAACTGCCGATACTCCAGGCGAAGTTGGCCGAACGAACCACGGAATGCGAAGCGCTGAAAGCGGCCGGCGAACCTGCCGACAAGGCGGAAGCGAAGAAGCAAAAGAAAGAGCTTGGTCGCCTGCAATCGCAGATGGACGACTTGAGTAAAGACATCGCCGCCACACAGGCCAAGATTGCCAAGACCGAAGACTCACCTCAGGCAAGCGAGATGGCAGCCCAGCACGCCAACATCGCCGAGGCCGTTCTGCAAGAGACGGTCAAGCTGCACCAAGGGGACGAACAGAACCTCGCGTTGTGGAAAGAGTTCCTGCCGTACTGCGAAGATGAAATCAAACGGGTCTACGAACGGCTGAAGGTCACCTTCGATCATCAGCTTGGCGAAAGCTTCTATCACGATCGACTGGCAACGGTGGTCGAAGAGTTCGAGAAAAAGGGCTTGGCGAAGGAGTCGGAAGGGGCGACGTGCGTTTTCCTGGATGGCTTCAAGGCTCCGATGATCATCCGCAAGCGAGATGGCGCGTTCCTTTATTCGACGACCGACCTCGCCACGATTCAGTACCGGATGGAAACGTGGAAGCCCGATGCGATTCTGTACGTCGTCGACTTCCGCCAGGGCGAGCACTTCGACAAGTTGTTCGCCGCGACAAGGCTGTGGGGCTTCGACGATATCGAGCTGAAGCATGTCAGCTTCGGCACCGTGATGGGGGACGATGGCAAGCCGTTCAAGACCCGTTCCGGCGATACGGTCGGGCTGGAAGGCTTGCTGGACGAAGCCGTTTCGCGAGCCTTCAAAGTGGTGAGCGATGCTGACGATGCCGCTCCGGAAGGTCCAACACTCGATGACGCCAAGCGGAAGCAAATTTCGGAAACGGTCGGGATCGCCGCGCTGAAGTATGGCGACCTGTCGCAGAACCGCGAGTCGGACTACAAGTTCAGCTACGACAAGATGCTGGCCCTGCAGGGGAACACGGCGACCTACATGCAGTACGCGTATGCTCGCGTGCAGAGCATCTTCCGTCGCGGTGAAGTCGACATCGCCACGCTGCGAACCAGCGGCGCGAAGATCGTCATCGAGCATCCTGCCGAGCGTCAGTTGGCGATCGCTGTGCTGCGGTTCTCGGAAGCCCTGGACGATGTGCTGGCCGACTATCGCCCGAACTACCTGACGAACTACTTGTTCGATCAGTTGGCCAAGTCGTACAGCACGTTCTTCGATCAGTGCAAAGTGCTGAAGGCGGACACCCCAGAGCAGAAGAACAGCCGGCTCTTGCTTTGCGATTTGACCGCTCGGGTGTTACAACAAGGCCTGAATCTGTTGGGCATCGATACCGTCGAAAAGATGTAGTCGCCAGGAGGCAGCATGCCAAGGAAGGGTTCCCAGAAGACCTCGCCCCAGTTCGCGTTGAATGCCGTCTATCACGGGCACTCGCGCGATGTGCTGCAAAGCTTCCCAGATGAAGTGGTCGACTGCGTGGTGAGCAGTCCTCCTTATTTTCAGCAGCGAAACTACGACGGCGACGATCAGATCGGCCAAGAGACCTCGCCGGAAGAGTATGTCCAGAGCCTGGTCGAAGTCTTCCGCGAAGTGCGCCGGACGCTGAAAGAGACCGGCGCTTTGTGGCTGGTACTCGGCGACAAATACCTCGACGGCGAATTGCTCGGTCTGCCATGGCAAGTCGCCCTGGCTTTGCGTGGTGATGGCTGGAAGCTGCGAAGCGACGTGATCTGGCACAAACCCAATGCCATGCCCAGCAGCGTGAAGACACGTCCCACAACCGATCACGAGTATGTCTTTCTGCTGGTGAAGAACAACCAGTACTTCTACGACGCCGACGCCATTCGCGAGCCGCACGTCACCTTCAGCGAGAACAGCAAGATGAAGGGGGGCCGCAACCACTTTCATCGCCGCGGAAGCACGCCAGAGGCAGGCAAGAATGGGGGCAGCAGCAACCTGCACGATGCTCGCTGGGACCAGGCCTTTCATCCCAAGGGCCGCAACAAGCGGACAGTCTGGTCGATCCCGCTGTCGAAGTTCCGCGACGCGCACTTCGCCGTCTTTCCAGAAACGCTGGTTGAAACCTGCATCAATGCGACCTGCCCGGAAGATGGCGTCGTGCTCGATCCGTTTCTCGGCAGTGGCACCACGGCGCTGGTCGCTCAGCGATTGGGACGAAGCTATCTCGGCATCGATCAATCGCAGAAGTACGTCGAGATGGCGAAGGGACGCCTCGCGGATGCCAGTCGTGGGCAGTTAAGCCTGCCAGGCGTTGCGAAGCGATAACGAACGAGCGGTCTGTTAAGCGGTCTTGGGGGAGGCAGGCGAGCGAGATTTCCACGCCACCCAGGCAATCGCCACGATCGTTCCCAGAAGCACGCAGCCCAGCAGCGGCAAGCTGTGCGTCAGCTTCATCCAGCCAAAGCTTTCCAGGAACAAGTACCAGCGACGCGGTGGATCAGGCCGAACGACCGGCGTCGACAACACGCCGACAAAGAAGCTCGCGACGATCACGGCCAGGGCGACATGGCTTCGTCGCAAATAGCTGATCGCCACCAGGGCCAGCAAGGTGCCTGGCAAGTATTGAAGGTAAGGGAGCGAAGCGAAGACGACCTGACCACGAAAGGCGGCGAAGAGGCCGAGCATCAGGGCGATCAGCCCAAGTTTCCACGCCGGTGTGATCCAGTCGACGGGAGCTCGCTCAGGAGCGGTTTCAAAGTCCATGGAAGTACCTTCGCGGAATCGCTGGCAGACGAAAGCAACTGCCAGTTAGCATCGCATGATTCCGCGGATCCGGCAACGATTTTGCCGGATCCGATGTGTTCGGCCTACTTCATCGGTTCGGCCGTGGGGATCTTCAGCTTCGTCGGATCGAGTACGACATGCTTGATCGTTTCGCGGCGATAGGTGTACACGATATGCACCTTGCCGTCGGCGGTCTGAATGACGGCCGGGTACGAGTACTCGCCTGGCTGGCGTTCCAGGGTCAGCAGCGGATGCCAGGCCTGACCATCTTCCGAGATCGCCACGTTCAGCATGTTACGGCCTGCGGGGAAGTCCGATTCGCGAACGGTGTGGTTATAGACCAGCAGTTGGCGGCCATCGGCCAGCGTGACCGCATCGGTTCCGGAGTTGGGGTTCGGAAGATCGGTCGGGCTGAGGGCACTCCAGGTCTTGCCACCGTCTTGCGACCAGGCGGAAGCAACGACGTTTTCTCGCGTTCGGCAAAGGATCTGCATTCGGCCGTCCTGATAGGTCAGGATGCTTGGCTGGATAGCGTTAAACAGTTTGGCATCGTTGATCGGGCCAATCACTTCCCAGGTTTGCCCCAGGTCTTTGGTTGCCTCGAAGTGGACTCGCCAGCCCTTGGTCTCGGTGCTGGAAGGACACAAGATCGTACCGTCCGCCAACTGGATCGGCTTGTTCTTCACAGGGCCCAGCAAGTGGCCGATCGCTTCGTTTTCGCCCAGACGCTTCGGTGCGCTCCAGGTCGCGCCGTTGTCGGTCGACGTCATCAGCATGCCCCACCAGCTGCTGGGGCTCGGACCGACCTTATAGAACAGCATCAGCGGTCCTTCTTTCGGTTGAAAGAGGATCGGGTTCCAGGTTGGGTATCGCAGTTCTTCCGATTCGACGCCATTGGCGACTTCAACCGGAGTGGTCCAGCCTTCGGGCGTGTGACGCGAAACCCAGATGCCGACATCCGGGTTCTTCTCATGCGTTCCACCAAACCACGCCGCAACCAGGCCTTCTGGTGTTTCGACGACGGTCGAAGCGTGGCTGTTGGGGGTTGGGCGGTTCTCGGCCGGAAAGATGTATTCAGACATGACAAACGCTGGCGTCTCGGGGCCGACGACGTTTGGCAGCTTCGGTGCCTTGGCATCCGCGGCTTGAACAAGTTGGGTGCCGGCCAGTAGCGAGGCTACCAGGGCAACGATTCCGATTGATTTTAAGGTCAGGTTCATGGCAATGCTGAGCAGTCGTCAGGGACTGGAAGTCTTGAGAGCAAGTGGGGCGGGGCGCGATGGGCTCACGCAGATGCACCAATGTTCGGACATTCGGCCAACCGTGTCAAAGCGAATCGGACAGGCAAAATTTGATCGGTCATGAATTGTTCAAATCTACCCTAAGAAATGCGCGCACGAAAAAACCCTCGGAGGGAAGATCCATCCGAGGGTTTTGATGGTTTTGGCGATTAAGCCGGGCGAATTACATGGTGCCCAGCTTCTTGACCAGGTCGGCAGCACGAGCCGAGTAGCCAGCTTCGTTGTCGTACCACGAGACAACCTTGACCAGCTTGCCGCTGATGACCGCGGTGAACGGAGCAGCGAAGATCGAGCTGTGTGGGTCGCCAATGATGTCGGACGAGACGATTGGGTCTTCGGTGTAAGCCAAGATACCCTTCATCGGACCTTCAGCGGCAGCCTTCATGGCAGCGTTGATTTCTTCGGCGGTGGCTTCCTTCGACAGGTTAGCGGTCAGGTCGACGACGCTACCGGTTGGGACAGGAACTCGCATGGCGATACCGGTCAGCTTGCCCTTCAATTCCGGAATGGCCAGAGCCACTGCCTTAGCAGCACCGGTCGAAGTTGGAATGATGTTCTGGGCAGCAGCACGAGCACGGTAAGGATCCGAGTGAGGAAGATCCAGCACCTGCTGATCGTTCGTGTAGGCGTGGATGGTGGTCATCAAGCCGTTTTCGATACCGAACGAATCGTTCAGGACCTTAGCGACTGGAGCCAGGCAGTTGGTCGTGCAGCTGGCGTTCGACACGGTGGTCATGTCGGCGGTCAGCTTGTCGTCGTTCACACCCAGAACGCAGGTCAGATCTGGTTCGTCCTTGGCAGGAGCCGACAGAACAACCTTGCGAGCACCAGCGTCCAGGTGCGAATCGTAGCCAGGCTTCTGTTCGGTCTTCTTGCCGGTGAAAACGCCGGTGCTTTCCAGCACAACGTCAACGCCCAGATCGCCCCAAGGGAGGTTGGCTGGATTGCGTTCTTCCAGAACCTTGATCTTCTTGCCGTTGACGGTCAGGCCTTCGCTGTCAAATTCGACCGTGCCTGGGAAGCGGCGATGGGTGCTGTCGTACTTCAGCAGCGTCGCCAGCATCTTGTTGTCGGTCAGGTCGTTGATCGCGACGACCTCAAATTCCTCAGGACGAGCGATCATGTTGCGGAAGGTGAGTCGACCGATGCGTCCAAAACCGTTGATTGCAACCTTTACTGCCACGGTACGTAATCTCCTGAGGGGGTAACTTCTGCGAGCAGCGAGCGATTCGCTGCAAACTATTCGATGGTTGTAGTCTTCTCGGGAGGATCCCGAGTGGGGTGTAGTCCCGGCGTTATAGCACGCATCGTGCGCGTGCCCAAGCGGGCAAGACATCCGTGCCCAGAAAACCTGGCGTCTGCGCCAAGTGAAAACGCTCTAAGAGCGGTGGCTTCGCCAGTGAAGGCGATTATACGACCCCTTAATTTGATACACAAGCGGCGTAAGGGGATCCGTCTAGAAGTGGGGCAACGGGCTTGCTAGGGGTGCGATCGGCCCGATAAAGCCGCTTTAGTGTGCACGAAGATGCCTCAGGTATAGGCAGAATTCTTGCTTCTTCAGAAATTCATCTGATTTTTCATCCGCCGAGAATCGCCTTCTCGGCAGGAGAAACCAGTCGGAAGCGTTTCGATCGCCTTATCGAGCCAGGGCGGCCGAGCGATCGTGCGAGAGCGCATTGTCCGAAACATTGCTGGACGACGTTTTCTCGACTTGCGGGGTCGCGTCGGACGGGGTTATCGAGCTGCCGAAAACCTTATGAATCCCGAACAAAACCGCGAAGACCGCACCCCAGGCCAGCGGATACGCCAGGATGCCGGGCCCCAGAACAATGGCCCCCAGCACGCACCACAGCGCGGCAATCGACGCTAAAAGAGATACCAATTTCATAGCTATTCATCTCCTTGGCGAAGCAGCGAACGTTTCACTCCTCTAAACGACCAGTTGGCCACTGTGGTAAATAAAACCGCATTGGTGGCCATCTATGGGAATTATACGCTCCGGGTAGCAAGAGGGACCACACAAACTTTTCCAGCAAATCCGAGTCCAAATGTCGCTGTGGTTCCAATATATGGCTCTCACGCGGCAATTTATGACCTTCTTGTCTGGGTTTTCGGTTGTTGGGGCGGTTATCTTAGGCGGTCAACTAGCAATGCCGCGGCAATCCGAGGGAGGAACCCGAATGAGCGACACCCAAGACAAACCCCATACCGACAACAGCATGCGAGGTCTGATCCTCATCCTGGTTGGCATCTTCTTAGGTGTGACGCTGGGTCTGGTCTATGGGAAGTCCATGTGGCTGGCCTCGGAAGGTCCCGAGAAGCAACTGACTCGTCTCGAGAAGACGATCGAGCAGAAAGAAGCGGACGCTGCCAAGTTCCGCGAGCAAGCCAAGGCCGAGACCGACCCGCAGGAAGTTCAGCGGCTGAATAAAGAGGCCGATCGTCTGGAAGGGCAGTTGCCCAAGATCCAGGCCCGCATCGACGCGACCCGCGATACGGTCCAAGATGTCGAGAAAGAAAAGGCTGCCGGCAACCTCGGCGTGCCGCAAGGCATTTACATCATCTGCGAGTTCTGTGGCGACTTGTTCCTGCAGGTCCTCAAACTGCTGGTCATTCCACTGGTGGTGACCAGCATGATCAGCGGGATCACTTCGCTGGGGGACGTTCGCAAGATGGGACGTGTCGGTCTGTCGACGATCATCTATTACTTCAGCACCGGGGCGATCGCGGTGTTCATCGGCATTCTGCTGGTGGTCATCATTCAGCCAGGAAACTCTGCCGACGATACCTTCGCGTATCGAACCGACTCGGTCGAAGCGAAGCAGGGGCAGACGACCATTGAAGTTTTCCTGGATGTCTTCCGTGGCCGTGAAGGAGACCCTGGCAGTGGTATGTTCCCGTCGAACTTGTTTCTGGCGGCGACCAACACCAACGTGCTGGCGTTGATCGTGTTTGCAATCGTCTTTGGTGGTGCTTTGACGACGCTCGGGGATGAAGGGATGCTGGTCATCCGCTTCTTCAACGTCTGTAACGAGGCGGTCATGAAGATGGTGCACATGGTGATGATGTTTGCGCCGATAGGTATCTTCGGGCTGGTCTCTTCCAACATCGCCAAGAATGGCGGCGCGGCAGGCTTCCTCGAACAGTTGCAAGCGATCGGCTGGTACGTCGCCACGGTTGTGATTGGTTTGCTGCTGCATTCGATCGTGCTGGCAACCTTGCTGTGGGCATTGGGCAAACGGAATCCGTTCGTTTACACGTTCAACTTGTTGCGGGCCTTGTTGACGTCGGTCAGTACCGCCAGCAGTGCGGCCACTTTGCCGGTGACGATGGAATGCGTGGAAGAGAACAACGGCGTCTCGAATCGCTCGGCTTCGTTCGTGTTGCCATTGGGGGCGACCATCAACATGGATGGTACCGCGCTATATGAAGCGGTCGCGGTGATCTTCATCGCCCAGACGCTCGGCATCCATCTCGATATGGCCGACCTGGTGATCATCTTCCTGACGGCATCGCTGGCGGCGGTCGGTGCGGCTGGTATTCCGGAAGCAGGCCTGGTGACGATGGTCATCGTGCTGCAAGCGGTCGGGCTGCCATTGACTGGTATCGGTACGATCCTGGCGATCGACTGGTTCCTGGATCGCTTGCGTACGACCGTTAACGTCTACGGCGACGCTTGTGGTGCGGGGATCATCGACACGATGGTCGTGCAGAAACAGCAAGCCGAGGCGGAAGCGGCCGCGGCCCCTGGTTAGCCGGACGAAGGCATTTCGCGAAAACCAAGCACCCGGCGAATTTCCGCCGGGCTGGTGATGCCGGCCGAAAGCATCGCGTCGGCTTGTTCCCACCGCGAAGCCATGCCCGCTTCATGGGCCCAGGCTTCAATCATCGCCGTCGTCGCCGACTCTAACGCGACCTGTCCCAGGCGATGCTTATGCGGGACGAGCCATTCTCCGAGAAGCGTTCGTCCCAGATAGCCGGTGCCTCGGCATTTCTCGCAGCCTACCGGCTGACGCATGCCTTCCAGGCGGAAGCCGTATCGCTGCGACTCTTCGCAAGCAACCGCACAGTCGCACAGCTTGCGAACCAACCGTTGATGCAGCACGCCGAGCAATGCCGACTGGATCATGTAGGTCGGAATGTTCATGTCGATCAGTCGGCGGATCGCTTCGGCAGCGCTGCCGCTGTGAAACGTGCTAATGACTAGCTGCCCGGTCAAGCTGGCCTGCATGGCCGTTTCGACGGTGACCGGATCACGCATCTCGCCTACCAAAATCACTTCCGGATCTTGTCGCATCAGGCTGCGAAGTCCGGTGGCGAAATCGAACCCGGCCGAAGGACGGATGTGACTTTGCGAGATGCCTGGGATTTCGGTTTCGATCGGATCTTCCAAGGTCACGATGCTACGTCCGCCATCTTCCAGCGAGTCGATATGTCGCAAGCAGGCATAAGCAGTCGTCGACTTGCCGCTGCCAGCTGGACCGGCGATCAGGATCATGCCGGACGACTCTTGCAACAGGCTGGCCAGTTCCTTGGTGGTGGCCGTGTCGAGCCCGAGATCTTCCAGGTGATGCAGTGTTTCTTTCTGCCACAAGATACGGATGACGACCCGTTCGCCATGCAGGGCCGGAAAGGTGCTCACGCGGACTTCGTGCCCGTGGGAAAGCTCGCTGACGCGGCCTTCCTGAGGAATGTCGGTGCGATAGGTGAGCAGGCCTGCCATGATCTTCAGCCGAGCAGACGTGTCGGTTTTCTCGCCGCGCGGCAGATTGCCGACCGTTTGCAGCACCCCATCGATTCGCAGCTTCACGTCGAAGCCTTGCGCGGTCGGCTGCAAGTGAACGTCGCTGGCTTCCAGTTGGATCGCGCCAGCCAGCAAGGTCGCGACCACACCTTCGGCGTAGGTGTCTTTGGTGCGGTCGTGGCGGAGTAGTTGCTGGTGAAGTTCAGACAGTTGCATCGGATGGTTCGCCCTGGGGGAAGAGATCTCTCAGTCTATCGTCGCTTGCCAGGCGATGACAAACAACCCAACGGCAAAACACCACCACGCGAACCAGTGCAGGCGACCACGCTGGACCACCTTGATCAGCAGTACCAGCGAGAACCATCCCACCACAAACGAGATCGCCGCACCCAGCAGCAGTAGCCAGGCAGGTGTTCTCGAGGCGTCGTCCCAGTCGCCGATGCTCTTGGCGACTTGCAACGTGATGGCACCCAGAATGGCCGGGACCGCCATCAGAAACGAGAACGTCGCGGCACCTTCGCGGGAAAGGCCCAGGGCCTGGCCGCTGCAAATGGTCGAACCGCTGCGCGAGATGCCGGGCAGGATCGCCAACGCTTGGGCACAGCCGATCCACCAGGCTTGCGACCACGAGGTTTGTTCGTAGGTTTGTTTTGTCTGCGGAAGTCGCTGCGACAGAAGCAGAATCGTTCCGGTCACCAGCAAACAAATTCCGGCGACCAGCGGTGACTCGAGCAGCGAGTCGGTATCGGTTGCTTTCAAAACCAACGCCGCGATCACGGCCGGAATGGTCGCGACGACCAGCAAAAACAGAAGCCGCCGGTCTTTGGTCAGGGCTTCATAAAGCTGCTGGCGATAGACCACCAGGATCGAGCCCAACGTGCCAGCATGCAGCACGATGTTCAGCCCCACCAGGTCGAAGTGGTCGGCGTCGGCATCGAGCAGCGTGGCCAGCACCACCAGGTGCCCCGTCGAACTGATCGGCAGGAACTCGGCAACCCCTTGGACGATCGCCAGCACGATGATCTGCCAGACAGGTAAATCCACGAAAGATACTTCCCGAAGTCGAATCGTTTGCACGTAGGTGCCAAAGAGAATCGCTTTCCGGTGAAAGCGGAGGCACAAGGTAGTTTTCGCCGTAGGGAAAGAAGCGTCGAGCGAGGCCTGACGGTTTGTCAGGCTCGGCACCGATCGCAATCGCTGCGATCGGCAGATCCGGCATGTTCGTTACGGAGACTCTTCGGCGGCAGGTTCGCTGGCCGGCGCGACTGGTTCAGAAACCGCCAGCGGCGCGACCTCGATGTAGCGAACCACCGTTCCGATTCGTCCGGAACCATGGGCGTCGATCAGCAAGCGATAACGACCGGGCTCTTGTGGCAGATCGACCGGAATCGAAACTTGCCCGTCGGAGTTGGTCGAAAGACGTGGCAGCCACAAGATCGGTTGCGGAAGCAGCTTTCGGCGAAGCGATTCCGATTCCTTTGGGAAAGGATTGTCGGCTGGCTGGGCCATCAGTCCCATCCCTCGACCTGGTTGCGGCATGCCCATACCTCGCATGTCACCGATGCCGCCCATGTCGGCATCCGCGGCAGGGGCCTGACTTCGCGCGGCTGCTGGCATCCCTGCGCCAGGCATTCCAGCGCTAGGCATCGCACCGCCAAAGCCACCCTTGGCGAGATTGTCGACGCTTGGTCGGCCTTGCTTCAAGTTGATTTGTTGTTGTTCGATGGCCATGCCATTGCGTTGGAACTCGGCCGCTGGCTGCAGCAGCTTCGCCGCGCTGACTTTCGGAGCACTTTTTCGCAGGGCACCATCTGGCAGCGAGCGTTCTTCGATAGTCGCCTTGGCGTCGCTCAAGTCGTGGCGGTCGGCCATCATTGGTTTCGCGATTGGTTCGTTCAGCGCGACCATGTCAGGGATTGCCTTCGTCGTGCTCATGCTCGGCAGCGAAAGGTTCAGCGACATCATGCCCCACAGCATCGCCCCAAGGGCGACCAGCAGACCAGGGCCCCAGACCTTGATCTTCGACACGCCTTGCAGAACGGCCAAAGCGATCAAGCAAACAATCAGCACACTGCCGGCGATCGACAGAAGCCAACTTGAGGTGAGGCGAACTTGTTCGAGCTGATTCTCCCAGTCCGAATGCAGGGCAGCGATCGCCTTCTGATAGTCGGACGCGATCGCCTTCTTGTTACTGCGTCGTAGCAAGGGAAGATCGACTGAGGTGTCCGGTAACGTATCGGCTGCTAGAGCCATCCCAAACGCCATGGCTCCCATGGAATCGACTTGCGAGGCATCGTTTCGCCAAGACGACAAAGCGAGCACCTGGTCGAACCAGACGGTGTCTTGTTCCAGATCGCGAACGTTGTCAGGCATGCCGGCAGCACCGCGAGGGACCTGAACGCGACGATTGAGGAACAGTTCCCCTTCCAGTCCCAGCGGTTGCTGCGATTGGGGAAGAACGTCCGACAAACGTTCCATCTGCACACCCAGCGTGGCCGGGGCAGGGGAATCGTATTCGTCGGTAACCGCAACTTGCAGATCTAGCTTTTGACCTGGCTGGGCGACGGTTGGCAGGCCATCGACGGTGATGTCGTACCGTTGAACCGGAATGCGATAGATGATGCGTTCAGCGATCAGCTGTGGATTCTGATCGGAATCGCTGTCTTCTTGAGGAATGCTATAAAGCCGGACGCGCTGAGCGCCAGTGGCTTCGGCGGGTAGATCGAGCTGAACCGGCTGCGTGATCGGAGCGTTCACGCCGACGTTCCAGACGTTATGTCCGATCGTGGCGTAGTCGTCACCGGCAACGAGCGCGAGCGTGGTGTTCGGTTGGGCGACGCGGACTTCAACTTCCAGCGGCTGGTCGGCCGGAGCGACCCCATTGTTGATCTGCAATGCGGCGGGCAATGGAAGGGCCTGGGCGATCGGCTGCTGGATCGAATCTTTCGCGGTTTCAGAAACTTCCAGCGTGTAATCTTGCATCGCTTCAGGAACGAACTCGAAGTAGCCGTACGCCTGCTCTGGCTTGTTGCTGGCAGCGACCTGGGCTTCCGGGGCGCCGTTGATCTGAAGCTGTGGAGCTGTCTGCGGCTGGTCGGCATCGACCCGGTTGGCCATGTAACGTAAGCGATTCTTCACCCCGGCGACCAATTGGCCACCTTCCGGTTTGGCTTCGACCGACGGCAAGGTCGCGGCACCACTTAAAAGGGCGGCGCGGGCATTGTTGGCTAGATTGTTGCTGTAGACACTCTCGTATCGACGCTGCGATTCCGCGAGGTAAGCGTCGTCGCCGTTCAGGTGATTGTCGACCACGGGGACTGCCCGCTGCTGATAGGCGTTTTGAAGCTGCGGACTTTGCACACCGAGTTCGACGATCGGCGTTCGTTCTTCCGCCGGCAGCATCATTTGCCCTTGCGCGACACCTTTCAGCGTCGAACGCTCGGCACTGGCGATATGATTTCTAGGACCACCCTGGGCGAAGCTCCAGACGAAGTCGACATTGGCTGACTGGTCTCGATTGGTCTGTGGATCGAGGACGACCGCGCGGAAGTTGAGAAGCTCGCCTGGCTCGACCATTTCGCGATCGGTTTGCAGCACCGCGATTGGCTTCGGCGGAGCGACGGCCAGGTCGAGACCCAGCTCGCTCTTCGATTGGCCATGCTTGGCGACCACTTCCAGCTTGGCGGCGCTCGAGACTTCGTCGGGTGGAATCTGGCAAACGACCTGGCCGTTGACCGCTTGCGTCAGGCCGTAATAAACCGTGTTGCCTTCTGGTGACTTGAAGGTGTACTCGACCTCGGCATCGACGGGCTCGTCGGCGGCGTTCTCGACCGAGACGTAGAAGTCGTTGCGAACGTCGGCTGCCATCAGCGATGGCCCGCTCACCGAGACGCTTAAGAAGTTGTTGGCCAGCGATTGTTGCCGCTTAGCCATCGCCAAGGTTTGTTCTTCAGTGTCGATGCTCAGCCGTGGGTAACCCAAGGCGGCGACCAGCAAGCAGGCTGCCAGGGCGGCGACGACTTGTAGCGTTCGCGAAGCCCACGTGGCGGCACCCTTCGGAGCCGGACGATCGTCGTTGCGATCCGCTTCGCGCTTCCACTTGTCGTAGTCGGGCTGGGGCTGGTCGATCCGGGTGACTTCGGCCAGCAGCTCGGTCCGTTCTTTCAGCTCGGCATATTCGCGGGCCAGCTCGCCGTCGGAACTGATACGATCGACCAGCTCTGCGGATTCTTCATCCGAGAGTAGGCCGTAAATCAGTTCCAGCATCTGCTGCTGGAGTAGCTCGCGATCGTTCATGGTTGAATTTGTTGCTGCCGGGCACGAGTCGCCTCCGAGGCTTCTCGTACGCTGAAGGAAAGTTACAAGGGATTCTTTCGTGGTTGGTCGTCTGGGGCCAGATATTGTCGCAGGTGGGTCAGGGCCATACGCATTCGCGTTTTGACCGTTCCCAGCGGAATGGAAAGCGTCTCGGCGATTGCCTCGTACGTCAGGTCACCGTTCTGACGAAGCAGGAACACTTCCCGTTCTTCGTCTCGCAGTTCTGATACGGCAATCCGTAGGTGTTCCATTTGCTCAGACCTTTGAGCATGGAAGGCCGGGGTGGCCTCGTTGCTGGGAACCGCTTGCTGCTCGTCTCCCAGGGCCTGACGCTTCCGGCGCCACGCCGTCATCCGCATATCGCGACCCGTATTCACGGCGATGCGGAAGATCCATGCCCTGACATTCTCAATTTCGGGAAGTTGATCTCGATGCCGCCAACACTTGATAAATGTTTCCTGAAGGGCGTCGTGCGCGTCCTCCATATTGCCCAAAAGGTGGTACAACGTGCCCAAAAGTTCCCCGTGAAGACCCGAAAAATGGGACTCCAACAAATCCCCTCGGCTTTCCGATGGGGGGGAACTGCTTGCACGACGCGGATGCTCCACAATGGGCCTTTATGCTTAACTAGACGAAGTGACCGGGGAAAACGATTCCGCCCAGGCACCGATTTTTTAGCAGAATGGATGCGTTTTAACACCAGATTGCCCGGTTTTGTGGGTTAATGCCGGTCTAGTTCCCCCGGAATTCTACCTTGGCGGCTTGCTGCCTACCCCTCTCGACCAAAATAATAACAGTATGTGGCCGGAAACCGACAAAACGCAGCAGCTCCTGGACGGAGCCCGAAATGGAGACACTTCGGCTCGGGATGCGCTTCTGCAGCGTCATCGCGATTCGCTGCGCCGTATGATCGAGATGCGGCTTGATAAACGCATCCAGCAACGAGTCGACGCCAGCGACATTGTCCAGGAAGTTCTGGTCGACGCCAACCGCCGCCTGACCGATTACCTGGCAGAACCCAAGATGCCGTTCCATTTGTGGCTGCGGCATATGGCCAAAGATCGGATCATCGACGCCCATCGTCGGCACCGCGTCAGCGGCAAGCGGAGCGTCGACCGCGAGCAAAACTTGAACGTCGGGTTCAACATGGACCAGTCGTCGGTCGATCTCGCCGCCCAGCTGTGCGATCAAAATACCACGCCTGGGGCAGCGGCAACCATGCAAGAGCTGCATATCCGTTTCCAAGCCGCGATCGAAGAACTGGACGACCAGGATCGCGAAGTGGTCATCATGCGACACTTCGAGCAACTCTCGAATCAGGACGTTGCCGCGGCACTCGATCTGACACCGGCTGCGGCCAGCATGCGGTATCTGCGTGCGATCCGTCGTTTACGAGCCTTGCTGGGACCAACCGCCGTCGACGAATAAAACCTCTTCCCCTCAAAACGCTGCATGGCCACCGATCAGGATCACATCGACGAACAACTGGCCCAGCTGCTGGACGAGTTGACCCAGCGAATGCAAAAGGGGGAAGTGGTCGATCTAGATACCGTCGTCCAAGAGCATCCGCACCTGGCGGCAGATTTGAAGGAAGTGTGGGGGGCGGTCATGCTGGCCGATGCCGTCGCGCTGAATCTTTCCGTAACCCAGCCCGGTCCCGACGAACAGCCGATGCCCGAGAAGCTCTCGCAGCTTCAGTTGCCAATTCGCTTTGGCGACTACGAACTGCTGGAAGAGATTGGCCGCGGGGGGATGGGGGTCGTCTACCGTGCCCGCCAGGTAAGTCTCAACCGAATCGTCGCGGTCAAGATGATCCTCAAGGCACAGCTTGCCTCGGAAGATGAACTGAGCCGCTTTCTGGCGGAAGCCGAGTCCGCCGCCCGGCTCAGCCACCCTGGGATCGTCCCGGTATACGAAGTGGGTCAACGCGATGGCCGCTACTACTTCAGCATGAAATACATCGAAGGGGAGACGCTTTCGCAGCGTCTGGCCCGGGGGCCAATGCCCGCCAAAGAAGCGGCCCAGATGATGCGGATCGTGGCCAGTGCCGTGCACGAAGCGCATCAACATGGCATTCTGCATCGCGATCTGAAGCCGTCGAATATCTTGATCGACAAGACAGGCTCGCCAGTGGTGACCGACTTTGGTCTGGCGAAACAGGTAACCAGCGATGTCGACAGTATCACCCGCAGTGGTGCCATCCTCGGAACGCCTGCCTTCATGGCGCCCGAGCAGGCCAGTGGCGACCGAGGTGCCGTCGGCGTCCGCAGCGATGTCTATGGACTGGGGACGATCTTATTTGCCATGTTGACCGGGCAACCTCCGTTTCAAGGACGTACGCCGGTCGATGTGCTGCTGAAAGTTCTCGAGCAGGATCCGCCATTTCCGCACCATGTCAATCCGCGCTGCGATCGTGATCTCGAGATGATTACGCTGCGCTGTATGCAGAAGCCGACCGACTTGAGGTATCCCAACGCTCAGTCATTGTGCGACGACTTCGAGGCGTACCTCAACGATGAAGCGATCTCGGCTCGCAGTGGACAATTCCTGCAGGTGTTCTCGCGGCTGTTCCGCGAGACACACAACGCCCAGGTTCTAGAGAACTGGGGCCTGCTTTGGATGTGGCATAGCCTGGTGCTGCTGATCTGCTGCCTGGCAACGCAGTACCTGCAATGGAACCAGGATGGCCACCGTTGGCACTACATTGCCATCTGGACGGTGATCTCAGGAATCTGGGCGGCTTGCTTCTGGTATCTTCGCCGCCGCATGGGGCCGGTGACCTTTGTCGAGCGTCAGATCGCTCACGTATGGGGGGCAGGTCTGATAGGCGTGGCGTGCCTGTTTCCGATTGAATGGCTGTTGGGGCTGGCACCGCTCGAACTGTCGCCTCTATTAGCGATTATCTCAGGCATGATCTTCCTGATTAAGGGAGGCATCCTGACCGGCTGGTTTTACTTCCAGGCCCTCGCGCTCTTTGCGTGCAGTATTCCGATGGCGATCTATCCTGATGCTGCCCACATTCTGTTTGGGATCGTGTCCGCAGGCAGCTTCTTCATTCCTGGTCTGCAGTATTACCGGCAGCGACTCCGCGTGCGACGCGAAGTGGTCGCCCGTACCGGTTCTACTTTTGCAGAATAAGCTTGCCCGATTTGGTCTCGCACAAGCGATAGATGGCATCGCCATGCTGGATCCAAACTTCTTTCTCTCCGGCCATGATCTCCTCGGACTGGATGGTCCGTTTGGTGAACTGGGGAGCAGGGGCGTTTTCGTGTCCGTTTGAGGCGGGCGAGGTGATGTTGGCATCACGTTGCGACGTATTCATGCGAGAAAATCTCGAGGGAAATCAGGTCTATGGGAACCGAGGAAAATATCGCTGATGTCGTTGACACTGGCTAACGCTCTGGTAGGTTATAGCGATATTGATACTCGGTATCAACCTGTGCGGCGAGAATTTGCCATCCACAGGTCGAATTCTCAGCGAGCTTGCCAGCGAGCTTGCCAGCGAGTCGTGCCAGCCAGCTTCAATCCAGGAAATTGCGATCTGGCTGGAATTCGGACGACATCCAGCGCCCCTGGCAGTTCTTCTGCCGTGGCCACGAGGGGTGGTTTAACTTCCCGTTAAGCTTCCTTGGTCGCCATCCTCGGCCGATCGCCGCGGTCCTAAAATCGATCGAAAGTTTGCCGGCGTTGGGCTGGCAGGCACCGTCGAAGACGTCGATCGAGGACGCAGCACGATGTCTCGTTTCCGATTTCAAGCGAGTGTTGGCCTGGTGATGGCATGGGCCGTGATGTTGAGTGCCGGGTGTGGGAGCACGACCGGAGAGATCTCGGGGCGGGTCTTTTTAGATGGAAGGCCGCTGGATGGAGCGGTCATCCGATTTAAGCCGAAGGGAAACCCCGAGGCGAAAGAGATCACGGCCGAGATCACGCAAGGAAGCTTCACCGTAGCCAACTCGAGTTGGGTCAAACCTGGCGAGTACTACGTGACCGTCGTCGCGCAGCAGCCAGGAGCCGGAGCGATTGTGCAGTCGGTGCAGCGGGGCGAAGGGATCCCGGTACCGAAGGCATTTGTTCCGAAGGTTTACGAAAAGAAAGGTGTCCTCAGCGCGACATTTCACGCGGGGAAACCCAACCCACTGCTGTTTCAATTAAGCTCCGGCGCGTTCTAGCCTTCGGGTGACGATCGCCGGCAAGCATCGCTTACAACTTGTCTTAGGATCGTTACCGAAATGAAGTTTCGTTATTGGATCACGACCTCGCTGGCATTGACCCTGGTCGTTACGTTTGGATTGTCGGCGCACGCACACTTTGTCTGGGTTGCCTTGTCGCAGCCCAACCAGGCCTCGCTTTACTTCGGCGAAGGACCCGAGCCGAGCGAAGCCGACCTGCTCGATCGCGTTCAGCAGTCGGAAGTCTTTGCCCGCTCGGCCGATGGAAAGTACGTTCCGCTAAAGCTTGAAAAGCTGGTGGAAGGAACCAACGGCAGTTGGACCGTGCAGCAGCCCAATGCTCAGTGGCAAGGGCTGGAAGCGGTTTGCGATTACGGTGTGCTGGCCAAGGGAGATAGCCCATTCTGGTTGAAGTACTACGCCAAGTACATCGATACCAAGTCGCTGGCGAACGTGACGCTTTGCGATAGCCAGAAGTTGCCGCTCGACATCGTTCCTTCGCGCACGGCGGATGGCATTCAGCTGCAAGTGCAGTTCGACGGCAAGCCTGTCGCCGAAGCGGAAGTGGTCATTCAGGACGACGCGTACAACGAGACCAAAACCAAGACCGACGCCGCCGGCAATGTGCTGCTCAAGGATGCGAAGCCGGTCACTTACACCGTGCGTGCCAAGCTCGTCGAAGAAAATCAGGGCGAACAGGACGGGAAGAAGTACGACACGATCCGTCACTACTCGACGGTTACCTTGAATCTCGCGGACGACTCGAAGTAGTCGGGCCGCCCAACGTTCTCTCCAGCAGAAGCCGCGAGCGGATTCCTTGTCGCAGGGGAATCCGCCGCGGTTGTTGTGTTTCTTGGCAAGCTATTCCGATTCGACCGAAGTCTCCCAGCCATCGTACGTGCCGCCCGATTCCTGGACCTCGTGGACGAGGCCCAGCGTCAGTTCGTTGATCGCGTCGAAGTCCACTGGGTCGACTCGCTCGAAGCAGACACCAAACGGACGATCGTCTTCCGGCTCTTCGCCGTCCATCAGGTCCTTCACCTCGAAGTTCTGCGACGAGATCGTCATCACGAAATCGCTGCGGCTGGCATCGGTTGGGAAGTAAGCCCAATGCGTTACTGTCCGCGGCTTCTCGAGCGAATCGCCCGATTCGGAAAGGGCCTTGAGCACCTTCTGATTGTTCATGATCTGCATGTCGTACGGCGTGGGATAGAGGATATCCCAGTAGAACTCCCAATCGGGATCCTCTTGCGACTTACAGGCCCAGCGATGCGTTGTGAAGCGAGCCGTGGCGGCGGTGGTCACCTCTTCGAGTTGTTCGCCACTGGCAGCATAGAAGCAGAGGATGCGCTTGCCTTGCGTCGTCATGTAACCGACATGCACGGCTCCCAGTGCCTGCTCGATGGCTTCGGCGACCGCTTCTTCGATGGGATAAAGGGCGTTGAATTCGTCCCTGGTCGGCAGGCCGTATTCATCTTGATTGTTCAATTGAAACGTCACTTGCAGTAGCTGCGGACGTTCTGCTTTAGAAGTATCGTCCGAGGCTCCCATGTCCAGCAGAATGGCGGCGGGATGCTCGTTCACATTGGTCAGGTAAGCGTCCCATTGATCAGACATGGTCAGGCCTCGTTCAGAAGTAAGCGTTCGTTCACGCTTGTTAATATACGAGGCCGCCCAGGCGATCTAAACCATGCTCCAGCGTTTTCGCAGATACCACTCCCAGCCCAGCAGACCGACAATCAACAGCAGGTTGATCCAGCTATCACGCGTCGATTCGGGCCAGGTCCATTTCGTCTGGACTTCGACTTCCGTTTCGGGAGGGCGGCTCTTGATCTCTTCCAGCAGCTGCGAGAACTCTTCCGGCGTCCACATCCGACCGCCGACATCTTGCGTGATCGCCGACAGGGCGGCCAACTGCGAAGGGCGGGCGGAAGGATCGCTCAGTTCCAGGTCTTGGTCGTAAACAAAGAAGCGTCCCTGCCCGGTGCCGACGGTAACGCCATTTTGCTGCGCGACCACTTCGATGGTGTAGTCGCCGGTCTGCGGACTGGCGTCGAAGTTCCCTTCCAGGATGTTATCGGAAGGAACCGCACGCAGCGGAGTTCGCGAGCCATCGGGGCTGATCAGGGTCGTTTCCATCGTCACCCCTTTCAGCGGCTCGCCACTTTGCGAGTTGGCACCGGCGGTGAAGTGGATCGGAGCGCCAGGTACGTAACGTCGTTGACCAAGTTGCACCCAGACGTCACGTGTTTCGAGTCCATCTTTCTTCGCCAGCCACAAAATGATTTGTCGCCAGAACTGCTTGTGGATATCGCCTTTGCCAGCGAAGACCCACAGCCAGGTGCTGTCGGCGGTGAAGGCCAGCGTGCGGCCAAGACCATATTCGCCAGCGACCAGCAGCGGCTGTCCGTTTTGGGTTTCTAGAATGGTGAGCCCGCGCGGTTTGACGCCTGCCAGTTTGTTCGCACCCGACAAAGCAGGAACGGCACTGAAGGCGGGCGTACCGCTGTCATCGGTGCCGAGTGAAGAAAGAAAATGGTTTCGCGACGTGACAATCTGAATCGGACCTGGCAGATGCATGTCGGTTCGGATCGGAGCATCGAAGTCCTGGCGATCGAACCGGCTCATTTCGACCGGCAGCAAGTTCTGGAAGATCGTCGATTGATAACCGCCGGCTCCAAACGCGTGGAAGCCACCCAGCATGATCAGGCCTTTGCCATCTTCCACTTCTTTGGCCAGGAGATCGAGCGAGGTCGGGCCGAACGCGGACGAGTCGACGTCGCCGATGATATAGACATCGTACTTGCCTTGCGTGATCGTTTCGGTCAAATCGACCGGCCATTGATCGCGGCGCCGACGGTCGATGACGCGGAAGTCGAGTTCCATGTCGGCCGACTGCGCGATGACGTTGCGAATCCACTTTTGCTCAGGACGGTCGAGCGTGCTGCTTTCGAGGTAAAGAATCTTCAGCCCACCATCAAGCACGTTGACGTAAGCGCTCAGGATGTTGTTCTTGGTCACCAGTTCGCCGTCCTGCTCCGGCACGACGACGCTTAGCTTGAACTGGCCTGCTTGCTGCGGGGTATAGCGGAACGACACATCGACGATCTCTTGCGGCTTCGCGGTGGTCGCGTTCTGCGTGTCGATGATCGTCTTCTGGCCGTTGGCGTCTTCAATCACCAGTTGCACCGGTATCGGCTTGTTGGCCATCCCTTGAATGCGTACCGCCGTCTTGACCAGCAAGTCGTTCTTCACGAAGACGGTGTAATGATCCGAAAGCGTTTCGACCGCGGCATCGCGGGCCTGGGACGGATCGAGCGCTTTGCCGAAGGGGATCGTGTGCAATGGTGTGTCGAGCCGGGCCAGGTCGCGGGCCGCTTGTTGCATTTCAACCTTGGGCGAATAGACACGCTGCGATCCGTCGGAAAGCAGGATCACGCCGGCGAGCTGCTTGCCAATGTTTTGCTGCATCACTTCCGCGATCGACGAGCCAATATCGGTGAAGCGACCATCCGCGGCGGCCGGCATCGCCAATACCCCATCAACGAACTCGACTCGTTTGGCGGCTTCGTCAAATTGATAGACAGCGACCTCGAAGTTGTCGCCGAGGTTCGCCAGTTGCGGGGCCATCCGCTGCAGCAATTCGCGCTGCACGTCCCAGCGTGGAATGCCATCGGCGGCGTCTGGAACGGTCATGCTGCGGCTAGAATCGAACAGCACGACCAGCAACGATCCCTGGGTTTCTTTCACCGTATGAACCCAGGTCGGGCGAAGCAGTGTCAGGGCGATCAAGAAGATCACTCCGAATCGTAGCCCGGTCAAAATCCAATGGCGACGCGGCGTGAGCCCCTGGAACTGCGGACGAATCGCCAGCAGCGCAACCAGCGCGAACACCAAGATCCCCACCAGGAGATAGCTTTCGCCCAAAGGTTGCAGATACCAGTACGACACGTGTTACGATTCCGTTGCTTGTTGTCGGTAGAAACGATTGGCCAAGACATTTTCCAGGCCAAACACAATCACCACGATCAGCATCAGCCAAGGGAACAACGGAACCCCCAGTCGTGCTTTGCCTTGTTCGCGAACGATCTGCTCCTGCTGCCGAGCCAGTCGATAGCGACCTGCTCCCAGGATGTCGTCCAGTTGGGCTTCGGTCAGCTTCTCCATTCGCGTGGCGAAAGGAGGAAGGTTCACGCTGAAGCCGGACGACTTGCCGCCGGTCCGGGGACGAATGCGATAGGTTCCCAGGCTGCTGGTGAACGGGATCGTGATCGTGCCGGAGTCTGGCACCACTTCTTGTGGATCGAGACCATTTGGCGTGAACAGCAGATGGATCGTGGCCTCTTCGCCGGGGGCTGTTTCGACCGTGGCGACATCGCCGGCGGTATAGTTGAAACGTTGTTCGCCACCCCGGACAACGTAGCGAGCCATCTGGTTCGAGAGGACAAAGAACGGCCACGACTGAAACCCTGTGAACAGCGTGTTCCAGGCATCGTCCGTTGGATCGCTGACCGAAGAAAGGAACGTCAGCACGATCCCTTTGCCGAGGCGTTGTTCGATGAGGGCAGGGGCTCCGTTGCTGAACGGAACGATCGTATTGCTGTCGGTGTCGATATCAGTCAACGACCAGAATCGATCGACCGGAAATTCTCGCCATGGAACCGAAGCACCGATGTCGCGGAAAGGAGACAACACGATATGCTGGTACTCGCGCGGGTCGAGATACCAAAGGTTGTCGCCGGCTCGCCACTGTCGCGAAAGCTTACCAGGCAGAACGCTTTGCGGGGCCTCTTTATCGAAGTCGGCCTTCACGGCGGCACGCCCTAGAAACACCATCAAGCCGCCGCCACGCTGCACGAAGCTTTCCAGCGATTCCCAGTTCGCGTCGGGCATCGGGCCTGGGTCAAGCAGCACGACCGCCTGGTATTCGTCCAGCTTCGCTTGCGCCAACTCGTCTTGCTTGATGATCTCGACCTGGAAGGCTCCTCGTCCCGCATCGCGATAACTACGCGGTGCCAACGCGTTGACCAGATCGCGGCTCTCGGCATTGGCCGATTCGACCACCAACAGCGACCATGGCGTGCGGGCTTCGATGGTGAACCAGCGTTTGTTGTCGGCGCTCAGGCCATCGTCGCCGAGTAGTTCGACCCAGCCATGATGCGTGCCGGCCGTCAACGATGGGAGCCGAAACGGAACGGCGCGAGGCTGCCCGTCGACCAGTTCAATCGTCTGACGATTCCGCCGCGTCGCTTCCGGGACGATCAGCTGGCCGTTCTCGACGATGGGCAGACGGTCGTCCTGCTTTTCAATGAACAGTTCGATCGTCTTCGGTTCCGAACTGCCGTCGGCCACAACCTCGGCTTGAAGCATGACGTCTTCGTTTTCCGAGACGCTCTCCGACGAAAGAACCAGGTCGCTGATCGCCACGTTGCGAACGTCGTCGGCTCCGACATCCACGATGTACAGCGGAATGTCAGGCTGTTCGGCGAGCTTCGCTTTCAGACGCTGGGCCTGATCGGCATCCCAGGCCGGCGCCGCGAGATCGGTCAGCACATAGATTTCTTTGCGAGCCAGCGGATGGTCCTGCAGCATATCTAAGGCGTTGTTGGTCAAGTCGATCAGTGACTTGCCACCCACTGCGATCTCGAGCCGCTGCAGCGCTTGCCGCGCCGCTCCACGATCAGGAGCGAAAACGGCCGTCTGGCCCCGTTGATCGAGAATCGCCATCTCGCTGTCTTCGGGAAGCTGCGATGTCAGCCACATGCCCAGCTCTTGGGCTTTCTCCAGACGCGTTTGATTCTGATGCCGATACAGCATGCGCGGAGAGGTGTCGGCAATGATCACTGCCGCGACAGGAGCTTCCTGTTCGCCCACGATCGGGCCACTGCTGCTGGTCATCGCCATGACGCCGGTGCCGATCGTGCCTAAGCCGACCAGCGCCGTAATCGCGGTTAAGATGTAGGCGAGCGTACGGTTTTCACCCCCCAGCCACGCCGCGGCCGAGACGAACAGGCCAATCAACAGAATGATCCCGAGCGAACCGGTCAGCACCCATTTGCCAAGTGCCGCCGACGCGACCCCAGGCCGCGCGAGCGCTGCCACCAGCACCAGCACCGCCAGGCAGCGCAGGGCGAGCAGTACCCAGTGCTTTAGTTGCAAGCGACGTGTGTTTTGCACGCTACGTTGCCGAACGAAACGCAGAGCCGGGAATTCGAGTTGTTTCGGCTGCTGCCGCATTACCAAATGCAGGACGATTGGCACCGCGATAAGCAGGCCTCCCAGCAGCAGGCCGACGTTGGCGAACTGCATGGGCTAAAACCTCGACTGCCGGCTGATGAGATACTCGGTCAACGCTTTGTCGAACTGCATGCTTGTGTCGAGTTCCACGTAGTCGACGCCTGCCTGAAAGCAGTCCTGGCGATACTTGTCGCGGAACGCTTTCAGTTCGGTCTGATAGTCGCGGCGATAGTTATTGGCGTCGACCTTCATCCGCTCTTTGGTTTCGGGATCTTCCAGTTCGACCATGCCGTCAAACGGAAAGGTAACTTCCGCTTCGTCCATGATGTGGAACAAGATCACGTCGTGACTGCGATGCCGCAGTTGGTAAAGGGCACGCATCACTTCGTCAGGTTCCGCCAGCAGGTCCGAAAAGATCATCACCACGCTGCGTTGCTTGAGCATGGCCGCCAACTGCGAAAGGCTGTGCCCGATATCGGTCTCGCCGGTCGGCTTCAAGTTGGCCAGCAGCGAGAGGACGTCCCCCAGTTGTTTCCGTTTCGATTTCGGAGGAAGGCTGGCGCGGATCTTGGTGTCGAAAGTGACCAGCCCGACCGGATCTTGCTGGTGGACCATCAAATAACAGAGTGCCGCGGCAAGGCTGATGGCGTAATCGAACTTGGTCATCTCTTGGCGATAGGTGTACGCCATCGAGCGACTCAGGTCCATCGCCAGGTAACCGGTGATGTTCGTTTCCGCTTCAAACTTCTTGATGTAGTAGCGATCGGTCTTGGCATAGACCAGCCAATCGATGTCCTTCGGATCGTCTCCTTGTTCGTAGCGACGATGCTCGCTGAACTCGACCGAAAAGCCATGGTAAGGACTGGCATGCAGACCCTGCAGAAAGCCTTTCACCACGAACTGAGCGCGCAGGTCGAGCCGCGAGATCTGGCGGATCACCTCAGGCTTCAGATAACTTTCGGCAGTGGTCAACGGTCAAACTTTTCGATCTTGGGTTCGGGGATTTCTTCCAGCAGGCGGGTGATGACATCGACGTTGGTCATGCCTTCGGCTTGGGCCTGGAAGTTGGTTCCGATGCGGTGACGCAGCACCGGAATGGCGATCTTCTTGACATCTTCGATCGCGACCGAGAAGCGGCCTTCCATGGCGGCGATTGCCTTGCCGCCGTTGATCAGGTTCTGCCCGGCACGCGGACCGGCACCCCAGTCGACCAGCTCTTTGATGAATTTAGGTGTTTCGGAATCGCGGGGCCGCGTGGCACGTACCAGCCGGGCCACGTACTTGATCACGTATTCGCTGACCGCCACCGACTGAACCAGCTTTTGAATGTTGAGGATCGCTCGGCTGGAAAACACCTTGCGGACTTCGACCCGTTCCTGACGCGTGGTCGCCATCAAGATCCGTTCTTCTTCGTCAAGCGACGGGTAGTCGATGATGATGTTGAACATAAAACGGTCGAGCTGGGCTTCCGGCAACGGATAAGTCCCTTCCTGCTCGATCGGGTTTTGCGTGGCGATGGTGAAGAACGGATCGGGCAGGTCCATCGTTTCGCGGCCGACCGTCACTTCGCGTTCTTGCATCGCTTGCAGCAGCGATGCTTGCGTCTTCGGAGGCGTACGGTTGATTTCGTCCGCCAGCAGAATATTGGTGAAGACCGGGCCTTCGACAAAGCGGAAGTTGCGGCGACCATCTTCGTCTTCTTCCAGCACGTTGGTGCCGGTGATGTCGGAAGGCATCAGGTCAGGCGTAAACTGAATACGCTTGAACTGCATGTCGAGCACCTTGGCCAGCGTGCTGACCATCAAGGTCTTCGCCAGCCCCGGCACCCCTTCCAGCAAACAGTGACCGCGCGTAAAAATGGCCGCGAACAGTTGCTCGATGACTTCGTCTTGTCCAACGATTACCTTCTGCAGCTCTTGCTGCATCACGATGCGTTGTTGTTTGAACTCTTGAAGAACTTCGCCCAGGTTTCTGGTTTTGCCCACAATAGACGCCTTGTCTCGGATGGGAATCGTCGATGTTGAATAGGTAACGCTGGAAAGCGAAAGCCAAAAGTGGCGACTGGTTTGTACCAGCCACCTCGCCCGAAGGGGGCGTCTCAGGCGATCTTAGGGCAGCGAAAGCCTCGATAGCTTGCCCAATGTTCGCAAGTTGGGCCATTGTAAGTTACGCGAGGGAAGAGATTTGGTTTCCGTCGAACAAAACGAGCAACGCCGCCCAGTGATTGTAGAAACGTCCTTCCAACGAAACAACGCATCGGCATGTTGCTTGTGTCTTCGGAAGGGAATCCTAAGATGAAAAGAAGCAATCGCGACGTGTCCCTGGGAGAACTGCCGTTTGTTCCCGCTGAGAATCACTAGCTGCTGCACTCTGATTGTGGCATTTTTTCTGCTTACGCCGACTTTGCAGGCGCAGCGTGCGCCAACGCGCGGTGGAGTTACCCCGCAAGATGTACGCGACGCCATGGATCGCGCGATTCGCTATCTTAAACAGGCGCAAAAGTCGGATGGAAGTTGGCCAAATTACCACGACTTCGACGGGGGGGTAACTTCGCTCGTTACTTTGGCACTTTTGGAATCGGGCGTTCCGAAAGATGACCCTGTCATTCAAAAAGCGCTCACCTCGTTGAGGAACACACGCCCTCAAAAGACCTACGCCTTGTCGCTGCAGACGATGGTCTTTTGTGCGGTCGACCCGGAAAAAGATCTGCAGCTCATCAAATCGAATGCCGCGCTGCTGGAAAGTTTTCAGGTCGAATCTGGCGAACGTGCTGGCTTGTGGACCTATGGCGCGACGCAAGGTGGCCCTGGCGTGGGCGACAACAGTAATAGTCAGTTCGCGCTGCTGGCACTCGACGAAGCGGCTGAGCATGGTGCCCAGGTCAAAGAGCAAACCTGGCGACGCGCCTTCTTTCGCTGGGAGTCGATGCAAAACGGTAGTGGATCGTGGGGCTATTATCCCGGAGCACCTGGCACCGGAAGCATGACCTGTGCTGGCATCACGTCGATGATCATTACGACCAAACGCCTGGAACAAGGCGACGTTGAAATCAACGGCGATAACGTCAACTGCTGTTTGCCGCTCAAGCAGGAATCGTCGGTCGATCGCGGCTTCGATTGGCTGGCCCGTAACATGACCCTGCGAACGAATCCATCGGAAGGTGGCGGCGGCGGGAATTCGTTGTTGTATTACCTCTATGGGATCGAGCGTGTTGGACGCTTAAGTGGCCGACGGTTTCTCGGAACGCACGACTGGTACCGCGAAGGGGCCGAGCTGCTGGTTGCCTGGCAAGACCGACTCCAGGGAAGTTGGAAGGGTACCGGCGTGGTCGAGCTCGATAATCCGCTCATCTCGACCAGCTTCGCCTTGCTGTTTTTGGCGAAGGGGCGTCGTCCGGTGTTGGTGTCGAAGCTGCGTTACACGGCGAACTCGGACTGGGAGCCGCATCGCCACGATCTGCACAATTTGAATCACTACGTCGAAGGGTTGTGGAAACAACGCATGACCTGGCAGGTGATCGACCTCGGCGCGGTGAAGTCGGCCGAAGAGATGCTGCAGACGCCGGTGCTGTGGATCAGTGCTAAAGATGGTTTCCAGATCAACGCCAAGAATGAAGAACTGCTCCGCCAGTACATCGAAGGGGGCGGTTTTCTGTTTGCCGAAGCAGGCTGCGGTGGAAAGAAGTTCGACCAAGACTTCCGTGCGATGCTCAAACGCATCTTGCCTGACAGTGCGATGCGAATGCTCCCGCCCGATCATCCGGTATGGTTCGCCGAAGAGCCAGTCAACGCGGACTATGCGATGCCGCTGTATGGTCTGGATGCATGTTGCCGCACAAGTGTCGTCTATACGCCGGGCGATTTGAGCTGCTACTGGGAATTGTCCGGCAGCCGCAGCTTTGTCGACGACCCATCGATTTCGCAGAAGGTTCGCAACCAGGTCAAAGCGGCCAACGCGATGGGTGCCAACGTGTTGGCTTATGCCACCGGGCGACAGTTGAAAGACAAGCTGGAACGCGTCGAGTTGACCACCGGCGCTGGGGTAGAAGACTCGACCAATCGCAATCTGCTGAAGATCGCCAAGGTGCAGCATGTCGGCGGCTCGGACGATGCCCCGGCGGCGCTGGCGAACATGGTCCGCGTGGCAGGCGATCACCTGAAGGTTCGGTTCGACCTCGAAAAGAAGATGGTCACACTCGCCGACGAGTCGCACCAATACTATCCGCTGCTCTTCATGCACGGACGTCGCGACTTCGGTCTCAACACCGAGCAGCGGAAGAACTTGAAAGAGTACCTGGAACGGGGCGGTTTTCTGTTCGCGGACTCGATCTGTGCCGGCCAGCCATTCACTACGGCATTTCGCCGAGAACTGGCGACGATCTTCCCTGGGGCGAAGCTTGAAGCGATTCCGATCGATCACCCGATGCTGTCGGAAGAGTACGGCGGTTATGACCTGAGCAATGTCACGCTCAACGATCCGCAAACCCGCGGCAGCGACGAAGGTGGTTTGAAATCGGTGCAGCGACAAACAACACCAGAACTGGAAGGCTTGTGGATCGATGGCCGCCTGGCGGTGGTCTTCAGCCCAAATGATCTGAGCTGTGCCATGGAGAGTGGCACTTCGTTGCAGTGCAAAGGCTACGTGAAAGAAGACGCGGCCCGTATTGCGACCAACATCTTGCTGTATGCCATGCAGCAGTAAACACCATCGGCCGAATCAAACCGGCCAACACCAGTCGGACAGAACCGACCGCGCATAAAAAAGCGAGACTCGCGTGGGGGCGAGTCTCGCTCTGTTTCTTGTCCGGTTTACTTCGAGAGCTCGAAGCTTAGTTCGTTATCGCCGGCAGCGATGGTCGCGGTCAAACCGCTGGTCGCTGGGTTGGCGTAGCGAAGCGGCAGGATGTTCTTACCGGTCACAATGCCACCCGATTCGGAAGGTCGGTCGGCAGATCCACTGGCACCGCCTTTGTTATCGGCACCGGGTTCCGCGATCGAGTTGATCGCAATCGTTGCTTCCCCGACCGGAACGCCGTCGTTCTGCTCGAAGGTCGAAACGTTCACGATCTGGCCATCGACAATCTGTCCGTATGCAGGACGATTGTCCGAGACTTCGATGATGATCGTGCCATTCTTCAGCGGCTTTCCTTGGTACGTCACCGTGCCATGTACCTGGGCCAGGTTATGGCCGTTCGAGCAGCCACCGGCACCAGCGATGACCGCAACCAGGGCGAAGTGTACCAGGAAATACGCAGCGTATCTCATGTGATTACCCTTGTTTTGAAGATGCGTTGCGAAGGGAGGCCTTCGGCATCCAGGTTATTGAAAGCCTTGAACCACTTCGCCACCGCTACGCGATGCTCCGGCACGGTAAGCAGCACCATCCATGGTTTCTGGCAGGAAGCGAACCGAGCCATCGCACAGCAGGAAGTTGGCACCGCCTGGGTGGAAGCTGCGGAAGTTGATGTTCTCGCGCCAATGGGCAACCGTTGGGCCGAGCGTTCCCTGCAGGAACTCGCGATTGCGATGATTGATCGGGAAGGCGGTGTTGGCGAAGCACTCTGCTCCCCAGTTCTGCCAGTTCGACCACGCACCGACGCATTCACCCAACAGGTAGGTATGCGAAAGGCCGTCGTTGATTTCCGCGAATTTGGCGCCGTAGTCCATGGTGCCGATCACGCCGCGCGGGATCAGGATGTCGTTGCCAGCGTTGGTTGCCGTCACACCGACACCGGCGATGCCGGTTTCGTTCGGGTAGTCGCCGATGTTGGCGGCATAGTCCGATTCCGAGATCTCCCAGCCTGGGTCGAAGTCGTGCTGGACGGCAGCCGCATGGCTTTGCGAATTGGAAGGGCAGTGGAACTGAGGATGTTCCATTCGCATGAACTTGTAGTTACAGATGACGCTCGGGTCGTCCATCATCGACACGTTCCAGCCACTGGGGCGGTCCCATGCTGGTTTCGTGAAATCGAGCTGATCGAAGATCGCGCTCTGTTCCATGTGGGCCATGATGCGAGGAGCCCAACCCCATTCGCGACGCTGCGAACCGGACAGGTCCGAGTTGCATGGTGGCAACTGGCCGAAGGTGTCGTGATAGTTGTGCATCGCCAGGCCCAACTGCTTCATCTGGTTGGTGCACTGCATTCGGCGAGCGGCTTCCCGCGCTTGCTGCACGGCTGGAAGTAACAAGGCGATTAACACGCCAATAATGGCGATGACCACCAACAGTTCGACGAGGGTAAAACCCCGTGCGGGTCGAGACATCGTAACGCTCCTTGATAAGGTCGTTGTGGAGTAACAAATAGATGTATTACTGGAGCTTTGCAGATTGGGCGTACCGCAGTCTACTGTTGAAATAATTTTCAATCAACTAGAAAGTTAAGAAAAAGCGCAGAGCTTGCTCTTCTTCGTTAACTGTATTTCGCCGAGCTGTTGAGGGTTTTTTTCTTAATCAGCCTAAGGCGCTAGATGCTCGACGCTGAATAAGGAATTACGCAGATCGGGCGTTTATGCGTTCTTTTGGGGGGCGGGCACACAGGCTGCCGTACGAAAGATACACGCCCTCGACAGTCTGGGGGCGTGCGGCCGAACAGAAGAACAGGGCGTCGACGAACGAACGACCAGGATCGCCCGAAATTAAACGTCTAGAAACTTGCCGTGCTGCAGGAAGGTGAGAAGGCCATGCATGTACGAACCGCCGCCAATCAGTTTGACCTCGGCCAGGCGCTCGCGGTCGAGGCCTGAGTAGGTGTTCACCGAGTAAGACGATTCCTTCGAGATGTTCTTCAGCACCGGATCAAGGACATCGTACAGCTTGAAGATCTCGTCCGCCGTGTCGGGCTTCTTCTTCAGTTCTTCCGCTTTGCTGAAGGTCAGACTCATCTGACGTACCAGAATTCGGGTGAAGTTCTCGCCACCGACTTCCAGGCTACGGAACCAGATCGAGTTGGCTCCACAGATCACCAGGTGACTGGCATCGGAACCGACATCGAGGATACCCAAGGCCTGTTCGGTCTCTTCCATTTGCTCTCGATACGAAGGATCGGAGAAGAGGTCAAAGTCGAAGAAATTGTAGATCGCCAATTGATCGGTTTGAACCAAGTGCGGCGTGATCCCCAGACCACGCAAGAAGGCGAGACGTTCCTGCAGCTTGGAAAGACGCGTCGCCACCACGACGCAGTGTCGCTTTGCTTCGCTTTCCAGGTTCAGTTCTTCCGAAGTGAGTTTGTCGTCCCAGACGTGATAGTCCCACGAAAGTTCTTCGATCGGGAAGGGGATCTGATGGCGAACTTCGTACTGGACCGTCTTTGGAATCTTCTTATCTTCGACTGGCGGCAGCGTTAAAAAGCGACCCAGCACTTCGGTTGCCGGCAGGCTCAAGCAAACGCTCGTCTTGCCACGTTTGTCTTGCAGGGCGTCTTTGCCGACGATGCTGAAGAACTGATCGACCACGTCTTGAATCAGTCCACGGCGATCGGCATCGTCCGCGCGGGAAAGAGGACGCTTGTAGTCGACCTTCACCATCTGTTCGATATGAACGACGGTGGTCTGGTTGGTTTTGTCCCCTTTGACTTCCTTGCGAAGCAGGATCGCTTTCAGCCCGGAGTTACTCAGGTCGAGGCCCCACGCCAGATCCGAGGCTGCGGCTTTCTTGCCGCCACCTAACAAGCCGAAGACACCGCCGGACGTGTTGGGGATCAAGTTCGTTTCGACCCGGCTTAGGCCGAGCCCTTGCAACGCGAGGCCTGTGGCCACGATGAACCCGGACGAGAAGTTCTCGAAGTGTTCGTTGTCGGCAACGGCGGTGGCGTTGAACTTGCGGAAACGTGGGTACAAGTCGACCGGCACCCCCAGCGGAGTCTTCTTCGGCATCTCGTTCCAGGTACGGTCGGCCGTGGCGGGATTCTTCTTCGACTGTTCCCACTTTTGCGTGATCTTGTGCAACCGATCGATGGCGTGCTTGTCCTTTGGCATCAGCTTGACCAGGCGGCTGGCCATGCCGACCAAGGTTGGATCGGCGTAGCGTGACCGACGCAAGTCGGCCGAGAGGAACGCCAGTTCCGAGACCTGGTCGAAGAACTTGGTGAAGTTCTCGGTGCGGACCGATTCGGGGACTTCGGTCAGGACCTGGTAAGCACGTTCGTAGCGGAACTGCTTGATATACTCTTTCGCCTTTTCGACCAGCTTCTCACGCTTCAAGCGATCGGCCTGATCTTGTGACTTGCGAAGCTTCTCAGCCAGTCGCTGGGCTGAGATGTCGTGAGGCTTCAGTTCCAGCAGTTTCTCAACCTTCGGCAGCAGACGCGAAGTGCGACGTTCCTGGATGGCCAGCTTGATCTCTTGCGCGAGACGCTTGATTTGCTTCTTGATTTCGCTGACTTCGTCGTACAGTTCGCGGAGCGATTCGTGCCACAAAGCTTTCGGGATCTCGCGAATGACCGAGACCGCTTTTTCGGCGTGTTTGCCATCGCGAAGCTGTCGGGCTTCGGCTTCCACTTCAGGAGCCTTGGCCAGCAGTTGTTCTTTTTCGAGCGTGATCTGCGTGATCAGTTTGGCAGCCCGTTTGGCGAACTCCATTTCCCCTTCGTGCTGCGCCTTGGTCAACTGGCGAAGCGTTTCGCAGGCCCGGTCGTGGCGACCATCTTTCAGCAGCGTTTCCGCTTCGTCGAACTTCGATTCGAGGGCTTCCCGCTGGGCGTTGGCCGACGCTTGCAGGTTCACACCGCACTCGCCGCAGAAGCGTTCATGCACGGTGTTCATGCCACCGCACTGAGGGCATGCCACGTACAGCGCATCGCCGCAAGCCGAGCAGAACCGTCGCGAAGGTGGATTCGGCGTCGAGCACTTTCGGCAGTCGATCCGATCGCCCGCGTGTGCCGCACCATGACCGTTGCTCCCGCCGCCGTTGCTGTTGGCAGTCTTGAGCGTGGCACCATTCTGTTCGTGCTTCAGCGTTTTGTCGTACTCGTTTTTCTTATCGGGATCGCTCAGCGTGGCGATCGCGTCTTCGACATGGTTGAAGACATCGCGCCACTGGGCCGGGTCGATCTCGCCGAACTTGGCGTGGAGCTGCTTGCGGGCTTTCTCGCCATGGCTGCGGATGAAGTTGATGTCATCCTCGAACAGGTCGAGCCGAAGCAGGGTATAGAAGTCAGGCGTCTTCCCTTCGGTCTTAACGCGAAGGAGACGGTCGTACGGATCGATAGTTGAGTCGGTGGTGGGCATGGCACCAGTGTATTTATGGATCATGAAGGCTGTATGAAGACAAATGCCAAGATCGGGTGGTTTATTCGACGTGAAATTCGACCAGAATACCGGCGCGTTCCCCATCGGGAATACGCTTGATCAGCGAGTGGTCGCTGGAGATCACGATGCGGCCGACGTGCTGGCCGTAATAGTTGCCTTTCGGCATGCCAGGCGGGATTTGAATCTGCAGCTGAAACAGACCGATCTTCTCGTCGATCGTTTCGATCTTCACGTCCATGCTTTCCGGGAAGCGAAAGACATCGCTCGGTTCCCAGGGCTCGGCACCCTGATCGACGCGGAAGTTGATTTTCAAGACTTCGCTGCCGGTGGCCTGATCGACCTTACCCAGTTGAATGCGGCCGAAGCCATCGATCGCAGGGGAATAGAAGCGATAGCCTGGCTGCTTCACGCGCACTTCGACGGTCAACGTCGTCTCAGCGACCTCTTTGTCGGTGTCTTCGGCATCGTTGGCGGTGAAGACGATCTGGCCGACATGATGGCCTGCTTCCAGATCCTTGGGGACTTCCACGCGGACCTTGCAAGCGGAACGCGTATCGAGCTCGGCCAATTCGCTTTCGGTGAGGGGCAAGACTTCCACTTTCAGGCCAGGGATTTCGGTCTTCACGTGGAAGTCGACATTCTCCATCTCTTTCCAGGTTCGCGAGTAGAGGTAACATTCGCGAAAGGCACCTGCCTGACCGACCAGCACCGACGAGAAGACCATGGAAGGCTCGCTCAAGCCGAAGCGGGTTTCGGTCAAACCGAAGACGACGAACTCGATCTCTTTGCGCTGGGGATCGTTGGTATAGACGGTGGCGGACTGGCGAAAGCCACCTTCTTTGAACTTCAACGTCCACTCAAGCTTGATTTCGGCTTGTTCGCCAGGGGCGATCTCGTCTGATTCGAGCCCCAGCAAGGTGCAACTGCACGAACTGGGACCTTGCTCCAGTTTCAGCGGAGCGTCCCCTTCGTTTTTGACGAGGAACGTGTGCGAAGACTGGGTGAAGCGAGGGAGCACACCAAAGTCGAATTCGGTTTCTTCGGTGACTGCCTTGGGGTATTTTTTGGGGATGGATTGTGGGGCAGCATCGCTGGATGGATTCGAGCTGGCTGCAAGCTTGGTTTTAAAGTCCGTGGTTGCCGTGGTCGCTTCAGTGCGAGGCTTGTGGTTGGCGATGGCCTTGGTCGCATCCGGTTTACCGGATGGAGGATCGCTCGGAGAGCTCAGGAAGAAAACAGCTCCCAAAGTCACGATCGTTACCAGCGTGATCACCAGTGGGATAAAGCGGCTCATGGCGGATAGAAATCCTATGGATAATGAAGGAGCAGATGAAAGTGAGCCTTGGGGTTTCCCCCAAGGCTCAAGCTTTCGAGATCATCGTAGATTTCGGTTCCTAGCTCGTCGAAGAAAGATCGAGAAGCTTATTTCTCGAACTTACCCTTCTGAGCCTTACGAGGCTGGAGGTCAACACCGCAGTAGATGTCGAACCAGTCCAGTTCCACGGTGTCGTCGGTGTAACCAACGTTGGCGATCAGAGCGGTTTCGTCCGAACCCGAGATCTGGAAACCTGGGTTGAAGAAGCCGTCGCCGTTGGTGTCGAACATCGACTTGACCGAACCGTCAGCCATCAGGATGTTGGCGGCACCACCCGACTTACCAACCGAGTGCCAGGCGAACCAGTCACGAGTGTCTTGAGCCCAGTTCTTGTCTGGACCGACACCGGCCAGACGCTGGCCAGCTTCGTTGTTGTAGGTACCTGGGGTAGCCGAAGTCATGGTCATGGCGGAGTAAGCCGTGCCCGATGGGTTAGTCATCAGGTCTGGGCTGGCGTAGGTCTGAGGATCCTGCAGGTAGTCCCAAGCACCCGAAACGGTGTCGGTGTATACAACCAGGTCGCCCGAGACGTCGTTGGCCAGAGTGACCTTACGATCAACACCGGTGATACCGGAAGCGGTGGTGCTGACAGCTGGACCGTCGCAGAACGATTCGGCCAAACGAGCACCTTGACCCAGACCAGCGTCCAGGCTGATATCGGCACCGAGAACGGCTTCGTCGGTGTCACCAGGGGCACCGCAACCATGCAGAGGAATGGCCTGCGATGGGATGACAGCCGATTCAACGATACGCAGCGACAGACCGCCGAGGGTACCTGGTTCGCCCTTCAGGCTCGAACCGGTGCCGCTCTTGTTCAGAGCCAGCGACTGACCGATTGCGGTGTAGCGAGGAGCGGTACGGACAGCAAACCAGCTCGAAGCGTAGTTCGTGTTGTAACCGTTGTCGATGAAGTTGACCTTCACGTATTCGCCACGATCAGCCGAGAGGTCGGCACCAGCCGAACCACTAGCGGCACGGATAGCGGAACAAGCACCAGCGGCCAGACGACGGGTGTCACCGTTGTCCTTGGCGTTGGTGGTGTCCAGACCCAACAGGTCGTTCAGCTTTTCCAGACCACGCAGTGGCGAGGTTGGGCAGAGCATTTCAGCCGGAGCAGCAGCACCGGTGTTCACCAGGTCGGCAACCCAACCGTAGGTGTCTGGGCAGCCGTCACGACGGAAGTCGTAAGCCGAGCTGATCAGACGACCGCGCTTGTCGGTGTTCGACCAGATGTACATGCCGATACCGAACTGACGCAGGTTGTTCTTGCACTGGGCGTTACGAGCAGCTTCGCGAGCACGCGAAACGGCTGGCAGCAGCAGGGCAACCAGGATACCGATGATGGCGATAACCACCAGCAGTTCGATCAACGTGAAACCACGTTTCTTCATTGAAAATCTCCAAGGATTTGATTACAAGCAATTGTGGAAAGAGTGTCGTAAGACGCTTTTCAGAGGGCCGTTGCACTGGGAGTTCCAAATCTAGTGCTTCGGTCTCTCTTTATTTCTGGCTGTGATGTTCCATTGCGGGGTGGGTGTCTTGAAGGCGTTGGAGACGCGATCCAGACCGTTTTCTCATCTACGAACAGGAACCTACGGACTACTCTGACCTCCTTTCATCGATGTGATTTGGTGAGATTGTTGATTGCGAATATCAACGTTGTATGAACCTCGGAACGAAGTTTCAGTGAAGGTTCATTAGCCCCCTCACGCACTCTCATTCCGCCGCCATTTCTGGCCGTTATTTGTACTTCAGGGGCTTCAGATCCCAGCGCGAGAACATGTCGGTTTCGGGCACTTCAGGATCTGCGGCGGATGCATTGGTGATGTCGTAGCCAATCTGATATTCCTCGACCGCGACATAGCCAGGGTTCAAGTACCCGTCGCCATCGACGTCGGTCGTCGAGCGGACACTGCCGTCGGCCATCAGCACGTTGCAGACGTCGCCATGGTTCACGCCAAACTGACGCAGGTCCTGACGGGTTCGGTCCCACCAGACTTCCTTCCAGAGACGCTGATCGGCACCAGAGGCAAACGAAGGCGGATTTAGCAGGGCAGCAGCACCACCGCTCCACGAACCTCCAGAAGCGGCGTTGGTCAGGCCAGCTGGATTGCAGACCCGTGGTCCCCAGGTCAGGGCCGGAACCATCGGATCACCTGCCTTCATGGCACCTGAGATGCCACGCGAAAGAAGGCCACCGCCGCCTGACAAACCGTCCCCCATGATCGGCACCAGGCTGGACGATGCCGCGGCACTGTCGAGAATCGCCGTACTCAGCGGACCATAGGTCGAACCGAGCGTGATCAGAGGATTACCGGTGCTGGAACCACGGATATTGCCGTCGGGGCGACCCGAGACGTAAGTCATCTTCACGCGCGATCGGACGAGGAACCAATGCGCGGTGTAGTTCGTGTTGTACTGCTGTTCAAAGATCTTGCTTTTGACCAGCTCGTCGCGAGCAGGGCCGATGCCCAGGCCGGTCGCGGCGATCTCGCGGCAAGGATTAAAGCCAACCACGCCGCTATCGAAGATGGCTGATTCCGAGCCGAGCGACTTCCCTTCCGGGTCGGCAAACTGGGCATACAGATTCGGAGCGGTACCGGTGATCGACGTGTTGGTTTCCGAGATCAGGTCTTCATAGGTATCGGAAACCTGCGAGACATTCGAGACGCAGGTCATCGAACCAATGGTCATGCCGGAGTTCACCAGGTCGGCCACCCAGCCCACTTCCGTCACGGCACCATCGCGGCGCCAACTGAAACTACCGCTGCACATCCGGCCGCCACGATCCGCAGCCGCGAAGTTCACCAGGCCGATGCCGATCTGCTTCAGATTCGACTGGCATTCCATGCGTCGCGCCGAAGCTCGCGCGGTCGCCACGGCTGGCAGGATCAAGCCGGCCAGAATACCGATGATCGCGATCACGACCAGCAATTCGACGAGTGTAAAACCTCGACGCGGTTTGGAATTCGATGGACTCATGGACATGGCTTACCTGCACTGGATAGGCATTGGGGCCGATTCGCCACGACTGGCCATGGGCGAAGGCCTGGTTGCAGTTGGTTCTTCAGAGAGTCCGCTTTCATGGCCTCGAAATGCCGTCCGCCGAGGCAGATTCGGGAAAGCGGATAGGGAATGTACGGGTTGGTTTTCAGCTTGGATGTAGGAACGCTTGCTTATGGATTGCCTGCCTTGCCGCTTGCAATCGCCCACATTCTGGGGACGTGGTGTTAAGAACGGATTTAGTCCCAGTTGTCTTCGCTTGAAGAGAGCGCAAGCGAAACGGTCACGATGAGTGATCGTGCGCAGAAATAAGAAAGATGAAGAGAAGTGTTAAGGAGTTTGTTAGGTTGTTAAGGTCGATGTTAAGAAATCAAACCGCGCAGCCAATGGAAAAGGCCACTGCAAAACGCTCGGGAAATCCGGTGCGTTCTTCAGTGGCCTTGTCCTGGAACTCACAAACTGCTTCGTAAACATTCTTGGAGGGAAATGTCTCGATGTGCTTGTTACGATCTCTTCACGGAAGTGGTTCGTAGCCGCCTGGAAATATTCAAGAAAGTTTCCGACTCCGCGCATCGGCAGGGGAAAAGCTGACCATAAAATGTCGAAACCTGAGGGCGTGACGTTCATCGAAGGAAGAATGACCGCCACCAGGACTTTTCCATCGTTGTTGTGGCGAAGCCATCGGTTAAAAGGGCTTAAATCTTGTCTGAAACGGAACTTATCGCAGCCGAAGTAGTGCAACTTGCCGTCGGGATGCCCAAGAGGTATGGCAACCCGGAGTCGAGTGACCCGATGCAGCGCGTCTGGACCACTGGCTTTTTCAAGCAGCCGGTCGAAGGCGAGGTTCAATTGAACCAGCTGGGGTTCGAGGGAGACGGCGTGGCCGACCTGGTGAATCATGGCGGCGTCGATAAAGCGGTACTGTGCTATTGTGCCGAGCATTACCCGGTCTGGCGGAACGAGTTCCAGCAGTTGGATAGCCTGGCGAGCTCGTTTCCGGTGAAGGACTTCGGCAACGGGGCGTTCGGCGAGAACCTGACCGTATCGGGGCTCAGCGAAGAGACGGTCTGCCTGGGGGATGTCTACGAAATCGGGACGGCCAAGGTCCAGGTCTCGCAGCCGAGGCAGCCTTGCTGGAAGCTGGGCCGCCGATGGGAACTGAAACAATTGACCGCCTTGGCGGTGACCACCGGCCGAATGGGGTGGTATATCAGGGTCCTGGAGGAAGGTGCCGTGGCGAAGGGGCAATCGATGCAATTAATCGAGCGTCCGCTACCCGATTGGCCGATCGCGCGGGTGAACGAACTGTTCTACCGCGATCGCCATAATGTCGAGGATGCCCGGACCATGGCCGATTGCCCCTTGCTAGCGGAAGTTTGGCGAGAAGATTTTCGGTCCCGGGTCAAAAAATCGGAAGGCTAGCAAAGTTTCGCAAATCGTTACGACTGTAGCAGATACTTCACGAATCAATCCGATTGCTGGTTTTAGTAATGCTGAGCAGGGCGATTGGACGAACATATTCTTCATGCTTCCGCCTACCCCAATTGCCTTTGGGAGGTAAAATAGGGGAGCAACACAAAACATTTGGATCTAAGCCTTCGGCCTCCATCCGGCAGAGGGACCAATTTTTTGCGAATACCCGTTTCACAAACGGCTAGTGCAAGTGCACGCTAAGAAACGCGTATTTCTCGCAGCGACTCCACTCGTCGCATTGGCCGAAGGTTTACTTACAAAAGACGCCCCGCTGACTAAGCGGGGCGTTTTTTGTTTCTTGCCAGTAGGAAAGCGTCTCTGCCGATCGATTACGGGCTGATGGCCCCATCCAGCGGAACCAGGTTTTCTTTCGAGAGCCGCCGCAGCTGCCCGCACGCGGCGTTGATTTTGTCTCCCTTGCGATGCCGGAACTTCACGGTGATGCCGTGGCTCTCGAGGATCTCGCGAAACCGTTGTTGCGCTTGTACGGTCGGAGTCGCGTAGGGAAGCCCTGGGACCGGGTTATAAGGGATCACATTCAGCAGGGCAGGCCGACCCTTCAGCAGGCGAGCCAGCTGCAGGGCATGTTCCGGGCGATCGTTCAGTTCTGAAAGCAATACGTACTCGAACGTCAGGCGGCGTCCGCTGACGTCGAAGTAGTGATCGGCCGCGTCGAGGATCTTTTGAATCCCGATGTTCTTGTTCACCGGCACAATCTGGGTACGAAGCTCGTCGTTCGGGGCATGTAGCGAAACCGCCAGGTGAAAGCGTGTGTCGAGCTTCGATAGCTTATCGATGGCCGGCGGCAAGCCGACGGTGCTGATCGTTATGCGGCGGGCACTGATCCCCAGGCCATCTTCCGCCGAGGCAAAGTTCAACGCCGGCAGTAAGCGATCGACGTTGGCCAGCGGCTCGCCCATGCCCATCACGACGATATGGCTCAGGCGTTCACCGGCCGGAAGAAGCATTTGCAGACGCAGCATCTGTTCGGCGATTTCGCCCGAGGTCAGATTGCGGTCGACACCATCCAGGCCCGAGGCACAGAAAACACACCCCATCGCACAGCCAACCTGGCTGCTGATGCAGATCGTGCGGCGTTCTCCGTCCCGCAGCAAAACGCATTCGATCCGTCCGCCGTCTTGAAGTTGGACCAGCAGCTTCTCGGTGCCGTCGTCAGCGGTGGTGTGCTTGGCGATGGTGGTCGTCCAGATCCGGGCCGACTCCGCCAGCTTTTCCCGTAGTGCCTTGGGAAGGTTCGTCATCTCTTCGAACGAGTCGACGCGCTGCTGGACGATCCAGTCGCGCAGCTGCTTGGCACGGAATTTCGGCTGTCCCAGCTCTTGGACGGATGCTTCGAGCTGATGCTGGACGATTTGTTCTACGAGGTCGATCATTCAAAAATGGTACTCAAGCGAGCCCAGAAACCCAAGGATTCGCGGGAAAACAGCGGCCAATACGCCCCAGAGCGGAAGGACCCGCTTGCAGCCCATTCGGGCCGATCCATTGCCAGCGGGCGATTTTAAGCCTCGGTTGTGGCCTGGAATGCCGTCGCTGGTCAAATCGGGGGAAAACGTCTTGCCCATGGTGAACAGCGTCAGAATGCGTTATATTAGCGAAATTCATCACTTCGCGATGGCGGGGCCAACTGGCAAACTTCTCTTCAGTCGATTCTCCGCCTCGCAAGTACTAGGTCAACTTCCCCAACGGCAAGATTGCACTATGGCCCGAAAAGTCGCTAATCGTAAAGAGTTGCGCGCCCAAGTGGAAGCTGCAGAAGCAGCCGAAGCTCAGGATGATGGAGCACCCAAGAAGAAAAAGGCGAAGCGCAAATCCCGCAGTAAGAAAACCACAGAAGTCCGCATGAAGATGTTCTGGGGCGTTTTCAATCAATCGATGAAGCGGGTCGCTCTCTACGAATTCGACCAAAAGGAAGAAGCAGAAGCGAAAGCCGCCGATCTGAGCAAGTCGGGCAAGCCGCCACACTTCGTTCAGAAGGTGAAGGAAACGATCGAAGAAACGATCGAGTAAGCCTCGCGGTCGTTCAGCAACTACTTGAACGGTCACCCCCATGCGTCGTTGCCTCGTCCTAGTACCAACCTCAACGTCTTGAGTGCGGGAGTTTCCTCGATGATGCTTCGAATCTATCTGTCTTCGTGCGCTGTTCTGTTTGGAATGGCGCTGGGGTGTTCCACGGAGCCGGCTAAACCAGCTGCTGCGGGTGGTGGAGGAACTGCTCCGCGACCTGCGACCGCCGGTGGGCCTCCGATGTTTGCGCTTGCCCCTCCTGGCGACGCTACGCCTCCGCTGGATGGTGGCAAGGTTCAATCGACCATGCCGGCCGGCTGGAAGTTTCTGCCACGGTCCAACGACTATCTGTTCGCCGCCTATCTCGAAGATAAGGCAGGCGTTCCGCGCATCGTCTTGAAGCAGACCGATGCGGATGGCTTGCCAGATTCGGATTCCGACGCCGCAGTCGATCAACTGGTCGCCAAGGTGACCGAAGAAGTCGGCAGCGATAAGAAGGCTGCCATCACCAAGATGAACCTCGGTGGCAACCGCTTCGTTCGCTTCGAGAAAGCGATGTCGTTCCGCAGCCAGCCAGCCAGCGGCGTGACACTGGAAACCGTTTTGGGTGGCAAGCGTTACTCGATCGAGTTGTTGTCTTACACCAGCGATAACAGTCGGCACTTGCCATCGCTATATCGCTTTGCGGCCGACTTGAAGGTCTCGGACGGCACGACTGCCCCGGCGGAAGAGCCAATGGCAACCGAAGAGCCGAAGGAAGAGGCTGGATCGGAAGAAGAGCCAATGACCGAAGAGAAGCCAGGCGAGGAAAAGCCTGCGGAAGCATCGGCAGAAGAATCCTCGGCGGAAAGCCCTGAGTAGGCCGCTGGCTTCCGAAATCTTATGGGTGTGGCCCGTCGGCATCGACGAAGTGCCCACCCTCGTACACGATCAGTGCCTGGCGATTGGCGAGTAGCCACTTCCAGATCGGGTCGAGCACGCTGCGGGGCGCTTCTTTCTCGTCCCCTTGCTGTGTAATGTCTTGAGCGGCGATCATGCTGGTCGCTTTTTCCAGCATGCTGGCCAGGTGTGCGCTGTCCTGCTTTGCCTGTGCATAGCGTTTCAGCAGTTCGACATCGTCTTCCATGATGCCGTCTCCTGGATGATTGAACTCCAGGACCGCTTTCGCTTCCGCGTCGTGCAGAAGCAGGTCGCCTTCCAGACGATATCGCCGAGAGATCTGCGGCAGCATGCGCGCGAGCTGGTCACGCGTGAGATTGCCGTCCGTGATGATGCAACGGATGTATTGGCCCATGCCGAGGAAACTCGCAAAAGGGATCCAAGCGTCAAATGCGAAGTCGGAACAGGCAACCACAGAACCGCCCGTCAGGCTTTGGTTCCGTGTTACTCGTCTCGAATGAAAAGTCTGATCGCAGGAGGATCGAAGGCGCGGCAGATCACATCCTATGCAGGTCTTGCATGTAAATATGTTGATGCTGCGCGATGCGAAAACGAGAACCTTCGTGATGTGCGTTCCCGCAGTCTCTGGCGACTCTTAACGACCAGCAATCGCGATGCCAGTCGTCGAAGAAGAGGCTGCCCCAGCCGCTTGCGTACAATCCTCGCAGAGGAGGGGGGGATCGTAAAGATTAAGATGCCGTAAGAAGGCCAGATTTATAATGAAACAAACCGCATAGAGTTGCGGGCAATTTCTCGTAATCTCCGCACGTCGAATGAGGACGCTAAGTATGCTAAATTGAGCTCCTACCCACCCCCCACCTTTCTTTCTTTCCTCGCGAGCCCCCTCATGAAACGCGTAGTGCTCTTTCTTTGTCTGATTTCGTTTGCCGCCGTGGCGTACGCCGATAAACCTGCACCTCCAGAAACACAATTGGTAAAGCCTGGCGAGCTAATCACTTTCGACAAGCTCGATCAGGACGAAGCGTTTGGTCCTAAGGGCAAGCCAGGAGCGAATGGCTGGCGGGCAGGCATTGGCGAGTGGAGCGTCGTCGACGGTGCCGGCTATGCCAAAGAAGAAGGCCCGAGCGAAAAGCGACCGCGTGGCCATGAAGCGGTGTGTGAACATATCGTTGACTTAGGCGACCTGGTGTTGACCGGCGAGTTCAAGCTGGGCCCAGCACCTCAGGTTGGTTTCGTCTGTCGCGACACGCATCAACCCAATCACCATCTCGGCCGCGTGCTGATCACGCCGTCCGCCATCTGGATTCAAAAGATGAGCGGCATTGCCAAAGAGACACGCAGGGAAGAGTTGAAGCGGATCAAGGTCGACATCGATCCAAACACCTGGCACAAAGTGACTGTCGAAGTCAAAGGGGATCGCTGGCTGGTTCGCGTCGACGATCACGTCCTGGAAGGGACGCACGAACGTTTTCTCGATCGCAAGGGTCGTGTTGGCTTCGTCGCACGCGGAGAAGGGGCCCAGTTCCGCAACGTCGCCATCTGGAAGGCGGCTGAGTAAAACGAGTGACCTCGCATCTCGTATCAGTTAATCTTCGTAGTCGTCCGGGTCTGGCTGCTGTAAGACCCGGCTGGCTGGGATGTCGATTGTCAGGCTTTGCCCAGGTCGCTGCTGGGCGAACGTTTGAATCCGCTTCAGGCTATCGATGATTGGCAACGAGATCTCACGGAAGTGGATCGCCACGGTGCCGCTGTCATGCAAAAAGGCGGCCTGATCTCGCAGGTCGTCGATCGGTTCGATGTTCCAGCTATCCTCTTGTTGCTCGAACAACTGACAGCGGCCGATGCCGGCTTCAATGCGAATCGGTTCCCCGCGCCAACGTAGGCCTCGGGTAACCTTCGCTTCTTGAACAATCGAACCCGCAGGATCGACGTACTCGAGATAGAATTGCCGCCGCATGTCGTGGGCATCGCCCTGCAGATAATCGATCAAGGTCGCTGCCGCAGCACTGGCTCCTTCGCTGGTGACCACGCGGGCGTAGTCATCCCAGGGAGCCCCGAAGAGTATTTCAGTCGAGATCTGTTCAGGCTGCCACAGGGCCTGAATCACTTCCATGTCAGCCGGCGATAATTCAACCGTCAAATGGTCTTCATCTGCCTGGAGGAACATGTTGAGGTACATAACGTACTGCTCGATTTAGTTGGCGTGATAAACAGATCGTTCACTAGGCATTTCGTAACTACGTATGTTGATATTAAAAAATGCACCTGGCAATCACAGATCGCGAGGTGCATTGTTATGAAAGTATATTTTCGTCGTTTTATGGCAAGACGATCTATCGCGTCGCGCAGGACGGGTCGTCGTCGCAGGTGTAGTCGAAGAACTTGCGGTCCTTGATCACCTTGGCGACCGGGGCCGGAACCATCGACTCCCACGAAAGGTCGCACTCGCCGATCTTTCGCAGCACGTCACGCGAGAAGATGCCAAGGCAATCTGGATCGTAATTGTCCAGATTGTTGATCCCGCCACGCTCCAGCAAGTAGCCGTACAGCTTCTTCAGTTCTGGTTTGATCTCTAGATTTTCGCAGGTCATCAGCTCGCCGGTGTCGCGATCGAGCAGTGGGTAGCAATAGATCTTCAGATCGTTCTTGAACAAACGGCCGAACGATTCGAGAATGCCACCGTCCAACTGCGTGTAGTACTTGTCGTCGAACAACTCTCGCATGCTGCCCGCACCCATGGTGATGGCAATCTTTTCCTTGGTATAGCGGGCCAGGTAAGCCGCCAGGCGGTAATACTCGAAGTAGTCCGAGATCAGCACCGTCATACCGCAGGCCGCCATAATGTCGGCTCGGGCCAGGAAGTCGCGGCGATCGATCTCCCCCTCGGCCTTCAAGTTCCGCATGGTGATCTCCATGATCTGGGCCACCTCTTTCCCTTTCACTTCGGGAAGCTGCGAGAACTTTTCATGGGCACATTGCAGCATGTCGACGTTGACGTTGCAGACCGGACGGAAGCTGCCACGTTCGACCAGCAGCGGCTTCTTGTAGAGGAACTCGGATGGCTGCAGCACGGTGCCGTTGGCGGCAAACATGGCAGCACCGCTCAGGCCCAGTTCGACCAGCTTCAAGCTCATCAGGCGATTGTCGACCCGGCGGAAGGCGATCCCGGAGAACTCGATCATGTCGATTTCGATGCGCGAGGTCGACAGACCATCCAGCAACGAATCGACCAGCATTTCTGGCTCGTGATGGTAATGGAATGCGCCATAGACCAGGTTCACGCCGACAATGCCCAGGGCTTCCTGCTGGAGAGCCGTTTCGTTGTCGAGCATCCGGACATGGATGATCACCTGGCTGTCTTCGTCGCGGGGGTGGGCCTGAAATTTGATGCCCATCCAACCATGGCATTCGGCGCCACCTTTGTAGCCACGGGCGGCCACGGTGTCGGCGAAGGCGAAGAAGGTGCTCGTCTCGCCGCGCATGTCGGTCAAACGCTCGAGGTTGAGTTTGTGTTCCTGGTCGAGCATCGCCTGCAAGCGTTCGCGGCAGACATAACGAGCGGCGCGGCCATAGATGGCATCGCTCACCTGCATGTCGTAAGCGGACATGCTCTTGGCGATCGTGCCCGCGGCGGCACCCACGCGGAAGAACCAGCGGACAACTTCCTGGCCGGCGCCGATTTCAGCGAAGGTTCCGTAGCGGCGATTGTCGAGGTTGACGGCCAGCGCCTTTTGATGGGTGTCCAGCGGCTTGTTAGCGGAGGAGATTTCGAGCATACGATTTTGCGGTGTAAGTCGTGAAATTGAGTATGGATCGAACGAATGCGACGTCCTTCGCAAACGAGTCCGAGCGAAAGACACTCTGCGATAACATAACCCTTCGACAACATCGTGTCACAACTTTCTCTTCGGTTTCGCCGTCAGCAAATCCGGTCTTTACTGCGGAAAAGAGGTGCGTAAGAAAAGTCCGCGTAGACCGGCGATAGGGGAAGAAGGGGGACTGTTCGATGCCAGCAGCAATGCGAATTACCTCTGTGGCTGTTTTTGGAAAAACAGGGGTGCTAGCGTAGTTAGAGAATGTGCTTTTGCCATTTGCCTCGGTTTCCCGCTCGCCAGTTCGCACATTGCTTTTGTAGCGAAGGAATCTCACCGGTTCGATTTCGAGTGCGTCTTTCGCTTCCACAACCGCGCATAAAAAAGCGGCCACGGTGGGGATGGATGCCACCGCGGCCGCTTGGCGAAAAGGGATAGGGAGGAATGAAGAAGAGCAGGGTTGGAGCGAGTTCTAACCGAAGAGCGATGTAACGGCTTCGGCCTTGACTAGCTCGCGAGGTTGATTGAGGTGGTTGTAAACGATGGTCTGCGGATCGATGCCGATCGCGTGATACATCGTCGCTAGCAGTTCGGTGGGATGGACCGGATCGCTCTTGGGAGCGGACGCGGTTTCATCCGATTCGCCATAGACCTTGCCGCGACCGATTCCGGCACCAGCAAGGCATGCGGTGTAACAATAAGGCCAGTGATCGCGACCGTCGGCGCTGTTGTTGTTGCCGGAGGTGCTCACGCCACGCTGCGGACTACGACCGAACTCACCCACGGCAACGACCAGCGTTTCTTCCAGCAGGCCGCGATCGTCCATGTCGGCAATCAGTGCCGAAAGGCCTGAGTCGAGCAGCGGCGCCGATTGGGTCTTCATCCGTTTGGTCAATTCAACGTGATGGTCCCAGCTATGGTTGTCGCTGTTGGCAACCTTCGGCCAGATCACCTCGACGACGCGGGTACCAGCTTCCACCAACCGCCGAGCCAGCAGTAAGCTTTGGCCAAACGTGTTGCGGCCATAGCGATCGCGGGTCTTGTCCGATTCTTTGGAAAGATCGAACGCGTCACGTGCCCGACCGCTGGAGATCAGGTTGAGGGCCGTTTCGTAATACTTGTCGAGATCGTACGACTCGACCGCTTTGTCGAGCGCCGGCATGCCGGCGTTGATCATGTCGCGCAGGCGAGCGCGGCGACCGAGACGCGTGCTGGTAATCTCGGGACGGAGCTTCAAATCGTCGACGTTGATGCGCTCCATCTTGTTCATGTCCATATCGTCTCCGCTGGGGAAGAGATAATACGGATCGTATGCGCGGCCGAGGAAGCCAGCGGTACCTGACTTGTTGACGACGTTACTTTCCTGCAGCGGGCGAGGCATCATCACGAACGGCAGCATCGGAACTTCGGGCGGCTTGAACTTGATGATGTTGCAGCCGAAGTTCGGGAAGTCTTTCGGCGTCGGCGGTTCCAGTTGGCCGCTGGGGCTCACCTTGTCGGCAGTGTAGCCGGTATGCATCTGATAGATGGCGGCCGTGTGATTGAACAAGCCAACCGGTGTATAGCTCATCGAGCGGATGAGCGTCAGCTTGTCGGTTTCCTGGGCCAGCTTCGGCAGGTTCTCGGTCAGGTCCATGCCTGAAACTTTGCTGCCGATCCGTTTGAACGCACTGCGAACGTTATCTGGAACGTTGTCTTTGGGGTCCCACAAATCGAGATGGCTTGGTCCACCTTGCAGGTAAACCAGGATGATGCTCTTCGCTTTGCCGAAGTGAGCACCATGCGAAGTCACCGGCGCGGCTTGAGCTTGCTGCGATTGAATGTTCAGCAGTTGCCCAAGGGTGAGGCCTAGCATTGCCGATCCACCAACGCGAAGGAGATCGCGGCGGGAAGGTGCCAGGTGGCTATCGCAAACGTCCTTCGCTTTACTTCCAGGAATGACCAGCATGAGGAATGCTCCTTGGTCAAATGGGAGGATCGCCACCACGGATGAAGTGATGGCATGCGAGCGGAGGTAGGATGGCCGAATCATCAAGTGATAGATGAACGAGAGAGAAGGTCTCTCGGCGGGCATCCGGCGCTTGCGGGGAGAGCGCGGTCCTCGACAAAACAGCCTGTCATGGTATTACCCCTCACACGAAGGCTGCAGGCCGCAGTATGACAATTCGAAAAGGCAAAGTCAAGCTGCGCATCCGCAATCGGTTTTAGCGGTGCGATATGCCCCTTAGGGCGGCCGATTCGCCCTGCTAGCGTGAGTTTCGGCCCGATTCGTTTTCCATCTTCCGGCCTGAACGCCGTCGCTGGTTGCTCTTGTCGGGGGCGGCTTCTTTTTGGTACCTACCGCCACCGAATTATCTCGACTGAGAAGGAGTGTCGAATATGCGACGTCAAATTTTGAAGTGGATTGCTAGCAGTTTCGCATTCGGAGCCGCATCGGCACTGGGTGGTAACTGGGCCTTCACGTCGCAGCTGATGGCGGCCAATACGGTCGACCTGAAGGACACTTTGGAAAAAGATTTATACGCTCGAACGCCAGAACAATTCGAGTTTATTGATACGGTTGTGCTGCTGGTCGCCAACAAGATTCTTTCACCCAAGTTGGTGTACTCTACCTTTAAATGGTCTCTGCAGTACGACAAGGGGCGACGTTTTTACTACTTCGAAGCTGCGATGCGAAAACGCGCCAAGCAACAGGGCGTGGAAATCTAACAATCGCCAGATAGTTCGTCTACAAACTCCTTGACCGCTAAGCGGTTTCCCCGAGAATCGTCCAGACAGAGCGACACTTGCGCTGTGCTGCGCGGTTTACTCTAAAAGGCGACCCACCCCATCCCACCTCGGTCGTCTCGAATCTTGGAACAGATCGACAGAAGAGAAAAGTCCCATGACGGAATCGACCCGAAAGAGCATTACCCAGCTTATATTGCCAGGTTTGTTCCTCTTCGGCGCCCTGGTTTACATGCACGGCCCCGGTTACGTGCAGTACTTTCGCAAGCACATGCTCGCCTACAGCATGCAGCGTGATTCGTTGTTTGGCCCAGTGAAGTACAGCGTCCGCCTTAAGGCGATGTTCACGGACGAACTTGGCGAAGAGTGCATGGTCTATGTGATCACCGACCTGGCGCAATCGAAGACAGACACCAACAATCACGAAGAACTGCTTCTCGTGGACAAGTGGAGCAAGGTGATCGATCGTAAGGTCGAAGCCAACGCCGGTTCGATTCGCAGCACGCATCTTTCACCGCAAGATGGTTATGCTGTGCTCGAAATTGTGCGCGACATTCCGCAGCAGTCGCATCGGATGGCTCAGGTCGTCCACTACCAGATCTCGCGCGAACAGATTGCTATGACCGATAGCGAAACGCGAGACATGTTCCCCAAGAACGGCTGGCACAACGGATGGCGAAACACGCATGGTCGTCATCCTGGTTGGGGCCGCCGTGGACCAGCACCTCCGGGACCGCCTCCTACTCAAGAGCAGATCCAGGCCTGGCACGAAGCACAAAAGCGACAACAAGAACGTCGCCGCGACCGTCAGCATGACGATAACGTAGCCGACACCGACAACGATCGTCGATCACGGCAGAAGCAGGAAAACATGGAGCGACCGCGCCCCGTGGGCACCGATAACCAAAGACTGCTCGATGTCGGCAGTCTTGGACGGTCCCGAGACGAAGCAACCAAAATCGTTGCTCTGCCACGATAGCCGGTGATACGCTTCGGCCATGTTGTTGACGATCGCTTCTTCGACATTGCCGCTGGGGCATGGAATCACCAGGGCGATGTGCTGCGGAATGAACAGCACGACGCGATGACGAATCTTCGCGTCGGTTACCCAGACGGCTCCATTCTCGGCCACGGCAAACTCGCCTGGCAGTACGGCAAAGTCGACATCTTCCAGTTCGTGGGGATCTTCCACGCGGTCGAGATCAACCGTTCCCATCAAGCCGTCGATGCAACTGACGGTCTTGCGGCCTTCGGTATAGACCGGGATCTTGGCGAGTTCGGCCGATAGTCCGTCGACCCCTTCGACCACGACCGCTGTTCCGCCGACCGCTTGCAACACATCGCCGAAGTGGGCGACCGCATCGCCGTAATGGATCCAATCTTGATCGAGGCTGGGCAGGTCGGCCGCAGGCACGATCTGGTTGCGGACCGATTTCAAAATGTCGTCTTTGCTGCTCATCAACGTTCGCTCTTCTGGGACTTCTTGCGCTGGGCGTATTGCTTGCGGAAGCTTTCGGGCGGGGACTCGGGCATTTCTCGATTGCGGCCCCAGGGATTCAATCCGTTGTAGATCAGGAAGCGGGGCATGGTCCGCAGAAAGAACTTGCCGATCCCACCCAGCCAGGCATAAAGCTTCGGCCGCTGGAAGACCCACGAGGCGATCTTCATCGGCATGGTCTTCGAGACCGGTAACTGTTTCTGGCGGTTCACTTCACTTCGCAGCGTCAACAGCTGCTCGTGCAGGTTGATCTTCACCGGGCAGACATCGCTACAACTGCCACACAGCGTGCAGGCAAACGGCAGCGACTTGTGATGCTTGGCGTCACGCAGCGGATTGAGGATCGAACCGATCGGCCCTGGCACCGTGGCGGCATAGCTATGCCCGCCACTGCGGCGATAAACGGGGCACGTGTTCATACATGCGCCGCAGCGGATGCACTTCAGCGAGTTGCGGAAGTCGTCGCTGTCCATCAACTTGCTGCGGCCGTTGTCGACCAGCACAATGTGCAATTCGCCACCTTCGACCGGGCCATGGAAGTGAGACGAATAGGTCGTGATCGGCTGACCGGTCGCACTGCGAGCTAACAGCCGCAGAAAGATGCTGAGGTGATCGACCTTCGGGATCAGCTTCTCGATGCCCATGCAGGCAATGTGAACCTTCGGCAGCGAAACACCTAGGTCAGCGTTCCCTTCGTTAGTGCAAACCACAAAACCGCCGGTTTCGGCGATGGCGAAGTTCACGCCGGTGATGCCGACATCGGCTTGCACAAACTTTTGACGCAAGTGCTGCCGAGCCGACTCGGTCAGGTAATTCGGATCGCAGTTGCCTTCCTCGGTCTGCAGATGTTCGTGGAACGTATTGCTGACGTCCTCTTTCTTCAGGTGGATCGCCGGCATCACGATGTGCGAAGGAGGTTCCTGTCGCAGCTGCACGATGCGTTCGCCCAGGTCGGTGTCGACGACTTCGATGCCATGCTTCTCGAGCCATGGGTTGAGGTGACACTCTTCGGTCAGCATCGACTTCGATTTGACGATGCGTTTGGCCTGATGCTTTTGCAGAATCTCGAGCACGATGCGGTTGTGCTCTTCAGCATCTTTCGCCCAATGCACCGTCGCGCCACGAGCGGTCGCGTTCCGCTCGAATTCTTCCAGGTAGTCCGCCAGCTTGCTGACGGTGTGCGATTTGATCTGCGAGGCACAAGCGCGCAGCGTTTCCCATTCGGGCAGACTGTTGGCCATGCGGTCGCGTTTCTCGCGAATGAACCACAAGGCCGAGTCGTGCCAATGGGTACGCGACTGGTCTTTGTTGAACCGGTCGGCGTTGGTGGGATGGTCGTAGCTTTTCACGGCGCTCATTGGGGGACTCCGTATCCGGCAAGGATCTCGGCAATATGCATGACCGAGATCGGCTGCTTGTCACGGCGAATCAGTCCGGCGAGGTGCATCAAGCAAGACATGTCGCCGGCGGTCAGCACCTGGGTGCCGGCCTGCAAATGGTCGGCAACGCGATCGCGCCCCATCGTGCAACTGACTGCCTCTTCTGAAACCGCAAAGGTTCCGCCGAAGCCACAGCATTCGTCTTTTCGCTTCAAGTCGGCGATCTCGATACCATCGAGCAGTTCCAGCAATTGCAGCGGCTTGTTGAAGCTGGGAGCATTCAGTTCGCTGTCGCTCGCCAGGCGAAGTTCTCGCAGGCCATGGCAACTGGAATGCAGCCCGACTTTGTAAGGAAACTTGACCGGCAGCGATTCAATCTTCAGCACGTCGACCAGGAACTCGCATAGTTCGTAGATCCGCGTTCGGATCGTTTCGTAACGAGCGTCTTCGTGCACGAGGTGGGCATAGTGATTCTTGACCATCGAAACGCAACTTCCACTCGGAGCGACGATCGCATCGTAGCCTGAGAAGATGTCGAGAAAGCGATCGGCCAGCGGCAACGCGTCCTGGTCGCAACCAGAGTTCAGCATTGGCTGACCACAGCAAGTCTGGGCTTCAGGGAACTCGACGTCGAGTCCTTGCTGCTCCAGCAGGTCAAGAGTCGCCATGGCAACGCGCGGGTAAAGCTGGTCGACATAGCAGGGAACAAACAGGGCAACGCGCATGGCAAATTGAACAGCGAGAAGGGGGGATCCAAGAAGCAAAAGCAGGGCTGGTGTAGTCCAGCATTATAACTGGTTAGCCGGGCTTTCCGACGCAGATCAACCAATTGCCGGAGATTTTTCTGACAGCGTGTCCGATTGGGTCAAATCGGTGACGGATAGCTCAACCCGCAGCGTGGTGCCGATATCTTCCTGGCATTGCAGTTCGCAGTGGCCATGCAACAGTTCGACACAGTCGTCGATTCGTTGTCGGCCGGCGACCTCTTCCTCGTGCAGCAGATCGCATGTTCCGTCGTCCATAATCTGCAATACCAGGTGATCGTCGTTCTGCCGGAAGTCGAGTGTCACGTGTTGGGCCTGGCGATGGCGGCGAATCAGATCGAACGCCTCGCGGACCAGGTGGACGACGGCACACTCGCTGAGCGGGGTCAGCCGATCGAAGTCGATATCGTGCCGGAAGGTAACCGTACGGATCGACTGTTCCAACTGTTCGGACAAACGTTCGAGGCTGCCAATCACCCCTTCGTCATGAACCAGCGATGGGCTGAGGCAGTTCATGACCCGGCGCGTTTGAAACAGGCTCTCGCGAATCATGTCGATGGCCTGGGGAAGGGTCTCGTCGTTGAGCTGGCCCCGGCGGCTGAGTCCTTCCAGGTGAAACAGCGCAGACGTCAAATTCGGCAAAGCCATGTCGTGCAGGTCGAGCGCGAGCAATTGCCGTTCACGATCTTGATCGGCCCGCAAAAACTGGAAGAACGCTTTATCTTCCAACAGATGGCCATGGGCCGACCGCAACGCATCGCACTGTTCCAGCAACTGGCGGAGCTGATTTTGAAGTTCGGCAGTTGAGTCTTGTTTCTGTTGTGCTCCGGCGGAAAAAGCCAGCAGCCAGATAGCTGCTGCGGTGATCGCAAGCCCTACCAAAAAGGTTACCAGGCCAAGACTTGAGAGCATGGTTGGCACGGTGAATGCACTGAGGCCCAACGCGGCCGTCAAAATTCCTAGGGCAGCAATAGCAGAATGGCAGTTTCGGTGGGCAAGCACGAGATGAGACCTCTGTGCATCGAGATGCGAGGATGAATCGTCAGTAAGCATGGTGATAACACCCCGCTAAGTGAGAAACAGCCCCTCCCTCAGGTTGCATGGCCGGGCGGTCGTTATAATTTGCCTAAAATACATAAGAACCTAATTTAACCAGTGTTCTGTAGCCGTTAAAATCGGCTCTTGCGAGCCACTTTGAGAGAATGTCCTACTGTTGAAGAGTCGCCTGAAGCGGCGGCGATACGCATCTATTTGTTTTTCAGAGTGATCTGGGGGAAAGATTGACTATGCTTCGTGTTTGTTTGATTCTGACGATGACCTTCTTAGCACTGCCACAACTGGCGGAAGCTGGTCGCCGTCACCACTGCAAGTCTGACTGTGTATCCGTCTGCGACGACGGTTGTGGCACTGCTGCTTGTTCGACATGCGGTGAAGCCGCACCTGCCCAGATGGTCGAAAAGACCGTCATGGTACCAACCAAGGTCATGGAAACGCGCACCGTTACCAAGACCGTCTGCAAGCCGGAAACCCGTGAAGAAACCTACAAGGTTTGCAAGCGCGTTCCGGAAACCAACTATGTGACCAAGGAATACACCGTGAGTGTTCCAACTTGGGAAACCAAGATGGTCGAGTACACCGTCTGCAAGCCCGTCTATGAAACCAAGACCGGCACCAAGACGGTTATGGTTCCGACCTACGAAACCAAGTTGGTCGACTACACCGTTTGCAAGCCAGTCTACGAAACCAAGACCGGCGTCAAGACCGTGATGGTCCCAACTTGGGAAACCAAGATGGTTGACTACACCGTTTGCAAGCCAGTCTACGAAACCAAGACCGGTACCAAGACCGTGATGGTCCCGACCTGGGAAACTAAGGTTGTCGACTACACCGTCAGCAAGCCAGTTTGGGAAACCAAGACCAAGACTTGCACCGTGATGGTTCCTACCCAGGAACAGCGCACCGGTACCAAGACTGTCTGCAAGATGGTTCCTGAAACCGTCACCAAGACGCGCTGCATCGACAAGGGCTGCTGGCAGACCAAGACCAGCACCGACTGCTGCGGTTGCCCAACGACCTGCAAGGTTTGGGTTCCTAACGTTGTCGAAGAAGCCTACGAATGCACCGTTAGCAAGCCTGTTACCGAGCAAGTGGAATACACCTACACGGTGTGTGTCATGAAGCCGGAAGAACGCACCACGACTTACAAGGTCTGCAACATGGTCACCGAGACCAAGCAGAAGGAAGTCAAGCACATGGTTTGCGTCCCGGAAACCAAGGAATACACCTACCAGGTGTGCAAGATGGTTCCGGAAACCCTGACCAAAGAAGTGAAGTACATGGTCTGCAAGCCAGAGACCCGTGAATACACTTACCAGGTCTGCAATATGGTTTCTGAAACCAAGCAGAAGGAAGTGAAGGTCAAGGTTTGCGTGCCAGAAACTCGCGAGTACACCTACCAGGTCTGCAAGATGGTTCCTGAAACCAAGACCAAGGAAGTGAAGTACATGGTCTGCAAGACCGAAACCCGCACCAAGGAAGTTCCGGTTACGACCTACAAGACCGTCTACGAAGACAAGGTTCGTACCTGCACCGTCATGGTTCCAACCACCGTTACCGAAGAAATTCAGGTTCCGGTTTGCAAGATGGTTCCTAAGACCATCATGGTTCCAGCTTGTGGCAGTGCCCCGGTTGCTTGCGGTTGCGGTGGCTAAGCCCAACGACCCGGCCTCGCCGGTCTGAAGCTAAATACGAAAAGGCCTGCGGTCGAGAGATCGCGGGCCTTTTTTCATGCGCGGAGGTTCAGCGGCCGAAAGGGAGGCCACACCGGGCCACGCGTTGCGGGAGAACCGAAGGGGAGGGGAGTCCGGCGGTTAGGCCTGCTCTAGAACGCCTCAGGGCCGACGTAGGCGAAGCGAGGGATCTGCTGACCATCGATCTCGACGGTCTCGGTAAACATCGTCAGAGGACGCACCCAGAGGCTCTGATCGCCGTAGTCTTTGCGATAAACCACCAGCGGCTCTTCAGTCTCGCTATGCCGGGCCACGCCCAGCACGACGTACTCGGGGCCTTTGTAATGACGATAACGTCCCGCAGTGATAGTTTCTGGGGGCAAATTCGACATGGGGCAGAAGTGCCTCTCAAGCGACGCCAGGCGAAGAAACGCCAATGGCAAGGAAGAAAGAAAGGGTGGGCGGAGGGATTCGAACCCACGACCCCTGGAACCACAATCCAGTGCTCTAACCAACTGAGCTACGCCCACCACGATCGAAGCGACTTATCTTAAATACCGGGCCGAATCTCGTCAATCGGCCCCCAAGGGCGATTTTCGCAAGATTCGCAATTTCAGGCACTTACCGCCCTTCGTTTACCTCGAACGGGAACGAATCGTCGACGTTCGCCGCGGAAAGTTGGACCAGGAACGGGGCCAGTCGGTTCGCCAGGATCTGCAAAAGTTGCTCCCCTTTTTCAGCGGTCGCCTCGTGAGGGTTTCCGGAGCCGGAATTGGTCGTCAGCAGGTGCCAGGGACGGGTAATCGACACCCACCCTTTCTCCAGTGCCTCGAATTGCATCGGTCTGACCGCTCCCGAATCAGCGTCGAACGACCCATCTGATCGTCGGGCGACCAGCTCGGGGTTATAGGCAAGGATTAGGGATGTTTCCATTTCTCCGGCGTGGTCTTCGTTGTGCTTGAAGATCTGGTGATAGTCGTCGCCGTCGAGGACTTTGAACCAGTTGCACAGAAAGACATGTGCCTCGGTTTTGCCGTACAGTTCGCGAAGCAGCGGCTTCATCTCGTTCCCGCCATGGCTGTTCAGCAGCACCACCTTCTTGATCCCACTTTCGACCAGCGATTGGACCAGATCGGTCACTACCGCGTACAGCGTCGATGGATTCACGTTCATCGCCAGCGGAAACTTCCGCATGTTGGTCTCGGTGCCGTACGGCATGGTCGGCAGCAGGATCACTTTCGCCCCTTGAGCATGGGCTGCTTCGCAAATCCGCTCGCCGATCATCGTTCCTTCGTAGTCGTCGGTCCCGTATGGCAGGTGCAAGTTGTGCGGCTCGGTAGCTCCCAGCGGCAGAACGGCGACCTCGTACGAAGTCTCTTTCACGTGACCATAACGGACTTCCGATAGTTTCCAGGGACGCGGGGCAGGCATGGTGAAGCTCCAACGAGAAAGAGAAACGTGGCAGGAGCTTTCGATTGTACGAGGCCAGCTATTGGTGAACTACCACGCCAGGCAACGATTGCTTCAGCCGGGCCACCCCGTCCGCGGTGACCTTGGTTTGGCGAGCATCGATCATTTCCAGATTCTTCAGCCGAGCTAAACCAAGCAGACCTTCGTCGCCGACCTGGGTGACTGCCATCCGCAGCACTTTCAAGTTCGACAGTCCACGCAGTTGGGCGATCCCGGCATCGGTGACCCGGGTACCGCTGATGTCGAGCTCTTCGAGCGACTTCAGCTTGCCAATCGTTGCCATCGATGCGTCGGTGACGCTGGTCGAGGCAACGCACAAGTCACGCAGCTTCTGGCAATCTTTCAGGAAAGGGATGCCAGCGTCGGTGATGTTAGTGACTTGCAGGTCGAGCCAGCGAAGCTCTGGGAACTTGCCAATGTGCTCGAGCGCCTTGTTGGTCAGCTTCGTCGCGCCGCATAGTGATAGGTCCGTGGTCGGTCCATCAGCGGGAAGGGCCAGCACTTCTTCGTCGGTCACTTGCAGATAGCTGAGATAACCGGCGTCGATCTGGGGATACTCCTGGCCGGTTTCCTGCATCAAGGTCAGCGGAATGTCGTTGCCTTGATACATCTTGTAGAGCGTGCGGATGAACGGCTCTCGCAGCGAACGCTCGTCGCCATCCAGCAAGTACTGCGTCAAACCAGCCGAGTGGCTGTAGATCGCCGAAATGTCTTCGCGCTTCTGTAGCTTCTCGCGGCCGAGCTCGACGATCTCGGCCAGCGGCATGTGAAAGTTGCCGACGAAATAGCGGTTTCGGGCATACTGCAGCCGCGAAGCATCGAGCCCGCCCAGTGTCATGTAGCCATCGAAGATCCGCAGCGATTCGAGATACATGGCCACCCCTTCGACTGCCCAGGCATTGAAGTTCAGCCCGACATCTTTGCTCGCCGAACGATACTCTTGAAACAGTTGGTGCGACACCTCATGGTGCCAGGTCGCATGGGCCGTTTCGTCTTCGCTGTGAAACAGATAGACCTTCTCGTCATCGAACTGGTAGATCCCCAGCGTGATACCGATTCGCGGCTGAACCGGTTCCAGGTAGCTGACATATTCACCACGCGACTTGAACAGCACAACTTGAAACTTCTTCCGCACCGGGCTGGGCGTGCTGCCGTTAAAGTAACTGGCCAACTGGCGAGGGTTGCTCCAGAACGAGAAGAACATCTGCTCCCACGCCGAGTAAACCACTTCCAGCCGTTCCCCCAGCTTCAAGCCTTCCGCTTCGCTGTGGTTGGTCAGGATCTCGAAGTGAGGCGTATCGATCTGCCAATAACTTCGCGCTGGCCAGCCGAGCTTGGGATGTTCGTAACGGGGCTGCTTGGCGCGGGTCACTACGCCAGGGCGACGCCATGCGCCGTTGACGTTGGCATAGCCCAGGATCCGCCGGGCTTCAGCGTGATCGGGATTGTTGCGTAAGACTTCGTGCAACGTTTGATACGAGGCCGCCCCTTGTTCCGCGTCGACCAGTTTGCGGGCATGCTCGAACAACGCATCCGCGTAAGCGTTACGAAGTGAGCGGAACTTGGAATACCAAAACTGCTCGAGCTGCGGGGCGCTGCTCTTCGGTTCAAGCGGATCGGACTCTGGCACCAGGTAAAGCACGTTCGCTTCACCCATCGCAGGAATCAGCCAGTCGCGGGTTGTCTTCGCTTGTGCCGGCAGGCCGACTTCATCCGCCTTCTTGGCCAACGCTTCCAACTCGGTCTGCATCCGCGAATCGATCTCGCTACGCGACGGCGCGGCGGTATCCAAAGCGACAGCCGAAAGGATCAGGATGGCGGCGGTGGTCAGATGCACGATGGTTTCCGGAAAGAGGAGAACGGACTCGATAGTCTAGTGTGATCCCTGGGGCGGTTTCTTACCAATTATTGGCATCGGCGCACGAAAAAACCGAGCGGGCCATTTCGACCTGCTCGGTTTTTTTCGGTTGTAGGGCTTGCCGTGGCAAACCGGCTCGACCGTCGTCTCCCCAGCCCAAAGCGGGGGCGACAGGCGATTTACTGCTTTTCTTTGTCGAAAGCGGAGTCGAAGGCGACATCGCTGGGGGCGAAGTCGATGCTGCGAACGAATTCACACGACTCTTCGGCACCATGCAGGCGATCCATGCCGCTGTCTTCCCATTCGACACTCAGTGGACCGGTGTACTGGATGTCGTTGAGGGCGCGGATGATTTCTTCAAAGTTCACGCCACCATGGCCTGGGCTGCGGAAGTTCCAGCCGCGACGATGATCGCCGAAATCGATGTGGCTGCTCAGGATGCCGCTGCGTCCGTTGAGCGTGGTGATCGCGTCCTTGATGTGGACGTGATAGATACGATCGGGGAAGTAACGAATGAATTCCACAGGATCGATACCTTGCCACAGCAAGTGGCTAGGATCGAAGTTGAAACCGAATTCTTCGCGGTGACCGATCGCTTCCAGGGCACGTTCGGCACTATAGATATCGAAGGCGATTTCGGTCGGGTGAACTTCCAGGGCGAACTTGATGCCGCATTCGCCGAACACGTCCATGATCGGGTTCCAGCGATCGGCGAACAACTTGAAGCCGTCGTCGATCATCTTCGGAGGAACCGGTGGGAAGCTATACAGCAGGTGCCAGATGCTGGAACCGGTGAAGCCGTTCACCACCGGCACGCCAAACTTCTGGGCGGCGCGGGCAGCGTTCTTCACTGCTTCGGCAGCGCGATCGTTGACGCTGGCCGGATCCCCATCACCCCAGACCGATTCTGGCAGAATCGACTTGTGGCGTTCGTCGATGATGTCGCAGACAGCCTGACCACAGAGGTGGGTGCTGATCGACCAGCAGCCGAGGTCGAACTTGTCGAGCTGTTCGCGTTTCTTGTCGCAGTAGTCGTCCTCGGTGACGGCGCGGTCCACTTCAAAGTGGTCCCCCCAGCAAGCCAGTTCGAGACCGTCGAAGCCAAAACCTTTCATCGTTTTAGCCAAATCGTCCAACTTCATATCGGCCCATTGGCCGGTGAACATCGTGACTGGGCGAGCCATGCCGTGCTCCTTTTCGGGGGTGAAAACGCGTCGATGGAATGTCTATTGAAAATTGTGGGGACATTCGGAATCGGTATTTTGTCGGTTGCTGCTGCCAGTTGCAACCAGACAGACCACGCCAGTAGGTGATTTCCAAGGGTAGCGATTCTGCCGATTTCCGGGCTGGCGGCGAACTGGGTGCTATATTGAATCGTGAACCTGAACAAGAGGACCCGAGGCAATGACGGCACTTCGTACCTGGCTAACTACGCTTGTTTTTCTCGCCACCACCAGCGCGGCCCTGGCGGACCATCATGTTTCGCTGGAAGTGATCACCGAAAAGGGGATCTCGATTACCGCGCTGCAGGCCTGGAACAAACTGCTTAACGGCAAAGGAGCCGATTCGGTTTCGATTCGCTCTGGTCGCGAAGGAGAGAAGGTCGGTATCGTCGAGTCAGGGCAGGGAAGTTCCAAGTCGTACCGCGTGACGGCGATTCTGTCGCGGAAAGAAACGCTGCACTTGCCGGACGGCACGAAATTCACCAAGCGAACGATCGGCGAGCTCCCCGCGTGGTTCAACAAGATCAAAGTGGGTGGCGAAGAAGAACTGAAGCGTCGCCCTGGTGGCGACGGCATGACCTCAACCGAACGCGGCGAAGTGAAGAACAGCCTGGCGAAAGTGGTCGACTTCGAGACCAAGGGGCAGCCGATGGGCGATCTGCTCGGCTCGATGCGCGAGCTGACCGGGCTCGAATTCCGCGCGACGCCGGCGACCATTGCCCGCGTGAAAATGGAAAAAGCGGAAGACGAAGTGAAGGGGATCTCGGCAGGGGCCGCGATGGCCATTCTGCTGCGGGCGCATGGCTTCGCGCTGGTGCCCAAGCGTGAAGTGGGTGGCGCCGTCAATCTACACGTAGTAAGTCTTGGCAGCGCGGAAGACGCGTGGCCGATTGGTCAGCCGCTGACGCGCAGCCCAGCCGATACTTGCCCGGTGCTGTTTCAGTTTATCGATGTCGAGATCAATCGCACGCCGCTCGAAAAAGCGATGGGCGCGATCGGGGGCCGGTTGAAGACACCGATCTTCTACGACCATTACAAGATCGCTCAGGACAAGATCGATACCAATATCGATGTCCGTTTTCCCAAAGACAAAACGTTCTATAAGAAGATCCTCGACCACATTCTGTACCAGGCCTTTCTCAGCATCGACCTGAAAGTGGACGAAGCCGGAGCCCCCTTTCTGTGGGTGACTTCCGCAAAACGGGGGTAATTCTTTGTTCAAATTAGCGCAGGTCCGCTTCGCGCTGTTTAGAATAGCGCAACCGTGATGTCACCGACATCGTTGTGCTGAATCGACCTGCCTTGTTGACCTCTGAATGAACTCTGCCATGACTTCCCATCGATCTTTGTTTGGGGGCGGCTTCTATATGAAGTTGCCAGGACTGTTGCTGTTGTTGGCTGCCGCGTGGGGAATGACTTTCCCCGGGCAAGCATCTGCCGCCGATCTGGCTGCCTGGAAAAAGGCGGGAGAGAAGCCGAGCTACTTCGTCGAGATCGGCGATGGCAAGTGGGTGGAAGCCCAAGAAGAAGGTCGCGTTCTTCCGTTCGAGCAACTCTCGCGCGATGCCCGCAACGTCGAACTGATCGACCGCCGCCGCAACATTAAGATCAAGCTGCATAGCGACCACGCCGAACTATCGAACCAGGGACGGCCTTACACGCGTTGGCTCAACGGTGGTTGGACGAACTATAAGAAGCTGCCAGAGTTCGCGCGGTTCTCGCCGATCGATCACAAGGTGCGACTGGTTTACTTCGTGCCCACCGATCGCGAGCCAACCGCCAACTATCGCGAGAAGATCAACACGTTGATGTCGATCGTCAACGACACCTACAAGTTCGAGTTCAAACGTCGCGGTCTGCCCGATCGTGGTTTGGAATTTCAATTGGATGAAGATGGCCAGCCGATCGTGCATCTGGTGCGGGCCAAGCATCCGGCGCAGCATTACAACGGCGCGCCGAACTACGACACCTACTACCAGTTGCGACAGATCTTGCCAGAGATCCCCAACAGCATCGGTTCCGAGCAGACCCATCTGCTAGTGACCTTTGCGGAAACGTACGATCCAGGTCCGAACCGTGTTGAATGGCCCGGCGGGATCGCGCTGGGTGGCTGGCGTTCGCCGGATGGCGGCACGGCAACGTTCTCGGCCTGGGTGCTGCAAGATATGTTCTGTGCGACCACCGTCGAAGCGCAGCGCAAGTTGTTCAACGATCGCACGCCGATCGAAGGCCGCACCGCGCTGGGACATGGTCGCAAGAATTCGCCACGCTTCGAGTTTATCGAAGATGGTATGGGCGCTGTCGTGCACGAAGTAGGGCACGCGCTGGGGTTGCCGCACGATCAACGTGACGACCAGCATTACATCATGGGGAATGGTTTCCGCACGCTGAGAGCCAACCTCAATCCGAAGACGCCGGTCAAAGATCGAGCACGTTTCTCCGACGCGAATGCCCGTATCCTGGCGTCTTCCCGTCTGCTCAATCCGGAAGTCGACAAGACCGACGAGGTTCCTCCGACAGTCGAACTAAAGGTAGAGCCGACCGACAAGCCGAATCTCTACAAAGTCCATGTGCTGGCCAGAGATGATCGCGGCGTGAAAGCCGTTCTTTACTACGACGACGTGCGAGGCTGTGTTGCCGAGGGGAAGGGACTGGAAGGAACGGAAGCGGAAGACGAGATGGAACTCGAGTTTCAGACCGATCGCGAAAAGAACGAAGTCCGAATCCAGGCTCGCGTAATCGACCAGGGTGGTAACATTACGACCGTTCAGAGCATCCTCAAGCCATAAGGTTTGACGATGGTTGCCATAGAAAAAACGCACCTGAGACAATCGCCTCAGGTGCGTCGATGATGGTTACGGGATGGGGTGTCGAGTGGGCTCGTAAATTTGGGGCGAGCCAAACGACGTTCCGCAATCCTAGTTTCCGAAGTTCAGCCAGCGAAGTCCGCCATGATACGGCGACACGTAGCGTGCCGTGTAATAGTCATGAGCGGTTGCGTGCTGAGGATGATAACTGACGTTGCGATAGTGAGGTCCGCGTCCCCAGCCGGCGTCGGCAGAAGCTACGAACGTTAATCCAGCACAAACAACAGCCATCAACATCAGAGTGCGGTACATCTTGAAGTCTCCTTAAGATTCGTGAAATCTCGTAAACGATTCCTCCCCACAAATCCCAAGTACTTGCCGCTATTATTCGCGGCTGGGGCCAGATGCTCTAGGAAACCTTGCTAAGAGCCGTCGTTTATGCCTGACAGCGGTTGGACATTTAGCCAACTCAGGTCGACTTGCTCTTATTCACGGGGCGTTCTTCTGGTGTCGGCAAGCGGCAGCCACCCAGAGCATCATTCCCCTCAGGCGACCGGTTCGTTAGAAACCGATGCCGATACTGAAGCCTGGACCATAGCCATAGCTACGATATCCATAGCTGCGACCGTAGTAGTTTGGACGGTAGTAGCGTGGGCCATAATAGGCACGGGAATAGGGAGCACGATAGACCGAACGACGGGCCGGATAGCCATAGTATCCACCGACGCGAACGGCAGGGGCTCGGTAAAAACGACGTCCGCCGGCATCGGCCTGCGACGTGTTCGCAAACATAAAACCGGCAGTAACCAAGGCAGCCAACAAAAGCGTTCGAAACATGATAATTCTCCTTAGTGCTGAGAGATAACTGGTGAGCCTCCCCCAAAAACTAAAGCACTAACAAGCAGTTGCCATGCCAAGCGGCCCGGAAATTGGCCGCATCCCGCTAAGGGCATAGATAGGGGGCCCCACGCAAACGCAATTGCGGCAGCGATTCGACCTGCTCGAAATAGATGTCGACGACCTGGTGATCTCCCAGGATTCCCGATGCGGGCGTTTTCGAGGTGATGGTCACTTCGTAGATACCATCTTCCAGCAGCAACTGCTGCGACTTGGGACAATCTGTTTCCCAGTCGGCTAAATCATTCAGGTCTCGAAAGCAGACGCGGCCTCCCTGGCAATTCAAAGCGAGCTTCAACTGAAACTCTTCGTCGGTCGCTTCCAGATCTGGGGCGTCGCGCAAAATGCGGAGCTCGAAGTTACCGGCGGTTCCGGTGCAGAAGCCAACGATCGATCCTTCGCGAACATGACGCTCGACGTCGTGGGCCTCCATGTAATGACGACCAAAGTAGTCGTCACCTTGCTCGATATGCTCGACGCTGCCGGGCGAATAAAAGATGATCCCCAGGCCGGAGGTCTCCAGGAGAATCGTTTTGACGATGCCACTCATGCGTTTGCTTGCCCTACGCGTGGTGTTCGATCTGCGGGATGTCACGGTGCGCGGATCGCAATCGGGCATCGCTTGCTGAAGGCGATGCCCTGATCGCTGGATCCTTCTAAGGAAAAGCTTAACTGATACTGACGACCGGTTCGCCTAAAACGTCCATGCGTGGCGAGATCCCGAGACCTGGCTGCTGCGAGGCCTGCATCCGGCCATGCACCCGTTGCGGGGCACCTTCGGCGATGCTGGTGGTGACGTAGCTGTTGAAGTCGGTCGAAGTGAAAAGATGTTCGGTCGGCGTGCTGTGGGCCAGGTGCGAGATCGCCGCCGTGACGATGTCGCCACCCCAGCTATCTTCGATCGTGACGACTAGTCCCTGCGAAACGGCCAGGTCGCGGGCCAGCTTCGCCTTGGTCAGCCCGCCAAACTTGCTGATCTTGATATTCACCGCATCGGCAGCTCGTTCCGAGATGCAACGGACGAGCATGTCGTGCCCGTCGATCACTTCATCCAGCACGAATGGCAGCGGCGTCTTCTCGCGAATGACACGGCACTCTTCATAGGTCGCACAAGGCTGCTCGATATAGACATCGACATCGCGGACGGCGTTCACGACACGCAAGGCATCGTGCGGCAGCCAACCAGTGTTGGCGTCGGCGATCAACTTGTCGCCCGGTCCCAGCACTTCGGCCACGGCACGAATCCGGGCGATGTCGTCGCTGGCCTGACCGCCTACCTTCAACTGAAAGCGGCGATAACCTTCTTCGCGATAACCAGCCACCTTGGCCGCCATCTGTTCGGGCGACTGCTGCGAGATCGCTCGGTAGAGAACGTAATCTTCGCCGTAGCGCCCGCCAAGCAGTTCGCAGACCGGCAGACCGGCGACCTGACCCAGGATGTCCCAGCAAGCAATGTCGATCGCCGACTTCACATAAGGGTGACCCTTCAGCAGATAATCCATCCGGCGATTGAGCGGGCCAAGCTGTGTCGGATCGACGCCCAGCAGTTGTGGGCCGATCTCTTGCAAGCCGGTGCGAACACCTTTCGCGTATGCCGGCAAGTAGACCGGACCGAGCGGGCAGACTTCGCCGTGACCCACCACGCCGGCGTCGGTTTCGACCCGGACGACGGTGCTGTCGAAGGTGGTGACACTCTTGCCTTCGCTCCAAGCGTAGTTACCTTCGACCAGAGGGAGATCAATTTGGTAGGCGGAAATGCGGGTGATTTTCATGAGGAGTCGTTCCCGGAAGTGTGGTTGCGATCGGTTGATTTTAAGGCAACGCGACCCCTCGTAATACTTGGCTGCGCAAATTTTCTCATTTGCGTGAGGCAGGGAGAGCTTATCGTTTCCAGAACTGCCACCATTTGGCAGTGGGGCGAAGCTCGACGAAGCTTCGCGGATGGTCTTCGGTGGGCTCTTCGTAGATCGCGAAGCCCGTCAACTGCCGAGCGACTTCCAGGGGAACTTCCAGAATGCAGTCGACCTCGGGCTGCTGATCGTCACAGATCGTTTGCTGCGACGAACTCTTCGCATACCTGTCGGTAGCACGCCGGAAGGGGGCCCGATGTCGTGAGATGATGATGCCCCGCCGGTTGGTGGCTGTCGTGATGGATCTGCCAAAGCGGTTGTCCATACTGCCAACTGGCCGAGGTCGCGATCATCAAGTGTTCTTCGACCGCACAGCAAATCACTTCACCAAACTGCGACAGCCCGGCCAGATCTTGCGCCGCGGCAAAGTCGGCATCCTTCGCCACCACCACATACCATTCGTCGCGCAGCTGTATGCCGGCCAGCGGCCAGGTGGGGTGCGTCCCTTGTTGATCGGTGGGCTGAAGATCGATATGCCGCAGCACGCTCGACGCACTAGCGCCGCGCACCGCGAGCCAGGAATAGGCGAATCCCACGTGGTTGTCTCCTTCGTTGCCGCACGTCCGAAAGCGAACCCAACAGCATCATACGGAAACCGACCGCCTGGAAATACAAAAGGCACGGAGTTTTCACTCCGTGCCCTTTGAAGTTTTATGCGAAGAGTCGATGAAGACTACAGCAGGTCGTTCAACTGATCGACCAGGCTCTCGAAGTGGCTCAGTGCCATGTCGACTGGTTTGGGGCTTTCCATGTCGACGCCGGCATCTCGCAGCAAGTCGAGCGGATACTTCGAGCAACCACCCTTCAGGAACGACAAGTAATCGGTCAGTTCCTGTTTGCCGCCGTTGAGCACTCGCATGCTCAGCGCGATCGCTGCCGACAAACCGGTCGCATACTTGTACACGTAGAACGCGCGGTAGAAGTGCGGAATGCGGAGACACTCCAACTGCAACTGCGAGTCGATCGCGAAGTCGGGACCGAAGTAACGTTCCAGCAAGCCGCGATAGACTTCCTGTAGCGACTTCGAGGTCAGCGGTTCGCCTGCTTCACACATGGCGTGTGTGATCTTCTCGAACTCGGCGAACATCGTCTGACGGATGATCGTGCCACGAATCGCATCGATGTCGCGGTTGATCAGATAGGCCCGTTCCAGATCGTTGGTGGCGTTCTCTTGCAGGTACTGGCTTAGCAGCTGTTCGTTGAACGTACTGGCAACTTCCGCGACGAAGATCGTGTAGTTGTAGTACTGATACGGCTGCGTCTTGGCCGAGTAATAGCTGTGCATCGAGTGGCCCGCTTCGTGAGCCAGCGTGAAGACGTCGTCCAGCACGTCGACTTTGTAGTTCATTAAGATGAACGGAGCCGCGTCGAACGTTCCGCAACTGAAGGCACCACTCTGCTTGCCGGCGTTCGGATAACGATCGCACCAGCGAGCCTTGGTCAGGCCATCCTTCAGGACGTCGCAATATTCCGGACCAAGCGGAATCATCGCTTCCATAATCATATCGACCGCTTCGTCCCACGTCTGCTTCTTCTTGATCTGGTTCAAGATCGGCACGTAGGTATCGTAGTGGTGGATGTCTTTCAGCTTCATCTTGCGGCGGCGCAGTTCCAGGTAACGGTGGACAGCCGGCAGATGATTATGGACCGAATCGATCAGATTGTCGTAGACCGTTTCCGGAATGTTGTCGCTGTACATCGCCTGGTGACGCGCACTCTCGTAACCACGCACGCGAGCGTAGTAGACATCTTTCTGAATCGAACCAGAAAGGGTCGCGGCCAGGGTGTTCTCGTGGGCCTGGAACTGGTCGAAGTATTGCTCGAACGCCTTCTTACGAACCTTGCGTTCTGGCGACAGCAGGAACTCGATGTAAGTCGAGTTGGTCAGATCGCAGTCTTCGCCGTTTTCGTTCTTGACGGTGCCAAACTTCATGTCGGCATCCAGCAGTTGGCGAAACGCCTTCGACGAGGCACCCGCCATTTCGCTTTGCATCGCCAGAAGGCGTTCTTCCTTCTTGCTCAGCGTGTACTTTTTGTAGCGAGTCATCCGTTCGAGGACGAGACGATAGCCCTTCAAGACCGGATCGTCCATCAACTCTTGCAGACGCTTGGCGGGGATCGCTTGGATTTCAGGAGCGATGTAGCTGGCGGCCTGGCCCAGCTTGCTGGCGACCGACTGGAAGCGAGCGATGCGTCGCTGGTTTTCGTCGTTGGCCTGGTCTTCGGTGGTGCGGAGGTAGGCATACACGCCCAGGCGTTCGCCCAGTCGATCGACTTCGGTATCGAACTTCAAACAGGCCAGCAGTTCTTTAGCGCCGTTGGCAAGTGTCCCTTTGAACTTGTCGAAGCCTGCTTCCTTTTTGGCCAGCTTGGCGAAGTCTTTTTCCCAGGCGTCGGCATCTGGGTAAAGGCTACTCAGATCCCAGGTATCGCCTGCGGCGACTTCCTCTCGAGTGAGGGTCTTTTTGACAGACTTCTTCGCGGCTTTGCCAGTGGTGGCCATGTTGGTTCCTTTTAGGGGTTCTTCATTCGGCATGCTTCCACGCAATCGTAACGCGTTAAAGCATACGATTAAAGACGAGCATGTGGGGCGAAAAGCGTACCGCTGAGGGGTATTCAGACGGCCGAAGGGCCTGATCTTCGGCCTAACCAGACGTGGCGAAAGCCTTCCGTTAAGAAACGGCCCGGCCGAGGTGTCGCTGCCAGGACACTTACCACTGGAAGACGGTCGTGCCCCACGAAAGCCCGGCGCCAAAGCCGCACAGCAGAATGCGATCGCCTGGCTGGACGAGTCCCTTCTGCATGGCTTCGTCGAGCACAATCGGAACGCTGCCCGCCGACGTGTTGCCGTAGCGGTCGAGGTTCACAATCATCTTCTCGCGCGGGAAGCCAAGATTCTCGCACGCGGCGTCGATAATGCGGACATTTGCCTGGTGCAGCATCACCAGCGAGATGTCGTCGACGGTCAGGTTCGCGTGATGCAGCACGTCGCGGATCGAGTCTTCGATCACACGTACCGCCCACTTGAAGACCCCGCGGCCATCCATTTGGAGGTACTGCTTTCCTTCGGCCAGGTTCTCCGGCGTTAGTGGTTCGCGAGAGCCACCGCCAGGGACGCACAGCATCTCGGCCCCTTCGCCTTCGCTGCCGAGCGTGTACGAGATCATGCCTTGCTCTTCCGAGCCAGGCCCCAGGACAACCGCGCCGGCACCATCGCCGAACAGGGGATAGGTCTTCTTGTCTTTTGGATTGGCGATCCGCGACAGAAGGTCGGCACCGACTACGAGCGCTCGACGGCTGGTTCCCGTTTTGATGAACTGGGCCGCGGTGATCATGGCGTAAAGAAAGCCGGCACACGCAGCGCTGACATCCATGGCCGCCGCACGAATCCCCAGACGCTGCTGCAGTCGACATGCGGTCGATGGGGTCAGCGAATCAGGCGTGAACGTACCTACGACAATCAGGTCGATCTCGCTGGCATCGACACCGGCCGATTCCAACGCGGCGATCGCCGCTTCGTACGCCATGTCGCTGGTTGCCAGGTCCGCAGGTGCATGCCGACGTTCCTGGATCCCGGTGCGCTGGATGATCCATTCCGGATCGCAGCCGAGCGACGAAAGGTCTTCGTTCGGGACTACGGTCTCTGGCACGTAGCTGCCGGTACCGAGAATCTGAAAACCCATCAACGAACGAAGGTGGCTCCGGTCGGAAGGAACCGGACGCGTCGAGTTGGCTTCGCTACGGGGAGAGGAATTAGGTTGCGCCGTCGCCATGCTGTCGTTTACTGAGAGAACCGGAGCGGGAAAACGGTGTAATGTACCACAATTGCCATTGGCCCTCATGCCTATTTCGAGCGGCGTTGCGCTGAAAGTAGCAGGAGAACCGGCTTGGCAATTATAGAAGTTCGGCCCGCAAAGCTACCGCATCGACAAACACAGGTCCGTCAAACGGCGTGGGGAAGACCGCCACTTTCATCCGCATCCGGGTCAGTTTGTCGACCCAGCGTTCGTTGAAACTGGAAAGCTTGATGGCCTTAGGGGCATGTTGTCGCCACTTATCCGTAGCGCAAAGGCGGGCGTGCTGTTCATCGGGCCAAACGACCAGCCCTTTCTTGCCATTGTCGTCGGAGGCTTCCGCCCAGCCGTCGACATACAGCCCCCACAACTCTTGCGTCTCGGATACCTTGCGAATGAATACTTGCAGGCGATCAGGACCGCTCAGGTCGACCATGCCGGCATTCTTGCTTGAGAACATGGGGCCTCTCCCAATTTGTTGCTTGCTATTTGCTGAGAAAAGATCCGGAGAACTTGCCACTTTCTCCGGGCAACGCTGGCCATCACGCGGCACGGTGGGGATCGTGCCGCGTTAAAAGGGAAACATTTCGTAGTCGATTTGAGAACCGACTGCTACACAGGTTCGTTCGGGATATCGACCCAGGCCCGCTTTTCGTGCGACTCGAGCACCGAGTCAGCCACGATCTGCGCCATCAAACCTTCGTAGTAGCTCGGCACCGCTTCGCGACCTTCGCAAATGGCCGAGACAAATTCCCAGATCAGATCATAGCGGAAAATGGTCGCCGCTTCACCCATATCGGTGGTGCGAGGGCTCCCTTCAGGGGTCAGGAACTCTTCCGGCACGGTGACCGGGTGGAGGTCGTCCCCTGTCTTGCCCAGCAAGATGGTATTCGGTTCATGAAGCTGATAGACGGCCGAACCTTCGCTGCCGTTGATCTCGGCCCACTCGTGACCGAAACCATTACGGTGATAGCCTTTGGCAAGCGTCGTGCCTTCCCAGACACCCACCGCGCCGCACTCGAATTCACCAATCAGCGACGACCAGTCATCCACTTCGCTAGGCGGGCATGGCTTGCCGTCGGCGGTGACATCGCGCTTGGTGAACTGAGCCACCGCGCCGCAAACGCTCTTGATGGGACCCAGCAGGTCGCGGGCGAAGTCGATACGGTGGATCGTCATGTCGAACAGGTCGCCGGCACCTGCTTTGTCTTTGTACTGACGCCATCCCCAACTCGTCTCCGGCCAATCGAGGAATCGCTGGCTACGGAAGTGGCGTGGTTCGCCCAGTTGGCCCGATTTCAACAGGCTTCGCAGGTACCGCATCGACGGAGCGAAACGGTACGTAAACGCGGTCATATGAACGACTTTGTTGTCGCGAGCCGAGTGATACATCTCGCGTACTTCACCGGCGTTCAAACCGAGCGGCTTCTCGGCCATGACATGCTTGCCGTTCTGCGAGGCGAGCAGCGAGATCTCTCGGTGGGTGAAGTTCGGGGTCGCGATGATCACGGCGTCGACTTCCGGATCAGTACAAATCTCTTCCACACTTGTGGTGGTCTTGGCGACTCCCCAGTCCTTCTTTCGCTGCTCGAGAAGCTCGGTGCTGGTATCGCAAGCGGCAACCAGCGTGGCCCGCGGGTCGATGTTGATACCAGGGACATGGTGATAGTGACTGACAGCGCCGGCGCCGATAATAGCGATTTTGACGGGGTTTTCGGCAGAATGCTGGGACATTGGGGCAATCTCTTGGGATTAGGTCAGATAGGACGGATTCCTTAAAAGTGGGGCCAATGGGCATGATTTAGCCACTGGTTTCACACCACCTTCAGGGAGCCCTCCGGGAAAGTTGTTTTAACAAAAATTTAGGTACTCGACCCCCATTAAAGGGTGTCCGAAAGGTGAAAAAAGAATAGACTCAAAAGGATTAGATCAGCCTTGGGGCGTGACCAGGGTACCGACTTTTTCTAACCTCTAGCCCCGCTCTTTAACAATATGTGCCTATTGGCAATCCAATACCGAAGCGTTCCCGAGGCGCCGATTCTCCTCGCCGCAAACCGGGAAGAGTTTTACGATCGTCCCACGTTGGCCCCTTCGATTCAATCGGGGAAGCCTCGAGCTTTGTGTGGAATTGATCAACAAGCCGGGGGTACCTGGCTCGGTGTCAATCAGCATGGGCTCGTTGTCGGATGCACCAATCGCCGCAAAATGAAACGACCTGCTGTCCCCCGTTCGCGTGGGCTGCTTTGTCGTGAATTGTTGCGGGCCAGCAGCGCTCAGGCTGCGGTCGAAGTGGCGATGGAAGGGCTGATGTCGGAACAATACGACGGTGTCAACTTCATCATGGCCGACGCTGACAGCGGTTGGGTCGTGCATGGTGGCGACGACGTGAATGCCCAGCGTCTGGAAGATGGCTTGAACCTGATCGGCGGCATGGATCTGAACGATCCACGCGACGAACGTGTTCAGTTGGCCCATCGCCTGATGACGCTGCAGACCTTGGACTCGGCCGTGAAGTTTCTGGCCGTCTCCAGCAAGGTGTTCGCACGCCCACCAGCAGCTCAAGGCCGTCCTGGCATGGTCATCGAAGGGAAGGAATGGGGAACGGTCAGCTCCACGCTGATCTCGCTGGGCAAAAAACCTCGCGACGCCATCTTCCAATACGCAGAAGGTGCACCGACCAAGGTTGGCTACGAAGATTACTCGCCACTGCTGCGAGACATCCTCAGCCGCGGTCTCCGCGAAGCACGTGCCTCGCGAGCCGAAGCCTAGTCTCCGCTGGACGCAATGCAAACAATTGAAAGGGCACTTCACTGTGGTGAGGTGCCCTTTTTTCGTACCCTTGGTTTCAGTACCAGGATGCCAGAGGGCTTGCGGAAGCAAGCGGCCAGGTGTCCTTCGCAGGCGATCGGATGGAAACAAGCAGTTGGCGACCGACAGCGTCGCTCGAAAATCTGAAACACCGCAACCAGGTCACCCAGACCTTGCGGCGTTTCTTTCTGGGGAAAGGCTTCTGGGAAGTCGAGACTCCGCTTCTCTCACGCGACACGGTGATCGACACGCATCTCGATCCGGTGCCGGTCACGCTGGCCTGGGATCCGGCGCGGCCAGACCAGGGAGATCGCTATTATCTGCAGACCTCGCCGGAGTTCGCCATGAAGCGGCTCGTCGCGGCTGGTGCCGACGCGATCTTTCAGATCTGCAAAGCGTTTCGCCTGGCCGAGGTCGGCGCGCACCATAATGTCGAGTTCACTCTCGTCGAATGGTATCGCGTTGGCGACGACCTGGCGGCTGGCATACAGCTGCTGTCCGATCTGGCGGAAGCAGTCCTGCAGCGCGGACCGGCCCATCAGCTTAGCTACCGCGAAGCCTTTCAAACGCATCTCGATTGCGACCCGCTCGAAGCATCCGGCAAACAGTTGCGAGCGATTGCCGAGGCACACAACGTCGACGTGCCGCACTCCTTCAGCGACGAAGATCGCGACGCACTGCTCGAGCTGTTATTGTCCGAGTTGATTCAACCGAAGCTTGGCACGCTGCAGCCGGTGATCTTGTATCACTATCCCGCATCCCAGGCCGCCTTGGCTCGGATCGATGCCGACGATGCCCGCGTGGCGTGTCGCTTCGAACTGTTCGTCGACGGGATGGAGCTTGCCAACGGGTACGACGAACTGCTCGACCCGGCGATCCTGGTCGAAAGAAACCGGGCCAATAACACGGCCCGCGCGGCGCTGGGCAAGCCAACGTTGCCAAAAGATAGCCAGCTGATCAGCGCCATGCAGGCCGGATTGCCGGCATGCAGTGGCTGTGCCTTGGGGCTCGATCGATTGCTGATGGCCGCCTTGCAAGCGCGCTCGATCGATGAGGTGATTCCGTTTCCAACGCGGCAAGCGTAGTCGCTGCCGCCGATCGTTATTCGACGACCAGCGGAAGCGGCAGGTACTCTGGTGCCCGTGGGATGAAGTACGGAATCTGAAGCTGCGCGATCTCGCGGGCCAGCGAGCGAATCTCGGCGTCGTTCAATTGCTTCTTGTTCAGTCCATCCAGGAAGCCGTTGGAACTACTCGGGCTGAAGGTGTGCTCCCAGATAGGATCGTTGTTGCCATCGCGCAGCAGCGCCAGCTTGGCCTGGCCCAGGCGATGCTCCAGCGATGCCGGTTCCACATTGAAGCGGAACGTGATGTCCTGGTCTGCCGCGTACGACATTCCATACTGACGAAGCTGTTGGACGATCGCGTCGCCGATTTGCGTGCGTGCTTTCTCGATCGATTCGCCTGACTCGCCGCGCATGTACACCAGCAGCGAAGCCTTCACGCCAGGGCCGACGATGCAGTTCTCCGGCGTCTTCATGGCTTCCAACGAACGCTCGACTTCTTCCCACGGAATCGCGATCATCGTGATCACGTCGGCGTCTTCGCCAAAGCGGCCCAGCACGAAGTAAGGATCGAGCACAGCGATCTGATCCGATTCGCGTTGCGGACGTTTGATCTGAGCGGTGATCTTGCGGGACTCGCGATGGATCACGTTGCCATCAACGATCCAGCCTTTGCCATCGGGCAGCCAGGCGAGGCTGTATTCGTTGAAGCGGCCATACGGAATGTTCACCGGAATATCGTGTTTGATCTGTCCGCTGCCATCCCACACGATCAGCCGCTGCACGTCGAACGAACTGTAAATCGCCGCCATCTCTTGGCCATCGGGCGAGAACTCGAGGTCTTCAATCGAGTTCGCACCCAGCGTCGATTGAAAGCGTGCTGTCGGATCTTTGATCGGTGCGGCCAGGTTGCCGGCATAGCGACCATCGGCCAGCGTTAGCACCGAGACTCGATCCCCTTCGACCAGTGCGAGGTACTTACCATCGGGCGAGACCGTCAGCTGGCCTTCTTCGATCCTGGTGGTGCGAACCTTAATGTCGCGCGTCCGGCGGTTCTCTTGCAGATCCCAGATCACCAACGTTTCGCCACCATCCGGAGCCACCAGCAGGTAGCGGTTGTACATGATCTTCATCACCGGATAGCTATAACGCGACTGACCAGGCACGGTCGCGACCAGTTCGCCACTGACCAGATTCCAGACGTTGACCGACCTGCCTTTGTCGAAGTGGCTGCCTCCATAGGCGGCGAAGTACATGCCGTTGGCGCTCAAGCAACGGAAGTCGCCGATCTCGGGCGATTGAGGCAGCGTTTGAACGACCCGCTTCGACTTCACATGCCAGACGTCGTGGTTAACGATCACCACCGGGCAACCAGGAGGACCGGTCGTGATCTGAGCTTTCTTGTCCGCAGGAATGCGAATGTCGGCCGCTTCAATCCAGGGAGACTTTTCGAGTTGTGCGAAGCACTGCGTGCTGTGAAGCGACATCGCAGGCAGAAGCAGCGTGGCGAGGCACGCGATCAGGGAAATTCGTACCGAAAAAGGCATGACTTCAGTCGAGTGATTGGGTGAGCTGGCAAGTCTGTTTCTGGCTACGATTATGCATACCCAGCTTAGGGAGGGGAATGCGAAAAACGCGTAGGCGGGCTACTTTCATCCAACCTTTCGCGCGGTGGAATACTTGTTAGACGAACTTCGCGAACAAATCGTTCTCGTTTTGTGATACCTGTCGAAACGTCTGTTTTCTCCATTGAATTCACGTGAGGACCGGTGGTTTGCGCGGTGTGAGTGAACTGGCTCATTTCGAGCTACCGTTTCCTGGAGCCGGTTCGATTCTTGGGTTATACCGAACGAAGGAGATGCTGCTGGCAGCTTGCCAGAAACGACTTTCAGCCGAGATCATCTATGAGTGCCAAGCCCGGCCTGTTTCTCAAGAAGGCGAACGACGACCTTGTCTCGCATTGCAAATGTTCGCCGTCGGTCTGGATCGCCGGCCCAGGGCAGCTTGATTGTCCCTGGTGTGGTTGTGGTTGGCTTTTCATCTGTCCTCAGTGCCGCCGGGCATTCACCTTCGCCGTGGCCGAGCCATGTGATTTGACCTGGGAAGAGCTGGCCTGGCACGATCTGAAGACTCGCTACTCCGAACCTCCGACCGACGAAGAAGTCGAAATGTGGATCGACTGCATGAAGTCGGTCGTGGGCGATCTGGAAGAAGGGAAGCAGTACGTCTATCTCGATTTCTATGCCATCCCGGTCGATGCCGAGAACTTCGCCTTCGACGGCATGTTCTCGCAGCACAAGCTGCTGTGGGTTCCCCAGGTCCAAGCCCTCGCCAAGCCCGCCATCGTGGACGAAATCTTATCGAACCCCGACTACTGGCTCGACCGCCGCATCGACATCGACGACGAATACGACGTGCCGGGGTAAGGTTGATTCAATCGCCACGCGACCCTGAGTTGAAACCGCGTGAAAATCAATCTCAGGCGAATTGAGTGTTGCGTGGGTGGTGTCTGTTTTGGGTGGGCGGACGACTGTGAAGATTAGGTTCATTTTCAATCGCTGCTGTCTGGTGTCTCGCGGGGGGAAGGGGATTATTGAGGGTTGGCTTGAAAGGGAAAGCGAGTTTGTAGCGACCTTATTGCTGCGTTTGAGCAGCGATCTTGGCTGTTGCTTGTGTTGGCTGAAAATGTCGAAAAAACAGGGAAAAAACAATGGCCAAGAGGTGGCTCGAAGTGGCTCCCTGTTGCGGCGTAACTCCCTCGACTAGAGTAACGGGGACCGGTTCATTTGGTCCGACCCTCACCCGCGCGATCCTGCCCCTGGAGTCATCCCCATGCGAAAGCGTTTTGGCTTTACTCTCGTCGAATTATTAGTTGTGATTGCCATCATTGGCGTTCTGATCGCCTTGTTGTTGCCAGCCGTGCAGCAGGCGCGTGAGGCGGCCCGTCGCATGTCGTGCTCGAACAACTTGAAGCAGTTGGCACTCGCGATGCACAACTATCACGACACCTTCCAGGCCTTGCCGGCGCGGGTTGGTGGCACGCTGTCGAACCAGCAGCGTTTGAGTGGTTGGATCGGGCTGCTGCCGTTTCTGGAAGAGAAGCCGCTATACGATCAAATCGCCAGTGGCAACGGCACCGCACCTCCATTCGGCATCAAGCCTTGGCAGGATTTCGCTCCGTTCAACGTACAAGTTCAGAAGCTACTGTGCCCGTCCGATTCGGCGGAAGGCATCGACCCAAACAAGTATGGCGGCAAGGGTAGCTCAAACTACGCGTTCAGCATTGGGGACTGTGCGAGATACACGCTCGATCACCAGGCGTACGAATCGCGTGGCGTGTTTTCGTTCTACAAGTACTGCAATTTCAAAGACATCACCGACGGCTTGAGCAACACGGTGCTGCTGGGCGAAAAGGCCTTGGGCACAGACCAGAAGAAGCTGATCGGCGGCATCGTCGTGACCGGCAGCCCATGGGTGGTCAATCAGCAGGATGGTATTAACCCGGGCATCTGCCTGGCGATGCGTCCGCTCGGTGGCACGTACGACAACAGCGTTGCGTTCGCCGATTTCAACGGGCGTCGCTGGACCGATGGTGCGGTCAACCTGCAAGGCTTCTGCACGATCCTTCCGCCGAACGCTCCAAGCTGTTCGCGAAAGACTAACGACTGGTCGGAAGGCATCATCTCGGCTTCCAGTTATCACCCCGGCGGAGCCAACGCGGCGATGAGCGATGGTTCGGTCGCTTTCATTCCTGAAACGATCGACACCGGCGATCTGTCGCAGGTCGCACCGAGCAACGGGCCTTCGCCGTACGGAGTCTGGGGCGCGATGGGATCGAAGTCGGCGGGCGAGTTCGCCCAGGTCGCCAACTAAGGTGCCTGCCTGAAATAGCTCAGTGAATCGTAAGTCGGCCTGCGAAGGTGCGGTCGACTTGCCCCCAACGAACTCACTTTCTTTCTGGTCGACATGATGGAACCACGCCCCATGCTCACGTCCACTCGCATTCTCTTGCTTTGCCTTTTCACATTGACCTTGGCTGGCTGTGCGGCAGAACCGCTACTGGAAGGTGCTGCCAAGACGACGGTCTCGGTCACGCTCGATGGTCAGCCAGTCGAAGATGCCGCGGTCGTTTTCACGCCGGTCGGTGGAGGCCGCTCCGGGGTCGGGCGAACCGATGCCCAAGGGATCGCCAAGATGGGCACTTCCAACTACGCTGACGGCGTTTTCCCAGGCGAGTACAAGATTGTGGTCGTCAAATCGATCGACGATCCCAACAGCACTCCTTCGCCGGCGGAAGATCAGCACGAGATGCAAGGTCGCGGCCGGCCGGTGTATGCCAAGCAGTTGTACCTGGTGCCAGAAAAGTACATCAGCACCAGCACGTCGGGGCTGAGCACCATCGTCGAGGCGGGCGTCGAGAACGAAGTAACGCTCGACCTAAGCAGCAGCAAATGAGTCGATGGCTTCGCATCGCAAGCTTGAGTCTTGCGAGCAAACACGGCGCATGATAAAGGCCTGGCTTGCCGTGGCGAGTCAGGCCTTTGTTTTAATTCTTAGAGGGCAGGGCGAGGTTACTCGACCAGCATGTGGCTGACGGCTTCCCAGCGGCCGCTGCGTTCGCTGCGGAAGACTGCTTCGATCACTTCCATATTGGCCACTGCATCCGAGATTGGCGTCGGGACCTCGGTGTCTTCGAGGATCGCCTGCGACATCAGATCGCCTTGGACCGTGTACTGGTCGGCGGTTGGGACTTCGATCTCGGTGATCTCTTCCCCTTGCTGATGCCACAAGATGCATGGCTTGTCGGGCGGAGCGTTGAACGGAATTTCAATTTCCACGCGGCCTTCGGTGCCGTGGATGTGCACCCGCTGGTAAGGGGCGAGCTTCGTTCCGCAGGTGAAGGTGCTCATGATGCCGCCGAAGTCGATCATCACCGAAGCGACGACGTCGGTCTTGAACTCTTCGTCCCGGGTCACCGAGGCAATCACCTTTTCAGGCTCGCCCTCGAAGATGAATCGCGATAGCGAGATCGGATAGCACCCGATATCCATCATGCCGCCACCACCCCATTCGGCGTTGTTGCGAATGTCGCCAGGGTTGTTATTGAAGTAAGAGAAAAAGCTCTGAATGCTGACCGGCGTGCCGATGCCACCATTGCGAACGATCTCGCGAGCCTTCTGCCACTGAGGATGGTGCCGATACATGAACGCTTCCATCACCTTCAGTTTAGGGTGCTGGTGGGCGATGTCGGCCAGTTGACGGGCTTCTTCGACGTTCAATCCGATCGGCTTTTCGCACAGGACGTGCTTGCCGGCGTGGATCGCCTTGATGGCCCATGGCACGTGCATGTGGTTGGGCAGCGGGATGTAGACCGCGTCGATATTAGGGTCTTCCAGAAGTTCTTCGTACGAACCATAGGCATTCGGAATGTGCAGCTTGTCCGCGACGGTGCGGGCGTTTTCGAGCGAGCGCGAGGCAATCCCGGTAACTTCGCAATAGGTTCCGCGCTGCATGCCGGGAATAACCTTCACGGTACCGATTTTCGCGGTGCTCAGCACACCCCAACGAACTTTACTCATCGGGCCTGTTCCTATCTGTTGTGCATTGATGTGTGGGGAGACGAGATTTGGGAGTTGGCGAGGCCAATTTCAGTGTAACGAGCGCCTGGCAAAAGACCCAGCGACAATGAAATATTGCGATAAAAAATCCTATAAACATCCCCGGATAAAGGCAATATTTGAGAATGTTGATGCCAGCTATTGAGATCTATTCCAGTAGATCTTCACGTTATGTGTTTGGCGTCCAACCGCGACAATATCGGCCTGATTGTCTCCGTCCAGGTCTGCTACGGCCAAGTCCTCGATGGCGACCGCACCTGGGTCGATAACATACCGCTTGAACGACGTCCCATCTGCCGCTGTCGGATCAAAAATTCTCAGACCGCGACGCGAGCTGTCAGGCTGATCGTCCCGAACGCCAATCACCAGTTCTTCGTCCGCATCCCCATCAATATTGGCACACCAGACCGCATGACCCCAGCGAAGCTGGTCGTCCAGGACGTGGCGATTCCAAAGGCTATGAATCGGCTGGCCTTTCTCTTTCGTATAGACAACCACCTGATTGCCGTGCCAAGGTTCGATCGTGGCGATATAGCGATCGCCGTTGGCCAGTTTCCCGACTTTAACCTCGCTGGCACCGCGGCTGGGGCTCGAAACCTGGTCGCCAGAGCCTAGCTGGGTTTTCTTCCAGGTCCCATCCTCTTGCTGCTCATGAAGATGGACACCTTCGTAGCTGGCCGAAATGATGTCGGTCTTGCCGTTGCCGGTGAAGTCGATCGGCAGGAAGTTGTGCATCACGTGCAGCGAGTTATCGATCATGTGGACGGGCCACGGATCGGTCTGCGGTTTCTCGGGGATTTCGAGAGCAAGCAGGCGAACCGGCTGCTCGGCGAAGTGCGGCGCGGTCGTGTTGGGACCGAATAGAGGACCAACGATCAGCTCAGGGCGTTCGTCGCCGATCACGTTCGCAAACTTGATGCGATGCGTGCTGTGCTCGTTGCGGATCGGATAGACGCTCCAGTGCTGGTCCTGGCTACCGCTAGAGGTGATCCACTGGATGGTGCCACGCTGCGTTTTGCCACCTCCCCAGCCGGCTGCGACCGCGAAATCGAGCTTGCCGTCGCCATCGATGTCGGCCGGAGCGAACGCCACGTTGTCGGCGTTGGTTTGGCCAGGCCCAAGGATCTGGTGCTCGGTCCAGGTCGGGTTCTCGAGCCAGACGATGCGCTGCTGATCGACGATGCAGATGTCGAGCTTGTCGTCGCCATTCATGTCGATCAAGCGAACCGCATAGCCGACGCCGAGCTCGGTATCGAGCTGCTGCGGTTCAAACTGGATCTCGCCCGCGAAGCTGTTGCCGGCGAGCAGAACTAGACAGGTGAAACAGGCGAGTGCGGTCCGCATGGTGCGTTCTCGTTGAAGGCGAGGAAGTTGGGTTGGCCACGAGGGGTACTTCATCGTACCGAAACGGTGGCCTGGTTTCACCGAAAACTTCCGGCAAGCTATGCCAGCAGCTTCTCGACGCGCGTCACCAGTTGCAGCGTCAAACCCCATGGGTCGCGGAGGAAGCAAACCAGGTCGCCGTTGGGCTGGGTGTTGATCGGGCCTTCTTCTTTGGCACCTGCTTCGATCAGACGGGTTCGATCGGCCTCGATGTTGTCGCTAATGAAGGCGAGGTGGAAGTGGGCTGGCGGCACGGCCGATTGATCAGGCACGTCGAACTGCTCGTTGTGATAGATCTCGATCAGCATCTGCCCGCCGTCATCGGCCAGGAAGTGAGCGAAGGGAGGCTGCTTGCTGCCGCGCTGAATGGTCATGCCCAAGTGCACGACGTACCAGCGAGCCATCGCGACCGGGTCGGCGACTTGAAGGGCGAAGTGTTCGATTTTCATGGCGATATCTGCGGTGGGAGGGTAGCGATAAAAAAAGGCCGCTGCCTGATTGCCAGACAGCGGCTCTTGAATCTCAACAAACCGGGCGGTCGATTAACGACGGGCCGCTTCGTGCTTCAGTGGCAACCAGGCGCCATCTTGCTGGCTGCTGGCGACACACTGCTGAATGAAGTACATCCCTTCGACACCGTCGTGGATGTTCGGGTAGATGGTGTCCTTCTTCTCGAAGTCCTTGCCGGTCGCACGCAGGGCCATCGCGTCGTAGGCAGCGCGATAGACGTTGGCGAAGGCTTCGAAGAAACCTTCTGGGTGACCCGCAGGAATGCGGCACGAAGCGTCGGCCAGTGGCTTCATGAACGAAGCACCTGGGGCACGGGTATAGATCTTGTGAGGCTCGCCATTCTGACGAACGATCATTTCGTTCGGGTTCTCTTGACGCCAGCTCAGGGCCGCCTTGGTGCCGTCGATTTCGATCGTCAGATCGTTCTCGCGACCATGGCTGATCTGCGAAGCGGTCAGCGTACAGAGGGCACCGTTTTCGTAACGAATGACGGTGGTACCGTAGTCATCCAAGCGACGGCCTTCCACAAACGTGGCCAGGTTGGTGCTGACCTTGTCCGGCAGCAAACCGGTCATGAAGCGACCGAGGTTATAGGCGTGGGTCCCGATATCGCCGTAAGCACCAGCGGCACCGCTCTTGGCTGGGTCGCTACGCCATGCGGCTTGCTTCTGTTCGGTGTCTTCCAGCTTGGTTCGCAGCCAGCCCTGGATGTACTGAACGCGGATCGCGTTGATCTCGCCCAGGTCACCATTGAGGATCATCTCGCGAGCCTGGCGAACCAGTGGATAGCCGGTGTAGTTGTGCGTGACGGCGAAGACGGCGCCCGACTTCTGCACGGTTTCGTACAGCTCTTCGGCCTGGGCCAGGTCCAAGGTCATTGGCTTGTCGCACATCACGTTGAAACCAGCTTCCAGGGCAGCCTTGGCGACTGGGAAGTGCATGTGGTTCGGCGTGGCGACCGAGACGAAGTCGATCCGCTGGTCTTCTGGCAGTGCGAGTTCTTTTTCGATCAGTTCCTGGTAGCTGGTGTAAGCGCGCGCTTCAGGAATGTCGTAGTCAGGAGCAGAAGCCTTGGCACGTTCGGGATTCGAGCTGAGGGCACCGGCGACCAGGGCGGCGCGGTTGTCCAGCACGGCGGCGGTGGCGTGCACGCGGCCGATAAAGGCGCCAGAACCACCACCGACAAGGGCCATGCGAAGTTTTCGATTCAAGTCACCGTTGGTAGCCATGGGGGCACGCTCCTCACAGAATGGGATGGGCTAAGCTTCGAGGTTAATCCGATAGGGAACGCTTGTTTTAACACACCTACGAGGGCGTGTCATTCAGGCGTCCCGGGCCCCCCTCGCTGTGGAACGACTCGCAGACGTCGTTGTCACTGAGCAGCATCATCCCCCAAACGGCCAATCCCAGTGGCAGAACCAGGCACATCGCCGGATAGGTGAAGGGGATCATCGCCAGAATCATGCCGGTCCGTGCCGTGCTGTAGCTACGGAACAGCCGGACTTCGTTCAACGCGAACAGCGTGATGATCTGAGCCCCCAGAATCACGATCGACCCGCACAAGGCGGCGATCCGCCCCATGTCGTCCGAGGATTCGTCGATCAGGCGAATCAGCTGCATGGTCACGCTCAGACCATTGAAGATCAAGAAGAGAAGGCCAATCGCAACGAGCACGATCGACAGCGTCGCCAAGGTCGAGCGGCGACGGCGGAGCATCGCTTGCCGCATCTCAATGGTATCGACCGGGGCCTCGGCGTGAGGCAGAGCCACCGGGTCGGCAGCGAATGGATTGCTGCCGACGGCCGGCTCCGATTCGGAAGGTTCCCACCGCGATTCTGTCTTGCCGCTGATCCCCAACGGGTCGTCGGCATCTTCCAGCGGAGCGACCTGATCGGGATCGATCAGTTGCACACTGCCGCTGAAGGGAACCTTGATAATCGAATAGCACCCAGGGCAACGGGTCTTCTTACCTTCCGATCCATCCGGGACATGGATGACCTTTCGGCAGATACCACATTGAAAACTGAGAGCCATACCGGTTCGTTCCGCTTCGATCGTTCAACAGGCTTAAGGGAGACGGAAGGCGGCCTTCACCGACTCGTTGCACATCACGACGATTCCCCAGATACCAAACGCCATCGCCAGGATACAGCCGCAACCGCCCGAGAACGGCGTCAGCGACAGCACGAAGCCGCACATCACCAGGCCATAAGTGCGGACCTGCATCGCGCGGACCATCGCCACGCAAGTGAACAAGCTGAGCAGCGTTGGCAGGCCGAACATGATGCACAGCACCACGTACACGCCAACGCGTTCTTCCGGGTCGTTGATGCCGGCATCGTTCTCGACTTGCATCATCGAGGCGATCCACCAGACGATGTTCAGCAGCAGACCAAGCAGGGTCGAGACCAGCACGCCGATCGCCGGGCCAATCAGTTGGGCGCGAGCAGCCGATCGCGAGACGGCTTGCTGACCGTAGACTTGTCCACCGCTCGAGGGTGAAGCGTAAGGATTGCGGGCAGGCGGTCCGAAAGGATCGTTCGTTTCGCCGAATGGATTGGAAGGAGCCGCCGCGCCGCCAGCTGGTGACATATCTTTTTCGCTGCTGAGCGAATCCCACAGCGAGTCGCTTTTCTCGGACGATGGCTCCGGCTTAGGTGGCCCGGCTGGTGGCAGTCCGCCAGCCGGAGCGTTGGGGATGGCTTGGATTTCCTGGCACTGCGGGCACTTGGTCTTTTTTCCTTCGGTTCCGTCAGGAACGCGGATCGTACGCTGGCATTTGGAACAGGAAAAATCAATCGACATGGAAGCGAGCCCTCAGGTGCGAATTTGCCCACAGCGAGAACCTTTGTCCCGCTATCCGTTGAATTGCCTCTGAATACTGTTATCGGCCAGAAGCATCATTCCCCAAATGCTAATCGGTAGCGACACCACAAAACAACACGAGCAGGGAAGGGCGGCAATAATGAAGCCGGCCCATGCCAGGCCATAGTTCTTTAGGTCACGGGCCTGCAAAAGTCCAAAACAACCGAAACCTTGCAGCCCAACCGCGAAGCCAAATGTGATCGCATAGGTGGCCAACGCGACGACGGAGTTGGCGCCTTGAGCTCCTTCGCCGTTGACCTGGATGACCATGGTGATCAGCGAGATGATATTGAACACAATCCCCAGCGCCAGCAGCCCCAGGCAAGTCAGGATCGGCGTTTGAAGCTTGCTCATCGCTTCCATGCGGGAAGAATTGGCGGCTGCCAGATTGCCTGGCGTTTGCGGAGCGGCGTACGGATTATCGTGGGCCTGGCTCGATTCTTCGGCGTAAGGATTGCGCGAAACGTTCTCGGTGGGGGTCGACATCGGCTGGAAGACATCGTCTAGCGGCGAACTTTTCGGCGGGGCCGGCTCTTCCAGCGAATCTTTCAGCTTCAATTCGTCCGCTTCTGACGGAACCGGCTGGATCGCGTGGCATTTGGGGCACTTGGTCCGCTTGCCTTCGTTTCCGTCGGGAACACGAATCCTGTGTTTGCAGACAGCGCAATCGAAGTCGATCGGCATCGGGAATAGCTTTCTGGAAGCAAACGGAATGAAGATAAGCAGGTCGCCAGACGACGCTGAATCAGTCTATTCCAATTTCCGCGGTTCCTCCAGCTTAGCGGCCCGACTTTTCCGCTTGTGGTGGGCAGTCAGCCCGAATCCCGATAGAGTGAAGGATCGGGCAAAACGGCAAACGGTCACAATCAGTCAAGCAAACACGGATGGAAAACCTGAGCATCGACGACGTTCTCGGCCCCCAGGGGCTGATTGCTCGGCGATTAAAGCAATACGAGGAACGCCCTGAGCAGATGGCCATGGCCAAGGCTGTCGGGACGGCGCTGGCCAAGAATCGGCATCTGGTGGTCGAAGCAGGCACCGGCGTCGGCAAAAGTTTTGCTTATCTGGTCCCCTCCATTTTGTGGGCATGTGGTCATCAAGGCAGCGGAGAGAAGTCGCGGCGGGTGGTGATCTCGACCCATACGATCAGCCTGCAAGAGCAGCTTCTGGAAAAGGACATCCCGCTGATCAACGCCTCGGTGCCGCTCGAGTTCACGGCCGTGCTGGCCAAGGGCCGGGGCAACTACGTCAGTCTGCGTCGGCTCGGTGCGGCCTCGCTGCGGAGTGCGAGCCTGTTCGACAAAGATGACGAGACCGCCCAACTTCGGACCCTCAAAGATTGGTCGAAGAAGTCGACCGACGGTTCGCTCAGCGATCTCGATTTTCGCCCGGCCGTTCGGGTCTGGGACGAGATCGCCAGCGATAGCGGCAACTGCCTCGGCCGAAAGTGTCCGAGCTACGACGACTGCTTCTACTACAAAGCACGTCGCCGGATGCAGAACGCTCAACTACTGATCGTGAACCACGCGTTGTTCTTCAGCGACCTGGCACTTCGCCGTAGCGGTGTCAGTTTGTTGCCTTCGTACGACGCCGTCATCTTCGACGAAGCCCACACGTTGGAAGGTGTCGCCGGAGATCACCTCGGCATGTCGGTCACGTCAACCCAGGTCGATTTCGCGTTGAACAAGCTGTTCAACGAGCGAACCCAGAAAGGCCTGCTGGTCCATCACGACTGCCGCGATGCGATGAACCAGGTCGTGCATACCCGGTATCGAGCTCAACAGTTTTTCGACGAACTGGATGCCTGGCTCGAAGAAAACCCAGGCGGCAATGGCCGCGTCAATGTGCCCGAGCTGATCCCGAACGTTCTTTCGCCGGCGATGGCCAAGTTGGCTTCGATGGTCAAGCAGGCGGGCGATCGGTTCGAGGAAGAAGGAACCCGGCAAGACTTCCATTCGCTGTCGGATCGCATCTTCCTGATGGCCGACTCGATCGAAGCCTGGCGGATGCAGAAGATGGAGCACACGGTCTATTGGGTCGAAAGCAGTCAGCAGCGAGGCCCTTATCGCCGCGTGAAGTTATTTGCCACGCCGATCGAAGTGGGGCCGGTGCTGCGAGAAGAGTTGTTCCAGAAGGTCGACAGCGTGATCTTGACCAGTGCCACGTTGTCTTCGTCGCCTGATCAAGGGTTCGACTTCTTCAAAGACCGCATCGGGATGACTCGCAACGAAGAGCTGACCGTCGGCAGTCCGTTCAACTATAAGAAGAACGTCAAACTGGTGCTGGTCAAAGGGATGCCTGACCCCAGCAACCGCCGCGACTACGACCAGGCCCTGGGCGAGATGGTCAAACGCTACGTCGAGCAAACCCAGGGGCACGCCTTCGTGTTGTTCACCAGCTACGACATGCTGCGGAACTGCGCCTCTCGAGTGTCTCGCTGGATGGGGCAGAACGGGTACACGCTCTTCAGCCAGTCCGACGGCATGCCACGCGGGCAGATGGTGCAGAAGTTTAAAGAGACGCCTGGCTCGGTGCTGTTCGGAACCGATAGCTTCTGGCAGGGAGTCGACGTTCCGGGAGATGCCCTACAGAACGTGATCATCACGAAGCTGCCGTTCAGCGTGCCAGATCATCCGCTGCTTCAGGCCCGCTTGAATCAAATCAAGCAGCGTGGCGGGCAGCCCTTCTCGGAATATCAACTGCCGGAGGCCATCATCAAACTGCGGCAAGGCTTCGGCCGACTCGTCCGCGGCCACGCCGACAAAGGGATCGTCGTGATCCTGGACCCACGCGTGCAAACCAAAGGCTACGGCCGCGCGTTCCTCAAGTCGCTCCCCGACTGCGACATCGTCGAAGACAACTTCGCCGGAGCCGGCTCGGCCCGATCAGAGTGGGACGATTATTTTTAAGAAGGTCTCAAGAGTGGCTGATATTTGGGCTACTTGTCGTCCTCGCGACCCCAGATGATGTGGACTTCCGGATTGGCATCTTTCAGTCTTTGGATTGGCTTGTCCGATAGCTTTCCGCCAATGGAAAGGGATGTCAGGCTTTCGCCGAGCTCCAAATTCTCAACGTAGTCGTCGACAATCCCGGCTTCCGAGATGTTGATCTGCTTGACGTAGGGCCGAGTGCAAATATTCCGAAAGCTATCGAAATTCAAATTCGTATCATCCACGACAACGTCCATCTTGGTCGACATTTGCTTCGGTAAATTCAATACACCTTCAGCCGCAAGCTTGGTCGAGTGCAAGCGAAGCAGTTCGAGTTTCTGGCATTTTCCTAAACCCGAAAGCAAATCGCCACGAAAATCGCATCGAAAAAACTCGAGCGACTTCACATTTCTCAAGGTGCCCAGGTCTCCACTTAACAACTTGCAGTCGTAGCACTTCAATTCACCCGACAAGTGGGAAGTTGAAAGGAGCCGGATCTCATCCGCACCTAGCACATAGCCATCCAGAATGAGACACGACACCGGGGAAAGCTTAGGCAGGCTGTAAAAGATTCCATTCCCATGATCCACGTTCTCACTAAGGGAGATCGTCAGGGTGCCATCCGCCATCCGATGAACCGTATGCCCCTTGGATTCAAGGTACTTAATCGTGGCATCCACTTCATCAAGCTTTCTCGCACCTTCGCTCCACGCAGGTTGAGGACGTATTCCAGCCGCCGCAATGACCACGGGAAAGAAGGCCACCAAGAAGAGGATGCCACGCGATCGCGAGATTTTTGGAACGCTGTTCATGGGCATCGGCAGCTTCTCGAGAGTAGCAATTTCAAGCAGGGTGAAATCTGCAATTAAACCAGAGCTCCGCTTGCTTGGCAAAAACTCGTGAGAGTGCGATAGGCTTAATGCGAAGCCCTAGGGCTGTTTTTAGGCATGGCACCCAACGCTATAGTCGAAACCGCTGGCCGCACTTTCGATCGACCCATTTCCCGATAAGCGTTGTTGCAAAACCATATACGATCCAAGGGACGCCAATGATAAAAGCATAGACTGCCAATGTGGCGGCGTTTGTGGGGTAAGTGGGAGCCTCGAAAAACGTACTCCACGGAAAGTCGGCCAGGTAATATGGCATCCACACCATTGCTCCTGAGTCGACATCAGGGCCGCCAATTGGGACCGGATTGATCGATAGACCATAGGCGAGCATCAATCCAGCACGGAGTAAGTAAAAGCCAAGTCCAACCCAGCGAACGTGCCGCTGATTATGTGAAGCATGAGGTTGCGGTGCCTCGTTGCTGTTGGTTTGCGGCGACTCGTAGGGATTGGAAATCAGATGCTCCCGATGCGTTGCTCTTCCGACCGTGTGCCACTGGTGGCAACGGGCCCTTACTTCGCACTTTGGCGTCTAGTTAGAGAATCGACTCTTTTGCAGAGGCAACCGCAACTCCATTAGGTCGATTTTGGCTTGCAACTCTTTCGCTTCGTCCAGCTTTCCTGTTTTCTTCAGATGTGCGAGGAATTGCTTGCGATACAGCAAGCGTAAGTCTGATGGATAACCGAGAGGCGACAAGTAATCCGATATCTCGAGGATTTCGACAAAAGCCAGGTCAATCTTTTCCAGATCCTCCAGGGCTTTCTTGGCTTCGATGTATTGCAGCAACAACCGTATTCGGTTGGTGTCGAAGACATCGTGGGTACGGGGAATGTTATTCAAACCTTGGCGTGCATATTCAAGTGCCCGTTGATACTCGCCTTGATGGTTCAAACATTCAACGAAAATTCCCGTCAGAAGAGCGTAGGAACGTGTCTGAGTGGCGTCGTGTGTTTCGTACAGACTGACCGTCTGCTTGCCGAATTCTACCGCACTCTTGTAGTTTCGTTGCCTGTAATAGAGCCTCGTTATGACATCCATGATCTGTCTATAGTGATAAAATGATTGCATGTTTCGTGCTTCAAGCAATCTCTTTACGGACAATGCCGTGTCAATGGCTTCCGTATATCCTTCCTGGCTGTCGGCGCTCAGTAGGGTGGCAGAAATCCGAATCTGCGATTCAAGCACGGAGTACGAATCATCACTGAACAGCGTTCTGGCTAATTCGAGGGAGCGTTTGTGATGGAGAATGGCTTCGGCTGGACGACCTTGGTCGCTCTTTTCGGAACCTCGCACTTTTTCTTGGAGGAACTGGATTGCAACTTGTTTCTGCTCATCTGAAAAAGAAGCAAACTTCTCACTGTCTTGCAGAATGAAATCAATCTCCGGCAAGTCTAAGTGCTTGCGTTCGTTTTGTTTCTCTTGAGTAACCTTGCGTAGCCTCTTAAGAATCTTTTGCGACTCCTCAAAATTCGATGCACGCCAAGCGTCCGCGTTTTGTTGAATGAGTTTCGTCTGGATTTGATAAAGGCTCGATTCATCCGGGATCTCTTGAGAAGCAGTAAGATCGGGGAGCAGCATTGCTCCGAGGAAAAAACAAACAATCGAGCGAATCAACATTATCAAACTTCGGCTACTAAGCACTGGCACCCGCGAAACGGCAACTTCCCATCTTACCGCCTGTCACAGGTCTGCAGCCAGAGCGAAGTCTCTCTTCAGTCCCTCCCCACACATCTGCACTCGCGTCAAGCGTTCGGGCAGCTGGATGTTTCTAGCAGGTGGTCGACCAGCGGGGCGATGGCTGCGATGGCTTTCGCTTGGGAGTCGGCGAAGCGTTGGTCGCCGAATTCTTGGTATTCGATGTGAATCGTCTCGTGGCGGTCGACACCGAGCAAACGCGAGGCCTCGATGATGTGGGGATGCAGATGGTTCTTGTGCGCAGCGTAGCTGCCGAGCAGGCCACCTTCGCCAGCGGTGGTCAGCATGACCAGGGTCTTGCCGCTTTGGACCGGCTCGATCGGCTCGTCGCCGCGGGCCAGGTCGAACGTGAAAGTCTTGTTAACTCGGATCACCTGGTCGAACCAGGCTTTCAGCGCCGCAGGCATGCCGTAGTTGTACATCGGGGTCGCCACGACCAGGATGTCGGCCTGAAGGACCTCGGCGATCAGCTCGTCCGAGAGCTCGAGGGCCTGGTTCTCGGCTGCGGACCGGGCCTCTGCCGGCTTGAAAGCGGCGGAGATCCAGTTTTCATCAATCGCCGGCGGGGATGTGCTGCCGACGTCTCGGCGGACGATCGGGTCGCCGGGGGCCTGCGAGTTCCAGGCAGAAACGAACCTTTGGGCCAGTTCTCGGCTGAGGGATCGGTTTTTTCGCGCACTGGCTTCAATCAGCAGGATATGGCTCATGAGTGGGGCTCTTTTCCGCGAAAACTAACGATTGGAAGGGTTGTTTGTTTCGCCTTTCCGATGCCAAGGCAGGGGCGTCGGTTTCAAACTGGGCGATTACCGACGATTGCTGGCCATGCCCAGGTGGGGTTAGTTGACCCTGGCGTTTGTCCGGCTTACAGTAGATTTGCCTATCTACGGGCCCTTTTCTGGGTTCGAAGTCCACCTTGCAACCCTTTCTGAAAGCTGCGGTTAGCATCGATGTTGGCCAGCCGTGTGATTCCTTGTTTGGACGTGAACCAGGGTCGTGTCGTTAAAGGAACGAACTTCGTTCAACTTCGCGACGCCGGTGACCCGGTCGAAGTCGCTGCGCGCTACGAGCGTGAAGGGGCGGACGAACTGGTCTTTCTCGATATCACTGCCAGTCATGAACAGCGCGACATCATTCTGGATGTGGTGTCTCGGACGGCGGAAGTGGTCTTCATGCCACTGACCGTTGGTGGTGGCATTCGGACGATGGAAGACATTCGCTCGCTGCTGAACGCGGGTGCCGACAAGGTTTCGATCAACTCGGCGGCCTGTAAAGATCCCGAGTTCGTGCGTCAGGCCGCCAAACGCTTTGGCAGCCAGTGCATTGTGGTGAACATCGATCCGAAGCGGGTGCAGAAAGATGGTCGCGAAGTGTGGGAGGTCCATATCAATGGCGGCCGCAAGCCAACCGGGTTGGAAGCGGTGAGTTGGGCCCAGCAGGTCGAAGAACTGGGAGCCGGCGAGATTGTGCTGACGAGCATGGATCGCGACGGAACCAAAGATGGCTACGACCTGGAAGTGACCCGAGCTGTCAGCGAAGCCGTGACCGTCCCGGTGGTGGCAAGTGGCGGAGCCGGTCACCCGGAACACCTGGCCGATGCAATCCAGCAAGGCAAAGCAGATGCGGCCTTGGCGGCGAGTATCTTCCACTTTGGCCAGTTCACGATTCAGGAAACCAAAGAATTGATGCGTGACCGAGGAATTTGTGTCAGGCTTTGATTCTGGGGTTGGTGCGAATCAAACTAAAGGGCTTGCCCTGCTTTTCAGGAACAGAGGGATAAAGAGTCATGGCTGAAATCGACGCAGCGATAGCCGAGAAGTTTCTCGGTGCGGATAAAGAATACGAAGTCGACAAGATCTTCCGGGCTCTGGTCAAGTTGGAAGGTTCTGACTTGCACATGAAGGTGGGGCGTCCGCCGATCGTCCGCGTGAACGGCACGTTGCGGAACTTGAACCGGGGACCGGTCGAGGCCGAAGAAATGCTGCGGCTGCTGTGGCCTCTGCTGGACGAACGTAACACGAAGATCTTCCAGGAAAATGGCGGGGCCGACTTTGCCCATACGGTCGACGTCGATGGCGAACGCTGGCGTTTCCGTGTGAACATGTTCACCCAGCTGGGTAACGTCGGGCTGGTGGCTCGTCGTATTAACAACTGGATTCCGAACTTCGAAGGGCTGAACCTGCCGCCGGTGATGGAAAGCCTTTGCAAGTTCGACCAGGGGATGGTGCTGCTGGCCGGGGTGACCGGTTCCGGTAAGTCGACCACCATTGCGTCGATGCTCAACTGGATCAACCGCCAATACTCGAAGCATATCCTGACGCTGGAAGACCCGATCGAATTTGTCTACACCGAAGACAAGTGCTTGATTAATCAGCGCGAGATCGGGCAGGACGTGAAGAACTTCGAGATCGCGATGGGGCACGCCGTGCGTGAAGACCCCGACATCATCCTCATCGGTGAAATGCGTGATCAGGAAACATTCCTTACGGCGATTCACGCGGCTGAAACGGGGCACTTGGTGTTCGGAACGATCCACGCTTCGAGCTCCTCCAGCACCATCGGTCGTATTCTCGACTTGTTCCCCGAAGAAATGCATGGCTCGATTCGTAGTGCCATCGCGTTCAATATGAAGGGGATCGTCGCCCAGAAACTGCTCAAATCGATCAAGCCGGGCGTCGGCCGAGTGCCCACCGTCGAGATCATGACGATGAATCCAACCGTCCAGAAGCTGATTCTGGAAGGGAAAGACAGCAAGCTGCCTGACGCGATCCGCATCGGTAAAGACGACGGCATGCAAGACTTCACGATGAGCCTCAAGTCGTTGATCGACAAAGAACTGATCGATCGCGAAACCGCTTTCGCCGTGGCACCAAACGTCGAAGCGCTGAAGATGGCACTCAAAGGCATCAATGTGGCACAACCTGGGATGGTTTAATGCGAAGATTCGCTCTACTGGCTTTTTGCCTTCTTATGCTAGCGCTCGCTTTGAGTTGGGGTGGTTTCGAGCCCGAACTCTTGGCGCAAGACAAAACCTCCGTCGCGACGCATCCAGAGAAATACAAGTTCGCCGAACAAGAGTATGACTACATCAGCCCCTTGAAGCTGGTGCCGGTCTTTCTGCTCTTCTTCCTGTGGGTCTTCACGACCGACTGGGTCGGCCAGGACTGTATCGATCGGAAGCTGTCGCAGCCGGCATGGGTGATGCCCAACACGTTGATCTTCGCGATCACGTTCTGGTGGCTATGCGCCTCGGTACCGTTCTTCCTCGGCTATTTGCTGGCGATCGCGGCGTGGGGCGTGCCATTGATGTTGTACATCAAAACCCGCAACGCCCTGGTCGATCCGCACGAGCGGGTGATGACCAAAGATCACATCCGCTTCGTCCTGGCCAAGATGTCCGGCGGCAAGATGCAAGCCGAAATCAAGGATGCGTGGGCTGTTGGCCCGCAGATGGAAATCAAAGCTCTCGGCGCTGCCGACGAAACGAAGAACACCGAGAACTTGTACACGGCTCGCAAGATGCCGGACGCTTACGTCTGGGTGAAAGAGCTGATCGCCGAGATGGTCACGCGACGGGCCTTGAAGGTGATGATGGACTACACCAAAGACACGGTCGCCATGCGTTACCAGATCGATGGTGTCTGGCTGGCAGGCGAGAACCGCGATCGTGAATCGAGCGATCAGATGCTGGCCGTGCTGAAGCTGCTGTGCAACTTGAACCCGAACGAACGTCGTGCCCGTCAGGCCGGCGAGTTCTTCGTGAAGTACGACGGCAAGAAGTTCAACTGCGACATGATGTCGCAAGGAACGCAGACCGGTGAACGCGTGATCTTCCATGTGCCGGTTTCGCTCGGCAAGCTCGAGACGCTCGAAGATCTCGGCATGCGGGAAGGCATGATTCAGGAAGTGAAGGGGCTGATGGGCGAGCAGAACGGCTTGTTCGTCTTCGCCGCGCGTCCTGAAGGTGGTTTGACGACGCTGACTCGCGTCGGGCTTTCTTCCACCGACCGCCTGATGCGTGACTTTGCCGGGATCGAAGCGAAGAGCTCGCGCGAACCGGAAATCATGAATGTTGCCATCAAGATGTACGACACGGCCGCCGGTGATAAGCCGGAAGAGATGCTGGCCGGTGTGATCCGCAACCAGCCCGATGCCCTGGTCGTCCGGCGGATTGAAACTCCGGCGATCTTCAACGTGTTGCTGGAACAAGCCAACGACAAGCGTATCTGCTTCACCAGCATCAACTCGAAAGAAGATGCGGCCGAAGCGGTGCTGCGATTGTTGTCGCTTAAGGTACCGGCCGACGAATATGCCAAGGCGCTGCATGGCGTGCTGTACATGCGACTCTGCCGCCGATTGTGCAAAGGCTGCCGCGAAGAGTTCGAGCCAAGCGTGCAGTTGCTCAAGCGATTGGGCATTCCGGCCAACAAGGTCGAGAAGTTCTATAAGACGCCAACACCTCCGGGACCCGATGATCCGAAGAAGCCCCCGTGCGAGCTTTGCGGTGGCATCGGCTACCATGGCCGCGTTGGTATTTTCGAGTTGATGAAGGTGAATGAAGGGGTTCGTCGCGCAATCGCCAAGACGCCAAAGCTGGAAGCGATTCGTGCCGCCTCGAAGCAGGCCGGCAACCACACGTTGCAGGAAGAAGCCATTCGGTTAGTGGCCAGCGGGGTAACCTCGCTGGAAGAGATCAGCCGCGTCTTCAAAGAGTAAGCGGTGTTATCGTTGGGAACGGCCGCTGCCGGCATTCCCTTTCGCCTCTGCCGACTATCCATCCAAGAATCGACAACAATACCATGTACTCGTTTGTATTCTTCTTTCTCCTGCCGGTCGTGATCTTCGCGGTGGCGTGGAGTCAGTGCTTTTGGACGAACCTGATCAACGGTCTTTTGATTGTTCTGTCGAGCGCGTTGGCATTTAACTATGCCCAGTTGCTGGCCGATATGATCAACAAGCAAGCCCCGGAATGGAGCGCCTTCACCGAGTTCGGAGTGATGTGGCTGTTGTTCTGGATTATCTTCTCGTGCTCGAAGTTCCTGACGATGACCTTGTCCAAGTACCCGGTGCGGTTTGGTGGCAAGCGTGATCCCTGGTTCGACTTCATCGGCTGCGTGTGGGTGATGAACCTGATGTATGGGTGGATCTGCTTCACCTTCTTCGCGTCCCCCATCGGCGATCCTGGTTTCATCAACATGATGGCCAGCCGCGGCACCCCGACCAACATGATGGGCATGATGTATGGCGCTTCGGTCATCGGGTTGCCATCGCATCTGGGGATGACCGGCAGCCAGCCGTTCGATCCAACCAAGTGGGCCAAGAGCCGCCTCGAGCGTGCCCGAGACGAAGTGAACAACGTCTCGAAGTAAGTTTGAATCGCGACGTTTCTTTTCTCTTTCGATACAAGTTGCATGACCGAGACCACCGAGCATTCGACCGAGTCCCGTTTTTCGGCTGAAAACGAAGACCTGCTAGAGTACCGCGAGCTAAGCCGCCTGGCGATTGCCGCGATGGTGCTGGGCGTTCTTTCGGTGCTGTCGATTTTCACGCCAGTCCTCTGGATCTTGCCGGTCCTGGCAATCATCCTCGGCCTGGTCTCGTACTTTCAGATCACCAGGTCGGAAGTGCTGACCGGCAAAGGGATGGCCCTGGCCGGTATCGGGCTGGCCGCCATCTGGCTGGGCATTGGCGTCACCCAAGGTGTTGTTCGCGACCGGATCATGCGCGAGAACTCACGCGTCCTGGCCCAGGCCTGGCTCGACATGATGCTGGAAGGGAAGATCCTGGAATCGCATCAGCTCACCCTCTCGCCCCAAGGCCGCCAGCCGGCGAGTGCTTCGCTGGAAGGGCACTACCAGAACGATCAGCTCCAGAAAGAGAGCCTCGAAGGGTTCAAGTCGCAGGAGTTCCTCGAGAAGATTCAGGCCTGGAACGGTGGTCCGCTCGAGTCGAAGTTTGTCGCCGACGAACCAACCACGCATGACGAGACCGTCTATTACGGTCGCCATTTGTTCGATGTGATTGACAAAGACTCGGGCGAACGGCTCTGGCAGGTGCAAGTCATGATGAAGCGTCAGGCCGGCTTCGGCGAAGAGCAGAACGTCTTTCACTGGGTCGCGGGTTCGGTCTCGGTGACGGAAACCTATCCGGCCGCCCGCAAGTAACCAGCGGAACAAAACCCACGCCGGAACCTTCCCACAAAAAAAGGTCCGCCGCCAATCTTGGCGACGGACCTTGTTCGTTTCTTGATGCAGCCAGTCCGCTTAGCTCAGTGCCGACTCGACGCTTGCCTTCATCTTGTCGAGACCTTCTTTAGCGACTTCCAACGCATCGCGCTTCCAGTACTCAGGGTTGAACAGTTCCAACGAGAAGACCCCCTGAAAGCCATTGCCGACCAGCGTCTGGATCATCGACTTCAGCGGAGCGACGCCATCGCCAGGGAAGACGCGGGCACTGTCGTTGATCTTGTCACGCGGCGGCTCGGCCGGGTAATCGTTCATGTGGAAGACCGGGATCACGCGACCGCTGATCGCTTCCAGCCCGCTGAACGAAGAGCCACCTTTATAAATGTGATACACGTCTGGCATCATGCAGGCACTCGGGTGATTCGCTTCGGTGACGACCATTGCGACTTCGCCCAGACGGTTCAGGTTCGTCGAGAAGCCCCACAGTTCGAGCTCGGGCACCACGCCGGCCGCGTCGCCGACTTGCAGCAGGGCGTTGTAGCGCTGGGCGACTTCCAGCAGATCGAGCTTGGGGCCATTGGTGGCACCAGCCGGAGGGGCCGCGATCCGCGTTCCACCGATGCTCGCCACCAGGTCCATATCACGCTTGGCGGTCTCGAGACCTGTCTTGCGTTTCTCGGGGTCGTCGACGATCCACTGAGCGAAGCCAATCGCACTTTCGACCTTCAAGCCAAGGTCGGCGATCCGCTTGCCGAGGTCGTGCAGGCTCTTGCCGGAATCTTTGTAGTCCTGAATCTTCGAGATCCATGGCTCGATGCCGGTGTAGCCTGCCTTGGCGGCGATTTCGACCTCTTGTTCGATTGGCAGGTTCTGGCCACGGATCGTGCTGGTGTTAAAGCAGTAGCGGAGCTTCGGAGTCGACTGGTCGGCGGCGGAAGCTGTCGTCTGACCGACCAGCCCGGTGCTAAGTGTCGCGAACGCGGCTGCTCCGGACATAGAAAGTAGGTGTCGACGATCAATAAACGAGCTCATGGGCCGAAGTCCTCAGGTGGGAAGGAATATGCAGGTCGATTCATTGTGCTTGCCTTCAGGGCGCCACGCAACGGCGGAAAGTGCCAATTTCTCTCGGGAAAACGGCATGGTTGGCGAGTTGGCGGTGGGGTATGATGCGACTGACAATCAGGTATTGCCCGTCTGAGATTTCTGTCGGTTTTACACCGCATTTGGATACCCAAAGAGTAGCACCATGTTGGAAGCGTTGATTGCGGTCGTAGCCTTGGCGGCCATGGAAATCGTTCTTGGCATCGACAACATCGTGTTCATCGCGATCGTTTCGGCTCGGCTTCCGGAAGAACAACGCTCTGGGGCCCGTCGCTTGGGCCTGCTGGCCGCTTTGGTTTCGCGCATTGTGCTGCTGTTCGGTATCTCGTGGATCATGAGCCTGGACGAGCCGTTCTTCTATTGGACGTCCTTGCTGGGCGATATCGAGTACCTGCAGCATCACGAATCGATCAATGCGATCTCGGTCAAAGACCTGATCTTGCTGGTGGGTGGCTTGTTCCTGATCCGGCATAGCGTGATCGAAATTCACGAGAAGCTGGAAGGGGAAGAGCACGAAGATTCGCAAGAAGAGGTCAAACACGCCACCTTTGGCCGCGTGATCTTCGAGATCATGTTCCTCGATATGATCTTCTCGCTCGATTCGGTGATCACCGCCGTCGGGATGGTGCAGAGCGAAGTGACCGCCTTCGGCGTGACCTTCTCGGGGGTTTGGCTGATGGTGATTGCCGTGATGATCTCGATTGGCGTGATGATGACCTTTGCCAATTCCATTTCCGAGTTCGTCGAGAAGCACCCAACCATCAAGATGCTGGCCCTCAGCTTCCTGATCTTGATCGGCGTGATGTTGGTGGCCGAAGGGGCTGGCACGCACTTCGATAAGGGGTATGTCTACTTCGCGATGGCGTTTGCCCTGGTGGTCGAGTTCCTCAACTTGCGGATGCGAAGTGTCAGCCGCAAGCCGGTCGAACTCCGCCAAAAGAAGGGGACTAGCGCAGTGGGGCCTGCGGAGGGCTCTTAATCGGATCTTCTACCCTGAATTTGGGGGTAATTTAAGGTCTCGCTCTGGCAAATCCACTTGGCCCTAGCCAAGCCGTTACGGTAGAATGGAGGGAGCACGAAATTTCGTGTTCCCGCCTATTTTTTACCCCCACCTACCAGCAGCGTTACGAATCTATGCGAATTATCGCGTTGTCACTGGTCGCTACGGCGACGATGTGCCTGCCTGCCATCGCATTGGCCGAGACCAACTTCCCCCCTGAGCATGTCGAGTTCTTCGAGAAGTCGGTGCGCCCAGTGTTCATGAAGCATTGCGTCAGTTGTCACGGCCCTGAAAAGCAAGAGGCTGGCCTCCGCCTCGATGCGCGCTCGGCGATCCTCAAAGGTTCCGACTCCGGCAAGGTGGTAGTGGAAGGGAAGCCAGACGACAGTGGTCTGGTGCAAGCCATCCGTTACGAAACCTACGAGATGCCGCCTGCTGCCCAGATGCCTGCCGAAGAAATCGCGGCGGTTGAAAAGTGGGTGAAGCTGGGGATGCCTTGGCCTGAAGAAGACGAGGCCCTGCAGCCGATGTCGTTCGACGATCGGTTGGTTAACGATAAACAGCATCATTGGTCGTTCCAGCCAATCCAGGATCCGCCCGCTCCGGAAGTCTCGGGCGATTGGGCCCACAACGAGATCGACCGATTCGTGCAGAAGCGCCTGGCCGAGGCCGACCTGGCACCTTCCAAGATGGCCAGCCGTCCGACGTTGATCCGTCGTGCCACCTTCGATCTGACCGGCCTTCCGCCGACCCAGGCCGAAGTCGATGCGTTTGTGAACGACGAAAGCCCCGACGCCTTCGCCAAGGTGATCGATCGCTTGCTTGCTTCGCCGCAGTACGGTGTGAAGTGGGGACGCAACTGGCTGGACGTCGCCCGTTACTCTGATACCCGGGGTTACTTGAACGACGGCCAGGATCGCCGCTTTCCGTATGCCCACGCCTATCGCGACTACGTGATCGACTCGTTCAATCTCGATACGCCATACGACGAATTCCTGAAGGAGCAGTTGGCTGCCGACTACTTCGCCGAAGAAGGAGACCGCCGCCTGGCAGGGCTCGGGCTGATTCGTATCGGTCGCCAGTTCCTCAAACATCAAGACACCATCGACGACCGCATCGACGTCGTCACGCGTGGCGTGCTCGGGCTGACGGTCAGCTGTGCCCGTTGCCACGACCACAAGTACGACGCGATCAGCATGGCCGACTACTACGGCATGTATGGCATCTTCGATCAGATCAACGAAACGATGCCGCTGGTCGGTCCGATCGACGCGCATCCGCAGTACCCAGAATTCAAGCAGAAGCTGGACGAACTGCAGAAGGAACTCGACGAGCACAACACCAAGGTCGAGACCGCCGTCCGGACCGAATCGACGACCAACTTCTTCGACTTCGTTGTTCGCGCCGTCTCGAAGAAGCAAGATGTCGAGATCGCCAAGTACGAGCAAAACGAACTCGATCAAAAGAGTGTGCGTCCGCACTTGGTCAACAAGTGGAAGCAGTTCGCCGACCGTCTGTGGAAGCCGGAAGATCCGATCTGGGGTCCACTGTGGAAGGCCCGTGATATGGGCGAAGAAGCGTATGCCGAGCAGCACGAAGCGCTGCTGGGTGAATGGACCGGTGAAGGAAGCAAGCTGAACGAAGCGATCCGCACCGCCTTGGCCGAGAAGCGTCCTGCCACGCTACCAGCCCTGGTCGATACCTACGACGAACTGCTCAAGCCGCTGGGGCAATCCTATCGCGAAGCAGGCTACAACAAAGATGCCGTTAAGCCGGAGGGCCCGACTGCCGAGATTGCCAAGTCGCTGCTGGGTCGGTTCTCGCCGATCGTGCTCGACGACAACGACGTTCGCCGTGCCGCCTATACCAGCGAGAACAACCACAAGAAGAAGCTGGAAGGCAAGATCCGAGGTCACGAGATCGACGCCGCCGGTTCCCCTCCACGAGCGATGGCCGTCGCCGAACGTGAGAACGTTAGCGATCCGGTCATCTATCTGCGCGGCGACCCAGGTCGACGTGGCGACAAGGTGAAGCGTCAGTTCGTTCGCGTGCTGGACGAATCGGAACCGCAGATTTACACCAAGGGCAGTGGCCGCTTGGAACTGGCCGAAGACCTCGTCTCGGCCGACAACCCACTCACCTCGCGCGTCATCGCGAACCGAGTCTGGATGGGGCACTTCGATCAGCCGCTGGTGCTGACTCCTGGCGACTTTGGTGTTCGCAGCGATCCGCCTGCCAACCCACAGTTGCTGGACCACCTGGCCAGCTACTTGCAGAAGAACGATTGGTCGCTGAAGAAGCTGCACAAGCACATCATGCTGTCGGCAACCTATCAGCAGTCGAGCGAAGACCGTCAGGATGCCCGGGCCAAAGACCCCGAAAATCGTTTGAACTGGAAGATGAACCGTCGCCGGTTGACCTTCGAGGAAATGCGAGACGGCATGCTGTCGGTCAGTGGCAAGCTTGACGAGTCGCTCGGCGGCCGCGCGGTGAAGATCCTCGACGATCCGTTCCCGCCACGCCGCACGGTTTACGGGTTTGTCGATCGCCAGGACCTGCCGAACTTGTACCGGGCGTTCGATTATCCGAGCCCCGATGCCACCAGCCCGGAACGTTCCAAGACGAGCGTTCCGCAGCAGGCGTTGTACCTGCTCAACAGTGCGTTCGTGCAGCGTCAGGCCGCCGCGTTGGCCAAAGACCTCGAAAAGAACGACCAGCTTGATAACCAGAAGAAGCTCCAGCAGCTTTTCCATGCGGTGCTGCAGCGCGGACCGCGACCAGACGAAACCGAGTTGTTCCTGGCCTATGCCGAGAAAGCTCCGAACAATGGAGACTGGACCGCTTGGGATAACATTGCCCAGGTCCTGCTGGTTTCCAACGAGTTCATGTTTGTCGATTAACGTTCGCCGCGACGAAGGGTGCTCCTGCTGGCACCCACCCACTTTGTCAGCAGGCGACATCGCAATTGAAATCGAAAGATCACTATGAACAGCCAATACTCACATCATCCAGAAGCTTGCCACAATCGTCGCGATTTTCTGACGCGGATGGGAACCGGTCTCGGCATGATGGGACTGGCCGGTATGCTCGGTGATGAAAAGCTGCTGGCCGCCGATGCCGAGTCCGCCGCTCAGGCCAGCTCGTATGGCAATCCACTGGCTCCCAAGTCGCCTCACTTCCCAGCCAAGGCGAAGCATGTCATCCACTTGTTCATGACCGGTGGTCCTTCGCACGTCGATACCTTCGACCCGAAGCCGCTGCTGACCAAGTACCATGGCCAGCCACTGCCAGGGGGCGAGAACCTCCGTACCGAACGCAAGACGGGTGCCGCGTTCGCTTCGCCGTTCAAGTTTCAGAAGTATGGCCAAAGCGGGATTGAAGTCAGCGAGCTGTTCCATCACACGGCTCAGCACATCGACGACATCGCCGTCATTCGTTCGATGCAGGCCGAAGTTCCCAACCACGAACCATCGCTCGGTTTGATGAACTGCGGTGCCTCGGTGGCGGTCCGTCCTGCCTTCGGTAGCTGGCTGACCTATGGCATGGGGACGGTCAATCAGAACCTGCCTGGCTACGTGGTCATGTGCCCACACGGCTATCCGACCAAGCAGACCCAGAACTGGCAGTCGGCCTTTCTGCCGGGCGTCTACCAGGGCACCTACGTCGATACGCGTTACACCGAAGTCGAAAAGCTGATCGAGAACGTCAAGAACTCGCATCTGCCGCTCGACCAGCAGCGCGAACAGGTCGACCTGCTGCAGAAGATGAACTCGATGCATCGTCAGCAGCGCGGATTCGATCCGGCCCTCGATGCCCGCGTGCAGTCGTTCGAGCTGGCCTATCGCATGCAGATGGAAGCGACCGACGCGTTCGACGTGACCAAGGAACCAAAGAACGTCCTGGAAGCGTACGGCGATGGCATCCAGGCCCGCCAGATCCTGATCGCTCGTCGCCTGGTCGAACGAGGTGTGCGGTTTGTCCAGGTCTTCCACGATCAAGGGCAGCCATGGGACAGCCACGACGACCTCGAGAAGTCTCACCGCCGCCTGGCGGGTCAGTGCGACAAGGCGATCGGGGCGCTGATTGCCGACCTGAAGCGACTTGGCTTGTTCGAGGAAACGTTGATCCTGTGGGGTGGCGAGTTCGGTCGTACGCCGACCGTCGAACTGCCGAAGCCTGGCTCGAACGCCGGCAAGATCAACGGCCGCGACCACAATCACTACGGCTTCACCTGCTGGCTGGCAGGGGGCGGTATCAAGGGTGGCCAGGTCTACGGATCGACCGACGAAACGGGCTTCAAAGCGGCCGAGAACCCGGTCCATGTCCACGACCTGCACGCGACCATGCTGCACGCGTTGGGCTTCGATCACAAGAAGCTGACGTACCGCTATGCTGGCCGCGACTATCGTTTGACCGACGTTCATGGCAACGTCGTCCACGAGCTGTTGGCGTAATCGCGAATCGGCTTTCCGGCACTGCCACGCTCTTGGAAGGCAGTGCCGAGCCAACCGGTCGCGAACCGATTGCCGTGCGGCGTGTCTTGTCGGGGATTGTTGCTTTCCCGGTTCTTACCAAGGCCCCTAAGTCATGGCACGATGCGAACTCTGCGGCGCCGAGGCGTTCAACGATCATCATCTGATCCCGCGGCATTGCCATCGCAAGTCGTGGTTTAAAAGCCGATTCAGCAAAACGCAGATGCAGCAGACGATCGATGTCTGCGCGATGTGCCACCAGATGATCCATCACCTGATTCCGGACGAGAAAGAATTGGGTCGCCAGTACAACACCATCGAGACGTTGTCGGCTCATCCAGAGATGGAGAACTATCTTACCTGGAAGCGGAAACGGGTCCGCTGTTAGAAGCTGCGAGTTGCAGCGAGTGTTTCTTTCTCGAAGCAGCCACCGAGGACGCAGAGGGCACTAAGGGGGAGACAGCCGTGTGGCTGGCGACGATCAGACTGGTTGGCCTGATCTATCGTTCGACACAAGACCGCCGGATACGCTCTGCGTTCTGGGAGACTGTTCCGGGAGAAAGGGTTCCACACCGCGCCCGCCTAAGCGGCAGCTACAGGGCGACGGGCTACGGTGTAGAGTCCTTTTCTGCTTCCTTCAAATTCGGGGCTTCCACGTCGGGAAACATCTCGGCCAGTAGTTCGGCCAGCTTCTCGCCGCGGGCTTCGGTATCCAAGACAATGCCATTCCGATCGACCAGGATCATTTGCGGAATCGCGTTGATGCCGTAGTAGACGGCGTTCTCGTCACGGAAACCTTTGTAGTCGTCTCCTTCGGCGTTGCAGACGACAATCCAAGGGAGCTCGCGCTGCGACACGAAAGTGTCGACAATCGATTTGGTATCGTCCAGGCTGATGCCGACCACCTCGAACCCGTGCGGGTGATAGGCGGCGTACAGCTTCTTCAGGTCCGGGAATTCGCCGATACATGGGCCACACCAGGTCGCCCAGAAGTCGACCAGGACCACTTTGCCTTTCAGCGAGGCGAAGTCGAGGTCTTGGCCATCCAGCTTCTTGCCCACCACGCGGATCGGATTGCCGACCAGGTTGATGCGGCGCGAGAAGCCTTTCAGCTCTTCGGCGATGGCCTGGGCCTTTTCGTCGGACGATTCAGCAAAGTGCGAAGCGAGGCCATCGGCAATCTTGGAGGCGACCGCTTTGTCGGACACGATGCTCAGGTTCTTGGCCAGCGTCGTTGCCAGTCGCGTCGACAAAGGTCCGACCGGCATCGCTTCAATCTCTTGCTGCTTCTGCTGCAACAACTCGGTCCGGGCATCGGCGTCCAGCGAGCGAGCCAGCAGCAGTTCCAGCGTCAGTTGGCCGTCGACCGCTTCGGTCTTTACGGCCAGGTCTTCGTGCTGGGCGTATTTCTGCAGGTCTTCTTTCAGCAGGTCGACGCTATCCTTCTCGCCCAGGTTGGCGAGCGTCAGGCGAAGCGAGAACCGCATCCAGACCATCTTCTTTTTCAGCTCGGCGTCGGAAGGCATCTCCCAGACAACATCCATCATCTGGATGCCCTTCAGCAGACGCTCGTTGGCCGGTAGCGGATTGGATTGATCTCGCATGAAAGCGTCGGTCTGCTTCCAGCCTTCTTCGGCGTTGGCTGGGGCGAACGTGGTTTCCGCGGGCTGGGTCGCCGGGTCGGCATCTTTCGCGTCGTCAGCAATTGCCGGAGCAATTACCGCCAGGGAAAGAACCAATGCGACCGAAACCTTCCACCAAGCTTTCATCCACCTCTCCTCAGTTCCTAGCACTGTGTGATGGTTCCCAAATTCGTGGAAATCCATGCCTGCGGTTCTATTCTAGACCACGAAAAAAGGCTGCCTATTTTCATATGCAGCCATCGTGGTTATTAAATTGTTGCACGCCGGGTGGTTGTGTCGGTCCCTGATTGCCGCGACCAAACGTCGGCATCGGAAGCACTTAAGGTGTTTCGTCGGCGGGCTTTTCGGCAGGTACTTCCACGTCAGGAAAGACCTCTTTCAGCAGCTTCGTCAGCCGCCGTCCGCGAGCAGAAAGCGCAATCGCCTTGCCATCTTTCCCCAGCAGAAACATCGCAGGGATGCCGCGCACACCGTAGCGCATCGCATTGGGATTGAACCAGCCAGGCATTCCTTCGGGAGGGGCATCCCAGACGAAGGTCCATGGCAGCTCGCGCTCGTTCACGAATTGCGTGACCGGCTCTTGGGTGTCGTCGAGGCTGATGCTGACGATCTCGAGCCCGTGCGGATGATAGATCTCGTACAGGCGTTTCATCTCGGGGAACTCGCGGATGCAAGGACCACACCAGGTCGCCCAGAAGTCGATCAGCACGATCTTGCCTTGCAGGTCTTGGGCGACATCGAGCGGGGTTCCATCGAGCCGCGTCGCTTTGATTTCGATCGGTGTATCAACCAAGGCAAGTTGATTGGCCATGCCTGCGAGAAACTGCGAGTACGTTGCCAGCGGCTTCGTTTGGATGCCGGCAAAGTGCTTGGCAATCTTCGAGGCCAGCTTGCCGGCAACGACCGGGCCATGCACACCATGCACGCTATCGATCAGCAGGAACGCAAGATCGCCGGTGGCGGTCGACGGAGGGTTCTCGAGGACGCAGGCCTCTGCCTGATCGAAGTAGAACTGCTTCTCGCGATTGGGCAGCGTGATGATCTCTTGCAGTTGATATTCCAGTAGCGAGCTACGGGCGGCGAGCGCGACTTGTGGAACCTTGCTGTGGCTTTTCTGGTCCAGGAAGTTCTTCGCGTCGAAACGGGCTCCCTGATTGCCCGCCACGCCGGCCTGATAGAGATAGCGAGCCTTCGTTTTCATCGCCTTAATCTCTTCTTCCGGCGTCGGTTGAAGGTCCCAGACCTGATCGATCAGCTTGGCCGCTTCCAGCAGGTCGTCGCCGGTGCGTGGCTGAGCGGCTTGGCGGGCCTTGATTAAAACGGCTTCGACTGGCGAAGGTTCTTCGGCGGCGGGCTGGTCGGCTGCAGGTTCGGCCGACAAGCCGACGGACGAAAACGCGATGATCCAACCGGTCAGCAAGACTCGGAGCAGGGGAGAGAGGCCGAACATCATGACGATCCTTCGGTTCCATCGAGGCATGAAAAATGGCTGCTTGAAAACTCAAGCAGCCATTCAGCTTATCGGGGAAAGCGTCGTCACTCAACGAATTGGGCGACGGAAGCCAGGCTTATTCGCTGGCAGCTTCTTCTTTCTTTTCTTCTTCGGCTGGAACTTCGACGTCTGGGTAGGCTTCGGCCAGCAGTTCGTCGAGCTGATGACCACGAGCGGTCAGCGACTGCACCTTGCCATCCTTACCGACGAAGATCATCGTGGGGATCGCGTCGACACCGTAGAACACGGCGTTCTTGTCGTCCCAGCCACGTTCGCCTTCGCCACGTTCGGTATAGACGATGGTCCATGGCAGTTCGCGTTCTTCGACGAAGGTCGCGACCTTTTCACGGGTGTCGTCCAGGCTGATGCCGACGATTTCAAAACCGTGTGGGTGATAGATCTCGTACAGACGCTTCATGTTTGGGAACTCGGCGATGCAAGGACCGCACCAGGTTGCCCAGAAGTCGACGACGACGGTCTTGCCCTTGAACTTGGAAGCAAACGCCAGGTCTTCACCATCCAGCGTGGTGCCGGTGATTTCGATTGGGTTGCCTGGCAGCAGCAGACGGTTGCTCAGACCAACCAGACGCTGGTAAGCCTTGGCCAGCTTCGGATCGTCGGCGTCTTTGAAGTGGTCGGCGAGGACAAGCACTTCCGCGGCGGCGGCGGCTGGTTCCATGCCACGCGACAAAGCACGAGCCAACTGAGCGGCCTGCTGAGCGGTTGCTGGCGATGGTTCGCTTTCGAGGATTGGCTTCTTGATGCCGTTGATGATTTCTTCGCGTTCGGCTGGTGGCAGTTCCGAAAGCATGCCCAGCTTCATGTTCATCAGCGCGGTCGTAGCCGATGCGGCGACCTTTTCATCTTCGCTGGTGCTGAACTTTTCGAGCATGGCCATCGCCTTCTTACCCGCTTCTGCATCGCCAGAGTTCTTCAGCGCCATCAGCAAGCTGACGTTCATGTTCATCGCGCGGACTTTTTCATCCGGCGTCAGATCCATGGTCCAGACTTCATCGAACATTTCAGCCGCTTTGGCGAAACGTGCTGGAATCGGGAGCTTATCGGGGCCACCGGTGCGGGCCACAGCAAAGGCTTCGTTCATGACGTCGATAGGCTTCTTGGCTTCTTCCGAATCAGCTTCGGCGGCCGCTTCGGGCTTTGCTTCGACCGTTGCTGCCGGCTTGGCATCTTCTTCGGCAGCGTGAACAAGGCTGGCACTACCCAGCAGACCGATGGCCAGCGTCGTGGACCAACTCAATTTCCAAGCGAACTTCATCGCTAACTCCCTGTTTCTGGTTTCTGGCTAAGAGTACGAACGCGTCCGCCCTCGCGCTATTTAATACACGACATTGTAAAAGTGGTTGGCCTGGATACCAACTACGATATTTACGATTTTGCGTAAGTCATGCCAGAAAGGTGTCCTGTTTCACCTTGGTGGCCAATTCAAGATCGCAAGAAACGAAACATCCCACCACGATGGATGGGATGTTCTGGTCGTTTCGAGCGGGGTGGGTTCCCCCTGACAGGCGGCAAGCAGCGATTAGCCGGCGTTGACGCTTTCGCGGACGTCTTGTGGCATGCGGCTTTCGGCCAGAGCGGTGTCGATTTCCAACTGCATCACCACGCTCCAGCGGCCTTCGGCATCGCCTTGGACCCACCAGTGAGGCATCATGCACACGCTCTGGTGAACCATCTCGAAGCCACCTTCCGATTGGCTGACGGTCGAGATTGGGAAGGTCCACACGCTGGTCGGGCGATCGGCACTCCAGCGGCAATCGACGCCAAGCCATTCGTCCTTCAGACCGAGGTCTTGGACTTCGTGCAGGTCGAGGTTGGTACCGAGGTGACCCAGCTTGTTGCCGTTGGCCTGGTGGAAGTAACGATCGTCGGCACCCGATGGGAGACCGGCCATGTTCATTTCCACGGCGAAGTGCAGGACCTGATCTTGCGGCAGGCCTTCCAGCATGTAGGCGATTTCCAGCGTGCTGCTGCCGGCCGACATGGTGACACCCTTGGTGATCTTCAGCGGGATGCCCCAGGCATTGCCGCTACGCGACATCTGGACCTGGATCCGATCAGGGTTGCGGCGGATCTTCGCTTCAAACGGCGATCCGACAAAGTCGCCACGTTCCATGGCGTTGTTCAGCGCGACTTGTTCCAGCGAAGCGTTGTTGTCGAAGAAGTGATCGACCAACATCTTGCGCTGGTGGTTGTCGTACTGCAGCATCTTGTCGAGGCCTTCCTGCTTGAAGACCACGCGATCGTGGATCGACGCGACTTCGCCATGGCCCGACGAAGGACCAGCGAGCACCTTGCGGTGATACGCTTCAGGACGACGCGACAAGGTGGCCAGCAGGTTGTGGCAGATCGAACGGATGTCGAGCTCGTACAGCATGCCGCCGGTGGCCGGAGCCAGCAGAGCGATCAGCTTGTCGTCTTCCAGGCGAACTTCCTGGCGAGCATCGAGGTTGAAGTCGGCGACTTCCGCTTCGATAAAGTTGCCGCCCTTGTGTTCGGCCTGATCAAGCAGGTTGTCGGCAGCGATCAGATGCTTGTAAACCGCGTTGCGAAGGTGCGGCAGGTAGGTGCCACCGAAGGCACCATGCCAGTAGCTGCAGTTGCACTGACCGCGATACAGCTCGGTCTTGGCCTGGGCCAGCAGTTGCGCGTCGCAGCCGTTGGCTTCGGCAGCGGCCAGACGATTGCTGATGCCCAAGGCACGGCAGTACATTTCGTCCGTTTCGGGATAGCGAACCTTGAAGTTACGCCAGTAACCACCACGGATGTACTTCTTGATATTCGGCCAGTTGTCTTCATGTTCCAGCGAGTGGACCAGGTCTTCGAATTCCATCTGCTGAGCGGCAGGCATCGCCCACTCGGTCATTTCGCGGTAGCTGCCTTCTGGGATGTAGGTCTTGCCGATCGGAGCCAGGGCCTCGGTCGCTTCGGCTAAGGTGGTCGTCAGCAGCCAATCTTTGTTGGCGGTCAGCAGTTCGAAGAACTGAGCCAACCAGCCGCGATCGTAGACGTGCGCCTTGGTGTCGGGCCATGTACCGAACTTCTCGCCGTCGTCACCAAACACCAGGACCGAGTTCGGGAACTGGTTGGCGATGCCACGCATGTATTCGATGGTGTCTTGCGCTGGTGCGAAGGGCAGCAGGTATCGCAGACGTTCGCTGCCAGGGAAGACCGACAACAGCTTGCCGCATTCTTCGGTCACGTAGTAACCGTACAGTTCGTCTTGTGGGATGCCGGCGTTCTTGAAGTGAAAGTCGTCCAGAATCGTGTACTGGATTCCGGCATCGGCAATGTCGGAAGTGAGGGGCTGTTCCCAGACCCGTTCCGGCATCCACATGCCCTGGATCTTGGCACCCAGGCGATCGGTCAGCCACTGGGTGTAGGTCGAGATCTGACCGACGCGATCACGCGGCGGGATCATCGGCAGAATGGCTTCGTAGAAAACACCACCGATGATTTCGATGCGGCCGCTGCGGACATGGGCCGCCAGACGATCGAGGTATTCAGGATGGTGAACGTCCAGCCATTCCATCAGCGGGCCGCTGGTGTGAAGACCGATCTTGATGTCTGGGTAGCAGTCGAAAACGTCCAGGAAGGGAAGATAACTGTCCTGATAAGCCTGCTCGAAAACGCCATCGAAGTTGCCGATTGGTTGATGGTTGTGCAGTACCAGGCACAGACGAATCGTGTTGTTCATAGGTTTCTCGGGGGAGTTTCCTGGGAGTCGGGGAGGTTTTCGGCGGTGTTCGCCTGATCGATACACGACGAATCGGCAGAACCATTGCTCTTTAGCTAGCTTTTCCAAACGACTTTGCCGGACGAGTCACTCTAAGCTGGAGGGGTCGTCCGGTCTATATCGATCAGGCCGGCTGGCGAAGGAGTTGCGCTGCCCGCTCGGGAGAAACAGGATTCACGTACAGACCCGTGCCCCACTCGAACCCGGCCCTAACCGTTACACGTGGCAAAACCTCTACATGCCAGTGATAGTGCTCCGCAGGGAATGTGTCAAACGGCAACGTGTGAATCAGGTAGTTATATGCCGGGAAATTTAAAGCCTTTTCCATTCGCCCTACCAGCGACTTCAACAACAAGGCAAGCTGTTCTAACAGCGTAGAATTTGCGTCTCCGAAATCGGCCTGAGGTTGCCGCGGCAGAATGCACATCTCCAGCGGCAATCGCGAGGCATAAGGACAGAACGCCACGAGGTTGTCGTCGGCGTAAACGATGCGCGATCCGTCGGCCAGTTCGCGCTCGATCAGGTCGCTCCAGAACGAGCGGCCGGTGCGTTGGAAGTATTCGTGGCTGGCGGTCAGTTCGTGCTGGACAATCGGTGGCACGACCTTGGTCGCCATCAACTGGCTGTGGGCATGTTCCAGCGAAGCCCCGGCCGCCGGACCGTTGTTTTTGAACAACTGCACGTAGCGACAACGGCCTTCTTCGCGCAGCGCGTTCAGCCGCATCTGATACGCCTGAAAGGTCAGCACCGCGTTGCGATCGGGCAAGCGCGAGAACGAAGTCACGTGTTCCGGCGATTCGACGATCACTTCCTGCACACCGCTGGCCGAACGTGTCTGGAAGAAGTCGTCGGTCGAGGCGGCTTCGTCTGGAAAGTTGGGCGAGAGCGAGGGGAAGATGTTCGGCAGCACGCGCACTTCCCACGGCAGGTGATCGCTGGTGCGCGACAGGTTGCCTGGCAGAACGAGTCGTTCGTGCGGGGTGGCGTCTTCATGGCCGCCACAGAAAGGGCAACGCATGGCGGAAGGTGCCGGTATCGAGGCCTTCCATTGCTGGGGACGATCTTCACGTCCCTCGGCGACGACGACTTCAAAGCCGAGCAAAGGGTCTCGGCGAAGTTGATTGTCAGAGCTACGACTCACGGCGACATCCTTGTCGGCGGAGCCCGGCGTTACAGGGAACGTCGGGCTTCGATCGTCTTTTGATAGAGTTCAATGTACTGCTGGGCACTACGATCCCACGACCAGTCCTGGGCCATGCCGGTTTCGACAATCTGCTTCCAGGTATCAGGCTGTTCCCGATAGGTGGTGATGGCTTGTTCCAGGATGTCCTGCAACGCTTCGGCAGTGTACTCGCGGAAACTGAAACCATTGGCGGTGCCTGTTTCGAGTGTGGCCGGAGTCATGTTGGTGATCGTGTCGGCCAGACCGCCCGTTTCTCGAACGACCGGCACCGTGCCGTAACGCAGACTGTAGAGCTGATTCAGCCCGCATGGCTCGTACAAGCTCGGCATCAGGAACATGTCGGCGCCTGCTTCCACGCGGCGAGCCTTCGCTTCGCAGAACTCGACACGCACGCCGATCTTGTTCGGGTACAGGGCGTTCAGTTCTTTGAGCATCGCTTCGTGATGCGGTTCGCCGGTTCCCAGGATCACCCACTGGCAATCGCAGGTCTTGGCACGTTCGCGAATCACTTTGGCGACCAGGTCAAAGCCTTTCTGGTCGGCCATGCGGCCCACCATGCCAATCACCGGCACGTTGGGGTTGGTCGGCAGATGGAAAGCTTCCTGAAGGGCCTTCTTGCACTGTGGCTTGTTCGTTTCCCAGTTGCTCAAGTCGTACTTGGCAATCAAGGCGTCGTCGACCGCAGGATCCCAACGGGTATAGTCGACACCGTTGACGATCCCTTCGAGCACCTTGCGACGTTCACGCAGGGCGCCTTCCAGTCCGCAACCCATCGGCTGCGATTGGATCTCTTCGGCATAACGGGGACTGACGGTCGTGATCGCGTCGGCGAAGACGATGCCGGTCTTCAGGAAGTTCAGATGGCCGTAGAACTCCATCTGATGCATGTTGAAGTACTTCCAGTCGAGCCCGGTCAGCAGCATGTCCCAGTGCCAGAAATTACCCTGGTAGGCCATGTTGTGAATCGTCAGGACACTGGAGATGTCTTCGTAACCACGCGTGGCGCGGTATTCAATGTTCAAGTACGCCGGGATCAAACCTGTCTGCCAGTCGTTGCAGTGGATCAGGTCGATCTTCAGGTCGAGCAAACGAATCGCTTCCAGCACGCTGCGGCAGAAGAAGACGAAACGTTCGCAGTTGTCTTGGTAGTCGGTTCCCGCTTCGCGATAAAGCTCGGGGCGATCGAAGTACTCGTCGTTTTTGACAAAGTAGATCGGGACATCTGAATTCGGCAGATGCGATCGCAATAGCTGGCCCGAGGCAACCTGACCGCCAACGGGTACGTCGAAGTAGATCGGCAACTCTTCGATAGGCAGTCCCGACTTATAGATATGTCGGAACGCGGGAAGAATGACCGTAACCTGGTCGACCAACCCTTGCAGGGCGATTGGTAGCGCGCCGCCTACATCTGCCAAACCCCCAGTCTTGGCAAACGGGAAAACCTCGCTGCTGGCAAAGAGAACGTTCAAGAGGGATTGCTCCGTGGGTGGCTATCTTCCGGTAATCAGCAAGGTTGCGTCAAATAATAACACATGAAAAGTGCTACCGGGATAGCCTTGTGAAAAAAGGAGGTTTTCGTCGAATGTGGCGATTAGGCCCTTTCGGAGGTTGGGGCGTTCGCACCGTTATAAACACGCATTGTGGGAAATTGGATCCCCCCAACGGGCCTTAAGTGTCAAATGAAAATAATTCTTAAGGGTGCCTAAATTGAGGCATTCCGGCCAGAAGGGTGGGCTAGTGGTAAGGGATCGCCCACAGGCAGGACTTGAGGTAGGAGAACGCGACTTCCGCTTTTCGCGAATCGTGCGTAATTTTATCCGTCAATTTTTTGCCGGGCAAATCAAACTGCCTGATCCGCACCGCGAATCGGCGGTTCTGGACGCCACATTGCGCTGGGTATGGCAGCAAGGAAAGGGGATGTCGCAGCCAATAAAAAAAGGGCCGCCCCGCTTTTGACAACCGGGCGACCCTTCTGCTTGGAGGACGGTTAGTACGTCACTTGCCGCTGGTCAGCTCGAACTTCAAGTCGTCTTGAGGTCCATCGATGGTGACCGTCAACGGAGTTGTCTGGAGAGCACCATACTGGGCGGGAACGACACTTTCGAGCTTGTCGCGTGTCGGACTGTCAGGCGTGTCGTACAGCTTCTCTTGGCCGACGACCTTGTTGCCGATGATGACCACCTTCTTTTCGCCAGGCATAGTGAAGCCCATGAACTGGCCATCTTTGATCACCGCGCCTCCGGTTGGTGCGGCTTTGTCGGTTGCCACGAACGAAAGCGACCCGCGGGGAATCGGTTGGCCGTCGATCGTGACGGTTCCTTTCACTTCGACTTCGCCTGACTTGCCGCCACTGCTGCAGCCAACAGACAGCGACAGGGCGATCAGGGTGACCAGGAACGAGTAAGGGGGAGTACGCATGAGGTTTTCCTGCGAGAGATATTCAGATCGGAATCGAAGCCAATCGCTTCTGGCCGCAGCAAGCGTGGTGGCGATGCGGCGGCCTTCACGTGGCGTTCAAGCCAAGGGAACCACTTACGGGGTTTCGATCACTTCGCCACCAAATGCGGAGAGCATCCCTTCCCACGTCGACTGATTGACAGTCTCGCCCACGAAGCGGACCGAGCCATCGCAGTTGGCCACCAGGACGCCGCCTGGGTGATTGCTACGAGCTGCGTTGTAAGCTTCGTGCGGCTGGCTGACGGTCGAGCATGGCATCCGGCGATAGTCGTTGCTGGTGGGGTCCATGGTCGAAGCCTTGCACTGACGGCACAGGTCTGGCGTCGACGAGTTCGGCGTCAGCAGGGACATGAAGCCAGGGCTGCCTTCGTTGTTGAGGAAGTCGCCCCGGTTATCGTCCAGACGGTCTGGCGAAGCGATCAGCAGTTCCGAGAACAACGCCGTGTTCGAGGTACCATCGGTGACTTCGCTCATTCGCGAGACGTGACGAATCCGGAACGGAGCCCCCAACCAGGCCACCGCGTCGGACGACGTATGGTGCAAGTGAGCGTTGCCGAAGTTACCGACGTAGTTACCCATCACACGCCAATAGGTGTCGCTCTGATCTTGGGTCGCACCGACCTTGTCGGAAGGGCAATAGTACATGTCGACCGGCACCCGCAGCGTGGCCATGTTCGGGCCGTCGTGGAAGTGCTGATTCAAGTCGTATTGATCGTACAACGCACCTTGTTCGATGAAGGGCCACAACTGGACAGCCCACGTGATGCGATGGTACGACTTGCCGTTCTGAACTTTGGTTGGGTTGTTGGTACCATTCATGCCACCCAGCGGAAACCAGCCGCCATAGGTATCGATATGCATGTGCGTGGCCAAGGCCCACTGCTTCAAATGGTTGGTGCATTGAATGCGTCGCGCAGCTTCGCGTGCTTGCTGGACCGCTGGCAGTAGAAGGGCGATCAAGACACCGATGATGGCGATCACGACGAGTAATTCAACCAGCGTAAAACCGGCTTTCGTTCGTTTGTTTCGGAGAGACATAGACGATTCCTGGATAAGAGTTCGAGTTGGCGTATCCACCTTAAAAGACATGAATACGAGGGGCAGCCAATTCGCTAGAAGTGGACCGCCAACTCTACTGGAACCACAAAAAAATGGCAAGTTATTCAGGAATTTGTCGCGTTTTAGCAATGACCGCGTGACGTATTTGCAATCGACATGCGTTGATGCCTGCGACTCGAGACAGTTAAGAGGCAGCTAACTGGACGACGCAACCAATGCCATGGTTTAGAGTTGTCGCGCTGCGTGGGCGAAGTCCACAGGGTGCAATTTCGCTCGGAAAACGCCCGAGATAAGCGAGGGGGCGTTTCCCGATGTTTGAGCACGAAATGACCACCGCAGCGAGCCGTTCGCGCTGGTCGCGCCGTAGCTAGACCTGGTTGCGAAGTTGCTCGAGCGAAGACTGTTTGCCAACCACCAACAGCAGTTGGTCGACTCCCAGCGAGTAGCCACCATCGGGGAACATCTCGAGCTTACCGGTCATCGGATCTTTCACGCCGACAACCCACACGCCGTACTGTTGTCGCAGGTTGAGCTGCATCAGCGACTTGCCCATCATGCTATCGGGTACGGCGACTTCCATGAAGCTGTATTCCGGATCGATCGGCAGGAAGTCGATGATGTTGGGCCAGGTCATGCGGTCGGCCAAGGTGGCGGCGATTTCCGCTTCGGGGAAGATGACTCGTTCGACGCCAAGGCTTTTCAGCAGCTTGCCGTGATCGTGACTCACGCCTTTGACAATAATGCGTTTGGCACCCAGTTCCTTGGCATGCAGCGTGGCGAGCAGCGAAGGACTGATGTCTTCCCCCATGCTGATGAACACGCCGTTGGCGTCTTTCAGCGACAGGTGCTGCAGCGTGTCGTAATCGGTCGCGTCGGCGATGATCGCTTCGTACAGTTCGTCCTTGATTTCTTCGACCCGTTCGCGCGAGCTATCGACGCCGGTCACGCGGCAGCCGTTCTTATGCAGCTGCTTGGCCAAGGCTGCGCCAAAGGAACCGAGTCCCAAGATGTAGAAATGTTTCACCGGAGGCATATCGGCCTATCCTATGAGAGGTTCTTCTTTGGGGTATTCGACCGGCACCGCTCGTTCCGATCGCGACAACGCGGCGAACACCGAAATCGGACCGATTCGGCCGAGGAACATCAGTGCGATGATAATCAGTTTACCCATGATCGAAAGCGTACCGGTCAGGCCTGTCGATAGGCCCACGGTACCCAAGGCGGAAACCACCTCGAACGCGGCATCGAGGAATACGCCTTGGCTTTTCGGATGCGGGATCGTCGATTGTTCGACCACCAGCAGCATAGTCAGTGCCGCAATCGCCACCACCGAGAAGAGCAGGGCGGTCGCCGTTGCGGCCTGGATCACTTCGTTGGGGATCGTACGGCGGGCGAAGTTAATGCGGGTCGAACCTTGAAATGTCTTCCACGCGTGCAACGCCATCACCACCACGGTCGATACCTTGAAGCCACCACCGGTCGAGCAAGGCCCGGCCCCGATCAGCATCAGGATCATCGAGATGAACAGCGTCGCGTTGGTCAGCGAGGCGAGGTCGATCGTGTTGAAACCGGCCGTGCGGCAGGTCACCGAATGGAAACCGGCGACCATCATCTTCTTCCACAGCGGCATCTGATCGAGCACGCCATCCCATTCCAGAAACAGCGTTCCGCCGAAACCCATCAGCAGGAAGAACGCCGTCCCGGTCAGCATGAATTTCGAGTGGATGTGCAGGTTCTGCCACCCTCGGGTAATTCCCAGCGGAAAGTTCTTATGCAGGTCGACCATCACCGGAAAGCCAATCCCGCCGACAATGATCAAGGCCGAGATCGTCAGGTTCACCACGATGTCGCCTTGAAACTGCATCAGGCTGTCGTCGTGCAGGGCGAAGCCGGCGTTGCAGAACGCCGAGATCGAATGGAACAGCGCGTGCCACGCCGCGGTCAGCGGGTCGTACAGAAACAAGTTGCGGACCAGCAAGATTAAAAACCCGGTCCCTTCAGTGATGGCGGTCACCATCAACACGTGCCGCAAAATCCACTTCAGGTCGGCGTCGTCGCTGGCCCCGAGGGTTTCCGTCAAAATCGCTCTCGCACGAAGGCTCGGTTTGCTGCCGAGGTTGAACATGGTGAAGGTCGTGATCGTCATGATCCCGATCCCGCCGACCTGAATCAGGCAGAGGATCACCAGTTGGCCCCAGAAGCTGAAGCCATGCGGCGTCGAGCGAACCGCCAGACCGGTCACGCAGCTGGCACTGGTCGCCGTGAAGCAGGCATCCAGCAGCGAGACATTCGTCGAGCCAGAACCGCGACAGATGGGCAGCGTCAGCAGCAACGTGCCGAGCATGATCAGAACCAGGTACCAGGTCACCAGGTTCCGCGCCGGGTATTTGACGATCGAGCCAGTCAGTTGAGGCATAGCGATAGTGCCGAAAGAGAACCCATCATGCCGACGCGACCCAAGCCGTTGCGCTGGCGAGCCGCGTCACATTCCGCTGGGCGTCGATGCCTGGTTATCGTCCGAACGATGGGCGTTGGTTGCCGGCGACTTCGCCGCTTTGCCCTGGCTGCAGCAAGCTGAGCACCACCGGGTTGAACAGCAGAACCGTTCCGACCACGGTGCCAATCATCATATTACGGAAGAACGGGATGGCTGCGACGTAGCAGCTAGCCAGTCCCGAAAGATCTTTGGTGTATTCCGGCAGCGTGATCCACGAGGCGAAGTTGGTCACCACGAAGAAGACCAGGGCGGCCAGCAGACCGGTGCCGATCGGACGGATCCAGCTCCGATCGTTTCGCAGCGTCAGGCCCAAGCCAATCGTCGCCAGCATGCACAGATAGTTGAACGGCGTGCCGACGTAGAACGCCCAGTTGAAGTGACCGCTCACCGCCCAAATCCCCAGATCGCTCGCGACCAGGGCTGCCAGCAGCAAACCACCAGCAACCCAAGGATTGCGGAAGGTCGCTCCGGCGAACAAGCCAACCGCCAGAATCGGAGTCAACGACCAGGGAAAGTTCATCGTGAACCATTCGGCCTGGGTGCCCATCGCGGTCAGAACATAAGGCAGCACACGAATCGCGACACAGTATGCCAGGCACAAACCGACCACCAACCAGATGCGGAGCGAAGTTGGTCGTTGAGCGGAAGTTGAGGTCGAATCGGGCATGCCACGTCTCGTTAGTCGTTACTTTTAAAGGGTTTCTATCCCCCAAGTATCGTAAGAATGGCCCTTCAACGTCAACCATTCTCCCCGTGAAGCTAGCAAACGCCCGCGTCCTAAGTCGATTTACCCCGCCGGAAGAGGCTTCTGCCGAGGGGATCGTCGTTATCGATCTCGGTTTGAGATCTCCTAAGCCAAGCGATGACAACAGGTTGCCGTCGTTTGCTAAGCGGTTTGATAGAAGCCCAATCGTTTTTTCATTTCGACGATCCGATTTGCCGCCTCCATAAGAAACCACTCCGCCGTCCCTCTCCCGCAAGAGGGGAGAGGGCATTGGTTGGCGTTTACCAAGCACGTAAACCCCCAGCCGGCTAGACCATCGGTTCGGGTGGACCGCTTGTCTTTTTCGGCGAGGCGACACGCAGCAGACGGAAGCCGATGTCGGACCGGATGAAGCCATACAGGCCACCCACGATCAGCACCAGCAGCACGGCTGCCAAGGCTTTGTTGTAGTCGTTGACGACGAACACCGGGCCGACGCCAACCTCAGGGAAGCTGGTCGGTGGAACCGGCAGGCCATTCTCTTCGGCGATCAGGGCGGCGTTGACGATGTGAATCACCGGCACCCCTTCCTGAATGAAGCGTGGCGCGACGCCGTCGATCTGGTCGATGTTTGGCGGAGGGACCAGGTTCACGCCGGTCTTGAACGACTGCTTGCCGAGGGCACGTCCGGTCGAGACCACGCCGCCGCCGATGTTGATGTAGGCGCGGATTGGTTTCTGGCCGGCGTACTGGCGATACAGCTTCATCCGCTGATCGGTGCTTTCCTTCACGCGGGCTTCGATCAACGGCAGCTTGTTCCGCTCGATCGCTTTGCGAACGATCTCGATGCCATTCTCCGGCAAGCCGAGACCGCGATCGTTGTCGCCACCCATCGAGGCCGCCACGCTGCGGGTCGACAAGATCTGTTCTTCGTTCAAGATTCGTTCCATGTCCAGCCACATCAGTTCCGGGATGTTGGCACCCCACTGCGAACTGCTGGCCGAAGCAATCACGATCGGTTTGGCACCCACCGTTTCCAAAGCGGTCAGCATGCACAAGTTCAACGCCGGAAACGATCCGCTGATGCCGACCGCGACGACGTCTCCTTCTTGCACGCCCACTTCCTTCAGCATGTCGACAAAGATCGCCGCGAAGTTGGGGTTGGCCGAAGCCAGCTTCGAAGGCAAATCGCCCACCATGCTGGTCACCGGCGAGTTGGTCAGCCCGATCATGCCGCTGCGACCTGGGTCGAGCGACGGATCGACTTCGTAGCCCAGCTCGGCGCGTGCCAGGTAAAGCGTTTCCATCCCTTTCGAGGCGGCTTCGGTGGCGATCAGCTTTTCTTCGTAATAGCGTGTCTTGCGATCGACACGCACGTTCTCGACGATGGCCAGGCCGGCCACCGCGACCGAGGCAATCAGCATCAGCGCGGTTCGCGAGACGGTTTTAGGTCGCCAATAAATCTTCTTCACAGGTGGAGTTCCGTACCGAAGGCCAGAATGAGGATCAAACGAATGGCGGTCGAGGCGATAAACAACGCGCTAAGGGTTTCGACCACACCCTGACGATCGAGCCAAATGGCGATCAGACCCGGAATGATGTACCCGATGACCTGGGCATGCTCGGCCGATTCGGCGGGGCTGATCTGCAATGCGTGCAGCGGAGCCAGGGCCCACACCGGCAAGGCATCGAACAGCGAGCGAACCAGGAAGCCGACCAGGATCATCAGCACCGTGCGGCGTTTGCCGTACACGATGACAATGTTCGACAGCAGGTGAATCAGGAAGAAGGTCAGCAGCGAAGCCACGACCGTCATGCAGACATTCACCGGCTGATCCAGGAACAACGCAAAGTAGCCTGGGACGACCATGCCCCCGGCGGCCAATCCGAACACTTCGGAAAACACGAGGCTGACGGCCAGGCCAACCCCGATTGCGACTGTGATAATCCCCGTCATTTAAAGGTCTTCTGTGTGCTGCGGTTGGCGAAGTAGCGAACGACGTCGAGACCGACGCCACCAATATTCGCGATTCCCATGATCAGCGAGGTTTTGCCTGAGTATTCCAAAATCGTCTCGAAGATGTCCGGAGCGGCCATGTCTTCGGCGAACACAAGTTTCAATGGATCGATCCCGGCTTCTGTCGCCGTTTTGGCGAAGATGTACGTTCCGGTTCCAATCAACACGTAGTAATCGGCTGGCGGCCATTTGGTGACCGAGGCGCCCAACTGCTGCGAGCGGTCGGGGCGATCTTGGCGGCAGTTCACCACCAGCACTCGGCGTTCGACTTCCGGATAGCGCTGGAGGGCCATCTTCCAGATCCGTTCGGTCGACTCGGGATCGTTCGCCGCAAAACCGTTGACGAAGTTGATCTGCCGTCCGAAGAAGTCCATCTCGTGAGCGGTCATCGCGCCTGGGTCGGGCTTGGCGGCCCACATCCCTCGCAAAGCGACGGCCCGGTCGACACCCAGATCGGCACACACCTTGAGCGCCAAAGCGACGTTCTCGGCATGTTCGACATACATGAAGCCGGCCAGGTCGAGCGGCGTGATCGCGTCGACATCTTCTTCCGTCACGGCGACCAACTGGGTCGAGCGGTCTTTCGAGGCATGGGCGAACACGTCCAGGTGGTCGCGCTCGGCGGTGAACAGCTTGGTCTTCACCGGAACCATGCCGGCCAAGGCCCACGCCACGTCCTTTTCGGTCGGACCCATCACATCCAAGTGGTCTTCGCGGGCATTGGTGATCACACCATGCGTCGCCCGAACCAGCTTCGATTCGCATAGCCACTGCAGGTTCGGCCGCAGCGCCATGCACTCGATCACCAGGGCTTCCGCTTCGAACTCGACCGCCATGTCGACGATACGAACCTGTTCGATGACGTTAGCCTTGGAAGGACGAAAGACCGGGTACTCGGTGCCGTTGGGGACGATCATCCGCGGCAAGGTGCCGGTCGTCTTACAACAGGTACGCATGCCCGATGCGCGCAGGCCGGCGGCTATCAGCCGGGCGACGCTCGATTTACCACGCGTTCCGTTGACATGGACGCGAATCGGAATCTTGGCGAGCCGTTGCCGATGTCGGTACAGCTCCCAAACCCCGTAACCGATCAACAGACCGGTAGTGATCAGCAAAACAATAGTTGCCATGGGGCCTAGGCGATGGGGTGCCTAAGGGACCTCGGAGAATGTCGGATCGCGGCAAGGGTCATCCCGAGGACCGACCTACCACTTAGCACTGGTGCGTGCTGGAAATCACCGCGAGAACGATCGACACGTTCCGCCTGAAACGCGATTGAACCAGACCGATTTGGGGGAGGTGAGAAGGCCTCTTAGAAACACGGTCCGGTGTCGATTTCGGAAGTATGTATCGTTTTTTCCCAGCGTCAACTGGAGGGAAAGCCGGGAAAACGAAAATTTCCAACAACGCGATTTACCGCAGTTTGGTTCGGAACGAAAAAAGGCCGGCAACAATTGCTTGCTGCCGGCCCAGGATGGCTGCCTCTGCCATGGTGAACGATCGCTGGCCGACGCTATCGTCGGCTGCCAGCTTACTTGATCAGGTAGACCTTCCCACGAAGCTTGACCAGCAGCTGCTCGCCAGGTCGCTGCTGCGAGAGCACCAGGTTCTCGTCCTTGGTGTTCTTGGCGACCAGCTCGAAGTAGGTCGGGCTGAACTGTTCGATCTCGACGACGGCGTCTTTCTTCTTTTCGACCGCCGTGGCCGCTTCTTCCTCGACCCAGGTCTTGTTGCGGTAGTACAGCGTACGGTTGCCGACGTTGCGGACCGACTCGACCACCTTCAGTTCGTCGGTCTCGGTGTCTTGCATCACCGGACCGGTCACGGCTGAACGCACGTTGCCTCTGGCGGCCCCGTTGCCTGGTCCGCCGAAGCCTCCGCCACCGAAGCCGCCCATATTTTGACCGGCACTGTCGGCTGGGGCGTTCTTCGAGAAGCCAGGTGCCGGAGCGGTCGCCGCCGGGGCGTTCTGGGCGTTCTGGTAACGCGACTTGAAGTCACGCTGCGAGAAGGCGGATCGCCCGGTCGTTTCGCCCAGCTTCTCGGCCTCGGCACGCGAACGTTCGAGACCCATTCCAGCACCGCGCCGCGACAAGGCCAGCTCTTCGACCGACTGGTTTTCGTCCGCCAGGAAGCTGGTGTAAGGGGTCAGAATGCCATGCTCGGTCGACAAGGTTACCAGTTCGGTCATCAGCTCGTCGTTCTGTCCGTGCAGGTCCATCTGATCAATGATCTCGCCAATCCGGCGAACGGCCCACAGCTTCTCGACGAAGGCATGCGACTGGTCGTGGCTCTCTTCGACAAAGTTGGCTGGGAAGTCGAACTTCTCGGTCTTGCCATTCACTTTGCCACTGATGGTGATCTTCGCCTTGCCGGCCTTCTTGTAGCGGCCCACCTGCACCAACTGTTCTCCCTCGAACAAGTCGATAATCTGTTTGGGAAGCAGGCGATTGACGAAGTGGCTGCCCCCATCTTCCAGGTCGAACTTGATCTTCACGTCGGTCATCACCGGGGCGTTGATCTTGCGGTACAGCCGGGCGACATGCTCTTCCAGATCTTCATCTGGTCGGACGTATTGGCTTTGCCCCTTGATCTCGCGCGAGAGGCGATCCATCAGGCGGCTGTTCACATCGTAGCCGACGCCGAAGTTGATCATCCGGGCATCGTGCTGGTTATGCTTCCGGGCGTTCTCGACGATCTTCATCTCGTTCGTTTCGCCATGCGTCGGACGACCATCGGAAAGGAACAAGATATAGCAGGGACGATCGTCGTCTTGCACCATTTTCATCGCCGAGCTCAACGCGCCGTCGATGTTGGTGCTGCCGCCGGCGTACAAACCATCGACAAAGCCGATCGCTTCTTCGATGCTGCTGGCGTTCGCCTTTTGCAGTTCAGGACGGAAGCTTTCGACATCGCTGTCGTAGGCAACGATGTTGAATAGATCGTGTTCGTTCAAATGGTTCAGCACGTACTTGGCGGCTTCGCGGGCCTGGTCCATCTTGTCGCCACTCATGCTGCCGGAGCGATCGACCACGAACAGCACCGTCTTCTTTGGCGGCTCTTCTTCCTCGTTACGGGGCGGCGGCGAAGCGAGCATCAGGAAGAAACCTTCCTCGTCGTCGTCCGGGCGATAGCTGATCACGCTGGCCGAAAGCTTCTGGTCGTTGCTTTCAAAGAAGAGACGGAAGTCGCTGGTCGGGATGAAGTCTTCTTGCTCGAACGTGACGACTGCCCGCTGCTTGCCATTGCGTTGGATGTCGACTTCATGCGTCGGGCTGTAGATACTTTTCAGCCGGCTCGCGCTTTCCAACGCGAGGCGAACCTTAACCTTCTCGATCGGGCGATCGGTATACTTGGCGGTCGATAGGGGAAACAGAAAATCGGTCAGCCGGCCATCCTTCTTCAGCAACTGCGAATAGGTGATGTTGACCTCGCGACTGGCCCCGGCCGGAACTGGAAAGACGCTCGTTTGAAACATGCCGGTGCCGGTCCATTCCAGCAGCGCCGGATCTTTGTTGGAACGCACGATCGACTCGTAGACTTCGCGGGCCTTATCTTTCGGCAGCAGCTTGGCAGGGAATTCTTTGCCATCGACCATCAGCGTCAGGCTGTCGATCGCTCCGTCGTAAGGCAACGGAAACAGGAACGAAACTTCCATCTGTCGGCTGCCGGTATTGGTGAACTGCTGAGCGACTTGCACCTGGGCGACCTGATCGGTGACCTTGGCGTTCACTTCCAGCTTGCTGATCTTGTACGACTGCGGAGGAGGCGTCGGCATCGGTCGCGGAATGGGACGTGGCAGCGGAATCGGATGCGGGTGATGAATCACAATCACCCCTTGAGCCGATAAGGTGCCAGCCAACAGCAATACGCCGAGCGACGACAACAACGACCGGACGATCAAAGCAATGCGGGACATGGGGGCAAACTCCCAAAGCGGAGAGAAGGTTCGCGTTCGGTTCTTGGTCTGTCAGTAAAGACGAACCGGCTCGCGATTGGGTTTCCGCCGCGGCAGAAAAATCTTACGCTCGCTCATGTTCAGCCGCAAAATGGCCTGGTACGGCGAACATCGGAGCAGGGCGATCCGACGCAGGAAGTTGGCCTGACCGAGCGACTTACGCCGCTTCGATCTTCGCGACGATCTTGGCCGGAGCGGACTTGGCGGTCACCGAACGGGTCGCCCGCTTCTTCCGAGCGGCTGGCTTCGCGGCCGAGTCCTCGGCAACCGATGCCTTCGTGATGACAGCCTTCGAGACGATCGTTTTGGCAACAGTCGTCTTCGAGACGGCGGGCTTCGAGACGGCGGCTCGCTGCTTGGCGTACAGAATCGAGTTGCCTTCTTTCCCCACCACACCCAGGGCGCCTGTCTTGCGAAGGGTGTAGACCATCTTCTGGGCGATCCAGCGAGGTCGAGCCAACTGCTGGGCCAGGTCGCCGGTGTGGAACTGCCGCGGCAAGCCGGCGGGCAGCAGCTTCAGCAGATCGGCCGCCTTGCGAAAGCGATGCGACGAGACGATCTCGGTCAGCAGTTGATCTTCGACGACGAAATCGTTCTCGCGACGGCGTCGGCGTTTGCCATGCCCTGGGTAGCGAATCTCTTCGATCTCGATCAGCGGGATCTCGAGCGTCAGGTTCGGATGCGGAAACGCGTTGGTGAAGTGAACCAGTTCCTCGAAGACGTGATACAGGTCGCAGCGCTTCGGGCTGTAGCGAGCCGAAACGATCTCGCCCCCTTTCTTGTCACGCCGCACGACCTTCTTCCGAGCGACGATCGGTTTGATGACCCGGACCCGGTGCTCGTCGCACAGCTCGCGGATCTTGTCGCGAATGGCAGCCAGGCCAGACCACTGCACTTCGATCAACTGACCCCGAGCGACGGCGTCGATGATGTACCGACCCAGACGGACCTCGGTCTCGGCCTTCTTGCCGGCGTAGTGTTCTTTCAAGGCTTTGTGCAGGGAGGTTTCCATCCGGCAAGCTGCAGGGGCTGGAGAAACGGCGAATGCGAAACAACGCTTGTAGGCAATTTCGGCATCCACCGATAGCCATATCCAGCCGAATCGAACCCAACGCCACCCCGCGACTCTTCGTTCCGGCGACTTGCTGCCTCCCAGGCTCTTTCGTCGGCTCTCCCCCAAAGGGGCCCCCTTGGGGCTTTTTGTTCTTCTTGAGTTTTGGTTCTTCTTGTTCTTCTTTTTCTTCTTCTATATGGCTCAACGCGTGCCAACCCTGTGGCTCAAGTGGTGGCTCACTCCATGGCTCAATGTCTGGCTCAAGTTGTGGCTCAAGCTGCGGCTCAATTCATAACGAATGCGAACCTCGTTTGCGCGGGAAGCGCAGAGGATCGTTCCCCACCCGGGAACTGGAATTTGGGAGCTAGCTAATGCTCGTTGAGGCTTTCCTGGATACGCTGATCCCCCCATCTTTTGGTCTCGGGTACCCGCAAAGTGACCCTGGATTGCTAGGAATTCGGCCGCGCGAAAGTCGTTGATATCCCAGAGTTGAAGCGATCGTACCACCCAAAATATCCAGTGGGCGTCTAGCAGTCTTGGGCAATGCTCTGATGGTATTGAAACAGCATCTGGCCGCGCTGGCGGTCTTCATTTCGGCCATTCTCGTCAACGTGGCAGACGCTCAGCAAGCTGGGCCAGGGCCTTCGTTTCCGGGGATTCCTTTGCTGGAAGAAGACAATCGGCCCGACGTAGATGACGCTCGACCCTTCGCCACCGACGACGACAATTTCGCCGCCGACGACCAGGACGACCGCGACGACGACATGATCCCGCAGATCGTTCAGGAAGTCTTCTTGGGGACGAGTATCTATCCGCAAGAGAAGGGCGAACTGCAGTTCGACACCGGTTACTTCCAAGGGAACGAGTGGCTGAACGACGCCCAGGTTCCTTTCGAGATCGAATATGGCATCACCGATCGCTTCCAGGTCTCGTTCGAGTGCCCGCTCGACGTGGCATCGCCGGAAGAGGAATTCGAGCGCGGCGTGAACGCGATCGAGATGGGTGTCTATTACAACTTTTACAACAACCCGCACATCCGCCGTGCGTTTGGTGTCGGCTACGACATCGAAGTGGCCACCGAGCTGGATGACGAAGGCAACCGCTTGTGGGTGCATTCGCCCTACGTGGTTGGTTATCAAGAGTTCGGCCCGGTCGCGCTGAATGTGACGGGTCGACTGGAAGTGGGTACCGCGCAGGAAGAAACCGAAGTGGCCGGCAACGTCGCTTTCTCGGCCTTCACCGAGATGGGGAACTGGGTGCCGATGCTGGAACTGGGACTGCAGTGGGAAGAAGAAAAGAAACCGATCGTGCTGGCTCCAGGTTTGTTCTGGAAGCCAAGCCGCGGCATGCAACTTGGAGCTTCGCTACCGATTGGCTTGAACGACGACGCCCCACAACTCGGAGTCTTCGCGCTGATGGTGCTGGAGTTTGGGGGCGATAATGACTAACGACCCAATGCCTACGGAAAACCTGATCCACCAGGCGATCCAAGACAAGGCAGCTGGCGAACGATTCCGACGCAAGATGTGGACCGACCTGGTCGTGCTGACACTTGTCGGCGTGGCCGTGCTAGGGCTGTGCATTTGGTTCGACGTCTTCGAACTGGTTGCCGAAATGAGCAAGGCTCACGACAACTGGGAAGTTGACGAGATGGTCATCGCGATGAATGTCTTCGCGGTGGTTGGCTTCATCTTCTTTATTCGGCGTTACCGCGAATCGCTGCAACTGCTGAAAGAACGCAACCAGATGTTGGCCGAATTGATCTTTGCGCAGCAAACGATCGAGCTCGATAAGATCAACCTCCGCAACGCGGCCCTCAGCGACTTTCTGACCGGCTTGCCCAACCGGGCCTGGCTGTTGGAATACCTCGAGCGTTACTCGCTAAGCGGCCACTCGACCATTCTGGTGTTCTTCGATATCGACGGCTTTAAACAGGCCAACGACCTGCACGGGCATCATGTCGGTGACGAGCTGCTGCGCGAGATCGGCCGACGTTCGTTGGAAGTGTTCGGCTTGCCAGGCGGTTTGCCCGCGCTGGAATCGTCGCGCGCGGTCGCTCGGCTCGGCGGCGACGAGTTCGTCGCCGTGGTCCGCGACATCGACGACATCGAAAAGATCCGTTCCCTGGTCAGCCAGTTGGAAACGGCCCTCAGCCTGCCGTATTACCTGCAAGGTGCCAACATTTCGGCAACCGCCAGCATTGGCGTGGTGCTGCAAGGCGATCTATCGGAAGGAACCGAGAAGCTGCTCGCCGACGCTGACGCCGCCATGTACCAGGCCAAGTCGGAAGGACGCGGCCGCACGAAATACTTCGAGCCAACCATGCGCGAACGCCTGACGCGACGAGCTCGCTTGAGTGCAGACCTCCGCGACGCGATCCGCTTCAACCAGTTGCACGTCTTCTATCACCCGATCTTGTCGCTCAACACGGGGCGACTGGAAGGTGCCGAAGCGCTGCTGCGCTGGACCCATCCGATCATGGGCCCGATCAGCCCGGCCGAGTTTGTGCCGATCGCGGAAGACACCGAACTGATCTTCGACCTGGGGACGTGGGTGCTGCAGGAATCGTTGCACCAGATGGCTTTGTGGGTCAAAGACCATCCGCACACCGCACCGGAACTGATCAGCGTGAACGTGTCGCGGAAGCAGTTCTCCGATCCGCACATGATCGAGAAGTTCCGCACGATCATCGAATCGTCCGACGTTCCGACCGAACGAATCCAACTGGAAATCACCGAAGATCTGGGCGACAAGGATATGGAGCTGGTCATCGATCGGATGCACCAGTTGAAGCAGATGGGGGTGAAGATCGCCATCGACGACTTCGGCACCGGCACGTCGACCTTTGCCGCAATCGAAAGCTTTCCGATCGATACGATCAAGCTCGACATGTCGCTGGTCTCGCGCATCGTGAACTCGTTCGACCGTGCCGCCATCGTCCACTCGCTGGCGATCCTGGTCCGCAACTTGAACGTGAAGATGGTGGCCGAAGGGGTCGAAGTGCCGCAGCAGATTTCCGTGCTGCAAGAGCTCGGCTGCCACTCGGCCCAAGGCTTCTACTTCTCGAAACCACTCTCGGCCGAAGACTTCGAAGCCCAATTCGAGCTGTTCGCCGGCAACTCCTTCACCGTCGAAGGCTACCTCAGCTTCCCCAGCCCCTGGAAAGAACGCCTGACCGCCTTCAAAGAATTGAACGGGGTCTAAACAAAAAAAGCCCGCGGACCCAACGTCCCGGGCATCTTGGCAGATCTCCCTCATGCCACGAGGTGGCATGAGGGTCGATTGTGAACTGTGATTAATGTTCCGGCTTGGCCGCCACTTTCACAGGCGGTTTGCGGATGCACCAGAGCGAAGTCTCGGTGCGAATCACCAGTTGGTTATCAACGGCCAACGGCGAGGCCTGAACGCGTTCGTGGAAGTCGCTCGTGCGACGTTCGGTGACCATGTTCGTCGCGATCACTTCGGGTTCTGGACCTGGCTTCACGAAGAAGACTTCGCCCAGGTGATTGCAGAACACCAGGTTGCCTTCCACCAGGATCGGCGACGCGGTGAACGTTCCGCCCAGGCGGTGCTTCCAGGTCACTTCGCCGTCGTGAATGCTTCGCGAGGCAATCACACCCAGGTCGGTCACCGTGTAGATTTGATCTCCCACGACAATCGGCGACGAAAGTCGAGGAGCCATGTTTCGGGTTTCCCAAACGAGGGTCGGCTGATCTTTGCGGAGGTCGATACAGATCATCGTCGTATCGCCCCATCCGCTCGAGAAGTAACAGAAGTCGCCGTCGTAGGTGGGCGAAGGGACGATCGAATAGCCAACGCAAGGGAAGGGGACCTTCCACAGTTCTCGGCCGTCGTTCGGATCGTAGGCGTAGATGCAGTTCGGGCCAACACTCAGAACGGTTGGCTTGCCTTGCCAGGTGATTTCCATCGGCGTGCTGTACGCCTTGTTGAATTGCTTTTCAGGATTCAGCTCGACCGTGCGTGGCGTCTTCCAGGCAATCTCGCCGGTGCTCATGTCATAAGCGACGACCACTTGTTGATCGATGCCATCGTAATGCAGGATCGCGTGCTTGCCGACAATGATCGGCGAACTGCCAGCACCCACCACGTGGTCGACCGACATCTCTTCGTTGGTCCATGCGACTTCACCGGTGGCGATGTCATAGCAGGCCATCCCGTTCGAACCGTACGACGCGACGATCTTGCCATCCGCAATCGCAGGGCTGGGCGATGCATAGCTGTTGAGCGGTTGTTGAATCGAGTCTGGGTTTTCACGAGCCAACAGCAGTGCGTTGGTGGTGATCTCGCCTGTTTCCCGCGAGATTCCTAGGAGCCGCATTTCCAGTCGGCTGACGCGAGCCATCATCTGGCCTGTTTCTGGATCTTCGTACTGCTCGACCACTTCACGGCCATCCACCATCGGCCCATGGGCGGTGGTGACCCAGATGGTATCTTCGGTAGCGATCGGGGTCGAATAACCTTGGCCCGGCAGCGAGGTACGCCACTGGATGGTTTCGGGATTGCTCCAGTCGGTCGGGATATCGGTAGCAAACGCATAACCTTGACCGGTAGGGCCACGGAAGCTGTTCCAGCCGAGCTCTTGCATCTCGGACGCGGAAATGCCACTCAGGAAATCGGCTCGTTCCGGTTTGGTTTCGACCGGGGCCGAAGTTGTTTCGACAGGCTTCTCGCTCGAGCAGCCGCAAACCGACAAGACACCGAGAATTGCCGTGGTTGCCAGAATAGGTTGAATTCGCATCATGACCTTACTCGGGAAGTTGGAAGACAAAGATTCGCTGCTGGGTCCAGCTTTCACGCGAGAGACACTGGTAGCCGGCGTTCTCGAAGATCGCGACGAACTGGGCCTCGCTGTACTCGTTCACCTGGCCGCAGCCACGGCGAAACCACAAGCTCGGATAACCTTCTTTCGTGCAGTACGACACGACGATCCGAGGAACGTTTCGGGAGAGTTTGTTGGCGACGCGCGGCACGTCGTGGATGTATTCCAGCACACCAGCAATAACCACCACGTCGCAGCGAGGGAACTCCGGCAGGACCGGATCGTTCAAGTTGCAAACGAAGTAGTCGGGGCCGCGATCGATGAAATCGCTAGGGATGTAGGTGCAGCATGGCGATAGGTGCTGCTCCATCAGGCGGTCTGCCGCACCGAACTCGAGCACCGTCTTACCTTGGCCGACATGAGGTGCCATCTGAGCGGTTCGCGAAGCATAGCGCTGAGCGTCCCAGGCCTCCCAGCGACGACGGTCGCTCCCTCGACTCCATTTGCGAATCACCGTTTGAGCCACACGCACGAATTGAGGATATTGCCGCATGAAAAGACCACGAGAACCTATGAGGGGAAAGATATCATTCGGGCGAAAATCTAAAGAAAGCCTCGATTTTCAACAAGACTGATCTGCCACGCAGCCAAACTCGCAAGAACGACACTAAGTGCTTGATAGATAGTGGCTTGTACGAGTCACCAGCGATGGATGTCGGTAAATCGCAGCCATAGAAGTTCGACTTCCTCGCTTCACCCAGCTGCTAGCACTGGGGCGAACGCGGGATCGAAACGGGCAGTTGCTGGACAAGGTCGGGTGGGTCGTCAGAAGTTCCCGCGAACCAGGCGACGTGTATTCGCCCCGAGGCGTACGATGGAAGTCGTAGAACTCGCGCTCGATTGGGTGCGAGTCTTCGTTGATTTTATGGACCGATCCGCTGGTGTACTCGATCTTGCCGCCAGCGAACTCGACGTTGCGCTGGGCAGCCGCGATGGCTAGGATCTGCTTTCGCTGCTGGAGGGTCGTTGAATGGCGTAGCCCTTGGCGGTTGGTCGCGCCCATGTCGTACATTCTGATCGTGGCGATCGCCTGGGCAGCGACAAAAGGCTGGCTCCCAAGGTAATCGGCCGCCGCACTGAACGCTTCGGCATACAGGTCTGGCGAAACGGCGTTGCGGGGCTGGCCTTCGCTTTCGCCCCAGAACGTCAGATCGATCGACAGCGTGACGAAGCTTTGCTCGGCTAACCTGGTCGCGTGGAGGTTCGCGATTTGTTCTTTGACGGCACCCATTGGATGTCCGACCACAATCGCCGGATACGGTTGGCTGCGATCGAGGGCGTTTTTCACCATCAGGTTGCCGACGACCTGCATCTGGTATTGGTTTGCGAACGAGACCTTCTGCGTGGTGACCTGATCGCTTCGATAGAAGTTGTTGGCATCGGTAGGCATCTCTTGCTCCGCGCCGGACCGTTATTGCGATCCTCGCCAATGCTTGCCTGATTCTCTTTGTCGGTCGCTGGGGCGAGTCGGTTTCGGCATCGCGGTGCTGGGGCAGGGTGGTCCCTGCCCGGCCTAGGTGACTAGTTGATATAGGGGGATATCGGTTCCCGCGTAGTGGTCGTGTCTTGTGGGTGTCACTGAGAATTTTTACGAAAATGACGGTCATTTTTACATGCCGCTAAGTTCGTAAAGAGAGGTATTTGTGGAATGCAGTACCCCGCAATGGGCAATTAATGGCGATTCATCCATGAATTTGCGCCATTGGTGGGGTGTCAAAAAACAAACAAATAGAGAAATATTACGTCCCTGATCGACGTAGGGGCGCAAATTCGTACCTCTTCCGGTCAGTTCATACTTCCTTTTCTTCTCGTGCTGGAGAGTTCTCATGCCTACTTTCGGATCGGGTCGTCGATTGCGTGGTTTTACGCTAGTCGAGCTTCTCGTCGTGATTGCCATCATTGGTGTTTTGATCGCGTTGTTGCTGCCGGCCGTTCAACAGGCTCGCGAAGCTGCCCGCCGTATGCAGTGCACCAACAATCTGAAGCAGATGGGTCTGGCGATCCACAACTTCCACGATACCTATGGCAAGATGGCTCCGATGAGCACGGAGGACTGGGGCGACGAGAACATTCATGGCAACTGGGGTTGGGGCGTCCTGCTGATGCCGTTCCTCGAATTGTCCAACACGGTCGAAGCGTTGGATCCGACCGCAGGGAACAACTGGAACAAGAATTGGGGCTACAAGACGAGCGGCAATCGACTGCACGACGCCGTGAACAACTCGACCCTGCTCGGTGTGCTGCAAACGCCGGTTTCCGCCTTCATGTGCCCATCGACCGCTGGCCCAGAACTGAACGACCTGAAGCCAATTCCTTACGACAGCGGCAACGGCACCAAGTACCTTGCCCGTGCGGACTATGTGGTGGTGAACGATGCCGACACGATCAATCGTGGCGACGTCGCCTCGAATACCTGGCCAGATGGTTCGTGGGTTTGGACTCGCTACACTCCGCCATTGACCTTCGCCAGCATCTCGGATGGTTTGTCCAACACGCTCTTCATGGGCGAACGTTGCTACCAACTGGGTGGCGAAAAGATCGGCAGCGGTGTTGTCTGGGGGCACGCTGGTAACGAAACCGGTGGTGGTTCGGCGGCAGCTCAGACCGGCTTCTTCTACGTCGCTGGTGCTGGCTACTATCCGATCAACTCGACCAACGGCGGCAGCAGCAACGGTCATCGCCAAGGGTTCGCCTCGAACCATCCTGGCGGTGCCAACTTCGTGCTGGGTGATGGCTCGGTGCGGTTCATTCCAGAAACGATCGATCACAACACCGACGACGCCCCCAACAGCACCTTCGAGTACCTGTTGCAGCGTGACGACGGTCAGGTTGTCGGCAGCTTCTAACTTGCGATCTATTCCTCCGCAACTTCACGCCGAGAAATGCTCTGCGTGAAGCGGTGGAGGTCGCCTCGCCCACGAGGCCCGTGGAAATCATCGATTCAGAAGGCATCGAACCCCATTATGCATATTCAACCCAAGAAACAGTTGCTGGCCGCCGCGGTCATGCTTTCGCTTTCGGCCGTGATCGGCTGCGGGGCCTCCAGTGAGCATGGTCACGTCACCGGCGTGGTCACGATCAACGGCAGCCCGGTCGAAGGTGCCGACATCACGTTTTCGCCGGCCGAAGGTGGACGCTCGGCACTGGCCACAACCCAAGCCGACGGCAGCTATGAACTGAACTACACGCCTGGCGTGAAGGGTGCCAAGGTGGGCGTCAACAAAGTGCGAATCACCACGTACATCGCACCTCGCGTCGACGACAATCGCCGCGTGACCGATCCTGGCAAGCCAGAACGCTTTCCGCCAGAATACGCCAGCGGCCGAGAAATTACGGTCGAAGTCAAACCCGGCGAGAACCCGCTCGACTTCGATGTCACCGCCGACAAAGACAAATACCCACCGCAAGATGGCTAGTCGTCGGCCTGGTTACCAAACCAGCACCGGGACCAGGGACGTTTCCACCGGAAGCGACCCTGGTCCCATTTTTTATGCGCCGATGGTAGAACAGCGTCTGCTTTGCCTGGAACTTTTTCCGAAGGACATGCGACGTTGTTGCCTCGATTGATTGTGTTCGATCTCGATTTCACGCTGTGGGACTGCGGCGGCACATGGTGCGATTGTCTCAGCCCGCCATTTCGTCAACAGCACGGCCAGATTGTTGATCGAACGGGCCGGCATGTTCGGCTGTACGACGACGTCGACGCGATCCTGGCTTACTGCGATCAACATGAAATCACGATGGGGCTGGCCTCGCGAACCGAGCAGCCGCGCTGGGCGAGCGAACTTCTCGACATGCTCGACATCACGCACCGCTTTCCCTTCGCCGAGATCTATCCGTCATCGAAGCTGCGTCACTTCGCCGCGTTGCAGAAGGCGACCGGCTGGGACTACGCGTCGATGCTCTTCTTCGACGACGAAATGCGAAACATTCGCGAGGTGGGCGAGCTAAGCGTGACCAGTATCTACGTTCGCGAGGGGCTGTCCAACGAGCTGTTTCACGACAGCTTGCAGCAGTTTGCTGATGCTAACCGCGACGCCTAGAAGTTCGCGTACCAGGCCTTCGTAAAGCCTTGGATGAAGCCATACACGAAGCCTCCCATGAAGATCAGCCAGTAGAGGCAGCCGATCATTCCCAGCAGCAGCACGAACAGATAGCCGCCGCGAAACTTCTCTCGCAGTTCCTGCCAACAGGCGATTGTCCCGGGCAGAATCAACGCTGCGAACGAAGCATGCAGTAGCGTTACATCGAACAGCAGCGACAACAGCGTGTAAAAGCCGAACAGCGTCGGGATCAGCTGCAATCGGCCGATGATCATGCCAGACAATCCGAGCAGCGTGATGGCAATCGCTGGCAGCTTTCGCGTTGGTGACGGTGCAATTCCTTCAACCAGTTGCGGCGAGGTGTCGGAGGTTGGCGAATGGAAAGGATTGATTTCATTCATCGGCGTGGCCCAAGGCTGCCTGGCAGGGAAGGGAAAACGAAAAGCCCCCGAAGGAATCGACCTTGGGGGGCTTCGTCTATTTTAGCAAACATCCGTCCCGATTACTCGGCCGGGCCTTGCACGCGGATCGTGGTGCTTAGGTGAAACGGAACCGTGTCGTGAGCGTAAATGACTTCCGCATACGACGCCGTGTAACCACTTTCCGGCTGCGGCAGATCGACGGTCGCCACGCCAGCGCTGTCTCGCGTGAGAGGCGTGCTGGTCCACTTCGCTTTGCGGAAGTCGCGGGTTGGCGACTGGGCTGTCCACAGATGGACGGCCGCGGCCTTCTCGCCAGGATTGACGGTAAGCTTCAGCGGAACATCGCCGCCGGGGGTGGTGTAATCCCAAGCCAGGTTCGGCAATGCCTTCTGGCCGTCGACATCGCGGCATAACGCACGCAGGCTGCCAAAGACGCGTCGCCAGTCGTTCGCCAGGTCGTGGTCGGCGTTGGGAACGTAGACGATGTACTTCTTGCCTTCCAGATCGTTCCAATACAAGTTCAGCGAATCGACCGTCCAATAGGCGTCGTTGGTCCCCAGGAAAATCAACTTCGGCTGCTGGATTTGATCGCGGTAGAAATAAGGATCGACAATTCGCCGCAGGTCCGCCCCTTCATCCGATAGCATCCGCTCTTGCAGGTTGCGTTCGGTGTAATCGTGAATGCGGTTTGAAAGTTCGCCGTACGATTTCTGCTGATGCTGAAGCTGCGCCTTCATGTTCAGCGTATCGATCACCATCGGGGCGAGCCCTTCCACGCGCGGATCAACCGCCGAAACGAGCCAGGTCGTCCAGCCGCGCTTCGAGGCCCCGGTGACGGTGAAGCCATCGATCTTCATGTCCAGGTCTTTGGCGGCGAACTCTTGCATTGCGTCCATGCCGCGGACGGCGCTTTTGACCATGGGCAGCAGCAGCGGCCAGTCGCTTTCGCCGGTCTTCAAGTATTGATCGAAGGTCAACGCAATGATCGCGTCCTCTTTTTTCCCATCGAAGATCGGTTGCTGTGGAACGTTCAGCAGAATCCCGATCGGGCGACCGACTTGCTGAGCATAGGTCGACAGCAGACGGGCTTCCTTCGGGATCGAGCTGCCGCCCTCGGCGATCGGTTGGTCGTATTCGTTTTTCCACGAACCGCCTGCGATCACCAGGACCGCGCTGGTTTCTTTCGGCACCCCTTCGGGCAAGATCACAAACAGGCGATGCTTCCAAACAATATCGTGCCAGGTTTGCGAAGTGAGCGTCAGTTCGGTAACGTCGCAGGTACCGATCTTCTCGTGATGACGGACCTTCCAGCCATAGCTGTCGTCCGCCTTGGCGACGTAGGTGGCCAGCGCGTCGGCAGGTTCGACAGCCGATGCCGGACGTGGGACAATAGCGACAGCCAGCAGCAAACAAAAGCTGGCAAGCAGGCGTTGAGTATTCAAGGGAGAAAGCTCCTGATGGGGAAGAGGGGGTTGGGCAGTCGCGCCGCGTAAGGGCAAAGGTAAGTTCTTTTCACTTACCACCGCCAAGGGCAATAAGTTTCAATTTAGATTCGCTCCTTAATGCAGCGACCACCCACGGGGCCCATTCTCTGGCATTGCCAGACCGGAATCAAGCAATTCGATTTCGCCCGATTTTCGCCAAGCAAATGACCCTGGAAACGAATAACCAGCACACCTGTCAACTTGGAAATTATTTGTGGAATGGATAGGCCGGAAATGGACATCGTCGCCGTAAGCTGCCAGCATTGCGGGGCGTCTTTAAAGGTCCCCATGGGAACGGTGCATTTGACCTGTGGTCAGTGCGGAACGCCTTTGCTGATCCAGTACCAGGGACAATCGATCTTCACGCAGCGTCAAGATGCCAGCGAAGACTCGGCCGCGAACGTGCAACAGCAACTTCACGATTTGCGCACCGAAGTCGAAATCGCGCGGCTGGATGCCGCTTGGCAGGCGAAACGTGAGTCTCTCAAAGTCAGTTATGGTCGATATGGACGCGGGGTTCCTCGTCAAGAGTTTGCTGTGATTCCTATGGTGATATTCGTGATCGTGGCGGGGCTGCTCTTCGCCAAGGGTAATATCACGTTTGCGGTGATCGTCGGCCTATTGGGGCTGTTGAGTATGTTTGTTACGACGATCGCAGCAAGCAACTATCAAAACGAACGCGCGAAGTATGAAGCAAAGCGTCAGGGCCTAGGTGGCAAAGACCCTTTGGCGAAGCACCGGAACGACCCTCGCAATGGTCACTATTTTTAGCAAGAGGTCGCCAACGGAGTGTTGGCGAGAGAAAGGATAAGACGTCGATGGACATGGTTGCGGTTAGTTGCCAGAACTGCGGGGCTCCACTGGATGTTCCCGCAGAGCTGAAGCACGTTACGTGCGGCCATTGCGGGACGGCGCTCGTCGTTCGGCATTCCGGATCGGTGCTATTTACAGAGATGGTCCAGCAACTCGAAAAGCATGCCAATAGCATGCAGGTCGAAATCCGGCAGTTGCAGATCCAGCAAGAAATTGAAAGGCTCGATCGCGAGTGGGGCGACATCGAGGATCGACATCGCCTCCCTTCAAAATATGGCCACGGCGATGTGCCTACGCTGGAACTGGCAATCCTCATCTGGATAGGCGGTGGTGGGATCACGATCGCGTGTGCGATCTTTTTCCAGGCACCGCTATGGCTAATGGCGACCGGCGTCGTCGCGGCTGCTGGCTTGGTCATCAAGCTGCTTGCGGACAACTACGAACGGGACCGCAAGGAATATCTCGCCAAACGAGATCGACTGGTGGAAGAAGCCGAGGCACTGCTTACTCGCTACCAAAGAAAATCGTCTTCCAATCGTCTTTCATGCTGACGACGGTCCAGCCATACTTCGGTGCGGCTTCTAATGCGGTCACCAGTTTGCCGCTCGATGGTGGATGGCTGTCGTAGGCATAGGCCCGCTTCGCATCGGTGTGATGCACCAGCAGTCCGAAGCTGGGATAAGGATTGTCGATCGTGGTGTACTCGAGCATTTGTTGGTCGCCATCCGAATTGCCAAACGCGGCAATCGGTCGGCGGCCGATGAACTGGTGAATACCGACCGGCTTGCCTGCCTTGTCGTCGACAAACATGTGCTCCATTGTCTTCATCAGCACTGGCTTGCCATCGACCAGCTCGAACTTGGTCAGCGTGTTTGTCCCGACGATCTGATTGGTCGGAATCCCATAGATGCGATAGGCGAAGACTCGCATGAAGTCGGCCCCGCCGCCTGAGACGATGAACGTTTGAAAGTCGTTTGCCCGCAGGTATCGCAGCAACTCTTGCATCGGTTGATAGGTCATCCCGGCTAGGGTGCGATCGAAGCGAGGATGTCGGAAGGTCTTCACCCAGGCCTTCACGGCTGCGTCGTACTCGGTGGTCGTCATACCAGCGTGTGTGAGGCCGATGATCTCGACCAGCCCGTCGTAATGCGTACCTTGCAGCAGCTTCTCGAAGTCTCCGGCGAGGGCCGCTTTGACCATTGGCTTCTCGGCCAACGTCGGATCTTGGGCTACCTTGATTTTCAGTTCCGCCAGGACGTAATAGACCTGCATCGGCAGCGGTGCTTCACACCATAGCGTGCCATCGTTGTCGAAGACTGCGACCCGGTCGTAGATCGGTACGTAGCTGTCGGAGTTCTTGTCGGTCACCTTCTCGACAAAGTCAATGATCGACTGCTTGGCAGGCCCTTCGTTCCACGAGGGAAGTGGATCTTCGGCCAGGACCAAACTTGGAATCAGCAGCAGCAAAAGAGTCGCCAGCGTTTTCATGCCGTCATCACTTCCCATGTAAGAACGAGTCGCACCGCCGATCGATCCCGGCGAACCAGTTGAAGTGTACGTCATCGATTCGCGGGACACAACGAAATGCTATTCGACGTGACAGTATGCGCAAACCGAGAAGCCTGTTAAGAATGGATGATGCCTGATCGATTCCATTCCGCGAACTTAATGCCAGCGATCGTCAATGCGGACGATCTCGTCTCGCATGCTGCCAGGCATCCGCTGGTGAACGGCCTCGTGTCGCTGCGAAGTGAAATCGCCCAGCGCGAAGTCTTCCAGAAACGAGACGCCGATTGCGTTGTCGAGCGAATCGTCGGCGTTAACTAGCGCATCCACCACGAAGCGGCAGTAACGCTCGACATCCCACCCGCGACCTTCGTCCATCGCCCGCTCGACGCAGCGACGAAAGGCGGCGACTTCCAGGTGGAGGAGTCCCTGATCGATCTCGTCGAAGGTCTCGGCCACTTCTGGAAATTGTGCCTCGATCGCCTGAATGAACGCGTCGCGGTTGAGTCGTTTCGAGGGGCTCATACTGGATCGGGAATTGCTAGAGGTTCGGGGCAGAATCAGGTTACCGTTCGGGGCGAAGCGAGGCAACGTGAACCGAGGAAATGCGAAAGTCTGTGTCGGGATGCTTTCTAGTGGCGTCAGCGATTTTCAATCCTTATGATGAGCCGGTTGGAACCTGTCTCGCGCTTCGCCCGTTTGCACATCTCGGTTGAGGGAACAGATCGATGACTCTTCGTTTGAACTGGCGGCTTGGACTGGTGGTTTCGGTTTGCCTGGTAGGCTGCTCGACGGACAAAGCCGACCCGGTTGCCCAGGCCAACCCCGACAAGACTTCCTCCGAGAGCCCCGCCGATGCGAAGCCGAAGGGGGTGAAGACCATGTCGTTGAACGACAAGCCAACCACCAAGCCGGCCGAGACCCCTGCGGAAACTCCGGCGGCGGAAACGCCCACCGAGCCTGTGACGCCAGCGCCTGAGATGAAACCGGAAACCCCGGTTGTCGAAGAGCCTGTTACGCCCGAGCCGATGGAGATGAAGCCAGAAGATCCGATGCCATCCGCCGACGAACCGGCCGACACCAAGTCCACCGAGGAAAAGCCAGCCGAGGAAAAGCCAGCCGAGGAAAAGCCAGCCGCGACGACGACTGCCAAGGTTCCGCCCCTGCAGTTGAATCTGACACCAGTCCAGAAGCTGATGTTCGCGGTTCGCGAGCGTCCTTGGGATAAAGAGCCATTGCTCGCCTTAGCCGCAGGGGTCGAGACAGACGACCCAGGTCTCGCGGAACTGATTCGGATCAATGTCGAGAACACCAACCAGCAGATCTACAGCAACCCAGAACTGCGGGCAAAGACCACCGCGCTGAGCCAGGCTTCGAGCCCTGGCTGGAGCGAAGGGATGGCACCGCTGGTCGAGAACAAGAACGCTTTGGACACTTACGAACTGGGCATGCTCCAAGAGATCAATCTGACCGAGCCGGTCGACGAAGATATCGATCTGATCATCGCCAAAAATCCAGAGGTCAACGCCGTCTTCCTTTCCTCGCCGAAGCTAACGATGGCAGGCTGGGACAAAGTGATCGCGTTGCCTCAGCTTGACCGGTTGAGCTTCGATGGCGACGTCGAGCTGACGCCGGAACTGCTGGGCAAGTTCGAGCAGCTTGCTCCGTGGGCTCGCATCAACTTCTGGATCGATGGTGACTACGATCGCGAAGCAGTCGCCGCGATGAATGCTCGCCGTTATGCTCGGTTCAACGATTTGAACGAAGAGCAACAGTTGATGGCCTGCGAACGCTTTCTACGAACGTTTGAGTACACCGGCGAGCTGGGCGAACCGATCGATTTCGTTAGCATGAATCAGTCCGGCGTGGTTGATATGGAGCTGGCCTTTCTCGCCGCGAAGCCGGGGCTGAAAGGAGTCGACATCAGCGAGGCAGACGTCACCACCAAAGGGATCGAGAACCTCGCCGGAGCGACCGAACTGGAGTTCCTCAGCCTGATGGATACCCGCGTCGATTCGATTGCTTCGCTCAAAGGATTGACCAAGCTGAAGAACCTGAGTCTTTATCCCACGTACGATGTCGAGATGGGTGATGACGGTCTGGAAGGGCTCGAGAACTTCAAGCTACTCGAAGATTTGTATCTGACCGACGAAGGGGCAGGGGAGAAGACAGTCCGTCGCCTAGCTGGCATGACCAAATTGAAGAAGCTGGACCTCACCACCAGCAAAGTCGAGGACCCCGAAGCGTACGCTGTGCTGGCCGATATGAACGACCTGGAGACGTTGTCGATTCATTCGGGCGGGCTCGATTCTTCGGTGCTCAAGTACCTGGAAGGGAAAGATAAGTTGACGCTGGTCAACCTGTCGATTGATCAGGGATCGCCTGAACCGTTCCAGAGTTTGGCCAAGCTGAAGAACGTCAAGCGGCTTTACTTGAGCGGCGATGGCGTGACCGACGAAGCGATCGCGAACCTCGCTCCGATGACGCAGCTCAGCGTGTTGATGGCCCAGGGCTCAGCCGTGACGCCGGAAGGTGCCAAGGCGTTGGTGGCCAAGATGCCGAACATGACCGTCATCCTGGACGAAACGGTGGTGAAGTCACCGGTCGAGAAGTATGTCTTCCAGCGGCACAAGCTGCGTGACAATATCTCGATCAGTTATCCTTCCGAGTGGCCGGTAACCAGCGATGTCGACGGCGACTTCTTCCTGAAGGAATCGGGCTGGGATCAGATCGGAAGTTGGTCGGGCGATGTTGGGCCGGTTGAAATTCGGTTCTTTGATTGGTACGCCGACGGGTCGGCCGAAGATGCCGTAAAAGGCATCATCGAGAACAACAGCCACGCCGATCCCAAGGTTCTCAAGCGAGACGTCGTGAAGGTTGCCGGCTTCGAGAAGACGGCTTCGTGCATCTTCGAGAATACCTTCGGCAAGCACTTCGTCTTCGCAGGCGAGCTGAACGGGAAGACCTATTGCGTGGAAGGAAGTGCCCCGCCCACGCGGTTCGACGAGTTCTATCCGCTGATGGTGAAGGTCGCCGAGTCAATTCGGGTCAGCGACGATCCTCAGCAGCACGCCGACGATAAAGTCGAAGTCCTCGCGAGCGAACTTCAACCCAAGTAACCCGAACGAGAGCCAGGGCTGATGGGCGATCTCAAGTCACCGACACTGATCTATCTGAAGGGGCTTCTGTTCGTTCTGCTCGGACTGTTCGCGTCCGGCATCTTGCTGGCGAAGGTCGGCGACTGGCAGATCGCGTTGCTATTGGGCCTCGCGATTTGGTCGTTCTGCCGGGCCTATTACTTCGTCTTCTACGTCATCCAGCACTACGTCGACCCAGGCTACAAATTCGCCGGCCTGGGCTCGTTTGTGGGATACATTTGGTCTCGTTCTCGAGCCTCGAAACGGCTCGACGGGCCGAACTGATCGGCTAAGAGGCGACTCGAGAGAAAAAAGTCAGCAGACACAACTCCTTGTGCTGTTACTAGTTAAGTAGACAGAGTAACATTCTTTTGGTGTAAATGATTTACATATAAATGAAAGTCATGTAGAGTAAATGCATCGAGATCAAGTCCGCTCGGGGGCGGATGACTTGCGTCGGTGGACCGAGTCATATTGGGAAATTCCTGAGACACACGAGAGAAATACGATGAGCCAGAATCAATCACCGCTGCTTCAACCGTTCGATTTGCGTGGTCTGTCGCTTGCCAATCGCGTGGCGATGGCTCCGATGACGCGGGCACGTTCCGGCAAAGACCGCATCCCGACCGATGTGATGGTCGAATATTATCGACAACGGGCCGGAGCAGGGCTGATCATCACCGAAGGGGTCACGATCTCGCCGCAGGCCAACGGTTGGAGCGAATCGCCGGGCATCTATACCGAAGCGATGACCGAGGCCTGGAAGAAGGTGACCGACGCCGTGCATGGGGAAGGTGGCAAGATCTTCCTGCAGTTGTGGCACACCGGTCGGGCGTCGCATAGCAGCTTTCATGATGGTCAGTTAGCGGTCGCGCCGTCGGCCATCATGATCGACGACGGCGAAATGCAGCACACGCCGAATGGCAAAGAAGCTCGCGAGGTCCCGCGTGCTTTGGAAACGGACGAGATCGCCGGCATCGTGGCTGACTACGCCCAGGCCGCTGCCAACGCGAAAGAAGCTGGCTTCGATGGTGTCGAGATTCATTCGGCCAATGGTTACTTGATCGACGAGTTCCTGCAGTCGAAGTCGAACCATCGTACCGATCAGTATGGCGGCAGCATCGAGAACCGTTATCGCTTCCTCGGCGAAGTGGTCGAAGCGGTTGCTAATGTCTGGTCGGCCGAACGCGTCGGCGTGCGTCTCTCGCCGAACGGGGTCTACAACGGCATGGGGTCGCCTGACTATCGCGAGCAGTTTTTGTATGTCGCGAAGCAATTGGATCAGTATCCGCTCGCTTACCTGCATGTGATGGATGGCACCGGGTTTGGTTTCCATGAGCTGGGCGAGCCGATGACCCTGGGCGAGTTCCGCCAGGTCTTCCACGGACCTTTGATGGGCAACGTCGGTTACACGAAAGAGTCAGGCGAAGAGGTGATCGCCAGTGGCGATGCCGACCTGGTCGCTTACGGCCGACCGTTCATCAGCAACCCAGACCTGGTGACCCGCTTCGCTGAAGACGCTCCGTTGAATCCGGAGGCGGAATTCGCGGTGTGGTATTCGCCGACCGGCGCCCAAGGTTACACCGACTTCCCGACCTTGTCGGCAGTCTAAACGACAACGCAAGAGAGAGGCCTGCGAACGAGCTTTCGATCGCGGGCCTTTTTTGTTTCTTGGCCGAGTAATCTAGGTCTAGCGGCCAGCGGGAGGTTGAACGGTGATCTCCCAGTGGGACGAATCGCCGGGGACCTCGAAGATTAGCTCCGACTGCTCGGGATCGCTGAACCGAGGATCGATCAGCGGTTGAGCCTGAAAAACACGGTCTCCCCAATCGGCAGGTGGAAGCGATTCGGCATTCTGAATCGATACCAGGTAACGCCCTGGCGGGACGCCATCGTCGACGTCGAAGGTTCCCAGGGTGAAGCTACCATCAGGATGGATCAAACCCCAAGACGAGACTTTTGCCTTGGGGTTTCGGTTGTGCAAGACGACCCGGCCGTTGGCAAGGGGCTGGCCATCGGCGAATTTCACTTCGCCTTGAATCGGAACGAGTCCGGTCTTGGAACACGCGATCGAACTTGCCGCCAAACCAAGACAGAGCATCAGACAGCCACGATGAATCATCGGGTTCACTACCTTCCTGAAACGCGATTAGGGAAGAGAGATCACTTCGCCACGGTTGGCCGTCCCCAGGGCAATCAGCACCGCCGGATCGATGGTGACGCTCAGATTGCGAACAGATCCGTCGGCTGCCAGAAAGTTGCTCACCCCTGGGTGCCAACTTCCGAGGGCAGGCGCGCTGCTGACGTTCAGCTCTTCACCTTCCCGGGCCGACCGTGCCAACCCAAGATTGACCGAACCGGCAAGCCAGTACTCGCCATAGCCACCACGGCCATTGCTGCGATTCCAGAAGATGAAACCGTCGCGACCTTCGGGGCCATGATTGTTCTTGCAGCACTTGTTCATGTAGTTCGGCGTGACATGTTTCTCGCCGATCACCACGGTGTTGCTCAAACCATCGTTCACCCACGAGAAATCATCGCGTGGTCGCCAGCCGCGGTTGGGAAAATCGACCGGTGCGCTGACTGGGCCGTTCGGGATGTTGGTCAGGTTAGTATCGCCTGGTGCCCGAGCGACTCGCAGTGCTTGCTGCTGGGTATCTGGCGAACTCCAGAACAGCCACTTCTGCGGTCCGGCGATGATCACGGCATAGTCGCCGGTCGGAACGTTGTAGTTGTTCACCGCATCGGAAGCCGCGCGGCGCGAAGGGCACGCGAACAGCGAGATGCGTGCCTCCTTCAGCAGGTTGAAGTTGAGTGAACTGGCCGCCGCGGCATCGGCGCCGATGTGGGCAGCGTTGGTACACGCGTCGACTCCGCCAGAGGCCTCCATGTCGAGTTGATCGGACAAGGTCCGCTGCTCGAGAAAGGGAAGCAAGATTGCCCACAGCGTCAGTCCGGTATTGCCGGTGGTGGCCGGAGGCATGCCGTTGTAGGCGGCGTGAAAGTTGTGAATCGCCGCTCCGAACTGCTTCTGATGGTTGACGCATTGTGTTCGCCGAGCAGCCTCGCGGGCTTGTTGCACCGCAGGCAAAAGCAGCGCCACCAAAACCCCAATGATGGCGATCACCACCAACAGTTCAACGAGCGTAAAGCCTTTCTTTAAAACAGGTTTCGCTGAAATAGAAGTAAGCTGCTGGCCATTGAATTCCCCCATGACGATCGTCTCCTTCCCCTTGTTTGTGACGACTGCCAGTTGTGGCACACACGATCCGAGAGAAGCGCATCAGCGATCATTAAGGTGGGTATCGCCAAAATCTGCCCCTCACTAAACCCCTTCGAACAGGCTATTGGTAAATGCCCAGAGGTGCAAGGTTTTTCACGCAGAATCAAAAAATGCTGACAAGAAAGAAATGAGCCGCCGGTAGCGGGAAAGGCTATCGGCGGCTTGTATGAGGGAGATCGGCCGAAGTGTGCGGGACTTACTTCGATTGCAGATCGAAGTTCATATCGTCATTGGTGCCGGGTTTCACTTCAGCGGTCAGCTCGGACTTTTCGTTGTACTTCGCCGGGATCTTTTCTTTAGGAGGCCGGGCCGGGCCGCCTTCACCTTGGACGGTGGCGACGGTGATCTTTACGGTGTGCTTACCGACGACTGCCCCTTGTTCGTCGGCCGTGTAATCCAGCACATAGTGACCACTGGAGTCGGTGGTGCCGGACGAAAAACGACCTTCTTCCGGATAGAACGAAACAAGCGCGTCAGGCAGCGGGCTACCATCGAGGGTCACTGTGCCAGAAACCGAAGCCAGGCCAGAGCCGGAACCGCAGCCGGCCAGGGTCATCAGCGCGAGTGCCGCCAATGGCAAAATGAAAAAACGTTGAAGAAGCGCGGGGGCGTATTTCATGGAATTGACTCGTGGGGAAATCCAGGATTAACAAGAAAAGGGCCGATTCCACGAGGGAACCGGCCCCGGAAGATGGCGACGATTAGTACTCGCCGATCACTTCGCCACCATCGATCGTGCCCAAGGCAGCTTGAACGCGAAGCGGAATGGTCTCTTTCAGCATGACAACGCTGGCGTCGCCACGCAGGAACTGAGCTCCGCCTGGGTGATTGCTGCTGGGGTTATAAACGGTGTTGCCGTTGATGACGTAGTCGGTGTCGTTCGAGGAACGTTCCATGCGGAGACGAACCTGGAACGGGGCGATGCTGCCGCTGATGGGGCCGCCGAAGTCGTTGTGATAGCCGATCCACAGCGAACCGGTCGGGCCGTTGGATGGACGTTCGGCGCGTTCGGCGACGATGACCGTGTTGCTCAGGCCATCCGTGATATCGCTGAACTGAGTTGACGAGTTGTCGTAGAACGTGGCGTCACGATCGGTACCGCCGGCGCCGTTGGTGGCGACCGGATCGGTGGCGTTGTAATAAGCCGTGAAGATGCCGATGTAGTTCGACTTGCCGAAGTTGTTACTGCCAGTGCCGCCCAGACGCATGTTCAAGCCATCGCCACGGCTCGAATCGGACGGGCAGATGTAACCCTGCAGAACCGTCTTGGCGAGCGGTGGGTTACCAGTCGAAACCATTTCAGGAACATCTTCCCATGGTTCGTCGAAACCACCGACAGCGCCGATGCGGTCGAACAAGGCAGACTGTTCGATCTGCGGCAGAATCTGCGTCAGCCAGCACACCTGGTTGCTGGTCACCAGCCCGGGTGGCAGTGTCAGGTAGGTGTCGTGGTAGTTGTGCAGGGCGATGCCGACCTGCTTCAACTGATTGCTGCACGACATACGACGGGCCGCTTCACGAGCCTGTTGCACGGCGGGCAAAAGCAGGGCGATCAGAACTCCGATGATCGCGATCACAACAAGAAGTTCAACGAGCGTGAAGCCGCGGGGCCTCCAAGAACGTTTCATGGCGAGTACCTCAGAATGATGGGGAAACCGAAAAGGACTATGGATAAGAAAGCGGGGCAGCCCCTTGTTCAGAGGCACTCCAATCTCCCTTAACGTGCGACGGACGATTTCCTGACAGGAAAATCAGGAAAATTATTTTCTGATGACAAAAATGCATTAGATGCGCACAAAGTTGGTCTAAACATGTCAGGATTTCTCGCTAAAGCCGTTGATATGGGGGACGGCCTGGGTGCGTTCTGCCAGAGAATTTCGAGCTAGGGTTCCTGTGGGTGGTATTGATCTAGCAACAAGTACCACGTTTTTTCCGCTCGAAGATATCCAGCAGCATTGATGCGAAACGGTTTTTGATGGTCGAGACTGACTTAGTAAGAAGCCTGCTCGAGGCACGAATTCGATTGACCGTGCCGATCTGGTCGATCGTGCGCGAATCGCAGACGGTGGAAGACATCTTCCAGGAGGTCGTCCTCCGAGCCCTGAAGCAGCACGATCAGTTCACCGACGAAGGTCACCTGATGGCCTGGTCGCGAACGACCGCCAAGAATTTGGCGGTCGACTTTCTGCGGCAACGTGGCAAGTCGCAGGTGATGGATGCCGGCGTGCTGGATCGGATCTGGACCATTTCGGACGAAGATGCCCAGGGGCTGAAAGAACGCCAGGATGCCCTGCGGAACTGCTTGAAAACGGTCCCACCGCGGCAACGCGAGATGATTCGCCTGCGATATGGAGAAGGGCTGAGCTGTGCCGAAGTCGCCACGCGAATCGGAACCACGCTCGATGCCATCTACAAACGACTTTCCCGCACCCATAGCCAGCTGAGAAAATGTGTCGAAGTGGCTTTACAGGGAGAAACGTCGTGATTCGCCGCTATAATACCGATAAACACCCGTGGACTGGCATGTCTCCCGTGCCGGCCACTATCAGGGGCTGAGCTAGTCCAATGAACGATGCTGCCCAATCTTCTGACTTGCCAGACGACGATCTGCTCGAGTTGATCATTCGTTATCACGATGGCCAACTCGACGAATACGAAATGGTCGCCCTAATGGCGCTGCTCGAGGGAGACGACCGCGCGCTGTCGATCTTCCACGATACCGCGCTTCAGGCCCTCACCATTGCCGAGCATGCCGCCGTGGTGGCCGAGCCGAAACCTGCTTCACCAGTATGGCGACGCTCGACGTTGTCGTGGCTGGCGTTGGCGGTCAGCGTGGCCGTTGTGGCCGCGATTGCCTGGTCGAGTTGGCAACCCCCGTACGTCGTTCGCGTCGGCGACTTGGAGGGGCAGATCGTATTGCTCAACCCAGATGGAAGCGAACGCCAACTGCGTCATGGCGATCTGCTGTACGACAATCAGCACATTGCCTCGCGCGACATCGGCAGTTTTGCGACGCTGCTCTTCGCCGACGGCACTTCGATTCAAATCTTCGATCAGACCGAAATCAGTTGCCGCCAAGGGGCTGGCAAAGAGGTCGAGGTGTTCCAGGGAAATGTGGTGGCCGATGTCGCTCCTCAGCCGGAAGGACACCCTCTACAAATCATCACGCTCCATTCGATTACCGACGTTCTGGGAACGGTCCTGGCGATTCAAGTCTCGCCGCAACGCACCGATGTCGACGTGCTGGAAGGAAAGGTTCGCGTGGCACGTACGGGAGATCGCAGCACGGTTGACGTGACAGCTGGGGAAAAAACCGTCGTCTCGCGGAAGGTTCCTCTGTCGAGTCGTCCCCGCAGTCCAGTCGGTAACACGTGGAAGGTGGACTTCGAGAGCGGTCTGCCTCGCGAATGGATCAAAGGCATCTGGCTCGATCAACCCTTGCCGGAAGGCTCGAAGGGAGGTGCTCGGGCCGAACAACGTCCCAGCTTCTGGGACCCTGCGGTAACGTGGTACGAAGTGGAATCGTACAACCGTTGGAGTCGCGGGATTTGCATGGTCAACGACGAGTCGCGTTTGCAGATGCGGTTCTTTACTCAGCGAGCAGGCTGGATCCAAATGATCTTGCTGACCCGCGATCCGAGCTTCAAACAGTCGGATGTGACGTACGAGTACATCATTCGCAACTATGGCAATAAGAGGGAGGCTGGCTGGCACACGGTCGACATTCCGTTGTCTGAATTTCGACGCACGATCAAAGACCCGAAGATTGGCTACTCCCAGTCGCCGATCAATCCACCCCGACCAGGGCTGGTGATCTTCAAAGTGATTGTCTCGACCCAGCACCGCGACCTTGGGTTGATCGTCGACGAGATGTCGATCACGGCGCCCGGCGAACCGCCACCGGCAGCCGAAGAGCAGGAAGCCGCTTCGTAGGGTTTACCACCGCCGCCTGGCAATCTCCGCGGAATCTCTTTTTTTCACGCAACGCGGCGGCGGCTTGCTCGATGATCTTATTGACCGGCAGGAAACCGAATTCAAGGCATTGATGGCCTGGTTTCAATCCGTGCTCTGCCCAGAGCACACGTCGATAAGGCACAGAGCAATGGCTATTTTTGATATCAGTGAATGGGAAGAAGCGGTACGAACTGCATTGGGACGCGGCGGCCATTTAGTTGCGATGTTGGTCGCATTGATTCTGGTTGCCACCTACATGACCGGGGGCCAACTGCTGGAGAATCCGGCGAAGCTGATCATTGGCGGGTTCTTCGTCGGAGCAGGCATCGACATGCTGCTAAGTATGAGCTGGGCCAGCTTCCATCCTCGCCGCATCGAACGCCAGACACGGTTTCCTGCCTGAGTTCTCGCCTGCATTTGCTCACCTCTCGCCACTTCGGTTCTTGTGGCAATCTTTCGTTTGCAAACTTCAGGCAACCACTATGCGCATAAAAAAGGGGCGGCGACCCCTGCCAGGTTCGCCACCCCCATCTCATCGTCATGAGAAATGAATTATTTGACGCCCATGCCTTCCGGGATGGTGCCATCTTTCTTCAGGTCGAAGTCGAAATGATGGTTGCTCGAATCAACCTTGATTCGCAGCTTCGACTGCTGATTGTAAGGAGCCGGCAGGATCGAAACCGTTTCTTCGGTCAGACCACGTTCGATTTGTTCCTGGGAGGGATTCTTAACCTGGACCGTCTTGTGGGCGTGGATCTGCACAGCCATTTCACCCGGAGCCGATCGGGCATCGATCTGACCATTTTCGATCAGACCACCACCCATGCTTCCGCCGTTGACTGGCATGAACGAGATCGACCCGTTCTCGATCGGCTGACCATCCAGGGTGACGGTACCACTGACATGCAGCAGTCCGTCGTCCGGACCACAACCGGTCAGCAAAGCCAGAAGAGACAGCGTGGTGACGGCCGCACCGAAGGCACTTAAGCGTAGCGATTTCATGATGAGGGTACTCCGACTGTCGCGAGCGAGGTCATGGTGATGCGATAGAGCAGGCCATGACCGAATCGCGGAGGATCGTTACTGGCCGATAACTTCGCCACCTTGAGTCGACGTGCGTGCACGCCAGGCCCAGATGTCGATCGTTTCTGGCACGAAGCTAACCGAACCGTCGAAGTTGCTGGCGTTCACACCACCTGGGTGCATGCTGAAAGCGGCGAACGTGGCGGTTCCCCAGTTGTCGCCATTGTTATGGCAAGGAATCTTCTGGAGGTAATCGTCTGGGTTCCAGCAGCGGCGACCACCGTCGACCGAAGCCTTGGTGTTTGGCGTCAGGTAACCGGTGAAACCAGCACCCGATGCGTAGATGCCGGCAGCGTACATGCCCTGCCAGCCGCTGGTGTTCTGGTTCATCGGAACTTCCGAAACCATCACGGTGTTGCTGGTACCGTCGGTGATCGAGCCCAGGCCATGGATCTTGGTGCCCATCTGGAAGGCCGAACCACCGTTGTTGTAAGTCCACAAACCGTCCCAGTTGTTGGCGTTTTCCTGACGGTAGTTGGTGTTACCCACGCAAACCGCGTAGCTGTAACGCTGGTGCGACCAGTTTAAGTCGGTCGTCGTTTCGCCCAGGGTGACTTGTTCCGAAGGGCAGCTGTAGATGTCCAGCGGCGTGGTGCGGTACAGGCGGTTGTTACCACCGTTGGCTCGCACGTTGAAATCGAGGGTGTCGTACATGGCTGGCTGCTCGACGAATGGCAACAGGCGGCCGAAGACCGAGATCATGTCGCCGTTCCAGTTGTCGAAGCCAAGGTAAGGCAGCTTCTGGAAGGTGTCGTGATAGTTGTGCAGCGCGAGGCCGATGTTCTTCAGGTTGTTCACACACTGGGTGCGACGAGCAGCTTCACGAGCCTGTTGCACGGCAGGCAACAACAGGGCGATCAAAACACCAATGATGGCAATCACCACCAGCAGTTCGACGAGGGTGAAACCACGGTGTCGGCGGGTATAGGAGCCTTTTCCGATGCAAAGCGACTTCATGAGTAATGCCTTTCACCGCTCAGGCGGCAAAACGATGAGATTGGGATGAGCGACGGACTTTTGATAAGGGATCCGTCAAAAAATAGGGCCTACGAAAGTCAATCTTGTAAAAGAGATTTTCCCGTACTTTTTTAGAAAGTGAATGAGAAGCGACGTTTAATTTTTGAGAACCGTTACCGCGTTTTTCAGGCGTCATCTAACTGTAAAGGAATCGGCATCCCAATAGAGTGCGGGTTAGCGAAGCTGCCATTCGCATAAAAGTCGGGTGCTCTGTTTTTGACCACCCTTGTTTCGATACTTATTTCGGGGTGGGTAAGCTCTCTTGGAAGGGTCGTCTACCGGCAGAGATGCCAACGTAAAACAACCGAATTTCCCGTTTTACGTCGGTGACCGGGTCGGCTAGGGCGGCCCGGGCCACTCGATATTGAGCTCTGTTTTGCTCGTCCGACGACCAGCTAGCGGTCGAATTTTGAGCGCGGAAATAGAACATTGCATATGGAAATTGAGCCTCTTTAAGGGGGCTTGCCCCAGGGCAAAGGGGACAGTTAGCCCGCGAACTCTTCAAGCCCGTCATTGCAGGGAGGAAATTGACCGGGTTTCCCGCAATTCGAATGCATCCTTCCCAGGTCACTTTTGGGGGTACGGCCGACACCGCGGAAGCGGTTTTAAGTCGTTTCAGCAACGGAAGTTCCCGTATGGAATCACGGGTTTCAAAACGGAGAAACTCGACCAACTCGGGCCGAGCGATCATTTGACTTCGATTAGCAGCAACGTAGATAGCTCAGACGCCAAAGCGAATCCCGCGACACCCTACAGCGGACGTTTCAACGTCGAACACGAATTCATTCAACTTAGATATTCGCAAAAAAGGGCAGGAGAACGAATCATGCCAACCGCTGGTGCAACGCTTGAGGCTCCGAAGAATACCACGACTACTTCCCCGCGCAAGAAGGCGTCGACTCCGAAGGTGAGCCAGGTCGAAGCTGAACTGCGGCGCGAAATCGCCACGCTGAAGGCCGAGAACGAAGCGATCAACAAGTCGCAGGCCGTCATCGAATTCAATCCTGATGGCACGATCATCACGGCCAACGAAAACTTCCTCGGCGCGATGGGCTATACCTTGGCGGAAATCCAAGGCCAGCATCACCGCATGTTCGTCGATCCGACCGAAGCCTGTTCGATCGAATACCGCGAATTCTGGGATCAGCTGAGCCATGGTCGTTTCTCGGCCGGCATGTATAAGCGAATCGGTAAGGGTGGCAAGGAAATCTGGATTCAGGCTTCGTACAATCCGATCCTGGACGAAGCTGGCAAGACCATCAAGGTTGTGAAGTACGCCTCCGACGTGACCCAGCAGAAAATGCAAGCCGCCGATACCGGTGGTCAGATCGCCGCGATCAACAAGGCTCAGGCCGTGATCGAGTTCAACATGGACGGGACGATTCTCTCGGCCAACCACAACTTCCTGACGACCATGGGTTATACCCTGGGCGAAATCAAGGGCCAGCATCACCAGATCTTTGTCGAGCCAGATTACGCTCGCAGCCCAGAATATAAGCGTTTCTGGGAAAAGCTGAATCGCGGTGAATTCGATACCGCCGAGTACAAGCGGATTGGTAAGGGTGGCAAGGAAGTTTGGATTCAAGCTTCATACAACCCAATCCTCGACCTGAACGGCAAGCCATTCAAGGTGGTGAAGTACGCCACCGACGTGACCGCCTCGAAGATGAGCATGGCGGACAAGGCTGGCCAGTTGGAAGCGATCAGCAAGTCGCAGGCGATCATCGAATTCAACCTCGATGGCACGATCATCTCGGCCAACGATAACTTTTTGAATGCCCTCGGTTACAGCCTGAAGGACGTTCAAGGTCGTCATCACTCGATGTTTGTCGAAAACGACTACGCCGCCAGCGCCGAATATCGCGAATTCTGGGCGAAGCTCAACCGTGGTGAATTCGATGCCGGCCAATACAAGCGTCTGGCCAAGGGTGGTCGCGAGATCTGGATTCAGGCCAGCTACAACCCGATCTTCGATCTCAACGGCAAGCCTTACAAAGTGGTGAAGTACGCCACCGACGTGACCAAGCAGGTCCAGATGCGAATGGACATGGCCAACCTGATTGTCAACGTCATGGAAAGTGCCAACCAGTTCAGCGAAAGTGCTGCCACGGTTGCTGAAGGCTCGCAGTCGGTTGCTGAAGGTGCCCAGACTCAAAGTGCCGCGGTGGAAGAAATCAGCGCTTCGGCTCAAGAGTTGACTCGTTCCATCCAAGGTGTTCGCGATCGTGCGAACGAAACCGATCGTCTTGCCGGCCAAACCAGCCAGATCGCCATCGAAGGTGGCCATGCGGTGATCAAGAGCGGCGAAGCGATGGACCTGATCAAGGCGTCTTCAGAACAGATCGGCGACATCATCCAGGTCATCAGCGAAATTGCCAGCCAGACCAACCTGTTGGCTTTGAACGCTGCGATCGAAGCGGCCCGTGCCGGTGAGCATGGTCTTGGCTTCGCGGTCGTCGCCGACGAAGTTCGCAAGTTGGCGGAACGTGCCAGCGACGCCGCCAAGGACGTTTCGGCCTTGATCAAAGAATCGACCGCTCGTGTTGCCAATGGTGTCGAACTGAGTTCGCAGGCCGGCAACGCCCTGGAAAAGATCGTCGCCGCTGTCGAAACGACTTCGGCCAAGATCGCCGAAATCGCCGCTTCGACCGACGAGCAGATGAGCATGTCGCAAGAAGTGTTCGATACGATCCAGCAGGTCGCTTCGGTCACCGAACAGTCGACCGCTTCCAGTGAAGAAATGGCTGCCAGTGCCGAAGAACTCGGTGCCCAGGCCAAGTCGCTGCGAGACCTGGTCGAAAGCTTCGACATGCACGGCTAATCAGCCGAACCAAGCTAAGGGAAGGGCCGAATCCAAGAGTTCGGCCTTTGGGTGGCAGGGGCCCGTCGCGAAGACGGAGGCCCCTTTCGCCGATTCTTGGGGGTGCCGTCGGTGGCAACGCGCTTGGTTGAAGCGTGGCCGGAGGACGGTTATTCTAATCATTGTTTGAATGATTGAGACTTCTGCATCCCCTCAGGAACGTATCTATGGCTTCCGATACTCCCAAAATCCGTTTCGTCATGATCGGTGGTTTTTTGGGGGCTGGCAAAACGACCACAATCGGTCGACTGGCCCAAACCTATCAAGACCAAGGTCTGAAGGTGGGAGTGATCACCAACGATCAGGCTGCCGACCTGGTCGATACGAATCTGTTGCGTTCGCAAGGCTTGCAGGTGGGGGAAGTCGCCGGCGCCTGCTTCTGCTGTAACTTCAATGAACTGACTTCGACCGTCGAAACGTTGTCGGCCGATCAGCGGCCCGATGTTGTCATCGCCGAACCGGTCGGCAGTTGTACCGACCTGGTGGCGACGGTCGTGCAGCCGCTGATGAAGTTGTTCGATGCCGAGTTCGATGTCGCACCGTATGGCGTGATTTTGAAACCGTCGCACGGGCTACGGATCTTACGGAAAGAAGCCAACATGGGGTTCTCACCCAAAGCGGCTTACATCTTCGAGAAGCAGTTGGAAGAGGCGGACTTCTTGATCATCAATCGCATCGACGAGTTGAGCCCGGAACAGATTGCCGAGCTTTCGGACCTGCTCAGCAAGTTCGCCCCAGAAACGCCGCTGCTCCGATTGTCAGCCAAGACCGGCGAAGGGATGGATGGCCTGATTCAGATGTTCGAGCAGCGCGGTGCGTTCGGGCAGAAGATCCTCGATCTCGACTACGACGTCTACGCAGAAGGCGAGGCGGAACTGGGCTGGCTGAACAGCAGCATGCAGATGACCAGCCGCGAGCCATTCGCGTTGGACGACGTGTTGTTGGGGATCGTGGAAGGCCTGCGGGAACGCCTGGCGAGCGACGGTGCCGAGACCGCTCATCTGAAAACGATTGGCCTATGGGAAGGTGCTTATGGTGTCGCGAACCTGGTGAGCAGCGACACGCCGGCCGTTCTTTCGTTGCCGTCCAATTGCACTACGAAGGAAGCGAACGTGGTGGTCAATGCCCGAGTCGCTGTCGATCCGGAAACGCTTCGCGACGACGTCCAGGCGATCGTCAATCAACTGGTGGAACGGATGGGAATCACGGTCGAATTCCATCAAACGCAAAGCTTCCGACCCGGTCGTCCAGTACCGACCCATCGGTTCTCGGATGCCAGCAGCTAGCGGGGTATGGGCTGTTGCGGGCGAGATGTAGGTGGATGTCGCTTGGCGCGACACGATTGTTTGCCTGAGCGACATATTTTCGCCGATTGGAAGCCAAAACGAGGGGATTCGACGCCGGCGCGCCACTTGCATAGAGGGGGTGCGACCCGATTTCCCGCACATTTTTGGGGAATCCGGGTCCGCTCGAAATTCTTTGAACGCCTGCAGGGGTGTTCATCCGATTCCTTTAGCAGAAGTGTTCATCACCATGCATCGTAGCTATGATGGCGTGAGCGTTGCCGAAGTCCCCACTCGACCATTGGTACGTCGCGAAGCAGTGACCGTTGAGCAAGAGTCTCCGATTGCATCGAAGGAATTGCTGAAAGGTCAGCGACAGGTCTGGATCGACCATGGCGGAACGCTCTACTGTTTGAAGGCCACGTCCAACGGACGTCTTTATCTCACCAAATAGGGCTCCTGGGGAATGGGGCTCGCTTCGGGCGTGCCCCCGCACTGCGCGGTCGTGGCAAAGTAATTTTCCATGCGACGACTTGCGACTCCTCAATTTGCCATTCCGATTTCGATCAGCGTGCATATGCTGCTGGTTGGCTTGATGGTCTGGCAGCGAGCGACCATTCTGCAGCGGATGGAATTCGCGGGCGAGTCGAAAGCGGTTACCATCGCGGCGACATTCGCCCCGCCGGTTCCCTTGAGTGAGCCGCAGCCGGTCAATATCGTCACCAGCGAGATGGACGCCACCGAAACCACCGTTGAAGTCGCCGCCGAAGCCCTCGTCGCGCGGCAGTCGGTTGATCTGAAACCGACCCGCAAAGAGGCTGAGATTGTGGTCGCCGAGTTGCAAAAGACACCTCAGGCCCGGCTGGCCAACAAACGACAATTTCAGCGCCAGCCAGATCCCCCCAAGCCAAGCACGCAGCCGGTTCCACGGCAGTCGCGACCGATCAAGGTCGCCACGCTCGCTTCCGCCGTTCCGATCCCGGTCGGCAACGTGAAGAAGACGCCGCCTGACTTCTCGATGAATCCTCCGCCCGACTATCCGGCGGAAGCCAAACGCAATGGCTGGAAGGGAGAAGTCTTATTGCGCCTGACCATCGCACTCGATGGCCGCGTCAGTGAAGCGATCGTCGCCAAGAGCAGTGGCTACACCATCTTAGACGACGCAGCCGTCGAGGCCGTTCGTCGCTGGAAAGGACTTCCGGCCACGGTTGGTGGCCAGCCTGTAGCGGTTGTGCGGTACTTGCCGGTGCGGTTTTCACGGTAATTTGCTGCGGGTTTGCACGGCATCTTCGCCAGAATAATCGTTGCAGGACGCATTGTCTTTCTGACTGGCTTACGGGCGTCCGTTCCGGTTACGAAACGGACGCCGAAACCCGGCAACTTCTTTAACTGTGTGCGATCTTGCACAAGATCAGCAGGTTTACTTGCTTCGGGCCGAAGTGCGGTCTTGATCGAATTAGCAAGGACATCCAATGCAATGCAACAAGGTTCTGTTGCGAATCGTCATCGAACTGGTTTTGGTGGTGATCGCGGCAGATATCGTCACACAATTTCTGCTCCCGGAGGTGATCCCAAGCCTGCCGGAATACGCATCGCGGGTGTTGGACATCGCGTCGAGTGCCTTGATTATTGCGCCCTATATCATCTTGCGTGTGCTCTCGCTCTGGAGGAATCCGCCGCGCGAAGAAGCCTATCCCAAGGAAAGCAGCATGCGCGACGTCATGCGGCCGATCTTCTTGATCGTGTTCCTGGGGGTCGGGCTCACCTCGATTGTGGCGGTCTGGCTGGCGCGTGAAGCCCATCGCCAGGCCGAGAACGAATTTGATGGTCTTGCTGAACGAGTGAAGATCGATGTCACGCGTCGAATGACCGAGTTCGAACATGGCTTGAAGGGGCTGCGTGGTCTGCACGAAGCGAGCGAAGTTCTGACCCTTTCCGAGTTCCGCGACTACTGCAAGGTGGTGGATCCGGTTGCCTGTTTCCCGGGGGCGATGGGCCAGGGATTTATCCGCCAGGTTCAGAAAGACGAAGTGGGGCCGTTTCTAGAATGGGCTCACGAGAACCTGGGAGGCGACTTCACGATTCGCTCGGCAGGTTCGATACGTAACGCCGACGATTATCTGGTCATCTGTCATATCGAACCATTGGCTCTTAACCGTCAGGCGTGGGGTTTGGATGTCGGTTCGGAAGTGAATCGTCGCGCCGCCGCCATCAAGGCGAAGAACACCGGCTTGCCAACCTTATCGGCAAAGATCGATCTGGTTCAAGATAACCTCGATCATAACGGCTTCCTTTATTATCTGGCCGTGTACGAACAAGGACTGCCGCTGCGAACGCCCGAAGAGCGGCAGAAGGCGTTCAAAGGCTGGGTTTACATGCCGATCACCTCGGAACTGGCCCTCGATGGGATTGTCTGGTCTGGGGACGGTAAGATCGATATCGAAGTCTTCGACGATCGCGCGGTCGACGATCCCGATGCCCAGTTGTTCGCAGAGCATGGCTATCAATTTGAAGAGCACCATGCCGACGCCCACCAATACATGGCGTTGTTCGAGAAAAGCTATTATCTCAGTTTCGGCGGTCGGCACTGGACGGTCCTGATTCGCAGCAATCCGAATTTCGACACCAGCGGTATCTTCATGCGACCCGCCATCACGGTGGCGATTGGCGGCATTGTGACCTTGCTGCTGGTGATCATGATCTGGAACATGAGTGCGGCCCGTCTGCGGGCCATTCAAATGGCCGAGTCGATGACCATGGACCTGAAGGCGGCCAAGGAAGAAGCCGAAAACGGGGTTCGCCGCTTTACGACGATTTTCAACGGGGTGCCGATCGGCGTGAACGTGCTGGACGAGCATGGCAACGTGATCGACAGCAACCCGGCCGCGCTCTCGTTGTGGGAAGCGAAGTCGACGGAACAGATTCGTGGTATGTCGCTTTTGGATCAGGTCGCCTGGAACTCACGCGATGACGTCGTTCAGGGTTTGTGCGATGCGTTGGTCAGTAAACCATCTTGCATCGAATTCGAGATGATGGGGCTACGCGGCACATGGCGTCGGATCGAATTGCACTCGGTGGTGACGCTCAACACGACCAGCGAAGCCGGCACAATCCAGATTCTGACGGTGCTGCGAGACGTTACCCAACAGCGTCGGGCCGAAGAAGATCTTCGCGAAGCTCGCATCAAGGCGGAAGAAGCGAACCGTAGTAAGAGCGAATTCCTGGCGAACATGAGCCACGAAATCCGCACGCCAATGACGGCGATCCTCGGTTACACCGACCTGCTGGCCGATCATCAACGCGATCGCGATGCGAACGCGGAGACCGGCGAATATATCAGTACGATCCGTCGCAACGGCGAGCATCTGCTGACAATCATCAACGACATCCTCGACCTGTCGAAGATCGAAGCAGGCATGATGACCTTCGAGACGGTCCCGATGCGAATCGATGTACTCGTTCGCGAAGTGATGGACCTGATGGAAGTCAAAGCGACCGCCAAGGGGCTCACGCTCAACACGATCTTCGAGACGAAGATACCGATGATCGTCCACAGCGATCCGATTCGACTTCGCCAGATCCTGGTGAACCTGGTTGGCAACGCAATCAAGTTTACGGAGATCGGGCGAGTTCGCCTGCGAGTCAGCTATGTGAAGTCGGACAAGTCCGTGCGTTTGTCGGTCGAAGACTCGGGTATCGGAATGACCGACGAACAGATCGGAAAGTTGTTCCAAGCCTTCGTTCAAGCCGACAACTCGACCGCGCGCCGCTTCGGCGGTACCGGGCTGGGGCTGCGAATCAGCAAGCGTCTGGCCGAGATGATGGATGGCGACATTACGGTGACTTCGGAACCTGGCGTCGGCAGTGTCTTCTGCTTGTCGCTGAAGGTCGAAGATGTGCCAGACGATCAATGGATCACGCCTTCGATGGCTCGCGGCCAGAACAATGCGGACGACGAGGTCGCCAAGAAAAAGAGTCAGAAGGTCAACTCGACGGCGCTCCAAGGAATGCGAGTCCTGTTGGCAGAAGATGGTCCCGACAACGTCCGTTTGATTTCGTTCCATCTGCGGAAGGCAGGGGCCGAAGTCTTTACGGTCGAAAATGGAAAGCTTTCCATCGAACAGCTTACCGTCGACGGAACCGTTGATGGCGAACTTCGCTCGCCGCCACCATTCGACGTGCTGCTGACCGACATGCAGATGCCGGTGATGGATGGTTATGAATCGGCAATTCGGCTGCGCGAGAAAGGGTGCCAGATGCCAATCGTGGCCCTGACCGCCCACGCCATGGCAGGCGATCTGCAAAAGTGCCTCGACGCCGGCTGCACCGCCTACACCACCAAGCCGATCGACCGTCATCGACTGATCGAAACGATCCAGCGTTTCCATCCCGCGGCGAAGGAATCGATCGAAATCTAGCCAGGGCACGCCTGGCACTCTCTTCCGATCGGCATCGCTAAATAAGGTGGTGCCAGCACGCTCTGCCGCGTTGTAGACGCTCTCGGCAGGCAGTTAGTAAGCTAAATGCTTGCTTATTGAGATCGTGTCTCTTTTGGGGCAAGCCTTCTGCCAGCCTTCCAGACATGTCATTTTGCCCCCTCCATGTCGAAGGTTTGAACTATGTCTCGCCGTCGCGGTTTTACCCTGGTCGAGCTTTTGGTGGTGATTGCCATCATTGGCATGCTGATCGCCTTGCTTCTCCCCGCTGTGCAACAAGCCCGAGAAGCGGCTCGCCGGATGCAATGCTCGAATAATTTGCGTCAATTGGGTCTTGGGTTACAGAACTTTCATGCGGCTCGCGGTTGCTTTCCTTCAACGGTAGTCGACCCAAGAGGAGCTGGCTCGGCGGACAATATTACGTATTACTGGGGGCCTCAATTGTTGCCGTACATGGAGCAAAGTCAGATTGCCGCGCTCTATGACTTCAATACGACCTTCAATAGTGAAGCCAATAAAGAGGCTGTTCAATTTCCGATTCCGTTCATGAGCTGTCCCAGCACCCCAGGTGGTCCCATTCTTCATCCCAAGTTTAAACCGGGATCATCAGGATGGAGCTCGTGGGGAACGGACTATATGGCTTCCCATGGACCAAGCGTCAATCAATATACCGGCGGGTTTATTTCTTACCCACAGCCTGCGCAATACAAAGGGCTCTTCCTGGAGAAAGTGACCGTACAGGGGCGGAAAGGGAATCAAATTCGCGACGTGCGAGACGGTACTTCAAACACAATTGCTCTGGTGGAAAGCGCTGCACGACCACAGATGTGGTACGGCCGAAAGATGGTACCTGACTCTGGTACCACTAACACGGGAGCCAAGTATGTCGCAGTGTGTGGATTCGCTGATCCTAATGGAACTTACCTGCGTGGTTGGTCCTACGATGAAACAATTGAAGACGAATTTGACCGTTACGATTACCCAGGTCCATGCATGGTGAACTGTTCTAACTGGTACAGTATTTACGCATTTCATCCGGGTGGTGCTAACGTCAGTATGGTAGATGGATCTGTCCAGTTCATTTCGGAAACCACTAGTGCTGATATTGTTGCTGCATTGCTGACGATCGCTGGTCGTGAAGTAATTGGCGAGTATTAATTCTTCTGCATAAACGCCCCCATCATGCTTCGATCGATTTCCCTATGTGCGGTTGTCTCGTTTTTCCTTGGCCAGCCACTGCTTGCCCAGGAAGCAACTGCCACGGCCAAACGAACCGTTCGTCCTGAACAATCCGAGCTTCAGCGGCAAGCTCGGGCCGAAGGTTTGCGGACCGTCTACTCGCAGCCGGCCGACAAGTGGCCTGCACCCCATGTCGATGAAGGGGTGAAGTGGAAAGAGATCGGCCTGCTGCCCGAGGTCGTACATCCACGTGAGAATCCGCACAGCGACGCGAAAGAAGCACTCGGCAAAGCGTTGTTCTTTGATCCTCGAATCTCTGGCACCGGGCAGATGGCATGTGCTTCTTGTCACGACCCGGACCTGGCCTGGTCGGATGGTCGCACGACCAGCTTCGGTCACTCGCGAAAGATGCTGGCCCGAAATGCACCCACGACCCGGTTCGCTGCCCATCAGCAGACCTTTTTCTGGGATGGTCGGGCCGGCACGCTGGAAGAACAAGCGGTTGCCGTTCTGTTGAATCCGGACGAAATGCATTCGACCCGCGATCACGTCGTCGGAACGGTTTCCGCAATCACGCCGTATCAGAAGATGTTTGGCGAAGCGTTTGGTGACGAAGAAGTCACTCTAGAACGCGTTGGTCAGGCGATTGCCTGCTTCGAGCGAACCGCCGTCAATGGTCGCACTCGGTTCGATGCGTTTCTGAAAGGAAAGCACGACGCGATGTCCGATTCGGCGATCCGAGGGATGGACTTGTTTCGCCGGGAAGCACGCTGCATGAATTGCCACCATGGGCCGATCTTCAGCGACGGCGAATTCCACGAAGTAGGGCTCAGTTATTACGGCCGCAAATACGAAGACCTCGGCCGGTACAACATTACCGGGCTGGCCGAAGATGTCGGTCGCTTTCGCACGCCGCCACTTCGTGATGTGACTGCGACGCAGCCGCTGATGCACAATGGTCTTTTCCATCTGCCTGGCGTGCTGAACATGTACAACGCCGGCATGCCGACCATCAAGCGGAAAGAGCACCAGCAAGACGACGAACTCTTTCCTGCCAAGTCACCGCTGCTCAAACCGTTGGGGCTGAACAAGCAAGACCTGGAAGATCTCGCGGCGTTTCTTGGTTCGTTAGAAGAACCGAAGCTGCGAGTTCGTCCGCCGGAACTGCCAGGGCTGCATCCAGCACCGTAAATGGATTGCGAGGCCAGAACTCGGAGCAAACGAGTTCTGGTCGGATGTCATCGTTTCGCCGGAGAAGGCGGTTAACGTTGCGGAGCCGCTTCGGGTGGTTTCGCACTGGAACCCTCGGCCCGGGCTGGTTCGCCATGGGCATAGCTGTTGCAGCCGCCATTGCCGGTGATTCGTAGGTTGAATGGCTGCAGATCTTCTTCGATGCATAAGCCGGCCGTTTGGTCGGTCACGCTGGCATCGGGGTCAATCTGCCACCACTTACAGTTTTTGCAAAGTCCCCAGTGATTACTCATGGCTCGTCTCCTGTTTTGGACGGAATGAGGCTCGGAATTAAGTAATCGTTAAGGTGCACTTTGCGTGCCATTGTTGCTCGAATTAGCACGGCAAGGGGGGCCTGAATTGCCTCTGGATTGTCACACGGCCCCTACGAACTTCCCTCCCTTCGAGGTAACCTATTTACCTAGGCGAAGATTAGACATCGAAGTAGAAGGGCGACAGCTGCCATGTATCACGAAGAACACGTACCGGGCCTGAACTTGTTGGTCGAACTTCTCGATCAGGTCGTGCGAGAGCAAGTTGGCGACGCGCTGGCCGAAACGATGGGCCGTATTCGTCGCATGTCTTTAGAGCGTCGGGCCGGTTTGCCAGACGCCGAAGAACGCCTGCTCGCCGAGATCGGTCGTATTCCGAAGCAGCAACTCCGTAGCGTGATTCGCTGGCTGAGCCTTTATTTCGACCTGGCCAATCTGGCCGAAGATTACCACCGGGTGCGGATCCTTGACCTGCGTGCCGACGAGGCCGAAGCGGAAGGTTTGCCTCGCAGCGAATCGATTGCCGACGCGGTTCGTCAGTTGGCTGAAAGTGACTGCAGCGCTGCCAAGATGCAAGATTGGCTTGATCGTCTGGCGATCACGCCTGTTTTCACCGCCCATCCGAGCGAAGCGAAGCGTCGCACGACGCGCGAACTTCTGCGTCGGCTTCGCGATCATCTGCCGTTTTTAGAAGTCGAACCGACCGACGACGACTTCGATGCCGCGCTGAGCGACCTGACGCTGCTATGGCAGACCGACTCTCTCCGTCCGCAGCGTCCCGGCGTGATGGGCGAAGTCGAACGAGGGCTCTTCTTTGCCGAAGCCCTGTGGGACGTCGCTCCGCAGATCTATCGCGAGATGCGAAAGGCGTTGGCGCGGTACTTCCCGCACCATCAATTTGAAATCAAACCGTTCCTGACGTTTGGCAGTTGGATCGGTGGAGATCGCGACGGTCATCCGTTCGTCACGGCAAAGGTTACCGAAACGACTTTGGGGCTGCTGCGGAAGACCGCCCTGGAACGTCACCTTGCCTATTGCCGCGAACTCAAGAAGACGCTGGTCACGTCCGATCGCCAGGTGGAAGTCACCGGCGAAATTCGCGAACGCCTGACCAAGGCGACCGAAAGCTGGGAAGAACTGCGAAACCGCCTGGAAGAGATCTCGCCAAGCGAAGTCTATCGCTGCTTCCTGAAGATGATCGAGTTCCGTCTCGAAGTTTCGCTGGGGCAGGTCTTTGTCGAAGGGGACGAACATGTCGCCTATCACCAGCCCGAAGAGCTGACTGAAGAGGTCGAACTGCTGCGGGACAGCATGCTCGAGTATGGCGGGCGTCGCGTCGTGGAACGTTATCTCGATCCGTGGAAAGATCGTCTGCTGACGTTTGGGTTCCACTTCTTCTCGCTCGACATTCGCCAGGATTCGGAAGTCCATCGCAATGCCCTTCGCGAAATCTTGTTCGCCGATTTGCCGGCCGAGCAGGAGATCGAAGAATCGGAATGGCTCAAGAAGCTGGCCGACCTGAAACAGGTCCCGGCGATCGATTCCTCGAAGCTTAGCGAGATGACGCAGGAAGTGCTGGCCACGTTTGGTGTCTTGGCCGACACGATGGATCGCGGTGGCCTGCGTCCGTTTGGTGGCTATGTGATCAGTATGACGCACGAGCCAACCGACGTAATCGCCGTGCTGTGGTTGTGGAACTATGTCTGGAATCAAAAGTATCCTGGCAAGCCGCGACCTTACCTGCCGATCTCGCCACTGTTTGAAACGATCGACGACTTGGAGCGTGCTCCGATCATCTTCGAGGCAATGCTGAAGCAGCCGGTCTATCGCGACTACTTGTCGCAGCAGCCACGGCTGGAACAGATGATCATGGTCGGATACTCCGACAGCACGAAGGATGGTGGTTACCTCACCGCTTCCTGGAAGCTGCACCAGGCTCAAGAACGCCTGGCGGAAGTGGCCGCCAAGCATCATATCGAAATGACGATCTTCCATGGTCGTGGTGGTAGCCTTGGGCGTGGCGGCGGTCCGGCTGCCCGGGGTATTCAGTCGTTGCCACCGCAAGCCGTGGATGGCAAGCTGCGACTGACCGAACAAGGCGAAGTGCTGGCCGAACGGTACGACAACGCCGTGATCGCGCATCGTCACCTGGAACAGTTGACCAACGCCACGCTGCTGGTCAGTGCGTCGACCCCTTCCGATGAAATGGATAACTGGAAGGAAATGACCGAGTCGATGTCGCACGCGGCACTGACCAAGTATCGCGAGCTCGTTTCGCACGACGACTTCCTGAAGTACTTCGACCAGGCCACGCCGATCAGCGAGATCGAAAGCCTGCCGATCGGATCGCGGCCGGCACGTCGACGGCAACGAAGGTCGCTCAAAGACCTGCGCGCTATTCCGTGGACTTTCGCGTGGACCCAGTCGCGGCAGTTGCTGCCGGCCTGGTATGGCATGGGAACCGGGATCCGTTCATTCGTCGATGCCCACGAAGGGAACTGGGAACCGCTGCAAGAGATGTATCAAGAGTGGCCCGTTTTCCAGGCCATCATCGACAACGCCGAGCTGGCGCTGGCCAAGGCCGACATGGACATCGCCCGCGACTATGCCGAACTGGCTGGCGTCGCGACCGACAGCATTTGGGCCCTGATCGATCAAGAGTATCGTTTGACCTGCGGTGCGATCTGTTTGATTCGCCAGCAGCACGAACTGCTCGAGAAGATCGGTTGGTTGAATCGCAGCATTCGCAGCCGTAACCCTTATGTCGACCCGCTCAACCTGATTCAGATTCAACTGATGAAGCAGTCGCGCGAAAACGGTTCGACCGAAGCGGAAGACGATCAGGATGGTTTGTCGCAGATGGTTCGTCTGACGATTCAAGGGATTGCCGCCGGTCTTCGCTCGACCGGCTAACGGCTGGCGGGGGGAAGCGCTAGGAATCTCATTTCGATGGGTTAAACTTACGTTCCTAGCCCCTGACCTTTTCCCACCACCCACCGTTCGATCATGTTTCGCATTCGCCACCTATATCTGTGGGGATGGTTCGCCCTCGCCATTGGTTGTGGTCCCACTGCCGATCTCTCGATTCCGCGGTTGCCGCCCAGGCCTGTGGTATGGCTGAACAATTGGCATCCGGCCAAGGTCTCGGCCACACGCAGCGAAGCTGATCAGTACCTGCAGAAGGGAGACGCCTTGAAGGGGATGGGAATGTACGACGCGGCCAAGGAGCAATATCTGGCCGCCTCGAATGCTGATCCAGAATTCGCCTTTCCGATGTATCAACTGGCCTGCAACTACGAACTGGCTGGCCAGCATGACGACGCCGTCTTGGCATTTCGCGAAGCGATGGCACGCGGTTTCGACGACTTCCCGACGGCGGCCACCGACGAAGAGCTCGGCCGCATTCGTCGACGAAGCGACTTCCAAAACGACTTGCAAATCATTCGAACTCGCTATCTTATCGCGGCCCGAAAGCATGTCGGCCAACCGATCGCGGTCCGACCAGAAACCGACAAGCCTCCAGCAGGCTGGCCGGTTATCTTGATGCTGCATGGCTACGGCGATACCCATCTGAATTATCTCGACGAGGCCGAATTGTGGGCTCGGCAAGGGTTCGTCGCGATCGTGGTGCCTGGCAGCGTTCCGACGCACGGCGATACCTTCCAGTGGTCGCTCGATTCGTTCGAGACCACCCACGGCGACCTACAGGCGATCGTTCACTCGCAGCTCTTGGATGGCGTGGTCGATCTGTCGAAGATCTATCTGCTGGGATTCTCGCAAGGGGCACTGCACGCGATGCTGGTGACTGAGGCCCATCCCGACAAGTACGCCGGCGTCGTCGCGCTGTCGCCCGGCGGAAATATGATCCAGCAACTGGCTCGTCCGTCGCTCGACTCGACCAAGGGAGCGGCTCGGATCGTCTTCATTCATGGCGAGGAAGAACCGCACGCCCCGCTGGTCAATATATGGGCGCGCGAATGTGGCAACGCGAAGTGGATGTTCGAGAGCCAGACTCACCCTGGGGGGCACCATTTTCCCGACGACTGGGAGCTGCGTGTTCCGGCGATCGCGACCTTTCTATTGAAGTAACCACGCTCGGTTACTTGCTGCTAACAGCGCTGCAACTCGAGATGCCTGAGATGTTTGCAGCGATCTCTCCGTTAGCAGTTTAATGCCCGCCTCGCAAGTTGTTCACTGGATTTACAGTGATATTTAATTTTTGGGATTTTTGGTTGTAGTGTGAACAGACCCCTCCTAAGATCGGCAGTGCTCTACCCCTATCGGTGCTTAGTGGTGAAATGAAAATCACTCCTCTATCCCAGGAAATGCCCCATGGTGAGTTTTACTTCTCTTCTCAACTCGGTATGTGAGAATGGCAAATCGAGCCGCACGGCCAAGTCTCGGCAAGCGGCCCAAAAACGGATGAAGCGGCGGATGAAGTTCGAGTCAGTCGAACAGCGTCAGATGCTCGACGCCGCCGGAATTCTGTACGTCGACCTCGACGCGACCGGCACTGGCGACGGATCTGATTGGACCAATGCCTATACCACGCTGGAAGCGGCGTTGTCGCAGGCTTCGCTGACCGAAGGCGCGGATGAAATTCGCGTGGCGGAAGGTGTTTATACGCCGACCAACGGGACCAGCACGGGCCGGCTTTCGACCTACACCGTCGTCGATGGTGTGACCATCAAAGGTGGTTACTCCGCCAACTTGAACAACCCCGAGCAGCGCAACTCGAACGTGTTCGTCACCACGCTGAGTGGCGACTTGGGTGTGCTGAACGACAACAGCGACAACGCCCACAACGTGTTGACGATTGTCGACGCCAGCGTGGTGCTGGATGGTTTGGAAATCGTCGACGGCAACGCGCTCGGATCGAACCTGCATAGCAGCGGCGGCGGGATCTACGTCTCTGCGGCCACGCTGACCATCAACGATGTCGACTTCTTGGACAACACCGGCTCGGCCGGTGGTGGTCTGACCGCGAACAACGGCACCCTGTTGACGATTACCAAAAGCAACTTCGAGCGCAATCACTCGAACTACGGTGGTGGTATGAACGCCAACAACAGCACGATCGTGCTCGACTCGGTGAACTTCATCGACAACACCTCCGGCGCGTTCGGTGGTGGTTTGATGACCAATCTGACCGACGTCATCGTGACCAACAGCAATTTCGAGGGGAACTCGGCTGCCAACGGTACCGGCGGTGGTGCGTTCCTGTATTCGGGGCAGATGGCGATCGATAACGTCGACTTCGAAGACAACTTCGCCCGCTACGGCGGTGGGATCGCGGTCGAATCGAATACCGGCACGATCATCGACAGTTACTTCGACGGCAACACCGCCACGGCCGAAGGGGGAGCGATCCGTGGTCTGCGAAGCACGACCAACGTCGAGCAGTCGCGGATCTACAACAACAGCTCCAGCAGCGTTGGTGGTGGTGTCTCAGGTCGGGACTCGGTGTTTAGCATCGATACGACGCGACTGATCAACAACACGGCCGTGAACTCTGGCGGTGGTGTGATGATAATCGGCGGGGCCTCGTTCTCGATGAGCGGCTCGCTGGTACAAGGAAGCGAGGCGAACGAAGGTGGCGCGATGACGCTCAACAGCGGTAGCTACCTGATCGAAGACAGCCGCTTCATCGACAACAGTTCGCAGTTCCGTGGTGGTGCCATTCTGGTGAATACCGGTGCCGGTGAGATCAATGGCTCGAGGTTCACCGACAACGTCACCGGCGGTTCAGGCGGTGCCTTGGAAATCCGAGGAACCGGCGGGCTGACTGTTTCCGACTCGCAGTTCCTCCGCAACCAGTCGAACTCGAGCGGTGGTGCCATCAACATGGTCTCAGGCGAGTTGCAGCTGTTCGACAGTGTGCTGCGAGACAACACGGCCGTCACCCAAGGTGGGGCGATCGCCATGATGGAACCTCGACCGATCACGATCGCTGGTTCGGTGCTGGAAGGGAACACGACCCAGGAAATCGCCGGGGCTGTCTTTATCAACGGTGGTAACTTCACCATCGACGACAGCAGGTTCTTCGACAACAGTACGCCAAATCAAGGCGGAGCGGTTTATGCCGTCGGTGGAACTGGCGTTGTGACCGATTCGATCTTCCGCGGAAACTCGGGTCGATCTGGCGGCGGTATCTTCTTCAGCGGCAACGGCATCACCATCGATGGGACACGGTTCCAGGATAACTCCGCTTCGCAAGAAGGGGGCGGTTTGTTTGCCAGTGGTCAGGTCCAGCTGACCTATTCGCGGTTCATCGATAACTTCGGCGCCAACCGAGGTGGCGGTGCCGTGCTGCAAAACGGGAACGCTTACATCAGCGACTCGGTTTTCCAAGGTGGCGTGTCGTATAACAACGCCGGTGGTCTTTACCTGGGCGGAAACCTTACGACGAATGTCTACGACACCCGCTTCATCGAGAATGATGGTAACCGTGGTGGTGCGGTCTTCGTGGCTGGTTCAACTGCCAACTTCTACGATTCGACCTTCGCGCGGAACACGGCCAACTTCACCGCCGGTTTGCACAACAACTATGGCAATGTGACGGTGACTGATACACGCTTCACCGACAACATCGCCGATGTCAGCACCGGTGCGTTGATTAACTTCCGTGGCACGACTGTCGTGCGAAATTCGACTTTCACCGGCAACCAGGCCCTGGGGATGAATCCGCAGAACTACTCCTTCACCGTGGGCGTGGGTGGGGCGATGGAAAACGCCGGCCCGGTCGGCACGTTGGAAGTGTACGACTCGGTCCTGCGGAACAACTATGCCGCAACCTATGGTGGTGGTATCCAGATCGGTTCCGGCAGCACGACCATTCTGGAAGGGAATCGTTACGTCGACAACGTCGCCGGCATCCAAGGGGGCGCGATCAACAGTCGTGGGTATGTTCGCATGACCGACGAGTTCTTCGCCCGCAACGAAGCTGGAGAGAAGGGAGGCGCGATCTTCAACGATGGCGACCTTGCAATTATCGACAGCTTCTTCAGGGACAACGAAGCGATCGGCACCGTCCAGGCGGCTGGACTCGGTGACGAGATCTACAACACGATCGACTCGTTGTTCGCGATCGATGAAGACACCGTCATCGACGAAGATGGCATCTACCAAGAGGTTTAGGACCTCGCTCGATGGTTTCGACAGTTCACTCGAAGGCCAGGTCTCGCTCAGCGGGGCCTGGCCTTTTCTGTAGTGGGGGTGGATCGAATCGCGAGAAAATGCGTGACGTAATGTAAATATCCCGCGACATTGACCCCCGCAAACCATTAAAACATACTGACTAAACCCCGTTCGACTCCGACTATACGCATTGCTTTCCTTGGGAGTGTCCTTGATGGCTCACCGCAACCTGGCTCGGATCGTGTTGGCTACGGCCGCGATCTGTCTTTCCGCCCTGGCAACGACGACCCACGCTGCCGAGCGTCCCCCCAATATCGTGTTCATCCTGGCGGACGACCTGGGCTATTCGGAACTGGGAAGTTACGGTCAGACCAAAATCAAAACGCCTGCCCTCGATCGCCTCGCGAAAGAGGGGATGCGTTTCACCGATTTCTACAGCGGCAATGCGGTGTGTGCTCCTTCGCGCTGCGTGCTGCTGACCGGCAAGCATGGCGGCCACGCCTACATTCGCGACAACGGCGACCCAGGCCAGATGCTTCCCGAAACGAAAGCTTTGGGAGCCGAGTTCCCTGGTCAAAATCCTATCCCGGACGAAGAACTGACCATTGCCGAGATGCTCAAGCAGAAAGGGTATGCCACCGCCGCGATCGGCAAGTGGGGCCTGGGGCACTTCGGTACGACGGGCGATCCGAACAAGCAAGGCTTCGATTTGTTCTATGGCTTCAACTGTCAGCGTCACGCCCATAATCACTATCCCGAGTACCTCTGGCGAAATCGGGACAAGCAAGTCCAGCCTGGTAACGATCGTACGTTGACGGGGGAAACGTTCTCGCAGGATCAGTTCCGCGACGTGGCGATCGAGTTCATCGAAGCGAACGCCGACAAGCCATTCTTCTTGTATCTGCCCTTCGCGATTCCGCACCTTTCGATCCAGGTACCAGACGAAGACTTGCAGCAATACGCCGACATGCCAGAGAGCGACTACGTTCATAAGGGCTACTTGCAGCATCCCAAGCCGCATGCTGGTTACGCCGCGATGATCACGCATATGGACCGCGACATCGGCATGATCCTCGATACGATCAAGGCGAAAGGGTTGGACGACAACACGGTGGTGATGTTCAGTTCGGACAATGGCCCAACCTACGACCGCCTGGGTGGCAGCGATTCCGAGTTCTTCGAGTCGTCCGCCAACTTCAAAGGGTTGAAGGGAAGCTTGTACGAAGGGGGCATTCGCGTGCCGCTGATCGTGCGCTGGCCTGGCAAGATCAAGCCTGACACGGTGACGCATCACATCGCGGCATTCTACGACCTGCTGCCGACGGTCGCTCAGATTGCGGACGTCAAAGCTCCGGCCGACATCGACGGCACCAGCTTCTTGCCAACCCTCCTTGGCGAAAAGCAGCCCGAGGCGGATTACATGTACTGGGAGTTCCGGGCTTACGGTGGACAACAGGCCGTACGAATGGGAGATTGGAAAGGGATTCGCCAGAACATGATGCGACCGAAGCGTCCCGATGCCGGCAAGCTGGAACTGTACAACTTGAAGGAAGATCCGAGCGAATCGAACGACGTCGCCGCGTCGCATCCGGAAGTCGTCGCGAAGATCGAAGCAGCGATGAAAGAGGCTCACACGCCTTCGGAAATGTTTCCGATTCCGATGCTCGATAAGGCCAAGTAGGTCCCATGCCGATGTTGCCCCACGAACTAATCTCGATGCCTTTGGCGGCCTTCGTGCAAGGCATCGGGATGTTCGAGTTGATGATCTTGCTGGCGATCGTTGGCTTCTTCGTGGGGATGGTTGTCCTGGCCGTCGTCGTGATTGTTTTAGCGGTGATGGCGGCGGTGAAATCGAAGTGATTGGAACCCCGGCGGCCGCTATGCATGAGTCGATTTCGATCGGTCTTGAGGATAGCCGCAGGATCGCAGGGCCTATCGCCGCTGACTGGGGCTGATTCAGGGCGACTTGAGCGAAAATTGCCTGCTAGCGGCGATTTTCCAGGAATTTGCCCTAGGAGCTTCGCGGCCATTTAGTTAGCCTTTGAAAACTTTACAAGTCGGCGATAAGAACCCCTGAGGCTGAACGGATTGACGCCGGGGATCGTATCGAAATCGGCTGTCTGTGCTCCGATGACCCCAACAACCACAGGGAGGCACAACAGCAAAGTCTCAAATTGTTGTCACGAGGCCATTGCATGAAGCGGCGGCGTTGTCGGCAACCCAATCGCCTGGAGCCTGCTGATGAGCATGGATGCTCGCGTGATCCGTCACGCTATCGTGACGATGTTCGTGTGGACCGTTCTGTTGACGGTCGCTTCCGCGGCAAGCGTTCGCGGGACTAACTTTCTGGTTACCGCTCAAGATCCTCAACTAGCCCGACAGGTGCTGGAATCGGCGGAGATCTATCGCCGAGACCTGGCCATCGAGTGGTTGGGACGCGAGTTGCCTCCTTGGTCGCAGCCTTGCCCCATCACCGTGAAGGTGGGTGGCGGTGCCGGCGGACAGACCAGTTTCGCTTTCCATCAGAACGTTCCATTCAACTGGACGATGGAAATCTTCGGCCCACGCGATCGCATTCTCGACAGCGTGTTGCCTCACGAAATCCTGCATACGATCTTCGCCACGCACTTTGGTTGCCCGCTACCACGCTGGGCCGACGAAGGGGCCTGCACGACGGTCGAGCACATGTCGGAAAAAGACAAGAACACCCAGTTGCTCTACCGATTTCTGAAGACCGACCGCGGCATCGCCTTCAATCAGATGTTCGCCATGAAAGAGTATCCGGCGGACATCCTTCCGCTGTACGCCCAGGGCTACTCACTGGCTCGTTTCCTGATCGCTCAGGGTGGCAAACAGAAGTTCGTCCAATATGTTGGCGAAGGGATGCAGACCAACAACTGGACAAATTCAACCAACAAGTATTACGGTCATCCAAGCCTCAGCAGCCTGCAAATTGCCTGGCTCGATTGGGTTCGCGATGGCTCGAACGAAGGCATGATTGGCGAATACGCTCCGGCCCAGTTGGTCTCGAACACTGGTACCACCGGCGTCGTTCGTGGTCAGAGCCCGGAACCCGCGAGCCGCGAAGTCGCTTCGGCTCAAGGTCAGCAGCCGGCACCACTTCCTTTGACCGGTCCGATCATGCCAGTGGGCTACGAACAAGATATCGCTCCGCGTGAGCCAGGCGTCAGCGGAGGTTTCTACTCCAATGGTGGTCGTCTTGCTTCGCAGTCGAACGAGCCACGCACCTCGGCCCTGCCGGGTGGTGAACGCGAGATTCGCCAGATCGATGCCATGCCAGTTTCGGCCAGCGGCAAGAGTGCACCGACGTTCTATCTGCCTGGCGGAACTTCGCTGTATCGATAGAACCATTTACCGTCCACACGTGATGAAAACGGCCGCTGAGGGAAACCTGGGCGGCCGTTTTTGCGTTGGTGGTTTGGTGTTCGCAGCGACTAGCCTGGTGGCCAGTTCATTTTGCGGCCGCCGAGCAGGTGATAATGCAGATGCGGGACTTCCTGGCCGCCACCTTCTTTGCAGTTCACTATCACGCGGTAGCCTTCTTCCAGCCCCAGCTCGCGGGCCAGATTCCGGATGACAATCCACATGTGCCCGATCAAAGCGGCGTCGTCGTCGGCCAGGTCGTCGACTGTGGCGATCTCTTTCTTCGGGATGATCAGCACATGGACCGGGGCCTTCGGGGCGATGTCTTTGAACGCCAGGCAAAGGTCGTCTTCGTAGACAACGTCGGCGGGGATTTCCTGATCGATGATACGTTTGAAGATGGTCTTTTCCGACATCCTGGTGCCTTTCTCGGGGGATCGAATGGGGAGTTCAGGCTACCAATTCCCAGGTTCGCTTCAAGCTGGCAGACGAAAATTTCGCACAAGTGCTTATCGATGCGAACGGTACCGCAGGGGCCGCGCGGCTCAGCAATCCATGGACAACTTTCGACTTACCTTCCATAGAAAAACGTCGATCCACCCTGGCAATCGGATTGCCGCCAACGCTAGCGAGGCAAATAGTGTGAATTCGTGTGAAACCGCGTGCCGAAACGGTTACTAGGAGAAGTTGGGAAACGCGGCAAGCTGCGAACTTCCGGCTGGCTCCGATCGGAATTGGAACCGTGCATGGATGCGCTCGACCAACTCTTCTCTACTTTCGATTTGGACGCATGGGGGAACGCAGGATGCGCTGCCGCGGACTAATGCTGGGAATGCTGCTTTTCGGAGCTGCTCAACCAGTTCTGGCGGAAGATGTTCGTTACGTCGAGCGAGACGGGATTACGTATCGGGAAGTCGTCCAGACTTATACCAAACCAGTCTCGGAAACGACGTATCAAACGCATACCGAAAAGTTCTATCAGGAACGCCTGACGACCGACATTCAGGAATCGCAGCGGGCCTATTACACGCCGGTGACCGAGTATCGCTGGGAAGCGTACACGCCATTCTCGGTCAATCCGTTCGCCCCGCCTCGCGTTGCCTATCGCTGGGTGCCACGCACACGTTGGGAACAACGCACCGAAACGGTTCGCACGCCGGTTACGCGTCGTGAACTGGTCCCTGCCGAACGGACGGTCTCGCGTCCGGTGACCACGCTGAAGATGGTCGAGCAGCAACAAGTGACCCGTGTCGCGATTGCTCCGCCGGCACCTACGCAGACGAATGTCGCTTCGCGGCAAGCGATCGGTGGTGTCTCGAACCTGCAAGATGGTATGCCACGCGTCGGCCCTTCGGCACCGAGCGCCATGAGCACGCTTCGCCGCTAGATGGCCGCGAAGCCAAATAGGAAAGGGGCACTCGCTGGTGCCCCTTCATGCGTTCTCGCAGGCAACTCGCCGCGAGCGTTTAGCTGACAAACCTTCCGGTCGAAGGCTTAGTTCTCGTTGGCCACCAACTGGTTGGCCGCCTCTTGGAGCTGCGTGAGCTGGGTGGCGATCTGATCTTTAGCCGCCTTGCTTTGGTACAGCTCTTGCAGCTTCTGGGCTTCGTCCTGAACGTGCACGAACGCATCGGAGCGATCGGAAGCACCTTCCAGCGATTCGATCATCAACGAAAGATTCGCCGGCGCATTACGAGGCGACTTCTGCGCCGCGGTCACAAACTCTTCGACCTGGCTTCGCACCTGCTGCGCGACTTCCGGATTCGTCGTACCGGCACCTTGCTCGCCGGAAGAGGACAAACAACCAACGCTCGACAGCAACAAGACCATCAAGAGCGAAACGTGGGATAGCTTCATGGGGGACACGACCTTTGGCGTCTGGCGTGATTTCAAGTGAAAGAAGAAAAGCGTCGCGTGCCAGAAGTGGGCTTCGGCACGCGACGCATTCAATGAAGGATCCGCGAGGCTTAAGGAAGCGTCGTTGGATTGCCGTCGCTGATGGCCATCGCGTTGGCATAGATGGTCGCGTCGATCGTTTCAGGAACGAACTGGCAACTGGCATCGGCCAGGCACATCACCACGCCGCCAGGATGGAAGCTACGCGCCGCGACGCCTGATTCGGTGCTGCTGTCTGGGTTGCTGTTCTCGCCATAGACTGTGGCGTTGGTCTTGTTGTACGAGTAAGGCGAAGCATCGACGCGACGCGACGTGTTCGGCGTCATCACGATCGCCCCACCATGATGGTTCCTGCCACTGAAGGTGGAACCGGTGGCATAGCCCCACGCACCACGGTCGTCGCCGCCGCTGTTCACCACCATGATCTCGCTCAAGAGGATCGAGTTCGAGGTACCGTCGGTGATGTCACGGAACTTGGCACCATACTGACCCACGACGCTGAACGGACCCTTCTTGGTCGAGTCGTTGTAGTCAGCCATGCGGCACAAGCGACCGGCACCCACGTTGACGGCATAGTTCACCTTGGCAAAGCCGGTGAAGTCTTGCGTCAGCAGCGAGGTAACGCTCGGATGGCTTGGGCAGAGGTACGCATCAGGACGTTGACGCGTCACGCGATTGTTGCCGCTGGTCGCGTTGCCGTTGCGAGCCAACTGACGGCTGTCGTATTGATCGTGCAAGGCGTTCTGTTCGATGAACGGCAAGATCATCACCGCCCAGGTCGCACCCCAGTCGCGATTACGCGACCACGCGCCGACGGAAGTGTCTTCTTGAACACCAGCCGTATCCAACACCACGCAGGCTGGTGGGAACGAGTTGAAGGTGTCGTGATAGTTGTGCATCGCCAAGCCCAACTGCTTCTGCTTGTTGGTGCAGGTCATGCGACGGGCTGCCTCGCGAGCTTGCTGAACGGCAGGCAAAAGCAAGGCAATTAAGACGCCAATGATGGCAATTACCACGAGGAGCTCAACGAGCGTAAATCCACGTTGCTTAGGCATAACATGGTCTCCACGAATCAGATAATGAAGAAAAGAGATAGAAGATCGACCGCGCTGGAGGTTTGCCCGGCGAAAGAAGCCAGGGCAATCGATGTGGCAAGCAGGTAGGAAGCTCGTCACTGTTGGTTAGTAAAAAGTACAGGAAAAAGTATAAAACATCCTGGATTTGAATGCAATAAAAAAACGCAGCAACGCTGAGTTCCCTGTTGATGGGGGACGCGGGAACCCTCACCGAATCTTGCCTCTTCCCGAATCGGACCAGATAGTTATTAGTGCGCTACTGCTGTCTGATTCTGCAGACCGGAGGCACCTTCGATCCGCCTTGTCTGCCGGAACTGCACGATGTAGGGACTGTTCGTCCTGTGCCTAAAGAGACTGATGTAACTTCCCATCAGAAAAAGGTTTGTCTTCGCTAGCACTCTGGCCGATACCTGATTCTGTCAAAGGCAATATAGCCAGTTGGAATTGTGGAGGCATCGAAAGATATGGCAAAGAAAGACACATTTCGCGTGGTGACCCGAGGCGCCAATGGCGAGATCCGCATCAAGGATTATGACTCGGCCGAACCACTGCTGAAGATGCACTCGCAGGTAGGTACCGAAGACAGCAGCACCGACCTGGCCCTGCGTGGCATGCCTGTATTCCGTGGCCTGATTGGGCCCATGCCGGAAGGCAAAGCGATTGTTCGTTACGAATCTCCAGAAGTCTTTGAAACGTTGACCAAGGAATGGGGAGCTGCCAAGCCGAAGCGTCGTCGCCGCCGCACGGCTTCCGCCGAAGCTACCGTGACCGAAAGTTAGTTCCTCGTCGACGTGGGCTGCGTGCCGCCTTGCAGCCAACAAAGACCTCTCTCCAATTCACCCTCCCGGGCGATCCCGCCGAGTTTCCTGTTCTCGGTGGACGCCAAAGCGAGTAGCGCTTCAGCGGGTGGTTGAGAAATGCTAGTCGAGATCTTCTCCAGTTCTGGGTATTGGAGGGTTTCTCTCCTTTGCCCCATTTCTCAACCACCCGGCGCACTCGCCGACGTTCTGGCACTCGAGGGTGCTTTCTGCCACCGCAATCATCGATTTCCCTCTGGATGCGGATTTGAATCTCTGTCTATAATCCGCGGCCATTGTCCCATTAGGGCACATTATTCCGTTCCTCCGAGAAACGCAGCGTCATGCTGGCACGACTGGTACAGGGAAGTCCAGGCCGACAGCACATGGATGTCTTGCTCCGTCCCGCGATTTATAACCTCGCGCTGCGGTGTGTCTTGCTCTGTGCGCTCGTTTTCGCCGTCGCTTCGCCCGCCCAAGCTCAGGCTCAAGGGCCTCCGCCGGTGGAAACCATCCGCAGCACCCTCCGGGTTGCCTGGGGTGGTTCGTCGGAACGCCGTTGGCGAGGAACGCTGGCACTGACTGCTGGCAAAATTCGGCTAGTCAATCTGCTAGGGATGGAAGCTGACGAGGCCCGGGCCGTTCTTTCTGCCCAAGGTCGCGTCGAAATCAATCATCTCACGCCGCGCATCTACGATGGGTTCGACATTCAGATCGAAGCCCCCGCCGGCGCTCAACTCACCATTCAGCTTTCAGGAACCGGAACCGATCAGGCCCAACCGATCTCGATTCCGATCAGTTCGTTGATGCATCAGCCCTACCAGGCCGCACTCGACGAACAAGGCTCGCGCATCCTCGTGCAGCGTGCCCCAGGCGATACGATCCGCACCGATCTCAATCGCGACCATCTGGTCTTCGCTCCGGAAGAAACGTTTCGGGCTACCATCACCGGCTATCGCACCAACTTCCCGCCAGGAACTTCGGTACAAGTCCTGGTGAAACTGCGTCCGGCCAGGGCAGGGCGATCGATCTGGGAAAAGACCTTCACCACCGCAGTCGATAATCGTGGCGACATCCATCTGGGGGAAGCCATCGATGTCGAGGTCCCGGTCGACGAAGGGGTGTACGAGTTGGTGGTGTTGATGACCGAGCAGCGACTGACGAGCCTGGTGTTTGCGTCGAAGCCGACGCATCAGCGGGTTCTGCAGTTTGTGGTGATCGATCCGGAATTAGAATTCACACCGAGTCAGGAAGATCCGCGGCCGATCGCTTCGTTCGATCCAACCGCCGCCGACTGGTGGCCTCGCTTGTCGAAGCTCGCTTCGTATAGCTTATGGCAAAAGTCGAAGACTTCCGAACTGCACAATAACCTGACCAAGACAATCGACCACAACGAACGGAAGTGGCAGCAACTGCAGCCGACCGGTTGGCATGCCTATCCGCTACCGATCGAAGCGATTGGGGCACCTTTGGTGGTCGAGGTCGAATACCCCTCCGAATTGCCGCAAAGCCTGGGAATCAGCATTATCGAACCGGATGCCGCCGGCATGATCACGCCGATCGGGATCGACTCAGGCGTCGAGGTTTCTCCGCCGCAGCCAGGCGACAAGCCAGGCGAACTAAAGCATCAACTCGTTTTCTGGCCACGCACTTCCACCCCGATGTTGCTGCTGACCTGTCGCGACAAGGCTTTGCCGTCGACTTATGGTCGGATCAGCGTTCTGGCCGGTCGGCCGAAGTTGGGGCTGCCTGCCTCGGCGCTGGAAGCAGCCGCCGCAGCGAAGGTGGAAGACGACCGACTGGCGATCGCCTACTGGGACAAGCCGCTCTTCTCGAAAGGGTTCGGTGCTCCGGAAGATTTAAACATCGCCTCGAATCGTTCACTCGAAGATTGGCTTACCTTCCTGGAAGGAAGCAATCGCGTGATCGAACACCTGAAGCGAGTCGGGTTCAATGCCGCTTGCATCAGCATGATGAGCGAAGGTGGTTCGCTATACCCCAGCCCCCACTTCCGCTCGACGCCGAAGTTCGACAAAGGTTTGTTCTTCGACGACGGACGAGACCCGTTCAAGAAAGATGTTGCCGAGCTGCTTTTCCGGCAGTTCGATCGCGCTAACCTCCGCTTGATACCGGCGATGGAGTTGAACGCTCCGCTGGTTCGCTTGGAAGAAGGCCGCGTCGCCTCGCTCGATCCAAACTACGCCGCTCCGCTGAATCATCTTGGCCAGCCCGCGATCGACCGCACTGGCGTCTCGGCAGGCGAAGGGGCCTACTACAATCCACTCGATGAGGACGTGCAGCAGGCGATCAGCGACCTGGTGCTTGACTTCGTTTCGCGTTATGGCCATCACCCGTCGTTCTCGGGGTTGGCATTGAACTTGGACTGCGATGGCTATGCCGTCCTGGCCGGGCCGCAGTGGGGGATGGATAACGCCACGCTGCTTCGCTTCGCCCAGAGCCTGCCGCCGGTTCAGCAGCAGATATTCGCGAACCTGCCTCCCGATTTGAAAACCCGCAGCGACTGGGTGCTCGAGCAGCAATGGGATAGCTGGCTCCGATGGCGTGGCGAGCGCATGTTCCAGTTGCATTCGCGATTGGCAACCATCATGCGAAGTGCCAACTCGAATGCGGTTTTGTACCTGAACACGGCCGGCTGTTTCCATGGGCAACATGCCAAGAAGCGTCTGACGCCAGAACTGCCACGCACGGCGACTTCGACTGATGTGCTGCTGGAACTGGGCATCGACGCGAAACGCTATCGCACGCATCCCAACATTTCCTTGCTCGATACCAACTTCGTTCGCCCGCGTGGCAATCCGAAGCGAGGCCGCTGGTATATCAACTACCAGGCAGCCCGTGAGGACGAAGTCTCTTACGCCGACGAAGACAATCGCGGCGTGTTGCATTTCCATGTCCCTGATACGCTGCACGTGGCTGGCTTCGATCAAGCCAAGCCTTTTGGTCGCGATGGCAACTTCACTTGGGTCGCCTCCGAGTTCATCGGCAGTGGATCGGACGCACGCAAACCACTGGTCGAGCATCTGGCGCAAGAGGATGACTTGTCGATCTTCTTCGGCGGATGGACGGTGCCGATGGGGCAAGACGCAGCGCTGCACGAGTTCCTGACGATCTACAAAATGCTGCCCCGCGGCAACTACCATCGCTTGAACGTGCCACAGTCGCAGCCGCTGGTGATTCGCAAGCTTTCGACCGGATCGGAAACGACGCTCTACTTCGTCAATCCTACTCCGTGGGACTTGAACGCAGCGTTGACGGTTCAATTGCCGAGCGATGGCATCGTTACGCCGCTTGCCTCCAGCGAGATCTCGCGCGGGCCTCAACCGAAAGGGGAAGGGCAGTGGAGCATCACGATTCCGGCGTACGGTCTGATCGCGTGCAAGGTCGATGTTTACGACGTCGCGATCACCGGGGCGAAGGTTTACTTGCCGACCGGCGTCATGCGAATCATGCGAGAGCGATTGGAAGAGCTGGCCCTGCGAGTACGAAGCATTCGCTCGCTGCCACCCGTCGCGCTGCTGGCCAATGGCGACTTCGAGCAGCCAGCGACCGACGGTTTGATTCCGGCGTGGACGCTCAGCAATCAGCCCGGCACGGCCGTTGGAATCGAGAAGCAAAAGATCTATGAAGGCAATCAATCGCTCCGGCTGAAGAGTACCGGTCAGGTCGTTTGGGCCCGGAGTGAAGAGATTGAAATCCCGGAAAGTCGCCGGCTGATGCTGAAGATGCATCTGCTGAACGACGCTCCAGGGGCCCAGCCGAATCTACGAATCGTGCTCGATGGTTATGTCGGCACGCAGAACGTTTATCGCCCGGTCTCGGTCGGCGCCGGCACGCCATTCCCGCTGCAGGCCGAATGGAGCGAGTTCGCCTATCCGGTGCTCGATCTTCCGCCAGAACTGGAAACCGCCAAGATCGGCTTCGACATGATGGGGGACGGCAACGTGCTGGTCGACCGGGTCGAACTGTACGACGTGGCGTTCCGCGACAGCGAGATCAATCAGCTCAATAAACTGGTGACGCTGGCCTATGCGCGCTACCAGCAGGCCGAAGTGGGCGATTGTTACCGACTGCTCAACGGCTATTGGGTGAAGTATTTGGAGAAGCACGTCCCGATCGCTCCGGCGTTGGCCCAGCAGCTCGAACAGAATCGAGCCGCCAATGTTGCCCAGCGAAATGCTCCGAAAGAAGAGCCGCCGCCGAAGACCTGGTTCGAGACCTTCCGCAGCTACACGCCGCGACTGCCTCGCTTCCAATAGGCGTCGCGGTCTTGGCTGGCCGACTAGACCTCGGTTAGCAGTTCTTCCGGGATCTCAGGCATCAGCTTGCCCTCGCGATAGGCCTGTTCGATGGCCAAGGCAGTCCGCAGACCTGTTTCGGCGATGTTCTTACAGCGGTCCGCGATGTTGCTCACTTCCCAGCGGTCGTCCGGTTTAACGAACAGCTCGGTCGCCATCTGATCGAGGTCTAATTGATCGAGCGGCGTCACGTCGTCAGGCAGATGATACCGCAGACTCCAGTGATTCGTACGGAAGCAGCGCTGGTCGCCCAGTCCTGATAGAACGAACTCGCGCGAATCGTTCAGGCGAACCTGCAGCAGGTTCAAACCATCTTGAGGAGCGACTTCCAGCCCGAACGATTCGACAATCGTTGGCAAGACATCGCCAAGCCGGGCGATGCCCTGACATCGCGTCAGGCCTTCCGCCGCGTCCGGTCGACGTACCAGCAAAGGTACGTGAAGCGTGTCGCTGTAAAGCCGTACCGGGCCATCTTCGACGCGGCCGATTTGTCCATGCAGTCCCAGCGGATAACCACCGGTCGAGGTCAACACGACCAGCGGTTGTTGGTCGGCGGGAAGCTCTTCGATGGTGGCCAGGATTTCTCCCAGCAGCATGTCGAGCACCGTGACCTGACCTGCATAGGCCTGCGTGATGCCAAGGACATGATCGGAATCGAACTCGCGGTTCTCGCGTTCGAAGGGGGGCTGCACGATCTCAGGCGGCGCCGGGTCTTCTTCGTCAGCCAGGTATTGGCGATAGTTGTATGGCGCATCCCAGGGCCCGAGCATTCCTTGCATATGAGCCCAGATCACTTCTTCGCGGGCCGGTTCTTCGAGCCAATCCAACAACACACTGGCGAAGCGAGCCAGCGTCGTTTCTTCGGCGCTGCCGGCCGCGACCTCGGCGACTTCCGGGAAGGTTTCGACCGAAGCCAAACGGGTCGTATCACGGAGCACCGCCAGGCGAGGATCGTCGGTCAGTAAGTGCACCGGAACATCGGCCTCGGCCAATGCTGTCATCAGGCCACTTTCATCCTGCGAGCCTAGCGGGTGGGTGCCACCGAACAGATGTGGATACAGCACCAGCGGGTCAGGGCATTCCGAGATGCACTGCTCGAACAGCACCGACTGGCAGGCCCACTGATCGAGCGCTGGCGTATCGAGCCACGAGTTTCCATAGCAGCCGAGAAATCCGGCTCCCCAACCATCGACGACTAAGACCAGTGCACGACGCACAAGCGACCTTCCCAAAAGAAATGGGTACCCCCAGGGTACCCTTAAATTGATCGGTGTTCCTTGCCGCAACTATAGAGGTGCGGGGCTATTTGGAAAAGTCGGGGCGGCGAATCCCTGGCCGCATCCACTCTTGCCACAGCAGTCGCGGGAACACCACGGCATCTTTGGCATACCGTTTGGCGAGTCGTTTCGGATCGGTGCCGATGCGATAGGCCCACTCCAACCCGGTACGCTGCATCCACTTCGGGGCACGGCTCTTCTCGCCCGCGAGGAAGTCGATCGTTGCTCCGGCACACAGGGCAACCTTGGCGGTCACTTGGTGCTTATGTTTATCGATCCAGATTTCTTGCTTCGGTGCGCCCAAGCCAATCACCAGAAGCTGGGCCTCGGAATCGGCGATCCGTTCCAGGATCTGTTGGTTCTCTTCGGCGTCGTTCTCGAATCCCAGCGGTGGGCTGTAGGTTCCCACGATCTGCACGTTGGGGTATTGGCGATGAATGTTGACCGCCGCACGCTGAGCCACGCCAGGGGCGGCACCCAGCAGAAAGGTCTTCAACGGACCGGCTCCGGTCGCCGCCTTGAACAAAGCCGGCACCAGGTCGCTTCCGGTTACGCGTTCCGGCAGCGGCTTGCCAAAGATTCGCGAAGCAAAGACCACCGGCCAACCGTCGGCCAGGACCATCGATGCATCGCGATAGGCATCGCGCAGACCGGCACTGGTTTGCAGCAGCACGGTGTGATCGACGTTGGGGGTCACCACAAATTTGGTAGCCTCGCCCCGTTCCCCTTCGATCCAGGTCATCAACTGACTGACAGCCTGAGGCATGCGGATGGCATCGATATCGATACCGAACATGGAAATGCGTTCGTTGCTCATCGGACGATTAACCTCGCGCGGCAGCTTGTGCCGGCCAAGGGGTGGTAGGGGCTGGGGTATGGGAACGAGGAACGAGTCCAAAGTCGTAAACCAGGGCGGCGTTCATACCGGCAACCAGGAATATCAACAGATGTTCAAACGGCATGAAGGTGATCTCGTGACCCACCATCTGACAGAAGGCAATCAGCACGGTGCCAACCCCCAGGGTTCCGACCGCTTTGGCCCACGGAGGGGACTCGCTGCGGGCCAGACGCCAACCATTGCGTAGCCACATGCCATACATGCAGATAAACGGAATGAAGCCGAGCAGGCCGAGATCGGTCAGCACGCTTAAGAACGTGTTGTGATGGTCGTAGTCGCGAATCGATTCCAAAATCAGATCGACATTTCGATCGGCCAGGTAAGGCAACTTCGCTTTGCGGAACTGGCTGAAGCCATGTCCCAGGATCGGCCGGTCGAGGAACATTTCCCACGAAACATACGTGAAGCTGGCTCGCATACTGACCGAACGTCGCGTGTCTTCGACGGTGCCTTCTCGCTTCAGACCCATGATGGCATCCGACTTGGCAGCCACCGCCAACAGGCCACACGCCACCATGCCAGTCAGCAAAACCGTTCGGGCTTTGCCTTGCATCGTCAGGAAGATCCCAGCCATCAAGCTGACGCCAGCACCCGCCCAGACGGTTCTAGTCTTGGTGAAGAAGATCGCCGCGAGAAACAGCGGAATCAAGCACAACACAAAGCCTTTGGTCTTGGCCGAAGCACGCGACCACAGCAAACAGGTCGTCAGCAAACAGCCGCACAAATAGACGCCATAGCTGACCGATTGCACCATCGGACCGCGAGCACGTCCAAAGTGCAGGCCAATCTTGGGATCGGCGATGTAGCGTGGAAAGACGAAGCCATACAGCCCGAGCCCTTCCATAATGCCGATCACCGCCAGGTAGACGCCGAAGGCAGTCATCGCCATCAGAAACCAGTCGACCTGGCGTTCGTCGTATTTCAAATTTCTCGCCACGATATAAACCGACAGCGGAATCAAATAGCCGTTGATCAAGTGCTGCACCGGTGGCACCTGGTCTGGGGCGAGATTGCGGATGTCGTGGCTGAACGTATTGAAGATCAGCACTCCGAAGAAGATGGCAATGATCGTGTCGAGAGCCATCCAGGGACGCAGCTCGATTTTTCCAAGCTTCCACTGCACGGCGAAGGCAACGCCCAGACCCACGATTGCCAGACGGTCGATCGAAAGATTGATGCCGCCAAACTTGAATTCAAAGAAGTAGACGCCGAATGCCGACGTCGCCACCAGCAGCCCGACCGAAGCTAACAGCAAGTTGCCTCGGATCGCCAGAATGGTTCCCCATACCAGGCCTACGAGAGCAAAGATGATCAGGATCGGGGTCATGGTGGCGGTTCAGATTTCAGTTCGCAGGTTTTACGTTGTCGCTGAAGCCTGAAAACCGAAGCTCAGTTGGTCGATGGCGTCCGGTTCGCGAGGTGAAATAAGGCCTCCTTCAAAGATAGGCCATGCCCAGCGTGGGGAGCCTCGGACGATGGACTACTGGAACCATTCGTCTGGCTGTTTGCCGATGGTAGTGGTTGTGACGGATGCAACGGCATGGGCGAAGTGGTCAGTACAAGAACACCGATCCCGAAAAACAGCCCGCCCAGCATACCTGCCCCGGCAATCAGCTTTCGCGAAGGGCCGACCGGGTAATCGCTTACCTCGGGTGTGCTGACCTTGGTGATCAAACTGGTTGTGGTCGCCGCCGAAACGGAACTGCGGGCATCGGCCAGATCGGTCCGAATCCTCGTCAGCTTGTCGTTCTTCTCGCGGACTTCGCTCACCAGGTTGTTGTAGCTCGCTCGGAGTGACGCCAGCTTCGTCATTCGCAGGCTGACATCGTCGAGCATCGTTTCCAATTGAGCGATGCGGCTGGCGTTGACCGTTTGTTCCGCTTTCAGCCCGCTGATGGCCAGGCCGATCTCTTGATGCAGGTGGGCGCGGATTTCTTCTTCGGCATGGCGAGCGGCGATCACGCCAGGGTGGTCATTGGTGCGAATCCCTTGCAGTTGAGCCGAACGCAATTGGGCGTCGATCAGTCCCTCTTTCAAGCGGCGAAGGGCGGGCTGCGAATCGAGTAACTGGTTCGGCGTGGCGATCAATTCGCTCGTGTTTTGCTGGGCAGTTGCCAAGATCTGAAGTAGTTGGTTGGCACTTTGTTGGTTGGCCATCGCGGCACGTAGCTCGTTTTTAATTTCGACCATTTGCTCGCGAAGGTTGCCATTGCCGGAGCCGACTTCGTTCAAAATCCGTAGTTCGGCCAGGTCGGTCCCGACGTTCGATTCCATCTCGGAAAGATGGCTCGTTACGCTCGATAAGGCATTGCCTGCTTGTTGCTCGCGGTAGTTCAATTCATCGACCAGGCTTTGGGCTCGGTTGTTTCGCATTTCACCCAACTTCAGATCGAGCTCGGCGCAGATCAGTTGATTGAAGTGCCGGGCCCGCTCGGGCGTGTCGGCTTCGACGCTGATGTACAACATCTCGGTCGTGCCGAATTCGGTCCCGCTGGGGGAATGCACGCTAATCGATTTGCGAGCCGAGGCAATGTCCTCTTTGGATGGCCAGGTGGAAGTGGTCCAGCGATTGGCTGGCGGACCCAACTGGATGAGGGCTGCCTCGATCACTTCCCGCGAACGGGTCAACTGCAGGACCGTTTCCTGGGCGTGTTTCATATCTTCGATGCGATTGAATTCGCCGGGGCGGCCAAGGCTGCTGACTGCTTCGTCACGCAGCACAATCGCTTGGGTGGCATCCCACGAATTCGGTTTGATAGCGGCGTAGAACAAGGCACCTGCCGCGACGATCACCATCGGTATGATCCAGCGGAGTCGATAGTGGAGAAGGGCATAAAGAATGTCGGCCGGGTTCCACATAAGAAGTGCCTCAGTCGATAGGCAAGCGAGAAGCAAGAAACAAAAAAAGGTGCGGGAAGCAAGCCAAGGGCATACGACCCTGGGCGTTGCTTCCCACAACCCCGATTCGCTGGATCTAATGGGCAAAGAGGATGCCAAACTTCCGGCATAACCCTCCAAATGCGTCTGGAAGTCTTCGTGCTGAAAGCACTTAAACACGATTCGTGCACCCCAGGATGCTGGTGTCTTCGTGATGCAAAAAGAGGATGCGATGTAGCGAAAAAGCATCATGTGATGCGTTGCTGAAACGAATCGTGGACCTTGGTTCGGGATCCCTCTCAATCCGCGAAGACTTCGTTTGCATTTATCTAGCAGTGGGGAATGTTTGAGAGTCTATGGGCCGCCATGGTATCGGTTTGCGCGGTGGAAACCTTGGCCCCAAACGCGTTATCGTCCCCTCACAAAATCATGCATGTCGAACGGTTTACGAATGCTCAATCGGTGGCCTCCTGGCGTTCCGCCTGGAATGGTATGGCCGGAGGTGTTCCCTTTCGAACCTTCGAGTGGTTGATGTCGTGGTGGCGACGTTATGCGGACGATTGCCCTCTGTATCTCTTAGGAGTGTTCGACGGCGATCGCCTGGTGGGGATGGCCCCGTTCTATCGTTCGGCCGGCAAGACTGGGGGACGTACGCTTCGCTTTCTGGGCGATGGCGAAGTCTGTTCCGATTACCTCGATCTGCTCGCCGCCCCGGGTTATGAAAACCGAATCATTTCGCCCTTGGTCGATTGGTTGCTGGAAGCACTGACGACGAGCGACTCGTGGGATGCGATGGAACTGGATGGCATCGAGTCAGGCACGCCGCTGGTCGAAGAGCTAACGCGGCAACTTGCCGGCGCCCAAGCCATGGTGCATCGACGACCTGCTCAGAACTGCTGGCGACTCGAGCTTCCGGAAAGCTGGTACGAGTTCGAGATGCTGCAGTCGAAGTCGCATCGCAAGCAGATTCGTCGTTTGATCAAACGAGTCTTCGACACCGATCGTTGTCAGTTGCATGTTTGCAACAGCATCACGCAGATCGACGAAGCGATGCCGATTTTGATCGACCTGCACACGCGCCGCCGCAAGGCACTCGATCAGTCAGGCTGCTTCGCGTGCGATCGTTTTCGACGCTTCTTGTACGAAGCGGCCAACGAAATGATCCCCAGCGGCAACTGCGAGATCTTATGGCTGGAACTGGACGGAGCACCCATCGCGGCGGAGATTCACTTTCCGACCGAAACGATCTGCTACGCCTATCAGGCCGGCATCGACCCGACACGAATCAAAGAAGAGCCAGGCAGCTTGATGCAAATTGCCGTCATTCGTCGCGCGATCGAACAAGGCAAGACCGCGGTCGATTTCCTGCGGGGCGATGAACCTTACAAAGCCCATTGGCGAGCCGAGCCTCGCGTTTGTGAGACGATCCGAGTAGTCCCCAACACTACGTTCGGCCTGATCCGCCATGGGATCTGGTCGACGCAGGTTCAGGTGAAAAGCTGGTTTAAAGCTTCGTTGGGGAAAGATTGAGGAGGGAGAGATGGATCGAATCAAAAGTGCATTGATCGATGGCTACTGTGCCGCGACGTGGCCCTGGCGAGCTCGTTTTCGCAAGGTGCGTGCCCGCGTGGCAATGGCGCCGGTGATGGTGTTGTTTTATCATCGCGTGGCGGATACCAACTTGAATCCGTGGACGATCACCAACGACGACTTCCGTCGGCACTTGGATTGGTTGCAGGCCCACCTCGAAGTGGTCTCGCTGGAAGAAGCTCAGCGGCGGATTGCCTCGCGCTATAACACCAAGCCTTGCGTCGCGATCACTTTCGACGATGGCTATAGCGAGAACTGCGACTTCGCGATTGGGGAACTCATTCGCCGCGAGATGCCGGCGACTTACTTCGTGACGCTCGAGAACGTTCTGACCGGTCGACCGTTTCCACATGATGCTGACCTGGGAATCAACGCTCCACCGAACACCCTGCAGCAAATCTGCGAGATGGCTCGAAGCCCTTGGATCGAAATCGGCGGACACACGCGAACACATCCTGATGTCGGCAAGATGCGCGATCTGTTGCTGCTGAAAGATGAAGTGATCTTTGCGACCGAAGGTCTGGAGCAACTGATCGACAAGCCGATTCGTTACTTCGCGTTTCCGTTCGGGCAACACTCTAACTTGAATGATACGGCGATCAACTTGCTGCGCGAGAAGGGGATCCAAGGATTCTGCTCGGCCTACGGTGGCTATAACTTCCCTGGCGACGATCCATATCACATCCAGCGAATTCATGGTGATCCAGACATGGCTCGCCTACGCAACTGGTTGACGATCGATCCCCGCAAGGTGAATGGCGTGCCGCGGTATCAGCCTCGGTACACCAAGCCGGTAAGTCCCCTGGGAGGCAGCGAATGAGTTCCGCCTCGTCGGTCGATAATGCGGCACCGCTGCCAGAGACCGATTCGTTTCGGACAACCTCGTTGGCGGAAAGCATGCTGCTGTTGGCAATGCTGACCGTGTTCCAACGCGGCATTGGTTTCGTGCGCGGGGTGCTCTTTTGCCGTTGGCTGCCGGCGGAACAACTTGGTCTGTGGGACCTGGTGTTTGGTTTTCTGATGCTGGCCGGCCCGCTGGTCGTGTTGGGCATCCCAGGTTCGTTCGGCCGCTATGTCGAGCATTATCGACAGAAGGGCCAGCTTCGCACGTTTCTCTATCGAACAACCGTCGCGACGGTTGTTCTGTCGGCCGTGGGCTGCAGTGCGTTGTGGCTGTTCCACGAACAAGCGGCGGTAGTGCTGTTTAAGGATCGCAGTCTCGCCTCGATCATTCCGGTGGTGGCGTTAACGCTGACGGCCGTGATCGGCTTCAACTATTTCGTCGAACTGTTCATCGCCATGCGGCAGATGCGAATGGTTTCGGCTTTGCAGTTTGTGAACAGTGTACTGTTCGCCGTCGTTGGGCTTGGGCTTCTGCTGTGGTACGAAGCCAGCGCCGAGAGCGTCATCATTTCGTATGGCGTGGCCTGCAGTGTGACGGTGGCAATGGGCGTCTGGGTGCTCATCCGTGATTGGCGTACGCTGCCGTTGGGAACCGAAGTGCCGGCGCAGAACGAGTTCTGGCGAAAGCTGCTTCCGTTTGCCGCCTGGCTGTGGGCGATCAACTTGTTGTCGAACTTGTTCGAAGTGGTCGACCGCTACATGATCGTTCATTTCAGCGGCCTCTCGCCGGAGCAAAGTATCACCCTGGTGGGCGACTATCACAGTAGCCGCGTCGTGCCTTGGTTGATGGTGGCGGTCGCCAACTTGTTTGGTGGAATCTTGCTGCCTCACCTGTCGGCCGATTGGGAAAGTGGCAACCGCGACAAGGTCGGGCGGCAGATCAATCTGCTGCTGAAGATGGCCTCGATGGTGATGATGGCCGGAGCAATCGTCATCGGCATGACCGCGCCGTTCCTGTTTGAATATGTCTTCGAGGGCAAGTACAGCGGTGGTTTGCAGGTGCTGCCTTGGACGCTGACTTATTGCGTCTGGTACAGCCTCAGTGGCTGCGCGATGCTCTATTTCTGCTGTGCCGAGAAGACCCATGCCGGGGCGATTGTCTTTGGGATTGGCCTGGCAGCGAACGTTGCCTTGAACGCACTGCTGCTGCCGACGTGGGGACTCACCGGAGCGGTGGTTGCCACGGCATTAGCCAACGCGATTGCGATTACGCTGGCCCTGAGTCTCTCGAAACGACATGGCATGCAAGTTCAGCTTGCCACCTTACTGCTTGCCGCCGCACCGCTGCTGTTGGGGTTGGGCTGGATGCCAGCGATCGCCCTGTGGATTGTGCTCGCCTGGCAAGCGACGACAGCCAACTGGCTGTTTGATGAAGACGAAAAACAACAACTACTCGAAGGCATTGGCGTGCTCACCAAGAGATTTCGCTGAGCACCTCCAAGGGAAAAGACGATGGGACGACGAACAATCAAACCACTGGAAAGCCGTGGCCCGCTGCGTGTCATGTTCCTGGTAACCAGCATGCCGGTCGGGGGTGCGGAAACCTTGCTGGTGAACCTGATTCGTCGCATGGACCGTTCCCGCTTCGCTCCGGAACTGTGCTGCATGAAAGAGCTCGGCCCGCTAGGTGTGGTCATGGAGCAGGAAGTGCCCACGTTCCACAAGATGCTCAGCAGCAAGTACGACCTGCGAGTCGTCTCGCGACTGAGCGAACTGTTTCGCGTTCGCGAGATCGATGCCGTGGTGACGGTCGGTGCGGGCGACAAGATGTTCTGGGGACGTCTTTGTGCGTGGCTGGCTGGCGTTCCGGTGATTGCCTCGGCGATTCACTCGACCGGTTGGCCCGATTCGATCAACTTGCTCAATCGTCGCCTCACCTCGATCACCGATCGGTTCATCGGCGTGGCGGCTCCGCATGGCAAGCACCTGGTGGAAGTCGAAGGCTTTCCGACCGAAAAGGTGACGGTCATCCCGAACGGGATCGACACCGACCGATTCGTGGTCGATCCGGAAGTTCGTCGACGTGTGCGCGACGAGTGGCGTGTCCGTGACGACACCGCTGTGAGTGGTATCGTCGCCGCTTTGCGACCGGAGAAAGACCATGCGTTGTTTCTGAACGCCGCCGCTCGTGTGGTGAAGCGTTGCCCTCGTTCGCACTTCGTGATCGTTGGCGATGGCCCGGAGCGACCTGCGATCGAAGCCCTGCGTGACGAGCTTGGTTTGCAAGATCACGTGACGATGATGGGCAGCCGGAGCGATGTGCCGGACCTGCTTTGTGGAATGGATACCTTCGTGCTGACCTCGAAGAATGAAGCGAGCCCGGTCTCGATTCTGGAAGCGATGTCTTGCCAATTGCCGATCGTAGCCCCCCGGGTGGGGAGCATTCCGGATGCCGTCGACGATGGCATCAATGGCTTGCTGGTCGAGGCCAGCAGTCTCGACGAGACGGCCGACGCGATGATCGCCCTGAGTCAGGGTGCCAATTTGCGAGCCGAAATGGGAGCCGCCGCGCGCGAGAAAGTGCTGCGTTATGGCTCGCTCGACGCGATGGTGGGGGGCTATCAGGACCTGGTCACAACCGTCTATCGGCAAAAGGCTTTGAAGGCGGCGAGCACCGTGCGACAGCCCGTTTCAAGCGGTGTGCTGCTGGGGAATCCGTCTGACGTGAAGGCATCGTAACCTTCTGTCAGCACACGGGTTTCGTTGTTCCAACGGCTAGGCGTCCTGGCGGCGGTGCGTTACCATAAAGCAGATCGAATCAGGTCTGCGAAATTGGTTTGCTGTCCCAGGGGTCAGTCGCAAGGTGAAGTTCAATCTGACGGGTCCGTTCTTGGCCGGCTTGGCGAAAGTTGTCGCCGGCAGCAGCGTGCGCTGGGTGGATAGCCATCCCGACACGTGTCAGCGGATTTACTTTGCGAACCACACCAGCCATATCGACGCCGTGATCATCTGGGCTTCGCTTCCCAAGCATTGTCGAGAACTGACCATGCCGGTGGCGGCGAAAGACTATTGGGATCGCGGCTGGTTTCGACGTTACCTGGCTCGTTCGCTCAATGCGATGCTGATCGACCGCGAGAATATCAAAGTTCATCGCAGCCCTGTGGAATCGATGCTGAAAGAAATCGGCGACAAGTATTCGGCGATTATCTTCCCTGAGGGAAGTCGAAACGACGGAACGACGCTCCGCGAATTCAAAAGTGGGCTTTTTTACCTGGCGAAGAAGCGACCCGACCTGGAATTGATTCCGGTCTACGTCGACAATATGACTCGCATCTTGCCGAAAGGGGAATACTTGCCGGTCCCCTTGTTGAGCCGGGTGATCTTCGGACCGCCAATCTGGCTAGAGAACGGCGAACCCAAAGCGGACTTTCTAGCTCGTGCCCGAGAATCGGTTTCTCGGCTGCGAGACGTTTGACGCTGAAGCGACACCATGGACTTGCTGCATCAATCCTTTAGCACGAACCTCTTAGCACCGTTGTTGGCCCAACAAACGGCATTTCTGCTGGATGGTGCCACCGGGATCTTGCTGGGGGTCGTGATCAGTTGTTTGTTGATTGCCACCGGGGCAGGGCAGATCCTCCGGCGTCAGCCTGACTCGAGCGTGAACCCAGCCATTGTCCAGGCCTTCATTCGCCGCGTGCGAGCCTGGTGGCTGATGACGGCGATCCTGGCGGTCACCTTTATGATTCCTTCGCCGGTGGCGACGGTGATCTTGTTCTTCTTGATCTCGTTCTGGGCGCTTCGCGAGTTCATCACGTTGACGCCGACCCGCCTGGGCGACCATCGCACGCTGTTTTGGGTCTTCTTCGTGCTGACCCCTGCCCAGTATGTGCTGGTGGCGATGGGGGAGTCGCAGTACGAACTGTTCAGCATCTTGATCCCGGTTTACGGCTTCCTGTTTGTTGCCGCACGAATCGCCGTGGCAGGGGACTACAAGCGGTTCTTAGAGCGTATCGCCAAGATCCAGGCCGGGCTCTACATCTGCGTTTACTCGTTAAGCTACGCCCCAGCTTTGCTGTATCTGACCGACTGGACCGACCCAGAGTACTCGCATCGCAGCACGGCCGGTCTGTTGTTTTACTTCCTGCTGATCGCTCAGCTCAGCGACCTGCTGCACTTCGTCTGTAGCCGACTGCTGGGGAAGAACGTGATTGCCCCGAACATCAACGCCAGCCGAACCTGGGAAGGCTTCTTTGCCGGAACCGGCGTAACGGCGGTCGTGGGGGCGATGCTCAGCCTGACCGGGGCCACGCCGTTCAATCCTTGGCAAAGTGCCGTGATGGCGATCATTATCTCGGTCATGGGAGCCGCCGGCGGAATGGCCATGAGTGCCATCAAGCGAGACCGTGGCGTCCAGGACTATGGAACCCTGGTCGAGGGGCACGCAGGCGTGCTGGACCGAATCGACGCCATCTGCTTCGCCGCCCCAGTCTTCTTCCACCTGACGCGGTACTACTTCACAACGGCCGGCAGCTAGCGTGAACCTTGGGCGAAGATTGCCCCTCTTAAAAAATCATGCCACTTTCGTGGCGGACCACCGGTTGATCAGATTCCAAGAGTCGATAAACTGGAGAGTTCCAAACCGGGAGGATACGCGAACTGGCTAGCAGCTTGACTCGAAATCAAGTGCCGGGTAACCGGTTGAGGGTTCGAATCCCTTGTCCTCCGCTGGCGATACGCCAAAGCTCGCAACCTCTTGTACACCAAGGAGTTGCGAGCTTTCTTTTTTGGCTTGGTCTGCAATTGTCCCTGTTTTGTCCCTGGTCAAAACCCTCGATTCGGCGGGGTTAAAGATGATGGCAAACGCCATCAAAAGGGCGAATAAGTGAGTGAACATTGCGTACTCCTAAAGGGGTGGGTAATGAATGAAATTGCCCGCGGCCGACATGTTCACCGGCCACGGGCATTAGTCCGTGTATGACATAGTGCGGCCTACGAGGCCGCGTTCGTCTTTTCTGGGAATTCGAGTTCGAGCATCGGCCGCTGGCTGTCGTCGTTGGTCACGTGAACGTAATGGTCTGAAGCAGTCCGCTGCTTCGGGGCATGTCCCTGCCAGGCATCGACGTATTCCCGAGGGATTCGCTGACCGAGGCAGTACGTCTTAAAGAAGTGCCGGAGAGAATGAAGCGTGAACCCACCATCTTTCTTACCGGCCGGGATCTTCAACTTCTTCAGCACGACCTTGAAATCATCGTTCAGATCATCTGGATCGATGTGGTTGTCGCCTTTGGGATATTTGTCGCTGGCCTGAGCAGTGAAGTACCAACCTTTCTTCTTAGGCTTTAAATGCTCAAGTAGCTCCCGCAGACGTGGGTGAATCGGTACAGTCCAGTCCTTACCGGTCTTCGTTTCCAGTCCTGGCCGCGATCGGATATGGATCACGTTGTTCTCGAGGTCCACATCTTCGACTCGCAAGTTTCGACATTCGCCGGATCGCATACCGGTGAACGCGAGTAGGCTGAAGATGGTTTGCCGCGATGGCGTCGAGTTCTCGAGTATCTGGTTGACCTGTTCCAGAGTAAGAACGGTCTTCTGTTTGACGTGGGGTACTTGGTACCGCTCATTTGCTAGCACGTCGGTCTCTGAATACCCGCGTGCGTAGCACCAGTGACAAAAGTCCTTCAGTAATCGAGACTCCTGCCACAACGAATGCCCACTAATCTTCGGCTTGCGGGCATTCCGGTAGCGGTCGACAAGGGGAAGAGTGATCTTCGATACGATCTTCACGTTCGCTTCCGCAGCAAAGTCACGAAAGCGAATGAGGATGGCCTTGTAGCGTGAGATCGTCCCCGGGCGGTTTCCCTCCGTTTCACGATAGGCCATGAACTGATCGACCGCGTCTGCGATAGAAATATCGGACTCCTCCTTTCGTTCAGGCTTATCGAGCGTGAAAGTACCGTCGATAAGCTGCGCTGCCAGTAGGATAGCCTTAGCTCTGGCAACCTTCAGATTTCGGGTTTTAGTAGTCCGGCGTCGGTGTCCCTGGTAGTGAAAGTCCATGCGCCAAATACCGGACTCCCCCTGCACCAAGCAGACGCGTTCGACAACCTTGATACGAACTTGGTTAGGTTTTCTAGGTGGCATCCCAGGTAGGCCCGTTGAAGAAGGAATCGATGAGGCGATCTCGCCAGTAGCGGTCTTCGCCACGTTGCTGCCGATACGTGCCCTCAAGCAATCCGGCGTTCTTCCAAGCGTTTACCGTCTTTGGTTTCACGCGAAGCATCTCGGCAGCTTCCTTGGTCGTGAGGATGGGGGAGTACTTGGAGAACTCTCCCTCGACAAACGCACTCGCTATCTCGCCTTTGGTAAGACGTTTCTTGTTAATGGTCATGTGTTTTCCCTTTCTGATTTGCCGCTAGTTCGCGACGATTACAAAAAAAGAAGGCGGCCGCTCATTAGGAGCGGCCGCCTTCTGGTCGAATTCAAATAGGCCGGCACCTTGAATGTGCCGGCATGATCCTAGATGTTTGGCGCGGACAGGCTAAGGTGTCCGCGTTGTTCTACTCACTTTTCAGCCTCCTTTAGCTTTTTTCGATAGCGTCGGACTTGGCGGAGGTTACTGTCCGCTTTCTTTTGATCACCTTCGTACAAATCAATTGCAAATGCTCTGACGGACATGCCCATTTCCTCGGCAACACCGTTTTCTAGCAGCATGTGGAGTCGAATGATCTCGCCATTTTCAGGCGGTTTTACGAACGTTTTTTTTCTCCCGTCCGCGCATGTGTCCGCTTGAAGTTCCATCTTGTCCATGACTTGACCTCGGAACTCGATCAAAAAATTGATGTACTTCTGAAGTATCGCAGCCATAGACTCTAGGGCATCAGCAACGGCATGTGGCTTCGATACCCCGTTCTCAACCGCAATACAAAGCTCATTACGTACGACTGGTAAGCGCCGAATAATTTTGGAATGCTTAGCCATGTCCAAATACGGCCATAACAGCTTAAGAGGCGGAATACTCTCCGCCCAAAGACGATTTCCCACCTTCATCACTTCTTCCAACCGAGCATCACGTTCTCGCAACGTTCTTTCGGCGTCCTTAGAGAGCAGGCGTATCGTCTCAGCAAGATATAGTTGATGGCGATGGACAATACTGAGGCGGCTGATGATCTCTCGAGCATCACTTAGCAATTGTTCATGGATTTTTGGACTCTTGGGCAGCATCGGTGGCTTTTCGATGCTCGATTGACTTATGTGGTCGACCATGGAATCCCCCAGCTCAACACGTCTTCAGTAAAAGTCGATTCAGAAGAGATGCCAACCTGGAATATCCAGCTGCCGGTTGTCAATAGGAATCTCGATCACAGACCATCTGTGATTTTGCGAGAATTCCGACCTACTCAGTTCGACCGATCTCGGCCAAATAGAGGTGCCAGAAGCGATCGACTAGCGTTTCCAAATGCGGATACAGAATTGCCTTTTCGCCTGGCGAGAGTTCGTCAAACGGAACAAAGTGGGACGCGGCATGTGGAACTATGCCACCATTCTCCTTCCGAAGTTGGAGGAGTTCCTCCATATCCCAAAACGTTGCACCGAGACCACCTGGCAGAAGTAGCCCCGCCTGCAAGATTTGACTCGAGTCTTGCGGACCGGTGTTTCCGCCATATGGTCGTTGGATCACGACATCACCCAGTAATGCCAAATTTGGCATTACACCGAGCCAGGCAACACGATCGATCAACTGGTTAATCTCAGGGATTCTGGCCTCTGCTTGCTCCAACCGTTGTCGAATCGACAGGTTGAACGCCTGGAGTCGTCGACGATCCTCATGAAAGCTCATTTAGTTCTCCTATGTGGCATTGGAAATACGAGTTAAAGAAGCGGCCTAGTGGGCCTCTCCGTTACGGCTGGTCGATCCCTCGCATTCTGAATCTTCTTGTTTAAATTCAATGAGTTGGGCACGTGCGATAAGCCGACTAACAAGCTCAATCAACTGATCGATAGCTTGTTCGTTTTCAAAATCTCGCGTTTGCATCAACATGCCCTTCGTGATCGTTTCTGGCTTCGGAGATTACGATTTTGTCGCCTCCGAGGTTTTCCACCGTCTCGCGACCGGCGTCGGCCGGCATGCGTTACATGTGTGAGCCGATGTAGGCTCTTTCCGTGAAGTCGAAACATTACGTTTCCTTTCTGAAAATAGGTAGCAAGAAACAAAAAAAAGGCGGCCCAACGTGGGCCGCCGCAGAATGCAGAATGGCTGGAGTCTCCTCCGAGGAGAAATGACTCACCTGCTAGACAAGACTATATAAAAGACGCTAGGTACCTAATTGGTGATTTAACGAGTACTCCTGCAATCCTTGAAACAAAAGGATTAATATAGCGAATGAAAACGCAGTACTTGTAAGAAAGTGGTGTGGAACTTATCTCTAGTCCTGTTCAATCGATGCTCTGATCCATCGTGATCGTAGCACTTGCATCCAAACCACCGGCATCCGATCATGGGACAACTGCAAATTAGCCTCGCTGAATTATCCCCTAAGCCTTCCGGTTCACATCATGGCGTCATCGCCGTTTCTTTCTATTCCTCCTGCGGATTGGATTGCCTCTAACAAGGTCGCATTTGCTGTATTTGACAGATTTCCTGTCAGCCCAGGGCATACCTTGGTAATTACGCGACGATTAGTTCCGACATGGTTCGATGCGTCTGCAGTGGAGCAGGCTGGATTGATGAAGTTAGTCAATGTAGTCAGGGCTAAATTAGATGAGGTGCTTGATCCGACGCCCGATGGTTACAACGTTGGATTTAATGCTGGCGATGCGGCAGGTCAGACTGTACCGCATGTGCATATCCATGTGATTCCGAGGTACCTGGGAGATATGCCGGATCCCCGAGGTGGCGTTCGACATGTGATTCCCGAGATGGGAAATTATTTGGCGGAGCCTTCGATCGAGCGTGATTCTACGGTTCGACCGTCGAGTCTACGACTTAGTTCTGGGCATCCTCACTCACCACTTTGGGACCACCTTTCATGGAGGATTGCTGGAGCCAAAATTGTCGATGTATTAGCGTCCTTCGTTCAGCTTTCAGGGCTTGATGTGATCGAAGAGAGGCTTTTTGACGCACTTCGCAACGAGGCCCGGGTACGAATATTGGTAAGCGATTACCTTTATGTCTCCGATGCCCAGGCTTTGCGAAGGCTCTTGGGATGGTGCGATTTAGCGGCCGAGGAGTTTCAAACAGAACGACTATTCGTCAAGTTAGTCGAGATTGCAAAGCTTCCCACCAAACCGGCTTCATTCCATCCCAAGGCTTGGCGAATCGCGGATGACCACCGCGGGTTTCTCTCGGTTGGCAGTAGTAACTTGTCTGGGCCGGCTTTGCAGACAGGCATTGAGTGGAATTTACTATCGAAGCAGGAACAAGATCCACAAGCGCATGCCCAGAGTATCAGTGAGTTTGAATCATTTTGGAAACTCGCTTCACCCTTGACTCCACAAATTGTCGAGCGCTACGCAGAACTTGCCGCCAAGTACCGGACAGATCATTTTGTCCCGGAATCAGGCGATGTCCGTGAAGTTAACCTAACACCTCGTCCTTGGCAGAAAGAGGCTCTGGCCGCTCTCGATCGTTTGCGAACTGCCGGATACCAGCGGGCGCTCATCGCGGTAGCAACCGGCATGGGGAAGACTTGGCTCGCAGCATTTGACGCCCGGCAGGTTGGCACGGCTCTAAATCGCCGTCCCCGGGTTTTGGTGATTGCTCATCGTGCACACATTCTCGCCCAAGCAGAGGCGGCCATTTCACGAGTTCTCGACGCTGCGTTTTCCGACGGTATAACGGCCTGGTACATCGGCAGTAGAAGCGACTTGGCCGGCGATCTGGTGATTGCCTCGGTGCAGAAGTTATCTCGTCCTGAGGGGCTGGAGCGGATCGCCCAGGAAGAGTTTGACTATGTGATCGTCGATGAAGTCCATCATGCCCATGCTCCAAGCTATCGGCGCGTCCTGGCACAGATCAGCTCTGGCTTTTTCCTAGGACTGACGGCGACGCCTGAGCGGACGGACGGCTTTGATGTGGCTGCAATTTTCGATGACAATTTGGCCTATCATGCGACCATTGGCGATGGCATTGCTGAAGAGTCGCTCGTGCCGTTTCACTACATCGAGATAAAGGATACGGTTGACTTCGAGCAGATCCCGTGGCGAAACGGTCGGTTCGATCTGGAAGAGTTGGAGGCACGGGTCGAAAAGAGCGAGAGAATGGATCGGCTCTGGCAGGCCTTGCAGACGCACCATGGCGAAAGGACATTAGTCTTCTGCTGTTCGCGGCGGCATGCCTTGTTTGCTAGAAACTGGTTGCGATCAGCGGGCATGACATCAGCAGCCGTCTTTTCCGGCGGTGGCGGCGATAGCTACGGCGACTCGCTCGAAGGATTGCGGACGGGCAAACTACAGACGCTGTGCGTGGTCGATATGTTTAACGAGGGGCTTGATATCCCAGCCGTTGATCGGGTCGTCATGCTGCGACCAACGGAATCCAAAGTCATTTTCCTTCAGCAGCTAGGCCGCGGGCTTCGAGCAAGCGAGGGGAAGTCTCGTTTGCTCGTGATCGATTTCGTTGGAAATCACCGCATCTTTGCCCATCGGATCATTCATCTGTTGTCGCTGCATAGATCACAAGAAGGCTGGCAGGCACTGAAGAAATGGCTCGAAGGTGATCCTCCTAGTTTGCCAGAAGGATGCTTGCTAGATGTAGAACTAGATGCCCGGGATATGCTAAAGGAGTTTCTGCCCACTGGAAGAACAGCCGGGATCGAAGGTTACCGTGGTATCCGAGACGAACTTGGGAAGCGGCCGACGATGCTGGAAGTTTTCGTTCGTGGCTTTCTCCCACGTGCGATTTCGGCCGGAGCTGAGAGCTGGTTTTCTTTTGCCGACTCCGAAGGCGACCTAGACGCAGATGAACAATCTGTAGCAGCGCAGTTTAATGATTGGCTACAGGTGTTGGAGACGACCAACCTAAACAAGTCGTACAAAATGGTAGTCTTGCGAGTACTGCTCGATCAGGGCAAGTTGTTTGGCGAAGTTGACCTGCAGGCGTTCGCCGCGAGTTGCCGACGATACCTTCAGAATCACCAAATTCTCCGCCGTGATATCGAAGGGGACGGGCACGCGATCGATCATGATGAAGCGAACGACGCCGCCTGGGCGGCATGGTGGATTCAGTGGCCGATTGGCCGCTGGCTTGCTGCTCAAAATGGACAAATTTGGTTTTACCGAGATGGTGATCGTTTCGGACTCGCTCTTGATATTCCCGAACGATTGAGGCCTACCCTTGAAGCGATGACTGAGGAGATCGTCGATTGGCGGCTTGCGGCGTATGCGAAGAGTAGAGGACTGGTCGAACCTGAGTTGGGCGAAGTCACCTTTGTCGCCAAGGTCTCCCACGCAAATGGTCGCCCGATTCTTTTTGTACCCGATAAGGCGAAGGTACCTGGTCGGCCTTTTGGAGTGACGCCAGTAAGGCTACCTAATGGCGAACTTTGGGAATTCAGATTTGTGAAGGTTGCTTGCAACGTGGCGAAACCAATGGGAGAGTCCGCTAACCAACTAGGGAAGCTGCTTCAAAATTGGTTCGGTCCAAATGCAGGCCTGCCTGGGACAGGATTCTCGGTTGAATTCACCACCGTAAATGGTGAGTGGCATGCCAGGCCGGAAGGTATACCGGACGATCCTCCTGTCGCCACGACGGAGGTTCCAGACGAGAGTGAAGTCGTGGAAATCCTTGATTCTATTGCAGCCGAGAACGAGTACACGACCCATGTCCCGGTATACGACCTTGTAGTCGCTGCAGGCGGCTGGGGCGACTCAGGCAGTCCTACTACGGCGATCGGCTGGATTCCTGCCGCTGAGTATCGACTACGAAAAGGGATGTTCGCCGCCCAGGTCACCGGCCACTCGATGGAGCCCGTTATTCCGTCTGGTTCGTGGTGCCTTTTCCAGCCATGTCCCCAGGGCACTCGCGAGGGTCGACTGCTGCTCGTGCAGGTCAATAGGCATCTCGATCCCGAAGACGGCGGGCGCTACACGGTCAAACGCTATCACTCCACCAAGCGAGTTGACGAAGATGGATGGACTCACCAAACGATTGAGCTTCAACCTTTGAACCCAGACCCTGTCTACTGTCCGATCCCGATTACGGAAGATGATGCGGATGAGATTCGCGTGGTGGATGAGTTTGTGGGTGTGATAGGAGGCCGTGAGGGCTAAACGGCGCCGGAAAGTCTTTTTTATGAAATATCGGCTCGCTGCTCAAATTGGCAAAATTACGAAAACTACCGATTTACCGAATGTATACAACTGAAACGCCAAAAACGGTAACACCGGCTGACCCTTGCGATGCGCGGACGTTCCATTACACTCCAATCCCATAGACGCCGATTTGAGTGCATCGAACCAGGAGTGCTAGGCATGCCCGACATCATGTCGGTCGAAAAGCGTAGTAAACTAATGTCACGCATCAAGGGTAAAAATACCACCCCCGAGCGTTACATCGCCTGCCTGTTAACGGCTGGTGGCTTGCAATTCGAGCAGCACTGTCGTGATCTGGCTGGAACACCTGATTTCGTGTTTCGACGGGCCTCTACGGTAGTATTTGTGGACGGAGACTTTTGGCACGGGTGGCGATTTCCCATATGGAAGCATCGACTCTCCGATACTTGGCGGCAGAAGATTGAAAGAAACCGTCAGCGTGACACCTCGAATAGACGCAAGCTTCGGCGAAGGGGGTGGAAGGTCATTCGCTTATGGGAGCACCAAGTTGAGGCGGATGCGGTTGACTGTATCGCCCGAATTGTGGATCGGGCGGGAGTCTTGCGAGCGAACTGGAAGGCGGTACACGATGCGAATGAGACACTTCCACCGCTGAAGCGAAGAAACCGGCTTCCGAAGCCGTAGAGTAGACGGGCAAGACAAATGAAAGCAAAAAAGTCGGTTGCTGCCAAAATCAGCCGTTTCGCGTCAGGGCAGGCCTTGCGTGTCCTCGACCTTTTCTCAGGATGTGGTGGGCTTTCACTGGGGTTTCAGAGGGCAGGGTTCGACATTATTGCGGCGTTAGAAAATGATCCCCATGCCGTTCAGTCACATGCGAACAATTTTCATGATGGAATTACCTCGACCTCTCCTCATGCCGTACCGACCGATATTACTGAGGTGGAACCGGCGGAACTGCTTAGGGCACTCCAGATTCCAGGCCATGCGAGGAGTTCCATTGACGTCATAGTTGGTGGGCCTCCATGCCAAGCCTTTGCAAGGGTCGGGCGAGCGAAACTTCGTGAGATTGATGAACATCCTGAAGCGTTTCTGAGAGATCCACGAAGTAATCTTTACCTCCGATATCTACAATTCGTTCGCGAGCTGCAGCCACTAGCAATTCTCATGGAGAATGTTCCGGACGTAATGAACTTCGGTGGTCATAACGTGGCTAACGAGGTCTCAGAGGTTCTGGATGAGATTGGCTATTCCTGTAGTTACACGCTGCTGAACGCCGCATTCTACGGGGTTCCGCAGATGCGTGAGAGGATGTTCCTTATCGCGTACCGCAAGGAACTCGGTGCATCAGTCGAGTTTCCAGAACCAACGCATTGGGTTCAGCTGCCGCGTGGCTACGACGGAACTCGCAATGTTGCGATGAGAGTTCTCGTTGAAAATGGTTACCGAACTGGACAACGTCTCCTGCCGATTGATGATGAATCGGAGAACTATTTCCAGGAGCCGCCATCGGCGCATCCTGGGCTTCAGCCGGCGGTCACTGTCAGGGATGCCATACAGGATCTTGAGCCGATTTTGGCAAGAGAGCTGCATCGGATGGGGGAACTCCGACGGGGCGTGCGCCGTTTCGACGAGTTCAGTCCCTATTGCAATGATGTGGAACCGTCCGAGTTTGCACTTGATATGAGAAGTTGGCCAGGTTTCGAGAATGAAGGGGGGGTTTTTGATCATGTGATACGGAGCCTCCCGCGTGATTACCAAATCTTTGCCCGTATGCGACCAGGGGACCAATACCCAGAAGCCCATGAGTTGGCAAAGCAGATTTGTGAGGAAACTCGGAAAAAGAAGCGCATCCGTATTGATTCGCCCGAGCATGAAGAGTTGAAAAGCTCAATCATACCGCCTTACGATCCTAGTAAGTTCCCAAACAAATGGAGAAAGCTCGAGTCCGATCTACCTTCAAGAACACTGTTGGCTCATCTCGGTAAAGATACATATTCTCATATCCACTACGACGACTCGCAGGCTCGAACTATTTCCGTACGGGAGGCTGCACGACTTCAGTCGTTCCCAGATGGATTTCGATTCTTGGGAACTATGAATCCGGCGTTTAGGCAAATTGGAAATGCCGTTCCTCCATTGATGGCTTATGCACTTGCGAAACGGATGAATGCAACACTTAGGGCATCGATCAGAGAAAGTGACTACGGAAAGGGAATCCGATGCGGATAGTCGACCAATTAGAGGCATTCAAAAAGCGACTTGAGCTTTGGGAAGAACTTCAAGAGGGGTTTCGTGAGCGTTTGGCGACGGGAGCATCCAATACACCCTTTCCCGTTAAGGGAGGGTTCCGAATTGGGATTTGGAATATTGAAAACACGGACTTTCTAGGGCTTCTTAAGCAGAGAAAGTCTCTAGTTGTCGTCTGCCCCATCACATTGCCTCCGGGTGATTTCACTATCTGCAATGCTTTTGTGTTTAAGGGGGATGTCATAGAAGCTATAGGCCGGCGTCGGGATGAGATCCGTGTTGAGTTGGATAAAAGACCTAACAATGTCGCCTTCTTTCTCCACAGATCTGGCCTCTTGCTAAGTCCTTTGACAGACATAACTGATCTGAGCGTAGTAGATACTGGAACACCAGAGATCGGATCCCCGATACCCGTGTCTGCTGCTTGCTATGCCGACGTTCTCAGGTCGGGCCCCATTGATTCACCAGGCAATGATTACATTTCCTTTCTTTCCGACCTTCTATGGCCGGTTCCATTTATACGGCTCGACGAAGAAGGCAATCTGATGCAAAGAGAGACCACCAGCACCGGTGGTTGATTTGCCCTCCAAGAGACTGGCTCTCTTAGGATGCTGCCGCTAGAATGGGGGCTTTAACGTCCCTCACGAGCCGCTCGCCCTTACGATGAATTCCTCGCCTCGAAGCCCATCTCACCACGATTCTGATTTCGATCTTGTTGAGCCATGTGCGTCTGCGCTAGTAGAGTCGATGCGCGCATTCGGTTATACGTTGGAAACTGCTCTTGCAGATTTAATTGACAACAGCATTTCGGCAGGAGCTAAGAAAGTATGGCTTCATTTCCATTGGAGTGGCCGGAACTCCCGAATTACGTTGACCGATGATGGTAACGGCATGGATGAGGCTGAGCTCGTTTGCGCGATGCGACCGGGAAGCCGTCACCCCTTGGAGCAGCGTGATCCAAAGGATCTAGGAAGATTTGGTTTAGGGCTCAAGTCGGCCTCCTTTTCTCAATGTCGCCGCTTGACTGTCGGTTCCCGAAGGTCTGGAGATCCTATCGCAGTGCGGAGATGGGACTTGGACTACCTCGCCGAAGTTTCCAGCTCGGGATCCGACTCGGGCTGGCGTCTGCTCCGCTCAGCTGCTCCCGGCTCTGAAGCGTTTCTTGCGCCACTAGAAGAACGTGAGAATGGCACTATGGTTCTATGGGAGCAATTGGATCGGATCGTAGGGGATTCCGAAGTTTCTGATACTTCCGCTCAGGAGCGTTTTTATCAGATCGCAAATTCTGTCGTAACACATTTGGCAATGGTGTTCCATCGTTTTCTCGAAGGAAGCAGGCCTCGATTGTCAATCTATGTCAATGGTGCTGATGAAGAACATCGGATCACCCCGTGGGATCCATTTATGAGCTCACATTCTGCCACATTATGGCAGCCTCAGGAAACAATCACACTCGGAAGCCAGAAGGTGGTCGTGCAGGGGTTTGTGCTTCCGCATAAGGATAAGCTGCAAGAAGAAGAACATCAGTTCGCCGCAGGACCCAGAGGCTGGAACTCTCAGCAGGGTTTTTATGTTTACCGAAACGAAAGAATGCTAGTGGCCGGTAGTTGGCTGGGTCTAGGGAAGCCTCGTCCTTGGACAAAGGATGAGCACTACAAACTTAGTCGAATTTCAATTGATATCCCTAACAGTGTGGATGGGGAATGGCAAATTGATGTTAAGAAGTCAACCGCTCGTCCACCTGCTCGAGTGCGAAAACGATTGAGGCAACTCGCGGAACTAGTCCGGGACAAGGCCAGGCAGGTGTTTGCGCATCGGGGAGTTTACTCGAGTCGTCGCCAATCTACAGAAGTCGAGCATGTGTGGAAGCCCGGTGTTCGTGACGGACGGACGATTTACCGGATTGATCGGGGAAGTGCAGCCGTCCGCCAGCTAATGCAAGCAGGGCAGCAAGTTTCAAAAGAGCTTGAGAGCTTGTTAAAGCTTTTGGAAGAGACCGTTCCAGTCCAGCAGATTTGGCTTGACGTTGCGGAACGCCCGGACACGCATGCCCGCCCATTTGAGCGTGCTGAAGATAAAATTGTAATTGAGGTAATGACCAGCGTTTATCGAGCTCTAAGGAGTGTCGAGCGACTTACGCACGACCAAGCGTGCAAACGGTTAGGTAATATGGCTCCGTTTCGAGAGCATATGCATCTTCTGTCATCAATAGTTTGCGAGGAATAGTTCAGTGAATTCCAACTACGAGATTGTTCGATCGATGGCGTCGATGATGTTGCAAAAGAAACGAGAAGAAGCCCAGGGGCAACTACAGCGTGAAGCAATCACGCAACAAGTTGATCTTGTGCTTAGCATGGGCACTTGGGATGGTGTCGATCGCGAATCGCTGATCAGGGAACTTGAAACCATGCTTGTTCAAACGGTTGGCATCGCAAGGACCCTTGAGGATTCCACTGGGCATGTTCCGTGGCTTGCTGAAGCTCGAGCTGGAATTGAATGGCGTTACTGGTCGCGATATAAGCAGATGTTGCAGCAAAAAGGATGGAGCCCAGCGAGTGTTGAAAGTCTTGAGAGATTAACGAATGAAACCCTGGCTCGACTAGGTAATCCAAAGCGAGATGGAGAATGGGACCGTCGTGGTATGGTCGTTGGGCACGTGCAGTCAGGTAAGACCGCAAACTATACGGGCCTTATCTGTAAGGCTGTTGACGCGGGGTACAAGTTGATTGTAGTACTCGCAGGTCTGACGAACAGTCTGCGAAGTCAGACTCAGGTACGGCTGGATGAGGGCTTCTTGGGCTACAACAGCGATCCGACTCAGGAGCATGATGGTGCAACGCCGCCAATCGGAGTTGGCCTGATCGATCGATCTCTGCGGCCAGATACAAACACACATCGTCTTGAAAAAGGTGACTTCAAGAAGGCAAACGCCGATCATTTTAATATTCACCCGGGCAACAATGCTCTACTTTTCGTGGTGAAGAAAAACGGTTCTGTGTTGAAGAATTTGCTTGCGGTTCTCAGGAGAAAAGCAAACAACGAACTGAATGGACGACCTTATGTGACGAATGTTCCACTTCTAGTTATCGACGACGAAGCGGATCATGGCTCAGTTAACACCAAGGAAGTTCCGCTAGACGATCAGGGAGTACCACAGAAAGATTATGACCCAACGATAACCAATCAGCGGATCCGTGAACTGCTGCACCTGTTTCAACAAAGTTCGTATGTTGGTTACACCGCGACGCCGTTTGCTAACATTTTTATTCACGATAGCGCGCCTCATGAACGATACGGAGACGACCTATTTCCCCGAAGTTTTATTACAAATTTGAAGGCTCCTTCGAATTACTATGGACCGCGGGAAATATTCGGAATCGACGATCGGGACGCGGACATTGATGGCGCCGAAGGCTTGCCGATCACCCGCGAAGTCGACGATCATGCAGACTCGCTTGATTTTGATGAGCGGGAAGGATGGATGCCTCCTAGGCACACTCGCCACCACGAACCAAGCTATAACGGCAGAGATGAAGTTCCCCCTTCGTTGCGGAAAGCAATTCTTTCCTTCATTCTGACTAGGGCTGTTCGGCTCGCACGCGGGCAGGTGGGACAGCACAATTCGATGCTTGTGCATGTTACACGGTTTGTGGACGTCCAGCATATCGTTTGTCGTCAGGTTGAAGCTGCACTGGCCAGCGTAACCAACCGACTTAAATATGGGGATGGCGATGCCACTCCAAGAATAACAGATGAGCTCTTTGGACTATGGACATCGGATTATGAGACAACAATGTCCGCAATCGATGACGAGTCATGCGATTTAGTGACTTGGGAAGAAGTTGAACCGTTTCTTCTTCAGTCAGCAGCTTCTATCCAGGTTCGCGAGTTCAACGGTTCCGCAAGAGATGTCATAGATTACGAGACCCATCGAGAGACTGGTCTGAACGTCATCGCGATCGGAGGCGACAAACTCGCACGGGGGCTCACCTTGGAAGGGCTATCCGTTAGTTATTTCCTTCGTTCGTCCAAGATGTATGATACGCTCATGCAAATGGGGCGATGGTTTGGATACCGGCCAGGTTATATCGACTTATGTCGGCTCTATACTACACCGGACTTGATTGAGTGGTTCGGGCATATCGCTGTAGCGAATGATGAATTGCGTCGCGAATTTGATCATATGGCAAATGTAGGTGGCACGCCAAAGGATTACGGGCTCAAAGTACGTTCACACCCGCAGTTGCTGGTTACGTCTCAGGTAAAGATGCGGCATGGCACGCGTCTAGATATTTCATTCGCTGGTAAAGTCTCCGAGACAACGGTTTTCCATAGAGATGAGGATAAGTTGCAAGCTAATATGGCGGCAACAGTCTCTTTGATTCGCAAATTAAAAGAATCGGGAATTCCAATAGAGAGGAATCCTGTCAGAGACAGGCTGCACGGTAGAGGCCATAAGTGGACAGGGGCGGCTGCGTGGAAAGATGTGCCTGCTGACATTCTATGTGAGTATCTGAATGGCTTTCTTCCGCATCCAAGAAGCATCAATACCCGGCTAATTGCTGAGTTTATTGAGCGACAGAACTCTCGCGGATGCTTGACATCTTGGACATTGGCGATGTTGAGCGGAGATGGTAGGGCATTCGATGGATTCCCATTCGGGGAGATATCAATGGTTCAGCGAAAGTGGCACGGTCGAATACCCGAGGACCAACAAGAGAATCATGACTCGTTTGTGATCCGTCGCGTCGGCAGTGCTCGAGATGAGGCATTGGATTTGAACTCGGCCGAGTATCAACGAGCTTTCCAAATGGCCTACGATGCAAGATTGCTCGACGAAGAGATTCCGGAGGAGGACAAGCGGCCGAAGACCTCTCAGATGCGAACGGAAATGAGGAAAGCACGCCCTAAGTCGAGAGGACTTCTTCTCATATATCCAATCGATCCAAAAGGTAGATCCCGCGAAGGCGAGAACGGCGCGCCTATTATCGGTATGGCAGCTTGTTTTCCGGAGGATCCAAACGCCATCGAGGTTAGCTTTGAAGTGAACAACGTCTACTGGTCACAGGAGTACGAAACGAGTGATTGAAGACCGATTTGTGACCGTTTGGCGGCAATTATATAGCGATCAATCGGTTCAGAATGGTCTCGCGTATCTCCGCGTGTCTTCTGATGCCCCTTGCGATGTTTTCGTAGGCATCCACCGACCAGAAAATCGTCTTGCGTTATTCATTGAGATTCCCGCTAAACTTGTTTCCGGTAAGGTCGTCTACCCGGTCTGCGCCGGTTTTACAGTTGAACCAGAATTGATTGCTCCCGGTCGTGAGGGCCGTGTCCGCATTGTGCTTTCTTCTGTGTCCGGAACTTATGATGATGTGTTCAAGGCTCTCTGTGAAGACATCGTTTCTCGGATGTTGAAGGCTACCACCGAAGCTGATGCACTGACGGTGTTTCTTGACAGACTTCATCATTGGCAGGCGTTTTTTCGGAAGAATTTGGCAGGACTAGGGAAGGAAGAACAACAAGGTTTGTATTCGGAGCTACTAACGATCCGGGACATTCTTGCACCGAAGTTTGGAATTACCGCTGCGGTCTCAGCCTGGACTGGGCCGGAAGGAGCTAATCAGGACTTCGTAATCGGCATGTCTGCATTGGAAGTAAAATCAACGTCGGCAAACTCCCAAGTAAAACTCCGTATTAGTAATTCGCGACAACTTGACCCTTCAGGGCTGGAGTATCTTTATCTCCTTTTCTGGCTACTGGATGTCCGCCCCAGTGGTGGTGTTACGCTTCCAGGACTGATCGATGAAATTCGGGAACTTGCAGCTTCCAGTGCCGTGGCTCGTGAGCTTCTTGCGAATCGGCTAGTTGCAGCTGGCTACCTTGATGCTCACCGGTCGATGTATGAGGCCGTTACTTACTTTGCACGTGAGTGTAGAACTTTCCATGTACGCGAGGGATTTCCCCGAATCGCACCAGAATTTCTCCCAAGTGGAATCGGTGACCTTCGTTATTCCATCGAGATGACGGCATGCCTGCCATTCGAAGAAGACATGCTTACTGTCCTGGACACTGTGGGAAACAACTATGGCGGATGACTCAGGATTACTCCACTTTTCGCAGCAGCTTCGGGCCGAAGTATTGGCGCGGGCAACTGTAGATGCTGAAGACGGACAAGCAGAATTCAGAGAGAATGTTTTTACGACTCTTGTTGCTGAATACCTTGCCGAGGCAGGAGTGATCGACGACGCTGAAGTCTGTTTTTTTTGCCGAAGAACAGGCAAGGGTATCGTGAAGATTAACGCCTTTGCAGTCGACGAAGAGACGCGGCAACTTGATTTGTTCGTTACGACCTATTCCCATAGTGAATCTCCGTCGCGTCTTGCGAAAAGTGAAGTAACACGGACGATTGAACAACTGGTCCGTTTTTACCGGGTCGCAACTAATGGCCTGCATAAAGAGATGGAGGAGGCGTATGAAGTCTATGGAATGGTGGAAAGAATATTTGAGTTACGGGCTGAAATTGAACGTATTCGATGTTTCTTTTTGACAGATGGTCTATCTCCATTGTCTTCACTACCAGAGACTGAGATTTCTGGAGTTCACATCCGGTTTGAAGTATGGGATATCGAGCGACTCTTCCGGGTATCGCTCGCACAGAGTCCCCATGAATCTGTAACTATTGACTTTCGGAAACGCTTCGGCAGTCCATTGAGGTGCTTAAGTATTCCTCAGGATCTTCAGGATTACACCGCGTACGTTGCGATGATTCCTGGTCCAATGCTAAGTGAGCTATATGATGAATTCGGGTCACGCTTGCTCGAATTGAACGTTCGGTCATTCCTTCAGGCGAAGGGAAAGGTTAATCGAGGAATTCGTGACACCTTAAAAAATCAACCAGAACGATTCCTTGCATATAACAACGGTATCTCTGCAACCGCGGAACATGTTGAGCTAGTTCACGAGGGTGGTATATCAGGAATTGCCCTAATTCGTGACCTTCAGATCGTGAATGGAGGCCAAACAACTGCTTCAATTCATCGAGCCGCAAAGGAAGATAAGGCAGATCTTTCCAATGTCTTCGTGCAGGCAAAGATTACGGTTGTTTCCCCTTCGCGAATGCAGGAGATCGTTCCATTGATCTCGCGATATGCAAACAGTCAAAATGCTGTCAGAGAAGCAGATTTCTCCGCGAATGATGTATACCATATTGAAATTGAGAGACTTTCGGAAACAACGTGGTGCCCTGGTGAACAAAGTCGTTGGTTTTATGAACGTGCCCGCGGTCAGTACCAAGTTGCGAAAGCGAAAGAAGCATCTACACCTGCCAGAAAACGTCAATTCGAGGCGAAGTGCCCCACATCTCAGAAATTTAGCAAGACGGACCTTGCGAAATTTATCAACAGTTGGGATCTCTTGCCAAATGTCGTCAGCCGTGGTGCCCAGAAGAACTTCGTAGAGTTCATGCTCAGAGTGCAGAAGCATCCAAAAGAGTGGTCACCGGATACCGAATACTACAAAGAACTAATTGCAAAAGCGATTCTGTTCTTGAAAACCCAGAAGGTTATTCGACAGTTAAAGATTCCCGCATATGGGGCAAATGTTGTCTGCTACACTGTCGCGTACCTTGCACATCGCTGTGCAGGTAGACTTGATTTAAAGACAATTTGGGGAACTCAAAACATAAGTGCTGGCATTGAGGAAACATTGAGGAAGTGGGCCCCTTTGATTTATGAAGCCATTGTGGAAGGAGCAAAGGGACGGAACGTTACCGAATGGGCGAAGAAGGAAGAGTGTTGGAATCAGGTGCGATCACTTTCGTTGCACATTCCAGCAGCGCTACAAGTAGAACTTTCTGCGATTCAACCTCAATCGATGGTTGGTGAAAAGACACGAAACGCCACCAATCGGTTGAGCGCTGCCGATGAGGAATCGATCGCTCGAGTTATGCAAATTCCAGCGGCAACTTGGTTTGAGATTAGTGACTGGGGGAGGCGTTCTGGGAAACTAAAGGCATGGCAATCGGGTATTGCTCACACCTTGAGTGGATACGCTTCTGATGGTTGGGAACGGGTGCCTTCGCTTAAACAGGCAGCTCAGGCACTAAAGATACTCGAAATCGCTTCTCAGGATTTTGATGCTTTCACGTGAAAGTCACGTCTACAATTGCTCCAGAGCCGATTCTACTTGCCATGTTAAATCTGAAGGCCGATTATTCATGGTGTAGCGGCTCCTGGGAGGCCGGAGTTGTTTATTTGAGCAGCTTCCTTTCTCTCTCAACCGTTTGGGAGCTCACCCCGGCTTTCCGAGCAATCTCCCTTGCCGTGAGCTTTCCTTCTACCAAAAGCTTGCGAATCATTTGGATTGTCTCACGAGAAATCCGGCGCGACCGGCCACGATTGGGTGTTTCGCCCTTCATGACGGCGTTATGGATCTCGTCTTTGTGAGCTTCCGCGTAGGCCCTGCGGATCGTTGACTCGGATACCTCAATATCCCGGTTCTTGAGCAGCCATGATTTGATCTTAAGTATGCTTCGCAGTTCTTCGTCACGGAGTCGGACGACGTCGTCCTGGATCACAAGGTGCTTCGCCTGCCCCCGTTTCTTACTTTCGGGACGACCATTGTTCGTCCAACGTGGAAGTTTGCCGGTGAGGCCGAAGTCTAGGATTTCTTTTGCCTGTTTCCAGGGCATGCCGAATGAATCGGCCAATTCTTGTACCCTGGCACCCTGACGGAATAGTTCAGCGAATTTCGGACCTAGTTTTTGATATTGTGTGATGTGTTCGAGGGGAACTTCCACCATCTCGGGAATTGTCCAGTTTGCGTTACTCAGGTACTCCAAAGTGATGGAATCTGGATAATTCTGATCTCGGGCCAGACGGCGGAGCAGGGATACCAAATCCGGCCGGAATTTGGCGATCCAGCGAGCGCCGGTTTTCCGGCCAGGGATAGGCTCTTGGGAAATGGTGATATTGCCTGTTAGGGCACGAATCGCTGCGGCGGCGACAGGGATGTCCTGGTTGAGGAGGACGCGAGCTTCCTTCAGGTATTCTTTCACTTGGGGCGTATCTAGCAGGGGAGGGACAGACGCATTGTGTTTGCGAATCTCCCTGAGTTTTTCCTTCAGTTGGTTCACCTCGTTTTGGATCGCGAGGATTCGTCTCTTGTAGCCTTGGCAGAGGTCGTCGTCGGCATCTTCTGACAGGCGGACTAACTTATCAATCTTGGCCTGCTTTTCCTCGATCGACTTCTTGAAGCGTTTGTCATTTTGCCGCGGCTTCAGGCTCTGGCTGGCCAAGTACTTATTGGCCCGTGAGACGAGCGTCTCGACCGCCTCCTCGGTCAGGAGGACGTCGAGCATGTACTTCAAGAGGCACTTCTCGATAATGCGAACGCTCTTCGACGTCGTGAGCTGACAGCCATGGACACGGAACGAACCGTTCATACAGGCGATTTGCTGATACTTTCCGGCGGAGCGGATCAGTTTCAGTTCCTGGTCACAGGACGCACAAAAGAGCGTGCCACTGAAAAGTGTCGAAGCAGAAAGCTGATTGCGGCTTCGCTTGGTTGGAGACTTCCTGCGAGTTTGCTTGAGTCGCCAGTATGCGGCCAAGAACCGCTGCTTGGGGATAAACGCGAGGTCTCGATGGCGCTGGATGACCCACTCCTTGTGCGGGTTGCGCATGACCTCGTCCCGTTCGGTCTCTGGGTTGTACTCCTTCCTGGTCTTGTTCCAGATGAACAGGCCTCGGTAGGCATGGTTGGACAGGATCTTCTTGATTCCGCTCTCAGTCCAGCCATTCCAGTCGTCAGCCGATACCAAGTTCAAAAACTGGGCAATCTCGTATGCGGACTTGAGCTTCTTAACAAAGAGCCAAAAGATCAAGCGGACGAGTTTGCTGGTTCGAGGTTCAATGGCGATGACATTGACGGGCGTGCCTTGGGAGTCACGAACGAGATGCCCTGATTCGTCGCGGAGACGGCTACGGGTGAAGCCGAGCGGAGGTCGGCCTAGTACATGACGGCGGCGGTGTGCCCCGCCCATGCCGCGCTTCACCTTCTGTCGAAGTTGTTTAATGAAGAGCCGCGAAAGGAGGCCATAGACCGTGATCATGACTTCCGAGTTGGCGTCATCCAGGTCGAAGCCGTCGGAGGCGCCATAGAGTGACTTACGATGGAACTTGGAGAGCGCCGCGAGTTTCCACCATTCGAGTTCCTCACGAGAGGCGCGGGTGAAGTCATCGATGAACGTGGCCGAGAGCACATCTTTGGCGGAGAGCAGGTTCTTGTAGGACGTGTATCCAAGGCGGCTAGCCGTGAGGCCGCTGACGGCATAGTCGCAGTAAACAAGCTCCCAGGGAATGAAGTAACCCCGTTCTTTGGCCTTCGTGAGCGTGTTGGTCAACTGGTCGATGATCGACGTCGGATCGCTCCGGTCGCAGCTGAACCGGCAGTAGCTGCCGGCCAGTTTCAGCTTCAGCTTGTGAAAGACTTCGAGGGTCGTGACGTTGACCGAGCCGCCGCGGTGTCTATGTTTAAGGTCAGCGACCATTTCAGTCAGGATCGCTGACGTGCACTTCGAGATCTTGCCCTTTCTCGACAGCTCGGGCCATAGCTTGTGCTGCCACTGCAGGTAAGACTTGGCGAGAGCAAGCAACTCCTCGTCGGCAGGGAGACCGCGGTCCTTTTGGGCACGTCGGCGACGACGTTTGGCGCGGGGCAGCAGATCGGCCGTATCGTTGTGCCCGACAGTCGCAGCGAGCAGAAAAAACGTCAGGAGTAGGACAAGGTAGACTTGCCAGGTTTTGCTGCGTAGTTCTCGGGGAAGATTGTCCCTGTTTTGTCCCTGTTGGTGACCTCCTGAGCCAGGTTTTGACGAGATAAGGCCGGTCGAAGCGGATGAGGCTAACTCAAGTTGCGTCAACGGCTTAGCGCCGAAATCGTTATTGGTCAATAGTTTGCGAAAACGTGGAACGCCGAATCCCTTGTCCTCCGCTTACGGTAAAATTCGAGCAGAAAAGGACTTACGCCTTGATGGCCTAAGTCCTTTTGCTGTTTCTTGGGGGTAGTTTTCGACTTGGGTTAGTCGAAGCGGTCGTTGCTGCTGCGGCTGAAGAAGGTGGTGCAGCACCAGCCCAGGCCGATGCCGACGATACCGGCGATGATCAGCTTGACGATGTGGGGCCATTCCGGGACGACTGCGTTGAGCGTCAGGAAGGTTCCGATCAGGCCTGCGAAGAGGCCGGTGTAATAAATCAGGTCGTCGATGGTATAGCCGGGACCCTTAACCATATGCATTCTCCTTGCGAGAGTGGATCACGTTGTCAGGTTGTTTTCGAGTGATTGCCGGACGATTTCCAGCAGGTTGTATTTCAAAACGCCGTCGAGAACCAGGAAGCCAATCCCGATCTGCCAGCGCCGGATGCGCCGTAGCCGGGTACTGAGGCGAACCTTGGTCATTCTTTCCAGCGAGTAACTGGTGACCTCAAATGTCAGCAGCAGGTAGCCCAACCCACGCGTAATCGACCAGATGTGCCAGCCCACCAGCAGCGTGGTGAATGGGTTCTTCGAGTGGATCAGCATGTTGCCGACATAGCAGTTCATCAAGTCGACTTCCTGAAAGCCTTGCCACAAGGTGACAGAGCCGAGCGAAGTGAACGAGAAGAAGGTCGACGCGAGCATCAACTGAACATGAGCCCAAAGCCAATGGCTTAGTTCATATTCAGGGCTTTGGCCCGATAAGACCCACTGCAGTGTGACCTGCCAATAATCTTCACCGCGCGGATAGATCGCCGCGACTCCGTTGGGATCGTTGTAGGTCAACGTGATTACCAGGGCGCAGTGGGCCAGAAAGCCAAGGGCCAGCGCACCCAGGCCGCGCAGCATCGAATCTCGCGATACGGCCGCGACCAGCAGCGGGGTTAACAGCAAGGACGAACCAAGCTGGCCGCCGGGGGTACCTAGCAAATAGGCCACCAGCATCGGAAGCGAGCCAGCGATCATCGCGGCCGGGTACCAGAGGTACCACGGCGCGAGTCGATCGTCGAGCTTCCGCGCCATGCGCAAGGTTCGCGAGGCAATCTTCGCCGGAATCCGAATCGGCCACAGCCAGTACTTGGGGGGCGGAGTTCGGGCCGGAGAAGTTGCCGGAGGAGACTGGGTCGTGCTCACGTCTCTATCGTCGTGGAATTGGAATGAAGAAGATCCCGGTCGTCATGTACAGGATCAAGTTGCCAACCCCAAAGATCAGGATGAAGATCACCCAACCCATGATTCCGCCGTCGCCATCATCACTCATGATGTGTTTCCTTTTTCATTTGCCGAAGTTCGTTGTTAACGAGTTAAAAGGAAGTCCTCAGGGATTCTTTCCCTGGGGCAAACGGGCCAACAGCCCATCTGCCGCGGTTACCAAGGCAGCTTCTTCCCGGCGAGAAGACTTCTCGCGGGCATAGGTTGCCAGCCGACGAATTTCGTCGACATGATCCTGCGGCGGTGCAAAGCTTAACAGCTGCAGCGCTCGCTGGCGTTGCTCGATATTGCCGACCACCAGGGTTCGACAGCAGCGATCGAGCATGTGTTCGGGGGCAAGTTCAAATAATTGCTGAGCCAGGCTTCCCTGGGGATCGAGTTGTTCGTCTTGAATCCATGCCGCGTACAACCATTCCTCTTCGGTCGACTCGACCGGATTGGGATTGTTGGCGGGATTGGTCTCGACCAGGAACTGGGCTCGTCTGGTGACTTTTTCGGTGATCTCTGGAAACTTCTCGCGGACGTACTTCTCGAAGAACAGTTCGCGAACGCACAGCGAGACGACGGCCAAACCGATCGCACCTAGCAGCACGCCAATCAGCATCAGGCCTTGGATTTTGGCCGAGCGAAGTTCAGCTTTCGAGATCTTCACGCCATGCCTCCTGCCAGTTTGCGGAAGCGATGGTCGGCTTTCTTCAGCAGCGGGATCATCAGCAGCAGCGCTACCACGAAGCTGACGATCCAAAAGAAGATCGAAGCGGCAAAGAAGTAGTGCAACGCTCCCCACTGCATCGCCAGGCCTGATAAGGCCGCGGTGACCAGTACCGGCCCGGTCGAACCGCCACGGTCAGGGGCCCTGGAAAAGGGTAGGTCTGGCACGGCCAGCCATAGCGCCGCGAGCGCCATCACCCAAGACAAAAGCCACGCCAGCGAAGCATGAAGCAGCGCCGCCGCAGGATCGCCCCATTGCCACAGCGCGACGCCGGCGAAGGCGACGCAGGTCGGGGTGATGATCCAGAACATGACCGCTTTCGCGACTCCCAACCCCAAGCCGATCGGCTGGCGAAGTGGCGCACATCGCAGCAGCCACGCAGCGTCGTGATCGTCATTGAAGGTGAGGTTGTAAATCAAATGCGGAACGCTCAACGCAATCAGGTAAACGGCCAAGATCGGCAAGGTGACCTGGGCGGGATCGTGATTGGTCATCGGGTTGGCGAACTGTCCGGTCGCGATCGCCAAACCGACGGCGGCCAAGGGCATGCTGAACGGCAACAAGCTTCGCATTCGCAGGTTACCATCCCGCCACAACAGCTTGCCGCAGAGCCAGAAGCCGACGCGCTGCTCTGGGCCGCGAGCCAGCGGATGGCCGGCTCCAAACGCGAGGCCACCCAGCGTGCCAGGCTTCATCGGACGATGGCGAATCTGAACGGTCAGCGGCTGCATCGACTTGTAGAGGAAAGCGACGCAGCGAACCGTGACCGCCAGGCAAACCGCCGTGAACAACAACATCAGTCCGCCAATGGTTAGCGTCGAAAAGCTGGGCGTGATGGAGGCTTGTTCGACGAAGCGGGCCAGCCAGGTTGTCGGCAAATATTCGATCCATTCTGGCGGGAACGCTCCCCAGACTTCCAGTTGCGATTGTTTGTCGCGAAACATCATCTGAGCGCCATACCCGGCGACCAGGATCAAGATGATTTGCGTCCAGGCCAGGACGGTCTTCCAACCTTCCAGCGTCTCGGAATTGCCAAGCGCTGACAGGCCAAGAATCACCACGCATACCATCACGCTGCAGCCGGTGAACGAAGCGAGCAGGTAAGCAGGCGCGAACCAGGGACCGGTGTCGCGAAGGCCGATGCCGACGATCGCTGGCTGAATGGTGAGTGCCAGGAACATCATCGCGACGTACAACAGCAGATTGGCAAAGCGTGCGGCGGTGTAGGTGCGTGGCGAGATCGGACGTGGTCCGAGGATCATCAGGTCTTTCGGATTCAGCACCACTTCTTGAAATTCGACGAGTACCGTCGTGGCAATCACCACGACCGCCAGCGAGAGATTCACGAACGAAAAGAAGAAGACCTCGACCCGCATGAACAGCACGAGGCTGGCAATTGCCGACAACGTCAGGCACTGACCAACCACCCAAAACAAAGGGCTCACCACGTGCGACGGCTTGGTGCCGGTCGCTTTGGTGTAGTGCATGCCGCGCAGGTCAGAAAGCAGGAACGCTTTCGTGAGCGCGAAGAACTGCCGCGCATCGATTCCCTGGGCCGTGAGCAAACTGGCCAGCCAGCCAATCATTAACCATTCCTCCGTGGCAGTGACGAAGGAGGATTGCCAATCGGCGACTGGCCACTGACCATCGCGGCATCGCGTTCGATCTCGGGCGACAGTCGGGTCAGCTCCTGGAAGACCGCTTCGAGCGAACCTTTCGGCGTGCTCGAGAGAAGCGTTTTCGTCTGGTCATCCGCCACGATCTGTCCATGATGCAGCACGATCACGCGGCTGCAGAGCCGTTCGACGACATCCAGAATGTGCGAACAGTAGAGGACCGTTTTGCCTTGATCGATCAGGCCTTCGACCAGCCGGCGAAACGTCAGCGCGGCATTTACGTCGAGGCCATTGAGCGGTTCGTCGAAGATCAAGACATCGGGGTCGTGCAGCAGTGCGCTGCTGATGAGAACCTTCTGCCGCATTCCTTTCGAGAGGGCATCGATCTGTCGATCGGCGGCTTCGGTCAGTTGGAAGCCTTCCAGCAGCGTACGAATTTTGTCGGCGGCTTGCTCGCGATCGATGTGATACAACTCGGCGACCAGCGAAAGGTATTCGTTGGCGGTCAGCCCGGAGTACATCGCCGCGGTCTCTGGCACGTATCCGATGCGGCGTTTCACTTCCAGCGGTTCAGTCAACAGGTCGTGGCCGCAGATGCGGACTTCGCCCGAGGTGGGACGCACCAGGCCTGCGAGAATCTTCAACGTCGTCGACTTGCCAGCTCCGTTGGGCCCCAGGCAACCAGTGGCTTCGCCGGGGCGAACCGTAAAGTTGATTCCTTGCAGCGCCGTGTTGCTGCCGAAGGTTTTGACGAGGTTCACTACTTCAATCACGAAGTGTTCCCAGGCTCAGGACGTTTCCATCGATTCTTGCCCAGGGCCGATCGGGAAGGTCACACGCAAAAAGATAGATGGTTAAGTAGGCAGGGAAGAGGCGTTGCCTCCCCCCCGAATAGGACCATCATGATAAGCGGTTGCTTCTCCAAGTTCAAACCTTTGAATTCGATTTTCCGCACAATCGTCGATGAAGTTTGTTACGTAAATTCAAGCGATTATTGGAAATATGTGGGTGGCGCACGCTCGGAATCGGATCAAGAAACGAACAAAGCACTCGCCATCGGGGATTTCGACGACGGGTGCTTCATTAGGATTGGTTGATGGATTCGGCTTAACGCAGGGGATCTTTGCCTGCCAGGCGACGCAGCAGACCCATCTGCCCCATGTGCATCATCGCGTGATACGGCAAGAAAATGAGCGTGTCGAACTTGGTCTTGAACAGCGGATGATCGGGCAGGCTAGGCTCGTCGAGCTGATCGAGCGTGTAGGTTTCCATCTCTTCCTTCAACGCGTCGTGCACCTTCTTGTAGATCTCGACCATGCGTTCCACCGACGGGTAGATCGTTTGGTCGGTCGAGGGAACGCTGCCACGGCCAAAGTGGGCCGAATAGCTTTCCGGCATCAGGGCGGCGTCATCCGCTCGCTTGCCTCGAATCCGCAGCATACCCAGGCCATAGGTAGCGATGGTGATGTGCCCGACCTGCCAGGCAATGTGGGTCACGCCTTCCTGAGGCATGCGGAACCACAACTCTGGTTCCAGGCCTTCGATGAATTCGCGAATCATATGGTCGGTGAAGGCGATCCGTTGCTTGGTCAGTTCCCATTGAGCTGCGTCAGCCATTCGATCATTCCAATAGCAGAAAGAGTTGAGTTGTCAGGTTGTTGTGTGGGGTAACGGCAATTGCCTTGCCGGCTAGGAATCAAGCGGATGTGCCAGCCCAGCCAATTGTAATGCCTCGCGATACGCTTCGGGCGTGTTCACATTCTTGAGCAAGCCTTGATGGGGATCGACGCGCGCGATCTCTTCCGGCGTGACCCAACACGTATCGAGCATTTCGATGCAGTCGAGCAGCTTCTGGTTACCTGAAAACAGAACTTCCTCGAATTTCTCCATCGCGCTGTTGGCATATACGGCGGCCAAAGGTTGGGGAAAACCCTCGTAACGAGGGATCACGGCATCGTGAAAACGTAAGCGAGCAAACAAAAGCTCGATTTGAACTTCCGAGACCAACGGCAGATCGCATCCCAGCACGATCGCGGCCTCGGACCAGCCGGTCACATACTTCAGGCCTTCATAGATCGCCGCCGCGGGGCCTTGGTCTTCCACGCGATCAGGCAGCATGGTTACGTCGTAAGGGACTTCCGGCAGTGTCTGTTCTTTGGCGGTCAGCAAGATGACATCCGACACCGCCGGCGAAACGATTCGAACGACACGTTCCAGCATCGTTTCGTCGCCGAAAGGAAGGTGCGGCTTCGATTGCCCCATGCGGCGACTGCGACCACCGCAAACAATCAACGCGGCTCGTTTGGAAAGGGGCACTGTGGTCATGATGTCGATTTCCGGGTCGGTTATATTGAAGGGGTCTTCTTTTTACTGCTCACCGGTTGGTTTGTGCGATGAAGCTCCGACTACGTCACGATATCACGGTCTCTCTCGATCTACGAGGCGTTTTGCCGTCGCGGCTGTTGCCGATGTCGGCCGACGAAGCTTCGCGCGTGACGGTTTGGCAGGGCAAACACCAGGTGCAACTCGGCGAGTTGTTCGATATCGAAGCGGGAGGGCGTCGGCCTGATACGCTGCGAATCATTGGCGACTTGTCGAAGGCGGACAACGTCGGGGCCGGGCTCGAGGCGGACTCGTTGTTCGTGCAAGGTCCGGTCGGAAACCACGCCGGGCAATCGATGACGGGCGGATCGCTGTACATTCATGGCCGCGTCGGCAACAACCTGGCGGAAGGCATGAAGGGGGGCTTCGTCAAGGTTCTCGGAAACGTCGGCGACCGCGTCGGCTGTCCACTACCGGGTGAAAAGCGAGGCATGGCAGGCGGAAGTCTGTTCATCTTGGGCACGGCCGGCAACGAAGTCGGACATCGGATGCGGCGCGGAACGATCGCCGTGGTGAACGACTGCGGCGATTACCTCGGTTACGAAATGCTGGCTGGCACGATTATCGTCGGCGGCGAAGCAGGCCAGTCGGTCGGTCTTTCGATGCGACGTGGCACGATCGTTCTCGGCCAGAACCAGGCTGGCGAACTGCTGCCGGGGTTCACACATGGCTGCCGGTTTCAACCGACGATGATTCCACTGCTGCAGCGCGAGTTCACGCGGTTGGAGGTGCCTGAGGCGGCTCGGTTGGTCTCGAAGGGAGCCGCGTACGATCTGTTCCATGGCGATCTGGCCCAAATGGGACGCGGCGAGATCTTGATGCCTGCGTAGGTGCCGTTTGGCGGTGCCTTTCCCCTGATCGAACGAGTTCGGGGTGTTGTAACCGCTACGATCGGCATAGCCTGCGCGCGGTGGGGCAAACCATGTCATGTCTGTCGCCGACTCGGTTGGGGTCGTACGTAGGGTTTAATCCTTTAAATCCGAGGGACGACGAAATGTGAAAAAAGAATGACCACATGCGTCGATACTTGTTTGTAGCCACGGATGGGTGAAGTGACTCATGGATGGGCAAGCGAAACCACATATGTTGGGAACGTAGCAAATGCCTGTCGAATTACTCCACGCTTGGTTAGGCGTCGCATTTCTGGCGACATGGGCCATGATTGGTCAAGTAACCTTGGAGCGGAATTAGCTGCACTCGGATCGTATCGGGAAAGGACACCAAAGCACAAAAGCTTTCCCCGGATCGTACCGATTTGCAGCTCTTCACCCCCTTTATAGGGTGCTTCTTTAGAACGCGTCTAGTTGACAGACGCAGCGGAATTGATTTTCCTAGCGGCAACTTTTCTTTTTCTTTCGAAAAAAAGCCCCTGGAAATCCCGCATGTCTTCGACCCCTCCTTCGCAACCTCCCGAGCCTAAGGTCGCCTATTGGCGTCAAAACCTGATGGTGATCGGCGTGCTGCTGTCGATCTGGGCCTTCGTAGCCTTCGGCTGCTCGGTCTTCTTTATCCAGTGGCTGAATCAATTCAAGATCGGAAACTTACCGCTCGGCTTCTGGTTCGCCCAGCAGGGAGCGATGTACGTCTTCTTGATCTTGATCCTGGTCTACGCCCTGGTGATGGACTACCTCGACCGCAAACATGACGTGAAGGAGTAGTCCATGGAATTTATGGAAATGCTTCCCTTGTTGGGAACGGCGTTGACGGCGACGCGTGCGTGGACGTTTACCTTCGTCACGATCACGTTCATGATCTACCTGTACATCGGGTGGCGTAGCCGCGTGACCGAGTCCGGCGAGTTCTACGTCGCCGGCCAAGGGGTCCCGGCCATCGCCAACGGTGCCGCGACCGCCGCCGACTGGATGAGCGCCGCATCGTTTATCAGCATGGCGGGTTTGATCAGCGGCCTCGGCTCGGATGGCTCGGTATTTCTGCTGGGTTGGACCGGTGGTTACGTGTTGCTGGCGATGCTGTTGGCTCCGTATCTGCGAAAGTTCGGTCAGTACACGGTGCCTGACTTCGTGGCGAAACGCTATTACAGCGAAACGGCTCGAATCGTCGCGGCCGTATGTGCAGTCTTCATTTCAATTACCTACGTCGCTGGTCAGATGCGTGGCGTCGGGATCGTGTTTGCCCGCTTCCTGGAAGTGGAAACCTGGCAGGGAGTCGTGCTGGGGATGATCATCGTCGGCGTGTTCGCCGTGCTAGGTGGTATGAAGGGGATTACCTGGACCCAGGTGGTGCAGTTCTTCGTGCTGATCGCGGCGTTCTTGATTCCGACGGTCGCTCTGTCGAGCATGCTTACCGATAGTTGGATTCCGCAGGTCGGTTTCGTTACTGGCGACATCAGCGAGAAGGTCAACCACATTCAGGAAGACCTCGGCTTCGCTTCGTATACGCAGCCGTTCACCAATTACGATATGGCGAACGTCTTCTTCATCATGCTCGCGCTGATGGCTGGTACCGCTGGTCTGCCTCACGTGATTGTGCGGTTCTATACGGTGGCCAACGTGCGTGCGGCTCGCTACAGCGCGTTCTGGGCGTTGCTGTTTATCTGCTTGCTGTATACGTCGGCTCCGGTTCTAGCGATGTTCGCTCGTTACACGATCTTGCAGACGCTGGAAGGTGCTCACATCGGCCAGGTCACCAAGGACGAAGGGGACGACAAAGAATACGTGCCGGTCTATCGGGTCGAGAAAGATGGCAAGGAAGTCCCGGTCCAGTGGGTCGAAACCTGGCAGAAGACTGGCCTGATCACGATCGACGATAAGAACAAAGACGGCATCCTGTCGCTGCGAAACGTCGATGGCAACTTCGACGAAGTGAAGATCGACAAAGACATCCTGGTGCTGGCGACGCCTGAGATCGCTCAGCTTTCTCCGTGGGTGATCGCCATCGTCGCGACCGGTGGTCTGGCCGCCGCCTTAAGCACGGCAGCCGGTTTGTTGCTGGTGATTTCAAGCTCGATGGCTCACGACTTGTACGTTCACTTTATCGAGCCAGAGGCGTCCGAACCGCGACGTTTGTTCATCGCTCGTATCATGATCATCGGGGCGATCCTGGTGGCAGGTTACTTTGGTATCTCTCCGCCTGGGTTTATTGGCGAGGTGGTCGCGTTTGCCTTCGGGTTAGCGGCTGCCAGCTTTTTCCCGATCATCTTCCTGGGGATCTTCGACAAGCGAATGAATCGTCAGGGGGCCACCGCCGGCATGTTGACCGGTATTCTGTTCACCGCCTTCTACATCATCGCGTGCCGCTCTGACCGCGTGCTCGGCTTTGCAGAGCCGCTCATGTCGCCATGGTTCGAGGGAAGCTCGTGGATTCCGAACGGCTTGCGGCCCGAAGGTGTCGGTGCGATTGGCTTACTGTTGAACTTCGCCGTGGCACTTGTCATCAGTCGACTGACGCCTCCGCCCCCGAAGGACGTTCAAGAACTTGTCGATAGTGTTCGTATCCCGCGTGGATCGCACGCTCCCGAAGCACACTTCGACGAAACTGACGCCGAAGCCGACAACCCGTAAGAAGCGTCGGCTTCCAGAAGATGGCCTCGCCCACAAATGGGCCAGGCTGTCGGGCAGAAGATCGAGATCTCAAGCGATCTCAGCGCATTAAAAAACATCGCGGTGATTGGACCGCGATGTTTGCGTGTTTTGTTTTGCGTGGCGAGCCTAGACCAGTTCCAGCGACGGAACCGGAGTCTTCGCGCCTTCGCGATAGCGATCGAGCAGTTCTTCTTCGACGAAGTAGGTCTTTCCTTCGTCCTCCGTATACAGACCCTTCAAGCCGGCAGCAGACTGGTCGGCGCGGGTAATTCTGCGGCAAGAGACCGCCAAGGCACAGAACTGCTCAGGATCGACGAAGTGAACGTTTTCCTGGCTTCGTAGAAGCTCTCGACGTTCCCACAGGGTTGTTCCGCTCAAACCACTATTCACTTTCAAACCGACCATGATTTCCATCTTCCTTCCTTCTTCATATCGACAATTCGATCGAAGAACATCATGGGAAGGAAATCCGTTCCATGTCGCAGGGTCTTCAATGACGCCTGATTAGCACGCGAATCTGCCGTGCTTTCCTGTCTTGGGAAGGAATCCTTTCCGATCGGCTTCGATTGCCGACCGTACTTGCTAGCACGGCATCCTTGGCGAACTTGATTGTCCCTGCGTTAAGGATCAGGGCAAGCTTCACCATTTCCGATTAACGATACCTTAATCGCTCGTTCACGTTCAAGTATCGAATACAGACTTTTGAACAAAAACCCGAGCGAGGTACTAGCCTGCCTCGGGCCGGTGGTTGTTGTCGTAAAGCTATTATAGGAAAGAGTTTATATTCCACGCGGGTTCGCGGAATCGGTAACCCACACCACGGACCGTTTCGATCAGGATGCCTTTGCGGTCGAGCTTTCCACGGATCGATTTGACGTGCACGTCGATCCGCCGGGTGCGGCTGGCCTGGTCGGACTCGGTTTCGGTCTCTTTGTCCTTGTGAGGCAGCCCGGCCGCCTCTTCCAGTTGGGCTCGCGTTAAGACATGCCCTGGCCGCGATAGCAGGGCCTGCAGCAGTCGGTACTCGGTCGGCGTCAGATCGAGTCGTTGCCCATCCAGTTCAACCAGGGCAAAGCGAGGGTCGAGCCGGACCCCGTGGCATTCGAGCACGGCCTGGGTGTCGACCGTTTGCCGGGCTCGATAGGTGAGCGTCTTGACCGACTGGGCCAGCAGGTCGAGGGCCAGCGATTCGGCCAGCTTCGAGTCATGCGTTGGGTCATCGATATCAGTCAAGCTGGAACCGGTCGGCGCGATCAGAATCGCCGGCGTGGTTTCGTCTCCCAGATTTCGCATTAGCGAACGGCACAAATCGAGGGTGTCGTTCTCGGGCAAGGTGCGCGACAAGACGACCACGTCAGGAACGTACTCCATCGCCTGCTGCAAACCATCGCGCATGCCTGCGGCATGATAGACCATGCAGCCGGTCTGCTGCAGGTTCTGGGCGACCGTGTATAACGGGCCGCCGGCTTTCTCGATAATCAAGATACTTCGCTGGGCCACAATTTGTCATCACGCTAGGGTAAAGGGAACTCGGAAGCCTTTTTGCCGGGGGTGTCCTTTCCTGAAGGCGTTAAGGGAAATCTCACGAAGAGCTTCCCTCGGGACTGTCTCGTAATTCGCGGTGCCGAACGATTTCACCTTCGACCCAATAGATGACGATCTCGGCGATGTTCGTCACATGGTCGGCGATCCGTTCGATATGTTTCGAGACGCCGGTGATCTCGATCATCCAGTCGATCTCGGTCGGCCTCGCTTGAATGCCTTCTTTCAACCACTGAAAGATCTCGCGATGCAATCGATCGAGCTCGCGGTCTTGGCGAATCAAGCGGCGGCAAATGTCGGTGTCTTGAGTGATAAAGGCGTCGAGGCTGTCTCGCAGCATCTCCATCGCTTTCTGGCTGGCTAACTTCAAGCACTCTGGCAACACCATCTGCTGCAGTGTGACGCCGCTGTCTCGTAAGCGATTGACGCATTCGGCAATGTTCACGGCCAGATCGCCGATTCGTTCCAGTTCGTGCCCGACCGACATCGACGACACAATCAATCGCAAGTCCGAGGCGACCGGCTGAAACAAGGCGATCGAATGCAGGCACTCTTCTTCGAGTCCCACGTCCATGTCGTCGAGTTCATCGTCGTTGGCGATCACCTCGATCGCGCGGTCTCGGTCGAGATCTAACAGGGCCAGCGTCGCCTCTTTAACTTGCGTTTCGGCATGGGTTCCCATGCTCAACAAGTGAGAGCGGATACCTTCGATCTGGCGAATCCAATGACGTGTCATTCGAGCGGTCTTTCCAATCTTCGCGTGGCCGTTACTGCTTAGGGACGCCGAGGAACGAATCGATCGTTCCGGCATCGGGGGCCTTGATCGTGGTACGGAGCGGGCCAGCTCCGATCCGGGTGACATGCTTTTCCGGAAAGCCTTTTTCCGGCAACGCGTTGGCGGCGTCGCTTCCCTGGGCGAAGACCCACGCTCGGCCATCTTCAAAGCGCGTGACAAAGCCAGGCTTGGTAAACAGGTAACCAATCGCGGTCTCGCGGCTGTCTGACTTCAACGTCTTGCGGTCGGGACCGGCGCCGGGCAGCGTGATATGTTTCTCGGGACCTTCTCCGTGCACCAGCTTGGCAACGTCGGGACTATCGAGCGAAAGCACCCACAAGCGGCCATCGATCAGCTTCGTGAAGAAGCCGACTCGGTTGAATGAAGCGTGGTCGCCCGAAGACTTCACCAGGGTACCATCCGCCAGGTAGTACAGTTCGTACCAATCGTCACGTTTCGGGTTCACGCCGGGGCGGCTGCGATAGAGCACGCTTGTTGCGAAAGGATTGCCGTCGCGCTGATGCTGGACCACCACGATCGAACCGAAGTTCAGTTTGCTGGGATCTCGGCTTGCGATCGAGTTCAACGAAATGACCCCCTCGCTGCCTGCCTCGGGCGTCGGGGCCGACGCGGGAATCGCCTCGACCGTCTGCCACTCGGGAAGGCGGTCGCTAAGGTAGTTCCAGAAGTCTTCGGCGAACTGCTGGTGCTCGGTCGATCGAACGGCGGCGTCTTCCGCACCGGCAGTCCGTGGCATGGCTTCCTGCATACCGAAAGCGACAAGCAGCGTGATCAGTCCGGTAAGAACTGGCAAACGAGGCAGCATGGTCGGCGTCCTTTCGCGAAGGGGAGAACGATACGATTAACCGAATCGACCGGTTACATAGGCGTTGGTTTCAGACAGCTTTGGCTTGGTGAAAATGTCGACGGTCGGGCCATACTCGACTAACCGGCCCAGGTACATGAACGCGGTGTAATCGCTGATTCGCGATGCCTGTTGCATGTTGTGGGTCACGATCAAGATGGAATACTCGCCGCGCAGCTCGCGGATCAAGTCTTCGATCTTGCCGGTGGCGATCGGATCGAGTGCCGAACAGGGTTCGTCCAGCAGCAGCACTTCTGGTTCGCTGGCGATCGCCCTGGCAATGCACAAACGTTGCTGCTGACCGCCGGAGAGGCTCAGGCCACTTTCGTGCAAACGATCTTTCACCTCGCTCCAGATCGCGGCACCTTTCAGGCTGTGTTCGCAAACGCCTTCCAGCACGCTGCGGCTTCGCTCGCCGTCAATCCGCAGAGGGTAAACCACGTTCTCGAAGATACTCATGGGGAAAGGGTTAGGTTTTTGAAAAACCATTCCCATTCGCTTGCGGAGTTCGATGACATCGACGCCCGGATCGCAGATCGAGCTTCCGTTGAGGTAGATGTCGCCACGGATCCGCACGGTATCGATCAGGTCGTTCATGCGATTGACGCAGCGCAGCAGGGTCGACTTGCCGCAGCCCGATGGCCCGACCAAGGCGGTGACCTGACCGCGAGGGATCGGCATGTTGATGTTGAACAAGGCTTGCTTGTCGCCATACCACAAGTTGAAGTTCTTGATCTCCAACGCGTTCTCTTCGCGATAGACCGCATCGTGGACGACCGGCGCGAAGTCTTGCCCCTGGGCGATCAGCTCGAGGCGGCTTGTTTCGGAAGATCCTGAAGAAATCTGGCTCATGGAGTTCGTCTTCTGGTGTTCACAAGGGAAGGCGGGCGGCGATTAAAACTGGCCTGACTGGAAACGCCTGCGGAGCCGAGCCCGCAGCCAGATCGCAAACAGGTTGAGGGTGGCGATCACGGCGATCAGCAACAGAGTCGTCGTGAAGACCATCGGTTTGGCCGCCTCGCTATTGGGGCTTTGGAAACCGAGATCAAATATGTGAAACCCGAGGTGCATAAAGCTGCGGTCGAGATGGACGAAAGGTGCTTGCGTATCGATCGGAAGTTCTGGGGCCAGCTTCAACACTCCGACCAGCATCAATGGAGCGACTTCCCCCGCGCCGCGTGCCATCGCCAGAATCATGCCGGTCATGATGCCTGGCAAGGCGTGCGGCAGCACGATGCGACGAATCGTTTGCCACTTGCTCGCACCGCAGCCATACGATCCTTCTCGCAGCGAATTCGGTACGGCGGCCAAGGCTTCTTCGGTGGCGACAATCACGACGGGTAGCGTTAACAATGCCAAGGTCAAACTGGCCCATAGCAAACCACCTTTGCCGAACGTTGGGTTCGGAAGACCTGCCTGGTAGAAGCCGTGGAAACCAGGCGTGAACGCGATCAAGGCGACGAAAGCAATCGTCGAAACGATCCACAGGACCAGGCTGATGATCCCGAGATGAGGCGTTCGCACCCGGGTCAATACCTTGCGGCTACTCAGCGAGTACGACGTCGTGATGAACGCCGTGAAGGCGGTCATCGCCAGGCCGGTCGCGGTAATCCACCACCAAAGCTTCGGCATCGTTGGCAAGTTGGCGTTAGCCGGACCGCCATCGATATAGGCCCCGACGACCAGGATCAAAAAGCCATAGCCAAACACACCAAACACAATACTCGGCACGCCTGCCAGGTTGTTGATGCTGATGCGGATGATGCTGACGACCGGGCCGCTCTTGGCATATTCGCGAAGATACAGTGCCGCCAGCACACCGAACGGAACGACGATCAGCGACATGATCATCGTCATCGCGACGGTACCCCAGATCGCCGGAAAGACGCCACCTTCCGAGTTCGCTTCCCGTGGATCGGCCAGCAGAAATTCGCCCCAACGGGCAAAGTAAACCTGCAGACGGCCCCAGTTATCGAGCTGATTGGCTGGGAAGGCCCGGACGATGTCGCCTAATTTCAAAACGGTCTCGGTCCCTTCCGCGGTCTTGGCATGCAGCCCATAGCGATCGTTCTGCTTTTGGATTTCGTTGATGCGATCTTGCATCGCCGCGATCTGGTTATCAACGTCAAATCGGACGTCGACATAATGATCGACCGCGCGGCGGGCCGAATCGGGAACTTCGCGAAGCAAGGCATCGATCTCGACCAGTCGCGACTCAATCCGCTCTTGATGGACGGTTCGATCCGCATTGAGGGCAGCGACCAGATCAGGTCCCAGCTTGGCCATTGCCGAGTCTTTGCCGAGGATGCGTTCGGCGCGTTGGACGATGCGGATGTCTTTTTGCTTTTCGTCCTGAATCTGCTTCAGTTCGATTCGCAGGTTATAAATCTCGTTTGCCAGCCCTTCGACAAAAACGTCGTGCTGAATCTCTTCGTCGCGCAGTTTCAAGCGAGCTTGTTCCTGGTGGCGACTGCTTTCGCCCACTTCATATCGCGCGATTCGATCGATCGCCTCGACACGTTCCCGGGCCGTGGCATGGTGCTTCTGATAGGCCGCATAGGTCTCCGCCGGACCATCGTAGATCTCTTGCACGGCAGTCAGATTCTGACCATCTTCCACGGCGTTTAATTGAACGGTCTCGCCACTCGCCAGCACGCCAATCAAGCCACTTTGCCCGCTCTGCTTTTGTGTGACGAAGCCTTGGGTATTTTCGGCTTCGAGGTGGGCCAGTTGCTCGCCGATTTCTGCGATCTCGCCGTCGAGACTCTCGAGCGTGGTGCTCCAGGTTTTCAATTCTTCTTCGCTGGCTTCGGAAGGGGCAACGAGCCGCGACTTCTGGTTGCGATAGAAGTCTTGGATATTGGCCAGGTCTTCTTCGTCCGACGAAATGGGACGGGGATAATTGATCACGAACCGTTCCGGAAAGCCGATGAAGCGGCCAAGCTTCGTTCGCTCGAACAGCATCGCCCATTCCGGCTGCGTGGCGGGCTGGTCGCTCAATTCCGCATCGGTGATCCAGCGATACGTTCCGCCAGATCCCTGGAATTCGAAGTTGTCGGTTCGGTATTGGCGGCGATGCGAAGTCTGCGGCTCGCTATCGGTGTTCGACGATTCGACCGTGTAGTCTTCTTCGTCGGTCAGTTCGCCCAGCAAGACGGTCCCATCTTGCAGGGTGATCTCGTAAAGCTGCCCAGGCCAGAAGCTCGACATGCCTTGATAGACGATCATCGCCAAAAGGCCGAAGATCATCAGCAAGGCCAGCGTCAGCGCGCCGCCGGAAAGCCAGATCATCGGTTCGCCCTGGGCCAGCACGGTCAAACCAGGACGCACCGTACGGCGATACTTTTGGGGTGGGCTCTCTTGTTTGTCGCGAGCTTGGCTCATAGCTGGTACGCACGCCTCCGGAAGTAAAGGCGTACGACCTCGGCCACCGTGTTGATCAGGAAGGTCAACAGGAACAAGACCAATGCCGACAGAAACAAGACGCGATAGTGCGAACTTCCTTGAACCGCTTCGGGAAGTTCGATCGCAATGTTCGTGCTTAAGGTGCGGAAGCCATTGAAGATGTTCCAGTCTTCAATCGGCGTGTTGCCGCCAGCCATCAAGACAATCATCGTTTCGCCAGCGACGCGTCCCAGGCCGATCATCATGGCCGAGAACAAACCGCTCATCGCCGTCGGAATCACTATCCGCAGCGTCGTTTGCCAGGCCGTCGCACCGCAGCCGAGCGACGCGGAACGAAGGTGAGCCGGAACGGTCGAAAGGGCGTCGTCGGCAATCGTATAAATAATCGGAATCACGGCGAAGCCCATCACGAAGCCGACGATCAACGAGTTCCGCTGGTCGTATTCACCGATGTAGCTGCCGCGGGGATCCCAGCCTGCCAGGTCCAACAGGCTGCCCAGCATCACGGCCAACAACAGCGTCCCGAGCGTCAGTCCCAAAAACTTGGCAACCGAAAGCAACGTGAACGGAAGACGGGGCATCTTCGCGATGCGATTTCGCCAATAAGTGCTGATGCCATAGCCATCGATCACCATCATCACCAGCGCGCTGAATGGCAGCAGGATTATCAGCCAACCGCCGACACCAGAGCCCTTGTCAGGATGGACGAGCCAGAACTTGATGTTCCCTAAGAACAACCAACCTTCAACCGTCGGACCAAGTTGATAAGCCAGATAGATCCCCAGCATCAGCACCGGCATCAAGAACCACAGCCGAAATGGTTGTAAACGAAGCGTGAACCACCGAGGCAGCAGTTGCCATAGGTACGCCCCCAGTAGGATCGTAAATGGAACCGTGAAGATCGAGGCCAGGCACGCCGGTATGATCTGCTCGACGATCGGCGCGAACACGAGTGCCGCGACGAAACCAAGTACAACACTCGGTAGGCTTGCCATCATCTCGACGGTCGGCTTTACCAATAGCCGCGTCCGACGCGTGCTGAATTCGCTGGTATAGATTGCGGCCAACAGGGCGATTGGTGCTCCGAACATCATCGAATAGAACGTCGCTTTGAACGTGCCGGAGACGAGCGGAAAGAGTGAGAACTTCAGTTCGTCTTCGATCTTCGACGAAGAACTTTGCCACATGTTCAGCGGCTCGGCGTAGCCTTCGTACCAGACCGGGAAAAAGAGCGAAGTGAGCGTGATGTCAGGGGCACCGGGCGAAAGTGCAAAGTGTGCGAACTGGCCGTCGGCTTCAATCAAAAGGCCATCGTCACGTGGTGCGATCTGGGCAAGCGTTACTTTGCCAGGGCTATCCATGGCAATGTCGGCGACATGCTTTTCGGTGGTCATGTGATAGAGCGAGCAGTCGCCCGTGTCGTAACCGACGAGGAACATCCGGCTTCGCGACGAGGCATCGAATGTCGAGACCGCCCCAGGCCCGATCGGAAACAGGTGGGCCTGCACCAACGCAAAACCATCGCTGCTTTCGCGGTCGGCGAACGCGTCGTCCGTGCGGTCGGCCAGGCGAATCGGAAACCAGCCTGAGACATTGCCGCTGCTGTCGCCGACGAAGAGCGTCTCTCGCCCTAAGATCCAGTCGCATGCGGTCACCGTGGCATCGGAGCCTGGCAGCAGGTCTACGTTCTCGGCAACGTGAATGTTCTTCGTGTCTCGAATGTCGAGCCGGGTCAGCATCCCTTGCGAATCGATTGCGTAGGCGTGATTGCCCAGGCCATCGATGCGGACAAACTTCGGCGGCTTGCCGGTCGCATTTTCGGGAACGTCGAACAGCGACGACTGCCACTTCGCTTTGCCGGTCAAGAGGCTCTTCTTTTCGCTGACCTTGCCAAGCTTGAGCTGGGCATCTTCGGTGAGGGCGACGAAGGTAATCGAACGCCCGCCGAGGCTACCGCGTCCAGTCGACTCGGTCAGATGATCCAGCAAGCGGATCGGTGCGTCGGCGACTTTCACCGGATCGGTCAGCGTTGCTTGAACCTTCTGGGCACGGTACTGTCCCTGCGAGGTCATTTGCACGACCTGGTCTTTCAAGATCGCCGTGTCGCCTGGTTCGTTAAGCTGGGCTGCAGGCGTTTCGCGAAGCCAGTCTTTGATTTCAACCGGATCGATAAACTGGGTCTGAAAACTGAGGTCGGCCGTGCGAATCGTTCCGTCCGTCATCCCCAGGACCAGCCCGGTCTCGCCGGTGGAAGTCGAGATGGCGGAGATTTCGCCGTCGTCGATCAACTTCTTCTCGTGAACGACATCGAACGAGGTGACCGCTTTGTCTTTTTCCGCCGTCCCTTTGGCGTCCGGCGGAATCAGGCGAACGACTTGCAGTGTGCCGTCGCGGGTCAGCAGCCAGCCCATGGTCTGGTATTCGTTCACCTCGAAGTGAACTACTTCGCCTGACTGCCAGGAGGTCTTGCGAACGCTAAGCTCCGACACCTTCGCCGAGCGGAATAGAGGCAGCACCTCCATCACCAGAACCAACGCCACCAGGCAGACTGCCACGATCGTGCCGATCCCGCCGACCGTGATAACCCCTTCGGAAACGATGTCTGAGAACCGCACACTCCAGTGGGTTTTCAGCCTGCGTTTGCGTCCGGTGAATCTTGGCTGGGGGCCCGTCATGAAATCGCGAGAAACCTTGAAACCGCCTTGTCAGGCCGGAGGGGGGGTGATGTGGTGGATAGGACGAAGCCCTCAGGCCGCAAAGCCGAGGGCATGTCGTCGAGGTGATGGCAGGTTAGTTGGATCGGATTAGTTCTTGATGCCGACTTGTTCCAACTGGGCAGCGGCAATCACGGCGGGGATTGGCAGATAGCCTTCCTTCACCACGGCCTTCTGACCTTGTTGGCTGTAAATGTATTTCAGGAACTCCCGACGCAGTGGATCGAGTTCACTGCCAGGGCGGTAGTTCACGGCGATGTACAGGAAACGGGACAGCGGATAATCGTCGGCGTTTTCGGCCGTTGGTTCGACAAAGTCGGTCCCTTCGATCGATAGAGGAAGCACGCGGACGTCGGAAGTCTTATAGCCGATGCCGCTGTAGCCGATCCCGGACTTGTCAGTGGCTACCCCTTGAACGACCGACGAACTACCAGGCTGCTCTTTGACGGTTGGCTTATAGTCGCCCCCGAACAGCACGTTCTCTTTGAAGTAGGCATAGGTGCCGGACGCCGAGTTGCGACCATACAGGCTGATCGGTGACTGAGCGAACGCACCACTCAAACCAAGTTCGCCCCAGCGCGTGACATCTTTCTCGGCACCCCCTTTGCGGTTGGTCGAATAGATAGCGTCGAGTTGTGGCAGCGACAGACCTTTGATCGGATTGTCTTTGTTCACATAGACCGCCAGCATGTCGATGCTGGTGCCGAGTTCGACCGGCTTATAGCCGTAACGCTTCTCGAAGTCGTCGATCTCGTTTGCCTTCATCGGACGGCTCATCGGACCGAAGGTGGCGGTGCCTTGGATCAGTGCCGGCGGAGCGGTTGACGAACCCTTGCCTTCGATTTCGATCTGCACGTTCGGGTAGATCTCTTGGAAGCCTTCCGCCCAGAGGGTCATCATGTTGTTCATCGTGTCCGACCCGATGCTCTTGATCGTGCCAGAAACGCCGGAGACGCGCTCGTAAACCGGGAGTTCGGAATCGACCTGAAGTTGAGCCAACAGCATGGTGGGCGAGCAGCACGCTAGTACCACGGACAGCAGTAGCGAAGATTGGCGCAACATCGGGCTAAATCCTTCCAGAAGCATGGGCATTCGACAGATGATTTCGGTGCGCGGTGCTGCCAGCATTCCGCAGGGGGGCGAAATCAGCATTAACAAAGCGCTAACACTACGACAAGCTCGTGGTGTCGAGGGTCAGCCGTGGTGGAAGTCCCTATTTATACGGGGTTTTCCGCTAGATTGACCAACGATTCATCTTCTGGAATATCACGCGCCAAAGAAAGCCCTTACATCTTTCGAGCGGTTATATTTACACAACGTTAATAATTGGGGCAATCCCGTAGCACCTTTCGGGGGAGACGTTCCGGTGGCAAGCGGGTCAGAATGGGGACCTTCGAGGGGCACGCAGGCCGGGTCCCAGCGGTTCGATTATTTCCCGATCAGGGCCTCGGTTCCCGTCACGAAACCATCCTGATCGAGGTCCAGCTTTTGGAACTGCTGGGGCGTCCCGAGGAACTCGCGGGGGCTGATGTCGCCGTCGCCGTTGTAGTCCATCCCCACGAACCAGGCCGGAGCCGAATCCCAGCCTTGGGCCCGGGACGGCGGCTGAGAGTAACCAGGCGTGACAATCGCGGCGTTGTCTTGATCGCCACGGAAGAACTCGAACTCGAGCAAGGCCGGAATCTCGTCGAATTCGATGGCATTGGACTGATTCTGATCGATCGCCAGCAGGTTGGTTGCCAACTGACCCAGTTCCCGGGCCGACAGTCGCTGATCGCGGTTTTGATCGACGGAACGAAACAGCGGGTCTTCGCCATCGATCCCTTGCAGGCGAATGTGACAGCGGTCGAACCAGTTTTGTTGCTTCAAGGCGACTTCAATCTCTTGGGCGTATACCTTGTTGTCGTTGTCTTGATCGGCCGCCATGAAGGTGATCGGGGCCCCTTCATCGGGAAGTTCGTCCGGTTCGAGGTAGCCATCCCGGTTGCGATCGTAAAGCTCTAGTAGGCTGGAGGCCTGCTGTTCGAGTTGCTCGAGATTGACCCCATCACGAACTTTGAAAACGAGCCAATCGTTGCCCAGGTGACAGGTCAGCTGCTCTTCGCTGGTCAGCGTTTCGCCGCCGACGCCTGGCTGAGGCTCGAAGGTAAGACGAGGCCGATCGTCTCGCTCGCCGAAGCGAATGGTCAGCACGTATTGGGCCGGCAGGTCGACCAGTTGCTGCAGTTCGTCGTTGCTGAGGTTGCCGTCTTGGTTGCGATCGATCTGATGCAGAAGGTTCTCCGGCGGAAACTGTTTCAGGTCGAGCCGTTGCCCATGCACATAATTCTGCTGCATGGCATACAACAGGTCGTTCCAGGGGGTATCGCTGCTCAGCGTGAACATGGCCTGACCGCCAAAGAAGCGGCGGCGATCGTTGCGCGACATGTCGCTGGGCATCTGCCCCATCGAGGTCATCAGTTCCGGGACCGAAACGATTTCGTTGTCGTCGAGGTCACGCTGTTGGATCCGCTCGGCAGCCAGTTCGATCTCTTCGTGTTCCAGCGTGCCGTTGCCGTTCTGGTCGATCAATTGCCGCAAGGTCGAATCGGTTCGGCTTCGCTGAGCAGCGTACGAAGTTCGACGAACCGAGAACGCCTCGGTCCGGGCACTGCTACGGCTGACCAGGCGGGGGACCTCGGAGCGATCGACCCAGCCGTTGCGGTTGGTGTCGTAGCGGTTGATGTTCTGTTGGCGTTGTCGCGGGTCTTCGAATGAGAGATTGCCGAACTGACCACGCCCCAGTTGCGGATGGTCGGCCAGCTCATCCCAGGTGGCCCGGCCGTCCTGGTCGCTGTCGGCGAGTTTCAGAATGTGGTCGATCAATTCTTCCAGGGCCTGATCGAATGGCTGGTTGTCGATCCACAAACAAACGTCGACGCGGATTGGCCCGCTGGAAACAAAAACCAGCAGACGTTGAGGCTCGACGTACGGCTCTAGCTCGAAGGGAAGACCGGCAACTGGTATGGCGGCGTCCTCGATTGAAACTTCCGGTACCGCTGCAACTTCTTCCTGGGCCGGTTCGACTTCCGCCGGCGTGGCGACAGGCGTGACCGATGGCGGTGACGGCTCTCGGCAGCCCGAGCCAACCAGCAGAACGATTGCCAACAGAAGTGGAACGAAAGTGGTACGCATATCAGGCCAACAGCTTTTCGACCGGCTTGCCTTCCGAGATTTTGATCGGGCGAGCTTCCGGCGAGTAGTGCTCGATCGAAGGATCGACTCCCACGGCCTGACATAAGGTCGCCAGCAGATCTTGCACCTCGGTCTTGCCGTCAGTGACTTCCATGCCCGCTTCGTCTGTTTGTCCATAGGTCTGACCGCCGGCGATTCCACCTCCAGCCAATACGCAGGTCCACGCATCCGGGAAGTGATCGCGTCCGGCCGTGTTGTTGATGTTGGGCGTTCGTCCGAACTCGCCCATCCAGCAAATGGTGGTGCTTTCCAGTAGATCACGCTCGGCCAGTTCCCGCATGAGCGTGCTCCAGCCTTGATCGAGTTCTTTGGATAGGCGTTCGACCGCAGGGAAGTTTCCTTGATGCGTATCCCAGCCGAGCCCATTCCCGCCGAGGGTGACTTCTACGAATGGGACGCCCCGTTCCACGAGACGCCTTGCGATGAGACAGCCTTGGCCGAACGTGCCTTTGCCGTACGCTTCGCGAGTCGCCATTGCTTCCTGCGACAGATCAAACGCCGAGGCTGCATCGGGATGCATCATCTTCACGGCCGATTGAAAGATGGTCGCTTGTGCTTCGGCGGCTCCAGAAGGATGGCTGGAAAGGAACTGATCCTGCTGCGCTTTCCACATTGCCAGGCGAGCATCTTGCCGCTTCTGATCGACGCCAGCGGGAAGCGCCAGGAAGTCGACACCGAGGTTCGCTGGGGCCTCGTTGCTTTCAGCATCGGCGGCTGCTCGCACGCCGACCGTGGCGGCAGCGTAGCGTGGACCCAGGAAGCCAGGACCAAGGGCTGACCCATTCAAGACGCCACTCGGATTGACGGCGACGTAGTTGGGGAGCGTCGAGAAGTCAGGCCGCATCGCCTTCGCCAACGAAGCACCGATCGAAGGATAGTTCAGCGGTCCGCCAGGGCGTTGGCCGGTATGCATCAGGTATGTACCACGCTGGTGATCACCTTCGCGGGTACTCATGCCACGCACCACGGCCAGGCGATCGGCCTGCTTGGCGAGACCGGCGAAGTGTTCGCTGAACCGCAGGCCTGGGACGCTGGTTTCAATCTCTTTAAACTCGCCACCGTTGGCGTGCCCTGGCTTCATGTCGAAGGTATCGGTCTGCGTCGGTCCGCCTGACATCCATAGCAAGATACAGCTTCGCTTGCGATCAGGATTCGGGGCCGCGGCCGCTGCCAGTCGAGGCAGCCAGGCACAGCTTGCCGCGCCGACAAGGCCAGCCGAGGTTTGCAGGAAACGACGTCGCGATTGATCGAAGGCGTTCATCGATAGGCCTGGGGTTAGTGATTCAGCATGAACTCGGCACTGTTGGCCAAGACCCACAGCACGTCGCCGAGCGCCGCCGATTGCTGATCTGGCTCGGCTTCCGCGAGAAACTGCTTATATCGGTCCAGCTCTTGCTGGTTGGGCGTTCGGCTGTAGGCTGCCAGAAACAGCACATTCAATCGCTGCTCGTCGGAAAGAAACGGAGCACTCATCGCTTTCAACAGGCCGCTCGTTTCGACATTGGTCGCCGTCGAAACGGGAGGACCATTCATGACGGCGAGTGCCTGAGGCATACCGGTATCGAACTCGGTGCGGTCTTTGCCAGCGGTTCGCATCCGGGCAACAAACTGCGAACGCTGAGGATCGTTCTCGACCATGGCGTTGGGGGGCTGAAGCAGGCCAACTTTCAACAGCGCGTCAAAGAGCTGCTCAGGCGTTAGCGACTTGACTGCCATCCGGGCGAACAGTTCGTCGGGGGCCTGAGACTGCGAAACGGCCTCGCTGCTACGGGCATAGGTTTCGGTCAGGGCGATCGTCTGCAGCAGCTGCCGGAGGTCGAAGCCAGAGCGAATGAAGTAAGTCGTCAGTTCGTCGAGCAGTTCCGGGTGGCTGGGCTTATTCTGCGGCGACATGTCGTCCGCCGGATGTACGAACCCGCGACCCATCATGTGCGACCAGGCCCAGTTTACCGCTCTTCGGGGCATGAAAGGATTGTCGCGCGAGACCATCCAGATCGCCAATTGCTGACGACGTGTTCCCCCCAGCGATGCGTAGCTGACCGTCGTGCCAGGGAAAGCAGGCGGAACGACTTCGTCCGACTCGGGCAGAGTGACTTCGCCGCGATTGCGATCGACGATATCAAACCTTGCCAGGCCAATGTTGTTATCGCCCGGGCGTTCAAGCTGAGCGAAGAACGCGGCCATGCCCCAGAAGTCGTGCTGCTTCCAGCGATCGAACGGGTGATCGTGGCATTGCGCACATTCGAGTCGCAGGCCTAGGAAGATACGCGAGGTCTCGGCGGCGAGTAGTTCTGGCTTGAGTTCCTGGGCGGCATAAAAGTAGCCGGGACCATCGTTGCCTTGCGTGGCGGTTAAGAACTCTTCGACCAAACGATCGTACCGCACATTCTGAGCGAACTTGCCACGCAGCCAGGTTTGCAGTCCCGATTCGTTTTGCAGCGAGAGCGGGTCATCGGTTGGCTCCAGGATCAACGACCGCCAGGTGGTCGCCATGTGGGTTGGATGGGCAGGGGAGTGAACCAGCGACTCGACCAGCTTCTGCCGTTTATCCGGTGCGGTGTCTTGGAGATAAGCTCGCGTTTGGGCGACTGTTGGAATGCTGCCGACTAGGTCCAGCGAGACTCGCCGCAGAAACTCGCCATCGGAAGCGAGCGGGGCAGGCTGGATGTTTTCGGCATCGAGTCGAGCCTGAACCAACGCGTCGATACGGTCGGCCATCGCTTGCATCTCGGCCTGGCGATCTTCGTCGGACGTTTCTGCGTGCAGCGGCGCGAGCAAAAGCCAACTTGTAAGAACGAGCCAGCATGACAGCGCATGACGCATGCGAAGCATGATTTCGCCTTTGACCAAAGGAGCTAAACGATAAGACGACAGGCTGGGGATCGAACCACCCGGCCTGACGTCATCTTAGCAATTGTTGCCGGGGCATGATAGAAAAATGCCGCCAGCCAAACGGGGCTTTTTACCCGCTCGCAGCCAGGTCCGGGTGCCTACGGCAAAAACCGTGCACCCGGAAACGCTTGCCGAAGGTTACTTCTTTTCGCGAGCCATCTGTTCCGCCGCCAAGGCTCGGCGACCGCGAACGGCATCGACTTCCTGCGACTGACCCCAGTAGTACAGCATCACCCCCAGCACCAGGCCAACCAGGCTGGAAGACAGCACCGCGAAAGGGCTTTGGGTGAATGTCGAGTTCTGGGCGGCTGCCTGGGTGGTTAGCACTAGGCCGATCAAGCTGATCGCGAAGCTCAACACGTCCGAAAGAATCTCGCGAACGCTAAAGCCCATGTGGGCAACGACTACCAGCTTGCCAATCACCAGTTGCATCGCGAAACCGATCACACCGGCCAGCATCACGGCGAAGGCGATCCAGTGGAAGGCGGGAAACTCGAGCGCTTCAGCGACTTGGTAGATTGGCGTCAGGATGCCGGCGGTCGTTTCTTGCGCTGCTTCGCTTTGATCGACCTGGCTGGCGATGTCTTCCAGTTGTTGCGACATGTGACCAGGCGTTGCGGCTGCTTCGCCGGTATCTGCTTTCGGTTGACCAGCTTCCGGTGTCGCGGCTTCTTCGATGGCCGCATTTTGCACGGCCGGAGTTTCCGGCGACGCCGGTTCTTGTGCGAGTGCTGGCATCGCGACCAGCAGTGTCGCCAGCGTGACCCATCCAAGCGATGCCATAATTCGAGACATGATTTCCACCTCCATCTTGGGAAACGAACAGAAAACGGCCGATGTCCAGTTCGACTCGGCAGTTACCAGTGAGCAAAAAACAACGCTCAATTCGTTGGGGAACCTGAAAAAAGGGCTTACCCCGCAAAGATGTGGCGAATGTTCTGTCTCACCCAGGTATTCGCCATTCTCGGCAGTTTATTGGCCAAATCTGGGGGAATCGTGACGAGTGCTTGGTGAGTAGATCGATGGCGCTGCTCAGGCAACTCTCCGTAAAAGGTGTCTAAATGTATTGCCTTGGCACGTGGGGCTTGGTTTTATAGAACGTGCGACCCGCCTCGCCAGAATCTACTTTCTTGATCCCACCTAACGATGGAGACCTCTGCTGATGAGTTCACCCGATGCCACGCGTCGATCATTCTTGAAGACCACCGCTGCCGGTATGGCGGCGACAACCCTCGTGATGCAAAGCCAGAAGTCGCAAGCTGCTGACGCCAACTCGAAACTCCGAATCGGTTTCGTTGGCGTGGGTGGTCGTGGTTTCGGTGCCCATGTGAAAAGCCTTTCGGCCATTGCCAAAGAGGGAGCCAACATCGAGCTGGTTGCCGTCTGCGATGTGTACGAAGCGAATCGCAACCGCGCCGCGGATTACATCGAAAAAGAAAACGGCGGCAAGGTTGCCCGCTACGTCGATTTCCGCGAGATGTACGCGAAGGAAAACCTCGATGCCGTCAGCATCGGTACGCCGGACCATTGGCACGCCATTCAAGCCATGGAAGCGATGAAGGGTGGCATGCATGTCTACTGCGAAAAGCCGATGGTCAAGCAGGTGGAAGACGCCATCGAACTGGTCAAGGTCTGGAAAGATACCGGCATGGTCATGCAGGTCGGCGTCCAGGGAACCAGCTTGCCGGTTTGGGATGCGGCCCGTGAAAAGATCGACGAAGGTCTGCTCGGCAAAGTACTGATGTATCAGACCGAATACTTCCGCAACTCCGACATCGGCCAGTGGCGCTATTACAAGCTGTCGAAAGACATGACTCCTAAGACGATCGACTGGAAGCGATTCCTCGGCGTCGAAGAAGGGCTGGCGGAAGACCAACCGTTCGACCGCGCTGTGTTCGCCCAGTGGCGTCGTTTCTGGGAATTTGGCAGCGGCATGTTCACCGACCTGTTCGTGCATCGTACGACCCAGATGATGAAGGCGACCGGCCTCCGTTATCCGGCCCGCATCACTGGTAGCGGTGGTTTGTATCTGGAATACGATGGCCGCGAAGTGCCAGATGTGGCGACCGTGGTTGCGGAGTTCAACGAAGGTTGCCAAGGCCTGGTGACGGCAACGATGGGTGCGTCGGAAACCCCGATCAAGCAGCTCATCCGTGGTCACAACGGTTCGATTGTCTTCGATAACCCAAGTGCCTCGGAATTCACCTTCGTGCCAGAACGACCTCAGGTCACGCACATCAGTCCGACCGAACTGCCTTACGAGAAGCAGATCATCAAGACGGAGAAGGAAGCACCGAAGGATCAAACCAAGGCGCACTTCGAGAACTGGATCGCAGCGATCGAGAACAACACGCCCGATTCGTGTAACAACCCGCCAGATCTGGGTGCGGCGGCGATCGTGCTGGTGAACCTGGGTGCTCGTAGCTACCGCGAAGGCAAGATCTATCACTTCGACGACGAAACGATGACCATCAGCGACGCCGACAGTTCGTGGTCGAAGCGTTGGGAGAAGGTCTCGAAAGAACGTGGCTCGGCCCAGCAGGTCCCTGGCTGGAAGGCTGGCGACAAAGGCTCGACCATCCAAGATCCCGATTACCAAAAGCTGGAAGGTCCCTGGATCAACGGCAAAGATCCGGCTGGCTAAATCGGTAGTCGACTGAAATCGGAAGAAGGGAAGGCAATGGCTGGAAGCAGCAGGCCTTCCCTTTTTTTGTTTCTTGATGGAATCAAAACGTTTGCGATGCCATTTTCCCTCCGGGATAATGTGCCTGGTAAATCGAACACATAGGGAGAGTGGTATGGCGAAGTGGTTTGGTTGGGTAGGGATGATTCTCGTTTGGGGGCTGGCAGGCGGAGCGGTCTTGGCCGATGAAGTCGCTGATGCGCTGGCCGAGCTGACGCCACCACTTCCTATTGAGTCGATCAGCGCTACCATCGATCTGCAGCGCCTGACCTGTGTCGAGTCGTGTCCCACGCTCGACAAAATGATCCAAGCAGTTGACCAGCATGCACCTTTCGATTCTCCCCAGCAGATCGAAACGCTATTTGCTTCGTTGATTCCACCCAAGTCGGAAATTGAAGCTCCGGTCTTCTTTCTCAATCAACGCAACATGATCGTTTTGTCCGATCGAACCGCGACAAGCAACAGCCACATTGGATTAACTGGCGACATGAAAACGATCGTGCAGAACCGTCAGCACACGATCGATCACAACAAGTTCTTTGTGGACGACCAGACCCACGAAACGATTCTCGTTTATCGCAACCGCACCAGCTACATGCTGGAAGGGCTCAACAACCTGCTGCCTCAAGTGGAAGCCTTCAAAGAGCATGCTCAGCAATTGAAAGCCGGGCTTCAACTGCAAAAAGACAAGGACAAAGGGGAACGCACGTTGTTTGTTCGTCCCGAAGAAGGGCACTTCAAATCGCGAAGCATCACGCTCGATGCGCAAGGAAACGTTCTGCGGCACGTGACCGATTCCGGCAGTTCCATCGATCAGACTTTCTGGGCCGGATATCATAAGGTGGGACTGTATGAGTTGCCCACGATCCAATTACGAATGTGCCTGTTTCGAAACAGCAAGGACGGATCGTTCAACCACGGACGCCTGGAAATGATTCGTCTGAAAGATGCCGAGGCGAAGCACATTTCCCTGAAGGAGAAAGACTTTGCCGTGTCTGCCTCGAAAGGAGCCCTGATCCAGCTTTTCGAACCAGGGCAAAAGGAAAAACGAATCATCCTTCCGCAAGACGTGTCTGACCTGATGAGCAAGATTGATTCGCTGGAAACGTTACAAGCCTCCAGCGATTAACCTTCGTCCCAGCCTTCGAGTTGTTCCTGGAATTCCAGCTACTTGCTTTCCAGTTCCGAGATCTCGAAGGCTAGTTCGGTGAAGCGGGGTATGAATCTTCCGACCCTTTAATCTTTCTCCAACGGATACTCGACTGGTTGATCTGGATGGAAAACCAAGAGCATTTCAGCGAGCAAGAACTGGATGAGTACCATCTCTTGGCATGTAAGATGTTACGCTACAAGGGCCCGTCGAATGCCTTGGGTTCGGAGGTCGAATCTGAGTACCCCGCTATGCATGCGTTTCTAAGGGAAGTGCAAAAGGATTCGCAACGGCCTACTTTTCTGATGGAGTCGGTTTGGGATGACGGTAGTCCGTTGCCAATCCTAAGCAATGAAGAGTTCTTGATCATTCTTCCCGATTTGGTTGCAGGTGGTCTTCGTAACGCGTCCGACTCGATCGTTTTAATGACTGTCGTGAACCGATTTGTCGAAATCTCCGAACGCAGCCACGATTGGTTAATCGTTCGAACGAGACTTACGGATAGTTTCTTGGACCGACTGCGGAAAGGACTACTGAAAATGATAAACCAGGCCTGGGAAGGACGTCGCGTGAGTAAACGCGCGGATAGTGTGAATTCGGCCTTTGACTAGGTCTGAGGCAGGACTCTTTTCTCGGACTTGATGGAATAGAAACGTTTGCGATGCCGTCACTGAGGAAGTAAGTTACTCGTTTGACGATGGCCGGCCAGAGCGAACTCGCAAATTTGTGGGTTCCTGGCGCCGACTTTGGCAAATCATTAGCCCCGTCAACATGGAAACTTGCCGGCCTGGAAATGGCCCAGGGGACCCCTGTATCCGATCTACGTGTAAAGCAACGCATGGGATATTGGGATGGGGATTCGCTCACACCTAACTTTGCCGACGCGATGAGCAGGCCAATGGGCGACGAACAGGAAGAAAGAGCCCTGGCCCCTGAATCTCTTACAGGCTATGACATCTTAGAGTTCTTATAGCCGCATCCTGGAACCTGATATATGTTGCACGTACGATCCCCGATTAAGTCGAAGACCGTTGAAGCTGCGATGCCGCAGCAAATTACACCTCCGCCTGCCGACTCCACGAAGGCGGTAAAATGGGAAGCGGGATACGCTCCGGAACCTGTCTTTATCGGAACGTGCAATAACGTAGCAGGTAAGGAGATCTTCCTGCTGGGCGTGCGTTTTGACAACGACAAGCGTCTAACTGACCCTTCCTCTGGGTTTTTCCTGCATTTTCTCATCGTCGATCCCAGTGACTCGAAAACGAAGATGCACCGACTATTTCAGCAGAGAAACGTGGCGTATTCCGAGAGCGGGGTATCAGGTGACACGCTATCTGTCAAAGAGGTCGATAAGTCGGAGCGGCAAAAGATCTCACTGCCCAAACGTCACGAGAGGGCAGCTAGATGGCCTTTGTTCGATGGGAACCCTATGCAGTTCCTGGCACAGTTCTACCTTCCAAAAAACCCAACTACAAAAAAGTATTTGTCTTGGGATGACACGGTCTTTCTTTTCCAGGCCATCAAGGACGATGAGCCTATCTATGCGGCGACGATGCATGATATCGGACAGCAGACGGCAGAAGATCACTATGCAGCTGAGCGGTAAGTATGGCCGAACCTTTTGCCAATCACGGCTGGGTGGCACTGCTAATCTCAGCCTTTTGCCAGGCTTTCCGAGGTGTGCCACTGCTGCCCTCAGCAGTATGAACCTGCCAATCGGCCCAACAACTGTTTTACTTCTGGACTCCGAAAGGGCTCAAACAGCTTGGGGCCGATAGTGTCAGTCTCGGCCATTCAGGTTTTTTCCCGGACGCTGACCCGCTCGAAGCGGCCAGCAATTAACCTTCGTCCCAGCCTTCCAGTTGTTCCTGGAACTCGAGCCATTTGCCTTCCAGTTCCGAGATTTCGTCGGCCAGTTCGGTGAAGCGGGCATGGACCTTCTGGGCTTCGGCGGGGTCGGTGATGGTCAGCAGTTTGTTGTTGAGAGCCTTCCGTTCGTCGTCGAGCTTGGCGATCTTGCTTTCCAGCTTGTTCAGCTCTTTGCGGGCGGCACGGGCCTGTTGGTTGCGAGCCTTGCGTTCTTCTTTGGCCAGGTCACCGTCGCGGTTGTCGCCACCGCTTTGACCGGCGGCAACGTTACCATCTTCGTCGTCGATTTCCTGGCTGAGGCGATAGAGGTAATGCTCGTAGTCGCTCGGGATGTGCGTCACTTTGCCGCCACCCACTTCGATAATCTGCGTGGCGATTCGCCGCACGAAGTAACGATCGTGGCTGGTAAAGATCACGGTGCCGTTGTAGTCGTCCAAAGCTTCGCACAACGAGTCGACCGTTTCGACATCCAAATGGTTGCCTGGTTCGTCGAGGATCAGGATGTTGTATTTGCCCAGCAGCAGACCGGCGAGGCAAAGTCGAGCACGCTCGCCACCGCTGAGCACTTTCACCTTCTTCTTCACGTCTTCGCCGCGGAAGAGAAAGCTACCAGCGACGCTGAGCAGTTGCTGATGATTGATCGACGGATCGCGGACGCTCAGCAGGTAATCTTCAACGGTGTCGTTCGCCGGTAGCGAGCTGTAAACATGCTGGGCGTAGACGCCGATTTCGGTGCCGTGGCCCCATTTCACTTCGCCTGCCTTAGGGTCGAGCGAACCGACCAACGTGCGAAGGAATGTTGTCTTACCCTGACCGTTATCACCGACCACCGCCGCGCGGGCACGGTGTTCGATATCGAGGGTAATTCCGTCCGCAATCAGTTTGTCGGGATAGCCGATCGAAAGGTCTTCGCAGCGGACCGCGGTTCCCTTGCGAGGATCGACCTGGGGAACACGAATGTAGGCGCTCGCTTCTTCTTCTTCGATTTCCAGCAGACTCAAACGGTCGAGTTGTTTCTGCTTGTTCTTCGCCTGGGCGGCGGTATTGGCACCGGCGCGGTTCTTATCGATGAAGGTTTGCAGTTGCTTCTGCTTCGCCTTGGTGGCGGCGTTCACCCGCTGATCGTGTTGCTTTCGCTCTTCACGATACTCGATGTACGATTCAATCGTGCCAGGGTAAAGCGTCAGCTTGCCGCGCGACAGTTCCAAGGTTTGGTTACAGGTCTGCTTCAAGAAACCTCGATCGTGCGAAACGATCAGGTAGCCACCCTTGTAGCTCTTCAAGAAACGTTCCAGCAACATCTGGGTACGAATGTCGAGGAAGTTCGTCGGTTCGTCCAGGATCAGAAACGTCGGATCGTGTAGCAGCAGGGCTGTTAGCTTGACACGCGTTTGCCACCCGCCAGAAAGGCTGTGGACCGGGACGTCCAGCATCGCGCCTTTGATTTCAAACCGAGCCGCGACTTCGCCACACTTCCAGTCGGGCTGCTCGCTGTCGCGCATCAAAAACTCGACGACTGTCTCGCCAGCGATGAACGGGTCGTGCTGGCGGAGGTAGCCAAGTCTTGTCTTGGGGTGCAGCACCACCTCCCCTTTTTCTAGTTCCTCGTCACCGAGGATCGCTCGGCAGAGGGTCGACTTGCCGGCCCCGTTACGGCCGACCAAACCCACTTTGTGGTCGTCGGTGATGGCAGCCGTGGCGCCGTCGAGGAGCGTTTTGTGACCGAATCGCTTCGTCGCGTTTTGAATGGTAATGACAGGAGGCACGGTAGCAGTTTTCGCAGGAAAGCAAGGTTTCAAAAAAGACGTAACACGATCTTCATCGAGTGCGACTATCGGATCTTTTCTTTGGACCGTATCTTGGTGAGTCCAAAGGAACTAGCACGTTTGTGGGGTCTGTTTGCCGGTGTGAAGCCATCGCCCAGATGAACAAGTCGCAATCTTCGGTAATTGTTGCGGAATCCGCTTCCGCGTCCAAGACGGCCTATAACGAAGGCAAGCTGACGCCTGCCGTTCTGGCCGATTTAAAGGCAAAACATCCGAATTTCACGGGAGATTGGATGCATCTGGTTCAGTTGGAGCAAAGCCTTCGCCGGCCTGGTTCCGATCCGCAACGCTTTAGCGACTGGAATCTGTGGCGGCACGAGGCCCTCGAAGGGGACCAACCGCAGGACAAAGTGGTTCACCTGGAAGGCATTTCGCTGCGAAGCGCTGACCTGCGAGGCGTTCACCTGGAAGGGGCCGTGCTTCGCGACGCAACCGTTGCCGCCAGCGACTTTCGGGGGGCCCGTCTCGCCGGAGCGATCCTGACCGAAGCGAATCTCTCGTTCTGCGATTTCGCCGAAGCCGATCTGACCGCGAGCGATCTGCAAGATTGTAACCTCGATCATGCGAATTTTCGGAGGGCCAATCTTGCAAAGGCAGATCTAACCGGGGCGATCCTGACCTCCGCGAAGCTGAAACTGGTCCAAGGGGCCGAGGCGAACTTTGGCCGTGGCAAACTGGTAGCTGCCGACCTGACCGGAGCGAACCTGGCCAGGGCCAGCTTCGAGCGAGCCAACCTGGCCGACGTGACGCTGGACTCGGCTTGTCTCGACGGGGCGAGCCTGAACGATGCCGACCTGAACTACGCTAACCTGCAGAATGCCAGCCTGAAGCAAGCGGAACTGCAGCGGGCGAATCTGCACGGGGCATCGGCCCACGGAGCCAACTGCGAGAAAGCGGACTTCACCGCGGCCATCTTGCGACAAGCGAACCTTGGCAACTGCGACCTGCGTGGGGCGATCGGCCTGCTGCTGGACGAAACGTTTGTTACCGGCGGCGAGTTCGACGCGAAAGCGAACGACCCCTGGACGCGGCTGCTGCAGACGTACACCTGGCGAAACCTGGTGCTGGTCAGTCTCTTCTTCGGGCTGCTTGCGATTCCATTTACGGTTGGAGGTTATTTCAAATCGGCGAAAGAGTTGATCGAACGTCCCATTCCGCGGCAAGTCGAAGAGATCTCCGCCAACTTCTTCAAAGTGGCGCACACCGATTACGAGATCGAAGAGTTTCTGCGATTCCGCTACGACGAGTTCTATGCTCCGCAGGTCAACAACCTGGCCAGTCGCTGGACGCACATCTACCTGGCGCTGGGAGGGATCGACGGGATGATCTTCTGGTGCACGTTCACGACGATGACGTTATGCCTGCTGCAGCGGTTGGCGCTGACCCGAAGCATACAGCGGCTGCAATCGCAGAATGCGATCTTTCGCCGGACACCCAAGCTGAACGAGTACATGGGGCCGTACGGTCCGATCGGTGAAGAACCGCATAGCTGGTACTTCGCGTTCGCGAAGTGGATGCAGGGTCATGTCGTCGAAGAACAGATCGACCATGGGCAGCCGCAGCAGACGATGCGACCGCTGCGCTGGGCCGGGTTCCCAGGCTGGTGGCTCGCGGCGATGCGGTCGATCAAGCCACTTTGGAAGGCGACCCCCGAGAACCTCAAGCGATCGCCGCCTCCTTCTTGGATCGACGCTCTTGGCATGACGCGGATCGACCGGATGAACCAGTCGCTGACCTGGGGGATCGCCGTGATCATTCTCTTTCTGATCTGCCGTCTAGTGATCGAGATGGTGCTGGGAAGCGAATTGCACTTCGGCCAATAGCCTAGATTGCCGGAATTGTGCAGTGCTTAGGCACGGATTTCACCCAGATGCGGCGATCCGAAACGTGCCGTGTTGGCCGCTACAGCCGGTACGACCGCGCCAGATGGTCGATCTTGAGGCCAACTTGCGCGGAAGAATCATCCGCTTTAGGGGATCGACACGTGTTTCCGCAGTACGGGCCGGCTCACAATAACCTACCTTTAAGAAGCATTCGGCAACGGGATATCTGGGGCCGAACTTTTCCTGTGTTGGATCTGAACTCGGCCAGAAACAATCATGTCTGCAACTACACCCATTGCCACCCAGTGCCACGGCTATACGCCGGTTCCGATGGCGCTCATGACGCCTGACGAGGTGCCTGCGGTAGATCTATACCGACGCGACCTGAACACGGGCCGGTTGCAGTTGTATCGCGCCGCGAACGTTCCGATCACCCAGGACGACTTGAACAAGCTTGCCGAGACCCAGATCAACTGGCTTTACGCGGCCGAGATCGATCCGGACGAAATGCAAATGGTCATTCGTCGCAAGCTGGACGCATTGGTCCGCGACGACTCGGTCGGCATCCGAGATCGCTTCCGTAAACTGAACGATATCGTGACCGAAGTGTTGTCTTCGGCGTTCGAGGTGAATAACACCGACGAGATCGTTTCTTCCAGTGCCGAGATCGGCCAGCTGGCGGTACGTGTGCTGTGCGAAGACGAGATGACCGCAGGGGATCTCATCTCGCTGATGCACCACGACTTTCAGACGGCGACGCATTCGCTGAATGTTGCCTACATGATGGTGATCCTCGCCCGCAAGATGCACCTGGTGCCAGACTCGGAACTGTCTGCCGTTGCCGCGGCCGGCATTCTGCACGACATCGGGAAGCTCTCGGTTAGCGATCGCATTCTTTCCAAGAACGATCGACTTCAGCGTCGCGAACAACGCGTCGCCCAGAAACATCCTGCCTTGGGATTCAATCGGCTTTGCCGCCGTGTCGATATTTCATTCGCCCAGTTGATGGTGATCTATCAGCACCATGAACGGATGCACGGACGAGGCTATCCCGTCGGCGCGTGCGACGACGAAATTCATCCTTGGGCACGCCTGTGCAGTGTCGTCAACGTATTCGATTCGCTTATCAGCAATCGGCCCTACCGCAAACGTTATCCATTGCACGAGGCAATCTCGATGATGGACGAACATTTGTCGGACGGCCTGGATCAAGAGATGTACCGATGTTGGAAACAGTATATTCTCAAAAAATGAAGCTGCTGTTGGATCGGCTGCGTTGCCGGATCCAGTTGCCAGTCCAGTTTGCCGACCTGGAACATCGTCGTGGTGTCTTGCCGTCGCAGTCGAATGATATGCGCCGTGCGGCTCGCGTCTATTGCCCCGGCAAATTGCTGATTGAATCGTTCGCTTCGCTGCCAAGCGTTCCGCGAAACCATCAATACGTGGTTGGTTACTCGGTCGATATTTCGTCGACTGGGATTCGTTTTCTTCACGACACCGAACTCTATCCTGGCGAACAAGTCACGCTGTGGACCTCGGCCCAGCGGCTGACTTGCACCGTGATCCGTTGCCGACGACTGAATAAGTCGTGCTACGAAGTGGGAGCGTCGTTTGTCGACGAAGATCCTGCTTACGATTCGCCCCAGGATGTCGCCTCGCCCGAGCAAGAATCACTCGCAGGCCAGGACTTCTTGAACTAGCCCTGCGATACGCGGCTTCGGTTAACTTTTCTTTCAATGACATTCACGTCTGTTGACTGATAGTCACGCGTGCTTTATCCATGGTGGCAAGTCCCACATTGGTTTGCCCGAAGGAGAATGGCCGTGAGCGTGGCTCGAGAGTATCTGGATGGAAACGCCGCGGATATCGTGGCCGCGATCCTCATCTTGTTTCAAGAGCGAGGCAACTCGCAGTATGGCTTCGAGGCGGTCACACAGCTTGAACATGCGCTGCAGTCGGCAACGTTGGGTCTCGAGCAGAACGCTTCGTCCGAGCTAATTTCCGCCGCGCTGCTGCATGACGTGGGACACCTGCTGCACGATCTGCCCGACGACGCCCCTGATCAGGGAATCGACGATCATCACGAGAACGTTGGCTTTCACTTCCTGAAGACGCACTTCGGTCCCGAGACCTACGAGCCGGTGCGACTGCATGTCGCTGCGAAGCGTTACCTGTGTGCGACCCGAGAAGGGTACCACGACCAGCTCAGCGAGCCCTCGCAGGTCAGTTTGCGGCTGCAAGGGGGACCGATGTCGGATGCCGAGGTGCAAGAGTTTGAAGCGAACCCGCACTACGAAGCGGCGATCGAACTGCGGATCTGGGACGATACCGCCAAGGTGCCGAACCTCGTCACGCCGGGCCTCGATCAGTTCGAGGCCCATCTACGCCAATCGCTTCGCCCGGCTTAAGGTTGCCAGGCTTCGTCGAAGAAGTCGGCGGCGAACACCTTGCCAGGGGCCGAGCCGTCCGGGTCCTGCGAGATATCGATCAACGCCCAGTCAGGCAGCTTGGGATTCTGCAGGCTGTTGGTGCGATCGTGATCTTCGCGGAAGGTAGGACCACTGTTGATCACCAGGTACTTCTGCGGATTCAACGGATTCGGGTAGATCATCACTGGGACATGGTTGGCGGCGTCGGCGGTATGCTTGCCGATGGCGACTTCCTGGGCGTCCCACTTCAGTGGAAGCTTGTCGATGCTCTTCTTCAGAATCGAGTTCGTTTCTGGCGTACCCCAGGCCACGATGTTGTACTTCTTCAGGTCGTCGGCGGTGACGTCTTTGTCGAGCTTCGTTCGCAGCTTGCCGCGGAACAAGGCCTGCCAGCGATCGGCCAGATGCTTCGACTCGAAATCGACCCAACGCTGAACGGCCGCGTTGGACGACTTGCCCGAAGGAAGCACCACCAGGAACGGACCATAGAACGCGTCATCGATCGGACCCTGCAATCCTGGCGACTTGATCAACTGCTTGGCAGGCGTGTCCTTGGTGCTGACGCTCCAATGTTCGCCTTTGGTCAGATAGATCGCATCGGCCGATTCTTGCGTCAGATCGACGGGCAGTTTGTCGCCGTCGATTTCGAGGTTGAACTTTTTCTTGTCCCCCACGTCGAGCTTCATACGGGCCACGTTTCGCGTTACTACGAACAGCTCGTCATCCGACTTCCACAAGGCACCGACGCGGCTGTCTTCCCAATGACGGTTCAACTCCAGCAGTTCGACCCAGTGCATCGAACCATAACGCAGCGTCGGCGTCTGAAGGCTGACGTTTTGTGGGTAGGCTTCCTGGCCCGCATCCCGAGCCAGCTTCACCATTTTCAAGATTTGTTCCAGCGATTCCGGAGCGTACTTGTGACCCATCTTAGGGCCAATCAAATGCGTGAGCTGCTGGCCTTCCTTCTTGAAGGCTTCTTCCATCACGCGAGCTGCCTGGATCTGCTTGTCGTTCTCGCCGCTGTAAGCAACGACGGGCAAATTGAACAAGTTGGTCGTGTAGTTCGGAACGTCGTACAGCTTCCACAGCGTTTGCTCGTACTGTGGCGGGAAGTTCTCAGGCTTCAGGTTCTGGTAACGGGCCGTTTCCGCAAAGCCGGCACCAGGGCTCATGGCGACGAAGTTCTCAGCGTAGTGGGCACCAATATGCCAGCAGCCAGCACCCCCCATCGAGAAGCCCATCAGGACGATTCGTTTATCGTCGATCTTGTATTGTTTTTTGACCGCCTCGATGGCGTCCATCACGTCGATTTCGCCAGCCGACTTGAAGCCGATGCACTGCCGACCAAACGGATGCAGCACGATCGCGTCTTCCGGCGAGATCTGACCGGTCTTGGTCGAGCGTTCGTGGATGAAGTGCAGGTCGGTTGACTTGTCGCCACGACCATGCAGCCAAATGTATAGCGGCTGTGGCTTGCTGAGGTCGAGCTCTTTCGGGATGACCAGCCCATACGGCTGAACGCTTCCGTCGACATCGCTGGAATATCCACGGACCAGCAAACCGGATTGATCTTTCCAAGGCGTCTTGCCGGCGGCCAGGCTGGCGGCACGATTCTGGGCCATGATCAAGCAGGCCTGAGCCTTCTTGATGTCCCCTTCGCCGTAGAACTCGTTGTGCTTCAAGGCGTATTCAACCGCCTTGCAATAGACGGTCGCATCGGCAGCCAGGGCGTGGTCCTCGACCTTGGCACAAGCTTCGACCGCTTTGGCCAGGTCAGCTTCCAACGACTTCCGAGTTTCTTCGGGCAGCTTGAAATTGCTTGGGGCGGGCAAGCGACGCGGGATTGGCTTGATCGGATCTTCAGCCGCGACGAACGAGGCAAACAACGCAATCAGAACGACAGCGACGCTGGGGCGAATCATGGCAGGCTCAACGAGGAAGGAAAGGAAGGGAGAAAGGCGAGATGGAAAATCGGCAAGCAGACAGTCGGGAGAGGAGACGCCTGCTTGCCGAAAATTCCAAAGCTCGATGAGAGCATTCGGTCAGAGAAACGACTATTTCTCGACAACCCAAATGTTGCGGTACACGACTGGATTGCCGTGACCCTGCAAGTAGATCGCGTCCTTTTCAGGGCTTTCCTGGTGACGGCCTGGCGTGTTGCTGGGCAGTTCCAGATTGTCGTGAATGACGACGCCATTGTGCTTGATGGTTACGCGGGCGTTCTCGGTCTTCTTGCCTTCGGCGTCGTACTTCGCAGCGGTGAAGTCAACGTCGTAGGTCTGCCAGGTAAGTGGCGGGTAGCACATGTTGACTTGTGGCTTCGAGATCTTGTAGATACCGCCACATTCGTTGTCTTCGCCCGACAGGCCGAACGAATCGAGGACCTGAACTTCGTAACGGCTCTGGACGTACAGACCGCTGTTACCACGGGCCTGACCACGAGCGTCTGGCTTGAATGGCGTGCGGAATTCGAGGTGCAGCTGGTGGTCGCCGAACTTGTCCTTCGATGCACAGTCGGCCAGGAGCAGGTCTTCTTGAACGATCTTGCCGTTCTCGAAAGCTTCAGCGCTCGAGCCGTCGAACAGAACCTTGGCGCCTTCTGGAGCCTTGGCGCCCAGGGTTGGGCTCTTGCGAACGACCTTCTTCAGCGTACCGACTTCGGTGCCATCTTCGCCGACGATCTTGATTTCGCTGGGGGTCAGGGTGGCGACAAAGTTCATGCCTTTGAATTCGACCTTGTCACCGCTGGCGGTACCTTCCGACTTCAGCAGATCGCCGTAGTCGCCACCGTCGTAACCATCGCCTGGCAGACCGCCTGGGTAGGCAACGGCCTGAAACTTATCGTGACCCAGGGCAATCACCTGGACGCCGTACTTCTTCTGCTCGCCATCCGTACTGACGGTACCGGAGTACTCGCCTTGCAGTTGGTACGAGGCTGGAGCTTCGTCCTGGGTGGTATAGGTCTTGGTGTCGTCCGCGGCAATCAAAGCCAGCGGAGCGGCGACTGCGAACAAGGCAGCCAGAATTGCGTGGGCAAGGGGACGCTGCATGATGAACTCCCGGTAGTTTATCTGGGGGGTGAAAGTGCAAAGGAGAGGGACGATTCATTGTGGTTTGCCAAGGTCGACGATGCAACCATCCACCCAGAATCCCCCTAGCTGGCGGTAGATCGCCGGCGAGGGAACCCGATCGGGATGGTTTGTGGCGGAAGGCGACGACCGGCGTGCAGGGCCCGAGTCATCTCGGTTTGCTCGGCCGGTTCGATCTGCTTCAGGAACTGGATTTCGCCTCCGCGTTTGAAGGCAACCAGTTGGCCGTTCTGCCAGATCAAGGCATTCGTGTGGATCGCTGGAACCTTGGCGTCGTCAGACATAACTCCAGCCAGGTTCAAAGGATCGGTGCCGCTGACCGCGACCCAAGGATCGTCGGCTGCGGCCTCACGAAGCTTACGCAGGGCGTAGATGGCTTGTTCGGTGCCGTACTGCTCGCCACCGGCATTTTTCACGAAACGACCGCCACGCAGCTCGCCACGGCGTTCCATTCGGCGAAGCATCGGTACCAGTTGAGCCCACGAAGGAGCCGCCGTTTCGCGATGAAGCAGGTCGCGGAAAAGCACTCCGTACCGGGCCACCAACTGCATGCACCAGCGATGCAAATAGTCTTCCGCGGTCACTTCTTCGACAATGCCGGGGAACAAAGACCAGCGTCCGGCCCGGGCTGTCGCGTTGCTCTTGCGGCGATTGCGAGACTTCTTCGCGCCAGACTCGTCGACGATCGTTCGCACGGCGCTAAAGCTATCGCACGTCACCAGGCCAAGCGCGGCCAGTTCCCGCAGTGCTTCGTCGAGGTGCGTTGGTAGTAGCTTGGTCAGAATGCGGATGTCTTGATGGAACAACGCTCCCCGAGCCTTGAGAGCTTCGAGCACGTCTTGAGCGTTGCCACGAGCCAAGGCATCGGCAGCCTGGCGAACGTCCGGGATCAGCCAGCCAAGGTTCTCGCGGCGAACAATCGCCATCGGAACACTGCGCCGCAGCGATGCCATGCTGGGGCCTTCTTCGGCGTCGCCTTGCGGCGGACGGAGACGTCCCCAGATCAATTCGCCGGAAGTCAACTGATCGTCGAGCCAGTCAGGATCGTAGTCGTCCATGCGACCGGCGATGAGGCTCCGTTCCCAACTGCCGGCCGACGCTTCAAAGCCTTGCAGCAAACCCATCACCGCGTTCAGCCCACGGGCCCCGGTCGATTTGGTTTCGCGTTGCAGGTTTTGGTGCCGTACCAGGAAACGAAGGAATACGTCTCGTTCGACCGGCTGAATTTGTTGGCGGAGACCATGTACCGTCAAGCGATGAATACGAGCCAACAACCGGCGGTCGCACCACTGCAAGTCGCCTTCGTGTGTCGAACCTTCGGTCGAGTAGTGACCTCGCAAGATCACACCTTCCGCTTCCACCGATTCGCACGCGGCCATGACGCTCGAGTGTTTCAGGCCCCACGACTGGGCGAGCTCTTCGGTCGAAAACGGACCGAGGTAAGGACAAACATTGCGGACCAGCTCGACCCACGCTTCGTGCGACTCCATCTCTTGGGCGACATTGGCCGGGACATTTACTGCCGGCTTCGCAGTGCCGCCCGGCAGGGCTGCGGTCAGAATTGGAAGCGTCTCGGTCGCGGTCCAGATTGGCTCGTGACCTTCACGCACGTAACTGGTGGCGCGACCTGCTTTGACCAGCTTGTCGAACAAGCTTTGCCATTCCTGACCTTGGGAAGCAGGCAAAGCGATCATCGAGCTGAGCACGTCGTGCAGTTCGTCCGTATCGCGAGCCGTCGGCCAGGCCTCGCGGCGCACCGTGGCGATCGCTTCGGGCGAGAGCTGGCCGAGTTCTTTCATCTCGCCAGGGGCCAACGTGCGGCGTGTCGTGACGGCACGCGTGCGGCGGTCTTCGAGCCCGGCCGGATCGAGGAACGAATAAGGGTTCGCGTTGATTCGCTCGTGGGCGAAGGGAGATGGTTCGCGCGTTTGCCGGGCGACAAACTGCACTTCGCCTGCCTCAACCGCACGCAGCAAGTCTTTCCAGCGTTCGACGTCCATCCCTTCGGTCAGGCAGTCGTGCAGCGTCTGCTGAACGAGCGGATGGTCTGGGTATTTAATGTCTTCGCTATGGTTCTCGAGGCAGCCGACTTGATCGGGAAAGGCAGCCGCCAGCAGGTCGTCTGAGCGGAAGCGGATCATGTGCGGCGGAACCTTCTTGCCTCCCATGAATCGCAAGATGGCCAAGGCTCGGGTCGCGTTCCAACGCCAGCGAATCTGAAACATCGGAAACGCCAGGAGTGCCTGTTCGAGCAAGGCCTGGCCGTTGTTCGAGTTCAGCATCTTGAACATATCTTCCAGCGGGAAGCTATGCTGCGGACCGAGTGAGAGCACGATGCCGTCGTCGTCGGCGCTGGCCTGAAGTTCGAAGTCGAACGAACGGCAGAAACGTTTCCGAAAGGCGAGCCCCCACGCACGATTGATGCGTGTTCCCAGCGGCGAGTGCACGACCAACTGCATGCTGCCTGCTTCGTCGAAGAATCGCTCGAACACAATTTGCTTCTGTGTCGGAACGAGCCCCATCGCGGCGTACTGGGCGGCAATGTACCGGACGGCTTGCATCGCGGCCCACGTGGTCGCGTGGCATTCCCCTTCGACCCAACGCACGATTTCGACATCGACTTGATCGAAGGACGACTCCAGCAGGCTTCCGTCCTGGGCTTGCAGTTTGAAGCGTTCGCGCGAGGGATCGTTCTGGGCGGCGACGATCTTTTCGGCAATCTCTTCCCGCAGATCGGCGACTTCCTTGGAAAGCTCGATCGTGCGACCAGGCGATTCGCCAAACCAAAAGGGAACGCTCGGCGGCTGGCCTTGGGCGTCTTGCACGATCACATCGCTACCGCGAATCGCCAGCACTCGCCAAGAGGTGTTGCCGAGTAGAAAGACGTCGCCTGCTTTGCTGTCGACGGCAAAGTGTTCGTCGACCGTGCCGACGACTTGTTTCTCGGGGTCGGTGACGACGCGGTAGATCGGCATCTCGGGGATGGCGCCGCCGGAAGTCGTGGCGCTGATCCGTGCTCCGCGACGTGGCCGCAGCTTGCCATTGATGCGATCGCGGTGGATGTGCGCCCCGGTCTTGATCGAACGGGTAACCCCTTCGTTGACCATCTCGAGTACGTCTTGATAGCGTTGATATGTCAAGTCGCGATAAGGCCACGCGCGCTTGATCAGCTCGTACAACGCTGCTTCGTCTTGTTCTTCGGCGGCCACTTCCGCGACGATTTGCTGGGCCAGAATATCGAGCGGCGCGACAGGGATCTCGATGCGATCGAGGATGCCTCGTTCGACGCTACGCATCAAGGCCAGGCACTCGACCAGTTCGTCGCGGGTAAGCGGGAAGAGGCGTCCTTTGGGGGTGCCGGTTAACGAGTGGCCAGAGCGACCAACACGCTGCAGGAAGTTGGCAATGCTGCGGGCCGAACCGATCTGAACGACCAGGTCGATGTAGCCGATGTCGATACCCATCTCGAGTGAAGCGGTGGCGACAATCGCTTTCAGTTTGCCTTCTTTCAGCCGCTGTTCGGCCGAGTGGCGAATCTCTTTCGAGAGGCTGCCGTGGTGACTGGTGATCACTTCGTCGCCGAGGACTTCGGTCAGCCGGTGGGCGATGCGTTCCGCCATGCGACGCGTATTGACGAAGACCAGCGTGCTGTGATGCGACTGAATCAGTTTGACCAGATCGTCATAGACTTCGCCCCATTGTTCGTTGGAGCAAACCGCTTCGAGCGGAGAAGGGGGAACGCTGACTTCCAGGTCAAGCTTTCGGCGGTGACCACCATCGACAATCGAACAGTCGGGCACACCCTCTTCATCGACGCGTTGGGCTCCGACCAGAAAGCAGGCGATCTCTTCGATCGGCTTCTGCGTGGCGGACAGGCCAATGCGTGTAGGAGGCTCGATGCATTGGGCTTCGAGCCGTTCCATGGTGATCGTCAGGTGAGACCCTCGCTTGTCGCGAGCCAGGGCGTGGATTTCGTCGACGATGATCGTATCGACATGCCGCAGTGTCTTCCGGCTTCGCTCGGCCGTGAGCATCAGGTAAAGCGACTCTGGCGTGGTGACCAGAATGTGCGGAGGTCGCCGGGTCATCGCTTGTCGCTGCGACGAAGGCGTATCACCGGTGCGAACCGCGGTGCGGATTTGTGGCGGGAGCATGCCCATGCTCTCGGCCATCTCGCAGATTTCCATTAGCGGAACATCGAGGTTGCGATGGATGTCGTTACTGAGGGCTTTCAGCGGCGAGACATAGACGACGTAGGTGGTGTCGAGCAGCTTTCCGGCCAGCCAACGTCGGAAGAGCCGATCGAGACAGACCATGAAGGCGGCAAGCGTTTTACCCGAGCCGGTCGGGGCGGCAATGAGCGTGCAGCGTCCCTCGGCAATCGAAGGCCAACCGGCGTTTTGCGCGTCGGTCGGCTTTCCAAACCGCTTGGTAAACCAGGCCTGAACAACAGGATGAAAAAGCTGAAGCGACATCCCGGGCATTATATCGCACTGTACGGATGTGCATAGCAATTTATCGGCGGACGTGCCCGAGCCGCCAGCCAGAGGGGTTACAGCGTTTCAAGCTCGATGTTCTTCAGAGCGGCCCCGGTGTTCCAGGTTCCGATGCCGAGCGGCTTGGTCGTGTCTTGCTCGATCCAGATGCCAAGTTGACGGCCTTCCGGGTTATACGAGATGATTTTTTCGTCATCGAGCCAGACTTGCACCTTGGTGGGTTCGACTCGAACGCGGATCTTGTACCACTTGTTGTTCTCGAATTCGGTGTAGCCGGTGGTTTCATTTTCGACGGCCGCCATGCCATCGATGTTGGACACTCCGGTGACCCCGCCACCCCAGCCGCCGATGATCAGCGTCTGATGGGCTTCCCCGACGGGGAAGGTAAGGCCGCAGAAGAAGTCGGAACCCTTCACCCGCATCGCTTCCAGACGAACCTCGTAGTTCATCGTCGGAGGCTTGCTGTCGATGACGATACCGGTTGCCGGATCCCCTTTGCTGAGCTGGATCGCGCCATCTTTGACGGTTACCTCGCCGTGGTCTTCGTAGAAGCCTTCGTCGTTGACCTTCCATCCTTTGAGCGTCTTGCCATCGAACAGCTTTTGCACCTTGGCTGCAGCCGGGGCAGGCTTCTCTTCCGCGGAAAGCGTGGCAACAGGAAGGGCAAACAGGCAAAGCATCGCGGCGGCGCGGAGCATGGGCAAACCTCAAGAATCAGGGAAGGGCGAGACTTGTTCGATTCTCGCAGGTGAGGCCCGGCCTGGCAACGGTTGGGTTTATTGGCAGGTCGAGGTGGTCGCTTGACGCGAGAGTTCGCCGAATCGCTTCACGATTTCAAGCAAGGCAGCTCGTTTGATCGGCTTGGTGAAATAGTCGTCGCAGCCAGCTTCCAGGCAGCGCTCGCGATCCCCTTTCAGGGCATGGGCCGTCAACGCGATGACGGGCTTCGTGAACTCTTCTTGCCGCAGCAGACGCGTGGCAGCGTAGCCATCGAGAACCGGCATCTGCATGTCCATCAGCACGAGGTCGACACTGCTGTCGGCTTCGAGGCCCGCGGCAATGGCTTCCTGGCGATGGCTGCGGACCCAGTCGACCGCTTCCTGACCGTTCTCGGCCAAGGTGACTTCAGCACCACCCTTGCGGAGGAAGGTCGAGATGACGACCTGATTGTCGCGACCATCTTCGACGAGAAGCACGCGGTAGCCATCCAGACTCGGGAGCTCGGGCGTCTTGGATTCGGATGTTGGCTGACGGACAGGCAAAATGGACTCGCTAGGAACCTCGACCGGAATACGAACCAGGACCGAAGTGCCGTTGCCGACTTCGCTTTCAATATCAAGCGAACCACCCAGGATATGTACCAGGCGGCGACTAATCGAAAGTCCAAGGCCCGATCCGGCATGGCTGCGGGAAGGGGAATTATCGGCCTGACTGAACGGCTCGAAGATTGATTCCAGCCGTGCCGCCGGAATCCCGGCGCCCGTATCGCGAATGATCAATTCGAGGGTGGGTGTTGGGTAGCGATGGAAACTGATATCAACACCCACTTCTCCTTCCTGCGTGAATTTAATCGCGTTGTCGATCAGCCGCGAAAGGATTTGACGCGTGCGTGTGAAGTCGACGAACAGATAGTCCGGTGTATCGGGGTAGAGGTTGACTGCCAGCTTCAAGCCGTGCTCGGTCGCTTTCGGGCGGAACACTTCCACACCACATTGCACCAGCTCTTGAATCGAGGTCTTCTCGAGCTTGGCTGCTGGGTGGACGGTTTCAATGCAAGACAGTTCCAGAATGTCGTCCAGCAGTTTCATCAGCTCTTGGCTGTTGCGGCAAATCGCGTCGACCGAATCGTTGGTGTCCGAACTGCTGGTGAGGTCGCGAATCAGGTCGGCGTGCCCCAGAATTGCATTCAATGGGGTCCGAATATTGTGGCTCATATTCGTCAAGAATTCGTTCTTGGCGATGATGGCGGCTTGGGCTTGCTTGTGGGCCTGGGCCAGTTCGATTTCTACTTCTTTGCGCTGCGTGATATCGACTGCCGAACCAAGAATCATCGAGCGGCTGCGATCATCCGATCGGAGTTGCCCGCTGAGGTTATACCAGTGATAAACACCATCGGCATGCTTTAATCGGCATTCCACTTGAAATCGGCCGGCGTCTTCATCGAAGTGAATATCGATGGTGCCGTACAGCGTGTCGCGGTCTTCTGGATGTACGAACTCCAGCCATTGTTCTACGTTGGCCGGAAGCTGTTCGTGCGTCAGCCCCAGCATCTGCTGGAAGTGCTCCGACAAGTAGATGAAGTTGAGGTGGCGATCCCACCACCAAAGGCCGACATTTGCTTCGGCCACCGCCAATCGGTACCACTGCTCGTGCATACGAAAGTTCTGTCGTATGCGTGCTTCTTCGATTAGTTGACGCATCTTGACACGAAGGTCTGACGAATCGAGTTCGTCCCAACGCAACACATAGGGTGAAGCGCCGATATGAGGTTCGTCTTCGATTCGTACGTTCAAGCAGTTGCCCAAGAACTCGGGCGTGCGTTTCAGATCTGGCAGAAACGAAGGCTCGCCGTAGCGGTTGGCGACGCGCCAAACACACAAGGCAAATCGATTGCGAATCAACTCGGGCCAGGCATCGGGCCGGACCAAGGTAATATGCTCTTGCGAAACGCCGCACGACGAGAGCAACTCGACGATTTTCATCGAAGGCATCGCTTCCGCAACAATCGCAATTTCAATCTGGTCGAATTCCATCATCGATTGGCCCCCACGCTCGTTGGTCACGGCGTGAATCAATGTTTGCTCGAAGTTCGTTACTTTGAGGGGGTGCCGTCTACCGACGCAGTCCCTTTGGCAAAGTTACTTCACAGAACGACCAGTTGCTTAATAAGCAGAGCGAATATGGCCAGACCGAGCCATAGTGGTATCGATCGTAGCGATTGAACTACCTAAAACAGCTAGACGCGAGGTCGAAAAAATCGGGGCTGTCAGAGACGCGTTTAGTGTTTCAGCAGTTCTTCGCGATATCGAGCCATCACGTCCGCGCGGACCAGCAAGCCGATCAGAACGCGTTTGCCACCGGTCGTGATTTCGACCGGCAAGGTGCCGACGTCGCGCGAACCGAAGTCGCGCAGCGCTTCCAGCAGGTTCTCGTCCGGAGAAACGGCGATTGGCGAGATCATGGCAATGTCGTGCGCATTGACCAGGTACGGAGAGATATCGGTGTCGAGCACCCGGTGCAGGTCTTCTGGACGGATGATCCCGTGCAGGCTGCCATCTTCATTCATCACCGGCAGACTCTCGATATGAGGGTTCTCGCGGGCGATCTTGATGATCTGCATCAGGTTGTCGGTGTACTGCACCGTGGGGAATTTGCGGACCATCACCTCGCGAACGGCGATGTTCTCGATATGGTGCAGGTCGTGGCTGCGGGCGATCGATTCGCCGCGTCGAGAAAGCTTCTTTTCGTAGATACTTTCCGGATCGATCCAGCGTGCAATCAAGCTCGAGATCCCGGCCGCCGCCATGATCGGTAGGATAATGCGATAGTCGTCGGTCAGCTCATACACCACGACAATCGCGCTCAAGGTTCCATGCGTGGTGCCCGCGACGACAGCCCCCATCCCCACCAGCGCATATGCCCCTGGGTGGTCGCACCACTGCGGCGCGAAGAGGTTCAAGAACAGCCCGATCACCGCGCCCGTGGTCGCCCCAATGAACAAACTAGGCGCGAAGATACCGCCAGAGCCACCACCAGCCAGACAGGCACTCGTAAGGAACGGCTTCACAATCACCAGCGGCAGCAGCCAGATCAGGTTCTGCCACATTTGGTGGCGAGAGAGGCGAATATTCTCGTGATGCTGATCTTCAGCTGTCATGTCGGCATCGGTCAGCTTCTGAGCGTTTTCCAGGTGCAACGTATGGCTGATCGCTGCGTAACCAGTTCCATACAGCACCGGGATCGGGTGTCTGCGGTCAGGATCTTGCTGGGCGGCTACCGACTGTTCCGGAGCGATCGGGTAGATCATGTAGTAGCCGGTTCCGATGATCCCTAGTAGCAGACCGCACGCGATCGCGCGGACCCAATGTTTGGGGATCCAATATTCCGACTGGTCTTCGAAGTAATACAGCAGCTTGGTGAAGCCGACCGCCATCAGGCCACAAACCACCCCGAGCACAATGTACGACGGAAGTTCGTAATAGGCGCCGTCGAACTGATGGTCGATGTGAGGGAACTCGGGCGTGTGCTCCCCTGTCGCGCCATGGTTCTGCTGGACGACATTCGCCAGCACGGCGGCAATCACGATCGGGGAAAGGCTTTCGACGGCGAAGTTGCCCAGAATGATTTCACTGGCGAAGATCACCCCTGCGATCGGAGCATGGAACGTGGCCGAGATACCGGCCGCCGCCCCTGCGGCGGCGAGCACTTTCATGCTGCGGGCAGAAAGCTGAAACAATTGTCCGGCCGAGCTACCGAATGCGGCACCAATCTGAACGATTGGACCTTCGCGGCCGATCGAACTGCCGGTACCAATACAGAGGGCGCTGGCCAGCAATTTGACGATTGCCACCGGCGGTCGAATGACCCCGTCGCGTCGGGCGATCGCTTTGATCACTTCCGGCACGCCGTGACCGACCGCTTCCGGGTAGTACTTTCGGGTATACCAAGAGACAATCACCAGACCGACCACCGGGCAAAGCACCAGACCGATCAATCCCAGCCAGTGGGTTTCGGCCAACTGCATACACGGAAGGATCGAGTAGTCCTGGATCCAGCCGATCAGAAAGGTCATGAAGATCGAGCTATAGCCGGCCATCACACCGACCAGGCCAGCCAGAAAGATGGTCAGTGGTTGCGCAGGAATGGTACCGCGCTTCAAATGCACGGCCAGCCAGTTTTGAGCCGGCGCCATCCACCCACGAACCCGAGACCAATGCATAGAACTCGTTCGAAAACAGCCCCCGGACGTAGATCCCGGAGGAAACCCAATTGGCAAGGAAAGCATTTCAGCGTATCAGGGAAGCCGCTCAGGTTAAAGGGTGGACCACAGATCACCCCCCACGGATTGCCGCCGCAGCTGCCACGACAGCTTGCACTTCATTTCCTAATACAAAGTCTTGCCGGCGGTTAAACCAAGGCCTTCAGGTCGTAGAAAACCTGGCAGAGAACTTGTCGAGCGAACTGCTATCGTCGGCTTTAGCGAGATTTCTTTCGTTGGGCTGGCACGTCGAAATCGAATTCGCCGGACGACTTTGGCAGGTCAAAGCTTTCCTCGAACGGCTTGAACAGCAGGTTGCCATCCAGGTTGTCACCCACCGCGACGCCGTCGAAGCCTTCGATTCGGACGACATGCGGACCGCCGACCAGGCCGAAGCTTTCGCGAGTGGTGTAGGTACCGTCGTGGATGATCGCCTTGCTGCCATGTCCGGCGTTGCCTTGGGTGGTGTCGGGCGAGAAGGTGATCGTTCCGGTCGGGACCGGTTTCCCTTGATAGGTCACTTTGCCGGTCAAGTGAACCGACGTATCGCCGGCGCCGCAGCCTGCCAAGGTCAGGCAAGCCAGAACCAGGCTGCCTGACAGAAGACGATTTCGCATGTGCATCAATGCCGAGCGAATCATTTACAATCCCCCAATCCCGGAAGCCGGAGCACCGTCGCTGATCTTCGCCAGCGTCTGGTAGGTGGCCAGGTCGATCGTTTCAGGGATGAAGTGAACCGAGCCATCTCCCATCAGGAACTCGCATCCGCCTGGGTGAAAGCTGCCGAACAGCTTGGTCATCACGTTGAGCGTGTCGGTCTTCATCCCGTCGCGTGGGTCCGAGTTGATCTGTTCGCGAGCCGCAGCCAGAACCAGCGGTGTACCCCAGGCGTCGAGCTTCGTCGACGAGGCCCAGCCGTTGTGGTAGCCGTCGGCACGGCCAGCTGGCGTGAGGCAGTAACGCGTTTCGCCCACCATGAAAATGTTCGACGAACCATCGGTCAGGTCGCGGAACCCATTCTTCGAGTTGAGGTGCATCACACCGTTGCGATAAAAGACGCGCTGACCTGAAGAGGTCGAGCACGATTCTTCCAAGGCCGGGCCACCCCCTTGCACACCGTAATAGCTGATCGAGTTCCAGTCGCCATTGCTGGCAGGGTTCGATGGGCACTGATAAGCCTTATTGCTCAGCTTGAACATGTTGTTGTTGGCGGTCACGCCCGGCACGTTGCTGGTCGCCGTGAACTTGCCGTTGAGATCGAATCGGTCGTACAGTGTGGTCTGTTCCAGGAACGGCAGGATCGCCACGGTCCATGGTTCGCGAGGGCCATCGACGCCGCCGGTCGAACACCAGTTGGAAGTCGAGAAATCGATCTCCGGGGTGAAGCGGCTTCCGGCAGGGAATTGGCCATACGTGTCATGGTGATTGTGCAACGCCAGGCCCAGCTGCTTCAGTTGGTTGGTGCAGCTCATCCGCCGGGCCGCTTCGCGGGCCTGCTGAACCGCCGGCAGAAGCAACGCAATCAATACGCCGATGATGGCAATCACGACCAACAGTTCCACCAGGGTGAAACCCGAGCGATGCAGACGAGACATGGAAAGGGTCTCTTAAATAAAGAAGAAGAGAAAGATTCGAGAGAGAAAGGTGAGTGTCATTAATATCGGGTTTTTATATCAATTTTATGATGTGCTCAAGGATGAATTTCTAAATTTCAGCCTGGGGAAAACCGTAGATCGTTCCGGTGTATTAGAAGGTAGGGGGCTGATCCGGTCGCACGGGACAAGATCCCTCAGCATGAGTCGAATGACGCTAAGGGAACTCAGTTGGCCAATAGGGTCCGAAGTTGCTTCAATTTCGAGAAGCTACGTAAGAAACTTCACGGTTGTCATGCCACCGAATAGCGATAATAGAAGTGCCTGTCCCGACAGGCTCGCTCTGACTTATGGAATGGAACCTGCCAATGTATCGCCTGCCTAAATATTTCTTCGTCCTCGTCTCGATCGCGCTTGCAAGTCACGGTTCGCTCTTTGCCGCCGAGCCACTTTCGGTGCCCGACGACTTCCCGGCCGGGCCGCTGGGGGAAGTCGTCCGCCTAGGACAGCTGCTCGTTCACGAGACCAAAGACCATCCGCTTTCGAAGCCATACGTTGGCAACCAACTCAGCTGCACCTCGTGCCATTTAGAGGATGGCCAAGATCCTCAAGCCGGTAGTTTCATCGGGACGGCCTCGGCGTACCCAGCCTGGTCGCCACGGGAGAAGCGTGTCATCACGCTGGAAGATCGAGTTCTGAACTGCTTCATGCGCAGCCAGAACGGCGTGCGGCCTCCGAATGGAAGCCAGGTCTCGGTGGCGATCACCGCATACATCACCTGGCTTTCGAGCGGAACGCAGATCGAAATGAATCCCAAGAAGCCACTGGGGCCGAAGCATGTTCCGCCGGTCGATTTAAGCGAGATCGAAACCAGCACCGAGCGTGGCAAACTTCTGTACAAAGCCCAATGCCTTGATTGCCATGGTCAAGCGGGAGAAGGGACCGCCGACGGGCCTCCCGTTTGGGGGCCGCAGTCGTACAACGACGGAGCCGGGCTCAGTCGAAACGACAAGCTGACATCGTGGCTGAAGGTGGGCATGCCGCTCGGCGATCCGTCACTCAGCGTGCAAGAGGCCGCCGATCTCGCGGCGTATATCAATAGCCACGAGCGACCTCACTTCAAGCTGGAAGAACATCTGCCGGCGCATGACAAGCGAGGCGAGTACAACGCCGAGCCGTAGGTTCAACCGAGGAACAATCGATAGACCGGGTTCTCGGTTTCGTCGACGTATGGATATGCCACGCTGTCGATAAAGTCTTGGAAGGCGGTCGTCGCGTCGCTGGGGATTTGCAGCCCGATCAAGATCCGTCCGTAGTCGGCACCTTGGTTTCTATAGTGGAACAAGCTGATATTCCAGTCGATCGGCATCGCCGAAAGAAACCGCATCAGCGCTCCTGGCCGCTCTGGAAAGACGAAGCGAAAGAGTTGCTCGCTGGAAGCTTGTTTACTGTGCCCACCCACAAGGTGCCGCAGGTGCAGCTTCGAAAGCTCGTCGTCGGTCAGGTCGAGCGTATCGAACCCGTGCGAGCGAAGCTGTTCGGCGGTTCGCAGTGCTTCGTCTCGGCTGCTAACGGCCAGACCGACGAACACATGAGCGACGTTCGAGTCGGAGATGCGATAGTTGAACTCGGTCACAGCACGGGGACCGATCACTTCGCAAAGCCGCTTGAAGCTTCCGCGTTCTTCCGGGATCGTCACGGCGAACAAGGCTTCGCGTTCTTCACCCACTTCGGCACGCTCGGCAACGAACCGGAGGCGATCGAAGTTCATGTTCGCGCCGCAGGTGATCGCAATGAGCGTTTCGTCCTGCAGACCGTGGCGGGCCGCATACTGTTTCAAGCCGGCGACACTCAACGCTCCGGCCGGTTCGAGAATACTCCGGGTGTCTTCAAACACATCTTTGATCGCAGCACACACGGCGTCGGTGTCAACCACGACGTAGTCATCGACCAGGGCCTTGGTCACACGGAAGGTCTCTTCGCCGACCTGCTTTACCGCGGTGCCATCGGCGAACAAACCGACGTCTGTCAGCTGAACGCGTTCACCTTTTTCGACGCTGCGAATCATCGCGTCCGAGTCGTTCATCTGAACGCCGATGACTTTGATCTCCGGTCGAACTGCTTTGATGTAAGCCGCGACGCCTGAGATCATCCCACCGCCACCAATCGCGACAAAGATGGCATGGATCGGCTTCTGGTGTTGTCGCAGAATTTCAACCGCGATCGTTCCTTGTCCGGCGATCACGTCTGGATCGTCGAATGGATGAACGAATGCCATGTCGTTGCTTGTGCTCAGCTCGATCGCATGCTGGTACGAATCGGTGTAGCTTTCGCCAAACAGAACGACATTCCCGTCCAAAGCTTTGACGGCATCGATCTTCAGCTTGGGAGTCGTCTTCGGCATGACGATGGTGGCCTGGCATCCCAGGTGCTTGGCGGCCAGGGCAACCCCTTGGGCATGATTGCCAGCCGAAGCACAAATGACCCCGCGCTGAAGTTGTTCCGGTTCAAGCTGGGCCATTTTGTTATAGGCCCCACGCAGTTTGAAACTGAAGACCTGTTGGCTGTCTTCGCGTTTCAGCCAGATGTCGTTCTTCAATCGCTTCGAGAGCTTCAAGGCCCGGTCGAGCGCCGTTTCGTGAGCAATCTCGTAGACCTGGGCGTTCAGAATCTTCCGTAGGTAATCCATCAGTCCAAGATGGGTGCCATCACCCACGAGGCCACGCAAGGAAGGAGTCGAGGGTCCGGAGCTGGTTCGTGTCGAGCGTTTCATGCTTTCCATTGGAAGCAAACCGAAGCAAAGGGTCTAGTGGCACCAGCCACATGTGTGGGAAACGTACGCCGCCGTAGCGTGACAGAGGTCCGCCCGGGAAGGTTGTTCCGGGCTCCGATGGCAAAGGTTGCCCCGTACGATCGATACGACCCGAGCGTCCTGACCAGCAACGGGCAGGAACGATGTGGTTTCATGCAAGATGACCCGTTCCCCATCGTATCAGCACTCACCGAGTCGGTTTATATCACAGGCTTGCCATTAGGGCCCTTTTAGTGGGGCGGTTTTGATTGCAGGATGAAATGAGGATTGAAAATGGCCAACGCCATCCATTCTCGACAACTCGAACATCGCACAAGTCGCGCAGGCGTTCGACGCGCCAAGCTGTTTTTGTGCAACCGATCGGCGTGCATCTCGTCCCCTAAAACGCTCGGTCTTGGCTCAACTTGTTGGCTGCCACACGTATCGCCGTGAACTTGATGGTCGCACCATCACAAGCCGCGTTTCATCGAAAGTTAGACACGCGCGGCCCGGATAGGTGATCTCGTTTTCCATTCTTCTCCGCTTTCCCTTTACCTGGTGTACCTCGATGCAAGTGCTGATTGCCGACGATAGCGCGCTGGTGCGTGCCATGCTGCAAGACACGCTGGAAGAAGCTGGGTACGAGGTCATCGCCTGCGCCGATGGACTGCAGGCCTGGGATGCGATTTCCCGCGGCGAGTCGCGTCTGGCGGTGCTCGATTGGATGATGCCTGGGCTGAGCGGGATCGAAATCTGCCAGCGACTGCACGAATCGCATGTCGCCAACTGGGTCTATGCGATCTTGCTGACCTCGAAGGATTCGCCAGACGATATCCTCCGGGCATTCCAGGCAGGTGCCAGCGATCACGTCTGCAAGCCATTTCGCGAAGCGGAGCTGCTGGCTCGGATTCGCGTCGGTCAGCGGATGATCAACTTGCAGATGGAACTGGCCCAATCGCAAAAGCTGGAGTCGGTCGGGCAGCTTGCCGCGGGCATCGCGCACGAGATCAACACCCCCACGCAGTACGTGGGGGACAACATCCGCTTCTTAAAGGACTCGTTCGAGGACATCGGCGACGTGCTGGAAGTGTTCGACCAGTTCCTGCAGTCGGTCAAAGCAGGCAGTGTCGATGCGGATGCGCTGGCGAAGGTGGAACAAGCGATGAAGCAGGCCGATGTCGACTATCTGCGGGAAGAGATTCCGCAGGCCATCGATCAGTCGCTGAGCGGAGTCGAACAGGTCGCAAAGATCGTCCGCGCGATGAAAGACTTCTCGCACCCCGGCGGCGAAACGAAAACGATGGTCAATCTGTCCGAGTCGATCGAGACCACAATCTCGGTCGCCCGGAACGAGTGGAAATACGTCGCAGAGGTGGAAACCGACTTCGATCAATCGCTGGAAGACGTTCCCTGCATGCCAGGTGAGTTGAACCAGGTGCTGCTGAACTTGATCGTCAACGCGGCGCACGCGATTGGCGACAAGCTCGGCAGCGAGTTGACCGAACGCGGAACGATCACCGTCGGCACACGGCGTTTGGATAACTTCGCTGAGATCTTCGTTCGCGATACGGGCAATGGGATTCCTGATTCGATTCGACGTCGGATCTTCGATCCTTTCTTCACCACCAAACCGGTCGGCAAGGGAACCGGCCAGGGGCTGGCCATCACGTATTCGGTGGTGGTTGAAAAGCATGGTGGCGAAATCGATTTCACTTCCGAGATCGGCAAGGGAACGACTTTCTCGGTTCGCTTGCCGTTGGCCTGTGGAGTCCCGGCATGAGTACGCTGCCACTGCCAATTCGCTTTGCCGATGCGGAATCTTCTTCCGCCGCACTTCACGTATGCCTGTGGGACGATTGGGTAGGTCCCTTGGTCAGCGCATGATGAGCGCGGGGAAGTGATCGGTGCCAGATCGACGTTGTCGAGCGGCACCAGGGCAGCAGCTTTTATCGTGGAATCGAGCGCCGTTGGCCCCCAGGCAACGAGGCGGTTTGCCTGCAACGACGCTTGGTTCGACGGAACATGCAGGAGAAGTGTGATGACAAAGATTTTGTTTGTTGATGATCAGGCCAACGTGCTTTCAGGCCTGAGAAGGATGCTGCACGGACACCGCGACGAATGGGAGATGGAATTCGCCAGCGGTGGCATGGAGGCAATCAAGTTGCTGGAGGAGAAGCCTTTTGATGTGGTGGTGACCGATATGCGGATGCCAGGCATTGATGGGGCAGAACTCCTGCGGCGAGCTCGGGAGCGTTGGCCTTCCATCGTGCGGATTGTTCTGTCGGGGCAGTCCGAACCGGAGCGAATCCTCCGCGCGATGGGGCCAACGCACGTTTACCTGACGAAGCCATGCGATGCCAATCGTCTAACAACCGTCGTTTCGCAGTCGAGCATTCTCCGCGATCGCTTGCCGAACGCGGCGCTGAAACGGGTCGTCTCGCAGTTAGACTCGGCACCGTGCCAGCAGGCAACATTCGACCAGCTGGTGGCCGAACTGGAATCGCCATCGCCTTCGCTCGAACGCCTCGGCAAGATCATTGCCACCGATATCGGCATGACCGCCAAGATCTTGCAGTTGGTCAGCAGTTCGTTTTTCGGACAGCCTCAACGGGTTGGCTCGCCACAGCAAGCCGCTGCACTGCTGGGAAGCGAACTGCTGGGTGAGTTGGTGTTGAAGGTCGGTATCTTCCAGCCGGTCGACTTCTCGCGGATCGAAGGCTTTTCGTTGGAAGAGATCAACCGGCATTCGGTGGAAGTGGCGGCGTGTGCCCGGATGGTCGCCGAGTTGGAAACCAGCAACAAGCAGACCATCAACGATGCGTGGCTGGCTGGCATGCTGCACGACATCGGCAAGATCGTGCTGGCCAGCGCAATGCCGGCAGCCTATCAGGAAGCAGTTCGACTGGCTCAGAACGGGACAATGAGTCTATGGCATGCCGAGATGCAGGTCTTTGGTACCAGTCATGCGGAAGTCGGTAGTTATCTGCTGAGTTTGTGGGGTCTCCCCGAGCCCATTTGTGAAGCAGTCGCCGACTTCCGTTCCCACAGTAGTTATGAAGACTTCGACGAATTCCGCCCGGTGACGGCCGTTCATGTGGCAAACGTCCTGCGCCGCCGGAATTCGTTGGAGCAGCTGTTCCAGAAGGTTCACGAGGAACGGAAAGCGGCGGAAAGTGAAGAAGCGACGCCCCATTACGAATCGTGTCCATTGTACTGGCATCAAGGTCCACACACTAACGCATCGCAAGGAACCTGGTAATGAGCAAACGTATTTTGCTGGTGGATGACGAGCCGAATATCTTAAACGGATATCGACGTCATCTACGAAAGCTGTTCGATGTCGAGGTTGCCGAGAACGGCACCCAGGCCATCGAGCGGCTCGATCAAGACGAAGCGTATGCGGTGGTGGTCTCGGACATGCAAATGCCAGACGTCAGTGGCGTTCAGGTTTTGGCCCATGCCGCCAAGCTGCATCCCGATACGGTCCGCATCATGCTGACCGGCAACGCCGATCAAAAGACGGCGGTGGTCGCTGTGAACGAAGGACGCATCTTTCGCTTCCTCAACAAGCCGTGCGAACCAGAAGTGCTGGCCAAAGCATTGGACGCCGGCCTGCGGCACTATCAACTGGTGCGGGCCGAACACAACTTATTGTCGAAGACGCTTGGTGGAAGCGTTAGCTTGATGACCGAGGTTCTTTCGCTGGTCAATCCGACGGCGTTTGGAAGCTCGACCCGGATACGTAACCTGACACGCCAGATGTGCGCGAAGCTCTCCATCGCGAATGCCTGGGAGGTGGAGGTCGCCGCCATGCTCTCGAAGATTGGCTGCGTCTCTGTCCCCCAGGCAACGCTGGAGAGGTGGTACGCCGCGGAGAAACTGACCGAGGATGAACAGAAGATGATCGACGCGCATCCGCAAGTCGGAGCAGGGTTGGTGCGCAAGATCCCTCGTCTGCAAGGCGTGGCCAAGTTAATCGAAATGCAGAATGTGCGGCTCGACCAGCCGAAGAAAGGGGAGGGGGGAGACGTCGAAGAAGTGCCGATCGGTGCGAAGGTGTTGAAGGTGCTCGTCGATTACGACGCACTCTTATCGGCGTCGTCGGTGGCCGATGCGATGGGCGTGATCTTGAATGATCGGAAAGCCTGGTACGAGCCGACCATCACCAAGACACTCAAAGAGATCGTGGGCGAAGGGTACGTGACTCGATCGTTAAAGATTCCGGAACTGAAGTTCGGGATGGTGTTCGAGCAAGACGTGCAGACGGTCGACGGCAGTATTCTGGTGACCAAAGGACAGTGGGTGAACGAATCGATCATTCGCCGTCTACAAAACTTCGAGCGATCGCAGGGCGTTCGGCAGCCAATTTCGGTTCGGGAGTATACGGATGACATTCCGGCCGAAGCTGCTGCCGAACCTGCGGTGGTTTGATAACGAGGTTTTACTCGTCGATATCGAGTGGCAAAGCTAATTGGCCGGCGGAAGAAGTGGCTTGTTCCAGCTGCAGAAGTCGCTTCTTCCGCCATAGGCCACCGGCGTAACCACACAGGTGACCATCGCTGCGAACCACGCGATGGCATGGGACGACAATCGCCAGACGATTATCTCCGTTGGTGCGACCGACCGCACGGGAGGCGGTCGGTTTGCCAACCTTGACGGCAAGCTGCTGATAGCTGCGTGTCTCGCCAAAAGGGATCTCGCGCAACTGTTGCCAGACGGCCGATTGAAACGGCGTGCCATCCATCCGCAGCGGCAAGTCGAACGTCTTTCGCTTGCCTTGAAAGTACTCTTCCAATTGCCGGGCCGTCTCGGCCAGTACCGGATGCGAGCCTGGCAAGATCGGCTGGGAAAAGAGCTTGCTGATCCGCTCGAACTGCTTGGGCAGCATCTTGCGATCGACGAATTCCAGCAAGCACAGCCCGGCGTCGTTGCCGGCAGCCAGCATCGGTCCGAGCGGGGTCAGAACGCGCTCGACCAGGATGGGATCTTTGTGCTTGGCATCGGTCGGCGTGTGGCCGGTCCACTTGCGAAGGCTTTCGCGAAAACCACTGAGCGACTGAAAGCCATGATCGAGGGCAACCGACAAAACATCGTCTCCTGACTGCAGGCCATCGACCGCCAGACCAATGCGCCGAGTTCGCAGGTACGCATGAAATGTCATGCGGTAATGTTCCTGGAACCAACGCCGAACGCGAATCGGCGAGAGCCCAAGCGATTGCAAATCGGCATTCGTCCAACGGCGACTCGGAGCCGATTCCATTTGCTCGAAGAGCGGAGTAAGCCACACGGGAACGCTGCCAGCGCGTTCCAGCGGGCGACATCGTTTACAGGGGCGGTAACCGGCAGCCAGGGCTTCGTCGGTGGAAGCGAAGAACTCGACGTTTTCGCGGTTGGGGGTCTTCGCTTTGCAGCCAGGCCGGCAGAAGATGCCGGTCGTTTTCACAGCGACAATAAAGATTCCTTCCATCTCGACGTCGCGGTCGACGATGGCCTGGTACATCTGTTCGGGGCTGGGCAATGTAGCGGTGGCGTTCATGGCTGTACTATACGAACGCCACCTTCGTGCCGGCGACCGAAAAGAGAACAAACAATTCGGAATCTTAATTCAGGATGGTCTTGGTCTGAGCGACCAGTTCCGAGATCTTCTCAGGCGAGAGCTGAGGCGAGACGGCTTCGTTCACCTTCAGGCCATCGTTGTTCCACATCATGACCTGGACTTGGGTCGATGGAGCAAGGCCATAGCCGGCTGGGCCTTCCGCACCATCAAAAATGGTGAGCGGCGTGTTCTTGATATGCTGCGAGGTTTGCACGCGGTGGAGGTCTTCTTTCACGGCTTCCGATTGATCGCCGATCACCACCATGAATGCGGCTAGTTTCTTATCGGCGTTCTCGCCCACTTTTTGGTCGATCTGCTGGACCAGGCTCGTGACGGAATCGTTCACTTCGCGAGTGAAGATCACGACGGTCGGCTTGCCAGCATATTTGCAGCGATAGCAAAGGTGTTCACCAGCGGCTGGTCCCGTGACATCTTCCACCTGAAAGGCACCCGGCTGTTCGCCAAGTTGCAGCGAAACGACGCGCGACGTGCGCGCATCGGACGCGATCCGATTTCCAGGGACGCTCTCCAGATCGGGCGTCTCGATTCTCGTGCAGCCTACCAAAGCGATTGTGCAGAACGACAGGGCGAACAGGGAGAGATGAGTTCGCATGGGACACCTCCGAGTAGAAAACCGAGCATCAGCAAGATTAGGATCGATCCGTCCGGGAATCGATCGGAAGGTGCCTCGCAGGGCGATGCTGCCCTGGGCCAACTTCCATCTTTATTATATCTTTCCGGCCACGATTGCCACGACTTAGACACCCGTGGCAGAACTTTTCCGGGCTGACCGGCATAATCGGCAAATTTTTGAGCCTGTCCTGACGACACCTAAATTGATGACGCCTATCTTTTGGGGACGATCGTCCCCGTTTAGCTAGCACGAGACGAGCAGACGGTTATGGGTGAAGACGCTCTTCAAGTATCCCAGCAATTTGAAGTTTGGGCCAACTTGGTTTTGGCTTGGGTTGGGTTCGGCACGCTGACGGGGCTGTTTGCGAAAGCGATCATGCCTGGGCGCGATCCTGGTGGTCCGATTGCCACGCTGGCGATGGGAATTGGCGGCTCAGTGATTGGCTGCGGGATGGTTACGCTGCTGTTCGAGGGCTACCAGGTTTCGCCGATCAGCCCGATTGGGTTTGTCGTGGCGACCGGTGGTGCGTTCTTCATTCTGTTTTTCTATCGCCTGCTTTCGGGGCAGGTGGTCGACGAGGCTCAACCGATGGCTCCGAAACGCATGCGGTTGTACAACACGCGCCGTCGCGCTTCGACGCGTAGTGCCCATCACGACGACTATTAGTCGTCCGAGCGATCTTTGTGAGCCGCGCATAAAAAAAGCCGATCCAGATTTTGGATCGGCTTTCGAGAGAGAGTGAGTGTCACTTCGTGCGCTGTGCCACGTCGGCTATCTCGAATCGAGGCGTTTGCCTTAGAGGGCGGACGACCCGGTTTCTGCCGTACGGATACGGATGGCATCGGTCAGCTCGGAGATGAAGATCTTTCCATCGCCGATCTGGCCTGACTGAGCCTTCTGGATGATCGTGTCGACGATTTCCTGGCACTGCTCGTCGGTGCAGACGATTTCGATTTTGATTTTGGGAACGAAATCGATCGAGTATTCCGCACCACGATAGGTCTCCGTCTGTCCCTTCTGACGTCCAAATCCCTGGACTTCCGTAGCGGTCATACCACCGAACCCCTTCGTGACCAGGGCTTCCTTGATTTCGTCCAACTTGTGGTGGCGAACGACGGCTTCAATCTTCTTCATTAATGCATACTCCAACAAACTGACGTGACGTTGTGTGGACAGGTCCGAAACTTGATGCTCTTACGAATCTTACGAAGTGGAGCCATGCACCAAACAAGGCGGAGAGCGAGTGCATGATGTGTCTACGGCCTAGTTGTCCGATGCCCCCGTTCGTTTGCAACCGTTATGCCAATTAACCGATTCGGGAGCAATCGCTTCTTGTAACCATGTGAATAATCAGCGGTTACGTCAACTAACATTTTCGGAAAATGGGATTTGCCCAATGCCTTCTGCGTGACAATTTGGCATTGAGGGGGGCACCTGCCTAAGATGGTGACAGGAAAAAGTTCGCGAGAATATCCTTTAGCGCAAAAAAATAGCCGAGGTTAAGGAGGCAAAACCTCCTCAACCTCGACTACCGTTCGCGGCAGCCCCACTGCACGCGAACAACACCCCATCATGCTTCCACACTGTTCGGGTCAGGTCTTTTTTGTCGACCTTCTTTTGCTTGTTCGGTTGAGGAAAGCGAGGCGATCAAACTTGGCCCCACCTCTTACGACACTCCTTATCTCAGAAGTGCGGGGCAAGTCGAAGTATCGCAGTCGCAAGCTTGGCTTCTGGGCGTCACGATCCTTCGTGATGGGCCTCGAATCTACTTGCGATTCGCTTTCGCCCTACATTAGATGCAAGGTGTGTGCCAATTCAGACGCGGACCCAAAAAACGTGTCGAAATTGGCCTGTTTCCCGGTATTCTTGCGTGAAATGCTGCGTACTTTTTTCAGACCGCCCCTAATCGGCCAGCTGATAACTGCCTAAAATGCACGCAGGTGCTGCCTCCTAAGGCAACGTGCCTCGCCGAACTTGCGGGAGGCCGTGATTATGACGGCATTTTGCAGGCAGCTTGGCCTGCGGCTTCGTCCTTTTCTCGGTCGTTTATCTTGCCGTTCGAGACCGATTGCCCGTTGGCTGCATCGCAGTAACAGGCACGATCGGCCACCGGCCGTTTTGCCAAGCGATTTTTTTCGCCGACTATCCTTATTTCGGCGATCGATTTCCATGATTTTCCTTCTACCCCACTCGAGATTCGCAATGTCTTTGGATTGGTCCTCCTTGTATTCCTCTGGCTATAGCTACAGTGACTTCCTGGCGAAGTACGGCAACGAAAATCAGCAGCAGCGCTGGGAGGCCAAACGTCTTACGCTTGAGCTCAACGAAGCACAGACGTCCTTGTTGGGGGGCTTTGCCCGCAAGATGTATGTGCTTTGCCTGTCAGGCGCCTGGTGTGGCGACTGCGTCGATCAGTGCCCGATGTTCGACCTGATTGAACAAGCGTCGCCGAACATTGAAGTTCGCTACGTCGATCGCGACGAAGCCGACCCTGGCCTGAAGGAAGCAATCAAGGTTTGTGGCGGTAACCGTGTGCCAGTCGTGGTCTTCCTCAGCGAAGACTTCCAGGTCACTGGGATGTACGGCGATCGGACGCTGGCCCGTTATCGCCAGATGGTCGAGAAGCTGACCGGGGCGGCCTGTAGTACCGGCATTTCGCTCGGTGGCGACAAGATGGACACCTTCACCGGCGAGGTCCTGGCCGAGTGGATCGGGCAGTTCGAGCGAAACCAATGGATTTTGCGGACTTCGACACGACTGCGTGAAAAGCACGGGGACTAGAATAGAAACCGATCTGCCGGGAAACTGAAGCGATCCGGCCTTTCCAACCAAGACGAGAAGTACGTTGAACGAACCTCCCTCCCTGACCGCTGAAGAACTGATCGATGACTTCGAGTTCCTCGATACGAAAGAGGAACGCTTGAAGCTGATTATTGAACTAGGCCGCGAATTGCCGGATCTGCCGGAACCGCTGCGTCGTGAAGAGTTCAAGGTTCAAGGCTGTCAAAGTCAGGTTTGGCTCGTTCCTGAAATCGTCGAGGCGGAAGGGGCTCCGAAGCGGATCGTCTTTCAGGCCGATAGCGATGCCCACATCGTCAAAGGATTGGTGGGCATCCTGGTGATGCTGCTTTCGGGAAAGACCCCGCAAGAGATTCTCGACTTCGACCTGCGCGGCTTGTTCGATCAGTTGAAGCTCGAGAAGCATCTCGTACCGGCTCGCTCGAACGGTTTGCATTCGATGGTGCGGCGAATCAACGAGATCGCCGCCACCGTTGCCTAGCCCGGCACGCGCCTGACAGAAACTGGTTTAGTTCTGATCGACCAGTTGCATTAGATCATTGGTGGGAATGTGCTGTTCCCACCAATCCTTGGCATCTTGCTGAGACCAAGGATATTCTGCCATGATCGCTTCGACCGCCTGTAGAACTTCGTCGGCCGACTGAGGGCGATCGTTGGGATCTTTCGCCAGGCAGCGAGAGATCAAATCTTGCAGGGCATCTGGAATGACTCGGTCGGAGGCTTCGTGAACCGTGGGGATCGGTTGCGTGACGATCTGCACCAGCACTTCGACGGCGTTGGTCGAGTGGAAAATCGTTTGCCCGGTGAGCATGAAGTAGGCAGTCGCACCGAGGGCGTAGATGTCGACGCGAGGGTCGGCCTGGGTCGGGTTTTTGACCCGTTCCGGCGGAATGTACATCGGAGTGCCGCTGATCTCGGTGGTGGTGGTCACGGCGGTCGCGTTCGGATCGGCGGTCAAGTTCTTCACCAGGCCGAAGTCGAGCACTTTGGCAACGTCGAACTCGCCACCGACGCGGCAGAGCATGATGTTCAGTGGCTTGATGTCGCGATGGATCAGGCCATTGGTGTGGGCTTCGCGAAGCGAGGCGGCCACTTGCCGCATGACTGAAAGCACCCGGGCCACCGACTGCCAACCATATTGCCGCACCAGCACTTCGATCGTGATCCCATCGAGGTATTCCATCGCGTAGTAAAACACGTTGTCAGGCGTCTTGCCGTAGTCGTAGATCTCGACCGTGTTGGGGTGCTTCAGGCGGCTGGAAAGCTGCACCTCGCGTTCAAATCGCTTGAGCAGCGCCGAATCGGTTTGCTCCGGTCGCATCAGCTTAATGGCGGTCGGACGCTTGAGCATCTGGTGACGGGCGAGATAGACCTGACCCATGCCCCCTTCGCCCACTTTTCGCAGCAGTTGATAGGCACCAATCACGACGTTCTCGCCGACGTTTCGCCGCATGTGCACCAGCGAAGTCGCCGCGTAATAGGCCAGCCCGGCGAAGCCTGCGATCAGAAACAGCAGACCAATCTGGGCAATCGAAATGTAAGTAAACGGACGATAGGCTTCCTGGGCTTCGGTTTCGTACGCGACGCCAAAGTTATAATCGTCGAGCCATTGCCAGGCTCCAACGACATCGTGCCCGCGATAGCCATCGTAAGGATCAAGCATGATCCCCGCGTTGATTCCTGCTTCGTGCGAATTGAGGGCACTGGTAATCAGCCGCGTGAAGCGCGGATGAGGCGAGGTGGGGGGAGCATTCGCCGCATGCGGGGGACGCAGCACCAGGTTGACTCGGGCGGGCTCGCCTTCCGGCAGCATCCCTTTTTGCCAAAGATCGTTAGTGAAGCGACTTTCGGTCAGCATCTTGCCATCGGCATTAAACGCATAAGCTTCGCCCGTCTTGCCGGTACGTGCCGTGGTGAGCGCATGAGTGAAGTTGCCGATCGAATAATAGCCGAAGCAGATGACTGCCGCGGGTACGCGGTTTTCATCATAGATGGGGGCGTAGACCCATACATAAGCCAGGTTTGGCAGGCCTGCGGGAAGCGAGATCTCGTCGTCGGACCGGGTCGGTGGGATGAAGCCGGGCTTGTTTGCAAACAGGTCGGACACAATCTGCAGCCGCCGCGTCCCACGAAGCTTGTGATTGATCGTTTCGGGGACCGACGACGCGATGATCGTTCCGGTCGTGTCGGCAACGATATAGACCGCTTCGTCTTTCAAAACGGCAGGCTGAGGAGTTTCGTTTGGATCGTCTGCCTGCGTCACGGGATCGTGCGTCTCAACGAACTGCGTGATCTCGCGCTGCGTGTGCGAGAAGTTCGGAAAACGCCTGGCGAAGAAATCGAGCTCTTCCTGAATGTCAGCCGTCGTGTAGTCATCTTCGCGAGCTCGTTTTTCACGGAGCATGCTCAAGATAGCAACTTGAACGTCTTTGTCGCGCGCGGCGACCGCGGCGCTCTCTTTGCGGGTTTCGATCCACATGGTCAACGCTTGCACGTCGGCCCCCAGCAAGGCATTAAATTCCTGCTCACGGATCTCGCACAGTTCGGTCCAAACGACATATCGCGAACCAATCCCCAGCAGCACGATGAGCATGACGAACGAGACAATCGCAATCGTACGATAGGCCCGCGAAGCCCAGACACGAACCAGAACGCTGGTACCCGGCAAAAGGCGGCTATTGCCTTGCTTGGGATGAACGGAATGCTGCAAAGGAGTGACGCCACCAGCGCCGTTGGTGGTGATCTCAAGGCTCTGGGGAACCGGCGTCTTGGCCGGCCCGCCGACAAGCAGCTCTTCGACGCGCTGCCGCAAGATAACGTCGGTGCCGCAGGTATCGTCCAGGAAATCTTGACGAGCCTGCCCGCTCCGTCGACGTGCCTCGGCGGTTATTTTCTGAACGAGCTCTCGATCCGTCTGCGACATGCTTCCAGAATACAGGTCTAAGCGAAGTGGGATTCGTCCCTCATGGTAATGGGAACCGGCCCGATTGATGAGGCTTTCGTGGGAAAAAAAGAGGGCTCGAACCAAGAAATAAGAGGTGATTTTCTAGAATCAATTGCTGACGATTCGACCGTTCCACGAAAAAAGGCGGCTCCCAATCTGGGAGCCGCCTTCATACTTATCAATGGCCGTTTCGACAACTGTCGTTACTTCTCGACCGAGAACTTGTGAACCGTCACTTCGTGAAACGTTTCGCCTGGCTTCAGCGTGGCCGAAGGAAAGCTTGGCTGGTTCGGGGTGTCGGGGAAGTGTTGGGTTTCCAGACAGAAGGCTTCGTGCTGGTTCAGGCCGCCATTGGCGTCGCTGCCATCCAGGAAGTTACCACTGTAGAACTGGATACCTGGCTGGGTCGTCCAGACTTCCATCACGCGACCCGAGGTCGGTTCTTTGACGGTCGCGGCCAACGCCAGCTTGTCGGTCTGATCGCTCAGGACAAAGCAGTGGTCAAAGCCGACCGGATCGCCACCGGTCTTCTGAATGTCTTTGCCAATCGCCTTGAACGAGGTGAAGTCCATCGGCGTCCCTTTGACTGAAGCCAGGTCGCCCGTTGGAATCAGGTTCTCGTCAACCGGCAGGTACTTGTCGGCTTCCAGCTTCAGAACGTGATCGTAGTTCTTGCCGTTCTTGGCACCGGCCAGGTTCCAGTAGTTGTGATTGGTCAGGTTCAAGACGGTGGTGGCGTCGGTGGTCGCGGTGTAGTCCATGACCAGCTCGTTGGCTGGGGTCAGCATGTACTTCACGGTGACCTTCAGATTGCCAGGGTAGCCTTCTTCACCATCTTTGCTGGTGTAGTCGAACTGAACGCCCACGGCTTCTTCGGTTTCGATCTTCTTGGCAGCCCAGACCACCTTATCGAAACCCTTCAAACCGCCGTGAAGCGTGTTCGGGCCGTTGTTGGTCGCCAGGGTGTACTCTTTGCCGTCCAGCGAGAACTTACCCTTGGCGATGCGGTTGGCGTAACGACCGACCGTGGCACCAAAGTAAGGAGGACCGGCGAGGTAGCTTTCCAGGTTATCAAAACCGACGTTGATGTTGGCCGACTTGCCATCCTTATCGGGGGCCGAGAGGCTGATCATGGTGGCGCCGTAGTTGATCAGCTCCATCACGAGGCCGTTGCCGTTTTCAACGGTGTATTTTGCGATCACGGTTCCGTCCGGCAGTTGGCCGAACTCGCTCGCGGTCACGTTCATTGGGGTGTCCTTTCCTTTAGCTGCAGGCTCAGCGGCCGAAAGGCCGGTTGCCGTCATTACGATTGCCGCAAGGCTCAGTGCGACAGAGGTTAAGCAGCGTGTCATCATCGGAACTCCAGACATTTGGGGCTAGTAGAGAGACGGCGTGAAACACCGTCCAGGGAATAGCTAGGGTGACGTGCATTGAGAACTATTATCCGACTCCGTTTTTCAGAAGTCTAGCGATTAACGGTATTTACGGTTCAAACCATAGGGGAATTTCCTGCGTAGTAGAGTTGTTTGAGAATGATTGCACCAGCACCTGAGATATTTTGCGAAAATTTCCGAAAAACGGCCGCAAGGTTTTCGCCTGACCGGTAACTAACCCAGCGAGAAAAGGATGACACCCACCGAGATTGCAGGAGTCGACGTGAAGCCAGAGCCAGCAGCATTGCTCCAGCAGCATGACCGCTGGCTGAGGACTGCGCTGATCGCTCGACTTCGCAACTCGGTGGAAGTCGATGATGTGATGCAGGAAACGGTTACCGCGGCGCTGGTGAATTGGCAGCAGATTAGGGACCCTAGCGCTGCGGGACCGTGGCTCTACAAAATCGCCATTCGACAGGCATTGTTGTATCGCCGTAAACAAGGACGGATTCGCAAGTTACACGAAGACGCCCAGGAGCACGCGCCCCCTCGGGGCGACTCCGGGCGCAACCCACTCGACTGGCTTCTCGCCGAGGAACGCAACCAGATGGTGCGTGACGCCCTGAGCGAACTTCCTCGCCGCGATGCCGAGATCTTGTTGTTGAAATACACCGAGCAGTGGAGCTATCGCGAAATCAGCGAGCATATCGGGATTAGTACCAGCGCAGTCGAAGCCCGACTCCACCGAGCCCGACAACGAATGCGCGAACGACTGATGGCCCGGGAAGTGATCTCCACGGGCACCTAGTTCAAAAACGAATTTTGAGACCATGAACGATTTACCCAATTCGATCGACGACCGCATGCTTGACCGCCTGGTCGATGGCGAACTCTCTCCGGACGAGTATCGTCAGGTGCTCGTCGCTGTGGATCAGGCTCCGGATGGTTGGCGACGTTGTGCCCACGCGTTTCTCGAATCTCAAGCGTTGGGACAGACTCTGCCGCTGGTGATGCAGCCCGCCTTGACGACCTCCCAGAGTGAGGCGGCACCGACGGTAGAGGCGTCGCCGCCGCCATCGAGCTCTCTTTCCTTTCATCGCATGGAAACCATCGCCGCCGTCGCGGCCTCGGTGGCAATTGCGTTTGGCTTGGGCTGGTACATCTCGGACCTCGGGGGAAACACCCCAGGCGTTGTGACACCAGGACCAGGCCCCAGCACGATGGCGAATGTGGTCGACCCACCAATGCCCGCCGATATTCCGCGGCATGAAGTGAAGAAGCCGCAGTTCGTTTATGTGAATCAGTGGGACGGTCAGGGTGGCAGTGGCATGCCCATTCCGATTGACCCGACCCGCAAGTTCAATCCCGAGCAAAACTGGGATCCGACTTGGGGGATGTCGCCTGCCGAGGTTCAAAAGTTTCAGGACGCCGGCCATCGCTTGAAGACCGAGAATCGTTTCATTCCAGTTTCGATGGACGATGGGCAGCAAGTGGTTGTCCCGGTGCAGGACGTGATGATTTATGACCAGCCGGCCTTGCCGTACCACTAAGGCCGTGATCGATTTGCCCTGCGGTTCCAGCATTGAATTCGTTGCCCAGTTCCAGACAAGTCAAACCCTCACAGTAGAAAAGGAGTGAACCATGAAGGTCCAGTTTTGGTTAGCACCAACACTGTTCGCGATGGGAGTCATCGCGTCCCCCATGCTCAGCCAGGCTCGCGCCGACGACGCCCCCAAAGCTGAAGTGCAAGTGGAAGTAGAAGTCGATGAGGCCGAAGTCGAGGCGCCAGCCGCCAAGCAGTATTGGCTGGGTGTGCAGTTGGCACCGACTCCCGAGATTCTCAAGACGCACGTCGAGCGATTGAAAGATGGCGCCGCCATGGTCGCTGGCGTAGCCCCTGGCAGCCCGGCCGAAAAGGCTGGCCTGAAAGCGGGCGATCACATCTTGAAGCTGAACGACGACGACGTGACTTCGCCTAACCAGGTTGTCGACATCGTTAAAATGAGCAAGGGAGAAGCCTTGTCGCTTGAAGTGCTTCGCGGCACTGAGATGGAATCGTTGACCGTGAAGCTGGAAGAAGCTCCGGCCGACATGCTCTCGAAGCAGGTTCCCGTTCCCCAGCCGGAAGCCATCGGAATCGCTCCTGGCGAAATGGGTGAGCCAAATGCTCGCTACCGTTTCTTTGGACCTGGTCAGGTCGTTCCTCAGCAAATTCGCGTGAAGGTCTTGGGCAAGACACTACCGCAGAACACCACCATTCGCGTCGAGCGTAAGAACGACGAGCCCACCAAGTTGTACATCGAACGTGATGGCAAGACGTGGGATATCACCGACAAAGAAATCGACAAGCTGCCAGAAGACCTGCAAGAGCTTGCTCGAAACTATCTGGAAGGTGGCGCTGGCATGATTGTGATCGGCGAGCAAAGTATTCCGTTCCTGCAAATGCAAGAACGCATGCGTGCCTTGGTTCCAGCAGAGCAGCCGCATCAGATCATCGAAGGCCCGGCTGTGGGGACTACGGAAATCGGCAAATTCCACAAGCAACTTCAGAAAGACATGGAAGAAATGCGAGAGATGATGAAGCAGATGCATCAGCGCATGGACCAAATGAAGAAGGCTGTTCCTGTCCCACCTCAGCCTGAAGAGCCCGGCGAAGCGTAACGCCGAACGATAGACCTCGAAAGTTCCTGGCCCCACCCTTTACGCCAGGAAACAATCTGGGCCGCCAGTCTTGGATCGGAGACGGGCGGCTTTTTTTGTTCTTGAATCTGACTGCCTGATACGATCGGATTAACTGGCCTTGAAGCGATAAAATGCCTGTTTTTCCGGTCTGTTTTGTGCAATTGAAAGAACAAAGTGCTGGCGAGCCACGAACATCTTTTTACCTCTTCTTTTCCAATACCTGGTTATGTCGCTACCTTGAAGGAACGTGGTCGACCCTAATAATTGACTCGCAGCCGCTATTGCCCCACGGAAGTCGATCCAATGGTTGCCCGTTCCAGCAAGTACCCATCGCATGACTCGATCCGACCACGATCCATTCCAACTGCTGGGAGCAGCGATTCAGGAGAATCCGCGTCTGGCCACCATGCTGACGCAGATCTGGCGGCAACTCGATACGGCCGACCAACTCGCGCAGTTGTTCACCGGAATCTGTCGAGCACTCGCCGAATCGTTCCCCAAGTCAGCCGCTCAAGTCTTGCAGCAACAATCGTCAGGCGACTGGAAAGCAGTCGCCGCGGCCGGCAACCACGGCAAAGTTCGCACGCAGCAAATCGATCAATGGCTGCAAGCCGAGATCTCGACTGGAAGCCCTGCGGCCGTTTCGCTGCCAATGGTTAACGAGCCGCAGCGATTGCTAATTCTCGAAGGTGTCGAATCGCTTCCTGCTCACTCGCTGCACGCCATCGCCCAGGTCGCCCGATTCGCGGTCAATCGTTTCATTGAAAATCAGAACAAGAACGATCGAGCCCAGCGACTCAAAGCGATGCTGAACATGGTGCAGCGCTGGCATCATACCGACGACCTGGTTTCGCTACTGAATGAGATGGCTCAGTGCTCGACCGAGTTCTTCAGTGCCGAACGTGCCAGTATCTTTCTGTGGGACAAAGCGAAGCATCAACTGATTGGCCGGCCAGCGCTCGGGGTCGACGATGGCAAGCTGGTTGTGCCAGACGATAAAGGTGTCGTCGGGGCGGTCGTGCAAAGTGGCGAGCCGCGTCGCGTTGACGATATGCTGGGGCACGAAGTTAATCGCGAGATCGACAAGCAGTTAGAGTTTCATACCCGCAGCCTGCTGTGCGTACCGCTGAAAGATCGCAAAGGGAAAGTATTCGGCGCGTTCGAGCTGATCAACAAGAAGGACGGCAACTTCACCACCAAGGATGAACAAGGCCTGGCGGAAGTCGCGGTTCACGCGGCAGCGGTTCTCGAAAGTTCGCAGCAGATCGCCGAGCTGACCGAGAGTCGCGACCGGATCGCTCAGGCCCAAGCTGCCGAGATTCAGCTGATTGGCGAATCGCTCGCCATGCTCGAGCTTCGCCGCAACATCGATCGCATTGCGGCGACCAGGTTGCCGGTGCTGGTGTTGGGTGAGAACGGGACCGGCAAGGAAGTGGTCAGCCGGCTGATCCATTATCAAAGCGATCGTCGCGGCCAGCCTTTGGTCGCGGTCAACTGCGCGGCGCTGCCGGACACGCTCCTCGAAAGCGAACTGTTCGGTCATGAGAGAGGGGCTTTCACCGGAGCCCATGAAACGAAGGCCGGCAAGTTCGAACTTGCCTCCGGTGGCACGTTGTTCCTCGACGAGATCGGCGACATGAGTCTCACCGGTCAGGCCAAGCTGCTGCGAGTTCTCGAAAATCATGTCGTGACGCGGCTGGGTGGGCAGGGCGATATCGAGATCGACGTTCGCGTCGTCGCAGCGACCAACCAGGATCTGCCGCAGCTCGTCAAAGAGAACAAGTTTCGTCAGGATCTGTTCTATCGCTTGGATGTCGTCTCGGTGACGTTGCCTCCGCTGCGCGATCGCGGGAACGATATTCTGATCCTGGCCGAGAAGTTCCTCGATCTGTTTTCTCGCAAGGCCCGGCGACCGATCCCGCAGCTTTCGAGCGACGCCAAGTCGCGGCTGCTGGGGCATGCCTGGCCTGGCAACATCCGCGAGCTTCGTAACACGATGGAACGCATCGCGTTTCTGTGCGATCGCGACGTCATCACGGCCGACCAGATCCCGCTCGAGGCGATGACTGGCCCCCAGGTGAATCAGGTGCCGGCCCAACTCGATCTGGCGACCGCGACCGAGCACTTCCAGGCCGACTTCATCAGCTATCACATGGAGCGGACCGGTGGGAACATGGCCCAGGCCGCCAAAAACATGGGGCTGCATCGCTCGAACTTGCACCGGAAGATGAAGCAGCTAGGGCTTTTAGACGAAAAGGAGTAGGTGAATTCCCCCGAGATTTCGAGGAATTCGCCCACCAGCCCAGGCCCGCCACGAATTTCTTCAAGCGTCCCCTTCACCCCAGCCGAGAAAAGCGGTAAAGTATGCGTTTCGTCACCAGAGTCCGAGAAGGACTAGGCGAAATCAGAGGCCCAGCCCGAACCATTTCGGTCCCCCAAGCCTCCTAAAACCAGATCGCTCCCTTAGCTCAATTGGCAGAGCAACTGACTCTTAATCAGTAGGTTGTTGGTTCGATTCCAACAGGGAGCACTCAGAAACCTCGTCGTTGCTATCAACGGCGAGGTTTTTCTTTTTCGCTCAACCATCTCACGGCATCGCGGGGTAGTAGCCGGCAGGGTAGGGCTGGGTGTCGACGGCGGCTGACATTTGTTCCAGGGCGGCGATGCGTTGTTCGAGGGAGTCGACCCGGGCTTGGGTTTCCGGGTGCTCGCCGTTGCAGGTTTTGCTGCCGAAGCTAAGGCTTAAGCACCCAGGGCTGGCAAGCAAAGTCAGGCTAGTAATCAGCAAGCATGGCAGCAGTCGTGGGGCACACATGGAGAGAGACTTTCTTCCCGAGGTGAAGCGAAGGCCAGACAAGTCAAAGCCTGGCGATCGTCGCAAACCCCCAAAAGTGGGTCAATTCCAACTGCCCCATTTCGGCCTGATCGACAAGTCGCCCCCCGACAGGCTTCGGTAAGCCGAGCAGTGCCAGCATGCCGCAGCTTTCACCTGGGCCGACCAGGCCATCTACTCCTTCGTCGCCCATTTCATTGCGCGGTCGAAGGACTTGGAGCCGGTGGGCCATTCGTGGTCGTCGGGGACGAAGCCGTGGGTTTCGATGATTTTGGCGAGGGTTTGGCCTGCTTCTTCTCGGTTGCCGGCCTGGGCGAGTTGCATGCCGAGGCGGACGATCGTGCGGCGGGGGTAGTCTTTCGCGATCTCGATCAGGCCGCTGAGGATGCGATCGCGCGAGAAGTTCAGCTCTTGGAACATGGCAGGCCAGCCTTCCGACTCGGCCAGGTAGAAGGCGATCTGGAAGTAGAGGGCGTCCCCTTGTGGTCCTTCGACCCGGTCGGCGATCGACGTGGCATAGGCTTCGGCTTCCTCATCGGTGCCGCCATTTTTCGGCAAGTGGGTCATGGCGGCCTCGGCGTAAACGCGAGCATACGAAGGGGCTTTGTCAGCGGCGCGGTCGAGCACGAACTTCATTTGTGAACGCGTCCAATTCAAGTCGCGGCCGAGACGGACTGCCGCGGCGAAGGCTTCCGGCGGAGCGTCGTCGCGTTGAATGAGCGGCGTGAGAATCTCTTTGCACTCTTCCATCTGATCGCGATACTCACTCAGCACATTGCCAGGTGTCGACGCGTCGGGCTTGTCGCCCCGGGCCTTGCGGGCAAGGTCGTACTTCAACTCGAACAACGCGAGACGGATCAGCTTGGAATCGGGGCGAACGGCCAGGTAATCGCGGAGCTTCTTTTCGTAATCTTTCGCTTCGCCTGATCGTACCGAGACCAGATTCAATCGCAGGATCAGCGACGAATAGAGGTTGTCGGCAATCGCATCGAGGGCTGGCGTGTTCTCTCGTTCCCATCGCTGGCTGAGAAGCTCAAGCGTGTTGTAGCGTCCTTCCTGCATCAGCGTTACCAGTTCCATCGCCAGCAGGTACTCGCGCGAAAGGGGATTCCCTTCGAGGTTCCAGGTCGTCACGTTTCCTTCGGTGTCGAAGTCAAGGAACACGCCGGCATCGGGGGCGAGGCGGATCCCTTCGACCGATTCGATCTCGGCAGGCAGCTTCACCGGGCCCTCGTGGCGGCTTCCTTCCCAGTCGCGAATGTCGATGCAGCGATCGGTCAGAAACCAGAACTGCCGCCCGTTCGTAGCGAACTTGCAGCGGCGAATGTCCTGGAGCATTCGCTGCGAATAGGCTTCATACTGGGCGTTCTTCGGGTTGGTAACTTGCAGCTTCACCAGGTTGTTGCCATTGAGCACGGCGAAGCGGTAGCGTCCCGAAGCGATCTGCATGGAGGTGTTCGTGTGGATGGTCGCCTTTTGACCGGCCAGCCCTTTCTCTTGCGGAACCAGCACCGAGACTTCGACCCGGTCGGCGAAGCGTCGCCCTTCCAGGTAATGACCATGGTTGTCGATGCTGCCGGAGATTGGTTCGAGCATCGGCTCGTTCTTCGGATTCAGCAGGCGAATATCGACATGCTTCTTGTCGCCATCACGAATGGTGTGCAGGCCGTTGGCAGCATCGATCGCGTAGAAATGTTCTCCGTTGGTCGACATGCCAACGTCATGGATTGGGGCGGGTAGCCCGGCAACTTGATAAGTCACTTCGCCCGTGTCGAGGTTGTACTGCTCGACGCCGCCTTGTTCGGTCCCGATCACCAGCAGTTTGCCATCGTGCGAGATCGCCACGGCACCTTTGCCAGGAGCCTTGTCGGCAGTGAGCTCGAAGATCGATTTGCCGGAGGCGATGTCCCAGACATGCAGGTCGCCGCTCTCGTCGAGGGTGACCGCACGCGTGGCGTCGGCAGAGATCTCCATCTTCCAGGGACGCTGCTTGCCGACCGAGAACGAACTTCCTTTCTGAAAGCTGGCGCGATCGGAAGCTCGGACCAGGGCATCCAGTTCTTCGACCTTGGCCAGTTCCCATTCGGTCGGAGCGAGTTCCTCGGCCGGTACCGATGGAGCTTTCACTTCCAGGCGAGCCAATTGATAGGGGCGATCGAGCGCCCAGGTCATCATCTTCTCGAACTCCGGAATGCCTCCGTTGAGTACTTCAGGAACTGGCACGCCGCCCACCGATTCAAAGCGTTCGGCCAACTGCTTTCCCATCGACTTATCTTCGAGTTCATGGGCGAGCTGGATCGCCATCGAGAGATGCATGTTTTGCCTTGTCGAGTCTCGCAGAGCCATCTTGGCGTAGCCTTGTATGACTCGTTCTTTCGAGAAGCCGAGGCTCTCGAAGGTGCCGTACCAGCCGTTGTAGTTGCGAATGCCCCGTGCGATGTGGGCGTAAAGAATGTCGCCTTCATCGCCCCCGACGGCATCGGCGACTTCCTGGGCCAGGTCGGAAGAAGCATCTTGTGAGCCGCCCCAGCGAGGCATCAAGCCGATCGCCGCTTCGGCATAAATACGAGGATAAGTCGGGGCGTTCTTTCGTGCCTCGGCCATCAGGTAGGCTGTTTCCTCCGGCGTCCATTGGCTCACTTTGGCCAGTTCCATCGCCTGGGCGTAGGCTTCTGGGCAAGGGGCCGCTGTTCGCTGAAACAGAGGCATCAGCATGTTCTCGGCTTGTTCGAGGTTGAGCTTGAAGAACTTCGATTCCTGTTCGTCGACTTCGCTGGCAAAGCCTCGGCCGCGGCAGTCCCAAGCCATCTTGATCGCATCCATCGTCAGCACAACGCGAAAGAACTCGCAGCTTGGGTGCTCGGCCACGAACTTCTTGTAGGTGGCAAACTGCGTTTTCTCTTCCCAGTGGTTGGTGTGATAACTCCGGACAAAGTCGGTCAGAAAGTAATAGAGCGTCTGTTGTTCTTTGTCGTACAGGTCGAAGTCTTCCGCTGCCCAGCGCTTGGCCAGCAGTTCGATCGCTTCAAAACGATGCTCTTCTAGCAGGCCTTGCAAGTTATGCAGCATGGCCGCATGCAGCCGGGCCTGGTTGTCATGCAGTTGCCAAAGGTCGACCTCCCCTTCGCTGGTGATGAAAAGCAGCAAGTCGTCGTCAGGGGCGGTCAGGACGTGGGCGACTTCGTAATCGATTTTCGGATAGCGAATCAGATCGAACAGCGGCATGTAGCTGGCCGTGCGAACCTCGACACCGCTGGCAGTTGCTGTCCAGGCCGTTTGATCTTGCGAGTCGAATCGAATGTTGAGCGGTGGCGAAAAGAACTTGTCTTGCTTGTGGGTGTACTTGAGTGATTCGGGGTCTTTATAGAACTCGAACAAGCCGCGATCGTCGGCGAGCCACAGTTGACGATCATTCGCGGCAGTAGCGGCGACCGGGAAGGGTGGGCCTCGCAGAGTCGCGGTGGAATAGCCAGCCTTCGTGGAAAAGACGACGCCTGCCTTGCTGGCCATGGCCGTAGCGTAGTTGCCGCTGTTGCTTACCGAGATATCGACGGCCGGGCGAAGGTCAGGGAACTTCTCGCTACTTTGAACCTTGCCAGGGGCTAAGGCTTCCGCGATGTAGGCCTGGCCTTTAATGTCGGCCGCTGCGATGCGATTACCGTTGGTCGAGAACGCCACGGCACCGACCGGAAATTGAAGCTGATCGTGGGTGAACTTCAGTTGGCCAGTCTTGGCATCGATTAGCAACACATTCGTCGAGCCATCGCCGAAAAGAATCTGCGAGCCATCGGCCGAGATCGCAATGGCGGCCTGGGCCGAGGGATTGTTCAGCTTGTATTCGGCAAGTGGCTTGCCATCGGGAAGGCTCCAGGTCGCCAGCCGGCGATCGGAGTCGTACGTCAGAAGTGTCGTGCCATCGAGTGACACGTCGGCCGCGACGATCGGCTTGTCGCCTAGCGAGAATTTACCTTGATGGACAAACTTGGGCTGCAAGTCGCTTGTGCGCAGCAGTTCAATCTCATCGACCAGTTGTTCATCCGACTTGCCGACGGTGATCGGATTCCAGAAGGGACGCTTGGCGGCCTCGTCTTCGAAGAAGAGCTGCGTCGGACGAAAGGTCTGCAAGCGGAACTCATTCACCGCCGGGTACTCGCGCGCGAAGCGTTCCGGCTTGCGGGCTGAATCTTGGGCTTGCGTGGAAATGCTGCTGGTCAGAAGAAACAACCAGCCGAGAGCGAGCCAGCGAGTCAATCGCGGGAGCTTAGACGCGGTCATCGAATGCGTACCGTAGCGAATGGAGGATGAAGTCGACGAGGGGAGGCCAAGGCAAAGCCCGCAGGAAGGCCAGGTCCCGAGATGGGCTAGGAGAAACCTAGTCTACCATCGATTCGATCTCGATCGATAAGTTTTATTCGTTTCGCTGGCAGCAGGGATTTATAGATATAGCCATGTTTTTACTGACATGGCATGGGTATTCGCATACGACAAAGACGCAAGTGTCTGTTAAACGTCGGCGCCCGAAGTCGTTGGGTGCTTCTCGTGTTCTTTCCAGAAGGTGATGTAATTGAGGTGATCCTTCTGCACCGTCGGGCTGAAGACGCACTGGATCAGCTCTTCCTTCTGTTCCACGAAGCGGCTGAGGTCCTTTTCGTCATCGGGCGTGAAGATCGGGGCAGGGCGATCGTAAACGATGGTTGCCCCATTCGCTCCGTCGGCATGATACTGCGAAAGACCGACCACGCGGTCACTCACGAAAAGGGCCTCGTTTAGTTCGTGCGTGACAATCACAACGGTATAAGGAGGAACGCGATTTTCGGAGCGAGCTCGGACATTTTCGGCATATAGCTGAAGCAACATCAACTGCAGTTCTTCGCGTGTCGCTTCATCGAGCGCCCCGAAAGGTTCGTCCAGCAAAAGCACGCTGGGCTGCATGATCAGGGCCTGGGCGATCGCCACGCGCTGCCGCATGCCGCCCGACATTTCGCTCGGATATTGATCGCGGGCAGCGTACAGGCCGACTTTCTTCAGAAACTCGTCCGCTTGTTCCAAGTGTTGCTTGCGAAGCTTTCGCCAGGCGAAATAATTGAACACGCGGAACGGGAGCGATGTTTGGTCGAGCATCAATCCGAAGGCGACGTTCTGCCGTGCGGTCAGGAACTCGTACAAGCTATAGTGCTGATAAACAATTCCGACATCGCGTGTCGGGCCATCGACTACCTTTTCGCCGACCAGCACTTGGCCAGACTGTGGAGGATGCGTTCCGAGGATCGCTCGGAGCAAGGTCGACTTGCCGCAGCCACTGGGTCCCACGAGCGCAACAACTTGCCCGGCACCGACCCGCAGGTTGACGTTGTTGAGAACTTTTTTCGGCCCGTAGGCATGAGAAACGTCGACAATTTCCAAGTTGGCCATGGTTCGAGCGAATAAGGGGTAGCAAAATTGAACGTGCCAGGGGTTCCGATTATCGAGAACGCCTGGAGAGAAAACCAGTAGGTGCCTTTTTAGCGTCGTGTCATGGATTACCACTTCGACCCAACCATACCCATTCAGGCCGCACCGACTCCGCCGGCGTCATGGTACATCGACCCATTGGTCTTTGCAGCCGAGAAACGCCAGGTCTTTGAAAAGGCTTGGATCGCCGTGGGACGCGACGACCAAATTACATCGCCGGGAAGCTACTTCACCGGCGATCTGGTCGGCAATCCTTATCTCGTAGTTCGTGACGAGGAAGGAAACCTTAGGGCGATGCACAATGTTTGTCGACATCATGCGGCGCTGGTGGCCCAGGAGTGTGGTCGAACTTGTGAACTGGTATGCCCTTACCATGGTTGGACCTATCGACTGGATGGTCGGCTGAAAAAGGCTCCGCGGATGGGCAAGATGGCCGATTTCGATGTCGAGCAGTTCTCGCTACCGCCGATCAGCGCGACGCAGTGGGGCCCGTTTGTCTTTATCGATCTGGACGGTCCGCTGGGGGGCGAAGACAATCCGCGTAACCTGGCGGCCGACTTTCAGCCGCTGGTCGCTCCGCTGGCAGAGCTGGGCATCGAGGGGATGAAGTGGATCGAGCGACGCGTCTACACGATTCGTTGTAACTGGAAGGTGTTTGTCGATAACTCGCTCGATGGCGGATATCATGTCGCCTATGCTCACGAGCAACTGGCGGCCGGGCTCGAGTTCGACGGCTACGAAACGCACATCTACGATCGCTCATCGGTGCAGATTTGTCGATCGAGCGGTTCCGACGATCGACTGGGCGAGAAGGTCACCTATGCCTGGCTGTATCCCAACTTCTTCATCAATCGTTATGGACGAATGATGGATACGAACCTGGTGATCCCGCTGACGGTCGATACCTGTCAGGTCGTCTTCGACTTTTATGCCGACTACGAAGATGTCGAGCAGTGGGATGCCAAGCGAACCATTCGCAAGTCGATTCAACAAAGCCACGTGATTCAGCAGGAAGACGTCGATATCTGCGAGTCGACGCAAAAAGGATTGCAGTCGATATCGTTTCATCGCGGTCGTTATTCGTCGAAGCTCGAACAATCGGTCCACGCGTTCCACCAGATGCTGTGGAGCGAGATCAAGGAAGACCTCCCAACATGACAAGCAACTACGATTTCTTCACTCGACTCGCACGTTTGCTCAACTCGGGTCAGGCCCGCAGTGTGATCCTGTGCGGCAACATCTATGACCTGCAGTGGGATGGTACGCAGTATGTGCCGCTCAATTCGTTCCTGCTGGAAAAGACCAAAACGCCTGGTCTGATTCCGCTGGTTTACGAGTTGAATGGCCCCATTCGCATCGACGACGCCGCGCTCGGTAAGCTGCGCGGGGCGTGGGTGGAGTGGAAGTCTGGCGTCGATGCCAACACACTGGCATTGCAAGATCTGCAGTCGAAGGGATCGAAGCTCGAGTTTTTCCAGCAAGAGTTTGATCGGCATCTGCAAAGTGCGACCGGAAATCCAACACTCGCATTGGAACTGCTGCGACAACTGACGATCTGCTCGCGTGCTTCGCTGCGAGAGAATCTGCTGATCATCGTCGAAGCGGCCGACATGCTGCTGCCGGAAGCTGGTTCGCTCGCCTCGCTGAACGACCGTCAACTCCATCGAATCAGCATCGTACACGACTGGTTTGGCGACCCTGAGTTTGTCGAAGGGAACGACTCGGTTGTTCTGCTGGCTGAATCGCGAACGCTGATTCACAGCCGCATTTCTCGCATGCCTCAGGTTTTGAGTGTCGACGTGCCGGCACCTTCGCTGGAGCATCGCGTGGCGTACATTCAGCATTACCTGGAAAGTAAGACGCCGACTCCGAAGTTATGGTCGACACCGGAGGCCCTGGGCGAATGCACGGCAGGGCTTTCGATTCAAGCCTTGCGGCAGATGCTGGCCGGCGCAGCGTACACTGGCGATCCACTCACGGCGGACAGCGTCTTCACGAAGGTCGAAGAGTTCATCCGCACGCAGCTTGGGGACGATGTCGTCGACTTCAAGAAGCCAGAGCATTCGCTGGAAGATGTCGTTGGTTTCACGAAGCTGAAAGAGTTCCTCGGTCGCGAGCTGATCCCTCGCTTTCGGGCGAAGGGAGCCAAAGCTCTTCCCGGGGCGGCCGTGGCGGGGGCGATTGGTAGCGGCAAGACGTTTATCTTTGAGGCAGTTGCCGCCGAGCTCGACTTGCCGGTGCTGGTGCTGAAGAACATTCGCAGCCAATGGTTCGGCCAGACCGATGTGATCTTCGAACGGCTCCGGCGGGTTCTCGATGCCCTGGAAAAGGTGGTCATCTTCGTCGATGAAGCCGACACGCAGTTTGGCCGCGTCGACGCGAACGCCCATGAAACCGAGCGGCGGCTGACCGGCAAGATCCAAGCGATGATGAGCGATCCGATGCTGCGGGGTCGGGTGCTGTGGCTGTTGATGACGGCTCGCATTCACTTGCTTTCGCCTGACATCCGCCGGCCAGGTCGCGTGGGTGACTTGATCATTCCGGTGCTTGACCCAGAAGGGGAAGATCGCCAGGCGTTCATCGAGTGGGTGTTGCAGGGAATAGACATCAAGTCACCTGGGGAGCAAACCAAAGAGGCGTTTATCGAGGAGTTAGATCAAAGCGTGCTGGAAGAGAACTACTCGGCGGCGGCGTTCGCGTCGCTGCGATCGCTGCTCAAAGCGATCGAGCCTGATAGCTGGGAAGCAGTTCGTGCTGCGATTCACGATCAGATTCCACCAGCAATCGGCGCAACTCGCGAATATCAGACATTGCAAGCTTTGTTGAATTGCACACGTCGATCGTTGTTACCGGACCCCAACATTACGGATGAAACGCGGGAAGGGTGGCAAAAACGAATCCACCAGCTCGAGTTGCAAGGGATTCGCTAGTTGGGTTGCCCCTGACAGCGTGGTAGATTGGCAGGCGAACGGCCTGGGGTCGCGACCTGCGTAGGCGGAACGCGACAACAATTCGCCCGATTCTTTGCAAGATTGACGCTCACTCGACGAATACCTTGTCGAACCAATTTTCGGGAGACACAGATGTATCGCAATTTGCTTCTCGCGCTGACGATCGCGAGTCTATTTCTGGTATCGCCAGGGCATGCTCAACAGAAGTTTTCGAGCATTACCGGCCCTTTGGATGTGAAACCAGTTCAAAGCGGTGCCCAGGTTAACGTCCCATTCATTACTTGGGGTGGTGATGCCGCGACCTTCTTCGCCAACGGGGGGCTCGATACGACGCCTGACTCGATCTACGGCAAGAGCGGGCTGAAGTTGAAGCTGACACCGGGCGACGATTTCGTGCAGCAGGTGAAAGATTACATGGGAGGCAAGTCACCCTTTTTGCGTGGCACCTTCCGCATGCTGGGCCAGGCCAGCGAAGTAATCGGCAAAGATCCCCGCACCAAGCCGGTCGTCATCCTGCAATTATCGTGGAGTGCCGGTGACCATATCGTCTCTCGCGAAGGTTTCAAGACCTTGAACGACCTGAAGCGGGATGGCAAGAAAGTTCGTATCGCTTGCCAGCAAGGTGGTCCGCACGTCGGTCTGCTGTACGACGCCTTGGCTGCCGCCCAGTTGACCAACAAAGATGTCGAGATCGTTTTCGTGGAGGATCTGACCGGTGCCAACGGTGCCGCAGAGAAGTTCCGCAAAGATCCGACCATCGATGCCTGCTGCGTGATTACGCCAGACATGATCGGTCTCACTGGTGGTGTTGATTCCGCCGGAACAGGTGCCGAGGGAACGGTCGAAGGAGCTCATGTGCTCGTCTCGACCCAGAACATGTCGCGATCGATCGCCGACGTCTACGCCGTTCGCAGCGACTGGTACAACGCTCATAAAGAAGAAGTCGAGAAGTTCGTTGTCGGTTATTTAAAGGCCACGGTCGAAGTCAAAAAGATGCGTGACGACTTCGAGAAAACCCAGCGGATGTCGCCGGAGTATCGCAAGCTGCTGACCACGTGCCAGAAGATTTTTGGCGAAGAGGTGTTGCCGACGCTGGAAGTCGACGCCCATGGTCTGCTGCTGGACTGTAACTTTGTCGGCTTACCGGGGCAGATCGCCTTCTTCAAGCAAAGCGGGAACCTGAGCGGCTTTGACGCTAAGATGAAAGCGGCCCTCGACCTGGCAACCAACTGGGGTTACGCCGGAGCTCGAATGGGATTCGAGCCGGTAAACTTCGACTATAAGAAGGTCGCTAGTTCCGCCGGCGTTCCTTACGCCGAACCGCAGAAGATTGTCAAAGGGGAAAGCCTCACCGAGTTCCCTGGCGACGATCTCGATACCGGCACGATTGTCAGCTTTACGATCTCGTTCGAGCCGAACCAGACCGACTTCTCGGTCGATCGGTACGGCGCCGAGTTCGATCGGGCATTGCAGTCGGCCAGTACGTTCGGCGGTGCGGCCGTCGTGATTCGAGGCCACTCGGACCCAACGAAGACATTGGTCCAGTTGATCAAGGCTGGTTTGGAAAAGGGTGTTATTCGCCGCACCGGCCAGCAAGGCAACTATCGCTACTTCATCAATACAAAGCAGGGCACCCAGGAACTCGATTTGAGCCAGACCGGCGCGATGGTGGAACTGATCAAGAGTGGCGCCTTCGAAGGTGCTGCCGACAGCCCGCTGCAAACGATGCAGGCCGCTTTGAACCTTTCGCAGGCTCGTGCCGAACAGGTCAAGCAAGCGATTATCAACTATGCCGAACAACGCGACATCAATGTCAACTTGTCGCAACTTCAGCCGCTGGGGGCAGGGATCTCCGACCCGGTGATCTCCAAGCCATCCAACATGGCCGAAGCGAAGCAGAACATGCGAGTCGAATTCCGGATCGTGAAGGTGAATCCGGAAGAGCTTTCCGAAACCGACTTCGATTTCTAAACCAATCTTCTTTCGCTGCCTTGGCCGAGCGATTCGGTCAAGGCAGCACGAAGAGGATCTCTTATCGACGATTTGGGGGGACGCGATGATTCAAAAGATACTACTGGTATGCGCGGTGTGTGGGCTCTTCGCTCCGCTCCAATCCGCTTCGGCGGCGAACGAATTGAATGTCGTGGTGATTCTCGATAACTCTGGTTCGATGAACCAGGCCATGAATCGGGGAGGCACGCGGATCGTCGCCGCCAAGCAAGCGATGTGGCGAGTTCTTTCTCAAGCACCCGAGGACGCACAGATCGGCGTCGTGCTATTAAATCCGGTCCGGAATAAGAAGTGGGCGGTACCGCTTGGCCCCGTCGAGCCTTCCGTTGCCCAAGAGGCGGTCGAGTCGCTCAAGGCGGCCGGCAATACGCCGCTGGGAGCCACGATGAAAGAAGCGGCCGACGCACTCTTGGAACTTCGTGACAAGCAGAAGTATGGCACTTATAAACTGCTGATCATTTCCGACGGCGAAGCAACCGATCGAGCCTTGGTCGAGCAGTATTTACCTCAGATTCAAGCTCGCGGCATTCTGGTCGATGTGATCGGCGTGGCGATGGGGCAACAGCATAGCCTGGCGACGCGGACGGCAACCTACCGCAACGCCGACGATCCTGCTTCGCTGGAGAAAGCGATCTCGCAGGTCGTGCTCGGTGAAAGTTCGACCGACACCGACGACAACACCGGACAAAGCGATTTCGACCTATTAGCCTCGGTGCCGTCGGAAGTGGCCGCCGTGTCGCTCGAAGCGTTGACCACCCCACACAACGAACCCATCGGCGTGTTCTCTGGCGATTCGGTGACCGGTCTGCCCAATACTTATCAGCCGCCGCAGCCGGCCAATGCCCCCAACAACGGCTCGAATCGTGGTGGAGGCCCTGGTTTTGGGACTTTTCTGATGATCGGCTTCGTAATCGTGATACTATTTCGGGTGTTCGCCTCGATTGTCAAAGCCCGTTAAGACCGTCAAAATAGTGATCTATGTTTTCTTAACGACGATCTCGGCGGCATGGCCAATATCTTCGCAACGTTGAAATCCAACAGGAGCAGTTGAGTGTCCAAAGGCAAGTTGCTTGCCGTGAGCATTGTGTGGCTGCTGATTCTCGCGGCTGGTGTCACTGTCTGGAAAGTCGTCTTCGCGCCGGCCGTGGAAGTCTCGCTCGAAGAGCAAAAGCGAATCGAGGCCGAGAAAGCTCGGGCCGAGCGTGACAATCAATTGCGCCGTGGTGGCACGGATAGTCGTTATCGTACTCAGGTCAATCTCGCCCTGGATGGATTCAGTGGATACGCCGTCTTTCGCAGTCCCGAGTTCGCTGACGAACTAAGCAAGCAGGGAATCAAGCTTCAGCTGAGCGACGACGGCGCCGACTATTCGGCTCGGCTGGAAGCGCTACGCAGTGGCAAGGTCGATATGGCCGTGATGACGATCGACGCCCTGGTGGCGACCAGTGCCGATGCCGGCGATCTTCCGGCGACCATCGTGGCGATTGTGGACGAAACGGTCGGAGCCGACGCGATTGTCACCTATCGCGATACCTACCCGAACGTCGATTCCTTGAACCGAACCGATACGCGGTTCGTGTTGACGCCTGACTCGCCGAGCGAAACCTTGGCACGCGTGGTGATCTCGCGGTTTCAACTTTCGGAGCTCGAGAAAGATCCGTTCATCAAAGTAGCCGACGCCGCGGAGGTGATGCAAAAGTACAAGCAGGCCAAACCGGGCGATCCGTTGGCGTATGTCGTCTGGCAGCCATTCATAGCCAAGATGCTGCAGAACGATCGGATGCACGTCGTGGTTGATAGTTCTCGCTTTCCGTCCGCGATCGTCGACGTGCTGGTGGTCAGTGACGACTTCATCGCCAAGAACCGCGACACCGTAGCCCAAGTGGTGAAGGCGTACCTCAAGGCAAACTATGCCTATCGCGACGATGCCCAGCGAATTGAATTGGTGGTGAAAGACGCCGCTGCTACCGGTACTAAACTAACCCAGGCCGAAGCAACTCAGTTGGTCGAAGGCGTCTGGTGGAAGAACACGCAAGAGAACCTGGCCCACGTCGGCCAGCGAGGTGGCTCGCACTTGCCTCACATCGAAGACATGATTTCGGGCGTGACCAGCGTGCTGGTCGAAACAGGCTCGATCGCCGCCGATCCGACGATGGGCCATCCGAACTATTTGTACAACGACTCGATCTTGAAGGAACTAGCCGACTTTCATCCTGGCGAGCAGCCGGAAGAGGTTCGTGGAACTTCGATGCCGGCACTGACCGACGAGCAATGGGGCTCGCTGGTGCAAATCGGAACGGCCCGGGCACCAACGCTGGTCTTTGCTCGCGGAACGGCAAGCTTAACGGAACGCAGCCGCGTACTGCTGGACGAACTCGCCGGAACGCTTCAGGCAACCCGTTATTACGTGATTGTGAGGGGGAATGCCTCGCGCAGGGGCAACCTGGAAGCGAACCAAAAGCTGGCCGAAGATCGTGCCAAAGAAGTGGAACAATACCTGGTATCGCAGGGTGTCGACCGCGATCGCATACGAGCCATCGGTGTCGAGCCGAGCGGCAGTACGTCGGTTTCGTTCGTCCTGGGCGAGCTTCCCTATTAGTCACCACGGGAAGCAGCGGATGAAAGCGATACCCTGATGGACAGCGTCAAAAAGAAGGTCTTACTCGATCTCTTTGTTTCGCCCTGGACGGTCATTCCGATCGTCGGTGGGCTGAGCGCTTGGCTGCTGTCGTGGGGCATCGACGGTAATACGACACTCAATGTGATCGGCCTGGCAGGGGTGCTGGCCGGGATGGGAATCCAGGCCTCGCGATTGATCTTCGGGATCGAAGACCTGACCGCTCGGGCACATAACTATGTGACCGAACAAGAGCGGCTCGAGAGAAACCAACATCTCGACCAGTTGGCCCGCCGGCTCGAACAAGACCAAGACCCGCGCAGCGAGCAATGTTTGAATCGGCTGCGGGCGTTATACACCTCGCTGGAGCTCGATGCTCCGGTGGGGCATGCCGCGATCAGCATTCGCGAGAAAGTTGACAAGCTGTTCAACGCAGCCGTGCGGCAGCTCGAGCGTTCGCTGGAACTGTGGGACAAAGCCAATCGATTGCCCGGCAAGATCGGCCGGCCGCTGTTGGAAGAACGCCGCAAAGCGGTGGATGAAGTAGTGCTGACCGTCGAGCATCTGGCACGGACCGTGCAGCAGTATCACTCGTTCCAACTGCGCGATAGTGACGATGAATTGGCAAAACTTCGCCAGGAACTCGATCGCACTATTGAAGTCGCCAGACGAGCAGAAGAAGTTATAGAGTCGCTCGATTCGTCGAAGCAATATAACGAGTCCGAATACGAATCCTAGATAATCGCTCATCTACAAGTTTGACCGCTATTTCCCAAAGTGAGGGGATCCATGTTCCGAGCAATTGGCAAATACATGCGAGCCATTGGCTACCTGTTGACCTTTCGGATCGACAAGGCAAGTGAATCGTTGCGTATGAACCCTGGCGTCGTATCGGCCAATTACGACCGGATCATCACCGAGAAGCGTAGCCGGATCAATCAATACAAAGACGCCATCAGCGCGATGATCGCCCAAGAGGAAACCAAGAAGGAGAAGCTGAAGGTCGTCACTGAAGAGATTCAACGACTCGAAAAGCTGAAAGCTGGTGCCGCCGCGAAGGCTCGCCAGGTTGCCTCGAAGTATAACGGCGATCCTGAAGCGACCCGGAACGATCCGGAATATCAAAAGTGCCAGTCCGCGTTCACCGATTTCAGCAGCACGCTGTCGGAGAAACAGGCCCGCGTCGCCGAACTGGAATCGGATCTGGAACAGTTGGTGGAAAACGTCAACCGTCACAAGCTGCAGATCCAAACGCAGATGCGTGAGTTGGAAAAGCTGGGCGAAGAAAAGCACGATGCCGTGGCTTCGATGTTGTCGGCCCAGGAAGAAAAGCAGATTGCCGACTTGATGACCGGCCTCGCCGAAGACCGCACCAGCGAAGAGCTGCGAGAGCTTCGCGATCTGCGGAACAAAGCCTCGGCAAATGCCCGCGTCAGCCGCGAACTGGCCGGCCTCGACACGAAGCAGGCCGAAGCCGAATTCATGGACTTTGCCGTCAACAGCCAGGCCAACGACGAGTTCGATGCCTTGATCGGGCTGACCAACAAGTCGCCAGAATCGGACGGCGATGGCCCGGAAAAGACAAGAATTCCGGAAAGCTAACGAATAACTGACGCAGAGAAAAATACACACCCTATCAAGAAGGAAGCAGTCAATGAGATTTGGAAATCTAGCAGCGTGTGCCGCCCTCGTCGCGTTGGTGGTCGGTTGCAACTCCGGCACGCCCGCCGGTGGTGGCGAAGGCGACGTCCCGGTATTCAGCCTGGCTTGGAGCGAGTATCCCAGCTGGTCGGTCTTCGGTGTCGCGCACGAAAAAGGTCTGCTTCACAAAGATGAAGGCCAGATGGGCGAGCTGGAAAAGAAGTGGGGCGTCGACATCGTGCTGGTCCAGGCCGACTACGATTCCTGCTTGAGCCAGTATGGCAACTCGACCGTCGATGCCGTCTGCATGACCAACATGGACAGCCTTGCTCCGGCGACCGGCCGTGACTCGGTTGCCATCTTGCCGACTTCGACCAGTGTCGGTGCGGATGCTTGTATCACGGTGGGTGTCGATTCGATCGAAGCCTTGAAGGGCACTCCGACCTATGGTTTGGAGAAGTCGGTTTCGCAGTACGCTTTTGAACGCTGCCTGGAACTGGAAGGAGCCAATCCAAAGGATTACGAATTCAAGAACATGGATCCCGGTGTCGCGGCTCAGGCCATGCAGACCGGCGACGAAGCGATGAAGTCGATCATGGTTTGGAATCCGTTTGTCCTGCAGACCCTCCGCGATCGTGACGGTGCCAAGCGTTTGTTCGACTCGCGTAAGATTCCAGAAGAAATCATCGACATGGTCGTGGTTAGCAAGGCCAGCCTCGCGAAGCCAGGTGGCGACAAGTTCGCCGGCGCCGTGATTGACGCCTTCTACGAAGTCAACAAGATGCTGGAAGACGACAGCACCCGTGCCGATACGCTGAAGGCGCTGGGCGAAAAGTTCTCGAGCCTGGGTGTCGAGGACATGGAAGTGGTTGTCCAGGAAACCAAGATGTACCCGACGCCTGCCGACGGAATTGCTTTGTTTGAAAACAAAGACTTTCAGGAAAAGACGATGCCAACGGTTGTCGACTTCTGTGTCACGCACGACATCGTCGACGAGAAGTCTTCGATCGGATTCGGCAAAGTGGACGCTCAGTTGAACTTCGATGCGTCGTACATGAAGCAGGTCGAAGCGGGCAAGTAAACTCGTCCGTCCAAGATGCTTTCGCAAACCGATGTCAAAGGCACGAGGCAATGCTTCGTGCCTTTGCGCGTTGCCTACAACCTTCGCCCCACACTTGCCTGAAAGTTGCCCCGAATGATTCGCCGGCCCATTAGCAAACGGACTCGCCTGCTGCTGGGATTCGCCAGCTTTGTTGTGATCTTGCTCGGTTACGCTTGGATGTCGCATCGCGCCCATGTCGAAAACCCTCGCAACAAGACGCTGCCCAACTTTTCGCAGTTTCAAGATGGCTGGCAGAAGATGGCCACCGGCGATGGGGGCATCAAGTTTTGGGATGACGTGAAGGCGTCGTCCACCCGGCTGGCCGTCGGCGTTGGAATTGGTGTTCTGCTCGCCTTTGTCATCGGGCTGGCGATGGGGTGCATCCCCCAGGTCGAAGCCGTGCTGCTGCCGCCGATCTCGTTCTTCGCCAAGATCCCGCCCACGGCGATGTTGGCGGTTTACTTCGTGCTGTTCGGCGTGACCGGGATGAAGATCTTTGTCGCGTTGATTTCCTTCGGCATCTTTCCTACATTGGCTCAGTCGATTGCCCAGGCCGCCCAAAAAGATGTCGACGAGCACACCGTCTACAAGTCGTACACCCTCGGCGCCTCGCACTTCGAGGTGGTCTGGGAAGTGGTCGTGCGTCAGATTCTGCCTCGTATTATCGAGAACGCTCGTTTGCAGATCGGACCGGCAATGGTCTTTTTGATTGCCGCCGAGTTTGCCCTGGCCGATGTCGGGTTTGGCTACACGCTGCGGATGCAGTCGCGTCTACAAAACCTGAACATTGTGTACACTTACCTGATCATTCTGGGTGTGGCCGGGCTCGCGATCGACTGGTGCTTGATCTTGATGCGACGCAAGCTGTGCCCTTGGTTCGGCGATTAGTTCAAGCTGCCACGGCAAAGGGCAAACGGCATCATGGGAAAAGGACGTCTCGAAGCATTCAGTGATGGCGTGATTGCAATCTTGATCACGATCATGGTCTTCAATTTGAAGGCCCCACAAATGCATACCTGGGACGGGCTGATGGCCATGATGCCCGGCACGCTGACCTACGTGCTGAGCTTCGTCTACCTGGCGATCTATTGGAACAATCACCATCACTTGCTGCAGTTGACGCAACGCGTGAATGGTGGTGTGCTGTGGGCGAATCTTCATCTGCTGTTCTGGCTGTCGCTCATTCCGGTGGCGACGGCCTGGATGCATGAAAGCGAGTTCGTCGATCTTCCGGTCGCGATCTATGGCGTGGTGCTGTTTTGCTGCTCGGTCGCATGGTGGATCTTGCAGTCGACGCTGGTCGCTCAAGATGGTGCCCAATCGCGACTCCGCGAGGCGGTCGGGATCGACATCAAGGGAAAGGCCTCGATGATGGCCTATCTGTTCGGAACGCTCGTGGCGTTTGCTTCTCCCTGGTTCGCGATCGCGGTCTATTCGGTGCTGGCGGTCGTCTGGCTGGTGCCGGACCAGCGTTTTGAACGAGCGGTGGTCGAAGCACAACGCGCGGAAGTCGCTCAGCAGCAAGGCAATGTTGGCCAGCGAAGTTCGGAAGAACTATAATCGGGCGAACCCATCCCCGATTCTCTCTCGCCTGAGTTCTACCATGCCTGCCCCGATTCGTCTTGGTACGTTGCTATTGGTCTGTCTGGTTGCCACTCTTTGCCAGGCCGAAAAGCCCAATGTGCTGTTCATCATTTCCGATGACCTCGGCAGCCAGTCGCTCGGCTGCTATGGCAATGCCCAGTGCCAGTCTCCCAACATCGATCGTCTGGCCGGCGAAGGGATGAAGTTCGAGCACACCTACACGCAGTATCCTGTGTGTGGTCCATCGCGAGCTTCGCTGATGTCCGGCATGTACGCCCAAGCGATCGGCGTGACCTCGAACGGATTGTCGGACAAGTTCACGAAGAACCTCGGCGACCGTCCGACCATGGCCCAGCACTTTCGCGATAACGGCTATTACACGGCACGCGTCAGCAAGATCTATCACATGCGAATCCCCGGCGATATCACCGCCGGGACCGATGGCCCCGACCACGCGGCATCGTGGACCGAGCGTTTCAACTGCCAGGCCCCCGAGCAGTGGAGCGAAGGTAAACATGCCCATCTGACCAAAGAGAAGCTGAAGCCAGATCCCAAGCAGAACATCCACTTCAACCTTGGCTATGGCGGAGCGTTCTATACCGTCAAAACGCCTGGCGATGGTGCGGAGCAGGCCGATGTCAAAGCTTCGGCCAAGGCGATTGAAATCCTCGAGGCTCGTGCCAAAGACAAGCAGCCATTCTTCCTGGCGGTTGGGCTGGTGCGACCTCATGTTCCGTTGGTAGCCCCCAGCAGTTTCTTCGATCTTTATCCGGCCGAAGCAATGGAACTACCGCCGCAGGTCGATGGCGACTGGGACGATATTCCGAAGCCTGGCATCATCAAGAACAGCAAGTCGAGCGGCCTCGATACGCAGATCAAGAAGCAAAAAGTGCTCGAGGCCTACTATGCTTCGGTCAGTTTCATGGACGCTCAGGTCGGCAAGATGATCGATGCCCTCGACCGCTTAGGCCTGGCGAAGAATACGATCGTTGTGTTCACGGCTGATCATGGATACCATCTCGGCGAGCACGAGTTCTGGCAGAAGATGAGCCTTCACGAAGAGTCGACGCGAATTCCGCTGATCGTTCGCGTCCCTGGAAAAGGGCAGGGGACGACGGCTTCGCTCAGTCAGCAGATCGATATCTATCCGACCCTGGCCGAACTGTGCGGGCTGAGCATTCCCGAGCATGTCCAAGGCAAGAGTCTCGCCCCGGTCTGGAGCGACCCGCAGGCAACGATTCACGACGCCACTTACACGCTGCGGAACAAGAACGATCATCTGTTGCGAACAAAAGGCTGGGCGTTGATTCGTTATGGAAACGACAGCGTTGAACTGTATGACATGCAGAACGATCCGCAGCAGTTTACGAACCTGGCTCGCAAGGCTGAACATGCCGAGACGTTGGCTGGCCTGCAAAGCCAGCTCGACCAGAAGCTGGCCGAGATCCAGTAAGCGGCCGCAGTCGCGGATGCTGCGTCCATTAACAAAAACAGGCACGCCCGAAATGGACGTGCCTGTGCATTGATTGAGCGAATTGGCTGGCCGTTACGAGGCAGCCGTCTTGCAGGCATCCGAGGCGACTGCCAGGCATTCCTGAATGTCGGCGACTGGATCGGCTGGGTTTTCTTCGTATTCCAGCGACAAGCAGCCGTCGGCTGGGAAGTCGACCTGACGCAGTGCCCGGAACACACCGACGACGTCGAGGTGCCCCTTACCGAGGATGACCCCCTTGGTCTTTTCTTTCTGCTCGGCGAAGTCCTTCAGGTGGATGCCGAACACGCGGCCCTTCAGCAGGCGAATCACTTCGACGGGGTCTTCACCACTACGAATGAAGTGACCCAGATCGGCACATGCACCGATGCGAGGATCGTGATCGCGAACCGCATTCAGCACGTCCAATGCCGTGTTGTAGCGATGCGATGGACCATGGTTGTGGATGGCGATGCGGATGTCGTACTTATCGACCAGCTTGTCGAGGCTATCGAACGAATCAGGCGTTGGGTCGGCCGACAGGTTCTTGATGCCGGCTGCCTTGGCGAACTTGAAGATCTCTTCGTTCTTGGCATGGTCGCTGCCAAAGTGATTCACACCGTGACCATAGATCGTCATGCCCTGATCGGCCATCTTCTGCTTCATCGCGGCGATTTGTTCTGGCGTCGAATTCAGCGGGAAGTGACCGCCAAAGAATTCGAGATGGGCACAACCCAGTTCACCTGCCGTTTTGATCGCCTTGTCGACGTCGAAGGCACGCAGCGAGTAACTTTGCAGGCCAACCTTGAAGCCTGGGAAACGTTCCTGGTCGTACTTGGCCCAGACCCGGCCTGGCAGCGTGGTTGCGGCGATGGCAGCGGAGGCAACTGCCAGGAAGCGACGGCGAGAAATCGGCATAGTGGTAGATCCTTGGATGGATGAGCGTAGGGCGGGGAATATCGGTTTATCAGTATACCTGCCGCAAAAACTGGTTTCAGCGGTGTCTAGGGGAAAAGCACTAGATCTTGCTAATTTGGTGCGGGATGACAGCATTGGGGGCGACCTCGGCCCTGATTTCTTGCAGGGGGCAACGAGTCCACCACGTGGTAAGAAATCGCGATTTCCCCCCATCATTTCTGGCAAAGTAGAATGCACCGCCCCTAAGATTGGAAATATCGGGCGATACTGCCCTGATTTCGTGCCATGACAATGCAGCAGAGTTGCTGCAACAGTTCCAAAGCGATCGCGCGTACAGAAAAATCAGGGGATAAGTGTGAATAGCCCTTAACTTGGAACCAGTGATCCCTATAGTGGGAATTGGCACTCAAGCAGAGTATGTGCATAGTCGCAGGACGCGATTCCGACTCGGGAGGAAGCATTTCACGGAAACCGCTTCCCACTGCATTTCTTATGGAAAAGGAGATCGCATTGCGTCCTGAAAATCAAATTGCCCAGACCTCGGAAGTTCGTCAGTACACGACTTTTCTCGTAGTACATGCCCTTGTTTATGGGCTTGGATTCACGATTGCACTGCTTCCATAACGTAGTGGAAGCAGTTTTGGTTCAAGCATGGACTCTCTCTAAGATCGCTTGAATTGTTTCTTCCGCCGAACGACATTCAGGTTCGGCGATCGCCCGGATCGGTAGCGGCATATCGTCCATTCGCGACATCGATCCTCCGCTGGTAAGGCCTGGTCTGGCAATCGGCAGAAACACATTACCAGGCATCGTTTCGCTTGGTCGATGCCCTAGCATCACGGTCGGAATCTGTTTAAGCGTTTGCATTGCCTCGGCTGGCAAGTCGGCCAGCCAAGGGCCTTCCATCACGAACGCTGCGTCGACGCGCTGTTGCGTCAACAGTTTGATGGCCGAGAGGTTGTCGGGATCGTACTGCGGAACGCCTTGCATCAGCGAAGCTCCGCCAGGATATCCGGTTCGCGAAGCAATCACGCCGCCAGCGCCGACCCAGTTGGGCCCAGGCCGCAAGATCGAGACCGCCCCGCGCGTTTGCTCGTGCAGCGGCCGCACGTACTGGGCGAGGAGCTCCAGCGGGATGCGACCTGCCTCTCTTCGTAAAAAGCGATCACCAAGCACAAAGACAAAGTACTTCGCTTGTTGAATCTGCCCATGAAGCTTCGCCAGGGCGGGGGCGACTTCTTTTAATTGCGATTCGACCCGGCCGGCATCGGTTGGTTTGTCGGTGGCCAGCGATAGCAGGTGATGCAGCGCCGCGATCTGCTGCGTGTCGTCCAGCGGAATCTGGGTATCGCATGACGCACTAGTCGCATTGGGCGAACCGATTGCGATAAGCGTTCGATCGGTGCGGCCATTCGGGATGAAGCGTCCCGTGGCGTCGACGCTGTAGCGTTCCCAGTGCCGCAGATGCGTTGTCTTCGGATCGCAGCCCCAGAAGATCACCAGGTCGGCGCGATGCCGGATCTCGCCCAGCGAACAGGTCACCATGCCGGTCGTCTGTAAGATGCGACCAGTGGGATCGAAAAAGGTGGGATGCGTCGCGTCGACGATTCCGCCAACACGATCGGCTAGGTCCACAATTCGGCGGACTGCTTCGCTATTGGTTTCGCCCAGGCCAAAGAAGAGCGGCGCGTTGGCTTCGTTCAAAATCTCGGCTGCCCGCTTCACGGCATCTTCGTTCGACGCTGGCTGGCCGTCGATCTGGCAGTTGTCGTTCGTGGCAATTGGTTGCCGGTAATAGGCAGCCGCCATCGGACAGGCAGGCTCGATGCTTTTCACCTGGTTGCCGGCAATGCCGATGGAAAGGTCATCGCAGAGGCAGCCACAGCCAGGGCAGGGGACATCGTGATGCCACGCAAGTTCAGCAGCGTTGGATTCAGCCATCTTGTTCTATTGAGAAAACAAAGCAACGTTTAGCAAGTCACGCTTTTTAGTATAAGGGATTCGCCCGGCAAATCGGGAGGTTCATCCCTTTGCCCGGCAAGTTTCGCTGAGAGGTATACGAAACATCGCATTCGCGATCCGATTTCGCGAATACTTTCAGTTCGCCCCCAGTCAGGGCCGGGACTTGTCGGTCGGAGGGAACGTGGCATAATCGGGGGCTAAGTTGACCTGACCGCCGATCAAAACCGGGAAACCCCGCCATGCTCGATCTCTACGACAAAATCGAAGACGCCCTCAAAGTTATCCGTGCCAAGTGGGACAAGACCCCGAAGGCCGGCATCATTCTGGGGACTGGCCTCGGTGGATTGGTCGAAGAAATCGAAGAAGAAGCTTCGTTCGAATACTCGGAAATCCCTCACTTCGCCGCATCGACCGCCACCAGCCATCGTGGTCGCCTGGTCTGTGGCATGCTGTGCGGTGTGCCCGTGGTGGCGATGGAAGGTCGCTTCCACATGTACGAAGGCTACTCGCTCAAGCAAATCACGCTGCCAGTCCGCGTGATGAAAGCCTTGGGTGCCGAACTGCTGCTTTGCTCGAACGCCGCCGGTGGTATGAACCCGTTCTATAACTGCGGCGACATTGTCCTGATCGATGATCACATCAACCTGATGGGCGATAACCCGCTGATTGGGATCAACGACGATCGCCTCGGCCCACGCTTCCCAGACATGTGTGCTCCTTACGATCACGAGCTGATCGACAAGGCCCTGGAAATCGCTCGTAAGGAAGACATCGTCGCGCATCGCGGTGTATTCGTTGCGGTCGCCGGTCCGAATCTCGAAACCCGTGCGGAATACCGTTTCCTGCGTGCCATCGGCGCAGACCTGGTCGGCATGAGCACCGTTCCGGAAGTGATTGTCGCGGTGCACTGCGGTTTGAAGACGGTGGGTTTCTCGATCGTGACCGACATGTGCCTGCCCGATGCATTGAAGCCAGCCGACGTGGCCGAGATCATTTCGATCGCCAACAAGGCCGAGCCGAAACTTCGCACCTTGGTCAAAGGCGTTCTATCGGAAATTGCCGCCAGCTAACGGGGCAGCTCTCTGGTTTGCATTCTCGTGCGGCAAGGATCGCAGCAAGAGAACAGGAGTGGTTGTTTGTACAAACTGAAAGCCCAGGTCGAAGAGTTGGCGGCCGCCATCCGACGTCGATGGAACGAGCGTCCGCTGGCTGGCATCATCCTTGGTACCGGGCTCGGATCGTTGACCGACGGCATCGATGTCGAAGCAACGATCGATTACGAAGATCTCCCGCACATTCCTTCCTCTACGGCCCTTAGTCATAAAGGGCGATTGGTATGTGGACGGCTGGGTTCAGTCCCGGTCTTGGTCATGGAGGGCCGTTTTCATGTTTATGAAGGGTACTCGTTAGAAACGATTACTCTGCCGGTCCGAGTCATGAAAGCACTCGGCGCCGGCATTCTGGTGGTCAGCAATGCCAGCGGCGGCATGAATCCGTTTTACAAGAGCGGCGATATCATGCTGATGGAAGATCACATCAACTTGATGTGGCAAAATCCGCTGACTGGGCACAACGATCCGAATCTCGGGAAACGCTTCCCGGATATGTCGAGCCCTTACGACGAGTCGCTGCTCGAAGCGGCAACGCGAATCGCTCGACGGGAAGGGATCGTGTGCCACCGGGGTGTCTATGCCGCGATGACCGGACCGAACTACGAGACCCGTAGCGAATACCGTTTTCTGCGAAAGATCGGAGCCGATGTCGTTGGCATGAGCACTGTGCCTGAGGCGATCGTGGCGTCGCAGGTCGGTCTGCGGGTGTTGGCTTTGTCGACGGTCACCAACATTTGCCTGCCAGACAACCTCGGTTCGGTCGGCAAGTACGATGTGATCCACGCCGCCCAGGCCGCCGAGCCGCGACTTCGCTTGATTGTCCGTGAAGTGCTCAACGAGCAGTTGCCGCTGGCGGCAAGCTAGTTCGTCGGCTTCCTCCGCCAAAGCTGAAACTCGTCGTTGTGCCAATCGATGGCGAAGCCTTCTTGTTCCAGCAGCGGCGCAACCGATTCTTGGTCCTGATTGGTCGTCACCGCCACGCGAACATCGCCCAGGTCGAGCGTTCGCCGAAGGCTTTCCAGGGAAAGCACGATCGGGAAGCCGACCGTGCGGCGGCGAGCGTAAAAGGCCATGACGCGTGGCTTGAAGAACAAACAGGCCTCGTCCGGATCGACCGTCAGTTTGACGTGATCGAACATCTCTTTCGCTGCGACCGATTCCGGACCAGGGAAGGCGTTGTAGTCTTCGTATTTGTAGTGCCGGGCATCACACGCCAGCGTATAGATCACCAGTGCCGCCACGGCGATCCGCTGCCAGTGAGGTCGCGGGATCAGCCATTCGATCGCAAAGAAGATCCAGAACAGAAAAGCCGGCAGCATCGGTAGCACCATGCGGATGCCATTCGCCCCTGGCCAGACAACAATCAGAATCATGTACAGCAAGGTCGCCACGCCCAGCAGTTGTGGCCGAGGAAGCGTATCGCGCAGATAGCCCACCACGGCCACCAGGCTGAAGATCACGCCGCTGACAGCTGCGATGCCGCGAGCATGACCGTTCCGCCAGATGTACAGAAACGAGATGCCATCGTGGTAAAGATTCGAGGCCAGCGACTGCGCGGTGATTTGTGAAAGCTGATCGAGATAACCAGAGCCGCCCATCGGCAACAGCAATTTCTGTGACGCGTAACAGGCGATCGCCGTCAGCAAACTGACCATCGCAAATCGCGTCAGTCGCCGAAAGACGAGAACCTCGGTCAGCAGCAAGGCGGGCGGCAGAACGATGCCAACTGTTCGCGTGCCGATCACCAGATAGGTCAGCACGCCAACCGCGATCGCTGGTCCCCAGTGTTCGCACGGTTTCGCATGATCGCCACGATCGATCTGGTAAACCAGCATCGTCAGCATCCACCAGAACAAGAACAGATGCTCGGAGTCGAGCATGTGATTGAATTCCCAAAAGACCGGCGAGGAGCCGAGAATCGCCGCAATTCCAATCGCCGACCAGGGAGAAAGCTTCCGCGCGAAAAGTGCCGCCGATATGCCGAGCGTGGCTAAGAAGACCAGCAAGATCGCCAAGCGAAACACGTCGAGGTCCATTCCAAAGCCGGCGTAGATCGGGGCCAGGAACATGGGGAACAGCGGCGGATAGGCACGCGGCCCGATGACGGGGGCATCGGGATTGTAGATGTATCCGGTATCGGCGTAGTCGTGCAGCGTCGCGAGGTTGCGGGCATGGCCAAGGTACTGGGCGAAGTCGCCACCCCATTCATGCCCTTCACGCTGCATCGCCAAGTGAAAGAAGAAGGTCGCCGCTAAGACGGCTGCCAGAGAAAAACGCTGCAGTGTTGTCCATCCGTGAACATCATGGCAATCCGTCGCTTCCACTGCAGTGTCTCGCGGGGCTACTGTTCCTGGACGAACTTGTCCTGGTCGATCACTTCGAACATGTAGCCGTTAGGGTCGTAGAAGAAAAATCGCTCGAACGGTGTCGGCCGAATCGGCGGGATGATGCTCACGGAAAGTTCTTCCAGTCGCTGCCGAATTTCCGCCAGCTTAGGGGCTGGAAACAGAAAGGCAAAGTGACGGCCGAACTCTTTCTCGAAGGGCGACACTTCGAATCCTTCGACTTGCAGAACGTGGACTTGCTGGCCTTGGCCGATGTCGAGCCAATAGGTTGTCAGGTCCACATTGCCGGGCCGATGGACTTCGGGCCAGTCGAACACATTTTGCAGGAACTTGGAGGTCGCCGCGGAATCGGCGGTGGCGATCGTCAGATGTGCGAGTGGCATCGGCTATTGTTTCTCCAGCACGTCGATGATCGCCTGGCAGAAGGCTGGCAGGTCGTCTGGTCGGCGGCTGGTGACAATGTTGCCATCGACCACGACTTCGGCGTCTTCCCAGCTAACGCCAGCGTGGACCATGTCGTCTTTGATTCCAGGCGACCCTGTTTGACGCGTACCGTGGCAAATGCCGGCCGATGCCAGGAACCAACCGCCATGGCAGATCGCAGCAACCAGTTTGCCTTGCTCGTGGAACTGACGAACGAGTTCCTTCACTTTATCTTCACGTCGCAGCTTGTCCGGCATGAAGCCGCCAGGGCAGATCACGCCGTCGAAGTCGTTCGCGTTGACGTCCATAAACGACACATCGGACTTCGCAGGGTAGGTGTGTTTGCCGGCGTAGACCTCGCCAGCGTCCTGCCCTGCCAGGACCGATTCGGCCCCGGCTTCTTTCAAGCGAAGGTGCGGGTACCACAGTTCCAGGTCTTCGTAGATGTCTCCGACGAAGATGAGAATTCGTTTTCCGGCGAGGGTTGGCTGCGATGGCATGGTGTGTCCTTGTGCGTAAGCGTGGGGCTATTGTTTCGAATAATCGTTACGATTGCGACCCCCTTAATCAACAGAACGCATGCTTTTGTGGCAGGGCGGTAAGTTACGGGCTTTGAGGTATCCCAGGTGTTTGCTATCGAGGGGGAGGTGCTGGCAGGGGAATCTTGACCAGTGACTCGACCGGGCTGAATTGAGGGGTAGAATAAATGGCGAATCGACCTACCTTTCTTTCTCGTCCCTAGAGGAGTGTCCCCCGACATGTCTCGCCGATTCCCATCGTTTGAAATTGCCAGCCTGGGCTCGATTTCCGCGACGCTGATTACCTTGGTCGCGGTGTCTGGCTGTGGCGAGAACGTCAAGTTTAATAATCCTCTGGCGAAGAAGCCGGCGCAAACGCAAGCCACGTCAAAACCTGCCCCCGCCGCCAAGCCTGTCGCCCCGGCAGCCAAGCCAGGGCCATCCAAAGAAGAGCTTGCTCGCCGGACCATGATTCGTACCGAATCGATTCGTGGTGGCACCAGCCGCTTCAGCAGTGGCAAGTCGGTCGGAGCGAACTCAACCGTCGAACAGAACGTCGATCGCCTGCGGACCGAAATCGCCAGCAGTATCGACTTCGCGCCGACGTTGATCGTGTGGGTGGTCGATGCGACGCAAAGTGCTTCGGAAATGCGGCAGTCGTGGTCGACCGCCGCCAAGCAGCTTTACTCCGACTTCCAGGCCAATGGACTTCCTGGCGGCAAGGCTTCCGACAGCCTTTCGACCGCGGTGGTGGCCTTCGGTGAAAAGACGATCATTCTGCAAGATCCGACGACCGATCTGGCCGCGGTTGTCAGCAAGGTAGGAACCGCGATCCCAACCGACAACTCGGGCAAAGAAAATACTTTCGCGACGTTGAGCCAGGTGTTCGACACCTTCGGCCCGGTCAAACAGAAAGAAAGCCGCGAGTTGCTCGTCGTGGTTGTTTCCGACGAAGCTGGCGACGACTGGATGCAGGTCGATGCCGTCACCGAAAAGGCGAATGCCCTGGGGGCTCGCGTTTATGCGATCGGCGTGCCGGCACCGCTGGGACGAAAGCGTCCGGAGGTGGCTGCTCAGGAAACTCGCTCCGACGGTATGCCAGCCATGTTGCAAGGACCCGAAACACGTTACTCGCAGCGTGTCGACATGAAGTTCAGCAGTGGCGGTTTCGGTGGCGACGACGTCGACAGTGGGTACGGGCCTTTCAGTCTCGGCTACCTGACGAACAAAACCAACGGGGCGTTTCTGATCTCGCGACTCCGTTCGTCGCAATGGCCTGGCAGCTCGATGCGTTTCGATGACGAAACGATGCGAAAGTATCCTCCGCAGTATTTGACCGAGGCTCAGTACCAAGCGAAGCTGGCCGAGAACAAAGCGTTGGCGGCACTCGATCGCGCTGCCCAGCAAGGGCAGGTCGAAGCGATGACCTATCCGGCGTCGCAGTTCATTGTGGAAGATGAAGCTCGATTGAAGAACGCCCTGGATGGCGCTCAGCGTACGGCAGCCCGGCTCGAACCTTTGGTGAACGCGATCTACGATCCGCTGGCCGAAGGGGAGAAGGATCGCGACAAGATCACCGACAAGCGATGGCAGGCCAGCTACGACCTGGCACTCGGCCGCGCTGCCGCTGCCAAGGCACGTACCGACGGTTACAACCAGATGCTCGCCATTTTGAAGGGTGGCCGCAAGTTCGAGGATCCGTCGCACAATACCTGGAAGCTGGAGCCAGCCGATACGCTGGAAGAAGCTGGTAGCCGCCTCGAGAAGACGCGTCTCCAGGCGAAGGAATACCTGGAGCGTATCATCAAAGAGCATCCTGACACGCCTTGGGCTTACTACGCCGAAAAAGAGCTGGAAACGCCGATCGGTTGGAAGTGGGCCGAGTATTAATCCAGTCAAAGCAAGGGTCGTTTCTGACAAGCGACCGTTCGAAATAAACCAGGGCCGGCATCAAAATGTTGAATGCCGACCCCAGTGGAACGCTTCACAGCGAGATCTATTGTCATCAGGGCGAGGCGGAGTTCAATCCGCTCAGGCAATCACGAGGCCTGATTCGTCAAATCTAAAACGCACCTTCAAATGGTGTTAATCTCGTCGGCTGAATTTGCCACTTACGCTGGGTTTGTGAGCAATGCCTGGCCACTACCATTGGCCGCGCTGGCGACGATCGCGGTCGTCGGTTTCAGAGCGTTCGAGCTGGCCTGAGTCGACCATGCTGCTGATGCGACACGGCATGCAAGGCATGTGAACGCGGCGACCACAACGCGGGCAGCGTTCGATCGGGCCATCGAAAAATGGCGTCGAATCGTCGATCGGCTCGTTGTTTTCTTGAGCATGCGACGACGAATGCTGACCATGCAAAATCAAATGAATCGTCGTCCGCGAGATGCCTGTCTGGCGTTTGATTTCCATGTGCGTGTGTCCGGCGGCGCGAAGGCGATGAACTTCAGCGATCTGATGCGATTGCAGCCGGTTGCGAGAATTGCGGATTCGTCGCGACATGATTTCCCTGGCTCCACAAAGGTGAATGATTTTCAAACGTCACGTCGGCGCGCACGACTTCCCGTCTGCCCCAACGTGCAAGATAAAACTGGTGCGAAACAACATCCTGAAAGAGGGCTCGCCGCGTCGATTCAAATCGAGCGATTCGCGAGCAAGTCAGGTACAAAGATGCGATCGGACGGCGATCACAGCCGGCAGCGCCCAGGCTGACGAGGTTGTCTAAATCAGATAAGCGATACTGTACAAAATATCAGTAGTGATGACAAGCAAAACCAGACCCAAGATGTGGGTACACAGGCAGGCCGAAGCACAACGCGCACCCCTTTGGTCACCGCGATGAAATCGCACAAAAAAAGACCGCCGTCGAGCGATGCGACAGCGGTCTTTTGGGTTTCTTAGATACGATGCGGAAGCGAACTCAGGTGATGCTCGACCAGAGGTCCTCGACATCTTTCTTCACGCGTTCCAGTTCGGCTTTCAGTTCCGCGACTTCTGCCCGTAACGCGGCGATCTCTTGGGAGTCAGCCGCACTCGAAGCCGGGGCAGGAGAGGCGGGGGCGGATGGTGCCGGCATGGAAGCAGCAACCGGTTGAGCCGCAGGGGCTGGAGCTGAAGGCGATTCCGGCGGAGCTGTCTCTTCCATGGCGACTGGGCGACCGTCGCCCATTTGTTGTCGCTGCTCGTTCAGTTCCTTCTCGTTGAACAGGCCATGCGTGACAACCTGGCCACGTCCACGCGGAGTGAGCGGCACGACCAGCTTCTTTTGCTGTAGTTCGTCGAGCAGTGGTTGCAGCGAGCCCATGTCCGGGATCTTGCCCATCCGGGCCGCACGTCCGCGGAGTTCGCCAACGGTCTGAGGCCCGCGCAGCAGAAGCTCGGCCATGATGGCGAGCTCGTTCCCTTCGCAGCCGAGCCAGTCTTTGCCGTAATGACGAAACTTAACGACGCGACCATCGCCATGCACTTCGGCAACGGCGCCCATCTCGCGCAGTTGGTCGATCGCTTCTTCGACTTCCCAGCCTTCGAGGTTCATCTGGGGATCGCGATTGCTCTTTTGATTGCATCCGGTCGTCAGACCGTTCAGCGACATGGGATAAGCGTCTGGTGTCGTCTTGGCTTTCTCGATCAGCACACCCAGTACGCGGCGCTGAACTTTGTTGAGCGGGCGCCAGGCGGGTGCGGGGGATTCCAACTCTTGCGACATGAGGGGCCTTCCTGGATAAGCGACGAGAGGTTTGTCGCGCAGGATACGACGAGCGATGTCTCATGGCAAGCGGTGCCACGTTTCAGAAGGCGTTTTCACGCCGGCACACGACCGCAAGATGGCTCGCCCTAACGAAGCGCGTAGCCATGCTTGCGATATTGCGTTGAGCCCAGGCAGCGACCGGCAGTCAGGCGACCTGGAACGACTGGAAAGGCCTCTAGGACGAGACGTCGCGAGCCGCTGGAATGAGGTATTCCAGGTGATGCTGGCAATGCCACAGGTGAACCTTCCGCCACTCTTCTGGCGTCAGTTTGCCAAACAGCGGCGAAAGAACGAACTGAACGTTCGGATCCTGGATGCGAGCAATGGCAGCTTCCAGTTGTGGAAGCGCCTTCTCGTCTTCGGCCCACTCGCCTGGCATGAACACGCTAAGCGTAGGCATCTTGGCCGGCAGATGTTCGTTCCGCAGGATCTTACCCAGATGGGTCATCCGTGCGAATGGACGAATCAAAGCGACATAGAACGGCGATGGCGGAAACCCGTCAATCGACGCATCCATGAATCGAGAAACATGATCGCAAATTTGCCCTAGCGACCATTTGGCTACGCGATGATAGCCGACACGGGAAAGGCTTCGAGCCTCCGACAGTACCTCGTCAAAGGACTGGAGGTGAAGCTGGCGCCGCGACAACTTGTCGCTAGCACCGTTTCGATGAAAGCTCATATTGCACCGTAAAAAAGCTGGTCCAGGTTTCAGTCCGCAACGGTAGCGGACCCAAGGCATGTGCTGGGTGCCTCTGGATACGAACAGTCAACGCGGTTCCGACGCGTTGCCAATTCTTCTTTGGTGGTGCCTAGCGTTCTCTGTCCTGACTTCCCGAGGGAAGCGAGAGGGTTATGGATGAGCACAAAGACGTATGAGCTTATTGAATGATACGATCGTCTTCTTGCTTATCATCGACTCGAGGAGCCTGACCGCCCCGGAGCACGCTATTACCCTCGAACAGCGTACGTTGATCAATGGGTTCCGGGTCGAGCCAATCCGATTCCTCGAACTGACCGCTCTGGCTGTAGGCGGCCAGGGCGTTCTTGTAACAGGTTAACTCAACGTGCTCCTGGGGAACACCCCGCTCTAGCATCAAATTTCCCGTTTTGGGAACGGCCAAAGGGTCGGAAACACCCCAGTCGGCGGAGGAGTCGACTATGATTCGTTCAGGTCCATACTTCTTGACTACTTCCACCATCCGTTCGTTCCCCATTTTGGTCTTGGGATAGATGGTGAATGCGGCCCAGTACCCTCGCCGCAGGACCTCTTCGCAGGTCTCTTCGTTGTTGTGGTCGATCACCACCAGATGGGGCGGGATTTCATGTTCTTCAATGATGTCCATGCTCCGATACGTTCCCTGCTTCTTGTTGCGATGGGGCGTATGGATCAGGACCGGAAGGTTCACTTCCTTGGCCATTTCCAGCTGCAAGCGAAGGTACTTCTCTTCGAGCGCTGTCATGTCGTCGAAGCCGATTTCACCCACGGCAACCACGTTCTCTTTCGCCAGGAAGAGGGGCATGATTTCCATGACCTGTTCGGCTAGGGCCTCGTTGTTGGCTTCCTTGGAATTGAGGCCGATCGTGCAGTAGTGGCGAATACCGAACTGAGCCGCGCGAAACTTCTCGAACCCAACCAGGCTGCTGAAATAGTCTTGAAACGAACCGACATTGGTACGGGGCTGGCCCAACCAGAAGGCGGGCTCGATGATGGCCGCCACGCCGGCTGCTGCCATCGCTTCGTAGTCGTCGGTGGTTCGCGAGGTGACGTGAATGTGCGGGTCGATGAATTTCATGGTTGGTTTCGATTCGGTTGGTGGCTTCATTGGAAGCTGGCTTGGGGAATGAAGGTCGCGACCGACTAATAAGCTTCTTCGGCAATTGTGCGCCAGGTAATTTCCCCCCGTTCCGCACGAGCCGCGATTTCAGGGTGGGTTTTCAGAATAACATCCGCTTCATCAGAAGCACTCGATACCAGGGCGAGCGCGATCGCCGACTGCTCGAGCTGTTCGCCTGAAGCATACAATGCTCGCATGTCTTCCAGAGCGATCTCGTCCGCGAACGGAGCAGCGACACGCCACAGTTCGACCGGGATCGGACGCTTGGCGGCGCGGCGTTCATGCGCGAAGTCGATCAGCATGCGCGCCAGTTCTGGATTCACTCGGCGATCGAGCCCTTCGATCGGATCGAGTGCCGCACCGATGAAAAGTGCCTTGAGCACCATCTGGTTCCAGGCCGGCTCCTGCATCAGTTCCATCGGCAACGGGTTGTTGTGGGCGATCGACTCGAACACGCTTTTAATATTCGTGCGAATTCCTTCCGCCAGGCGATCGTCGAACAACTCTTGATGCGGCAGCAATTGCAACGCTTGATACAAGCAGATTTGCTCGCGGATCTCGGCGGTCTGAAATAGCTTTTCGATCGTGGCGAAGTAGGCCGCGTCGTCTTCCGATGGCAACGAGGTCAGTAGAAGAACACGAGCCGCTTGATCAATCGTCCACGTATGTGGCATCCAACCTTCGCGGGCTTCGGCGGCATCGTTGAGATCGCGTTCGGTAAGCTGAAGATCTGCCTTGCCGACCTTACGCGGAGCAAAGCCAAAGCCCATGTACAACGCCTTCATGTCGCCTTGAGCGACCGCTTGGCGCTGGGCATCAAGCCACTCTTGGCCGGCGTCAGATGCCTGGCGGAGAATCCAATTCTCGAGCAATTGAATTGGTGTATAGGACATAGCGTTCGACCTGATTGTCAAATGGAGAGAATCTTACCGCTCGAAATAGCGTTAAGGCTCCTCTTTTAGCGTAAGTCTAAGTCAGGGCTGAGGCAAGATGTTGCCGCCTCGACCGTAAGTTCCCGTAGGATGCTGTGAAATCGTTCGTTGGTGGGCCTTCGTTCCGCAGTGCCTGAATGCTAACCGCTCTTCAGCATTTCGGCCGCCACTGGGGCGAAGTAGGTCAAAATTCCATCGGCGCCGGCTCGTTTGAAAGCGGTCAGGCTTTCGAGCATCACCTTGTTCAGATCGAGCCAGCCATTGCCTGCCGCGGCGTGCAACATCGCGTACTCGCCAGAGACCTGATACACGTAGGTCGGCTGGTGGAAGGTTTCCTTCACGCGGCGCACGATGTCGAGGTAAGGCATGCCTGGCTTCACCATCACCATGTCGGCCCCTTCTTGAATATCGAGGGCGACTTCGCGAATCGCTTCATCGGTGTTGGCCGGATCCATCTGGTAAGTCTTCTTGTCGCCGCCACCCAGGTTGCCGGACGAACCGACCGCATCGCGGAACGGTCCATAAAACGCCGACGCGTACTTGGCCGCATACGACATGATTTGAACGTGCTGGTAACCCTTGTGATCGAGCGCCTTGCGGATCTCGCCAATGCGGCCATCCATCATGTCGCTCGGAGCGATGATGTCGCAGCCGGCCTGGGCTTGGACGAGCGATTGCCGACAAAGCATCTCGACCGTCTCGTCGTTCACCACGTACCCATCACGAACGAGGCCGTCCTGACCATGGCTCGAGTAAGGGTCCAAAGCGACATCGCACAGAATGCCGAGGTTCAGCCCCAGCTTTTTGATGGCTCGGACCGCTTCGCAGACGAGGTTCTCTGGGTTGACCGCTTCTTCGCAATCAGGCGTCTTCAGTTCCGAAGGTGTCGCCGGAAACAAGGCCAGAACCGGGATGCCGAGCGACTCAGCTCGCTGGGCTTCTTCCACCGCCAGATCGATCGTCAGACGGTCGACCCCGGGCAGAGAAGGGATAGCTGTTCGCTGTGATTTGCCAGGCTGTACGAAGATCGGCCAGATTAGATCATCCACCGTCAGCCTGTTTTCGCGAACCATACGTCGCGACCAATCGGTCTGACGATTGCGACGTGGCCGAGTGTGCGGATAGTCTCCAAATGGACCCATGGCAGTCATATTGGCGGTCTTCCCAGGGCAAATCAGGGGTGTCGATTGACTTTTGCAGCCGACAGGAAACGATTATCTGTCAATGAGTTATCGTCACATCGACAGGCCAGTCGCGATAAGAATTGTTGAGCCCGGACGGTCCGTGGGCAACAATTATCTTCGGGAGGCAGGATAGTCCTTAGTGTACTCAGTTTATGCCTCGGTGGGCAGTATCCAGGTCGCTGTAACGAGTTACGTCGGCTGGCATCTCAAGACGTGGCGACTTGATTGCAGTATGATAAATGCCCTGAATGGTTCGTTTCTGGCCTGATAGGTCGCCGATACATTGTCTAGAAATGCGGTTGCCCCACCGCGATTATGCCGGTCTTGATCCTGGCAAATAACGACCGCACGATTCACTCCGTCAAGGAAATCTTCATGTCCTCTCAGCCTGCTTCTTCCACGCAAGCCGCTTCGGATCCCTCCGTGGTGTCTGAAGTTACTCGCCCCTTGACGATGGATACCTCGCCACGGTTGCTCCCGGATGTTGCCAACGATACGGCTCCGCAGTTCCAAACGACCATCGATCGTGTCGGCATGTCCGGAATCGAAGTCGCCATCTTGTTGAAGGGCGAGGATGGCGTGCTGATGCGTACGCCGGCCAAGGTCGACGCCTACGTCAGTCTCGACGATCCGGCGACCAAGGGCATTCACATGTCGCGGTTGTACTTGAGTCTGCAGAACGAACTGCACACCGAGTTCTCGCGGAAGCAGATCGAACGTATCCTGGGCCGGTTCCTGGAAACCCATGCCGAGATGAGCCATTCGGCTTACCTGAAGTTCTCGTTCGAGCATATGATCCAGCGGGCCTCGCTGCTGTCGGACAACCGCGCCTGGCGAAGCTACCCAATTCAAGTCGAAGCCTTGAAGAAGGGGACCGAGGTCAAGTATCGCATTCACGTTCGCTTGACCTACTCAAGCGCTTGCCCATGCTCGGCAGCCTTGTCGCGGCAGCTGCTACAGCAGCAGTTTGAAGAACAGTTCGATGGTCACAACTGGCTGAGTGCCTCGACCGTGCTGAACTGGCTCGGATCGAACAACACGCTAATCGCGGTTCCGCACAGCCAACGTAGCCATGCCGACATCACGGTTGACCTGGATGGCTCGCGCGATGGTTTGCCGTTCGACGAAATCATCAAGCGAACCGAAGGCGTGCTGAACACGGCCGTTCAAGCTGCGGTCAAACGAGCCGACGAACAAGAGTTCGCTCGCTTGAATGGCGAGAACCTGATGTTCTGCGAAGATGCCGCGCGACGTATGAAGTCGGCCATCGACCCAATGCCAGGCGTTGTTGACTATCGCATTCAAGCCAGCCACTTCGAGAGCCTGCATCCGCACGATGCCGTGGCGATCGTGGTGAAGGGCGTGCCTGGTGGTTTGGTCCCGTAACGATCGACCGCTGCCCTCCTAAACCCGCTGAGAAAACCATGCTCAGTCGTCGAACCATCTTGAAACAAGCTGTCGCTGCGGCAGCTTGTTCTTCGTTTCTTGACCTCGCAAACGTCGTTCACGCAGCCGAATCTGCCGGCGTACCGATCGCCACGCAGCAGTATCCGTGGGGAACGTTCTACGGCCGCTCTGGCAAAGATGTACGCGATCTTTCGGCGATGCTTGCCGAAGTGAAATCGTGCGGCCTCTTCGCTTTCGAGCCGATCGCCGCTTCGCCCGAGCATATCCAAGCGGTGGCGACCCAGGCGAAGGCAATCGGCCTGGAAGTCCCTTCAATCTACGTCAACAGTTCGCTCCATGCAGCGGACGAAGCGAAACGCTCAATCGATGCGGTCCTGGCAATCGCGGCCGCTGCCAAGGAAGCCTGCGGAACGCGAATCGTCGTGACCAATCCCAATCCGTTGGCTTGGGGCGGGAAAGACGATAAATCAGATCTGCAACTACGAACCCAGGCCGACGCCCTCGACAGGCTGGGCGCCGCTTTGAGGGAAAACGGTCAACAGCTCGCCTACCATAATCACGATGCGGAGCTACGCAGCGGTGCCCGCGAACTGCATCATATGTTGGCCTCGACCAATCCCGACCATGTGAAGTTCTGCCTGGATGCGCATTGGATCTTTCGAGGCTGTGGCGACTCGGAGGTCGCGGTGTTCGATGTGGCTCGGCTGTATGCCTCGCGCGTGATCGAACTGCATCTGAGGCAATCGCACGGTGGCGTCTGGTCGGAATCGTTTGCCGCTGGCGACATCGACTACAGCAAATTGGCCGAACTGTTGGCAGGGCTGGAATCGCCTCCGCTGCTGGTGTTAGAACAAGCGGTGGAGGGAAAGTCTCCGCAGACGATGTCTGCCGTCGAGGCCCACACGTTGGGCCGCCGTTACGCACAACAAACCTTCAGCCAATGGGCTTCTTCGTGACCGAGAATGATTCGCCGCTAACGCTTCGCCAGGCTCAAGCTGATGTCGACCAGTGGATTCAGACCATCGGTGTTCGTTACTTCTCGGAACTGACGAACCTGGCCCAGTTGGTCGAAGAAGTGGGCGAGGTCGCGCGGATCATCTCGCGAACCTACGGCGAGCAAAGCTTCAAGCCTTCCGACGAGAAGGTCGAGCTGTCAGACGAACTGGCAGATGTCTTGTTTGTGGTGATCTGCCTGGCCAATCAAACCGGAGTCGATCTGACCGAAGCGCTCCGCCGAAATCTGGACAAGAAGAACAAACGCGATGCGACCCGGCACCAGCAAAACGAGAAGTTAAAGTAGCCTGGCCGGCTCAGGGGTATGCCAGAGCTGGGTTCATCTCTCCGCGGATCCGTTGCCACCGCCAACGGATAGTCGCGTTAAAGCCCCCATTGTGTTCCTTGAGCATCTTCGGAGGCCCTGGATTGCCCATTATCTCGAAATAAGAAGGGGCGAGATTCCGTCAGGCAACGCTCGAAAACCTCGGGTGTTCCCGCTATTTTCGATGTACGAGAAAGCGCCAGGCCGGAAAATCCCCAACTATGAGGTACTAGTAATTGGGTGTGAATAATGGTACGATAGTCGATGCTGTGGAAAAAATGGCGATGGATTACCTGGGGCAAGGAGCCTCCAGGGGCTATCTCTCTGGATTCCTTGCTGTTCGATCAGTCGCATGATGTGTGGTGATTTCGAGCAGACGGCACCCGACTTTATGGACGGAGTCGCCAATTTTATAGCAGGAGGCTGAGCTCTTCGAATCCTTATCATAGGAGCTTCCCATGCTGACCGAAGGCGAAAAGAAAGTCCTGAGAACATTCCGCCAATACTTGATGGATCCAGGCCGAATGCTCTGCTTCACAGGTCCCATGCTCGCGACTCACAAGAATTCTCTTTCCAAGCTGGTCAAGCGGGAATACTTGGTACCTGAAACGTTCAAAGGGGCTTACAGCCTGACCAATGCTGGCTTCCAGGCCATGCGTACTTGCGGAAAATAACACGACCGAATCAGGTCGAGTTCCCATATAAATCGCCGGGCAGATTTCACAACCAGAAGTCTGCCCGGCTTTTTTTATGCCCGCATTAAGCCGCGGCCGCTCCGTCGGTGTCAAATCGATCGTTCTGCGTTATTCTGGGGGCGTCGTGTTCACGCTCCATGGGGACTTCGCCAGAGGGCTTCATTCAGGAATTCATTGTCATGCCGCCCATCGAATCACTGCCTTACTTTTTCCTGGCCATGCTCGTCATCAGTATTACGCCAGGGCCAGATATGCTGGGGATTCTCAGCTATGGCATCGCCCGCGGACGTCAGGCCGGCATGGGGTTCGCATTCGGCGTTGGCCTGGGAACACTCTTTCATACACTGCTGGCGGTTGTTGGCATTTCGGCGATCGTCGCCACTTCGCCGTGGGCGTTTCGTGGGATCATTTACGCAGGGGCATCGTACCTGATCTATCTCGGAACGAAAGCCTTGCTCAAGCCTGGTTCGATCGGGGAGGAAAGCGAAGAAGTCGCTGTTGAGAAACGCACTACGCGACAAGGATTCTGGCCAGCCGCGATGCGTGGTTTTCTGTGCAATGCCCTTAACCCCAAGGTCGGACTCTTCTTTCTGGCGTTCCTGCCCCAGTTCATCAATCCGCAGCAACCAGCCTGGTCGCAGCTTTTGGTGCTGGGCGTGGTGTTCTGGCTGTGGACGACGCTCAGTTATTCGCTGTTGGGCTATTACTGCGGGGTCGTTGGCAGTTGGTTACGCGGCCGGCAGGCGACTGGACGCTGGATCGATCGCGTCACCGGTGGACTATTCGTCGGCCTGGGACTCCATTTGATCTTTACCGGGCAGAAGTCGTAACGCGCGTGATTCCCTGCGTGGATGCCTCGCGGGCAGGCAAGCCCAACGTGCACCCACGCAGAGAAGATCACACCAACGCATTACGCCGGGACTGCATCGACTTGCGGGAAGTCGACTTCCGTCTCCGCGACGCTATTGAAGTAGTTGGTCAGCACATTGAGGGCGACATGGGCGACCACTTCGGCGACGGCGGCATCGTCATAACCAGCTTCCCGGAATTTCGCCAACTCGGCGTCTTCAACGTGTCCCTGCGATCGGAGGATGCTTTGCGTGAAGCGGAGCAGGGCATCGGCCTGCGGATCGTCTGACTCACCTTTGCGAGCCTCGACGACTTCCTCTGCCGAAAGACCAACCATCTTCCCCAGCATCGAGTGGGCTGCCAGGCAGTAACCGCAATCGTTCTGCTGAGCCGAGGCCAAGGCGACACGTTCGCGGTCTTGGGCCGACAGCACGCCATGTCCCAGCGATTGGCTGAGGCTCAAGTAGCCTTCCAGTGCCGCGGGCGAATGGCCGAGCGTTTGCATCATGTTGGGCACCTTGCCGAGGGCACGCTTCACTTGATCGTAAAGCTGGCTGGTCTTATCGGTGGCGTTGGCAGGGGCGATAGGTTGTAGGCGTGGCATGATCCATTTCCTTGTGAAAAAACAGGTGGCAAATAAAACAGACAGGTCTGTATTGTGTGATGCCAAAAAAAGAAGGTGGTTACAGCGAAACTAAAATACTTCCGGGATGCCAGGGTGATCGGCAGGCCGCGGAGCGTCTTCCGGCCAATCCAGTCGCCGCTGGTCGGCGGTGATCGCATAATCATTGATGCTTGCTTCCCGGCGTCGCATGAGACCGTCGGCATCGAATTCCCATAGCTCGTTGCCATAGGCACGGAACCACTGGCCGTCGGCGTTGTGGTATTCGTATTGAAAGCGAACCGCGATCCGGTTGTCGGTGAACGACCAGAGGTTCTTCACCAGGCGATAGTCCAGCTCACGTTCCCATTTGTCGGCAAGAAAGGCCTGGATCTCGTCGCGGCCGGTGACGAACCGATCTCGGTTTCGCCACTGGGAATCGATTGAGTAGGCCAGCGAGACCCGCTCTGGGTTGCGAGAGTTCCAGGCATCTTCCGCGGCCCGAACTTTCGCCAAGGCGGTCGCCTCGGTGAAGGGGGGCCGGATCGATGTCGGTGTGGTCATCGAGTTTCTCCTTATTGGTAATTGCAAATCAGGATAGGTAGGACGGTCTGTATGGATGTGGCCAAAAAAAGAGTAGTCGATTACTCGTCGAGCCAGGTCTCCCCCAGCAGTTGCCGGGTTGCCTTACGCGCCTGATCGGCAGGTTTCGGACTGTGCTGCATCACGGCGGTCACAATCGAACCTTCCACGATCAACTCGATCGCCGGCACAACCTGAGCCGGAGCATCCGGGGCGGAAGCTTTGATGGCATCGGCCAGCAAGTCGTTGAAACGCTTCTTATGGTCCACGGAGTACTGAAACGCCGGATGGTTGCAGTCGGCGATTTCGGCCGCCGTGTTGATGAACATGCAGCCTCGGAATTCAGGAGCCGAGAACCACTTCTTCAAGGCGGTGAAAAAACCGCCCAGCCGGCCACCCTTTTTCGAGGCACCTTTTTCGATCTGTTCGTCAAAGAACTGAAAGAAGATCGCGTCGCGTCGCTGCAAAACGGCCAGGATCAAGTCGTCCTTCGACTTGAAGTGGTTGTACAGCGTCATCTTCGCCACATCCGCTTCCGCAATGATGCGATCTATTCCGACGGAATTGATTCCATCGGAATAGAACAAACGGAGTGCCGTGTCGACGATTCGCTCGCGGGCTTTCGACTTGGGTTTGGTGTCTTGCATGTTAAAAATATACAGGTCTGTCTATGTTGCGTCAAGTGGAAAGTTTAGAAGGGCTTCTCCCAGGGGGGCCTGGCTGGCAGTATCACTTAAAAAGCCCATGGGAAAAGCGAGCTGGCAGGTTAGAAACGCTCGTAGCCACCAATCGCGGTCCCTGGTAGCATGTTGGCGATCTTTCTTTATCAAAAATGGAGTATTCATGGATAACGAGGCCATCCGGCAGAAGAGTCTGTCGAAGGCGAAGCGGCTGGGGTATCCGGTCAATTCGCATTTGCCGCTGTTGGGCGACATCAAGATCGAACGCTCGCTGGAAGAGTTCGTCGATCGGATGCTGTGTCTCTACACATGCGTGGCTTGTTCGTATGGGCTGCCAAAGAAGATGGGCTGGGCCTGGCTGGCTCAGGAAGGCCTGCTCGAGAAAGTCACCACCGGCGAATCGCTATATCTCCGCGAGAAAGATCCCGACGCCGGCGAGAAGTATAAGACGCACGTCGAAACGATCTGGGCGATGACCTGGATCGCTGGTCTTCAGGACGAGTTGGAGTTCGACAAAACCTGTACGAACGAAATGGTTTCGATGTTTCCTAACCTGAAGGCGTCGGCATCCAGCGAAGCCTTCCGCAGCAAGTGCCAACTGCGAGACCTGGAAGAAGTGGTGCCCAAGATCGACCTGGCATACTGCCTGCACTGGGCCGTCGGCTACGAATCGCTGAACAAGGCCGAGATTCCCAAGAAGCCAAAACGGATTCGCCCCTACATCATCGTCAATCGACGCCTCGCCCTGGAGTGGCTGGTCTGCGACGATCCTTGGGACGAAGTGCACCTCGATACGTAGTTCTCTCTGGCAACGCAGCTTCGCCCTGATCGCTGAAGGATCAGGGCCGCCCCGGCACAAGACGCGGCACTCGTTTGCTGCGAGACATGGTTTCGATTGGAGTTACCTCGATGCACAAGTTGGAAAACAAGGTCGCCATTGTCACCGGCGGATCCCGAGGGATTGGTGCCAATATCTGCACTTCATTGGCAGCGGCTGGGGCCAAGGTGGTTGTGAACTACACCAGCAACCATCAAGCAGCAGCCGAGGTGGTCGCCAAGATCGAGTCGGATGGCGGCGCTGCGATTGCTGTTCAGGCCGACGTCTCTCAGGTCGAGGACGTACGGAAACTGTTCGATGCCGCGGAGCAGCAGTGGGGGCCGGTCGATATCCTGGTCAACAATGCCGGCATCGTGCATTACAAAACGATTGAAGAAACCAGCGACGAAGAGTTCGACCGGGTCATGCAGGTCAATGCGTACGGCGTCTTCTATGCTCTGCGAGAAGCGGCAACACGCCTGGCCGAAGGAGGCCGCGTGATTAACATTTCCAGTTCCGCCGTCCGCATGATGCTGCCGACCTACGGTCCGTACTGTGCCACCAAGGGAGCGGTCGAGCAGATGACGCGTAGCTTCGCCAAGGAGATGGGGAAGCGTGGGATCACCGTCAACGCGGTTTCGCCAGGTCCGACCGAGACCGACTTATTCATGGACAACAACGACCAGGACAAGATCGAGCGAATGCGAAGCCTGTCCGCGTTCGGCCGGCTTGGCAAATCGGAAGACATGGGCCCGGTCGTCCTCTTTCTCGCCAGCGACGATGGGGGCTGGATCACAGGCCAGGTCCTCCCCGTGAACGGCGGAACAGCCTAGTCCGTCCTGCGGTATTCCCAGCGTAAGGCCCCGGTCCCGGGGGGGCCTTAATGGCGGATTATCTTCCGCGTACTTCCTTGGCAGGGGTTGCGTCCACCATGCGTTCGATGAGAGTGCCCGATTGGTGGGGCGTCCGATGGTAGTCGAAGTGGTGGGTAAATATCACGGGATAGTCGCTTGTTTAAGCAACAGTTCTAAAACCATGCCTTGTTTCAGAGCATCAGGCCTCTCGCTGGAGGGTGGTAAGACAGAAACAATGTGAAATTGTAAATGTCTATCGAAGGGAATATCTCACTACCTACTGAAAATCAGCGGTTAACGATAAATGATAGCGCGTTGATGTAAATTCTCTCTAATCGATTCGCGAACTGCGAGACACTTGTGGCGAAATGGAACGGCATTTGATTTACCCAGGCTGTTAATCTCGCTAACGGAGGCCCGAGCTCCGTTGGCAAACCGCCATCATTTGCTAAGGAACTCCCCACAATGACCATCCAGTTTCGCTCACGACGCGCTTTCACGCTCGTCGAGTTGTTGGTTGTCATCGCGATCATCGGTGTCTTGATCGCTCTGCTGCTGCCGGCCGTGCAGCAGGCTCGTGAAGCTGCCCGCCGTATGCAGTGCACCAACAACCAGAAGCAAATCGGTCTGGCGATTCACAACTATCACGACACCTACCTGAAGATGCCATACAACGCGGTGCCGCAGGTCAGCACCACTCCAGTGCAGCGTGGCCCTTCGTGGTTGGTTCGTCTGTTGCCGTACGTCGAGCAGAACGCCGCGTACGATCAGTTCCAATTCACCGGCGACTGGTCGATGCAGGATGGACCAAGCCCGAATGCGACGATCTTGGGACAGTTGCGGGTGCCAGGATTCAATTGCCCCTCGAGCCCGCTGCCAGAGCTCGAATCGCAATCGACCAATGCCAACGGTACCGTCTCGCTGCAGGTCGTGAACTACATCGGTATCACCGGTTCGTATTACAAGGGTGGCACGACCAATGTCGTATCGGGCTCGCCACAAGACAACTCTTACGGCGATGCGGTCTATAACGGGATGATCGTTCCGCTTTCGTCCAAGAGCAACGCGATCAATCTGGCCGCGTGCACCGATGGGACCAGCAACACGATGATGGTCACCGAGCAAAGCGACTATTTCATCAACTCTTCCGGAACAAAGGTTGCCCGTCGTAGCTCGGGGCATGCCGGCCGTTCGTGGGCCAACGGGGCGGGGGCAGGCAACTGGACCTCGAACGTAACCACCATTCGCTATGCCATTGGCGAAGAAGGGGGAACCGGGAATGCCGCGAACTACAACGTCAACATTCCGCCAATCTCGGCCCACCCAGGCGGCGTGATGATTCTGCTCGGGGACGCCAGCGTTCGCTTCCTTTCGGAAACAACGAACTTCGCGATTCTGACTGGCCTGGGCGATCGCCAGGACGGCAACGTGCTGGGTGAATTCTAATCCAAACGCAGAATCGAACTGAACAGATGAGAGGCGGAACAATGAAGATTCCAACCCTGACCAGCATCGGGGCCACCATGGCTACGGCCGCCCTGATGCTGCTGGTGCTTGGCTGTTCTCAGCAAAGCTATGGCTCGCTTGGCGGCGTTACCGGTACGGTCACGCTGGATGGTAAGCCGCATGCGAATGCCAAGGTCACATTTACACCAGCCGCAGGTCGCCCTTCCAGCGGGATGACCGACGAGAACGGTGTCTACGAACTGTTTTACATTCGCGATACCAAGGGCGCCGAACCTGGCTCGCACAAGGTTTCGATTGTGACCGTCGCCCCGGTCGAGTCCGACACCTACCAAGGTCCTGCGTTCAAAGATCCCATTCCCGCGAAGTACAACCGGGTGACCGAGCTAACGGCGGAAGTCGAAAAAGGCTCGAACAACTTCGACTTTGACCTAAAGGGCAAATAGCACCCGCTCAGTCACTCTCCCTCCACCTTCTTGACGAGCGGTGCTGGATCGAACCTGATCTGGCACCGCTCTCTTCTCTTCTTGCCCCTACTATTGCCGGGGACATCTTTCGTTGAATCGCCTTGCGCCGATAGGATGGCAATGTTACCCCATCGAAAACGGAGTAAGAGATGATCGAAGAACAACAGCCCCTCCCTGATGTCCCAGAGCCGGACGAGCCATATCGGATGCCGGTTGAAACGATGTCGCTACGGCAGATCGACGGCGAGCTCCGCGATCTGTTTAGCGTGGCGGTGTTGTATCTGTTGGTGCCGGTCTTCTTGATTGCCATCAGCACAACCACCGTCGTCGCGACACCATTCTTCGTCCGCGTGTTACCAGCGTTTGCGTTGGTATTTGTCGGCTATTGGATTTTACAGAGATCTTATGCCTCCCTCTATCGAGCTGAGCCTGCCATGGCGATCGAATACGTAAAATGGGTCTCTTGGGTTGGTGGCGGAATCATGAGTACTCCTCATACGCGACTCGTTGCGCTTTGTGAGCGCCGAGAATCGATTAAGGAAGAAAAAAGCCTTGAATCGTAGTTGTCGCAAAGCGTGTTGATTTATGACTTATGATGGTGCAGCAACGAGGTGGCAAATTGAGTTTTGCCTAGAACAAAGTTTAAGCTTTCCGCTCATCCACCTCAGCTCTGTATTTTGTCAACGGGGGATTATCTCGCGTTAATTGATGCTGGGAGATCTTAACGGTGACGAACCTATTTATTCGTCATATTTTCTCATGGTGTAGTCAGAAGAAAATGGATAAATTGCCTGAGAAATATTTCGAAGGTGCCCCCTTAGTCGGTAGATACGCTGCTGACGAATACCAAGGAGCGATTCTCGTACATTAAGGGGGTGCGATACCTGTTAGGTAAATTAGTTTGTTTTTGTTGCCTGATTAGCACTCGTGAAGATAAGAAAGTTGAGTATAAAGAAATACGCAGCGCTTTTCATGCAGTAGGGTTTCTCATCAATCTCTCTGCAAACCTCGCTGGGTAACACGGCCATAGAGGCACGGGGAGATCAACTCTCCGGGGTCGTACTACCGGTTCTCGCATCAGTTCAACGGCGGGAGCTCACTCACATCTAGTTCTAATTTTCTTGCATCTCTCTGGGGACAGAGAAGGAGACGTTCGTGACTCATTCTTGGAATGCCCGCCGGGGGTTTACCCTGGTGGAACTGCTCGTTGTGATCGCCATTATTGGCGTATTGATCGCCCTGCTTCTGCCGGCGGTCCAGCAGGCTCGTGAAGCCGCTCGTCGTATTCAGTGCAACAACCAGCTGAAGCAGCTCGGTTTGGCCATGCACAACTACCACGACACGTACATCAGCAAACTGCCTTTCAACTCGTGCTACATCAGCGGGTCGGGCAACACCACTGCTCCATCGTTCTTCGTGCGTCTGCTGCCGTTCGTCGAACAGAACGCTGCTTACGATGCGTTGGATTGGAGCGGTTTCAACAACGGTACCTTCATCACCGACAATACCCAGACCGGCGATCCACTGCTGGCCCTGCGTGTTGACGGCCTGTGGTGCCCATCGAGCCCACTGCCAGAAACCCTGAACAATGTTCAGCTGACCAGCTACACCGGTATCGGTGGTACTGCTCAGAAGTGGAGCACCTCGGCTGCCGCGGTTCAGAACATCGACTCGACCAAGAAGGCCCAGTACTACAACGGTATGGTGGTCGCCAAGGGTGACGGTTCGAACCCAATCGGTTTGGAAAGTGCAACCGACGGCACCAGCAATACCATGATGATCAGCGAATGCAGCAACTACTTCTACGATGCCAATCGCGTGAAGCAAGTTGACACCATTCGTACCAGCATGGGGCCAAACAGCGTCGGTGGTGCTTGGAACGGTCTGGGCTTCACCAGCACCGGTACCGGTACGGTCACGACTGCTCAGAACGTTACGTTCATCGACCTCGATCCAACCAGCAACACTACGGTTCCTTACCTGGGTAACATCAACTCGGGCGTCAACGCCGGCAGCTCGCCAGTTCTGGGCAACGCTAAAGGCAACGCTGCGATTCCGCTGACTGCAGCTCACCCAGGTGGTGTGCTGACCGTTCTGGCCGATGGTTCGTGCCAGTTCATCTCGGAAACCGTTGCCGGTCAGGTTCTGGTCAGCTTGGCCAACCGTCAAGACGGCAACGTTATCCCGGATTATTAATGGTCACGGGCTAACCGCTTGATTCACCAGAAGGCGAGAGCATCCATCGATGCTCTCGCTTTTTTTATGCGCCGATTTTCGCTAAGTCATGGCTGAAACTGTAAGCTAACCGACGGAAGTATTTCCTGCAGAGCGCGATTCTTGAAGGCGGGGCCAATCGAAGCAAAGCAGAAGGAGCAGAGGCGATGGCAGTCAACACGAAGGGAGTCCAGGGGCGACGCGAAGTACACTATCGCACGCCGCAAGAGGTTTTGGCCGATGCACGCCAGCTTGCCGAAGCCGAGCATATCGAGACGCTGGGGAACTGGAGTCCTGGACAGATCTTCGATCATCTGGCAAAGGCTTTTGATATGGCGATCGATGGTGCCAACTTTCGTGCCTTCTTTCTGCTGCGGTGGTTTGCGACGCTGTTTCTGAAGCGAAAGTTTCTGGAACGAGGGTTACCACCTGGACTGCCAACGAACGAACGCTTCGTGCCAGAGCCGATCGACACCGATGCCGGTCTCGCCAGGCTGGAAGATGCGATTGGTCGCTACTTGCAGGACCCACGCCGAGCACTGCACCCGATCTTCGGTAAGCTGACGCCCGAGGAGTGGACGCAGTTCCAGTTGCGGCACTGCGAGATGCACATGAGCTTTCTCAAGGTGCAGCAAGACGTCGCATCGTCAGCAATGGCCGATGCTTAACCGTCCGAGAGCCGCTCTGACGCCCTCCGAGACCTAATCGAAGGAGAAGGTCTCGCCAGGCTCAGCGACGTTCACAGGCTCCTCCTGCGACTGCTGATAGGCGATGGCCGACATGGCCCGGGCATAATATTGCTCGAGGATATGAATCGCTTGCTGCTGTTCGGCTTGCTTGCCGCTCAGTGGCAGCTTGATGGTCCGTTTCTTTCCGTCACGCTTCACAACCAAATCGAGGCGGGCACCCCACTGATTTTCAAGGGTCATGCTCTCGATCTCGCGGTAATAGGTCGGCTGGTCCCAGTCCTCGAACGTGAGCTTCTCGAAGTCAAAGTACACCGTGCGGTTCTTATTGGCAGGGGCGTCGACTGCCGGGAAGAACTTCTCGACCAGTTCCTGTTCTTCAGCATTCGAGGGGATATAGCGATACGCCAGGATGTTCTCGTGGAACTGGCGGAATTGTTCCTCGTAATGTTCCCATTGCTCTCGTTCCAGGTCGTCGGCTCGCTCGATCTTCAGGAACCAAGGCCCCAGCGAGTCGTCTCCCAAGGCAGGTCGCATGACATCTGGGGTCGCGGAAAAGCCGAGGGCTTCCAGGCGAGCGTGTAGCGGGGGATGGAAATCAAACGGATGCGTGGTGGTCAGTTCGCCGGCGTCGCGTTTGTCGACGAAAGCGGTTGCATACTCAAGAAAGCCGCCGTCGATTCGTTGCGATAAATTGACTTGTTGGTGAGCCTGATCGGCGTCGAAGAACTCTTGTTCCAGTTCGTTGCGATAGTACGAGTAAGCGGTGATACGAAGCAGGGCCTGGGCCATCGACTGCGGCGAGGTGCCGCTGGCGGCCAGGCGATCGGCTCTGAACTCGCGTTGGCGGCTGAGACTGCCCAACGAGACTTCAAACAGCATGCGGAACATCACGGCGAAGTAGAAGACCGGTAGCGAAATACCCCCGTCGTGCAGACCTTGTAGGAAGTGGCCATACTTGGCCAGCAGTGGGCTGATCTTTTGCGTGTATAGGGTGTCGTCGCCGTTGAAGTGTGCCAGTTCGTGCAGCAGCACCGCGTCTGCTTCGTCCCCCGGCAGTTTCTTCAGAAGGGAGAGGCTGACGAACAGTGTCCGCCCGGTATAGGTTTCCAGTTCGTCGCTATCTTTCACCTTCAGCTTCACGGGGCACTGCGTCACGAAGAAGCTATCGTCGATCCCCGCAATTACATGGTCCGGCGGGGCGGTTTGCATCGCCGCGCTGAGCCGTTCCAGGTCGTACCAAAGCTGCGGGGCCATCTCGGGTGTGATCTTGTGTCCTTCGATCACGAAGTCGCCGTCGACCTTCTTGAAGATCGCCATGACCACGGCACCCATCGCAGCGAGGGCCATTACGCCAAACACCACCAGCAGTTTGATGATGTAAATCTCGAAGAAAAAGGCCGGGATCCAGAATGAAAGCGAGAACACCAGCAGCGACTGGGCGATCACTTCCAGTGTGCAAAACAGGCGTAGAGTATGCCATCCGGCCAGCAGGCTGTAATACTGCATCGCTTGCGAACGAAGCGAGAGCAGGACGCTGATTCCAATCAGGATACAGGTCCCTACGCCCGCCAGAATACAGAACCACGCAACGCGAATCGCCCAGATGATCGAGAGCTGCATGTACAGGTAATCGGCCGGCAATCCGTTTCGCCAAGCGACCAGTTCCGGCTCGCTGGAGACCAGCAGCGACGACAGATCGACGTTCTCGATCTGAGCCAATTCTTCGGCTCGCTCTTGTGGATTGAGCGTCCTATCGGCTTTGATTTCGTCCCGCATGCCTTGGCGGAAGAATTCGTCGTACGTCCCTTGAACATGCTCGTAGAAGAACAGGCACGCCACCGGAATCAGGAACAGAGCCAATGCCGGATAGATGTAAGTTTTAACGAACCCGAGACTCGAAAAGTTTTGCGACATGCGACAAGGTGCCTGCGTGGGAACCGTTCGTACGATGGGGCACGAAACGTTCGCAGTGGACAGCAGAGAAGGGAAAGACGCGTCTTGCGTTATCTTGGCATGCTCGCAGTATGAGGAAGCTTGCGTTCCAGGGCAAGAAAAACTTTCGGTTCGAAAAGAAAGCAGGCCACCTCCTTCATCAGGAAGCGGCCTGAGTGGTTGTTCGACGGTAGACGAGCGGCCTACGGCGAGCTCGCTAATTGCCGGGTGTCGGTGTCGCGGAATTGGAACTTACCAACGCATTGGCTAAGCTCTTGAGCCAGGTTTGCCAGCACGTCCCCTTCATCAGAGAGCTGGTCCCCGTTGCTACGTGTGATCGATTGGGCCTCCTGCAGTCGTGTCAATTGCGACTGAAGACGCATCGCGGACTCGGCTTGCGAGTGAGTCAGGTGGCCGATACTCGTCGTTTGCGAAGTGATCGACTCGACCGACGCAACCACCTGTTTGAATTGTTCGGCGGTTCGGTTGCTTTTCTCAACACCTGTCTGAATGTGCTGCCGGGTTTGTTCAATCAAGGCGGTGACCTGGGCGATGTTGTGATCGCAGCGGCCGGCAAGTTCTTTCACTTGCTGGGCCACCACCGCAAATCCGCGGCCTGCTTCGCCGGAACGTGCCGCTTCGATCGAGGCATTCAGTGCGAGCAAATTGGTTTGCTTGGCAAGTTCCTGAATGGTGCCGATAGTCGAGATCATTTCGTCGGCACTGTCTTGAATCGTTTTCATCGATCTTTCTGAGTCGGCGAGCGCTTCGGAGCCGAGATGAGCGATCTGGTTGGCTGCGATCGAAGTCGCTTCGGCCTGGGAGACATTTTCGCGAATCGCTTGAATCGACTCGTTGATCGCGATCACTTCGTTTGCCATGTGGTTCAGGGAATGTCCCTGGCTGGTGATACCATCGGAAAGCGTCGACGAACTGGTATGCAGTTGTGTCGAACTCGAGGTCACGCCTTTCACGCTGCGCGAGAAAGTGGCAATCACCTGGTTCCATGATTCGATCGTGTGTTGGATGTCGGTTCGCAGTGATCTCACCATGCCATCGTGCACTTCTGGAATCGTCACCGTCAGATCGCCATGACTGGCTCGATCAAAGACCGGGCGGAGCGAGTCAATCGCCGATCGCAGGGCTTCGTGCTGGCGGCTGCTGGCAACTTGCTCGCGAGCCAGGCTCGACGAATCGTGTAGGGAAGCATAAATGCCAACCAGCAGGACCGCATCTTCAATCACGACCCACGCGGCATGTTCCAGTGCTAGAACAACGGCTGGATCCGAGAGGCCAAAGATCGAGTACGGCCAGAACACCGCACGCAGTAAGTGATCAGCAGCCGTAAACCCGGTGGCGGCCAGCAGCACCAGGGGATCGCGGTAAAGCGAAAGGAACGCCAGCGATGCGAAGACATGAAAGTGGACTTCCGTGCGTCCGCCACTAATGTGAATGAACAATGCCGAAAAAGCGGCCTGCGAAATCGCCATCACGTAGCGAGTCATGCGATCGCGAGAGCGGTAGTAACCGAGGTACGCCGGCAGAACGCCCAGCAAGATCGCCAGAATCGCCGAGCCCCACACGTGATTGTGGATGCTGCTTTCATGGCCTGCCCAGGTCCGTGGTGTCAGGAAGATGGCTAGAGCCAGGGCGATGGCCGCCTGCAGCAACATAAGGTTGGCAAACAGGCGATTGGTTCGTTGGTCGGCTGCCACTTCTCTTTGAAGGACGAGGGCGGTCTCTTGCGGATCGAGGCCTTCGTATTGTGGAAACAAAATTTTATTCATGATGGTTCCCATTTTCGCAGCATGGGGAAGGAATGAACGTTTCGGCCGAGGCCAGATTCGACGTCGCAAGCGGCTCGCTTCCCTTCAGTGGGCAGCCAAACACAGGGAACTGCTTGCGACCAGTCGACCAGCCTTCGATCACCGAACTGAGGCAGGCCAGGCCGGAGTTATTGCCTTCATGGCCCCGCCGAGAGGTCACGCCTCCGCTAAAGCGAAGATTGCCCAGTTCATCGAACAGCAGGCAATGGCCGCTGGTAGTCACGCGAAAGCGATCTGCTTCGTGGCCGTCGATATCACGATGAACTTCAATGGATGGACGCGACTGCCAGCGTGCCACATGTCCGCGGCAACTGCCGGTGGTCAGCCAATTCGATTCGAATGTTTCGTGATGCGAATCACTCAGGCAGACCAGTGTGATCGCGATCGTATGTTGTTCCGCGATGCGTTCAAGATTGTCGAGAGTAGCACGGCTACAGGGGCAATCAGGATGCAGAAACACCAGCAGCGAAGACTCGCCTGACTCGTGATGAATCGCAGAGTCGTTCGGCCAGTTCTCGGGGGGGCGCATGGCAACGCCGGGAGTCGAGCCGTATTGCGTCAACCAACCAAACGTGATCAGCACGGCAAACAGCCAGACACCAAAGGCAACCAAGCTTCCTCGATTCGACGTAGGTAGGGCCGTCATGAGGGGGCTCCCGAACGTTCCGGAAAATTTAAGAATTTTCGAGAGCCTAGGTTATCAGGGATCAGAAGGCTGCACGTTTACGGCAACCCGAGTATCACCTCGCATCGTTTGCTGACGATGATGGTGACGTTCTACCTGTCGAATCGGATGTAGCGATTACGCACCCTGATTCGAGGTAGTCCAGTCCCCGTCAAAAGCCTTGCGATCAGGAGGTCGCCAGGCTCGGATCGATCAGCCGACTATCGCTTTGCGAGGCTAAGGCGGCCTCGCATTCGGCCTGGTAGGCATGGGCAAAATCGCTGCGGTTGGAGTACCGTTCCATATTTTCACGAACGGCCATTTCCTGCTCGACATCGTTGCGGGTAAGTGGAATCTTCACCTTCAACGGAATCTCCATGCGGCGATACGAGACGATGATATAGGTTTGCTCCTCGCGGAAGATCTCGAACGTTTCGACCTCGTGGTAATAAATGGGATGCTCCCAGTTTTCAAATGACATCTTCTCGAAGTCGAGAAACAGTCGCCGTCCATAGGCCACGGGGATATCGATCGGAGGGAAATACTTTTCGACGAGCGCCCGTTCGGTGTCGTTGGAAGGGAGATAGCGATGCACGAGCATCGTTTCGTGGAACGTTCGGAACTCCGCTTCGTAGACACTCCACTGCTGGCGTTCGATCTCTTCGGCATCGTAGATATTGCGATACCAAGGCCCAGCCGACTCGTCCGCCAGGGCCGTTCGTAGCGTGTGGGCGTCGGCCTGAAAGCCGATGAACTGGAGTCGCTGCTGCACCGGAGGATGCGAGTCGAACGGATGCACCGAGGTCAACTCGCCAATGGGATGGTCGTCGAAATAACTTTCCACGAAGGGGCGGAAGCCTTCGTCCAGCCGTTTCGAGATGGTTGAGTTGGCGTCGATCGCTGCGGCTTCGTAGATCTCTTCTTCGCATTGGTCGCGATACTGCGAAAACGCGACAGCACGCAGCAAGGCAAAAGCAAACGCTTCCGGCGATGTATATCGAGCGGCAATCTGATCGGCGCGGTGTTCGCGATCGCGAGCAACCTTGCCATGGAGCGAGTGATTGATCACTAGTTGCAGCATCGCCAGGTGATGAATCGGGCGCGTCAGCCAGTGCTCGTAAAGACTCTCGGCATAGGCGTAGTGTCGTTCGAACAGTGGAGCGATTCGCTGTGAATAAATCGTGTCATTGCCGCTGAAGTGAGCCATCTCGTGCAACAGGATCGCGTCGGCTTCGTGGTCAGGCAACTGCTTCAGTAGCGGTAGGCTGACGTACAAGATTCTTCCACGTAACGTGCGTCGCATGACATCGTCGATCGGCAATACGACCGGGCACTCGGTTACCCAGAATCCATCTTCGATGCCTGCGACGACATAGTCGGGTGGTGATGTTCCTGCTTTGAAGCACAAGCGATCCAGGTCATCCCAGAAGAGCGGGGCGCTCTCACGTTCGATGAGCACACCAGAGACTTCATGGCGCAGGTCGACACGTTTGAACATGGCAGCCGCCGCAGCACCAACGCCTGCGAGGCCAGCGCCACCGATGAAGAAAAGGAACTTCGTCGCTCCGAGGCTGCTATGCGAGAAGAGATACGCCGAGATCAAGCCGATGATGATGGTCGTTTGAGCGATCAGCTCCAGCAGGCCAACGATGCTGATGAGATACCATCCGCCGAGCAGCGAGTAGTAAAGCATTTCGTTCGAGCGAATCGAAAGGCCTGAGCCAATCGAGATAAGCAGCAGCGTCGCCAGCCCCAATCCAATGCAGCCCCAACTCAGCAGAACGACCCCTTTGTAGGTCAAATAGGTTGGAATATCGAGCGGCCTTAGTTCGCTGTCCCAGCGGCTTAACGTCTTGTTTTCTTTGTTGAGGATCGACCAGGTCGAGGTCTTTTCCAGGGCTTTCAGGGCACTGTTCTTCTGCTGCAGATTGAGCCCAGGGGTGGTATTGATGGCACGCTGAAACCGCGCCGCCAGTTGCTGTTCAAATTCAGGTTGAAAGTGGCCACAGACCAGCAGGGCACCGATTGGAATTAGAAACAGGGTCAGGGCCGGCAATACGAATGAGCGTACTAGCGAGAGCGGTGGCGAGTGCTGTGGCATGGCGAGAGAGTCTCCTGGGCGAAGAGAGACAGTGTGCGAGTGGTTCGTAGGAGCCCAAGCTGAATAAGCGGCCGAGAAGATTGGAACGGCCTAACGAGACTCCCCTAATGGGAGTGTATGATCCGATTGGACTAGGGGGCTAAACTTGCACGATAGAGGCAATTAGCGCCAGAAAGAATTGGTGTGAATCCCAAGAAAAGAAGCAGGCCGAGATGTGAAGTCTCGGCCTGCTTCCGTGGAAAGATTGAATTGGCAACGCCAACTTCCGCTTAGCGGATGAAGAGCATTTCCTGGTAGGTTGGCAGTGGCCACAGGTCGTCGGCAACGTAGCCTTCCAGTTCGTCGGCGTACTTACGAACTTCGTTCATCGCCGGCAGGACATCGTAGCAGCAAGCGTTGGCCTTCTTGTGCCAGCATTCGATTTCGTCGGCCTTGGCAGCGGCAGCTTCCAGGGTGGCGACACTGTCCTGGAGCGACTTGACCAGGGTGGTCATCTTGTCCAGGGTGTCTTTGTCGAAATCGTAACCCAGAGCCTGAAGGTTCGCACAAGTCGAAGCCAGTTCGTTCTGGTAGCGGATCGAAGCTGGGAAGATCATCGTGCGAGCGATTTCGACGGTGAGCTTCGTTTCGACGCTGATCGACTTGCAGTACTGTTCCAGGTAGATTTCCAGACGGCTTTCCAGCTCGCGTTCCGAGAGGACACCGTACTTGGTGAACAGGTCTTTGACTTCTGGCTTTTCCAGGAAAGGCAGAGCATCGGCGGTGGTCTTCAGGTTCAGCAGACCACGCTTTTCAGCTTCCTGGTGCCATTCTTCCGAGTAACCGTCGCCGTTGAACACGACCGCGCCATGTTCGTTGATGATGTCGGTCAGCAGCTTCTGGATGGCTCCGTTCAGCTTCGAGCTGTCGCCGCCGGTGGCTTCTTCCAGCTTGGTCGCACAGTAGTCCAACGATTCAGCAACGATGGTGTTCATCGCGACGAGCGGACCAGCGATCGACTGGTTCGAGCCAACAGCACGGAATTCAAAGCGGTTGCCAGTGAAGGCGAATGGGCTGGTACGGTTACGGTCGCCAGCATCCTTCGGCAATGGCGGAAGAACGTCAGCACCGATTTCCAGCGTGCCCTTTGGCAGCGAGCTGCTGGCACCGCCGCCCTTGATCTGCTCGAACACGTCGGCCAGCTGAGTGCCGAGGAAGATCGAGATGATCGCAGGAGGAGCTTCGTTGGCACCCAAACGGTGATCGTTGGAAGCCGAGGCAACCACAGCACGCAGCAGACCCTGGAACTTGTGCACGGCACGGATAACGGCACCGCAGAACACGAGGAACTGAGCGTTTTCGTGTGGGGTGTCGCCTGGATCGAGCAGGTTGCCTTGCGAGGCACTGCCCATCGACCAGTTGACGTGCTTACCCGAACCATTGACGCCGGCGAACGGCTTTTCGTGGATCAAGCAGGCCATGCCGTACTTTTCGGCGACGCGTTTCAGCGTGATCATGACCAGCTGCTGATGGTCGGTCGCGACGTTGGCGAACTCGAACATCGGAGCGATTTCGTACTGGCCAGGGGCGACTTCGTTGTGACGAGTCTTGACCGGGATGCCCAGCTTGAACAGCTCGCGTTCGGTTTCCAGCATGAACGCGAGAACGCGATCTGGAATAGCACCGAAGTAATGGTCGTCGAATTCCTGACCCTTAGGAGGCTGGGCACCGAACAGGGTTCGGCCAGCATTGAGCAAGTCAGGACGTGCGAAGAAGAAGTTGCGATCGACCAGGAAGTATTCCTGTTCTGGACCGGCGGTCGAGCTGACCATGGCGCCGTCGGTATGACCGAACAGGCTCAGGATGCGCTGAGCTTGCTTGTTCAAAGCCTGCATCGAACGCAGAACCGGGGTCTTCTTATCGAGCGCTTCGCCAGTCCACGAAACAAACGCCGTTGGAATGCACAGCGTGGTTCCGTTCGGGTTTTCCATGATGTAGGCAGGGCTGGTAACGTCCCAAGCGGTGTAACCGCGGGCTTCAAACGTCTGGCGGATACCGCCCGATGGGAAGCTGGAACCGTCTGGTTCGCCCTGGATCAGTTGCGAGCCACTGAATTCGGCGATGGCGCTGCCGGAACCATCTGGGCTAAGGAAGCTATCGTGCTTTTCGGCGGTGAAACCGGTCAGCGGATAGAAGACGTGGGCGTAGTGGGTCGCACCCTTTTCAATGGCCCAATCCTTCATGGCCGAAGCGACGTAGTCGGCGACGGTCGTATCGAGCTTTTCGCCCGTTTCGATCGTCTTCATCAGCGACTTAAAGATTGGCTTAGGAAGACGGTCCTTCATGACCGATTTGCTGAAGACGTTTGCGCAGAACAGTTCCTGGGTTGGGGTTTCCAGGAAGTTCATGGCTGGAGCGGAGGGCTTGTAGTTGGTAACCGCGGAGATGGCTGCCATTCGAGCCGAACCGCCCATGTACCCACTACCGCTGCCTACGGAGTTCATTCCGCAAGAGCCCGCCTTACCTTTCGATGCCGTACTCACTAGTGTGTGACCTCCAAAGCCTTAGCGCGAACGGCGACCCCTGGGGAAGGGATCCGCGTCACGCTTTTCGTTGTTGAAATTCCCTTACGATCGATACGCTTCGCGATCCCTGCAGAAGCATGGTGCGGAGTGATAGCAATTACCATGCCGCATCGTCAGAAGGGTCAAAATCGCTAGAAAATGACCCCGGAATGGGTAGCCTCTGCGCGCGAAGTGAGCGTGACCTGCATAGAAATGTAGCAAAAAAGTATTGCCGAGGCCTCTTTTTTAAACTTTGCAAAAAGGGTGCCGACCGCACTGCCGGGGGAGATCAATTTTTGATCACCAGCCCCCAGCACGTCGTCGCACTTTCGGAAAGTCTCTTCCATCGGCCGAACATTTCTGCCCCCAGAAGGTCTCTTCCGGTGGTCACTGTCGCTAAACTTAAAGCGCTGCATAGTCAAAGGGAAGTAGGCAAATGGGCCAAATGGCTCACGGGGCAAAACTATCTTGGGGGATCCGTTTCATGCTTACTCGTATCCAAAAGCTCGTTTCAGTAGGGTGCCTTCTACTGACATCGCTCGCCATGGCGGTACCTCTCCACGCGGAACCGCCCCAGGTCGACGTTCCCATGTTCCCCGGTTTGGGAAAGCATGGGATGAAGATCTCGACCGAGCAGCCACAAGCTCAGGCCTACTTCAATCAAGGCCTGGCGTTTATGTATGGCTTCAATCATGACGAAGCCATACGTAGCTTCCACGCTGCCGCGAAGCTCGATCCGCAGTGCCCGGCGCCGTGGTGGGCGATTTCGTTTGCCAACGGACCGAACATCAACTATCCGCTGCTCGACGAAAAACACGCACCACTGGCCTGGGATGCCTTGCAAAAGGCCAAGGAGCTTGCCAAGAACGGATCGCCCCTCGAACAAGCCCTGATCGCCGCCCTGGAAGAACGTTACGCCGACCCGCCGCCTGCCGATCGCAAACCGCTCGATCAAGCGTTTGCCAAGGCGATGCGAAACGTCTGGCAGAAGTATCCCAATCAAGCAGACGTGGGCGCGATCTTCGCTGAGAGCCTGATGGATCTTTGGCCGTGGGATCTGTGGCAGAAGGCAGGGGCCGCCAATCCCGACACGGCCGAAGTGATGCGCACACTAGAAGCGGTTCTGCAGCAGTCACCGAATCATCCTCTGGCACTGCATCTATATATCCATACGCTCGAAGCTTCCGGAGAAGTTGCCAAAGCGGCCGACGAAGCGGATCGGCTTCGTGATCTGCAGCCTGGTCTCGGGCATATGGTTCACATGCCAAGCCACATCGACGTTCGACTAGGAGCGTGGCGGAAGGCAATCGTCGCGAACGAAAAGGCGATCGAGGCCGATGCTGCATACAAGGCTCAGTCGCCCGATCAAGACTTCTTCCGGATCTACATGGCCCACAATCGGCATATGCTGGCGTTTGCCGCCATGATGATCGGGCAAGAGAAAGTGGCGACCGAGCAAATCGATTTGATGCTCGAAGAAATGCCGGAAGCTTGGGTGGAAGCGAACGCTCCGTTCGTCGATGGAATGCATAGCATGCCGTACGAAATGCATATTCGGTTTGGACGCTGGGATGCAATCCTGGAGGAGCCAGAGCCTGCCGAGCACTTCCCGATTTGCCGAGCGATGCGACACTTCGCACGTGGCGTTGCTTACGCCGCAAAGAAGCAGCCAGAGAAGGCTCGCCAAGAGCAGGCCATCTTCCAAAAGCTGAAAGACGCGATGCCAGAGGATACCTACTTTGTGCTGAACCCTGCCAACGTTGTTCTGGCGGTCGCTGACAACATGCTGGAAGGGGAAATCCTCTACCGCGAAGGGAAGATCGATCAGGCCGTAGCGAGTTTGCAGAAGGCAGCCGAACTGGAAGACGAGCTTCGCTATACCGAGCCGCCAGACTGGATTCAGCCGGTGCGTCACGCGTTGGCGGCAACCTTGATGGATGCCAAACGCTATGCCGAAGCCGAGAAGGTGTTGCGCCGCGATCTCGAGATTCATCCGCACAACGGCTGGGCATTGTACGACCTGGCCCGCAGTCTCCGGATGCAAGACAAGTGGGACGAAGCCGACAAAGTTCAGGCTCAGTTCGAGATCGCCTGGAAAGACTCGGACGTCAAAATGAGCTCGGCGTGCATGTGCTTGCCGGCTCAATAGTCCGTGAAAGAAAGAGACTGACTCCGCGCGATCGGCTGGGTCAGTCTCGTCGTCGCTTGCGTGGCTTTTCGTCGGCGGCTGCCGATTCGCTGGCCGCTTTCTTCTGCATGAGCGGAAGGGGATGATCGAGACCGGTTAAGGTCTTGAGCATGTTCTCGCGGATGCTCTTCCAGCGCATGACACGTGGGAGCATCACATTGCGAATGGTACGTCGCATCCACGACTCGCCTTTGGCGAAATCGGTGATGGTGCGAATCCGCTGGACGACGGCATTGTCGACCGGCCAACGCTGTTGATCGTAAAGCTTTAGTTCGTCTCGCTTGGCAAGTTCGGCGAAGACCCAGGCATCTTCGATTCCCAGGTTCATGCCGCGGGCACCCACCGGCGAATGCAGATGAGCTGCGTCGCCAGCGAAGTAAACCTGGCCGACGCTCATCGATTCGACCACGCGATGCGCGATGTGGAACGACGAATTCCAAAGCGATTCGCCAATCAGATTCGATTCGGTCAGCTGGGCTAACGGTTCTGGGTAATTGCCCATCACACGCCATACGGTTGGCTCGCCTGGCTTTTCTTCGCCGGTGTAGATCGGCAACAGAAACAGGAAGCCATCGTCCAGCAGCTTGATGTGGGCTCGGTCTGGGGCGAAGTCGGATGCCAGCGGAATGTCGTCCAGCACCCAAGCTCGTTCGTAGGTGTCGCCGGCGAAGGGGACATGCACCGACTTGCGAGCGACGCTGTGGGCACCGTCGGCGGCCAGGATCCACGGTGCATCGATCTGCAGGTGCGACTGTGTTTCGGAGTGGACCAGGTTCGCTTTGCCTTGGATCAGGGCAGGGGACTCGACCAGCTCAAGCTGACGTTCGATCTCGATTCCTTTGCGGGCGAGATGTTCGCTCAAGACCCGCTCGGTCGTGGCTTGCGAGAGTGCCAGCATGAAGGGAAAACGGTGTTCGAGGTCGTTGAAGTCGATCTCGGCGATGATTTTGTCGTTGCGATGGAAGGTCGTGCCATGGATCTTCCGGCCAAGCCCCAGCAATTGATCGGTGATCCCGCTCTCTTCCAGCAGTTCCAGCGTCCGGGGATTGATGGCCAGGGCTTTCGAGAACTTGGACCGTTCCGCCCGTTTATCGACGATGCGCGGCACGATTCCGTCCTGAGACAGGAAGGTCGCGGCCGCCATTCCGACGGGACCTGCACCAATAATGAGGGGTGTGGAGAGCGTCATGCAGTCGATTCAGCGCGAGGAATACGTCTTTCGGTCGAAAAACACTACCCCTCACACTAGGTTGCTGTAGGGTTATCTGCAACCGAGGATGTCAGGGGAATCATTGAGATTAAGGAATCCTCCCCGTTAGAATAACCCTGGTTCACCCATTCTCTCAATTTCTTAACTACGGAGAGTTCGCCCATGCCCGCTTCGTTTCGCCTGGGTTCCCGTTTCGCACTGTCGTGCGGATTATTGGTTCTGGTTCCATTCTCCCTTTTCGCCGGCGACTGGGCTCAATGGCGTGGTCCTGACCGGGATGGTATCTCGGACGAGAAGGGTCTGTTGGCCGAGTGGCCCAGCGATGGTCCGAAGCTCGCCTGGCAGGTCAACGATCTGGGCGATGGCTATGGTGCGGTTTCGGTCGCCGATGGCATCATCTTTCTGGTCGTCAACGAAGGACTGGAAGACGAACGGGTGAAAGCCCTCGACGCGACCACCGGTCAAACGTTGTGGGGCACGCGCATTGGCAAGGTTGGCAATCCCGATCAAAAGCCTGATTACCCGGCCGCTCGCAGCACGCCGACGGTGGAAGGCGAGTTCGTTTACGTCTTCGGTTCCGATGGTGACCTCGCTTGCCTGAAGGCAAAGAGCGGCGAAGTCGTCTGGAGTAAGAATGTCCGGACAGAATATGGTGGCGAGCCAGGGATCTGGGCTTACTCGGAATCGCCCCTGGTCGATGGCGATAAAGTGATCGTTACGCCTGGTGGTGAGACTGCTGGCATCGTGGCGGTCGATAAGAAGACCGGCAATACGATCTGGAAAGCCGAGACTCCGAAGATGGGCGCGGCCGGCTATGCCTCGGTCCAGAAGGCGACCATCGATGGCGTCGAACAGTACATCGCGTTCATGGGGAACGGTGTCGCCGGCGTGAATGCCAAAGATGGTGCTTTCCTCTGGTCGTATGAAGGAACCTCCGGCACGGCCAACATGGCAACCCCGGTCGTGAGCGACAACGTGGTTTACAGCGGCGGTGGTCGGAAAGGTGGCGGTGCGTTCAAGCTGATTGCCAAGGAAAAGGAACTGACGCCGGAAGAACTTTACTTCAGTCCGAAGCTGCCTTCCTCGATCGGCGGTGCCGTGAAGGTGGATGGCTATCTCTATGGCTGCGGTCAGTCGACACTCATGTGCTTCGATGCGATGACTGGCGAAATCAAATGGCAGGAACGCATCAGCGCCGCGGCGTCGATCGTTTATGCCGACGGTCGTTTGTACCTGCATACCGAAGATGGCAAAGTGATGATGGTCACTGCCTCGCCGGAAGGATTTCAACTGCTGGCCGAGTTCACGCTGCCAGGCCAACCGGAAGGGCGTGGCAAGGAATGGGCCTATCCAGCCCTGGCCGATGGCAAGCTCTACTTGCGTCAGCATGGCACCGTTTGGGTGTATGACGTGAAGTAAATCCAAGAAACAAATCGAGCCAGGCACATCACGCGCCTGGCTCGGTTTTGCCTTGGGAATCGAGTCGGGTGAATTAGCTCTTCACCGAACACGTTCCTCCACAACCGCCGCTGCTGCCGGTTGTCGGCAGATGCGAAGCTTCCCAGGCCTTGTAACCACCCACGAGGTCGAGCAGGTTCTCTTTGCCGAGCTTCTGCAGTACGCTGACTCCCAGCGACGAGCGATAGCCGCCGGCACAATGCACCACCACGTGATCGGCTGCCGGAATTTCGTTGGCACGTTCTTCCAGGTGAGGCAGTGGAATGTTGAGGGCTCCGTCGATGTGCCCGGCGTCGAATTCCTTTTCGCTGCGGATGTCGACGATCGCCACGCTGCCTTCGAGTTCGCCAACCGCAGGCGCGGTGATTCGGGCTGTCGATGCCACCAGGTCACTATGCTGATCGAGGGCATCCATTCCGCCGTCGAGGTAGCCAACCACCTGGTCGAAACCAATTCGACCCAGTCGCACGATCGATTCTTCGGTGCGGTCGGCGTCCGCAATCACGACGATCGGCTGATCTTTCACCAGCATCGATCCTGCCCAGGTCGCGTACTTGCCATCGATACCGATGTTAATTGCACCTTGCAAATGAGCTCCGGCGAAGTCGACTGCTTCTCGCGTATCGACCACCTGAGCACCATCTTTCTGGAACTGCAAAACCTGCGACAGTGTCAGAGGCGAAAGACTTTCCTTCAGCGATTCATCCAGGCTCTGGCGATCCTTGCGATTCAGGATGGCATCGTGCACGAAGTAACTCGGAGCCTCCGGCTGGGCTGTGGTCACCAGGTCGAGGAACGCCGATCGCGACATCGGCTGCAGAGCGTAGTTGTACTTGCGCTGTTCGCCGAGTGTCGAATAAGGCTCGCTGCTGAGGGCCTTGCCGCAAAGCGATCCGGCACCATGAGCTGGGTAGATGCGAACTGCATCCGGAAGCTTCAGCAGCTTCTCGTGCAGCGAGTCGTAAAGCTGATTGCCCAGCTGTTCGGCCGTGGCACCAATCGAGGCCAGCAAGTCAGGACGCCCCACATCGCCGATGAACAGCGTGTCGCCGGTCAACGCGGCGTAAGGAACCTCGGCGTTGGTTTCAGGATCGTAAACCAGCAGCGTGATCCCTTCGGGCGTGTGCCCTGGGGTTTGGATCGCCGACAGGTAAACCTTGCCCAGCACCACCTGGTCGCCGTCCGAGAGTTTGATGTGATCGAACTCGGCGTTGCCTTCGGCACCTAGATAAATCTTCGCACCGAGGCGATTGCGTAGTTCGATATGCCCCGCCACGAAGTCGGCATGGAAGTGTGTCAGGATGACATGCTCGATACGGAAGCCATGTTCTTCGGCGTCCTTCACGTAAATGTCGATATCACGCTGCGGATCGATGACCGCGGCGACCTTGGTTTCTTCGTCCGCCACCATGTAGGAAGCGTGCGAAAGACACTCCAGATAGTATCGTTGGAAATACATGGTCTTGGTCCCTATGCAAGTGGTTGGGGGCATGTTTTGAGGGGAGGTAGGGGAGCAGAGCGAAGTGTGCCCTTGCATTGGGTGGAGCCACAATGAGCACTCCAGATCTGCTCCCCTGATCCACGATGATTTAGACCGAACAGTTCTTTGCGCCGCTGGAAACCTGGTTCCATGGCATCTTGGCCAACACCATGGCCATGCCACAGGTATCGGTGATGCCCGCGAACATCAGGCCTGCTCCGACAAAAGCCGAAAGCCCAGCGAAGTAGGGATGCACGAACATGGCCAGCAAGGCGCCGACCAGCACCAGGAAACCAGCCGCGATGCGAACCTGGCGTTCCAGCGACATCACCTTCTTGCCACGCACGACCGGCAAGCCCGCCGCAGCCCAGGCTTCGGTTCCACCTTCCACGTTGACAACGTTCTCGAAGCCAGCGGCCTGAAACTTCTCGCAGGCCTTGCCACCTCGCGTGCCAGACTTGCAGATCACATACAGCGTCGTCTGAGCATTGCCGTTACGGGCTTGCATGTAGTCGCGAGGGACGAGTCGATCGAGCGGAACGTTGACGGCCTGGGTGGCGTGCACTTCCTGGAACTCGGCCGGGGTGCGGACGTCGATCAGTTCGCAGGCTTCGTTCTGGTGACGCTGGTTCAGCTCTTGGGGCGAAATAGTGTTGATGCTCATGATTCGCTCCTTCAGTATCCTTGATATGTCGTGAGGTGACGATGTATTTGGTCAAAAAAAGGGGCGGCTATTTGCCGGCACCCGTGAGGAATCGACTTTCGATGCAGCCCATGATGTCCTTCAAGTGAGGTTCGGCAACCGAGTAATAAACACGGCGGCCATCTCGCTCGCTGGTGAAGAACCCACAGCGTTGCATCAGGCGAAGATGTTCCGAGGCCAGGTTCTCGGCAATACCGCAGTCTTCCGCGATTTCGCCCACCGTGAAACGGCCTGCCAGAAGCAATTGCACCATACGAATACGAACTGGGTGAGCCAATGCCTTCAGGCATTCGGCGGCTTCACCTAAGGCGTCCATATCGAGTGGCGGCTTGTTGTCAGGTTTCTCGGGCATGATTGATTCTCCTAATATCAATATATCGGGAATTCACGAGATGTCAATCAGGGAAATATCTGGGGAAAGCTCAAAAAGGTGTGGATATGGTAAACCAGATGCCAGGCGGAGCTAATAATCGCGAAACGGACCTCGCGGCTCGGCGGCTTCCATCTGGCTTTGCCATTGAGCCAGTTGTTGCTGTAGTTCGGCGACCTTCTCGGGGTGTTTGGCCGAAAGATCGTTCTTCTCGGCGATGTCGTTGGCCAGATGGTACAGGCCCTTCGCTTTCTTGCTATCGATCCATTTCCAGTCTCCGACCCGCACCGCGACCTCCTCGCGGCGCTGCCAGAACATTTCGATGCGGGGCGAAGCGATTTCGTTACGCAGGACCGGCAGCAAATCGAAGCCGTCGTACGTGACATCTTGCGGCAGTTCGACACCAGCCGCCGCACATGCTGTCGGGAAGACTTCCAACGACGAGAGAAACTGATCGCTGACTTGATTGGCCGGGACATGACCAGGCCATCGTATAAGGCACGGCACCCGGTTGCCACCTTCCCACATCGTCGACTTGCGACCTTGCAGCGGCGCGTTGTTCGCCAGACCGCTTCCTCCATTGTCGGAAAAGAAGATCACCAAGGTGTTGTCGGCAATCTGATACTGGTCCAAGCGATCGAGCACGTCACCAATCGCCGCATCCATCTCGGTCACGGCCGCCATGTAGCCTTGGCGTCGTCGCGATGCTTTCGTGTCGCCGGCTGGGTAACGTGCAAGGTACTCGGGCGAAGCCTGAACGGTTCCGCGAATCTCGGGATCTAGGTTCGATGCCCCATGCGGTGCGTTGAAGGGAAGGTACAAGAAAAAGGGCCGCTCGTGATTGCGGTCGATGAACTCGAGCGCTCGATCGCGAAACAGTGTTGTGCAATAGGTGCCTTTATTCTTCGTCGTGATCTGGTTGCCATCGAACATCGAGGGGACGCCGTAACGCTCGTGCGTGAAGTAATCGATGCCGGTGTTGCAGAATCCGTAGAAGTCGTCGAAGCCACGTTGCAGTGGCAAGTATCGCTTCAGTTGCCCGCCATCCCATTTGCCGAAGCAGCCGCACGCGTAGCCAGCTTCGTGCAGCGTTTGCGAGAGGAAGATCTCGCGAATATCGGTTCCCAAAATATGTTCCGGCGAAACGGCGTATTCATCCGCCTTGTAGAGATAGCCATCGTCGACACGGTCGTTACGAATCATATCGTAGGTCCCGTTTCGCTGCGGATAACGGCCGGTCAAAAACGCGGCACGCGATGGCGTACAAGCGTTCCAGGCTACATAGAAACTCGTGAGCCGGGTTCCTTCTTTCGCCAGGCGATCAAGGTGGGGCGTCTGCACATCCTGGGCACCGTAACTTCCCAGATCGTGATAGCCCTGGTCGTCGGAAACGATCAGCACAATGTTGGCCGGACGTTCCGCGGTTAGTCCGGTTGAGCAGCACACGAAAGTCAGAAGCAGGGCGAACGCACGCATTGCATTTCCATTCGTTGGGGGAAGGAAGCAGGAGGGAGTGCGTTCAAGATAGCGATTTGTAATCGCGAAGCAAGTTTTCCACCGTTTAGCAGCCGGCGAGAACGGAGGCTCGCATCCCGGCGAAGTGTCCGATCGAATCGGCAAAGAAGGCGTCTGGCAGGATCGCGTAGTGATCGAGCGCTCGTTCGACCTGATCCCAACCTACGTGAGCGGCGATGTCGAACGCCTTCAGACCGCGAGCAATCCGTTCGGCTTTGTTGTCGAACTTCCAGAACTGCAGCCAGCGCCCGGTGGGGAAGTAAGCGAAACGAACCGCCGGCATCAGGGCGATCGACTTCATGAGCGGCCAATCGAAGTCTTGCACGGCCTGGGCGATACGCGGACCGACGACCCGGTCTTGCTCGTCGAAGAAGTGGGCCTGGAAGATCTGGCGTCGTGCAGCATCGCTTAGCGGTGTCTTCGTTCGTCGTGCATGATGGACTTGTCGTAAGCCTGCCAGAAGCGGAGCACGTACGAATTGATCGGCATCCGGGTGGTCACCAAAGTGCTTGGTGAAGTGATAGGTCGCGTAAGTGTCGACGCATACCCGTCGATTGACTTCCCGGAACGCTTCGGCGAAGTTCTCCAGGGCTGCGAGCTTTGCCTTGCGTTTGTCTTGATTTCCGGCGAACTGCCAGGCAGCGACCTGTCCCAGCTTCATGCCGAAGGCAAAATAACCACGTGCCCACAATGCACCGTGAGCTGCAATCAGGGGAAAAATATGGTTGTGTCCCGAGTCTTCAAAAAGATGGTGATAGGTGGTCGCTCGCTGCGATAGCTGATGCGTCGCCCCGGCCAATTGGATCGCTTCTTTTTCGATATCTACATAGCACTGCCGTAGTTGGGCAAGCGATTCCATGGCTGGTACTCCACCGTACGTTTTTCATCTTCTGGTCGTGATTGTTGGTCAGGGAGTAGACCGAAGTGGGGGCAGAGGCAATAACCTGAATTCGGAAAAGATTCCAAGGAAAGGTTCCCAACGCATAGAATGAAATGGGAGACTGTTTGCGCGGTCTTCTATGCTGCAATGCTTATAACCTGCCGTCTCGTTCGGCAGTCACCCTCATCGACCAAGGAGAGACCTATGATCTTGACGACGACTGCCCCTGTCGCCCGTCGCGAAACGCAAGCATTCCTCGACCAGCAACATCAACTTTTGATCGACGGTCAATGGATGCCGGCCGCCTCCGGCAAAACGTTCGAGGTGACCAATCCCGCCGACGGCAAAACGATTGCCGAAGTGGCTGAAGGTGATAAGGCGGACGTCGACAAAGCGGTCGCTGCCGCTCGCCGAGCCTTCGAGACCGGCCCTTGGCCAGCGATGACGGCATCGGAGCGTGGCAAGCTGATCTGGAAGCTGGCCGACTTGATGGAACAGCACATCGAAGAGCTGGCCGAAATCGAATCGCTCGACAACGGCAAACCCAAAGCAGTCGCCGCTGCTGCTGACGTTCCGCTGGCGATTGATCTGTTTCGTTACATGGCCGGTTGGTCGACCAAAATTGAAGGGACCACAATTCCGATTTCGGTGCCGTATCTTGAAGGGGCCGAGTTCCACAGTTACACGCTGCGCGAACCGGTTGGCGTTGTCGGCCAGATCATACCGTGGAACTTCCCAATCTTGATGGCCGCTTGGAAGCTGGGCCCAGCCTTGGCGACCGGCTGTACCGTTGTGCTGAAGGTGGCCGAAGAAACGCCACTGAGTGCTTTGCGTTTGGGACACTTAATTCAAGAGGCAGGCTTCCCACCAGGCGTCGTGAATATCATTACCGGGTTTGGCGAGACCGCCGGCGCCGCGCTGTCGGCGCATCCCGATGTCGACAAAATCGCGTTCACCGGTTCGACCGAAGTGGGCAAGCTGATTGTCAAAGCGGCTGGCGATACCAACTTGAAAAAGGTGACGCTCGAACTGGGTGGCAAGAGCCCCAACATCATCCTGCCCGATGCCGATATCTCGGCGGCGATTAGTGGTGCGGCCAACGCTATCTTCTTCAACCATGGTCAGTGCTGCTGCGCCGGCTCGCGTTTGTTCGTGCACCGCAGTCAATACGATCAGGTCGTCGAAGGTGTGGCTGCCGAGGCTTCCAAAATCAAGCTTGGTCCCGGCATGCATCCCGATACGAACATGGGGCCGATGGTCTCACGGATTCAGCAAGACCGCGTCTGCGGCTATCTCGACATTGGCATGCAGGAAGGTGCCAAGGCGTTGGTCGGTGGCAAAAGAGCTGACAGCAGCGGTTACTTTGTCGAGCCAACCGTGTTGGTCGATACCCATGCGGAAATGAAGGTGATTCGCGAAGAAATCTTTGGCCCGGTCGTGGCGGCGGTTCCTTTTGACGACATCGACGAGGTGATCGCCACGGCCAACGACACGATCTATGGCCTGGCCGCCGCGGTCTGGACCAAGGACATCAGTCAGGGGCATCGCATTGCCAAGCGGCTGAAGGCGGGCACCGTGTGGATGAACTGCTATAACGTCTTCGATGCGTCGTTGCCGTTTGGCGGTTACAAGCAGTCTGGCTGGGGCCGTGAGATGGGCTACGAAGCGATTAGCCTCTATACGCAGACCAAGGCCGTGACGCTGCAAATTGGCTAGTTTGCCGAGTGTTACTTCTGGGGGATGCTGGTGCCAGCGTCCCCTTTTTTGTGCGCGGCCGAAGCTTCATTGCTACCAATCACCGTAGGTGAATTCGTTTTTCATTTTCGGGCCAGCGCGATACAAAGGGAGCTGCGCGGAAGCAAAGCCCCATCCTGCTATTCGGAGTCATCGCCATGCATTCCCCATTACGCACCCCTCGCGTCTCACGCCGTCAAATGCTGCAGTCTGGTGCCCTCTGCGGTGGCTTGCTGGCGATGGGAGATCTCGGGATGCTCTCGCAACTGAAGCCCGTCTCGGCGGCGGAAGCGAAGCTTGATCCAAACGTTGTGCGTCTCGACTCCAGTATCGAGCCCCTGGTCCGGCTGATTGAAGAGACCCCGCGCGAGCAATTGATGGAAGCAGTCGCAGCTCGCATCAAACAGGGAACCAGCTATCGCGAAGTTCTCGCGGCGCTGCTGCTGGTAGGTGTCAAGAACATCGAGCCCCGTCCCAGCGTCGGCCATAAGTTTCACGCGGTGCTGGTTGTGAACTCGGCCCACCTGGCGAGTATCTCTTCTCCGGACGAGCATCGCTGGTTGCCGATCTTCTGGGCGCTCGATCACTACAAGTCGGCCGCCCAGCGAGACGTAGAAGAACGAGGCGACTGGACGATGTCGGCCATCGATGACAGCCAGGTCATGCCACACGCCAAGGCGAAGGCTCAGTACGTCGAAGCGATGGAGAACTGGGACGAAGCAAAGGCCGATATCGCCGCGGCCAGCCTGGCACGGACCGGCGGTGCGAACGAGATCTATCGCTTGCTCTTCAAGTACGGCTCGCGCGATTATCGTAGCATCGGCCACAAGGCGATCTACGTTGCCAATAGCTATCGCACCCTAAGCTGCATCGGCTGGCAGCATGCCGAGCCCGTCTTACGCAGCTTGACCTATGCCTTGCTGATGCATGAAGGGAGCAATCCTTCGCAGCGCGACGACGAAGCGGACCGACCGTTCCGTCGCAACGAAGAAATCGCGGCGAAGCTGCGTGACGACTGGACGACGGGCAAGCTCGATTCTGACGCCACCCAGGCCATGATCGAAACGCTGCGCAGCGGTTCCAATGACGATGCGTGCGATCAGGCCGTTCAATTGATCAACAGTGGCATTCATCCACAATCAATCTGGGATGCCATGCATGTCGTCGCCGGCGAGATGGTGATGCAGCAGCCGGCGATCGTGCCATTGCATAGCGTGACCACCACCAACGCCTTGCGTTACGCGTACGAGACCTGCGGAGACGATGCGACACGCAAACTGCTTCTGCTGCAGAACGCTGCGTTCCTGCCGATGTTCCGCAGTGGCATGGGGGGCCGCGGCCGGGTCAAAGACGTGACCGTCGGCAAGCTTTCCGAAGTCGAGCCAGCGAAGTCGCCGCAAAGTGTGGATGATATTTTCGCCGAACTGGGAAGCGATCCGATGGCCGCCGCGCAGATGACTTTGGCCTACCTGCAAGGTCAGGAAAACCATTCGGCCAAGGCGAAGCAGTTGATCGATGCGGCCCGGGTATTGGTGTTCCGCAAAGGGGACAACGCCCACGATTACAAGTTCAGCTCGGCCATCCTGGAAGATTATTACCACGTCTCGCCGGCCTGGCGCGATACCTACCTGGCGTCGAATATCTTCCTGCTCCGCGATTCGCAGCGAAAAGATAACCAACTAGTTTCGCGAATTCAATCGGCTCTGGCCTAACCAAGGTAGGTGATTTGTTCTCGATTTCCCGAACTTGTTGCCAGTTTTGGCTGTCATCTTCCTGGGAAAAATGATCACTCGGCAGTGGGCAATCGGCCCCCTGCGTGGCATGATAGGAATAGTCGAATTCGCTACTGGGAACGGAAGATCGCAGGCCATGAGCTCATCTGAAGAATCACTCCGCGCGCTGGAAGAGGCGTTGCGGTTCAGCCCCGACAATATCCCGCTTCGTCGTCACCTGGCCGACTCGCTGTATGGCCTGGGTAAGTTTGAAGCGGCCATCGATCACTTTAAAGAGCTGACTCGCCAAGAGCCTGGCAACGAAGGCTGGCCGCTGCGATTGGCCGATTGCTTTCTGCAGAACAATCAGGTCGGTGAAGCCGCCGTGGTGATCGAGCGGATCGTCCATGGTCGCGATGCTTCGCCGGAAGCACATATGCTGGCGTGCCGTGTGGCGATGGCGGAAGGGGATACCTCGTCGGCCGTTTATCATTACAAGACCGCGATCGATCTCGATCCAGAACTGGAAGACGACGCCTTGAGCGAACGTTTGGGTGTCGGCGTGCAGTTTGAAGAAGGAGAAGTGGTCGAAGGAAAGATTCGCATCAATTCGACCGATCCGGCCGACGATCTGACTGCCGCGGTTGAACGGCCGAAGGTCAAGTTCTCGGACGTGGGCGGGATGGAAGATCTCAAGGAAGAGATCCGGATGAAGATCATCTATCCGATGCAGAACCCCGAGATCTATAAGGCCTACGGTAAGACAATCGGTGGCGGGATCATGATGTATGGGCCTCCGGGGTGTGGCAAGACGCACCTGGCTCGGGCCACCGCTGGCGAGATCGACGCCAACTTCATCAGTGTCGGCATCAACGATGTGCTCGACATGTGGATGGGCAATAGCGAACGCAACTTACATCAGCTTTTCGAGGTCGCCCGAAACAGCAGCCCTTGCGTGATCTTCTTTGATGAAGTCGACGCACTGGGTGGTCGCCGTAGCGATATGAACGGCGGCAGTGCCCGGCAACTGATCAATCAGTTTCTGGCCGAGATGGATGGTGTCGAAAGTTCGAACGAAGGGGTGCTGATTCTATCCGCGACGAATGCTCCCTGGCATGTCGACTCCGCCTTCCGCCGACCAGGCCGCTTCGATCGCGTGATCTTCGTTCCGCCACCCGATGCTCCCTCGCGGACCGAAATCTTGCAGGTCCTTTGTCAAAACAAGCCGACCAAAGATGTCGACTTCAGCTACCTCGCCAAGAAAGCAGACCAGTTCTCTGGGGCCGACTTGAAGGCGGTCGTCGACCTGGCGGTCGAATCGAAACTGAGCGAAGCATTGAAGACCGGCAAGCCGGTGCCGGTGACCGGCAAAGATGTGCTGGCCGCAATTAAACGGCACAAGCCAACCACCAAAGAATGGTTTTCGACTGCGCGTAATTATGCCTTGTACGCGAACGACGGTGGGCTTTACGACGACATCCTGAGCTACATGAAATTGAAATGAACCGACACGTCGAACGCGGTCAGATGCTGATCGATACGCACCGTTATGCGGAAGCGAAAAAGCAGATCAGCTTGGGACTGGCCGAAGATCCGCAAGATCCGATCGCGCATATGCTGCTGGGGATTTGTCACGCCAACCTCAAAGAGTACGATGCCGCGATCGAGCATGCCGAGTTCGCCGTGCATCAGGTACCAGACTCGGCGAACACGCACGGGGTGTTGGCTGCCATCTACCTGCAGGCCGATAAGTACAAAGATGCGAAGCTCGGCGCCGAGCAGGCACTCCGCCTCGATCCTTCGTTGATCATGGCGATGAATGTGCTGGCCTCCGTTCATGCCCATTACAAGAACTGGGCGGAAGCCCGACGCATGGCCGAGATGGCTCTGTCCTACAAGCCGGACGATATCGAAGCGATGAACCTGCGAGCCTTGGCTTTACGGAGCATGGGCGAGTCAGGGGCTTCGATTGACGAGTTGACAGAGTCGCTGAAAGTCAACGCTGAAGACGCGACGTCGCATGCCAACCTCGGTTGGACCTACCTGCAAAGCGGCAAGCTCGACAAAGCCGAGATTCATTTTCGCGAAGCACTGCGGATCAATCCGAACCTGGAATGGGCTCGTGTCGGGGCTCTCGAAACGCTGAAAGCGAAAGTGCCGGTCTATCGCTGGATCCTCGGCTACTTCATGTGGATGGCGACAAAGACCGCCGGCATGCAGTGGGCAATCGTCATTGGCTTGTTGATCGGTTATCGCGTGGTCTTTCAGGCCCTGGTGAATAATCCGGCAACGGAAGGGCTCGCCTATGTCGTCATGGGGGCGTATCTCCTCTTCTGTGTGACAACCTGGTTCGCTGGGCCGATTTCTGATGCCCTCGTCGTGCTGCATCCGTTCGGCCGATTAGCGCTAACGCGCTGGGAACGGCTGGGCGGGTTCGCGGTCGGTTCCGCGATTGTGCTAACGATTGGCTGCCTGGTTGCCAATTTCTTCATGGCGAGTGAGATCGGACTCGTTCTCGCATTGTGCATCGGGTTCACGGCGATCCCGATGGCAATGATGTTTCAAATTCGAGAGGGGATGCCACGCAAAGTCATGGCGATCACCACGGTGGTTGCCGCCGGCTTGGCGCTTGGCTTCGGCGTAGGTGCCATCTATGGACTGGAGAACCTTCCGTTAGCGGTTGCATCTCTTTGCGAACGCTGCACACAGGCCTTCATCTTCGTTCCGCTGGGAACAATCGTGTTAGCGAACGTGCTGAGCAGCTATCGATAGGCCTAAGCTTCTATGGAACAACACGATCGGATCCGCATGCTGGTTGGGGCAGGGCGGTATGACGAGGCTCGCAAGCAACTTATGTTGCGGTTGGTCGACGATCCGGAAGACCTCTTCGCCCACTTGCTATTGGTCGACTGTCTAATCGAACTGAAAGACTTTTCTGCAGCGGTCGCACATGCGGAAACCGCCGTCGGGCTGGCGCCGGAGTTTGCCGAGACCCATGGCTGCCTGGCGTTTGCCTGTTTGATGGCCAACCGGTTGGCCGATGCCGAGATGGCGGCAAAGATCGGCGTTGCCATCGATCCAGAGTCGGTCTCTTGCTGGCTTGCCTTGGGGACCTATTACTCGCGCAAATCGCAGTGGCAACCAGCCCTTGATGCGGCGGATACTGTGTTGGCACTCGATCCTCAGCATCACGAAGCGCGAAACCTGCGAGCCGTTGCCATGCGTGGCCTGGGCAAGCTCGATGCCTCGCAGGAAGAACTCCGCGATACCTTGCGAGAAAATCCGGAATCGGAATACTCGCACTGCAACTACGGTTGGAACTGTTTGCATCGCGGCCAGATCGAGGAAGCGGAAGTTCATTTCCGCGAGGCGCTACGACTCGATCCGAACTACGACGATGCCCGTCGAGGAGCATTGGAAACACTCAAGGCGAAGTCCCCCATCTATCGCCGTCTGCTCGCCTTTCTGCTGTGGCTGGGGACCAAGACCACCGGCATGCAGTGGATGATCATTCTTGGCATACTTGGCGTGATGATCGCGGTCGATCGAACCGTCGAGTGGCTGCAGTTGCCGCCAGTGGCAGCCGTGCCGATTGATGTCGTGGTGATTCTCTTAGGTGCGGCGCTCGCATTTTCGGATGCCGTGACTAATTTCATGTTGCTTTTTCATCCCTTCGGGCGTCTCGCGATGTCGCGCTGGGAGCGTTGGCAAGGGGCGATCGGTGGTCCGTTGATCTTGCTGGCTGTCGGCACGATGATCACCTCGCGGATCGTCGAAATGAAAGAGATGAGCGTGATCAACTCAGGCGTGCTGACGCTTGTGCTGCCGACGCTGCTACTCTTCCAAGCTGAAACCAAATGGGCTCGCTGGGCGATGGTCGGGGCACTGGTTCTCGCGGTTCCGCTGACCATCGGTCGCATGATTCTTGAGTTTGGCCCCGATGGGCTTCCGCTGTTGGTGCTGCTATTCTGTCTCCCTTCGATCTTCATTTATCGTTGGTGGATCCTGATTACCTACATCACTTGTGTTGCCCTCGATAGCCTGGGAGAAGAAGGGTAGTCATGACGTTGGACCCCGTCTCTGCGGATGGATCGCAGGCCAACTTCTTCATGGACCGTGGCTTGTTCTTGCTGCAAGCGAAACGGTATGCCGATGCCCGGCAGCAGTTCGCTCTAGCTTTGGGAGAAGACCCGGAGAACCCACTGGCGCATGTGCGAATGGGAGTCACGCTGTGCGAACTAAAGCAAGTTCGCGAGGCGATTCCCTACGCCCAAGAAGCGATCCGGCTGGGTGCCGACAATCCGCTGGTGATGCAAAACGCCGCTTGGATTTTGCAGCAGGACGAACGGTTTGACGAAGCAGAGAAGACGGTTCGCGAAGCGATTCGGATGGCTCCGGAATATGCCGACGCCTATTCGTTGTTGGCTTCGATCTTATATCGTCTGTTGCAGAAGCAAGACGCCCTGGAGATGGCCAATAAAGCGATCGAGCTCGATCCGAGCGACGGTTACTCGCATCGGCTGAAGGGCATTATTCTGCGTGATCTTGGCTTCAAAGATGAAGCAGATAAAGCGTTGAAAGAAGCGATACGGCAGGACCCCGAGAATCCCTGGACACATCACGTTATGGGGGTCGCTCAGGCCGATTATGGGGATTTGCAGGCAGCCGAATATCACTTCCGTGAGTCGCTGCGAATCGACCCGAACATCGAAGATTCGCGAATGAGCCTACATCAGGCCAAAGTCGCGACGACTCCGATCGGCAAGCTGCACAACTGGGGACGCGACTCAGCTGAGTTCGTGCTTGTCTTCTTCGTGCTGCTCCTGGGCGTGGGTGGTGGCATCTACGCATCGAAGGTCGACAAAGTGATTCCGATGGCCCTGGCGCCGATCACAGGCCAATTGATTCTGGCCTGCGTGATCCGGGCAATAGTCGATCCCCTTGGCGTGTGCTGGCTTTCGATGACGAGCCAGGGAAGACAACTCTTCTCGCGCTGGGAGATTCGCAGCAGTTGGTTTCTGTTGGGGTTTCTGCTGTTTTACCTCGGCATCATGACCACGGGGATGGCCTTGGCGAGCCTGCCGATGGTGCTGGTCGCACTGCTGTTGGCGTTCGCTTACTTGCCGATCTCTGAGGTTTGCCGCACGTATCGTCCGATGATCGCGAAGATCTGCACCATCTTCACGCTGGTCGCCATCCCGTTTGGCATTTTCTGCATAGTGCTTACGCTGACTGGTGATGCGTCGAACGACTACAATAGCTCGGCCTTCGCGTGGGCGGCCTACTTTGCCCTGACCGCGGTGCCAACCATTGTGGCAGAGGTCAATCAGGGCGAGTGAGTTTGCATCGGCCAGGCGGAAAGCTTATTCGCTTTCCAGCAAGATCGGTTCGCCGTAGATCTTTTCCTGATCGCCTTGTTCTTTCATCCAGGCATCGAGCTTTCCGCGAAGCTGGTTCAACTTCTCGGCATGTTCAGGATCGAGTGCCAGGTTGTTCTGCTCCATCGGGTCGGCTTCGAGATCGTACAACTCTTCGGCCGGTCGCTGCGTATAACGCTTCACTTTGCGGGCAGCTTCTTTGACCGTCTCCGCCTTCTTTACCCAGCTATCCCAATAAGGAACCGGGCGTTTCTCGCGAACGACGTGCGAGCTGAACTTGAATTCTGGGTGTAAGTTGCGGATGTACTTCCAGCGTTCGGTGCGGACACTGCGCGTCGGATAGACATTGTTATTGCCGTCGCCACTGTGGACGGTGAAGATCGCATCGCGATGATCGGTTTGCTCGCCTTCGAGCACCGGCAGGAACGACTTTCCGTCGATCGATTCTGGCGGCGTCTGTCCGGTGGCGGCGTACAGCGTCGGCAAGATGTCGACCCACGAGACCATCGCGCCGGTTCGCTTGTCGGCGGCAATGTGGCCTGGCCAGACCGCGATCATCGGCGTGCGAATGCCGTCGTCATATAGCGTCCACTTGCCAAACGGCCACTGGGCGCCGTGATCGCTGGTGTGCAGAAAGAGGGTGTTCTCGCCCAGCTTGGCGTAGGCTTCGTCGAAGACTTCTCCCAGTTCGCGGTCCATCGTTTTGACGGCCTGATAATAGCGGGCCCGGGCAGCACGTGTCTGAGGAGTGTGGACATGCGTCAGCGGAATCTTGATCGACTTGGGGTCGATGTCCTTCGCTTCCGGCCATGGCACATGCGGCCAGTTCGTACCGACGAATAGCACCAGTGGTTTGTCGCTCTCGCGAGCCTTCAGCCATTTGATCGCTTCGCCAATGGCGATGTCTTCGTGATATTTGAAATGCTTCGCCAGGTCGAATCCGTACTCCGGTGTCTGAGCGTAATGCCCGACTTTGCCGAACGAAACGACTTCATACCCCAGGTCCTGGAAATAGGCAGGCAGCTTCTTGATTTCGGCCCGAGGACGCGAGTGGTTCGGTTCGGCACCGTTGCGAGAAGGCATGAGGCCAGTCAGCAACGCCGCGCGACTTGGGGCACACGATGGCGAAGCGACAAAGGCTCGATCGAACGTCAAACCTTGCTTGGCGATTCGCTCCATATTGGGCGTCTTTAAGTCGGTCGAACCATACAGCGACGAATCGGTCAGCGTATGATCGTCCGAAAGAAAAACCACGATGTTGGGTAGATCCGCGGCACGAGCCGATCCGACCAATGCGAACAAGGCCAGCACAGCCAACGAAATACGATGCATGAAGGAAACTCCGGCGACAAGGGAATGGGGGTGTTCAGGCAATAGCACGGAAGGCTAGTTGGCAGGCTTCACGCGATCGAACCAGGCCTGCCACTGCTTCTTCATGTTGGCCAGTCGCTCTGGCTGCTCAGAGGCAAGGTTCTTCGTTTCGGTGCGGTCCTCTTCCAGGTGATACAGTTCCCACGGACCACCTTGGCGTGGCTGGACGACTTTCCAGCCATCGGCGATCACCGCCTTGCCACCTTCGTGCTCGAAGTAAAGTTGCGGGTGACCTTCGCGCGTCTGATCTTGAAAGATCGGAGCGAGCGACTTGCCTTCCACCGGCGTGATCGGGTGCGAATCGTAGGTCGTCGGATAGGAAGCCCCGGCCAGTTCCAGGCAGGTTGGCATCACATCGATGACATGCCCTTGCTGATCGGTCGTCGAGCCAGGCTTTGCCTTCAGACCGCTCGGCCAATGAGCAATCATCGGCGTGTGGGCTCCTCCTTCAAACGACTGTGCCTTCCAATAACGAAACGGCGTGTTGCCAGCACTGGCCCAATACGAACCGATATATCCCCAGGTCTCTTCGCTGCCAGGGTTAAAGATTCCTTCGTACTGAATCGGTTTGCCTTCGCGAGTTTCGTTCGGTCGATCGAAGCCAGGGTTCAGATAACGTTCCGGTGAAGCACCGTTGTCCGACATCACCAGGATCAAGGTGTTGTCGTAGCGACCGGTATTCTTCAAGGCTTGAACGACGCGACCGACACTTTGATCGACGCAGTCGACCATCGCCGCATGGACTGCCATCAACTGGGCCATATGTTGTTTCTCTTCGGTCGACAGGGCATTCCAGTCGGGGCCTTCCCCTTGCAGGGCAGGCTTGGGAAACGTTAGCGGATCGATCAAGCCCGCTTCGACCATGCGGTCGTAGCGGGCATCACGAAGTTGGTGCCAGCCGGCAGCGTACTTGTCTTGATACTTGGCGATGTCTTCTGGCTTGGCATGTAGCGGCCAGTGTGGAGCGGTGTGGGCGACGTACATGAAGAAAGGAGCATCCTGCTTCGACATTTCTTCGATGTATTCCACCGCTTTGTCGCCGATCGCATCGGTCATGTAGAAATCGTCCGGGACCTCTTTCACGATCTCGGTGCCGTTAACCAGAGAGAAGGGATCGAAGTAATCGACCACACCCCAGATCGGACCGAAGTGTCGCTGAAAGCCACGATCGATCGGATAAGTATCAAGCGGAGCGAATTCGCGGTCGAAGTTCGATTGGTGATTGAGCCAGTCGAGCTGCTTCTGCCGTCCATCGATGGGATTCGTCTGACTGAGATGCCACTTGCCAGCCATGGCGGTCTGATAGCCGGCCTGTTGCAGGGCTTCGGCAATCGTCACGCCATTCTTGGTCAGCGATCGGCCATTACGAATGAGACCGACTTGGTGCGGGTAGAGCCCCGTCAACAACGCGGCCCGGGTCGGACAACAGCGAGCACAGTTGTAAAACGAAGTGAACCGCAAGCCTCCGGCGGCCAGTTTGTCGATGTTTGGCGTGTCGATCTCGCCGCAGTAGCAGCCAAGATCCGAGAAGCCAAGATCATCGAGCATGATCAGCACGATGTTCGGCCGATCGTCCGCGTGGGCTGCGGTCGCGAGGAACAAGGTCAGCAAAAGCGAAAGGGAAAGGCAAATGCGCATGACGAATTTCAAGCGAAAGTTTAGTTCTTACCGAGATGCCCCCAAGGCCAAGGCAGCACGTGCGAGGCTTCCGCCCAGGTCTGCCATTGGTCGGCCATCTTCTTCACGATTTCAGGATGTTGGTCGGCGAGATTGTGTTGCTCGGTGCGATCGGCTTCCATGTCGTACAGCTCCCAAGGCTGCGTCTTGCCAGAGCCCATCCTGCCATATCGCACGATCTTCCACTTGCCGTCACGAACGGCACAATTCGCTTCATGCTCCCAGAAGATCGGCGTCGGACGCTGGACCGCGTTGCCGCTGAAAGTCTCTTGCAAACTGATGCCTGGCATTGGCGTGATGGCATTGCCGGCGACATCTTGGGGATAAGAAGCACCCGCCACATCAACACAGGTCGACATGATGTCGATCAAGTGACTGGGGGTGTCGTTCAGTTTGCCGAGTTGGTCCTTCGCGACACCGGCTGGCCAGTGCACGATCAGAGGCGTCGAGATGCCTCCTTCATGGACCCAATGCTTGTACTCGCGAAACGGCGTGTTGGAAACATTCGCCCAGTCACGACCGTACCCGATGTAGGTGTCTTCCGGTCCTGGCATCGCATCGGGACCATGACGCATCGGGCGGCCAGAGCGATCGAACGAAGGGAAGACAGCCAACTGAAGTTCATCAGGCCCCATCGGTTTGCGATTCGGTGGAAGCTTCTCGTCGTTGCCGCGGCCGATTCCTTCGGCACAACCGCCGTTGTCTTGCATGAAGAAGATCAGCGTGTTGTCGTAGTCGCTCGAAGCCTTCAACTGATCGACAATCTTGGCCACGTTCTGGTCCATGCGATCGATCATCGCCGCGTAGACTTCCATGTTGCGAGCTTGCCACTCTTTGTGTTCGATCTTTTTCCAGTTGCCAGCCTGTTCCGACATTTGCCAGTCAGCGTCGATCAGGCCAAGCTCTTTCAAACGAGCAAATCGCTGAGCTCGAATCTTGCCATAGCCCTTGTCGTAGACGCCATCATACTTGGCGATGTCTTCCGGCAACGCATGCATCGGCCAGTGGGCCGCAGTGAAGGCAACGTACATGAAGAACGGCTGTTCGGCCGAAGTCTGTTCGTGTTGCTGCAAAAACTGAACCGCGTTGTCGCCGATCGCATCGGTGTAGTAATACTGCTGCGGCTGATAGTCGCTGTCGTTCACGGGCGTGATCAGCGTGTTGCCTCGGCAAAGTGCGGCCGGATCATAAAAGCTGCCGGCGCCAGTGATCGTGCCATAGAACTTGTCGAAGCCACGTTGCAGCGGCCAGTTGTGCTGGGGGCCATCGGGCTGGATGTTGCGGCAGACGTGCCACTTGCCCACCATGTAGTTGGCATAGCCAGCAGTCTTCAGCACTTCCGGAATCGTCTGGCACTGCTTGTTCAGTTCCATGTGATAGCCAGGGAACGCTTCGGGATCGTAGCTGCCGGTAACCATATGGCCGATTCCCGCTTGATGCGGATAGAGGCCCGTCAGCAGCGAAGCTCGGGTCGGACAGCAGCGAGCCGTGTTATAGAACTGCGTGAAACGAAGACCAGCGTCGGCCAAAGTGTCGAGCGTTGGCGTTTTGATTTCACCGCCGTAGCAGCCAATGTCGGAGTAGCCCATGTCATCGGAAAGGATGAGGATGATATTCGGCGGCGTGGCAGCTTGTGCAACGGCAGAGCCAAGTAAAAGCAGGGGGATTAGCCCCAGAAATCGACAGGCAGGGAGGCTAGGCATGGCGTGATCTCGAAGAGGGGAGTTTTGAGAGTGGTGGTCTTTGATTGTAGCTGAAACGAAATCAAAAAACGAACCAGGAAGTTTCGGGTCGCACTATCATTGTCGAATCGAACCAGAAACGAAATAATCGACGCGCAACTTTAGAAGTTTTGCGGCAATTGAAACTCTTTGCACACGAATTGAAATTGTTATGCCTCGCACTTTTGGCCCTACGATTCAGCCCAATGGCAACGTTCGCTTTACGGTTCATGCTCCGGCGTGCGAAAGTCTGACCCTTCGGCTCGAGGGAACCGACCCGCACGAGATCGCGATGAAAGATCAGGGAGGCCGTACGTTTGTTGCCGAAGCTAAAGTGCCTGCCGGAACGCGATATTGGTTTCGCATGCCCGATGGCAACTTGCGGCCAGATCCGGCAACGCGTTTTCAGCCAGACGGAGTTCATCAGGCATCGCAGTTGATCGACTCTGATGCGTACGACTGGCAAGACGACGCCTGGAAGGGGCTGCCGAAGTCCGAGATGGTTTTGTACGAACTCCATATTGGAACCTTCACCGAGGAAGGGACCTACCTGTCGGCGATCGAGCGGCTGGACGAGTTGGTCGCTTTGGGCATTAACACAATCGAAGTGATGCCGGTCGCCCAGTCTGCTGGCCGCTGGAACTGGGGCTACGACGGGACCGACTTCTTCGCGCCGCGCGAATCGTTCGGAACGCCGGACCAGTTGAAGCAGTTGATCGATGCGGCGCACCATCGCGGCATCGCGATGATCCTGGATGTCGTTTACAACCACTTCGGCGCGGAGGGGAATTATCTGCATCCGTTTGGTGGCTATGTTTCGCCGCGTCATCAAACGGTGTGGGGAGATGCACCGCACTTGGATGGCGACGACTGCGAAATGATGCGGGACTACATCGTCGAAAACGTGCGGTATTGGCTCGAAGAGTTTCACTTCGATGGTCTGCGTCTCGACGCGACGCACTGCATTCTGGACGAATCGCCGCGACACATCGTGGCTGACGTCGGAGCCTTGTTTGCCAGCCTGCAAGAGAAACTGGGACGCGAGTTGCATTTGATCGCGGAAAGCAATGTGTACGATCCACAGTTGCTGACTCCGCTCGACCAGCAAGGCTATGGTTTCGATGCGATCTGGTGCGACGACTTTCTGCACGCGGTCGCGGCTGAGATTCGTCCGGACGAGCATATGTCGGATCGACGCTACTTGCCGGGGGAAGATATCGACACGGTTTTGCGGCGCGGGTACGCCTTCCTCGGAACGTTCGAGAAGAAGCGTCGCCGAATCCCGCTATCGGAAGACGCAACTTCTGACGACTGGGAGTCGTTGATCTTTTCGATTCAAAACCACGACTTCATCGGCAACCATCCCGATGGTGGCCGACTGCACCAGGTCACCTCGCACGAGGCACATCGTGCGTCGGCGGCCATTATGTTGATGTTGCCGGCGATTCCGATGTTGTTCATGGGGGAAGAGTTCGCGTCGGAGAGTCCGTTCTATTTCTTCACCGACTTCGGCGATGCCCATCTGCGCGTTGCCGTTGAGGAAGGTCGGCGTCGGGAGTATCCGCAGCATAGCTGGGCCGAGACGATTTCTTGTTTGTCGAGCGAAGCGTTCGAACGTTCGCGGATTGGCTCGAACGAGCAAGGAAACGCGGAGACGTTGGCCTGGTATCGAGACTTGATTGCCATGCGAAAGCAATGGAAAGCTTCCGGTGTGATGGCCGGTGAAACGTTGAAGGCAAAGTGGGATGGTCTGGCTCACGCGGCGGTGATTCAGTATCGCAAGGACGATGCTTCACGCTTCGCAGTCGTTCGATTAGGAGTTCCAGAGGAACGTTCCACGCCAAGCAAGGTTGCGTTCGATGGTAAGCTGCTGCTTAGCCAGAATGCCCAGGCGAGCTCTGACGAAGCAAACCAGTATCTACTGGATGCGTTTGGTGTCGTGATCGGAGAAGGGGAGTTGGTGTCGCTGACTCCCTGAGTGTCACCAAGAAACAAAACAAGTCCGGCAGGAGATTCCTGCCGGACTTGGCTGTGGGTCGAATTCGACTGAGTTGTGCTTAGTAGCTGAACTCGGCCAGGGTTTCTTTCAACTGTGCAGCGAGCGATGTCATTCGCGTACCGACTTCGCCGGTCTTGGCGGCGTCGCATGCCGTGCGGCTGGCGACATCGTCGACCTGGGCGATGTTGCGGCTGACTTCCGCACTCGCTTCGCTCGACTGATCGAGGCTATGCGAGACCGACTGAACGCCGGAGGCGACGTTGGTCAACTGTTCCGAGATGCTTTGAGCGACGCAGCGCTGCTCTTCCACCGCGGCAGCAATCGTCATCGAGATGTCGTGAACCTGTTTGACAACGTTGTCGACGTCCGAGATCGTTTCGACGGCGAGCGTGGCCGAGCTTTGGATACCGGCGATTCGCTTGCGGATGTCGTCGGTCGCTTCGGCCGTTTGACGGGCCAGAGCCTTCACTTCGGTGGCAACCACAGCGAAACCTCGGCCAGCTTCCCCGGCTCGCGATGCTTCGATGGTCGCGTTTAAAGCGAGCAGGTTGGTTTGCTCGGCGATGTCTTGAATCACTTCGGTCACGCGGCCGATTTCTTCGGCGGCCTGACTCAGGACTTGCATCTTTTCGTGGCTGCTACCAACCGTCACCGAAGCGGAGTTGGCGATCGACGACGACTGTTCGGTGTTGGTGGCGATTTCGGAAATGCTGCGAGTCATTTCGTCGACCGCGGTCGCAACCATGTTGAAACTGTCGTTCATGTCGTGAGTTGTACGCTGAATGTTGGTAATCGAGACCGACATTTCTTCCGCGGCGGCGGCGACCGACGAACTTCGCAGCGAAGTATCTTCGGCACCCTTCGACAAACTGCCGGCGGTGGCGTTCAGTTCGTTGGACGAGGTCACGAGCACTTCCGAGTTGGAAGCAATCCGGCTGACCACATGCTGAATCTTCTCGACGAAGCGATTGAACGAGTTGGCCAGAATGCCGAACTCATCTTTACGATCCATCACCAGTCGCTGGGTGAGGTCGCCGCCGGAAGCGGCAATACCATCGAGCATTTGAATCGTGGTGTTGAGCGGTGCGATGATCGAGCGAGCGATCAGGACACCCAGGACCATCGTCAACAAAATCGCGAGACCGCCAATCACTAGGAAGCTAGTCACCGAAGCGGAGGCAGTCTGGCGGACGTCTTGCGAAGTCGCGACCACGGACTCACGGCTTTCGCTCGCTTTCTGTTCGCTTTCGTTGATCAACTGCTTCTTTTTCTGAATCGCTTCCAGGGCAGCGGCGATATCGAGCTGCAGCTGTTCTTTGGCACCATCCAGCGGTTCGCGGAAGGCTTCAAAGGCAACCAGCGACTCCGCGATCATCTTGTCCATTTGCTCGTCGTTGTATTCGTTGCCGGGTGCCGACCTGGCAACGATCTGACGGGTAATCACTTTCCATTCTTCCAGACGAGCGAGCGATTCGTCGAGGTGAGCCATCGCCTCTTGGCTGAAGATGCCATCACGCGACTGCCCAACTCGGCGATCGATTTGACCGATATTGTCCTCGTGATCCTTGACAAAACCGGCATATTCTTCCTGATTGTCATTGCCGGTCTGGGACATGTTACGGGCTTCGATCTCAGCAACCAACGCCTGGTAAGCATCGCGGTCGGCATCGAGCATCAGCACGATACTTGCCTGCATCTCTTGCATTCGCACCAGGTCTTCGTTCAGGAACGGAAGGATTTCGTCCTTCAGCAGCGGTGTAACTTTTTCGTCGATCAGAACCAGAAATTGATTGTCGACGATGTCGTCGAGACTCTTCACTTGCGAAGAGAGGGCGTACCACCCGAGACCAATGAGAAGAACGAGCGACAGGCAACTGATTGCCACCAGCCCCCCGATTTTGCCCTTGGTGTTAAACATGCTGAATCTCCTGCCCCGTGGCCTTTGGAAGCCACATGTTCAGATCCTTGATAAATGTGAGCGTCGCCACCAATGACAACGCGATTGCAGAACCCTAGGTCACATGGAGGTTTCATGAGCAGTAAGGCGCAAGGATGATCTCGATTTGGCCCTCAATTGCGGTAACCTGCATCGTTTTGACCCGAAATGCCATGCTAGAGAGCGGGAAAGGCATCCCATTCGGGTGGTGGGCTCAAGTCCGGAATTATGCAGAGAGTAGGCGCCAAACTCACCGTAGCTGGAATAACAGAAAATCGGGGACTGCGGGAATCATCATCAAAGCCCGTAAAGCGCAACAAAGCGTCTAGCCCATAGTGGTGTGAAGTCGAACCAGTTGATGCCGGGGGACGGTTGAACCGGTTTATCTCGAAATTCTGAAATTATCTTCGGGGCAGATTTCAATGAAACGATGGATTGTGATTGCCACAGTCGTGATGGTGAGCTATTGCCATACGGCAATGGCTCAGTATGAGTTCGCGGGACCAACCTATTATCCCACGCCTCTTCCACCACCGCCGACGGCAGAAATGATCACGGCGGATCAAGCCGCGGCACTGCAAGCGCAGATCGACGAATTGAAACGAGAGCTGAATCGTTCCAAGTTCGAGACGCCTGCCATGAATGTAAGTGCCCCCGGCAGCGCTGCCCCAGACCTGATCGGCGACGTCGACGCGTTAATGAAATGGAGAAAGTCGGTTGAGAAGGCGGAGGCAGCCGCGGCAGCCAAAGCGGCTCTCAAGCCATCGGTCAACGTCGGCGGACGTGTCTTTATCGACTCGGCCGTCTTTGGGCAGAACGACGAGAGCATGGATCAGGTCGGTGATGCCGAAAACGCGATGAAGGTTCGCTGGGCATGGGTCGAACTGAAAGGCAACATGCTCGAAAACACCGAGTACCGCTTGTGGTTCGATCTCGCCGGTCAGGTCAGCTTGCTCGACGTTTACCTCGACTTTGGCGAACTCCCTTACATCCAGAACTTTCGCGTGGGGCACTTCTTCGAGCCGTGGGGCATGGAACAGCTTACCCCGAACAAGTATCTGACCACGATGGAACGTGCCAGTCCGTTCAATCTTGGACGTAACATGGGCATCATGGCTCACTCGAACAACGACGAAGCCAACTGGACCTATGGGGTCGGTCTGTTCGTTTCCGAAGTTGGCTCCAAGCCGCCTTTCTATCAGAATGACAATGACTCCTCGGCGATCACCGGGCGTGTGACGTACTTGCCATGGTACGACGAAGCCAGCGGCGGACGTGGTCTGATCCACGTTGGTGCCGGCTACAGCTGGCGACATCTGGGCGACGGAACAGCTCAGTTCCAGAACCGACCTGACTCGGCCCTGGCTCCGATCATCGTCGACACCGGCGTGATCAATGCCGACTCTTACCAACAGTTGGAACTGGAAGCTGCTTACGCTTATGGTTCGTTCATTTTGCAGTCGGAATACCATATCGCTTCGATCGATACGGATGACTTCGGTTCGGAAGCACTCAACCATTACTACATTCAAGCCAGCTACGTGCTGACCGGTGAGAACCGGGCCTACAACCGCAAGTCGGGTTCGTTCGCCAATCGCGTGGTTCCTTACGAGAACTTCTTCCGGGTTCGTACAGAAGATAACTATATCTGCAATGGCTGGGGTGCCTGGGAACTGGCGTACCGATTCGCTCACGACGATTTGAACAGCGACAACATTTTCGGTGGTCGCGACCATCGCCACCTGGTTGGCTTGAACTGGTATCTCAGCCCGTTCTCACGAGCGATGTTCGAGTACGTCTACTCGAACACTGAGGATCAGGTCGCTTCGGATGGCGTGCTGCAGATCTTCCAGATGCGAATGCAGTACGACTTTTAGTCGCCACGACGCCCACTTCGCTTATCAAGTTGAACACGAAAGAACTACGAATATTGCCCACAAGGGAAAGAACAATGCGTACCAAGATTCTAACGCTGATGCTGGTTGCGATGCTGGCTTGTTTCTCAGGTCAGGTCCGCTCGCAAGAGCCATTTGTGATCCCGCCGGTTCCTGTCCAAATGGAAAAGGCGGTGCCTGTCGCGACGAAGGTGCCTCCGGTCGAGTCGATGCCACAAGTCGTTTACGGCGAGCCATCGTGCTGTGCTCGCTGTACTCAGCAATGTGCCTGTCAGAAGCACACGCGAATTGTCTGCGAAATGAAGAAGGTCAAGAAGACGGTCTTCGATTGCGAATGCGAAGACGTCTGCGGCCTGCTGCCTAGTTCGATGTTGCCGGACAGTTTGTTTGGCATCTCGCTGTGGGGACATAAGAAGATGGGCTGTGGCGAAGCAGGCTGTGGCGATTGTGCCGCTGGCTGCTGCACCAAGGCTCCTGTGGCGACGCATTGCCGTACCCGGAAAGTGTTGGTCAAAAAGACCATCACGGTAGAGGTGCCGGTTTATAAGTGTGTCGTTGAATTCTGCTGCGACAGCTGTGGTGGCGCGATCGATTCGACTGGCGGCGGAAAATCGCCGGTCGCCGATGCGAATGCGGTAGAAGTGCCACACGTCGCTACACTGCCTCGCAATCAAAGTAGCTACGGCGAATAATAACTGCCATTCAGACTCGATAGCTCCTGCTCCCAGCTTCCTTGCCCGCCTCGTGCGGGCATGGTCGTTTCTTGCCACGAGCGATCGCGCATAAAAACAGCCACGTTTGCAGAACAAACATGGCTGCCGTGCTTGGAGTGAGCAGTTTGCGATTAGCTTTCGCCGTAGTTCGATTCGTTCAAGAACATCGAAGGATCGTTGACGTGGCGGATGATGCTGATCGCAGGCGTCGAATAGCTAGGAGTCGAGTTGTAGACGCGATACGAGGTACGAGGAGCGTGGTGCCCAGGGAAGCTTGCACGGCGGCCAAACAAACCAGCTTCGGCGGTCGATACGAGCGAGCTGCCTACGATCGCTACCAGGGCCAGGGATGCAAAAATACGTGTAATCATCGAAAGGGGCCTCCAAAACAGAAAGGCGAAAACTAGGGAGTATGAATTGGGGACGGACATTGTTGCTTCATTTCATACTAATCAGGCTCGACCGAGGTTCAATCGCGCGCGGACATCCCTTGGGGCGGACGATTGCCCGAGGGACTGAAATGGAAGGCGAACCAAGATTTGGTTCGTTGAATTGCGTCACAATCGAAGAGTCTGATGAGAGAATCCAGTCGGATCGTACTGATTGTACGGCCCAAGATCCCTCTGCGTGACGGGGCGCCTAGCCTAAAGGAACGAGGCGAAAGAGAAGCGGCGCACTCGAAAAATTTTGAGAAAATCGCAGGGAGAGGAGTCCCTGCGAGATCTCAACAACAAAGCCGGCCTAAGCCTGTGAAGGGGCCAGGTCGGTTTCGACGGATTCAATCCGTAGGATCTTGTTCAGCACGGCGCGAGCCTGATCGTACGACCGGTACGTGCCCGGGTCGACCAGGTAACCCCGCTCTTCGCGAGCGGTGTCTTCAGGCAGTTGGCCTGGCGTGACTTGAGCGATTGTCAGAGTTCGATTTACCTCGATGATGGCAAAGCGGACCATGGTTGGACTCCTTAATTCTGAGGTTCCGATTCCACTAAATCCTAATGCCCAACGTTCATCATTCCGCCTAGAACGATGCGACATCGTCGCTGTATCCCTACAACAATATTTCCTTCTTCGGGCAGTGTCCCAAGGCTCGAGAAATATGTAAATGGGAAAAATTTCACGAAGTCGAAATTTGATCAGATCTAAACAAGCGTGGTCAAATCGTGATCGGTTTTGGCGCGATTCTGTATGAGCAAAGGAGACATCGCTGACAGCACATGCCGCCTGCGGTTGGCCAAGTCTAGCTCGGAATCTGCAGCGTGAATCTGGATTTTGATTCATTTGGGGAATCAACGCGAACGTCCCCATGGAGGCGACGGGCAATTCGCGCGACCATTGCCAGGCCGAGGCCGGTGCCGGCGATGCCTTGGCGGCGAGCCGTTTCAGAGCGATAGAACGGTTCAAAGATCCGCTCCTGGTCTTCCGCCTGGATCGATCCGCCTTCGTTGATCACCGAGATCTCGACGTGATCTCGCTGCGGATGGCAAGTGATTTCGATGGGGGTGCCATCGGGGCTGAACTTGAAGGCGTTCTCGAGGAAGTTATCGAGCACAACTTGCAGCAGCCCTGGCGAAGTGGGGACCGACCATTCGGCCACTGAAGGCCAATGTAGATCGCCGGCTCGGGCATGGTTCGACCACTTCGCGCGATAGCTGGCAAACCATTCGCCCAACTCGACCGATTGCCAATCGTCGGGTTCTTCCTGGTCGTCGCGAGCCAGCATCAAGAGTGCTTCGATAATGTGCTGCAACTGAAGCGTCTGCTCGCAGAGCGTCTGGAGTGTGCGCTGATATTCCTCGGGTGAACGTGAACGGAGCAGGGCCACATCGATCTGTCCTCGCAGGGCGGTCAGTGGTGTCTTCAACTGATGAGCTGCGTCTCCTGCAAACGCTTGCTGCCGTAAGAACGATTGTTCCAGTCGATCGAGCAGTCCGTTGAATGCCTCAGCCATGTCGGCCAATTCGTCTCGCTGGGGAGACACCGGCAGTCGCGACGAGAAATCGTTTGGCTTGATCCGGTGGGCTTGCTTGGCGATGTCGTGCACTGGGCGCAAGGCACGGCGGCAAAAGGCCCGCCCAAGCAGCGCGGCGACGATCCACATCACCAGTGGCAGCAGTGTGAATAAAACCCCAAGTCGAAACATGTCGACTTCCAGCTGCTTGGCAGGTCGCGCGACCGTAACCAGGATGCGTTCGAAGTCGTCTTCTTCACGTTCCGATTCTGGCAGTGGATCGAGAGCGACAATCTCTTCCTGCAGGCAACGCCATTTGCCGATCTCAATCGGATCGTTGGCAGTCGCCATGCGGGTATGGGCAAGCGAAAGGAGGTCGGCGTCGATTTCATGCGGGCCATGATGGTGGGTCGTTTGATCGATGACCTGGCCCTTCTCGCCGACAAGCACCCAGCGAATATCTTCAGGCGCCTGATCACGCCATAGCTCGATGGCATGTTCCAGAGGTTGCCATTTGATCGAGTCTTCTTCGGCTTCGATCACGGCGGCCAACACATGCAGCGAACCACGCAGCTGACCATCGAAGCGGGCATAGATGTAGTGCTCGATGACGAGGTACATCACCGCGGACAACGTCACCAGGCAAACCGCCAAGGCTGCCAGAAAGAATGCCGAAACTCGATCGACGAGTGTCATCTTAAGCCTCGGTTTCTTCCAGCAGGTAACCACGATTACGGCGAGTTAGAATCACGCGCGGTCCATGCTTTTCGAGCTTCCGACGCAGTTCTTTCACATGGACTTCGATCGTGTTGGAATGGCCGTCGAAGTTGTCGCCCCACACCGAATCGAAGATCCGGGTTCGCGTCAGGATCTTGCCAGGGTTTTGCAGGAACAAGCACAGCAGCGAGAACTCTTTCGCCGTCAGGTCGAGTGCCGATCCGTCACGCGTTGCCTTCTGCGAGCCAAGATCGGCGCGGATGTCTTTGTATTCAAGCATCAGGCTCGAGTGTTGCTCTGGCCGGCGAAGGAGGGCCCGGACACGTGCCAGAAGTTCCGCGAAGGCGAACGGTTTGACCAGATAATCATCCGCCCCTGCATCAAGTCCTTCGACCCGCTGCGTGACAGCATCGCGGGCGGTGAGAAACAGCACTGGCGTTGTGCGATTGATCGCACGGAAGCTTCGCAGCACATCAATCCCGTCCAGGCCGGGTAGCCACCAGTCCAAAAGAATCAGATCGTAGGATGTGGTTTGCAGCAAATCCCAGGCGGACTGTCCATCGGCGGCACGCTCGACCCAATAGCCTTCTTCCCCTAATCCGCGCAGCAAAAAATCGGCGATGGGGGCTTCGTCTTCTACGATCAGAATGCGGCTACTCACAAATGGCCTGCGTTAGGGTTGGCTCTGTTTGGTTTTGGGGCACGAAGGCCACTCTAGAGATTCTAGCAGCCAGTCTGCTGGCAGAAGGATTGAAGATAAATTCGGCTTCATGTTCGACTGATTTCCGCGACAAATACGTGTCGATATTGAATGACTACGCTTAAAATGAAGTGGAACTTATCTTCGCCTCATCTGTATCTTATCCAACCAGCGTAGAAAGAAACGGAACAAACCCCACGACCGTTTACTGTCGCTTCGCGCTTCAAGGACTCTGTGATGATACGCACAAACTCACACTCCCTGACTTTGGGACCTGAGCACCCCAATGCTGTTCTGACCGGCGCGCCCCACGCATTGGATCTCATCTGTCGCACTCCTTCCGTGGCCGCGGATTGGAGCAAGCAGCATTCGTTGCAGCACTCGGAAGAAGAGTTGCTGGCAGTCCATGTCGTGTTTGGTCAGGCCAACTGGACGGTGGTGCTGTACCGTTCGGCGAAAGAGCTGACCGATCGATGGAACGAACTCGATCGCCGCGAAGCCCATCCCGGCCAAGGCGTCGTGTTTGGACTTTCGACCGAATTTCAGGGACACTTACCGGCGCTCATTCGCCGCGATTCGTTCGGGCCGCTTCTGGTGCTGAACTATCTGCCGGATTGCCCTGCGACGGTACGGCGATTCCTGCCAGATGATTTGCCCGCGGCAGATTTGGGTTGGAGCGAGGTACGCGTCGTCGAAAGCTTCGAGACGCTGTGCGAAGCCTCCGGCGAGGAGCAGTCGTGGTTGATCTTCTGGCCGTATGACCTGGTCACCGATCAGATTCGCGACTACGCCACTCCACGCCGAATGATGTAGGTCACTTAGCCGAGGCCAAGCACCTTCAGTTCTGCTCGACCTTCGTTCATGTCGATCCGTTCCGGACGACCTTTGTGGCGATAGATCATCTTGGTGTGGTCGACACCCAGCACACGCATAATGGTTGCGTGCAGGTCGTGGACATGCAGTGGATTCTCGACCGCCTTCAGGCCCAGCTCGTCGGTCGAACCAATGGTGCGGCCGCCTGGGATCGCCCCACCAGCCATCCACATGGTGAACCCAGTTGGGTTGTGATCGCGACCGTTTCCTTTTTCGGACATCGGCGTTCGTCCGAACTCGCCGCCCCAGATCACCAGCGTTTCGTCCCACAGGCCGCGACGCTTCAGGTCTTTCAGCAGACCGGCGATGGGCTTGTCGACTTCTTTGCACAGCCGGCCATGATTACCTTCGATGTTGCTGTGAGCGTCCCAGCCGCTGCCGGCTCCGCTGTAAAGTTGAACGAACCGAACACCATTCTCGACCAGACGACGTGCCAACAGACAGTTGCTGCCGAAGACATTCGTTTCTTTTTGATCCAAGCCATAAAGCAGCTTGGTCTCCTCGGTCTCGGTCGACAGATCGACGATCTCGGGAGCGGCCGATTGCATGCGGAACGCCAGTTCGTACGACTTGATACGGGCTTCCAGTTCCGAAACGTCGCTCCGCTGATCGGCGTGGTTGCGGTCGAACTGCCCCAGCAGGTCAAGCTTGGCTCGCTGACGCTTGTTAGAGATGTGGCTTGGTGGATTCAAGTTCAGAATCGGATCGGCACCTGACTTGAACTGAACGCCCTGGTAAGCCGCCGGCATGAAACCGCTGCCCCAGTTACGTGGACCATTCACGACTTGTCCCTTACCATCGGTGAGAACGACAAAGGCAGGCATGTCCTGGTTTTCAGTTCCCAGCCCGTAGGTTGCCCAGGCACCCAGCGATGGCCGGCCACCGATCACGTGGCCGGTGTTCATCTGACAAACACCAGAGGAGTGATTGATCCCGTCTGAAACGCACGAGCGAATCACGCACAGGTCGTCGGCACAGGTCGCGATCTCGGGGAACCAGTCGGATACCCACAGACCACTTTCACCATGTTGCTTCCACTTACGAGGGCAACGCATCAGCGGAGCGTCGTTCTCGCCCATCGCCAGAATCACTTTGCCGAAGCTTTCGGGCAGCTTTTGGCCGGCCAGTTCGTTCAGCAGAGGCTTGGGATCGAACAGGTCGATATGGCTCGGGCCACCTTCCATGAACAAGAAGATGACGTTCTTCACCTTCGACGGGAAGTGCGTTGTCTTGGGCGCACGAGGATCGACCGGAGCCGCCGACGCTTCGCCTCCCATCAACGCTGCCAGAGCCATAGCTCCAAATCCCCCACCAGATTTGGCGAGGAATTCGCGACGCGAAGTGGGGACTTCGATGTGAGGTCGATTGGTCATGATAGGGCTCCCTTCGGAGTTGGGTGAGGTAGGCAATCAGGGGCGGCGACGACTTAGTCCATGAACTGAAACTCACTCGAGTTCAGCAGCACGTGGCAGAAGTCGCTCAAAGCGGTCAGCTCCGGTGTGAGGCCGTGCCGCTCGTTGCTGGTATTCAGTTCCAGTTCGTACTGGTCGCTCTCCATCTCGGCCAAGGGGCCGCGTGGATCGGAGCGAACAAATCGCCACATACCGACCGTGTCGTCGGTCACCAGGCTGTTCGGATTGTTGATCATGATCTGTGAATCTTCGGAGATCGCTTCTCGCGAAAGGCGAACTTCGTCAATCAAGCCATCCCAGTTGTGAGAACTCTTCGAGTCCCGGCCACCCACGCAGAAGCGAAGCGACTGGGTCCCGCAATCGCCGACGATCGAAGTCTTCACGACGGCCGTTTCGAGTTCCGATTCGTCGTACGACATGTCACGGGCAAAGAAGGTTACGGTTCCCTTGTCGAAGTTCACCGAGGCTGCCACGTAGTAAGGCTTGTCGGCGGGGATGCGAATGTTGGAAGGAACCACTTCGTACTTCACATTGCCGCCCTTGTCTTTGCCGATCAACTGAAGAATCAGATTGCGGGGACGATAGGCTGACTTTTCGCTGGTGATGCCGAAGTTCCAGCCTGGCGTCGAATTCGACCCGTTCCAGTGCGAGGCGATGGTACGAACCGACGCGTCTTTAAAGAGGGTGCGATTGAACACGATCGCTTCAATCGAGAAGTTATGCGATGGCAAAGCTTTCGTATCGGGCAGGGTCAACGTCTGATGCCCGATGGAATCGTTGATGTTGAAGGCGGTGCTCCATCGCTGCATCTGAGGTTCGTCCAGCAGCGCGGTCGACGGGATGTCGCCCGCGTTGGCCTTGTTCAACTCGCGGTTGTAGGCAACTTGCTGCTCAATATAGGTCAGTGCCAATTCCACTTCTTCTGGCTGGGCTGGACGCCCGTAGGATTCTTCAATGCTCTCGCGAACGATCGCGGCGAAGTCGGTGCCATGCTCGCGGTAAAGCCGCTTGGCCATCGCTTCGGAACGCTTCAGCGTCCAGTCACCGTTGATCATCAGCAGCGACTGGGTGGCGGTAGTGGTCGCATTACGCTGAGCCACACTGGCGAAACCATTGGGTGAGTCAAAGCTCTCCAGCAGGGCATCCGGCGAGTTACGCATCTTCTTGGTGAAGACGGTCCGAACCGGGCTGTTGCTGGACGAGGCTGGGCCTTCGGTCTTTTCGGAAAGCTCGCCGCTGACCGCCAGCATTGCGTCGCGAATCTGTTCTGCGTCCAATCGACGCGAAGGAAACTTCCACAGTAGCCGATTTTTCGGGTCGACCATCTTGGCTGTTTCCGGCATGTCGACCAGTGAGGTCTGCTGATAGGTTGCTGAAAGCAGGATGGCCCGATGGATCGGCTTCATCCGCCAGTTATTCTGGATGAACTCGCCGGTGAGCCAGTCGAGTAGTTCCGGGTGGGATGGTGGCTCGCCCAGGCGACCGAAGTCGCTCGAGTTGCCGGAAAGGCCCACACCAAAGTGATACTGCCAAATGCGATTCACAATCACGCGTGGTGAGAGTGGATTGTCGTCACGCGAGAGCCACTTGGCCAACGCCGCACGGCGACCGCTGCTGTGTGAGTTCTCGATCGACGAAGGATCGATTTCGGCGTTATCGGCGTCGAGAATCGTCAGGAAGCCCGGCTTGATTTCTCGCTTCGTCTTGTCGTCGGGATTGATTGTCGGCGGGATCGTGCCGCGAGCATCGACAGCAACGTTCGCGACTGGCAGCGATTTTGGCTTCTGACCGAGCACGTCCTGCAGCTTCTTCTTCAGATCTTCCCAGTGTTGTTTCTTGTCCTTCGGAATGTAGTTGGTCAAACGGTCATGCTCGAAGCCGACTTGTTCCTCGACCAGGTAGAAGATCTGGTTCTCGTAGGTCGTGCGTTCGTCGGCAGGCTTCCAGTACATTTCCTGGACTTCTTCCGGGAACATCTCAACCGCCTTACGGCGAGCTTTCTCGCGAGGCTTCTCTTCGATCTCGGCAATCTTGCTGATCAGTTCCGCATGCTTCGTTTCCCATTTGGCGAGATCTTCGGCGTACTTCTTTTGTTCTTCCGCGGTGGCAATCGGTTGATCGTTCTTCCAGACCATCGGTTTGAAGAACGCTTGCAGGCGGTAATAGTCGTCATGCAGGATCGGGTCGAACTTGTGGTTGTGGCAATGGGCACAGGCGATCCCCATCCCCATGAACACGTCACCCACGGTGTCGGTCAGTTCGTCCAGGATCAATACCTGCTGGCCTTCCGCGTCGCGGCTGTTGTATTCGTAGACGCCACCTCGCAGAAAGTAAGTCGCGATCATCGCATCCGGATCGTGCGGAGCGATTTCATCGCCAGCCAGTTGTTCGCTCATGAACTGATTGTAAGGCTTGTCTTCATTCAGGCTGCGGATCACGTAGTCGCGATACCGCCATGCCAGCGGACGATAGGCATCCTGGCGATAGCCATCGGAATCGGCATAACGCACGACATCGAGCCAGTGCGTTGCCCAGCGTTGCCCGTAGCGAGGATCTTCCAGCACGCGGTCGACCAGTTCCTGGTAGGCGGTCGGGCTTTTATCGGCGACGAATGCTTCCACTTCTTCAGCCGTTGGCGGAACGCCCAGCATGTCGAAGTAAACGCGACGGATCAATTCGCGGCGGGGAGCAGCGGGGGCTGGGGCCAGCTTCTGGTCTTTGAGCTTTGCCAGAACGAAGTTGTCGATCGGATTTTCGACGTGATCGTCTTTGCCGACCTTAGGAATCTTCGGATGCGACAGCGGCTGGAAAGCCCACCACGAAAGATCTTCTTGGGTGAACGGTCCATCTTCTTCACGCTGCTCGCCCGAATGTTCTGGCCAGTAAGCTCCGTTTTTCACCCAGGCTTCCAGGATCGCGATGTCTTTGTCTGGCAGTTGCCCGGACGGAGGCATCTCGTAACTTTCGTACTTCACGGCCGCGATCAAATCGCTTTCCTCGGGCTTGCCTGGGACCACAATCGGGCCGGCACTGCCACCCTTCATGAAATGGTTCTTGCGATCCATGCGAAGGTCCGACTTCTGCTCTTTCGGGCCATGGCAGCCGAAGCAGTGTTGAGCCAGCAGCGGACGCACTTTCGTCTCGAAGAAGTGCGCGTCTTCTTTCTCGTCGGCATGGAGCGGCAGGACCACGATGCTGGTTACCAGCACCATGGCGAGCGACATCGTGAGTCGGAGGGGACGTGGCATGATTTACTCTTCCGTTGAGGTGGGCTCTTGGGTTGAGGCGGGTGGCGTTACCGGGGGGAATCCACCGATGAAGACAGGATCGATAAGGTTGTCGTCGTCCATCGCATCCTGGATGAACAACTCGTGGACTTCGGCACCTTCCGGATAGCCGAGATCGGAAAGATCGATGCCGGTGGCAATCACCTTCGCCGGCACCGCGTGGGCGACACCGTTGTTGTGATTGGCTCGGCAAAGTTCTTCGATGCTGCGGATACGTCGGTCGAAGCCATAGAGGCGGAAGTTGCAGAGTGCGTGGGCACCACGGTCCGCCAATGAAATGTCGTAGTTGGCAATCGTGACGGTCTTCAGTCCGGTCTCGAAATGCAGCGGCGAAACATGAAAAGGATCGCCTTGTTCTGGATGATGCACGACCTGAAGGTCGAAGAAGACAATGTCTGGGCCAGGGCCGTTCACGACGGGTTGCTCGAATCGAATCGCCAGACCAGGCGTTCTGACGTCGAGGTCTTCGCTCGTGATGTCAGGATCGGTGGTCAGTGGAATCGCATTGCCGCCTGGGTTCAGCAGGCCAGTGCAGAGCGAGCGATCGCGATCGAGGTATTCGACTCGGCGACGGGAGTCATCCCCTTGCTTCATGTCGATGCTGACCAGCGGCGTGGTCATGTTGTTGGTATTGGTCCCGACTTTGAAATGAATCAGATCAAACCCAACAAGCTGATCGACATTGTAGGTGAACGACTTGCCACCACGCTGGACGGTAACGCTTTGTAGTTGATTCGGATCGTCGGCATTCTTGGGCGTTGCCTCGAACGAGACGATGCGATCCGGGAGCGTCGCGCGATAGGTTTCGCCGAAGCGGGCGGAATCGGTCGACGCGATTTCCCCCAAGGCATTGATGGCACGGGCCTGACCAGCTTCCAGCAGTAAACCAGCCGAGGTCGACTTTTCGTCCTGGCCAACCGGGAAGACTTCAGCGGCACCTTCGATCACTTCGACATCGGCTTCGCCAGATTCCTTCACGTTGATCGAGAAGCGAGTTCCTTTGTCGACCACTTCGGCCTGAGGCGTCAGCACTCGGAAGCCTTCTGCTCCATCAGGAGCGTAGACCGAGCAGTTACCGACTTTCAGCAAGACCTGTTCGGCCGATTGGATCGAGAAGACGGCCGGTGCCTGGACGATCATCTCGGCACCGGTGCTGCTTCGCATCTGCACGCTCCCTTCGACCAGGGCATAGTCGTGATCGAGCTGCAGCGAGTCGCCAGGAGCGAATGCCTGAGGTTCGTCGAAGAAACGCGTGCGTGCCAATTGAACGATCTGCATCGCAGGCGATGGCTGTGGGGCAGCCAGATCACTCGCGAGGGCAGGGGACGTTGTCTCTGGTAGCGGATTGATCTTCGCGACATCGCGATCTTGCATCAGCCAGCCGGCCAACGGAATCGCAATCAAACCAACCAGTGTCAACGCGATCAAAGGCCAGGCAAAGCTGGCTGGGGATGGGGTGTTGTTCGCGGACAGTGGTGTCGAGCGGGTTGGGAATGGTTTGCCAGCTTCTTCTTCGGCCAGCTTCGCCAGGCCATATTCCAGGTCGACGAGCAAGAAATATTGCTCTCGAACGGCAGAGCTTTCCAGAAGCAACTGTTCGAGTTCGGCATGGTCGGCCGAAGTCAGCGTACCTTGCACGCTGTGATGCACCAGTTCGATCAGACGTTGGTTGATGTCGCGATTCATGCGTCCTCTCCTGTGGCGGCGAGTCGCATCTGGACACATTGGGCCAGCTTGCGGCGAATGGTTGCCAACTGATTGTAAAGGGTCTGGGCCGAACGACCTGACGCGGCGGCCAGCTCGGCGGTGGTCATCGCACTGCTATAGGCTTTCCAGACTAATTGCTGTTGATGCTCGGTCAGCTTCTTCACGCATTGTCGCAGCGCAGCCAGGTGATCGGCACCTTTGGAAAGATCTTCTTGCCGCTTTTCCGCCAACAAATCGAGTAACGATTCGCTGAACTGAAGCCGGTCGCGTTGGGCAGTGCGAAGGAAGTTTTTCACTTCGTAAAATGCCACCCCGCAGGCCCACGATAAGAAATCTCGTTGTTGGTCAAACGTATCGAACTTCTTCCACAGCAAAATGCTGCATCGCTGAAACACATCGTCCGCATCGGCATGGTGAGGCAGCAGCGAATAAATGTATGCATGCAGCCGATCGCAGTCCGCCGAGAAGTAGGCGAGGAAGTCCGCATATCGCTCGTCTTGAGCGACATCTTCCAGAGGAGTGCGTTCTGATGGTTCGTGCGGCATGTTTCGGCGGGGAATCGTGGGAAGGAAAAGGCCAGCAAAGCGGAAGTCTTCGCAGGCTCTCTACTTTAAGATCGTACGCTGGGACCTCAGTTTACTACGGGATTCTCCTCGAAAATGTAGGAAAAAGGGGGCAGCCTAGCGCCTTGCCGTCAGGCTAACCCCCGAAGGCCGTTATCGGGCCTCCAACCGAATTACGAAGTCGTTCTCCCCCGGGCCCACGTTGAACTTGAGTCCGGACGTTTCGTAATTACGGTATTTCGTGGGAAATGACTTCGTCTTCATGGGACGCTGGCCATCTCCGATCGCAGGCAAGAATAAGAGGGCTTCATGCTCACCTAAAAAAGCACCATCACCCTCGTCGAAGGTGGTCAATTGAAAGCTTCCGTCCGACTGGATCTGGCCAAAGGCTTTCACCTCTTCGCCTTCGTCCGAGACGGTGCGGAACTTGATGACGCCAGCGTCGGCGGGCGAGCCATCCGAAAGCAAAACTTTGCCGGTCACCGGTTGGATATCACTGCTACTTCCGCAGCCCAAAATCAGGATGCCCGCGAAGAGCAGTAGCAATTTGAAAACTGTAGGGGTTCGCATCGCTGAGAACTCATATTTGGGATGTGAGAATTAGAACGAGACGTCGATGACCTGACCATCTTCACGATTGGCCAGTCGGCCAAGGTTCGTTTCGTCGATGTTCACTTGGATCGATTGAACGCTCGCGTCTCCCATCACAAAGTTGACGATGCCTGGGTGGAAGCTACCAAATACCAGGTGCTCGACCCCGCCCACGTTGTCCCTTTTGTGCTGGGCCAAGGGGTAATCGGTGCCAGCCGCACGCATCGTGGTGTAAGCCCAACCACTGAGAATCGGACCATCGTGCCCGGTTTTTTCGTTGCGCAGCTTGTCGTTATGAATGTGGCGTTCGCCAATCATGATGGTGTTCGATAAGCCATCGGTGACGGATGCGAAATTGGTCTGCGTTTCGTACGCGTTTTGATCACCCTTCGCCACAACGATCATTCCTTTCTCACGGCCGACCTGACGGATGATCGAGTCGTCGCCGCTGGGACCGCAGACGCTGGCGTAGTCCCAAACGGCACCGTTGTCGACGTTGACAGCTTGGACTTCGGTGGTCTGGTCGCCTGGGGAATGACGGCTGGGGCAGACATAGCCTGAGATGCTGGCTTGTTGAACGACGGTGGTCTGGTCTTTGTAGCGGACCTTCAAGTCGATTTGATCGTACAGGCTCGTTTGTTCCATGAACGGCAGAATGACCGCAGACCAGCCGAGGTATTCGTACTTGATACGAGATGGTGGCAGTTCGCCGAACGTATCGTGGAAGTTATGGACGGCGAGACCAATTTGTTTCAGATTGTTAGTGCATTGCGAACGGCGAGCGGCTTCGCGAGCCTGTTGCACCGCAGGCAACAGCAGAGCGATTAAAACACCAATGATGGCAATCACAACGAGAAGTTCGACAAGCGTGAAGGCGCGACGGGCGATCTGAGCAGACCGAGATACCATAGGGGCGATTCCTGACTGAATGAGACAACAACGATTAGCGCGCGGAGGAGAGGCAAGGCTGACTGCGGCAAGAAGGTCGAGGAAAGGCTTACATGGTGCAGAGCTGCACGATGAAACGCTGGTAACCTTCATGCGGGGTTAGGGTTACGAAAAGGTATGGGAGGCGCGGATGGGAGATATCGGCGCTGTCCTGGAAGAGATCGTACGCCCCAGAGACTATTTACTATCAAATTGAAAAGAAATAGAAGAAAAAACATCACAGGTGACGATGTGATGTGGTAAACAGCCCCACAAATTGGCTAGATATCAGCTTAGAGTCCGCTCGATGCCCGTTATTTCTTTTTCGAGCGTTTGATGTAGGGACGGAATTCCCAGCGGTCTTCCCACTCGCTCAGGTATGGCTCGTAGCGAGGGTCTTCTGTCCACGAGTGTGGCTCAGGGTCGGCCTCGCTAAGTCTACCTACGGCATAGTCTTTTCCCGCGAAGCTCGCTTCGACGGCTTCGTTCCACGCCTTGTAACCAGCCTTGAGCTTGGCGAGCACTTCGGGCTTCTCGCGGGCCAGATTCGTCTCTTCATGGGGATCGTCCTTCAAGTGGTAAAGCTCGAAGGCGGCTCCTTGATCTCGTTTCGTGGTGACCAGTTTCCAGTCGTTGTCGACCCAGGCCGCTTGCTTTTGGAATCGAAACGGAATCGGTCGCACGCGCGGCCCGACTTCCTCATTCAGAAGTGGCTTCAAGCTGACACCATCCAAAGGCCGCACAAAGACATTTTCCGGCAACGCCAGGATATCGGCGACGGTCGGAAACAGATCCATCGTGCACGCAGGATATTCGGTGATACGAGGCTGGATGACCGAGGGCCATTCGATGATGGCCGGAACACGCAAGCCACCTTCGTAGACGGTTCCCTTGTTGCCACGCAGTCCACCGACCGTGTCAGGTTCGATGCGTGGCAAGCCGCCGTTGTCGCTGCAAAAGACAAGCAGTGTATTGTCGGCGATTTCCAGTTCGCGGAGGGCAGACCGAAGCGTGCCGATGCTGCGGTCCATTGCGGCGAGTTCGCCATAGTGGTTCTCGGAGTCGACCTTCAAGTTGCCGAACGGAACTTTGTCGTCGTCCAGTGCTTTGAAAGGACTGTGCGGCGTGCCATACCAGATGACCGTGAACATCGGCTCGCCACCATCTTTGTGCTTCTTCAAGAACTCGATCGCCTCAGCCACGATGATATCGGACGAATCTCCCTTCTTCTGTTCGAACTCGCCATTGCGGCTCATCAACGGATCGAGATCGAAGAAGTTGGTGACCGACAGCCATTCATCAAAACCGAAGTGACCTGGGCTGTAAGGATCGTCTTTCAAGATCGGAGCCCCCGGGCCACGCAGACCATCGAGGTGCCACTTGCCGAAGTGACCGGTGACGTAACCGGCGTCTTTCAACGCTTGAGCAATTGTCTTTTCCTGATGCCGCAATGCGTAGCCATGCGAAAGCACGCCACAGCGGTCAGGCGATCGACCCGTCAGCACGCTGGCTCGGGTCGGCGAGCAAACGCAGCAGCCTGCATAGAAGCGTTCGAATCGCAAACCGTTGTTCGCCATCGAATCGAGATTCGGCGTCTTCAGAACGGGATGATTGCGATAGCCTGTTTGCCCCCAGCCCATGTCGTCGGCCATCACAAAGATGATATTCGGCCGTGGCGGATCTTTGGCCGATGCCTCAAAGCTCAAGCAAGAGAGCAGGGCAATGGCAGCGCAGCTAAAGGTCGCGAAATGAATCATGGTGTGGTTCTCAGGCAGGGAGGGAAATTCGATTAACGGACCTGACCGCGACTGCGGATCTGTTTCAGTTTCTGGCTCAGCGTTTCCACGAGCTGTGGCTTCTCGCTGTAAAGATTATGCTTCTGAGCCGGATCGATTGCCAGATCGTAAAGTTCGCCAGGTTGGTGGTCCTCGGTATAGCCTTTCTGCTGATTGAACCAGGCAGGAACGCGATTATGCGAGCCACTTTCGGCTTGGATCAGCAGCCAGTTACCATCCCGAATGGCATATGCTTTGGCAAAGGTGTTGTGGACAATCGTCGTGCGTCGGCCAACTTCTTCGGTCGTCCAATTGGCTTGTTGGTTGTAGCTATCGTGGGCGGCGTCGGCCGGAAGGCCTGCTTCGACAATCGCGGCGAGCGTTCCCATTATGTCGACCTGGCTGGTGAGCGAATCGTTGACGCTACCAGGCTTCACGTGACCTGGCCAACGGACCAGAAACGGAACGTGGTGGCCGCCTTCGTAAAGGTCACGCTTCACACCACGAAATGGTGCCGAACTCCAGTGGCCGAAGTTTTCGAGCCGGGCATAGGCATAGTTTTCCGCACCGTTATCGGCGGTGAACAGGACAAGCGTGTTGTCCTCGAAGCCGTTGTCTTTCAAGGCCTGAAGAATCTTGCCAGCCATGGCGTCGGTCATCGCGACGAAGTCGCCGAAGGGACCGGCCTTTGACTTGCCGGCGAACTCTGGCGTCGGCACGATCGGCGAGTGAGGCGAATTGAACGGAACGTACAAAAAGAACGGCTGCTGCTTGCCTTTTTGATCGCCGATCCAGTCGACCGCCTTATCCGCAAGCCGAGGGACGACGTCCCAGAAGTCCCAGTCGGCAACCGCCGGTCCGCGTCGAGCGTTCCACTTCCCTTCGGGCGTCTTGGGTGTTTCCGTCAGCATGACCGTCGGGGGCTCGACAACACGATCGTTCTCGATCCAGGCATAGGGCGGAAAGTTCGGGACGTCGTCGCCGAAGTAATAGTCGAAGCCATGCGACGTCGGTCCGCCGGTGATCGATTGATTCCAATCGAACGCGTCCGGCGGAATTACCAGGTTGCCGCGATCCTTCTTCACGTGAGCATCAGGACGAAGGAGCCCGGTCCAGTTCCACCCCAAGTGCCACTTGCCAATGCAGGCCGTGCGATAGCCTTGAGCCTTCAGCATCTCGGGTAAGGTAAACTCGTCGTCCGCGATCACCGGAGGACCGAAGGCGTAAACGATGTCGTGGAACTTTCGCCAGTGATACCTTCCGGTCAGCAGGGCATAGCGGCTAGGGGTGCAGATACCAGACGAGCTGTGCGCGTCGGTGAATCGCATCCCTTCGCTGGCGAGGCGATCGAGGTTGGGCGTGGGGATCTTCGAGTCGGGATTGTTGGCATGTAGGTCACCATAGCCCATGTCATCGGCGTACAAGATGACGATGTTTGGGCGATCAGCAGCCTGACCGACGCTGGTGAACGCGGTCAGAACAATTCCTAACAAGATCCAACGCATCCCATTATTCCCCGACAAAGCGAACCACGGTGTAATAGGCCCCCAGTTCGCCACCATCCTTCAACAGGAACAACGGCGACAACTCGTGCGAGCCTGCCGTCAGTCGAGTTTGAAAGGTCACTTCCGTAGCGTCGGCAGGAACCTCTTTCTCGTCGACGTCTTTGCCATTGATCCGCAGAACGGCCGAGGTGACGTCGATGGCTTTGCCAGGGACGGTTCGCATCGCTTTGTTCGCACCAGGGACATCTTCCCCCGGTGGCAGCGAAGCCACGATCGGATGATTCGCTTCAACAGGCCAGCGGCGAACGCTCACTTCGTAGTTGCCATCGCGTATTACTTTCACCGCCCAGTGTCCTTCGTGCAGCACTGGCTTCTTCTTCGGATTGTTGCCATTGCCAGAGCGAATGTGAGCCTGGGCCCATGGCGGATAGCTCGGCTGAATCCAGTCGTGCGCGGTCAGCGAAGCCTCTGGGGCGGCGGGATGGCCAAGGTAGATTTCGGTGGTCTTGGCGAATGTTGGTTCGAGCTCGGCCCACCATTGATCGTAGAACTTTCGCATCGCAGCAACTTGTTCAGGATGCTGGGCTGCGATGTTGTTCTTCTGGCCAGGATCTTGCTGAATGTCGTACAGCTCCTTGCCGTTGATCAATCGCCATTGCTGCGACATTACCGCGGTTTGTTTCCATTTGATCGGATCACGTACGCGCTGCGAGTCGGTCACGAGAAAACGATCTTGCCAGTCGACATCGGTGCCTGGCTTCAACAGGGAAGCGATCGAGATGCCGTCGAACTGATAGTCTTTGGGACCTTGGCCGCCGACCATTTCGAGCAAGGTCGGAGCGACGTCGATCGCATGCGTCAAATGGTCGTCGACATGTTTCACGTTCATGCCGGCCTCTGGCCAATAGCACATGAAAGGAACGCGGTGCCCGCCGTCGTACTCGCTTCCTTTTTTGCCGCGCATGCCGGCATTAAAGCCTTTGCCCGGAGCGGCCGTGCCGTTGTCGGTGGTGTAGATGAAGATGGTATTGTCGGCGATCCCCAGGTCTTCTAGCAGCTTGCGAGTTTGCCCGACGTTATCGTCTATGTTCGTGATCATGCCATAGAAAGCGGCCATCGGCTTGGGTTCGTCCGGATACATGTCCATGTACTTCTGCGAGCAATGCAGCGGACCATGTGGCGCGTTTGTGGCGATGTAGGCGAAGAAGGGCTTGCCTTGTTCCGCGTTGGTTTTGATGAACTGATTGGCTTGATCAAAGAAGACGTCGGTGCAAAACCCTTCTGCTGCTGCGATTTCGCCATTGTGGAAGTAATGTCCATCGAAGTAGGCGTTGTCCCACAGGTCGGGCGTTTGGCCGACGCCTCCGCCGCCATGGCGATAGACTTCGTCGTAGCCGCGATCTTCAGGGCGATAAGGATAGTTGTCTCCCAGGTGCCACTTGCCGAACATCCCGGTTGTGTAGCCATTTGCTTTGAGCAGTTGTCCCAAGGTGGCCTCGTCGGCGCGAAGCATCGAACGCCCCATGATCGTATGCCAGGCACCAGCTCGATCGGTCCAGTGCCCCGACTGCAGCGCGGCCCGTGTCGGCGAACAGGTCGGAGCGACATGATAGTTCGACAACTGCGAAGACTGCGATGCCAGGCGATCGAGGTTCGGCGTTTGAATCACCTGGTTGCCGTAGCAGGCCAGATCGCCGTAGCCCTGGTCGTCAGTGATTAGCAGGACAATATTCGGCTTCGCGGCGAAGCCCGTCGAGACGCATAGCGTCATTAAAACAAGCGATGCCAGCGCGAGGTGAGTTTTCATCAGGAGGAATTCCCTGCAGAGGATGTTGTCGGCTATTTCTTGCGTCGTTTCTGAAGCTGTGACCATTCGACCACACCAGCATTGTCGGCCCATTGCTTCCAGGCCTGGGCAAGTTCTTTGGTCTTTTCTGGCTGCTCTTTGGCCAGATTATTGGTCTCAGTGCGATCCTGTTTCAGGTCATAAAGTTGCCATGCACCGCTTTTAATTCGGACCGCTTTCCAGTCGCCGCGTCGGATCGCTTTGTTGCCTTCATGCTCCCAGAAGAGATCACGCGCGGCGACGTCCTGTGGCCCCTGGAACTGGGCGGCGAAGCTTTGGCCTGGGGTAGGGATCACTTCCTTGCCATCGTGCGCCGTGGGATAGGTTGCCCCGGCCACTTCGAGGAGCGTTGGCATGACATCGATCACGTGCCCAGGGGCATCAACCAGTCGACCTTCGCCACCTGAAAGCTGAATCCCTTGCGGCCAGTGAGCGATCAACGGCGTCGAGATGCCACCTTCACGCGTGTCGATTTTGAACTTGCGGAACGGAGTGTCGTTGGCGTTCGCCCATTCCAGCCCAACACTGGCATACGACAAGCCGGCACCGATCGGGGCACCTGCTTTGCCACGGCTAAATCCGCCGGGGCCACCTTCGGCCGAACAGCCATTGTCGGAAAGGAAGAGGAACAACGTGTTCTCGTATTGCCCTAGTTCTTTCAGCTTGGCCACCAGTCGGCCAACGTTCTGATCAATGCACTGAACCTGAGCCGCATAGACTTCCATCCGGTGGGCCAGGTCTTCGCGTGCTTCGGGGGACATTTCATCCCAGGCCTTCGCATCCGGATCGCGTGGACTCAAACGAGTTCCTTCCGGGAAGAGCCCCATCTTCACCTGGCGGGCAAATCGAGCCTTGCGAGCCTCGTCCCACCCGGCATCATAGCGGCCAGCCTGATGGGCGATGTCTTCGGGCTTGGCTTGCAGCGGCCAGTGGGGAGCGATGTGCGCGAAGTAGAGGAATAACGGCTTCTTCGTTTCGTTAACGGCCTGATCGATGAACTCGATTGCGTGGTCGGTCAGATCGTCGGTGATGTAGAAATCGTCTTCCAGTTCCACGCGTTCGTTGCCATCGACAAAAAAGACTTCCTTCCGAATCTGTAGTGTGTCTTTGAAGTAAACACCACCGCCAGAAGGCGTGCCCCAATAACGATCGAAACCACGCTGCAGCGGCCAGCATTCGGGCTTGGAGCCGACATGCCACTTGCCGGTCATCAAGGTGGTATAACCGGCCGGACGCAGGGCTTCGGCGATCGTGACGCATCGGTCGTTCAAATAGCCTTGATACGACGGCACGCCATAGTTGCCGGTCATGTGACCGAGGCCTGCTTGGTGCTGATATAGACCCGTCATCAAGGCTGCTCGGGTCGGGCAGCAGCGGGCCGTGTTATAGAACTGCGTGAATCGAAGTCCGCCTTGGGCCAACTGCTCGAGGTTTGGCGTTTCAATCTCGCCACCATAGCATCCCAGGTCCGAGAAGCCCATGTCGTCCGCCATCATCAAGACGATGTTCGGTTTCTCTTGGGCCATCAAAGCGAAAGGGAAGAACGACAACACCACCATCGCGGTGGCAACTCTCACGGCGCGCAGATCAATACACGGGAGCATGGGAGGATCTCGACAAGCAAAATGGGAGAACAGCAAGAATGGGTGGGCAAGCGCGGACCTGCATTGTCCTCGGTCGAGAGTCGCTCGTCAACTTTTTGCCGGCGAAGCCGTTTAGGCCGCGTCGCCGCGATAGATGGTCAGCTCGATCAAGCCTTCCGCTGCCGTAGCTTTCGAGGCACTGCTCGAACGTCGGGCCTTTTCGTAGCCACGGCGCGACGCTTTCAGGAAGGCGAGCATCTGCTGCACCTGAGGAACGTCTACGCCTTGCAGCCGGTCGTAGATCGCTTCCCGCGAGAGACCTTCGCGGAAGATCACGCGAAAGGCCTGCTTCAGTTGCGAGATCGTCGCGGCAGGGATCTGGTGACGCGAGAGGCCGATCTTATTCAGACTAACAACGTTCCCGGTTCGCCCGTCGACCAAGGTAAACGGAACGATGTCTTGGGAAACGTAAGCCGAGGCACCCACCATCGCTAACGTGCCGATGCGGCAATGCTGATGGATATGCACACCCAAGCCAAGGACCACTTTGTCCTCGACGGTAACATGTCCACACAATGCCGTTTGATTGGTCATCGTGATGTGGCTGCCGACCTGAGAGTCGTGCCCGATCTGAACGTTCGGCATGATGTAGTTGTAACTGCCGAAGTGCGTGACATCGCTGGGGCCGGTACCGACCTGAAACGTGGCGAACTCGCGAATAACGTTGTCGTGACCAATCTGAAGTTGCCCAGGCTTCTGCGTAGGTCGTGCAATCAGCGGTGTTCCACCCAGGATACAATACTCACCAATCTGATTCCGATCACCGATCCGTGTGCCTGATTTGATGACGGCACCGTGTGAAATAACGTTGTTCTCGCCGATGACGACGTCGGCATCGATTCGAACGTGATCGGCGATTTGGGTACCAGCGCCCAACCATGCATCTGGCGAAATACGGCAGCCTTCCCCGAACACGATATTCGCGTCTTGGATGGCTAGGGTATCGCGAACGTAGGGCATCAGTGTCCCTTCATCGGGTGGAGGTCTCAGTGGGGAATTCGTCTGTTTCTTATCGCTGGAAACCCCTATAAACGTCAACGTCGCTTCTGGACAAAAGCACGTTTGTCCATCAAATCAATAGAAATTGAGAGTCCGTCACCATGGATGGTGAAACCCTGCTAGCACAGCCGCACCGTTCGTCGGCTTTTGTCTTTGCACATCCCGCGCATGAATGGTTCACGCTGGCAGCTCTGCTGCGATTGCAGCCCGACATCTATTACCTGTCGCCAGGTCCGTTCAACGATCCCGAATTCGAATCGCACTTCCGCGAAGCGATGACGAAGATCGGCTATCGCGGTTCGATCACGATCGCGCCGATCCGGGAAGAAGAGGTCTACACTCACTACCTTCGCCATGACGAGAAGTGGTTCCAAGAGCAGCGACAACGTCTGGCATCGTGGCTGAAAGAAGTCGAACCGTCGGTGATCTTCACCGATCCGTTTGAGTGGTATAACTCGGCCCACGATCTGGCCCCGCTGTTGACCAGTGCGGCGCTACTGAGCCTTGGTCGAGGTCCTGGCGATGTGGTTCTAGCCGAACATGGCATCGCGATTCAGACTGTCGCTCCGGAAGTTCGCGATACGAGTGGCTGGTCGAAGGTCATGTTGACCGAGGAAGAAGAGCCTGCCAAAGCGATTTTGCTGGAATGCATGCGTGAATTCATCCAGCGCAGCCCTTACCCCATCACCGACGATCTAGCCGCGATTGTTGGCAACTGGCCATCCGAGCTGATTCGGACCGAGTTCTATCGGACTGCCCCGGTCGAGCGTTCGTTCCTCCAGCCACCGGTAACCAAGGGGTGGGTGACTTACGATGTCCGCGGGCAACGCCGTGTAGCTGAAGGTCGCTCGAAAGAGGCGATCAGTTTCGGCAAACACTTCGCACCATTAGCCAAGTCGCTGCTGCGTCGTCACGCGGCCGCTTCGATTGGTTAGGGCACTCTCTCGGCGGAAGGTTAGAAAGCGATGAGTCGGCTGACAGTTTTGATAACCAATATCTTCATGACATCCCGGTCAGGGACCGAGATGTACGTCTACGATCTGGCGAGGAATCTGATTCAGCGCGGGCATCGTCCGATCGTCTATACGCCTGACATGGGCGAGGTAACCGACGAACTGCGGCGCAACTCGATCCCGGTAGTCGACCGGCTGGAAAAGATCCGTGAAACGCCCGACGTAATCCATGGGCATCACACGCTGCAGACAACGGCGGCGCTGCTGCATTTTCCGAAGACGCCTGGCATCTTCCTTTGCCATGACTTCGATGCATGGCACGACACGCCTCCCAAGTTCGATCGTATCGGACGTTATGTTGCTGTCGATCAGACTTGCGCCGACCGGCTTGCGCATGGTGAAGGAATTGAACTGGAGCGAATCCAGATTCTGACCAATCCGGTCGATCTCAACTTGTTTCAGCCCCGCCGTCCCTTGCCCGAGAAACCGAAACGCGCCGTGGTCTTCAGCAGCTACGGAACGCCAGAATCGATCCAGCCAATCCGAGAGGCTTGCAGTCAGCAAGGGATTCGCCTGGATGCGATCGGCAGTAACTTTGGCGACGTCTGCCGCGATCCTTACACACGATTGCCTCAATACGACCTGGTATTCGCCAAGGGACGTTGTGCCCGGGAAGCAATGGCCGTGGGGTGTGCGACGATCTACTGCGATGTGTTCGGCATGAGCTCGCTGGTCACGGCTGAGGATGTCGTCTACTTGAACCAACTCGGACGTCGCACGTTGGCTTCGCCCCTGACGACCGGGCGGCTTGTAGCGGAGATCCAGCGTTATAACGCTGCCGATGCCGCCAAAGTGACGCAATACATCCGCCAGAACAACAGCACCGATTCAATCTATGGTCAGTTGATCAACATCTATGAAGAGGTGATCGAGGCGTATCAGAAGCGAACCGACTTGGATCCGCTGGATGAAATTCGCGAGATGGCTCGCATGGCAGAGTGGTGGCATTTGACTCGAAGCCAACGGACGGCTGGTCCGCCGCTCGTCAGGCCACACGTGCCAGTTACCTTCCCAGCGTCAGTCGAGCCGAAGCCTCGTGGACTGCAGTACTTGAAGCACCGCGGCAAGCGTCTTTGGCGTTCCATCAAGAAACGGGTTCGCCGCGTTACGCAGCCACCGGCTGTGCCGGCTCCACCGGTCGAGGCTCCGAAGCAGGCGGCTTAGCCGTTACTTCTTCGTCGCGTGCGATTCGATAAAGTCGGCCACACGCTTGGGATCGGGATGGGTAAAGTGATGCCCTTGTGATTTCTCGGTCCCTTCTTCAACTTCGATGATCTCCATCGTTCCACCGAGCTTACGATAACGCTCGGCCAGGATGAAGGTGTTCTCCGTCGGTGGCACGACAACATCGTTCAGCGAAACGATGTGCATAACCGGAATCTTGGCAGCAGCGATCGGAGCGAGATTGTCAATCGGATTTTTGTCGTAGGCAAGGGCTTGTTCTTCGGTGAAGCCATATTCTGTGAGTAGTCGCTGCCACGAGCCAGCGCTGCCAACGCCACTTCCTTTACCGCCTGGCCAGCTCTTGAAATCGCACACCGGCGTATCGGCGTAGATGCACGCGACCCGATCTGGATGCCGAGCAGCCCAACCATAAACAAATAAGCCGCCGCGGCTCACCCCTTCCAGGGCAACCTTCGGGGAAAGGCCTTTGTCGGTCATGTAGTCGTAGAACTTATCCCAGTGCCCCATCGCACGTGGGCTGCCGAGCATGTCGTTGGTATCGATGTGGGCAACATGGAAGCCACGTTCCAGAAGCAACAAGTCGGCTTCGGCATGGAAGCCAGGAAAGCGAGCTCGCCAAACCCACGGATTGCCTTCGGCGGCCTTCTTGGGCACCACAACGTAAGCAGGACGCGAGTCGACAGTGAAGTCAAAGCGAGTGTACCCGTTCCAGGTCGACTCTTTGCCGGTCCACTCGGCCGACGCAGAAGACACAAGGCAGAATGCGACGACGAGCAGGGCCGCAGCCAGAAGGCGAGGGGAACGCATGGCAGGCATTTTCCGGGCAGAGGTGAGAGGCTGTTGGGGGGAAGGTGTCGCGGCAACTGATAGCATGCCATCAGGTTACCTACAGAGCCACGCTAATCGATTCGTCGGCCAATTAACAGAGCGTTGGCCCGATGAGCGTGAAAATAGTCCCCCTGAACAGGTTGTTGGTGCCGGCCTTGAGTTTTCGGCCTGGCGCAAAGCTTCTCGCTTTTTTTGAACAAATTGGCTACCATTGGATGGAGATGCCGAAGCTATTTCAGCAGCCTGCCTGGCATCGACACCCTCCCTCAACGATGTCGCAACCCCACAACGCGGCTCCCTCCATTCCCATTTGTCACTGCCATGATATCGACCCGTTACGCATCGATCTGCGCGCACCTTGCCGTCTGGGCCAGTGTGGTTGGCGTGGGCAGTTTCCTGAGCGCGGCTTATGCGGCCGTACCCGAAGGAAACCAGGTTCGTACGTTCCTCGAGAACAACTGCTACGACTGCCATCAGGGTAAAGACGCGGATGGATCGCTCGATCTGGAAGCTCTCTCGTTCGATCTCGGTAAGGCGAACAACTTGCAGCGTTGGGTTCGCATTTACGATCGCGTCCGCGACGGCGAGATGCCGCCAGCCGACTATGGCGAACTGGAAGCCAAGGACAAGTCGCAGTTCCTCGCCGCGACCCATCAAGGTTTGAGCGACTTTCAGCACAACATCCACACCAAGTACGGGCGTGTGCGTGGTCGTCGACTGACGCGAAAACAAATCGAGAACTCGCTGCACGATTTGCTGGCGATCGATATTCCGCTGACGCACATCCTGCCGGATGAAAACAAGACTGATGGTTTCACCACCGTTGCCGACGGCCAAGGGATGTCGCACTTTCAACTGGCCGCCCATTTGGACGCTGTCGATGTCGCTTTGGACGAAGCGCTGCGTCGTGCCTTGAGTCCCGAGGATGACTATGCCCGCGACTTCGATGCGAAAGGGGTCGCTCGAACCAATCCCAAACGCCGCTGCCGCGAACCGGAGATGCGGGAAGGGAAAGCGGTCATCTGGTCGTCCGGCTTGATCTATTACGGTCGCCTGCCGGCAACCACGGCCAAGCAAGATGGCTGGTACGAATTTGAAGTGACAGTTTCTGGCTTAAAGCTGCCCAAGACGGGCGGTGTCTGGTCGACGGTGCGAAGTGGTCCTTGTGTCTCGAATGCCCCGCTGCTGGCTAGCGTCACCACGTTTGAAGCGACCGAGAAGCCGAAGGTCGTCAAGTTCACAACCTGGTTGCCGAAGGGGCACATGCTTGAGATTCGTCCTGGCGACGGAGCTCTGAAGCGTGGGCGTTTCGCGGGTGGTCAGGTCGGTGTGGGCGAAGGGGAGCCGCAAGATCTCGCCGGTATCGCCTTCGATCGCGTCACGATGAAGCAGGTGCATCTGAAAGGCAACGACGATCAGGTCCGTGAGTTTCTGTTCGGCAATCTGAAAGTCGAACCGGTCAAAGATAAACGCCAGCCATGGCAAGTGACCTCGAAGAATCCGAAAGCGGATGCTGAGCGACTGGTAACCCGGTTCGCCACCCGAGCGTTCCGTCGCCCGGTGACCTCGGACGAGATCGAACCTTACCTGGCGGAAGTCTACGCGGCCTTAGATGCGAAAGAGTCGTTCGTCGATGCCCTACGTCTTGGCTACCGAGCGCTGCTGTGCTCGCCTCGGTTCATGTACTTTGCCGAAGAGCCCGGCAAGCTGGACGACTATGAAGTCGCGACCCGTCTCAGCTATTTCCTCACCGGTAGCACGCCTGACGACCAACTGATGCAATTGGCATCGGCCGGCAAGATGCGCGAACCAGAAGTGCTGAAGCAGCAAACGCGTCGCTTGTTGGATGGCAAGCAAGGCGAGCAGTTTGTGAACGACTTCGCCGCCGAATGGCTCGACCTCGATCAAATCGATTTCACCCAGCCCGACTCGAAGCTCTATCGCCAGTTCGATCCGATTGTCGAAAGCGGCATGCTCTCGGAGACGCAGCAGTATCTGCAGACGATGCTGGCCGAGAATCTGCACGTCTCGAACCTGATCGACTCCGACTTCACGTATTTGAACAGCCGCCTGGCACGGTACTATCAAATTGATGGTGTCGAAGGGGATGCACTGCAAAAGGTGACGCTGAAGCCAGAAACGCATCGTGGTGGTGTGCTGACCCAGGGAGCCATCTTGAAGGTGACCGCGAACGGCTCGAACACGTCGCCGGTGATTCGCGGCGTCTGGGTTTCGGAACGCCTCTTAGGCGTCGAGATTCCTCCGCCACCGACGAACGTGCCGGCGGTCGAACCAGATATCCGTGGCGCGAAAACGATTCGTGAACAGTTGGCCAAGCATCGCTCGCAAGGCGAGTGTGCCAGTTGCCACGTCAAGATCGACCCGGCCGGCTTCGCGCTGGAAAACTTCGACCCGGCGGGCCAATGGCGTGATAATTACATCAAGATGGAAGGCCGTAGCGTGAAGAAGGGCCCGAAGATCGACGCCAGCTACGACCTGCCCAGTGGCATGCACTTCAAAGACATCGACGGTTTCCAGAAGATAGTCACCAGCCATCCGCATCGCCTGGCCGCGAACATGGCCAAGCATTTGCTGACCTATGGCACCGGAGCCACGGTCGAATTTGTCGACCGTGCCCAGATCGACCAGATCGCTCGCAAGTCGGCTGAAGATGGCTATGGCTTCCGATCGATCATCGAGCAAGTTGTCGTCAGCGATTTGTTCCTGAGCAAGTAATCGACCCCACCAGAAACGGAAAGAGACGAGACATGTCGCGACAAGTTCATTTCAACTTCGGGAAGAAGCTGAGCCGCCGCACGGTTCTACGCGGAACCGCTGGTGTTGGGATCGCCGTGCCTTGGCTGAGTGCGATGCAGAAAGCATTTGCCGGCCCGGAAGAGCAGAAAACGCCTCGCCGCTTTGTCGCAATGACGCTGGGGCTTGGCTTGCATGCTGAGAACCTCAATCCAGAAAAGGCAGGCCGCGATTACAAGCCGTCGCCTTACCTGGAAAAGCTGCAGGACATTCGCGAGAAGTTCACGGTCATTTCTGGATCGTCCCATCCGCATGTCTCAGGCGGTCACCGGGCCGAAGCAAGCTTGCTTTCGGCCACCCCGATGGGAAGCGGTGCCCAGTCGAGGACCACGATCTCGGTCGATCAATTGCTGGCCAAGCACATGGGGCATCACACTCGATTTCCTTCGCTCGTGCTAAGCTCGGCCGGGAACGCCAGTCCTTCGTATACCGAAAACGGCTCGATGATTCCGGCCGAAAGCTCGCCTGCGCGGCTGTTCATGCAGTTGTTCGTCAACGACTCACCCGCCGATCAAGCCAAACAATTGCACCGGGCTCGCCAGGGCAAAAGCATCATGGACCTGGTCGCCGAAGATGCCAAGTCACTCTCGCGTGAGCTGGGAGCCGGTGACCGCGATCGCCTGGCCGCTTATTTCAACAGTGTGCGTGAACTCGAAAAGCGAATGGCGGAAGCGGAGCAGTGGGCTCACTTGCCGAAGCCGAAGGTCGACTCGAAGAAGCCGATCGATATCAGCAACCCGAACGACTTCATCGGGCGTCAACGTTTGATGAACGATATGATCCGCCTCGCCTTGTCGACCGATTCGACGCGGTTCGTTTCGTATCACCTCGGTGGAAGCGGCGGCGTGGTGCCGATCGAAGGGGTGGAAGAAGGCTATCACTCGCTTAGCCATCATGGTCGCGACGAAGAAAAGCTTGGCCAGTTGGCACTCATCGAAACATCGATCGTCCATGCCTGGGGCGACTTCCTGCGTGGCCTCGATGGGATTCAGGAAGATGGTGGCAGCCTGCTCGATCACACGTCGGTGCTGCTGACCAGCAATCTTGGTAACGCTTCCAGCCACGATAACCGTAACATGCCGGTGTTGTTTGCTGGTGGTGGTTTCCGCCATGGTCAGCATCTGGCATTTGATCAGAAGAAGAACTACCCGCTGCCGAACCTGTATTTGTCGATGCTGCAGAAGTCTGGCCTGGAAATCGATCAGTTCGCGACCAGTACCGGAACGATGACCGGGCTGGAAGCCAGCTAGTTCGTCGACAATCCGTCACAAGAAAAAGCAACAGGCACGTCCTTCATGGGGCGTGCCTGTTTTCGTTTAGCCAGGGTGTGGTTTCGAGACGACCAATTCCCATGGATCGGTCTGACTGCACTTCGAGAGCATCTTTGGAAAGCCTTGCTTGAGTGCTTCGTTCCAGTCGGCGAGCAACTCGCCTGCGATTGAATCGAGGTGCGGATTACAGACCGGCGAGCTTTCGCGAATCGTGTAGAAGACTACCGGCGGGCTGGTCATCCATTCGAAGAAGTGATCGGCCACACGTTGAGTCAGGCCATCTTCCGCTTGTTGAAAGGGCATGTCGGTGACGAAGACCACCTGGCAGGGCTTCATCATCTTGCCCCACAGACGATCGCAGCCTCGTTGCAGCACGCCCGAGAGGCGATGACGCAGGAAGTTCGCCTGCTCGTCGAACGGTTCTCCGATGTAGGGGGCGAGGTCTTGAGGTTCCGAGCAGAGCAGTGGGGTGGTGTTGCCCTGCTGATCGATGCCGGCGACATACCAGCGGAAGGATTCGCACTCGATCAACACCGTCAGCAGGACCGGTTGTTTGTTTCGCAAAGGGGCTAATCTCCTGCTGCTGGCTTACAGGGTTCGTGCGTCAGCTCTTCCAGCACGCTACCTGATTGGGCGAACGCTTGGAGCAGGTCTTGATCGATCTCGTGCCCGTCAGGGCCCAGGCGAAGTCGCTGCGAAATCTGCTGTCCCATCGATACATACCGCTGCAGTTCCTGCATCAGTTTTTGATGGGCGGCTTCCCGTTCCGATACCTCGACTGCTTCGGTCAGCAGTTCGATCAGTTCGTCGGGATCCCAAGGCTTAGTCACGTAGCGATACAGTCCGCCATGATTGATGGCGTCGATCACCGATTTGATATCGGCGTATCCTGTAAACAAGATTCGCGTTGTGGTGGGGAAACGGTGGTATGCCTGCCGGGCGAGTTCCGCACCGGTCATCTCGGGCATACGTTGATCTGTCATTAATACGGAGATGGGGTGTTCGGCCATAATCTGCAGCGCCTCTTGCCCCGATTGGGCCGTGTACACCGTAAACTGACGGCGTAGCAGGCCGATAAGCGAGTGCAGAATATCTGGCTCGTCGTCCACCAACAGAATGGATGGCCTAGTCTTCATGGCTTCCTCCCGGTGTTTGACTATCCAGCGGTCGTATAGGCAATTGTACACTAAAAGTGCTGCCGCGGCCCAATTGGCTTCGAACCTGGATCGATCCGCCATGATCGCGTACGATCCCATAGCTGACCGCCAGGCCTAGCCCTTGACCGCTGCCCACGGCCCTGGTTGTGAAAAAAGGTTCAAAGATGTGCGCTAAGTCGCTGCTCGAAATGCCACATCCATGGTCTTCCACATCAATTCTTACCCCTTCTTCGCATCGGGCAGATCGCATCGTAACAATACTGCCTGGTTCGCTGGCTTGGATCGCATTCAACAGCAAGTGATGCAGTACCTGTTGAATCTTGCCTGGTTCGCACAGGATCATTGGGATGTCTCCCGGATCGATCCGTAATTCAACCTGCTGCGAATCGACCTCGTGGTGCAGAACTTGCGAAACGGCGAACAGGGCAGAGTTCACGTCCAGATAATCGAGCTCCGCCTCGTCCAGCCGGGCGAATGAACGCAAGTTCTGCACAATGTCCCGCACCCGATTTAAACCGGCCAGAGACCGGTCGAACAACTGGGGCGACTCGGTCCGGATCCATTGGTAGTCGCACTCTTCTTCCAGTTCGGCTGCTTGCTGAGCTAGCTCTGGGTGAGTCTGCAAAAGATCGGAATGGATCGATCGATAAAGGTCTAACAGATCGAACGCCGCTGAAATGTCTCGTTTCAAGACCGCCAAATTGTTCGCGACCAGGGCGATTGGATTGTTGATCTCGTGTGCCATGCCAGCGGCCATCTGACCCAGGCTGGCCAGTTTCTCGCTTTGCACGAGGGCGGCCTGGGTTTCGCGAAGTTGTCGATTTTGTTCCGCCAATTCTTGTTCGAGGCGGACAATTCGCTCCCCTTCACGAAGGCGGACACGTAGTTCGTTGTGGTCGACCGGCTTCACCAGGAAGTCGTCGGCGCCCACTTCCATCCCCACGACCAGGTCTTCCTTTTCGCTCTTCGCGGTCAGCAGAATGATGTAGACGTAGAAGGGGGCCTGGGCGGCTCGAATCCGGCGGATCAATTCCAATCCGTCCACTTCGGGCATGACCCAGTCGGTCAGGACCAGGCGGAACGGCTCTTTCTCAAACGCTTCCCAGGCTTCGGCACCATTTTCGACCTCGGTGACATCGTACTCCCACCCCTCAAGTGCACGCACGAGGAGTCGTCGCATCATCAATCCATCTTCAGCTACGAGGACTCGCATAGGAACGTTGCATTAATAGGGTTGGAAAAGTACTCGCTTGGCAAAACGTGCTCACGAGGAAGGTTCGTCGGACGGAACCCGGTCTGCCGAAAGATCGGCCGTCAGGCGTTTGATCTTTTCCTGTAGGTCGATCCAGGCAACCTCGAATTCGTCGATCTTGTCGTTGCGGCCCATGAATTCAATTCGACGCGCGGCCGATATCGCGGCATCTGCGGCAAACATCGCGACAGAACCTTTCAGCGTATGGGCTGCCCGCGTCAGCCGATCGTGATCGCCGGCGACGTACGCCGCTTTGATCTCATTCATCTGCTTGGGACACTCTGTCATAAACAAGTCGAGCATCTCACGCAGGATCACTTCGTTTCCGCCGACGTTGTCGAGCGCTTGTTCGCGGTTGTACGAGATTCCGGAAGTGTCTTCTCCGTTCAGGTCTTCAGCAGAACTTTCTGTGGAAACGATCACCGGCGCGACACTTTCGACAGCAGTAAACAATTCCTGCGGGCGGAATGGTTTGGACACATAGTCGTTCATGCCGCCAGCCAGGCAGCGTTCGCGGTCTCCTTTCATCGCATGAGCGGTGAGCGCGATAATCGGAATCTGCCGGCGTGATCCGCGCTCCAGACGACGAATTTCTGCCGTCGCCGCGAAGCCATCCAGCACCGGCATCTGGACGTCCATCAGAATCAAATCGAACATCCCACTGCGATACGCATCGACGGCGAGTTGGCCGTTTTCTACCGCCGTGACATGGTGGCCACGATTCTCAAGCAGGCTTTGCGCGACCTTGCGGTTCACGACCCCATCTTCCGCCAGCAAGATGTTGCGCGGAATGAATCGCTTGGCGAGGTCGGGCGTCAGTGAATGGTCTTCTGACTGATCCGACCGGGCGGTCCCCATCGCCGTCGAAATACCATTGAGGAGCAGCGACTGGGTGATCGGCTTGGTGATGTATTTCGCCACCCCCAGCGAGGCCGCGAACTGGGCATCGGCGGGACGGTCGGCGGAAGACAGCATCATGATGGTCAGTGCCGGGTGATCGGCCACTTGCCGCAAGCGACGCACCAGTTCAATGCCGTCCATCTCGGGCATCATCACGTCGACGAGTGCCAACTGATACGGGGCGCCATCATCGATCGCTCGCTTCAATTCGACGAGCGCCTCGTTGCCACTTTCGACCGCTTTCGGTTTCATGCCCCAGCTGTAAAGCATCTCTTCACAGATCAAGCGATTGGTCGAGTTATCGTCGACCACCAGCACACGCAAGCCATACAGCGTATCGAGTGCGGCTGGTCGCGAATCATGCTGCTTCGGAGCCCGGCGGAAACGCACGGTGAAGTGGAAGGTGCTTCCTTTGCCAGGATCGCTCTCGACCCAGATGCGGCCTCCCATCATGCGGGTCAACTGCGCCGAGATCGCCAGCCCCAGCCCCGTTCCGCCATACTGACGTGTCGTCGAAGCATCGGCTTGAGTGAAGGCTTCGAAAACCTGGCTTTGCTTCGCTGGGGGAATGCCAATGCCGGTATCGCGAACGGAGAAGTGCAGCATGATCGTTTCGCCGGAGAACGAATCGTTCTCGACTTTGACGACCACTTCGCCATGTTCGGTAAACTTAATCGCGTTGCCGACCAGGTTGACGATAATCTGTCGTAAACGGCTGGCGTCGCCGATGAGGTCGTCGGGAACTTCCGGCACAATACGGGCGACTAGTTCGACTCCCTTTTTCGCGGCGCGACCTGCCAGGGTGTGGATCGTCGAGCCAAGCGTATCGCGCAGCGCGAACGGATGATGCTCGAGCTCCATCTTGCCTGCTTCGATCTTCGAGAAGTCGAGGATGTCGTTCAACAAGACAAGGAGCGAGTCGGCAGAGTTCTGGACCAGCTTTTGGTATTCACGCTGCTCGGTGCTGAGGTCGGTATTGAGCAGCAGCTCTGTCATTCCGATGATGCCATTCATCGGCGTGCGAATTTCGTGGCTCATGTTCGCCAGAAACTCGCTCTTCGAGCGGTTGGCCGATTCGGCGACTTCTTTGGCATGGACCAGTTCGTGGTTCATTTCGGTTAACTGCTTGGTCATCAGATTGAACTGACTGGCAAGCTGTGTCGCTTCGTCACTACCACGGACGGGCACCGTGGTTTCCCAGTTGCCTTCGCCAATCGCCACCGAGGCGTCGGTGATCTCTTGAATGCGTCGCGAGAGGGACCACGAAAAGCCCCCGGCTACGGCTAGGGTTAGCAGTGTTGCGAACAACGCAAGCGACCAGATGTTCTGCCGCATGGCATGGATCGGAGCGAACACCAAAGCTGCCTCTTGCTGGACCATCACAATCCAGTGCAAGTTCTGGCGGACGTCGGCCTGATTCGCCGAGGTTGCGTAGGCGGCTAACACTTCACCTTGTCCGCCAGGCCGATGCCGGGTTGCAATCAGGCCTTTCTGCGTGAAGTCCTCATTGAGGTTCTCGAAGTACTCGCGACCATCGGTCAGCGGTGCCGAGTGCCCTGGTGGTCCACGAATGATGCGATAGTCGTGCGTGAACAGGAAGAACTCGGTCTGGGCGTTGGTGTCGGAACGCGACTGGCCATCGATGATGTTGAACACTTCCTGAATGTTCAACACTGCCTTCATCACCCCGGCCAGTTTCCCTTCGGACGTTTCCACCGCCAGGCAAATATCGACCGAATAGATGTTGGCGCTATCGTCGAACGCCACATCGCTAACGTAAATCTGGTTCTGGACGGCCTCTTGCCACCAGACTTCGTCGTCCTGGCGATAGTCAGACGTCCGGCTGGTGAGTGCGGCGATGCCACCGAAACGATTGGTGAAGAAGATCTCGCCATAGACGGCGTAGCCAGTCGCCTCTTGCAGTTTCTCTTGGCGGAGTCGCAGCTCTTGGGAAAGCTCGTTGTCGATCAGGCCAGACAGCAAGGCTTGTTGTTCGCTGAGAGTGCCGGTTTGCCAGATCTTATCAAGGTCGGCGATGCGTTGGTCAGGGTTTTCCAACTCGCCGAAGTGAGCATTCGACTCGGCCAAGGTTTGCCGCGCTTGGGAACTCCGAGCGAGCGCCTGCAGATTCGCGACGTGGGTTCGCAGGGCCCGATCGATTTCGTCCATAACGGCAGCGGCTCGAGCGGCCGAACGGGCCTCGATGATCTCGCGAAGGCTTCGTTCGCTTACGGCTACCGCATAGTAGCCGACGACCCAGATTAACAGGGCAGGCAGAACCGTCGCCAACAGCAACTTATGGACGATACGCATGCGGCAGATGGGTTAGTCGATGGGGCTGTGAACATTTGATATCGTCATGCGTGATCATGACGCGCTGCATCTAAAGTATCTACCTTAATTTAAGGGAGAACAAATCGCTGAAGCAACGAGATACGTATTTATGTCGACGGATATTCCGGAAGGGGCCAACTTTTCCCGAAGGGGTATGGCAACGGCAGGCACTCGGCTGCTGCTGGCTCGGTAACCCGACAGAGGAAGGCTAAAGATTCGCCACCGGGTGGAGGCTACACGCTCACCTTCGCCACGACTGGCTGGAATTTCGAGCATAAGCCGCAAAGTCGCTGCCGAGAGAAACGTGGAACACGTAGGGGACAGCTTGGAGATCGGGGCTATAAACATGCCAACCATCGCCAGGAAATTGCCGCGAAACGCAACTTCCTGGCAGGGTTCATCAGCGACTATTTCTTCTTGCCGGCAGTCGCCGGAATTTGAATATCTTCCACATGATTCTCTTCTGGGAGGGTCAGTTTGACTTCGTAGTCTCGGAAGACGACCTGGCCATCGGGAAAGAGCCCATCTTCATCATCAGCCGGCTGAACTCCATCGTAGCCATCGATGCGGACGATGTAGGGACCGCCCACCACGCCGAAACGCGACTCCGACGTGTCGTACTTACCATCGCTGATCTCAGCGACACCTTGCGGCCCTTGGTTTCCCTGCGAGCTATCTGGCGTGAAATAGATCTTGCCGGCAGGCAGTGGCTGCCCATTGAACTGGACCGTACCACTCACATGAAAGTCGGTGGCGCTCGGATTGCTGCCGCCGCAACCCGACCCGATCAGCATAAGCAAGCCGAGGCCAAGTCCGACGAACGGATGGGAACGCATGGGAAGAGTCCTTGCAGGGAACGTGTGGGACGAGGAGAGAAAGGTTTAGTTGCTAGAGATCGGCTCGCCGCCTGCCTTGCTGGCATGCGATTGATAGACCGAAAAGTCGATCGTCTCGGCAACGAAGCTCACCGAAGCATCGCCGAGGGCAAACTGAACGCCGCCGGGGTGCTCGCTGCTGAAGCTGATGTTGTTGAAGTTACCACCTGACTCGTTTTGCAGGCCAATCCCGTAGCGAATGTTCTTGGAAGCGGCCATGCCGTTCCCTTTCACGCCACGTACCCAACTGGCATAGCTGCCATTGTCTCCGCCAATTTCGCTCAGGGCGTAAGTGTTCGACAAGCCATCGGTCACGTCACGAAACTTGACGCTCGCATCGACGAGGAACATGCCTCCTTTGCAGAAGCCGCCGTGCCCTGACGGATTCGGTTCATGCGGATAGGTCGAGCCATCGGTTGCATTGGTTCCATAAGGTCCCATCACGCCATAGTAGTGGGTCGTGAATGGTTTGCGTCCGTCGCCAAGCGTGCTGCTACCATGCGTCGTTTCGGTTCGCGGCGAACTAGGGCACATGTACATGTCGATACGATTCAGGCCGAAGATGTTCTTGTTTGGGCCTTCTTTGTTGGTGCCGGCATTCCAGTCGCCAGCCGCGAAGCTGAACTGGTCGTGCATTGGGCCTTGTTCAATGAAAGGCAGGATGAACGCATGCCAACCCAGCGTATTGACGTTCAGCGCCCCAGGGGGCAGCGTACCGAACGTGTCGTGATAGTTATGCATCGCCAGGCTGACCTGCTTCAGATTATTCGAGCATTGCATGCGGCGTGCGGCTTCGCGTGCCTGCTGAACGGCAGGCAGCAACAAGGCAATCAAGACACCGATAATCGCGATGACGACCAGCAGTTCGACTAACGTGAAGCCTGAGTTCTTTCGCATAACATCACCTGACCAGAAAAGAGAAGGACGTGAAGAGGATAGAGTAGGGGAGGAGAGCTAGGCCGAAGGGTCGTTCAAACTGACGGGAAGTTTACGCACGGCAACTTCGGGCTGCTGTCCTTTCGCCAGGCTAATTAGCGCTTCGGCCAATTGGGCGCCAATCGACTCGGCCGACTCGGCGGCGATCACCGATGGCCAAGGGAGGCGGGCCTGGTTACGGCTGTAAATATCCGACACGACGATCGGAGTTCGTTTGACTTTGGTTTGGCGGGAAGATCGGACCATCTTCGAGGCCGACTCGGCCAATGGCTGCGAACGGCAAATCAAGCCTTCCGCCGCATGTTCATGAATCAAGTCGCGGGTCGCATGTTGGATGGCCTGTTCGTCGGCCGGGAGGAAGCGAACCGTCAGATCACTGGGCGTCAGACCGAGTTCGGCCGACGTCTTCCAGATCGAATCGAGGAACGCATGGTCCCCGGGCAGAACCTGACTTCGCATCAGGACGCCGATCTTCTTCACGCCGCGATCGACCAGGTACGTCGTCAGCAGTTTGCCTGCTTGAACCTGGTCGCGGTCGATCGAAGGAAGTGCTTGAATCGAAGGGAACCGCGATCCGAAGATCACCGTCGGCATACCACTCGCTTGAAACAATCGTTGCGAAGTGAGGGACGATCGAGCGAGAATGAACCCTTCCGCTTGCTGCGAGCGGGCCGTTTTCGCGATCAGTTCCGAAACCCAGGCCGTGTCGTCACTGCCTGGCAAATGGTTGAATTCGATCTCGGCATGAGGGAGAACACTTTGGATGCCGACGATCACACCGTCGGCCAACATGCCTTCGGTCGACAGGTAGGCTTTGTTGACCACCAGGTGAACGCGATCGATGGTGCGCTGCGAATCGGAATGAATGCCATCGGCGACAAACGTTCCACGCTTCTGGCGACGCGTCAGCACGTTTCGCTGAACCAGCAACTGCATGGCCCGGTTCGCCGACGTGGTGCTGACACCCAGCATGCGAGCGGCGTCGGCCGTGCCGAGGTAAGCATCACCAGATTTCAATCCACGACCAGCAATATCGGCAATGATTTGCTCGGCCAACTGAACGACTCGGGGTGTGGTAGAAGTGTCCATACCTAAAAACTAACGCTCTTCACAAAAAAAGCAATATTTATTTCTGGTGTTCAACAGAATATTTCCGATTCGATTGAAATTATATTGGTGGAGTACTAAACTCAGTCTAGTCAGGTCGCACCCACCGTGCCTGGCAACTCCCTTCTTCCTCACCCCTTCAGCCTGCCGAGCGAACTCTTATGACCCGTTGGAAGCTCTTCTTATCGACATGCGGTGTGATGCTCTTGGGCGTCGCGATCCTGCCTCAACTATTATCGGCCGAAACGCTCCATGCTGTCGCTAGTGGCGTCGCTCAGGAAGTTCGTTTTGATGGTCCTCCATGGAAATCGACCCCAACCGGGTTAGTGGGCGACGGGGTTGGCAATGTGGCCTGGGCTTCGAAGTCGATTGTCGGCCCGAACGCGACGGTGAAGATTCGGCTCGCGTTGAACGAACTGAATCACACGGCCGCGTCCATCTCGATTGGTCCTGGCAACCAGTTTGGTTTCGACGGCGAGGCCCAGCGGTTGTTTCTGCAGGGGCCTTTGTTTGGCAAGCAAACCCGTTTCCTCGAGGTGGCCAAAAGTCATATTCAGCCGAAGCAAATGTTCGACTGCGAACTGAAGACGGCTGATGGCAAGCTGACCGTTTCGATTGATGGCGAGAACGTTTATGAGGGATCCGTGACTAGCCCCTTAGGACTGGTCGGCCTTCGTCCGTGGCGTTCAACGATGACGGTCGAGCAGTTCACGCTCTCCGGCGATTTGAGCGAAGGCAACTTCCTGCCGAAAAAGCTGGGGGATGAGATCACCGTGCCGACGATCGATCTGTCGGACGATGTCGAGCGACAAGTGGTCGTTGCTCGCGGAACCAAGGATGTTTATCAGGGGCATCCCACCACGCTGTTGATGCCGGATGGCAAAACGATCTTCGCCGCGTGGACCTACAACCATGGTGGCCGCTGCGGTCCCTTGAAGCGAAGTGACGATGGTGGTTTGACCTGGAGCGACTTGATCGACGTCCCGCAGAACTGGACCGAGGTCGAGAACTGCCCTTGTTTGCATCGCCTGGTCGATACCAACGGAACGGCTCGCCTGTTTGCCTTTGCCGGGCGTGGCGACATGACCCAATCGGTCTCGCTGGATGAAGGCAAGACCTGGTCACCGATGGAAAAGAACGGCCTGAAGTGCATCGTCGCTCCGATCACGATCTTGCCGATCAACGATGGCAAAGAGCACCTCGCGATCTTCCACCGTGGTGACGAAGATCGCGACCGTCCGCCACTCAAGCTATGGCAGGCGATCTCGCGCGATGGCGGTTTGACTTGGGAAGATCAGCGTATGGTGGCTGCCGTCGCAGGAGCCAATCCATGCGAACCGTTTTTGCTCCGTTCGCCGGATGGCAAACAAATCATGTGTTTGATTCGCGAGAACGCCCGGCGATTGAACTCGCTGGTGATGGTCTCGGATGATGAAGGGGAAACCTGGTCGGCTCCGCAGGAAGTTCACGCCAACCTGACTGGCGACCGGCATTGTGCTCGCTATACCGAAGATGGCCGCCTGTTGATTGTCTTCCGAGATGTGGTGAAGAAGAGTCCCACCTACGGACATTTTGTCGGCTGGGTCGGTCGCTATGAAGACATCCTCGCTGGGCAGCCTGGCGAATATCGCGTTCGCCTTTTAGAGCATCACGGGCGTCCGCTCGATACTGGTTATCCCGGCCTGGAGCGTCTGCCCGACGGAACTTTCGTCGCGACAACCTACGTCGGCTATCGCCCTGACGAAAAGAACTCGGTGGTCGCGGTTCGTTTCCAGATGAAGGAGCTCGACCAGCGAGTCGCTGACGAGAAGCCTGTTGCGGTTTGGAAGAGTGGCACCGATGGTTACGACACCTATCGAATCCCTGCCATGATTCAGGCGGCCGACGGAAGCGTGCTCGCGTTCTGCGAAGGTCGACGCAACTCACGCAGCGATACCGGCGCGATCGACCTTCTCATGAAGCGCTCGACGGACGGTGGCAACACCTGGAGCGATCAAGTCGTGGTCTGGACCGATGCGGACAACACGTGTGGCAATCCATGCCCGGTGCTCGACGAGTCGACCGGTCGCATTCATTTGCTGCTGACGCATAACCTGGGTGAAGACCACGAGTCGGCGATCAAGCTGAATAAAGCGAAGTCGACACGAACCGTATGGGTTTGTCACAGCGACGACCATGGCCAATCGTGGACCAAGCCGGTCCAGATCACCGATTCGACCAAGAAGCCAGAGTGGGGTTGGTATGCCACCGGACCAGGTGTCGGTATTCAGGTGAAGCATGGCCCCCACAAGGGACGTCTCGTGATTCCTTGTGACCATAGCTACCCGATCGACCGCTCGGTCGACAAGCGTGGCTACGGATTCGGATCGCATGCCATTTATAGTGACGATCATGGCCAAACCTGGAAGCTGGGTGAGGCGATCAAGCCCAACATGAACGAATGCCAGGTGGTCGAAATCGGTGATCAGGGGAACCTGGTGATGGACATGCGATCGTACCGAGGCCAAGGTTGCCGAGCCCAGGCAGTCAGCAAAGATGGAGGGGCAACTTGGGGCGAGATCACCGATGCTCGGGAATTGGTATCGCCGGTCTGTCAGGCCAGCATTATTCGCGCGGCCTGGCCGACGACCGATGCCCCAGGCGTGCTGCTGTTTTCGAGTCCTCGCGACCCAGCGAAGCGACGCAATTTGACCGTGATGGGAAGCTTCGACGAGAACCAGTCGTGGCCTTTCGAGAAGACGCTCTTCCCAGGCCATGCGGCATACTCGTGTCTCGCCCCACTGGGTGAAGGCCAGGTAGGCTGCCTCGCTGAAGTCGGAGAAAATCATCCTTACGAAACCATTTCTCTTTTTCGCCTGGAAGTGCCACAATCAGGAGCTGGGAACTAAATGAACATCGACACGATGAAAGCTGCCTCGCACGCGCTCGGCGGAACGGAGTCGCAATTGAGTCCTGTCAAATCAGGCCGGATGAGGATGAGGGGGTTGGTCGCCGCGACATTCACCCCAATGAATTCCGAGGAAGATCTCGACCTGGATCGTATCGGTCCGATGGTCGATACGTTGATCGATTCCGGCATCGCGGGTCTGTATGTCAATGGAAGCACTGGTGAAGGTGTTTCGATGACGAGCACAGAACGCCGGGTTGCCGCCGAAGAGTTCGTGCAAGCGGTCGCCGGTCGCATTCCGGTCATCATTCAGATCGGCCATACCAGCGTTCGCGAAGCAAAAGAGCTGGCCGAGCATGCCCAGGCGATTGGGGCGACGGCAATCAGCGCGACGCCGCCAACCTACTTCAAGCCGGCTTCGATTTCGTTGCTGCTGTCGACGTTGAAAGAGATCATGAGCGGCGCGCCGGAGTTGCCGTTCTATTACTATCACATCCCTCGTATCACTGGCGTTGACTTCGACCTGCATCAGGTCCTGCGTCAAGCGACGGAAGAACTGCCGCAACTCAACGGGGTGAAGTACACGGCCCAGTCGATCCACGAATTCCAGGCCTGCATCGCGCACTTCGGCGAACAGTTCGACCTGCTGTATGGCTGCGACGAAATGCTGCTGAGTGGTTTGTCGGCTGGGGCGAAGGGAGCGGTGGGTAGTACTTACAACTTCGCACCGGGGCTCTATCGTCGCGTGTTCGAGGCGTATCGTCACGGCGAGAACGAAGCGGCTGCCGAACTGCAATTGCGTTCGATCGAAATGGTACAAGCGTTCGTTCGTTATCCCGCGTTGCCGGCGCAGAAGGCGATCATGGAGATGGTAGGAATCCCAGCCGGACCACCACGGCTGCCATGGCGTGACTTGACCAAGGAAGAGAAGCAAGCCTTGGAAAACGAACTAAAGCAAATTGGCTTCTTCGACTGGCGAGACTAGTGGGCCAATGAAAAAACAAAGCAAGCGGATCAGAAATGGTCCGCTTCTTTTTTTGGCGGAATCTCAACTTTCCCGCGAACCATCGGCGGGCAGCTTCGTCTAAACCTGCAGACTTTTGATACCAACCTTCATTTGAAACGCTGAGTAAGTGCTTTCCATGTTGACCAAAAACAACATAGATCGAATCCAGAATCAAGGCGATTTGCGACCGTCCGGTAACGGGCAGTTCGTGTATCTCGCGTTTATTTTGCGCTTATGACCAGCGGTGAAAACCGATTGAGGCGAACAAGCCCGGTGTCATAAGTGATGCCGGGCTTTTTTTGTGCCTGGAGCCAACGGTAGTCGAGGACTGGTCGTCCGAGTTTGACTGATACTCAAGCTGCGCTGAGTTCGATTCCCAGGGCTACCACTGCGATAAGTGCGTTTCCAATCGGCACGAGATACACGAGAGACGGCGCGTAGCTCAGTGGTGAGAGCGGCGTCCTTATAAGACGTGAGTCGTGGGTTCAAACCCCACCGCGCCGACCAAACCAAACAACATGGGACCGAGGTGTTACGGCAGCATCCCTGGCTCTTAACCAGGCGGGTGAAGGTTCGAGTCCTTCCGATCCCACTTTCCGGCAGTGTCAAGTCAAGGAATCGAAGCCATGACGCTCTATTACCAACAATGTCGATTAGTCAAACAAACAAGTGCTACCACGAGGGTCGAGCTTACGTCGTGGATCCCTGAGAAATACGCGCAGCTGAATAGCTACGTGAAGCTCAAGCAGCCCGATGGCTCGTTTGTCGATGGCTGGGAAGTGAAGTCGATCTCGTCCCAGAGGTTGCAGGAAAACGACCTGCCTGACGCGCATGCGATGATTAAGGGTCATAAGAAGGCGACAGGCGATGCCCTGCCTAAACGAGGTTAGTTCAACGGACTTTTGTTGGTCAGGCGCAGTCGAATCATCGAACTGCGCCTGGCCTCAAACAAGCACTGGTCGTCCAGCGGCTAAGACACCGTATTCGTAGTGCGGCTACGAGGGTTCGAATCCCTCCCGGTGCTCTTTCGATCTTTGAAAACTGAAAACCAAAACAACAAGCGCCCATGATGTAGCGGTAGCCTACTGCCTTGCCATGGCGGAAGTGTGGGTTCAACTCCCACTGGGCGCTCTTGCAAATTCAGGGTGTGGGAAAGCCTGGCTAATCCGCATGCTTCGGGTGCATGAGATCGCTGGTTCGAGTCCAGCCATCCTGACTTTTGTGGTGGGTCCTGTGTTGGTACGGGAAGGCGGCTGTTAACCGCTTTGTCGCAGGTTCGATTCCTGCCGCCGCAGCTTGTTGAACGTGTGCCCTTGGCCGAGCGGTTTAGGTGGCAGGCTTCCAACCTGGCGAGGTGGGTTCGATTCCCTCAGGGCACTCTGAAGTTCGCTCGATGCGCATGCACGTCGAACGTTTTGCGAGGTAGACGCTGTTGGTAGTTTCGCCTGGCTCTGAACCAGGAGGCCGTTGGTTCGATTCCAACCCTCGCAGCTCACGATACGTCTTTGGTGTAACGGTAGCATGGCTGGCTCCAAACCAGCCGGTCAAGGTTCAAATCCTTGGGGGCGTGCTCGGAAAAGTAGATGACAGTCCTGTGGCCCAGCGGCAACGGCAACTCTCTTACAAAGAGTCGATCGGGGGTTCGAGTCCCTCCAGGACTACTTTGCTGGGGCGCTGATGGCATCGTGCCATCGCTATGCCCTCGCCAAGCTCAGAGCAGAACTCCTCGCGGCTCCGAAAAGCGACCTGCGTCGGCTTTTCGACGTGCCGTCCCTGGCACGTGTTACCCGTGCGGCAGCTAGTACTTTGTTTTAACAACACTTCGCGAGGTATCGCGCATTAAAAAGTTCTCGTGGAGCAGCGGAGTGCTCGCCTGCCTGTCACGCAGGAGATCGCCGGTTCGAATCCGGTCGGGAACGCTTGTTTGGTTTGTTGATCTGAAGGTTGTCCCGCGTGCCTGGACGAATTTCATTTCGGCAGACCAGCATGGCACGCTACGCCAATAAGGCAGAGCGACCAGGCTCAAATCCTGGTGGATGGGGGTTCGAGTCCCTCGCGTGCTACTTCGAGGCGTGTCCCTCACAGATGCCTGTAAAGCATCCGTCGAAAAAAAGTGAGGTGGCCGACGAGAGGTTCAAATCCTTCACGCCTCATCCATTTGTGGAAAGGAAGAAGTATGCCAAAGTTGAAAGGCAAACGAGGGTTTCGATTCATCAAGGAACTAGGCGGAGCCATTCGTCGCGAGACAATCAGCTTCGGCGCGGCTTGGCTGGTCCAGCAGCAACGGATCGAGGGACGTACGCTCGACTATGGCTGCGGGTTTGGTCGCGATGCCGATCACTTCGGTTGGGAGGCATTCGATCCTTACTATCGACCTGTCATGCCAGAAGGAAAGTTCAACACAATTGTCTGCAATCATGTCCTCAACATGCTAACGCAGGCCAGTCGGCTCGCTGCAATGGAGCAGATTCAACAGCGACTTGTTCCCAGTGGAAATGGCTGGCTGATCGTTCCGAGAAATATCCCGGCGACCGGCAAACTAGGGCTTCGTAAACGCATTCAAAACTACGTGGTGGTCGATCTGCCTTCGGTCTATGTCGACGCCAAGTTAGAGATCTATCGGCTGACGTCTGATGCGAAGGTTGCAGATCGAACGGACGAGATCGAACATCGGCTTAAAGGCCGGTAATCCATTTGGCCAAGTGGCGGAATTAGAAGACGCGCGACGCTTAGAACGTCGTGTCCATCGGGCGTGGGAGTGCAAGTCTCCCCTTGGCTACTTGATCGCAGGCAGCATGAACAGGAAATTGCACTACCCGAAGATTCGCGATTCGCGTGACTTTCCGCTGGGACGCTGCATTGCCTTCGAGAAGTTGGACGGAACGAACTTACATTTCGTTTGGAAACGGACTTCAGGCTGGATCGCGCTGGGGACGCGTCGTGATCGCTTCACTTGGGATCACGCAGGTCGAGAAGCATTCGCGGCAGCCCATGGAAACGTTGCGGATGCCGCCGAATTGTTCGAGCAGCAATGGACTGCTGAATTAGAGGTCGTGTTCCAGAAGGACGAACGCTGCCAGTCATGGCAAGTGGTGGAGGTATTCGCTGAGTACTGCGGACCCAATTCGTTCGCTGGATTGCACAAACATGATGACCCCAAGCGATTGGTAATGTTCGATGTCGCAGTCGATGGCGAGATGCTCGGACCGTTTGAATTTATCGAACTGTTTCGCGAACTTCCGATTGCCCGCGTGGTCTTTCAAGGCAAGTTCAATAGTTCATTTGCGGAACGAGTCCGTGAGGGAAAGCTGGACGTGATCGAAGGCGTCGTCTGCAAGACCGGTACACGTGGGAACGTGCAGATGGCCAAGATCAAATCCAATGCCTATCGCGACCGCCTGCAACAATCGTTCGGCGAACGATGGGAAGACCATTGGGAATAGCTCGATTCAACTGACGTGGGTGAGCCAGTGCTCATCCGGGCCTCATAAGCCTGGATCGTCGGGTGCGACTCCCGAACCCACTACTTTCATTGGTCAACGCGATCACGCCTGGTTGAGGTGAGATCGCGTGACCAACTCATGGTGACTGAAGTGTTCTTGGAAGGCACGCCTGCCTGTGAAGCAGGAAGAGGGAGTTCAAATCTCCTCGGTCACCCTGATAACTCGGTAGTGTATCGGAGCGCACGGAACTCTTCGAAAGTTCAAGGCCAGGTTCGATTCCTGGGCGAGTTACTCGATTGTCTTTGGAGTGTGGCGGATCGCACGCGAGCTTGCGAAGCTCGAAGATCAGGTTCGATTCCTGGCAAAGGCACTGTTCTTAAGCCCAATGTGGCCACTAAACGAAAGACGCGGGTCTCGTTAGCCTGCTCCTCCGACGAAAAACTCGGCTTTGGCTGGAACCTTATCGAGCAGGCGGGCAATCTTCGGATCGCTCAACAGCGCCGGCAATTGCAAAATGACTTTCGTTGGGTTCCCTATCTCAACAAAGCCTTGCCATCCACTGAAACTAGTGTCGTCGGTCGGGTCGAAGTATAGCCGTGCATTCATGTTAAAAGCATCGTCGTCGAATTCCGACATGTCCGACAGCTCGTCAATGGCGTGAACCGTTCGATAAATCATAATGGCTTGGTAGTTCTGAGCTGATGTGTCATTCAGGCACTCATCACCGACACCCCGAAAGTCGGCAATTTCAGGGATGCCAATTTCTTTTGTTGGTCCCGTCTCGATCGAGAACATGTCGGCGTCGTCGTACTTTTCGCGGTCCGCTCCGACAATTTGGATATCTTCGTAGAAGGCGACGAACGCCTCGATAATTCGATGGCAAGTTGCCTGATCGGAATGCCATGCCTGGGCCATCGTTAGAAACTGCTGGATCGCATCATCTTGCGTTAGCTCAGGCATAAGAAGGAACTTTCAAGTCGCGGGGTGGGATCGTTTCCAGAATGGAAGCAATATAATCGATGCCTCATCTGACTCTCTATCCCCAGCTCTTTCTGACCTCTCACACGCTGGTATCGAAAGTCAGCAGTGTTGGCTGATCCAGCCGGATGCGCATATCGAACTGGATCTAGGACCGAAGGCCTCGCTAACCCAGCGTCAGAAAACTCAGGTGGCATTCCAACGGCAGCTCATGGTATTCGTAGCCTTTTTGTTACAGCGATTTCAAATACGAAATCAGATCGGTCAATTCGCCATCGGACAGAGCACGCGTGCCGGAGACTTCTTCGGGCGAGTGAAAGTCCACCAGAACATCTTCCAGGCTCTTCGCTCGACCATCGTGCAGGAATCGCACTTTGCGGTAGATGCCAACCAGCGAAGGCGTGTTGAAGCCTTCGTATTCATCTTCGTCTGAGCCTAAGCCGACATCATGGATCTTGCCGTCGGTGAGGTAGGGACCAGAGTGACATGCCGCACAATTGGCTTCACTGCTCTCGAAGATCGCTTTGCCGCGCTGGGCCGACTCGCTTAGTTGGCCATCACTGCCTCGAAATGGATTGGGTGGCGAACGATCGGTCTTCAGGTAGGCCAGAATCGCTTCCTTTTCTGCTTCGCTGACCTTCTCGCCTTGCATCGTCGTGGTGAACGATTTGTGCATCGCATCGTTCAGATCGACCTGCCAACCATGCCAGGTCCATGGTCCGGTCTTATCGACATCGTACAGTGGCAGCACCGTCTTCATGGTCAACGCGGAACCATCGTTCCAGGTATCCATCGCCTTCGAGTTCACACCACCGTTGTAGTGGCACGAGTGGCAACTGTACCACTGATCAAGACTCCGCTGAGCATCAAAGAACAACGCTTCGCCGAGACGGATCTGGGTGACTTCGATCGCTGGGGCCAGCGGGATCTCTGCCAGCAGCTTGCGGGATTCGATATCGACAATTTGCACGGCATCTTTCAGATAGTTGGCAACGTAAACGGTTCGGCTATCGTCCGCCATCGCCATGCCCATCGGGCGACCACCGACGTCGATTCGGCCGAACATATCTTTGTCCATCATCAACCGCGAATCGATGAAGTCGCCGGGTCCGCCGATACCTTCCCAAGGGAGATCAGCCCGACGATAGACCAGCAGTTCGTGCGTCCCGGATGCCGAAACCACCATTCGTTTCTGGTTTTCACTGATGACCATGCCATGCGGATCGGCGACGGCGGTTCCTGATTCGTCGAGAGTGATTGCTTCACGATACTCTGGGCCATCCAGACGAACCCGGGCAATCCGACTTCCCAGAACCCAGCCTTGGCGAATGTTGACGCGGCTGATCGGATTGCTGCGATAAACCATCCAGGGAAAGTAGACGTGCTTTCCGTCGGCCGAACATTGCAGGTGACCGATGTTGATACCGCCAGAAAGTTTCTCGGCATAGGCGATCTCGCCAGAGGCAATATCGACGACGACGATCTTGCTTTCGCCACTGCAGCCGACTGCCAGTTTCGAGCCATCCGGCGTGACGGTCAGATAACGAGGCCAAGGTCCGACCGGAAACTTACGGACGAGTTGGCCGGCTTCCAGATCAAGTTCGGCGACTTCGCCGGTCGCGACCAGCCCGGTGTAGGCTTTTTGGCCATCGGGAGAAATCGCCAGGCCATTTGGTTCAAAACCAACGTCGAATGTCTTCTTCTTTTGTAGCGTATTGCCGTCCACCTGAACGAGCGAGACCTGACCACTGTAAGAACAGCTCACCAGGACGTGGTCACCATCGAGACAGATCGCCACCGCGGTGGGGTGTTTGCCGACGGCCAGCTCGTCGAGCACTACCTGACGGCGGGTGTCGATCAGGCTGATCGAGCCAGCGGATTGATTCGCGACGACTAACCATTCGCCGTTTTTCGACAGGGCGACGTCCACGGGCGAGCGATATTGAGCCAGTTCGACCGGCGAAGCTTGGGCTAGCAACGGGACACTTGCGCAAATTAAGGCAAACGACAGGCAGATCAAACGCAGAGCATTCATTTAATTTTCGGCCTAACCAGCGAGAACTGAAGCAAGTTTTCGGTGTTTGTTAGCAGCATAACAGAAACGCGGTTTCCTTTGGATAATCATACTCAAGACTTGTAGCTGGGGATGGGATTGCGGATACTGCATCTGATCTGGATGCCCAGTCCGGTACCGCCAAGGTGGAAGGACTCGGTCGTTGCGTCCCCTCCGTTACCTCCCCATTCTGTTCCCCTCGGTTTGTTCCAGGAGTTCTCTGATGAAGCTTTTGACGATGATGCTTACTGCGGTCGCTTTGGTTGCCGGTTCCTCGCTTTGCATGGCGGAAGAAACCAAGAGCGGTCTGCAAACGGGCGAAATGATTGGCGCGTTCTACGTGACCAAGCTGGCCGGTGCCTCGGAAGATGGCGTCGATGTTGGTAAGAACCTCTGCTACCGCTGCAAAAACGGTGGTCGTCCACAGGTGATCGTGTTTACCCGCACCGGCGATAAGCAGGTGGTCGATCTGGTCCAGCAGTTGGACAAGGCCATCGCCGCTAACGAAGACAAGCAGTTGCGTTCGTTCGTGAACTACCTCGGCGACGAAAAGGCTTCGGCCAAGGCTGACGCTGAAAAGCTGGCCAAGACCGTTACTGCCGACAACGTGCCAATCGTTCTGCCAAACGAATTTGAAAACGGCCCAGAAAACTACGGCATCAATCCAAAGGCTGAAGTCACCATCATCCTGGCCAAGGGTGGTGAAGTGAAGGCGAACTTCGCCGCTGCTTCGGCTAAGGACCTGAAGGTCGACGCCGTCATCGCTGGTCTGGAAAAGATCCTGAACTAGTTTCACGATCCCGACTCGCATCAAAATAAAAGAGCCGCCTGGCTACCTCTGTCAGGCAGCTCTTTTTTTGTTGGCTTCCAGCAATACTTGTTGCGACTATGCAAAGACCTCGCTGACTGCTTTGCCTTTGCCATCTTCGGTCGCATAGAACGGACGACGTTCGATGTCGTAAACCGTCTTCGGGCTGATTCCCATCGCGGTGAAAATGGTCGCGTGCAGGTCCATTACGGATACCGGGTTCTCGACCGCGACGAATGGTCGTTGCTCGGCCGTCTTGCCGTAAAGGTGACCCTTCTTCACGCCGCCCCCCCACATCGCCACGCACGAGCCACCGGTGAAGTGGCGGTGCTGCCCGTAGTGCTTCATCTCTTGGAAGACTTCGACCTTCTCGGTCGCCTGGTCGAAGGCGTTCGATCCTGGCTTGCCTTCCATGATCATGTCGCGGCTGAACTCGCTGGCGAGAATCACAAGCGTGCGATCGAGCAGGCCACGGCTTTCCAAGTCACGAATCAATTGAGCGACCGGCAAGTCGATCTCTTTCTTCATCCGCTGCAGTGTCGTGTGGCCATTGGCATGCGTGTCCCAGTTCAAAAACGGAACGTACTCGGTGGTGACTTCCACGAAGCGAGCCCCGTTCTCAACCAACCGGCGAGCCAGCAAGCAGCCTCGGCCGAAACGCCCGGTGTCGTATTTCTCGTACGACTCTTTCGGTTCCAGAGAGATGTCGAACGCCTCGCGCTCTTTCGCGCTAAGCAGCCGATAAGCGTTATCCATCGAACGGAGCAGCGACTCGCGCTGGAAGTCTCCCAGGAACTCGCGCTGTGGCGACTGATCGATCAGCTTGCGGAATAGCTTGTTGCGATTGGCAAACCGGTCCGACTTCATACCTTCCGGCGGACGAACCGACTGAGCCGCTTGTTCCGGGTAAGGCAAGTTCATCGGGCCGAATTCGCTGCCGAAGAATCCGGCCGTGGTGAAGGCCTTCAGTTCCTCTTGTTCGCCGACACCTTCCAGGCGTTGCCCGATGTTGATGAAGGCAGGCATCACCGGATTTTGCGGACCAAGCACTTTGGCCATCCACGCACCGATGTGCGGACAGGCTACCGTTTGCGGAGGAACGTAGCCGGTGTGCCAATGGTACTGATGACGAGAGTGAAGAATGCTGCCGAGGTCAGGCAGAACGTGCGAGCGAATGAGCGTCGCGCGATCCATGACCTGAGCGATGTTCTCCATCCCTTCCGAGATCTTGATGTTGTCGACGTTCGTGTCGATCGCCGGGAAGGTACTTTCGACTGCCGATACCGGTGTGCCGACTTCGAAGGGAACGTGCTTTTTCGGATCGAACGTGTCCGGGGCTGCCATGCCGCCCGCCATCCACAGCAGAATGCACGCGTCCGCCTTCGGGGCAGGGTGTTCGATCGGTTCCCCTTCGTTGGCTTCAACAAGTCGGGGCGCGCCTGCCATCATCGTCGCGGCGGAGGCAGCGGCCATCTGCTTCAAGAACTGACGTCGAATCGCTGGACGATCCATGGATAAACTCCGTCGGGCTAGGCCCGCATGTACTAATGAACGAGTTGAAACTCTGGCAACATGAAGACCGCCCACAGGACATCTTCAATTGCCTCGGTCGACATCTCATCACCCAGAGACTGGCTGAGTGTCGTCAACTCGGCTTCGGTCGGGTTTCGACTCAATGTGAACTGATACAGCCAGGTAACCATCGCTTCGGGCGACTGCCACGACTGCTGCTGAAGGTGCTCGGCACCTTGGTGCAGCATGCTGGCCAAGGTTTCGCCATTGGAAAGATCAATTGCCTCGAGCGTAGTCAGTTCCAATGGACGAACGCTGACAACTTGATCACGGTTTGGACGACCCAGCGACCGCATCAGGAAGTCGCTCTTCAACAGCGAAGCTCGCACCATCATTTGCGAGCCATCGACACCTTGAGCGAGTAGCTGCGTCAACTGAGGCTGAATCCGACTCATCCAGACCTGCTGCGATTTCACGACCTCGGCTGGCTGCCAATCTTCAGGAGGCTTGGGAAACTTGCCCGACTTCGCAGGAACTTCAGACGTCCATTGCCAGGTGGCATCCGAGGCCAAGACCTGCGCCGGAGCATCTCCAGAGCCAAGGCGTGCCTCAAAGAAGAGGCCAGCCGGATTCGGTCCACTACCACCATTCTTCGCGACGATCAGGATTTCGTTAACCCCTTGCTTTAGCGAAGTCAGTGGAATCAGGTTCGGTTCTTCCCAGTTGTCGCCCGCTTTGACTTGTTTGCCATTCACGTACAGCGTGTACGAGTTGTCGCACGTCACCACCGCGAATGCAGTCGTGATCGGTTCGGTGATGTCCCACTCTTTGCGAAGCGAGATCGTTTCGCCTGCGGCCGCGTTCGATGCATCGGCTCGGCTCCAGATCCAGGAACCGGTCACAGCCAATGCGTCCGCTTGTTTTGCGATTGGTTTGCCTCGCACGACTGGGGCGTCGAACTTGCTCGGGGCGGTGCCGGTTACCTGCCAGACACAGTCGATGAACTGTTCCGCCGTCATCCGTTTCGAACGCGGCCCAGCATACTCGTAGCCATTGTCATCTTTGCCTTCGGTGACGCGCTCCGCTTCGCTTTGATAGGCCTGCGACGTGGCAATCAGTTCGAGAGTCTTTTTCAGATCGTAGTGGTTGTCGACCAGGTGCTCGGCCAGGAAGTCGAGCAGGTCGTCATTCCACGGAGGGCTTTGCATCGAATCGGTCGGATGAACAATCCCATGGCCCATCATGCGATGCCACAAGCGATTGACAATCGTACGAGTGAATCGGCCGTTCTCGCGATGCGTCATCAAGGCGGCAAGCTGCTTCAAGCGTTCCGGCTTGGCGGCGTTCGGATCGATCTGACCTAGTTCCGGGAACAGCCAGGCAGCCTCGGCCATCTTGCCGATCGGCTTATCGCAGCGATGTAGTTCCAGCGGACGTTCCGCGTAAATGGCAGCGAGCCCGTACGAATCTTTCAGCTTCCAGCGATCGATGAAGCTGTCGTGGCACGAGGCACACTTCAGATTGATGCCAAGGAACGATTGCCCCATGTTCTGGGCGAATTGGATCTCAACGGTTTGCCCGGCACTCACTTCTCCACGCCACTTGATGCCACCAGCAAACCCAGAACTGTCGGATGTCGGTGGTGCGATCAACTCTTGCGTGAATTGATCGTACGGCATGTTGGTCACGAGCGCGTTATACAGCCACTTCGAGATCTGCGAACGCCCACCGGTGATGAAACCAGTTCCGGCGTAATCGTTGCGGAGCAAGTCGTTCCAGAAGCTGAGCCAATGTTCGGCATAGTCGACGTCACGTTCCAGAAGTTCGCGAACGAGCTGGGCTCGCTTATCTGGACTGGCATCGCTGAGGAACTGACTCCGCTGCTCAGGCGTCGGCAGCAGACCTATTAAATCGAGATAGGCACGCCGCAGAAATGCTTCGTCGCCAAGGGGCGCGATGGGGGCCTCGCCTTCAGCTGCCAGTTGAGCATCCAGGATGCGATCGATCGGGTTGGTGCGGCCAGCGACTGCCGGCGGAAGTTCCGGGCGACGAGGCTTCAGCGGTGGCTCGTAGATTGGTTCGCCGAAGGTAAAACCTGGCTCCCAGGTCACGCCACCGGCGATCCATTTCTTCAACAGGGTGATCTGTTCTTCGTCGAGTCCGTCCCCTTCGGGCGGCATCCGCGTGAATTCATCGTCGGTGGTCACGCGTGCCAACAGTTCGCCTTGATCGGTCTTGCCAGAAACGACGGCAACGCCCGATTCGCCCCCGGCCAGGACCGTCTCGCGAGTATTCAGCGAGAAACCACCTTCCTTCTGGTTGCCGCTATGGCACTTGCCACATTGCTGCTTCAGAAGGGGCACGATCTGATGAGCAAAGTCGATTTCTTCAGCTTGAAGTGCCGAGCCAAGACCGATTGCGAGAACGATCGCGAGTCGTGAAATCATAAGATCAGATGCAGAAAAATGGAGGCGGGAAAAACCTCAGTATATATCCGCATGCCCGATATGCAAATTGGAATATTGCCGCGGGAAGCAATCTCATGGCAGGCGAAAAGGTTCTCAGCCTGATGGAACTTCTACGCGAGTAGTTCGTGAATGACGTGGCCGTGCACATCGGTCAGTCGGCGATCGATTCCGTTGTGCCGCACGGTCAACTTTTCGTGATTGATTCCCAGCAGATGCAGCATCGTGGCATGAATGTCGTAGACCTGGGTTGGATGATCGCGATCGAGCGGCTTGTATCCCCACTGATCCGACTCCCCATGGGTGACGCCTGGTTTGATGCCGCCGCCGCATAGCCAATTGGTGAAGACATACGGATTATGGTCGCGGCCGACATTGCCTTGGGTTGAAGGCATCCGCCCGAACTCGGTCGTCCAGAGGATAATCGTATCGTCGAGCAGCCCGCGCTGTTTCAGGTCTTGGATCAGAGCCGCCGTACCGACCGCCATGCCGGTGGCCAGGGGACCATGATCGCGTCGAATATCTTCGTGGCTGTCCCAATTGCGGCGGGGGAAACCGTTGTCGTTGCCAGACCAGATCTGAATGAACCGAACGCCACTTTCGATGAGTCGTCGCGCGATCAGGCACTTACGGCCGAAGTACTCGATCTCTTCCGGGGCGTTGATTTCGGCCGGATACTCGGACCCCATCCGATCGAGACCATACATCTTCAGAATGTGCTGCGGTTCGTCCGAGATATCAAGCGCCTGGGGAGCACTCAACTGCATCTTGGCGGCCAGCTCGTAGCTTCGGATGCGTGCTTCCAGTCGCGAGTCACCGGGACGCTGCGACTGATATTGGCCGTTGATCTGCTCAAGCAATCGCATGCTGTCGGCATCGCCTGCCTTGGTGGTGAACGACGAGCTTGGCATGAGGTCTTCTATGGGGTTGGCACGCTGTGGAAATATCGCGGTCCCCTGGGTACTGGCCGGTAAGAAGGCACTGCTCCAGTTCTTAGGCCCGTTGCTCGCAAAGCCGCGATGGTCGGGCAGAACGACGAACGCAGGCAGGTTGTCGTTCAAGCTTCCCAGCCCATAACTGATCCAGGCACCCATGCCAGGATAGCCCGGCGTATCGAAACCGGTCGCTTGCAGGTAGGTGGCTTGCGAATGCACGCCACTTTTGCCGACCATGTTGTGCACAAAGGCCATGTCGTCGACACACGCTCCCAGCGGGGCGACCACGTTGCTCAGCATCTTGCCTGATTTGCCGTAGGGGCGAAACGGGAACGGGGATTTCATCCAGGGACCAAGTCCGTTCTGAAATGCTTCGACATGTTCGCCGAAGTCCGAGTCTTCGCCATGATGCTTATCGAGAAACGGCTTGTGATCGAACATATCGATCGGGCTCGCCGCACCACTCATGAAGAGCTGAATGACTCGCTTCGCCTTCGGGGGATGATGGGGCGAGGCAAGCACACCTGACTGACCAGATGCCGCATCGGCATCCTCTTGCATCAGCAACGAGGACAACGCCAGGGAACCAAAGCCCCAGGCATTTTGCTGCAAGAATTCGCGTCGTGAAGGGAACATTCGCTGTCCTGGGGTGCTTAGTCGAGGTAGACGAATTCGCTTTGGTTGAACCAGACGCGACACAAATTAACGAGCCCGTGCTGCTCGGCGAAGTTAGTAAACAGCTCCACTTCCCGCGGTGTCGCCGATCGGCCCAGCGTAAGCTGAATGCCACGTTCGATCTGCCGCGGAAGGTTGTCGGCTTCTTGCTGCAGTCGCGCGGCGAATGCCTCGGACATCGCCAACTGGAACGGATTGTTGAGCATCGAAAGGGCCTGCAGCGCCGTCAGTGTCTCACTTCGCTTCGGTGTGCTTTGCGAAGAGTCGGCACAGTCGAGCGTCGTCATGTAGGGATCGGGCTGCGACCGCACAACGAACCGATAAATACTGCGACGATGCGAAGCGGGATCGCGCGGGTCGAATTTGTGGTACTCGTAGTGCGGCGAGTGGGCTTCCTTTTCAAGCTCAAAAAGAAAGTACCCTGGGCCACCCATCTGCAGGTTCAAGCGTCCGCTGACGGACAGGATTGAATCGCGGATCTCTTCCGCTTCGAGCCGGCGACGATTCATTCGCCAATAAAACTGGTTGCCACCATCGATCGCTGCGAACTCTTCCTGGTGGTCCGACCGCTGGCGATAAACGCTGCTGTTGACGATCAGCCGATGCAAGTGCTTCATCGACTCGCCATTGCCACGAAACTCGATCGCCAACCAGTCGAGCAATTCCGGATGCGTGGGAAGTTGCCCCATCCGTCCGAAATCGTTCGGAGATCCAACAATCGGCTGGTCGAAATGGTGCTGCCAGATTCGATTGACGATACTTCGCCAGGTCAGCGGATGTTCAGGATTGGTAATCCAACGGGCTAGTTGAGCCCGGCGTGCTGCTTCAGGATGTCCATCCGCTAAATCGAATGATGCCGTGTCGTCGCCCGGAAGTGGCAATGCCCCTGGCAGGGCTTCTTCACGCGGATCGGTCACGTTGCCGCGATGCAAAACGTGAACCGTGCGCGGGGTGCCTTCGGTTGGCTGAAAACTTCCCTGCGGCTTGAAATGAATTGCCGCTGCATAAACCATCTTGCCGGTCGGAAGCGATTTCAGCTTCGCTTCGGCCTGCTGAAGTTGCTGCTGGAGCGTTTGTCGACGTGTCGTTCGTTCAGGCGTGTTGATGTCGCTTTCGATGCGAGCCAATTCCTGTTGGACCTCTCCGATCGCCCGAACTGACGACGTTTCAAAAGGCTGCGGCCAGCGTCCATCCGTCAAGTTGGCTCGACCCCAACGAATCGGGGCCTCGATTGAATCCAAGGCAGTCACTTCCGCACCGGTTGCCAGGTTACTCCCATTCGCGTCGAGTAGTTCAACTTCGGACAGTGCGAAGATAAAGTCGTTCTGCCGCGGGGCAAGCTTCGTCGCCGTGATGCGAACGAATCGGGCCGTGACCTCGGTGTTTACCTCATAGGTTGCCAGCAACGGATTGGGATAGTCGCGAGTCGTTTCATCTGCCAGCGTAATGGCGTTGGTCATTGCGGCGTCGGAGGAGGCTTCGACTTTGAAGCGAATCGGAAAGCCGAAACCAGGACCGATGCCGGCGTAGTCGTCGTAGCAGGGATGAAGCACCACACGAGCCAGCTCGACCGGTGCCCCCAAGTCGATCTGCACCCACTTGGCCTGATCCGCGTTCGCTTCGATTCGGCTGTGGTAGCCATGCTCGGCGACAGGTGTCTTCGGGCGATGCTGTGCTTGAAGTGATTTCAATTCAACTTGAAGCTCTCGCAGACGCTTCCCGCCGGAGGCTTCTATTTCACTGTTCAGCGAAGCCAACTGCTGCTGGGCATGTTGCTTTTGCTCGGCGAGTTCGAGCCGCTGTTGTTCGATCGCAGGATCGAGGTCATAGGCTCGTTCGGCCCGGTCGACCGCGGCGAAGACCGCTTGCAGTCCATAGTAGTGTTGCTGGGTGTAGGGATCGAACTTGTGATCGTGGCAACGGGCACATTGGATCGTGACGCTGCAGAAGGTGTTCATCGTGTTCGAGACCATTTCGTCTCGATCCAAATTTCGGGCCATCTTGCCATCGATCTTGGTCGCCGGAACTTCGACGTGGCCGATAAAGTCCCACGGACCCGCGGCGATGAATCCCAGGCCGAGGATGCCATCGGCTTCGCCAGGAAAGATCGCGTCGCCAGCGATCTGTTCCTGGACGAATCGCGTGTACGGCTTATCTTCGTTGAACGAACGAATCACGTAGTCGCGATACGGCCACGCATTTCGCCGCAGCTTGTCTTTGTCGTACCCGCACGTATCGGCGTACTTCACCACATCCAGCCAATGCCGGGCCCAGCGTTCGCCATAGTGAGGCGACGCCAGGAGATGTTCGACAAGCTGCGCGTACGCTTCGTTGCCGCTCTCTAGCTTCGCAGTCCAGTGATGCATCTCCTCTGGCGTTGGGGGAAGACCGATCAGGTCGAAGTAAAGTCGCCGGACGAGCGTGCGTGCGTCGGCCTCGGGAGAGAGTTGAAGGCCATGTTCCTGTTGCTTCGCGATGATGAAGGCATCGATGGGGGTGCGAACCTGCGCGGCAAGTTCGCCGGTGATTGCTGGCACTTCGGGACGCTTCAGCGGCTGGCGAGACCACCAGGTATCGTTCGCCTTCAAAACGACTCCCTCCGGCCAATCAGCCCCAGTAGCGATCCAGCGGCGGATGGTTTCGACTTCCTCTTTACTTAGTGGCACGCCCCCTTTCGGCATCTCCGGTTCGTCGCCGCTGATGTAATCGAGCAGGGTGCTGGCATCGGGGTGTCGCGGGACGATTGCTTCGCCGGTGTCGCCGCCAGCGAATGCCGCTTGGGCACTTGCCAGCGATAGGCCGCCCTCTTGCTTCTTCGGGTTGTGGCAACTGACGCAGTGGTTCGACAGGATCGCTCCGACCGAGTTCTCAAACGTTGCGGCAGGCAAGGGTTCGCCCAAGACAATCGAACCGGCCAGTGCACACGCAAGCGAGCAAACTGCGGACAGCCATCGTGGAGAAGAGATCGACATAAGGAGGGCTCGTCAGGGAAGGTGGGTCGACATCGATGTCGCGGAAGCAGACGAGTGCTGCTGCGTCCAAGTTTGCCATGACGGGTAGGTCGAGAGCAAGAAAAAATGGGTAGGCATTCTGTCGGGGGACAAGCCACCGAAGGGAGCGATCAGCTGCACTAAGAATGGGAATCTACGGCGCAGCGAGGAGGAAACCGAAATAGACCCACCTCTGGGGAAATTTCCGAAGAGCCGCGCCGCTGAGAGTTTTTGTTTTTTTCTAAAATTGCAACGAGAATTGAATGAATTGAGGATGAATCGGATTGAACGACCCCCAATCGGTGACTTGTGAAAATATCCCCCCAGAATGAGCAGTTTGTTCGGCTGTACGCCCGCGACGAAGGACGACTGCGGCGCTATGTCGCGTCGTTGGTCCCTTCGACTGCCGACGTGGATGATGTGCTGCAAGAGACAGCCATCGCGCTAATGCGTAAGTTCGAGCAATACGACGACGAGCAACCCTTTTTTAACTGGGCGTGCCGCTTTGCGCTGTACGAAGTGTTACAGCATCGCAAGCGATCGAACACGCGTCGCCGCCATTTCTCGGATGAAGTGGTAGAAGCGATCGCCTCAGAGTATCAGCGGCATCAACAACAATCGGAAGAGCGCAAGAAGGCTCTGGCCGATTGCCTGCACAAATTGGATTCGCAAGATCGTCGGCTCGTAGAGCTACGATATTTCAGCGAAGAAACGATCGACAGTCTCGCCCAGCGAATCGGCGAACCTGCGGCGAAGTTGTATCGCTCGCTGGCACGGATTCGCTATGCGTTGGCTTTGTGCGTCCGTGAGACGATCGCCGCGGAGGCCACCTCATGAGCACGCCCATGGATCCCAAGCAAGCCCGCGAACTTTGCGATCTGATTTCGACTTTGGTCGAAGGTTCGATCACCGACGAACAGTTCGCCCGGCTCGATCAGTGGCTGAAGGAAGACGCAGAAGCACGTCAGATTTACCTCGACTATTTGCAGTTGCACGGCGACTTGAGTGAGTTCGCGTATATCACCTGCGAACCAGAACCGATCCAGCCCGTCGAGAAGCTGCCCCAACTTCCGGTCCATGTCCCGGTGGAGGAAAGCAGACGCCTGCCAGAGTGGATGATTTCGCTTTCAGTCGCGCTGCTTCTGCCGTTGGCGGTCGTCGTCGGCATGATGTTGCCGCGCGGTGGCGATCCACTGATCAGTCCCACGTCGCCAATCGCGGCCAATGGTGGTGTGACCTATCAGGTCTTTTTCGCGAACGTCGCGCATGCCAAGTTTTACGGACAGCTTCCCCCGGCGATACGTTCGCAGTTGGTTCCCTTGAAGGACTACGTCCTGCTGGAAGGGATGGTCGAGCTCGAGTTCCCACGCGGCGCTTCGACAATTATTGAAGGTCCGGCAGTCTTTCGGGTCGAATCGGATCAAAGGCTTTCGCTCGACGTTGGACGTTGTAGCGTGCATGCCCCTGCGGGAGCCGAAGGGTTCGAAATCGCCACGCCGGAGATCAACGTGGTCGATCGCGGAACGCGCTTCTCGGTGAATGTCCTGGAAGGCAACATCACCGATGTCCAGGTGATCGAAGGGGCCGCCGACGTTTATCGCAAACCGGCCAACGACGCGACGACCATACTGGAGCCCCAGTTCGAGCGACGTTTGAACCCGGAAGATGCCCTGCGGTTCTCGCAGTCGAATCGAGCGAACCCACAGCCACTTCCCTTTGAGGCCAGCCAGTATCAACGGCAACTGCCGGATCGAATTGTTTCGTACGACGGAACGACCGATGCCAAAGGTCAGGTCGATGAACTGCTGAGCATCTCGATGCAGCGGGGCGGCAAGACGACCACGATTCCGATCGAAGACTTAATCCTATCGCGAGTGACCTGGTACCAGGCTCAAGAGAATGTTGGCTATTTGATTGGCGATAAAGAACTGCCAAAGCTACGGGCCGACTTCGCTTCCGATCGTAGTTTGCGGACTGGGCTGATCAATATGGGGGGCAATCCCCATCCGTTGGCTTCCGACCCGAAGATGACGATCGATGTCGATGCGAACGACGTCGGCACACCCGGCATGGCGGTGATGTTTGATCGCCCGGTCCGCAACGGACCAGGGGCCGACATTGTGTTCTTCGAGATTCAAACCTATTCCAATCCGATCGAAGGGGACGCGTTTCACGTTAGCCCTCTGAAGTTCACCGAGGGACTGCGTTCGCACACGATCACCCAGTACGACCTGACGATGGAATCGCCCGAAGCATTGTGCGTGCAACCGACCTGGTTGTATCGCAGCGATCAGGCCCCCAAGTCATTGGAACAACTGGAGCAGGTGCCTTTCGAGTCTGTCGAACAGTCGACCCGTTTTGACGCGATTGCGGTCGGTATCGATTTGTCTGATCTTGGCTACCCCGAAGGAGCATTGGTCGAAGGCCTGTTCTTTCAAGACGCCATGGACAACGAAGATGCCGTCGACCCGGTGTTCATTGCCGGTTTGCCTGACGAGACCAGCTCATAAGACTCCTCCGAGAATCCTAACGGAATGTGGCCTGCCTTTCGCTGTGGCACGTTCCGAATCCCGACTATTCCTCCTCATCCCTCATTCGCAGGAATCCTTTCTATGAAATCGCACTTCGTTTCGCCTCGGCGACGTGGATTCACGCTCGTTGAATTGTTGGTTGTGATTGCCATCATCGGTATCTTGATCGCGCTCCTCTTGCCGGCTGTGCAACAAGCCCGTGAAGCGGCTCGCCGCATGCAATGCTCGAATAACCTAAAGCAGATGGGCCTGGCGTGCCACAACTATATGGACACCCATCAAGGTTATCTGCCGCCAGGGTCGATGTACGTATTGCAGTCAGGCCAGTGGGACTCGCACGGCTGGGCCGTGGCGATTCTGCCTTACATCGAACAGAACGCGTTGTACGACGGTTACGACTTCTCGCAGGGACCGCAAGCCACCGTTCATCAGAACATCCGCCGGACGGTCGTGTCCGGATATATTTGCCCGAGCTTCCCAGGTGCCTCGAAGAACTCGTCCGGTAGTGCGTTTTCGGATGGTGCTTTGCTGACCTATCAAGGCGTGGCCGGCGTTTATTACAACAACTCGACGCTCGACCGTAACCTGCCCGGCAACGCAGGCCATGGCATGATCACCTCGAACGGTGTTTTCCGTCTGAACGGTCCGCGTCGTGCGGCCGAGCTGACCGACGGCATGAGCAATACCGTGATGATTGGCGACTATAACCACGCCGACCGAACCGGTGTGAACAGCGGTTACCCTGGCAACGTTCGTGTCTGGATCATGGGCACGACCGACGTCGCCAAGGGGGCCCTCTACAACATGAAGATTATCTACGAAGACACGATCAACTCGCGTCGCGATCGCAACGATGGCGTGGCGTTCAACCACTTGCCTTTCGGCAGTCAGCATCCGGGCGGAGGGAACTTCGTCGCCGCCGACGGAAGCGCGCACTTCATCCCGGAAACGATCAACTTCGATGTCTACCGTGCGATCGGCACGATCAACGGAAGCGAAGCCTTGTCGATTCCATAACGACATCCCACCTCCCATTCCTTGTCCTGACATTTTCTCGTGGTGGAACTGTCGCCACGAGTTCGGAGCGAATCATGCGTAGCCTATCCCTTGTTCTGTTGTTTGTGGCCGTCTTGATGCTACTTGGCTGTGGCAGAAGTGGCTCTTTAGAAACGGCACCGGTAACCGGCGTCGTGAACTATAACGGTCAACCGCTGAAGTTTGGTACGGTCAGCTTTCGACCTGCGGCAGGTTCGCCTGCGACCGGCACGATTCAAAGCGATGGCACCTTCACCTTGTCGACCTACGGCAATGGCGATGGCGCGATCATCGGCATGAACGAAGTCTTGGTGACCGCGACCGATCGCGATGCGGGCACGGCTGGCGAAGTGGCCGAAAACACGGAAATGACCGCCCCCAAGATGCTGATCCCACAGAAGTACACCAGCTTCTCGACCAGCGAACTGACAGCCGACGTCGTGGCTGGCAAGACAAATACCTTCACGTTCGATCTGAAGGACCAATAGGTCTTTCTTCCCGCCTCGACTTTCCCACCTAACTTGCTTCCCGAATGGAAATCTTACCCATGACGTTCCTTCAGAGAGTCTCGCTTGGATGTCTCGCCAGCATCTCGACCGTGTTTCCTCTTACCGTCGGCATGGTTCATAGCGAAGAACCGGTCGCCTCTTGGGAATTTGGTACCGAAGAACAGTCCCCGCTCAAATCGGTGGGAGGCGTTCATCGCGATGTCCCTGGTCCGCGTCCGCCTGCTTATCCCGACTTTGCCGAGAACAACACGGCGGTCGATTTCGATGGTAGCGGAGCTCGCTTCACCTTTGCCGATCTGGGACCTGAGAGCCCGTTCGACTTCACCAATGGTGACGAGATCACGCTCGAAGCGTGGGTCGACGTTCGCGACCTGAAGGAAGGGGAGAACACCTACGTCATCGGCAAAGGACGCACCGGCCGGGCCGGCTTCATGCCCAACAATCAAAACTGGGCCCTGCGAATGCGCCGCGTGAATGGAATGGCCTGCGTCAGCTTCCTGTTCTCGACGCCTCCTCACGGTGATGGCAAAGACCCTTGGCATCGATACACCTCGATGACTGGTTTCATCCCAAACAGCGAGTGGCATCATGTTGCCGCGACGTACCGATTTGGTGATCCGAACAGCGTGGCGACGTGGATCGATGGTAAGAAGGTGCCTGGCAAGTGGGATATGGGTGGTGCCACCGAAAAGGCCCCAGTCGTGGACGACGACGAAATCTGGATTGGCTCTTCGATGGGTGGTGCCGCTTCGACCAGCTTCCGCGGAGGCCTCGACTCGATCGCCATTCATCGGCAGATCCTGGACGATACCACGCTGCAGAAGCGATATCGACGCGTCGGCGAGGCGGTTGTCATTGGGCCGGCACCAGAAACGATGCCAGAGCTTGGCAAGTTGCCTGCCGATCAGGTCTCAGTTTCGTTCTTTGAAGACTTCCCGGCACACGATCGTTGGTTGATGTCGAACGAAAGCTGGCCGGAAGCGGCTGAGACCTGGAGTGGCGATGCCTTCCTGCTGAATCATCTTCCCCTGCGATACGACGCGTGGGGTATTCGCGATAGCTGGAAGGCTCCGGTGGTGGTGCGGATGGCATCCGACGTGCAGCTTTCGCCAGGCAACCACACGCTGCTGATGCGGGCACGTGGTCTGGCTCGCGTCTGGGTCGATGGCCAGTTGGTTGCTTCGACGAAACCTCTATCTGGTTCGCCCGATGGCGAAGAGCCGATCACGCCGGTATCCGAGCCGCCAGCACCGGGACATCGCCCCAAGTGGCATCGTTGCCAAGAGGTAACGGGCGACTTTCAGGTAAAAACGATCAGCCCGGTCCGTGTTGTCGTCGAAGCGATTGCTGGCGGAAAGCGGTTTCGCGTCGATCCAGGCGAACTGACCATCGCGGTCAGTAGCGACGAAGGAAAGACCTTCCAGGTGCTGCGTCCGGCAGCCTTGGCTGGTGACCCGTTGCCGTTGACCAACGTAGCCGTCGAGTCGGAATTGAAACGTGTAAAAGCTTCGCTGGAACAGCTCAATCGCCAGAAGCGTCACGTGGCGGCAAAAGGTCAGGATGCTTATTGGCAGAAACGCCACGAAGCGGGACAGGCCTGGCTGACGGAGCATCCGGCACCTGCCGTTCCGACTCCAAAGACGAAAGTCGAAGGCCCGATCGACGCGTTCATCGTCTCTCGAATCGAAGAAATGAAGGCTTCACAAGGGAAGGGGGGCACGACCGATGTCAGCTACTTCCATAAAGAAGTGCTGCCGATTTTGAAGTCGGAGTGCATCCGCTGCCATGGCGAGAAAGACAAAGGTGGACTCGCCCTGAACTCACGCGAGCTGGCCATGTTGGGCGGGTTCTCCGGTGAGCCGGCGATCACGCCAGGTGATCCGCATGCCAGCGCCATGATCGCACGCATGCGAAGTGAATCGGCTGAAGAACGCATGCCACCGACGGGCACACCGCTGCCAGAAAAGAAGATTCAGATCCTCGAAAAATGGATCACCGACGGGGCGATCTGGCCGGAAATTCAATTGACCGAAGCCCAGACGGAACGCTCGGCCGTCGTCGGTGACACGACCTTCCTGCGACGTGCCTATCTCGATACGGTCGGTGTTCCGCCCACCGCGGAAGAAGTTCAGCAGTTCCTCCAGGACTCGTCGCCAGACAAGCGTTCGCAGTGGATCGATCGCCTGCTAGACGATCCTCGCTGGGCCGATCATTGGGTCAGCTATTGGCAAGATCTGTTGGCGGAGAATCCAACGATGATCAACGCGACGTTGAACGCAACGGGACCATTCCGCTGGTTCCTCTACGATTCGCTTCGCGACGACAAATCGCTCGATCGCATGGTGACGGAACTGATCATGTTGCGAGGAAGTTCGGCCGACGGTGGCAGTGCCGGTTTCGGTCAGGCCGCCCAGAACGACTCGCCATTTGCGGCCAAAGGGCATGTGGTTGCCAGTGCGTTCCTCGGCTTGGAAATGCAGTGTGCCCGATGCCATGACTCGCCCTACCATTCGACAACGCAGAAAGACTTGTACTCGCTGGCCGCGATGTTCTCGCGGAAGTCGGTGACGGTTCCGAAGTCGAGCACTGTTCCGCCAGGCTTCTTTGAAAGCAAGCAGCGCGAGTCGTTGATTCAGGTAACGTTGAAGCCGGGCGAGAGCGTCACGCCGACTTGGCCATTCGCCAAAGTCACCGGGGCGGCCGATGACGACGCACTGCAGTCGTTGATGCAGAACGCTTCTGATTCTCGTGAGAAGCTGGCGACACTGATCACCGCGCCGCAGAACGAACGTTTTGCTAAGGTGATGGCGAACCGAATCTGGCGACGTTTGATCGGGGCCGGGATCGTCGAACCACCGCACGACTGGGAAGGCAACTTGCCGAGCCATCCGGAACTGCTGGAATGGCTGGCGAAAGAACTGGTGGCCAGCAACTACGACGTCAAGCATTTGACCCGCGTGATCATGAACTCGGAGCTGTATCAGCAAGAAGCGGTCGGGCATAACTTGGATGCCGAACCAGGGCAGCGATTGTTCAACGCTCCGGAACGGCGTCGCATGACGGCCGAGCAGATTGTTGATTCGTTCTACGAGGCTGCCGGTTGCCAGATGGATGTCGAGCAAATGACGCTAGACCCGGACGGTCGCCGTGCGGCAAGTAGTCGCAATACCTTCGGCACGCCTTATCGCAGTTGGATGTTCGTCAGTCTTTCCAACGAACGGGATCGGCCGAGTCTGACGTTCCCGCACGCGGCGATGGTGACCGAGGTGCTGACTGCCTTTGGCTGGTCGGCAGATCGTCAGGCTCCAAAGACCGATCGCGAAACCGATCCGAATATTCGTCAGCCAGCCGTGATGGCCAACAGCAACCTGGCGATCACTCTGACGAAGGCGGCCTATCAATCGGAACTGGCCGACCTGGCAGTGAATGCAAAGTCGCCTGATCAGTTGATCGAGACGATCTACCTGCGATTTTTGAGTCGTTATCCGACCGACGACGAACGTCAGTTGTTCCACGATCGTCTGGCGGAAGGCTTCGATAGCCGCTTGCTGCCGAAAGATCAGGTGAAAACGCCAGAGCCGCTGCCGCGTCTGCCGCAAGTGACCTGGTCGAATCATCTTCGTTCGGAAGCCAATACGATTCAGCAGCAACATGCCGACCGTGTTCGTCAGGGGCCACCTGCCGATCCACGGCTCGAGCCGAAGTGGCGGACACGCTACGAAGATTTTGTTTGGAGCGTGGCGAACCTGCGCGAGTTTGTGTGGATGCCTTAGTTCGCGAAGCCATCTGCCGCATCGTTTCATTTCAAGCCAAAACGCAAAGCACAGGATCGAATCCTATGAATCCAAATCATTCCTTAAATCGACGTAACTTCCTCGCCGGCAGCGCAGCGATGGCGGGCATGGCCGCCACGCCACTGTTTGCCGAATCAAACGCTCCGCTGATTCAAGGTCAGGCTGAACATGTCATCTCCATTTGGTTGGGTGGTGGCATGGGACAGATCGATACCTTCGATCCGAAACGGAAAGGAGATCCCGCTAAGAAGGTCGCTGGGTCGTATTACGATGCGATCCCCACGGCCGTCGACGGGGTTCAGGTCTGCGAGTTCCTGCCGAAGATGGCCGGCATCATGGACCGTGTCACGGCCGTGCGAACGGTTCATCATTCAGTGATCGATGAACATGCCGCAGCGACCAATTGGATGCATGTCGGTCGCCCGGTCAGTGGTACCGTCGTCTATCCTTCGTTGGGATCGATCATCGCTCACGAACGAGGCGCCGCTTCCGAGTCCGCGCCACCTTACGTGTTGATTGGTTACCCCAACAGCTCTCGCGGCCCTGGCTTTCTCGGGGCTCAGCACAGCTATCTCTATCTCACCGAGACAGGGCGAGGCCCCGCAGGGCTTTCCCGGCCGGACGCGATCTTGCCGGAACGTCAGGCTCGTCGCGAGCAGTATCTGACCGAACTGCGTGCTGTCCAGCCGGAAGCACACGACAAGCGTCTGACAGACTACGAAGCGGCCGCTCGCTTGAGCATGCGACTGAGCGGGCCAGAGTTCATGCGAAGCTTCGAGCTCGATAACGAACCTGCGGAACTACGTGAAGCATACGGCGGTGAGTTCGGCCAGCGCTGTTTGCTTTCGCGGCGTCTGGTCGAACGAGGCGTTCGTTTTATCGAGGTTTCGCACAACTTGAACTTCCTGAACGGTGCTGGCTGGGATGTCCATAACCGCGGTATTCTCGATCAGCACAAGCTGATTGCCGAGATGGACGACGCGGTGTCGGCATTGATCTTGGACCTGGAAGCAAAGAAGCTGCTCGACAAGACGCTCGTCGTCATCACGACCGAGTTCGGTCGGCCTCCGCAGTTCGATGGTGGCGGCGGCCGTGGTCACCAGGGCTCGGCCTTTACGTGCGTGCTGGCCGGCGGCGGGCTGAAGCACTGTGGAGCCTATGGCGAAACGAACGAGTTGTCTCAGAAGATTGTCTCTAGCCCGGTTTCGGTGCCTGACTTCTTCGCGACGATCCATGCATCGCTGGGGATCGACTACTCGAAGTCGCTGTACGACGGCGACCGTCCGGTTCCCGTGACTGATGGTGGACAGCCGATCGCCGCTTTGTTCGGATAAACAAGGCGGATCTCGAATTCGTCTCGATCCGTGATTAAACTAGGGGCTCCACATTCCTACCTGTTTCGATGGAGCCCCCCATGAATCTTGCCCGCGTGTTTCTTTCCCTCTCGCTGTGTGCCTTGCTGGCCACGACGGTACTGGCCGAACCGACGTTCGAGACCGTGCCGGCCCAATTGGTCAAGCCTCGCGAGGGCTTGAATAACGTTTTAAAGAAGCTGGAAGAAGGCAAGACGGTCCGGGTCGCGTACCTGGGCGGCTCGATCACCGCGGCCAATGGCTGGCGAGTGAAGACGACCAAATGGCTACAAGAGAAATACCCTGACGCCAAGATCGAAGAGATCCATGCTGCGATCGGTGGGACTGGCAGCGACCTGGGCGTGTTTCGTTTGGAACGTGATGCATTGGTTCACAAGCCGGACCTTTTGTTCGTCGAGTTCGCCGTGAACGACGGTGGTGCTCCACCGGAACGTATCTGGAAGGCGATGGAAGGGATCGTTCGCCAGACCTGGGCATTGAACCCCGAAACCGACATCTGCTTTGTCTACACCTTCCGCGTCAACTACGAAGAACCACTTCGCAAAGGGGAATGCCCGCGTGCCGCTTCGGCGATGGAGATGTTGGCCGACCACTACGGGATCCCTTCGGTCAACTTCGCTTTGAAGGTGGTCGAGCTGGAATCCGATGGCAAACTGACCTTCCAGTCCGATAAGCCGGAGGAAGGAAAGATTCACTTCTCGTCCGACGGTGTCCATCCGCTGGATGCTGGTTATGAGATCTACACCGAAGTTCTCGGTAAGGCGATCGAGCAGATGGCTGCCAACCGTCAGCCGGTCGATCACCAGGCGAAGATGGCCACGCCGTTCGTCGCCGACAACTGGCAAGCCGCCAAGATGGTTCCGCTGAACGACAGCATGCTGACGGGCAACTGGAAGCCCCTGGCAGAAGATGCCTCGCTGCAGCGTGCGTTCGGCAAGCGAATGGGTCAGATCTACGAAGGTAGCGAGCCTGGCAGCAAGATCACCTTCAAGTTCAAGGGCTCGACCGCCAAGATCTACGACCTGCTCGGTCCCGACGGAGGCCAGGTAATCGTCACCGTCGATGGCAAGCCACACGGCAAGCCAATTCCGCGGTTCGATAGCTATTGCACCTATCATCGTATCGCCACGTTGGGTCTGGCCGATGGGCTCGATCCGAACGAAGTGCATACGGTCACGATCGAAATTCATCCTGACCAGCCAGATCGTCAGCCGGTTGCCTTCCGCTTGAAGGATCCGGAAGTCGAGCTGAAGGCTCCGAAGTACCAAGGCACGAATGTGCGAGCCAGCCAGATCCTAGTGCTGGGGGACATCGTTCCTTAAGGTTGGCAATCGGCGACATTCCATGACAAAACAAAAAGAGGCCTCGCGAACTGAATCGCGAGGCCTCTTGGTTTATCAAGTTGACCGTTGGCATTAGGCCGGCGGCTCTGGCTCGGTTTCCTTGTGCTCTTGCACGTGGATCGGCGAGAGGCCTTCTTTCTGGAGGACCTTCATCACGACGTAATAGAACACCGGGGTGAAGATCAAACCGAAGCCGGTCACACCAAGCATCCCGCTGAACACCGCCACGCCGAGAGCGTAACGCATTTCAGCACCAGCCCCGTGGGCCCAGAGGAGCGGAGCCACACCGAGCACGAATGCGAAGCTGGTCATCACGATCGGTCGCAGACGCGTAGTACAGGCCTGGACGGTCGCTTCGAGCAGCGGCATCCCTTCCTTCTCCATCAGGTCCTTGGCGAACTCGACCACGAGAATCGCGTTCTTACACGCCAGCCCCACGAGCACCACGAACCCAATCTGCACGAAGATGTTCAAGTCCATCTGGGCGATGATAATGCCGGTCAAAGCGGCCAGCACGCACATCGGGACCACCAGGATGATCGTGACCGGAAGTTCCCAGCTTTCGTACTGGGCAGCCAGAATCAGGTAAACCAGGATCACGGCACCAATCAATGCCGAGATCGGGTTTTGCAGCAAGTCTTTGAACGACGTGAACTGGCTGGCTTGTTCCTGCAGGAACGAGATCTCCGTCCACTCGGCCTCCATCGAGGCAGGCAATTCTTCCTGGGCCAGGTTATTCATAAGGTCGAGCACCTGGCCGGTACTGATCATCGGCACGTTCACACCGTTGATGGCGGCAGCCGGGAAGTTGTTGTAGCGGTTGATGAACATCGGTCCGACGCTGTCTTCGATCTTGCAGATCGATCCCAGCGGAACCATGCCGCCCGAGCGGCCTTTCACCTTCAACTGCTTGACCGAGTCGGAATTGACGCGGAAGCGGGACTCGGCCTGCACGTTGACCTGCCAGGTACGTCCGAAGCGATTGAAGTCGTTCACATAAGTACCACCCATGTAGACCTGCAACGCGTCGAAGACGTCGTTCAGTTCGACCCCCATCGCCTTACACTTTTCGCGGTCGATATCGATGTACAACTGCGGCGTGCTGGCACGGAAGCTACTAAAGGCAACGACGATGCCAGGCTGATCAAGTGCCGCGTTGGCCAGGCGATCGGCCTGGGCTTGCAGGACCGCATAGCCATTGTCGCCACGGTCTTCGACCATCAGCTTGAAACCACCGGCGTTGCCCAGACCGTTGATCGGCGGGGCCTCGAACACGGAGATACGAGCTTCTTCAATCTGGGCGAACTTCTTGCGAAGCTCCATCGCGATTCCCTCGGAAGACTCGGCACGCGTATGGCGTTCCGAGAACGGATCGAGAACGAGGAAGCCACCTCCCAGGTTCGAGGTAACAGCATTCTGCACAAACGACTGACCGGCCACGTCGACCACGTGACGCACGCCGTGGGTTTCCATGGCGATCTTTTCGATCTGCTTCATCACGTTGTCGGTACGTTCCAACGAAGCCGAGTCGGGAAGCTGCACGTCGAAGATCAAGTAGCCTTGGTCCTGAGTCGGAATGAAGCCGCCGGGGACGGTTGTGAAACCGAAGCCGGTCAACGCAATCAAACCAACGTAAACGAACAAGGCGACGAAGCTGATTCGCAGAAGCTTGGCGATTCCCTTGCCATACAGATCGGTCGCCCAATCGAAGGCATTGTTAAATACGCCGAAGATGGCAGCCAACATCTTGTTGACCGTGTGGGCCAGCAGCACACCAACCACAGCACCTGGAATGAAGAACGCGGCGTCGACCAGGTATTTCAGCGAACCAAGGTCGCTGTCTTTGGCGGTGATGAACATGTTGCCAAGCCAGACCGTCAGCATGCCGAACAGGATGGCGATCCCCCACCAAGGCAACGCTTCGCGATCTTTGGTGTGGTCTTCGCCTGGTTTCGGATCGCTAAAGATCGATGTCGCACGAGCCGGCGTCATCGTCATGGCATTCAAAGCGGAAATAAGCATCGCCGCGGCGATGGTCAACGCAAACTGGCGGAAGAACTGCCCGGTGATGCCTCCGAGGAAGGCACTCGGAAAGAACACGCTGGAAAGCACCAGGGTGATTGCGATGATCGGGCCGGTGATTTCCGCCATGGCATTGATGGTGGCCTCGCGGACTTTATAGCCCATGCCTATCCATCGCTCGATATTTTCAAGCACCACGATCGCGTCGTCGACCACGATACCAATGGCCAGCACGAGCCCGAACAAGGTTAAGTTGTTCAGCGTAAAGCCCATCACCATCATGATGGCGAACGTACCGATCAGCGACACGCCGACGTCGATCAGCGGCAGCATCACGGCCTTCCAGTCTTGCAGGAAGAGCAGCACCACGATCGCCACCAGAATGATGGCGTCACGCAGCGTCTTGAACACTTCTTCCACCGACTGTTCGATGAATGGCGTGGTGTCGTAACCGATTTCGTATTCCAGGCCTGGTGGGAATCGCTTCTTCAGCTCTTCCATGCGGGTCTTCACCCGTTCGCCTACATCCAGGGCGTTCGAGCCAGGAAGCTGAAACACACCCAGACCGGCGGAAGGCATCTGGTCGAGGCGGCACAAAGTGTTTTGGTTCTTGGCACCCAGTTCGACGTAACCGACGTCGCTGATGTGCGTGATTTGACCATCTTCGCCCGTCTTGACCACGATGTCAGCGAACTGTTCCGGCGTCGTCAGTCGACCGAGCGTAGTCATGGTCAACTGCATTTCCTGTCCCTTGGGGACCGGGGGCTGACCAATCTGACCGGCGGCGACTTGGATATTCTGTTCTTTCAGCGCCGAGACCACTTCACCGGCAGTCATGTTTCGCGAGGCCAACGCATCGGGGTTCAACCAGATACGCATGCTGTAGTCTTGCTGACCCAGAATCTGCACGTCGCCCACGCCATCGAGGCTGGCCAACTGGTCGCGGATCTGAATGGTGGCGTAGTTGCTCAGGTAAAGGTTGTCGAGCAGCGGCTTGCCGGTTTCAGGGTCGTCCTTCGAGTAAAGGTTGACCGCCAGCAGAATATTCGGCGACTTCTTTTTCGTCGTCACGCCGGTTTGTTGCACCACATCGGGAAGCAGCGGCACGGCTTGGGCGACGCGGTTTTGCACCAACACCTGGGCCATGTCGAGGTCGGTTCCCAGGGCGAAAGTGACCGTCAGGGTATAGCTGCCGTCACTCGCCGATTGCGACGACATGTAGAGGGCGTCTTCGACACCCACCACTTGTTGTTCGATCGGAGCGGCGACCGTTTCGGCCACCACGTCGGCACTTGCACCAGCATACTGACAGGTCACCGAAACCGTTGGCGGTGCGATTTCGGGATACTGGGCGATCGGTAGCAGGTAAAGACAGATCGTGCCTGCCAATACGATGACAATCGAGATCACCCAGGCAAAAATCGGGCGGTCGATAAAGAAGCGAGCCAGCACGGTGTATTCCTTCGTCGTTAGTTAACGGCTATGAGCTAAAAAGGTTTCCACTACCAGGTAACTGGCTACGACTGGTCAGGGTTTTCGGAGGCAGGGGCTGCATCCGAAGCGTTCGGGGCGGCCGGCTGATCCCCTACGTCATCAGCCGAATCAGCGGCAGGTGCCTCGGTATCGGTTTGGGCATTCTGCAAGATCTTCTTATCGATTGGCGGAGGTTCTGGCATGGTGCCATCGTGCGGAACGACTGGCTTGTCCGGTCGAACCAGCAGCGTGCCGTTGATGATGACCTTCTCGCCTTTCTTCAAACCGCTCGTGATGACACGCAGCTTGCCTTGCTTCGTGCCGAGCGTAACGCCACGGCGCTGGGCGAGTCCTTTGTCGTCGAGGACGTAGACATAGCGATCACTTTGATCCGCACCGATCGCCGCTTCTGGAACGAGAACCGCGTTGTACGGAGGACCAGCGGCGACCTTGATACGGGCAAACAGGCCAGGGCGAAGGGCACCATTGGGGTTCGGTACCACGGCACGAACGGTCAACGTACCGGTGCCGGCGGTGACCTCGTTCGAGCCGAAGTCAATCGTGCCGAGATGCGGGTATTCGGTTCCGTCGGCCAGCATGATCTCGACAGGAATCTTGCGATCTCGCAGCGAGCCATCATCGACCTTGCCACCATTGGCTGCGGCGGCTTGTTCGATGTAATGCAGCAAAGCGAGTTCGTCGATGTCGAAGTAGACGTACATTGGGTCGACCGACACGATCGTCGTCAGCAGGGTAGGGGCCCCGACGCCACTTTGCACCAGGTTGCCCTTGGTGACGTAGGTACGGTCGATGCGGCCACTAATGGCGGCGGTGATCGTGCAGTAGTCGAGGTCGACCTTGCGAGCAGCCACGTTGGCTTCCGCTGCGGCGACCTGGGCGTTGGCTTCGTTCGCAGCCGCAACACTCTCGTCGTAAAGTTCCTGGCTCACAGCACCGCTGCCAACCAGTTTCTCGTTACGAGCCAAGGTCGCTTCGGCCAGCTTGGCCTTGGCCTGGTACAAAGCAACCTGGGAAGCGGCCTGGTTGTATTCGGCCTGATAGGTCCGCTTGTCGATCAGAAACAGCAGCTCGCCTTCCTTCACGTTGGCACCATCCTGGAAGGCAACCTCTTGCAGATAGCCCGAAACCTTCGCATAGACGTCGACCGATGAGACAGCCTCGACGTGCCCGGTGTATTCATCGAAGTCGACGACTTGTCGTTCAATGGCCGGGGCAACCGTCACTTGCGGTGGTTCTGCCTTGGGCATTTGCCGGCGGCGGCCGCAGCCTGCGACGGTCAAGACAACAACTGCCAAAATGGTGGCCAGGCGAAGCAAATCCAGCTTCATTTTCTGCTTCCCGTTGATATTCCAGTTGAAGGTCAGGCAATCGGAAGCAGGCAAGGTCACGCCGCACGGGGCTAACCACGCCTCGGACTCCCTTCATGAAGAAGGGAAGGCTCCCGAATTTGTGCACCTAACAAGATACCACGCATTTCAGGTCGAAATCAGATTGCCCGCCCTGGCGATCATAAATTCGCGCGATCGAACGATCTTCCCCTATTCGATGGCCAAGCCGGCATACTAGAGGAAGTCCACCTGGCAGCCGCCTACCCCCATAAACTCGGGCAGTGGGGCTTTCTTTGACCGTCTGAAAACAAGATTTCAAAAGGTCCAGAAGCGGGCTTAAGTCGACGAAGCGATTGTCCGAGCAAAGAATTTTCACCCGCCCTGGAACCGACTATTCAGGGTTGGTGGGGTTATGCAGCTTCGCTTGTGTGGCTTCGATAAACTTCTCGAGAATTGGGAACAATTCGTCAAGTTGAGCGTTGAAATCAGAGAGCTGCTCTTTGCCGGTCGAGAAGTTCTTTTCCGAGCCCTGGGTCTCTAAACGCTGGGCAATCAGCGACACATTTTTTTGTTGAAAGAATTGCAGGGCGCTCTTCAGCTTGTGCGCAGCCATGCAAAGTTCGGTCCCGTTCGAGTCCTGAAATGCCCGACGAATTCGATCCTGACTCTCCCGCATTTCGGGGAGATAAGCCTGGACGATTTCGAGCAAAGCCCCCTCGTCGTTCCCCAAACGCCGTTTCAGGTTGTCCCACGGCACCAACGATGATTCAGCCGAGTCGACGATCTGGGTGCTGGTTTCTGACTCGGTGGCTGGCACCACCGCATCGGTTTCGGCCGATTCGCCATTGGCGACCAGGATCGCGTGGTGGATGGCCTTGTTCAACTCTTTCAGCGAGAGTGGTTTCGAGACGTAACTGTCGACGCCCGCATCGAGGCAGCGAGCTTGATCCAGTGGCAAGGCGTGTGCAGTCGTCGCCACGATCGGCATGTGCTGTCCTGACTTCTGTTCCGCTTTACGAATCTCTTGCGTGGCGGTCAGTCCATCCATTTCCGGCATTTGGACGTCCATCAGAATGACATCGAACGATTGCGTTTCCAGCAGTTCGAGCACAGCCTTGCCGGTCTCGGCGATCGTGATCGTATGGCCGAAACGCTTCAGCATCGCCAAAGCAACTTTCTGGTTGGGGCGACTATCTTCCGCCAGAAGAATGTTCAGCGGCTTCAGGACCAGGGTTTGCTCTTCGGCTTGCTGCTGCTTCGTCTGAAGATCATGCGAACGTTCGATCAAGCCCATGCCGACCGCGATTGCCTCGACCACTTCGGAAGGCCGGGCAGGCTTCATGATGCGCGAACAGATGTTGAGATTCCCTGGCGGATCGAGTTCGTGCAGATTACTGGAGGAAACCAGGATCGAGATGGGATTGCCGTATTTCTCTGGGGCCCGTCGAATTTCGCTGATAAGTTCGATACCGTCTTTGTCCGGCATGCGCATATCGGTCAGCAGGACATCGAACGGCCGATTATCGTCAACACCAACTTGCATTTGATGCAAGGCATCGTCTGCGGTCTCGGCCGCCTCAGGCGAAAGGCCTTGGGAAGCCACGATACCGACGAGCGTTTCCAGGTTAATGATGTTGTCGTCGACAACCATCACACGCTTGCCGGCCAGTTGGTCGGCGTACGAGTGCCAGGCCGGTTCCGCTTGCGTTTGACTGGCACGAAGCCTGGTTGTGAAGCGGAACACGCTGCCGGTCCCAGGCTCGCTGGTCACCGAGATTGCTCCTCCCATCAGATGAACGAGCCTCGACGAGATCGTCAGTCCCAAGCCCGTTCCGCCAAACTTCCGCGTAAGCGAATTGTCGGCCTGCTCGAAGACGTTGAAGATCGATTCGAGCTTGTCGCCGGGGATGCCGACGCCTGTGTCACGGACCGTGAACTGCAGTTCGACGATATCTGAAGTGTCGCCTTCAGAATAGATCCGCGTGCAGCCAACATCGATCTGGCCACTTGGTGTGAACTTGATGGCGTTGCCCACCAGGTTGAACAGAATCTGGCGGATACGTCCGGCATCGCCATGCACAGCTTCCGGAACATTGCTATCGACATGATAGACCAGGTCGAGCGCCATTCCGGAAGTCTTCTGCGAGAGTGGCTTCAGAACATTGGCGATCAACTCGCGCGGCTGAAAGTCGCCATCGCTGAGCTTCAGCTTGCCTGCTTCGATGCGTGAGAAATCGAGGATATCGTTGATGATTCGCAGCAGCGAATTCGACGCGTCGGAGACGGTCAACAAGTAGTCACGCTGGTCGGATGTCAGCGAAGTTCGCAGGACGGAGTCGGTCAGGCCAATGATGGCATTCATGGGTGTGCGAATTTCGTGGCTCATGTTCGCCAGGAACTCGCTCTTCGCGCGATTCGCTTCTTCGGCATTGGCGCGAGCCGCCTTTGCCGATGCTTCGCTGTCTTGCAGTTCGTGATAAAGATTCCGGGCGACCGCTTCGTTGCGGCCCATCGACCACACGATGCTGACCAGCAGGAAGGTCAGAATTGTTCCGCCCACGCCGATCAACGATGGGGTAACACGGTCGATACGCAACTCGAAGTCAGGAGAACTTCGCGTGACAATGATCCAGTGTCGACCGCCGGCGATGATCTCGGTTTCCTGACGAAATAAGTTCCAACCCCAAGGAGCGACATCATCGGCCGGAGGTGACTGCGGCACCTCGAACGCATCTTCGTAAAGTGTTGTCGGGTCGCTGGAGTCTTCGGAGTCGAGAATCTCAATTTCCAGACGGCCCTGGTGGAGCTTATCGATTCCGTCGAGAGTTTCGTTCAAAATGATCGGCGAATAGAGCAAGCCGATCAGGTTCTCTTCGCGTTGATTCGGCGTGTCGACTGGGGCGCCCAACTTATAGACAGGCAAGAAATAGAGAAAGCCGCTCGATTTCTTATCGTCCTGCAATAGCTCGATTCGCCCGGTAATTTGCGGCTTGCCGGTCATCATCGCCTTTTCAGCGGCCGTACGTCGCGTCGGTTCCGAGCCAATATCGAATCCCCACGCCGCGCGATTTCGATCGAGGGGATAAATATGCTTGATCACGTAAAGATCGGGGGCGCTACTGGGACTCAAGACGTCGAAATCTGGTGCCTCATCCTTCCGTTCGGCCGCGATGAACTTATCGAGATCGCTTCGCATCACCCGTTGAATCAGCCCGATTCCGATGGCACCGGGGAACTCCGCTTCGATGTCACGCGACTCGACGAATGTCTCGAACTCTTTTCGGGTCACCAATTCGCTGGCGAGGTACAAACCACGGGCCCCTCGCAATCCGTAAACGATTCGATTGATCCGGCGTCCAATTTCGTCGACTGAAATTTCTGTCAGGTGTTGGAAACGAGACTGGTTGATTTGATAGATATTCGACTGGGAATCAAGGACCAGAACGGATGTCACAAAGAAACCCAGCAGCAAGGTTCCGGTAATGAACGTCGTCATCCAGCGAGCACGCGACAATTCGCGACGAATCTGGTTAGCCGCGTCACGACCGCGGATCGACGCGCCGGAGTGTTCGATCAGCCAGATTCCTGAGGCTAGTACAACCAGCAAAATGGCGGTGTGAATTGCAGTTGTGGAAAAGATGCTCCCGCTGCGAAGGCCTGAGGCCCGCACGATGTAAAGCACGACGCCGATCACGCCAAGCAAGCCGCCCAACGCCAGGAGTCGTTCGCCAAATTTTCTTTTTCCGTGCACGCTTAACAGAAAGCCGCCGGATAAGAGCGATAGGCCGATGGCGGTCCCGGTTGACATTAGTCCCGGCAGTTTTCCCCGCGCAACAGATCGTGGGTCGGCACTGACCAGCGTATCGATCCCGAACTGAACAAGGAATAGGTTCTCGAAAATGCTGGCCAATGACAGCAGCAAAACGAACCAGCCCAGAACTTCTGGCAAGCGACTGCGAAGGTGATAGGACAGGATCGCTTGTGAACGCAGCAATCCGGCGGCGGCCAACGTCGCCAGGCCCAGAGCCGTGTTGAATTTCATCGTCGGCAGACCTGCGATCAGCGATCGTAGGGTGGTCCACTCGGCTGGCCAGGCAATCATGACAATCGCCGCGACGATAAGGGCGACCGCCAGCAGCAAACGCGCTGCCATCACCCACCACGCAACCGATATTTGTTGCGACTGCTCGGAGGGATCGGTATGAAACAACGAATTAACCATGATGCAAACTCAAAGACTACACTCGATGCCGCTAACGCAACGGGTCGCTAAATCGATTCTACAAGACAGTGCATCACGGCAGAGCGAACAGCGATCGACGGGCCGGCAATGCGTCGGATTCGCTGCAAGATCAAAAGAGTAGGGAGACTGTTGGGCATGTGAGGAATCCGATCCTTGTACCTGCGTCGGACTTCAGAAACGCTCGCCAATCCACGAGTGATTTGTGAGCCGCTGGTGGAGAAAAGAACTCGAGGCAGGCAACGCTTCGCCAAAATCCGATATGGCTCGAAGTGCCGTAACGGCCAGCGTACTTCTGCCGGGTGGCCGATGTCTAGTGTTATTTCGAGGTTTCAATCAACAATACAAATTGTAGCCTATTCTGAATGGGGACACCGCGACATCCAGGCCAGAATCTACGCTTTCGTATCGACGTCGAATCCCTAGTTGTCCGAGGTTCCAAGCGGTGCTTTACGGGCGTCCCGTAAAGTGATTCCGCTGCGGAGCCTGACGTCCATGAACGACCATCTCCTTCGACTGGCTGAATATCTGCCCCAGGTTCTCTGAGTTTCCAGCGAAGGGCAATCATCATTCTTTTCATGTGCAAAAGAAGCCCGGCCGGAAGAGTTCACGCGGAAGCGGCGCAGACGAAGTGGCGTTTTCCATTGCGATCTCGGAAACATGCTTCCAATTTGGGGCATGCGGGCGTTACTGCTGCGAGCACCAACGCGGGGGCGTTTTAGGCTGGCTGGCAAACTTGTTCGATTCTTCATTAACTCTTAAGCAGGCCATTTCGCCCGGTCGAAACGAGTGATACGACGCCGTTTGGCCCCATCGAATTCAACTCAATGAGAGTCGCAAGTCATGGCGTCGCTAGTGTTTGCGAATCGTCGATGCTGCCCGGAATGCAAGGGGAGGCGGTGGCGGCGAAAACCTTCGCAAGATCGGCAGATTCACCGTGGAATGGCCGATGTGCCGGGCAGGCAATTATGGTGGTCCTCACCGATTTCAGCTTGGCGTAAACTCGCTGCTTCGTAGAAAGTCGAACGTTTCGAGTCGGTAGCGATGTTGCGAATTGGCCTAGGTGCGTTATTGATCCATCCGTCGCGGTTTGGTGGCGCCGAAACCTATGCGCGGCAATTGATACCAGCCCTGGCACGAATCGACCAGACGAACCACTACGTGGTGTTTCTCCCCAAGGGACACGATTTTCAGTTCGAGGCGAATAACTTCGAGTTGGTCGAATTGCCTTGCCCGGTCGAGAACATCTATTCCCGGGTCATATGGGAACACACCGACTACGCCCGGTATCTAAAGCAGCATCGCCTCGACCTGACGCACTTCCTTGGCTCGACGGCACCTTACTTCTATTCACCCCCAAGTGTCGTGACGATGCACGATACGATCCGCCTGCAACGGCCCGATCTGACGCCGTTTCTGCTGGGGCAATATTATCGGCGGATCCAACGACGAAATGTCCGCAGCGGAAAATGGGTGATCGCGGTCTCAGGCTACGCGGCGTCGCTCTTACAGCAAGAGATGCAGATCCCCAGCGAGCGGATCTCGCATGTGTATCACGGCATCGATCCGGTCTTCCTCGACGGTGCCGCGACCGCTTCACCAATCACCAAAAAGCATCTGCTGTGGGCAGGACGCATGCTGCCGCATAAGAATGTCGAAGTTTTGATGCGTGCTTATCAGGTGTTGAAGCAGCGCGGTGTTGACTTGCCTCTGTTTCGAATGATTGGCGCAAACGATGCCGATCGGGCTCGGCTGACGCCATTGCTGCAAAAACTGGGAGTCGAGCAATACTTCTCGCTTGAGAGCAAATTGAGTCATAAGCAGTGGCGTGACACGTTTCCGCAGCTTTGCCGTGAAGCGTTGATTTACTGCTTTCCGTCGAAGTACGAAAGCTTTGGGATGCCGGTCCTCGAAGCGATGTCGACCGGAACCGCCGCGGTTTGTGCCGATTTGCCCGCCTTCCGAGAAGTTTTCGGCGATCACGTGAAATACTGCGATGCCGATTCTGAGGTACAGTTCGCCAACGCAATCCAGTACTATCTAGAAAACGAAACGGAACGTCGCCGAGACGAGGCTCGCAATCAGGCATTCGCCTCGAACTTTACCTGGGACAACGCCGCGATTCTGACGCTCTACAACTACCGTCGTCAGCTTGGTTTGGCGGCATCGCTTCCAGAATCGGTGCGAGCATTGGCCGATCGTCGCCAGGTGGTTTCGAGCGTTTCGTAGCGAAGCCCTGTTTTCCGTATACAACCTGCGTCGAAGGCCCGATGTCGACTACGACTATCTTACCCAATTCGATCGTCACGCCTCTCTCGTCGATCGATGATTGTCGTCCCTTGCCGACATCGCAGCAGCCTCGCTATTCTATTGTCATTCCGGTCTACAATGGCTGGTCGCTAACGCAGCGAGCTCTCGTTTCCATCGCCGATCGAACCGACGCAAAGCGTACTCCGTACGAGGTGATCATCGCCGACGATCACTCGAAAGACGCCACGCTCGACTGCGAAACGCAGTTTCCTGGCGTCCGTCGTGTGGTGAACACTTCCGCTCGATCAGGTTTTCTGCACAACTGCAACTTCGCGGCCCAAGAAGCCCGCGGCGAGATTATTCTGCTGCTGAACAACGATACCGAAGTTCAGCCTGGCTGGCTCGACGCGATTGACCAGACCCTCGAGCAAAGTGAACGCATCGGCATCGTTGGTGCCCGGCTGGTCTATCCCGATGGAAGACTGCAAGAGGCAGGATGCACAGTGTTCCCCACGGCCATCACGCGTCGTGAAGGAATCGATGGAGATGCCGACGATCCGCAGTACCTGGAACAGCGCTGCTGCGATTACGTGTCTGGGGCATGCCTGGCCATTCGAACGAAACTGTGGCAAGAGATCGGCGGATTCGACGAACGCTATTCGCCCGCCTACTACGAAGATGTTGACCTCTGCTTCGAGGCCTGGCAGAGGGACTTCGAGGTGGTTTATCAGCCTGATTGTCTGGTGCTGCATGTCGATGGCGGATCGATGGCCAGCACACGCACGCAATTGGCGATGAACTCGCGCAACAAGTTTCGCAGCAAGTGGCAGGCAGTCCTTGAGCTCATCAAAACATCGCGGCCGAAGAATACGACTCCGTTCATGTACAGCGGCTTCGTGCGCAAGGTATGGCGGGCATTGCCACTATCAGGCACGATGCGATCGCGAATCGTTTCGATGGTGATCAGTCCACCCAAACGCAAGCTCGCCAAGCTCTCGCGGGATGGCGAACCTGCCCCAGGTCGCGTCACCGTGGCAGGCTATTTGCAATCGGCACTGGGAATTGGCGAAGCAGCACGACTCGAACTTCAGGCCTTGCAGGAACTGCGTTTCGGTCCGGCCCGTCTCGATGTCAGTCCCGCCTTCAATATGGCCGACCTTCAAGGCTGGGGCTTTGGGAATACGATTCTGACCGAAGGGGGCCCGCTGCTCATTCGGACCAACCCACTCGATCTTCCGCGGACCTTGGGATTTATCGGCCAGCCTGCCCTCAAGCGGCGCTACCTGGCCGGAGGCTGGGCCTGGGAACTTTCCAAGCCGCCGGCCTATTGCCGCGAGATGTATTCGCTGCTGGACGAGTTGTGGGTTCCCTCGAGATTCTGTGCCGATGCGTTTCAACCAGAGAGCCCAATCCCGGTGCACGTGGTGCCGCATCCGGTTCGCGTTCCTCCGACCAGTGGCAAGACCCGGCAAGCTTTTGGTTTGCCCGAAGATCAGGTCATCTTTCTAGCGATGGCCGATATGCGTTCCAGCTTCGCGCGGAAGAACCTAACCGGTGCCGTCGAAGCGTTCGTGGAAGCTTGCGGCAATCGTGCCGATACGATGCTGATAATTAAAACGCACCACACGCAGCAATCGCCAGAGAATCTCGCGCGACTTGAAGCGGCGATCGGCAACGCTGCCAACGTAAGAGTCATCGACCAGTTATTAAGCCGAGGAGAAGTGGGCGATCTGCTCCGAGTGTCTGACGTCGTTCTGTCGCCCCATCGCTCGGAAGGCTTTGGGCTCGTGCTGGCCGAAGGAATGCTGCTGGGGAAGCCGGTGATCGCCACGAACTATTCCGGCAACGTTGACTTCATGCCGCCTGACACGGCCGCCCTGGTCGACTACGAGTTGGTCCCCGTTCACGATCCTTCTCAGGTCTACGACTTCCCGGATCAAGTCTGGGCCGAGCCTGACAAGCAGCAGCTTTCGCAGCACATTGCTGATCTGGCCGAGAACACTTCCCAGCGACAAAAGCTTGGTGAATCCGCCCAGACGCATGCGGCATCGTTCTTCGCTCCGCAGCGATTCTATGAGCAACTGCCTGCCAGGTTCCGCGAACTGATGGTTCGCTTTGCCAGTCGCTAAGTCGCCGGTCTCTCAGCCAGGTAACGAGCCAACGCGTCTTTCCAAGAGGGAAGGGGAGTCGCTGTCAGATCTTGAAAACGTTGGCAATCGAGCACGCTGTAACTTGGACGAGGTGCCGCCGCACCGAACTCTTCCGTCGTGATCGGAAGCACCGAGACATTCCGCCCGGCGATCGCAAAGATCGTCTCGGCGAACTCATGCCAGGTCGTGCTGCCGCTGTTGGTCAAATGAACCAAGCCTTCCGCGTTCCCATCGATCAAGTGAACGATTCCTGCAGCGACATCGCGGCAATAACTCGGCGTGCAGCATTGGTCGTTGACCACTTTTAGTTCCGAGTGAATGTCCGACAAGCGAAGCATCGTCTCAACAAAGTTACGGAACCGAGCGCCTCCGCCGTACAGCCCGCAGGTACGGACGATCAAATGGCGATCGGCGTGAGCTGCCGCGATTTCCCCCTGAAGCTTACTCTGAGCATAGATCCCAAGCGGTTCCACCGCATCGGTTTCTGTGCGAGGCTGACATCCTCGATACGCATCGAAGACATAGTCGCTGCTGACCTGAACCAGCGGGACTTTCAACTGGTTGCATGCGTTTGCCATCGCTTCGACGGCATGCTGGTTGATGCGAAAGCAAGTTTCGCGATCGGCCTCGGCTTGATCGACCGCCGTGTAAGCCGCGCAGTTGATCACCATTGCCGGATGAAGTCGCCGTAGGGTTGGGCCAATCGAATCGAGGTTGGCCAGATCCAGTTCTGCCCGGGTTATGCCCAACGCCCGTCCGCCGAGTTGGGCAAGCAGTTCGCTCCCCAGTTGTCCCAGGGCACCGGTGACTAAAATTGGATTCATGGTGAAGACTGCTTCAGGCGTGAAACGAGATGGCGCGAATACGCCTAAGGTAATCTGGGCGATTCAAGCTTGCACGGCCCATGCCGGCCGACAAGTTCGCTGGTCATTGAATACGGTCGAAAACGAGGGAGATTGATCGATTCCCTGGCAGATCCTGGAGGAAACCGCTCGAAATCTCCGTAGTCTCTTAACCGAAAAATAAGATACACAGAGTATAGTCAGGGTTTGGTTCGATCCTTTTAGTGACGCCTGGTCTATGAAAATAACGCAAAACATTCTGGTCACCGGTGGCGCCGGTTTCATCGGGGGATGTTTCGTCCGGCAGATGATGGCGGAATCGACTTGCCGGATCATCAATCTCGATAAGCTTACCTACGCGGGCAATCTCAGTTCATTGACCGGATTCAAAGATCCTTCGCGTCATCGGTTCGTCCAAGGCGATATCAACGATACAGAGCTCGTTTCGCAGCTTCTCATCGAGCATCAGCCGAACGTGGTGATCAATTTCGCCGCCGAGTCCCATGTCGATCGATCCATCGACGGGCCCGAGGCTTTCGTCGAAACAAATGTGGTCGGTACGTTTCGTTTGTTGGAAGCAGTTCGCGTCTATTGGAACGGGCTCACGGGTTCGCAGCGAACCACGTTTCGATTCTTGCACGTGTCGACCGACGAAGTGTATGGTTCACTAGGCGCGACCGGTAAGTTCACCGAGACCACCCCTTACGCGCCGAATTCTCCCTATTCCGCATCGAAGGCAGCTTCCGATCACTTCGTGCGTGCGTATCATCACACCTATGGTCTGCCGGTGCTGACGACGAACTGCTCGAACAACTACGGGCCGTTTCAGTTTCCTGAGAAGCTGATTCCGTTGATGGTGTTGAATGCCTTGGAAGGGAAGCCGCTCCCTGTTTATGGTACCGGCGAGAACATCCGAGACTGGCTTTTTGTCGAAGACCATTGCCAGGCGATTCGGACGGTGATGCACAAAGGGACAGCAGGCGAGGTCTATAACATTGGCGGCAACAGCGAACGCACGAATCTGGAAGTTGTCCAAGCGATTTGCGATATCGTCGATGAACTGGCCGAAAAGAAACTGCCACACCCACGTCGCGACTTGATTACGTTCGTCAAAGATCGTCCAGGCCACGATCTTCGCTACGCAATCGACTGCACCAAGATTCAAGAGCAGCTTGGTTGGCAGCCAAAGCAAAGCTTTGAATCCGGTTTGAAGGCAACCGTGGCGTGGTACCTGGATAACATGCCTTGGGTCGAGAACGTCACCAGTGGCAACTATCGACGCGAACGACTTGGTGTGTTGAGTCCATAGTCGCGAGTTTCAGCACCTAGAGCAATTCATCATTGGCATTGAGAAATCGCATGTCCTCTTCGCAACAATGCAACAAAGGAATCATCCTCGCCGGCGGCTCTGGCACGCGGTTGTTTCCATTGACCCGTGGCATCAGCAAGCAATTGCTGCCGGTCTATGACAAGCCGATGATCTATTACCCGCTGTCGACGCTGATGCTCGCTGGCATTCGTGATGTGCTGCTGATTTCGACGCCGCACGACATCGGCCTCTTCGAGCGAATGCTTGGAGATGGCGAGAGCTTCGGCATCCGCATTCGCTATGCGGTTCAGGCCGCACCGGAAGGGCTCGCTCAGGCCTTTCTCATCGGCAAAGAATTCATCGAAGGCGAATCGGTCAGCCTGGTTCTGGGCGACAACATCTTCTACGGTCAGGGCTTTCAGCAGATGTTGGGCAGAGCAGCCAATCAACAGGAAGGTGCCACGATCTTCGGCTACCCAGTGAAAGACCCGCAGCGCTACGGTGTCGTCGAGTTTGACGCGTCAGGCTCCGCCGTTTCGATTGAAGAGAAGCCGCAGAAGCCGAAATCGAAGTACGCCGTACCAGGCCTATACTTCTACGATCGAGACGTAGTCGAGATCGCCGAAAACCTGAAGCCTTCGGCCCGGGGCGAGCTCGAGATCACTGACGTCAACATGGAGTACCTGCGACGTGGTACGTTGCGGGTCGAAAAGTTCACGCGCGGGTTTGCCTGGCTCGATACTGGGACGCACGATTCGTTGATCGAAGCAGGCATGTTCGTCGAAACGATCGAAAAGCGACAAGGCCTGAAGATTGCCTGCCTGGAAGAAATAGCCTTTCGCAAAGGCTTCATTACCCGGTCGCAGTTGGCCGAGCTAGGCCGCCAGTTCCGTAATGACTACGGCGAATATTTGAGCGGCATCGCGGAAGAGGAGAGCCCCCGTGGAAATTGAAACGACGAAGATCGCTGGCGTGCTGCTGATCAAGCCGCGCGTCTTCGCCGACCGACGCGGCTTCTTCATGGAAACCTATCGCCACGAACGTTATGCCGAGGCCGGCATCGAAGCCCCTTTCGTGCAGGATAATCTTTCCCGTAGCGTTCAAGGAACCTTGCGTGGTATGCACTTCCAGGTGAACTACCCGCAAGGCAAGCTGATCAACGTGATTCAGGGTGAAGTGTTCGATGTCGCGGTCGACCTTCGCACTGACTCGCCCACCTTCGGCCAATGGGTTGGTGCCCATCTCTCCGAAGAGAACAAGCACCAACTATACGTTCCGCCAGGTATGGCACACGGCTACTGCGTCTTGAGCGAATCGGCCGATTTTCTATACAAGTGCACGGAAGTCTACCATCCAGAAGACGAAGAGATCTTGAAGTGGAACGACCCCGACGTCGCGATCGATTGGCCGATCGACAACCCGATTCTCTCTGACAAAGACCAGCATAACGCCAAACCGTTATCGGCTTTTCAGGGCAGGGCGTCGTCGACCCGATAAAGTGGTCGTCGCACCTTTCAGAACTTCGCTGGTTGATCGAACGAGCCTGAGATCCTACGATCAACCCGATGGCATCCCGATGAAGTCTTTGGCAATCCGTTGCCTTGCGTTGGGGGACCTGTTCGAGGAGGGGGAAGTGATCGCTATGTCCGAATCGTCTCGTCCTTCAGCTTCCGCAAATCTCCATCAGGCGATTATCGACATCGATCTTACTGCTTTGCGAGATACGATCGAAGCTCAGCCAGATTTGTTCTACCAGGCGAATGATTCCGGGCTACCACTGCTCTACACGGCTGCCCTCTATCGCAACCAGGCGGCCATCGACTGGCTGCTGAATCAGGGAGCCGAAGTCGACATCTTTGCCAGTGCGTATCTTGGTCGAGTGAGTGAGGCCGAAAGTTTGCTGCAAAAGGACCATGACCTCGTGTTCGCTGTCACGCCAAATGGTATGACAGCGCTACACTACGCAGTCCAAGCGGGACACACCGAGGTTAGGGAAACACACCACTGGTGTATGCCGCCCATCGGGGACCATGGAAGTTAAAACCGGCAGAGGACATCATTCAATCGCTACTAAAAAGCGGCGCGGAAGTTGACTGGTTCCAAGCCGCGGCGCTCGGGCAAACGCAACGCATCGCAGAACTGCTGAGCGAAGATAGAGGCTTGCTCAATACGACCGATGCTCAGAACCGAACGGCCCTATTGCACTGCGTCCGCAACAATCAGCTCTCTGTCGTAAAGCTTCTCGTAGATCAAGGTGCCGACCTCAACCAATCCGATCCCGTCGGCATCGCCGCACTCCATCGGACGTCGCAAGAATGCAGCGACGAACTGATTCCGTTTCTAATCGATCGCGGTGCCAAGGCCCATCTGGCCTGCTACGTGGCCTGCGGCGATGAAGAAGGAACCGAGGCAGCAATTGCGAGGAACCCACAAGCGATCCACGAAACATTCTATGAACACAACCCCGTCGGTTACGCCATCCACAGCTGGCAACCAGGCACGCTTCGCATCCTGCTAACACATGGTGCCTGCCTGACTCAAGAAGATCAGCAAGCCATCCTCCGCATCAGCAATGGCGATCATGCTTTGCTGAGTGAACTGATGAAGGTAAAGATAAGCGAAACAGCGACCAAACGTCAGCACGATTCATGAGTGAAGTTGGTGCTGACGTTGCTTGGTTATCGTTTGCTTGCCGCATCAGCGAGTGTCTTAATTACGCCAGCCTTTCAGACGCTACGCTTGTCCCGTGATGCGAATTTGATAAACAACTGCTTGACCAGGGCAAGCATGTCTTCGCGAACAGGATCGAAGAACGACCCCCGGCGTTCGTAGGGACTTTGGACGATCCAGCCGGTGCATGAAAAGCCAAGACTTACATCCAAGTGAGCGGTACCGTTTTCTAAGCGAAACGAAACCGTTGGGCATGGAATGCAACGCTTTTGGGCAAAGCAATACGAATCCGGCGCGAGCAGTAGGTTACGCAGTAATTGAAGCTGGTTCGATGACAAGTCGCGTGGCTCAGTGAGTGCAATAGACTGGCCGCCAGCATTCGGCCGCCCAATCAGATGTGCCGAAGTAGCATGAACGCCCTCGATCAGCGAAATGGTCTCTGGTTAATAGATGTGTTCTATGGAGTGGACCATCGTCTTACCATTGCGCAAGGCACTTTTCTGCCAAGCAAAAAGAAGTCGGGGTGACAAAACGGCGATTGAACTATTGATCGCCGGGGGAGCGACTGGGAGCATCGGATGCGAAGGTGTCTGTTAGGCGGTAGGCATAACTCCGACTGAAGTTGCGTTCTAGAAAGGGGAAATATAGGGGCCCCGCCTGTTTGCATGTTGGCCGATGGGACCTGTGCGCCTTACCGGACCTCCACGATTACTTAAGGTCGGTTCGGCCTTAGGTAGTTGCCGAGCCCGTTGATGAAGTCTGGGGCTTTAGTTCGTAGCCGATGTTTGTCTTGACAGGCAAGTTCGGGAGTCAAGCTAAAGTTTTGTTAGAAAGCGCAAAAACTGTAGACACCGTGCCTGTTCCCGTCAACAATCCTGGAAGCTTCTCTTTCCAGGATCTATTCGAGATATGGGGATGTTACATCATGAGAGCACCACTGCCGATTCTTGTCGCTGCAGTTCTTTTCCTCTTGCTCCCATCTCTTTGCCCTGCCCAGCAGGTCGACCGTTCCCAGCTTCCGCTCCCCGATGCTCCATTCGATGGAAAGATCGCCAAAACCTTTAAGGGGTCCGAGCAGGACTACCCGCAGCCAGTGTCCCCGCCCAAAGGTGCGCCGAGCGTCGTGCTGATCCTACTCGACGACCTGGGATTTGGGCATCCCTCGACGTTTGGCGGGCCGATTCCGACTCCTGCCCTGGATCGACTCGCGGCTTCAGGCATTAAGTACAATCGTTTCCACACTACGGCCATCTGCTCACCCACGCGGGCCGCATTACTAACCGGCCGCAATCATCATCAGTGCGGCTTTGGCACGATCACCGAATTGTCCACCGGTTATCCAGGATATCACTCCATTTGGCCGCGCAGCTGCGCTTCGATTGCTGAGGTATTGAAGGACAACGGCTACAGCACCGCCGCGTGGGGCAAATGGCACAACACGCCTGACTGGGAAACCAGCCCTATTGGTCCGTTCGATCGCTGGCCTACGGGATTGGGATTTGAGTACTTCTACGGCTTTCAGGGTGGCGAAACGAGCCAGTTCTATCCGCAACTCTTCCGCAACACGACACCCGTGGAACCTCCACAAACTGCGGAACAGGGTTATCACCTGACGGAAGATCTGACCGACGATGCAATCGCGTGGATCAATCGTCAGCAGTCGATCGATCCCGACAAACCGTTCTTCATCTACTTTGCGACAGGCGCTACCCATGCGCCGCTTCATGCTCCGCAAGAGTGGATCGACAAGTTCAAAGGGCAGTTCGATCAAGGCTGGGACAAAGTCCGCGAGGAAACGCTCGCCCACCAGAAAGAAATTGGCGTTGTACCAGAGAATACGAAACTCACCCCGCGCCCCCAGGAAATCCCCGGTTGGGACGGCTTGTCGGACGATGAAAAGCGACTCTATGCCCATCACCAGGAAGCATTCGCCGGTTTTCTCGCCCACACAGACTATCACGTAGGTCGCCTAATCGACGCAGTGCGGCGACTGCCAGATGGGGACAACACGTTGATCATCTACGTTGCTGGTGACAATGGCCCCAGCGCTGAAGGCAGCTTGACCGGGACCACCAACAACATGATGACGCAGAACGGCGTTCCTGATACGGTCGAATCGCAACTCGAAGAGATCGATGAAATCGGCGGACCGAAGCACGAGAATCATTATCCTGTCGGCTGGGCGTGGGCCGGTTCGTCGCCGTTCCAGTGGATGAAACGTGTTCCCTCGCACTTCGGCGGCACCCGCAACGGCCTGGTAATCTCCTGGCCCGCCAAGGTGAAGGACGCAGGTACCGTGCGCAGTCAGTTCCATCATGCCATCGACGTTGCCCCGACCATTTACGAGGCGGTCGGTATCCCTGAACCCAAGACCGTAGGTGGCGTCGAGCAGACACCGATCGCTGGAATCAGCATGGCTTATACCATTTCCGATTCCAAGGCCGAAGGCCGGCGTACGTCCCAGTACTTCGAGACCGGCGGCCACCGGGCCATCTTCCACGACGGCTGGGTAGCGGCTGCCTTCCAGGGCGCTCCCTGGGAACTGACCGGCTCCAAAGGTTTCGATCACACCAAGTGGGAACTCTACAACATCGAAGACGACTTCTCCCAGGCGATCGACTTGGCGCAAAAGTACCCGCAAAAGCTCCAGGAGTTGCAGGTGATCTTCGACCAGGAAGCGAAAAAGTACAACGTCTACCCCCTCGACGACCGCTTTTCCGAACGGGCCGTTAATCCTGAGCGCCCATCGGTGACTCGTGGGCGAAGTTCTTTCAGCTACGCGCCCGGCACGGATCGAATTCCCGAAGGTAGCGCGCCGCCGATCTATCAACGATCTCACACCATCACCGCGTCACTTGACGTCGGTGACGACGGCGCTGAGGGGGTGATCGTGGCCGAAGGTGGTAGCTCTGGAGGTTACACGCTGTACGTCGAAAATGGAAAGCTTGTCTACGAGTACAACTACTTCGGCAAAGAACGAAAGAAAATCATCGCCGACTCGAAGCTTCCCGCAGGCAAGGTCGAGGTTGAGATGAGGTACCAGCAGAGACCGGTAACTAAAGCTAATCTGGTCATTGGTGGGACGGTAACGCTAACCGTCAACGGCAAGGAGGTGGCCAGCGATGAATTGCCACGCGTAGTGCCCTCTCGGTTCTCGGCTACCGAAACGCTCGATATCGGAGCCGATCTTGGCTCAACAGTGTCCGAAGCCTACAGGGCACCGCACTCGTTTACCGGCGCAATCGAGAAGGTCACGGTCGAGTTGAAGTAGTGCGCTGGCTGCGAGTCTGAATTGGGATTCTTAGCTCAAGAGTCGGATGTTACCCAACAACCCGAAGAGGCCCTGATCTGTAACCATTTTCGATCGGCAGTGCTATCATTGGTTTCGGTGCGCAGTAATCAGTAAGCAAGAAAGACAAGCCTTGCACCCTGCCCGATGGCTCGGGGAAATCATGTAAGTCATATATCCAAAATAGCCTTACTGGAAGAAAGCAGATGGTCGCTCAGAAATACAAATGCAAAGACATAGCGATTGATATCCCTGGGATTCCATATCTATGTCATGTGGGTGTCGCATGCTGTTAAGGCGATGTAGATTTGGGCTAAAGAGCTTGCTGGTCTTGATTCTCGCCACTGGCTCTGTATTGGGGTTTGTGAGTTGGGGTATTCGGCAAGGTAATCGCACTGACCTAGCCGTTACGAACTTGAGACGTAATGGATCAGTGCTAAGGTATGAATGGCAAGTATCGCTGCATGAATATGCAGATAGCGGACGGGTATATGCGTTGGAACGCTGGGATGCTTCGCCGTGCTGTTTCGGCATAATGGGTGAGGGATTTCTTGCAGGCGTTGCGCTGCTTAAATCTAGCGATTGCGAAATTGATGGATCGTGGATTGACGACGTGCGTGATCTGCCAAGACTCGAAATGATAGAGCTTCATAGATGCAAGATCACATCTCCGGAATGGTCTCGTGCACCAGGTTTTCCCGACATCAAATATCTAGTTATTCAAGATAGTGAGATCGGCCCCGCCACCTCTCCCTTCTTTGATCGATTCCCTGGGGTGGAAGTAGCTGATTTAGGTGGCACTAGCATTAGCGATATGCATCTGGCGGAGGTCGTTGCACTGCCAAAACTTCGCGTTCTTAATTTGTCTCGACAGACTCTTACAATTGAAAAAGCGACCCTGATCTTAGAATCTTCGGGACTTGCGTCTTTATACTTGCACGATAGTTCAGTGAGTGACGAGGCTCTCTTGCGTCTTTCAGGGCACCCAAGCCTGCGGCTATTGTCTTTACTTGGAACCGACATAAATCAATCCACGATCGACGCGCTGTCCGCTTGCTGCCCAAGCCTGAAGATTCAGCGTTCGTTACCGGATCAAGGCCCCAGCAATAATGGCTGGCGGAGTCTCGATTGATTTTATCTGGGCACCTGCCCCGAGCAGCATGATTTGAGAGAATCCTCTAGGGCCTTCTTGCTCTGTGGAAAACGTTCTTACATTTAGCTTGGCCTGATAGATGGGGTCTTGTTCGCAGAAATGATGAGGTGCTCCTCGCGGTTACGAGCAAGTCTCTGATATGCCCCAAAACCTTAGCCCGCCGTTATGAGAGTTCGGTGCAAAGGGCATTGGAGGGATTTTGGGGAGGGCGAGTGGGAAAGAAGGCATGATACTGCCAGGATGGCAAAGAGTTTTTCTCGAAGCACGAAAAAATTGAGTCGAGCCGAACCGGATGCGATACTGAAAGGTTATTCGAATTGCGATCCTATGTGACCTGCCCCCGCGAATGAAACCAATCTTTAAGTGATAGTCTTCCGGAATTCTTCCAGGGGAAGCAGGTTCCCTTGAGGAATTTCCTTCGGTGCCAGTGGGTGGTGCCCCAGCGAAGCGTGGGGCGTAGCATCTAAAGTTGTTCTTTGTGCTTCAGCCATTGGTTGCTGCTCAGCCTTGAGGTTGAGTTTGAGCAAGGTTGTCATGTGAGCGGCTTGCCAATCGGACTGGCGCTTGCCAAAATTCTTGCCAGACGCTGCGCTTGCCAGAAATGGCCAAAGAGAAAGCCTCACAAGTCATTGATTTGCAAAGCTTTATGAAGTCGGGGTGACACGATTTGAACGTGCGACCTCTGCGTCCCGAACGCAGCGCTCTACCAGGCTGAGCCACACCCCGAGCGGGTCTTTGCTGTTGAAGGCAAAGTGTGCGGAACGGCTTTTTATTATCAGCGAGTTCCGGCGAAGGAGTTGATTTTATTCCTCTGGCAAACGTCCGGTCAACCTGTTTGGTTGGCGGGGATCTTCGCTTCGGTGGGCTTCCAGGCGACCAGTTGCAATTCAACATTGCTGCGGCCGCGGAAGGTGTTGATGACCGGGTGATAGGCGATATCGAGCGGGCCATCGGTCGCTTCGAGTTCGTCGGCCCATTCGCCTCGGCCGAAGGCGACTCCGCGAATCTTGACGCCGTGATGTTCCAGTTGAATTGCCAGGTGACGCTCGCCTCCGCCGATCCGTTTAGGCGGCATTGCCAGCTTGGCGCCACTGGCACACATCAGCGGCCTGGGGTTGCCTTGGCCGAAGGGGCCGAGGAGGTCGATCTGTTCGACGATCTGACGAGTAAGTTGCGTGAACGGGGCCTCGGCGTCGATGACCAGTTCGGCGACGCGGTCGTCGTCGGTGACATTCGATGAAGCGTACTCGCAGAACTCGTGGCGGAAGTTTTCGATCTGGGCTTCATCAATCTGCAGACCGGCCGCTGCGGCGTGACCACCATGGCCGAGCAGCAAATGGTCGCAGGCTTGAAGGGCTTCGTGCAGGTTCAAGCCGTTAGCTGAGCGGCACGAGCCGACGCCTGGTTTGACGCCTGCTTCGTCGAGGGCGATCATCACGACCGGGCGGTTGTACTTCTCGGCCAGTCGGCCGGCGACGATCCCGATGATCCCGGGGTGCCAGCCATGGCCGGCAAGGACCAGGGCCGGATCGTTGTCGGGATCGAAGTTCTCTTTGATTTGCTTCGTCGCTGAAAGCTGGACGCTACGTTCCAGGCTCGAACGACTGTCGTTCAGTTGATGGAGGTAGTCGGCCAGTGCGGTGGCGCGTTCGTTGGAATCGGTCGTCAGCAGCTCGATTGCCAATTGGGCCTGACCGAGTCGGCCGGCGGCATTTAGGCGTGGGGCGATGGTGAAGCCAATGTCATCGCTCGCCAGCGCTGGCTTGTCTGAAAGTCCCGTCACTTTCAGCAGAGCACTGACGCCGGTTACTGGGAACTCGCGAAGGCAGTTCAAACCGTGGCGAACCAACAGGCGGTTCTCGTCGGTCAGGGGGACGACGTCGGCGACGGTGCCGATCGCGGCGAGTCCGACTGCGGACAGTAGGTAGTTCTTGTATCGATCGGTCACGCGCTTCGAATCGCATGCCAGTTGGCAGAGTGACCAGGCCAGCTTCAGGGCGACACCGGCACCGCAGAGGCCGCCGAACGGATACGCCGTGCCAGGCAAGCGAGGGTGAACCAGCACCGAGGCATCTGGTAGCGTCTCGCCCATTTCGTGGTGATCGGTCACGATCAGTTCCAGGCCGAGCTCTTTGGCGCGCTTGGCTTCATCGACGCTGGCGATGCCGCAGTCGACCGTAATCACCATGTCGGTTTCACGGTTGGCCAGCTTTTCGAGGGCATCAGAGTTCAGGCCGTATCCTTCATCGATTCGATGAGGAACGTAGTACGAAACGGCCGCGCCCATCAGCTTCAGGCAGCGGAACAAGATCGCGGTCGAAGTGATGCCGTCGGCGTCGTAGTCGCCGTAGATTGTGATCTTTTTATTGGCTTGAACGGCGGCATGAATCCGGGCCGAGGCTTCGCGGACGCCGGGTAGTTCTTCCGGATCGCGGAGCCCCGACAGCTTTGCGTCGAGGAACTCTCGGGCCGATTCGGCATCGCGAATGCCTCGGCAGATCAGAAGTTGAGCGACGACTGGTGGGACGTTGGCGGTGCGTTCGAGATCGCGAACCACGGCCATATCGTGCGGCAAAATACGCCAGGTAGCGTCCATGAGTTGGTGCGTCGCTCCATCGTAAAGGGAAGAATCGGCTGAGTCTCAATTATCAGCAGGATCAGCCTGATTTCTACCCCTATGCCGAGAATCGCCGAGCTTCGGTGCGGCTTACTTTGAATTCGCCGGCAATGCCTTGGTGACCGATTCGACGACCGTTTCGCCGAGCAGGTCGTAGGCAGGCTTGGTCCAGTGAAAGCGGTCTCCGCGAGCCCACTCGCGTTTGTCGACCAGCAAACCATAGAAATCGTTGACCGGCACGTTCATCTCCTGCATGACTTCTGCTGCCATGCGATTGTGTTCGACGATGATCGGGTTGATTTCTGTGTCCAGGTCGAGCGGTTTGTCTTTGACGGTCACTGGAGTGCTGTTCGCCCAGATCAGCTTGGCGTTTGGGAGTTTCTCGCGGAGGACTTCGACGTAGGCCTTGGTGAGTGGTTTGAAGGTCCCTTCGCGGATGCGACCATCCTGCCAGCCATGCAGGCCCATATTGAAGTGGACGACATCGTACGGTCCGCTTTCCAGGACTTCGGCCAGTTTATTGTTGAGGTGTTCGGACTGGTGGTACGGGTTTACCCAGGCATCAACATAAGCTTTGCCCTGCAGGCCTTCGATGGCCTGTTTCATGTAGCCATTGAGGATCGAGTCGCCGACAAGCAGCACGCGGGGGCGGTCTTTGTCGACGATCTGGGCCTGATCGAGTCGCCAGCCTTTGCCGTCGGAATGAAGGCGTTTGTCGGTCTCGACCGGAGGTGCGTCTGGTTTGGGTTCGGCCGCAATCAGGCTGGTGGTCGCAAGAAGAATCAGTAGCAGGGTATGCGTCGATTTCATGGCAGGCTCGAGGGGGCAGGGGACAGAAGGGGGGGGCACCATGAAACAGCTTGACTGGTTGCCAGGCCGGCGTCAATTAACTTTCCGGATAGCGCATGCAATAAGCCGGGTCTAGAGAGCCCGGCTTGTGCGAGAGAAGTGATCTCGAAGGTACGCGGCAACCAGCTGGTTGCGCGGAGACCTTACTTCTTCTTTTCAACGTGAACCGTGTGCTTTCGCAGCTTCGGCGAGTACTTCTTCAGACGAAGCTTTTCACCACCTGGCTTGCGGCGAAGCGAGTAGTTGTAGTCGCCCGTTTCTTCACAGACGAGGAACACGGTTTCAGCTTTTTTATTCTTCTTGGCCATGGCTGGGACCAACTACCTGCATAAGGGCAAAGGAAGGGTGCATCGAAACCCTAGTTTCTAGCAAATTGGGCCTGGAAATGAAAGGGGCAGGGAGCGTCTTCCGTGGAAAGATAGTAGCAGGCCCCTCAGCGGAATGGCATTCTCAAAAAAGCACCGGGGAGGTCGAGTACATTCGTCAAGAAAAATCGTTCAATAAGGTGAGACGATTCGCAATAAAACGCTTCTGGCGGTGCGAATCAGAGGAGAAGGAACCTAGTCAACTCATCCAAAATCAACACCGACAAGGTCTATTTTGCCCTTGCCGGGGGGTGACGAGAGGGAATCCTCGCCATAGAATACTTTCGGCGACGATTTTCCTTTTCTCGACGCCCCATTCAGTCAAATTGGTACCGATCGAACGTTCGAGGCCCTTTTCTTTCCTTGAGCTCTTTGATTTTGTTCACCGGGTGAACAGCCAGCTTGGCTATGAGTTATTGGTCTCCGCTTCTAGCGTGAAGCGACGAAATCTACGGAGAATAATAATGGCTCAGCATAGCGCGGATCATGAATCGCATGAAGAAGAGCATCAGCCACGGCTGGTGAATCGCTTCGTGCTCTTTACAGCAGTGCCCTCCTGGCTGATCAGTCTGGTGGTGCATCTTGTCTTTTTCATGATCCTCCTCACCATCTTCATGCCGCCAGTCGAGCGCGAGAAACGCGTTCTGACGATCAACGATTCGGCCGATGCCGAAGAGATTGAAGAACTGGTGATGGAAGAGTTCGAGCCGATCGATGAGCAAACGCTTGAGTTTGACGTCCCGCCAGAGCAACCGGAAGATGCCGTGCTGAGCGACGAGATTGTCGTCTCGGACTTCCAGGAAGAAATGGCTGCGACCCAAATGGTCGAGCTGAGCGACTTCGCGGACGTCACGATGCCATTCTCGGACATCATGAGTGAAGTCTCGGGCGTCGATGGGAACGCGACCGCTGGTCGCGGTCAGGCGACACGAACCCAGATGCTTCGCGAAAATGGCGGTACCGGTGCCAGTGAAGAAGCGGTTGTCTTCGGCGTGAAGTGGATCGCCGAACATCAATTGCCGGATGGGACCTGGAACTTCGATCATCGTCGTGGTGCCAAGAAGCCAGGCAGCAAAGACTTCGGAACTGCGTCGAACTCGCCCCGCGCTGCCACTGCCATGGCCCTGCTGCCATTCCTAGGCTCGGGCATCACGCATAAAGAAGGTAAGTACAAGAAACAGGTCGAAGCCGGCCTGGGCTCGCTGATCAAGCTGATGGAAGTCCGCGGCGACACGGGCAGCTTCCGTGAAGGGGAAGGCAACATGTACTCGCACGGCTTGGCGACCATTGCGCTGTGCGAAGCGTACGCCATGACCCAAGATAAGAACCTGTTGGGCCCTTCGCAGTATGCCATCAATTACATCCAAGCCGTGCAGGACCCTGTTGGCGGCGGCTGGCGTTATCAGCCTCGTCAGCCTGGTGACACTTCGGTCGTCGGCTGGCAGGTGATGGGCTTGAAGAGTGGTCACATGGGTTACCTCAGCGTCAACAAGAACACGATCGCCGGCGCGATCAAGTTTCTCGATTCGATGCAAACCCAGAATGGTGCTGCTTATGGCTACGCCGATCCAGGCAACAAGCCATCCATGAATGCGGTTGGTTTGCTGTGCCGTATGTACACCGGCTGGAAGAAAGAGAACCCAGCACTGCAGCAAGGCGTTGCCAACCTCGCCAAGGCTGGTCCTAGCCTCGGTAACCGTTCGGACATGTACTACAACTACTACGCCACCCAGGTGATGCGTCAGTATGGTGGTGCCGAGTGGGATGGCTGGAACACAAAGATGCGTGATTTCCTGGTCAAGAATCAGGTGCCCCAAGATCAAGCCGAAGCTGGCAGTTGGCACTTCGATGGGCCGCACACCGAACGTGGTGGTCGACTCTACAACACCTCGTTGAGCGTGTTGACCCTCGAGGTTTACTACCGCCACTTGCCGATCTATAAGGCGAACGCTTCGGAAGAAGACTTCCCGCTGTAGTCGTTAAAATCATCGCAGCTCGCACAATCGAACCTCGCGGCTACGCTCTGTTAGCTGCGAGGTTTTTTGCTGCGCATTCGGCAAGGGATTACGACCTAGAGTTTTCGGTTCTGATCGATTGCCTTAAGGATCGTAGTAGCTTGCAAGCCAATACGACGACTGCCAGTGGAGATACGACGTCTCACGAGACGGCGTCCACTGCTGCGCCGATTCGGTTCCGCTTTCGCAAGCTGGTCTTGATGACGATGGACCACATCAAAGGCGGGATCAGTTTCTTCACGAGTGCCGCTCTGCACTTCGCCTTGTTGATCGTGCTGGCCCTGTGGGTCGTTCCGGCCGGACCGGATGGCAATGCGAATACGATCACTCTGCTTCCTTACGAACAAGAGCCGACCGATCTGTCGATTCAGCAAACGATGACGCCGATCGAAATCAGTCAGGCACAAGACACGATCGAGCAAGAAGTTCAAGCCGACTCGGCTGCAATCGGAGAACTGGCCAAGCTGATCGAACCGATGCCTAGCCAGTCGGCGACCAGTACTCAGGCCGCAACGTTGCAACTGACCAGCGAACTACAAAAGAACCTGCATTGGAACCAGGCAGTGCCGGCTCGTAACGGTGGCGGATTTCAAGGCCGCAGTGGCGATCTGCAGAAGCAATTGTTGGCCGCTCGTGGGGGATCGCCGGCAACGGAAGATGCCGTCGAGCGAGCGCTACGTTGGATTGCGGCACATCAGCTTCCGGATGGATCGTGGAGCTTCAATCATCATGAAGTTGAAGTCGGGAAGCTAAGTCCGAACCCGGGCGAATCGCTCACCAAGACAGGGGCCACTGGGCTCGCCTTGTTGCCGTTCCTGGGAAAGGGCTATACCCACATGAACGAGAACCCCTATCGAGATCACATCGAACGGGGGCTTTATTACCTGAAGGCGAACCAGATCGTCGGACCGAATGGTGGTGACCTGCAAGATGGTTCGATGTACGGGCATGGTCTGGCGACGCTGGCCTTGTGCGAAGCGTACGCGATGACCGAAGATCCTTCGCTGCTGCCCGATGCCTCGCAGGCAATTCGTTTTATCGAGTATGCCCAGCACAACCAAGGTGGCTGGCGCTACATTCCCAAACAGCCTGGCGATATCAGCGTATTCGGCTGGCAGTTAATGGCACTGAAAAGTGGTCTGCTCGGCGGCATCAAAGTCGATAGCTCGACGATCGGTATGGCGGAGTTCTGGCTCGATAGTGTCCAGTTGGCGGACGGGGCATACTACGGATATCAGGCACCCGGCAAGTTGCCGTCGACCACGTCGATCGGCCTGTTGAGCCGAATGTATCTAGGGTGGTCGAAGGACGATCCGCGGATGCACAAGGGGATCGACTTCCTTTCGGATGAAGGGCCGTCGAAGCTCGACATGTACTACAACTATTACGCGACCAATGTGCTTTGCCACTATGGCGGACCGCAGTGGGAAGGCTGGAACGACGAGCTCAAGGCGTATCTGATCAAGACGCAATCGAGGAAGGGCTTCACAACTGGAAGCTGGTACTTCGAGGAAAAGCATTCCAAGGTGGGTGGGCGGTTGTATGTGACTTGCCTGGCGGCGATGATCCTGGAGGTCTATTACCGCCACATGCCTTTGTACTCGGAAAAGTCGCTTGACTTCACTTTCTAACGATCCGTCCTCGTTTTGGTACTCTGCCATTCTGCCGGTGATTGATTTGCAGTTTGGTTGCGCAGTCCGAGGCTTCGCCGGACGCCGCAAAGAGTATATGCCGGTCATGTCGCCGCACTTCCAAGGCTCGCGGCCTGGAACGGTCGCCCACATGTACAAGCAGAAATTTGGCTTCAAAGACTGCTACGTGGCGGACCTGAATGCGATCGCTGAGATGCATCTCGATGCCTCTTCGATTGAGGCGATCGCGGTTCATGGTTTGAATGTCTGGCTCGACTCTGGGGTTGGCTCAGTCGAGACTTATCGCGAACATCAAGGCCTCCTGCGAGATCTATCTCCCTATCGCTGGATTGTCGCACTCGAGTCACTGGAAAGTTGGGCTGCGGTCGAGCAGCTTCTCGCTGCGATCGGACCGGATCGATTCGTCTTCAGTCTTGACTTGATGGATGGATTGCCCCTGTGCGAGAAAGATGAATTCCGTGGGATGAGTGCCGAGCAGATCGCCGATCAGGCCATTCAGCTAGGAGTGAAGTCGGTGATTGTCTTGGATCTGGCTTCGGTTGGAGTGGGGGAGGGGAGTCGGACCGAGCCGTTGATTGCGAATCTCGTGGCTCGCCATCCTGATGTGATGTGGATCGGCGGAGGCGGGGCTCGCAGGCTGAAGGATGTCGAGCCGTTGTATACCGCCGGGGCAAAGCGGGTTTTGGTGGCTTCGGCATTACTCGACGGTCGAATCACTCCTCAATTCGTGGACTGACCGATTATTTTTGCGAGCGACGCAAAAAATTTACTGCCGCGCACTGGGGGCAAGCTGGGTAAATCAGAGCCGGTGAGAGACCTTAAGCAATGGCTGCGGCGTGTTAAATCTCATCTGGGCGATAGTTGTTAGCAGGCCCGTTTCCCTTAGGGCTGTGCAATGGAGATGAGTTTGCCGCAATTTGCCGATTGTGATTGATTAGCAAGCTGCAGGACATCGATCCTAGATGGGGGAGTTCCCGCAGGCTGTTTTAAGTGGCGGAATCTCCCCTTGCTGAGTCAACTGAAGCCATTATGATTTGTGGAGTCGAGCTGGTTACCCCACCATGCACTGATTGTTCTGGAAAGATTTACCCGGGCAGGCACGCCGCATCGACGTTGGCACGCCTCGCTCATCGGTTGCTACTATCTTTCACTCGGAAACAAACGCAGAGCACGCACCCAGTTTCTCCGAGATTTTTTCCCAAAGAGAATAAGCATCGGGGGACATTCGACTTTGACATTGTGATAGTTTTCACAATGCCCTCCTTGCAAGTGTGTTGAACCATAGCCTCCCAAGCGGGAGTGAGGCCCAAGATGCCACGCCGGATCACGATTAGCAAAGGCTTGGATCTGCCGATTGCAGGCAAGCCGAAACAGTCGGTGGAAGAGATCGCGGACGTTCGAAAGGTTGCCCTTTTGAGTCGCGATTACATCGGTATGAAGCCGACCATGTTGGTCACCGAAGGGGACACGGTCAAACTAGGCCAACCCCTATTCGAAGATAAAAAGACTCCCGGCGTGCTCTACACGTCGCCAGTCGCCGGCAAAGTGGTTGAAGTCAACCGCGGCGCCAAACGTAAATTCATCTCAGTCGTGGTCGAGGCCGAAGGAGACGACAAGATCGCCTTCGCTTCGTACACCGACAAGCATCTGTCGCAACTGGAACGCTCCAAGGTTGAAGAAAACCTGGTTCAGTCCGGTCTTTGGACGGCGTTTCGTACGCGTCCTTACGGCAAGATCCCAGACCTGGGAACTTCGCCGCGATCGATCTTTGTCACCGCGATCGATACCAATCCCCTGGCTGCCGACCCGGCGCCAATCATCAAGGGGAGCGAAATCGAGTTCAGTGCCGGTCTGGAAGTGCTTAGCACACTGACCGAAGGCAAAGTGTTCGTCAGCCAGGCTCCTGGTGCGGCACTGCCGGGTTCGGAACTCGAATTCGTCGAAGCTGCCGAATTCTCGGGCAAGCATCCAGCAGGACTGCCGGGCACCCATATCCACTTCCTCGACCCAGCGGGTCCTGGTCGTGTGGTCTGGTACATCGGTTACCAGGATGTGATCGCCATTGGTCATCTGTTCCGCACCGGCGAACTTGATACCCGCCGCGTCATCTCTTTGGCTGGTCCAGGCGTTGAAAATCCACGCCTGGTGAAGGCTCCTATCGGTGCGAGCATCGAAGAGCTGACCAAGACCGGCATGAAGGAAGGCACCATGCGGAAGATTTCCGGTTCGGTGCTATGTGGTTATCAGGCCGAAGGGGCGGAAGCATACCTCGGTCGTTTCCACACGCAGGTGTCGGTTCTGGAAGAAGGCCTGCAGCGAGAGCTGATGGGCTGGTTGGCTCCTGGTTTCAAGAAGTTCTCGGTGAAGTCGGTGTTCGCATCGTTCCTTTCGCCAGGCGAGCTTGATATGACCACCACCGCCAACGGTAGCCACCGTGCGATCGTGCCGATCGAAACTTACGAATCGATCATGCCGCTGGACATCGAACCGACGGCACTTCTGAAGTCGCTTATTGTTGAAGATACCGATTCCGCTCAGGCCCTTGGCTGCTTGGAATTGGAAGAAGAAGACATCGCCCTCTGTACGTTTGTGGACATTGGGAAACACGATTTCGGTACCATTCTGCGGAAGAACCTGAACCGCATTGAAGCCGAAGGATAGCCATGAAATTTTTACGCGGAATGCTCGATAAGGTCGAACCAATGTTCCTCGAAGGGGGAAAGTTGGAACGGCTCTATCCGCTGTACGAAGCGGCGGATACGTTTTTGTACACGCCACCGGATCGTGCCAAGGGTCTGACCCACGTGCGCGACGGGTTGGATCTCAAGCGAACGATGATCTTCGTCGTTTTGGCCCTGATGCCATGTATTTACATGGCCCTGTGGAACACCGGGTATCAGGCCAACCTGGAAATCTACGAACACGGCGCGAAGCCGATCGAAGATTTCCACGAGACGATTTTCAAGATGACCGGCCTGGAGCATGATCCTGCGAGTTGGATCAGCAACGTTGTGCTGGGTGCGATCTTCTTCTTGCCGGTGTACATCGTCACGATGACCGTCGGCGGAACGATCGAATTGATCTTCAGCATCGTTCGTAAACACGAAATTAATGAAGGCTTTCTGGTCTCGGGGATGCTCTTCCCGCTGATTCTGCCGCCGACCATCCCCTTGTGGCAGGTCGCTGTTGGTATCGGCTTCGGCATCCTGGTGGGCAAGGAAGTGTTCGGTGGTACCGGTAAGAACTTCCTCAACCCGGCTTTAACTGCTCGTGCGTTTCTGTACTTCGCTCACGCGGGGAACATGATCGGCGACAAGGTTTGGACCGCGGTTTCGCCGGATGGCTTCTCGGGGGCAACGACCCTCGGTGTGGTCGCCACGGCAGGTACCGGTGCTTTCGCAGACGTGAAAACGATGAGTGACGCACTGACGCACGTCGATGGCCACGGCATCACCTGGAACGACGCCTTCATGGGCTGGATTCAAGGTTCGATGGGGGAAACCTCGGTGCTGGCATGTTTGCTCGGTGCTGCTTTCCTGATCGCAACGGGTATCGGCTCGTGGCGAATCATGGCTGGCTGCTTGATCGGTGCGGTGGGTATCTCGACGATCTTCTGGGCTTCGGCTTCGGAAGGTGCGGTCCTGTTTGGTATGGCACCGTGGTGGCACCTGGTTGTTGGTGGTCTGGCGTTCGGTATTGTCTTCATGGCAACCGACCCGGTCTCGGCCTCGATGACACGTACTGGTAAATGGTTCTACGGTATCTTGATTGGCGTGATGACCATCTTGATCCGCAGCATCAACCCGGCCTTCCCGGAAGGGATCATGCTGGCCATTTTGTTCGGTAACGTGATGGCCCCGCTGATCGATTACTTCGTCCTGCAAGCCAACATCAATCGGAGAAAGGCCCGCTATGCGACGTGATAGTGTAGGCGGAACCATCATGGTCGCTGCCGTTTTATGTGTGGTTTGCTCGGTCATCGTGAGCGTGGCTGCGGTTGGTCTTAAGCCGACCCAGGAAAAGAACGCCCGACTCGACAAGCAACGCAACGTGTTGGCCGCGGCCGGCAAGTTGATGCCTGAAGATTCCGACGAACAAGTCGCCGAGAAGTTCAAGACGATGATCGATCGCCAGATCGTGAATCTGGACACCGGTGACATCGCTTCGGAAGAAGAACTCAAAGAAGCCGGAATCAATCCGGAAGACTACGACCAAGAAGGTGCTCGTAGTAAAACGAGCATGAATCGCGAGATCCCGAAAGGGGCTCTCCCGGGCTTCACCAAGACCGAGAAGTACTCGGAAGTGTACGTAGTCAAAAGTCCTGAAGGCCAAGTCGAAGGCGTTGTGCTTCCGATCTACGGCAAGGGCCTGTGGTCGACGCTGAAGGGCTTCATCGCCTTGCAGTCCGACACCAAGACGGCGAAAGGTTTGACTTTCTACTCGCATGGCGAAACGCCAGGTCTGGGTGGTGAAGTCGACAACCCGAACTGGAAAGCTCAATGGCCAGGCAAGAAGGTCCGCGACGACGAAGGCAACGTCCTGATCGAAGTGAAGAAGGCTGGCAACGTCAGTGACGAAAAGACCCAGGTCGACGGCCTGTCGGGTGCGACGATCACGACGAATGGTGTCAACAACCTGGTGCGGTTCTGGCTCAGCGACGAAGGGTTTGGCCCTTACCTGAACAATCTTGAATCCAAGGAGAAGTCGGATGGCTAAAGTATCTCCGAAGGACGTGCTGCTCGATCCAATCGTGCACAATAACCCGATCGCCTTGCAGGTGTTGGGTATCTGTTCGGCGTTGGCCGTTACCTCGAAGCTGGAAACAGCGTTGACGATGGCCATGGCCGTGACGGCCGTGACGGGTTTCTCGAACCTGGGTGTGAGCCTGGTTCGTAAGTTCATCCCGAGCAGCATTCGTATTATCGTTCAAATGACGATCATCGCCTCGCTGGTGATCGTGGTGGATCAGCTCCTGAAGGCTTATGCCTTCGACATCAGCAAGCAGTTGTCGGTGTTCGTCGGTCTGATCATCACCAACTGTATTGTGATGGGCCGTGCTGAAGCATTCGCGATGAAGCACGAACCAGGGATCAGCTTCCTCGACGGTATCGGCAACGGTCTGGGTTACTCGATGATCTTGCTGGTTGTCGGTTTCTTTCGCGAGTTGTTCGGCAGTGGAACCTTGTTCGGGTTCACCGTCTTCTCGCTGACTAAGAATGGCGGTTGGTATGAACCGAACGGACTGATGTTGCTCCCACCGAGTGCATTCTTCCTGATCGGCTTCATCATTTGGGTCATTCGCACGTTCCGTCCGGAACAAGTGGAATCGGAGGGTTAAGCCATGGAATTGTTGAACATTGCTCTGAAAGCTGTTTTCAGCGAAAACCTGGCCCTCGCGTTCTTCCTCGGAATGTGCACGTTCCTGGCGGTGTCCAAGAACGTGAAGACTGCCCTGGGCCTGGGTGTCGCAGTGGTGGCGGTGATGGCGATTACCATCCCGGCTAACCAGTTGCTGTACGCCAACTTCCTGAAAAAGGGTGCCATGGTTTGGATCAGTCCGAGCCTGGCCGAAACCGACCTCGAGTTCCTCGGTCTGATCAGCTACATCGGCGTGATCGCGGCCATCGTGCAGATCCTGGAAATGACGCTCGATCGTTACTTCCCGCCGCTGTACAACGCTCTGGGTATCTTTCTTCCGCTGATCACCGTGAACTGTGCCATCTTGGGTGGTTCGTTGTTCATGGTCGAACGTAACTACACGTTCGTCGAAAGCGTGGTTTATGGTCTGTTCGCTGGTATCGGTTGGGCGTTGGCAATCGCCTCGCTGGCGGGTATTCGCGAAAAACTAAAATACAGCGACGTGCCAGATGGTCTGAAGGGCCTCGGGATTACGTTCATCACTGCCGGTCTGATGGCGATGGCCTTCATGGCATTCGGCGGCATGTTGTAATCGGAACGTAGCACGGTCATTAGCAACTTAAGTCTCCTGGCATCAGGAAGAAAATAACAATGTTAACAGTCATTCTCGGCGTGGGTATGTTCACCGGAGTGGTGTTGCTCCTGGTGGTCGTCATTCTGCTGGCCAAGAAAGTCCTGGTGCCGTCGGGCGATGTGCATATCGACATTAACGAGCACACCAAGGCGATCGACGTGCCCGCGGGCGGTAAGCTGCTCAACGCGTTGGCCGACCAGGGCGTGTTCGTCTCCTCGGCCTGCGGTGGCGGTGGTACTTGTGCCCAGTGCATCGTGAAGGTGAAGAGCGGTGGCGGCGACATTCTGCCGACCGAACGCTCGCACATCAACAAGCGTCAAGCTCGCGAAGGGTATCGCCTTTCGTGCCAGGTTGCCGTCAAGCAGGACATGGAAGTCGAAGTCCCGCACGAAGCCCTGGAAACCAAGAAGTGGGAATGCGAGGTCATCTCGAACCGCAACGTTGCCACCTTCATCAAAGAATTCAAGCTAAAGATTCCTGAAGGGGAAGCGGTCAACTTCAAGCCGGGCGGTTACATCCAGATTGAAGTCCCGCCTCACGAAATCCACTACAAAGATTTCGACATCGAAGAGGAATACCACGAAGACTGGGACAAGTTCAACCTGTGGCGTTATGTCTCGAAGGTTGACGAGCCGGTCATCCGTGCTTACTCGATGGCCAACTACCCGGGCGAAAAGGGCATCATCATGCTCAACGTCCGTGTTGCTTCGCCACCACCACGTGCCCCTGAAGGTACGCCTCCAGGTAAGGTTTCCAGTTACATCTTTAACTGCAAGCCAGGCGATAAGGTCACCATCAGCGGTCCTTACGGTGAATTCTTCATCAACGAAAGCGACGCCGAAATGGTGTACATCGGTGGTGGTGCCGGTATGGCTCCGCTGCGAAGTCACATCTTCGAGCTGTTCAAGGAACGTAAGACCAACCGTAAGGTCAGCTACTGGTACGGTGGTCGTAGTGTCCGCGAATTGTTCTACGTCGACGAATTCGAAGCGATCGAAAAGGAGTTCCCGAACTTTAAGTTCAACATCGCTTTGTCCGACCCGATGCCACAGGACAACTGGACCGGTTACCAGGGCTTCATCCACCAGGTGCTGTTGGAGAACTACCTGAAGAACCATCCAGCTCCGGAAGACATCGAATACTACATGTGTGGTCCTCCGATGATGAACCAGGCTGTCTTCAAGATGCTGGACGACCTGGGTGTCGAACCGGAAAACATCCGCTTCGACGACTTCGGCGGCTAAGCCTTGTTGGCGAGCAATTTCAGCTCGCGAAATATCATGCAAAAGATCACTACGGCCAGCCTCCTTTGGCTGGCCGTTTTCCTTGGCTGCCAGCAACAACTGCCCGATTCTTCGATCAGCACGATCCAAGGGCAGACGATGGGTACCACCTACAGCGTGCGTGCCGTCACCGGACCCGATGGTCCTCAGAAGCTGGAAGCGGCTCAGGCCAAAGTCGATGCCTGCCTGGTGGAAGTCAACCGCCAAATGTCGACCTACGACCCCGAGTCCGAACTCTCGAAATTCAATCAGGCTCCGGCCAACGAGTGGTTCCCGGTCTCGCCTCAACTGCTGCTGGTAGTCAAAGACGCTCGCCTCATCAGCGATGCAACCGACGGGGCCTTCGATGTGACGGTCGGTCCTTACGTGAATCTGTGGCGATTCGGTCCCGACAAGAAGCGAAAAGAGTTTCCGACCGATGCCGAAGTTGAAGAGCGGCATCGCTATGTCGGCTATCAGAAGGTCGAGTTCCGCGAAGATCCCCCGGCACTCAAGAAGTCGGAAAAGGATTTGTACGTCGACTTGTCGGCGATCGCCAAAGGATATGGTGTCGACGCAGTGTTTCAGTTACTGAAGGAAGATGGCTTCAGCGACTTCATGGTCGAGATCGGCGGTGAAGTCCGCGCGACTGGAATGAAGCCGAATGGCGAGCCTTGGCGAATCGGCATCGAGACGCCTTCCGATCAGCAGCGTGACTACAACCTGGTGATCGGGCTGACCGATCAGGCCTTGGCCACTTCAGGCGACTACCGCAATTTCTTTATGCACGAGGGCAAGCGGTTTTCGCACACGATCAATCCGCAGACAGGCTACCCGGTCGAGCACGACCTGGCTTCGGTCAGTGTCCTCCATGGCGAGTGTGCGATGGCCGATGGTTATGCGACCGCACTTTTGGTCTTGGGGCCGGATGCGGGGTATAATTTTGCACAGAAACACAAGTTGGCCGCCTTCTTTCAGATTCGCAAAGAAGATGGATCGGTCGAGACCCGATCGACTGATGGCTGGCCTCAGAACGCTCTAGATTAAGAGAGACCTGCGATGCTTTACACGATGCTGGTTGCCGTTGGCGTGTTTGCCATTGCCCTGACCGGGATGGCTGTGGGTGTCATCCTCAGCAATCGCAAGATCAAGGGAAGCTGCGGCGGTCTGAACAACTTCAAGGACTCGGTCGGCAATCCAATCTGCGATGCATGCAGCAATCCGTCCCCTTCGTGCAGCCGAATTCCTGAAAAGGAACGCTGCCAGGAACCGGCGGATTGCGACGAGCACGACGCAGAAATGGCACGCCACTCGCACTAGATGAGTCCCCCGGAAGGACCTTTTTGTCTGATTGGGGCGATACCTGGCCTGAAACATGGGGTTTCTACCCAGGAACCTTCTCTCGTTTCGCCATTTCGCACCATCTTGAACAAAGGGTCTGGTCATGAAATGTTCCGCGCGGTTTCTTCTCTCGGTTGTCGGCGTGCTTGGCTTGGCAACCACTTCCTATGCCCAGCAGGGGCCCTCTTTTGATCGTCTCGATCGCAACAGTGACGGCAAGATTGTCAAAGACGAATTGCCTGAACGTGCCCAACGTCTGTTCGATCGGATCGATGCCGATTCGGACGGTGCGGTCACCAAGCAAGAGTTCCAGGCATTCGAGCGGATTCGAGCGCAAATGCAAAGGCAGTCGGGAATGAACCGAGGTCAAAACCAGGACGCCATGGCCGGCGTGAAAATCACCCGAGACATCTCGTACCTCGAGTCGAGTGGCGAACCACAGAAGCTCGACATCGCTGTGCCTGAGAAGCCAGCAAGCGACAAGCCATTGCCAGTGCTCGTGTTGATTCATGGCGGCGGCTGGCAAAGTGGTAGCCGTGGTCCTTACCTCAGCAAAGCGTTGCCATTGGTTCGTAACGGCGAGTTCGCCGCTGTATCGATTGGCTATCGTCTGACCGGCCGCGCAAGCTGGCCAGCACAGATCCACGACTGTCAGGCAGGTCTGCGTTGGGTGAAAGCCAATGCCGAGAAGTACAACTGGGACCCCGAGAAGATCGTCGTCTGGGGAAGCTCGGCCGGTGGTCATCTCGTCGCGATGCTTGGCGTGTCGGCCGATGCGAAGGAACTCGACGGCAAGCTTGGTCCGCATACCGATCAAACGCTGGAAGTCGCCGGCGTGGTCGATTTCTTTGGACCTGCCAACATGGCAACGATGGGCGAGCCCGAAGGTTTTCAGCGACATAACGATCCTGAATCGCCTGAGAGTAAACTGCTGGGCGGCGCCGTGCTCGAGAATCTCGACGTTGCCAAAGCAGCTTCGCCTCAGACGTATGTCTCGCAGGGAGATGCTCCTTTCCTGATTCTGCATGGCACCAAAGATGGAACCGTGCCGTTTCAGCAGTCGGTTGATTTCCACGCCGCGTTGACCAAGGCAGGCGTCGAGTCGACGTTCGTTCCGGTCAACGGAGCAGGGCACGGCTTCGGTGGTCCGGAAGTCGATCAACGCGTGCGAGACTTCCTCGACAAGATTCTGTTGGGCAAGGAAATCGAAGTCAGCAGCGAAGCAATCGACTCGGCGCAGCGGCCTCAGCTTCGACAGCGAATGCAACAGCGACAACGCCCGGAATAACGTGCGTTTTCCAATCTGACCGACTACAATGGGCCGATGAACTCTTGAACGATTCGTCGGCCTTTTTTGTTGGATTCGTCATGATTCGTCTTGCCGCTTTCGCGATCGTCGTCCTCTGGGGAACTGCCGCTACGGCCGTGGCTAACGAGCGTCCCAACATCGTGCTGATCTATGCTGACGATCTCGGCTGGAAGGATGTCGGCTATCAAGGGACCGACTTCTACGAGACCCCGGTCCTCGATGCGTTCGCCAAGCAAGGCATGACGTTTTCGGCAGGCTACGCGTGTGCCGGCAACTGCGCTCCGAGCCGGGCCTGTCTGATCTCTGGCCAATACACGCCGCGTCATCATCTGTATGCCGTGGGAAGTACCGACCGCGGTGCAAAGAACGAAATGCGGCTGGTTCCTGTTCCCAACAGCAAAGGCTTGAGACCGCAAAATTTCACGCTCGCCGAAGCGTTGAAAGAGGCTGGCTACGTGACCGGGCACTTCGGTAAGTGGCACCTCTCCGGCAAGGATGGCGCCGATCCCAGCGAACAAGGTTTTGACGAAACATTCGATTCGTTTGGCGACGGCCCTCTGGTCGAAGGGACCGAGACCAACAAGAAGGGACCACCTTCGGATCCCAAGGGTGTGTTCACGCTGACCGACATGGCGTGTCAGTTCATGGAAAGGAACCAGGATCGCCCCTTCTTCTGTTACCTGCCGCATCATGCGATTCACGGACCATTGCAAGGCCAGAAGTCGACCGTTGCCAAGTTTGAAGCGAAGCCCAAAGGAGATCAGCACAAGTCGGTCATGTACGCGGCGTGCACGTATGATCTCGACGAAAGTGTCGGCCGCCTTTTGAAAAAGCTCGACGACCTGGGGCTCACCGAAAAGACGCTTGTCATCTTCACCAGCGATAACGGAGCGACCCCGCAGTCGCTGCAAGAACCACTGCGAGGCAACAAGGGTGGCTACTACGAAGGAGGCATCCGGGAACCGTTTCTGGTGCGTTGGCCAGGGAAGATTAAGCCTGGTAGCCAAAGCGACGTGCCGGTGATCCAAGTTGATCTCTATCCGACGATCCTCGATGCAGCAGGCATTGAAGTCCCCGATGGCAAGGTGCTCGATGGCGAAAGCTTGTTGCCGCTGCTTACTGGGACCGGCGAACTGAAACGCGAGGCGATCTTCTGGCACTTTCCTGGCTACTTAAATCAGCCGGTGACTCGCGGCCGGGAACTCGATGTCCGCACCGGATTTCGTTCGCGACCGGTGACAGTGATTAACAAGGATCACTGGAAGCTACATCTGTATCACGAAGAGTGGGTTTTGGATGGGGGCCAGGCCAAGCTGCCAGAGAACAGGGCGGTCGAACTGTACGATCTGCGGAACGACATTGGCGAACGAAACGATCTGTCGGCATCAAACCCAGAAAAGCGAGACGAACTGATCGCCGATGTGCTCGAGTGGTATCAGCATGTGGGGGCGATTGTGCCGAGCGAACCGAATCCCGCGTATAGCCCCGGAAAGAAGGGGAAAACCAAGCGAAACAAGTAATGCCAGCCTTCTGCTGGGTGTTGGCTTGGTTAGTGGTCGATTCTGTCACCAAAGAGGACCATTCCACCCGTTAGAGCAGCCTCGCAATGCCCGCAAGTTATGACTCTCAAAGGGTTTTCCTATTGGACTTGCTCCCGCCGGTTCGTGTAAAATAAAAGGACCTGAAAGATTTCAGGAAAAAAGCTGGGTCCAGCCCGTCGATGTACGGTACTAGGCCAGCCATCTCCCAGCTTTCCCGCCTTCATCACTCCCACCTGCTAGCTTTCGATCGCCTGAGACGCGTGCCTCGTCGCGACGTGATCCTGCGAGATTGTTGTCGCCCCACGTGATCTTCAGCCGGCCTGAAGCAACTTTCGACCAACTATGAATACCACTTTCCCAAAACATCGCTCGACACTGCTGCTCGCGCTATGGGTAGTTCTTGGGTGCACTCCGCTCGCCTGGGCTGAGGAAGACGCCATGCGAGACAAGGGAAAGTTGATCTACGCTTCGATGTGTGCCGATTGCCATGGCGACCAAGGCCAAGGCGTCGCCGGTGCGTACGAAACAACCCTCGCAGGGGACGCCAGTATTGGCGAGCTCGCCGAGCAGATCACCAAGACGATGCCCGAAGGGGACGCCGAGGCATGCCAGGGACCTGACGCTGAAGCGGTTGCTGCCTACATGCATTACAGCTTCTACAGCGAAGCGGCCCGGATCCGAAATCGTCCGCCACAAATCAGCCTGGCCCGTCTGACCGGCAACCAGCTTCGTCAGAGCCTGGCCGATCTGTATGGGCACTTCTATGGCAACATGGCCTACACCGACGAACGTGGTGTGAAGGGGATCTATTTCACTGGAGCGCGTTGGAAAGAAGAGAACAAGAAGATCGAACGGGTCGATTCGACGATCGACTTTGATTTCGGCCGTGAAGGTCCTGGCGAAGGAATCGACAAGCAAGACTTCCTGATCCATTGGAACGGCAGCATCATCGCGGAAGAGACGGGCGACTACGAAATCATTCTTCGCAGCACTGTTTCGTTCACCATGCACTTCGGCAAGCTCGGTCGCGAGTTCATCGACAACCACGTGCAGTCGGGCGACAAGACCGAGTTCCGCGAAGTGGTTCGTCTGACCGCCGGGCGAGCCTACCCCTTCAAAATCGACTACGTCCAGCGAAAGCGAAAGACCGAGCAGCCGCCAGCCAGTATCTCGATGTCGTGGATCCCTCCGCATGGCACTGAACAGTTGATTCCCAAGCGGAACTTGATTCCTTGGACGGTCGAACCTTCGTTCTCGCTGCAAACCAAGTTGCCGCCAGACGACCGTAGCTACGGATTTGAACGAGGCATCGCGGTCGATCGCCAATGGGACGATTCGACCACGTCGGCCGCTTTGGAATTCGGCTTGGTAGCTGTCGACGAACTATGGCCTGACTTCCAGCGACGCAACAAGAAGGTCCCTGAGGAGAACCGCCAGCGGCTGAAGGCGTTCCTGACGGAACTGGTCGAAACGGCGTTTCGCACCAAGCTCAGCGATGACCTGAAGCAGCTTTACATCGAACAGCAAGTCGCTCAGTGCCCCGACGATAGCGAAGCAATCCGCCGCGTCGTGTTGATGGCACTCAAGTCACCGCGGTTCCTCTATCCACAAACCGATGCGACCGATTCGCAGTCGCAGAAGGTGGCCAATCGCTTGGCGCTGACCTTCTACGATTCGTTGCCATCCGACAAATGGTTGATCGAGAAGGTTGAGCGAAACCAGCTTCAGAACGAACAGCAGATTCGCGAAGCGGCCTGGCGGATGGTGAACGACTTCCGTACCCGCGGCAAGACACGCGAGATGCTGCACGAGTGGCTCAACATGGGGCACTTCAACGAGATCACCAAAGACGAAAAGCAGTTCCCAGAGTTCGATAAGGAACTGGTCGCCGACATGCGCATGTCGTTGAACTATTTCCTCGACGATATCGTCTGGAGCGAGAAGAGCGACTATCGCCAGTTGTTGACCGCCGACTGGGGCTATGCCAGCGATAAGATGGCGGCGTTCTATGGCGATGCCTGGAAGCCCGCGGCCTCCGAGAAAAAAGACGAAGCCAAGTTGCCTCGCGGCCCGGGTGCCGAGCGACTCCGCAAGACCAGCGATCCCAGCGAGCTGCGGATGGGTGTGCTGACGCATCCTTATTTGATGAGTGGTCTGGCATACACCGATGCGACTTCCCCCATCCATCGTGGCGTATTTTTGATTCGCTACGTGCTGGGGCGAACCCTGCGTCCGCCGAACGCTGCGTTCTCGCCGCTTAGTCCGGACTTGCATCCCGATCTGACCACGCGGGAACGGGTCGCGCTGCAGACCAGCCCGGAAAGCTGCCAGGTTTGCCATTCGCGAATCAACGGCCTCGGTTTCACGCTGGAGCGCTTCGACGCGGTTGGTCGTTTCCGCGAGACAGAACATAGCAAACAGATCGATCCGCAGGGCGGCTACACCGGCCGCGATGGCGAAGATTTGACCTTCCAGAACGAAAAGGACCTGGTCCAGTTTCTGGTCGATAGTGACGATGCCCACCGAGCGTTTGTCAGCCGTGCCTTCCAGCATTTCGTGAAGCAGCCAGTGGCCGCCTACGGACCGCAGAAGCTCGACGAACTGACGCAACGCTTCAAAGATAGCGGCTTCAATGTCCGCGCCCTCTTGGTCGAGATCGCAGTGGTCGCGGCCATGGAACCCCACGACGCCAACATTGCAGGATGAACTTATGGCGAACCAACTTTCACGACGCGATTTTCTGCAGAAGACCGGCATTAGCCTGGCCGCTGCGAACTTGCTGGCAGGTCTGCCAAGCCTTGGCTGGACCGCCCAAGCCGCGCCTAAAAAGCGACTGGTGTTCATCTTCAGTCCCAACGGTGTGATCCCCGATCACTTCTGGCCCAAGACCCTCGGCTCAGATTACGACCTCCAGCGGATCTTGAAGCCGCTCGAACCGTTCAAGAGCCAGACGATGACCATTAAAGGGGTCGGCAACCTGATCCGCGGCGATGGCGACGGGCACATGCGTGGCATGGGCTGTTTGCTCACCGGGATCGAGCTTTTCCCTGGCGACGTCCAAGGGGGAAGCGATACTCCGGCCGGCTGGGCGATGGGTATCTCAGTCGATCAGTTCCTGAAGAATCAGCTTCAAGCCAATGCCGACACGCAGACCCGTTTCGGTTCGCTGGAATTCGGCGTGATGGTACCTGACCGGGCCGATACCTGGACTCGCTGGTCGTACGCAGGAGCCAACCAGCCAATCGCTCCGATCGACGATCCTTACCAGATGTTCGACAAGATGTATGGCCAGGCCAAGAACCGGGCCATGCTGGCGAGCGTGCTCGATGACCTCTCGGACGACTTCAAGAAGGTCGAGAAGCTGATCAGCGTTGAAGATCGCCAACTGCTCGACACGCACGTGCAGATGGTCCGCAAGGTGGAGCTCGAGCTTCAGGCCGAACTGGCCCAGCAGCGGAAGTCGGAAGCCAGCGCCGAGGACGAACGAGCCGAGCTCGATCACGCGATTCCGGTGCTGCCGCCAAACGTTCGGGAAGACAACGACAACATCCCGCAGATCACCAAGATGCAGATCGAGCTGATGGTCAACGGTTTCGTGCACGACATGAACCGCATCGCTTCGCTGCAAATCACCAACAGCGTCGGCCAGCCGAAGATGAAGTGGCTGGGGATCGAAGAAGGGCATCACGGGCTGTCGCACGAACCTGACAGCAACGAAGACGCCTACGAGAAGTTGATCAAGATCAACACGTGGTACTGCGAGCAGGTTGCTCACCTTGCCCAACGCCTGGCCGAAACGCCAGAACCAGGCGGCAACGGCAGCATGCTCGATAACACGACGATTGTCTGGACCAACGAACTGGGCAAGGGGAACTCGCACACGCACGAGAACATCCCATTCGTCCTGGTCGGCGGTGGCCTCGGCTTCAAAATGGGCCAGGCCATCGACTTTAAGAAGGTCCCGCATAATCGCTTGCTGATGAACATCTGCGAAGCGATGGGCTACCCACAAAAGACCTTCGGCAACCCAGACTACTGCAAAGATGGCGGCCTGACCGGTTTGACCTAGTCACCGGTTGTTGGACCACGATCAAAGAAAAAGGCCGCAGCGTTTGCTGCGGCCTTTTTTATGTTGGTGCAATGAAGGTCTTTGGCGAGATCGAGCTATCGGTCTAGCGTTGGGTTTCTTCCTGTTCAGCCTTCCGGACGACCTCTTTATAAAACTTCAGCCAGGTACGTTGCGAGTGAAATCGCTTTACGTCGGCTCTCAATTGTTCCAGAGTTGCTCCGTCAAATTTTACCGAGGTCGGTAACTGTTCCCAGGATTCGACGGTCAATGACTCAGGTACTTCTTGTTTGGCGGTCTCTTTCGCGACTGGGCTGCATGCCAAAATCGAGAGAAGCACCATACATAGCATCCAGTAAGAAAATGCTCGCATTCTAATTCATCTCGTATTGAAGTTAGTCGGTATCAACATCCTTTGGCGGTGGAAAAGAAACACCTACACGTCACCAAAGGAGTCTGTCGAAAGAATATGGGTTTAGTCGAGGGTAGCGACTTCGCCGCCTGCGCGAGTGATGATGGAACGATATGTAGTATTGTCGATCGTTTCTCCGACGAATCGGGCCGAGCCATCGACTTTCAGGAATTGCGCTCCACCAGGGTGCTGGCTGCGGAAAGCACAGTACGCAGTCGATGTGTGATCATGCTTGTTGAGCGGCCACTGACCAGAGCCCCAGCAATAGTAACCATAGGACCAGATCGCACCGTAGGAAGTCGAAGGAACGCCCATCGGAGTGAAGTCCGTTTCACCGACCATGAACGTGTTGGACGTTCCGTCGGTGATGTCGCGGAAGCTAGTTGGCTTGCGATGGAGGGGGCCAGGTGGGTTATCGGTATCGACAAACGTCTTGATAGGGATGATTGCGCCATCAGCCATCGTTGACGAGCCGTACAGGAAGTCGCTGAAAGGATCGGTGGTGTCACTGTCAGTCGAGAACAGGTAACTCGCGGGTGCTCGATTCTCGGAGCCTAACGGCCCGGTGGGCATGGTCATCGTTGGGCAGTAATAGGTTGGAATGATTTCCTGCTGCAACAACGCATTGGTCCAGCCGTCACCGTCCGCATCCGTCGTGCTGTTGCGTGCTTCGGCTGGATCCCAGCGACTGGCGATTGCATCCTGTTCGATGAAAGGCATCAACGGAATCCATCCTGGTTGCTGCGCCGCAGTGTCGTCGCCTTCCAGTCGATCTCGAAATGCGTAAGGGAAGAACCCGAACGTATCGTGGAAGTTATGCATCGCCACGCCAATCTGTTTCAGATTGTTCGAGCAGCTCATGCGGCGGGCTGCTTCGCGGGCTTGTTGGACCGCGGGGAGGAGCAGGGCGATCAAGATGCCGATAATGGCGATCACCACCAACAGTTCGACCAGGGTAAATGCAGAACGCGATGTACGAGCGGACATCGTATAAAACCTTTTGTAAGTGCCAACCAGGAAAGGGGTTATGACTCAGAGGCGTATCCTCCGAGATCCGGGTGGCTGGCATCGCAAAAGGCGATCGCTGGCTGAAGAGAGGCCAGTTTGCTGCTAGACAAAGTGAAACTGAGTCTCAATTGCATCCCGTTTTAAGGGAGTGACTACGCATCGTCAAGAGTCGCTGATGGAAAAGCTCCAACTTGTAACCAAGCCGAGACGATCGCCTCGCGTTGGGCCTGTGGGGCGCTATTGGGGGGTGTGATGGCTCGCAGATGACGTGGCCATGATGGTGGCTTCGGACCGCTTCGCCTCCTGTCGAAATGACACCCCTTGCCATTTTGGCAGCGTGCCAGCACTCATCTTTCTGCCAGCCTTTCCGTTTTCTTCTCGGCCAAAACCATTGAAAAGGAAGGGGTTCGGGCAACTGCTGGTTCGAAAAACGTGAATTGGCGCGCCTCTTGCAATTTAGCCATTCGCCTCTGGGATGAGGTATTTAAACCGACTGAAAATCGGGTTTGCAAATTCGAGTAACTTTACGCGGTTTTGTTTCAACTTCTGTAGGACTTATTATGGAAAGGTTGATCAAAATGGTCCGTACTCCTGCACAATCAGAATCGAAGAGCCACCCGCTGACCAATTGGCACAGCGAGATGGACAACCTGTTTGAATCGTTTTTCCGTCCGGTCCGCCAAAGTGCGTCCGGCGCATGGCTGCCGGCGATGAACATCTCGGAATCGGAAGGTGCCTATCAGATCGATCTGGAACTGCCAGGTCTGGGGGCCGAAGACGTCAATGTCGAACTGCACGACGGCAAGCTGACGATCTCCGGCGAACGCAAGACCGAAGAGCAATCGGACGATCGTCGTTGGCATCGTGTCGAACATGTTTACGGCAAGTTCCAACGCGAACTGAAACTGGGAGTTCCGGTTGACGAAGACAACGTCACCGCCAGCTTCAAGAATGGCGTCCTCTCGGTCTCGATTCCGAAATCGGAACAGGCCAAGCCTCGCAAGATTGAGGTGAAGAACAGCTAAGACAACATCCCTCGTGCATTTCCTTGGATGAGCATGACGCCGGCCGCGCCCCCCCAAAGCGGCCGGCGTTCTTGTTTTCTTGCTCCGGTCTTAGGTCGCTTGAGTCGGGCCGCTGGTGGCGCCATACTACCCAGCAGCATCCTTTCCCTTCATGCCTCGCCCAGGTGAATGCCTCTCATGGACCGACCTCTTAATTGGAATAGCCGCAATCTGACCCAAGGCTGGCAACGTGGCGTTACTGCTTTCTATTACGGACTGAACTTTCAGGAAGATGACTTCCATAAGCCGCAAGTTGGGATTGGGGTCCCGCTGCTGGAAGGGAATCTGTGTAACGTTCATGCCTATCGCCTGGCTACGCTGCTGAAGCAAGGCTGCGAGAAGGAAGGGCTCATCGGGTTTCCGTTCGGCACGCCGGCGGTCAGCGACAACATCACCCAAGGGCAAGAGGGAGGCAACGCAAGTCTTCCGTCGCGCAACATGATTGCCAACGCGGCCGAATGCGTGACCAGTGCCCATGGATACGACTTTCTGATCGGCATGCACAACTGCGACAAGAATGGTCCTGGCTTCGCGATGGCGTTGGCTCGATTGAATTACCCAGGCCTGATCGTCAACGGCGGCAGCATCAAGCCAGGTTGTCATCGTGGACAAGATACGTCGATTCTGGATGTCTACGATTCACAGGCCGCGGCGAGTGTCGGTGCGATGACGCATGACGAAGCGGACCAGATTCTGCGCACTGCATGCCCTGGGCCTGGCGGCTGTGGCATCGCGGCCTCGTTCAATACCTGGGGTATCGCGCTGGAAGCGATGGGACTGTCGGCTCCTTATTCCAGTAGCAACCCAGCGGACGACCCGTCGAAGATCGCCGAGTGCGAAGGGGTTGGCGTGTTGGTCAAGCGGCTTCTCGCGGAAGACATCCGTCCCCGTGATATTGTCACGCGTGCTTCGATGTTGAACGCGACCCGTGCGGTTGCGGCGATGGGTGGTTCGACCAATGGCGTGTTGCATCTGCTGGCGTTGGCTCGCGAAGCCCACGTCGATTTCCATTTGCAAGACATTCAGCGAATCTGCCGGGAAACGCCTGTGCTGTGTAGCTTTGCACCGCGCGGCAAGCGAACGATGTTCGACCTGTTCAAGTTGGGCGGAACGCCGATCTTCTTGAAGTATCTGCTGCAGCAAGGAATGCTCGACGGTGACTGTATCACGGTCACCGGCAAGACAATGGCCGAGAACCTGGCCGATGTGCCAGACGTGACCTGGGATCAAGACTTGATCGTCCCGGTCGAAAAGCCGTTCAAGCCGTATGCCGACATGCAGATCTGCTTTGGTAACCTGGCGCCAGGCGGAATCGTGTTCAAGGTGAGCAGCATGAAAGAGCCCACCTTCCGCGGCAAAGCGATTTGCTTTGACGATCCTCGCAAGATTGTCGAAGCGGTCGAACGTGATGAAATTCAGCCTGGCACGGTGATCGTGCTGCGTTACCTCGGCCCGATGGCCTCCGGCATGCCGGAAGTCTTGGTGGCGACCGCCGCGCTGGCGGTTCCCAAGCTGGATGGTAAGGTCGCGTTTCTATCGGATACGCGCGTCTCGGGAGTTTCGCACGGAGCGATCGGTGTGCACTGCTCGCCGGAAGCTGCCGTGGGCGGGCCGATTGCTTTGGTCGAAGATGGCGACGAGATCTCGTTCGACCTGGTCGCAGGCGATCTCACATTGCACGTTGACGATGCCCTTCTGGCAGAGCGTCGTCGAAAGTGGAACGCGCCTGAGATCCCGCGCACGCGAGGGTATCTCGCCGACTTCGCCGCGACCGTTTCGCAGGCACATCATGGGTGCGTCAGCAAAGCCTTTCTTCCCGATGCGGATTAGTCCGTTTGGGGTGCCTAACTCGCGCTGATCTCCTGACTTCCGTGTAGGTGGTCAGAAAAAATTTTCGCAGCAAACGAAACCTCTTCCTTTAATTTAAGGCTAAGGCGGAATCGTTTTCCATTGCTAAATCCAATGGAGTGGGAACCCGTGACCGGTCCCACTTTGTGCTGTACGATTCACACCAACTAGCGACCATTCAAGATCCCAGTACGTGGTGCCTAACTCATGGACCTTCGAGAATCTCTTGGCGTTCGTCAGCCCGGTGAAGCCGTCGATCTGAAGTCGGAACGACAGGAACTCATCCGCTACATCAACTTGCAACTTATCGCCAACGAATTGGCTCCGGCACTCGATGCGAGTGACGTCGAGTTCATTGGTTTGGCGAAGGGCTTGCTGGCGAATTACCACGAAAAAACCCGGATGCTCTACGATCGGCCAGCCCCGATCGACCAACGTATCGAAGCGTTTCTAGAGCGATATTTCCAAGACCTGAAGCCGACCGAGCCACTGCGGTTGCCCCGCAAGGCGTTCACCCTGGAACGTCACGGCGTTGCTCGCGAGTTGTCGCTGCCGGTCAATCGCAACGAGTTCAAAAGCGAACTGGTCGAATCGTACCGAATTGCCAACGGTGTGCTGCATAACCCACGCCACGATCGACGGACGACCAAGGGCACTTTCCACGTGACCGATGGTGGCTTGCCCGTGGCCGGCGACAAACGTCTTGTGCCGCGCGAAGTGTTCATGAAGATGTTCCAGATCGCGGTGAATCCACCCGAAAAGGACACGCTGCTGCCGTTCACCTCGGACAATGAAACGCCGGCTCATAGCATTGTTTCGCTGCTGCTGCGCCCGGTTGTCTGCCCGGAAGTTCCCGGTGTGACTCCTGAGAAGTCGATGGAAGTTCGCTTCTTCGTGCCGGGGCAGTTGGTCAGCAACTTGGACTTTGTCGAATCGATTTTCGGCAACGCCGGCGATCCTTACATCTCGAAGAACAACGCTGCCCTCGACGTCGAGCATTGGACGGGGCATACCGGTTGCGTGATTTTGGCGCCACACTTGGGTTCGTATACCAAGAAGGAACTGGGCCTGCCGCATTGGGATGTGGCTACCGCTCGCCAGCGCCAGGACTCGATGTGCTGGAAGGAAGAAGGGGAACTGTACAACGACGGCATGGCGTTCAAATTGACCTGCCGCGATGCCAGTGGCGTGGTGGTGACGCTGATCGCCGACAACTACTACGGTTACTGTAAGAAAGAAGTCAAAACGCAGATCAGCTACGCCGCGAACTTGTACGGCAACACCGAAGAAGAACACGCTGGTGGCTGTATTGCCTACACCAGTTGGAATCTGGGTGACGAGTTCAAAGTCAACAGCCAGAAGTACAACGGCCGTACGATCGACGACGTGAAGAACGACTACGGCGAGTGGATCGACTTCCAGCCGGAAGGGTACGGTATCGACAAGCGTCATCCGGAGGTGTTCTACATTCCGGAAGATGCCCGGGCCACGATGCTCGAGCAGTGCATCAAATGGACACGCGATGGCGAAGAACACTCGTTGCCGCTGCTGCCGAATCAGTATTACATCGCACCATCGGGCTACAAAATCCGCATGGAAAAGCACCCGGCCGCCCCAAGCTGGCGTCTGGTTGGTTCGGCCGCGGAAGGTGTCTTCTGTCACAAGCCATGCACGGTGAGTGGCGGCGGTAAGAGCGAAATCAGCAAGTCGCTGACCGACTATACGCTGTATGGCCCGATCTTTGTTTCCGATATCGAGAAAGATCTCGACGCCGTCGACGAGATCTTCCAGAAAGATTACTCCGATCGCTGGAAAGCGGATTCGAACAAGCGACCTGACTATTCGAGCACGCCATCGCGTCCGGTGCTTGCCCCGGAACGTACGCTCGGTAGTGTGATCAAGCTATTGACGCCGTCGATCGACTATACCGAAGCCTACAACGAATGGCTGAACAGCATTCCGCATCACATCACTTCGATCGCTTTCATCATTAAGCGACTGATGTTGCCGGAATGGGGCGATAACTGGCGTGACTACTTCGGTGTCGACATCGTCAACGGTGTGCCAGGGCACGAACTGAAAGTGCTTGATCGAAAGCTGGTCGGTACCTACCTGCGAGTTGGTTTCAACAAAGACAATCGTTGGCGAACGTATAAGCTGCGACAGGACTTCATGCCGTCGGACAAGGTTCAGACCGAAGACGACATTAGTGCCTCGGTGATCGTTCCCAATGCGATGCTGGACTCGTTCGTAGACACAGGAGCGACGTCGTCTAAGTTCACGATTAACTGCGAAGCCCGCTTGTTCCAGCGTCCTGACGATGCCATTCATCGCGGGTTCGATCGCAAGACCGAAAGCGACCTAGCCAAGCCGAGCAACTTCATCTCGAACTTCGAGCCGTTGACCAAGGACTACGTCGATCAGATGGCGACTCACGCGGTCGACTTCGACTCGTTCACGCAGCCCATGGAAGACTTCCTCGGAGCATTCCTTGGTTCGGAGGACGAGTACGTCGTCAGTTCGGCCAATCCGCGGCTGGTGAACGGGGTACCGACCAAGAACCCACGTTACCTGCAGATTCGTCCCGACCTGGAAAACCCATTGCCGAAGTACGTCGGTGAGATGGGGGCTCGTTTGTATCGTAAGCTGAAGCCGGAACAGGCCCTCTATCAGCCAGTTGGAGCTGTGCTTTGCGGTCGTCGGAACAATCCGCCAGACAAGGAAGCGGGGATTCGGGGTCTGGCCGTTTTTGGCCCGATCCATTATCAGGAACTGCCGGAACTGTTCATGGACTTCGTCGCGTCGCTGACCGGCAAGAGCCCATCGACCACCGGTGCTGGTAGCGAAGGTGCGTTGACGAAGGGGCCATTCAATTGCTTGCGTCCAACGGCCGACTTGAACCAGGCCTTGGTCGGTTACATTTTGACCGGACTGGGTGGCTTCTCGACTGCCGCTGGTCACATTGGACCGAATGTTCGTGTCGATCACGACGTCAGCCTGTTGATTCCAGAAGTCTGGTGTCGCCTGACCCCGGAAGAACGCGATCCCGAATTCCTGATTCGCAATCGCATGTTGGAGAAGGTGCAAGACTTCGAACACGAAGGGGAGCAGATCCCTGGCAGCCGCCTGGGGTACCGCATTACCCGGGCCTTCGTGCGAATGTTCTTCGGCCGCGTGTTCGACTATCCACTGTCGGTCTTCGACGAGTCGATCCTGAAGCCAGAAACGCAAAGCATGGAAGCCTACGTCGATGGCATCAAGCACATCGCCGAAGTGCAGCAGCGGGTAGCCCAGCGTTACCTCGACGACGGTTCGATCGAAGAAGCATGCCCGCCGCTGAAGGCTTTGTTGACGATCATGGCGGAAGGTAGCTATGAAGGGAAAACGGCTCAGGATCCAGAATTCCGAGCGATGTTTACCCGCGAATCGCTGCTGAAGAGCGATTGGTACATGGAACGCCTGACGACCAAGCAGCAGCGTGATATCGAGCTGTGGCAACGTCACATGGATTCGCTGAAGAACTTCCTGGTTGACTCGGTTTACATCGAGCAGGACACTCGCGAAGAGCTGAAGCGTCGTCAGCAGTACGTCGAACAAGAGCTCAAGCGTCTCCAGGCGGCCGATTACATCCAGTCGCAGATCGGAACGCTCGGCGCCCAGCCGATGTAGGCCATCGACTGCGTGCTCCAAGAAATCAAAAAGGCATGTCCTGCGGGACATGCCTTTTTTTGTGTTCGTTCATTTCGCGAGGAAACGCTACTTCTTCTTCGGCCGAAACGCCTCGATGCGTTCGGGATTGGTCGTCAGGTAAGGGCCTTCCAGCAGATCGATGCAGTACGGGATCGCTGGGAAGACGGCGTCGAGGCATTCGCCGATTGCTTTTGGCTGGCCTGGCAGATTGATGATCAGCGAGCCGGTCCGGATGCCGGCGGTCTGACGCGAGAGGATCGCCGTGGGGACTTTCTCGAGGCTGACTTTTCGCATCAGTTCGCCGAAGCCGGGCATCATCTTTTCGCAGACCTGCTCGGTAATGTCTGGCGTGATGTCGCGAATGGCCGGGCCGGTGCCGCCGGTCGTGATGATCAGGCAGCAGCGCATGTCGTCGGCCAGGCTGATCAGCGTGCGTGCAAGCGTGTCGCGATCGTCGGGAATAACCTTGGCAACCGGTTCCCAGGGCGAGGTCAGCACTTCGCTCAAGTATTCATGAATCGCCGGGCCCCCGCGGTCTTCGTATTCACCACGTGAGGCTCGGTCCGAGACCGTCACAATCCCGATCTTGGCGGGAGCATTCTTGTCGAAAGAGTTCGGCACGTTGCTATCTTCCTGCTATGGCCTACGAGACCATCGGTTCCGAGAGTTCCGCCACGGTTTGAATGGCACCGCTGGTGTCGATGCTGGCCTCGGCAAAGCTATCTTCGGTTTCCCAGATGGCAACCTTGCTGCAGGTCACGCCGGTTCCCTTCAGCAGTTTCGGGCAGACCTTCTCCAGGAGATAAGTCGCCATGCTTTCGGCGGTTGGGTTGGCCGGCATGATGTACATCTTGCACGGGACGACCTGCTTGAGGGCGTTGATGCCGTTGTCGTCTTCTTCGTTCAAGATGAACGCGTGGTCCCAGTGCTCGTCGATCCAGCCTTTGAACAGCCGTTTCAGCTCGGCGAAATCGATCACGCGACCAACGCTGTCGACTTCGTCCCCTTGGACATGGAAGTCGGCAATGTAGTTATGGCCATGGAAGAACTCGCACTTCCCGCCATGCTTGTAAAGTCGATGTCCGGCGCAGAACTTGATGCGCCGCATAATAGTTAGGCTCATTTCACTTCTCCCTGGACTTGGTTCCAGGATCAGGCGGCCCTGGCTGGGCCCAAAATGCATCTTCTAATGGGTATTCTCTGAGATTGTGCCGGATGAGGCAAGGAGTTGCAAATCGGGCGAAGTGGCCGATTTCTCCCCGAGGGGACGCTGAAATCGCGCCAAATCGACTTCCGCTTGCCACGTTAGTTTTCGCAGGATAAACCAAAGCAGAACAGACACAGCCAGCACGACGCAGTTTGGGATCAGTTGACCCAGGCCGACTGTCGCGATCCAGAACTTCCAGCTCAGCACGAATACGACGCTGGCCACCAAAAGGGCGATCTCGAGGCTGCCGGCGAAGTCGACTCGTTGGCGAGCCTTCTGCAGAGGTGTTAACAGAATCGCAATCGCCAGCGACATGGCTGCGACCGCCAAGACTGCCTGCCAGCCGAAATAGAGCCCAACCGCGACCAGCATGATCGGGATCCCCAGACGGTGCGAAGCGTCGGTGCGCTCGGGTTTGGGAAGGGCCAGCCGCAGCACGGCACCGCCGATCGTTCCGGCGACGATTCCGCAGATGGCTGTCAGAAACACCGACAGACGCGCGGCATCGTGAAATGAATCGAAGGTCGAATCGCTCCAGGCCACCGGGTATAGTTCCGGCCAGATCAGTGGTGCGAAGAAACCGACGCCGTAGGCGACCACGTTTAAGGTAAGCGGCATGCGGCTGCGATCCCACGCGATCAAAGCCCAGCACATCATCAAGCTGAAGAAGTAGCAATGGAACGCGTAGATCGAAAGCATCTCGAACTTCAATTCCAGCATGGCCCGGGCATAGCTCAACGCGATCGCGGCATGCCCTGGGAGATTGCTTCCTCCTTGCAGCACTTCAGTTTGCAGCAGGACCAGGAAGATCAGCCCCATCGCGGCTTCCACCAGGGGATAGCGAGGGGAAATTGGTAAGCGGCAAGTTCGGCAGCGGCCACCCAGCATCAACCATCCGAGGACCGGAACGTTGTCGTTCCAGGCCAGCTTCGTGCTGCAGAAGGGGCAACGCGAAGGCCGGGTCACGACCGTTTCGCCACGTGGCATCCGCCAGATGACCACGTTCAAAAAGCTGCCGACCGTAGCTCCGAAGAAAAAGAACCATGTGTATAGGAAGCCAGCGATCAGCACCGTCTGGATCCACTGGATCTGATCCAAGCGGTTCTGGCGGCTCACGAAGTCTTCGTCCGAGCCGGAAAGCCAAAGCATCTCGAACGCCGGCCAGGACAGCAAAGCCCCCATGCCTAGGCAAACCACGACCGCAATCGCATAGCGAAGCCAAACTAGTCGGGAAGCAGGTCGAGGCATGTTGCTCTACGTCATGGATTTGCAGGGTTTCAGGAAGGGGTATTTTAGGAGCTTTCCCGCCAAAAACCCAGGGTGGCAGTGGGCATCCGCGAAGTGGGAAACCGAGGAGCCATCGTCGACGAATTCTCTGGAATCCAGATGACTTCCAGCATGTTGCTCGTTAAACTGCCAATTCTTTTGGTGGGCACCCTTGTGGGTGGGCTCGTCATCTCCCGGCATGCCAGCTTAGGAATCCGTTTGTGGACATCGACAATCCCTTCAAATCTCCGGTCGATTTTGGTTCGAGCGAACCAGCGGTCTCAGGCAACACGATCCAGATTCGCCCCTTTCCAATCCGTATGTCCCGCTTTCATTGCAGCGTGCTGACCCCCAAAGAGGTCTCGCTGATGCTGCATCAAGAGTTGGTCAATTATTGCCGCGAGCAAGGTTTGCAGGTGGTCGAGGGGGCTGCAGCGCAGCAGATCGAGGCCGAGATCGCCGAGGTTGAAGACGGCAATCAGGCTTTGCGATACTTGTTGCCGTTTCTGGCTGGCCAGGCAAAAGTGACCGTCAAAGGCGAGATCCGCCAGGGGAAGCGACCTGCCAAACCATTCGAGATCTCGCGAAACTTCCACATGGGAGCGTTCGGTGGCAGCAGCAAGACAATGATCAAGCAAGGCCTGCAGCGAATCGCCATGCAGATCGGCGTTCGCGTGGGTGCGGAAACCCAGCCGGCGAATTCGGCGAGCTCGATGTTTGCCAAGTTCTATGTCCCTGGGGTGATCGTCGCCGCGCTGCTTCTGGCGATTATTTTGGCCACGATCTGCTATCAGACTTCATTGACCTGGCCGGAGCGTCACGATGGGATGCCCAAGAACGAGCGTTGGATTTTCTGGCTGATGTCGTCCTGGATGTGGTACATCGCCTGTGCTGCCGGGGGCTATGCCTTTGCTCCGCAAAGCGTGCTAACCAGTCGAGCGTTTGTCAAAGTCCGAGAAATTGTGGGTGTGAAGTCGATCCTGACGATGCGGATCGTGTTCGGCATCTTCACTGTCCTGCCGGTGGTTGGAATCTACTTCTTTGCCAAACTGGTTTAACCGGTGGCGATTGTTTTCCAGGGCGGCTCATAGCCAATGATTGATAGGTCGCCCGACGGCTGTCCGCAAAACGTAATTTTCTGAGAACGGACCTTGCTGCGAAACGCCGACCGAACCTACAATTCCCAAACGCTTGCTCGAGGCATACCAGACCTGAATACTTACCCCAAGGTCTGCCCCGGCGCGGCTCCTGGTTAGCTGTCCTGGGATGGCCAATCCTTTCGACTTCGAGATCCTGCCTCAGCCGGATGATACGACCTGTGGGCCGACGAGCCTGCACGCCGTTTATCAGTACTTTGGCCTCAACCTCGATCTACACCATCTGATCTCGGAAGTTCCGACCCTGGAACAGGGCGGCACCTTGGGTGTAATGCTGGGCATTGATGCCCTCCGTCGCGGCTTCAGTACCACGATCTACACCTACAATCTCGAGGTCTTCGATCCGATCTGGTTTAGCCGCAGCTACGACCTGGTCGAGCGGCTCGAATCGCAGATGCAGGTCAAACCCCAGTCGAAACTCCACCTGGCCAGCCAGGCCTATGTCGAGTTCCTGCAACTGGGAGGCAAGATCAAGATGCGTGACTTGAACGCGATGTTGATCAGCCGCTTCCTGCATCAGTCGATCCCGATCCTCACCGGTCTCAGCTCGACCTACTTGTACGGTGGTCCGCGTGAGCATGGATTGAAGAACATTCCTGACGATGTCCGGGGACTTCCTCAGGGGCACTTTGTCGTTTTGTACGGCATGAATGAAAATCAGGATCGGGTCTATGTGGCCGATCCCTATCTGCCCAACCCACTGGGCGAGATGCATCACTATCCGGTCAGCTTTGACCGCCTGGTGTGTTCGATTCTGCTAGGCATTCTGACCTACGATTCCAACCTGCTGGTCATCGAACCGAAAAAGGTCGGCGGCAACGCAGGGGGCAGATCCGCTTCATGACGCCTTGAATTCCTCTCCATCGCTTTCGGCCCGCGGTCGAAATGTCTGCGGGCCGGCGTTTCTGTGGATCGACACGCCGCTTCCACCCCCAATCATCGAAACTCGCGTCCCTCCCCGACGCATTGAAATAAGCATTATGGCAATTCTCATTGTGACCGACCAAACCGATCGCTGGCCTGCCGATAACCCATCGGTTACGGTGGTCGACCCGAAGGCCTATATCACGCAGCCTCAGTTCAGTGAGATCCGTGGCGCTAAGGTCTTTAACCTGTGCGAGACCTATCGCTACCAAAGCGTCGGCTACTATGTCTCGCTGCTGGCCGAAGCCCGTGGCCATCGCCCGGTGCCGAGTGTCGGGGCAATGCAAGACTGGAAGACCCGCAGCATCATTCGCCTGATTACCGAGGACCTCGACGAACTGATTCAGAAGTCGTTGGCCCCGATCAAGTCGAAGAAGTTCACGCTGAGTATCTACTTTGGCAAGAACATGGCCAAACGCTACGACTCGTTGGCCTGGCGGCTGTTCAGTCTGTTTCAGGCTCCGTTAATGCGGGCCAAGTTCATGCTCGAAAAGAACCGCTGGCAGCTGACCAGTGTCGGTGGGATCTCGGCGGCGGACGTGCCGGAAGCACATTGGCCGTTCATCGTGGAAACATCGCTCGAACATTTCTCGAAGCGGCGAAGTGTTGCCAAGGTGAAGAAGACTCGCTTCGATATGGCAATCCTGCGAAACGCTGACGATCCAGAGCCGCCATCCGACGAAGTCGCATTGCAAAAGTTCGCCAAGGCGGCTGCCCAGCAAGGTATTTCGACTGAGTACATCTCTCGAGAAGACTATGGCCGTCTAGCAGAGTTCGATGCCCTATTTATTCGCGATACGACGGCGGTTAATCACTATACCTACCGCTTCGCTCGCCGGGCAGCAGCCGAAGGTTTGGTGGTGATCGACGACCCGACGTCGATCTTGCTGTGCACCAACAAGGTGTACCTGGCCGAACTGCTGACGCGGCACAAGATCCCGGTACCGAAGACTGTCGTCGTTCATCGCGACAACGCCGATACACTGGCCGAACAGTTAGGTTTTCCGTGCGTATTGAAGCGACCTGACAGCGCATTTTCGTTGGGGGTGGTCAAGGTGAAAGACCCGGCCGAACTCGATCAGAAGTTGAAAGAGTTCTTCGCCGATTCGGAACTGATCATCGCTCAGGAGTTTCTGCCAACCGACTTCGACTGGCGCATCGGCATCTTCGACGGTCAGCCGCTGTACGCCTGCAAATACTACATGGCACGCGGCCACTGGCAGATCATTCGTCACGAGAACACGACTCGGGGCCGTTACGGCAAGCTGGAGACCTTGCCGGTGGAACTCGCTCCGCGGAAGGCAGTTCAGATTGCCTTGAAGGCGGCCAATTTGATTGGCGATGGGCTGTATGGCGTCGACGTCAAAGAGTCAGACGGCAAGTTCTCGGTGATCGAAGTCAATGATAACCCGAATATCAACTCCGGCTGTGAAGACGCCGTATTAAAGGAAGAGCTTTACCGCCGAATGGTATCGGTCTTCGTGAAACGCATCGAACAAAAGAAAGCAGGCGTCGAGTAGCTTCCGCCTTCGCCCAGGTCCTAACCTTTCCAATTTTCATCAAGGCAAACCCAAGCCATGCTGGCTGAATCGACTGAATCCGAAAGCAATTCCATTTCGCTGTTTGAAGCATTTGGAGTCGAAGTCGAGTACATGATTGTTCACGATACGTCGCTCGATGTCGCCCCGATTGCCGACCAGGTCTTGCGCGATGAAGAGGGGCAGCCGAGTGAAGAAGTCGAGCATGGCGATATCGCCTGGTCGAACGAATTGGCCGCCCACGTCGTCGAACTAAAAACCAATGGTCCAGCCCCCAGCTTTGCCGGCCTGGCCCAGAAATTCCAGGCGAACGTGAACGAGATCAACTCCTCGCTCGGCCAGATTGGTGCCGTGTTGATGCCCAGTGCCATGCATCCCTGGATGCGTCCAGAACTGGAAATGAAGCTGTGGCCTCATGGCTACAATGAAGTCTACGAAGCGTTCAACGTCATTTTCAACTGCACTGGTCACGGTTGGGCCAATCTGCAAAGCTGCCACTTGAACTTGCCTTTCGCGACGGACGAAGAGTTCGGCCGATTGCATGCGGCTATCCGTCTGCTGTTACCGATCTTGCCGGCCCTGACCGCCAGCAGTCCGGTTTGCGAACGCCAGATGACGCCGCACCTGGATCATCGCCTGGAAACGTATCGCCACAATGCCGACCGAATCCCTCAGGTCGCCGGGCATGTTATTCCTGAAGCAGTTTTCACGCGGAAGGATTACGAAGAGCAGATCCTGCAGCCGATCTACGACGCGATGGCTCCGCTCGACTTGCCGGGCGTACTGCGGCACGAATGGGCCAACAGTCGTGGTGCGATCGCTCGTTTCATGCGAAACACGATCGAAATCCGCGTGATGGACGTGCAAGAGCATCCAGCGGCCGACGTGGCGATCTGCCAATTGGTGGCTAACGTGGCCAAGGCATTGACCGAAGAGAAATGGAGCTCGACTTCCCATCAGCAACTGGCAGAAACGAAGCGACTGAAAGAGATCTTCCTGAACGTGATCGACGACGCCGACGAAACGGTGATTGTCGATCCCGACTACCTGCAGCACTTCGGCTGGACGGAAGGGACCTGTACCGCCAACCAGTTGTGGCGATCGTTGGCCGATCAGTTTCCGGTAGAAGAAACGCCACTGGCCGATGCCTTGCAGGTCATCCTCGAAGAAGGAACCTTGGCCCATCGCATCGTGCGGACACTGCATGGCAAGTTCGAGAGTCGGCTGTTACCAGTTTACCGCGAACTGTGCAGTTGCCTCCAGGAAGGCCGCTCGTTCCGCGGGCTGGACTAACGCTGCCCGATCGCTCAACACGAATTGTCATGAAACAATCTTCAACCCGCGTCTTGCTCTTCACCTGCGAACATGGCGGTAACCAGGTTCCGCGGAAGTTCGCTGCGCGGTTTGCGGATCACCACGACCTCTTGAAGACACATCGTGGCTGGGACCCGGGTGCTTTGAAGACAGCGAGGGCCTTCGCCCAAGCTGCCGACGTCCAACTGTTTTTCAGCGAGACGACCCGCCTGCTGGTCGACTTGAACCGGTCGGAATGGAACCCGGCATTGATGTCCAGCCTCGTGCCTCCGCCCAGCGACAAGGAGCGAGACGAGATCCTGGAAAAGTGGTATCGGCCGTTCCGTCGGCAGGTGCTCGATTGGGTGACCCAGCACGTCCAACAGAAGCAACAGGTGTGGCACCTTTCGTTTCACAGCTTTACGCCGGAACTGAACGGGGAAGTTCGCAATGCCGAGATCGGTCTGCTGTACGATCCCCAACGCGAGCCCGAGCGAGCGCTGGCGGCTCGCTGGAAGGAAACGTTACGCGAGACGCTACCGGAGTGCCGGGTCCGGATGAACTATCCTTACCGTGGAATCACGGACGGCCACACGACGACGTTGCGGAAAAGCTTCGGGCCAGGGGAGTACGTCGGAATCGAGCTGGAAGTGAATCAGCTGCTTTATGCCCAATCGCCGGCCCAGGTCAAACGGCTGATAGCAGGCCTGGAGGGGAGCTTCCTGGCCGCCCACCAGGGGATTTAAGCAGGCGATGCTTGCTTACGAAGAATGGCTGATCGGCACGCTTTACCTTGCTCCGCCATTCCTCCGAGTCTGGACGTAACCGGTTGCCTGCTTGCTACTTGAGATTCCCCCTAGGGATGGTATTCTTACACGTGGCATACACGGAGGGGCTCCCATTTTTCAGGTCGCTGTCGCGCGCGGTGGCCGGATGGTCTCTCAGCAATAACCTTCAGTTCAAGTTCGGGGGAACGTTGAACGATAGGGATCTTAGGCAAAGGAGAGCAGGCCAGAACAAACGGACTGGTTCGTACGCTCTTTCCGCGTTCTTAGGGCTCAGCAACGCTGAGGATCTCATCGCGTCTCTTCCCTGAAACCTGACTGGCACGTGGAATAGGAATTTTGCATGAAGAACCCACCCATCCATTGGTCGGAAGGGATGTTTCTTCGGCCCCACCATTTCCAAGCCCAGGATCGCCACTGGTACGAGTTCCTCGAAAACTCTTTCCGGGACCTGATCCCGTATGCCTATGGGATTCGCTCGATCGAAATCAGTGACCAGGCAATCGCTAATTTCCAGATTGAAGTCTCGCACTGCGAAGCCCGGATGCGGGATGGCACGATCATCTCGATCGGCGGCAACGACCAGATGGACCGCGTCGATCTGCGGCAAGGTCTTCAGGGGCTGCAGAACCTGAAAGAGATCTTCCTCGAAAACGAAGTCATTCGAGTCTATCTGGCAGTCCCTCGCGTCAAACTCGGGCACGAGAACACGGCTCGCGATTCTCAATCTTCCCAGACACGCTACTACGAATTCTCGCGCGAGGACGAAGAAGAGAACCGCGGCGGAAACCCTCAAGAGGTTTCGTACCGCGAACTGAACATTCGCATCCTGCTGTCGACCGATGAACTTTCAGGCTACGACTTGCTGCCGATCTGCCAGATCATTCGCAACGAAGCTGACGGAACGCCGCGCATCGATCCGAACTATTGCCCACCTTGCCTGGCAATTGAAGCCTGGACGCCGCTGGGGACCGGCATCGTCCGGCGAACGTTCGATTTGATAGGCGAACGCATCGAACGCTTCCGCAACGACATCTTGAACCAGAACATTACCTGGGATCCACGCGAGATCGGCGATCTCGAAAAGATGATGCGCCTGCGAACCTTGAACGAAGCCTACGCCGAGCTGCGAGTGCTGGGGTTCAGCGATGGGATCCATCCGTTAACGGTCTATACAACCCTTTGCCGAATCGTCGGCCAGTTGGCGATCTTCGACGACAAGCAGCGACGCGTCGAAACGATTCCGAAGTATGACCACGAGAATCTGGCCGAGATCTTCCAGTGGGCCTACAACGAAATTCGCCGCTTGAGCGAAGGTCGCATCGACGCGACATACGAACATCGCTTCTTCCTGGGAAGCGGCCAGTCGATGCATGTCCAATTGGATCCGAAGTGGTTCGACCCGAGCTGGGAGTGGTACATCGGTTTCGAGGGGGTGAGCATCTCGAAGGAAGATACCTACCAACTGGTAACCCAGGGCTTCCACTGGGTGTTTGGTAGCGGCGAACAGGTCGAAACGCTCTTCCGCAATAACATGCCAGGGGTTCGCTTGCGTCCCGTCGCGCAGCCGCCGCGCGTCCTGCCGCAAGGTGGCAACTGGGTTTACTTCCAGGTGCAGCGGCAAGGACCGCCATGGGACGACGTCCAACGAACGCAGACCATGGGCTGGCGTTTTCAGGAAGAATACATTCACGATGTCAAAGAACTGCAAGGCAAGAAGCGTCTTGTCTTGAACATTCGAAATCAACTTATCGCGCTGCATGTGGCAGTCTTCGCATTGCGGCACGGAGAGCAGAATCGGGCTTAACCCGCCGGTCGAGTTTAACTTGTCCGGTTTGAATCCGGCGTTGCCCTTCGCCCCTGTTGAACTTTGGAAATCGAGTCAGAATGACCCCCAAATTTGCCAAAGCAGTCGATCCCATCTTTCTCTGTATGCTCGATCTGTTGGATCGGATCGAGCGCGACGGGAACTCGCTCGATCCCAGTCAGGAGCGAATCCGCGTGAAGAAGCGGATTGATACGGCCGAGAATCTGCTCGGACAGACCGCCGAGTGGGAATTGGCCAAGTACGCTTTGGTGGGTTGGATCGATCAGATGCTGATCACCGCACCATGGAACGGTGCCAACTGGTGGCAGAACAACGACCTGGAATACGAATGCTTCCACAGCGGCAAAGCGTTCGAGCACTTTTTTGTCGCGGCACGTGAAGCCCAAAGCTTGCCGAATAAAGACGCCCTGGAAGTCTATTACGTCTGCGTCGTGCTTGGCTTCCGCGGTTTGTATGGCCATCCGCATTCGCTGCAGTATACCCAGCACTATGGTTTGCCGGCCGACTTGGATACCTGGGCCAAGCAGACCGCTTCGGCACTTCAATTGGCGATTGGTCGCAGCCCGATCATCGACCGTCCTGAGCCCGGCGAAGGGGCTCCACCGCTGACCGGTTACAACAAGCTGATCAACATGACCCTGTTTGCGGTGGTGATGGTCGCGATTTGTATCGGTTACTTTTTGATGTTTGGGGTTAATAAATAGTTGCCGGTGCTGGTTGAAATCCGGCAGCACGGAACCGAAGGTTCTCGAAAATGATGTCATTCATTTACAACGTCATCTACTACCTCACTCTTCCGTTCACCGCGTTCAACACGTTGGCCTCGGCCGTACCCGGCGTGCGGAACCTGGGGAAGATCACCGTTCCGACACGCATTGCGCTGTTGGTGTTCCTGTTTCTCTTCTTTGTGCTGATCTCGTTCGGTATCTCGTTCCAGTTCTCAGGCACCTCCGCGCAGTGGACCGACTATTTGCTCGACTGGAAGACCGGCCTGGCCGTGCTCTTTTTGATGATCGTGATCCCGGTCGTATCGTACTACGTGGTAAAGATCTGGATGGAAGAAGAAACCTCCGATTTCCCTGATATCGATAAGGCCTGGAAGCAAGGCATTCATGAGCTCGACAAACATGGCATTCCTTTGGGCAGTACGCCCCTGTTCCTAGTGCTGGGCAACCAGGACGAGCGTCGCGCCAGCAACCTGATGCGTGCCTCGGGATTTGGTTTCAACGTTTCCGACCCTGCCCAGGGACCGGCGGCGTTGCACTGGTATGCCAATTCCGACGCCATCTTCATCTTTCTGACGAAGGCATCCTGTCTTTCCACATTGGCTGAAGGTTTCCAAAGTCGGTCCGGACCAGGTTCGCAGGTAGCGACTCCTTCCATGCGAGAAATCCCAGGTGGGCAGACGATTGTCGCGGGAGCTGGCCAACAAAGCCTGGTCAACGAACCGCTACCAGACCATACGCTTGGCGCGGACGACGACGATCAGCAGCACTTCATGGAAGCTCCTCCGCAAATGGCCGGAATCGGAGCAACGATGAACTTTGGTCAAGGACTCGACGCAGGGCAGACGATGGCGTTCAGTGCCGATGCGCCAGCACCTGGCATGGCCGGTATGCGGCAATCGAAGGCCGACCTGACCGATCAGATGGAACGTTTAAAGTACGTTTGTACCTTGATCAATAAAGCCCGTCGCCCGGTCTGTCCGATCAATGGAATGCTGGTCACAGTGCCGTTTGAACTGGTCGAAGATGCCAGCGAACCGGTTCAAGTCGCGATTCAAAGCGACCTGGATGTGATCCGCGGTATGACACGTTTGCGATGCAGTGTGACGGCCCTGGTTACTGAAATGGAAAGTGCCCCAGGCTTCCTCGAACTGATTCGACGCGTCGGCGAAAAGCGTGTCCAGGAACAACGCTTCGGCAAAGGTTTCAATGTCTGGAATCCTCCGATCGCCGAGCAACTGGAAGCGGTTTCGCAGCATGCGACCGGGGCGTTCGAGGATTGGACGTACCTGCTGTTTCGCGAGAAAGATGGGCTTCGTCGGCCAGGCAATCCGAAGCTGTTCGAGCTGCTGTGTAAGATTCGCGGTCGATTCAGTGAGTGCCTGACGAACATTGTCGCCAACTCGTTTGGTTATGAGCCTGATAAGAATCCACGTGCGGCCCACAACTCGCTGCTGTTCAGCGGTTGTTATTTCGCGGCGACTGGCGACACCAAAGACCGCCAGGCCTTCGTGCGGAGTGTGCTGTATCGCGTGATGGAGCAAGACGCCGAGCTCGATTGGAGCTACGAGGCACTGGAAGAGAACAGCAGTGCTGACTTCGCGGCGAACGTGGCCGCGCTCATTGGTGGGGTCTGCTTGTTGCTGCTGATTGGGATGGGACTCAACGCCGCATTTGGCGAATACATGCCTTGGAATCAGGATGGCTAACAATGCGAAACGCTGCTCGGCGAATCTATCTGGGAATGCTGGTTCTATTGTTGTTGCCGATGATCGGCTGCAGTGGATGCTCTCAAGAAAAGCAGATTGTGCTGGTCATCTCTGGTACAGAAACAAGCGAGCAGCGTAAAGCCATTCAGGAAAATACCTCAGCGTGGTTGGACGGATCCCAAAGCTACTTTACGCTAGGGTACGAGTCAGGCGGAGTCTATACGCTGAAAATCTCGCCCGTCGAAGACGTTCAAGCGGCCGCGGAGAAGATCGACTTTGGTACAGTCACGAAGATCGAAGGCCGTACCATCTATGTCGAGTATCACCCTCCGGCCGATACCGAAGAGTGACTGACGCTTCTCTATTTCAGTAGTTCGATGGTTTCGATAACGAATGAGGCGTGCACAATGATTGCCAGCCCGAACTGATGATGGGTTTTGATCGTCATGTAGTTCCCCTTCATCGTATCATTTATAAATCGCTGGCCATGCACCACTCCCATGATCAGCGGCTGCTCTCCGGATCCTTCTTCTTCGCCGGCATGCGTCGTGAAGACCGGGCCGCCGCTGTCACCGCTGAAGATGCTGGTGCTGATGTAGAACGTCTGTGTCTTGCTGGTTGGCAGAACCGGGAATGAGGCCAGTGGACCTTCTCGCAAAATCGGGAAGCCTGCCTCACTCGATTCTTCGCGATGCGGATAGCCCAGCATGGTCATCTTGCTGCCTGGGTGAACACCCATGGTTCGCAGATGCTCATCAGTCGCCAACATGCTCGTCGGAAGATGCGGAAGGTCAGCGTCTGCTGGCGGCGTCACGTAGATCGCGGCGACGTCTTGTTCAGGATGGTTTACCCACAGGGGCTTGTCATCTTTGCGGATGGCGAGCGGAACCAACTGCTTCTTGTACTCTCCTTCCGCCGTTTTAATGCGAAAGACGACCGATGTTTCATCGCCGTTGGTTTTGTCGAGCACGTGCTTGGCGGTCACCAGGATGAAGGTTTTGCCTTCGTCTGGTGTCAGAATGAAACCGGTCCCGGTGGAACCAGGGTTACTCAGTTTCACCGTGGCCCGGAACATGAGCGTGGTGGGATCTTCCGACTCGGCATGCAGCGGCGATGTCAGCAGGGAAGCAGAAACGAGCAGGGCCAAGAGCACGAGAGAGACAGTCTTCAGCATGGCAATCGATTTTCAAATTCAGGTGGCAGGTCTAGGAGCGGGGCTCAAGGCGAATGGGGTCTTACTTCGCCGTTTCGCAAGCAATCGTCGCGCGAAACCGGCAAGCACATCAGCTTCGAGAGGGTGGTTGGTCAACAGCCCAGACTAGTTGTCCGCAGCGTGCGTGGAAAGCCCGCTTCTGGTTTTTGGAGAATGGCCCAAAAGTAGAGGACCTGGTGATGGATTGGATCCCGCCACCAAATTGCCCTACGCTTGGATGGTACGCGTTCGCTTCATTTTGGCTTTTCATTCGGTGAAGGAATCTGGCGATGCGGCAGGTCGAAGAGTATCAGGCGGTTCAAGCAATTGCGAAAGAAGTCTTAGCCGAAATCGGAGGCACCCTGATCGTTTCCGATACGGAAGCGACAATCGCCAGGCGTGCCCAGCAGATGCTTGCCGATCGCGGAATTACCGAAACGTGGTACTACGATTGTCCGGCGTTGGTACTAATCGGAACGCGATCGTGTCTCTCGATCTCGGGTAGAAATTACGTGCCTGCCGACGAGCCACTCGGGAATTTCAACCTTGTGACCATCGATTTGAGTCCCTGTCGAGAAGGCATCTGGGGTGACTGTGCCCGAAGCTTCTATTTTGAAAATAGCCACGCTGTCCGCGAGCCTGAAGATACTGAGTTTCGGCAAGGCAAAGAAGCACTCGCCATCTTGCATGCTCGCCTGCAGCAGTTTGCGAAGCCCGACATGAGCTTCGATGATCTGTGGCGATTTATGAAGGACGAGATTCAGGAACTCCGATTCGTGGAACTCGACTTTCTTAGCAACTACGGCCATACGATCGAAACCAATCTGGCCGCACGTAGTTATATCGAGGAGGGCAATGCACGAAGTTTACGTTCAGTGAATCTGTTCACGTTCGAGCCCCATATTCGACCAGCGGAAGGACGCTGGGGTTTTAAGCACGAAGAGATCTACTACTTCGACGGCAAAGTCCTCTGCGTGTTGTGAGCGTGCGAGGATCGTCCAAGAAACAAAAGCGGCCTGAAGGAATTCAGGCCGTTTTCTTGATTCATTGCAAAGCCGGGTCTGGCAATTAGAAGTCGGAGACGACTTCGCCACCGGCACGCGTGCCGAGCGAACGCCAGATGGTCAGGTCGATCGTTTCGCTAATCGAGCGGCTGCTCCCGTCGAACATCACCACATCGACGACGCCTGGGTGCCAGCTTCGCGAGGTGACGATCGAGTAGGTCGGGCTACCAGAGTTGCCGTCCTTGCCTTCCTGCCACGAATTAAAGTCGCACTCTTCGTACGTGGTGCCGCCGTTAGAGCACGAGGTCTTCGCGTTCGGTGGCATGGTGACGGTGAAGCCGGTGTGATGCACGCGACCGTCAGGCCACTCGGTGTGACCGGTGTTTTTGAACTCGTCACCCGAAGCAATGATCGCTTCGGCATCGGCGATCGTGTTCGGAATGGTCGTCGTCGACGGGCCGCCATTGCGGAAGTAAGGAGTCCAGGCCTTCACTTCAGCACCCAGCAGCGTGTTGGAAGAGCCGTCAGTCGCATCACGGAACGAGAGGCTCGAGTTCGGATAGAACAGCCCGTTTCCACCTTGCTTGTTGGAAGGATTGAAGACGAACCAGGTTCCGTAATTGAAGCCATAGCTGGTCGGCCACAACTTCACTTTTCCACTGCCTGGATCGCGTTCGCGACCGGCACCGGGATCGCTTGGGCAGCCGTAGCCAGGGATCTTCAGGCCATCGATTGCGGTCTGGAAGTCCCAGGCAATCGTGATGTCGACGTTGTCGTACACGTTGCCTTGTTCCAGGAACTGCAGGATTCGACCATGCACGCCCCACGAGCCATTACTGGCACTGGCGGATGAGGACAAGTCGACCGTGCAGCCCATTGGCAATACACGATACGTGTCGACGTAGTTGTGCAGGGCGAGACCCATTTGTTTGAGGTTGTTTTTGCACTGCATCCTCCGGGCAGCTTCCCGAGCTTGTTGCACCGCTGGCAGCAACAAAGCGATCAGGACGCCAATAATGGCGATCACGACTAAGAGTTCAACAAGTGTGAAACCTTTGCGTGGCGATTTCCGTGGGGTTGGAAAAATCGTCATGCTTCTCGAGTTCCTTGGATAACGGGGCACGGCACTGGCTGTGCCCCTGGATCTAGTTAACCGCGTCCTAGACAATTTCCTCCAACAAAGCGGGACGCACTTTGCCCTGTTCGGCAAATTCGATACCCAGTCTAGGTGGAGGTCTCTGTTTTTCTAGGGCCATTGCGTGATTTCGCGAGAACTAGCCGGGAATCTGGAGACGATTGAGAATGCGAACCGAGTAGTAATGCGCAGAGTCCTACATCGAGGCGAATTCGCCCCGTTATGGTGTCGGATCAGGCGACAATTATGTCGAATGCGATGACATGCTTGTGGCGTGACCAATGAGCTAGCGAGGTATTAATGGACGCGATCATCGACCTGTTTGAAGGCCTTGAGCGAATGTCGCCGGGCAGCGTAGCGACGACCTGCCAGGCGATCGCGAGGGCAACCCAAGGACGAACCTGGCGATCGCTCGTCGAATTTGGCTGTGGTCGCGGTATCTCGACGATGCTGCTGGCCGAGGAGACTTTCGCGAAGATCACGGCGATTGATACCTGCGGTGCTTTCCTACAGCAGCTGCAAGTCGAAGCGGCGTCGCGAGGCTATGCCGATCGCGTTCACATCCGTCAGCAAAGCATGGATACCACTTGGCCGAGAGGGACTTCGTTCGATGCGGTCTGGTGCGAAGGTTCGGTCTACAGCATTGGGCTCGAAAACGCTTTGCGATTGTGGCATCCGCTTCTCAGGCCCGGCGGCGTTCTGGCTGTCAGTGATCTGGTCTGGCTGACGGACTCCCCCGACGCGGAAGTCGACGCCTATTGGAAACGGGAAGGCGTAGCACTTCGCTCGCGCGGGGAGGTCGAACAGTTGTTGCCAGAGCATGGATTTCGGTTGCTAAGTAGCTTCGTGTTTCCAGATAGCGATTGGCAGAACTATTACGGGCCGATCTCTGAGCGGCTTGCGACCTGGGTCGACAGCTATGCTGATCGAAAGGAAGCGGAACTGGTAGCCGCGGCTTTCGAGGAAGAAATGGCGATGTATTCACGGTTTGGGCAGCAATACGGCTATGTCTTTTTCCTGGCCGAGGTTTAAACGGTTGAATCACGCGGGAAAACAGAGGATGGTATAGAGACATTCACCTCGCTCCCTCCCCCCTAGAGATTCGATCATGCCACGTCTCTTGTTGTCGCTCTTGCTGTTGGTTGCGTGCAGCACGTCGTCGTTCGCTGCCGAGAAGCCGAACTTTCTTTGGATCATGTCGGAAGACAACTCGAGCCACTTTCTGAAATGGTTCGATCCGACTGGCGCTTCCACGCCGAACATCGAAGCCCTCGCCAAAGAAGGACTCACTTACGACAACGCCTTCTCGAACGCTCCAGTGTGCAGCGTCGCGCGTACGACATTGATTACCTCGTGCTATTCACCGCGGATTGGGACCTTTCATCATCGCAAGAGCTTCATCGTGCCGATGCCGGAAGGCTTGAAGATGTTCCCGGCGTATCTGCGAGAAGCAGGCTACTACACGACCAACAACAGCAAAGAAGATTACAACGCCCAGAAGTCGAAGGACGTGTGGGACGAGTCTTCACGTAAGGCTTCGTGGCGAAATCGCCAGCCTGGGCAGCCTTTCTTTCACGTGCAAACGTATACGACCACGCATGAAAGTTCGTTGCACTTTCCTGCGGCTGATATCGACAACAAGCCAACCGAGAACGATGCTGAAGCGGTGTTTGTCGCGCCTTATCATCCGCAAAGCAAAGAGTTCAAATACACCTACGCCCGCTACCACGATCGAATCCAGCAAATGGATCAACAAGTCGGCAAGTTGGTCGATCAGTTGCGGGAAGATGGCTTGCTCGATTCGACGTTCGTCTTTTACTTCGCCGATCATGGCGGCGTGTTGCCACGTAGCAAGGGCTATGCCTACGACACTGGTTTGCATGTCCCGCTGGTAATTCGTGTGCCCGAGAAGTTCCGCGAGCAACTGCCGCAGACGACCGGCAGCCGCATCGAGCCGTTCGTCAGCTTTGTCGACTTCGGCCCGACGGTGCTGAACCTGGCAGGTGCGAAGGTGCCTGATCAGATCGATGGTCACGCGTTTCTCGGGCTGGGCGAGCAGCAGTTGGTCGAAAGTGACGAGTCCTTTGGCTACGCCGATCGCTTTGATGAAAAGTACGACATGGTGCGAACGCTGCGAAAGGGCAAGTATCGCTACATTCGCAACTACCAGCCATTCAACTTCGACGGAATGATGAACAACTATCGCTACAAGATGGTTGCTTACCAGAACTGGAAAGAATGGTTCGATGCCCAGAAGCTCGATGGCCCGCAAAGCCAGTTCTTCCAGGCCCGACCGGCTGAGATGCTGTTCGACGTTTCGGAAGATCCTTATGAGATCAACGACCTGGCCGGCGATCCTATGCACCAGGAAGTTCTGGAAGAGCTTCGTGGTCGGCTCGATGAAATCGTGGTCGGTATGCCGGACTTGGGTTTCTATCCAGAGAGCTATCTGGCCGAAAACGCCGCAGCCAATCCGGTCGCTTTCGGTCAGCAGCACAAGGCCGACATCGCGGCTCTGCAGCAGATTGCTAACCTGCAATTAGGTTCGTTCGCGGATGCCCAGTCCGACATCGCGAAGGCGTTGGCTTCTTCCGATCCATGGCAGCGTTATTGGGGAGTGATCGCGTGCAGCGGGCACGGGGCCGAAGCGTTGCCGCTGAAGGGAACGTTGGTGAAGCTGGCCGAATCGGATCCTGAGAACCTCGTGCGCGTGCGGGCGATTGAGTATCTTGCCCTCTACGCCGGACAAGATCCGGCCGAAGCGATGGGCAAGGCTTTAGAGAACGCCAAGACCGCGACGGAAGCGAATCTGATTTTGAACTCGGTCGTCTTGCTGCGAGATGGCAGCCCAGGGTATTCGTTCTCGATCCGTCGCCAACAGGTCGAGCATCTCAAACAAAACCGAGGCGAACTCGAGCGTCGCCTGGAATACCTCGACCCAAAGTAATGCCTGCCACGGCTTAAAAAAAGACATCCGAATCACTACAAAAGGGATTCGGATGTCCTTGGAGATCGACTCGTCGTCGAATTGGTGTCGCACATCACAACCGTTCAAGGTGACGTGCGCTTAGTGCAGCCAGATCGAATCTTTTGGCGTGTCGTTGCCGAACGTAATGTTCCGGGGCGGACCGTTGGCCGGGGCTCGGATAATCGGAGCTTCCGCCATCCGTTCAACCGGTGCCAAAGTATGACTGGTTGGCTGAACGGTAGCGGCGAGTGGTTTCGGTTTCGAGGCGGTCCGCAATGGATTGTGCGGTCGTGGAAGTGATCCGGTTGGCAGCACGGGGGCCGCGTCGATTTCTGCCGGGGTTGGCAAGTCGAGCGGAGCCTGCTTCGGCGTGATGTCGTTGTTCTGCGGTTTGGCAACCAGCGTGTTGTCCATCTTGGTTGGCTGGCCGATCACCGCTTTGTTGATGATGAAGTCGGAATGGGCTCGACGCTTGTTCAAGTCACGCATCAAGGCATCGTTATAAGCCTTCTGCGGCCATGGGCCTTCCGCCAACGAGACCTGGTAGAACTCGAGCAGCGAGCCCTTTTCGTAGTGGACGTTCTTAATCGCCAGGGCGTAGTCAATACGGGCCTGATTGAACAAGGCACTCGAATCGATCACGCGTCGTTGGGCTTCCAGCAGCAAGTCGATCGGCGCCTTGCCCGCTTCATAGCTGGCACGAACCGTGGCCTCTTGAGCGTTGGCTGCTTCACGTCGATTGAACAGCAGTTCCATGATCTCGTACGCACGGGTAATTTCGGCGTATGAATTCGACAGACCGTACATGATCTGCTTTTCTTCTTCGTCCAGAATCGCCTTGGCCCGGGCCAAGGCCAGTTCGCTGCTGCGGACAGCCGAGTGGGCCCGGCGGAAACCGATGGGCATCTCGAATTCAACACCGAGTTGATACTCGGCGAAGTCACCGTCGGTCAGGCTCTGCAAGGCACCTGATTCGCCTGGAATGCTGCTTTGATCCGAAAGGGTCGGGCCAAAGCCTCGCTGGCGATACCGGGCAACCAGGTCGAGGTTGGGCATCAGGAAGTTGCGGTTGGCCAACAGTTCCAGCTCACGCTGCTTGATGACCCACTTCTGACGACGAAGTTCCGGACGACGTGCGAGCGCTTCGGTTGCGATGGCCGACCAGTCGAAGTTCACCTTGGCGACGGGAGCTTCGGTAACGGGGCGAATCAAACGGCCATTGGTTTGCGTCAGACCCATCATGAAACGAAGTCGACGTTCCGCCACGCGGACGCCACCTGGGTTGTTGAACGTACCACCTTCCGAACCATTGTGACCGCGGGTGCGTTCCACAAGGCGGCCATGCAACGCGTTGACCACTTCGACCTGGAAGCGGAAGTATTGTTCGCGGGCCTGGGCTTCGGTATCGGCCGACTTCTTATCGGCTTGAACGTTCGCGTAAGCCTTCTTCCAGACTTCGAGCACGTTGTTACGTGCATTGATTTTGACGTCGAGATCGCGATAGGCGAAGAACAAGTCCCAATAGGCGTTCTCGACATCGCTCACCAGGTTTCGCACCGCGATCTCGAAGTCGGCCAGGCTGATGTCGGTTCGCGTGCGTGCGATCAGCACACCGTTGGCAAAGCCCGGTTCGCCGTTGGGACCGGCGATCCGATTGAACTGCACGCCTGCACCTTGTAGCAAAGGCTGGCGGACTTCGGCGTCGATGTAGGTATCCCAACCGGCGCTGAAGATCTTTTGCGGGTTGTTGTTGTAGTCGTACTGGGTAACGCTGCGCAAGCTGACCAAACCACCGGTCGCGTTCCGCTTGCTCAGATTCACCTGATAGTTGTGCAGGTCTTGCTGGAAGAAACCATTCTCGCCGACGGTGAAGTTATTGATTCGGCGATCGTTCGATTCAAAGTAGGCGCCTGCGCCGAAGGTGGCGTCGAACGCACTTAAAGCGGCTTCTTCACCGAAGCGGCCATCGGTATAGACGATCGCGGGATCGTACATCGAGACAACCGCCTCAGGCGTTCGCAGCACACCGCCGAGATCTTTCATCACCTGCGAGTTTTGCAGAGCGAGCCGGATCGCTTCTTCCAGCGAGAGGTCCCAGTAGCCGTTGCGGAAGTCGATGTTCTCAGGCGTGATCGAATCGGGAGATTCAGGGATTTCCAGCCAGTCGTCATCTTCGCAGACATTCGGGGCAGGATCCTCGATCTTCAGACCACGGTTGGCGTACTCTGCGATCAGCGATTCGTCGTAGGCAGGAGGATCTGGACAGTCATAGCCCTTCCAGCACTGGTGCAGACAACCGCTAAAGCATGTTGTCAGGCACGTGCTGAGGACCACCATCCATCGTGTGTAGCGACGGAGCATCGCTGCTGTTCCCTCCTGGGTCGATCGTGCGGGGCTAACCGTTTGTCCACGGAAGCAAACAGTTATTGGGGGCGATCGGTGCGCGATCGGCTTGGGTTGGATCTGCCGCATAGGTCATTAGCACCACGCTTCTGGGTGAAACCCCACGTTCTTTTTCGGCAGCGACTATCTGCAAACTCAATAAAACCCGTACTTTCTGAAGATCAGAAAGAAACACTACCACCGGCCCAGACGCTAGCGTCGATTGTTTTTGCCTTAGACTCTTCGTAATCGTTAAACTCGGTCGATGACGATAGCGTGACGGCGAAACCTAAGCCAGCTAATTGGAATGGTTTGGTCGATTGGTATACTCACGCTAAGTGGAAGACCCTGGCCGAGGGCAAGCCGAGGTCAAGCACCCGCCAGATTCGCCACGCAAGTTGGTGGATCGGACTCTGAAAAAGGGGACATGCGAATGAATCCGGAACGCTGGGATTCGGAACCGTCGCGCGAGGGAGCATCGGATCAGCAATGGTCGTTGGAGGATGTTCTGCGCCGCACGCAAGATTCCGGGCAAGCGGATGATGTTCTCGAGGTGATCGAAGAACTTCGCAAAAAGAACCCAAACGCTCAGCCGAGCGAGATCGACACGATGACCTATTTCGTGCTGGTCTATCTCAAGCGGCGCTACCCTGATCTGCCGCTGAAGAACGAGAAAGTTCTGACGATGGCCTCGACAATCGCCCAGTCGTTGCTCGAGGACCCCACGGCCGCCGAGCGGATGCGTACTCTTTGGTCTCAATCGAGTTAGATCCATGTCTGCCGACGCGACCCAACTTGAGCAACGCATCCAAGAGAACCAAGGCCTGGTGATCTCACTGGCGAAATCAATCCATCGCAAACTGCCGCCGCAGATCGGTATGGACGACCTGATCGCCTATGGACAATTGGGGCTGGCCGAAGCCGCCCAGTCGTTCGAGGAAGGACGTGGAGCGAGCTTCTCGACATTTGCCTACTATCGTGTTCGAGGGGCAATATACGACGGCATCTCGAAGATGAGCTGGAATTCGCATGCGGCTCGCATGCAGAACAAATACCAGCAGATGGCGGCCGATACGCTGGAAGCGGAGAGCACTCGGGGACAACCTTCCCAGACAAAAATCGAAGAAAATGCCCGATGGCTTGGCAACCTGACGGAAAAACTCGCGATTATCTACCTGGCCAGTCACGGCGAAGATACGCAAGACGCGATTCAAGCGGTTGCGGACGCTCGCGTGGAAAAACCTGACGAGCAACTCGAGAACGAAGAGATCCATCGGCTGCTGAAGAAACTGCTGCAAACCCTGGCTCCGCAAGAGCAAGACCTGATCCGGATGACCTACTACGAAGGGTTAAGCCTCAAGGAGGCGGCCGATCACCTTGGCAAAAGCAAGTCTTGGGCAAGCCGATTGCATCAAGCCATTCTCGAGCGTCTGGGTCGCGTTCTGCGTCAAACGACTTAGTCGTAAGCATTGGCCTGTTAAAGAGTAGCGATTTGCTCGATCGGAATCATTCCTGCTAGTGGGGAGTGCCGAGAGAATCAGAGAGGAAGTTTTTGACGAATATACGGCTGAGCAAATTTCAGCCTTATATTTTTGTTGAAACTCCCATTTTGACACTTATACTTTCGCGGCCATTTCGTTTACCAGTCTGTCCGAGATGAACTGCCATGGCATTCCCACAGGTCCTCGACGTCGAAACGTTGATCAATCCGATCTCGGATGAAAATCCGAGCGGTGTGGAGCTTCGTGGTTCGGAATATGCCAACGAGTTCTTCGACCTGCGCGAGATCTTCAATCAATCGAACAAAGCCGAGCGCGAGCTGCAAACGGCGATGGCCTTTCCGGATGAAGAGTTTCCGGACTTGAAGGACCCGCAGTGGGAAGAAGTTCGAGATCGCTCGATTCATGTCCTGACAAACTATTCGAAAGACGTATCGGTCGCTTCGTGGCTGATTGAAGCCGAGATGCGGTTGGAGGGGATTGCGGGCTTGCGAGATGGTTTCAAAGTGATGCAGGAAATCTGCCGTCGCTATTGGGATAGCATCCATCCGCAGCCTGACGAAGACGAAGGCTACGCCGAGACGGTTTCGCAACTGACCGGCCTGACCAGCGAACGAACCTTCGGCGTGTTGGATGCGTTGCCACTGACCAGCGGTGGAGGGGGGAACTACTCCCTCTTTGACTTCAACGAAGCCAACCGTATCGAAGGGATGTCCACGGAAGAGCGTCAACGGCGAATCACGGAAGGGGCGATCGAACGACACACGTTTGACGAGTCGTTCCGCGCTACGCCACGCGAACACTTTAATGATGTGCTCGAAGATCTCGACACCATCATCGACACGATCCGGGACCTGGCGACTTACCTCGACGAACGTTGCGTCCGCAACTCGTTTGGCGAAGATACCTCGCCGTCGATGACCTCGTTTCGTCAGAAGCTTGAGGCAACGCGATCGACCGTACAACAACTGATTTCCGAGCTTTTGCTCGAGGAAGCAACGCCGGCCGTGGAAGAAACTGCGCAGGAAGGCGAAGCTACACAAGACCAACCCAAGGCGGTTGCGGGAGCGATCCAGTCGCGAACCGACGCCATCAAACTGATTCGCAAGGCGGCCGAGTACTTCCGCAAGACCGAGCCGCAATCGTTCATTCACTTCAAACTCGAGCAAGCCGCGCGATGGGCCGAGATGCCTTTTCCGGAACTGCTCAAAGAGTTGTTGCGTGACGATTCTGCGATGGGGGAATTGCATCGTCGTACGGGCATTCCGATACCAGACGACGAGGGTGGATATTAATGGATTTCCAATAATATCTCTGACAGTTTGATTGTAATCTGACATCAATTCCCCGAAATTGAGGTCAGGTTAAGTTGGGGCAAAAACTTGGCCGGTAACGATGCGTGCTGACCAGATTAGCTGCGAATCCTATTTCACAACGCATTGCTATAAGAACTGACATTGGGGGGAAACGATGGCTGAAAGTTATCAAAAGAGGCTCAATCGCGTCCGCAAGCCTCGCGTCCACATCACCTATGATGTGGAAACAGGCGATGCCATGGAAAAGAAAGAGCTGCCATTTGTGGTTGGGGTGATGGGAGATTTCTCTGGCAACCCAGCCGAAAAGATGGAACCGCTCAAGGATCGCAAGTTCGTTCAGATCGATCGCGATAACTTCGACGACGTGATGAAGCGATTCCGCCCCGAACTGAATATGCGTGTCGACAACACGTTGGCGGACGATGGTTCGCAAATGGCCGTCAACTTGAAGTTCGAGTCGATGGACGACTTCAGCCCAGCTAACGTTGCCAAGCAGATCGAACCCCTCAAAAAGCTGCTCGCAACGCGTGACAATCTGCGTGACCTGTTGACCAAGATCGATCGCAGCGACGACCTGGAAACCTTGCTGGAACAGGTCATGAACGACGCCGGACAGCTCAAGAAATTGGCTGGTGAATTGGGCGTCCAAGATTCAGGTGATGCTGACAAAGGGGATGCATAGTCATGAGTGCCGGTGAACAACAATCCGCTCAAACAGCGGCCCAAAACGTAGAAGCAACCAGCCTCCTGGATGCTGCGATCACAGCGACCAAGCAGACCGAACAGCCTCGCGCGAAAGAGCTGATTCAGACGCTGGTCGAAGAAGCGATGAAGGGGACGGTTACCTTCGACAAAGACATTATCCGTACGATCAACCAAGGGATCGCCGCGATCGACGAAGCGGTCTCGACCCAGTTGGCGACGGTCATGCATCACCCAGAATTTCAAAAGCTGGAAGGTAGCTGGCGTGGCCTGAACTACCTGGTCAGCAACAGCGAAACGGGCGAGATGCTAAAGCTGCGTGTCTTGAACGCGACCAAGAAGGATCTCTCGAAAGATCTGGAACGTGCTGTCGAGTTCGATCAAAGCACCACCTTCAAAAAGATCTACGAAAGCGAATTCGGCCTGGCTGGTGGTACGCCTTATGGCGCCCTGATCGGCAACTACGAATGGGATAACACCCCAGACGATATTGCCGCGTTGGAAAAGATGTCAGGCGTGGCCGCTTCGGCGTTCGCCCCGTTTTTGACCGCTCCGAGCGCAAGCTTCTTCGGGTTCGACGACTGGGAAGAGCTCTCGCGTCCACGCGACCTGGCGAAGATCTTCGACTCGCAAGAGTACATCAAGTGGAACGCGTTCCGTCAGTCGGAAGACTCGCGGTTCGTTACCATGTGCATGCCACGCACGCTTGCTCGCTTGCCTTACGGTGCGGCGACCAAGCCAATCGACGAGTTCGATTTTGAAGAAGTCGAAACCGGTCCTGGTGGTCAGCCAATCGAAGTCGACCACGAAGAATACTGCTGGATGAACACAGCGTTCGTCATGGGTGCCAAGCTGACCGACGCGTTTGCGAAGACAGGCTGGTGCACGGCGATCCGCGGTGTCGAAAACGGCGGTAAGGTCGAAGGCCTGCCGGTGCACGTGTTCAAAAGCAGCGATGGCGACTCGGGTATCAAGTGCCCAACCGAAGTGGCGATCACCGATCGTCGCGAAGCGGAACTGAGCAAGCTGGGCTTCCTGTCGCTCTGCCATTTCAAAGATACCGACTACTCGGTCTTCTTTGGTGGTCAGACCACGCAGCGGCCAAAGCAGTACCACGAACCTGACGCGACGGCCAACGCCGAGATTTCGGCTCGTTTGCCGTACATCATGGCTTCGTCCCGTTTCGCTCACTACTTGAAGGTGATCGCACGTGACAAGATCGGTTCGTTCATGGAACGCGACGACTGTGAACGCTGGTTGAACGACTGGATCCACAACTACGTCTGTGCCGACAAGAGCCCAAGTGCCGAAGTCAAGGCGCGTCTGCCTTTGGCCGAAGCACGGGTCGAAGTCACCGAAATGCCTGGCAAGCCAGGTTCGTACAACGCGGTGGCCTACTTGCGTCCATGGCTGCAGATGGAAGAGTTGACCACCTCGCTTCGCATGGTGGCCAGCATTCCGCAAAAGGCTGGCTAATGCACGCCTGCTGAGCAATCCAAGAGGCACATTGGGGAACGAACTCTATTGTGCCTCTTTTTATATCGACTCCTCTGCGCGATGTTGCCATGCCTGCTGAGTTTCCAACGCAACCTGAAGAGCTCGCCCAGCCTCTGATCGAAGAGGTAACGCAAGCTGTTCCGCAGGATGCGCCGACGGAAACCACCGGGCCGATCTCGATTCTGGACTGGATTGTCGACAGCGAACATGTCGCGGAAGTGGGGCAAACCTCGCATCGCTGGGACGAGTTCATGACGGCGACCACCATCCACGAGCGGCTATTTGCCTGGCTCGGCAAAGTGGATGGGCTCTCGAAAAAGTCGCTCGTAAGAAGGCTCAATGCCGACGTTGCTCAGATCGATCAATGGCTCAACGATCAACTGAATGCGATTCTGCATCATCCTAAGTTTCAAAAGCTGGAAGCCTCGTGGAGGGGACTGCAATATCTGACCGACATGGTCGATGAAGAGGCCGATCGTCAGCAGGTCCATGTTCGCGTGTTGAACGCCAGTTGGAAAGATGTCGAACGCGACATGGAACGAGCGATCGAGTTCGACTCGAGCGAGCTGTTCAAGAAGATCTATGAAGAAGAATTTGGCACCGCTGGTGGCAAGCCATTTGGGGTCATGATCGGCGATTATCACATTCATCCGCAGGCGACCAAGCATCATCCTCATCGCGATATCGACACGCTGCAAGGCCTGGCGGGGATCGCGGCGGCTTCATTCTGTCCGTTCATCGCCGGGGCGAGTTCCTCGATGTTTGGCCTGGACGATTTCAGCGGGATCGAACATGTCGAGAACCTCCGTTCGGGCTTCGATCAGGCCGAGTTCACCCAATGGCATGCCTTCCGCAAATCGGAAGATGCCCGGTTCGTCGGGCTGGTGATGCCGAAGGTACTGATGCGTTTGCCTTACGAGACCTTCGATGCTCGGGCCGACGGCTTTTGCTTCCGCGAAGAAGTCGCCGGACGCGATCGACGAAACTATTTGTGGGGCAACGCTGCCTACGCTTTCGCGGAAGTGTTGATCCGCGCCTATTCCGATTGCGGATGGCTAGCGCAGATTCGTGGCGTTCAGCGAAACGTGGTGGGTGGCGGATTGGTCAGCCGCTTGCCGGTTCACTACTTCGGGACCGATCGCGAAGGGATCGCTCCGAAAGCTTCGACCGATTGTATTGTTAGCGATCGACAAGAGGCGGAACTGGCCAACCTCGGTTTCATTCCGCTGACCCATTGTCACGATACCGAACTGAGTGCGTTCTATTCCAATCAAACGGTTCAGTTGCCAAAGAAGTACGAAGAGGCCGAAGCGACGCAGAATGCGAAGATCTCGAGCATGCTGCAGTACATCCTCTGCACCTCACAGTTCGCCCATGCGTTGAAGGTGATCGCACGTGACAAGGTAGGTACCTTCGAGAGTCGCGAGGCGATCGAACGGTTTCTTAACGATTGGATTCACGACTATGTGACCCCAGATCAGAAGGCGAAGCCCGAAACGAAGGCGGCTCGGCCACTGCGTCAGGCCGAGATCTCATTGCGAGACGACCCCGGTAAGCCTGGCTCGTACCACTGCACCTTCAAGTTATGGCCTCATTATCAACTGGATGACCTGGTCGCTTCGATTCGCATGAAGACCACTATCGAAGGCCGCCGACAATAAACGTAAACCCTCTGCATACTGCGGAATAACTGCGAGAGCCCTCCATGACCATCGGTGAGAAGCTAAAGAACGGACACCTCGACGACGCGATCGACGAGGCGATTGCCGACGTCAAGAAGCAGCCGATGCAATGGGACCTGCGTATTGCGTTGGCTCAACTGTTATGTCTACGAGGCGATTTGCAGCGAGCCGATGGGCACCTGGAAACGGCCCAGATTCAAACCCCCGATGCGATCCTGCGAATCTCGATGTATCGGCAGATGATCCGGGGCGAGATGACTCGGAACGAATGCTGGGACGAGGGCCGTACGCCTGACCTGATGCAAGGTCAGGAGCCGACCCCGCTGATCAAAAAGAACCTGCGATTGCTGTTGGCCCTGAGAGAAGGCAACCTCGCCGAAGCGGCAACGTTGGCTGGCGAAATCGACGAAGAGCGGCCGATCGTCAAGGGAACGTGCGATGGTGTCGCGTTCGAAGACATGCGAGACCAGGACGACCGCACTGCGTTCTTCTTCGAGACGATTACCAGCAACGGCAAGTACTTCTGGATTCCGTTCGACGAGATCGAATCGATCGAATTCCATCCGCCGGAACAGCCGTCCGACTTGATCTGGCGCCGCGCCACCATGAGCGCTTACGGTCAGGAAGGTGACGTCTTCCTTAACGCGCTGTACCCTGGCAGCTCGCAAAGTGAAGACCTGACACAGAAGCTTGGTCAAAGCACCGCCTGGCTTGGGGAAGAAGGGGAGCCTGGTCGTGGTCTTGGGCAGCGAATGTTCTGGCTGGGTGAAGACGAGAAGTCGATCATGGAAATCAGCACGCTGACGTTCAGCAAATAGCCACGGCATTCCAGGGAGTACGCATGTCGAAGGGGGAAGAGGATCAGCCGTTGATGCCGTCCGTATTCGATCGCTTGATCGATTACGAACCGTTCAACGCGCGGGAAACACCTCGTTCGCAAACCCAGACCATGCGTGAGATCCGCGAGTCGGTGATGCGGGATCTCGAGAACCTGCTCAATACGCGTTGGCGTTGCATGAGCTGGCCGCCAGAAAAGGGGACGCTCGATGGCTCTCTGGTGAATTACGGCATTCCAGATTTCTCTTCGATCGATCTCAGTTCGGAAATGGATCTGGAATCGCTACGAGAGGCGATCGAGTTTGCGATTCGCACCTACGAGACACGGTTCGTTTCGGTGGAGGTCGAACTCTCGCCGAAGCTCAAGAAAGAGGATCGTTTGCTGCAGTTCGTCATTCGTGCTGAACTGTATGCCACGCCTGCTCCGGAACCGATTGTATTTGATTCGACGTTGGAGCCTTCGGATCAGTTATTTCATGTGAAACGGAAGGATCGATGAGCGACGAACTGCTCGAATTTTATCGTCGTGAACGTGCCTACCTGCTCGATCAGGGAAAGAGCTTCGCCGAGGCCAATCCGAAGATCGCCAGCCGACTCGGGCTGGGGGGCGACGACTTCAAAGATCCGCACGTTGGGCGACTGATCGAATCGTTCGCCTATCTGAACGCACGCACGCGATTGAAGTTGGAGGACGACTTTCCCGAGATCGCCGCGTCAATGCTCGAAGTCCTCTTTCCGCACTTGCTGCGGCCGATTCCTTCGATGTCGGTTGTGCAGTTCGGCTTGGATCGAGCCCAGGTCGAAGCGTTCGATGGGGTTACGGTCGCTCGAGGAACCAGTCTCGAAACGGAACAAATCGATGGCGATCCGTGCCGTTTTCGGACCTGCTATCCCGTGACCTGTTGGCCGATCGAGATCACCGAAGTTCAGATGATGAGTCATCCGTTCGAGGCTCCGGCGACCGCCTACAATATCGACTCGACGGCGATGATTCGCATTCGAGCCAAGACGTTTTCGACGAACACGCAGCTCAGCCAGTTGAACCTGAAGACGCTGCGGTTCTTCATCAAAGAGCAGGCCCCTTACAAATACGATCTCTACGAACTGCTGATGACTTCGGTCGTCGGTGTGGCTGCCGCTCGAAACCCGAAGGCTCCCGACTTTCAACTGCTGGGGACCCGTTGTATCGAGCCGGTCGGTTTTCAGCGTGACGAAGGGATGTTCGACTATCCGGCCCGATCGTTTCTGGGATATCGGATGCTCACGGAATTCTTCACGTTCCCCGACAAGTTCTTGTTCTTCGATTTCCAGCTGGGCGACTGCTTGAAGAAGGTCAGCGGAGAGGAAGTCGAGTTCTACATCTTCCTGAAAGAATCCAACTCGGATCTCGAACGCCGCCTTTCGGCTGAGACGCTGCGGATTGGTTGTACCCCGATCACGAATCTCTATCGCCAGGAAGCGGAGCCGATTCGGCTGACGCACGAGCAAACCGAATATCACGTCATCCCCGACTCGCGGCGGCCATTTGCCAACGAGATCTATTCGATCGACGAAGTCACGGCGGTCTCGCAAAACAATCGCGAAGTTCCATACCATCCGTTCTATTCGTTCAAGCATGCTTCGCAGGCGCGGGAAGCTGGCACCTATTGGCATGCCACGCGGCGCTCCAATCCTGGCGGACGCGAGACTAGCGACGAAGGAACCGAGTTGTTCATGTCGATCGTCGATCTCGACTTTCAGCCAAGCAGCCAGGCGCAGTGGAGTCTGCACGCCGAGTTGACTTGTTTTAATCGCGATCTGCCCGCGCGACTGCCGTTTGGGGGCGATCAGCCGAAGCTTTATATGTCGGGGCTGGCCCCGGTGACCAAGATCCGCTGCCTGCTGCCACCCACACCGACTCGACGTCCCGATATCGAACAGGGAATTCGCTGGCGATTGATTTCTCACCTTTCGCTGAACCATCTGTCGTTGATTGACGACGAAGAAGGTTCGCATGCCTTGCGAGAGATTTTGAGCTTGTACGACTACGTCAACTCGAATGTCAGCCAGGCCTTTGTCGAAGGGATCAAAGGTATCGAGGGCGAACCATGCACCGCCCGGGTCAAGACACCAAATGGCACGGTCTTCTGCCGTGGGACGCGTGTTCATCTGACCTTCGACTCGTCGCGATTTTCAGGCGGCGGTATGTTTTTGATGGCAAGTGTGCTCGAGCGTTTCTTCGCGCTCTACTGCACGATCAATTCGTTCACCCAGACGGTCATCCATGACGAGACCGGCAAGGAGATTCATCGTTGGGCACCGAGGGCCGGCGAAAACGTGCTGCTGTAGCCAGCCGACTGATGGAGAAGCCGTATCAGTTCGACTTTTTTCAAGCCATGCGAATGCTGGAAAAGGTCGCCCAAGAAGATCCGGCAACGTTCGCCCAGTGGCAACCGGTGGGCGAAGATGGGCCGCCCCAGCGAGAGTTGGTGCAGTTGAAGGTCTTGTGCGCGCGGACATTCCCGGCGAGCGAAGTCACGTCGATCATTCGTCGCCGACCCGACCCCGAGCAGAGCCATGCCGAGGGTGAATCGCCCTTTGTTATGACGACCACCTTCATGGGGCTGTTCGGTGCCCAAGGGGTGATGCCGCTGCATTACACGCAAACCGTTCTGGATCGAGTACGACGAAAAGATTATGCCCTGCGTGATTTTCTCGATTTATTCCATCATCGGATCTTGTCGCTGTTTTATCGAGCGTGGGAGAAGTACCGCTTTCCGATCGCCTTCGAGCGAGCTCGACGAGCCTCGCGAAATCCGAAGCAGTTAGATCTCTTCACGCAGGTCTTATACTCGCTGGTCGGCATGGGGACCGATGGCATTCGCCAGCGGCAGCAAATCAACGACGAAACGTTTCTGTACTATGCCGGGCACTTCGCCCACACGCCCCGGTCGGCTTTGGGCCTGCAGCAGATCCTGGAAGATTACTTCGCCTTCGAGGTGGTCGTGCAGCAGTACGCCGGGCATTGGTTGTACATCGACCCGGCCGATCAATCGCGATTGCCTGACGCCGCCGGCCTGTTGGGCGGCAACAATCGGCTCGGCGAAGAGACCGTCATCGGCCACCGCATGTGGAACTGCGAAACGCGTTTTCGGTTGCGAATTGGCCCAGTCGACTACCAGCAGTATCAGAAGCTGATGCCCAGCGGAGAGCAGCTTGGTGAAGTCGCCCAGCTCACGCGGACCTATGTCGGTAATTCACTCGACTTCGATATGCAATTGGTGCTGAAGAAAACGGAAGTGCCTCCGTGCATCCTGGGAAGCGAAGAGTCGCCTTGCTTCCTGGGTTACAACATGTGGCTTCGTAACGACGAGTTTCAAGAGGACGTCGAAGACGCCGTGTTTCAGCACGCAGGCTACCCCGATAAAAAGTCCGCCTAAGTCGCGGTGAAACCTGGCCGAGAGGTTCTCGGCGCCAGCCTTGATGAACCAATCTGACCGTCATTCAGAGATTCAGTGAAAAGGGATCGACCAGCCATGGCATCCGTGAACTTGAAATCGTTGGTAGGAAAGCTCAACGGAACCTGTCGGCGCACGCTCGAAGGGGCGGCCGGTTTGTGCTTGTCGCGAACCAATTACAACGTCGAAGTCGAGCATTGGCTGACCAAAATCCTGGAAACGCCCAACACCGATCTCGACGCGATCTTGCGGAACTACGAGATCGACGCGAGCAAGCTGCTGGCCGAACTGACCCGGGCGATGGACAAGCTGAAGACGGGCAACGCACGCCCGCCAGCGCTCAGTCAAACGGTCGTCGATCTGGCTCGCGATGCCTGGCTGATTGCCTCGGTCGATTACCTGGAGCCTTCCGTGCGGACAGGGCACCTCACGATTGCCATGCTTTCTGACCGGATCACCGCCCAATCGGTCTTGTCGAGTTGCCCGGAGCTGGAAAAGATCAGCCTGGAAGACTTGAAGCAGCATCTGGCCCGGCTGACGGCCGAGACTTCCGAGGAAGAAGAATCGCAAGCCACCATTGCGACCACCTCTTCCAGTAGTGCTTCCAGTGGTGGACCAGCCAAGCCGACTAAGACGCCAGGACTCGATCAGTTCACGATCGATCTGACCGAGCGTGCCAAGAAGGGTGAGATCGATCCGGTTCTGGGACGCGACGACGAGATTCGCCAGATCGTCGATATCTTGTGCCGACGTCGCCAGAACAACCCGATCCTCACCGGTGAAGCTGGCGTCGGTAAGACTGCTGTCGTCGAAGGTTTCGCGTTACGTGTCGCGGCGGGCGATGTGCCTGACGCGCTGAAGACCGTTTCGATTCGCTCGCTCGACCTGGCACTGCTGCAAGCAGGTGCCGGGGTGAAAGGGGAATTCGAGAACCGTCTGAAGTCGGTCATCGAAGAAGTGAAGTCTTCCCCCAAGCCGATCATTCTGTTCATCGACGAAGCTCACACGATGATCGGGGCTGGTGGTCAAGCGGGGCAAGGGGACGCCGCTAACCTTTTGAAGCCGGCACTCGCGCGAGGCGAGCTTCGCACGATCGCGGCGACGACCTGGGCGGAATACAAAAAGTACTTTGAACGCGACGCCGCATTGGCTCGGCGTTTTCAAGTGGTGAAGGTCGAAGAACCGAGCGAAGACAAATGCATCGGCATGATGCGCGGGCTGGTCGCCACGCTCGAACATCATCACAACGTTCGGATTTTGAACGAAGCGGTCGAATCGGCCGTGAAGCTTTCCAGTCGCTATATCAGCGGTCGGCAGCTTCCCGACAAAGCGGTCAGCTTGCTGGACACGGCATGTGCTCGGATCGGATTGAGTCAGCATTCGACGCCTCCGCAGGTCGAGCATCTGACGCGACAAATCGATCGTATCGATACCGAAGTCGAAATTCTCCGCCGTGAAATGGCTGCCGGTGCCGAAGGGCATGAAGAGAAGATCGCCGAACTCGAAGAAAGCAAAACCAAGGCCGAGGCCGACTTGGCTACGCTGACCAAACTCTGGGAAGAAGAGAAAGCACTGGTCAATCAGATTCGCGAGCTGCAAGACGAACTCGCCGAAGACGATGCGAAACGTCATAAACCGGTTATCGAAGGTGAACCAAAGCCAGAGTTGTTACCGGATGCCAAACGGAAAGAGATTCGTACGGAAGTGAAGAAGCAGCAATCCGAACTGCTGAAAATTCAGGGCGAATCCCCCTTGGTTCATATCTGCTGCGACACGAATGCCGTGGCGGAAACGGTCGGGGCGTGGACTGGGATTCCGGTTGGCCGCATGGTCGCCAATGAGATTGCCACGGTTCTCAAGCTGCAAAACTTGATGGAAGAAAGCGTCGTTGGGCAGTCGCATGCGATGGTGCAGATTGCAGAGAGCATCAAGACATCGCGAGCGAACCTGGAAGATCCGAGTCGTCCGATTGGTATCTTCCTGCTGGCAGGCACCAGCGGTGTCGGCAAGACGGAAACCGCGTTGACGCTGGCTAACCTGTTGTATGGTGGCGAGCAGAATATGACGACGATCAACATGTCCGAGTTCAAGGAAGAGCACAAGGTATCGCTGCTGATGGGCTCGCCTCCTGGCTACGTCGGTTACGGCGAAGGGGGCGTGCTGACTGAAGCCGTGCGTCGCAAGCCATACAGCGTGGTGCTGCTCGACGAAATGGAGAAGGCTCACCCCGGCGTACAAGACATCTTTTACCAGGTGTTCGACAAGGGACACATGAAGGATGGCGAAGGCCGCGACATCGACTTCAAGAACACCGTCATCATCATGACATCGAACGCCGGGACCGATTTGATCATGAGCCTTTGCCGCGATCCGGATACGCGGCCAGAGCCGGAAGCACTGGGCGAAGCTTTGCATGGCGAACTGCTGAAGACCTTCAAGCCTGCCTTCCTGGGCCGGGTGTCGGTCATTCCTTACTTCCCGCTCGACGACGATGTGATGAAGAAGATCATTCGCCTGAAGCTGAAGAAAGTCGGCCGCCGTGTGATCGATCACTATCGAGCAACCTTCGATTATTCCGACAAGCTGGTCGACGCGATCGCGGCCCGGTGCACCGAAGTCGATACTGGAGCTCGCAACGTCGACAAGATTTTGACCAAGACCTTGCTGCCGGAGATGTCGAGCGAGTTCCTGGCCCGGATGGCGGAAGGGGAAGAGATTCGATCGGTCGAGATTGATGTCGATGCCGAAGGCAACTTTGCCTACACCATCGCCTAGCGAGGATCCTGTGGCGATCGATGCCAGTTAAGCAGCCTTCCTGGACTACGCAAATTGTGACGATTATTCCAACGGCAGCAGCACGCTGCCGTTTTTTTGTGTCGCAATCGAACCGATTGTCTGGCGAAGGAAAGGGGAGTCGGGAGTGTCGTGTTTATAGTGAAACGACAGCATCCGCCGCTGCCGGAAAGCCTGGCGATAGGAAACTGTTTGCCGCTTCGGTTGGTTTTCCGGATAATTCCGGCTGGGTACTCTCGTTGAAACGTCATCTGTTGGGGGTGGTTCATTCCGCGAACCATGGAATCTTCGTTGCATCATCAGAACGCACCGCGCACGACGGATGAAGCCCGGCAAAGAATCGAGTCGCTGCTCGATGAAGTTGCCGAACTTTCCGACATGCCTCTTGCGCCGGACGAGTTCTATGGGCAACTGCTCGATCGATTGACGTTCGCGGCAACCGCCCTCGGTGCGGCCATCTGGACGAAAGGCCCCGGCGGGCATTTGATCCTTGCTCACCAGTCCGATCTCGCCTCGGTTTATCCGGTCGGTCAGGCTGCCCACGCGATGAGCGATGACGAAGCCTACCTCTATCAGGTATTCACCGGAACCGAAGCCAAGGCACTCGCCGGTAGTCAGCAGGCAACCTCCCCGTACGAAATGATCGCACTGCCACTAAAGGTGGTCGGGGAAAGCTGGGGCGTGCTGGTGCTGTATCAAAAAGGCCCTGTGGCTCGTTCGGTGCAGCAGACCTATCAACGCATCGTACAAGCTTTCGGCGAAGTCGCTCAGCACTTTCAACAGCAGACGCTGCTGCGTGACTTCCGTCAGCATCAATCCGATTGGAAGCGACAGCTCGATTTTGCCAGCCTCGTGCATACCGACCTGGCGTACGACAAAACGGCCTACCGAATCGCGAACGAAGCACGCAATTGTCTCGATGCCGATCGCGTTGCGGTGTTGTCGCTGCGTGGCAGTCGCTGCCGGCTCGATGCGATCTCCGGCGTCGATAGGGCGCATGGTCGCTCGAACACGGTGCGAACGCTGCAGCGGTTGGCGACCGAGGTCGTTCGCGCCAAGCAGCCTTTGCTGTACACCGGTGAAACCGAATCGCTTCCGCCCCAGGTCGAAGCCGCTTTGGCCGATTACCTGGAAGAGTCCCCCTCGAAGATCATCGCGGTGATTCCCTTGGAAGAGCCTTTCGCGGTCGAAGCCGAGGACGACGCCGCGAAGCGAAAACCATCGCCGCCGATCGGGGCGTTAGTGCTGGAAAGCATCGAACATCTCGACGGGGCGGAACTCCTGCGCCGGGCCGAACCGATGGTGCGACATGCGGCATCCGCGCTGGCCAATGCCCGGACCTATCGTCAGGTTCCGTTTGCTTCCGTGCTCCGTCCACTGGGCAATGGCTTGGCGGTGGTTGGCTGGTATCGTCTGCCCACGACGCTGAAGGTCTTGGTGCCGGTGGTGTGTCTGATCGTTGCTCTGTTTTTGATTCCGACCGATTTTTCGATCGAGGTGCAGGGGCAACTGGTCCCGAAACTGCAGCGAAACATCTTCGCCCCTTCCGACGGTTACGTCGAAGAGATCTTTGTCGCGCATGGTCAGGAAGTCACTCCTGACGAGCCGCTCATCCAGCTTCGATCGAATGAATTTCAATTGCAACGTGCCGAGATTGTCGGCCAACTGCAAACCGCTCAGGCCGAGCTTGATGCCATCATCGTCAAGCGTTCGCAAGGGATGCGGCGTGATCCTCGTGCCGAAACTCGCTCGACCGATACGCTCGAAAACCTTTCGGCCGATCAACTGAAGCTAACCACGCAGATCGAAAGCCTAACCAAGCGGCGTGATTTGCTGCAGAAGCGGGAAGACGAACTGAAGTTGCTCAGTCCGATCCAAGGGCAAGTTCTCGACTGGGAACTGGAAGAAGTCCTCGCGGCCCGACCGGTCAGTCGAGGCGAGCTGTTGATGAAAGTCGCCGATGTGCAGGGGCCTTGGCTCTTGGAATTGGAACTACCTGACAAGCGGACCTATCACGTGGTCACCGCGCAGCAGCAATCGAGCGAGCCGCTGGAAGTTCGATTCCAGTTGGTGAACGAGCCAGGGCAAACCTACCAGGGACTTCTCACCGATACGGCGGCCATCGTCGATCTGGATGAAAACGCCGAGCAACCGTTCGTGCCGCTGCTGGCCGACTTCGATAAATCGCAGATCCCTCACCTGCGTCACGGACTGAGTGTGGTTGGTCGAATTGATTGCGGTCAACGCTCGATCGCCTACGTTTGGTCCTATCAACTGGTGGAGTCGATCCGCCGCTTCCTGTTCTGGTAACTGTTCCCGCTTACGACAAAACGAGAACGCGTCATGCCTTGGATTGCCTCTCATTCGCTTCGCACTTTAGGTCTTCTTTGCACGTTGATCCCACTGGTCAACGTGGAAGCGGCAGAGATCGAAGTGGCGGCTACACTGCTCAAGATCATCGAATCGGTCGAGATCCCGGCGCAGCAGTCGGGCGTCTTGAAGTCGGTCACCGCCCAGGAAGGTTCGATCGTCGATCGCGGTCAGGTGATCGCCAAGATCGACGACGACGAGAAGCGGATGGAGGTCGAGAAGGCACGCGTTGATTTTGATATCGCGAAACGTGAATCCGAGAACGACGTCAACATTCGTTTCGCGCGGAAGAGCCTGGAAGTCGCTTCGGCGGAACTTTCACGTTCGGAAGACGCACTCGCGATCGCCGAAAAAAGCGTTTCGCAAACCGAGATGGACCGCCTGCGGCTAGTCGTCGAGAAGAGTCGTCTGGAGATTGAACAGTCGGAAGAGAAAATCGCCATTGCCAAACTGACTGCGCAACTGCGTGATGCTGAAATGCGAATCGTGCAGACTCAGTTGAAAAAGCATGCGATTGTCTCACCGATCGAGGGCATGGTGGTCGCCGTGTTTCGCCGCGAAGGAGAATGGGTACAGACCAGCGATTCGGTCGTGAAAGTCGTGCGGATCGATCGATTGCGGGCCGAAGGTTTTATTCGCAACGAAGAGGCGATGATTGATCTGATCGGAACGCCGGCGACGGTGCGTGTCGAGATTCCGAATCAAGAGCCGATCGAAGTCACCGGGAAGGTTACCTTTGTCGATCCCGAAGTCGACCCGGTCAATGGCCAGGTACGCGTGTGGGTCGATCTCGACAACAAAGATCTGAAGCTCCGCCCAGGCCTGCGGGCCTCGATGACGATTCAATCGAAGTCTTAAACCACGAGGTGTATAGCGCGTGTCGACCGCCGTCGCATCCAAGTTCTCGCTTCGCCAGGGAGTCCGCATCCGGCCCGACCTGGTCTTTGCGCGACGCCAGGAAGCAGACGGCGAAACCTGGATTGTGAAAGATCCGGTCACGCTGCGTTACTTTCATTTCGGATTGGCCGAAGTGTTTGTCATGCGACACTTGGATGGGCATTCGAGTCCTGCGGAAATCCAATCGCTCTACGAAGAACAGTTCGCCCCGCGTCGGATCTCGACGCAAGAGATATTGGGGTTCTGCCATAGTCTGCATCAACGCGGCCTGTTGATCGCTTCTGCGGAGAACCAGGCAGATACCTTGCTGCAGCGGAAGAAGAAGCAGGCCTGGTTCGAGCTGGCTTCGCTGCCGCTGCAAGTCCTTTCCATTCGCTTACCTGGCATCGATCCCGAGCCTTGGCTGAAGGCAACGAGCGGAGCCGTGAGCTGGCTCTTTCACAAGACGACCGTGACCATCGTCCTGCTGTTTGCAGGTCTGGCACTGCTGCTCGGGCTGTTGAATCTCGATGCGGTGACCGCGAAACTGCCTAGCGAGTCGGCTTTCTTTCGGGGCGAAAACCTGGTGCTGTTACTGGTTACCTTCGCCCTGGTGAAAGTGCTGCACGAACTGGGGCATGCCTATTGCTGCAAAGCGATGGGGGGTGAATGCCATCAGATTGGCGTGCTGCTGATGGTTTTCACGCCGGCGATGTACTGCGATGTCTCCGACGCATGGCTCTTTCCGCGGCGCTGGCCACGCATTATGGTCTCGGCCGCAGGGATGTATGTGGAAGTGATTCTCGCAACGATCGCTTTCACGCTATGGTACTTTGCCAACCCTGGGCCGATCCGCGATTGGCTGTTGAATATCGTATTCGTATGTGGCGTGAGCACCGTCGTGGTGAATGCGAATCCGCTGCTGCGGTACGATGGCTATTATATTCTTTCCGATTGGTGGAACCTGCCGAACCTCGGTAGCCGGTCCAGCGAAGCATTGTGGACGCCGTTTCGCAATTGGTTCTTTCGGCATCCAGAGGTTGCTCCGCCAGAGCCTCAAGCAGGCTTGCTGCGCACGTACGCGATCTTGGCGATTGTGTATCGAACGCTGGTCTTTGGTTTCATCCTGTGGTTTCTGTACCAGGCCTGTCGGCAGAATGATCTGCTGTCGCTGTGGTATGTGGTGGTAGGCTTGTTCGCCATCGGGCTTCTGCTGAAGCCAGCGATGCGGCTAGGGCAATGGATCGGACGTCCAAAGGGTAGGGGAGACGCAATGAATCGAGCACGTGTCATCGGTGCGGCGGTGGTGCTGCTGTCGATCGTGGCTGGCCTGGGAATGATTCCGATTCCGTCGCGGATACATGTTCCAGCAATCGCCGAGATCGATTCCGATCATCGCGTCTACGCCCAGGTCGATGGTCGCGTGGTCGAAGCCATTGCCCCGCAGGCGCACGTTCAGAAAGGCGACGTGTTGGCTGTGCTGGTGAACGAAGATCTGGCCGATCATCAACTGGTCGTGGAAGGGGAGATCGAACTCCAGCGACAACATCTAGAGAGTCTCAAGCTTCGCTCGAACAACAGTCCCGAGGCTGCCGCCCAGATCCCAACGGCCGAAGCGGCACTTACCGATCTGCAACAGCGACGCGAGGTGATCCTGCGCGAGCAAGGCAATCTTTCCGTGAAAGCCCCGGTCGACGGCATGGTGATCGCACCTCCGTATAAGATCGAACGAGGAAGTTCCGATCGCTTTCTTTCGCACTGGACCGGCAGCCCGCTCGATCCTGCAAATCGTGGTTGCCTGCTCGAACGAGGCGAGTTGCTTTGCTTGATCGGTGATGCTGAAGCGGTTCAAGCTCGGCTGCTGATTCACCAAGATCAGATCGAATTGATTCGCGAAGGGGACCCTGTTTCGATCTTGTTCGATGGAACTTCGACCCACAGTCTCAGCGGAACGATAAGCGATATCTCGACCGATCAATCGACCGATGTGCCACGCAATTTGAGCTCGCAAGAGTCGCTTGGGGGCCGTCGTCGTGATGATGGATCGTTGGCGTTGGAACGTGGTGCGTTTTCGGCGACGGTAACGCTAGACGAGCACGCTGGGCAGAAGGTATTGCCAGGAACGATTGGCAAAGCGGTGATCGTGGGCCGGCCACAAACAGTTTGGCAGATCGTGGCCCGGTTCTTTCAGTTGAACTTCCGCTTCTTCTCTTAAGGGAAGGCGGCGCCGATGCCGGAATAGACGGCCCCGGTATAGATCACACCTTTCCAGGTGAATGGCGTCGTGTGAACATCGTGTGGATTGCAGTCACCAGGGCGGTAATGCCCCAAGGTATAAATGCGTTCGCACGGATGGTAGGCACCCATCTTGTAAGGCAACGTCAGCGTGTTGGCAAAGAAGTGCGCGGTCGAGTAGACCGGCTGCAGATGTATGTGCTGGTTGCCGTAGCGTTCCAGGTTGACTTCTTCAAAGTAGAGCGGGCGATGATACAGCCCTGGGGCTTCCCACATCGCGACCATCGGATACCAGTCGTGGTGATAGCCGTAAGGGAAGTCTTCGGTTGGCTCTTCCGAGAAGATCTTGGCCGCGATGTTGGTTGGCGGCGTGACTTCCTTGCCATCGATGTCGTAGTCGTAGGTTCGGCCGATTCCGAAGTCTTGCGCTGGCTTGCCATCGTAAAGGATCTCGCGATCTTCCGGCGTCAGACTTTTGAAGAAGCTTTCAGGCTTGTTCGAGAGTCGCCCACGATCGTTGGCAATCGCTTGAAGCGAAGCTGGCAGCGGAGGCGAGATGTTCTCTGGCGTGACACCGGCAGCGGTGGCCGGTTTCGGCATGGCCTGGATCGTGATCTGAGCCGGAGGGCTCGGAGGCGTCGACGCGGCTTCCGATGGTGGCTGAAGCAAGGTCAGTGCGGTTGGCTGAATCACCGGCTGCAGGCCGGAAGTTTCTTCGCCCGAGGCCATCCGAATCTGGCTTGGCGTCGACTGCACAGCGGAACGGGAAGGAGAGACAGGCTGAATCCGCAGGCGAGCTCGCCCGGCCGGTTCGGCTGCCAGGACCGAGTTCAGCAGACACACCGTCGCCAGCAAGACCAGACAGGCCCGGCCGAGGGTGTGGAATCCAAGTTTTTGAATCTGCAGAACACTCGGCATTGCGAGGAATCCTCTTCCAGACGCGGCACGCGAAGAAGCCCCTTTCCGGGCATCGTCTCGTTTCCAAGCAGAAACGGGGTTATTGGTTCTTTCGACCCGGCATGACCCTCCCCCATACAATTATGGGGAGAAAACATAGGGACTACCTATTTTTCCCAGACTGTTGTTTAATGGGTGTGTTGAAGGTCCATCGGGCGGGTGGTGTTTTAGGGGGCAGCGAACACCACAAATGCTGAAAACAAAAGGCTTAAGGCGTCTTCCCTAAATTCCCAGGAACTTCGTTGACACCGTCCCACGGCGTGACTTGAATGAAATTCTACGAGGAATTCGTTAGTTTGGGGGATTTGTCGCAAATTGGGTGATTTGCGGCACACGGGCACGCTGCATTCTTCTGTTCTTTTCCCTCCCGCGGATTACACTCCTCTCCTTTCCGCCTGTCGAGCTGCGACGAATGAAAAAGAAGAGTTTCTGGAAGCGAATCTTCGGAGAAGCTGCCCAGGACAAACGACCTCAGCAAGCCTTCCAGGACCAATTCGATACGAAGCTCCGCTTCCGCGAATTGGAACCTCGCGTGGTGCTGGCTGCGGCTACGCTCGATATGGCTGGCAATCTGAACGTCACGATCGATGACGGCGACATGGTGACGATCGGCCGCGACGGTTCCGGCAACCTCACCATCTCGGGGATTACCTCCCTCGACATCAACGGCGTGGTCACCGCGCCAATGGCGGGCGACACCACGACGTTCGCCCTGACTACCTTCCAGTCGGTTTCGTTTGACGCAGGCCTGGATGCGGCCAGCCTTTCGCAGCTGATCTTCGCAGACAGCCTGGGCGATCTGAGCAACTCGTTCTCGACCGGGGATGTTTCGGTGAGCGGGATCGATCAGGTCGATCTGGGCAATAGCATGGACCCGGTGACGATCGGTGGCGATCTGCTGCTTTCGAACGCCGGCAACATGGACAAGAGCACCATCGGGCTCGGCGGCAGTACCGTGCTTGAAGGTAATAACCTGGTTCTGGACGAAATCACGGGCGACTTGGACGTCGATTTGAACGACGCCGCCCATGACTTCAGCACCATCATTGGCACCGGTTCCGACGTCGCCTACCAAGACGCCAACGACATCGACGTCGGAGGGCTCACCGTCGACTCGCTGGAGCTTTCCGCTGGTGGATCGATTCAACAATTGATTGGTGGCATCGCTGTTAGTGGCGATACCAAGCTGACCGCCGCCGCCGATATCACGCTCGACCAGTCAGGCAACGCCTGGACCGGCAAGGTTGAAGCCGAGGGGCAGAATGTCACGCTGGTCTCGGATACCGGATCGATCGTTTTGGGCGAAGTCACCGCTTCGCAATTGGAAGTCACGGCCAACGGTTCGATTTCCCAGGTCAACAGCGGCGAAGCGATCTCGGTTAGCGGGGCGACCAAGCTGACATTGACCGGCGCTGGCGATATCGATCTGCAGTACGGAGCGAACCAGTTCACCGGCGGCATGACCGTCGATGGATCGGCGTTACTGGACAGCTTTTACCTGCGTGACGATAGCGCTACGGCTGCCATTCCGAGCTCGACCATCCCAGGCGAATTTGAAGCCCGACTTGCTTCAGGGGGAATGACCAACGTTTCGCTGCTGTTTGAAAACGCTCCTTCGTTAGATCTGCCCGAGATCAAACTGGCTGGCGATTTGAACGTCAATATCGGCGGCGATCTGACGCAGTCGGGCAAACTCGATATCGATGGCGCGACCAGCATTCGCGTCGCCGATTCAGGCAACGTTACGCTGCTCGATAGCAACAACGAATTCACTGGTGCGATCTCGGTTCAAGGTCTCACCGGCAGCGATCGAGCCAGCACCGTTCAAATCTTAGGTGGTGTGGGCGACCTGACCCTCGGCAAGATTTACGCCAGTCAGTTGAACGTTACCTCTGCCGCCAAGATCGAGCAGACGACCGATGGGATCGATGTCTCGAATGCCAGCGTGTTTCAAGCGGGAACGAATCAAGACATCGTACTCGACGGCCCGAACGTGTTCGGCGATGCGGTCTCGGCCCACGCGGGCGTTGACCCGGCTGGTATCGTCGAGATCCATGTCGCGAGCGGCGACCTGACGCTGGGTGCGATCAATGCGATGCAGTTGGATGTGACCGGCGCCGCGGCGATTGATCAGACAATTGATGGAATCACGGTCTCCGGGGCAGCAACCCTGGCGACGGTCGGCTCGATCACGCTCAACCAGCTCAGCAATAACTTCCAGGATCAAGTGAACCTGACGGGCACCACCGTTACGCTGTTTAACGGCAACGCGATCACGCTGGGCAATGTTTCCGCCAGCGATCTAGATGTCGAAGCCCAGACCGGCGACATCACTCAGGTCCCTGGGACGACGCTCGTGGTTACTGGGGCCACGGAAGTCGCCGTCGCCGACACCTTCAATGTGCTGCTGAACGAAGCTGGAAACGACTTTGGCGGAGCGGTCTCGGTCGAAAGTGCTGGTACGCCAGGCACCGTTTCGATTCGCGATGCGAACGCTTTGCTACTGGGCGCAATCGAAGCTGACGTTTTCAGTGCCCTAGCCGGGACCAGCATTTCGCAGCAAACAGGCACGGCGATTCAAGCCGATACTTCCGTCACGCTCGAGGCAACGACCGGCGGTATCACGCTCGGCGAGATCACGACCGGAACGTTAATCGCAACGACCAATGGCGGCAATATCGATGCCTCGGCCACGGCACCCGTCACCACCACGACGCTGGTTCAACTGAATACCACCTCCGGCACGATCACGCTTGGCAACCTGCAAACGCTTGATCTTGTGATCAACTCGGGCAGTGGGGGTGGTGGCATCAGCCAGATCGCTGCGACGGCGCTCGATGTGAACGGCACGACGGTCATCACTATCGGTGGAAACTTGCCGGTCACGCTGTTCAACGATGGCAACGACTTCACCGGTGCCGTTTCGATCCTCGGCAACGGCGTGGCAGATGTTGCCGGGACGGTGATGCTGAAGGATGACAACACAATCGTTCTGGGCGATGTCGAAGCTGGGATTCTGATCGCGCAAGCAACTGGCAATATCGATCAAGCTTCAGGTACCAACTTGCAGGTCGACGATACGATCTCGCTGACGACCGATGCGGCGATTGAACTTGGCGATGTTACGACCAACACCTTGAAGTTGACGGCGACCGGCGGGGTGACCCAGGCCACCATGACTTCGATCGATGTCGCTGGAATCACCTCGGTTGTCGTGGGTGCCGGTGCTCCGGTCGATCTTTCCGCGGCCAACAACAAGCTGGCCGAAATCAGCGTCACAGGGAATGGCGGAACGGCAGCCGGTCAAGTCGATATTGTCGACAACGACGGCGACCTGCAACTGAATCAAATGGTAGTCGACAAGTTGACCGTTTCGACGGTTGGCAATCTTTCGCAGATGGCGGCGACCTCGATCGATGCCACGGCGACGGTCGATAGCTTTGTCGATCTGACCGCAGGCGGAACGATCTCGCTGCGTGGTATCACGTCGGCTGCTCTGTCATTGGCGGCAGGCGGAGACATCACGCAGGCCTCCGATCAATTAATCATCACCGGTGCGACGACGGTTGAAGTCGCCACCGGGCAGAAAGTCGATCTTTCGGTTGCCTCGAACGAGTTCGGTTCGATCGGAGTGACCGGTGCTGGTGGGACGGCTGCTGGCGAAGTTAAAGTCACTGACAGTAGCGGCGACCTGGAACTGCTCGATTTTGCCGTCGACAAATTAACCGTCGAAACGCCTGGGGCTCTGACACAAGCCGCTCTTACGTCGATCGATGCGACCGCGTCGGCCGGAAGTCAGGTTGATCTGACCGCCGGCCAGACGATCACCCTGCGTGGCTTGGAAACGGTCACGCTTTCGCTCACCGCCGGCAACGATATTTCCCAGGCATCCGATGAACTGAAAGTTTCAGGTACGACGACCGTGCTGGTCGCGACCGGGGCGGACGTCGATCTTTCTTCCGCGACGAACGAGTTCGGAACGATCGGTGTCGAAGGATTCGGCGGAACAGCTGCGGGCGAAGTGACGATTGTCGACAGCGACGCCGGCTTGGTGCTGACCGATTTCATCGTCGACAAACTAACCACTTTTGTGACTGACAGCGGCGGTGCTCTTTCGCAAATGGCAGGCAGCTCGATCGACGCGACGCAGTCGGCCGACAGCTTTGTTGAACTGAACGCAGAGGGCACGGTCACGCTCGAAGCGATCACGACGCCAACCTTGACGCTGCGTGCAATCGACACGATCAGCCAAAGTGGCGGTCAACTGGAAGTCACCGGTACCACGACCATTGAAGTGGCCGACGGTGTGACGGTGCTGCTCGATAAGACGACGAACAACTTCGGTTCAGTTTCGGTCAACAGCGGACTGGCCGAACGTGCCGGCGTGGTCGACATTGTCGATGGGATCGACGCGATCGAACTCCTCGATATTCGTGCGGCCGATTTCTCGGTGACCGCTAATGGCGACATCACGCAAGCCGGGGGAACGGCCCTCGATATTTCGACGCAAACGACGCTTGCCTTGACCACGAAGGCCACCATCGCACTGCTGAACGTTGGCAACGATATGTCGGCCAATGTGAATCTCGACCTGGGTGGCAGCGACAATTTGCTCTTCAACTTCGAGATCCGCAACGAAAACGTCGATGTGACCGATACGCCTGGTGGTGACTTCGACCTGGTCGCGAAGGCCGGAACAATCGGCGACCTGACGTTGGAACTGGTCAACGCGAAGAGCCTGACTCTTTCTGAGATCGACATCACGAATGACCTTCGCGTGGAAATCGCGGGCGACCTGGGTCAGGACGGCGAGATCTTTGTCGGGAACGACTCGACCTTCGATGCGGGCTCGATTACGTTCGCTACCGTGAACGATCTGACGGTGGTCGGTCAGGCCAGTTTCGATGTCGACAACGGCGACTTGCGCGTCGGTGTTTTGCCTAGTGCCAACGATTCGTTCTTCCGGGGGCTCGATTCTCCGACAAATGTCAGCTTCGGATCGCTTCAGTTCCAGGCCGATGGCATGCACGTCACGATCTCGGAAGATGAGGCCAATGGCATCTTGCTGGTCGGTGACAGTGTCGCCAAATCGTTGGTGCTGACAGCGAACAACACGATCGAGAACCAAATTGGTTCTTCGTTGTCGGTGGCCGACCTGACCTCGCTGAAGACCGCGGCTGAGGTGTCGCTGCAAGGGGACATCGACCTGCGAATCCTTTATGCCGAAGCCCAGAAGATCACGATTGACGAACAAGCCGACACCAATGGCCTGGCGATCATCGACGGAACCCGAACGGCTGCGGGCGGATCGATCCATGTGCGGACCGATGGCAGCATTGTTCAGGTCAACGACTTCCGCATTGGCAACCCTGGGGCCTCGAATATTATCGCCCAAGAAGGGCTCTTTATCTCGGAAGGGGGCGCAGTACTGCTCACGTCGTTGGACGTCGATTGGCTGGCTGCTTCCGCCGAAGGAACCCCGCTGAATGTCACGCCGGGTTCGACGCTCGACTTCACTGCCGCCGGGATCAACGTTTCCGATGGCTTCAATGGTTCGTTGACGACCGACGCGATCGATCCGCTGCTTCCAGACGAGAACAGCGATACCTACGCGGCGGGCGGCTTGGCCGACAAGTTCGCCGATGGCGTGGGCGAAGATTACTCGCTAGTGCTGGTGAACCGTGGTGATCTTGTGATCCGCCGCGTCGATGGGGCGTTCGCTGATCCGGTTTCAGTAAATGGACTGGTAACCGCCGGTAGCGATGCCGGGCACGTCTTCCTGCGAACGGTTGATGGCGGTGCGTTGACGTTCGGAGCCGCTGGTTCCGATCCGGTGATTGTCGACCTGGCGAACTCCGGCATCATTACGGCGTTGGCGGAAGGCAGCCTGCAGATCACGGCTGGATTCGAACTGCATTCGAGCCAGACCAACGCGATCGATCCGATGCTGCAAGATTTGTTCGCGATCGTGGCGCAGATTCAGCAGTACAACGATATCCTGCTGCCCAATCCGGCCGACCAACTGTTCGAGATCATCGACGGTTCGCCGAACGAAGGCCCGATCTACGTTCGGATCCCTGGGACGACCACCACGTACTTATTGTCGACCGCCGTTGGCCTCGATGCCGAAGCGTTCTTTGTCATCTCGCAGCTTGGTGCCTCTGGCGAGCTCGACTTCCGGATCGTTGTCGACTGGGGTGATGGAACCGCGTTGGACGTTCGATCATTCGACGGGGCGATCGATTCCGATACGGCAGTCGAACATGCCTACGCCTGGGAGTTCGCGACCAGTTCTGCTTCGGTAACGGTTACGGTTCGGGCTTACAACAGTCCGCAGATCAATCTGTACGAGAACGTTGGCACGCCAAACGAGCAGAACCTGAACTTCGTGCAAGACAAGTTCCAGTTCTTCTTCAATACGATTCCGTTCAGCAACTACCAGCCGGTCGACTTCGTCCCACCGAATGCCCCTCTGGTCGAGCCATCGCCGATCATCGAAGCAGAAACGGTGCCTTACTCGTCGCTGCCGAAGATCAACGACGATGCCCGCGCGGCAACCCAGATCGACGGTGTCACCGTGGTGGAAGTCGACCCGAGCAACTTCGAGGAAATCGGAGAAGAGATCGAGCTCGGCAGCGAGTACATGACGCTCGATGCCGTGAAGGCGTTGATCCTCAATGGCGATCAGTTCCCGCCGGGGCTGTATCGAATTTCGATCTTGTACCCAGGCGTCGAAGAACCGCAGATCCATTACTTCTGGAAAGAAGATCGCCCGGTTCCGTTCGACTTGTTCAGCCAGAACGATTCGCCAGCCGCGGCAACCCAAGCCGAACTGGCGGTCGCTTCCACAGCCAGCTCGCTTTCAGCGGAAGATGTCTGGGCCCGCGAGTACGAACAATGGTTCCCCGATGCCGACCCGGTCGCCTCGTCCGAGGCCGCCACGGACGAGCAGTTGCCAAGCGAAGACGCTATCTTGATGCAGCGTGTGGCGGCGGTCGATCTGCAAGAGATCGATCGACTCACGCAACAGTTGCGGGCCAAACGAATGGTCGCGCGAGACTGTCTCGGCGGAGCCATGATTGGCGGAGCGGCCTTGATGGCGGCGGTCGCCTCTCAGCGTCAGGAAGATGAGAAAAACCGGTCGGATTCCGGTAATAGCGAAAACCCGGATCCACCAGAGGATCTGGGGGTAGGGAATCTGGCCCGACTGCGTCGTCGCGCCCGTCAATGGCTAGATTAAAGGTCTATAATTCGATGCCGTCGCCGCCCCCGATTCCTTGGGGTGAGGAAGGTGGCGCGTTAAGATCGAACTTTCTGCGAGATCCTGAACATTCGTTGAGATACGAAGCAAAACGGATCGAGAAACGGGTCGCAAGTTGCTCCGGGAAGCAAGGGCACTCGGCGAGCGAATCGAATTGGGGGAAACAGCTTCATGTCGACTTTCAAGTGCCCGAACTGTCACGCGGAATTGCCCGACTTCCAGCATTCCGCTGGCTTCTGCCCCTATTGCGATGCCAAGTGGCCAGGTCACACCTCCGAGACCGTTCCGTCTGGATTGGATCTCTCACCTTCTGAAGATGCCGACAACGCTGACGATGGGCTGGAACTTTCGCCTGAAGATCTGAACGCGCAGACGCTGGAACTCGATGAAGATGGCCAGCCTTCCCCAAACCAGACCATCGATCTGCCAGGGGCTTCCCGTGTGGGAGACGAGTTCATCCAACCACCGGGCGAGGACATCGGGCACACGATTGAGTTTAGTAGCGAAGATACCTCTGGCACGATTTCGCTCGACAAGGTCGAAGGCGAGGGGGACGGGTTTCAAACGCTCGACCTCGGCAAACCGGAAGCTGGTGACATTCACTCGCAGCCGACCATGGACGTGCCGCCGGCTGGTGGGGAAGGCATGCAGACGCTTGATCTGGAAGGCGACCCCAACGCTGGAAGAGATGCGAGCCACACGCTCGCTTTTAGCGTGAGTGGAGACGACATCCAGCAGACGGTCGATATTGGTGACCCCAATCGTCCTGTCTCGGATGACGACCTGAATGTTACCTTCGGTTCGGAACCTCTTTCACCAAGCGACGTGAAACGTTACTGGGCGGCTGGCGATGGTTCGCCGATGCAGACGATGCGTACCGCCACGGTCAGCAAAGCCAAAGAACTAGGCGTTGATCTGCGACGCCGCATTCTTTCCGACCAGGAGGAAGGTTCCGACTACGCCATCATCAACCAGCTTGGCAAAGGCGGGATGGGCGTGGTCTATGCCGCCAAGCAGAAATCGCTGCGGCGCCGTGTGGCGGTCAAAACACTGAAACGGGACATCGGCCAGCGTGAAGACGATCGGGCCAAGTTCCTCAGCGAAGCGGTGATCACCGGGATTCTCGATCACCCGAACATCGTTCCGATCCACGAACTGGGGCAGACCGAAGATGGCACGCTCTTCTATTCGATGAAGTGCGTAACCGGTACCGAGTGGCACAAGGCGATCCGCAACAAGTCGGAAGCCGAGAACCTCGATATCTTCCTGAAGGTCGCCGACGCGATGGCGTTTGCCCACTCGAAGAATGTCATTCACCGCGACTTGAAGCCTGAAAACGTCATGCTCGGTGAGTATGGCGAAGTGCTGGTGATGGACTGGGGCCTGGCGGTCGATCTTAACCGCAAAGAAGAGTTCACCATGGGGGGCACGCCTGCGTACATGGCCCCGGAAATGGCGAAAGGGCCGCTCGAACGCATCGGCAAGTGCAGCGATATCTACTTGCTGGGGGCGATGCTGTACGAAATCGTTACCGGCTTCCCGCCGCATGCCGCGTCAACAATCACCGAGTGCCTCGTCGCGGCCGCTCAGAATGTGATCGTTCGTTCCGATTCGACCAGCCGCTTGAAGAACATTGCCTTGAAGGCGATGGCGACGTCGCCGAAGCTACGATTCAATTCGGTCGCCTTGCTGCAGGAAGAAGTTCGCAAGTATCAATCGACCGCGCAAAGTATCGAACTGGCGAACACCGCCCAGCACGAACTGGAAACGGCCAAAGAGGCCGAGAACTACGAGCTGTTCTCACGGGCGATGTTCGGCTTCGAGGACGCCTTAAAGCTGTGGAGCGAGAACGACGTCGCCGATCGAGGTTTCCACGAAGCCCGTCAGGAATATGCTCTCTGCGCGCTGAAAAAGGGGGACTTCGACCTCGGGCTGCAGCTGGTCAGTCCCGAGAATCCGGACGAAGAACCGATCTACAACGATCTGGTCAAAGCCAAGGCCGATGCCGAACGCACCTCGCGGAACGCCAAGATGGCCCGCTTCGTTGCGGTGGGCTCTTTGCTGTTTGCCCTGGTGGGTGCGAGCATCGGTTTGCTGGTGATCAATGGCCTGCGACAACAGGCCTACGATGCCGCTCAAGTCGCCATCGCTGCCGAACAAAAGGCGAAAGACGAAGCCGACAAAGCGACCCAGGCGAAAGAGGTGGCGACTCGAGAGAAAGAGAAGGCCGATAGTCTGGCGGTGGACCTCCAAGCAGAAAAAGACAATCTGGTGGTCGTCAACAATAATCTCGATTCAGCGAACAGTAGGCTGAAGATGCTGAATCAGGATTTGCAAATGAAGACGGCGACAATCAGTGAGCAGAATATCGAGCTCGAAACCCAGCGTGATGCCATCGCTGTTCAACGCGACCGATTGGAAGAAGCGTTGGTGGATGTCGCCCAGGAACGTAACCGGGCACTCTTCGCTGGCATGTTCGCCTCGGTCGGATTGGCTCAATCGAAGGTCGAGTCCAACGACATCGCGGCTGCCTTGTCGCTGCTAGAGAGTGTTGAAGAAGAATATCGCGGCTGGGAATGGAAGCACCTCGCGTATCTCTGCCATCCTGACGTGCCCCATGTCGACTTCCAGGTTTCGGCGACGGCCGTGGCGACGTCGATCGACGGCAAGTGGACCGCGATCGGAACGGAAGAGGACGGCTTGTATCTTTACCCGACCAGCCACGCGACAGAGAAGGATGCGAAGGCCAATCATGTGGCGATGCCTGATTGCCGAATCACCTGCCTGCGATTCTCGCCCGATGGAAGCCAGCTGTGGATCGGGACTGATCATCCGGCGAAGTATTTGCAAGTGCTGCCGCTGCAGGGCAACCTGACCACGGTCGAACTGGCGAAGCTTAACCAATACTCGACCATGCCAGCCGTAAGTGCGATTGAGTTCGTGCCCGGGGCGTCGTCGGAAGTGATGGTCGCGGTGAGCGGACGCTGCTATCTGCTTGACTCGAAAACACTGACGGGCAAATCGCTAATCCACGCCGAGAACGTCTTCGATCTCGATGTTTCCCCCAGCGGCAAGCAGTATGTCCACGCCCAGGAATTTCAGGGAGAGTATCGCGTCAAGCGAATGACGATCGATGGCAGCACGCAAGATGTCGAAGAACTTCAGTTCAACGATCCTGTCTTGCATTGTGCTTACCTTTCGGAAACGTGTGTGGCGTTGGCCTTGGCCGACGGCAGTTTGAACCTGTGGACCGGACCGAAGCAGCAAGACACGCTCGCCTTTTCGCTTCCTGCCCAGGTCAATCAACTAACCTACGACGCTGAACGGAAATTGCTCTCGGCTTCGCTGGCGGATGGTTCGCTGAAACTCTTTCAGTTCGATCCACAAAGCAATCGCTTAAAGGAGTTCAAGACGCTGCGTGGCCATCAGGCTGCCGTGTTTGCTTCCGCCTTCCATCCAGAGCAGCCAGAACTGGTTTCGGTCTCGGAAGACAAGACCGCTCGATTCTGGAACTATGAAACGTATCAGGATCGACTGGACCTCGATCTGCAGAACAGCGTGCTGTGGGCCAGCTTCTCGCAAGATGGCCGCCAGTTCGTTACCGGCGATCGGGCCGGGCGTACCCAGGTCTGGGACACCACCGTAGGCACCGATCAGCCACAGCTCGATATGCATGTGAGCGACTGGACCAGTCAGAATATTGGCAAGAAGGCGATTTCGGCTTCGCTGGCCGATGGCAAGCATGTCGTCACAGCCGATCCCGACATCGGTATCACGGTTTGGAATCTCGCCACGAAAAAGGCCGTCTGGAGCACGCCGACCGAAGGTGGCTCGTACCGCATGGCCCCGATTCCGCTAAGCGATCAGTTCATCTACCTCGATCAATCGACTTCCCCACAAGGAGCCGCCGGAACCAAGGTGATCGCGGCGAATCCTCAAGGGGAGAAGCTGTTCGCTGTCGACAGTCCGCTCGAAATCGGCCAGGTCTCGGAACTGGTCGTCTCGCCAGGCGGAAAATACTTTGCTGTCCGGATCCCGAACGGCGTGCGAGTCTATGCCATGCCGAATAAGGCCGACAAGCAACTCGGCGAACCGGTCTGGAAAGTCGACTCCGGCATCGTGCAGCAGATCGCGTTCAGCTCCGACAGCGAACTGCTGTTGGGTTACGACTCCGGTCGCGAAGAAGGTTACCTGGTGCTGTACGACTTTCTCAAGGACACGAAGATTCGTGATCTGCCGAGCAAAGAGAATGGCTTGCCATTCCTGCAGTTCGCAGTTTCGCCCGACTTGAAGCATCTGGTGGTTACGTACAACGACTATTACGCCAACCAGCCGGATCAGCGAAAGCAAACGCATCTAAGCTTGTTCGCACTCAACAATCCACAGCAGGCTTTGCATAAAGCGACCTGCGACGGCCTGGCGGCGTTTCCTTCGATTTCGGCCGACAACCAGGTCGTGTACTTCGTTCAACAACATCGCCTTGGCGATCACGACGCTGCCCGCTGGGAAGTGAGTAAGCCACAGTGCGAAACGTTGCCTTACTCGCGTAAGGGAAACGATATCGTGGGCACCGCTTCTCGCGAAGTCGTGTTGGTCGATGCGTTTCCAAGCAACGACAACCAAATCCTGGTCTCGTACAGCAATCGCGATGTCGAGCTTTGGGACATGACCGCAAAGAAGAGCCTCGAACGACTAGCTCCGACGCGGCCGGTTCTCTTCTGCGACTTCCTGGCACACGACACGCAAATTGTTTCGGTGCATGTCGATGGCCTGGTTCGTCTGTGGGATGCTCAAAGCGGAACGATGCTCGACCAGTTCGATTCTGGCTATCAAACGCTGCAAGCTGCTGGGCTCAACGAAAGCATGTTGGCGGTGGGAGGAAGTGCCGGTCGGATTGCGATCATCGATCTGGCGAAGAAAGAATTCGTGCAGAATCTGGCCAATACCGGTTACTCGATCGATGCGTTGACCTGGGTTGGCGGCAAGCCTGACCCAGTGCTGGTGATTGCCAGCAGTCGCATGCAAACCGACGAAGATGGTGGCGAACACCAGGTCGGTTCGATCGAACTGGTCGATAGTAAAACCTGGAATCAGCTTGGCGAATCGTTCGCCGTGCACCCAGGCCGCTACCGTAGCCTGGCGGTGTCGCAGGACGGAATGCGTTTCGCGGCGACCAGCACCGACAAGCGGGTTCGTCTGTGGGCCGATGTTCCGGTCGACCAGTGGAGCACCAGCGAGCCGCGGAAACTTGAAGGACATTCGACCGACGTGACCGGAGCCGCATTCTCGGCGACTGGCGAACGACTGATTACTGGTAGCTTCGACGGTGCGTTGACGGTTTGGTTTATCGACCGGCCCGAGCTTTCGGCTGATGATGCCGAGAAGAAGGATGCCCCATTGCCTCCATTGCACGTGCAACAGTTCGTGCCGCTGAAGGGACATCGCAAAGAGATCTCGTCGATCGCGTTCTCACCTGATAGCAAGATGCTGCTGACGTCGTCGATCGATCGCAGTGCGATCTTGTGGTTCACGACAGAACTGCCCAAAACAGACGCCGAACTGGCGGCTCAGCCGGGCACTCTGGGGAAGGATGCGGTCGCCTCTTCCGAGGCAGAATCGAAGTAGTGCCCGAGGGGGATGATATCGGCAAGCTGTGATGCTTCCGGTAAGATTACCGAGAGGAAGCCGCAAATTTTCCATTTCAGGATCGAAAAACCGAAAATTCCTGGGATGGGAAATTCCGTTGGCTTGATAATTACTTTACCGTGGATTGAAGAACCGCCACTTCATGGCTTTCTCGTCTTCCAGGAGCCTTTCTTTTGCGGTACGCGCTTCAAATCTACTCCGTTAACTTCGGGAGCCGTCGAGTATGGCTCGACGCCAGTAAAGTTGTGCGCGTAGGGCGCACCACCCGGTCCGAGCTGACCGTGCCCGAAGATCCTCATCTTTCCGGTCTGCATTTCTCGATCTCGCTGGAAGAAGATCGAATCATGCTCAAGGACCTGCAAAGTCGTAACGGGACCTTCGTCAATGGAGCGAAGGTCGGCGCGGCGATGCAACTGCACGATGGCGACGTGATCGTCGCTGGCAAGACGCAATTTCAAATCGTGGTGGTAAGCGATCAAACCGGGAGCCAAAGCGGCGACGTTCCGCCGCAAACTTCCGTACCGATGCCAGAAACCGCTTCCCGGGGCTCGTTTTCCGCCGTCGTCGATTACGACCGGACCGAGTCGATCTCACCTGAAAACAACCCGTTCGTCGGGGGCAGCAGCAAGCCCACGGCCGAGCCGACTGGCGTACCGAGCTATCCACGACTGAGCAGCCACTCGTTCAAAGACCTCCGCCGCCATGCTGGCCTGGGAAGCGACTTCCCAGGGCGCCGTGCTGCCGAAGAAGGTAGCGAAGAGGACACGGACATGGCTGCCTCGAGCCCAGAGCCGCCCGCCGCGGCCTCTGCCAGCGATTCGATGACGCACCGGCCTATTTCGGCGGCCGAGCTCTCTCGCGGGCTCCAGATTCGCTACGAGACCCGGATGGCTCCGTCCGGCATGACTTACTTCTGTCCACGCAACGAAGTCAAACCACCGACCGACGTCGCCGATTTCATCGGCCAAAGCCGATTTTTGTACGCCGTGGTCAACTTCGGACGCCTACAACCGCAGCAGCAGCCTTCGTTTTACAATGAAGCGATGGCACTGGGGGCCGTCCAACTGTCCAGTACGCAGCTCTTAATTCCGAAAAGAGATGTCGAGTCGTTCCACTCGATTCTGCAACAGACCTGGGGGCAAGATGCAATGATCTGCATGGGCAGCCGGCTGAACAAGCTGGAGTTCATGAGCCTCGCCTATCGTCTCTCGAATGAGCTGGCGAGCCCGACCCAGTTGCTGAACCATCTCTATTCCGATGGACAGTTCATCAGCACCGGGCAACTCGACGGCATCTCCGCCGTGCTGCTCGAAATTGAACGAGGTGCTCGCTGGGTGATCTTCAAGAACGACTCCGAGATTCGCACCTGGCGAACCCTCGGACTGCCATGCCCGCCAGAACTGGTGGGCTAACGCGATCAGGCAAGTTTGGTGATGGTTGGCTTCGATCTTATTCCGGAGCCGACTTGAAGCCGGTCTCTTCGTTATGGGCTTCGTCTGGATCTTGCGGTGCTGCCTGGGTGACTTCGTTCTCAGGCTTCTCTGGGGACGAAGGAGAGCTCGGGCTCGCTTCGACCGCGGACGTCGCCGCTCCACCACTGTTGATGTTCACCAGTGTTCCCTGAATGAAGACACCACCGGCGTTGATGTTGATGAAATTGCCGCCCACTTTCAGCGAGAGGCTGGCACCCGCTTCGATGTTGAGCGTCATGCCCGCCTTCAGGTTCATCTCCATCCCTGAGGCCTGGTTGTAGTTCATGCCGGCCTTGGCTTCGATGTTCTGGCCAGCTTCGGTGTTGATGTTCGCACCTGCCTTCGAGTTCCAATCCGACTCGGCCTTGATGTGCAGCGTGCTCGATTGCTGACGCCAGTCGCCATCGACGGTGATGTCCTGCGAGCCCTTCACCCAGGTCTTGGCACTGCCATCGTTGGTGACTTCCAGACCTTGGTCGCCGATCTGAACGCCAACGCTCTTCTCGACGACCAGGGCGACGTTGCCGCCTGAGGACTCGTCGCCGTTGCCCACCATCAGTTGATGGTTCCCCTCGATGTGTTCGATCTGGTGACGCTTGATGTTGATCTCTTTGTCTTGAAAGACCTTCTCACGCTGCCAACCGGTTTTTTCGCCATCTTTCTCTTGGCCGATGATTTGCGAGCGATTGCCCAAGGTCAGATTTCGCGAGTCGTTCTTCACACGGACGTCCAGGTCTTTTTGGGCATGCAGAAAGATGCGTTCCTTGTCTGCTTTATCGTCGAAGAACAGTTCGTTGAAACCATTGCCGCCGGGAGTGCTATTGGTCTTGAAGTAGGTCTTCGCCTTGTCGTCCGGCAGGCTGTACGCAGGCTTCTGGATTTCGTTATAGACCGAACCGACCACGAGCGGCCGATCGGGATTGCCATCCAGAAAGTCGACCACCACTTCTTGCCCGACGCGCGGAATGGAGAGGAATCCCCATTTCTTACCGGCCGATGCCTGGGCGACGCGAACCCAGCACGAGGTTTCTGTATCGGGCTGCTTGCGATCCTTGTTCTGCGGGCGAGCCCAGTGGAACAAGCACTTGATCCGGGCATATTCATCGGTGTGGATTTCTTCGCCCGCCGGACCTATGACCGTCGCCGTTTGCAGGCCAGCCACGCTTGGACGGCTGGATGTTTGCGGTGGATTGAAGACCGTGTCTTCCGGAACACACGTGAAATTGTTGATGTACTTGTCGCCCGCTGCTTCGCCGGTGGTGTAGTTCGGATTGGTGCCGGAGTGCGACATTGCGACGATCGCGTAGGTCTTCCCGCTATCGGCATGAACCCGTTTCGAGTTCAGCTTGAACTTGGCGCCTGGTCCGAACGAAACGCAGTCGCTTGAAGCTTGAATGCGATCGAAGCCATGCTCTTCCGAACCGATGCGTACCTTGGTGTTCGAGGTCGAATGTTCGCTGGCCTGGCCGGAGGACTTCGAGTCGACGAAGTTCCCAGGATAGTCGTACAACTCGTACTTCTTGAAGTCGGAACTGAGCGGATTGCTAATCTTGGTTTCCGAGTTCTTCTCGAAGTTTTCGTAAGGCTCTTTGAACGTATGATCGGTGTTCACGAACTTGCCAGCCACGAACTCCCAGCGGTGGTTCCATTCGATGATTTCCGGCTGGGTGCCATGCGTGCCGGCGGAAGTCGTTCGGTGATAGACATCTTTCTCGGTGGCGTCGAAGTAAGCCTGAGAGTTGTCGGCGAGGATCAGCGTATCGCTGCTCGAACCATCTCCGGAGCCATCGAAGAAGTAGAAGATGCCTGCTTCTTCCATCAAGCGGCTAACAAAGTTGAAATCGGTCTCGCGATATTGCACGCAGTATTCGAGCTTCGGGTAGTTCTTCTGCAGCTTCAACTTGAACTTGGCAATGCTGCTCAGTGGATCGCTGTTGAAGACCGCCTCGATGATTTCGGGGATGGTTTTGTCCTCGAAGATCCGGCAGTCGCTGGTTTGCGTGGCGAACCAGAGCCAAGGCACCATCTCGGCATGGAACTCGACCATGGTGCCGGCCTGGTAATCGGCCGAGAAGCGATTGATATAGCCTTTGATGTAACGTTTGCTCGAGTCACCAACATTCAGCCGCAGCTTGATTTCTTTATTGATGACTTCTTCCGGCTTATGCTGCCGGTCTTGTCGTCTCGAGACGAGCGACAAACGGTACTTCGATAGCTTCGACAGACCCTCTTCACCCTGGAACGACAAGAGGTAGAAGTCATCTCCCAGGCTATCTTCCAGGGCAAACGCGCGATTCTCTTGAGCTTTGTTCATGGTAGTCGGAGCGTCCGAAAGAGGTGGGCTGACGGAAAGCTAGGGTGTCGGCCGGGCAAGTTTCGCCAAGGGACTCAGTTCGTCCGAAACGAAAAAAACGCAGGGGATAGCTGTACGCCGCTCCCCTGCGTTTGTTCGACAGCGAAGCGTTAAGAAGAAGCGCCCTCTTCGACCTTCCAGGTAGCTTCGACCTTACCCTGATTGGCGCCATCTTTGCCGTACTGATTGAAGGTCCACTTGGCTTCTTCAAAGTTCAGCGAGAACGATTCGGTTGGGACGGTACCGTCGCCATCGACAGCAGCGTTGAAGTTGTAGCTGGTGATGATGACCTGCTTCATCTCGAACTGCAGATAAGGGAGACGCTTGCCCTTGTCGCCGAGCGATTGCACCAGGTCGATCTTCACAACCGGATGAACGGTACCGGCAGCCATCGATTCGATCAGCTTCGGCGTCGACTTGTCCAGTTCCTTGACGCAGACCAGGTCGTCGAAGATTGCGCTCTGTACGTTGCGGCTCGAGCCCGATCCACCACGCGAAACCATGCGGGAAATGCTTTCACTGACCGAAAGCAGGTTGATCCAATTCTTGTGTTCGGCGTCGCCACTCTGTCCGGGAACACCATCAATAAACAGGAAACCAGCCATTGTCATTCTTCTCCCTCAATCTTGAAGTGTAAGTGTTACGATCGAATCGGCATTGTTTATGTCGCTGACGAAACCGCTAGTCGCAGGACTCAGGTCGGCCTCGTTTCCCCTGAAGATATTTAGGTTTACGGCGCCTCCCCGAGAACGTTGCGTCGTTTCCCGGAAGAAACGAGGAAAACATTTCGGGATGCAAACGGCTGCCCTTCGGCGAGCTTAAGGCGTTGAGAATTCATAGGTTGCAAATCACAACGCTGTCCCTTGATGATCAATGGTTGATCGGCCTCCCCAGTCCACTGCGATCAGTTGGTCCGATTGTCGCGATTGAAAGGGAAGCAGAGGCGTTGCCTACCCAGGATCGTCAATCTTAAGCAGGCTAACGATCCCTGTCGGAGGGCTTCCTACCACTTCGGAATCTGTACGTCGACCGAGAACGAAGGAGCCCCCGTTGTAAGCTGATCACGTGTCCAGATCTCAACTCGTGGATGGTCGCTCGCTTCGACGTCGTTCTTACTTTCGTACATGAATCGATGTGTGATGCTCAGGATCTCACGACTGCCATCGCCGGCGATGTCGTAGGTGCGTTGGATTCGGGGAGGTGCCGGAACGATTCCCACATGATGTGGTTGAATGCCTTGGCTACCAGGTTCAACTCTCACCACGATCTGATATTTGTACTGATCCAAGCTGGTGGATGTCTCGACCGTGAAGTTACCCGCTGCAAAGTCGGCCCCGGTGTTGGTGACGTTGTTCACCAGCAGATCTTTCAGCGAGACCGTCTTGGCAGGTTGGATCGGCTTCTCGACTTGCGTGTAAACCTTGATCCGTGCCCATTTAGCGGCCGATTGCCATTGATTTAGTTCCAGCAGGAACTCAGGGAACTGCGTTTCGTTGCGAAGCAGCAAATCGCTGAAGTAGCGGGTTTCGAACAGTTCGTTCGGAGCGAAAGCGTTCGTAACGCTCGGCTGGATCTCGGCCCAGATGTGAAACGGTCGCACGGTAAACTGCGTATCGTTCGTGTTCTCCAAGCGGACCGGGATCTCGAGCGTCCCCGTATCGGGGTCAGGGGCCTGAAAATTAAGGATGCTGGCGATATACTCGCCGCTGAAGCCCAAGGCATCGTCGACTGAGATCTTCGCTCGGGCCGCTTCTTCGGCCTGATCATCCTGGAAGACCATCTGGTTGATTTCGTCATCGTAGGTCAGCCGTACCTTCTCGCCACCGCGAAGCTGGATTTTGGCGGTGTCGTCGGTTCGTAGTTCACGCACGGTGTAGTCGTGCCGCTGGTTCTCGAAACTGTCTTTGGCGTACCACAATGAACCGAACTCGTGCGGAGTCGGTTGGCTTGGATCGTCCGATCGCTGGACCGAGAAGTAGACCTTGATGTTGATCAGCTCTTCGATGCGTCGGCGAAGTTCGATCTGCTGGTCGGCCGGAATGAACCCACCCCGAGCCTTCTCTTTTGCCAGCCAGGCAATCTCCGCCAAAGTGTTGGCAGGAGGCTGCGACGAAGGATTCGTTTGGAGGTTACGGGCCTGTTCTCCCAAGGCAAAGCCGACGACCTGAAGCTGCGTGTTGGCATACTTCGGTTTGTTGAACTCGTCGATCAGGTTGATGGCGCTTTTGCGGAACGGCCGGCTGGTAGGATCATCGGCCTGATCGTTCGCCCCATCGGTGATTACGATAATCTGCGTTGGCTTCGTGGGGTCGACCTTCTGCAGGGCCAGGTAAATCGAATAGTAAAGTGGCGTCTCGCCAAAGGCATCGAGTTCCTCAATCGCATCCTGAATGCGAGCGACATCGACGCCTGGTTCGTTTTGACGTGGCGAATGATTCAAGAGTGGAGCCAGGTTCGCATTGACCAGCGGCATCACATCGTTCGCCGGTACGATCCCGGCCGGAACGTTCACACCGGGACGCTGAATCGCTTGATTGTCAGCATCCCAGCCGACGCGGCTACCGAACGCATAGGTCAGCACGCGGAACTGTCCCTTCGGACTGGCCATCGTTCCGAGAATATCTTGCAGCACGCCCTTGGCGATGCTCATTCGCGACGCAGGCGGTGTCCCTGGAACGATCTTCGACATCGTAGCGGAACAGTCGAGGATGAAGATCACGTCGGCCGTTCCGCTCAGTTCGCCATCGACTGAGACAGTCGGCTGCCGGAACGGGAATGGATTCACGTCGACAATCTGCACAATGCTGTCAGGCCGCTTGGTGCCAGAGATCTCAAGCGGAAACCGGCGAGCATTGCCACGGAAACGAATCCGTTCGATCGTTTCAGTCGACTGCGCCACGGCCTTCGTTGGAATGATTTGCAGGAAGGGACGCTGTGGCTGGAAGATGCCGGCGGGCTGGGTCTGGAAGGTGTGGGTGACACTCGATTCGCCAGCCGAGTCGGACGTGTCGACCGCTTTGCCTTGATTCGCCAGCAAGTCAATTGACGAAAGACCGGCCGGGATCGATTGCGGGAAATGAATGGTCAGCTTGTGATGGATGTCGTCCTTGGAATCGCTGATCGATTCTGGTGGATTACCGAGATCGACCCACCGTGGGTAATCTTTTCGCAGTTGCCGTAGGCGACTGATGACGGTGCTGGCTAGTTCGCTGGTTGCGTTCACCGATTCCTGACTGAACGGACCGAGGTAGGCTTCCGCCGATCGATCGAAGTAAGGATTCAGTGAGTCGTTTCCCCAGAAATCTTCCATCGCACGGAAGGCATACCAGGCGAAGTGCTCCTTGCGTTGGATTCGATACTCGATCTGTGGGGGCGTGGTGCGATTGCCGGCGATGCGAGCCTGATCCGAGACCACAACCCCGGTGAACGCGGTCACTGCCGTCGCGTTGGTCGCGCTGGGAAACGACTCGATCGACCGCGCGGGGGCCAACGAACTGGCGAGGGCTTGCTCTTCGACATTCAACGCAAACTCAACGGTGGGGCCGGTCGCTTTCAGCAGTGCGGCTGCAGCTGGTTCGTTCTCGACTTGGATCGGTGCGATCTGAAAGTCGCCAGCGCCGCCGACCTGGTTCAAGGCTAACTGCCAGGGGCCTTTCGGAAACGAAGACAGACCCAGGATCAACGGAGACTGCGCGACCGGTTTCAGATTGACGTTGCCGAGCGATTGGCCAGCGATGGCAATTTGTTTAGCACGTAGCGAGTTGCGATCGTACGTCGCCATCGAAGGGGTCAAGCGAGCGACGTAGCGAACGCGTAGCAGGTCGTGGATTTCGAGTAGCGTCTCGGAGTCGGAGCGATTCTTGCCTCCTTGGGCGTCGAGGATATCTTGCGATTCACGATTCAAGAAACGAACGACTTCGGCATAGTTTTGTTCGATCTCGCGGATCAAGTCTTCCTCGGGAATGGGAGCCTTGCCGTAGTTCGGTTGGCTTTCACCTTCCAACTTGCGAGGCGATAACGCCGCGGCCAGGTCGTGACTTCTCTCGAGTGCGGTCGTGGCTTGATTCAAACGCAACTCGCGATCACTCGCGCCGTAAGGGTGATGCGTCAGCCACGAAATGAGATAAGGAACCGATATTCGAACCGAATCGACAGCCCGGTACGCTCGCGTCAGACGCTCCTTCTTGCTGGCGATGTCCTGGAAGCCATTGGCGGCCCCAGTTAATGGGCCCAGCAGTTCTAACGTCTTGTCCGGCTGCAACGCATAAAGGTAATCCTCGGCTTCGCGGCGGATTGAGTCGGCGTTGTCGAGCGATGGCACCAGCCAAGGGAAGACTCGTTGGTCTGCCGTAAATGCGAGTCGTTCGAGGCGTCGGCGACACTGGAGAACATCGACCATCGCGTTGCGGTAAGGAGTCGCGTCGTATGAAGCGGCATCGATGCCAAAGTTGGTTGCCAACGTCTGCTGGAAGTTGGCCAGCATCAGAAGTTGCTCAACTTCGACAACATGGGTTCCCTGGTTTGCTTCCTGGACCGGACTATTGGGGGCCGTTTGCAGGTAGTTGAGAATCAGCTCGATGTTCTCAGGCGTCATGTCCCGCTGATTCGCCTTCGTGAAGCCATCCAACAGAAACTCGGCGGCGGAGTAGTAGTCTTCGCAGTGTAGCGGCTTGGTTTGCTTGTCGGCCGGGGTGTCTGGCTTTTTGGCCTCTTCCGCGATTTTGTCAGCGTTGGTTTTCAACTCGGCCAACGTCGGAACATGGGTGATCGGCTCCGGATGAAGCAATCGCCAGCAGGCAAGACTTCCCAGGGCATACGACTTCCCTTTACCCAGCTCTCGCTGTAAGCCACTTCCCTCGAAGAATGGCAACGTCGACTCAACGATCACTTGCTCGGCAACCGGATTGTACTGGGCGATAGTCATCGCCAGATCATCCATCGCCTGATGAACCGATTTCAAAATCTGCGTCAGCTCGGCCTGGTACCACATGCCTGACTCGGTCATGCTCTCGGCACGCAGCAGTTCATACTGCACCAGGCTGAACCGGGCCGGAGCGATCTGCAGGGCACCATTTTCACCCAGCAGTTGCAGTGCGTCCCACAGGTCGGCCAAACGCTTCTGATCGGGACTGTTGCCATCGAAGTTGGAGGCATTATTAGGCTTGATCTGGAACTTCGCGTCGCCGACCCGGCTCAGTAAGATCTGATCAGGCGGCGGAGATTGACCAATCGAATATAACTGCGGCGTTTGTCGCGAATTGCGATGCTGCATTGCCCAATTATCGACACTTTGCAGCAAGTAGGTATTCAGTTCGCTGAGTGAAACGCTGTCGTCGGAAACCGAGGTCGGCATCTGGTCGGCATCGCCAAGCAGCCCTTTGCCGAACAGCAATCCAAAATTGGTGCCACCATCATGAGGATTCGCCCACGACTTCTGGCCGTCGCTGCTCGAGAGCAGCAGGTGTGTATTGGAAAGCTGAATGTCTTGTGGCAACGTCTTCAGCAGATTGCCGACTGAAGATGGGAAGTTGTTGTACAAGCGGTTGGCCGACCACTGCGACTCCATGCGGCCCATGTCGAAGACCAGCAACTTGTACGATTTGGGATAACGCTTGATGGTTGGATGATCGGAGATTGCCTGCAGGACCGTTGTCAGCGGAACTAGTTTCGCGTTGGCGTTGCCTCTCTCGGGCGAAAGGGCCCGGCTGTTCTTTGCCACCAGGTACGGAACGCCATCGTAGTTGGTCACGCCATGGCAACTGAAATAGAAGACCCAGCCGCCAGGTCGCGGCCCGCCAGGGGCCTTCGTCAGATCGAGATAGCGATTGATGGCTGAGGTGAACTCGTCGTCGTCGAGATTGATCCAGGGCTTCTGCTGTTCGGAACCGGCCGCCATTCCCTGGCCGATGTACAGTTCGATGTTGTTGCCAGGGTCTTCCATCGACAACGTGAAGTTGTTGAGGTCTTCCAGGGCGAATGCATTCGGTGCCCACAAGGGATCGTCATGTTCCAGAGTCGCCATATGGAGCATCGGCGTTTTGGTCGGTTGGCAGCCGATGATCGCGATGAACGACCCGGTCAGGATCGCCAGCGAGAAGAGCAGCAGGTTGAGCACACCGATGTTCTTCGGACCGTTCGACTTGTTCTCGCGGAGATACGATTTTTCAGAAGCTCGTTGGCCAGTCGGAGCAGGCTCGCCACGTTTTTTGCCGCGCCAGTCGGAAGGATCACGCGGAGGTTTCGCGGGCGTGGGCTGAGGATCGTTGGCTGGTTTCCGTTGCGGCTTCTTGGGTTTGCCGGCTCCTTCACGCCAATCAGCCATGATGCTTGCCTAGCTCCTACGGTTGCGGGTTCGAGTCGACGAGGAAGAAACGAGATCGCGGAACATCACTGGCGATGATTCGGGATCATGCCGCAGGTCGTTCCATCGAGAGTACCAGATTAACGGGACGCTTCAGAGTAAGTTTCGCGGAAATTCATCGACGGCGTAAGCTTTCTCCAAGAACGTCAAACGCCACGCCATCGGGAACAAGATGACGTGGCGGACGATGCGGTACCATTTGGGTCTCGATTCATCGGTTAGCGAGCAATCGAGATCGAACTGCCAGGTCGAAGCACGTTCAATGCCAGGCCGTCGATCGGGCGGACATACAGCAAACTGCCGTCGACATTCACGACTTGCACTTTGCCGTCGATGGTATGTTCACCACGGCGGCTATGGATCTGGATGGCCAACGTTTGACCAACCTTCATGCTGGTTGCCTTGGGCAGGTGCATGACGGCAGCCGACTGCTGCTGCTGGACGAACTCGACCTTGGTGCTGATGATTTCTGGTTGCGAGGCAACCGAAATGCTCAACGGCTCGTTGTCCTGGATCACCATCATGGCGGGGCTTTCGGTGGCCATTTCAGCCGAGACCGTGGCGACCTGCGACTGGCTGAATGCTTCCTGCTTCTCAGCGAAGCCAACATGGACCGGGGCGTAGAAGCTGGCCTGAGGTGCTTTTTCGACCGGAGCTTCCGGCATCGGCACGATCGCGGCGTCTTGCAGGTTCGCCGGAGCTGTAGTCTGCAGCGGAGCAGGTGGTGGAATTGGTGGCAGTGGTTCGCCCATTCCAGGAGCCGTTTCACGACCGGGAATTGCCGGGGTCGGAACTGTTTCGCGACTGTCCTGGGTTGCCGGAAGCACGCTGATCGGCGGGCACGCGGCCAAGGCTTGAGCGGCCATCGAGCGGACTTCAGCGGACGGCTCGTGCCAACACCCGTCGGTCTCGCCATAGGCCATGTCTTGCAGCTTTTCCTGGATTTTCTCGGTGCAGCAGGTGCTGCTGCACCCATCGTTGCACGCACAGCTTCCCGCGGCAGTTGCCACGGTTTGAACGGCCGTCTTGCGGACTTCTTCGGTGCAGTCGTTCAGGCCAGCCAGGATGGCGGCTTCGACTTTGCCTTCCTTGTCGTAGCACCCACAACCGATGGTCGCCAGGTACTTCAAAGCCTTGATCTTCTGCGGTGCAAGGTCTTCTTCCGCTTTGATCTCGGCCGCGGCCTTGATGGCTGGGTTGGGGGACTGAAGATTGAGCGGGTCAGCAATCCGCTTCAGTGGTGGCTTCTTTTCCCACTTCGGATGGTTGCCATGCTTGTTGATCCAATTGGCGTTCGCAGCATCGAACGATTGAGGAATGCCGAGCTTGTTCCACACCGTCACGGTCGGCGGAGCGGAGTGGATGGCACATCCGTTAACGAACATGGCTACGCACGCAAGTGCGGCGTACGGCAGTGAAGGCCTGACCATGAGAGCGTTCCTGTTGGTTTTGGGGCAAGTCCGATGAATTCCAAATGTCGGGGTCGGCTATCCTGCAACGATTGTCCACGCTAGGAGACTCCCCACATGCAGTACCATCGGAGTCGACGCCCCTCAAAAACAGTATTCAAGATGCTTGCGCAACCATTGGCCTAGCCTGCTAGGTTTCTGTGATCCGAAAAGTCGGCGCAAGTTACCTGGCTGGCTTTGCGGATTGCGTAAAATTTGAAGCTGCGTTGTCTCCAGCAATTAGGAAGTTGCTAGCGTGACATCGCAGCACTGTCGTCAACAAGCCAGCATGCTAGTTGAATTGCAGTTTGTAGATGGGTGAGCGTTGGTTCGCCGGCGAGGCCTGAGCGGTCGTTTCGGTTGACTTGATTCCGCCTGATGATTGTCGGCCACTGGTCTGTAGCGTGTAATTCGTCCCCGGCTTGAGCTGTGTGCTCTCAAACACCCAGGTAAGCCCATCTGGAGCCAGTGTGGGCTGGAGCGGCAGTTCCTTGATACTTGGTTTGTACTGCGGATCTTTGGTCGCTCTGCCATTCACGAAAACCACTTGGGTTCGAATGACCATCAGTGGCTGCGGGTTGCCATCGGTCGGATCGGCCAGCTTGGGACCTACACGGATGACCAGATCGAGCGGATCCGACTTCAAATCGGCGCGATTCACGGCTCGTATTCGCAATTTGTGGGTCGTCCCTTCTTCCCACTTTAAATCCGCCGGTCGGATGTTGAGGATGAACTGAGGCACACGCAGGAAGATATCGCTCTGGTTTGGAACGATGTTGCCCACTAGCGGTTCCAGGATGGAAGGCTTGTCGGCGATCGTTTTGCCAGGGCCAGGCTCGCCATATTCCAGATACTTGATGCCGGAAGCCTTATCTTCCGTTGGGATGGTGACCTTCAGGCCATCGTTGGCAGCGATCGTCAAAGGAGAAGGGGCGATGTTGATTGTCGGCGGATCTTTATCGATCACCACCGGTACACGGAGGCTTTCGACCATCTTCGATCCGTTATAGATCTCGACAACAAAGTCCCCAATAAACGTTTCGTAAGTCGCCGCGGACAGTCCGTTGGCGACGATGTCTTGCAACGACGACGTGATCACCAGCGGACCTTCGGCCTGGGCGGCGGTTAACTCGGCGGCGAACGAGCGATTCGAATACAGCGTCTCGGTGAAGTTCAAGCGAGCCGATTGAAAGCCATTGCCTGTTTCCAGCAAACCGAGTTGGATCATGTCAGGGTTAATCTCGCTGGCACCGTTGAAGCTGTTGGTGTCGGTCGAAATAGCCATCAACCAGTCGACCGTCTTGCTGTTGCTGGGCAAGATAATCGGAAGCCGATTCGCGGGCCAATCCGACGCCATCACCTCGACTGGCAGGGGAGGCTTTTGCTCGTCTTCAACATGAGGCACATACGCATCCAAGCGTAATGCCTGAAATCCGGCCGAAGCGTCGGCGTCGATCTTGCCGGTGTTCAGATGCATCACCTTGCGAAACGCACGTCGCAAAGTGGGCTGCTTTTCTGAAGACGCGATATCGATCAGCAGCGGACGCAACGGAGGCTTGGAGCTATCGAGATTCAAAACGGCTCCGAGCGTCGCCGTGCTGTCTGGTGAATTCAGCATGCCATACGACTGGCGGCGTATCAGTTCGGAATCTTCAAAGACGTTATCGAACTTCCAGTCCCACTCGACGCGAATCGGTATCTTGGCGAGGTTATGCGGCAAAGTGCAGAACCCAACCAAAGGTTGTTCATCCCAGGTCGCCCTCGGCATGGCACGACTACCGGTGATCGGCTGCACCATCATCTCGAGCCGCGAGAGCTTATCGGCGGGATAAACGGCCGGTTGGAAGTCGAGGTATTCGCTCGGATTGCGGGGGACCCATTCGACCCAACGCATCCAGCGCACTGGGTTGCCATCGGCGTCTTTGTGCTCTGTGTCTTCGATCACCACCAACAAGCCATTGGTCAGGCTGGTGGGTAGCACCTTGCCGGGCGAACCTGGTTTGCCGTCGGGACCCGGGGGACCAGGTGGTCCGGTGAAACGGAGCCATTGGCATTGGTTCTCGTCGATCGCTTCGTTGATGATCCGGCCTCGCAGGCGTGTTGCAGGAGGAGGAATCTGATCAACCGGCGGGGCCTGAATTCCGGTGGCAATGCCGGTCGGTAAGAAGTCTTTGCCAAGGTTCACCAAGGGACGCTCGAAGCTGGCAACCCGCCACGGGGCGAGCTCCGCTTCCTGGCTGTTGGCGCCGCCTGTCGCTGACTTGCGATGATACTGCGAAGAGAATATTCGCCCCGTTGGCATGATGCTGCCAGCTGGCCGCACGACCGGATAGAGCGACACATTCAGGCTGCGTGGTACACGCGAGCGGTTCATCACGCCCAGGCGATATTCGGACGGGCGGTTATCGAAGACGGGGATCTGCACGCGGTTGCCATAGAAGATGCCAGACTGATCGGCACCGGTTTGCTGCACGATCAACTCAACAACTTCGGCCCAAGGCAGCGTGACATCGAGCTTGCCGACGCGACTTCTTTCGGCACCTGGGGGAATGTATTGCGTCGGAATCGAAAGCGAAACAACCTCGCGCTGGGCGGTGCGAATATCAGGGATCTTGCGCCGTACCGCGTTCGCTTCGCGATCGAGTAACGCCGTGACCGTTCCCTTGATGATGAGCGGACCGCTGGCATCGATTGTGTAGTTCAGTGTTCCCTTCACCGGATCGAAACTACCGTTGTCGAACGAGACTTCCAGCGCATCGTGATCGTAAGCAACCTCGAAGGTGACCTGACCCGGCGGGAAGTTGGTGGCGGTCAGATCGAAAGCAATTTCGACCGGCTTGCCGATTTCATACAAGGTGACCGGTTGGTTCTCGGCGCCAGGTTGAATTGTCAGGCGAGGGATCTTTTCCTGAACCGGAAAGCGAAACGGGAGAGGTGGAACTTCGCCGACGATCTGGGCCATGTTGCGCCAATCGATCGTCCGGACACGGACCTGGTAGCGAACCTGATCACGGTAGTCGGCATTGGTCGGAAGATTAGCCGGGACGGTGTTGCCGAGCGTGACGAAGGCCTCGTTGCCATTGGTCGCAGGAGGCTCGCCGGCGGCTGCGATTTGAAGGTAAGTTGATCGCAAGCGTTCCATGTTGGCTGCCGAGGCCCGTGGGAGTTCGCCCTGAGAAAGTTGCATCAGGAATGGAGTCGAACTATCGATGTACGAGTAAGGCGGAACCGGTTGCTGCGAGAAAGAACGGAGCGATTGAGACATCTGAAATCGATCGGCGGCCGACGGCAGCGATGTCTTCAGATAACCGATCAGGCGAATCGCTTCCGCCATTTGGAAGTTTTGATTCTTCGTCTGCGGATCGAGTGGTGAGATCGTCATCTCGACATTGGTCAGTCGACGCAGCGAATTAATATTGGCAAGGGCACGATCCACGACGCCCACATACGGAAAGTTATTAAGCGGTTCGCCAGACTCGTCGCTGGAGGGGACTTCCAACATGCCGATCGTGATCTCTTCGATATCCTTCAGCAGCGATTCGTAATTGGAAACGGTCGAGTTGCTTCCGGTGTATTCATACCAACGTGTGATCTCCGGTACCTGGTAAACGCAATAGTTCCACCCGAGGAGCGCATCGCGTGAGGTTGTGCCTGCCGTGGTTAGTTCGGCGCTCCATGCTTGCTCGTAAGGGGAACCGACAAACTGGTTCCACGCTTCGATCAGATTGTCGGCTGGCGTATCACTTAAAGGGGGAATCGATTGAATGGCCTGGCCGTTCTTCATGTTGGCCAGCAGAGTTTCCAGCGAAGCTTTCATCTTGGTCAGCTTGTCTTCCGGCACGCTGCCGGTGGCAAACAGCAAACGGAACTGGTAGCCGATCAGGTAGCTATCGAGTCGACGAAAGTACTGCGGAGCGAAGTCGATCGGACTCCAGACCATGCCGCCACGTTCGGCCGGTGGCTGAGCCAGTTGATCGCGAAGCTGCCACACTTCATGCAAGGTGACCCAGCGTGGATCTTCATCCGTGGTCTTCTTGTCGTCTGGTTTGCCATCGGATGCGGCGTCAGGCTTGGTATCCGCGGGCGCTGCTTTGGGTGGGGCAGGGGGGACCGGCTCTTTCTTTTCCAGGGCATCCTTGGCCTCGTCTTCGGGCGAAGGGGTCTTTCGGAAATAGCGACAAATGAAGATCGCTGGAAACCCATCGGTCAGAATTCCTTGGCCACCCTGGAACAGCCGAGGCGTCTGGACAATCACTCCTTCGCCAAGATGGTCTTTCACACGAACGCAGATGTGATGGTACAACTCGTCAAGCGTCAGCACGTCGTCACTCGATATGTCGATCAGATCTTTGCCGATGAACGCTTCCTGAACCGCTTGCGAGAAGATCGAGTTCCGCTGCAGCGACAACGACAGCGACTTCTGCCCGTTCTCGTGCGAAGTGATGATGAACAAGCTGTCGTCGTCGCGGGCCTGCATCTCGGTTTCGAGTGCCGCGGTGAAGTTGTTCTCGTAAAGGTCGATCCGCCCGTCGGTGACAATCGTGCCGGCATCGAGCAGGACCAGCTTCATCGGACAGTTCGCCGTCTCGATCCAGTCGAGTACGACATTCAAATCCAGGACGCCACTTTGCTGCCAGTTGGCGAGCGAGTTACGAAGGAAGGTTGGCGTGGCGACCACGACATGGGCGACCCCCTCCTGATCGTATCGCAGGGTATGGGCCTGAATGTAGAAGACACACGCGTCGTGACGCCCTGGCGTCTTGCCATCCGAGGCTTCGCTGGCCAGCAAGTCGATCGATGGAAAGTTCTCTTCCAGCGAGAGAGTTGTCAGATGAAACGAGCGTGGATCGTGGTTACCCTTTTCGGCGATCGTATCGGCGACCGATGTATGGACGAGCGGAACGGTAGCCCATAAATCGTATTCGATCGACTTCGCCGCAAAGAAGAAGGTGTGTTGTTGCCGAGGGGGAAGGAGAAACCAGATCAGCGTTCCCAACAGAATGAGGAACAACGTCGCCACGAAGATCAAGCGAATCGTCCGCTTCATCGGACGCCCATCGTTGCCGGGGCGATGCTTCCAATCCTGCTTCATGCCGGGAGTAAGCTTGGCCATCGTGTCTCTCGTGATCAGGCGTCGATGTTGGGTAACAAAACAACGGTCCGCTCCTCATCCGAAAGAAACGGTCCCATCCGAACCCATCCGGTCATTAAATCACACACACTTCGGGATTCAAGCCACAGCCACCGGTCGAAATGCCCAGATGAGTGCTGATTCGGTCCGGAAACGAAAAAAGCGGGTCAGCGTCTTATCGACACCAACCCGCTTTCTGCTGGAGATTTCCTGAGAAGTCGTTCGTACCCTTACGATTGAACGAGCATCGCGGCCTTGCCAAGTCGCTGCAAGACTTCCTCGATGGCCTTTTTCACCACGATGTCACGGGGTAGATTGGCCGTTTTGTCTCCCTTGGTCTGGATGACCAGTTTTCCTTCATCGACCAGACGTTTTAGCTCTTCGCCCAGTTGGGCCTGGTCGCGGGTTCCGTCGATCAAGGGAACCATATGGCGTGCCAGGTCGTCGACCTGAACCGTTTCGTGGCGACCATTGGTCAAACGAGTCGTATTGGCAGCCTGCATCCGGGCGACCCCCGAGGTCTTTGGATATTCCGGTACCTCGACGGTGAATCGCGAAGGATTGTATTGCAGTTCAATGATGCCACTGACCGTCATATGAATGAGGTTCGTCGCCAAAGATCGCTTGAGAGCCTCGATCTTGGTGGCATCGGCAATCACGCCATCGACCATCTTATCGATCGCCGACTGAAACAAGTCGTCGAACGATATCGCGGCCGGGTAGCATTCCTTAAGCGTTTCGACCGTATGAATCACCAGCGGGTCTTGGGTGCTGACCGTCTGACGTGTTAGCGGATTGACGAATGTACGTGGATCGCCTGGCTTGGTGGTTTTGCTACGGTCGATCTGCTCGTCGAGGTTACCTGCGACATAGGCACCGTCCAGCGATTCGAGCTTCAAGGCTCGCGATAGCTTCGCGTTCTTGCGGCAAAGCAGCGTCTGACGGAAGGTGCGATTGCGGACGAAGTCGGAGTACTGTTCGCGCTGGATGATCTCTGGAGCGATCCGTTCCAGGGTTTCGGCAACCTCTTTCGGGAAGTTGCCGGTCCACATGGTCGCCAACTGCGATTCGCCCAGATACTGCAGTTCGTGCTCTTGGGCTCGCTCGACGAAGTCGTGGAAATAGAGCGGCGTGTTGTCTTTCTCGAGATGTTCGTGAAAGAGGTAATTGTCCGACTGGCGACGCAGCAGTTGCAGTTCGCTGTTGAGCAGCATGCCATAGGCGCCCCGGTCGGCCGAAACGCTCTTGGCGAGAAATTCGAGCAAGGCCCGAGCCTGTTGAATGCGACGAGGCACTTCGCTGACGTTCCGGACATGGAAGCTCATCATGTCGCGGATCATGCCGCGCATGTGCCAGCCGGGGAAGGTGTTGTAACTGATGTAGGCGATGCCATCTTCGGTCAGGCTGTTCTGGCAGACTTCCAGGATGCGGTTCTGGATCTCTTCGCTGACCCACGAGAACACACCGTGGCAAATGATGTAGTCGAATTCGCCCATCGACTCGTCGATGTCGGCACAATTCATGTGCAGCAGTTGGATGTTCGACAGCCCGAGGTAGCTGATGTTCTCTTCCCCTTGCTCGATCTGTTTCTTCGACAGATCGACCCCGACAAATTCGCTCTCGGGCAGGGCTTCGGCCATCGGAATCAAGTTGCCGCCGGCAGCGCAACCAATCTCCAGGACGCGGCACTTGCCGACCGGAGCAGGGCTCAAACCGAACAGGTGCCCCACCGTGGCCATTCGTTCTGGGTGAGACTGGCGGAAGGGATGGCTTGGATACGGAACGACGTCGTAGCTGTACTCTTCATCAGCCAAGGAAGGCATATTATCCGCGGTGCTCATGAGCTCTTTCACGAAGAAGGCAAAGAGGATAGGACGAGTGGATCCCGGGTTCGCTGCCCAGGGAGCAATAAGGTCTTATTCTTCCCACAAACGGGAAATGTGTCGTCTCCAAAGTCGGAAAAGTCGACGGAATCTACCAGTTTTACCAGAGAATCTTGTCGGTTGCAGTCATGGAGACAGTTGGGGAAACCTGCACGATGTTGCCGAATCTGTCGATTATGCCGCAACTATCTGGCGCAATCACCGACACTTACGGTAGGGCGTGTTTTAAACTTCATCCAGGGTTGGTCTTACGTCGTATTTGTTTGACGGGTCAGATCGATACTGATCTAATCGAATTCCTGCAATCGTTCCCCCTAAAATTAGGTGCAGATTCAACATCATGTTGGTTGTCCTCGAGGTGGTCGTTGGTGCTCAACTTGGGCGCCAAGTTAAAGTGCCGCAAGATCAGACATGCAAAATCGGACGCACAAATTACGCCGACGAGGCGTTCGCGGACGATGTCATGATGTCTGGCCAACACTTCGAGGTACGCAACGACGGTAAGTATTGCTGGCTACGCGATCTCGATAGCCGCAACGGAACGCGTGTCGATCACGAGTTCGTCAAAGAAAGCCTCGTCCTGCATGACGGCCAGAAGATCTATGCAGGCCGCACCGAGTTTCTCGTCCGTATCTCTGGCGGCGCCAAGAGCCCTTACGAATCAACTAATCTGGGGCTGATCGAACCAGTTCAGAATCAATCGCTGTTGTCTTCGGAGTATGGCAGTCAGGCCATCGAAGGGAGCGATCCTCGTTTCTCCAGCAGTGGCTCGCCGGGCGTTAATCCTGCGGCATCGTCTGGTCTGCCGAAAGACGACGCGGCCGGTCTGCCGATCGCTGGTTCCTCACTGGGAGACTCGGGCACCGATCCCGCTTCGCCACCGAACTTTCCCACCGTGCGAAGCGACGTCCATCCGAATGATTTGAGTAACCCGACGGCAAAGAGCCCTCCTTGGTCGCAATCGCCTCCGCCGCCGATTGTGCCGGGGCAACCCGTGCCAGGTCAGGTAACGCCCGGCTTGCTTCCACCGGGGACGCCCCCTACGGGACCATTCGTGCCGCCCGAGAATCGCAAGCGAGGTGGCGACGACGCTCCGATCTTTAAGTTTGCCAAGGGGGGACCTGGTTCGCCTATGGGACCTCCTGGCGGAAGTCCATCGCCAGGCAACTTTCCTCCTTTCAGCCCAACGCCACCATCGCCCGTTTCGCCTGGCATGCCACCGGCTGGCAACTTTCCGCCGCCGCCTCGGCCCGTTCCACCCGGCACCCCGATTGGTCCGCCAGGGACGCCACCGACAGGACTTCCGAATATCGAAGAACGGGACGACATCCCGAACTTCATGAACCTTCCGCCTCAGAATCCTCCATTCAAGCAGCCGCCCGGCGAAGGTAAGTTCGGGCCGATCGAAGAACCAAAGTCGCCGCCATGGGAGGCCCAACTAGGTCTGTCGTCTGGTGCCAATCCCAACCTCGATTTCGGCGACGACGAATTCGGTCCGCACCAGGGACCGTCGCTTGATTTCGATGACGAAGCGGACGACGACCCAGTGCTGGGGAAGCTGCGGGAAAGTGGCACCGAAAGTCCCGGCTTTGCACCGCCGGCTAGACCTGGCAACTTCAATCCGAACCTGGTCGGCTTCTCGAACGACGATCCGGTCGCCCGAGAAGTCCCTGGCCTCAATCCTGATGTCTCGATTCCCTCGAACATCGAACCGCCGCCACGCTTTCACGAGCCCCAAGCCGCAGACGGCGGCAACTGGCGAAACCCTGATTATGCTTCGGCCGATCTGCCTGATGCCGACATGCCGGGTAAAGCGACCGATGCGTCGGCCCCTGCGGCGATGGAATCGGTTCGCGGACTTTGTTTTCGCGAAGAGACCACGGTCTCTGGCTATCCGATTTATCAAAGTATTCTCGAAGGAACGCCGGCGGTTCCTTTCTCGCCATTCGCCATGATTCGCGAGCTGTCGCGCGTGGCTCGTCCTGTGTTGTCGATTCATTTTCTGCGTGCTGAAAAGCCAATTCCCGAAGGACTGGGAGGCGTGCCGCTACGTGGGGACCTCGACGAGAAGTTCGCGGCACTTGGCGGGCCGATGCTTTACTGCCCGGAAGACCTCGAGCCGTTTCGCGAGATCGTCGACGAGATGTGGGGCCTCGATGCGATCAGCCTTTTGTTCACCTCTGGCGATCCGCAGCAGATCGTCGATCATTTCCGCGCTGGCCTGTTCGGACCTTCCCGTGGTGACCAGCCGAGTGCCGCGCCGGGACCGCAATTCTTCGCGGTCTTCTCTCCCAATTTGCTGACGACTTTCCTGAGCCAACGCGATCAGGAAACGGTCGATCAATTGCTCGGTCAGCCTGTCGAAGCGATTTTGACCGAAGTGGCGGACATGCCTGATAGTTGGCAACTGTTCACACGCAAGTCATGGGCTGAGCCACTTCAGAAGCTGGGACTGAATCGCGTCGTTGAACAGACCGGCTAAGTGATCTCGCAAAGCAATTCTTCGAATCGCATCGACGGGGGAGTGGCATGGCAGGAATCAAGGTTGGCAGTGCGCTCGCCCCGGCAAAGATGAAAGTCGACGAACAAGTCCCGCTGTATATTCTGCTAGTGGGCAATTTCCATGGCAGTGGTCAACCGAAACGTTCGACGCCGATCGAAGTCGATCGAGACAACATCTACGAACTGCCGGCGGAACTCCAGGTTCGCCTCGAAGGTATTCTGGCATCGTCCGCTGGGGCTACGCAGTCAATCGATTTCGAGGAATTCGACGACTTTCAGCCCGATGCTTTGGTCGAAAAGCTCGAACTGTTCGAGCAGTTTCGGACCCTTCGTCGACGTTTGAAAAATCCCAAGCACTTCGACTCCGCAGCGGCGGAAGTCTTGGCCTGGGGAGACAACGCGACGGAGGCTTCCAGTGAGGTCCCTGTTTCGCCGGCCGCTCCAGGATCGGAAGATCTGTTTGCTGATGTGCTGGCTCAATCGGTCGACGTCGATCGTTCGCCACTGGAAAGCGGAAACTGGCAGGCCTTCATTCAGAAGGTGCTCGCCGACAGCAAGATCGAACGGGTCGATCCTCGCGAGGACGACCTGGTTGCCTTGGTCGACCAAGCCATTGCCGAAACAATGCGGGGAGTACTTCGCAGTCGCAGTTTTCGTCAACTGGAAACTACTTGGCTCGGTCTTAAATGGCTAACGTTCTACGTCGAGACCCATGCCAAGCTGAAGATCTTTGTGCTCGATATCTCGACCGAAAGCTTCCAGTCCCAACTCGACGCCGCCGATTGGAGTGTGACGGCGCTAGCCCAGCAGATCACTCGACCGTGGCAAACGCCTGGGGCAACCCCTTGGGGCCTGATTGGCTGTCTGTTTCCGTGGAGTTCGAACCAGGACGACCTGATTCGGTTGTCTCGGTTCGGAGACATCTGCCAGGAAGCGGGCGCGGCGCTGGCCGTGGAGCTGCAAGGAAGCGAAGCCGATTGGCTCTCGACCGAAGAGGCGAAACAGGAAACCTGGAATCGCAATCGTTTGACGCGGCCTATGCAAAGCATCGCAGGGCTATGGCCACGCGTGCAGTGGCGGCTTCCGTATGGAAAGAAAACGAAGCCGGTCGAATCATTCGCCTTTGAAGAAGTCCCCCCGACAGGCCAGGCCGACTTGGTTTGGGGAAGCCCCGTCTGGTTGGCGTTGGCGGCGATCGCGCAAGGTTACCACGAATTCGGCTGGAAACTCGACACTTCGGCCGTCAGTCAGTTCACCGACTTGCCACTCTACTTCAATCCCAATGGGGATGGCGACGCTCATCCTTGTGGCGAATATCTGCTGACCGATTCGCAGATCGAACATTTGATGCAGATCGGTTTGAGCCCGATCGTTTCGTTCAAGAATCAGGACCGCGTCCAGCTTCGTGGTATTCAGTCTTTGGCAGGCGGACGATGGCTTGGTCCTTGGTCGAGCCCCTGACGCATCGCGCACGAAAAAAGCTGCCTGAGCGTTCGCCCAGGCAGCTTCCACTTTGTCTTCGAGCTCGCGTTTGACTTACTGACCGAGGATGTACGAGAACATCAGCGGAGCGACGATCGAGGCGTCGGAGTTGATCATGTACTTCGGGCTGTCTTTGCCCAACTTGTACCAGGTGATCTTTTCGTTCGGGACCGCACCGCTATACGAACCAAACGAAGTGGTCGAGTCCGAGATCTGGCAGAAGTAGCTCCACAGATTCACGTCTCGCTTTTCGAGATCCTGCAGGATCAGCGGAACGGCACAGATTGCGAAGTCACCAGCGATACCACCACCGATCTGGTAGAAGCCGATGCCCTTCTTTTCGTGCTCGAGGTACCACTTCACCAGGTCTTGCATCATCCGCGTACCAGGGTGGATGACGTTGTGCGACGACAACGTGCCATCGTAAACGCGGGCAGCGAAGATATTGCCTAGCGTCGAGTCTTCCCAACCGGGAGTGAAGACCGGAATGCCTTTTTCATAGGCGGCCAGCACCCAGCTATGTTCGGCTGGAATCTGGTAATGCTCTTGCAGCTTGCCATCCTTCAGCAAACGGAAGAAGTAATCAGTTGGGAAGTGCTGCTCCCCCTTTTCGTCCGCTTCCTTCCAGTATTCGAGTAAGTTGTGCTCGAAGTGGCGAATGACCGTTTCCGGAATGCAGGTATCGGTAACGCGATTGAAACCATCTTCTCGAAGCTGGAACTCGTCTTCTGGCGACAGGTCGCGATAGTTGGTGCACATCGCGTAGTCGTCGTGGGCGACGAGATTGAAGAAGTCTTCTTCGAAGTTGGCAGCCGTGCAACTGATGGCGTGCACCTTGTCGGCACGGATCATCTCGGCCAGAGAAATACCCAGTTCGGCCGTGCTCATGGCACCGGCAATCGACATGAACATCTTGCCACCTTCGTCGACCATCGACTTGTAAGTCTTGGCCGCATCCAGCATCTCGCGAGCGTTGAAATGGCGGTAATGCTTCTCCATAAACGCGCTGATGCTCATCGTGTGCGACTCCTGCAGAAAACGGAAAGATTGCACCGCCGCCAATCGCACTTCGCGATACAGCCGGACGGACTGTTTTGAGGCGGACGATTATATCAGCGAGCCAAGGCGAGGAAAATTAGCCACGCGGCTCCCTGGCTCTTCCCACTGGCAATCTTCATCGATCCGCACTGAATTTGCCCGCCAGACATCCACTTGAGGCTACGGGTTTAGCGGTACCTGGTTAGTGATGGGCCATATCCGCCCCATGATCGCAATAAATCTCAAAAGTAGTGATAGGCGGAAATTGATGTATTTTCTGGAGTAAATACTGCAGAGGGGGATTCGTTTACCTAGATTTCGTGTAAAGCGCAAAATGCACAAAAATCAAATAAAGTGGTTTGCTTTGTATTCAACGGGGGCTGTAGCATGCCCCAAAGGTTGAGGTTTTCTTTTCTGACTCGGCGTTCGTCGGGTTTCTCACTGCGCAGCTTACCCCAAATTGCAGTCTTCCTAATTCTTCCATATCTCGTAGAGGAACAGAGTTATGTCATGTAGAAGGTCTCTGAGCGGATTCACGCTCGTCGAACTCCTGGTGGTGATCGCTATTATCGGTGTATTGGTCGCCCTGCTACTTCCGGCCGTCCAATCGGCCCGAGAAGCAGCACGTCGAGCGCAATGTACCAATCAGATGCGGCAGCTTGGGCTGGCCATTCACAACCACCACGACTCTCATAAGTTCTTTCCAACCGCAGGCCGAGGATGGGACTATTTGCCCACGTTTAATGTCGATCACGACCAGACCGATGGCAGCCCACTGGTGGGTGCTCAGCAGGAAGCGGGATGGCAGTATCAGATCTTGCCCTACCTGGAACAGATGAACGTTTATCAGGGGGATAATTACGGCACGGCCGAAGAACGAGGCCATCGCATCGCCGAAGCAGTGATTCAAACCTATTACTGCCCCAGTCGCCGGGCCGCCGCGCCGACGCCCCAGTCGTATCGCCAAAGCAAATATAAGAACGTCGCGATGACGGTCCCTTCCGGCACGCACGAGATCGGCAAGTCGGACTACACCGCATGCTGCCGAGACTCGCGTCCGCGAGAGCTGAACACCACGATGCCGAGCCAGTTCTCGGACGACTCGACTTCGCTCTACAACGTCGGCTTCAACGATATCAGCAACGGCTATGGTTGGGCGAAACGGACTGAGTACTGGAGTGGCGGTAAGACCGGTACGCTCACCTTCAGTGGGATCTCCGATGGTTCGTCGACGACTCTCTTCATTGGCGAGAAGCGAATGCAGGTCGGATATATCGGCCAGAATCCTGGCAACGACGACAACGGCTGGGTGAGTGGCTGGGACAACGACTCGGTCGCCTTGGCCGGACGTCTGCCAGGGCCAGATGCGCCAAATGTTCCTTACACCGACGCGTTCGGTTCGGCCCATCCTAGCGGATTCAATGCCTTGTTTGGGGATGGAAGTGTTCGACAGATTCCGTACGGTGTCGACGTTGTGGTGCTGGTTCGCATGTCCCACGTCGCCGACGGCCGTTCGTACAAAGACCCGTAATCATGAAGGTCTGAAGTGCGCGGATTCCAGAATATTCCACAATGGGAGGAACCATCACGTGAAACAAAAGTATTCCATTCTAAGCATGGCGTTGATCGCCCTGGCAGGACTTGTCTTCAGTGGCTGTGGCAGCGGCGGAAACCAGGTAAAAGTATCGGGGCAGGTCGTCGAAAACGGCCAACCAATCCCAGTCCCGAATTACGAAGAAGGAGTGAACAACGTTGCGTTGGTCTTCGTGCCGCTCGACGAATCGGGCGAGATGAAAGACGAAGCGGCCCATGGTGCGAACGCATCGGAAGATGGCAAGTTCACCGTAACCGGCAACATGGGGAACGGCATTCCTCCGGGAAAGTACCGCGTGGCAGTGCGTATGACCAGTATGTCCAAAGATGGCATGGCCAGCGACGATGCCTGGAAGGGGAAGTATGGTCCGACTTCCTCCCCGTTTGTGTTTGACATTAGCTCCAGCACAAAAGACCTGAAAATCGATCTCGCCGAGGCTCCCAAGTCATAGGCGATTCGAGTTGGGGCATCTTCAGTGACTTAGAAAGGCCGCGCTTCGCCCCAGGGTGGCCGCGGCCTTTTTCTATCGTGTCGAACTTGTCATTCCATCATCTATTCAGGATGTTGTTCCATGAAAAACTATCGAGGTTTCACCCTGGTCGAACTGTTGGTGGTGATCGCCATCATCGGGGTGTTGGTTGCTTTGTTATTGCCGGCGGTGCAATCGGCCCGAGAAGCGGCACGACGAACGCAGTGTGCCAACCATATGCGTCAGATCGGCCTGGCAATCCACAATCATCACGACACGCACCAGCACTTTCCAGCAGGTGGACGCGGGTGGCAGCACTTTCCGACGTTCAATGTCGATTGGGGACAGTCGGGAGGAAGTCCCGAAGTCGGCATCAAGCAGGAAGCAGGCTGGATGTATCAGATTCTGCCTTACCTGGATCAGATGAATGTCTACCTGGGTGACAATCACGGGACCGTTGAAGAACGAGGCATCCGGATCTATGGTGCCGTGATTCCCACCTTCTATTGCCCCAGTCGCCGAGCCGCCGCGGCCACCCCGCGTAACATCACCCCCAGCCTTTACCGCAGTGTCGACGTGGGGGCGCCTTCCGGCATGTATGAAGTTGGTAAGAACGATTACACCGCCTGTTGTGCTTCGGATCGCCCTCACGAGTTGAAGAACATCTTGCCGAGCAAATACCCGGACGACAACGCCCTGAATAACGCCGGTTTCCGCTCGATCTCGAATGGATACGGCTTCATCAAGCGTACCGAGTACTGGCATCCCGATGGTCCTCGAAACACTGGCCTGTTGACTTTCTCTGGGATCCCCGACGGCTCGTCGACGACGCTGTTTGTGGGGGAAAAGCGGATGGCGGTTTCGACGATCGGCCAAAATCCTGCGAATGATAACGAAGGCTATGCGTGCGGCTGGGACCAGGACACTATCGGTCGTGCCGACATGCTTAGCGGTCCCGATCTTCCGTCCATCGTATCGACCGTGGCCTACGGCTCGGCGCACCCAGGGGGGTACAACGCGTTGTTTGGTGACGGCAGTGTGATCAATCTGGCGTATGGTATCGATGTCGAAGTTCAGGCCCGCATGGGGCACATCGCGGATGGCCGGTCGTTCAAGATGCCGTAAATCGAACTGTCCGTAAGTCAACATGGGGCGAACAGGCTGGCTTGAACTTCATCAGGTCAGCCTGTTTTTTTCTTTTTGGCCCCCGATACTGGCACATCTTTCGCGAATAGAATAACGCCTCCATTGTTGTTTTGTTCCGAGGATGTCTCCATGGTTTACGTTGCCGCGACCTTGTTGCTGTTGGCCAATATGACGGCCTGGGTATCGACCCTGATTACTCTGCCTGGCAACTGGATCTTGTTGCTGTTTACCTTTCTCTACGCCTACTTCCTGCCGGCTGAATATTACCCGCGTGTCAGTTGGACCGTGGTGATCGTAATGGCCGTGTTGGCGATCCTTGGCGAAGTGCTCGAGTTCCTCGCAGGTGCCGCCGGAGCTGCCAAGCAAGGGGGAAGTCGCTGGGGGATCGTGCTTTCGCTGGTTGGGGCATTTGTCGGAAGTTTGACCGGCGCGATCATGCTGAGCTTTGTCCCGGTGATCGGAACCATGATCGGCGCGCTGCTGGGTGGCGCTTTGGGAGCATTCGGGGGTGCTTGGGCTGGGGAACATAGCAGCGAGAAGACACACGAAGAACGCTGGGCGATCGGCAAAGGAGCATTCGTCGGGCGCATCATGGGGACGGTCGGTAAGCTGGCCGTTGGCGTCATCATGCTGGTGCTGGTGACGCTTGACTCGTTCTTCGATCTTTCGGCCCGACCGATTGTGACCGAGGCCGTTTCAATGTTGTCGCCTTAGCGGGCGACAACTACGCCAGATACTTTGCGTGCAGCTTCCGAACCGTGTTCATGTTTCGCATGGTACTGGTCGGCAGTCTCAAGGCTTTCATCTCGGGCAGATTCCACACCTCGGAATCGGACATCTTGCCATAGCGTAACCAGAAGATCTCGCGACCAACCACACGGAAGAGGTCTTCATCCGTCTCGATCGCTTCCAAGGCTTTGGTGGTCTTCGGCGGCAGAGGTTTCGCGAGAAACGAAACGTGCATGTTCCAGCCGTCGTCGTTCTGCTGCGGAAAGATCTCGGCTACAGCGATCTCGCGAACCTCGGCCGCGGTTCGGACGAAGGTGTCAACTTCGTACCCGAGCGAGTGCTGTAGGTGATCGGCGATTTCGCTCGCCAGTTTGGCGTCGCTTTTCTTAGCCGTCTGAAAGATGACGTTGCCGCTGGCGATGTAGGTCTCGACCTCGTCGTAACCCAGCTCTTCGAAGTGACCACGCAACTGATCCATTGAAAGCCGGCGTCGCCCGAGGTTCAGCCCACGCATGAATGCAACGTATTGAGATCGTTTTGCCATGCCGCTGTTCTAGCAGACAAGCAGAAGGCTGACGAGTTCTTCCAACTAGTTCTTCAGGTCGAAGTCGAAGCTGGTTTGCGAGTCCGAAACCGAAGCCTTCAGTTCCGATGTCCGCACCGAGTGGTACTTGGCTGGGATGCTATTGTCGTACTTCTTCATCGGTGGTGAGTTCGGATTCTTGGAAGCAACTTCGACCATCGAAGGCTCGACGGCGACCTGGTATTCCCCGGTCGGAATCGAAACCTGATAGGTACCGTTGCCGACGTCGCTGCGGCTGGCGTAACCGGTCGCCGGGTTTTCAAACGAGATCGAGCCGCCTTGGACAGGCTTGCCATCCCTGGTGACATTGCCCGTTACGGTGACCATGTGCGGGCCTGCGGGGCCACAACCGACAATCAACAACAAGGCAGAAGCAAGCAGAAGGAACTTGGACATGACGACTCAGATTGGAAGAGCAGGGGGCGAGGTGATGTGAAGAATGCCTCGTAAGTGACGCGGCCACTTGCGTCACTTACGAGTTCAAACGCATTGCCTTACGGCAGTTGGACCACGTTGCCATCGTCGCGATCGGCCAGGTTCTTGCCAACATTCACGTCGAGCGTTTCAGGCAGAAAGCGAATCGAGGCATCCGACACAATGACCAACGCACCACCTGGGTGAGCCGATTGAATGGGCGTGTTGCAGGCATCGGCCTTGGCCCAGTTGCCACCGATGACACTGGTGCCGATTCCCTGACGAACCGTCGTGATGTTCCAACAACGCGTATCTGCGCCCCACGATCCGTCGGTGCCATTCGGCCGGGCCGTGATCTTAGCGCCCATGTACCAGCCACTCACCGGATGGCCACGCCCATCAAAGGTCTTGTTGCTGCCGTCGGTGGTGAAGCCAGATTGTTCAGCGATGCAGAACGTGTTCGACGTGCCATCCGTGATGTCGCGGAACGAAGTTCCGACGAAGTTACGGAACACACCACCATCCGAGATGTAGCTACTGTTCGTTGCCGCATGATCGGTGGTGATATGGTTGTCGCTACCAGCGATCAGGATGTAGTCGGTCTGCTGGATCGAAACGGTATCGCCCGAAGGACCAGCCGTTTCAAAACGAGGGAGTGGACTCGAAGGGCACCAGTAACCGTCGACCGAGATGTCTTTCAAGATCGCTCGCAACGGACTCGATCCGGTCGACCCCAGCCAGAAGGTCATGCGGAAATTGTTCGAGGTGGTCTTTATCTGATTGAACAGAGCACCTTGTTCCATGAAGGGCAACAACGAAACCCAGGCGGTCGGGCCGTGCGCGCCTGTGTTGGCCGCGCCGGCGATCGACGAAGGTGGGAACGTGTTGAAGGTGTCGTGATAGTTGTGCAGAGCCAACCCGATCTGTTTCAGGTTGTTGCTGCAGCTCATACGACGGGCTGCCTCACGAGCTTGTTGGACTGCCGGCAGCAGCAAAGCGATCAACACACCAATGATGGCGATCACCACCAATAGCTCGACCAGCGTGAAACCTCTTCTTTGCATGACGGGGCGTCCTTGTGCAGCGGGCAATAAAAATAAATATTCGCGCGAATATTTTCAGTTTATGCCCACTTTGGGAATGGACAATGGCTGTTTGTCAGTTAGCGTGAAAATCAGCCATGAAATTGCATTGATAGAGGAGTGGATCTTGTCGCTGTACTCCCGTAAGGAGGGGTGAGCTTCACGCTAAACCGCTCTTCAGAACTAGATGCCGCAGCCACAGCCGCTCGACCAGACTCGACCATCGGCCGCCATGATCGGTTGGTGTTGATGTTGCGGCGGTGCTGGTTGCGAGTTGTCGTAGCCGCCGAAGCGAGCTACCGGCGACCAATCGGGACTGACCGCTGGCGGTGGTGGCGCCAGGGAACGGAACTCTTCATTCCCATAGACCACTTTGCCGCCGACCACTGTCATCACACTTTCGAGTCCGCGGATTGCGTCCTCTTCGACCGAGAAGTAGTCGTCGCTCAGCACGGCCAGGTCGCCATAGTGGCCAACACTCAAGGTGCCTTTCTTGTCGTCGTCATGGCTGAACCAGGCACTTCCCGCGGTATAGAGTCGCAACGCTTCTTCTCGCGACAGGCGATCACTTTCGTCATGCATGACCGTGCCGCCGACCGTTTTCGAGGTCACCATCCACCACAAGCATGTCCATGGATGGTAACTCGCAACACGAGTTCCGTCGGTCCCTGCACCGACTGGCAGTCCCATCTGCAGCATCTTACGCAGCGGCGGCTTTCGTTTCACCGACTCGGCCCCGTAGCGGCGAATGTAGTACTCGCCTTGGTACGCCATCCGGTGCTGGGTGGCGATCCCGCCTCCCATGGCCGCGATACGTTCGAGGTTCTGATCGGAAACCGTTTCGGCATGATCGATGAACCAACGCAACTGATCGATTGGTGTGTCGCGATGGACCCGTTCGAAGATGTCGAGAAAGCGTCCGATCGATTCGTCGTAAGTCGCATGGATTCGCCAAGGCCACTTCGATTCGGCCAGCGTGCGAACAACCGCTTCCAGCTCGTGTTCCATCGTCGGACGAAGATCCGGTCGCGGCTGGAGGAAGTTCTCGAAGTCGGCGGCACTCCAAACGAGGTTCTCGCCCGCGCCGTTGACCTTCAGCAAGTCGCTGCCGGCACCTGGGCGAGTCATGCCCAGCCAGCGACGATAGTCATTCAGTTCTTCTCCCGGTTTCTGGGCAAACAGGCTATAAGCAATCCGCAGCGTCAGATGCCCATCGTCATCCAGCTTTTTCACCACGGCGTAATCATCGGGATAGTTCTGCCCGCCGCCGCCTGCGTCGGAAACACTGGTCACCCCGAACCGATTGAGCTCGCGCATGTACTGCCGGGTGGAATTCAATTGGTCTTCGTACGAAAGCTTTGGGGCGTTGGCGATCGTCGAGTAAAGAATCAACGCACTCGGCTCGGCAATCAGCAGTCCGGTAGGATTGCCTTGACGGTCACGAGCAATCAGGCCGCCGGGTGGATTCGGCGTTGTTTTGTCGAAACCAAGTGCCCGAAGGGCCGCCTTGTTGAGCATGGCCGAATCGTAAAGGTGCAGGACGAATACCGGAGTATCGGGGGCGGCCTGGTTGATCTCGTCGAGGGTGGGCATGCGACCTTCGGCGAATTGAAACTCGTTCCAGCCGCCGATGATGCGAACCCATTGCGGCGGCGGCGTATTCTCGGCTTGAACTCGAAGCTGTTCGAGGGCCTGGGCGACGGTTGGCACGCCGTCCCAGCGAAGTTCCAGGTTGTAATACAAGCCGGCGCGAATGACGTGTAAGTGCGAGTCGTTCAGACCGGGAATGACTCGTCGCTGATTCAGGTCGATGACTTTGGTCTGAGAGTCTGCCATCGGGAGGATCTCTGAATCGCTTCCCAAGGCTGAGACTTTGCCGTCGGTGATCGCCACGGCGGTCACTTCCGGCTGAGATGGATCGAGCGTCGTGATCTTACCGTGTTGAAGAATCAGTTGCGGGGTCATGGTCCAATATCCCAATATGAGTAACTGGCGGATGCAGCCAGGGAGCAAAGAAACGAGTCAGTACTGGCATCACAACCCAAGCCAACGTGACGGTGACAAACATGGTTGCCACCGCGGTTGCGAACAGGCTGTGGAGGTTGTCGAGAACTGGGGGCAGCACGATTCCCCAGAACAGCACACTAGGAAAGACGCCCAACCAGGTAATGATGGCCATCTTCCAACGCGGCGGACTCTTCTTCGGGTCACGGAAGAACATCTCGAGCCCATCGATCTTGCGACGCGTCGCTTCTTCCACCACCATCGATTTGGTGCGTTCGTGAAAGTTGCGAAAACGTTCCGAGCGATAAAACGCATCGCACGAGGCCTGATCTTCAAAGGAACGCAAGATACCGTACTCACAGCCAACCGAGCCTGGGACCGGCGCCAACAAAAGGACGCCTGCAGTGCCTGGTTCGTGAAGCGAGTCGCGAGCGAACTCTCGTAGAGCGGTTTCGTAATCCGCTTCTCGACCAGGACGGGCTTCGTGCGTGATGGCAACATGGACGCGGTTCATGCGTTTCCCTTTTCCGTGAATGCGAAGACAATTTCGCCAACGCCAGGCCAGGGAAGTGCTTGGATCCCTGGCCGCTGATTAACAGCCTGGACTAGGCCAGAACTTTTCGGGCCGGCGAGGCTTTGTGGACCATGGTGTAAGCGTACTCGATCCCCACACCGTATGCCCCGCCATGTTCGCGGAAGATATTCATCAAGGCGTCGTAATGTTCGCGATGAGCCCAGTCACGTTGGAACTCGAGGACGGTTGCGACCGATGTCATCCGAACCGCACCTGCTTGAACCATGCGGGAAAGAGCTGCTTCATGTGCTGCCGGCGAAGTTCCGGCCGAGGCGTCTTCGACGACGTAGATGTTGTACCCTTCGGCCAGCATGTTCAGCGTCGGCCAGGTAATGCAGACCTCGGTCCATAAGCCGCTCAGGATGACATTCTTCTTACCGGTCGCTTTGATGGCATCGCGGAACGCAGGCGTATCCCACGAATTCATCCCGGTGCGTTCGATTGGCTGCTGGTTCGGGAAGATATCGAGCAGTTGCGGCCACATGGGACCACTGAACGACTCTGTTTCGACCGTCGTCAGAATGGTAGGGACACCAAACTCTTTGGCACCCTTGGCCAGCATCAAGACATTGTTCATCAGCAGTTGACGGTCGATACCGCTGCTGACACCAAACGACATCTGCGGTTGGTGGTCAATGAAAACCAACACGCTGTTGTCTGCCGTGATCAGTCCGCCGTCGGTGTTTGCGAGAATGTTAGCCATGGTTCAAAATCCTTCAGTTTGAAAAAGTGAGTTGCAACAGATATTGAGTTAAAAAAATTCAATTGAGAGACCGGAGGTCATCTTCGAGCACGAAACAACAGCTCGCTAAGCGAGTTCAGTTCCTTTTGGGTGAGGTCCTGGAATTGCGATTCGTGCAGTTGATTGATGGGAGCATCGAGCTCTTGGAGTATCGATTGTCCCTTCTCGGTGAGCGAGACCCACACCACGCGGCGATCGTCTTCGCTGCGATTGCGATCGACAAGCCCGGCAGCCACCATTCGTTCGACTAGCCGAGAGATGTCGGTCTGCAGCGAGATCATCCGTTCCGCGATCTGATAGGTCTGCATCGGCTTGCCTTCGCCACGCAAAATGCGGAGGGCATTGTATTGCGGGTCGGTCAGGCCGTGCTCTTTGAGCAGTCGCGAAACCTGAGTCGAAAGCAGGGCATGCGTTCGCATCAGGTTCAGATAGGCTTCCTGACGAGGACAGTTGAACGAAGTTCGCTTGCCGATCTCGTTGGCCAATCCGTTTCGCGTGTTGTCATGTTTGCTGCTCATGGGTGTAGTTATACGGTGTCCCGTATTGTGTTGCAACAGATAAAATTGCCAAATGATCGAAATGGCTCAACAGAGGGGGGACAGGTTCTAGCCCGGAACGGCTTCTTGCTCGGGAAGTCCCAGCGGACGATGCGTGCTCGCGAAGTCTTGGATCACTGGCTTCGGTCCGTCGGGGTAAAGCCATGGGCGGAACAGCTTGGTAAGAAACGGCATGATCACCCACGCCAGCGACGCGACAACGGCCACGTTCACGATCGCTCGGATCAGAAGGTCGTGCATGAAGCCGATCATCGGTGGGATCGTCATCGAGAAGAGCAGGGCACTCGGATAGACGCCCAGCCAGGTCACAACAAACATCTTCCAACGCGGCGGACTTGTTTTCGGATCGCGAAAGAAACCTTCCAGCCCATCGAGTCGATGACGCTTGGCATCATCGGCCACCAATGGTCGCGTGCGACGATGGAACTCTCGGTAGCTTTCCGAGTGATAGAAGGCGTCGCAAGATTCCTGACTGTCGAATGTGCGGAGGATGCCATACTCTTTGCCCAGAGACCCAGGTACCGGAGCGAGGAGCAACACACCTGATACGCCTGGTTCGTCGAGCGACTTCTTGGCGAACTCGCGCAGCGCTGCTTCGTATTCGACTTCTTTGCCAGGCTTAGCCTGATGCGTGATGGCGATATGAAACTGGCCCATGGGTTCGACTTCTAGCTAGGAACTCATTAACGACGAATCAAAACGATTCCGATCTTTCCTGCAGCGTCCCGGGGGCAGGGGCTACTTGAAAATATGGACCATGAATCGAGGGTCGCCAATTTTCAGCCGAGATCTCTTTCAGGAAAGCGGAAACGAGGTGCAAACAATACACCAATTACGTCCTGGCAGGTGGTCGATTCGAAGCCATCTCGCGAGGTTCATCCGATATTCATGCCATGTTATCGATAGCATTCCAACGACTTTCCCTTAGCCGCTTTCAACGGGGATGAATCGCGCGGTGATCTCACTTGTCGCGGATTACCGATCTCGATCGCACAGACGATTGCTGGTGGTGGCATCGGCGACATCGGTACTGGTTCTTGAGTGCGCGTGTGGAAGATTGCACTCGTAACGCTCAGACTTGCTGGTCGATCAGGCATCCAGCCTCGGCAATCGGAGGCTCTGGTAATTTCTTGGCCACCTCCGCCGCGTTCTTCGCAGTCGGCAATTACAGTCAGATCTGCGGAAAGAGGCCAGTTTTTCGCTACTTCAAGCTGCGCTGATCAGGCGTCACTAGAAAAGTTGGATAACTTTTGGGGATTCGAAGCAACCGAACCCGCCTTGGGACGTTAATCAGGTCACCAGAAGGTGCAACTTGCTTGAGGAAACATGCTATGTGGCAGATCGCCGCGTCCGTCGGAAGTTATGAGAGTGGAGCGGTAAACCATGCCACCGACGTGAAAACGGTTCAGCGGATGCTGACCGATATTGCTCGAAAGTTGAATGTACCTGCCTTCAGCCCTGGCGGTGTCGATGGGGTGATCGCTCGGATCGCTTCGCAGTCGAGTACCGTCAAAGCGATCACGCAGTTTCAGGTTCGTCGCGTCGGCATGGCCCAGGCCGATCAGCGCATCGACGTCGGTGGCAAGACCTGGAAGGCGATGATCGCCGTGGTCGGTGCCGCCGCGCCTCCACCACCAAGAGCGATTGCCGGCGCAATCACGTTGACCGTTCAGCATGACAATAAGTTCCCGCAGAAGACCAAACGCCAAGGAGGTTTCGCACCAACGTATGGCGGTACTTACGAGTCAAGCTTTGTCTTGTCTGGCGGCGTGACCGGGACGTTTCGCGGTTCGATCTGGCCAGACGACATGACGATCAAAGGGCACGTGATCGACGGCACCTACCCGTTGCATATCGGCTTTCATCAAGGTGGCAACAAAGCGAAGCAAACGGCAGCCGACCTGGTGGTGAAAGAGCAGGGAGTTCGGCCAGGTCTGTTGGTGAATGCTCGAAGTTCGGTCACGGTGAAAAGCGATAACCCGGGCAAGACGATCTCTTCCGGAATCAACGTGCACAATGGTTTCTACAGCGCTAGATTCTCGGATGGCTGTCTGACGCTGCATCCCAACGACTGGCAACGGTTCATGCAGATCTTCATCGATGGCTTTCCCGACATCAACGACTGGCACACGCTGGGAAACAACACCGGCAAACGGATTGGTCAACTGATCGTCAAACCGTAACGCACGACGACTCTTCGATCAGACGGCAACAAGAAAGAAGAAAGGTTGGCTGCGAAGAAGCTCGCGGCCAACCTTTTTCTGTTAGGGCGATCCGTGTGATCAGAGTTGTGAAGCGAAGGCTTCTGGAAATCAAATCACGGAGCGGAACCGGTCGATTTGCCAGGCGTGGACCAAGGGGCGTCGTCTGACGAGGTTTCTGGCTTCGACCAGGGAGCATCGTCGTCGCTTTCTTCGGTCTTCGACTTGTTGCCATCGGCACCACCGGCTGGTTCTGGTGGCGGCTTCAGTTCGCCTGGGATCAGACCACGCGTGGTGATCTGCGTCGTACCGAGCCCGCGGCGATAGTCTTTGTGAATCACGCGCGCCGGGATGTCGGCCCGCGAGAAGAAACTCACGCTGGGGACTTCCCACTTGTTGACGATCTCTTGAATCGACGCGTCACCAAAGATCGTGAAGCGATCCGGTAAACCGCCTCCCATGAAACTGCTCCACAGCACGTCGGAGCCTCGCACAATCTTCAGCGAATACTCGTTGGGGGTGTACGTGACCGACTCGGTTCCTTGGGATCGGTTGAAGTGATCGACGATTTCGTAGGTGGCCGACTGGGTCTTACCCCGCTTCATATCGGCGTACATGGTCACGGTTGGATTTTCGTTGTCGAGGATCCAGTTGTTCTTCTCGATCTTCTCGACCAGGCTGAAATAAACGTCGCGATTCAAGTCGTCGCCGCAACGAACTTCCAGACGGACATGCTCGCCTGGCTTGATGACTTCCAGGTCTTCCCGGTCAATGGCACCGAACACTTCGGCCACCTTTGGACCGGGCAGTTTAACGTTACCAACGGCGAGACCTTCGTTGCGGTTGTTATCGCGAACCGAAGCACCATACACAAGGTGGTCGTTCACCACGTGCACCAGCGGACGCTCACCGTTGCCATGCTTGGTGGTGTGCTCGAACTGGTAGCTCCAGACGACCACTCGCTGCGGAATGCTGAACAGCAGCATCTCGCGATTCGTCTTCACCATCAGCTTGTCGGTCCCCAGCCAGAACATGCTGTCGACCCAGGCCCGGCCGATGTCGTCGGCGTGGTAATAGGTTGGCTCGCTGTTGGCGTCGGTCAGATCCCACACGGCCAGTTGGTTGCGATCGAGCACGGCGGCACGCTTGCCATCTTCACTAATGGCGACCGCTTTGGCCCCGTTCGGGGCTGGGAGCGACGTCAGCATGACGCCGGTCGTTGGGTCGAATACGCGGATACTGCTTTGATCGGGCAGAAACGCATAACGCTTACCACCGCTGAACGACGGGAGCGAGTCGCTTCGTGATTCCTGGCGAAGGCGATATGCGATCGATTTTTCGTCAACGTTCCAGGCGACGTATTCCGACTTGTTCCAACGCTGCAGCACGATCTGCCCGTCGATGATCTTGGCCCAAGGATTGTCCCAGCTTCGTTCGTCGGGGTAAGCTTCCCAGCGGGCGACCGGTTTGACGATCTCGTCGGTGGGCAGCACTTCCCAGATCGCCAGAGCAATCTTCTTGTCGTTGTTGGCGTTGCCACCGTCGACAAAGCTGTAGGTCAACAGGCGATGCGAAGGGGGATGATAGTCCAGCACGTACTCGTCGGGAGGCAGCTTCTGTTGGTTGATGATCTTGCGGTCGGCGATCGAAACCCAGAGCAGCCGCGTGAAAGGATCGACCTTACTGTGCGACCAGCGCGGATGGCATTCACCCGAGGCGAGCACCAGCGATTCTGGTCCACCCACCGGAATGATCACGCCGAACTCTTCGCCGTCAAAGCCGTCACCAATGCGACCGAAAGCCGTACCCCCTTCTTTCAGTTGAAGGTAAGGTGGGATCGGGTCTGGCAGCAGCGCGATGCGTCCACCGTTGGCCTGCAGCGCCAAAGCGAAGCGAGCCCCTTCGACGTCGCCGTAGTTTTCCATCGGCAAGTTTTCAGGTGTTGGAGCGGCAGCGCCACCCAGTTCGCGGCGCATGCGTTCGATATAACTTTGGTCCGATTCGCTCAGCTTGGAGATTGGAACTTCCAACTCGGTCATATCTTCTTTACGGATCTTCAGCGTGTCGCCATAGACTCCCAGCGGAGCGGCCATCACTTTGAATGAACCGGTGGCATCGGTCCAGTTGCGAGCCGGACCAATCGCACCGTCTTCGTAAGCGAAACGAACTGCGCGCGGATTGTAGACTTCGCGACGCAGACTGCCATGCCTGGCCGTTTCAACTTGAAGCTCGCCCCGACGGTTGACGCCGGTGACGGTGCCGTTATTCCATTCTTTGCCGAAGTCGTCCCATACCTGGACGACGTCCCCCACTTTGAACTTGCCTGCTTCTGCCGAGCAAGGGAGCGCCAGCAGGAGCAATAGAGGGATAAATAGCCAGGCCCGTTTCCAATGTTCGAAAGTCATAAGGCTCACCATGCCCATATCGCACGAGATAGAGAAGATAAATGAATGAGAAAATCGTGGTGTTGTTGGAGGGTGTGGCGCGCGGGTTCGCCACGCCGGATGGCCCATCGCCCCAGATCTATGCCGGAGCCGTTGGGGGGTAAGTTGCCAGCCGGAAGCATCTATTATGGCAAGCGAGATGGGGCGTGTCAGGTCGAATTCCGATGAATTGATGCAAGCGTCATCCCTTTTTCGCGCAATAAAAAAAGGACCTGGAATCCAGGTCCTTTTCGTTGTTCTCACAAGCTTTTCAGGGCTGATGACTAGGTAGGCATCTGGCTGCTGAGACCGCCAGCGGCTGGTACGTAGCACAGCTTCGTGTAGTCGGCGACCATGCGGTGAGCACTAAATCGCCAAGCCAGGGTGCTGATGCTGTACATCATCCGTTTGATCCAGTCGCGTGGCAGACCGTCGACATCGCGGTCGTAGTACAGCGGAATGACTTCGTTTTCGAGCACCTTGTAAAGGTCCTCGGCGTCACGGGCATCCTGCTTGGCCGTATCGGTATGGGTGCGACCGGTACCGATGGCGAAGCCGTTACGGCCGTCGTAAGCTTCCGCCCACCAACCGTCGAGGATCGAGCAATTCAAGCCACCGTTGAGGACGACCTTTTGGCCCGAAGTACCCGAAGCTTCCAGAGGCTGACGTGGGTTGTTCAACCAGACGTCCACACCTTGGATCATGTGACGGCAAACGTTGATATCGTAGTCTTCAATGAAGACAATCTTGTCGCGGAACTGCGGATCGTGACGCAGGTTCTGGATCTTCTTGATCTTCGCCTTGCCTGGCTCATCTTTCGGGTGAGCCTTACCAGCAAAGATAAACTGAACCGGACGCTTTGGATCGCTCATCATTTCGACAAGGCGATCGACGTCGGTCAAGAACAAGTCGGCTCGTTTGTAAGTGGCGAAACGACGTGCGAACCCGATCGTCAGGACGTTCGGATCCAGCACGGTTCGTGCTCGTTCCACTGCATCATCGCTTTCACCACGACGGCGACATTGACGCGAGATACGACGACGAACGAACTGCAGCAGCAGGTTCTTCAGCGTGGCGTGGGTTTCCCACAGTTCGCCAGGATCAACTTCATGGATGAACTGCCAGGCATCTGGCTCGCCCATGTGGTGATACCAGCCACTTGGGAAGTGGCGATCGTAAAGCTGTTGCATCTGCCAGGCGATCCACGATGGAATGTGAACGCCGTTGGTGATGTGCCCGATCGGAATTTCTTCTTCAACACGCCATGGCCAGAGGTGAGCCCACATGCTGCGGGAAACGTGTCCGTGCAGTTGGCTCACGGCATTGGCACGACGCGAAGCCTTCAGACCAAGCACCGTCATGCAGAACGTTTCGTGCTGATTGTTAGTGTCGACACGACCCAAGCCCATCAACTGTTCGTGCGAGATGCTGATCGACTCTCGGAGGTGTCCGAGGTGTTCTTCGATCAGTCCGGCGTCGAAGCGGTCGTGACCGGCAGGGACCGGCGTGTGCGTGGTGAAGACCGTTCGCTTGGCAACTTCACGAAGGGCGTCGTCGAAGCTCATGCCATCTTCGTGCATGTGATCTCGAACGGCTTCCAGCGTGGCGAATGCGCTGTGGCCTTCGTTCAGGTGGTACACGCCAGGGGTGATGCCCAATGCCTTCAAAGCCTTGATACCACCAACGCCGAGCACCATTTCCTGACGGATACGGGTACGTTCGTCACCACCATACAGACGGCTGGTCAATTCGCGATCTTCCGGGCTATTGCCGTCGACATCGCAGTCCAGCAGGAACAGTGGCACGCGACCGACATTCATCTGCCAAACCTTGGCCAGCAGCTTGCCACCCTTCAGTTCGACGGTGACGGTGATTGGCTTGCCTTCAGGATCGACGGCATGCTTCATCGGAAGGTTCTCGACTTTGGTGTCTTGATACTCTTCCATCTGATAGCCTTCTTCGTTCAGGTGCTGCTTGAAATAGCCCTGATCGTAGAAGAGGCCGATCGCCACCAGCGGCACGCCCAGGCCACTGGCACTCTTGATATGGTCGCCCGACAAAACGCCGAGACCGCCTGAGTAAATCTGAATCGATTCGTGGATACCGAATTCGGCCGAGAAGTAAGCGACCGGCTTCGATCCGAGCACGCCGGCATGGGTATCGGCCCATGGAGTGCTACTGGACATGTATTCCTTCAACCGACGATAGGCGTGGTTGATACGGCTGTAGAGCACCATTTCGGCGACACGTGTTTCCAGCCGGTCTGGCGTAAATTCTCGTAGCAGAGCGATCGGGTTGTGGTCGAGTTGACGCCAACGGATCGGGTCGAGATCGCGGAACAAGTTGAAGACGTCGGGCTGCCAAGTCCACCACAAGTTGTTGGCCAATGCCATGCACTTCTCGTGCAACTTTTCAGCGGAGAGTTCGACAGGTGCCGTCACGTTTTCGTCTTCAGTTCTTGTCATTTCAGCCTGGCTCATCGCGGTCACCTAACTGGTATGAAAATACAAGGGCTTCAGGTTCGATGCACACTGGCAATGTAGCGAGTTGAAAACCAACACGCGACCCCTGCATGCGATCGCAAAGGAGTCTTTATCGGAGGAAATCGATGCCAGCATCCGAATTCCATCGTTCGTGATCCATCATTCTCTTCGCAGCTTGCCAGCTTGGCGTAGCTTACGGTGAGAGTCGATTCTGTGGGAAGGCCAACCTGAACAGGGAGCAGCCTTTACCATCCTCCTGCTGCATTGCCAACGACGCCGTTTGCGTCGCACTAAGGGATTAACCAATAAGGCATTGCCAAGTCAAATCGGGACGACATCGCTTCGACTAAAACGATGCGTCCATGAGCGGAACAGCTTGGTACGAATCTGCGTGATAGAGTTGTGTGCCGGACGGACGCCCCCTCAGGGACTAAGCGTTGGGCGGCGATCACCCACCAATGAACAGGAGTTTTATGCCTGAGTTAACCGACGACGTGGTCGTGATTTCTTTCCAGAAGCACCATCCTTAACCACCGCTAACTTGTTATTGTGGGGGCGATTGAAATGATGAAGTGAGCAATGATCGGGAAGAAACTTTCTCGAAGCAAACTGGGTGCCAAGCCGCCAGCATTGCTGTCTTAGCCGTGAACGAGGGGAACTATCAAATGTCGTCTAACGAAATCATCACACCCGATTCACCTAATCTTGAGGCACTTTGCGCGCAGCTAAGTCAATTAGCCAATTTCCTGCCTACGGCCCATGACTGGCCCCACGAGCAGCTACAAATTTGTGCACGCATGGGTGTCTTCCGCTGGTTCGTCGCTCAAGAGGATGGCGGTCTCGGGTGGTCGCCCGAGGATGTTGTCCGCGGATACCTCGAGTTGTCGGCCGGCTGTCTCACGACAACCTTCGTCATTACGCAGCGAACAGGGGCGTGTCGCCGGATCGCCAGCAGCGAGAACAGCGGTCTCAAGCGGATGCTGCTGCCGGGGCTGCTTTCCGGTAAAACGTTCGCAACGGTGGGTATCTCGCACCTAACCACCAGTCGGCAGCATCTTGGTAAGCCTGCTTTGCTGGCCAAGGAAGTCGATGGCGGCTTTGTGCTGGAGGGTTACAGCCCTTGGGTAACCGGTGCCAAGAAGGCGGACACTTTAGTCGTTGGTGCCTCGCTGGAAGATGGACGGCAACTCTTGATGGCGATTCCTGCTAAAGGGATTGGGATTAAATTGGGGGACCCGGCCGAGCTGGTTGGACTTTCTGCGAGCCAGACCGGACCGGTTCAGTTCGAACAAGTCTTCTGCCCGACCGAATGGGTCTTGGATGGACCGCGCGAAGACGTCATGAAAAAAGGAAAGGGTGCCAACACAGGGGGCCTGGAAACATCAACACTTGCCGTGGGGCTTTCGCTGGCAGCGTATCGTTTTCTGGCCGAGCAACGCGAGAAACGGGTCGAGTTCGCCGAACCAACCGAGCACTTCGAGGCAGAACTCGAGTCGCTGAAGAACGATTTGATCGCTGCCGCTTCTGGCGACGATCAATGCGACCCGCTTCAGATTCGATCGCGAGCCAACAGCCTCGTGCTGCGAATTACCCAGGCCGCGCTCAGCTCTGCTAAAGGGGCAGGCTACATGGCCAATCATCCCGTGGGACGGTGGTGCCGCGAAGCATTGTTCTTCCTGGTTTGGAGTTGCCCGAGCAACGTGCTGTCTGCGAATTTGTGCGAACTTGCTAGAATCGAGGAATGAGCGTTTACTCCTGAAGGGTCAGGAAGAATCTGGCTCTAGCTTTCCCATCTTCCCCCAATCGTGACGCACCCAATGGAAAAAGTTGAAATCACCTGGCACGATCACCACGTTTCCCGAGCCGATCGAGAAAAGCTGAACGGACATGGTGGTGGTGTGATTTGGTTTACCGGGCTGAGTGGCAGTGGCAAAAGCACCGTTGCCAACGCGGTCGATGGCAAGTTGAATGCGATGGGCATCCATACCTTTCTACTGGATGGCGATAATGTCCGGCATGGGTTAAACGCGAGCCCTGAGATTCTCGAGAAGAAGTATCCGCCGCATCTGGCCAAACGCTTCGGCTTGGGGTTCGACGCTGAAGATCGTTCCGAGAACATCCGCCGAATCGGTGAAGTCTCGAACTTATTCTGCCAGGCTGGGGTATTGGTGCTGACCGCGTTTGTCAGTCCCTATCGCCTCGATCGTCTGCAAGTTCGTCGGATTGTCGAGGGGAGCGGAAGAAGCGGCGACTTCATCGAGGTCTACGTCGATACGCCACTGGATGTCTGCGAGCAGCGAGATCCGAAGGGGCTTTATAAAAAGGCTCGGGCAGGCTTGTTGAAGGGAATGACCGGTATCGACGACCCGTACGAGAATCCGGTCAATCCAGAAGTGCATCTACAGGGTGGTGATTTCGGCGTCGATCAGTTAGCTGATCAGGTCATTGCTCATTTGCGCCGAGTGGGGAAGATCCCCGCGGAATAGCTTGACCATTTCTTGCCCTAGTCCTACAACTAATGGGGTGGATCGCTGCCTTTGAGGAACACAGCGCGACGGATTAAGCTGCGGCGATCCCTTTGCACTTCTCTCTTTATTCGCCTGCCCAGGGTATCCCTGCCCATGGAATGGTCTCATGAGGATTTACGGATGATCAGTTCCTCGATGAAAGATATACGCTCGCGAGTGGCCACAGCGTTGGCCGCTAGTTCAGTTCCCCGCCTTCGCTTCATCGTTGTGGAACTTGAAGACAACACGGTTTGCTTACGGGGCGACGTGACTACGTTCTATCAGAAGCAACTCGCTCAAGAAGTTGTCCGCTCCATCGATAGTGAAGTCAACGTGCGAAACGATCTGCGTGTCGGCGAGCCGACCAACTAAGCGGCCTGAGAACGATCGGTTTGCCAATCAAGCTGACGCGTCGCCGCACTCAGCACATGATCGACCGCCAGGTCTCGCATGCAGCGATGGTGCTTCAAAGGGCACTCGCGTTTGGCGCAAGGACTGCACTCGGCACCTGCCGAAAGAATCAATTCGTTGGGGTTATAGTTCTCGGCCCATCGCGGATCGGTCGGACCGAAGATCGCCACCGAAGGAACATTGAACGCCGCGGCGAAATGGCGTGGACCAGAGTCGGTCGTAATCATTAACGAGGCATGCCGAATGACTGCCTTGCTTAAACCGATCGTCGGCGTGTGTTCTGCCAGGCTACGAACCGCCGGATGGTTCACTTCCCGTTCGATGGCCGCGACCGCTTCGCGTTCGCTGGGACCACAAATCATTAGGACCGCATTTCGTTTGTCGGCAACCAGACGCTTGGCAAGCTGTTGATAGTATTCCACCGGCCAATGTTTCGCTCCGCCGTACGCTCCGCCGGTATTGAAGACGATCACGCGTCGTTCAAAGAAATGGAAATCGCGCCAGATCTTTCTCGCGGTCGAATCATCTTGCGGCGTGGTGCCGAGTTCGCAGTTTCGCGAACGCACCTCGTAGCCTGCCAGTTCCGCCAGGGCGACATAGTAATCGACCGCGGAAACGGGAACACGCTTGCCATCGACGGCCGGCGGCAGAAGGTTATGCGTCAGCAAAGGACCTCGGCCGTAGCGGCGGTAACCGACACGTTCTTTCGCGCCACCCAGCCAGGCAAGACCGGCCGAGCTCAGCGAGTTGGGTAGCAAAATGGCCTGATCGAAACGTTGCTGACGAAACTGCTTCACGACATTCCAGAAGCGTTGCTTCGGATCGTCCGTCTTCTTGGCCCACAAGATTGTATCGTCGAGGAAGTCTGTACCTTCCAGCACCTTGGCCACGTAGGGACGCATGATCCCGACCAGGCGATCGCCACGCGTCAGGCCTTCGCGAATGGCACGCAGCGTTGGCGTGGCCATGACGACGTCGCCAATCCAGTTGGGAAGTACGACTGCGATGTTTCGGATACCAGGCATGAGCTGTCCTCAGGCGGCCGTGCGACGAATGGGTTCGTTCGCGGCTACCTTTTGAATGATGTCGGTCGTCGAAAAACCACCAACAATATCGACCAGACGAATCTCGCCGCCGTACTGCTGCAAGATGTCGTAGCCTGGGATTTCTTCAGGGATATAGTGGCCACCTTTGACCAGCACGTCAGGGCGAACCGCTTTGATCAAGTCGTACGGGGTGTCTTCGCCGAAGACGACCACGTAGTCAACGCACGACAACGCGGCCAGCATCGCCGAGCGTTCGGTTTCGCTGATGATTGGTCGCGTCGGACCTTTCAGCTTCGAGACGCTGTCGTCGCTATTCAAACCAACGACCAGCACTTCGCCCATCTTCGAGGCTTCGGTCAGGTTCGTCACATGGCCAAAGTGAAGCAGGTCGAAGCAGCCATTGGTGAAGACAATCTTCTCGCCGCGGCGACGATGCTCTTCGGCAATCGTGGCGATTTGAGCGTGTGTAACAATCTTCTTTTGGCCCGGTAGTAGATCGGTGCGAAGTTCTGCTTCGATCTCGGACAGCGGAATCACCGCGACGCCTGATTTTTCAACTTCAAGGCCAGCCGCCACGTTCGACAAGCGAACCGAGTTCTCGCGATCGAGGCCACTGCCAATGCAGGCCCCCAGCATCGCCAGGACCATGTCGCCGGCACCGGTGATGTCGTACACACTGCGGGCTTGGGTCGGGAAGTGGCACGAGCTGCCATCGCGATTGACCAATGCCATGCCGTCGCGATCGAGCGTAACGATCACGTCTTGCAAATCGAGTTGTTGGCAAAGCTGGCTACCAGCGGCAGCGGCATCCGGAACGGTCTTCAGCGAAACGCCGGTCGCCAGTTCGGTCTCGATACGGTTCGCCTTCAGCAGGGTGGCCCCGCGATAGCGTTCGTAGTCGTGCCCACGCATTGGATCGACCAGCGTAGGAATGTTGTGTTCGTTGGCGAGGGCAATCACCTTCTGCAGCAGCTTGGGTGTGCAGACCCCCTTGGCATAGTCGGAAATCAGAATGACGTCGAAGTCTTCGATCTGATTTTCAATGCCGGAATAGATCTTCTCGACCAGCCAATCGCCAATGGCTTCGGTCTTTTCGTGGTCGACACGCAAGATCTGGCTCGGATGACGCGAGCCGGCTCGGCCGACGAATCGCTCTTTGAGCGTGGTGGGGCGCGAAGCATCGCAGGCAATCAAACGGGTATCGATGCCCGACTTCTGGGCGAGCTCGATCATCTGGGTGCCTGATTCGTCACGTCCATGCACGCCAGCGGCGACCACGTGGCAGTCGAGGCCACGCAGCATATTGCAGACGTTGGCCGCGCCACCCAGACGCAGTTCCTGATCGTCGGCATGCAGAACGATGACCGGCGATTCCTGGCTGATTCGTTGGGCGTTGCCGTAGGTATAGCGGTCCAGGATCATATCCCCCAGGACCAGAACCTTGGCGGGACGCATCGATTTGAACGCTTGCAAGAGCGGGGGGAGGCTCACGGCTCGTCTTCCTTGACGCGGCATTTTATTCGTAAATCGCCGGGCAAATCCCATCCTTGGGGTGCCGGGGCAGAGACCATCGGGCCTCTGTTATATCGAGAATTGATAGCGGGGCAAATAGAGAACCGGCTACGAGGCGGGCGAAGTGCTAGCGTTCAAGATCGCTTCGACCTGCTGAATCACCTGTCGGCAACTGATTGCTGCCATTTTGAAGTTGGTGTGGTCCGAGATCTCTGGCTGGATTTCCTCGAACAGTTCGCACGCTTTGCGAAGCTTGCTGAACTTCTTCTTGGCCTGTTTCAGATAGGCTGTCGTATCGCCGGCTTGGGCTGCAGGGCCGAGAGCCAGCATATAATCGTACAGCGTTCGGGCGACTTCTTGCAGTTCGTCGTCCTCTTCGGTTTCTTCGGCATGTTTCAGAAACGTGCGCACCATCCACAGATGGGCCATCTGCAAGTCGATGGCCTCCATCTGGGATTGCGGGCTGAGTACCGAATCGGTCATCGGGAGCTATTTCCTGAGATGGCCTACTTGGTTTCCGAGTGATCTTCGGCGGCTGGCGGCGTGTTGCCAGGCTCGGTCGACTTCACTGCCTTGGCGGCATGATCGGTCTTCACCGGTGGAGCTCCCTTCGGAGCGAAGACCAACACGGTAACCGCACCGGCAACCACCAGGATGATACCGGCATAGAAGATCGGGCTCGCTTGGGCCCACAGGTTCTTTGTGGCCAGCGAAATGATGGTGGTGACGATCGGTGCAAAGCCAAACACCAGCGGCATCACAATCCAAGGCTTACCACCATTGGTCAGTGCCAGGATGATGCCAAACGCGCCAAAGGTACCAGCGGTGCCAGCAGCAAAGCTCCACGAGAAACCGCTGAAGGTCCAATCGGTGGTGAACTTGCCTTGAGCGAGCAGAAACGCACTCGGCAAAATCACAGCGATCACCAGGTAAGCCAGGCCGACGCAGATCAGTGGCTTGATGCGATCGTTACCCAGGTGATGTTGTCCTTCATGCAGCACTGGGCCATAGCTCCCCCAAGACAACGCCGTGAGCGCGATACCAGCGATAATGAGTAGGAAGTGCGACATGGAAAGGTAATCTCCAGGGTTGGTCCGAGGGGGAGCGTCAAAATACTTGTTAGAACGACTTTTCGCCATTCTAACGAGCCAAACGGTTGTTGGCGAGATGTTGATGGGCCGGGGAAGTGGAATCAGCTTCCTCGTAGGGCAGGGACGATGTCGCCCTTCAGGGCAGATCGCACGGCCAGACTGCTGCTGAGGATTCCCACAATCAAAATCGTTCCCAGCATGCCCCCCAGGGAAACGATCGGCACCGAGGCATCGCCAAACAGCATGTGTGGCACGACCGTGACCAGGGCCGAGATTACCCCGGTCAATAAGCCGCCCAGCAGCAAGACCATCGTCTCGCGCATGACCAGCGATTGAAGTCGACCGTTGGCGAAACCGGCGGCCCGGAGCAGGGCCAGTTCCGAGCGACGTTCCAGGATCGTTCGCAGTTGAACAGCAGCCAGCCCGAACGTTCCCAATAAAAGGCCGAGGGCTCCCAGGCTTTGGAAGGTGGACAGGTAGGTATTTTGAACCGCCAGCAAACTGGTGAGTTGCTGTTCGGCAGAAACCGTATCGAAGCCTTGGTCTGCCAAACGCGTTTCCAGGGTCTGTGCGACCTCGGTTTGCTTCCCTTCCGGTGTGCGAATCAGGAACATCTCGTAGCCGCTCACGTCGGGATATCGATCCAGGAAGTTGGCTTCGCTAACCAGCAGGTTGCCTTGGAAGATACTGTTGGAAAGCAGCCCGGCGACGACGTACTTCGTTTCGCGGCCGTCGTCGTCAGTGGTGGTGAACTGCTCGCCGACGCCGCTGTACAAGTGCAACGCATACATCGCCGTGTTCTTGTCGAGCACGACCGGAATCGGGGCATCATCTCCGTTGGCAACTTGATCGAGCACGTGCCACGGGTTCTTTCGTTCTCCTTCGTCCGTCGCTGCCGAGCCAGCCCACTCGAACGAGGTGACGTCGGTCTGATCGTAGTAATCGACCATCCCCGGCGTCACGCCCAGCACGCGGGGACTGTTGGATTGATAAAGGTTCAAGCAGCTTGCGTCTTCACCTGGTTGAACCCGCAGCGAAAGCACGGTCGAGCCAGCGAGGACTGACTCCTCTTTCTCGCTGAAGCCCGTGTCGATGCGACCTTCGACAGTATTCAGATTGTGATAAAGGGGCTGCGAACTTTCGGCGATCAGGTTCATGCCGCCAGCACAGCGGTCGGTGGGGGCGAGTCGAAAGGCACCGATCGCAACGATCAAGAACGCTGCCGAGCCAATCAACCCAACGGTCAATGTGCTTCGGCCAGGGTTTCGGGCAGCATTGCTCAGCGAGAGTTGCCCCAGCGAAAAACTGCTCGCGTTGCCGGAGCCCAGGCCGCCTCGCAGGGCGTGCCATAGCAGCATCAAGCAAGCAGTCAAAACCATGGCACCCGAACCGAAGAACGCGCCGGCTTGGGCTTCGCCGCCAAGCCCCGTTGCGAGAACTGACAGGCCAACGGCACTGAATGCCGCGGCGATTCCGGCCCAAAGTGCCCAGCGACTTCGCTTGCCGTAGGTTTGCTGCGTATCGGTAGTCGAGCCTTGCAGCAGTCCACGAATCGAAAGCTTCTTCAGCCCGCGCATCCCCACATAAATGGTCAGCAGGCAAACGAGTGTTCCACTCACCAGGCCGATGATCAGGCTCGTTGGATTGTCGAGATGCAGTTCGAGGAATGGCGTGACGACGGCACCCAGCCACCAGGTTCGTAGTCCGACCAGCATCAGCCAGGCGTAGCCAATGCCAATCAGAACCCCAGCGACACTGCCAGCCAGCGAAACCAGACCCGCCTCGCGCATCAACATCCCCTGGGTAACTTTGCGACTCAAGCCAATGGCCTGCAGCAATCCGATCTGCCCGCTTCGTTGTTCCAGACCGAGGCGAAAGAGCAGCGAGACGAGCATCAACGCCGAGGCGATGATGAACATCGAGAAGCCCATGAACAGCACATTGAATGGTGTCGTTCCGCTGGCAGCACGTAAGGCGTCGGCGCGAACGGTCAGCACGCGGAAGCCGAGTTCGTCTCGCTTCGGTGCCAGGGCTGCTTCGAGCTTCGCTTGCAGATCGGCTTCTTCGTACTTGGTGCCTTGGAAGCGGATCGCTGTGACTTCGCCGAAGCGGCTGCCCCACAGCTTCTGTCCGGTTGCCAGCGGCATAAACAGCTTCGGTGTCGTTCGATAGTTGTCCCAATAGTCTTCGTCTTCGCGGCCGATGCGCGAATTATCGTAAGGGAACGGAGGATCCCAGTCGTCGATCGAGTCTTGATCGGTAATTCCCTCGACAACTGGCGTGTAGTCGGGATCGTTGGCAGTGGTCGGGGCTTGATCGAAAACTGGCGGACGACGACGTCGGAATGGCTGGGTTGGCTCAGTTAGCGGCGTGATCGCGGCGAGTCGGAACGTATGGCCGGTTTCCTTGGCAACGCCATGCGAGCTTTCTGGCTCGAAGTATTGCAGATAGATCGTATCGCCCACCTTCGCATCCAGGCGACTGGCGGCCCACGAGTTCAACACGACTTCGTCTTCGCCAACCTGAGCGATCGGCTTGCCATCCTGGTCAAGCAGTGGATAAGCAAGTTTGCCGAAGTCGAGTGCCGTGACCGTGGAATAAGGAATCGAGTCTGGATCGGTTTCGCTTGGGAGGTCTCCCTTGCCGATCGATGTGGCGAGGTAAGTCAGTGTCGTTTCGGCTTGATCAGGGAACGCTTCCAGCAAAGTCTGCGAGGCGGTCTTGCCGAAGATCATGCGGCTGCTGGTGAGTTGCCAGTAGTCGTAGATCGTTTCGTCGTCGCCGTCGGCCGGCTTGAACTTCTGGTCGACCTGGGCGAGTTCAAAGTTGTAATCGGCGAGCGTTAGTTCCAGCTTGGAAAGATCGAGCGTTACTTTGTCGGGATGGCTAATCATCACGGCGTTGACGCGATCGTCTTGCTGCAGAGCAGCTTGCAGTGCCTCTCGCGATGCGAACGCATTCATTGGCAACTGCTGCGTAGGGTGCATCCCGAAGCGACCGAGACCTTCGGCCGGAATCACCGCCTTGACGGTCAGGCGAGGAAGGCTTTGCGTTTCAGCAGTCTTGCGACCCAAGGGACTGTCGGCTGGAACATCGTTGCCGCCTGGCAAACGCAGCGTGACCAGGTCGCCTGCTTGAACCATCAGTTCGTCGGCAAGTGGTTGGTTGAGGATGATCTCGTCGCGAGCCAGCGGGATCGGCTTCCAGCCAGGGACCTCGCCTAGTTGCCAGAAAGCTTCATCGATTCCGAGCACGGCAAGGTTTCCAGCGACCTTGGTAGGATCGCCAGGATTGGGCGCGATCGTTTGCAGCGTGCCTTGCATCAGAACAATTGGCACCGCGGTGGTGCTGGCGTTTTCGGTGGTGATCTGCTGAGCGATCTCCGGACGGAAGAAGCGGTCGGCCAACAAGATTTCATGAATCGATCCGAGGCGAGACAACGCCAGATCGCGAAGGCTGCCACGAACCGAATCGCCAATGATCAGCGCACCAGTAAGCACCGCGGTCGCGGCGGCCACGCCCAAAAGCACAGCCAGATTGGTTTGCCAGAATTGCCAGGTACTGCGAACAACCAGACGCCAACGATTCATCGGAAAGGCCTCTCTTGGCGTTAGGAGGGTTGGACGGAGCTTTGCGATTGCAGCTTTCCGTCGTCGAGCATGTATTGCCGCTGGAAGATCGTGGCGAGTTCCTGGCTGTGGGTGACCACCAGCAGGATCGAGCCTTCTTCCTTTTGCAGTTCCAGCAGCAGGTTGCCAATCGATTCGGCGTTGGTTTTATCGAGGTTACCAGTCGGTTCGTCCGCCAGCAGCAGCTTGGGTTGGTGGATCAAGCTACGAGCGACCGCGACACGTTGGCGTTCACCGCCTGAGAGTTCCGCCGAGCGGTGTTCGATCCGTTGACTGAGGCCTACCCGTTCGATCAGCATCTTGGCGCGTTCGATCTGCTGCGGCGAAGAGCTGCCTTCGGCCAGCGTGGGAACGAGGACATTCTCGAGCACAGTCAACTGCGGCAGCAGATGATGGTCCTGAAAGATAAAGCCGATGTTCTCGCTGCGAAAGCGGGCGAGGTCAGTCTCGTTAAGGGCAAACGGATCTTGCCCGTCGAGGGTCACCTTGCCGGACGAAGGTGCTTCGAGCGTGCCGATGCAATAGAGCAGGGTGCTCTTGCCACAGCCGCTGGGGCCAAGGATTGCGGCACTTTCACCAGAGGAAAGCGAGAGCGAGATGTCTTGCAGCACCTGCAGCGATTCGGCCCGGGTCGGGTACTCCTTCGCCAGGTGCTCGATTACGAGGTCCGCCATGATCGATTAATCCAGGGTGAAGTGACTAGGTACATGCAGCAGTGCGAGGCTGCCCAAACCATAGAAGGTGTATTCGACGTCTGCAACCTCGTCCCAGGCCGCTCCGAAGAAGCCGCCGTTGTCTTGTTCCAGGCTGCGAACGTACGTGAGGGCGTCGTTCTGATCGATCTCGTCGAGGGCTTCCAGATCGGTCAGTGTGAGCATGCCGGTGAAGGTGCTCAGTACGTCGGCAATCGGAATCCGCGTGTTGGCTCGCAAGCCTCCTTCGTCGTTCTGCATATCGACCAGGAAGTCGAGCGTGCCGTCAATGATCTCTTCGGTCAGGCTATCGAGGATGCGCAGGGCTCCGATCGCGGCGGCGGTCGGATTGGTGCCGGCGCGCTTGCTCGCTCGGATCTCGCGGAAGCCGCCTTCGTCCGATTCCTGCGACAGCAGAAACGTGACCATTGACTCGGGTTGTTGAATCGGCTGCTGAATCAGTTGCAAGCAAAGCAGCACCAGGAATGTATGGTAGGTGCTGCTGGCCATCCCCTCGGGGCCTTTGGCGTAGCCGCCATCGTCGCGGCGAAGCGCGTTGAGCGTATCGGCTACGCTACGTCGCCAGTCGGCGGAGGCATCTGTAAAGATATCGATACCGGCGGCCGTTTCCAGCAGCTTGGCACTGTATATCAGCGACATGAAGTCGACGACCGATTCATGACCGGCCAGTCGCGTCGTCAGGAACTCGGCGGCATGTTCGGCGACGCTTCCATGCAGTTCGCCCAGGATCGCGAGGCTGCGCAGGCCGAAGCTGGTGTAATAGAGGTCACTCGCTCCTTCTCGGCCAGCGAATCCGCCATCGGGCTGCTGCTTGCCAAGTAAGAAACGGCTATGCCGAGTGCGAGTCGCTTCGTCCACTTCGCCCAGGCCGGCGGCCAGTCGCAGAGTGAGTTGTTCGTGGTAGGAAAACATGCGGTCAGTTCTAAGTGGAGGCAGACGAGTCGACGAACGGCAGCAGCTTCTCTTTGAACCACTCCGGAATGTCCATGCTCTTGGGCGGCAGTCCTGGTTGAACCTGGCAGCAGACTGCCGTGATCGAGCCTTCGGCCAGCAGGACCGAGTCGCGATGGAATCGGGTGCGATAGGTCACGCTACGCGAGCCGAGCCGGGTAACGGCCAACGAGGCATCGAGCACTTCTTCAAACTTGGCGGGGCCTTTGTAGTCGCAGTGGACCGAAACACGTGGCCAACTCATCGAGTACTCATCCAGCGGGTGATGGACGCTGAGGCTCAGCGAACGTAGGAATTCGTGCTCGACCTGTTCCATGTAGAAGAGGAATGCCGAGAAGTGCACGATCCCGGCGGCGTCGGTATCTCGAAATTCGACGCGGCGAGTGGTCTGAAACGTTTGCGACATGAAGGACTCCTTGCCCCATTGTTGGCAGTTCGAGGCGTGAATCAATACGAGGCCAATGGGGGAAGCGCATAGAAAAAGCCTGCTTTCGTGAAAAAGCAGGCTTATTTGATTTGTTAGCCGTGGCTGATTGGCCTGGCAAGGGTTCTCGGTACCGAGAACTAGTCCTTGACGTAGGCCAGCAGTGCCATGAAGCGGGCACGCTTGATCGCCTGGGTAACCGCGTGCTGGCTCACTGCGGTGCAGCCGCTCTTACGGCGACCAACGATGCGGCCATGGCGGTTGGTCAGCTTCTTCAGCAACTCCACGTCCTTGTAGTCCACAAACATGGGACGTGGACGTTTGCCATCGACGAAAATCGGATCCTTCTTGGATACACGGGCCTTGGTCTTGGCACGCTTGCGGGCTTTGGAGCGGTTGGCTGGTCTCATAATTCTCTTTCGGGCGTACTTTGAGCCGCATGCTGACGCGGCCAAACTCGATATGACTCAGAGGTTTACAGGCCGCTGGTGCCCTTAACCTGAAATTTCTGCCGAGTGGAAACCCAAGATTTTATAGGTGCTCACCCGATATCGCAACCCCCAATGACAGATTCCAAGCGGCTTGTGGCTGCGATTGGCCGGACAAAGGATCTTGCGAACGAAAAATCCCCCATGCGACCAGCGATCGACCACGGGGGATTTGCTGAAACATCCGCTACAGTAACAACTTAGGTTACTCAGCGGCTTCGACGGTCACGGCCATGATGACCGGGGCGGTCGAGTCGGTTCCTTTCACCAGATCGATTGATTTGACCGGTTTGGCTTCCTTCGGGCTCACCGCCAGGTAGCGGACCTGGCGACCATTCAGGTCAAAGGCGAACTTTGACCCTGGCACGTCGACCCGGCGGATATAGTCCGCGATCTCGATGCCGTTTCGCAGTGGATGGTCTTCGGTCGTGCCATCTTCGTACGTGATCCGGACGATCATCGAGGTCGAACCCTTTTCGCCGTAAGGCGAGGCCCAGCCGGCGACACCACCCAGGATATGGATCGCTTTGACCGGCATGTTGCACGGCAGAGAGACTCCCTTAGGCATCTTTGGTGGCAGGTACCCGGACGGACCATTCAGTAGGATCACGTTCGGCTTGCTCGTTCCCTGAGGATCGATCAGCTGGAACGGGACTCCCTCGAAGGTCTTCGGTTCCCAGGTATCGAACGCCAAGGTTTCAATTGGCGAATCCTTCGAGATGAACATCCCCTCGGTGCTGACCGCCGTGGCGACCTTGTCGAGCGAGATCGGCACGAACTTGCCCCGATTGGTCAGGAAGGCGAGCAGGTCGACAAACTCTTCCGGCTTAATCTGCTTCTCGAAACCAACCGGCATCAGCGACTGCGGAGTGCCACGAAGTTCTTCGATGTCTTCCCGCAGGATCGATTGCTGCTTGCCTTCGGCGTCGACCAGTTCGATCGCGGTCCGGCTTTCCGAAGCGAGCAAACCGCTCAGCACGCGGCCGTCTAGGGTGGCGACCATGTAGGTGCGGTAGTTCGATTCGACGCTGCGGTTTGGATCGAGGATTTCAGTTAGCAACTGCGACTTCGGATGAACGGCCATCCCGGTCAGGTCGGGACCGATTTTCGAGCCTTCGCCGCTGTGGATATGGCACTTCGAGCATTCGCGCTTGAAGACCAGTTTGCCGGCGGCGGGATCCCCCTTGGCTTCGGTGGTGGCCCATAGTTCCTTGATCACCTTCTGGCGGTCGGCACTTGGCAACGCACCACCGCGAGCGAACAACGCTTCGGCTTTCTTACGCAGTTCTTTGTCAGGATGTTGAGCCAGCGATTGACGCTGATCGAGTGCCAGTTCGTTCAACTGGATCGAACCTTTGTCGAGGGCCGACAGCAGGTCGCTGGTCCAAGCAGGCCGTCCCAGCATCACGCCGATGGCATCTTTGCGCCCCGATGGGGTCAGCGTCGGAAGAATATCCAGAAGGTATTCACCCAGCGAATCGTTTTCGCTCGACTTCAAAGCGAGCAGGATGGCCTGGGTCACTTCGGCCGACGTTTGAGGACCAACGGTGTTAAGCAGTTCCGCTTCGACCGGTGGATCCATCTGCACGTTCAGCTCGATGATTTCCTTGGCCAACTGCTGGGTCTGACGAGCGTTCAGTTCGCCTGACTCGATGCTCTCGAGCGAGCTATCGACCAGGTCTTGAAGCTGCGAAGTCAGGCGGTCGCTGCCCCAGCTGACCGCCATTCGAATCAACTGACCACGGGTCGAGTTCGGCAGCTTCTGAGCGAGGCTGGCCAACGACTCGTCCAGTTGATCCGTGACTTGCGGCTTCGCATCTTTGGGCCAGCCCTTGGCCAGGCCGCTGACAATCGCGTCGGCAACTTCTGGCTGGGCTTTATCGACCGCAGGCAGTAGCTCGGCGATCGAATCGACCGGGCCACCGCGGGCGTAATGTTCCGTGACAATCGCCACCAGACGCTGCGTTTCCGGAGCGATCTTGTCCGCTTTGGCGACCGCCTTCAGGAAGCTGGCTCCCTGGTTGGCCGAGGCCGAGGTCGCGGCGTCTGGAATCCAGCGGTCCTGAGTGTTTTCAGGCAGCGAGATCATCGCCAGGATATCGGCGGCTGCGGCATCGCTGGCTGGCAAGTCGGCCAGGGCGAGCAACGTCATCAGGCGAACCTGAGGATCGACATCGTTCAGCACGCCACTCTTTAAGATCGCGGCGGTGCTTTCGTCGGCGTTCGGCAGAACCTGAACGGCATTGCGACGAACGCCTGGGGCGGTGTGCTGCAGGGCAGCATAGACAGCCTTGGCGGCATCGCTGTTCGGATCTTCCAACGCACCCAGACCATCGAGCGTCCACAGAGCATGGATTGCACCGACGTTCAAGCCGATGTCATCCATCGTGTCGTCTTGCAGCAAGGCGATCAGGCCAGGCACGACATCTAGATTGGCACGTTCCACCAGGATCTGTTGAGCGTGACGACGCCACAACAGGTTATCGCTCTTCAGCGTGGCGACCAGTTCTTCCGGGCTCGCCTTGGTCAGGTCTTTCTGCCAGGCCTGATCAGGACGGGCACCTTCGCCGGTGTAAACAATGCGATAGATACGACCATGACGCTTGTCACGCAGGTCGGTTTCGTACGCCGCACCTTTGCCCGTTTGGAAGCCATGCGGCGTCGGGTTGTGCTGCACGATGTAGTTGTACCAGTCGAGTACCCAGACGTTGCCGTCAGGGCCGACTTCGCTTTGAATCGGAGCTGTCCATTCGTCGTCCGAAGCAACCAGGTTGAACGGACTGGTCGAATGGAAGCCGCTGCCATCTCGCGAGATAACAAACGCACCGGTCAAGTGACCTGTCGGACCGTTAACGAACGCGACGCGGTTCCAGAATGGTTCTGGATAGTTACGAGCCGTATACAGCGAGTGACCGGCACCAGCCGTGTATCCGCCGTGATGATCAACCTGACGCACCTTGTCGGTGATTGGATCGAACTTGTGGCTATCGGCCATCGAGTCCAACACCAGGCGAGCTGTCCAGCCACGAACCTTTTCGTAATAGCGGTTCGGGATTGGCATGTAGACGCTAGGGCAGTGGTTGGCGGTCGAACCGAAGATGATACCTTCTTCGCTGATGCCGAGGCCCCAGGTATTGTTGTTGGTCGAGCGAATGAATTCCAGCTTGCTGCCATCGGGCTTGAAGCGGAAGAAGCCGTTGCGGAAGCCAGGCTGTTCGACTCCTTGCACGACAGGGTGCGAGTCGTTGTAGCCCTGCATGCCCCAGATCCAGTTGTCGTGGCCATACTGGAAGTTGCTCACACCGCCGTGAGTGTCACGCATGTTCCAGCCGGTGAACATTACCTTCTTTTCGTCGGCCACGTCGTCGCCGTTGGTGTCTTTCAGCCACAGCGTTTCGCGACCGTTCTGCACGATCACGCCACCGTCGTGGAAGGCGATCGAAGTCGGAATGCTGAGCCCCTCGGCGAAGGTGGTGACCTTGTCCGCTCTCAGGTCGCCATCGGTGTCTTCACAAACGACGATTCGGTCGCGACCTGGGCCGGAGGTGTGCAGTTCGTTCGGATAGTCGAGCGTCATGCACATCCAGAGACGTCCCTTGGCGTCCCAGGTCATAGCGATCGGCTTGCCACCGTCGAAGATTTCTTCCGAAGCGAATAGCTTCGCTTCAAAACCTTCTGGCAGCACCAGATGCTTTTCCGATTCTTCAGGAGCCAATGGCTTCTGCATCAAGTTCAGCGGTTTGGCTTGCGTGCCCCAGTTGGCACCAGCAGTGTAGTTCGGAATCTTGGCACCGACGTCAACGTAGTCGAATGGTTTAACGTCGGTGTTAGGCTTCTGGGCTTTCGGCACTTCCATCGGACGATCGAAGGCAGTCACCAGTCCTTCGACTTTCGGAGGGAAGGCAGGCACAACGCTTGGATCGCTACCGACAGCCCAGCGAACGCCGCGCTCGACCAAGTTTTGGAAACCAGGGTTGGTCCAAGTACGTTGATCGTGCCCCCAAGCGGTATAGAAGACGCGGCCTTTACCTTGCTCGCGAACCCAGGTCCATGGCTCTTGTTCGTGATCACCCATGCGATAGGTGAGCACGGTGCGGTTCTTTTCGTTGTGCTTGGTATGGACGTACGTTTCGTCCCAACTTTCAAACCCTTCAAAACCCTTCATCAGCGGATGCTGCGCTTCGGCGATCTTGGTGCGGAAAGTCCCGGTGCCGTGGCTCTTGAACTGGGCACCCACCAGGGCAATATATTTCGGCGAGTTCAAGAAGCAGTACGAAGCACAGTGCAGCGGAATCAGGCCGTGACCATCTTCGACATACTGAATCAAGGCGGCTTCGGTCGCCGGATCGATACGCTCGGTGTTGGCGTAGATCATCAACCCGTCAAATTTTGCAAGCGTTTCTGGCGTGATATCTGCCAGCGAATCGGTGTACTTCAGATCGATTCCACGGGCTTCCATCGCCGGCTGAAGTTCGACAAATCGTTTCGCCGGTTGGTGATGGCCATTGTCCCCCAGGAACAGGATCTGAAGTCGATCCTCGAGAGCCTGAGTTTCAGCGGCCGAGACAACGCCCAGTCCAACCCAAAGGGCCAAAAAACTGGTAACAAAGCAAAGAAAGCGATTGGCGCACGGCATTAGTTTGAGGTGGGCTTGAGGAACTCGTTTTGGTGAAAAGGCTTGAGCCGAAACGGTCGCCTTGGAAGTAGGGGATGAGCCAAGGCAAAAACGAAATTTTTCGACTTCTTCAAATATAGTGGGGTTTCGCCAGGAGTCTCCCTAAATAAGTCCCGCGGATTGTAGCTTTTTTGCATCAAATTCCGATTCGCCGGTGACGGGCTACCTATTCAACCCAGACGCGATCGTTCATACTTGCCGATTCGGTTCGAGATTTTTACTCAAACGGGGGTGACACCTTCGTTTTCCTACAACCTGAACAACGAGAATCATGACTGAACGAACCGCTGATCGACCTGTGATGTCGATCCAGTCAACCGCTCTACCTTGCTCTGTTTTTTCCACCAGCGAAGCCCTCTCTCGCCACGTCGCTGAAATCGTCGCCGCAATTATTCGCGAACGACAGGCTCAAAAAGCCACGGCCGTGCTCGGGCTTCCAACCGGTTCCACACCCATGGGTGTCTATCGAGAACTGGTTCGCATGCATCAGGAGGAAGGGTTGGACTTGTCCAACGTCATTACCTTCAACCTGGACGAGTATTACGGCTTGAAGCATGACCAACTGCAAAGTTATCACCGCACGATGCACGAGGTTTTCTTTCAGCATGTAAATATTCCGTCGGAGAATATTCACATCCCTGATGGCACCATCCCCTTGGACGAGGTTGATGCCTATTGCGAAGACTTCGAAAACAAGATTCGCGAAGCAGGCGGCATCGACCTGATGCTGCTGGGAATTGGCTCGAACGGACACATCGGCTTTAACGAGCCTTTCAGTATCCGCAACAGCCGCACGCGACTCTGCACGCTCGACCCGATCACTCGTCGGGGAGCTGCATCCGACTTCTTCCACGAAGAGAACGTCCCACACCAGGCCATCACCATGGGGATCGGTACGATCCTCGAGGCACGCAAGATCTTGCTAATGGCGTTGGGTCAAGGGAAGGCTTCGATCATTCGCGAAACGATCGAAGGTCCGATCTCGAATCGCGTGCCGGCGACCATCCTGCAGGAACATCGCGACACGTCGTTCTTTGTCGACTCGGCAGCGGCCAGCAAGTTGACGGCGTTCTCGACGCCGTGGACCGAAGGTCAGGTCGAATGGGACCAGACGATGATCAAGCGTGCCGTGCTCTGGCTGTGCGAACAGACCGGTAAGGCATTGCTGAAGCTCGACGACGACGACTTCCGCAAGTTCAACTTGCACCAGTTGCTGCGTCATCATGGTCCGGCACCAAGCCTGGCTCACCGTGTGTTCCGCTGGATGATGGATACCATCGAGTACCATCCGGCCGGCAAAGAAAAGAAGAAAGCGATCTGCTTCAGTCCGCACCCGGACGACGACGTGATCAGCATGGGCGGCACGTTGATTCGCCTGGTCGACGATGGCCACGAGGCCCACGTCGCTTACATGACCAGCGGTAATATCGCGGTATTTGACCACGATGCTCAGCGTTTCGCCGATTTCGTCACGCAGTACAACCGCTTGTTCGGAATCGACCAGCAGAAGTCGGCCGAAGTCGAACAGCAGGTTTCCGAGTCGCTTAAAACGAAGCCGCCTGGCGAGCCAGACATCGACGCCGTGTTGACGATCAAAGGCTTGATTCGCCGCAGCGAAGCCATTGCCGGGGCCTTGAAGGCAGGCTGCCAGGAAGAACATTTGCACTTCCTTGATCTCCCGTTCTATCAGACCGGAAAGGTAGCCAAGAACCCTCTGGGCCCCGAGGACGTTCGGATCGTAAAAGAGCTGATCCTGAAAGTTCAGCCTGAACAGGTTTACATCGCGGGCGACCTGTCCGATCCGCACGGAACGCACCGCGTTTGTGCGATGGCGATCTTCAACGCCCTGCTCGAGATCGAAGCGGAAACGGGGAGCCGGCCGGAAGCTTTGCTGTATCGTGGAGCGTGGCAGGAATACCCGCTGCACGAAATCGAGATCTGCGTTCCGCTGTCGCCAACCGACATGCTGAAGAAGCGTCAGGCGATCTTCATGCACGAAAGTCAGAAGGACAGTGCCTTGTTTCCCGGGACCGACCCACGCGAGTTCTGGGAGCGAGCCGAAGACCGCAACATGGGTACGGCAGATTCTTACAACAAGATTGGCCTGCCCGAGTACTTCGCGATGGAAGCGTTCGTTCGCTGGAATGGACAGCCTTTGTAAGCGAACCTGGTTTAGAACCAGAGAATCAAATAGAGGTGGCCTCGAGCGAAATCGGGGGCACCTTTTTTCTTAGACGCCCAGATCTGGGAAGGTGCGTTCGATTTCTGTCTTCGAGTAATTGAAGCTATCTTTGGTAAGCGTACCAATGAAGGTGATCGAGCCGATAACGGCCATCAAGATCATCGCCAGTAGGATGGCGTATTCGACCGAAGTCGGGCCATCTTCCGAACGAAGAAAGCATACGATTTTGGGGAGCATGGCACCTATCCTGTGAGCGGAAGGATCGACCAGAAAAGGGGGACGTGAGGAATCCATTGCGCAAGGTGCCCCGGATTCACGGGAAGAAGGCAACTGAACACTACGTCACGTTTGGGGGTGTGGCAAAAAAATCGCCAGACGGTGCGCCTTATAGGAGTTGACATATGTACAGCGGGGGGCTAGGCTCTAATTCCGACATCGCCTTTCCATGCTGGAAGGGGAATTAGCGCGACGGATCAGGATCCCTGAACATGGCAAGTTCGCAGTCGGCAACCGATGCTCTCACCAAGCGACAAAAAGACGTCTTTCTCTTCATTCGCGACAAGATCCAGTCTCGCGGCTACGGACCTACCGTTCGGGAAATCGGCGAACAGTTCGAGATCAGCTCGCCCAACGGCGTGGTCTGTCATCTAAAAGCCCTGGAGCGTAAAGGGCTTATCTCGCGTGAAAAGAACATGTCGCGAGCCATCCAGCTGCGAGCCGAAGTTGAAGAAGAAGTCGGTTTGCCACTGGCAGGCCGGATCGCGGCAGGCGTCCTGCACGAAGCGATCAGCCAGACCGATCGGGTCGACTTTGGCACAATGTTTAATCGCCACGATCACTTTGTGCTGGAAGTCTCAGGCGATTCGATGACCGAAGCGCACATCGACGACGGGGACTACGTCGTGGTGAAGCAGCAAGACTCGGCTCGGACCGGCGATATCGTCGTGGCAGAAACCGACGACGGCGAGGCGACGCTCAAGTATTGGTTCCCCGAAAAGAACCGTATCCGTTTGCAGCCTGCCAACAGCACGATGGAGCCAATCTACGTGAAGAACGCCAAGGTGCGGGGCGTGGTGATCGGTGTCGTGCGTAAGTTCTAAGAGACTTGAACGCGATCGATGGGCGGATCATCGCCAAGAAAACAAACGAGGCCAGCGTGAATCACGTCTGGCCTCGAAGTTTTTACAGATCTGGCGATCGGCTCAAGCCGACTTCTCGCTGGCGGTGGCCTGGTTCAGCTTGTTGTAGAGCGTCTTCAGGCTGATGCCGAGTTCTTCGGCCGCTTGTGGCTTGTTACCTTCGTGCCGATCGAGTGCCTCGTGGATGGCTTGCATTTCCAGTTCACGAAGCGACATCGGACCCATGACCGCTCGTAGTTGTGGCGGACCGACGGTGGCCTGTTCGTTGAAGCGGCGAGGCAAGTGCTGCGGATGGATCGGCAGCTCTTCGCACAAAATCGTCGCATGTTCGACCACGTTCGCCAGTTCGCGGACATTTCCTGGCCACGAGTGCGACTTCAAGGCATGGATGGTTTCGGTCGCGAAGACGGTATGCGTCATCGGGATCGTTGGCCAGAACCGGCGACTGATGTGCTCGGCCAAAAGTGGAATGTCTTCGGTGCGTTCTCGCAGAGGCGGCAACTGAATTTCGAAGGTGTTGATGCGGAACATCAAGTCTTCGCGGAAGTCCCCTTCGCGAACCATGTCTTCCAGGTGACGGTGGGTCGCGCTGATGATTCGGACATCGACCTTGATCGAGCTGTTTTCACCCACGCGGCGGATCTCGCCCGTTTCGAGTACACGCAACAGCTTCGCTTGCAGCGACTTGGGCAACTCGCCGATTTCGTCGAGAAACAGCGAGCCACCATGAGCGACCTCGAACAGACCGATTCGGGTCTCTTCCGCCCCGGTGAACGCGCCCTTGCGATGACCGAACAGTTCACTTTCGATCAGATTCTCAGGCAATGCCCCACAGTTAACCGCCACGAATGGCTGGGAATGCCGCAGGCTTTGATCGTGAATGGCTTTGGCAACCAGTTCTTTACCGGTGCCCGTTTCGCCACGGATCAGCACGGCCGAGTTCGACGGCGCGACCTTGGCGATCATCTTGTTAACGATCTCCATCGCTCCCGAGTCGCCGATCAGCTTCGACTTGCCTTCGATGCGGTCGAGCCGGCTGGTGAGCGCCTTGATCTTGCGATCTTGCTCACGCTTCTTGGCAACCCCTTCCAGCAAGGTCTTCAATTCCATCAAGCGGCAAGGCTTGGTGAGATAGGCATAGACTTTGAAGCGGACCGCGGCGATCGCGCTCTCGGTCGACGACTTGCCGGTCAGGATGATGGCTTCGGTCTCGGGCGAAAATTCCTTCGCCTTCTCGATCACATCGATACCGCTTTTGCCAGGCATATCGAGATCGACGAGAATGCAGTCGAAGTCTTCTTTCTCCAGCGCAGCAATCGCGGTAATGCCGTCAGGGCAGACCGTGACCGTGTGTCCCAGCCGGGGGAGCTCTAGGCTCATCAGCTTCTGGAGAGACTTCTCATCGTCGGCAAACAGAATCTTCAGCGATTCAGGCTGCTTGGTGTCTTCGCTCATTGCGCTTACTTGCTTCCCTGCATGGCAGCGTAAAACTAAATTCACTTCCGAGGCCTGGCCCTTCGCTCCATGCATCGATCTGACCACCGTGATCGCTCACGATACGATACGAAATGGAGAGCCCCAGTCCTGTCCCTTGGCCATCCCGGCGGCGGGTAAAAAACGGTTCAAACAAGTGGCGACGAACTTCATCGGTCATGCCACAGCCGTCATCTTTCACCGTGACTTTGACCTGCTCTCGATCTTCGCTGATCTTCACCAGGACGGTTCCGCCTGGGTCGATGCTGTCGAGTGCGTTGGTAATCAGGTTAAGAACCACTTGTTTGATTTCCGGTCCGTTGACCGGTGCGAGGGCGACCTGGTCGTCCTCGAAGATCAAATTCTTTTCGCGATACTTGCCCAGGTGCCGGACCATGTCGATCACGCCTTGCACCAAATCGCGAACGTCAGTTTCCGTCTTCTCGACATCTCCCAGACGCGAGAAGTCGAGCAAACGTTCGGTAATCTCCTTGCAGCGAAAGGCCTCTTCCTCAATCATTCCGAGATAGGTCTGCAATACGGTTACGTCGCAATCCCGGAAATGGGTCGTTTCGTTATCCGAATCGTCGATGCCTTCATTGATGCGCGAGCGTAGCGACTCGGCACAGAAAGCAATCGAAGCGAGCGGGTTGTTGATTTCGTGAGCGACGCCCGCAGCCAGGAAGCCAACGCTGGCAAGTTGTTCGCTCCGCACGACCTGGCGTGTGCGGTCTTGAACCTGATCGTTCAGGTTCGATTCGATCGCCTGGAAACGGTGCGTCATGGCGTTCATCGCATCCGCCAGGATCGCCAGTTCGGCATGGCCATCGAGTTGAATACGGTGATCGAAGTCGCCGTTGGCAACCCTTCGCGAACCATCCATCAGGGTGCGAAGCGGACTGAACAGCCAGCGCCAACTGGCATAGCCAGCGAAGACAATCGCAAAGACCGTTAGCGCCATCACCACGGCTGAAGCGGAAATCCAAAGGCGGTATTGGCCTCGGACTTCATCTTTAAGCTGCTGCATGTCTTCGATCAGAAAACTAGGCAGCTTCTTAGCCAGCATGTGCAGGTGATCGACTTCACCGGAGAGTTCTTCGTTCTTGATCTCGTTTAGGAACCAGTCGGCGTTCTGGTAGATGTCGTCCAGCTTGTGCAGCGAGCCATGTATCTCGCCGATTGTGTTTCGTTCGTCCGAGTCGTCGCCGATATCGCTGTCGCCGGCAAAGCTGCGGTTGAGTTGCTCTTCGTAACGCCGGAGGGCTTCTTGCACCGAGAGGAACTTAGTGCGGAAGTCTTCGCGGATGAGGGTCAGATCGAGCTGCGTGTCGTGGAAGCCGAACCGCTTCGAGTGTTTCGCCTGGTTCAGCGTGTGACGAAGCTCGGTCACCGTCAGCGAGAAGTCGATTGCCAGCGGAAGCTCGGCCGAGCGGGCACTAATGTCGCGCGCTACTTGCCGGTACGACAGACCGCCGGTGATGGTAACCGCGAACAAGGCGAGAACCAGTCCCAGCAGCAGGCCGCTGCCAATCATCAATTTGTGCTTGAGTGGACGTCGGTTGAGCACCGCGACCTCCTTGTCGCAGAAGCATCAGAGACCGGCCATCAATCGGTGCCGGTCGATCCTTTACGCATCCCATAGGTATTTGGTGCGCGAGGGAGAGTCTATCAACTGTTTTGCAAAATTTACAAGGCCGATGTGGGACGATTCGTCAGATTGAGGACCAAGGTCGACAAAAAAAGTGCCGCTAGCGGGGCCAGCGGCACTTATGAATTCATCGAGTTCGATGCGTTCGGCTTTTAGATGATATCGAGCGAGCCGGTCGAGTCGCCGAAATCAGGATCTTGAATGCCCATCTTGTCCATCATCGACACGAACAGGTTTGCCATTGGCGTACGCTGTTTCGCTTCCAGCTGGATGTGGCGATCGGTCTGCAGCGCCCCGCCACCCTTACCAGCCAGGATCAGCGGCAGGTTGTCGTGGTTGTGGCGGTTGCCGTCGCACAGTCCGCTACCATAGACAATCATCGAGTTGTCCAGGATCGAGGCACCGGAAGGATCTTTCAAGCCCTTCAGCTTCTCGAGGAAGTAGGCCAGATGGCTGACATAGAACTTGTCGACCTTGGCGATCTTCTCCAGCGTTTCCGGCTTGTTCTGGTGATGCGAAAGGCTGTGATGCCCTTCCGACACGCCAATTTCCTTGAAGTTGCGATTGCTGCCGTCGTGAGCCAGCATGAACGAAGCGACACGGGTCGAGTCGGTCTGGAACGACAGGGCCAACAGGTCGAACATCAAACGGATGTGCTGAGCGTAATCCTTCGGGATGCCCGACGGGGCTTCCATCTCGACCTGCGGCAGGTCACGGAACTGTTCGGCGTTTTCGATTCGCTTTTCAATTTCGCGAACGCCGGTCAGGTATTCGTCCAGCTTGTGAACGTCGTTGCGGCCAAGCTTCGACGACATCGACTTCGTTTCGGTCATCACGAAGTCGAGCACCGAGCGGCGTTCCGACATACGGCGATCGAAGTTCTTTTGACGCTCGTCACCGGTTCCACGACCGAAGAGACGTTCGAACACCAGACGTGGGTTCGACTCGGCGGTCATCGGGGTGTTTTCGGTACGCCACGACAGATTGAACTGGTAGGCACACGAATAGCCGGAGTCACAAGCACCCGATTTACGGGCCCCGTCGCACGAAAGTTCGAGCGATGGAAGTCGGGTCGAGCTGCCAAGGTGCTTGGCCATTTCCTGGTCGATCGAAACGCCCACCTGGATATCGGCCCCGGCGGTCTTCTTCGGGCGAGCCCCGGTCAAGAAGGTCGAGTGGGCACGGGCATGGTCGCCAGCGCCGTCGCCATTGGCAAAGCCGTGCGTGTGAGCCAGGCCGCTTAAGACTTGGAAGTCGCTTCGCAGGTTCTGAAGTGGCTGCATGGTCTCGTTCAGCTTGTACTGGCTGCCGGTTCCTTCAGGGAACCACTTCGAGACGTTCACGCCATTAGGCACATACAGAAAGGCAGAGCGTAGCGGATCACCAGCGGCGGTGGTTGCCGGCTTGCTGGCGGCCTGGGCGATGTTCGGCATCAAGCTTTCCATCGCAGGCAAAGCCACAGCCAAACCGAGTCCCCTGAGGAAATGGCGGCGGGTGGATTGCATTGTCATGGCATCAATTCCTTTTTGGCGCGTGGGTGCTGGCAGGATCATTCGGCCGACGACAGCAGGCTGCCGTCGCCGCGACGCTTCTGGAAGGGGGCACTATCAACCAAGGTGTGGAGCATCTGACGAAGCTTGCCATCGTTGGATTGCATCTGATCGACAATCGAATCGACGGTAGGCGTGTCGTAATATTCCAAACCCCGGCCCAAGGCAAAGGTGAGGAGCTTTTCGGTCAAACAGCGGTAAAAATCGATTTTTCGTTCGCTGGCCAAGACCTGGGAAAGCTGCTGGACGTCGGAGAACTTCTCGCCGGTCATTAGCTTGCCACTGGTTTCGATCGGTTGGCCGTCGTCGCTGTCGCGGTATTGGCCAATGTAGCTGTACTTTTCCAAGGCCAGCCCGAGTGGGTCCATGCGCGAGTGGCACGAATTGCACAGGGCTTCGCTCCGGTGCAGTTCCATCTGTTCCCGCATCGTCAACTTCTTTCCCCTCTGGCGAATGGCTTCCAGGGCGGGGACATTCGGCGGAGCAGGGGGAGGCGGCGTGCCGAGAATGTTGTCGAGCACGAACAAGCCACGTTTCACCGGCGAGGTCCGCGTCGGGTTCGAGCTGACTACCAGGAAGGTGCCCTGAGTCAGAATCCCGCCACGCTTGCTATCCTTCGGCAAAGTGACTTTCTTCAGCTTGCCATCTTCCAGGTCTTTGATTTCTTCCAGACCATAGAACTTGGCGAGTGGCTTGTTGAGGAACGTGTAGTCGGCGGTCAGCAGTTCGGTCGCAGGTCGATTTTCCTTCAGGATGTACTCGAACAGCATCTCGGTTTCTTTTCGCATCGCCTGGCGAACGGTCCGGCTGAAGACGCGGTTGGCGTCTCCCAGGTCCTTCACGCCCAAGGCTCGGCGAGCATCGATGCTGATCGCTTCGACGTCCTGGGCCTGAAGCCACTGACCGACGAAGCGGGTGGTGAAACGTTCCGACTTTGGATCGTCGAGCATGCGATCGACCTGGGCATGCAGGTTCTCGCGAAGCTTCCGTTCCGAGGCGAGCTTCGTGAGCTCGTCGTCAGGCAGCGAACACCACAGGAAGTAGGAAAGTCGCGACGCCAGGCTGTACTCGTCAATCGGGACGATCTCGCCTGGGTTGTTCGGTTCTGGTTGGATCTCGGCCCGGAAGAGGAACTGGGGAGAAATCAACATCGCCGCCATCGCCTGAGCAACGCTGTACTCGAACGATTGGCCTTCCAGCGAACTGATGTGCTGCTGGATCGCAACCAGGCGGTCGAGTGTTCGTTCGTCGATCGGACGGCGGAACGCTTTCGAGCCGTACTGCTTCAAGATCTTGCGGGCGTAAGCCTTCTGCTTCTCGGCATCTTCCGGTGGAGGTCCGTCCATGAAGATCCGCTTGTACTTCCACTCAGGCTTCTTGTCGACCAGGACCACCGCTTTGACGATTTCCTGGGCGGCGTCGAAGTATTTCTCGGTCATCAGAGGCGAGATCGAAAGGACGTCGCCGATGGTATCGAACCCATAGCCGGTATCGTCTGGCGGGAACGATTCGTTGACATTGAAGCGATAGCCGAACAAGTCTTCGATCGTGTAGCGATACTCGTCACGGTTCAAGCGACGGATCGTTACGCGACCTGGGTCTGGCTTGGCAGGGTCGAGCTTGAAGACTTGCGACTCAATCCAACGACCGACCATTTCCGATTCCTCTTGAGTCGGCTGCTTTTCGTCGGCTGGCGGCATGGTTTGGGCACGCAGATTACGCCAAACGGCCAACCAGGTCTTCTGGGCCGATTCGCGTTCCTGCGGAGTCATGGTCTCGAGATGATCGAGCGTGACGCCCCCTTCATCGGATCCATAGCCGTGGCAATCGTAGCAGTAGCTTTCGAGGATCGGTTGGATCTTCGCGAAGTCGGGCACTTGCGATTTCGTCTCTGCAGCGTCGCTGGCGCTGATAGCAATCAGCGAAGCAAACAAAGCGAGGGTAGAGATTCGGTGCATAGGTTTCGTCAGGCAGGAACCAAGTATCAGGGACGGCCCATGCGAGAGAGTGCTAAGCTCACGGCATGAGAGAAACTTGGCAGAGGTAGTTTGTGGGGGTGGTTGGAACGCGACTCGGTTTATGGGAGGGGGTTGTAGCCGCGCTGCCTGGAAGGCTCAATTAGTAATCGTATGAAGGGACGTCGTCGAAGTAAAGATTTATTCGACCGTTCTGGGGGTTCCCCCAGTTGGTATGGTTGGGTCAGTCAAAGGCTGCTTCCTCGGTAAAACGGGGAGTGACAGCTTCTATAGCAACAAAGTCGAATTTTGGTAGAAAAAAACTAACTAGCCTGCAAGGTTGAACACCTGTGTCCGCAATTCAGTTTCGCGACATTGAGAAGCAATTTACGCCGGAGTCGGTGGTCGTCGCGATCGATCGACTCGAAATCCCGGCCGGGCAGTTCGTCTCGCTGGTGGGACCTTCAGGCTGTGGCAAATCGACGCTGCTGCGGATGGTGGCGGGGGTCGACGACCCATCACGGGGCGAGGTGACGCTCAGCGATTCCGAGCACAGCCAGTGTGCGTTCGTTTTCCAGGATGCCAATCTTATCCCCTGGCGGACCGCTCAAGAGAATGTGCGTCTTCCATTGGAACTGCGGGGGCCAGTCACTGCAGAGCAGCGGCGGACAATCGATCAGGCGATCGAAATGGTCGGGCTACGGAAAGAGGACTTTCGAAAGTTCCCCCGGATGCTTTCCGGCGGGATGCGGATGCGAGTCTCGCTGGCCCGGGCCATGGTTACTCAGCCAAATGTCTTGCTGCTGGATGAACCGTTCGCCGCGCTCGACGACCTGCTACGCAATCAACTGAACGAACAATTGCTTGAGCTTTGGTATCAGCAAAATTGGACCAGCTTGTTCGTCACCCACAACGTTCCCGAGGCGGTGTTCCTGAGTCAACGAATTCTGGTAATGCACGCTCGGCCAGGACGAATTGTGGCGGACCTCGAAGTTCCGTTTGAATATCCTCGCAAACCATTACTACGAAACGATCCCGACTTCGCCCGTTTCTGCGGAGAGGTCATCGCGAAGCTCGCGGGAGTCACGCTGGTATGAGTGAAGATCGTTTCAGTTGGCGGACGATCGTGCTGCCGCTGCTGGTGTTGGTGGTGACGATCATCCTGTGGGAAGTGATCATCCGCGTCAGCGGGCTGGAGCCTTACATTTTGCCGGGACCTGGCGAAGTGGCTCGCACGATGTGGCAAAAGAAAGAAGCCTTGCTCGGTTACACGCTGCGAACCGGAATGGTCGCCGTTAGTGGGTTTGCCATTTCAGTCGTGCTGGGGGTGGTGGTGTCGCTGCTATTCTCGCAGTCGGCGATCATTCGACAGAGTGGTTATCCGTACGCGATCTTCTTTCAAACGGTCCCGATCGTGGCGGTCGCTCCGCTGGTGATTGCGATCTGCGGATATGGCGCGTTGAGTGTGATCGTGGTGACGACGATGATCTCGCTCTTTCCGATCATCACCAGTACCACGACCGGGCTGATTGCGGTCGATCGGGGGTTGCTCGACTTGTTTCGATTGAACAAGGCGAGCCGCTGGCAGATTCTGTGGAAGCTGCAGTTCCCTGGGGCAATTCGCTATTTGTTAACCGGTATGAAAACGAGTGCTGGGCTGGCGGTCGTCGGAGCGATCGTGGGCGAGTTCTTTGCCGGGCATTCGAGCGGGCACCAAGGGCTCGGCTATTTCATTCTCGTTTCCCAAAATCAGATTAGCACCGCGAGTCTGTTTGCCGGTACGATTTGCAGTACGCTGTTGGGCGTCGTTGTTTTCACCTCGGTTACAGTTCTGGGCCGCTTGTTTCTGCGGCGCTGGGTTTGGGAAGGTTAAACGTGTCGCGTTACTCGATCGCCCTGATGGTTGGTTGTTTGCTGATGCTGGCGACAGGCTGTGGAAGCGAGTCTGCCGATTCGCCAACTGCCGGCGGCAAAACGCCCGAGGGGCTTCGCAAAGTTCAGTTGGCATTGAACTGGTTTCCGGAGGCCGAGCATGGTGGGTTTTATGCTGCCAAGCTGAATGGCTTCTACGAAGAAGAAGGCCTCGACGTCGAGATCATCCCTGGCGGGCCCGGATCGCCCGTGATCCAGCAAGTCGCACGCGGAGCGGTTTCGTTTGGTGTCGCCACGGCCGACCAGGTCCCTCTCGGCCGAGCCCAGGGAGCCAACGTCGTGGCGACCTTCGCCGCGATCGATCAGAGTCCTCGTTGCTTTCTGGTACACGAAGAGTCCGGGATCAAGACGCTGGAAGAGTTGAAGAATGTCACCCTGGCGATGAGCAGCGGGCGGGCCTTCTCCGAGTATCTGAAAAAACATGTGCCGCTGACTAAGGTGCGGATCGTTCCTTACGATGGCAGCATCGCGGCATTCCTACGCGACAAGAACTTCGCCCAGCAGGCGTACGAATTCAGCGAACCATTCCTGGCGAAAGAAGAAGGGGCGAACGTTCGTGTGTTGCCGATCCGGGCCATCGGCTACAACCCTTACGCCAGCCTGTTGATCACATCGGATAAGTTAGCCAAGGAAGATGCCGAGCTGGTTGCCGCGATGACGCAGGCCACACGCAAGGGCTGGCAAACTTATCTGAACGAACCTCGCAAAACGAACGAACATTTGCAATCGCTCAATCCTGAGTTAACCGCCGGCGTGCTAGACTTTGGAGCCAAAGCGATTCGAAAGTTGACCATTGTCGATCAACCTACCTTCGGGCAAATGACTGCCGAGCGATGGAAGACCCTGGTCGATCAATTGGTCGAAATCGAACTGATTCCGAAAGACGCTGTTTCCGCGGATGCCTGTTTTCAAGAGACACCATGAGCAACGAAATCTCTGCTGATACCTGTTGGATGTTCCTGGTTCGTCATGGGGCGACCGAGTTCAATTTGAATTGTCCGAGCATCCTGCAAGGAAATGGCGTCGATGGTCCTTTGGCCGACATTGGTCGGCGTCAGGCGGCTGCGACTGGCGAGTTCCTCAGCGGGTATCCGTTTGACGCGGTCTATTCGAGTCCGATGAAGCGAGCCCAGGAAACGGCCGGCATCATCGCACCAGATCATTCGATTGTCACCGTGCCAGAGATCATCGAAGCGGATGTCGGTCGTTGGTTGAATCGCGACTGGCACGACATCGAGAAGACCGAGCCGGAAGAGTACCGCAAGCATCTGGACGATCCTTCGATCTATCCTTATCCAGGGGGCGAATCGGCCACCGACGTCGCCAACCGCGCGGTTCCCAAGCTAACGCAGTTGCTGCACGACAATCTCGGCAAGAGAATTCTGGTGGTGGCTCACTACATCGTGATTCGCGTGATGATCGCGTCGCTGTACAAGACGCCGCTGAAGTACATGCGAATGATCCATCTCGACAACTGCGGCGTCACCCTCATCAAGCTGCAAGATGGCGAACCGCAGCTGTTGTCGGCGAACTCGGCCTTCCACTTGCAAGACGTGCGTTAGAAGTCGGCGTAAGGGTCTTCCGGGATCTTGGCGAGAAGGGCTTCGAGCAGCGTCTCGAGCTTGTCCTTGCCTTCGACCATTTTGGCTTCAATGGTTAGCGCCCAGAGCGGCTTGTCCATGAAGCGGTCGAGTCCGATCTTCACCAGGTCTTTGTGCGTGCAGACGACCGCGGCGATCTCGTCGTTTTGAATCGCCCAGTGCTCCAGCGAGTTGATGTCGGCCCGATCGTAGTCGTGGTGGTCGTCGAACTCGCGGAGCTCGACCACTTCCATGCCGGCGTCGGTCAGCGTATGTCGGAAACCGCCTGGGTTGCCGATACCGCAGAAGGCGAGAACCTTCTTCCCTTGCAGGTGATCGATCGGTTCGGTCTTGCCGCTGGCGCTGCGGAGCGTGCTGGGGCAATGCCGCATGTCGACGATCGGTGCGGTCACTTCCATCGAGTGGATCTTGTCTTTGATGGCCTGAAGTTCTTCAGCCGAGACCATGTCGCCCCGGGTAATCACGATCAGGCTCGCGCGGTAGAGGGCCTGGACCGGTTCGCGAAGCGTGCCACGCGGAAACAGGTAACCATACCCGAACGGTTCCGTGGCATCGATCAAGACGATGTCGAGATCGCGGGCAATGCGGCGATGCTGAAAGGCATCGTCGAGCAAAAGAACCTGCGCGGCGAGTTCCTCGGAAGCGACTTTGGCGGCGGCGACTCGATCGGGATTCTGCAGATGGGGAACGTCAGGCAGCAGTTCTTCCAGTTCTTTCGCCTCGTCGTTCTGCGAACCTTCTTCAGCGCCGTAGCCTCGGCTGATAAGTGTCACGCGAATGCAACGTTCACGAAACCAACGCGCTAGCCAGGCCACCATTGGTGTCTTGCCGGTGCCGCCCAGGGTCAAGTTGCCGACACTGATCACCGGAACGTCGACCGTTTCGGCCGGCTTCGATCCGGTATCGAACTGGCGATTGCGGATGCCGACACCAATGCCGTAAACCAGCGAAGTGCCCCACATGAGGCCGCGCAGCAGAGACGCGCCGATTCCTTTTCGGCGACCACTGACGATTTGCTTGAAGTCTCGGGCGGTGAGCATGGGCGATCGATTCAATCGTTGGATGTACCAATAAGAAAGGGACAAACCAAAGTGGTCTGTCCCTTTCGTGAATTCCGCAAGCGAGCGAGGCTTAGCCTTGCAGCTTGGCACAGATGGCGGCAGCCATTTCCTGGGTACCAACCGCGGTCGGGTCGTCACGGTTTGGCTTCAGGTCGTAGGTCACGTCCTTGCCTTCCTTAATGACGTCGGCAACGGCTTGTTCCAAACGCTTGGCAGCGTCGAGTTCGCCCATGTGCTGAAGCATCAGCATGCCAGACAGGATCAATGCGGTTGGGTTGACCTTGTTCTGGCCCTTATACTTCGGAGCCGAACCATGGGTCGCTTCAAACACGGCACCTTCAGGACCGATGTTGGCACCTGGGGCAACACCCAGGCCGCCGACCAGACCGGCACCCAGGTCGCTGAGGATATCGCCGTACAGGTTAGGCAGCACGATCACATCGTACAGTTCCGGCTTCTGGACCAGCTGCATGCACATGTTGTCGACGATACGTTCTTCGAACTCGATATCTGGGTAGTCCTTGGCGACTTCGGTGGCCGTGGCCAGGTACAAGCCGTCCGAGTACTTCATGATGTTCGCCTTGTGGACGGCGGTCACCTTCTTGCGGCCGTTCTTCTGAGCGTATTCAAACGCACAACGAACGATCCGTTCGGTACCGCTGACACTGATTGGCTTGATTGAGACGCCCGTTTCGTCGGCCTTCGTTTTGATCTTGCGATCCGAAGGAAGACCGTTGATGAAGTCGATCAGCTTTTCGGTTTCAGGCTTGCCCTTCTCGAATTCGACACCGGCGTAAAGGTCTTCGGTGTTTTCGCGAACGATGACGATGTCGACGCCGACTTCGCTGAAGTAGCTGCGAACACCGGGGTAGTACTTGCAAGGGCGAATGCAAGCGAACAAGCCCAGTTCCTGACGCAGGTAGACGTTGATGCTACGGAAGCCAGTACCGACCGGCGTCGTGATCGGAGCCTTCAAAGCACAGCGGGTGCGGCGAACGCTTTCGATGGTCGAGTCCGGGATTGGGGTTCCGGTCTTTTCCATCACGTCGATGCCGGCTTCCTGGACATCCCAGTTGATTTCGACGCCAGTCGCATCGACGCACTTGCGGGCAGCTTCCGCCAATTCGGGACCGGTACCGTCGCCGGTGATCAGAGTTACTTCGTAGGCCATGAGGGTTTCCTGGCAACAGGGGGTCAAAGTGGGTACGAAAAGATTTCGTGTGGCGATTTACGCCAGGGGGAAACTGCCAAAATAGCAAACCACACGCCGGTGGTAAACCTAGCGTCGTTCCTAGTTCTGGCCACCCACGGCTGTATTTTGGGGTAACATTTCGCCCGCAAATGGATCGAGGACCACGATCGTCAGGGTCAGCTTATCGCGATTCTTGTAGACACGATCAATAACTTCCCAGGTGATTTTGAACTTTCCAGGCTGGTTCAAAACGGTATTGATCGAAAGACCAATTTCCTGATCAACGACCATTTGGCCGTCCTTATCGGTGCGACCGGAACCGGATCGTTGAAGATGCCACTCTTCGTCGTTCGTTTCCCAAACGACTTCTTTACCGGTTTCCAGATCTTGAGAAGTCCGCCGGCAGAGAATGCCTGATGGATCGAATGAGGTCCGAATCGTTTTCACTTTTCCACCGAGGGTGATCGTTTCGCCTGCCATAAAAACAACGCGATTGTCTTCCGGGGTGATGCGCACAAAAGTCTCAGGCTGTGGACGTTTTGCGATCACCTCGAAGGGAAGATCTCGATCAATCGATTGCTCCGTTAACAGATCGGTACAGCTAACCGACATCACATATTTTCCCTGCGGAAGTTCGTCAGTCGAGAAACGTCTGGTGCGAACCGTGGCGTCTTGCCCAATCTGCAGCGAGTCGCCAATGTCGTCGTTGGAATAGCACACCAACGTCTTTCCTGCCTCGGTCGAAATGCACTGGCTAACGGCGACGTGCGCTAGTGTTGCCTCGGGGGCGGCTGGATCGACCGCGACTCGGTAGATCAACTCGAACGATTGGCCTTTTTCAAATTGGTTGCTTGCCGGAGCTTGCTTCCAGGGACCGGCTGCAAATCGGCAATCGAATTGAGCCCAAGGTTTGTCAGCGTCTGCTGGTTTTTCCTCCGCCTTGATCGCGGCGAGCGGTAAGAAGTACGCGAAGATCAAAACGGTACCGGCGGCTCGATGGCAAAGCATGAGAGTCCTCCCTGATGGCAGAAAAGATGGCTGCGACATTTCAGGTGAAACTTCGCAGTGATGTGGTTAGGGTGCGGCAAAATCCTGAAAGGGATCGCTGACGAAAAGCGGCACTTGGACCTGGTCGTAAGTGCCGGCCAACAGATCGTGAGCGATCAGAACGATATGAAACTTCCCAGGCCGGGAAGTGAAGACCTCGGCATTGAGGGTGTAGGCAACCTTCGCTTCGCCGAACCGTGACTGAGGTGGTTGTCTCTGTTCGGTGTAGCTCTTCTCGACGATCGTCGTACCAGCTTCGTCGACCAGTTTGATCTCGAACATCAGATCGACCTGATTCTCGCGGGCTTCGTAATTCACGATGTCGGCATGAAGGTAAATCGACTCGCCGGTCGAGCAGTAACTGTTGGTGAAGATTCGTTTCTGACGGTCCTGGGTGAGTAGCACGTTCTTTGCACCGAAGGCATCGATTGCCGCGACCTCGAACGGAAGGTCGATCTTCGCGGTCGCCTTCGAGAGATTGTCTTGCACGCGGATTTCGAGGATGTAGCTCCCTTTCCTCAGCTCCGGAATCTTGAAGAAGAGTGCTCCGGTGAAGTAGCCGCCACCCATCGGCAACTGCTTCTTCTCGTGCTGGGTCATTCGTTTGATTTCGGTGCGGTCCGAGTCTTGGACCGTGAAGTCGAGCGTCAGGCTGCACTGTCTGGTCTTGGGGTCGATGGTGACGCCTTGGACTTCGTTCCGCACGTAGATGGTCTCTTCGGGAAGGAACTTGCTCGGCCGGCTGGCACCCATGACTCCAAAGGTGAACTGCGATCGCACGCTCAGGTCTGCTTCGGCAGGCGTTTCTTCTGCCATGCTGGTCGAGGCGGTCGATACGAGGCAGGCCCCAAAGATCACGAACCCCAGCCAGGAAGTGGAAAATCGCATCGAAGTTCTCTCGCGTTGTTCACGGCAAAATAGAAGGGAAGCGGCGTAGCGACATCCTCTCTTGTTCGCCAAAAAAAGGCAACTTCGTTTCGGGTTTTTGGCCTGGGATCGCGGTGATTGTGACTACGTCGTGATCGGGCTATGCTGACAAGCGTGGCATGCTGGCATCGTCGATCGTTTCGGGAGAACTCGTCATGGGGTTTTCATTTCGCAAGTCGTACACCTTCGGACCGCTGCGAATTAACTTGAGCAAGTCAGGCGTCGGTTTTTCGTTCGGCATGAAAGGCCTGCGAGCCGGCATGAGTTCCAACGGGCGGAAGTATGTTTCAGCCAGCGTGCCTGGGACTGGGGCTCGGTATTACAAATCGACCAAGTCGCTTTCGGGGCTGTGGAACCAATGGTTTGGCGGCGAAGAAACGGCGGAAGAATCGGCCGACGAAGCACCCAAGAAGAAGCCCACAAAGAAACTGACCAAAAAAGAATCGTTCTGGTAAAGGCAATTTCCCCTATGAATGCAAAGTTCATCCGTATCTTCCGCACCGCCAGCTCCGAACGCTTTCTGCTGCAAGACTTAATCGGCGAAGAGATGGGGATGCTCGATCTTCATTTCCTGGCCGATGGCACCGTCGCCGGCAACTTGTTTCTCGTTCAGGCCAAGGTGACCGACGAAGCCGGAATCCGAATCTTGTTGGAACAAGTCGACGAGCAACTTGTCCCGGCGGCAAGCATGGAAGACGCTAACCTCTCGTTCACCGTGACCCAGGGCGAACTGGTCGGTACGTTCTCAAGCGACGCCGAAGGCTAGTTTCTGGCCTGCCTGTTCGGCAAACGAATCGTCGCTGGTCGATGGATTGGCGGTCGTTCTGGTAAGGTCGCCGGCGAATCTCCTTGCATCTCTCCCGGCGACCCGTTCAACTAGAGGTTGCGCGGATTTAGGATCTGTCCGTCCCCCCCGTCTATATCCGAACTAGGAGATGCTCATGCGACGTTCGTCGTTGGTTGCGGCATGCAGTGTAGCGATCACGCTTTGTGCCAGTGCTGTTTATGCGATTGATTTGCCCGGTTTCTCGATGGGCGAAGTGAATCTGAAATCGGCTGGCCCGTTGGCTTTCGCCCCAGATAATGTGCTGATTGTTGGCGATCCGAAGGCCGCTACATTGGTTGCGATCAAGGTCGACAGCCAGAAGGTTGAAACCCCGAGCAACTTTTCGCTGACCATTCCCGATGATATTCAAGTTGCCGATCTGGCCGTGAATCCCGATACCGGCGTGATCTACCTTTCCGCATCGCAAGGTGGTCAGGGTAAGATCTTCCGTGTCGACGGCGACAAGCTGACCCCGGTCGCGCTGGATAAGGTTTCTCGAGCAACCGCCGCGTTGACCAACGCTCCGGAAGATAAGGTGGTGGGGGAAGGCCGTCGTCGTGGTAACCCGCGTGACGAATCGATCACCGATCTGGCCTATGTCGACAACCAGGTCATCGTGACTGGTCGTACGACTGGCGAAGCCTCGGCCGCCGTTCACTCGGTTGCCTATCCGTTCCAGGAATCTGGCGTGGCGATGCCAATCGAAATCTATCATGCGGCTCACGGTCGCTATGAAGATGACGCCGTCGCTCGGGTCTTCGTGCCTTTCACCATCAACGGCGAACCTCACCTGTTAGCCGGTTTCACCTGCACTCCGCTGGTCAAGTTCCCACTGTCGGCTGTTACCAAGCCGCAGGAAAAAGCGTATCGCGGCACCACCGTCGCCGAACTGGGTAACCGCAATCGTCCGCTCGACATGATCGTTTATGAAAAGAGTGGCAAGCAGTATCTGTTGTTGGCCAACAGTGCTCGTGGCGTGATGAAGGTCAGCACCGAAGACATCGAACGCGAAGATGGTCTCACCGAGCCAGTTCGTGGTGGTGGCGTTGCTGGTCAGCAGTACGAAACCATTGAAGATTGGAAAGGCGTGGTCCAGCTCGACAAGCTGAATGACAAGTCGGCTGTCATCATCACCCAGGCCGAAGGGCAGCCAACCGTCTTGAAGACGGTCGCTCTGCCATAATCTGGCGTCGAGACCATTCACACCGACAAACTATCAAATCGCATCGATGTCCAAGGGATCTCGATGCGATTTCTTTTTGCGACCGTGCTGGTCCGTTTTGGCCAGGGATTGGGCGTCGTTCGAGCGATTCTGGTAGCGATCGTAACGATTGTCAGGCTTATACTGGCCTGGCCCTGGGGCCATTCTCCCGGCAATCGATCGCCGACGGAGGTGCCGACAGCGGGGGAACCTACAGTCAGGTGGATACGTCTTTATCACTTCAATAACGCAATATTTCCGAAGCAAGCCTGCAGCCGATCCTCGGCTGCAAGCAAGCAGGAAAGTGACATTCAATATGCGAAATCGTACTGCCTGGTGGATGGGAATTGGTTCCCTGGTGCTTGTCTCGTTTCTGGCCAATTGGGCCTCGGCGGAGGCTGATTCCGCATCGAACGAGCGCTCGGTCCAGCCAGGCACGCTGCTAAAGATGGCCCGAGAGCGTTTGTCGGAGATCACCTCCGGCGATGTTGCTTCCGAACAAGCAGGTTCCGACACCGAGCCGCAGACCATTGTTTTTCTGGCCCTGACGCGACCGACGTTGCCAGCCTTGATGGGCATTGGCCACGCGAAGAGTGTGGAGAAAGCGGTAGTCGCTGCGGCGGATGATCTGCGATCGAAAGCGACCTTTGCCGAACTGGCCGCCGGCCGACTGCGGATCGACATCGCCACGACCGAAACCGATCCGGCCAAGATCGACAATCCTCATCCACTGCGGGTGGCGGCTTTGCCGTATGGTCCTTGGTTCGCGAAAGACTCGGTCTTGTTCATGCCTGCTGGTTTTCTCGATGGGGCAGGGGACGAAGACGCAGAATCGCTGACGAGCGGCGTTCGGCCGTACGACTATCAAAGCTGGATCGAAGCGGAAGATGGCTCGCCTGTCGAGCTCTACTTCGGCAATCGCCGCAAATTGGGGACTTCTCCGGAAGAACTGATGGCGGCTGCCGAGGCAGGTGGCGACTTCCTGATGCGGCACATGAAGCTGAATGGAATGTTCGACTACAGTTACGAACCGGAACTGAACCGAAATAACGACGACTACAACTTGCTGCGGCATGCCGGGACCTGCATTGCGATGTTGGAACTGCAGAAGGCAGTCAACGACGAGTCGATGCGAACCACCGGCAAGCTGCCGGAATCGCAGATCTTTCTGGAAGGTGCCCGGCGGGCGATCGATTACTTGCGGAAAAACCACACCAGCGGACCACTCGAAAAAGATAAGGCCGCCGACTTCCTCGCCATTGTTGAACCGGACGAAGGAGCGAAGCTCGGAGGGGCTGCACTGATGGTGTTGTCGCTGCTGCGTGAGTACGAGGTGACCGGCGACGAGCAGATTCTGGACGAGGCCCGGGCCTACGCTCGCTTCCTGGTCTTTCTGCAAGAGCCGGATGGTCACTTCATCTCGCAGTACTACTACGGCGAGCCAGACCTGTTTCCGCACGAATCGATCTATTACCCTGGCGAAGCGATCTTGGCGTTGGCTCGCCTGGCGAAGGTCGATCCGAAGGGGCCTTGGCTCGAAACGGCCAAGCGTGGCACCAACTGGCTGATCGATGTCCGCGATGCTGATAAGTCGGATGCCGACTTGCCGCACGATCACTGGCTGTTGATGGGGCTGGAAGAAATGGCTCCACAAACGGACGAGCCGAAGTTTCTGAAGCATGCCCAGCGAATTGCGAATTCGATTTGCGCACTGCAAAAGAAGGAAGCGGCTTACGACGACTGGATCGGTTCGTTCTACGATCCACCTCGTTCGACGCCGACCGGATGCCGAGCCGAAGCGATGGCGGCAATGATTCGCCTGGCAAAATTCAAGCAGCTTGATACGGATGAATATCTGGCGGCTTTGAAGCGGATGGCTTCGTTTCAGCAGCGGTGCCAGGTGACGCCTGACAATGCGATCTTTCTGCCATGCCCGGAACAGGCTTGGGGAGGCTTCCGTCGCGGGCTCGAAGAATGGGAAGTGCGGATCGATTACATCCAGCACAACATGTCTGGTCTGCTCGGTCTGCGAGGGATTTTGGTGGACTCGTCGAACGAGTAAGCCATCCCTGAGCCGTTCTTTCAGTTAGCTGACCGAACCGCTCTCGGACGGGGCCGGCTGGTATCGCCAGAGATGATACCAGCGATACAGAAGCGGCACGTAGATGCACGCCGCCAATAGATGGGCCGGAATTCCGACGGCGTACGAGATCAGCAGGAACGGAGCCTTCAGGTAATAGAAGCCGATCACCCAGACGATCCACAAGATGCTTCCTGGCAGGGCTAGGATCGCTGCGGGGGCGAGGCTGCGGTAAAGGGCCTCGTTCCATGTCTCCGCGTCGACATGTTTCGCAAACCAGCTTCTCAGGCGTTCTGCGATCACTTCCAGGGTTGGCAACAACAGCAACCAGCATCCGATGACGAGCAAGCCAACCAGCACCAGTTGGAAGACACGCATCATGATCATCAGGCCGAAAAGCGAGACGTGCGGCCCCATGGCCATCGTATCGTACGCGTGATAGTTCACCAGGCCTGCCGCGGTCAGCATGACGATCGCCAGGCGAAGCGAGACCAATGCCGACTGACGCGAGCTATTCCCCTTGGGGCCAGGCTCAGCAGTAGGCGTCGGCGACTGAAAAGGGTTGTTCGAGGTCATGCGTGATCAGGTCTCGTTCTGATGAGCAGTTTCTGCTGTGGGCTATCTTAACGACGATCTACCCCGCACGCGAGTTTTCCTCGAAGGCAAGATTAATGCCGCAGTTCTTTTAAGGATTACACCTCTTTGGTGAACACCTGGCTCGTCAACGACTGGTGTCGCACGGGCTTGGCGGACGAATGCGATACCGACATCGCGCTCAGCAGGATCAGAATGGCCCCGGTAGCAAAAGCGATGGCATGCACGACAGGAATTAATTGGAACATGGCTTTCTCCTTCAAAGCACGGTAATTGATCGTGTGTGCTTTAAAGGTACGAGGCCAACCTAAACTGCTCCTGAAGCGAAGATAAAATCGCTTTCATCTTCGGAAGAAACGGCCGAAAGCCAAGGGAAAATGACACCATAGGGCCGGTCAACGTTCGCCCATAAAGGCCATAATGGTAACGGCTTGTCTTTGTTGTAGGCACGAAAAAAGCCCTGCGACGTGAAACGCAGGGCTTTTCGTTTTTTGGGATTCAGAACGATCCGCGACTAAGCTTCTTCGCTCGATTCACCTTCGCCACCGCTACCGGCAGCGACGGTTTCTTCCGCTTCAGGCTGCTGGAGCGAGCCTTTGAAGTCGAGGCGAACAGCTTTGCCTTCGTCGTTCATGATGGCATCGACCGTGATCGTATCCATGCCTTGGAACTCGCCCTTGAGCAGTTCTTCCGAGAGCGGATCTTCGATCGAGTTTTCGATCGCACGACGCAGCGGACGAGCACCAAAGTCTTGGTCTTTGTCCGACTGATGGCTGCGTTTGATGATCAGCTCTTTGGCGGCGTCGGTCAGAACCAGGTTGTAGCCTCGTTCTTCCAGACGTTCGCGAACCTTCGACAGTTCCAGGTCGATCACTTCCTTCAGGTCGTCCTTGGTCAGGTGATGGAAGATGATCGTCTGGTCGACACGGTTGATAAATTCCGGTCGGAACACCTTGGCGATTTCTTCCTGGACACGGTGCTTCATGCTTTCGTACTCGGCACCTTCGTCTGGAGCCTGGAAACCGAAAGCCGATTCGTTCTTGATTGCCGACGCACCGGCGTTGGTGGTCATGATCAAGATCACGTTCCGGAAGTCGACGTTACGACCGAAGCTATCGGTCAGGCGGCCTTCTTCCATCACTTGAAGCAGCATGTTGAAGACGTCCGGGTGAGCCTTTTCGATTTCATCGAGCAGGACCACGGCGTACGGACGACGTCGGATCTTTTCGGTCAGCTGACCACCTTCTTCGTAACCAACGTATCCGGGAGGGGCACCGATCAGACGGCTGACGTTGTGCTTCTCCATGTACTCGGACATGTCGATTTGAATCAGGGCGTCGGCATCACCGAACATGAATTCGGCGAGGGCCTTGGCCAGCAAGGTCTTACCGACACCGGTTGGCCCTGCGAAGACGAAGCAGCCGGTTGGACGCTTCGGATCTTTCAGACCGCTACGGCTACGGCGAACAGCCTTCGAGACCGCCTTGATGGCGTCGTCCTGGCTGATGACCTTCTTATGAAGTTCGGCTTCCATCTGCATCAGCCGCATGCTGTCTTCGGTCGACATACGGGTCAGCGGAATGCCAGTCATCTTGCTGACAACTTCAGCGATGACTTCTTCATCGACAACGCCATCTTTCTGGCGGCTCTTGGCCTGCCATTCTTTGACGATGTCTTCTTTCTTTTTCTTTAGCTTGTCGGCTTGATCGCGGAGCGAAGCAGCCTTTTCGAAGTCTTGGTCGGCAACGGCCTGCTCTTTCTTGCGATTGAGCGTTTCGACTTCTTCGTCGATCTCTTTGAGATCTGGCGGACGAGTCATCACGCGAAGCCGCACGCGAGCACCTGCTTCGTCGATCACGTCGATGGCCTTATCTGGCAAGCAACGACCGGTGATGTAGCGATCCGAGTATTCGGCCGCGGCAACAATGGCGTCGTCGGTGATCTGAACGTTGTGATGTTCTTCGTAACGATCGCGCAGACCCTTGAGGATCTCGGCCGTTTCTTCCTTCGAGGCAGGATCGACCTGGATCTCTTGGAAACGACGGGCCAGGGCGGCGTCCTTTTCGATGTACTTGCGGTACTCGTCGAGGGTGGTCGCACCGATGCACTGGATTTCGCCACGAGCCAAAGCTGGCTTCAACACGTTGGCGGCGTCAATTGCACCTTCCGCACCACCGGCACCCACCAGGGTGTGGAGTTCGTCGATGAAGAGAATCGTATTCTTGGCACGACGAACTTCGTTCATCACGGCCTTGATACGTTCTTCAAATTGACCGCGGTACTTGGTGCCGGCGACCATCATCGCCAGGTCGAGTACGACGATTCGCTTTTCGGCCAACAGTTCTGGCACATCGCCGTCGATGACTCGCTGTGCGAAGCCTTCGACGATGGCGGTCTTACCGACACCAGCTTCACCCAGCAGAACCGGGTTGTTCTTGGTACGGCGGCAGAGAACCTGAATGGCTCGTTCGATTTCGCGTTGACGGCCGATGACAGGATCAAGCTTGCCTTGCTTGGCCAGTTCGGTCAGGTCGCGACCAAAGCTGTCCAGGGCAGGGGTCTTGCTCTTGCTGCCTTTGCCCGAAGCGCCACCGGGGTCGGAAACTCCGCCTGGTTCGCCGCGGCCTTCTCGGCTGCTGTCACCTTCCATGCCGTGGCCAAGCAAATTGAGGACTTCTTCGCGAACGTCTTCCAGCTTCAGGCCAAGGTTCATCAGAACCTGAGCGGCGACGCCTTCTTGTTCGCGGAGCAGGCCCAGCAAGATATGCTCGGTGCCGACGTAGTTATGGTTCAGATTGCGAGCCTCTTCCATCGAGTATTCGATGACTTTCTTGGCCCGCGGGGTTTGCGGAAGCTTGCCCATGGTCACCATATCGGGACCAGACTGGACGAGCTTTTCGACTTCGAGTCGAATCTTCCGCAGGTCAACTTCCAACGTCTTTAAAACGTTAGCAGCGACACCGCTACCCTCTTTGATCAGTCCCAAGAGGATGTGCTCGGTTCCGATATATTCATGGTTGAACCGCTGAGCCTCTTGATTGGCCAGCTGCATCACCTTGCGAGCACGATCTGTAAATCGTTCGTACATGGTCATCCGTCCTCATATCGAGTTGGCGACTGCATCACCTACTGTCCTACCAACTCTATGTTGTCTCACAATTACGCGGCTTCCGGTAGGCTGGGTCCGCCTCTCTCCGCGTTTTGTTCACCCAGGTTGTCTGCCTTCGTCTTGGATGACGTGGCTTGGGCTTCCGTTTCCGCTTCTTCTCTTTCTTTCAGAAGCTGCTTCTCGCGGTGGATTTCAAACCACCAGCGTCGGCTGGCATCGAGTCGCTCGAGTTTGTCGAGGGCCTCTCGCGCTTCGTCGTATTGCTTCGTATGCCGCTTCAGCGTTGCCAGCATTAGCAGCGCCTCGGCATCTCCCGGCTCGCGCCGGAGTAACCTTAGTAATACTGCCTCGGCTTGGTACCACTGACCTTTTAAATAGGTAGTCTGGGCGCTTTGGTAGAGCTGGTCGATCGAGGTATCGATGGCATCCCAACTGCCAGAGGCAATTCGGAACCCCATCCAAACACTATTTGTTAGCCAGAAGCCAAGGACCAAATACCAGAGTCCGCTACGGACCCAGACGTTTCCTAGCTCCGGCCAGACTCCTTTGGAAACCAACGCCGCATTGAGTAGCAACGTGAATCCTAGAGCCCAGACCAGCCCAGTCCAGCGCCCACGTACCCAAAGCTCGCTGAGCCCAGGCCACAGGCAGGTAATCCATGGCGTTGATAGCATCCTTACTATTCCTGATGGTGCGGTAAGCAGCTGTGAGATCACGCACTCCCCCGCTAGGAAACGCCGGGGAATTGTAACTTCAGAAACATGGTGGAGCAAGGTAAGTCGGCAGAGTGCTTTCACTTAGATAAACTGGGTTCATCCGGCAATCGTTACCAGCCGGTCATTCTACGAAAGAAGCTCGCTGGATCGGCCGAAAAACCAGCATAAACGACACTGCTAGCTCGACCTGAATTATCCCTACGATCGGCGATTTTATGTCCGACTCCCACAATCCGAACGATCGCGGCTTACCACCATCGATGGACATTTCGCTAGGAAGAACGCTCGACGCGGCTGCCAATCGAGCTAGCGAAGGTTTGCGTGTCATCGAAGACTTTGTCCGTTATGGGCAGAACGATCGCTTCCTGACGGAGCAACTTAAGTCGCTGCGACATGAGCTAGACAGTACCCTCCAGAAGTTCGATCGCCTGGCATCGATTCAATCGCGCGACACCTTCGGAGACGTCGGCACGACGATCCAAGGCAAACTCGAACATACCCGTCACGGTTGGAGCGACTTGCTGACGGCGAACTTCAAGCGATTGCAACAAGCCCTTCGCAGCTTGGAAGAACATGCGAAGTTAATCGACGGTGAAGCAGCGGCTTCGCTGGAGCGTGCCCGCTATCTTTCATATTCGCTGGAAAAGATGGTGCTGACCACCGTCACCGCGGCCCGTCAGTTTGCGGAACCATCTGTCTACGTTCTGATCGATGGCCAGGCGAGCGTTGATGCCTTCGATCGTTTGGCAGGGGCGTTGGTCGACGCCGGCGTCGACGTGATTCAGCTTCGCGATAAATCGATTGACGATCGAACGTTGGTCGCGCGGGGCGAACTGCTGCGAAAGCGAACGGCGAACACGGCGACCAAGATGATCTTCAACGATCGAGCCGACCTGGCGAAAGTAACCGGGGCCGATGGTGTACACGTGGGGCAGGAAGAACTGACCGTCAGTCAGGTGCGTTCCGTGTTGGGAACCGGCAAGCTTGTCGGCGTTTCGACCCATTCTCTCGCTCAGGCTCAGCAGGCGGTGCGCGACGGAGCCGACTACATCGGCATCGGACCAACCTTTCCGAGCACAACGAAATCATTCGAGCAGTTCCCCGGTCTCGATCTGATTCGCGAGGTTGCCACCGAGATCACCTTGCCGGGGTTCGCCATCGGCGGCATCGATCCCACCAATGCCGCACTGGTCGCCGAAGCCGGTATCAAACGGATCGCCGTTTCCGGATGCGTGGCCAAGGCAAGCGACCCAGGGGCGGTTGTTGCCCAGTTGAAGTCAGCCCTCGCCTAAGTGTTCTTTTAGGTCTACTTACCCCGTCGGTAGCGGTAACGATCGTTGGTCTGCAAAGGAAATCGACGATCGTTGCGATTCTTTGTCGCAACATGGGGGCACTTGCGACACTTCCCCGTGAAATTCGCCAAAAATGGAATTAGTGCAGATAAGCTACCGATGTTGCGGCATTTGTGCTTGAGTCAGTCCAATTGAAGGCTAAGATTGGGATGCGACAAGATTCTAAGTAATTCTGATTTATTTCTTCGTCGCCAGTCCCCCCCCCCGATCACCCCGCCTTCAGGAACCCCATCCATGCGACAGGCTCGAACTGCGTTTACTCTCGTCGAATTACTGGTCGTCATCGCGATCATCGGCGTTCTCATTGCCTTGCTTTTGCCCGCCGTCCAGCAAGCTCGTGAAGCGGCCCGACGTATGCATTGCTCGAACAACTTGAAGCAAATTGGCCTGGCGCTGCATAACTACCACGACACACATGGCAGTTTCGTGCCACGCGCAACGGGGACGACCTCCGGTTCGACGCAAAACAATGGTCGTTTGAATGGTTTGATTCCGTTGCTGCCGTTCATCGAGCAAAACGCCATGTTCGATGCCATCTCGTCGGGCGACTCGACGAAGCCTCCTTACGGCGGCAATACCTGGGAAGTCTGGGGTCCGTGGGAAGTTGCCCCGGTCGCCTATAGCTGTCCTTCCGATAACTACAGCGGATCGCGACGCAATACGTTTAACTACCGCTTCAGCCTGGGCGACTCGATTGCTAACACGATCAATGCGACGCGCGTGCGAGGGTTGTTTGCCAAGCGTGATGGAAGCTCGTTCCGCGACATCACCGACGGTACCAGCAACACGATCGCTATGAGCGAACGCAAAGTGAACGAGTTCAACCTGGGCACTCGTGGCGGGCAGATTCCCGTGACACAAGGTGTGACCACCGGCGTGAGCGATCTGTCGACCAGCCCGCTGAACTGCCTGGCCGAATCGGACGGACGTTTCTATCTGGATGCGGGCTCTGTGAAGGGGCGTGGTGGTTGGTGGTTTGCTGACGGTCAGGCCGAGCGAGCCGGTTTTCATACTGTGTTGCCACCGAACTCGCCAGCGTGTGTCGAAGGAAGCGACGGCAGTGGTGACAGCGTGACGTCGTTGATCTCGCCCAACAGTAATCATCCGGGCGGTGTGATGACGCTGCGTGCCGATGGTTCGACCCACTTCGTTGCGGAAACAATCGATACGGGCGACTTGAGCCTGGCCGAATCGACTGGCGGTCGAAGCCCTTATGGTGTCTGGGGTGCCCTGGGAAGCAAAGCGGGCGGTGAAACTAACACCGGTTCGTAAGCTTCTTCACAGCGGTCTTAGTCACGCCCTGGCGGGTGATCGGCTTGCCAGGGAATCTGATGGTATCTTTTCCCAAGGGCTCACCATGCACACTTCCACTCTCTCCACACCCTATTGGATGCTTGTCGTCGCGATTGCTCTGGTTGGTTGCAATGCGAATAGCCTTCCATCTGGTGCCGCCGCCGTGGAAGGAAACGTCACCTACGATGGTGTCCCGGTCGAAGGTGCCACGGTTACCTTTCGATCGAAGTCAGGCTTTGCCGCGGTCGGAAAAACGAATGCGGAAGGTGTCTATCACCTCAGTTCGTCGAAGATCCCTGGCGGTACCGAGCCTGGTAGCTACACCATCACCGTGGTGAAGCGGGAAGCGGCCGAAGGAGGGTCGTTGACCGAAGACGATCCCAACTACAAGCCGAATGCGTCGGCGAAACCAGTGACTCGCAAGCATTTGCTGCCAGAGAAATACAGCAAGCCGACCACCAGCGAATTGACCCGTGAGGTCGAGGCCGGCAGCAATCTGGTCAACCTGGAGCTGACGAAGTAGCCCGACCGCAGGCTGTCTGCCGGGCCACTTGGCGTTACACTGAATCGTTCGAGAAGACAACGATTCGGTGTGCTGAGGAGGGTCAACGTTTTGCCCAGCGAGATCATTCTGCGAGTTCCTTTCTTTAGCGACCTCGCCAATCTGGCGATGACGCTACGGCGCGAGGTGTTCGTGGTGGAACAGAACGTGCCGGACTCCGAGGAATACGACATCCACGATCCGACCGGCGATCATTACGTAGTGGTTCGCGAAGGATGTGTTGTCGCCACAACACGCGTACTGCGGTACGAGGAAGAATCACGACTATCGCGGTTTGCGGTTCGTCGATCGCTGCGTGGCAGCGGGGTCGGGGGACGCCTGTGCGACTTTGTGATGAAAGATCTGGCCGCCCAGGGACGAACGAAAGTCTTTCTGCATGCCCAAGTCGATAAGATCGGCTTCTATGCGAAGTACGGATTCAAACCGTACGGCGAAGAGTATCTGGAGTGTGACATTTTGCATCGGAATATGCGAAATTGGGAACCAGCATAGCGGTTCCCAACTTCGTGGTTTTCAGATGTCAGCGGCCAGCGAAGCTTAGCCGAGGAATTCAACTTTGCCACTGGCCAGGTCGTAGTAAGCACCGACCATCTTCACCTTGCCGCTATCGACGAAGCCCGGCAGAATCTCGCCGGTCTTGGCCAGTTTCTTGGCATTGTAAAGCGCGTTGGCCTTGGTCACGTTGACCAGCTTGTCGCCTGGTTTGCCCTTCACTTCGCGAACGACCGGGCGAATGTAGTCGACCATGCCTTCGATTGCTCCTGGCAGGGCATCGTTATTATCGATGTGGTCGATCGCCGCACGGCAGGCACCGCACGAACTGTGACCCATGACGACGACCACGCGAGCGCCCAGTTCAGCGACGGCGAATTCGACGCTACCCAGCAGGATTGGACCGGAACCGACAATGTTGCCGGCGACACGCAAGACGAACAGTCCGCCGATTGGTTGATCGAAGACAATTTCTGGCGGAACACGCGAATCGGCACAGCCCAGGATGATCGCTGGTGGGGCCTGACCTTGAGCGTTGCGGGCAAATTCTTCTGGCGTACGTGGTGGAACCTTGGTCTTGCCTTCGACAAAACGCTGATTGCCGGCAACGAGTTGTTCGAGGATGGCATTCGGATCACGGTCGGCTGGTTCGGCGGCACCGGCCAGCGAAGCAAACGGACTCAGGCTGACGGCACCAGCCGCCATGGCTACGTTTTGGACGAAGGTGCGTCGCGAAGTGGGATGCGAGTTGCACATGGTGTAGAGCCTTTGCGTGGAAGTGGTTGATTTTGGGTGGGTATGCCATCCTGCGACAGCACTCGGAAAGCTTAGGTCACTGTCAGTTAGCCGGGGTGTCAGAGTTCCAATTGGGGCGCAATTCGTGTCATGCTCCTGCGTTCCGAGAAAGATAGCGGCGGAATATTGCCTATTTTGAAACTGCGCTGTTCCAGCAAGTAAATGCAGTTGGAAAATGGCAATTAATGTGTGGCCGAAGCGATTTCACCTTGATCTGACCTCGGGCGATATCGTAGAAGGTCCCGGTCTGTGCGGCTGTGCCATGCTTTGCTAGCAGCCCATCCCTGGTGGATGGTGATTCCAACAGTATCTGGCGTGCATGGTAAGCGGAGATGCAAATCCACTTGCATTGGGGACTTTCCCCCAGCCAGCAACGACGAGCGAGCACCCCATGATCATTCGAACAATCTTCTTTTGCTGCCTGGCGATGGCCTGGACTTCGTTGGCCTTTGCCCAAGGCTATGGCCAGCCACAGGCCGAGCCAGTTGGTTATCGCCCGGCTGAAGGCGAGATCGAAGTTCAAGAAGGTGGCCCATATATCGAAACCGAAGTCCCCAACAATTACGCTCCGCCGTCGGTGGTCGATTCCGGGGTCTGGCAGTTGATGGTGCCACGGAAGGGATCGGCCACGTTCACTTATTTGGGTGGCGGAGGCAACGATGGCCTGGGGATTACGTCGATCGATACGTCGGCCAGTTTCATGGCACCGCTACCGATCTGGGGGGGCATGTATGGCAGCCTGACGCCCGGTTTCGATTGGGTTTCGCTCAATGGCCCGAGCGGTTTCGATCTTCCGTCCGATTTGTATCGTGGCTCGCTGAGCCTTGGTTTTATCAAGCCATTTGAAAGTGGATCGCAGCTTGTCGTCGGTATCTCGCCAACTTTCGCCACGGATGGCCACGCCGATGCCAGTGACGCGTTTCAGTTCAATGCCTTTGGGATGTACAACTGGAAACGCTCCGAGAAGTTCTCGTGGCAGTTCGGGATCGCAGCAACTGGCCGCGACGATATTCCAGTCTTACCGGTAGTCGGTTTCACCTGGAAGCCGAACGACAACTGGGAGATCGAAGCTTCGGTCCCTCGTCCACGAATTTCGCACCGCCTGCAGTGGTTCCCGAGTCTGGGTGAGAACTGGGCCTATGTTGCCGGCGAGTTCGGCGGTGGTACGTATGGGGTCGATCGCAATGGAACGAGCGACCAGTTGACGCTTCGCGACTTTCGCTTGCTGCTGGGTTGGGAACGTCGCAACCCAGGCGGCTTTAGTCCCGCGATTGAAGCTGGTTACGTCTTTGGTCGGGAACTGGAATACGAGTCCGACGGCTCGAAGTTCAAACCATCGGACACGTTCCTGATCCGCGCCAGTGTCTCGTTCTAAGCTGGATTCATCGGAAATTTACACGCTCTGAACATAGCTTGCATCGGTCAACGATAGCCTTAGCAGCTTAGCCTCGACGCCTCCTTTCTTTTCGACAGGCGCGGGCTCATGATGTCGCCACTTTGAATGGAAAGACAAGCTGTTGGCGGAGACCGTGCAAATTTTTTCTGATCAAACAGCCCAGCCTCGCAGCGGAGGAATCTTCGTTTCGGGGTACGACGAAATCACGATCCTTGTCGTCGACGACACGGCCGTGGACCGTGCGCTGGTCGGGGGCGTTCTGCAGAAGAACAACTGCGGCAACTTGACTGTTCACTTCGCCGAAAGTGGTGAAGAAGCGCTGGAGATGATTGCCGGCGAAGACCCCGACGTCGTGCTGACCGACCTACGCATGCCAGGCATGGATGGGCTCGATCTGGTGAAAACGATGCAGGTCGATTACCCCTTCATTCCCTGCGTGCTGATGACCGCCCACGGTAGTGAAGAGATCGCCGCGGAAGCCCTGCGAAACGGAGCCTCTAGTTTCGTCCCGAAGAAAGATCTGATCCACAAATTGGCGTCGACGCTGATCCATGTTCTATCGTCGGCGCACCACGACCGGATGGCTCGACGTTTTGACGAGTGCTGGAACGAGACCACCTCGCAGTTTACGCTGGCCAACGATGCCAACCTGATCGGAGCCGTCACCGGCCACGTGCAGAACTATCTGCAGAAGTTTCGCCATGTCTCGGAAAACGAACTAGTGCGACTGGGCGTTGCTTTGGACGAAGCATTTCGCAATGCGATGTTCCACGGCAACTTGCAGCTGGAATCGGACCTGTGGGCGGCCGATCCCGAGCGGTTCTATCTCGAGGCCCATCGCCGTCAGGAAATCGCCCCGTTCAAAGATCGTGTCGTTCACTTCACCCTGACTTGTCGCCGTGACGAAGTCCGCTTTGTGATTCGGGACGAAGGTGTTGGCTTCGATGTCGGGCAGCAGTACTTCGACCCCGACGATCCCGCCCAGCTCACGCGTCCCAGTGGGCGAGGTTTGTTCCTCATCAGGACGTTCATGGATGAAGTCGCCTTCAACGACGTCGGCAACGAGATCACGATGATCATTCGCCCGAAAATGTCGGCCGAACTGGCCCTCGATGACGTCGCGATCTGAGGCCGACTGGGCTTCGACCTGCTAGCACATTTGACAGCATCTACGTGCGAATATTTTCTCTAATCGTTACAACTTACTGAAGGATCAAGGGTGGTAACGACGATGAAGAAGATGACGACGCGGCACGGAATAGCTGCGCATTGCTTGCTAGCACGGAAAGAGACGCGGTTTTGGTATCCGGGACAGTTCCCAACTCGAACGACGATCAGCAGCACGAACCAGAATCGGCGCTGGCTGCCCTTCAATTGGCCATGTTCAACTGGCTGGCTGACTGGGGTGGTGTAGCGATCGATTGTGTCACCTCGATTGGCGAGTTGACGCTGTTCGCGTGGCGGACGATTCTATGGACGTTCGGTCGCTTGCCGAAACGAGAAACTTTGCTGCCTAGCTTCTACCAGGTTGGCGTGATGAGCCTGCCGGTGGTTGCCCTGACCGGTACCTTCATTGGTATGGTTCTGGCCGTGCAAAGCTATTACCAGTTCCGCGAACTGGGTCTTGAAACACGCCTCGGTGCCGTGATCAACATGTCGCTCGTTCGCGAACTAGGACCGGTGCTGGCAGCCACGATGCTGGCAGGCCGAGTCGGCAGTGCGATGGCGGCGGAACTGGGCACGATGCGCGTTACCGAGCAGATCGATGCATTGACCTCGATGGGGGCCAACCCGATCCATTACCTGGTAGTGCCACGCGTTCTGGCAATGCTTTTATTGATACCGGCGTTAACCGTGATGGCGGACTTTATGGGGTTCGTCGGGGGCTATTTCTATAGCGTGATCATCATCGGTATCGACAAGCACTTTTACCTGTATAACTCCCAGATCTTTGTCGGCTCGTGGGATATCTTCTGCGGGCTGTTTAAAAGCATCTTCTTTGGCGGCGTGATCGCGCTGGTCAGTTGCCACCAGGGCTTCTACTGCACCGCAGGTGCGGAAGGGGTCGGCAAAGCGGCGACGGCGGCCTTTGTGTATTCGTTCGTGATGATCCTGATTATCGACCTGGTGCTGAACATAGGCCTCGAACGCGTTTACATGACGCTTTGGCCAGACCAGATGGTTTCGATTGGAGGTGGCTAAATGATGCATGCCCGCCTCGAAGCCGACGATGCCCAGCCCTTGATCGAAGTGAACGACCTGCTCGTTCAGTTCGGCGGGCAGACCGTGCTGCGCGACATTGGCCTGAGCATTCCTCGCGGGCAAACGTTGGCCCTGATCGGCGAGAGCGGTTGCGGGAAGACGGTGCTTCTGAAGTCGCTGATCGGATTGATCCAGCCAACCCAAGGCGAAGTGATCTTCGATGGCCGCGACATCAATACTTTGAACGACAAGCAGATGACCCAGGAACGAATTCGATTTGGATTCGTATTCCAGAATGCGGCGCTGTTCGACAGCATGACCATCGGTCAGAACGTGGCGTTTCCTTTGAAGCAGCACACCAACAAACCGCTGTCCGAGATCCGCGAGATTGTATTTAACCGTTTGCGTGAAGTTGGTTTGCCAGAGTCGGTGGTTTGGAAAAAACCGGCGGAACTCTCTGGCGGGATGAGAAAACGGGTGGGCCTGGCTCGGGCATTGGTCTTGAAGCCAGACGTCGTGTTGTACGACGAACCGACCACCGGTCTCGACCCGATCATGAGCGACGTGATTAACGAGTTGATTTTGCGAACCCGCAGCAAGTATCCGGTGACCAGTATCGTCGTGACGCACGACATGCGAACGGCCCAGAAGGTCGCCGACCGGATGATCATGATGTATCCGGCCACGCGGCTGAAAGAAGCCGAACCACAGATCCTGTACGACGGACGGCCGGAAGATGTCGAAGACTGTTCCGATCAACGCGTGATTCAATTCGTCCGGGGAGAAGCGGGCCAACGTATCGAAGAAATGGGAGCCTTCATCGGCGACTAGCCGAAGTGAGCAAGTGTCATGGACGACCGCGTACTCCAATTTCGAGTCGGATTTGTGATGCTGGTGGCAATGCTGCTGACCGGGATCCTATTCTTTTTGCTGGGCGAGCAGCCGCAGTTTTTGTCGGATAAAGAAACAGTCTACGTTGTCTTCGATACGGCACCGGGCGTGACGATCGATACGCCGGTACGAACCAGCGGCATCCTGATCGGCCGCGTAAGCAATGTCAAACTGCAAGACGATCGCAAGGTGCTGGTCACCTTGAAAGTCGAACAAGAATACATGCCGCACGAGAACGAAGTCTGCCGCATCGTGTCGGAATCGTTGCTCGGCGACGCCGCGCTCGAATTTGTGCCGACCGATCGACCAGGGCTGCCGAATCAGCCGCTGCCGGACGGAGCGAAGATCAATGGTTCGGTCGCCTCGAATCCGCTGAAGGTGCTCGTCAATCTGGAAGACTCGTTGCTTTCGGCGATTGCTACGCTGGAAGATGCCGGCAGCAATGTGAGCCGCTTCGCCGCCAACGCGAATCGCTTGATCGAAGAAAACGACGATCAGGTCGGACGCATCATGGTGAAGACCGAAGGTGCCCTCGATCGGTTCGACTCAGCTTTGGCTGGGGTGCAGAACCTGGTGGGTGATCAGGAATTGAACAATCAGTTGAAAGAAGCCCTCGAAGGCTTGCCGGTTACCATTCAGGAGTCGCGTAAGCTGATCGACCAGCTGCGTGTCGTCGCAGGGCGGGCCGATCGTAATCTCGAGAACCTGGAAGGCTTCACCGAGCCATTGGGCGAACGTGGCGAACAGTTGGTCGCCAACCTCGAGAACAGCACCGAGAACCTCAACATCCTGGTAGCGCAACTCGCTCAGTTCGGGCGGAAGGTTAATGAATCGGAAGGCTCGCTGGGCCAACTGATCAACGATCCGCATCTGTATCAGAACCTGAACGACGCGGCAGCCAACATTCGGGAACTCTCGGTTCGGCTGCGTCCGATCGTGGAAGATGCCCGCGTGTTCGTCGACAAGATCGCCCGCGACCCAGGTCGTATCGGCGTGAAGGGTGCTCTGAACCGCAATCAGTCTGGCATCAAATAAGCCTGGCTCGAACTCTGGCGGCGGCAATCCATGGCCTAGAAGAAGGATTGCCTATCCTGCAAGCGCCACGCATTGGCGTCTGACGGAGTCTCTCAAGGGAAAGCAGGCAGAACGGCTTCTCTTGGATCTCACCGTTTCGGATCTTGGACTCCGCAGAGCGGGGGAGTGGCGACGGCTGAGTCCCAGCATAAAGAAAGCCAGGGTGTTGAAGCCCTGGCTGACGAGGTTGGTTCGATGTTATGCCGTCAAATTCGAGCCGGTTAGTAGCCGGACGAGGGGAGTGGCGGCAGTTCGTAGCCACCGGAAGGCAAGCTGTTCATGCCAGAACTTGGTGGCGGAACTTGCTCGGCTGGGGGTGGCAACGTTTGCCCTGGTTGCTCCCAGTAGGGAACGCGTTGCGAGGTTGGTGGGACAACCATCGACGGGACCGGAGCTTGCTGCGGTGGTGCGAGGGGCGTCATGTAGCCAGCTTGAGCGTTGGCTCGCAGCTGTTCGGCCCGGGCACGTAGTTCTTCTGGTGGAATGATTCGGAGCGGGACCATCTCGAAATCGAGCTCGCGCTGGTCACGGATTTCCCAGGGGACGAGGTTCTCGCTCACGAAGTCGAGCCCTGGGTACTGATACCAAGGTGTCTTGAATTCGTGCAGTTGGACGACTGGTTCGTACCCGTCCTTTTCCAGACGGATTTCACGTGTCCCGTAATAGGTATAGTCGGTCGCTACCGGCGTGACGCCAATTTCCTGGTTATCGACGTACAGCACGGCCCCAGGCGGATTGGTCCGAACGCTGAAACGCCGGCGCACACAGCCAGACGAGGCCAGGATCGCGATTAGCAATGCCAGCACACCGATGTGTCGAAAAACGGTTGTATTTAGTGGGAAAAATGGCCCCATGAGCTATCCTGAATCGTGGGGAAGTTGTGGGGCGGGAGTATAGCGATCTCTTAAATCCATGGCCAGATAGCTTTCCCCAGACCATTTTCCGACCACCAGCGCAGAAAAATTCGGGTAGTTGCGAATCCGTAGTGAGGGTGGATCGTTTCAGGTTAGAAATCCATAATTCCTTATCCATTGCCAAGTTGCCCCAGCTAGCGGCTGCGTTTATTATCGAAGGCTCCTTAAACAACTTTGTTGACGTTATTGCAGGCTTGGCCCACGCGGCGTCGAAGAATCTAGGGAAGATTAGGAACGTCGCCGACCAGCGTTGCGCGACGGATCTCGTGGATTTGACCCCATCAAACGAGAATCGAGTAGGTTTCTGCTGGTATGCCCCAGAGTGAAAAGCATGACTGGGCCGGATGTCTCCATGTCGCCGCCATGAGCGACATCGGTATGCGCCGATCCAACAATCAGGACCACTTCGGGGTGGCACTCTCGCAAACCTGGGAAGACTGGCAACGACGCGGGCACCTGTTTATCGTTGCCGATGGCATGGGGGCCCATGCCGCCGGCGAACTTGCTAGCGAAATCGCGGTCGAGCAGGTTCGGCACCTCTATAAGAAGTATCTCGACAAGAAGCCTGCGATGGCCCTTACTTCGGCCATCGAAGAAGCCAACATGATCATCAACCGCCGAGGCGAGTCCAACGCGGCGTTCCATAAGATGGGAACGACCTGCAGTTGCTTGCTTCTGCTGCCCCAAGGGGCCGTGCTCGGGCACGTGGGGGACAGCCGGATCTATCGCTTGCGTGGCGACAAGCTCGAGCAGTTGACGTTCGATCACAGCATGGCGTGGGAAATCAAAGCGGCCACCGCCGGCAAGGAATACTCGTCGGACGTCTACGCGGCAATTCCGAAGAACGTCATCACTCGTTCGCTGGGCCCTTCGCCCGAAGTCGAAGTCGACCTGGAAGGAGCGTTTCCTCTGGAAGTGGGGGATACGTTCATGATGTGCAGCGATGGTGCCTCGGGGCCGGTGACCGACCAAGAGATCGCCCTGATCCTGCACTCGCTCGATCCCCCCAAAGCCGCCCAGTTGATGATCGACCTCGCTAACCTGCGGGGTGGTCCGGACAATATTACTGTGATCGTGGCGAAGGTAACCGACGAGAAGTTGGTGAACGATCCGTGTAAGAATGACCCCCTGATCGAAGAAGAAGACCTTCCCCCTCCGCCGGTCGAACGTCAGGCGCGGAAGATACCGCGGACTTTGCTGCTGGCAATCTTCCTGCTGTTTGCGGGAGCCGGCCTGGCTCATTACCTGGGGCAGCCGTTATACGCGTTGGCCTCGGCCTTGGTCGGTGTGATGGTCACCATCTTATCGCTGGTCTACAAGTTCACCGGCGAACTGATTCCCTTGCCGGTCAAGAAGCGGTTTCGCTTTGGCAAAGGTCCTTACTCCGAGACCACCTGTCAGGCCGACTCGAACACATCCCTCAATCTGAAGATCATGTACGACGAGCTTTGCGACGCGGCCGAGTCGAATCAATGGACGATCGACTGGGAGAGCGTTCGACAACTGGGCGAACGCGCGGACAGCGAGATGAAGAAAGGGGAATACTACAGTTCCTCGAAGCACTTCCTGATGTCGATCGGCTCGTTGATGTCGCAGATTCGAGGGCAGAAAGGGTCGAAGAACCCACTGGAAGATGATTCTCGCGTCGATCTGACCTAAGAACTTCTCGCCGCGTACGGGCTTCCGCCGGCGATTGTCGTTTTCCGATCTGGCCAATATTGCTACAGTATGGGCCGATTCTTACCCCGGCATGGTGTCGGGACCGGATCGAAATGGATTTCGATCGCGATGGGTATACTACAACGCTATGTCGTCGAAGAGCTGGTAAAGGTCTTTTTACTGGCCCTCTGCTCGCTGACCGGGCTACTACTGTTCATCGGTCTCGGGCAACAGGCGGTCAAAGAAGGGCTCGGACTCGTTCCGCTGCTCAAAGCGATTCCTTATCTACTGCCCAACGCTCTGCGATTCGCCATCCCAGGCACGATGCTGTTCGCTGTCTGCAATGTCTACGGCCGAATGAGTGCTAGCAACGAGTTCAACGCGATCAAAGCGGCAGGCATCTCGCCGATGTCGTTGATCGCACCGGGTTTGTTCATTGCCCTGGTGCTGTCTCTGTTTTGTGTCTGGCTGAACGACGTGGCGGTTTCCTGGGGGCACCTTGGACTGCGACGAGTCGTTATGCAATCGATCGACGAAATCGTATACGGGGTGCTGAATACCAAGAAGTCGTTCCACAGCGATCAGTTTTCGATTCTCGTCCGTGATGTCGAAGGGGATCTGCTGATACGCCCCGAGATCTCGATTAACAATCCTGGCGAACAGGGCATGGTGACTATCTCGGCCACAAGTGCCAAGCTGAAGTCCGACCCTGAAAACAAACGGGTCGTGGTAACGCTGACCGACAGTTGCATCAATTCAACTGGCCCGGAAGGAAAACGGTTCGAACATCCAGGGCAGTTCGTTACCTCGATTCCACTGGACGACGCGACTGCGGTCGAAGGGATTCGAGATGCCTCGCATCAACCGATGCGACGACTTCCTTACTGGCGCGAGAAGATGGCGACCTATCATCGCCAGGTCGCCCAGGTCTTAGCTGCGAAAGGAGCGGCCTGCCTGGTGACCGGTCAGGCACCCGCCGAGGACGATCCGACGTGGATCTATTGGTCGAAGGAAAAGAACTGGTCGGCCTCGCAGATCAATCGCCTCAAGACCGAGCCCCATCGTCGCTGGGCGAATGGCTTTAGCTGTTTGTTCTTTGCGATGCTGGGCATTCCCCTGGCGATCCGCCAACGTAGCAGCGATTTCATCACCAGCTTCTTTGCTGCGTTCTTACCGGTGCTGCTGCTGTATTACCCGCTGATGGCCTTGGGGGTCGATCGGGCGAAAGATGGCCAGTGGCCTGCCAGTGCGGTCTGGCTAGGCAATGTCGCATTGCTGGCGATTGGCGGTTGGCTGCTTAGTCGAACGCTCAAGAACTAGCCGTCTGGCGTATCGTTGGCGAGACGCTGACAGAAGGGGCACTGGCTCGCTTCCACCGGATCGAATGGTTCGTCTTCGTCGTCGCTGCGGAACGCTTCGGTCTGGCGGAAACCACAGTCGGGGCACTTGTGCTCCCACGAATGAATTTCGAGTTCATCATTCTGGAAGTGATTGTGCTGGCAGGTCAGCAGAGCCGATCCACACTTCGGACAGCCACCAATCGTGATTCGCTCGCGAGACATTCCGGGCCCTTTCTGCTGCTCTAAAAAAAGACAGGCTCCCGGGGAACCTGTCTTCGTGAGTTGTCACAATTTGCAAAGCATCGCGGACTAAAAACCGCGGGCAGCGATGATGTCGTCGAAGTCGCGAAGGTGGTAATCGACTCCAGCGAAATCGAGCACGCGGCAGAAGCCACGCAGAGCCACGCCGAAACCGTCTGGTCCGCTGAAACCACCGAACTGACCGCCACCTTTGACGTGTGGTTCGAGGTCGACGAACACGCCTGGGATGCCACGCTTCTTCAGCTTCTTTTCCAGCTTCGGAATCGACGAAGCGAAGTCACGCATGATGCGTTCGTAGGCACTGTCGCCCAGGTCGGAAGGAACGAAGTTCTTCAGTGCGTCTTCGTCGATGTGACCCTTTTCGCCGACTGGCTTGGTGATCTTGTAATCTTTAACGTGCATCCAGCCCATGCCTGGCTTCATGGCGATGTACTGGTCGTATACTTCGTCTGGCGTGTAGCCCTGGCAAACGAGGTTGCCGGCATCGAAGATCAGCATCATCGCTGGGTGATTCACCTTCTTGTGAATCTCGGCCAGGATGTCGCCGTTCTGACCGATCAGGTTCGCTTCAACTTCCAGACCGAACGTCAGGTCGCTGCGATGGCACGCTTCGGCAATTTGACCGAGTTGATCGACGGCCTGCGAGATGTGATCTTTCGGATCGGTTCCCTTCGGGTGATAGAACGAGAAGCCACGGATCAGCTTGGTCTCGAACGCATGCGCCAGTTCGCAGGCCTTGTTGACGTCTTTGGCCAGGTATTTCTCGAACGGAACATAGCGGTTCTTGGTACCGTCTTCGACATCCTGCAGCTTGACCTTGCCGATCGGCGAACCGAGCGACGAAACGTTCAGGCCATATTCGCCTTCCATCGTTCGCAGCTTCGAGATCTCAGCCTTGGTCAGGTCCATGACATTCTTGATGCCATTGCCAACGTCGATGAAGCGGATGCTGTAGTATTCCAGACCCAACGCTGCGAAGGCACTGAACTGCTGCTCGGCGGTCTTCTGGTTGGCAGATTCGTCAGCGAAACCGGTCAAAATAACTTGGGGCTTGGCAGTCATGGCGCTAATCCAGCTCGTGTCGCGTAAAGATTCTCTAGGGCGTTAATGCTTTTTATACGGCAAGTCGTATTGTGAATGCCCCGTCGGCATGTCGCAAGAGCCCTGATGGAAGACGATGTCGCCTGACATCGTGTGCCGAACGCATCGCTGTCGGGCTAAAATCAGACCGTTACGGGCTAATGTTCAGTCCCAGTTTGCGGACCGCTGTCGAGAGCTGCTGCTTGCGTTGCAGTTCGTCTTGATAGACCGACGTCAAACGCATGGCGATCTCTTGACGTGTTTCTGGCGAGCCTGGGTTTTCCTGCTCGGCTGCCTCGCAATACGAGCGAAACTCGGTATCGAATAGTTCGACTTGCCAATCGAGATAAGCTTGCAGCTTCTGAGCGAACGCTTGCGAGTCAGGGTCACTCGGAACGGTCAGCGCGTTGATCTTCCGCCGAACATTCTTGACGTCTTGCAACGCTTTTTCATGAGAACGTTTGGCCGCTTCGATGTCGACCTTTTCGCCTTCGAACCAGGGCCGCATCTCTTGGCCCCAACGCATACCGCTTTCGGTCAATTCGCTGGTCAGGCCTAGCGCCTCGGTGGCGTAGTCTTGTTGCGGAGACGTTTGTTGGCAACCGACCAGCAAGCAGGCCATCGAGAGGATCCACATTCGACAACTGCGATTCGCATGTTTCATGGTGTTCTCCCGATGGACAAGCAAGGGCCAGGATTTGCCATTCGCCTAGATGACGGTTAGTTCATCTGGTGGCGTTTCGCTGTAGTGTTCGACCGTGATCGTCGAACTGATACCGCCACGCGGTGTGAACTCGGCTCGGATCTGCATCCAGCGTGGTTCGAGGCAGCTTACCAGGTCGTTCAGGATCACGTTGGTTACGTTTTCGTAGAAGATCCCCTGATTGCGGTAGGCCTGCATGTACATCTTCAGGCTTTTCAGCTCGACGCACAATGCTTCCGGGATGTACGTGATAATGATCGTGCCGAAATCGGGCTGACCAGTCTTCGGACAGACCGAGGTGAACTCAGGCACGCTGATTTCGATTTCGTAGTCTCGTTGGGGGTGCTGGTTCTCGAAGGTTTCGAGAAGCCCGCGATTCTCTTCTGACACGGTCTTAACTCCTGGCTGATTGGTAAACTGCTATTTTGGGGGCAAATCTCAGCGAAGGCTAGAGCCGGTTGTCAAACGGCCGTTTCCTGGCGGATTTCGCGCGGAAATTCATCAATTCCGCCTACGGTCTGCCGAACTCGGCCTGCGCTGGGGGCTCTTTATGGGTATTCTGAGAGATTCTCGCCAGGCACCGGCATCGTACCAGGGGGCTGGCGAAGCTTCGTATATCTCGCGGCCAGAGCATCCTGAAAGGGAAAGTCGGCCCTCAAGCAGAGTTGCGTCTCGGTTAGTTTGCGTGCGTATTGCTGAAATCTATCGATCGATCCAAGGGGAAGGGCTGCTCACCGGAGTGCCCAGTACCTTCGTCCGGGCCAGCGGCTGTAATCTGCGCTGTTGGTTCTGCGATACTCCCCATGCTTCCTGGAACCCGGAAGGGGAAGACCTTTCCGTGGCCGAGATCCTCGGCCGGATCGAACTGCTACATGTCGATCACGTCGTGCTGACGGGTGGCGAGCCAATGCTGTTTGCGGAAATGATTCCGCTGTGCGAAGGGATCCGTCACTCAGGGCGGCACATCACCATCGAAACGGCTGGCACGCTTCATTTGCCGCTCCCATGCGATTTGATGTCGATCAGCCCGAAGCTTTCCAATTCCGCACCGAACCCGGACGAGCATCCTCGGTGGCACCGTCGTCACGAACAGACCCGCGACCAGATCGATGTCGTTCGTCGGCTGCTCGACGAGTTTCCTTATCAGTTGAAGTTCGTCATCGATCGGCAGCCTGATTGCGACGAAGTGCTGGCTTACCTCGACCGCTTGCCGCAACTCGATCGCAGCCGCGTGTTCGTCATGCCGCAAGGGATCGAACAGCAGCAACTTGAAACGATTGGCGTATGGCTGCAGCCTTGGGCAGAAGAGCACCAGTTGCAGTTCTGCCAGCGAAAGCAGATCGAATGGTTTGGCTTTGCTCGTGGAACCTAAGTTTGGCGAACGCTGGATTCGCTCGATAGCCACAACAAAAAAGCCGCCTCGATGGGCGGCTTTCAGTTTTGAAGAATCGATTCGCGTCAGGTTGCGAGATCTTCTTTTGTCGGCTCTGACGGGAGTTGGAATTCACCATGATGGGCCAACTCTTGCGACGATACGATTTCGTCGCTCAGTCGTTTTTCCATCCGCTCGCGGCGATGTTTCTTCACGTGCTGATAAATGACTGCCGATTGCAGCCACCAGAAAACGGTCACCACGTAGGCCATGCAAGCTCCGGCGAACGCTGTGCTGAGGTAGCTTGGCGATAGGTAGTTCAAAAACAAACCTGCGATCAAAGCGACCAGCGAAACGGCCAGCTTCGACTTGCACAGCAGTTCCCAACGATTGAGCGTGGCCGAGTCGATGGCGGCCTTGGCTTGTTCGTTGGCCAGTTCGCGTAGGCGGCGAATGTCGGACGTTTGTTCCGGAGCGGATCGCGAAGGAATGAACTCTTCCCGCGTGATCAGCGAAGCATGTTCTTCTTCCCTTTCTTCCACCGGCACGTACTTGGCCCCCGGCTTATCTTTCGCTTCAACCTTCGGCTGCGATTCCGGTTCGCCCGAATGCTTGGCTCGCATTCGCGCGAGCAAGCTTTGCATGTAGTCGTCGATCGACACATCGTCGTCGGAGTGAGCTTCCTGCTTGGGAGGTTCCGGCGGTGTGTAGGCTGGCTCATCGTCCGTATCTTCCAGTTCTTCGTCTTCTGGAAAGTGGAAGTTGGGATAACTGGTCAGGCCGGTCTTCGGATCGATCTTTCGTTCTTCATGCGATGGCTGAGGATCTGGTCGCTGGAACTCGTCATGACTCGGTGTTTCGCGCAAGATCCCCATCGAACGAAGGTGATCCATCGCCGCTTCTTCTTGGTCGTCGTGCGTGTGCGATTCGTCCGCCGGATGCGGGCTGGCGGCGTTACGACGTTCTTCTTCCAATTGGCGACGCATCGAAAGGCACTGCTGGCGAGCCTCTTCCAGTTGGTCTTTCCAGTCCGCTTCGATTTGCTTCTGCTGAACGATCGTCTCGTGCAGATCTTGGTTCTGCTGACGCAGTTCATCGAGTTGCATCTGGAGATCGTCACCGCGAAGCGATGCATCTTCCAAGTTTTGTTGAAGCTGGTTGACTTCGGCCTCGAAATCGGAATGATCTTCCTGGTTCTCGGCAAGCTCGCAGGCCTGTTGAGCCTTCGCCAACTGCAGTTCCATGTCGGCGATTTTGCTGTTCAGATCTTTGACCTGACCTTCGCGGTCTTGCAGCTCTTCCTGCGACCAGGCAAGTTCGCTTTCCGCTTCTTTCAACGAACTGCGATTCTCTTGCAGTTCGCGCGAAGCTTCGTCGTAAGCCAAACGAAGTTCGGTCAGACGCGACACGGCGCCATTGGCATCTTCTTCGTCTTCCGGTGCTTGAGCGACTTGTTCGCGTGTTTGACGCAGGTGAGCGAGGATCGATTTTACACGGGCGTTGGCAAGCTTTCGCGTCGACTGCCATTGGCCACGCAGTTGCTCTTCGCGAGCGGTCAGCTCGGTTGCTTGTTCTTTGAGATGCCCGATCATCTGCTTCGCTTCAGACAAGTCGGCTTCCAGTCGACGCTGCTGCGAGCGTTCCGCTTCGGTGGCATCGTCCGATGCCGCCAATTGCTGGCGAAGTTCGTTGAGCTGGTTTTGCTTGATCTCGAGTTGCTCGCGCAGTTCGGCTTGCAGCTTGCCATTGCCTTGCGTCAGTTCTCGGACCTGCGACAGCAATCCGCGAACGCGATTGTGTTTGGTCTGGCGTAGCTGTCGACGATCGGCTCGAAGCTGTTCGTTTTGCACGAGCGAAGTTTGTTCGGTTTCCGATTCACGGGCGAGCAACGAGTCGACCAGGGTCTGGGCTTCGTCGAGCTTTGCCTGCAGCGACTGGAACGAGTCTTTCTGCTGGCGAACCATATCCAACAGGTTGCGAATCCGGCGATTTGAGCGGCGGCGGAGCGCTTTGTGCGACTGGCTGACCGGCAGCCTGGCTTCGACCGGCGTGGTTGTTTCGTTAAGCTGATCGGCCAGGACTTCGAAGCTTAAGCTGCCGAGGCTCAGTTGATCACCAATGCGGAGCCAGGCTTCGGAAATGGTCGTGCCGTTCACACGCGTGTCGCGGGTCCACGATTTGACGACCATCCCGGTTGGACCGCGATAGATAACACAGTGCTTTGGTTGAACGTCGGCCGCGATTAGACGCAATTGACAGTCTTGGGCCGACCCGATCAGGCACTTGGGCGCATGGATACGGATGATCTGACCGTCGCGTTCCGTACCTTCCACCTTCAGGACCAACGGAGCGTTGGCCTTCCCCAAGAGCTTGGAGTCGCGTTTAGAAGGGGGGGCGAGGTTGTTTTGGACCATAGCAATATTTCGATTTCGTGGAGATCACCAACGGGACAAGGCCATATCAAAGCCTGCTATCTGGCGCACACCTAGCTAAGCTGCCCGTTAGGTAATCGCCTATTTCGCTAAGGGATATAGGTCACAGGCACCCGGCGGTCAAAGTTCTTCCACGGTACTTTTGCAGGGTCAAAAAGAGCTCACCCATGCAAATTGAATAGGGTTTTACTTAGAAAATGTCGATGATCGGATTGCGCCGCAGAAAGCTCGCCTTAAGCGTGTCAACCTCATTTTCGCAAGAGGAAAGTGTCTTGAGATGAAAAACAGAGGGACTTCCGAAGGAGCGGTCGGAATGACAAGCTGCATTGCGGTAGTTGATAAGTTGCTATGTCAGCTTAGGTTAGGACAATTTCTATAACGGATATGGGTATCCGTAATCTGTGGAAATTTTTATTCGTAACTATCCTGGCAGCGTACTATAGTTTCGTTACGTCAGACGAAGGTAGAATTTGCCCGCCGATCAGGGGGGCCGACGGTTTCGGATTTCATCGCGAAATATGCGGTCCATTCAAATACTAGGCAGGGGCGAAACGAATCGCTAAAAATACGACTTTCCTGCTCTCAAGGTGACAACATGGCACGGTCAAGAGACGAGTTTATCAGCAAAATGAAGGAGATTCTCCTTCGTCGTCGAGATGCGCTCCGCAAGGCCCTCGCTGGGGACTTGAGTCTGTTGAAAGAGCTCGAGCAGACCTCAGGTGACGTCGTCGACTTTGCCCTCGATTCGGTTCAGGACGAACTCAGTTCGCAGTTGGCCGAAGTCGAAAGTCGCGAACTTGCCAGCATCGACACCGCCCTGGAGCGAATCAAAGAAGGCAAGTACGGTGAATGCGAAGGTTGCACAACCTCGATCCCGATTGCCCGTCTGCAGGCCCTTCCGTATGCCACGCTGTGCATCAAGTGCCAGCGCGAACTGGAAGAGCTCGGCCCTGATGGCGTGAGCTGGGCCCAGACCGACGACACCCAAGCCGTTAACTAACGCACGGTCGTCACAACCCGCATACTTTCCACGGGACGAGGTAAAACTCGTCCCGTTTTTCTTTTATCACCCATGGTGCTAGCACGATCTAAGTAGTGAGGTGCGTGCCATGATGGTTCGCATCACCACAACTCCCCCGGTTTTGGTATCGATGCTATGCGACCTTTGTTCTCTCTCTCGCTACTCTTGCTGATCAGTACCGCCGTCGCCGGGCAAGACCTGGCCCAGTTCGATTCCGATCGATCGGCGATGCGAGACGAAATCCTGGCGGAAGCCGACATGTTGCAACGCGAGCTGAACCACTTGAAGAAGGTTGTTCGCTTCGTTCGCCCGTCGATCGTCCATATTGAAACCACCACCGCCGGCAATGGTTTTTCCGCTTCGAGCGAAGTCGATGAAGCCGGGGCGGGCATTATCTTCAAGCATAACGACAGCTACTTCGTGATGACCAATCGTCACGTCATCAACCAGGCTCCACTGGAACGCATTCAGATCTACCTGGAAGATGGCCGCTTGATCAAAGCGAAACGTGTTCTTACCGATCGCGATACCGACGTCGCGGTGGTCGAAGTGGTCGCCGAACGTTTGATCCCGGCCGAAGTGGGCGACAGCTCGATGGTCGAAGTCGGCGAAAAGGTCTTTGCCGTCGGCAGCCCTTTCGGTTTGAGCCAGACGGTTACCTACGGCATCATCAGCGCGGTGGGACGACGGAACCTCCAACTGGGACGTCAGGGGCTGAAGCTCCAGAACTTCTTTCAGACCGATGCCGCCATCAACCCTGGCAACAGCGGCGGACCGCTGATCAATCTTCGCGGCGAAGTGATCGGTTTGAATACTGCCATCGCCAGCAACTCAGGCGGAAACGATGGCATCGGCTTCGCGATTCCGATCCACGCTGCATTGGGCGTCGCCGAACAACTGATCGAGAAAGGTCAGGTCGCTCGGGCGTTTTTTGGTGTCCGCATGGATGCCGATTTTGATGCCGCAGCCGCCGCCAAGATTGGCCTGTTCCGTGCTCGCGGGGCCAAGGTAAGTGGTGTTACGGCAGGTTCGCCGGCCGAAGCGGCCAAGATCCAGGTCGGCGATATCATCACCAAGTTCTATGGGCAGGAAGTGGAAGACGACCTGCAACTGATCAACATTGTCAGCCTCTGCCCGTTGGATGAAGACATCCGGGTCGAGATCTATCGCGATGGCAAGTTCATCGAAAAGTCGGTTCGCCTCGCTGCTCGAAACCGGTTCGAGAACTAAGCGAATGCCTTCCCATTCAAGCATCGATAACAGCCGAGTAAGCGATTACTCGGCTGTTTCGCGCGCGGCCTGAATGATGCCGCGGAGGATGCAATCTTTCACACTGTTCACATCGACCGTGCTTGCGACTTCCATGTTGGGAGTCCAAGTCCGGACGATGCGACGATCGAACACGGTCGCACCCAGCGTCAAATCACCTTGCGTCTCAACATCGCACGCCAGCGGAATGGTCTCAAAAAGTTCTGGCTGAAGCAGGGCGACCAGGGCCACCGCGTCGTTCAGGCAGATCCCTTCCTGGGCGAGATGTCGGCGATGCGAACGGAACGAGTAGGGCAGAATCTGGTTCAGAAGGTTCGCGACGCGCGAGTTTCCTTTCGGAATATTCTCCAGCAGGTCGATTCCGAAGGTTACCTGGCTGGTGACATCGATCGGGACCAAGGTCTTGGTGGTCTTCGAGTGCAGGACCCGTCGAGCACTTTCGGCATCGAAATGGCAATTGAATTCAGCACAAGGCGTGACGTTTCCGACGCCGCTGAGCGAACCGCCCATGATGACAATTTGTCCTACCTGCGAAGCGAACAGCGGATCGCGCTGGAGGCAGTTCGCCACGTTGGTCATCGGACCGAGGCACAAGATGGTCACTTCTTCGGGATAGGCCCGGACTTCGTCGCCGATCAGTTTTTCCGCCGGGTGGGTTTGATGCAGCTTGGCGACATCGAGATGGATTTCGCCGAGACCATCACTGCCATGCAGAAAAGTCGAGTCGACCGGTGGAGCGGAACGGGGGCCGGCTCCCATGGCAATACGAGGGCGACGCGGGGGATCGAGGCACTCGATCAGGGCCTGAAGATTGGTAAAGGCCTGGTCCGCGTTGACGTTGCCGGCGGTCGAGGTTACCGCAAGGACGTCCAGGCGAGGATCGAACAGGGCAATCATCAATGCCACAGCATCGTCGATCCCTGGGTCGCAATCGATAATTACCTTCCTGGACATGATGGGCGGGACCTCCTGGCCTTCAAGGTGTGTGCAACGGATTTGGGTGGCATGCGCCGGGTCGGTTGGGCCCCAGCCTTTTCACAGGCGGAATCCCTGGACCAAATCGGGTGCCCCGTGGGGTTCTCGATCATGTAAAGCCAACCGGCAAGCGTCGATGAGCCAAGATCGATCGATATCCCCTGTTGTTATAGCAAGTTTCGTCTTCCAGCGGCAGATGCATCGTGGGTAGGACCCGGGGGCGTTGGCGACTAAAATAAGCGGGTTTGGGTCGGGCATCAGAATCAAGCTCTGGGAGTGAGTCGGTTGTCGCAATTAGAAGTCATCACGAAAGTTCAGGCCGGAAACGATCTGTCGCTGGAAGAAATGGCGTCTGCCATTGGCCAGATGATGGAGGGGGCCTGGGGAGACGACGACATCGCCGCGCTGCTTCTGGCGCTCAATGACAAGGGGCCCTGCGTCGACGAAATCGCCGGTGCGGCAACCGCCATGCGGAACCATATGGTTCAAATCAAGGCCCCGGTCGCTGACTTTATCGATACGTGTGGAACCGGGGGGGACCGGAGCGGGACCTTCAATATCAGTACCGCCACCGCCCTGGTGATTGCCGCGGCTGGGGTGCCGGTCGCCAAGCATGGCAACCGCAGCGTGACCAGCAAGTCGGGTAGTGCCGACGTGCTTTCGCGACTTGGCGTGAATATCGAAGCCGATGTGGCGACCATCGAACGCTGCCTGGAGGAAGTCGGAATCTGCTTCTGTTTCGCCCCACTGATGCATGGCTCGATGAAGCACGTTGCTGGCGTGCGAAAGAGCCTTGGTGTGCCAACGATTTTCAATCTGCTCGGCCCGCTCTGCAATCCAGCCAATGCTCCTTACCAACTGCTCGGGGTCGGACGGCCGGAATACCGCGAACTACTGGCGAGTGCCCTGCACAAGTTGGGGACGACCAAGGCGGTGTTCGTTACCGGCCGCGATGGCATGGACGAAGTGACGATCAGCGACGCGACCGACGTCACCATCGCTACCCCGGCCGGTCTGGTTCAGATTGTCTGGCAGCCGGAAGAGTTCGGTATCGAGCGTCGCGGCAAAGAAGACATGCTGGTCGACGGACCCGAAGAAAGTGCGGCCATGATTCGCCGGGTTCTCGCGGGCGAGAAGGGCGGGGCACGCGACATTGTGGTGGTTAACGCTGCCGCAGCCTTGTGGACTATTGGCAAGAACGATTCGTTAAGCGAGTGCGCTCGATTGGCTGAAATTGCCATCGATAGCGGAGCCGCGGAAAAGACGCTGGCTCGACTGGCAGAGGTTAGCGCCGGGTGAAGCGTGTCGGAAGTACGTTCCTGATCCTAATTCTGTCGGTCTGTGCGGCGCATGCCATGGTGCATGTGCTGGAAGGTTCGCTCCCCTGTGTCGAGCAGTCGATTGCCACCCAGTACGACGTTGGTCCTGCGACCACTGGCTGGTTGCAAACGGTCTGGCGCTTCCCGTGGGGTGTCGGAGCTTTGCTCGCCGGTTGGTTGGTCGACCACATTGGTGCCAAGCGGATGCTGGCCCTTTACCTGATCGGCGGCGGCGTGACCTGTCTTATGGCAATTTCTTTGCCCGGGCTGTCGATGCTGTTCGTCTCGATGTTCTTAATGGGTGTGATGGGAAGCATCTATCATCCGGCCGGCCTGGCGCTTCTTTCCCATGAAACAACCCCGCAGACACTGCCCAAGGTGTTGGGATGGCATGGCGTGTTTGGTTCGCTGGGGATTGGCGGTGTCCCGCTGATCGCCGCCGCGGTTCTTTCGCTGACGCACTCGTGGCAGGTCTTTTATGGCGTGCTCGCGGCGATGTCGTTTTCGATCGGGGCTGTGTTCGTCTATCTGACCCTTCAATCGCCCGAGCGGGTTTTCACGCGTTCGGGACAGCCCACTGCCGAAGATCAGGGGCAATGGGGAAGCTTCGGGGTGCTGCTGGTCATTTCGAGCTGCATTGGCCTTTCGTATCACGGCGTGATGAGTTTCCTGCCTCGCTTTCTGTCGGATGCCCAGGTTCTCGGGTTTCATACCGAAGGTGAGATTGGCGGGAATGTCTTGGCGGCCAGCTCGCTGATTTTGGGGTGCTTCGGCCAGTTCATGGCTGGGCAGATCGCCAAGCCGCATCGATTGGAACTGCAACTCACAATCATCTGTGCCGGGACGATCCCATTCTTAATCGGGATGAGTTTTGCTTCGCCCGAATGGAAGTGGTGGTGCGTGGCGGCCTGGGTGATGACCTTTTTTATGCATCAGCCAGTATTTAATAGCCTGATTGCTAAATACACGCCGCGATCTCGCCGAAGTCTTTGCTACGGTGTCTCGTTTGCCATGGGAAATGGTCTCGGAGCGCTTGCCGCCGGAATGGTGGGTGAGAACTCCGATTTACAGTCGGCCTATTTGGGGTTGGCTGGCTGTGCCCTGGCGGCGACCGTCGGGGGATTGATTTTATGGATTCGGACGGCTCGGACCCCTCCGATCGGGCCATAAAGTGATTGGCCACTCAGATTATGCTTTGCTTTCCCGGAAGAGACAGGGATAATCGGTAAATCTGGAGAGGGCTAGCTCTTTGGACCTCACGGGCGGTTCTTATCTATACCCCTAGGGATTCCCATATTTCGATTCGTTATCATCGCTCGATTTCTAGAAAGCCCACGCAATGGCGATCAAATACCATTACCTCAAAGTTCGCGACGTCCAGGATGTGGTCGTTGCCGAGTTTATCCAGTCTTCTATCCTGGACGAAACCGCGATCGATCGCGTTGGAAAGGAATTCGAACAGTTGATCCTCGAGGCCGCGACGGCCAAGAAGCTGATCCTGAACTTTCGCGCGATCGAATACATGTCTTCGGCCATGATCGGCAAGCTGATCCTGCTGAACAAGAACTGCAAGAACGCCAAGATCAAGTTCAAGGTCTGCAATGTGACCGGTAACATTCTGGAAGTATTCCAGATCATGAAGATCGGCAAAGTGATCGACATTCACAAGGACGAAAAGTCCGCACTCGATTCTTTCAGCGGCCCTTCGATCTCGAAGTGGTTCGGCCTTAGTTAGCCGCTGGCCGGTCTTTGGGCCGGCGAACTACGCGGTCGGGCTTTCAGGGAAGTGACCGACCGCTTGTTGCCGTCGTGCTGGTACTGCTAGTGCTAGCAGGCATCGATTCTCTCCTTCGCTCTTAGCGCCGATTATCGGTTTGCGTAAGATTCCGCGACCCCTGACCATTTCCCTACGTAAATAAAGCGGGTGGACGTGCATCGTTACGAGGCACGCTGCCAATCAGGCATATGCCTTCTCATACTGAAACGTCCGACGAACAGTCGCTGATGTCCAAGCCGTTGGCTTGGGGCACGCGTCTTGTTGTGCGGTATCCGATCGTGGTGCTGCTGGTGGCATTCCTCGTCGCGGGGTCGTGCGTTTTCTACGCCACCAATCATCTCGGCTTCAAAACAAGTCGCCTCGATCTGATCAACAAGCACAGCAGTTTCAATCGGTTGTGGCGTGAATACCTCGACCAGTTCAGCGCTGATGACGATGTCGTGGTCATCATTGAAGGCCCTAGCCGTGAAGAAATCGTGCCGGCTCTGGAAGATCTTTACACCCAGCTCTCGGCCGAGAACCAGTCGTTCTATGCCGTGCTGCACGAGCGAGGCCTGAGCAAGGTTCGCGAGAAAGGCCTCCACTTCCTACCGGAAGCCGATCTGTCCAAGATCGACCAGCAGTTGCATCGCATGTGGCCGCTAATGCAGGGGCAATGGGATTCAATCAGCGTCGCTCAGATGGCGTACGATTTGAATCAGCAGCTTCTCTTTGCTTCGCGTCAGCCGGAAGCCCCTCAGGCTCAGATGATGGCGGAGAATGCCCGGCAACAACTCGACAAGCTCGCCAGCAATCTTCTCGCCGCGATGGGGCAGGGGGAAGCGCAAGGCTCGATGCTCGTTCCGCCGAACGACTCGCTGAGCGCGATGAGCCAGATCGACTCCGACTATTTCCTGGCGAATGAAGGCCAGCTTGGCCTGATCTTATTGCGGCTCGTGAAAAACCAGTCCGAACTGGCCCAGGGCAAAGAGGCGATCGCTGAACTACGCTCGATCCTCGATCGCTTCCAGAAGAAATACCCACGACTGAAGTTCGGGCTGACCGGACTTCCCGTCATGGAAAACGACGAAATGGAACGCAGTCAGGTCGACATGACCCAGGCCAGCGTCATCAGCCTGGTGGGGGTTGCTTTCCTGTTTATGGCCTCGTTCGGTGGCCTCCGGCATCCGCTGCTGGCGGTGGTCGCGCTGCTCATCGGCATTGCCATGTCGGTTGGCTTCGCCACGCTTTTCGTCGGGCATTTGAATATCTTGAGCGTCTCGTTCGGCGTGATCCTGATTGGTCTCGGGATCGACTTCGGCGTGCACTACGTGGCTCGTTACTTGAAGGAAGCCGAAGACAAGAAGACCGGCGAAGCCCTCGTGCAGACAGCCCGAGATATTGGTCCTGGGATCGTCACTGGTGGTTTAACCACCGCGGTCGCGTTCTTCACCGCTTCGCTTACCGACTTCACGGGTGTCGCCGAACTGGGCATCATCGCCGGCGGTGGTCTACTGGTTTGTTTACTCGCCTCGATGACGGTATTGCCGGCCTCGATTCACCTGGCCGATCGCCATCGCAGCCGTTTTCAGCTGCCCAAGCCGCTACACCTCGACTGGTGGGTATTGCCGCTGCTTAAGACGCCCAAGATGACGCTGCTCGTCTCGCTGATTGGGATCGCCTTGATTGCCGTGGGCGTGCCGAAGCTGCGCTACGATCACAACCTGTTGAACCTGCAGCCCAAGGGGCTTGAAAGCGTTCAGTGGGAAGAGAAACTGCTGAGCGATACCGATCGTAGCGTCTGGTTTGCGTTGTCGATCGCCGAAGATCGCGAGACGCTGCTCGAACGAAAGAAGGAATTCGAGGCCTTACCTACGGTGAATCGCGTCGAAGAAATTGCCTCGCTGATGCCCGACAGCTCGCCGCAAAAGCTCGAAATCATCGGTGATCTGAACCATCGTTTGCAGCAAATCCCGGAAAACGTGCCGAACATCTCGGTCCCGCAAGCCGCGCACCTCGGTCAGGTGTTGGCCGACTCGCAGCGACTGCTTTCCCCGGACGAACCATCCTCGCAGCATACCTATCGCCGGATTGCTCAGATTCGCGAACTGCTGCGAGGGATGCCGGAGCCGAAGTACCGAGCGATCATCTCGCAGTTCCAGCAACGAAACGCAGGGGAACTGTTGCAGTGGCTTCACTCGCTGGCGGCAATCTCGAACCCGGATCCGCCCACGGCGAGCGATCTGCCCGAAGCCCTGGTCACCCGTTTCGTCGGGAAGAACAACCAGCTTTTGCTGCGAATCTATCCCAACGCCAGTATCTGGGATATGGACGCCTTGGAAGGCTTCGTTCGCCAGGTCGAATCGGTCGATCCGAAGGTGACCGGCCAGCCGCTGCAGACGTTCCACGCTTCGCGGCAGATGCAATTGAGCTACATCCATGCGGCGATCTACTCCCTGATCGCGGTGATGATCATTCTGTTGATCGACTTCCGCAGCCTGACGCATACCTTGCTGGCGTTGACACCGGTGGCGTTCGGGATGCTGATGCTGTTCGGGATCCAGGGCTTCGCCGACATTCCTTTGAACCCTGCCAATATGATCGTGTTGCCGCTGATCCTGGGGATCGGCATCGACGACGGCGTCCACGTGGTGCACGACTTCCGCCGACAAGGGAAGGGCTATCTGCTGGGGGCTTCGACCGCGACCGGGGTGATCATCACGTCGTTGACCACGATGATTGGTTTCGGAGCGCTGATGCTGGCCGAGCACCGCGGTTTGGCTAGCCTCGGTCGGGTGCTAACCATCGGCGTGGCCTGCTGTTTGTTTACCTCGTTGGTGGTGCTGCCGTGTCTGCTGAAGCTGGTGACCTATTTCCGCAAACCGTTGCCAGAAGTAGATGACGAGCCTGTCAAGCCGCGTGAACGGCCTCGGGGGCGAATGCTCTCTTCCATCCCGGACGAGCCGAAATCGAACCCCTTGAAGGATTCGCCGCGCGAGGTTCCCCAAACGAAAGAAGCCCGTGACGAAACGTTTCACGGACGCTAAGCCATTGCTGCTTAATACCTTGCGGGCGATTGGTTAATCCCGTCTTGCCGTCCGCTGCGAAACCCATTAGGGCTTTTCCACCGTCCCTAAATCGCTATACTGAATAGATTGTGCTTCACAATCCGGCGCGGACCCTTGGGTTCGCTCTGAAATATTCACTGAAATACCCTGCATAAGGTAATCAAACCATGGCCAAGCCACATCGTAAGCTGAAGAAAGCCAACCACGGTGCCCGTCCTGCGAATGCGAAGGCTCGCAAGAACAAACGCAAGGGTATCAAGACCTAATCGTCTTGGTAGACAAGTTAGCTGTTGCCGGCCCGGACGAACGGGTCGGTTTGTTTTGGCAAAGTCCAATTGTTCCTTATCGGTAGTTGAAGGATTCACGGTGGCGCGAGAAGACTTGATTCTCGATCCTGCGTCGATCGATTTCGATAACGTAGTTGCGGATCTCGAAGGGGTGCGCAAGACGAATCCTCAACGCTACGAGATGGAACAGCTCTCCGGCATCGTCTACGACGACGGGGAAGCGGGCATCTGCGCTGGCTACCTTGATATCGCTGAAGATGCGTTCTGGGTGCGTGGTCACATGCCTGGTATGCCGCTGATGCCGGGCGTACTGATGTGCGAAATGGCAGCCCAGGTCAGTACTTGGTATGTCGTCACGCACGATCTGATGCCAGGCAAGCGGATGGGTTTTGGCGGACTGGATGAAGTCAAATTCCGTGGCATCGTCCGCCCCGGCGATCGCTTGGTTTGCATTCTGAAGCAGACTCGCTATCGTCCGAACCGCATGCTGGTTTGCAACTTCCAGAGCTTCGTCGGTACCACGATGGTGGCCGAAGGGGTGATTCGGGGCATTCCACTTCCGGATGCGATCTAGCACACGCTGGGGTGCGGCCTCGACTGCTTAGCCGAATCTCCGCTGGTAAATCCCCATGCTGTTCCCGCTGATCGACGAAAATCCGACGCGCCGCTGGCCGATCGTGACCGTCGGCTTGATTGTGGTGAACAGCATTATCTTTCTGGCGATGCTGGGGCTCGATCCGGTCGAGCATAACCTGGCGTTCACTCGCTACGGCTTTGTGCCGGCTCGATTTACGTCGGCAGTGCAAGGTGGCCCTGCGATCGATCTCGATCTGCGCGACCTTCTGGGCGATTCCCCAGAGGCTCGAGAAGTGCTCGAGCAAAGCGGCGTCGAAACGCGTGTGAACTTGTCGGCCAATTTGTCGGCGGTGTCGACCACGATCTTCACGTCGATGTTCCTGCACGCTGGTTTTGCCCACCTGCTGGGCAACATGTGGTTCCTGTGGATCTTTGGCAACAACGTCGAAGATCGCCTGGGGCATGTGCCGTATTTGTTGTTTTATTTGTTCGGTGGCGCGTGTGCGGCGTTGGCTCACTGGGCGGCCGTCAGTGGGATTGCTGCACTGCTTCCGACGGTGGGTGCCAGCGGAGCGGTTGCCGTGACGCTGGGGGCTTACGCGGTGACGTACCCACGAGCACAAATCCGCTGCTTCCTGTTTTTGATTATCATCTTCATGACGGTCGATTTGCCGGCGATTGCGGTGCTGGGCATCTGGATCGGCTGGCAGGTGATCGAAGGCATCGGCGCCCTGCACTTGGGAATGGACGCCGGTGTCGCCTGGTGGGCGCATATCGGCGGTTTCCTGTTTGGCATGGCCGTGATGGCTCTGCTTTCCCGCATTATTCCTGATACAACCTACTCCGCGGTTCTGGCCCGAGAGCGAGCTTACCAGTTCGATCCCCGGCAGCGCGACGAGTTCCGTTTTTAGACCCTTACTTCACGAATTGTCATGGGCCGTAAAGCACTTCCGAAACTGAATCCTGACGTCGATTTCTCGAAGCACTTTTTCACGCCAGAGGCGCTCGAGACGCAGCCAGACCTGCAGTCTTACTTTCCAACACAGCAACCGCTGGAAGTGGAAGTGGGGACCGGCAAGGGTTTGTTCATGAAGAATGCCTCGGGCATGACCCCGGGGCACAACTTCCTGGGGATCGAAATCGCCTTCAAGTACGCTCGCTTCGCTGGCTATAAGCTGGCCAAAGAAGGGCGGACCAACGCCGTCATGTTCCATGGCGACGGGCAAAAGATCTTCCGCGAAACGATTCCGGCCGAATCGTTGGAAGCAGTCCATGTGTACTTCCCGGATCCTTGGTGGAAGGCTCGGCATCACCGTCGGCGGTTGATGAACGAAGAATTCTGTCAGCAGATCGAACGCGTGCTGCGAGTTGGTGGCAAGCTGCATTTCTGGACCGACGTGCTCGATTACTTCGAGATGGCGGTCGAGTCCCTGCACAAGGTGACGAAGCTTCAAGGGCCGATCGACGTCGACGAATCGCCAGCCGAACACGACCTCGACTATCGAACCCACTTCGAGCGACGCATGCGGAAGAACGAGATGGATGTCTTTCGCAGTCAGTTCGTGAAGCAGGAATCAGTCGCTTAGCGTTTGCCACCCGTTCTCATTCGAAACAACAAGAGCCCAGGTCGATCGGCGGCCTGGGCTCTTGGTTTATCAGCGTGTTGCTAACGCAATGCGTTAGGCACCGGTCGAAGTCGCGGCGTGTTCTTCCTGGCGACGTTCGTAGGTTCGGCTGCCTTCTTCGACGACTTCGTCCTTCGATTCCAGGGCGATCTGGTAAAGGCGTTCGCCACCCGGCGTTGGATATTCGCCGGTAATGCAGGCCTGGCAAAGCTTGTCGCCAGGGAAGTTGACCGCTCGAGCGATCGAATCAACCGGCAGGTACCGCAGCGAGTCCGCACCGAGTTGTTCGGCCATGGCGTCTTGCATTTCTTCCGTCAGCAAATAGCTGTCGCCCATGAACTTGGGAGCGAACAACTCGCTGATCGTCGACATGTCGATACCGTAGAAGCACGGAGCTATGATTGGCGGGCAAGCGACACGGACATGGATTTCCTTGGCGCCGCCTCGTTCTCGCAGGCGATTGATCAGCACCTTCATCGTGGTGCTACGAACGATCGAGTCTTCCACCAGGAAGATCCGTTTGCCTTCCAGGACTTCTCGCAGCGGCGTGTATTTGATTTCCGCGGCCCGACGGCGTTTGCTGCCGCTTTCGATGAAGGTTCGGCCGGAGTAGCGATTGCGGATCAGGCCTTCGCGGGAAGGAATGCCCAGTTTGAAAGCCATTGCGTCGGCGGCTGCCTTGCTGGTGTCCGGCACCGGGACAACGATCGTATCGCCATCGTCGAGTGGAATCTCGTTTCGTTCCTGTTCGATGGCGGCCAGTTCTTCGCCCAGATTGGTTCGACTTACGTAGACACTTTGCCCGTCGAGCGTGCTGGCGACGTTGGCGAAGTAGATCCACTCGAAGAAACAGTGAGCCGTTCGCTTTGGTTCGATGAACTCGTGAACTTCGACCTTGCCATCGGTGATCGTTACTGCGTGGCCTGGTTCGACGTTCTTGATTTCGTCTTCTTCGAAGCCGATGTTGATCAGGGCGACACTTTCGCTCGCGGCGGCAAACAGCGATCCCTGAACGGCGTAGCACAGTGGCTTGATGCCGTAAGGATCACGAGCGACCAGCATCTCGCCGTAGGCGTTCAGCATGACCATGCTGTAGGCCCCATCGAAACGGGGGGCGGCACGCCGCAAGGCTTCGAGCATCGAGATTCGTTTCTCGCCGGTCATTTCCCGGCTGATCTCGTGCATGATGATTTCGGTGTCGGTTTCGCGGCTCAGGTGATGGTCGTCGTCGGCCAGCAGGCGATCACGAAGCTCGCTATAGTTCGACAGCTGTCCGTTGAATGCGAAGCTGAACCACTTGTGCTTCACCAGATGGTGCCGCTCGAAAGGCTGGGCGTAGCTCTTGTCGTCCTGGCCACAGGTCGCGTAGCGAACGTGTCCGATGGCAGCCCGGCCCGCGAATTCCCGCATCAGCGACTCGCTCTTGCCGCGGTGCGACAATCGAAACACTTCCTGCACGGTACCGATGTCTCGGTGAGTCGTGATCAGTTGGTTTCGTTTGGGATTGAAGGTCGTGAAGCCAGCCGCCAATTGCCCGCGATTCTGGATATCCAAAAGCATTCGCGGCATGATTCGCGAAACTTCTTCCGGTCCTTGATCAGGGCAGAGAGGGCTTTCTCCAAGGCCAGGAAGGTGATAGATCGCCGCGATACCACATTCGTGGAAGAGTTCACTCATAGAATCTCAGTTCAATCCTGCCGAGTTTGCAGAGACTCGCAACCTCACTGGGATGCGAGAGGGGCGTGGGCCGGAAACAGCAAGCACGAAGATATTGTAAAGACGCATCCCTGAATCCTCAACCGTCAACTATTCGAACTCTCGGATTCCCCCATCACGATGGGTGCTGGTTTATGACCGATGGCACCGCTGCCAACGACTTTACGGCCTGAACTTACGTCAGGCGGTCTCTCCGGGGCTCTAGCGGCAATCCCCCATGGCAAGCTGACCGTCAGGCTCTAAGATATCCGTACTGGCCCTCTCATTTTTTCCTTGAAACCTCGCCACTATGACCGACTTGCTGCGGCAGGAAATCACGACTTCCGCTCATACCATCGTCGTCAAAGTTGGGACGCGCGTCCTGACGACCGATCAGGGAGTCTTAAACGAAGAGCAAATCACCCAACTGGGTAGGCAGTTAGCCGAGCTTGCGGCAACGGGTCGACGGGTCGTGCTGGTTTCAAGTGGGGCTGTCGGGGCCGGGATGAGCCAGCTGGGGCTCACCAAGCGGCCGACCGACCTTGCTCGGCTGCAGGCCGTCGCTGCCGTCGGTCAGGCCAAGTTGATCGAGATCTACGACCGGGCCCTGCGTGATAACGGTCGGCATGCGGCCCAAGTGCTGCTGACCGCCGAAGATCTCGACGATCGCACGCGCTACTTGAACATTCGCAACACACTGCTCAGCGTGCTCGACTTCGGTGCCATTCCGATTATCAACGAGAATGACACTGTGGCGGTTGAAGAACTGATGCTCACCTTCGGCGACAACGATCGCCTGGCGGCACGCGTTACCAATCTGATTCGTGCTCCGTTGCTGATTTTGCTTTCGGACGTGCAGGGTTTGTACAACGGTTCGCCGGAACTGCCCGAATCGAAGCTGCTGTCGGTGGTGCCGAAGCTGGACGAAGAAGTCCTTTCATTTGCCCGCGATAAGAAGACCGGTCACTCGAAGGGGGGCATGGCCAGCAAGCTGGAAGCGGCTCGCATGGTGACCTCGACCGGCGAGAACATGATCATCGCTTCGGGACGAATCCCAGACGTGCTGACCAAGTTGATCGCCGGCGAAGAGATCGGCACGCTGTTTCTGGCTCAAGGCAAAGCAGTCACGCCACGCAAGCGTTGGATTGGCTATTCGGTTCAACCTCGTGGCGATCTGATGGTCGACGATGGCGCCGCGCGTGCCCTGGGTGAAAAGGGTAAGAGTCTGCTGCCGATCGGTGTGACCGAAGTTCGCGGTTCGTTTGGCAAAGGAGACGTCGTCCGCGTCTGCAATGCCCAAGGGCAAGAGATCGCTCGGGGGCTGACCAATTACACGTCGGAAGAAGTGGGGCAGATTCTCGGAAGCCGCAGCGATCAGATCGAAGGGATTCTCGGAGTTCATCCCTACGACGAAATCATCCATCGCGACAACATGACTGTGAGTCGAGTCTAGCCACCGACCGCTAAAACGCCTCAATCCGAATCGGGGCGCTGCCCGGCGAGAGGTCAAAGATTAGATCTCTCGGGAAGCCAAGTTTCGCAATGCACGCCATGGCCTGCTCCAACATGGCACGATCGATCGACTCGCATTCCAGCACCACGATCAGCGTGACGAAGTGGGGCGGAGCTTTCTGGCGATAGGCATAAAGGCCTGGGCCTGCCGGCGTGACATGTCCGAAGGTATACGCCTGAATGAGGCAGGCGTCTTCGTGAAGTTCCCACCAGGCATCGACATTGCGGCAATCGGCGGGCGTCAGATCGAGTTCTGCTAGAAGGTCCGCGTCATCGGCAAACGGATGAGTCGGAAGATATCGGCCGTGACCCCTGGGATGCGACAGAAGATTACCGAGCGAGAACGCTGTCCGACTCTGAAAGTCAGACAGACGTTCTCGCTGGTAATGGTTGGTCATTAAGCGTTGGCCTGAGGTTAGCTCTTCTCGGGGAAGAAGCGTTTCAGGTGCTCTTCACTTGGTGGTCGTGTAACCAGCGAAACCACCACCATAGCGATGGCCGAGCCAATCACCATCGTTGCGGCTGGGTTCATGTGAAGCACCGTGTACTGGGTGTTGCCGGCAAAGTCCGAGTCGTAGAAGAAGTAACACCACATCGCGAAAGCCGAGATCACACAAGCGTAAGCCCCTGGCTTGGTCAGCCGCTTCCAGTAAAGCGAAGCGAAGACCAGCGGGAACATGCTCGAGAACCCAGCGAACGTCCAAACGCCGAGAGAGAACACACTTCGCGGTTCTAACAAACTGAGCCCATACGTCACCGCCACGATCGCGATGATGAAGCAGCGAGCGATGATCACGACCTGCTTGTCGGTGAAGCGATCTTTGCCGCCGTAATGGACCACGATGTCTTCGGTGAACATGGTACCAATGCAGAGGAACTGGCTGTCGAGCGACGACATGATTGCCGCTAACACGCCCGCGATCAGCAGCCCGGAAAGCAGCGGCGTACTCATGTCGCTCACCATCTTCGAGAGCACCGCATTCTGGTTGAAGTGCGGAGGAATCATCGGGGCAGGGCCGTTCATGGCGGAGGTCGCCCAGACACCGACCAGCACGCAAGGAATCCAGACGATGGCGATGAACAACGGGTGCAGCACCACCGGCAGCTTGAAGCTGGAAGCACTCTTGGCGGTCAGCCAGTGCTGGAACAAGTGCGGGAACATGCCGACCGACAGCGGAACGAACATGTACGAGATGAACTCGAGATAGTGCATGCCGTGAGGCTTTTCTGGCGACCACTTGGTGGCCTTGTAAACGCCTTCCGCACGCTTGCGAGTCCACTTCTTGCCCTTGCTCGGATCGTTCGGATCGAGGTCGTCATCGGGGTGGCCAATGTTCTTGCTATAGGTCTCGTCGGTGAACGCACGCTCCGAGGCGGCTTCGTTGCGAGGAACATGATTCAGTTCTTCACCCGACAGAATCGCCACGCTCCAGGAAGAAGGGACTTCTTCTGGCATGAAGCGGTCGTCCTGCATCACGTACGCCTTGTTTTTATCCAAGGTCGAAAGGTTCAGCAGGTTGTTCTTGGCAGCGAAGGTGGCTTCTGCACGAGCCTTCCAGTTACCGATCTTGGGGCCTTTGTAGGCACCCACGGCTTCTTGCTTCTGCTCGTCGGTCAGCTTCAACGTGCCTGCTTCGTTGGCGGCGTAGTTGTATTCCGCCAGCGTACGCCATTTGGCGAGGTCCGACTCGTAGGTGTCTAGGTCTTGCTGGGCGACGTCGCGGATGAGCTTGGAAGGATGCTTCTCAGCGACCGCTTGCGAGGCAGCTTGCAGCCCGCCCAGTTCGCTCGAAATGATCCAGAAGGTGATGATACCTAGCACCATGAAGACCATCGTTTGGAATGCGTTGGCCCACGCCGTACCTCGCATACCGCCGAAGAAAACATAGACCAGCACGACGATCGAAATCACCAAACTGCCCAGTGCCGGCGGAACGCCGTAATCGTGGGTGGCGAAAAATTCGTTGCGGAATGCGCCCTGGGTCACCGCGCTGACGACGGTGCCGGACGACATCACGCCGATCAGCAGGTAAGGAACGACCAGGCCGACCAGGATCGGGAACATCAGGATGCCGATTTTGTCGCTCTGGAGGCGATCGCGGAAGTATTGAATCTGCGTCGTGTAGCCATACTTCTTACCAAGCGACCACAGTTTGATGCCCAGCACAAAGAAGCAAAGCGAGTGGATGATACCGCTGGAAGAAGCCAGCAAACCATACACGCCAACACCTTCTGCATACGCTTCGCCCGTCGAACCGACCAGGGCGAATGCGGTCATCGTGGTGCCGAAGAGGCTCATCAACAGCAAGAACGGACCAATCGAGTGACTGGCCAGCATGTAGTCTTTACTGGAACCGCGAAACAAGGTGCTCGCGAAGATGCCCAAGCCCAACAGCAGGGCAAGATAAATACAGATGACAATCAATGGTACCATTACTCGCCTCCCTCCGATTGCTTTTCAACTTCTTCGATTAGGTCGGTAGGCCAGGCGAAGATCGTCGCCAGGAACCAGACACATGCGGCGCCAATGGAAATGCCGCCTTGCCAAAGAAGTGTGATCGGCATAAATCCGAACACTAAGGTGCCATTGTCCCAAAGCCAGAGGTCCTGGCGGAGAATGATTAGGGCTACGACCAGTAGCCAGACCATGTATCTCATGGGTGTGCGGCCTTCGAGCTTGAGTGGGGCGGGCAAAACACGTTGAAAAGACAGTTGGTTGAACAACTATTGGCCTATTCTAAACGTCTCGGTGGCGCGATGCCATACGAGATATAGCAACTTTTCCGGCCGTTTCTTTCTGCTTGTGCCTCATTGGTTTCGTTGGAGAAACCACTCTGGCGGTGGTACACTAAAAACATGATCATTTGGTGATTCCTTCCTTTCAGTTCTTCGCCTGCCCCAACCGACCTTGCTGCGAGGCTCCTCATGTCGAATTCCCTTTCCCGTCGTCAACTCTTGGCCGCTTCTGTTTCTGGTGTTTTGTTGCCGACTGCTTTGCACGCCGCTGACAACCAGAAGGAAACGCCTGGCCACGTAACCGAGCCGCAGCGCGACACTCCCATCGCAGGAACCACCGACGTTCTCGTTTGCGGTGGCGGACCAGCCGGCATCGCAGCCGCCATCAGCGCTGCCCGAACCGGTGCTTCGGTGCAGATCCTGGAAGCGCATGGTTGCCTCGGCGGTGTGTGGACCAGCGGGATGCTCTCGTACGTGATGGATGCCGAGAAGCCTGGCTTGAATGCCGAGCTTCCACGGCGCCTCGAAGAGATGGACGCCTTTCGCCCGAGCGGCCCGAAGAATTACATCTACGACATCGAGAGCATGAAAGTGTTGCTCGAACAGATGTGCGACGAAAACAAGATCAAGGTCCAGTATCACACGCGGATTGTGGCGGTCGAGAAAGATGCCTCGAATCGCGTGCGTGGCGTGATCACCGAATCGAAATCAGGTCGTCAGGCCTGGCGAGCCCATACGGTTGTTGATACGACCGGCGACGGCGATGTCGGTGCCTTGGCAGGCTGCGGTTGGGAGTTCGGACGCGATCAAGATTGTCCCTGCCAGCCGATGTCGATGATGGGAATCATCACCGCCAGTCCGGAAGCGTTGCAGCAGTTCGATCGTTTGAAAGGTGGTCAGACCAAAGACGAGTTCCGCGAATTCATCCAGAAAGCAGGTCACGATCCTTCCTATGCCAAGCCAACGCTATGGTACATGGGGGGGAGCGTTGCTGCGGTGATGATGAATCACGAGTATGGTGTCCGCCCCTTCGATGCGGCGGAGGTGACCGCCGCGACGATTCGTTCGCGTCGCGAGTTATACGAAATCTGCCAAGGGTTAAAGAACCTGGGTGGAGCGTGGAGTGATTGTCGCCTGGTAACGACGGCCGAACAGATCGGTGTGCGCGACGGTCGCCGCATCAAGGGACGCTACTTCGTGACGGTCGATGACGTTCGCCTTGGGGCTCGGCATGAAGATGCGATCTGCCGCAGCGAGTTCAGTGTCGATATTCATGCCGCGACCAAGGAAGCGAACAAGAAAGCGGCCTATGGTTCTGGTGGCGTGAAAGCAAAGCCGTTCGACATTCCGCTGCGGGCATTGATTGCCGCCGATGTCGATGGGTTGATGATGGCTGGACGCTGCATCAGTGGCGACTTCTTCGCGCATGCCAGCTATCGAGTGACTGGCAATGCGGTGGCCATGGGAGAAGCGGCCGGCGTTACATCGGCTCTGGCCGCCAAAGAAGGTAGCCTTCCACAAGATGTTGCCTGGAAGGCGGTCTCAGCAAAACTGCAATCGCTGCGAAAGCCAGTTGCTTAGTCGCGCGTGACGATTTCCAGCAGTTCGACGGCAGGCTCGCCGTTGCAATAAATCAAAGCCGTACGACCATAAACGGTTTCGTTCGGCTCGAGGGCCATCAGCTCTTGCAGTTCGCCTGCGGGCTGAACGTGCCAGAGGCAAGTCAGTTGCACTTCTCTTAAGACATTGTGCTCGATCAGCACGCGTCCCAGCGGAATGCGTTCGCTTTTGATTTCGTTGGCGGGTTCGTCGTCGAGGAACTCGCAGTTCAGACGAACGATCCCGTACTGAACCACTTTGCCATCGCTTTGCCGCGTGAGCAAAATCTTCCGCGAGTAGTACTGGCCGTCGGTTCGTTTTTCGAGCACTTTGACGTCGACGTTGCAGCCATGAAACTGCTCGACGGTGACGGTCATGTGCTCGTTGTGAGCCAGCAACTGATGGAAAGGAGGCGGGGTCTGCTGGGCCGAGACCTCTTCAAATTGCCCCAGTTCTTCTGCCCGATCGTAGAACAGGGCAATCAGTTCGCTAAGCTCAGGCATCGTATGGCGACAGGGATCCACATCAAATCCTTTTTCATGAAAAGGGAAGTCACTTGAGGTGGCCAACAGACTGGTCGAACGGTGGGGCTACGAAGTTGGCGCGGCTAAGGGGAACTCCAACGAAGTTGTCGGGATGACAATCGTCGGCTTGTGATCATCAGCGGTTTCCAGAATGGAATCCACCAGATAGTACAACAATCGTCGGAAGGCTTCCGGTTCGATTTCGTCGGCGATTTCTTCCGCTTTCGCTCGATATTTTTCTACGAGCTGCTCCGCGGCGTCGAAAACGCCTCCTTCGAGGTAAAGGGTTCGCACTCGCTGGATTTTGGCGGTCGCAGTCAGGTCTGGATCGTTCGCAATTTGAATGAGTTCGTTCTTGCGATCTTCTTTCAGGCTTTGCAGTGCCAGGGCCCACAGCACGGTCGGACGTCCGCCGATGATGTCGTTGCCGGCTGAAAGCTTGTTGTCGGAATCTCCGAACCAGTCCTTCAGGTCGTTCAAGATCTGGAATGCGACCCCCACGTGCCGGGCAAACTTGCGCATCTGATCGCGGTAGTCGTCTTTGGTTTGAGCCAAAGCGATGCCGCAGTGCAAGGCTGCCTCGAACGCCGGCGAAGTCTTCAGGGCATATATTTTCAGGGCGTCGATCGGAGTCAACTCTTTGCTGGTCGAGTCACGCCACATCAGTTCGGCGCCTTGCCCTTCGGACAATCGCATGTGGGCTTCGGCCAGTTGATCGACGATCTTCGCCACCACTTCCGCGCCCAGCGTTTTGACTTCGCGGCTGACCAGGCGATAGCCGAGCCCGATCATGTAGTCACCCAGGTTGATTCCAGTGGAAACACCGAACTGGCGATGCACGGTCGGCTCGCCATAGCGGAACTCGTCGTCGTCTTCGATATCGTCGTGGACGAGCGAGGCCTTGTGGAACGTTTCAATCGCCAGGGCCGCGCGTTTCACGGAGTCGGAATAGTTCGCGACATGGGCCGCACCGTCGGCAGTGGTGCCATGCCCGCCGGTTAACGCATCGTAAACGGCCAGCGTGGTGAACGGTCGCGAGTACTTACCGCCACGTCCGACGAAGTCGATCGCCAGACGCTCGGTCGCGGCAATCGGATCGAGGTTGGGCAGGTCGATCAGGTTCGCTTCGGCGGTCTTGGGCGTTTGTCGCTGCGGGGCGATCAATCGGTTCAAGTTCTGCGGCGCGAACATGTCTTGAGCGGCACGCATCAGGTGGACATAGGTTGCTGTTTTCTGCTGAGGTTCGCGATGCGGCAGGTGGATCATGTCGAAGACCCACTTCTCGTCGACCGATGTGTTTCGGCAATCGCTGGAATGCAGCGGAACCGCCATGCAGGGAATGCCAGCCAGCAAGATCTTGTCGAACGCCTTTTCCAGCACGTTCAAGCAGGCGACCCCAACCACCGCGTCGACATAGCCGCTGACCAGGATCTTCATCACGATCGGCGAGCCTTCCGCGACGAGCACGCGGTAGCCAAGCTCTTCGGCCTGCCCCCGATAATCGGCGATGCTGCATGCGCCGCATGTTTTGCAGTCGAGACCGAACTGGTCGTATTCGGCCGGGCACCCTTCGGCATGCTTCAAGCAGTGAGGCAGCAGGAAGAGGCGACGTTCAGGCGGAATCGCGGAGACCTGGTCACGCCAGAAGGCGGAGGTCATCATCACCATCGTCCAGCCAATATAGGACTCGGGCAGGTTCATCTCTTGCAGCAGGGCCCGGGTCAGCTGCTCCATTTCGTCCTTGGAGAGAGGACGTGATTTGTCGAGGTTCTCGCAAACCTGGTAGCAGCGATCACGGATCTCTTCGCGCAGGGCAAGACGATCGGGAACTTGCTTCAAATGAGCCGTTTTGCGACGACGGGAGACGCGCTTCTTGTCGCCGCGGTCTGATTCAGGCTGGGAGTGGGAAGGCATAGGCAACGCTAGTTATCTCAGTCTCTGTTTCCGCTGACGCTGGTGGGATTTTCGCGCACTGAAGATTCTATCGCTCGACAAGCATGGGCCAGAGCACTGACCGTCATGATTCGCGGGTAGAGCTTTTCATAATACCACAGCTTAGAGAAGTAAAAACCAATTGGAGAACATTCACCATGGGAATTTTCTTCCACTCGACGGCATAACCAATCGACCGCTTTTTCCCAGGCAGGGCTGTTTTCCGTTCCCTTATTGTCGCAGAGCAAGCCCTCAATGGCCAGCGCCGTCTCTTCGACGCTGCTCTCGTACTGCCCCTGGGTGCGATCAGAAATCGCCTTTCCACCCCCAAAACCACCGTCAGCATTCTGCTGGCTCGCAAGCCATTTGAGAGCCTTTGTTGCGGCTTGGCGATCTGATTCGCCAATATTGACCGGGGAAGCAGCGATATCGCGGAAGTAGTTCAGCACCTTCACGGTGCCATAGATTGGATTATCTTCTTCGGTTCGATCCTGGTTACCAAACCACAGTGGCAGCCAGGCGTCGTGCTGTTGCATCCGCTCCAGGTACTTTTGGCCTTGGTCCAGCCGACGCTGCGCTTCGGGCAAATCGCTTGCCCAAGCCGCGATTCCGCGCATCGCGTGGGCGGTGATGTCGCTGCCGCTGCGATCGAATGGTTGGGTGCCCCAGCCTTTGCAGAAGGTGGGCCAGCCGCCGTCGCTGTTCTGAAGATCCATCAGCCAGCGACATCCGTTGTGGGCTGCCTGCAAGATCTGCTCTTTGGTCGCGTCGTCGCAGTCGCCACGCTCGTAGAAGTACTTGAGGGCCAGCAGTGCTCCTGGCGTATCGTCGGCATCGGGAACGCTGCCACTTAAGTCGGTCCAGCCCCAAGCCCCTGGGGCGGCTCCGGTGAAGGGATGAATCGTCTTGGTCTGGCACGCGAGCAGCCAGTCCAGGCATTCCGGCGTGAGATGACTGTTGTCGTCTTCCAGCACTGAAAGGGCGTTGATCGAAAGGGTCGTAACCCAGGTCGCCAGGTTGGTATCGATCGGCCAACTGCCGTCTGGCCGGACCGAATCGCGAATGAACCGCAAGCCATTCTGGGCGACTTCGCTGTTGGCCCGAGCGGTCGCGGCGAGGCTCATCACGACGAAGCTGGTCAGCGGGATCGCTTCCAGGTAGCCGCCACTTTCAGGCTGCATCTTCGTCAGCACTTTTGCCGCTGGCTTGAAGGCGGCCGAGCGAATGCCGCGGATCAGCGGGTTCCACGGTTTATCGTGATAGAACTTGGCCTGGCCGATGCCGACCAGGGCAGGGATCGCGTAGCTGACGACCGGCAGCTTGATGAACTTGTAAAACGATTGTGGGAAAACGGCCGCTTCAAATGGGAGGGGCGAAACCTTCTTCCAGCTGACCAGCCGCGCCAAGGCATAGTTGGTCAGAATCGGAACGGCGAAAGTTTTGTCTTTGCCGTAGCGAGCACGCAATCCGGGAATCCCACCTTTCTCATCGATATACGCCTTGGCAGCCGACAGGACACTTGGGTGTTTCTCGGCATCGCCCGTCAAAGTGAGGGCCGCGACCGCCAGCATTGTGGTGGCAATATTCGAGTAACTGAGGTCCGTATCACCCCAGCCACCATCGCTGTTTTGGTTCGCCAGCAGGTAGTCGACACCCCCGCGAATGAGCGACGCATCAGCACGGCTGGATGCCGAGCCGTTGATCAGGGCTAACTGCAGCGCACTGACGGCTGTGGCGGTCGAAAGGGCGGAGGTCGAGAGTTCGCCGATCCAGTGCCCCGAAGGATCTCGCTCGCTGAGCAAGTCTTGCTTGGCTAGTTCATAGCAATGTCGGACACGGGCAGGATCGATCATGCAGAGTCAATTTCGGCTTCACAGAGGTCGTAAGCTGGTCTGTGCATACTAAATGGGAGGGCGCGGGGTGTCCATCCGATCGACCCTTTCCGCTGACTTTTACCGTCCAGTCGGTTAGAATAAACCGCTGCCAGTCACCGCCCGAACCTCCCAAGGTACCTGCATGTATCTCCGCCTCGCGAAACGAGCTCTCCTGGAAACCGACAAACGACTCGTCGCCAAGTTCATGTGGCTGATGGGATTCAAGGGATTGCGCTCGGTTCAAAAGCACAAGGCGCGCCTCAAGCGAGGCGAGTTCTTTCCCCCTTTCTTGTATATCTCGGTCATCAATAGCTGCAACTTGCGATGTCAGGGATGTTGGGTCGATGTTTCGGCCAAGCAATCGAAGATCGATCTCGACGCGATGGATCGGATGCTGAACGAAGCCAAGGCGATGGGGAATGCGTTCTTCGGGATCCTCGGTGGCGAACCGTTCATGCATGCCGACATTCTGGAGATATTCCGCCGACACCAGGATGCCTATTTCCAGGTCTTCACCAACGGGCACTTCATCACTGACGAAGTCGCCAAAGAGCTTCGCAAGCTGGGCAACGTGACGCCGCTGATCAGTATCGAAGGTACCGAGATCATCAGCGATGTTCGTCGTGGCCGCGGCGGCGTTTACAGCAAGTCGATGGAAGGGATCCACAACTGCGTCAACAACAAACTGTTGACCGGCGTGTGTACCAGCTTGTGCCAATCGAACTTTGATGATCTGCTGCGGGAGGAATGGATCGATCGACTGATCGAGATGGGCGTGTTTTATTGCTGGTACCACGGTTACCGCGTGGTCGGTCCGGTGCCGAACCCAGACCTCGCTCTTACGCCGCAGCAGCAGTTGGCTGTCCGCAAGTTTGTGGTCGAAATGCGCGTCAAGAAACCGATTGCGATCATCGACGCCTACCACGATGCCGACGGCAACGCGTTGTGCCCGGCTGCGACTGGCTTCACGCATCACATCAGCCCCTACGGCGATATCGAACCTTGCCCGGTGATTCAGTTCGCCAAGGAATCGATCCACGACGAACGACCGCTGCGTCAGGTCTTCAATGAATCGGAGTATTTACGCGACTTCCGCGAACTGGCTGCCAAGAACACGCGCGGCTGTATCATCCTCGAACGGCCGGACTTGCTTTCCGACTTCGCCAAAGAGCATGAAGCGAAAGACACCACGGTCCGCAAAGAAGCGTATGAGGAACTCGACGCGCTGAAGTCGAATCCATCGCAGTACAATCCCGGCAACGAGATTCCCGAGAAAAGCTGGGTCTACTGGCTGCTGAAGAAATACGCCTTCCATGACTACGGTGCCTACACGAAGCATTTTCAAATGGAAAACTGGCAGCCCACTATCCCGGCTGAAGGTGCCGATGCGTCGGCGGCTCCGGCGAACCTGGTGCAGTTGAAAGTCGACGCGCCGAACTAGTTTCGCGGCCGCTTTCACCGGGATGACGTCGTGCCGTGAACGCTGCCTCTTTGGTTTGCTTCGCGCCAACGCACTTACTAGACTGAGGGCGTTCGCAGGCGATTACCGGCATAGCTCGAATCGTGATGCCACTGCCGGGCCTGCACTTCGCTTGTTGGAAATGATTCGATGCGTTTGGCTATCTCTCTTCTGCTTCTCTTCGTCGCCAGCAATCTGTGGGCTCAAGACCCATCGAAGCTACCGCATGGCGAACACATGCCTGGCATCGACAACGTATTGAAGGTCTCACCCCATGTCGTCAGCGGCAGCCAGCCGCACGGCGAAGAAGGCTTCAAGACGCTCAAGGAGTTGGGCATCAATGTGATTGTCTCGGTGGATGGAGCGATCCCCGATGTAAAGACTGCTCGCAAATATGGAATGCGTTACGTTCATGTGCCGATCGGTTACGACGGAATCTCCGACGACGCCCAGGCCGCTTTAAAGCGAGTGATGAAAGACTTCCAGCAGGATAAGATCTTCTTCCATTGCCATCATGGTAAGCATCGTGGGCCCGCCGCCGCGGCGGTTGCCTGCTATGAAGCGGAAGAGCTGACTGAGAACCAGGCCCTCGACTTCATGCGAAGCGCCGGGACAAGTTCCGACTATGGTGGGCTTTGGAAAGAGATCACCCAGTTTCAGCCGATCCCTGAGACGACTCCGCTGCCGATGCTGGTGGAAGTCGCGGAAGTCGAATCGGTTGCCGCGGCGATGGCCAAGCTCGATCGAATCTACGATAGCCTCGTGCTGTGCGAACAGGCAGGCTGGAAAGCTCCCGCCGAGCATGCCGATCTAGCACCCGCCCAGCAGGCACTGCTGCTGCAAGAAGGCTTATACGAGACGCGTCGACTGTTGAACGAAGATCAGTACGACGCGAAGTTTCGCAAGATGCTTGCCGAGTCCGAGGGCTTGGCCAAGTCGCTGAAGCAGCAAATCGAATCCGGCCAAAAGAGCGAGGCAACAGCCACGCTCAAGAAGGTGAAAGCATCGTGCTCGGCATGCCACAACGACTACCGCAACTAACTAGTGCCAGGGCGGTTTCTATTTGTCGGTTTCCAGCTCGAAGTCGATCGTGTTGCTGCCGGAGCTGACCGAGATCTTTTCGATTTCGGTGAAGTACCTTGCCGGCAACTTCTTCAAGGGATTCTGGCTGGCAGGCAGCCGCGTACCATCATCGGCGAACACCGTCACTTCGGCAGGCATCAATCGCACGACATGCTCGCCCGGTTGAATGCCGGACTGATTGAACGAGAACATCGCTTCGTAGTTGCCCTGTGCGTCTGTGGTGCCATACGCAGTCGAGCCACCTTCGCTTAGCGACTGGAACTCGAGCATTGTCCCTTCCGGGGCCGGCTTGCCATCGATGGTGACCACGCCGTGTAGCGTACAAAGCCCGTTACCGGAACAACCGATCAGACAGCTTACGGCCAGCAATAGGATGCCAGCCATGGGTTGAAATTGCATTGAAGAGATTCCCTGGGTTTGGATAGTTAGGTATTCAGAAACCATCCCGGCGAAAGTAGCCGTTTGGTTCGCTTTCGCCGAGAGTTCATGGTTGGTCGACTAGAATTCGCCGAGCACGGCGCCGTCGTCGCGGCAACCCAGTTTCTGGTACACACCCAGGGTGTTCTTATCGATATCCTTCCACAGCGTGCTGCTGTTCACGGCGTCGCCGGAATAAGTCAGACCACGATTGAAGTCGATGGTGTCTGGAATGAACTTCACGCTTCCGTCGGCACACGAGAAATTCGCTCCGCCAGGATGAAAGCTCGAGAAAATCGAATAGTAACGCAGGCTGCTGTTCAGCGGACCATTCAGTTTCAACAGCGACGCGCGACCAACCACCTTCGCGGTTGACCAGTTTTCTTCGTCTTGCACACCACCAACACCGACCCAGTAGGCCGCATTATGCGAAGTGCCACGTTCGCCCAAGATGAACGTGTTGCTCGTGCCGTCGGTCACGTCGCGTAGCTTGGTGCCGTACTGGGCAACCATCATGCCATGCTTTTCACGTGGCTCTTGGGTTTGAGGATTAGTATCCCAGTGCGACTGATAAATCCCGTAGACGCCGGCATAGTTGCTGCGTGCCGGCTTAGTGGAAGCAGGCCCGCCCGAGTGACTGAACGATGCCGATTCGTTAATCAGATTAGGATCGGGATCACTAGGGCAGAGGTAAGTCGAGACAGGCGTGCGGATCGCGGCGACCATATCGGCCGGCCACGAAGCTGAATTTGTCCCGGGCAGTACTTCGTCGAACTCGCGGCTGCCCACCTGAAGTTGATCGTAAAGGTTCTTCTCTTCAATGAACGGCAGAATGCGAGCACCCCAGGCCCAAGCCTTGATGTAGCGACCCGCCTTACTGCGATCGTTGTAGCCATAGCCGGCGGGGAAGTTGCCGAACGTATCGTGAAAGCCATGCAGGCCCAAGGTCTGCTGCTTCAAGTTGTTGGTGCACTGCATCCGTCGAGCCGCTTCGCGAGCCTGTTGCACGGCAGGCAAAAGCAAAGCGATCAGTACGCCAATGATGGCGATGACAACCAGCAGTTCGACCAGGGTAAAACCGCGGCGAGATTGGAAACGCATCCGACTGTTCCTTAGGAAGACTGAAAAACGAAGATCGCGAGTGGGGGGGATGCAGGACGGGCAGGACCAACGAGGGAGATCGAGCGACCTTGTTGCCCCTGGAAGTGATATCCCATGATATTATTGAAAAACGGAGCAATGTCAAGGAATTCTGAGTTTAGTTGCTTAGCGCTGAGGAGTATGTTCGCGCAACGGCTTGCAGGGGCCGTGGTTAGACAGTCAGGCATTCGCCTAACTCGCCTGGCGAATGCAGAGAAGTACCGCGAAAGCCTTCGCTTTAGATATCGAGCTCGTCGACCGCGTCGATCAGATTGTCGAGCTCATCTTTTTCGCGATCGTCGTTATCGGCCTGGCGTTTCGGAACGCCGACGTTAGTGCCGACTGCTTCTCGACCAGCGAGCAGCAGTTGCTCGTCTCGTTCGCGAACGGCCGTATCGATCGACTTGTCATCTTCCTTCGGCTTGCCAAAGAGCTGCGACAGATCGATCTTCAGGCCACCGCCTGCCACTTCATCGCTGCCGGCGATGGTTGGCGTTTTATGCTGTGGGAAGATGATGGCATTCTCTGGGCAGACGCGGCTGCATGCGGGGCAACCTTTACGGCAGTTGTCGGGCATCTCGACCAGAATGGTCTCGACCCCATCGACGCCATACACACCGAACAAGCAGAAGTCGATGCACTCCATGCAGTTCGTGCAGCGACTGTAATCGATGACCGGATACCAGCGACGTTTGGCGTCTTCCTCGATTCGCAGCGGCTCGATGATATCGATTGGCTTTTCGAGTTCGCCACCTTCTTTCAGGGCCGTGTCGTTGGTCGGAATAGCGACCCGTGCCAGCTGTTGTGGCGTAGGGGAAGGGGACCCGCCGAGGCCGCCCAGTTCGACGACTTGGGTCGAGATTTCCCGATGAATTCGCTTCACTTCGTCAACGTAGTCTTCGAGCTTGTTCGAGACTCGCAGGTCGACGCAGTAGATCATCCGGTTGGGAATCGGTCGGCTATCGAGAACACGCAGCTTGTCGCTGTCCTCTGGCTCGTCGAGCAGGTCGTCTTCATCTTCGTCCGACTCGTGCACTAGCAGCGAGGTGCCTGCCTTGCCGCGGATGTTGTTGCGATCGAGCGTCCAACGCGTGGCTCGTTCGTACAGCCAACTCAATACGACGAAGTCAGTGGTGATGGCCTGCAGACCGAGCATGCCGGGGCCATCGTTTTTCAAGTCGTACAAATGGGGGACGATCGTGACTTCGATCCCGGGCTCAAACAGCAGCGCGGCAACGATATCCTCCTCCAGCTTGCGCTTGGCGGGATTGTTGCTCTGGCCTTGGCTGACGACGACCGTCAAACGTTTGGGCATGGGGTTACTCGTTCAATTGTCCCTTGATGGTCCGCTGGGTGATTTCCCAGACCGACGCGAGGTGTTCGATATATTGCTCGGGATCGAGCAGTTTTTCGCCGCTTCCCTCGATCTCGTAAAGCCAACCCTCGCCGTACATATCGACGTTAATTCGAGAAGGGTCGTTCATCAACTCGGGGTTCAACCGCGACAGAACACCGGGAATAGGAGGGTAGAGCTCGCTTTCGGCCTTACTGCTTTCGATAAAGCCGATCTCTTGACCTTCCGCAATTGTAGCACCTTCGTCAACCTGCCACTCGAGGAAATAGACATCCTGCAGCAAACGTACGGCATAAGCCGTAAAGCCAAACTGATAGCCATTTCCACTGGGGATGGCCCAGCAGTGGTTCTTCGTGTATTGCCGATCGGTGGGGAATTTGGCTTCAAATTTCCCCATCATGAAGACCAAAGAGTCGCTCATTAGGTGTATCGCACGCCCTGGAATTGGGGTTCGAAGAATGGCGGCAGCAAACCGTCGGCCCGCAACAAACCGTCGCGAGTCAATTCGATTCGGTCGCCATCGACCGTCAGCAGACCTTCTTCCTGGTACTGCTTCCAGATATCGGACCACTTATCCAGGATCTCGACTCCGAACTTCTGACGGAAGTAATCGGCTTCAAGGTAACCTCGCTTCATCAGCAAGATCGTTTCACGAATCAGCAACTGTTCTGGCGTTGGGCGATAGGCACGCTTGAGCGGCAGTTCGTTGTGTTCCAGCAGCGAACTGGTGTAGTCGCCCCACTCGGTCTTGTTCTGGTAGTGAACGCCACTGATATGACCGAAGCTGGCCACACCGGTCGCCAGCAAGTCGCTACCACCGAACAGATTGTCGCGGTAGCTGAAGTTCACCTTGCTTGGGTCTTTGACCATGGTGTACGCACTGGAAACGCTGTAGCCAGCCTTGGCCAGTTCGTCGAAGGCATAGCTGACCCAGGCCCGCTTCATCGGCCAATCGGCGACAGGCGTTTCGATCTTGTTGCCCAGGATGTCTTGCGAATAGACCGTGTTGAACGGCAATTCCATCTGATAGATGGTCACGCTTTCTGGCGAGAACTCGAGCACCTTGCGGATGTTCTCTTTCCAGGTATCCCACGTTTCGCCCACCATGCCGGCGATCAGGTCGATGTTAACGTTGGGGAAGTTGGCGGCTTCGATCCATTCCCAAGCGGTGTAAACTTCCTTGGAAAGGTGAGCACGGCCATTCTCTTCCAGGATGTTATCGAAGAAGTTTTCAACACCCAGGCTTAAGCGAGTCACGCCCATGTCGCGCAGGGCTTTGACTTTCGATTCACGCAACGTGCCGGGTTCGCACTCGAAGGTGACTTCTTCCGCTTGATCCCAGCTGATACTCGTTCGCAGGCGATCTTCCAATCGCTTCAACTGCTTCGGGCTGAGGAACGATGGGGTACCGCCACCAAAGTAAACAAAGCGGAAAGGTCGTCCCCCCATCGCTTCGGTCTGGCTGACCAGTTCGATTTCTTTGACCAGGGCCGAGACGTACGTTTCGACTTCGTTGGCGTTCTTGTCGGTGTAGACGCGGAAATAGCAGAACTTGCAACGCTTCCGGCAGAAAGGAACGTGCAGGTACAAGCCCAACGGCACTCCTTCGCGCGGAGCCGAGTGCATCGCGGTGTTCAGATCGTCCGCGTAGTCTTCGCTCCACTGCGAGAAGGGAGGATAGTTTGAGATGAAATAACTACCGACTTCGGTCTTGGTGGACTCGGTCGCCATGAATCTGTCTTGCTTTCTGCTAAGGGAAACTTGCCGTTGGCTGGCTTTAGCGAAAGGGTGTTTCTAACGAATCGTGTACGGAGGAACTTCGACGGAGAGGGCAGGGCTAACTCTTCTTACCGAAGCAGTAAACCACGCCCCGCTCGGTGGCAATTAACAAGCAACCGTCCGAAACCGCTGGGCCGGCTGGGAATCCGCTGGCCGCTTCGTATTGCCAGACTTCCTCGCCACTAGCCAGGTCGACCGCACGCACGCGGCTATCGGCCGAGCCGAAGTAAACGCGTTTGCCGGCCACGACCGGGGAACTGTTGATCTTGCCGCGGGCCTTGAAGGTCCATTGTTCTTTGCCCGTTTCTAGGTCAAGCGAAACCAGGTTCTTACTGAACGATCCGAACAGTACCTGGTCGGGCAAAACCGCGGCACTGGTACGAATCTGCTGACGATTACGTGGATCTTGGTACTGCCACAGAACCTTCAGCTCTTTCCAGTCGATCGCGAAGAACGAGCCTGCTTCGGTACCGAAGTAAGCAACCTCACCGCGAACCGCCGGAGCCGACCCCGTTGGGCCGTCGATCGGAACCGAGCCGATCGCTTCACCTTTATCAAGATCGATCACGTGCAACTTGCTGTCGCAGCCAGCGACAAAACCGCGGTTCTCGACCACGGTTGGCATGCAGCGGATCTGATCGTCGATTTGAACCTTCCAGGCCAGCTTGCCATCCAGGTTCAGGCAATAAAGATTGGCGTCTTGCGAGCCAATCAAGATCTTGTCTTTATAGAAGTTCACACTGCCGTTGATTTCGAGACCAGCGGCAAACTCCCAAAGCTTCTCGCCCGTCTTCGCATCGAGGCAGTGCAGCACGCCATCGATGTCGCCGACATAGATTCGCCCGTCGCGGAATGCTGGCGAACCCATGAAGCCAGACAACTGATCGACGTTGCCTTCATAGGTCCAAACCTTCGAGCCATCTTTCAGGTTCAAGGCATAGACGCGGCCGTCGAGATCGCCAATGTAAACGATTCCGCCTTCGACGATCGGTGTCGCCTCGAACGCTCCGTCTGGGACGGTAAACTCCCACTTCACTTCCAGATCGTCCGGCAGGGCTTCTTTCGCAACGCCCTGGGCGAGCGGATCGCCACGATACAGAGGCCAGTCCGCGGACGCGCCGGCAACTGCGAGCAGCATGCAACCGAGAGCGGCAATCGCTGGCATCCAAATGCGTTTCATAGGAATAGCCTTGGGAAGGAGGAAAATGGAAAACCGTTGCCCCTATTCTAGTCAGGGACGTGGCCGAAGGCACACTTCGGCTCGTTATTGCATGGCCGCCTGGTACAGCTTCGAGAACTCTCCGGCGTCGACTTCGCGCGGGTTAAAGTGCCCGGTCCATTGCTTGGCGGCATCGGTCGACAAGGCAGCGAGTTTCTCGCCATTGATCGACAGTTGACTCAAATTGGTCGCCAGCCCAGCCTGATCGACCCACGACTGCACCAGATCTGCCAAACCGTACGCCCCCTGTTCGACGGAGGGATACCCAGGCACATCGACCGGAACGGATAGCAGGTCGCGGTACATCACGTTGAAGGCTTCGCCGTTGTAGCGGATCACCGATGGCAACATGACGGCGACGGCCTGACCATGGACGACGCCATAGTGGGCTGTCAAAGGATTGGCCAATGCATGGGCAGCACCCAGCATCGAGTTCTCGATGGCCATCCCGGCAAAACAGGCTCCGAGCTGCATCGCTCCGCGAGCTTCCAGGTTTTCAGGTTCGGCCAGAACCTTGGTATAGTTCGCGGCCAGCAGTCGCCAGGCTTCTCGGCTGAAGGCCAGGCTGACTTCGTTCCGCTTTTTGGTGACAAAGGTTTCCAGCGCGTGGCTAATCGCATCGATCCCCGTTAGCGCGGTCACGGTGCGCGGCTGCGTGATCGTGAGCTGAGGGTCGAGCAGGGCAATTCGGCACGCCGCTTTTTTATCGCCGCAAGCCATCTTCACGTGCGTTTCTGCATCGGTGATCAGGGCGAACGATTGGGCTTCGCTTCCGGTTCCCGCCGTGGTCGGAACGGCGATCATCGGCAGCATTTCTTGGGTTGCTTTGCCGACGCCCCAGTAGTCCTTCATCTCTCCGCCGTTGGTCAGCAGAAAGTTGATACCCTTGGCACAGTCCATCGCACTGCCGCCCCCCAAGCCGACAATCAGGTCAGGCTTGTGCTCCTTGGCGAAGGCGACACCGGCGGCGACGTTGACGGTGCTGGGGTTCTCTTGAACGCCATCGAACAGCACGGCTTTCACACCGGCTGCTTCCAGGCAGTCGAGACCCTTCTGGGTGTGTCCGGCATGAATCACGCCTGGATCGCTGACCACCAGGGCGGTCGATGCGCCAAGCTCGCGAGCCAACGGGCCGAGTTGCTGAAGGCTATCCGGGCCAAACACAATCCGTGTGCGTGGCTGGAAGTCGAATGGAATCATGCCTCGAGATCCTGTTTCAAACCGGTTCCCTCGCCGACGTCCGCGTAGGAGAGGGGAAGGATGAGGGGGTGAACCGTGCGCCCGCGCTCCCTCTTACTACGGTCGACAAGCGGAAAAGGCTCATCGACCGAGGCAAGAGGCCAATTTTCGATCTACGTTGCCGCGACTTGAACCGGAGCGGCCTGGTAGGCTCGGCTGCGGAACAGGAACTCGATAATGTTCCCCTCGTGTGGCTGCAGCCAGTCAACCTTGTGCGTTGGAATCGGGCCGATGTTCAATCGGTCGATGTGCGTCGCGTTGACCAGGTCGCGAGCAAACTTTTCGTCTGCCGTGATCGCGGTGCAGATGAGCGAGTAGCCTATCTTCTTGATCATCTCTTCCTGAGGGCATTCAACGACCGACACGAAGGGGAACATGTATTCCTTCGAGGCGACCTGCTTCTCAGGGGTTTCAGCATGGATGACCATCGGCTTCAAGTAATCGCAGCGTTCCATCTGGACAAGGCGATCACCGTAAGGTGCGGTGTAATCGGTGACGCCATCTTCGGCCAGATCCGATTCGATCATGCCCCACACGGCCGGAGCCATGCCTGGCATGGTGAACGCGGCGAGCGAAGCTTCGTCGTCGGTTGGATCTTTGATCTCGGTCGGGCCGATCTTTTCGGCGATGGCCTGAGCGATCTCCTTGGTATGACGCGAAGCCCAGATGCCCGACGCATTGATGCAGCTTCGGCCGCTATTCGCGAACACGCTCTGCACCATCAGGTCGAGGTACTGTGGCCAATCGTCCACGACGTCGTCGCCCAGCAAGATCTTGCTGAAGCCAGGACCGTGTGGCTGAACCTTCGGGTTGCCGGCGTATTGATCGATCGTCTGCTGGCCACCGAAGACCATCGAGCGGTCGACCGAAGAAAGCAACGCCGAGCCGACATCGCCACCGGCACCAGGGTACAAGCTGAAGGCTTCCGCAGGCAAACCTGCTTCGACCATGGCAGAGAAAATCCGGTACGGCGTCCATGGCTCCTTTCCACCTGGTTTCAGAACCAGACCAAGTTGAAGCGCGACGGCCGGGATCCACAGGGTATGCACCCCTGGTGAATTGGAGGGCAGCACGGCGCCAAGTACCGGACTTTGAGCTTGATAGCTGAGCATGACGTCGCGGCCTGGTTCTTTACCATAGCCACGTGCCAGGATATCGAGATCCAGGCCACGCGTGAGCGAGTCGAGGATCTGATTCATGTTTTGCAGAACGAACGCATTCTTCGTCATGTTGGCCCGGCACATGTGTTCCGGCAAACCGGTTGTGGCGCTTTGGGCATGGACGAACTCTTCTGGCGTTTGCGTGCCATCGCCAATCGGCAATTCCGCTTCCAGGTACAGCTTACCGGCAACGGCCAGCTTCTCGAGAATCTCGGCCGGCGTGAACTGCAGCAAGGCTTCGCGGGCCTTCTGGGCGAATCGCATATCGCGTTTCAGGATCCCACCGCCGACCTGGCTCAGTCGGGCGATTGGTTCGCCGGTGCTGAAGTGAACGACGTCTTCCTTCTCGAGCGAGTCGTAGGGCTTGCCCCAACGGATGGCTGGAATATTCAACATGATTGGCGTCCGAGATAATTCGAGGAATGCGAGTGTTCGTTCGGAAATGGCCACAGAGAACAACGCAGTGCGATCGTTCTCTGTGGCGGGGTAGCAGTCAGGCGTTTAGTACACGCCGACGGTGGTGCTGCTGGCGAAGCCGTGGAACGGACGAACGCCGCTGACACCTTCCCATGGGTACTGCATATACGGCATTTCACGTTCGCCTTCGTCCCGTTCCAGGAAGCCTGGCACGAAGAACTCTTTGGTCAGCGTGGTCAGCTTGACGCGGCCGGTGTCGCCGTAAGGCACTGGTTCGTTCGGATCGTCGAACGAAACGACTTCGGTCACCGCACGCGGCTGTGGTGCGTAGTACGAAATCTTGTAGCCATCATCCGGAGTGACTGGCTTGCTGCAGGCCAGCCCCATCAGTGTGTTGCCGTAGGTTGGCGTCATGTAGATGCCGCTTTCTTCCGGACCGCCACCAAACAGTTCTTCAATACAGTAACGGGTCCACTGCGGAGTGAACTCGGTGCCGCCGCTGAAGATACCGGTGATGCCGACTTCGGCCAGGGTCGTTCCCTTTTCTTCGAGGCCAAGGCAGAGCGATTCGATCAGCTTCGGAGTACCGAACATGCACTTCACATCGTGACCGGCGGTCAGAATGGTGATGGCCTGGTCGATGCAGTGCTTCTTGTACGCTTCCAACTGATCCATCTGCCCCTTCTTGATCAGCTTGATTACCCAGCGTGGGTCGAGGTCGATGCAGAACGAGATGCCGCCGCGAACCTGAGCGAGATGTTCGACCGCCAAACGCAGACGACGCGGACCCGATGGGCCAAGCATCAACCAGTTGGCACCTTTCGGGAAGTATTGGTCCGGCAGCGTTTCGCTGAACAGCGAGTAGTCGGTGCGGAAGTCGTCGATGGCGATACGGCTCTTCGGAATGCCGGTGGTGCCGCCCGTTTCAAAGACGTAGATCGGCTTGTCGGCAAATGCTTGCGGCACCCAGCGACGGACCGGACCGCCACGCAGCCATTCGTCTTCAAACAGCGGAAACTTCTTTAGGTCGTCGAAGGTCTTCACTTCGGTCAGCGGATCGAAGTTGAACTCTTTCTTCTTTTCGAGCCAGAAAGGGCAGCCGGTCGACTCGTGAAAATGCCACTGCACGATCTCGTACGTGTGAGCATCGAGGCGGTCCTTGGCGGCCTTCACCGCCGCTTCGACTTCAGGGGTCAGCGTGTCGCTTGCCATAGTTCCAATTCAAGCCAAGAAGGAATGGGAAGAAAGGACTCGTCGCGGACGAAGGTCTCGACCGTCGATCGAGCAGAGGGATGTGACTTTACGGATCGTACCGAGAAAAACTTGTTCTGACAACCTTTGGTGACTCCAGTAATTTTTTCGCGCATTAAAAAACCTGCGAAAGGGCAGGTTTTAAGTCGACTGGCGCGGATGGCGTCGGAGCCTAATCACTCCGAATCACGGAGCATTGGTCTTGATCGCCTGGGCTGGGGCACCCAGTTGAGCGAGCATCTGCAGGACACCATTCAGGTGGGCAATGCGTGGCCCAAAGCGATCGACGAACTCGCTTAACATGAATTCGCTGTCGATCATATCCTCGGCAGTATCGTCCACTTCACTGGCCAGCGTATCGAGGAAGTCGGCATGGACCTTACTCAGTGCTTCGGCTGCCATTCGGCATTTCTCGGCCAACTCCGGATGCGCCTTGCGCCATGCATTAAGCTCGGCAGTGCGTTGCTTTTGCGTGTGGACCTGCTGCTGGAGGAGTTCTTCCATCAGCAGAGTCTGGCGTTCCTGAAGCTCAATCATCCGCTTCAGCAACGTGTTGGTTTCATTCTGTTGAATGGTCTGCTGCATGGGAGCTGGGTTGGAGCTGACGTCGACGTGGGTGAAGAGAGTGGAAAGATCTTTCGGGTCGAGCGACATAGTTTGATTCTTCTCCAGGTGGGTCAAGTAAGTCAGTATAGTCGCCGACGCTATCGCCTGTCGAGCATTTCGTGAATAGCTGCCATAGCTAGCGGCAGGATAACCGCCGTTACGATTGTTAAAGTCACCCCTTTCTTCGCACCGATTCAAAGCAATGGGCCGCGCGCCCACGCCGCCCCAACACGATACGCTGTCATGATATGCAAATGGGCAAGATGGAGTGCCTATGTCGAACCGGAACGAGAAATCAGTGCCCACCCTCGGGTTTTTGTCCGTGGTGGAGCATACCCCAGGTGCACTATTTGGTGGACTCTTGGTTTTGAATCTGGCGGGAAGACCGTTGGAATTTCATTGCACTGCGCCGGTAAAAGCGAACCGAGCTCAGGAAATTCTGTACGGACCGACGCTGAAGCCCTACCTGTACGGAGAGCAAATCGGCGGAGCACTGCTGGCAAAGCTTAAAACCCCGGCCCTCGCGATTTGTACCGATAGCGAACACGTGCTGTCACTTCGCGACCATGCCGACATCCCGGTGATCCTGATTCCCCCCGTTGGAAAAGAGGAAGCCGCTGGCATGGAGTCCTCCTCCGCATATGGTTCCGTTGCCGCCCAGGTGGCGGTGGCTCCCCCCCACATTCGCTCCATCAAGCTTGGCAGCTATGAAGTTGCCGTCAGTGCCAGTCACGAAGCCGATTGTGCCGTGCTTGAGCAGTTGTGGCGAGAAAAGTCGATCGATCTCGACTTGAACGAGCCCTTCACGCGAATCCACGAAGCGATCGAAGAAGCCCATGGAGTGGCCAAGTAGACCGAAGCCCTGACGAGAATTTCCCCCCCCCTCAAATTTTTTCGCCTCGCTCGAAATTTCAGCGAGGCGAAACCGAGGGTCTGTCCTGCGCACCAACTTCCAGCCAAGTCGGCCTCGGCCGTCGAGGCGTCGTGAAAGCGAAATGACTCAACACCTCGATACCACATCACTCGATCTCAATATCAAGACCGAGGTTCTCTCTCTCGGTTGGACGCCTGCATTGGCGCGTGCCCCGCAGATCACCATCACCTCCGAAAACCTGAAAGCTGCACGCCCCAAAGCGGTTACTCTGAGCTGCAACGCGACCAAAGTCCCGGTCAAGAGTTTTGTCTTTCCTGAAGCACCCGCGTGGCTGCAAGCACTGGAAAAGAAGGCTCCTCCGAAAAAGGGAGGGGGCGACCAGCCTGAGGGCGAAGAAGGAACCGAACCGCCGACCAAGAAGCCGAAACCCAAACGCATCACGCACATTCGCCCGCCTGGCGACGTGATCAAGCTGGAAGATCGGTTGTACTATTTGCTGCAGCCATCGCTCGAATCGTTGGTCTCGAGCGGTGCGCTCGAGTTCCCATTCGAGCCGTTCCCTTACCAGTTTGAAGGGATCGCGTTTCTGTACCCTCGGCATGCCGCGGTGATGGCGGACGAAATGGGACTCGGCAAAACGATGCAGTCGATCAGCACGATGCGGATGCTGCTACGTGCCGGCGAGATCCGCAACGTGCTGCTGGTTTGCCCCAAGCCGCTGGTGAGCAACTGGAAACGAGAGTTTAACCTCTGGGCACCTGAGATCCCGATCAGTGTGATCGAAGGGGATTCGGCCAAGCGAAGTTGGTTGTGGCGTGATAACCAGACACCGATCAAGATCGCCAACTACGAACTGCTGATGCGCGACCATGACCTGGTGGGCGAAGAAGGTGGTTTGCATTTCGATCTGGTTGTTCTGGATGAAGCGCAGCGCATCAAGAACTCGAACAGCACTACCGCTGAGATCGCTAAGAACATTCCTCGTACCCGAAGCTGGGCACTGACCGGTACGCCCATCGAAAACAGCACCGACGACCTGGTCGGGGTCTTCGAGTTTTTGGCACCAGGCCTGTTGACCAAGGGGATGGACATCAAGTCGATGAGTTCGACGGCCGGCGAGTACATCATTCGCCGCACGAAAGACCTGGTGATGACCGACATGCCGCCGCGACTTTATCGCGATGCGGAACTGCATTTGTCGCCGGCCCAGCAAGAGGCTTACGAAATCGCCGAGAAGGAAGGTATCGTTCGTCTGGAAGACATGGGCCAAGAGCTGACGGTGCAGCATGTCTTCGAGTTAGTGCTTCGCTTAAAGCAGATTTGCAACTTCGAGCCAATCAGCGGTGAGAGTGCGAAGATGGATCAGTTGAAGGCCGATCTCGAAGAAGTCGCGGCCAGTGGCAAGAAGGCGATTCTCTTCAGCCAATGGACGCGAACGATCCAGCAGATTCGTAAGCATGTCGAGCCTTTCGGCCCGCTCGAATATCACGGCAAGGTTCCGCACAAGCAGCGGGAAGGGGTGATCGACCAGTTCAAGCACGATCCCTCGAAGCATGTCATTCTGATGAGCTACGGCGCCGGTAGCGTGGGGCTGAACTTGCAGTTCTGCGAGTACGTCTTTCTGTTCGATCGCTGGTGGAACCCGGCCATTGAAGACCAGGCGATCAACCGGGCTCACCGCATCGGTGCGGCCGGTGCCGTGACAATCAGTCGCTACCTGGCAGTCGGCACGATTGAAGACCGCATCAACAAGGTGCTGGAGGAAAAACGCGAGTTGTTCAACGCGTTGTTCAGCCAGACCGAAGAGCCCCCGAAGATCGGTTTCTCGAAGGAAGACATCTTCGGCTTGTTCGATCTGCGTAGTCCCAAGGGCCCGATTCGCCTGGCGGCTTAACGTCAGGCTGGTTCGGCCTGGTCTCGAATATGTTCGAGCACGCGTTGATGGATGCGATGGACGATGGCATCGCTCCAAAGCATCCAGAACGCCTGAGGGAACATCTTCAGTTCGTACCAGGTACGACCCTCTAAACGCGTTCGTCCGTTGGGCAGCTCAATCAGTCGGAACTCACCTCGATTGCTCTGCATGTAGCCATCGAGGTGCGGCGGATGGATGTGACCGATCGGGCTCATTTCGATCAGCGGATCTGGCTGCTCGGTGACCTGGAAAGCAAGGCGACGCGGTCGATCCCACTGGGTGATCGGCTCGACGAACGTTCCCGTGGTGAACTCGCAGTAGCGAATCGCTCCTGGCCCATGCCCTTCGATCCGGGCCCGAAGCGGCGTCGCGATGCCGAGATGGAAGTACCATGGCGGCGGCGAATCGATGTCGGGAAATGCGACGACGCTTTCCCAGACTTTCTCTGGCGGGGCGTCGATCTCGATCGAAGTCATCACGACCGTTTCGCGAGATTGATTCAGGTAGGTTTCAATGCCCGCGAAGATCGGCAAGCAGATCACCACGGCCGAGATGTGCGGGAACTGATCGTCTTCGATGGCGACCTGGGCAATCAACATTCCGATCAGCCCGCCGATCACCCCCAGCGGCACGATCAGTGGCAACGCCATCACAATGCAAACGGCACCTTCCAGGGCGAACAGGAGCAGGGCGACCGAGCCGATCACGATCACCAGTCCACCAATTCCAACGGAAGCTCCCAGCGATCGAAGTTTACGGCGGTTGTAGAAGAAACTGGTCGTTGCTCCCATGACGATCGGTGTCGCGACGAATAGTCCGCTGCCGTAAGTCTTCAAATAAAGCACGCTCACCGCCATCATCATCGCCCCGATACCGAGCCCAACCACAATTGCCGTAACGACCGAGGTTTCGTGATGGATCAGGTCGTCCTGATCGTCGGCGAATTCGTTGGGATAGGCACGTCGCGGGTCGGAAGGTGTCAAAGCCAGGACGATCACCAAAACGACGTTGAGCCCTGGGACCAGAATGAGCAGCGACATCCACGGGCTGATGCCGTCGCTGTCGATCGCTCGTCGAACGGACAGGTTCAACGCCAAACCGAGGAACGGCAACGACCAGAGGAAGATCCCCCAGGCCAAGATCGGATAGTCGGCGAAGTCTTCGATGCGCGTCGTCAGGACTGGATTGAAGAACTCGAAGATTGAAAAGAACTTACCGGTCACTACGCGAACCAGTATCGTCTCGACGAGATACTTCAGGCCAATCAGCAGAAAACCATAGCCGAGGTACTGCGTGCGATTAAGAGGCGTGGACAGCATCAGTAAAAGCTGCCCACGCGAGTCGAGTCGCGTCATGCGGATCTCTCCGGGTTGAAGGTCAGGACTTCAGCCCAACTGAGAAACACAACGCCTGGTAACTGGCGATCGCGATTGTTTCAGAAAATACCTCGATCGCCGATTCGATCGAGGAAACTTCAGTGCTTGTCGCGTAAATTGGCGACAATTGCCGTTACTGCAAGACCGGCAACTCGGTTTGTTTTCGATCGGGTCGCTGCGGCGACTCGGCATCGTCGATCCGATCATCGCTTTCCAACTGCGGCAGCGGACGATTTGTTTTCGGTGCGCCGAACATCGTCAGTCGAGCGGTCTTCAACAAGCCTTTCAGCGAGGAGAACGTCGCGTCGACGGCACTCGGTTCATAGCCACTATGCACCATGCAGTTGGCACACTTGGGGTTGCCGCTGCGAGTGCCATAGTTGTCCCACTCGACCGCTTCCAGCAGTTCGGCGAATGTCTTGGTGTGACCTTCGTCGACCAGGTAGCAAGGCTTCTGCCAGCCGAAGATGTTGTACGTTGGGTTGCCCCAGGGGGTACATTCCAGGTCGTAATTCCCCTTGAGGAACTCGATGAAGAGTGGGCTCTGGTTGAACTGCCAAAGCTTCTTGGGCGACGACAAGATATTCCGGAACAAGTGGTACGTTTGATTCCGCTTCAGGAAGTGTTCCTGGTCAGGGGCTTTCTCGTAGCTGTATCCTGGCGAAAGCATCATCCCTTCGACGCCCAGTTCCATCATCTCGTCGAAGAAGCCACGAATTCGTTCTGGCTGGGCTCCGTCGAACAGGGTGGTGTTCGTGGTGACACGGAAGCCTTGTTTCAAGGCCGCTTTGATCGCGCTGACGGCGATGTCGTACGTTCCTTCGCGGCAGACGGCATGGTCGTGCTCTTCGCGCGGACCATCCATATGGACCGAGAAGGTCAGGTACTTGCTCGGCTTGAACTGTGGCAGCGCCTTTTCCAGACGCAGCGCGTTGGTACAGAGGTATATGTACTTCTTGCGCTTGACCAGACCTTCGACGATCTCTGGCATCTGCGGATGGAGCAGTGGTTCACCACCCGGGATCGAAACGATCGGTGCTCCACATTCGTCGACGGCCTGAAAGCACTGCTCCGGGGTCAACTGCTTCCGCAAGATCTCGACCGGAAACTGAATCTTGCCGCAGCCGGCGCAGGCCAGGTTGCAGCGAAACAGGGGCTCGAGCATCAAGACCAGCGGATAGCGTTTGCGACCGAGGATCTTTTGTTTGAGGACGTACGAAGCGACGGTCCACATTTGGGAAACTGGGACACTCATCGCGAACCCTCGGTGCTGTTAGATTTCTTGGCCCACGTGGCCAAAGCCAACAGAGGGAAATAGATGCGGTAATAGTGATAACGCAGGTAGAACACGCGTGGGAAGCCGGTGCCAGTGTAAGGCTCTTCGTCCCAGGTACCATCTTCCTTCTGCGTTTGCAGCAAGTAGCGAACGCCTTTGCGGACCGCCTCGCTATCTTCCTGGCCGGCAGCAATCAGTCCGAGGATGGCCCACGCCGTCTGCGAAGGAGTCGGCGTGCCGATCCCTTTCAGGTTCGGGTTCTCGTAGCTGTCGCAGGTCTCGCCCCACGCGCCCGATTGTTGCTGACAACCGATCAGCCACTCGGCTCCCTTTTGGATCATCGGATCGTCGAGCGAGATACCGACTGCGGCCAGGCCAACCAGGCATTGCCAGGTACCGTAGATGTAGTTCACGCCCCAGCGACCATACCACGAACCGTCTTCATATTGATTGTCGCGAATGTAGTCGACCGCTTTGCGAACGACATCCCCCAGCTTGCCGCGGCTCTGGTGATGAACGCCCAGTTGTCCGAACGATTCGATCACGCGTGCCGACAAGTCGGGCCAGCTTGGATCGATCATTGCGTTGTGATCGGCGAAGGGAACCTTGCAGAGGAACTCGGCGTCGTTGTTCTTATCGAATGCACCCCAGCCTCCGTCATGGTTCTGCATCTCGGCACTCCAGGCCAACGCTCGCTTGGTGGCACTGGTGACCTTGTCGAGCAGCATGGCCTGGCCAACGGCGTCTTCCGCCGCGACTTTGTTCGAGGTCGTGACGATCGTGGTGTTTTCCCACGATTGCCCTGGATGAACTTCCAGGGCGACTCCCGCCTCGCCAAGTTGTTCCTGCAGCGCCATCAAGGCCATCGCGGTGTCGTCGAGGTCTGGGTAGAACTCGTTGTTGAATTCAAAGAACCAGCCGCCTGGGGCACAGCGGACATTGTTGGTCCAGTCACCCTTGTCGCGAACTTCTTTCGACAGAATCCAGTCAATCGACTTTCGCATTCGTGGGGCATCGCTGCCGTGGCCGGCGGCGGCCATCGCACGAAGCGTGATTGTTGTATCCCAAACCGGGCTCTTGCAAGGCTGAATCCGCGTGGTCTGGTTCTCGTCGTCGTGTAGCATCAGCTTGTCGATCTCGCTCCAGCACGAAAGCACAGCAGGATCGTTGTCGTCGTAGCCCAACGCTTTGAAGGCGACGATGCTCCACAAGATCGGCGGGAAGATCGCACCCAGGCCATCGCTCTTCGGCATGCGGGCCAGGATCCACTGTTCGCACGCCTTGAGGGCTCGTTTGCGAAGCGGACGCAGACGATACGCTTCCAGCGTCTTTAAACCTTTATCGGCGGTGCGGAAGAAGCCATCCCACGTGAACAGGCCGGTCGCTTTCTCTTGCCCCGGGCAACGCAGTTCCGGCCAGTTCTCGGGCTGGTTGATGAACAGTTCCTGGATCGAGCATTCTTCCGAGCGATCGACGACCGGACGCAAGGCCCAGCAGATCGCCAGCGGAATGAAGATCGTCCGCGACCAGCTGCTCATTCGATAAATGTTCAGGGGGAACCAGTTCGGCAGCAGGATCATCTCGGGCGGAATCGCCGGGCAGATCTCTAGCGGAATCTGACCCAGCAGCGCGAGGTACAAACGCGTGAAGCTGTTCACGGCGTCGGCCCCGCCTGCTTCCAGGATCGCGTCACGAGCTTTGACCATGTAATCGGCGGTCGGCTCGTGCCCGGTCAGCTTCAGGGCGAAGTAAGCCTTCACGCACGAACTGATGTCGAGCTTACCTTCCGGGTACTGGGCCCAGGTGCCATCGGCCCGTTGTTGGGCGAGCAACTGCTTCGAGACGCGCTGAGCGATGTCGCTTTTCTCGCGACGAGCCCACGCCAACAGCAGAAGGAATTCGCTCTGCAGAATCGAATCCCCTTCCAATTCGGCGCACCAATAACCTTCGTCGGCTTGCTGCGAAAGCAACCAGTTCGAGGTCCGCTCGATAGCGGTTGTCAAAGAAGGGGCATCGCCGTTAAGGCCGGCTTCATCTTGTCCGGGCCGCCGATCTCGGGCGAGTGAGTAGGATCCATCCATCATGACTAATTGATTGCGAACTAGGGGGAGAATTAGTGCATTGGAATCGTCAGCCTATGCCAGATCGCCAAATGGAGCAAGTCAGACCTATGGCTGGTTCGTTTCATGCACGCGATAAATGACGACCGTGGGGGCGTCGGGATTGCCAGTTTGGAACTCGGTCACCTCGATAATCCCCTGATTTTCCATCTCAGAAAAGAACTCTCGGGTTACATCACGAGGAAAGCCGTAATTGCCGAGACTGCGGAAACGTTCGATCTCGCCCCAATGAACATACAGCCAGCCAATATCTCGCTCGGCGAGCCACGCACGACGCTCGTCGGCGGTCATCTTCACCAGCGGTTGGAAGGGTGGATCGTCGAAGCAGGTGTGATACATCACCGGCGGCTCTAAATAGAACAACGCAGCATCGCCCGTTGCCAGAACCGCATCGCCAGGCGGAACGTGCTCGTTGAGCCACTGCACGCCTTGCGCGGTGTGAGAATTCGCCAGCGATTCCAGCGAAACGAAGATCCGCGGATCGAGCTTGATGGCTTGGCTTTGATTTACCAGGACAAAGCCGACTAGCAAGCCCAGCCCCAGCCAGGCCCGCAGGGCATAGCGTCCCAAGGCATACGGGGCGACCATCTCGGCTCCGATCCCGGCCAACAAGCACCCCAAAGGAATGGCAGGAATCAAAAAGCGTTCCAGGCGATGCGACATCCCCCACCAAACCAACCAGCAGACGGCCAGTAAAATCACCACCGGAACGACGAGTCGCCGCTGAGGCGAAAATAGTCCGCAGATCGCCAGCGGAACGATGGCCAGTCCAGCCCAGGGGCTGCCACCGATCAACGTGGTGACGCCATGCATCAGTTGCGAGATCGAGTAGCGGCTTCCCTCGGCATTCGTGGGAACCTGATGTGCCTGATTCCACTGCGCGATTTGATCTGCGGTACGGATGTCGGTCGGGAACAGATTTCCAGCGAGCGGGTAAACCGGGTTGCCAGTATCAATCGTATTCTTCACCAGCCATGGTGCGGTCATCACTAAAACAGCAGCGACCTGAAGGCCAAGAACTTTCCAATCGGTCCGCGCGGCGTAGACCCACAGGCCAAATACCGGAACAATCGCCAGCAGCAGGGCAGGGTACTTCACGCCGAACGCCATGCCCGCCATCAAGCCCGACAGAATGGCCAGCCCATCTAAAGGTAGCGCCGAGCGTTTTTCGTTGTCGGTCGTCATCACGATCAAAACCGGGTAGGCCGCGGCCAGCGTGAAAAAGGCCCAGACACCATCAACCAGTCCGGTTCCACTTTGATAAGTCAGCCAGGGAACGGCGATCGCCGACAACGCGGCGGCTCTTCCGCACCAAGGGCCTACCAGCCGTTTACCAGCACCATAAAGCAGGCCAGCGATAAAGACGGTGAAAAGCCCCATCACGGTCTTGCCAATTAGCGCTCCGTAGAACCAGGCCGATTCGCTCGGCACGAAGATCATCGAGAGCAAAGCCCACATCTCCGCGCCCATCGGCATCCCGCTATAGACGTTGCCTGGTAAGACGCTGACTTCGCCTGCCTGGTACCACTGCTTGGGAACCTCCAGGTGATACTCGACGACGTCATATTCGTAAGGTGGCACGATCGACACGCCCACGATGAACAGCAGCAGCGGCGCCGTGGCGAGCAGCCACCAGCGCGATTCGAAATCGGCAACCGACGAGGGGGCTGTCGCTTCGCTCGGATCGCTTCCACGAGCCAGTTGTTTTTTCCAGGCAGTCCCCAGCGAGACAAACAAGATCGCCAGCGAAAGCACGATGGCCAGCGGACGTTGCAGCAGGCCACAAAGGCCAAGGATGCAGGTCGACCACGAGAGCAGCGTGAGGCCGATGCCCAGACGCAAAACGGCGCCATCGATTCGGCCGAAAAACTTCAGCAGTTTAAGTCGGCACAGCAGGAACTCGCCCAGGGCATACGCGAAGAGCAGCATCGCTACGACGCCTGCCAGGATGCCCACGCGGTCGAAGATTCCCAAAGGCATCTCGCCGCCGCCCCACCACAGGCTAAGCAGTTCGGGCAACAGCAATAAGCCATCGCGAACCAGATCGCCTCGTGTGGGGTGATAGGGCGTTTCGCCCGGCCCAGGGGCAGGCCATGGCATCGCCAGCGAGAAGTACCAGTACGCGTAAATCACGGCACCGGCGATCAATAGCCAGACGCACAGCGAGGCATCCCCCACAAGAGACTGGGAAGGTTCTGAGCGTTCGGTACGTTTCTTACGAGACACGATGGCTAGATGACGATAAGAGAGGCAGGCAGGAGAGTGGCTGACGCGCCCTCGACTGCGGACTATGCTAGTTTTGTGGAATCAACGGTTTCCGGCGACATGCACGGCCTGTAGATTCTAACCAGTTTCCCACCGCCTCGCCTTCCCCATGCCCCTTGGAACGTGCCAATGGCCCCTCAATCGACGCGACTTTCCGGCATTTTTACCCCGAACATCGTGCCTCTGGACGCTTCTGGCGACATCAACGAACCAGAACTGCGACGTTACGTCGATTGGTTGATTGCCAAGGGAGTTCACGGGCTCTACCCAAATGGCTCGACGGGTGAGTTCCTCCGGTTCACCGTGGAAGAACGTCGACGGATCATTGCCATCATCGCCGATCAGGCCCGCGGGCGAGTCCCGATTTTGGCTGGTGCGGCGGAAGCGAATGTCAAAGAAACGCTCCGGGCCTGCGAGGCGTATCACGAGATGGGCTGCCGAGCGGTCGCGATCGTTTCGCCGTTCTATTACAAGCTGAGCCCTTCGGCCGTTTACGCTTACTTCAAAGAGATCGGCGACAACACGCCGATCGATGTCACGCTGTACAACATTCCGATGTTCGCGTCGCCGATCGACGTGCCAACCGTCCAGCGGCTGGCTGAGGAATGCCCGAAGATCGTGGCGATTAAAGACTCGTCAGGCGATCTGCCGCACATGATGCGAATGATCTCGGCGGTCCGCCCGTTGCGTCCTGATTTCAGCTTCATGACCGGTTGGGATGCCGCCCTGATGCCGATGCTGCTAATTGGCTGCGATGGTGGAACGAACGCGACCAGTGGCGTGGTGCCTGAGATCACGCGTCGCCTGTACGACCTGACGCTGTTGGGCCGAATTGAAGAAGCTCGCGACTTGCAATATCGCCTGCTGACCTTGTTCGACGCGATGATTCAAAACTGCGAGTTCCCAGAAGGTTTCCGGGCTGCACTCGCCCTGCGTGGGTTCAAGCCAGGCAGTGGTCGTCAGCCGCAGTCGGACAGCCAGAAGATGGGAGTCGAGATCCTGCGGAAAGAACTGCAGTGTCTCCTTTCTGCCGAAGGCTTTGTCGACGAACCGGTCGGTGGCTGCCCAGCCGGTCAGACCGATGCTAATCCAGACGACGTGGCCCGAATTGTGGCCGGCGTGGTCGAAGAGCTACGCCGCTTGGGCATGACCAACTGAGGTTGTTCGCCAGCCACTGTCAAAAACAGAAGGGTGCCCCAGTGGCACCCTTTTTTCGTGGCGGAATATATGCGAGGCAAGAACCAAAAAAGGGCGTTCCGAAATGGGAACGCCCTTAATTGCCCTCCTGGGAATTGGATGGTTATGGGAGGACGTAGCGAAGACTGTTGCGGATTGGTTGGCCTTCGGTGTAAACCTTTGGCTGGCCCAACAGGCCCCGGCCCACGTACGAGTTGTCACTCATCGAGAAGATCGGCAACACCGGGCGGAACGATGTGCGATCAACCGGGTAGACCGCGGCCGGAGGAACGGCAATCGGGGCCGACACAATCGGTGGACTCAGGACAGGAGCGGTACCGACGGGCGGATTGTTGTAGGTCACCTGAGTAACCGGGCGATAAACGGTTACTGGGGTGCCCGTGGTGCTGTAGACCGGCGTTGAGTAAGCCGCAGGCGTGTTGTACTGAACTCGCTGCACCGAGTTGTTGATCGTATGCCACGCATTCGGCTGGACAGGTTCGACGTAGTAGGTCGACTCGGTTGGGTAGCTGTTGTATTCAACACGCTGAACAGTAGTCTGCTGCTGCAGCGGTTGGGGGTTGTCGTAGATGACCGTTCGTGGCTCGTTGGAATACTGCACGATCGTTTCCTGCGAGCTTGGCGGCGTGTATGCAGTCGGATTCAACGACTGAATCGGTTCGCCAACGTAAGTCCGCACGGTGGAATTTCGCTGGGCTGGCGTTGGCTGCCCGCCAATGTTTTGCATGGCGGAAGTTCGCTGGATCGTCCTGGTCTGGTCGGCGGTACCATTCGAGGACGAAAGGGCGATCGCGTTCGGATCTTTCAGGTCGCCAGGGGCGGCCATCTGGGTGATTGGGTGACCTTCGTTGTACGTGGCGTCGACCCACTTCCAAGTTGGTGCCTGGGCATAAATCGCCGCAGGAGCCGCAAACATAACGCAGGCGGCAAGCGTGGTCTTCCTGAACATCGTAAAGCCTCATTTCTTTAACAGGGTCATTTGGGGAACGCACTTCCATAGTGCAACCTCTATGCCGAGAAGGCAAACAATTCGCCAAATGTCCCTGACAGCATCGCCAGACGGCACTGCCAGCATAACCGCTTAAGTCCAGCGGCAATCGAGGTTTCAAGTCGATCGAAGAAATCGAAAGTTACGTTAGCGATTGCCTGGTGCCAGCATGACACCATCACCTTTCGTCTGGCGATCGTTGTAAGAATTGCAACATGTTTCCCAAATCGTCTGCGAACGAATAGGGGAGATCGGTCACTCGGCGGTCTCGTTGGCTCGCAGGGCATCGGCCTCTTGCAGGATCTGCTCTGGGACTTTGCCAATCAGGAAAAGCGTGGCGATCAACGCAGCCACTCCCAGGACATGACACAACCAAACCGGCACGCCAAACGCCACCGGCACCGTGCCCATCACGACCGAAAGTCCGGCGCCCAGAAGTGCGTACGGCATCTGCGTGCGTACGTGGGCCATGTGATGACAGCCACAGCTTTGCGAAGAAAGAATTGTCGTGTCCGAGATCGGCGAGCAGTGATCACCGAAGATCGCTCCGGCCAGAACGCTTCCGACCACCGATAACAAAATCGGATCGGCGATATCGAGAGCCTGGCCACCGGCCGTCAGCATCGCGGCAGTGAGCGAAACGGAAAGCGGCACCAGGATGCCCATCGTGCCCCAGCTTGTGCCGGTCGAAAATGCCACCGCGGCGGCGAGCAGGAAGATGGTCGTCGGCAGCATCTCGATCGGCAGACTTGGCTTGAGTACCTGTTCCAGATAACCGGCCGTGTTCAAGCCATTCTGAGTCATCTGCCTATCCTCGTCGAACTTCGGCCCTTCGGTCTGGGCTGCCAGCGCCGCCGCAAACCACAAGATCAACAGGGCTGGCATCATCGCGTAGAAGCCTTTGAGGATCGCGGTCACAAACTGCGAAGCGGAAAGAAGCCGCTGCGGAGCGATCAGCAGCAAGGCCACCACGAGGCTGGCCGCGGAACCGTAGACGAGTGCTTTGTACGAGTTGCCATTGCCAATGATTTCCAGCAGCGACGGTGGTTCACCTTCCCCCATCGCGGCTGCATAGCCAGTTTGATACAGCACGCCGACCACGACCACCAGCATGGTCAGCACTGGGATAACGGCATTCAGCCAACTGGAGCTTTCGGGCAGTTGTTCGGCGGAGGCGACTTCTTCGTTGGAAGGCTTTTGCGAACTGAGCATGTCGATCTCAGCCTTGAGCATCGGGCCGAAGTCGCGGCGAGTGATCGCGATCAGCGGCACCAGCAGCAGCGCCCACCAGGTGTAAAAGCGGTAGGGAATGCTTTGGACGAACAGCAGGAACGCGTCGGGCTTGGCGTCGCCATCGATCAGCTTGATGCCTTCATCGATGAAACTGATTTCGGTCGCGACCCATGTCGAGATCAACGCCAGGCCGGCCACCGGGGCGGCGGTCGAGTCGACGATATACGCCAACTTCTCGCGCGAGATCTTCAGGCGATCGGTCACTTCTTTCAGCGTTCCGCCCAGCAGCAGCATGTTGGCGTAGTCGTCGAAGAAGATGGCCAACCCCATCAGCCAGCCGGTGAGTTGCCCTTTCAGGCGGGTGTCGGCGAAACGAACGATCAAGTTCACCAGGCCTCGCATGCCACCCGATGCTGAAATGACGCCAATCATGCCGCCGGTCAGCAGCGTGAAGGTATACACCTGGCGTTTATCTTCGTCGATCAGCTTGGCCCACAGGTAGTCGACCCATGCCGACTGCAGGCCAGCGATCGGATTGCCATGGTGCAGGATCACCGCACCAACCACGATGCCAACGAGAAGGGATAACAACGTCCGTCGAGTTAAGATCGCCAGAAAAATGGCAACCAACGGAGGAACAAGACTCAACCATCCAAAGGGATGCGGATCCATCCAGCTACTCGTTAGGGCTTGTGGAACTTGGTGAAATTGGAATCTCGAGAACGATCCGAGCCCCTGGGCCGTAGGCGGTGTCGATGTAAACATCGCCGCCATGGGCGTGGGCAATCGTCCAGCATTTGGTGAGGCCAAATCCAAGGCCTCGACCAGCTTCACGTCCGCTATGGAAAGGATCGAATACCAACTCGGCCATTTCGTCCGGAATGCCAGGACCATCGTCCTGAACCGAAACGATGGCCATGTGGTCGGCCTGGGCAAGGCTTATTTCGATCTGCCCGTCTTGCTTGAGGGCTTCTAGTCCGTTGCGAACGATCGCACAAAGAGCCAGCACCAATTGATTAGCGTCGGCTTTCAAGCGAATTTCGGGATGGGGAGTTTCCAGTTTCAGCAAGGTTTGCTGTTGCCGGGCCGCTTCGTTCATTTGGTGGAAGCAGGCCTGGGCAATTTCGCTGAGTCGGCAATCGGCAAGTTGGGGCTGCGATGGCCGAGCGAAGAGCATCAAGTCGGCAATCATCTCGTGACCACGCATCGCTTGCGCGTAAATGGTCGCGAGTTCGTGCCGTCGATTCGGATCGGTCTCGCCATTGAGAAGTGCTTGGGCACGGCTGGCGATATTGGCCAGGGGATTGTTGATCTCGTGACTGGCACCATACGCCAGGCGTCGTAGGCTTTGCAGCTTCTCGTTACGCAAACGACGCTCGTCCTGATCGGACGACGATTGGGAAGACGAGGAATCGATTTCGCGAGAAGTCATGCCAGGAGAGCAATCAAGAGGCAACAATCAATCTGGTTTGAAGTGCCCTATCTTAGTGCGATTCCACCTGGAATCCTACGTGTTTCAGCGGTTCTCGCTGAGAAACCGGCTCAAAACTCTCTTGATTGCTGTCAGCCAAAAAACGAAACGTTTCGGAATCGTCGCGAACGCGGGTTCAAGCAACCATGCTGCGAAGTCCCACCAGGCAGCCCCAGCCAATACTGGCCAGGCCGACGCCCAGGGCCGGCACAAAGAGGAGGGGACTGGGAAGCGAGCGATTCACTTCGATCACCAACGGATCGTCGAACGAGACATCTGGAAATCTCGACTTCAGAAGTGAACGTGTTTCGATATCGATCCCTTTCACGCCACTGGTGACGACGCCCACGAGCGGGTCGTCGAAGAGATACTCGGTCGCGCCGGGCGGGCAATAATAGCGGGCAATGACCGGGCGTTTGGTAAAGTTGCCCTGCAGCGTCACCAGTGGGATTTCAATTTCCTCGAACTCGCCGTCCTCGTCTTCATCGAGATAAACGTAGTCCTCCGCCAGTTCATAGTCGTAGATGCATACGTGGCGATTGCCACTGTTAACGCTCTCTTGCGTCAGTTCAAACAGGGTTACCTCTTGAGGCTGACCGCCGCAGTCCCACCACAGCGTTGCCTCTTGATAGCCATACCAACCAGCCGATACCGCGACGACCAAAATCAAACGAAAGTCGGATAGCCAATGCATGGAAAGAGACTCCACGAGAAGAGCAGGGGCGAAGACGAGCGCGCTCGATCACGGCGCGATTCGGCGGGCCGCCTCGGCAAACGAAGCGGTCCGCAGGGCAGTGCTTCATTGCAAAGCCATCTGAAATATGGCCCATGAATGTGGAGGGTCAAATTAATTCGCTAGAGGGGGCCTTGCAGTTCGCCAAGGCCCTGTTTCGAGAAGGATCTCGCCTGATTTCCCTGCTTTCGGCCCCAGGAAGCGAGCGCGATTGGCGCAGTGAGCGGGTGAAATTCTCTGTCCTTCGCCGATTACCGGCCGCTGAAGAACTGCCACCAGACAAAGACGCCGACCAGCGCGAGTCCGCCAAAGAAGAAGCCAGCGATCGAGCCAGCCGTAGGAAACGAGCGATCAACATCGAAGATCACTGCCTTGCTGAGATCGCTGCCAGGGACGATCGTGCTCATCAGTTGCTTCTCGTCTGACTTCAGTCCCGCGATGTTGCTGACCACGACGCCGGTGAGTTGGTGGCGTTGGAAGACGCTTTGAAGCTTTTGTTCGTTTCCTTTAAGACCACTCACGCGAGCGACGACCGGATACTTCGGCTGCTTCAGTTCCTGCATGTCCCCTTCCAGCAGCAGTGGAATCCAGGCTCGCGTAACCTTGCCGGTGTCCTCTTCCTCTTCAAAGACATATTCATCCGCAAAAATGAAATCGGTCACCGTCAGGTGGATGTTACTGATGTCCTCGTTCGAGCCGAGTGCTTCCAGCTGGACGGTTTCTGGTTCCGAAGTGCCTGTCGAATAGAGACTGAATTCGCGCCACGAGTTAAAGCAGAGCATCACGCCAAGCAGCAGAAGCACAAATCGAAGATTCGCCATGGTTTGTTCAGAGGAAAGAGGAGTGATGTGACGTCGCGATCGCGGCCACCTCTGGCGGGTGGTTTAAGGCAGTCAGAATAACTGCTAGCAGGCAGAAGTCAACAAGCCGCCGAAGAAACAGGGGCGGCGCGTGGAGAAGCAGTCGCAAGTATGGTCAACGACACACGGCACCGCGCAAGCAACGGGAGTCCGACTTGCGCGGTGAAGAGATGTGCCAGGAACAGGGAAGGGCGGTCTAAGAGTTGACCGATTCCATATCCAGCATGTGGCAAGCCTTGTCGACCAGGGCTTCCACCGAGAATGGCTTCTGCATGAACTCGTTGGCACCGCAAGCCATCAGGTCGGCGACCTTGTCTTGCTCGATCATGCCTGAGATGCAGAGGATTTTGACGTCTTCCATCGTCTTGTCCATGCGGACCCGCTGGCAGACTTCCTTACCGTTGATATCGGGAAGCATGATGTCCAGCACGACGATGTCTGGGTGAAATTCCTTGACCAGCATACCGGCGTCGAAGCCGTTGTTGGCGGTTCGCAGCTCAAAACGACCATCGCGTTCGAAGGCGTCGACCAGCAGTTCTACCAGATCGACGTCGTCGTCAACGATCAGGGCCTTACGCTTGCCACTCTCGAGAGCGTCGGTCGGAATGCCGTTCTCTCGCATGAAGTTGTACAACTGATCACGCGGGATGCGTCGAAACCGGCTGCCGGGGACGCGAAATCCTTTCAACTGCCCCGAGTCGAAGCAACGAATAATGGTCTGTTGGCTGACCTTGCAGATCTTCGCCGCTTCACCGGTCGTAAAGACTGTTTTCATTTGCTGTCATCCTATCCCTAGCGTGTTTGGCAACCAATGCGATGAGTGGCTGTTGAGGGCCGCCAAGTATGTTGAGCATCCTCGCGCTCTGCGCATCCGTGTCAAACGAGTACATCCCGTTTAAAACTCTGATTTTCTGGAAGGTGTGTAATCGCTGCACCCCACGATAAATGAGTATTTCCGCTGTTCGTCCGGATATACCCCATTTACCGAATTTGCCAGATGTCGGAATTATATCGTCCCAGATTGCCACGTCAAGATTGATGTCGAATGCGCAAACTTAACCAGGACAACACTTTGCAGCACAAAGGGGTCGGCTGGCCAATATTTTGCCTAATCACAATCTGGGAAGATGCAAGAGCGAACCGCTCTGAATTTAGGGCGGTTTTTGGTGGCATGCTACTGATAGCAACGCCGTGGGAATCCCCAGGTTAGGAGGTCTTCGACCCCATCCGCCCGTCAAGATAAACCAGCAGCAGGGCGATGTCAGAAGGGGTGATGCCGCTGATCCGTTCGGCCTGGGCGACCGTCGTCGGGCGAACTCGTCCCAGCTTCTCACGGGCTTCGGTCCGCATCTGGGTAAGCCGCGTAAAATCGAACGATTCTGGAATTCGCTTGTACGAGAGCCGTTTTTGACGCTCGATCTCGACCTGTTGCCGGGCAACGTAGCCTTCGTACCGAAGGTCGTAGGTGACCTGCAGCGAGGCTTCGTCCGAGATACCGGATAATTGCGGTGCCAATTCGCAGACTTGTTCCCAGGTCGAGTCGTTACGGCGGAGGATATTCGAGAGGAGCGTCCCCTGGTGCCTGGTCGTCGAGAGCGTTTCCAGGGCGGAATCGATCTGCTCCAACTTGCTTGAAAAGGCAGCCCAACGCTGCGCAGTGATCAGTCCCCGCTCGTTCGCCAGTGGCGTCAGGCGGCGATCGGCGTTGTCTTGGCGAAGCATCAAGCGGTGCTCGGCCCGGCTGGTGAACATACGGTAAGGTTCGTCGACGCCGCACGTCACCAAGTCGTCGATCAGCACGCCGATGTAAGCCTGCTCGCGACCAAGAATCAGCGGCTCTTCCCCGCGACCTTCCAGGGCAGCATTGATTCCCGCCATCAGCCCTTGGGCGGCAGCTTCTTCGTAGCCGGTCGTTCCGTTGATCTGACCGGCGAAATAGAGTCCGGTCACTTCCTTGGTTTGCAGCGAAGGCCACAACTGGTCGGGCGGGCAGAAATCGTACTCGACGGCGTAGCCATATCGCATGATCTGGGCGTTTTCGAGCCCAGGGATCAGCTTGAACATCTCGTCCTGGACGTCGCGTGGAAGGCTGGTCGAGATGCCGTTCACATACACTTCGCGGGTGTTGTGGCCTTCTGGCTCCAGAAAGAGCTGATGCCGATCTTTGTCGGCGAAACGGACTACTTTGTCTTCGATGCTCGGGCAATACCGTGGTCCGCGTGAATCGATCTGGCCACTATACATCGGGGCCCGATGCAAGTTGGCCCGGATCAAGTCGTGGACTTTTTCGTTGGTGTACGTGATATGACACGGCATCTGCTCGAGCGTCAGTTTCTCGGTCAGATACGAGAATGGCTGAGGATCTTCATCCCCGGGCTGCAGTTCGGTTTTATCGAAATCGATCGAGTTGAAATTCAAGCGTGCCGGCGTGCCGGTCTTGAAGCGATCGAGCCGAAAGCCGAGGCGATTCAAAGCATTGCTGATGCCGCTGCTGGTTCCTTCGCCACCACGACCGCCAGGCGTTTTCGATTCGCCGATGTGCATGATCGCCGCGAGAAACGTACCGGTGGTCAGCACTACGCGAGTCGCGGCATAGATGGCACCCCCGTGCACGCTGACGCCAGTGATTCGCTGCTTGCCGTCAACGGTTTCGGTAACCAGATCGCTGACGATCTCTTGGCACAAGTCGAGATTCGGCTGGTCTTCGACCGCCAACTTCACCCACCACTGGTAAGCCTTCTTGTCGGCTTGCGCTCGAGGGCTGTGCATCGCCGGGCCTTTGCGGCGATTGAGCAAGCGAAACTGAATGCCGGTTGCGTCGATCGCTTGCCCCATGACACCACCCATGGCGTCGATTTCGCGCACAATCTGACCCTTCGCGATCCCGCCGATCGCTGGGTTACAACTCATCTGGGCGACCGTGTCGAGGTTGGTTGTCAGCAGAGCGGTCTTCGCACCCAGGCGTGCAGCCGCCAGGGCGGCCTCGGTACCTGCGTGCCCGGCTCCCACGACAATCACGTCATATTGATAACGACACTCCGACATTCAATCACCTTGCAATCGACCTGCTGTTTAAGCGAAGCTGGTATTGTAGATCCCTCAGGCCACCTTCGCGAAGGGGCGAATCCCGCAAACGAGGCCGATTTCCTCGGCGTTTGGCCCTGTTTTCGCACGAAGTAGCCCTGCCTGGGCCTGCCAATTCCCTCTGACCATCATCCTGGACCATCATGCTCTTACGCTACCTCGTTTCCAACTTTCTTCGACAACAAGGCCAGACTGTGGTTCGCGACCTGGTGACTAAGCAGCTTGCCGAGCACAACACGGCCGAGGTCGCGCCGGAAGATATTCCGAAGCCAGATGTGGTGGTGGTGTTTGCCTTGGGGATTGAATCGGCCGGTTTCAAAGAGCGGCTTCAGTCGGCCACTCCGGTGAAGATGGAAGGGAAAACGGTCACGGTGGGCAAGCTCGGTCCGCATGTCATTGGCATCGTCGAATCAGGTGTCGGCCGGAAGGCTGCCGGAGCGGCGGTACGTGACGTCATCGATATCATTCAACCAAAGTGGATTGTCTCAGCCGGGTTCGCTGGGGGCCTCATTTCGGAGCTGAAACGAGGACATGTCGTTATGGCAAACGGCGTCCGCGATATCGAAGGGAGCGAAGTTGCCATCCCCTTGAACCTGACCTCAGAACAAATCGAAGCGACCCAAGGCCTGGCGAGTGGAAAGCTGCTGACGGTCGACCGGATTATCAGAACAGTTGAAGAGAAGCGGCAACTGGGGGAAGAGCACGGCGTGGTGGCGGTCGAGATGGAGACGCTCGCGATTGCTCAGGTCTGCCAGGAAAAAGATACGAAGATGCTTTCGGTGCGGATCATTTCCGATACGGTCGATCAGCCACTTCCCAAGGATCTGGAAAAGCTGATGGGTCAGAAGACCACCTCCGGTATGATCGGTGCCGCTGCCGCGACCATTTTCAATCGGCCGGGCAGCATCAAAGATATGTGGAACCTGAATTCAATGGCCAACAAAGCCAGCGACAAGTTGGCTGGCTTTCTCGAAGGAGTCGTTCCGCAGCTTGACTTCGCCGTGCGTGAGAACGACTAAGCCGGCCTCTTCCTAGTTTAGGTGGTTTTCGTACCGAAGCCGACGTAAGCCAGAAGTCCGGCCGAGGCAAGGAAGATCACCCACTCGACAGCGGCCAAAACATAGGTCGTCGTGCCGATGTCGGAGAAAATTCCGAAGCTGATCGCTCGGAAGATCACCGATAAACCGTGGATCAAAACGCAGCCAATCAATAGCGGACGCGTGGCATCGTGCATTATGAGCGGCAGCAGGAAAATCAATCCCCACGCAAGCTCGACACCTCCGTACACCACGAAGAATTCGGACTGGCCGCTCCCTTTCTGCAGGTCGAACCCGACCGAGTTCGAGGTCTGCCCTGGAGCCGACGCGCACCATACTCCAAGGAACATGTAAGCGACGCCAACGACGGCCAGAAATATACGAGCGAGAAACATAGCGGTCCTTTCGAGTTGCCTGGAAACAAAGCTCCCAGCAGGATAGAACCGCAGAAGAAATCAGAAGCTAACGGCTGTCGTCGTTATTACTCAGCCCCCAGAGCATTTTCGAGAGCAAGCTGGTTGGCAGATCGGCGTCCATCACGGGCTGGTGATAGCCATATTTCCGCAGAATGGCTTCCGCCGCGAGGTAGCCGCTACGGACCGCTCCTTCCATCGTCGAAGGCCAGCCAGTCTTCGTCCAGTCGCCTGCCAAGGCGAGGCCAGGCAAGATCGTCCCTTGCGACGGGCGAAGGCGTTCGAGGTCGGGCGTGGCCGAGAAGACCGCTTGCTTCTCGGTAACCACCTGCTGATCGAGCAGGTAAGGGGACTGCGGCACATGGAAGGCTGAGACCAATTCCGCCAGAACTTTGCGAACCAGTTCTTCCTGCTTGATGCCGGCCAAATCTTGCGAGGCACTGATGACGACCTGGTAGTAATAGCCGGTCGTGTCTTTCAGTTGGCGGGGCCCATGGTTGAAGACCCACTGGCTGGTTCGGTCGAGCAGCACGGCATGCGGCAGCTTCGTCAGGGGAGAATCGAGCCAAAGATGAACGCTTGAAATTGGTGACGAGTCGATCTCGTCCACGTTGTCGAGCTTCGGGATGAGGTTCTTCAGCACAGTCGAGAACAGCTTCGGCGATTGATGCCACGGGACGGCCGCAATGAAGTTCTCGTAGGTTCCTTCGCCTCCCTGGCCAACGCGAACGTTGAACCGAGAGTTGAAATAAGCGACCTGACGCACGGTCGTTTGCCGATGAAACTGCACGCCCTTTTCGCCGAGACGCTGAGCCGCTTGCACGTCGAAGACATCTTGCAGGGGAATCCGCGGGACGTAGATCTGGTACGCCTGACGATTCCGCAGAAAGCCATCGACGAATACCTTCCGCGACGCCGAAAACGAGACTTCACTCAGCGGAGCCCCCAACGCACTGACTAACACGATCTCCCAGAAACGGCTGATCGCTTCTTCCGACTGAAACTGTTCTTTCAGCCAGTCGTACATCTTGTAGTTGTGATACTTTTTAAGTGCCGAAGGAGGCGCCATCTCCCACAAGGCGGCCGCGATCCGCTTCTGATCTGGACGCGAAAGATACTTCTGCCGGCGAAATGCCGATGCCAGATGCAGTGGAGCAGGGAGCCAGCTACTGCCCGAGAACGGATGAACGCGTCCTTCGCGATCGATGAAGTGCAGCTTCGTATCACGACGAAAGCACGACTTCAAATCAAGGCGTTCGCAAAGCCCCAGGAAGTTGGTGCAGCAGCCCATTGCCACATGCTGGCAGCGATCGATCAGCGAGGGATGGTCTGAATCGCGATACGCTCCGGCGCGACCCCCGAGCGAACGCTTCGCCTCGAACAGATGGATCTCGAACGGGAAACGAGACAACGCTTCCGCCGCGGCGATCCCGGCCAGGCCGCCTCCGACGATCGCGACGCGTTGGCCTCGCATGGCGTTCATGTCCATCAGGTTCCCTCCGTCGATAAGGTTCGCCGCGAACCGAGCGGCATTCGCGACATGGCCAGTCGGGCCAGCAAGGTGACCTTTCGCCACGACCCGACTTGGATCCTACGGCGAAGAACTTCCGTAGGTTGCCGAGCAATCTGAACCAACAGGTGATGATACGTCTCGGTCATCGCATCGTAGATGCTCCGGCCTTCGGGTTGCAAATCGCTGCACAAATCCTGGGCCTGGGCGAAGAGACTTTCGGCTCGCTCGATCTGGAATCGCATCATCGGCTCGAACCCGGGCGACAGCGTTCCTTCCAGCAGCGATTGCTCAGAAACATCGAACTGGGCCAGTTCGTCTTGCGGCAAATAGATGCGGCCACGCTGGGCGTCTTCACGGATGTCGCGGAGGATGTTCGTCAGCTGAAACGCGATGCCGGCAGCGATCGCTGCCTCACGATTGAAGTTGGGCCGGATGCCCCAGATCGGCAAGCAGCTTAGGCCAATCGCCGAGGCAACCTGGTAGCAGTAATGCTTCAGTTCCGGAAAGTCGGCGAAGCGGGTGCGGGTCAGGTCGCTTTCCACGCCATCGATCGACTCGAACAGGTACTGCGGTGGAATCTCGTATCGCCGAACCGTGTCGACCAATGCGGGCAAACGGGCATCCAGGTAGTCGTCGGCCAGCGCCGCTTCGAGTTGTTGCCGCCAGGCTAGGAGCTGGATCGACTGATCGGTTCCTTCGGCATCGGCCAGGTCGTCGGTGTGACGGAAGAACGCATACAAGGCGTACATCGCCTGACGTTTCGCACGCGGCAAAAACCAAAACGATAGCAGGAAGTTCGATCGCGACTGGCGCGAATGCTGTCGGCACAGGGCATAACTGTCAGCGAGGGTTGGTGTCATGCCGGCACCTCGTAGGCATGACTGCCAAACGGCTTCTTCCGCACATGAATGTCCCACCAGGAACGCATGAGCAGCTTCGCCTTGGTCGCCTTACTGACCTTCGGGCGATGGTTCCAGGTATCGAATTCGTGCTGGCGAATCTGCTTCAAGATGGCCTGACCGCCACGAACGAACAAGGCGATATCAACCTTCAAGTTCGAAGGGAAGTAATCAACGATCGGCTCGCCAGCGGCCAGCAGTTGGTCGGCTCGGCGGACCTGGTATTCAATCAATTGTTGGAAGGCATCGTCTTCAGCACACTTCGGCATGTCGTCGATGGAAAGACCAAACTGCTGGAAGTCTTCGGCCGGGATATAGATACGTCCCATCTCGAAGTCGCGACGAACATCTTGCCAGAAGTTCGCCAATTGCAGCCCGGTGCAGATGCGGTCGGAATAAACGACCGCTTCAGGGGTGTAGCATCGCCCGAGGTACATTACCAGCCGGCCGACCGGATCGGCCGAATTGCGGCAGTAAGCCAACAGGTCGCGATAGGTCGCATAACGCTTCTTGGTTTTGTCTTGCCGGAAGGCGATCAGCAGATTGCGAAGCGGGGTGATCGGAATCTTGAACTCGTGGATCGTACGTTTCAGGGCCACAAAGACCGGGTGGTGGGCTTCCTGTTGATAGCATGACTCGAGCTGTTCTTCCCACCAGGCCAATAGGGTCAGGCCTTCGGCATCGTCAGCGATCTCGTCGGCCAGGTTATCTGCCCAGCGGCAATAAGAGTAAATGGCCGCAAAATGGGGGTGCAATTCGGTCGGAAGGAACCAGCTGATAACCGAGAAGTTCTCGTACGAAGAGGCCGTGAAATCCTGGCAATAGGCGTAGGCGTCCTTCGTGCTGGGCGTTTGCCAACTGGCTTGGGGACCGTAATTCACCAGTTGATATAAGAAAGGAGTCACGCGTTATCCGGAAAGGTTGGCCGTCGGTTGCTGTCCTGGGGGCGATCGCAAACTTCCAATTTTGCGGGAATTTACCCACCAAAGAAAGGCCGATTCCCTGATGGGTGCTGGCATTGGCCAGCGACCGCCGCTCTATTCCCTCTAGAAGGGTTGCGGTAAGATGCAAGGTATGGAGGAGGATCTCAGACCCATGAAAGTGATTTTAGCAAGTCCACGCGGCTTTTGTGCCGGGGTGAACATGGCCATCGAGTGCCTCGATTTGGCCCTCAAGTCGTTTGGTGCGCCGGTCTACGTCTATCACGAGATCGTCCACAACAAATACGTGGTCGAAACCTTCAAAAAGAAGGGCGCGATCTTTGTGGACGACCTGGAAGAGGTCCCTCCGAAGTCGATCTTGCTGTTCAGCGCTCACGGCGTCTCGCCCGAGATCCGCAAGGCGGCCAAAGATCGCGATCTGACGGCGATCGATGCGACCTGCCCGCTGGTGACCAAGGTCCATCTGGAAGCGATCAAGTTTGCCAAGCTGGGTTACACCATCTGCTTGATTGGTCACGAAGGTCACGACGAAGTGATCGGCACCATGGGCGAAGCGCCGGAAGCGATCGTCCTGGTCGAGACCGAAGAAGATGTCGACAAGCTTGAGATCGCCGATCCTGAAAAGCTGGCTTACCTGACGCAGACGACGCTGTCGGTCGACGACGCGACACGCATCATCAATCGGCTGAAGGCCCGCTTCCCCGAAATCAAAGGCCCACCGAAGGCCGACATCTGCTATGCCACCCAGAACCGCCAGGAAGCCGTGCGGATCTTGGGATCGGAAGCGCAGCTGGTGCTGGTATTGGGAAGCCAGAACAGCTCGAACAGCCAGCGTCTGAAAGAACTGGCCAAAGAGTCAGGCATCTCTGGCTACCTGATCGATGGCGCCAGTGACATACAGCGCGAATGGTTCGAAGGCGTGGAAAACGTTCTGGTGACCGCCGGCGCGAGTGCTCCGGAAGATGTCGTTCAGGAATGCCTCGATTACTTGGTCGAGAAGTTCGACGCCACGATCGAAACCCGTTCGATCCGCGAAGAAGAAGTGCACTTCCCACTGCCGAAAGAACTGCGAAAGCTGGTTTCGATTACGTAGTACGAACTGCAATACTCGAGCCATCCGCTCGAAACCCATTCATAAAAAAAGCCCACGTGATCGTGGGCTTTTTCTTGGGACGCTACTCGCTTACGCGATTCAAAGGCCAGCGTTCTGGCAGTTCTTGAATCTCGAAGTTCTTAAACAGAACGTCAGTCGTGGGGTCGTGCCCTTGCAGGATGATCGTGCCCGCTTCCAGGCGTTGGCCTTTGCGAGGGTTGGCGTCTGGCTTGCGGTCGTCGGTCCAATCGGTCACCTGGTAACCGTTCACCCAGACCGAGATGTGGGCACCTTCGGCGATCAGCGTCTTGGTGAGCCACTCTTTGTCTTTGCTCACCACTTTCCGGGCGACACAGCGGCGGAAGATCGCTCCGGTTCCGCTATCGAGCGGCTTGGTCGGATCGTCACCTTCAATGCCGTTGTGGATCTGGCTTTCGTAGCCATTCATCTTTTCGCCAGGGATGCTGCGGAAGAAGAGACCTGAGTTCAGGTTTTCGGCGTTGGTCTTGGCATCCATCTGCAAAACGAAGTTGGCGTACACGCCTTCCGTCTCGAGCTGGCCAGGGCCGTTCTCGGCATGGATCTCGCCTTCTTCCGTGACGCTGAACTTGGTGGCGTATTCCGGGTACGACTTCCAGCCGCTGAGGTCTTTGCCGTTGAAGATCGATTTCAGCCCGAGCGGTTTCAAGGCAATGTTACGGAACTGAACCTTGCCGCCGTTATGCTGCAAGCCAATGAAACCTTTGCCCAGGTAATCTCGGTCTTCGAGCGTCGAAACAACTTCGCCGTCCAGCTTCACTTCGATCAGCGGACCCTGGCAGCGGACCTCGAAGGTATGCCACTCGCCAGGTTCACATTCCGGTGTCACCTTTTCCCGAGCCACCAGGCTGCCGGTAGGGAACGAGTTGCTAGGAGGGGCGATGTTCAGTTCATAGCAGTCGTAGGACGGGCTCTTCGGCTTGGGGCTCGACCGCAGGAAGATCCCGCTGTTGGTGTCCTTGTCCGCTTTAAAATCGACCTTCAGGTCGAAGTCAGCGAACTGGGTCGTCGTGCAGAGTAAACCGACATCGCCGCTGGTGACCTGAATGGTACCGTCGACCACTTTCCAGTCATTCTTGGCCATGGCTTTCCATCCGAAGAGGGTTTCGCCATCGAATAGCGAGATCCAGCCATCTTCGATTTCTTCCGGCGTCAGTCCCGGCGTTTGACCCCAGGCCGTGGTCTGCGGAGCAACGCCACTCCCGATCAAGGCAAGCAGCAAGATCGACAAAAACGGAGCTTTGACGGAAAAGCGAGCGGCAAAAGGCATGACGTGTAGTTCCTGGGCGGGAATAAAAGGACCTAATCGGGCCAATAGGTAGAAGTCTCTAACCTAAAGAAATGATTAGGGTTTGGGAAGATCCGCGGGGTTTGCTCTGGGCGGGGCGTAAGGTAGGTTAAAGGTCCGTGGGGATGCCAGCGCCCTCTATTGCGCCGGCGATCGGGAGATGGTGTTGTGGAAGAAAAGCTCTACCTGCTTTATTTTGCCGGTATTTTGGCCCTGGGCATCAGCGCGCAGTGGCTCGCCTGGCGATTGCGACTCCCCTCCATTCTGCTGCTGTTAGCATTTGGGTTTTTGGCAAGCTTTTTGCCTCAAGGCCCGGATGAGATCATCGGAAGGGAAGTTTTATTCCCAATCGTCTCGCTTTCGGTCGCCGTCATTCTGTTTGAAGGGGGCATGAGCCTGCGCTTTGCGGAACTTCGCGAAGTGGGGCCAGCCTTAGGCGGGCTGGTGACCATTGGTGCGCTCATCGTGTGGGGGTTAGCCTCGCTGGCGGCCTACTTCGTCGTGGGACTCTCGCCGGCGATTGCCGCGGTGGTAGGGGCGATTGTGGTGGTGACCGGTCCGACAGTGGTCGGGCCGCTATTAAGTCATATCAGGCCTTCTCGAAAGATTGGTTCGCTGGCCAAGTGGGAAGGGATCGTGATCGACCCGATCGGGGCCGTCCTGGCGGTTCTCGTGTTCGAGTTCATCATGAAGACGGGCGAAGGGGCGACCTGGGTGACGCCAATTTGGTCGATCGCCATGACCATTCTGGTCGGCGTGGTGCTGGGTGTGCTGACCGCCTACATGATGATCTTCTCGCTGAAGAGCTATTGGATTCCCGACTTCCTACATAACGCGTTCATTCTGGCGGTCTTGCTGCTGGTGTTCGCGGCCTCGAATTACATTCAATCGGAATCAGGTCTGTTAACGGTGACCGTGCTCGGTCTGTTGATGGCCAATCAAAAGCAGATTCCGGTGCGTCATATCTTCGAGTTCAAAGAGAACCTCCGCGTTCTGTTGATCTCGTGCTTGTTCATCGTTCTGGCGGCTCGTATTCCGCTATCGACGCTGGTCGAAGTGGGCTGGGTTGGCCTGCTGTTTGTCGCGCTACTGATTGTGGTGGTGCGTCCGGCTTCGGTCTTCCTGTCGACCTTCGGCAGTGGTTTGAACTGGCGAGAAAAGACGTTTCTCTGCTTCATGGCTCCGCGCGGGATCGTGGCGGCTGCGGTCGGTTCGATTTTCTCGTTCGAGTTGACCCACCATGCTGAAAACCTCGACCTGAAGCAGATCGGAAGCCTGAACGAAGGCGAACTGGTCGTGCCGGTCGTCTTTATGGTGATTGTCGGTACGGTGACCTTCTACGGTCTCACGGCTTCGCCTGTTTCGCGTTGGCTTGGCTTGGCCAGCCCGGCACCCCAGGGGGTGCTGATCGCCGGGGCGGATCGCTGGATCCGCGAACTGGCCGTGATGATCAAGAACGCCGGCTTCCATGTGGTGCTGGTCGATACCAACTTTCGTAATATCACCGCCGCTCGTATGCAGGGACTCTCCGCCCAGTGTGCGAGTATTCTGTCCGACTTCGTCAGTGAAGAACTCAATCTTGGTGGTGTCGGTCGACTGCTGGCCGCGACACCGAATGACGAGGTCAACTCGCTCGCGTGTATGGAGTTTACGCACCTGTTCGGACGTAAAGAAGTGTTCCAGCTTAGTCCTTGGGACTCTGGTTCTGGCAAGCGGCAGTCGGTGTCGGATCACTTGCGTGGCCGCGTGATCTTCGGGCACGGGCTCGACTTCTATAAGATCGCTCGACGCGTGACCGCTGGTGCGCAGTTCAAGAAGACGTCGATCACCGAAGAGTTCACCTACCACGACTTCCAGCAGACGCATGGCGAGTCGGCCACGCTGCTGTTTGTCATTACGGAAACCAACCGCTTGCGGATGGTGACGGCCGACGATAGTTTTGTGCCGAAGGCTGGCCAGACGATCATCGCGCTGATCGATGCTCGCCCGGAGCCGATCAAGCTGCCGCCAAAGAGCGATGGTGATGGCGATACTAGCTCGCCGGAAGAATCGCCAGCGAAACCAGCGGAATCGTCGTAATACCTTCCAGGTCGGCCATTGTGCCGGCCGTGATTGTCAGGCAGTTGCGCACCTCGAGATGCATCTCGATCGCCATTGCTTGCTCTTCCAACGCTGGAAAAGCCCCGAGACTGACATCGTTGACCGACACGGTGCCCCCGAACGGGAAGTTCTCTAGCCGCAGTTGAACCTGGCTGCCATCGTCGATGCCGGTCGGTCGATGAAACCAACGTTGTAAGACGACAGGGCCTTGCTGGACTGCGTCAACGATCTGTGGCCAATCGGCAGGAAGTTTGACCCGTGCTGCCTCGTCTGGCAATCCAGCGAGCATTTCCCAAGGGCCGTTCAAGCGAATGATGTGAGGTTCTGGCGTCATAAAAAAAGAGCGGGCACGCTTCGATGAGTGTGCCCGCCATCGTTGAAGATCGAGTTGTCTTAGTCTGGGTTATTCCGGAATGAAGTCAGCCACCACGGTGTCTTGACGGACCTGGCGCGTCGCCGGCTCGATCGCCCGAATCATGACCGAAACGCCTCGCAGCGGCACTGTATACGGAGGCGAGGTTTCCAGTTCGCTGGCTTCTCCGGCGTCTGAGGTGTCGCCGTCGCTGTTAAAGTCGGTGGCGTACTTGTCGTCGACCACGCCATCGCCGTCGTCGTCAAAGCCGTTGGTGCCTTCATCCACCACGCCGTCGCCATCCTGATCGATCCCGTCCATCTCGTACAGAAACGGCCACGTGTCGTAGTAGGCATAGGTGAGCGTCAGATCGGGACCAGCACCAGCCGCAGCAGGAACGCCCGGCGTGGCTGGCGTCAGGCGGGAAGGAATGCCAGGGAAGCTCGACTGCAGGGCAGCAAACGTCGTCGGAGCCGTTCCGTACAGCGAAGCCGAATTGACCGCAACGCTGTTCAGCATCGACTTGGTGGTCGGGGTGCCACCCAACACGCTGCCAGAACCGGCAACCGCGTTAGCTCGGCTCTGCCAGTTCAAGTCGACAAACGTACCGGTCATGTAATCGGTGGTGCTGTAGTTCGTGGCGTCCGTCCCGTTGTAGCCGATATCGTTGGGTGTGACCGCGATGGTACCGGCTGAGAGTTCTTCCAGCACGACGGCCCGTGGGTCGTAGACCTTCACGTCAAACGCGAGGGTCTTCGCCAGGATCACATCTTCGCCGGTACGGTTCAGCAAGTTGCCGGCACCCAGCGAACTGTTGAGCTGCTCAAAAGTCTGCAGACTGGCGGGTTGAAACACGTGTGGGAAAGCCGTGGCAGCCACGAAGGCACGGCCAATTCGGTTCTCGCGGCTTTGCAGATCTTCCAGTGAGTTCGTCTGCCAGCGATTGTTGGCACCTGTGCCGTTGCGAAGCGAAAGATCGTAGTAGTTACGAGCTTCCGCATTCGACAACGCATTGGAAGTCTGAAGGCCGGTAAAACCGGTTGAGTCACCAATCAAGATATCAGGGCGAATCAGGAACACGCGGCGGTAGAGCGTGACTGTTTCCGTCGCGTCGCGATAGTCTGGGGTATCGGTCGCTTCCAAGTTTCGGTCGTCGGCCGAGGTCAACTTGGTGAAGTAGACCACTTCTGCATAGTGCGATTCAATCGTGCTAAAGTTGCCCGACGACGTATCGATGTAGAACTTCTCTGGGCGAGCGGGAGTGATATTCGCGGCGGGGCGTGTCGCCAGAGTGCCGTAAATGCGACCGGTGAAGGGTTGGTCTTTACTGTAAGCGGTGAAGCAGATGATGTCGTCGGCGTCGCCGCACATCGAACCGGAATCGGTCACCGCGGGCACAACACTCAGCGTGGCGAAGTCGACTTCACGATCTGGACCTTCGATGATCTCGAAGTAGCCTTGGTTCGCTCCTGGCTGTACCCAAGGCAGCACGTCGACCGAGATATTGTCGAGATCTTGCTGCAGCGTATTGGCGACAGTTCGCAAGTTGCCGGACAGCTCGATGGTGGCTCGGGCGTCTCGCATGCTGGCCCCCATCATGCCGAAGATCTGAGCCACGGCGGCGAACATGATCAACGTGAGGGCGGTCGCCATCAACATTTCCACGAGCGTCAGCCCGCGCGCTTTCATCGCAGACAGCGGTTTGGGAGTATTCCACATACGGAGTGCGTCCTGTTGGTTGCGCCTGAACTCTCAGCTTGCCCAAAGCTGAAACCAGGTACCTTTCTCACTGGCCGAACGGCGGCCCATGCGAGCGAATGGAGATAAGTTGCGTGTCGACTAGCTGGCGATAGAATCGCTGGAACTCGTTGATATTCCAGCTGTTTAAGTATATTGCGTCGCAAAAGGATATTCCACCGGGAATCGCCCGGCAGGTCAAGCAATTTGACCATTGCGGCTTCGCATGCCCCCAATTGTAGTGGCGTGGCGGCCGATTTCGTCGAAACTAGCCCTTCTGGTGCCGAATCACGTCAGCGACGATGTCTTCCAGGGTGAACTGCGGAGCGTAGTCGATGCAGTTCTTGATCTTCGTCAGGTCTGGCACCCGGCGGTTGATGTCCTCGAAGTTGGAACTGTAGGCCTCTTCATAAGTTTGGAAGGTCACTTCCAGTTCCGGATTGACCTGCGAGATCACCATCTTGGCGAGTTCCAGAATGGTCACCGGGCGGTCGCTTCCGATATTAAAGACCTGACCCACGGCGGCATCGGTGCGCATCAGTTGGATAACGGCACCCACCACGTCCGCAACATGGGCAAAACAGCGAATCTGGCTGCCATCATGGTGAACCGTCGGCGATTTGCCCGCCAAAGCGGCATCGACGAAGCGAGGTAGAACCATCCCATAGGCCCCAGTCTGTCGCGGCCCCACCACATTGAAGAAGCGGCCAATCACGACTGGAGTCTGCTTTTGGTACCAATAGGCCAGTGCCAGGAACTCGTCGATCGCCTTCGACGCCCCATAGCTCCAGCGTGGTCGGGTTGTGGCTCCGAAGACCAAATCGTCTTCTTCAGTCCACTTATCTTTCGGGTTTTTGCCGTAGACCTCGGACGTGCTGGCCAAAAAGAGCCGCACGTTGTCTCCTTCGGCGTGACGTCGCTGCACTTCGGCCAGCAGCAGTTCGGTCGGATAAATATTGCGTTCGATCGTCTGAATCGGCTCTTGATTGATCAAGGCCACACCAACCGCAGCCGCCAGGTGGTAAACTTCGTCCGACTGATTGACCAGGTCCTTCACTAGGTCGCGATCAGAAACGGTGCCATGCACGAAGCGAAAGCTGGGATGATCCAAGAGGGGTTCGATGTTCTTCTTCGAGCCGGTCGATTCGTCGTCGACGACGATCACCTGGTGGCCAGCATCGAGCAAGGCTTCCGCCAAATGCGATCCAATGAAGCCAGCGCCGCCAGTGATAAGAGAAGTTGCCATTCGTGAATTGCTTTGCTCAAAGACCGCGTTGCGCGATCCATCCTCGAAATCTTGCGTAGTGCGTATGCCCCAGTGACGCGAACCTTAGGGGGAAGGCAGCTCCCTAGAAAGCTGGGCCGAGTATTACCTGCCAGGCACGCCATGTCGCGACTTCACACGGAAGAGAAGCCATTGGTCATGTTACAACGTTTTCCCTTGGGTGGTTCGGCGACTCCTTCTATCATGATCGACAATGCGCTCAAATTTGCTGCAAACTCCTTTTCGGCACGCAAATTTAGCTTTAGAAATGGTTTACCGAGGCGGAATAATGAAACTTCCCGGAATTTCCGTCACAATGGAAGTGGATAGATAGCCACCAAGACCCACCCCAACTGCCTGCATCGTGCTGAACCATAACGAGGACCGTTGTTCCATGCTGTCTCTGTTCCCAGGCCAAGTTTCCCTGTCCGCACGAAGCGCACCTCAGGGAGCCCCGCGGAAGCATCTCGCTGGACGCGTTGTTAGCGTCGCCTTGTTGCTGGTACTGATTTGCGGATTGCCCGCAGTCGGCCAAGAGTCCTCGCGCGAAGCGGCCCTCTTCTTTTCCGACGTCGTCAACTACCAGAATGCGGGCGAGTTCGAGTTGGCCGCCGACGAATGGAAGAAGTTCGTCGAGAAGTTCCCCAACGATCCGCTCGCCGCCAAAGCACAGAACTACCTGGCCGTCTGCCAGTTACAGCTGAAGAAGTTTTCGGATGCCACCGCCAACTTCGAGACGGTCTTGAAGAAGTATCCCCAGGCCGACTTCCGAGAAGAAGCGATGTTGAATCTCGCTTCGGCCAACTATGCCTGGGCACAGAATGGCAATTCCGCCAAGTATAAAGATGCCGCCGAGCGGTTCACCGCATTGCTGAAAGAGTTCCCGAAAACCGAGTTCGCCGATCAGGCTCAATATTTCCTCGGCGAATCGCTGTACTTGTCTGGGCAGAAAGAGCCTTCGATCGCCGCGTACGAAGCACTCGTCAAAGCGTATCCCCAAAGCCCGCTCGCCCCGGATGCCCTCTACGCCAAAGGGGTCACTCAGGAAGAACTGCAAAAGTATCCCGACGCCCAGAAGACCTTCGATCAGTTCCTGACGAGCTACGGAAACAATCCGTTGGCGACCGAAGTCACGATGCGAAAAGGGGAGACCCTGCTACAGCAAAATCAGTTTGAAGCTGCGGAGAAGTTGTTCGAGGCTGCCTCGAAGAAGCAAGGCTTTGAATTGGCCGACCATGCGATGTACCGTCTTGCCTTCTGTGCCTTGCAGCGGGACGAACTGCTGAAGGCGGGCAACGCGTACGCTCAGATCCCGCTGACCTTTCCGAAGTCGGCCTATGCTCCTGAATCGACGATGCTGGCGGGACGCTGTTTCTACCGTGCTGGTCGTCTCGACGATGCCGCACGCTGGCTGGCAGCGGCTGGGCGTCAGGGAGGTAAGTACGAAGTCGAAGCCGCTCACTGGCTGACGCGGGTTTACCTGCAGCAAGGCAAGCCAGCCGAAGCCGAGAACCTGGCCAAAGCCCTGCTGCCGAAGGCGAAGGATAGCGAGTTCCAGGTCGACTTGAAGATGGACCTGGCCGACGCAATCTACGAACAGCCAAACCGCCGTCAGGAATCGATCGCGCTGTACGAGAGCATCGCCAAAGATCACCCGCAAGCGGTCGAAGCTCCACAAGCGTTATACAATGCCGCGTTCGCTTCGCTCGAAACACGCGACTTCGCGAAGGCGTCCGCGCTGTCGGATCAGTTCGCCAAGAATTATCCGCAGGATGAATCGCGTCTCGATGCCATGTACGTCGGTGCGGAAGCCAAGCTGCAGACCGATAAACTGGCCGAAGCAGAGCAGGCCCTCAAGATACTTCTGAAAGATGGCAAAGGCCGCCCGGAGGCCGCTCGCTGGCAGATGCGTTTGGCTTTGACGCAATACCTTCAGAACAAGTACGCCGATGTCGAAACGACGGTCGCCGCGATTCAATCGACGTTGAAAGATCCAGAACTGCTCGCTCAGGCCAATTACCTGGTCGGGGCCAGTGCGTACCAGCAAGAGCAGTTCGAGAAAGCCAAGGCAACGCTGGAAGCCTCGGTAAAAGCTTCCAGCAAATGGGCCCAGGCCGACGAAGCTCGACTGATGCTCGCTCGCACGCTGTTCGCTCTCGGCCAGAACGAAGCCGCCATTGGTCAGGCTCAGTCGGTCTTCACCTCGTACCCGAACAGTCAGATTCTCGATCAGGTCAACTTCCGACTAGGCGAGTTCCTTTTCGCTGCCGAGCGTTATCCCGAAGCGGCTGCCGCTTATGCCGAAGTGCTGGCCAAGTCGCCGCAGTCGGCGTTGGTTCCGCATGCGTTGTACGGCCAGGCCTGGGCCTTCCTGAAGCAGCCTAGCCCGGCGAAGGCCGATCAGGCATTCAGTGCGTTGATCACCAGCCATCCCAAGCATGAACTGATTGTTGATGCCTACACCGGTCGAGCGATCGCGCGGCGAACCGAAGGAAAGCTGAAAGAAGCAATCGACGACTTGAACACGGTCATCGCCAAGAGCACCGACCCTGGCCAGCGTCAGGAAGCGGAGTACCTGAAAGGGGTGAGTCTGGTCGACAGTAAGAACCCGGCTGAAGCAGAGAAGGTCTTTACTACCTTGCATCAGCAGAACCCGAACTTCGCCAGCGACGATAAGGTGCTGTACGAGTTGGCTTGGGCTCAACGAGCGCAAAACAAAGGAGACGCCGCCGTAGCGACCTTCCAGCAACTTGCCAAGGCGCATCCTGAAAGCCCGCTGGCACCGGAAGCGATGTACCACGTTGGCGAAGCGTTCTACGGAAAAGAGGATTACGCCGAAGCCGAGACCTGGTATACCCGGTCCGCGAATCAGGCCCAGTCGGCCGAGATCGGCGAGAAGGCGATCTACAAGCAGTCGTGGTCGTTGTATCAGCAAGGCAAGACGCAGCAGGCATTGGATGGCTTCGGCCAGCAGATGATGAAGTATCCTAATGGCCCGCTCGCATCCGATGCGATCTTCATGCAGGGGGAATGCTTCTTCAAAGACAAAGCGTTCGACACTGCCTTGGATAGCTACGGTCGCGTCGATCCGAAACGCCTCTCCAGCGACGAAATGCGTTCGCTCTTGTTTTTGCATGCCGGCCAATCGGCCAGCCAGCAGAAGCTGTGGGCGGAATCGCGAAAGTGGTTCTCGCAGTTGGTCGATCAGTTGCCTGACTCGCCGCTGCTGGGCGAAGCCTATTACGAGCTAGGCTGGGCCGCCTATAACGAACGCAAGACGCCGCAGGCGATCGCCGATTTCGAGAAAGCTGCCGAGCAGTCACGCGGCCTGGCAGGTGCTCGGGCCCGCTTCATGCTGGGTGAAATCTACTTCGAGCAAAAGAAGTACGAAGATGCCTTGGGGCAGTTCAAACGGGTGGTCTTCGGCTTCGGCGGAGAACAATCGCTCGACAGCGTAAAGCCATGGCAAGCCAAGTGTGCCTATGAAGTGGGACGCTGCAACGAAGTGCAGATCCGCGAGGCAGCGGCGGCCAAGAAAGCGGAATTCATTGAAGAAGCCAAAAAGTTCTACACGATGGTTGTCGAGCGATACCCGCAGGCACCCGAAGCGAAACTGGCTCAAGCCCGGCTGGATGCCCTGGCGAAACTTTAAACGCCTGCAAGAGGCGAAGCGACCGTTCGATATGAATGATTCATCCTCGCAAGAAACGCGAACCCTTATGAAACGTGCCACTGGCTTTTCGCTCGTGCTGCTTACCTGGCTGGCGATGTCGTCTGCTATCTGGGCTCAAGATGCCGGCCCTGCCGCAGGCGAGCCTGAGCCGGAAGAAGCTCCTGCCATCATCGAACAGCGCTTGAGCGACACCGACTCACTCACACTGGTCAGCCTCGTCCTGCGCGGCGGCAAGATGATGATCCCGCTCGGCGTCATGTCGGTGATCGTCGTTGCGTTGACGCTCGAACGCTTGTTCGCTCTGCGACGCGGACGCATTCTGCCTTATAAGCTACAGCGGGAACTATCGCAGCTTCGACTCAGCGAAAAAGGTCTCGACCCACGCGAAGCATATCGACTTTGCAAGAAGTATCCTTCGGCGATGGCCAATGTGGTTAAAGCAATGCTGCACCGGATTGGTCGGCCGCAGTCGGAAGTGGAACACGCCGTGGCAGAAGCCACCGAGCGCGAAGCGGATCGACTGTATGGCAATGTCCGCTGGATCTCGCTGATGGGAAGCGTTGCACCGCTGCTGGGGCTGATGGGAACGGTCTGGGGGATCATCTGGACGTTCTATAAAACGACCCAGCTCGAGATCGGAGCCGACCGGGCCGACCAGTTGGCAGGCGGTATCTTCGTGGCCCTGGTGACCACCCTCGGTGGTTTGACGATTGCGATTCCCGCGATGATCTTCGCGCAGTATTTTGAGAGCCGCATCGTGGCGTTATTTCATGAAATGGACGAAGTGTTGTTCGACCTGATTCCTGGTTTCGAGCACTACGAAGGCAAGCTGCGAGCCAAGCATCGCACGTACGATACGCCCTCCGCTACCAGCGCTCGGCCGAAGGACGTTCCGCACGGAACCGCTCCGGGAGGACCGCTGGAAGGTTCCTCGCCCCAGGTCTTGCCGAGGTCGCAATGATCGATCGCGGGCGAACTTGATATCGTCCGCTTGCCGTCGTGGATTCCTTTCGTCCATCGTTCCTTGCAGAGTAGCCACTGGTGTCAGTCAAACTAAATCGCGGTCGCGCTCGGTCGATGCTCGATATCACTCCGTTGATTGATATCGTGTTTCTGCTGCTGATCTTCTTTATGGTGATGACTCGCTTTGATGAAGAAGATTACAAGCTGGATGTCATCCTGCCGACTGCTAGCGAAGCACAGCCGTTGATTTCGCAGCCACGCGAGCTGTTTATCAACATCGACGAAGAAGGTCGCTTTTTTGTCCGGGGGGATCAACGTTCGATCGAAGAGATTGAAGCCTTGCTGGAACAAACCGCCGCCGACAATCCAGAGAGTTCGGTCATCATCCGAGCCGATAAAAACAGTAAGATCGAATTCAGTGTCCAAGTGATGAATGCCTGCAACAAGGCAAAGCTCAGTAACTACTCGATTAGCACCGCCGCCATTGAGCCAAACTAAGTAGCAACTGCTCCGACCATTCAGGAGCTCAGCGGAAACCTTATGGCCCAAATCTGGAGATCTGACGAACCTCGCCCACCGACCGTTTCCACCGAGGAAAAGGCCTGGCCGGTGTACACTGCGTACACGTTCTTCATGCTCTACTTCGGTGCGGCCAGCTATCTGCTGTTCGACTGGGAACACGAGCTGTGGTACTACAACGCCCAGACCTACATTCTGGCGGCTGCGGTTGCCTGGCTCGTCGGGCTGGCGATCATTCCGCTACTCGATCTGGGCAGCGTTCGACGCGGCATTCAGCTTTCGATCGTGCTGAGCCTGGTACTGCATCTGAGCATGTTTCTCGGCATGGTCGCGATCGATGTCGGTAACGTGAACGACACCGCGCTAAACGAGAATCGCGAGAAAAGCCCCAAGCGGCAACCAGTGGTCATCCCTGACTACAGCCCGGCCCAGATCAACGAAGATCGCGAATCGGAAAAAGAGTACGAACAGCCGATCGAAACCAAACAGGCCGAAGCGCAAGTCGACCCGCTCGAGCAGGAAAAGATCGAGCACGAACAGCCCAAGATGAAAGAGAACGACATCTCGCAGGAAGAGCTTCCGCGGGAAGTCGAGCCAGAGAAGATTCAAAAGCGTGATCAGCAAGTCGAGCAGCCGAAACAGGAATCGCTGAAAGAACTTCCCTCCGAGCTGTCCAAGCAGTCGCGCGAAATGCAGCGCGAAGTGGAACAGGCTCAGCAGATCGAAGTCCAGCAGCAAGAGGATCGCCAGGTAGAGCTATCCGCCGCCCAAGCTGCCGCTCAGCGAGCCGCCCAGGCCCTGGAAATGCAGCGGCAGGAATCGAACATTCAAGATGCCGTACAGCGAGCGACCGAAGTGCAGCGTCGAAGCACAGCCGCCGACATGCCGCAGCTTTCTCCTAGCCAGGCTCAAGAAATCCAGCGTCAGCAGATGCAAGCCAACAATCCGGCTCGCACCCAGGCCGACGCTATCGACGTCCAGCGAAACAATCCGCAGCGTGTTCGAGCCCAGGCCAATGCTGCCGACCTGGCCCGTCAGGAAGCCGCCAACCCGGCCAATCAGCCGCGGGCATCGGTTCAATCACCAACGTCGACGGCAATGGCCGCCAGCATGGCGCTAACGCGTAGCCAGCAGCAGAACGACCAGCAGATCGCGCCGTCCGCTTCGAGTAACGATCTGGCTCGCAACGCCGCATCCAGCAACATGCCGACGATTCGGACGAACATCAGCGAGAACCTTCCTCGACCGACGGTGGGGCAGGCCAACAGTTCGCAGCTTCGACCAGCCGCCGGATCGATCGCACGTCAAGATGTTGGTGGCGATGGCGTGGCGGCGAATGCCGTGAACCCTGGTCAACTTTGGGCGAAGCCAGCCACCGCGGATCGAACGGCCGAGATGGTCGAACGTCACGGGGCGACCCGCAGTGCTGCCTCGCGTGACGAAGGGATCGTGACCAGCGATCTGTCGAATCCTTCGATCGGTCGCTCGCCGGCCACCGGAGCGCAGGCAATGGTCGGCCCTAGCTCGCGGATCGAATTCCAGGGACCAGCTAACGGTAATCAAGCGGCCGCCAATGCCGATGCGTTGGCTTCCGGCCAGTTCTCGACTCCTTCGATGAATCTTGGTAAGGCCGCCGGCAACGCGAACGATGAGTTCGGTAACGGGCAGGTCGGCGCCGCGGATGTTGGTTCGCCTGGAGCGAACGTGGGGACCGATTTCTCGGCCCTCTCGCGCGGGACCGGAAACCGGGGGAATGACGGTGAATCGCTGGCCGAGATGGCTTCTGGAACCCAGGGCCTACCAAGTGGACGTGGACGAACGCCTGCTGCCGGGCCGATGGTCGGAACGCAAGCGAGTGCGGAGGGGATCCCTGGCGGAACTGGTGGCGGTATGCCTGCCGGCGGAGGCGATCTGGTGGGGAACTTGCCCGGCGTTGGCAATGTGCCGGAGATCCGACGGCGTGACCTCGGCGGACCTGCCATGCCATCGGGACGCCCAGGCGTGAACGATCTGGCCGGGGCCCCGATCGGAACGTCGGCCCAGCCCGGATTCATCGGACGTCGCCGAACGAGCGACGCTCCACAAATCACCACGAACATGGCCAACCTTCCGGTTCGTTCGCCCGGTCGACGAGGTCCGCTGCTAAGTACCAAAGCGGCGGTTCCTACCGAAGCCTTCAGCCGTCGAGCGATGCGAAAAGGGGGCGGGGCAGGGGACGGAGCAGTCCGGCCTAGCCGCGAAACGGAGGAAGCAATCGAACGTGGCTTAGCCTTCCTGGCACGACATCAATCGGCCGACGGACGATGGAGCTTGCGTGGCTTCGCAGCCGTTCACCCTGAGAACTTCCCGATCTATCAGGACGAACTAGCGACCCTCAACTCCGATACCGCCGCAACCGGCTTGGCACTGTTGGCGTTTCTCGGCGCTGGCTACGATCACCTGAGCGACAAGTACGAAGATGAAGTTCGCAATGGTGTGATGTTCCTGGTCGAAAACCAGAAGGCTAACGGCGATTTGTATATCGAAATGGATGCCGCGTCGAACTCGAGCTGCCGGCTCTACAGTCACGCGATCGCGGCTTTGTCGCTCTGCGAAGCGTATGGGATGACGCAAGACGAAAACTTACGTGTCGCCGCACAGAAGTCACTCGACTTCATTGAAGCGTCGCAAGATCGGCAGCTTGGCGGCTGGCGATATACGCCAGGACATGGCACCGATACCTCGGTAACCGGCTGGATGACGTTGGCCCTCAAGAGTGGGCAGCTGGCAGGCCTGCGGGTCGATCCTGGCACGTTCGATGGCATTCGCCGCTGGCTGGCGTCGGCCGAATCGCGACGCAATGGCCGAGCGGTTTACGTTTACAATCCGCATGCCCCGGACACCGATCAACAGCGACATGGACGCGTGCCAACGCAGACGATGACGGCGGTTGGGGCGTTGATTCAGCTTTATCTGGGTAATCGTCGTGATAGCCGCATCTTGCAAGACAGTGCCGACTATTTGAAAGAGAACCTGCCGTCGATTGGTACGCCTCAGATGCCGTTGCGAGATACCTATTACTGGTACTATGCCACCCAGGTCATGTTCCACATGCGGGGCGAGCACTGGGAAGCGTGGGACAGCAAGCTACATGTCATGCTGGAGCAAACCCAGGAGTTGGAAGGCCCCACGGCCGGAAGCTGGGACCCCAAAGGACAGGTACCTGATCGGTGGGGTGGCTTCGCCGGTCGCATCTATGTGACGACGATGAACCTTCTTTCGCTGGAAGTGTATCACCGGCATCTACCGATTTACGACGACGTGGCCAACTAGGCCAACGTCGTCCAGAAGCTTTCCGGCCGATAACTCTGCCGAGATCGAGCCGGCGGTTCTAAGCTTCGCTCGACGAATGTTCGTCAATCAGGCCGATCAGCTTGTTGCGGCCCTTTTCAAAGAAGAACAGCTTGTTCTCGCGGGCCAACCAGCCGACCGCCTGCAGGACGATGTCTTTCTTTTCGCCCACTTCTTTGGTCAGCTTGGTGATGGTGACAGGACCTTCGGTGGCAAGATACGACCAGACCAGCCCCGAGGTTTCCCCGATTTTCTGCATCGTATCGTCATGGAGATCGGTGGAAATCGACATCGAGAGGCTCTCCTCAGTTGAGAATCGTAGATGGAAGGATCCGCCAACAGAGTCGATTATAGTTAACCCAAAGGTGCGATTTCCAGTATTCGCTTACGAGCGAATCAGGTCGTACGTGATCGCATTGAACACCGGATCGAGTTCTTCAAATTCGCGATCTTCCCCTTGGTAAAGGATCACACAAGGACGTACACCCAGCATTAGGGCGCGGATCTTGGCCTGGACCAGGAAGTCGAGGCAGTAGAAGTTCAGATCGCAGCCGATCAGTTCGACTTCTTCCAGGGTTTGCGTGGCTGGGACCGACTCGAAATCGGTGTATTCTTCGCTCAGCGCATCGCGAACCGCGTCGACCAGGGCTTCCAGTTCGGTGCCTGGTTCATAGATCATCAGCGTCCAGAAGGCTTCAGTCGGGCTATGAACCGACACGCTGCGCGGCCAGGCGTTGGTTTGATCTTCGGTGACTCGCCAGTTTTCTGGGTACGAAAACTTGACGCCCAAATTGTCGTAAGTGGCAACCACGGCAGCCTTCGGTGCGTAAGAGGGGGGAGTGACCAGGGCATGCTGCCTTGGCGGTAACTGTTCTATTTCCCGTATTTTAACGCGTTCGGCCTATTTGCCTATCGGCGGTTGAGCCAGACTGCCGAGCCTGATCTAGGACGAACGGAGACGGTTTGGTAGTCTCTGCCAGTTGGTCCAAAGCAGCGAACGGAATCGCTGGAAGCCTTATGATCTTGAAGCCATCCTCGCAGGAAGCACGCCCTGGTGCATTTCGCGGAAGCGAAATCGTCCTGGGACTTTGTATGCTAGCACTGCTGAGTGGATGTAGCACTTTCAGCCAGGCCAAGGCTTCTCACGACCGGGTTGTGCAAGCACGGCAGCTTACCCAGCGCGGTGTCCAAGCGATGCATCGCGACGACTGGGAGAACGCCGAGAAGTATCTGGCGGAAGCAAAGCAAAACGCCCCTTACGATTTGCAGGCCCGCGTTCACTATGCCGAGACCCTCTGGAAGACCGGCAAGCAGGCCGAAGCGATCAAAGAAATCGAAGACACGCTTCCTCTGGCCAACGACGATCCGACACTGCATGCTCGACTGGGCCGAATGTACCTCGACTCCGGCGAACCGACCCGAGCCCACATCGCAGCCAATAAGTCGATCGAATGCGATCCGAAGCATGCCCCGGCGTGGCAGCTTCAAGGCGACCTCGCAGTACTGCGCGGGGACCTCGACGGCGCAAAGCTTTCTTACATCCGAGCCGCCACGCATAGCGAGGGGCCTGATCGCGATGTGCAGCTCAAGTTAGCGTCGACCTATCGCCGCCTCGGACAGCCAGGGCAATCGCTGGCATGTATTTCTCTGGTCGAGCAGGCCGAGTTCGGGCAGCGATTGCCAAGCGAAGTCGGCATCGAACAGGCCCTCGCGTATCGAGACCTCGGACGGAATCTCGAAGCCGCTGACTCGTTGGCCGAGATTGCCGATGGCACCCCGCTGCCGGCCGACCTGTTGTGTGTCTGGGCGGAATGCGAACTAGCGGCTGGGCGTCTGGCCCGAGCAGAGTATGCGGCGAACCAGGCTCTGCAAACCGACCCGCAATATGCCCCAGCGATTCAGTTGGTCGGCCAGATGCCCGTCTACCGGCAGCAAGCCCAACAGGCGATGCGGCGCTAAAAGCGCTGCTACGTTGGAGTGGGGCGAACTTGCGCCATTTCCGCGTTGCCTTGCTGAAGGCTAACGGTTGTATCGATTATGCAGGTTAGGGAATCGGTGACCCCCGCATTGCATGTCGTGTCGGTTCATGGACGTTTGACTTGGCGGACGAGCAATCTAGGTTTTTCAAGACCACCCCCGGAAATAGCTTCCGAGAACGCTTAGAAAAACGACAGACCGTCGGAGATGTCCATGATGAACCAAGCTGCCACTGTGACGACCGCTCCCTTTGTCGATCGACGTAGCACTCGACCGCCAGGAGAAACGCCGGTGTTCGAACGCCGTCAGTTCACCAACAGTCACGAGGGGTTGTCGCCGAAAGCTCAAGAGTTGGCTTTGGCCATCGATCAATACAAGCTTCGCAATCGTCGCCGGTTCATCACGTACGAAGAAATGTACGAGATCATCACTTCGCTGGGTTACACCCAGTCGTAAGCGACATTTGCCGTCGCTTGGAGAAGTCGCTATTCGGCGCTGCTGGTCGGCGCCGTTTCGGGAATGTCGTAATCCTGCAATTCTGAAGCGCAGGTAAAGCACTTCCATTTCTCTTCTGGTACCCGGCGAAATGCTTTGGCAAATCGCTGCGGTGACGACTTCTTGCCTCCCAGATCACGAATGAAGATCCGTGCGATCTGGTCTGGATACTTGCGAGCCATCACCCCGTAGGTTTCCGGGTCTTTCTCGCCAGAATCACCCACCATCACGAACTTGCGGCCTGGGAACGTCTTCAGCAATTGCTTGATCGCCTTGCGCTTGCCCCAACGGCGGGCAATGAAAAGCTGCAGCACGGTTGGGTCGCGGAAACGGACGCTCTTCATGTGGAACGATCCTTCCGGCAGGCCTTTCTCGCGGAACAAGTCGGACAGCGGCTCGAATAATTGCCAGGGGCTGCTGGTCACGTAATGGAACGCGGCGCCTTGCTCTTCCCATTTCTGGTACAGCTCGACCATGCCTGGCACGGTGGCGAACTCGTGCAAGAAGGTATTGGCCAGCATGTCTTTGCGGGTCGAGACCTGGGTATGTTTCACCGTGTCGTCAATATCGGAGATAACCGAGACACCTTGGTCGTCGATCAGCCGGACGAGGCCTTCCAGCGGGGTGGCCACATCATGCTTCGAGTGGATCGCATACCTAACATGCCGGGTCGCCCCAAGGGTCATGGCCAGCGTGTCGACGTCTTCCTTGGGGATGAAGATATTCCCCCGGAACTGACCATTCTTCTTGGACTTGTCGCGCAGTTGATAGACCTTATCGCCAACCTTCACAGCGATCTGCTTGCCGCCGTGTTGATAGACGGTGAAGCCAAGGATCCGCTGGCGAAAGATGCTGGTCTCGAGTTGTTCCTGGTTCGCCCCCATCATACGGGCCAGCAGGCGGATCATGATTTTGCGCGCAAGATTCTCGGGAACTGCCTCGAAGACAGTTCCATGCACCTGCAAAATCCAGCCGCTCTCGTCCGGCGCCGGATAGGCATACGAAGGATAGAGCACAACGCGCTCGTTGTCCTTCAAGTTGCTGAGGGCAGTCTCATCGGGAACCATGCGCTGCCTACGAAGGGCCTCCTGACCGAACCAGAAAACAAAGCTACTTTCCCTCGCAAATGGTCCAAAGGCCATGTGCGGAAATCCCATAAGCCTGGCGAGGGGGATTGGCCATGACGTATTCTACTCCATTCGAGGCATCCCTTGCAGCGATCTCCGAGAGATTCTTTGCCATTGAGACCGCATTCATCTTCTCAATTTCCTACGATCTATTTCTTCTAGGTGGTGATCGACGCCGAAGACTACGGTGATATGGGGGTTGGGTTGGGAAGTCCTACGGGTTTGGTTATATTTCCCAGTAGCTCCTTTTTTCCCGCCTTTTACGCCTTCCTCGATCGATACCCACCATGAACGACTCGGATGCAGCCGTAGAACCTGTTAGCGTCAAGCCAGGCCTCACCGAGGATGTGATCGCCATCATTGTCGGTATCTTGCTGCTGGCCATGTGCTTTACGGCCGCCTTGGTTATGGGCAAACCGAAGGTGGAAGGGGACCAGGTCACCGCCATCACCAGCCCGCTGAAGGGTTGGGTCGACAAGCCCGGCGGATGGAAGGCGAACCCCGTCGAGTCCTTCGTGGGGACGGCCGAGAAGCCGAAGACGACCTGGCCAGGCATCTTGGGCGCGGTGTTGATCCTGGGAGTCTTTATGACCGCCATGGCCCCAGTGATGCGACCATTCGCCAAGCCAGGAGCCTTTATTGGTGGCTTCCTCATTTTGTTTGCGCTGGCGGGGCTCTCTTACCTGCTGGCGGGACAGGCGACCATTAAGAACTACAACCTCGAGTACGCGCTGTGGGCGCTGCTGGTCGGATTGATCATCGGCAACACGATTGGCAAGTCGGCATTTGGCGCCATGGGCGAGGCCGCTATGCGTACCGAGCTGTACATTAAGACAGGCCTCGTGCTGTTGGGGGCCGAAGTGCTCTTCAGCCGCCTGATGGAACTTGGCATGCCAGGGATCATGATTGCCTGGGTGGTGACACCGATCGTGCTGATCTCGACCTTCTGGTTTGGCCAACGTGTGCTGAAGATGAAATCGGCGTCGCTGAACATGACTATCTCGGCCGATATGTCGGTGTGTGGTGTCTCGGCGGCGATTGCGACTGCCGCGGCATGTAACGCCAAGAAGGAAGAACTCTCGGTCGCGATTGGTCTCTCGCTCTGCTTCACGGCCGCGATGATGGTTGTGATGCCACCGTTGATTGAAGTGATGGGACTCGATCAGGTGGTCGGTGGAGCTTGGATTGGTGGCACGATCGATGCGACCGGGGCCGTTGCCGTGGCAGGTGGCTTGCTCGGCGAGACCGCCCTGGAAGTTGCCGCAACGGTGAAGATGATTCAGAACATCTTGATTGGCGTTGTTGCCTTTGGGGTGGCTGCTTATTGGACGACTCGCGTTGAAACCGAAGGGGGCGAAGCTCCGAAGATCGGCCTCGGCGAAATCTGGAAGCGTTTCCCCAAGTTCGTGCTCGGCTTCATCGCGGCGTCGATTATCGCTTCGGTTCTTTACGCGTCGTCGGATCAAGGCGAGATGCTCGTCGGAGCGACCACTTCCGTTACCAAAGGGCTGCGAGGGTGGTTGTTCTGCCTGGCATTTGTTTGCATTGGTATCGACTTGAACTTCCGTCAGTTGGCCCATCAGTTCCATGGTGGCAAACCGCTGGTACTGTACGTTTGCGGTCAAACTTTGAACCTGATTCTGACCCTGGCGATGGCTTACGTGGCGTTTAAGATCGTCTTCCCAGAGGCTGCTGGTGGCTAAGGATAGTAACTTCCGAGGTTGGATTGCTTTGGCAGCGATCACGTTGGTGATGGCGGGCATCTGGGGGATCGTCTTGCCCCAGGTCGCCCAGACCAGAGTGGTTCAAGAGCGAGAAGCTTTCCTCGAAGCCCACCGCATCAATCCGGCCGCGATGTTCTATACCGAACTCGAGTGCCTGGACGACTCGCAGAAGTAACGTCGTTTACTCCGGCAGTTCAGGCTTCTCGACCTGCGGATACTGCTTGCTGCGAAGGCCCTCGCGTAGGAACGTCACCAGGGCTTTCTTTTCTTCGGGCGTCAGTTTCAGCGGAACGATGTGCGAATCGAGGTTCGGGTTCTTGCCGCCTCCCTCGCTATAGAAGTCGACCACTTCTTCCAGCGTCGCCTTGCTGCCATCGTGAAAGTACGGCGCGGTTAACGCCAGATCGCGAAGCAGGGGCGTGCGAAACTTGCCGACGTCTTCCTGGCGGCCTGTTTGGTCCGCGAGGCCACGATCTTGCGGCAGCGAAGCGAGTCCGGTGCCAATGTTGTGGAACTGGTGGTCGGTATAGACCTTGGCGATATGGCAGTTACCGCAGTTCGCTTTGCCAAAGAACAAGCCGCTGCCGACGCCTATTTCGCCATCCAGCGCATCGGCGTGCCCGCCACGGAAGCGATCGTACGGGGTCTCGCCCGCGACGATCGTTCGCTGAAACGCCGCCAGGCTGCGAGCCACATTTTGGGCGGTCACACCATCCGGAAAGATCGCCTCGAACTGCTGGCGATAACCGGCGATCGATTTCAAGCGATCTTCCAGCACGCCGAGATCGATATCCATCTCGATCTGATTCTGCAGAGGCGAAAGTGCCTGTTCTTCCAACGACCGGGCCCGGCCATCCCAGAAGAACGTACGATGCAAACCAACGTTCACGATGCTGGGAACATTGCGCACGGTGGGTTCGCCATGTGCCCCGGCCGTAAAACGCTGATTGTCGGCCCACCCTTGGTTCGGATCGTGGCAGGTCGCACAACTGGTCGTGCCATTGCCACTCAGCCGAGGATCAAAGAAAAGCTGCTTCCCGAGCTGAACTTTCGCCGCGGACTGTGGGTTGTCGTCCGGCACAATGATCCAGTCGATCCCCAGCGGAACGTCGCTGACGAAGGTCGACTGCGCACTGCCAGCCGCCGGCATCGCAGCCGTCAAAAGCAGACCCAGGATTAGCAAATTCAGACGGGCCATCCGAAACGTCAGGTCGATGACTTAATAGCCACCGCCTCCCAGTTGTCCTTCCGCGGTGCTGTCTAGATTGTCGGCATCGTACGCGTCGAGAATCGCGGCCGTGGCACTTGCTCCGCAGCGTGACGCGCCGAGCTGTTTCACGCGAATCAATCCTGGCAGATCGCGTACACCACCAGCCGCTTTCACTTCCACGGCGGGCGAGCAAGTCGCTCGCATCAGTTGCAGATCGTGTTCGGTCGCACCAAGGTAGTTGTAGGCTCCGTCCGGTTGTTTCACGAAGCCGAATCCTGTGGATGTCTTCACCCAGTCGGCTCCGGCCGCTTCGCAGATCTGGCAAAGCTTCTGCTTCAAGGCATCGCTATCGAGACCGGCGCCACCTTGATTCAGGTAGTCATTCTCGATGATGACTTTGACCTTGGCCCCATGCTTATGGGCTTCGTCACAGACCGCTTGAATATCGTTCTGTACGTATTGCCAATCGCCACTGATCGCTTTGCCGACGTTGATCACCATGTCAACTTCGACGGCGCCATCGCAACAGGCCAGTTCAGTTTCGTATCGCTTCACTTCGGTCAGGTTACTGCCATGCGGGAAACCAATCACCGTGCCGACCAATACGCCGGTGCCTTGCAGCAATTCGGCAGCCCGGGCAACGTAATACGGTTTGATGCACACCGAAGCGACCCCATACTTCGCGGCGGCCTGACATCCGGCTTCTAGCTCGGCGTCGGTCATCGTGGGGTGAAGTAGCGAATGGTCGATCATCTTCGCGAGGTCTTCGTAGCGATATGACATATGGGTAATCCTTTGCAGTGATGGGGGAGCGTCCGTGGAGTTATCGCTGCGGAATAAAGTTACGCAGGTAATGGCTGCTTTGCTTGAGTGCCAGGTAACGGTCTTCGAGCGAGCCTTCGTAGGCAGGGTCTTCCACTTCCACACAGACCGGGCCGTTGTAGCCTGCCGCGCCGAGTGCCGCGACAAAAGCACCCCAGTCGACTTCGCCCAGTCCTGGCAATTTGTCAACATGAAACGCCGTCGGCAAGGCAAACGTTCCGACATCGTTCAGCGCGTGGTAGTCGACCCGAACATCTTTGGCGTGCACATGCACCAGTCGACTGGCGAACTCTCGTAAGGGGAACAAATAGTCGATCTGTTGCCATACTAGATGCGACGGATCGTAGTTCAAGCCCAGGCTATGGCTCGGCAAATCGGTGAATAGCTTCCGCCAGATTGCGGGCGAAATAGCGAGGTTCTTTCCGCCGGGCCATTCATCTTTCGTGAACAGCATGGGACAGTTCTCGATGCCGATCCGTACCTGATGGCTTTGCGCGAATTCGACCAACGGCCCCCAGATCTCCAGCATGCGAGGCCAGTTGTCTTCCACCGACTTCGTCCAGTCGCGACCGATGAAGGTGTTGATGCGTCCGATGCCAAGCTCGGCGGCGGCGGTGATCACTCGGCGGATATGACCGGCGGCGAGGGAAGCTTCTTCTTCTCGCGGAGAAAGAGGGTTCGGGTAATAGCCGAGTGCGCTGATGCTTACTCCATACTTCTGAATCAACGCTTTGATTTCGGCTACCTTGGCCACGCTGATGTTGGCGACATCGATATGGGTAATGCCCCCATACTTCCGGCTGGGTCCCTGGTCGGGCCAGCACATCATTTCGACGCAGTCATAGCCATAGGCCGCGCCCTTTTCAAAGACGGTTTCCAGGTTTGCTTCTGGCAAAATGGCACTGACGAATCCGAGTTGCATCATGGTGTGACCTCCTCTTGGGGTATATCGCGTCGATCGGTTCCAAGCGTCGGTTCAGTATAACGAACGTTGCTGGTCGGTTCCCGTTGCGACGAAAGATCTGTCGTCCGTGAAAATGATTGGAATTGGCGTTTCCGAGGGGGTATCTTGATTCCTCCTGGGGTCGTTGTTTGCCACTGCGGGATTGCGAACGGTAAACCTGACCTCGGATCGGTGGCGTAGACGTTACCGACGATGGGATCAGCCGTGACGGAGTTTGGGAAGCGATGTCGGAAAATAAGACCCAACCAACCAAGGAGAGTGCTGCGAAGTTTATCGACACACTGGCAGACTCGCAGCAGAAGAAAGATTGCAAGCAGTTAATGAAAATGATGCGGGCCGCAACCGGCGAACGCGCCATCATGTGGGGGCCCAGCATCATTGGGTTTGGTTCGTATCACTACAAATACGAGTCGGGCCGCGAAGGGGATTCTCCCATTCTTGGCTTCGCACCCCGAAAAGGGCAGATCAGCATCTATCTATCTTGCGATATTCTGCAACATGCCGATCTGTTGGCCCAGTTAGGGACGCATAAAACAGGTAAGGGATGCTTATATATCCGCAAGCTGGCGGAGGTCGATCGCGATGTGCTGGAGCAATTGATCCAGCGAGGTATCGAAGAAGTGGAGCAACGCTATCCCAAACGGTAACTAACGACGGGCTTGGTTGCCGCCACCGGCGTGTCGATTGAGATGCAGCTTCTTCTGGATCTCGTCTTTCAAACCTTGCACGACCGACTTCTTGTCAGTCTCTTCCAGGATTCGTTTGACGACGGTCTTAGGGCCTTCATCGCCCCAGCTGGCACCATGCTCGAAGTAATACTTCGCCGCCTTGCCAACAATGTACGAACCATAACCAGCCGCACCACCTTGCGGCAGGGCTGTCAACACGGTGCCCCAGCCTAGAGTTAGCGTTTTCACGACCGAGCTTATGGCATGGGTGCCGAGTTCCGCTGTGATCGCCCAGCCAGCCGCTTGAAGAATACTGGTCACCAGTTTCTCGATGTTCGACCAGGTCATCTCGATCCCATAGATGTGTGCCAATGCTCGCAGCATGGCGACATCCACGGCGCTGCCGCCGATCACGTCGTACACCGGCAACGGGTTCACTGCGACGGCGGTCGCTTTGACGACGGCAAAACTCCAGATCGTTTGGTTCGCTCGATGATCGCGGATCTTCACTTTCAACGAAGCGACCCGGTCCGACTTGTCGGCGGCGTACATCGCGGCGTTCAAAGCCAGCAGACCCAAGCCATCTTCTTCCAGCACTTCCAGCAGACGCAACTTCAGGTCTTCGACCTTAGGCGGAGGATTCCGCCATTCGCTCCGTTCGGTGCCATCGGCCTGTTGGATGATGTACTCGACTTCTTTTGGCTGGGCCGAAGTTTCGACGATGCTTTCCTTGGCGATGATCCCGGAAAGACGTTGTTCCAGGATCTCGTCCAGCCGTTCTTGTTCGCGGGGAGAGTAAAGGTCGATCTTGTTGAGGACGACGATGATTGGCTTGTTGACCGAAGCCAAGGCGACCAGTGCGGAATACTCCGTCTCGTTCAAGTCAGAGTCGATGACAAACAGGATCACATCGGCCTGGCGAGCGGTATCTTGGGCCATTTCGCCACGGTCGGCGCCACCGACTTCGTTGATCCCTGGCGTGTCGATCAGCACGACTTCGCTGTCTGCCAGGCCAGGAATGCGATAGCCAGCGCCATCCCAGGCCACGTGCCAGACTTCTTTCGTCCAACCACCTTGGATATCGACCTGGGTGACCGCTTTGCCGACCAAAGCGTTGATCAAGGCAGACTTGCCAGTCGAAATTTCGCCGAAGACGACGATCTCGACGCGGCCGCTGGTCAGCTTGGTTTCCATCGTTTGCAGCTGCGATAAGTCGCGCCGCAGAAGTTCCTTTTCCTGCTCGCTACAGCCGCGGAATCGATCGAGCGTATGACGAACCGACTGCAAGGCATCCAGGTAGCGGCGATCATCCGCGTGAAGCGCATCGCTGCTTGCTGAATCCACAGCAGGAGCCTGATCGGTCGGTGGGGCCGACGACGTGGGCAGTTCGGAGGTTGGGTTGTCGTTACTTTCGTTCGACATAACGTTCGCGGGCTTCCTGAACCAGTTTACGCAGGTTTTCGGTGTTGGTTACTTTTGCCCATTCCCGACGAGCCAGACCCGCCAGGCCACCTTCCGGTTCCTGCATACCATTCTTGAAATAGATCATGAAAACGTTGCCGATCCAACGGGTCACGATCGCCATCACAATGCCGTTGAGCAGCATACCAGGGATGGTGCCGATGCCGGGGACGGTCTTCAGCAGCGAGGCAAAGGCCATTGTCACGATCGGGGCGGCCATCTGCACGCCAAGGTATCCAATCAACTGCTTTCCTAATTGACCGAGCAAGTTGACCGCCACATCGAGGTCGACATCCTGACGATATACCTTCGCCAAATCGATGACCATCTTCGTCGAAATTGCCACGCCGGCAGCCAGGTCGACCATCGGGACGGGGAGGGGATTGGCCAGAGCACCTGCTCCGCCAGAAGCCCACATATAGCGATTGATCAACTGATTCGCCTGGCGATCGATTGCGGCTTCCACCTCGAGCCGAGCCTTCTCGACGAGGCCACGCGATTGCATCAACAGGTTGGCCAGCAAAAGGTCGGTACCATCTTTCTTGACGACCTGCAGCATCCGCCGGGCAAGTGTTTCGATGCTGAGCGGTACTTCGACTTCTTCTTCGATTTCGGTATTGTCGGGCAGCACGCGGATTCGACGTCGCTTGGTCGTTCGCGAACGAACCGAGAGGATGTCTTCTGGTTGAACCAGGTCTTTGGTTTGCTGGGTGATCTGCTGAAGCAGCTTCGCTTTGTCGCTATCGGTGAACCAGTCTTCTTTATTGAGGCAGATCAGCACCCGTTTGTCCATTTTGGCGAGCAGTTCAAGGAGCTCGAACTCGCTATGCCGCAGCGGGCCATCGACCACCAGCAGGACGACATCGGCATCTTCGGCCGAATGGGTGGCGATCTCTTGGTGCAGGCTGCCATCGACTTCGCCCAGTCCCGGCGTGTCGATCAATTGAATCTTGTTGTTGCCAGGCCATTCGACCTGGTTGCGACGAACCGTCGTGCCGCCGACCACGTCGGTGCTGAACGCATCGCGTCCGGCCAGGGCGTTGAGGAGCGATGACTTCCCGCTCGAGATGGTGCCGAAGGCAATGATCTCGAGATTGCCTCCTTCGAGCTTGGCTTCGATACGGTCGATCATCGGATCGATCAGTTCGCGGAAATCACCATCGGACATTTCGCCGCGAAGGTCGTTGATACTTTCCAGGTTCTCTTGTAGTTCCGAGCGACGTTGATCGGCGGTTAGCTCGTGAGGGCTGCGGCTTCGCATCTCGCGGCGATGATCTTTGCGGATCTTGGCATGGACCAGCTTCCAAATTCCCCAGCCAGCCAGGCCGAGCAAGATTGCCGCACCGAGACCGACGATCGAGAAGTAGATCCATTTGCCGACTGTCCCCAGGTCGTTTCCTTCGCGAATGATTCCGGCAACCCAGCCAGGGACGTAGATCATGGCCAGCCCGATCAGGACCAGCAACACAATCAGTCCGAGTCCCTGGTTTTTCCACGGGGTGGGCATAGCGAATCGCTTGAGGAAGTGGCGAAGGAAATTCATGGAATAGTTTAGGTTACGCGTCGAGGGAAATCATCGCCAACGGGGGGCCGCCCCGACAACCTCGGTTTCGGTCCGATTTTGTCAGTTCTTGGGAATATTAAGCCCAAGAAACGAAAAAGCGGACCGAAACGTGTCCGGTCCGCCTGGGGATCGACCCTGAACGACTGCGACATTTAGCCATCGTCGGTCAGGCAATGGTTCGGGGAAGAGCCTATTCAGGCTTCTTCTTCTTGTTCGGACCTGGGCCCTTCTTCTTGCCGCCCAGACCGAGTTCTTTTTTCTGTTCTTCGGTCAGTACGCCGGCCAGCTTCTCACGGATCTTGCCGTTCAGCTCGTTGACGGCCTTCTGGGCTTCTTTCTGCTCGTCGGTCAGCGGAGCCTTGGCCTCGACGAATTCGCGCAGTTCTTTGCCCTTGAGACCCTTTTCGTTGCCTTCCTTCATGGCAGCCATTCGGGCTTGGCGGTCTTCTTTGGTCAGCCCAACGGCCTTAGTCAGCTCTTGCAGTTTGGGGCCGAATTCCTTCTGGATCGCGGCGACCTGTTCCTTTTGTTCGGCGGTCAGATCCAGCTTCTGGACGCGAGCGAAGATGCCGGCTTGGGCAGCTTTGCCCCCTTCCTGCTTCTTCTTTTTGGGCTTGGCTTCGTCGGCACCCAGGGCGGTACCAACAGACAGGATCGCCACCAGGGCGAACATCAACAGGGTGTGACAACGGGACATAACGATCGGGACTCCGATAGGGAAGGGAAAAGTAACAAAGTCAGAAGCGGGGGCGGCCAGCCGTTCTCTTACGAGAAGAGCTGGCGAATGACCTTGCCGTCGCGCACGATCGTGATCGGGCGACCGGTGTTGGTGTGGTATTCCTTGGTGTGGTCGATACCGAGGTTGTAGAAGAACGAAGCCGCGGCATCGTCTGGCTTGATTCCTTCTCCATCCTTGGGCAGCGTGGCTTTCTCGTCGCTCTCGCCGATCACCTGACCACCACGAACCCCACCGCCAGCCATCAGCATGGTCATGCAGCGGGGGTAGTGATCGCGACCACCACGGCCATTGATCTTCGGCGTACGACCGAATTCGCCGGTCACAAAGACACCGGTCGAATCGAGCAAGCCACGGGTATGTAGTCCATTGAAGAGTGCGGCCAGGCCGTTGTCCAGCTTTGGCAGCAGGTTATCTTTCAAGCGGGTGAAGTTCTCGGTGTGGGTGTCCCAGCCACCATTGGTAATGGTGACGAAGCGAACGCCACTTTCAATCAAGCGAATCGCCAGCAAGCAGCTCATGCTGAAGTCGTCGGCTTCAAAGTCCTTGGCGAACGCAGGGCTTTCCTGGGCGACATCGAAGGCATCGCGAGCACGCTTCGAGGTGATGATCGCGTGGGCCTGATGGCTGAAGCGATCCAGGCCGTCCAGCAGTTGATCGTCCGATTCAAAACCGGCAAACGTCTGATCCAACTGGGCCAGCAGTTTATGGCGACGTTCGACGGTGTCGATAGTCAGCCCGCCGGTCAGGCTTATCCCGCGCACTGAATAAGCCTGACCAGGCTTGGGCGTACTGTTGGTGGCCAGTGGAGCGTATTTCACGCCCAGGTAGCCCGCCGAATGCGAGCTTCGTGGAATGGCCACGAATGGTGGTAGATCTTCCGGCGAATCGAGCTCCTTCGTAACGATCGAACCGTACGCTGGGTACTGCAGCGAAGCGATCGGTCGCGTTCCGGTGTTGACGTATTCGGTACCCAGTTGATGGGCAGCCAGCGTATGCGAAACCCCACGCAGAATCACGTACTTGTCGGCCTGTTGGGCCAGCTTGGGCAGGTGCTCGCTGATCTCGATACCCGGCACGTTCGTCTTGATTGGGTTGAACTCACCACGGTATTCGCTCGGAGCGTTTGGCTTCGGATCGAATGTGTCGATATGCGTTGGGCCACCGTTCAGGTTAACGAAGATGCCTGCTTTCGCCTTGCCACTGCCGGCGATGGCACCTGCTTCGGCCATCGACATGTAGGAAGCCAGGTTCATCCCGATACCGCCCATAACACCGACTTTCAGGAAGTCGCGGCGGCGTACTCCGTCACACGTTTGATTGATCGGCATAACCAGTGATCCTTACGAGCTCGATTTTGGGTGTTTTGATTTCGTCGAAAGTTACGGGGCATGCCGGCGCTGGCGGAGGCATGTCGAGGTTATCGCGGGGCCCGGCCGGCCTGCTGCAGACCGACCGGTTCAAACCGACTAGTGGTTGACGATGAACTCTTTCGTATTGAGCAGAGCCCACATCAGGTCATGCAAACCGTCGACCGGATCGTCTGCCTCTTTCAAGTGAGACAGCGAAATGGTCATCTCTTTTTCGTTTGGCTGACGGCTAAGGGTCCGCAGGTAGGCCTGGGTGACCATCTGGGCGGGGGATTCAAACGAGGAAGGAACTGCCTGGGCGACTTCTTCTTCGCTGGCTTTCGCTTTGGCGAGTTGCTTCCGCAGAACTTCCAGGCGTCGCTTTCCCGCAGCCAGGCGTTCGCGAACTTCCGCCACTTTTTCCTTGTTGCTGTTGGCTTCCAGGCGTTGGACTGCATCGCGGCCCTTGCCCATCATTTCGTACAGTCGTTTAATCTGGGCTTGGATCTGCTGCGACTGAGTCGAACGCTTATCAAGCTTCGGATTCATCGACTTCTCGACTTCACCGATCCAACTGTTACCGTTCGCCATCGAGCTGTGCAGGCTGAAGTCGTTCTGCAGGAAGACTGTTTGCAGCAGCGTTGCTTCTTCGCTCCGGTCGCAATCGCAGTTGCTGGCCCGTTCGCTACGACCGAAGATCTGCAGCGGGTAGGAAGCACTGCCATTGATCCGCGTGCCAGGGATGGCGATCGCCCGGTTGTCGATGTCAGTCAGGTAATTCTCCATGCCCTTATCGCCGGTGATGGCCTGTTGGATGATGTCGTAAGCGACTTCGGCAGGCAGGCGGCGAGGAATCGCACGGCTGAAGTTACGGGTATCGAGACGATTGGTTTCGTTCGGTGTCCACGACAGTTGATAGGTTCGGCTGGTCGCGATCTCGCGATGAACCCATTTCAGGTCGTAGTTGTTGGCGATAAAGCCCTTGGCCAGGTAGTCGAGCAGCGGTTCGTTGCTCGGCGGATTGCCCAGACTCAAGTCGTCGGTTGGGTGAACGATGCCAACACTGAAGTACGTTGCCCAGATGCGGTTGACGATCGCACGAGCAAAGTACGGATTATCTTGTTCTTTGAGCCAATCCATGACTGGCTCGCGAACGTCTTCGTAGTCGCGAAGGTCGATCGCTTCTTCACCCAAAACGCGAGCTTCTGGCGAACGGGCGGCGATGCCGTTGCGGTTCTTCTTATTCTTGGCGTTCTTGTTCGCGTTGGCCGATCGAACTGGCGTGACGACCAGTTCCGGGAAAGGAACGGTCTTGCCGTTCTGCAGCTTCTTGGCGAACTCGCGACGCTGCTGGTTGCCCCGCAGTTCTTTGTCGATGTCGAGTTCTTCGATCATCTTGGTGTATTCAGCGAACGCTTCGGCATCGAACCGTGGTGGCTGAGCCGTGAATCGGGCACCGGTGAAGAACGTCTTGAATTCGTCGAAGTCATCCTTCGACCAGACATCGAATGGATGCTTGTGGCACTGGGCACACTGGATGCGAACGCCCATGAAGGCGTAGGCAAACGCAATTGCACGTTCTTCTGGCTGACGGAACTCGCGACGAGCCCAATAGTGCGTCATATACTCGCGATCGGCGAACGTGCCGCCATCACGATACATGTCGCTCATTTCTTCGCAGTACTCGCGATAGCTTTCCCCTTCCAGGCGGCTGCGAGCCAGGATGATGCCGGCCGCGATCTTGTCGTACGATTCGTTCTTGGCGACGCGGTCGTAGATCCAGTCGTACCATTCCTGGGCGGGGCCGGTTCGCATCGGCGAAACGTTGACCAATTGTTGATCGTTGTTGCCGGTGATGTCGCACAGCAGCGTGGTCATCTTGGCAACGTAGGCAGGCGTTTCGAGAAGCTGATCGACCTTCTTGGCTCGCTTCTCCGGATCTTGATCGGCCAGGAACTGATCGATTTCTTTCGGAGTTGGCAGCGTGCCGGCGATGTCGAGGCTCACGCGACGGAGGAACTGTTCGTCCGACGAGATGTCACTTGGCACGACACCCAGTTTACGCAGTTTCTGCACGACCAGTTGGTCGATCTTGGTTGGGGTGGGAACGGCGGGGTAGTTGTCGCCGATCAGCTTGCTGACCGGGCGAATCACTGGGATGGCAACCACTGCTTTGTCGTAAGCGACGACGACGTGCGTGTCGCCTGGCTCGCCACTGCTGACCTTGCCGTTCTCGTCGATCGCGGCGACAGCTTCGTCGTTGGTGGTGAAGCGGCAGAGCGGGGTGACATCTTCACGCGAGCCATCGGCCCAAACGGCAATCACCGTGAGCGGAGCCTGTTGCGACGCGTTGTTAAAGACGATCTCTTCTGGCGAAACGTCGAGGTGATCGAGCACGGCGACGCTCTTTTCGTCGAACTTCGCCCCGGACTTGATCCAGTTGTGCAGCACGCGGTGCTCCCAGCTATCTATTTCAAATCGCTGGCCACCTTCGTGCATGTCCTCGTCGGTTGGCTTGGCGATGATCAGGCTGTTGTCGATCTTTTCGAGGTCAACACGCGGGGCGTCCCCTGCGGTCATCGCGGCATGGTCTGCCTTGAAGTCGTAACCGAACAGCGACAGTATGAAGCCACCCCGTCCCTGGAACGAACCATGGCAACTACGGCCATTGCAGCCCAAGCGTCCCAGCAGCGGAATCACATGCTTCTGAAAGTCAGGCGTCTCGGTCACGTCGGCCGGTGTGTAGCGGTCGATGATGCTGGGCGAGATCTCGGCGCCTGACTGGGTGCCAGTCAACGTTTCGGCATGCAGCCGAGCAGCGGAAGCGGACAACGCAAAAGCGGTCAGCGTTACCAGCATGTGGCGAGCGAACGTGGCGTGCATGGGGTTGCTATCCTTCGCGTGGTTGAGTGATGGGACGAGATGAATAGGGGCTTTGTGGGTGAAGCGACTTACTTGCGATCCGCTTTGCGATTGGGATCGAGTTGACGCATCTGGCGTTCAATCAGCGCTGAACCTTCCTGGTCGAGTCGCTGAAGATTTTGTTTCAAACGTTCGACCCGAATTTCGGCTCGACGCAGTTCTTCTTCGCTGACGCGTTTCTGCGTGGCGAGCTTGTGCTCGAGTGCCTTGCGAAGTTCGTCGCGAAGATCTTCATCGCCGGGATTCAACTGCAAGCGAGCCGCCAACAGCGTCGCGCTGCTACTCGCTTTCCACAGTTGCAGCTGGATGTCGTACAGGTACGGGTTGCGTTCTTCCATCTGGCCGAGTCGTTCGCTGACGCGATACAACTCGCGGACCGCTTTGCCGTATTCCTTCTGATCCATACCACGCAACTGACGCAGAAGTTTCTCGAGCGCCGGATGATGTTTGCGAGCAAACGCCAACGCAGCTTCTTCGCGACGCTTGCGTTCTTCGGCGGTGATCTTCCAGTCGCTGCTTTCCGCTCCTTGAGCGACCTGGCGTGGTGGCAGCGTGTTCGGAGAAATACTGGACGTGACAGGGGTTGTTCGCGAGCGAACCGGGGGAGTGTTTCTCTGTTCGGTCTTTTCCTGGGCGATCGTTAACGACGCCATCAACATCGTGCCTAGCAATGCAAGGCCGAGGGAGGCGAAAGATCGTGGCAGGAACGAGGCATTCTTCATGAGCAAAAGCAAATCATGTTTCGAGGGAACTTACATCGCTGGAGCGATAGGATCGTCTTCTTGTTGGGCGGCCAACGCCTTCAGCATCCACGATGGTGGGCTGTCGGTAGAACCGGCGAGAAGCTGGTCGAGCGAGTCGGTTTCGTCGGTGAGTGGTTCTTCCCACAAGCCATCCAGATCGGTCGTTTGCGACTCGATGTTTTCGACCCAGGCGGCCGCGACCTGAACGTCTTTCATGTCGTTGGGGGAAAGGGCGGTAAGATCGGACGAAGTTTCGCCGCCGAAGTGCGAGATTCCCAGCGTGACTGCTACAACCAAGCTGGCGGCCAGCGTGACAAGAATGCCCCACACATAGCCGTTCCAAGGAGCCGCATCTTGCGGTGAGGCGACCTGGACGGGCTCCATTGGAACGGTTTGAGGCACAATCGTCTGGTAAGTGGTTTCCGTCAGCAGGACCGCTTCGGCCAGAAGCTCTCGCAGCGACTGGTCTTCTGCCAGTTGCGACTCGAACCGTTCCGCTTCCGTGGGCGACATCTCGTCGAGGAGGTAGCGTACCGCCTTGAAGAAGCGGTCGTCGTCCGCCGAAGGATCGTTCTGGTTGACGTGAGAATTCATGAATCGATGCCCGATTGGGGGTTAATCTTCGCCTTATGCCCGAGCCAGCTTTTCGCGGAGCCGGTTCATGGCGTTTCGCATTCGGCCCAGTGCGGTTCCGAGGGGGATGCCAAGTTCCTCGGCAATCTGGGCGAATGTCTTGTCGTCGTAAATTCGCATTCGCACAATCTGCTGTAGATCTGGCGAAAGCTGCTCGATCGCTTGCCGGACCGACTCGGCGGTCTCTTGGCGGACGATCGAGTCGTCTGCCGCGGGACTTTCCGGGGCAGTGCGAGGCTGTTGGTGCAGTTGCTGCAGAATGCGTTTCTGCGTCGCGTTTCGCCTGCGATGATCGAGGGCTTCGCGGTAAGCAACCTGAAACAGCCAGGCTTTGCGGCTCTCGGCTTGGGTCTCGTGCCCGACTTCCAGCAACTTGCGGAAAGCGATCTGCACGATGTCTTGGGCCAAGTTGACTTCACCGACCACACCGATCAGGAACCTGCGCAGCTCTTCCGCATGCAACTGATGCAGTGCGGCGATGTCGGCTTCGTTAAGCCGGTGAGAAGCAGGTGAAGTCAAAGCCTTGTAATTCCTAGTGCCGCGAGCGTTCCGCGACAGCTCTGTAGATAAGAGGAATAAGCCGGATCGGTTATTGTCTAAAAATGGCCCGACGAACCAAAAAAGTTACGAGCAAGTAATATGGAGGAGAGAAGGTGAGTTTAAGCCGCCCTCCGGAATAGGAAGATTCGCTTAAATTGAACCTGGGAAAGTTGTGATGGGTTTCGCTTAAGCGGCTCGTGTTATAATGGATCCTTTTCTGGCATGTGCGTAACCCCTTTGGGAGTCTGGACTTGTTTATTGGTCCGGTTTTTACTCGCGAAGCGGCGGTAACTCCGCGTCGCAGCAAGTTTTACGTCTACCGAGCTGTCTATGTGGCGGCTCTGTTTCTATTAATGTGCACCGCCTGGCTTGTCTTGGCGGGGACGCAAGTCATTGCCAGCGTTGGAGATATGGCCCGCTTTGGAGCGAGCATCTTTCATATTCTGGCTCCGATCCAGCTATGCCTGGTGATTTTCTTTGCGGCATTTAGCGCTGCCGGTGCGGTCGCCCAGGAAAAAGACCGCAAGACGCTGATCTTGCTGCTGATGACCCGTTTGAATAATTCCGAGCTGGTTCTCGGTAAGATGCTGGCCAGTTTGATCAATGTTTTCGCGCTGATCATGGCGGCGGCCCCGGTCTTTTGTGCCCTGTTTTTGTTCGGCGGTGTCTCGACCGGTCAGGTCCTACGCGTCTTGCTGGTGACCTTCATCACCGCCCTGGCGGCTGGAAGCATCGGCAGCACCATTGCGTTGTGGCGTGAAAAGACCTTCCAGACGTTGGCTTTGACCGCGATGTTGATCACCGTGCTGCTTGGTTTCAGCGTGGTGGTTTCGCAGCGAGTTCTCTTTGATCGCTTGTTCGGGATTTCTGCCGCCCAATGGGGCACGGCGATGAATCCGATCTGGGCGGTGATGGAAGCGGCCAATCCGTTTCCTTCGTCGGCGGGCAATCTGGCGGCGATTGGTGGGATTATTGGCCTGCACGTGGTGATCATGACGATCGGGATTGTCGTGATGAACGGCATCGCGATTGCCCTGGTGCGTGTCTGGAACCCATCGCGTGAGACTCGTCGTGGTAAGGATATGGAAGCCCAGCAGCTTGAAGAAAGCATCTGGGGCGCCGAGCACGACATGGCCAAAATCGACGCGGCCTCCACGCAGAACGCTTCCAACGAGAAACTTCGCTCCGGGCATGTCGATGCCCGCACCACCGAAGTCAAACAAGACCACCGCAAAGTCTGGGAAAACCCGATTCTGTGGCGCGAGACGCAGACCTGGGCCTATGGCCGCAAGGTGCTGATCATCAAGTTTGTGTACTTGATGTTGGCGGCTGCGGCAACCTATATGCTGTACGCGATGGTCGCTTCGGGCACCGCCGTTTATCGAGGCGATCAACTCGGGACGACCATTCCGCCGATCGCCTGGGGCGTGGTTCCGCTGTACCTGATCAGCCTGGTGATTGTGAACGCTCTGGCGGTAACTTCGGTCACCAACGAACGGGACGGGCAAGCTCTCGACTTATTACTGGTGACTGACCTGACCCCGAAAGAATTCACGTTCGGCAAGCTGTGGGGCGTCATGTGGGTGACCCGCGAAATGATTCTGGCTCCGCTGTTGGTGACCGGATATCTGTGGTTCGCCGGGGCGATGCAACTGGATAGCTTTCTGTTTCTGTTCGCCGGCCTGACGGTGATGAATTTCTTCGTCACGATGCTGGGGCTGCACTGCGGGATGACCTACGCCAACAGCCGAACTGCCATTGGTGTGAGTTTGGGGACGGTCTTCTTTTTGTTTCTCGGCGTGATAACGTGTATCTTGCTGATGATCAGCTTTACAGAGTCGTTCCACTTCCAGCTCTTCCCGTTTTTGGGATTTGTCGCCGGGGGTGGCTTGGGCTTGTACGTGGCGATCGGGCACCGCAATCCGTCGCCGGCAATCTTGATGGCGACGTTATTGCTCCCCGGCATTTCGTTCTTCGCGATTGTCAGCTTCCTGCTGGGCAAGGGATTTGAAGTGGCGATTGCCACCGCCGTTGCCTACGGTTTCACCACGATTGCCATGATGATTCCGGCCCTCAGTGACTTCGATATCGAAGTTGGTCGACGGTCGGGCAACGACGAAGATTAGTCACGCCTCCCCGCATGGAGGTCGTAGATTCGCACCAGGATTATGTAGTCGGAAAGGAGCGGCGGGTTGGACGTCATTGTGGCCATTGCACCTTGGTTGGTGGCAATGCTGCTGTTGGTCGCCGCCTCTGGAATGTTCTCCGCTTCGGAAGCGGCGTTCTTCTATCTGAAGCTGGAAGACCGAAAGCGATTCCGTCGTGGAACCACCGCGCAGCGCGCTGCCGCGGCATTGCTGAACGATCCAGATCGACTTCTCTCGGCGGTGCTGTTCTGGAACCTGATGATCAACGTGGCCTACTTCGCGGTCGCTTCGATCGTGGGGATTCGCCTGACCGACATGGCTGGGACCACCTACGCGACGATCTTCTCGTCGGTCTCGCTGCTGGTGATCATCTTCTTCAGCGAAATGTTGCCCAAGAGTCTCGCCGTGCTGCGAGCTCCGACACTGGCCGCACTGCTCGCGGTTCCAATCGCCTTTGCCGTGCGGATGGTCGACCCGATTCGGCCGATCATGCGGGGCGTGAGCACGCTGTCGCAGCGATTGATCTGGCCCCGTTTCGAGGCGGAACCGTACATGCAGGTATCGGACCTCGAACGTGCGATCCAGATGTCGATGCAAAGCAGCACTGTGCTCGAACAGGAAGAGATGGCCCTGCGAGGGATCGTCAGTCTGTCCGATTCGCTGGCCCAGGAAATGATGCGGCCACGTATGCGATTCAAGATGTTTCAGCCGCCGGTTTCGCTCAAAGACCTCGACAGCGAGATGACTCCGAGCGGCTATCTGCTGATCGCCGACGAGCAAGGGGATGACGTGGTCAGCGCGATCAACCTGATCGACGCGACCGAGTTGCCGGAAGAAAACCTCGAAGCATTCGCCCAGGAAGTACTCGTTTTCCCGTGGTGTGCCAAGGCGTCCGAAGTCTTTCAACAGATGCTGTCGACCGAAAATGAAGTTGCCGCCGTCGTCAACGAACTGGGCGAAACGATCGGTGTGATCACGCTTCGCGACCTGATGGAGACGATCTTCTCGTACTCGCATGGACGCAGCGAGCGGATCTTGCAACGCAAGACGTTTGAAGAAGTCGAGCCTGGGGTTTACCTGGTTTCTGGCATGACCAGCGTTCGACGTTTGTCGAAGCATTTCGATCGAGAGCTTCCCGAAACACGGCATGCCACGATCAACGGGATTCTGCAGGAAGAACTGGAACGCATCCCGGAAGTGGAAGACGAAATTAACTGGGGCTCGTTCCACTTCGAGGTGATCGAGCAATATTCCGAGGGACACATCCTCGTCCGTTTAACGCTTCTACCGGAGGAGAGTTAATAGGATGATGACTGTTGCCATATTGTTCTTCCTCGGCGTGCTGTTAAGTGCGTTCTTTAGCGGCTCAGAGACAGGGTTCTATCGCGTCACGCGCGTGCGATTGGTCCTCGATGGTCTGGGTGGAAACTGGCTGTCTCGGTTCTTGTTGTTCCTGACCAACCATCCGGCGCTGTTTGTGGCGACCACCCTGATTGGCAACAACTTGGCCAACTACATGGTGTCGTTGTCGATCGTGCTGTTCACGCAAGATGTCTTCCCTGGCAGCGGGACGGCGGAAATGGTGTTGCCACTGGTGATGGCCCCGGTTCTGTTTGTTTATGGCGAGTTGTTGCCGAAGTACTTCTTCTATCGGGCTCCCAACTTTTTGTTGCAGCGCACCGGTTGGATCTTCTTCTTGTTCACCGTGCTGTTCGCGCCTTGCTCGGCTTTGCTGTGGATTTTGGGGCGAGCACTGCAGCAGCTTCTGGGGGAATCGCCGGAAACAGTTCGCCTGGCGTTGGCACGTACTGAACTGGAAGACTTCCTGGAAGAAGGAGGCGAGTTTGGCATTTTGAATAAAGCCCAACGGCGTGTCGCCCAGGGAGTGTTTGGAGTCGCCAATCGCCGCGTGACCTCGGTCTCGACCCCTCTTTCTCGAGTATGGACCGCCAAGATTGGTTCCAAGGTGAACAACATCCTGCGGGTCGCCAAGCGGAAGCAGCTGTCGGTCATTCCTATTGTCGAAACGGAAGGGAAGCGTACGATCCCCATTGGATACATTCGCATTTGCGACTTGTACATGGGCAACGGCGAAGACATCTGCAACTATCACCCGCTGCCAGAGATTAAGGCGAGCGATACCTGTATTTCGGCGATCACCCAGCTGCATGCTTCCGGAGAATTGATGGCGAAAGTCGTCAGCCGCAGCGGCCTGGCTGTGGGGATTGTCACCATGCAGCAACTGCAACGGGCCGTTCTCGACGCCAAGAAACAGCCTGCTTAGTAGCGATCAAGAAAGAGTCCATGGCAACCACACCGATTAAAGCCCTGCCTCCGGGACGGCATCGTTTGACGATCGATGTCGACGGACGTGAGCGAGAATTCTGGGTCTACATTCCGACACAAGTTGAAGAGCCGGTTGACGGCTGGCCAGTTGTCTTCATCTTCCATGGTGGCCTGTCAAACGCCCCGACGATGGTGCGTTTCTGCGAAATGAACGACTACGGCGATACCGCCGGATTCGTCGCGGTGTTTCCCAATGGCACCGGTCGGCTTCCTACGATGAAGACCTGGAACGCCGGCATGTGCTGCGGCTACGCCAAACGTGAAGAAGTCGACGACATCCACTTTGTGGAAGAACTGTTGGCTGATCTACCGCAGCGATTGGTTGTCGATCCGGCACGCATCTATGCGACCGGTATGTCCAACGGCGGAATGATGTCGTACCTGCTGGGCGACCGGCTGGCTGATCGCTTCGCCGCGATTGCCCCGGTGGGCGGCACGATGGGGAACGATACCTGTAGTCCGAGTCGACCGGTTCCGGTGCTGCACATGCATGGCACCGACGATCAGTTTGTTCGCTGGGAAGGTGGCGTTGGTCCTCGAAGCAAATCGAAGCTCGATTTCTTCTCGGTCGATCACGCGATTGAAAATTGGGTAGCCGCCAATCATGCCAACACAACGCCGACGGTCGAGCATCTTCCGGCGACCGTCGACGACGGGACATCCATCGAGAAGTACACCTATGCGGCGACTGGACCAGGCTCGGCCGAGGTCGTGCTGCTCAAAATTCATGGGGGTGGGCATACCTGGCCGGGCAAGGAAAGCCGGCTCGATCTGCTGGGCCCTACCACGCACAATCTCGATGCGAATGCCGAGATCTGGAACTTCTTTCAGCAGTATCGATTGAACGGTTAAGCCCATGTCGCAGCGTGAAGGATCGCAGGCGATCACGCCGGTTTGCCAGGACGAGTACGATCAACTGATCGAACTATGGGAAGCATCGGTCCGGGCCACGCACGATTTTCTGCCGGAAGCCAAGATCAACGAGCTGCGACCACTGATCCGCGACCATTACTTTCCTGCGGTCACCTTGGCGAGCGTGCGTTCGCCGGAGGGCCGCATCGCAGGGTTCATTGGTACGGCTGAAAATCGAATCGAGATGCTATTCGTGCATCCCGATTTCTTCCGGCAAGGGATTGGGCGTCTGCTAGTCGACTACGCGGTCCAGGTACAAAAAGTGGACGAAGTCGACGTCAACGAACAGAATCCTCAGGCGATCGTTTTTTATGAAGCTCTCGGCTTCGAGCGGTTCGGCCGAAGCGAAGTGGATGGGCAGGGGAATGCATTTCCGCTGTTGCACCTAAGATGGAAGCAGCCTGCCGGCGGGTAGGCTGCCTGGTTCGCATCGGCACGCCTTAGTTGCTGGCTGCGGCCGCGGCGGCAGCTTTTTTGGCGGCTTCGTTCTTCTGGCGACGCAGTTCTTCTTCGGCTGCCATTTCCTTGATGCGGTCGAGCTGCGGTTTGGTCAGAACGCTGGCGAATTCCTTCTTCATGGCATCTTCCAGCTTTTCGATTTCTGCCTTCAGCTTGTCGATCTGCGAGTCGTATTCCTTTTGGATCTCGTAGATTTTGGCGCGCTGATCATTGGTGACGATATCGCCCCAGTAGGCCGGCAGACGGCCTTTGAAATCCGACTTGGTGGTGGGCTCGGCTTCCTGAGCCGAAAGAGATGAATAAGCCACCATTCCCAGCAACATCAACGATGCAATCGCAAGAGTCTTCGTGGGCATTTCTGCTTTCCCCCAAACATAAAAACTGGCCATAGCCGTCGTGGCAAATCAGGGGGTGTTCCTTCACCAGTTAGAGGGTGATTTTAATTTGCCATTTGGGGGGTGGCAAGCAAAATCCTGGCGAGTGCGAGAAGCGCATTAAAAAAGGCCAGAAGTAGTCGATCCATCGCCTACTTTGACCTTTGATCTCACGGGGCCGCATCCTGCGTCCCGTCCTCCCGGTGTTCGATCAGTAATACTTATCGTCCGGTTCTGAAGAAGTTCTGGACTGAAAATCTGGTATTTTCGTGCTAGCACCTACCATCGTTTGTTCGATCTGAAGCGGCTAGCAAAAATATGCGGGCAGATCCCCATCCAGGATCCGCCCGCAAGACGCTTGGGCTCATAGGCAAACCACACTCCCCAGGTAGCTTGGTCGAGCCATCGCGTTTTTCGTGAGAGCGTTAGTTTCGCGGCAGCAGAGCTTGCAGCGATGGCAGAAGGCGAGCTTCTTTCGCTTCTGGCTTGGCCGGTGCAGCGGCCGGGGTTGGTTCGATGGCTGGGGCAACCTGCGGAACGTTGTGTTCCATCGATTGTTCCAGGTTGATGATTTCGGTGGTGCTACCGCAGGTGTCGCAGCCCGACATGCCGCAGTCGTTGCATTTGTTCCAGAAGCCACGCAGGTTCATGCCCAGGCAGCTGGTGCAGGCATGGCCGCAGCCTTTTACCATGCGACCATGGTTACAGCCGCACATGGGGTAGTCGCCGCAACAAGGCATGGTCGTTTCGACTTCGCAGCCACACGATGGCGAGCCAAACCAGTGGTAACGAGTGTGCAGCTTAGGTCGGCAGCTCGAAACTGGGCGAGGAGCACAGTAGTTGCTCCACAGATCGGCACAGTTGCCGGTCGAGCAGCTGGAGCCGGCGTAGGTACCCTGGTTGCAACCGCAGCCAGCGGCGCCCATGGCGGCAACGTATTCGCTGCTGACGTGCGTATGCGAGGTTGGATAGCTGACGGTCATGGCGTCCCAAATGCCGGCCGAAGCGGTTCCAGCGGCCGAGAGAACGACAAAGCACGAAGCAATGGCAAGACGAATCATGTTTCTGTTTCCTTACGGTTGGGGAGTTTAGTGAGGGAGTATTTGTTGCACTGCCGAAACATGCCACGCGTTTCGCGTTGTGCAAACGCAACATCGAAAAAATTTGCCTCGTCGTTGCTGCTTCCGTGGTCGTTCAACTATCCCTGACCGGAACAATCGTTCCAAACCGATGAAAATGCACCCTTACGGCTCGATTCGTTAGAATGACGGGCAGGAAACACTTCCCAGAAAACTCCCTTGGAATCGCGCGTACCGATGCTTCTGGCCCAATGGCAACTCGATCCTGGCTGGCTGCCTGCCATCGCGGCCTTGCTCGTGGGTATCGTGGGATGCGTGATCTTGCTGCGGGGACGGTCCGGCCTGAGAGGAACTACACTGCTTGCCCCCTGGGGGTGGTGTTTTTTGGCCTGGGTCGCACTTTTTGGCAGCGAAGTGGTAATCGGCACGCTGCATGGGCTGCAGATCCCCGTCAACGACGAGCAGTGGCGTTATCTGGCGGCCATGACGCTGTTTTGCCCACAACTATCCCAAATTGGTGCGAAACGCTCTCAGACGCTTCTGTGGCAATTGGTGGTGGTGCTCTTTTGGGTGGTGCTGTCCCTGCCGGTCTGGCGGGCCTGGTTCTCGGCGGGGACTGGGCACATGAACCCAGGTCCTGTTTGGGGTACCTTCCTGGCGGTTTTGATCCTGGCAGGGGTGTTGAACAACGGACCGACCCGTTTCGGATGCACTGCACTGTGCCTCGCCTCGGCCCAGGTCTTGATGACTTACACGTATTTGCCAGGGACCAGCTTGGACCTGACATCGAGCGGTGTTTTGGCCTCGATGGTGATGTTGGTGGTGGGAATGATGATGGTTCTGCTCGGCTGGCCGACTCGGCCAGAGACGATGCGCGCCGAGGATCGGGCCTGGATCGATTTCCGCGACAGCTATGGTGGGTTCTGGGCAGCGCGAGTCATGTATCGCGTCAACGAGTCCGCCGTGCGTTTTGATTGGGGGTTATGGCTCGGCTGGAATGGTTTTTCCCAGGTCGAGATCGTCGGTTCTCACCCCGAATATCAAGATGAGGTACGGCATGCCCTGGTGAGTTGCCTGCGGCGACTTCTGGGGGACTTCGTCGATCAGCAATGGCTCGATGCCCGTTTGCCTCGACCCACCCAGCAGAAGAAGGGTTTAGAAGACTTGGAAGCATAGGCAGGGAAATGATTCCGTCCTGATGACAGATCGGTTGCCAAGCATCGAAAGGGGGTCGATACTTAAAACTGGTTGAGATCGACGAATCAATCGGCCTCCTTGCGAGGTAAAACCATTGGCCTCGGCAGCGAAGACGTTCTAAAATTCCGCAGCCTCGGACCTTTATCCGCGATGCCCCTTTGAGACACGCAGTGACGGAACTGAAGAACAGCAACGGTGATGCCGCGTCGGAACTCGATTTAGCCGGACGCTCCGTCGGGGATTATCGAGTCCTTCGTCGTCTGGGGCGTGGGGCGATGGCCGAGGTCTTTCTGGCCGAGCAACAAAGCCTGAAGCGAAACGTCGCCGTCAAGATTCTTCTGCCGGAGCTCGCCAAAGACGACGCCTATGTCCGTCGCTTTCATCGCGAAGCCCAAGCGGCTGCCGCACTGACCCATGCCAGCATCGTGCAGATCTACGAAGTGGGCAACGCCGATGGCCTGCACTTCATCGCTCAGGAATATGTTCCCGGGCAGAACCTGAAACAACTGCTCAACAAACAAGGCACGCTCGAGGTCAAGCTGGTCGGCGCGATCCTGCGACAGGTTTCCGCCGCGCTTTACAAGGCGGCAGAGCAGGGGATCGTGCATCGCGACATCAAGCCCGAGAACATCTTGATCACCGCGACCGGTGAAGTGAAGGTGGCCGACTTCGGTCTCGCCCGAGTGATTGCCCCAGGGGCCGACGGGATGAACCTGACCCAGGTCGGGATCACCATGGGGACGCCGCTCTACATGAGTCCAGAGCAAGCCGAAGGCAAGGTGCTGGATCAACGCAGCGATATCTACTCGCTGGGGGTGACCTGTTATCAGCTGCTGGCCGGACGACCTCCATTCGAAGGCGACAATCCGCTGACGGTTGCCGTGAAGCACTTGAACACCGAGCCGGAACGACTCGAGAAGGTTCGGGGAGGCGTCCCGCCGGCATTGTCTCGTGTGATCCATAAGATGCTGGCCAAGAAGCCAGACGATCGTTACCAGAACGCCTCGGATCTGCTGCGAGAGCTTCGCGAAGTTCAGAAGAGCCTGGGGACCGACGCTTTCGGCAGCGATCCTTCCGACTGGTCGATTGCGGAACTGGCGTCCCTTTCCGCCATCCGTAGCGATGGCCTGAAAGATCTCTCCGATGTGATGAAGACATCCGCCATGACGGTCTATCGTCGCCCCTCGTGGAGCAAACGCTTCGTCGCGATTGGCGGCGTGGTGCTGGTTTGCCTGGTGGTGGGTGGAACGCTGGCAGTGGCCTCGAAGCAGCCAAACCTGTTGGAAGTGCCTCAAGAGCAGCAAGAGCAACCCTTGGCCAAAGTTGGTCTGACGGCCAGCGAGCAGTTCGACTTCGCGATGTTCAAGAATAAGAACCGCGGCCCCGATCAGCGGCCTGAGTACTTCGCCAGCGTTTATCGCCACTTCCCCATGGAAGTGAGTGACGAGAATCGCATGTGGGGCCTGAAGGCGATGAAGCAGGAAGCGGTCTTGCTGCTCAATCAACAGCGGTACCGCGAAGCCCTGCGAGTCTTTGAGCAAATGGCCACGCAGCCGGTCATTCAGGTCGAAGCGAAGGCATTCGGCTACGCCGGCAAGGCGATCTGCCTGTCGGAAATGGGCCAGACTTCCGCCGCGGAACAAGCCGCCGCCGAGGCGACCTCGGAAGAGTATCTCAACATTCTGCGAAAGACCGACCCTGAATTCTTGGCAACATTCGAGGTCATCCGTAATCGGTTGACCGGTCAGACTCAGTCTTCCAGTGCGACTTCGCACAGAACGTCGAGCATCGCTTCGATCGACGACAACGCCGCCGATTCTTCCGGCGTGTGATAACCGGTCGTGGGCACCTGCAGGGTCGCCCCTTGAATCGTTCCGCCAGAAGCGGACGCGACGCGACCGAGTTCCGTGCTACCGAGCGACGTCGGTGACTTGCCTTCCGCGACTCGGATTTCGTTCTGCCTCGCGATGTATTCGTCTTTGAAGCTATACCGAATGCCGAACTTGTTGCACGCGGCTTCCAACTTGTCGACCATCTGCGGATTGAAGATGGCGTTTGTATCGCGACGACGCAGCACCACTTGCTGGGCGTCGGCGGTCGGGATGTCTGGGAAGGGGCTCGTATCGAGCACCAATAGGTCTTGCGTTTCGATCCCGCAACGTCGGAACCATTCCAAAAGGAAACGCCAGCTTCGGCCTGCTTCTTCCTGGGCGGTAAAGAGGACCGTGCCTTGGAAGCCATGACGGAACAAGTAGACCAGCATGGCGGTCGTCAGCACGTTGTCGAGTTGAGCCGAGACCCGGCCATAGTTCACCGACAGGCGATCCTGGTAGGCGACCGGCGTGCCAGGCAAAACGTGATCAAGCCCTTCCACCTCGAACACCAGGTTCCCGCGACGTTCGCAAAGGTAGGACCGTTTGATGGTCCCTTTGCCCAGGTAGGTTCCGCTCCAAGGCACATAGGCCTGCACAAATCGCTCGTGGAAACGTTCGGCGATGGTCTGGAAGGTTTGTTCCGAGACCGAATCCCCCAACAAGTCGCCACGGTTGCGAGCGACGAAGGCGGCGTATTGAAACTCGTTCGGTCCGGTACAGATCAGCCCGTGACGATCGACGTGGGCCGAGATATGCATCCGATCCGGGTTCGACCCGCTCGCGACCAGCAGGCCTTCGTACAAGGTGACGGTGGCGTGCGTTTCTTCCAGTTCTCGTTGCAGATAGCGGAAGAAAGCATGTTCGGAGCCGACCACGGCCGGGTGCCGAACCAGTTGCTTCAGGATATCGAGAAAATCGTCGAGGTCAGACTTGGTCACGGCATGCATTCAACAGGCGATATCGATGAATAAAGGGAAATCCCTTAGAAGCTCAGTGTAATTTCTTAGCCCCCTCGTTTGAAAGAGCTGAGCCGATTCTGTTCAGCAGAACGAAGGCGTAAGTCGGGACGAAAAGCTGGTTTTTCTTTTGCCCTTCTTCGAAATCGGGCAGATAATACAAAAGATCGCTTTCTAATGTGATGGAGAAATTGCAGTGCGCACCTTAACTTACCTGGTCGGTCTCACAATTTTAGCTGTGGCGACCACCGCGCAAGCCCAAGGACTGGGGCAGTACCAATACAAAAGCCGCGGCAACATCTCGGTTGGCCGAGGTGGTTATGCCGATGTTACCAGTCCAGGTTGGAGCGGTTCGCACCATTCCGGCGGTAACCATGGCGGACATCACTACCATCATGGTGGCGGCGGGAATTGGGGAGGCAACTGGGGCGGAAACTATCCGTACTACGGTGGCAACTGGTACGGGGCCGGATTATCGATCGGCGTTCTGCCGCCTCCTTACGGTTACGTGAATCCTTATGCCTATCCGTTCGCCTACGGCGGAGGCTATTCGACCATCTACCCTTACGGAACTTACTACCGCCCGGGCGATCAGTATTTGGAATACTACCTGCCGCCAACCGAACCCGCCGAGTTGAACTATGGCCCGCAAGCCATGAAGCAGTTCATGGGGTTGCCGCGTGATTTCGCCATCCAGCCACAACGAACCGGAACGTTTGATTCGATCGTGACACCGCTGCCGACTTCGTCGACGGTAGAGTCCGCCAAGCCGGTCGTAATCGAACAGCCTTCGCCGCAAGCGATTCAGCGGGCGGCTCACTTCATCGAGTCGGGAGACAATTTGTTCGCTCAGCAGCGATACCAGGAAGCTTTGGGCCGCTACAAAGATGCCATCGCGGCTGCACCTGGTTTTGCCGAAGCGTACCTGCGAAAGGGGTTGGCTTACTTGGCGACCAATCGCCCGGATGAAGCTGTTGAAGCAATCGAACGAGCCATCCAGCAAGACCCGAAGGTGGTCGATACTTCGCTGACTTTGCAGGGCATGCTGGGCAATAACGGCCTGGCGAAGTCCTCGATCATCGAGGCCAATGCCCGGCGTGCGGTGACCGACCCAGAAAATCCGAAGTATCTTTTCTGCGTGGCGGTGCTGCTTTTCTTCGATGGCGACGACGAACAAGCGACCAAAGTTTTTGCCGCTTGCCAGCGTGCCGGGGGCGATCCTCAGTTCATTCAGCCTTTCGCCCTGCAGCTCAACAAGACGGTGACAACCGTCGAAGGGCTCGATCTTTAGGAGGCGACCAGACGTCCGATTTGGGCGTCTGTGATTGGCGCGGAAGTTTTTCTGCCGAATAATCGATGTTTTCCCGCGTAGAAAACGGGAGAGGCGGAAAGTTCGCTCTGCCCAGGCGACTTGCCTGTTTGATATCCATCGTTGCCACTACAGGAGTCTGGCATTATGAAGATCGGGAAGTTTCTTTTGGTCCTATGCGCGCTGGCGGTTCCCTTCACGCTAAGCGGTTGCAATAGCGAGAAAGCCGCGGACGACACCAGCGGCGAACATGGCCACGATCATGACCATGGTGATCATGACCACGACGACCACGGACACGAGCATGGTGGCCATAGCCATGACGAAGGTCCTCACGGCGGTCACCTCATCGAGCTGGGTGACGAAAAGTATCACCTGGAATGGGCCCACGACGACGAAGCCAAGTTGCTGACGTTCTATGTCCTGGACGCCGATGCCAAGGAAGAAGTGGCAATTCCAGCCGAAGCGATCACGGTGAACATTACCGTCGGCGAGGATACCAAGCCGTACGAGATCCCTGCTGTTCGCAAGGAAGGGGAAACGACGACTGCCACATTCGAGTCGGCCGACGCGGACTTGTTCGCTTTGATTGAAGACGAAGACACCAAGGCCATGGTCGTACTCGAAATCGAAGGCACGCCGTACAACGGTACCCTGGAGCATCACCACCATCACTAAGTCGCCACTTAGTTCGATCAGTTAAGAAATGCAAAACGGGATGCCAATTGGCATCCCGTTTTTTTGTTCGATCGTTTGGTCAGGCCAGCAGGTTTAGCGGCGTCCCGACATCGACCAGGCAGCCGCCAGCTTCGAGGGATCCATGCCGAAGGCAGACTGGAACGAGGCGTCGAAGTCTTGCCCCTGGCGAAGCGAGTTCATCAAGGCGTCGAACGAATTGCCGCGTCCCATGATCGCTTTCAGGAAGGCGTAACTGACCACCGAATTCTGTTCCGGCGACATACGATTCTTCACGAAGTCGTCCGGCTTGCTCATCGAAGCGAACGCGCCTTCGAGCTGGTTGTCCCAAGCCACTACGCGCGGATCGCTCTTGCTGATCCGCGAAGCGATTACCCGGCCGACGCCATCGGAGAACCATTCGGGCACGGTGCCATTACCAAGCGAAGCCACATGCGACGAAGCGACGAGCTGGCCCAGCAAAACGTTCAAGTCGTAGCCATCTTCTGCCGGAACCTGAATCGAACCATAGGCATCGGTCACATCGTAGCGGTAGTGACCTTTCCAGTCAGCTGGCAGGTCGCGGCGTTCGATCATGTTGCCGAACTCGGCGTAGTCGTAACGCTGTTTGAAGAAGTAAAGGGTCATCTTGCCCTTCACGATCGGAGTGCTGGCCGGAATCTTCATCAGGCCACGAACCTTGTCGGCTGCCTTGTCGGCGGTGGCGACATATTCCTTCAGCGATTCTTCCCCCATCGTGCCGTATGCCAGGAAGTTTGGCGAATCGACCTTGGCCGACTTCACGTTCGGCATGCCAAGGTCCCACTTCTGCTGGCTGCTTTCGGCTCGCATGGCGGCGAGTTGATCGTGCGTTGCCTTCTTGGCGAGGGCAATCTGATGCGTTCGCTGCATCGAGTCATCTTGGGCCGAAGCACCATCGAACTTGCCACCTTCCTGAATCCAAGTTTCGATCTTGGCGATTTCGTCGGCAGTTAACGGAGCACCATTGCGTGGCATTCGTTCGTTGCCAGTTGCTTTGATCAAACGAACCAGCATGCTTTCCTGAGGTTTGCCAGGCAGGAACGGAGCACCGCTGTCGCCACCACGAATGAAGCGAGCGAAGTTCTCCATGCCGAGGCCACCCCGTGGGTTGTTCCCGCTATGGCAGCTAACGCAGCGATTGGCCAGCACGCCGGCCACATCCATGCTGAAGCTCACTTTTTCACTGCCGGACGCTTCGGTCACTTCCAGGCGAACCATTTCGGCTGGGGTGGGTGCCGGGGCGGATTGGCTCAGCGGAGCGTTCGGGTCGGTACCGTCGAACTTGGCACCTTCTTTAATCCAGGTCTTCAGCGCTGCCAGTTCAGCAGGCTGAACTTTCCCGCCACCGCGAGGCATGTCGCCAGATTCAATCGTTTCGATGAAGCGGCTACCAATGTCGTCGCCGGGGAAGATCACAACCCCTTCGGCCGGGCCCTTCATCAACGCGGCGAAGGTCGGCGCGCCGAAGCCACCGCGACTGCCAGTTACGTGACAGTTGCCACAGCGTGCGACAATGATCGGAGCGATATGCTTGGTGAAGCTCAGGTTGGCAGAAGGGAACGCGGTTGGCAGCGGTGTTGGTGCGCCAGCCGGTGGGACCGGAGTGCCAAAGCCTGCCGGGGCATTGGCCATCATTGCAGGGGCAGCTCCAGGTGCCGGGGCCCCGAGTGGTTTAAGGGTGTACCCTTCAATTTCGAGAAAGCCATGCGAAGCTGCCAACGACTCGGCCAGGCTTTGTAGTTCTGCGGCTACTTCGGCATCGCCGGAGGTACCCAGCTTTTCCATACGCGACTGAATGTCACGCACGAGCTCGACCGATTCGGTGACCATACCCCGCTTTAGGTAGTTCGATGTCTTGCGGATATCGAGCTTCAACGCTTGCAATTGCATCTTCTGCTCGTCGTTCGGAGCGGCCAGAATGCTGGAAACAAGCTGACCAGCCAGAAGAACGGCGATCGCGACGGTCGTTAGGGATTTGAAGGAATTCAATTTCAGGCCCTATCTGATCTCTGGAAACGAGGGGAAGCCGGGAATCGTGTCTGCCTGCAGGCCATAGTAACGATAACCCAAAGTCGATGCATTAGGAATGAACGTGACATTCGGGCGTTTGTACCCAAAAACGCGTTAAATCCCGCAGTCTGGACCGCGTAAGCCCAAACTACATCGGCACTTATTTAAGAGCTTAGCCCATCGATCGAGCTTAGGTGCGATGATGGCGGCGGACGACCTTTTGGGTGGCTCGCTTCGCCAACTGCTTGCGACGGCTGGGACGATAGCCATATTCGATTGCGAACCACTCGGCGTATCGCTCGCGAGCGACATAGCTGTTGTTGCGCGTATCGAGTAGGTGCCCCAACTCGTGTACCAGGACGTTATTCAGGTAGAAGTCCTTGATCGTCTCTTCGGTCCACTCGAGTCGCCAGTATCCATCGGCATCTTCTTCCCAGTTCGCACCAAACATGTTGGCTTCCACCAATTGTTCCGGCCGTGGCGGGTGAGGGAAATACTCGATCAGCGACTCGTCCATCGGGTACAGGTAGATCGCCGCACCCCACTGCATGCCGTAGCATGGGAAGCTCAGCTTCTTTCGCGTCAGGCGACTCAGTTGAACCACTTCCAGCCCTTCGATCATCCAGGAAGGAAGTTCGTTGAGCCGAGTGCGGATCTCTTCTTCGGTCAAAACGTGCCGAAAGCCTTCACCAGGCGACTGATAGATGAACTTGTAGCTCTGGCCGGTTTCACCGGTTGGTTCGTGCCAATCTTCCGGCGGAGCAAAGTACCCGCACGTCTTCGTTGTGCGAGCGGCCTCACCTCCACGGCGTCGCGAAGCTTGCGTCGGCAAACGAAAATCTCGCGACGCGACTTTCGTCTTCGCCACTTTCGTATGCGTAATGCCTCGATAAGACATGCGTGCCATGGAATTCTCTTAGTCTGGCCTGTCGGGCGACCGATAAGGTGTCGCTCGTGGTGTTGATTGGTGTCGATCGTCCTGCGACTCGCGGAACGGCGAATTCCATTTCACATCGCTTCTGTAGGAAGGCCCGAGTGAGCCTCTAGTCTTCTACCTTATCCTACGTCGCGGTCCGAAGAGATTTCAAGCGATTTACATAAGTGGCTTTATGTAAATGACTTAGGCGTGTCCAGTTCAGGCCGCCGAAGGGGACTGACCCCTGCAAGGCGAGCGCAAAAGGGGCTGTCAAGATACTTCTTTGGCAGTATTTGCTATCCGGTAACTCGGGGTGTTCGGCCGGGCGAATCCCAAAGCCGTCCTTCCAGACGACCCTTTTTGGGATCGGTTGGTTCCGAGTTTTCTTCGGCGGTTTGATAGCTGATGGCGATCAGAATGCCAATCAACATAAAGAGAATCGAAACGACGATCCAAATGATCGCAGGGATGCCTTGAATCGTTGTGTTCAGTGCCGAGCCACCACTATTCGCGTTCGACGCGGCTCGGCTGCGTTTCGCATCAACAGCCGCCTGGCGTTCTTCCGCTTGCTGACGTAGCGTGGCGGAGGACACTAAAAGCGAACCTGCGACTTCCGAGGTAGGCACATCCATGGCGAACGGATCTTCGCCCGTGAATTCTTTCGAGTCGAACAGCGACGAACTCGAGGTCGACGACATCTCCACCGAGCGGAACTCGTTCAGGTCGTCGCCCTCCAGCGGCTTGGCGACTGGCAGCGATTCCGACGAATTCGCTTCCGGCGGCTTCGGTCGTGGGCGAGGCGACGTATCGTTTGAGCGATCCGCAATGGTGTCGCCGATGGCAGGATCGAAGTTGCTGGAGGAAGGGGATTCGCGCAGATCTGGCGGCAATAAGTCGTCGACATCGTCCGAGGATGAGTGCGATGGACCCTTACGGTTCGACTGCTGAACGGCTCGCGAACGGTTGGCAGCCTCTACAGCGGCCTTGGAAAGGACAGCCGAGCCAGGCTTTTCGTCAACGAGGGTCGGCTCTTGGCCCCGCGATTCCATCCAGCTTCGCAGTTCGGCGGCAACTTCCGAAGCATGGGCAAATCGGTCGTTGGGATCTTTGGCGATCATCTTCTCGCAGATGCGCTGCAGAGAAGGGGGGCAGTTCGGCCGAGACTTCTTGATCTTCTCGGGCATCACGCTCTGATGCTTGGCGATCCGCTGGGCCAAACTTCCCTCAGGAAAGGGAGGATGCCCCGTCAACAGATAATAGAGAGAGCAGCCGAGACTATATATATCGACACGATGATCGACCTTATGGCTGTTGACCGCTTGTTCCGGAGCGAGGTAGTCGGCCGTTCCCAGAACGTTTTCTTCGTGGGCGATTGTCAGCGAGGCCGAGTCGTCATCTTTCAGCCGAGCGAGGCCCATATCCAGAATCTTGACGACACCCCGGTCATCTCGCAGCAAGTTGGCTGGTTTGATATCGCGGTGTACGACTCCTTTGTCGTGGGCGTGCTGCAATCCGTCGGCAGCCTGGGCGATATAATCTGCGGCCGCCTCAAAAGGGACCGGACCATTGGCGCGAACGAGTTGCTGCAGGTCGCTGCCAGGGACGTATTCCATCACGATGTAATGGGTGTCGTCCTCGTTATCGACATCGAAGGCTCGGACAATGTTCGGATGGTCGAGGTAGGCGGCGGCCTGGGCTTCTAAATGGAAGCGAGCCAGGTACGAGGCGTCGTTCACGCGGCGGCGCGGCAGCACTTTGATGGCAACCTTTCGATTCATCAGGATGTGCTCGGCCAGGTAGACGCTGCTCATCCCACCGGTGCCCAAGTGCTTCAGCAACCGGTATTTCGAGAGGTAGAAACCCTTGTATTTCCCGTTGCGGAGCTTCTCGCAGTGCCAATTGGTCAGCAGGTTCTTGCCAACAAAGAACTCTTGCAGAACGTCCAGGTCCTTGGGGATCTCGCCGTCGTGAGCTGCGCGCAGTTCTTCCAAGGCCTGCTCGATGGCAGGAGGTTGGACGAGCTTGCTCTTACCGATCAGCTCGATGAATCGATCAGAGTCGACGACTGGGGGCATGCGAACCTGAAACGGGGCAGGGATATAAGGAACTTGGCGAGTAATTGCGGCCTGGACATTCGTCTCGCAAAGGCCAATCATTCCCTAGGTTAGGGAAAGTCAGTAGACTGATTCAAGGTATAGACTACAGAGTCGAACTCCCCTGAACAACGATCCAAGGGGAATTTCGCTGAATTGAATCTTTCCTATTCTGTCCCCCCATAACCAATGGGAAAAATGGAGTCCCTACGCTAGTTTGTAGGGCACGTCGGGGGAAGTCAGGAATCGAAGCTTCAACGAATCTTCATAAGGCAATCCACTGGTGAACCCAACTTCTCACCCTCAATACGATGCGGCAGTCGTGATCTATACGCGGCAAGGATGTCATCTGTGCGATGACGCAGAGGTGCTCGTCCGAAATTTCGTGTCGGACATTCGTCTGGTCGATATCGATCACGAGCCTGAATTGGTTCAGAAATTTAACACGTGTGTCCCGGTGGTCGAAATTAATGGCAAAGTTCGCTTCCGTGGCAAAGTCTCGCCGATGCTGCTGAAGCGAGTCCTGGAAGCGGAAGCGAATTCCATTCCGACCGACGCCAACTTGTAGGCGACATTGGACCTGGCTCGATCGAGCAACGAAGCCAGGGCTATCAACCACTTGCTTGCAAGGTGTGCTGCGGTGCCGGCGTTCTCGTCGAATTGTCCTGATTTTCTGATCGTGGGTGGCGGAGTCATCGGGCTCTCGCTTGCCCTGGAACTCGCGCGCCGTGGCGACCATGTGACCCTGGTCGATAAGGGGGAAGTCGGTCGCGAAGCATCGTGGGCCGGTGCTGGCTTGCTACCACCGGCGAATCAGCAGCATGCCTGGGATCCTCAGGAGCAACTTCGTGGGCTCAGCCATCGACTCTTTCCCCAGTGGTCTGCCCAGCTTCGGGAAGAGACCGGTATCGACAACGAATTCGAGATCACCGGCGGCATCTATCTGGCTCGCGACCCTGGCGAGGCGGCTTCGCTGCGGATGGCTCGCGTTCAATATGAAGAAGAAGGCGTCGAGGCCGAAAAGCTCGAGGTCGGCCAGATCGCTCAGCGGTTCCCCCATCTCCAGGTGAGCCATTCGATTCTGGAGGCCATGTATCTGCCTGGCGAAGCCGTGGTCCGAAATCCGCGGCACTTGCAAGCGCTCGCAACGGCATGTCGCCAGCAAGGGGTCGAAATCGTCGAGAACACCGAGATTCAGACCTGGAACTTCGACGGCGAACGGCTTCAATCGGTCAGCACGGCGGAAGAGACGATTTCACCTGGGGCGACCTGCCTGGCAACCGGGGCCTGGTCGCAGTTGGTCGCCGATCATGTTCTTGATCAAGGAGATTTTCCCGGTCGGATGCAACGACCAGAGATCGAACCAATTCGAGGGCAGATGGTGCTGTTGGATGCCGGCGAGCGATTCTTTGAGGCTCCCATTAACGAAGGTATCCGTTACCTGGTACCGCGCCGCGATGGCCTGGTGCTGGTTGGTGCCACAGTGGAAGAAGCAGGCTTCGACAAATCGAATACCGAAGAAGCGATTGCAGACCTGACCGAATTTGCTCGGCAGTGGGTTCCTCGGCTGCACGATGCCAAGGTTGTGAAGAGCTGGTCTGGGCTAAGGCCCGCCAGCGTCGATCGGATTCCGTATATCGGAAAGTTGCCAGGGCTCGAGAATGTCTTCCTGGCGGCCGGGCACTATCGCAGCGGATTGCATCTTTCGCCAGCGACGGCCGTGGTCCTCGCGCAGTTGATGCGAGGGGAGCAGGCTCTGATTGATCTGCATCCCTTCCGGGTGAATCGGGCTTAGGCCGACGGTTCAAGAAACCGCGGCCGAACCCCACATGCGTCGAACTTGCGTAGCGATCGTGGTCGCTGCATCGTCCAGCGAGAACTGGCGATCAACGTTGCCTTCGGTGTAGGCAACTTTATTCATGCCATAGACGTCCGAAGTTGCTTCGTCTTGTCCCAGCACGAAACCGCCGGCGGCACGGATTTCTTTGCAGCCATCCGATCCGTCACGACCCATGCCGGTCATAATAATGCCGAGCAATCGGTCTTTGTAAATCTTTACGGCTGAAGTCATCATCACGTCGACCGAAGGACGGTGACCGCTGACATAGTCCCCTTCGCGAACCAGCAGCTTACCACCGTCGCGGCCATGTTTCTGGACTTCCAAGTGCATGCCGCCTGGGGCCAGGTACGCATGTCCCGGAACGAGAATGTCGCCCGTTTCCGCTTCTTTGACCTGGACGCGTGATAGCGAGTTCAAGCGTCCGGCGAAAGCCTTGGTGAAGTTCGCCGGCATGTGCTGCACGATGACGATAGGTGGAAGGCCCGTCGGCAGCACTTCAAACATCGAGGCCAGGGCGGGAGGACCGCCGGTCGAGATACCGAGGGCGATACACTTGTCCGAAGCCTTGAGGTCAGCCGGTGCCACCGGTGGTGGCGTCGTTTTGACTTCCTGGTTCAGACTAAGCTTGCCACGACGTTCTTTGCGCTTGGCGGCACGTTCGCGGCGGATGGACAGAACCTTTTTGACATCGGTATCGGCAACCAGGCGAATCTTACGAACCAGTTCGGTTCGCAGCGTGGTTTCCGCTTCCTTCAGCCCTTCCGGCTTGGCGATGTAATCGATCGCACCACGATCGAGCGCTTCCAGAGTGATCTGGCCGCCCAACTGCGTCGTAGCACTGACCATGATCACCGGGATCGCCTGGTCCGACAGAATGGCGTCGAGCGTTTCGAGCCCGTCCATCTTTGGCATTTGAACGTCGAGCGTGATAACGTCCGGCTTCAGTGATTTTGCGAGTCGAACCGCTTCCTTCCCATCTGATGCAGTCCCGACCACGTCGATGTCTGGCAATTCTTCCAGCAGATCGCAAATCAAAGTCTGAATCAGTTTCGAGTCGTCAACGACAAGTACTCGAAGTGTGCGTTGGTACATGTTCTGCCCTGAGTCTGTTCCAAATCCGCATCGATGCGGTTGGGGAAAACGCGTTATCCGATGCAAATTAATCAACACTGCCCCGGGGAAAATGTAGGTCACGCCAAAGGAGTGGAATGCGCACCTCGCGAAACCGTATAGTTTTTTTTGTTTCCCTGGCGCAGCAGGGCGTAGAGACCGGAATCTTCCGTATAATCGTCACCAGAAGACCGCCCCAAATCCTCTTGCGTGGGTGGTAGGCAACTTTGTGGATCCCTCGGAAACCATTCTCTTATGGCAGTAGATACTCCTGCTCGCGTGATCGTTGTCGGTGCCGGCCCGATTGGCATCGAAGCCGCACTTTATGCTCGCTTCCTCGGCTACGAAGTCATCGTGTTCGATTCCGGTGAAGTAGGGGCCAACCTGCAGAAGTGGGGCCACGTGCCTCTGTTTACTCCCTTCGGGCAGAACAGCACTCCGTTAGGAAAGTCGGCCCTGCAAGCCCAGGACGAAAACTATCAGCCGCCAGCCGACGACCAACTGCTAACCGGTCGCCAACTGCTGGAGCAGTATCTGAAGCCACTGTCGCAAACTGACCTGGTGGCCGATTGCTTCAAGCTGAACCACAAGGTCATTTCGATCGCCCGGAAAGAGAAGATCAAGACCGAAGACAGCGAAGATCGCGAGCAACGTGCTGAAACGCCCCTGGTGACGTTGGTGGAAGATGCCGATGGGCATCAACACCTGTTCGAGAGCGAAGTGGTTCTCGACTGTAGTGGTGTTTACGGTCAGGCAAACTACATCGGCTCTGGCGGCAATCCGGCGCTCGGGGAACTCGCCGCCCGCGATCATATCCATTGCGGGGTGCTCGATCTGGAAGGCAGCGATGCTCAGCATTTCGCGAACCAGCAAACGCTGGTCATCGGTGCCGGCTACCTCGCCGCTTCCAACGTGTGCCTGCTAAGCAAGCTCGCTCGCGAATCGATGGAAACGCACGTGACCTGGATCACGCGCGAGCCGAAAGGCGAGAGCGGGCCGGTTGCATTGCCGCCCAACGATAACCTGCCGGAACGCAATAAGTTGATTGCCGAGGCGAATCGACTTGCATGTGAGGATGACGGGCACATTGATCATTGGCCCGAAACGACGATCAAGGCTGTTCATTACGAACCGCGGAACGATCATTTCCATGTCACGCTGGAAGGGAAGCACTCGGGCGTGCATACGTTCGACCGGATCGTGGCGAATGTCGGTTTTCGCCCGAACCTTGATATGCTGCGTGAATTGCAGATCGAAACGAGCTACGCGAATGAATCGCACACCGCGGCGACGGTCCATCATCCGGAGCCCAACTTTTATATCTTGGGCGCGAAGAGCTTTGGCCGCGATCCTGGCTTTGTGCTGAGCAACGGATTCGATCAGATCCGGCAGGTCTTTTCGATTATCGGGGACCGCGAGAATTTGAACCTGTACGCTCGCCCATCGACCGATTCCAACTAGGCGGCGCCGGCCGATTGTTCGTTGACCGTGATTGGCCCGGGATATCGCCAGAACAATGTGCAGTCGCCACATCAGAATTGCACTGCTATCACCAAATATTTGTGATCAAAGTTTGGTCAATCTTGACCAAAACTTCTGGTAGCGTTGATTCAAACCGGCAGTAATCCCCGGAAAATCGAGGAATTTCCAGCCCGATAGCGTCAACCATTTCCCGAAAACGTGCGTAAAGGTTCGCGTGCGTTCGAGCGTTGAATGCTTTATATTTCGGGGATCGTCCTACCTTTGTCCTCACACCATGTTGTCTCTCACCGAGTCCACGAAGGCCTGAAAATGAGTCTGCCTGCGGTATCGCTACGACTATTCGGAGTACTGTTCCTGTTGATCGGCATGGTGTCGACCGGAGCCGCCGATCCTGTCGAAGAAGGTGTCGATCGCGATCAGCTCATTCGTCATTGGGTTCGGAAGTTGGACGCTGATCAGTTTGCCCAGCGCCAGCAAGCGGCGACTGAATTGGCGAAGTTCGGTAAAGATGCCGTCCCTGCGATCGAACGTGCCGCTGTCACCGGCAGTGGTGAAGTTGCCAGTCGCTCGGTCGATCTGTTAAAGCTGTTCGCCGGCTCGCCTGAAGAAGAGACCGCCACCATGGCGTTGTCTTCGCTCCAGCGACTTGCCGCCAGTGGCAATCAAACGGCCAGTCATCTCGCCAAAGAGGCGATTGCCATTCTGAAGCGTCGTATCGGTCCGAATCGAATCATTGGCGACGAGTTTGAAGTCGAGCGGCAAATTCCGGATGGTCAGGTTCAGCAGTCCGTTCAGATTTCGAACGTGAATGGAGAAAAGACCATCGACATTTCGGAGAATGGTCAGCGAACGGTTACTCGGACTTCCCGCAATGGCCATATCAGCGTGACTTGGGATCTGCCCAACGGAAAGCAGAAGACGGTCGAAGCGGCAGGTGAAGACGAACTGAAGAAGAAAGACGCCGAAGCGTTCGCTCGACTTAACCATGTTCGCGAAGTCGCCGATGCCGGCCCGGCTCGGATCCCAGGTCTGGAGAACATGCCACGGATTCACGCTCGTGCTCCACGCCCTCGTGAGGGCTTCGATCCATTTTCGGACATCACTGAACGTGTCGAAGCGATGCGTGCTCGCCACGAAGAAATGCTGGGCGAAATGCAGCAGCAACTCGATCGCCGTTTCGCTCCGCCTCGTGACCAGGTCATTCGTGTCGAACCCGATGCCAAGCAGTTGGAAGCGGTTCGCGTTCGATTGGGCGAGATGCTCAAGAAGATGGAAGACCCGCAGTTCAACGGTATCGATGCGGTCGATCTGAATCGTCTGGACGAAGCATTGAAGCAAATCGAAACAACTCTCGACGCTTCCTAAGCCAACGCTTTCAAACCAGTCTAATTCTGCGGTAACAGCACTCGCCATTGGACGAGTGCTGTTTGCGTTTCTGGCTTCTTGATTTGGTATTGGCGGTTTGGCAATGACTGCAGCAGCGTCGCCGTGACCTGATCCGCGTACGCTTCCCCTCCGCGGATCAAAAGGACAATCCGTGCCTTGGGGTTCGATTCTGCCAGGTAACGCGGCGTCGGTTGACCAGCGTCGGAATAGGTCAAACCGAAGTCGTTCCCATCGTGACTGGGCAAAGCGTAAAGCGACTCGATCGGAAGCCGGGCGTACGTTTCCCAGGCCGGTGAAGTCGCGGCTTCGTCCAACAGAATATCGGTTTCGATCAAACCGGACGAAATCACCACGTCGGTTGGTGACTGATTCGCTTCGATGTCGGCGGCTACGGCCTGGGTGATAGTCTGCCAGTCTTCGCTACGCAGAACGGTAGGCATTCGCCATTGCCAGACGATCGCGACCGCGACCACCAGCACTCCGGCACGCAGCCACTTGGGCGAGACGACTGCCGCCAACGCCGCGACCAGCAACGGAATCGTGCTTTCTGCCGAGATCAAATAGCGACCGTAAAACAATGCCGCCACGCCGCCGGCGGTGCTCGCCCAGGCCACCACGATCGGGACGATCAGCACGAAGGCAACCAGTGCGATTCGCTTCCCTTCTGAACCCGGCTGGGACTCGCGTTTCCACCACCAACTTAGCAGCGCCGCGATTCCAATCGGTAGCAGTACTGCCAGGGCCGTTTGCCAACGCAGCCATTCATTAGGATTGTCGGCCGTGATGAACCTTGCCCAGTTCTCGCGACGTTGGAAGATCGTCATCAGGTGGGGCACACTGATCGCACAAAGAGCCGCAACACAACTCGCTGCCACCAGCAACCGAATTCGCGTCGCGCGATCGTTCGCCAAGATCAGGATTGCCAAAGCCAGGCACAGTCCAAACAGCAACGTGCTGTAGTGAAAGTAGAAGTTCACCACGGTCAGACCGACCAGGTAAGCCCAGTCGCGTTTCTGGTTATGCTGTAAGATCTGCCAGGCGACGATGGCTTGCAAGATGGCGATCGCTTGGGCGACGGCGTAGACGCGTGCTTCCGTTCCGAAGAAGTTCCAGTCGACATCGATCACGCCGACCAGTCCCGAAGCCAAGGCGATCCCTGCGTCGTGCGTCCAGCGATGAGCGGTCATCGTGACCAACGCGACCGCGACAAGCCCACCCAGAAACGAAGGAAAGCGGAGCGACCACTCGTGCAGCCCGGCCAGTTGCGTGAAGGCCCACGGCAGGTAGAAGTACAACGCCGCTTGATTGCCCATGGCGGCTCGCTGGGGGATGTCGGTTACCGAATCAGTAACGACCCAAGCCGTATGCAGTTCGTCGACCCACAAACTTTCGGCCAGGTAAGACCAGCGAACGATCGCCGTCAGCAGTGCCAGGGCAAGCCCCAGCAGCATCGTGATCGACCACGACGGAGCAGGGGAGGACGGACTTGGCGAGTTAGAATCGTTCACGCTGCTTGATTCTAATCGGCAGCGGCTCGATCGCCAGCCTGGCGGTAGGCCTATTCCGGAACGACGGTGACCAGTTCTTCGTGAATTGATTCGAGCTGGTTGGCATCGATCTGGCGGATTTCCTCGGCATAACCAATCAGCAGGGCAAGGTCGCACAGCCGGTTGATCTCACGCGGATTTCCCCGAGTGATATGAAACAATCGCTCCAAAGCATTGGGAGCGAAGATCTCTGCCTGCGAGCCTGCCACGCGAAGTCGATGCGTGACGTATGCTGCCGTCTCATCCGGCGTGAAGTTCCGCATCAGCGATTTCACACCGATCCGACTTTCGAGCGAAGGGAAGCGTTCGACCGCTGGAATGACGGTCGTTTGTCCGGCCAGGATGAGGGTCAGGTCGAGCTTGCCATCGGTTTCAAAATTGGTGAGCAGCCGCAAGGTTTCCAGCGAAGCGTGATCGCTCAGCAGGTGGGCATCGTCGACGACAATCACTGCATGGTTGCCGGCCCTGGTATTCTCGGCCAGAAACTGCTGAAGCTGCCAGATCGTTTCGCTAGGGTTACGATGCGCGGTACCCTCCGGGTTGCCCTGACCCAGGTTCAGCAGCAAATAGGGAATCAAGTCGTTGCTCGAAAGCTTCGGAAAGACGAGATGGACTTTTGGCGAAAACTGCTCCGGCAGTTGAACCATTAAGGTTCGCACCAGCAGGCTCTTACCCAGCCCACAAGCTCCGGCCAGGATCGCGGCTCCGCGACGATTTTCGACCGCGTAGCGAAGTTTCAACAGCGCGGCCTGAGCCGACTCGGAAGGATAGTAGAACAGTTCCGAGTAGGTGTTCTCGAACGGGCGAGTTTTCAGTTTCCAGTACGCTTCGTACATCGAGAGTGTCTCTTTCGCCCCGTTGATTTAGCCACGACGAACGTTATCGCCAGAAGTTATCAGCGATACCGACCACGTTGATCTTACGTTGTTCGAGCTTCGGCAGAATTTGTCCCAGCTCGTGGTCGTGGGTTCCGCGGGCATCGCGAACGATCAGCACGCTGTGCATCAAAGCAAGGCGTTGCCAAACTTCCGGGCGGTCGCCACCATCCCACAGCACGACGTCGAAGTCTTTGGCGAACTGCTGCAGTTGGCTGGTCGAAAGATCGCCCAGGGCACGATAGCCGGCTGGCAGCACGGCAATCGGCTGAGCGGCCGACTGAATCATCGCTTCGTACAAATTGTCGGAAGCGTGCGCATCGACCGGCAATGCGTCAGCCTGCAGACCGAGACGGGCAGACAAGCTTTCGCTGCCTTCCCCTTCGTCAATGATCAGGACGCGGCGATTTTGTTCGACCATAACTTTGGCCAGGCAGATGGTCAGCGTAGTGCAACCACAACCTTCGCCCAGCGATACGAGAGCCATCGACTTGACGCTCGACGAAATGCCTTCGGCCAGGCCGAGCCACTGATCCTGGTGCAAATCCAGAATCATGTCGATCTCTTCTGGCCAGTTCAGCGAATCGGCTTCCCATTTGGGATGAGCCAATCGACGCTGACGATAGGTCGCGCTGACCGGTGCTGGTTCTGTAGGAGCAGCGCCCTCGATCGTTCCGGTTGATTCCTCAACCGGAGCTTCGTCGATCGCTTCTTCTTCAGGGGCGACGAAGGCGACCGTGGCCGGCTGTTCGATTTCTTCAGTGACGGGTTCGGTCAGCGGTGCCGGTTCCCACGGTTCGATCTCAATCGAAGGAGCCGGCATTTGAGCGGCTGGCTGGGGCTGCGGTTTCGGTGTCGAGGCCGAAACAGGATGCACTGGTGTATGCTTGCGACCGGCTCGCGACATCAAGCGATCGAGCGCTTCGGCCACGGCGGCGGTGTTCTTCGCGGCCATCTCGAACTCGTCTTGCGACTGGCCATCTTCCAGGTTGGCGGCAGCGGCCGACTCGTCGTACGAGCCCACCAGTGGCGAGCCCGGCATGTCGATGCGGATTCCTTGGTTCTTCCAGTGCTGCAATTCGCTGAGAGTCGGCTTACGCGACATCGTGCGAACCGGAGTCGAAGACGTTTGCTGAGAAGTTTGAGTCTTATTCATAACTGCATCCGACGTTGGGGGCACGGCGTCTGCCGCTGTGCTGGTTGTTTCCGACGTGTAGGCGCGAATAAAGGCGCGGTCGAGCTGGCTCATTACCGAATATCCGAATCGAGATCGACGCTACCCAGGCGGGCCCCTGGAGGAGTCGCTTCGCGATTTTCGTAAGGGGTAAACCCGAAGCCACCCTGCGATGGGCTCTGCGGAGCGGTCTGCGAATAGGTTGGCTGCGTTGGCGTGCCAATCATCGGCATGCCTGGCTGCGGCTGATACCCTTCATGGATCTGTGGCATTTGCGGCTGTGAAGTCGCAGGATTGGTGGCTGCGGTTCGCTGGGTCAACTTGCCATCTTCGTAGGCATAGCCGCCGGTTGGCTCCTGCATCCAGTGACGACCTGGATCGCCATTAGGAACCGAGTACTGCGAGGTAGCCGGAGCGTTCAATTCCAGCGAGGGGCCGCCGGATGGCATGCCAGGCGAAGCGGACGGACGACCATCGAATTGTGGGGTGTAGTCTTCGTCGGTGGCTGGATTGAAACTTGGCGAATACGAACCAGCACCGGTCGGAGCCGATTCCATCCCTTCAGGACGGAACTGGTAGTACTCGTCTTCCGGAGCCATTGGCTCAGGTGGAAGTTGATGGTTCGAGGCTGGATTGTTGTAAGGTGGCGCGATCGAGCCTTCTGGTTCGTAACCAGAAGCGATGTTCGTCATCTGCGTATCTTGCGATGGATTGCCCATCGTTGGGTTGGTCAACTCGGTGCGGTCGGGCTTGCTGGCCACCATCGGAATGGCGGTGTCGAGTGGCGAGACGGTAATGGTCTCGTTGTCCGCGTCGGTCCCGGAAGTCGCGTCCCAGCTCGGAGCACTTCCCAATTCGCCGGTCGAAACGAACAATCCCTGATCGACGTCGTCGACCGGTGGGATGCTGTCGTCGTCGCCCGAGAGCAACCAGGCACTGGCCACCAGCAGCGAGACGGCCATGCCGGCCAGGTAGATCCGATTCCTCCACTGACCACTCAGGATCGATTCGCGACGAGCCTGTCGCGTTTCTTCTCCACGGTGATGAATGTAGCTCGGCGCAACGGCCGAGTCCGAAGCCACCGGGGCAGAGGCAACTTCCACCGGAGCAGGAGCCACGGCAGCAGGTTGAGGAGGCATGATCGGAGCGGTTGGCGCTTCGACCAGAAGGCTTTCTTCCGCCAGATCGGCGGTCGGGTCTTCCCCAAGCAGGTTGGAAACCCAGTCCTGGGTGCCGGCCGGTTGTTCTTCAACCGGAGGTTCCCAGGTCAGGTCCTTCACACGGATCACGACGGGGTGTCCGTAAAAGGTGCCCTGAGTGTCTTGGTTTTCACGTGATTTGGGGTTTCCCAATGGTTTCGTCATCGTTTCGGCTTCCTTGCCTGACGTTGAGATCGACGCACAGGGGCCACGCGCTGGTTGTGGCCCGTTGTCCTATCCATCGGTTCGGTTTGTAGCGGTCTTTAGCTCTAGATAAGAAAAATCGGAAATCGGGGCTAGGCAAGCTTTGACGATTAGTGGCAATTGAACGCTGGTTGTGACGAAGCCGGAAATCTGGGATATTTAGCAGGTTTGAACTATAGAAATCCCTTCCGCCATAGTTGGGGACGCTATCAGGCAGCATGCTATCTGACAGCAATAACCCCAAGCTGTGACAGGTCTTTCAGTCTTCTGGAATCCACTCATGCCAGGTCCCCGATTCGCCGGCCGCCAGCACCAAATCTTCGACGACATCCAAAAGCGAATTCTGATTCTCGATGGTGCCATGGGGACCATGATTCAGAAGTTCAAGCTGACCGAAGAGGATGTCCGGGGAAAGCAGTTCGCCGATGCTGAGAAGGACCTGCGAAACTTCAGCGACCTTCTCTGTCTGACGAAGCCCGACATTATTGAAGGCATCCATCGCCAGTTTCTGGAAGCTGGGGCCCACATCATCGAAACGAACACGTTCGGAGCGACGCCGATCGCCATGGACGAGTTCTCGTTGAGCGACGCACTGGCAACCGATATCAACGTGGCCGCCGTGAAGCTGGCCAAAAAGGTGGTCGACGAATTCAACGACCGCGATCCCGACAACCGCCGCTACGTGGCCGGCTCGATCGGGCCAACCAGTAAAACGGCGTCGATCTCGCGACGGATCGAAGACCCTGGCTTCCGCGACGTGACTTTCGATCAACTGGTCGCTTCGTACCTGGTGCAGATCGACGCGATGGTCGATGCAGGCGTCGATATCCTGTTCCCGGAAACGACCTTCGACACGCTGAACCTGAAAGCGTGCCTTTTTGCGATCGAGAAATACTATCGCGAAAAGGGAATCGAACTGCCGGTGATGACCTCGGTAACGATCACCGATGCTTCGGGGCGTACGTTGTCCGGACAGACGGTCGAAGCGTTCTGGAATTCGATCTCGCACTTCCCCATGCTCAGCGTGGGTATCAACTGCGCCTTAGGTGCCGAGTTGATGCGTCCGTACGTCCAGGAATTGTCGTCGATCGCTTCGTGCTATATCAGTTGCCATCCGAACGCTGGTTTGCCGAACGAAATGGGGGAATACGATCAAACCCCAGATCAAATGGCGTCGACCATTCGTGAGTTCGCCGAGCATGGCTGGCTGAACATCGTCGGTGGTTGCTGTGGAAGCACGCCGCAGCACATCAAGGCGATTGCCGACGTGATGCGTGACTACGCTCCGCGCGGATTGCACCAACAGCCAGAGCTGACTCGTTTGAGCGGTCAGGAACCGTTCACGATCACACCCACCACCAACTTCGTGATGATCGGCGAACGAACCAACGTGACTGGTTCGCGGCGGTTCGCTCGACTCATTCGCGAAGAGCTGTACGAAGACGCGATTGAAGTTGCGTTGCAACAGGTCGAAAGCGGCGCCAACGTGATCGACGTCAACATGGACGATGCGCTGTTGGACGGCGAAGCGGCCATGGCCCGTTATTTGAACCTGATCGCCGCAGAGCCAGATATCTGCAAAGTGCCGATCATGATCGACAGCTCGAAGTGGTCGGTTATCGAGGCCGGTCTGCGCTGCGTCCAGGGCAAGTCGATCGTCAACTCGATCAGCTTGAAGGAAGGGGAAGAGGAGTTCCTGAACAAGGCCCGACTCTGCCGCGATTACGGTGCCGCCGTGGTGGTGATGGCATTCGACGAAGTTGGTCAGGCGGTCGAACTGGAACGCAAAGTTGAGATCTGCAAACGAGCCTACGACCTGTTGGTCGAGAAGCTGGAATTCGATCCGACCGATATCATCTTCGACCCGAACATCTTGACGGTCGCCACCGGTATCGAAGAGCACAACGACTACGCGATCAACTTCATCGAAGCGACTCGTAAGATCAAACAAGTCTGCCCCGGAGCGAAGATCTCAGGCGGTGTGAGTAACGTGTCGTTCTCGTTCCGCGGCAACGACGTGGTGCGTGAAGCGATCCACGCCGTATTCCTGTATCACGCGATCAAGGCTGGCCTGGATATGGGGATCGTCAACGCAGGCCAGTTGGCCGTGTACGACGAAGTGCCTGCGGACCTGCGAGAACTGATTGAAGACGTACTCTTCAACAAGCGTCCCGATGCGACGGAACGTCTGGTCGACTTCGCTGAAACGGTCAAGCATCAGAAGGGTGCTGGCCCGAAGGTGGAAGACCTGGCGTGGCGAGAAGCTCCGGTTCGCGAACGCTTGGCTCACTCGCTGGTGAAGGGGATCGACCGGTACATCGAAGAAGATACGGAAGAAGCTCGCCAGCAAGCGGAACGCTGTCTGCACATCATTGAAGGTCCGTTGATGGACGGGATGAACATCGTGGGCGACCTGTTCGGCGCCGGCAAGATGTTCCTGCCCCAGGTGGTCAAGAGTGCCCGCGTGATGAAGAAGGCGGTCGCTTATTTGCTTCCTTACATGGAGAAAGAAAAGGAAGAGCTCGGCACGACCGACGTGAGTGCCCGTGGCAAGATCTTGATGGCAACCGTCAAGGGAGACGTCCACGACATCGGCAAGAACATCGTCGGCGTAGTGCTGGGCTGTAATAACTACGAGATCATCGACATGGGGGTGATGGTCCACTGCGACAAGATTCTGGCCGCCGCCAAAGAGCATGGCGTCGACGTGATCGGCTTGTCAGGCTTAATCACCCCGAGCCTCGACGAAATGGTCCATGTCGCGGAAGAAATGCAATCGGCCGGGATGAACATTCCGCTGCTGATTGGTGGGGCGACGACCAGTGCCAAGCATACCGCCGTGAAGATTGCTCCGGTTTACGAAGGTGCGGTCGTGCATGTGCTCGACGCATCGCGAAGCGTCGGTGTCGTCGATCAACTGCTCAGCAAGGACAACTCACCGGCGTTTTTGGAAAAGAATCGCAAACTGCAAACCGAACTGGCCGAGTCGTATCGCAAGCGTCAAGCCATCACGCTAGTTCCGCTGAAGACAGCTCGCGAAAAGCACTTCGAGACCGACTGGGCGAACATCGATATTTCGACTCCATCGTTCACCGGATCGAAGACGCTGCGAGACTTCCCGCTTGAGAAGCTTCGCGAGTTCATCGACTGGTCGCCGTTCTTCAACTCGTGGGAACTGAAGGGTAAGTACCCGAAGATCTTTGAGGATGAATACGTCGGCGAAGAGGCGAAGAAGCTGTTCCACGATGCCAATGTCCTGTTGGATCAGATCATCTCGGAGAAGCTGTTCACGGCAAACGGGATCTTTGGTTTCTGGCCAGCAGCGTCCGACGGTGACGACATCATTATCTATGACCCGAACGATCCTGAGAAAGAAATCGAACGCTTCTTCACGCTGCGTCAACAATGGGAACGCAAAGGTCAGTCCGACTTCCGGGCGTTGTCCGATTACATCGCTCCGGTTGGCAGTGGACGTCGCGACTACCTCGGTGCCTTCGCGGTGACGACCGGAATCGGCTGTAGCGAACTGGCCGCCAAATTCGACGCCGATCACGACGATTACAACTCGATCATGGCGAAGGCCTTGGCCGATCGTCTGGCGGAAGCGTTCGCCGAGTGTCTGCACAAGGAAGCTCGTCGCGAGTGGAAGTTTGGTGCCGAGGAAAACTTGTCGAACGAAGAACTGATCAAGGAAGATTATCGCGGCATCCGTCCAGCTCCAGGTTATCCGGCTCAGCCCGACCATACCGAAAAGTGGACGCTGTTCCGTTTGTTGAACGCCGAACAGGAAACCGGGATTGAACTGACCGAGAGCCTGGCGATGATGCCGGCAGCCAGTGTGTGCGGTATGTACTTCGCCCACCCGGCCGCGCGTTACTTCGCGATCCATCAACTGGGACGCGATCAGGTCGAAGACTATGCCAAGCGCAAAGGCATGCCACTGAAAGATATGGAGAAGTGGCTTGCTCCGAACCTGTCGTACGAACCGTAAGCAAGCCCAGGGGACGGCTTAGGTCGTCCCCACTGCGTTTACAGCGCCCGAGGCGGCATTCTTCGGCGAGAGCACCAGGAACTTGCTCTGGTTGTGGTCGGTCACGTCGAACGCGGCCACTTTCCCGATCAAGCTGAAGTGCCGTACAAACCCCTTGGCCGGGATGATCAAGTTATCGTCCTGGACCTTGGTGGCGATCGCTTCGTCGGCATTGGCACGCACGAATTTGATCAGAATGCGACCGGTCGGCGGATCATAACCGAGCACCGCGTAGTCCATCCGGGCTCGCTTGTTCTCGATGTTCTTCAGCGGGATTACCAGGTCGCCATTCATCTTCCGGACATAAGCCGGGCTGCGTGTCTTGGCGTCGTTCTTCGGCGAGTACATCTGGAAGGCGGTTTCCATGCCTTCGACGTTGTCTTCAGCCAGGAACTGAATGATGTCGGAAATCGAGAGCACGCCGATCAAAGTCAGTTCAGGATCGACGACCGGCAAGCAGCCAATCTTGTTCGTCGCCAACACGTAGGCGGCGCGGGCCAAAGGGATTTCTGGGCCCACAGTGATGGGACGTTCAACCGAGATCAACTCTTCGACACGCTTGTGTTGAATGTCTTCGGTCTCTTCTGTCTTCATAGAAGTGATCAGCGCGCGAACGATGTCGCGCTGCGAGACCACACCGACTACTTTCTTGGTATTGTCGACCACAACAACGCGTCGCAAGGCATATCGAGCCATCAGATCGGCAACGATATTTACGTGCGTGCCCACGGTCGCGGTGTGAACCTTGACCGACATCACGTCCTTGACGTTTCCTTGTAGTTGCTTCGAGATCGTTTCGATAACGGTCATACTTCCCTGGCGTTTCGTCAAAATCCACGGTCAGAGAGAGATCTGGTAAGCCCGACCTGTCCCCGAACTTATCGTCTTGATTGCTTTTCACGATGAGAACCGACCGTCGCGCCCTGCGCAGCAATTGCGCCTCTCAACTCCCAGTCGGTTTGTGAAACTATAGCATCGAAACTTTTACATAGACGGAGACGGCAAACTGGGAAAACGGGTCGCAATTCGGACATCCGTTACCTGAAAGCCGCTTGTTCCGGTTGTAGTGGCTCCGCTGGTTGGGCAGGGGGGAGCGAGAATGCCCAGATCGCCAGGACTGATCGGCATTCGGCCTCAGTTTTCCGGGATGTAGATATGCTGGAGCTCGGTTTCAGGCATCTTGGCCGCAACCTTGGCGGCACCCTCATCGGTAACCGCGGTCCGGGTCACGATCAGATTTTTGAGGTGCGTCATAGGCGCAAGCTGCATCAGTCCCTCGTCCGAGAGCGAGGTCGAACCAAGATGCAGCCAAGTCAGGTTTTCCAGGTTGGTCAGCTCGCCGATGTGGACATCGCCAATCGCATTGCGGTCGAGATTCAACCATTCCAGCGAGGTCATCTCGGCCACTTTCGGAACAGCATCATTGCTGATTTTGGTCGCCCACAGGTTCAGTCGCTTCAGGTTCTTAAACGCAGCCAGATGCTCGACTGCCTGGTCATCGAAGTCGGTTTCGCTGACGTCGAGGTCTTCCAGGGCGGTCAGCTCGTCCAGTTTCTCCAGTCCATGACCATTGATCATCGTCCGGCGGAGGCGAATTTTTTTCAGCTTCGGCAAATGAGCGAGGCCAGGAAGACTGGCTTCCCGAAAGGGCGTGCCGAACAGGAACAGCTCTTCCAACTGCTTTAGCCCTTTTAATTGTTCGAGCGTCATTCCTTCGACGGCTGTTTCATCCAGTCCCAAGACCTTCAGGTTCGAGAGACCTGCCAGATAGATCAACTGATTGTCCGAGATCGCATTGCCGCGGAACTGGAGATTCTTGAGGGCAGGGAACTTGCCGATCTGCTGGAGCGAGGCACCACTGACGCTGGTCTCACGCAGGTCGAGAACCTGCACACTGGCCGGCGTGCCGAGCTTGGCGAACATATCGTCAGTGAGTGGGCAGCCCCGCAGCAGAAGCTTTTGCAGTCGCGGCAGCGTGCCGATCCGCTTCATCAGGTTGGCATCGATCGGCTTACCGGCGAAGTCGACCAGCGTGATTCCGCCGGCTTCATCGGTTTCGATCCGGCCGCCAGCATTGGTGATCATCGCTTCGGTGGCCAGTTGATCCTGCGTCGGAGCGGTATCGGCCACCGAACTGGTTGACGCTGGCGTTTCGCTGGAATGGCATCCGGCAAACAGCAAAACCAGGGCAAGCAGAAACAGCGATCGCATGGCAGGAGGTCCTCAGGAGAAATCAATCGAGCAGGGTGCTGCCTATTCTATCGGGAACTTCGATGGCAGGGCACCTCCAAATTCAAACGGAAACTCCAACGACGTAGCCGCTTGACCAGGCCCACTGAAAATTGAACCCGCCAATCCGGCCATCGACATCGCAGATCTCGCCACAAAGATGCAGGCCAGGGCAGACGCGCGACTGCATGGTCTTTAGATCGATCTGCGCCAGAGGGACCCCGCCAGCCGTGACTTCGGCCACTTTAAAGCCGAGTGTTCCGCTCACGTTCAAAGGATAGGCGGTAAGCCCGGTCACCAGGTTCTTTCGCTGAACCCGGGTCAGGTCGACGCCGGTTTGCTCGGCCGGAACTTCCGCGAAGTGCAGCAGATGCTCGACCAATCGATCGGGCAAACGCTCGCGCAGCATCGCTCGTACCGATCGTCTACCCAGGGCTTGGAGTTCGGCCTGGAGGCTGTCGGCCGAGTGATCGGGCAACCAGCTTGCCGTCAGGCAGACCGGGCGATCGGTCGAAGCGGCGATCCAGTGGCGGCTCATGTCGAGAACCGCCGGGCCAGAAAGCCCTTTGTGGGTCAGCAGCATGTCCCCTTCGATCGTCTCGATGCGCTTGCCGCTGGTTTCGTTCAGTTCCAAGCGAACCGGAAGGGCGATGCCTGAAAGCTGCGTCAGCGGATCGGAGTCGGCCAACTGAAGCGGAACCAGGGCTGGGAAGATCTGCGGTGTCAGGTCGTGTCCTAGTCGACGGACCAGTTCGAGACCATGCCCATCGCTGCCGGTCTTGGGGACGCTCTTACCACCGGTTGCCAGCACCACCTTCGAGGTAACCAAGTGTCCCCAGGGACCATTCAGTTCAAAAGAAGGCTGTGCGGGTTCGGCCGTAATCGACTTAATGTTTTCGATGCGATGCCCGAGGCGGATCTCGACCCCCAAGCGTTCCACTTCCGAAAGCAGCCCGTCCAGAACGGTCTTGGCCTTGTCGGTGGTGGGAAAGAGTTTGCCAGTCGGTTCGCGTTTCAGACGAACGCCGAGCTCGGCAAAGAATTCGATCGTTTGCGGCTGGGGGAAACGGCCCAAGATCTTCTTGATCGCGTTGGTAGAACTGCCCCAGTAGTCGCGCGGGGTGACCTTTTCGTTGGTCACGTTACAGCGACCGCCACCAGCAATGAGGATCTTGGCACCGATGCGGCGTGCCCCGTCGAGAATGACAATGCGTCGCTGGCGATTGGTTCGAGCCGCCCAGATCGCGGCGAACAGACCGGCAGCGCCACCACCCACAATGGCCACATCGGCTTGGTCAGACGCTAGATTGTCGATCACGGTGTTCTTCCCCCAACAAGCAGTGTAATGTCCTGGCCTAGTCGAATGCTGGCAAGGGGTGGCAAACGAGTGACTGGCCGCCGACTGGTTCGATTTTCTATAATCGAACTCTTGGTTGTGCCGGCAGGGAAGGTGCGGTTCTCTTTCGGATACAAACGACGAGTCGATTTTCCCGAATATGCTTCGAGCTCACGAATGACACGGCGAATCTTTTCACTCCTGATGCTTCTGGCCTGGTCGCCGTTCGTCCTGGCCGAAGGGCCAGCCGGCGATCCTCAGGCGGGTTACGAGCATCTGGTCAATACACCGTATCTCCCGCGATACTTCGATCAGGAAACCTTCGACAACGTTTGGCGAGTCTGGCCCGAGCCACTGAAGAGCCAGGCCGAGAAGGCTACGCCGGAGGAACGCCGCCAGATGGCGTTCGATCGCTATGGCCTGACAGGTCGACCAGAAGACCCCACGAAGCCACTGCAGTATGTTGTCGATAAAAAGGGAGAGTGGACGCTCAACTGCTTCTCGTGCCATGGTGGGCAGATGGAAGGGAAGACGATCCCTGGCCTCCCCAACAATCGTTTCGACTTCGCCGGCATCACCGACGAGATTCGGCTGACCAAAGCGATGCTGGGCAAGAAGCTGATCCCCGGGGACTACAGCTCGCTGGTCTTCCCCCTTGGCGAGAACAAAGGGACCACGAATGCGGTGAATTTTGGCGTGGCGCTGATGTCGCTACGCGATGCCGATTTGAACGTGGTTCCGGGGGCGAGCTTCCCCAAAATGTTGCATCACGACATGGAACCACCTCCCTGGTGGCACTTCGCCAAGAAGGAAAACATCTATCTCGATGGCTTCGCCCCGAAGGGGCATCGCGGGCTGCTGCAGTTCACGCTTGTTCGTGAGAATGACGCCCAAGCCTTCCGCGACCGCGAGGCCGATTTTCGAGACGTTTACGCCTATTTATCTTCGCTCGAAGCACCCAAGTACCCCGGCAAGGTCGATGCCACCAAAGCGGAAGCTGGGCGGATCGTTTTCAACCGACAATGCAGTGAGTGCCATGGGACTTACGGCGATCAGGCCGACTACCCGGAACGGATGATTCCGATCGATGAAATTAAGACCGATCGAGCCCGGTTCGATTCGCTAACTCCTGCCCATCGCCAAGGATATGGCGACAGTTGGTTTAACAGTTATGGCCAGCAGGAAGGGCTGATTGCCGACCCGGAAGGCTACGTGGCACCTCCGCTGGATGGTGTCTGGGCGACGGCACCTTATCTGCATAATGGATCGGTCCCGACGCTGTGGCATTTGCTGCATCCGGACCAGCGACCGAAGATCTGGCGGTGGTCCGGCAGTTCGTATGATCATCAACGGATGGGGATCGATGCCGAAGCCCTGGACGAGTTCCCCAAGGGACTCTCGGCGATGGAGCGGCGCGAGGTATTTAATACGACTCGTTTAGGGAAAAGTGCGGCAGGTCATGACTACCCCAACGCGTTGACCGAAGAGGAGAAATCAGCGGTGCTTGAGTACTTGAAGACCCTTTGATTTTGCGGCGAAAACCACGCTGCCGCCCCCACGATTACGCTGCTACCAGATTGACACGGTAGGGGGACTCGATACCATGATTCGTAGAGCGAAAGCCATTGATAATCCAGCGGTTACGACACAAAACCGCGTCACGCAAAACAGGCCGGCGGCCTGAACGAGGATTCTGAATTTCATGTCGACGCAACTGCTTGCAGCGAAAGAGGGGACGATCACCCCGGAGATGGAGTATGTGGCCAAGCGGGAGAACATCTCTCCTGAGTTGGTTCGGGACGAAGTCGCTTCCGGTCGCATGGTGATCCCGGCTAACAAAGTCCACCTTCAAGGTGTGCTCGAACCGATGGGGATTGGTCTGGCTGCCAAGTGCAAGATCAACGCCAACATCGGCAACAGCGCCGTGACCAGCGATCTGGGTGGCGAACTCGAAAAGCTGCACGTCGCCGTGCATCATGGTGCCGACACCGTGATGGATCTGTCGACCGGCAAGAACATCGACGAGATCCGTAAGCAGATCATCGAGAAGAGCCCGGTACCGATCGGTACCGTGCCGATGTACCAGATGCTGGAAGAGCTGGGCGGCACGATCGAGGACATGACCCCGCAGCACTTCCTGGACATGGTCGAGCACCAGGCGAAGCAGGGGGTCGACTACATGACGATCCACTGTGGCATCCTGCTGGAACACCTCCATCTGACCACGCATCGCGTCACCGGCATCGTCAGCCGTGGTGGTTCGCTGATTGCCAAGTGGATGATGGCTCACCGCAAGCAGAACCCGCTGTACACTGCTTTCGACGATTTGTGCGACATCATGCGTCAGTACGACGTGACCTGGAGCTTGGGCGATAGCCTGCGTCCTGGTTCGTTGGCCGACGCTTCCGACGACGCACAGTTCTCGGAACTGGACGTGCTGGGCGAACTGACCCGTCGTGGTCGCGCCAACGGCACCCAGGTCATGGTCGAAGGTCCTGGGCACGTGCCAATGGATCAGATCGAAATGAACATGAAGCGTCAGCAGGAAGTCTGCGACGGCGCTCCGTTCTACGTCCTCGGCCCGCTGGTGACCGACATCGCCCCAGGCTACGACCACATCACCAGCGCCATCGGTGCTGCTCTGGCTGGTTGGCATGGTGCCGCGATGCTGTGCTACGTCACGCCGAAGGAACACCTGGGTCTGCCAGAAGCCGACGACGTCAAGCAAGGCGTGATCGCTTACAAGATCGCTGCCCACGCTGCCGACGTGGCTCGTCATCGTCCTGGTTCGCGTGATCGCGACGACGCCTTGAGCAAGGCTCGCTTCTCGTTCGATTGGAACGAGCAGTTCCGCCTGTCGCTCGATCCTGAAACGGCCAAGGCCTACCACGACCAGACCTTGCCGCAAGACACCTTCAAGAGCGCTCACTTCTGCAGCATGTGCGGTCCTAAGTACTGCAGCATGAAGATCACCGAAGAAATCCGAGCGATGGCTTCGCAAGACGAACTGATCGCCTTGGACAGCGAAAAGAGCTAGTTCCGCTCTCTCGCCAAACAGATATCGAAACGCGGCTCCTTCGTGGGCCGCGTTTTTTTATGCGCTTGCCACTCAGCGGCATGTTCACCTGTCGAGCGTTCAACGCCACGGTTTTGCCAGCAATGCTGGCATCGCCGGAAGGCTTGCGACCCGCTCGATTCGCCACTTTTGGGCAGGTCGCCGCGAATGGCCGAGATTGGCATTCCATCCTATATGCTGGTTTTGTTAAGCGATGCGATCGAAGCCGAGGTCGTTCGTCGGCATTCCTGCATGAATTAATGGAAAGCCATGTGGCGGCTCGCGAAAGTCTGGGTTTGGTTGCTAATCGGGATGGGGTTCCCCATGTCGCTCTGCGCCGAAGATTTCCCCGAGAGCGACCTGTCGGCCCGGATCGATAAGCTAGAGCAAGACGTCCAGACGCTGGAAGCTCGCGAAGCAACGACTGCCGAAATTGAAGACGCCGCCGAGAACGCCAAGATCGAGAAGGTCGTCGAGAGCTACCTGAAGCAGGAGCAAGAACGCAAAGCGTCGAGCCGACCTACGGTGTCGGTCTTCGGCCGGCTGCATATCGACGGCATCTTCTTCCCGGAAGCGTCGCGGGGAATCGACTACCTGGAAAACCCTGGCAGCGGCAGCGAGGTCCAGGATCGGATTCTCTTCCGTCGCATTCGCCTGGGAACCCAAGGGAACATCTCGCCGACCGGCGTCTATCGGTTGGACATGGACTTCACCAGTCCCAACTCCCCTTCGATGCGTGACATGTATCTGGGCTTCAACGACTTGCCGATCTTTCAGACGGTATTGATCGGCAATCAGAAACGCCCGGTCGGGCTCGATGCATGGAACAGCAGTACCAACGCGTTCTTTCTGGAACGACCGTTGGCGGTAAACGCCTTGAACCCAAACATTCGCCGGATTGGTGTGCAGTCGTACGGATATAGTCAAAGCGAAAGCTTGAACTGGCAAGCCGGCATCTTTGAAAGCTCCGACGTCCAGGCCGTCGGAACGTACGTCGACGATCATCTCCAATACTGCTACGTCGGGCGAATCTCAGGGACGCCCTGGTACGACGAGACTTCCGGTGGCCGTGGCTACTTGCATCTGGGCATCTCGGACATGTACGTGCAGACCGATCCAAGTTTCAACGCGTCGTCGTCACCTCAGAACTTCGCCCGATTTCGTACCCGGCCTGAACTTCAGACCTCGTCCAACTGGCTCGATACCGGCAACTTGATTGGGGCGGAAGGTTACGACGTGCTCGGGCTGGAAATGGTCGTCAACGTCGGTTCTTTGCAGGTCACCGGCGAGTTCCTCGATGCGTGGGTGGATCGGCAGTCCGATCCTGATTTGTTCTTCCACGGAGGCTACGTTCAGGTCGCCTACTTCCTGACCGGCGAGTATGCGCCGTGGGATCGCCAGGCGGGCCGTGTCGGTCGAATTCAACCGCTGGAAGATTTCTTCCTGGTCGATCGCTACAACGGAGGCATCGCCCAAGGATGGGGGGCGTGGCAGGTCGCGGCTCGGCTTTCGTATCTCGACCTGAGCGACGAAGAGGTCCATGGTGGCCAGCAAGAGAACCTGGCGTTGGCCCTCAACTGGTACTGGACGTCGCACTCGAAGGTGATCATGAACTTGATCCATGGCAGCATCAACGACCACTATTCATCCGGCGGCTACACCGGCGGAGACTTCACGGCGCTCGGCATCCGCTTCATGATGGACTACTAAAACGATCCCGCCCCACGGGCGGACGATGCGAAGGAATTCTGTTGAAAACTTGCCTTCTCGCGGCCGTTTCGTCGCGAAATCTGTGGGCACTCGCCTAGGATCATTCGTGTGAAACGTTGATAATGCCAACCTATGGACGCATCCTCCAACAACTACGAATCGACTTTAGAAGGCGCCACCGCGCCGCTAATTCCGGATCACCTGTCTGGCGATCCGTCGTTCTGGTCGGCGACTGCGACGCAGTTCTTTGGCGCCTTCAACGACAACATCTTCAAGCAGTTGTTACTGTTGATGGCGGTCAATCAGGTCCTTCAAGAAAAAGATGGCACCGACTATCAGGGCTTGGCCATGGTGGTCTTCGCTGCCCCGTTCGTGCTGTTCGCGGGCCCCACTGGGTTTCTCGCCGATAAGTTCAGCAAGTCGACCATCATCTTCATCTCGAAAGTGCTCGAGATCGTTGCTATGGCGATGGGCGTGGCCGCGTTTTATTGGTACGACGAACTCGGCATGACCGGGCTGATGTTCGTCCTGGCCTTCATGGGTTTTCAAAGCACGCTGTTTGCTCCCGCCAAATATGGAATCTTGCCCGAGCTGTTTCATGGTCGCGATTTGCCGAAGGTGAACGGCGTGTTCCTGATGACCACCTTCCTGGCGATCATCTTCGGCACGGTTCTGGCCGGCATTCTGTGCGATTGGTTGCCCAACAACTTGTGGATCGCCTCGACCGTGTGTGTTGGTGTGGCGGTTGTCGGTACGCTGACGACGCTCCCGATGCGGCACACGCCGCCAGCCACACCCGATGCGAAGTTTACGCCCCAGGCCGCCGGCATTCCCAAGAAGACTCGCAAGCTCTTCCTGCGGGATCATGCGATCCTGAAGGCGTTGTTGGCCTCGTGCATGTTTTGGCTTTGTGCCGGCATCGTGCAGCAGGCGGTCAACTCGCTGGGCAAGGTTCAATTGGAACTAAGCGATACGCGGACCAGTTGGCTCGGCGGGGCGATTGGTCTGGGGATCGGTCTGGGCTGCATGCTCGCAGGCGTGCTTTCCAGCGGCAAGATCGAATTCAAATTGGTGAAGATTGGAGCATGGGGCATCATCGGCTGTCTCGCCCTGATGGCCTTGCCAGGCGGACAGCATGGTCAGCTTCTCGGATTGTGGGGAAGTTTGCCGGTGCTGATCTTGCTGGGAATCTTCACTGGTATGTTCTCGGTTCCGATTCAAGTTTATCTGCAGGCCAAGGCTCCCGAGGATCAGAAGGGACAAGTGATCGCCGAAATGTCGCGAGCCAACTGGCTGGCGATCTTTCTGTCGGGGTTCTTGTATTCGATCTTCGATCAGGTTCTGATCTGGGGAAACATGCCACGCTGCTATTTGTTTGGATTCACCCTCCTCATCATGCTTCCGGTGGCATTGTTATATCACCCCAAGTCGGAAGCGCTGGACACGGAAAAGGACGACTAATGCTCGGAGCATCTCTCGATATCGCGGCTTACATCGATCGCTTCAAGGCCGAACTCGACAAGCTCGATCAATCGCAAATCACCAAGTGGGCCGACCTGATCTACGACGCCTACGAGAGCGGCAACTTCGTTTACATCTTCGGCAATGGCGGCAGTGGTTGTAACGCCAGCCACATGGCCGAAGACCTCGGGAAAAGTTCGCTCCGCGAGAAAGATCTCGGCGACGAATCGCTCCGCCGCTTGAAGGTGCTGAGCCTGACCGACAACGTCGGCTGGATCATGGCGGTGGGCAACGACATCGGTTACGACCAGATCTTCCTGCAGCAGGTAATGAACTACGGTCAGGAAGGAGACGTCGTCCTGGCAATCAGCGGCAGCGGCAACAGCGATAACGTATTGAAGGCGGTCGACTGGTCGAATCGGCATGGCCTGAAAACTCTTGGCCTGACTGGTTACGGCGGCGGTAAGCTCCGCGACATGGCTCAGCACAGCTTCCATGTGCCGCTGGACGATATGGGCATGGTCGAGAGCATTCATCTGGCGATCTTCCACTGGGTGCTGAACGATGTCTTTGCCCGGATCAACGACGAAGGTCGTTACGCCAAATGAATGTGATCGGCGTTGAAATCGGAGGCACCAAGCTTCAAGTTGCCCTGGCCGATGCCGACTCGCTGAAAACGATCGTTTCGCTCCGGGAAGAGATCGTTCCGGCCAAAGGTGCCGCCGGTATTCAGCAGCAACTGCAGCGCATGATTCGTGCGCTCCAGACCGAGTATTCCATCGCCGCAATTGGCCTTGGGTTCGGTGGACCGCTCGATGCGACGGCTGGAGTGATTACCACCAGTCATCAGGTCGAGGGCTGGGATCGGTTTCCGATGGTGGCCTGGTGCCAGGAGCAATTCGGTTTGCCGGCAGTCATTCGCAACGACTGCGATACGGCAGCCCTGGCAGAAGCGACGCTCGGGGCAGGGCAGGGCAAAGAAAGCTCGTTCTACGTGACCATCGGCAGTGGAATCGGTGGCGGTTATGTCCACCAGGGACAGCTGATGGGTGGCAGTCGCCCCGCCTTCGCCGAGATCGGGCATCTGCGACCCGGCGTGTTGCATTCCGAACCTGGCAACACGGTCGAAGCGGAATCGTCTGGCTTTGGCATCTCGAACGAAGTTCGCCAGTGGATCAAGAATATCGCCCCGGAAGAACAGGACGACGATTGCCGCGACCTGTTGGCTCGCTGCCAGGGCGATCTCGAAAAGCTGACGACCCGTGACATTGCCGACGCAGCCCTGACAGGGAATGCCATCTGTGAAGTGGTCCTACGCGACGCGGTCGAGACGCTCGGCTGGGCAATCGCCCAGGTCATCACGCTGTTGGCCCCTGAGGTTGTAATCCTTGGCGGCGGCGTGTCGCTGATGCCCGAGAAGTTGTTTCGGACGCCGCTGGAAGATCAGGTCGCGACCTATGTCTTCCCGCCGCTGGCCGGCAGCTATCAACTAGTGCCGGCGCAGCTTGGCGAAGCGGTGGTCGTGCAAGGGGCACTATTGCTGGCGAAGCAGTTCGTCTCGTAGCGTTCGTCGCTACCAGGCTTCAAAATCTAAACCAGGGATCTTCGTCGGATCGGATCCCTCGATCGTTTGCTTCAGCAGTTGGGCTGCCTCTTCCCGCGTGACGATCTTGCGATAAGAGCCTTGGCGATCGGGAACCGGAATGTCGAGCCAAGGCTTGTCGAAACCATCCTCTTCTTCTTCCCACATGAACTGTAGGGTCGGCTTGTCGTCGGTCTCGAAGATTCCGAGAAACGAGCCAGGGGTGGGCGTTAACGCGTTCCAAGCCGCGACGATTTCCACTTCGGTGCCTTCAGCGGCGTCGTCCGCATCGATGCCTTCTTGGGTTTCTTGATCGTAGAAGAAGTATTTCATTCCAGGAGGTCTTTATCAGGGAGATCGGTAAAGAGAGAGCTTATCGCACGTACTTGCCGCGGAATTCGGGCAGCGGGTAGTCGACGATCGGCAGGTCGAGTCGAGCCAGTTCGCGTAGCCGTTCGTAGCCACGCGTCACCAGAGTTTCGCGCTGCTGCACGAAGCTGGCGTCGAGATTCCGTTTGTCGAAGTCACCAGCACATTCGACCGGAGCGAACTTCTCGTGTACGACAAACTGGGCCAACGCGGGATTGCATTTCACATGGCGTTCCGGCGTGGTATGCAGCACCTCGGGATCGAGCATGCCGATCACGTATCGCAGATACAAGTCGCTCTCGAACAAACGTTCAACCGGCTTTCCGCACACATCGCACAGATAGCCTTCGTCACACTTCGCCATAGAAATTCGCAGGGAAACAGGCTCGACTGCTGGGAACGTACCACGCCCCATCACAGGTCAGTATAAAGGAAAACGTCGCTTTTGGGGGAAGCCCGTCGTCTGGGAGACCGGTTTAACGGAGGCCTGCTTCGCGGCACCGATGCCAGGCGACCGCTGCGGCCAGCTTCTGTTGACGTTGCCCGCGCGTTTGCCCTTCCATCAGCGTCTGCAAGGTTTCTTCCGGATTAGGAAACAGCTTCCGGTTGCTGCCTCGGAACAGATCCTTTTGGATCCGCTGCACCTCGACGGCCGCTTCCGCTTCTTCATCCAGTTGCAACAGCCGCGCCGACCAGCGAGCGATATAGCTCCCTGGCAAAACGAGGCTTCCCCACAAGACGAAGTCGGCCTGATACCAACGCCCCAGTTCGCCGGTCGTCAGCGAGGTGGCGACCGAAGGATTTTGAGCCAGGCGTTCCACTACGTCACGCCAACCAAAGTTCGCCGCGATTTGCAGCGGAGCATGAAACCAGAAGCGAGTCATGTCGTCGGTCGCCGTTGCCCACTGCAGACAAATCTGGTGAACCGCGGTGATCTCGTTGGGCGTCATCCACTCATGCGCGGAAACAAAATCGAGAGCAGCGATCAGACGCAACGGACCATCTTCGTCGAACAACTCTCGTGGTTCCGCCTGACGTTTTTCTTCGCGGAACTCCGTGACCCGTTTACGTGCCAAGACAGGGGGAAGCTTGCCGAGTTGAACCGGAAAGATACTTTCGTCGTAGTCGAACATCGACCAAGGGAGTTCCCCTTCCATCGCCCACGACAAACCATCGTCGATCGCTTCCGGATGATAGAAGCTTCCTTCCGGGTAGTAGTCGGCCAATGCTTCCCGCGGTTTGTCGTCACCGTAGGCCAGCAAGATGAACGCGACCATCTGATCCAAAGGAGGCTGGCGTTTGCGACGTTTGGACTCGGCTTCCCAGCGGTGCCAGTGCGTCCGGGCCTGATTGATCCACCACGCGTCGTCAACCCACGTGTCACGTCCCCGTGCATACCACTGCGGCAGTTCCCAGAAGCTCATCGGTGGAAGCGTGAACAGCGGACGCCGCACCTTTTCCAATTGGGCCTCTTGGCGAAATGCTTCGATGTAGTGCGCCGCGATGCGATCGATTGCCTCGAAATCCAAGGCGTCCAACTCGTCGAGCTGTGGTCCCTTTTCAAACGGTTGTGGTGGCAACATCCGCTCACCGATCGTTTGCTTCGGCTGAGCCATAGCGGCTTCGATCTTGGAAGGCGTGATCTCGTCGTCGAGCCCTTGCTCCTGAAACCAACGATTCAGAAACTCGACCGGTGCGTGGCGATAAAGCCGCCGCGTCAGGCTCGTCCCTGGATCGAAGTGGAACTGCTGGTGCGTGGTGCCATACCACCATCCAGATCGATTCCAATGAAACCGATCTTTCTGGCAGCCTAATTCTGCCAGCAACGTTTCCAGTGTTTCAATCGTTTGCGTTCGTGCTGCATCAAGCCGGTTGAACTGGTGGACGATCTGCTCCTCGATTCCTTCCAGCGAGCCGTAGCGATTCAACAGCCGCTTCCAATAGTGGCCGCCGTAATGAAACCTCAGTTGATCGAAGCCATCGCGAAACTCGATCCAGAGGACCGGCTTCTTGCTGCAGATCTCGGGGCCGACGTTCTCGTTGCCCAGGCGTTCGCGCAGCCGCTCACACAAATCGAACCACGGATTCTTTCGACGATACCGGGCCATTCGCTTGGCGTAGCTCTCGGTGAAGAGTGGCTCGAACTGAGCCGACCAGTGCGAAATCGTTTCTGCGTCTGACCTCTTGCGAACGGGCGTTTGGTGCGGTGCCTCAGGAATCTCGATCAAACGCTTCGCTTCCGATCGACTGAGCTTCTCGAAGTGCAGCCCCTGGGCGAGCGACTGAAGGGCTTCTGCTGATGATTGGCGTTGCAGAAGCCGCGTTAGACAATGGCCAACGTCGATCGTGGACATGCCGCCGTTACGATCGACCTGCCAGATTCCGGTCAGGCTGGGCTCGACCGTCATCTCCATTGCATGGCACCAATGGCGCAAGCCATGCAGGACGGCAGAACGTTGCTGGTCGAGTTTCTGGAACTGAGCGACAAGATGCCGAGCAGCAGTAGCGGGCGTACGTTGACGCAGTGATTCAATCCGCCGCTGATCCACCACAAAGATGTCGCACGCGTCGGTGAACTCCAGGCAGAGTCCTTCCAATACTTCGTGCATTGGAAGAGAAGAGTTCGCGGCAAGTGGACGCAGAGCGTCGAGTACTTCAGCCAATTCCATCGAACTTCCCTCCCTTCCTGCTGGTGACCATTCTGTTTGAATGTACCAGACCGGAGGTGGGGGGAAGAGGTTCGGGGTGGTTCGCGGTCCCGGTTACAGTTTCTTGAGTTCGTCCGCCAGCATCACCAGTTCGTCAGCCGTTTGTTTCATGCCTTGGACGATCGCGTTTTGCTCTTCCACTGCGGCGGCGATCGTGTTGCTGTTCTGATTCACTTCCGAAATCGAACCAGTGATATGCGTGTTCGTGTCGACCACCCGATTGATGTTGTCACGAATGCTATTGATACGTTCAGCGATGTTCTTGGTCGCGTCCGAGGTGCTGTTGGCGAGCGACTTCACTTCGTTGGCGACGACCGCGAACCCGCGACCTGCTTCGCCAGCCCGGGCCGACTCGATGGTGGCGTTCAAGGCGAGCAGATTGGTTTGTTCGGCCAACTCTTGAATGGTGCCGATGATGCCGCCAATCTCCTGGCTCGATTCTGAGAGTTGTCGGATCCATGATCCGGCATCGGAAACCTGGTGATTCGTGTCTTCGGCCAGTTCCGCGTTGCGAGTGATTCGCAGGCCAATTTCGTCCATGGCGATCGCCATTTCGCTGACGCTGGTCGCGACCGAATTGCCGACTTCGGCCAGGCTATTCACGCGACCGCGAATTTCGGTCTTTTCGGTTTCGATTTCCCAGCACGCCATCGGGCCAATGTACTTTCCGTCGGCATCGTAGATAGCGCTCACGTTCAGGCGAATCATCTCCGGGCCGAGACGGAACTGGGTGGTCAACGGCAAGTTGCCAGGATCGCTGAGAATGTTGTGTTGAACCTGGGGGTTGGTATGGAAGATACTCAGCGGAGAACCAACGATATTGTCGGGCTTAGCCGGTAGCAAGTGAGCGATCTTCTGGAAGGTCTGACGCGACGCGGGATTGACGTAGCGGATCACCATGTCGAGGTCCGCGAACATGATGTTCAGCGGCAGTCTCTCCAGCATGTTTTGCAGACGAGTTGCCTTTTGGTGGGCTTCAACCTGCTGGGTGACGTCAGTGGCGAACTTGACGATCTTGCAGAGGTTGCCGTTGATATCGTAGACCGGATTGTAACTCGCCTGGATATAGACTTCCGAACCATCTTTGGCCACCCGAAGAAAGCGTCCGGGAAAGTCGGCTCCGGTCCGCAGCTTATCCCAGAATTGCCGATACTCTTCGCTGACCGCATACTCTGGCGTCACGAACATCCGATGGTGCTTGCCGACGATCTCAGGCAGCGAGTATCCCATCGTCTGCAAGAACAACTCGTTCGCTGTGATGATTGAGCCATCCAGATTGAATTCAATCACCGCATTCGAGCGGTGCAGTGCATCGACAATCGCTCGTGCCTCGTGCAACTGCTGCGCAGCTTGACGTGCTTTTGCCTCGTGTTCCGATTTATGAAGCCAAGAGTGAAGGCGTGTCGAGATCAAACCAAACATGGTGTAGCGTTTTCGCAGTGAGAGTATCGGAGTCTTGTCGCCGCATACGGCGTGTTATCGCGGGTTTCTCAAACCTTAGAACGATTGAGGCCTGCCGGATGTGCGCAGCAGAGTGATTACGGTGATTAACATCCCAAAATGGCCAGCAAACCGTTACGACCGGAAGAAACCTGATGGAATTTCAGGGGTTGCGGTTCGTAGAAAAAGCGAGATTTTTGACTCTCCCCAAAGTGCAGGGCTAGGCTAGAGGTTGCTGCCAATCGGAAGCAACCTCTAGCGAGGGGCCCGAGTTCTAAGGCTTGGTGGGTTTGCCCATATTCTTCTGCAATTGCTCGGAAAGCTGATCGACCTGCGAGCTTAGTTTGGCTTGCTTAACGATGTTGTTGTCTTCCGCCGGATCGCTCTTCTCGTCGTACAGCATCGTTGCGTGTACGCCGTTCTGCTGGGTCGAGTACTCGGTGTAGCGATAGCCGACGGTGCGGATGGTGTCGCCTGCCAGGAACCGGCCAATCGCAAACGGCTTGCCGGCCGCGGTGGGATCTTTCAGCAGCGGAACGAAGCTGGTTCCCTGGCAATGTTGTGGGGTATCGAGTCCGCACAATTCGCACAGCGAAGGGTAGATGTCGATGAACTCGGTCAGGGCCGCCGTCTTTTGGCCGGCGTACTTACCGGGCACCTTCACGATCAGCGGAGCGTGCATCGAAGTTTCAAAGCAGGAATGTTTGCACCACAACGTATGCTCGCCCAGGTTCCAGCCATGATCGCCCCACAACACCACGATGGTGTTGTCGGACAGTTCCAAACGGTCGAGTTCGTCCAGCAGCCGTCCGATGTTGGCATCGGTATAGCTGACGCACGCGTAGTAACCATGGATCATGCTCTTGGCGGTTTCGTCGCTGACGGGTCCTTTCTTAGGGATTCCGGCGTAAGCGCGCAACTCGCCTGAGCTGTGAATCGCAGCATCAGGCGCATTCTTAGGACGATGGTATGTTTCCGGAAGATCGATCTTCTCGGCATCGTACAAGTCCCAGTATTTCTGTGGCGCGACGAACGGCAGATGGGGCTTGAAGAAACCAACCGCCAGGAAGAATGGCTTGTCTTGCTCTTTCAAACGCTGCAAGTCTTCGATCGACTTGCGAGCCAGCTTGCCATCGCGATAGAAGTCGTCCGGAACATCGGCTGCTTCAACCGGAGGACCATAACCTTTGGTGGTGGTCTTCGTCGCGGCGATGCTTTCTTTCAGCTTGAAGGTCGGACCCTTGGGACGCCAGGGCTTTTCGGACCAGCCATGCTCGTTGTCTTGCGGGTGATGGAAGATCTTGCCGTTAGAAACGGTGTGGTAGCCCGCGTCTTTGAACCAAGTGTTCAGCGTAGTGATGTTCGGCACTTCTTCCTCGGCCGAAGCAAGGTGCGTGATGAAGCGATCTCGCGCCGGACGAATGCTGGTCAAAAGGGCTGCTCGTGAGGCTCCGCAGGTCGGGACCATGCAATAAGCCCGCTCGAAGAGTGTTCCCTGACCGGCTAAACGGTCGATATTGGGGGTCACCATATGCGACTTCCCGTAACAACCCAGTTCCGGTCGAAGGTCGTCGACGGCAATAAATAACACGTTGGGTCGATCGGCCGCGTACAGCGTTGGAGCAAAAACAACAACCAGCAGCCAGGCAAGGAAGGGGCGAGCCATGGGGGCAGTTTTCCGTTGAAGCGAGAAAGGTCGGAGGTAGTGGAGAAGAAAGACGCATTCTTCCCCAGAAGAGTGGAGAGCGGCAAGTGGATGGCCAACCCAGCATTGGGGGAATCGGGCGGCTACTCTTAGCTTTTTAACAAAAGGCCTTATGGATGTACATGTAAATTAGTAAGGACTGTATGAATAATGTTTCATTGGGTTTTGCCGCAACCGGTGATATTCTTCAGAAATCGCTTGGCGCGGTAAGCGAGACTTAATCGGCAAGACAGCCTCCTTGTCGTTGATCTTATCTTGTCTTGATTCCCGCAATGCGATCTGACGACTTATCCGTATCGTTTTTAACTTCCCTGTCGTATCGAGGTCTGCATAAGCGGACCTTATGAATCACGTACTAAGCGCCTCATAAATCTTGGACGTGATTCAGCCTCCTCTTATCCAAAAGGTTCAATCCCATGTGCGCCTCCACAAAAACCTGGAATCGACGTGTTTCGCGTCGCGGTTTCACTCTGGTCGAACTGTTAGTGGTCATCGCCATCATTGGCGTGTTGATCGCATTGTTGCTTCCCGCGGTGCAGCAAGCACGTGAGGCAGCTCGTCGTATGCAGTGCACCAATCAGCAAAAACAACTCGCCTTGGCGATGCACAACCATCACGACACCTACGGCAAATTGCCAGGCGGAAGCTACCGCAACTCGGATTGGGGTCGCGACTCGTACTCGTGGTACTGCTTCATTCTGCCGTTCATCGAAGAAAACGCGATGTACGAAGAATTGAACCTGAACGAAAAGATCAACGGCGGTGCCTCGGTTCGCAGCTACGCTCGTATGCAACTGCTCGACTCGATGTTGTGCCCCTCGGACGACTCGAAAATTCAGGAAGAAGGTTCCGACAACTGGCAGAACTCGTTGCACAACTATGTGGTGTGCTATGGCGATGCGAACTTCAACTCGGGCATCGCACCTTGGAACGAAGTCGATGGCTATGCCGGTACGGCTGGCATGTTCGTTCCTGAGAGGCAGGCCGGTCTGCGTGACGCCACCGATGGTCTCTCGAACACGCTGTTGTTTTCGGAAGTGATCACCCCAGCCGAAGAAGATTACTGGAGCAGCATCGGCCGTACTCAGGTTGCGATGGGTGCTGGTTTCACGACCTATCTGACGCCAAACGCCGACGCCAACGATCGCACCAATCGTTGCCATTTGAACTTGGGCGGCAACCTGGGTGCCAAGTGCACCGCCCATGCCGACTGGGACTGGGGGGCCAACGTGGTCGCTCCACGAAGCTGGCATCCAGGCGGCGTGAATGTCGCCATGTCGGATGGCTCGGTCCGCTTCATGCCTGAAACGGTCAACCTGACGGTCTGGCGTGGGCTGGGAACCCGAAACGGCGGCGAAGTTTTGTCGGACTTCTAATCGACACGGCACCTAACCCCACAGACGCCCCTCATCAAATTCGGAGTTCATTAGTCATGGCAACTACCACACTACGCAGCCTGAGCCTGGTGGCCCTGCTGCTTACCGGGGGCCTCGTCGGCTGCAACGGTGACGGCAAGGTGGCGATTCAAGGAACGGCAAGCTGGAACGGAGAGCCAATTGAAAAGGGCTACATCGAATTTCAGCCTATTGGCGAAGGGCATTTTGCCAGCGCCGAGATCTCCAATGGCAAATTCACGGTGATGACTTCGCCTGGCAAACGCCTGGTGAAGGTGACCGCCGAAAAGGTGATCGGCCAGACCGAGCCAACCGAACGGATTCCAGAATCGAAGCCGATCTTGTTTCAGTTCGTGCCACCAGAGCACAACTCGGAGTCGAAACTAGAAGTCGATATCGCGGCCAACAGTCCAAACCTCGACATCAAACTGGATGGCGAAGAACTGAAGCCGCAAAACGGTATGTCGGCAGAAGACCGCCGTAAGATGAATCTGCAATCAGGCGGCCGTCGCTAGACGATTGACCTGCGATCAATTCGATCAGCATCAAGCGGACTCGAGCACCTTTCCTGGTATCTGGCAGAAGACAGGAAAAGTCGCTCGGTCCGCTTTGTTCATGCGCGGTGCCCTCGATTTCGAGCCGAACCGTTGAAAAACAGGGCGATTCGTTGACTCACCGGTACTGAGATTCCAGAATGAGGGCCTTCCCCGTCCCGCCCCAGGGACTAAGCCATGCTTTTTCCTCGCCCCATTCTCGAGCTCTACCCATGCTGCGTTCTTTCTGTGCCTTGTCGATGCTGTGTTTGTTGGCGGCCTCTAGCTTTGCCGAAGGCAAGCCAGACCGATTGCCGAATGTCATCTTGATCGTGCCAGACGACATGGGCTTTGCCGACATGAGCAGCCAGGGAGCGAAAGGCCTCAGCACGCCGAACCTCGATAGACTGGCTGGTCAGGGAACTCGCTTCACCAGCTTTTATGTTGCTCAACCGGTCTGCACCGCGAGCCGAGCCGCCTTCATGAGTGGCTGTTACCCAAACCGAGTCAGTCTACAGGGCGCTTTGAACCATACCAGTAAGAACGGGATTCATCCCGACGAGTACCTGCTGCCTGAGATGTTCAAAGATCTTGGCTATGCGACTGCCGGTATGGGGAAGTGGCACCTGGGCACGGTCCTCGATTTCTGGCCGACACGCAACGGTTTCGACGAATGGTTCGGCACGCCTTACTCGAATGACAATACGAAGTACCACCCGGTGCTTGCCGACGAGATGCCACCGTTTCCACTGTACGAAGGGGAGAAGGTCATCGAGCTCGACCCGGATCAAAGTTTGTTCACGCGTCGAATCACCGAGAAAGCGATTTCGTTTATCGAACGGAATCAAGATCGTCCGTTCTTCTTGTATCTTCCACAGATCATGCCGCACGTGCCGATCTTTGCGTCGGAGAGTTTCCGTGGACGCAGCGAACGTGGTTTGTATGGCGATGTGATCGAAGAGCTCGACTGGTCGGTGGGGCAGCTGATGCGAACGCTCGATCGCTTGAAGCTGACCGACGACACGATCGTGATCTTCTTCAGCGATAACGGACCGTGGCCAAGTTATGGCGAACATGCTGGCGATGCCGGACCATTTCGCGAAGGAAAGCTGACGACGTTTGAAGGGGGCGTTCGCGTTCCGTGCATCATGCGTTGGCCAGGGCATATCCCAGCGGACAAGGTTTGCGACCAACCGATTATGGCGATCGATCTTCTGCCGACGCTCGCTCGGATTGTCGGCGGTCAGATGCCAACGAAAAAGATCGACGGCCTCGACGTGACCGACGTTCTGACGAAAACGGGTGCAAAGTCACCGCATGAAGCGTTGTTCTTTTACGCTGGTACTGAACTTCAGGCAGTCCGCAGCGGCAAATGGAAGTTGCACTTCCCCCATCCCTACATCACGCCAGCCGGCGAACCAGGCAAGGGGGGCAAGCCTTCGAACTGGGGAAACAATCAGGCCCAATCGATCACGCAGAGCGGCATCCGTGGGATCGCTAGTCGCCATGGTGGCCGTGTAGAAGAAATCGATCTGAGCCTATTCGATCTCAGCAGCGATCCAGGCGAAACCAAGAACGTCGCCGGTCAGCATCCGGATGTCGTCGCTCGCTTGAAGAAGCTGGCAGAACCGATCCGGGCTGACCTGGGAGACTCTCTGAACGGCGTCGAGGGCACTGGGATCCGCGCCGCTGGCTGGGTGAAGTAAGCCGTGACGACAAGCCTATCCCATTTCTGCGATCAGTCGATTGGGATGGTCGGACTGGCCAATCCGATCGATCCCGGCGACGAGCCGCGGGAAGTCGACCCGCGCCACTAACCGCGACAAGCGAAATGCGTCGCCTGGTAGATTCAGCTTTCGAGCGGCCGTCATCACGCGGGCGTCAACATAGGGATAGACTTCGTGCCAAAGTCCTTGGATCTCGCGCAGGAAGATGTCCGCGCCTGCTTTGCCGACGCCATTGAACTGCCGCAATAAGCGGTGTTCCATCGCGACATCGTGCCCCGCTTCAGCTCGAAGCTGTCTTAGATCGCCATAGTATCGCCGCAGCAAAAACTCGGCGGTCTTTCCAAGTTGCTTCGAGCCTTGCAGGTTGAGCTGCTGGTAGCCGTGCGTGCCGATCACTTCGGCTCGCGTCTCGCGCGAGGCTTCCGCCATCTTTTTCGGTGTATCGAGGGCTGCCTTTCGGAGTGCAGCGGTCGCCTGGAGCGCTTTGTCATTCTCGACCGGAGAGCTCATTAAAACCGAGGCACTTAGCAGTTGAAACAACGGGGCAGGGGCATCGCGTAAACGAATGCCAGCCTGGTGTGCGTACGTTTGTCCGTGGTTGTTGAGAATTGCCTTGGCGATGGCCTTTTGAGGTAGTGGGGTCATCGTTATTCTCCTTCTCAAGTTGGGTTTCCGTCTAAAAGAGGCAGTGCAAGCCTTATGCCATTAAGAGGCAAAACCAAAACCGAGGCGTTTCTCTGGCAAAAGGAACTACAATTGGCACGAAAACTGGTTTCAATTACCTCAGCTTGCGTGCTGTTCTGTGAAAATGCGGCGCAATGGTCACCGGAATGAGTCGATTTCAACCAGTGACGACCAGGCGATATTCCTGCATAAACAGTTTGGTGCAAGGTTGCTCGTGTAGCGAGTCGCCAGGTCGACGTGAAAGATCGTGTGGGGATACAAGACTTCGATCTCTTCGCCTTCGAGCTGGCTCATCATCTGACCGGCCGCTTCGACATCGAACCGTGCGTAGCGAAAGCCAGGGAAGCTTTTCAACGGAAGATAGAGGGCCTCGCGAATCGCCACGACGTTCGCTGGCTCAAGCAGTTCGGGGCGAGAAGGATAATGCCCTGGTGGTAGGCCAACGCCCATGCCAACCGGGAAGACCTCGACCAGATGGTGCTTCCCGATTTCATGAATCGATGCTTCGCAAGCGATGTCGGCGATCCCTGGGATTGAGATCGTCAGCGAAGCGTAATGTCGAGCGATCTGACTTGCCAACGCGGCGTTCGAGGCACAAACAACACCAAGCGTGTGAATGATCGCCATCGTTCACTCCGTCGACTACTCTGGCGTGCTGGAGTCGCTGCTGCTCAAGAACTCGCTCAGCTTCTCCAGGTCGTCGGTGCCGATCAAGTCGACGCCTGACGATTGAAGCACTGCCCAGAACTTCGGATCTTCCGGGGTGCCCCAGAAGCGAAGCTTGCGACCTTTGGCGTGCGTTTTCTCGACGATCTCTTTCAGCTTGGCTTGTTCGGCTTCCGGCATCGGGCCTTGGCCTTTCCACTTGAAGTGACTGCCCCACTTGTCGCTGATTACCGGCATCAGCTCGGCAGGCCAGTTGGTGTTCAAGTCGGACAAGCGACCATCGAGCCCGACGTGACGTGGGTTGGCCTCGGCGACCGATTTCTTCGGACGCGCGCCGCTGATCACGACGGTCACGGCTTTCTCTTGATGCTTGCCATCTTCGGTTACCGAGATGAAATCGTATTGAGCGAGAAGCTTCTCGAGAGCGGCGTAGACCTCTTCGCCGTTCGTCTTGATGTCGATCATCAGAATAAAGGGCTTCGGAGTTTCATAGACGTGGCCTCCGTTCGCGGCGATCCGTTCTTTGAGCGGGTCGAGGTAGAGCGAGGCCAGCGAACGATTGGTTCGCAGTTCCCAGCGTTCGTGCCCAACCAACAGTTGCCCTTGAACCAGATAGATGTCGGCCTCGACATTGCAAAAGCCGTGGTCCAAGGCGTCGAGCAAGGGACGCTTGTGGTAATAGTCGTTATGAGCGTGCGCATGTGGCAGAGGCGTTTGTGCAAAAGCCGGAGCGGCAAACAGCGCGGTCGCCAGAAGCACCGCGCTGAAGAATCGATCAATCGAGCAGAACATTACAGACCCAATACGTCGTTCATGTTGTAGAGGCCAGCCGGCTTGCCGGCAGCGAACTTGGCAGCTTGCAGCGCACCCGTCGCATAGCAATCGCGGTTGCTGGCGCGAACGGTCATTTCAATCGTTTCACCAAGCAGGCCAAAGATGATGGTGTGTTCGCCTGGGTTGTCGCCGGTGCGGATTGCGTGGTAGGCGATCTCGTTATGAGGGCGTGCGCCTGGGCGGCCTTCGCGACCATGGACGAACTCGGTAATGCCCATCTTCGCGGCGATCAGTTCACCAAAACGCAGGGCCGTACCGCTCGGGCTGTCTTCCTTAAAGCGATGGTGGCGTTCCAGGACTTCGACATCGGCCCCGCCAGGAATGTCTTTCAGGGCTTCCGCGGCGATCTCGCACAGCTTCATGGTCAAGTTGACCGTCGTGCTCATGCTCGGAGCCCAGACGACGGGAATCACGTTGGCGGCTTCGCGAATCTTAGCCTGGTGTTCTTCTTCCAGACCGGTCGTCGCCATTACCAGGGCTGCCTTGGCATTCACAGCACGCTCGACGGCGGCATGGGCTCCGGCGGGAACCGAGAAGTCAATGATTGCGGAATACTGAGCGTCGGTCTCTTCCTGCAGCGGAACGCCCAACTCGCCAATGCCTGCCACGACACCGGCATCTTGACCAAACTTGGCATGCCCTGCGTGTTCAAAGCAGGCGACGATATCGAGCGACTTATCTTGGCTGCCCAAGGCAACCAGGCGTTGCCCCATGCGTCCGGCAGCTCCGTTGATGGCGATACGAGTAGCCATGGCGAATTACTTTCGTGCGGAAAATGCAAAGGTAGAGGTGCGAGCGGCAGAGGCGATCGCACCGGAAAGCAGAACACTATTCTACAAAAGACCGGGCAACCGAGGATTGGGGGCGAATTTACGGCCCCGTGCCCAACCACCTGGCGGGTGCGAGATATCAAGCGGACTCGCACCCGTGTGGATCTGACGGCCCAGATTAGCCGTAAAGCTGAATGGCCTGGACGATGTCGTTCATGTCGTTCTTCACGGCCACGGCGCGGTTAGCGAACGTCGCTCGTTTGACACCTCGACTGCCGAGCACTTTATTGAAGTTCTCTTGGTCGGTCGTGTGATAGGCGACCGTCGCGGTCGGGTCTTTCAGCAAGTGACCGGTCAGGATGCAGACCACGCGATCGCTCGGGGCGATGACCCCTTGTTCCCGCAGGATCTTGGCACCGGCCACGCTCGCGGCACTGGCCGGTTCGCAGCCCATACCACCACCACCGACCTGGCTCTTGGCATCCATGATCTCTTGATCCGAGACCTGGCGAACAACGCCGTCGCAGTCGTTCAACGCCCGCAAGCACTTGTGCAAGTTGACCGGACGATTGATTTCAATCGCACTGGCCAAGGTCGAAGCCTTGCGCTGCTCGGCGTCCATCTTGGCGTAGTATTCGCCGATGGTGTCGCGAGGATAGTTACCGTCGTTCCAGCGAACGTTGTGGACGTTGTACAGCTGATCGAGCGTATCGGCACCACTGGCATTGATGACCGCCAGACGTGGAATTCGCGAGATCAGACCCAGCTCTTTTAGTTCGGCGAAGGCCTTGCCGAAGGCACTGCTGTTGCCAAGGTTGCCGCCAGGAACAACGATCCAATCTGGCGGTTCCCACTGCAAGGCTTCCAGCACGCGGAACATGACCGACTTCTGGCCTTCCAGGCGGAAAGGATTCACGCTGTTGACCAGATAGATTCCCATGTCCTTGCTGACTTCTTTCACGCGGGCCATGGCGTCGTCGAAGTCGCCGGCGATCTGTAGGGTTAACGCACCATAGTCGAGTGCTTGGGACAGCTTGCCGTACGAGATCTTGCCGCTGCCGATAAAGATGACGGCCTTCATCAAGCGAGTGACGCTGCAGTACATGGCCAGCGAAGCGCTGGTGTTACCGGTTGACGCACAGGCAGCACGCTTGGCACCCACCATCCGGGCATGGGTGAACGCAGCGGTCATGCCGTTGTCTTTGAAGCTGCCACTGGGGTTCATCCCTTCGTACTGCAGATGCAGCTTGCCGGAATCGAGTCCGACGAACTTGCCGACATGGTCGGTCTGCTGCAGCAGCGTCTGACCTTCGCCCAGCGTGACGATTTGTTCGTCCGAGGCGAAAGGGAAGAGCGAACGAAAACGCCACACACCGCTGAAGTTGAGCGGATTGGTGCGTTTGGCCCAGTTGGCTTCGATGTCCTTCCAGGTCTTGGGAGGAGCAACGCGGTCCCAGTCGTAGGCGATATCGAGCAGATCGCCGCAAGCAGGACAGGCAACAAGGGTTTGGGAAACGTCGTACGTACTGCCGCACTCGGGCGAGATGCAGCGTTGGAACACGGCTGAGGTGGTGGTCACGCTAACAGTTGCTTGGGGTCAGGAGGTTTCGGTGGTGACGGGAGACGCGTCGCCGCGCCGCAGTATGCCCGAATGATTGTGTTTCCTTGAGATTAGAACACGTTGGCGATTCTACCGAAGTAGAGCGTCCTCCGAAAAGAACGGTTCGCAAGGAAAAATATCAGACAACTTCGGCAAAAACCGTGATCAGGGCAAGTAAAAACGCGCAGATGACCAGGATCAATGACGCTCGGAAGCAGTCGATTACGCAGGAGTGCAATTCAAATGGGGGATGGGTAAGCTATCTGGTGCAATCGCTGGCTCATTCGTCATCCCACTCAGTCTCCTCAAATCTTCCTCGGAACATGTCTGATGGTCGCGCCTCGAATTCTCTCTGGTTTGCCTGAAATCGACGCCTTTCGTCAGCGTTTGCAGCAAATGGCCACGCTCTGTCAGGTTGTCGGCCTTGAGTACGGGGACTTCACGTTCGAGTATCATCCGCAATGGGACAAGAAAGAGGAGATGGGAGCTTTTAAGAATGGCTCCGGCGACGAGGTTTTCTGCCACTTTACACCCCAGGGATGTTGTATCGTCGGGTTTGATCATGAATCGGTCATGAGCCCGTATCGAACCGATCCTCCCCAATTGTGGGCTGGATTGCTGGAAAGCGTTCCAGAGGTCTTTCAATCGACCCTCGACGAACCTGCCTTTAGTGTTGCCCACACGACGTTCTTCATCTGGCGTGAAAAAGGGGATTCGATCTGGAAAACGGGCGATATCGAACTCCCTGACTCAATGAGCGGAGATGGTTCCGATTACTTGATGGGGCAGCTGATGATGGATGCGGGGGCGTTTACTGGGTGGTTGGAAGAAAACTTCGAAGTGGAAATCGAACCCGCGATCGTCCAGCAGGTCTTCGAGCACCAGCCACTTTCCGAAGAGCAGTGGCAATCGCTTGCACCGGAGTCGGAATGGAAAGACGTGAAGAAAGTGATCCAAGAGGTTGGCTATCCCCTGTAGGGCGAAGCTGCGTGTGATTTCCACAGAGGTGGGGAAAGTTGTGGATAAAGTTTGACCATATCTTCGGCCAAGCTTTACACTGGCAAGTCTGCCCTCGCGGCACGTGTCGCTGGATTTCACTGGCTTGAGGATCAGAGAGAATCACCATGGGAAGCACACACGCAGGCAAAGGTGCCTACACCGCGGAAGAGTCGAAACCATATCACGACAAGCTCCGGCTTCTACGAGCCCGGTTGGTGGGCGACACCAATCATCTGGCCGAATCGGCATTAAATCGAACACGCAGCGAAGCGGCCGGCGATCTGTCGAAAATGCCGATCCACATGGCCGATATTGGCTCGGATAACTACGAACAAGAGTTCTCGCTGAACCTGTTGGCCGCCGAGCAAGATACACTGGTCGAAATCGATTCTGCCCTGGCAAGAATCGAATCAGGCGAGTATGGTGCTTGCGTTGAATGTGGACACCGCATCAAGAAATCGCGACTCAATGCCATCCCCTTCACCCACTACTGCATCGACTGTGCCAGCGAGCGAGACCAAGAAGCCCGTGGATAGCCCTTCCACCGCTGTTCCGATCAACCGTTATGTATGGTTCTTCGGGCTGGCCATTGTTGGCTGTGGCGTTGACTTGTGGAGCAAAGCGGCTGTGTTCGCCTGGCTGGGAATGCCAGGACAGAATCGCTATTACTGGCTGCTCGAGCCATACGTCGGCTTTCAGACATCGCTCAACCAAGGAGCGCTCTTTGGGCTAGGGCAGGGGTATACCTCGCTCTTCGCCATCTTTTCGGTCGTCGCTGCGATCGGAATCCTGTGCTGGTTGTTCGCCTTCAAGGCGGCCCAGGACTTGATGCTGACGATCGCCCTGGGCCTGATCACCGGCGGGATCTTCGGCAACTTGTACGATCGTCTCGGTATCTGGGGCCAACCGGCGGTTCGCGACTTTATTCTGTTCCAGTACAACCACGAGTGGGTCTGGCCGAACTTCAACATCGCCGATGCACTACTAGTCTGCGGAGCCGCTTTGATGCTCTGGCACTCTCTGACCGCCTATCCCGAGACATCGAAACCGGCCGATTCTACTGAAGCCGGAGCTTAGGTCCCCTTGTCCGGTGGGCCCCCAGTTGGCAGTTTTCCATCCCCATATTCTTGTTCCCAGGGGATTGGGTGGTACGGAATAACCAAAAGTCCGCAGATTTCAATTTTTAGTGGGCTAACAGTCTCCGTTCTAAGTGCTTTTGTGGGCAGTTGTTGGGCATTTCGTCTATAGGTGTCGAATAATTTCCGGCAAAATGGCCTTTACCGCAGTGATTTCTATTGAAACCCCCATATTTTGGGTGTAGCTTTTGTTTTACCGCATTCGGGGTGTAAGCAATATCGCTTGTGAATTCTCGTTTTGCACTGCGGGTGAAATAGTCGATTTGTGTTCGTCAATTTCTCCCCCCTTTGGTAACAAGACGTGATCTAAGCTTCTCTGAGGCTGCGACACGTTTAGGCTGAAAACACGTTTCGCGTCGCGTTAAATCGTTGGACTTTGATGCAATGAGGTGTTGTTTGTCGAGCTGACTGGAATCGGGATAGGTTCCAGAGGGCCGACATTCGTGTGTTTGAATTTACGATCGTTCCATTTAACAAGAGGGCAGTGGAATGAAACTTTCTCGAACCGTCGCGTATGCTTTGCAGGCGACCATGCAACTCGCGGTATCCGACTCGGATACCCCCGTTCCTTGCAGCCAGATTGCTGCCAAGGGCGAAATGCCGGAGCGTTTTCTGCTCCAAGTTCTCCGTAGTCTGGTTAATCACGGCGTGCTGCGTAGCACGCGGGGCGTTGATGGTGGATACATGCTGATCCGCACGCCAGACGAAATCTCGTTGCTCGACGTGATCGAAGCGATTGAAGGGCCGCTCGACTCGAAGTTGCCTCTGCCAGCTGCTCCTGAAGATCACACGCAAGTGAACCTTCAGCAGGCACTCAAAGATGTAACCGCAACCGCACGTACTCAGTTGGAATCGATCAAGATTGCTCACCTGATCCAGGCCCCGGCTTTGGAGACGGTTGAGGAAGAATCGAGCGTGGCGGAAGTGGCGATGACACCGGCTCATACCGAGTCGATCGGTGTCGGAGCTCCTCACGCGACCAGCCGGGCCCACCACGCCTAAGGCGTTGCAGGGATCGCGATTGTGTTTAAGGTTCGGTGAAGTCGTGGCGGGGGCTTGTTCCCCGCGCGACACCGTTCTATTCTCATGTCCATGAGCACCTCACAAACCGATCTCGAAAAGCGTCTTGAAACGGCCCGCCGTCTGGCTCGTGTTGCTGGTAAAAGCACTCTGGAGCACTTCCAGCGTGCCGACTTGGCTTTCGAAAAGAAAGAGGACGAGTCGCCGGTTACGGTCGCTGACCAGAATGCGGAAAAGATTATCCGCCAAGGGCTTAAAGAAGCCTTCCCCAACGATGGAATCATCGGCGAGGAATTCGGCAGCGAAGAAGGTACCACCGGATATAACTGGATTGTCGACCCGATTGACGGTACCAAAGCATTCATTGCTGGCGTTCCGCTTTTCGGCACGATGATTGGCGTCGAAAAAGATGGCAAATCGCGTCTGGGGGTGGTCTACATTCCTGGTCTGGACGAAATGATCTCGGCCGCTGAAGGCCAGGGAGCATGGTACGAAAAGCCAGGCCACGATCCTGTGAAGGCTCAAGTCAACAAAACTGCGTCGTTGAAAGATGGCGTAATGGTGACTTCGCAGGTCAGTACTTTCAACAAGCGAAACGCCGTTCAAGGCTTCTTGGAGCTTGAAGAAAGATCTTTTGTCACCAGGACTTGGGGCGATTGCTTCGGGTATATGCTGGTTGCGACGGGCCGCGCCGTCTGCATGATCGATCCGATGATGAGCATCTGGGACGCTGCTGCTTTGCAGCCGATCATGGAAGAAGCGGGCGGAACCTTCACCAGTTGGACCGGAGAATCGACGATTTACAGCGGTGACGGCATCGGCACGAATGGCCTGGTGCTGGAAGAAATTCTGGAAGTCTGCCGCAAGTACCCTATGCCCAAGTAGTTACCAAATTGACCGTTCGCAGGGCCAGTGCCTTGCGTAAGTAGGGGTCAATCGGTAAACTGGTCCGTTTCGTATCAAGCAATCGACGACCGTCTAGGAGTCGCTGGCAATGGCCAACGTGTGTGAAATTTGTGGCAAGGGCCACAGCATGGGAAATAAGGTTACCCTCCGCGGTAAGGCGAAGTACCTGGGCGGTGTCGGTACCAAGATCACGGGTATCACCCGTCGCAAGTTCAAACCGAACCTGCAGACCGCCAAGGCTGTGATGCCTGATGGTGAACACAAGAAGCTGAAGGTTTGCACCCAGTGCATCCGCAGCGGTTACGTGAAGAAGGTTGTGCGTCATCGCCCCTTCAAGCTTCCTTCGGAAGAACGCGGCCGCTAGTCTTTGCCGGCTCTGCTGGACAATCCAGCAGGCATACCCCAAGATGGCTTCGAGATCGGCTGCTTCCTGCTGGGAGGCAGTTCTCGCCTGAGAGGGTTCTGGCACTGCATCATTCAGGAGAAGTTCGATGTCCTCGTTGACTCGAGAAGATGTTGAGAAGGTTTCGCTGCTGGCCCGCCTTCGTTTGTCGGAAGACGAACTAACGAAGATGACCGAGCAGATGAGCCAGATCGTCAACTACGTCGAACTTTTGAACGAAGTAAACACGGACGACGTCGAGCCAATGGCTCACGCCGTCGAGCAGTACAACGTTTTTGCGGAAGACGTACCGCATCAGTCGCTACCTCGCGAGGCTGCTTTGGCCAACGCACCCAAGAGCGACAGCGAATGCTTCCGCGTGCCGGCTGTGCTGGGCGACTAGTCGCCGTCTCCATTGCTTGCGAATCAATCTGACCTTCGATATCGGTAGCGCTACGGTGCTGCGTCTGATCGATCGGGTCACCTTCTCGCCGCAGGCTTCTTCCTTGCTGCTACGCTCTTTTGACGCCTCGGCGTCTTAAACTATGTCGCAACGACGACTAGTCAACACGGGCCAATTCCGCCATCATAGTCGTCTGGCAGACTTAACTGCTTATGCGGCACTGGCATAGTCCGGTGATATCCACTTGCAAACGCGGCTCGTTCGCACCTCTGACGGATAGAAAAGGCAAAACGCACGATGGCTTTGTACGAAGCGTCCGCCACCCAGTTGTTGTCTCAGCTCGAATCGGGCGAAGTTACCTCGGTTGAGGTCACCAAGGCCTGTCTGGAGCAAATTCGCAAACACGACGGCGAGGTCGGTGCCTTCTTGAAGGTTATGGACGACAAGGCTTTGGCCAAGGCGGAAGAAGTCGACAAGAAGCGTAAGGCAGGCGAGGCGGTCGGTATGCTCGCAGGCGTGCCGGTCGCCGTCAAAGATCTCCTCTGCACCGAAGGGGAAGTGACGACCTGTGCTTCGAAGATGCTCGAGAACTTCGTGCCCCCTTACAGCAGCACCGTCGTCAAGAAGCTGGAGCAAGCCGACGCCGTCATCATCGGCAAGACCAACATGGACGAGTTCGCCATGGGGGGGTCGACCGAGAACTCGGCCCTTGGCAAGACTCGCAATCCTTGGAATACCAGCCTCGTGCCAGGGGGGTCGTCAGGTGGTGCTGCCGCATGTCTGGCGGCACGCATGGTTCCACTTTCGATCGGTACCGACACCGGTGGTTCGATTCGCCAGCCGGCTTCGTTCTGCGGTGTTGTCGGTTTGAAGCCAACCTATGGACGCGTTAGCCGATTCGGCTTGATCGCCTTCGCCAGCAGCCTGGACCAGATTGGTCCGATGGCTCGCACCGCGGAAGACACCGCGTTGTTCCTGGAAGCGATGAGCGGTTACGACCCGAACGATTCGACGTCGGCCAATGTTCCTTGCCCGCTGTTCACCCAGACGGTCGACAAGCCGCTGGAAGGCCTGCGAATCGGTCTGGTGAAAGAACACTTCGGCGAAGGACTCAACGGCGAAGTCGAAAAGGCAGTTCGCGAAGCGGTCGCCGTTTACGAATCGATGGGTGCGAAGGTCGTCGATATCTCGCTGCCACATAACAAGTACGGCATCGCGACCTATTACATCATCGCCCCGAGCGAAGCTTCGAGTAATCTCGCTCGCTTCGATAGTGCCCACTATGGTCATCGCTGCGATGAAGCGACCATGCTGGAAGAGTTGAAGGCGGAAGAAGACGCCTTGCGAGCCGCCGGCAAAGAAGCGGAGTTGAAGAAGCTCGATACCCCGCTGATCCGTATGTATCGTAAGAGCCGCGCCGAAGGCTTCGGTCCTGAAGTCAAACGACGCATCATGCTCGGTACGTACACGCTGAGCGCAGGTTACTACGAAGCCTATTACCTGAAGGCCTTGAAGGTTCGTCGTTTGATCCGCGAAGACTACGACAAGGCTTTCAAGTCGGTCGACATCATCATGGGACCTACCGCGCCGAATCCCGCCTTCGCCGCAGGATCGAAGACCAACGATCCGCTGGCGATGTACCTGGAAGACTTGTACACCGTGACCGCGAACCTGGCAGGCATTCCGGCCATCTCGGTTCCATGCGGGATGACCAGTGAGGGACTGCCGGTCGGCGTCCACATGCAGGCCCCAGCCTTGGAAGAAGATCGACTGCTGCGTGCGGCGTACATGTTCCAGAAGGCAACCGACTGGCACTCCAAGTCGCCATCGATGTAGAGTTCGACGCGATCAAGTTCCAACGACGCGAAAAAGTGGAAGAGCCCGGATGGGCGGACGAAGCTTGGCTCGGCAATCGAGCATCAGGTAGCAGATCAGGAAAAGTCATGAGCGACCAATACGACATCATCATTGGGCTGGAAGTTCACGTGCAGTTGCAGACGAAGACCAAGCTCTTCTGTCGCTGCAGTACCACGTTTGGTGCTTCGCCAAATACGCAGACCTGTCCCGTCTGCTTGGGCATGCCAGGCTCGCTGCCGGTGATGAATCGCGAAGCCTTTCAGTTGGCTTTGAAGACTGCCTGTGCACTGAACTTGAACGTGCCTCGCTTCACCAAGTGGGATCGCAAGAACTATTACTATCCCGACCTTCCTAAGGGTTACCAGATCAGCCAGTTCGATCTGCCGATGTCGGAAGATGGCTTCCTGCTGATCCGCGATCCGAAGGGGCAGTTCGAGCCGAAGAAGGTTGGCATCATTCGTGCCCACCTCGAAGAAGATGCCGGCAAGTCGATGCACGATGAAGTCGCCGGTAAGGCGGACACGCGAATCGACTTGAATCGTACCGGCACGCCGCTGCTGGAAATCGTGAGCCAGCCTGACATGCGTTCGCCGCTGGAAGCGAAGGCGTACCTCAACGAGCTGAAGTTGATTTTGACTTACCTCGGGGTTTCGGACTGTAACATGCAGGAAGGTAGCCTGCGTGTCGACGCGAACGTGAACTTGCATATCAAGTCGGAAGAGCCGAAGAAGGTCGCCACGCCGATCGTCGAAATCAAAAACATGAACAGCTTCCGTGCCGTCGAACGGGCCATCGCTTATGAAGCGACGCGTCAGTTCGACGAGTGGCAGGAAACCGGCAAGACGATCAAGGATGCTCCCAAGACGACGCGTGGTTGGGACGATGCCGCTCAGATCACTCGTCCGCAACGCGAGAAGGAAGAGTCGAGCGATTATCGCTATTTCCCCGATCCCGACCTCGCGCCGGTGACCACGACCGCAGAAGAAGTCGAAGCGATTCAGACTGCTTTGTGCGAACTGCCGATGGCGATTCGCGATCGACTGCACGATGGCTACGGCATTCCTGAATACGACGCCGACGTGATCGTGAACCAAGGTCAGATCGCTGTCGACTACTACGAAGCACTCGCCCTCAAGACGGGTGACGCCAAGATGTCGAGCAACTGGGTGCAGCAGGACGTGCTGCGAGTGTTGAAGGAACGCGACCTTGAGTTCGATCAGTTCCCGATCACTGCCGAGCGTTTGGCAACGCTGCTGAAGGCGATCATGAACAAAGAGATCGACACGACACGTGCCAAAGACGTCTTCACCCAGATGCTGGAAAGCGACAAAGACGCCCCGACCATCATGGCTGAAATGGGTATCGAAAAGGTCGACGACTCGGCCATCGATGACCTGGCTCGCGAAGTCCTGGAAGCCAACCCCAAGGCGGTCGAAGACCTGAAGAACGGAATCCAGAAGGCTGTCGGCGCGTTGATCGGTCAGGCCAAGAAGAAGAACCCCAACATCGATCCCGGCACGTTCCGTGCCAAGTGCATCGAGTTGGTCAAGGATATGTAATCCGGTTTCAAGGCATTCTGGTTGATAGAGTGTCTAGTTGCGATCTCGAAGGGTCATCAAAGCCGCGTCGGGTTTATCGTCCGATGCGGTATGTTTGGCAGAGTGTCGCATTCAAGCGAGCGGCTCGTTCTTTTTCGCCAGGCAGCAGCGTCGTGAAAAACGACTGGCATATCTACCGCATTCTCTGCAATGACGATCGGCGTTGTGGTCGATCGTCGCTCGCGAAATACCATAAGGTATAATTCCCGAAAGGTGGCTTCCTCTGGCAAGGGCCACGACTTCTATCCCGCGGATGAGTCCACATCATGTTTGCTCCTGGCGGAATCATTGCTCTGACGACCGATTTTCATGGCGACTCGTTCTACGTGGCCGAGATGAAAGTGGCCGCGCACATGGTGGCTCGTGAAGCCATGATTGTCGACGTGACGCACGCCGTACCACCTCAAGATGTGCGGCATGCCAGTTGGACGATGCTCCGCGCGATCGAATCGTTTCCTGATGGAACGGTGCATGTTTGCGTGGTCGACCCAGGCGTCGGGACCGATCGCAAGATCGTGGCGGCCATCATCCATGGGCAAGTGGTCATCGGGCCCGACAATGGTTTGTTCGATGTCGTTGCCTCGCGCTATCCGGTCAAAGCAGCTGTGTATCTCAACAACGAGGTCTACTTCGGACCGCGTCGTTCGAGCACGTTCCACGGTCGCGATATTATGGCTCCGGCTGCCGCACATCTGGTGCGAGGCATTCCGCTTGAGAGTCTTGGCGAAGCGTTGACCATGCCCTTGGTTTCGCCGGTGACCACGGCCAACATCCTGGCCACACGCGATGGCCAGACGATCGATGGTCAATTCGTCTACGCTGATTCGTTCGGCAACATGGTGACCAATATCTTCGCCGAAGACATTCCTGAAGAATGGAACCTCCGATCGATCCGGATCGATGCGCTGGGGCAATCCGTGACCGGCGTGGTGTCGACCTACGGCGATCGTGACCCGGGCTCGTTAGTGGCCCTGTTTGGTTCGACCGGGCAATTGGAGCTGGCGATCGTTCAAGGGGATGCGGCCCATAAGTATGGGTTTGGGGCGGGAGGACCCGTTAAGATCACGCATGAATAGCGGAGATTGGCAGGTTGTCCGCCATAAGCCGTGACAAGATGCTTGGCGAATTGAGTGAAGATAGCTAGAATCGCTCGCAATATTCCTCTCTTCCCCACATCAGGAATTTGTAGTCGTGGCGAGTCGTATCTCCGGAAAAGTCGTCTCCATATCGGAGTCAGGCGACGCAATTACCGATCTGACGCACGACCAGTTAGTGGACGTGCCCGGGGACGATCGCACTTCGATTGAATGCAGCGGCCACACAACGTTAGGTATCTATCCGGCCGATCACGATCAGCCCGAAATGACGTACGTTGCAATCCTGGGCAACAGTGGTTGCCTGGAGCTTTCGTTGATTGGTGATAGTGCGGCGAAGTTTCTCGGCCTGAAAGTCAACGACAGCGTAACAATCAAGTGGTAAACGACGCGCCGCCTCCTCAGGAAGAGGACTCGACTTCGCATCCGGACCAACCTCGGAAGTTCGGTTTCTGGGCGGCTTATTTTCTCGTCGTGGCCAGCATGGTTGGGGCCGGGATTCTGACATCCTCCGGCTTCACCCTTCACGATACTGCTAACCCGGCCGGCTTGATGTTCATCTGGACGCTCGGCGGCATCCTCGCTTTGTGTGGCACCGTCACGATTGCGGAACTCGCCACGATGTTGCCTCGCGCTGGCAGCGACTATCTGTTCGTGCGAGAAGCGTTCGGACGCTCGGCCGGGATCGTTGTTGGCTGGGCGACATTTGTCCTCGGTTTCGCGGCACCCACGGCGGTTGTCGGCAGACTCGCGGCGAACTATCTTTCAATTCCGCTGACTCAGGGATTCGACTTCGGTGGCTTCACCCAGTACCTCGAACCAACCTTGGCGACGCTGTTTGTGATCTTTCTGCTGATGGTTCATTGCCTGGGGCATCGCGAGAGCAGCGGCATGCAAGTCGCTTCGACGCTGCTGAAGCTCAGCTTTCTCGTTGCCTTGGTCATCATTGGCTGTACCTTCGGCAGTGGCGACTGGTCGCACTTCCAGGCCAGCCATCTGCCTGACTCCAGCGAGTTCTTCACGCTGGGTGTTGGATTGATCTACGTCAGCTACGCCTACACCGGATGGAACGCCGCTGCTTACGTCGCCGGCGAAGTCCGCGATCCCGAGCGTTTGCTGCCGCGAAGCCTGATCGCCGGATGTGCCTCGGTGATGCTGTTGTACTTGCTAGTGAATTTAACCTACGTTTACGCGCTCGATCCTCACGAGATGACGCAGTTGAGTTATCCGGAAGTGATCCCCGTCGCGCAGCTTGCCGCTCAAAGGCTCTTTGGGACGCAAGTCGCTGACGTGGTTTCGATTTTGCTGGGCCTTGGCATGTTGGCCTCGGTGAGTGCTTACATGTTGTCGGGGCCACGGATCGCGTTCGCCATGGCGCATGACGGAGCCTTTCCGAAGTTCGCAGCCCAACTGCATGCCCATCGCCAAACACCGGTCGCGGCAATCCTGGTGCAAGGTTTGACCGCGATCGTGATGATCTGGTCTGGCCCCTTTCTTTCCATCTTGAATTACACCGCCATCGGACTGGCAGTGATCTCTGGCCTGGTCGTTTCGAGTGTGTTCGTCTTGCGAAGAAGGACCGACTTGCCACATCCTTACCGAATGCCGCTTTATCCCCTGCCACCCATCTTGTACCTGGTGATGGTCACCTGGATTTTGGCCAGCGGTGTAATGCAAGACCTATCGGGGCTCCAGGCAGATGAGCCTCAGTTGCCGACGACGATGCTCAGCATCCTGACGATCTTGATGGGCTTGCCGGTGGCTTATTTCGTGGCACGAAGAAGTGCCCGGCCTGCGTCGTAGCGAGAAGACTACGGGTTGGCCCACGTCGGCTGAACGTGGAAGCGAATTAATTCGATCAGCTTGGTGCGATCGATTGGCTTGGTCGAATAGTCGGTGCAGCCAGCTTCAATGCAGCGGTTCCGATCTTCCGCCATGGCATGGGCGGTCAGGGCGATGATTGGCACCTGATATCCATCGGCACGCAGTTTCGAGGTAGCCGTGTAGCCATCCATGATCGGCATTTGCATGTCCATCAGGATGATGTCGAACGGATCGTCCGACTCGTGAACCCGCATGTAGCCCTGCTCGCCGTTCTCGGCCAGTTCGACCTGGGCACCTGCCTTCTTCAGTAAGAACGAAATCAATCGCTGATTATCGGGGCCGTCTTCGACGAGCAGAATTCGCAAACCTTCCAGAACATTTTTCGGAGTTGGCTCGGCCTTTGGTTTTGCGGTAGGGGGCTTCTGTAGCATTTCAGGTTGATCGAACGTCGCGTCATGCAGCGGACCTGGATCGATCACGAGGCGGAACGTTGAGCCACGCTGCGATGTGTCGACAATCGACAAGTCGCCGCCCAAGAGCTTGGCAAAGTGGCGACTGATGGTCAGACCCAAACCAGTTCCACCGAATCGGCGTGACATCGATCCGTCGGCCTGGGTGAATGGCTGGAACAAGCGATCTCGCATTTCGTCCGAGATGCCAATGCCTGTATCGCTGACATCGATCTGAATTTGCCGCTGGTCACTCTTGCCGATCAACGAGACCTTCAGGTTGATTTCGCCTTCTTGCGTGAACTTGATCGAGTTGCTCAGCAGGTTCATGACGATCTGACGCAACCGGGTTGGGTCGGTCAGAATCATGTCAGGGATGGCGGTCTCGTATTGGATGTTGATCGCCAGCTTCTTCTCTTCCGCTCGAACGAGCATCAGGTGCCGCAGATCGCAAAGCAATCGATGCAGTGAACAAGGGAGGTTCTCGACCTGGAATTTACCCGCTTCAATCTTGGAAAGATCGAGCACGTCGTTGATCAGCGAGATCAAGTGCGAGCCGTTCCGACGAATTGTTTCGATGGCATCGACACGTTCTGGCGGTGCTTGCTTCAGATCGCCTGATTCGAGCAAGACATCGGCAAAGCCCAGGATCGCTGTTAAAGGCGTGCGGATTTCGTGGCTCATGTTCGCCAGGAACGCACTCTTAGCGCGGTTCGCCCCTTCGCTGGCTTCGATCGCTTTCTTCAGTTCGACGGTTTGCCGTTCCAGACGCTCGTGCGATTCCTGCAAGACAAGTCGCTGCAGTTCGATTTCCCGGGTACGGTCAGTCACCTCGCGTTCGACTTCCGTCTGCATTCGCTCCATTTCAGCACGGCGGTTAGCGATGATCGTCATCTCGCGACAACTGATCCAGATCGAATAGAAGAGGAACACGTCCTCGAATGCGACCCAGCCAATATGTTCGATCGAGCGGCGCCAGCCAAACATCGAGATGCCATAGATCGATTCCGGCCAGAATATGCCCCGAACCAGGTGATCGGTCGCAATCACCAGCGTCGCGGCGGAAAGCACTTTCCAGTCGCGGTAGAAGGCAAGAAACGCCAGCGAACCAAAGACGTGGAAGTGTGCTTCAATCCGTCCACCCATCAGGTGAATCAGCAGTGCCGAATATAAACCTTGGGCCACCGCGATCGTTAGTCGGGTGATGTTACGTCCTGGGAGGAAATACGCCAGGAAGATCGGGAGGCTGCTTAATAGCCCACCCAAAAATACAGCGGACCACAGGTGAGGGTGAACAAAGAATGAGCGACCCGCCCAAGAATAGGGTGAGATCCAAACCGCCAGCACGATCCCGGCAAGCCATTGAAATAGCATCAGCCAGGCAAACATGCGATCGGTTCGCCGATAAATCGCATCGCGGTGCTCTTCGAGCAGCTCGCGTGCGCGATCATTGATCGGGCGATCTTCACTCAATTGCACGAGCAGGTTCCTTGGTTTCCGTCCGCTTCGCTGTCAGGCCTTCAACAATCGGACATCCGTAAACGCTCGCCTTGTCGCAGAACACCTGGTGTTGGTTGACGTAGCTGATGACAGCTTGCCTGCCTGGGTTGTCTCCCTCGCAGCCTCGACCGGCCGTTATGCCGCCGCTGAAGATCCGATGACCATCCGGCGCAAACAGCATGGCATGCCCAGAAGTCTCGGCGCCGAATTGCTTGGCTAAATTGCCTTTGGGATCAGCGAGGATATGTAGGTTCGGGATTTCGATTGCCTGGGCCATCATCGAAGCGGTCGACCACTTTTCATTGTCAGGTTGATACAAAATCAGGTGGGTTAACACGTTGCTGCCACAGGCCGCTTGAATCCTGGCTAATTCGCCCATCGTAGCGGTCGAGCAAGGACATTGCGGGTGAATAAAGACCAGCAAGTTGGCCCGCGACGGATCTAACTCGATCAGGCGATTCACTTGCCACACCGGATTAGAATCACTTCGTGTTCCCGGCGTGTTGTGATAAAAGAGCAGGGCAATAAACCCCACCGCGATGAGGCAACCCCATACAAGCACAATCAACGGAGTGATGAATTCATTCACTCCGCCGTAACCGAATTTCTTCGACACTTCCGCCGTTGGAGACGGACTGCCCGTGTGTCTGGTTGCAAACATCGTCTTCTTTTTGGCCCTTCGGCGCGCGAATGGATCAAAATACGTTCTGAGTCAAAGCTTAGGTCAGCAGCAAGTGAGACGTTGCCAGCGTATGGCGGGGTTACCCGTAACCAACTGAGCTTTGTAGCGATGTTGCAGGTTATTCCGACTTTGTCGTAGACGGGGCGTGAAACCAGGGGCCCTCTGCGCGGGGGAGAGTTCGTGTACGGACGAACCAGTGCGCGAATTACTTGCCTAGAAAGTGATCGCGAAAGACGCGGAGTAGCGTCTCGCTCTCGGTGGCAGCGTGGCATTGTTGGCGGAAAACCTCGTACGGAATCTTCGCAATCCTCTCGCAATATTCCGGATACGCGGCAATGCGATCCATCAATGAGTCGAGTGTCAGCTCGGGATGGAACTGCGTGCAATAGATTGGCCGATCGTCGAACCGGAATGCCTGTTGGGCCACGTTGTCGTTGCTGGCCAGCAGGGTCGTTGCTGGTGGCATTTCGATGACGCGATCTTCGTGTCCCATGTACGCGAGAAAGCGAAGGGGCAGTTGCGAGAAGATGGGATCGAGCCGTCCAGCTTCGGTCAGATAGACCGGATTGCTTCCTAGTTCCGCATGCGGCAGATCGTGAATCACCGTCCCGCCAGCTGCCCGGGCCAAGGCTTGAAAACCCCAGCATGACGCGAAGGTCGGCTTTCCGGCATCCAGCAGTCGCTGAAGGCTCCCTAGCGCGACCTGCATCCACGGGGCATCGCTGGTCACGCTGTATCGGCCCGAACCACCGATCATCACCATATCGATATCCGCTAAATCAGCTGGCTGAAGCGACTGCTTGAGTAGGTCGAATACTGTGATCGCGTCCCGCGAACAATCGAGGGCAGCAGCGAAGCAATCGACCTCTTGGTGACGAATCGGATCGTCGGCATCTCGAATCTGAATCAGCAGGTAACGAGGTTCACTCATTTCCATCTGCCTTGTTGCGAGTCACGAAGTCGATACCATCGCTGATCACCTGACAGATCGTATCGATCTGCTCGAGAGAGATGGCCAGGGGGGGCATGATTACCAAGACGTTGCCCAGCGGACGAATCCAAAGGCCATGGTTCAACGCGTACTGACAAACCTGGTGCCCATGGCGTTCTGTCCATGGAAATGGTTCGCCGGTGGTGCGATCTTTCACCAGTTCCACTGCGGCAATCATACCGTATTGCCGGACATCGCCGACATGCGGATGGTTGGCAAGGGTTTGCAAGTGACCAGCAATTCGCTCGATCTTGGCAGGCGATCCGGCAAGTGTTTCTTCCTGATCGAACAAGTCGAGGGTGGCCAATGCGGCCGCGGCACTTAATGGATTGCCGCCGAACGTGTGCCCGTGACAAAGCTGCTTCGCTTCAGAAAAGTCGCCGAGGTAAGCGTTCCAGATTTCGGTGGAAGCAATCGCGGCGCTCATCGGCAGATAGCCGCCCGTCAAGCCCTTGCCAAGGCAAAGAATATCAGGCACGACCTCTTCCTGCTGGCAGCCAAACATCGTCCCGGTCCGGCCGAGCCCGACCGCAACTTCGTCGGCAATCAGCAGCACGTTGTACTTGCGAGTCAGTTCACGCACGCCGCGCAGGTAGCCATGCGGCTGGACGATCATTCCGGCGGCACCCAGCACGAGAGGTTCGATCACGACAGCCGCGATCGACTCGTGATGCTCAGCCAGCGTGTCTTCGAGAATCTGCAGGTGATGCTCGCAGCTTGTTTCCAGCGAAGGGGTCCGCCGGTCAGGGATCGGCAGGCGATGCACCGGGAACATTAGCGGCTTGAACACCGAGTTGAATTTGTCGACACCGCCGACGCTGATTGTGCCGATCGTGTCGCCATGATAGGCGTCTTCGAAGCCGATATATTTCGTCTTGCCTGGCTGAGGGTTGTCGCATTGATGCCAGTACTGAAAGGCAAGCTTGATCGCAACTTCCAAGGCCGAAGCGCCGTCGCTGCAGAAGAAGACGTGATCGAGATCGCCAGGCGTAAGATCGGCCAGACGCTTTGCTAAACGAATCGTCGTGCTGTTCGAGCAGCCAAGATTCGTCACGTGGGCAACCTTGCCCATCTGCGCGACGATTGCCGCGTCGATGACCGGGTGGCGGTGGCCATGCACATTGCACCACATGCTGCTGACGCCGTCGATTAATCGTCGACCGTCGAGGTCGATCAGTTCGCACCCTTCCGCCGATTCAATGATCAGCGGATCGTAACTGGCCATCTGGGTGAAGGCGTGCCAAACGTAGTGCTTGTCCCATTCAATGAGTTGCTGCGGGGTCGGATTCATGCCAGAAGATGGGGAAAGAGGCGGCTCGCAAAGCAATCATTGTAGATCATTGTCTAGCGAAGGTCAGTCGGGCGCCTGCCGCAAACCAGACGAGACCTTAATGTCCGAACGCCATTTTTGTAGCGGAATCCCAGGCGATTCCGCTACGACTTGTAAGCCAGCAACTACTGAGCGGACGAACGCGAGCCGCTTGGGCTGCCCCCGATTGGGTAGTCTTTCGGCAGAGGACGCGCCGCCGTGGTGAAACCGATCTCATACAGATCGTCACGGACCGAGCGGAAACTGGCGTAGCTGTCAGGATACGTCCAGACCGTGATCGTCGTGCGGCCTGGATCGAGCGACGCGATGATGTCGCGGAATCGTGAACCAGGTCGCAAGGCTTCTTCGACAGGGAAGCCGACGTCTTCCGATTCTGGCTCGAGGGTGAAGTTCAGCAACTCGACACCGCCGCGGGTTGCGGTGCCAAGTGCTGTATCCATTTCGTACGAACGATTCACCAACGTATATTCCATGATGAAGCCATTCATCGGGCCGACGCGCGAAACCGCTTTGCCGTCCCGGCGAGCGCGATCGAGATGGTTGCGTGCATCGTTCTTCATCGCTTCCACGAGACGCTCCATCGGTACGTACGAGATTCGTCCATTCTTCAACCGAAAGTGTTCTTCCTGACCGAATACCGTTTTGGCCAGCGGCGTCGGATAGTGAGCCAGCTCTTTCACTTCCGGTTGATATTGGTGGATGCTTTCGATTTGATCGTACATCTGCTCGAGCTGCTGCGTGATCTGAAGCAGTTCGCGCTGTTGCATGACCTCTCGTTGCTTGCTGTCGGAAAGCTCGCTTTGCTTTTGATCCAGCGTCGATTCGGCCGAAGTCAAAAAGAGTTGCAGTTGGTTGCGTTCTTCAAACGCCAGCTTGGCCTGCTCTTGGGCCTGCATGATCTGGTTCTGGATCGAAGCGATGTCCTGGGCGACACCCTTCAGTTCTTCTAGCGAAGGGCCCTGGGGTTCAGGTGGCGTTGGCGGGGCGAGTTCCACCGGGGCAGTCGCGGACCGGGCAGGGATCGAAAGAGTGGGCGGTTCGACCGACTCGGTCTTGCCTGCGGCGGCATCGACGATGGCATCTCGCGCGGTGATCCCCACGACCATGATCAAAATGATCAGAATGCCAACGAGGTTGGTGACCACGTCGAGAAACGAATCGAGGGAAGGGGCGTTCTGATCGCCGCTCGACTTCTTCGCAGGACGTCTCACTTGCGTTTCACCTCGATACCGGAACCGTACAACAAAGTCTCGAGCTGTTGAGTCGCAGGCTCTCCGCCTGGTTCGATGGTCACTTCCAGCACTGGCTTCCAGTAGAAGTTTCGGCCGGCGATGCCCCAGCTATCGATACGAGTATGGATCAAGCGAACCAGTTTCTCGGTCGCGGCCTTCATGTCGGCGTCCACCGGAACGGTTTCAGCAGGACCCAGCACGCCACGTTCTTGAACCAATGTCATCTGCTGACCGCTAATCACCAGGGTGACCGGGCGGGTGATGGCAGTGCTCTTGGGGCCAGCGTTTGGTAATGCCCAGTTGCCGCCTCGCGTTGCAGCGATCGGCTTGGTGGACGAACGCGTGCCGCCGGTTCCGCCAGAAACATTCTGTGGTGCCTGAGGCCCTGGTGGTTGAGCGTATGGCGAGCCCTGCCGGCCATCGGCGGTCTTTTGTTCTGGAGGAGCTTGCTGTGGATAGAAGCCAGGGCCATTGGCCTGCTGGTCCATCGGAGGCTGGCTGCCTTCCTGCAGGTTGTTTGCCTTGCCGGTACCCATCTGACCGGTCCCGCCGAATTGTTCTCCTTCGACGCTACTGGTGCCGTTGCCACCTTCGACGAAACGGTTCTCGAGGAACGGTTCGTCGCTGTCGCCGCCGGCAGAGCGGAATCCGCCGTTGCGGCTGGCGACCAGGTACTGATCTTCCACGCGGCCATACTTCTTGGGTGCTGCCATGATGATGGCAATCTTGCGGCGGCGGGCCAGTTCAACCGTTTCGATCAGACGCTTGCCCAGCATGCGGTCGGCAGGCGGGTAAGCCAGTTCGGTATCGTCGTCGACCAGTTCATAACCAAACTCGTCGTCCCACCCTTCCAAGGCTTCCCGGGCCGCGGCATACGACTCGGCGCCGCCTGGGCGAACGATCAAGAGTGGGTAAGGGTTGCCTTGGCCAGGCACACCTTGTGATTGTCGGTATTCACGAATCGTGCGCAGCGAAGCCGCCAGCGGATTGCCAGGGCCAAGGGGCTCTTGGAAATCGTTACCGGTCAGGCCGATGCCTTCCGGCTGAATGATAACGCGATCGGCGGTGCACTCGATGTAGATAGGTTGTCGACGTGTGCCGCTGCGGCCGTCGTAAGGAACAAGGGCATAAGCTGGCTTGCGACCTTCCGCATCTTTCTTGGCCTTATCCAGTTCGGACAGGGCCTGGTTCAGCTCTTGCTGAAGTCGTTGTTTCTGAGTTTCAAAGTCGTCGGCACTGCCCGTAACGTTGCTGGTTTCACCTTCCAGCACGGCAATATCACCCCGCAGACGCTTGATCTTCTCGGTCAAGCGATGGCTATGGTCTTCGAGACCGGACAACTGCAGGCGGACATCTTTCAACTGAGCGAGACGCTGCTCGCGCAGTTGTTGAAGTTCGGCCATCTTATCGGTGTAGTCAACCTGCGGTTGAGGAGCAGGAGTTTCCACCGTCGGCTCTGGTTCTTCCACCGGAGCCGGGACCGAAAGGGCCGGCAGTTCGACCGCGACTGCTTCCGTTCGGGCCTGCAAGACCATCACCACAAACAGCACGATTAGTGCTCCCATGGTGCAGATCAGGACGGCCAGAAAGGGGAACAGCGAGATCTCGACCGTATGTCGTGCTGAACGACGTCGACTCACGCGGCTTGACCTTTGTCCTTGCGATCGAGTTGAACCGCGTTATGTCCGGTGCCGGACATACGCGAGTTAAGCAGGTGGATGGTCGCTGCCAGGCTTTGCACTGTTTCTTCAAAGTGCTGCTTGCCGGCGAGCGAAGCGAGGTTGCGATTGAGCGACTCTTCGAGGCTCGCGACTTCGCCCGTTGCTTCGACCACCTTCAATAGAATCGTGCCTTGCTCGGTCATCTGTTCATGCTGGGAATGAATCGACGAACTGACCTGGTACAACGCGTCGATCACACCATTGAGTTGTTCCGACGATTGCTGCATCGAATGCTGCTGGGCCGAGGCCAAGGCTTCCGCATGCGTCTTCAGCGATTCCGACAACGCATTGTGCAGGGCGGTTTCCATTTGATCGGTGCTGGTCGTCAGCAGGCGTTGCCAATGCTGATGAGCGGTCGACACGGTATCTCGCCATAGTTCGGTCTGGCGAACGACCAGGTCTTGCGTTGTTTGAATGGTGCGTTCAGCCATCTTCTTCACGGCCAACACGCTTGGATCAGTGGCACTGCCTTCGGTCTCGAATCGTGCGGTCAGCTCGTCGGCGGCCAGTTGGTCGACACTGCTCAAGATTTCCGACTCGATGCGACCAACCACGAACTGGGCGAACATCAAGCCAATGCTCAAGGTCAACGCGAGTGCCGTCGTATCGAACGCGACGCTCAAGCCTTGCAGCAGGCTTTCCATTGCGACCTTGGGCTCATTCACCAGGGCTTCCGGCGACAGATTACCCAGGGCCAGCGTGATACCGATAACGGTACCCAAGAAGCCGAGCATTGGGGTGGCCCAGATCACGATCCGAACCATCGAGTAGTCATGCTCGCATTTTTCCTGGTCGATATCGGCCAGGTACTTCATTTCGTCCTGCAGGCCGGCCGCGGTCTGGCTGGCGTGGACATGGCGAAGTCCTTTCGACAACCGCTGAAACAGCAGTGTCGGATGGAGCGACTCCGGCAATTGATAAAGGCATTCCAGCAAAGCTGGGGCATGTTCAATCTTGTTACGGCCATTTTCCTGCGGTGGCAGGTCGACCTGGCTCAGCGAACGGAATTCACCGACAAGCTGGCCTGCCTTCAGCAGTAAGGCGGCGACACCCACCATGAACATTCCGACTTCCGCGTATTCAACCGGGTGAGCGGTGACATATCGCAGCAGGGAATGTTGGGGAATGACGCCAAAGTGAATGGCACCATAAAAGAGAACCGTCAGGGCGGAACCGATCAGAATCGGCCAACCAAGCTTTGCGGCAATCGACTGGGAAATCTTGGGGGCGTCCGTCTGTTGCACAATCGAACTCCTTCTCGATATGGCACCGCTCGTCCCGGGGTAGGAGGCGGAACAATAGGGAAACTCGCGTTAATCGTTAGAATCGACATTTCGACCCTCAACAGATCAGACAAAATTCCAAGTCGTTTCCTGCAGGTGTAGGTCTGGGTAGAAAGGGAGGGTTGCGGGGCTCCGTTGGAATTTTCGAGATTCAACCTAAAAGAGCTTCAATACGATCGCTCCGACTGCCGATAACTCTTAGCGTCGGGGCAAATGACACCTCGATAACCTCCGCTTTACAGCGGACTTACCTAAAAAGACAACGCACGTAAGTGTGTTTGAATTAAATCCCGGGGGGGAAATGAATGTTCGGCCGACGGATTAGTCCGTCGGCCGATGTTCTTTCTTGACTAAGTTTTTTCTCGCCCATTCGCCAACGCGATCTACTTGCGAGCGTTCTCCCCGAAATGGTGGTTTTCTCGCAGAGATTTCCCCCGCCGCCGTCAATGCATCGATATCGCTGTTTGTCGGTTTCCGGCCCGCTGGTAAACTCCCGACTCTTCGGAAAATAGGGCCTGTTGGGCTTGCTTTCCACCCGACCGGGTGTTGAAGTCCCCCATATCTCCCTAACCAACCGTCAGATAAATAGTTGCATCTCGGAAATGGGCTTCTAGAATAGGTCATAGAGGTCCGATTCCGTAAATCGCGTAATCTAGGTGATTTATGTGGAAGTCGATCCTCTCGGCGGCTGTGGTAATGGTCGCTGTGATGCTCTGCGTAGAACTTTTCCGTGATACCTCATCTGTATTTGCCCAGAAGCATGCCGGGCTACCGGTCTCGGCCGGTTTGGTCGTGCATTCAGCGAAGTCGGATGACGGTGGCCAGTTGATGATTATGGTCGACCCTGAGACGAGGGTGATGGCCGTATATCACGTCGATGGAAACAACGGAAAAGTTTCCCTGCGCAGCGTTCGCAACTTACAATGGGATTTACTCATCGAGGAATTCAACGGGGGCACTCCTAGCCCGCGTGAGATTCGCACATTGCTCAATCAGTCGTAGGGCGCCGCGTTGGTCTGTGGCTCTCTACGAGGTTGGTACCTTTGGGAGCCATCATGGCCGACTATATTCCGCTTTCTGACTTTGCCGCCAAGCTGGGCGTTTCCGAAGAGACGATTCAAGATCTGCGCGAACGTGGTAAGGTTCGTGCCTTTCGTGACGGTTCCAGCTGGAAGTTCAAGGAAGACGAACTCGATAAAGCTCGCTCGATCATGGCCGAGGAAGGTATTGGCTTCTCGGACGCAGGCAGCAGCGACAGCGAAAGCCAGGAGTTCGAACTGAGCGGCATTTCGGATCCTGAAGAAGGCTCGTCCGGCTCGATGGACAGCCTTTTGATCTCGGACGTAGGCGACGGCGATGCCGGATCGTCCAATATCATCAGCGATGACTCCGATAGCTCGCTCAACCTGGATAGCGATATCGGTTTGGGCGACTCGTCCAGCAGCATCGACCCTGCCGCCGAATCAAACCTCAGCAGTCTTTCGCTGGGAGAAGGTTCCGACATTCTGGAAGGCTCGTCGATCAATAAGCCTGTTGACGAAGAAGAATTCAGCCTGGCGGATGACGACGACGAAGAGCTGAGCTTGGTCGACGACGGCAGCGACGCGAACATTGACCTCGGTTCGGAACCATCCGATCCGGAAGGTACCGGCAGCGGTTTGAGCCTTGGTCTGGAAGATGACTCGCTCGACCTCGGCACCAGCGGGATCGGTCTGGAAGATAATGACAGCAGCGGGGAGCTGACGCTCGACATCGAAGATGACGAAGACAGCAGCATGGACCTGCTGGTGAGTGAAAGCGAACTGGGGCTGGCTGACGACGAAGTCTCGGCAGACGATGGCAGCGAAATCAATCTGATCGACGACGACAGCGGCGTTGGCTTGGCTTCTGATTCGGAAGACGACAGCGAGTTCTCGCTTTCGAGCGGCGACAGCGGACTGGAACTGATCAGTGCGGACGACGCCGAAGAAGTCGCCGTGGCAGCAAGTGCCGGCGATGACGACGACGGTATCGAAGCCCTTGGCGGTGGTGCCGAAGCCGACTTCATGCTGACGCCGATTGAAGGGGACCTGGAAGACGACGACAGCGGATCGCAGGTGATTGCCCTCGATTCCGACTCGATGTCATCGGAATCGGGCCTGTTCGGTAGTTCGACCCTGGAAGGGGGCGACTTCGGTGGTCTGGGCGATGCAGGCGATGGCCTGGAGGCGGACGAGCCAGCGATGGCTGGTACTAGTTCCAGGGCAGCGGCTCCGGTTGCAGCAGCTCCGGCGGAAGTCCCTTACTCGCTGATGAACGTCCTGAGCCTGGGGCTTACTGCGGTTCTGATGATCGGTTGCGGCCTGATGGTCACCGACCTGATGTGGAACATGTGGAGCTACAACGAGCCTTACGCTCTGAGCAGCACCCTGATGGATGGCGTGCTGAGCATGCTTCCGTAAGCGATTCGTCGCGGAAAAAATCGAAATTCACACAGCCGTGGCTCGAGCCAATTCGATCCACGGCTGTTTTCGTTTCTGCCCGAAGTCCCAGAACGGCAAAATCGGAACCTCGGATCGGTCCTTCTGGGCCATCCCACCCCAAAGACCATGTATCCGTCCGGGGGCGGGGCGCTATAATAGAGAATAGTCTCGTCAGCGAACGACATCCGCTTATGCGTAAGTCGTTCGCTAACGAGACGTTTTAGCCAAATGATACCTGAAGATCGGGCCCCGCTTCCCGGTGTTCAACCCCCGATAAACATACGAAGCCGCGAACGTGGTGCCGCTGCCGTGGCTAAGGGTGAAGATCCTTCCTATTCGGATTCCCGAAACCACGAGCCTGCCGGTGCGCTGGCGTTGGCGTGCTTCCTGACCTCCATGGAATAGAACGTGGCAAGACCCAAACTTGTCTCCCCAGATCAACCACTAGCGATCCGGGTGCTGCTTCACATCTACGAGTTTGCCGCTTCCCTTAGCTTGGCCGTGGTGCTGCTGAGTGCGATGGCGATTGCGTTGATATACGCAACCTTCGTCGAAGCAACCTTCAATACTGACGTGGTGCAGTTCTACGTCTACCGCTCGTGGTGGTTCGGACTGATCTACGGCCTGCTGGCGATCAACATCTTCTGCGCGGCAGCGATTCGTTATCCCTGGAAACGGCATCAGACCGGCTTCGTGATCACGCACATCGGTTTGCTGATGTTGCTGCTGAGCGGTGCCATTAGCCGAACCAAGGGGATCGACGCTCAGGTTCACGTGTGGGAACACGCTTCGTCAGAGCTTGCGTTCGACAATGCTTACTACTTCGATCTGCGAGTCGATGACAGTCCTCAGTCGAATCCCCTGGTGATGGCCGATCCAGCCACGATCGAACGGCACACGATCGACTTCGAACCAGGGATGTTCAACTGGTCTGCCTACGACGACGGCTTCGCCAACTGGAAAGTGGCCGAACCAGAGTTGGCTCGCTGGTTCAAACCGGTTTTGTACTCCTCGATGCGAAATCGTGCCGGCAACGTCTTGTTTAACCGGGACGACGTGAAGTTGGAAGTGCTGGACTACTATGCCGACTGCAACTGGTGGGAAAACACGCCGACCGTGCAGTTGATGATGAGCATGCCCAAGACCACCGAACGCGCGTCGGACGGAACGATGAAGCCGGTCGGTGAGCAATGGATTCCGATTCGCATGTCGGTCTTCAAGGCACCACAGCAGCCGAAGTACAAGTACGGCATCGGCGATAGCCAGCGCAGCGGCGGTGGCTACATGACCTTCCACATGGCCGGCAATCGCGCCGCGACGGAAGCCTTCCTCGAGTGCGTTCCGGAAGAGGGTTCGATTGGTGAAAGCGGCCAGCTGATACTGTACGCCGGTGGCAAGAAGACGGTGATCCAGGTTCAAGAGAACTTGCAGAAAGAACCGCAGTCGCTGGAAGGAAGCGACCTCAAGTATCAAATCAAAGCCTACTACCCGACGGCCCAGCTCGATCAGGTCGACGGGCAAGAGTTTGCCTGGGTCGAAGTACCAGAAGAGGAAGGTGCCGAGCCACGCAATCCGACCGTCGTGGTCGACATCTTCGAGGGAGACAAAAAGGTCGATCAGTTGACGCTGCTGGCGAACATGCCGCAGATGAACATGCAGGGCTTCGAGTCGGATGTCTATGGCCACTACTGGTACGACTTCGGCGAGAAAGACGTCGCCGAGTTGATGCGTGGTGGGGAAGCTGGTTCGCGAATCGATGTGATCCAAGGCGTTGCCAAAGATGCGACCGATCCCGATGCCCCCGAGTCGAAGCGAGTTTTCTATCGCTATTGGAATCGCAAGTCGGTCGTCGCTTCGGGTGAACTCAATGAGAAGGGAACCGAAGCCAGTGCGGTCGATGCATTCAAGATGCCATTCGCCACGCTCAAGATGTATGTCAAAAGCTTCGTCCCTTCTGATAAGCCGAAGCCTCAGCCGATGCCGGTTGCCTTTGGTGTCTCGGGGCCGATGGGCAATACTCCGGCCGCGAAGGTCCGTTTGACCGTCGATGGGGAATCGGAAGAGTTCTGGCTCCGGGCTCACATGAATGAACCTGACGTCGGCCTCGGTGAAGGCTCGACGCAGCGCACCGTAAAAGTGGGCGATCGCCAGGTGAAGCTCTCGATGCCGATTCAGTCGTACCCGATCGGTTTCCGCATTCATCTCGATCAATTTGAACGCCGCCTCGATCCTGGTACCTCGCAGCCGTCGCATTATTCGAGCGATGTTCAGTACATCGATCGACTACACGACCGATACGTGATGATGCTGAAGCAAGGCAGCGATCAGATGGAAAAGATCGATGTGCCTGCTTCCCGCAATCCAACCTACGTGGGACGTCACGGAGAGTTTCTGTATTGGATCGACGATACCGAGAAGTCACAGGCCATCTACGCCAAGAATCTGGGTGACGCGTCCGAGCCTGCCTCGGAACTGATTCGCTCGGCAGGCAAGAATCCGCGGAACCTGGTCATCGACGTCGATGGAGGCAAGCTGTGGTGGCTGTCGAAACAGCCTAACCGCCTGGCTCGTGGTGATGTCGATGTGTTGATGCAGGCCGATATCGCTGGCGGTAGTCTGCGTGCGATTTCGATGTTCGAGCGTTCGCCGCGTGGCCTGGCCGTCGATTCCCAGGCCGACTGGGTTTACTTTGGCAATCCGGCTACCAAGTCGATCGGTCGCATGAAGACCGACGGAACCGAAATGGATGTCGAATGGCTGAAGGGAACCGGTGTGGTCACCAGTCTGGTGGTCGATCCGTCGGCCAAGCAGATTTACTTCACCGATGTTACCAACAACGCGATCGGCAAGTCATCGACCGAAGAGCCACGCGTGTCGTACGTTTACACCTACACCAGGAAGGGGCACCCCAACAGTCTGGCGATCGATACCGACCGCCAGACGCTGTTCTGGAGTGACGATACGCCGAACGGCATCGATCCGTTGGCTCGCAAGAACCTGAGCGATCCCAGCCTCGATCGCAGCAAGCCGCAAGAGATCAACACGGTGATCTATGCGTATGATTTGAAAGGCAAATCGCGTGAGCCAGCTCGGCACGAAGCTTCGCTGATGAGCAAGCCGGACGGACTGGCTGTCGACGCGAAGAGTGGCGATTTGTTATTCACGCAGACCGCACTTTTGAAGCGTGATATCTGGATCACGATGAACGCTCCGGACGACTTCACCGAACCGGCTGGTCGACGCGATCTGCGTATCTTCCAGGAATCGTTCGATGGTCCTTACCTGGCCGGCACGCCGCAGTATCGCGAGTTCGTGCCAAGCCGCAGCAACGACCCAGAAGTCTATAAGTCGGTCTTCTCGGTCAATTACGATCCGGGCACAGCGCTCCGTTATTGGGGCTGTTTGTTCGTGATCGGGGGTATCGCGTGCATGTTCTACATGCGTGCCTATTTCTTCAAGACAAAACGTTCGACCGATCCCGAGGCCCGAGCGAAAGCTCATCCGGCCAAGATCGAGTCAGAAGTGGTTTCGCGATAATGACTGGTAATGCAATGAAAAACAGTATCCTTCAAACGACCTGGATCGCAGCCCTGGTGCTGTGTGGCAGTTTGCTGGCAAGCAGCACGGTCAACGCCGCCGAGCCCTTTCCGGATGATATCTGGCGACAGATCCCGGTCTATCATCACGGCCGCGTGAAGCCGATGGATGCGTATGCCCGCCAGGTCACCCAGAAGATCACCGACTTCAACAAGTCGAAGCCAAAGTTCAATCTGGTCGACTACTACACTGCCGAAGAGCTGAAGAGCCCCGAACTAGCCGGCGCGCTCGAGATCTTTCCAGAAGGCAAAGAACGCAAGTTCACGCCCAGCCAGTTGCTTTACGATTGGCTGGTCCGTCCCGAGAAGTGGGAACGCGTTCCGTTCATTTACCTCGGCCGAGAAGACGTTCGTAAGGAACTCGATCTGCCGATCAACAGTCCGAACAGCATCAAGCTGAACTTCGTTTCGCCGCACGAGATTGCGACGTCGGTCAAGCTTCGCGAATACCTGCAAGACATGGAGAAGCGTCGTCAGGAACAGATGCCGCAAGGTGAACTGACCGAGACCGCGATGGACACCCATATCTGGCGGGAACTGCTGTTCCGCTACGGAGTGTTCCGGGAAGTGACGCTCGATCCGCTGAAGGATATTGTCTCGACCAGTCCGCTGCCTGCCCCAGGCCAGCGAGATCGTTTCATCGGTCAGGTCTACGCCGCTGGTAAGGTGATCTTTGGAGAGCCTGGTGAAGAACGCCCGCTGCGTGGTCAGTTGCAAACGCTACAGCAGTTTGGTGGCACCCATCCATTGAGCATCGCCTCGAAGGAACTGCTCGACTCGTACGACGAATTGTATGAACTGTCGCGTGACGCCTGGGTTGAACCAGTCGCCTTGCTGCAGGACGACTCGCCTGACATCGTACTGCCTGATCATCCACCGACCGTTGAAGAAGCCGAGCCGATCGTCCAGCGTTTTCAGGATGCAGCCCGAAACATGGCCGACATCCTCGAGCAGCAGCGTGACAATGTGAACGACAGCACCACGCTAACCGACGACGAGTACGACAACATCAAGCCCATGTTCCAGTCGATGCTGGTTCGTGTGCGAGAGCTGGAACACATGGCATTGGAAACCCACTTGGGTCTCTACGAAAACGCCAACGCCGCCGCTCAGACTTCGTCGACGGCCATGGATCGCAGCGGGAATCATGTGCAGATCGTTCCTTCGCTCAACCCTTTCGCACTGAGCAAGTCGCGTGACCCGAAAGACCTGTCGCAGCCATGGCTCGGTTTGACGACCGTGCTGTATGGTTCCGATGCGGTGCTCGATCAATACGACATGTCGCTGATCCAGTCCGTGCGGGCCAACTGGAAGGCGACCAAGCAGGCCTACCTGGAAGGCAAAGACGCTCGTGCTCCGATGGAGAAGCTTTCGCAGAGCTTGCAGCGTCTGGGCGACGTCGACACCGAACAACGCGTGGCTGTGTTGGAAGAAACGATCGGGGCCGACCAACGCGATCCAGGCATCCTCGCCTATACCGCGTATCCGCCGGCCGGAAGCTATCGAATCGCGACCGAAGTTCGCTACAACACGATGGACCCATTCATGTATGCCTGGGTCTTCACGTTCATCGCGACCATCGGTTTTGGTCTGGCATTCGCCGTGATGCGGAAGCCAATGTTCTGGACCGGCGTGCTGTTTTTGGTGCTGGGCATCATCTGGTCGAGTTACGGCTTCTACATGCGAGTCATCGTGACTGGTTGGGCACCAGTGACCAACATGTACGAAACAGTCATTTTCGTGCCGTGGGTTGTTTGTACGTTGGGCCTGGTGTTCCTGATTTTGCCACTGATCGAACGAGGTCGCTTGGGTGCCTGGCGTGCGACGGCGATTCCTTACACCTGGGAAGCTGCTCCGCTGGAACGTAGTCAACTCGAGATGTTCGCACCGAGCGTCTGGAGCATCTTCAATTGGTGCTCGACGCTGATTCGAGTTCCGGTCATGATCGGCATGTTCAACTTCATGACGATGCAGCCGGTTTACGACGGCAATCGCCCGATCATCAACCTGACCGACTTCTGGGAACAGTCGAGTGCGCATGGTCCGATCTATGCATCGATCTTCTTCCTGGTGAAAGTCTTAGTTCTCGCCTTGAGCTTGTGGTACATCCCGCGTCTGCTGGTGGCTGCCGTGGCTCTGCCGCTGTTCTGCGTTTACGACTGGTTCGTCGTCGATAAGAACTTGGGCGATCGGTTCTCGAAAACCTATCAGCGTAACTACTACGGTCTGGCCGCCGCTGCGTGCGGAACGTTTTTGCTGTGCGTCGCTTCGATTGCTCCGATTGTCGACACCGGTTCTTCCCGCGTGCTCAATACCGAGTTCTCGCCGCTTCAGCCGGTGCTTCGCTCGAACGTCTGGCTGACCATTCACGTGCTGACCATCGTGGCCAGCTACGGGGCAGGGATCCTGGCATGGGGCCTCGGTTGGTTGGCCCTGGGCTACTACATGTTCGGCAAGTATCGTGCTCCGGTCATGGCCAGCCCGCTGAATGAAGGCCTGGCACCTGCCCATGCTCATGGACCGCAGATGAGCTATCGTCCGCCTGAAGAGTGCTTCACGCTGGGACAGCAATGTTACCGAGCGATCCAGGTCGCCGTGCTGCTGTTGGCTACCGGAACGATTCTGGGTGGTATCTGGGCCGACGTTTCCTGGGGCCGCTTCTGGGGCTGGGATCCGAAGGAAGTCTGGGCGTTGGTGACGCTGTTGATCTACGTCGCGATTCTGCATGCCCGGTTCGCTGGCTGGTTCAACAACTTCGGCCTGGTCGTGGGAACGATCATCGGCTTCTCGGCAATCGTCGGAAGTTGGTACGGGGTGAACTTCTTGTTGCCGCTATTCAAAGGTGGCGACGCGGTTGGTCTGCACTCGTACGGTAGTGGCGGTAAGGGAAGTGAAATCATGGTGATGGGTTTCGTCGCCGCCAACTGGATTGGTTTGGGGCTGGTCGCACTGCGATTCCAGCTCTCGAAGCTGTCGGTGGTCGACGAGAACGAGATCAAAGAAGTGGTCATCAAGACCGACCTGCCAGAACCCAAGGACGACACCGGGCTGGCCAACGCCCCGTAGTCTTCGTTCAAGAGACGCCAGGGGAATTCGCCCCTGGCTAATGGCAAGAACAACGAGAGCCCCAGCGGAGCGACATCAACCGAGATTCGGTCAGCAGGTGTCGCCCCGCTGGGGCTCTTACTATACGCGAACGACTATCGCCGTGTACCGCTAGGCTGTTCGGCCAACATCGGCACCGTGAACCAGCGAGCCCAATCAACCGAAGGCTGCGAGGCAGGAATCGTCGACGAGTTGTTGTCGTGGAAAACGCTCACCAGGTTGGTCGCTGGCAGGCGTTCTACTTCACTTTCCAGTACCAGCGGTTGTTCCAGACCGGCCAACATCGTTCCGACCGGCATGTCGTTCATGTCGTAGCTGCAGAGCCCGGTCAGTTTCATTCGGCCATGATCAAGCTCGAAGCCGATCGCCATCTTGTGATAGGCCACCATGTCTTGCTGGTGGAAGGTTGGGACCACGCGAACCTTGAGGTGCTCGATGGCCCGGTCGACCATGCTGCGGGAAAGCCAGCCGTTGTAAGACCAGATCCCGCCACGTCCCTCGATGAAAGCGTTGTCACGAATGACGACGCGTTGGAAGTGCAGTTCGGCGCTGCCCGAACCAAGCTGCTGATTGCTGGCGAGCGCTGTTTGCAGATCGATTTGCTCGAACTTTCCGGCCAGCTCCAAGTGCGGCGTTGGATGGTTCAGTTCCATCGTAATCTGCCCAGCGAACCGGGCATCGGGACCAAGCCCAGCCAGGTCAGGCAAGGCTTCGCGTAGTGGGTAGGTATCGATTGGCTTCTCGAAAGTAGTCGCGAGAAACACCTTCCAGTGCTGTGGATGTGACGTGTCGAGATTCGCGACCAGCGGCGGAGCGTCGATCTCGTTGCCGACGAGCATGCTGCTGGTGAGTGCCGGCTGCGCGTGAGGATGATGCTTCACGTCGAGCTGATGAAACGTCGGCAGCGAGCTGTCGCGGAAGCGAATGGTGCCGACGCAAAGTCGCAAGGAATGTCCGCCGGAGCGATCGAGTAGGATGCCTTCCTGGAGCGTTTCCCAGAGGCGGACTCGAGAGGTGAAGTCGACTTCGGCTTCGTCGGCCGAAAGCTGCCAGGTATCGTCGACCAGCTCCGCTTTCAGTACCGGGATGGTCACCGCATCGGTGCCGGCCCGTTCAAGGCGGACGTCTTCAAAGACCCACTTCGATGGCTTGGGGTTGTAGTATTTCGCGATCTGGCACTTCAGGCCGATCAGATCGGTCAGACGAGCTTCGACCGAATCGACGCTCCACGTGGACTGGCGATACATGATCCAACTGAGCGTACAAATTGTCGGCAAGACGCATCCCAACAGGAATGCGAACCGGCAAAGCAGGCGTCTGGTTGATTCATGCATGCCGAACATCCTTGGTTGGCGTGCGAATACGTTGTGGGCCGCGGATTAACGCTTCCGAGCCATCTCTTGAAACAGTTGGTAACGGGCCTTCATTTCCTCGAGGCTGTCACCACCGAACTTGTCGACCATCGCCACCGCGATCTCGAAAGCAACGACGCTTTCGACAATCACACTGGCGGCTGAAACCGCACAAACATCGCTACGTTCGTACGACGCGGCGTCGGTCTCTTTGGTTTCCAGGTTGACCGATTCCAGCGGCTTTCGCAGCGTGCTGATCGGCTTCTTGGCGGCACGCACCACGATCGTTTGACCGTTGGTCATGCCTGCTTCCAGGCCACCGGCGTTGTTGGTCGGCCGTGTGTAACCCAGGCTTGGTGTATCTAGCTGCGAGGCGTCGTAGTGAATCGGATCGTGAACCTGCGAGCCTGGCAGACGCGCTGCCTCGAAGCCCATTCCGATCTCGACACCCTTGATCGCTTGAACGGCCATGACTGCTTGAGCCAGCTTGCCGTCGAGCTTGCGTTCCCACTGGGCATGTGTACCCAGACCGAACGGGGCCCCCACGACGCGCACTTCGACAATTCCGCCGAGCGTATCGCCTGCCTTGCCGGTCTTGTCGATCAGTTCTTTGAACTGCGGATCTTGTTCGGGGTTGAGCGAGTAAATGATGCTCTCGTCGCGCTTGGTAACCATCGCATCGACATCGTCGACGTTCTTGGGACGATCGATCGCGACGCCCCCCAGTTCGTCCACGAAGCCGTAGACCTGGATGCCGAACTCGGCGAGCAGTTGCTTGGCCAACGCACCGGCGGCCACGCGAACCGCCGTCTCGCGAGCACTGGCACGTTCGAGAATGGCCCGGATCGGACCGAGGTACTTGATCGCACCGGTCAGGTCGCCGTGGCCAGGACGCGGACGAGGAAGATCGTCCAGGCGTTCCAGTTTGTAGTCGCGATTGATCACTTGCAGAGCGATTGGGCTGCCGAGCGTCAGGCCTTTCCAGATCCCGGTCATGACCTCGACCTTGTCGGTCTCGATCCGCTGTCGACCGCCGCGGCCATACCCGCCCTGGCGTCGAGCCAGCTCGCGATTGATGGGTTCTTCGTCGATCGAAAGTCCGGCCGGAAAGCCGTCGATCATGGCGAGAAGGGTTTTACCGTGGGATTCGCCCGCTGTCCAATAACGCAACATTATGCAAAATAAAGACTTTGGTCCTGAGCTGGTCTCCTTCAGAGCCTTCGTTGGAAGGGCTGAAATCGGATAGACTACCCCAGGTACCGAGGTTAAGTGCAAACCGATCTTCGATTCTAACCGCAACCCCGATCGGCAGATAGATCGGTTAGGCAAAACAGTCGGCCCGGCAACCCTCTCTCAGGAAATCAGGAAGCGAGTCCCCAGTGCGATCAATTTTTCGCCGATATTGGTTTCTCGCTGCGCTGCTACTGGTTGTGGTATCAGGGTTTACGTTTTCCCCAAGCCTTCGTGTCTTGCCCGAGCTGAAGCTCCTTCGCAACACGATCGTGGTGACGGTTTTGTTCCTGATGGCCTTCCCGCTGGCGTTTGGAGACCTGCATAAGGCGGTTCAGCGTCCCAAGGCGGCGATGCTAGCCACGTTTATCAATGCCGGTCTGTTGCCGGTTCTCGCCTGGATCGTTTCGCTGCTGACCTTCGGCGACTTCGCCATCGGCATCAACTTGATGGCCGCGATCCCTTGCACGCTGGCTTCGGCGGCGGTCTGGACACGGAGGGCAGGGGGGAACGACTCGGTCGCTTTGATCGTGACCATCGTGACCAACTCGCTTTGCTTTCTGATCACTCCGTTCTGGCTGCTGTGGACCACAGGCAGTCAGATCACGATTACAGTTTGGCCTAATGACGCGTCGGGCGGGCTCTCACTCGTTTCGATGATGACGTCGCTGCTGCTCTTGGTGATGCTGCCGATGCTGGCCGGGCAGTTGGCTCGACTGGTCCCGCACGCAGGCCATTGGGCGACACGAAACAAGTTTACGCTCGGGATTTTCGCTCAGCTTGGCGTGCTGTGTATGGTGCTGCTGGGATGCATCAGTTGTGGGCTGAAGCTCCGTAATTTACCGACCGATCAGATGCCGACGATCCTCTCGTTCGCCGTGATGATCGCCCTGGTCTTGGGGCTTCATTTCGGAACGCTGCTGTTGGGAATTGGTATCTCTCGTCAGCTCCGGTTGCCACGCCAGGAAGAGATCGCCATCGCCTTTGCCGGTAGCCAGAAAACGTTGATGATTGGCCTGGCAATCGCTACCGAGTTCTACACCGCCAATCCTCTGGCGATCTTACCGATGGTGACCTATCACGTAGGCCAATTGCTTCTCGATACGGCCGTCGCCGAAAGCTACATCGCGGCTGAGATCGGAAAGATTAAGACCTCGCCTGGTGAGAGCGAATGAAAAGAACGCCGTGCCTGAACCTGCTGGCCGCCATGTGTGTCTGACGACTTGGATGAAGATTCAAACCAGGCAAACTCGAAGGGCCAGACGGCCCCTAGACACAGGCGAAAAACCGTTATAACTTGGTTAAGTCTCTTTTGGTTCCCTTGGCTGTTGTATTTGCAGCCAGCCAACCGATACCAAACAGCACCACCACGCCCCCTTCGTCTAGTGGCCCAGGACGTCGGGTTCTCAGCCCGAAAACAGGGGTTCGACTCCCCTAGGGGGTGCCTAAAGCCGCAGCGATGCGGCTTTTTTATGCGCTGATTTGCCGTAAGCCATTGTTTTTTATGTGATTGCGACGAAGTGGATAAGGCAGGAAGAATGCCGTCCATCGCAACAGGGTGACTTTCAGGCCACTGGCCAGATTTTAGAGCGTCCCAGAGCGACCGCAGACGCTACAGTTCAGGCTGCTTGAACCGCCGCCCTTTGGGCGCGGACATACAAGTGCTTGGGATTGGCGGCTTGTTCGCGGGCAGGTTGAGTTCGCGTTTCGCTACGTCCAGCATATGGGCGAACTTCCGCGATTCGTCGCCGTAGCTACCCGCCACGATTCCCTTGCCTTTCGTCGGGCCGATCCGTGCGGGGCGTGGTAGGCACGCGATAACCACAGCACCAGCGCGAATCGTTCGCCAAGGATCAGCCGGCTACCCGAACCAATTTGGTCGCATTCAGGCCAAAGCGTCCCGACCAAAATTGTTAATGATTACCCTCTCCGTCAACTGCTTTGCAATTTCCGGGGAGACAAGGTCGGTCTCCAAGTCCTCATTCAGACTACGTTGCATTGCCGCCGCTGCATTACCAGATATGTAGGCAGCAATAACAGATGCCTCAGTGGGCGATTCCCCAAACGCAGCGCGAATCGTATCGAAGTATTCGTCGGCTGGCTCGTTAGGGTATGGCCAGTTCGGGACAAACACAGTTATCCCCTGAGATATGTCACGCGCCATGTGATGAATGATGTTCTCGCTTGACATCGTTATGGTTCTGCAAACTCCGAGTTATTATTGTTATTCACATCGAGGATACGATGGCCGTATTCATTCGCGGATATCCTCGGCATCCCAATGCGTTCAGCAATTCATCTTTAGCGGCTTGGGGATTGTGCCGTTGTTCTCCCATCGCCTGATGGTCGATGGGGCGCACCCAAAACACCATGCCAGGCTACCGGCACCGATCAGCAATTTCCGGTCGTAGTCTTATATCCAGGCCGGGTTATCGTTTGTCGGTGACATGCATAGCCGCACCGGGGGCACCTATCAGTGTATCCGCCGGCGGAACCGGGCCTAGGTCCGTGCCGACCGGAGTGGTAAGTGCCGTACCAGACGTGTTCATGTAGAGTGATTTGCGCCTTCGTTCCATCGTCTCCTGGGGGGCTGAAACCGCAGCGATGCGGCCTTTTTTGTTTCTTGTCTTACGGTGGGCTGGTTCTCGGTGGGCGCACTTTCTTTAGGGTGTCGCTGGAATGCTGTGGATGGCCGGGTTCGGGATGTGAATTGGCTAGATCATCTGTGCTGAAAGTAGGCGTTCAGTTGCAAGTGCTTGGTGCGTCCGTTCTTGTTGACTTTGTGGGACTTGCGACCGATGCGAGGCACGTCGAATTGCCCTGAGAGGGGATCGTGCCGAATCCCTTGACTTCGGTATCCCGCACAGTGTCTGGCCGGAAAGTCTGGCAATCAGAACTACGTTTACTGATGACGAGGTACGTCGTCACCTTAGGGCAGATAACCAATAGCTGGAGGGGCTGGTCCAGTGATAAGTGATGTTTTGCAAGAGAAAACGCTGTCGCGCATTCTCGTGATCGACGACAACCCGGCGATCCATGCCGATTTTCGAAAAGTGCTCGAGAGTAGCGAAGCGGACGAAGCCTTGTCGGATCTCAGCGCCGAGCTTTTCGGAGTGCCGGTGTCGTCGCCGGAGATCAAGCCTCGATTTCTACTCGACGCCGCGCAGCAAGGGGAAGAAGGTCTCGAGAAACTAAAGCAGGCACTCAGTGACGGCTCGCCTTTCTCATTGGCGTTTGTTGACATGCGGATGCCGCCTGGTTGGGACGGCCTGGAAACCATCGAGCATCTCTGGCAGGTCGACCCGCAATTGCATGTCGTGATCTGCACCGCCTATGCCGACTATTCGTGGTCGGACGTCGTCGAGCGGTTGGGGGCGAACGATCGCTGGTTGGTGCTGAAGAAGCCATTCGATAATGCTGAAGTGTGCCAAATGGCCTCGGCTCTGGTCGAGAAGCGTCGGCTATCGGAGAAGCTGCGGGCTCACCTGGGCGAACTGGAAGATCGTCTTGATGAAGGCACGATTGCCCTCAAAGAACGGGAACAGCGACTACGAAACATTCTGGATACCGCCCCGGACGGAATTATTACATTTGACGCCGAAGGTAACATCGAGTCGGTCAATAACGCCGCTTGCGAGTTGTTTGGTTTCGAAGCGAAGGACGTTCTGGGGACCAAGGTGCAGACCTTGCTGCACGACCAGAATCCCTGCGCTGCCGCAAGCGTCCGCGACGCCTTCAAGCTGACCGAATCCCGCAAGACGGCATCGATCGAACTCGATTCCACACGGGTGAATCGATCGGTCTTTCCCGCCCAATGGACCGTCGGGCATTTTCGTAGCAGCGAACGGCAGTTCTTTATTGCCATCGTGCGTGACTTGACCGAGCATCGGCAATTGCAATGTAACCTGGCCCAGGCGCAAAAGCTGGAATCGGTCGGCCAGCTTGCCGCCGGAATCGCTCACGAGATCAACACGCCCACGCAGTACGTCGGAGACAATGTTCGTTTCCTGCGCGATTCGTTTGAAGACCTGACGTTGGCACTCGACAAACTACAGTCGTTGCACTCGGCTTGCGAAACGACGAATTACCTGCCAGACCTGGTGAAAGATATTCGCAAGGTCCTGGAAGACGCCGACATCGATTTCATATTGAGCGAAGCCCCTGACACGTTCTCGCAAACGCTAGATGGGATTGCCCGTGTGGCATCAATCGTTCAGGCAATGAAAGAGTTTTCGCACCCTGGCGATGAAGAGAAGACGTTAGTTGATATCCACGCGGCATTGACGACTTCGATCACCGTGTCGCGTAACGAATGGAAATATGTCGCGGACGTGCAGACCGATTTCACCGCAGAGATGCCGCGGATTCCTTGCCTGGTCGGAAAGCTTAACCAGGTCTTTCTGAATTTGATCGTCAACGCAGCCCATGCGATTGCCGATGCCAACGGCAAGCAATCGAAGAATAAGGGGACGATCACCATTCAAACGTCGTATAGCGATGGCTGGGCACAGATCGACTTCAGCGATACCGGGACCGGCATCCCGGCAGAAATTCAAGGTCGCATATTTGATCCGTTTTTCACGACCAAGGGGGTCGGCAAGGGGACCGGGCAAGGCCTGGCGATTGCCCGGAGCGTGGTCGTCGACAAGCATGGTGGAACGATTGAAGTGTTCACTGCTCAAGGCCGAGGGACCACCTTCCGAATTCGTCTGCCTGTGGAGTCCATCGACCGCCGGCCTCGTGGAATGAGTGTCTAGGAGGGAAGGTGATGAGAACGATTCTTTTCGTCGATGACGAGCCGAATGTGCTGTCTGGCTTACGCCGGACACTGCGCCAGTTTCGTGGTCAGTGGGCACTGCTGTTTGCCAACGGCGCCGAAGAAGCGGTCTCGATTCTGCGAAAACGAAAGCTCGATGTCATCGTCACCGACATGCAAATGCCACGCATCACTGGGGCACAGCTTCTGAAATATGTGGGCGACAAATATCCCGATATTGTGCGAGTGATGCTCTCGGGCCAGTCGGACGAAGAGAGCTTGCAGCTTTCCGTTTCGCGAACGCATCAATACTTCACCAAGCCTTGCGACCCGGTCGAATTGTTTCAGGCCGTGTCGCGTTCGTGTGCACTGCGCGATCGGCTTTCTAACGAGAAATTGAAGGCATTGATCTCGCAGACGCGAAGCTTGCCAAGTGCACCGCAGATTTACGCGAAGGTGGTCGACGAACTTCAGTCGACCGATGCCTGTTTGCGGACGATCGCCGATTTGATCTCGCAAGATGTGGCAATGAGTACCAAGCTGTTGCAACTGGTCAACTCATCCTTCTTCAGTTTAAAACGCCGAGTGGAAAGCCCAGCCCAGGCCGCGGCGTTATTGGGATTGAATGTCTTGCGGCCAGTGGTGCTGACCGTGGGGATCTTCTCGCAGTTCGACGTGAAAAACGAGAGTCTGTTTTCGATGGGGGCTTTCTCGGATCATGCCATGGCAGTTGGCCAGGTCGCCGAGATGATCGCCGAAGATCTGGAGGCTCCCAAGCAGATGGTCGACGATTCGCAGATGGCTGGATTCGTGCACGATGTCGGGCAACTACTGCTCGCTTCACGAATGCCAGAGATTTACGAACAGATGCATCGCGATGTCGTTGAACTCCAGCACGATCTGTACGAGTCTGAAGACCAATATTTTGGCACCACGCATCTTCTGGTCGGGGCGCACTTGTTGGCTTTGTGGGGACTGCCGCAACCGATTGTCGAGGCCGTGGCCTTTCATGCCAAGCCGCGTGAAATGGAGACGGAAGAGTTCAATCCGTTGGTTGCCGTCCATGTGGCCAACGTGTTGGTGAATGAAACCACGCTACAGAACCCGATAGAAGTCGATACGCAACTTGATCTCGAATGGCTGGATGGTTTAGGCCTGGCTGATCATGTCGATCGATGGCGAGACCGCGTTCGGGTAATGGTCAGCAAAGGGGGACGACATGAATAAGCGTGTTCTGTTTGTCGACGACGACCCAAACTTACTACGCGGTTTGAACCGGCAACTACGAAAGAAGTACGACGTCTTCACGGCGGTCAGTGGCGAAGACGCTTTGGCGATGATGGCCGATCAGGGGCCGTTTGCCGTGGTTGTTTCGGACATGCAGATGCCTGAAATGGATGGAGCCGAGTTCTTATCGCTGGCGAAGCAACAGAATCGGGACACGATCCGGATCATGTTGACAGGCGACGCCGGTCAGGCCACGGCGATCGAAGCAGTGAACAGCGGCGAGGTGTTTCGGTTCGCGACTAAGCCTTGTCCGATCGAAAACCTGACGCCACTGATTGACGCCGGAATCGAACAGTTTCGCCTGATTACGTCGGAACGAAGCGTGCTGACGAAGACGCTTGGTGGCAGCGTGGGCGTGCTGACCGAGCTGCTTTCGCTGAACAACCCGGTCGCGTTTGGTCGCACTGGCCGCATTCGCTCGTTGGCGAAACGCTTCGCCCCGTTGATGCCAGAAGTCGAGGCCTGGGAAGTGGAGTTGGCAGCGATGTTGTTTCCGATCGGAAGCATGTCGGTGCCAGAGTCCCTTCTGGTGCGTGCGGCGAGTGGTGAGTCGTTAACCAATGCCGAGCGTGATCAGCTCGATAGTCAGGCGGCCGTGGCGAGCCGGTTGATCAACAAGATTCCACGGCTGAAGAGCGTCGCCAAAATTGTCGCTTACCAGGCCAAAGCTTTCGATGGTACCGGCTCTCCTAAGGACAACGTGTCTGGGGAAGCGATACCTGTTGGAGCGAGGATCTTAAAGCTACTGCTCGACTTTGATGCCTTGACCGAAGCAGGCATGGAAGAGAGCCGTGCCGTGGCGATGTTGTCCGGCAAGAAGGGGCAATACGATCCCGATATCATCGAACTGCTGCGCGACATGATCGGTGTCGACTACGTCATTCGCGAGATTCAAATTGGTCAGCTCGAGGATGGCATGCTGCTGGAATCGAATCTCTGTACTGAAGATGGCGAGGTGCTACTGGCTCGCGGACGCTACGTAAGTCCCGTGATTCTGGAGCGGCTGCAAGAGTTTATGCGATCGCGCCCCGTCAAGAAGACGGTCCAGATTCGTGAATTGCGTCAGACCACCACGTCGATGTCGAAAGAAGAAACCCCTGTGCCTGCGTAAGCCGCAGCCATGAGCCTTGGATACTTGTAAGAATGAACGGCCGAGTCTTTCAAAACCTATTTTCGATTGCGATCGCCACCGCCTTTGTGTGGCAGGCGATGCCGATTGGTTTGGTCCAAGCCGAGGAAGACATCGTGATCGGTATGTCGACCGCCTTGTCGGGACCGACCGCCCGACTGGGGCTCGATATGCGCGCCGGAGTGAATGCTGCCTTTCAAGAGATCAACAGCCAGGAAGGCGTGAATGGTCGAATGGTCCAGCTGATCGCTCTGGACGATGCCTATGAGCCACGCAACTGTCGCAACAACATGTTGCAATTGATCGGTAACGAGAATGTGATGGCGATCATTGGGAACGTTGGTACGCCAACGGCGGTCGTGGCGGTGCCTTTGGCGAATGAACATCGTATTCCGTTTGTGGCACCGTTCACCGGTGCGAGCTTGCTGCGAAAATCGCCACCCGATCGCTACGTGGTGAACTACCGCGCCAGCTATGCAGAAGAGACCGCGGCAATGGTGAAAGGGCTTGTGCAAGCTGGAATCAAACCGAGCGAGATTGCCTTCTTTACCCAGGACGATAGCTATGGCGACGATGGCTACTACGGTGGTCTGGCCGCGATCCAAAGCATTCGTCCTGAGATCACTCAGGCCGAAATTGCCCATGGTCGGTATGCACGTAATTCACAAGCGGTCGAATCGGCGCTGGCCGATCTGCTGGTTCATTCCCCCACGCCAAAGGCCGTGATCATGATCGGCGCGTACGCGCCTTGTGCCGAGTTCATTCGACTATCGAAGGCGAATAGTTTCGAGCCCAGGTTCTTGAACGTGTCGTTCGTCGGTGTCGATCCATTGCTTAACTCGCTCGGCAAATTGAGCGAGGGTGTCGTGGTGACGCAAGTGGTTCCGCATTATGAGGGTGATACACCTATCGCGCTCGAGTATCGCCGGGCGATGCAGAAGTTTCAGCCAGACGAGCCGCTCTCGTTTGGTTCCCTCGAAGGGTACATCGCCGGACGCTTATTGCTGCGGTCGATGCAGTCGATCGAAGGTAAGTTGACCCGAGAAAAAATTGTGGAGGCCTTCGACCAGATGGGTGACTTTGAACTTGGGCTGGGAGTCCCACTCCACTTAAGCCGCAAGGATCATCAGGCCAGCAATATGGTTTGGCCGACTGTCATTCAAGGCCAGAAAATCCTTCCCATGGACTGGAGCGATTGGGATGATCAGTAATAAATCGTCACGTCCCGGATCGAAAGTGAACTCGGCGGAAATCGCTCAATTGCGCGTCCGGAGATTGAGCCAACTGGCATTGATCGCCGGTTTCGGCATGCTGGGGATCATCACGGTACTGGTGGCCTACACCTATTCGATCCACGCCAGTTCGGCCCACCTGGAAACGCGTTTACTCAATTGCCGTATTGCCATTCAGCGTGCGCTCGTGGGGATTAACCGTGATGCAACCACCAAGCTGGCGGATGTCGGCGAATTGCCACGCACCGAGGCTCGTCCTCGGTGGTTGAAAGAACTTGAGGCGGCTTCGCGGAGTGCCAACGAGTTAGCTCATTCGTCAGCACTTTCCGATCATGAAACAGACCTCGAAATCTCGACAAACCGCTTGCGTGCGTGGCATGACCGGACATCGCAGTGGCAACTCCGGCAGCGTCTGACTCGCTTTGCCGCGGAAGAGAAGTTGAACCGGCTTCAATATCTGACCAGCGAGCTGCGTTCCGAGATCGAACATGAAAAGGGGCACGAGCGACTCGACGCGATTCTTGAATTTCGCCGGGCCGCCCAAGCGGAAAGCAACTTCGAGCATGTGTCGCAGTTGGCCAAGTCGGCCATTCGAGCGTCGCGGGCTTCGCATTTGGAAGGAGACCTGGCCCAGTTGCAGCTGGCAATTCTGCAGTTGGCGGCAGAAGTCGACCGATCGGAACTGGAAGACCGAGTGCAGAATCAGATTCGTCCACGATTGTTGCGGATCAAATCGAGCGTGGTGAAGCCAGAGCTGCGGAAACTAGTCTACGAGATTGAACAAGCGCTGTTCGAGCGTGCGTCTGATAGCGATTTGCGAAACGCCCAGGAGAATGGCCTTGTCATTTTGCAGGCTCAACTGACCGATCTTCAGCGAGAGAAGCGAGCATTGCTGCAAGAGTTGCAAGACGCAATCGCCGCGTTGAATGTCGAGCAGGAACAAATCGATCACGCCAGCGTGCTGCTGTCGGAACGACTCGGTACCCACTTCGTGAGTGCCGTGGTGATTGTGTGGTCGGTTATCTGTTTGTGTGCCTTGACCTTGTCGATCGTGTTCTGGAAGATGGGCAAGCGAGTTTCGACCCATATTTGTAACCAGGTGGAAGAACTCGATACCGTAGCGCACGAGTTGAATCAGGAAAAGATTGTGCTGACGGTGACGCAGCAGAAGTTGCAGCGCGAGTTCCAGTGCCACAAAGTGACTCAGGAAGAACGTGAGCGTCTGTTCAGCGAGCTGGCCTCGGCTTCTCGCCAGGCGGGCATGGCTGAAATGGCGACGAGCGTGCTGCATAACGTGGGAAATGTTCTGAACAGCATTAACGTCTCGACGCAAGTTGTCATTGGCAAGCTGAAAACGCGTCGGGCTGCGGCACTGAAGCAAGCCTGTCAGTTGATGGGCGAACACCAAGACGACTTAGGAGCGTTCTTCGCCAATGATCCCCGTGGTAAGAAGCTTCCAGAGTTCCTCGATCGCCTGGCCGATTTGATGAGCAAAGAGACCGAGGAAGTCTTGGGAGAACTGGCCTGTCTCGACGGACATGTCGATCACGTCAAGCAGATCGTGAATACACAACAGGCCTTCGCCAAGGTTACGAATCTGCAAGAACCGGTCGACCTGGAACGTTTGCTCGACGATGCAGTCAAGATCAACGAAGCCTCGATGAAAAAGCACGAGATCGAGGTCATTCGTGAGATTGAAATGCTACCGCAGGTGATTACCGATAAGAACAAGGTTCTGCAAATCCTGGTGAACCTGGTTAAGAACGCCAAGCAATCGGTCTGTAAATGCCAGGGCAAACGCTGGATCCGCCTTCGCGTGCGTGCCCGCGATGCCGATACCGTGGTGGTGCAGGTCATCGACAATGGCGTCGGCATCGCACCGGAGCATATGCCGAAGATGTTCACGCATGGCTTTACCACCAAGAAAGATGGCCATGGCTTCGGTCTGCACAGCGGGGCCTTAACGGCAAAAGAACTGGGTGGCTCATTGACTGTTCAGAGCGAAGGTGTCGGCTCAGGAGCTTCGTTTACACTCGCGCTGCCTCGCAACGAGATGTCCACGCCGCAGGAGGAAGAAGTGAGCCAGGACGCGGTCGATGTCCATCAGGCGGGTTCGATCTGAGTCGCTCAGAGCAATCAGGTTCCGAACGAGGTTCTGGCCTGTCAATTCGTCAGACCGGAACCCGTCGGATTCGGCGACGCCATCTGCCCCGGCGCCGACAGCCTCTTATTTCTGAACCTGAACCAATGGGAACGCATCCTTCAGCGTTTTGATGCCGCTGTTGGTGACATCGGTCCCATTCACGTTCATGCTTTTCAGCAGATACATCTCTTTGAGCTTTTCCATTCCATGATCCGAAATCTCGGTGTTGCTGACGTCGAGTTTCATCAGCACATAACGAATCGAAGTGTCGTTGATGACGCCCAGATGATCGTCGTTGCAGTTGGTGTTGCTCAAGTCGAGTTCAACGATGTAGCCGAGCGAAGCAAGCTGCTCGAAGGTCTCGTCGTTCAGCGTTTGACCGCTGAGATCAATTGCCCAGGCATCGCCTTGAGGGAAGTTCTTCAATTCAAACTTGGCCCCGATCGCTTCAAGCTGATCTTTGGCCTGGGTTTTCTTCTGCTCGGCCCGCTCGTAATCGCTTAGTCCATCGTTGTAGCAGCCAAGAATCAGCAGAAGGGCTGCTACGTAGACGTAGGCGACAAACTTCAGCGGAGGCTCCAGCTGGTAGTCTTTGCGCATGGTGTCCTCGGAACGGTGAATGAAATCAATAGATGATGATAAACCGCCAATGGCAACTGCGTGATGTTCTCGTAGAAGCAACGAAGGAAACATCACGCAGAGGATTTGCTGCCCTGGCGTTAGCAGGTCCGCAGGGACCGCGGCAGTTTAGAATTCTTCGATGGCCTGGCCGTCCGACATGGCACACAGCTTGTTGAACGTACCGAATTGTTCCTTCAGCGTCGAAGCGAATGGAAGCCAGTCGATGTTTTCGCTGAGGAAATGGACCGAGCCATCCCCGAAGACGAACTGAACGCCACCTGGGTGCATGCTTGAGAACGCACTGTCTGGCTTCTTGCCGGCGGTCACCGATTCGCCGTCACCAATGCGGTACGAGCCATAGGCCTGGATCGCGTCGGTGTTGACGATACCGTCACCACTTTTTTTGGTGCGTTCACCCATCCACAGCGAAGCGTAGGCTGCTTCTGGGCTGCGACGTTCGCCGACCATGATCGTGTTACTCAGACCGTCGGTCACTTCTTTGAACTTGACGCCAATCGAGCCACTGAGCATCCCTTTGCTGCCGAGTGTACCGGCACAGCCTGGGTAGTTCGACTTGGCGATGTCTTGAGCGGTGCCGTCGATCATGAAAGGACGATTGTCATTCAAGCTACCACCTGGATCGGATGGACAGAGGAATGCGTTGAGCGACGTCTGAGCGACTTCCAGATCGTTGTCCAGGATGTCCTGGAACGTGTTTTTCGACGAATTAACACGCTGGTACAAGTTGTCTTGTTCCAGGTAAGGCAGCACAAAAAACGACCAGGCGAAGCCCGACTTGTCGTGAGCGTCGATGAAGCTGGGGGGAAGCTTCTGATGCGTGTCGTGGTACATGTGGCACGCCAGGCCGATCTGCTTCAAGTTGTTGTTGCAGTGGGCACGGCGAGCTGCTTCACGTGCTTGCTGCACAGCGGGGAGCAACAGAGCAATTAAGACACCGATGATGGCAATGACCACCAAAAGTTCCACAAGCGTGAAACCTTTTCGGTTGTTCATTCGTAAATCCTTCGTAAATGGGGGGTGTGGAATGAAAGCGTGACGTCGAGCTGGCAAACTTTGCGGCGGTAAGTGGATTGGTCGTCTGCCGTGGGCCGCAACGGATCTTCTGAGGGTTGATGTCGAGACGCAATTGAAGTGCCAAATGAACAAAATGGCGCAGAATAGCAACCGCGATGGTGCGAATTGATAGCCGCTTCTCATCATCCCCACCAGGCGGTGTCCAGAGGCCTTCGGGCACCGTTTTGACGGTCTTTCCCGCGAAATCATACATTTGCCCAGGGTAAGATTCCGAGTGACCTCGTCGATTAAACTTGGCCTTTGTAAATCTCCATGGGTTTGCCCGAACGTGATAATACGACCGGACGCGGCTGCCCAAGCTGCATGCACGGTCATACGACACGTGATATAAATTTGCGCAGCCGTGTCTCAGATGAGGGAGACCGCGTTTCGCTTGAAGAGGGGGCGATTAGGGACGTTCGCTTGAAAAAACCGGCAGCGCGGACGGCTTCGATTGAATGGCTCGCCAGATCGCTTCAGCCGCAACGGAATGCCCAGCGGCATTCAAATGATGATCGGCGGATCCGATCTTCAACGTCTTCGAGTCAATTCCTTCGGCCCACTTTCGCAAGTCGAGGGTGACCATGCCCGAACGCTCTGCGACACCGACGATCGCATCATCGGATGCGGTTTCTTCCAGGATTTCGGGGATCGGCAGATAGATCCAGACGGGCAAGATCTCACGCTCTCGGCAGTCTTGGTTGATGCCGGAATAGATGCATTCCGTGATCGCTTCGGCACGCGCTTGCAGCAAGACTTCGACCGCGCCCTGCGATGTTTGGCTGGTGATACCAGCTTCGTCGAGGATCTCGTCGAGACATGAGTAAAGGAGCGAGTGTCCTTTCTGCTGAAACTGAGCGATGTGGCGGGGTGGCCCCTGAAATTCGCCCTGGTGGGCAACGTACCAGATGGCATCGGGCTGGAAGTCGAAAACTTTGGCTCGCAACGCGGCAGCGGTGTGCAGCGCATAGTATCGGCCGATGCCAAAGTTCAGCAGTTCGACCTGCGGGCTATCTTTCGGCATTGCCGCATTGATTTTCTGCTCAAGCAAGCGGACGAACGTCTCTTGTTCTTCGACCCCGTAGCCCATCGTCACGCTCGAACCGACCACGGCAATGCGATACGTGTTGGGAGCTTTTCGGTGGGAAACCGGCGGGTTCCGCATGCCATGGCTGTTGATCTCAATTGGTTTGTCGACCAATGTGCCTCGCCAACCGGGAATCATTTCCATTTCCAGCAAGTCGTCGCGAGGGCGAGTAATCTCCTCGAAGATCACCGCTTCACCAGCCGGACGCGGAGTGCCTCCGCGGACTAGTGGATCGGACTGGAAGTTGACATTGGCCAACTGTTCGTAATAACCCTGAACATCGCGCGAGACTTCCGCTGCGGTGAGCATTTCGCGCTGCATATTGACGATTTTCTCGCGAGTTCGCAGATCAAACTGATCCGCGAACCAAGGCATTCCGATCAGCAACAGTGCCGCCATCGCCGCGGATACCACAGCGGGCGCTCGCCAGGCCGTGGTGTCAGATGGGGCAGACTTGTTCTGTATTGCGGGCTTTCCGGCAAACTGCCAGTGCAGAAAGGTTCCGCTGACGATCGTTGCCACCACGATCAGACACACGCTGCCGAGACCTTGCCAGAAGTCGGTATTCGTCGAAGCCAACAAACCGATCCACTGGAAGAAACCAGGCACGGTCCAGCAGGCCCAAAACGTCGCGACTGTCAGGAAGACGCCCATCACTTGCAAGCAATGACGTAGCGAGCGGAGCAGGGGAGCGGTCGTCGGCTTCGCGGCTGGTCGGGCCGCTCGGTTGTAATCGAGCAGACCATTAACGGCGACAACGATCCCGGCAATCAGCCATAAGCCTGCTTCGTTGACGCTGATCGGAAATTCGCCCACCAGCCAGAAAACCTGGTACGAATGCAGTGCCCACGTTACGACGAACACAAACGCGATCGCCCCGACAATTGCCGTGCGATCGCCAAACCGGCGCAGGTGAAAGAAGGCGGGATAAAAGAACTGACGCTCCAGGAAGACCTTCCAATAAATGTTAATGCGACGCCAGATATCGATGAAACTGGACGCCAGAAAGTAGTTCTCGTGTGTGCGGGGAAGGTTGAATCCGAACAGATGCAAGATGCCAGTGATGATGTGAAACGAGCCAGAGATCCGCAAATACAACATGTAGTTGGTAACCAGAAACAGTCCCACATCGCTGACCGTGCGGACATCTTCGGGCGAAGGAAGCAGGAAATATTTGATGCCGCGATACAGCAGCAAGTGCATCATTCCGCGAGCAATCCAGTTAATGCCGCGTTGGGCGATTTCGATGCCTGGCCGATTGAACCAGCTATCGCAAAACGTTTGATAGTCGACGATCGGATAAAATGGAAAGCTGGCATTGGGCAGCATGAAGAAGTACGACAAGTGCATCGAAAGCGGCGCCGAGGTGCGCGTTCGTTGCCGCACGTAGACGAGCAGCCGAAACATGAACATCGAGCCCAGGATCGCCCAGAACAATTGGTCTTCGGTCGATCGACACCATGCCAAGGTCGCGCCACCGCCAACCAAGAGCAGGGCACGCAAGAAGAACGGAACCGGCAAGTGACAGATGCCAATCAACACCCCGCCCAGCCCCCAAATCCAGGCCGTTCCGACCCAGCCCACCACCTGGATACATGCCACCAGTGAAAGTAGCAAGAAGCCGGGGAGACGCATGCTCAGAGGCAAAATCGCATAAAGAACAAAGCCCCCCAGCACCAGGTAAAACAGTTCGGCCAGACCTCGTCCCTTTTCAATTTCAAACTCGCGGACGACCAGAACGATCAGTAGCAGTTGAAACAGAATCAGCAGCAGGGGACGCGAGGCATAGCGCCCGTTGCCGTTGGTAGCGATCTCTGAAATGCGGTCCGAAGTGGTTTTCTGCGTCATGAAGCGGGCGTCGGTCTTCTGGCGAAAGTGCTTCTCGCAAGCGAATCGATACAATGGTTTTCCGGCACGAGGTTGCGAATCAGTCTATATCGCGCCCCAGGTTTTACCAGGGGCGATGTAGTAATACGCGCAGGCCTGTGGAAGACATCATGCCACTTCCCTGCCGTGATGCGGGCTCGCCAAGGCATGCTTGTTGCCTGAAACAGAGCTGCGCTATAATCTACAAATCGCTATGGCCTGTTCGCGTTCCTTTCTCTGAAAACAGAAGCCCATGTCCGCTGCTGCTGAGCCGTCGAAACCGAATCCTCGTTCTGCCGAAGAGATTCGTCAGTGGGTAGCGAATTATTTGGCCAAGCACCTTCAGGTCGAGCCGGAGAAGATTCGCTTCGATGAAAAGCTGATGGATGTCGGGCTCGACTCCATGCAATTTCTCGTGCTGGTCGGGGAACTCGAGAAATGGCTTGGTTGCCAGTTCGTCGACCCCTGGATCGACGATTTCACGATCAATACCCTAGCCCAGTTTCTCGCCGAGCAGGTCGCCCAAGGGAAAACGAAGATCGATCCAGCCGAACGCAATTAGGTAGCGATCTACTGGAATTTGCTGCCAGAGGCTCTACTTCCGCAGCAGATGATTCAGGGTTGGCAAACGACTTGCCCTCATTCTTTGGCAGAAGCTCGGACGCACGCGAACGGTCGTGACGGTTGTCTGGATTAGCCGATGCGCTTACCCACATCCGCCGGCTCGATCGATGCCCATGGTGCAACGCCCTTTGCGCCAACGCCGAAAGCAGAACCTGACAGAGAAGGATCGATCGGCACACATAAGTCTTGAGGTGGACATTCGACCGCCAGGGCATCGACGTGGATCTTCAGGGGTAGCAGAAGATGAGACTCTGGTTTCAATGCGGCATCGTTTCAGCCGCGGTGGGGATGTTATTTCTCGCCGGGGCGGACGCGCTGCTGGGGCAAGGCATCACGCAGCCGTCGCAACCTCTCCGAGCGATTGACGCGGAACTGAGTGCCGAGATCGATGCGTTGTACCAGCGAATCACCGAGTTGGAAGCGAGGATCGCCGAGTCGCATCCCGACCCTGGCCCCGTCGAACCGATCGAGTTCTATCCTTGTGTCTCGCCAGAGCCACCGGTCTGCCCTTTCTCGAAGTGTGTCGGTTACGACAATGGTTTTTATCTTCGCACGTGCGACAAGAACTACTCGCTCAAGATTCGCGGGCTGCTCCAGTTCCGGCAATACTCGGACTGGCGAAACGTTACTACCGGCGACGACTTTGAGTCCGGCTTTGTGATCGAACGAGCTCCGATCTTGTTCTCGGGCAACTTCATCACGCCGCAACTGAAGTATTGGTACATCTTGCAAGCCAGCCGAGCCAGTGGCACCGAGTTCCTGGAAGAAGGCAAGATCATCTACGAGTTCGACAACGGACTGGTGCTGCAAGCAGGACGTTTTCGCGACCCAGGCTTCCTGCGAGAAATGGAAGTCAGCTATACCCGGCAGCTAGGTGTCGAGCGTTCGTACTACAACAGCGTGTTTGCTTCCGGCGTGCTGGAAGGGATGTCGCTGTCGAAGCAAAACGAAGGTTACCGCTGGATGGCCTTTTTGAACGACGGTCGCAATTCCGGTTCCTCCGCTGTGAACAAAGACTTTTATCAGGACTACACCGACATTGCTTTGTCGGCCAGCTTCGACATCAAGTTTTTCGGCGAGTGGGCACAGTATGGTGACTTCACTTCATGGCCCGACGAAGGGCCGGCGCTGTTTCTTCGCACTTCGATGTTCTGGGAAGCAGGCGAACATGGCGACTCGGTGCCGGCGAATAATCAGTCCGGTTTCATTTCCTACGCCGGAGAGCTGACGTACGAGAACCATGGCTTTGCGGCGTTCGGTTCGCTGGTCGGTCGTCACTCGAAGAACGACGGGCCTGAGATCAATCAGTATGGCGGCCTCTGTCAGATCTCGTACCAGGTGATCCCCAATCACTTCGAGCCATTCGCCCGGTACGAACATATCTGGTTCGATGGTTATACCGATGTCGGATACAACCTGATGCCGGTGAATCAAAGTACGCTGAACATCATGTCGGTCGGGTTTAACTGGTACTTCCACCGTCACGGGCTGAAGTTCACGATGGAGGCGCTGCACGCTTTCGACGAAGTTCCGTTCTCGGCCCCGAACACAGGCTTCCTGCAGGACGAACCAGGCGAAAGTGGCCAGACGGTGCTGCGATCACAGATTCAGATGTTCTTCTAAACGGCAAGTGAGCCGGATCTGACTTCTGTCTGGGGGGAAGCTCTGGAACGTTTGTAGGGAATAGGCTGGTCCAAGATCGGGTTGGGCAACTTATTCGGGCAAACGACGCGGTTTCGATTGAGCCAAGTGCCTAGGGGAATTAGAGTGAAATCTGACTTTTTCACTCCCCAATTCTTCCAAGGGTTAGGTAATGATTCGCCGCCGCGTAGTGATGATTATTTGTGCTGCCGTCTTGCTGCTGGGAACTTCCCTTGAACTGCAAGCAGGTCAGCGTTTCCGCATCCGTCGAAGTTCGACGCCTCATTACTCTTCGTATGCCGTGCCGCAAACTCGTTACGCGACGGCTGGCTACGAATACCAGACCAGTCGCTATCAGGCCCGCACCACGGCTGGTTACCTGATGCTGTTTGGCATGTAGGACGCACCTCTTCGGTATCAATCGGCTCAACAAAGCGAAAAACGCCGGCTGCCAGCGCCGGCGTTTCTGTCGCGTGTTCTTCCGACGTCGGCTTAAACTTTGAAGCCGCCGACAAGTTCGTCGATTTCGTTGGCATACTGGGCCAGACTATCGCCATAGCTTCGTGTGGTTGCCGCACCGGTTGCCGTGCGACGCGTTGCTTCATCGACGCCGTTGACGTTTTCGGTAATTTCACGACTGGCCACGGCCGAGTCGTTCACGCCAGACGAAATCGAAGTTGCCGAGGTCGCTGTCTGGTTCAAGTTCGACGAAATCTGCTTGGTCGTGAGACTTTGCTCTTCGACCGCCGTGGCGATCGAAAGGCTGGCTTCGCGAATCTGTTCAATCACATCGGTGATTGCTCCAATCGATTTCACGGCGTCGGTGCTCGACGACTGGATGTCGTTGACGGTCTTACGAATGTCATCGATCGCTTCGGTCGTCTGGTGAGCCAGCTCTTTCACCTCGGTGGCCACCACGGCAAAGCCTTTTCCTGCTTCACCAGCTCGTGAGGCTTCAATGGTGGCGTTCAAGGCGAGCAGGTTGGTTTGCTCGGCGATATCTTCGATCACACCCACGATCTGGCCGATTGCCGCGGCAGCGGCGCCTAGCTTGTTGATCTTCACATTACTTTCTTCAGCCAGGGTCGCCGCATTGACGGCCACCGCCGAGGCGGTCTCGGTATTCTTCGAGATATCGCCAATGGAACTGGTCAGCTCTTCGACAGCATGGCCGACCGAAGAGATGTTGTCGGTCAATTCGTGAATCGATTGTGCCATGTTGGTCATCGTGGTTGCCATTTCTTCCGAAGCGGCGGCCACGCTGGTGCTGCGTCCCTTCGCTTCGTTGGCACCAGTCGAAAGTTCCTCTGCGGTTGTTAGCATCTCGCCGGATGTCTTCGATAGCGACGAGGCGGTACTCGCGACTCGGCTGATGATGCCCTGCAGCTTGTCCATAAAGACATTGAACCACGTCGCCAGCTCGCCAATTTCGTCCTTCGATTGAATGTCGAGCCGCATCGTCAGGTCGCCTTCTCCCTGAGCGATATCGCGAAGCGAATCGGTCACAATGGTCAAAGGCTTCACCAGCACCTTCGATGCATAGGCCACAAAGATCGAAATCGCACCGACGACCACCAAGGCACCCACCACAACGTACACCAGCATCCAGTTCAACGAACTGCGGGCGCTCATAGCCGACGCGCGGAAGTCATCTTTATAGGTGCTGATACCGACGACCCAGTCCCATGGCTCGTAATAGAATAACGCCGCCAGCTTTTCACGAGCATGCTCTTCGCCTGGGTTCTGCCAGAAGTATTCGTGCAGAACAACTTCTCCCGGCTCAGCGGCCAGCGACTTATCGATCATTTCGCGAATGCAAGGTTTGCCGTCGGCATCGACGGTGTCGAGAATATTTTCGCCATCCCGGGCACCACCCTTCGAGACCAGGTAAGTTCCCTTATCTTTGCCGGTCCCTTTCACCACGAACACATAGCCGCTATCGCCCAAGTGCAGCTTCTGTAAACCTTCGGGCAGATCGGCGGCTTCCTCTTGCAGCAGGCCCACGTATAACGCGCCAATCACTTTGCCAGCGTGATCTTTCACCGGGTGATAGGCAGTCGAGTACCACTTGTCGACCACGAATGCACGTCCGTAATAAGGTTCGCCCGAGATCAATTTCGCGACGACCGGGTTGCTTGCGCCATCGGGATTCGTAGCTGGAATGAACGTGCCAATTGCCCGGTTGCCATCCTTCGCAACAACGTTGGTCGCCACGCGAAGCATGTCGCCAGATTCGTTCAAACGCTGGAAGATGGTACACGTGCCGCCAGACCATTTGGCGACTTCATCGACAAAGGGAACATGTTGATCGAGATTGCGAACCTGGCCCAACGACTGACCGTCGATGGTCATCATCGGAAGTTCGGTGGCCTGGGTATCGCCCGTGAATTGATTCTTACAGTTCCATTCGAGGCTGTCGTCCTGCAGCGTCAGGTTGCCTTTTTGCTGCATCAGCTCTTCGCTGAATTGAATCGTGGCGTGCAGTTGCTGACTGGTGAGTGCGTTCTGCGATTCGAGCAAAATCCGAACGTTGCTGGCGGCCGCATTGCACTGGGTCCGTGCCATGTTCTCGGCCTCGCTCAACACGGTCTTGTCGAGATGAGACCCGTTGATAACGACGATCAGCACGATGATGATCGCGCAGGCAATCGGCCCAGCTAAACTTATTCCGAGAATCTTCTTTCCAATGCTCATTGAATCTGCCCTGCGTTCTGCATCAATTCCAGTGGTGGTTAGTCGTTCAAAACGGCACTCAATGGTCGTTGCCAATAACCTAGGTCGTGTGGCGGGCCCAAAAATGCAGGGCGCAAAGAAGGCATCAACAGGCAGTGTCTGGCTGTCAAATCAGCCCGATTCGATCGAGGGGAATTGGCAATCTGACAGATAGGTGTTCGTGCCTTCCTGGTCCCCTCGGTTTCGACTTACTCGGCAAGTTCTGTGTGTTTTTAAATCGATAAATGATCAAGAGTTACTGGCAAGCGGCGGCGGGGAACTTGGTGTCTAAAAGGCTGAGACTTGGACCCAAACCGAGGTCCGTATTGGGGCCAAGTTAGCCTTGCCAGAGGAGCCCAAATTGGCTCTTCGGCTTACTGTGTGGATCCCCGCAAAGGGGAGTAGGGGCTCGCTGACCTGACGACAGACGTCGATCGGAAGGGCGTTTCGACGGCCCGTGATGTGGTGAACCGACCTATGAACCAGCTGGCTGAAAAGGCGGATTCGCGGCGATGGGCTGTTAAGGAAAGATGAAGTCTGGCAGATAATAGAGGTCTCTGGCCGGTTGCCGTCACGCTTGGCCTGTTGGGGGCAAGAGACGCAATATCTCGTGGTTTATAATTCACCCACCCAACCATGAGGTGGCTAACTTCGATTCAACCTTCAAGGGATCAAACGGACGATGCAAGTAGGTAAGTTTTTGGTGGCGGTGGCACTGGTAGGATCAAGCATGGTCGCGACGAGTGAGGCTCAAATGATCGTAGCGCATCGTGGGGCCTCGTTTGACGCTCCCGAGAATACGTTGGCTTCGTTCCAGGAAGCCTGGAAGCAGAAGGCCGACGCCATCGAAGGGGATTTCTATCTGACCAAAGATGGCCACATTGTCTGTATGCACGATAAGACAACTAAGCGAACCACCGGCGGTGCCGCCGAACTGAAGCCTGCCGATGCGACGCTGGAACAACTGCGAGCATTGGAAGTGGGTGCCTGGAAGAACGACAAGTTCTCAGGTGAGCGCATTCCACTGTTGGAGGAAGTCCTGGCGACTGTGCCCCAAAACGGCAAAATCCTGGTTGAAGTGAAGTGCGGTCCTGAGATCGTCGAGCCGCTGCGGGTTGGTTTGGAGAAGTCGAGCCTGAAGCCAGAACAGATCGTCATCATCTGCTTCGACGACGAAGTGGTGAAGCAATGTCGCGAAAAGATGCCACAGTACAAAGCGAACTGGCTGACCAGCTACAAGCAGAACCCTGAGACCGGCAAGTGGAGTCCCAGCGTTAAGTCTGTCCTCAACACGCTTCGGGAAACGAAGGCGACCGGTTTGGGGACGCAGGCCCGGGATGAAGTCGTGACGGTCGAATTTGTCAAACAGATCCGCGATGCAGGGGTCGAGTGTCACGTGTGGACAGTGAACGATGAAGCCCAGGCCAAGCGTTACGCCTCGCTCGGTTTCGATTCGATTACCACCGACAAGCCTGCCGCAATTCGCCATGCCTTGGCGGAAGGCAAGTAGTTCACCGCCTACGAGGAAGAAGTCGACTTCTGACTGTCTTGCAGATCGAACAGCGGACTTGGTTCCGGTTCGCTGGTTGGAAGTCGAATCGTAAAGGTGCAGCCATTTCCCTGGCCATCGGAATGCAACGCAATCGTTCCTCCATGGAAATCGACAATGCGTTTGACGATGGCCAGGCCGATGCCGGTTCCGTCTGATTCGGGATCGAGCTTGTCGAACAACTGGAAAATTCGTTCCTGGTATTCTAAGGCCACACCAGGACCGTTGTCGGTGATTTCAACCGTGACAAACTCATCTTCGTCTTTCCGTGCCGTGATCGTCACTTGTGGGTTCGGCTTGCGGTTGTGTTTGATGCCGTTGTCGATCAGGTTCTGGAGCAACTGTCGGATCTGCACTGGATCGGCGTAGATCGTTACCCCTTCGACGTGGCTCTGGATATCCGCTTCGCGCGTTTCGATTTCGCCTGCCAATAACGTGATCGCCTCGCGTACGACATCATCCAGTGAAATCTCGGTTCGTGATTTCAGGTTTCGGCCGATGCGCGAAAGCTCGAGCAGGTCGTCCAGAAGTTGTTTCATGCCATCGGCGGCCGATCCAATGATCGAAAGGTCTTCGTCGATCGCCGCTTTGTCGCCAGACTGGATGTCTTCACCCAGGATCCCGAGGAATCCCTTGATGGTGATCAGCGGCGATTTCAAGTCGTGCGAGACCGTATAGGTGAACTGCTTGAGCTCGGTGTTGGTGGCCTCGAGGTCACGAATCAGCGAGTCGCGAAGCTTTTCCGATTCAATCCGCTCGGTGATGTCTGTCAAAGCGAACACGACGCCGTCGAACTCGCCATTTTCGTCAAACAGCGGAGCACCATTATTCGAGATGATCGTGTAGGCATCTTCACCGAACTGGACACGGTAACGGGCATCGTAAATCGGTTGTAAGGTGCGTTTAATCGTCGCGAAAGGACGATGCTCTGGGGCAAGCGGCCGGCCTGCCATGTCGTACACTTCCCAGTCGAGCTTCAGCACGTTCTTTCCTAAAACCTCATCACGACCGATACGCAGTGTTTTCTCGAGGGCTGTGTTCATGAAGCGAACATTCGCTTCGGCATCCAGCACCATGATCGCGGCCACGCTCGTTTCCATCACTTGATCGAGAAGTGCTTTTTCCCAGACCAGTTGCTGTTCAGCTCGCACGCGGTCCGAGATGTTGGTCGCGATGCCCATGATCTGGGTTGCGTTTCCATCCTTGTCTTTTTGAAACACGACGCGATGGAATTCAAACCAGACCCAGTTTCCGTCGGTGTCGGCCAGGCGAAAGTTATCGCGACGGACGAGTGGCTCGCCATCTTCTTCTTTCCAGACATCCTGGGCGATCTTTAGCCGCGGGAGGTCTTCGGGGTGGATGACCTGGCCATAGAAATTGGCACCCAGTTCTTCGATGTATTCGCGCGAATAGCCAAGCTGCTTCTGGACGTTATCGTTGATGAAGACGATCGACTGCGTTGTCAAATCGAAGATATAGATGAGCCCCGGCGTCGCGTTGATCATCTTCTCGGCGAACTCTTTCGCTTCCTGTAACTGATTTTCGGCAGCCTTCCGTAGCGTGGCATCTCGGGCCGCCGACATCACGTAAGCCTCTCCTTCGCGCTCGATCAACGTCAAACGGATTTCAACGGGAAAGGTGCTGCCATCCTTGCGACGATGCATGCGTTCGACCAGGGGATGGTAGCGTCCCCCTTCGCGTGCCAACTGGTTCCAGAGCCGGTTGGCATCTTGCCGCGTCCACTTGGTGTCGATATCGGCCACGGTACGGCCGATCAGTTCGTGGCGTTCATAGCCGAGGCTGCGGCAGGCTTCCTGGTTGGCATCCAGAATGGTCCCTTCGAGGTTGCGGAGAAAGATCGCGTCGGCCGCCCCGTCGAACAAGCGCCGGAAACGGTCTTCGCTGGCTTCGATCGTGCGAAGATGTTCTTCCTGCTGACGCTGCGCCGCGTCGAGTTCGTCGGCGAGGTTGTTGAACGAGTCGGCCAGAATCGCATACTCGCCGCGAGTTTTCTCGGAAACGCGAGCCGTTCGGTCGCCGCGAGCATACCGGCGGATCGCTTGAATCATCTGCTGAAGCGGACGCAATGCACGCTCGCTGAAGAACAACGCCAGGATCACGGCTACCGTAATGCCACAGCAAACCGCGGTCACCTTTGACCAGGCCATGCGATTATAAATCGATTTCACTTCCGCTTCAGGAATGGCCGCGATCAGGTGCCAAGAGGTTTCTGGAATCTCCGACAGCGAGACCAGGTACTGAACGCCATGCGAATCGGTGACCAGTTCTTTACCAGGATGCATCGGTCGATTGCGGAGGAAGTCGGCTTTTTCGGTCGCGGCGATCAGGCGGTTCTCGTGGTCGACCAACGCATAGAAGCCACCTCGATCGACTTCCATCGAATGGACGAACGACACCATGTTCGATTCCGGGATCGTCAGGCTGACCGCTCCCTTCAAGGTGCCATCCAGGGCGTGGACCGGATTGATCAGCAGCACCACGTCGTTACCAGACGAGCGGCTTTTCAGGATGCGGGTGATGACCTGTTTACCACCCAACAGATCGGGAAAGTACAGCCGGTCCGAGACATCGAACATCGAGCCATCGGTGGCGTGGACGGTTCCGTCGAGTTCGACATAGAACAGCCCTTCAACACTCGGACGGACGACCGATTCCTGGATCTTCAAGTAATCGACGATTTGAGGAATCTTACCGTCGGCGATCTGCGGCGAGATACTCAACGCTTTTAGCAGCGAAAGATGCTCGTCCATGAACAGACGCACTTCCTGACGTTTGGCCTCGAGCTTGGCGTTGAGTGTCTGGTCGATCTGTTCCTGGAGCAAGGTCTGGGTGATCTGGTAGTCCAGAATCGTTGCCAGGCCCACCGCGATCAGCGCGGGGATCGCGCCGAGGAGAAAGTATTTGCGAAGTAGATTCACGGTGGATGATCTTCAGCTTGGATGGCCGCCAGGGGATGCGAGACGTCCCCGATTATCGAAAAACAGGGCGACAGCGTCAAAACCGAAAACCGAGTCCAGCGCGGAAATCTTTTCCGTAGTTGGCTAAGAACCTGCCAACAGGCAGATACAAAACACAATCAGCGTAAGCTGGCTAAGAGAGACCGCGATTAGAAACAATCGCAGCCCATTCCGCAGGCAAGGCGAAAGATGAAGCCCTAGCAGGGCTCGGCGACGCTGCTCGAAGCTCGGATAAAGCCATGACTTTTGATCGGGCCGCAAGCCCGAGAGAAGTGTCAGTTGCGAAAGTGCCCGGATCAATACGCGGGCATTCTGCAGCCGGGTTCCGTTGCGGGACGAAAGGAGGTCGACCGCAAAGAAGTCGGCCTGAAATTCCAGTAGCGGGGCGACCATGTGCAGCATCACGGACATATATCCAATCGTGCCGATCACCACGGCCATCTGAATCAACGCCTGCCAGCCCTCAATTCCTTCCAGCTGGTGAACCATGGCCATGCCCAGCAAACCGCCGGCAAAGACAATACTCAGCCGGATCGGTACGTGCCACAGTCGCATATGACCGACTTCATGGGCAACGATCGCCGCGGCTCCGTGGGGAGAAAGATGCCGGAATAGGGCGTCGCTGACCATGACGAACGAGAAGCCTGGTACGCAGCCCAATACGGCTGCGTTGCAGATCCGTTCGCCGGTATCCCATACGCGCAGTTGGCTGGCCCACTGCTGGTCGCCTTCGGGTAAGGCACGCAGTAGCTGCTGCTTCTGGCGAAGCGTCAGTTCATCCAGCGACAATAATCGCCGGGCGATCAGCGGATAGGCAACGACCGCGGTCAGTGGGACCAGCCAGGTCAGCCAAATCAGTTGATCCCAACCACTGGATTGGCTGGCAAGTAGCGTCAGTAAGATCAACTCGGACAAAGGGTTCGCTCGAACTCGGAGGACGAAAGTGGGTGTTCAACGTCTCAGAGTAATTCGTTGGCCGACGCGTTCAATTCCACTTCGCGCAAAGAAAACCGGTACGATTCTGCATCGTACCGGTTATTCCGATTGGGACGATTATTGCGAAGTTATCGCATCCAGGTTGGCATCTCGCCAGCGGCTGGCAGTTCGATCACTTTGCAGCTCGTGATGTGATCGCTCGACATCACTTCCTTGACCGATTCTTCGCTCGGCAGGCCATCCAGGTTCAACACGCCCACGGCACCGCCAGGCTGATTGCTGGAACGTCCGACCGCCATCTGGGCGATGTTGACGTTGTGGTTGCCGAAGATCGTACCGACGCGGCCAATGATGCCAGGGACATCGTTGTGGGCGAAGATGAACATCGTGCCGTCCAGGTAAGCTTCCAGACGCTGTCCATCCAGCAAGATCAGACGTGGCATATTGTTACCGAACAGGGTACCGCCGACCTGGTGGGTCTTGTTGCCCTCTTCGATCGTCGCGGTGATGCTGCTGGTGAAACTGCCGGTGTCGGTGCTGGTTTCGGTCGACAGCTCGACGCCACGATCGAGAAGCAGCATTTCGGCGTTGATGATGTTCGGTTCGTCTTCCAGGGCCTTCGCCAGGAAGCCGGCACAGAACGAAGCGGTCAGCAGCTTGGGGCTCTTGTTGGCGACTTCGCCACGATAGCTCAGCTTGACCGACTTGACGCCACCGGCATGCACCTGGGCGGCCAGCAGACCAAGGCGGTACGCGACGTCCAGATAGCCGCGGATGTTTTCCAGCGTCTTGGGATCGAGCGGAGCAACATTGACGGCGTGACGAATCTCGCCGGTGGTCAGGTAGTTGGTCACCAACTGAACCGCTTCGACGGCGACCTGGGTCTGAGCTTCTTCGGTGCTCGCACCTAAGTGTGGCGTGCAGACGACATTCTCCATACCGAACAGCGGGCTGTCAGTGCATGGCTCTTCGGCGTACACGTCCAACGCAACGCCACCCAGGTGGCCCGACTTCAGGCCTTCGACCAGGGCTTCTTCGTTGTAGATACCACCACGAGCACAGTTGATTACCCGGGCACCTGGCTTCAAGGTTTTGATCGATTCGGCATTGATCATGTCCTTGGTTTCAGGCGTCAGCGGCGTGTGCACGGTCAGGTAGTCGATGTGCGGCAGCATTTCTGGAACGGTCGGCGAGAGCTGGATACCCAGTTCCGCGGCACGTTCCGGGCTAACGAATGGATCGTAAGCGATCACGCGCATCTCGAAGGCGAGAGCACGCTTGGCGACTTCCATTCCGATACGACCCAGACCGACCACACCAAGGGTCTTGTCGGCCAACTGGGTTCCCATGTACTTCTTTCGGTCCCAGCGACCTTCGGCCAGGCTTTGGTGCGCGGCCGGGACATTACGCGAAAGAGCCATCATCAAGCAGAAGGCATGTTCGGCCGTGCTGATGGTGTTACCGCTGGGGGTATTCATCACCACGATGCCATGTCGAGCCGCGGCCTTCGAGTCGATGTTGTCGGTACCGACCCCAGCACGAGCGATCACTTTCAGGTTGGTGTTACCTTCCAGCGACTCGGCGGTGATCTTCACTCCACTACGACAGATGGCCCCATCGAATTCGTTGAGGGCACTTCGCAGCTCTTCGCCTTTCAGGCCGGTGCGAACTTCGTATTCAATCCCGGGGGCTTGATCCAATAGATCGAGACCTTCCTGTGCGAGCGTATCGAGAACAATGACTTTGGGCATGATGCGTTTCTTTGGCGGTTGAGGGTTTGCCAGCGAAGTAAGGGATGGTTTGGGGGCGTTTACTTCATGAACTTGAGCATGAAGTCGCGAAGTTTCTCGACGCCTTCCACTGGCATCGCGTTGTAGATCGAAGCACGAACGCCACCGACGCTGCGGTGACCGCCCAACTGGGTCAGGCCGACTTCGTTGGCTTCAGCCAGGAATTTCTTTTCCAAAGCTTCGTCTGCCAGCTTGAACGTGACGTTCATCTTCGAGCGGACTTCTGGAACGGCGTGGCCAATGTAGAAACCGTTCGACTGATCGACGGCATCGTACAGCAGCTTCGCTTTGGCTTCGTTGATCGCTTGGACCTTCTCCAGGCCGCCCATGTCTTCTTGCAGCCACTTGCAGACCAGGCCCAGCAGGTAGATGCCGAAGGTCGGAGGCGTATTCCACATCGAGTCGTTCTCGGCATGGTTACGGTACACCAGATAACCTGGCAGGTCGCTGCTGGCGTGTGCCATCAGGTCCTTGCGAATGATCACGACCGTCACGCCGGCAGGACCAGCGTTCTTCTGGGCACAAGCGTAGATCAAACCGTACTTCGAGATGTCGACCGGACGGCTCATGAAGTCGGACGAAAGGTCCGAGACCAGTGGCACGTTGCCCACTTCTGGTTCGCTGGCGAATTGAACGCCCTGGATCGTTTCGTTGGAAGTGATGTGGACGTAAGCGGCGTCCGAAGTCAGGTTCAAGTCAGCGGCGGTTGGCAGCGTGTTGAAGTTGCACGACTTGCCGTTCCAGGCAACGTTCGTCTTGCCTTCCTTGACGGCTTCTTCCAGGGCTTTCTGACCCCAGCTACCGGTCACGATGTAATCGGCCGTCTTGTCGGTACCTTTGAGCAGGTTGATCGGGATCATCGAGAACTGCAGACGCGATCCACCTTGCAGGAACAGCACGTCATGCGTGTCTGGAATGTTCAGCAGCGAGACCAATCGGGCCTTGGCATCCGCGTGGATATCCATGTAGGTCTTGCCGCGGTGGCTCAACTCCATCACCGAACTACCCACGCCTGGCAGCGCGACCAGATCGCGTTGGGCTTCTTCAAGCACAGGGAGGGGCATCACAGCAGGACCGGCGGAAAAATTGTATACGCGTTCTGGCATGACTGTCGGCTCAATGGGGAAGGGCACCGGCTTGGACCAAGGTTGTCTCCCGAGAGACATCCCTGAGGAAACCGGGGGATAGCAAGTAAACCCAGATTTTACGAGGAATTCCACTTCGATAGAAGCGGCCCCCATGCCGCCTGTACAGAAATGGACCTACGGTGCGCAAATCTGGGTATGTCAGAGGGATACGAAAGAGCACCAGCGGTTCAGGCCGTGGTGAAGTGATCCCTCGAAGAAGCTGGCAAATTGTGCCCAAAGCGGCCCAGGCTGCGCGTCAGTACACATTAATATCGCTGGCGCGTGTTCGGCTGGTTCGCAAGCTGAGTGCCCATGGCAGGCGAGAGGGTCGAGTATTCGCTCTGAATTCCCTGACGCTGCAGGGATGCGATCCGCGAGCCAACGCCACTATCCAGATTGTTTAACTGGTACGAACGCTGATAGTTGGCCAAGGCTTGACCCAGTTCGCCCGATTGTTCTCGCAGGCTCCCCAAGGCAGCCCAGGCTCGAGGGTTGTTCGCATCGACTGCCAGGGCCTGATTGAGCTGATTCTTAGCGTTCTCTTTGTCACCGAACTCTTGATAGAGCCGAGCCAGTTCGATTTTCGGATCGGCCATCTGCGGCGAACGCTGCTCCCAACGTTCCATCAAGGTGAACGCGCTGTCGCTGCGCTGGGTGTCGATCAACAGCACGGCCAGGCCGCGGTGGCATTCGGTGTGGTTGGCATCCAGGTCCAGGCACTGGTTATAGAGTGCTTCGGCCTGGTGCATCATGTTGCGGTCGTTCGACTGCTTCCCCATCTGATGATAGGTGGCCGCCAGGTTGTAATAGGCATCAGGATTCGTTGGATCGTGCCCAAGTGCCTTCTGGAACTGAGTGACGGCAACCTGAGGCTGACCTTCTTCAGCGGCGCGCACGCCAGCAACGTTGTAGCCAGAAGCTGCCATCTGGCAGCCAGCGCTAGCTACGAGGAGAGAAGCGAAAGTCGCGAAGGGCATCAATTGTTGGTGAAGAGTCGTTTGTCGATGCACGTCATCAACCCCATTATCCTGAAATCAGGCGACGGTTTCTTTGTGAGTCGGGGGAGAATAATGGCGACTTCTTCCTCAATCAATACGAATTCTCTCAAGAAAAGATTCAGGGAGGCCGACAAGACCTCCCCAAACCGCTAGCAACGTTGGTTCGATGTTCGAAGCTTTTAGTCTTCGATCGCTGGAACTTCGTCCGAGAACGCAGGCGTTCGCTCGGTCGCTTCCACTTCCACAGCTTCTTCTTCAGGCAGGCTGTTTCCGCCACGGCTGTAACCCAGACCGCGGATCACTTCCAGAATCTCGCTGCAGGTCGGGAACATACGGCCGCTGGAACGCTTGTAAGCATCCAGAGCTTGCATAAATTCGATTTCGTCATTGGTGTAGTCGCGTTCGCAGGTCGTTGGATCGATCTGGCGGCGACGGTTGACCTTAGCACGACGTTCCATCTTGGGTTCGCCCGTTTCGGTCTTTTCTTCCACGACATCCTGCTTCGTCGTCTTTTCAGCAGCGGCCTTGCTGCGGCGATCGGTTCGGCGACGTTCCATCGTTACTTCCTGGTCACCAGCTTTGGGCTTGCTCGTCTTGGCAGCCTTGGTCGAGGTCTTGGTGGCAGCCTTCGAGGTCGTCGTCTTGCGGGTCGTCGTTTTTGCTTTGGCCACGATGGTAAGCTCCGTTGACTTGGATGGTTGGGGAGGATGCGTTGGGAATACTCAACCTATCGGAGTCTGATGTGGTAACTTTGCAACATTCCGTAAAGCCTGCAGGTTGTGCAGGTTATTACGGTTAGCAGGACCTATGGGGCTGCGCAAAGTATGCATGCGTGCCACCAGCGGGGAATTTCTGGCCTAAAGAGGGCGGGGACCAAAAGAAAAGCCACACGCAAAAACGTGTGGCGTCGAGAGAATTTGGCTGAGAGAACCGCTGGAAACTAAGGGGTTTCCGCTTCCGTGGCTGGTTCAGGCTTCGGTGGTTCTGGCAGTTTCGCGAGAGCCTCTTTGGCGACCTTGGCTCGCGAACCTGGGTTCTCGCGGATCTTCTTGAAGGCTTCGGCCAGGGTATCGGCCGCTTCGGGATTGTCTTTCCGAACCCCTTCGACGAGCGAATCAAACGATTCCGCTTCGCTGGTCAGGGGAGCTCCTTTGGAATAGTTCTGCAACAGCGTCCGGGCTTCGTTCAGCGAGACTGAGCCCTTCAAAGGAATGCTGCGTTCTTTCTGGCTGGTCTGCGAGCAGCCGACCAGGGCTATCGCCAGCAGCAATGGCAACCAGGTTGATTTCAAAAGGAAGGCAGGTGCAAACGACATTTGCATCTCCGAGTGTGGCTGGTGGGAAAGAGATCTGGGGCCCGATCGGACCCCAGAAGGTGAAAGGCGAAGATGACGCTGCGACTAAGGAAGTTCGTAGACCTGACCGTCACGTGCATTGCCCATGCGCTGCCAGGTGAGCAGGTTGACGGTTTCTGGAACAAATCGAACCGAACCGTCACCCATCGCCACGTTCACGCCGCCTGGGTGCAGGCTACGTGCGCCGATGAAACCTTTACCCCAGTCGTGGGCGCCACCGGGGCAACAGTTGCCGCCGGACGATGGATACTTCCAATTCGGTGGAGTCGCCGTGTTGAAGATCGACTGACCATGCGAGTACCAGGCCCAGAGCGTACCGTTGTTGCTACGTTCGCCCGAAGGGCTCGAGTTCACCGAAGACCCAATGCCGTCGATTTCGGCCTGGGTTGGGAAGTCTTTGTTGGCGATGCTGTTGTAAGGGGAATCGTCGCCGGTGTAGAGGATGTCGTACGGATACTTCGGCGAATTCGCCACGCCGTCGCCTGACAAGATCTCCGAGCAGAAGATCGTGTTCGACAAACCGTCGGTGACTTCTGCCATCTTGGTTTCGTCTTTGGTGGTCAGCATGCCATTGCAGCCGTTACGCGTACACGCATGAGCCGTGTTCGGCGTGCTGCCGGAGCTCCAGGCATAGTTCGAGCCAGGACCACCCCAGTCAATCGTGCTCGAGCTAGGAGCTTCCAAGGCGGAAGGGCAGAGGAAGGCTTGCAGGCGAACGTTCATCGGACCGGTGCGATTGTCGTTCCAGGTACCACTCAGGTTGAACTGGTCGTACAGCGAATTCTGTTCGATGAACGGCAGCAACTTGTAGTTGGCGCTAAACAAGTGCCAGCCATCCCACGTGACGCCAGCGTTCGGGCCGTAGGCGTTCTTCGGGAAGGTGTTGTTGGTGTCGTGGAAGTTGTGCATTGCCAGGGCAAGCTGCTTCATGTTGTTGAGGCATTGACCACGACGGGCTGCTTCGCGGGCCTGTTGGACGGCGGGCAAGAGCAGGGCAATCAAGACACCGATGATGGCAATAACCACCAGCAGTTCGACCAGCGTGAAGCCAGACCGCGCACCACGGCGCGCTAGAGTTGCGTGCATGACTGAGGGCTCCAATGGAGATGAAGGGGGATTAGGGATGAATCCAATAGGAAAGCATAGATTCGTTACTTTGGGGACCAAGTAACATGTAAAGAATAAAACAAAAACTTGTGAGTAGAAATTACCCTTTAGTGGTAGTAGCGCGGGATTGTAGGTGTCACACAAAGGAGGGGGTGCTGGCCGCAAAGGGCTCAGTAATGGCGAGAGGCCGCCTAGAGATAGGTCACCTGAGATTTAGATGACCGAGGCGTTCTCAGCGGCTTCCAGAGGAGCCGGAGCGGCGGGATCGACCTGGATGGCGGGAGTCGAGTCGGTCGTTTCCTGCAGGATCGAGAAGGCATTGGTGAGCGAATGGGTGCCTGGCATCAAACTTCGCGTCAGGGTATCGATTAGCGGGGCCGCTTCCTGATAGACGGCCAACTGATCGTCGATCGGGTTGAAGTCGACCGCGACGCTTCCGCCGAACTGATTGAGCGACTTGAACGCCATGTCGGTTTGCGAGGCCATGCTGCGAGCAATCGGGGCAAACGAAACTGTCGTCAGCCGAGCGAATTCACGCTGCTCGATCGGTCGTGTCGATTCGATGGGGCGAGGAAGTTCCGGTGGTGTGACCGTTGTCGTGGTCAGAGCATCGACAGGGGCGACCTGATCGTTGCCGAATTCCGGGAGCATGCCTGGGACAAACGCAATCAACGTCAGGCAAAGTGCCAATGCCAAAGCGAGCCCGGGCAGAGAAGCCTGGCTCCAGCGATTAACGGCCGGAACTTCTGCGACGGTCGATTGCGGCTGAGGGGATGCCGTGAGTTCTCCTGGAGCGGAAGCGGCCAGCCCAGCGAACAGGGAACGATAAGCGAACAAGAGTTCTTCGCACTGAGGCCGATCTGCCTCACAGGCCATGGCTACCAAAGCGTCCGCCTCGTCGAGGCGTCCTTCGTCGAGCCAATCCTGCAGCGTGTTTTCAAACTCTTCAAATGTCACGGAAATGTTCCTGAGCAAATGGACCCGCGGTACAACTTACTTACTTTTCTTCGGTCGATTTCGATAGCTGACTGTCGCGATATTCCTGAGTAACTCCTCGGTTGATGAGCCGTTGAACTAACTCGCGACGGGCTCGGTGAACCCAAGTCTTGACCGTTCCGAGGGGGCATTCCATTTGTTCCGCGATCTCGCCGTAGCTCATTTGGTGATCGTGGAACAAGAGAAACGCAGTGCGGTATTCTTCGCGGACGTGAGTCAGGGCCAGTTGAACTTCTTCGGCCAGTAGTTGACCGCGATGATCGATACCACGGTGATCCTCGACATGATCCTGGGTCTCGCAAGCGATTGGTCGGCGGTTGCGTTGAGCCAGGTGGGTTCGACAGCGGTTGCCGGCGATTGTCAGGATCCAAGGTTCAATCGGACGCGTGCGGTCCCAGCGATGCAGGTTTCGGAATACACGCAGGAAAGTTTCCTGGGCCATGTCCTCCGCCTCGTGATGCTCTCCGAGCATTCGATAGCAAAGCAGGTACACCTGGTTTCGAAATCGACGTACGAACTCAGAGACGGCGCTCTGGTCACCTTCCATGCATTGGTCGACTAGCAGGCTGAAATTCGTCAAAGGGGCGCTCCTGGACTGATCAGATCCACTCTGCATAGTACTACCCCGAAGCGATTGGTTTGGTTTCGCAGGAAAAGAAAAGTGCGGAGAATTGACCAGTTATTCCCAGCTTAGCGGCAGATCTTGGGATCAACGACCCAGAAAGTAGAAGATGGCCGACATCGGCAAGCCAAGGTAATAAAAAAAGCCGCTCTGGGTGCCAGAGCGGCTTATGTGTTGAAAACGAAGCGTAGGTCACAGACCAGATTAGCGGCGGTTGTCCATCAAACGACGGATCGCGTCGTTGGCGGCAGCCTGGCTATCTTTGGCAGCAGAAGATTCCATTTTAGGAAGCTTGCCGTAGTTCTTCTTCTTGGAACCGAACATACCGAGCAACCCAGACTTGGTCTTGGAGTCGCCACCTTCTTCACCTTCAGCAGCCAGTTCTTCTTCCAGTTCGCGAAGTTCGTCGAGCGAAACGGTTCGGGTTTCGTCTACGCGGAACTGGCGAGTCTCGGGGTTCTCGAGACGATGGCTACGTTCTTCTTCGTCTGCTTCTTCCAGCCAACTGGCAACGTCGTTGCTCATGTCAGCGGATTGGGCCACGCGGCTGGCAGCTTCTTTGACGCTGCTAACCTTGGAACGCTTGGCAGCGCCCAGAGTATGATCGATCAAAATCAGGAAATCGAGCGGTCCGACGCGGAGTTCATCTCCCATCTTCAACTCGATGGTGCCCTCGACACGCTCGCCGTTGACGTAAGTGCCATTTTTGCTTCCGAAGTCTTCCAGAAACAGCTTGGAATCACGAATCGCGAGCGCACAGTGTTTGCGACTTACCATGTCGCTTTTGGGCTTGAGATGACATCCGTCACCTCGTCCGATGACGAAGTTGTCGACTGGGAGTTTAAACTCCTTGCCGGCACTTGGTCCTCGGATCACTTGTAGCATGACTTGCATATTTAAATCCTTCCTGTGCAACGGCTAATCCCACATTTTGAGAAACTCAATAATGGCGATTGAAAAGGATGATCTTGGGATTCACCGAGCCGACCGAAGGTCTGTGTCGATAGTAGTGCAATCAGCGCGCCAGGACTGGGATTTCAGGAAAATATCGCGGGTTGCTGATGGCGACAGATGAGTCTTATCACAATAACCGTTCGGAAACGGTTTGCAACTGGTTTGTTTTGGGGTGCGGACACCCGTCAGAAAAGTGCTAGGAAACTTAATTTGGGTGCCGAACCATTACTCTGTTATCGGCATTCCGTTGGGTTCCCTTAAATAAGCATAGTACCCCATTAGCCAGCAGGCAATGGAGTTTTCTGTTGCATTGACTATCTCTTATGGGTCCACCCATTGGCTTGGAACTTTTCGATCTCAATCGCCTGGGCGGAGCTTAATTCCTCCTTAGTGAGTGGAATGTCCACATAACTTCTCGCAAACTTGTTCTTTAGGGCTTCGCTCCACGCCTCGATCAGCTGGTCTTCGGTTATTTTCTGACCAGTTAGGTCGACCAAACCCGGCAGTTCGGGGGCCGCTGCGGATTGATGCAAAAGGACACTGCCATGTTGCAAAATGGCCGCTTGATGTCGCCTTTGGGCGCTACCACAGATTTTGAAGTCCTTGACGATGACATCGACCTCGTGTCGCCGCTGAAAACAGAGAAACGGATCATCGTGCGATCCAGGCTGGGGAGTGCCACTCAAATGTGCACTTATGCGCCACGATGCTAAAACTTCGATCAGCGTTTCGTGGAAGAGATCGAACCAGCGTGTGTACTCGTCGGATCGCGAATCTTTGACGGGGGCGACAAAGCTGTAGGTCAGTTCGCGATCATGCATGATCGCTCCCCCGCCGCTGGCCCGGCGGACACACGTCGCCTCGCGACTCGCTTCGTGCTGCCAGCGATCCTCGTACTTTTGAAAGTATCCCAGCGAAAGGGTGGGTTGTTCCCACCGATAAAAGCGGAGCGTCGGCATACCGAACTGCTCGGCATTTCGCAGAATGGCTTCATCGATCGCCATGTTCCAACTGCCCCGAGCAGGCGGATCCAGGATTAAGCGCATCTCGTTCATCGATCGTCAGGTCCGTACATGCAACATGCCCACGCAAAGGTGGGCATGGCAAAGTTTGAATTCGGGCGTTTGCCGAAATTAGGTGCTGCAGAAGTCGGCTCGAAGACATGGGCTGCGGGCAGCTTGGACTTCGTTGGGCCGGCTGATCGGCGTGGTGTGCGGTGCGTCGTGCAACAGCGCCGCATCTTCTTCGGTAATCTTGAACAGGGTCTCGACAAAGGCGTCGAGTGTTTCCTTGCTCTCGGTTTCCGTCGGTTCCACCATGATCGCTTCTGGAATGGTCAACGGGAAGTAGACCGTCGGGGCATGGAAGCCGTAGTCCAGCAGCCGCTTACCGATGTCCATGGCCGTGATGCCTCGTTCCTGCTTCAGCTTGGAAGCGGAAGCGACGAACTCGTGCATGCAGCGTTCGCCACGTGGCACCGGCAGGAAGTGCTTCACCTTGCTCAGCAGATAGTTGGCGTTGAGCACGGCGTTTTCGGAAACCTGACGCAGACCGACTGGGCCGTGCGAAAGGATGTAGCAGTAAGCACGCACCAGCACGCCGACGTTTCCGAAGAAGCTACGCACGCGGCCGATCGATTGAGGACGATCGAACTCGAGCTTGTAGGTGTCGCCGTTCTTGGTCACCACTGGCGATGGTAGGAATGGTTCCAGAGCTTCGGTCACACAGATCGGACCGGCGCCAGGACCACCACCGCCATGCGGACCGCTGAAGGTCTTGTGGGGGTTGTAATGCATCATGTCGGCACCGAAGTCGCCTGGACGAGCGATGCCGAGAATGGCATTCATGTTGGCACCATCCAAGTAGATGAGGCCACCCTTTTCGTGAACCGCGTCGGCGATCTCTCGAATGTTCTTTTCAAACAAGCCGAGCGTGCTCGGGTTGGTGATCATCAGCACGGCGATGTCGTCGGTCAACTTCTTGCGGAAGTCTTCCATATCGACGCCACCATTCGGATCGCTTTTGATGCTGACCGCTTTGAAGCCAGCCATTTGAGCGCTGGCCGGGTTGGTGCCGTGCGAACTGTCCGGAGCCAGCACAACCTTGCGGTCTTCGCCGATGCTCTTGAAGTACTTGGCAGCCACCATCAAGGCCGCGAGTTCGCCATGGGCGCCGGCGGCTGGTTGCAGTGAGCAAGCGGGCAGGCCCGAGATCTCCGAGAAGATCCCTTGCAGCTCGAACAGCAATTGCAGCATGCCCTGCAGCGTCGATTCATCTTGGTACGGATGCAAGTCGACGATGCCTGGCATCGAAGCCAGACGCTCGTTGCGCTTCGGGTTGTACTTCATCGTGCACGAACCGAGCGGATAGTAATGCGTGTCGACCGACATGTTCTTGGTCGACAGGTTCGTGTAGTGACGAACGACTTCCCCTTCGGTCAGTTCCGGCAACTTCAGGGCTTCGCTGGCCAGGAAGTTCGAGGGAATCAGGTCTTCCAGAGGCTGCTCTGGTACATCGCAGGCCGGCCAGCTAACCGCCGTACGACCAGGACGCGAAAGTTCGGAAAGCAGTTGAGTAGCTTGTTGGTTACGCATGGATCGTGGAACCCCCGGAATGAATGAGGGAGAAAGTTCGGGCCAGAGCGTCGATTTCCGACTTGGTGCGTTTTTCGGTGACACACACCAGGAAGCAGTCATCCATTTCAGGGAAGAACTGTCCCAGTGGAATCCCGCCGAGGAAGCCTGCTTCGCGAGCTTCGGCCAGCAGTCCTTCGACGTTGCCTTGCGTATCGCGAAGCACGAATTCTTTGAAGAACGGGTTGCTGCTGAACACGGGCTCCAGTCGTTCGACTTCGCTCAGCTTGGTTTGAGCGTAATGAGCTTTCTGCGTGCAGAGCGTCGCGGCTTGCTTCATGCCACCTGGGCCGAGCAGTGCCATGTAGATCGAGGCTCGCAGGGCAAACAGACCTTGGTTGGTGCAGATATTGCTGGTCGCCTTTTCGCGACGGATATGCTGTTCGCGAGTTTGCAGCGTGAGGACCCAGCAGCGTTTGCCGCGACGGTCTTCTGTCTGACCCACGATACGGCCTGGCAGGCGGCGAACGAACTGTTCGTTGCAAGCCATGATACCGAGGTAAGGACCACCATACTGCATCGGCGAACCGAGCGAGTGTCCCTCGGCAACGGCGATGTCGGCACCCAAGTCGCCAGGACGCTTCAGCAGGCCGAGGCTGATGGGGTCGAAGCTTTGGATCACGACGGCGTCGTTCTTGTGGGCGATCTCGGCGATCGCGGCGACGTCTTCGATACCACCAAAGAAGTTCGGCGATTGAACGACGACGCAGTTGGTATCTGAGTTGACGGTCTCTTCAACCTTGGCCAGATCGGCGACACCATCCACGCACGGGATCTCGATGATTTCAATACCGAGGTGCGTGAAATAGGTTTGCAGAATCTGACGGTATTCTGGATGAACGGTTCCCAGCACGACGACCTTCTCGCCACGCTTGCCGGTGTTCAACGCCATGATGACCGCTTCGGCCAACGCGGAACCGCCGTCATAGAGACTGGCGTTGGAAAGATCCATTCCGGTCAGATCGCAGATCAATGTTTGATATTCAAACATGGCCTGCAGATTGCCTTGGGAAACTTCCGGCTGGTAAGGCGTGTACGAAGTGTAGAACTCGCCACGCGATGCCAACGCATCGACGACAGCCGGAACGAAGTGATCGTAGCTACCGCCACCCAGGAAGCAGGCATGTGTCGCTGGCGAAGCGTTCTTGGCGGCCAAGGCCGAAATATGCTGCGTCAGTTCCAACTCGCCCATCATCGGCGGCAAGTCCAGGTCGCGTTTCAGACGAAGGTCGCTAGGAATGGTAGCGAACAGCTCTTCGATCGATTCGACCCCGATCGACTTCAGCATGGCTGCCTGGTCGTCCGGCGTGTTGTAGAGATAGGTCATCCAATCTGTTCCAGAATTAAAAGAGGCGTTCCGTTCCCGAGCGTCGAGGCCCGGGAACTTGCGAGGGAAACCAACAGCCTGCTTAGCCTTCTTCGGCACACATCTTTTCGTAGCCGGCCTTATCCATCAGGCTGGCCAGGGCCGAATCGTCGCTGATCTTGATCTTGGCGATCCAACCATTGTCGTAAGCGTCTTGGTGCAGCGAATCCAGGTTGTCCGGCAAAGCGGTATTGGCTTCCACCACTTCACCGCTAACCGGAGCGTAGATATCGCTAACCGCCTTCACCGATTCGATTTCACCGAACGATTCGCCGGCGGTGACTTCTTTGCCGACTTCTGGCAATTCCAGATAGACCAGGTCGTTCAGGGCTTCAATCGCATGAGCACTGATACCAACCGTGGCAATCTTCGCGCCGTCCGATTCTTCCACTTTGACCCATTCGTGCGTCTTGGCGAAAAGCAAATTGTCCGTGGACATGATCGGGAAACTCCTAACTAACCTGCGAATAAAATGCGATGAAGGAAACGGAGGGAATCGAGCCAGTGGACTCGACTACTTCCGTTTGTAGAAGGGAAGAGGAACCACTTTTGCGGCATGTCGTTTACCACGCACGTCGACATCGACCAGCGTGCCTTCCGCGGCGAACTGCGGAGCGACATATCCCATGGCAATCGGCGAACTCAACGTTGGCGATTGCGAACCACTGGTGACTTCGCCGATCTGCTGATCGCCGGAATACAGTGGATAGTGTTCGCGAGGAACGCGGCGATCTTGCATCTCCAGACCGACTCGGACTGGCAACGTGTTTTGATCGATCGCTTCCAGAGCGGTCTTGCCGATGAATTCGTGATCCCACGAAAGGGCAAAACCAAGGCCGGCTTGCAGCGGCGTGATTTCTTCAGATAGCTCGTGACCGTAAAGCGGCATCGCCGCTTCCAGACGCAGCGTGTCGCGGGCACCCAAGCCAACCGCATGGCCACCCACTTCCGCGGCGGCGACATGCAGGGCTTCCCAGGTCTTGATGGCGTTCTCGGCCGGAACCGTGAGCTCGACCCCATCTTCGCCGGTGTAACCGGTGCGGCTCACGAGACCTGGGTGGCTGAGGATGTTCGCTTCGCGTCCCTGGTAATACTTCAGGTCGCTGATATCCCCTTCGATGTATTCCTGAGCGATCGCCATCGCCTTGGGACCTTGCACGGCGATCATCGCCGTTTGCTCGGTGTAATCGGTGAAGGTAACATCGGCTGGCAGACGCTCTTGAATCCAGGCTGCGATCTTCTCGCGATTGCCGGCGTTGACCACCATCCAGACATACGATTTGCCTTCGCTGTCTTGAAGGTGATAGGTAAGAATGTCGTCGAGAATGCCGCCGTCTTCTTTGCAGACAAGGCCATAGCGAATGCGGCCTGGCTTCAGGTCGGCGACTTTGCGAGTCACCAGACCATCAATGAAGGCGAGGGCGTTGGCACCGTCAAAGCGAAAACGGGCCATGTGAGAAACGTCGAACAAGCCGACTGCGTTTCGGGTGGCGTTGTGCTCGTTAATGATCGAAGTGTACTGAACCGGCATCGACCAGCCGGTAAAGTCGACCATTCGTCCCCCGTTCGCAGCGTGCCAGTCGTATAGTGGTGTTTTCTTAAGTGTTTCGGTCGTCATCCGTCGAACGTCTCGTTTCTCGTCTATGCCTGTCACCGCGCAAAGAAAGCGTTCTGGTCGAGTCCCGATTTCGGAACAAGCCAGTGGGGGTGACGTAGGCTCCGCGAAGGTGCGGGGCTCAGTCGAGCTAAGATGCCAATAAGCGAAGGAACTAATTTGATAGCTTGGATTGTATACGATCAGGCGCGAGTGAGAAGGGGCGAGCTTACCTAGTTTATTAAGGTAACAGTTGAAATTGTTACCATGGGACAACCGGAATCAGGCTCGAAGAGGTAACCATCACCCTTCGCTCTTCTGACGAGAGATCGACTCGGCCCGTCGGGCAAGCTGATCCCATTCTTCCAGCAATTCCGCTTCTTTCAGCTCTGCCGGAGCATCTGGAGAGAAACCGGCTCGGACGCGGGCCAGTTCCGCCTCAATCTCTTGCTGCCGCAGCTCGATCTGGCGGAGGGCTTCTTCGGGAGACCGCATCGCTTGGGACGTCCTTCGTTCAGGTCCGTGGTTCCAGAAAACGCAGGTGATGGGCCGCGTGGGTGGTATAAACCCGCAGCATGTCGGCATGGTTTAAACGTCCGAACCCAGGATGTGGATGGAAAGGAGCGGTGTGATTCTCCAATCGCGCGACGCTCTCTTTATATAAAGAGGCTTCGGTCGCATCGTCAGCATCCTCCCCAGGAACGAAGATGGATGTGGTCGGCACACCAATCGGCGAGTTACCCGCCATGATCCGCGGCAGAAGGAAGGGCCGCACAAATGGCCGCATAAAGGCGAACAGCCCGAAATACCACGGATAGCCATCAATGCTACAGTCTTGAACCACCCGCAGATGCCGACAGGCCTGACCGAGCGTCCATTTGCCTCGGCGCTCGTAACCAGTTTCCAGCAGCGACTCGGTCTCGGCGACTGCCTGGCTTAAATTCTCGAAGCGAAGATCACGGAGGGATTCGGCAGTCGGCATGGTCGTGGGCGATTCAACGGAGCAGGGGAGTATGGTTGCGAGGCTGCATTCTAGTTCACCATGCCCTGGCGAAAAACCGCCGCAACCGTCGACCAGTTCGGAAGTTGTGCCTTGCTAAGCGGTGTCGCTTACGTCAATCCCAAGTCGCCGAGCGACCTCAATCGCGGTTGCCAGCCGCTGCGAAGTGATTCCGCTGGTTTGTTCGCGAACATGGGCCAGCGTTTCAGGCGATGCGACTTCCGGAGAACCGGACGAGAAAGGGGGCTCCGGAGCATATTGAATCGCCAGTTGAATCTGACGAGCCACTTCTTCCCCTCGCAACATCGCAGCCACGCGGAGGGCCCCATCGATTCCAGAGGTCAGCCCCGCTGCGGTGACGAGATCGCCGTCGACGACGACCCGTTCGTTGGTCGGTATCGCGCCGAAGTACTTCAGCAAATGGAGGGCGGTCCAGTGCGTCGTCGCCTTCTTCCCTTGGAGCAAACCCGCTGCTCCGCAGATCAAAGAGCCAGTGCAGACCGAAAAGGTCAGCCGTGCCGCGACCGATTGCCGGGCAACAAACTCCAGCACCGCATCGTCATTCATCAATGCCTGTTGACCATAGCCGCCAGGCACAAGAAGGAGGTCGAGCGGTTCCGCCTCTGCCAAACTGGCATCTGGCGATAGTCGCAGCCCCGACTGATCGCGGATCGATTCCTTGGTTTTCCAAAAAAGTTGAACCGGAAGCGATGTCAGCCGGCAGAGCACAGAATACGGCCCGGTCAGATCCATTTGGTCCATGTCGGGGAAGATCAACGCACCAATCCGAATCGGCTGATCAGCAGGGAACCAAGGCTCCGGAGAAACGGTCGCGGCCAAGGCAAGCTTCCTTATTCCACCAGATCGGTGGGGCGGTGCGGCAGGGTGGTTCGTTAGCCCATCTGCCTGCGGGTGGTCATCTGTTGACCAGGCGGGCAACTATTTAGATCTCCGGACTGCCAATTGCAGTCCTGGCAGGGGAGGGTCATCCAGAATTTTCAGCTGTCGTTTGAACCGCCATCAAGGCAATTTCAAATAACTCGAAATCGATTCGAGATCAGTGGCCGAGGCGGGGATCGAACCCGCACGAGGGTTACCCCTCGCAGGATTTTAAGTCCTGTGCGTCTGCCAGTTCCGCCACTCGGCCTTTAAGGGTGCCGCAAATTACCTTCATGTTTTTCAGGAAATGTGCAATTTTTGCTTTTCCTGAAACCCAGGTGGGTGGTGCGGTGTTATATTGCTGGGCGTTGGCAACGACTGGCATTGTGACACTACTAAGAAAGTCCCACAAGTAGTTCGAGCCCAAACAGTTGGGCATAAGGCACTTATCGATGCTCTGCATCTTGCCGCCCGATGGTCTGGATTGACTTTCACCCCAAGAACGAAACGATTCACCCGAAGTAGCATCAGAACTTCATGTATCGCTGATATGGGATTCAAGAAAGAAATCTACAACCATGAACTACCGACAGCCTAACGTCGTAGAGACCGTGATTTGGCTTGTTGCTGCCGCTATAGCTATGTTTATGGCGGTTGCGGCGACTTTACTGATGGTAGTCATCGGGGCAACGATGCTGCTCGCCAGGATGGCAGGTGAGGCGGTTCGCTCGCTGTTCGCAGGGTTTACCTCGGACGGGGCGTTTCACAAACATAATTCCAAGGAACAAGGAGTTCGTCCGGTAGTCGTTGAAGGTTATGTCATCAGTCGGCGATAGGCATTTGGCACAATAAATGCACTAGTCGCTGAGCCCGAAGTTAAGAAGACGGCCACGCGGATCTCTGCGTGAACTTCTCAGGCAAGCTTTGGGTCATACGGACATTGGCATCTTGACCCTTTGAGGACTGGCGAACGAAGACGATGATCGCACCTCGACATTTTCATTTAGCAGGTACATCCTTGGCGGAACGCTTGGATGTGGTGTTGTCCCCAACGGGGAAAACGTTTGTTGGCGGGAAGAGCATCATCCTGCAGGATCTGCTCAACAAGCTGTGCTGTGGCACGCTGTGCACCGACACGCATGTTCGTATCTTCGCCGGAGCGGCGTGCCGCTTTGATCATCTCGCGGATGTCTATCGTTTGTGCAAAGAGCACGGCATCAACAACGTCGAACTGGTTGCCTAAAAAAAATCTTGGGGCAATTTGCGATGGTCCTCTCCCCCTCGATCTGGCGAGAGGGCCTCGCTCCGGTCAATTGACCTCACGCGCCTGCCCAACCTAAAATGAGTCCGCACGTAACGACTCTTTGAGGACCGAGCATGGCTGGCGATTTAACGAGTGACCCGGTTCGATTGGCAATCGCTATCTGCCCGTTGGCGGCATATCTCGCGTTAATCGGATTCATCAACCTACGTCGCGGCCCATTCATCACTTCCGGCGGCCGGGATACGCTGGCTTTAGCGATTGGTCTGAGTGGTCTGGCAATGATCGGTCCCTTGGCATTGATGATGCCCAGTTGGTCAGCCAGCTACTACGGCGCGTACGCCTGGCCGATGATGCTCTTCCTTTATTTCCTGATGGTCACGTTCTTCAATCTGATTCGGCGACCACGGATCGTCGTTTACAACACGACGATCAAGAACATGCGACCGTTACTGCGGGAAGTGGCTGACGGGCTCGATCCGACGGCTCGCTGGGCCGGTGAGACCTTGTTCCTGCCGAGCTTGCAGTTGCATCTGATCATGGAAGAGGACTACGGCACGCGTAACGTCCTGATCAAATCGGTCGGGCCTCGCCAAGACTTGGGCGGTTGGCGTCAGCTAGAGCTCTCGCTTGTTCAGGCTGCCCGTCAACACGCACGGCAGACCATCAATCCTTATGGGATCTTTCTGCTGGTCGTCGGGGCGTTCATGCTGCTGTCGGTTTGCATGCAGGTTTACGTGCATGGCAACTTCGTCGACTCGTTCCAGCACGACTTCAACTTGGATCTGAACTTCGATCCCGACTTCTAAAGCTGGCCGCAAGGCTCGCGGCTACTCGGCGTAAGGCTCGCCAAGCTGGTAAAGATACTCGAACGTAAAAATGCCCGAGTCGTGCCCGTCGCTGAAGACGATCTGGTAGGCATAATGCCCAACCGGATTCATCCCTTTGATCGATAGCGGTGCTAACTCTTCCGCGCTGAGCACCGTCAGTTCGTTGGTTGGCTTGCTGGACTGGGCGGAATGCTTTTCACGTGTGAGCGCATCGGGGCTCGAGTCACGCAGGTCACGCGGGCGATAAACTCGCTTCGTGTCGTCGCTCCAGTCGATCTTCAGACGGCCATCCGGTAGCAGGGCCAAGGCAGTGGGTTGTGCGCTCATTGTTTTAGCCCTTTCGCGAATCGATAAAACGTCGGCCTTTGCCTTCAAAGCGAGGCAAACTTCCCGATTCGACCAGTGTTACTTCGACCTTCAGGCCAAGCCGCAAGTGAAGTTCCTGGGCGATCCGTTCCGGCTCTTGCTTGCGGTCTTCGACCTCAACCGAAATGGCATCCATCGCTCCTCGTTTCACGGCGGTCAAACGATACTCGACCACTTCCGGGAAACTGCGGAGGATCTGTTCGATCGACGTGGGGAAAACGTTCACGCCTCGAATGATGAGCATGTCGTCGGTACGACCCAGCACGCCACCTTCCAACAGCACGAAGTTGCAGGGGCCGGCGTTGTTCCAGCTTGGACGAACCAGGTCGCCGGTGCGGTACCGAATCACGGGCGAGCCGTAACGACCCAGCGTCGTTAGGATCAACTCCGATAGTTCCCCTTCGCCGGCCGCAGTACCGGTATCCAGCGAGATGAACTCGGGCAGGAAGAAGGCTTCGTTAATGCAGACGCCGGTTTGATCGGCATTTGAAAAGCCCCACGCGCCAACTTCGGTCGCCCCGCTATGGTCGATCACTTTGGCGTTCCAGGCCGTTTCAATGCACTCGCGGATCTCTGGAATCGAGCCCCCTGGTTCGCCGGCCAGCACCAAACGACGCACGCCCAGGTCGGCCAGGTTGATATGGTTTTGCTGAGCAACTTCCGCCATATGCAAGGCATAGGTTGGCGTGCAGAAGACCACGGTTGCCTGGTTGTGCTGGATTAACTCCAGCCGACTGATTGTGCTGAGACCGCCGCTTGGGATCGCCAGGCAGCCCCGTTTGGTGACCGCGTCGAAGGCGCTCCAGAAGCCGATGAATGGTCCGAAGCTGAACGCGAAGAAGCAGCGGTCCGAGCTATTGATCTCCGCCGCATCGAGTACGTACTGCCACGCATCGAGCCACCATTGCCAGTCCTCCTCGGTATCGAGAACCACCATCGGACGCCCCCGCGTGCCGCTGGTGCGATGGAACCGGACATATTGTTCGATGCCGTAGGTTCGGTTGTTCGCCAGGTCGCCATTTTCGTGGCTGCCGATCAGTTCGTCTTTGAACGTGAACGGGAGGTTGGCAAGCTGGTCGAGCGAGGTGAGCGGCAGCTTCACATCGGCGAATTTCTCGGCGTAAAACGCATTATGAGGCAGAATCGCGGCGAGCATTTCGTTCAGTCTGGCCAACTGAAACTCAGCAAGATTCTCTGGACTATCGCAGCGAAAGGATTCGCGTTGTTGGGGGGTATTCTTTTGCATAGTTGAATCTTAGAGCGTCTCTCTGGCTGAAACCACCCGGGCATTTCCAGGGACTATACCCGCCTAACACGGTAACGGGAATTCGGGCTAAAATAGGAAGTTTCCGTCCCCCAGCTTTCGCCCTACCGGAGAACTGCATGTCGTCTTCCGATGCCACGACTCAAAGCTCGCCTGCCAACAAGGCGGCCCGTGGAATTGTGTTCCTGACAGTCTTTATCGACTTGTTGGGCTTCGGCATGGTTCTTCCGTTGTTGCCAATTTACGCCGACCAGTTTGTCGTCGACGAGGCTGGATGGATTATCGGGATGCTGATGGCCAGCTTCTCGGCCATGCAGTTCATCTTCGCTCCCCTCTGGGGAAGGCTCTCTGATCGCATTGGTCGCCGCCCGGTGCTGATGATCGGTCTGCTTGGGAGCGTCGTTTTTTATACGCTGTTCGGTATCGGAACGGTCATGCAGTCGCTGACGGTCTTGTTCATCTCGCGAATCGGTGCCGGGATTGCGGGGGCGACCATCTCGACCGCCCAGGCCTACATTGCCGACACGACCACCCTGGAAGAGCGTCCCAAGGGGATGGCTTTGATCGGGATGGCTTTCGGGCTGGGGTTCACCTTTGGGCCGCTCTTTGGTTACCTGGCTGTGCCTAGCGGAAGCGGTAACCCAGGTCCTTGGCCCGGATATGCCGCTGCCGGCTTGTCGTTCGTCGCGTTGATGCTGGCCTATTTCAAGCTGCCAGAAAGCCGCTCGTCGCACAGTCCTTCGGCGGTCAAGCAGAACCTGTCGGTGACTGGTTTACGGGATGCCTTGTCGGTCCCATCGATCATGCTGCTGCTGGTCGCGTTGTTTGTGGTGGTGTTCTCGTTCGCTAACTTCGAAACAACACTTTCGATGCTGCTCAAAGGCCGCGAACGCGAATCGCAGCCGTTTCAGTTTACGTTTGGCCAGGTCTGTTTGACCTATGCCTATATCGGCTTCACGCTGGCCTTGGTTCAAGGTGGTATCGTTCGCCGCGTGGCTGGTCGAATCAGCGAAGGCGTTCTCGCGTCGTTTGGCTGTGTGCTGATGATCGTCGGCATGCTGCTGATCTTGAAAGCAACGCAGGACCAGTCGGTCGGCATGCTGCTAGGGGCCTTGGCGGTGGTGGTGGCTGGTTTCGGTTTCATGATGCCGTCGATCAACTCGTTCATCTCGCGCCGGAGCGATCCAGGCAAGCAAGGTGGCATCCTTGGCCTGGGGCAAAGCGTGAATTCGTTGGCTCGCATCGTTGGATCAGCACTGGGCATTCCGCTGCTGAAGCTCAACATCCTGGCCCCGTTTGCTTTCTCGGCAGCGATCATGGGGCTCGGCTTGCTACTGGTGATCCTCGCCTCGCGAAGCGGAAAAGACTTCGTGCCGACCGAAGGGGAAGCGTAACACTCGCTCCGGTCAAATGCGTTGCTTCTAGCGGTTCTTCGCTGGACAATAAGAGGACTCCCCACCTTAGCCACAGGAGTCTTCTCATGCATCGCAACTGCTTAGCGCCGGTTCTCGTTTTGCTTTTGTCAGCAAGCTGCCTGGCGGATGAGTCGCTCTACCGCTGGTCATACGGCATCGCGACCGATCAGAAACAAGAGCCTAACTTGGAAGGGCGTTTCGTTCGCTTGCAGAAGGCGCTCGGTACGCCGCTGGCAACGCAATACGAATGCAAAAGCAATCCTGTTTGCTGTATGTGGGTCACGTTCTGGAAACCGAACCCCAGCGGCGCGGGCTACTTGATCCTCGTGCAGCCTGGCGGAGCGATTCTCATGGCATCCGACCTGAAGCAGTTCGATCGGGCAATTGAACGCATCGAGGCCGAGGCAGTGCGAAAAGGGAACGAGGTTCACTTACCGGTCGGCGTGATGACAAGCTATCCGGTCGCGGCATTGTCGCCAGCGAAGTAATCGCTACTCCCTAAGAACTCTCAGAGCGATCGAGGGCTCTCACTTGCTTCGAGATTGATCTTCGTTGGGCAAGGTAGTTGCCGATCGCCAGCAGCGGAATAAAAACCATGCCGGCCCCGAGCATGCCCATCGTCAGGTTGAAGCGGAGCAGACGTCCGAGCAGTTTGCGGGCTTCGGCGGGCTCGGCCCAGATGGTGTGTTCTTCCTGAATCGACCAGACCAGAATGCCGCGATAGGTGTGGTAGGTAAAGGTCACGTCGCCCGGCTGAGGCGTTTCGTGCAGATCGATTTTCTGGAAGCACTTTCGCAAAGTGCCCAGGCCGATGTTATCGATGCCGACCCACAGCACCCAAATCGGAATCCCGATTAGCAGAAATGGCGAGAGCATCGCCACGATCACCAGTAGAAATTCGCCAATGCTCATGGATTCGATTAATCTTCCAGGCCTGAGACGCTGCCGAGGGCTCGCTCGGGGTTTTCCAGGAATGCGGTGAGAAGAATCTGGGCCGAGAGCATGTCGAGCCGAGCCTTGCGACGTTTCTTCGTCAGACCTGCTCCCTGGAGCAAGTCTTTGGCCATGCTCGTGGTGAAGCGTTCGTCGTAAAAGGTCACCGGCACGCCGGTCGTCTCGAAGAGCCACTTGCCAAACTGGCGAGCCTCGAACGACTTCTGGCTTTCGTCGCCGCTCATGTGCACCGGCAAGCCGACAACGAACATGACGACCCGTTCGAGCTCGGCAAGTTCCTTGAAGTACTGAGCGTCTTTAGAAGGACTGCGGCGGTTGTAGTTTTCCAGCGGACTCGACAAGACGCGTTCCGGATCGGTGATGGCAATACCAATCCGAACCGTGCCGTAGTCGACCGCGGCGATGCGTCCTTTGTCTGGAATCGAGGGAAGCTGGTTGCTCATGCGTGATCGACGTTACAGGTAACGCCGCAGTTCCCCAGACTGAAGCTTCTTGACGACTTCGCGGATGTCTTCTTCCCGCGACTTGTCGGCAACCAAGGTTGCGTCCGGGGTATGGACAATGATCAACTCGTCGGTACCCAGCGTCACGATCAAGTGGCCATCTTCACCCCGGACAATGCAGCCATTCGAGTCGATCGCCAGGACTTCGCCGAGGTGCGTGTTGCCTGCTTCGTCTTGCCCGTGCAGGCGAGCCATGCTCTGCCAGTTGCCAACGTCGTCCCAGTTGAAGGGGGCTTCGACAACGACGATCTTCTCGTGATGTTCCATCACGGCGTAGTCGATCGACTTGCCTTGGATCGCCTCGAATTCCTGATCGAACACTTCCGCTTGCTGCGGTGTGCCCCAGGCATCGGCAATCTTCTGCAAGTGATCAAGCATTTCTGGTTCGTGCTTTTTGAGGGCATCGAGAACCGTCTTGGCTTTCCAGATGAAGATACCGGCGTTCCAGTAGAAGTTGCCCGAGTCGAAGTATTCCTGAGCGACTTCCCCCTTCGGCTTTTCGCGGAAGCGAGCAACCTCAAACGCCTTGATGCCGGTGGCATCCAGCGGCTTGCCTCGTTCGATGTAGCCGAACGTTTCCGCCGCGTAGGTTGGCGTGATGCCGAAGGTGACGATCGTTTCAGGATCGGCTTCCACCAGGTTGGCGGCGGCCTGAATCGATTCGCGGTAGACCGATTCGGGCGAGATGACGTGATCGGACGGCATCACGACCATCGTCGCGTCGGGGTCATTCTTTAGAACCAGCAGCGCGGCAAGGCCAATGCAGGGCGCGGTGTCGCGTTTGTAAGGTTCACCCACGATCGAATTGGGAGGGATCTGCGGCAACTGTTCCGCGATCGGTTCGACCAGATGCTGAGCCGTGAAAATATAAAGCCGCTCGGGACTGACCAGGTCACCCATGCGCGAACAGGTGGCCTGGATCATCGACGCTTCTCCGGTCATGCGGAGAAGCTGTTTCGGTTGAGCGTTGCGACTGGCAGGCCAGAATCGCGTGCCGGATCCTCCGGCCATCACAATTGCGTGCAGCATGATGCGTTCCTTACGCTTCGATGAGATTCGCTTGTGCCAACTCTGGCTGGGCGGCTAGTTTCGCTTTCAATTGGCCCGCATCCAATGCGGCCAGCGGGCTGATTTCGACCTGGCGGTTGGCTGGGCAATCGACTCCGCATTCGGTCAGCCATCCGCGATAAACAGCACACAAAGCTTCTTTGGCGGCCTGCGGTGTGTCGGAAGGGGCACCATCGGCATTCTTCACCGGGGCAAACCTTTGAGCCGGATCGACTTCGACGACCATGGGTGCGTTGGCTTGCGGAAGCAGGTCGAAGATGAATCGCTCGAACTTGATCGCGTTCGGTTCCGTTGGCGAAACGACGTCGCCGGCCGGGCTGACGAACGGGACCTTCTTGATCGCCTTATGCCACGGCAAGCTACCGGCGAGGGTTGACATCCGTTCCAGGAACGATGTCTTCACGCCATGCACGGCAATGTTGCCGGCCCAATGCTTCAGCGTACCATCTTCGATCGTTTCCGCTGCTTGCTCGGCGGGGAGTTCGCTGTACTCGACCAGTTGCAGTTGACCATCGAGTTCAGCCAGGATGCCGAGCTTTTCTTCCGGCAGCTTCTTCGAGACAACCTGCGTCGACATTTCGCTCTCGGCCAGGTGATGCAGACCGAGGAATTCTGGTTCGCCCACGTCGGCCAGGGGATTATCGACCTGGAAGTAATAGATCTGTTCGATGCCGCGCTGTTTCATGTCGGACAGGCAGCCGCTTTTAACCAAAGCGTCGAGCATGCCGCCGTGCCCATCCGGGCTGAGGGCCAAGGCGTCTGGCTCAGCCAGCAGAAGCTGTTTGGTTTCCAAGTCGATCGCCGGCATCGTTCCCTGGCAGAAGATGTGCAGGTCTTCCTTGGGCAGGCCGAAGCGGTCGTGTTGCTCGAGAAACTCGATCGTTTCTTCATGCGTTGCCGGGCTGGTCATCAGGTACAGCGGAATCGGTTTGCCATAACGGCGGCTGCGGGCGACGATCTTTTCCAGGTGTATCTGGAACAGCGTTTTGCCGGAAACGGGACCAATCGGGAACATCCCCTTCGGGTGCTCGAAACCGAGTCGCGAGCCTTGGCCGCCGGCGACCAGCAGGGCTGCGACTTTGCCTTCGCTGAGAAGTTTCTCGCCCACTTCCCGGGCCTCGGCCAGTTTGGCACTGTTCTGGTCCTTCAGGCGAACGGCTTTCGGGGGATGAAGCTTGGTATAGTCGCGCGGCGATTCGGCGTTGTCGCCACCACTGGTAAGTTCCGGCAGCTCTTGAAGGTCGACTTGCTGAAGCTGGGAAGCCAGCTTCGCCGCGGTCCCTTCATCACATACTGCCAGATACTGTGCCATTTCAGTTTGGCCAGCGGCGTTGAGTTGATCAATCAGTTCCTGTTGCGACGCCATGTTGCTCTCCGAGATTCGTTGGGCTTCTATCGCATGTCCGCGAGACATGGTTTAGGGCTGCACGTCATTATTGGAAACGTGCAAAGACTTACAAGGGACGCAGGGCACATCACGCGCCGAAACTTCCTCAAGTGGCCGACATCGTGATATTCTTCGTGGAAAATTCGTGAAATGACATCTGAAATCAAGATAAATGGATGGTAGACGAACGACATGATAGAATCGCGGCCACCTCGTGCCTGGCTACCTCCTCACTCATTCGCAGGAATTCGATCGTGTCTCAGGTCAATGACGATCCGTTCAAGTCGCCCACGGCATCCCAGCAAATGCATCGCCCGCCGGGCGAAGGAAACTCTGGTTTAATTCTGGCGGTCGCCATTATCAACTATGTTTTCGGTGGACTTCAGCTCGCGTGTGGTGCGTGCACAATTATCTTCGGGGCCGGCTTTTCGCAAATGATGATTGCCGTCGCCAACGAAGACCCCAACTTCAATGCCGAAGGCAAAGCGGCGATGGGGTTAATCACCGTCTTCGTGATCGCCTTTGGCGTCGTCACGGCGCTGCTCGGCTTGCCGGTGATCTTGGCGGGCTACGGTGTGCAGTGTCGCCGCGAATGGGGACGCATCTTATCGATCGTTCTGGCCGTGATCGCTGCTTTCTTTGGAGTCGTGAGCCTGGTCGGGATGAGCCCGATCTGTCTCGTGTATGGCGGCTATGCGATCTTCACGCTGATCGTTTTGTTGAACTCGGATAACGCTCGCATGTTTCGATAACGACGAGCCTTGCTGATGCCGGTCGGCTGCGGGAAGGGAGATGGTTCATGAATGACGATGCGGAATCGATTCACGAATCCGAACTTGTTCCGGCCGTGCTGGTCGATGACCCTAAACCGCTGAATCTGCAGATCCGAGTTCGACCTGCACCGACGCGCAAGAGAACGGCGGCGACCTTTCCGGAAGGGCACATCTTTCTTGGGACCATCATCTGCTATGCGATCGGAATGTTTCAGATCATCGCATCGGTGCTGATGATCTCGGTGGTTCGTCAGATCATTGCGGTCTCGTACCGGCCGATTGATCCGACTCGGGCCGCCACCGTTCAGGGAACCTATGTCGCGTTATGCGTCTGTGGATTTCTGATGCTGCTGGTAGGCATTGGCCTGCGAGAGCCGGGAGCTGCCTATCCCTTTTGGGGACGCATTCTGGGGCTGGCTCAGGGCGTCGCGGCGTTTGGCTTCGCGTGCTATGTCAGCAATCCGGCACTGCTCGTTCCGGCAGTGCTGGGAATGCTGGTGTTCGCTGCGATTCATCTCGAGCAAAAGGATCTGCGGCGCAAAGCGATGCTGCAGAATCAACCGCGATAGGAAACTGCCGCGAGCCTAGCAGGCTTCACGCATCTTCTTTTCCGTATCGATCGGGCAGAAGGCCATGAATTCGAAAACGGGAAGGGCTTCGACGGTCGAGGCGTCGCGTAGCTTCAAGTCGAAGCGAACGCCGTTGGAAAGAACCTGACCCGGCTTGATCTGAACCTCAGGCCCTTCCAGTTGATGCAGTTCGACATGAGGCACTGCCGGCAGAGGAGGGCAGAAGCCGACATGCAAATAGGCATGGCGTTGCCCAGGTGTGAAGGTTGCCCGAACAAGGCCATGGATCTGTTCCTGGCCGAACTCGACTCCACGCGTCAATTGTTGGGTGACGTTGAGTGGCAGGTCGAGCGATTCTTCTTCCAAAGCTTCTTCGACGGGCTCTTCCGCTTCCAGCGAAGCAACGTGCAGGACAGGTGCGGCCGGTTCTGGCGTTGGTTCCATGGCAGGTTCGGTCGCTGCCGGAGCTTCTTCCGCGACGGTTTCTGTTTTCGTTTGCAGCTTCTCGGTTGCTGCTTGGAGCCAAGGCGAGATCTTGTCGCCATAGAGCGTCGAAACAAACAGCGATAACGTGATGCCCTCTTGGGCGAGTGCGGCAAACCAAAGCAGGAAGGTGGCGTAAGCCGTGATTGGTTGGAAAGTCACCGAGCGAGCCAACAAGATCGCACAGCAAAACGGAGCGACTCCGATCAGGGCATGGAACTTGTCGCCCAGGTCTTTCGGGGCCGCGACCAGCCAGGCGGCGCGGATCGAAGCACACCACGCTGCGGTCAGCAAGGTAATTGCCAGGGCAGGGCCGCTCGATAGAAAGCCCAGTCCTTCGGTCGACAAACGAATGCCACAAGCGACCAGCGAAACGGTGGCTAGCAAGGCGGTACCACCGACTGCCAGCGAAAGGCAAATCCCACGAAGCTCGGGCGAAACGGGGGTGTTGTGGCGTTCCATGCCGAAAATTTCCTGCTGCAATGCGCAAAAAAAGGGTTCCTGTCGCGAAGTGTGACAGGAACCCAAAATTCTCGCAATGCGGAATCGGCTACGGAAAGTACTAAGCCGAAACGGTGACGCCAGCCAGCTTTGCCAGCTCTTCCGCCTTGTCGGTTGCTTCCCATGGGAATTCATCGCGACCGAAGTGACCACCTGCCGCGGTAGCGCGGAAGATTGGTCGACGCAGGTCGAGGTATTCGATGATGCCGCCAGGGCTGAGTGGGAAGGTTTCCTTGACGATTTCGGCGATCTTTTCGTCGTCGACCTTACCGGTACCGAAGGTGTCGATATGGACGCTGACCGGATCGGTCACGCCGATGGCGTAAGCCAACTGAACTTCGCAGCGTTCGGCCAAGCCGGCAGCGACGATGTTTTTGGCAACGTAGCGGCCCATGTAAGCGGCACTACGGTCGACCTTGGTCGAGTCCTTGCCACTGAAAGCACCACCACCGTGACGGCCCCAGCCGCCGTAGGTGTCGACGATGATCTTACGACCAGTCAGGCCGCAGTCGCCCATGGGGCCACCAACGACGAACTTGCCGGTTGGGTTGATGTGATAGACGATGTCGTCGTCCAGAAATTCTTCTGGCAAGCAAGGCTTAACGACCTTCTCGATGACGAAATCGCGGATCGTGGCGTTGTCGACCTCGGCCGAGTGCTGAGTCGAAACAACGACGGTGTGAATACCGATTGGGCGATCGCCATCGAATTCGACGGTGACTTGGCTCTTGCTGTCCGGACGAAGCCAGTTGACTTCACCGTTCTGGCGAGCTTCGGTCAGGCGATTGAGGATGCGGTGCGACAGAGCGACCGGCAGCGGCATCAGTTCCGGGGTGTGGTTACAAGCGTAGCCAAACATCAGGCCCTGGTCGCCAGCGCCAATTTCCTTCCCCTTGGCCGAGTCATCGTTCACGCCTTGAGCGATGTCTGGGCTTTGACGGTCCAGGGTCACCATGACGGCACACGTATCAGCATTGAAGCCCATGTCGTCGCTGGTGTAACCGATGTCACGAATGACCTGGCGGATGACGTCCTGATAGTCGATACGAGCCTGGGTGGTGATTTCACCAGCAACAATTGCCACACCGGTGGTGACCATCGTTTCGCAGGCCACGCGGCTGTAAGGGTCTTGAGCGAGCAAAGCGTCCAAGATGCCGTCCGAAATCTGATCGGCCATCTTGTCTGGGTGACCCATGCTGACCGATTCGCTAGTGAACAAATACTTTCCGGAAGCCACCGATAAATTCTCCTGAGATACAGGGCAGCGCTGCTGCGCGGGGAGGAATGGATACGCCAACACTTCGTCTCAGACCATTGGCGAATAGGGCATTATAGGGACAAGAGAAGATAGCGAACAACCGGGTAAATCCGCTGAAACGTGCTTACTGGAAAGCAATTTCCCGTGGGTGAGACCAGTTCCCGCTGGGAGGTGTGGTTACAGTCGTTCTGGCGAGGCCAGCGACTAGGCTGCCGTGCGAAATTTGACGATCGTTGGACGCTCGAGCAAAGGCATCAGGCCTTGCACAGTTCTCTCGGTTGCGCCTTGTTGCGCGAGGACCACATCGCGGGCCCGAGCCCCTTGATTGTGACGCCAACCTTCGTCTGTCGCAGCCTTTACGACAAACGACGCCAAAGACTGTGCGTCTTCGACCACGGTCAACGCTTCCGCAGACCGAAGCCGCTCGACGACATCTTTGAAGTTCCAGGTGTTGGGGCCAACCGCGACGGCCGCTCCGTAGGCTGCCGGTTCGATCATGTTCTGACCGCCTCGATTGCCTAAACTACCACCGACGAACGCAATGTCGGCCAGACCCCACCAGGCCGAAAGTTCCCCCACGCTATCGACCAACAGGATCGAAGTTTCGTGCGACGCGGGAACAGAAAGTTGACTGCGGCGGGCGAAGGTCTCGCGGCTCACTTCCAAGAGCTGAGCAACTTCATCGAAGCGATGGGGGTGCCGCGGAACCAAAAGCAGCTTCAGGTTAGGGAGCTGCTGCCGAGCTGATTGATAGGCCTGAAGGATTGTTGGCTCTTCGCCATTCTGCGTGCTGCCGGCCAGCCAGACGAGGTCGCCAGGGCGAAGGCCGGCCAGTTCCCGAAACTGATTGGTCTGAGGATTGTTGCGGTCGGGCGTGATGCCATCGAATTTGATCGATCCTGTGACCTGGACGCGATCGACGTCGGCTCCCAGTTCGCAGAACCGCAGGGCATACGATTGATCCTGGGCACCGATCCAGTCGAGTCGTTTCAAGAGTGGTCGGACGAGCCACGAAAGCTTTCGATAGCCACGATGGCTCTTTTCGCTAAGGCGACCATTCACGACGGCGATCTTGGCGCCGTGACGGTTGGCGAAACGAATCAGGTTCGGCCACATCTCGAGTTCGACCAACAGAACCGCGTCGGGTTGAATGCGACGATAGGCTTGGTCTACCGCCCATGAGAAATCGAGCGGAGCATAGCTGACCGTGTGGTCGGCGTACTTGGTCAGGGCCAGGTCAAAGCCAGCCTTGGTGGTCGTGGTGATATGAAACGTGGTGTCGGCATGTTGCTTCTGAAGCTCCGCGATCAAGGGAGCCAGCAAGTTGACTTCGCCTACGCTGACGGCGTGCAGCCAGAGGTGCTGCGGCGAGTCTTCATGACGCGACGGAACGCGTCCCAGGAACTTCTGAGTGAAGCCTTCACGGTACTTACCCTTGGTGAATGCAGCCCACAGCAAATACGGAGAAAGGGCGGCAATCAGGCAGAGGTAAGTCAGATTCAGTAGCCAGGTGAGCATGGGATCCGTCCCGAAATTGCCACACTTCGCATGGAACCTCGTCCCGCGGTTGGGACGAGGAAAGTTGCCCTGCTGGGCTTACGTTGCCGAGTCCTGCTTCATACAGCAGGCCTTGTACTTCTTGCCGCTGCCACATGGACATGGATCGTTACGGCGGATCTTTTCGCCGACGTTTCGAATCGGAGCGGTCACTTCGACTTCGCCTTGCGTGTTCGAGATGGCCTGCTCTTGTTCGCGAGCCATATCTCCCAAGCCAGCTACCGAGTCGTGACGTGCTTCCGATTCCTTCCAGGTCGAGCTGACAAACTCTTCATTCAAGTTTTCAACCTTGAAGACCAGGTCGGTAACACGTTCGCCCACGCTGCGCCACATCTGCTCGAACAAACGCATACCTTCGCGTTTGAATTCAACCTTCGAGTCGACCTGGGCATAACCGACGAAGCTGACGGCCGAACGAAGATGGTCCATCGCCAGCAGGTGATCCTTCCAGGCGGTGTCGATCAGTTCGAGCAGGACGCTCCGTTCCATGCGGGTCATTTCTGGACGGTAACGCTCGTAAACTTCTCGCAGCAGGCGTGCTTCGAGTTGTTCTTTGTCGAGCTGTTCCAGTTCTTCTTCCGGAATGTCGGCCGAGATGTTGGTCTGGATCCAAGCCTTCAGCGACCCGAGCTTGCCGTTGCCACCGCTGATGACCGACAAGGTCTGGTCTTCCTGGTGGTCCTGGTAAAGCTGTTCCACTTTATCTTCGACAACACGCATCTTCTCGCGAGCGACGTTCTTGTGCTTCTCGCTGAGCGGGATGAGGAGCTGCTGAATTTCTTCTCGCTGCTTGCTCTTGAATTCCTCGGTGTCGAGTGGGGTCTCGAAGCGACTGCCGGCCCAGTTGAGCAGGCCTTCGCGATCGAGGCGAGCATGGCCGCCGCTCTTGTCGCTGAACTTGTACAGGCCAGTCAGAACCGGATAGACCGCTTCTTTGTGGTCGTAGACTTCGATCGCCTTCTGCTGGACCTGCTGGACAACGGCTGGGGTTGCCTTGTCGCGAAGTTGTTCGATGTCGATGTTGAAACCGAACTTGTAGTGGCACCAGTGATTCAGCGTGTTCAGGCCGAAGTCCTTATCCAGGAACTTCTCGCCATCGCTCAGGTCAATCTTGTCGATCGCTTCGTGGGCTTTGGCAACGAGGAACTCGTCGACCTGACCACGGCCGATCTTCTTCAGATCGCGATCGTTGAGGTTCAGCTTCCACATACCATTGGCGAAGCGAGCCATCGCGCCCCAGTTCCATTCCGACTCGTCTTCACTGTCGGGCAGGTTCTCGTCGATCGAAGCCATGATGTTCGATTCGGCGGCACGCTGGGCAACGTCCTTGGCATACGATTCGGCAGCGGGGAAGTCGAGGCCACGCAGGTCGCGGGTCTGCAGTTCGCAAGCCAGTTCGCTACCGGCCCACTTTGCGAACGTTTCGACGCCGAAGTCTTTTTCCATGAACATGCGAACGTGGTATTCGACCTGTTCGCCAACCATGTCCATGATCAGGTCACGGCTGTCGCCACCTTCCAGGATCAACTGGCGGAAGGTGTAAACACGCTTGCGTTGCTCGTCCATCACCTCGTCGTATTCGAGCAGGTTCTTACGAGCTTCGAAGTTTTGTTCTTCGCGCTTCTTCTGGGCACCCTCGATGCGACGCATGATCATTTTGCTTTCGATCGCGTCGCCCGGCTGCGGCCGCATGGCGGCCGGCATGCGTTGGATGAAGTTCTTCGCCCAGTCGCCAAAGTAGATTCGCATCAGATCGTCTTCCAGCGAGAGGAAGAACCGCGAGCTACCTGGGTCACCCTGACGACCACAACGACCGCGAAGCTGAAGGTCGATACGACGTGATTCGTGTCGTTCGGTACCGAGCACATGCAAGCCGCCCAGTTCCTTGACCTTCTTACCCATGGTCTTCATCTGTTCGCGCTGTTCGATCTCGCTGACCAGCGTGTCCCATTCTTCTTGCGGGACTTCCAGACGGGTTGGGTATTTATGCTGAAGCTGAGCCCATGCCATCGTTTCCGGGTTACCACCCAGGATAATGTCGGTACCACGACCTGCCATGTTGGTGGCGATGGTGACGGCGCCGATTCGACCGGCCTGGGCAACGATGTCGGCTTCGCGCTTGTGCTGCTTGGCATTGAGCAGGTCGTGCTTGATACCGCGTTTGTCGAGCAGTCGCGAAAGACGTTCGCTCTTTTCGATGCTGACAGTACCGACCAGGACAGGGCGGCCTTTGTATTGGATTGCTTTGATCTTGCTGCGATCGACCGAGGTCGGCTGCTTCTGACCCTTCGGGTGAATTTTAATCGAAGCGTCGGCTTCTTCCAGGATATCGCCCCACAGTTCGTCGCCGTTCTTGAACATGACGACGTCCCACTTGTTGGTGCGTTCAATCTCGTCGGCAACGGCTTCGTACTTCTCTTGCTCGGTCATGAAGATGACGTCGGTGTACGTGATGCGCTGCATGTGCCGATTGGTCGGAATGGCGATCACGTCCAGCTTATAGATCTTCCAGAGCTCGCCCGCTTCGGTCAAAGCGGTACCGGTCATACCCGAGAGCTTGTCGAACAGCTTGAAGAAGTTCTGCAGGGTGATCGTCGCGAGGGTCTGCGTCTCCTCTTTGATCTTCACGCCTTCTTTGGCTTCGACGGCCTGGTGCATACCGTCACTCCACTGACGGCCTTCCATCTTACGACCCGTGTGAACGTCGATGATGACGATCTTGCCATCTTCGACCACGTAGTCGACGTCGAGGTTGTACAGGTAATGGGCTCGCAGGGAGTTGTCGATCAGGTGCGGCCACTCCATGTTGCCCGAAGTGTAGAAGCTCTCGACCCCGGCCAGGCGTTCTGCTTCGCGAACACCATCTTCGGTCAGGTTGGTGGTGCGGTCTTTCTCGTTGACGACGAAGTGCAGGTCTTTCTTCAACGTCCGAGCGATGCGATCCGCGTCGCCATATTTGTCTTTGCTGACGTTAGCCGGACCGCTGATGATGAGCGGAGTTCGGGCTTCGTCGATCAGAATATTGTCGACTTCGTCGATGATGGCGTAATGCAAACGGCCTTGCGACTGTTGGTATTCTTTCGGGAAGCGATCGTCCCCGCGCGCGGCGCCCCGCATGTTATCGCGGAGATAATCGAAGCCAAATTCGTTGTTCGTACCGTAGGTGATATCGCAGTTATAGGCTTGCTGGCGGTCGCGAACCGACATGTCGTTCTGGATGGCGTTCACGGTCAGGCCCATGCCGCGATAAAGCGGTGCCATCCATTCCATATCGCGGCGAGCGAGATAATCGTTCACCGTCACGACGAAGACGCCTTTACCTTCCAGAGCGTTCAGGTACGCCGGAAGTGTAGCGACAAGCGTCTTACCTTCACCGGTGACCATTTCTGCCACGTTGCCGCGGTGCAGAACGATACCACCAATGAGCTGCACGTCGTAATGCCGCATCCCGAGGAAGCGTTTGCCTGCTTCTCGGCAGACAGCGAACGCTTCGACAAGGATGTCGTCGAGCGTTTCGCCCGAAGCGAGACGTTGCTTGAAGAGACGGGTCTGGTCACGAAGCTCTTCTTCCGAGAGGGCTTCGTACTTGGGTTCCAGTTCGTTGATGGCATCAACGAGCCCCTGTATCTTCTTGATATATCGGGCGTTAGAAGATCCGAAGGTCGACGTGATCAACCGTTCGAAGCCGCTAAGAAGACCGCCGAAAAAGAGGCTGATCTTTTCCCAAATCTGTTCCAAAATCTCCATCGCAGAATATCACCTGGGGTGGGGATGAAAAAAAGCACTAGCTGAGGCGAAACAAGACCTGATTTGTAGACACCGCCGCAACTGAATCGTGCGCGCAAACCCTTCCCATCTCGTAGATTATAGGGATTGTTGAAGGGGGTCAACCGCGCTTGGAGGCTGGTGCCTGCACAGCTTGCTACCATGATATTCGCTCGAGGATCACTCTCGCTTACCCATCTAGCGTAGATTTCGTGAAGTTTCGCGCTGCGAAATGGTGGTAAACAAGGTGGCAGTCTGGCGCCAGTCTCGGTTCCTTCTCTCTTAGAAGCATTTTGACACCACGAGGTTACGCTTGCGTTGGGCACGCGCCTGTCTGGGGGTTGCGTCGGCTGCTGCCATTTGCGATTCTCAGGCCAGCCAACGTCCACCCGAAAGACCTAGAATGAGCCAGTCGCCTCCTCCCAGTTCACCCAAGAAAGATATTGTCACGCGCGACATTGCTGGGCGGCTCCTGTTTCTTGGGACCGGAACTTCGATGGGAGTGCCAGTGGTTGGCTGTGGATGCGATGTCTGTCAGAGCACGAATCCCAAGAACAAACGCCTCCGCTGCAGCGTGATATTTGGCCTGCCGGGGGGGAACCTGCTGATCGACACGCCGCCAGATCTGCGGACGCAGCTTTTGAACAACGGGATTGGCATCATCCATGCCGTGGCATTTACGCACAGCCACGCCGATCACTTGTTCGGTCTTGATGACGTGCGGCTCTTTCAGTTCTATTTGGGGCACGCGGTTCCTATCTATTGCGAACCGAACGTCGACGCCAAGATTCGTAAGGTGTACGACTACGCCTTCAGCAACGAGGTCCAAACCCATATCGGGTCGCGGCCGGCGCTCGACATGCGAGAGATCGGGACGACTCCATTCGAAGCCCTTGGCAGCGAGATCATTCCGATTCGCCTGCAGCATGGGCCCAAGTTCGAGGTGCTCGGCTTTCGCGTTGGTAACGTTGCCTATTGCACCGACACCAACAAGATCCCGGATGAAAGCTGGGAGAAGTTGCAGGGGCTCGACGTCTTGGTACTCGATGCCCTGCGGCCAGACCCGCATCCGACTCACTTCTCGGTCGAAGAGGCGGTGGAAGCGGCGCAGAAGATCGGGGCGAAGCAAACCTACTTCACCCATATCTCTTGCCGACTGGAACACGAGCGAACCAATCATTGGTTGCCCGAAGGGATGGAACTCGCCTACGACGGACTCGAGATCCCGCTGACTTGATCGTTGCCGCTTTGACTCTTAGCTGCGCGGAATGATCCAGCACGAGTCGTGCTTTTCCATACCAATGTGCGGGTAATAGCTGGCCGCCTTCGGTGCTGCCAACAGAAGCAGAATCGTATGCTTGCCGGCTGCTTCATGGGTTCGCGAGATTAACTCTTTGCCGATGCCCTGCTTCTGGAATGCTTCATCCACCGCCAGATCGGCCAGGTACGTTGCATGGGCAAAGTCGGACATGCTGCGTGCGATTCCTATCAATCGGCCTTCGCTGCGGGCAGTCACCAGGATGTCGGCATTGGCGACCATCTTGCTCAGCTTCTCACGATCGTTGGCAGGACGACGTTCAGCCAGGGTGGAACGTAGAAGCACATCCAGGTACTCGTCGACTGAAAGATCCGGCTCGATGTTGTATTCGATCATGAAGGGCAATCGCAGGGTGACAAAAGAAAGAACCGCTGGCTAAGACACACAGGTCCGCCAGCGGTTCATCATAGTTCCGCGGATCGTCTTTCACCAAGGTGGTTAGGCAACCAGCGTTTCCTTGCCTGGCTTGCGACCGAAAAGGCGCGGGATGAACATCGGCACGGTCTGTTGATACTCGCGGTAGTCGTCGCCATGGAACTCGACCAGGTCACGTTCTTCGACAATCGCGGCCAGGCCCATGTAGGCGGTCATGCCGACGGCAAACAACAAGTGGCCAGCGGTCATTGTCGGCGTGAACCAGAAGGCTGCCGTCCAAGCCAGGTACAGCGGGTGACGAACGATGCTGTAGAGCAGGGGAGTACAAAATGGCAGCGGGCTGTATTCGCGTTCTTTCATGTGCAGCCAGGCCTGACGCAGTCCGAACAGATCGAAGTGATTGATCATCAAGGTGACGACCGGCACCATCGTGAAACCGATCAGGTACAACGCCCATAGCAAGGTCCGCATCGCTGGGTTCTGGACTTCCCAGATCACGATGTCGATCCCTTGCCAGCAGCCCATAACAATCGCCAACACCACGATCGAAGCGAAAACGTAGGTGGCTCGCTCCATCGGTGCTGGGACAATCTTTGTCCACATCTGCTTAAATCCTGGCCTCGCCATGATCGAATGTTGACCAGCAAACAACAAGATCAGGGCAACGTCGATAGCGATCGCGCCGGCCAGAGGAAGGCTCGAAGGTGTATCGATGGTCACGGGAACCAGGATGCCTGCGAGAAACGCCATGAAGTACGCGGCAATTGCCAGGAAGCCCAAGTAGCCAAGGATCGCGTAAAGGAAGGTGAATGTTCGTGCCATGATCGGATGCCTTTTCGTTTAGTCGAATGAGCGAGTGGTTGTTGGTTCATCTCGGCGGCCAGTGCCAAGACACGACATTATCGGGGAAGGAGGGGATTCATCGCGTTTACTTCTGGTACACTTCTGGTTGACTCGTGGTACACCTATGAGTCGGGCAAAAGTGCTAAGGGGGAAATTATGGTCAAAGTGCCAACTCGGGACCGCTTGATCGAGGCCGCGAGTAACCGCTTCTATCGCGATGGCTTTCGCAATGTCGGTATCGACCAGATTCTGACCGACGTAGGTATCAGTAAGACCGCGTTTTATAAACACTTCGAGTCGAAAGACGACCTCTTGTTAGCCGCGCTCGACGAAAAAGGGGACTGGCTTTATTCGATGTGCCAGAAGGTCGTCTGGGAGCGAGGTGGTCCGACACCGGAAGGGCAACTTCGCTCGATTTTCGATCTCGTCGATATGTTCCTCGACGACGAAAAATTTCATGGCTGTTTCTTTGTTCGTGCCGCCATGGAGTTCCCTTTGCCGCAAGAACCGGTCTTTCAGGCCGCCGCCCGTAACAAGATGACCGTCGAGGTGTTCATCACGCAGTTGGCTCGGAACTGTGGCGTTGAGCAGCCAGAGGACCTTTCGCGAAAGCTCTGCCTGATCATTGAAGGGGCGTACGTGACCCGGCACGTGACCCAGAACCGCGATACCAAGCGGATGACGCGCGAACTGGCCGACATGATCATTGCGGAAGCTCTCGACAGCCGTTCGGCCGAACCCACCGCTTAGTCGGCCGAAATCTTTCTATCGCAAATCTGTATCAGGCTCCCTGATCGTTCAGTCGTCTGCAAAGTAAACTAGGGAGCTGGTGATTCATGCTTGCAATCGGCACTTTCAGCCGAAGACCAGGCTTCCTCTGACTTTGTTCTCGACCTTGTGAGTTCTATGCAGTCGATTCCCGCGATCGATCGTCGCCACTTCCTGGCATCTCTGCTCGCTTTCGGCAGCTTGCCGTTTTTCGATTCGATCGCCGAAGCGGAAGTGGCTGCGGCATCATCTGGCGACGATGCCCTGGTCCGCTGGTGGCCAATTCAAAAGAGGCCGGCCTCCGTTATTCGCACCACTCCGATCGAAGACCTGCCGGTGGTGCATGGCGAAGATGGCCAGCAATCGCAAGGAACCTTCGGGGCTCTTTCAATGTTGCTGCAATCGCTTTCGGGGCTTGCCGCTCAGGCCGTCAACGAAGGACGATCGGACGAGCTGATCTGGATCGAAACCAATCATCCGGCTTACCGGCGTTGGTATCGAGAAACGATCGAGCGGACTGGCATCGTCGACCAAGGGCAGCTCGATGTGTGGAAGTTGTTGGCTCGCTGTCAGCAGCGAAATCTGGTGAAGGGCTACGTCTTGATGCGGCTCGATCGGTCCGAAGGAGCCGAGCACCAGGTCCGCGACAAGTCCGACGAATCGGTCAACGTCGCCACGGCGCTATGCGGTGTGTTAGGAGCGATTCTGGTTGACGAAAGCTTGGAAGAACAAGTCCGCGAGCTCGGCTTCGAGAAGCTCGCCGATGCCCGGCAGATTTCGTTGGCGGAGTGCTTTGAAACGTATCGCGATCAATTCAATCGAAGTTTGATTCTGGCTCAGGACCCGCGCAAGCCGTTCATGCGCGAGCTTTCCATTGCCCATCGCTGTCTGGTTATCCATGGTCAGGCGAAGCCTGTTCCACAGATCTTAAGTTGGCTGAAGCCCCTTAGCAGTGTGCTTGGCTGGAATGCCGGAGACGAAGGTGCCCAGGTTCGTCAGTTCTCGGAATATGGTCACGTCCTGACGGTCTCGGACTGGGCCCATGGGATTCCTCTACTGTCGGTTGCCTACGACGAACAAAAACTGCCGCAGGTCGGGGGCATCGATCCTGCGAAGATCGATTGGTCGTGGCAGGGGCCATGCCATGCGATGGTGATGAGCGACGGCGACAACGTTCAATGGGCACTCGGCGATCTCACCGAGACCTCGCGTCGTGAGTTCTGGGACGACCCGACCCATGGCTGGTTGCCGTTTTCCTGGACGACCCCGACGATTCCGCTCGCTCAAGCGGCGCCGGTGGTTGCCGACTACCTCGCTCGAACACGAAAACGGAATGTCTCGCTGGTCGAGTTCGGCGGCGGATACATCTTTCCGGATTGCTTCGGACGACGACGCGACGAAGCAGATCTACTCGATCAATACGCCATCCGACTGGCGGCCTGGATGAAGGCGACCGATACCCGTGTGCTGAGTCTGCTGGTCTGGGATATCGATAGCGAAAAGGCACAGCGTGCCTATCAAACGTTGGCCAGACGCATGCCAGACCTGGTCGGGATGATCGCGATCGAGTACTCGCCCTACGAAGGAGGCGAGGGAAGAGTATTCTGGGTCGACAACGGCCAGGGCAGCCAACTGCCGGTGATGACTTGCCGCTATGCCTTGTGGGCACAAAGCAATCGGCCCAACACCGGTTCACCCAGCGAAGTCGCGGCGATGGTTCGTCGCGATCTGACGGCCGCAACCAAGCCCGAAGATCAGCTCGCTTGGACAATCGTTCATGCGTGGTCGTGGTTTCGTAATGCCGACCAGCCAGAGGAGGAAGAAGTGCGGCAGCAAGGTGCCGAACGACGAGGAGCCCGGCGTGGGCATGTCGTCGCGCATTGGTCTCAAGAGAAGCTGGGAGATGAAGTCCGCTCGGTCACGATCGAAGAACTTCTGTGGCGGCTTCGAATGGCGAAAGACCCCGAGCGAACCCGTCAGGCGATTCATTCGGAAGAGTAGCTTTTCAGGGAATGCCGCTTGGTGGCGTCTTCTTCGGCGGAGATCGCTTCGTGTTGCGTTTCGGCATCTTCGTCGCTGCCAGCGGCCAGATCGCCCTGAAAGACTTCCTCCCAAAACTCGATCGCGCGCTGTTCGTACTCTTCAGGACGGGTATGCCAACAGTTCGCGTGAGATGCCCCGCTTACTTTCCAAAATGTCTTGGGAGGTCCTGCCGTATCGTAAACGGTTTGCGAGGTGTTCTCTGGGAAAAGCTGATCTTCCTCCGCATCGATAATGAAGATCGGCCGAGGCGAGATCTGTTTGACCGCCGTGCGAGGTTCCACCAGACGCAGTCTCGTACCGAGCGACCAGTCGACGATGGTCCGTAGAAAACCCCCAATCAGCTTGCGAGGAACGCGGGTCAGCTTGTTCGCGACATGTCCTAGCATGATGGTCATGGAGACGAAGGGACTTTCGGCCAGCACACCACGGATATCGCGATCTTTCGCGGCAGCCATAATTACGCACGCGGCGCCGAGCGAAAGTCCATGCAGTCCGACCAGTCGCGGGTCGACTCCTGGCTGGCGGCGAATCCAATCGACGGCATGTAGCACGTCGCGCCACTCGAGAAAGCCGAGGGTCGAAAATCCCCCTTCGCTATCACCACGCCCACGGTTGTCGTACAGCAGCACGCTATAACCAGCGCGGAATAAGTACGATACGTGCGGCATCATTTCGAGCGAAGGGCCATCGATACCATGCACGACGACAATCGCTTTGTCACTGGACCCTTGCCAGAATCTTCCACGCAGCGTTGTTGACTTCTCGCCAGCGAACTCCACCCGCAGCGGGTCCGGCAGCGAGAAGTTGCGGGGACGATAAGGATCGACGATTTCGCCCGCCTTGTAGGTCCCGCTGAGCAGCTTGCGAACGAGGATCCTTATTCCTGCTGCAAACCCAATCAGCACGACCGTCATGATGGCGGACGTTATCCAGATATCGTTCATGATCGCTCTTTAGTTGACGCGGACCGGCGCGATACTACCGTCGGTGCGGGCAACCGGTTCGAACAGGTCGTCCGACTCGAATAGTTCCTGAGGCGTGATCATGCCTGGCTGCTGTTCGAGAACACCGGTGCCGTCATACTCTGGCTGCGACTTCAAACAGTATGCACCCAGTGCGCTGCAGAGCCAGCGGCTGTCATCTTCAATGAGTGAATCGACCGCCCGGTTCGCTTCTTCCGAGGTCAGCCAATTGACGATCCAGCCGAAGAAGTTCTTCTGCATCGCCAGGTTGGCCGTGGTGGTATAGTCGAAGTCGGTCCCGAGTTGTTTTTCCGCTGTCTCGGCGATTCGATCGGCGACTTCCGGAGTCAAACCCTTAGGCTTGCGGAAGATAACGTAGCGGTCTTCCTTGGGCCAGTACTCGACGCTCAACTTCGAACGGACAACTCCCTTAGGATAGGCCGCTTCGACGCATTCGTCTTCGCCGGTTACCACAAAGACGTGCGAAACCGTGACGTCGGAAATCTGTTTCCACTGTTGAACCTGGGCAATACCCTTCGAGAACCAACTGCCGGCATGGTTAAAGCCGATCCAGCCGCGTTCGTAGTCTTGCCCATACGTTGCCGGTGTCGTGTTGAAAATCTTAATGGGTGCCATGGTCCTATGTTAAACTCAAAAACGGGTGACATGGTTGTTAGGTTGCCGCGCCTTGCCCTGGTTCCAGTGCCGGAAGCTCGGCTGTGCAATGAGCACAACGCGTTGCCCGGTAAGGAATCGTCGACAAGCAATAAGGACACTTCTTGTTTTCGGGGTCGCCAGGTTCCGGCTTCTGGCCACCGAATGTGTCTTCCAGCCTCTTATCGAGCTGGTTCACCATGCGGATGAGCAGAAACATGGCGAAGGCGACGAGCAAAAACGAGATGATATTGTTGATGAACAGTCCGTAGTTGATCGTCGTCAGACCAGCGGCTTGGGCCTGGGCCAGCGTCGTGATCGTTTGATCCGGATCTTTTTGGTTCAACACAATGAACAAGTCGGAGAAATCGCTGCTGCCCAGCAGGTAGCCTAGGGGAGGCATGATGACATCGCTCACCAGGCTTTTGGCGACCGATGTAAACGCGGCGCCAACCGTGAAGCCGACGGCCATGTCCATCAAGTTTCCCCGCAGCGCAAACTTCTTAAAGTCGCTGATCACCCCCATGGTCCGCATCCTCGTTACGGCATGTGATTGTTGTAAGTTGCGAAGGTGCAACTCTCATGCCATTTTGGGCAACAGATGCCGGGCGCGACAATGCGAATGCGGCTTATCTACGGATAAAACCGGTGATTGGCTCGGTTTGCGAGTGTTGCGGTTAATAACCGTGGTCGAACGATTGCTGCACACTCGGTCGCATTAAAACCAGAATGGTAAAGACGCCCAGGACCGTTCCCAGGGGAAACATTAGACAGGTGGCACCAGCTACCACCATGCAAGCGGTGTAGTTCCGGCGTTTGGGAAGCAGCATCGCAATCAGTAAATTGCCGACGATCATGACCAGGTTGATGCCCATCAGTACCAGGATGAAGAGCATGAAGACCGCGCCAAAGGGACGCATCGCTTCCGGCTGCGGTCCTCCCGAAGTAAATGCGAAGACGAACAGCAACTGAATTCCCAACACGATCAAGCCCAGAACGTCGAACGCCGCCATCACGTAATAAAAGATCGACAGCATCCTCAAATGCTGCTCGTCATTGGAGTCGGTTTCGGGGCTTGGGTTGCTGATTTCCATGAACGCTTGTCGACAAAGAGTTGGACTGATTCGAAGTCAGGTTCAATTGGCATGAGCAACCATCGCAGAGGTCGCGATGATTGCTCAACCTTTGTTGGTGGACCGAAGTGCTTTAGTGCATTTCCGTTTCAACTACACCGATGCCACCACGATAGTAACTGAACGTAACGCTCGGGTGATCGGCCAGCAGTGACATCGGAACGCTGGTGTCGGCGATCCCTTTGCTGATCATCAAGGCGGACAGCCGAATGCCGAACGGATTATCGTGATGCCCTGGGTGCCAGATCGAAACGCGTTCTGCTTTCCAGGTTTCTTTCGGTCCGACCGTGCAGGCCCGAGTTGGGACCATTGGTACGTAGCCGCCACCGCTCGTACGAGCGTTTTGAATGACGGTCATCGGATGCAAGTCGGTCACGCGCGTCCCGAGGGCTCGGTAAACTTCTGGCGGCGGCGGAGCGTCGACGTATTCTCCTTCGCGTTTGGGTGGGTCGTTGAAGGCCCAGTGTTTGACTTCGCCCTGGCCTCCTTGCATCACGACGCAGCGGATGTCGTCGTAAGAGTTGGAGTACGCATCGAGGTCACCGGTTGGGAAGTGCAGATTCGCTTCCGGAATCGCCAGCTTGGAATCGATACGGTCAAAGCAAAGGTCTTTGTCGGCTTTGGCGAATGACAAAGGAAAGTCGACCGCGACTGGAATGTCGTTCGCATCGACCCATTCGTCCATGCCCCAGAAATGAGCGTCGTGCTTCTTGAGGTCGAGCCCCAGGGCGTTGACCATTCGAGCGACAAGCGGCAACTGTTCGGTCGGGCCAATCGGACCACAGATGCCGCAAGGATTGTCAGGCGTGCTCTGCTGCCAGGCTTCGATGTATTCCAGGGCTTCGGCGCAGTAAAGCTCTTCCAGCGTATCGAAAATGCGAACCTCGAAGCCGGGACGCGAGAGCTGTAGCAGGTCATCAGCAGTCAGTTTGGCGGCGTCGGCCAACAGGTGTTCGTCCAGCGTTGTGTAGTCCCACCACTGCGGTGCCACTTTGCTAATCGGTCGGGCCATCGTCGATTCCTTGCGTCTGGAGGAGGGAGGTTGTCAGTGGAGGCGCCATCAGGGGAGAAGTTCTGCGAGCAAGTCGTTCTGCGGAAACGCATGTCCGCGATGTTGCCGAAACGACTCGGCGTAGGGCTTATGGATCAGCTCGCCACGTTCGGCGGAATGCCGCTTCATGGCGTCGATGTATTCGTCCATGCCGTGATGGGCTCGTAACCAATCACGCTGCGAAGCATGGCAGGCCAGCATCTCGGCTTTGGTCTCAATCACCTCCGACACATCGATTGTCACCGTTGGTGTGACCACCTCGCCGGTGTACGGATTCTTGCCTTCGATCGGATCGGCGTAGTAGAGGTGCGGAATATGGGCATCGGCCGGCAAGGGCAGTGTCGAAGCGTTCGGAATCGGAAAGCTGAACGCGGCGCTGCGAGCCAAAAGATGCGTTTGTTCGTGATCGAGCATATAGTCTTCGCGCGGGTGCGTGATGACCAGGTGCGGGCCGATCTGGCGAAAGAGGTCGATTGCTTTGCGGTTGGTCTCTTGGCTGAAGACCACATTTACGTCCGGTTCGGCCAGCGAGTGATAGGTGCCGCCGATCAGCGTGGCCGCATCGATTCCTTCCTGAAGGCGAATCGCGGCGATTTCTTCGGGGGGAAGCTTATCGGAGCCGCAGTCGCCATTGGCCGAAGTCGCGATGTGCACCTCCCAGCCCAGCGATGCAAGGCGAATCAGAGCGCCCCCGCACAAGATCTCGGCGTCGTCAGGATGGGCCATGAAACAAAGGACAACGGGCTTGGGTGGGCTCAAGGATCGCTCCCGGTCAACAATTCAGGAAGGTAGTCGCAGGAAGGGGGCCAGGACGGCGCGAAGGAGGTGGCCAAAGTTTACCAAATGAATAGGCGATCGCCGAAAGGAATTTTCCGGTGTCCGCCAAAAAGAAGATCGCATAACACGCGCATGAAAAAAGGCCCTGAGTTACCAGGGCCTTTTCGCGTTTCGAGAGATGGCGATCGTCGGGCGAACCTAGTTGTTCGCGGCGACCTTCTGCTGCTCGAGCAGCTTGACGTAGTCTTCGGTGATCCGAATGACTTCGTCGAAGTAGTAATCGCGATCGACGATCTCGTTCGGGTCTTTATCCTCGGAGTTCACGAGGCTTTCGATTTCCTTTTCGCGTTCGCTCAGGGCTTCGTATTCCGCCATGAACTTCTTCTGGTTCAGATCGACCTGTTTCTTGTCTTTCTGTTCCAGGTAGGTGCCAATCATCTTATTCAGCTTGGCGAAGTCTTCGGAAGACTGCACACGCTGCTGCGACAGGCGATTCAGTTCGGTCACGATCGGAGCCGCGTTGGCATTGCTCTTGGGGAACTCGGTCGTGCGGACCGTATCGAACGGAACCGGGTAATCGAGGTCACCTTCGGCGATGTCCATGTTGGCGGTCAACGCTGGCAGTGGGACGTCGGCTTCAACACCCTTGAGCTGCGTGCTCTTGCCGCTAGGGCGATAGAACTTCTGCAGCGTGATCTTCAACGCACCCAGCGATGGAGGATTGACCGGGTTGGCACCCATCAGTTCTTCGCGACCCAGATCGAGCAGCGTTTGAACGGTACCCTTACCGTGGGTTTGTTCGTCACCGACAACGATACCACGACCGTAGTCCTGGATGGCACCGGCCAGAATTTCGCTGGCACTAGCACTCATCTTGCTGGTCAAAACGACCAGTGGGCCATCCCACAGCATGCCGCGGTTGATGTCCTTGTAAGGATGGACGTTGTTCTCGGCATCTTTGACCTGAACAACCGGACCTTCGTCGATGAACAAACCGGTCAGGTCGATCGCTTCGGTGAGGCTACCACCACCGTTGCGTCGCAGGTCGAGCACAACCGCTTCAACACCCTTGGTGCGGAAGTCAGCCAGCAGGCGAGCCACGTCGATCGTGCTTCGCTTGACGTTCGGGTTGCCTGAGCGAGCGGCTTCCATGTCCAAGTAGAACGATGGCAGGTCGATCCAGCCGATCTTCATCTTGCGACCATCTGGCGTGGTGGCGTCGATCACTTCACCACGAGCTTCGCTGTCGGTCAGGGCGACCTTGGCGCGGGTGATGTTGTAGATCTTGGTTTCGCCTTTACCCTTCTTCTTCACGCCCAGGCGAACAATCGAGTTGGCCTTACCGCGAATCAGATCGACCACGTCGTTCAGCTTCATATCGACCACGTCGACCATTTCACCATCGGTGCCTTGGCCCACGCTGACGATCACGTCTTCTGGTTCCAGCTTTTCTTCGGCGTTCTTTTTGCCGTGCTTGTCAGCCGCACCACCTGGGATGACCTTCGAGACCTTGCAGTAGCCATCTTCCGACAGCAGGGCAGCCCCGATGCCTTCCAGGTTCAATCGCATCTGGATGTTGAAGTTCTCCAGGGTGCCTGGCGACATGTAGGTGGTGTGCGGATCGTACGACGAAGTGATCGAAGTCAGGTAGACTTCCAACAGTTCGTCTTCGCTGGTCTGAGCGATTCGACGAGCGTAGCTGTGATAACGCTTGCCGATTCGTTCCTTGGCTTCTTCCAAGGTCTTGCCATCAGCCATTTGCGACAACAGGTCGTACTTCAGACGTTTACGCCAGCGATCGGTCGCTTCGGCGTCGTTGGCTGGGTAATCGACTTTATCGCCATCGGTCACGAACACTTCCTCTTCGTCGAAGTTGAAGTCATGTTCGGCCAGCAACTTGTCGATCGTTTCGACACGCTGCAAGGTACGTTGGATGAAGCGATCGTAGACTTTGTGGGCGAACTCGGTGTTGCCGCTACGGATCTGGTCGTCCAGCAAGTTACGGTTCACGGCGAATTCAGCGACGTCCTGCTGGGTGAAGTACAACTTCAGCGGATCCCAGAATTTCAGGAACTTGTCGAAGGCACGCTGCGAGATCGTATCGTCCAGCGGCATGTTCGAGAGATGATCGCGAAGGAGCAGTCGCGAAACCATCCGCGAGATGTGACGTTCTGGCAGGTGCCGGTTCTGACCTGCTAGCGGCCCTTGAGCAGGCGCGTCCTTGGGAGCCAAGGAGGCTGCGACCAGTGCGGCAAATGTAGCAATTACGGTAAATAGGAAGAACGCGGGATGGCGCAAGTGTGTCCAATTCCGTCGAACGTTTGCCATGATATTTCCTTATCGCAAGACGTGAGCGTAGTTTGAGCGATTAGCAGATTTGGGGGTATGCAGGAAGGGTATCCACTATCGTATCGGTCTGGGCAACTCCACTCAAGGTGAATGCTGGCTACCCTCTAGGATCGACAATCTTCTATCGATACGTCCAACAACCCACAAAAGTTGGCTGGTTTACGGATCAATTCCTGGCTTTTCCCTACCGTTTTTCGTGACCCGACTGGCAGGTTGAAGCGTAAATTCCGTAAGATAAGTCAGGTGCAAAGTTTAGTCGCAAACTCCACGGTCACATACCGTAAGTGGGGTAATACGGGGAAGTCTCGGCCAAGCTGATGGCGATTTATAGCTACCTTAAGATGATTTCGGGCAACGGTCCGGGAAAGAACTTTCCCCTAGAGGCCTCGCGCGACAACCTCATCGGACGAGGGCTGGAGTGTGATGTCACGCTAACCGATCCCCTCTGCTCGCGGGTCCACGCAGCCGTCTATTTCAAGACCGGAAAGTGGTACGTTCAGGACCGAGAAAGCCGCAACGGCAGCTATCTGAACGACCAGCCGGTCCAAGAGGCCGAACTGAAAGATGGATCGCGATTAAAAGTTGGGGACACTGAGTTTACCTTTAACCATAGTGCCCAGCCCCCCACATCGCACGATGAATTGCCCCCCAGCATCACGCAGACCATCGTCCGCAACATGCCGGTCAATCCGCAAGACACCAATCTGATTGCCCTGAAAGAACTGAAGGACTATCAGCAGGCTCAGCGGTTGTTGCTGCTACACCAGTTCGCCATCCGTTTGTTGGGCGAAGACGACCCAAATACCATCGTCCAAGTCACTTTGGAAATGGTAAAAGAGCAGACCAAGGCGGTCGTAGTCGGATTTTTATGGCTGAGCGACGACGGCAAGCTAAAGGCGAAACGAATCTACCCAGAGGATACCGAGGGGCCAGCTCCGCTCAGCGAAGCATTGACCGAAGTGGTGACCAAGAAGGGGAATGCCGTCTGGATCGCCAACGAAGCCCCTGGCGAAACCAGCAAAAAATTGACACATTTTGCCGACGCGATCTGCGTTCCGCTGATTCATAACAAGAAGACATTTGGGGCGTTGCACCTCTACCGCGAACGCGAGCGGTTCTGGCATAACGAGCTCGACTTCGCGATCTCGGTTGGCAACATTCTGACGATTGCCTTGCTGAGGGCCTGGAAAGTGACCCAACTGCAGGCCAGCTACCAGCAACTGGTCGATAAATCGGCCGCATTTGACGAGCTTATCGGCGAAAGCCCAGCCTTGGGCGAACTAAAGCAGAAAATTGCTCGCATATCGAAGGCTGGCGGCTGTGTTCTCGTCCGGGGCGAAAGTGGTAGCGGTAAGGAACTGGTGGCCCGAGCGCTGCACAAAGCTTCGAACCGGGCCGATCGGCCAATGCTCAGTGTGAACTGCGCCGCATTGCCAGAGAACCTGATCGAGAGTCAGCTGTTTGGCCACAAGAAGGGAGCGTTCACTGGGGCCGACGCGGATCATATTGGCTTTTTCCAACAAGCCGATACGGGAACTTTGTTTCTCGACGAAGTGGGCGAATTAACCCTCGATGGTCAGGCCAAACTGCTGCGGATCTTGGAAGGGCACCCATTTTTGCCTTTGGGGGCGACTAAGGAAGTCAGTGTTGACGTTCGAGTGATCGCGGCGACTAACCGAGATTTGGCGGAATTCGTTCGCGAGAAACGGTTTCGGGAAGATCTCTATTATCGTTTGAGCGTATTTGAGCTATACATTCCTCCGTTACGGGAACGGGGGACCGATATTCTTCTTCTGGCTGACCACTTTCTCGAACACTTCCGCAAGTCGCATGGTCGGCCATTATTGACCCTGTCCGATGGGGCGAAGAGCAAGCTTGCCGACTACAACTGGCCAGGCAACGTTCGCCAGTTGCGGAATGTGATCGACAGCAGTGTGGTTTTGGCCGATGGCGAGTCGATCCAGCCGCACGATTTAGGTCTTCGCGATGCTGGTCTAAGCGAGCCCGAGTCGTTAAGGTTTGACTTCTGGGAAAAGAAACTGATAGAAGAAGCCCTCTCCAGAACTGGAGGGAACATCCCGGAAGCCGTAAAATTATTGGGAACAAGCCGGGCGACACTCTATCGAAAGATCGAAGAGTACCAAATTCAGCGCTAGTAAAACGAAATGCATGGATGGCAGGGTAAAACCCTGCGGCTGAAAAATGCTGGCCAGATCTTCTTATATACTGACCTCGGTGAGGCCGTTCCGACCTCATCCATTGTTGCGCAATTCTCATGCGCAGACGATCCTCGGTGCGTACTGGCATGGACACGATATTGGTTACGCAGCTCGGCAGCATTTTGTGCTGTTTGAAGACGGTGATCAGATCGTGTTGCATGACGATTGTCCCAAAACCTGGAAGCCGGGTCGGCGAACTGTCTTGCTGATTCATGGTCTGGGTGGCTGCCACAGCAGTGGTTACCTGGTGCGAATCGCCCATAAGCTCAATTCGCTGGGGATCCGAACTTTCCGCGTCGATCTCCGTGGATGCGGTGCCGGTGAGCATCTGGCGAAGCGACCATTTCACGCCGGCTGCTCGGAAGACATCGCCCAGTGTGTCGAGGCCATCAGCGCCTTGTGCATGGGCTCGCCGATGACCCTGTGCGGGTTCAGCATGGGGGCGAACATCGTGCTGAAGCTTGCGGGCGAAATCGGCAATTCCCGGATGGGAGGCGTCGACAGTGTGATGGCGGTGGCTCCGCCGATCGATCTGGCTTATTGCTGCCAGAACATCTCGCGTGGTTTCAATCGGCTATACGACTGGGACTTCTCGCGTCGTCTGGTGCGAATGGTCGAAGGCCGGATCGCCAATGACAAAGACTTCTACGGCGGCTTTCGTTTCCAGCAGAAGCCAGGTCGAATCGTCGATTTTGATACGGTCTTCACCGCGCCGCAGTGTGGATTCGAATCGGCCGATCACTACTATAAGACCGCCAGTTCCGCCTCGGTGCTGCCGAAGATTCAATTCCCAGGTCTCATTCTGACGGCCGACGACGACAGTGTCGTGCCGGTCGAGATCTTTTCGCGCAACCCACGCTCGAGTAGCGTGGAACTCGAAATCACGCGCGGCGGTGGCCATCTTGGCTTCATCGCACCGAAGAGCCTTGCTCCGGATCGTCGCTGGATGGACCAGCGGGTGGTCCAGTGGATCGCGAAGCTCGATTCTCGCTAGGCGATTCGGCTGAAATTGGCAGTTGGCCGCTGGTTCTTTTGGTAGGCCCCGCTTTCGGCGTGGAAAGTCGACCCAAAACCGATTACCATCAAGGGCGAACGTCCCTTCCCCAGCTCCCGCCTTTTCCGTTCGGAATCGAATCTATGTCGACAAGTCGCCTCCTGCTTGCCGCTTTGGTATTGGCTGTCACTACTTCCTCGCTCTCTGCTCAGCAGTGGACCCGCTTCCGTGGGCCCAATGGCAGTGGCATCGCTCCGGCGGCCGATATTCCTTCCGCTCCGCAGCCGTCAGATTTCAATTGGAAGGTGAAGCTGCCAGGCCTGGGGCACTCGTCGCCAAGCATTTGGGGAAATCGCGTCTTTCTGATGAGCGCCGATCCCGATAGCGGGCTGCGATACGTGCTGTGTCTCGATGCCCAGACCGGCAAAACGATTTGGCAAAAAGAGTTCGCCGCAGGGGCAAGCCATCTCCATTCCAAGAGCAGCTATGCGTCCTGTTCGCCCGCTGTCGACGATATGCATTTGTATGTGGCCTGGGCCGACGACGAACAAACAATCTTGATGGCATTGAACCACGATGGCGAAACCTCGTGGCGAATCGATCTCGGCCCTTGGGTCAGTCAGCATGGCTTCGGGACTTCGCCGATCGTGCTGGACGACAAGGTCATCATTTCGCTGATGCAACTCGGCGATGAGGGCAAGCTGCGTGGTCGTCCGATCGGCAAAAGTCGACTGGTCGCCTTCGATCGCAAGACGGGCGAACGCGTTTGGGAAGTCGAACGAGAAAGCGACGTGGCGGCGTACTCGGTTCCTTGCCTGTACGAAGGGAAAGATGGCCAGAAGATGCTGATCTGCAACAGCAGTGCTCATGGCATCGCAGGGCACGATCCTGAAACCGGCAAGCAGCTTTGGAGCGAAAAAGTCTTCAACATGCGAAGCGTCTCGTCCCCAGTGGTGGCCGGCAACCTGGTGCTGGGCTCCAGCGGTTCTGGCGGTGGCGGTAATACAATAAGCGCCGTCGATCCGAATGGTGGTGAGCCAAAGCTAGTTTGGAAAATGGCTCGCCAGGCAAGCTATGTGCCGACCCCTGTGGCGTACGAAGGCAAACTGTTTGTCTGGTACGACAAGGGAATCGTGAGCTGTCTGGATGCCGCCACCGGCAAGGTGCTGGGGCAGAAGCGAATCGGCGGCAACTATTACGGTTCGCCGGTCTTGGTCGGGGATCGCCTCTTCTGCATCTCGGAAGAAGGAAGCCTCGTCGTCGTTTCGGCCGACACCAATCTGGAAGTTTTGGGCGAAACGTCACTCGGCGAAGGAAGCGAGTCGACTCCTTCGATCTCGGACGGGGTAATGTACCTGCGAACCTATTCGCACTTGATGTCACTCGGCGGCAAGTAGTCGCCGACGAAGCATATTCGAGTTTCTGTCGACGACGGAATTGAATCGCTGGTACCTCGTGGTTACATTAGCGGGCCTGCGAATCGAGAGGTCTGCAATCAAGAGGTATCTTCTGTGAGTCATGACGAAACGAACGAATCGAATCCATTCTCCTCGCCGATGGCCCCAGAGATTCGCACGGCCACGACCAATGCTCAGGTTGGTCCTGGTTTTCTGTGCGATGGCACCGCTCTCGATTCTTTCGCCCAAGGCGGAAAGCTGATGGGAGAGCACTTCTGGTTGCTGCTGGGGTTGACGATCCTTTCCATGGTCATCCGAGCGGTCGGCGACTACCTCGACAACGCGTTTAATGCGGCAGGCTTCGAGCCCTCGCTTGGTGTGCTGTTGTTAGGCACGGCCTATACCATCTTCATCAGTATTCCGGTCAGTACCGGACTTGCTTATGTGTTCTTGCTGCCGGCCCGCGGCCAGCAGTTTGAATTGGGCGATCTATTTGCAGCGTTTCAGCGGAACTATATTCCCGCCGTCGCGGCAGGATTCGTGAAGGTGATCCTCATCATGCTGGGTTTTTTGCTACTGGTTGTGCCTGGGATCTATCTGGCGATTAAATTTGCATTTGTCGAGTATCTAGTAATCGATCGGAAACTGTCGACGCTTGATTCCCTGAAGGAAAGTTGGCATATGACCAATGGTCATGAGCTGACGCTGTTTGTAATCATGTTACTCTCGATCTTGATTTTTATCGGGGGTATGCTGCTTTGTCTTGTTGGCGTAGTTTTCTCGATCATGTGGATCTCGGCTGCGTACGCAGTGCTTTTCTACTATGCGGAACGCTTGCGACAAAACGACGACATGCCGAAGCCGGAATCGACGAGCGACAATCCTTTCGCGAACTAAGATCCGATCGAAAGCGATCCAAGAAACAAAAAAGGAGTGCTCGCGAATGCAGGCACTCCTTTCTTATTTTGAACATCAACAATCGATGGCATTCGTTATGGAACGGTGATGACTTCTCCATTCTGCATCGTGCTGAGGCCACGCCAGACAGTGATGTCGATCGTTTCCGGCATGAATCGGACCGAGCCATCGCACAGTGCTACTTGAACGCCGCCTGGGTGTTGGCTTCGCGACGAGAAGATCAACGGATTGCTGGCATCGGCAATCGCCGTGTAACCCTGACAAGGCATGCCCCGCGTCGGGTTCGACTTGCAGAAGCCGCTGTTCAGTGCGTCTGGCGAAGTGGTGTTTGGGGCGTAATGGGCTGTCACGCCGGAACCTGGTCCCCACCAGGTCAGCCCGCGAAGGTCCTGGCTCTCGAGACCTTGGCGAACTTCCATCAGCATCAAGGTGTTGCTGGTCCCGTCGACAACATCTCGCAGACCATATGTCTTGCAGGTACCCGAAGCACTGTTCTCGTTGTGGAACGGTCCCGAGGCGAACGTGACGCCGTTTAGCGGGGTGACGCGAAGCGAAGACGTGTTGCCGAGGTTCACGGCATAGTTGTACTGCGGAATGCTGTTGTACCACTGCGTCTCGGTATCGCTGGGGCAACTCATCAGGTCGATTCGGATCTGGCAGACGTTCGACTGATTGGTTCCGGTGTTGTAGTTCTGGCTTTCGGTCCATTGATCGTACATCGCGTTTTGTTCGATGTAGGGCAGAACGCCTTTCACCCAGCCATCTCCGGTGGTGTCGCCGATGTAGCCAATAGGTAGCGAGTTCACCACATCGTGATAGTTGTGCATGGCCAGCCCCAGTTGTTTGAGGTTGCCACTGCACTGGATACGACGAGCCGCCTCGCGAGCCTGTTGCACGGCCGGCAGCAGCAAGGCAATCAATACGCCAATAATGGCGATCACCACGAGCAGTTCAACGAGCGTGAACCCGCGGCGACCCGGCAGAAGAGAAACGGACATGGAACTGTTCCTTGGGGAAAACGAGATGGAATGATGGGGAACCAAAACCGTGGAATGCATCGACAGCGATCGTAGCGTTTAAGGGGCCAATGCGATGAAAACGCTATTGGGTGATCAAGAAGTCGAGCTTGTTCGGTCCAGGCTCCGAGACGTCTGCTGTAAGCTCGCTCTTCTTGTTGTATTTCGCTGGAATCAGTTCTTTCCGCGGCGGGCCTGGGTTGTTCATCATGTCGTCGGCCGAACGATTGTCTTCGACCGGTTCCAGGGCGTTGATATAAACGCGGTAGCTGCCGGGCAGAAGGCCTTTGTCGGCGGGGATCTCGTATTTGCCATCGACAATCATGGCACCAGTCGCCGTGGTTCCAGATTGCGGTTCAAAGCGAATCGAACCTTCAACAATCGGCACACCATCCAAGGTGACATCGCCGGTGACTGCTTTCCGGCCGCCGGTATCAATCGCCGATCCACAGCCAGTCAGTGTCATCGCGACTAGGAAGAACAAGGTGCCCGTCATCGCAAAACGGTAGGGATGCGCGCAGCGCGATCCTAATGCTGAACGAAGCATGTGCATGGATGGAGCTTTCCGAATGGATTAAAGGAGGAGTGCCTTGGGGGAGGGCAGTTCGCTGGCCGTGAAGTACCCACAGCCTACATGATGATTAAACCCGTCGATCGCGATGGAGGTTCGAACAAATTTCAGAAATCTAAGAAATTTGGTCGAGCCGATGCGGTGCGGACGCAAGGCACGGCGCAACTGGGATGCCATCGCCGCATGTGAGGGGAAGCCAGAAGGGATTCATGTCGCCCCCAGGCAGAGAGCCAATTGGCAAAGCGATTGCCCAAGAGTGGTTCGCGTGCGAAGTGACGAGTCGAACCGATCAAGGCATCGGCCAATATTGAGGTCGCCGAGCCTTGATTGTTATCGGATCGCGAACGCTTACAGCCCGCTGTTACCGAGGATGTCGGCCAGGTTGGTCAGCACCTTCGTCAGGTTCGGGTAGCTGCTTTCCTCGATCTGGTCGTTACGCTGCGCAAGAGTTTCGCGGAGCGATGGATGACTCAGGGCTTCGGTGTCTTCACGATGGAGAGCATCGTTGATCGACTCCATCACACCTTCGAGGTGACGCTTGGTTTCGTCGTCCAGTTGGTCGACACCACGCAGTTCGCGTTGCAGTTCAGAAAGGGTGTCGCGGAGTTCGTTCAGCTTGTCTTGCATGGAAACGTCGATCAAGTCGTGGGGGTGCTGCGGAAAACGTCTTCGCCCAGCAGAGCGAATCTGCCCCAAGGTAGTTGGGCTCGGCCCGATAGGCTACTGGCATCTAAGGGGCCAATAGCCATTTTACCTCGTTTGGTCCCTGGTGGGGAAGAAGTCGAGGGCCGCAGACCCGATTAGTTCGACGTTTCGCGAGGAATCCAGCGAGTTTCGCCCGGATCCAACTGTTCGTCCGAGATCACCGGCTTGGCACTCAAGCGGGACTGAACGTATTCCCCTTTGCTGGTCGCCCCAGCGGCCGACAGCATCTTGGTCACGCTTCGCGACAAGTCGTCCGCCGGAATGGCAAACGTCGCCACGCGACCCGCTCGAGCGATGTTCAGGCCGACGACCTGACCGTCGAGGTTCACGATCGGACCACCGCACTGTTCTGGCTGCAGATAGCTGTCGTGCTGGAAGACCGAAGGGAAGCCGCTACGCCGTTGGCTAAGTTCGCCACCGAGATGGTTTTGGAACTCGTGCCGGGCCTGGTTCGGGCCAGCGACCCATTCGCCCAGGATCACGTTCAGGTTCATCTCTTCTTCGGAACGCTTCAGTTTGACTCGCAGCGAATCGCCAGGCTCGTAAGTCCGCACCAGTTCAATCAAGTGCGTCCCGGTATCGATAAGTTGGTCATTGATCGACAGGATGACGTCTTGAGCCAGGATCCCTGCGGTTGCGGCGGCACTTTTCTCGACGACCATATCGACCCGAGCCGGGCCAGGATCGCGCGAAAGCATCACGCCAAGCATTGCGTTCTTCATTTCAACCGCATGCGGAGTCAGGCCATACACGCCGATCGCGACTGGTTCTTCACCGAGTCCAGCGGTTGCCAAAAGGCTGCCAACGCCAGGCTTGTTGCCGCTGGCCAGTTCCATGACCGGCAAGTTGCGGGCTTCAATGCGAACCAGGGCCAGGTCGTTTTCTTTGTCGACCGCGGCGATCTCGTTCACCAGGTATTGGTCGCCATTGGCCAGTTCGGCCACGAGAGGCGTCTTGCCGCCGAATGTATTGACAAGGCTCCCTTTGGTGACGATCAGGCCGGTCGAATCGACGATCCCGCCCATGGCAACCCGTTTGCCATCACGCTTCAGTTCGACCGTGGCGGACCGAACGTTTTGCACCACCGAGTGAAAAGCTCCTAAGACTTCACTGCTGCTGCGTTGGTGGACGCGTTTCATGAAACGCATCGCGATGCCGTCACTTTCAAAGACCTGGGCGCTGACTGGAGTCGGGGCAAAAACCGCGATCGCCAGGGGAGCTACGATGGCCAAGGACAGCAAGGAATTCAAACGAAACCGGGGCATGTGCTCACTCCGTTGTTTCGTCGCCTATTGGTACGGTGGGCACTGATATCATGTGCGTGCCCATATCGAAGCTAGTGTTCCCTCTAGTTCGTGTCCAACTTGCGACGGTCTGCAAGTTCAACTTCAAGAGTAATAACGTCGCCCGAGCCGCGCCGTATCCGTACCTTTACGCGATCGCCCGGAGAATACTGATTCACCATCAGCTTCAAATCATCGAAAGAACTGATCGCACGACTGTTGAATCGTAAGATCTGATCTCCTTCTTGGATTCCCGCCAAAGCTGCCGGGGAATCCGGGGTGACGCGTGTGACAACAACGTCCTGTCGGTCAGGTTCACAACGTACACCCAAATATGGTTGCGTTCCGCCCAAGCGACCCCACACCTCCGACTTCTTCAGTCGGTCGATGTTTTCGAGGTACTGCGAGGCAGGAACGTGAAGATTGGCCGTGATGCGGTTGCCGATGCGGCTGTTAATCCCGATCACGTTGCCTTGAATATCGAGCAAAGGTCCGCCGCTGTCGCCGCCAACCAGCGTGGCATCGGTGGCGATGACATCTTGGCTGCTGGCCAGAACGCGGCCAATTCGCAGGGCAGGGCGGCGATCTTTCACAATCCCGCCAGCATGTCCCATCACCAGTACCCATTCCCCTTCGCGAAGGTTCGCGGTGGCACGGACATTCAGGTGAGCATATTTGCCTGGCGTGGTAATCTGGATGGCACCGGAGTCGATGCTACGGTCCATCCCCAGTGTTACTCCTTTGACGCGACGTCCATCGTTCAAAATAACTGTCACATCGCGGCCAGGCTCGCCGATCACGTGGCCGGCTGTCAGGATCAAGCCATCTTCGGTGACGATCACGCCAGAACCTTGAGCCGGTCCGACGATCACGCCGACGGTGGCGTTCATTCCTTTTTTGGTCGTTTGCTGGATCTGGCTCTCCATCGATCGCAGGTCGGCGACATTATGAGGAGCGTCGCCCGTCAGGATCTCTGAAAAGTGGGCCGTCCGCTGAATCTCAGGGGTGGCCTTGTCTTGAGCACTTGCGAAGATCGGCAAGCAAAGAACGAGAACGCAAACCAATGAGAATTTTCGGATGGTAGCTACCTGGCTGCCAGAAGCAAAAGAAAGAGAAGTTGTGTTCCGATAATTCATGATTTGCCCTTTGGATTCTGATTTGACAACCTCGAATACGCGGGAAACGCATCGGGGTTCGGTCTTATTCTAGGAATCCGATCAAGAGCTTGTCACGCTCTTGGTCACCAGCAGCCGAGGTGGCACTAAGTCTCGTGGGGCGCTGCGTTCACAATATAACAGCTCCATAGTAGTTAACTCCGCAAGGCTTTGGTAGGGTCTTGTTGGAATTGGTAAAAACGTCAGAAGCGGTGAATTTGTCACGATTTAGCGATTGCCAGCATCCCGTAGCTGGAGGAGTTTAGGCGAAATGTCCACACGCACGCGAATGGTTGTCGGATGTGGCTATGTAGGTCGACCGCTGGCGGCTGCATGGCAATTAGCGGGGGATAAGGTTTTCGCAACGACTCGGCAGCAAGGGCGAGCCCGACAGTTTGAAAACGCTGGTTGGCTACCTATTTTGGCTGATGTCACTAAGCCGGAAACTTTGCGCCACTTGCCAGAGGCTGACACGGTGGTTTTCGCCGTTGGATTCGATCCGAAAGGAGAGGCAACCCGCGAACAAGTTTACGCCGAGGGTCTGAAAAATGTCCTGGAGACTCTTCCCGAGTCGACGCGACGCTTGGTGTTCGTCAGCACGACTGGTGTCTATGGCGATGCCGAGGGACAGACGGTCGACGAGAGCACGCCTTGCGATCCGGCTCGACCAGGCGGCAAAGCCTTCGTCGAAGCCGAGAGCTATTTGCGAAACCATCCCGTCTGGTCGCAGCGAAGCGTGATCTTGCGAATGGCCGGAATCTATGGCCCTGATCGGATTCCTCGTTCGGCCGACATTCAAGCCGGCAAACCGATTCCAGCCCCAGGCGGCGGTGCTTTGAACTTGATCCATGTCGACGACTGCGTCGCGGCCATTCAATTGGCGGCCGATGCCGAGGTTGTCTCGCCGGTTTATATCGTCAGCGACGGAACGCCGGTCGATCGTCGCGATTACTACCGGGAAGTGGCCCGCCTGCTCCAAGCACCAGAGCCGACATTCGAAGAGCCTAATCCCGATTCACCCGCAGGCCGGCGTGCCCAGTCCGATCGAAAGATGAGCAACCAGAAGCTCGTCGACGAACTTGGGTTTCACCCGTTGCACGGCAGCTATCGCGAAGGACTCGCCGCCATTCTGAAGAGTGACGAGGGTTAAACAAGATTGTTAGCGGCCAGGACAAGTAACGCGAGGCAGATTGGGATGACAAGGCCCAGGTAGTGATAGCGATCGCGCGGGACGCTCCAATAGGTGTCGCGGGCAATTCCGACGAGCATAAGAACAGCGAGAGCAGCACCGATCAGGTAATCACTGGAATGGATCTGTCGCAGCAGCCAATGGATCGGATTTGTCGGCTCGGTGACGAAAAAATCACTGGCGATGCTGGGCGTGAATAGCAAGACCGAGAAAAAGAGTTGGCTGCCGATCTGCAATAAGACCAGCAGGATAAACCACTTCCAATAGCCTCTTTCGTGCGTGCTCTTGAGTAGCCAAAGGACCAGTAGGACTTGCAGGCTGTATGCCAGGAAATCGGGGACGTTCAACAGGATAATCGCTGTCTGCTTGGTCATGTCAGGGACAAGATTGGCCAGAAGAAAGGCCCCTTCCGTCAAGAAGTTGGCCAAGGAATCAAGCAACGATATGAGCAGAAGCCAGTGACCTGGCTGTAAGGCAGCAAATTGCTTTTTTCCAGCGGCAAACAGCCCAACTGCCAGTCCCAGTCCAGCAGCGATTCCCAGAAGAACAACGCGGCTGACAAAAATCAGCCCTGCAAGCGGACTAAAGTCGAGAGCAAAGTCTAATGTCTCGTAATCGGCTGCAATCGAAAGCAGGACCCCACCGACCATATAGGCCCACACCCAGCGAGGAGTCATTCGAACGCCCGCGTCTGCCATCGGTGACTTCGGCGTTGCTTCCTTCGGAGATTGGAAGGGATTCTCAGTAGACGCTGGTGCCATGCTGCATCGACCAGGGAACAGGAAGTAAACCGCCAGGTTGGATCAGCCTAGGCGAGTTCCCTGGTCAACGCAACATTGGTGCTAATCATGGTGCGGTATGGAATTGATCTGCTGGAATACCGCGGCGAAGTTGCCACTCGATTCGGACGTTCGTAGCGGCATCACGCGGTCGACGAGGATTTCGCCATCGGGCGCTCCATGTTCGATAATCTGCATCACCTCGGCAATGAAGTCTGCGAGCGGCATCGCATTCGGATCGCTGGCCTGATGCTCGCCCAACAGCGTTGTTTGCACGTAAGGTGGCGCGAGCTCGAGGACTTCAACCGAAGTTGGCTTCAGTTGCTGACGAAGCGAGATCGTGTACGAATGAATCGCGGCCTTGGTGGCACTGTAGGTCGGCGTAAGCGCGAGTGGCGTGAAGGCGAGTCCCGAGGTCACCATCATGACGGTTGCCTCGGCTTGCTTCTTCAGGTGCGGCAAGAGAGCCGCTGTCAGCCGAATCGGCCCAAGCAAGTTGGTCGTGATCGTGGCCTCGGCGGTCGCCAGATCGACTGGTTCGGCCGTCAGGTCTTCGGGACGCATGATGCCAGAATTGTTGATCACCCCGTTCAAGGCCGGGTGTTCGGTGGTCACTTGGGAAACAAGTTGCTCGATCGACTCCGGCGAGTTGACATCGACCGTATAAGCAGCCATGCCCGGGTGATCGGCCACCATGGCATCGAGCGGCTGTTGCCGCCGGCCGGCGATGATCACCTGGTTGCCACGTTCGTAGAATGCTTCGGCCAGTCCCCTTCCAATGCCAGTGCCTCCGCCGGTGATCAAGATCGTATTGCCGCTGGTTTTCATGCGAACTCCTTGAATTTGGTTGACAGAATCAGGCTTCTCCAGTCACGATAGAAGCGGCGGTTACCGAAAGAAAGAAGGCACCGAAAAGTGCGATACTTACCCAATAGTGAGTAATGGAATTGGCCGAGAAAAAGTCGCAAACAAAATCATCGACATCTTCGTCTCCGGCCTGGTCCGAGCTAGACCCTAAGGTCAATGCGCTGGTGAACGACATCATCGGACGGGTCGCGGACAAGTGGACGCTGCTCATTTTGGAAGCTCTCGACGAGAACGGTGTCGTCCGCTTCAAAGAGCTCAGCCGGCTGATACCTGGCATCAGTCAGAAGATGCTGACGCAGACTTTGCGGCAGATGGAATGCGATGGCCTGGTGAAGCGAACCGTCTACGCGGAAGTGCCTCCGCGTGTCGAGTACGAACTGACTCCGCTTGGCTTCAGCCTGGGGGAAGCGTTCTGCGGCGTATGGACCTGGGCGGAAAAGCACTATGCCGAGATCGAAGCGGCCCGCAAAAAGTTTGCCCGCCGACAACGCGGCTGATGTTCTTCGTCGCGAAGGAAAATGGTTTACATCCCTGCCGGGAAGAGCAGCCACCAGAACAACACCAGCAGGATGCCAATGTAGTGATAGACATCGCGTCGCCGGCGATCGCGCAGGTCGAGGGCAATATTCACCAGCATGATCACCAGCGTCACGCCAGAGAGCATTACCTTGGCCAGCATATACGGACCCATTCCCACCGATGGCAACAGGCCCGTGAAGTAGAGCGGCTCTCCCAACGTCAAAAGCCCGAAGTAAGTCAGCGAGATCCACGCATACGATCGCCAGCCTTCTCCTTCTCTCGTGGTCTTCACGACAAAGCCATAGAAGATGGCGGCCAGTAAGTTGCCGATGCCGAAAGAAATCAAGTAAGCCGCCTCCCACTGGGAATAGGCTGATTCCATATCGGTGCTATCTTCCAGTCCGCTCTGCAGATAAGAAATGCTGATCCAGGCACCCTCGGTGATGAGCGTCGTTGAGAGTGCAATCAGACGCCAATGTCCGGGCATCAACTGGGAGAATCGGTTCCTTGCAATCGCATCGACTAACAGTGCGATCCCCAGTCCGTAGATCGCGCCCGAGACGCCATGCATTCCCAACGCCAGGGGTTGCTCGGCGATGGAAAAGATCGGGAACACCAGCCCCAGCTTAAACGCCGCTCCGATCAGCATGCAAAGGGCAACTAACCTGAAGTCAAGCAGCCTCGAAGATTTCGACGCTTCTGTCGCTTCCACCGCAACAGCGGGGGATTGGAAGGGATTGTCTGGCGGATTGTTTGCGTTGGTGTCTTCCACGCAGTTGCCTCGGCGAGTGCAGGTGTCAGGCGTTTCTCGCCAGAGCATAGCACGATTTTTTTCCTGACAGAATCCAGAGAGCCTCGGTTGGTGTAGATTGAAAACAGAAAGCCATTTTCGTTTGCCCGCCTGATCGCTGTTCGCCTGCCATGGATTGCTTTTCGATGATTCGTCCGCTCTTGCTTGTCGCTGCCATCTTCGGTTGTTTTTCCAACGCTCTGTCCGCCGCCGATCGTCCGATGAACGTATTGTTCATCATCTCGGACGATCTCACACCGACGGCGCTTTCGTGCTATGGCAACACGGTTTGCCAGACGCCGAATCTGGATCGACTCGCAGGGGAAGGAACTCGTTTCACGCGAGCCTACTGCAATGCGACCTATTGCGGGCCGAGCCGGGCCTCGTTTCTTTCAGGCTACTATCCTCACGCAACCGGCGTGTTTGGTTACGTTAGCCCAAGACCGCAGATTGGCGAGCGAGCGATGTGGCCGCAGCACTTTAAAGATCATGGCTACCATACGGCTCGCGTGAGCAAGATCTTTCATATGGGTGTGCCAGGCGGAATCGAAGAGGGGAGTGACGGCACTGACGATCCGATTTCGTGGAATGAACGCTTCAACTCGCCTGGCCCTGAATGGAAAGCCCCAGGCGACGGCGAAACGCTCGAAGGAAACCCCGACGGCAAACGCCCGGTGGTGGGTGGCAACACGTTTGTCGTCGTCGAAGCAGACGGCGACGATCTGGTGCATAGCGACGGCAAGACGGCGGCCAAGGCGGTCGAACTAATCCAGACGCATGCCAACGCCGACAAGCCTTTCTTTCTGGCGGTTGGATTCGTGCGCCCTCATGTGCCGTTCGTCGCGCCGCGGAAGTATATGGAAAACTACAAGCCGTACGACGATCAGCAACTACCGCCGAAGGTGCCTGGCGATTGGGACGACATCCCGAAGATGGGCATCAACTACAAGACCAGCAAGAACATGAAGATGGATGTTCGGCAGCAGAAGAAGGCGGTTGGTGGTTACTACGGCGCGGTTTCGTTTTTGGACGCCCAGGTCGGCAAGGTGCTCGATGCCCTGGAGGCCAGCGGCCAGGCCGACAATACGATCGTCATCTTCACCAGCGATCACGGCTTTCATCTCGGCCAGCACGACTTCTGGGCGAAGGTGAGCCTGCACGAAGAGTCGGCCAGTGTTCCGCTGATCATCAAAGTGCCGGGCATGAAGCCCTCCGTCTGCGATTCGCTCACGCAGCTGCTTGATCTCTATCCAACAACCGCCTCCCTTTGTGGATTGAACGTGCCAGAGCGGCTGCAAGGCAAAGACATCACACCACTGCTAAAAGATCCGAAGGCAACGGTCTATGATGAAGTGCTGAACGTCTCGCCGATGCAAAAGGGCTTCCTACTGCGGACCGACAAGTGGGCGTTCATCCAGTATCAAGAGAACGGCAAAGGGGGGATCGAACTGTTCGACATGGAGAAAGATCCTGGGCAGTTCCACAACCTGGCGAGCGATCCGAAGCATGCCAAGATCGTGGCCGATTTCCAGCAGCGATTGGCCAAGAAGCTGCGAGAGGTCCGTCAAAACGATCTGGAACTTGGTGGAAAGAAATAGCGGGAACACGTGCCGGCGGAATAAGTCCCCTCAGGTTGCCATCTGGGGGGCGTGCCGTACGTGGAAAGCTACCCAAACTGCCCCTTGCCATCACGGACCCCCTAGTCGAGAATAAACCTCTTGTTCCAGGGGCTTCTCCACTTTCCTAGGGGAAGTGAAATTCCTGGTTTGCCTGGTATCTGGCCCGCTCGGCAGCGGTGCTTTGAACCGAGGCGGTTTTCAGTTTCACGGTCCATTCGCCTGCGAGCATCAAAATGCCAAGCTGTGTCCTTGCTTACTCTGGGGGTCTCGATACTTCGGTCATCTTGGGATGGCTTCAAGATGAAGGGTATGACGTCCATGCCGTGTACGTCGACTTGGGGCAGCCTTGTGAAGACCGCGAAGCGATTCTGCAGAAGGCCAAGGACTGCGGTGCCGTGTCGGCTCGGATTGTCGATGGTCGAGAAGAAATGTGCCGTGACTTCGCCTTCCCAGTGCTGCAGTGGCAAGCTAAGTACGAATCGATCTACTTGCTGGGTACCTCGATCGCTCGCCCGCTGATCTCGAAGCTGTGTCTGCAGGTTGCCCGCGAAGTGGGTGCCGATGCCTATGCTCACGGTGCGACCGGTAAGGGTAACGATCAGTGCCGCTTCCAGTTGGCTGCCGAAGCACTTGATCCAACCGTGAAGGTGATCGCTCCTTGGCGTATCGAAAAGTTCCGTAAGGCATTCCCAGGCCGAACCGAACTGATCGCCTACTGCAACGAAAAGAACATCCCCGTCAAGGCTTCGACCGCCAAGCCTTACAGCAGCGACGAAAACTGCCTGCACATCAGCTATGAAGCTGGCGAACTGGAAGACCTCGGCGTCAACGGTGTTGAACTGGTCGACTTCGGCATGACCGTCAGCCCGCAGGAAGCTCCGGACCAGGCCGAAACCGTGACCATCAAGGTCGAGAAGGGTGTGCCAACCCACGTCAATGGCGAGAAATGCACCGCCCTGGAAATGGTCACCAAGCTGAACGAGATCGGCGGCCGTAATGGCGTGGGCCGAATCGACATGGTCGAAAACCGCTTCGTCGGTATGAAGAGCCGCGGCGTGTACGAAGCCCCAGGCATGACCATCCTGTACGATGCCCTGCTGAACGTCGAACAGTTGACCTTGGACCGCGACCTGATTCACCTGCGTGATCAGTTGAAGTCGATCGTCGCCGAAGACGTTTACAACGGTTTCTGGTACAACGCCAAGATGGACGCCCTGCTGGCCTTCATTGCCAACGCGATGGAGAAGTGCACCGGCGAAGTGACCTTCAAGCTTTACAAAGGCAACATCATCGTCGACAGCCGTTCGAGCGAAACGAGCCTCTACGACGAAGGAATCGCCACGATGGAAGGTGGCGGTAGCTACAACCAGGACGACGCCGAAGGTTTCCTGCGAATCCAGGGCCTGCCAAGCCGCGTCCAAGGTCGAGTCACGCCTCGCGCTTACTAAGCCGAAGCGAAATTCAGCGATTCAAGGCCCGCCCGATGGCGGGCCTTACTTTTGCGCTCGATAGAACCCTGAGGCAACGCGACCAATGACACTCGATATCTACGTCATGCCGCTGTGGCGATTCAAAGCAGGGGAGTACGACTCGCCTTTGGAATCGTGGCTCGACGATTCAGACGCCCAAACCCCAGTCAAGCCGCGACGCTCCTTTTCGCCGGTCCAACTGTGGAAACGTTGGAAAGCCAAACGTCAAGCCAAGCAGATCATCGCTGCCGCTGCTCGGCAACTCGATTGCGATCTGGCATGGAGTGACGACGGCGAAGTTGTCTTGGCGGAACAAGCGGCCTACGGATTCGTTGCGTTAAGAGCCTATGCCCAGTGGCTCGATCTACGGGAAGCGATTCCCTGTTTCGAGCATAGCCCGCGAGGCAACTACTACGAACATCCGGTCATGCTGCGAGAAGAACCGCCACCGCCACGGTTTCAGCACCTTGTCGAGCATAACTGCCACAACGGCTATCTCGTGCCGGTGGCGTTCGATCGCGTCGCTCAGGTCGAACCATATCAGGTTTGGGGTGGTTACGAGTTCTTTCACTCGTTCGGTTCCATCCCGGCGATCAGCAGGGAACTGGCGACGCTCAAGCCATTGTTGCCTGCCTCCGATGATCCTGCGGTCGCGGATGAAGCAAAACAGTTCATTCAGGATGGCTTTAGCACACTGGAAACTGCCTGCCAAATTGGGCTGGAGCATGAGTTGCCAATCATTTTTTACGGTTGAGAACTGACGCGGCGATCGGTGCTTAATCTGGACGGTTGGCCTCCCCCAATGACGAAGTGTCCATGTTGGCGGTCAGTTGAAGGGGTTGACCAGAACGCCACGGCTCTTGAATCTCCTGAGAGTCGGCAATCTGTCAAGCTAATTAGATTGCTTTAAAACCCTACTTGTGGATAATTAGATCGCGTGCGATTTAATCGCGGAAGACTACAGTGATGTTGTTCGGAGGAGATTCCATGGCGTCTGAAGACCCGCAGTTCTATGACTTTCATGCCAACTCGCTGCGTGGCGAAGATGTCGACATGGCCCAGTACGAAGGGAAGGTCGTACTCGTGGTCAACACAGCCAGCAAGTGTGGCTTGACGCCGCAGTATGCCGGGCTCGAAGAGCTTTACAAGAAGTACCAGGACGATGGGCTGGTGATCCTGGGGTTTCCCTGCAATCAGTTCGGCAACCAAGAGCCGGGCGACGGCGAATCGATCGAGTCAGGTTGTGTGCTGAACTACGGCGTTAGCTTTCCGATGTTCGAGAAAACGTTGGTGAACGGTGGTGAAGCCCATCCGATCTTTCAATGGCTGAAATCGAAGCTGCCAGGCATGCTCGGCAGTCGCATCAAGTGGAACTTCACGAAGTTTCTCCTGGGCCGCGATGGGAAGCCGTTGCAGCGATTTGCTCCGACCACCAAGCCCGATAAACTTGAGCCGGCCGTACGCGAAGCCTTGGGGAAGTGACGATGAAAACCTGCAACCAATCCTCTCAAGCCAGCTTATTACGTCTGGATTCGCAGTTGTGCTTTTCGCTGTACGCCGCGTCGCGGCTGATGACGCGTGCCTATCAGCCCTTACTGGAACCGCTCGGTCTGACTTATCCGCAGTACGTGGTCCTGCTGGTGCTGTGGGAAGACGCGCCTTGCAGTGTTTCGCAGGTGGGGCAACGCGTGATGCTCAACAGCAATACCTTGACGCCACTTCTGAAGCGGCTCGAGCAACTTGGCTACGTGACTCGGGCCCGCAACGCCGATGATGAACGCGTGGTTGAAGTCGCATTGACCACAGCAGGGCGAAAGCTGCGAGGGAAGTGTGCCGGTATCCCTCAGAAACTAATGGAGGGCGTGCCTGCCGATTCGCTGGACGAGCTACTCCAGTTAAAAGGTTCGCTCGATCGATTGATTGGTTTGATGGTCGCGAGTGAAGCCGAGCCTGTTTAAGGCCTGTCTGCGATTGCAGTTGGGGAATTTTTCGCGGGGATCGAACTATTTTTTGGGGAAACACCCCAAGAATGGCTCTCTAGTTGCGAATAGTTTCAGGGAAAGATCCCCCGGCCTATTCCCTGAAGGCCATCGCTGGACATCGCGTCAGGGACCTCTACGATTCCTGATGTGCCAGGAGCAAACAAAATATGAGTGCAGAAGCTTACGATCGATTGAATGAATACGCGAAGCGGGCGAAGTCGGCCGACATCAATGAACTGCGCGAGAAGCTGCAGGGAATGCATCGCGGCCCGGTCCGTAAAATCTGGGACGACGTCTTAGCCTTATGGCGAATGGTCGTCGATCCGAAAGCAAGTTGGACGTCGAAGGCGATTGCTATCGGCGCGGTGCTTTATCTGGTCTCGCCGCTGGATGGGATCCCGGATCTGTTACCGCTGGTGGGTTTAACGGACGACGTAGCGGTGATTGTCGCCGCAGTCGCAACGTTGGCATTCGAGCTGAAGAAGTACCGTGACTCTCAAGATCGCACGGTCGTCGACGCCAAGTAGCGATCGTTTTCAGGCAGGTGGAAGGATGACCGCTCGCTGCTGTTCGAACGGCCATCCTTCGCGCAAGCATCTTAAAAAATGCCTGCCGGCGGGGAGTGCCGGCAAGCAGATCGAATCGGGTTGGCCCGGTTCGTTTGGGTGGCTTTATGGTGTTTCTTTGCCGACCATCTTGATTGGCATGTCACCATTGTTCCACGGTCACCTAAGCCGAAGATGAAGCGAAGATAAAATCGACTTCATCTATCGTGATCGAAGGGATAATTTTCTCCCTCCTCTTCGGAATGGAATTTGCTTACCTTGGCGGGTAACAACATGCCACTTCTGGGATCTTCCAAGAGGAGCCAAGATGATCATTGATTGCCACACCCACCTGAATAACTATCACGAAGAAAAAGTCCGTTCGATTGACGAGTGCCTCGAGAACCTTCAAACCGACATGGACGCCAACAATGTCGACTATGCCTTGGTGCTCAGTTCGTACAAGATTACACCTCATCGGCCAGCAACCCGTGACGTGGTGAACGCGACCCGCGATCTCGACAACATCGCCGTCGTGGCGGGCATTAGCTATCTGCACTATCAACAACGCGATCTTCGCGAAATCGCCGACTTCTTAGCTGATGGCCTAGTAAAAGGCTTGAAGCTATACCCAGGGTATGAACCGTTCTATCCGCACGATCGTCGGCTTCAGGTGATCTACGACCTGGCGATGGAATTCGACGTGCCGGTGATGATCCATAGCGGCGATACCTACAGTCCTACGGGCAAGGTGCGGTACTCGCATCCATTGCACGTCGATGATGTCGCGGTCGACTTCCCTGATTTGAAGCTGGTGATCTGCCACGTCGGCAATCCCTGGATTCGCGACTGCATGGAGGTGGTCTATAAGAACGAGAATGCCCACGCCGACATCAGTGGTCTGGTGCTGGGTGAGTTCGAGGACCGCTTCGAGCAGTTCATGCTGCAAGAGATTCGCCAGATGATTCTTTATGCTGGCGAGCCTCGCTATTTGCTTTATGGCACCGATTGGCCGATCTGCGGGATGAAGAGCTACTTGAAGTTCATCCGTGGACTCGGACTGCCTGATAAGAGCCTCGAACTGATCTTGTGGCAAAACGCCGCGCGGCTGTTCAAGCTGGAAGTGAAAGATGGCAAGGTAATCAACTGATTGCCTGGTAGGCGTCAGCCAGCTTTCTGCTCTGAGAGGAACGACTCGACACGCTCTTCGATCGTTTTCACCAGTCGTGGATCCATGAACTGGAAGCGGTCAGGGATGTCGAGCACATGCAGCGTGCGCCCGACCAGGCGATTACGAAAGCTCGATCGTAACCGGGCAAGGTGTTCTTGTTCCATCACCATGATTACATCGGCCCAGTCTAAATCTTGCGGCGAGATTCGTCGCGCGGCCCTTGGACTGAGGCCGCGCGACCGAACCGCGAGTCGCGGATCGTTGCAATAGATCCGCTCTGCCGTAGGACTACGCCATAGATTTCGGGAACAGATAAACAATATTTTGGTTGGATTCACGGTCGAGAGCTTCCTGCCGGGGACGATTATCGACGGGGACGTGGCGGTGGAGGACCGAAGCCGGGACGGCGTTGACCTCCTGGTGGACCTTGTTGTCCGGGACCACCTCGGTCGAAGTCGCTAGAAGGTTCGCCACGGAAGTTGCGCGGAATGACCGGCCATTGATCGCTCAGGTAATACGCATAGGTCCCTTCCGGATAGTCGGGCGTCACGCCAAACCGTCCGTTGCACTCGTCGAGGTCGCCGGCACCTTCGACGAACTCGTAGTCCGCCAGAAAACTTCCGTCGTATTGCCCGCCTGGGTTGCCATTGCCACGCGGACGATCGCCACGCTTCAAACGATAAGAACTCTTCAGTTCGACAATCTCACTCTCGGGATTGTTCGCATCCTGGTAGCCATACAGCGCATAAATCGGAAATCCATCCGCTGCCCAGCCGACGATCGGCGAGTGTTGACCACGTACGACTTTCAAGCTCTTCAGCAGACCACTGGGCAAGCCATGGTAGTGATAGGCACCGGTTGGTTGAACGTGGGCATGGTTCGTATCGATGCCCAGCGGAACCGCGCCGGAGAGGGCTTCATACTGCCAGCCACCGCGAGGATCGCCATGGAACCATTCCGCGGCGCCTGGGTCGAACGGAATTCCGTTCACTCCGATCCCAAAGTTCTGCATGCCTAGCGGAGTGATGCGATCGGCCGGCTTCGGATTTGCGGCCACGCGATAAGCGTATTGTTGCTGCGAGATACCGTTGGGATTGCCATGGTTCGGGAACGCCCCGGTCTGATGATCTGGTATGCCATTGGATTGAATGATTCGCTTGCTACCGACCACTTCAATCGAAACCTGGCTGGCACCTGGGGGCCGCGAATCGGCGGGAACCAAACGCAAGCCACGCGACTGATTGGTATCGTGCTGCCGAAATCTTGGGGCGAACTGAGCCAGCATCGGGGCAGAGCCCAAAGCAATCGCAAAAAAGAGCAATAGCGCGAACTGGTTTTTCAAAATCATCGGGGGCGAACTCCGGTAGGTATATTCTACTGGTTTAGCAGTATATCGGTTCTTAAACCGGAGTGCGAGAGATTTGTTTCGCCCAAATTGGTGGAAATTAGAAAGTGGTCACCTTATGATCGTCCTCTCCCGAACCCATGCTCCATCATTGCCTGCCCTGGAAGGATTTCACTCCATGCATCGTCTTACGATTCTGTCGATTGTTGGTCTCTGGCTGCTATTGCCGACCCTTGTTGGTGCTGAAGAGAAATCCCGCATTATCAAAAATCTGGAGTTCGCCAACGTCGACGGGCACAGCTTGAAGATCGATCTTTACTTGCCGGTGGAAAAGAACGCCCCGCTGATTGTGTGGATCCATGGCGGCGGTTGGCATGCCGGGAGCAAAGCGAGTTGCCCGCTGCAATGGCTGACCAAAGAAGGCTTCGCCGTGGCCAGCATTTCGTATCGCCTGACGGATAAGGCAACCTTCCCGGCCCAGATCCACGACTGCAAAGGGGCCATTCGCTGGTTACGGGCCCACGCCGATCAGTATGGCTATTCATCCGATAAAATCGCCGTTGCCGGTTCGAGTGCCGGCGGGCATCTCGCAGCGCTGGTCGGAACCTCGGGCGATGTGAAGCCACTGGAAGGTGATGTTGGCGGCAATCTCGATCAGTCTTCGCGTGTTGTCTGTGTCGTTGATTACTACGGTGCGACCGACTTCATTCTACGATCGAAAACGCAGCCGCACCGGGCGAACCAAGAAGGTTCGGTCGTTTACAAACTGCTCGGCGGCGGAGCGGACCAGAAAGTCGAACTTGCCAAACAGGCCTCGGCAGCATTCCATGTTACGCAAGACGATCCGCCGTTTCTGGTGCTGCATGGTGACAAGGACAACACCGTCCTGCTGGATCAATCCGAGCGAATTCAACAAGTCTATGGCGATGCCAATCTGCCATTGGAATTGATTGTTGTACCCGGCGGTGGCCATGGCGGCGACGTCTTCTATCAAGGCGAGAACCGAACCCCGGTCCTTCGCTTCCTGAAGAAGCATTTGGCAGAAACGGCGACGGAATAATTAAAGCGAGACAAACAAGGAGCTCCAATTGGCTATGGGAGGGCCTGAAATGTTCTCTGAAGAGGGCGCATCGTCCGTAGGATCTCCATCGCCTCCATCGGAGGCGACCGGCAAGCGGTGGCAGTTCTCGCTGTCGACAATCATTCTGTTGATGGCACTGGTTGCGATGGCGGCTTCGCAGGTCCATTTGATCCAACGGGAACGCAGTGCCCACGCCAAGATGATGGCGGCCAGGCAAGAGGCCGAGTTCTACAAATCGCAGATGACCGAGATCACGATCTACGATCGCAATAAGATCTTTGCCCGAGCGATCCCTAATTCAGCAGAAAATCAGGATCGTTGGCAGTGGCGAATCTTCGTCCCCGAAAGCGAACAGCGTTATCGTCTCTGCTTTCGCAAGGGCGATATCCCGGCAAGTGGCCTTCCAGAAGGTGGTGGCCAAGGATTTATCGATTTGGAACCGGGAGAGTCAGAGGTGATTGTCCGCATCGATCGCGACGTAGGGGACTACGGATGCGTGTACGTAGATGCTGAATCTACCGATCCAAACCGTGAAGCCATCACTCACGACTTCCCGTCGAAGCCAAGATCTTCCCATAGTATTAACCGGTCGAATGGACTTTCAATGTCCATTAGTGAATGGTCCAAGCCTTACGTCGAAGGCCAGGGACTCGCCAAAACCAGCGGAGTCGTACTTTCCAACGGAGAGAGCAGTTGGGAAGCGATGGAGAAAGTGGTGCTGCTGCGGCATCGCGTCAGCGCTCGGGCTGGCGGCGGGCTTCGTCTGCCTGAAGGTCCGACCCAGGGACTAATGCTCTGGATCGAACCGGTCTCGAAGGACTAGCGAGCATGCTAGTTCGACTCGCTGTGCTTGCGAATGAACGAAGTCATCAGCAGGACGCCTGGTTCGACCATGTTACCATGGGTGAAGCCTTCCAACTCGTACAGTTCTGCATCAGGATGTTTGGCGACGTTCAGCATCCGCCAGAGCAGGGCGTTTTCTTCGTAGCGACCTGGGAATTCCAACTCGCGATCGCCAGCCAAAAGTAAGATCGGCGGAGCGTCGTTGCGAATGTGATTCAGCGGAGCCAGATCGTCGACCACCACGATGTTCTGGTCGATGCCACGTTCTTTGCGGATCGTGAAGTGGGTGATCGTGTGGCCGCTGAAAGGGATCGAACCAGCCAACTTGTCCGCGTCGATCTTGTGGGCTTCCATCCAGCGTTTGTCCAAGGTCAACATACTGGCAAGATAGCCACCGGCCGAGTGACCGCTGACAAAGATCTTGTTCGGATCGCCGCCGTACTTCTCGACGTTGGCGAAGGTCCACGCCAAGGCGGCTGCGGCGTCTTCGATATAGACCGGCGACTTCACGTGCGGATGATGGCGATAGTTGGCCGACACCACGGCATAGCCTTGGTCGAGCATGTACTTTGGAATCTTCTTGTCACCACCGCTCAAACCGCCTCCATGAAACCAGACGACAGTCGCAAAGCCTTCCTTATTGGGATAGTGAATGTCGAGACGGCACTGCTTCTGAGCGTAGTCGTCGAGGCCTGTTTCGTTCAGGTACAGAATATCGGTCTCGAGGGCCGACTTGGCCGAGTCTTCCGCGACGGCGACCGAACAAGTGACGACCGTCAACAACAGGCACAGCAGATGGCGAAGTGGTTGAGTCATGGTGCTAGGGCATGGATGGCTAGGGAAGGGGAAAACGTGAGGTTCCTTCCATCGTATCACAAAGCCTTACAGCTCTCGATAAGGAATGCTGAAGGTATCGCCTGCTTCCATGTCCCCGGTTTTGAGCCCTTTATAGAACCATTTGGCCCGTTGTTTCGAGGTTCCGTGCGTGAACGATTCCGGCACAACGAACCCCCGCGACTGCCGCTGCAGACGATCGTCACCGATGGCGGTCGCGGCGTTGAGGGCCTCTTCCACGTCCCCCTCTTCCAAGATGTTCCAGTTCTGTTGGGCATGGTGAGCCCACACGCCAGCGTAGAAGTCAGCCTGAAGTTCGAGCCGCACCGAAAGCTCGTTTGCCTCTTCTTTGCTGGTCTGATTTTGCAGTCGATGAACCTTGTCGCTCACACCCAACAGGTTCTGGACGTGATGCCCGACTTCATGGGCAATCACATAGGCCTGGGCGAAGTCGCCGCCGGCACCGAGCCCTTGCTCCATTTCGTCGAAGAAACTGAGGTCGATGTAAACCTTCTGGTCGAGTGGGCAATAGAACGGGCCAGTCGCCGCTTGTTGAAAGCCACACGCCGATTGAACCTGATCGCGAAACATGACCAGGGTTGGGTCGCGATAGGTATTGCCGAGCTGCTGAAACTGCTCGGACCAAACTTCCTCGGTATCGGCCAGGACCACGGAAACGAACTGAGCTCGTTGGTCCTCTTGCGGATCGACCTGGGCCGGAGCTCCCCCTCCGCCACCTTGTTGGTTCTGCACACCCTGTAGCACGGCCAGCGGATTGCCACCCAGCAGCCAGACCAATCCCATTACCAGCAAAATGCCGACCAGGCTTCCACCACCAGCTATCACAGGGCCGCGAGCCGATCGTCGATCTTCTACGTTGTCACTTCCTCGTCGTCCTCGCCATCGCATCGGGGGCTCTCCTGGTTGTTGGGCTTGAAAAGTGGAAGCTGCCACAGCACGACAATTTTCGCCAAAGCCGAGGAGAAAAGGGATACGATTTTGCAAAAACTTGTCGGCCAGAGTGACGTACAAGAAGCATGAAGCGGTCCTCTACGGAAAAACTGTAGAGACCGCTTCTGGGGTGTTGTTTTCGTTCCGTGTCGCCGTGCTGGACACTCAGGAACTGGCCGGCAATTGAATTGCCTTAGCTTTCCTGGTTCGCCTTACGCTGCTGTTTGCGGTATTGGCTTGGCGTCAGATTCAATTCGTCCCGCAGCAATTTGTTGAGGTACGAGTAGTGGCTGTAGCCCACCATCGCTGCAATTCGTTGCGTGGAAAGGTTGGTCGTTTCGAGAAGCTGCTTGACCCGTTCCAGGCGGACTTCACGAATGACTTCCCCCATCGAGCGGCCAATTTGCTTTTTAAATTCGATTTCCAACGTGCGAATCGGAATTCGCACGGCGCTGGCCACATCTTTCAGGCGAATGCCATCGCACGCGTGATCGCGGATGTAGTTCACTGCCCGATCGATATCGGTCACCGCGGCGCGTTTCCAGCCGGCGGTCGAACGCCGGGCAATCACCGTCTGGGCCGGTACCTCGAAGACTGTTTCCTTCGGCGTGTTGCCTAGGATCATCGAATGCAGCAACGATGCGCATCGGTAGCCGATTTCGACGCCAGGGGTTTGCACGCTGGAAAGTGGTGGATCGGCCATGCGGGCACGTTCCGAGTCACCCACGCCGAGCACGCCGATTTCATCTGGGATCGAGAACCCGAGCTCTTGGGCACACTTGGCAACCCATTCGCCAATCACGTCGTTCAGAGCCACAATCGCCAACGGCTTCGGGGACTTCTCGAGCAGTGTCTTCAGCTTTTCGATTGTCGATTCCGAAACGTAACGCTGGTTTTCCAAAGCATCCATCGGCGCTTCTTTGAGAGCGAGCGCCTTCAGCTTGATGCCGCGTTTGGCGAGCTCGTCGGCCAGACCTTCGCGGCGACGCTTGGAACCGTCTGATTTCTGATAGCCGATGTACGCAATGTGGTCGAAGCCTGCGTCGGTGAGGTGAGCTGCCGCCAGACGACCGACCGAGTGCACATCGGTATAGACCGACACCATGCCCGAGTCGATCATGTCACCGGTTGCCAACACGACCGGCACCTTGCCGCGTCGCAGCCAGGTCGTCACACCGGCGTTACGACCAGCCGAAACAATCACGCCATCTACCTTGCCCGTCCATGGCGGATTGCCTGCCAGGTCTGGGTCGTTGCTGGAGAAGCGGAAGTCGCGAACTTGGATGTTAGGGTACTCTTCGATGTAATTCAGCAGACCTTGCAGCACACGTCGAGAATGCTCGGTCCAGGAAGCGGAATGAATTCCGATCGTAATTTTTTCGCTCATAGATTGGCTGGCTTCGCAGGTGGGCTCGTCACGGGAGAGGACGTCGACGTGCGCGATCTTGTATGGATATCTGCGCAGAGTTTTACGTGCTATTTAGCCTGGATGCAATAGACTGGGGGGCAGTTTACGAATGTTAATCTACCTCGAACCTGGTATTTTGACGCCAGAAACTTCCCCATCTGCCCGGTTTGCATGAGGGTCTTACCCTCGAATTACGCCGGAAAGAACGACCTGCCTGCCCAACATGCCAAGCTGACCCCTCTCCAGGATTCATTTCTGCTATGAAACGAAATTTTTTCTGTCTGGTTCTTCTGGTGGTGTGTGCTTTTGCGCACAACGAGGTCCAATCTGCCGATTTGACGTGGGCCTCACCCTTCCAGGATCACATGGTTTTGCAGCGAAATATGCCCGTTGCCATCTGGGGAAAGGGCACGCCTCGCGAGACCGTCGACGTGCAATTCAGCGGCCAGACCGCTTCTGCTGAGGTGGATGACGACGGCAAGTGGATGCTGCACCTGAAGCCGATCGCAGCGGGCGGCCCCCATGTGCTTTCCGCCTCCAGTGCTGGCCAAAAGATCGAGTGCCGCGATGTGCTGGTGGGCGAAGTATGGATCTGCTCGGGCCAATCCAACATGCAGATGGGCTATAAGTCGATACCCGAGATCAATTCCTTAGCGGAGAAAGCCAAGTCGCTGCCGATCCGCTGTTTGCGTGTCACGCAGGACGTCTCATTCGAGCCGCGCGAAAGCTGCGAATGCGAATGGATCGTCGGCCCTGGGGTCAGTGCCGTGGCGACCACATTCGCTTACGATTTGCAGCAAGCCCTCGACGTGCCGGTCGGCGTGATCGAAACATGTTGGGGGAGTTCCTCCATTGAAGGGTGGATGCCGCGATCGCTGGCCAAGCAGTTGCCTCATTTTCAAGCGAAGCTGGAAACATTCGATGCCGAAGACCACGACCGTGTGGCGAAGTTGATTGGCGAAGCGGCTTCCGGCAAACGCTGGCAACGGGACGACAACATCTACCTGCGAACTCGGCCGAATATTCTTTACAACGCGATGCTGCATCCGTTAGCTCCGCTGACCGTTCGTGGCATGGTTTGGTACCAGGGAGAATCGAACTCGCACTCGATCGAGACGATGCAGCAATATGGCGAGACCCTTTCGGTTTGGACGAAGTTTCTTCGAAAGGAATTCGATAACCCAGACTTCCAGATGCTGGCCGTCATGTTGCCACGCTTTGGACGTATCGCGCGAAGCAGTCCCACGAAGGATGTTGAAGATCCGACCGCGCATGGTTGGGCATGGATTCGCGAGTCCCAGGCACGCCTGTTGGAACTTCCCAACACGGCCTTGGCAACTACGATCGATCTGGGGCACATGACCAACATTCATCCCACCGACAAGAGGCCCGTAGGGAAGCGATTGGCGCTGAAAGCTCAAGCACTCCTTTCGCCCGGAAGCGTGGAAGACTCAGGCCCAATGCTCGAAGAGTTGACGGTCGAAGGTTCGACGGCCGTCGTGCATTTCTCGCATGCTGCAGGCTTAAAAACGACCGATGGCAAGGCACCGACGGCGTTCTGGATTGCGGGAAAAGATCGACAGTGGAAGCCTGCCGAGGCGACGATCGAGGGAACCACGGTTCGTTTGACCCATGCCGAGGTGCCCAAGCCTGTCGCCGTGCGTTACGCGTTTGCTTCGTTTCCCGAGGTGAATCTGGTTAACGGGGATGGCTTGCCGGCGGTGCCATTCCGAACTGATCGCGACCAGCCCTAACACGTTTGGCGGATCTGATTGTCTTTGAAAACCTCAAGAAATGGGTGCTTAGGCCCTGATTTCCTGATACCGTGGACCACTGCTCGCTGGCCTCCATGGCTTGATTTCCTACCTATTGTCGAGTCCCTCCCATGTTGCGTTCTCTCTTCGTGATGTCGCTGTTGCTGGTGGCAACTTCTTCACTGTCGGCTGCGGAAACGAGTCGGCCGAACATCATGATCCTGTACGCCGACGATCTTGGATTTGGCGACCTTTCGTGCTACGCCGAGAAAGGAAAGATTCAAACGCCGAATCTCGATAAGCTGGCCGCCTCGGGCATGCGATTCACCGACGGACATTCATCCTCCGGAATCTGTACGCCAAGTCGATACGCACTGCTGACCGGGCGACATCACTGGCGTGATTTTCATGGCATCGTGAATGCATTCGGCAAGTCGGTCTTTCAGACAGAGCGATTGACTATGCCCGAGATGCTGAAGGAAAAAGGTTACGCGACTGCATGTATCGGGAAGTGGCACCTCGGCTGGGACTGGGACGCGATTCGTCGCGGGAAAGGGATCCAGCCGGAAGACTTCGATTGGACCATGCAGATTCCCGACGGACCACTGGCCCACGGATTCGATCATTACTTCGGCGATACGGTCATCAACTTTCCCCCCTACACTTGGATTGAAAATGACAAGGTCGTCGACGTGCCTGACACGATGAAGGACGAGTCGAAGTGGAAGAAGATTAAGGAAGGAAGCTGGGAGTGCCGTCCAGGCCCGATGGTCACCGGATGGGATCCTTACGCCGTGCTGCCGACGTTGACTGAAAAAGGGGTTGCGTATATCGAGTCGCGCAAGGATGAGCAGGAACCGTTCTTCCTATACTTCGCGTTCCCTTGCCCGCATGCTCCGATCATTCCGAACGATGCCTTCGATGGGACCAGTCAGGCAGGGCCGTTCGGAGACTTCGTCGTCGAGACCGACGCGATGGTCGGCAAGTTGCTCGCCGCGCTCGATGCCTCAGGTCAGGCCGACAACACGATCGTCGTTTTTAGCGCTGACAACGGCCCAGAGCATTATGCCTACGCTCGAGACGCCAAGTTCGGTCACTGGTCGCCGGGACCTTTTCGAGGTTTGAAACGCGATGTCTACGAAGGGGGACACCATGTGCCGTTCCTCGTTCGCTGGCCTGGCGTCACGCAACCTGGCAAGGTGAACGATGCCCTGGTTTCGCAAATCGACCTGATGGCTACCTTCGCCGCGGTGATGGGCTATGAACTGCCGAACGACGCCGCCGAGGACTCGCACAACTTGTTGCCGTTGCTGGAAGGGAAGAGCGAGACCGTACGGACCGCCATGGTGCACAATACGTTCGCCAATCAATACGCGATTCGTGAAGGAGACTGGCTGCTGCTGGATGCCAAGACTGGCTACAACTCGAAAGGTTGGAAGGCTTGGGAGCAGCGTCACGACTACCCTGGCGACGACGACCAACCGGTCGAGTTGTACGACATGAAGCAAGATCCAGGTCAGCGAAAGAACGTTGCCAGCGACCACCCCGACAAGGTTGCTTCGCTGCAAAAGTTGCTGGCGAAGATTCGATCGCAAGGCCATTCCGCACCACGATTGGCCCAGCCATAAAGTGAGAGACGCGTGACTCGATCCCTTTGGTTATTTCTGGCGATGGTTGGGCTATTGCCTGGGGCGACCCTGTCAGCAGACCGGCCCAACATTGTGGTCATCTTGTGCGACGACTTGGGTTATGGCGATGTCCATTGTTTGAACCCGGAACATGGCAAGATCGCGACGCCTTGTGCCGATCGGCTAGCTGCCGAAGGGATGATCTTCACCGATGCCCACAGCGGATCGTCCGTTTGCACGCCGACTCGTTATGGGCTTTTGACCGGGCGATACAGTTGGCGGTCGAAGCTGCAAAGTGGCGTCGTCACCGGCTTCGCCCCTTGCTTGATCGCGGAAGATCGCCCAACGGTCGCTTCGTTTCTGAAAGACCAGGGCTACCAGACTGCGATCATCGGCAAGTGGCATTTGAATTTTCAGTATTGCGATCCGCAATCAGGCAAGCCGTACCGGGCAAGTGACTTCAAGTCGCCGCCGGTTGGTACGAAGATTCCCGATGGACCGCTGTCGCGCGGCTTTGATTATTATCACGGCTTTCACCATGCCCGGGATATGCAGACGGTGATCGAAAACGACACCGTGATCGCGCACGATCCGCCGATCAACATGCTCCCGCGTCTGACGCGAAAGTCGGTCGAGTACATTGACCAGCACGCTAACTCGGATGAGCCATTCTTTCTTTACATCCCACTCGGATCGCCTCACACACCGATTTTGCCGACGCCGGCCTGGCAGGGCAGAAGCGGGCTTGGGGATTATGGTGATTTCGTGATGGAGACAGACCATGTGGTGGGGGAAGTCGGCAAGGCTCTCAAGCGAAATGGTCTTCGCGAGAATACGCTCGTGATCTTCAGCAGCGACAACGGTTGCAGTAAAGCGGCTGGCATTCCGAAACTGGCCAAGCAGGGACATCTTGTTAGTGGCGAGATGCGAGGCTCGAAGGCGGACTTGTGGGATGGTGGTCATCGTGTGCCCTTTATCGTTCGCTGGCCGGCGCAAGTCTCGGCTGGTGCACGCTGCGATCAATTGATCTGTCTGACCGATTTGCTGGCGACCGTCGCCGATGTGGTTGGGCACGAGATGCCGCCGGGCTCAGGCGAAGATAGCGTCAGCTTTCTGCCGGCACTCCAAGGCAAGCCGATCGAATCGACACGAAGCGGCGTCGTGCATCACTCCGTCAGCGGCCACTTCGCGTATCGACTAGGGGACTGGAAACTGCTGCTGGCAAAAGGTTCCGGCGGCTGGAGTTCGCCGACCGAAAAGCAAGCGAGCAACGATGCTGGAGGTGTTCAGCTTTACGACATGCAGCATGATTTAAGCGAATCAAACAATCAGTTTGCCAGCCAGCCGGAAACGGCACTGAAGCTTTTAAAGCAGTTGCAATCCGATGTCGATCGTGGCCGCAGCACGACCGGCCCATCGGCAAAGAATGATCTTCACCAAATCGATTTGTGGAAGAGTGAAAAGAAAAAACCTGCCCGTGATACCTTCCCGAAGAAAGCCTCGTCATGAAACTCCCTTTCCGTCTGATGGCATCCCTCATGGGGCTATTGCTGCTGGTCAGCAGTGGCCTGGCGGCCGATCGTCCGAACATCTTGTTCATCATCGCCGACGATCAATCGCCGTACGATTTCAAGTTCTATAACCCGGACAGCAAGCTACAAACGCCGGTTCTCGATCGTCTGGCGGCGGAAGGGATGGTGTTCGATGCGGCCTATCATATGGGGTCGTGGTCTGGGGCGGTCTGCACGCCGTCGCGACATATGGTGATGAGCGGGCGAACCGTTTGGCACATTCCGAGCAAGCAGAACCGCAAAGAGAATCCCAACGAGAACAGCAAGGAGTTAGTGCCACCGAACCTGGCGAACTTCACGATGGGCGCGGTATTCAATCGAGCTGGCTACGACACAATGCGTACCTGTAAACAGGGAAACAGCTATGCCGCGGCGAACAAGCAGTTCACGGTCGTTCACGACGCGACGAAACGGGGCGGCACCGATCAATCTGGCAGCCCCTGGCACGCCAAACAGGTTCTCGAATACCTCGACCAGCGCGAGAAGTCGGCCGATAGCGATCCGTTCTTGATCTACTTCGGTTTCTCGCATCCGCACGACACACGCGACGGCACACCGGAATTGCTGGCCAAGTACGGGGCGACCAACCATGCCGACCCCAAGACATTGCCGGCCGCCAATGCCAAGCAGCCTCCGATGCCAGAGAACTGGTTGCCGAAGCACCCGTTCGAGAACGGTCATCTTGCGGTGCGCGATGAAGTGAACGTGAGTGGTGTTTGGAAGAACCGCGACGAGCAGACGATTCGCAATGAAGTTGGACGCGAATTCGCCTGTAGCGAGAACATCGATATTCAGATCGGAAAGGTTCTCGAAAAGTTGGAAGCGATGGGGGAACTCGATAACACCTACATCTTTTACACCGCCGATCATGGGATCGCGATTGGTCGCCATGGTTTGCAGGGAAAGCAGAACTTGTACGAGCACACGTGGCGGGTTCCTTTCCTGGTGAAAGGACCTGGGATCAAGCCTGGTTCACGTGTCCCTGGCAACATTTACTTACTCGATATCCTGGCGACGATGTGCGATTTGACCGGAGTCGAGCCACCCAAGAGCAATGAAGGAACGAGCTTCAAGCCGGTTCTTTTCGGGGAGCAAGAAACCGTGCGTGACGTGCTGTATGGCGTGTACTGTGGCGGTGAGAAACCAGGGATGCGTTGCGTGAAGAAGGGTGACTGGAAGCTGATCAAGTACGACGTACCGAGTGCTGGCGTGCACGAGACGCAGCTCTTCAATCTCGCCGAGAATCCACACGAGTTCCTTCCGCAGCATCACGAGCCTGAGGTTGCGAAAGTCAGCGGTATTCAGCCAACCGCCGAGCAAACGAACCTGGCAGACGATCCTCGCTATGCGGCTCAGCGGAAAGAGCTGGAGTCGCTGTTGCAAGCAGAAATGAAACGTCTGGACGATCCCTTCACGTTGTGGGATCAGAAGGGACAGAAGTAACGGTGCTTACGAAAGCTCGGCCAACGCGTTGCCGCGATTCTTCAGCGGCAACGCGACTCGCTGACCATTCTGGCAGTGCGAAGCGAAGACGCCGCAAATCATCTCGATCGTCGTGGCTCCTTCGTGGATATCGCAAATCGGAGCCCGGTCTTCGTCGATCGCTTCGATCAAATCGACCCCTGCCCGAACATGGTTGTGAACCGATTGAATCAGCTTCGGATCGTTTTCCGGTTGGTTGACTCCGGCCGAAGTAATCGGCAACCACTTGCGTGGTGGCAATGTTGGATCGAACGGATTGCCGGGAGAGAAGTGCGCGACCGGGTCACGATCGATGTGCCAGGTTACCACCCCTTTGCTGCCAATGATCTGGAAACAGTAGCCATTCCCTTCGGTGCCGTCGTTGGCAACCGAATCGTAATAAGCGGTCACACCATTGCCCATCAAATATTGGGCATGCAGTTCATTCGCGGCGAGCGGACCAAGCCCTTCGGCTCCATGCTTCACATCGCTGGCAGCGACCGGCTTGCCATCCTGCAGCATGATTGCCGAGCAGCTTTGAGGCTGGCCGCCGAAATAGGCGAACAGGTTTACGACGTGGGAACCGAGCACCCACAAGTCCTCTCCACCACCTCGGCGGTCACCTTTCCCTTTGCCTCGAAGTTCGAGCACTTTGCCCATCTCGCCTGACGCGATCAAGGCATCGATGTGAGCGAGGGCTGGGTGATACCGATTGCGATGGGCGATCGCCACCTTCGTGCCATGTTTTTCGGCCGCCGCGATCAAACGATCGGCCTCGGCAGGCGTGCGGACGAAAGGCTTCTCACAGTAAATACCGCGGGCACCTGATTCGATGGCGGCCAGAACCATATCGTGATGCTGATCGGCATGACGAGGCCCCACCGCGACGATCTCTGGCTTGGTGGTCTTCAGCATCTCGTTATAGTCCGCGAAGCCTTGCTTCAAGCCGAGTCGCTGCATCGCCGAGGCCAGGCCCTTCGGGTCGGCATCGGCAACCGCTACCACCTCGGCACCTTCGATCTTGCCCCACATCGTGTCGAGGCCATGCCCGTAGTTACCGCGACCGGTATGGCCAATCACGGCAACGCGTCGCTTCGGTTGGTCTTGGGCCATCGCCAACGTCGGAGCCAACAGGGCAGCGGAAGAAGCAGCGAGAAAGATGCGGCGTTTCATGGGCGAGGTGTGGGGCTGAAGGGTAGCACGAAGGAAAGGAAGAGTGTACTAGTCGGCAGTTGACTCGAAGGCACCCAGGTCCGGAGCCTTGCCTTGATAAGGAAGTTCAACCGGGACGCCGCGATCGATCAGTTGGCTTTCTGGCGACAAATGCAGAAACCGGATCACCGGCAAACTGCCATCGGTCTGGCGAGGCAATGTCAGGTGCTGATCTTCTTTCAAATCGAGAAAGTCGTTCGGGCTGATCTCGAGATTCAAGTCGAACGAATTCGCTTCCAGTTCGCACTTGCTTTCGTCGATATTAATCAAGTCGCGTCGACTGCCGTACGAAAGATTGTTCTTCAGCACATGGCCGTAACCATCGACGTCGTCGGTGTTGTTGGCCAGACGGCACAGCATGTTGAAGTTAGTGCCGTTGCGATAGGCGGTGTTGTTCACCCAGACGCTGCCGCCTGGGTGATGATTGGCATAGAAGCCGCTTGCCTTGTTGCGAACCGCCATGCAGTTCTGTACGACATGCACCGGGATTTCGCGCGGAAGGCGATGGGCAGGCAAGGTTCCGTACCCGCCCGCTTTAAAGCCATTGCCATCGGCCAGGCTCTTAAACTCTGGCGAATAGCCATTCCAGAACGCCCAGCAGTCTTCAAAGCGAACCGCTTCCGACGCGGTGATGCAATCGAAGCCGTCGTCGCTGTTTAGCCAGGCACGGCACCCGCGAAAGACGTTGCCGGTCGATCCTGGCGTGGGATGGCAACCGAACCCATCGACGTTGCCGCCACGGCCTCCCTGGGAAACGGGATCGTGGTTGCGATAGGCATCGCAGTTGAGGAACAGGTTGTCGCTTCCACGAACCGAATAGATGCCGATCGCATGGCCATCGTGCATGCTGAGTCGTTCGAAGATGTTGTGGCTGCCGTTGTTGGCAAAGCAGATCGATTGGGTGTGCCCGGTCATGGTGACCTGGACGCCGATCACTTCGATCCCACGCAAATGAATCCAAGAGCCATCGACCGAGAACGCATGGACGCGACGTCCTTCTGGTTTCACGTCGGTGAAATCGAAGATCGGTTGTTCCTGCTGGTAAGCGAAGTAGCGAATCGGTTTGTCTTCTTCGCCACTCTTTCGCAAATGAATCACATGCGCCCAGATGCGACGCTGCGAATCAATTTCATCGGGTTGAATGCGATAAGTGCCGCCGCGAATCCAAACTGTATCGCCAGCAGCGACGACGTTCTGCGCGTTTTGAATGGAAGCGAAGGGGGCCTCTAGCGTACCGGAGTTCGCGTCGTCTCCATCAGGAGCAACGAAATACTCGGCTGCAGAAATCGGACCGGCAGCGGCCAGCAGCAGTGCCGTCAGCAGAAGGGTTCGGCAAGCGATCATACAGGTTTGTGGGGGAGGGAAGGGGGCTACGCTCGGTCATCGAACGCAGGCAGGAGATCCAAGGTGTGTCTTTGGAGTCTAACACGCCGCCTGGGCCAACGCCACAAACCAGGGTTTATTCCATCTCTTCCAATTCCGCTAAACGCTTGCGAAGACGGGCCTTTTCATCCTCGACCGAAACGGGAGCGGACGACTGAGGAGGATCGTTACGAACTTCATTCTGGAATTTGGATGGCCGACTGACGATCCGGTCTTCGGTGAAATAGACACCACTAAGCATCGAGGTCTTGATATACCCTTGGTGGATGCAGCCATCTTTGTCGCGGTATTTGACCTGGTAGATTCGCGAGTCTTTCTCGCCGAAAAAGCCAGGGCCAAAGGGTGCCCACTGCAGCGAGATGAGCTTGCCACCTCGCCGCGTGACATATTCTCGAACACGGGAATGATCGAGCCCGCCCGCTGCCAGGCGAATCAGCAGGGCAATGCCGCCAAAGACAACAACGATGCCGACGAGGCTTTCATATCCATTCATGATGATTTCCCCGAAGTTCAACTTCGGACCAAACCCAACAGGTGAAAACAGGGGTGAATCTCTCAGGTTATTCGTCCCCCGAAGATCAATCTTGAATCTTCGCGCCTTCGATTACCGGGGAAGCCGATCACCACGAGCAACTATAAATCACCTTTGTTACGCCCGTTCTCGTCGTAGCGGACGAAGGCGAAGTACAGAAACATCACCACGAAGACAGGGATCAGAAACAGAAAGAATGGCGTTACCAGGTACGCGACTCCGACGATCGCCGCCAGAAAGACAAACCACAGCCACCAGGTATCGCGCCACAAGCCGCGGAGAGGCCCCATCGTGTATTCCTTCCAAGATCCAACGTTGTTCCACCTTTTGAGCGGGGCCGAGGCCGCCGCTCGAAAGCTGATTCTACGAGATCGTCACCAGCAAGGCACCACGGGAGTTGGGATACTGGTCGAAGGAGAGATTGCCGCTACGGCATCAGGTTATAGCTGAACACATTCGAGCGACCTGCCGCGACGACCGCACGAAGCTGCGACGTTTGATAGTTGCCGTACTGATCCGGCAGAAGACTGGTGGTGCTGGTCTGCGGTGGAATCGCAGGGTCTTCGCTATCCTGAACGATCTTGTTCTCTGACTTCTTGATCGAAACCTGATAGTGACCTGCCGGAGCGCCATCTTCTGATTCGTAGGTTGTTAGCGAATAGTGCCCGGTCGCGTCGGTCTTGCCATACGCGGTAATCTTCAGCTTCTCGCTTAAGAACATCACCGTAGCACCTTCGACGGGAAGTCCTGCCAGCGTGATGACCCCGGTGACTGGGTGCGTGGCATTGCGACCGGGAAGCAGCCCAGCCTGGTCGACACGGCAGCCCAGCAGCAAAGTGGCTGCGAGCAAAGTCGTGGCGATAAAGATCCGATTCATCGTCATTCGCTTCCAGGCGTATATTCTGCGCCACTCTTACTGCCCATCGATCCCCAGACCCCGTAAGGGCTGGTGCCGGTTGCGACCGAGGTTGCTCCTTGGTTGCCGGCATCGATCGTTTCGGTAATGAAACGGACCGAACCATCGGCGAAGGTTGCCATGACGCCGCCAGGATGGGCGCTCGAGGCGGTGTAGAAACCATCCTGGGCATCATGACTGGCGTAAGCACATTGCGGGCTGTTCGGCGGCAGACAGGTATTCATGGCCGAGTAAGCCGAACCACCATCGGTCCAGCGATTGCCTGGGGCATCGTGCGAAAACGCATAGCCGTTGGACGAATCAAAGGTCAGGGCACATTCGGCCGGCGTGGCAGGTTCGCTGCCGTAGTTCACGTTCGCTCGGTCACGCGAGTGGCTCGGGAAAAGGTGCTCGGAGAAAGCGAGCGTTGTGCTGGTACCATCGGTGATACTGTCGATCGTCGTGTGCTTCACCAGGCCGAAGATCCCGCGTGGATCGAGCGATTCGGTATCGACCGAGTCGCCGGAGCAGAACGTGTAGTTCGAGTTGGCAATAGTATCGGCCGCGAAGTGCTCGTTGCTGGAAGGGCAAAGCAGCAGTTCAATTGGCGTTTGCCATGGCTTCCATTCCTCCCAGGGAACCCGAGCCATGCCGATTGCTTCGATCTCGTTGGCCAGGGCATGTTTACCCATGTACGGCAACAAGCTGATGAAACCGCTTTGTCGCTGATAGGGTGCCATCGGGCCGCCATTGTGTTGGTGCTGACCCAGTCCGCCTTCCCGATAGGGGAAGGCAAGGAACGTGTCGTGATATTCGTGCAGTGCGATCGCCAACTGCTTCATGTTGTTGGTGCACTGCATCCGGCGCGAGGTTTCTCGAGCTTGCTGGACGACCGGCATCAGCAGGCCAACCAACACACAGAAAACGGCGAAGACGACTAGAAGTTCGACCAGAGAGAAACCACCTCGTGTGGAACGATGCATGGTGAACTTGTGCTCCAGGCTGATCTAGTAGAAACGACGGACAAAGTCAAAAACGAACGTCCGTACTACTACTCAAACAGCGTTCCAAACCGACAAGTGGTTTCCGATAGACCGTGTCGGGTCTCCGAACGAAGCATCGAATCGTACCGCAATTACGCTTTGTTTTCCGTAATTCCCAACTCAAGGTACGTTGATTCCCCTAATGATTAATGCGCAACTTTGCCGCATAAAACGTTTTCTTTCTCTCAATTTCGTTATCACTGCCCCGTTGGAAGGGGGTGTGCCGACTCATTGGGCGGCTGCAGCGGGGATTGCCCATTCACTAAGCTTCCTCGCGATAGGTTCCGGTGTGAAGATCGAGCCGATTAGGCAATCCAGGCAACCCGATTGCAGGAGAAGCGATCTCGGACGCGACGAAAACATCCTCAATGCCAAGCGAAAAGCACAAGTCTTTGTCGTAACGTTTTCCGCAGCAGAGACAGGCATCGATTTGAGCAAGAATCAAAGTTCCTTGAGCGGCAATCCAGGCCTTGAACTTGGAGACCCGGATACCAAGTCGCCGGTTTGTATTTACCGAGAGCCAAGAGGGTGCCCATGACGTTTGAGAATCTTAGCCGGAGGGTAGCGTTTCATTCCGCCAGAGGGGTAGAATGGGCAAACCTCGTCATCGAACCAAGAGCCTCTCGCTGCCTGCAAAGGTTTCGCTTCCTATGTATTTGCTCGAGAATCCAGTCCTGCAGCGCGAGTTGCTGGTGAATCTGCGGACGGTTCGTGCGTTTCTTTTGCTGCTTGCTTATCAGATTCTTCTCGCGGCGATCGTCTACTTTGCCTGGCCTCAAGTCGAACGTCTCGACCTCTCTTCCGATCAGGAAGCAGCCCGGCGATTGTTCGATCTGTTCTTCCTGGGGCAGTTCGTGTTGGCCTCGTTGATGGCCCCGAGCTTTGCTTCCGGAACCTTAACCGGCGAGAAAGAACGGAAGACGTATGAGATGTTGCTGGCCAGTCCGCTCAAGCCTGGGGCGATCGTAATTGGCAAGCTGTTCGCATCGCTCGCTCACCTGGCGCTGCTGATCTTCACATCGCTACCAATCGTGATGTTATGCCTGCCGCTGGGTGGTGTTTCGCTTTACGAGTTGCTCGCTGCGTACGCGATCTTGATGGTGGCGGTGGCGACGTTTGGCATGATCAGCGTGGCGTGCAGTAGTTTCTTTCAAAGAACCTCGGCGTCGCTGGTCGTTTCGTATCTGTTGATCTTGCCGATCGCTTTGGCCGGAGCGTTCATCTGGCAGATGCTCGGCGAAAACGGCGGTCTACGCTTGTTAGTGTTGTTGGTCACGGTGCCGCCATTGGCTGGTGCGACGATCGTGCTTTTGTCCTTATACACCGCGCGGACGCTGCTTTACCCGAACGACGTCGGCAGCGAAGGAAAGGATGTCGTCGACCTCGAAAAAGAGGCTCGCGAAGCAGTGGGGCTGGTGATCCAGCGGGATCAGTTTCCCGATCGTTTATTTGCTCCGCCGAAGCGAACGCAGCTTCTGGAAGACCACCGGAACCCGGTTTACGACAAAGAGATCCACAGCGAAATCTTCGCCCAGGGAACCTTGATGCTGCGTCTGGTGATTCAGATCAGTATGTTCCTGGCGATTCCGTTGATGGCGGTCTGTCTTTACTTCAAGCCGCAGTACGCTCCCTTCTATATGGCGTATGTGATTTTGTTCAACGTGCTCGTCGGGCCCGTTTTCTCGGCGGGAAGTATTACTTCCGAACGGGAACGTGAAACGCTCGACTTGCTGCTGACGACCGAGATCTCTCCCTGGATGATCTTGTCGGGGAAGCTTGTTGCGGGCTTCCGTGTTTCGAGCGTGCTAACTGGCTTTTTGCTGTGGCCGCTGCTGTTGGCTTGCGTGATGGTTCCGTATTACTGGACCAATTGGCTTTCGGTGATCGCGTATTTATCGGTCATTCTGGTGACTTGTGTCACGACGTCGATGTTGGCGTTGTTTTGCTCGGTGATGTTCCGCAAGACATCGCATAGCTTGATGTGCACCTACCTGGTGATCATCGCTTTGTTCTGCGGAACCCTGGCGTTCGACTACTTCGCCCAACTGGCATTCGCCCCGCCCGTGGATACGAGCGAAACCCAATACGAAGTGGTTTCCTCCACAACGCGAACGGTTGAGCCTCGATTGTCGGCGGTCGCTCAGGTCTCGCGCGACCTTACCGTCGTGAGTCCGTTCTCTGCTTTGTGGGACGTGCCACTGAAAGTCGATCTCGACGGTGCGAAAGACAACGACGGCAACTGGGCGCGGTTCGGTGTCTATATGGCACTGGCGATCGGAATGAACTTCTTTATGTTCATCACCATGGTCTGGCTGTTCCGCACTCGTTGGCGAGTCGCTTACTAGGCCCGTCGGCTTTTCAATGTTCCCATAAAAAAAGCGTGCCATAGCTCTTACGAACTATGGCACGCCGGGAAAGATTGAATTGGTGCGTCGCTTCTAGAACGGCGACTTGTCGACTGGCGGTTTGCCCGAGGCCATCCGCAGCGGAGCCATGATGCTGCCGAAGATGTCGTCGACCGAACTAGTTCCATCTTCGACGATCACGACACGGTCACCGGCTTGGAGCTGGTAATCGTATTCATACGGGATCTGGCCCGCGTGGTGATCATACTGCGAAATCAGCTTCTGAGGCTGACCACCTTGATGCTGTGGGAATCGCGAGATGGCGATGTGGAATCGCTTGTATTTGCTTTCGACACGCGATTGATCGACGGCGGCTTGTAGAGTCGGAGCCGCATGGAGCGGAATCTTCTGCGTCGATCTCGTCCCTCTTTCTGGCGATTGCATTTCGACCAGGATCATTGGCTGGTTCGGCGGTGCTGGAGCCTGGTCTGGCGTGACGGCCGAATCGGAAGTCGGCACAGTGCTGCAGCCGCTGCCCAACATGATGATGGCCAGCACGGGGAAGGTGAACAAAGGAAGTCGATAGTTCATCTTCACAATCCCTTGCGAAGTAATTGTTAACCGGGGGAGCGATCTCGTCGGCGCATTTTTTTATGCACAGTCTCAATACTCGGTATCGGCATTCTGGATTACGCGAGTTGAATCGAATCCAAAGAAAATTCGGATCAGGAAAGATAGGCAGGTGCATGCACGCTAGCCAGCCCAGAATCGGACGCAGAACTAACCCTTGCGGTGGGCAAATTGAGGTTAACCGAAGTAACTCGTGCTATCGGCACTATCGTCAAGATTAACGATTGAGCGACCCGTACAGCCGGCAAACTTACTCTCCAACTCCAGACGATTATTCCACCGATAACGTTTGTGGCGGTCATCTCCTTGGGAGGTGGACTATCAAGAAATTAAAAGGTTAGCTTGCGAACGGTTATGCGAAAATCAAGATCTAAGAGCAAAGCTCCCGTTATTATTGGCAAGCTGGTGCTTGGTGCTGTCACCTCGGCGGCATTGGGACTCAGTGGCTGTTTGGTTGGCCCGGACAATATCGATCCCGGGGCGCCTTTCCGTTGCGAGTGGATTCAGCCGCTCCCACCGGGGGTAAGCCAGTCGCCGAATGACTCAGTCGCGTGGTGGACCAAGTTCGACGACCCGGTGCTGACCAGCTTGATTGTCCGGACCGCTCAACAGAACCTCGAGTTGGGGCAAGCGGCCGAGCGTATTGCTGAGGCCCGTGCTATTCGCGGTGTGGTTCGTGGCGGACTCTTCCCCGACATTGACGGCACCTCCAGCTACTCGCGACGCAAAACATCTGGAAGTGGTAATAGCTTCGGTCTGGCAAACTTCAGCCCGCCTCCATTCAATTACTGGTCGGCTGGTTTCGATGCTTCGTGGGAAATCGATATCTTCGGTTCCGTGCGTCGCAGTATTCAGGCCGCTGATGCCGATATTGACGTCGCCATCGAAGACCACAACAACCTGCTGGTTTCGCTCCAGGGCGAAGTTGGTGCGAACTACATCCAGGTTCGTACCCTGCAGCGTCGTATCCAGTTCGTCGAACGCAATATCGAACTGCAACGTCAATCGTTGAAGATCACCGAAGATCGTCTGGCCGCTGGTACGATCAGCCAGCTCGACGTGGAACAGGCCAAATACAACTTGTACAGCACCGAAGCTGGTCTTCCGCTGCTGCGTCAAGAAATGGAACTGGCCTATCACCGACTGTCGGTGCTGATGGGCGAACCACCAACGGACCTGTCGACCGAGATCACGCCACAGCAGCGATTCCCTTCGATTCCAGCCGATATCGACGTCGGTCTGCCAATCGAACTGATTCGTCAGCGTCCCGATATTCGCTCGGCAGAACGCCAATTGGCTGCCCAAGCGGCTCGTATCGGTGTGGCGGTTGCCGAACTGTATCCGCGCTTTACGATCACCGGAACGTTCACCGTCGACTCGACCAAGTTCAATCGTTGGTTCACCAGCGACAGTATTGCGTATGCTTCGGGCCCTGCGATGCGATGGCGATTGCTCGACTTCGGTCGTGTTCGTAGCGATATCGAAGCCAACCGCGCTCGCTGGCGAGGTCTGGTCTTCGCTTATCAGAACTCGGTGGTTACCGCCGCGGCTGAAGTCGAAGATGCTTTGTCGCAGTACCGTTACACGGTGCGTCGTGCCGCCAGCTTACGTCAGGCTGCCTTGGCTGCCCGCTCGGCTGCGGTGATCTCGGAAGAGCAATACAAGGGTGGTATCATCCCGTTCCAGACCTTGCTGGACGCCCAACGGCAACAAGCCGAACTGGACGACCAGACGGCCAATGCGGAAGGGGATATCTACCTCTCGGTGGTCTCGCTCTACAAGGCTCTCGGTGGTGGTTGGATCGATCCATTCGCGGTCGCTCCTGATCCAACCGCCGTTCCGCCTGGCGAGCCAATCGAACCGACTCCGGCGAACCTGAACCCAGCGGAACCAGATCCGGCCGATCCGACCGATCCAATTCAGAACCCACGGGCTCCACTGGATAACGATCTGATCCCGGCCGAAGCTCTGCCGCTGCCCAAGCCAGGCGAAGAGTAAGCCGAGAGCGACCAATTCCCTAGGCAACGTCACGGAGAGCTCGGTGATCATCACCGAGCTCTCCTTTTTTTATGTCTTGGCGTGGGCCAGCTTGGTTGGGGGGATTACCCCCGAATTCGGCTTCCCCAGGTTGTGACTGAGGTCCATAGTCCGTAGAATTTGGCCCAATGTGAAACCGGCCCGATTCGCTTACTTTTTCTGGGATTCCATGGAGACGCCTGGTTTTCTCGAGCCCTTCAAGGGCCGCTGGACAAAGCGGCATCTGCTCGATTTGGAAAGTTTATCGTCGGACGAAATCACCCTTCTTCTCGACGTTGCTCAAGCGTTCAAAGAATCCACCAACAATTGCCGCACCAAGTTGTCGGTCCTGACGGGACGGACGAGCGTCAATTTGTTCTTTGAAGACTCGACCCGGACTCGAACCAGTTTCTCGCTGGCTTCCCGTCGTCTGGGTGCCGATGTGATCGAGTTCTCGGCTTCCAGCAGCAGTCTCTCCAAAGGGGAAACGCTGCTCGATACGGCCAAGACCATCCAGTCGATGTGCATCGATACGCTTGTCTGTCGCCACAAGGCCCCGGGCACGCCGCAGATGCTGGCCGAGAACCTCGACTGCGGTGTGATCAACGCCGGCGACGGCCCGCACGAGCATCCGACGCAAGGTCTGCTCGACATTCTGACCATCCGTCAACATCGAGGCGACCTCGCCGGCAAGACGGTGGCCTTGGTGGGTGACATCGCCCATAGCCGAACCGCTCGGTCGAATATCTGGGGCCTACAGAAACTTGGGGCTCATGTGATCGTCTGCGGTCCTTCGACGCTCGTATCGCGACGCTGGGAAGAGTTTGGCGTCGAGGTTTCGTACGATCTCGACTCGATCCTGGAACGCTGCGACGTGTTAAACCTGCTGCGAATCCAGTTCGAGCGGCAATACACGCGTCCGTTCCCCTCGGTTCGCGAATATGCCCTGCTGTACGCCATGGATCGCAAGCGTATGCAGCGGGCCAAGTCCGACATTTTGATCATGGCACCCGGGCCGATTAACCGTGGTGTCGAGATTACGCCTGAAGTGGCCGACGGCGAGCACTCGGTCATTCTGCACCAGGTGAATAATGGTTTGGCGGTCCGCATGGCGGCGATGTGGCTCCTCAACGAAGGCCGGGCAACCACTTAAGCGGATGTTGGAAAAGATGCTTCGAACGCTAATTCAAAATGGTCGGGTCATCGACCCAAGCCAAAACATCGATCGCGTCACGAACCTGCTGATCGAGGAGGGTCGCATTGCCGCGATTGACGCCCCGGCGGATAGCAGTGCCCATGTGATCGACGCGACGGGCAAGCTGGTCGTCCCGGGCCTGATCGATCTGCATGTCCAGATTCGCGAACCAGGTTTCGAGGAAGACGAAACGATCGAGTCCGCTGCCTATGCCGCGCTGGCAGGGGGCTTTACTTCGATCGCCGCGATCTCTGAAACGAACCCGCCGGTCGATAGTGCCGCCGCGGTGACGTACCTCGGCCGCCAGGCATCGGAAGCGGATCACTGCAATGTGTATCCGGTGGCCTGCGTCAGTAGCGGACGTCATGGCGAAGAGATGGCCGAAATCGGCATTCTGCATAATGCCGGGGCGATTGCTTTCAGTGATGGTCAACGCCCAGTCTCGAATCCCGAGCTTCTGCGTCGTGCGTTGGAATACACCTTGATGTTCGATCGCCCGGTCCTCAACCGGCCCGAGATGGTCGAGCTTTCGCGAGACGGTGTCATGCACGATGGTTCGATCAGCACGGTGCTGGGGCTCGCTCCGATGCCAGCTGAAGCGGAAGACGTGATGGCGGCGCGCGACATTCGCATCTGTGAGGCGACTGGCGGCAAGCTCCATCTGCTGGCGATTTCGTGCAGCGGTACGGTCGAGATCTTGCGCCGGGCCAAAGATCGCGGCGTGAGCGTTTCGGCCAGTATCTGTGCCTATCAGTTCGCATTGACCGACGAAGCGATGCGAGGCTTCGACACCAGTTTGAAGCTGAATCCACCGCTTCGTTCGCAAGACCATATCGACGCCTGCATCGCCGGCTTGAACGATGGCACGATCGACGTAATCGCCAGTGGGCATGCTCCCCGCTCTTCGGAAAAGAAGATGTGTGCGATCACCGAAGCACCTTTCGGGATGGTTGGTCTCGAGACCGCGCTGGGTCTGGTTGGGACGCACCTGGTGAAGAGTGGCAAAGTCGATTGGCCGACCGTCGTGCGAGCCATGTCGACCAACGCCGCGAAGGTGCTGGGTATCGAAAAGGGAACGCTTCAGGTAGGTGCCGATGCGGACGTGACCATCATCGACCCTGACCTGGCGTGGAAGGTCGATACGTCGGCTTATCGCTCGAAGAGCTTCAATTGCCCGTTCCAAGGCGTCATGCTGACAGGACGCGCGGTCGAAACGATCGTAGGCGGAATCACCAAGTTCCGATACGATGGAACGTAGTGCACTTCGCGGTGCTTTCCAGGGCCATTCCTTTGCAGCCGAGAAGCTTCCGCTGTCATGCCGCTCATTATCGACGGATACAATCTGCTTTTCGCCGCTGGGCTGGTAGGGTCTGTCGATGGAGAAGGTTCCTTTGAAGGGGAACGCAGGGCACTCCTCGACGCGCTATTGCGCGTGATCGATCCGAAAGAGCTGACCCAGACCGTGGTCGTCTTCGACTCGGCGAAAGCTCCGCCCGGCCTACCGCGAGTCTATAACCATCAGCAGATCACCGTGCGGTTTGCCAGTGGCTATACCGATGCGGACGAAATGATCGAAGAGCTGATTCGCGATCATCATGCTCCCAAGCGGCTAACGGTTGTTTCCAGTGATCATCGCGTGCAACGGGCAGCTCGCAGACGCCGAGCCACAGCGATCGATAGCGATAGCTGGTATCGCTTGATGCGGCAGACGCGGCAGCGGATTCGTCAGCAGGAAGCCCTCAAGCCGCCACCTCCCAAGCAGCCGACCGCACCAGCCATTCCAGATTCGGAAGTGAATGAATGGCTGGAGTTCTTTGGCGATATTGATGTCGACGAATTGGCACCGAAGGAATCGCCCACCAAGCGGAGTACTCCTTCGCCGGTCGAAGATGTTCCTACGAAGTCTGCCAAGCCAGGACGCAAGAAGCAGCAGCCAGGAGAATCGAAGGAGGGGGCCTTGGGCGTGTTCGACGACGCCTATCTCAAGAAGATCGCTCAGGAATTTTTTGGCGATACCTGACGCTCTGTTTGGTCGCGACGAACGCCTGCAAAAAAAGGCAACGCGACGAATCACGTTGCCTTGGTTATTTGGCAGCGAGCTATCTGCGCTCGATTACGAGTGACGCAGCGCCTTGTCCGAGATGTCTTTGCGGCACCAGGCACCATCCCAGCGGATGCACTTCACGGCGGTGTAGGCCTTCAGCTTGGCGGCCGAGATGGTATCGCCGATCGCCGTTACGCCGAGGACGCGGCCACCATTGGTGACGATCTGTTCCCCCTCGAACTTGGTGCCGGCATGGAACACTTTGACGTCTTCCAGCTTGGCTGCTTCTTCGAGACCGCGGATTGGCTTCCCTTTTTCGTAGTTGCCTGGGTAGCCTTCCGAGGCCATCACCACGCAGACCGCCGGACGGGTATCCCATTCCGGAGGATCGATCGAATCGAGGCGACCTTCCGCACAGGCTTCCAGAATGTCGGCCAGGTCCGACTTTAGACGCATCAAGATCGGCTGGCATTCAGGATCGCCGAAACGAACGTTGTATTCCAGAACCTTCGGACCTTGGTTGGTCATCATCAGGCCGGCATATAGGACGCCTTGGAATGGGTTACGGGCCCGCTTCATCCCATGCACGGTCGGAACCAGAACCTTCTCTTCCAGCATCTGCATGACCTGCGGGGTCACCAGTGGTGTCGGTGAGTAGGCACCCATGCCACCGGTGTTCGGTCCCTGGTCGTCATCGTAGGCTGGCTTATGGTCCTGGGCTGGTGGCAGCGTCAGGATGGTCTTGCCGTCAGTGATCGCCAGCACGCTCGCTTCTTCGCCATCGAGACGTTCTTCGATAATGATCTGGGCACCGGCATCGCCGAAGACGCGTTGGCGGCCGATCTGATCGATCGCTTCGAGGGCTTCGTCCGCCGTATCGCAGACGGTCACGCCCTTGCCAGCGGCCAGGCCGTCTGCCTTGATCACCACATTGACATCCTCCCCTTCATGGGGGAAGCGGTCTTTGATGTAGCGGGCAGCCGCATCGGCTTCGCGGAAGACGCGATAGTCGGCGGTCGGGACGTCGGCACTGCGAAGGGTTTGCTTGCAGAACGCCTTGCTTCCTTCGAGCTGGGCGGCGGCTTTGTTAGGTCCGAAGATCTTCAGACCTTGTTCGCGGAAGTAATCGACCGCACCGGCAACCAGAGGAGCTTCCGGTCCGACAACCGTTAGCCCGACGTCGTTTCGCTTGGCAAACGCAACCAGGGCAGGGAAGTCGGTCTCAGGAATCGCAATGTTTTCGGCATCGATCTGGGTACCGGCGTTCCCTGGGGCAACGAAGACGTTGCGGACGCGCGAGCTTTGCGACAATTTCCAAGCCAGGGCGTGTTCGCGACCGCCAGAACCGAGGACCAATACGTTCATAGGACTGTTGCCACTTCTAGGGCGTTAAAACAATCGGAAGGAAGGATCACGCAGTGTACCAAAATTAAGAAACTCTGCTCACCACCTCGTCGATTTCGGACATCCTGGAAGAAATCCGACATCTTGATCGTTTTTCGGGGCAGGAATGACCAAAAAGTGACGGTATATGAAAGATCGTGATGCTTGTTTCCGCCGGATCGTCTGGTAAAACAGGCAAACTGCGAAGATATCCTGCCTAATCGCCGCTTCGCGGTTCCTGCCCCACGTTGAGGTCGCCTGCGGATCTATCAGCTTTTGAGAACTTTTACAGCCGTCTGAAACCATCACCAAGGGGGTGGAATTGGAACTGTAAGAGGCGTAAAGTAAACGGATTGCGCTCCCCTCATTCGGGTGCGACATAAATCGCGGGCACGATCAGTGCGGATGTTTATAATGTGATGTGACGTAAAGCGACTAAATTTCGCTCTATTTCCTTTGCTTTTCGCAGCCTGCCTTCACTTCCCCCCACCTACTAAGAAAATCAAAGCAACTAAAGGAGTTCACATGAAGTCGACGCAACTGGGATTGATGTTGTTGGCTGCCATCGGGTTGTCGGCCCAGACTGCCGCCGCCCAAGAATGGGGAACGGTCACCGGCCGTTTCATCGTTGATGGCAAAGTCGCTACACTCCCTGCTGACGAAGTCACCAAGGACGCTGGTTTCTGTGGCGCTAAACTTCCCAATCAAACGCTGACCGTCAGCGAAGATGGTGGCCTGAAGAACGTTGCCGTTTGGCTCTACCTTGATCGTGGTCAAGACGCTCCAGCCGTTCACCCATCGTACGCCGAAGCCACCAAGAAGCCTGTCGTGATCGACAACAAGGCTTGCTTGTACGAACCACACATCTCGGCCGTCGTGGTTGGTCAGCCAGTCGAGTTCAAGAACTCGGACCCAATTCCACATAACTTCAAGGTGGAAGGCTTCGCCAACGCTGGCATGAACAACCTGGTTCCTGTTGGTGGCGTTTTCGAACACAAGTTCGACAGCGAAGAACGTTACCCAATGAATGCCAGCTGCTCGATCCACCCTTGGATGACCGCCAAGATCGTCGTTCGCGAACTGCCTTACATGGCTGTCAGCGCGGAAGACGGTACGTTCACCATCGAAAACCTGCCCGTCGGTAAGCACAAACTGCAGGTCTGGCACGAGATTCCTGGCACCGTCAAGGAAATGCAGGTCGGTGGCAAGAAGGTCAAAGACCGTAAGGGTCTGTTGGAAATCGAAGTCAAGGCTGGCCAGAACGATCTGGGCAACCTGGTGATTGACGCTGGGGACCTGAAGTAACGCAGCCCTTTCGCGGGAGAGTTCCCCGATGAAGACAGCGAGATTCAGTCTATTGGTCATGTTGGTCCTGAGCGGATTCGCTCAGGGCCTGATGGCGGAAGAATGGGGAGACGTCCAAGGACGTTTCATCGTTCAAGGCAAGCCAGTCCCGGCACCTGGGCTGGCAATTCCAGCAGCACTCGCTGGTTTTTGCGGTGGGGCTGCCATTGCGAATCCGGCCTTACGGATTGGCAATAAAGGCGAACTGCAAGACGTCGCTTTGTGGCTGTACGTTGGCCGCAATGAAGAGGCTCCTAAGCCTCATCCAATGTACGAAAAGCTTCGGGCGAACAAAGTTGTGATCCGCAACGCCGGCTGTTTGTACGATCCGATCATGTCGCTGGTCCGTCCAGGTCAGAAGATCGAGTTCGTCAACGCCGACCCGATACCCCACAACTTTAAAGTCGAAGGATTCCAGAACGCCGGCATTAATTTTTTGCTGGCGGCAGGCAAGTCACAGGTAGAGACGTTCGCCGATGAAGAACGCTACCCGATGAGTGCCGGATGCAATATTCATCCCTGGATGGATGCATTTATCGTGATCCGTGAATCGCCTTACATGGCGGTCAGCGGAGAAGACGGAAAATTTAAAATCGAGAAGCTGCCAGTCGGGAAGCACACCTTCCAGGTCTGGCACGGCAATCCCGGCAGCCTGAAGCAGATGAAAATCGGCGGCGAGGTTGTCAAAGATAAGAAGGGGCTGATCGAAATTGACGTCAAGCCAGGCCTGAATGACCTGGGGGATATTGAAGTCGATTTCGCGTTGCTCCAGAAGTAACTTGCCAGGCAAACCATGCGGAGCGCGGCCCTCGATTGGGACCGCGCTCGTTTATTTGAATTCCGCCTGACGGTTGACCTAATGAACTAGGTACAGCGGCGTCAGGCACCTTTCAACATTCCATTTTTGTCAGCGAGACCGCCTCGATTCCCTGGCGGTGAACTGGAACTCACAATGCACATCAGCCAGGCCCCTGAGTTTGGCGGACGACACTGGGCGGGAGGCCTGGTGCTTACCGCACTGATCGGGGTTATCGTCGGATGCTCTTCCGAGCCAGCCAAGTTCGAGCCGAACCGGATCGCCATGCACAAGGCAGAGATCACGCTCGGCATCACGCTGGACCCCAAGTACCAGGTCGAGCCGATCGCGAAGATTCTGTCCGATTCGTTTGGTACCCCGGACGAACCGATCGTGCCGGAAGTGGAAGACATCGATCAGGTTTTCGATCTCGAACATCTCAAGATGGCGGCTGGCCCTTACGGCAGTGAAGAAGATGGCACGCCGCGTGGTCTGTATCGACAGCATTGTGTGCATTGCCATGGCATCACCGGCAATGGTCGCGGCCCGACGGCTGCCTTTCTCAACCCTTACCCACGCGACTTCCGCATGGGCAAGTACAAGTGGAAGTCGACCAAGACCGGCACGCCACCGACCCACGACGATCTGAGACGAGTGATCTCGGACGGTGTTCCGGGTACCGCGATGCCTAGCTTCAAACTGCTACCGGCAGAAGAAATCGAAGCCCTCACGCAATACGTGAAATACCTGTCGCTGCGAGGTGAACTCGAACGCAATTTGCTGCTGGAGTTCTCGGACCTCGACTGCTCGGTCGTGAAGCCAGCCGACCAGCGAACCAAAGAAGAACAAGAATACGTCGCCAGCTTGTCGCCGGAAGAAATCCAAGAGGAAACCGACGATCTCAATTCGGCGGTCGAAGAATTGACCGATCCGGAAGTGGTTAACGAAGACTTCCTCGCTCCCTTGGTCGAAGGCTGGGCCTACGCCTTTGAAGACGTCACCGAAGTCCCCGAGAAACCGGAATCAGAATTGAAGGAGTCGTTGGCTGTTGGTCGCGATCTGTTCTTCAACAAAGGTGGCTGTGCCACGTGCCACGGTCAGTCGGCACTGGGGGATGGGCAGACCGCCGAGAACTTCTACGACGACTGGACCGAAGAGTATTACGACCCGAAAGACCCCTCCCAGCTAGAAGGTTTTCTGGCTTTGGGAGCATTGCCGCCACGCAAGCTGGACCCACGTAACTTGCGTCTGGGCAACTTCCGCGGTGGGCGTCGGCCGGTCGATGTTTACTGGCGAATTCGTAACGGGATCGAAGGTGCCAAGATGCCTGCCGCTCAGCAGTTGAGCGAAGAAGAAATCTGGCACGTTGTCGATTACGTTCGCAGAGGCTTGCCTTACGATAGCCTGAGCCAACCGCCGGAGCACGAGCAGGAAAACGTCCGGGTCCGAAACTAGTACCGCATACCCGATTGGCATGGGGTGGCCTGGTCCGCCCGACATACGCGTCAGCCACGGCTGAAAGTAGGAGAGTCCCTGGTGGGAAGATTCTGGAGTCTTGTTTTTCTCAGCATCCCGATCCTGGGGGTGGCCATTTTTATATGGTCCGCCATGGGTTGGTATCCGCTGGAAGGTCATTGGTTTCCTGAACGCGTCGTCGCCAATTCGAGCATCGACCACCTGTTCTATGTCATCCTGGCATTGACGGGCATCGTGTTCATTGGGACCGGTCTTTTGATGTTCTGGTTCCTGTGGAAGTACGACGGCAAGCATCACGAAGGCCCGGTCTTCTACTCGCACGGTAGCCACTACTTGGAAGTGCTGTGGTCGGTGATTCCGGCGATCCTGCTGCTGTTCCTGGCGATCTATCAGATGGATGCCTGGGCGGGGGCTCGTATGCGTCGACCAATGCTCGAGAATGGGCAGCCGAAGCCGCCGATCGCCCGCGTGACGGGGCGTCAGTTTGAATGGAAGATCCAATACCCAGGTGCGGATCAGAAGCTCGATACGGCAGACGATATCTACCTGGTGAATGAATTGCACGTGCCTCGTGACGAAGAGATCGTCCTCGAGATCACCGCCGAAGACGTGCTGCACAGCTTCTTTCTTCCGAACTTCCGCGAAAAGCAGGACGTGGTCCCTGGCATGAAGCAGTACGTCTGGTTCAAGCCGGTGAAGGATGGCAAGTTCGACATCGTGTGTGCCGAGCTTTGCGGCTGGGGGCACTACAAGATGAAGGGGCAAATCACCGTCGAGTCGCGCAGTGATTACGATGCCTGGCTGAAGAAGGCCTACGACGATCAAGAGTTGTCCGAGTTTACGCTGGCGGAGGCGGAGTAACACAACATGAGCAGCATCACCGCAGATGGACAAGCAACTCATTCGCACTCGTCGCACGAATTCGGCCTGGGCGAATTCATTTCGACCTACGTGTTCTCGCGCGACCACAAGGTGATCGGGATTCAGTTCCTGTTTTCCACCTTGCTTTGGTTCCTGATCGGCGGCCTTTTGGCGCTCGGCATTCGCTGGCAATTGGCGTGGCCTTGGAGCGACATGCCGGTGATCGGGCCGATGTTGTTTTCGGCCGAAGGTGGCCAGATCTCGCCAGAGTTCTACACGATGCTCTTCACCATGCATGCCACGGTGATGACCTTCCTCGTGATCATTCCGATCCTGGCCGGGGCGTTCGGCAATTACCTGATCCCGCTGATGATCGGTGCCGACGACATGGCATTCCCAACGCTGAACATGCTCAGCTATTGGGTCATGTGGCCCGCCTTTTTCTTCTTCGGAGCAAGCTTCTTCGTTGCCGGGAACGGGGCCTCGAGTGGATGGACCAGTTATCCGCCGTTATCGACGATGACCGAGTCCGCACCCGGTAGTGGACCTGCGCAGACGATGTGGCTGCTAGGGCTTACCTGCGTCGGGATCAGCTCGATGATGGGCTCGGTCAACTACATGACCACCATCATTCAGATGCGTGCCCCAGGTATGACGATGATGCGTCTGCCGATGACGATCTGGGGAATGTTCATCACCGCCTTGCTGCAAGCGTTCGCCCTGCCAGTGCTGACCGCGGCTGGGTTCATGCAGTTGATGGATCGAACGGTCGGAACCGGCTTCTTCGCTCCTGAAGGTTTGGTTGTGAATAACTCGGCGATGGCTGCCGGTGGTGGCCAGCCGCTGTTGTGGCAGCACTTGTTCTGGTTCTATTCGCACCCGGCGGTGTACATCATGATTCTGCCGGCGATGGGTATGGTCTCGGAGATTCTGTGCTGCTTCGCTCGTAAGCCATTGTTCGGTTACAAGCCGATGATCTATGCCATCTGCGGTATCGCCGGTCTTGGCTTTATCGTGTGGGGGCACCATATGTTCGTCTCGGGCATGAATCCAGGTCTCGGTATGACGTTCATGGTCGCCACGATGATGATTGCCTTGCCAAGTGCCGTGAAGACATTCAACTGGCTCGGTACGATCTACGGCGGCAAGATTCAGTTCACCACGCCGATGCTGTTCGCTTTGGCGTTCGTGTCGATGTTTGTGCTGGGCGGTCTGTCGGGCATCTTCATGGCGGCCACGCCGGTCGACGTGTTTATTCACGACACCTACTTCATCGTGGCTCACTTCCACTATGTGCTGTTTGGCGGCACGGCGATGGCAGTGTTCGGGGCAATCTATTTCTGGTTCCCCAAGATGTTCGGCCGCATGATGAACGAACCGCTGGGCAAGTTGCACTTCCTGCTCACGTTCATCTTCCTCAACGGCACGTTCTTTACGATGCATATCCTCGGGGCGGCGGGCTTCCCACGTCGTCTGGCCGATCCGTATCACTACGAAACGTTCCGTCCGCTGCTGCCGATGAACCAGTTCATGACGATCTGTGCGATCTTGATGGTCGCCTCGCAGATCTTCTTCATCCTGAACTTCTTCTACAGCATTTTCTTCGGACCGAAGGCTGGTCGTAATCCTTGGCGAGCCAATGGTCTCGAATGGCAGGCACCAAGCCCTCCCGGACATGGTAACTTCGACTTCCAGCCGATCGTTTACCGTGGTCCTTACGAGTACGGAACCCCGGGTGCCTCGGATGACTTCTGTCCACAAACGCAGCCTCCCCAAGAAGGCGACGCGGGAACGGCGGGGGCACATTAAGGATCATGGCGAATCCATCGCAACTCGAATCTCCCTGGCCACATCGACTGGCATTGCTGCTGGTGTGCGCGACCTTTCCGCTGATCTGGATCGGCGGTCTGGTGACCACTACCAAAAGCGGCATGGCGGTGCCTGATTGGCCGTCGACCTATGGATACAACATGTTTTTGTATCCGTGGCAGACCTGGGTGTTCGGGCCGTACGATTTGTTCCTCGAGCATGGCCATCGCCTGTTGGCTTCGACCGTCGGTTTGTTGTGCATCGCTTTCCTGGTGTTGGCAATCTGGCGAAGAGATCGCTCGCTGATCCTGCTGGGGATTGTTGCCTTGGTTCTGGTCCTAAGCCAAGGTGTGCTGGGTGGGCTCCGCGTGGTTTGGGATAAGACCACCATTGCCCGTGTGCATGGCTGCGTGGGGCCGTTGTTCTTCGGCTTTCTGGTTTACCTGGAATGCTTCACCTCGAAACGTTTCCAGGCGATGAAGCCCATCGGCGGTTCGCGAAGTGCGATCTACTGGCAGCTTTCGATCGGCTTCGTTGCGGTCGCGTTTTTGCAGATTGTGTTGGGGTCACTGATTCGGCATGTGTCGGCCGGTATGACGCATGGTTCGTTCCGTGCCTCGTTGATCTTCCACGTGATCACGGCATTTCTGGTCGCGGTCAGCGCGATCACCCTTTGCTGGGTTGCCTGGCGTGACGCGGAAGCCAATCGGCGGATTCGCTTTGTGGCGAGCTTTTCGGCACTGCTGATCGTCGCTCAGATCATGCTCGGCATCGCCGCCTATACGGTGAAATATGGCTGGCCGACATTCCTGCCTGGCGGAAGTCTTTTTGCCAGCTATGTCGTTCAGTGGGAAAGTGGTTTGCAATCGATCATCGTGACGGGCCACGTCGCGGTCGGATCGTTAATCCTGGCGTCCAGCGTCATTTTGCTGGCCTATTGCACACGGTGTTACCCGATGGCTTTCAGCCGAACCAATTCGTCGCCTGCCAACGTCGCAGGCTCTTCTAGCACGGAGGCCATGGCATGAGCAGCGGTCCTGCCACTTTGACCCAGCGCAAGTCGCCGGTACGTCAACAACTCAGCGATTACCTCGAGCTGACTAAGCCGAAGATTGCCGTGCTGCTGTTGGTCTGTGTGACCATCGCCGCATTCTGTGCCAGCAATGGCCAGCCTGACATTCTGAAGTTGATTCACGTGATTGTCGGCACCGCGTTGGTCGCCGCCAGTAGCTGCGTGTGGAACCAGTGTCTGGAAGTTCACGCCGATCGTCAGATGAATCGCACCGCCCAGCGGCCGATTCCCAGTGGTCGGTTGTCACGTTATTCGAGCGCGATGTTCGGAACCTTTTTGGGTTCGGTTGGCGTTTCGTATTTGCTGGCCACGGTCGGCTTGATGCCTGCCTTGATTGGTGCGTTGACCTGGCTGCTGTATGTCTGCATTTACACGCCGATGAAGCAGATGACTCCCTGGAATACCACCATCGGCGCGATTGCCGGTGCGTTGCCGATGTTCATGGGATGGTTGGCCGTCAATCCAGTGCTCGATATTCGAGCGGTGGCGTTGTTCGCGATTCTGTTCTTCTGGCAGTTCCCGCACTTCATGGCGATCGCCTGGCTCTATCGTGAAGATTATGCCCAAGGGGGTATGCAGATGTGGTCAGTCGTCGATCGAACCGGAACGAAGGCTGGCATCCAAGCAGTCTCCGGTGCGATGGCCTTGCTGCTGGTGAGCGTCGTGCCGGGCGTCGGCCAGATTGCGATGGGCAACGTGCTCTACATGCTACTGTCGCTGCTGGGCGGTACGTTCATGCTGCTCGCTTCGTGGCGTTTCTTTGTGATTCGTGATGAGAAGTCCGCACGGCGACTGCTGTTCGCTTCGCTGATCTATCTGCCGATCCAATTGACGCTGCTGGTCCTGCTGCCAGCCCACGTTTAACGTACAAGTTTCTCGAAACCAAGAACTGACATCGCATGTCTGACTCCCATCACGAACATGACGGCCACATCAAGTTGGAGTACCATCCGGCGCTGCCATTGCCGCTGGGTAAGCTTTGCTTGTGGTTGTTTCTGTCGACCGAAATCATGTTCTTCGCCGGCCTGATCGGGGCCTACGTGGTGCTGCGATTTGGTGCACCAACAGGAACGTGGCCGGCTCCGCACGATGTCTACCTCAGCGAACCACTAGGTGCTTTGAATACCTTCGTGCTGATCTGCAGTAGCCTGGCGATTGTGCTGTGCCTGGAGGCGGCCCGAAAGAATCAAGCCGACAGCGCTAAGAAGTGGCTGATCGTGACGTTCACGCTGGGTTGTGTTTTTCTTGGGGTGAAGGCCTTCGAGTATCAGCAGAAGTTTGCCCACGGTATCTTTCCGACCAAAGAGCATCGTCGTCTCTACGACCAGCCCGACGTCTATTACGTCTCGGCGGTAAAGGTTCGCCTGGAAGAATTGAAGTCGGGACTGACCGACGAGCAAAAGGAAGAAGAAGTCGGCCACGGCATGACACGCGGGCAATTCATCGACGTGATGATGACCGGCGGCGCTCAGCATGCGGCCCGCGCGGCCACGCAGACCGACAACCCACTGGAAGCCCAGGCCATTCTCGATTCGTTGGCCTACGCCGTCTGGCATCATGCTCCGTCTGAATATCAAGTGACGCGACTTCGCAATGAACAGAAGTCAATCGAAGCTCCCCTGGCCAAGCTGGAAGAGACGCTCAAGTCGCTCGACGCGAAAAAGGCCGAGATCAACGGCAAGCTGACCAACCCAGGCGAAGGGGACGACAAGCTGACCGACGAGCAGATGACCGAACTACGCGTCGAGCTGGGAACTTTGATGCAGGACGTCGCCAAGACCGAAGTCGACGCCAAGCCACTTCGCGAACGGAAGGCTTTCCTGGATGTCGTTCTGGCCGATGATGCACATCTGCTGAACCATGGCATCAGCCACGAAATGGATTGGATGAAGCTGCCGTTCGTCATTCCCAGCGGCAACATGTGGGCCAGCACGTACTTCCTGCTGACCGGCTTCCATGCCATTCACGTAATCGTTGGATTGATCATCTTCGCCATCGTGCTGTTTGGCACGCTCGATGCGACAAAAGCCAATTACCTGGAGAACGCCGGGCTGTATTGGCACTTTGTCGACCTGGTGTGGATTTTCCTGTTCCCGATGCTGTACCTGTTTTAAAGATTGAAGCCGTGAGCGATTCACACTCCCATCCGCCGACGCACGATCAGCATCTGCACAACGACGAAACCTTGCACGCCACCTCAGGCAATACCAAGTACTGGATTGTCTTTGTGGCCTTGTGCTTGCTGACGATGTGCTCGTTTCTGACTTACTTCGATTGGTGGCGAACCAGCATTCCTCCGCACGTCAGCATGGCCTTCATGATGGCTGTTTCGTGCGGCAAGGCACTACTCGTGATGCTGTTCTTCATGCATCTCTTGTGGGAAGCCAACTGGAAGTGGGTGCTCACGGTACCGGCCAGCATGATGGCCGTGTTTTTGGCCTGCATGTTGATTCCGGATATCGGTCTTCGCACCGACTATTACTCGCAAGCCCGCTGGCTGCATGCCCCGGTTCCGCACGTCGAAGCGGATCAGGCTGTGGACTCGGCTGCTCACTAAGTTGAACTGCGAATGATCTCTCCCCGCGCCGTATCCATCGAAAACGTTTCCCATCGCTATGGAAAACGGCAGGCACTCGACCAGGTCTCGCTGGCCATCGATCCAGGCGAGATCTTCGTGTTTCTCGGCCCCAACGGCGGTGGTAAGTCGACGTTGTTTCGTCTGCTGTCGACCTTAATGTCGCTGCAGCAGGGCGAGATTAGCATCCTAGGGCATGGCGTCCGCTCTCATAAACAGCAAGTGCGGCAGCAGCTTGGCGTCGTCTTTCAGATGCCGAGTCTCGATAAGAAGCTGACCGTGCTAGAGAACATTTATCAGCAAGCGGCCCTGTACGGAGTGACGGGGCAAACGCTGCACGATCGCACCGAACTGCTACTGAGCAAGTTGGAACTTGCCGACCGTCGCCATGACATCGTCGAAGATCTTTCCGGCGGACTGCGTCGCCGCGTCGAACTGGCCAAAGGGATGCTGCATTCGCCGAAGGTTCTGCTGCTCGACGAACCAAGCACCGGGCTCGATCCGGCCGCGCGTCAGGCGATGTGGCGATACCTCGAATTCCTTCGCAGCGATCAAGGTGTAACCGTCGTGCTGACATCGCACTTGCTGGAAGAAGCAGAGAAGGCAGACCGCATCGCGATTCTCGATCAAGGCAAGCTCGTCGCCTTGGATACACCGGACGCGCTAAAAGAATCGATTGGCGGGGACACCATCACGATCCGAACCCGGCAACCGCAAGGCTTGATCGAGCGGCTCCAAACCGAACTAAATCTGGCTGCGACCGAAGTTAGCGAGTTCGTCCGTCTTGAAACCGAAGATGGGCCTGGGACAATTCGGGCGATCATGCAGGTCGCCAGCGATCAGGTCGACGCCATCACACTGGCCAAGCCTTCGTTGGAAGATGTTTTCATTCACATGACCGGACGGCAGTTTACCGAAGAGGTGAAACCATGACTTCGGAAGCGATGCCTCATCCTAGTCCTGTGGCCGCGGCGATGTCGCTGTGCCGCCGCGAAATTGTTCGCTTCCTGCGACAACGCAATCGCATCATCGGAGCGATCGGGCAGCCGATCATTTTCTGGCTGTTGTTCGGTACCGGTTTGTCAGGCGTCTTCAAAGCGTCGGGGCAGGGTGGAGGTGACGAAAGCTTCACCGTCTATTTCTTCCCAGGCACTCTTTTACTGATCGTTCTGTTCACGGCGATCTTCGCAACGATCTCGATCATTGAAGATCGCAACGAAGGGTTCCTGCAGTCGGTCCTGGTTTCGCCCATACCTCGCTGGTCGATGGTCTTGGGGAAAGTGCTTGGCGGCACGATTTTGGCGGTCGGCCAGGCAATGTTGTTTTTGCTGCTTAGCTTCTTCGTCGGCATCACGCTTTCTGTTGGTCAGTTCCTGGCTATCTTTGCGATCCTGGTCGTAGCGGCTGTCGGTTTGACGTCGCTCGGGTTCTGGTTGGCCTGGCGGATGGATTCGACGCAAGGCTTTCATGCCGTGATGAATTTGCTGCTGATGCCAATGTGGCTGCTGTCGGGGGCGTTCTTCCCGATTCCGGCCAACGATGCGATCACCTCGACGGGCCAATGGGTGCTGAGCTGGGTGATGACGCTGAATCCGGTGACGTATGCCCTCGGCGCGATCCGCCGGATTATGCACGCCGAGACCGCTCCGAGTTTTCTCGGTGGCGAAGCGACGGGTGACTATTGGTTGCCTGGCGTGGGGCTGGGAGTAACGATTACCGTGTTGTTTGCTGTTGTGATGTTCGCCTTGGCCTGCCAGGCAGCGAAGAAGACCAGGCGAGGAGATTGGATATGAAACCGGCAACCGGAATTTTTGTTAGTGCGATCCTGTTGATCCTGCTCGGACTCACCATGGTGTGGGCCGCCATGAATCGATCTCCCGGCGGGGTGAACCTTCCAGTCGACGACCACGCAGGCGACACCACGTCGGTCGAGCTCGATCGCGAGATCCCACCCTTTCAGTTGACTTCGGCGGAAGAAGAAACGTTCGATACGACGTCGCTGGAAGGAGACGTCTGGATCGCCAGCTTTTTCTTCACCACGTGTCCTTCGATCTGCAAAATGCAGAACCAGCAAATCGCGATCTTACAGGAAGAGTTCGCCGACGACGGTTTGAAGTTCGTCAGCATTACCTGCGATCCCGATACCGACACGCCTGAGGTGCTGCGTCAATATGCCGAATCGTTCCAGGCCGAGCCTGACGTGTGGACCTTTCTGACCGGCGACATGGACAAGCTAAAGAAGATCGTTGAAGAGTCGTTTCTGGTGATGTTTGAAACACAGACCCACAGCGATCGCTTGATGGTGATCGACAAGCAAGGCAAACTGCGTGGTTCGTTTCGGGCTACCGACGACACCGACTTCCGCCGCTGTCAGAAGATGATCAAAGAACTTCTCGCCGAACCTTACGAAGCGAAAAAAGAGCCGGTCGAGAAAGAGGTCGCCAAGAAGGACGAACCGAAGCAGACGATGGACAGCTTTCAGCTGAGCGATAGCCTCGATCTGCCGTTCAATTCCAAGTCGCTTAACGGCGACATCTGGCTGGGGAGCTTCTTCTATACGTCGTGCCCAGGCACCTGCATTCTGCAGAACATGGAGAAGGCCAAGCTGCGGAATGAATTCAAAGATCGTGGTTTGAAGCTCGTCAGCATCACATGCGACCCAGAGAACGATACTCCTGCGGCACTGGCCGGTTATGCCGAACGCTTTGAAGCCGATCCTAGTCGCTGGTACTTCCTGCGAGGCGAGTTCGCCAAGGTCAAGCAAATCGGCGACGAGTTCTTCAACATCGAAGTCGCCGAGCAGTATCACAGCGACCGAGTCTTCCTGGTGAATCGCGAAGGCAAAGTGATTGGTTCTTACCGCACCACCCAGAAAGATCAGATGGAAGAGCTTCAAAAGAAGCTGGACGAGATGCTGCCCAAAGCCGAGTCCGCAGAACAACCCAGCAGTGACAACGAGAAGAAGGACTAACGCGTGGATCTGGTAACTATCTTGCCGCATGTGAATGCGTCGCTGAATGGTCTCGCCACGCTGCTATTGGTGCTGGGCTTTATCCTGATCAAGCAGGGGAAGGTCGAAGCGCACAAGTGGACCATGCTGGGTTGCTTTGGGGTCTCGGTGGTCTTCCTGGTCTGCTACCTCGTTTATCACGGCTTGATGCAGGGACACAGCAAGACCTTCCCTGCGTATCCGCCGGCGGCCGTTCGCTATGGATACTATGCGATGCTGCTGACGCACGTCGTGCTGGCAGCCGCGGTGCCGTTTCTGGCTGTCATCACGATTTACCTGGGCCTAAAAGATCGCCGCGAAGCGCATCGGAAATTCGCGAAATGGACCTTTCCGATCTGGCTTTATGTTTCCGTGACCGGGGTGTTGGTGTATCTTTTCCTATATCAGTTCTTTCCTGCCGAAGCGGCTGCCTGATCGATGAACGTGTTGCCATCCAACTTGACGAAAGCTTTCGCGGCCGCGGCTTTGCTGGCGGTGTGGGAGATCCCGTCGATAGTTTGGGCCTGTCCGACCTGTAAGGATGGTTTGAGCGACAACTACGTCAGCGCGTATGCCTACAGCATCATGTTCATGATGTCGGTCCCATATCTTCTTTTGGCAGGATTTTTCGCTTACATCGTGGTTGCCTATTTGCGGAAGCCAGCAGCCGAGCGGAAAGAACTGTCTGCTGAGCAATTGACCGAAATCGCGCTGAAAAAGGCGGAACAAGGAATTCCGACCCAGCCACCTGCTTGGGACTAGTTTTCCGAGCTTTCCCGGCCTGAAGTGGCTCTGTGGGGTCGATCTAATCGTTACTTGTCCCCCTGCTGGCGGTGGTTTCCGAGATACTATGCCTGCAGTTTGCTTTTCCGGGGGGATGCCGCCTTCTATACTGGATAGACAAATGGCAGCGCCGTCGTCAGGAAAAGCGAGTGCATGATTTTTAGGCCGTGGCTTACATTGCGAACCGCAGGACTGGTTTGGGTCCTTCCCTTATTGCTCCTGGATGCATCGCAGGCCACGGGGCAGGTTCGCGATTTACTCGCTCGGCCGGAGTTCTCTCTGACGGTCGAACTGCCTGAGACGAAGAACGACACCAACAATCTTCTGTCGCAAGTCGATCAGCAACTTCAACAAGCGAAGTGGCAAGACGCGATCGACACGCTCGAGCGGCTCTCTAGCCGCCACGGCAGCGAATTCATCTCGCAAGGTAAAGATCAGGTCGATCTGGGAAGCGAGTATGTCTATTACGACGAACTGAAAACATATCTGCAACGCCGCATCGCGGAGTTCTCGCGACAGACGCCGGAGTTCCTGGAAGCGTATCGCGACCGGATCGATCCGCTTGCCAAAGAAGATCTCGACGCCGCCAAGGCTACCGCCGATCCAGAAGTGCTCGCCGCGACCATCAACGACTACTTTCTCAGCAGCCACACTGACGAGGCCTTGCTGGTCCTGGGAGACCTGCTGCTGGAACGAGGACGTTTTAACGAAGCACGCACTGCCTGGGAACGAATCTCGCCCCGCTTTCGCACGCCGGAAGATCCTCGTGGCGTCTTGCTGGCCATGGCAGGGCAACCGATGTGGGTCGCTGTCGGTGGTATCGACTGGAAACAACATCGCGATCACGTCGCGGCACTGCTCAACGAAGCGGCCAGTTCCGCCTCGCTGGCGACCATCCCTGATACCGATGTCGACCCGGCCGCCGTCTGGGCTCGCCTTTGTTTGACCTCGTGGCTGGAAGGTAGCCAGCAGCGGGCCGCCGTCGAACTGGAACTCCTGCAGCAACTGCATCCTGCCGCGGAAGGTTATCTCGGCGGACGAAATACCAACTACGCTCAATTCCTGGCGAAGCTGATTGAAACGAATCCTGGTTCGACCGCGATTTCACCAAGCAGCGGCTGGCCAACCTTCGCCGGTGCGTACAGCCGAACGGCCAAAGCGATGCAGGAGCGTAAGGTTTCTGACTACGAACCGGCCTGGAGTGTCACGCTCGATGTGCAGTCGCTTTCGCGGGCCCCAGGCAACAACGGCTTCGGAGATGTTCGCACCCTGGAAGATATTCCTTTGATCGCGGAAGATGGCGACGCGCTGCTGAGTACCTTCCCGGTTGTGATGGGGGATCAGGTCATTGTCGCCGATGAGAACCGTGTTCGGGCATTTCAGCTTCATAGCGGCTTGCCATCGTTTCCGGTCGCCGGAAATCAGGTCTTCAAGCGAAACGATCTCGACTATGGCGCGTTCCTGACGACCGGTCGCCGCGTCGATTTCAATTTCGGGCCTGACCGGATGCGTCGAGGTTCGCCGCTGCGGGGGATGGCGTTGCGATTCCTTCACGCATTAGGGCCAGCACGTTTCACGCTCTCTTCCGATCAGACGAAGCTGGTCGCGCGGATCGGGACAACAGCGATCGGCGTCCCCTACGTTCAAGCTCAATTCCAAAATCCTGCCGACATGGTCGTGTTTGACATGCGGAAGGAAGGGAAGATCGAGGCACGCGTCCCGCCGGTGACCGAGCTTTCCGGTCCCTGGTCGTTTGAAGGAACAGCGATCGTGCAAGGCAATCGGCTTTACTGCGGGATGGTCAAGTCTGGCGTCCGCGATGAACTGGCGGTCGGCTGCTTCGACTGGACTACTTCACAGCTGATTTGGCGAAAGAAGATTTGCACGGTGCAGCCTTACGGTAGCGGTCTGGTCGCGGATGGCGAGTTCGGCCATCGCTCGCACAATCTGCTGACCATGGTCGACGGTGTACTGTACTACAACACCAACAACGGTGTGATCGCCGCGCTCAATGCCGACCGGGGACGAATGCTCTGGCTGACACGTTACCCACGCATGGAAATGGTGCCTCGATCGCTCGAACGGGCTCATCCTCAGGTGCAACGGAATGTAAATCCATGCATCGTCGAGCGTGGCCTGGTGATTTCGATGCCGCTCGATTGCGAACGACTGTTTGCCCTCGATGCCGCGACCGGCCAACTCGTTTGGCAAACCGTTCCAGGTGGGCTCGACCCGACGCACTTGATTGGTATCTCCGGCGAAGACGTGCTGGTCAGTGGCGAGCAGCTTTTCTGGGTACATGTCGACTCCGGTCGTATCCGAGCCGAGTTCCCTTCGGTCGATCAGGCCCACCTCGATCGAGGCTTTGGCCGAGGCACCCTGGTTGGAGATCAGGTCTATTGGCCCACTCGCGATAAAGTCTATCGACTCGAAACAAAACTGGCCGACGATGGTTCCATTGTTCCAGCGGCCGAACCTATCGATTTAAGTCAATTTGGCGAGGAAGGTGGCAACCTGGTTTACAGCGACGGTCAACTGATTGTTGCTGGGCCGTCGAGGTTGACGGTTTACACACCGGTTGTCGACGACAAGCCTCCGCCAGCCGCGTCGCCCTCTCAGGAATGAGAGCCTGCGACGAACCAATTCATCCACGATGCACCGTAAACGGATAACGAACCGATGAGTAGCGAAAACGATGCCGCCGCGGCGGCGAGACTGGCAGAGGCTTACGAGCTTCTGCAGCGCGAAGTAGGCCGCGTCATCGTCGGGCAACAGCAAGTGGTCGAACAGCTTCTGATCGCCCTCTTCGCCGGCGGTCACTGTTTGTTGGAAGGGGTGCCTGGGCTGGCGAAGACGTTGATGGTGCGTTCGCTGGCCAGTGCGCTGCATCTCGACTTCAATCGCATTCAGTTCACGCCCGACTTGATGCCTTCCGATATTACCGGAACGGAAATCATTCAAGAGAATCGCTCGACCGGCGAGCGGGCTTACCGTTTCATTCCGGGGCCGATCTTCAGCAATGTGATCCTGGCGGACGAAATCAACCGTACGCCACCGAAGACGCAAGCGGCCCTGCTCGAATCGATGCAGGAAAAGCAGGTCACCGCCGGTGGCAGCAAGCATGCGTTGCCGCGACCTTTCTTCGTGCTCGCCACGCAGAACCCAATTGAACAAGAGGGGACCTACCCGCTGCCCGAAGCGCAGTTGGACCGTTTCATGTTCAATGTGCGGATCGATTACCCTTCCGAAATGGAAGAGTTAGAGATCGTCAAGCGGACGACGGCCGACATTAATACCGAGATCTCGCCACTTTTGACCGGTGACGAAATCCTGGAGCTTTCGCAGGTGGTTCGCCGCGTGCCGGTCGCCGATCCGGTCGCCCAGTACGCGATTCGCCTGGTACGGATGACGCGTCGTGGAAACGATGTCCCCTCGAAGATGGAACCTTATATCCAATGGGGAGCCGGTCCTCGTGCCAGCCAGTTTCTGGTGCTCGGGGCGAAGGCACGTGCCATTTTGCATGGTCGCCAGTTCGCGACGACCGACGACGTGAAAGCGGTCGCGTTGCCGGTTCTGCGACATCGTATCCGAACTAGTTTCAATGCCGATGCGGAAGGTATCACGACCGACCACGTCGTGCAGCAGCTTCTCGATCACTTGCCCACCACGATAGAGGACCGCCAATTTGTCGACGCTTTTAGATCCTCAGACGCTGGCTAAAGTCCAGGGCCTGCGGTTGCGGGCCAAGCATATTGTGGAAGGGTTGATCGCCGGTTCGCACCGTAGCCCGCATCGAGGGTTTTCGATCGAATTCGCCGAACATCGCGACTACGCACCGGGGGACGATCTGCGCTACCTCGACTGGAAAGTGCTCGGCCGAACCGACAAGTACTACATCAAGCAGTTCGAAGACGAAACGAATTTGATCTGCAATCTGGTGGTCGATGTCAGCGAAAGCATGCGTTACCGCGGGCCTGACGCGGCGATGTCGAAGCTGGAATACGCCCAGGCATTGGCCGCGACGTTTGCCTGGCTGATTCTGCAGCAACAAGATGCGGTCGGCCTGGTGACGTTCGATCAGCAGGTGCGATCGCTGGTGCCACCCAGCGGCAGCCCGGTGCAATTGCAGCAAGTGATCGACGTGCTGCAGTCGGCCGAATCGAAAGAGAAAACCGAGATCGGTCCGCTATTGCACGAGCTTTCCGGGCGGTTGAACCGCCGTGGTCTGGTGATTGTGCTGAGCGATTTCTTTGACGATGTCGACTCGATCATGGCAGGCCTCAAGCACCTCCGTTTCCGCAAGCACGACATCATTTTGATGCATGTGCTCGACCCGGCCGAACTCGATTTTCCCTTCGATCGTCCCACGATGTTTCATGGCCTCGAACAGTTCCCGGAACTGCTGGCCGACCCGATCTCGGTCCGCAAAGCATATCGCCAAGAAATCGAAGCGTTCGTGAACGATCTGCGAAGCCAGACGTTGGCTAACCAGATGGACTATGCCCAGGTCCGAACCGACATGCCGTTCGATGCGGTACTGCGTAATTACTTGAACCACCGCAACGCCCGTTTAGTTTAGAACGGCGCTAGCCAGGAACAGTTTTAACCTCGTGAATCCTTTTGCGTTTTCCAGTGCGACGATGCTTCTGTGGGGATTGGCTGCCGTAGCGCCGATTCTCATTCATCTGTGGAATCGTCGTCGCTACCGTGAAACCGACTGGGCCGCGATGAAGTTCCTGCTGGCCGCGATGAAGAAGAATCGTCGCCGCATCCAGGTCGAGCATCTGCTTCTGTTGCTGGTTCGCTGTGCAATCTTGCTCTTCTTCGCGATCGCTTTGGCAGACATGTCGTGCGTCGGCGGCTCGGGAATTGCCGGTTTCGGCGGACCCGGTTCAGCAACGCATACCGTCCTGGTGATCGACCAGTCGTACAGCATGGCGTACGGCGAAGATGGTCAGACGCGACTCGATCGGGCAAAAGATCTGGCCCGACAATTGGTTAACGAAGCAAGCGAAGGTGACGGGTTCACATTGATCACCATGGGGCGAACGGCCCGCGGCGTGATCTCTGAACCGGCGTTCGACCCAGGCGACGTCCTTCGCGAAATCGATCAGATCGATATCGACCCTGGCGTTGCTGTGCTTGATCTGACTCTGGCTGAAATCGAAGGTGTGCTGCGTGTCGCTGCCCGCGACTTCCCACGCCTGCGACGATCTCAGGTTTGTATCCTGACCGACTATGGAGACGTGACCTGGAAAGATTCGGCGTCGCAGTCGAGCGAACAACTACTGGCGAAGATTCAGGAACTCGCAGTCATGCGAACCCTCGACGTCGGTCAGCCTCAAACGACCAACAGTGCGATCGTTGGTGCGGAACAAGTCACGCCCTACCTCACGCCAAACCAGCCAGCCCGATTCCGGGTCGATATTACCTGCGATAACGCCTCGCAATTGCCCAGCCAGGTTCTGCAAATGGTCGTCGATGGTCGGCTGGTTTCGCAGAAGATGGTTCCTTTTGTCGACAACCAAATCGTATCGGTCGAGATGAACACGGTCTTCACCAAGCCTGGAACGCACGCCATCGAGTTCCGATTGGAAGACGACCTGTTGAAGGTCGACAACCACCGCTACGTGGTTGTCGAAGTGAAGCCACAGCTACGTGTGCTTTGCCTGGCAAGCGATGTTCCTTCGCTCAAGTTCTTGAAGCTGGCTCTCGATCCTTCGGGTGAAATCGATTCAGCGATCAAAGTCGAAACGATGAACGCTTCGGCGCTGCTCGACATCGACCTGCTGGCGTACGATGCAGTCTACCTTTCGAACGTACCGCAAATTGCTCCAGAAGAAGCGGCCGTCTTGCGAGGCTATGTCGAACGAGGGGGCGGGCTGGTGATCTTCCTTGGCGATAAAGTTCGGGCCGACAGTTACAACGCCGCTTTCCAGCCAACTGGCGAGAATCCTGCTCCGCTGCTCGGCGTGCATCTCGATCAGCCGTCGAAGCGGGGCGAGTACTTCCTCGACCCACGCCAGTACGAAAGTCCGATTCTCGAGCCATTCCGCGGCCAACAAGCCGGTGGTTTGTTGACGACGCCGGTCTGGAATTATTTCCAGGTCAACCTGCCGGAAGGTTCGTCGGCGAGGACCGATTTGTGGTTTGGCAGCGGCGACCCGGCGATCGTTTCAGGCCAATACCATCCGGCGCTGAAGGAGGACGAACTGGTCTCACGGTTGGGAGGCAACGTGCTTTTGTTCTGTTTGCCGGCCAGTACCGATAGCGTCGACCGTTCGCTCGATCCGCCCGAAGCGTGGACCGTGTTTCCAACGTGGCCGAGCTTCCCGCCGCTGGTGCAAGAGTCGCTGGCCATGGCGGTCGCCTCGCAGTTCGATCGCCGCAATCGCCAACTGGGCGAAGTGTTTGAAGGGATTGTCGAAGGCAATTTGGGTGCGACCTTGATCGAAGTGACATTGCCTGACGATCAGTCGAGCCGTATCGAAGCCGTTGCCCGCGACGACCGTTTATTCTGGGCGTTTGATCGAACCGATCAGGTCGGGATTTATCGCTCGAAGTCTCTGTCGGACGGAGCGACCTCGCAGGTCGAGTTCGCTGTGAACCCAGATCCGCGTGAAAGCGATCTGAGTCGCGTTGCCATGGAGAACGTGCCGCCTGGTTTGCAGCCTGGCGAGCATGGAGCAGACGTGGCCGGCGGAAGTCCGATGGTCGCGGCTGCCTCGTCGATCGATCTGTTTCGCTACGCGTTGATTCTGGTGCTCGGTTTGTTATTCGTAGAAAGTTTTCTGGCCTTTCGATTTGGGGCCGCCGCACGATGAATGACGCATGGCGACAATTCGTTCGGTGGACCCTGGCCGATGAGAGCCCGGTAACCGATGCCACGATGGAAGTGACCTTGCAGTGGGCACCACCGTGGGCGGCATGGGTAACGCTGCTGATTGTGATCTCGGCGGTGTTGTTCTTCGGCTGGATTTATCGCCGTGAAAACCGTCAGCGAGCGATTCCTAAATGGGCGTTCCTGTTGGCTGGCCGCCTGACGCTGATCGGTATCGTGCTGTTCATGCTGTATGGTCTTCAGCAGCAGCCATTCCAGACCGACGCGCCAGACCTGGTCATCGCGATCGACGACACACAAAGCATGTCGCATCAAGATAGCTTCGCGGAAGGCGAAGAGTCGTTGATTCGCTCGCGCGTCGAAGCGGCGAACCTGGGCGAACCGACACGGTGGAACCAAGCCCGGACCGTGCTGCTGGAAGAGAACGAGTCGCTGCTCAAGAAGCTTCGTGAACGCTATAACGTTCGATCCTATTGGCTGGGTGACTCCGGCCGCGCACTGACGGTACCGGACGATCAGTTCGGCGATGCCCTCCGAACTTCCACTCCTTCCGGCGAAGTGAGTCGACTGGGAACGAGCCTTTCACAAATTCTGGAACAACAGCGTGGCCGACCGACAGCTGCGGTTGTGCTTCTTTCCGACGGCGTGACCATCGAAGGCTCTAGCCTTTCCGAAGGAGCCCAGCAGGCAGCACTGCGTGGCATTCCAGTCTTCCCAATTGGAATCGGTAGCCAGCAGCTTTCGCGGGAACTTCGCCTCGAAGAAGTGGTCGTCGATCCGGTCGCCTTCGTAGGCGATACGCTAACCTTCACGATTCGTCTTTCGGCTCAAGGGATGGAGGGAGAATCGGTTCGTTTGTCGGTTGCCGATCGGGACAATCCCAGCGTCGTGCTAAACGAATTCGATCTGACACTTCCCACAGAGCGTGTGACTCGCGAAGTTCGGTTGCAGTTCCGACCGGACAAGATTGGCGACTTTCATTATGTCGTGAAGGTCGATACGGCCAGCGGCGATATGACCGGCGAAGAGACTTCGGTCACACGAAAGGTCAAAGTGCTCGATGCGACGATTCGCGTTCTCTACGTCCAGGCGTATCCTCGCTTTCAGTTCCGTTATTTGAAAATGTTGCTCGAGCGGCAGTTAAAACGGAATGAGGGACTGTCGGAACCAGAACGTGCCTTCGACCTGACCACCATCCTGCAAGATGCCGATCAGTCGTATGCCGATCAGGACGAAACCGCTGAAGTTGCGTTCCCTGCGACGCGCGACCAGTTGTTCGCTTACGATGTGGTGATCGTCGGAGATGTGAACTCGGCGTTCCTAAGCCGCGAGCAACTGCAGAACCTGCGAGACTTCGTCGAAGTCAAAGGGGGCGGGCTGATCTTTGTGGGTGGCCAGTACTTCCTGCCATGGGATTACCGGGCAACGCCGATCGATGCGTTGTTTCCGTTCGCTTTGGATGATGTGCCTCGTTCCGATCCCGATCAGGCCTACCCCGATCGGCTGCGTGTCGAGCTATCGGAACTGGGACTCAACACGTTGCCACTGCAAGTCACCCAGACCCCTGCGGAGTCGATCGCAGCTTGGCAGGGAATGGACCAGGTCTATTGGAATGTGCCGATTCAGCGGCTCAAGCCGGGGGCTCAAACCTTGGCTCAGGTCACCCGGCCCGATGGCGAAAGACAGCCGCTTCTCACGCAGCAGTTCATTGGTCGCGGCAAGGTAATGTTCCTGGGAAGCGATGACCTGTGGCGATGGGATTATCACGACGAGTTCTGGATGCAGACGATTCGCTATTTGGCGCGATCGAGCTTGTTAGGTTCGGACGGCTCGGTCGAAATCACGGTCGATCGTTCGAACTATCGCACCGGAGAATCGGCCACCGCTCGCGTTCGTTTCTTTGACGAAGGTCAGGCCCCGCCTGCCGACGACGGCGTCCAGTTGACGCTCGAGAAGCCGGACGGCCGCACGCGGACGATCACGATGTCGCGAGTCTCGGGTAATCGAGACCTGTTCGAGGCAACCATTCCAGGCCTGACCGCCGGTGACCATCGGCTATGGATCGTTCAACCGCTGCTGCGGGGCGAATCTGGCGAAACCGAACCACCCTCGACCCAATTTTCGGTCGAACCAGTCGCAGGCGAAATGACGCGGCTAGATATGGACTTAGACGAACTTCGGCAGACCGCCTCGTCGACGAGAGGGCAGTATTTCTCGTTCCTCGACTCGGGGAAGCTGTTGGATGTCCTCCCGCGGGGTAGGCAGGTCCGGATTCAGACTTTGCCGCCAGAGCCGCTGTGGAATTCCTGGAAACTTGCCCTGTTGTTCGTCACACTATTAGTTGGAGAGTGGGTCCTGCGAAAACGCATGGGTCTGCTCTAGTTTGTCCCGAAGGAACTGACGGATGGCTTCCGAAACCTCTAAATCCAACGCGTCCGCTGGCGACCACATTGTGGTACGTCGCGTGGAAGAAGCTCGCCGAGGGGCGATGCGGCGCGTTCGCGTGCGCGGGACGGCATGGGCAGTGGTGGCGGCGGTGGCCTTCCTGTTGGGAATGGCGTTGTTCGATTACCTGCTTCGCCAGGACGATATTGGCACACGCTGGTTTCTCTCGCTGATCACGCTCGGCGGTGTCTTATTCTGCGGATACTTTTGGCTACTGCCGGCCTGGCGTTGGGCTCCTTCGCTGCAGCAGATTGCTCAGCGGATCGAACAGTTCTTTCCAGAGATGCGCGATCGAATTTCGAGTGCGCTCTTCTTTCTGGGGCAGGACGAACAAGACGCCTCGGGCAGCTCGACCTATTTTCGGCACAAGCAAATCAATGAAACGGCAGCCACGCTAACCTATACCGACTTGTCGGTTGCCTTGAACCGCAACCTGGCAACGCGGGCTGTCTACGCGACGATCGGCATGACCTTGGTGTTGCTGTCGGTGATGTTCTTTTCACCGCGGCAGTTGTCGACGGCGGTCGCTCGACTGGCGATGCCATGGAAGACAATCGAATGGCCGCGGCATAACAACCTCGCCTTGGTCGACCCGCCGCTGGTCGTGCCGATGGGTGGCCGAGCTACCATCATGGTCGAAGACATCAATGGTCGAATGCCAGAACAGTTAGAGCTTCAGGTCCGTTACCAGCCGGACGAACGCCCGATGGTTCACCCGATGCAGCTCGACCTGGAAAGCAACCAGATGGTTTACCAACTGGATGGCATCCAACGGCCGTTCGAGTTCCGTGTCGAAGGGGGCGATGACGACACGATGGCCTGGTATTCGGTCGATGTGGTCAAGCCACCGAAGTTCACCGACATTCAAGTGACGCTCGTGCCGCCGGAGTACACTCGTTGGCTGCCAAGCGAATCGCCACGTTCCATCATCGCCTTGGCAGGAACCTCGCTCCAGCTTCGCGGAAAGGTCGATCAAACAATCACTCAGGCGGAGTTCGTCTTCGACGCTGCCGGCGAGACGCAGGCATTCCCCTTGGTGATCGGTGAAGATGGCAAGAGCTTCTCGACGCCGCCCGGCTCGGAAAGCGAACCTGCTGTTGGTCCGGTTCTGGAAAAGAGTGGCAACTATTGGATCGAAGTCACGGTCGATTCAGGCCTCAAGAAAGGGGAAGGGCAACGCTTTCCAGTTCGCGTCATTCCTGACAAAACGCCGATCGTCTCGTGGATTGCTCCTGATCGCAACCTTTCGTTAACCGCGTCGGCGATGCTCGATCTATCGGCAGGCGTTCGTGACGATTTGCGAACCGAGGATGTGAAGCTGGCGGTGACCCGTCCCGCCGATGCAACGGTGCTGGTCGACGAGTCGGTCTATACAGGCCCGGAAGAGATCCCGTTTGAGACGGCCCCGAGTAACCTGGCGATGGGGCAGGGCGAAGACCTGGAGATCGTCTATTCGCTCGACTTCGCGAAGCTGGATGGGCTGGTACCAGGGACCGTGCTCGAGCTGATCGTTTCGGCCAGTGACTATCGTCCGCAGTCTGGCAAAAGCCTGCCACGCGTGATCACGATCATTTCCGATGAACAACTCGACCAACGCGTCAATCGTCAACAACGCGACATCATCTCGAAGATCGCCGATGCTCGACGCTTACAGCAGGACGCTCGCCAGCAGACACGCAGTGTCGAGATTCAACTAAACGAAGGCTCCAAGCTTGGCCCGGCAGAGATGGCGAATCTGCAGAACGGCGAGCAGAACCAGAAGAACGTTCGCGACAAGCTGGTCGGCGGCAAAGAAAGTGCTTTGGCCAAGATCGATCAATTGCTCAACGAGCTGAAGCAGAACCGGAAGCCTGATCACGATGCGACGGAAATGTTGGAGGACCTGAAGCGGAAGATCGAAGGGATCGCCAATCAGGAACTCACGCCGATCGAAAACGAGATGACGCAGCTTCGTCGCCAAACGGCTCAAACGGGCCAAAATTCGTCGCCAAACGGCGAAGGCGAACCTTCCGGCGAACAACCGGATCAGCCGAAGGAAGAAGGTGCCACCGAACCAGACGCGGACCAATCGGGTGAGAAGGAAGCCGAGCAGCAGCAAAAGTTGCAGCAGCAGACCCAAGAAAAGCTCAAGGAAGTGGGCGATCGACAAGAGAACGTCGCCGGGCAACTGCAAGACTGGCAGAATGATTTGAACAAGTGGGATACGTTCCGCCGTTTCGCGATGGATGTTCGGGAACTGGCGAATCGTCAGGAAGATCTTTCGCGAGCCGTTGACGAGAAACAGGCCGACATGATCGGCAAAGATGTCGAGCGGATGACCCCTGAGGAACGTGCCGACCTGAAGCAAATGGCCGAACAGCAAACGGGGCTCGCGGGCGAACTGGATCAGATCCAGTCACGCATGCGAGACATGCTGCAGAACAAACCAGACAGCGAAGATGTCTCGAATACGCTGAAAGATGCCATCGCTGAAAATCGTGACTCGGCCGTTTCGCAGCGAATGCGACAAGCAGGCCAGCGGATCGAACAAAACAAATTGTCTTCCGCCAAGGACTCGCAAGACCAGGTCCAGAAATCGCTGGAAGATGTGCTCGACACGCTGCAAAACCGTCGCGAGATCGACAAGAAAGAGCTGAAGCGAAAGCTCGATGAAGCGAAGCAGGAATTGGAAGAGCTTCAAGAGCAGCAAAAGGAATTGAAGCAGAAAGCGACTGAAGCGAAGAATCAGGCCGATCGCAACGATGCTTCGCCGATGGGCCAGCAATCGCGGCAAAAGCAGCTCGAGCGTCTGAAGGAACAAGCCCAACAGATGCAACAGCAAGCCGAACGCCTGGCACGCAAGCTGGAACGGCTCTCGGCGCGGAAAGCTGCCGAGAAGGTTCGCGATGCTGCCGAGCGTTTGGAAGAGGCAGCCAAGAATGCTCAGAACATGGATCCAGAACAGTTGCAGGAAGAGATCGATCAGGCCCAGCAAGACTTGGAAGATGCGCAACAGGAATTGGAAGAGCAGCAAGAGCAAGTCGAGAAAGACCTGGCCGACGAACAAGCGGCCAAACTGAAGCAGTCGATCGATCTGTTGATCATTCGCCAGACGCGGATTCGCGATGAATTGACACGATTGGAAAAAGCCCAGTCGGTCGACGGTCAGCTCACGCCGGCTCAGCAGCAAACGATTCTGGGACTGTCGCTCGAACAAGCAGCGATTACCGACGAGATTCGTTCGTTCGCCGAAGCGATCGCCAAGGCGGAGGTGTATCACCTCTCGCTGCTGCTTACCGCCGAGGTGACGACCGACCTGGCCCGGATCTTAGACACCAGCAAGGTCGACCGGCAGGCCTTGGCACTGGCGGACGAAGCGGTCGAGCGGTTGGAACAACTGGTCGCTGCGATGGAAGAAGAGCAGCAGCAAAAAAAGGGCGAGCAGCAACAACAAAATCAGGATCAACAAGATCAAGGCCAGCAGAATCAACAGCAGCAACAAGGAAGTCAGGACGGCATTAGCCAGACGGCCCAGTTGCGATTGTTGAAGCTGATGCAGCAGTCGCTCAAAGGTCGCACCGAAAAAGCCGGGAAACGCATGGCCGAGAATCCGAACGCCAACGATCAGGCCGAACTGGCTCGCCTGGCATCGGAGCAGGGACGTCTTTCCGAGATGACGCTGAACCTGATCAAGAACACGGAAGAAGAAATGTTCGACCCGGACAGTCTGCCCGATCTCGAGCCAACCGTTCCTGGAGAGGAGGAAGGCAATGAACTTTAAGTATCCATTCGCCTATGGTGTCGTCGTGCTAGGTCTGGTGCTAGGCGGCTGGTGTATGCCGGTCTCGGCCCAGGATGCGGGCGACGAAGATCCAGCGATGTCTTCGCTGGATGAAGAGTTGTTCAACGATCTGGGAAGTGACTTATTCGGCGATCTCGATTTGCCTGCCGAAGCGAAGGAAGCTCCAGAAATGGAGAAGCCGGCGACTGGCGAAGAAGGGAAGCCGAAAGATACTTCTGACGATGAGAATACCGGCCCGCGCGGCATGGGAATCGAACGCACCGATCAGATGGTTCAAGAAGACCCGCTGACCAAGATCGGCGGTTTGATGCGCGAAGTTCAGAAACGCATCTCCGACGGTCAGGCTGAATCGCAAACGGTTGCCATGCAGCAGAAGATCATTGAAGAGATCGAAAAGCTGCTGGAGCAACAGGATCAGCAAAACAACCAGAACCAATCCAACAGCAACTCGCAAAATCAGAATCAGAACCAAAACCAGGATCAACAACAGAATCAGCAGCAGAATCAGCAGCAGAGCCAGTCGGGCGGCCAGCAGCAAAACCAACAGCAACAGCAGGGTGGCCAGCAACAGCAACAACAAGGACAGCAGCAAGGTCAACAACAGGGCCAACAGCAAGGGCAGCAGCAGTCGATGCAGGAAGGGCAAACCGGTGGCGAGCCGCAGCCAAGTGAAGGCAATGGTGAGCCAGGCGAGGAAGAAAGCAACGATTCCAGCAACAGTACCGACAAGCTTCGCGATCGCAAGGTGATGCCGATCTCGCCGGAAGAACAAGACGCCCTGGTCAAGAAGGCGTGGGGTAACTTGCCGACCCATTTGCGAAAACAGATCTCGAACAGTTCGATGGAACGGTTCCTGCCGAAGTACGAACGGCTGACTCAGGAATATTTCCGCAAGCTGGCGGAACTTGAGGAGTAAGCCAACGCGACCATGGATCACTATTCACGCAGAACGATGTTGAAGTCCGCCTTGGCTGCCGCTGGCACCGGGAGCATTGGTTCAATGCTCGCCGCCCAGGAATGGCGTGGCACTTCGCGGCGTGCTTCCAGCGGACTCATCACGCCCGACATTCAATTGAGTATCAACCAAGGTCTGCAGTACCTGGCGGAACGGCAGACGACGCAAGGGCAGCAGCGCGGAGCGTTCGGTTCCGATGGCTATCGGGCGAACACGGCGGTCGTCGGGCTGGCCGGTCTCGCCTTCATGGCATCCGGCAGTTCGCCTAATCGCGGACCGTACGGTGCCAACATCTCTGCATGCCTCGATTACTTGCTGGCCAATACGCAAAGCGGCGGCTTTGTTGCGTTGCCTAATGCCCGAACGCATGGTCCGATGTATGGCCATGGTTTCGCGACATTGTTTCTGGCGGAGGTCTACGGGATGACCGGGGTGCCGGAACTTCGTGATACGGTACGAGCGGCAATCAAGCTAATTGTCGATACGCAGAATGCCGACGGCGGTTGGCGTTATCAGCCGGTCCGAAGCGAAGCCGATATTTCCGTCACGGTCTGCCAGATGATGGCTCTACGCGCAGCACGCAACGCAGGCATCTTCGTACCGAACGAAACGGTCGATCGCTGCGTCGACTATGTCACCCGCAGCCAGAATCCGGATGGCGGGTTCAGCTACATGTTGACCGGCGGCCCGAGTGCCTTCCCACGTTCGGCCGCAGGCGTGGTCGCTCTTTACAGTGCCGGTTTGTACGAAGGAGAAATCATCGAGCGTGCCCTGAAGTACCTCGATGACAACCTGCCGCAGGAAAGTACCTTCCGAGGTAACAATCACTTCTTCTATGGCCAGTACTACGCGGCCCAGGCCTTCTGGCATGTCGGCACGCAACGGTGGGAACGCTATTACCGAATGATCCGCGAGGTCCTGCAAGATCGACAGACGGCCCAAGGTTTCTGGACCGACTTTATCTGTCCTGAATATGGGACGGCGATGGCGTGTATCGTGCTGCAACTTCCCAACAACTATCTTCCGATCTTTCAAAAGTGATGCTGGTGATTGTTCGCACAATGTTGTGGTGCTGTCTGGTATTGGCAGCTTCGGTATGCCATGCCCAATCGGTTGTCACCGGACCTCTGGTTACCATCGGAAAGCCAACGGCCAACGTCGCCATCCGCGAGATCGCCGATCTTGAACATTGGAACGGCGAGTCGACGATCGATGTCGGCCAGGTCGTCCGCTTTGGTAATCCCGAACTGATCGAAGATGACGGTGTCGTGTTGTTTGACGATGGCACCCGGATCGTTGCGAAGGAGTTGCACACGCAAGGGAACTTGCTGCATGGCTACACTCGGCTGTGGGACGAAATCACGTTGCCGCTACGGCCGCTGCGAGGCATCTTGTTGCGGGCCCATCCTGAAGTCGATCAAACCCAACTGGCACTCGATCGGATTCAGGCCTACGAAGGGACTCGGGATCGATTGGCACTGATCAACGGCGATCATGTTGAAGGGACATTTCGTCGGCTGACCGCGTTGGATGTCGAGTTTCAAGTCGGCAAGAAACTGCTGACCTTAGAGCGGAGTCGTGTGGGTGAAATCCTTTTCGCGAAGACGGCTGGCAATCTTCCGCTGACAGGGCAGGGGGTCTGGGTCGGGCTACGCGATGGCTCGCTGCTGCTGGTCGATCAAATGAAGCTGCACGACGAACGACTGCAAGTTCGCTTGCCGAGCGGTGTCTCACTGAAATCATCGGTGCTCGAAAACGCTTACATGTTTGTGACCTATTTGCGTCCCGTTGGCTCTGGGGTGCGATATCTAAGCGATCTCGAAGCGATTGGGTTCAAGAATCTCGGGTTCCTGAGTACCCAGTGGGATTACAAGAAGGATCGCAACGTCCAAGGGGGAACCCTGAAGTCGGATCGCTACGTCAGCCAGAAAGGGATCGGCATGCATGCGACATCGCGATTGGCCTACAAGGTCGAACCAGACGATTCACGGTTCAAAGCGAAGGTGGGTGTCGACGACGATACCAAGGGTGCCGGCAGTGTGGTCTTCAAGGTCTATACCAGCCAGACCGGAAAAGACTGGAAGGTCGCTTACGAGAGCCCGATCGTCCGCGGAGGCGAGGCTCCGAAAGACGTCGATGTTTCGGTGAAGGGTATGAAGGGTATCGCCCTGGTCGTCGAGTTCGCCGATGGTGCCGATGTGCTCGATCACGCCAACTGGCTGGATGCTCGATTCGAGCCTGAGTAAGGGCACAAAAAAGGGACGAGGTTTTCCCCGTCCCCTTCTTGGATTGGCTGGCGGTTGCGAATTACTTACGCGCCGTACTTCTGCAGACGACCGGCGTTGGCCATGGCCAGGGTCATCAAGTACTGAGCTTCAAAGTGTCCCAATCCGCCACGAGCTGCGGTCGATTCGCCGAAGGTTGTGTGACCATCTGGACGGCAGCAGTTCGAGTACAGCATGGTCGGAACTGGATGCCAGCTATGGCTTGCCAGGAACGATGGGGTGCTGTGGTCGCCGGTGACGATCAAGACGTCTGGGTTCAGAGCCAGGATCTTGGGAATCTGGGCATCGAACTCTTCGGTGCGTTTGACCTTGGCATCGAAATCACCATCTTCACCACTCGAGTCGGTGTACTTGAAGTGGATGAAGAAGAAGTCGTACTCTTCCCAGTGCTGCTTCAGGACTTCCAGTTCGTCGTCCAGCGACTGAGCGTTGCCCAGGATGTCCATGCCGACCAGGCTCGCCAGGCCCTTGTACATTGGATAGACGGCGATGGCCCCCGCCTTCAGGCCGTAGACTTCTTCGTAGGTTGGAATCGAAGGCTTGGCCGAGAAGCCACGCATGGTCAAGCAGTTAGCCTTCTTTTCATCCTTCAGCATCTTCTTCGCTTCTTCGAAGAACTGCTTGGCGATGGCAGCCGTCTTCTGGCTCGCTTCGTCGGCACCGACTGGATCCAACGGCAGAACGCCGGTTGCTTGTGGGTCGGTGTCGGCAACGTGACCGCCCAGGCCTTCGCCGCCACGGAAGACGACCACGAAGCGGTGTTCCTTCACTGGCTTCACGATCACTTCGACGCCGGGGATCTTGATGGCGTTGAGGCTTTCGGCCAGCGGAGCACTTTCTTCGGTCGGGATACGACCGGCGCGGCGATCGGTGATCTTGCCGTCGGCATCGACGGTGCAGAAGTTACAGCGAACGGCCACGTCGCCATCTTGCAGTGGCAGACCGATGCCGGTGGCTTCCAAGGCACCACGACCGATCAGGAATTTCAATGGGTCGTAACCGAACAGGCCCAAGTGACCAGGGCCACTACCGGGGCTGATGCCTGGCTTCACTGGGATGCTGGCGCCCTGGACGCTTTTCGCGGCGAGTGCATCGAGATTGGGCGTTTGGGCAGCTTCCAGTTCGGTCTTGCCGCCTGGCTCGTGAGGCAGCCCACCCAGGCCATCGCCAACAAACATGACGATCTTGGTGTTGTTCTTCGACTTCAGGCTGCGAACCAGATCAATTTGGTCCATGGCGTTGCTCTCTCTGGAATCTTTTCAGGTGATGGGTGGGTAAAGTGCAATGATTGGTATGTGGTCAATTATCAGCTTTTTCAGCTATTTCACAACCACGTAGGCGGGTAGGGCAAAAGCCACTAAAGCTTAACAAGGTTGGGACTTGGCATCCTTAAGTCAGGTCCGCTATGGTGGTGAGACCAGCGGGCGTACCCAAGAAGTCGCCATGTACGAATCTGCGATCCGTTTCTAAAGGAGAAACCCTCATATGGCATTGAAGCTAACCTGGCACGGACACGGCACCTGGTCGCTCCATTCGGCGGATCACAAGATTCTGGTCGATCCCTTCTTCACCAGTAACCCGGCCGCCGATATCGCCGCCGATAAGGTCGAAGCCGACACCATCCTGCTGACCCATGGTCATGGGGACCATGTTGGTGCGAACGAAGATGGCACGCTTGACGTGGTCTCGGTCGCGCAGCGAACCGGCGCTCCGGTCGTCACGATGGTCGAGACTGCTTCGTGGTTGTCGGGCAAGGGAGTGAAAGAAGCGATCGGAATGAACCTGGGCGGAACGCTGAAGATGCCGTTTGGTTCGGTGCACATGACCTTGGCACTGCACAGTAATGGCTTGCCGGACGGAACCTACGGCGGCATGCCAGCCGGCTTTGTCGTCGAGATGGCCGATCGCAAAGTTTACTTCGCCGGCGACACGGCATTGTTCAGTGATATGAAACTGATCGGCGATATGACGCTCGATGCGGTCGTTTTGCCGATCGGCGATTTCTATACGATGGGCCCGGCCGATTCGATCCGCGCGGTGAAGATGCTGCAGCCCAAGAACGTGATTCCAGGGCACTACAACACGTGGCCACCCATCGAACAAGATGCTGTCGAATGGGCTTCCAAGATTCGCCACGAAACAAACGCCACGCCGCATATCTTGAAGCCGGGCGAGACGTTCGTGATTGGTTAACTTGATTCCGCCAATGGCTCAGCGGCCTGCGAGTCAGGCCGCTTTCTCAGCTGGCGATTGCTGACCCTGTTCGATATGCGACAGGATGTAGTCCGCGCCACGACTGGAAGCACCTTGGCCGACGACGCGCTGCTTTAAAGCTCGCAGTTGTTCGACCGTGTTCCGTGTCGATTCTGGTTCCTTCAACCAATTCGCAATTCGCTTTGCCATGTCGTCGCTGCGATTGCGATAGGTGAGGTACTCAGGGTAGACCACTTGCTCGGCCCCTTCGGCATCGGGGTCGTAGGTGTAGTAGCCGTTTTCGTAAAACAAGTCGTTCCGCGAAAGCAGATTGACCAGCGTGATGTATTTCACCTTACGGAAATGGCTTTGCACCCAATGGGCAAATCGGCTGATCTTGTAGTGGATGACCGCTGGCTTCTCGTGATAAAGAAGTTCCAGCGAGACCGATCCGCTACAAGCCAGGCAGCAAGTCGCACTATGGATCAGCTCTGGCGTGAGATCGACATGCACTTCCGCTTCCACTCCGGAAGCCAGAACATGTTCGAAGGCCAGGGCTGCGTGCTTGTCGCTAAAGGCCGCAATCGCGAAACGCACGCCAGGAACCTCGGCCCGAATCTTCTTCGCCGTTTCCAGGAAGATTGGCAGATTCGACGTGACTTCCTGGCTCCGCGAACCAGGCAGCAGCGTTACCAGCGGTCGTGGGTTTTCGCTTTGCTGACGAACGAAGTCAGTATCGAGATGCTGATTCTCGAGTTCGTCGAAGTAAGGATGGCCCACATAGGTCGCATTGCAATCGCGCTCCTGGTACCAAGGCTCTTCAAACGGAAGCTTGCACAGGGCATGGTCGACCAGGCGGCGCATCTTGCCGACACGCCATTCGGCCCAAGCCCATAGCTGAGGGGTTCCGTAATAGAAAACCGGGATGCCGTGCGCCTTGGCACGCCGGGCAATCCACCAGTTGAAACCAGGGTAGTCGATCAGCACCACCGCGTCTGGCTTGTGATCGCGAAAGTATCGATTGGCCCGCAGTAGGAGGCCAATGAAGTTGTGTAAATTCAAGATCACCCGCAGGACCCACATAATGGCCCAGCGCGTAAGATCTTCATGCAGTTGGCATCCGGCTTCGGCCATCTTCGGCCCGCCATAACCAACGCATTGTATGTCTGGTCGGCGCGATTTCAACGCACGAATTAGATTCGCGCCATGTAAATCGCCGCTCGGTTCGCCGACGCTGAAAAAAATCTCCATCGGTTCCGTCAACCTTTTTAGCCCGCCTTGCGTCGTGATTCGTCTTCGAAGAAAGCAACACGCAGATCAGGGATTAGATCTGGCGAACGACTTGCTTCGCTGAAATCGACTTGGGTCCATCGCTGTTGTAACCAGCGGTGCCCGGCCCAATCTTTCCAGGACCAACAATCGGGAAGTGGGGAGGATTCAGTCGGCTGGCCACCGATCGAGTTCGAAGGGCAAATGGCGACGCGGTATCCTTGCATGCCAACCAGTAAGGGTAAGCCGCGGCTAAGCCCTTGAATCTGTGGCAAACGGACTAACGCTTCACGGCGTGCTCCCCACACCAACCGCGAAACATCCAATCGTGCCGCTCCTCCCATGCGCCGAGTGAGCCAGTCCGAAACGACTGACATTCTCGAAACATGATTCTGACTTGTCGAAACAATGACTAAATCTTGCTGGATCAGCTGCTGCAGCATTCCTTGAAGCACAACGCCCGGAATACTGAGCTCGGCCGGCAAGTGGATGACCAATTCGCCTTCGGCTACCTGAGTCCCGCAAAACAGGGCCGATGAATAGGTCCTTGGCCGGCGAATCTCTACCCGTCGGATGCCCTCCCGCTGGTCAAGCGACCGCGGGGTGTCCTGGCTGTCGGCGGAGAGAGAAAGCAAGATCACTTCACCCTTCAGATCCAACGCGCATAGCACGTCCGCCATCGTTTCCACCTGCTGACGGATCGATTCGTTCCAGTCGGCGAAGGGAATGAATAGGGACAACTCGCGCATGGACATCCTCAAGCTGAAGCAAATCCAGGGAAATAATCGGGCGAGAGTATGTCAAAACGGCCTATCCGCCGACAGGTCAGTTTTCAAAACAAGATTCCGGCTGCTAGCAGAGCGGCTGCGGATTGGCGTAACTCCGCAAGAAACTTAGAGTTCAAGCGGTCTGGGAAAGAAATTCTGCGGTGGTATCATCACGGGGTGACGATAGTAATCGAAAGCGGGCGGCCGACTCGATTGACTACTTCCGTGCTCGCAACGGGGCGAATTGATGAACGTCTGGACGCTACTTGCTCAAAACGCTGGGTTTCTGCCAACCCGTGGATCGGTGATGATCGACTTCGTCTTTCTGGCGATGTTCGGCATCATTTTGATTCTGGGGGTCAGCATCTATCTGGTGCGCTACCGCCGCCTGTTTCAACTGCACAAGTGGATCCAGATTGTCACCGGCAGCGTGCTCTTGCTGGCGGTCTTGGCGTTTGAAATCGACATGCGGTTCTTCACCGACTGGCAAGAACTGGCGGCACCATCCAGCTTCGGCATGCCCACAGTCAATGGACTTTTGTACTTTCATTTGCTGTTCGCCGTGCCGACCCCGTTTCTCTGGATCTATGTCATCTGGCATGGCCTGGCCAAGTTTCCAAGTCCGCCTCTGCCCGGTCCTCATAGCAAAACGCATATCCTTTGGGGCCGCATCGCTGCGATCGGCATGCTGCTGACCGCCGTCACTGGCTGGATCTTCTACTACGCAGCCTTCGTTGCCTAAGCGGTCGTCGCTGGTTGGCAAAGATCGTTCGCGATCAAGCTTTGCTCGTTCGAGGCTTAACCGAACGAGCCCATCGCCAGCAGGACCAATGTACCTGCAATGAGGAAGAACACTACGCTCAACACGATCTGGATGATCGAAATGGCCAGCGCGCGAGGCACGGTGGTATCTAAGAAGCGAGCAAGCAGGATCGACGACAACAAGATGTTGGCCGAAACGATCCCGCAGTAAACCAGCAGTAAAAGCGTTCCCTGCAGCCGCTCGACATCCAGCATGGCCAGGACCGCCGGCATTAGCATGTACCAGACCACGTTTAGAATCACGTTGACCGTCACGAGAAAGGCGAACGCAGGGATGAATGTCGGCTCTTCGATGCGGCCATAGTTCGGGATCACTCCTCGAAAACCATGTTCGGCCGCCACTTCGAGTTCGCTCTCGGGAGCTTCCCCCACGAACTTATTGAAAACGGTCACCGCTGCCCGCAGAAAGAACACGCTGATGAAGTTGCCCACCAAAAACAGCGTTGCGTAAACAATCATCGTTCCCAGATTCATCTCTTTTCTCCTTCCCTTCCGGTCGAATTCCACAGGTCAGACGGCATTGTAATGTCGTGTACCTCTGTGGGGTAGTGTTCGTTGGCTCGAAAGAGGATGTTTCTTGGGGGCGATTTTGTGGCAACTGAATCTTCATCTCCCGAATCCCAAGGTCGCCCTGGTTCGATTTCAGGTCCCGCCTCATACTGAACTGTGCAGCATGTTCAGCGAGCCTTCGTCGAGCAAACAGTGCTTTCAGAGGCGAAGCGATAGCGACTTTCGGCACCGAGCCGTAGAAATGATGACGACTTATGAAGATCACGATAGTGGGTACTGGACGCGTCGGGGCCGCGATTGCCTTTGCCGCCACGATCAATCCTTTGGCCAGCGAGCTTTTGCTGCTGAACCGCACGCGTGACAAGGCGGAAGGGGAAGCGATCGATCTCTTGCACGCCAGTGCGGTACGAAATACCAACATGCGGATTCGTGCCGGCGATATTCCTGACTCGAAGGGTTCCGACATCATCGTCTTTACCGCGTCGGTACCTTACGGCGACCCATCGCGGAAACGCTCGGAACTGGCTGCCGACAATCTCCACGTGCTGCAAGAATGGATTCCGCCTTTGGTGGAAGCGAGCCCGGATGCCATTTTGATTATCGTGAGCAATCCGGTCGATGCGTTGACTTACGCCGCGCTGAAGATCTCCGGCTTTCCGCCGCATCGGGTGATCGGAACTGGCACGCTGCTCGATAGTGTGCGGTATCGTTCGATGCTCTCGGCCGAACTTGAAATTCATTCGGACGATATTCGTGCGTACATTCTCGGCGAACATGGCGATACACAGTTCGCGGCCCACTCTTTGTCGGTAACCGGTGGCGAACGCTTCTACCCAAGCGATACGTCGCGGCAACTCTTTCAGAAGACGGTCAACGTGGGCTACGAAGTCTCGCGGCTGAAAGGGCACACCAGCTATGGGATCGCCCTCGCCACGATGATGATCCTCGACAGTATTATCTATGACCTGCGGCACACGATGCCGGTGAGCGTATTGATCGAAGATTACTTTGACGTAAAAGATGTCTGTTTGTCACTCCCCTCGGTAATCGGTCGTGCGGGCATCACGCGCGTTTTGAGGCCGCCATTGTCGGAAGAAGAGCAGCATCTGTTTCGTCACTCCGCCGAGGCGGTTCAGGACTGCATCCGCTCGATGGGAGAATTCTAGTCGCAGACAATCTCAGGAAGTTGGCTGCGAAGACTTACGCTGTTTCACCAACGCCTCGTAGATCGGTTTTCGTGCACGATTGATCGCGCCCAGCGGCTGATGTTCGTCCAGGCAATGCCAAGGATTGAACTCCAGTTCTTCGGCCTCTTGCATGTTTTCGACTGCGTTGGGAACTTGACCCTGATGAAAGTTCAACGTGGCAACTTCGCGCCAGGGAGTCTTCCACGGAACGGTCGGATCTTCGGTTGGTTCGGTCTTGGGATCTTGCTGCTTCTGAAACGAAAGCGTCGCTACGACCGGGCCACGCTGAAGTTGAGCGGCCAACCGAACCCCAAGTTTATCTTCCTGGCTTCCACCTTGCATAATCAAGCCGCCCGGAACCACGAACTTGATGCGGAACTTCACCGCCAATGGGCCGAGTCGGTACGGGGTTGTACTGAAATAGTCGGTTGCCAAAAAGCTCTCGAGCGTCTGCCCAATCTTCAGCAAGAGACTCGCGTCATGAAAACGCCACTGAAGCGGATTCCAACTCGCCATCAGGTACCGACCTAAGGTGCCTGCTCGGCCACCACCATTCAGCTTCGCTTCCAGCAGTGCCTGATAGACGTCGAGGTTGCGAATGAAGAACTCGCTTTGGTCGATGGCAAGCAGATCTTGAATCTGTCCGTTTTCCAAACCGCGAATCCGAATCGCCAGGCCGTGTACATCTTTCTGGCTGTCGTCGAAGGCGAGTCCATTAGAGCATCGGGCGACAATCGGATAGCGACCCGGTAGTGCGAAAAGGCCCACCTTCAGATCGGAATCAAACGCATCGGACACAATCATTTCGCCATGCAACAGCCCATGGTGCTTGGGATGTTGGGCACGTTTGGTTGGGGCACCGCTTCGCTGATGGAGTGCCTGTTGAAGTTCGATGAGCTTGGCGATTTTTGCTGGCTCGTCCGCAGGAATCGACTCTTGGAACAAGGCCGGAGACGCTGTCATAAGGACTTCCGAATACCGAGGTAGTGGAGTGCATTGATGCCCCGAATTGCTAGGTATAGGGGGAGCCGAACGAAAACGCAATCGTCGACTGGAAACGAATTTCTATGACTGCCGGCGACTCTCTGTACGTAGTATGTCGCTGGATGATATGGCAGATGGTGCTAGCACGTAGGGAGGGAACTACTTCGTCACCTAGCCTTCTCAGGTTGTCTATCATCCCTTCTGAAAGGCTGGTATCTCGAACATTTCTCGGAAACTAAGAAATGTATAGCGACAAAAAATGCGAATTGTGTAAAAATCCTTGTGTGCGGTAGCCGTGATCGCGAGCCGCACCCCTTTTCCTTTTTCTCTTCTCAGGGTTTTGCTGCCCAAATCAGGCAAAGCCCTCTCATCGACTCATCTCATTTCTCACAATTTGGAAGGGACTTGCTATGACCCGGCGCGGAGGTTTTACACTCGTCGAGCTTCTGGTGGTGATTGCCATCATCGGTGTCTTGATTGCCTTGCTCTTGCCTGCCGTTCAACAGGCACGTGAAGCAGCTCGGCGGATGCAGTGCACGAACAAAGTAAAGCAGTTGATCATCGCTTCGCACAACGTGCACGATACCTATGGAATCTTTCCACCAGCCGGCGGCAAGTCGAATGGTTGGAATGCTCGCGTTCAGCGGAAAGGTCCGTTCTATAACCTGGCAGGCTCGTTCTTCTTCCACCTGCTGCCTTACATGGAACAAAACTCGCTTTACGACAAGGCGGTTGGTGCCGGCGGCAATATGGACAGTAGTGTCGATGGGCGACAAGTTTACAACTACATCATCGAAGCGTATCGCTGCCCATCCGAGCGTAGCCCCGCCGGCGCTTCGGGCTATGGCTATCCAACCGGCCCCGACAAGACACATGCCGTCTGCAACTACGGCGTGAACTACATGGCATTCTGCGACGTCTCTTCCAACAATCAGGAAGGGGCCACCAACATTGCGATGGTGACCGACGGTCTGACGAATACGGTCTTCTTTGGCGAACGTTACGGTCAGTGTACCTCGAACAAGTCAAGCCTCTGGGCGAACTCGTCTGGAACATGGGCACCGCAAATTTGCCGTGGGGTGAATCCAAAGACCGGAACTTGTTCGGTACCACAGATCACGCCGATCTACACCAGCGCTGGGGACTCGAGCAGCGGCGGTAGTTCGCCACATCCTGGGGCGATGAATGTCGGGCTGGGGGATGGAAGTGTCACGAAGGTGAGTGGAACGATCGAAGCTTCGGTCTGGGCCAATCTCACCAACCCAATCGACGGCAACGTGATCGGCGAATACTAAGCCGTATGTGACACGCATCCGTAGGTAAACCTTTACCGCGGCTGGATGGCAGCTGCGGTCGCCCCATCTCTTCTTTCCCCAAGGTATCGGTATGAAGTTGGCTCAAGTCAGCGCGTTGTTATGCGCTTCGGTGGCGTTGCTGATGATTGGTTGCGGCAAAGCACCTTCGCAAACGTACACCGGCAAAGTAACTCTTGATGGTATTCCGCTCGAGCAAGCGGGTATCGAACTCCGTCCGAAAGAAGGAGGAGCGACCGGAGTTCATTACGGCACAACCAACGCCGAAGGACTCTTCACGATTACGGAAGACGACACCAATCCGATAACCCCTGGCGAGTATACGGTGGTCGTCGACAAAGTTCCGACCGAGATGGGGGGCAAGAGCGAAGTGCCTGATCTATATCGCTACAAGGAAAAGACACCGTTGTCGTTGACGGTAGCCGATGGTTCGACCGACCTGGCGGTGGTCGAACTAAGTAGCAAGCCTTAGCGTTACACGTGCACCGGAACTTCGAGCACTTCGAGGTTCGAGCGATAACGTTGCACCTGGTTTCGACCTTGTTGCTTGGCGGCATAAAGCGCGGTGTCGGCCCGTTGAACGAGAGTTCGAATCTCATCCCCAGGCAAGAACTCGGCCACACCGCAGCTCACGGTCACCTGGGTATCTTCTGGCAGGTCTTGGGCAAAAGTCTTTGGAATGCATTGGACGATTCGTTTTGAAATCTCCAATGCTTCATCCAGTTTGGTCATCGGCATGACAATCGCAAACTCTTCGCCGCCGAACCGTGTACAAAGATCGGACTTGCGGGTCTGGTTCACCAACTGCGCGGCCAACTTCTTCAGGATGTGATCGCCCATCTCGTGTCCGAAGCGATCGTTGAATTGCTTGAAATGGTCGACGTCAATCATCGCCAGACACAATGGCGTTTTATGCCGCTGAAAATCCGCCATTCGGCGTTCCAGCTCCGAGTCGAGCCCACGACGATTGGCAATGGCTGTCAGCGGATCGATGTGGGCCTGGGCAAGCGCATCAAGAAGCTGCTTCTGTCGGGCGACTGCCTGACGCACCAGTCGCAGCATGACATGCATATGTCCGGCGATTTCATGCTTGGGTACGAATAGCTGAGCGCCCATTCGCACCGATCGCAGTGCATCGTTTTCGTCATCGTGAGCGGTGAGCACCACGATCGCAGGCTCTGGCGCAGCGATCTTTAAACGCACGATCCCATCCAGCCCACTACTGTCGGGCAGACCGAGATCCAGAATGAACGCATCGACGGTCACTTCACGCGAGTACTTGATCGCCTCGGCGAGCGTCGTGACATGGTGAATTGTGATAGGTAGTTCCGCAGATCGACGCAAACACTTCATCGTGAGCCGAGCTTCTGCCTCGTTGTCTTCTACGAGAACGATCGTTTTCAGTTCGTCCATCGCCGGTACCAGGTTCGTGCAAAGTTCAGGGGTGATTCCGCCATGTCTACAGCACTCCTGACAATTGGGTGCATAGTGAGACATTGAAAGTTTAGGGTCCGACGGCACTGCCCTGGGAACAACCACTTTGATTACGGAGATCCACACGCTCGTAAGGGATCTCTGCCCTCGCTGGCAACTGATAGCCGGCATAATCGATACCATCGGCATGTCGATATTCGGCAACGAAAGCGCTAGAGTGCGCAATAAAAAAACGAGCCGGACTGCTTGGAGTCTGGCTCGTTTTCATTTCGATGGCAGGTTGATCGAATGTTCCGTTAGGTCATGCAGATTCGATTCACGGCATCCAGAATCGCGTGCACGGTTGCTTCGACGGTATCGGTCGAGGTGCCACGACCGCGCGCGATCTTCTTGTCCGACTGAATTTCGACGGTCACTTCCCCGAGAGCATCGCGGCCCAAGGTGGCACTGCGGACCTGGAAGTCTTTGCAGGTAATCGGAACGCCGGTGATCCGTTCGATCGCCCAGAAAGCGGCATCGATCGGGCCGTCACCTTCCGAGATCTCAGCCGACTTCATATCGTCGCCACGCTGCAGGGTCATCTTTACGAAGGGAGCCTTGCCGGTGCCGTGGGCAACATCGAGGCTGTGCAGAGCCCAGCCCTGCCGCACTTCGCCGCGGATCTGCTGATCGCACAAGGCCGCGATGTCTCCGTCGTAGATGTCTTTCTTCTTGTCGGCCAACTTCTTGAACTCGTCGAAGACAATCTGAAGTTGCTCGGCCGAAAGGTGGTAGCCCAAAGCCTTGGCTCGATCGGACAACGCCGCGCGTCCGCTATGTTTGCCGAGAACCAGGTCGGTCTTTTCGAGGCCGACGTCTTCAGGACGCATGATTTCGTAGGTGGTTGGTTCTTTCAGCATGCCATCCTGATGGATGCCGGACTCGTGTGCGAATGCATTGCGACCGACGATCGCTTTGTTTCGCTGAACTTGAAGGCCAGTGATGTTCGAGAGCAACCGGCTGGTCGGAACCAGGCGACGCGTATTGATGCCGGTGTTGACGTTGTAATAGTCGTGACGAGTTCGCAAGGCCATGACAACCTCTTCCAGCGAAGCGTTACCGGCACGTTCGCCGATCCCGTTGATCGTGCATTCGACCTGACCGGCACCTGCTTCGACCGCTGCCAGGCTGTTGGCGACCGCCATGCCCAAGTCGTCGTGGCAATGAACGCTGATGACCGCCTTGTCGATGTTCGGAACACGGTTCTTCAGATCGGTGATGATCTTGTGCATGTGGTTTGGCGTGGCGTAACCGACGGTGTCGGGAATGTTGACCGTGGTGGCACCAGCGTCGATGGCCGCTTCGACAACGCGGCACAAGAAGTCAGGCTCGGTACGCGAAGCATCTTCCGGCGAGAACTCGATGTCATCGCAGAATGATGCGGCCAACTGAACACCTTCGACACCGCGACGGATGATTTCGTCAGGTGTCATCTTCAACTTGAACTCGCGATGGATAGCGCTGGTCGCCAGGAAGACGTGAATGCGCGGCTGGCTGGAATGCTTCAAAGCTTCCCAGGCACGTTCGATGTCTTTGGGATTGCAGCGAGCCAGACCGCAGATGCTGGCTCCGCGAATGTTCGAGGCGATCTCTTTAACTGCTTCAAAGTCGCCTGGCGATGCGATGGGAAAACCAGCTTCAATGATGTCGACGCCCAAGTCGACCAGGGCCTGAGCGATTTCCATCTTCTCGGCCAGGTTCATGCTGGCACCAGGAGATTGTTCGCCGTCGCGGAGAGTCGTGTCGAAGATTTTGATCGATTTATCGTTCATGGGTGATCAGGTTTTGTTCTAGATTTGCTGTGGGAACGGTAGTGGTTTAACGAACGAAAAGTCCTACGAGCCGGCCGCAAGCCGGCCCGACTAGGAGGAGGCATGGCACGCTGACCACTCCCAAGAGAACGAATTGAAGAAACATCGACATGGTATTATTTGAGCTCGAGACCAACAAAAAAAGCCCTAAGGCGTTGGGCCTTAGGGCTTTTGGTAATCTCGTTGTAGTGCGAACGTGAAACCTTCCCTAACACCCTGGGGTGCTTAGCAGCAGTTGCAGCAGTAGAAGGTTTTGAATCATGGAAATCTTGCTCGCAATGGGATGTATTTGCTATGAATGACTCTACTACTGTGGTTTGGTTCGGTCAAGCCGTGGTGATTCCCGAAGATTGAGTTTCCACGGACGTTCATACGAAAACAGCCAAAACCACATGAACGTTCGACCGATGAAGAAAACGGCGTCGAATTCTCTGCCTATTTCCCCGGAGCACTGACGGAACCAAGCCATGAACGATCGCTTGGATATCAGTAGCGAGCCTGAGTCTGGTCCCTCGCGCGATGATTCGGACCAGGGCCGAAAGCCTCGCCCCTTTCTGGGGGTGAAATTTGATTGTTGCGGGATCTATTCCCGGATCTATCAAAACAAGAAGGCAACGCACTACGTGGGAAACTGTCCCAAGTGTGCCAAGCAGATCCGAGTGCGGATCGGCCATGGCGGCAGCGACAACCGCTTCTTCACCGCCTTCTAGATAATATGAGGCCTCTGGCGACCCAAAGGTGCTATCGTAAGGTGATAGCACGCCGGGGACGTCCATCTTGAGTCTTCTCGACGTTTTCCGTACGATCTGCCGCCCCTTATATCCAGGATGGCTGCCATGATCGACTTCGACATTCAACGCTGTACCCGAAAGTGCCACGCGACCGAGCGCGAACTGCGACCGGGCGACTTGTACTTCTCTGTCCTCGTTCCGGAAGGATCGGAGGTCGTTCGGCTCGACTTCAGCAAAGAGTCGTGGGAAGGTCCGCCGGAGAATGCCATCTGCTGGTGGAAGGCGACCATTCCCGATCCACAATCGAACAAGGTCAGTTGGGCTCCGCACGACATCATGCTCGATTACTTCGAGCGGCTGCTGCAAGATCCACAGCAACAAGATGCGGCTTATGTCGTTGGCTTGTTGATGGTTCGCCGGAAGATTGTGCGTCTGGATGATACCGAAAAGGGAGACGACGGCGTCGAACGCCTGGTGCTGGTCGGGTTGAAACGCGAAGGGAACTACAAGATTCCTGTCGTCGAACCAACCGCCCAACGGATTGCTGAAATTCAAAACGAGTTGACATCGCTGCTGCAAACCGGGGATCCGCCCGCGGCCGAGTAACCACGCAACGCAAGGATGCGCCTGTGACACAATTCAATCTGCAGTGGATCGCCGCGATCTTGCTGGTCGGCTTCGCCTGTGGTGCCGGCTGCCCTCGTTTCGTTCAACCGATCGATCCGCTGTACCAATCGCCGGTCGTCTTCAATGCGCCGCCGACGATGGAACAGTTGATGGCTCAGGTCAACACGAACACCCAGCGAGTCCAGTCGCTGGAATCGGATGGCGCGTCGCTCGGTTTGAGTGGCTTCCCTTCGATCCGTGCCCAAATCTATATGATGCCTCCGAATAAGTTTCGCATGATTGGCGAGACCGCATTGACGGGGCAACTGCTCGATATCGGTAGCAATGAAGAAGAGTTCTGGGTCTGGGGACGCGGATTCAATTCGCCGGGCCTCATGTATGCCCGCCACGACGAGTTCCAGTATTCGCCGGCCAAAACGATGCTGCCGGTCGAACCAAGCTGGGTGGCCCAGGCCATGGGGCTCGCTTACTTCGATCCCAACGATTTCCACCAGGGGCCATACCCTACAGCGACCGGCAACTACGAGATCCGCACCACGATTCGTTCCAACTCGGGGCAGCTCACCAAGGTTACGGTCATCGACAAGCAGTATGGCTACGTGCTTGAACAGCATATGTACGATGCCGCCGGTCAGCCGATCGCTTCGGCGTTGGCCTCGAATCATCGGTACGATCCAAGCTTCGGTGTGTCACTTCCTTACAAGGTCGACATCCGTTTGCCGAAGTCGGGAATCGACTTCTCGGTTTCGATCATTGGCTATCGCATCAATCAGTTAACCGAAGGGACCGGAACGTTCCGACGGCCTCATCGCCCTGACGTGCCCGAGATTAACCTTGTCGCAGGTGCGGCAGGCCAGAGCATGCCGACCGGGCAGCCCCTTCCGACGGGACAGCCTCTGCCAACTGGCCAGCCTCTGCCAGGCAGTCAGCCGTTACCGACCGGGCAGCCTTATCAGCAGCCGGCTACGGTCAACGGTCAGATGTTACCTTCAGGTCAGCCTTTGCCGGGGAACAACTATGCTCCGGTTCAGCAGGCGCCGGCTGGCTATCCGAGTGGTACTCCGCAGTATCAGACTCCGTCGTATCAATCGCCGCAGTACCCAGCGCACAGTAACTATCCGCTGGGAAGCAATCAGCCGACAGGTGCCAACGATCCGAATCGCTCGGTGTACGAAACGGCTGCCCGAAACGAGTACCAGTCCCCCCCGATCCGCGGCTTGCACTGAGAGCCTTCGGTTCGATCTAAGAAACGCCGGGAATCTGCAGGCGTTCGGAAGAAGCATCCCGCAGGGCCGATTGCAGACGCTGTTCGGTCCCGCGATCTTGCAATTCCTGGATGATGATCCGTCGCGCTGCGATCGTCAGAAATGTGTTGAAACTGCCGGCACCGTCGAACCGGCGGATCACCTCCAAGTCGTTTTCGGCCAATCGTTCGAACGTGGCAACAACGACTTGATCGATCTCTTTTGCGGTTAACGTCCACTTTTGCGACTGTCGGCACTGCTGAACGACCTGAATCACCGTGCTGGCATAACGATCGACGAACGTTCGCCAGTGCAGGGCAGGGGCCGCAAGCAAGTCACGAATCAACTGCAAATCGGTCGAAGAGGGGTTCATCTTGGGGACGCTCCAACGGTCAAAAACATGCTCAAATGAGACTGGGGAAATCTAAACAACTTGAGACTTAAGCTCAATACAGGTTTTACGTTCGGATAAAGGGGGAAATGGGCCTGGGTTGCCTTGACACCTTATTGAGACAGGAATAAAAAACGGAGGAAAGGTCGGACATCGAATACCTTTCATAGACGCGACTTGCGATTCGGGGCAACCCCAAGTCAATCGCCCCGATCTGATACACTTGTTTTCAACAGTGCCCACAGTGGCCAGGAGATACATAGGATGACTCACGTAGTCTGCGAACCGTGCTTTAACTGCAAGTACACGGATTGCGTTGTTGTGTGCCCCGTCGAGTGCTTCTACGAAGGGGATAAGATTCTGTACATCCATCCCGAAGAATGTATCGACTGCGAAGCTTGCGTGCCGGAATGCCCGGTCGAAGCGATCTTCCACGAAGACAACGTGCCAGAAGAATGGCAAGGCTTCATCGAACTGAATGCCGAAATGGCTCCTCAGTGCGAATCGATCACCGAAAAGAAAGAGCCGCTGGCCGAAGATTAAGTCGCGCCGCGGACTTTGCGTCTCGCATCGTCAAAGAAGGCCATGGCAGATTTGCCGTGGCCTTTTTTCATGCGCCGATGGCAAGTCGACGCTCCGATGGCTGTCACGAAACGAACCTCCTGAGGGAGAGCATGTCAAGTCGATTCCCAACTGATTTTTGTCGCTTGCCTGGCGATGACGCTTATTCGTCAGACTCGTATTGCTTCCCGTTCTGAGCCAAGGTTAGGATGAAATCATGCTAACATGCCGCGACTGCCGCGGTCTTCTCGACTGCAAAACGGAAGGACCTTTCTAATGAGTCAATTTACTTGCCAGTGCTGCCAGCAAGTTTTTGACAAAAGCAGTGACCCGTGCTTTGTCGTACGTGTCACTGCGTTCTTGGAAATTGAGCCTTGCTTCGACGAAGACGACTACAACGATACCGATCGCGATAACCTCTCGGCGCTCGCCGATACGTTAGAACGCGTCTACCCCATTGCCGATCCAACCTTGCACGAAGATCAAGCCGAACGCGACTATCGGCTCTGTCGTGACTGCTACCAGCAGTTCATGAAAGATCCGATCGGACGCGAATCGACCGCTGCTTCGATATCCTTCAGCGATAACTAATTCGCTGGGACGCTACTCTTATGATCCTCCCCCAACGACGGACCTACGGTTGCAGGTCGAACGTCAAAGGGGCATTCCCTGTCTCGGTGATATGGACCGAGAGCTCTGACTTGCGATTGTATTGCTCGGGCACGTACTGAATCGGCATCGTGCCCGGAACTCCGGATTCGATGGTGCGTCGCGTCGTGGCGGAAACCTTCCCAGGCGACTCATACCGTGTCGCGGTGATGCGGACTGTCTTCTTGCCTGGGCTGGTCGTCATTTGAAACTTGCCGTCGTGAATGGAAGCGGCGTACGGCTTGCCATTAGGATTGGTGGCATCTTCCAGGATCACCTTGCCGATCGAAACCGGCTCGCCATCAAAGGTGACCGTTCCGCTCACAAGGACCGAGTTCGGATCGCCATGGCTGGAACAGCCTGAGGTATGAACAGTCATCGCGGCAGCGACGATCAACAGGAACGTTACGATCGAGGTTCTCGGTTCGGTCGACATATAGCATCTCTTCTCGTATTCGACGTGGGAAATGGATTGAAGGCCAGTAAGCCGTACCTGATCGCTGGCGGTCGCACGGCTCGATTTGCAAAGACGCGTGACGCTTAGAAATCGCCGGGGACTTCGCCGTTGTTCACGGTGCCTAAGGCTCGCCACGTTCCAAGGTCGATCGTTTCTGGAACGAATCGGACCGAACCGTCACCAAGCACCGTGTTCACGCCTCCTGGGTGATAACTTCGAGCCGAGTTGCGATAGCCACCACTCGAGTTGCCGTCGTCGTAGCCAACATCTTCGCACGGAGCAATCTTGTCCCACTCGCCGCTGGTGCATTCGTTGTTGTTGGTGTCGCTGCGGACGATCAAGTCAGGCAGCGAGGTATTCGGCGACTGCTGCGTCGAAAAGAAGCCTTCGCCATGGTTAGAACCTTGCCAGTACGCGCCGGCGTCGTAGACATGGTTTGGGCGATTGCCACCGCGAATGATCGCTTCGCTTCCCATGACCGTGTTCGAGCTACCATCGATCAGGTCGTTAAAGCCGACCGACGACTCGCGGAAGAACATTCCCTTGGTGCTAATGGGCACGGCGTTGGTGCGTTTGAAGAAGTCGCTGCCGTTGCACAACACATAGTTGCCGACCTGGCTGCCTCGGCAGAACGCCGGGTTCTCTGGTTCGGACGGGCAAGTAAATGTATCGATCACGGCCGAACCGAGTGGTCCACCCTGAAAGGTTGCCGGAACGGTGTAGACGTACGAGTAGCCTGAGGAATCGAGATTTCCGCCGCTGGCAGTTGGCGTGCGGATGCAAGTCTCGTAAACCTCTTGCAGGGCACTTTGCTCGACAAACGGAAGTAGACGCTGGAACCAGCAGTCACGATTGCCGATCTTTCCCAGGCGATAGCCATACGGAAAGTTGCCATGCGTATCGTGATAGTTGTGCAAGGCAAGGCCAAGTTGCTTGAGATGGTTGGTGCACTGCATCCGACGGGCTGCTTCTCGAGCCTGTTGTACGGCAGGCAGCAGCAAGGCGATCAAGACTCCGATGATTGCAATAACCACCAGCAGTTCGACCAGCGTGAAGCCAGTCTTCGTTTGGGCAGGTTTCATGGATCTCTCCAAGGGATCGAAAGAAGGAAGATGCTCGGAAGAATGGGCCGGCAGGCTCGTCAGCCCGGGTACGTTGAATCTAAACGCGCCAGGTACTCCAGTGCAACAAAGTTGACTGACAGGAAACACAGAAATCATTCTTTCTTCATTGGTTCTTCACCCCCGACCTTTGGTGGAGGATCGTCAATGATCAATCGATACCCTTGCAGAAGGGGGGGAAGGCCAGGTTTTGGCGTGGTCGACCAGGCGGTCCAATCGATCGAAAGCAGCAGTTTGCCTAAGCGGCGCTCAATCGTTTGGCCCGTTGTGACACCTCCAATTGACGGATAAACTGGGGGTTTGGTCGCGCCAGAGCCAGCTTTACTGGGGCTTTGGACTCCCCACGCGACGCGTGTTAACCCTTCAGCACCTCACCTACCGAAAAGACACCGAACATGAAAATTGCCGTTATTGGTGGAGATGGAACCGGCCCCGAAGTCACCGCAGAAGCCCTGAAAGTGATGGACGCGGTCGCCAAACTGGAAGGATTTACCATCGAGAAGACCGATTTCGGCTTTGGTGGTGACCATTACCTGAAGACGGGCGAAATCTTGCCAGAAGGTGCTGTCGACGAGCTGAAGAAGTTCGACGCCATCTTCCTGGGTGCGATCGGTCACCCAGACGTTGCACCAGGCATCTTGGAAAAGGGCCTGTTACTGCAACTCCGCTTCCAGTTGGACCAGTACATCAACCTGCGTCCTGTGAAGCTGTACCCAGGCGTTGAAACGCCTTTGAAGGACAAAGGCCCGAAGGAAATCGACTTCGTCGTGGTCCGTGAAAACACCGAAGACCTCTACGCCGGTGTGGGTGGTTTCCTGAAGAAGGGCACCGCGGACGAAGTAGCGACCCAAACCGCCATGTATACCCGTAAGGGTTGCGAACGCTGGTTGCGTTGGGCCTTCGAATACACCCAAAAGCGAAACAACCCAAAAGGCAAGAAGCTGACGCTGGTCGCCAAGACCAACGTGCTGACCTTCGGTCACGACCTGATCTGGCGCACGTTCCAGGAAGTCGCCAAGGACTATCCAGACGTCGAACCAGATTACAACCACGTCGATGCTTGCTGCATGTGGATGGTCAAGAATCCGGAATACTACGACGTGATCGCCACCACCAACATGTTCGGCGACATCATCACCGACCTGGCAGGAATCCTGCAGGGTGGCATGGGGGTTGCTGCTGGTGGTAACATCAATCCTGACGCCGGTGGTACCAGCATGTACGAACCGATGGGTGGAAGTGCACCGAAGTACACCGGTAAGAATGTGATCAACCCAATCGCTGCGATCAGCGCTGCCGCGATGCTGCTGGAACATACCGGTCAGCCCGCTGCTGGTGCTCGCGTTATGCAGGCCATTCAAACGGTGACTGGCACCAAGATGAAGAGCCAGAGCGCTGGCAAGATGGGCTACAGCACCACCGAAGTCGGCGACCTGGTCGTCGAAGCTTTGGGATCGTAGTTCCCAACGACCACTCGCCCACGATAGGCCCGAACTTGTGGCCTATCGCTGGCGAATCGAAAATCCACTTCGAGGTGGCTGGAAGTCGTGTTGATCGCGATTTCCAGCCACCTCGTTGCATGCACCCACGTTAGTTTCTGCAAGCCATCCCCTAGCCCTTCAAGGAGCGAGCATCATGTCGGTGAAAAGTCTGTTCGATTTGACCGGTCGCAAGGCATTGATAACGGGAGGCAGCAAAGGGATCGGTAAAGCGATTGCCCGAGCCTTTGCCGAATGCGGCGCCGATGTTTGCATCACGGCTCGTCACGAAGAGGAACTGCAAGCCGCCGCGAAAGAGATCGCCCAGGGGCTGAGCGGCCGAATCGAGTATCGCGTTTGCGATATGGGAGACCGCGCGGCGGTCGATGCGATGTCGATCGACGTGCTGCAATCGCTGCAGGGGATCGACATTCTGGTGAACAATGCCGGGACGAACAAACCTGAAATCTTAACCGAAACTACCGACGATGTTTGGGACGAAGTGTTAGAACTCAACTTCACCGCGTGCATGCGTTTAGCCCGCCATGTTGTTCCGGGGATGAAGGAAAAGAACTGGGGCCGAATCATCCATCTCTCGAGTGTCATGGCGCTAGCCTCGAATCCGGGGCGAGGACTCTATTCCGGAACGAAAGCGGCACTCATTGGTATGGCCAGAGCACACGCGTTGGAACTAGGGCCTTACGGAATCACCGTGAATTGCATTTGTCCTGGCCCGATTGCTACCGACCTGCCGATGAGCTTGTTAAACGACGAGCAAAAACAGCGTTTCGCCGAGCGAACCGCCGTCAAGAGGTGGGGTGAGACGATGGATATGGTAGGTCCCGCCTTGTTGCTAGGTAGTGATGCGGGAGCCTACATTACAGGTACCACCATCCTTGCCGATGGTGGCCTCATTTGCCGAACGTTCGACTAAGCCTTGCGTGATGTGCTGAATCCGCCAAGAGCCAATCTTCGCGGATCGCTTGTTGACGCCTTGTCGAGGCTGGTCGAATTCAAGACGTGACCACCTTTAGACGAATCGCTTCGCACTCGGTGAAGCGAGACTTGGCTTGCTCATGAATCTACAGATCGTTTCCACGAAAGACAGCCACGTACACATCGCCGTTTCTGGACGAGTCAGCCAGGACGGCATGTCCCGCGATCAAGAACCGATCGCGACGCTGCTTGGTCCCGAGGCCTACACGCTGACCGTTCTTCTCGATCTGGGAGGTACTGAGGTGATCGATTCCAGCGGAATCGGTTGGCTGCTGACCTGCCATAAGCGATTCGCGGAAAATGGCGGCCGCATGGTTTGCTATTCGGCTCCGCCAGCGGTGGCGAACGTCTTCAAACTGATGCGTATGGATCTTGTCTTTGATAGCGCGGCCAATGCTGCGGAAGCGGAGAAACTAGCTGGTGTCAACTCACAATAAGAACTCCCACGGAATCGACTTCGCCCAGATCGACAGCGACAACCTCGAACCAGAAGCCCAGATGCGGTTGCTGATCGAGCACTGTGCAATGGTGGGCGCCAGTGACTTGTTTATCTTCGCCGGCGAACCGCACTACCAGATCGCTATGCGGTTGTGGGGACGGATGAAGAACATCACAACGCTGGCCGCTAGTGAAGGTCGCCAACTGTTGAACTACGTGAAGGCATTGGCCGGCATCGACATCACCGAACGTCGCCGTCCGCAAGATGGACGCTGGATCTATCGCGACGATGAAAAGGTGATCGACCTGCGATTGAACCTGATCCCTACCCGGGAAGGGGAAGACCTGACGATCCGCTTGCTCGATCGGGCCAACAATCTGCTGTCGATCGATCAGATCGGCCTCGGTCGTCACGACCGCAACGCGTTGATGGAAATGTTGCAGTCGGAATCGGGATTGGTCCTGGTGACTGGCCCGACCGGCACCGGTAAGACAACGACGCTTTATGCTTGTCTTCAGCATCTGAACGATGGAAGTCGTAAGATCAACACGCTGGAAGACCCGATCGAGTTCTCGCTGCCAGGCATTCGCCAGTCGCAAGTGAACACGAAGGTCGGCCTCGACTTCCCGGAACTACTTCGCGGCGTGATTCGTCAGCAGCCAGATATCATCATGGTCGGCGAGATACGCGATAAAGAGACTGCCGTCACCGCCGTTCGCGCGGCCAACAGCGGGCACCTGGTCTTCGCCACGCTGCATGCCCCGGTCGCCACTGGTGCGGTGCAAAGCATGCTTTCGTTCGACATTCACCCTTACTTCCTGGCAAGCTGTCTACGAGGGGTGATCGCTCAGCGATTGGTGCGAACGCTCGATCCTGAAACGCGGATGAAGTACGAGCTTGGTTCGACCGGCAACACGTTCGCCGATATCGAATCCTTGCTTGAACCAGGCGAGGGGACCCACTTCTATGGCCCTGACCCATCGGCCGAGAATGAAGGCTACTGCGGCCGAACGGCGATCTTCGAGATGGTGACCGTCAATCGTGGGCTGCGAGAAGCGATCGTTGCCCGGCATCCAACCCACGAGTTGGAGAAGATGGCCGAAGAGATGGGCATGATCACCTTCCGTAAAGCAGCGATGCTGAAAGTGGCCCAAGGCGTCACCAGCATGGAAGAGGTGTTCAAGAACATTCCGGTCGAGTACCTCGATCTGGAAACCACCAGCTAAGTCAACGGCTGACGACTATCAAGAAACATGAAGGGCCCGGTGAAGCATCGACTTCGCCGGGCCTTTGCTGTTGAAACGCGAAGGTGTGTCTTACTTCTCTTGGGTATCGATCGAAACAGATGAGTTGGCGACCGCCGTTTCGTCGGTGACCTGGGCTCGGACGAGAGGGCGGAGCCCATTGCAACTGTCGAGCAGCGACTTCGCTTCCTGGTAGCGATAGTAGGCGTCGACCACCGCCGAAGGGAGTTCCCGCGAGGCCTTCTCGGGCGAACGCTGCATCCGTTCGGCAATGCTGCCGGATGCTCTGTCTGGACGCACGATGGAAGTCAGGTAGTCGAGCGGCGAGTCGTGGCGGCGATTGCGAATCTCGTCGGCGTATTCCCGCTGAATGCTTTGCCAACGGGCTTCTTCCTGGATGTAGCGATCGGCGACCTGGGAAGCGTAGCGGTCACCACTTTGATAGGTGGCAACGGTATAGCGAATCTCTGGCAGGTCGACCTCTTTCGTCGGACCGCCAGGGACAACCGGCTGGCGAATCTTCGCTCGGCAACGAACGGTCATCGTATCGGCCGACCAGTTCTCGGGCACGGCGACGACGATCCCGAGCGCGGTGGTACCTTCCAGGCTCGTTTGCTTTGATCGATTGAAGCGAAAGAAAACGCCCCGACCGCGATGGATCGTTCCGCTGGCGGCCACCAGTTTGAGTTCCGGCAACACATCGACCTTTTCGACCGAAGAGTGTTTCCGGGTTACACCGACGGAAGCATCGCCTCCGAGCGTTGGGGTGATGGCGTCTTTTGCCGAGACCTTTCCGTTGAGTTCCAACTCGGTGCGGTTCTCGGTCGAGATATTGCCGGCGTAGGGACTTTGCAGCGTGGTCTGCGGCGAGAAGTCTTCGATTTGAATCCGTGGATTGTGCGGTTCGATGAAGAAGGTCGTTTCGACCAGGTCTTCCGAAATACGGGAGTCGACCATTGTCGAGATCAGCACGTCCATCTGCAGCAGGCGATAGCCTGGGCGAGCGTGCTTGAACTCGGGGGAGGTAACATCACGAGCGGCAGTTAGGTAACCGACATCGAATTGAACCGGCGATGCGGCCCACGAGGGAGTCGAAGTCGTAGTGATCAGGCTGAATGCCATCAGCGTGCAAACAAAGCGAACCATAAGTGCTGGCCTTTCCGATGCGAGTCCAAAAGAGGTCGTCGCGGCGTCAAAGCAGGTCGCATTCGTTGCGAAAGAGAGAATCCTATTCTTCCGTGCTTGCCGGGATGCTGGCGACATGCGGCCTGGGCTGTTCCTGTTTCCCAATCAGCCCACGCATGTCGAGCGGTGTCATGCTACGATACGCATCGACCGCGGCAAGTGTTGGCCGCGATCGCGAAAAAACATGGCAAGATTTGCGGAATTATCAGGCTGCTGAGACTGCAACGCTAGCCAATGGAAACCTGGGCAAAGCTCGCGATCGGCTCGTGGGTGTGCCCATCTTCGACCGGTTTGTTGCCAGGTCGGATGCTCAGACGAGTGTCCATGCCAGCTTCTTTGGCGGCATCCAGTTCAGTGACGATATCGCTGATAAACAGAATCTTCTCGGCAGCCTCGCCCACTTCCGCGGCGATCGTGTCGTAGCTCTTGGTTTCCTTCTTCGGACCAGTGGTCGTATCGAAGTGCCCGGAGAAGTAAGGGAGCAGGTTGCCTGCTTCGCTGTGACCAAAGAACAGTTTCTGGGCCGCGATGCTGCCGGACGAATAGATGTAGACGCGCATGCCCGCCTTAGTCCATGTTTCCAGGGCAGGGGGGACGTCGTCGTAGACCTGGGCGATCATTTCGCCCCGCTCGAAGCCATCTTTCCAGATCATGCCCTGCAACGCCTTCAGGCCAGTTGCCTTGACGTCGCCATCCATCAGGCGGCGAATCTCGGTGGCGACTTTCTCGCGGCGCTGCTCTTCGTCGGTCAGATCGGCCGTCCAAGCGAGGAAGCTCTCGCGGCCGGCGTCCTGAGCGATCTGATCGAGGACCGGTGCCAAGGCTGGATCGTTCCAGGATTGCACCAGGAAGCTGTCCAGCCCCTTGAGGACGTAAGGAAACATCACATCGTAAACGAAGCGAACGCTCGAAGTCGTTCCTTCGATATCCAGCAGGATGACATTCCAGGGTGCCGCCATTAGACGTTCACCACAGGATCGATATCGTCGGCCTTGGCCAGGTAGTCTGGTCCCCAGCAAAGTGGCGAGTACTTGATGTGCACGCCATCTTCCATGTAATGCGGAGTCCAGCCGGTAGGATCTTCAAACAGACGGATGCAGCGGATGTGGCGATCAGTGCACAGGTTGAACCAGTGCTGGGTATCGCGTGGCACGTTGATCAGGTCGCCTGTTTCGACTTGGACAGCGAAGACCGGACCATTTTCCGGATTGATGTGGAACACGCCGCGGCCTTCCACCGTGAAGCGGACTTCGTCTTCACTGTGGGTATGTTCTTTGTTGAACTTCTCGAGCATGGCATCCAGGTTCGGCGTTTCTGGCGAAACGTTGATCACGTCAGCCGTGACGAAACCGCCTTGTTGTTTCAGGCGTTCGATCTCGGGGCTGTATGCTTCCAGGATCTCTTCGTTGGTGGCCTTCTCGCCGATGCGTCCGGCGACTTCCCACTTTTCGTACCAGATTCCGAACGGCTTGAGGAAGTCGCAGATTTCCTGGACGTCGGTGATAGTGCGGTTTTCGTCAGGAATGGAAATGCTGGCCATAGTGCCGTTCTCTCCCTTCGCCAATCAGGCGAATCTCAGATGAATGTGACGTGTGCGAAAAGTGGTTTGGCGGGAACCTTAGACCGATTGGCAAAGCTTGCCTTGTGCTGCCAGTTTACGCCCGAGGACCTCGAAAAGAAACTCGTAGATCTCGATATGACGACGAGCTTCGTCCAGGTCTTCACCCCACGTATAGAGGCCATGGTTCCGAATCAAAAAGCCGTGGATCGGTGGCTGCGACTCGTCGTGCAGACGCTTCTCGACTTTTTCGGACAGCTTCGGAATGTCTTGGGTGTTCTCGAAGATTGGAACATGTTCGACGTGCTGATGGGTCTTGACGCCAGCCAGGCCCTTCAGCATTTCGTAGTCTTCGATCTCGAAGCCCCCTTTGGCGCCGAAGTGATCCGACAACAGCGTGCCCCAGACCGAGTGCGTATGCAGCACCGAGCCAACTTCTTCCATACGAGCGATCACGACATGCAGCAGCGTTTCGGCCGACGAGCGTGGCTGATCGGTGGTAGGCATGTTCGAGCCGTCGACCTGGTTACCGTCGTAGTTGCAACGAACGAAGTCGTTCGGCTTCAAGCGGCCTTTGTCCATGCCGCTGGCCGTAACCATCAACTGCAGCGGGCTGCGATTGACGACCACGCTGTAGTTGCTGCTGGTGCCGACCGACCAACCGCGTTGAAAGAAGTACTGCCCCGTCTCGCGAAGCCCCTGAATGGCTTTTTCAGAGCCGCTCAAGGCCGGATGGGTAGGAGAACACTTAGGTTCAGTATCGGTGCTCATGAGGAGTCTGGATTCTTTCCTGGCGACTGCTAGTTCGTGGCATTCTGCCAATGGTCGACCGAAGGTGGGGCCAAAAATTGTGAGTTTAGCAAATCGGGGATCGGCTTCAACTCGCTGGTAAATTAGGGAAGAAAAGCCTAACTATGCACCCTGGCGTTTTCGTCACCAGTGGCAATGATGGCCGCTTCGGCAGCTGCCAACTCATCGAGGCGCTGCATGACTTCCGCTTCCGGAGCAAAATGCTTCGCCAGACGGACATAAACCGCATGATGGCGTGCTTCTGACTCGAACAAGCTGTCGTAGAAGTCTCGCAGTTCCGCGTCAGGTAAATGCTTGCGAAGCAAACCGAATCGCTCGCAACTGCGGGCTTCGATCAGGCCAGCGACCAGCAACCGGTCGACGGCTCGTTGCGGTTCCTGATTGCGAATCAGGTCATGCAACTGTGCTCCGTAGTTACAGGGCTTCAAACGGCGAAACGGAATGCCACGTCGCTTCAAGAGATCGCGCACCATGTTAAAGTGCTCGAGTTCTTCGTTCACGATTAAGGTCATCTCGCGGCAAAGCTCTTCATCTTCGACATAAGCAAAGATGAGATTCAGTGCGGTACCGGCCGCTTTCTTTTCGCAATGGGCATGGTCGATCAACACCACGTCGGTGTTCTTCTCGACCTGGTCGAGCCACCGTTGGCCCGACTCGGATTGGAGATGCAGCATCTGTCAGACTTCCGTATTCGAGTAAGCATCCCAATTTAGTGCCCAAAGCTCGGAAAAACGAGGGGTGAGCGAGTTCGGACCGCGCAGCAACAAGCCCCTGGCGGTGTATTGCCAGGGGCTCAAAGCGGTTGGAGTTCGTGTGTCGTCTCTATCGATTAGAAGCGAACGCCAACCGAGAAACCTGGACTTCCGTAATAGAAGCCACTACCGCGGTAGTAGTAAGGATTCCCGTAGCCATAGCCGTAACGCGGAGCGTAATACGATCGGTAGTAGGACTGACGGGGGGCATAGTGGATATGTCCACGATGATGGACATGGTTCCCGTGCTGGTAATAGCCGCCGTGGTGGCCATGGTGCCCATGGTGGCCGCCGTGAGGTCCGCCTGCATAGGCAGACGAGCTCACACCGAAAATCAAACCGACAGCGACGATGGCAGCAATCATGTAGGACTTCATCATTCTTCTCCTCTTCGTGTATGAGTTCGCAGAGGAAAACCCCCTGTTCTCCTGGCTGCGTCTCCTTTGCTTACGCACTTCAATAGAAATGCACGACCCATGCCAAAAAGGATCGAAAAGAGCTTAAGTCTTTATGCTGTAAATGCTTGCAATGATTGTACGGGCGAGGGAAGGTAGGGAAAGTTGTTGTTGAATTGATAACTTCTGTCTCAGATGAAGGCCTCCGGCTGTAGAAGCGGACGTTTGATAACCGGCTTGGCTAGCCTCGATGGGAGGCTCTATGTCCTTGGATCGGGTGGAAGCTGGCGCAAAGCTGGCTGAGCGAATTAAATGACAGTCTGTGGGTGGATATTGGCCTGAAAGCAGTTCTGGTTATCCGGACTTTCTATGCACTTTGTAACAATCTTTCCGATGAGGCAGGGTAGAGAGAACTGCGGTTAACAACAAATTCAGGCCCCCTTTCGCGCATGGCATCAAGGGTGTCTGAGGCTTACCAGGAACCATTTTCTGATCCCCAAAGCGCGCCGACGTGAATCACCAGTAGGCCTGTAGAGATGTCGACCCTTCCCAGCCAGCCCGAGCCCGTAGGCTCGCCGAGGCCTGACGCCGAGCAAGCCGGAGTTCCTACCGGTCTGCCGGAACGCACGCCTCCCAATCGCCGGCGAACGGTATGGTGGATATTGCTGTGCCTGGGCGCGAGCGTGTTGATTCACCTGCTAGGCATTGCGATTAGTTCTTCGATGGCAAGCTGGGTTTACTACAACCCCTCTCTGCATGCCGTCATGGAAACCGTCGGCGCCAGCATCGGAGTCATGGTGAGTGGGTTGATTTTGATCAATCGCCGCCTGGGTCGTGGGACGACGTTTAGTTTGCCATTGGCTTATGGCTTGATGGCAATGTCGATCCTGGATGGCCTCCACAGCATTCTGCCGTCGGGTGATGCGTTTGTATGGCTTCACTCGATCGGTGCATTCGCCGGAGGGGCTCTGTATGCAATGGTCTGGTATAAGCCGCAAGAGAGTCGCCGCCTGAAGACGATCTGCTTTTCAATGGCGACCATCGTGGTGGCCATGGGGGTGCTGGGATTCCTGCTGCCGAACGCCGTTCCTCGGATGCTGAATGACGGAATGTTTTCGCCGATCGCGATCTGGCTGAATATCGCTGGCGGCGCGTTGATACTGCTGGCAGCGTTTCGGCTATGGGGTGCGTTTCGCAAGTATCGCCAACGCGACGATTTGTTATTTATGGTGCACTGTCTGCTGCTGGGTGCGGCGAACTTGTTGATGGAACAAACCACACTCTGGGAATCGTCCTGGTGGTGTTGTCATGTCCTGCGTCTAGCGGCCTATGGGGTCGCGATGGGCTTCGCGGTCGATTCGATGCTCTCTTTGCAAAACGAAGTGATGCGACATCGCCTGGAACTTCAACAAGCGGTCATCGATGCCCAGCGACGCGCCCTTGAAGCGATTGAAGAGAAGCAGTCGTGGCGGAAGATCATTGATCTTTACATGTTGATCTCGGTTACCGACCGGTCAGGGAAGATTGTTGATGTGAACGAAGGTTTCTGCGCGCTAAGCCAATATACGCGTGCCGAATTGCTGGGCAAAAATCATCGCATCATCAACTCTGGCCATCATCCTAAAGAGTTCTGGATCGGCATGTGGCGGACGATCGCCTCAGGAAAGACCTGGCGTGGCGAGGTATGCAATCGAGCCAAAGATGGATCGTTGTATTGGGTCGATGCGATGATGCTGCCGCTGACGAATCCCGCCGGAAAGATCACCGGCTTTGTTTCGTTGCGGTTTGACATCACGGAACGCGTCAAAGCCCAAGCCGAAGTCGACAAAGCCCGTAAACAACTGGTCGAACAACAAGACCGTTTCGAACGAGCGATCCGGGGAACCTCGGACGGACTGTGGGACCTCTATCCTGAAACCAAGGTGGTCTGGTATTCCGATCAGTTTAAACGGTTGCTCGGATTGAAGGCTGAAAAATTCGATTGTCTGGAACCTAGTTTGCAGGCCTTTGTCCAGCGTGTGCACCCCGATGATGTCGACGAAGGCATGGCCGCATTGGAGCGGCATCTGAAAATGGGGGAACGATTTGATATCCAGGTCCGCGTGAAGAAGGAATCTGGCGAGTATGGTTGGTTCCGCACGCGAGGTCTGGCGACTCGTGACAAACAGGGGCGACCAATCCGGATGGCGGGTTCATTGACGGAAATCGACGATCAAAAGCGAGCAGAAGAAGAGCTTCGCAAGACCGTCGCCGAGTTGAAGATTGAACGCGCGAAGGCTGAGAAACTGGCGGAAGAAGCCAACGCGGCCAATCGCCAGAAAAGCGACTTCCTGGCGAACATGAGCCACGAGATCCGCACGCCAATGACGGCGATCCTTGGGTACACCGATCTATTACTCGGCGAAGACGGCCTCGACAAAGCACCACCCCAGCGGCGAACGGCTTTTGAGTCGATCCGACGCAATGGCAACCACTTACTGTCGGTCATCAACGACATCCTCGATATGTCGAAGATCGAAGCAGGCAAGATGGTCATTGAACGTATTCAAGCCGAACCACGTCAACTCGTTAACGATGTCGTGACCGCGTTGGAAGAACGTGCCAGCAGCAAGGGACTTGAGTTCAATTTGCATTTCAAGTCGGTGCTGCCGCCGACGATTCTGACTGACCCAACGCGACTGCGGCAGATTTTGATTAACCTGGTGGGCAATGCGATCAAGTTTACTGAGACCGGCAGCGTCGCGCTCGATGTCTCGTACGATGGCCTGGCCCAGGTTATCGAGTTCGTCGTTGTCGATACCGGCATTGGCATGGACGAGAACCAACTTCAGCTGATCGAAGAATTTAACTCGTTCACGCAGGCCAGTGCCGGGATGACACGCAAGTTCGGTGGCACCGGTCTGGGACTCAGCATCTCGCATGCTCTGGCCAACTTGCTGGGTGGCACACTGGAAGTAACTTCCGAGTTTGGCGTGGGCAGCGCTTTTACGGTTCGCTTGCCGGTAGGCAAAGCGGATCGACTACCGAAGGGACCGTGGAAGAGCCTGGAAGCAGGGATTCAAGTCGCGCGTCCGAGGGAGTTGATCGACGTTGCGGACCAAGAGAATCCGCTTGCCGGAATCCATGTCCTGGTCGCCGAAGATGGAGCGGATAACCAAAAACTGATCCGGTATTTTCTGGAGAAAGCGGGCGGTCAGGTGAGCCTGGTCGAAAACGGCCAGAAGGCCATCGACGAGGCAATGACCGCCTTGCAAGAGGATCGGCCTTTCGACCTGGTGCTGATGGATATGCAGATGCCGCTGATGGATGGTTATGCTGCCACGGAGCACCTGCGAAAACTTGGTTTTGCCTATCCCATCATCGCCCTGACAGCGCACGCTATGCCAGGCGATCGCGAGTCGTGTTTGTCGGCCGGTTGCAGCGACTTCGCGACGAAGCCGCTGCAGCGGAAGCTTTTGATCAACCAGATTTATACGGCGGTCGATGCCTTCAAGAACGAAGCCGTCGACGAGTCGGTTGAAGAGGCCTAGGCGTTCCTGACTTGGTTTTTGCAGACCGATATCTTTGCGCGGGTATTTCTCGAACGTGGCATTATGGCGGCCTGCTTTCTGCATCGCCTGACGCAAGCCCCATTCAAACCGAGAGTGGCCAGTACTGCCTTGCTCTTATGGATCCATGTAAAGGTTGAAGCCCCACGGACTCATTGCCCAGTTCATGGACGGTGCTCTGGTCGAGGTTGCGTCGCGGGAATTCATTTTTGAACACTTTGAAGTGAACTTTGTACTCCATCCAGCGAATTGCCATCAGCATGTTCTCGGCATAGGTGAACACCGCGTCTCGCTTGGAGTGACCTCCATCGGTTAATAAGAACGAGGTCTGACCGATCCCATCGATGAAGCGTTCCGTCGGGATCTTATCGGTGATGCCTCCGATACCTAGTGGCGTGTTGGACATGTCGCACAGATCGAACAGGCCTTCGCTGACCTGTCCCGGGGCAATTGTTCCGGGCCAATAGGCGAGCACTCATATCGTCGACTTCCAACATGGCGAACCGGAAGAAATAGGGCAGGCGATTTTCCGTTTCAACGGAGAGAAATGGGCAGGTCATCGCTGCAGCAATCGTTGGTAGATCGAAGCCAAAACAGCGAAGCAAATAGATTCTACACAGAAGCTTCGACGATTTCAGGAACGCTAATCAAACGGTCCTGATTACAAAAATCGCTGAACGCAATTCAACATGGATGGGGAGAAAACGACACATTCAAGTGAAGCCGTTCGCTGCTAAGGGGTGATGTTCAATGCGGCGCGATAGTCGGCGATCGCTTTGAAGAAGTCCGCCTGAGCTGAAATATCGATCAGTTGGGCATCGGTGGCGGATTGCTCGTAGATATTCAATTCGACCACATCGATATCGCCAGCATTGAATTGAATACGTGCCAGTCGAAGGGCTTCTTCGGCAAGTTGCACGTTTTGTTCGGCTCGCTTGGTTCTCTCTTCCGCATTCAACAGGGCCGAGATCGCATCTTGCACGGTCGCAACGGTCTTTTCGGCCGTGTATTGGCGTTTGGCGGACAGCTGTTGAAGCTTGGCTTCGGTCGCCGTCACCTTGCCGATCGCCGCGCGACGTTGCAAAGGGACTTCGCCAAAGATACCGGCTTCCAACTCGAACGGCGTTTTCTCGCCCTGGGGACTGGTTGGCTCGCCGATGTCTTTCGAGGCATAAAGCTGCGCGTCGAGCTTCGGCAGCAGAGAGTTCTCGGCTTGCTGCAGATCGACGCGGACCTGGCGGATCTTCCAGTCGAGGTCGGCCAACAGCGGCGAAGCGGCAACGGCGGTGTCCGCTGCTTCGGCCAGTTCTTGAGTCGCAGGAAGGGCCTCATCCGGAAAGTGATTCGGCAGCAGCGATTCGTGTGGCAAGAGTGGTTGACCGGCAGGATCGCGGAAGAAGAGAGAAAGCTTGATCGCAGAGCTTTGCAGCTTGCGTTCCGATTCGATCAGCTTCGTTTCGCGAGCCGCAATCAACTGCTCGTTGGTGATGCGGGTAATCGACTTCAGGTCGCCAAGTTCGATTCGTCTCTGAATGTTCTGCACGCGTTCTTGGGCGAGTTCCAGCAGCCCACGCTGGGCATCGCGAGCCATCCCAGCGGCGACCCAATCCCAATAATAGATACTGGCGACACGCGTAAACTCAATCAACTGAGCACGTATCTCGGGTTCGACCCGTTGTCGCTCCATCTCGGCTTGAAATAATTGCGCACGTCGTTGATCGATCGCTCGACCTTTGAGCAACGGAATGCCGATGCCCGCGGCGAACTCGCCACCGCCGTTCGTCTCTCGACCACCATACCAGGCCGGGAAGTAACCTTCTCCCAGGCGATAACCACCATACAGGTAACCGCCCGAGAACAGCGGCTTCTCCATCGAGACCTTCTGACGATAGGTTTGATAGTAACCTTCCGGACGCGATTCCGAAGATGCCTTCAGCAGCAAGTCGAAGTCACCCCAAGCCGCGATGTTTTCGCCTGCGGCAACGTCTCGGCTAAGGTAAGCACTGGTCAGCAGCGGATACGAGGCTTCGACCGCCATCAGCACGTCTTGCATGCTCAGCGGAGCCGGTTCAATTTCTTCTAGCGGGACCGCTTCGAGCTGAGAAGCGTCATTGGTCGGCGGCTTCAGTTCTTCATCGAACGAAACCGTCCGCAGATCGGGCGGCTCGACCGAATTGGCTGAAACGCTGGATTGAGATGGCGATGCCACGGTTGAAGCAGTTGTCGGCGGCGCTTCAGTGTAGGTTGGTACGGCAGGCGTGGTCGAGCGGCATCCCGTGGCAAGCATTGCCAGCGACAAAGTAACGACGCCTGCGATACGAGCGGTTCGGGCTACTTGGGCAGCTTCACTTTGGGTTTCGGAGGCTTCTTGTTGTCGGCCTTCTTGCTTCCTGCGGCCGTCGGAGGGAATCCGTTCAGTTGTCGCCATATCTCATAGCCTACGGGAACTTGGTTTAGCATGACCCAGCCGTTTGCTTGAACGCCTTGCCTCAGGTAGAGGTCCGACGGCCAGGCACTGTCCTTGTCAGGCACGACCAGTACTCGAAAATTACCCATTCCATCGTCAGTGGCATCGACCGTCGCGACTGTTCCGCCGAACGTTCCGACTGCCACCGAAGGCCAGCCAGCGAATTGAACCGCCGGCCATCCCTCGAACTGCAGTCGCACATGATCGGCGGTTTGCACCAGTGGAATATCGTTGCCAGATATCCAAAGTTCGACTGCCCGTTGGGTTGTTTCCGGGACAATCGTGAACAGCGGATCTCCTTCCTTCAACATCTGACCTTGCTCGAAAACTTGCACACGATACAAGGTTCCGTCACGCGGGGCGCGAATGTTCAATCGCTGCAACTCGGAAAGCTTGATTTGGATATCTCGGCGTTCCTTCGTTGCGGTTGCGACCTGGCCCAACGCTTCCTGCTGCATCGCATGGGCATAGTCGACTTTGGTTTGCGCTTCGCGTTCCTTCTGAATTCGCTCGTTCTTCTTCGCTTCCAACTCTCCTGCAGCCGCTTCGACATCTAACTGCACTGACAGCAGTTCCGCCTCGGCAACGTTCAGGTCTTTCTGAAGCTTCTCAAGCTCTTTCTCGGACTGAAGACCACTTTCAAACAGTTTGGTCTGGCGTTCCAGGTTCAGCTCGGCTTGAAGCCGTTTCGCTTCGTAGGCCGGCACTTGCTTCCGTTTGGAGTCCCACTTTGCTTTGGCCGCTTCCACCAGTTGATCGGCCGCCGAAACGGCAGCTGCTTTCGCTTCGGTGAAGTCGACAATGTTTCGGCCGTATACTTCCGCCTTTACCTCGGCCGTATCGACCTTGGCATCCAAATCGCGAAGTGAAGCTTCTAACTGCTCGACCAGGTTCGCCGCGCTGGGCTCCATTTCAAGGATCAAGTCACCCTTCTTCACTTGCGAACCTTCGCGAAGTTCCGGAGCAATGACAGCCACGATTCCTTTCGTCGGAGCCGTGATCGCCTGTTGGCGTTCCTGGGGAGCATAGGCAATGACCTGACCGGTACCGCGCGCCGATTGTTGCCAGGGCACAAAGATCATGCCGACGATGCTCAATAGAAGCATGGCTAGCAAGACGTTGGCCAATCGCCAAACCCAACGGGACGATTGCACCAACTTGAGTGCTGGCAAGTTATCGTGGCGTGATTCCGCTACGGCCGACATTTGGCTTCAACTCCCCTTGTATTCATCGGAAACTCCTAGACCTAACCCTTAGAATCGATTCATGTTACTGGGGACTTCGCGATGTATTCTTTAAAAAGTTGGCATCGCCCAGGGGGATCGTTTGGTCACACTGCTCCGCCAGGCGTTTTCGCGATGTCCCTACGATCACCGTCCAGTTCTTTTGCCCGATCAATCGCTGAAAGATGCGGCTCGCCATCTCGTCCGATAGCCCGTCGAGGATTCCATCGAGGAGCAACATTCGGGGGCGTCCCACGATCGCACGAGCCAGCATCAAACGCGAAGCCTGGCTGCGAGAAAGTCGCCGGCCATGCGTCTGCAGCATCGTGTTCAGGCCATCTGCCAAGTCTTGGAATTCGTCGAGCAGTTCAACGGTGGTTAATGCATCGCGCACATCTTTGGCATTGATGTGGGATCGATTCAGGTGAATGTTCTCGAGGATCGTGCCATGGAAGATGCCAATCTCACCCGCCAGCGATATATGCTCCCGTAGCGAGTCAGGGCGAAGTTCGCGGATATCGATGTCATCGAGCTCGACGACCCCTTTGTTCGGCTGTTGCAGTCCGCAAAGCAAGCTGAGGAAGGTCGACTTGCCGACGCCTGAGTCTCCTAAAACTGCGGTGGAACTACCCGCCTTGATCTCCAGGTTTAAGTCCGAGAACACCGAGCGATTATTATGTGAAAGGGAAATGTTACGGAACCGCATGCTCGCTGGTTCTCCTTCCCGCAGATGAAACAGCCGATCGTGCTGTTCGACACTCAGATCAAACAAATTCCCCAGTTTGTCGATCGATGCCAACAGGTCATAGAAGTTCTCGAGATGCTTGCCGAGCTTGGCGAACGAGCTCAAAATCATCATGACGATCAGTTCAGATGCGACCAATTGCCCGAGCGTCATTTCGCCAGAGATCACCAGCCAGCCACCCAGCCCCAGCAGCGAAGTTGCCGCCACGGCTTGCAGGCCCAGCACAAACAAAATCTGCCGCATGATGATGCGGAAGTGATTTCTACGAGCATCGAGCCAGTGCACCGCCAGATCGTCGGCGCGCTCCAAGGCATAGGCCTGACCACCATTCATTTTGAACGCGGTGGTATGCCGTGCGAGTTCCTGAAGCCAGGCCGCAACCGCATACTTGGCTTTCGATTCTTTGATCGAAGTCTTAACCGCACCCCGTCCCAAGCCAAAGACGGCTAAGGTGATCAGCAGGAGCAGGACAATATCGAACCCCAGCAGGAACGGGTGATAAAACGCCAGAACTGCCATCCCAATGATCGTCTGCAGAACAATCGCCACCCCATCGAGCAGCAAGGTGGAGGTCGCCTTCTGAACGGTGACGACATCGAAAAATCGATTGGTCAATTCAGGCCCGTGTTGGTGATCGAATTCACTTTGCTGAACTCGTGGCAGGCGATAGGCAAGGTCTTCGACAACACGGATGAAAATTCGACGCTGCAACACTTCCGCCACAAAGATGATCAAGGCTCGCATGGCGGCAGCGAACGCAAGGAACACAAACAGCATCAACGCCAGAACAACGACTGGCTGCAAATAGCGACCGAACGCCACGGTGTTCACCAGCACTTCGACGGCGACTGGCGTTGCCAAAGCCAGCAGTCCGACAATGGCCGAGAATATCAACAGAATCCAAAGGTCGCGGCGTTCCGGAATGAACAGCGATACTAATCGATCGAACGGTCGGACATCGTGATCGGATGATGGAATGTCGGTCGGGCGATTTGCCGCCTGACAACCGAGGGCTGGCTGTCCGACGGTCCAACGGCACTTCGCATCCAGGCCAGTAAGCGAAAGTTCCTTCTTCAGGCCCGATATCGAGACCCAGCGTTTCGTGTCGGTTACTGGATCAAGAATCAAGACTTTATTACGTTTGGCCTGGATCAAGACCCGCCAATGAACGTCGCCGGAGTCGTCGGTCGAACCGTGAGCGACCGGCGTGCCATCGTAGACAAACTCAATGATCCGCTCGATGCTAGCGTCGAGCGTTCGGACCTTCAGATTGACACTCTCGCCAACCTCAACCAGTCGGCTACTCCAGGCCGATTGATCGGTGCCTGGGATCGCTCGCTTCGCTTCATGCAATAGCCGACGAGCCTGACCACGGTCGAACGTCACCCTGGCAGTCGACGCAAAGGTAGCCAGGACATCGGTCGCTCCGCGAACGGCTAGGTCTTCCCAGTCAGTTGGCTGTCCCTGGGGCATCGGCTGCTTTTCTGCTCAGGTTAAAGGCTGCGGAATACGCGTTTCTCACCAGTAATTATCGTTCCAAGGGTCGGGCAGAATAGATGGTATTAATTCGAACCAATCCATAGAAAAAATCTATGGCGGCAACCCGTAGCATTGATGATCCAGGGGGCAGGACGCTGTATTGCCGGCTGTTTTCCAGAATATAGCATCCAACTAGCGACGAGTTACTCGATCGATAATCAGCCCACTTCTGGGGCCAACCTACGGATCTGAAACGATTTAACGGCATCCCATCGAACCGCCATCGCCGGAGTTCGATAACGCGGATCGGAGCAAATCCCAAGTCGAGCAAATGGCATCGTGGAGCTTTACTTTGGTCAGCAGTCGTCTACAGAGAGAATCAAGAGACTGCCACCTCGGCTCGCAACGGGCAGAAAAAAAAGAAGTCGCCAGGTGGTGATTCTATTGAGACGATGTGTTGCTCGAGATCGTACTGCCAGGTCGGGTGGGTAGCCGCCGTCTTGAATTCGTGAAGGTTCTCAATGGCGTCGAAGTAGTCGGCCAAGGTTGGGAAACCGAAAGATCAGAAATTGGTCTTGAGTGGCTCCAGTAAATCAGTCGGTTCGCAGGTGAATCGGCAGTGCAGTTGCTCTAGATCGTCGTACTCCCCACGTTGGAACAGCAGGCCATCCGATGCACATTCGACCGACTAATCCGCGAACGACTTGAAGGCATCCCAGGCCAATGCCAACTGAGGGTTCGAGAAATCGAAGCCTGCCTCGATAAGTATCCGCCGTAGTATCGGTTCCGCGTCGTTGGGCTTCACGATTCCCCCGCCGTTTTTATCCGGTCTGAAAGTGCCGAAGACGTTCAATCCGCGCACAAAAAAAGGCAGTCGCTAAATGCTTAGCAACTGCCTTTTTTAATTCGCTTCTGATCGAAATCAGAGAAGCGAGGCCGACGGGGATCGAACCCGCAACCACCGGATCGACAGTCCGGTACTCTAACCAATTGAGCTACGGCCCCAACTTGTCTCGCGTTGAGATAAGTAAATATAGGCCCATCGTTCTGAAACTCAAGGCCCCCCTGGCAATTTCTTAACCGCTTTTTTGCCCAAAATCTTATCGAGGCGGGAAATGCCAGTTTTGCCGTTTGTATTGCCTGGTTCTCCCCCAAAAGGGACTTCCTAAACCGAGCATTCTGAGCTGTTTTCTCCACATTCCTCTCGTTTGTGACCTAGCGTTGAAAAGTGGAACCACGTTCTGCCTTCCTATTTGTTACCAAGTCTCAGGGATTCGGCCATGCGCCAGCTCGTATTTCAGGTCATCCGCGAAATCGAAGACTTTGTCGTGCATATGGGAAGTGTGGAATGGACCATCGCGTTTGCAGTTGTCGTCGGCTTTGGTTTCCTCTGCATGCAGGGGGTGGGCAAAAAGACCAGGTCGTAGGACGCCAGTAAGCGGGAACAGAAACAGAGTATGAGCAATCACTCGATCCAACTTTAACGTGTGCAGGACAGGCCAGGATGGAAGACTGGATTATGGGAATACCGACCCCAGTGGCGATGGCATTAATCGCCCTGATCGGATACTTCCTTGGCAAACGAAATCAGAAACCTGAATCGACCGATCAAGCTTACGCCCGGCGCGAACTGAAACGCGCCAAGGCGATCGTACGCCAATTGGAAGAAATCTCGCGGGAGGTACGTCGCAACCTGTCGGCACACCAGTCGAGCATCGCTCATTTCAAAGAACGCATTACCATGATGAGTTCTAACGAGGATCAGCCTGGAGAATCGTGGCAAACTCTGTGCGAAGAAGCCGAGCGCATGCTCAGTCCGACGATTCGACTCTCGGCTCAAATCGCTAACGCCTACGACGAAGTGCGACAGCAAGCCAACTTGCTGATGACGTTTACCGAGTCTCGCACCGATCCACTCACCGGTCTCAGCAATCGCCGGGCTCTCGACGATAGTCTGGAGAGCCTGTTCGCGATGAAAGATCGCTACGAGCTGACCTTCTCGCTCTGCATTATCGACGTCGATCACTTCAAGAAAATCAACGACGAGTACGGTCACCTGGAAGGAGATCGCGTGCTGCAGGCGGTCGCCAGCCTGATCGACAACTGCGTTCGCGAAACCGACGTGGTGACACGGTATGGTGGCGAAGAATTTGTCGTGCTGATGCCTTCAACCACGTTGGCCGGTGCCTTGATCTTTGCCGAACGTGTTCGTGCGGCCGTCCAGCAGGACATGAAGGTCACCGTTAGTGGTGGCGTCGCCCAGGCCAGCGAATCAGACGAACCTCAAACGTTGCTGGCCCGTGCTGACGCGGCCCTTTACCGCGCCAAAGCGAACGGTCGCAACTGCATCTATTTCCACAACGGCGATGCCGTCTTGCCCCATCCGCTGCCAGGGCAATTCTCGGTGCCGAGTCGACCCGAAGACGAAGATAACCTGCTCGAAGAAGTTCGCTCGTTGGAACGAACGCTCGGTATGCAGTTGGACAATCAGGTCGGAACGCAGCGTATCGAACAGCGTCAGCCAGAAGCGGTCTAAGACGCTCGTTTACCAAAAGCCTCGTTTGCGATCGAGCCCGTACGCGTCGGCTCGGTCGCGATCTTCTTGGGCCTTCTCTGGCTCTTCCAGCTTTTCATAAGCGGTAGCCCGGTGCGAATAGAGCACCGACAGAACTTGCTTCAACTGTTTGTCGAGCGAAGCAACATTCTTGGGCATGTTCTCGATCTGTTCTGGAGTCAGGTCTTGCAGCATCTTCGTGCGGCGTGACTCGTAGAACTCGATGGCCGTGTCCAGGTCGTGCAGGCCTCCTTCAGGATCACCGGCAAACACCTTCAAGTAGCCCAGCGTGTCGATATAGGTCGCCTCGTGGCCATACATGTCGATGGCACGTGTGATGTCTTTCATCCCCTGTTCGATTTGCTCTGGCGTAGCTTCGTCGTCACCGGCCGCCATGGCGATGGTGTAGGCACGCTGATTGAGAGCCTGATGCAGATGGATGGTCTTCTTGGTTTCTGCCAGGTCAACCACCTTGTCTGCCAGGAAGAGGGCACCATCGTGTTGGCCCATACGCGACAGGATGAAGGCGGCCTGATGCAGGACCTGAGGTTTCTCTTTGCCGAGGGCGATCGCTTCTTCGATTTGCTTGCGAGCTTCGGTCTCGTCGTCGAGGCGGAAGTACATCTCGGCAGCGTTCAAGCGGAGCTGCGGATCTTCCGGTTCCAGTTCGAGGGCTTCGGTGGCGAGTTGCTTGGCCTGGTCGTTCTGGTCGTTCTCTAAAGCTTCGACCACTTCCGCCCATTTCCACTGAGCGGCGGAGTCGCTGGTAAAGAACGAGAAGACTCCATAGAAGGTAAACAGCAGCACCGCGATCAACAGCATCGATGCAATCGGCACGCGGCGTTCGCGCGGCGGGGCCGGAGCAACGGTTGGCGTTGGAGCAGGGGAGGGAGTCTCGGGCGAAGTCGGCTCGGTCATTCGGGATTCAGGTGATTGGGCAGAAAGAAAGTCAGAGGATGCCAGCAAAAGGCTGTTCGCCTCCATTCTACCAGAATGTGCCCGCTCGCGAGAACAACGGCAGAGAGTTAACCACTAGGCAATTGCGAGACTTTTTCCCGAGAAACACCGTGTCAAAATTTGTTTGACGCTTTCCCGACGAAGTTTTAAATTCGCCGGAAACCACCTCATTTTGTCTTCTTCGGTCCCCCTCGCTAATGATTCTTTCTGCCACGACAACTTACCGATTGGTATCGGCAGTCGCGCCCCAGTGGTCCGCGATGTCGTAGCGGAATGGCTGCATGGGTGACGAGGGCGAGTGTCGGACCAGGCGACGATGGGGTCCGAGTTCTTTTCCTGCTCGCTCTTTCTCTTGAATCTTCGTTGAAAGGAGATTTACCCATGGCGCTTTTCGAGGTCGAAACGAATGCACATATCGTCATCACCTGGGCGGATGACGAGAACCAAGCCAAAGGCCAGGTCTACGACAACTACCCCGGTGATGACATTATCCGCATCTCGAAGCGTCCACGCATGTCGTGGGTGATCTCGAAGGCGGCACTCGGCCTCACAACAGGGCCGCTCGATCCATGCGTAGTCGCTCGCGAGTGCTTGTCGAAAGCGGAAGGAGACAAGGTCCACGCGATCCGGTTGTATATGAACGAAACCGGAAACGACCTGAATCAGGCCCGCCGCGCCATTGAATCTAACATGGTATTGGGCTGGTAACGAAACCCAGCAACCAGCTTTGATATCTGGATCTGTCCGATCCGTGGGGACCGTCCGGCCAAGGTGCGGCGAGCGATATATGTCGCCGCGGATGGTCCCCCTGCGGTCGACGGACTTTACCCGGATGAGGGTTTGCCGTTATCGGCATTCTGAAGGGAAAAATCCGGGCACTTAGGCTGGTTTCGTGCGGGAATTACGTTGCAGGTCTCCGCAAATCTTTCACCTCCATCTCAATTCATTGAAATTGAGTGATCTGCCAGGAGGAAACGGTTCGATGGAAAAGGAACCGCATCTATTTTCTTGGGAGATTGAGCTATGAATCAATCCATTCACCGAGCAACGGAAAAATGGATTTCCGTGAGTGCCCCGGGAGGGATGGCGAGGCAGGTTTTTGTCGACGTCTTTGATGCGACGGAACATGCCTGGAAACGCGTTGGCACCTTCGCAGATCGTGCTGCCGCTGAAAAAGAGATGACTGCACTGAAGATTAAGGGAACTCTTTCCCGTGTGATTCAGCAGTCGTTTTGTCCTACCGGACGGTAAACCGTCTTGGGCAAGGAGCCAGGTTTCTTCGGAGTCTGGCTTTCGATCTTACCGCGACCAATCCCAGGGTAAGTCCACCCTGGGATCGCGCGGCAAGACTTCTTGGGTCGCCACGCGGACGATCGGTTCCCCTGCGAAAGTCGCCAAACCACTTGTCTTCATCGCGAGATCTGTGCGCATAAAAAAAGGGAGCGATCATGAATCGCTCCCCCGTGGTGTTGTTCGATGAGCTTCGCCGGCAGACTAGCGAGTGTATGTCGACGTCGAAGGATACGAGTCGGTGCTGCCGTAACGCGAAGTAGTGCCGCTGGAAGAGCTTCCGCTGTAGTCAGCAGTGCCACCTGGGCGATAGTGCGAATCGGCGCCCGCAGCCGAAGTTGCCGAAGCAGTCTGGTAGCTTGGGCTGGTCATCGACTGATAGTTGTTTGGATTCGGGGCAGCGGTGCTGGAGTAGCTGCTGGTCGAAGGATACGAACTGCTCGACTGGCTACCGCTGGTTGATGGGTAAGCCGAACCGGTCGGAGTGCTGGTCGATGGATAGGTCGACTGCGGCGTCGAGGTCGACGGGTAGCTCGACTGTGGAGTCGAGGTGGTTGGGTAACCAGTGGCCGAAGGGCTCGAGGTCGATGGATAAGCACTGGTGCCCGTCGAAGCGGCTGGGCTAGTTGGGCTTCCGCTGTAGCTCGATGGCTGCGTGGCTGGGTAAGCCGGTCCACCGGTGTAGCTCGAACCACCGCTGTACTGCGAAGTGGATCCGCCAGGCTGGGTGTACGAGGTAGGTGGAGCCGAGTAACCAACCGGAGCGGTGCTGTTGTAACCGGCGGCCGAGTTGGCACTGGCGGTGTAAGCGGCTGGCGAGGTACCATAGCTGCTGGTCGGAGGTGCTGGGCTATAGCCACCGTTGCTGTAGCTCGACTGTGGACCGGCGGTGCTGGCCATCTGAGCCGATGGGCTCGGGCTTGGGCTTGCCGAGTAGAAGCCGCGTTGTGGCTGCATCGAGGCCTGGGCCGTTTGAGCAGCGCCGGCAGCGGCTTGCTGATAGTTGTATGGGCTGGTGGCCGTCGGAGCGGACGAAGGCGTCGCACCGGCCAGGTAATTCGGCGTGACAGCCGTACGGCTTGCCATCTGGGCCGAAGAAGGGGTCGGGGTTGAAGTCGAAGAAGGCGTGTTCGCCGCGTACTTCGGAGCTTCCGAGGCGCCAGCAGCCTTGCTTTCAGGAGCACCCCAGCGAGCCATGTAACCGTAGCCTGGCATCGACTTGCACCCCGTGGCTGCCACGGAAGTAACGGAAACGGCTACGGCAAAAAATAGCGACCAATGTTTGGTGTGCATTCGCATGGCGTCCTTGCCTTCGGATGTGCACGAGGTGGCAGCAAAGAGTCATTCTTCGCAAGCCAGCTCATTCGTTGATGTTTCTTGTTCGGACATGGTGGCGGCAGCTCATTCCTACAGGGGGTGAGTCCTGCGCCGGCCCGGCATGTCCCTACCTTTAGTTTCAGATCGGAAGTCGAAGAGAACTCCTTCAGACAATCCGACGTGAAATTTCAGAAAACTCCCCCTAATCTGACCTCAGATTTCGGAAAGCGTGGCGGATCGTAGTAACGCCTTTCAACCGGGTCAATGCCAGTGTCGGTGGGAAAGGGGAATGCGACGAAAAAAGGCCTGATCCCGACTTGGGGAACAGGCCTTTCGATGATGGCTCTGCTATCAGGCGCGGCTTACCGTTGCTGCGTTATCTGCGGCAGCGTTGGCATTGCCGGCGTTGCGACTAGCCTTTGGCAGCAGCGTAACGCGAAGCGACTTCATCCCAGTTGATGACGTTGAAGAACGCCGAGATGTAGTCTGGACGCTTGTTCTGGTAGTTCAGGTAGTAGGCGTGTTCCCAGACGTCGAGACCCAGGATCGGAGTCTTGCCTTCCATCAGTGGCGAGTCCTGGTTCGGCGTGCTGTGAACTTCGAGCTTGCCGCCCGAGACGCTCAGCCAGGCCCAGCCGGAACCGAAGCGTGTTGCGGCAGCGTTGCTGAAAGCTTCCTTGAACTTGTCGAAGCCACCCAGTTCGGCGTCGATGGCTGCAGCCAGATCGCCCGAAGGAGTGCCGCCGCCACCTGGCTTCATGATGGTCCAGAACAGCGAGTGGTTCGCGTGACCGCCACCGTTGTTACGGACAGCGCCACGGATGTTTTCTGGAACCGAGTTAATACCGGTGACCAGGTCTTCGATCGATTTGCCTTCGAGGTCGGTTCCCGCGATCGCATCGTTCACCTTGGTGATGTACGCCTGGTGATGCTTGGTGTGATGGATTTCCATCGTGCGAGCGTCGATGTGCGGTTCCAGAGCGTCGTATGCGTACGGCAGCGCGGGAAGTGTGTAAGCCATGGTCGAGATCCTCAACTTATTTCAATAGGTGTCGTTACGGGCAATTCAGGCGACCAGCCTATCCACCCCCGGCAGATGGGCTGACTTGCCGACAGAATAACGGATCCCCCGCACAGAGGCAATCATCTGCAAGCGGGACCATCATTCCATTCGTAACGGTTGCAGCGAATAAATCAATCGGGTCACCGCCGATCGTCTGGGGATTCAGCAAAGCATGGCAGTGCAGGGGACCTGGAGAGCAGGCCGCTACTAGACTTTTAAAACGCGAATTCCCTTAATATTCTCCGCGAGGCCCTTCATGTCGGTAGCAACCAGCCTGGTCGATTGCACATTCACCAATCAGCAGTTGGAAGATCGACCTCTGACCGTACAGCATCATCTGCTGGAAACCGGGCTCTTCGACGACGAGCATTTAATCCGCGTTCTGGACACTCATCCGCGCGATTACCTGAACGTCCACACCATGGGGACCGACGAAAATCGCAACGAGTGGCAGGAAGGAGATGCCTCGAAGCTTTCCGGCGAGCAGCTTTGGGAAGCGACTCAGGCCGGCCGCCTCTGGCTGAACGTCCGCAACATGGCCCAGCATCACACCGACTATCGCAATGTGATCAACGACCTGTACGACGAGTTGGAAAGCAAAGTGCCTGGCTTCAACGCCCTCGAGCGTTCGGCCAACTTGTTAATCAGTAGCCCGCGTGCCTTGGTCTATTACCACCTCGATATTCCCTGCAACATGCTCTGGCACATGCGCGGCGTAAAACGCGTTTGGGCCTATCCGCCACGTGACGATCGTTACGTGACTCAGCAGAAAGTGGAAGACGTCATCTGCGGCATCTGCAACGAAGAGCTCGACTATCAGCCAGAGTTTGATGCGGAGGCGATGGTCGTCGACTTGCAACCAGGACAGATGGTGACCTGGCCGCAGAACACGCCGCACCGGGTGAGCAACCTGGAAGGATTGAACGTTTCTCTAACGACCGAGCATCTCACGCCGAAAGCTCGCAGACGCATCAAGTTGTTCCGCGCGAATCGGTTCCTGCGGCATACCATGGGTTGCCGTCATCTCTCGCAGAATACCGAAGGCCTGGGCTACCGAATGAAGGTGTCGTCGTATGCCTTCGTCCGGGCCTGGGAAAAGATGTTCCCCAAAAAGGCCGAAGGTTACCACTATCCGGTAACCTTCAAGCTCGATCCGAGCCATCCCGCCAAGATGGAAGAGATGGCCAAGTAAGGCCGAACGCACCCAGCGTGGTCGGCCTTTTTCAACCGTCGAAGCTCCGTACGCTTAGTGCAGCGTGAGCGAGCGATTGATGTCGTCGACTTGCTGATTGATCGTCACCAGGTCGTATATCCATCCGATCCCGAACAGGCCACCCGTCAGCAGCCAGATGATACCGCTGATCCATTTGCCCATGTAAAAGCGTTGGATGCCAAACGCACCCAGGAAGACGGTCAGCAGCCAGGCCACGGTGTAGTCCAACGGCCCTGCTTTGAAGCGGGCGTTGCATTCGGCATCCATGGCCGGGATCAAGAATAAGTCAATGATCCAGCCAATCAGCAGGACACCGCCGGTTAGCATCCAAATAACGCCGGTAAGCGGCTTTCCATAATAAAAGCGATGCGCGCCGAAAATGCCGAACGCCCACGCAATGTAGCCGACGACGATGGAGTGAGTGTTGTTGCTTTCGCTCATTCCTCTAATAGCCCTTTCAGGTGATAATCTGGTTGTTGGGTTCGCTACCCATAATGTAGATTCGCTGACACGCCGAGAACATTGGATAGTTGCCAGGAGCAAATTTTGAAGACCAAGCGGATCGATGTCTACCTACTGCCTGCGTTGATGGGCGAAGCCGATCTGAGCCAGGGCGTTGCCGTTGTGATTGATGTCTTGCGGGCCACGACCACCATCGTTCATGCTGTCGCTAACGGGGCCGATTATGTCATGCCTCAGTTAACGATTGAGGAAGCACGCGAGCAGAAGACGCAACTGCCCACGGCGCTACTCGGTGGAGAACGTGGCGGGCAGAAGATCGAAGGGTTCGACCTGGGCAATTCGCCGGCCGAGTATCCCGCCCAGCGGGTAAAGGGGCGACCGATCATCTTCACTACCACGAACGGTACCAAAGCGATGCAGGCCTGCAAATCGGCCCGCGACATCTTCATTGCCGCCTTCGTCAACCTGACCGCTCTTTGCAACGAGCTGGCCGAGCACGAACATATTCATATTGTGTGTGCCGGGACTGAAGGAGAGATCACCCGCGAAGACGTATTGCTGGCCGGTGCGATCGTCGATCACCTTTCGTTGGGGCGTCTCGAATCGATCGAGCTGAACGACCAGGCCCAGATCGCGGCCGATGCCTGGAGAGAAGCGAAGACCGGACTGACGATGTCGACCCTGGCCGAGCGACTCAAACGCAGCCGCGGTGGTCGCAACGTTCTGCGGATTGGCTTGGAAGCGGATATTGAAATCGCGGCCACGCTCGACAAATTCGACGTGGTGCCGCACCTGGATACGACGAGCTGGAAAATCCGCGATCCCCGGAATCGGACCCCATGAGCGTCAATTTCGGTCGCCAGCCCAGCCGAAACGCCCCTGAGGGGGCAGGCTGGCCGCTATGAGGCCTTGTTTCCGCCGCGTAGAGTTGGCATATTGGTACCTTCCCCTCGGGTGCCGGGCGTCATCTAAGCGAACCGCCACCCACCGGCCGTGTCCTCCCGACACCGCCAGGCCCAAAGCACCCGCTTTCCGGCCACGAGGGAATCCATTCCGGGGTATAGCGCAGCCTGGTTAGCGCGTTTGACTGGGGGTCAAAAGGTCGCAGGTTCGAATCCTGTTACCCCGACTTATTCTGAACCACGTAACTGTCGATTCTCGCGGCAGTTGCGTGCAGGCGGCGAAGAAGGTCGCTTTCTCTGAATGCCGCTGTGTCACAAGATGTGTCACAGAGGTCAACCTCCCTTTCCAGAATCGCTGGGGCTTAGCTTAACGCGAGCTTGTAGCGTTTCATCCTCACCCTGGAAATCTTCTTGGTGACGGTGTTCATCTAAACGCGGCGATATCACCTTGTTGAAAGTGGTTGAGGTTTGCCCGTATGGGGGGTAAGATTTGCAGGCCTTGTTTGTGGAGTGAGCGTCGTAACAGTAGAGGTAGCTGTGTCTGCAATATTCCCAACGATTATCTCAACTTGTATTGCTTCATTGGTGGCATACGGCGTCGCTTACTTCCGAGCTCGATATGATGAGCGAAAAGCAATACATGATATGATCGCTAAAATGCTCGAGCTTGCGATGGCCTATCCTCACGTTGAGAGTGACGAGTTTTTAGATAACTGGCCTGACGTACCAAATGCAACGGATTCAGACAGGTTACGTTATGAAATCTACTGCTGCTATGTCTTTAATCTCTTGGAGCGGGTGTGGCTTTTCTCAAAGGACGACTACTCTGATGAGGGGAGCGTTGCTAATGAAATTCTTCACGTTCCTGAAATCATCGCAGATCACAAGCGATGGTGGCTAAGTGACAAGGCAAACCAGAATGGGTACACGAGAAGTTTTCAGAGCTATGTTGACAGGGTTATCGCTGACTTAGGAGAAGGTGAATAGATGAAAAGAAAAGCAATATTGATTGAATCGTCAAACCTAGATCGTCAACAAGACTTGCCAGGTGCCAGGGCAGATGTTGAAAGCTTTCGCCGATTCTTGCGTTCAGACGCTGGCGGAGACTGGTACGACGATGAAATTGTGATACTGCACAAGCCATCCTACCAGGACCTACAAAGGGAACTTGATAGGGCATCGAGCTGTGACTACTCATTCATTACCTTCAGTGGACATGGAGAGCACGTTCAAGGCAAGACGGTGGATGAGACGAGAGTCTGCCTAAACGAGGAGACTGATCTTGCAGCCCATCGACTCAACCCTGGAAACGATAAGTGTACTATTCTAATTGATGCTTGCCGTAATGTTGTTCCAGAGCGAGTGACAGAACAATATGCTAGGTCTGCCATGCTCAAATTCGCATTGAACTCGGGGAAAACAGGGCATCGTCGTATTTTCGATCTCGCGGTTGCAAAGTGTGAAATCGGGCCAGTCTTTCTTTATTCCTGCAACCTCAATGAATCAGCAGGTGAAAACGACAACGGAGGCTTCTTTTCTACATTCATGGTGAGTGAAGCCGAAAATTGGTTCGAGAGATGCAACGATTCAGGAAACGTATATCTTTCAATGAGGTCAGCATTTAATCGTGCCAGTCCGGCAACAACTCGGCGACAACCTCAGCAGCATCCACAATATGAGGAAGGTAGAAGACAGAATTCGTTTCCATTCGCGGTCTATGTTCCTTAGGTATTTTGCAAGTTCAACAACTCCGTTGATTAAGTAAATACCTACAACACTTAATGCTGCGTACGTGTCTCTGAGTTCCTCGCTGTTGGTTGGTGCTTTTCCGCGTTCAACATCCCCAGCAGGTGTGAGGGGACGCCGATCGCGGAAAAGCATCATCCAGCAAGCCGAGGGCGATCTACATTCCGCCTGTAAACAGCGGAGCCACCGGTGGTCTCTGCTTTTAGAGACACATGTCCGCACCGCCTATAAGCCGTCACGCCATCACCCAAAAACATGTAAATCATGAAGCCTGTGTGGAAGATCCCGCGACTCATCGCAAGGTTTCGACGATGTGAAAAATGCGGGAAGCGTGCATGCGTCGTTCGAGTCAAAGACGATAAAGGGAACGACGACTTTGCGTTCCGCTATTTGATGCTCACTCCAGAAAACGGCTGGGAAGATCGTGGTTGGCAACTCGACGAATACGGGGAATTTGAGCACTGGTACTTAGACACAGGACGCTAACCATCGCATGTACGGGAGCGGCGATGGCCAGCGATTTGGGAAATTAACCTCAGGGCCCGCCGCCCCTTGGTGCGGTCGCTATAAACCAATGAAACTCATCTACTCACCACATGCCGAACTCGAGTTTCAGTATACGGTCGAACCACACACTGCAGCACGTAAGGTGACGATCGATGTAATCCGCAACTGGTCGAGTATTACGGACTTGGTTGCATTCGCCGAATCTCGCCACGGTTACGAAAACAGGGACGGGTTCTTTGGCATCACCTATGGCAGTGATCTTGATGACTTCGATCGTGAGAATGGAATTTCAATCCCGAACGACTACGTCGAAGCGAACGCAGGGTATGGCGCGTGTGGCGGTGAAACGCACCAACTTCCCGAATCGGAATACCTCGAACTATTGCGACAGTTCTTGGTCCTGAAAAATCGCACGGAATTGGCGACTCGGGTTGAAACATTGCTCACAAAAGACGTATGACAAACGGTGGCACTCGGAGCCGCGGGCTGGTGGACTCGGTCGTTCCACCCTCTCTTACGATCCATCAAATTCCAATGGCATCAACCTCGAACTACAACGCGAGAGTGCAGAAGTTAACTAGGTTCTTCACTGCCTCAAAGATCACGCTCGACGAGTACGCAGAGAACCTACTTCTATCTTGTGTGACCTATCCCGAGGTCGATGAACTCACGGCCCGCGAAGTCGCTGCGACCATTCCTAAGACTGCCCAGGCAAGAGTGCGGCAGGAAATCGAAAAGATACTTAGCCCAAGCTTTCGTTTCCCTGACCTCCATTACGACGGTCCCGGACCAAGCCCTGAACTTCGCGAAAACAAGCGGTGCGTTTACGAGAATCGAATCCGATGGTGTTCCCATGCATTGAAACAAGCAATGACAACGGAGTAGCTGATCATGCCGTTACCGCAAGATCGGCTGCGTGGGCGATCTTGCTTTGGGATTCGCTTCGTCCCGCTTATTCGCTTTTTCCTTCGCCGATGGTGCGGAGGAGGAACTCTTCGTACTTTCGCATCCGGCCCAGGCGTTTGACGTCGCCGCCGAGGCCGTGGCCTCCGGTTGGGTCGAGGAAAAGTTCGACGTTCGTTTCTTTGCCGGCCTTCAGCAAGGCTCGGTAGACTGCCATCGTGTCTTGGAAGAGGACGTTGGTGTCTTCCATGCCGTGGACCAGCAAGAGCTTCCCCTTGAGGTTCTTCGCCAACGGGATCAGCGAGTATTTTTCTTGGTCTGGTTTGCCCTTCCGCGATGGACCGACCGTGCCGGTCGAGTACCACGAGTTGTAGTTTTCCCACTGCGTCGGCCCGGCACCAGCCATGCCGACTTGGAAGACGTCTGGCTCGGTGTACAAACACATCTGCGTTTGGAAGCCACCAAAGCTCCAGCCGTAGACCGCCACGCGTTGATCATCGGTGTTGTAGTTCTCGGTCATGAACTTGACGCCGTCGACCAGGTCTTCGACTTGTGGCTTGCCCACTTGTTCAAAGTTCGACTTCTCGAACAAACCGCCGTAGCCTGATTGCCCACGTGGATCGACGACGATCGTGACGTAGCCATGTTTCTGGGCCATGTACATCTGGAAGAAGTAACCGTCAGAACTGTAGCTGCCATCGTTCACGCTGTGGCGACTGCCGAGCGGACCGCCATAAACGTAGATCAACAGCGGGTGCTTGTCCCGTTTCTTCCAGCCTTCCGGCTTGAACATCATGCCGGCGATCGTGTGCCCGTGCCGGTTTTCGTACTCGAAGAACTCGGGCTCGATCTCGACCATCGCCTTCGCTTCGTCAGGATGCGAGTCGGTGATGGTGGTGACCTTTCCCTTTTCGTTTTGGGCAACCAATTCGGTCAATTCGCCGAAGGTGACGTAGTTGCCGATCATTCGTTTGCCATCGTTGCTGACGGCCACGTCCGAGAACGTTCCGTCCTCTTTGTTCAAGCGAGTCAGTTCACCTTCTTCCAAGTCCAGAACGTACACCATCAATTGGGCAGCCGACTGTTTAGTCGCGGTGACGAACAGTTGCTTGTGATCGTCCGAAAAACGAATCGGATAGACCTCGAAGTGTCCGCTGGTCAGTTGACGAACGCTTTCGTACAGCGGATCGAGCAGATGAACATGGCGAAAGCCACTTTGTTCGCTGATGAAGACGATCGATTTGTTATCGCCAGCGAAGTCAGGCGACACCATCCCAGGCGTATTCGGACCGCCGTAATGCTTGAACTGATAAACGGTCTTGGCGTCGATCTTCAGCAGTTCCGGCGCGGCGGTCGAGCCACCACGAGGACCACGACGGCCTGGCGTTCGATCTTCGGTGTCCTTCTTCTTCGCTTCGGTCATCTTGGTGCCGAAATCTTTTTGACGCTCGCGTTTGGCGGTCTTCGTCGCTTCGGCCAGTTCTTTTTCGGATGGCCACTTGGCGAGCCGGATCTGGACTTCGGAGTTCTCTTGATCGAAGAAGCAGAAAGTCACTTGTTCGTTGTCCAGCGACCAGCGAGGCGAGCTGATCACGTCGCGGGGTTCGTCGATCGTCTCTTCGAAAATCTGGATCAAGTCGGCATGCTCGGTCTCGGCTGCATCGAACTCGTAAAGGTAGACCTTAATCGTTTGTGGTTTGACTTCGTCGTCAGAAACCTGTCGCGGCACGCTGTCGGACTTGGCAAACCGGTCACGATAACGAATGATGTCCACCGTTCGCCCGCCGGAATAATCACGGGTACGGCTGATCAGTACCATGCGTTTGCCATCGGGGCTGATCGCATACTGGCTGAGGTTTTCGCCGGAAGGCAGGTTCGGGCTAAGCTGTTCGACCAGATGCTCGCCAAAGGTAAAGCGGAGGACGGCGTCGTCGCGGCGGACGGTATATCCAGAGCCATCCGGCAGAAAGGCGATCTGCGATTCCCGTTCATCGGTCTTGGTCAGACGAACCGGCTCTGGTGCGTCGAGATCGTCGATCAGGTAAACATCCCCTTCGGAAATCATCAGAATGCGATTTTCGGTCGGGTGCCACTGGAACGAGGCGATGCCGGAGTAAACCGGTGCGTACTCGTCGTCGGCGTCTTTCTCGGAAACGTTCAGGTAGATTTCTCGTTCGGCCTCTAGCTGCTCTTCGGTCTTTTCCTCGTCTTCCTTCTTGGAGTCATCCTTGTCTTTGTCCTTTTCTTCTTCCTTGTCGTCGGACTTCTCTTTCTCGTCCGCTGGCTTTTCCTCTTTGTCCGCCTCGGGCTTGTGCTTCTTCAGGCGGTCTTCAATGACGATGCGCGAGGATCGCTGGAACTTCGACATCATGCCGATGTCGGTGATGCGCTCGGCCTCGCCCGTTTTGAAGTCGTAAATCCAAAGGTCGCTGCCATGCCGGCGTTCCTTGTAAGGACGATAGAGGTAGGCCGCGTAGCGTCCGTCGGCTGAGAATTCCGTACCCCGGGCCGAAGGACCGAACAGGCTCTTTTCGGGAAAGAGATCTTCGAGTTTCAACTCGCCCTTGGCGTCGTCGGTCTTATTGTTCTTTGCGTAAGTAACCGCGGGAAGCAAAGCCGCGATGACGAAAACCATCGCCAAAGAAAGTAAGAATCGTGGCATGTTTTACTGTCGCTTGCTGGATGAAATGATCGAGGCAGAACGGATGGATAAACGCGAGCAGATGGGGATGACGTCAACTTGGGGGACATCAATTCCGTGCGAACGAAATAACGCGTGTTGATCCCGCAGAAGTCACTAGTGACTCAGTATAGTTGGGGGAAATGCGAACGATGCGTGATTTCGTACGACGGGTTATTTCATCATAGCGCAGATGCTCCGCAGACCGGAATCCTGTTCCTCTCGAAGAAAAAACAAATCCTTGGCGAGATTTCTTGCTTCCGCTTGCCGGCTGAAAGAATGCCGCAGGACCGCATCGCATAATGACGGAAATTGGAGACGCAGGACGCATACCACGGCTTCCCGGTTTTGAGAACGTTGACGTCGATCCCAAGATTGTTGTTGTCGCGATTGCAGTTGGGGCGGTGGCGAGCCCTCTGGAATTCCCCGGCGTTCGGGGGAGGGACGAGCCAAACGCGTTCGCTCAAGGGAGCGTAAGGCTCTGTTCAGAAGACTTTACCGCTGCTAGAGTTGGCGTTGAGGCGAATACTGCGGATCGAAAAGACTGGGAAGCCTAGATCTTGGCTGTCGTTACCTTTTTTCGCTCTGGCTCAGTTTTTCCTCCCACCCCTCGTTTGCTATAACTTTGGCAAATTCAATCCCACTCCTGCCTGATCGCGTACTGCCAAGACGAACGCAACTTTCGTCTCACCAGAATTATTGGGAACAGAGACGCTTTCTGGTCCTTTGAGGAAATATGCTCATGGCTGCTTCACCTTCGATTCTCGCCGACAAACTGCACGAGTACCCTCAGCAAGACGTGATTGATGGGGCCGGTGACGGTATCGATGCGGTTCTCGACGGCTGCCTCAACCAGAATGGCGGCGTGTTGCAACTTCTCCACCGCTACGCAGGTCGTACATTCTGTACTCCTGGCAAGCGAATTCGCCTGGACGAGAAGTCTTACTATCCCGACTACATGGGCGGCACCGGCCTCGATGAAATCTGGATGTGCTGTACCGTGCCGATCGTGACAGGCGTCATCGATACTCGCACGAACAAAGCTCCCTTTCGTGAAGGGGAAGCGCACGTCCTCACTCCGGATGGCAAGGTGATCGCCCTGCAAGATTTGATCACCGCCAATCCTGAAGCGGTTATGGGCGAAAAGGTGACGGCGTTCTCGAAAGAGATGTTCGGCAAGGCAACCTGGCCGATCGTGTCGAAGAAGTTCGACAACCTGAACCCGATTCCCAATCACCTTCACTGGGCGAAGTGGGAAGTCTACGACATCAACTCGTACGACAATCCTGGCGTCAGCCCTTCGCATTATCACACCACGGCGATGGGGCTCTATCCGTTTGTGACCAAGGACCAATTCCTCGATTGCATGAAGCAGTTCGGCAAGGGCGAGTACAACGGCATTCGCCACTTGGCACCGCACACCATGATGCGACTTGACAACGGCTTCACGATGCCGAACGGCGTGCTCCATTCGCCAACCGACCTTTGCACGCACGAACTGCACGTCACGATGGACGAACACTTCCTGGCGGAAGACGTAACACTCGACGGTCGCATCAGCGCCGAAGCAGCGTTCTACGCTTGCCGCGAAGAAGACTATCCGAAGTCGCGACATGAAGACTGGGATTACCTGGTCGATCAGTTCGACTTTGCAACGAACCAGGACCCCGACTTCGTCATGAAGAATTCGCGTCCAGCGATCACGGCTGAGGAATTCAGTGCCGAAGGTGTCGACGCCAAGTGGATTGTTTACGGCGAACTGCTCGGCGATCAGAAGTGCTCGATCCTGCGTCTCATCCTGAAGCCAGGGGCGAAGATGAACTTCTGCCCAGAGTGCCCGACGATGTTCCACACCAACGGCGGCAGCGGTCGCGTGGGTGGGCTCGCCGTGAACTACAACCAGAACATGATTCTTGGTGAACTTTATTCCGAGATCGGTTTCATCACCCAGGTCGCGCTGAACAACGGCGGCGTGGAAATCGAAAACACCGGCTCCGAGCCACTCGTGTTGACGTTCGACTTCCCACAGAACGCCCACAGCAAGACGCCTGGTACCTAATCGTAACCGCACGATCAGTACCGGCTTCGTTCGTCCCTAAGATCGAGGCCAACAAGTCCACCTGAAGAGGTTGCCGAATCCGGCAGCCTCTTTTTTTTATGGCTCGCTCCGGGGCAAGGGCAGGGCGTTTATCACTTCGGCTGTCGCTTCGCCGAAAGCGGTTGTATCGATTGTGCTGACAGACAACCTGTCAGGAAGGGGGCGATTGTCATTTGCTTGGGTGGGGATTCGGTTGAAGACTTGGGAAGCCACGACCATTTCGTTTGGCTTTATCAAGTCCTTTAAGGTACACCGAACCATGCTTCCTCCGAACTACAGCATCCGTCAAGTTGTCCCTGAGGATTATGAAGCCATCATCGAGATCTGCAAAATGGTCTACCCGGAGGAAACGCCTTACACGGTCGAAGAACTGGAAGACCATCGTCAGGTCTACCCGCAAGGGCAGTTCGTCGCGGTCGAAACCACACGCAACGAAGTCGCTGGCGTTCACTTTACGCTGCGGCTGAAGATGGTCGATTTTCATATCGACGACTCGTGGGATATTCTCACCTCCGGTGGATCTTTCCTCGATCACAATGCGGAAGGTCCGACGTTGTACGGTGCCGACATCATGGTCCACCCGACGCACCAGCATCACGGCCTCGGCCATGCGTTGACCGATCAGGCCCGTTTCCTGGTGGAAGCCGAGGGACTGTGGCGAATGGTCGGTGCCAGTCGCCTGCCAGGGTACGGACAGCACCGCTCGGAAATCAGCGCCGATGCCTACGTTGAAGAAGTGGTCAACGGAACTCGATTTGACCCTGTGCTGAGCATTCATCTGAAGGATGGCTGGACCGCCGTCCGGCCCATCCAAGGCTACCTGCAACACGACCCCGACAGCGCCGGCTGGGCGGTTGTCATTCAATGGGTCAACCCAGAGTGCCCGCCGCCACCGCAGTTCGAATTGGGCAAGTTGTCTTCGACGGTTTAAGGCTGGCTTGGGTTACATCACTTAGGCATTTGTCACGATTTCTCGCATCGCGTTGACGAACGTCGCGATGTCTTGTTCGGTCGTGTACGCATGGGCCGAGACGCGGATGAACATGCGGTCTTGCCAACGAATGACTGGGGCCTCGATGCGGTAGTTATCGTACAGCCGCGTCTTGAGGGCGTCGGACTCGAGCTTTAGAGCTGTGACATCGATGAGGCCCATTTGCTGGAAGAAGGCATTCGGGTGAACGCGCCGGATGCCTTCGATCTGCGAAGCCTGATCGACGGCCGAGCGGACCAGGTCCCAGGCCTTCTGCCGAGCTTCGCCGGTGAAGTGCTTCTTTTGCCAGGCGATCGCTGCCGGAACCGCCAAGAATGGAGCCGGGTCGTGGGTGCCGAGCCATTCGTGGTTCGAGACAAACTCGTTCTCGCGATGAAACGTTTTCTCAGGCCCCCAGCCCCAACCAACGACCAGCGGGTCGACCATCGGCTGGCGGTCTTCCCGCACGTAGAAGATGCCAGAACCCTTCGGGGCGCAGATCCATTTGTGGCAGGTCGCCGTGTAGAAGTCGGCCCCCAGGTTGCCCAAGTGAACTGGGATCTGTCCCGGAGCGTGGGCCCCGTCGATCATGGTGAGGATGCCCGCTTCGCGTGCCCGTTGGCATATCGCCTCGGCCGGCAACGTCAACGCGGTCGACGAAGTGATGTGGCTCATGAAGATGAGCTTCGTGTTCTCGTTCACGCCTTGCCAGAACTCGTCGACGATCGCTTCGTTCGATTCAACTGGCAGCGTGATCGCTTGCTGGACTACGCGAAAGCCTTTCTGCTCGGCGGCATACTGAAATGCAAACCGACACGCGCCATACTCATGGTCGGTGATCAAGACTTCGTCGCCTGGACCCAGCGGCAGACAGCGAGCGATCGTGTTTGCAGCGAACGTCGGATTCGGAACGAAGACGAGCTCGTGTGGTTGCGATCCTAAGAATTCGGCCACCTTACGGCGGGCATCCGCCAGCAGTGTTGGCAATTCACGCTGCAGAAATCGAACCGGTTGCCTCTCGAGCTGAAGTTGCCAATGCTGGTAATCTTCGAACACTTCCTTGGGGCAAGCTCCAAACGAACCATGGTTGAGGAACGTGACTTCAGGATCGAGAAGAAAATCAGACATGTCGTGAGCACCGGTGATTTCAATGACTTGAAGCGAAACGCAAGCGGTCGGAGTTGGCGGCAATGCGGGGCGGCAGTATCTGAGTATGAAAAACGAAACGACAACGTAAAAGCGTACCCAGGTCAAAGGAGACGCTACTCAGGCAGAGGTTCAGCTGACGTGGTCACGTCGCCATCTGCTGTCAGACAAACTCGTCAAAAACAACACAATTGCCGCGGCCCCTAACGGGGACTTAAGGTGCGAGAGTTCCTAATTTCGACGTACTCAGGCGGCCTGTCAGCCCATCGGATCGCTATCGTCGTTTCGGAAAAAGTCGGGCAAAAATTTTGGTCGGGAAAGAGGCCGTCCGCCGAAGAGGTTGCATCGTAATCGTCGTGCGAGGGGGCGAGCAGGGTAGGAGACTGGCCTACGGACAGTCGACCTCATAGAGATATCCGACCGTGTGCATTTCAAACAAATTGCCGACGACCCATTTTCCCATTTCATCGAGTAGCATCTGTTTGGACATTCGATCAAGGTGGCTTCCAAACAGGAACCGTAGAATTTTCATTCGGTTCTCTTCTGAGTCAGGGAAGCGAAGCTGGTAACGAGATGGTGTCTTTGAGAATTGATAATTCTGATCCACGAGCACCCGTTCCAGGTCTTCGCAGATGTAGTAAGGAACCGCCTCGCGCAACGAGTCAAAACCCGACTTCCAAAGTTGAACCAGGCCGTTTTCCAGTCCCGACATCGCCAACATCAGCTTGCCGCCTGGCTTGGTGAGCCAACGCAGCGTCGTCACGCATTTCTCGAGGTCTTCCACGTAGTACAGAACATGGTTCGAGACGGCCAGATCGAACTCTGGCACCGTCCCGGCGCCCGCCGGCAAACGTTCCCAAGTGGCAAGCGGGAACTGAGTGAATGGAGCAACTCGCTCGACTGCTAACTTCAATTGATGTGCGACTGGCTCCATCAGCGTCATCTTGAGCCGCCGGGGCGACCACTTCAATTTGCGAAGCAAACGAACGGTGAATTCTCCACTTCCGCAGCCGAAATCGAGCCAGCGAATTAACGAGCGTTCAACTTGGAAATCGGCCAGCTTGCGAGCATAGCAGATGGCATCGCATTCCGCTTCGGTCCCATGGTCCATAAAGAACTCGTAATCACTTTCGATGGGGCCGAAGTCTTTCTTGGGCATTGTTGATTACCAGCGTACGCGTCGAGAAAGTGTTGAGAGATATTTCCACTTATAAGAATAGCTCGCAGTTACCCACAGAGTGGAACCGCAATCCGTAACCCGAGCTGGGTTATTTTACGAGAGATGCCCCTTTTTCAGGAAAGGCGAGAATAGAAACCGAAGTTCTAGCAGCGAACCTGAAAAAAGAGGATGCGGAGCCAAGGGATTAGCCCCGCATCCTCACGGCAACGAAAGATTGAATACGTCTTCGAGATGTGCCCCCCGGACGTTAATTACTTGATTGCATGAGCCTGCTTTCGAGGGTTTCCCGCAGCCGCGACATGTCGGTCGGGATGGTCAGGAATCCATCGATGCTTTCCATTCCATGGTTTTCGAGATCATGGACCTTAAAACGATCCGAAATCGCCACAATCCGCGGGCGGCTGCCGTTGAACTGCGATTGCGGTGCGGACCGAATGCGGTTGGCGATGCCAAAGGCGTCGTGAACCGGAAGGTGACAATCGACCAGGATCAGGTCGTACTTCTTGCGCCCCAGCAAGTACATGACATTGCTACCATCTTTGGCTGTATCGGCCGAGTAGCCCAATTGGCGGAGCTGTTCGACCAGGTACAACTGCAGCACGCGGCTGTCGTGGGCGACCAGGACATGCCCGGCAATTTTCCGCTTCGCCGCACTCCCTTTTCCGTCGGCCAGCTTCAGGAAGTTTGGCCGACGCGTAATTTCCTGATGCGGAGGACTCACGCAGAAATGCGACTCCTTTTCGGGGTACTCGACCGGGAAGCTAATCCAGAATCGCGATCCTTTCCAGCGTTCACTATCGACGCCAATCTCGCCACCGACCAGTCGCGCGATCTGCAAACAAAGTGACAGACCAAGACTTGGGTTTTGCAGAGGAGGCATGGCGCTGAGGTTGCCCTGGGCGAACGCCTTTCGTAGAGCATCAAGCACATCGGGGGGGATGCCAACGCCGGTATCGGCGATGCTGATCCTCATTCTTCCCACGGATTGCCCTGAAGAAATCGTGGTGCCCCGGATCTCGATTTGCCCCTGGGTCGTGAACTTGATGGCGTTCGATAGCAGCAGAATCAGCATCTGCCGGATCTGTTGGCCATCGCAGAAGACGGAGTCGGAGAACTGCGAATCGCAATGCCAGGTCAGGTTCACATTCTTCTGTTGCAGCAAAGGTGAAGCCGTCGCAGCGACTTCGGCAATGATCGCCGACATGTCACAAACAAACGGTTGCAGTTTGGCCCGCCCTGATTCGATCTTGGCAATCTCCGATGCCTCGCGAACCAGCCGCATCAGCATCGCGTTGTTTGCCAGGCTCGCATCGACGCACGCCTTTTGCTGATCGGTCAGGGGAGTTCGCAGCAGATGGTCGTGGATCGAAAGGATCCCTTCCATCGAGGTCCGCATCTCGTGGCAGATGGTAAGCAAGAACTCGCTTTTCGCGCGACTCGCTTGTTCGGCTTCGACAGCCAGCATCGAAACCGCATCTTTACTGAGGTGATTGGAGAGATGGCGGTAATCGACCGTCTCTTCCTGATGCCTCAGCGAATGTATGTTTCGCAGCAGTTCGTTCTCCTCCTTGAGCTGCCGCGAAAATTCCTCCAAGCTTTTCTGCTGCGCGTGCATTTGCTCGAGCAGCGAATTGTGTTGTCGGCGAAAGCGTTCGTGTCGGACCGAGGAATAAACAGCTCGGGCCAAAGTTCCACCAGTATTTTCCTGCTTTAGAAAATAACAATGAGCCCCCCTTTTCATGACCTCTTGTTCCAGGTCGGGGTCGTCCATTCCGGTGATGGCTATGATGGCCATGTGTTTACAAGTCTCGACCAAACGTGAAACGGTTTCCAGTCCTTGGCTATCGGGTAAGCAAAGATCAACCAGGACAATGTCGAATCGTTTTCGAGCGAGATGTTTGCGAGCCATTTCGAGCGTTTCCGCCCGACAAATTTCGATCGGAAATTCACTTTTGGTGAGGTGGCGTTCTATGGCCTCGTAGTCGACATCATCATCCTCCAGCAGCAGAAGGTTGAGTGTCGAGGTATCAGAGATGAGCACTTCATGATTCATGGTTATCTCCCAAGTAAGGTGAGACAAACGCTCGACAACTTCCCCATGCGGTTCGACTCGAGTCGTTCTGAAACTAAGTAACGCAACCGTGCGGGGCTTAGCTTTCAATATTGCTTGGGTGACGAATCACCTTCGCGGACTACGAGAAATCACATAGGCAAGGGCAGACCTGGGCGATACTGCGTAACAGTCAATCGAACCAATCACCATGTCCGACGTATTCCAATAACGAACACGTCAGCAATGAATGCCGAAATCTCCCAAAGGGGATTGGCGATATGCCACGATTTGGATGGAGTGGTTGGCACGACAGAGTATCTCGCAATCAATGCGAAAGTCTGGCTTCCGAGCGCAATTGGAAATCCCTTCACGATCTACTTCGCGTCAGGAGTTCTGTAACTTCATGCTAAGGAGGATTTGGCGTCCTCCCATCGCTGCATTCCATTGCTGTGACGAGCGGTCGGCTGCTCGCATGCCATAAATCAAGATTTGGAGACGAGCTCCAAATAGCCACTACATTTCTTAAGAATTCAAACCTACATCTAGTAGGATTTAAAAGTGGTTTATTGGCAACACCACTTAAGCTCTGAGGACTCCTATCGGCAACTAACTGCGGGAAATCCGAACGAATTTCGTTGCGAGTTTCAGAATAATTCGTTAGTTTGTTAAATAACTCATCGGAAAATGCACGGGAGAACCGGGTCTCAGACTCGGTTCTCCCGGCGACGAGTAGCACAAGAAGCAGTAAGTCCACGTTCCCTTGGACATCTTTCCGCCTTCCCTGCGGTGAACTTCTGGCTACGTGGATCGCTTGGTCGGGTTGGCATCTGGTGGATTGGTCACAATGGCATCGATCGCGCTGATCAAACCTTGTGGGTTGATCGGTTTTGGAAACCAACGATCAATTCCGCCGGCGCCGCTTTCCAGGCCATTCTCTTTGGGTGAAGTGCCGCTAAGGGCAAAAATTCGGGTTGATCGAATTCGGCTGTCGGAGCGAATCATCCGCACGGTGGTCGGCCCATCGCATTCGGGCATTTTCATGTCGACCAGGATGACTTTCGGAGGGCCGTTTATGTCGAGATAGTCCAAGACTTCTCTGCCATTGGCGAATGTGTTCACGCCATATCCGTGAAGCCGCAGGAAATCAGCCAGCATCTCACGTTCATTTGCACTGTCCTCGACTACGAGCACGTTGCCAGTACCGACTACGGCTTTCCGCGAGGGACGCTGCAAGATTTGATTTTCGTCGAGTCGGTCCAGGCAACTCTGCATAATCTGGAAGGCCTCTTCCGCTTCTTCCTCTTGGCCCGACTGGAGCAGTTCACGGTATAAGTGGAGTCCGATGCTGATCTGATGCAGCTCGTTGCGGATGCCGTGACGGATGTCACGTGGCAAGCGGAGAAACTGTCGGCGCACCAATGACGCAGTCGTTTCGTTGCCGTCGATTTCGTCGCGAACAATAGCAATGTCGCGTGGGGCATCGATACCAATTTTCACATGTCCTGAATGGACACGAATGAAGTGAATGGTGATGCCCACCTGAGGGAAAGATATCTTATCTTTCGCGTGGCGCGTAACGACTAACACAACGGTCTCCTTGGCTGCAGCCATGCAGGTGAATGGTGCAGTACGAGGTAAGGAGGCCCATTTCCCGGCTGACAGGAAACTACTTGCCCCAGAGTTCATATTGCGCATGCGCAATACCTGTATGAACTCTTCTAAAAAATCCTCGACTGAGCCGTCCGTTGCGGAAGCGGGCTATCGGCTGCCCGCACGCCTACTGCTTAAACTATCAGCCCAACCCGACCCAGTCAATAAAATTCAATGTGTTTATGCGAAAAGGTAGTGGTATTAATCCCACCCGATCAACATAGGTAATAAACATATACCAGCTTGCAGATCCTCAAGAGGTGAGAGAATCGTCAGGAGCGAGAAATCTTGAGATGGTCGAAGCAAGCTCGCCGGGATCGATTGGCTTGACCAGGTGCATGTCGAAACCTGCCTCAAGGGCCTTACGACGATCCTCTTCCTGGCCATAGCCGGTCACGGCCACCAGCAAGGCGTTGGCACAGCTTGAAACGCGTGCCCGGCGTGCCAGTTCATAGCCATCGATATCGGGCAAACCAATGTCGACGATCGCGACTTGGGGCTGGAATTGTTCGAGGTGCTCCAGGCCTTCCAGACCATTCGCGGCCGTATCGACCTTAAAGCCTTTCAGCTCGAGTGAACGCGACAACATCCGTCGGATTCCATCGCTGTCTTCGATCAATAGCAACCGCGTGCCGGCTGGGATTTTCCGCTGCGTCTCCGCCGTCGTCGCAGGAGGAGCCGTAGTCAGTGGCAAGCGAATCGTAAACTCGCTTCCCATCCCGGTACCATGACTGACAACACTGACCCGGCCACCATGGGCTTCGACGATCATGCGAACCAAGGAAAGTCCAAGGCCCATGCCGCCTTGCGAACGATCGATCGTCTGTTCGGCCTGCACGAATGGTTCGAAGATCTGGTCGGCGATGTCAGGAGGAATTCCATCGCCAGAGTCGCCGACGCGGATCACGACTTCGCTGAGATCTCGGCAGACCGAATAGCGAATCGTACTTCCTTTCGGACTGTACTTGCTGGCATTCACCAGCAAATTGACCTGGGCTTGTTGAAGTCGACCTATATCGCCTTCGACGAACAACGGACAGTCGGGTTGGGTCAGCTCCAACTGCTGTTCGGAGATATCGATCTGGTGTTGAACGCAGTCCACGACGTCCATTACCAACTCGGCAACATCGACCACCTCGGTATGAAGTACGAGCTTGTCGTTGGTGATGCGGGCAACATCCAAAAGGTCATCGAGCAAACGCGAAACGTGATGCAACTGATGTTCGACCACTTCGCGGGCCTCTTGCATGGTCCCTTCGTCGATGTCGGCTTCTTTCAGCAGGCTATTGGCATTCAAGATTGCTGCAAAGGGATTGCGAAGTTCATGCGACAACATGGCCAGGAACTGGTCTCGGCGGCGAACCGCATCCCGGATCTCGTCTTCCGCTTTTCGCAGTTCGGAAATGTCGCGGGCGATGGCCGACGCACCACAGACTTCTTTGGCGGTATCGCGAATGGGGGAAACGTGCAGCGAAACTTCGAGATGATGGCCTTTCCGATGTTTCCAGATCATGCAGTGATCGTTGACCGATTTTCCTGTCATGACTTCGCACAGAAGCGACTGGGCGCTGGGCTCCGATTCGTCAGTCATCAGCATCGCGAAATGCTTACCGATAATCTGGTCCTCGGGATATCCCAGAAGGTCTACGGCCCCACGGTTCCAGGTGCGGATCATGCCATCCAGGTCCAAGCGTATAATCGCGTCGGAAGACTGTTCGACGATTTCCGATAGTTCCGTCAGTTTCTGCTCAGCATTCTTCAAGGTCGTGATATCAATCAACGTCATCACGACGCCATCGACGGTTGACTTCGAGATGTAAGGAAGGATCCGCATCAGGAACCAATGATTGTCCTGTCCACCGACTTCCAATTCGAGTGAGTCTTCCGACTGCAGGACTCGCTCCAGGAGATCCAGTAACGCCAGGTTCTTGACGTTGTGGGTGAAGCTGTCAATGCGGCGGCCGATGTCCTGAGGAATCAAGTTGAATGTCTTGGCAATGCCAGGCGTGAATTTGCGGATCCGGAAGTCGCGATCGAGGAAGACCGTATCGACATCGGTGCTGTTGAGCAGGTTCTCCATGTCGTCGGTCAATTCTGTCAGCTCGGCAATCTTCCGTTGATGCTCGACATTAACCGTATAGAGTTCCTCGTTAACCGAATTTAATTCTTCATTCGTGCTTTGCAGTTCCTCGTTCGAGGCAAGCAGTTCTTCATTGGATGACTGCAACTCCTCGTTGGTGGTCTCCAACTCTTCGATCGACGCCTGAAGGCTTTCTTTCGCGAACTGAAGTTCCGATTCCAACGCCTGAATCTGATCCCACGGAATTCCTTCGACATCGATCGAAGGGATCTGCGTATCGGTCTTTTTAACTTCGTTCGATTGGAAGATGATCAGGTACTCGTGACGACTGGCCGTGCGATTGTAAAAAGGCTTGATTACCAGGCGGATCTCTTCGTCAGGAAAGGCTTTGGTTTGAAGTCCCGCTAGAACCACGGGAGACTGGTCACGGATGGCCCGTTGTAAGGCGGTCAGCAGAGGAACCTTCAAGTCCGGCTGTACCAGCTCGATGATATCGGTCGTAGGGGGACCGTCCTTCATGATCAGGAATTTGCTTCCGCCTGAGAACGTATGCATCAGATCGCGGCTGTCGGTCACCAGGATGCTGGGAGGCATGAATTCTTCCAGCAGCCGATCGTACATCTCCAATTGATGCGAAGCGGTTCCTCGAACAACCGGCAGGTTCGCAGTCGCATTTCGATTGAGGCCCACGATTTGACCAGGAGCGCGCTCCGCAGCCAGGATGCGAACATCACGACGTTTCTGAAAGATGCGCCAATGTTCGTGCAGAACTTCGAACTCACGGCCAAGTTCGCCCAGGGTCTCACTCGGACCGAGCCATAGTTCACCACCTACCTTCAGGGAGAAATGAAACAGCGAAAGCGCCTTCTTTTGCGACTCGGGGCGAAGGTAGATCAACAGATTTCGACAACTAACGAAATCCATCAAGGTGAACGGCGCGTCCCGAATGATGTTGTGGGGAGCGAAGACAATCATCTTTCGCAGGTGAGGCGATACCTGGTATCCCTCGCGGCGTTTGATGAAGTACTTTTCCAGCAACTCCTCCGGGATCTGTTCGACAGATTCCTCGGAATAGTGTCCCCGCGCCGCGATCTCCAGCGATCGCTCGTGGACATCGGTCGCGAAGATACGGACCTGGATCGCGTGAGGATGCTTCTCGAGTTCCTCTGCGATGAACATCGCCAGGGAATAGGCCTCTTGCCCAGTTCCCGCACCTGCAACCCAGAACCGGAGTTCGTTCTGCGGATTCGCTTTGCGGATTAACGGACGAATGACTTCCTTGTGAACCACCTCGAATGCTTCCGGATCACGAAAAAATCGCGTCACGCCGATCAACAGGTCTCGATAAAGCTTCTCGAGTTCCTTATCGTCCTCGTCGAGAAGTCCAATGTAGCGATCGAGATCGTAGATCTCATTGAGCATCAGGCGACGTTCGATGCGGCGAGAAATCGTCCCATCTTTGTAGTGCGAGAAGTCGATCCCAAACCGATTGCGAAGCATCCGGAAAATCGTGTGGACGTTGGCATCGTTGGAAGTCGCACGGCCACGGTGCAATTCATCCTCCAGGACACTAAGCGGTCGCGAGATGAACTCTTGGATCTCGTGCGGCATCTTCTCTGGCGGGAGGACCGTGTCTACAACCCCCGTCTGCGTGGCGGCGTTCGGCATGCCGTTAAACGCCGCGGTATCGCTGTCTTGGGCCAGGATCAAACCTCCGGCGGCATGGATTTCACAGATTCCACGCGAGCCATCGGTTCCGGTTCCTGAAAGAATAATTCCTACCGATCGTCGTCCGCGGTCTTGGGCCAACGAGCGAAGAAACTGATCGATCGGCAGCGACAGGCCGTTCTGCGGTGAACGGTCCGCAATCAATAGCATGCCGTTCGACAAGATCATGTCTTTGCCGGGCGGGATCAGGTAAATATGGTTGGGTTGTACCTGCAGCTTGTGAGTCGCTTGTTGGACCGGAAGCGATGTGTATCGCTTTAGCAGGTGGTCCATCATGCTGGGCTGCTCAGGCGAAAGATGTTGAACGATGACGAATGCAACCGGCAGTTCGCCGTGGACCCCTTTAAAGAATCGCTCGAGTGCTTCGAGACCACCGGCCGAGGCGCCAATGCCCACGACGAAGGGGCCTTCGTTCAAATCTGAAGCCTGCGAGTCATTGTCTTTCACGTTGTGTTGCCCCCAATAAAATTCATTTCAACGTGCGAAACACCTGGTCTGAAAAGGTCAGCGGTTCTATGGGTGAATGCTAGTCGTCTTGCCGTTCTAGCTGGCGATGCAGCGACAAGATCTTGGTGGTATCGATTAACGACAGCACAATACCGTCGACGCCGCGGCTTCCCTCGTAAGGCAACAATCGCATCAAATACGATCCGCCACCACGCGACTCGATGGCTCGTTCGATCGGACGTTTGCTGCGCAAGACCTCTTGAGCTTCTTCCACGAGCTCGACATCTTTCAAGTTATGAGCAATGTGGCTGATAGGGCGTCCCACATCCTGGTCGAGGATATGGAAGGCCGTCTTGGCCTCTGCCGTAAACTTACGGATTCTTAAATCGGTATCGAGAAAGATCGTACCGATCCGCGTGCTCATCAGCAGATGATCCATATCTTCGGTCAACTGCGTTAGCTCCGTAATCTTCTTTTGGTGCTCGGCATTGACCGTGAACAGTTCCTCATTGACCCCGTGCAGTTCTTCGTTGGTGCTTTGCAACTCCTCGTTCGAGGCAACCAATTCTTCGTTGGCGGATTGCAATTCTTCGTTGCTGGTTTCCAGCTCTTCGACAGTCGCTTGTAGAGTTTCTTTGGTGTAATCGAGTTCTCGTTCGAGGCTAGATATTCGCTGGGCTGTTTGATCCGCGGAATCGAACGGGAGAGCTTCGGTGTCTTCCACTGGCTTGGGATCGGCCATCAATTCCAGCGAAACCAGGAACATCTTTTCGTTCCCCTTCAGATAAGGCTCCGCAACGATTCGGTAGAAGCTCTGCTCACTGAGGTTGCGAACGCGGACCCCTTCGAAGACGATTGTGCTACCGCTGGTCGAAGCTTTGTGAAGTGCCGCATTGAGGGCCGTGCGAAGATCGCCTTCCACCATCCGCAGGACGTCAAGCGTTGCCTTGCCTTCCGGCTGAATCAGCAGGCGGCGTGCATCACCAAACGAATGGACCAGTTCCAGGTATTGATTAATCAAAAGGCTGGGGGGCACATACTTGGCCAGCAAGTGATCGTAGACTTCCGGTACCAGAATCGATTTGTCACTTCGGGTCTGGGTGGCGACGAATGATGGTCGGCTGAAAACAACCCGGTTGAGCGGCGGCTGTGGCGAAATCGGACCGGTGTCGGCCAGGCGAACGTTGCGAAGTTTGCGATAGATTCGCCACTGACGATCGATCGGTTCCAGTTCACGTTCCAATTCACCGATACTTTCGCTCGGTCCAAGGAACAACGCCCCGCCGACGTTCAGACCAAAATGAAACAGCGATAAGACGCGTTTCTGAACATCCTGGTTGAAGTAGATCAACACATTGCGGCAACTGATCAAATCGATGCGCGTGAATGGTGGGTCCTTGGTGATGTCGTGTGGTGCGAAAATCACCTTCTGACGCAGATCGTTCGAGATGTGAAACAGGTCGCCAATTCGCGTGAAAAATCGATCGCGGAACTCAATCGGCATTCGTGATACCGAGGCGGACGAGTAGACTCCGGAACTGGCCGTTTCCATCGATGTCTGGTGGACGTCGGAGGCGAATAGCTTCAGATCGACTTTCGAGCCCTGACGTTCGATGCATTCCTGGGCGAGCATCGCCAGCGAATACGCTTCTTCACCGGTGGCGCACCCAGGGACCCAGATTCGCAGTTCTCCCTGCTCGGCAGCGCGTTCGACCAGTTCAGGGAACACCGAATGACGCAGCTTCTGGAATGCTTCGAGATCGCGGAAAAATTGGGTGACTTCAACCAGCAAGTCACGGTACAGCACGTCGAGTTCGCGCGAGTCTCCTTCGACGAGTTTCGAGTACTCCAGCAGCGACGAGCAGCGAGCCAACTTGACGCGACGTTCAATACGACGAACGATTGTCGTCGGCTTGTACATGCTAAAGTCGATTCCATACTGATTGCGGAACAGCTTGAAGATTGTCAGCAGTTCGCTCGATTCGCAGTCGATATCTTCCGGATCACCCTGATCGATAAAGGTGGCTGGACTTTGGATGTATTCTAAAATTCGGGCGGCGATACTATCGGGCGGGCAGATGACATCGGTGATACCGGTACTTAACGCGCTGCGGGGCATACCATCGAACGCGGCGGATTGAATCGACTGCACGACCACCAGGCCGCCCGCTTCGTGAATGTCGAGAATCCCGCGGGATCCATCGCTGCCGGTACCGGAAAGGACGACGGCGATCGCCTTTTCGCGTGCATCTTCTGCCAGCGAGCGAAAGAAAATATCGATGGGCAGATTCAAGCCACCGAGGTCCTGATCGGTCAGGTGGAGGGCACCGCCGGCCAGCTTCATGTTCTTCTTGGGAGGAATCAAATAGATGGCATTGGCCTGAAGCTCCATGCCATCTTCAACGCGAAAGATCTGAATATCGGTTCGACGAGCAAGGAGCTCGTCCATCAGGCTTTTGAAGTCCGGTGAGAGGTGCTGAACAATGACGAATGCCATGCCACTATCTTTAGGCATGTTGTCGAACAAACGCTCCAACGCTTCGAGTCCGCCAGCCGACGCACCAATACCTACGACGTAGGATGGCTTGTTTGCCGGTGCTTCTGGCGAACCATTCTGGCCTTCAACATTATCGTTCATGATTGGTCATCTCATGCACTGCGCCCGTTGGGCGATTCGCCACGGGGTAACTGGACAAAGAACGTGCTCCCGCGTCCCGGGGTCGACTCGATCCAAATCCAACCTCGATGCCGTTCGAGGATGCGTCGACAGAGGGCGAGCCCCAAGCCGATGCCTTCGGCATCTTCTTTGAATCCTAGTCGCTGGAAGATTACAAAGATTCGATCGTAATGTCGGTGTTCGATGCCGATGCCATTGTCGTGAATCGAAAGCAACCAACCTCCATCTCGGACGCGACATCCGATATGAATCTTTGGTGGTATGTCGTTTCGAAACTTGAGCGAATTTCGCAGCAGCTCTTCAAAGCAGGCGATCAACTGAACGCGGTCACCTCGAATCTGCGGCAACGACTCGTAGGTAATCGAGGCTTCTGTTTTCTGGATCAGTTCAGAAAGATTGCCGATGGCAGTTTCCATGACATCTTCCAGCGAGACGGAATTAAATTCGTTGCCATGCGTGTTGACCCGCGAATAGGCCAGCAGCGCCTCGATCATCCGCTGCATTCGCCAAGACGAATTGCGAATGCCGTGGACGTTGGCTTTTGTCTCTTCAATCGAGGGGCTTTCTTCCTCGAAGCGATCAAGGAACTCTTGGATGTGCCGCAACGGTGCCTGCAAATCGTGCGAGACCGCGTAGGCGAACTGCTGCAGCTCTCGCTGATTGATCGCCAGGTCTTCTTCGGCACGCTCGACGAGGCTGGTTGCCGCTTTGACCGCCGTGATGTCGTCGAAGGTGAGTACCAGTCCATCGGACGTCCCCGCCTCGTTGAAGTAGGGGCGAATTCGCTTCAGGAATGAACGGCCATCACGACTGCGAACTTCCTTTTCGATCGCTTCCCCGGTCGAGATGACCCGATCCAGATCGGACAGAAGATCCGTACTCACCAGGTTATAGCTGATGTGCTGGATGGGACGCCCGATGTCATGTTCGACGACATTGAACGCGGAAGCAATCGCCGGCGTGAACTTGCGAATCCGCAAATCGTTGTCGAGGAAGATTGTTCCGATATCGGTGTTTTCGAGCAGGTTGTCGAGGTCGTTAGTCAACGCCGTCAACTCGTCGATCTTGCGCTGGTACTCGGAGTTCACCGTGTACAGCTCTTCATTGACGCTGTGCAGTTCCTCGTTCGTGCTCTGCAGTTCTTCGTTCGAGGCGATCAACTCTTCGTTGGTCGATTGCAGCTCTTCGTTGCTGGTTTCCAGCTCTTCCACCGTCGTCTGCAGCGATTGACGCGTATGATCGAGTTCGCGTTCCAGTTCTTCGACACGGCCGACTCGTTCTTCGGAAAACTCGACCGAGTTCTTCAATTCTACTCCGACCGTCGCTTCTGGAAGCTGTTCTTCCAGGCAAATCAGGAATAGCTTTCGCGTTCCTTTGAAGTAAGGTTCGACGCGGACGTCGAGTCGCTTCATTCCAAGTGGTGTCGCCGAATTGACCCCTTTGAAGGTGACCGATTCTTCTTTCTGGTTCGCCCGATGTAAAGCGGCCGTCAATGCGGTCTGCAGGTCGCCGTCGACCATTCGCGAAACATCGAGCGTGGTTCGCCCCGGAGGTTGAACCAGCATCTTGCGGGCGTCGCCGAAGGTATGCACCAGTTCGTAAAATTCGTTCACCAGCAAGCTGGGCGGCACATATTTGGCGAGCAGGTCTTCGTAAGCTCCTGGCAGAAACCAGGCGTCTTCAACTTTGGTGTTTCCGTTGCCAATGGTTGAGCGACCTTGCGAGATCGCCGCGGGTGGTGGGTTAAGGGGCATGCGAGCCGACTCAGGCAGACGAATGTCGCGCAGCTTGCGATAGATTCGCCAATGCTGATCAACGACCTCGAATTCCTTCGATAGCGTGCCGACTGTTTCGCTCGGGCCAAGCATCAACGTTCCACCGACTCGTAAACCAAAGTGGAACATCGCCAGGATGCGGCGTTGAATCTCTGGTTCGAGATAGATCAGGACGTTGCGGCAACTGAGCAGGTTGATTCGTGTGAAGGGAGGATCGCGCGTCAGGTCGTGCCGAGCGAACACTACCATGCGGCGAATTTCAGGCTTCACGTGATAAAAGTCGCCATGCTGCGTGAAGTACTTCTCGCGAAACCGCCCCGGGACATTCTCCATTGTCTTCGGCGCGAAGACAGCGGAGCTGGCGATCTCCATCGACTTTTGATGAACATCGCTGGCGAAGATCTTTACATTGACCGAACGTTGCATCCGATCGGCTTCGTCATGCAGCAGCATCGCGATCGAGTATGCTTCTTCCCCTGTTGCACAGCCGGAGATCCAGACGCGGATCTCGTCGTCACTGGGACACTCAGCGACCATCTTGGGGATGACATCGGTTTCCAGGCGACGGAACGCTTCTGGGTCGCGGAAGAACTGTGTGACTTCGACCAGCAGGTCTCGATACAACAGATCGAGCTCTTCGGTGTTGGTCGCCAACTTATCAAGATAAGACGACAGCTCGGTGGCTTGCGACAACTGCATCCGGCGTTCAATCCGCCGCTGGATGGTTGCCGCCTTGTAGTGCGCGAAGTCGATTCCGAAGCGTTGACGGAACAACCGAAACAACGCCTCGAGTTCCCCTTCTGCCGGATCGGAAGGATCTTCTACCTGACCACGTTTGAATTGTTCAGGATCGTTGACGTATTCCAGGATCTTGGAAGGCATTGTCTGGGGACGGCAGACCACGTCGGCAGTCCCGGTCGAAGCGGCAGCGCGGGGCATGCCGTCGAAGGCGGCTGACTCGTTGTCTTGAATAACGACCAGGCCACCAGCGCTATGGATATGTCGAATGCCGCGCGATCCATCTGAGCCGGTTCCGGAAAGCACCACACCGATAGCTCGGTTACCGAGATCTTTCGCCAGCGACTTGAAGAAGACGTCGATCGGCAGCTTCATCCCCATGTCTGGCTCGTGCTTGGTGAGCCGCAGGATGCCGTCTTCGATCGTGATATCGTGCTTTGGTTTCAGAAGATAGATGGCGTTGGGTTGCACGCGCATCCCATCTTCTACACGGAAGATCTGAATTTGGGTGTGTCGAGCCAAGAGCTGATCCATCAGGCTCTTGAAATCGGGGGAAAGATGCTGGACCACCACGAACGCGACACCGCTGATCGTTGGGGTGTGGTCGAAAAAGAGTTCAAGAGATTCAAGGCCACCTGCCGAGGCTCCAATACCTACGACGTAAAATGGCTCAGCGGACGAGGAAAGCTCATCGTGAGGTTGCTCGTCCGAGGTACTGTCAGCGCACATTCAATATTGCCTTAATAGCGAATTATTTTCGCTTTCTTATGTTAGCAATAGAATATCCGCTTCCTATTCAGAACTCCACATGTCACTGTCGTAAGATCGTGAATACCAAGGAAATTATCGCGGTCTGATCTGCGATGATTGCCTATGGTGGAGAACCTCGGAATAGGCGAACTTTGAGGGTTAGTTCAAAACCGTTTGGCCGAGGTTATTCCCGCTGAGCATCTCTTCGACCAGCCGAGCCGGGTTAAGAGGCTTCTGAAACCAGCGATCACAGCCACCTGGCCCAACTTCGACGCCATATTCAATGGGGTGAATTCCGCTAACCGCGAAGACCTTGATGTCTTCAAAGCGAGCGTTGCGTCGGATCTCGCGAACGGTCCAGCCGCCGTTGAATTTCGGCATATTCATGTCCAGCAGGACAACATCTGGAAGTTGATTGCTGCTGAGATATTCAATCGCCGCGGCACCATTAGGGACCGAATCAACCTCAAAGTCTTTCAGCTTGAGAAAGCTGGCCAGAAGCCTGGCTTCGTTCTCGTTGTCATCGACCACCAAGGCACGCCGGACTTGTTTGTTTGTTGGAATACCCACCGGTGGCAGACAACTGGCGACCTGGGCTTCCAGGACTTCCAACTCGCGGAGGATCCGGGTCAGCAAGGCGAAAACGTGATCGGAATCGGTGATTTCGGCGGCCAGTTGCACCTTTTCCAGGGCATGGATCGCGGTTTGAAGCTGCTGGTTAATGGGAGAGAGCTCGACGGGCTTCTGATTACGTGGCAGCCCACTGAAGTCGTCTGGTGGCAGTTCGTGGCGACGAACGGCAATCTCGCGGGGGGCGTCGATACCGAGTCGAACCCGAGATTTCGAAAGTTGCAGCACCTTGATACTGACCCCGAGGCCAGGGAATTCGATCGATTCGTTGGGGCTACGAGAGAGAACGAGCATAGCTTGGTTTCCTTTCCTGTCGAATACTTTCGGGTATCGTCCTACCCGAACTCGCAGAATTACCGTATGGAACGTCACGAAGCAGCCTGGTATGCCAGGATGACCGTCTCAAAGACAGCTGCTTTCATGACAAGAGCGTGACGTCCAGTCGAACCGGTTGGAAAACCTGCCGGGAATCACTTCCCCGCATCTCGTCGTTAATATGTGCGAGATGTTCTACAGATCGTTTGAGAATAACTCAAGGTGGAACTAAAGGTCCCTTTTGAAAATTTTGGAAAAATCTTCGAATTCGGGTGCTAGCCTGGCTACCGTTCCGGTGGAAATTCGATATATCGCCAATACAGCTTCAGCATGTTGAGGTGTTCGATGAATGGCTCACCGAACTTGCCTTTTTTCAAATAGCCAGCAACGTGCTTTTCATAGGCCTGTAGCACATCGCGATCGTCGTCTGAAGTCGAAAGAACGAAGACGATACTGTCGTGCAGCTTCGAGTCGTCTCGCAGTTCATGCAGGAACTCGATGCCATTCATTCGTGGCATATTGAGGTCCAGCAGGATCAAATAAGGCCGTAATAGCCGACCTTCTGCTGTTTCTCCGCGCAAAATCTCAAGCGCTTCGATTCCGTCGCGTGCCCTGACCATTGGGTTGGCAATGCGCTGCTTATCGATGGCACGGCGAATGACGTCCGCATCGACATCGTCGTCATCGACGAGCAGAATTTGTACCTGATGGGAAACCATGCCGACTCCAGTGATGAAAAAGGGGTGCTCTCGCTTGCGATATCGTTGCAGAGCCGAGGGAGCAACGGCAAGAGGGGATGAATGTATAGTTGCGTACTATTTGTTTATCGGAAACCTATTTCTTCCGATGGGCGATTCTATTGCCATTTGCGCGAAGCTCGCATGGTATCTGCGCAAGTGTTCACGAAGTCGCGACAGTATCTGGGAACGAAACATACAGAGTCGTTCCCTCGCCCAGCTTCGATTTTGCCCAGATCTTGCCTTGGTGTTGGTCGACAATCTTGCGACAAGTTGCCAGGCCAATGCCAGATCCCTCGAATTCCCGCTGAGAATGTAAACGCTTAAAGGGAGCGAAAATCGTGTCGACGTCTTTCTCTGCGATTCCTATACCATTATCGGCGATTTCGATTGTCCACTGCGAGGATTCATGAATCGCACTGATACGGATTTCGGGAACTCGCTTATCCCTAAACTTGATCGCGTTGGAGATCAGGTTCTGAAACAGCAGGTTCAGCATGACTTCATCCCCCATGATCGAGGGCATTTCGCCTACGGTGACCTGCGCATTGGCTTCCTTAATGACGACTTCCAGGTTTTGTAGCGCCGCTGCGACGACTTGTTTAAGGGAAACTTCGCGTAGCGGTGTTTCGGAAGAGCCATGCCGGGCATAGTCAATCAAGTTCTTCACCAGCGATTGCAGACGCGTCGCATTGGTGGCGATCATCTCCAAGTGCATCGTCGATTTCTCATTCAACGAGCCTTCCAGGTCTTCCTGCAAAAACTCGGAGAGCTGCGTGATCCGCCGCAGGGGAGCTTGCAGGTCATGGGCCGCCATGTGGGCGAAGTCTCGCAGTTCTTTCTGCTGAGCTAAAAGATTCTTGGCAAGCGTCACTTTCTCGATCGCGTTGTGCAAGGCTCGGTGGACCGTCTCGGCGGTCAGGGCGTCTTTCACCAGATAATCCTGGGCACCAAGCTTCAGCCCTTCGACCGCAACTTGCTCGTTGCCGTAGCCTGAAATGGCAATGATTGGCACGTCCATTTGCAGCTCGCGAATACGTCGCAAGACGCTCCAATCAGCGGAATCTTCCAGGCGATAATCGAGGAAGAGACAGTCGTATTCATGGTTCTGGAGAAGTCGAAGAGCTTCCGCGCCACTCGAGGCAAAGCTTACCTCGAATCCTTCTGGACAAGCTTGCCCCAACATCGCTTTGAGAACTCGCGCATCCGCGGCGCTGTCGTCGATTATCAGAAAGTGCATAGGGTCTCGGAGTAATGAGGATAGAGGATGCACGGTGCCTCGGTCTTGTGGCCAAGGACATCTTCCGTGTGTCAGCAACCTGGCCAGTTACTCACTTCTCTAGAGCATATCGCTTCCCCCATCGGTAAGAAACAATTGAATCGTCGAAACCGGAATCATTTGCTGGTGAATTAATCACATCAAGCGAAAAGGTTCTCATCGAAGGGATCTACCATGGGCGTTATCACGTCTAGAAATCATGGGCGCTAATTGTCCCCACTTGTGGTCGTCCGGCGACCATACAGACTAAGGAAATTCGTTGTTATGTGACGGGTCTGACGGTTGCTGGGCCCTCTCAGGCAAGTTTGCCGTGCGCAAATCCGCAAAGTCTCTTCGGCAAACTTCGACCAGATGAAAGCGGCGTAGGGTGTAGGTAGAGGCATTCATTGCAGGCAACCAATCCCAATACCATCTTGGGAAACAAGCCAGTTTACTTACCGTCTCACACGGACGCCTGCAAGCAATCCAATCATGAGATCGACGAGCTTTTCACAGGCTCGTTTCAAAGGGCGATTTTCCTTCTGACAACGATCTCGATGTGAAAAGGGGCATGGCAATGGATTTGGAAAATCGAGTCTTTCATTTACTCGTGTTGGAAGACGATATCGCTGATCAGGAAATGATTGAACGACACTTTGTTCGTTCGCGTTATACCTTTCAACTCACTTGGGCCACCAAATTGGCCGCGGCGTTGGCCCACCTGAAAGAGCAGGCATTTGACGCGATTGTCGCCGACGTCAATGTGCCGGATAGCTCCGGTGTCGACACGGTCTCGCGCCTTCGCGAACACGCTGGAACCTCTGCCATCTTTGTATTAACGGCGATGGAAGACCGGGACGTCGAAGACGAAATCTTCAATGCTGGTGCTCAGGACTATCGTGCGAAAGAGGAACTTTCTGACAACTCGCTGGGGCGTGCCGTGGTGTATGCCATCCAGCGGCAAGAGCAAGTCAATCAAAACAAACGTCTGGTGCGTCGACTGAAACGCAATCGCATGCAGATGAACCTGCAGGCCCAGCAGCTTAAGCGAAAGAATCGCCGTCTATCGAAGCTCTATCGCACCACGCGCGAGTTTGTCGACAATGTGTCGCACGACCTTCGCACGCCATTGACGGTGATCAAAGACTACGTTTCGATCGTCCGTGACGGCATGGCTGGTCCGATCGGAGACGAGCAAAAGAAACTGCTCGGCAAAGTCGCGATTCGAGCCGACGACTTGAATCACATGGTCGACGACATCCTCGACGCCAGCAAGCTGGAGGCAGGTTTGCTAGGGGCATGGCGTCGCACGGCGAGCGTAGCCCAGATCATCGATCATGCCTCCTGCGGATTACGCGAGCGCGCTTCGATTAAAGGGGTGGAACTGGTAATCGATTGCCCGCAGAATCTGCCCGAGGCATATTGCGACTGCGAGAAAGCGGTCCGTGTGATCAACAACCTGGCGATCAATGCGATCAAGCATTCCAATGCCGGGCAATCCGTGACGATCTGGGCGAAATATTGCCCGATCGAAGGGGAGATCAGCATTGGCATCACCGACCATGGACCGGGGATCGAACCGGAGTCACTAAAGTGCATCTTCGACCGGTTCGAGCAATTGGACGACAACGTATCGACGACCGTGCAGGGATTCGGGCTGGGACTGAACATCGCCCAACGGCTGACGCTCATCAACCTCGGCAAGCTGAGTGTCGAAAGCAAAGTGGGTGAGGGGAGTACGTTCTCGTTCACCGTTCCGTTGGCCGATCCATCGGAAGTTTTCTCGCGTTGGCTTGATATCCGCAGCGAGTCAAACGTCCCGCTGAAGGCGATTGAAATTGCCATCGGCGATACGGTTTCCGACAACGATGCCGACGACTTCGATCGCTTTGCGAACTGTTTGCTGCGTCGACAAGATATCTTGTTCCGGGTTTCCAAACGCCATTGGCTGTTGGTGTTGGCAATTCCTGAGAATGACATGATGCACTGGGAAGAGCGTGCCCAGCGCGACTTCGTGCGGTTCAATCGCAACCGTCCGCAAGGACCGCTGCCAGGCTTCACCCGGCGAGTGGTGCGGCAATGGGCGTCGAAGAGTTCGGCTCGCAAGATCCTGGGCGATTTCGATCATATTCTGCGTGAAGAATTTGAAATGCCGGAGTATCACCAGTTAGCCGCTCACTAGATTTGAATCTCTTTCATGGGGCAAACAGAGATGGATGATTCAAGAAAAATTCTGATCGTCGATGACGAACACGACATTCGCGAAGGAGTTTCTTACCGACTTCGAGCTGCCGGCTACGCGACGCTTTCGGCTGAGAATGGCGTCGAGGGAATTGCGTCGGCCCGGTTGCATCGACCCGATGCGATTTTGCTGGATGTTCAGATGCCGGAGAAAGATGGCATCGAGACCTTACGAGAAATGCGACGAGACGCGGAGATCAGCTACATCCCGATTGTCATGCTATCGGCCAGTTTGCGTGACGAACTCCGGGCCTTGGATGCTGGTGCCCGCTTCTTTGTGCAAAAGCCTTACGACGGATCGCAACTACTTTCCGCATTGGAAGCTGCCCTTACACCTGTCTTGGTTGGAAGCAACTGACCTTCGATTCTCCCCCCCGCCGATTGACCCACCTTGAGGAGACACCCACGATGAAATCGATCCTGATTGCGGACGATAACAGCGATGTCGTCGACATTTTGAAGCGACGATGTGAGAAACTCGGACTGAGCGTCGTGACCGCCGACAACGCGATGGAAGCTTTGAAGCTGGCCGACTCCGTTCATCCTGAAGCGATCATTCTCGACATCCACATGCCGCAGGGAAATGGCCTGACGGTGGCCGAGATGCTGTCCAACCATGAACAACTGCACTCTGTTCCGGTCATTATTTTAACCGGTAGCTCGTCGGAAGAGATTATCAAACGATGTCATCAGCTTTGTGCCTATTACATTCCCAAATCAACTGATATCTGGCGTCACATCGAGCCAGTCTTGTGTGAACTTTTAGAAATCAACGAGGATCCGATGGACATTCCTGAAATGCCGAGTGATCAGAAGCTTTCCGAGTCGCTGGCAATCCTGGACCGCGTGTTTGCAATCCTGGGTGTCGAAGCCAACGACAGCCCTCAGCCTGCAGAAGGAAGCGAGCCCGTCGTCGAACAAAACACCCCGTGGGTGCTGACGATCGAAGACGACGAAGACGTTGCCATGGCGCTGAAGATGCGGCTGAAAGAAGTCGGTATCATCGCCGTGCATGCCGCGGAAGGAACGGCCGGCTATCGCAGTGCGTTCATGTCGGCGCCGAGTGCGATCATCCTCGATTACGAACTGCCACGCGGCAACGGCGACTACGTCTTGCGACGTCTGAAAGAATCGCCCGTCACCAGTTCGATCCCGGTCATTGTGTTGACTGGCCGCAAGGAGCCATTCATCGAACGGCAGATGCGAAGCATGGGGGCGAACGCCTTCTTCACCAAGCCATTCCAGTGGGGACGGATCAAGCAAACGCTCGAAGATCTATTGCCGGCTGGCATGGTGCACTAACTTGGGGGCTGCTTTCCGAGTGGCTTGGAAACGGGCCACTCGGAGAGCACTACAAGTCGTGGCTGATACGCGAGCACGAAACTAGTTCCGCAGGTCGATCCGGCAGCAACCGAAGTCGAGCGAAGAGCCAGCCGCACGCGATTTCTTTTGGAAGTCGCAGTTCAACTGGTAATAGATGTGTCGACCTTCGCGCTGGGTACTGACCAGGTCGGCATGAAACAGCACCCGCAAGTGATGCGAGACGTTGGCCATCTCCATCTCAAGCAGCAGTGCCAGGTCAGAGACGCTCAACGGACCAGCCTGCAACGCTTTGACAATTTGCAGCCGAATCGGGTCGCCCAGGGCTTTCAGGTAGGTGGCGCATTCGGAGACGTCGGGAACGTCTGCCGAATGTTCGTTTTCCGTGGTCATCACCGTCCCTTAGCAGCCCAGCGTCGTGTCTTATGCATTCTTAAAGCTCAAGCTTCATTATTCTCGCTGACTTGGGGACCCGCAAGGTGAAGTCCCCCGGCCGGACCAGGCCCCGCTCGCCTCGGTTGTAGGGCGATTTCGTCGCGATTCTTTGCGCAGCAAACGAATCTGACGCCTACGATCCGACTGTCCGATCGACGAATATGGAGGAGGTAATAACGATTTTAGCCCGTGAACTGCCTTGTTTTCTCGGAGATTTCTTCTTCGGTTTGCTTGACTTTCGCAACTTCGGTGAAGTCATCATTTCTTTACCCCTCTTTGTTGCAGTGGCAAAAAATTGACTTCTATAATTCAGGGAGGCATCTCCGCCTCAGGGGCTTAGCAAACTACTTTATCAGGTCGGGGTACCGTCGGATGAAATTGTTTTCCTGGGGGCAAACCGCCCGTTGCTTCGGTGCGCTGTTGGCGTGCTGCTGGGCCATGAGCTTGGCGAATGTAAGTCATGCCGAAGACCCGGCTTCGCCAGCGAGCGAGCTGGAAACAAACCTGAAGGCATCGCTCGATCAACTTCAAGCCGCTTTCAACGCACACGATGCCCAAGCTGTTGCTTCGTTCTGGGAGCAGGAAGGCATTCATCGCCAGGCAACCACCGGCGATCAAATCAAGGGACGCGACGCGATTCTGAAGGCGTACACGGAACTGTTTCAAAGCGACCCGAACGCCAAGCTGATTATTACTCTCAATGCGGTTCGAGAAGTTTCGCCCACGGTGGCCGACGTGAAGTGCTCGACCCAGTTGATGCACTCGGACCGCAGCATCAGCTACTCGAAGTTCTCGGCTCTGCTGGTCAAGCAGGGCGATAAATGGCTGCTGGATCATGTCGAAGAATTCGACGTCGTTCTGCCGGTCGAAACAGCTGCCGGTGCACTCTCGAAGCTGGGCTGGATGGTTGGTGTCTGGGGCGACAACGTCCAAGGTGCCCATGTCAGCAGCAAGGTGCATTGGGCCAGCGGCGGCAACTTTCTGATTCGCGAATACAAGATGGTGACCCCACAAGGGATTGCCGGAGCCGGGACCCAGGTCATTGGCTGGGATGGCGAACACGATGTGATTCGTTGCTGGCAGTTCGATGGCGATGGCAGCTTCGGCGAAGGTACCTGGCAGGAGACGAGCCAAAACATCTGGCATTGCCCGATGGTCGTCAAACTGACCGATGGCCGTCGTGCCGCGTTCACCCAGGTCATCGAACGCGTCTCGGACAAAGAACTCAAGCTGACGATCGTGAATATGGAAGTGGATGGCTTGTCCCTTCCCAACGTGGGACCAGATCGCCTGGTTCGACAGGGCAACTAGTGCCCCGCTTCCATCCATTCAACGAGACAGAATTCAAGAGACTTTCCCATGAAACGTAATCTCTTTCAGTTGTGCCTGGCAGCGGTTGCTGCGGTATGCCTTCCTATTTCCGCCTATGCAGTTGGCTTCCATGCCGGCGGTATCGCAGGCGGTTTTCATCCTGGTGGCATGGGAGGCGGATTTCACGCACCTGGCCCGATCGGTGGTACTGGATTAAATCTGGCCCACGGAGCTAACTTTGGCGGGTCTGCCATTGGCGGCCTGGGTGGCGGAATCAGCGCCGGCGACTTTGGTGGTGGTAACTTCGGTGGCGGTGGCGTGCATCTTCCCAATGGCGGTGTCAACCTTCCATCGAACGACTTCCGCGGCCAGTTTGGCGGGGCAAGCTTTCCGAACATATTGCCTAACGGTAACGACTACACAGGCTTCACCGGCGATCACGCGAGCATGCCGGCGATCAGCCCACACTATCCAAACCACACCGGGCCTTCGTCCGGCGACATCCAGAGTTTTCTGGGACTTCATCGTGGCGATAGCCCGTTGATTAGCGATCCCCAGTGGCCTTCGCATTCGCCAGACGTCGCCAGCAAAGTCCAGGGACAGCTTGGCAACGTGTTGGGTCCAGGTAGCGACGGTGGCTCGAAAATGGCGGACTGGCTGGACAACAATCCAGACCGAGCGCAACACTTGCAGAACTGGGCCGGCGAAGCACAGCGTCTGGGTTATTACGGTGGCCAGACCTGGGGTGATCACGATCATCCAGCCAACAACGGAGAACTGCAAAAGTGGCTGGGAACCAATGGTCCTACGCCGGGCAATGGTTCGAAGCCTGGCAACGGCGACTTCCTACAGAATCATCCCAACGTCGACAACAAGATCGGCAACTATACCAACGTTCCAGGCAGCAACTTCTGGAACAACCACCCCAACCTGCAAGACAAGGTGCATAACTTCACCAACAATGGCGGCGACCACAAGCCGCAGAACTGGTTGAACGATCACCCGCAAGTGCAGCAGAAGATCCAGGATCACTTCGACTGGAAGCAACCTGGCAGTGACTGGTGGAGCCACAATCACCCGAATCTCGGTCCGTGGTACTACCAACACGACTGGAATCATCACGACTGGTGGTATTGGTGGGGCGGGGCGACCTGGGGACGGATGACTTCGTGGTTCCCTTATTGGGGCTGGGGAGCACCGGTTTACTACGACTACGGACCTGGCGGCAACGTTGTTTATCAAGACAACTCCGTGTACGTGAATGGTCAAGACGTCGGAACGCAGGCAGAATACGCCCAGTCGGCCTCTCAGTTGGCCGATACCAGCGGCGTAGATCCATCGACCAGCAGCGACTCGCAATCGAACGATTCGCAGTCTGGCGATTCGGCGAACCAGGAGCAGTTCCTGCCACTGGGAACGTTCACGATTTCGACCAGCGAGCAAGATCCTTCGACCAATCGTGTGATTCAGCTTGCCGTCAATCATGAAGGCCTCATCAGCGGTACGTACTACAACACGTCGACCAACAAGACTTACCTGGTGCAAGGTCGAGTCGACAAGAAGACGCAGCGTTGTGCGTTCACCGTGGGGGATAACACCAGCACGGTCTTCGAGACCGGCATCTATAACCTCACCAAGAACGAGGTTCCGGTGTTGGTCCACTTCAGCACGACCCGAACAGAGCATTACCTGTTTATTCGCATGAATCCGCCGAAGGACGCCGATAAACAGGATAGCGACTCTGGCTCGGACTCGAAGCAAGAAGGTCTGCCGTTCTAATTACGTCAGGGCCAATCGCTGTAGAAGTGGTTGGCCCTGATCTATTTCTTGGATCGATTACGTGGCGAAGCTTTCACGCACACAACGAATCGCCGGCTGTCTGCTGACCGGTGCCTTGGGGGACGCGATTGCGGCTCCCTACGAGACCTTTCCGCCTGGGCAGACCCTGGACGTTGGAAAGCAGCTTCGCACGACCGACGACACGCAACTGACGTTGGCTACCTGTGAAGCGATCGTAGCTCAGTCCGCGGTCGATCCGGCGGCTATTGCCAAGGCGATGCTGCACTGGTTTCAGGAAGGAAGAGTGCGGGGGATTGGTTCCAGCACATTGAAGTCAATGCGCGATCTTACCGTCGGGGTGCACTGGGCCGATGCTGGTTCTACCGGCGAACGCTCTGCTGGCAATGGTGCCGCGATGCGAATTGCTCCGTTGGCCTTTCTGTTAGATCCAGGCGACACCAGGCAGCGAACGCTCATTCGCGACGTCTGTTGGATCACGCATCATAACGACGAGGCTTACATTGGTGCCTTGGCCATCGTATACGCGATTCAATTTGTCACCGCCGAAGATGCCGACGAACCCGATTTAATCACCAAGATAGCCGAACGGTTGCCTGACTCGAATGTCCGTGATCGGCTGCGGGAAGTGGCGAACGGCGTTTCGTATCTCGACTACGCTCAGGCCCATCTCCCGACCGGCTACGTGGTCGACTCGGTGCCGGCCGCGATCTTGGCGGCGACGCAGTACGCCGATCCGTTGGTCATGTTTCGCGACATCGTCACCGGCGGAGGCGATGTCGACACGGTCGCTTCGATGGCGGGACAGATCCTCGGTGCAGAGCAGGGGATTGTGCCTTCGGTGGCGGAGCTTCTACCGGCAGTTGACTTATATGAAGAGATCAAAACGATCGCGGCACGTTTCGCCGAGAGTCGACTAGATTCTGACGATTAGATTCGATAAGTTGGCACCCACATCTTTTCTGTGCTCATCTTTTCTTTGCGCGGGGGCCGTGGCGGTGTCGGACGCTCATCAGTTGCTGGAATTCATCGAGGAAGGCCTCAACATTCATGGCGAAGAGCTCGGTGGCTGGACCCAGCTTCTGGACGAGCAACTCAAGATCTTCGACGGTCGGGTCACCCTATCGGCTGAAATCCACGAGATGGAATCGCCGCAAGATGGCATGGTCCATTGCCATGTCTTCGCTCAGTTACACGATTACGACGACGAAGTGCTAGATGCGTGTGTGTTTGGTATGGGGGATGACCGCGAGAACGCACTACGCGAGGCATCGGTCTTGTGGATCACGCTTGTCGCCGGTCCCATCCGATCGTTTCTCGACAACCACCCGGTCTGCATGGCTTGCCAGATCGGTGTCGCTGGTGGCAACCCGGCCGAAGGTTTCATTCCGTCAGACTTTGGTTTGCCTCGACTTCGCGCGTACGTCGGTCCGACGGTCAGTCGAGGTATCGAAGGGAATCTCTTTCCCAGCGATGGCGAGACCAATTTGCCCTGGTTTCGGTATGCCTCGGAATCGGCAGCTCCACGCAGGGTCCATCTGGCGAAAGCGACCGTGCTGTCGAACGGCAAGAACGGTTGGCATCGCGAATTGGAAATTGATGGGCACGATATCTCGCACCGCGATGACGATTGGCCGCTGCCCGCTAACGGACCAGAGTTTGGGTATATCGTCCGGTTTGCTGTATTTGAGTTCCCGCAGAACTCGAGCGTAGTCCGCGAGCGAGCCGAATTGGAACGAACGATCCAGCACTTCGCCGAACATTTCAGCGACCACGAATCAATCGACCAACTAATCGATGCGATGGTCGAGCGTGGCTTCGACTCGGAGATCGTGCAAGAGGTCGAATCGATCTCAACAATTGCTTTTGGGCGCCTTTTGTTCGAGTCGACCGGTGTGCAGTACGCTTCGACCGTGATCCGAGCCAAGGCGGATGGAACGATTGAAACCGATGTCCCACTGATGTCGTTGCCAGCCTACAGCCGTGGCCGGGCCCTGGGAATTAAGCTCCGCGAGAGTCTACCGTCCGAAACCTGGGAGGCGTTGAATCTCTACAACGCCGAGTCGAACGCCATCTTGTCGGCCCTGGAGCAAGGTGTCGCGGTCGAAGACTTGGGGAACATGCGGATGGCCCCAAGCATCGTGCCGGAGGTTGGTACCAGCAGCGAAACGATGGATAAAGCCTTGAAAATCGTGAATGAGATCATGGAGAAGACTCGCCCACCGGCCAAGAAGCCGTGGTGGAAGTTCTGGTAGGACTGAAGACCGCAAGCTAGAATTCAGGCACATCCTATCGATACGGTCGTAAATCCTTCTAGCTGCTCAGGTTCAACACAATGAATATCGCTCGGTCTATCTCGGCATCCCTGCTGGTTCTGTTTCTTTTGACGGGATGCGATGTCAACCAGAATGGTGACGTCATGGTCGAACAGGCCGCCGCTTTGTACGAAGATGGGGACTACGAAGCCGCCGTGCCGGTCTTCAAGAAGGCTCTGGACAAGCCGTTGAAGGAATACCCCAAAAGCGTCGCGCTGACCATGCTGGGCAACTGCTACAACGAAATGGGTGAGTACGAAGAGTCGATTAAGTACCATGAAATGGCGATCGAAGAAGATCCTCAGAATCATCGCGCTTACGTCAACAAAGGGGTCGTCTGCCGACTGATGGGAGACTTCGACGAGGCCGAGCAGATGTACAACAAGGCCTTGGAAATCGAACCCAACTATGCCGAGTTGCATATCAGCCTGGGTGCCCTGTACATCCACCAGGAAAAGTACGATCAGGCCGTCGTTGAGCTCGAAAAAGGGGTGAAGCTGGACGACACGCTGGCCGTGGGACATTCCAATCTCGCGTTCGCCTATGCCACGGTCGGTCGCTTTGACGACGCCGATCGCGAACTGAAGAAAGCGATCGTGCATGGCTACACCCATCCCGAGGTGATCCGTGATCGCATCGAAGCATTCCGTGCCGCTGCCGGTGAAGGTGCTCCTGCGGAAGAACCTGCCGCCGAGCCGACCGAAGAAGAAGCGAAGGACGAGTAAGCTATTCGCCCTCGAGCGTGAACGTCTGCAGCGAGAAGTCTGCGTTCCCTTGCAGCACTTCGGGCCAATTACCTGGTTGGCCTCCGTGGTCGACTTGCAGCGGGCCAGGGCTGTACAGCAAGAAGCTTTCCGATTCGTCAGCCGACTTCGGTTGGTAACGGAAAGCTTGGCCTGTGAATGGATCGCGTGGAATATCGGGCAATACGCCTGGCCGCAAATGCTCGAGATCGGCCGGGTACGTGCCGGTTAGAGCCGCGAACTGTTGCAAAGCCAGGTCGAGTGCCAACAGGCGAAAGGTGGCGATGGTGCGCTGCTCGAAGCAGGCATACATCGCCTGGTTGTCTTCCGGCAGGTTCGACATCCCTTCCTGGATGATCTGCTGAAATTCCGCCAACTGCTCTGGCGACAGGTCGTCCGTCATCTCAGGCGGTAATGCCATCGTGTCGGGGTCGATTTCTTCGTCGGGGTAATCGACCAGTTCGGTCCAAAGTTCGTCGCGTTCGATGGCGACTTCAACCGGCTCATGTTCCGACTCGACCCTTGCCAGTTCGCTTAGTAGACGCGACCGCTGCTCGGCGTCGAAATTTTCGCGAGCCTTGCACAATAGGGACGATCCCAATGCGATCGAGCGCACTGAGGCTAGATAGTCGACCTGTAGGCCTCCCCGGGCCGTCGCATTGCCTAGATCAATCAATGTGAGTCCGGCTGAAATGACGCGGTCGTACTGCTGCGTCTGCAGCGCGAGAATCCCTTCGAAGTAAAAGGCATCGGCCAGGTTTCTCAGCACTTGGATCTCAGGGCAATGACGTCGAAAGTAATCGGCGTCGTATTCCAACGGAACGGCACAAGAGGCATCGAGGTGATCGCGTGCATCATCCAGCAAAATTCGATTCGACGTGACGAACGATTGCAAGTCCGCAAGTTCCAGTTCCGCCGAATAGCTGAGATCGTCCGGCGAAGGAAGTTGCAACGCGATCTGCACCAGGGAGGTATATGGGGGCAATGACATGAGTCGTTTTTGGGGAGTGGTGGGAGAAGAGGTTCCATCTATCGTACCCCGTTCAGGTCGCCAGCGGAATCAAGGGACACGCAGGAACCGTGAGGTGCCAAGATTATCGATCCGGGGGCGAATAGCCGGTAGAATATGCCCGCAAACCATGTCCCTCGCCCCAAGGGTTAACTTGTGGAATCATCTGCCGTACCAACGATTCAGTTTCAAGACACCGGACGCATCTTCGCCGGAGCCTGGGCTTTGCGACACGTGAATGCGACCCTGCTGCCAGGCAGTGTCTATGCTGTGCTTGGGGCGAATGGTGCCGGTAAGTCGACGCTGCTGCGGTTGATGGCCGGATGGCTACCGGCAAGCGAAGGACGAATCTGCTTGGGACCTTCCTTCATGCGTCCCACGGCTATTCATTTGCGACGAAAGGTCATGCTGCTGGACGACACCAGCGGAGATCGTAAGGCCGAGCTCAGTAGTCCGGTTGATGATCTGTGCCAACTGGTGCGCGACTATCATGCCGAGCGAGCTGGCATTGAAGATGAGATCGCCAACTGGTTCGAACGGCTTCGACTGGTGCCGGTATCGCGGTCGAAGCGTGGCGAGATGTCGAAAGGGCAGGCCTACAAAATCGCGATGGTCGGACTGTTCGCGATTGCTCCGCCGATCTGGCTGCTGGACGAACCATTCTCAGCTGGTCTGGATGCGGAAGGATTGCAGATCCTGGAAAATCAGATTCGCGAACATGCCGAGCGTGGCGGGACGGTTATCTTTTCAAGTCAATGGCCAGAACATGCTCGGCGTCTAGCCGACGGTGCATTGGTCCTGCATGAAGGAAAGCTTGTCTGGAGTGGCGTGCCCGACGAAAAGCCAAATGACGAGCTGACCGATTCCGCGGCGCCTGCGTTACAAGCGGTGCTGCAAGGTCTGGGGCCATCATGAGCGAAGAGGTCGACCAGCGAATTGAGCGTAAGCTTGGGTGGCAACATCTAAGATGGCTGGCGAGGAACAAACCAGATACGTTCTGCTTTCGCGATCGTTGGCGACACTTTCGTCGACGTTACGAAGCCACTATGCAATCGATCTTCCGATCGAAAGCGGGCTACTGGCTGACCTTGGTATTTTGCAGCATCGCTGTTGTCGCAATGTCTGGGCTACTGCTGTGGGTGATCGGTGCGATGTGCTGGGGATCGCTGCAACTGGTGCCGACTGAATTCGGTGAGGTCACACCAGACATCCTGCGCCGCGTTGCTTTTATGCGGCTTTCGATCATGCAAACGTTGGCCTGGGTCGTAATTGCACTGGTCTGCTTGCCAACCGATCAAGAGGATAAACCGAAACGACAATGGTCGCGGGCCGCACCGCAGTGGCGGCAGCGCGTTCTCGTGCTACGAATTGCTGTGGCCCTGCTCGGACTTTACTCCATGGCTGGCATCGGCATCTGTGTTTGGAACGCGGCGTCGCCGATTCAAGCTGCATTGGCTGGGTTGTTGGTCGCGGGGCTAGTGATTGCGAACGCCTATTGGGTAAGCATTTGGGCGACTTCGTTCCCGATGCTGCGACATTTGCTAAAACCGCAGGTGCTCGTGACGACGTTATTGTTGTCGTCGATGCTGCTTCCGTTTCTCTTCTTCATGACCTTGCTCAGCCTGCAGATCGCTCAGCACTTTGGCTGGTGGGGCCCGGTGGCCTGGATGCAATGGCAGGTCATGCAAATCGGCGACGGCGACGCCCAGGCCTGGTTGCCGCTGCTGGTCGCACTGGCCATCGGAGCGATGGTTACGCTTGCTATTCGCGGGAGAGCTAATGCCTGGCAAACAAGAAGAAAGGCTTTGGCCTGGATTCGAAGCACGCCTCAGCCGATCGTGGTGGAACGCCGCCCCGACAACGCCGCGATCGATCTACGTCAGGAGCTACGGCAACGTCTCTATTTGGGACCACAGCGGTGGCATGACTGGTTTTGGCCACAATGGATGAAGAAAAGTGTTGCCTTCATCTTGCCAATTGCCTTGGTGGCCATCGGTGCCCAGGGAGTTCTTCACTACTCGTTTGAGTGGGCGCTTCAGATTACTTCGGACGCCGAGCGCTCAGAGCTTCTGCGGACCCATCTGGCAATCCTGCTTCCCATCATCGCGATTGTAATGGGAACGGTCGAAGCCGCTGGCTTCTTTACGGATCCTTCGATGCAGTGGCTGTACTGGAAAAACCCTCGTTCGCCGTGGGCTCATTGGCGACAAATGCAAGTCGCAGGGCTCAAACGGGTGCCGGTAGTCCTGTTATGGACGTTGCCGACCTGCATTGTGCCTGGTCTTTGGGGAGCAGAAGCGTTGCAGCTTGCCATCCTGACCATAGTGATGACGCTGCTGGCCTGCGTGAGTGTGCGAACGATTATTTGTGCCTGGGGAACGACCCTCAGTTGGTTGGCGATGAAGCGGACCAGTTGGGCGGTATTCATCGCCCCTGCGTCGATGGTGATAGCGATGGGGCTAGAAGCCATTGCGATGCTGACTGCCGTCGCCGATCCGACGGGAAGTTATCACGATGGGTTTCGCATGGTTGCCGGGCAATTGATCACACTGACCGTTTTCAGCGGAACAGCCGGGCTATGGAGCACGCTCGGTTGGCTTCCTTTGCATCGGGAAGGTGAATCGCTGGTGATGGAGTAGCGGTGCGTCGCGGCCCATGCTCTCGTGCATCCGAGATCAAGAAACAAAAAAGCCGCCGGTAGCCAAGGTAGCTGCCGGCGGCTTCTGTTTTAATCGTCTAACGTCGCGTTACGCACTCGCGGGACGGCGACGTTTTTGCTTGCCCTGGCCACCGGCCGCAGCCTGGCCACCGCCGATGCGACGTGGCTTCTTCTTCGGATAGATGCGTCCGCCCGACTCTTGCGAGTTGTGCGCTGGCTCCGAGTGACTGCCTTCGTTTGCGTTCGGCTTCGAGTTGAGGCGACGTGGCTTCTTCTTGGTGAAGGTGCGACCCCCCGATTCCTGTGAGGTGTGACTCGACGAGTCGGAATGGTTGCCTTCGCTGGCGTGTGGCTTCGAACCACTCGACCGACGAGGCTTCTTCCCATAACCGCCGCCACCGCCACTGCTGCCGGACGACTTGTTACCAAAGCGACGCGAGCCGCCGGAACCATTGCCACGGTATCCACCACCGCGACGGTCGTTGCGACGAGGTTCGTCACGGACAAACGGTTCCGTAGTCTCAAAACCTTCGAGGGCAGGTTCAACTGGAATTTCGATACGAGTCAGACGTTCGATCTGACGCAGCAGCCTCCGTTCGGCACTGGCACAGAACGAAACGGCTACCCCTTCGGCGCCGGCACGAGCCGTTCGGCCGATACGGTGCACGTAGGTTTCTGGCGATTCTGGCAGATCGAAGTTCACCACGTGCGAAACATCGTTCACGTCCAAACCGCGAGCGGCAATGTCGGTTGCGACCAGCACAGGAGGTCGATTGCTCTTGAACTGGGCCAGCGTACGACTGCGAACGGCCTGACTCTTGTTGCTGTGAATGGCAGCGGCACGCAGACCATCCTTTTCCAACTGTCGGACAATCTTGTCGCAGTCGTGCTTGGTGCGAACGAAGACCAGGGTTCGGCTGCGCGGCGTATCTTGCAGATAACGCGACAGCAGAGCGCCCTTCATCCTTTTGTCGACGTAATGCACCGACTGGGTGATTCGTTCGGCAGGGGCTGCTACGGCAGCGACCTGGATGGCAACTGGGTTGGTCAGCCACTTCTGGGCCAGCTCGCGAATTTCTGGAGGCATCGTCGCCGAGAACATCACGGTCTGACGCTGCTCAGGCACAGCAGCCACAATTCGCTTGAGTGCCGGCAAGAAGCCCATGTCGAGCATTTGATCCGCTTCGTCGAAGCAAAGGATCTCGAGCTGCGACAGGTCGATGTGACCTTGGTCCATCAGGTCGAGCAAACGACCAGGCGTTGCGACCAGGGTATCGACGCCCCAGCGAAGATCGCGAACCTGAGGATGCTGCGAGACACCACCGAAGATCACGGTGTGCTTCAGCGGAGTTCCCTGGCCGTATTTCTTCAAGCTTTCGCCGATCTGGGCGGCCAGTTCACGAGTTGGGGCCAACACCAACGCACGCAACGGACGCGAAGGCGTCTGCTGTCCATTATGAACGCGTTTGCCCTTCACTCGCTCAGTTGGTGGCTTGGGAGGTAGGGTTTCCAGAATCCGGTGCAGCATCGGCAGCGCAAATGCGGCCGTCTTGCCGGTACCAGTCTGGGCACAGCCAATCAGGTCTTTTCCGTCCAGCAAAACCGGGATCGCTTGTGCTTGAATCGGCGAAGCGGTTTCGTACTTCAGCTTGGCCAAAGCTTGCTGGAAGGGTTGAGCCAATTGGATTTCGGTAAACTTCATCTACAGTCATGCTTTCCAAAGATGGAATGGTAGCCCTACGAGGTACCTGTAGGGGGACCCTGGGCGCAAACCATCAGCCCGTATGTTTGGGCGTTGCCAAAATGTCGGCCAGCAAGCCTGCTTCCGATAGCAGGGAAATCTTCACGCAAATCACGTCTGCGTGGGAGTGGCCGTAAGGGGCAAGAGGATCAGTCGCGGTCGAGAGAACGAGCAACCTGGGATAAGCAAATGAGACTGCCAGTCTGATGGGCGTCTCGGTCCAGGTGACCGCTAATATCGAATCGAATGAACTTGAACGGCCTAATCTGCCGTTAAGTCTCACACCTTGTTGCCTCACATCTTACTCGACGCAGGCCTGGTCGGATAGGCGTGTTTTCCCGCAGTTTACCCCTGAATTCCACTCAAATAGGCGGCCGAGGTGGGATTGTCCGGGGTGGAAAAGACTTTTTCACTGGTCCCAAACTCAATCATTTGCCCCGATCCGTCCTGAACCCAGAAAACGGCGACATCGTCTGCCAACCGCCGGGCCTGAGCCAGGTTATGGGTCACAATCACGATGGTATACCGTCGTCGCAGGTCCTCGATCAGGCCTTCGACCTTGGCCGAAGCGATCGGGTCCAAGGCACTGCAGGGCTCGTCCATCAGAAGATAGGAAGGCTTTAAGGCCAACGCTCGGGCAATGCACAGACGCTGCTGCTGGCCGCCAGATAGCTGTAGGGCAGGGCGGTCGAGTCGATCTTTAACCTCGTCCCAAAGTCCCACATCTTGCAGAGCCGTCTCGGTGATCTCGTCGAGCTCGGCCCGGGTTCGGTTCTGTTGGGCTTTCAGGACAAGGTGAATGTTCTTCCGGATCGACAACGGAAATGGATTCGGTTTTTGAGCGATCCCGCCGACTCGCCGCCGAAGCTGGACGGTGTCCAAGCCAGGCTTATAAATGTCCTGGCCGCCAATCAATATTCGGCCGGTTGTGGTCGCGCCTGGGATCAAATCGATCATGCGGTTCAAAGTCAGCAGGAAACTGCTCTTCCCGCAACCTGACGGACCAACGATTGCCGTGACGTGGCCTTCCGGAACCTGTAGCGATACCTCGCGGATTGCCGTCGTCTCGCCGTAATGAACACTCAGCGATTCGGTGCGAATCATCTTGCATTCCTCCCACTGATCCGATTCGATCCCAAGCGAATCAAGCTAACCACTGTCATGTTCACGATCAACAACATCACAATCAGGACCAGGGCTGTGGCGTAGGCCTGGGAGTTTCCGCCGGGGACGTTCATCGCCATGTCGTAGATGTGAACACTCAGCGATCTGCCGGAATCCCACACCGAGCCAGGCATCCGGGTGACATAGCCGGCGGTGAAGATCAAGGCAGCGGTTTCTGCCAGGGCGCGACCAATGCCGAGAACCGCTCCGGCCGCAATCGTGGGACCAGCGGTCGGCAGCGTGATGTAAAGCAGTGTCGTCGTCTTCGTTAAACCAGCTGCCGCGGACGCATGCTGAAATTCGGTTGGCACCGAGCGGAGAGCTTCTTCGGTCACGCGTGTCAAAATCGGCAACAACATACAAGCCAGCGTGAGGCCACCGCTCAAGATGGAGTACTCCATGCCCAGCAAGACACAAAAGAAGGCATTGCCGAACAGACCAAACACAATCGAAGGAACCGCGGCTAAAGCGTCGAGGCTCATGCGTATGGCTCGCCCACCGAGCGATGTTTGCCGTGTCTGCTCGACCAGCCAGATTGCGGTACCTAAAGAAAGTGGAAACGCAATCGAAAGCGAGACGCAAAGGATCAGCAGCGTCGAAACGATCATCGGGGCGATCCCACCTTGCCGACCAGCATCGCGCGGTTCACTGGTCAGAAAATCCCAACTGACATGCGAGAAGCCACGCCAGGCAATGTCGCACAAGATCCATGCTAGAAGAGCCGTAATCAGAATCGCGATGCTCCACATCGCGGCGGTAGGGATGCTTTCTTTCCAGCGGTGATTATTCATGGCGGTCACCTCGTAGCCATTCCGCGAGAAGCACGATCCCCGCTGCGGCAACCATTAGCAGCAGGCCACTCACAAACAGCACAGCGCGATGGCTCGACGAGGCATAGCCCATTTCGCTGGCGATGTTCGCCGTTAAGGTTCGTACCGGCCCGCTCAGCGAGGTGGGCATTTTCACGACATTGCCAGCCACCATCAACACCGCCATCGTTTCGCCGATTGCCCGGGCCGTTGCCAGCATCACTCCGGCCCCGATGCCACTGCGTGCTGCGGGCAAAGCGACCTGTGTGGCGATCGTCCAAGGACGTAGGCCCGACGCGGCGGCACCTTGCAGCCAATTTGATGGCACGCTGCCCAATGCGACATCGGCAGTTAACGAGACTGTCGGCAGAATCATCAGTGCCAGAACGCAAATTGCGGTTAGCAAACCTTGGCCCGTTCCGCCGAGGTGTGACATGATCGGCACCAGCACAACCAGCCCCCACAGGCCATACACCACGGAAGGAATCCCGGCTAGCAGTTCAATCAGGCGTCGATACCAGCGTGCTAGCCGCGGCGGTGCGTAGAACTGCGTGAAGATTGCCGAGCCAATGCCAAGCGGTGTGGCGACAAGCACCGCGCCGAGCGTTGTCGCCAAGGTCGCCGCGATCATTGGTAACAGGCCAAAGCGATCGGAAAGGGGATGCCAACTGGCATCGGTGAAGAAGCGAACCAACCCCAGTTCTTTCAACGCCGGCCACGATTCTTTCCATAAGAAAACAATCACCAGCAGCACGATCGATCCTGACAGCATTGCCGCGGTCGCGGTTCCCCATCGCAGGCAGCGATCAGCGAGCGAGCGGGACAAAGTACTGCTCCGTGATAAGATCATGAACCTGATCCGACTGGGCGAACGCAATGAAGTCGGCCGTGACCGGATCGATTTCTCCCTTCGTGACCAGATGCAAGGGACGACTCATCGGAAACGTGCCATCCGCGACCGTTGCCGTCGATGCAATAACGCCAGCCAGCGGGAGTAAGCGAATCGGAAGACCGGCCTGAATATCGGCTTCAGCGGTACCGATCGAGACATAACCGATGGCACCAGGGGCACCGGCAACCGTCTTGATGCCTTGCTCGTTGTGTCCCACGATGACGTCCGGTTTGACGGCGGTGTTTTCGATTTGGAAGTACTTCTGGAAGACTTCCAGCGTGGCTCGCCCTTCCGCTTTGTGAACGACTTGAATCGGAAGATCTGGCCCACCTAAATCTTTCCAGTTGTTCACGTCATCGCGATAGATGGCGACGATCTGCGAATCGCTGAGCTCGGCGATCGGGTTCTCTGCGTGAATGATCATTCCCACGCCATCGGCGGCCAAGGGATGCACGGTCAGGTCGGACTCGTCTGATTTAAGTTCACGGCTTGCCATTCCAATCTCGGCAACACCTTGACGGACATCGGCGATCCCTTTGCCCGTTCCTCCGGTTTGCACATCAATACGAACGCCAGGGTGCAACTCTTCATAACGACGGGCAATTTCGGTTAACAGCGGAGCGATCGTGCTGGAGCCAGTCACTGTGATCCGGTCGTCCGTCGACGAACTTCCAAGCCCGCATCCGGCAAGCGGCAGCAGGCAGGTTACGGCAAAGCACGCAAGAACGCGTAGCATGAGCAGGTTTCTCTGGCGAAGGAAGTGAGGTGGTTGTCTTCACGAGGTCTTCATATTGATAGTCAAGTGAATGTTAGAGTGTCAATGCCCGCCCCCCGTTCCGGCCGAGGCTTCCTTAGTGGCACCATCGAGGTAAAAAGTGCCATCGCATCGCCCGTTTGTTGTCATCTTATGCGGCTTTTGCCGGTTCTGTTGATTTGAAACCTATTTAGGTTGACCTATCTTTGAGAGCCCATTTCGGGGTGGATCATTTTCCGCGCAAATTCCTCAGGTCTTCGATGTTGTCCTCGAATCGGTTTCGGCTGCTCCTGCTCGTCCTGCTGTTGGCAGTGGGAAGCGTTACTGCGCCGATCGCTCAGGCCGATACCATCTTGTTGGTAACCGCCAACAATGGATCGCTGACCGGGGAAGAGTCAGCACGACGATCTTCGTTTCAATCATGGGGCTACGCGGTCACGACGATCTGGTCTGGTAGCTCTCAGGCAGCGATCGATTCGGCCACACTTGGTGCGCAAGTCGTCTACGTTTCCGAAGAAGTTAACAGCGCCGATCTGGGGACCAAGCTTCGTACCACTTCACTGGGCGTGATCAACGAAGAAAACTTCCTCGACGATGACTTCGGCTTTTCGGATGCCCCGGGTTCAGAACGATCCGGTACGTCCATCTGGGTGCTGGGCAGCAATCAAAACGTTGGCATTACCGGCACCACACAGCAACTGACGCAGATGGAAGGCAATGTCGCTCCTGGGGCGCAGATCGTTGCCCGAACGACCAGCAGCACCGGCAAGGTGACCATTGTTACCCTCGAAAAGGGAGCCCAGCTTGCGAACAACATCTCGGGCAACTCGATTGCGTCGGGACGCCGTGTGCGTCTGCCTTTTGGTGGCGAGCCGTTCCAGTGGAGTTCGATCAATGGTACCGGTCTTTATGTCGTTCAAGAGGCGTTGAACTATGCCCGGGCGACCGCCGATCAAACGTTGCTGCACTGGAAACTCGACGAAGGTGCCGGTGGGACGATCTTTGATGCTTCAGGATCGAATCGTAACGGTAGCTTCCAAACCGGAACGCCAAGCTGGAAAACGGGGCCACGGAATGGGGCACTCGACTTTAGTGGTGGAAATGACGTGCGTTCGAGTGCCGTTTTCGATCCGCCTGCCCAGGGCAGCGTCGCCTTCTGGATGAAGCGTGACGACGCGGTGACCAGCACCGAACGGATCCTCGGGACTGGGGACGACTGGGAAATTCGCATCGAACCGAACGGTATCGTCGGCTTCGATCTCGGGGCGAATAATACCTCGGGTTCGTTTGAAACCACCACGGCACTCAACACGATTAATCAGTGGTACCACATTGTCGCGATCTACGATTCGATCGGCGATACGTTCACGATTTACGTGAACGGCAAGCTTCATCGCTCGGGCTCGGTGGGATTGAACGACCCTTCCGGCAATTATCTATCGCTCGGAACACGCACCGGCACCGCGGATCGCTTTGACGGGACGATTGATGATCTGAGAATCTACAACTACAAGCTTTCCGAGACGCAAGTCGCGGATCTATATGGATTGATCGGGCATTGGAAGTTCAACGAAGGAAGTGGCAGCGTCGCCAGTGATAGTTCGGCGTTCAAAAACCACGCCAACATTAGCGGAGCAACCTGGACGACCGATTGTGCAGGGAACGTTGCTCTGGCCTTCAATGGCTCTGGTGCGGTGGCAACGACCAATTCGAGCGTGACTCCACCTGAGCAAGGTTCGATTGCCTTCTGGTTCATCAGCGAAGCACCCTACGCCAACAATCAGCGGCTGTGGGGGATCGGCGACAATTACGAGATCCGTCAGGCAGCCGACGGCGTGGTTTACTGCGACGTCAACGGCAACGGGATCGATGGCGGCTTCTTCACAACCGAACCTCTCGATGAAACGATGAAAGCCTATCACTTTGTCGCCAGCTACGACAACGCTGACGATACCTACGCGATCTATATCGATGGAGAACTTCACAAGAGTGGCGTTTCGAGTGTTGATCTGAGCACCCAGACCGGAGGTATCCTGTCGTTCGGCACGCGAACCGGTTCGACCGAATACTGGCAAGGGACCATGCGCGATTTTCGACTCTACAACCGCAAGATCCTGGAGTCGGAGGTGTTACAACTGGCTGGCGTCGCGGCACACTACGAACTGGACGAAACGAGTGGTTCGATTGCGTATGATTCAACCGCTGCGAAAAACGATGCCACCTTTTACGGTGCACCGACACTGGGAACTACCGGGCCTGACAGTTCAACGCTGGGAACCGCGGTCGAACTGGATGGCTCGACGCAATACATTACCAGCAACAAGAGTCTGTTGAATTCATTACCGCAATTCACGATGGCTGGCTGGGTTTACCTCGATACCCTAAATGCGAACCAATCGTTCTTCGGCCAGAACGACGTGATCGAATTTGGCATCCTGGGAGGAACCGGGCAAGTCCATTTATGGACGGCGAATGGCGGCGCATTGTATGTTGGCGGAACGCTTACGGCTGGACAGTGGATACATGTGGCTGCCGTTGGCAACGGCAAAGAAATCGTCGCCTATGTAAACGGACTTCAGGTTGCCTCGGCAAGTGGCAATACGAGTTCCTATGGAACGAGTAGCTACAGCTTCAAAATCGGCGAAGGCGTTTATTCCCCGACTGGCAACTACCTCGATGGTCGTGTGGATGACGTGCGGGTATTTACGCGTGCTTTATGTCCGGCGGAAATCCTGGCTCTGGCGACAGGGCATGAAGGCAAAGGGATCCGCATCATCAAGTGGGTGGAAGTGCAGTAGCTTCCGCAACCACTATGCCAGCAAGTCTGCCAAGGCTGGGTTAACTTCCGGGAATTGAAACGAGAAGCCATCGTTCAGCAGTCGCCGAGGAATAACGTAGCGGCCAAGCAGTGCCAGTTCCGGATCGGTATTCAACAGCCAAGGGGCACCGATCTGGACCATCCACCGGAACGCGGGCAGGCCAATCGGCATACGCACTGCCTCGCGCAGCCCTCGCATGAATTCGACCTGAGGGACAGGATTGGGCGACGAGGCGATATACGCTCCGCTCATGGAGGAATCGGTGAGAGCTTTCAGAAACAAGCGGTTCATGTCGGCTTCGTGAATCCAACTGATGCCTTGGTGGCCCGAGCCGATCTTGCCGCCGAGACCCCAGCGAGTCAGCATTGCTAAACGAGCCAACGCACCACCGCCGACGCCGCGATCTTTGCCAATGACAAAGCTGGTTCGTAAAACGACTCCTCGTTGGTCAGCCAGTTTGGCCGAAGCGAATTCTTCTTCCCAGGCTTGTCCAACCATCGGTGCAAACCCGGTCCCGAACGCCGAGCTTTCGTCGCAGCGACTGACGGCCGGATCGCCATAGATATGAGCTGTTCCCATCTGCACCCAGACCGGTGGAGGGTCGGAGAGTGTTCGCATCGCTTGGCCGAGTGCCCGTGTCGATTCGATCCGTGATCGCAAGATTTCATCTCGATGGGCAGGTGTCTTGATGCAGTCGACCGTCCGGCCGGCAAGATTCACGACGCCGGCCGCACCTTCCAAGCAATTGCTCCACGGCCCCGGTCTACGTCCGTCCCAAGCTACATGCGTCCAATTGCCGTCAATGCGAGGTACGTTGCGTGACAAGATAACGACCGGTTGGCCTAGTCGGGCGAGATGATTGGCCAGCGAGATTCCCAAAAAGCCGCTGCCACCGGCGATAACGATTGGTCGAAGATCGGTTGATGTGTCCAAGGTAGCTTCCAGCGGCAATGACTGAGTAATGGGTCACGGCGGTAACCGCAGAGAAGGGGAAGGCGATAACCTGAATTCAGGCTCCTTACCGAGCGGGGCCAAGGGATTTATGTTGAAGGATAGATCCGAGTCGCTTCGCGAATGAGTTTTCCGATGCAAATCGTTCATCCTGGAATCTTGCAAGTCCGTACGCCGGCGTTGAACTTTTATGTTCTGCGGGACGAGGAAGGTCTGTACGTTATTGATGGCGGGTTCGTCGGAGGCGTGCGAATGCTGCAAAACACGCTGCGGCAGCATGGCTGGAACGATCTGCCGATCCGAGGCATTCTGGTGACACATGGTCACCTCGACCACATCTTCAATGTCGCCTATCTGGCGAAGACGACCGGTGCATGGATCGCGGCCACGCGGCTCGATGCTTTGCACTACGCAGGGAAGCCGCATTACGAGGGGAACTCACGGGTAACCGGCTGGCTGGAAGCGACCGGGCGTTTCGCGTTGGGGTACCAGCGATTCCAGCCGGATCGATGGTTGGATGATGGCGATCGGATCGAGATTCTCTCCGGGATCAAAACCGTTCATTTGCCTGGACACACCCAGGGGCACATGGGCTTCCTGCTAGAGAAAGAACGCTTGCTGTTCACAGCCGATCTATTCGTCAGCTATCGGGCAGGGGGCCGGCTGCCGCTCGAGATCTTCAACAACGACTCTGCTGAAAACGTCCGCAGTATCGGCAAAGCTCTGGGGCTGAAGCCGGCTGGCGTGCTGCCGAATCATGGCAGCGACGCTCCGCCAGACGTTCATCTACAGCGGATGGAACGTCTGTTTGAACGTGTCAAATGTGCCGGGCACGAAGACTATTCGTGAATACCGAGCTGGCGTTCGATTTCTTCCAGGGGAACGCCTTTCGTTTCCGGCATGAAGACAATCGCCCAGATCAACTGCAGGATCATCATGCCGCAGAAGATCGCGAATACGGCACTGGCCGGCATAACGGCAACCATCGTCGGGAAGCAGAGCGTCAACGCGGCTGCAAAGAACCAGTGGGTAAAACTACCCACGGCCTGACCACCGGCGCGATAACGGTTCGGGAAGATCTCGGAGATGAACACCCAGATCACGGCACCCTGACCGACGGCATGGGCGGCGATGAAAGCGAAGATGCACGGAGGCACGACCGAGTAGTTCTCGGTTGCGAAAGCCAACGAGCACAGGCCAAGCGAACCGATGTAGCCGAGCGAACCGATGACAATTAAAGTTCGTCGCCCCAGGCGATCGATCAGGGCGAGGCCGACAAACGTGAAGATCAGGTTTGTCACTCCGATTCCGACCGAACGAAGCAGGGCCGCCTCCTCTCCGAGACCGGTCATCTCGAAAATTCGCGGAGCGAAGTAAAGCACCGCGTTGATACCGGACAGTTGGTTAAAGAACGCGATCAGAAAGGCCAGCATCAGAGGAACCTTTAGCTTGCCTTGCCAGATGCTGCCCGAGGCAACCGTTTGCTGGGCTCCGATCTCGATTTCGTCAGCCAATGCTTCCACCTTGCCGGGCGAACCGTCTGGGACGATCTGTTTCAGAACGGCAATGCCCGCTTCACGATCCCCCTTGCGGGCAATCAACCAGCGAGGACTTTCGGGCAGGCCAAAGCAGAAAAACGAATAGATCAGCGCGGGGATTGCCTCGACGCCCAGCATCCAGCGCCATGCGACGTCGTCTTGCAGTTCGACCTGGGAAGCGGCGAACCAGCGAGCAATCAGGGCATTCGACAGGAACGCCATGAGAATCCCGAAGACAATATTGAACTGGAACATGCCAGCCAGCTTGCCACGGTTGTTAGGGGGCGAAATCTCGGAGATATAGAGCGGGGCCGCCACGGTCGAGATGCCGACGCCCACGCCACCGATCCAGCGCGCGATCATGAACGAGATCGGATCGTTGGCCAGCGCAGACCAGATTGCCGAGACCAGGTACAGCACGCCGACCGAAAGCAGTGTCTTCTTTCGGCCGAACCGATCGGTCGGCCAGAATCCCAGCATCGACCCCAGCACGGTGCCCCACAACGCGGCACTCAATGCCAGCCCGTGATAGAAGTCTTGCAGCCCCCAAAGCGACTGGATGGTCTTCTCGGCACCCGAGATCACGACGGTGTCGAAACCAAACAGAAAGCCAGCCAACGAGGCAGTAACCGACCAAAAGATAATTCGATGCATGATGTGGGAATGGGGGAGATGGGATGAGGAGTGAAAAGTTTTGCCAGGTCGCTGGCACGCATGTTGTTCATTTTCTAACACTCTAGCAGGTTAAAAAAACATTTTCTTGCTTCAAAGGAAGGGAATCACCCCTCAAGGCTTTCGCAGGGGCAGCAGGTTCACCTGTTTTCAATTAGGAGATCCAGGTAAACTATCCCGATTAACGGATTGGTCGATTTCCACGTAGGAAGATTTAGATGAAGCTAGCAGTCATTGGAACGGGTTACGTTGGGCTCGTTACGGGAACTTGTTTTTCCGATTTGGGCAATGAAGTTACTTGCATCGACGTGAATCAGGCGAAGGTCGAAGGCTTGAAGCAGGGGATCATTCCGATCTACGAGCCAGGACTTTCGGAACTGGTTCTGAGAAATCACGAAGAAGGTCGTCTGAATTTCACCACCAATGCTGCCGAGGCGATTCCAGACGCCGAAGTAATCTACATCGCCGTCGGTACGCCTCAGTCCGATAGCGGAGCCGCTGATCTTTCCGCCGTGTGGAAAGTGGTTGAAGGAATCGCCCCGCTGTTGCGAAAAGACGCCCTGGTCGTGGTAAAGAGCACCGTTCCGGTCGGGACCAACGGTAAGGTCTACGACATGCTGAACAAGCTGTGCGGACGCGAAGTGAACGTCGCCAGTAACCCCGAATTCCTCAAAGAGGGTTCGGCCATCTCGGACTTCATGTACCCAGACCGCGTCGTCTGCGGCGTCCGCAATCGAGAAGCCGAGGCTCTGTTAAATACGCTGCACGCACCACTGCTGCGGACCGGCAAGCCGATTTTGTTCATGAGCCCTGAAAGCTCCGAACTGACCAAGTACGCTGCCAACGCACTGCTGGCGACGAAGATCAGTTTCATCAACGAGATTGCCAACCTGAGCGAAAAGGTCGGGGCCGATATCAACGATGTCCGCATCGGCATGGGGCACGATCAGCGAATCGGTTTCCAGTTCCTGTTCCCTGGCCTCGGTTATGGCGGAAGCTGTTTCCCGAAGGACGTTCGGGCATTGGCGTCGCTGGCCGACTCGTTGGAACTGAATCCTTTGATCATGCGAGCGGTCGACGAAGTAAACGTCCATCAGCGAGCTTCGCTGGTCCGCAAGATCGATGCCTTCTATGGTGGCGAAGTCGCCGGCAAGACGTTTGGCGTTTGGGGGCTCGCCTTCAAGCCGAAGACCGACGATATTCGCGAAGCGCCGGCATTGGAGTTGTTGAACTACCTGGTTGATAACGGGGCCACCATCCGTGTTCACGATCCGGAAGCAATGGAGAACGTGAACGAAATCTTCGGCGAAAAGATCGCGGCATACTGCAAGAGCGAGATGGAAGCGGTGGATGGAGTGGATTGCCTGGCGATCAATACCGAATGGAACGAATACCGCACGCCAGACTTCAAGAAGCTGAAGAGCAAGATGAAGACGCCAACGGTCTTCGATGGCCGCAACTTGTTCGATCTGGCAACCATGGAGAAGCACGGGTTTACCTACTTCTCGGTGGGCAGACGTCCGGTAGATATCGCAAGCAGCTAACAACCTGGATTACTGGTGTACCTCGGAAGGGCTCGTAGGAAATGGCTCAGATCAAACGTATTTTGGTGGCTGGCGGAGCTGGCTTTCTTGGCTCGCACATCTGTGAGAGGTTGGTTGCCCAGGGGCACGACGTGATCTGCGTCGACAACTTCTTCACGAGCCAGAAGTCGAACATCATTCACCTGTTGAACGAGCCCAATTTCGAAATCATCCGCCACGACATCATCCACCCGCTGTGGCTGGAAGTGGACGAGATCTACAACATGGCTTGCCCCGCCGCGCCAGGGCATTACCAGTTCAATCCCATCAAGACGATGAAAACGTCGGTCATGGGGTCGATCAACTTGTTGGGCATGGCCAAGCGTTGCCGGGCTCGCTACTTGTTTGCTTCGACCAGCGAGATCTACGGCGATCCGGAAGTTCATCCGCAGCCAGAGACCTATCGAGGTAGCGTCAACACGCTCGGGATCCGTGCTTGTTACGACGAAGGCAAGCGAGCCGCCGAGACGCTGTGCATGGACTATCACCGGATGAACAAGGTGCCGGTCCGGATCGTACGTATCTTCAATACGTATGGTCCTCGGATGCATCCCTACGATGGCCGGGTGATTTCCAATTTCATCCGCCAGGCCTTTACCGGCGAGCCGATCACCATCTATGGCGAAGGTTCGCAAACCCGGTCGTTTTGCTTCCGCGACGACCTGGTCGAAGGGATCATTCGGTTGATGGGCTCAGATCAGGTCGGTCCGATCAACATCGGAAACCCGAAGGAGTTCACCATCAAGCAATTGGCGGAGCTTGTGGTTAAAATGACTGGGTCGAAATCGGAGATCATCTACACCGATCTGCCGGCCGACGACCCAAAACAACGGCAACCCGACATTGCGCTTGCCCGCAAGCACCTAGACTGGGAACCGCAAGTTGAGTTAGAAGAAGGGCTTCAGAAAACGATCGACTGGTTCAAGTCGATCAACCTCTCGGCGTACCGACCGCCGACGCCCAACTACTAAGCTAAGCTATCTTTGATTGATTGGCCTCGCTGGCCCCGGACGAGACGCGCCGTACCCGGTTAAGACAAGACGACGCACGACGTTTTTTTACTTCGTGTGGTCTCTTGTTGATGGATACCGATTCAATGGCGTGGTGGATTTTGTTTCTTGCCGGACTTCTGGAAGTGGTTTGGGCAGCAGGGCTTAAGTATTCCGAAGGTTTCACCCGTTTTTGGCCGAGCTTTATCACGGTGGTCGCTTTGGTGGCCAGCATGTACCTGCTCTCGGTCGCGGTTCGTGATCTACCGATGGGAACGGCCTACGCCGTTTGGGTAGGGATCGGCGCCGCCGGAACCGCCATCTATGGAATGACCGGAATGGGCGAACCTGTGACAGGCATGCGTTTGTTTTTCCTGGGGATGTTGGTGGTAGCCATCCTGGGACTCAAGGCGAGCATGCCGGTCTCTTGATATACGAGCGAAATATTAAGAAATAATGAAGCTTCTTGTGGGTTCGGGGGCTTCTTCGGTAAAGTTGCGTCTTTCCCAATTTCGTCCTTACCCAATCTTAAGAAGATCCCTTCCATGGCCGAGTCGAAGTCGCGTCGTGAGTTTCTCAGCGATACCTTTTCCGCGTTTGGGGCATTTGCCGTGGGCAGTGCGTTGTCGACGCTGGGCGAACGCGTGGCGTTGGGGGAAATGGCGAAGCAGTCGTTCCCGCTGATTCCTATCAAGGACGAAGCAACTGGTCTGCCGCTGTTGAAGTTGCCGGAGGGCTTTCGCTACATCTCTTACGGATGGACCGGCGACGAAATGTCGGATGGCCAGCCAACGCCGCCGGCGCACGATGGCATGGGCGTGATTGCCAAGTCAGGCAGCCAACTGATGCTGACTCGCAACCACGAAATGAGCAACCCAGGCCCCGCTTTCAATTTCAAAGATGGTGAGCCATTCGATCGCTCGGCAACGGGTGGCTGCACGCAGCTCACTTTCGATACCGAACGGGAACGTTGGGTGTCGGCTTACGGGGCGATCTCTGGTACGGTTCGCAACTGTGCCGGTGGTGTGACTCCGTGGGGCAGTTGGTTGACCTGCGAAGAGTCGGACGCCAGCACGGCCGAAGGCAACGACATCGCTCACTTCGAGCAAGATCACGGCTGGGTGTTTGAAGTTCCTGCGGAAGGAACCGCGACTGCCAAGCCAATCAAAGACATGGGCCGCTTCGTGCACGAAGCTGTCGCAATCGACCGCAAGACTGGCTACGTCTATCTGACTGAAGACCAGCGTCAGTCAGGCCTCTATCGCTTCCGTCCTACCACGCCAGGCCAGTTGGCCGAAGGGGGCGTGTTGGAAATCGCCGAAGTCGTCGGCCAGCCTGACCTCCGTGGTGGCTTCCAGAACGGAGCCAGCTTCCCGGTTCGTTGGCACAAGATCTCGAACCCACGTCTCGAACTGACCGCTGCCGGCACCAAACCGGAAACGGTCTTCGAGCAAGGCAAGAAGCTGGGAGGCTCGACCTTCTCGCGTCTGGAAGGTTGCTGGTATGGCAACGACTTGATCTACTTCGACGCGACCGATGGTGGTGCCGCGAAGGCTGGCCAGATCTGGCAATTCGATCCGCAGAACCAGACGGTCACGTTGCTGTACGAATCGCGAAACAAGCGTGTCTTGAACATGCCGGACAACCTTTGCGTGAGTCCACAGGGCGGTTTGATTCTGTGCGAAGACAACGACTACGAAGGGGAAGACCCGCTACCACAGCGTCTGCTGACCCTGACGAAGGATGGTCGCCTGAATAACTTCGCGGAAAACAACATCGTGCTCAACGGTGAGCAAAACGGTCTGACTGGATCGTTCGTCGATAAAGAATGGGCCGGCTCGACCTTCAGCCCCGACGGCAAGTGGTTGTTTGCCAACATTCAAACCCCTGGCGTGACGTTCGCCATCACCGGCCCGTGGAACGATTTCCTGCGGTAACCTGACGGAACCAAAGCAAGAGGCCTGACGACCGCGCGTTGTCAGGCCTTTTTTTGTCTCTTGGTACAGCGAAGTCGCCGGATGACTACGATGCCATTTCCGGACGCATTGGTTCGTCCGGGATGCTGGGCAACGAGTAGATCTCTTCCGCGATCTCTTCGGCTCGCTTCCGTCGATAGCGACGAACGAAGATCCGCCACGGATTGGTATCGCTGGCGAGAATGCAGAACTCGCTGGGCCCGGTCAAGGTTTCACAGGCAATCCGCACGACCGGTGTCCAAGGCGTATGCAGCGTGATCTGGCGAACGTCGCAGGCCAGCAGCGAGGCCCGCGGAATCCGATACCGTCGCAGGTCACATTCCAGAAGAATTTCGCCGGTGTCGTGGTCGAGACGCAGCAAGCCGATGTCGATGATTTCGGCGTCGTTCGTGCCAAGTTGGAACGACGCCATCGCCTGCGGTTTCGATGAAGTCAACGTGACAAATTGACTGCGGTAGGTCGCGCTGACGATCCAAGGGGAAGGACGCCGGTCGACCTGTCGCCGCATCATCACTTCCCACCAGCGGTCTTCGCACAACGCATTGATCAGCAGGAAAACGACCGTGAAGACGCCGATCACCAGCGCGGTCAACGCCAGCGAAGCGAGCCCGCCCAGGTTCATCCACTCTGGCGCATAGCGAATCAAAAAGTAAACGGCACCTACGATCGGCAGACGAATCATGACATTCGCCAGGCCCACCATAAATCGATTGACCAACGTCCGAACCTTGCCGGCGTAAGGAGTTGGGATCTCTTCAATTTGAGCGATCGCTGTGGCCTGAAGCGGAAACGTGGTATCGGCCTCTGGCTGATCGCTGCCAGGCTGGTCCGCCTCGGGGGAAGCAAAAGGATTGAATTCGGGAGTCGTCATGCACGCATCTTCGATCGTTGCAAGTCTTGCTGCGGATTACGAGCTTTGTCGCAACGCCAGGATACGCTGAACGAAGGCTGCCGCCAATTGCTGACGTCGCTTGTTCCAGCGAGGTTCCCCCAAACTAATCTGGCTCATGCCGAATAGCAGTTCCGCTGGCCCGCTTTTTGTGTTGAAGACCAGCCGAATGAGCCAGTGCTGGGTCGTCTTGTCGATCGGATGATAGAAGCACTCTTCTTCGCAGTCGAGCAGGGCATCGACCGGAATAATGTAGCGATGATAATCCCCTTCGATCCGAATCGAACGCTCGGCCTTGTCCAGTTTCAAAAGCCCTACGTCGCTGGCTGTATCGAGCTCGATGACTTTCCACTTCTCGCGCGGCGTGATCCCGATGAAACGATGATCGTCTTGGGCCAGAACGATCGCTTCGGGACGCAGGGCAAAATTACGTCGCACGCGCCCATAGGTATAGAGGTCTTCCGGCAGCAGTTGATAGAAGGTCGACAAGATCCCGCCGGCCACCGCCGCGATGGCACCGATACCTAGCAGAGGCAAGCTCCATGCAGAGTCCCACCGATCTTCTAGCGGGTTCTCAGGGAGTTGCCACCCCCCCACCGCCATCAGTCCGAGGCCGCCAAAGAATAGCAATGCCGGAGTGAGGCCAATCACATTGATTATAATGCGATGGCGGAAGTTGTAGATCTTGCCACGATCTTGTTCGCGAATGTCTTCGATCGTTGCTTCGGCGGTGGCTTGCAGCGGCCATAACGGCTGGACTAGTTCGTCCTCCGGGAGTGGAGTGACGAACGAACCAGGCGAAGCGAACGGATTCAATTCAGGTTCCGACATTCAACTGGCTCCGAACATGCCTAACGGGGGCCAACGAGGTAACCAGAATTCTAGGGTAGCGAACCGGCAGATTCGAGCAGATTCTGTGGGAAGTTAATCTGCCTTCGTCTGCTGGCGATGTTTGGCCTCGGCAATCACTAGTTCGATCCGGTGAAAGAGTTGCTCGGCGGAAGCCTGGCGTGACCGATTGAAGACCGTCAGGAAGATGCCGTTCTCGCCTGGCCGGAGGAAAAGTTCGTGGGGACCATCGGCGGTGCGAAATGTGAGGTGGACATACCAGACCTGCGTGAGATGTTTGCGAAAGTGATCGCATTTCAGCTCGAGCAACGAACCGATCGGAATGTGATACCGCAGGCGGTCTCCTTCCAGAAAGATCTGCGAACTGTAAGGATCGGTCCACATGATGGCGATGTCGTCGGAAAGCCGGTTGCGTGGTTTCGTCCAGCGATCTTCTGGAATGACGGCGACGAGCTGACAGGTCGTGGATGTGGGCCTCTCGATATACGACTCGGTTCTCGACCTGATGTTTTTGATGAGCTTCTTGCCGAAGAAACGATCCTCGTAGGTAAATGGAACACACAAGTTCACAAACGCCAATATTGCGAACATGATCAAGAACGCGACGACAGCTAAAACGATGGAAGTGATGACAGCCGAAACGCCGGTCGAAAGCGAAATCTATGGATTTCGCAGTGTAGACAGTGAACTCATGGTGGCCATCATCGCGAAGAGCACCAGCGGGAAGCCTGTTATGGAAGCAAGGAACCGTAGGAAGACTGCGACAACAAAGTTTCGTTGGGTCAGAACCGAATTGGCCCACGCTTCGGCGACCGGCGAAACGACGGCGATTGTCTGGTCGACAGGCGTCGTTGGTTGCGAGAGATTCTCGTGCTTCAGCGCCGGGGTTTCTTCGGAATCGATCTGCGGCGACTGATAGGGGTTGATGGGGTCGTTCGGCATCAGCGCGCCTCTTGCGATGACTGCAGCCAATGTTCGATCTGCTCTAGCAGTTTCATGGTCATCCGTTGTCGCGCCTTGTTCGAGGTTCCTATGGTCGAGTTGTCTTCACACGGCCTGAAGACCAGGTCGTATTTTCCTTGATCGGTCGCAAACGAAATTTGCATACACCAGAGTTGGACCAGGCGATAAGCAAACGAACCGGCCTGAAGTTCGGTGATCGAGCGGAATGGAATCTGGTACCGGAAGCGGTCTCCTTCCAGGATCAGTTGTTCCGATCGAGGCGAAATCTTAAGCAACGCAACATCGTGCTGCAGGGGCGACTGATCCGGCGATAAGCTCCGATCGGCCAGAATCTCTACGGCGTGGCAGATGCGAATCTCGCGTTTCTGAAGCGGGACATCATCTCGCTTGGTGAGTAATTTGCGAAGCTGCCTGGCGAGTTGATGATCTTGGGTATGGAACGGTGACCAGAAGGAATGCCCCAGCGTAATTAAGACGATGCTAATTAACATCAGTATTCGCCCGCTCCAGAACGGTTGCGATATATAGGGATTCTGAAATACCTGGGGCAGGGCAACGAAGATGTCGATCGTCAACGCGAACGGAACCAAAAAGGTCGCCAGATAGGTAACGCTTCGGAGGATCTTGCTCGATCGCGAGAGGACGTGATTTCGGAATGGAGACTGGATTGGTTCGATCGAAGCTAGCGTCGAAGAATTGTCTCCTTGGTAGGTCTGAAAGACTTCAAGCCGCGGCTGCTGCGTGCAGGCTTCGATGGAAGGTGGCTGGAACGGATTGGGGATTTCTGGGGGCATCAGGGACTCGGCGAACCTCTTTCCGGTGGTAACCGTCCAGATTCTAAACCAGTTTCCCGCCCGGTTCGACCAAATTGCCCGTCCGACCCACGTAGACGCGAAAGGTAGGGGTGCGGTAAACTAAGGGGTTTATCGCTAAAAGACTTACGCCAAACACCCATTTCAAAGAAATCGACGCCATGGAAATGGAAAAGCTCGTCTCGTTGTGCAAGCGACGAGGCTTCATGTTTCAGTCTTCCGAAATCTATGGGGGCATCAACGGTTTTTGGGACTACGGCCCGCTTGGTGTCGAGCTGAAGCGGAACATCAAAGATGCCTGGTGGCGCGATATGGTCACCGGACACGACGACCTGACCCAGTTGCCAGGGGCCCCAGGTTCGTACGAAATGACCGGGCTCGACTGCACGATCATCATGCATCCCCAGGTCTGGAAGTGCAGTGGTCACTACGATCTGTTCCACGACTATATGGTTGACTGCCGCGAGTCGAAGCGACGCTATCGCCACGATCAGATTCAAGGTCGTTGGGTGGAAGCGAAGGGAAAGAAGATCTTCGCCACCGCTGGGTCCGACTCGGAAGCTCCAGAAGCCGATCTCGAACGTCAGGCCCTCAAGTTCTTCGGCATGCGATCCAAGAATGCCGACGAACTGAAATGGGATGGTCCGTTGGCCTCGCTGACCACCGTCGACGACTTCGAACTGGTCCTCGGTCCCGATGCCAAGACGCTCGGCACCCTGACGGCCCCACGCGAGTTTAACCTGATGTTCAAGACGACCATCGGTGCCTTGGGTGGTGAAGCCGACTCGGCATTCCTCCGACCAGAAACGGCTCAGGGGATCTTCGTGAACTTCAAGAACGTCGTCGATAGTAGCCGCGTTCGCGTTCCGTTCGGGATCGCTCAGGTCGGTAAGAGCTTCCGCAACGAAATCACGCCGCGTAACTTCACCTTCCGCTCGCGTGAATTCGAGCAAATGGAAATCGAGTTCTTCTGCCATCCCGATTCGTCGGCCGAATGGTACACCTACTGGCGCGATCGTCGTTTCAAGTGGTACCTCGATCTGGGGCTGGATGAAGGTAAGCTGCAGCTTCGCGATCACGATCAAGACGAACTAAGTCATTACTCGCGCGGCACCGCCGACGTTGAGTATGCTTTTCCATTCTTGCCTGAGGGCGAGTTTGGCGAACTGGAAGGGATTGCTCACCGTGGCGACTTCGACCTGCGAAGCCACATGGAAGGGAAGCTCGATCCGGCCACCAATCCGTTGACGGTCGAATTGAACGAAGATGGCAAGCCACGTCACCGAGGTAGTGGCAAGGATTTGTCGTACCGCGACGACCTGACCGGCGAGCGTTTCATCCCGCACGTGATCGAACCTTCTGCTGGTGCCGACCGTGCGACGCTCGCGTTCCTGTGTGAAGCCTATACCGAAGACGAAGCTCCGGACGACAAGGGCAAGATGCAGAGCCGCGTGGTGATGAAGCTTCATCCACGTATCGCTCCGATCAAGGCCGCGATCTTCCCGCTGGTCAAGAAGGATGGCATGCCAGAAATGGCCCAGGACTTGTACCGCACGTTGAAGAAAGACTGGAATGTCTTCTACGACGAAAAGGGAGCCGTGGGGCGTCGGTATCGTCGTCAGGACGAAGCAGGCACGCCGTTCTGTGTTACGGTCGACGGCGACAGCATCCAGGACAACACCGTCACCATTCGTCATCGCGACACGCTGGAACAATGGCGTGTGAAGGCGGACGACCTGACGGATGAACTGCGAAAGCTGATCGGTTAATTTCAACCGTCACTGTTCGAAACAAAAAAGAGCCGCGAGGGATATCATTCCTTCGCGGCTCTTGTTGTTGAATCAGGTTCGCTCTAACGCGACTCGCCCACCTTTTGCGAGGATCCACCCCAGAGGCGGCTCCACCACGACGAGTGATCGTCCATCGATGCGACGGAGGTGTCGACGAACTCGTAAGCCACCATGTACGACTGGAGGCTCAGCAGCAAGTGCCGGGCACGTTCGACGGCGTCTCGCTTGCGACGATCTCGATTGCGACGCGGCGAAATCGAAATCTGAACCTTGGTATGCTGACTGCCATTCTCGACCATCAAGGCACTGAAGTGCAGGTCGAGGATCAACGGCACGGCTCGATCGGCCACGCGACGCTGCAGCGGAAGGGATTCGCCATCGATCATCACTTTGATCGAGTTTTCGGTCACTTGTAGTACTTCGGCGCGATGATCGGCCACGAAGCCTCGAATCTTCTCGGCGGCCAGGTTCAGCGGCACACGGGTCTTCATCGCTCGCTTGAGCAGCACCTCCGGCTCGGCCGGCTTGAACATACGGGTCCACCAACTGCGACGATCGCCGATCTGAGGGTCGCTCAGGCCGCCACCGATCTGCGTGACGATATTGCGTCCCATTTCTTTGGACTGTAGCAGAGCCCGATCGGCTCGGTTCAGGATCGTATCGCCGGTGTCGCCTCGTTGAATTTCGGTCACACCGAAACTGGCAGTCATGTGCTTTCCGCCCAAGGCCGAGAGAGACATCGCGGCGAGATCGCTGCGGATCTGTTCGGCCAGGGCCGCGGCCATTTCATTGTCGCACTGCGGGCAGAGGATCACGAACTCTTCACCACCATAGCGAGCACACATGTCACCGGGACGGGCTTTGTCTTCCAGCATCTTGGCAAAGACGATCAGGGCTTCGTCGCCTGCTTGATGACCGTAGGTATCGTTGATCTTCTTGAAGAAGTCGATGTCGCAAATGATCACGCTGCAAGGCCGGCCGACGGTCGTATGGCGATCGACCATATCGATCAGGCTGCGGTCCATTTCGGCTCGATTGCACAACCCGGTCAGTGGATCGCGAGTTGCCTTGTAGTGCAGCGATTGAACTTGTTCTTCCAGCGATTCGACACCGGTCGCATCGTGCATCTGGATTGTCAGGCCGAGGCTGGCACCATCTTCCCCAATCACCGGAACGATGTGGGCAATCACCGCGACGAAGGTGCCGGCCGCGTTGCGGATGGAAAGGCGGTACTTGCCTTGGGTACGCGAAACCAAAGCGGCTCGGACCGGGTCTTTGCCTTCGCCAAACTTGCGTCCCTGGTGATCGGTCAGCCCAAGCAGATCCGGCGTCCAGCTATGCCCTTCGACGACATCACGCGTCAAACCGGTCAGCCGTTCGGCACCTTGATTCCAACCGACGATTTGCAGGCTGAGATCCAGGAAGATCAACGCGTCGTGGCTGTTGCGGACCAGGCAGTCCTGGAACGCGGCATGCGAGCGGCTGAGCTGTGGTGCGATGCTTTCGGCGTTGGCTTTCCAACGCTTGTTGGCTTGTTCAGGGGAAAGCACGCGCAGCCAGCGGCGAGTGGAATCGGTGTCTGGAGTCGTCGTGCGTGATTGAAGCTCGCAGAACTGTTGGACCAGGTCTGGATCGAACTGCGTACCGGCATGCGAATTCAGTTCGGCCATGGCACGTTCTTTCGAACGAGCACGGCGGAAAATTTGATCGACGGTCATCGAGTCGTAAGCATCGGCGATCGCCAGCATGCGCGCTTCGATGGGAATGTCTTTGCCCGATACGTCGCTGTTCTTCTTGCTGCCATCGTACCAGGCGTAGTTATAACGAATCAGGTCGACAATCTCTTCGCCATCGCAGCAAGCCGAGAGAATCTCCAGCCCGATCTCTTGGCTGCGATTCATCAAAACTTGCTCGTCTGTCGACAGCTTGCCAGGGCTGGTCAGTACGTAGTCAGGGACGCCAATTTTGCCGACATCGTGCAGCAAGGCGGCGACTTCCAGCTGATCTCGCTGGAAAGGTTCGAGATCGAGTTCAACGGCCCAACGCGAGCACAATTTGGCGACACGCAGCGAGTGCGAAGCAGTCGGGAAGTGCTTGGCCTGAAGTGAATAGAACAAACCGGAAGCGATGCCAAGGCTGACCTGAATCAGTTGGTTGTCGGTGTCGTCGAAGTGGTCGGCGATTGGTTCGTCGTACGGTTCGTCGGCCCAGGCAATCAGGTTCGAGATCGTGTGAATAGGGTCTTCGTCGCGATCATGCGAGGGACCTGGAGGTTCGTATGAACCAGGGTTTGATGTTGGATCCATAGCCATCGGGTTTGCTGCCCCAGGTTGTCACTGGTGTGGTCATTGTCAATTGTTGCGCTGAAAGTTACGTCGAAATCCGTAGACCAGCAAATTCGCTCGATCGGCTGTTGCAGAAAAATGAAGAAAAGAGACCGGACAAGCACACGTTGCCCCATCGAGCCCTGGGATTCGGCTCGTTGTCGCGGTGCAGATTTTCCGATAAGTTGAACTCTGCGCATTCTATGTGAGATGCGAATGACAACGGTTATTCCAATGAGAAGGTTCCGACCCCGATGCGATTGATTAGCTACCAGAGTGAAACCGGACCACGTACCGCGGTGGCTCGCGGCGATGGCTATGTCGACTTGCATCAGGCCGATCCGCTGCTTCCCACCCAAATGAAGCAGTTATTGCCGATGCTGGCGGTTCATCACGAGTCCATTCTCGAAGCCGCCCAGACCGGCAAGTTGCTCGATCCGGCCAAATTGCACCTCCTGCCTCCGGTTGTCGAGCCGCAGAAGATATTGTGTATCGGTTTGAACTACGCCGACCATGCGGCCGAAACGGGGGCCACCGTTGGCGACGAGCCGGTCGTCTTCAATAAGTTTCCGACTTGCTTGCGAGCCCATCGTCAGGCGATCGAAATTCCGGCGGTCAGCGATCAGATCGACTACGAAGCTGAACTGGTCGTGGTGATCGGTCGCGCCGGGCGGAACATCCCCCAGGCAGAAGCGATGAGTCACGTTGCCGGCTACACGATTGGTCACGATGTCTCTTGCCGCGACTGGCAAAAGGGGAAGCCTGGCAAGCAGTGGCTGCTTGGCAAGTCGTTCGATAGCTTTGCTCCGCTGGGGCCCGAGATCGTCACGGCCGACGAGATCGAAGATCCCCACAACTTGCGGATTCAATGCCGACTCAATGGCGAAACGATGCAAGATTCGTCGACCAGCCAATTGATCTTCCGCATCGACTTCCTGATCTCGTACTTATCGCAGGTCTGCACGTTGAAGCCTGGCGACTTGATTTACACCGGTACTCCGCCGGGCGTCGGCATGGCTCGCAAGCCGCCTGTCTTCCTGAAGCCGGGAGATATCTGCGAGATCGAGATCGAAAAGCTCGGTATCCTGTCGAATCCCGTTATCGCAGGCTGTTAGTTTCGCGGTCGCTGCAGCACGTTCAACTCGCAAGGGAGGCCTTCTTCAGGTCTCCCTTGTTTCGTAGCATGCGTTCTTTACTTGACATGCTGGCAACTGCGGAAATCCACTGCTAGCCGTGCCATCAGCTGTGGCGAAGTATGCCGGCTGTTCGTGCTGCGGTACGTGCCAGCACAAGGCTGATCAAAACCTGACCATCATTCATTCAGGACGCCTCGATCGTTTGCCGAAATCTGTTCTATAAGGATGATTAAATGCCACAGGGACGTGGTCATTTCTTTCACCAGGGATGGGATTGAGAATGCAATTCAGGCGGAACGGTCTGCGCGACGAGCGTCGTCGACGGGCCTTGATGGACGATCGCAACAGCGATTCCAGTAACCAGTCTGCTTCGAACGAGTCGGCGAGCAACATGCGTCGATCGGCTCGCTCTTACTCGAAGACAGCCGTGGATGAACGTCGAATTCGTATCGTCGATGCGGTTCCGGTGTACGTTGTCCACGTCGCACTGTTCTACGCCGCCATTCTGTTAACGATCACCGGTCTGCTGGCACTGCATCATTACGCTTCCAGCGTCGTTCGATGGGCCGACCTATCGCGGGTCGATAGCCTGGGGACCTATTTGTCGGCCGGAGCTCTGTTCGTTGGCGCAATGATTGCGTTTTTAACGTATCGCATCCGACGCCATCGTTTGGACGATTATCGCGGACGCTATCGTTGCTGGCTCTGGTTTGCCGCACTGCTGCTTTTCGCCAGTGTCGATTTCATGCTCGACTTCCGCAGCGACGTCGCTCGCGGGCTCGAGGCGGTCACGCGCGTCCGTCTGCTGGGCAAGACCGAAGGCTGGTGGATTGTCGTCTGGAGCGTTGCGTATGGCTCGATGGCTCTGCGAGCGATCCTGGAAGTACGTCAGAGCATCGGCACGCTGATCGTTGGTCTGCTCGGGGCCACGCTCATCTTTCTGGGCATGGCGGTTCAACTGGATCTACTGCTGGTCCCTGGTAATATGCCGGTCGAGCTGGCTTGCCATGCCGCTCAGCTCACTGGCGTTGGCTTGCTGATGGCCAGCCTGGTGCAATATGCCCGTTTTGTCTGGATGGACGCCCAAGGCCTGATCTCTCGCGGCTCGATCGAAGTTGCGGACGAAGAAGAAGAGTCCGAAACCAAGGCGAAGAAGCCTGCCCGTCGTGCACGAGCTGCTACCAAGAAGCCAGCCGCCAAGGTTGCCGAGCCAGCTGACGACGACGAGGAAGAAGCGGAAGCCAAGCCACGTCGCGGATGGTTCTCGTGGGGACGGAAGCAGGAAGAAACTGACGAAGCGGAAGAACCAGCCAAGCCCGTAGCGACCAAGTCGCGTTCGGCCAGCAAGCCAGTCGAAGAGGAAGAGACCGAAACCAAGCCGAAGCGAGGCTGGTTCTCTTTCGGCAAAAAGGCCGCCGCCGAGGAAGAGGACGACGAAGCACCTGCTCCGGTAAAGGCGAAACCAGCCGCCAAGAAGCAACAGGAAGCCGAATCGGAAGAAGCGACCGAGCCAAAGCGGGGCTGGTTCTCGTTCGGTAAAAAGGCCGCCACCGACGATGAGGAAGCTGAAAAGTCTGCTCCATTGAAAGCGAAGCTCGCCGCGAAGAAGCAGAAGGAAGCGGAGTCGGAAGAAGCCGCCCAGCCGAAGCGAGGTTGGTTCTCGTTCGGCAAGAAGCAGGCCGACGCTGAAGAGGCCGAGGAGGCCCCGGCCGCTAAAAAGCCGAAGGTAGCCACGCCGCCCCCGGCCGAGGAAGAAGCGGAAGCGAAGCCAAAACGAGGCTGGTTCTCGTGGGGTAGCAAGGATGCCGAAGCGAGCGACGAGGAAGACGCTGCCGATTCGGACGAGCCACGTACCACGATGACGCCCCGGGTCAAAACGCGGCCCAAGCCTCCAGCGGCGGCCCCGGCGCCTGCTCCGCAGCAGCCGCCGACCATCACCGGCAAGTACAACCAAGAGGACGACGACGAGTCGAACTCGGCCGAAGATGAAGAAATCTTGCGACTGGAAGCCAAGCCAGATCACATGCTGAGCAAGGCAGAACGTCGGCGTTTGAAAAAGCTGAAGCGTCGGACGGCGGCCTAGTCCCCGACGATTCGGAGATACGCCCCTTTGACGCGGTTTGCTGCCAGCGTCTAAGCTTAGGGATCGTTCGGGGCGTTTCCCACCTGACAAGGGGGAGACGCCGGTCGTCCATCGATTCCCCAATCAAGGCGTACGCCCGCTAGATCATGGCAACAGTTCGTACCCGATTCGCCCCAAGTCCTACCGGTTATCTGCATATCGGTGGGGTTCGCTCCGCACTGTTCAATTGGCTGTTTGCCCGCAAGCACGGGGGACAGTTCATTCTGCGGATCGACGATACCGATCAGCAGCGCAACGTCGACGAAGCCCTCCAGCCGATCCTGGATGGTTTCCGGTGGCTGGGGATCGACTGGGACGAAGGCCCCGAAGTTGGCGGTCCTTGTGAACCTTACTATCAGTCGCAGCGACTCGAAAAGTATCAGGCCGCCGCGCAAAAGCTCATCGAAGATGGCTTTGCCTACTACGACTATTCCACGCTGGAAGAAGTCAACGCTGAACGCGATCAGGCCACCTTTGACAAGCGACCGTTCCAGTACAGCCGCAACTGGATGGCCACCACGCCAGAAGAACGTGCCAAGTTCGAGGCGGAAGGCCGCAGCTTTGTCGTGCGTCTGAAGATGCCGCGTGAAGGTGCCTGTCAGTTCACCGACGCGATCCGAGGTGATGTCTCGTTCGACTGGTCGAAAGAGAACGATCATGTCATCCAGCGTAGCGACGGCTCGTGCTTGTATCACCTGGCCAGCGTGGTCGATGACTACGATCTGAAGATCTCGCACGTGATCCGTGCCGAAGAGCACCTGCCGAATACCCCGCGTCAGATCTTCATCGCCCAGTCGCTTGGTTACGAATTGCCGACCTATGCTCACTTGCCGTATGTGGCCGAGCCAGGCAGCAAGAACAAGCTGAGCAAGCGTAAGCTTGAGAAGTACTTGAAGAACCCTGACTTCAAGCGAATCAACGAACATGGTCAGGACATCGCTGCCCGGATGGGCGTGCAGATGTCGGCCGAGACGTTCAATCCCGTGATCGTCGACTTCTACGAAGCGACCGGTTACTTGCCGTCGGCCATTTTGAACTACCTGGTGCTGCTCGGTTGGTCGCTGGACGACAAGACCGAAGACTTCACCGTCGAGCAGATGATCGAGCACTTCAGCCTCGAACGCGTCACGAAGGCTCCGGCCAGCTTCGATGCCAAGAAGCTGTGGGCGTTCCAGGATCGCCACATGCAAAACCTGTCGGTCGAAGAGAAGGCCGCCGGAATGATGCCGTACCTGCATAAGGCCGGTCTGGTCGCCGATCCGAACGCCGCTGGCGAAATGGAAAAGCTGAAGCTGATCGTCGCCGCGTGTGGTGATCGTTTGAAGGTGATGGGCGACATCCTGGCTTACGCCGATTACTTTTACGTTGCCGACGACAAAATGGAAATGGACGAGAAAGGTTTCGCGAAGCGACTTTCCTCGCCCGAATCACAGGCCATCCTTACAACCTTCCGTCATCATCTGGACGGCGTCGAGGACTGGACGGTCGAACATCTCGACAAAGAAATGCATGCCTTCGTGGACGAGGCTGGCATCAAGATCGGCGACATCATTCATGGTGTTCGTTTGAGCGTGACCGGCAAGACCGTTGGCCCAGGCATGTTCGATTGCCTCGCTATTTTGGGCAAAGAGTCGTGTCTGCATCGCATGGATACGACGTTGCAACTTGCCGCTGAAAAATTCCCCGCTGAATCGGAATAACCCCCGCAATGCCCGAAGAAACGAGCTCGGTATCTTCCTCCATTCCTAAAGTGAAACTGCGCCCCCGCAAGGCCCAGCCATTCTTCGGTCGCCACCCATGGGTTCGCGACAGTGGAATCGAAAAAGTAGAAGGAAAGGTCGAAGATGGCGATATGGTCCAGTTGATCAGCGACAAAGATCGCTTCATCGCGTATGGGCTGATCAACCGGAACAGTCACCTGCGAGTTCGACTTTATTCGTGGGACCCGGAAGCGAAGCTGAACGATCGTTTCTGGAAGGCCCGTCTCGAACGTGCCATCCTGATGCGGCGCGAAATGGGTTTGCTGACCGAAACGACCGGCTGCCGCCTCGTTTACAGCGAAGCGGACGGCCTGAGTGGTTTGATCGTCGAGCACTTCGCTGGCCATTTGATGATTCAGGTCACTTCGCTCGGCATGCATCGCCGGCTCGATTCGATCGTCAAAATCTTGACCGAACTGATGGAGCCCAAAAGCATCTCGCTGCGTGGCGAAGCCGGCATTTTGAAGCTGGAAGGTCTGGAAGTTGAGTCGCGTCTTCTGGCCGGTCAGTTGCCAGAAGAACCCATCACCATCGTCGAGAACGATCTGCACTACGAAGTCGATCTTTCCGAAGGGCAGAAGACCGGGTTCTATCTCGATCAACGAGACAACCGTCGCGTGGCTGCCCGGTACCTTCCCTCCGGGGCGAAGGTGCTGGATATGTTCTGCTACAGCGGTGGATTCGCGTTGAATGCCGCCAAGCATGGTCAGGCCGCCTCGGTGCACGGCGTCGATGGCAGCGGACCAGCTGTCTCGGCTGCGCAGCGCAACGCTCAGCGGAACCAACTCGACAACGTCTCGTTCGAGAAGGCAGACTGCTTCGATTACTTGAAGGCTCGCGTTGATGCCGGCGACAAGTACGACGCCATCGTGCTCGACCCGCCCAAGTTCACCAAGACGCGACGTACGATCGACGAAGCATTACGGGCTTACTTCCACATCAATCGTCACGCGACGCAGTTACTGCGCCCCGGTGGCATTCTGGTGACCTGTAGCTGTAGTGGTAACGTGAGCCGCGACGAGTTCATGATGATGCTGCTAGGCGTCGCTCAGAAGTCAGGCCGCGATCTTCGCTTGCTGGAACAACGCGGTGCCTCGCCAGATCACCCGGTCAGTGCGACCTGTCTGGAGAGCGAATACCTGAAGTGCTTTATCGCCAGCGTCGGCTAAGACCTGGCGACTATCGGAATACCGAGAGGTTTCCGAATTGCCCGTTGTGATCGTCATCGGGCAGATCGTCTGATCGGCCTTCGCGCTCCGGCGGGCCGACATGCCGGCGAAGTTCTTCGACCAGAATCTTCCGGTCGCCAGGGGCCATGAAGACTTCGATCGGGCCGCGTCCGCTAATATCGAACGAAACCAGCGACGCGGCATCGTCCCAGACGCTATAGCTTTGGATGCGATTCCAGCGGCATGGATAAAAGCCGCCAATCATCATCCCTTCTTCATGCACTTCGAGATCGTGCCCTTTGACGTTCAAGAAGAACTGCACCAGCCACGGAATCGAAGCCAACGCCCCGAAGGTTGCCATCACCACGAACGGCGTGAATGTGACCTCGCCATTGTCTTTGTCTCGACCAAGAACCAGCGGTATCCACAGCACGAAAATCGCTACCGTGTGGAGTCCACCCCCGAGGATCAAGTTGCGGTACAGCGACGATTGAAAACCGTCGACGGTGAACTGCCATTCTCCGAGACGGCCAGCGGCCATGTTCCGCCACGTCAGAATCAACGCGACAAAGCAGAGATCGAGCGCCAACACCGAAACCAGCATGAGCAGGTAAGTGGTGGTTTCACTCGAAGAAACGTCTGTCGAGAAGAACAGCGGGGCGCAGGCTACGGCGACTGAAAGGCCAAGCACAATTCCGCCGATCCCGCGAAGCCATCTTGCCTGGCGCGAGGGGAGATCGGGATCCTGGTTAATGCGCAGATTTTCCGACGAACCGGATTCGTCAAAGCGACTGGTCATGGGTGTTGTGTGAGGGAGCAAGGCGAACCATGATCGTCCTATTGCTGCCATTTGGCAGGCAAACGAGGTACGATCGTTTTATCATTTGAAACGAACGACAATCAGGCTCGGGCGTCCACTTTTCATCTTGCGAGAATAGATGGTCTCGCAAAACTCCGCCTTGCAGAACGCGAGCCAACGGAACTTGGATCGAAGATCGGTGCCCGGCCAATCATAACAGGATCGTCCCCACCACTGGTTAAAAAAATGGTGAATTGTGGATTTTCCTAGACTCGTAATTATACCGCTACCCTGGCGACAAAGAACCATGAAAGTCATTGCCTCGCACAACGGTTTGGAAGCGACTCAGCTTACGTGGCAACTGCTGCTTAAGAAGACACTTTTGCTGGATGCGTGTGTCGAAGGTGTCACCCTGGTCGAAGATGATCCGGATGAGCACACCGTGGGCTATGGCGGGCTTCCCGATGAGCAGGGAGAGGTCACTTTGGATGCAGCTGTGATGGATGGCCGCACCCATCGCGGTGGTTCGATCATCGGCCTTCGCGAAGTACGACATGTCTCGAAGTTGGCTTTGCGATTAATGAAAGAATCACGCCGCGTGATGCTGCAAGGGGACGGCGCCTGCGAGTTCGCTCGGGCCTGTGGGTTTCCGCAAGAGAACTTGCTGACCGATAAGGCACGTAAGCTATGGCGGCTTTGGAAACGCACCTACCAAAGCAATATGGAATGGCTGCCTCCACCCGCCGACGAAGAAACAGAAGGCTTGATGAAGATCTTGAACCGGTTCTATCAGCATCCCGCCGGAACGGTTCACCTGGCCGGGCAAGACGAACGTGGAGACCTGGCTTGTGTGACATCGACCAGCGGGCACTGCTTCAAAACAAAAGGCCGCGTCGGCGATTCGCCCATCTTTGGTGCCGGGCTGTATGTCGACAACGACAAGGGAACTTGCGGCAGTCTCGGGCACGGAGAAGCCAATCTGTTGAACTGCTCCAGCTTTCTAGCCGTTCACTTGATGGGGCAGGGGATGTCACCACGCGATGCCGGGATGGAAGCCATGCAACAGGCCGCTCGCCATGCACCTCCGTTTGAGGTGGATGCCCTTGGCCGTCCCAACTTCCACTTGCAGCTTTATCTGCTGGCGAAAGATGGAAGCCACGCCGGCGTTTGCATGCGGGGTGACTGGAAGTTCTCGGTCACCGATCAAAACGGAACGCGTCATGAAACCTGCGAGCCGTTGTTTCGGGCCGACTAGTTCTCGCCTCGCTTCAGCTTCTCCCAGTTCTTCGGCAACGGATGCGCGATCGTCAACACAGGTTGTCTGTTTGGTGCCTTGCCAATCACGAAGCCGGCGACCTGATGGTTCAAGTCGATCGCAATCGCCCCGACTTCGCAGTCGAACGTTTCTGGATTGGTCAAGATCTCGGTGGTCGAAGTATAGGTCATCGGCTGGCTGACATCCCAGTCGAGACCATCACCAGCCGCATTGGGTTGCAGCAGCATGAAGGCAAACCGCGGATCGAAACGCTCGGCACCGGAGAGGTTGTATTGTGCCCACTTGCCATCCTGCTGGATGTTTTCGATCTGAATGAATCCGAGTCGTGATTCAGCATCGATTCCCAACCGCTTGGCCGTGAACGACTGGCCATCGAGACGAGTCAATTCGACCGTGGAACCTGCCTTCCAGTTGTCGTCCCCCAGCATCGCGAAGATCCCTTCGCCTTGATTCACCATCACAGCGGGACGCTTTAACTCGGGAGAGAGTTGCACTTGCACAATCGCTTGCGGCAAACGCTGCAGCAGGTCTTCTGAACGCTTCTGCCAATCGTCCCAGTTGTTGTGATACGGAGGAATCGCTGTGAGGCAGTTGAATTGATACGGATGCGTTGATGCCAAGGCCAGGAAATGGTCCCAAACGGAAGACCCTTCGCCGACCGATTGAATCGCGATGCCGGTGATCTCGACTTCGCCCAGACTCGAAAACAGATCCGGCGTGACTTCGTGCCACTCTTCTTGGACTTTCTTCGGATCGAGCTCGAAGATTCCTTTCGGAGCTTTGTTGGTTCCGACGGAGTAGATCGCAGGGGACTCGGCGTCGTTATTGTGCAGGAACCGAATCAGCACGTGACCTTCGCCACGCTTCGAGAAGTTAAAACGGATCTGGCGAAACTGGCCCGGCATCGGGCGTTCGCGGATTTCCAATGGAGGATCGAAGCTGGCAATCTGAATCCAGTCTTCGCCGTCGGCTACTTCGATGGCTGGCCGGCTAACCAGTCGCAAGTCATTTCGCCACTTCACGTCGCCTGGATCGCCATTCAACGTTGCCAGGGCATCGACTTCCACTTCGGTAGGTCGATCGAGGATTGGACGTAAAAACGAAGGCTGCGCCAGGAAATGGATCCCACGCCAATCGACCGGAATGTCGGCCGAGCCAGCCGACTGACTGATTTCGATCGTGACCTCGTGCCCTGCGAACGGTAACAGGTCGACCAGCAGCGGTGACGGTGTGTTGACGTAGTCGTGAATGTTAACGTTTTGCAGGCCTTTCGACAGAACCAGGATACCATCGATGGTGACGTCGATGACCGGCTGATCGTTGCCATCGAACTTGGCCGTGACGATCTCGAGCCAGCGTGTCTCGGGGGCGATATCCCGTTTCGTCGAGAGCTTCAGCGGCTGGTCCTTAGCGGCAACGGTTGTTCGCCAGGAAGGGGCTTCGTAGCTGTATTCGACGCGGCGGCGTGATGTTTGAAACTGCAGCTTTTCAGGATCCGATGTGACCGTCCAATCTTTCCAGGCCAGGATTGCCTGGGGAGTTCGCTCGCGGATCTCGGCCAGAAGTTTCTCGCGATCCAATAGCAAACGTGGCTCGATCCAGTTGGTCATGTCGCGAATGTCGAACGGGTCGGCATCGTCAGGACGACCTTCTTCGGCCATGTCCGCCTCCAGGATCAACTTCCCATCAGTTGGCACGTCGTTCCAGTTGATGTTGCCTAGTTCGACCGTCTTTTGCGAGCCGATGATTGGTTCCGATTGAAACTTCGGTTGGCTCTCCCACGAAACGAAGACTTTGCCACGGACGCAGCCGCGGTCTTTGGCGGCCTGATCGATCCCGACAGAACCACGGAACCCCTTGGCCAAGGGGGGAAGCTCGAATGACATTCGGCTGGGAGCCATCACGCCGAAGTTCCAGCCACTGATGTGATCGCCTGACTTGGCGGTGCCAGCGAGGACGCCACGATTCACACGAGCCGGAAACCCATTTCGCGAGAACATCGCCCCTTCGCGGGTCTCTTGATAAGGCAAACGAAACAGGGGGATCTCGTCGATTGGCCAACTTCGTCGCATCCAAGTCGAACGGCATTCAACCCAGATCGGATCGAGCGCCCAGGCTGGCTGGATACCGTGAATCCAGCGATCGGAGTTGTTGTTGTCGCCTCGAGAGTCGGCGTCGATTCGCTGCACGCTGGTGGTCGCCACGAGCCCTTCCGACGTTTCCCATTGGACCAATCGCATCCGATCGGCAGGATCCGTTTTGCCACCAGGAAACAGAATGGCTAACTCGCGAAGTTGCGTCTCCCAGGGAGATTCGTCGGGCAGATGAAGCTCGGCGATTTCATGGAAACCAAACGACATCCGCTCGCGGCCCGAAAGCAAATGGATTGCCCCTTCCGAAAAGCGAATGGCCCGGAAATTGATCTCGCGACCATTGGTCAGATAGACGGTCGAAGGAACATAGCGGTCGACCAACGCAGGAATTTGTTGCCAGACGATCTTGCGAATGAAGTCGCGGCGGACTCGCAGGTCGGTGCGGTATCGCGAGTCGGAAGACTTCCGATACGAAAAGCTGGGAGTCAGCGTGAAGTGCTCTGGCTGGTCGGCCTGGTACTCGATCCCTTCGGCCACGTAGCTGTCGGTATGGCCTGGAAGGCGATCGCCGGACAGAAGTTCGATGTAAGCGTTGGGCATCTCGGCCGGACCGAGTGAGCGGTCGATTATCCACCGCATCGGATTGCCGCCATCGATCAGGCTTTGGCCAGCCAACTGCGGCATCGCATTTCCGGAGTACCAGTTGCGCAAGACGTTGTCTTCGACCACGCGACCATCTTCCAGCAACGCTACAAAGCGTTTTTCTTCATCCCCCAGGGCCACGGAAGTCAGCAGGCAACTGGTGAGCAAAAGGCAGAGCAGGGGAGTGCGAAAAGGCAATTTGACGACCTTTCAAGCCGGAACGAGAGAATCGGGAAATGGCGCAACACCACAAGAAAATGACCGAGAGGCCCGTTTGGTTTCGTGCATCACGTTGCAGAAAGGACCGATTCCCTGATAATGAGGCGTTTTGCGAGGTTCATTATGCCCTGAAAGGGGCTTTCGGCCCAGCTTTGGGCGAAGAGCGTCGTGATTTGTGAAAATGAATTTCCAAAGCCTATAAGCTAATTACGAAAGACGCCCCCATGTCACTCCTGGTCGTCGGATCCATCGCTTTCGATTCCATTCATACCCCCACCGAGGTTCGCGAGAACATCCTGGGTGGGTCATCCGTGCACTTCTCGTACGCCGCTAGTTTCTTCAGCGGAGTTCGCATGGTCGGAGTCGTCGGTGAAGACTGGCAGGAAGAGCACACCCAACTGTTGACCGAACGGGGCATCGATACCTCGGGCATCGAGATCGAAGAAGGTGGCAAGACCTTCCGCTGGACCGGCAAATATCACTCGAACATGAACGACCGCGACACGCTGGAAGTTCACCTGAACGTGCTGGAAACGTTCAACCCAACGTTGTCGGAAGAATCGAGCCGCTGCCCATTCGTCTTTCTGGCCAACGGTTCGCCGACGACCCAGTTGAAGGTGCTGGACCAGATGACCGGCCCACGCCTGGTGGTCGCCGATACGATGGACCTGTGGATCGAAATCGAACGCGATCAGCTCAAGACGCTGCTCAGCCGAATCGATGGCCTGGTGCTGAACGACAGCGAAGCGAAGCAGTTGACCGAAGAAGAAAACCTGGTTCGCGCCGGCCAGAAGGTCCTGGAAATGGGCCCCAAGTTCATCATCTTGAAGAAGGGTGAACATGGGGCGATGTTCTTCTCGAAGAATGAAACCTACGTGATGCCAGCCTTCCCAACGCCAGACGTGGTCGATCCGACCGGTGCCGGCGACAGCTTCGCAGGCGGCATGATGGGCTACCTGGCCCAGCAGAACAACTTCGATCCGAAGACGCTGAAAGAAGCGATGGCTTACGGCACCGTCGTGGCCAGCTTGATTGTCGAAGACTTCAGCTTGGACCGCCTGAAGGGTACCAACCGCGAAGAAATCGACGGCCGCTTCAATCAGTATCGCCAGATGCTGACGTTCTAGTTGTCCTGTTCCAAGAAGGGAGTCTCTCCGGCATGGAAGCGACTCGTTGTTTTCTGGCCGTGAGAATCTCGACGGACATTCGCCGCCGCGCCGAGAAGCTGATTAAAAAGCTCTCGGCGTCCGGGACGGATGTGAAATGGGTCGAGTCTGAAAACCTGCATATCACGACCAATTTTGTGGGCGATGTCACCAGCCAGGACCTGGTCGACATCTCGCGGACGACGATCGAGGTCGCCAGTGCCCATGATCCGTTCGAGCTCGAGATGGTCGGCGCCGGGGCTTTTCCTGATATCGAGAGTCCACGCACGCTGTGGGTGGGTGCCAGTCGAGGTGCCGAGCAACTCATTGCGTTGCAGGAAGATCTGACCGAGCAGTTGGCCCAGGCCGGCTATCCGCCTGATTCCCGCAAGAAGTATCATCCTCACCTGACGTTGGGCCGCCTGAAACGGTTCAACGAATCGGTCGAAGGTCTGAAGGCTTTGCTCGTTGAAAACGAAGAACTGCCAATGGGTGAGTGCAGTATTCGCGAAGTTTGCATTTTTGCTAGCAAGCTCGATCGTACCGGCCCCAAATACACCCTGATCGGGCGTGGTAAGCTCGGTTAGTCTTCGCCGCGGTTCTTTTTCGCGACGAATTGTCTCTTTCTGAAAGCCTTATCTCATAAGGCTTTTTGGCGAAATCTGGGATTCCTGCAATTTCTTTTCTGGGCGAGGACCTAACGTGTCCCGCGCTTCGCCGATCATTTTTTCAGAAGCAAGTCAGAAACAAGATTGCATTGCTAGTGCAAACTTGTACACTGTTCATCTGTGCACTCGATACCGCAGGGCCCGCTTGCAGTGCCTTCGGTCATTCCGCATAAAGGAGCCCAACGAAATGGTCACGGTCGCAACCAAGAGCAACGGAAAAATGGCAGCCAAGAAAGCTAAGTCGTCCGGGAAGGACGTCTCGTCGAAAGGCGAGGATGCCAAGAAGGATGTGTTTGCTGGGAACACCACCCTGAAAACCACCCTGGCTCAGATCGAGAAGTCGTTTGGCGAAGGGGCGATCATGCCCCTGGGGAATAACCACAAGGCAATTGAAGGGATTCCGACAGGATCTCTTTCGCTCGACATGGCCTTGGGAGGCCGGGGAATTCCACGTGGTCGAATCATCGAAGTGTTCGGCCCGGAATCGAGTGGTAAGACGACCCTGGCACTCCACTGCATCGCTCAGGCCCAAAAGTTGGGAGGGATCGCCGCATTCGTCGACGCCGAACACGCATTGGATCCTAGCTGGGCCAAAAAGCTCGGAGTTCAGCTGGAAACATTGCTGGTCAGTCAGCCTTCCAGCGGTGAAGAAGCGATGCAGATCACCGAAATGCTGGTGAAATCGAACGCTGTCGATGTCATCGTGGTCGACTCGGTGGCCGCCCTGGTCCCCAAGGCGGAGCTCAATGGTGAAATCGGCGATTCGCACGTCGGTTTGCAGGCTCGTTTGATGAGCCAGTCGATGCGTAAGTTGACCGGTGCCATCTCTAAATCGAAGACCTGCGTGATCTTCATTAACCAGATCCGCGAAAAGGTGGGTGTGATGTTCGGTAGCCCCGAAACCACCCCAGGTGGCCGTGCTTTGAAGTTCTATTCTTCCTGCCGTATCGACGTCCGTCGAATCGGTCAGTTGAAGGATGGCGAAGACGTGGTCGGTCAGCGTGTCCGCACCAAGATCGTCAAGAACAAGGTCGCTCCTCCGTTCCGCGTTGCCGAGTTCGACATGATGCACAAAGATGGCATCAGCTACGAAGGGGACGTGCTCGATCTGGGGCTCAATCATAAGATTGTTGCCCGCAGCGGGGCTTGGTTCCGCTATGGCGACATGCAGTTGGGTCAAGGGAAAGAAAAGGCCCGGGTGTTCCTGGTTGAGAATCCTGAGATCACCGAAGAGATCAAGCAGAAGGTGATGGATGTGATGGAGCCGAGCATCGGGCCGGTTTCTGCTCCGGAAGATGACAGCGACGGCGAAATGCCGGAAGATGATCTTTAATCCCCCCGAATCCCCCCCCGGGATTTGAATTAGCTGCAACCGAAACAGGGTTCCGAGGTCGGCTGTCTCTGCACAGAGGGATGGCCGGCCTTGTTTTCGTTCTTGGAGGGACGCCGAATCGGGGCCGTCAGTCACCTTTGCCCAGATTCGCAAAGAACCTAGAATGAAGGGCTTGTGTCCCAATGATTGGGGGAAACGAGTTCCGCGGCCGAAGGAAGCAGCGGGACCCCAGACCATCGAACACTGAAAATTGATCCCAATGAAAACCGACGAACTACGCGAGAAGTACCTCAGCTTTTTCGAGACCAAAGGACACACCCGTCGCCCGAGCGACGTTTTGGTTCCCACCTGGGATCCGTCGGTTCTGTTCACGCCGGCCGGAATGAACCAGTTCAAAGATCACTTTCTGGGACGCGTGAAGCTCGACTTCACCCGGGCAACCACCTGTCAGAAATGTCTGCGAACCGGCGACATCGACAACGTCGGTCGTACAGCCTATCACCACACGTTCTTTGAAATGCTGGGTAACTTCAGCTTTGGCGACTATTTCAAAGAAGATGCTATCCACTGGGCGTGGGAATTTCTCACTGACAAGAAGTGGCTGGCGCTGAACCCCGATCAATTGAGCGTAACCGTCTACAAAGACGACGACGAAGCCGCCAACATCTGGCACGATAAGATCGGCCTGCCATTCAGCCGTATCGAGCGTCTCGACGAAGACGAAAACTTTTGGCCTGCCAGCGCTCCGAGCGAAGGCCCCGACGGCGTTTGCGGTCCGTGCAGTGAAATCTATTTCACGCCGAAGGATGGCAAGAAGGTTGAAATCTGGAACCTCGTGTTCACGCAGTTCAACCGTGTCGGCGACCCACCGAACAACCTGGAACCGCTCCCCAGCAAGAACATCGACACCGGCATGGGGCTCGAGCGTACCGCTGCCACTTTGCAAGGTGTTACCACCAACTATCACATCGATATCTTGCGACCAATCGTCGAAGCCGCGGGCGAAATTTGCGGCGTGAAGTACGATCCGGACTCGGACAATGGTCGCCGCTTGCGTCGTATTACGGACCACATCCGCGCTTGCACGATGGCCGTTCACGAGAACGTTTACCCAGGTGCCAACAAAGAAAAATACGTCATCCGCCGCTTGCTGCGACGCGCGGTGCTCGATGGTCACCAGATGGGCATGCATCACGCGTTCGCCTATCAACTGGTCGACAAAATCGTCGAGATGATGAAGGCTCCTTACCCTGACCTGCAGGATTCGGTCACCCGCGTGAAGAGCGTGATCAAGAGCGAAGAAGAAAACTTCCTTCACTCGCTCGACGACGGGATTGCCCGCAGCGAAAAGATCTTCGCTGGCATGCGTTCCGCCAGCCGTACCGTCGTCAGTGGTGACGAAGCGGCCGAACTGTATCAGACTTTTGGCTTCCCACCAGAACTGTTCGAGCAAGTTGCCATCGAACATGGCTTCACGTTTGACTGGGCTGGCTACAAGGATGCCATGGTCGAGTTCGGCGAACGCTCCGGTGGCGAACAAGTCAAACTGTTCGAGACCGGTCCGATCGAATCGCTGAAGAACTCGGTCCGTTCGACGGAATTTATCGGCTACGAATCGGATTCGATCGAAGTTGAAGTGAAGGGCATCGTGGTCGGCGCGGAAGGGGACGAAGAGTCGAAACTGGTCGACGACTTCGACAAGATCGGCCCGGAGCACGAACTGATTGTCGTGATCAACAAGACTCCGTTCTATGGCGAGTCGGGAGGTCAGATCGGCGATACCGGTCGCATTTACTCGAGCGACTTCGAGTTTGTCGTAACCGATACCCAGAAAGACAGCGACTTGTTCCTGCATGTCGGTTATCTGGCCAAAGGGAAGATCTCGACCGAGGCAACCGCGACCGCGGAAGTTGATATCAACCGCCGCGCCGCAATCAAGCGAGCTCACTCGGCGACGCACATTTTGCATCACGCCTTGCAGAAGACGCTCGGTTCGCACGCCCAACAGCAGGGCTCGAAGGTGGAAGACGACTTGCTGCGATTCGACTTCACGAACATGGAGCCGATCGCGCTCGATCAGCTGACGGTCATCGAATCGGACGTGAACGACAAGGTCACCGATGGTGGCCTGGTGAAGTGGGAAACCGTTCCACTGGTGAAGGCTCGCGAACTGGGAGCCATGATGCTGTTCGGTGAGAAGTACCCCGATCCAGTCCGCATGGTCACCATGGGGGACTTCAGCCGCGAACTGTGTGGCGGTACGCATCTAACCGACACCAAGCAGGTTGGCGCCTTCGAGGTGATCAGTGAAGAAAGCGTTTCCGCCGGTGTGCGTCGCATCATTGCTCTCACCGGGGAAAAGGCCAAGGAATACCGCGTCAAAGTCGATCAAACATTGAACGATATGGCCAGCACGCTCGGCTGCAGTGTCAACGACGTGCCAGAAGCGGTGAAGCATATCACCGGCTATGTCCGCGACTTGAAGAAAGCGGTCAACGGCAGTGGCAAGGCTCCCGAAGCTCCGGCCGCGGTCGCCTCGTCGAGTAAGGCAGACGTCGATTACTTCCATCGTAAGGAGATGCTGAAGGAATCGGCCCGTCAGTTGAATTCGCCACTGTTCGAGTCGGCCGAACGCGTGAAGACGTTGTTCGCGGAAATCGAGAAGCTGAAGCACCAACTGACTGAACGCGAAAAGTCAGGCACGCTAACCGGCGACGACCTGTTGGCCAAGTCGAGCACCGTGGGCGACGTTTCGGTGGTGGTGGCGGAAGTCCCTGGGGCGAACGCCAACCTGATGCGTCAGTTGATCGATCAGATCCGCAAGAGCACCTCGTCTTCGGCCGTCATGCTGTTTGCAGCCGCGGACGAAGGAAAGGTGACCATCGTGGCTGGGCTCAGTAAAACGCTGACCGACAAGGGCTTGAAGGCCGGCGACTGGGTCAAGGAACCTGCCGCACTGGTCGGTGGCTCTGGCGGTGGTCGTCCCGACATGGCTCAAGCTGGCGGTAAAGACGCCGCTCAGATTCCTTCCGCGATGGAAAAGGCCGAAGAGCTGGCCAAGAGCTTGTTCGCTTAAACGAATCGATTGGGTGCCACGTTCTGTCGTGGCACCCTTCTTCTAGTGCGGTAATCGGCACAGCCGGTTCAATCGGCACTGCTTGGCATCGGTTTTCCTACGGGGACGTTAAATTCGTCCAGGCTTGCCGCAGGGGACTCCGATAGCAGTGATAGCACTCAAGCTAATATCCCGATCTCAGAACCAACCCCGAGGCACCCGTGATGCAAGACGTGACCGCGATTGCCAGCACCGTTCATCAGGCCCTTTCGGCCAACCCTCACTTCCCCAGCCGCCATCTTCAGGTGGAAGGAAGCGAAGGACGCGTGATCTTGAAGGGTCGCGTGGGCAGCTATTTCCAAAAGCAGATGGCCCAAGAGGCCGTTCGCCGCGTCGATGGCGTGCATGAAGTTGAAAATCAACTGGAAGTCGATTGGCTCTAATTGGTCCGCCTCCAACGGACAAAGATTTTGGCCAGCGATCCATTTCCATAACAAAAAGCCGCCGGGTGCACGCCGGGCGGCTTTTTTCGTTTCTTGGACGCCTGCAAGGCACGGCATTCACCTTGCAAATCCCCCGAAACGGGCACGCCCTCTTTAATCACCGTAAGCGGCGCGGCACAATGCGGTTTCGTTACCAAACCGAAGACGTGCCTTTCGGCACCCTGATTTTCATGTAGAAGGAAATTTCATGAGCCGCCCCGCAGCGATTACGTTCAAAGGCAACCCGATGACCCTGGTTGGCGAAGAAGTCCAAGTGGGCCAAGCTGCCCCTGACTTCAAGCTGCACGCATTTGGTCCACAGGGCCTGACCGCGATCACCGTAGCCGACCTGAAGGGTAAGCCCAGCATTTTGAGCGTTGTTCCTTCGCTCGATACCGGTGTCTGCCAGGTTCAGACCAAGAAGTTCAACGAAAGCCTCGGCGAAATGGGCGATTCGATCAACGCCCTGACGATCAGCTTGGACCTGCCTTTCGCCCAGAATCGCTTCTGCGGTGCTGAAAACATCACCAACATCAAGCAGTACAGTGATTACCAGGAACGCAGCTTCGGTAACAACTGGGGCATGCTGATCGACGAACTGAAACTGCTGGCCCGCGGCACATTTGTGCTCGATAGCGAAGGCAAAGTCGTCTACGCTGAAACCTGCAAGGAAGTCACCGAAGAGCCTAACTACGACGCTGCCCTGGCTGCGCTGAAGTCGCTCCTCTAAATATCCGGCCGGTGCTCCTCGTCTCCATTTCGGGCGAGGAGCCATGGCTCGCGGCGGCAAGCTGGTTTTCTTTTTTCCGGATGTCACGCCATGAACTGGATCCGTAAGCACTGGGGCAAGGTTCTTTTGGCTGGTGGCTCGTTTGTGGGCTTGCTGGTTGTTCTGGTTATTGCCGCCCCCACCTTGATCAGTTACGGTCCTGTCCGCAACTTTCTGTTGCACCAACTATTCAATGGGAAGGAAGTCGACGTGTCGGTCGGCTCGGTTTCCGTTGGTTGGTTTACGCCCACCGAGATCACCGATCTGAAGGTGACGCAAAATAGCGGTAAGTACGATATCGGGGTCCCCCGAATTTCCAACGACGTCACGCTTTTTCGTTTGCTGAAGCAGCCTCGGCAGTTGGGCAACCTCAAGATCGAGAGTCCACTGATCGAGATTGAGCTTCCCTCCGAAGAGGCCGACCTGGCGAACGATGGTCCCACCGAAGCTCCCTCGCTCGATAAAGAAAAAGTCCAAGCCGCGCTGCAGCGGACCATCGATGTCGCGGTGACCGATGCCACCGTCCGAGTGAGCAAGCCAGGGGCTACGCAGCCATGGGGCTTCGACAAGATTGGTTTCCTGGCTCAGCTACGCCCAGGCCAGACCGATGCGGAAGGGCCCACGATCATGATTCCCCAGGCCACGCTCATGGATCATCAACAGATGACCCAAGCGATGTGCGATGACATGCTGAAGTTTGTCGCGCCGATTGTGACCGGGGTGACGAAGGTGAACGGCGATATTTCCCTTTCGCTTGAAGACATTCAGGTCCCACTGGCAGACCACCAAAATGCGGTTGGCAAGGGGAAGCTGGTGATTCACAAAGCCCAGCTGACCGGCACCCCGCTGGTGCAAAAGATTACCGAATTCGTTGGCCTTGGCCCATCGGTCGATGTCTTTTCCGACTGCACGATCAACTTCGAGCTCGCGGATAAACAGGTCTATCATGAAGGACTCGATTTCGGAATTGGCGACCTGCGGGTACGAACGCATGGCTATGTCGGCCTCGATAAATCATTGAATCTGATCGCCGAAATTCCGATTCCGCTGAACCCGACCGAAGGGCTCGAAGAAGGGGAGTTGCCGCTTCCGTTCCTGACGGCGCTACGAGGCAAGACGATCGAGATCCCGATCACTGGTACGCTTGATCACCCGATCATCGACAAAGGGCGATTCGGAAATTCGCTGATCACGACAGCCGAGTCAACGCTGCAAGACCTGCTGAAGAGTGACGAATTCAAGCTCGACTTCGAGGGCGAAGATGGTGAACTCGATCTGGAAGGGGTGATGGGAATGGCAGGGGCATTATTGAAAGGAACCGCTGGCGAAGGTGGTTTGCTCGACCTGATGCGCGAACGTCGCCAGGCCAATCAGGACACCCCGTCGCCGTCCAACCCGGCAGGTTCAGATCAGGAAGAGACTCCGCGGAAGGGATTGTTTCGTCGCTTAAGAGAACGAAGTCAGGAAGAAGCTGCGCCGAAACAACTGGAACTTCCTCCTCCGCCAGAGACGCTTCGGCCGGAGGTTGATTTGGAAGGCGCCATCGATATCTGATCGCAGTCGCAACAATCGCTACGACTACTACGATCGTTTCCACGGCTCACACGATCTGAATTCTGCTTGACGCATGCTTCGCTCGGCAAAGGGGCTTAACCTATATTTGCCTGGTTTTATTTTTCGGCCGGCGAGTCCGCCCTGCTGCCAGGCAACATTGATGAGCAATCCACTTCGACAGATCCAACACAAATCGACCCTGCTCGACGGTATCTACCGGGTAGCGGATGCCGCCGCCATTTTGTTTGGCCTGGTCTTGGCCGTCATGAGCGCCGGCGAAACACCGGCTGGAGATCATCAACTGGCAGGCGTGGTCGCCTTGGCGATCTATTACGTCGTAGCCGAATTCACCGGCGTCTATCGCAACTGGCGCGGCGTTTCGACCGAACGTGAAATCAGTTGCGGTGCGTTGACCTGGGCAATTTCGCTCGGGCTGCTCGTCGTTTCGGCGACCGTCGTTCATTACGAACATCCGCTGCATCGCTACACGCTTGTGTGGTGGTTCTTGATTACTCCGCTTCTGCTGACCGTTTCCCGCATGATCATCCGTACCGTGCTGCGATGGATGCTTGCCAGCGGATTGAATCAGCATGGCGTGGCGATTGTTGGTGTTAACGAACTTGGCATTCAGCTGGCCGAGAACATCCGCGATACCCCGGACCTAGGCATGCGTGTGGCGGGCTTCTACGACGACCGCCCTAGCGAGCGATTGCCAGAAATTCCGGCTAACCTCGGCATGCGGATTGGTAACCTGAACGACCTGGTCGAGGCGGCACGTCGGGGCGAAGTTCATCGAATCTATATCACGTTTCCGATGCGTGCCGAGACACGAATTCGCAACGTGCTGAATCACTTGGGCGATACGACCGCCTCGGTTTATATCGTGCCGGACTTCTTCGTGTTCGAGATTTTGCACTCGCGCTGGTCCGATATTCGCGGACTGCCGGTGGTTAGTGTTTACGAAAACCCTTTGCTCGGCGTCGATGGAATCTTGAAGCGGGTGAGCGATATCATCCTGGCGTCATTCGTGCTGCTGTTGCTTTCGATTCCGATGGCACTGGTCGCCCTGGCCGTCAAGCTGACCTCGAAGGGCCCAGTCTTCTTCCGTCAGCGACGTTATGGTTTGGACGGCCAGGAAATTCTAGTGTGGAAATTCCGCAGCATGACCGTCTGCGAAGATGGCCCGAACGTGCAACAGGCGCAAAAGAACGACAGTCGCCTCACACCGATTGGCGGGTTCCTACGCAAGAGCTCGATCGACGAACTACCGCAGCTGTTCAACGTGATCGGCGGAACGATGTCGTTGGTGGGACCTCGGCCCCATGCTTCGGCCCACAACGAACAATATCGCAAGCTGATCCATCACTACATGCTGCGGCACAAGGTGAAGCCTGGGATTACCGGGCTGGCCCAGGTTCGCGGCTGGCGTGGCGAAACCGACACCGTCGAGAAGATGGAACGTCGTGTTCAGTGCGATCACGAATACATCCGCACGTGGAGCATCTGGCTCGACCTGCGAATCTTGTTTGAAACGGTATTCGTCGTGCTAGGACGCAAAAACGCGTACTAGAACGGCTGGCCTACGACTCCGGTGTCGCCAGCAGGAAGGCGATCAGGTCACGCATTTCTTCCGGCGTCAGCACTTGCTGGAAACCGGCAGGCATGATCGACTTGTCCGAGTCCTTTTCTTCTTCGATCGAAGTTGGTTCTAACTCGAATCGCTGACCGGCCGTGTCAACAAAGAGCCGCTTTTCGTTCACCTTCGGATCGGTGATCGGATAGCCGATGTGCAAACGGCCGTCATCGGTCAGTACCACCTTAGGAACATACATCGGAGCGATCTCGCGACTGGGCTGCAGGATTGATTCCAGCAGTTTCTTCTTCGTCATTCGCTGACCGATGTAAGTCAGGTCGGGTCCGACATCGGCACCACTTCCATCAAAGCGGTGGCAACGAATACAGTAGCCACCTTGCGAAGAGAGAAACGTTCGCCGACCAGCCGCCACGTCTCCTTCGCCTGTGATTTGCGTCAGCCATAGATCGAGGTCTTCGGCAGGCGTAGGGTTGGCAACGATTTCGGAATCTAAAGTCCGTTTCGCTTCTCCCTGAACGACCTTACTGGAATCGTGGCTCAACGTTTCGAGTTGTTTCTGGAACTGGTCGGCATGATCTGATAGACCGACGATCGCCATCGCACGTAGTTCTGGCGAACGGTTTCGGTCCATGGCAATCGCTTCGGCCAGCTTCTCAGCCTCGGAACCGCCACGAAGGTAGATCGATTGCATCGCCTGCTGAGCAAGTTCCGCGGACGGGCTGTCGACGAGCGAACGAATCTCTTCCAGCTTCAGTTGATTGCCACCGGGAGCGATCAGCTTCAGAGCCAGCGTCCGCAACTCGTCCGACTGCTTCTCGTCCCGAACGATGTCGGCCAGCATGCGCTGCTCGACAATATCGTTCTTCCCGCCTGCGTTGCCCGACTCTAGCCACGAAATGGTACTGAGCAACACCGGAAACTCACGAACGGTCGGTGTGGCTGCCTTCAATCGCTGCTGCAAGTCAGGCAGAAACTCGGTCCGCTTCTGATCGGCGATCCAACGCATCGCATACATCCGAACGCGATCGTCCTGATCGTTCAGCGCTTGACGTAGCTGCTGCGGATTCGTCTCCGGGAACTTGGCTTCCTGGTTCCAGTGAATCGCCTCGAGCACGCCGAGTCGCTGGGCACCTGTCGGCAACGAAGTCCAGTCGATGCCGGCCAAGGTTGCTGGATTTTGCGAAAGCCCATAAACGGCGGCCTGACGTAGGAAAGGATCGTCGGAGTCGAGTGCCGCGAGGGTTGGTTCCTGACGCAGCTTGGCGGCTTGCTGCTCTTCCGCGGAAAGGGGCAGGGGCGTATCGGTCGGTGGCGAATCCTTCCACGAAAGCCGCCAGATGGCACCTTTGCCATGGACCGGATAACTACGATCGACCCAGTCCGTAAAATAGAGCGAGCCATCCGGAGCGACCGCGAAATCGACCGGGCGAAAGTTGTGATCGCCTTGCACAACGGTCTGCGGCGTGGCTTGCACGCCAGCACCGTTATGGCCAAGACGGAACGTTTCAACGCGATGGTCACCCCAACTGCTCCCCCACAGTTCGCCGTGGTACCACAGCACGCCGCTGGGTGCTTCGCCGGTACCGGCAACCATTGGCAATGTGCCGGGCAGTTCCCCATTCCAGGCCTGCAGCGGATGCACGCCGGTGCGACCGTAGCGGAACTGATAGCCATAGTCGCCCCCGGGAACAATTTCCAGCAAGCGGCATGGTGGACGGCTGTCCGGATCGTTGTCGACCATGAACAAGCGGCCAGAAGGATCGAAAATCATACCGAACGGATTCCAAACACCGGTGGCGAGGCGTTCCAGCCCAGAGCCATCCATGCGGCAACGATAAATCGTGCCTCCTTCGCCTCCGCCAGAAAGCTTAGTACCATCGGTGCCCACCAAGGCGTACGGTTCGCCCAGGTTCTCGCCCAGGCCGAAGTACAACAAACCATCCGGACCAAAGGCGATGCCGGCCAGGCCATTGTGCGGATAACGCCCTGCTGTTTCCAAGTGAGCGATTTCGTCTCGCTTGTCGGCAACTTTGTCACCGTCGGTGTCGCGTAGTCGGAAGACTTCCATGCGCGTGGCAACGTAGATCGAACCATCACTGGCGGCGACCAGACTCATCGTCGCTTCGGTTCCTTCGTAGAACGTGCTCCAGGTATCCAGCTTGCCATCGTTGTCGGTATCAGCAAAGCGGCGGATGCGATCTTTCGGTGGGCCTTGGTAATCGGCCTGACGATGATGCGTGTGCGATTCGATCACTAGCAAATCGCCATGCTGGTCGAAAGTGATTCCGATTGGCGTGACGATCTCTGGCTGGTGCGCGATTTGTTCCAATTGAAAACGTGGATCGAGCACCTTGGGTGTTTCGGCCATCGCAGGGCGAATCGGTGTCAGAAAAATCACACAGCAAAACGCAATCCGACAGAAGCGATTCATGCGGAAACCTTCGGGGAAGAGCAGGTTGGGGAGGGATGGGGGCAGGGATCGAGTTTTTCGCCCGAATTGCCACTGGCCAAACGGTGCATTGAGCGTCGGTTTCGATTATAAACGAAGGGACTCACAACTTCCCACCTCCTAAATCCCCACCAGGAATTTCTCAATGATTGCCAGGAATCTATGGACTGCTCTGATCGCGATGGTGATTTTCCCCTGTTCGATGGTCGCGGCGAATGAGTCGGTGCTTTCTTTCGACGGAGGCGAAGGTCACGGCAAAGGGAAGAAGATCGTTCTGATCAGTGGTGACGAAGAATATCGCTCGGAAGAAGCGTTGCCGATGCTGGCGAAGATCTTGTCGAAGCATCACGGCTTTCAGTGCACCGTCTTGTTTGCGATCAACCCGGAAGATGGCACCATCGATCCCAATAACCAGACCAACATTCCTGGCATGGAAGTGTTGAAGGATGCCGACCTTTGCATTCTGATGACGCGCTTCCGTAACTTGCCGGAAGCCGACATGCAGATCCTGGACGACTACCTGAAGGCCGGCAAGCCGATCATTGGTATTCGTACTTCGACGCATGCCTTCAACATTCCGAAGGACGCCAAGTTCGGCAACTATAGCTGGAGCAACAACGGCGGCTTCGGCAAGAAGGTGCTGGGCGAGACCTGGGTGAATCATCATGGTCGCCACAAGGGAGAAAGCACCCGTGGCGTGATCAACGAAAGCGAGAAAGACAATCCAATCCTCAGCGGTGTCGACGATGTCTGGGGACCGACTGACGTCTATGGAATTCGTTCGCTGCCCGAAGATGCCAAGGTGCTGATGTATGGTGCCGTGCTGACCGGAATGAAGCCGGAAGACAAGCCGCTGGAAGGTGCCAAGAACGATCCAATGATGCCAATCGTCTGGACGATGCGTTACCAGTGGGAAGGTGGCAAGCAGGGGACGTCGGTCTGCAGCACGTTTGGAAGTGCGATCGACTTTGTCAACGAAGATGGTCGCCGCTTGATTGTGAACGCGGCTTACGACCTGGTGGGCTTGGAAGACAAGATCACGCCCGATCTGGATGTGACGATCGTGGGTGATTACGAGCCAAGCTTCTATGGCTTCAACGCTTTTCAGAAGGGGCTGAAGCCAGCCGACTTCCAGGGCAAATAACCATCGCCCCGACAGAGTTGTTTGATCATCAAGGCCAGTTGCAATCGCGACTGGCTTTTTTACTTCGCTCGGCGATCGTCAGGGGTTGGCACACCACGGCGATCGAGGCCGCTGCGTCGGTCGATCTCAGGATAGGTCGCCTGAGGAACCTGGTCGGTGGCTCGGCGGCCGCGAGAAGCTCCATTGGCATTCTGCGCTGGCGGAGCCTGTTGAGGAGGTGCGCTCCCTGCACGGCGATCGCCACCGGCTGGCGTCGTGGTGTCGGTCGAGCGACGTCCCCACAAACGATCGGTCCAGCGGCGCCCCTGACCGTTCTCTGGCGGAGCCAACAAGACCACCAGGCCAATGCCCAGTGCCAAGCCACCCAGCAAGCCGGTGCCGGCGATAACGGTCTTGCCAGGGCCTAGCGGATTTTCGCCGGTCGTTGGCAAGTCGATGCGAGTAATCAGGCTCGAAGTTTCCGAAGCGAGTTTGTTCGCCTTCGCGTCGGCCAGCTGTTCGTGAGCGGCACGAAGCACCTGCGAGCATTTCTCAACGTCAGCAACCAGATTGGCGTAGGTCGCACGAATCGAAGCCAACGCATCGAGGCGTTTACGGACGTCTTCTTCCTGCGAACTGATTGACTTGATCTGGGTCTGCTGAAGCTTGATGTCGGCTTGAACGCCACGGACCGCGATCGAAAGCTCGTCACGCAGTTTGTTACGCACTTCTTCTTCCGAAGCCATCGCCGATTGCACCTGCGGATGATCCTTGCTCATCTTGCCCATCAGCTGCGACGTACGAAGCTGAGCGTCGACCAGGCCATCTTTCAAGCGACGAAGGGCAGGCTGGCTTTCGAGCAAAGCGTTTGGTGTCGCGATCAACTGTTCCGGATCGCTTTGGGCTTCCTGCAGGATCTTGAGTTGTTCCTGAAGCTTGGCGAGATCCGATTCGCCATCGCGGATCTGCTGCTTGATTTGGTTCCACGAGTTTCGCAGGTTGCCATCGCCCGAGGTGGCATCGTTCAGGCTGCGAAGTTCTCCTAGATCGCTACCGACTTGAGTTTCTTGAGCCTTCAACGCTAACGTCGACTTATCAAGTTCCTGCTGAGCAAGTTTCTCGGCATCTTTCAATTCGTCGATCACGCTATCGGCACGTCGATTACGAATGTCCTTCAGGGCTCTGTCGAGTTCTGTGCAAAGTGCCGAGGTCAACTGAATGGCTCGTTCGCGATTGTCGGACACGACCGACAGATGCAGAACTTCGGTCGTGCCGAACTCGGCGCCGTTGGGTGGGCTGACCGAAACGTTCTTGCGGAGACTTTCGATATCGCTGAGCGATGGCCAGGTGCCATGGCTGGAATGATTTGGGGCAGGACCGACCTTCTGCAGCGTGGCTTCTAGAACGGCCTGATTACGGGCCACTTCGACCACCATTTCCTGCGCGGCTTTCAGGGTATCGTTGCTGTCGAAACGTCCCTGGCCGCTGAGCTGACCGGCGGCTTCGTCACGCAGAACGACCGACTGGGTCGCCTTCCATTCGTCTGGCTTGATCAACGCATAGGTAGCGGCCAGCAGGAAACAACCAACGGCCACCGGGACCCACAGCTTCCATTGGGCGCGAAGCAGTTGAATATATTGTTGGGCCTGACGAGGCAACTGAAGCTGGCTCATGATGACTTCCGAGTGCAGATTGCAGCGGTTATGACGATTGTCCGAGGTCTGCGCTGTGGCGCAATAAGACGTGTAAGCAACTCTAGGTTGTCGTTCCGAGCGCGGGGGCCGAATTACGAGAATCGATTCGGGGAAAGAAAGCCGATCGGCGAGGCCGTTTGGCCGGTCGTGGCCAGGTCGCAAAGAATCTGCCCCAAAGCAGAAGCAAACTTGAATCCGTGTCCCGAGAGCCCTGCCGCGAAATGCAGGCCCGATTGCTCAGGATGCGAGCCAACCAGGAAGTGTTGGTCCGGTGTCATCGTATACATGCAGGCCGCATGGCGTGTCAGATTCGTCGAAAGCTGCGGCATGCAGGTCTGCACGAACGCTTCGACCGATTGACGATCGGCGATGTCTTCGGACTGCGAGTGAGCTTGCGCGGAAGCGATCGTTTCGCCTCCATCGTGCCGGGCCAGCTTCACACCCTGCGCATCGATCTGAGGGAAACCATAATAGATCCCACCCACCGTCTCGAAGAGAAACACCGGAAACGAAGCACCGCTCGTGTAATGCGGAACTTGATTCTCAAACCAGTAAAGCTGCTTGCGGAGGATCGTCAGCGGGACGTTTAAGTCGGCAAGCAATTGTTGGGCCCATGCCCCGCCGCAAATGACTAGTTGCTTCGCGTGGATAGTCCTAGTGTCAGATTGCAAGACATACTCGTCCGCTTCTTTATCCCAGGCATGAACCGGGCAATTGGTCGCCATCTCGGCACCATGTTGGACGGCCAGTTTTAAATAGGCATCGATGCACTCGGACACCAGCAGATAGCCGGCGTTGCGCTCGAGAAGGCCGACACAGTTCTCGGGTGGAACCAGGCCGGGAAATGCCTTCGAGATCTCTTCGTGCGAAAACGAGTCGATTGCCAGTTGATGCTGCTCGGCACTTTTGCGGACGCCGGCAATCACTTCGCCTGATTCGGGACCGATTTGCAAGACACCGGTTGGGAAGTAGAGGGAACGCTCGCTGGCCGATTCTAATTCGGCCCAACCCTGGTAAGCCTGACGGAGCAGGGGGACATAGTCCGGGTGCTCGAAGTAGGCCATCCGGATCACCCGGGTTTGGCCGTGCGAGCTACCCAGCGAATGCGGAGGTGCGAACCGGTCGAGACCGATCACGCGGGCACCACTCTTGGCCAAGTGGTACAACGCCGAACTACCGACGCCGCCGATTCCGATCACCGCAACGTCGTATGTCGTCATACCTCGTTCCTACTTGATACGGAAGTCGATCGATGACTGCCCGAACTTGTCGGAGGCTGGATCACGAACCGTCAATTCTAAACGATACGAACCAGGCGTGATGTTCTCGGGCATGTAAAGCCGGTAAGGAACGTAGAAGTCGCGGCGACGAACGCGGCAACTGTCTTTCACTTCCGGGAACTGGCGAGCATCGATTCGACGCCCGGCCTGGTCGTAGATTTCGTAGTTGCTTTGCAGCGTCGTTTCAAACTTGCCACCGTTGTCGCGGCTCGAGAAGTTGTCGACTTCGACGTACAGCAGCACTTCCTGTTGTGGTTGGAAGTCGTGTGAAGGGAATGGCTTGAACTGCCCGAAGCTGTCGACGCTTTGAATGAACTCGAGGTTCTTCAGTTCCAACGGGCTGGCGGCTTCCAGGTGCGACATCACGCGGCGGAACGATCCCAGTGCCAGGCTATGGCGTCGCTCGACCGGAATCTCTTCAACTTGCATGTAATCGGCCAGGCCAAAGAGCGTGTTGCTCCAGACCTCTTGTTCTTCAGGGCTCAAGCCTTCGACCTTCTCTAAGGCGTCCGACTTGCGATCGGCAACCAGATACAGCATTCGCAAGCGAAGCTGGGCGATCGTTCGTTCTTCTTCGGAGAGTCGGCTGTCACCGGCGACCTGTTGAAGTTGCTGGATCGAATCCGAGACCAGTTTCTCCCAGTCGCCGCTGCTCGATTCAGGCTGGTTGCGGGATGCCCAGTAGGCAACCGTGTTGCCACGACGCGTGTCCGCAATCCAACCACGTCCCTTCAAATCGAAGAGAATGGCATGCAGTTCGTCGAGGCTCATCGCAATTGGGTTCGGCGAAGTCCGCGACTGTTCCGGACCGAACTGGGCGAGGTAGTCTTTGTGCAACGCTTCGAGCGAGACCTGACCTCGTTCCCACAAGATCTGCATCACGCGGTATTCGTCCTTGGTCAGCTTGCTGACCGACTCTTCTTCGGCAGGCTTCTTTTTGGGCCCCGCCATTTTGTCTGGCAGACTTTTCGTCTCGTTGCGCATCTGGTTGTAGGCGACAACCTGGACGTCTTCCGGGTAAAGACCTTCGCTGCCGGCATCGACTTCCGAAACATGGGCAGCCAGTTGGACTCCTGCGTCACGATGATTCCTGGCTTCCGGAGCAACCGGTTGACGTGCTCCGGGCATGGTCTTTCCACGCTCGAGATCGATCGTTTTGGGATACAAATCAGGATCGACCTGGGCTAAGTGCGAGGTGTCTTGATGCATGTTCGTGGAAGGCAAACGCTTTGGGCCTTCTTCGGCATTGGTCGCCGGCTGTGGCACGCTGCCACTGGCGAGGTGCTGCTGGACCAGCTTCGTGGCATACTTCTGCACCATGTCCTCGCTCTGGGCGGGGGGAGGTGTTTGCTGAGCGATCTTGGTTTCAGTCTTCGGGCCGAAGACAGGTTCGAGCTTGGAAAGCAGTTCTTCCCACTGCGAATCGTTGGCCGAAGCGAACTCGGTCAGAATCTGTTGCTTGTCCGCTTCAGGGAGAGTCAACGCGGCGACGCGAGCAGCATAGGAGGCTGGTTTCTTGGCTTCTGTTGATGGTGGCTGCTGCTGATCGGCTTCCGCCAGACGTGCCGCCAGCTTCTTACCGAGGGAAACATCGCTGCTTTCCGACTCGACCAGAATGTTCTTTTCCGGAGGCTTCTCTTCCATGCCGGCCGGCTTGGTCGACATTGGGCGCGCTTTGGTGGCGGCTTGATGGTCCAGGTAGCTGTTCAACGAGCTGGATTCTTTGGCGCCCCGGTTCCAACCGCTCATGCAGCCAGTCAGCAGAACGCTTAGCAGTACGATACTGGGGAGGTAAATCTTCGACATCATTCGCTCGGGCTTCCGTTGTTGGCGCGCTTGCGCAAGCCTTCTTCCAAGAAACGGTCCGGCGGATAGTAGGAAAACCTCAAGTTTGAAGCAAGAGATACCGATCCGTGAATCTTCGAGCAGTGATAGCACGCGGCGATCCGCTACCGAGCGTTGCTAGCTCGCGGTGGATCGAGGGCCTTCGAGAACGAGACCACCAGCTTCTCCAGGGCCAGTCGGCCACGAGTTTCGTGCGAGTGGCTACCCTTCAGGGAAAGATCCAGCTCCAGCAGTTGGCGGTAGAGTCGCCCCCCGCGAATTTGCCCCAGAGCCAATAGACGACGCTGGGCTTCTTCCAACGCCTTGGGCCAGTTCGGGAAGCCTGCTTCTTTCAAGGCATCTCGCAGGCTGACTGCATCACCGCGGCGACGTGCCCGTTGATAGATGCGAGTGGCGGCGGCGAAACGTCGCAGGCTCCAGGCAATCTGACCGTACAGCTTCTGAGGTTTCTCACCGGCTTGGAACAATCGGTCGAGTTGTAGCAAGGCATCCGCCGTCTTCCCTTCGACGGCCGCATCGACCAGGTGCCAGATCTCTTGTAACTGGCCACCATGCACTTGTTCGGTAACGAGCGCTTCGTCGATCGGTTGATGGATATCGACGAACAATGCCAGTCGGGCGATCTCTTGATCGATCAGGCCAAGTTCCGTGCCGAGCATTTCGACCAACAGGTTCGCTGCGCCGACGTTCAACTTGGCATCGTGTTCGACCTTGGCACGGCGCACAAACCACTTGGCCAGGGCATCGTAGTCGAGCGAGGTCTTCTTGCCCGACTTCTTTTCAGGTGGATTGCATTGAATCTGAAGACCGGTCGCGTCGCACTTTTTATAGAGACGCGTGTTGGCGGCCCACTTCTCGACCTGAAGGACCAGTACGCCGCCTGGCCGTTTCTTCTCGAGAAAGTTTTCTAGTTCGTCACGGTAACGGCTGACGAATGGGTCGGCATCTTCCACCACGGCAAGGCGGCGACCCGAACTGCCGAACAAGCTGACTGTCGAGACTTCATCGGCGACATCGACCCATGTCACGGTGTTGCCGGCAAGCTTGCCGTAGGGGACATCGGTATCAACCCCGAGGACTGCCTGGCGAACTTTTTCGGTAGCTAGTCCGCGCAAGAAGGCGTCGCGTCCGAAAACGATGCAGACCGAAGGAATCGTCGTTTCCTCGGCATCCAGAAAGTCAAAAGCATGAACCGTATTTGCCATGGCACCAAGTTACCCGGTCTGGCACCGATTGGCTACCGGCGACCTAGCGGACGGTGACCGGCATGGCGGCTTGTTCGGGCTGGTTGTTTCGCGGCTGGATCGAGCGAATCTGCCCCCGCGGAACCAGTCCATCGTTGGCGATCGCCCGTTTCAGAATGAATTCGCCAATGTTGCCGGCTTTGTCCTGCGATTCGACCTTCAGGTAGATGTCGGCGGGGACTTCCGGGGTAATCTTCCAGACGTATTTCCCGGAGTTCGCGATTTCTTGGGCAATCGGCTTCCAGGGACCATTCACCGACGACGAGTAGAACAGCGAAATCGGCCGTTCGGTCAGGTTCGCATCGCTGCTGGTCCAATTGATATCGAGGTGCCCGACATGAGGCCCTTCGCCATAGACAACGTTGGTCAGCGTGGCGACGGGTTTCGTCAGGTCAACATTCACCCAGATATCGGCCAGGTCACCCGCTTGGGGGCGACGACCAGTCAAACCATTGCCACCTTCGACGACGATCCGGAAGCCGTAGATGCCTTCTGCTTGCACTTCGACATCGAAGGGACTTTCGCGGTCAGGGTCGATACCGCCAGGTTCCCAGGTTTCGCCCCCGTTTCGCGTGACCCACAATTCGATCTGACCGATCCCTGAAGGACCGACCGTATCGACACCGTAGTTCAAAGCGAACGTCTTCTGATTGATCGATTGCGGCACGACGCCTGGCGGCAGGCCAACCATCGCGGGCTGCGAAGGCTGAGGTGCCGTCGGCTGGCCCGAGTTGGCAACCGGAGGTTCCATCTTCATGCTCGCAGGACGGAAACGATCCGGCATGCCGGATGGAATCGGAGCCAGGCCATTTCCGCCAGCGGCTGGTGGTGCCGGTTGCTGAGGAGCCGCGGCAAGATTACCGGCCGCTGGAGTTTGCGGGCGAGGCACTGCGTTGTCGGTTGGCCATGGAATCGACTGCGACGGTGGTGGTGGCATGTCGACGCGTCGTTGTTGGAATGGATCGACCGGAACGTTGCCGCCTGCCAAAGGATTGGAAGGCTGACCATCCTGCCCCGGCAGCGGTCGGGAAACGCCATTCCAGCGAGGTCGCTGTGCAACCAATGGAACCGCGACCGATTGCTGCGAGAAGCCAACGTTGCCTGCTTTGTCGTTCGCATCGAGTCGAACCAGCATCACGCGGTCGGTCGCAATCGGAAACCAGCGGGTTTCGCCAGCAATGATTCCATTGGCCTGATAGGCCTGGCTGGGGTCGATCTGAACTTGCTGGAAAGGGCTTTGCTGCGAAGTCTGATAGCTCAGTCGAATTTGGCTCGCATCGATCGCTTTATCGCGGACCGTCCACTTGGCGATGACTTCGCCGCTGTCCAGGGCCTCGACTTCCAGATTGATGACCGGCGTCTGGGTATCGATCGCCACTTTGAGTTCCGGTTTCATCACCGGCGAAGCATTCGTGGGCCTTCCCGAATTGTCGAAGGTCCGAATGGCGAACCAGTATTCGCCATCGCTGCTGGCTTGAAACACGAAGCGATCTTGCCGAGACGACTGGCGTTGGTAGCCCACCCAGTTCACGCCTTGATCGTTTGAGACCATCAGTTGAACTTCAGGCGTCGTATTGGGGGCATCGACCTGGTAAGGAATGCCGAACTCGGTCTGACGAATTACGACCGGTTCTCCCTTGTCCTGGGAAGGCCGAGCTGGCTGAGCTTGCTGTGCTGATAGCATGCCAGGGCCGGATGCCAGCATCGATGCTAAAACGCCAGCCGTGGCTGCGAGCATACGTGGATTGCTGAACATGAATGACCCTTTGAACGATAGAGGACGCGACAGAGAATCTATCGGTTGTTCGGGAAGGCCGCTTGACGGGGTCGCCCATATGGTACGCGTCAGCGAAGGCTGGCAATCTGTACCGGTCGTATCGTTCGTAACAGTCGGCGAGTCCGTGCCGTCACGGCATGGTCAAAGTGCTTAGATCGATGTCGAGCGGTTCGCTGCCGCTACGAGTCGCCAAGGCCTGCAGACGAACCGGAGAAGTGTTCTCGTGGAAGTGGTAGGTGTCGCCGTTCAACATGCCGACATTGCCGCTGAGCGTCGACGCTGGCGCGTTGGGGTCGGTGCGAATGATCATCGTTCCCTGGGGCGAATCGATATCGTAGTTGTTTGTCGGATCGGTCCAGTCGAGACCGATTCCGTTTAACTCGACAATCGTGAGGATGCCCTCCGGGGCGTCGAGGGCTTGGGCTCGGCCAACGGACTTGTCGCGGGGGAAGATCGAACGATTTCCGACGACGGCGGCAAAGTGGGTGATTGTGTTGTTGGCGGAAGTTTCATCGAACGCGCGGAAGACTGACGGCATCTGCATCGTGACGTTGACGTTATGAGCCGAATTCCAGGCCTCGTCGAATTTGTACTGGTCGTACAGATGCTGATAGCCGAGCTGTGGCAGGATCATTACCCGCCAGGAATGGGCTGGCTTCCCTTTATCATCTAGGAAATAGGCCGGGGGAAAGGTGCCATGCGTGTCGTGGTACGCGTTCAAGGCGTTGATCAACTTGGCAATTTGCTGCTGGTTGGCCTTGTTGCGCGCATCGGTTCGCATCTGGGCGATCGCCGGCAGACCCACGCGAAATATTAATACTGCCAATAGAAAGAGAACCGAGAAGGAAACGACTGCGACTCCCAGAATGCCGATCAGCGTTCCCAGCTCGACGCCACGGTCGCGATTGTCGTCAGAGCTTTGTCCGGTTCGGGCATTCTTGCTTTCCGAGGGTTCAGGAATGCTGATTGTCTTCGCACAGACAGCACATGGCCCGGTTTGCCCCGCATATTGATCCAGGACTTTCATCCTGGTTCCACAGTTGGGGCATTCAAACGTAATGGGCATCGGGAGTCAGCTATGCGAAGAGTTTCGAAGAAGTCAGCACTTCGATTAATCGTAGCCCCGAGCATCCAGCGGAACAACTATTGAGCACGGAATCGCTGGACGATCTCGACGTACTGGCTCGCAAGATCTCGGATGCGATCCATATTGCCGCTGCTGACGGCCGACTTCTCGACCAACGACCCACCGATTCCCAGCGAACAGGCACCTGCCTTCAGGAACGATTCGGCCGTATCGAGATTCACGCCGCCAGTTGGCATCATGCGCACCTGGGGCAGGGGACCCTTCAAGGCCTTCAGATAGTCAGGACCGGTCAGGTCAGATGGGAAGATCTTGACGACGTCGGCCCCTGCTTGCCATGCCTGAACGACTTCCGTCGGTGTCAAAGCACCTGGCATCATCGCTTTGTCGTAACGATGACTCATCTCGATCGTTCGCGGATCGACGATGGGAGAAACGATGAACTCGGCACCGGCCAGAATAGCAATGCGTGCCGTTTCCGGATCGAGCACCGTGCCAGCACCGAGCTGAATCTGATCACCAAAGCGGTCGGCGACATATTCGAGCACCTTGTGAGCCTTAGGCACGGTGAAGGTAACTTCGATCGCCGTGACACCTCCTTCGACGAGTGCCTGGGTGACGTCCGCCAGGATTGCCCCATTGTCCGCGCGAATGACCGCGACGACGCCCACATCGCAGATCTTTTGAACGGTTGCTTCGCGTGCCATGCCTGTTGCCCTAAATGATGCTTGAATAAGAGGATACGTCTGTGTTTAGCGTATCGCCGTCAAAAGGGTGCTGTCAATTTGCCGATCGGGCTGAGCATTCCGGGCGAATCATTGGACGTCGCACGTGATAATGGAAATAATGAACGATTGAGGGACTCCGGGCGGTTCGGTTGTTTTTGCCTGGTAGGAAAACCTTGTCGAATCAACTCTTGCCGTACCGCGATGGAAAAGTACTACCTGCAGTTAGCATTCGCAGTATTCCTACTAGCGATATGCATCCTAGGATTGGCACTAACGTTCCACCTTCTGAGAAAATGGCGCGAATACTCGGACGACGACCAACAAGGACCCGATGGGATGCTATCAAAGTTCCGCGAAATGCATTCACGGGGTGAGCTATCGGACGAGGAATTCCGAAAGATAAAGACGGACATCAAAGCCAGAATCCAAGAGCCAGCAACAGTTTCGGAAGAAGCGGAACCCGTTTTTACCGAAGATGCCAGCAAGGCGGATTAAGGTGAATTTGTCTGGTTTTGCGAAAGACAATCGCACAAACCAAAACATCGTTTCGTAATGCGAGGTGTGGTGCCTGGGAGGCCAACCAACGAGGGTCGCAAGTCGACTCTCTCTTCGCCCATGCGAAGCGGTATCAGCGTAGCGAGTTGCACGAATAGAAGCAGCTACTGCGGCTGAAGAATACGGCTCGAACTTCTTGCGGACAAGGATGCCCCCAGGCCAAACGGCTTCGATAAGCCATGGCCAGTCGAGCAGCACGTGGAAATTTTAACAGCCCTGGCCGGCATTGCATCAAGAGATTGACTCAAGGTCCCAAGCCCATTGCCAGACGCTGTTCCAAGCGAAGCCGAAAGGAGTTTATTCATGCCCGCAGGTAATGACGTTGGTGGATCCCGGCACAACAGCACCAACAAGAAAAATGCATTCTGCTCGTTCTGTCGTCGTAACTATCGCGAAGTAGGTCCTTTGGTCGAGGGCCCAGGCGACGTTTACAATAACGTGTACATTTGCGGCGAGTGCATCGATCTGTGCAAAGAGATCCTGGAAAAAGAGAACCGACGCCGTGGCGCCGGTAACAAACTCTTCAACAAGATCCCCAGCCCTCGTGAAATCATGGCCAACCTCGACGAATACGTCATCGGTCAGGATGGGGCGAAGAAGGTTCTCTCCGTCGCGGTTCATAACCACTACAAGCGACTGGTCGTCGGCCACGAAGGTTCCGACGTTGAAATCGAAAAGTCCAACATCATGCTGGTAGGTCCGACCGGTAGCGGTAAGACGCTGCTGGCTCGCACCCTGGCACGTATCCTGAACGTTCCGTTCGCCATCGGCGATGCCACCACGCTGACCGAAGCTGGTTACGTGGGTGAAGACGTCGAAAACCTGCTGCTGAAACTGCTGCACGCTGCCGACTTCGACGTCGAAGCTGCCCAGCGAGGCATTCTGTACATCGACGAGATCGACAAGATCGGCAAGACCTCGAACAACGTTTCGATCACTCGTGACGTGTCGGGCGAAGGTGTGCAGCAGGCCCTGCTGAAGATGCTGGAAGGCACCGTCGCCAACGTTCCCCCACAAGGTGGTCGTAAGCATCCAGAACAGCAGTACATCCAGATCGACACCAGCAACATTCTGTTCATCTGCGGTGGTACGTTCGTCGGTATCGAAGACATCGTTCGTCGCCGCATGGGCCGCAAGAGCATTGGTTTCGGTCAGTCCTCGGGCTTCAAGTCGGAAGCGGATGCCGCCGAACTGATGCGAAACGTGACCAGCGACGACGTCCTGGAATTCGGTTTGATTCCGGAACTGGTTGGTCGTTTGCCAATGGTCGCTTCGCTGGAGCCACTCGATCTGCCAACTCTCAAGAGCGTGCTGACGCAGCCAAAGAACGCCCTGATCAAGCAGTACCAAACGCTGTTCGAGATGGAAAACGCCGAGCTGCAGTTCACCGACGAAGCGATCGAAGCCATCGCCCAGCGAGCCCTGGCCAAGGGAACTGGTGCTCGTGGTCTGCGTTCGATCATCGAATCGGTCATGCTCGACATCATGTTTGACCTGCCAGAACAGGAACCCGGTTCCAACTACTCGATCACTCGCGAAATCGTTGAAGGCCGTGAAAAGCTTTTCAAGATGCCGGAAACGAAGAGTGCCTAAGAAGTCTCCTGACTTCCCCTCCTTTTCCAACGCAGAACCCCGCGTCATCGCCCGGCGCGGGGTTCTTTTTTTTCCTCCCTCTCTTTTCGATTTATTCCCCGGTCGCCAGTTCTCGACGTTAAAGGGCGAAAATCGTACAATCGCAGCCTAATCCTGACGCGCCGAACGAGCTTTCGAGAGATGCCCCTTGGACGATTCGAGCCAAACTGAATCCTCTGTCGACTCCCCCTGGTTGGCTTTCGGAAAACTGTGTCGTCTTCCGAATCTATTCACGGCTTGGGCCGATATCTTCGCCGGTTTTTTCATCGTGTCGGCGTTTTCGAACCTGGGCATTGCTAACCTGAACGGCCCGGCGATCTTCGTGTGCCTGGTGCTGGCCTCGAGTTTGATTTACTCGGCCGGCATGGTGCTGAACGACTATTACGACCGAGACATCGACGCCCAACAGCGACCCAATCGGCCCATTCCTTCCGGAGCGATCTCTGCCCGGACGGCGATGCTGGCGGGCTATGGCATGCTGCTTGTGGGCTGCCTGATCGCGCTGCTGGGGGGCTATGTTTACGTCGACTACGCCGCGATTCCCTGGCGAGGCGGGGCCGTGGCTCTGGTTCTGTCGGTTTGCGTGGTTGCCTACGATGCCATCCTGAAGCGGACCTTTCTGGCTCCCTGGATGATGGGGGCATGCCGCTTTTTCAATATCTTGCTCGGAATGAGCCTGGCCAAGGGATTGCCCCTGGAAGACTGGCCACAACTGCTGAGCTTTGATCTGGGACAACTGATGTTTGCCGGCGGGATTGGTCTGTATATCGTCGGGGTGACCTGGTTTGCCCGGACGGAAGCGACCGAAAGCAGCCGCTCGATGCTGATTTTGGGTGCCGGTTTGATGCTGGCGGGCATCCTGATGCTGGCCGTTTTGCCGTTCGTTCAGCCCTCGATTGTGGATGTCGATCGATCTCAGGCATTCGGCTTGGCAGGCATTTTGTTATTATTAAGTCTGTCCTTAATCCGACGCGTGGTGATCGCCATCATGACGCCGGTTCCCGAAAATGTGCAAACGACGATCAAACAGGCGATCTTGTCGCTGATTTTTTTCAACGCGGCAATTACCCTGGCTGTATGTGGAACGATCTGGGCGGTTTCGATTGTCGCCTTGTTAGTTCCCATGCTGGGGCTGCGGCGTTGGATGTATTCAACCTAATCACCACCCGGCAACTGCCTTTCCTGCAACACGCAGAACAAGCCGGACTGAAGTAACAGCGACACCAAGAGCCCGAAGGTACCATTGGGGATGATCCTGGGATACAACACGAATGGACTCGCGCATCACGATCCTTTCGATGCCGTAGAGATCTTGTCCGAGATCGGATACTCGGCCATCGCGTTGACGATCGATCATCTGACGTTGACTCCCTTCGGTAACACCTACCTGGCAACTCGCCAGGTCGATCTGTTGGCCAAAGTTCTGGACGAAGCGAAGATGCGTTCAGTTATCGAGACCGGTGCCCGCTTCCTGCTGAACCCACGTGTCAAGCACGAACCCACGTTCGTCAGCCCCGATGCCAAAGGTCGGGACCTTCGTTACGAATTCATGCGGCACTGCATTGATACCGCTCAGACACTTAAAAGCGATTGCGTGTCGGTCTGGTCAGGACGTCTGTTGGACGATGTCTCGGAAGAGGTCGCCATGGATCGCCTGGTCGCGTCGCTTCAACCAGTTCTCGACTACGCGGCCGAGCGCGATGTGACGATTGGCTTTGAACCCGAGCCGGGCATGTTCATCGATACGATGGCGAAGTTCGATCAATTGCAGCAGCGGATCGATGCGAGCAACTTCCAGTTGACCATCGATATCGGTCACCTCCATTGTCAGGGGGAAACCCCGATCGCGGACTACCTGCGGCGATATGGTGATCGGATTGTGAACATTCATATTGAAGACATGAAAGCCGGGGTGCACGAGCACCTTCCCTTCGGTGATGGCGAAATCGATTTCCCGCCGATCTTCCAGGCTTTGAAAGAGATCGACTACCAAGGTCCGGTGAACGTCGAACTGAGTCGCCACAGCCACGATGGGCCGAACATGGCCCAAAAGTCGTACGACTTTCTGAAGCCGCTGATTTAGTCGCGGTCTCTTATTTCGAGGCACAGCTGGCAGTGGTAAGTTGCCCCGGTTTTCTCGCATGGCGTCTCCGGTTAGAGTGACTTGATCGCCTTTTGCACTTCGTTCCTGCCCCCATCTCTGCGAGCACATTCTCATGGCCGACAACGTCGTACTTCTTTCGATCCCAGGCCTGCGAGCCTCCGACGTCGCCCACATGCCAAACCTGAAGGCGCTGACGCAAGATGGCGACAAGGCGACCTTGGTACCAAGCTTTCCAGCCGTGACCCTTTCGGTCGAAACCAACATCATGACTGGTAGCCTGCCGGTCGATCATGGTGTGGTGGCCAATGGCTGGTACGACCGAGCCAAGGGAGAAGTCGAACTGTGGACGATGGGTAACGAAGCGATCGAGCAGCCCCAGATCTGGGATATCTTGAAGAAGCACAACGCGGATCTGACTTCGGCTGTCTGGTTCCCAATGTTGAGCAAACGCTGCAAAGCCGATTACGTCTGCATGCCAGCCCCAGTGCATAACCCAGATGGCAGCGAATCGCTGTGGTGCTATACCCGACCAACCGAATACTACGGGGACCTGCTAGCCGAATATGGTCACTTCCCACTCAAGTTCTTCTGGGGACCTTTGGCGTCGATTCCATCGACCAAGTGGATCTCGGACACCGCCGTGCTGACTGCCAAGAAGCACAAGCCAAACTTCTTCTACATCTACTTGCCGCACCTTGACTATCAGGCCCAGAAGCTGGGGCCAGACAGCGATGCCGCTATGAAAGCAGTCGCGGAACTCGATGCCGTGCTGGGCGAGATGTTCGCCGGCTTGAAAGAAGCCTACGGCGAAGAAGTGCTGATCCTGGTCGCCAGCGAATACACGATCGTCCCAGTCGATCACGTTGCCTACCCGAACCGTGTGCTGCGAGAAGCAGGACTGTTGCAGGTCAACAGCGGCGAAGACGGGGAAACGATCGACTATCCCGGTAGCAGCGCCTTCGCAGTGGCGGATCACCAGGTTTCGCACGTCTATGTGAAAGATGCCGACGAAGCGACCATTCAAAAGGTTGTCGAGCTATTCCAGGGAACCGAAGGCATTGCTGAGGTCCTGGCTGGCAGCGATCGTGGCAAGTACTTCCTGGAGCATGCCAACAGCGGCGACGTCGTTCTGGTTTCGTCCGCCAATAGTTGGCAGGCTTATTATTATTGGCTTGACGATGCGGCGGCGCCGAAGTTCGCCCGCACCGTCGACATCCATCGCAAGCCTGGCTACGACCCGGTTGAACTGCATGTCGACATGGCGACCAAGTCGATTCCGCTCGATGCGACGCTCGTCAAAGGCTCGCATGGTGCACCGGCCCAGTCCGATGCTCAGCGCGGCGTGCTGCTGTCGAATCAGAAAGGTGTCTACCCCGAGACCCCTATTGCCGACACCGACGTGTGTGACCTGATTCTCCGCCAGTTCAACATCTAAGGGCTAGGATCCTCGATAATACTGGGGAATCGGTAGCTTGCCTCACTCAGGGGGTTGGCGATGGTTCGATCCTGCCCATTCCCCCTTCCAGGGCCAGGGTTATCGTTCCGTTTGTAGCGGTCGTAGGCTCTTTTTGTCCCACGGTTCCCGAAATCACTTCGATTCTCTCGGCCGATTAACGTGGTGAGGCCTAGATTTTCATGTAGACGCAGACGCCCTGCGGGGCAGCTTGCGCCGAAATGGAATTAGATGTGCAGCGGGAATTGAAGCGTGCCTTCGGGAATCGAAAAAACCTTTCAGCTGTTAGCCAATACGGACAACCATGCGGTGGTTCCGGTGTTGGTTGACGCGCTCGACTCTCCTTATACCGATGTTCGAGAGGCCGCCTTATCGGCGCTACTCGAGCAGCGGCATGCTGTTGCGCAACGAGCTTTGGTACAGCGATGGCGTAATTTCACGCCAGTTCAACGAAGCTGGATCGAACTTTCTGGCATCTCGCTCGAGATCGCACTTCGCGAGCTCATTCAATCGAACGACAACGAACAATTCACTCTGGCGCTCGAGATTCTCGACCAGGTACCAGAGTTCGAGCTCATTCCTGCATTGGCCCTGATCGTGCGAGATTCAGGCCATGCGTTCCGCGATCCGGCGGGCAACACGCTGGTGAACCTGGCCGCGAACCTCCGTAAGAAACTGCGGGATGACGGCACCCAGGCTAACGTCGAGTCGGTACGCAGCCGGGCGATCGATTCCCTGGGGGATTGCATTCGCCATTACGAACAACACGAATCGCTCCCGATTCTGGAAGCGTTTCTGGTTCTCGTCACTCGCGAGAATCAGCTGCTACGAGAGGCATGGAACAATCCTCGCCATCCGGCCCACGCGGCGATCATTCGCTTCCTGCGGCATAGCTCGCGGCCCGAGATCATCGAACTGGTCCTCAGCTCCCTCACCGATATGCACCCGGCAAGCCCGGTGCTCAATATCATTGGTTTGCGGCACGATCCGGCATTCATTGCCGAGCTGACCACCCGGGCCCAAGGCTCGATGAACGATACGATTCGACGCAACCTGTCTCGATTGTCGAAGGTTGCCTGGGCGGAAGAACATAGCCGCGTGCTCGACAAGCTGAATGGCTTGCAGCAAGCCGCCGCCGTCCATATGTCGATGTCGACATCGATTGGCAGCGATCGACTTTACGACCTGCTGATCATCATGGCCCATTCCAGCCACGCCAGCGGTCGCCTGGCGGCTTTGGAAGAGTTGGCCAGCTATGTCGATCCCAAGACCAACGAGCTAATTCTGGAAGCGGTCAGCGATCCGAATTCCGCCGTCCGTGCCGAAGCGCTGCGTCAGCTTCGTCCGCGCGGGATTCCTGGGGCCATCAAGCTGTTACTGCAGCATCTCGATAGCCCACAGCTGATCGTTCAAGACACGGTTCGCAAGGCATTGGCCGAGTTCAATTTCCCTCGGTACCTCTCCGCCTTCGATAAGATGAGCCCCGATGCCCAAAAGAACACCGGACGCCTGGTCCGTGGCATCGATGTGAATACCCAGCGGCTGTTGGCGGCCGAGCTGACCAGCGACGCTGCTTATCGCCGTCTGCGTGCCTTAAAGGTGATCGATGTGATGGAAAATCACATCGATATGGAACCTGACTTGATCAAGGCGATGCAGCACGACGACTATTTTCTGCGGGCCGAAGCAGCCAAGCTGCTGGGCCACTGTTCGTCTTCGACCGCGGTGACCGCGCTCCGAAACGCGATGCTCGATCGTAATGTTCGAGTTCGTGAAAATGCGGAAGAGAGCCTGCGAAAGATTGCTGGCAACAAGTTCGTTCCTCCCGCGATCGAATCGTCTTCGGACGAAGATCGCGTGAAGTCATAAGGAACGAACCCATGACCGCGCTCTGGAATTTGGTTCTGTTCGCCGACCGCGAAGCCGACTTCACGGCGATGGGAGATCACTTTCGCGCCGAATCGGCTCACTTGAATATTCCCCACTTCTTCGTGCTGGGACTTTCGATCCTGACTGTCGCGTCGCTCATCTGGGCGTTGACGCGTTGGCAGGACAATGACTTCGCGTGGAACCTGGACAACCCTCAGCGACTGTTCTGGGATCTTTGTCGTCGTCATGAGCTGAACACCAACGAAACGACACTACTTCGCAAGGTGAGTCGCGAACTTCAATTGGCCCATCCGGCCAGCTTGTTTGTCGATCCCCGCTTGCTGATTTCGGCCATGCAGTTGGAGAAGTTCCACGATCTGCACGGCGAGATTTCCAAGCTGGGCGAGATCTTCTTTGGCTTCCATCTGTGGCAGCAGGCGATGGCTGCCGACAACAATCGGATGCAAGAAGAGTCGGTCATCGTTTAACCAGCGACGGGTCGGATCTTCACGGCCGTTCCATAGGCCAGCACTTCGGTCGATCCCTGCATGAACTCGCTGCCGTCGTAACGCATGGCGATGATACCGTCGGCGCCGACTTGTTCTGCGTGCTCGATCAGCAGTTGATAAGCATGGCCGCGGGCCTCTTCACACACGGCGACATACTCGGGGATATTGCCGCCTGCGATCGAGCGGATCCCACCGACAAACCCCCGGGCAATCCCGGTCGAGCGAACGATGATGCCGCGAACGACTCCCAGGTATTCGACGATTTCGTAGCCGGCGATATCGTTGGCTGTCGTGACAATCATGCGTTGGACTTCCTTGTGCCTTCGTGAGATGAAACCAATAGCGAATGGCGTAGGTTATAGTCGCTCTCGCGGCTTAAAGGGGAGAGCGATTCAATGCTTTTGATCATCGACCCAGCCGAAGGGAGTGCTGATGGATCAGTTCAGACCGCGCATGAAAAAGGCCGAGAACATGTTCTCGGCCTTTCCCGTTTTGCTGATTGAAGATCGGCAGCTTAGAAAGCACTGTTGCCACTTGGGCGACGCTTCTGGAAGCCAGCCTTTTCCTTTTCGGCCTGAGCTTCGAGCTCTTCCAGCTTCGAGGCGGCATTCAAGCGAACCAGTTCTTCGGCTCCGACATAGCCGGCCCAGTCGATGAACTGGTCGACGCGGATGGCCTGGATACCGTTGGCTCGGGCAGCTTCGTTCATCTGCGAGTAAGCTGCGAGGCCACCTTCCGAGGTTTTTTCGGTCGGACGTTCGCCGAGGATCAGGTAACGAATGTCTGGGGTCAAAGCACCCTTGATGCTGCCAGTTTCGTCGACGTAAGCTGCGACCACGCCGCCAGCCGTTTCGATGATGCCACGCAGCATTTCCGAGTCGTCCTTGTCGTCGCCATCGATGTCGATGAAACCGACGATCGCGAACTTCTCTGGATGACCTGGAGTCCAGGTTGGGGTGAAGATGGTATCGCCAGGCATCACTGGGTTCGAGATATCGAAGTTGGTGATGCGAGCTTCAGCCTGGTGACGGTCGTGAATCTTGGTAACTTCGATCGTGGCCTTAGGATCGATACCCGCCAGGTTTTCCTGACCGACAGGGTAGACGCTGAAGGTCATCTGAGGACGAAGCAGGTCTTGCGAACCAAGGTTGATCCAGACGGTCTGTTCTCGCTGGTTCGACCAGACAACCTTGCCGTCAGGACGATCGGTGATCTTAGGCTGCAGGTCCTGGGTCACCTTCTTCAAGCCGTCCACCAGCTTTTGGAGGTCTCCCTTTTCCTTCTCCATCACCTTCTTTTCCTGGCTGAACTTGGCGGTCACCTGAGCGACTTGGCCTTCGATAGCTTGCTTCGAGGCCAACACCTTCTTTTGGTCATCCTGGAGAGCCTGACGCGAGGTGTTGTATTCGGCGGTCAACTTCTGGAGACGATCTTCGGCCGAGTTCTTTTCCGAGATTGCCTTGGCAACGTTGGCATCGGCGGTCTGGCGGATGGTGTCACGTTCCGCCTGCAGAGCATTGACCGTTTCACGAGCGGAAGCCAACTGTTGTTCCAGAGTCGAGTACTTGTTGCGAAGCTCGACCGGGATCTTGCGGTAATTCAGAGCCTGGGCATCCGGAGCGGTACCATTTTCATCGGCGACGAACGAATTAACGTCGCTGGTGAACTGGGTTTCGACTTCTTCCATGGTCGTTTCTTCGGTATGACCGATGATGACCTTCAGACGGTTACGCTCCAGCAGGTACTCGCGGGCCTTGCTCGATTCCGACTGAGCACGCGTGTTTGCATCCTTGGCGTCGGTCTGGGCTTTCAGGTTCGCGTTATAGAACACGCCTGTAGTGATACCCAAACCAACCACCATCATGACAAGCAAGATGACGGAGATCTGGAGACCTTGATTATCGCGGGCTGCCATGTGCGGAATTCTCCTTCGGGCGACAAGTGGTAGGGAGACGAGTCCAGGAATTACGGTCTCCCCAGTTTGCCTAAATTAGTCAAAGCTAGGGCAAATGCCAATCCGGCCGTTGGTAGGGACTACGTAAAATCTACGTAAGACGCTCTCAATTGGGCGTGATGGTTAAGCGATTGTTAACCGAGCTGCGGATTAGCGAAGGTGGATGAGTTGTGACTGAGCAGTATTCTGCCAGCATTGTTAGTCTACACGGCAAAAACGGGGAAGTCAACGAAATGGAATTTCCGTAAGTCGTTGTATCGCAATGGATTGATGGCATTGATGGAAAAATTATTCATGGTGATTTTTCGCAACGCACCTTCAGGGAGTCATGTTGAAAATGCACCAAGGGACCAAAGTGTGTTAAAACGCAACGCTGCTTGTTCGTAACTCGTTACTCCACAATAATCTACGTGCAGGGTGATCTTTCCGATCCGGCATCGGCTTCTCTTTCAGCAGTAGACATGATGAAAAATCGCACGCGGCAGACGTCGCTAAGTTTCGACACGGACGACGCTCAGGAAATTTCGGAAAAATCGCCGACACCGCCCGTGGTTGCTCAGCCAGTTGGGGATCCGGAAGATTTGACCGGCAAAGAGGTATGGGTGGTCGACTCGCACTCCCTGATCTTTCAGGTCTTCCATGCCATCCCTCCAATGACGGGGCCGGCCGGTCAGCCGGTCGCTGCGGTGTATGGCTTTGCTCGTGACATGGTCTTCCTGCTGGAAAAAAAGAAGCCGGACTATCTGATCTGCGCGTTCGATCTTTCCGGGCCCACGTTCCGCAACGAGCTTTACGATCAGTACAAAGCCAACCGCGACGAGATGCCGCAGGAACTCCCCTCGCAGATCGAATCGATCCGGCGAATGCTCGACGCGATGAACATCCCGGTGCTGGCGAAACCTGGTTTTGAGGCCGACGACGTCCTGGCTGCCGCCGCGAGAGTAGTGGAAGAGAAGGGGGGCCGCTGCACGCTGGTCACGACCGACAAAGACTGCCGCCAGTTGATCACCGACAACGTTCGGCTGTTCAACGTACGGAAAGATACCTTTTACACCGCCGAGTCGTTGATGGAAGACTGGGGCATTCGCCCGGATCAGGTCGTCGACTTCCAGGCGATGGTGGGCGATGCCGTCGACAACGTGCCTGGCATTCCGTTGATTGGTCCTAAGATCGCGAAAGACCTGCTTAATCAGTTCGGCACTTTAGAAGAGGTGCTCGATAACGTCGACAAGATCTCGGGCAAGAAGCGAAAAGAGAATATCACCAACGGTCGCGAACTGGCGTTGGTCAGCAAAGACCTGGTTCGCCTTCGCAACGATGTGCCTTTGGAATGGGACTGGGCCAGCTATCTGGTCAGCCCGGTCGATGGCCCGGCCTGCGAAGCGTTGTGCGACGAATTCGGTTTCCGTACGCTCTCGAAGCAACTTCAAAACCTGACCACGACTGGCCCTGGCTCGGTCCCGGCGGTAAGTGTTTTGGAGAGTGACACACTCGATTATCAGGCGATCGAAACGATCGATCAGTTGAAGGAACTGGCCAAACTTCTCGGCGAGCAAACGCGGATCTCGGTCGATACCGAAACAACGCATACCAATCCACGCTGGGCTGACCTCGTGGGGATCTCAGTTTGCTGGAAGCCAGGCACCGCGCGGTACATTCCGATTCAAACTCCGGAAGGAGACGCGAGTTTGCCACTGGAAGAGGTCGTCGAGATCTTGCGACCGGTGCTCGAAAACCAAGAGATCAAAAAGGTTGGGCAGAACCTGAAGTACGATCAGATCGTCTTCCGAGGTGCGGGGATCGATCTGGCTGGCGTCGACTTCGACACAATGATCGCTCATTACTTGCTGGAAGCCGGCGCACGATCGCATGGACTCGACGAGCTGGCGCGTCGCTATTTACAGCACGAAACGGTCAAAATCAGCGAACTGATCGGCACCGGCAAGAAGCAGATCTTGATGAGCGAAGTGCCGCTCGAAAAGATCTCGTACTATGCCTGTGAAGATGCCGATATTCCTTTGCGACTGTATGAAATCCTGGGTGGTCGTCTCGACGAAGAAGGGCTGAACGATCTGTTCGACGATGTCGAAGTTCCGCTGGTTGATGTGCTGGCCGAGATGGAATTCAACGGCATTCGAGTCGATACCGATCGCTTGAAAGGCTTGAGCGATTCGTACGGAGAACGCCTGGCTGAGGTCGAACAGGAAATCTATAAGATCGCCGAGCAGCCCTTCAACATTGCTTCCCCCAAGCAGCTTGCCGAGATCTTGTTCGAGAAACGGGGCCTGCCAGTCATTAAGAAGACCAAGACAGGGGCTTCCACCGATGCGGAAGTGCTCGAACAGCTCGCCAAGCAAGATCCGCTGCCGAAGAAGATCGTCGACTTCCGTCAGTACGCGAAGCTGAAGAACACCTACATCGACGCGTTGCCGAACATGATTTGTCCGAAGACGAATCTGGTGCACACGTCGTTCAATCAAGTGGTCGCCGCGACCGGTCGCTTGAGCTCGAACGAACCGAACCTGCAGAACATTCCGATCCGTACGGAAGAAGGCAAGGAAATTCGTTCGGCGTTTAAAGCGAGCCGAGATGGCTGGGTGTTGGTGTGTGCCGACTACTCGCAGATCGAACTGCGTGTGCTGGCTCACTACAGCAAAGACGAGGCCCTCCGCGAGGCGTATCAGAACGATCAAGACATTCACGCCAAGGTCGCGTCGGAGGTCTACGGCATTCCTTTAGAGGAAGTCACTTCCAACGAACGCCGCAGCGCCAAGGCGATCAACTTTGGGATCGTCTACGGGCAAAGTGCGTTCGGCCTGGCGAAAAGCCTTGATATCGAGAAGGATGAAGCATTTGGTTTCATTGATGCTTACTTCCGCAAATACCCAGGCGTCGACGACTTCATGGAGAACACCTTGAAGCAGTGCTTCGTCGATGGCTTCGTGAAGACGATCCTGGGACGACGGCGTAAGATCGAAGGGGTCCGTTCGCCACAGAAACGAGATCGCATGGCCCGGCAGCTTCTGATGCCGGAACGGACCGCCGTCAATTCGGTAATCCAAGGTTCGGCTGCGGATATCATCAAGCTGGCAATGATTCGGGTCCATCGAGCACTGGCCGCATCCGACCTGCAATCACGTTTACTACTGCAGATTCACGACGAACTGGTGTTCGAGGCGCCCCCGGAAGAAGTGGAACCGTTGGTGAAGCTGATGCTCCCTGAAATGACCGGAGCCGTCGAGCTGGATGTACCGCTGGTCGTCGATGTAGAGGCAGGCCAAAACTGGGCCGAGTGCGAGGCAGTCGATTTCAGCGGGTAAGTGTCCACCCAAGAAACTTTGGCAGGGAAAAAAGGCCAGATGTCTTCTTGGGATTCAATCCCTTAAGGGCAGCTTCTCTGCCACGAAGCTGCAAGCATGCTGCGATGAAGACAATCGGTATCCTGGGTGGAATTGCCTCAGGCAAGAGTGCCGCGACCGAGGCGTTGCGGCAACTTGGTGCGGTGATCTTCGATGCCGACAAAGCTGGGCATCAGGTTCTCGAAATGCCCGAGGTGAAAGAGCAGATTCAGGATCGGTTTTCGAACGACGTTTTTGACGAAGAAGGAAACGTTTCGAGGCCCAAATTAGCCCGGCTGGTGTTTGGTAATACCGACGACCATCGGCAAGCACTGGCCGACCTCGAGAAGATTTCGCATCCCCGCATTGGGGCGTTGTTGGAAGCAGCCCGCTCGCAAGCAATGGCAGAAGATGCCCCTGCGTTCGTGTTAGACGCCCCGGTAATGATTAAGGCGGGCTGGATTCGCCACTGCGACTATGTCCTGTTCATCGATTCCTCTCGCGCCCATCGGCTGGAACGTGCCCTTGCGCGAAAGTGGACTGAAAATGAGTTTGACATTCGCGAGGCAGCGCAGGAAGAATTAGAGGTCAAACGGAATCTCGCCGACATCGTCATTCCGAACAACGACGACTTATCCCAGCTACGAGCCGCGATCGAAGCCTTTTGGAAACGGCAAGTCGCCCCCCCGCCAGGTCATCGCGGGAATCCGCGATAGCTTCCCCCAAAGATTTTCCTTTCCATCTCATATTGAGCTAGGAATGAGGGCGATCTTTTAGTGGCGATCAAACCCACCTTAAAACAAAGGTGGGGGTCGAGAACCTTCCTCCGGGAAAAGATGCCTGAATTATCGTTACCCCTTTAAATTACAACCATTTACGAAGACTGGTATTCCTTCGAATATCGCCTCGCGAACTTTCCGGCCATTTGCTACAACGAAAGAGTCTCCTCCTCATTCCTGGAACAGCCGGCGTCCTTCGTACACGCCATCCAAGCCAATTCATGAACCGATTCCCTTGGAAACCGGTCCAGGTTCGTTGGTTGAAGAGAGCTCCTTTTATCAGTTCCGGCCCAGGAAACTTCTCTCGGAGAACGATCTCCTATGCCACACAGAAACTCGACGACAAACCGAAATTCCAATAACAGTTCGAATTCCACGAGCAACAAACTAACTTCCCGCGTCTCGAAGGACGGGAACTCGTTCGGTGCTGGCATCTTGCCCGAAACCGACGGCAACGCTTCGGAACAACCCACTCAGCCAATGCCCAATTCGCCCCAATCTTCTGATTCCAATTCAAACCATAGTTCTGATGGTCATCGCCATTCGCGCGGACCTTCTAAGCGGAACAACAATCACTACGACGACGGTCCCGAACCGATGTCGCTGGCAGAGCAGATCGCCCGAGGCAAACAGCGCGGAGAAACGGTTGAAGAGGACGAGCAGTTCGAGCAGCTCAAGCACAGCGAAGTGCATATCGCCGAACTTCAGAAGATGTCGATGACCGAGCTGATCGAAGAAGCTCGCAAAGAAAACCTTGAAGACGTATCGGGCTCGCGCCGCCAGGACCTGATCTTCCGCATCCTGAAGGAACGCGTGAAGATGTCGGGCCTGATGTACGGCGAAGGGACGCTCGAAATCCTTCCCGATGGCTTCGGCTTCCTGCGTAGCCCGGACTATCACTATCTTTCGTGCCCAGACGATATCTACGTCTCGCCGAGCCAGATTCGTCGGTTCGGCTTGAAGACCGGTAACATCGTCACCGGCCAGATCCGTCCGCCCAAAGAAAACGAACGTTACTTCGCATTACTGCGAGTCGAAGCGGTCAACTACCAAGACCCGAACGTCGCCGCCCAGAAGGTCTTCTTCGATGACCTGACGCCACTGCATCCCGACGATCGGATCCGCATGGAAACGGCGACGGAAGAAGTCAGTGGCCGCATCATCGATCTGATCGTGCCGATCGGTTTCGGTCAGCGTGGTCTGATTGTCAGCCCGCCTCGTGCCGGTAAGACAATCATGATGCAGAACATGGCGAAGGCTGTGTTGGCGAATTATCCCGACGCGTACGTCATCATGCTGTTGATCGACGAACGGCCGGAAGAAGTCACCGACATGGAACGCCAAGTCAAAGGCCCTAACTGCGAGGTCATCAGCTCGACGTTCGACGAACCGCCGTCCCGCCATGTTCAGGTCGCCGAAATGGTGATCGAAAAGGCGAAGCGAATGGTCGAGTTCGGCACCGACGTGGTGATCTTCCTCGACTCGATTACCCGTTTGGCGCGTGCGTGGAACAGCGAATGCCCACCATCCGGCAAGCTTCTGTCGGGCGGTTTGGATGCCAACGCACTGCAGCGACCGAAGCGATTCCTCGGTTCGGCACGCAAGGTCGAAGAAGGGGGCTCGCTGACGATCATCGCCACCGCCCTGGTCGATACCGGTAGCCGCATGGACGACGTCATCTTTGAAGAGTTCAAAGGGACCGGTAACCAGGAAATCGTGCTCGATCGCCGCATGGTCGATCGCCGCATCTGGCCTGCCATCGACATCAACGCTAGTGGTACGCGTCGCGAAGAAATGCTGATGGACCCGGACGAATACCGCCGCGTGTGTATCTTGCGTCGTGTCTTGAACGACATGAGTCCGACCGATGCGATGGAGTTTTTGCTGGGTCACATGAGCAAGAACAAAACCAACGCCGAATTTCTCATGAGCATGAACGTCCAGTAATCAAGCGTACTGGCCAACCAGGCTCAGTTTTGTCTCGTTCCCCCGTCGACTGATCGTTGGCGGGGGATAGTCGAGGCTCTCTCCCCATTTATCTGCATCCTTGCCGAGGCCCTTCCGTGCCAAATACTTACACCGGAACTGACTTCCAGCCGGAAGATCTTCAGGTCGCCATTGTCGTTTCGACCTACAACCACTCGATTACCGACAAGCTGCTGACCGGTTCGCTGCAAACTCTGGAAAGCCGCGGAATCAGCACCGACAAGATCGACGTTGCCAAGGTGCCAGGTGCCTGGGAAATCCCCCTGGCCGCCGCGGTGATGGCTCGCACCAAGAAGTATGCCGCGGTAATCTGTCTGGGCTGTGTGATCCGAGGCGAAACGACCCACGACGTGCACATCAACACCCAGGTGAGCCAGACCTTGGGCAACCTGGCGATGGAATGCGAAATCCCGGTGGCGTTTGGAGTTCTGACCTGCAACACCGTCGAGCAGGCGATCAGCCGGTCCGGGGGGGCTGTCGGAAACAAAGGTGTGGAAGCGGCAGAAGCGGCCCTCGAAATGATGGGACTTCTCCGAAAACTGCCAGTCGCGAAACCATGACCCTGGCTCGCTCGCTATAATTCAACAGACGCAACCGGCCAGCCCCACCGAATTCAGGCCGGTTGTACGTTTCTCGAGACGAGGCACTCTCTTAGATTCCCATGGCAAGACGCAGTCGAGCGCGCGAAGTTGTTCTTCAGATCCTCTATCAAGAGGACCTTAATCCCGATGCCGATCCCGGTCTGGCAGATCAGTTCCTTCGCGCACGCTTGAAGAATGATGAGAACCTGGTCGAGTTCGGGCGATACCTCCTGGTCGGTACCCGCGAACATCGCAAGAGAATCGATATGCAGTTGGAACGGTTCGCCGACAACTGGAGCTTGCGGCGTATGGCTGCGACCGATCGCAACTTGTTGCGGTTGGGGGCTTTCGAGATTCTTTATTCGGACACGCCGGCACGCGTTGCCATCAACGAAGCGGTCGAGTTGGCCAAGCGTTTCGGCGGCAAGCACAGCCCGCAGTTCGTGAACGGTCTGCTGGATCGTATTCTGAAGAGCAAGCAAGCCCTGGGGGATGCGTAAGCACGCATCCTTCTAAATCTCAGGCATCCGCAACATTTCCGCCGGCCCAGTTCTGTCGGCAAAGGCAGCTACATGAAACCCTCGGCAGACAAATTGCCTCGAATGGGGTACATTGGCGTGCGGACCCCCTTTCATGTTTGCCCAATTAAATAGGCATAAGGCGAGAGTCGTAACGATGGGAATTTTCGGATTCGGTAAGAAGAAAGAAGACGCTGAAGGCACCTCGTCCGAAGCAGGAGCCGAAAAGCAGCCAGGTTTCTTTGGCCGCTTGGCGCAAGGCATGACGCGAACGCGTCGCCTGCTGAATACCGACATCCGCGATCTCTTCAAAGCGGAAGGACGCCTGGTCGACGAAGAGCTTCTCGACGAGATCTTCGCCATCCTCATTCAAACCGACATGGGAGCCGGCCCAGCGACGCAGATCAAAGATCGCATCGCCCGTGACTTCCGTGGCCGTATCGTCCATACCGAAGACATCCTGAAAGACATTCGGGAAGAGCTCGCCAGCCTGATGCAGCAGGATGACGAACCGATCAAGATGGCGGCCGAAGGCCCCACGGTGATCCTGGTAGTCGGCGTGAACGGCGCCGGCAAGACAACCACCATCGCCAAGCTCACCCGCTGGTTTATCGATCAAGGCAACTCGGTGGTCCTGGGGGCCGGCGATACCTTCCGTGCCGCGGCGACCGAGCAGTTAACCATCTGGGCCGAACGTCTAGGGGCCACGATCATCAAGGGAGAGCAGGGGACCGACCCCGCCAGTGTCGTCTTCCGGGCGGTGGACGAAGGCCTGAAGGCGAATGCCGACGTGATCATCATCGATACGGCCGGTCGTCTGCAAACGCAAAAGAACCTGATGACCGAGCTCGAAAAGATGCGTCGCGTCATCGGTAAGAAGATCGAAGACGGCCCGCACGAGGTGCTGCTGGTCCTGGATGCGACCGCCGGCCAAAACGGGATCAGCCAGGCCAAGGGGTTCTCGGAAGCGGCTCAGTGTACCGGGATCGTGCTGACCAAGCTGGACGGGACCGCCAAGGGGGGTGTCGTTGTGCCGATTCGCAAGGCCTTCGAGCTGCCGGTCAAATTCATTGGTGTGGGTGAGAAGCCAGAAGACCTGACGCGCTTCGATACCAATACCTTCTGCGACGCCTTGTTCGCCGAGTAATCGTCGGTAAGGTTCTGAATGCGAGCGATTGCTAGCGGCGTGGCATTGCCTGCGCTGGCGATCGTTATCACCGGTTCTATTCTCCTCAATTTGCGTCTCGTACCGGTTCTGCGGGATTTTCGTTTAATTCCAGGTTCCGGTCAGGCCGATGCTTATGGTGCGGCATGTCTCCGTGTCCGTGGGAAGCGTGGGTGATTGGCCACAGCTTCCAATGAAATAAACCAGAAGTTATTTGGGGGGATCATCGATGTTTCAACGCATCGTGTTTGGTCTAGTTATTGCCGCGATGATGTCGGTCTCATTATCCAGCGCCGAAGCTGGGGACCAAGCATTCAGCCGCGTCTGGGGCGGAACTTACGGCAGCTATGACTGGGAGCGGTTCTACCACTATCCCTACGTCTACTATCCCCAGAACTTCCAGGGTGCTGATTACTATCGCAGCCGCGAAAGCCTGTACTATCGCTATCCGGCCGAAATGCGAATTCCTGTCTACAACGAACAGTGGCAGAACCCATACCCAAACGGTCGTCTGTACCACTCGGGTCACCACTTCCTGCTGGACGTGTTTTAATCACATCGCGGAAGCTGCCTGAAGCAAATCAACAAAGCGAGAGTCTGCTAAGCCGGCTCTCGCTTTTTGCTGCGCGCTGCTCGAAAGAAGGCAACGCGTGAAGATAAACGGTTCGAAACGCTTTGCCCTCTTAGCCGAAGCCGCGGCAGAGCTTTTCCAGAACATCGGTAGCCGTGTAAAGCTGTTCGATCTCGATGAACTCGTCCTTGGTGTGTGCCTGGGCCAAGGAGCCTGGGCCGAAGACCACCGACGGGACGCCAATCGCAAAGTATGCCGGCGAATCGGTGCCATAGGCGACCTGCATCGACTCGCTGGTCACGCCGAATTCCGAAGCGACGTCGGCAATGCGTCGGGCCAGTTCCTGGTTCGAGTCAGCCAATGGCAGGCCTGGCGAGCTCATGTATGGGGGATCGTGCTCAACTTTCTCAGGGGCATCGATCCGCGAAGCAATGAAGTCGATCACCTCTTGGCGGACTGCCTCTTGCGATTCGCCTGGCAACACGCGTCGATCGATTTCAATCGTGCAGCGATCTGGTACCGTGTTCACGCTGACGCCACCATGCACGGTTCCGACGCTGATGGTGGGAAGTCCGAGCACGCCTTGCTCTTCGGCGGTGTTCAAGACGGTTTGTTCGTATTCGCGAATCGCCCGTAAAACATCTCCCATGCGATAGATCGCGTTGTCGCCGACCGAAGGTCTGCTGCTATGGGCGGCCTGCCCCTTGGCGTGGCAGCGCCAACGGACGACCCCTTTGTGCGAGACCACCACGTTCATCAAGGTAGGTTCCGCGACGATGACCGCGTCCGGCAGTTTCGAGATCAATTGGGATTCGCCACTCTTCCAGACACTCGCCAGGTGCCGAGCGCCGGTGAAGCCGCATTCTTCGTTGACGGTGCAAGCGACCAGCACGGTCGGCATGTCTTCGCTTGGCTGTTCTTTCAGACGCGACAGCACCGCCAGGCACATCGCCATGCCACCTTTCACGTCGCAAGCGCCGCGACCATAGATCCGGTTCTCGACCAGGTTGGCCCCGAACGGAGCGACCGTCATGCCATCGACCGGAACGGTATCCTGGTGGGCTTCCAGCACGATGATCTTATCGGAGCTGCCGGGCAGGCAAGCGACGACATTGTCGCGCTGCGGCGAGACTTCCATCCGTTCGTACTTGACCCCGATTTCCTGGAAGATCTTTTCCAGCAAGTCGCCCAAACGGTATTCGAGTTGAATCTCGGGCTGATCGACTTTGTGCCCCATCGGATTGACGCTGGGAACTTGGACCAGTCGTTGCGTCAATTGCACCACATCCATCGGCATAAGTGAGTCCTGGTTGTTACGTATCCGTAACGCTTATTCTGAGAATCCTCGGTCGATCCCAGAAAGTTGGTTGTTGAAGTGAAATGGCGGCCGCAATGCCTTGCTAATTCGCCCTCTTTCCATTGTTCGCGCTTAGGCGATTTCTAACAAGCGTCCCGCGTCTCTGGAAGGGTTGGTTTATAATACGAAGTTTGGCCAAAATCGTAATTCTGCCTCTTTCGCGTCACCCAGGGAGCCTGCGGAGTGCCTTCTCCTCCACGCAAACCGACGACATTCTTAATCCAGGCCTTCGATCTGGCGGCCTGGCCGGTGGTGTTGTTCGGCGAAGGAAACGCGGTTCGCTACTTGAACGCCGCCGCCGAGAAAGCCTTAGGCGTTTCGCGTGACGAACTGTTCGATCTCGCGGCCAAGTATCACGGGCTCGGGCAGTTACCCAAAGCTTTGCAATTGGTCTCTGATCTTTGCCCTGCCTCGAATGTCTGGCTTGGCGAAGTCGGAACTCGCGAGATTACCCTGGTCGCTGACGAGACCACCGAAGAAATTCGCTGGCAAGGGATCTTCTACCCGATCACCGATCAACCAGACACCGATGCGGTAGCGTTGGTTCGTAACGTGATGGTAATGCTCGCCCCGCCGGAACGCATTCCTAATTCTGGGCCATTGCAACCGCAAGAAGAGATTCACGCAACACTTCAAGCCTTGCGGCACGAATATCGTGGACGATATGCGGTAAGCCACCTGGTGGGGATCAGCACGGCGATGATCCGCGTGCGGCGATTGGTCGACCTGGCATCGCAGTCTCGCGTTCCAGTCTTGGTGATCGGACAGCCAGGCACAGGGCGTGAGCAAGTTGCCCGCACGATCTGTTACGCATCGAACCATGGTCAGGCAGGGCCGGTGATTTCGATCCAAGGGGAACTGATGGATGCCGAAATCATGCAGACAACCATCCGAGCGTTCGTGCGGCGCTGCTTAGATGAAGACGAAACCAAGCATGCTTCACTCATTCTATTGAACGCCGAGAAGATGGATCTTGGCGCTCAAAGCGAGCTGCTGCATCTGTTGGATCTGATCGACATCGACCTGCGAATCTTGTCGACGTCTTCCGAGTCGCTTTTGGCGCTTGCGCGCCGCGGCCAGTTTCGTGAAGACCTGGCGTTTCGGATTTCGACATTGGAAATTGAACTGCCGCCTCTTTGCGATCGGCCTGAAGACATTCCGTATCTTGCCCAAGCCATTGTGGAAGAATTGAACGTCCCTTCTGATCGGCAACTGCAATCGATCTCGGCCGACGCGATCGATCGACTTCAGCAGCAAGAGTGGCCTGGCAATATCGATCAACTGACCGAGATACTGACCACGGCCCATGAGGTCGCCACCGGATTTACCTTGGACGTGACCGACTTCCCGGTCGATGTCGCTCGGACGCCGGCCAAGAAGGTGGAAGCGAAGCAGGCCGAGTCGATCGACTTGGATGCTGCTTTGGAAGCGTACGAACGCGAGATCTTGATACGGACGTTGAAGGCGGCAAAGGGAAACAAAACCCAGGCTGCCAATATGTTAGGGATTTCTCGAGCCCGATTGCACCGTCGAATCGAGCAATGGGGGCTCGAATGAGTGGTAGGAAGGGGCTGAGCGTGGTTGTCACTTCGGACCACGCTTTTTACGATGAGTAGAGGTTGTCATGGATCTATCGGATCGGTGTGTACTGTACGAACCTCAGCCTTGCTGGGCTCCCCGCTTGCGGGGGCTGACGCCGACGTCGTCGGTTGGTTTTGTCGAGGTTCGAATTGCCTCTGAGGTTGCCAAGCTGCTGCAAGAGGATAGTCACCGACTGCTGATGGTGGCTCTGCGAGACTCGATGACGGCCCCGCAAGTCGCGGCTCGCATCCGGCAAGTCGCCGAAGTCCGAAGTCGCTGGCCGGCATGTCACGTTCTGCTGTTGCTGGATGAGCAGATGGATGCCTGGCATCGGGCCTGCTGGGAAATGGGAAGTGGATTGGTTCTGATTGGAACGAAGTCACTTCCGATCATTGGTCGAACCATCGATCATTTTCTGGCCGACCTTCCTGACGAAACCGAAGTTCCAGAAACGGAACGAGACCCCTTGGATTGGCTCCCCTGGTAGACGCCACCCTCAACTCACAAACCACGCGGCACGTACCTCACACGTTTCGCGAAGCTGCTTCCGCTCGAAGGAGAGTTCTCCATGGCTGATGTGCAACAAGTCATCAAAGCCCTTGAAAGTGTCAAAGACCCGCTTAGTGGTCGTCCGATTACCACGACCGATCAGGTCAAGGAAGTCGACGTCCATGAATCGAAGGCATCGTTCATCCTGGAACTGACCACGCATAGCGCGCCGCTGTGGGAAGAAACCAAAGAGCTGGCCAAAGCGGCCGTTCAAAAGGCGATGCCTGATCTGACCGAGGTCACCATCCAGGTCCGCGAACATCAACGCAAGATCGAACCGATCGGCCAGATTGGTTTGACTGCCCGCAGCGTCATTGCGGTTGGCTCCGGCAAAGGTGGCGTTGGTAAAAGCACGGTTGCTTCGTGCCTCGCCTATGCCTTGAAGAAGTCGGGTGCCAAGGTTGGTTTGATGGACGCCGATATCTATGGCCCCAGCATTCCTCACCTGCTTGGTGTGAGTGGTCGCCCGGAAGTCATCGAGAAACGGATTCAGCCGAAGGAAGTCGACGGCATGAAGATCATCTCGATGGGATTGATTGTCGATCCGAACGAAGCGGTCATCTGGCGTGGCCCCATGCTGCATGGTGCGGTGACGCAGTTCCTTCGCGATACCGATTGGGGACCGCTCGACTATCTGATCATCGACATGCCACCAGGCACCGGGGATATTGCTTTGACCCTGAGTCAATTGTTGCCACTGACCGGCAGCGTCGTCGTTTGCACACCACAGCAAGTGGCTTTGCTCGACGCGATCAAGGCGATCGTGATGTTCCGCAAGGTGAAGATTCCGGTGCTCGGATTGGTCGAGAACATGAGCGGTTTCGTATGCCCAGACACCGGTAAGGAATGGGACATCTTCGGACGGGGTGGCGCTCAAAAGAAGGCCGAGGAAATGGACGTTCCGTTCCTGGGCGACGTGCCGATTACGATCTCGATTCGAGAACAGGGTGACGCCGGAAAGACCAGCGATGTTCTGCAGAATGAAGTGACCGCACCACGGTTCGAGCAGATCGCTTACAAGCTGGTGAAGCAGTTGGCCGACTCGGCCGCAGAGAAGCCACCGATGCCGACGTTAACTGTTCTGTAGTCAGCACTTCCAGCACAGCGACAAGAAAAAGTTAGAGCCGTTTTTCGCAGGAAAAACGGCTCTGTCTCGTTGTGATCTTGCTGAGGGAAAAGACGCACGTTGTGGGTGCGTCTCTTCAGCGAAGCGGGCTTACTTAGGCCTTCTTCTTGGAGGTCTTCTTTGCCGACTTCTTGGCAGCCTTCTTCACGGTCTTTTTAACCGTGGTGGTCTTCTTGGTGGCGGCCTTCTTAGGAGCAGCCTTCTTGACGACCTTCTTCTTTGCGGTCTTCTTTGGGGCAGCCTTCTTGGTGGCGGCCTTCTTCACGGCTTTCTTAGGAGCCTTCTTGGCGGCAGCCTTCTTTGGAGCAGCCTTTTTGGCGGCAGCCTTCTTGGTGGTTGCCTTTTTCGGTGCAGCCTTCTTAACAGTCTTCTTCTTTGTGGCCACTTAAACGTCCTCCGTAAGATCACGTCGCGACTTGGTTGACAACGAAAGTGTATCGAACCGATCGATCGCTTTCAGTGTTCCACTACGTTGCGACAAACATAAAAACTTGCCGGGCGCCCTGAGGGCAGTGCAGCTTCCGATGCTACCCGGTGCCTTCCTTCAGGCATTCACAAAAGAAGCTGAGGTAAGTTGTACGTATATTCGTTTTTTTTGCAACACGTTTTCCACATCTCACGATGCACAACTGCAAACTTCTTTGAGAAAAAATCGGGGTCGCGTAGAGAAGAGAAACGCGCGCTTCGTGGTTGTTGGAAGCGCGCTCGTGCAGCGCGCTTTAGTACAACGCGACCGTTAGATGTTCGCCGCGCTTGATCGATGGTTGCGCTTGCGATTGTTCGATACCAAACATCGTGCGCGAGTAAGGACGCGTCATCCAATGCTTCATCGAATGAAAAAAGTTAGAGCGAACGCGCGAGTAATCGAACATCGTGTGGCCTAACGAAGAAAGAATTGTGTGCCACACTTCCGGTCGCTTTGCTTGTCGCCAATGAATCGGATCGAAGCCATACCACTCGGGTTTTTGCGGGATAAACGTGATGTCGTCTTCTTTGCCGAACGCTTGTAAGCGTGCGTCGAGTTCTTCCGCGCGCTGCTGCACCGTAACCAACTGAAGGTTCGAAGAAGGAAACATCATCGCGCGGAGCGCACGAAACTTGTATGGTGCTAAACTTCGCACGCCGGCAAGTGGAATGCCTGTGATCGCGATGGGCCCTTCGGTTGTCCGCAAGCGAATGATGCACTGCTCGATCCAGTCAATGATTTGATCAACGGTGCGATCGTAGAGAAGGTCGTTACCGATATCGGTGATCACCGAAGTGGTTTTTACTGGACCAGAAACTTTTTCCAGCGAAGGCCAAAGTTCGCTCTCTAAAATGCCTGGAAGACGTCGGCAGAGAAACTTCGACTGGGTCCCATAAGAACGACCGCGACCAATCGCGGCATAGACTTCCAGCGGTTGTGGAATCATCTCCGGGGCAACGTGCAGAAGAACTTCCAGGCTCTTGGCCACGTTACTAGCGCCAAGCACGATCAAGCGTTGACGCACTGTTTCGTTTTGTGGACTGGTCACCAAAGGTTGTTCCCTCCGTATCGATTGGAACCACTTAGTTCCTGATAGTTTTGAATCGCCATGAAGCCGAAAAAGATCGGCATGAAGCGCTGTTCTGCTTGAAATGCCCAGATCGCCACGGCGATTGCACAAATCAGCGAAAGCATTAACGAGTTACGAATGGCCTGGCCGCCGTCGACCATCTGAAAAAGTTCGCGCGAGATCTTGCCACCGTCGAGCGGCCATATTGGCAGTAAATTGATCAGCCCCCACCAAATGTTGATGAACAACATGTCGAGGATGAAAACAAACACGTTTGGTTTCGACATCAGACCCATGCTGGGGACTAACGTGTACCAGCGCGGGATGTTGGTGCCTTCGAACCATTCCAGTTCTATGGAAGCAACTCGCGTGCCTGCCAGGAACGCTAACATCAAGCCAGCCAACAGGAAGCCGGCGGCAGGGCCGGCAGCGCTGATGATGATTTGGGTCCATTTGCTCCGCCTTGCACGGCCAGGGCCGTATTGCGATTGAACGTATGGGTTATGGATGGCCAATCCGCCGAACGAATACAAAACAACGCTCGGCTGCCAACCGAAGTAGCGAATCACAATCGCATGTCCCATCTCGTGCACCAGGATCGAAATGAACACCGCCACGATCCACAGCAATACCATCTGTGGAGTTCGATCTGCCGCGAAGCCCATCAAGGCCGACACCAACCAGAACATGGGATGGATACGAACCGGGATGTTGAGCAGATTGAAGTGGAGGTCGTACGGAGTCTGGCGCGGTTCGGTAAGAAACATGCGTGGTGATTTCGTAAGGAATATGGTCGATGCCATGCTCCTTGGAACGTGTCGCCTTGATTCGTTCGTTTGCCAACGAACAAAACCAAGACAGCAGGCTCTTAAGGACTAGGCGAAAAACAAAAGCAAACAGGGCAATTCAGTTGGCATCTTAACGTTTATTTTGTGGCCGCATGAATCCAGGGGCGCAAAAAAAGAGAGGCCGCAAACATGTTGCGGCCTCTCTTCGTGAATCAAGTGCGTGGGAAAACGTAAGGCTTAGTCTTCCAGTTCGATGATCTGCACGTTACGCCATTTGATCTGCTTGCCGACTTTCTTTTCGTCGCCACCGATGCCGTGAACCTGCAGGGCGATGAAGCCACTCGAGGTCATGTCATCTTTCAGATCGGCCGCAGGAACGCCGTTGACCCAAGTCTTGATCGAGTTGCCGCGGCATTCGATGCGGTACTTGTTCCATTCGTTCTGCTTGAAGGCCTTCTGGGCTTCTGGCTTGTCCTTCAGGTTGAACAACCAACCACGACGACCTTCGTCGTAGATGCCACCGCTCCAGGCACGATCCGAAGGATCGATTTCGACCTGGTAACCATGCACGCGACCGGCACCGACCTTCACTTCTTTGCCATCGCTCGTCTTGTAGGTCTTCGGTTCGTCGTAAACGTTGCTGCGAACCTGGATGCCCGAGTTGAGCAGCGGGTCGACCATGTACTCAACTTCCAGAATGAAGTTGTCGTAAGGCTTGTCGGTGCACAGAAAACTGTTGCCAGTCTTGGGAACCGAAGTCCCAATGATCATGCCATCTTCCACGGTGTACTTTGCCGTGCCACCTTTCTGAACCCAACCGTTCAGCGTTTCGCCATCGAACAGCGGGGTGAACTTTTCATCTTCAGCACAAACGAAGCTGGCCGACAGCAGGACGGCGGTGAGGCAGGCAGGAGCGATCCAAGAGCGATTCATGGGGATATTTTCCTTGAGGTGTTCCGGTGAATTGCGGAGGGGGTATCGTGAAAACGAAATTCAGAATAGTTGAGTTTCTGTGCAATGTCCATCCCTGCGGCTAGGCATGTTCCGGTGAGTTTCGCCCGGCGTTTGTCGAGTCATGTTCCTCGTTTTCTTCTGTTTTTTCTGAGGGAAGACACCACCAAACGATCGCGCAGCCACCGATACCGGCGATGGCCGAGGCGATCAGAATACCCAGCTTCGCATCGTCGCGATGTTCCGACATCCTTCCATAGGCAAGATTGGTGATGAACAGCGACATCGTGAAGCCGATGCCCCCTAGCCACGACAGGCCATAAAGCATCCCCCACGAAACGCCGCGCGGCAGTCGAGCCAGTCCCATCTTGACCGCACCCCAGGCCAACAGCGTGATGCCAAGCTGCTTGCCGACCAATAAGCCGACGATCACGCCAATGGTGACCGGGTGACTCAGCTTCTCACCCAGGTTGCCATTTAGTTCGATCCCGGCGTTGGCCAACGCGAAGACAGGCATGATGAAGAAGGTGATCCACAAGTGAAGGGCGTTCTCGAACCGCTTCAGTGGAGTCTGCGTCAAGCGACTGGCCGTTTCGACATCCGAAATCATCGCGTGACTTTGTTTGTCTTTAAGCACGCTCGTTTCTTCTTCGTGACGTGCTTCGATTCGATCGAGCAGCATGCGTGTCGAGATCAAGAATTCATCCGACTGAAGTCTCGGTCGTGCAGGAATCGTTAGCGCTGCCAAGATTCCAGCGATGGTCGGATGAATGCCGGACTTCAAAAAACAAAACCAAAGGGCGAGCGATAGAAACACATAAGGTGCCGATCGACGGACACCGAACGCATTGCACAGCGCCAGGCAGACAAAGAAGAGGGACGCCAACCCAACCATCGGCCAGACGATGTCTTCGGTATAGAAGAAGGCAATCACCATCGACGCGCCAATGTCGTCGACAATCGCGAACGCCGTCAGAAAGACTTTCGCTGCAAGAGGCACACGCGAACCCAACAGAGAAAGGATACCCAGGCTGAACGCAATGTCGGTCGCCATGGGAACCCCCCAGCCTTCCTGGCCAGCGGTTGAGTGCAAATTGATCAGCAGGAAGATCGCTGCCGGAAAGATCATGCCACCCAAGGCAGCGACGGCCGGTAAGACTGCTTCACGAACGGACGAGAGCTCGCCGACTAATATCTCGCGTTTGATTTCCAGGCCAACGACAAAGAAGAAGATCGCCATCAAGGCATCGTTGATGAAGTGATGGACGTCGAGCACGAGATGCGAGTTGCCCAGTCCAACATCGACCGGCGCCGAAAGAATCTCGTGATACGCTTCAGCCCAATGGCTATTGGCGAGGTAGAGAGCACCGATCGTACTGATCATCAGCAGCACGCCCCCCCACGCGGCATCTGAGATCAAGCCTTCCAGTGGCGAGATCAACCGACGGATCGGTCCCCGCGTCTTCCACATCAAGTAATAGTCTTGATCTTGCGTATTATCGTTCATCCGCTGACCTGATTTCAGGTGGGTGCCGGTTTGGTGGGGGATTAACGGAAGATTAGGAGCAGGGAACGGGCGTAGCAACTAGCTGTTTCTCGCTTGGCGCTATGCTATAGTGACCGGTCTTGCCGGAGTTTCTATTCCTTTCACCACCTTCCCGGAGACACCCTCATGAACTCCCGTTGGATGCAAAGCGGTACGTTCGCCGCTCTCTTTACTTTTCTGTTGGTTGGTTCATTGCAAGCTGAACTCACCATGCCGGCGCTCTTCACCGATCACATGGTGCTACAGCGCGACATGCCGATCTTTATCTGGGGAAGTTCCGATAAAGGTGCCGAGGTAAACGTGACACTTGGTGACCAGAAAGTCACGGTCACTGCCAACGACAACGGCAAATGGAAAGCGGAGCTGAAGCCTCTGCCAGCCGGCGGGCCTCACCAGGTCGTCGTCCGAAGTGGCGATGCTGAAAAGGTCATCACCGATGTTCTGGTTGGCGAAGTCTGGGTTTGCAGCGGCCAGTCGAACATGCAGTGGGACGTGAACGCTTCGAACGATGCGGACCTCGAACGTCTGACGGCGAACTTCCCCAAGATTCGACTGATCAGCGTGCCTCAGGTCGGTACCCAGGAAGCTCAAGAGTCGTTCAACGGCAAATGGGAACTCTGCACGCCTGATACGGTTGGCAGCTTCTCCGGTGTTGGCTATTTCTTCGGTCGCCAGATCTATCAAACCTTGGACGTGCCGGTCGGTCTGATCGACAACGCCTGGGGTGGTTCGTCCGCCGAAGCTTGGGTGGAACGTGACGTGCTGAAGAACAGTGGCAAGTTCAACGAACTGATGGCTCGCTGGGAACAGACCGAAGCGACCTACAACCACGAACAAGCCGTTGCCCAGTACAAAGAAAACCTGAAAGCTTGGGAAGAAAAGGCCAAGCAGGCCAAAGCGGACGGCAAGCCAGAGCCAGGCGGAAAGCCAGGCCCACCACGCAATCCGCTCACCAACCAGCACCGTCCAGCGAACTTGTACCAAGGCGTGCTGAACCCAATCATCGGTTACGGCATCCGTGGCGTGATCTGGTACCAGGGCGAATCGAACGCTGGTCGTGCTTATCAGTACCGCGACTTGTTCCCTCTGATGATCCAGAACTGGCGTGATCGCTGGGGTCAGGGGGACTTTCCATTCTATTGGGTTCAGTTGGCCGACTTCCTGCAAGAGCGTACCGAACCAGGCGACAGTGCTTGGGCCGAACTTCGTGAAGCTCAAACGATGACCCTCGATCGCCTGCCGAATACCGGTCAGGCCGTCATCATCGATCTGGGCGAAGCGGAAGACATTCACCCACGTAATAAGCAAGACGTCGCCAAGCGTCTGGCTCGACTCGCGCTGGCCAACGAATATGGCTACAAGATCGTTAGCCAAAGCCCGCGTTACAAGTCGATGAGCGTCGAAGGCAATGCGATCGTGATCGAAATGGATACCTACGGTAGCCAACTCGATTCGTTCGATACCCGCGCTTTGCAGGGTTTCACTATCGCTGGTGCCGATAAAAAGTTCGTGAATGCCAAGGCTGAACTGATCGGCAGCAACAAGGTTCGAGTTTCGAGCCCTGAAGTGAAAGAGCCTGTGGCCGTTCGCTATGCTTGGGGTGACAACCCCGTGGCGAACCTGCAGAACGCTCAGGCCATGCCTGCCACACCATTCCGGACCGACGACTGGGATGGAACGACCAAGAACAACAAGTAAGCTCGCTTGACTTGCTGAACCTCAACGATCGGGCCGCGAGTCGAATTGGATTCGCGGTCCGATTTCGTTTCTTGATTCGACTTGGCCTTCAGTTAGCGATGGCAAATAATCATCCTTCAAGTCGAAGCCTTGATTTCATAGACCAACCTCAGGAGATCGTCCTATGCTGCTGTTCGCTCAAGCCGGGAAAGAAGAAGCACCCCAAGATGCCATCACGCGTCTGTCCGAGTTCTACAAAACCGCTTCCGATTTTCTCATCGAGCAAGGTCCGATCTGGGTGACCAATGTGATCGCCGCGATCGTGGTGCTATTTTTGGGATGGGTGGCAGCGCGCATCTTTCGGAATTTGTTCAATCGGGCGCTCCAGCGAAGTCATCTCGATAACACGCTATCTGGTTTCCTGTCGAACATTGCCTATGCCTTGGTCGTTGGTCTGGTAATCATCGCCGCGCTGAATCAACTTGGGATTAATACCACCTCGCTGGCGGCCGTCGTTGGGGCGGCCGGTTTGGCAGTTGGCTTAGCCTTACAAAATTCGCTCTCGAACTTTGCCTCGGGCATCATGCTGATCATGTTCCGTCCGTTCGGCGTCGGGGACTTTGTCGAAGCGGCCGGTGCGACTGGGATCGTGCAGGAAGTCCATATCTTCCACACGGTGATGCGGACGATCGACAACAAGCGGGTGATCGTCCCTAATGGCGAGATCACCAAAGCGGTCATCACCAACTTCACCGGGCATGCGACCCGCATGGTCGATCTGGAAATCGGCTGCGGCTACAACGACGACATTCGGGCGGTGAAGCAGTTCTTGATCGAGACACTCGAGGCCGACGAGCGAATTCAGAAAGATCCTGCGGTCGAAGTTCGCGTGTTTGAACTAGGTGACAGCGCAATCATCTTCAAAGTGCGTGGTTGGGTGAAGACGCCTGATTGGTGGGCGACACGCTGCGATATTGTCGAAGAGATCAAAGTCGGCATGGATGAACGGGGATTCCACATTCCGTTCCCGCAACGCGACGTCCACTTCTATCAAGAAACAGAAAAGCAGCCTGCGTAAAAGACGGGCCGCAAAAGTTGAAGCCGGTTACTGCCTTTCATGACAGTAACCTTCGTTTCTGTGTGGGGCCAAGACACGTGCCTGAGGTCTCTTGCTTGCGCGGCAGCGATATCCTTAAGCCACGGTTGAACTGGCAGGCACGTAGTGCTTGTTGATCAAGTCGTTCTGAAGCCACAACAGCTTATTGAATGCACGAAGCGTCTTTACTTCCGTTTCGCGATCCAACCCCAGCCCGGTAATGGTGACAATCAAAGCGTCGGCAACAAAGCCCATCAACGCATTCATCTGTACCAGCGGGACATCGAGGTCGCGGCTACCGGCGGCCGGCGTATGAATCTTGCCGACCATGTCGAGATAGCTCAGCATTTTTTCGTCGTACGGTTTGGTGACCAGCGTGACCAGGTAGCGTGCCAGGTGCTGTTTGCGGAACTGGATCTGTTCGTGATCGAGCGACAACGCTTCGACCGAAGTCGGAACGTCTCCTTCGTAGCCGTGCTGACGCGGCACGAAATGACGCCAGGTGGCATCGTAGCCGTGAAGCTTGTCGTAGACCGCATCGACCAGCCCTGGGACCAAGGGGGCCAACGCTTCCGCGGCACCATGGACTGCCTCGATATCCTCTCCGCCAAAACCTACGAACTCGAGCAGATAACCGAAACGGTAGCCCAGGTCCGATTCCAAACGTGCTTCGTCGATATGTTTCATGGCTTTCCCAATCGAGTAAGAGAGGAACTTACGCTAAACTGGATGAGGCGGGAGGCAAAACGGACAAAGGAGTCCTGTTTTGTTTTTTGCAATCTACGACACGAATAATTGGATGTCAATGTCCAATTTAGCCACACTTGTGGGAAAAGCATGTTTTCGCAGACTGTTGAATATGCTCTGCGAGCGGTATGCCACCTGGCCTACACCGCTCCGGATAGCTCGACTACCGAAGAAATCGCGAACAGCACTAAGGTTCCGATTGCCTATCTTTCCAAGGTCCTCCAAGGACTGGCTCGAACCGGGGTCGTGAAGTCGCAGCGGGGCGTTGGCGGCGGGATCTCGCTGGTGAAGTCTCCAGCCGAGCTGACCATTCTGGAAGTGGTCAACGCGGTCGATCCGATCGAGCGGATCTCGACCTGTCCACTAGGTCTCTCGGCGCATGGCAAGAATCTTTGCCCGCTCCATCGTCGGCTCGACAACGCGATGGCCAGCGTGGAAGAGGCATTTCGCAGCACGACCTTGGCGGAAGTGATCGCTGAACCGACCACCAGCATTCCGCTGTGCGAGTTTCCGAGTGAACGCCCGCAGAAGAAATAGTTGCGGCGCACGAAAAAGCCCAGGTACCAACGAGGCAGGGAACCTGGGCTTCATTCCGGAATCGACAACCACGCTTAGTGGTTGGCTCGTTCCGCATCTTCAACCGCTTGGATTTCAGCCTTGAGGTTTTCTTCTTCGTCAGCGGTCATCTGCTGGAGCTCACCATTGTCGGTCGTGCCGCCACCACAGCCGGTGGTTAGCCCGAGAGCCAGAAACAACATCGCAATCGATACATACTTCATCGGAGGATTCTCTTTCGAGGGGTGAGAGGGAGCATTGCCACTTCGACAGGGTAGGGGACGAAGTGGCAAGTTGAATTCAGACTTCAAACCAACGGCAAGTTACGGCCAATCGAACGTCTTGCGATCGTCGGCCAGGGCAGCGTAGGTGAAGACCAGGCCATCGACGGTGTAAGGAATGAAGCGAACCGAACCATCGCCGAGGCAGAAGTTCGTGCCACCGTTGTGCGACGAACCGAAGTATGGATGCCAGCCCTTGAACACGCCATTCAAGCTGTACTTGGCGTCGAACGATTCAAAGGCCCCGCTGTCGTCGAACTTCGGAGCGGCCCAGTCTGGGATTGGGACCAGGGGAGTCGAGTCGCCGCTGCCCGAGTCGTAGTACGAACCGAAGCGGATGACGTCTTCGTCCCAACCGGCGTTGTTCCACATTTCGTTATCGCCACCTTCGATCCCGTAGGCCGAATCGTGGAGAGCCTTTTCGCCAACCATGATCGTGTTCGACGAACCATCACGGATGTGTTCGATCATGGCTGGGAACTTCGTCTTGTTGTTGCGAACGACACCATGCTTACCGGTGCTGGTGCCCGCACGCATGCCGCTGCTGTGACGTTCGCCGGCGTTACCAGCGTAGTCGGCACGATAGACCTTGCTACCGCCGTAAGGCGTGGCAACTCGACGTGATGGACAGAAGTAGCCAGCGACACCATTGCGAGCGATCGAGCCTTCGGTACCGGTGGCGTTGTTCGGATCGCCCAGGTCATAAAGGGCCGTCTGTTCCAGGAAGGGGAGGATCTGGTAGGTCCAGTTGAAGTAGTCGAGTTGGTCTGCATTGCAGCAGTCGCTCGGGCTCGACGAACCCATCGGAACGGCGGCGGTCGTATCGCTACCACCGTATGGCAGGTGACCGTATGTATCTTGGAAGTTATGGAAGGCGAGACCAATCTGCTTCAGGTGATTGGTGCACTGGGTACGACGGGCCGATTCTCGTGCTTGCTGCACGGCCGGCAAGAGCAGGGCGATCAAGATCCCGATGATTGCGATGACCACCAGCAGTTCCACGAGCGTGAACGCAGAACGACGCGAAGCATGGGGCGGGAAGATGCGGTTCATAAAACGAAAGGTCCTATGGGTTCGTGTTTGGCGACGGGTCGGAGTGAAGTTGCTGCCGAGGGGAAGGCCAGACAACGAATGGGCGTCGCCGAAAAACTCGATGCGCGAACCATCACGTTCTCTCTGGCCACACCGGCGGGAACGGGCTCGCGAAGCAAGGAAGCTAGTGGTCGCGTATGAAGAAAAAGCGAAGGGAATTGTGGGGGAGAGATGAAGCGATTTCTGCTGATTCCGAAGAAAAAAAGTTTCCCTGCATGAGGGTGGGACCGGTCAGTCGTTTATCGCAAAAACGTGATTGCAATCTCGTTTTCGCGCAGACGAACACTAGCTGCCAGCAACTCGCGTATTGAGGTACCGACTTTCCCATTGCCATTCCTGAAATCGAAACCTCTTGTTCCCTGCGTCAGGGCAGACCCGTTTTGGCTGCGCTTTGGTCTACGATCGGCGATGAATGGGTGGTCAATGTGGGCGGGTGCTTTGTCCCCCGGTAATGCGCGAACAAATTTCCAAGAATCTACGATGCCGCGGCTGCCACTTTCAGGCAAACATCAGTTAGCCAGGATGAGTGAACCGGGGCTCTCGTTCAGAGTTCATTTTAAAATGAGGGCTTTGGAAAGACTTTGCGGGGTGATGGTGACAGCCATTGCAGTTTTTCCGATTTCTCCTTGAATTCGACCTGTGCAAGCATGGAGAGTCCTTCCAGGGGATGCCGAGTAGTGAACAACAACGGCTGCATTTTGCGATTCGGCCGACCTGGTGTCGGAAACTGTAGGATTGAACGAGGGAATGCCCATGCAAGGCCGCTTATGGATGGTGGCACTCGCGACTCTGGTAGCACACGCGGTCTCGGCGACTTCGGTCTGGGCCGACTGCAACTGTGCTCCCAAGAAGTGCCTGTGCGTCAATCCTTGCCCTCCAGTTCCCTGCCAACCTGGGGCAACTCAGACCATGGCTGGCCAGCCGACGCCTTCCACTTCGCCAATGGGCGAAGTGCCGATGACCGACGACTTGATGCAGCCCGCCGACGACCTTCCGGCGATGCCGCTGCCGTCGACTACCTTCGCCACTTCGGCCCAGTTCGCTTCGGCGAACGAGAACATTGGCTTCCGCGATGCCACGATCGGTGACTTCTTTGGTTCGACCGCGCTGATCGCCGGTCCAAGCTACGGTAACACCGACATCAACAACGGTTTCAACGTCCCGATCGCTGGTGGTGATCGTCGTTTCAAGATCGCTGAAAACGTCAGCCCGATTCCGGTGAATCGTTGGTTCGTGAACTATAACCACTTCAGCCAGCCGGTCCGCAACATCGACCTTTCCGGGCAAGACGTGAATCGCGTCACGCTTGGTCTAGAAAAGACGTTCCTCGAGGGCTCGTCCTCGATCGAAGTCCGCATGCCATTGGTGGGCGGTCTCGATAACGTGCAAGACGTGAACGGAAGCGGCAGCCAGACTGACGTCGAGTTCGGCAACATGAGCGTTGTGTTCAAGAGCATCTTGCTACAGCAAGGGAACGACTCGGCGTTATCGGCTGGTCTGACCGTCAGCTTGCCAACCGGTCCTGACGCTCGCCTGACTAACAGTTCGCTCGGCAGCACCATCTGCTACATCCAGAACCAGTCGGTCCATCTGTTACCGTTTGTGGCGTACTATCGTCGTCACACCGACCGTAACTGGTCGACCGCGATCGCCCAGCTCGACTTCGATTTGAATGGCGATACATTTAGCCGTGGCGATGGGGGCAATCGATTTGCGATCTCGCGATACCAGCAGCAGAACTTCTTATACCTCGACTACACGTTGGGGCATTGGTTCTATCAGTCGCAGCACTGCGGACATTGGATCCAACGAGCCGCCGTGATCGGCGAGCTTCATTACTCGACCACGATCAACGATACCGACCTGGCGGCGGCAGGGCCTTCGAGTGGGGACATCGTGACCAACCCTTACAACCGTCTCGATGTCTTGAACGCGACGGCTGGTTTGCGGTTTCAGTTGGGCCAAGACTACATTCTGACGGCCGCCGCAGTTGCTCCGCTGAAAGATGGGCCTGACAAGCTTTTCGATAGCGAATTCGCGATCCTGCTGACCAAGATGTTTTAACAAAAGACATCTTGGCCGTGCGGACGGCTGCGAGTCGCGAACTGCACTACTCGAATGCGGAAACGGCTTCGTCGGCAGCTCCAACCCCTGGCGAGGTCTTGGGGGCGACGTTGACGTCGGCTGCCGAATAAATCGCAAGCGACTTCAGATATTCTTCAACGCGTGAAACCACACTGCGTTGATTGCGAACGATCAGACCGTTGGAAGTTGCGAAGATGGCGTGGCCGGGAAGCCCCCAGCTCGCCTTATCTTGGGTGGCCTTGATCAGCGAGGCGATCTCTAGCAGGTCGCCCTTGGTCAGTGGTGGATTACCATCCACCGGTGGTAACGCCACAAAGGAAACAGCAACCACTTCCTGGCGATAAGCTTGAATCTGCTGTTTCCACTGGTCGAGATCGAGCGGCTTTTGCAGCTTACGGATCTGGTTGAGCTGCGCCTCGATTTGCCGATGGACTTTCGTCGATTGCATTACCACCAGGCAATCGCCGGGCAGATATTCAATAACCGTACATGGTCCACCCTGCATCTCCCAACTCTCGGCTTGGTTGGGAAAAACCAGCGAAGCGATCAGGTTATCGGTGTCTGGAAGGAGTGGCGCCGTCAAAGCCACACTGGCCATCGCAGACTGTTTGTAGAACTGTTCGAGTTCGTGTCGAAGGCGAGCATCTCGGATATCGAGCCCTCGCCAGAGCAAGTCTCGCACCGGATAGATTCGGATCTCCAAATTGCTGGTAACGTTCAACTCGGACGTGATCAGAATCGTTTCGTTGAAGATCTCCCAGCCAATGCCGAACTGCTGGCAGATGGCATCGAGTGCTTTGCGAGCCGGGATTTTTTCGAGCTTCAAGTTAATCGTCTTCGGTAGTTCGGGGTCTCTGTACGAGAGCTCGTTGTGATCGAGAATGATCGGCAATTGGTTCGTGTTCTGTAGAAATCCAAACACCTCCTCCCGCGTTGCATTGTTGAAGTTGGCGGTGATGGTCGTGCTGTCGAGCTTTGCTTCCGCGATCGCCATCAGTTTGGCAGTTGGCCAAATATGCAGGGGCTCGACCGGGTAGTTTTCCGAAGGAAGATCGATCGCCTTTGTGAGTTGATCCAATAGCGTTTGCAGCTTGGCATGTACCCGCGGCGAGGCGGAAACCAGCATGCTGTTTTGGAATACCTGGACCGTCCCGGTGCCACCGAGTACATCCCAGTTTTCCGGTTCCAAGGTTGTGGTGATCACGTCGTAGAGATCGTTGTAGTACAACTCGGAAGGGAATCGCGAGAGGTCGTAGCAACGCGTCAAGTAGCGTTCCTCCGAATGTTGTGGCGTCGAAATCACCACGGCATCGGACTGGAAGTAATAGGCCAGAGCGTGCTCGTGAGCGATCAACGAGAGGATCGTCGTGCCCGACAGTTCTTCAGCATCCAGCGTGATCGGCATATCGGGGGAGAAGTTGACATCCTGCAACGCTTTGAAGTCGATACGAATCGGAATCTCGGTCTTGCTTTCGATGAATCGCACCGCATCGACCAGGGGAAGTTCGTCGAAGTGCACGGCCAATTTTTGCGTTTGCAGTTGGTCTCGCAGAGCGTCAATCGCCGCGAGCTCGGAATCGGAATTGTCAGGAAGCTGGACCGTGATCGGTTTCACTTGGTCGAGCGAATTCTCTTCCGCAACGGATACGCCGGTGATCAACAATAAGCAAAGAGACAAGAAGATTCGCACGTTCAAAATCCTTGATGGATGGGAGGTGACTTTGAGGACGAGATGATTGGGATGCAGTTAGTAGATCCCACCCGGTAAGCGTTCGCCAGAGATCTCTGGCTCGACTTGCTCTGCCTTCATCGCCGCCCGCAAGACTCGCTGCGTGACCAGATAGCGGTAAAGTTCTTGAACGACCGAGCGTTTGTTGTACACAATGAGTCCGCGCGAGGTCACGTCGACATACGCCCCGTTTCGCTTCCAACTCTCTGGCTCGACACGACGCGTCGCGCGTTGACCGATCAAGTCGATTTCCATCTTCGATAGTCGGGGCTCTTTATCGTCGCCAAACGATAGATCAAATACGACAGTGATCATCTCGTCGAGTTCGGCTTGCAGACGGGCTCGCAGAGCTTCGCGGTCTTCCGGCTTCTGTTGCCGGCGAAGGTACTGCAGAAACGACGCGACTTCGGCATGGACTTCCGCCGTCTGGCTCACGACCAGACAATCGGCTTCGGCATAGATCCTCAGGCTACCAGGGCCTCCGAGTTCATCCCATGACTCGGGAGCAACAAACTTGTGGATCGCGTCGACAACATATTCGGTGTCGGGAATGAACGGCATGCTGGGGCAAGCAAGAATGGCCAAAGGATTGTCTTCTTGCTTGGCCGCTGCGGTGGTAATCAGTGTCAGCAATTCGATATCGCGTGGGGCGAGGCCATGCCAGATCAAATCACGAATCGGATAGACGCGGGTTTGCAGGTTCGCCTCGATATCTTCCGGACTGGAAATGATCACGACGTCTCGATCGCAGGTCCATTCTAAGTGATGTTGTCGCGTCAGCATGTTTAAGATGTGACGGACGCTGAAATTCTTCAGTTGCAAATTGACAGCGACGTTCCGAGTCAGCCCCATGTTCTGCAGTTCAAGCGTATCGATCTCAATCGGGATCTGGCTCTCGGCCGAGATCTGCTGGACCACTTCTGCCAGCGGCAGGCGTTCGGCATTGATTGAAATGCGAGTGCTCTCGAGTCGCTTTTCCAATTCGGTTTGCTGCTGCGAAGAAGGGGAGACAGGCAACGAAGCGGTCGCGTAGGCGTCGTCTTTCAGTGATTTCACTTGGCGAAGGACATCGAGCAGTGCTGCTACCAGCTGCTGCTCGGCAACAGGGGCATAGACGAACATTCCGCCTGGATGTTGATCAATCGTTTGGGGCCCACCCAAATCGCTCCATCGTTCTGGCTGTATCGTGTCGACAATCACATGCCGCAGCGAATTGAAGTCACGTTTCGGATCGGGTACCAACGACGAAAGATTGTAGAACTTCGGGATCAACCGATGATGCCCTTCGACCTCGATGCCGAATACTTTGACGTGATCAGGCGTGATCGTGTACGAAAGATGCTCCGGTCGCAGAAGCAGTCTCAATGCGGATGCCGCCGAAAGCTTGGGCTGCTTCAGCGTAACCGGCGTATCGAGTGAGAGCCCGTGGTCCGTCAGGCTTTGCTCATGGATCTCGATCGGAATCTTGGTTTGCCGTGCGACTTCGTCAATCGCTTGCGACAAGGGGGGCTTCGCGAAGTCGAGTTCGACCTGGGCGGTGACGAGTTCGCTCGCCAGCTGTTCTATCTTCTCGAAATCAACGGTCGCGGCTGGGGAATCGATGGTCACAATCCGCTCGAAGTCAGCGCGGGGAGTGGCTTGAGCAAACGCCAGGTTGGCACCCAGAAACAGCACCAGGCAGGCCGTTGCCAATGCTCGCATGACATAATCCTTTCGACGAGATCGTAAGACAGGAAGAGTGGCGTTATGTAGCCTAATCGGGGAGGGGGTGTCGTGGCAACGAATTGGTGGAATCGCCTTTGGAAACCTCGCAGGAGGTAGGTTTGCGGCGAACTAGCAAGGAGATGAGCCCCAACGAGCCACATCGCCAAGGGATTCGCGCGATTTGCTTGTCAGTCCACGGGCATTGGGGCATACTGAAATCATCATCGCCTGCCGATGTTTTTTTGTGCAGCTGGTGATATCCCGGGACATCTTGAGGCGAAGTGTTATTAGACAGGAACCAAAGTCTGATGGAACTGAGACAAATTTTGGGGCGTGCGTTGATCGCATGTCTGTGGATAGGTATGGGGGCGGCATCGGTCGATGCGGCTACCGATGCAGAAATGCAAAGGGCGATTCAAGGCGAGAAGCTGAGCGAAGAAGAGTACTCGTCGCTTCGCAAAGCGGTCGAGAAAGAGGCCCGATCTGGCTTCACTTCTGATGGCTTAATGAAGGAGTTGATGGGCAAGCTCAAGGAAGTGCCTGCGGTGGAAATTGGTCCTGAAAAGGAAAACCAGTTCCGGGTTCGCGAGCATACCCTGATTGCTCTGCGAATGATTGTCGAAGCAGAACTGGCTGGCAAAGTCTTGCCGCCGGATCAGCTTCAAAAACATCCTTCGTCCGACAAGTTCCCGGGCATGATTCCGAAGCATGCCAAGCCAGAGATGCAGGTCGTCGAGATCGATGGGAACTCTTATCGCTGGCAAAGCACTGGGCTGTACGCGCCACCGGGGGAAGTGATCCACGTTACGATTCCCGAAGAGTATGTCGACGCCGGTTGGAAACTGCGAATCGGGGCGAACAGCACGTACATCGATACGCCGCGACACTCGAAGCTGAATCGCTTCCCGCGGATCGATCGCGTTTACGACATGAAAAAACGAACGACCGCCGCCGCATGTTCGTTTGGCGGGCTGGTCTATATCGAATTGCCAACGCCCAAGGCAAAGACCTTCCTGGCGAAAGACAGCGATATCTATGACCTGGTCGATCACTACGATCCACCGCCCAAGAAGCCTGTCTCGGTTCGTTTCACCAATGTGCTGAAGGCACCCCGTTATGTGCATGGCGAGACCGACATTCATCAATGGCGAACCGAGATCCGCAACTATCCGGCTCCGTATGCCGAGATCGGTAGCGACAAGGTGATCTTCATGATGCCGTCGCATTTGATCCGTCGGTTCGATACACCGGACTTGGCCATGGAGAAGTGGAATCAATTGATCGATGCGCAGAGCGAGCTTTCGGGACGTCCGAAAACGAAGCCGTTTCCGCATCGCTTTTTGATCGATGCCCATGTGAACTGGGGAGCGGCCTTCGCCAGTTACCCAATCAATGCACCGATTTCCTGGTCGAATGAGATCATTCGAGGCGAGCCGGGCTGGGGACATGCCCATGAACTGGGGCATTTGCATCAGCATCGTGTGTTCACGTATCAGGGGACCGGCGAGGTGACCGTGAACGTGTTTGCAGCGTACGCCCTCGAGCAAGTATTAGGGCACCCGCACGAACGCTCGACCCGTGAGTCGGTCGTTGCCAACGCGGCGAAGTACCTCGAGCGGCCTTTGGAAGAACGCAACTGGATGACGGTCAAAGGCGCGTTGTTCGAGCGTCTGGCGTTCTATCTGATTCTGTCGCACGAACTCGGCTGGGAACCCTACAAGCAGGTCTTCCGCGAGTACCGCGAGCTGCCGTTGGATCAGCATCCGAAGTCCGACGTTGATCGGGCCAGCGACTTCCTGGTGCGGATGTCGCGGGCAACGAATCGCAACCTGGGGCCTTATTTTGTCGAGTGGGGCGTGCAGGTCAACCAGACGGCATTGGACGAAGTAAAGTCGCTTCCGGCATGGGAGTCGGAGATGATGAAAGAAGCTCGGGGCAAGTAACGCCCCGAGGGACCCTTGCTGGTCGGCTTACGAATTCAACGTTCCCTTGGTGCTGGGCACGCCAGGGGAACGTGGATCGTGTTCGACTGCCATCCGCAAGCTGCGAGCCGCACACTTGAAGATCGCTTCGGAGATGTGGTGATTGTTGCGGCCGTAGTGGATGTTGACGTGAAAGTTGCACAACGCGTTGGCGGCCAACGCTTGCCAGAAGTCTTCCACCAGTTCGGTATCGAAGTCACCAATCTTGGCGGTCGTGAATGGTGCGTTGAACACCAGGTAATAACGTCCACTTAGGTCCCACACCGTGCTGCACAGCGTTTCTTCCATCGGCAGCGTGAAGTGACCGTATCGCCGAATCCCCTTCTTATCGCCAATCGCCTGACGAATGGCCTGACCGATGCAAATGCCGGTGTCTTCTACCGTGTGATGTTGGTCGATGTGCAGGTCACCGTTCACTTCGACCTTTAAGTCGAAACAACCGTGCCGCGTGAACAACTGCAGCATGTGGTCGAAGAAGCCAACGCCGGTCGAGCCCGAGAAGTTGCCGGTGCCGTCGAGATTCATCTCGAGCTTGATCTGGGTTTCGGTCGTGTCGCGTTCGATTTTGGCAATGCGGGTCATGGCAGGCAATTATGCGGAGGTTATGGATTCTGCTGGAGATATTGCTCGATCAAGTCCAAGCATACGTCGGATTGGCCGTCGGTACCGACCGAGATGCGAATTCCTTCGGTGATACCGGGGTACTGCATGTATCTGATCAGCACATGGTTCGCCTTGAGGAATTCGTAAATCGGTTTGAGTTTGACGCCTGGTCGCGTCGCCCAGATGAAGTTGGCCTGGGAATCAGGCACCGTGAAGCCAAGTGAACGGAGCCGACCGGTCATCCGGGCACGTGTGGCGACCACCTTCGCTTTGTTCTCGGCAACCCACTTCTGATCGTCGATCGCGGCGATTGCACCGGCGAGTGAGAGGGCATCGCAGTTGTAGCTGTCTTTGACCTTCATCAGTTGTTCGATCATATGAGGCTGAGCCACCACGAAACCAAACCGCAGACCGGCCAATGCGTACGACTTGCTGAGCGTTCGCGAGACCATGATCTTTTCGTTTTCACGAACCAGGTCGATGCAGTTGTCGTCGGCGAAATCGGCGTACGCTTCGTCGATCAACAAAGGGCAGGGGAGTGAGTTCGCGATCGCTCGCAATTGATCTTTGGGAACGACCGTTCCGCTCGGACTGTTGGGGTTCGGCAGAAATGCCAACTTCAAATGATTGCTGGCCGTGCCAAACGATTCCGGCAGTGTCCAGTCATCGTTGAACTGGATCTCTTCGCTGTCGGCTCCCTGAATGTCGGCGAGCGTCTTGTAGAGGATGTAACTGGGCGTTGGCAAGCGAAGCCACTCGCCATCGCCGACGAAGCCTCGCGTCAGGATGGTCAGGATATCGTCGCTACCGTTGCCGCACAAAATCCAGTCAGGCTCGACACCTAGCACTTCGGCCGCACGAATGCGAAACGCGGTGCCGATTGGGTCGGGATACTTTTCGAGTCCCTGGTCGAGTCGAGCACGAATCGCATCGGCAACTTTCGGCGACGCAGGGTAAGGGTTCTCGTTGGTGTTCAGCTTGATGAACTTGCCGCCTTGCGGTTGTTCCCCAGGCTTATAACCGGCGATGGCTTCGATTTCAGGACGAAAATAGCCCATGGTGTTCCTGCGATGTTTATTCGGTTTCGGTGCGAATGGTCACGCTGCGTTTGTGCGCGGTCAGGCCTTCTTTATCGGCCAAAGTCGTAACCAGTGGGGCGATCGCCTTCAGGCCATCTTCGGTGAAGTGGATCACGCTGCGCGAACGAAGAAAATCGTTCGCCGATAGGCCGCTGGCCCAGTGAGCGGTTGCTCCCGTCGGAAGCACGTGCGATGGCCCTGCGGCATAGTCACCCAAAGCGACCGGGGTGAAGTTACCCAGGAAGGTCGCTCCGGCGGTGAGGATTTTTTCAGCGGTCGCTTCGCTGTCTTGCGTGGCGATGTGCAAATGCTCTGGCGCCAGGTCGGTGGCGATGCGACAAGCTTCGTCTTCGTTCTTGGTCAGAATCACGGCGCCAAAGTCGATCAGGCTTTGAACCGTCAGATCGCAGCGTTCCAAAACGGCGACCTGTTTTTCCAGTTCGGTCAACGCGGCGTCGATCAGTTGTTCGTCCCAGCTAATCAAGACGCTGCTGCCAGGGGAATGTTCGGCCTGAGCCAACATGTCGGCGGCAATATACTCTGGCTTGGCAGTCGAGTCCGCGACAACGACCACTTCGCTTGGACCGGCGATCGAGTCGATGTCGACCTCGCCGAAGACATGCTTCTTGGCCAAGGCGACAAACAGATTGCCAGGACCGACGATCTTTTGAACCTTCGGGATGCCTTCGACGCCGTAGGCCAACGCGGCGACGCCATGGGCACCACCGACGCGGTAAACTTCCTTCACGCCGATTTCGACGCAGGTCGCCAGCAGATCAAGATTGTACGAACCGAACGGAGTCGGAGGAGCGATCACGGCGAGTTCTTCGACACCGGCCGCCATCGCTGGCACCGCGGTCATCAAGACCGTCGAAGGATACGCAGCCGCACCGCCAGGAACGCAGATGCCCACTCGCTTGAGCGGAGCATAGCGATGTCGCAACCGACCGCCATGTTCAATGGGCACTTCCACGTCTTTGTGCAGAATGGCCGACTGGAAGCGAAGGATGTTTTCGCGAATGCTGCGGATCGTGGCCAGGAACTCAGGATCGGCCGCTTCATGAGCGAGCCGCAGTTCTTCTTCCGAGACTCGAATGGTGGTGGCATAAAGCTGCTTGCCGTCGAGCTTCTGGCCGTACTCGAGTACGGCTGCCAGGCCGCGGCTTTCGACATCGGCGCAGATCCGCTGGACGACCTGCTGAGGACTCAGCGGCTCGCCAAAGACTTCGATCGTCCGACGACGTCCCGCTTCGCTGACGACATCCCCTTTGGGACTTAGCTTGTCACGGACCTGTTGCAGTTGGGTATCGACGTCATCGTGTCGGGTATCGATCCGAGCGATTTGCGACTTCAAATCCATTGCGACCCTTAGGTTGGCACACGGGTGTTGGGGCGAAGAGGAAATCACTGTTGGATTCCCTCGGTCTGAACCAAACCTAACATTTTGGTCTGCCTGGCCCCTGCAGAAAAGGCCCAATTGCCCTTTCCAGGTTCGCGGAATTGTTGTCAGACGAGGCAAATTAGGCCTAAACCGAAGGGATCAGCATAAAAATACCCACCGCACTAGCATGCGATGGGTATTGCTGCGTTTCCAATATCGTCGCTGAGAGGCCCAAATTAGCGGGAGACGACTTCGCCGCCCGACTTCGATCCCATGGCACCCCAGACGCCATAAGGGCTGCGGCCCGAGTTCACCGTCGGGTTGGTCAGGTCGCCGGTATCGATCGTTTCCGAGACGAACGACACCGAGCCATCGCAGAACAGACCCATCACGCCGCCTGGATGATTGCTGGTGGGGGGCATGATCGTGTTGGCACCGTCGCCATTGGTATCGGCACCATCGATGCAAGAAGGGGCGTTCGGCGGCAAGACGGTCGTGAAGCCGACCTTTTCGATCTGACCGTCGGTCCAACGCCAGCCGGTGCGGCCCTTGATGCTGGAAGGATCGATGTAGAACTGGCCGCTTGCGGCAGTAACGCACTGCGCCGGGTTGGTGGCCAGGCCCGAAAAGCCGGTCGCGGTGCCATGCTTGACCGGAATCGAAGTTCCGCCGGAACCAAGACTGAAGTTGGTGACCAAACGCTCGCTCATGGCGATGGTGTTGCTCGAACCGTCGGTGATGTCACGCAGGCCAACGCCCTTCACCGAAGCGAACACGCCGCGAAGGGTATAACCGCTGCGGTTGTTGGTGATCTGGTCGCCGGCGCTGAACATGTAGTTGGTCGAGTTGGCTTGTTCGTTACGAGCCGTTGCCGAAGGGCATTTCAGCATCGAGGGGGGCGTATCCCAAACACTCCAGGCACGCCAGGCCCATGGACCGTAAGGAGCCACGGTGCCATCGCCGGCAGTGATGCGATCGTACATCGCGCCTTGTTCCAGGTAAGGCAGCAAACCGATATAGCCGCTGGCCCGACCCCAGTTGTGCTGGTTCTCGGTGCCACTCATGTCCGAGCCCGAAGGTAAGTTGGTGCCTTGGCGACGTGGCACGAAGGTTTTGTGGATATCGTGATAATTGTGCAGTGCCAGTCCGAGCTGTTTCATGTTGTTCGAGCACTCCATGCGACGAGCCGCTTCACGGGCTTGTTGCACTGCCGGTAGAAGCAACGCGATCAACACGCCAATGATGGCGATCACCACAAGCAGTTCGACGAGCGTAAATCCGCGCGCAGGAAGACGTCGGTTGAGCATGAGGGGAGACCTGTAGGGAGGTGGGGTTCAGGAAGGATCGAATCAAATGATCGAAGGAACTCTCAACAGAAAGGTAGGCACCGAGGGGAATCGATCCGCCACGATGAAATCTGTTGAATGAGAAATATTGAACGAGCGAAATGAGCTTCCGTCTAGTTTTCCAAGGGGAAATCGAAGGTGTTGTCCCCTTCGCTAATCGTGACCTTGAATGGGGAAGGCGCCGCGTCGGCATACTTCTTGGGCAGCACGCTCACCGCTTGGGATTGCGAGTTCATTCCGCCAGCGTAATTAGGGTCGTCTTCGGAAGGGATGTCGGCGGCCGTAGTTTCGAACTTGGTAATCACCACGCGGTATTCGCCAGGGGCGACACCTGACTTAGCGGTCGATGTGGCCAATTGAAATTTGCCGTCGGCATCGGTGCGTCCAAAGGCACTCGGCAGACCGCGATCGGCCGACCGGAGCGTGACCATGGCTCCTTCAACTGGAGAGCCATTCAGAAGAACCGTACCTTCCGCGGTCGCTCCGAGCGATTCCGCTTGGTTGGATTCAGCACAGCCTGTGAAGATCAGGCAAGGCAATGCCCATAGCAATAGAAATAAAGTACCGCGCGTTGGCATGGTGGGGGCGTCCAGCAGGGATCGAGGTGGGATGGAACTTCCGGTGAGGGAAGCGGGGGTAAGATTAAGTTAGCAAATCTTAATAAATGGCACCAGTCAGATTGTAATTGCTGGAGCACCCCCGTTTTAGGGTGAAACTGCGGTCAAACGGCAAGACGACCGCAATTCACCTTAGCTATCTCCACCCGGTTTCGCGATTCGCCAACAGCGATGGATGCGCTGATTACGAAAGTCCTCAGGCACGGTGTGCTTCGAGATCTCTCGAATCGACAGGCCTGCGAGCGCTTCTTCGTCCAGCTTGAAGCGGCGGAAGTTGTTCGAGAAATAGAGCACCGCCCCTGGGCTCATCAGGTCGAGCGTTCGTAAGATCAGTTCGACATGGTCGTGCTGGACGTCAAAGACATCGTCCGTCTTCTTGCTGTTCGAGAACGTCGGCACGTCGACGATCGCCAGATCGAACTTCGCGCCGGCGATTTGTTTACGCAGGTACTGCATCACGTCGCTATTCACAAAGTGATGCTTGGCGATCGAGAGCCGATTGAGCTGGAAATTGCGGCCTGCCCAGTCCAGATAGTTCGCATTCAGGTCCACACTCGTGGTCGAGGTCGCACCGCCGGCTGCGGCATAAACACTGAAAGCCCCGGTGTAACAAAACAGGTTCAGCACACGCTTGCCGGAAGCTTCATCCCGAAACTGACTGCGTAGGTTACGGTGATCGAGGAACAAGCCAGTGTCGACGTAGTCCGACAGGTTGACCTCGAACTTCAAGCCACCTTCTTCGACCGTAATGATGTGGGAATCGTCGGCCACTTTTTCGTGCTGGGTCGTTCCGATCTGCCGAGCCCGATGCTTCACGTACATCTGCCCTTCTGGAATCTCCAGCACCTCGCGAGCCGCCTCGCACATGTGATCGAGCCAGTCGGCATATTGAGCCGGTGTCCGGTCGTGCGGACGTTCGTAATCGGTGATGTGCAGGTAATCGTGATACAGATCGATCACCAGCGGAATCTCGGGGATGTCGCGATCGTACAGCCGATAGCAATAGATGCCTCGCTTCGGCCAGCGACGAAAATGACGGGCTCGTTTCGATAGACGACTCTTGAGCAACTGAGCTTGTTCGCGAGCCTTGTCGTCCAAGCCACCAAACGCCGGTTGAATGACCGGACGTGGCTTGGGGACGACTTCTTCTTCGACTTCCTGTTTGGGGTCGTCAGCCTTCGGCGGCGGTGGCCCATGAAATTGATAGTAGTGGCACTCGACGCGACCGTTGTACATCTTGCGACGACGATTCGCCTCTTGCCCCATTGCTCGCTCGAACTCGGGGAACGCCGTCAGGATGAAGTGCGACCAGGTCGGCAACTGGCGGAAAATATCGGGAAAACTGCGATAGAAATCCCACATCGTGCGGCGTGATCGGGAATGATCGTCGTACGGCGGACTGGTGATGACGCAGCCATACTTTCGCTTGCTGGTCATCTGCGCGAAGGCTTGCTCCTGGAAGTGGATGTCTTTGTCGACACCGGCTGACATCGCCTGGCGACGGGCCAGTCGCAAGGCGGAAGGATCTTCGTCGTAGCCGATGATCGACTCTGGCAGCGACTCCAGTTCCTCTGCCCGGGCCTCTTCCTGCAGGTCGAGCCATTGTTCCTGATCGACGGCAGGCCATTCGATTAGCGCGAAGTCTCGCAGTAAACCTGGCGCGAGTTTGCGGGCGATCATCGCCGCTTCGATCAACAGAATGCCACTGCCACAGAACGGGTCGACCAGGGGGCGATCTTTGTCCCAGTAACTCAGTTGCACGAGCGCCGCCGCCAAGGTCGACTTCATCGGCGAATGGCGATCGGGATCGAGGTAACCACGTCGGGCCAGGCCGGCGCCTGAGGTATCGATGGTCAGAGTGGCGATGTCTTTGGCGATCGCGACTTCGATGGTGTAGTTCGCCCCGGTTTCCGGGAGGTTGCCATGCACCGACTGCAGACGCTCGACGATCGCACGCTTGGTGGCTCGCTGCACCGCCGGAACACTGGTGAGCTGCGACTGGTAACTGCGACCTTTAACCGGGAAAGCCCCTTTGGCATCGATCCAGGTTTCCCAGGGTAGGGCCTTCACCCCTTCGAAGAGTGCATCGAAGTCGCCGGCCGGGATCTGGGCGACTTCAATCAGAATGCGATCGGCGGTTCGCAGATGCAGATTGGTCCGCATGGCATCACGATAGTCGCCGGTGAATCGGACACGGCCAGAGCCGACGATCTCGGTCTGATAGCCGAGCAGTTGCAGTTCGCGCGCGGTGACCGCTTCGATCCCGAAGGCAGTCGTGGCCAAAAATGGAATTGCTGACGAATCGTTCACGCGTATAGCCGCTCCCGAGGTTGGAATGGAATCCCTCATGGTACGCTGCGAATTCTACTTTACCAATCCCGGGCCGCCTGCCCCGAACAGGCAGGGGAAGTGGGAAGATCGAGGTCAGTTGAACACAAACTTTCCATAAAATAGTCGATGGGGGGCTCCATACCGTCTATAACTTGCCAGTTGTGGAGCAGATCTGTTTCTTTCCTTGCATGGACTCCGCGGAGGCGACTTTTCCATGAGACATCTTTTCAGTGCGATTCTGATCGGTTTTCTTTCGGCCACGATGGCCTTTCCACCCCAAATGCTGCTGGCCCAAGAGGCAGCCGCACCGGCACCAGCCGCCGACGACTTGCCAGGCCTGGGCTATGTGCCGGCCAATTCGGTGGGTGTGGGCTTTGTGAAAGCGAACCGCTTTCTGGGGAGCGACATTACTCGAGCCTATCCGGTGGAAGTGGTCGAGGCCTTCGGCAAGAAGTATCTCGGTTTTGATCCGATGAAGTTCACCTCGATTACATTCTGCATTACGCCGCCGACTCCGGACTATCCTTACCCGGACATGTTCTCGATCGTCCGTACTTCGGAAACCTTGAGCCAGGAAACCTTCCTCGCCAATATCGAAGAACTGGCCGATGGCATGCCAGAAGAAGAGGAAATCAAAGAGTTCTACTCTGCGATCAACGGCAAAGTGTTTCTGCTGGATAGCTTCGAGATGGATTACCTGGCCGGGCATCTGTTGGACGAGCACTCCTTCCTGTTCGGAACCGCCGGGGCGGTGCAGAACGCCGTCGAAACCGGCCCAGGCGCTGAACTGACCGAACCTGCCAAGATGCTGCAGGCCAACAACAACGACGCCGATGGTTTCATCGGGATCAACGTCGGACCGGTTCGTGAACAGCTTAATGGCATGCTGGCTCAAGCACCGCTGGTGCCACCATTCGCGATGTATAAGCAGATTCCGAACTACACCGAATCGATCACGCTCAGTTGCTACTGCACCGAGAAGATGGGTGCCGTGCTCAAGGTGAACGGCGTCGATAAAACAGCCACCGGTCGTTTGGAAGACATGGTTCAGTTCACGCTTGATCTCGGCAAGCAAGCCATGGTCCTCCAGGCCAATCAAATGCTGAAGAGCGACGACGAAATCGAAGTTGCGATGGGCAAGTATCAGACGCGTATCGCCGACGAAATGCTCAATGGCTTGAAGCCGGTCAAGGAAGGCAACTCGCTGGTGCTCAAGTTCGAGCAAGATGGCAACAACGCGGCTGCCACCAACGTCGCCGTGGTTGGTATTCTCGTGGCGCTTCTGCTACCTGCCGTTCAACAAGCACGATCCGCGGCACGTCGCATGCAATCGATGAATAATTTGAAGCAGATTATCCTGGCGATGCACAACTATCACGATACCTATCGAACGTTTCCGCCTGAGGCGAACCTCGATAAGGATGGCAAGAAGTTGCTGTCGTGGCGAGTGTTGATCTTGCCGTTCCTCGAACAAAACACCCTTTACGAACAGTTCAAATTGGACGAGCCTTGGGACAGCGAACACAACAAGCAGCTCATTCAGTTCATGCCGGAAGTTTATCGGAACCCCAATAGCACCGCTCCTGAAGGCTATACGACTTACCTGGTGCCACTGGGTAAGGACATGGCCTTTGAAGAGCCGAAGCTGGACGCGAATGGCAGAGCGACGGGGCCAAGGTTTGCCGACTTCCCCGATGGCATGTCGAACACGATCTTTGCGGTCGAAGCCAACGACGAAGCCGCCGTTATCTGGACGAAGCCCAGCGACTTGGAAGTCAATCTGCTGCATATTTGGAATGGCATTGGCAAGTCGCAGCCAGGTGGTTTTCAGGCAGCGTTTGTGGATGGATCGGTGCGATTCATTTCCGAGAACGTCGATGCCAACGTGCTGAAGTGGCTCTTGCAGCGAAACGACGGACAGGAAATTCCCGGTAATTTCTAAAGCAGGCGGGCGATCTTTGCCGCCTCCTTGGCACTTGGAAGGCCTCCCGTCAAAATGATGGGAGGCCTTTTTTGTTTATCAACCATCCTCGATCCCCTTCGGTGGTTCATGAGTTTTCCGATTGATCTTCGCAGCGACACGGTCACCCAGCCCAGCACTGCCATGCGTCAGTTTATGGCCCAGGCCGAAGTTGGCGACGCCGTGATCGATATCGATCCAACCACCGAACGCCTGGAACGTCTCACCGCCGATATGTTGGGAAAAGAGGCCGCGATCTTCATGCCTTCCGGCAGCATGACCAATCAGATTGCCATCCGTCTTCACTGCCAGCCAGGCGACGAATTTCTGTGTGAAGAAAACTGCCACGTCTACAACTACGAACAAGCCGCTTTCGCCCAGCTAAGCGGTGTGGTGGCTCGCACGTTGCCTGGCGTCCATGGCGTGCTTTCGCCGGAACAATTTGAAGGGACGATTCGCCCGATCAACGATCACCTGGTGCGGACACGCTTGGTTTGTCTAGAGAACACGCACAATCGCGGCTCTGGGAAAGTTCAGCCTTTCGACACGGTCCAGCAGATTACTTCGTGGGCCCATGAGAACGGTTTGAAGACGCACCTCGACGGGGCTCGACTCTTCAACGCCGCCGCTGCGACCGATATCTCGGTGGCCCAGTGGAGCCAGTTGTTCGATACCGTCAGCGTTTGCTTCAGTAAGGGACTGGGGGCTCCGGTCGGAAGTGCCTTGGCTGGTCCTGCCGAGTTCATCCAGCAGGCCAAGCGTGCCCGGAAGCTGTTTGGTGGCGGCATGCGACAGTCGGGCATCATCGCCGCCGGAGCGCTTTATGCCCTGCAGAACAACGTCAGCCGCCTGGTGGAAGATCACCAGATGGCCGCCAAACTGGCCGAGGGAATCCGGCAAACTGAAGGCCTGATGCTGGATGTCGATCCGGTCGAAACGAACATCGTGATTTTCGCCCTCGACGAGCAACTGGGCACCGCCGCCCAACTGCAGAAAGCTCTGGAAGAAAGAGGCGTTCGCACGCTGGCTGTCGCCCCACAAAAGATCCGGATGGTGACCCACTTGGATATCTCGATGGCGCAAGTCAATGGTGCGATTGAAGTTATCAAACAAACAGTTCCGGCCCTGACTGCCTAATCTCGGGCAGATTCTTTAAAATCGACCATTTGGGCTCCCTCGTCTCGGGGAGGGGGCTGTCGACGAAGCAGGTACGGATCGTTCCGGTTTTGCCGAAGCACCCCCATCCCGGCAGTAACGATCGTCAAAACATGACGGATCTTTTGCTCTCGATCGAACCTGCGCGGTACACTAATACGTTGATAAAACAAGCTTTACGCCCTGCAACGGGAAGCCTTCGGTCTTTCGTTTTCCGTGTTCCAAGCGGAAATCGCCACCGCTCAACATAGATAAGCATGCAAGTAACCAAGACGAACGATTTCTGGAAGCTGATCCTGGAATCAGGCCTGATGACGAAAGAGGCCTGTAAACCACTACACGATCAGTATCAGCAGACCGCTAACAATGGCGATGCTCGGGTATTAGCGACCTGGCTGGTCAAAGGTGGCCATCTGACCGCCTATCAGGCTCGTGTTCTGCTCGCAGGTCGGGCCAAGGCGCTCACGATTGGCGAATACCAGATCGTCGATCGGATCGATTCCGGCGTCCTGCAGGGAACCTTCGTCGCCAAGCACCTTTCCAGCGGCCATCCCGTCTGGATGCATCCGATCGCCCCGGAGATCCAAGCCGATCCGGTGCGATTTCCGATTGTGCAGCAGATGTGTCGTCTTCGCTCGTCGGTTCCGCATCCGCATCTGATCCGCTGCTTTCACCTGCGCCAGGGGCCTAAACGCAGCTATCTGGTGACCGAACAGCTCGACGGCAACCCGTTGGCCGAAAGCCGGCCAGGGGATGGCGTTCCGATTCCTGCGCCCGACTGTGCCCGGCTTACCCGTCAGGCAGCCCTCGGCGCCACGCAGATCCACAGCCAGGGGATGGTCCTGGGCGATCTAACGATGGATCAGCTTTGGCTCGAGCCGACTGGCAACTTGAAGCTGCTGCATCTGCCGGTTCGTCCAGTCGAGGCCATTGCCTGGAACGATGAAGAACAAAAGGCTCGCCTCGATGCGTTAGCGAACGTGGCTGCACCAGAACTACAACAAGCTGGCGCGGCACCGTCCAAGCTGACCGACATCTATGCCCTTGGCTCGATCTTGTTCGATCTGCTGACCGGCAAGCCGATGGTCGCTGGCTCGGTTGCCGAACGTTTGCAGCAGCATCTCACGGCCAACGTGCCGACACCTCCGTACATCCCCGGCGAACTGATGCAGGTCGTCCAGTATCTGTTGGCCAAGAACCCTGGCGGCCGATACCAGAACGCCCAGGACGTTGCCGAAGCGCTGCGTCCGTTCATCGAAGCTTCGCAGTTGGCTCCGGCCATTGGCGAGACACCGCCAACGCTGGGAACCTATTTGCAAAAGCTCGCCGCGCAGTCAGCAGAACCAGTTGCTGCTCCGCCAGCCGCCGCCGCTCCACCAGCCGCGATGCCATTTCCCGGAGCAGCACCTCCTGCGGCGACTCCGGTTCCGCAGCCAGCACCGCCGGCCGCCGCGCCGTTCCCAGGTGGTGGCATGCCACAGCCCGTCGCACCGCAAGCAGGCATTCCGCAGCCTCCGATGGCACAGCCGGTTGCCCCAGGCATGGTGGCTCAGCCGATGGTGGCGACCGCGGTCCCAGCGGCTCAGCCCGTCGGCGAAGCGACCCCAGGCCGGGCATCGGCGTTGGCAGAACGCATCCGCAAGCGAAAGTTCCAGCGCAAGATCACCAGCCTGGTGGTCTTGAGCGTGATGGCGATCGCAGCGATCGTTGGTGGCTATTACGGCATGGGCATCTTGTTCCCATCCGAAGAAATCGCCGACAACACCTCAGTTGTGGAAACGCCGGTTGAAGAAGATCCGCAAACGCCTGACACGCCGGTCGACACCAATCCCGAGCCTGTCACGCCGACCGGTCCGCAGTTGGTGGCCGACGATGGTCAAACGTTGTGGGCCTCGCCTACCTCAGGCGAACCGATCGATCTGACCGGCCTGCCGAAAGACACTCGACTCGCCCTGGTCGTTCGCCCGAGCGAATTGACCGGCAGTCCGGAAGGGGATCGAATCTTGCGAGCCCTTGGCCCGCAGTTCACCGAGATTCGCCAGCAGTTGGAAAGCAGCCTCGGAGTTCGCCTCGAACAGCTCGATTCGCTGACCATTGGTATGGGAGCATCCACGGCCAACGGACCTCCGTGCCTGGTCGCTCGCATGAAAGGAAGCACCGACTTGATTTCGGCTTGGGGGAACCCGACGCCCGTTTCAGGGGCTGCAGTTCCGATGTACGACGTCAAAGGTTGGACCGTGATGCCGATGCCTGGCAAAGAAAGCCAGGAGTTCGTCGCAGGGAACAAGGCGGTCGTGCAAGCCATTGCCCAGGCCGGCGTTTCCGCTCCGCAGCTTACCCGCGAACTGGAACAACTTCGCCGCGAATCGGACAATCTGCAAACGGTTAACTTGTTGGTCGAGCCACAGTTCCTTAATACGAATGCCGCTCAGGCAATGCGTGGCGAATTATCGGTCGCGACGGCACCCCTGAAAGACTTTCTGGGGGAAGGGCTGCGTGGCGTGCTGGTGAGTGGACATCTCGGGAAGAACCTTTACGTCGAAATGCGATGCATCGGTTCGCTGAGTCTCGATCCGCCAGGCCTGGCCAGTTCGATGAAGGAAAAGATCAATGGTGTTTCGCGTCGGTTGGAAGATGCGATTCCTGCCTTGAATCCAACGCCTTACTGGCGTCGTCTCGCTTTGCAGTTTCCGAACATGGTTCGCTTTGCCTATCAGCACACACGAACTGGTGTCGAAGCCAATCAAGCCGTAGTGAATATCATGCTGCCTGCTTCCGCAGGGCAAAACCTTGTCGCCGGCACGGAACTGATGCTGGCCGCCAACATGTCGGGGGCAAGTGCTCCAGCGGCAGGGGGGGGGATGCCGGCCCAGAAGAAACCGGAGACAATCGCCGAGAAACTAGCCAGCAAAATGAGTATCTCATTCCCGCAGAATTCCCTCGAATTCGCCATCCGCGACATCGGTGACGAAGCGGGCCTTGAAATCGAGATCAAAGGTGGCGACCTCCAATTGGACGGCATCACCCGCAACAAAGAGATCAAAGATTTCCATCATGACAACAAGCCAGTCGGCGAGATCCTGGCTCAGCTACTGGTAAGAGCCAATCCGGAAGCTTCTCCGGGTGCCGGGACCGAGGTTCAAAAGCTGATTTACGTGGTGCATCCGGTGGATGGTCCCGAATCGGAAAAGAAGGTGATTGTCACCACCCGCAAGGCAGCCGAAACGAACAAATACACGCTGCCGGAAGTATTCAAAATCAAATAGTCTTGTCTTTGCCCAGAGAAGTTGCGTGACTCCATTCCGTGTTCAATGCCCGACCTGTGCCGCTCGCCTGAAGGTGACCAGCCGCTCGTTGATCGGTCAGATCGTGAACTGCCCCAAATGTGGCAGCATGATCGAGATCGCCGAGCCTGCGCCTGCTGGTGGAAAGCCGGAAGCAGCCAAGCCGGCCAAGAAGCAGACGGAAGAGAAGCCCAAGGTCGCCGCAACGCCTCCGGTCGCGCCGCCAGCACCGGTCGAACCACCGGAGCCTGAAACGGCGAATGTCGAAGTCTCGGATTCCGAGGCGATGTTTGATAACCTCGACGAGATGCTCGATCACAAGCCCGAGGCCGCCCCTGTGGCTGCCGGTGCCTCGGATGCTGCCCCTCCGGAAACGCCGCCGGAAGTCCATCGGTTCAGCGACACCGCTTCGGTTGGCAAGTGGCGGAATGTTGCCTTGATTGGTGGTACGTCGGTGATGGCCCTGACCACCTTCGCGGTGATTGGTTACTCGGTCTTTTCAGGCAAAGCCACACCTCCGCCGGTCGATCCAAACGAAAACCAGCCGGTCGAAGTCGCCCAGGCCGACCCACCGGTCGAAGAAGAACCAGTCACCACCGAAGAGCCGGAAGCCAAAGAACCTGTCGAAGCTGCCTTGCCGGAAACGCCACCTGAGGGAGTGCCCGCAGCCGAGATTCCAGCGGACGAAGAGACGCCGGCCGAGACAGAGACAACCGACCAGCCGAAGCCAGAGCCGACTGCTAAGCCAGCCGATCCGATGATGCCGACGGACGACAATCCGTTCCTGTTCGATAATCCCGACGCCGCGAATCCGCCGGCGGCAATGCCTGACAAGCCAGCCGATCCATCAACGGACGCTGGCAATCCGGTTGTCGCGGATCGTTCTCCTTCGATTCTCGAACTGAAGGATGACCCGCTGTACGAGGTTTTCGGCGAATCGTTCCCGATTCTCGATCCTTCCGCTTTTGAGAACGCAGGCGGAAGTGCTCCGAATGCCCCGGCCGCCGCGACCACTACTCCTGAGCCGGTCGTTTCCGTTCAACCAGAACTGGTGCCACCGATCCCGGTCGTCGATGTTGCTCAGCGACTGGGCGATCCGATCGTGCGGATTGAATTTCAAGGAATGCCGCTGAACGACTTCGCTTCGTTCGTCACCCAGATGAGCACGGTCCCGGTCACGATCGATCCGTTGGCGTTAGCCGCTGCCGATATCACGGCGACCACGCCGATCACGATCAATCAAACGCAGACTTCGGTCCAAGGTATTCTGGACAGTGCCATCCGGCCGTTCGGTCTGGAAACGCACGTTACCGATAAGAGTGCCCGGATCAGCATCACGCAGCCGCTCGACGGACATCGTCGCACGCAGCGTCTGTTGGTCGACGACCTGGTAGAAAACCAGCAGCAAGTGGCCGACATCGCCTACATGCTGACCCACTTGGTCGAGCCTCTTTCGTGGAAGCAATCCCGCGGCGAAGGGCTTTATCGCATCGATCCCGACGCGATCATGGTCACCCAGTCCGAAGTTGCCCAGTTCAAAGCGTTGGTCTTTCTCGAGAAGTTGCGGGTCGCTCGCGGGCTGATGCCGCGCAGCAAATACAATCCGGGACTATTCAGTCTGACCTCGCGCGAACAGCAGTTGGCACCCGCGTTGCAAAAAGATGTGAAGATCCAGATCGTTGTGCCAACGCCGATGTTTAAAGTAGTCGACCAGCTCGAAAAGAAAACGGGGCTCACGATCTTGTGCGACTGGGATTCGCTTGCCCTCAACAAGATTGGCCCGGCGACGCCGGTCACCTTGTCGGCCCCAGGTGTCACCGCAGGTCAAGCACTCGATCAGTTCTGCAAGGCCTGGAAACTGGAAGCCTTGCCGATCAATGCGACGACCGTTCAGTTAGTCGCCGAACAGACCGTACCGATCATGCCTTGGTTGGAAGCGTATGACGTCAGTCATTTGAACCTGAGCAAGTCGTCGGCTGCGGCGATGATTAACGATACTAAACGAGAGCTGAGCGACCTTCGCAAAACGACCTACGGCGAAGTGCTATATGATCCGATCTCGAAGAAACTGTTCGCGCTGCTGTCGAACGACGATCATCGTCGATTGAAGTTTGCGTTGGAACGAAAACGGTCTTCGTAATCGAACGCTTTCTAGTGCGAGCCATCGAACGCCGCATGATCGTCTGGATCACGCGGCGTTCTTTTTGAGCTCTCACCTCAACCATGCTCAGCGGATGCGACTAGACGTCCGCACCACACTTCAGGCCAACGGCATTGGCGACCGCACGGCAGCGCTGCATCGTGGCGGCGAAGGTTGGCAGGTCGAGCGACTGGTAACCGTCGCTCATCGCTTCATCTGGCTCTGGATGCACTTCGACGATGATGCCATCGGCGCCAATGGCAACGGCGGCAACACACATGTCTGGCACCAGCGAGGCATGACCGGTACCGTGGCTCGGATCGATAACGACCGGCAGGTGAGTCTTTTGATGCAAGTAGGTCACCGTGGCCAAGGGCAGGGTGAAGCGGGTGTGCGATTCGAAGGTGCGGATACCTCGCTCGCATAGCATCACGCGGCTGTTGCCTTCGTTCAGAATGTACTCTGCGGCGAGCAGCAGCTCGTCGATCGAAGCGGAAGGGCCACGCTTCAGCAGCACAGCGCGGTCCACGCGTCCGACCGCTTCCAGCAGGCGGTAGTTCTGCATGTTGCGAGCACCAATTTGCAGGACGTCAGCGTACTTAGCGACCAGCTCAACATCTTCCGAAGCAACCACTTCGGTGACGACGGCGAGGCCAGTTTCTTCCCGGGCCGTGGCCAGCATTTTGAGGCCATCTTCCTTCAGACCCTGGAACGAGTAAGGGCTTGTGCGTGGCTTGAAAGCGCCACCTCGCAGGGCCGTGGCACCGGCGGCTTTGACCGCTTTGGCCGATTTGACGATTTGCTCTTCGTCTTCAACGCTACATGGGCCGGCGATAACGCCACACATGCCGTTGCCAACTTCCAGGCTGCCTGCTTTGACAAGCGTTGGTTCCGGTTTGACTTCGCGACTGGCCACCTTATAAGGCGCCAGGATCGGAACCACCTTCGAGACGCCAGCAACGGTCTCGAGCGATTCACGCATCTCTTCTCGTTTGTCGCCGATGGCGGCGATCACGGTACGTTCGGTGCCGACAATCACGTGGGCTTTCAGGCCGAGTTTCTCGACTTTTTCGGCGGCATGCTGGACCATGGCTTCGGTCGCTTCGCGTTTCATGACAATGATCATTTGCTTTCTCTTCCCTGGCTTGGTTTGGTGAGGTGTGGGATCGTTAAGGTTGAGTCGGGAAACAAAAAAAGCCCTGAACCGTTTTCCGATTCAGGGCTTTGGTGTTCTCGCGTTTATGGCTTGGCAGCTTTACACAGAATCCTCGGCCCTACTCGGAAAGTAGGTAAAGAAGAAACCAAAATAAAACTGCCAGCTGTTGTTCATAAGCGTTATTATGTGCGCGATTTCGTTTGTGACAAGTCCGTATTCCGTGAACTTGCCATGAAGTGGCCAAGTTTCGCCTATTGCCGCACCGGCGACGCGGGAAGCATTTCGTTTCCGGCAATCGGCACTCCGCGAGAGACAGGTGCCGGGGCAGCCTGGTTCGCAGTCGCCGCCGGAATTCGAATCGTGAACGCGGTGCCAACACCCACCGTGCTTTGCACGCGGATCTTACCTTTGTGGGCTTCGACAATGTCACGGCATGCCGCAAGACCGATGCCGGTTCCCCCCTTGCCGGTTTCATCAGGTCCACTCTTGGTGGTGAAGAACGCATCGAAGATATGCGGCAGTTGATCAGCTGGAATGCCACAGCCATGGTCACGAACCAACAGATCGACCATGTTCGACTGAGGGTCGAACGACAGTTTCAGAATCAGTTGACCACCTTGAGGCATTGCCTGGCGGGCATTGATCATCAGGTTCAACAAGACCTGCTGCACCTGGTTGCCATTGGCCAGGGCCTGGGGGACTTCGCCACGCTGGAAATCGATGGCGATGCGATACTTTCGCAGTTCCCGTTCCAGCAGCACAATCGAGTCGTCGACAATCTTGGCGATGTCGGTCGGTTCCATGCGGTCGCCACGATTCTTGGCCAGGGCCAGAACACCGGTCGTGATCTTGGCGGCGCGTTCGCCAGCGGCGGCGATCTTTTCGAAACAGTTGTTACGTGTCTGGTCGTCGGTATGACGAAGCCCCATGCGGGCATAGTTGATCACCGACATCAGCACGTTGTTGAATTCGTGCGTGGTCGTGCTGACCAGTTCACCGAGGGCCGTCAGCTTCTGCGCTTCGAGCAAGCGTCGCTTCAGGATTTCAATTTCTTTGGCCTGACGCTCGATGATGGAAGTTTCGGAGGGGGCTTGCGAGTGGGTCATCCTTGAGCCTGCTTGCGTTAGTTCCGCGATTGACCGGTGACGAGCTAGCAGCTGGCAATCTGCGAATCGACAGCTTCCTTGCTGGCAATTCGAATGCAGGGGGCAGCACGTCCCGTAATATGTCTATCGTCGATCCCTAGGTGACCGCTACAATTCGTGACGGAATAATCCGCAGTCTTTGTGGCTGCTCATGCAAATTGCCTAGATCATCGGAGTTAGCAAGGATGCACACCCTCGATCTACTTGACCAGGCGATCGCTACGGCGAAAGACCTTGGCTATCAGATCCGCCGCGAATGGCTCAACGGTCAGGGAGGCGGTGTTTGCGAAATGGCCGGCAAACGCTGGATCTTCCTCGATCTCAGCCTTTCGTCGATGGAACAACTCGAGCAAGTTCTCGATGCTTTAAAGTCGGATCCTGCCCTCGAACAGACACCTCTTACACCGCAACTGGGCCAGGTGCTCGGACGCCGTCGCGCAGCTTAATCGGTGCTGGCATTACAGCCGATGCTTAGACGTGTGTCGGCTGATTGCGGAAAACATGCTGCGTTTCGATGTACTTCTCGACGCTGCGGGGCACCATGTAACGGATCGAACGTCCTTCGGTAACGCGGCGGCGGATCTCGGTACTGGAAAGATCGATCAGCGGCATCTCGACGAAGTGCTGCTTGATCTGCGTCATTTGATCTTCGTTGAGAACTTCCGGCAATCGACCCCAGTCATTCAGATCGAAGCCAGGGCGACCGACGGTGCAGATGGTTGCCAGCTCGCAGATCTCTTCGATCTTGTGCCAGTGAAAGAGCGAAGCGAACGAATCGCCGCCGATCAACAGAAATAGCTCGGCATGCGGAACGATCTGTCGGACTTCTCGCAGCGTATCGACGGTATAGCTGAGACCGCCACGTTCCAGCTCGATCGGGCTGACTTTGAAGGCATGGTTGCCAGCAATTGCCAGTTCTACCATTGCCGTACGATGAGCATCGGACGCCAGCTCGACATCCTGCTTCAAGGGGTTCGAGGCAGCCGGTAGGAACCAGACTTCGTTCAGTCCGCACTGTTCCCGACACGATTCTGCCAAAAGCAAGTGACCGTTGTGAATTGGGGAGAATGATCCCCCATAGATTCCCAGACGCATGGTACACCCCCTCGAGATAAGGTCGAAGTCGCTGTGGGTGGGAAGCTTGCCCTCAAACTGCTATCGTATCGGTCCCCGGCAGTCATTTCTAGAACGACCCAACTAAACCCTAGCATCTCAGATCTCGGTGAAGAACCAAAAAGGACTTTTCGGCGACGATTCCACTCCCTGGGAACAGGACGATGCCCAGACTGGGTTAGTGGCGTCGATCGTGATGTCTACGGGCCCTGAGAAGACTTTCGACTATCTGGTTCCCGACGAACTGGTCGGCGAAGTCTTGCCGGGACGAAGGGTTTATGTTCCGCTGGGGCGTTCCAATCGACGCGTGATGGCGTACTGCGTTGCGGTTGAACGGAAGGAATACGGCACGCGGAAGCTGAAATACGTTCTAGGAACCTTGGATCAGCAAACGCTGTTATCTTCCCACATGCTGCAGATGACGCAGTGGATGGCGGACTATTATCTGGCCAGTTGGGGCCAGGTGCTCGACGCGGTCATTCCGGCCGCCGTGCGTGGAAATGCCGGCACGCGTGAAGTCACGCTGCTGAGCGTTCCGTCCGAAGTGGTCATGCGGCTGTCGACTATCAAGCTTCCGGAAAAGCAGCACAAGGTTCTGGCAACCTTGGCCGCTGCCAGCAAGCCCATGACGCCGGGCGATCTGGCTGAGAAATGTGGTTGCACCCAAGCCCCCATCACCGGGCTGCGAAAAAAGAAGCTGATCGCGTCGGAAGTTCGCCGAGTGAGCCATGCCCATTTCGACGAAATCGACATGGAACGCGAGCCTGCCAAGACGCTTAGCGAGATGCAGGCCTCGGCACTACAAGTCATTTTGAACCAAGTGAAATCGCCCCAGCCGAAGCCAATCTTGCTGCATGGCGTGACTGGCAGTGGGAAGACGGAAGTCTATATCCAGGCGATTCAGCATGTGATCGATCAAGGCAAGCAGGCAATTGTCCTGGTGCCCGAAATCAGCCTCACGCCGCAAACCAAACAACGCTTCGCCTCACGGTTCGATCGGATCGCCGTGCTGCATAGCCACATGAGCGACGTCGAGCGGCACTGGCAGTGGAAGCGTATTGCTTCAGGGATCGTCAATGTGGTCGTTGGTGCTCGAAGCGCAGTCTTCGCACCCACGCCGCAGTTGGGCATGATCATTCTGGACGAAGAGCATGACACGTCGTTCAAGCAAGATTCCGTTCCGCGATACCATGCACGCGAAGTCGCCGCCAAGCGGGCCGAATACGAAAAAGTGCCGCTGATTCTGGGGACTGCGACTCCTTCGCTCGAAACATTCTACCGGGCGCAGAAGGGGGAATACGAACTGATCGCGATGCCTAATCGCATCGGCAACCGACCGCTTCCGGCCGTACGTACGGTCGACATGCGCTACGACAAAACGACCAGCTTTCGCGGAGCAATCAGTCGGCAGCTTTATCATTCAATGAAGCGAACGCTGGAACAGGACGGGCAGATTATTTTGCTGCTCAATCGCCGCGGCCATAGCACGCACATACAGTGTCCTGCGTGCGGTCACCTGGTCGAATGCCCTCACTGCGAGATCCCGCTGACGCATCACATAACCGATGGCAGCACGGTTTGCCATTACTGCGATTACCGCAGCACCGCCCCGCGCGTCTGTCCGGTGCCGACGTGCCGTTACTCTGGGATACGTTTCTCAGGGATCGGGACGCAAAAGCTGGAGCAAGAGGTGAAGTCAAAGTTCGGCTCGTACCCGATCATCCGGATGGACTCGGACACGATGAAGAAGCCTGGCTCGCACGAAGCGGCGTTAGAGCGGTTTCGAAATCGCGAAGTGAAGATCCTGGTCGGTACGCAGATGATCGCCAAGGGACTCGACTTTCCAAACGTGACATTGGTCGGCGTGATCAATGCCGACACGGCACTTCACTTTCCAGACGTACGCGCTGGGGAGCGGACCTTTCAATTGATTACCCAGGTTGCCGGGCGGACAGGGCGTGGCGATCTGGGGGGGGAAGTGCTGGTGCAAACGCTCAGCCCCGATCATCCTGCGATCGAAGCCGCCACGCGGCACGATTACGCCCTGTTTGCCGAACGTGAGCTTCCTTTCCGTCGCGATTTCCAGATGACACCTTTCGCGCACATGGTTCGCATTATTGCTCGTGGGCCGACACAGCCGTCGGTCGAACTGTTCATGCAACGGGTCTCGGAAGAGATGGCACGCTTCGCCGAGGAAAATCGAGGTGAGATCTCGCAGCAAGGGCCAGCTCCGGCACCGATCGAGAAACTACGGGGAAATTACCGCTATCACTTGCTGCTACACAGCTTCGATCGGCAGTTGATGCGTAACGCGGTACTGCGATGTCGCGAGAAAATTGCTGTTCCCGAGGATGTCGTGTGGATTGCCGATGTCGACCCGATCGACATGATGTGAGCTTGCCTGGGAAATCTGGGTAGTTTCAGATGGCCGAAAGCGCTAGAATTCAAGGGTAACTGACTCCCTTCAAGTAAGCTAATCCGTATGTCGTATCGTTCCATCAAGCGAGTTCTCGGCGAGACCAATCTCGAGCGAAAATGTCGTTTTCTGTACGGAACGTGCCTTTTGCTGCTGATTACCGGTAGTTTCTGGTGGTATGGGCAGTCGACCGAGCAGTTGGTGCACAACAACAACTTGAGCACCGGCCGGCACCTGGTAGACGCTGTTCTGATGAAGATCCATTGGAAGCATGACGCCCAGGCCCAAAAGAATCTGGATGGCTGGGAAAAGCTGGTGCAAGATACCGGGCTCGATCTCGAGTACGTCAAGTATCGCTGGCAGGTCATGACCCTCGATCCGGCCGACCGAGCTTTGGCAGCCACTGGCCGAGCGGCGGAACGGATCCATCTGCCGGCCAACGAAGAAGAAGCCGATATCTTGCGGCGGCTGAAAGAGATTCAGCAGACTCGTGACAAAGAGATCCTGGAAAAGTTCTTGCGAACGCCAGATCTCGACACGCAGGAAACGACCGACGAGTTCATGCAGGTCGGTCACGAGAACGACGATGACTCAATCCCGTACTCGCCTGCCTCCGAGGCGTTCTACGATGCCGAGAACCAAGAGTACATCTATTACCAGCCGATCTACTGGAAGCGGTCTTGCACGATCGCTTGCCACAACACGAACCTGGCGCCTGCCTTTCCGACCGGTGCCCTGGTTGAGAACGAACTGCCGTTCAACGTGATCAAAATCGTGAAAGACGACGAGATCACCCAGTTTGCCCTGACCAAGAACCGGGCTTACCTGTTGGCCACGGCCATTATCACGGTCGCGCTGTCGATGATCGCGTTGTACTTGATCGTGCGATACATCATCGTGAAGCCGCTGACGCACTTGCGTGATGTGAGCGACGAGGTCAGCCAGGGACATCTCGACGTGCGTGCCGAGATCTACACCGGCGACGAATTCGAAGATCTGGCCACGTCGTTCAATCGCATGTTGGCGCACTTGATCGATGCCCAGAACAAGCTGACCTACGTCAACCGCGACCTGGACGGCAAAGTCGACCAGTTGGCCCAGGCCAATATGCAGTTGTATGAAATGAACTGCCTGAAGAGCGACTTCCTCGCCAGCATGAGTCACGAACTGCGAACTCCGCTCAACAGTATTCTCGGCTTCTCCGACGTACTGCGCGGGATCGACAGCTTGAACGACAAGCAGAAGCGTTATGTCGAAAACATTCAGAAGTCAGGCCGACTGCTGCTCGACATGATCAACGATATTCTTGACCTGGCGAAGATCGAGAGTGGCCGGATGGAAGTTCGTCCGTCGCGGTTCTCGGTATCGGCCGTCGTGAGTGGGGCCTGCGACATGGTCCGCTCGTTGACGGAAGAAAAGAATATCGATCTTACCTGCCAGGTCGACCCGAATGAAAAGCCTGCGTTGCAGGATCAATCGAAGTTCCAGCAGATCTTGACGAACCTGCTCTCCAACGCGATCAAGTTCACGCCCGAAGGTGGACGCATCGGTGTGAAAGCCCAACGAATCGATGGCCGGCTTTGCCTTGGCGTAGGGGACACGGGCGTCGGGATCGCCGAAGAAGATCGCGAAATCATCTTCGAAAAGTTCCGCCAGGGAACGACACCTCAAGGGGATACGCTGACTCGCGAGTACTCTGGCACCGGACTGGGGCTTTCAATCGTCCGCGAACTGTGTCAACTTCTCGGCGGAACGGTTCGCGTGGAAAGCGAGTTGGGGAAGGGGAGTACCTTCTACGTGGACATCCCGTGGGAAATCGAAGATCGCCCCGATGTCATCGAAAACTCGTTCACGGCCCGGATCGACGAAATCACCAAGAGCAAGCAAGGAGATTTCGTGAAGATCCATGGTTCTCGCACGGTCGAGACGCCTGAAACGATGGATTCTTCGTCGAAGTAACGCCGCTGGCTGGACGTTTCTTCTTACGCGTGGGAAAAGTTTGGCGACGGATCACCCGCGGATCGCATTTTCCGCCCGTCCATAGCCTTTTTCCTTGTGCAGCAAAGCGGCATAATTGGTCGTTTGAACCCCGACCCAACGGAGCAGAGCATGGCGGCTTCCCCATTTGAACCTGAAGTTCTCCTTTACACCGACGGAGCGTGTAGCGGAAACCCTGGCCCTGGCGGCTGGGCATTCATCTTGAAGCATCCCAAAACGGGCAAAGAGATGGAGAAGTCAGGCGGCGAGCGAGAAGCGACCAACAACCGTATGGAGTTGATGGCGGTGATTGAAGGGCTGAAAACCCTCAGCCGCCCCTGCAACATCGAGCTCTTTACCGACAGCGTGTACGTTGGCAAAGGGATTTCGGAGTGGATGCCCAATTGGAAGAAGAACAATTGGCGCCGCAAGGAAGGCAAGTCGTGGAAGCCGATCAAAAACGACGACTTGTGGAAGCAGCTTGACGAACAACTGCAACTGCATCGCGTCAAATATACGCGTGTGCCAGGGCATAGCGGGCACCCTGAAAACGAACGCTGCGACGAGTTGGCGGTCGCGGCCTATCAGCCTTATCGATAAGAAGTGCCGTCCCACCAGACAGAGGTCGCCATGTCCGATCGCCGCGATTCGACACCGCTGCAGCGTTTGCGAACGCCGGTGCAGTTTCTGAAAGGTGTTGGGCCGCAGCGTGCCGAGAAGCTGGCCAAGCTTCAGCTCTACACGGCGCTCGATCTGATCTTCTTCTTTCCTCGCGACTACCAAGACCTGCGCGAGTTGGTCTCGATTGACGACCTGATCGAGGACGAGCCTGCGTCGATTGCCGGCGTGATCGAAGACGTCGACTTCCGGGGCACCGGCCCAGGTCGATCGATCCTGGGGATTCTCGTTCGCGACAACCAGGCTTATTTGCGAGGCGTTTGGTTCAACCAGCCGTTCATGCGAAAGCGTTTCAACGCCGGCCAGCATGTGATTGTCTCGGGCAAGCCACGCCATCAAGGTAACCGCTGGGAGATGGCCCACCCGGTGGTCGATATCATCGAACCAGGCGAGCGGCCGGAAGGTGGCAAACTGCTGCCGGTCTATCCGTTGACCGAAGGAGTGCGTCAAGGAATGATGCGAAAGATGGTGCATGCCGCCCTCGATTCGCACGGGGAAGATCTGGAAGAAGTCCTCCCGGAATCATTTCTGCAGCAGCATGGCTTGCTGACAATTCACGACGCCCTCAACAAGATCCATCGCCCTGAGACCCGCGAAGACATGGAGGCGGCTCGCAAGCGGTTCATCTATCAGGAACTTCTGGTGTTGCAGTTGGCGATGTCGCTTCGCAAGCATCAATTGAACGAACGCAAGAGTGCCATTCCGATCCCGGTCGACTTCAGGATCGACGAACGAATTCGCCGGTTGCTTCCGTTTGAATTGACCGAAGATCAGAACCAGGCAATTCACGAAATCTGCCACGATCTCGGGCGAACGATTCCGATGAATCGCCTGCTGCAAGGGGACGTCGGTACCGGAAAGACGATGGTCTCGGTCTATGCGATGTTGGCAGCGGTCGCGGCGAAGTCGCAAGCAGCACTGATGGCGCCGACGGAAGTGTTGGCTCGGCAGCATGCGCGAACGCTGACAAAACTGCTAAGCCATGCCAAGGTGCGGATTGGTGTGCTGACCGGTTCGTTGACCGACAAGCAGCGGGAAGAGGTTCTGCAGGAAGTCGCCCAGGGAGAGATCGATCTGCTGATCGGCACCCAGGCCATCATCGCTACGGAAATCAACTTTCAAAAGCTAGGCCTCGTGATCATCGACGAGCAGCACAAGTTTGGCGTGCGTCAGCGTGCCGCCCTGCGAAGTGCCGGCAACGATCCGCATTACCTGGTGATGACCGCGACGCCTATTCCGCGAACGGTCGCCCTGGGAATGTTCGGCGACCTCGACATCTCGACAATTCGCAAAGCTCCGCCCGGTCGACAGGCGATCAACACCTACATCGGCGACGACGAGCAGCGCGAGAAGTGGTGGCACTTTTATCGCAAGAAGCTACGCGAAGGCCGCCAAGGCTACGTCATTGCTCCGCTGGTTGATGAAACACAGCGCGAAGATACGATCGGTGGCGTCGAGCAGTTACTGGAGCATCTGGCCAACGGCGAGCTCGAAGAATTTCGCCTAGAGATGCTGCATGGTCGTATGCCGCCGGCCGAGAAAGATGCCGTCATGCAGCGGTTCGCCAACCACGAGATCGACGTGCTGATCGCCACGACCGTGGTGGAAGTCGGCGTCGACGTTCCGAACGCTGTGATGATGACGATTGAAAGTGGCGAACGATTTGGTCTGGCACAATTGCATCAGCTTCGTGGTCGAATCAGCCGAGGTAAGCATCCTGGCTACTTATGCGTGTTCGCCAATCCGACGACCGATGCTTCGCGTGAACGGCTCGAAGCGTTTGCCGGCACGACCGATGGATTCGAGTTGGCGGAAGTCGACTTCAAGCTTCGCGGGCCGGGCGATCTTTTCGGCTGGAAACAGCATGGCATGCCTCCGCTACGGATCGCTGATCTGCAGCGTGATGGCGAACTGTTGGCGAAGGCCCGAGCCGACGCGTTCTCGATCACCGACACCGATCCGAACCTGGCAGGTGCCAAATGGGAAAAGCTGCAGCGGATGGTGCTGACCCGCTACGGAAAGTCGCTCGACATCGGCGACCTTGGCTAGACGCCAAGACGGTACGCTTTTACGTGGGGATCGAAACGTCGTCCCAGGCGGCATCCTCGAAGCAGATCAGCCAGTTCAGGGCATGTCGCCGCTCGATCAAAACGCTGGTGTTGATATTGGATGGTGGCTTCTGCTTACGCTGCCGGATTTCGGTCGTCGCCCAGTGCAGTCGTAAATGAAGATCGACTGCTTCCAGGATTTCCGCAGCGGAACGCAGCTTCGCGGTGGCGATCATCTCGGCCGCATCGCGATCGAGAATATCGCGAACGACAGCCGGAACATCGCAGATCTCTTCCGGGAAGGGGAGCGTATCGAAGTGCCCTAACGCCCACCGCAGCAAAAACAACGCTTCGTAACGCCACACGAAGTTCATCACCGATTGCTGGTCCGGCATGTCGGTCTGCATGAACGTTATTTCGTTCGGCGTCAGCGATTCGAAGGCGAGCGGCAGGCGTCGCCGCATTTCCTCTTGCGGGACCGGCTGATGCTCGGCAAGCATTTCGGCCCGGCTGGCAACTACCAATAAGCTGAGCGTTCGCTGGGCAACCTCTTCGGCCGATCGCAATTGGACTTCACACTCACCCACAACCGGAGGCAGCGACGGCAGCGTCGGAATACCGAGTGTGGCCAATTGTTGTTCCGTAGCTTCCTTCCGCTTGCGAGCATCCGCAGGGAAGGGGAGTTGAGCTTCCTCGTCGCAACTTCCATCGGCCGGATCGACAAGCGTGTATCCCATCGCATCGCAAACCGAACCATCTGGCATGAACAAGATCGCGTTCGCCTCTTCGGCCCAGTAAGCGAACTTCTCGAAGTCGTCCTGATCGATCGTCAGGCTGAACTGATGCTGGACACGCTCGATATGGCGATAGACGTGATAGAGAACCTGTGTCATTTCACGCTGGCCGTTCTGCATCACGTAGCCGACGAAGCCGTTCAGGTGCTCGGCGAGTTCCGCATCGCTGCGATCGCGTCGCGAGTGCAACTCGTGGGGAAAGTTGGGTTCTGGTGGATTGCGATGGGTGCAGTAAGCGTTGATCAGAAGCATGGGCGTTTGAATGAAGTAAGGTTAATCATCTTTGGTTGGGGAACTACCAAATTTCAGCTTCAAGCTGATTGTCGGTTTCGAGTCGTCTTCCCCCAGATTCAAAATCACGGCGTTCTCGGCCGGCGATTCTTCTGGTTCGACTGGCTCTTCTTCCTTGCCCAGCAGTTTGTTCCACTTCGATTTGATGGCATCTTTGCTGCGGCCTGCCAGATCGCCGGCGATTTCTTTCAGTTCCTTCTTATGGAACCGCGTTGTCGTTAGATCGTCGTGACTTCCTGGTTTGCCATCTGGGCCGAATGAAAGCACGACTAACTTGGTTCCGTTGAGCACATCCGATCGTTGCAATACGAGGTGATGTTTCCAGGCATCGATCTCCGGTAGTTTCCCAGCCTGGATCTCTTCGCCTTCAGCAACCACATCAGCCAACGCTTCGTCCGCGATCCGTTCGATCTGCGCCCTCGTGTCGGCGATCTTGCTCTTCTGCCAATCATCGGCAATGCGCCAACCGATAAAGATCGTGGCGAACGTCAGGATGAGGACCAGCGGGACGAGAAAGAAAATTGGAGATCGTCGAACGGCCCGAGTCGAATCATTCCATGGACGCTGGAATGCTTCCTGCAGCGACTGACGATAACGAAGTTCTGCTTTCGAGAAACCAAGCGAACCGATCTCTTTCAGGAACATCGCCGTGGCCAGCGCTGCGCGAACGAAGGCCTCGCCCACTTTGAAAGCGAGCAGGAAGAAAATCATCGCCAGCCAGAAGAGCAGTTGCAGTACCAGGCCCATGACAATTCACGAAGAGGTTCGATCGATTGCGATACACGGGGTATTGTCACTTCCCGCGAGCGAGGAAGTCAACCTTGCAAGTCTGCGTGGGCTTATTTCCGTTTGCCAGCGAAAGACGCGGTAGTCCTAGGCGTTGTCAACGACGCGCCGGGCTGCGTTCAAGATTTGTTGCCGGCGCGGATCAGAAGATCGTCGCAGTTGACGTTCGATGGCAACGATTGCCAATGGTTTGGCATCCGCATCGATGGTCCCTTCGTCGAGCAATTGCCCGAGTGCGGTGGCGAGGATCGTGATGTCGAGCGTATCGATGTCCCAGTGATCGGCCAGAAATGCCGAAGAGGGATCGGCCAGGTCCTGAGCGATTCGCTCGTCAGTGTAAAGTGACGCGTTGTACTGCTCGGACTGACCATCCAATATCCAGTCCAGACAAACCATCAGGGGCTGGTCTGGATTCTCTTCACGCCAATCACGCCACTCGTAATAGGCGTCCGACCCTTCGTCGCTGCCGAAGGGGGCTTGTTCATCGACGCAGTCCCAGAAGAACTCTTCGGTCATCAACTTTCGGGCACGAACATGAGCCGTTTCAGGCTCGTTGAATGGATCGTGATCCGACATAGCAACCGGGCCTTTCGCGGCTTAGTGAACTTCGACTGCTTCGCCGGTGGTCCACTCCGACATGTTGTCGGGATTACGTTCGACGCGATTGTAAACCGTGTCGCGTTCGACCGGTTCGCGGCCTGCTTCGGTGATCAAACGCTTGATGTCTTCGACCGACATCACTTCAGGCGTCGTCGCACCTGCATCGTGGTAGATCAGCTCGTGGCGAACGGTACCGTCGATATCGTCCGCACCGTACGACAACGCCGTTTGAGCGGTGCCGATGCCGAGCATGATCCAGTAAGCCTTAATGTGCGGGAAGTTGTCCAGCATCAAACGCGAGACCGCCATTGTTCGGAGGTCCATCATGACCGAAGGCTTCTTCAACTTCTTGAGTTCGGCCAGTTCGGTGTTGTCAGGATGGAAGGCGAGTGGAATGAACGTCTGGAAGCCGCCTGAGACGTCTTGGGTTTCCCGCAGACGAATCAGGTGGTCAATGCGGTGATAGGCGTTTTCGATGTGCCCGTACAGCATCGTCGCGTTCGTCTTGATTCCCATTTCGTGAGCGGTGCGATGGATCTCGTGCCACTTGCCGGTATCGGCCTTGTGTTCGCAGATCTGATCGCGGACTTCACGATGGAAGATTTCGGCACCACCACCTGGCATGCTGCCGAGGCCTGCGTCGCGAAGGACTTCGAGCACTTCGCGAACCGACTTCTTCGTCAGGAACTCGAACCAGTTAATTTCAACGGCGGTCCAAGCCTTCAGGTGCAGCTTCGGGTAGGCATCGTGCAGGATCTTCACCATGTTGACGTACCAGTCAAACTTCTTCTGGTGATGAAGGCCGCCGACGATGTGCATCTCGGTGCAACCGTTGTCGACCGCTTCCTGACCGCGAGCGAGGATCTGTTCGTCGCTCATCACGTACCCACGCGGATCGCGAAGGTCGGCTCGGAACGCACAGAAGTTGCAGCGATAGACGCAGATGTTGGTCGGGTTGAGGTGGGTGTTGATATTGTAGTAGCCGAAGTTGCCGTTCTTCCGCTCGCGAACCATGTTGGCCAACTCGCCCACTTCGTTCAGTGGAACGTCGTCGCGGTAGAGGAAGACGCCTTCGTCCAGGTTCAAACGTTCGCCGTTCTCGACCTTCTTGCCGATGGTATCCAACGAAATTTTGTCAGCTCGAATCATTTCAGGTCGCTTGATCCAAATTTGAGAGGGAACGTTTTGTCTGGCTTCTTAACCGCGTTAAACGGGTGATTCGTAACTGCTATGGTCGCCGTTTGCCCCATTCGCTGCAAGGCGGGTCAGTTCCAAAGCAGGTCGATGCTCGTGAAAAGAAGCACGCCAACACCAATCACCGTGTTCACATGGAAGAACGCGAGATTCACTTTCGAGAGGTCGCTCGGGCGAACCAGCAGGTGTTCGTACACCAGCAGCGCGGCAACGGCCGCCAACCCCAGCCAATAAATCAAACCCAGCTGAGGTGCCGCCAACGGCAGGGTGGCAAATGCCAGCACCGCCAGAAGATGACTGACCGCAGCGATACGTAAAGCACCAGGAACACCGAACTTAGCAGGCACGCTCCGCAGCTTGGCGTCGCGATCGAAATCGGCATCCTGGCAGGCATAAATGATGTCGAACCCAGCCACCCAAAAGAGGACACCCAGGCCGAGTGCTGCCGCTGGAAGGATGTCGGCGGGATGGTTCAGGACAATCTCGCCCCGGATCGCGACCCACGCACAAATGGGTGCCAACATCAACGAAATTCCCAGCCAATAGTGGGCGAAAGCGGTGAAGCGTTTCGTGTAGCTATAACCGCATAAAAAGGCGAGCACTGGGACCGACAACGCCAGGGGCAGCCAGTTCGGCCAGAACAGCAGTGTCGAGGCGACAAAGCCGATGCTGCAGACCACCGTGAACAGAACCACGCTCTGTACCGAGAGCAGCCCGGCCGGGATATGCCGTGCGGCAGTTCGCGGGTTCTCGGCATCGATTCGGCGATCGACCAGACGATTGAACGCCATCGCCGCGCTGCGGGCAAAGACCATGCACAGCAAGATGCCCAACAGGGCCTGCCAGGTCAACTGAACCGTTTCCCCTTCCGGTGCTGGGATCGCCCAGGCCATGATGGTCGCCAGCAAGGCGAAGGGCATGGCGAAAACCGTGTGGCTGAAGCGGATCATTTCCAAAATGTGGCGAAGTCGCTCAGGCATCTTCTCCCCAGCGTTGCATCAAGGCGTGTGGAATTTCGAGTTGGTCCAGGATCCGTGCCACCATGAAGTCGATCAAGTCGTCCAGCGATTCGACCCCGTGATACCAGCCCGGCATGGCAGGCATGACGACCGCCCCCGCTTCAGCCGCTTTGCGGAGGTTGTCGATGTAGCCGAGCGAAATCGGCGTTTCCCGCGGGACCAGAATCAGTTTGCGGCGTTCCTTCAGGTGAACTTCCGCAGATCGTTGGATCAAGTTCGTGCAGTTGCCATGCACGATGCCTGCCAGGGTGCCGCCAGAACATGGACAGACCACCATGCCCGCCGAGCGTGCTGAACCACTGGCCATCGGGGACATGAAGTTGCCGAAGTGGTAATAGCGGAGCGTGCCTGGTTTCGTGGCCTGGTTCTGTTTGGCGGTCTCGGTCAGACGCAGGTCGTCGGCGGGGATGCTGTCGGTTACGAGCGTGGTCGGATCGAAGCTATCGAGTTCAAGCCGAATGCCCAGCTCTTGCTGGAAGACCGTTTGCCCCGATTGGCTGATCGAAAGCTGTACGTCGTAACCGCTATGGTACAGCACGTTCAGCAGCCGGCGGGCATAGACCGCTCCGCTGGCTCCGGTGATTGCCACGACGACTGGCAAGCTCATTTTGTCCCCACGTAAAGTGTGGCCACGCCGAAGGTGAAAGGCTTGAAGAACACATCTTTCAGCCCGGCCGAACGCATCTTCTCGGCGAGTGCTTCGCCATGTGGAAATTCGCCCACGCTATCGGGCAGATACTTGTAGGCATCTTGCTTGTTCTGAGCCAATGCCTGACCGACGCGTGGCAAGATGTTCTTAAAGTAGAACTGGTAAATGCCTCGGAATGGCTGCCAACGCGGCTGCGAGAACTCGAGCACTGCGACCTTTCCGCCAGGGCGGCAAACGCGTGTCATCTCTTGGAGTCCGGCATCGGTGTCGGCCACATTTCGTAGACCGAAGGCGACCGACACGATCTGGAAGGTATCGTCCTCGAAAGGAAGCTGCTGAGTATCGGCTTCCTGAAAACGAACTTGGCCGTTGATGCCAAGTTTTTCCTTCTTCACCTCGCCTACTTCCAGCATCTCGGGGCAGAAGTCGGTGGCTTCGATTTGAACCTTGCCGCCAGCGGCCTTCCAATAGGCCAGTGCCAGGTCGCCGGTTCCGGTGCAGCAATCCAGGATGGGGCTATCGCCGGTCGGCGGGACGATCTTCACGGTTCGCCATCGCCAGTACTTATCGATGTTCATCGAAAGCAGGTGGTTCATGCGGTCGTAGTTGCCCGCAATTTCCGAGAACATCTGCCGAACTCGGGTACCCGATTTATCAATCGCCATGCGTCGTCAGGCCTGAATTGTCTTAAATCTAAGGGACTAAACTGCTTAATCTACCGGAAATGGCTACCCATGGTAACACGCCCCCAAAAGTGAATTCCCGCAGGCCAATCGGGACCGGGTGACGTCTCGACGGCATGGGGAGGCAGGCCGATTCGCTGCTCTGACGCAGAAATTAACCTCGAGAGTCTTTGCTGGAAGCCAATCTAGATCGCGAGGTAAGTGCAGCAATCACAATGGTTTGAGGCTATGGCAGGCCAGCGGTGTGGTTTTGTGGTCACGGCGGTGGCGGCTATCTGGGGGCGATTCGCTCCCTGGAGGCCTATCTGCGATTGTCTCCCTTGTCACCGAGCGCTATAATCGTAGGTTTTCCAGCACATCAGGGGAACGGACTAGCGAAGGGCTCGTCCGCGAACTTGCCACGGAGCGAAGGTCATGAAAGAAAAAATCCACCCCAAATATCAGGAAGCCGTGATTAAGTGCGGCTGTGGCAACTCGTTCACCACGCGAAGTACCCGCAAGGAAATCGTGGTCGACGTTTGCAATGTTTGCCATCCGTTCTACTCCGGTAAGGAACGTTTCGTCGACTCGGGTGGTCGTATCGAAAAGTTCAAGAACAAGTTCGCCGGCAACTACGCCAGCCTGGCAAAGAAAAAGAAGAAGTAGCTTCTTCCAATCTGAATGTCACTTGCACGCGAGAATCCTCTGCTGAGGGCTCGCGTGTTTTCGTAGAATCTCACATTCAACGGCCTGACGCGTTTACTTCTTTGGTCAGGCCAACCTCAGGAAGACGCTTCTCATGCGCGACATCTTGGAAGAAAAGCTCGCTCGGTTCGAGTTCCTCGAAAAGCAGATGAGCGACCCCGACGTGTTGTCCAATTCGTCGATGATGGCCAACGTGGCACGCGAACATGGTTCGTTGGCCCGTCTTGCCGGTCGCTATCGCACGTTCAAGAACATCGTGGGCGAAATCGAAGACGCGCGAGAGATGATCGACGGCGACGACGCCGAGATGGCCGAACTGGCCGAAGCCGACCTGATCGAATTGAAGGCGAAGCGTGAGAAAGTCTGGCACGACCTGCTGGACATGACCATCGGTGGTGAAGACGCCAACCGCGACAAGATCGTGCTCGAAATTCGTGGTGGTACCGGTGGTGACGAAGCTGCTTTGTTTGCTCGCGACTTGTACGAAATGTACAAACGGTATGCGGAAAGCAAAGGCTGGAAGTACGAGATCATGGAATCGAATCCGACCGAACTGGGCGGGTTCAAGGAAGCGATCATCTCGGTTTCTGGTGAAGGTGTTTACCGGGAAATGCAGTACGAAAGTGGTGGTCACCGCGTGCAGCGCGTTCCGGAAACGGAAACCAAGGGCCGCGTTCACACTTCGGCCGCAACCGTCGCCGTGATGCCTGAACCAGAAGAAGTCGAATTCGAGCTGAACGACGCCGACTTCACCGTCGAGCGTTACGCAGCGAGTAGCGGTCCTGGCGGTCAGCACGTCAACAAGACGGCATCGGCCGTCCGTCTGATCCATCAAGAGACCGGCATCATCGTGCAGTGCTGTGAAGAACGTAGCCAGCACAAAAACTTCGATCGTGCTTTGCGTCTACTCAAGACTAAGTTGTACGATGCCCAGCGCGCACGGGAAGCGAAAGAGCGTGCGGACCATCGCAAGAGCCTGGTCGGTTCTGGCGACCGCAGCCAACGCATCCGCACCTACAATTTTCCTGAAAACCGCATCACCGACCATCGCATCAACCTGACGCTGTACAAGCTCGATCAGGTGATGGCTGGTCAGTTGCAACCCGTGATCGACGCTTTGATCGATCACGACCGCGAAGAACTGCGTGGCTCGATGGGAGACCTCGACTAAGCCGCGCAGTCCCTTGCTTTCCCCTTTTGGCGAAAGAGCCCCCAATGTCGACTGCCGAACCATGGACGATTGGCCGTCTGTTAAACTGGACGACAGACTATCTCACGTCGAAAGGGAGTGAAGAGGCTCGCCTCGAAGCGCAGTTGCTCTTATGCCATGCGCTCAAGTGCCAGAAGATTCAGCTCTATACCCGGTTTGAAGAAACGGTCGACGAAGACAACCGGGCTAAGTTCCGCGAACTGGTCAAACAGCGGGCCGCCGGCATTCCGGTTGCTTACCTGTTAGGAGACAGCGAGTTCTACTCGATGGCGTTTGAAGTGACGCCTGATGTCTTGATCCCTCGTCCCGAGACCGAGCACCTCGTCATTGAAACGCTCGATCGCGTGAAGGGACGCTCTGGCGAATCGCTGCGTTTGTTGGAACTGGGAACCGGCAGCGGGATTATTGCCGTCTCGATTGCCAAGCACGCTCCGAAGGTAACGTGCCTGGCGACTGACATCAGCGGCAAGGCCCTGGAGGTCGCCCAGCGTAACGCTTCCAAGCACAAGGTTGACGATCGCATTGAGTTCGCCGAAGGGGACCTCTTTGCCGCGGTGCCGGATGGCGAGAAGTTCGATTTCATCGTCAGTAATCCGCCATATGTTGCGGAATCGGAACGCTCGATGATGGACGCCCAGGTCATCGCTCACGAACCGCATCTGGCGCTGTTTGCGCCGGAAGAGGGAACGGCAGTGTTACGCCGGATCCTGGAAGAAGGAGCCGACTATCTGAAGTCTGGCGGTTGGATGCTGCTGGAGTTCAGTCCGATGATTGCCCAGCGGGTTGCCAAGATCGCGGAAGAGACCGGCAACTACGATCAAATTTCCATCGGGAAAGATCTGGCACGCCACGATCGCTACCTGGTCGCTCGTCGCACGGCTTAGTGCTGAGTGATATGAACTACCTTGGCACGCACCGAATACTCAGGCGGATCGATTGGCTGAGGTCCGCTGCCTTCGTCGATGAAGGTGCGGTTGCGGCCATTTTTCTTCGCCGTACGTAAGGCGGTCATGGCTCGGCTGAACAGTTTCGGCACGGTATCGTTTGGCTTGGCTTCCGTCACGCCGGCACTCAAGCGAAGGTCGAGCTCTTCGCCGTCGAACTCGAAGGCGGTGCCATTAATGGTCTGACGGACACGTTCGACGGCACTTGTGGCCCCACGCGGGCCGACGTCGCCAAAGAACAGCAGAAAGCGTTGACCTTCCAGTCGCATCGCGAACTCGAAGCCGCGATTGGTGCGGATCAGTTCAGAAATGTACTTGCCAACCGAGGCAATGATCAAATCGCCCACTTCTGTTCCGAGCCGTTCGTTTAATCGGCGGAACGCGTCGATGTCGACAATCGCGATGCTTAAGGCACGCTCGCGGCGGATATCGTCTCGCCACCACTCGAACAGTTTGCATTCGATGCCGGTGCGGTTGTAGAGCCCGGTCAATGCATCGACCTTCATGCCATGGTCAATCGTTGCCAGACGCTTTTCAGCGCGAAGCACGGTGACGATGGTTTCAGTCATCTTGTCACGCAGGTCGTGAGCCAGGTCGATCAGGCGTCCGATCTCCAGGATCAGCTTGCGGCACGTATCGGAAAGGTTGTCCTCGAAATCGAGTTGCTGCAGGTTGCTGAGGGTCGTTTCGATCTGAGCCGTTTGCTCGAACAGCGTATCGCACAAGCGGCGACCGACATCCGAGTAAGAACCGAGTCCTCCTTGCGATCCGTCAAGATGCTGAGCCGCTTCGGCCTGTTTATCGAGCCAATCGACATTCACCATGTCCACTTCGTCGGCGATGTCGTGCAGGGCATCTTCGGTTGGCTGATACCAGGTCTCGCGCAGCTTGTTTTCAATTTCGATCATGCGGGCGCGGTAGCGTCCAATTTCCAGACGCAAGACCTGGGCGGTTGCTTCGACCAGACCATTTGCTTCGACCGATTCTGCTTGCAGCACTGCGAGATATTCATAAGGAATAACTTCTTCGGGCGGCGGTAGCTTTTGCGTCGAACTGCTTCCGTCCGTTCGTGACACGGGTGGCGGTTCGTTGTCGAGTTCGCTCAAGAAAATCTCGGCATTCTCGATGGTGACGATCGCCGGCTGATTTTGAATCAGTTGCCGGACGCGCACGGCGGCGCAGAATCCGATTAACAGATTCGCTGCGATCATCAGTATGAGAAGCAGAAACATCTACGTGGCCTTGCTGCACAATTCTTTCGAGTGCTAACCATCCATTGGATGGGTCAAGTAAACGTAGACCACGTTCTGCGACTGGCGAATCAGGTTGCGGAAAATCTGGTCGAATTATGCCGATGTTTCCGATTCTGTCGGCAATTCCCCCCGAAAGACACGTCGCCCGAAAGGGTTGCTTCGTGGCAAAAAGGAACCATGGTCTCCCTCTTGCTCCATCGCCGAGGCGAGCCGAAACATGTTTCCGTCGAGTTGATCGGCCCAATAAACCAGGTTGGCCTCCCAGGTCATCGGCGATTTCGGGCTCCCATGATCAGGGCCGCCTTGATGACTGACGACCAGGTGTTCAAGCCGTAAGAGCCAAGGGCCATCTACCTCCAATTCGCGTGCCGTATCGCGCACCAGATCACGGCCGAGCAAGATGTGCCCGATCAGTTCGCCAGGAATCGTATACGCCGTGTTGGCAACTTCTTCGTCCAGTTCCCACAGCTTGCCGATATCGTGGAGTAAGGCACCGGCGATCGCCAGTTCGCGCGTCAAAGTATCCCGCAACGAGGCATGCAGTCCACGATACGTATTAAGCAGATACAAAACATTTCGCGTCACGCTGTAAACATGCTCGAGAAACCCGCCAGCGTAGGCATGATGGTGTCGCATGGCACCCGGCATTCCCGCGAGCCGCTCTCGATGCGTTTGGTAGATGGTTGTCACAAGCTGATGCAGATCCGGGATTGTGATTTCCTGGTCGATGACGTTCAGCAGTTCGTCAAACAGCTCTTGTGGGTCGTCGGCTGAAACAGGCTGGCAGAGGAGGGGATCGAAGCCTGCTTCATGGCCATCGTCGCCGACTTCGCGAAGCATCGAGATCTCGATCTTGCCGCCGAGGGTCGTTTCGCTGAAGCGGCCACGAATCTTGTAGAAACGGCCCACGGTCCATTGGTCGCGACAAGGAAGTTCGTGCGGCGTTCCTTCCCAGATCACGGCTGCCACGTTGCGGCGGGCATCTCGAAATTCGAGCGAGTAGTAAGGGCGACCTTGCCGGGTAAGAGCACGTTCCTTCTTGAACAACTGAGCGAAGAAGTCGGCATGTTGTCCATGCTGAAGTTCCGACAGCGGCATCGTCTGAATCATGGCGGCCCCCAAGTGCGATTTACCAGAGATGGATTGGCGATCCCATCTTAAGAGGGGGCATGGCGGAACGCCAGCAATTTATGCGGGAGCGTACAGCTTCGATTCTTGACCAAGTCCTGTGAGCATCGTTTGAAGCCGCTTACGGAGTTCGACCATCAATGGGTCTTGCTCCGCTTTGGGGCGACGCTCGGTACCGACAGCAATCGGGTGATCGACCTCGATCACGACGTGCAACATGCCGTGATGCGTGGTGGCATCTTTCAAGTCTTCCTCGTAGCGTTCGACCGTTTCTAAGAGGCGATCGATGCTGGGGTAATCGCGAACGTAGTTGGCGACGTAGCACGAGATCTGCTGGGCAACGTAGATATCTTCCAACTGCATCCAGCGACGGGCACGTTCTTCTGGAGAGACTTTACCTGCGATCATGTCCGGCAGCATTCGCGAGCGTAAGGCTTTGATGCGCGGCAACACATTGCCTTCACCTGGCTCCTGCAGCCATTCGCGTTCGAGAGGATGCAGGATTTGATCGATCAGTTCGCGAGTCCGGGCTTCCATGTCGACTGGATTACGAGGATGCCCGAAGTAGCGAATTTCTTCCAGGCAAAAGAGCCCCTCGCCAATGCGTTCAATCCGCTCCAGCAACGGAAGCTCTTCCAGAGTCCGCCAACCCAGGCGAAACTCGAGTTCGTGAAGCACAGGCTTCAGAGTCGCTTCAATGTCACCCTGAAAATGATACTTGATGCCGATGGGATGGATAACGGTTGCCCCGCGTCCTTCCTTCTCGCGACGCTTGGCGGCCGACCGAGCGATGAATGCAACCCCGTCCAGAAGCGAGTGCAGGTGATCGTTCGTGCGGGTGGTCGAGCCTTCCGGAAAAAGAACCAGCGGGCGATCGGCTTCGACCATCACATCGATGGCCGTGGCGATCGACTTTCGATCGGTCCCTTCCCGATAAACGCTGAAGCCACCCATGATATGGATCGCCCAAGCCTTCAGCCAACCTTGGTTGAAAAGATGCCAACTGGCCATCGAGTAAAGGTTGCAATCGACTTCGCGGGCCAGGAAACCGAGCACCAGCGGATCGGACACGCGGGAATGATTAGGAGCCAGCAAAACCCCACGCCCCGCATCGAGCGATTCCTTCAAGCGTTCTGGATAGCGAACCTCGTACGAGGCTACTCCTTCGTATTTGCGAAGGTAGATTCCGTAGAGGTTGAATCGCTGAATGATAGCAGGCCACCAGGTGCCCCGATGGGGCGGCACAAACTGGTAGGGCTTCTCGATGATGATGTTCTGCATGGGAGAGCGAAGGCTTTAGGGCCTGCGCTGAGGCTGTTATTTTGCGTATCCTTGGGGGTGAGACTGATGCCAACGCCAGGCAGTTTCAATCGTCTCGCGAACGTCCAAGTATTTCGGTTGCCAACCGAGAATTGTATGGGCTTGCGTAGGATTGGCTACCAGGGCAGGGGGATCCCCCTCGCGTCGAGGCGCCATTTCGGTTGGAATTTCGTGCCCTGTGACATCGCGACACGCTTCAATGATCTCCAGCACGCTCACGCCACGCCCGGTGCCGAGGTTCAGTTTCAGGCAATTCTCTGGGGTGATCTGCTCCATTGCCGCCAGGTGCGCATCGGCCAGATCGTCGACATGAATGTAGTCGCGGATACAGGTCTTATCGGGGGTGGGGTAATCATCGCCGAAGATGCTGATCGATTTTCGCTGGCCTAAGGCAACCTGCAGCACCAGCGGAATCAAGTGCGACTCGGGCGAGTGGTCTTCGCCAATATCGCCATCCGGGGAAGCCCCGGCGGCGTTGAAGTATCGCAAGGCAGCGAACGACATTCCATAGGCATGGGCGTAGTCTTGCAGGGCGTGTTCGATCGCCAGCTTCGTGAAGCCATACGGATTGACCGGGCTCTGAGGGAACGATTCGTCGATCGGGGAGGAAGCGGGAATGCCATACGTCGCGCAGGTGCTGGAAAAGACAATCCGCGGCACATCGGCCGCTCGCATGGCATCCAGCAAACTGAGCGTTCCGGTGATATTGTTCTGATAGTATTTGGCCGGATTGGTAACCGATTCACCGACCAGGGCAAACGCGGCGAAGTGGATGACCGCTTCGATCTTATGCTGCTGCATGGAAGCGGTCAGTCGATCGGTCTCTAGTAAGTCACCTTCGACCAAGGGAAGCTTCGCGACAGCATCGCGATGGCCTGCCGAGAGATTGTCGTAGACGACGACGTCGTGCCCGGTTGCGGCCAATTTTCGGGCCGTGTGGGATCCAATGTAGCCCGCTCCACCAACCACTAGCACTCGCATCTTCACTTCCTCGATGTTTTGCTGAATTCAATCGTTGACGTTGTGGCAGGTCCGCTACACCACGGCTGTGCCACGATTCTGCCGAATCGAACCCCTACGATCAATACGACCGGAATCTTCGTTTGCCAGCTCGGCTCGGCCGCATTTAAGGCCGACAACAAGAATAAGCCAGGTTCTGTCCTTTGATTCAAAAGTAGCTTGGGTTCTCGATGAAACGAAAATTAAAGCTCAAACTCAAGCGACCGCTCCCTCAGCCTCAGGGCGAGCGAACCGAGCGGTTGATTGCGTCGATGGTCACTTATTTGACGACCGAATGTCACCTGTCGAATAACACCATCCAGGCTTACACGCGAGATCTCCGACGATTTCGGACATGGGTCGGCCCCAAAAATCCGACAACGCTGACCATCGCGGAACTCTCGGACTATGTTGCCTGGCTGCACGATCAAAACCTGGCCCCCGCTTCGGTGGCCCGGCATATCATCTCGCTGAAGGTCTTCTTCCGCTATCTGCAGTTGGAAGGGGTGATGCAAGACAACCTGGCCGAACTGCTAGGTTGCCAGAAGCTATGGCAGAAGATTCCTTCCGTCATCCCGCCGTACCAGATCGACGATTTCCTGACCGCTCCGTGGAGTGAAGATCCCTACTGGCGACGTGATCGAGCGATTCTGGAAGTGTTGTATGCGTGCGGCTGCCGTGCGTCGGAGATCGCTGGGCTGAATGCCAGCGACATGCATCTGGAAGATCAGTTCTGCCGTCTACATGGGAAAGGGAACAAGCAACGGCTGGTTCCCCTCGGCGAGAAAGCGGTTGCCGCGTGCGAACTGTATTTAAGAGAAGAGCGTCCCAAGCTGGCCAAACGAGGCTTTGGTTCGCCGGCGTTCTTTCTGACTCGCACTGGACGACCTCTTCGCCGCGAGGCGATTTGGGAGATGGTCAAAAAGTACGCGCTGCGAGCCGGAATCGATCCGAATGTCAGCCCGCATACCTTGAGGCATAGCTTCGCCACGCATCTGCTGGCGGGAGGAGCCGATCTTCGGCAGGTCCAAGAGCTGCTGGGGCATGCCAGTATCGCGACCACGCAGATTTACACGCACGTCGACCAGACGCGCCTAAAAAAAGTTCACGCCGCGTTTCATCCGCGAGCGTGAACTTCAGGTTGGAATCGCTGGGCTAACCAGGTCGCCGTGACTAAGCACCGGCACCGGGAGCGAACTTGATCTTCTCGACCAGTTTCTGGACTTCGCCCGTCTTGGGGTCGACTCGGCCGGTCACCGCGGTGATGGCACGAATGACGTAGTGATAGTGCAACTGGAAGTCGGCATCGATTTCGATTTCCGATTCTTCCTGGGCCGAACTAGGGCCGTCGGAAACGCCGATTTGCTGGACGATCGCATCCTGCAACTGGGCGAACTTTTCCTGCACGTTGCCATCGAAAGTGGTGTTGTTCAACGCCACCGATTGCAACGCACCATTCGGGCCAGCTCGAAGTTTCAGTTTCAAAGGGACCTGCAAACTGGTGCTAGGCGCCCCTTGGGCCGCTTGCGGCATGTTGATGTTGAAGTCACCTTCCATCGCGACGATTTTGAACGTCATGATGAAAAAGACGAGGAGCTGAAACACGATGTCGATCATCGGTGTCATCGGCACATCGATCTTTTCTCGTCCGTGGACTTCGTTCTTGCGAAGTTTCATGAACCTAACCGTTCACCTTAGTAGGGGACTTTTTCCTTGGCACGCAAAGCGAACTTCTCGAAGCCTACATCCTGACAAAGCTTGATGGTCTCTTGCACTTTGCCAGTCTCGACGAACGAGTCGCCACGAATGATGACGGTCACATTTTGGGCACCGCCATCTTTCCCTTTGAACTCATCCGCAATCTGCTTTTCGACCACCAAACGGGGACGCAGGCTATCGAGCGTGAAGTCGTTGCCGTCGAAATACACGTTGCCATTCTTATAGATCTGCAACGTGATCGCGTTCTCGAACGGCACTTCCGGCGGCTTGGCCAGTTCGCTTTCGGGGAGCTTAATCTCTTTGTTTTGATCGGCCTGCGTAAAGTTGATCAGCACCATAAAGAAGGCGATCAACTGGAACGTCATGTCGATCATTGGGGTCAGGTCCCCCTCGAGCATCTCCCGCTTTTTCTTATGGATCTTCATTCGCTATGTCTTATCGCTGAAGAGATCGGACGGAAACAACGGGACTTACTTGCCGACGTTTTGGAAACGGCTCATCAGGCCTTCGCTGGTGATACCGACTTCCAGGGCCAGACGGTCAACTCGGTTGCGAAGGATGTTGTAAGCGGCGATCGCGGGAATGGCCAAAGCCAGACCGACCAGCGTGGTGAACAAAGCGGTCGAAATACCATTGGCCAGCTTCGAGGCTTCTGGAGTCGAACCACTTTGGGCGATCACGCTAAACGAGCGAATCATACCGTCGACCGTGCCGAACAGGCCGATCATGGGGCTCAGCGTGCCGATCAGGGCGAGGTAGCTCAAACGGTGGTCGAGCTTCATGTTCTCTTCTTCGCCCACTTCCTGCATGGCTTCGATCGCCTTGTCATAGCCGAGCGAAACCTTTTCGAGGCCAGCCGACAGCACCTTGCCGAGGAACGATTCGTCTTCCTTGGCCATGTCGTAGGCTTCCTGGACCTGGTTTTCTTCCAGGCAGGCTTCAAAGCTCTCGACCAATGCCAGCGGCACGACGTTTTCACGGCGGGCATTCATGATGTTCATCACCAACAGGGCGACGAAGATGATCGAGATGCACATGAAGATCCAGAAGTAATAGCTCAAGGCCTCGAAGACCCAAGCGAACAAACTCTTGGCTTCTGGTGGGGCAGGATCGTTACCGGCGGCCGGAGCAGCAGCAGGAGCGTCCGCCGCAGGGGCCTCGGCTGCTGGAGCAGCGTCTCCGCCTGCGTCCTGGGCGGTAACCGACTGCGTGGAAAGAAAAACACCCAGCATCAATGCGACGGTGGCCACGCAGAAGGAAAGGGAATAGGCATGAGGTCGACGCAACATTGGGTTCTCCAAACTTTGGCGAATAGCTGAGCTAGGTTTGTGATTTTGGAAGTTGGTGTAAGAATGCGCACTTGGCCCTCCCCTGGAAAGAAAGGGCAGAGAAGGCCGAGGAAAAGAGGTGAATCGACTAGAATGACTCGTATTCTAATTGGGTAATTTCACCCCGAAAAGCATCCGCACGGTGAGTTTGCCGGCGTTTCCGGTCAAACTCACCCATTTAATCGTTCTCACCAACGAGAATTATTGCTTGTTGGCCCAAGTGCTGCCCGGATATCGGTCATTCAGCAGGTTTCGGGCATCGGTCGCACGATCGGGATCGTTGATCTGCTTCCAGAGATTGGTCAGGTAATACAGCGCTTCCGCGTGAATTTCAGGATCGGTGTAGAACAAGATGTCGGTGTGCAGGTAAGCCAGCAAGGCATCCTTCGGCTGGTTCGACTTCAAGTAGCACAGACCCAAAGCATTGTAAGCACGGCCGAATAGTTCTTTATCTTGAGGATCGGCGTTGTCGACGACCTTCTGAGCCAGTTCGATGCCTTGCTTGGCATCGCCGGAAGAAGCCAGAGCCTTCGCCTTACCGACGGCTGCAAAGTTCTTCTGGCGAGCGGCACCGGCGACCGATGCGTTGGTGCTGAGAACCTGATCGAATCGCTTCACGGCGTCGGCAGCTTTGTCCTGAGCCAACAACGCGCGACCTTCCAGGACGAGGGCTGACATCTTGTAATCTGGCCAAGGAGCGTTGGCCAAACCACCGTAGTACTTGGCAGCCGAAGCGTAGTCGCCACTGCTGACGGCGATGTCGCCCAGCATGCGAGCCACGTCGTAGAAGTGGAAGCTGTTGGTGGCACCACTGGCGAAGCCGAGCAAAGCCTTCGAGGCTGCAGCGCGATCGCCGGAACCGGCCAGGGCCAGCTTGCCCATGGAAAAGGCCCGCAGGAAAGCGATTTCCTGATTCACCAGCTCGTTGTTACCACTTTGAACGTTCTGTAGCTTTTCGATGGCGTCGGCGAACTGGCCGTTCTGAACCATTTTGCGAGCGGTCTTCACGTCGAACGGTTCCGCATCGATCGAGATCTCGATGATCTCGTTCGTCGGAATCTCGACCGGAGATCCACCCTTGTTCAGTTGGACGGCATCTTTGGTCGAGCTGACGATCGTGCCGGTCTGCGAACCGCTTTCCGTACGAACCGAGTCGGCCAGTACCGGGCTGCCGGCGACAAGGGCCATGGCGACTGCCTGGAAAAGAATCTGACGCATGTTTATTGCTCCTCGAATAGATCGATTTTGATCGGGAAAAGGTTGGGGTGAAACGGCGGCTCTATGAGACTATTTTTCAAGTCCCTTGGTTTCGCCGGTCAGGTCTTTCTGGATCTTACGCATCAGCGTATCGAACTTCTTGAACCACACTTCACCACCTAATGACTTGTCGAACGACTGGGTCGAATAGATGTCTTTGGCAGCCGCGGCCAGGTACTGCTTCTTCTTGTCGTCGCTCGTTTGAGCCAAGGCGAACTGATAACGGCACTCGGCCAGGTAGTATCGCGACTCGAAGAAGGTATCGCGGAATGGCGATGGATCGGCACCGGCCTGGGCGTAGCGAGCCAGCAGCGATTGCAGGCGTCCCCAACCCCAGATGACATTCCGCTTGGTTTCCGGATCTTGTTCGGCACCCATCAACGACTGATAGAACGCCTTCGAGTCACCGCCGTTAAGGCCCCACAGATAGAACGTCTTGGCCGCTTCGACCTGAACGTTGACCATCATGTTGCTTTCCTTCAGCACGTCGGTGAAAGTGGCGATCGCTTTGTCATATTCGCCGATTTCACGCTGAGCCATCGCAACGCGGACACGCACCTGTTGGATCATCGCAGGATTGATCGAGCCCTTGGCGGACTGAGCGATGATCTTGTTATAGGCGGTAATTGCTTGGGTATAGAACGGCTTGGTGTCCCCCGTAAAGCTTGGATCTTCCGAGAAGCTTTGGCCGAGATTGTAGAACGTTTCACCAACCCAGTTCAGCACGTTAGGTTCAGTGCTGGAATCGCCGACCCGCGTCAGGAACTGTTCAAAGGCCTTCGCCAGCGAAAGCTTGGTGGCAGGGTCCGCGTTATCGAGTTGGCTCTTCAGGTCATTCGCCAGCGAGATGTAGATGGCGACCAACTGCTTTTGGCTGTTGGCATCGTTGCCAGCCAGCGTCTTGAGCTGTGCCATTGCTTTCTCGGCACTGGCCATCAACGACTCGGTCTTGGCCGGATCTTTGGTGGTTGGCAGGGCCGAGATGTAAGCTCGCACGGCGGCTTTGTAGATTAGCTGATCGATCCCAGGCTTGGCGACCGCTGGGCTCTTTGATTCGATCAGCGTCATCAAGCCAACCTTCGGCTTTTCAAGCAGTTCGATCGCCTTGTCCGATTGGCCGACGTCGGTGTAGACCTGAGCTAACGACAACGCACCCAGCACATAGGCATAATCGGCCTCGCCACCCTGGTAGCTGTTCACACCGGACGACAGGATGTCTTCCGTCTTCTTCTTGATCTCAGCCAACTGCTCTTCGGTGGGCACACCCATCATCTGTGGATCGGCCTTGGCCTGACGACGCAGAGCATTACCGTTGAGGAACAAGTTCCAGTAAGTCTGACCGACCTTCAACTGGGCATCTGCCTTGGCAGCGGTTCCGTCACCGATCTTGGAGACCGATTCTTCCGCGGCGGCCAACATTGCTTTTTGCTGTTCCCAGCTCAGCTCTTTCGAACCCGCTTGTTGTAGTTGGAAACCGATGAGTGCCAGGAGAGCTTGCCCTGCTTCTTCCGAATCGGGCCAGGTCTTCACCATGAAGTCGGTGGTGTCTTCAACCAGACCCAACTCGAACGCTCGGTTGTCGGCAGGGGCCGATTCAAACAATCGCAGAGCACAGGCCAACGCCATCTTCGAGCATGGTTTGGCACTCGGGCTGTTTGGGAAACGCTTCGCGACGAAGGTTGCCCGGGTGTAAGTGTCCCAGTATTCGGCATCCTGGAAACCGAGGAACGACAGGAAGTAGTGGACCCCGTTCACTTCGTCCGAAGGAATATCGCGGTCCGCCAGCAGCAATGCTTTCTGGAAGTAGGCATTGGCTTTGCCGAATGACTGTTGAATCGTTTGTTCTTCCGATTCGATCTGCGAAGTCAGTTCGTCCTTGGCAGCCTTGTCGTTCGTCTTGGCCAGGTCTTCTTTCATCTTGTTCACGGCGAAGCTTTGAGCGTTGGCTTCTGTGATCAGATCGCGACCGGCGGTGACCGCTTCCTGGAAAGTCTTTGGTTCCGGAATCTCTTGAACGACCGCGTCTTCGCCTTGGAGGGCAGTTCGCAGTTCCAAGGCTTCCTTCTGGTAGTCGCTTGGGAACTTGGAAACGTCGACTGCCAGTTTCAGTGCTTCGCGGCGGTTGTCGCCACGCGCCTTGTCTTTGTTGTCGCGGCCATCCGCGTCCTTCTTATAGGCCTTGGCCACAATCAACTTCATCTGCAGCCAGTCGTCGGCACGCTGTTGGTTCGGACGAAGTTGTTGTTGGCTCAACCAAGGAGCCAGATCGCTGATAACCTTGCCAGGTTCGTCTTGCCCCATCCAGATTTCAGCTAGGCCAATGGCACCTTTCAGCTTCACCTGACGGAACTGTTCCGGCTGATCACCCAGCAGGAACAAGTCGTCTTTGTAGATCGCAATGGCTTCTTTGTTCTTGCCCAAGGCTTGCTGAGCCTGACCTTCGTAGAGACGAGCATACAGACCAGCCAGGCGGGTCTTGTACTTGCTGTAGGTCTCGCCGAATTCTTTGGCGGCTTGCTCGAGTTGCTTCTTACGATTCGGATCTTTCTCCGGCAGCGTCTTAGCCATCTCGAAGAGGCAGTTCGACGCAAGCAACTGAGTTTGAATATACGAGGCCCGCATCTCATCGCGGAACTCGATCTTCTTGGCATCCTTGGAGGGATCGAGCACTTTGCCCAACGAGTTCAGCGTGTCGCGGATCTTGGTGTTGGCCGCTTCGTATACCTTGCGAGCTTCGTCGTAATTCTTGCGAGCCGAGACAAGGTAAGGCTCTTTATCTTCTGGCTTCTCTTGGCGACGAGCACGCGCTTCGGCCAGACGAGCCTGATCGGAAAGAACGTTACCACGCTGGATCGTGGCGTCGATGACGCGATCGCTTTCGGGATTGTCTTTCAGGAACTTCGCCAGGTTGGCGGCCGCCGAACTGAGCATCGCTTCACGAGCATCAAGGTTCGGACTTTGACGCGCGGCTTCGATCTCGGCGATTGCCTTGCGATAGTCGAGCGTCTTGCGGACCTCTTCCGGCAGGCTCGGCGACTTGGCCATCGAATCGATGTACCAAATGGCCTGCTCCTGAAAACCGCGATCCAACAATCCGTTGAAGAACTCGTCGAACGGTTCGGCCGCGTGAACGACCGGGGCCATGGCCATCAGTAGGCCGGAAGTGAGAAAAAGCTGCTTAATCATCCGCATCGATTTCATCCTCTGAGACAAGGCGAATCCTCCACCTGGACAAGGACTTCTCGGTATAAACCGGTACCTGTGGGGCACGCTGGAATTTTGGGGCGAAAAGGTTGATTGTCCATGTTTGTGCATGGGCTGACAAATGAGATCAGGCCGGCACAAACACCTTGAAGAAGAGATGGGGGAAGAGGTGATGTTCCTTTGTTTCAAATTATCGGCTCAGCGTTGACGCTTCAAGACTGGCCGTTCAAGGGCGAACTTTTATCGTGATCTAATCAGGCAGCCCAGGCAACAGGAGTTCCAGACGAGGATAGCTCGCATGTTGCTTAAAAGCGGGATTCAGCGATGAAGTCCAATTTTCTAACTCGTCGGTCGTGTTGCCACGGCGACGCGAAAAGTACGAATTCTGGTGCAATGCCAGGCATTGCTCGGTCAGTTGTGCGGCTTGCAGCGACATAGGGGTAGCTTGCCACGACGAGGCGAATTGCAGCCGGCTGACCTTCTGGCTTGCCTTTTGAAGCTTTCCCTCGGTGTCGTGCCAGGTCAAATCGATCGTTGCGACATCGTTCGGGCCGTCTTCGGGTAAGACTAGTTCAAACAACAAGGTCGCACTCTCGCCCGCGTGGATTTCACGCGTATGCGATGTGGCCACAAAATCGCCACCAACTGGCTGATATCCGATCAGACGATACTGCCCGACCGATTTCGCGTTCCATTTGACGGTGACTTCGGCATCGGTTCCGAGCAAGGTCGAAGCCCCATGCACTTGTTGATCCAGGAAGCGATTCAAGCGTCGTAGCGAGTTGGTCACCAGCCATCGGCCCATTCCATCTAGCGCTGCCGGGGGAGGAAGGATCGACGAATAGTTCTCGTTTTCGAGTTGAATCCAGGCGAAGTCGATGCCTTGCTGCGAGGCGTTCTCGATCAGTGGTCGCAATTGACGATTGGTGGCCTGATCGAGCGATGGGAAGCGATCGGAAAGCACAATCAGCGGGCGACGGATGTCACCGAAGCCTGGCTTCGTCAGCGAAGTTGCCGCGGCGAAGCGAATCCCTTCAGCGAGATTCGAGGCCTGACCTGGCTCGATCTGATCGAGAGCGGCAAACCATTGATCGCGATGGTCGAGCGTCGCGTCTTCAATTAAGGCGTAAGGAAACTCCGACATCACCACCAGTGTCAGCGTGTCGTGCGGTTGCAGGTTTTCGATCGTTTCGCGAAGGGCGATCTTGACCGGCATCCAGGTCCGCAAGGCATGCTCTTCGTTCTCAGGCGGTGTGATCGCTATGGTCAGATGGACTGGCGAGCGATCTTTCGGATCGGCCGAACCTGCCACGACACCTACTTGCAGAAGCTGCGTGCCGGCACGAGCGAACACGGCGGGACCGGCAGCGGTACGAAGTTCCACTTTACCTGGCTGGCCAGGGACATAGAACTTGCCGGTAGCCGACAGCCATTCTTCGGTGCGGGCATTCTCGAGCAGTTCTGGCGACCAGGGACGTTCCGAGAAGACAACGTTCTCGAAGCTTTCCTGCGAGGTCGTCACGGCAACTTTGGTCGCCCGCACGGCCGGATCTTGCGGGGAAGTGAAGGGGTGGCTGGCCTCGCGAAGGAGGAAGTCGCGATCGTACTGCTTGGTTTCTGGAAGAAACGTGACCGGCGAACTGCTCGGCATGATCATCTGCGGCATGCCAAACGACGAGGCCACAGCAGGATTCGCACCAAGGGGCTGCCAACGCATTAAGAAGGTGTTGGCGAGAAGGTCGTGCGGAAGCTCTTCCGAAAGCGAATGGATGTTCACCGGTTGTGGTGGCGAAGCGAGCGATGCCGGCAAGCTGACTTGCGAGAGCGACGGAGCAAGCAGATTCGCTTCCGCCAGTTCGGTCAGGTTCGGGGCCGATACGCTTTGGGCAACTTCATCGTTGGTGAGCCCGAGCCATTCCAATTCCAGTTGCGATTCTGTCGGAGTCGCAGGAGCCAGGTGGTTGGCAACCGGATCGGTCGTAACATCATTACTGGCGAGGCCCCGGTTCTGCTGCATCTGCAGCGTCCAGCCAATACCAAAGGCAACGAGAATTGCGGCCGCAGAAGCCCACATGGCAACCGCCCAGGAAATACTTGGCTGACGCTGAGCACCGCTGCGTTCGCGAATACTGCGTGTGACCAGGACGGGAGTGCCGGCGATCTGATGCAACTGAGGCACCAGGTTATCGGGGATTTCGACCGCCGAAAGTTGGGAATCCAGCGCTGCGTCGATTTCCGCAGCTTCGGGGATGCACTGGAGCCGAGCTACGAGATCGCCTGGGACAGGCACCTCTCGTAGTTGTCGCTCGAGTTCGAATTCGTGGTCGGATGGATTCACAGTGTCAGGATATCGTTCGATACGTTATTCAAGGGAAACCCGATCAAGCTGAAGCGGTCGTCGCTTCAGGAGGGGGATCGGGTTGATAACTCGTGGTGTAGTTTTTTTCGGGCACGACTCACGCGGGAAAGGATCGTACCGAGAGGGACTTCTAGCAGGTCGGCTGCCTCCTGGTGGGTTAGTTCACCCACGACCACCAACAAAATGGCCTCTCGAAGTTCGTTCGACAGGCTTTGCAGGGCGGCCTGCATCTCGTCGCTGAAGCCTTGTTCGGGCTCTTGCGGTGCTTCCAACTCAGGCGTGGTCTCGTCGTGATCGGAAAGAGGCATCGGCTGCTTCTTTCGCCGCCATCGGTCAACAACACGTCGACGTAAGATGGCGATCAGCCAGGCCCGCTCTCCTTTGGTGGCGTCGAATCGATCTCGGCTGTCCCATACCGATCGAAAGGCGTCTTGAACGACGTCTTCAGCATCGTGCCGGTTGCCCATCAAGCGGAACGCCACGCGGTAGAGCGTGGGACCATGCTGGTCAACCAATCGGTGAAACTGCTCGGCAGAAAGAGCCAACGCACCCTCCGAGGGAAGAACTGAAAGAGGTAAATCTGCGAGACCGGAGCCAGGCAGAGCCCGTCGAACAACTCCTCCTATCTAACGCTTCGTGGCCTGTCGCCAGGATTATTCCCGTTAAGAGGAGCGTATTTCGAGATAAAACCCATGATACCATAGAGTTCAGGAAACGGCCGCGAGATTGGTAGGAGGCTAATTTTCTGGCTTGGTCGTTGCTGTATCTCTTGATGATCTCTAGATTTAAGAAAAACGATCGTTGATCCGTTGTTTAAACCGTATCCCACCTTGTGGCTGGTAGGGTGCTAAAGTCACTCCGTTTGCCCAAATCAAGCAACCGTTTGGGTGTCCGCTATAATTCCCGCATGTCCTCTTCCAACCCACCATCGTCGAAGCCACCTCGTAAGCCGGCCCGGAATTACTTTGCACGGGGCGAGCAGCTTCGTCTGCTGATGCTGGTCGGCTCGTTGGGGCTGGTGATCATGCTAATGGCACGTGCGGCCGACCCGCAAACCTGGAAGTGGATTGCCCCAGACGATGCCGGGGTTTCCGAGCAAGCTGGGGATGGACTGACACCGGTGCCTGCCGAGCAGATACGTGTGCCACGCCGGGCCGTCGCCGCCGATAACGGCACCGAGGGTGAGTTCCGCATGGTGGCCGATCGACGGCCGGCGACTCCCTACACGCTGGGCTCGAAGAAAGATGAAGCGAAGAAGGAAGACAAGTCGGAACGCTGGGCGAGTGACGAGGCCTTGGCCAATGTCGAGGACAGCAGTCCGTTCCGTTCGGTCGACTTCGATGCGTGGGCTCAGATCTTCGATCGTCTGACGGAAGCGAACGCGAAAGATCTCTCGACCGAAAACGCTCCGCCAGCGCAGTTCAGCCAGTTATTCCAACAATCGAGTCTCTATCGAGGAAAGCTGGTCACGGTCAGCGGAACCGTAAGACGCTGCGTGAAATTGCCGCCGAATCCGTTGGATGAACGTGCAGGCAATTTGTGGCAGATGTGGTTGTTCTCCGGTGCGGACTCTTCGCCGATGGTGGTCTATTGCATGAACTTGCCGGAAGGCTTCCCGGTGGGGAACGAAGTCCACCAGAAGGTTTCGTTTCAGGCGGTCTACTTTAAGAAGTGGGTCTATGCCGCGAAGGGGGGCACGATGACAGCGCCGCTGCTTCTGGCCCGGAACGTCAATTGGCAGGCCGCGCCTTCGCTTCAGCGGGAAATTACTTCGGCGGAAATCTACGCCGGCATCGCTGGAACTTTTGTGGTGGCCATTGGAATTGTCGGCTTTGTCTGGTGGAATAGTCGCAACCGTGACACCCAGGTCGAACAGATGATGCGACAACGCAATCGTCAACAGTTCGAGCAACGCGCCGACGAGATCAACGTTGGGGCATCGGTTCGCGATCAACTCGGAGAGCTTTCAGCTCAGATGAAAAAGACCTCCTCGACAGTGGAAACGGATGAACAGTCCCCTTCATAGTTTCAGTCGATCGATGCGCGGCGTGGCAGTTTTTTGGCTGCTGTTCTTTGCCTCGCCTCTCTTCGCTCAAGATGGCGGCGAGCCATCTCCTATGTCAGAAGAGCCAGCCGAAGCCGAAACGCCGATGGCCGAACCCGAGCCGAGTAAGCCGGCCACGCCAGACTTCGCCAACATGTCGTCTCGCGAGTTCTTCGCGATGATTGACTTCGGTCCTAGCTATTTGGAAATGTTGATCGATGGCGAACCGCTGGCCCAGGGCGAACAAGAGGCCGTTATTCGCGCGGTCACTCGCTTGCGTCGATTGCAACCGCATCGCATCACGCGTTGGCTGAGCCTGGAAACGCCTTGGCAAGAGTTGCTTGATAACCCCAAGCAGCATCGCCTCGACTTCTTTCTGCTGACCGGCACGGTGCAAGCGGTGCGTGAGGTTTCGGTCCCGGCCGAAGCAATCGAGAATGTCGGCCTGGCCACCTATTACGAAGTGGACGTGCGGTTCGATGAAACCGAAGGCAACGCGCAGGGAACGATCATCGTCGAGCAGATCCCTCAGGCCTGGCGAGTCGCGTTAAACCCCGAGAAAAACGTTGTTGGCGAACGCTTCAGTTGCCCTGGCATCTTTCTGAAATCGTACGAACGAGAAGATGGCCAACGCGGCTACGTCTTTGTTTCGCCAAAGCTTTCGTGGCATCCTGAAAAGCCCAATCCTGCCTTAGGCGTGACACCAGCATTGGTGCGGCTGGCCGAGCAGGGGATGGACATTGGTGAGCTGTCGCATGTAGTCGACCGAGCCAAGTTTGAGGGGCTTGAGCGCGAACCGTTTTATCAAATGATGGCGGCGGTGACGCGACTGCCAATCGATCAGCAGATGGCAACGAGCGACAAGGATGTTTCGCAGCTTTTAACGTTGCCCAAGAATGGCTTGATGGTCTCGCCAGAAACCTATCGGGGCGAGTTTATTCCACTCTATGGCCTGTGTCGCCGCATCACGCGCATCGAAATCGATGACGACGATGTTCGCGAGCGACTGGGACTCGATCACTATTACGAGTTGTCGGTCTTTGTGCCGATCCCGGCTCCGATCGTCTCGCAACGGCCTGGTGATGAGTCAACACGCAAAGAGTTTGCCAACGATTATCCGGTGCTGGTGTGTGTGCCTGAGTTGCCGGCCGGCTTGAAGGTAGGCGAGCAATTGCATCAGCCGATTGAAGTGGTGGGGCCATTCTTTAAGTTGTGGGCCTATCGGACTCCGTTTATGTCTCGCGAAGATTTTACCCGTCGACAGATTAGTCCCTTGTTCATTGCGTCGAATGTTCGCTTGAGTGAGCAAAAGGTTAATCTGGAAACGAATAATTTTGTGCTCGCGGTGCTGATTATTTTGGGGGTCGTGATTGGGATGGGGGTCGCTTTTGGCCTGATCCTGGGACGCAAGTCGTCGTCGCGACGTCGTTAACATGCACGGCCAAGCGGCGAAGATTTTACGCGACGCGTCAAGCCCTCTTGATAATCGCTGGCGGCTGGCCCATATTCAGCAGCAGAGCCGGATTGTTGGGCTTAACAGCTTCAAACGATTCATCTTGCGGACACGTCTTCAACCATTTTTCCCAGCCGTAGCTGGGCTTTCGAGGAGAACTCTCTCATGAAACGAGCCAAGATCACGATCGTCGGTGCCGGTAATGTGGGAGCCACCTGCGCTCACTGGTGTGCAGCCGCCGAGCTGGGCGATGTCGTGTTGCTGGACATTCCGCAGACTGAAGACATGCCAAAGGGCAAGGCTCTCGATTTGATGCAGGCCTCGCCAATCGTTGGTTTCGACAGCAATGTCGTTGGTACCACCGATTACGCCGACACCAAGGACAGCGACGTTGTCGTGATCACCGCTGGTATTCCTCGTAAGCCAGGCATGAGCCGTGATGACTTGTTGGCAACCAACGCCAAGATCGTCACTGCCGTTACTGAACAGATCAAAGCCACCAGCCCGAACTGCACGATCATCGTCGTCAGCAACCCGCTCGACGCCATGGTGCAGCAGGCTCAGAAGGTCAGTGGTTTTCCACCAAACCGCGTCATGGGTCAGGCCGGTGTTCTCGACACCGCTCGTTACCGTACCTTCATCGCCATGGAACTGGGCGTCAGCGTCGAAGACGTCACCGCCATGCTGATGGGTGGCCACGGCGATACGATGGTTCCAATGCCATCGTGCACCTCGGTTGGTGGTATCCCGGTTACGCGTCTGATGGACGAAAAGCGTCTGGAAGAAATCGTCGACCGCGCTCGTAAGGGTGGTGCTGAAATCGTCGGTCTGTTGAAGACCGGCAGTGCTTACTACGCACCAGCCGCTGCGACTGCTCAGATGGTTGAAGCGATCGTCCGTGACAAGAAGCGTCTGATCCCGGTCGCTGCTTACTGCGATAAGGAATATGGCGTCGGTGGTTACTACGTTGGTGTGCCAGTGATCCTGGGTTCCAACGGTGTCGAAAAGGTCATCGAGCTCGAACTGACCGAGCAAGAAAAGACCGACTTCCAGAAGAGCGTCGACGCCGTGAAGGGCCTGGTCGAAGCGATGGACAAGCTGTTGGCTTAAGTACCGACAGTCTTTCTTTGGGAATCGCAAGTCGTCGGAAATCCGCGGTACAGCAATAACGGTTTGTACCGTGGAAAATTGGGCAGAAATTCAGAGCAACCGACGTCGCTAGCAAGATTGTTTCCCTTCTTCATTCGTGATTCAATGCTTGTTCCAACGTGGCGGCAAGGATGTCGCGCAGGACGCTCGAGTACGATTTCTCAGCGTTGGCACTACTCAGGCGAAGCAGATCAGTCAAAAAGATGGAGAGGCTGATCTTGACCCATTTGGCGAACCAAGCCACATTTGGGCTTCGCTCTCCGAACAACCAACACCGAGAGTTCTCAGAACGTTTTCATGAAACGCTTAGACACGCCAGCGCCACCTGCGACGCATTCCTCGAACCTTAGCGTCCAGCAGAGCAAAATCTACGAGTTTCGCATTCGGCGAGATTCGTCGCAAAGTTGCCCACTCGAACTTTTCACTCCGCTGCACTACGAGCCAGGCTATGCCTATCCGCTGATCGTGTGGCTGCATGGAGCGTTCGATAACGAGTCGCAGCTTCGCCGCATTATGCCGCTGACCAGTACCCGCAACTTCGTCGCCGTCGGGCCGCGAGGGACCAGCCGTCATTCGCGCGGCAGTGGTGCCGGGATGAGCAGCTATTACTGGGCTCAAGATGAAATGAGCATCGAAGCCGCCTCGCGTCGCGTCGAGATGGCGATCGAATCGGCGTCGGAACAGTTCAATATTCATGGCCGTCGCATTTTTCTGGCTGGCTATCAAGATGGTGCTACCATGGCTCTTCGCCTGGCATTGCAGCATCCTGAGGATTACGCCGGTGTGATTTCGATTAACGGTCCATTCCCGGAAGGGCATGCTCCGCTGCGGAACCTGGGCATGTGCGAGAAGATGCCAATCTTGCTGATGCACTGCCACGAAAGCACCTATTACACCGAAGACAATCTCTGTGACGACATTCGCCTGGGGCACAGTGCCGGGCTGAAAATGGACGTTCGCGAGTATCTTTGCGGCGATGGCATCATGACCGACATGCTAGAAGACATGAACGGCTGGGTCATGGGGCAAATTCTTCGCTAATGCCCCTGCTTGGCATGCAGACGCACAATCCAAAGAAAAAGGCCTCGATCTACGAGGCCTTTTTTCGTGCGCGGTTGGGGCTGCCTGGCGGCTTTAAAAAAGAGGCGTTCCTAAGAGGGGATTGCTAGCGAGACCCCCAACGCGATCTTTCCGATCTTGTCTTGACCCCTTTCGGCAGATTTCTGTACATATTGCCCCGCGAATCCATGCGCGGTTGCGTGCGCACTTCGGACTCGCGAATGTTTTTCGAGCAATTGACCGTCAAACTCAGGCCAGACTCTCCCTTTTATCGATATCGGCTTGAGCCCCTAAGGAACTTGAGAACTTTTTTTCATGTCGACCGACGCCGAACAAAACGAAGCTCCTGAAGCAGCCGAAGGTGAAGCACCTCGCGGCGGATTCATGGGCCTTTTGGGCAATCGGATCTTTCTGATTGTCGGCGTGATCGTTCTGGCAGGTGTCGGCACGGGGACGGCCTGGGTCTTGATGGGAAGCGGCGAGACTGACGAGCAATCGTTGGCTCACGGCATTGCCCTTTACGAAGAGGGAGAAGTCACGAAAGCTCGCGAGATCGCTCGGGCCCATATCGACGACCTTCGCGTCGAAGAGCCATATCAGGGGGCCGCTCCGTTTCTGCTGGGGATGACCCTGTTCGACGAAGCGAAGGACTATCTCAATCCGAAAGATCGCGAGACGGTCTATCGTGTCGCGGCTCAATACCTGGAAAAGGCCAAAGAACGAGGCTATCCGCCTGCTTACGAAGTCCGAGGTGATTTCCTGCTGGGCATCAGCCAGATGGAATCGAAGCAGTACGAGAAAGCGATCGAAACCCTGAAGGCCGTTTATCCTCAATATCCAGTTCAGCAACTGGAAATCGAAGACGCTTTGGCCGACTGTTACCTGAAGCTGGAACCTACCACGCCGGATAACCTCGAACAGTCTCGCAAGTGGAGCACGCAGTACGGCTCGCATCCAGGGCTTTCGCCAGACGATCAGTCGGGTGCCTTGCTGCGGTTGGCCAAGATCGAATATGAACTGGGTGACCTTGAAAAAGCCGAACAAACGATCCAGAAAATACCTCCAACATCGCAGCGCTATGTTGATGCGATCATCGTTCAAGGTCTTGCCAGTCGTCGCCGTTATTTGAACCTGCTGGCCGCAGGCGAAAAAGACAAAGCTCAAAGCGCTCTTGAAGCTGCCATTCGTTTGTTTCGCAAAGCTGCCAGCAACCAGTTGGTTGCGGCCGATTCGACGCGAAAGGCTTCGTACTTGTTGTCGGTCATGCTGCGAGCCAACGGCCAAACCGAAGAGGCAATGGAGCAAGCTTCACGAACCCGAAAGATCTATTACCGAACGCATGAAAGTGTTGCCGCAGGTCTCGAAGAAGCAGAATTGCTCCGAGCCGCCGGCAAAGATGAAGAGGCGGTGGAAATCTATCGCCGTGCTCTTCGGGAATCGACCCTGACCGGTCGCTACGAAAACCCTTGGGTCGACGAAGTTACTTTCCGTCAACGGATCACCTCGGCGATCGATGCCTGGAAGTCGGTTCAAAAGTTCAAGCCGGCTGTCGAAGTTGCCCAGGTCTTGCGGCCTCTGTTCCCAGCCGATCAAGCTTTGCAGATTCTGGCGGATGTGCAGTACGAATGGGGTGAATACCTCGCCGCCCAGGCCGAAAAAGTTCCCTTCAACGAATCGCTCGATCTGCGAGCCAAAGCTCGCTTCCGCTTTCGCAGTGCCGGCAAGGTTTATTTCGACCTGGCTGAAAATCGCTTCGCCACGGCCGAATATACCAACGATCTGTGGAAGAGCGCTTCCGCCTATCTGCAAGGTCAAGACTTCAGCAAGGCGGTCGAGATCCTGGCGGAGTATCAACGCTACGAAACTCGCGAACATCAACCGCGAGCCCTGGTCGCCACGGGACGAGCACTCATTGCCCTCGATCGTGCCGAAGATGCATTGGCTCCGTTGAACGAGTGCCTCGACTTCTATCCGAAAGATCCTTCGGTGTACGAAGCACGTGTGCTGGCCGGCGAAGCCTACATGGAGTTGGGCAAGCTGGCGGAAGCCAAGAATGTTCTGCGGGCCAACCTCGACGATGGTCGCCTCGAACCAAGCAGCCGCGAATGGCAAGACTCACTCTTCTCACTCGGCCAGGTGCTGCAGTTGGAAGGGGAAATGTTTGAAGCCCAGGCACGCGTCAAAGGTGCTTTGGAGTCACCCGAAGCGATTCCTCGTGAAGCGTTTCAGTTCCTGGAACAGTCCAACGAAAGCTACCAGGGTGCCATCAAGTACCTGCATGCCGCCGTGCGACGATACCCAGACGATCCTCGCTCGGCGAGTGCTCGTTACCTGATCGCCGAGTGCCATCGTCGCTCGTCGATGCTGCCGAAGAAGAAGTTTCGCCTGGTCAATATCGAAACCCAGCGAATCAAGTTCGACAAAGAAGTGAAGGATCACCTGGAAACGGCGATCGAGATCTACAACCAACTTGAATATGAACTGACCACCAAGTTGGAAACGCAGGCCGAGCTTGATCCGGTCGAGTCGAAGATCTTGCGAAACTGCTACTTCGCTCAGGGCGCGGCGATGTTTGAACTGGCCCGTTACAAGGAGGCGATCGAGGCTTACTCGACCGCCTCGAACCGCTATCAGACCGAACCGGTTTCGCTGGAAGCGTTCGTGCAGATCGCTCACTGCTACCGGTACATGAATCAATCGAACGAGGCTCGCGGAACGGTCGAGCAGGCCAAGATTGTCTTGTCGCGATTGGACGACACCGTCGACTTTTCCGACACGACCCATGGTTCTCGCGACGACTGGAAGAACTACCTCGACTGGTTAGGGACAACCCTTTAAGAGGAAAGCCAAAAGCATGCCTTGCCTGGAGGAAACCGACCAACTGGTCCAACTGATCGACCAGAAACACGAAGTGCTGACACAGCTCTTGACGCTGTCGCAGTATCAACTGCGTTTGGCGGGCCACGAGCAATACATTGGCGACCTGATGCGAGTTCTGGGAGCCAAGCAAACCTTGATCGAACGCTTGACGCGAATCGATCGCACGATGGATCCATTTCGCCAGCAAGATCCGGAATCGCGGGTCTGGCGAAGTGCCAGCGAGCGAACCCAATGCTCGCAGAAGGCCAAGCAGTGCGAAGTACTGCTGAGCGAACTGAAGCATATGGAACAGAAGAGCACCGACGTGGTTTCGGCCCACCGGGACGAGATCGCCAAGATGCTGCGGGACACCACGAGTTCCGTCGACTCTGCTTCCGCCTACACCGATATGAATACCCCCACGAGCCGCGGTTTCGATTTGACCGCCGAGTGAGAAAGGGACGGCCCATATGACCTCTCCTCAAGAGCAACCACAAATGCCTGAAACGAACCGACTGTTCAATATGTCGCCCGACGACGAGTCGATCGATCTGCGTGACCTGCTGCAATGCTGGGACAAGGCAACCGCTCGCCTGCAGGAAACTCACGAATCGCTTCGCAAAGAAGTGACCCGGCTGACCGACGAGTTGGAAGTCAAGAATCGTGAGCTGGCTCGCAAGAATCGCCTGGCCGACTTGGGGCTCGTCGCGTCGCATATCGCCCACGAAGTTCGCAATGGCCTGATGCCGTTAACGCTGTATACCGGGTTGCTCAAGCGAAAGATCGGCACCGATCCCGAAACGAATCGAATCGTCGACAAGATCGAGTCTGGCCTGACCGTGCTCAACACGACAGTCGACGACCTGTTGCACTTCACCGCCGATCGTCAGCCGAATCAAACGTATGTGCCAACCTCGAAAATGATCCTTGAAATCTGCGAAGACCTTGCTCCGCAGTTTCAGGCTCAGAACGTTCAGTTGCGTCTCGATCTGACCGAGCAGGAAATGCTGCTGGCCGACAAGGACATGCTCAAGCGAGCGTTCCTCAACTTGACGCTCAACGCTTTGGATGTGATGCCCAACGGCGGCATCCTGACGATTACCTCGCAGGTCAACTTTGGCCACCTGGAAGTCGAATTCGCCGACACCGGCTGTGGAATCGCGGCTGGCGATGTTCGACGTATCTTCGATCCGTTCTTCAGCACCAAAAGCACCGGGACCGGCCTTGGCCTGGCGATCGTGCAGCGGGTGATGGAAGTGCACCAAGGCCAGGTTTCCGCGATAAACTGCCCCGACTTCGGGGCCGCATTCATGCTTATGTTCCCCATGAAAGCAGCGAAGGCAGCCGCATGATTGATACGACCAAAAATCACTCGAACAACCACTCGGTCCTGGTGGTCGACGACAACCCGCACTCGCGCGAAAGCTTGTGCGATGCCGCGTCGATCATTGGCTATCAAGCGGTGAGCTGCGGCAGCGGTCGCGAAGCGTTGGATCTGCTGGCCAAGCAGTCGTTCGACGTCGTGGTGACCGACCTGCAGATGCCCGGCATGGATGGCCTGGAACTAGTTCGTCAAGTTCGTGCCCAGCACGAGAAGACACAACTGGTCATGGTCACCGCGCATGCCAGCATTCATACGGCTGTCGAAGCGATGCGATTTGGCGCTCTCGACTACCTGGAAAAGCCAGTTCAGTTGGAACCGCTCGAAGCGGCCATCCGCCGGGCGATCGAATCGACGACGCGTGGCGACCGTGCCACGGCGATTCCTCCAGGCGGCACCAGCGACAGTGTCGTGATGATCGGTGATAGTCCCGCCATGCAAGCGCTACGGCAACGCATCGCTTTGGTTGCTCCGACCGACGAAACTGTGTTGGTGACCGGCGAAAGCGGCACCGGTAAAGAGCTGGTCGCGCGTTCGATTCACCTGGCCAGTCGCCGTTGCCGCGAGGCGATGATCAGTTTGAACTGCCCTGTGCTGTCGGCTCACTTGATGGAAAGCGAACTGTTCGGTCACGAACGGGGCGCGTTCACTAGCGCCGATCATGCCCGGGTCGGTCGTTTCGAGTTGGCGGACAAGGGAACGATCCTGCTCGACGAAATCACCGAGATCGACCTGCCGCTGCAAGCCAAGTTGCTGCGAGTGCTGCAGGAGCGACGTTTCGAGAAAGTGGGCAGCAGCACCACGATCGAAGCGGACGTGCGTGTGCTGGCGACCTCGAACCGAGATCTGCTGGCGGAAGTCACCGCGAATCGTTTTCGACAGGACCTATACTATCGCTTGAATGTCGTGCCGATCGAATTGCCACCGCTCCGCAATCGAACGGAAGACATTCCGCTGCTGGTCGACCACTTCCTGGGTGCGGCCGTTCAGCGAGTTGGTCGCGAGATGTTGACCGTCGCGGACTCGGCAATGGATATCCTGCAAAGTCATACCTGGCCCGGCAACGTTCGCGAACTGGAAAACATTGTCACGCGAGCCGCCCTGCTGACGATTGGTCACGACCTGACCGCCGATCAGATTCGCCCTTGGCTGCTGGAAGGCAATCAAGAAGCCATTTCGCTTCAGCCATCCGGCAACGTGTCGGTGGTCGGAATGCGACTGGAGGAAGTCGAACGCCAGTTGATCGAACAAACGCTGGAGCACTACGAAGGTCACCGAGAAAAGACGGCGGCCGCGTTGGGCATCAGCGTACGAACATTAAGTAACAAACTGCGAAGTTACGGCCTGGCTCCTCGGGCTCGTACCTTTGCTCACGTTTAGTCGAGGTGGCATGCATGAGCTGCTATCGGCAAGACTTTCCGGAAACGTATCGGCAACATTTGCCGGTTGCCGGAAGGGTAAAAGTTGCCGGAAAAGTGGCTTGCCGCAAGATTTGCCGGACAAGGCAAAGTTTGCGGGTCGCTGGTAAACGAATTTCATGCAAGCATCAACCTCGGCACACCCTTTGCAATACGTCGGTCGCCTAACTTAAGGAAGCCCACGATGGAATCTTCGATTCTCAATGCGAACACCGTCCCTGTTCTCGAACAGGTCGTGAACTTCGCGCAGAAGCGACATTCCATTCTGGCCACGAATATCGCCAATCAACGTGTGCCTGGTTACAAGGGCCGCGACTTGAACGTCGATCGCTTCCACGAAGTTTTGGCCGAGGCGATCCAGCAGAAGAATCAGCCGAACGACTCACTTCCGTCAGGATTGGTCAGCACCAAGCAAGGTGACCCAATGCGAGAAGTGCGAGAATCACTGAACGGAATCCTTTTTCATGACGAGAGCAATCTCGACATCGAAAAGCAGGTTGCCGAGCTGACGAAGAACCAGCAGATGCACAACATGGCTCTTTCCATCATGGAAAACCAGTTTCGTCTGTTGAATGTTGCCATCAGCGAACGACTTTAATCCCCCCCGGATTTTATTTAGTCAGGAAAGGACCTATCGATGATCTCCGCCTTGGATATCAGCACGAGTGGCCTGGTCGCCCAACGAGAACGCCTGACCACGATTTCGCAAAACATTGCCAATATGTCGTCGCTGCGTGATGCCAATGGACGCATTGGTCCTTACAAAGCGAAGCACGTCATTTTGGAAACCGATCACGAGTTGGCCACCACCAGTGGTGCCGCCGGCGTGAAGGTTGCCGAAGTGCGTGAAGACAACGTCGACCCGAAGCGACGTTGGCAGCCAGACCATCCTCTGGCAATCAAGGATGGCAAGTGGAAGGGATACGTCGAGTATCCGAACGTCGATATGACCGAACAGTTTGTCGATGCCCTGGAAGCGACCCGGGCCTACGAATCGAACGTCGGCGTGCTCGAAATGACCAAGAACATGACGAATCAAACACTTCGCATTTTGGCGTAACAATGGTGATCTCCCCCGATGGCATCCATTAACGCAATCCAACAGCAACTGAACATCCCCACCACGCCGAATGTTTTGCCTGGCAAAGCGGACGAAGCGTCGGGATCGTTCGGTAAGTTCCTTCTCGAAGGAATTCAGGAAGTCAACCAGATGCAACAGGACGCCGACCGAGCGGTCGAGTCCTTGTTCACCGGCGGCGATGTCAATCCGGCCGAAGTTTTGACCGCCGTGCAGAAAGCCGACATGTCGTTCAAGTTGATGATGCAGGTCCGCAACAAAATGATGCAGGCCTATGCGGAAGTGAAAGACATTCGCGTTTAGCGACAAAACGGTTAAGCTCACGGATCGAGCGACCGCCACCGGCCATCCATCGAAGGAGTCGATGATGGCAAACCTTACGAACTAACGAACATTTTCGCAGCTTGAAGGGTCCAAGGATGGACTTTTTGAACAAAGCGTTCGAGCAAGTTAAAGACCTCTTCGTCTCGATGACACCCGGTTCCCGGATCATCGCAGGCCTGTTGGTCGTGGCTATTGTTACGAGCGTCGCCTTTCTGTTTCAAAGCGAGATGTTCCAGAAGGATGTCCCAATCCTGTCTGGCGCCCCGATCGCCCCGGCCGATCAAAAAGCCATTCTGGCCGCCTTCGCTGCCGAGACACTCGACGATTACGAAGTGATCGGTAGCCAGATCTACGTTCCCCGCAGCCGCCGTGTCGACTACATCGCTGCGCTGGTCAAGAACAACGCCATCCCGCCAGACTTTCACGACAGTGTCGAAAAGGCGATTGGAGAAGCGAGCCCATTTGAATCGGAAAAGCATCGCTCGGATCGGCAGAAGGTTGCTCGCGAAAAGGAGATGGCTCTCGTTCTACGTAACATGCGCGGCATCGAGTACGCTTCGGTTCAGTACGACATCGAAGACAAAGGAGGCTTTCCACGTGTGAAGGTTTACACCGCTTCCGTCGTCGTGCGTCCTTCCGGTTCCGATGACATCGATCCTAAGACCGTTAAAAGCATTCAAAACTACGTGGCTCACTCGATCGCTGGGCTCAAAGCAGAGCATGTTTCGGTGACCGATCTGAATTCCCGTCGGACTTACAGCGGCTTGGACAACGATCTGGCCTCGGTCAACGACGATCCCTACGCGGCTCGTAAGCAATGGTTCGAGCAGCACTGGACCGACACCATCCAAAACGCCTTGCGTTTCATCAACGGTAACAACGTGACGGTTAACGTTGAACTCGATCCCGAGATGAACCGCATCGAAAAGGGAATCAAGTACGATCCACGTCCGACCCCGCTCGCCTCGAAGGCTGAGAAAACGTCGGACATTAAACGGACGCCAATCAATGCTGGACGTCCTGGGCTCGAAGCCCAGCAGCCCAATCAGCAAGCGGCCGTCAGCCAGACGCCCATGTCAGAGCAAACTTCCGAATCGAATCGCGAAGAAACGCTGGCTGTGACTAACCAGGATTACATGCAAAAGCAGCTCGCTTCGCTGACACCCAAACGGGTGACCGTTTCGGTGAGCATCCCGAGCCAGTACTACGCCGATGTCTGGCACTCGCGCAATCCAACGCCTGCTGGTCAGCCGGCCAAAACCCCCGATCCAGGCGACCTTAAAAAGATCGAAGACGAAACCAAGAAGGCGGTCGAAACCACCGTCGTGACTTTGCTGCCGGAACAAGCCCAGGGGGAAGACCCTTATCCACAGGTCTACGTAATGACCGCTCCGCAGCTTCCCGAGACCGCGACGGAAGAGCCTGCGATTGCCGATACGGCGATGGCCTGGTTGGCAACCAACTGGCAGACGCTGGCGACCATTGGGTTTGCCGTCTTCGGTTTGATGATGCTTCGCAGCATGCTCGCCGGTGGTGCTCCTTCGCCTGAGTCGGCTCAGGCCTTCAAGCTGGAAGATCCCGCCGCCGCTCAGGCAAAAGAGGCGAAGCCAAGCGAAGAGTCCGAGAATTCAATGCAGGGGCTGCTCAAGAAACGATTCAATCAGGGTGGTGGTCCTAACCTGAAGAACGAACTGGCCGAAATGGTTCGCGAAGATCCCGACACGGCCCTGGGAATTCTGCAGAACTGGATCGGAAGCACCAACTAGCGGTTAAGCCACAACAGATCAACAAACCATGAACACATCGCCTGAAACCATCCGCAAAGCCGCCATCGTGATCGCCAGTCTCGATGAAGTCTCGGCCGACAAGCTGCTTGACAGTATGCCGGAAGAGGTGGCCTCGCAAATTCGCTGGATGTCGATCGAACTCGAAAACGTTTCGGACGAAGAACGCCAAAACGTCCTTGACGAGTTTCTGCGGAACTCCGGTCGACAGGTTGCCATAGACGATCCTGGCGTGGAGATGGAATTCACTTACCAGCAGCCTGAAGCACCGGTCGCCGCACCACAGCCTTCGTCGGTGCCAACGCCTCCGCCGTTCGCCTTCTTGAACGATGCCCCCAGCGAAATGCTGGCCCCGTTCTTCGAGCAAGAACATCCGCAAGTGACCGCCATGGTGATGAGCTACCTCCAGCCAGAGCGAGCCTCGGAAATCTTGCGACAACTGCCAGCTCGCCTCCAGGCCGAAGTGGTCCACCGCATCACCATGCTCGACGAGCCCTCGCAAGAGATCGTGGCCGATATCGAAGCCCGCATCAAGCAGATTGTTTCGCGTCAAACCCTCGCATTTGAACGTCGTCGACTTGGAATGGCCGCCGCCCAGGCAATTTTGAAGGCATCTTCCAACGACCAGGCCGAGCAGCTTCTCGCCGAACTAAGAAGTCGCGGCTCGCAGATTCCTGGCGACCTGGAAACTTTCCAGCAGACTGCCAACGCAGCCTCTGCTATTGCCCCGCCAACGCCCGCCGTCGTGCCAATGCCGCAGCCCAAAGTTGAACCGAAGACACAGCCATTTGCCGCCACGGCACCGATCGAAGTGAGGAAGCCCGAGCCGAAGACGCCGGAACCGAAGAAGGCCCCCGTCGCCAAGATTGAAGCAACGACTCGCGAGCTTCCGCAGCCGAAGTTCCCGTTCGAGAAGTTCGCAACGCTCGACGATGCTTCGCTGGCTCGCGTGCTGCATCAGACCGGACCGAAGGTCGTTTTGCTCGCGCTTTGCGGTGCCTCGCCAGCGGTGATGAAACGAATCTCGCGTGGTCTTGGTGCTGGCGATGTGAAGTTGCTGGAACGTAAGATTCGCGAGATGCAACCGGTGTTGCTCTCGGACATCGATCATGCCAAGCGACAGATGTGCCTCGCGGCAGATTCGACCCTGACGCCCACGCTGGCCCGCGCGGCTGGTCAACTTCAGGCCGCCGCATAAGGAGAAGCACCCATGGCAGTGATCAAATCTGGCAACCTGCAAAACGAACCCAACCTGATGGCGACCGTCGCGTTCAATCTCGACGATGTCACCAACAAGGCTCAAAACGACCTGAACAGCGTCAAGCTGAAAGCGGCCGAGCTGGTCAAGCAAGCCCAGGAACAAGCCAAACAGATCCGAGCCCAGGCCGAACAACAAGGTCGTCAGGCAGCCGAAGAAAAGGCTCGCCAGTCGATGAAGGTCGAAGTCGATCAACAAGCTGCGACACTGCTTCCAGCCTTGCGAACGCTAGTCCAGGAGTTGACGACCGCCCGCCAGGCCTGGCTCAACCAATGGGAACAAGTCGGCTTACAGGTTGCTGTAGCGATCGCGGAAAAGATCATCCGCCGCGAGGTTGCTGCCGATCCGCAAGTCTCGGCCACGCTCGTTCGCGAATCGCTGCAACTCGCCTCTGGCTGTGGCGAGATCCATGTGCGACTCAACCCACAAGATCTCAGCAGCATGCAAAGTGGTGAAGCGATGCTGTGCGATGAACTGAAGAAGCTGGCTCCGGCACAAATCATCGCCGACAGCTCAATCACCCGTGGTGGCTGCATCGTCGAAACCAAGTTTGGTTCGATCGACAATCGCATTGAAACGCAACTCAGTCGCATTGCCGAAGAACTGGGAGGTGCCGCGTGATTGCTTCCCTGAAAAATCGCCTCGCCCAGGTTATGCCGACATCGGTGACCGGAAGTGTTGTCGAGACTTTCGGGACTACCACCGCCGTAGCCGGTTTTCCGGTGCCGATTGGTGCGGTCGTCGAAATCGAACGCCAGGTCGGGCCAGCGATTCCTGCCGAAGTGATCGGGTTTAAGGGAGAACACACCCTGGTCTATCCGTTGACCGGAGTGCAGGGGATTCGCCGCGGCAACATCGTGCGTCTGCGAAAATCGTTCCGCACGGTGGGCGTGGGGGATCAACTCCTGGGGCGAATTGTCGATGCCCACGGCAAGTGCGTCGATCACCTTCCACCGCCGATCGCCGTCGACCGGTTGGGACTCGATCGCGATCCACCGAATGCGGTCAATCGTCCGCGAATTGATCAGACGATCTCGACGGGCGTGCGTGCCATCGATGGCATGTTGACCTGTGGTCTTGGCCAACGCGTCGGGATCTTCGCCGGAAGTGGCGTTGGTAAGAGCGTCACGCTGGGGATGATGGCCCGTTACACGTCGGCCGATGTGAACGTGATTGCTTTGATCGGTGAACGTGGTCGTGAAGTGAACGACTTTATCGAACGCGATCTCGGTCCTGAAGGGATGGCTCGTAGCGTGGTCGTTGTGGCGACCAGCGATCAGCCTGCCATCCAGCGTATGCAGGCCGCTTTAACGGCGACGACCATTGCCGAATACTTCCGCTCGTGTGGCAAGAATGTGCTGTTCCTAATGGACAGTGTGACCCGCTTCGCGATGGCTCAACGAGAGATCGGTTTAGCCGCTGGCGAGCCACCAACCACGAAGGGCTATCCACCGTCGATGTTCGCCTTGCTGCCGCGTCTGGTCGAACGAACCGGACGCACGGCTCAGGGGAGTATCACTGCCTTTTATACCGTGCTGGTCGAAGGGGACGACACCAACGAACCGGTCGCCGATACGGTGCGAGGCCTTCTGGATGGGCACATTGTGCTTTCGCGAAAGTTGGCCGGCAAAGGGCATTACCCGGCGATCGACATCATGCAGAGCATCAGCCGTTTGATGAACGACCTGGTAAGCGACGAAGTTCGCACCGGGGCGCTGGTGATTCGCGATTTGATGGCGACTTATGCCGAAAATGAAGACCTGATCAACATCGGCGCCTATCGCCAGGGAGCGAATCCTCGGATCGATATGGCAATTCGATTGAAAGACGAGATCGATCGTTTCCTGCGACAACGCGTGGACGAACAAGCCAGTGTCGAATCAGCCCAGCAGCAGTTGTTGGCCCTGGTTCGTAAATGCAGCGCACCGCAGCCCAACCTGGGCGGCGCCCGAGTTAACTCCAAGTAGCTCAGAGAACCTGAATGGCCAAGTTTCGCTTCCGACTCGAGACCTACCTTCGGCTGAAGATGGCTGCGCGCGATCAATGTCGTGCCGACCTGGCCGAGGTGCTGCGAGCGGAAGATCAACTGAAACAGCATCAGGTCGACATCGAACGCGAGATGGAAGAGCACAACACATACGTTCGATCGGTTTCACAAAAGGGAACCTTGAACGTCGACCTGATCGCGGCATCGCAGAACGAGTTCGTATTTTTGAAAGCCCTGCGGCAAGAGAAGTTGAATTTGATGCAGCAGTTGCAGCCGCATATTCAACAACGTCGTCAGGCACTGATCGATGCCGACCACGAAGTCCGCACCTTGGAACGATTGAAGGAACAGAAGCACCAGCAGCACCAACAGTGGGAGCTCGCTCTGGAAGCAAAACAAATGGACGAAATCGCCTTGGGCGGTTTTCGGCGTAAAGGAGACTAGACGTGGCTTTGGTACGTATGGCAGGAGCATTTATTGCCTACCTCTGCGTAGCGACCGTCCTGGCGCAGGTGATCTGCGTGGCGATGTTCGCCAACTCCGGGACGTTCACCAAAGAGCGTTTCTACTCGCTGATGGCGCTCGTCTATGGCATCGACGAAGATGCGATCCGGGAAGAAATCCAGAAAGAGGACGAGCCGGAAGAAGATAACGAAGAGCCGGACATGCAGCAGATTATCGACGAGCGAGCCCAGCGACATCTGGCACTCGACTTTCGCCTGCAAGCACTGGATACCGGGATCGAGAACCTGCGGAACATGCAATCGAGCCTGATGGAAGAACGTCGGCGTTACGACCAGTTAAAGCAAGGTTTCGATCAGCGTCTGAAAGCCCTGGAAGATGGTGTGCTGGATGAAGCAATCGTGGAAGTGCAGCGGACGCTAGAAGCACTGGATCCTCGCCAGGCGAAAGAACAAATCCTGATGATGCTCGAGCGGGACGACAAGGCGATGACCGACGTGGTGAAGATCGTCAAAGCGATGTCGACCGACAAGCGTAAGAAGATTATGGGCGAGTTCCGCAGCGAGGAAGAGCAGCAGAAGCTGGCCGATATTCTCGACGAGATTCGCCGGGGCATGCCGGATACGGACATTTTGGGAGACGCTCGCGATCAGCTTCAGCAGTTCGCGCCGCCGTCCAAATAACGAGGAAACAGATGGAAACCTCATCATCGAGTTCGATCAATTCCACCTCCAACTGGGCGGGGAATTCGCGCAATCAGCAAGCTTCGGCTGCCGATCCGATGGCCTTCTTCGACTTAATCATGAAGACCTCGCAGTCGCTGTCGGGGAAGGGCAATAACATCTTCGACCCGGCCGTGGCTCCCAACGGTTCAGCCGGTGTCGCCGACGAACCCTACACGGCGGTTACCGACGATCCCAGCCTGCACGACGATCACTACGAAGAAGCAGCGAGTGCCGTTCCGGTTGAAGCAGCCCGGAACGATGTATCCGACAGCAGTCAGCCAGCGGATGACTCGATCGATGCGGACAAGGTTGCTGCCGTAGCGGAATTCTCGGAGAAGGGTTCCACCGAAGAAGAAACCGACAACCCGGATCAAGCCGCGCTTGAAACGGCGGCTGCTGCCGGTCAACAAGAACAGATTCTCGCCGCGCCGGATACCTTGGCCGCTGCTGAGGGAGACGAAGCGGATACCGCCGCAGAGCAGGGCGGGGCCGTCGAAGTGAACCAGCAGAAGACATCACAGGCCAACGCCGGCAACATCGAAACCGATCAACCGCTCGATACTAGTGCGATTGCGGAGGCAGCGACGGACGCGGACCAGGAGGGCCTGGGAACCGATGCCGATGTTGTCGCTCAGAAGGGTGATGGCAAGGAAGAGACTGAAGCAGGCGAGCAAGCTGAGCAGATCACTCCTGAAGTCGACGCGACCGACGAATCACAGGCTGATCACGAGACCGTTGCCAGCGCGGATGGAACGAACGGCGATGAGCTGACCGCCGAACAAACCGATGACGCCAGCACGCCTGAGATCGAAACCACTTCGGGTGAAGAAGCGAGCGGGCACGATTCGTCCCGAGACAACGAGTCTCGTTCGGTACAACGCCGAACCGACAAGCCGGATGCGAAAGTTGACGTAGCGAAGGCACCCGCAGATGTCGCCGCCGAGACCACTTCGACGGTAACCGCCAGCAGCGAAGCAAGCGAAGCGGTTGCCGCAGCAGCGGCAGCTTCCGCCGCGGCGGGAACGACAACAACGCCAGGCGGCAGCACGTCCAATACTACTAGCAGCGTGAACAATATAACCTCGCTGCTGCAACGCGGGATGCAGCGGGGAACGCTGCAAAAGACCACCGAAGGAAAGCCATTGACGCAGCTCGATTCACGTCAGCAAATTCGATTGATAAACCGCGTTGCCAGGGCCGTCGAATCGACGCCACCTGGTCAGTCGATCAAGATTCGATTGAATCCTTCGGAGCTAGGGCAACTCAAGGTCGAGATCAAGGTCGAAGATGGCAACATGATCGCCAAGATCGAAGCCGAGAACGCATCGACGCGTCAGGTGTTACTCGACAATCTGCCGCAGCTTCGCGAGCGATTGGCCGAGTCGAACATCAACGTTCAGCAGTTCGAGGTAGAGCTGATGGGGCAGCAAACGCCACAAGATGGAGCCGCCTCAAACATGGCCGATCAATCGTCAGAACAAGGAAATCAGCGCACAAAAACAGGTTCGTCGCTGAACCAATCGGATAGCGAAGAAGCGACTCCGACAGCGACCGAAACGGTTAACAAAGAAGCCGAGCGCGATAGTCGAAATTTGAACATCACCATTTGATGTGCGTTGGCAGAAAGACATACGTAAACGCATCGCAAATTGTCCGCATTTCACGATGAAGTGAGTGAATCATGTCAAGAGTCGATTCCAGTACGTCGACCAATACTACGAGCAGCAGTGCGAAGCAACCGACAGATCTTCGTGAGCTGTCGATGGACCACTTTCTGCAACTGATGGTCACCGAACTTCAAAATCAGGATCCGCTCGATCCGATGGAGAACTCGGAGATGCTGCAGCAAATCAGTCAGATTCGTGAGATCGGAGCGACCGATCAACTTCGCGAGTCGTTGGAGTCGATGCAGCAGAGCCAGGGTATCTCGACGGCTAGTGGGCTGATTGGCAAACAGGTCCAAGCCCTGACCGATGACGGGTACGTTTTGTTTGGCGTGGTACAAAGCGTGCAACTGGCTCCGAATGATGATGGAACCCGGCAGTTGACCTTAAAGGTGAACACCGGTGACCAGACGGTCGACGTGAACATGGACGACATCTTCACGATTCTTCCGGCGAACGTCAGCGATACCGACGTTGACGGAACCGATTCGACTGGCACCGGTACCGGAACGGATGAAACCGATACCGACAGCAGCGACGATTCCAGTAGCGACGAAACAGAAGAAGTCACTTCCTAAAACAACCACGCGCTCCAGGGATCTGGAGTACGCTTAATATCTTTGAAGGAGTTTATCCATGGGTCTGGCATCGGCACTATCGACCGCTTTGACAGGGATGACCGCCGCGGAAACGCAGATCGACGTTACCGGCAATAACCTGGCCAACTCGCAAACGGTCGGCTTCAAGGCGTCGGAAGCTCGGTTTGCGACGCAGTTCCTGCAGACCCAAAGCTTGGGGTCGAAGCCGACTTCTTCAAACGGTGGTACCAACCCACGTCAGACCGGTCTGGGTACGAAGGTCGCCGAAATCACCCCGAACTTCACTCAGGGTACGATCGAAGTCAGTAACAGCCCTTCCGACCTGGCGATCCAGGGCGACGGTTTCTTCATTGTCGAAGGTGGCAACGGCGAAACGCTGTATACCCGTAACGGTATCTTCAAGACTAACTCGCAGAATGAACTGGTGACGATCACCGGCCAACGCGTACTTGGTTTCGGTATCGATGAAAGCTTCCAAATCCAACGCACCCAGTTGGTGCCTCTGACCATTCCGCTGGGTGCGAAGAGTGTGGCCAAGGCGACCGAGAACGTTTACCTCGAAGGTACGTTAACCGCAACGGGCGACCTGGCAACGCAAGCTCAGGTGATTGAAAGTGCCATTCTCGGTAATTCGGCCGTGCCGCGACCAGATACGACCTCCTCGTCGGTCGGTGTCTCCGCGCAGCCGAGTATTGCCGCGACCACCTCGGCATCTGCCGTGACCCCAGGCGTTGCGACTACGACTGATGCGCAGACCGAAGGTGCCGGTGGTAACGTTCCCGATGGTAACTTCAACTATCGCTTCACGTTCTCGAACGTCGGGCTGTCGGGTGAAACGTTGGCTTCGGCAGACTACGCCGTCGCGTTGGCAGATGGGAATGCCTCGGCTAACGACAATACGGTGACCTTCACCGATCCTCCGCAGTCGAGTTCTTTCTCGCAGTTGAACATGTACCGCAGTAATGACGGCGGTGCGACCTACTATCTGGCGAACTCGTTCGCCATGGGCGCCGCCGTTGAAGATACGGCCGCCGCTCCGACCGCTACGCAGTTGTCCGCTTCGATGATCGGTGGAACCGGTGTCGACGGTATGCTCGATGGCGGCGACGTGTATCAGTACCGCTACACTTACCTCGATTCCGACGGCAACGAAACTGCTCCGTCGAACTCGCACACCGTGACCGTGTCGGGCGCTCCGGCCGATGGCAACGGTTACTCGATTCTGCTGGACAATATTCCAACCAGTGCCGACTACGATTCGGTTCGTATCTACCGCACGCAGCCAGGTGGAGCGGACTTTTACGAGTTGGACACCGTTGACATGGCGACCGCTGCCGGTGGTTACATCGACGATGGTACGACGGTGCTGTCGACCAACCAGCTTGATGCCCAGACCATCAATGGTAACTACACGTACCTGGTCACCTTCGCTCGATCGGGTGAAGAAGAAAGCCGACCATCGTTGGCCCTGGGGCCACAAAACGTGGTGAACGGTCGAATCGAGCTTTCCAACTTGCCGATTCCGCCAACCCCGCCAGCCGAAGGTGGTTTTCCGGCTTACGATAAGGTTCGCATCTATCGTAACCTTTCCACCGACTCGTCGTCGTTCTACCTGGTCGATGAACTCGATCCTGGCGAAGACTACATCGACACCAAGGCCGACTCTGAAATCTCGGACTTGTCGATCACCGGCAACAAGACGATCGACCTCGATGGCCCGAAGATCGACTCCAATACCTTGCTGGTCGACGTCGTCAAACGTGATGGTTTGAACTTTGAGAGCGTCTTTGAAGTGGGTGAGCTGAGCTTCACTGGCTACAAAGGCGAACGCAAATTGGATGATCAGACGTTCACGATCACCGACACGACGATCGTGCAGGAACTGCTCGAATTCATTCGGGCATCGACAGGTATTCAGCCATCGGTCAATGGTAACGCCAATCCGATTCCTGGTTCCGAAAACGACATCCCTGGTGAATCGACTGCCCTGACCCAGGGGCTTTCGATCCAGGATGGTCGCATCCGAATCGTCTCGAACAACGGTGTCGACAATGGCGTTGATATCAAACTGTCATCGTTCACGCTGGACAACAACAGCGGCGTGCTTCAGAACCCGAACCTCAACTTCGGTACCGTGCAAGAGGCGGTCGGTCAAAGCACGGTTTCCGACTTCGTGGTTTACGACACGCTGGGTATCCCCGTTAATGTTCGTGTGACCGCCGTGCTGGAGCATCGAGATGGTACCAATACGGTGTATCGCTGGTTTGCCGACTCGCCGGACAACGACGCCGCCATGGACACCGGCGACATTGGTGAAGCCCAGATTGCGGTTGGTACCGGCCTGATCTACTTCGACGGTGATGGTAACTTCGTCGGAACCGATAACAACACGGTTACCATTCAGCGTCGCGACGTTCCTTCGCAGTCGCCATTGGAATTCGACCTCGACTTCACGCAGTTGTCGGGCCTGGCCCAGGACGAACCTACCCTCAACGCTTCGCGACAGGATGGTTCGGGGACGGGTACCCTCAACAGCTTTATCATTGGCGAAGATGGTGTGATCCGCGGTGTGTTCTCGAACGGTGTCGACCGCGACCTTGGTATGTTGCAGTTGGCTCGCTTTGGTAACCCGGCCGGTTTGGAACAACGTGGTGAAAACCTGTTTGCCACCGGCGTGAACTCCGGTTTGCCAGTCACCGGCGATCCGGGGGCGGATGGCCTGGGTGATGTGATCGCTGGTGCGGTCGAACTGAGCAACACCGATATCGGCGGTAACCTGATCGATCTGATCCTGGCGTCGACGCAATATCGTGGTAGCTCTCGAGTTATCACCACGGCTCAGCAGTTGTTTGACGAACTTCTGAACCTGCGTCGATAAAACGCTAGCACGGCACTAAATCTGACCTAAGTTTGAACGCCTAGTGCGCACCAGAGGTGCACTAGGTGTTCGGTGCTTCGAACGGGAGCGGTTTGCGATGATCAAGTTGACCCACCTTGCGGGCGAACCTTTCGTCTTGAATGCGGAGCTGATCCGCTACATCGAGGCCAGCCCCGACACGTTCATCACCCTGGTGAACGGGGACCGAATTGTTGTCCGCGAGGGAACTGACGTTGTGGTGGATCGTGTAATTGAGTACCACCAACGCAAAAATCTGTTGCCTCCTGGTATAACCAGGCCCAATTCCGGGGAAACTTAGAACAAAACGTTATGGATATCGCATCCGTCGTCGGACTGCTGGCTGCCTTTGGGCTGATCTTGGTCGCGATCTTGATTGCACCAGGTTCTTCGCTCATGGCGTTCATCGACGTGCCATCGCTTTTGGTGGTGTGCGGCGGGGCACTTGCGGCGTGTCTGATCGCCTTTCCGCTGAAGTCGATGCTTGCGATGCCGATGACCATCAAGGTGGTCTTTCTGAACAAAGCGGTCGACTACGGCGCATTGATCAAGCAGATCGTCAGCCTGGCAGAAACTGCCCGTCGTGATGGTCTTCTGGCCCTGGAAAATCGCATTGGCGAGATTGATAACCCGTTTATCATCACCGGAATTCAAATGGCAGTCGACGGTACGCGGCCGGATGCTATTGAAGATATCATGCGAACCGAAATGGACGCCGTGTCGACCCGTCACCGTGATGCCAAGGCTGTCTCGGACCAGATGGGACGTTTCGCTCCAGCGTACGGGATGATCGGAACGCTGCTTGGTCTGATCATTATGCTCGGTAATATGAGCGATCCGAGCTCGATTGGTTCCGGTATGGCCGTGGCGTTGCTCACGACGCTATATGGAGCGGTCGTGTCGAACGTGCTCTTTCTGCCATTCTCGGAAAAGCTTGGCTTCCTCAACAAGCAGGAGCTGCTGGGCATGGAAATCGTGATCCGAGGCATCATGTCGATTCAGTCGGGCGAGAACCCACGCGTGATCGAACAGAAGCTACGCACGTTCCTGCCGCCGTCAGTTCGCGCCAAGATGGACGCCGATAAATAAAGGGGCTGTGCCGTGGATGATGACGAAGGAGACGCAGGGATTCCCGAGTGGGTCGTGACCTTCGGCGATATGATGTCGCTGCTGCTGACCTTCTTTATCATGCTCGTCTCGATGAGCGAGATTAAAAAGGACGAACAATACCAGGCCCTCGTCGAATCGTTTCGACGTCAGTTCGGGCATGATAGTTCGATGGAAAGCGTGATCGCCGGCAACGCGAAGCCACGTAACTCGAATCTTGCCAAGCTGGCCACCATGGGACGTGCCAAGCGATTCTCAACGCACGCTGGTGGCGACAAAGTGAAAGCTCCAGTTGGGGATAGTCCGCAGGTTCGGATTATCCGGCCCGGATCGAAAACCGCGATTGGAACGGTTGTCTACTTCGATGAAGACAGCGACAAGCTGACCGACGCCGCCAAAGAAGCGCTTCAGGCCCAAGGTCTCGAGTTTGGTGGGAAACCGCAGAAGATCGAAATCCGCGGCCATACCTCGCTCAAGCCATTGCCGAAAGACAGTCCCTTCAAATCGCATTGGGACCTGGCTTACGCACGCTGCGTGAAGGTAAAGGAGTTCCTGATCTCGTTAGGGATCGACGAACGACGTATTCGTGTCGCGGTTTCGGGCAAAAACGAACCCTTCCACATCGGGACCGATCCGCTGCTGCTCAAGCAGAATCCACGGGTCGAGGTCTTCCTGTTGGACGAGGTCATTGACGACCTGGTCGGCACCGCCCAAGAGCAGGCCAATCGCCGGGCTCCGCCAATCGAGGCAACTGGAAAATAGCGTCGGACGCGCACATTTTCGCATGCTACGTTTAGGAAGCGTAGTAAGAAGTGACCTTCCAATAAGCGGAAATCATGTCCGATTCAGCGACAAGTCCGGTACCTCAGGATGCAAAAAAGGGCCCACCCATGAAAGCGAAATTGCAAATTCTGGGGGGCATCCTGGTTCTGGTGATCCTTGAATGTGCCGTCGCGTACATCGTAATCCCTAGTCCGCAGGACGTGATTCGGGCCGCAGAAATGCAAGCCCAGGTAGCCGAGGCGGAAGGGGAAGAGAACGTCGACGAACCGAAGCCATTGGCTCCGAATGAAGAGACCGTCGAGATCGATCTGGGCGATCCGTTTGGCATTACGGCCTATCGTCCGTTGAGCGAGTCGACCATGCGAATCGACTTCCATCTGTATGCTACCATCCGTGCCAGCGACCAGTCCGACTTCGAGGCTGCGATGGAAAAGAACAAGAACCGCTTCCGCGAACAGGTGATCGTCACCGTCCGCAGTAGCGACGAAGGCGAATTGACCGATCCAAGTTTGGGGTTGCTCAAGCGTAAGATTTTAGAGAAAACCAACAACATCCTCGGAAAACCAATGGTTCATTCCATTGTTTTCAGTGAGTTTTCTTTCGTCGAGCAATAAGACGCCGACCGCGACATTATCATCTGGAATGGAATCCGATGACTGACGATCAAATGGGACAGGACGAGATTGAAGAACTGCTTCGTCAGGCCCAAGGGGCTGAATCGAGTGCCAGTGCTCCTCCGCCCCAGCCCAAGGAAGAGCTCGAATCTCTTGATCAAAGCGAGATCGAAGCCTTGTTCCAGCAGCCAGGATCTTCCGGACCTCCGAAGCCAGCAGCATCGCCCCAGGCGGCGCCTGCCGCCGCGCGTCCGGCTGCACCGGCAGCTTCCGCGGCTAGTGGCGATGGTCCTTCCGATATGGAATACCTGCTGAACCAGGCCGAAGCTGCCCTGGCTTCTCTCAGCTCTCCCAACGAAAACCTGCCAGCCGGAATCGCTCCGTTTACATTACGAGACTTTGGCGGCTCTCCTGCGAGCACCGATAAGGCCACCCTCGATCTGGTTCGCGACGTCGAACTGGAAGTGAAGATCGAACTGGGCCAGGCTGAAATGCACCTGCAGGAAGTGCTGCAGATGAAAAAGGGCTCGGTCGTGCCGCTCGATAAGCTGGCAGGCGACCCGGTCGATGTCTTCGTGAATGGGCGTCTGATTGCCCGTGGCGAAGTGTTGATTCTCAACGACAACTTCTGTGTTCGTATTACCGAACTGATTGTCGGAGACGCGGTGGTCTAAGTGACGACCGCAATTTGCTAGCAGGATCGGCCAGCCAGTCTCTCGGATTCGTCTTGAGCCAAGTCGCCCCAGTTCCTAAGATGCCACACCCCTCGTTTTCGAGCGGGTGATGGGAGGCGGCAGGAAGCTAACTCCCCACTATCTTTTTCGGCCTGATCGCTGCGGCGACTTGAGGAATATCGGGAAGATTTTCATGCGGAACGGAATCCTGGGCGGGTGTCTGGCTTTGTTGGTGTCGTTGACCTGGTCGAACATGGTCGTGGGGAACGACTATGCCGGCTCGCAGGTACCGCCGAATCGACCTCTTCAGATTCGCGAGCAGCAGCAACAGATGCCGGCCGAGTTTCCTCCTTTGGCTCAGGCCCTGCATGTCGAGCAGCTTCCTCCCGAGCAGGCCGGCAATGCTCAACCAGTGGCGGCAGAACTCCCTCAGCCCGGCGAGCCGTTGCCATTGCCAAAGCGAAACGACACACCTGCGGAATCGATGTCGTTGCCATCATTCAATTTCAAAGGCAATCAAACCGCCAGCATCGCGGCCAGTTTGTTCGTGGTGGTTGGCTTGTTTCTGGTGTTTGCCTGGGTTGGTAAGAAGAACATGAAGCCCGGCTCAACCCGGCTTTCCAAAGAGATTCTGCAAGTCCTCGGTAAGAGCCAGCTCAGCGGCAAGCAGCAGCTTGAACTCGTTCGCGTGGGTCAGAAACTGCTGCTGCTGTGTGTCACTTCCAGCAGTGTCGAAACGCTGACCGAGATCACCGACCCAACCGAAGTCGAACGCCTGTTGACGATCATTCGTCAAGACTCGCCGGGCAGCATGACGGCGACCTTTCAGGAAGTGTTGACGCAGATGGGACACAAGCCAACTCGCGGATTCCTGGAGGCTTAACGATGCGAACCTTGCTGCTGATCGCCATTGCTCTGCTGGGAACACTTTCGCTCGACTCGATCGCGCTGGCTCAGAATGGCACGTCGATCCCCGACATGCTGATCGAGTCGCCGCTCGATCGTCCGGTGCAGAAAGAAGTCGAAGACCTGAGCGACTTCGTCAAAGCGGGACCAGAGCATTGGACCAGTCCTGAAGGACTTTCCAGCACGATTCAAATCATGGTGCTGTTGACCGTGATCAGTATCGCTCCGGCGCTGCTGATCATGACGACCAGCTTCATTCGCATCACGATCGTGCTGGGGCTTTTGCGACAAGCAATCGGCACGCAGCAGTTGCCGCCAAGCCAGGTGATTACGGCGCTGGCAATGTTCATGACGTTCATGGTCATGCATCCGTACTGGCAAGAGGTTTACCACGAAGCGATCGGTCCTTACACGCGTCAGGAAATTAATCCTGCCACCGGACAGCCATTCAAACTGTTCGCGGAGGACGACCCGGTGACCGGTGCCCCAGGGCCTGACGAAGCTTGGGAACGGGGTGTCCTGCCGATTCGCCGCTTCATGTCGAAGCAGATCGATATCGCCGGTAACAGCGACGATGTCTGGATGTTCTTCGAGTTCCTGCCGAAGAAAACTCGCGAAGAAATCGGCGAACCAAAGTCGTACGACGACGTTCCGCTGCAGGCGCTTGTGCCTGCCTTCATGCTGAGTGAATTGAAGACTGCCTTCCTGATTGGCTTTCAGATCTACCTGCCATTTTTGATTCTCGACATTGTGATCGCCAGCGTGACGATCTCGATGGGGATGATGATGTTGCCGCCGGTGATGATCTCGTTGCCGTTCAAAATCTTGCTGTTCGTGCTGGTCGATGGCTGGACGCTGATTGTCGGCATGTTAATGCAAAGCTTTGCCCCCACCCTTTAACGAAAGCCTCGCCGCATGGATGCGCAAACGACAATCGATCTTACCCGTCAGGCAATGACCATGTGCCTGATCATTGGTGCCCCGGTGCTGATTGTCGGCATGGTGGTTGGTCTGCTGATCGGCTTTCTGCAGGCCTTGACCCAGGTCCAGGACCAAACGGTTTCGTTCGTCCCGAAGATCCTGGCGATGGCGGTCACCCTGGCATTCACCTTGCCCTGGCTCTTTCAGAAGTTGGCGAGCTACAGCATTGAATTGTTCAGTCACATCCCCGATCGAATCGCGGGTGGTTAGTCGCAGGCTGAAGGGGGCGTGACATGGAATTGCTCCGGTATCTGGAACCGAGCCTGGAACAACTGCTGATCTTCGCGGCAATCGTGACGCGAGTTGGTGGCCTGGTGGCAACGGCGCCGGTGCTGGGAGCGAGCTATGCTCCGATCCAAATCAAATCGTTCCTGGCGGTCGCCATCTCGCTGATGCTGACGCCAGTCTTCTGGGACTATGACTTCCCCGAGCCAGGCAACGCGGCGAACCTGCTTCTAATTATGGTCGGCGAACTGTTGATCGGTTTGTCGCTCGGACTGGGAATCAAAATTCTGTTTGCCGGCGTGCAGATGACCGGCCAATTGTTGGGACAGATCGGTGGTTTATCGATTGCCGATGTCTTCAATCCAGCGTTCGACGACAACGTGCCGATGCTGGCGATTATTTTCGACCTGGTCGTTTTGGCCGTGTTCCTGGTGATCGGTGGACATCGCTTTTTGATGTCCGCGCTGCTGGGCACCTTCACCGAAATTCCCCCAGGGATTGCCGCCGTTGATGTACAGCTGGTGCATGTCATCCGCGAAACATTGGCGAACTCACTAATGCTGGGCGTTCAAGCTGCGGCCCCGGGAACTGTCGCGCTGCTGGTCGGTGTGTTGGTGATGGGCGTGATCAGTCGAACACTTCCGCAATTGAATCTGATGGCGGTTGGTTTCAGCATGAACACTATGCTGCTAATGGCATTCGTCATGCTGACTATTGGTAGCGTCGTGTGGGTCTTCCAGGGTTCAGTCGAGCCGACGGTCGATAATATTCGATCGATGTTTCATAGGTCCGTCGAGGCAGCGAAAAACTAGGCCATGTCGGACCAGGAAAAAACAGAAGAAGCAACCCAGCACCGGCGCGATCAAGCGCGCGAGAAGGGGCAAATACCGAAGAGTCAGGATCTGATCTCGGCGGTAATGCTGGCGGTTGCCCTGGGATCGCTCATGTATCTCGGACGCGATATCGTCGACTTCCTGGGGCAGTTTACCCGCGACGAACTGGGAACCGTCCCACCCTTGAATCCTTCCGAGTTGTGGGCGACCAACCACATGGCGACCGCAATCTGGCGGATGTCGATGGTTATGGTGCCGATGCTGGTCATTTTGTTCATCGCGGCCATCGCGATCAACATGATGCAATCAGGCGTGTTGTTTCTGCCAAATAAACTCGGCTTCGACTGGAGCCGCATCAATCCGGCGTCCGGTGTCCAGCGAATGTTCTCGCTAACGAACCTGATGAAGCTGCTCTTCGGCATCGGCAAGGTGATCATTGTTTCGGTAGTGGCCTGCGTGACGCTGTACTTCGAGATGGAAACGATCCTTGGTCTGTCGGCGATGAGCACGATTGAGGTGGCCAGCTACCTGCTGGATACTGCGCTATGGACCTCGATGAAGATTGCGATTGCGCTAGTGATTCTGGCGATTCTCGACTACGGCTACCAGGTCTGGAAGCAAGAACAAGACTTGATGATGACCAAGGAAGAGATTCGCGAAGAAATCAAATCGATGCAGGGGGATCCACAAGTGGTCGCTCGCCGTCGCCAGGTAGCCCGTCAGTTGGCCATGAGCCGCATGGCAAGCGATATCCCGAAAGCGGATGTCGTGGTGACCAATCCCACGGAGTTGGCGATCGCACTGAAGTACGACCCTTATGAAATGTCGGCGCCCGTGGTCGTGGCCAAAGGGGCAGGGAGTGTCGCTCAGCGAATCCGACGTCTTGCTCTCGAAAACAACATTCCGGTCGTGGAACGCAAAGAACTTGCCCGAGCACTTTATCAAGAAGCCGAGATTGGGCATCCGGTGCCGGCCGATCGCTACGCGGCCGTCGCGGAAGTGTTGCGTTATGTCTATGAACTGCAAGGCAAGCAACTGCCGACGATGGCCGATCTGGAACAAGCCGACCGAGATCGGGGCAGGGCAGCGTAAGCGAACAGCCTGCTTCTTTACGCTGCTTGCGAGCGACGAGCTTTCTTCGCCCACGCAATCCAATTCGTAACCTCGGCCAGGTCAGGCGGATCGCTACTGCGGATGATCCGCTGTCCTTCGTTCGTTTCGGCGAACTGCGTGACTTCGTTCAGCAACTGTTTCGCCGAAGCCCTGGCGACATCTTCCGGCGTTTCGTAACCGCACGCAGTCAGAAGTTGAGCGTCGTGTCCGCGAAGCATCGGGATGCGATAGGCCAGCTCGGCTTGGGCTTGCCACTGGGCGAACAACTTCGGCGTGATGTGTTTGGCCTTCAGCTTGGGAGCGACCGCTTTAGGGTCGGCGGCAATCAGTTGAGCCACCGTGCGGATGCCAACCGCAGTCAAACGCTTGGCGGTCTTGTTGCCGATGGAAGGGGCATCGACGACGTCGTCTTCCCAGTTGAGGTAAAACTTCAGCGTCGAATCTTCGACCGGCTTCTTCTCTTGAACCGCTCGATCAGCTCGAACTGTCTCCGATGCTTGGGGCGTTGGCTTGGCGGCAGGTTTCGGAATTGGCCGCGATGGTTCCGGCTGAGGAGCTTCCGCCGATTCGTCTTCGTCGAGCTCGGGTTCCGACACGCGGAGATTGATTCGGTTGCGTTTGGCGGGCCGAGGATCGGAGTGGACCGGCAACTCTTCTTCGTCCGGTTCGTCGCTCTTTAGCTTCGGGCGAATAGTTACGCCCTTCGTTGGGTGAAACTCATCTTTTCGCTCTGCGGTCTCTTCGTGAGGCGGCGCGTGGCGAGGCTTTTCAGCGGCTGGCTTCTTCTCGGCAGCGACCGATTTCGGCTCGACCTTAGGCGGTTCTTCTTCCACCGAGGGCAAAGGAATCGAAATGCGTGGCGGGGCAGGTTCTTCTTCGACCTTTGGTTTGGGCTTTGGCTTGGGAACCGCAGGTTTAATCGATGCGGCCTTCGGCGTCCCAGCCAGTCGCAAGCTCGAAAGGCTGACTTCCGGGAGCTGCGGCACTTCGTATAGCGGTGTGCCTGCTTGCTCGGCGACCTTATCGGGATTCATGTCTTCAAACAGTTCGTCTCGAACGGTTCGGACATCTTCTGGCAGATACTTTTCGACTTTGCCGCACTTCTGGTACTCGCGGAACATCCGTTTGACTTCTTCGGCTTGCTCGGAGTTCTCCATGCGGTTGGTAACCCACTGGATCGGCATCTCGAGCGTCGCGAAGACCGTTTCCACGACTAGAAAAACGGCAGGCGGTTCGGTGGCGGCTTCCTCGAAGGCTCGCGTCAAAATCTTGGCGATGCCAGCGATCGCATGCCCCAGAAGCTCGGCAACCAAATCGCGACAAACGACATCGAGCCCGCGCGGTGGATTGCGACGACCAAGTTTGAAGTTGTAGTGGTCGATCAGCGTCTGGTAGTGCTTGTGCGATTTCTCGGCCCCATCGCGGACCATCGTCTCGAGCCAGTCGGAACCGCTCGGAACGCGAACGGCCGGCAACCCGCGTAGCTCGGCCGTGGCTCGAAGCCGATCGTAAGAGCAACTAATGCTCCATTCGGCAGCCCGGTGAATGTTGTTCTCCGCTTCCGACTGCGCGGTATGAAACGGCATGATCGGGTCCGAGTAATAATGAGAAAGCACGCCAGCGTTATAAGCGACTTCGCACCAGTTACCACTGCGAATCGATTCGACCAACGTGTCGTACCATTTGCGGGCGGCTTTCTCTGCGCCACCCCAATAGTTTTGCGAGACGTGCAAAACGTGATTGCGGAAGTCTTTGAACTTCTTATCCGGATCTTTCGATCCGCGAAGGTAAGCCTCGTGGTGCTTCAAGAAGATATTGCGGCGCCGATCGGCCTGATCGCTGGTCAGATGGTTCAAAGCATCCATGGCCAGCTTGTGGTGCGTCCCATTGGCATGGGCGGCGTACAGAATATCGAACAGCAAATGCATCCGGGCGTCCTTTCCCGTCCCAACTCGGCGTTTGCGGGGTAAACGTAATCGATCGGTGACTTGCTATTCTAGCGAAAATAGGCTGTTTCCCCCAAGTCGGATTTTCCGCTACGCGTCGTCGAGCGGATATCCGTTCGCTTCGAAGTAACCTCGCCATCGTCGCTGGATCTCTTGGCGGGTCGCATCGTCCATGGTGTGACGGTTGCGGCGGAAGTCTTTGGTACGCTCGGCGTAGGCCCGGACGCCTGGTTCGACCTTGTCGAGGCCATCGAGCCCTAGTTCGCCATAGATCTTGCCGATCACGGCCATCGGGTCGGCGACCAGATCTTCGTAACGAATCTGGCAGACACGATCCTGCGGGACGGTTGCCAGGCCCCGATCGTAGGCGGCATACATCCGCTCGAAGCAATCGAAGACATACTCGCGGTAGTCATCTTTGGAGAACTGGAACGATTGAACTTCGTCCATCGTGTTCCACAAACGGACCGTCGACGCGAAGACGTCGTACGGATCGCGGGCAATATGGATAAACTTGGCGTCTGGGTAACGCTGGGCAAGCTCGCCAATACGGCCGGTATGGGTAGGAGACTTCAGGATCAAAGGCTTCTTTTCCTGAACGATCACCATCCGCATGAACAAGTCGAGCGTGTCGAGCCATTCTTCGCGGTCCTTCTCTGGCACTGCGGCCAGATCGAGGAAGTCCGGGTCAGGCTTCGCGTTGTTGGGGAAGGCCATGCGAATGTAAGGCGACATCTTACCCAGGTTCAGCACGGCGAATTCATCTTCCTGCGGTTTGTCCCACCCCATGGTCATGTTGTCCATCGGGCGATTACGGGGCATGAAGAAGCTGAAGTACTTCTGAATGATCGGCCCGTAATTCAGGAACAAGCAAGGAGCGAAGCACTGGATGGTGCTCGGGGTCGCGTAGCGATCGTCGGAAGACATCAATTCGTGCAGCAGCGTGGTGCCGCTTCGCCAATGTCCCAGGATAAAGATCGGGGCTTCAATCTTCGCCTCGCGGATCTTCTTGCCGAAGATCAGGTTCTGAAGCTGATAGCTGAGGCTGTTATTGATCGAAAACAGCGTCGCTGTGGCTGCCAGGCCAAGCTTGAACGGATGGATCTTGCATTGATTCTGGAGTACCAGCTTCGACCAGGTACCAAACCGCATACCATGCCAAACCCGTGGACTGTACCAGGGATAGCTATTGGCTTTGGGCTTCTTGCCACCGGCGGTAGCGTCGGATCGGCCCTTGGAATCGGCAGCGGAAGATGTAGCGTTCAAGTCGCTCGTTATCCTGATGGCGGCGTGAATTAAGTCTTTAGGAACCGAAGTTTACGTCAAAATCGCCGGATCGACTAGCGAAGCTCCCCTCATGGGGAGTGCTGGCGAGCATCACGATTGCGCCCGGAAATCACGGTGAATGCCGCTGCCAGTAGCCGGCTTGCCCGGGCGATCTTCGTCGACGGGGCAGCATCCACGGGCTAACCGCCGCTAGGTAGGCACGGAATTGCTAGCAGGTGAGCCCGTGGATAACTCGTCTGAGAGCAACGACTTCCACTCAATTGATCGATCTAGACACCCAAAGTGGGTTTCAGTAATCTTCGCCACGCTCGATGTCGGATCGGGCCGCAGAAAACTTGACACAATCCTCAAAAATAATCGCAAATCGTCGTGGATTTAAGTCTCAGCAGACTCAAGGACCTCATCTTACCGATTGGTATCATCACCAGCGTGCTGGTGATTTTGATGCCATTGCCGGCATGGTTGATGAACTTATTGCTGACCGCCAACATCACGGCGGGGGTCATCATTCTGCTCACGACGATCTACGTGAAGACCCCGCTTGAGTTCAATATTTTCCCGTCGCTACTGCTGGCCACCACGTTGGCTCGGCTCGTTTTGAACGTTGCGACCACCCGTTTGATTTTGACCGGGGCCGCTTCCGAAGGGATGGATGCCGCCGGCGGGGTGATCCAAAGCTTTGGCGAGTTTGTCGCCGGCGACCGGGTCGAAGTCGGGATCATCATCTTTATTATCATCGTGCTCATCCAGTTTCTGGTGATCACGAAAGGTGCGACCCGTATTAGTGAAGTCGCCGCCCGCTTTGCGTTGGATGGTATGCCGGGTCGTCAGATGGCGATCGATGCCGATCTCAACGCGGGCATCATCGACGAAATCGAGGCCCAGCAGCGTCGAGCCGAAATCACGCAGCAGGCCGACTTCTTCGGGGCAATGGACGGTGCTAGTAAGTTCGTCCGTGGTGATGCCATCGCTGGTATCGTGATCACGCTGATCAATATCATCGGTGGTCTGATCATCGGCGTAACTTCCGGCATGGAAGTCTTCGAGGCGGCGCAGGTCTACACCAAGCTGACGATCGGTGACGGTCTGGTAAGCCAGGTGCCTGCGTTTCTGATCTCGTTGGCTGCCGGTTTGCTGGTGACTCGTAGCACGGAAGAATCGAACCTGCCTGTCGAATTCATCCGTCAGCTGTTCTCGCGCCCCGAAGCCTTAAGCGTCGCAGGCTGTTTCCTGGGACTGCTAGTGTTCTCGGGGCTGCCGACATTACCGCTGCTGATCATTGGTGCCGGCTGCGTGGGTATCGCCGTGATGACCAAGAAGGGGCAGACCGATCAGACCAAAGCCGAGACCGAAGCGGTCGAGAAGAAACAGAAGGAAGAACAAGAGGCTGCCAAGAAGGACGACCGTATCGAGGATTACTTGACCGTCGATCCAATGGAGATGGAGCTAGGCGTCGGCCTGGTGCGTCTGGCAGCGCCGGCACGCGGTGGCGACTTGCTGCCTCGCATTACGGGCGTGCGGCAGAACGTGGCGAGCGAAATCGGCTTGATCCTGCCGAAGGTTCGTATCCGCGACAACATGCGGCTGCACGAGAACCAATACCGAATCAAAATCAGCAACAACGTCGTCGCCGAGAATACCGTCTATCCCGATGGCCTGTTGGCGATTGCCATGGGCGGTGCCAAGGGAGAACTGCCAGGCGAAAGGACTCGTGACCCTGCGTTCAATCAGCCAGCCGTCTGGATCGAACCTGGCATGCGGCCTCAAGCCGAAATGATGGGCTACACCATCGTCGAACCAACTTCGGTCTTGGCAACGCATCTGCAGCGAGTCGCCAAGAAGCATGCCGACGAACTGCTGACCCGCGACGCGGCGAAACACTTGATCGACGAGCTTCGCGAAACTTCGCCGGCCGTGGTCGACGAACTGATTCCGGGCGCGATGAAGGTTGGCGACGTGCAGGCCGTCCTGCAACTTCTGCTTCGCGAAGAAGTCTCGGTCCGTCAGCTGGCCCGTATTCTGGAAACCTTGGGTGACCATATCGGCCGCACGAAGGACCCTGTATGGCTGACCGAGTTCGTCCGTCACAAGCTGGCCCGGACGATCTGCACCAAGTACCGCGACAAAGAAGGCCGCATCTACGTGGTGCCTCTCGACCCGGCGATGCAGGACCGAATTGCCTCGGGCATTGATATGGAACGAGGAGCCTTCGCTCGCATGAGCCCTCAGGCAATCGAGATGACTTGCAAGTCGATCGCTTTGGGGGTCGAGAAGCTTCGCGAGATTGGTAAGCCACCGATCGTGTTGGTGAATCCACAGATTCGACCCGCTGTGAAACAACTGACCACGAACTTCATTCCCGATCTGATTGTGCTGAGCCACAACGAGATCACCAACGACACCATGATTGAATCGATGGGCATCATCAGCGACGCGATGCCAAACAATCCGCCGCCTGGGAAGGGGCCCAAGCCGCAGTAGTTAAGTGACCGCCATGAATATCAAATCATTTCGCGCCAAATCGATGCACGAAGCCCTGGAACTGGTTCGCCAGGAACTGGGGCCTGATGCCGCACTGCTGCATACGCGAGAAGTTCCCCAGCGAGGTATCTGGGGTCTGCTCGGTGGCAAGGAAATCGAACTGGCCGCCGCGCCTGATTCCAACTTGAAGAGCCGCTTCGAAATCGAAGAGCCAGAACCGGAGCCCGAATTTGAAGAGGGTGACCTTCTCGAAGAACCGAACGATGTCGAGCAGACGTTCTCTTCGGTCGAAGACATTCTCGAACAGATCGAACCTGCCATTGAAATGTCGCTGGCCGATAACCTGGGTATCGATCTCGAATCGCTTGAGTTCAGTCAGAACTTCTTCAGCAACACACCGGCATTGCCGCCTGAGATTCAGCAACTGCGACAACGATTGATCGATGCGGAAGTCCCGCCGACCCTGGCAACGACGTTGTGCGAGAAGTTGCTGGCGACGTACGAAGGGCAGACCAACTTCGACGAGACGACTTTGCTGGAACAACTGCGGCGGCAGATTGCCAGCTCGATCAACATCGGCCGCGATATCGACGATCCGCGTCTCTTCCCACGAGTTGTCGCTGCGATTGGGCCGACCGGTGTGGGTAAGACAACGACGATCGCCAAGATGGCGGCCCGGGCCAAGTTCGATCACAAACGTCGCGTCGGTCTGGTAACGGTCGATACCTATCGGATTGCCGCGGTCGATCAATTGCAGACCTATGCCGAGATCATGGATCTTCCGATGAAGATCGTGTCGACGCCGATGGAAGTCCGCAATGCTATCAATGAACTATCGGATTGCCAGCAGATTTTCATCGATACGGCCGGCCGCAGCCCGCGCGACGAGGTGCAAGTACAGCAGCTTCGTTCTTTGATAAAAGCCGCTTCCCCTGATGAGACCTATTTGGTACTTTCCGCCCCCAGCAGTTGTAAGAGCCTGGCGGACGCTGTTGAAAAGTTCGCTCCGGTTGCACCAACTAGTTGGGTACTTACCAAGATTGATGAGGTTGGATCGTTGGGTAATACATTGAGATTTCTACAAGATCCGCAGCTTCCGCTCGCTTATGTGACCAACGGACAGGATGTCCCTCAGGCCATTGCCGCGGCCGAAGCGGACGACCTGGTCGCTCGGATCGTATAGCCCTCACCCAACTCACCAAATCACCGCGTTTCTGAAATCGTTATGTCGTTTGAACCTTCCTTTCCCCGCGATCAAGCTACGCTGCTGCGAATGCTGGCAAAGCGTGCGATGATCGGCGGTACACCTGCGTTTGCGAAAGCCAAGACCTTCGTGGTCTATGGTGGCAATGCGCAGCTAGGAACGACAACCGTCTGCCATAACCTGGCATGTGCTTTAGGGCTAGCCGGGCAGCGTGTGGCGACGATCGATTTGAACCCGAACAATCAAGGTCTCGCGTTGATCGCAGGCAGAACGCCTGCAGTCGCGATCGACGAACTTCTTACCGGCCGACTCGATCTTCACGAGTACCTGGTGCCGGGTCTGGCTGCCTCGCTGCTGCTTCCCACGGATGCAAGCGATGGAAACGGCAGCTGGCCAGTGGCATCGGTGGACCGGCTCATCGAACAAATCATGGGACTGGGCCGCCATGCCGACATCGTGCTGATCGATGCTGGCAGCGACCTGACGTCTCTTACCAAAGAACTGTGGCGGATGGCCCAGCTCTTTGTTGTGGTGCTGAATCCAACCGCCGATGCGATCACCGCCGGCTACGAACGGATTCGGTCACTCCAAAACGGATCACCTCGAAAAGTGGCGCACGTTGTCATGAACCGAGCAGCCAGCGAGACAGGCCATGTCGACCTGGTTGCTGGAATGGATACGACGTCTCGCAAGTTCCTGGACCTGGCGATCGAATCGATCGGCCATGTCGAAGTCGCCTCCGAGATCGGAGCCGCGGCGCGGGCCTCGCAGCCGTTTGTCCAACGTTACGCCGAACATGCCGCCAGCAAGTCGATCCAACGCATTGCGGATCGTCTGGTGCGACTATCGTTAAGCCTTTCCCAATCGCCATCTTCGAAACGGGCTGCTTAACAAGTCATGCTATCGCTGCAATCACTTCAGAACTGGCGACAAGTTTTTCAAGCAAAACAAATGATATCCGTAAAATTACCTCAATTCTCGTCTTTAGAGCGTCGATTCAACGAGATAACGTCACGTGCGCACGTGACGAATGAGGTTTGCGGATCGATAGAATTCAACCAACCTGGAATCGATGGGACGCGACTACGCGGGAATCTTGGCTTCGACGGCATTCGTCACCGTAGTGATGCGGGGACTGATTACGTCGGGCGGGATCGAATCCATCCTTCCAACTGCGATCGGGGCAATGTTCCTGTTCGCGGCCATCGGTTGGCTGATAGGAAATGCTGCAGCCCGTATTGTGGACGAATCGGTGCGGCAGCGCATCAACGCGGAACTGGATGCGATGGAGCAAAACGAGAAACTCGTGGCTTCATCAGCCAGAACTGCGTAACCCGCGAGAAAGGCAGACAACGAAATTCCTCCCCGGGAATCTCTGAGTCCCTAACGCGAGATTGGATAACCTGATCGATTCCCTTTCCGAAGTGGCATTTTGCCAACAACGGGGAAGTGACCTGAAGGATTCAGGTCCGTCGATTTCATAAGAAATACGTGGTAGCTCAAGACGGGCATTCACGGAGGAACGCATGGCAACGACGACCGCGACCAGGGATGACGTGTCAGAATTGTGGCAAAGCTACAAGGAAGACCCGTCGCGGAAAGAACTACGAAACCGACTAGTTGAACGCTACTTGCCGCTTGTTAAATACAACGGCGAACGCATTTGGGCTCGCCTGCCAGAAGGGGTCGAACTTGACGACCTGATCTCGGCAGGGGTCTTCGGCTTGATGGACGCTATCGATGCGTTCGACATGAGCCGAGGCGTGAAGTTCGAAACGTATTGCGTACCGCGTATTCGCGGGGCAATGCTGGACGAACTGCGAACCATGGACTGGGTACCCCGTCTGGTTCGTTCGAAGGCGAGCAAGCTGAACGAAGCAACCAAGCAATTGGAAGCCAAGTTCGGTCGCCAACCGACACACGCCGAGCTGGCTGACCACATGGGCATGCCGCTCAAAGAGCTCGAAAAGATGGTCTCCGACGCCAACGCCGTCGGGCTCGTCAGTTTGAACAAGAAATGGTACGAAACGGACAGCTACAAAGATGTCCGTGAAATCGACATTCTCGAAGACAAGAAGGGTGAAGACCCTACGCGTCGCATTCAGAAGAATGATCTGATGCGTCTGGTGACCAAGGGGCTCAATCGCAACGAGCGTCTGATCATCATTCTGTATTACTACGAAGAACTGACCATGAAAGAAATCGGCGCCACGCTCGATCTGAGCGAAAGCCGAGTCAGCCAGATGCACAGCAGCATTGTGCAGCGGCTGCAAAGCCAACTCGGCCGTCGTAAGCCAGAGTTCGGTACGGTCTAACTTCGTTCTGGAAACAGAAGCGACAACAAGACACGGCGACCTGTTCACAGGTCGCCGTTTTTTTGTGCGCTGACCGAACTAAGGCATCCGGCCGATGTGAACAATCCCATCTCCTTGATGGGCAATCGGATTGTGCGAGTGACCAATCACGATGCCATCGAACGGCGCCTTCAGCTTCTGCGGACCATCGCCAAAGACATCGGTGATCAGGCCGATCTGTTCGCCAGCAGTGACGACGTCGCCCAGGCCATGACTTAAACGCACGATTCCGCTGCGTTTGGCTCGGACCCATTTCGATTCGCGGATCAACGCCGCGAGTCGTTTTGGTGGTTTGACGGGGCTCTTCAGCATCTTCAAGTACGAAAGCACGCGCATGATGCCACTGACGCCCAGCTTGATGGCATCATCATTGAAACGCATCGGCTCGCCTGCTTCGTACAGCAACACCTTGATCCCTTCGGCCGAGGCTGCCGCGCGAAGCGAACCGTCACGCATGTCGGAATGCACGACGACCGGGGGCCCGAACGCTAATGCACACTCGTACGTTTCGTCGTCGTCCATATCGCCACGTATCTGAGGTAGGTTCGTGCGGTGGTTCGCTCCGGTATGCAGATCGATTCCGTATTGACATCGCTGAACCACTTCCGTCATCAGCAGTCGTGCCAGTCGCGAGGCGAGCGAGCCTGTTTTCGAGCCTGGAAACGAGCGGTTCAAATCGCGCCGATCCGGCAAGTAACGACTTTGATTAATCACGCCGAAGCCGTTTACCATCGGAGCGATGATCAAGGTGCCGAACAGCTTATTCGGCTTCAGCTTCTCGGCCAGAAGACGTGCGATCTCGACACCGTTCAGTTCGTCGCCATGGACCGCAGCGGATACCCAGACGGTTGGTCCTTCGAATGCACCATGTAGCACTTCGATCGGCAAGTTGATGTGCGTGCCGGTTGGCAGACGAGCCACCGGGATGTCGAAGCGAAGCCGATTGCCAGCGGCAATGGTTTGGCCACCAATCAAAAAGGTGCGACTGGTGGGAGGAAGCTTTTCTTTCCGGGAACTCGCGTCCATACGAGCAGGCTCCTACGCTTATCGCGAGATTAAATTCCTTGAGAGATCTGCATGAATCGGTTTCGCAATTCACTGGCAGCCGAGTCGAGTGGGCTGCCTGCGGGAACCGATGACATTTCGATGGGGCCGACCGAACCGCCCGCGGTTTGCGCGCCGTTCTGATCTGAGTTCGGCCGAAGGATCGAAACCGCATCAGTTTGCGTGCCTTCGATTGGCAACAGCGAATCGCCGTTGTTCACAAAGCCACAGTTGCGACCGTTGGTCTTGGCCGCGTACAGTGCTTCGTCGGCACCCTTCAGAAGTTCTTCGGGCGACTGGGCATGGATGGCTGGCATCAGCCCACAACTCATCGTGATATCGATTTCAAGGCTGCCATAGACAATCGGTGTCGAGCGAACTGCCTGCAGCACCTTGTGGGCGACCGACACGATCGAGTGCCAATCGGCTTCCGGAATCAGGATCGCCAGTTCTTCGCCGCCAATCCGTGCCAGGTAGTCGGTCTGACGCATCACGCTATTCAGGCGAGCCGCCACTTCCTGCAGCACTTTGTCGCCGGCATCGTGGCCGTAGCGATCGTTGACTTGCTTGAAGTGATCGATGTCCATCAGCATCAAGCTGTAAGGTTGTTCCTTGCGTTGCCAGTGAGCCCAGCGGCGATTGCTTTCTTCATCGAACGCTCGGCGATTGAGCAAACCGGTCAATGCGTCGGTACGAGCTTCCGACAGCGAGTCTTCTAGATCGCGGGCTTGGGTCTTCAAAGTAGCTTCGGCCGATTCCAGACGCTGCTTGAGCCTCTGATTTGCCGAGGTGATCTGGGCGATCAATTCGACCGCCTTCGACGAGATCCCGCCACTTTCATCCGCCGATTTCTCGCCAGATGGGGTGGCCAGATTCTGTTCCAGATTTTGCAGCAGTTCAATATGCTTCGTGATGTCGCCCGAGAAGTGCGTAGTGAACTGGATCATGCCAGCCAACTGCTCGCGATACGCGTCCGATTCGGCATTGGCAGTCACTTCTGGAGCCGGGGCCGGCGTAGGCGTTATGAACTTCGCCCAAAGCCGTCCGAGCCAGAAGCCAATGAAAATGCCTGCAACCAGGGTAATGACGCCAAAGACGTCCCCTAGAACAAAAGTCAGTAACTCAGCCATAGTTCGGTCAATCGTGATGAAGCTGGATCGTGTGTTCGGGCCTCGGATCGCCAAGATCGCCCGCACCCGTTGGGCCTCGTTCCGGGGCAAAACTGTTGGGAAACCTTAGGTTACAGCTTGAGGAATGCGACAGGGCAACAGTATTTGAGGGGGAATCGCTCTGCGAAATGTTCGGGTACAACCATCTAGCAGGGAATTGTAAGCAAAGATTACAAAAATATCGGTCGTAAAACTGCCTTATGTCTTCGAATGCGTAGGCGGGTTACCACCGACTTCCCGAAATAGCCCTTTTGCGGTAGCAGATTCGCTACCACCGGAACCCCAACAGTCATGTGGCGGGGGGCCGAGGAAGACCTGTGGCATGAACTGCATCCTATTTGAAGACCGAGCCGTCTCGCAGATGTATCCCATCGTGTTGGCACGCCCAGCCTATGGAATCACGTGCGGAGGTTTCCGGCTGGCCGAACTCGTTTCGCAAGCCTTCAAGGCTTGTCGAGGTGTTGTCCGGCATCACTTGGGGGCATTGCAGGCTCAAAACCAGCCGCAACTGCACGAAACGCCGCTGGCCGACGATCAGCCGACGCTGTTGCTCAATGCCCGGCTCGTGCCGCGTGTACAAACTCTGGCCGCGTTACAAAGCTGGATCGCTTCCGGTCAGCCAGGAATCGTGCAGCATGCAGGCCAACTAGTCGCCGCGTTGTTGCCGGCCGGACATCGAGTTCCTTCCGCGAGAGTAACTTACGACGAATTCCTGGCCTTTGCCGAGGCGTTGCAGCCAACGGCAAAGCTGCCGGCCCGGGACGAAGCGTTCGAGGTCTTTCAATATGCCCACGACGTCGTCCGGTTTAACGAAGAAATCATTCACGAAAACTTAGAATTCCGCCTGAAGCAGGGAGCCTATCGCGAGATCCGCGACGGGCTGTTTGCCGCCGGCGAAATCAGCCTGGGCGAGAACGTCGTTATCGATGCCTCGCACGGGCCAATCCTGGTAGAGGAGGGGGCCTCGATCGGGCCGTTTTGTTTCCTCCGAGGTCCTGCCTATCTTGGCCGAAACGTCAAAGTGATCGAGCATTCCGCGATTAAGGATGCCGTTTCGCTCGGGCACACCACCAAGATCGGCGGCGAAGTCGAAGCCACCATCATCGAGCCTTATTCCAATAAGCAGCACCATGGTTTCCTGGGGCACAGCTATTTGGGAAGCTGGATTAACCTGGGGGCAGGCACTTCCAACAGTGACCTGAAGAACACTTATGGCACCGTTAACATGGAGTATCCCAGCGGTCGCGTCGCCACGAACATGCAATTCGTGGGATCGATTTTCGGAGACTACTCAAAGACGGCGATCAATACCGGTATATTTACGGGCAAGACCATTGGCGTGTGCAGCATGCTGTACGGGTTTGTGACCACCAACGTCGCAAGCTTCGTCAACTATGCCCGGTTGTTTGGCCAGGTGACCGAACTTCCCCCCGAGGTCATGATTTCCACCCAGCAACGAATGTTCCAGCGGCGAAGCGTCGAACAGACCCCCGCCGATATTCAACTCATTCACGATATGTACCTGCTCACTCAGGAAGAACGTCAACTGACGGGTGAGCCCCTCGTTTTTTAGAACTGCCCCATGCTTTCCGACTTTTACAAACCGGGCGAACTGCCGGTCTCGTTTGAACTGTATCCTCCCAAGACCGACAAGGGATTGCGGTCGCTCATGCTGCAGGTCGAGCGACTCATGAAGTACAAACCCGCGTACATCACCTGCACGTACGGAGCAGGCGGATCGACGCGTGGTAAAACGCTCGAGATCGTCGAGAAGGTCAAAACGATCTTCCAGGTCCCCGTGGCCGCTCACCTGACGGTGGTCGGTTCCAGCGTGGCGGACCTGCGCAGCTTTCTGGCGGAAGCCGAACGCCGCGGCGTCGATTACATCGTCGCGCTGCGTGGTGACCCGCCTCAAGGCGAAACGACCTTCAAGCCCAACCCCAACGGCCTGAAGTATGCCAACGAGCTGGTCGAACTGATCAACGACGAGTTCAGCGAGCTGGGCGTGCTGGTCGCCGGTTATCCGGAAGTCCACCGCGAAGCACCTAGCCCGCAGGCCGACCTCGACAACCTCAAGCGGAAAGTTGACGCCGGTGCCCAGGTCGTCGTCTCGCAGCTCTTCTTCAACAACAGCGACTTCTACGCCTGGCGAGAGAAGTGCGAGAAGGCCGGGATCACCGTGCCGATCGTGCCAGGGATCTTCCCGATCAACAGCCTCGCTCAAATCTCGAAGATCGCCAACTTGTGCGGCGCCGGCATTCCGAAGAAGCTGCTGGAGAAGCTCAGCCAGAAGCCGGAAGATGCCCAGTGGCACTCGTCCGTCGGGACCGCGTACGCCAGCCAACAGGTCAACGACCTGGTCGACAACGGCGTGCCTGGGTTCCACTTCTACGTGCTGAACCAGGCCGAAGCGACCGGCAAGATCCTCGAGAACCTGGCCGAGCACCGCAAAAGCAACAAAGCGGAAGCCAAGTAAGGCGACCGGAAGTCAGGCAAGGTAGCCTGGGGCCCAGCCAACAGCCGCCTCTCTTCCCACGGAACGAGAGGCTTGGCCAAAAGGCAAACGACCATGCGACCGGCAGCTTTCCGGCGGGAACGACCCGATTTAAGTGACCGCAGCAACAAAAGTTAGCACCGGTCATTGCCGGGATGAAGATTTCGGTTTAAAATCCTCGGTTTCCACAGCAAAGTGGCCTGAAACCAGGTCACCCGATGTCCGCTGACAGGCCCCAAAGCCTGATTTTCTTAAGCGGCCATCCCATTGTGCCAGAGTGGCGGAATTGGCAGACGCGCTGGATTCAAAATCCAGTTCCCGCAAGGGAGTGGGGGTTCGATTCCCCCCTCTGGTACCTTCTTGACTTCTTTGATAGTAACCACTTACGGCGATTTGACCTGGTCTCGCTAGAAGTGGTTTTTTTATGCGCCGGCCCCCGAAAGGTTCCCGAACGGCTCCCGAAGGGTTCCCAAGAGGGTAGGCGCCGAAACGCCGTTTCTGCGTTTTTGACGGTTAAGCGCTCCTCCCGTAGGTTACGGGCTCAGGCGAGTGGTCAGCCCCGATTCTGCACTCGATTGAGTCAGTACCACGAGGAGATCACGATGCCGCGACGTTACGAATTGAGATGGGTGAAGCACGCCAGAAAGTGGCGAAAACGATACCTGGGAACCGATTGGTACTTCCCGTCTGACGTGGAGTGTGGAGGCAAGAAGGACAATGCTGGCTACCAGTCCGCGCTAGCTGAATGGAACCGCGTAAAGCCCTGGCTGGATGGCCTAGAGCCATGCCCCTATCTCAATGGTGAAACCGGACGTGGGCGCGTTCTTATTCCTGCCGAGCGAATGCACGAGGACTTCGGCTACGCCAAGCCGCCACTCATGATGGCGTCGGTTGCGTCGGTTCGTAAACCTTCATCGGTTGCGACTGTGGACCCGCCCAGGAGAAAACCAACTCCAATCGTTCAACCAGACGACCAGCCGCCCTGGGTTCTCGGCTACGGTTTCGCCCCGATGCTTGACCACGCAGAACCAGGGCAGGGGGCGCCAACCGAAACTAAGATTTCGGCATTGATCGAGGAGTACCTTGATCGGCGTTTGCGTGAGGTCCACGCAAGCGAACTTTCCATGCAGATGTACGGTGAGGATAAGCGTTATCTGCCGTACTTCCAGGACTTCCTCATCGGTCACTACCTTGACTGCATCCACGTTGATCAGGTCACCGCGTCGGTACTCAGTCACTACCGAGCCCACGCCCAGAATGAAGCGAAGTCTGGGCGTACGCTCAAGAAGCGGTTAGCGACGTTGGCCAAGTGGATGCACTGGTTGGCTGATGAGAACTTCCTTGAAACATTGCCAAAGGATCTCACCCGCTACGCCAAAGTTAAGACACTAGGAGGAGGGCCGAAGGAGTTCTTTACAGTCGATCAGGTCAAGCGTTTGTATTCAGTTGCAAACGAAAGGATGAAGCTTTGGATTCTGCTGGGCCTGAATGCGGGCCTTACCCAACGTGAAATCGCGACGCTGGATGCGGGCATGATCAACTGGGAAACAGGCGTGCTGGAACGTCCCCGAAACAAAACAGGCGAACTGACCAGGGCTAGACTTTGGCCAGTTACTTTGAACAAGTTGAAGGAGCAACGCACCGCGTCCGGTTCGCCGCTACTTGTAACTGCCAGCGGTCAGCCCCTTGTCGTTGATCGCGAAGTAGATGGCGCCGTAAGCCGTACGGATACCATCGGGGGCCGATTCAACAAGCTGCGAATCAAGGTTGGCGTGTCTTCGCCTTTCAAGGCATTCCGTAAGACGGGGGCTGACTTCATCGAAGAACGTCAGTCGGAGCTAACCTCGTTTTACCTCTCACATGCGACGCAGGGTACTAAGGCCTACTATGTCCGTCAGCACTTTGATCGACTGTTCACGCTGACTGACGAGATCATTGATGTGACCGCTAAAAAAAGAAGAGTCCTGCCTGGGTTGTTCCCATAGCCGAACTGATTCTTGTGCCAGAGCTACTTTTCTTCGTTGCTTCGGCTTGGATGGCAATAGAATTTGCCATCCTGGAAATCGAACCCTACCGCATAGCCACGGCACATTACGTGGTTTGCGGTAATGAGAGCCAGGGCGATAAGCGCGCCCCAGAAGAGTCGGACCATCATTCAGGTTTCCTTACGTTGATGGGCCAAAGTGATGGCATCAAATCCATTTAATGCCTCTACCCCAATTATAGCAAAATGTCACTAAGTTCTCCAAACTTATTAAGAAGTGCGGTATGGGCCATACGTCCAAACGGTTGTGGCCGCGATCCTCACAGGGTACAAAAGGGGTAGAGCGGGGGTAGAAAAGGGGTAAAGACTACGCCTGAAGATGAGCAGAAATCGCTTTAAAGTATTGCTCTCAAAGAGGTTGCAATGAGTCTCTGCGAAGGGGCACTATTGCTTCAAAATCCAGTTCCCGCAAGGGAGTGGGGGTTCGATCCCCCCCTCTGGTGCTTTTCTCTTCGTGGCAATCACTTACGGCGATTTATTTAACGTTGTTAGAAGTGATTCTTTCTGGTTCTGGCGAGCCAACGTTGCTTAACGTGTTCACCTGCTGTTTCAGATTGTCGTCCGTTTCTTACACACGATCAGAGTGCGGCGAGGCAATTAGAGCGTCGATTCGAGCACGCATATTGTTGTCTTCCGTTAGCTCCGTAAGCTCATACGCCCAAGAGATTCCGTCTTGGCATTCAATCGTTGCTTGTTTGATTTCAGCAGTAGCAGCACGAAGTGATCTCGCGGCAACGTCGGCAACATGACGAATCAATTTCAGTTGGTCCGAAGAAAGTTGACCAAGTGCCGTTTCTCGATCCGATTCATGCACGAAAAACCCTCGCGAATATAGCTCTGCTCTGCCTGTCAATCGAGTCGCGGCATCTGCCAATTCTTGCAGGTCGTAGTTGGGCAACTCACCGTGAGACGCAGTTTTCGCTTCTCGGATTGAGCGATCGATTTCAGACAACGTTGCCGAGTCCGCAAAAGATGCAATGGCACTCCGCATCTCTTCCGCGACAGTTGCCAGCAGTTGAACGCAATTTTGATGTGAGAGACGAGGCATCTGTTAGCCGGCAATTTGGTGTTGAACAGAGTTGTTCTTGATTGGAATTTGTGGTCAGGCCGGATCTGCTAGATGCGAGCGGATCCAATCCGCCATTTGTTCGACAGTAAGCTGGCCTTCGGAGAGTTGCATGATCGTGTGGTATTTTTCTTCATTGGTTGCGATCAGGTTCTGACCGTTTAATAGAAGAAAGGTTCTGTAAACGACCAGAGCGGTTCTCTTGTTGCCGTCAACGAATACCTGATTGCGGGCGATGGCAAATGCGTACTGAGCCGCTAACCCGGCAAGATCAGGTTTCGGATCTCCATATGCCAAGAGATTTTTGGGACTGGCAAGTGCGGACTCCAGTCCGTTGCGATCCCGCAGACCATCTAGCCCTCCATGTTCTGCAAGCTGTGCATCATGGATTGATATAACCACGTCGAGTCGGATCCACTTCGGTTCCATCACTTCGACAGTGCCCTAAGGGCGTCGCGATCTTCGCGCATTACCCTTTCGGCAATTTCCATCTGCTTTTGGAACTCAGGATCGTAAGCCGTTAAGCGAATGCCATCGGCCGTTTCCTGAACAAAGAGCTGATCCCCTTTCGAGACCCGTAAGCGCGCAATCAGTTCCTTGGGAAGAACCACGCCCAAGGAATTGCCGATCTCTCGAATTTTGATTGTCGTCATCGGGACGCTCCTGTGTAGCTACTGCCGTAATAACTTGCGTTGACACAATAGTATGCACTGAGGATCGGCGGGGGAAGCGAGCAAATAAAGGGTTTCAGCGGGTTTCCAGAGGGGAAAATCCCTCAAAAGTGGAGTAGAAACGTTTATTTAGAAAGGCAATCGTCAAACTGGGTATTGCTCAGGGTTTCTCTGAATTAGCCCTACCAACACGAAATCATTTTGCGAAATCCACTCCCATCTCGGGTAATCCAAGCGTACACGAAGCATCTCCTGTGTGAGTTGTCGTGCGTACCCAGTCGTCCTAATGATCTCCACAGTAGCCAGAAATTCCCATTTGTCGGACTGTCACCGCGATGCTTTGCTTGCTAGGTGTTGGCCGAGGGGGAGAATGGGGTAAGGCCTTCGTCTGAGAATACGCGGAAAATCGCATTAACGCGAAGCTCTCAAAGAGGTTGGAATGAAGCTCTTGAAAGGACGTACAACAACTCCCTACTTCGCCCCGTCCAGCAGTTCCAAGAACTCAGCCTTCCCAACCCCGCCTGCTTTCCAATTTAGGGCTTTGCCTGCCGGGTCGGTGACGATTGTTACGGGCGGGCCGGTTACCTGGTATTGGGCCATGATGGCGGCGTTGTCGGGGGCGTCGACGTCGATCGCGACGGGGATGAAGTTCGCGTTGACCAGGGCGGCGACTTCTTTATCGGCCCAGACCTGGCGTTTCATGATGCGACAGGGAACGCACCAGGTGCCGGTGAAGTAGAGGATCATGGGCTTACCGCTCTCGGCCGCTTGTTGCTGGGCCGCGTCGTGATCTTTCGCCCAGACAATGTCATTCGGCGGCACATAAAAGCTGTACCAAGCAAATGCCAGCGACACGACCAGAAAGGCCAGCCAGAAGCATCGCCAGAAATGAAAAACTCGCTTGGGTGGACGGGGCGTTTCGGTATCGGCCGAAGAAGAAGCTTCGTTCATGAATCCAGACAAGCCAAAAGGAGCAGCGGATAAGAGACGCGGTCTAAGATCAACCACGTTCGATCAGTGCCACACCCTAAGTGGTTTCGTCTGACGATTCAATCCGCCCTGAGCCGGAAACAGCGGCCAATCTCGGAAACGTCGCCGCCTCAACATCATCCCGCACGCCTTACTACAAAAACGGGAACCCTGTTCTCGCCTACGTGTCTTCCGGGCACGACGATGCCGCCAGGCTGCGGCATTGCTACGATTGATGCGTGAGAGCCCGTTTACCAGCGAACCATTGCGATGAACATCGAAGCAACAACACTCCAGCACCGCGTGCAAGAACTTCGGCAGCGACGCGCCGCGAGAGCTTCGGCCGCAGGGCCACTGGCAAGTGTGCCTGGGGAGGGGCAAGTGTTCCGGCTTGACGGTTCGCGGCTGGTCGATGTCGCAGCGGTCTATCTTGAGTTGGGGCAGCGGCTGGAGCCAACCTTCGGCTACTACGGGGCGTGCCTCGATTCGCTGGACGATTGTCTTTCAGGCGGGATCGGGGGAGTCTGTGCCCCGTTCCAGCTAACGGTGACCGATGGGCAGACGCTTGCCAATTCGCTCAATTGGCAGGCCTGGTTTCGATATTCGGCGGTGACAGACTTTGCCGAAGGATCGCCTGAAATTTCGGACCTGGTGGAAGCGGGCCGGCTCCCGGAGATCGATCCGGAAGAAGCCTTTCAAATTCTTCGCCGAGTCGCAGCCGGCGAACCGATCACCGATGCCTGGGCCGAACGCTTCGATCTGAAACGGGTTTCGTTCTGGGAAAGCCTTGTCGCGCTGTTGCAGCGGCACGGCGTGAACGTGGTGATGGTCTAAGGTTTAAAGCAGCAACGGACTGAGGGCATCAAACAGTGGTCGGCCACAGCTTCGCGAGCATTTGATTAACGATGCCGGACTCACCGCTCCAGACGAGATAGCCGACCACGGCGATGTTCAGAAAGACCGTGATCCAGAACGTGAAGAGGAATTTCTTCTTACTCGATTTGTGCCGCACCAGGCGTTGGGCGTACAACGCGCCTGGCCAACCGCCGAGAAGGCCCATCAGGTGCAGCGTCGCTTCCGGAATGCGTCGTTTGTCGAGCTTGGCTGAAAGCTTATCGAAGCTGTAAACGAGAAACGTCGCGATGCTCATCACACCGCACGCGGCGACGACCAGCCACGAGATGCGATGGAAGAAGGCCGCCCCGACCAGGAAGCCGACGAACAGCAGCGCCGCGGCGACCGAAGTTCCGCCCAGCTTGCTTCGGCTGGAGGAGGAGGATTGTCGAACCGGATCCGGTTCATCGGTGAAGCGAACGTTCTCGGCCCGCGATTTTCCGTTGTCGCCATTGGCAAGCTCGTAAGAAACCATGTCCCCCACTGCTGGCCGTCGCGACGATCCTGAGAACTCTTTGATATGGACGAAGACCGAGTCTTCTTCGCCTTGCCAAGAGATAAACCCAAAACCACGTATATCGTCCCAGCGTGTTATTTTTCCCTCGGTTCGCATGCAATGGCTTTTCAAAAAGAGCTTTGTCAGATCGCGGCTGCGATCGTTCGGTGTTCGATAGGGTGATCAGCGTAACGCTGATTCGGTTGATGAGCGAGACCGCCCGCCGGTTTGCTACAGCACCACGCCGCCAATGGGCAGCTGCTTCGCCGGTAGGTTCTTCTCGTCGAGCATCTCTTTCAGGTTGCCTTCAATGGTGACGCTGATTGAGGTTAGTGGTGTATCGCCTGGGCGGTTCTCGAAAGGATCTTCCGTTCGTTCACCGATCTGGTCGAGGCTGAGGAAAATGAAATTGATGACCATTGCCAGTGGAATGTTGAACATGCCAAGGTCTTCGATAAACGCGAATGGGACGAGCGTACCATGCAGGTAGACGAAGATCCGCGAGTAATAGCTATAGGCACGGGGGAAGGGGGTGTTCTTGATGCGTTCGCTCATCCCTTGATGGTTATTGAACTCGGTCAGCGTGTTGTTCAGCCGAACGAAGCGATAGTCGGAAAGCCACCCACGTTGATAGGCCTCTTGCAGTTCGCGCCCCTGGATCATCAGCAGGTAGTTGGGCGGATTGCTCTTGTCGAGCACGTCATTCGCTTCTTCACGTGACAGAAACGGGCGAATGTCGTCGTAGTCGTTGGTGGTTTGAATCCACTGTTCGCCAATCTCGTTGTAGTCGTGCCGCTTCCGTAGAAAGACACGCAGGGCATGTACAAAAGCGATATGCCGATAGACGAGCTGCCGCTGCCAGGTCTGAAGTTCCGGATTATCGGACTGGTTTTCGTCGAGGCTGAGGGTAAGCACTTCACGTCCCCATGCTCTGCTGTAGTTCACCAGCAAGCCCCAGATTTTACGCGCTTCCCACCAACGGTCGTACGCACTGTTGTTCTTAAAACCGAGAAAGATGGCCAACGCCGTGCCCAACACGGCCACCGCGTTGAAAGGAACCGAGAGGGACGACATATCGAATTCGTGATGCAGCACGTATACCAGCACCGACAGCGCGAAGAAATAAAGCATGCTCTTCCAGCTGTAGAACAAGACCTGCCGCCAGTTGAGGCTTCGACTTACGATCATAAAGGTTAGTTGCCGTGGTTGTTGTCAGAGGAACCGAGGGCTCGTTTCAGGCCAACCATGACCGTGAATGAGAGCCGAGCAATGCGACTGCCTATAGTGCAATCGGAGTGCCGCCTGCTATCACCTTCGGCGAGGAATGCTGCACTTTCATGAGCATTTCCAGGCTTTCTGCCTTGCTAGCTCTGCCACAGGTTGAAATTCCCTTGCGGCGCTCCTAGATCCCATGTACAGATCCCCCATCTGGTGTCGATAAGAATCGTAACACGGCTAACCATTCGGAATGACAAACGAATTGCGTTCGGCCATTTGAGCGAAAGGAAACCAAGATGAAACGATTATTGATCGTTGCCGGTCTAGCCTTATTGATGACGAGCACTGGCTGTGCCGTGTCGGACATGCTGTTTGGCGCGTTCGGCAGCCACTATTCCGGCGGCGGAGAGACACGGGCCGAAAGGGAGTATCACTACAACCAGCAGATCAGCTCGTACGGCAATTCCGGCTACTAATCTGCCGGCAACGTAACTGCCCCTCGAACCGAGTTGGCTTCTACCCTTGAGCCACCCGCGCGTGCATGGTTTCATACAGCAAACCACCTCTTCCCGCACAAAGGGCTTTCGATGTCTCGGATTCAGTTGCGTATTGTCTTGTTGATCGTGGTCCTGGCGGTGACCGGGATCGGTTCTCTGATCGAGTGGATCAACGGAGAGAAGCAAGGGGCCCGGCCGGCTGGCGATAATGTTAATTCACCGTCGGGTGTCGTCGTCGATCTACCGGATGCCAAGCCGACCAGCGAGGTGGCTCCTTCCGCGGAAGATTCACTGGCCGAGTGGAACCGCGGAGTCTTACGTGGTCCGGACGAGGTTGCGATCGTGCGGCACATCGTCCAAGAGGGAACGCTTCCCAATTCGTTCGTTACGAAAAACCAGGCTCGTGACTTGGGGTGGAATGCCTCGGATGGCAATCTTCGCGAGGTAGCCCCAGGCAAAAGCATCGGCGGCGATCGGTTCATGAACCGCGAGAAAGAACTGCCTGACGCCCCTGGACGAAAGTACTTCGAGGCAGACCTTGGTTACGACGGTGGGCATCGCGGTGCCGAACGCCTGGTTTATTCGAATGACGGTTTGATCTTCGTCACGCGCGATCACTACAAGAGCTTCCAGGAAGTGAAGACCAAGCCATGAGCGACACGAACCTTCCACGCGTGATCGTGCCTGACACGTTGAACTCGGTCGACGCGATCCACACGTTTCTGAAAGAGGCATTGGGCTTTCCGGATTTCTACGGCGGAACGCTCGACGGACTGTGGGATTGCCTGGGCGATCTCGATCAGCCGGTTTGTATCGTCTGGCCGCGCCAGTGGCAGACCGAAAACATTTGGTTTGTGCGGCGATCGTACAAACTGTTAGGTGTACTGATGGAAGCGGCCGAAGAGTTCCATAACGTTCATCTGGAAATCGCTGGTGAAAATCTCTCGTCGGAGTAGATTCGCAAGGCAGGGCATCCCCAAGAAATAGCGAAAGGACGGGGGCTTTGTCGCCGAGCCTTCCGTCCTTTCACACACCCAATTTGGAGAGCGGGTTCGCTGCTTACGCGGTTTCCGCGGTATCGGCAGCGAGAATTTCTTCGGCACCTTCCAGGAAGCTGGCCAGACCACGCGAGCGGTAAGGCTGCTGCAACTTACGGACGGCCTTCGATTCGATCTGGCGAACGCGTTCGCGAGTGACGCTGAAGATCTTACCGACTTCTTCCAGCGTATAGGCATAACCATCGGTCAGGCCATAACGCAGGCGAATGATTTCACGTTCGCGATGATTGAGGTGCTGCATCACTTCGCCCAGACGCTGCTTCAAAGCTTCCTGGTGAGTTTCGTACAACGGGTCATCGTTGCGGTGATCTTCCAGGAACTCGCCGAAGAAGCTGTCGTCGTGATCGCCAACAGGCTGATCGAGCGAGAGCGGATTGCGATTCATCTTGGTGATGACCTTCGCATCGTCCAGCGAAATTCCCATCCGCTGAGCGACTTCTTCAGGCGAAGGTTCGCGTCCCAGTTCTTGAACCAGTTCGCGAGTGACCGCACGGACCTTGCCCATGGTGTCGATCATGTGAACGGGAACGCGGATGGTTCGGCTCTGATCGGCAATCGCTCGGGTAATGGCCTGACGAATCCACCACGTGGCGTAGGTCGAGAACTTGTAGCCACGCTCGTGCTCGAACTTGTCGACAGCACGCATCAAGCCGGTGTTGCCTTCCTGGATCAGGTCCAGGAAGCTCAAACCACGGTTGCGATACTTCTTGGCGATCGAAACGACCAGACGCAGGTTGCCAGCCGAAAGACGACGCTTGGCGGCATCGTATTCTTCCTGGTACTCGGCGATCTTCTGGATACGACGTCGAAGCGTGGCTGGGCTTTCCAGGGTGACACGCATCAGGCCGTGCAGTTCGCGTTGCATCTCTTCCAGCGATTGGCCGTTGAGGTTACCACCATACTCTTTGGCCAGTTCGATGTTTTCGACCAGAGTGTCCATCCGCTGCGAGATTTCGCGAAGCTTGGATAACTGAGGCATGATTTTGTTGGTACGCAGATTCAATTCTTCGACAAGCTGGACTGCCTTCGAGCGGCGACGCGTCAGACGCTTCCAGGCATTCTGGCGAGCGGTCGGAGTAGCACTTTTCGAGATGGCCGTTCGCCAGTCGGCGGCGTTGGCGTCGAGCATGCCCTGCATGGTGATCAGGTTCGGAACAATCCGCTTCATGATCAGCTTCTTCTCTTTAGCATTGGTCACCGAGACTTCCACGGTGCGATCCAAGCGAAGCTGGCCATCACGGACCTTCGAGAGCAGGTCGAACGCGTTGCGGAGAATCAAATCGTTCGTGATCACCGCGTGACGGAAACGAGCTCGCCACTTGTCGATTTGGGTGGCGGCTTCCACTTCCTCGGTGCGGGACAGCATCGGAATCTCACCCATCTGCATCAGGTACATCCGAACAGGATCGTCGACCTGGCTGACTTCCTCGAACGTCTCTTCTTCGTCGCTGCTGTCACTGGCGTTCGGAAGGCTGTTAATCGAGAGGTTATTGAAGTCGTCGTCTTCGTGGAAAGCTTCGTGCGAGCGATTCATGGGTGCGTTCTCCATCGGTGGTTCTGGGTTCGACCGTGTTGAGCACGATCGGGCGACGCCACCGTTAATCGCAGCACCTATGCCGAAAGCTAATTCCCGCGCCAAGGTATTTCCCTAACTTGTTATTGGGTAACATGTTGTGAAGGACTCGGTTTGCCTAAGTGAAAATGCCAATGTTGTCGATTTGCAACAATTGGGTCTCAAAATTGGTGGTGAAAAGCCATCAATCCGCTCTCACTCGCTGCTCAGCACCGAGGCTCTGGCAAGGCTTTTGGACGGTAAAACCAGGAGAAACGTTCCATCAGATTATCGCGATGCTCGATTCCGGCACCTTTCCAGGCCCCCATGTTGCGTTTGGGAAACATCCCCCAGTGGGCTAGAGCGGTAGGCGATTTTTGGTGGAACTTGTTACCATACGAGTCTTCTCTGTTTGTTGACTCCAGCCCCCGTACATTGTCGTGATCAAAATGACCGAGCCCACCATTCAGGTAAAAGTTCATCAAGCGGTTGGTACGATTTCGATTCACCGCGACGAGAAACGAAACGCGTTGACGCGAACAATGATCTTCGATCTCATCCAGGCCTTTCGAGACCTGCATGGTGAAAAGAAAGTGCGTGCCGTGATTTTGACCGGCGGCGGCTCGGCGTTCTGCTCGGGACTTTGCCTGGACGAAATGCACCAGATCATTCAGGAAGACGACAACCTGGAGCGTTGGCATCAAGACACTTCGACCCTGGCCGAACTGCTGCAATTGATGCTGCATTTCCCCAAGCCGATCATCGCGGCGGTCAACGGACCAGCCATCGGGTTCGGGGCAGGGCTCGTGTTGGCATCGGACCTGGCCATCGCCGGGCCGGAAGCTACCCTCGGTTTTCCTGAACCGAAACGGGGAATCATTTCGGGGCTCTGTGCTCCGCTGCTGTTCTTCCGTGTTGGCGGAAGACACGCGGCCCGATTGCTGCTGACCGGCGAAACGATCTCGGCGCAGCGAGCTGCTGAGATCGGAGCGTACGACGAGATTGTGCCGGCCAAGAATCTGTGGGCTTACGGGGCAGAGCTTACCAAGCAAATCGCTCAATCGGCTCCCCAGGCAATTCAGCAGACCAAGCGGCACTTGAACGACACGGTGGGCGAGCAACTCGAGATGTTGATCTCGCTGGGGGCCGCCGCCAGCGCTACCAGTCGTACGACCGAAGCAGCGAAGGAAGGATTGCAGGCCTATATCGAGAAACGTGAGCCTGAATGGCCGTAGCTTCCGCTGCGTAGAGACAGTGGTAGGTCGGATTCTGTACCACTAGAGGCGTAGCATTGGGGGTGTTTCTGGAAAGTAGCGGAAAAAGGAATTTCAATTCTGGCAAATTCCTGGAATAATTCCGAGCCGGTTGGTCTACTGGGCCATTCTCGGGGTTCAACTCCGATAGATTCGCAGCGGCCGATGGAACTTAGGCCGCTGCCACAAGGGCATTTGAGAGGCGCCCTTGCCCCTTTTCGCATCTACGCCGGAACATAGGTCTTGTCATGCACCATCCTGTCTGTCGTTCTCGACGTGGGTTTACCCTCGTCGAGCTACTGGTCGTTATTGCCATTATTGGCGTGTTAATCGCTTTGCTGCTGCCGGCCGTGCAACAGGCCCGCGAGGCGGCTCGTCGCAGCACGTGCACCAACAACCTCAAGCAATTGGGGCTGGCACTGCACAACTATCACGATACCTACAAGGCGTTTCCGTACGGTTCGCGTGGCACGACCGATCTGATGGGATGGCATGTTTCGCTGCTGCCATTCATCGAGCAAACTGCCCTGTTTGATAGTGCTGATACCACCCTCAGCTACGGGTCGGGGGTGAACAATGCGTTGCTGACCGTAACCATCGACGGGTATCAGTGCCCCAGCGGGACCGAAAAGTTTGCCGACGATAGCCCGACCCAAGTCACGACCCACTACTACGGGGTGATGGGACCAACCGGAACCAAGCCTGGGACGAGCAGCACAAACTATCCAGAAGGCTATTCTTCGAGCGTTTATGGCGGCTTTTCTCAGGCCGGTATGTGGTACCATGAAGAAGTTCGTCGGATGCGAGACGTGACCGACGGCACTAGTAACACGCTCTTCGTTGGTGAAATCTCGTGGTCTGACCGGAACGGGAAAGATACCCGTTACCGAGTTTGGTCGCGTGGTGGTCGTGAAGGAAACTGGATGGCACCGTGTAAGAATGTTGCCTTCGCAATCAACTCGGATCAAACGAGTATCTTCAACGACATGAGCTTTGGTAGTAACCATCCCGGCGGATGTCTATTTGCCTTGGGGGACGCGTCGGTGCGATTCCTGCCGGAAACGGTTGACTTCGACTCTTATCTTTCGGCTGCCAGCATGAATGGCGGCGAGGTCTATTCGTTCAATGCAAACTAGCTCTTCGTTTGGTCTGCGACAGCTCTGCACGCGCGGGTTTGTTTTCTCGCTGCTGGTCGCGGCGACGGTTACAGCCTTGACGGGATGTTCGCAGAAGCCGTCCGACGCCTATCCGGTCTCAGGCACGGTCTTGTTCAAAGGTCGTCCGCTGCCCCGCGGCATCTTGCAGATGCGTCCCGATTCCTCGCGAGGCAACTCTGGACCGGCCATCATGTTCGATGTGGTGCAAGGGAAATACGAAACGACCAGCATCGAACAGAACTACCATCGCGGTGGTGCCTATAAGGTGACCATCCACGGTTTCGATGGGATTCCACAGCCCGGCAAAGAAATGCCTCTGGGCGAGCGGATCTTCTCCGACTATTCGACTTCCGTCATGCTGCCGAACGAAGCCGCCTCGGAAATTGATTTCGAGATCAAGAAGTAAGTTCCCTTCCCATTCAACTACCGAAAAGAGCGGCCGCATCAGAATGGGGCCGCTCTTTTTTTGTTGGGATGGCCAGCGTAGCGTTAGTTACTCGCCGCCAGCTTCCGTTTCAGATCGTCGCAATTGATCACTTTCTCGATCACATCTTGCGGCACATAAAAGTAATGATTCGAGGCCTCGTAACCGATGCGCGAGTCCGCCGCCACCACCGGATAGAAACGCACCGCCGTTTGCAGCTCTTGCTCGAGAGCTTCCATGGCAGCAGCTTTAGCGGCTTCTTTCTCGGCGGGATCTTTCGCGACCTGCCAGCGATCGCGCGCGGCGATGAACCGTGCTTGTTGACTCACGGTCGCGAAGTGCATCTGGGCCGCTCTGGCAACATTCAAGTCATCAGTAACAAAAGCCTGCTTCTCGGCCGGGGCTTTCTTGGCGGCGGCTTCCAGATGCTGTAGCCCTGAAGCGAAACCATCGGCCATCTTCGTAAACTGGCTCGCGTAAACGTCGGCTGGGAAAGGAGCCGACCAGCGGTTCAGCGCGTCGTACGGATAGCAAACCATGCCGGGGGCATAGCCGGTTGGTTGAAGATACAGCAGGTTGGCCGGACCGATATGCTGCGGACCGGTGTACATGCCAGCGTAAGGAAACTCGGAGTAGCCATCGCTGAATTTCTGCCATGCCAAACGAACATCCGCCGCGGCCGCTTCGCCGTAGGTGCTAACCGCTAACTGATCGAGAGCCTGGTCGATCGTTTGGCTGGGGTTCTCGGCGAAGAGTCGAGCCAGTTCCAAGTTTGGCGAAGGATAGCCACCGAGCGACCAACTCAACATCTGGCCATCGAGCTTGGCCTCGGCGAGGTTGGCATTGTGCTGAGCGATCAAGTTCATCACTGGTACGTAAGGAACCGCAGCGATTTCCCAGGTCACGTTGAACTGAACCTTGGCCAGCGTTCGCAAGCCATGGTCTTGCGCGACTTGCCAATGCTTGGTGGCGCGTGGTCCAGGGCCAACTGCCGAGATAGCGTACTCGCCGATCGTTGCTTTCACGCCGCCTCGTTCAATCGGCAGCGACCACTCGCTGACCGACATCAACCAGATATCTTTCGGCAAACGAGCAACCGTTTCGCTGGCATCTCCGTGACGGGCCCAACCCCAGTCCCACGCAATCACCTTGGCATCCGGTGCCGAGCGATGGACTCCTTCAGCAATCGCCGTGTTGATTTCGACGAGGATGTCACTCGGCGTGCGATCTTTGCAGCGAGGGCATTGGGCCTGGGTGAATTTCGACGAGCAATTGGTCAAGTTCTCCGACGCGGTAATCGTGAACACGCCGCCAAGATTCGGAACACGCTCAAAGACATACGCCAGGCTATCGCTGACCCAACCTCGCACTTCCGGCGTGCTGGTGCACATAGCGAAGTAGGGAACCGGCGAACCAGGATCGGGTACGCCTCGCAGGGACTCACGCTGCGTGAAGAAGTCGGCCGGCATGGCCCGAGGTTCGTTCATGTAGAGATAGACATCGATGTTGTACTTGCGGGCACGTTCGACCAGCTTGGTGAGGTTCTTAAGTCGCTCGCGGTGCCCGGCCCCGAACTCTGGAAATGCAGGGGAAGGAGGAGCCAGATCACGCAAGACGACATGCAGCCAAACGCCATTCACACCGCGCTGTTGCAGCCGTGCCAATAGGCCATCGGGAAAAGGATCGAGCGAAGGATCGCTGAGCGGATCGCCGAACATCGCAAAGTAGGAATAGATGAACCGTGGATGCTGATCGTCGCGGGGCAGGGGAGTGGCCGGTTCGCTGCTGCGATCGACCTGACTCAGTTCTTCGATAAACGAAAAGCGTGGTTCGGCTGGCTGCTGCATTGCTTCACCAAAGTTCGCTTCGACCAGCGACTTGATTTCCGCAGCGCGAGTTTTGGCCGAGGCGGAGGGTGTTTGATAAACAACCTTGGGGCAGTCTGGTTTCAGGTTGCCCAGTTTGATCAGCAGGAAGTCATCTTCACGTAGCCGATGGGCGAATTCTTCTTCGGTGAGCGAGAGCAGCGGAAGAAGTTGTTCGTACGGCAGCAAGTGCCAGTTGCGTCGCACCAGCGTGATGTAGCCGCGTGTTTCCATCTCTGGCGGAACGTTGACCGAGGCAGACAAGCCCATCGAGGTCGCGATTTGCGCGACGTTCTCAGGCGTCGTTTCCAGGATGGTTGCTAATCGCTCGGTAGGAACCAGACCCCAGTTTCGCCAGATGACGGCATGCAGCGTATCGGGAAAATGGTCGACGGGAACCGGTGGCTTGGAAGGTGTCGGAAGTTCGCTGCCCAGCGAGAATGTGGCAGCCCAAAGAACCATCGTCCAGGCGATGGAGAAACGAAGTGACGACATGTCGGCAGGTCTCAAAGAGTGGGAAGGCAGAGCGATGGAGGGACGCTCATCTTCCTTGTTTGAGATCGCTTCGTCAACGTTTTTCAGTTGCGGCTGTCGCGGCGCATAAAAAAAGCGTACCAGGTTGCCCTGACACGCTTTTCGGTTCAAGGGGATGAACCGGGTTCCTTAGCTGGTCTGAATCTTGAAGTCGATCGGGTTGTCACCGTTGGTGACTTCGACTTCTTGAGTCGTGTTCGAGTTGTATTCTTTGGGCAACTTTTCTTTGACGCCCGGTTCAGTCACGCGACCGTTGTCGTCACGCGTTGCGTCACGAGCCGTGATCAGGCGAACGCGATGCTTGCCGAGCAGGGCACCTTCGGCATCGCCTTTGTACATCAGCTTGTAATTGCCGTTGTCGTCGGTCATCGCACCCGAGCTGCGACCACCTGCCAACGGTTCAAACATGACGTGACAGTTCGGCACTGGTTGACCATTCAACGTGACCTGGCCATGAACTTCGCCGACCGGTGGTGTGTTGGAACCGCAACCAACGCCCATCGAAAGGACAAAAACCGCGAGCAGGGCAACGATATGTTTCATCTCTGTTATCTCTCCAGGGGATGCAAGCCACGTCGAGTTGTTGATGACGTGGCTTGTTGAGCAAACTTGAAAACTAGAACGACAGGTCCAGCGGTTGGCCATCGATGCTATTCAGCAGACGTTCGTAGGTCGAATCGGTTGGACCACCGAAGTTGTCGTCGATGTTTTCGCTGATGAAGTGAACCGAACCATCCACGAAGGCGAATTGTGATCCACCAGGATGGTTGCTGGAAAAGCCTTGGCGGCCATCCACGTCGTTGCACGAAGAACCGCAGGTGTCGGTTGTGTTGATGTGGGTCTTGCCACCACCAACCACGGCAATGAAACCATCGAGATAGTTATGGCTGTTGGTGATGTCTTCGTTCCCGGTATGACCATAGATCAAGCCGGCACCCAGTTCGACACCCTGCAACATCCAAGCACGTTCGCCGACCATGGCCGTGTTGCTGGTACCATCCAGAATGTGATGGATCGAAACCTGCATCCGGGTGTTGCTTTGCACGTTGGTGCCGGGGCAGAAGACGCCGTTGTGGAAACGTGCGCGATCGATGTTTCCCTGCGAGTTCACACCCAGGTAGTTGGCCGTGGCGATCTGGACGTCTTGCGACTGGTTGCCCGAGCCGTTGTTGATGGTCAGGTGGCTATTCAAGTCAGGACCGGTGTCCGAAGGACAACGCCAGGTCGTGATCGGGTTCTGAACGACGGCCAGCTTCTCTGGCTTGTTAACCGCTTCATGAAGACGATCCGGGCTGCTTGGTGCAAGGATATCGTAGGCGGCACCTTGTTCCATTTGAGGAAGAATTAGCGTGCCCCAACTCCAGCTTGCATGCCGGGTTTCGTCGCCGCCGTTGACTTCGTGGTCGTAGCTGATGGCAGGGAAGGCACCGAAGGTGTCGTGATAGTTGTGCAATGCCAACGCGATTTGCTTCAGGTGGTTGGTACACTGCATGCGGCGAGCCGCTTCACGAGCTTGCTGAACTGCTGGTAGCAGAAGGGCGATCAAAACGCCGATGATCGCGATGACCACCAGCAATTCGACGAGCGTGAACCCTTTGTTCAGTTTCATCTTCATGAGAATACTGAGACCTCTATTGTGGGGAATAAATGGGAATGAAAAGGAAACGAGAAAAAGATGGTCAGATGGGACGAGCCACAACGGTTGGGACAACCCAATCTTTGTGGGAGCTTCCCAGTGGGCCGATCTCTAGTTCGCCGCCGTCTCGCAGAATGGCTCGCCAAACGCGTAGTGAGACGTCGACTGATTTGCCTGGGCCTTCTTCCTGATCCAGTTGATACTTGGTGGACGTACGAGCATCCTCGTGCGAGCCCTTGTCGAGCCCGACCAGCACGCCGGTGTCGGTAAATTTCTGAGGAAGCCAACTCGGAATCGAGAGTCGTTCGTCGTAAAGCAGGTAAACGACTGCAGGACTGTTGAAAACGAATGTTGCTTTGACGTTATTGCGTCGCTTCCAGTCTTCGGTGAACTTCAAGTCGTTGGGCATCTGCACGTAGTCAAGGTCGACCATATAGCTTGGCAAACCGCCCGCATCATGGCCCGTCCAGCGATGGATACGGTCGACATAGGCGAGCGCACCTTCGGTGAAACCGCCTTTGACGATCTTGTAGTCCTTCATCTCGCTACCATTGTTGAAGCGAACTTCGCTGATCACCGAAGCCGGCACATCGGCGGGCTGCAGGAACGCGTCTCGATCGACCATGGCGAGCTCTTGGCTCTGACCATAGATCGGAATCGTGATCGCTTCACCCTTGGACATCTTGTGCGTCATCGAGCCAGACGACACCGAAACGCTTCCCTCGTAGACGACCACTTCCGTCAGGTTTTCACCGCTAATGGCGACACCAAACTCGGTACCCAGGTCGACCACATCGGCTTGATGCGTCCGAATCGTGAAGCCATGCCCAAGCGGTGAAACCTTTGCCAGAACTTTGCCATGGAACATTCGCCATAGCATGGGGTCTTCCACGCGTATCCGTGCCGGACCGGCAATCTGAACTTTCACGCCGGACGAGGTTACCCCGTCAAACGTTCCCTCAGGAAGTTCGATCATCTGGCGGCCGAAGTAAGGTGTAGGCGTCGTTTCGCCAGGGACACCATTAATGACCAACGCAGGGGGCACCGGACCGCTGTCTTTCCCAGCGATCGGTCCCGACTGCGAAGCCTCTTGAAACATCTGGACAACTAGAGGACTTCCCAGAAAGATCATCGTCGAGGCTGCCAGGGCCAGCGTTGCCACAACGACCCGTCGCAGCGAGAACATCTGCGAATCTGCCGGAGCGGCCAGCTCTTTAAACTCTTCTTGACTTTCCAGGTGATCCAGGACTTCGCGTTCCTGGGCTTCGTCCAGGCGGCTGACCATGGCCAGGCGTGCACCGACAATCGCCTGGGCGGCGTAATATTCGCTGACGTCAGGGCGATCGACGATCAAGTCGCTGAGCGTCTTCCATTGCTCTGGCGTCGCTCGGTCCGTGAGGCAGAGGTCGACCAGATCGCGGATCGCGAGGTCGTCGATCATCTTGCCGACAATCGGTCGTGGCTCTTGCGATTGGCTCATTATCCTTCACCCCAGGCGGACAGCCGTATGTCGATACAGCGATGCAGTTGTTCTCGAATCTTGCGCAGCCGCTTATAGACGGCGTTTGCGGAAAGGCCGAACAGTTGCCCAACCTCTTCAATCGAGGCCGATTTGCGATACGAGGCCCATAGGATTGATCGTTGCCGTGCCGGAAGTTTCCGGACGCAATGTTCGAGGGCGGCCAGGCGGTCCTGAAGGCCATCGGCATTTTGCACGATGACGGTATCGAGGGTTTCCATGGCCGAATCGCTCAGCATCTTCTGCTGTCGGTTTCGTTCCGAGAGGAAACGTTTCACCTCGATGCGGGCGATACCAAACGCCCACGGTAGGAATTCGCGATCCTGATCAAACTGTTCCCACTTCCGCCACAGCAACAGACTGGTGCGCTGGAAGACTTCTTCCGCGTCATTCCAGTTGGCAACCAACGAGTACACGTACCCTTTGAGCCGTTCCTGGTTCGAAATATAAACTTCCGCAAAACGCGACTGTTTCATCGCGTCTTCGTCTGAGGATGTCACCATTGGGAAAATGAGGACCGCGCCACCTCCGAAAAATCATCGAGCCGAAATCATTTTCGATCTCTGCAAGCACTCGCCGCCTATGGCCTTAGTTTGGCCAAAAAAAACGGACGTTTTTTCGATGACCTGGGGAGATTGCGGGAATCGCTACCCGAATCTCTGCCTCTGAGGGAAGATTGGTGGCCGAAAAGGTCAAATAATGGCCATTCAGCGGGGCAGATCGGCCCGAAAGCCGTTAGTCATAAATTGACGTTAAGAATTCGCTATTTTGTACATCCCGAAAGGCGTCGCACCGCAAGGAGTACTTTTGCAGAGGGGGGCGGCTAGGTCACCATCCAAGCGCCTACCATGCCCAGTCCGGCCGCCAGCAAGATCAGAACGCCAGCGCAGCCACTCGATGTCGGAAGAACTTCACCATCCGCTGCCATCTTGGCCTGAATCGCTTCAACCTGGTCTTTGGCTTCTTTCAGGCCGATGCCCGAATCTTCTCGCAGCAGCTTGATGGCTTCGATCTTTTTGCCTTCACGCAGCTTCTGCTTGATTGCTTCGAGGGACGATGGTTCTTCTGCCATGCGTTTGCTCTCCTGACAAGAAAAAAGAGTGCCCCAGCGAAGGGCACTCTTAGTTTAGATCAAAATTCAGAGATGGGACGACGCCAAAACCTGGATAAGTGGATGAGGATGGGATAATGACGCGCACCGACCTTTAATTAGGAGTTCGGTACTACTTTGGCCCAATCACTCAAACGATGCGACTTGGCTGTCTCGAAGTCGTGGAATTCGAGTCGGAGTTTGACCAACTCTTTATCCATCCATTCGGATAGCTCCATGTAGGGGGCTAAGCCTACCATGATCGAGGCTTCTTCCCGATCGCGGGCGTCTTCCAGCTTGATTTGCATGGTATCGAAAAGCGAGTCGTTCATTAGCGAACTCCCGGGGGAAAGTTCACTACGGTCCCTGTAGCTGACGGCAACGAATCCTGCGTTGCACATGCTGGTAATTTCTACATTTTTAGACGTGATAAAGCCGTGGCGTGTTCACGTGATTCTTAGATTTAGTAAAAAAGGCTCCGCGATGCAATAGGACTAATGTGGGATGAAATCACATTAGAATTATTCTAGCGGGGGTGATGTTTGCGAAAAGGCTATTCGAGGTCTGTGGCATTCACCCAAATAGGGTGGTTTGTGCTGCCTGATCAACCGCACGTCTTGCGGATCCAGGGCCCGTTAAGTCATTCGCCGGGCGTGCTGCGGTCTGGGGGATTATCTGGTCATTCAGAGGAGAAGTTGACTAGATTCCCTGTATGAAGAGTAATGTACTCCTCTGCAGGTTGATTTGAACAACGTCTGAATTATTCCCAGGAAATGGTTGGGAATGAATCGGAATTTCTCAAGATTCAGGCTACGACGGTCGCAATTGCGATTGAGTCACTCTGCCAAATTACGTACTCTCGGGCACGTTTGCCTGGGAAAGCCAAATAATGGTGCTCTAGCAGGTGAATGCCGTATTTTTGGCAAACCATTTGCGTGGACCAGTCGTAACGATTGTGCGACACGCAAGGCAGGTGTTCGCCGTCGAAGCCAACCTTTGATGAGCCACACAAAACGATTATCCAGATTGTTTTGCCAAACTCGCAGAGGCTACCTGGTCGGCGACGTTGCCAGGGACTGCATAATAAGACCGTGTTGGTTATCGCTGAATGTCGAGTGCTAGCAAGTCGATAAGAAGGGTACTTCCTGACAAACTCTTCGCCGTGAGTCACTTGCTTCACACGGATGGCTAAACCTGACACGGAATACGGCACCATGGAAGACGCCAATGAACTATATTTGCGAGGTAGGGTAACTGCCTCCCTCCGGTGGCCTGTAGAAGCCAGGCCAATTACCTAGGGAAAACCCAGACCTCCAATTCCGGTCATGATTTTAGGGACGTCGCGATCGAGCGGACCCAATCCAAACAAGCTCGTTTCAAGACGACGTTCAAAGGGAGTTAGGATTCACCATGCATATTAATGGCCCAACCGCAGTTCACCCGGCACAGTCCATCCGAGGTCCGCATCACACCGCGCAGGCCCCGGCCGTCGATACACGAACGCAATTCGATACTGTGGATGAACTCGACATTTCGCACGAAGCCGACTTCGCCAGTCAGGTGAAGGACATTCCGGACATTCGTGCCGACCGTGTCGCGCAGATCAAGGCTCAGATCGCCGATGGCTCGTATCTGACCGACGATAAGCTCGACCTGGCGCTGGAACGTCTGTTGGACGAAATCGGCTAAACGCCCACGCCAGAACAACTTAGTAAAACGACGTACTTCGGGTCGGTTCTCTCGGGAACGCGGCCCGTTTTTTATGCGCCGATCGGCGCCCCGGATCTCGCTAGAATCGCACCAACTGGGGCTTGTACCTCGATAACTTTGGCCTAGAATTCGGTGTTGAGACTGATAGCCACAGTGGTTGCGTATCTCGTTACTCCGCAATTAGATAGAAATAGCAACTCAGTCTCAATAAAGCGGAAGTCCTTATTGTTCCTGTTGAGATTCGAATGTCCGATCCGTTTGCGTTGGAAGCCGTAGATGTCGCTCTTACTCCGATGGAGCGATTCGAGGAATACCTCAAAAGTAAGGGTAAGCGGATCACGCAACCTCGTCGGATTCTGATTGAACATGTCTTCAGCCATCACGAGCATTTCGATGCCGATGGTTTGATCGACGAGCTGTCGCACCAGAGCAAGGGTGCCGACCGGGTGAGTCGGCCGACTGTCTATCGCACGTTGAACGAACTGGTCGAGTCGGGCCTGCTGCGAAAGATGGAAATCGGTGGTCGCGCCGTCTACGAACATGACTATGGCTACCCAGACCACGATCATCTTTACTGCACGAAGTGCCAGAACCTGATCGAGTTCCAAAGCCCGGAACTGCGAGAGCTGCGAGACAACGTGGCTCGGATGTATCAGTTCCGCGCCACCGGTCACCGTTTTATCGTGAATGGTGTCTGCGAAGAGTGCCAGAAGCAGACGCGTCGAAAGAAGCGGCGGATCGACTTGATCTAAGAGCCCCATCAAGCAAAAAAGCCCCCGACGATTCGGGGGCTTTTTTTATGGAATGCCTGGGCGAGCCAGCTTAGTTGCTGGTCAGCGAGATGACTTCTTTTCCCTTTCGCGAGCCAGCACCACGCCAGATTTCGACGTCGATGGTTTCAGCCACGAACTGCGTGCTGCCGTCGGCCAGAACGATGTTCGCTCCGCCTGGGTGGAAGCTGCCGTACGATCGTTCCAGCACATCGCCATCGGTCGACTTCGAGTTGATCGAATCGTAGGTCGAGCCAAGCGTCTCCGAGAAGTCCGAGCCGTTCCCGCTGTCGGCGTTCGAGTGGAAGAAGAGGAAGTGATCGCAAACGTTGCAGTCGTCGTCCAGCTTGTAATATGCTTCGCCGATTAGCAGCGTCGACGATAAACCATCTTTGACGTCGCGGAATGCAAAGACTTTGCCGGTTGGCGAACTGGTATTCATCCGCACGGCATGGAACAAGCCATTCGAGACATCCATCCCGCCGCTGCCAAGGTTGTCGTTGGTGGCGTTGCCGCCGGCGTTGGCCAGGTAATTCGTCTTGGCACGCAGCGTCAGGCCATTGACGTCGGTTCCTTCAATCGGACCATCGACCTGGGATGGGCAGAAGTAGGTCGCGATCGGGGTGCGAACCAGCTGGCGAAGTTGTTCGCTACGGGCATCGGAGCCACCGAACGAACCGGAGTCGTTCACTGGATTAGGCATCACGTCGAACAAGGCTTGCTGTTCGATGAAGGGGAGAATGCTCCAGCTCCACGAACCACCCCACGCGGCTTGGATGCCAATCGGGAAGCTTTGGTAGGTGTCGTGATACATGTGCATCGCGAGCCCCAACTGCTTCAAGTTATTCTTGCACTGCGAACGGCGAGCCGCTTCACGAGCTTGTTGCACGGCCGGCAGCAGCAGGGCGATCAAAATACCAATGATGGCGATTACCACCAGAAGTTCGACCAGGGTAAAGCCGCGACGCCGGGCAGTCAAAGTAACGTTCATGAGTGGACCTGTCAGATTCAAAGGCAAGTTGGATGGAAGTAGTCGTCAGGAAGGTTGCCGTTTAGGGGCCTTCTTCGACCAGTTCAGGTTCGCTGCCGTCGGATGGGTTCGTCCAGGCAGCTGGGTCAGATGGTTTGGGGTCTGGAAGGGAATTGGAACATCCCGGAGAAATCAAGGCGACAAACAGGGGCAGCGCGACCAGAACCTTCTTCATGAAACGTGGCTCACAGAATCAATGGATAGCGATCGAGGAACTAATGGGCTCCATTTTCATGCGGGTGTCCTACAGGTCAACAAACGTGAAGTTAAGTCAAGGTTAAGTTCATGACTCTTTGCCTCGAAGGTCGGTGACGGTAGTAGTTACTCCGAAACCAAAACCCTCAAACGTGGCAGAGAAGTGGGCAGAGAAGGGTCGGGGCGTGCCACGGAATGCTGTGCCCTCAGGTTGATTGCCAGTAAACCTTCTCAAGCCCCGTATCGACGAAAAAAGGCCTGAGTTTCCTCAGGCCTTCCAAATCAGATTGGCAAGTTGGATCGCGGTGGAAGCGATTAAACTTTTAGCTCTTCGTTATCGAGCGTCACGTGCGGATAACGATCGCGAATTGGCTGAATGATGTCGGCCAGGAAGTCGTCGACTTGTTCCGGTGCGCGACCGACATATTGCAGCGGTTCGAGAATCGCTTCGGCATCGAATTCTGGGAACGCCGGATCTTCTTTGATACGGTCGAGCATGTCGTTGGTCAGGCCTTCGTTCTTGATCCGAGCCCCTGCGTTGCGCGAGTGAATGCGGATCTTTTCATGCAGGTCTTGGCGATCACCACCAGCTTTAACCGCGGCCATCATCAGGTTTTCAGTCGCCATGAATGGCAGTTCTTCCTGCAGGTGTCGCTTGATCAGGGCAGGGTAAACCACCATGCCGTCGCAAACGTTTGCCAGGATGATCAGAATCGCGTCGATACCCAGGAACGAAAGAGGCAGACTCAAGCGGCGATTGGCGCTGTCGTCCAGGGTCCGTTCCATCCATTGCGTCGCCAGCGTGTTGGCACCGTTGGCCTGATTGCTGATCACGTAGCGAGCCAGACCACAAATGCGTTCGCTTCGCATTGGATTGCGTTTGTAAGGCATGGCGGACGAACCAATCTGATCCTTTTCGATCGGTTCTTCCACTTCGCGGCGATGAGCCAGAATACGGATGTCGGTGGCGATCTTGTGGGTCGACTGGGCGATGCCACTCAAGCAGTCGAGAACCTGGCTGTCGACCTTACGCGAGTAGGTCTGTCCGGTGACGGCATACAGTTGATCGAAGCCCATCTTCTCGGCGACACGCTTTTCCAGGGCTTTCACCTTGGTGTGGTCACCCTCGAACAGTTCCAGAAAGCTGGCCTGGGTGCCGGTCGTGCCTTTGGTGCTGCGGAAGCGAAGCAGTTCCAGCCGATGTTCGACTTCTTCCAGGTCGAGTACCAGGTCGTAGCACCACAAGGTCGCTCGCTTGCCAATCGTCGTTGGCTGGGCCGACTGCAGGTGGGTGAAGCCAAGGCAGGCGACATCGCGGTACTGCTTGGCGAAGTTCGCCAGCAGGTAGATGCAACGAACCAGGCGATCGCGGACCAGTTCCAGCGATTCGCGAAGCAAGATCAGGTCGGTGTTGTCGGTGACAAAGCAGCTGGTGGCGCCCAGGTGAATGATTGGCTTGGCGACCGGGGCGGCTTCGCCGAAAGTTTCGACGTGGGCCATCACGTCGTGGCGGCGACGCTTTTCATGCTTGGCGGCGAGATCGAAGTCGATGTTGTCGAGGTTGGCTCGCATCGCTTCCAACTGCTCGTCGGTGATCGAGAGACCCAGTTCCTGTTCCGACTCGGCCAAAGCCAACCATAGCCGGCGCCAGGTCGAATGCTTCTTCTGGGGACTCCACAAAAAGCTCATGTCCCGCGAGGCATATCGAGAGATCAACGGGTTTTCGTATTGTTCGTGCGACACGTGAAGGTTCCCTGGTTCGAATCGAAAAGGACGACGGAATCGGTTGATTTTAGCGTAGAATGGGCGGTTTCGGCAGGGCTGGACGGGAATCTTCCGATTTGACCCAATCCCCGTCGCAAAGAGACGAAGTCCGTGCTGATTCTGGTGTCGAAACGCAGCGGAGAACGATGATGTGGGGCTGGGGCGGGTACGCTCAGTATTACTTCTGGCTGGCGATGGTGGCGGGACTGTTATTGCTCACGTTCCCGTGGTGGAAGATCCGTGAAATCACAAAGGATAGCTATTTCGGCCGAACGCGCCTGGTCAAGCTGTTTCAAGTGCGGATCTCGACGATCGTGTTCCTGGGAGTACTGATCGGGGCGGTGGTCTTGTGGGTGATCTTTTTCGGGATCAACGATTGGAGCGAACTGCCAGGGGCATTGGTTGTTGCCGCGGTGGTCGTCGGTGCCGTCTTCGCGGTAATTAGCCTGGCGTGGTATTTCAGTCAGCAGCTTTCCGCGAAGAACGTTGGCGATGCGATTCAGCAGCGAAGAGAAGGCCAGGAAAACCAGTTCACGCTGCGGCATCTTCTGGCCGGAATCTTGGTGATCTCGCTGGTCCTGGGATATCTGCGATTGGTCAGCACCGATGTAGAAATGGCCAAACGTTTGATCGCCATCGTGGCGGTGATGGTTGGCCTGGGGCTGATTGCCGCAATTGGATACGCCATCATTCTTGGTTTCGACACCCTCTTCTTCGGCCGGGGAAGTCGCGCGAGGGCCAATCGGCTGCGAGAGCTGGAAGAGCAGCGTTCGCGTAAAAAGAGTGGAAACGATTGAGCAAAAAGGAGATGCCGCGTGTTTCCCTCCTCATTTACGATAGGAGATCCACCTAAGCATTTGTTCGGCCGAGAGATGTTTCTATGACGCAGCCACACGACAAAGAAGCCCGGCAGAAGCCTGAGCCACGCGAAATTTCTTCTGGTCAGGCTGCCTACAATATTGTCTCGGATACCTACACCGGCGTGAACGTCCGTTGGCGAGACAACCTTCTTCAGGCAGCGTTCACCTTAAGCGTGGCTCTGTTGTCAGCAGCGGTGGTGGCGATTCTCGCAGTGTTGAATCCAAGCTGGAAGTTACCGTGGTATGGCGGCGCGTTGATCGGAGCGTTCGTCGGGTTGGTTCTCGGCGTATTTACCAGCGGGATTTTCCTGATGTTCTATCGCGGCGTCCGCCATCTTCGCGGACGCCATGACTGATTCATCGCCTAGTGATCGCTTCGACTTACATGTTGGTCAAATCGTCGACCGCATGATTGCCCACCAACCGGTCGAGGGCGGCCGCCAATTGCGGTGCCAGCGACGAGTCCTGGGCATAGATCCGACAAACCAGACGGCTGACCGGCAGCGAACGAAAGAGCCGATCGGTGGTCAGCTCTTTGATCTTCTTCTGGGCCGAATCGTAAAGGAAGTTCTGGTGATCGCTCGGGCCACGCGTGTTCGGGCGGAACACGGTCCGGTTCAAGGCGATCTTCACGGGAGTTTCTTTCAACTCGGCCGGCAGAACGTCTCGCAGTGCTGCCAAGGCAAAGCTTTCACTGCGGAAGATGGTCATTTCCTGACTTTCCCCTTCGTCAAAGCGAAGCGAACGCTCGCAAACAAATCGCCACGGAATGTTGCGGCTGAGCAGTTGCTGCCAACGCTTGCCCACATCGGCTTGCTGTGGATTCTCCGACTTATGCCAGCGGGCGGCATCGACCAGCAGGCTGAACTCGGTAAAGCCTTGGTAGTCGGCCAAGTGCTCAATCGGATTGCCAGGGAACATCCACGGCCGGCTATCGGCGAACAAATCTTCCAGCGTCTTGTCGATCGCCATCACTTCGCGATGGAAATAGACGGTCTGGAAGAGCTCGGCCCGAACGTTCATGAAGCGGATCAGTGCCGCCATGCCACGTTCGTGAATCGTCAGCCCCTTTTCCGTAAAGAAGCTGTACCGCAGCAAGCGTTCCAGGTCGTACGACTGCTGGCTGTAGCCGGTCATGTACGCGTCGCGAAGGACGAAGTCCATATTGTCGACGGTATAGATGCCGCTGAGCAGGCTGCGGAGGAAAACGAGCCATTTCGGGCGGTCGGTCGCGTCGCCAGCTTGGGGCCGCTGGATCATCCAGGCAATTTGCTCCGGATCGATTCGTTCATTTTCTTCCATTTGCGAAAATGGATTTCGGCGAAGCCGGGAAAGCATGTCCCCCAGTTCGGTGCGAATAATATGAGCGCCGAGCGATTCGTGTGTCAGGCCATAGTGTTGGAGGAAATGACTGTCAAAGAAATGACCGAAAGGACCATGCCCCACGTCATGTAATAGGCCCGCCATTCGCATGAGAGATTCGACATACCCACGTGAAGGCGCGTCGGGGCAGGTTTCCTTCAGGCTGGGATAAAGCTGGTTGACCAAACGACTTGCGAGATGCATCACCCCGAGAATGTGTTGAAATCGGGTGTGTTCAGCGGTTGGATAGACCCACCAGGCAGTTTGCAACTGGTGAATCTGACGCATACGCTGCAGCCAGGGGTGGTCGATAATGTCCCGTTCTGTCAGCTCGTCGACCGACGTGCCTTCCGATACGAAGGGAACATATCCATGGACGGGGTCGTAGCAGAGACTTTCGGCCGCAAATTTATCGAGGTTCACCCTTACTCCTTTGGGGTTTGGCGGGCAAGCTGGGCTAGCAGAGCTTGCACCAGATTCGCTAGTTTCGCAGAATCAGGGAGTTTCGTTAATTGTTGTAATCGCTACATCTTAATGAAGTCGAGCGTCGTAATACCGGTAGATGCCAGGAACCGAGGCAGTTCCGAGCTGGAATTTTAAACGCATTTGCCGATAGAAATAGCACCTCGGATTTTCCCGAATGTACGCCAGGCAGCCGATTGGGGAAATCCGCATACTCAGGCGGAGGAGTTTTGATTGTGATGCATGCATATCGCTGGGCCCAGACCGGCCTACTTATCGTAGGGTTTCTATTTCTTGCTCAGCAAAATGTGGTAGCGGCCCCCAAGGCGGCCACCGTACTTCCGCAGACCACGAAGAGCTACGTGTCGATTCCTGATTACGATCAGGCTTCGGCCAACTTCGATGCGACCCAGATCGGCAAGCTGATGGCCGATCCGGTGATGAAGCCATTTACCGAAGACCTTAAGGAACAGGTCAAGCAGAAGCTGGTCGCCGGTGGCGTGAAGCTGGCTTTGACCCTGGACGACCTGAAGGGGGTCTACGCTGGCGAAATCTGTTTCGCCAACGATCAGCCCAATGGCGACAAGTCGGACGGCGTTGTGCTGACCGTCGACGTCACCGGCAAGAAAGCTCAGGTCGATGCCCTGTTGGCCAAGATTTCGGCCAACCAGAAGAAGAACGGCGCTACCCAATCGCAAACCCAGATCGCTGGTGTTGCGGTTACCAAGTTCGATTTGCCAGCTCAAGGCGGTAAGCCAGCCGGCGAAGCCTTCTATGTGATGCAGTCCGATCTGCTGATCGCGACCGATTCCAAGGCAACCCTGTCGTACATTCTGGAAGCCATCGCGGCTCCTAAGAAAGACAACCTGGCTTCGCTGGTCGCTTTCCAGGAAGTCCTGAAGCGAGCCGAAGCTGGTCGTGGTGCCCGCGGTTACGACTTCGAATGGTTCGTCGAGCCGTTTGGCTACGCCGAGGTGATCCGTTCGCAGCAAGGTGGTCGTAAGAAGCGTGGTACCGACATGCTGAACCTGCTGCGAAACCAAGGTTTCGACGCGATCAAGGGCTTGGGCGGTTACGTCACGTTCTCGGTCGCCGATGGCGGTCCGAACGACAAGCAGTTGGAAATGGTTCACAGCTCGTTTGTCTACGCTCCGCAAGATCCGAAAGCTGAGAACGGCGAACGGTTCCATCTGGGTGCTCGTGTTCTGGCTTTCCCGAACGATAAGAACTTCCAGCCATACGATTGGGTTCCGGCCCAATTGGCTTCGTTCCTCGACTTCCGCTGGGACGTTCAGGACGCCTTCAAGTTCAGCGAAACGATTGTCAACGAATACGCCGACGACGAGATCTTCGACGAACTGATCGAAAGCCTGGAAAAGGACCCAGCCGGCCCGAAGGTCGACGTGGTCAACCAGATCGTGAAGCATCTCGACAGCAAGGTTTGCATGCTGGTCGACGTCAAGCAGCCGATCACTCCGCAGTCGGAAGAACGCCTGGTTGCCGTGCACCTGCTGAACGCTGCCCCTGTCAAAGCGGCGATCACGCAGATCATGCAGCAAGACCCGAATGCTGAAAAGCATGAAGTGGGTGCCGAAGAGATCTGGGAAATTCACGAGGAAGAAGAAGAGATCCCGACGCTGGTCATCAGCGGTCCTGGTTTCCCCGACGCCATGGCAGCCAACAACCAGTTCGCCCAAGGTGGCGCTGGCAAGCCAGCCATTCCGAACGCAGCCGTTTCGGTTGTGGGCGACTGGGTCTTCTTTGCCAACAACAAAGATCTGATCAAGAAGGTCATCCTGACGAAGACGGGCGGAGCCAACATCGAACGCCTGTCGGCTGCTCCTGATTACCTGCGAGTGGAAGAAGCCCTGACGGTCCTCGGCAGCGGCGAAGACAGCTTCCGTCACTTTGCCCGCACCGATGAATCGGCTCGTATCACTTACGAACTGATGCAGCAGGGCAAGATGCCAGAGTCGGAATCGGCCCTCGGTAAGGTGATCAACGAACTGTGGAGCATGGGTCAGGACGACGAAACCGCAACTCGCGAACAGCAGATCGATGCTGGTAAGTTGCCACCATTCGCCCAGGTCGAAGGCTACCTCGGACCGGCTGGTTCGTATGCCCGGACGGTCAAAGATGGCTGGTTCGTCGCGGGTGCGATGCTGAAGAAGTAAGTCGCTTCTGACTAGCAAGCTAAAACAAAAAGCCTCGGCCCAGTGCCGGGGCTTTTTTTATGCCGTGGCTTCAGTAGCTGGCTTCTCGCCATAGTGATCCAGCAGGTAGCTGCGGATGGGTTCCAGGATTTGCAGAGTGGAAGTGAACTTGGTGATTTGGCCGTGGAAGTGGGGTAGGCCTTTGGCGTCGATGGTCTTGAGCTGCGTACGGACCTTGTAAACCATCACGACGCGGTCCTCTTGAAAGGCACTGGGACGCAGCACCACGTCTTGCCAGGGAATCATATGAAACGAAGATTGAACGGCCCCATTTTCAAAAAATTCGACCGTTCCTATCGGACGTCCCCAAGACAACTGCATCAGAAAAGCGCCTGCAAAGCTTCCCAGTTGAATCTGTTGCACAAGATAGAACGGAATGCCGGTTGCCAAAGGCATCGAGGTAAACAAGATCGCGAGACACAATTGGGCCAATCCGATCATTAGCAGCGCGAGACTGCTAATGAGGGCCGGGGTGTGCTTGCCAGGGATCGTGCCTGGATATCCAATGCCGATCCGTTTGCCAGAGCGTTGAACGAGCGACTTGCGACGAATCATGAAATAAAAGACCGTGATGCCCATCACGCCCGTTTGAATGGTGACAATCGCCACGAATATCAGCAGCTCGTTTTGTTTGTAGGTACGCAAAAAGGGGGCGGCCAGCGCGAACAGAAAGGCCAAACCTGTCAGCAAACCCATGATATGTGACAAACCGAATTGAGCCATCGGTTCGTCAACCACTTCCAGTTCCGGTTCAGAATTGTTAGGCGGCGTGTTCATATAGGTCCCAGCGAGGCCAAGGCTATGGGGGGCTTTTCCATAGCCATCAGGCTACCTCACCCGCCTGCCAAAGTACATTACTTGGGCGAGTTCACATTGCCAGTCTGTTTGGCCGCTTCGATCCGTTTGTTCAGAAACGCGAAGAGGACCTTCGTCGTTTCGTCCCCTTCGATTCCCAGATCGTTGTTGATACTGGCGTGATCTTTGCCAGGGGCCGCATAGGTCTCGGCCGTGCCGCCAACCTGCTGGATCGCTTTGACAAAGTAGTTGGCAGCCAAGGTGGCATCTCGCCGCGACTCACAAAACAGCAGCAGGAAATCGGGGTAGTCGGTTCCTTTCTGCAAATGGGTGATGGGCGAGTACTTTTGCTGGCTGGCGGTCTCTTCGCCAAAGGCGTTGGTATACAAGGAAACGCGGTTGCTCCGCAGCAACTTCAGCCCGGAAACCAGTTTGCCGCAGTCGTACGTGGCCGTATCGACCGGAAAGCAGCCCTTCAGCGTAACAAGACTCAAACCTTGGGCTTTCAGGTAGCGTTCGTCCGTCGAAACCAAGGCGGACAGATGGGCACCTGCCGAGTGGCCACCAATAAAAATGATCTCCGGTGAGCCGCCATGTTTGTCGATATTTTCGGTCACCCATTTCACCGCCGTGGCAACGTCGGTCGCCAGGTCGCTCATGGTGAACTCCGGCGTAAAGCGATAGTTGATCGAAACAAAGACGTAGCCCTGATCAACGAACGCTTGAGGTTTCTGCTGGACCAGAATCTTGTTACCCCGACGCCAGCCACCTCCATGCAACCAGATGACCACCGGTTGTTGTTTGCCGTCTTTCGCCGCGTAAACATCGAGGGTTTGCCGTATGTTGTTGGTCCCGGCATAGTTGATATTCCGCGAAACGACCGGTTCAGCAGAAGTCGCCACGGAACTGAAGAGGAGCAGAAGCAGGATCGATCTCATGGTATCAATGCCTTACAGAGTCCCAGGGGCAGGGAAATGCGTCGCGGGAAATCTCAGCCGAGTAGGCTCGGCATCAGGGGGAACCACCTGACTTGGCTTCCAAGCAGGGGCTTTTTGGCGGATAAAGCTCCGTAGAAGTCCCAAAGCTTGGCGATTAGGCTTACTGCGCTATAATTCCGGAAGTTTCCAAAAAACGACATCCACACGGAAGATTCGCTAGTGACAAATCCGAACGAACCCACCCCGGCCACTTCACGCCCTGTCAACTTGAAGGAATTGAAGGAAAGCGGTTGGAAGTCGCGCTCAGTCAAGCAGGAAATTCAAGAGAACTTTATCCACATGCTCGCTGCCGGCGAAGAAACTTTTCCGGGCATGGTCGGTTACGAAGATACCGTGCTGCCGGAAATTCACCTCGCTTTGATCGCCGGGCACGACATGCTCTTCATGGGCGAAAAAGGGCAGGGGAAGAGCCGCATGATGCGGATGATGGTTCGCTTTCTCGATGAAGCGGTCCCCTATCTAAACATTGAGGGCTGCCCCGTTCACGAAGATCCTTATCACCCGATCACCGCGGTCGGCAAGAAGTTTGTGGCCGAGCATGGGGACGAAGAGATTCCGATTGCCTGGTGGCCCCGTCAAGAACGCTACGCCGAGCGTTTGGCACCGGGAACCAAGTTTGCCGACGTGATCGGCGAAATCGACCCGGCCAAACTGGCCAGCGGTGTTAGCATGAGCACCGAAGAAGCATTGCACTTCGGTTTGATCCCGCGCATGCATCGTGGCATTTTTGCGATGAACGAACTGCCAGAGCTCGACGAATTGGTTCAGGTCGGTCTGTTCAACATGCTTGAAGAGCGTGATGTTCAGATCCGCGGCTATCCCGTCAACTTCGATATCGACCTGGTGCTGCTCTTCTCGGCGAATCCTTCCACGTTCAACCGAAGTGGTAAAGTGATTCCGCAATTGAAAGACCGAATCGGGACGGTGATCCATACCCACTATCCGCGGCAACGTGACCTGGGAATTCAGATTATCGAACAAGAGGCCGACGTCACGCTGGATGGCGAGTACCCGGTCGTGATGCCTTACTTCATGAAGGAAGTCCTCGAACAAATCACCGAGGCGGCCCGTCGGAGCAAGTTCGTCGATCAGCAATCAGGCGTCAGCGCTCGTTTCAGCATCGCGAACTACAGCACGGTCATCGCGTCGGCTCGGCATCGCGGGATTCTGCTGAACGAAAGGCCAGCCGTAGTGCGGCTGAGTGACTTCGGGCATATCTATAGCTCCAGCCTTGGCAAGTTAGAGCTGGACATGATGGGAAGCCATCAGATGTCGGAAAGCCAGGTGCTCGACGCCTTGATTGCCGAGGCGGTCGGTACCGTGTTTCAGGAATATATCCAGGAACATGGCCTCGAGCAGATCGCGGAGATCTTCCAGAAGGGTGTGAAGATCGAAGTGGGGGACTTGTTGCCTTCTGACTATTACGGCGAACGCTTGAAGCGTGTTCCGCCGGTTTGGGATCGAGCGTTTGAGGTGAATGCCTCCGAGAATCCTGCCATGCGAGCCTCGTGCGTCGAGTTCGTGTTGGCAGGTCTGTATGCCGTGGATCGGATCAGCCGGGCTCAGCAGCACGGTAAGATTACTTACGAGTTCGAATAGGAACCTCGTCTTATGCCTCAACGCAAGAAGATGCCTGGCGGAATCATCCATACGTACCAGAAGTACGATCCCGCCAAGTTCCCCAGTCCCAAGACGCCTCCGCCTGACATGGTGTCGCCGGCGATGGAACATTGGCTGATGTATGGCGATCGCTTCGAGCTGACGCCAGAACAGTTGGCCAATGCGGTGAAGATCGACCCGAGCCAGATTTCCGGCTTGGGCCCGAGCATCGACTCGCTGATCAAGATGCTGGAAGAGCGGAAGCGAAAGATCCTGGAGACCTACGAGACCGATCAGGCTCGTGATTCCGCCAAGAAGGTCTATCGCCAGCATGGCGAGCCAATGGATCCCCCTCAGCGGATGCGTGAGCGGTATCAGTTGGGCTTCGAGCAAGAGCAGCTCTACGATCTGGAACGCATCTGGTACAACCTCGACGACGAGCGTTCTCCCTTTGCGCTCGACCTAATTCAGCTGATGGAGCACCTCAGCCGGAAATACGAAGTCGATCAGTTAGCCGCCAAGTATCACTTCACCGGCCGCACGCCAATGACCATCGATCAGGCGATCGAGGTGAAGGAAGAGCTGGAAAAGATCGACGAACTGCTTGAGCAACTGAAACAGGCCCGCGAGAACGCTCAAATCGGCATTATCGATATGGAGCAGCTCTCGGAGTATGCCGATCCAGGCGAAATGGAGCAGTTGATGCAGCTTCAGCGTCAGATCGAGCAATACCTCCGCGAACAAGCCGAGCAGCAAGGCCTGACCAGCCAATCGGGGCACATCCATCTGACCCCCCAGGCCTTCAAGATCTTTCAAGGCAAGCTCCTGGAACGGATCTTCAGCAACATGGAGGCCTCGCGTTCAGGCCGCCATTCGGGTCCGATCGTGGGGGAAGGCGCGGTCGAGCTGCAATCGACCAAAGATTACGAGTTCGGGGACTCCCTCACCAACATGGATATCCCCCAGACGTTGATCAACGTCATGCTACGGCAGGGAACCGAACGCCCGCTGCGGATGCGCAGCGAAGATATCGTCATTCATAAGACGAAAAACAATCCGAAGTGTGCGACCTGCGTCATCATGGATATGAGCGGGAGCATGCGTTACGACGCCCAGTACGCCAACGTCAAGCGGATGGCTCTGGCGATGCAGGGACTTATTCGGAGCGAATTCCCGGGCGATTTCCTGCAAATGATCGAGATGTACTCGTTCGCCAAGCCGGTTGCCCCGGGGGATGTGATTGGTTTGTTGCCTAAGCCGGTGACCATTCACGACCCGGTCGTGCGGCTACGAGCCGATATGAGCAAGCCAGAGGTGAGCGAATATCGGATTCCGCCTCACTTCACCAACATTCAGCATGCGTTGCAGCAAGCTCGTTTGTTCCTTAGCAGCCAGGACACGCCCAATCGGCAAATTATTTTGATAACCGATGGACTGCCGACGGCCCATTTCGAGGGGCACGAGCTCTTTTTGCTGTATCCTCCCGATGCCCGGACCGAAGCGGCCACGATGCGTGAAGGGAAACTTTGTCAGCAGCAAGGAATCACGATCAACATGTTTCTGGTGCCAAGCTGGTCGCAAAGTGAAGAAGATATTCGCTTCGCATATCGCCTGGCGGAATCGACGCATGGCCGCGTTTTCTTTACCGCGGGCAACGATCTCGATCGCTACGTCGTGTGGGATTACATCAAGCGAAAACGAGAAGTCTTGGGCTAATTTCTTTGCGATTGCAGCACGTGAAGTGCGATCGCTGCGAGCTTTCATTAGATCTCGGATCCGAATTCCTCGCTTTATCAAACACGAACGGGATCAGATTGAGACAATGATTGGTCGCTGCGCTGCCAATCATCGCCTGAGATTGCCGGAATCAGGCACTACTTTGCTCACAGTGCGTGTGGTTTCCCTCAACTAAACGAAAAAACGGGCACAACTTCCCCGAGAAACGGTTTTCGCCAAGAGAAACAAGGTACTTTGCCGATGAAGTGGATACGGCGTGATCACTTTCATGGCTATCGGTGATGGCGCTGACGACTCAGGAACACCCACGGGAGCAGATTATGACGAGTGTAGAAGGTATTGCGGGGCAAGCTTCCGCGATTCAGCAGTCGCAGGTCAAAAATCAAGTCGATGTCGCCGTGGCCAAGAAGACCTTGGACGCCCAAAAACAAATTGGCGACGCAGCGGTGCAGTTGATTGAAAGCGCCGCCCGTATCAGCAAAGCACCTGGTACCGGCAACTTGATCAACACCAGCGGCTAGTCCGCTTGAAGCAACATCGAAAAACAAATCACGCCGCATGGTTCATCGCCATGCGGCGTTTTCGTTTCTTGTTTCGTTTCATATCAACATGCGTTTGATTCATTGGCGCGCGCGACTAGTTAGTTGCCTTCGCTCGTGGAAGAGCTATGGTTCGTATTGCACGAACGACGTGCGATGTTGTGGTCGTCGAACGATCAATGTTCAACACAAAAATGAGACGACAAACAACGCGTAAGTTATTGCGTTTTTAAAACGCCGTCGTTAGTCTAAAGAAGAGTGACATGCTTGCACGTCACGCAAGTCGCAAAAGCAAATCGTTGGCAACGAAAGATCGCTTGCGAATTTGCTCCCTGGCGAACACGTTCTGAAGGCTTTGAATGATCGATCACTACCAGGCATTTCTCGAAGCACCTAGCCGAGAGGGCTTCCTCAAACTTCAAGAGGAAGTGCAATCGGAAGCCGACTTTTGTGCGGCAGGTGGCTTTGTCGATCAACTGGCAGACCTCTGCCAGGGAGGAAGGTACGAACAGATGTTCGACCTGACCGAGTTGATGCCGTTTGCCTGGGTTGGGTCTCCTTCGGCACATCTGTATGCATCGATCGCCGCCCAGCAGATGGGCTGCCCCGACGATGCCGAGCTCGAGCGTTTCCTGTGCGAAACGATGCTCGAAGGTCTGCTGGAAACAGGAGACGGTTCGCTCGATCATCCTTACCAGATCACCTACCTGTCCGATCGTCAGGATTTGCTGGCCTATTTCAGCCTGACCTGCGAAAAGCAGCATCTGGTACGTTCGCCGCAAGGCATGATGGATGTCGTCACCGCCACGACAGGTGAGCAAATCTGCTTCCTGCTGGGTGACACGATGGCCGATACGCAGCTCAACGATCGTCATCCGGTCCGCATCTCGGCCGCTCATCCACGTTTGGCCTCGAAACGCCTGGCTGCCTGCTCGCCACGTCGCGTTTAACACACTGCGTTTCTCTGCGTGCTTCAGGCACTGTCGCTCGCCGGAAGGTTCTCGATTTCATGCCTGTTCAATGTGTCATCTTTGACTTGGACGGTACGCTGGTCGATAGCGAGACCGTCGGTTCCCAGGTCTTGCTGGAATTGTTTCCTGATCTCGACGACACGCTCGATTCGATCTCGGAACGTTACCGCGGTTGGCGGATGGCGAACATTCTGGCCGATATTGAACAGCGTTTGAAACGAAAGCTTCCGGAAAGCTTCGAGCACGATTACCGCGAGTTGGCGGCTGTCCGTCTGGAAGAAGGGCTCCGCCCGATGCCAGGCGTTCGCGAGATGCTCGATCAATTGACGCTCCCGAGTTGTGTCGCCTCGAACGCTCCGCCAGAGAAGATCGCCTTGGCGCTGCGGATCGGTGGCCTGAGTGACTACTTCGGCGAACGGATGTTCAGTTGCTATACGGTCGGAGCCTGGAAGCCAGATCCCAAGATCTTTTTGCATGCCAGTCAGGCAATGGGCTTCGCCCCGCAGCAGTGCGTGGTGGTCGAAGACAGCGACGTCGGCGTCGCGGCCGGTGTAGCGGCTGGCATCCCTGTGTTGCGATACGACCCAATCGGCAAGTACGAGTCGTCCGAAGTGGTGCAGTGCTTCGATCAGATGGCCAAGCTTCTACCGCTGATCGCAGAGTTCTAATCGCGGATCGATCCAGCGATCGGCAGCTCCTCCCCCTTCTTCTTAGGTCATTCGAGGGGCGTTTCGTTCAATCTGTAACGATTTTATTGCCCCTCTGGCAGGTTCCTGAATAATGGAAGAGGCAACACTGGGGGTTCGTTTGGGAACCCTCGACGTGTGATCTACGTTATATAGCTATGGATTCGCTTCGATCATTTACCCCTCCTCTGCGATTTTATGAAACGACAGATCGGCTCACTTCTGACGCTCGGCGTGGTTTGGCTCTGCCTTCCGGTGGTTGCCATGGCTACGATCGTGGAACTGAAAAACGGCATGCGGCTGGAAGGCTCGGTCGGCAAGATCGCCAGCATGAGCGACGATCCGCTGAAGACACCCACCGCCGGCGCGGTCGACAACCAGTTGATCGTCTTCGTCGATAACGATTTGAAACGCACGTTCGTCTCGACCTACCAGGTGCAAGACGTGCAAGAGGCCGCATCAACGCCCGTCGAACGGGTCAAGATCGACCAGCGTGTGGCAAGTTCAGGGCGAACGGTTCACGCGGTCGGGGAAGGAATCCGCATCACTCCCTGGGACGAGTTCGGTCGACGCATCTATTCCATGCAGACGGCCCGCGGGCAAATCGATGTGATCCAGGGCATCACTGAAATCACCCCACAGTGGACGCGCGTCGAAGGCCTGATGGCCGATGATCCTTACGTCTGGGACATGCGAATCCGCACCAGTAACATCCCGCGCGAAAAGCTCAGCGCGATTTTGATGCGCCGAATCGATCCAAGCAACGCTTCGCAGCGTCTGCAGATCGTGCGACTTTATCTGCAAGCGGAACGGTATCGCGATGCGGCGGCGGAACTCAGCGCATTGATGAACGACTTCGCGGATTTGAAAGCTCAGTTCGGCAAGCAGCTTGATGAACTGTATCAGTTGAGTGCCACGACACTGATCGACGAAGTGGAACTGCGAAAAGAGACAGGGCAGCACAATCTTGCCTATGGTATGCTGAACAAGTTCCCTGAAGATAAGGTCGCCAGTTCGACGCTCCTGCGGGTCAAGCAGATGCTGACCGAGTATCAGACCGCGTACGAACGTCGAGACAAGATGTTCACGCTGTTGAAGGATCACCTGGCAGCGTTTGAAGATCCGACGCTCAAGCCAATGGTCGAGAAGGCGGTTGCCGAGATCGAAGCAGAACTGAACATCAACAACATGGAGCGCCTCGGACCTTACCAGCGATTGTCGGACGATCAGAAATTGAAAGTGGGCGAGAAGCTCTCGCTGGCGATCAGTGGCTGGATTTTGGGAGCGAACGATTCGACCGAGAACCTGGCGGTCGCTTTAAGCGTGTATGAAGCCCGCGACCTGGTTAGCGAGTACATCACGAATAATCCTGGCGTCAATCGCCAAGCGATCCTCGACAAGCTGAAGGGGATGGAAGGTGGTGCTCCGGCCTACGTCGCCAAGATTCTATTGAACATGAAGCCGCCGCTGGGCAATGCCGCTCCGGAAACCGCTTCCGAGATCGCCGGCTATTACCTGATGCGTGTCCCTGGCGTGCCGGGACGGTCAGACTTCTTCTACTACGTGCAGCTTCCGCAAGGCTACGATCCATATCGCAAGTATCCAACGATCGTCACGCTGCATGGTGCTGGTACGACCGCCGAACAGCAAATCGATTGGTGGGCTGGAACGCATAGCGAGAAGGCCAAGATCCGAACCGGTCAGGCCGCTCGAAACGGCTACATCGTGATTGCTCCGATGTGGGCCGAAGAGCATCAGTTTGAATACAACTATTCCGCCTACGAACATGCCTCGGTGCTGTTCAGTTTGCGACATGCACTGCGGCACTTTTCGGTCGATACCGATCGCGTTTACCTGACCGGGCACTCGATGGGTGGCGACGCCGCTTGGGACATTGGTTTAGCCCATCCTGACCTGTGGGCTGGGGTGATTCCGATCGTTGCCCAGGCCGACAAGTACGTGGCACGCTATTGGGAGAATGCCCGCGATGTGCCGATGTATTTCGTCTGCGGCGAACTGGATGGTAGCAAACGCGAGATCAACTCGCGTGACTTCGATCGTTACCTGACGAAGACTAATTTCGACACGATGATTGTCGAATATCGTGGTCGCGGGCACGAGCATTTTCAGGACGAGATCCCTGATATCTTCGAGTGGATGTCGCTCCACAAGCGGCAATTCTTCCCGAAGGAATTCGAGGTAGTCTCGATGCGTCCTTGGGATAACTTCTTCTTCTGGCTGGAGGTAAGTGACTTCCCCGAGCGAAGCCTCGTGCTGCCGGCAAACTATCCAGAACCGAAGAAATCGCCAGTCAAGATTGCCGGCAAGGTACTCGCGACGAATGGTGTCCTGGTCACCAGCGGAACCGGGAAGGCGATTATCTATCTGACGCCGGATCTGGTGAACTTCGACGAGCGGATGACGGTAACTTACGGCGGGCGGAACTATGGCGGCAACGTTGTTCCGTCGACCGAAGTGATGTTGGAAGATGCCCGCACGCGAGCCGATCGGATTCATCCCTTCTGGGCGAAGGTCGATACGAGCGAACGCTAGTTCCTCGCGCATAAAAAAGCGAGCACCCACACACTGCGTGGATGCTCGCTTCGCTGTTTCTTGGCGGGACCTTATTCGTCGGTCACGCAGCCTTCCGAGGCACTCTTCACGTTCTTGATGTACTTGTAGAGCGTGCCTCGCGTCACCTTGTAAGGTGGAGCCACCCAGGCTTCCTTACGTTTGGCGAGTTCTTCTTCCGAGACTTCCAGGTCGATCGAACGCTTCTCTGCGTCGATGGTGATGATGTCGCCATCCTTCGCCAACGCGATCGGGCCACCGACCTGGGCTTCTGGAGTGACGTGACCCACGATGAAGCCGTGCGAACCGCCTGAGAAGCGACCGTCGGTCAACAAGGCGACGTCGGAACCGAGACCGGCACCCATGATCGCCGAAGTCGGGGTCAGCATTTCTGGCATGCCAGGGCCACCCTTCGGACCTTCGTAGCGAATCACGACGACGTCACCCTTGACGATCTTCTTGTCTTCCAGGGCGTGCAGCATGTCTTCTTCCGAGTCGAACACCTTGGCTGGGCCGCTGAACTGCAAGCCTTCCTTACCGGTGATCTTCGCCACGGCACCTTCCGGTGCGAGCGAACCAAACAGCATCTGCAAGTGACCCGTCTTCTTGATTGGGTTCGACAGCGGACGAACGATGTCTTGGCCTTCTGGGAAGCCAGGAACCTCAGCACAGTTTTCGGCCAGTGTCTTGCCGGTGACCGTCAAGCAGTCGCCGTTCATCAGACCTTCCTGCAGCAGGTACTTCATTACGGCTGGCGTGCCGCCGATCTTGTGCAGGTCTTCTTGCACGTACTTACCGCTTGGCTTGAAGTCGGCCAGCATTGGAACGCGATCGCTGACCGCTTGCCAGTCGGCCAGGCCGAGGTCGATGTCGACGCTACGAGCCATGGCGATCAAGTGCAGCACGGCGTTGGTCGAACCTCCCAATGCCATGACGACCACCATCGCGTTCTCGAACGCTTCGCGGGTCATGATGTCGCGTGGCTTGATATCTTTTTCCAGCAGGTTGCGAATGGCGGCACCAGCGCGGTGGCATTCGTCGATCTTGCCTTCGTCTTCGGCTGGGATGCTGGCGGAGAAGGGGAGGGACATGCCCAACGCTTCGATCGCCGAAGCCATGGTGTTGGCCGTGTACATACCGCCGCAAGCACCGGCACCTGGGCACGACTTGCGAACGATTTCCTTACGTTCGTCTTCGGTGATGGTGCCGGCCAGGAACTGACCATAGCACTGGAATGCCGAAACGACGTCCAGCTTCTCGCCGTTGCGGAAGCCTGGCTTGATGGTCCCGCCGTAAACCATCAGAGCCGGACGATTCAAACGACCCATGGCGATCAAACAGCCAGGCATGTTCTTATCGCAGCCTGGGATCGCGACCAGGGCGTCGTACCACTGACCACCCATGATCGTTTCGATCGAGTCGGCGATCAGGTCGCGGGACTGCAGCGAGAAGCTCATCCCGTCGGTACCCATCGAGATACCATCGCTCACGCCGATGGTATTGAATCGCATGCCGACCATGTCGGCCCCAACCACGCCCTGCTTGACCTCTTCGCCCAGCTTGTTGAGGTGCATGTTGCAGGTATTACCTTCGTACCAGACGCTGCAGATACCAACTTGGGCCTTTTGCATGTCGGCGTCGGTGAGCCCCGTTCCATACAACATGGCCTGGGATGCACCTTGGCTTTTGGGTTGGGTCACACGCGAGCTGTACTTATTCAGGGGCTGGGACACGCGAAAGTTTCCTGCTGCTTACTTAGGGGCGGGGTTAGGACGTAAGGAACCCGATATTCTAGCCAGACAAGGGAAATCTCGCCAGGATCGGCCTGAATTGCGGGAAAACTGCCTTAACCACTTAAATACCGGCATTTCTGATCTGACTCGGGGGACTTGCTTGAGGTAAAATGGTTAGAGAGCCAACCTTTCCAAACTCTTCCGTAGCGACCCTGCCTGGGAGCCCACCGCGAACATGAGAATTACGCCCCTCCTGCTACTCGGCTGCCTTTTGGCGGTCGGAGTACCGTCGATTGTTTCGGCCCAGAACGACGATTTGCTTTTCGACAAGACTTCCTTCGCTGGCTGGGAAGGAAACCTCGATTGGTTCCGTATCGAGAAAGACTCGGTCGTTGCCGGACGCCTTGATCAAGATATCCCCCGCAATGAGTTCCTATGTACCGAGCAAGAGTTTGCGGACTTTGAATTGACGCTGGAAGCGAAGCTCGTGGGCGATGGAAAGAACGCCGGAATCCAGTTCCGCAGCAAGCGGATTCCAGACCATCACGAAGTGATCGGTTACCAGTGCGACATGGGCTGGCAGGGCGATAAACCGATCTGGGGATCTCTGTACGACGAATCGCGTCGTCGCACATTCCTGGCGGAAGGGGACCACGAAAAGCTACGGAAAGAAATCTCGGGCAAAGAGTTTATTCCCCTGAAAATCCGGGCCCAAGGCAAGCATATCCAGATCTGGGTCGGTAGTCTGAAGACGGTCGATTACCACGAAGCGGACGACAACATCCCGCAGTCGGGCATCATCGGACTGCAGATTCATTCTGGGCCGAAGTGTGAAGCCTGGTATCGCAACATCCGTCTTAAGAAGCTCTAAATCGTTGCGGAAATGAGTTCCCCTCCAGAGTTCTTCTATTTCGATCTCGGCAAAGTCCTGCTCGACTTCGACCATGGGATCGCCTGCCGACAACTGGCAGAGTTGTTGGTGACCACCGAAGACGTTATCCAACGCGACGTCTTCGTGTCGGGGCAGCAATGGAAGTACGAACGTGGCGAGATCGATACCCCACAGTTTCATCAGTGGCTCTGCGAGCGGTACGAAATCGAGCCGTCGATCGAAGATGTTGTCTATGCGGCCTCGGCGATCTTTCAGCCGATGCCTGAAGTGATCGAGATTGCCCAACGATTGAACGAGGCTGGGCATCGCATGGGGATCTTGTCGAATACCTGCGATGCGCACTGGCAGTATTGCCTCGATCGCCCTTACTCGTTCCTCGACGAACTGTTCTCGGTTCATGCACTCAGCTTTCGGCTGGGATGTGCCAAACCGGAGTCGGCAATTTACGAAAAAGCCGCACAACTGTGCGAAGCAGACCCTAAAAACGTCTTTTTTGTGGATGACCGCAGCGAAAACGTCGAGGGTGCCGTTTCTGCCGGTTATGACGCCATCTTGTTCCAAGATGCGGCTCAATTGCGCGCCGAGTTGCATGTCCGGGGCGTCCACCTGTAGAAGGTGGTAACGATTCTACGGTCACCCCCCGATTTGTCTCCGTCTACGGTGCCACCGCCGGGTTGCCTACCTCTGATACCGACCTAACTTTGCCCAGATTGTTATGGCAACTCCAGGATCTTATTTGGGGCACCGTAAAAATGGGATCGATATCGCCAACGAACGAAAAACTCATTCTTCACGTCGACGACGACTCGACGTTCCTGAAGCTTGCGAATCATCGATTGACGCAGCGCGGGTACGAAGTGACGTCGCTCGATCGGCCTGACCAGGCCCTCAAACAACTTCTCAATTCCAACTGCCGTGTGTGCATCCTCGACATCGACATGCCACGCATCAACGGCTTGGACTTGCTACAGGAAATCAAGGCGTACGATGGTGGCATTCAAGTCATCATGCTGACCGGCCTGGTTTCGCAGATGACGGTACTGGAGTCTCTTCGCGGTGGAGCCGAAGCGTGCTTCTTCAAACCGATGAACGACTTCACGCCACTATACGAAGCGCTGGACGCGGTCTTCCTTAAAGCAGCACGCTGGTGGCAATGCCTCCACGAGTTGAAGAACCGTCGTCAGCACGAACTGGGTGAAGCGAAGAGTAGTATCACCGTCTAAGCGTTCAACGACCTCTATGAAGTCACAGGCATATGACCAGTAACACGGAAGCCAACGACGAACTGCTGTTAGCCTTCATCGATGAATCGCTACATTCGATTCATGGATTGGCGGATCAAATCACAGCTTATTTGAAGAGTCCCAGCAATGCGGATGCAATCAATGGCGTCTTTCGAACCGTCCACTCGATTAAGGGTAACGCTGGCTTCTTTGGTCTATCGGCGATCAAACGATTCGCCCACGCGGTCGAAAATACGCTCGACGATGTTCGCAATCAGAAGCTTTCGCTAACCGAAGACCTGACTCGTGCGCTGATTGATGCCTTCGATCGACTGAACTCACTGTTGCAACGCGTCGAGGAAAACCGGTACGAAGACACGCTGTCCCCAGAAGAAATTTCTCTGCTGGAACGGATCTCAGAGCTTTCGGTCGAGGCGAATGGAGCCTCTGGTGATGAATACGCGCTGCTCCGCGAACTGCAAGAACTCGCCCTCGAAATGAGTGCCGCTGGGTTTCCGGAATCGCTGCGTTGGGCCGACAAAATTTCGGGCCTTGTCGGAAGCTCGGGAGAAACAAAACAAGCAGAAGATGTTCCAGTTCCAACACCAGAAGAAGTGTTGGCAGCGACATTCCTGGTCGACGGCGAAGATGTTTCGTCGATGATTCATAGTGTGGCAGAAGTATTCATCTGGCCGTCCGATTCGAAGTGGACCGACGAGCAGTCGACGTTCGTTCTCGATCGCCTGGCCGACATGGTCATGGTTTGTCGCCTTAAGGGAGAAGGTGGTGGCCACGAAAAGATTGAAGCTGCGCTGAAGGACTTCAAGGTCCTTTACGAAAGCCCGATCGGTGTCGACCAAGGGTTGCTTTCGGTGATCTGGGATCAGGTTGCCAGCGTGATTCAAAGCTTCAACCTGCCTCCGGAAGTTTTGGAACCGAAGGCTGCCACGGAAGCGGCTGCGATGACGGTCGCTGCTCCCGCCTCGGAAGCACAATCCAACCCGGTTGCCAATCATGCGAAACGATCGCGTTCGATTCGCGTGAATGAAAACCATCTCGACCGATTCCTCGACGACGTTTCGGCGCTGTTCATTACCTGCGAACGTTTGAAAGACGTTCAAAGTCGGATGGCTGCCTCGGAAGCGGTTGGAGAACTGGTCGAAGAACTTCGTCAGATCAACGTGACTTTTTCGACCCAGGCCAACGAGCTACAGAAGAGTGTCGTGGCCCTGCGCAAGGTGCCGATCCGTGCCTTGCTGTCGAAGTTCCCGCCGATGGCTCGTAAGCTGGCCATCGACTTAGGCAAGTCGATCGACGTGCATATCGAAGGGGAAGAAGTCGAAGTCGACAAGTCGTTGATCGAAGATCTCGACTCGCCGCTGACCCACATGATCCGTAACGTGGCCGATCATGCGATCGAAACGCCACAAGATCGTTTGGCTCGAGGTGTCGCGGAAACCGGCAACCTGTGGATACGTGCCGAAACGACTCGCACTCATGTCGTGCTGACAATTCGTGACGATGGCCGCGGTATCGATCCGACACGGATTCGCCAGAAAGCCATCGACAAGCAGTTGATGCCCCCTGAACAATTACAGGCCATGTCTGATGGCGATGTGATCGACCTGATCTTTCACCCGGGCTTCTCGACGGCCGAACAGATCACCGATGTGTCGGGTCGTGGTGTCGGGATGGACGTGGTCCGAACGACGATTCGCGATCACGACGGCGACGTGCATGTCGAATCGGTGGTTGGCCAAGGTACGACATTCACCATCGAGATTCCGATCCGTCAGGCCGTGCTTGTGATCGAAGGTTTGCTGGTCGCAGCCGACAACGAACAGTTTGTCCTGCCATTCGAGAACATCCGCGAAGTGATGGAACTGGATAGCAAGGACATCAAGACCTGTCACGGATTGCCAATGACCGTGGTGCGGGGCAAAACGGTCTCGGTGATGTCGCTGGCAGAACAGATGGAACTCGCCAGTAACTTAACGTGGACCGACAAGTTGAAGCACCATGCCGTGCTGGTCGCCAGCAAGCAAGGGGCTGCCTGCCTGCTGGTCGACAGCGTGCTTGGCAAACGCAAAGTCGTGGTGAACGATTTGCAGAACATCATCGAAAACTGCAACCGTATTGGTGGCGTCGCTCAACTGGGAGGGGGACGTTTGTCGCTCGTGGTCAGCGTGCCAGAGTTAGTCAAAGGCATGGCACCAACGTTGACTGTTTAGAGCAACCCGGAATCAGGCGAGTTTGTCGTCTGATTCCAGGTAATCACCCAGAGGGAGCACGACTTCAATCGTTGTTCCCTTGCCGGGCGAACTGGCGATGTCTGCCTGACCACCGAGCAACGTGGCCCGTTCGTGAATCCCTGACAAGCCACAACGTCGGGGATCGATCTTTTGGATATCGAAGCCGCATCCATCATCTTCAATCTTGATATGGATCGTTTTCTCGCTTTGCTGAATATCGACCGACGCCGCGTTGGTGCCGCTATGACGCCGTGCGTTGTTGACCCCTTCCTGGACGGTGCGATAGATGGCCATTTCAAGCGAAGGCGCGATGCGGCGAAAGAAGATTTCGTGCTGGAAGTCGATCTGGAAATCTTCGTCCAGCATTCGGGTGACCAGGTCGTTAATCGCGGCGACCACACCACCTTCTTCCAGGCTCAAAGGTCGCAAGCCATTGAGGAGACGACGAATCTCGCCGATCGCATTGGAAAGCAATGTCGTCCCGCGACTCAGTTCGTGACGACCGTCCACTTCGTCCGATACAAAGCTGAGCCCCGTCTGCAGGAACATAAGTGCCCCAGTCATGTCTTGCACGACACCGTCGTGGATTTCGTAGGCAATCAGGCGGCGGTCACGCTCGTTGGTGTCTAGCAGCCGTCGTAGGGCACGACGATCTCGCAGGATCTCTTCTTCTCGCTGTTTACGGGCACTCACGTCGAGGAAAAAGCCCAGCAGGGCAGGCTGGCCGGCATAAACAATCCGATCCAGATAGACCGCGGCCCACACCGATTTGCCGGTGCCATCTTTCAGCTTCATGGTCATGCCGCGAATCGGCTGACTACTGGCAACGCGTTCAAGCAAGGCTTTGCGCTGCGCCGGGTTCGCGTAGAAGTTACTGGTGAATTGTTCCTGCAGGGTTTCGTACGGCGTACCAAAGATTTGAGCCAGGCCGCGGTTACCGTATAGCACGCCGCCAGTTTCCAGATCCGAGATCACCACGGGAATCGGGGTCGACTCTACCATGATCCGGAATCGTTCGTCACTTTCCAGCAAAGCGGCTTCGACTTCCGTTTTGCGTTTAAGCAGTTCGTTAACTTCGTCCCGCTCTTCGGTCACATCGAGCGTGACGCCGACCACGATTGAGTCGTGGGGATCGATGCCGTTTTTCAGCGGAGCATAGCGGACCTGTTCGATACGACCGGTGGTTTCGCTACGGACGCAGACAATTTGTTCTTTTTGCTCTTGGTAGGTCTTGTCGATCGCGGCTTCAAGCAGCGGCGCTTCCGCATCCGAGACGAAGTCTCGCACATGCATCCCGACCGGGTGATCGGTGCAGTCGTCGCGAAAGTGATTCAGATAGGTGATCTGATACTCTTTCGACAGTGTGAAAATGTGGACCGGAACCGACTTGAGGATCGCATGCAGTTGGGCGTTCTCTTGGCGGAGACGGGCATTCTCTTGTTCGAGATCAGCGACACGCCAGGCGAGGGTTTCCGCGGTGTCCCCGCGATAGCAAGATTGGTTATCGTCAAGCGTCACGTCCGAGGTCCCTCCTGCGGAAGAGTCGAGGCATGGCAATAAAAAATGGATTGCCAACATTACTGTCGACAATCCATTCTAGTCGTTCCTGCGATTCAGGCGAGCCTGTTGCTCGCTCGAAACGGGCTTTACAGGTACATGTTGAAGATGTGTTCCAGCAATTCCTGGCGACCACTCTTGTTCGGGCTGACTTCACCCTTCTCGAGCATGTACGCTTCCAGCGTCTTGAAGTTGTGCTTGCCAGCTTCGATGTCGGCACCCACACCTTCGTCCCAGCTCTGGTAACGTTCTCGGACGAACGACTCGAGCTTGCCATCAGCGCGGATCGCAGCGGCTACTTTCAGCCCCTTGGCGAACGCATCCATCCCACCGATGTGGGCATAGAACAGGTCGATCGGCTCGAAGCTTTCGCGGCGAACCTTCGCGTCGAAGTTCACGCCACCTGAGCCGAGACCGCCGTACTTCAAGATCGACAGCATGCATTCGGTCGTCAGGTAATAGTTGGTTGGGAATTGGTCGGTATCCCAGCCCAACAGCAGGTCGCCCGTGTTGGCGTCGATCGAACCGAGGATGCCGTTGGCACCTGCGTATTCGAGCTCGTGCTGCATGGTGTGACCCGCCAGTGTTGCGTGGTTGGTCTCGAGGTTCATCTTGAAATGCTTGTCCAAGTCGTACGACTTCAAAAATGCCAGGCAGTTGGCGGTATCGAAATCGTATTGATGCTTGGTAGGCTCTTTCGGCTTAGGTTCGATCAGGAACTGACCGGTGAAGCCAATTTCCTTGGCGTAGTCGACCGCCATGTGGAAGAAGTTCGCCAGGTGATCCAGCTCACGCTTCAGGTCGGTGTTCAGCAGGTTCTGGTAACCTTCTCGACCGCCCCAGAACACGTAGTTCTCGCCACCCAACTGCTTGGTCACTTCCAAGGCCTTTTTGACACTGCAAGCGGCGTAGGCAAAGGTATCGGCGTTGCAGCTCGTGGCGGCACCATGCATGAAGCGTGGGTGGCTGAACATGTTGGCCGTGCCCCACAGCAGCTTGATGCCGGTGCGTTCCTGTTCTTCCTGCAAGGCAGCGACGACGGTGTCGAAGTTCTTGTAGGTTTCCTTCAGGTTCGAGCCTTCCGGAGCGACGTCGCGATCGTGGAACGCGTAGTAAGGAGCCCCCAGCTTTTCGATGAACTCGAAAGCGACCTTCACGCGCTTGACCGCGTTTTCGACGGTGTCGCTGCCATCGTCCCAAGGACGGATGGCCGTGCCGGGACCGAATGGATCGGAACCGGTCCCGCGGAAGGTGTGCCAATAGACGACGCTGAAGCGGAAGTGGTCCTTCATCGTCTTACCTTCGATCACTTCATCCGGGTTGTACCAGCGGAACGCCAGCGGATTGCGTGAGTCGGGGCCTTCGTATTCGATCTTTCCTACTTCAGGGAACGCAGTCATGATTCTTTCCAAAAATGGGGGTGTGAATATTGGGTCGTTACAGTTCCAGTTGCGAATCAGCGAACACCATTTCCTTCTGGTGGGCTTCAATCACTTTCTGGATCGATTCGATCACGGCAGGGTTTTGCTTGGCGAGATTGCGAGATTCGCCAGGATCTTCTTCCAGATTGAACAGCAGTGGCGGGTTGTGCACTTCGCGTTTGGCACCGCCATAACCGGTCTGCGTCTTCAAGTGAAGCTTCCACGGACCATGGCGAACCGCCATCAAATCGTAACCGCGATAATAGAATAAAGCATTGCGGTTACTCTTCCCGGTTTGTTTCAGCACCGGCGTCAGGTCGTAGCTGTCAAGTTTTCGGCCTTCCGGCAGGGGCAACCCGGCCAGCGAAGTGAACGTGGCCATCAGGTCCATCGTGCTTCCGACGTCGGCAGCCACTTCAGCCGAAGGGATCGTTTTCGGCCACCAGAAAATCGTCGGCTCTCGCATTCCGCCATCCCAGGTGCTTCCCTTCCCATCGCGCAGTGGGCCGGCCGAACCACCATGGTCATTGAAGATCAACCAAGGGCCATTATCGCTGCAGAACACAACGAGCGTCTTCTCGTCGAGGCCCGTATCGCGAAGCTTTTGCAGCACCTGGCCAACGCTCCAGTCGATCTCTTCGATCACGTCGCCATAGTAGCCACGGCGACTGACGCCCGTGAATTCAGGCGAACGAAACAGCGGGATATGTGGCATCGAGTGCGCCAGGTAGACGAAGAATGGTTCGTCCTGATGCTCGTCGATGAACTTGAGTGTCTCTTCGGTGTAACGCCGCGTGATCGTGGTTTGTTCGGCCGGACGTTCGATGATCTCTTCGTTTCGCATCAGCGGCACGTTGAAGTACTCGCTCTTCGGTTCCCAGAACGACTCGCGTCCCTTCGGGGCACTTGCCAGGCGGTCCATATCGTTGGAGTAAGGAATGCCGAAGTAATAGTCGAAACCGTTGTTGGTTGGCAGGAACTGTTTGTGATGCCCCAGGTGCCATTTGCCGATGCAGGCCGTCGCATAGCCGCCTGGCTTGAGGGCTTCGGCCAGCGTGATTTCTTCGGCGGGCAGTCCACCTTTCGAGTCGGGAAACAGCACGCGACGCTTGTCGCTGCACATGCCTGAGCGGCAAGGGAGACGTCCAGTCATCAGGGCCGCGCGGCTCGGCGTGCAAACGGAAGCACCCACATAGAACTGCGTGAACTTCATTCCCTCGGAAGCCATCTGGTCGAGGTACTTCGTACGGATCGTCGGATTACCGAAGCAGCCCAGGTCGCCATATCCCAGATCATCGCAGAAGATGACTACGAAGTTAGGCTTATCAGCCGTGCTTTCGTCGGCAGCGTGCAGGGGAGCAACGTAGCAAAGGGTTATCACTGCGAGCAGCGTCAACCGGCACCAATGTTTGCGAGAGGTGGTGTGCATGGGGCTTTTCAGGGGATGAGAGATCAGCGTTGGAAGGAGGGTAGGTGATCGTCATCATAAGGGCTACCCAGCCGTGATTCAACTAACGGAACTCTCAGGGATCTGAGAAATTTTGCAACACCAGACTGGCCGTATCACGACGAGGTGAAACGCCGTAAAACCCAGTCTCCCCAGGCTCCGGATAGTTGTGCGATGGCAAACAGAAGCCTCGCCTTGCCGGGCCAGACGATTTCGGTCTGACGTTTTTCACAGCCCTTAAGAATCGTATCCGCGAGCGTGGCCGGATCGATCGATTTCACCTTCACCCCGGCGCCTGGTTTCCGCGCGGAATCGGGGAGCCCGTCGGTTTGTTCGGCGTAACGCTGCCCGGCATCTTCGCGGGTAATGGGCCCTGGGCAGACGAGCATGACATGCACGCCGCTCTCGCCCAGTTCGAGGCGAAGCTGATGATTGAGCCCTGCCAGAGCAAATTTGGAAGTCGCGTAGGGGCCGATAAACTTCGAGGCACTCTTCGACGCGAGCGAGCCCATGTTCACGATGTGCCCGCGCGATTGTTCCAGCAAAGGCCGAGCCGCCTGAACGCAGCGCACCGTCGAGAGAACATTCAAATCGAACGACATCAGAAAGTCGTCGATGGATGTCTCGCAGACCATTCCCCGTGAGCTCATGCCGGCGATGTTGAACAAGGCATCCAGCCGACCTAGCTGACGACGCACTTCTTCAAACAACGCAACGACCGAGTCGTCGTTCGTCACATCGGTCGGGATCGCCGTCGAGAGCTTACCTTCGGGATCGATTTCGGCTGCTGCTCGCTCCAGTTTCTCGGGATCACGAGCCACCATCACAACATGACAGCCATTTTGGATAAGTCGAGCGGCCAGCACTTTGCCGAAGCCTTGCGAGGCTCCGGTCACGACGGCCACTTTTTCCTGCCAGTACGTCACCGTTGTCGTTCTATGTCTTATCTGAAGTCGCGAAGCGTTCCCTTGAACAAGTAAAAACCCCTGATCCGATCAAATCGAACCAGGGGAAGGGAAAGGCATGATGGGAGTTCAGATTATACGGTGACCTCGTATCCTTTGCGAGCTTCTCGCGATTGCATGGCGTTGGCCTGGTCGTCCCCTACGATCTGCTGGCTCTTGGGGTCCCACTTGAGCGAGCGATTCAAGCGAATCGCGATGTTCGACAGGTGGCATGTCGTCAGGGCTCGGTGATGCGTATAAACATCGGAAATTGGCAGACTCCGCGTTTTCACACACTCGAAGAAGTTCGTCATGTGGGCATTGTTGGCCGCTGGATCCTTACCGCCATAAATCTCGGCGATCGCATTTTCGGGCAGCGGATTGTCCTTCAAGGCATCGATCGGGGCACCAACCAGCTTGCCGCGATTGACCAGAAAACGGCCTTCGGTCCCGGTAAACATAATGCCGTTGTCGAAGCCGAGCTCTTGCTGGTGCGAATTCTTGATATCCATGACCACGCCGTTGTCGAACGTCGCTTTGACATGGAATTCGGTCGCGCAGTTGTACTGGTCGTCTTGGACTGGCATGCCATCTTTCAGTTCGACTGGATGCTTGGCGTAGATTGGCTCGATGGAAGTTGCTCCCATCCCTTCACCACTCTGGCCGATGGCCCACTGGGCGATATCGACATGATGGGCACCCCAGTCGGTCAGCTTGCCGCCGGAGTATTCGTACCACCAGCGGAACTCATAGTGGCAACGTGTCTTGGCGAACTTGCCATCCAGCCGCCAGCGATAGTCGACCATCGGGGCCTGGCCGAGCCATTTTTCCCAGTTCAAACCGTTCGGAATGTCGGCGACCGGGATTGTACCACTCGTCGGAGCTCCACCAATCGCGACGGCAACGTTCTGCACATCCCCGATGCGGCCACTGCGAACCAGGGCGACAGCCTGAAGGAAACGCAGCCCCATCTCGCTTCGCTGCTGGGTACCGACCTGGAAGACTCGCCCGGTCTCTTTGGCGACCTGGCAGATCTTCTTGCCTTCGTCGATCGTCAGCGTCAAAGGCTTTTCGCAGTAGACATCTTTGCCAGCCTTCATCGCTTCGATGGCGATCTTCGAGTGCCAATGGTCGGTGGTCACGATCGTGACGATCTCGATGTCGTTGCGTTCGAGGATCTTCTGATAGTCCTCATAGATATCGACCTTCCGCTCGACTCCTTTCTTCGACTGAATGTCGGTCACTTTCTTATGCGCCGCAGCGGCATGGTTGGCGTCGACATCGCACACGGCGACCACATCGCCCAGGTGCATCGCGTTGGGCCCCACGGAATTCCAGCGACTGCCGGTTCCGATGCAACCGACCAGGGGACGATCGTTGGATTCGGTCGCCTTCTGCTCGTCCGCACGAACATTGCTCCCAGTGACAAAATAAGGAACCGCTCCGACGGCTGCTGCGGCAGCGGTTGTTTTCAGGAAGGATCGGCGCTCGGTGAAGCGTTGGCTCATGGCAGAATTCTCCAGACCTCAAGTAGATGAAACAGATTGAGCCGTAAGGGGAGCCGGCGGTGAGTTGATCTCGGCTTTCCGCGAAAAGAAACGAAGGGAAATTGAGATCAGATTAAGGGGAGGTTTATGGTGCAGGGATCTTTATAGTGGTCATTCGTGCCCCGAGGAAGCTTCTATTTCGAAAAATTGATGACATCGTCATGAATGGGGCAGGGGACTCCCCAGAGGGTTTAGCTAAATGAAGCACCGTAAAGAAACTACAAGGTTGCTGCAGTTGCCGTTAAAGCCCAATTGGGGGCGGCAAACTTCATGGAACATTCGCCAAAGTGAGAAAAATCCACGCTGATTGGGGATTCCATGTAGTTAAGGATTCTCAAAACCCCATCGTCATGTGCTAAGTGATGGGCTAGATTTATGCGTGTTACCTTTTTCCGACCAGTTGTTTTAACCCTTGGCTACGAACTATGTCCGCCGCTCGAATATTCCCGAACCGTGCTCGCACGAAAATCGTGGCCACTGTTGGTCCGGCATGTCGCTCGCCGGAAATGCTGGAAGAGCTGGTCATGGCCGGTGTCGACGTGTTTCGCGTGAACCTGGCACACGGCGATCTGAAAGATCACTCGGAAGTCGTGCGTTCCATCCGCGAGATCAGCGCCAAGGTCGATCGGCCGATCGCCGCTTTGGCCGACCTTTCGGGCCCGAAGATTCGTTTGGGCGTGCTGAAGGACGACATCATTCATTGCCACGAGGACGAAATCTTCACCTTCGTCCGTGGTGACGAATGCCACGAACCAAACAAGCTGACTTGTAACTACAAGCCGCTGGTCGACGAGTTGGAAGTTGGCAACGACGTGATGCTGGCCGACGGTACCGTGATGATGACGGTGCTGGAAAAGACCGAAGACACCGCCGTGTGCAAAGTGGTCCAGGCCGGTCCCATCCGTAGCCGTCAGGGGATCAACCTGCCGGGCACCAAGCTGAGCGTCGAAGCTTTGACGCCGCAAGATATCGAACATGTGAAATGGGCCGCCGAAAACGACCTGGACTATGTCAGTCTCAGCTTCGTTCGTTCGGCCGACGATCTGCGCCATCTGCGAGATCTGCTGATGCAGCACGAATCACGTGCGTTCATCATCGCCAAGATCGAAAAGCGTGAAGCTCTCGACAACCTCGAAGACATCGTTCGCGAATCGAATGGTGTGATGGTTGCCCGTGGTGACTTGGGTGTCGAAATCGACGTTGCCGAAGTTGCTGCCGCTCAGAAGTTGATCGTGACGACCTGCTCGCGAATCGGTCGACCGGTGATCGTCGCCACGCAGATGCTCGACAGCATGACGACCTCGAATCGTCCGACGCGGGCCGAAGCAACCGACGTTGCCAACGCGATCCTCGACGGTGCCGATGCGTGTATGCTTTCCGGCGAAACGGCCGTGGGCGTGCATCCAGTCGCCGTGGTGAAGATGATGAACCGCATCATGCTCGCCACTGAAAAGATGTGGATGCAGGAACGTGGTCGCTCGAACCGAATCGACAACCGTGTGGCCCAGGTGCATCCTGTGACGCAAGCTGTTGTGTCTGGTGCCACCATCACAGCCGAGCATTTGGAAGCCAAGTTGGTGGTGACCGCGACACGTACCGGTGGAACCGCCCTGACCAAGGCCAAGCTTCGCGATGCGATTCCCACGATCAGCGTGAGCGACTCCGATGCGGCCCTGCGACGGATGTGCTTGTACTGGGGCGTGACGCCGATCTCGAACGCTCCGGTTCATAACGGCATTCAGCTTCGCCGCTTCATCGACCAGTGGGGCATCTCGAACGGTTACCTGGAAGAAGGGGACCGCGTCGTGTTTGTCACCGGCGGTGGCATCATGCAGTCGGCGGAATACATCGTCGTGGTTCACCGCGTCGAAAAGCCGCAGGACTAGGTTGCCTGGTCGGTGGCCTTGGTGAACTCGCCTTGCCAGGCCGAGTGCATCGAACGCCACAAATGCTCGACAAGATTTGTCGTGACGAAGCAGCCCATTCCACTCAGGGCTGCTCCGCTGAGCATGCAAACGGCAAGCACGCCGTAATTGAATTGATGGGCCGGGACCCAACTGCTACCAATTCCCCCGGCCACGGCTCCCAGGGCAATCGATTGTCCGGTTAAGCCCATCTGCCACAGCGATACTCGCGTTCTCTCGGCGAGGTTCGGCGCTTTCCAGCGTGGCTTCCCTTTCGGTTTTGTTTCATCCGATGGTGGTGGGACCGGAGGCCGAGGTAAGCGCTTCTTTTCTAAGCCCATCCGCCGGCTCAAGTACGAGGCGCCCAAATGGACCAACGAGATCAGCAGAAACAAGCAGGTCATCGTCGCGGCAAAAGGGCCCAGCAGCCGCAAGATGGCGAATACGATTCCCCACATGGCGATCACAATTGCTAAGGCCCACAACGAGAAGGTAAGCCGGAACTCGAAATGCTCGTGAGAATCGCCTGACATGCGGTTTTCTCAAGGAAGTCGGGGGAAGTATCGCAACTGCTTATTATCGTATCGAGGTTGCCTTCTCGACGCCAAAGGTTCCGTCCAAGTAAACTGTGCAAACAGCTATCGGGTATCCGCAAAATGCCTCTTAATGTGGGCATCTTCAGTCTTAGAGTTGGCATAAGATTTCGATGTATGCCTTTAGTGTTTTTGGAATCGGTGGAAGGATCGTTCGAGATGACGTGGTTAACGGGAACTTTGCTGGTCGTGGGCCTGGGGTTAGTCTGGATGGTGATCTACGACCTGACGCAGCGAAAGCACGCGATCCTGCGGAATTTTCCGATCGTGGGGCACTTCCGATACTGGCTAGAGGCGATAGGGCCAGAACTGCGGCAATACATCGTCACCAGCGATAACGAAGAACGCCCCTTCAGCCGAGCTCAGCGCCGCTGGGTGTATGCCTCGTCGAAGCGAGAGAACAACTACTTCGGCTTCGGAACCGATAACGATCTGGAACTGGCCTCGAATCACTTGATCGTGAAGCATTCGGCCTTTCCAGTGAATACGCCCAACCCGACCGATCCGCTGTACGACTCCGAATTCCAGCTGCCGTGCGCCAAGATCCTGGGCGGCTATCGTCAGCGGCGGCATGCATTTCGACCGACCAGTTTGATCAACATCTCCGGGATGAGCTACGGCTCGCTGAGCGGTCGCGCGGTCGAAGCATTGAATCGCGGTGCGGCCCTTGCTGGTTGCCTGCAAAACACCGGGGAAGGGGGCGTCAGTCCCTATCACTTGGCAGGCGGCGACTTGATGCTGCAACTGGGGACGGCTTACTTCGGTTGCCGCGATGCCCATGGTCGGTTCGAGCTATCCAAGCTGAAAGACATTTGCGCTGCCTATCCGATTCGAGCGATCGAAATCAAGTTGAGCCAGGGAGCCAAGCCAGGTGTCGGTGGTCTTCTGCCGGCCAGCAAGATCACCAAAGAGATCGCCGCGATTCGTGGCATTCCGATGGGCAAGGATTGTGCCAGCCCGAGCGGGCATCAAGAGTTTCACGACGTCGACAGCATGCTCGACTTTGTGGAACGCATTGCAGACGCTACCGGTTTACCGGTCGGTATCAAGTCGGCGGTGGGGGAAACGCGATTCTGGACGGAACTGGCACTGCAAATGGCGAACACGGCCCGTGGTGTCGACTTCGTGACAGTCGATGGTGGCGAAGGAGGGACCGGGGCGGCGCCGCTCGTCTTCGCGGATCACGTGGCGTTGCCATTCAAGATTGGCTTTGCCCGAGTCTATCACGAATTCATCGATGCCGGCGTGCACCATCACGTGGTGTTCAACGGTTCCGGAAAGCTTGGCTTCCCTGAGAACTCGTTGTTTGCCCTGGCCCTCGGCTGCGACATGATCAGCGTGGCTCGCGAAGCGATGCTGTCGATCGGCTGCATCCAGGCCCAACGCTGCCACACCGGTCATTGCCCGGCAGGGGTTGCGACTCAAAATGCCTGGCTGATGCGCGGGCTCGATCCGACCTCGAAGGGGGTTCGGGCGGCAAACTATATCGCGACGCTGCGAAAAGATTTGATGCGTCTGAGTCACTCGTGCGGCGTGTGGCATCCTGCCTTGGTGACGCTCGATCACTTCGAGCTGCTGAATGTCGGTTCGCCCTCGAAGCCGGCAACCGAAGTGTTCGATCAGCGAGCCGACTGGGGACTTCCGTCGCCAGCCGACCAGCAGGTGATCCGAACCATCATGCAGACCCCTTACAAAGAACGAGGTCCGCTGATGGATGCCAAGAGCATCAAGCAGACCTCGCTGGGGTCGGACTTGATCTCAATGAACTAGGCGAAAGCCGAGTCGCTACTGCAGTTCGGTTCGCATTTGATCGAGCCGAGCTCGCATTGCGTCTCGCTGCTTGGCGAACTTTGGATCGTCGATCAAGTTATTCTCTTCCTGAGGATCGTTCTTCAGATCGAAAAGCTGCTCCAGTTTGGGCTGGGTCTTTTCGTACGAGATGTACTTCCAATCTTCCGATCGCACCCCTTCGCTTTGCGGAATGGTCGCGTGTGGGAAAAGATGCTCGTAAAGGAATTCGGTACGCCAGTCGGCCGGATGTTGGCCGGTCAGAAATGGTGTCAGGCTGCTGCCCTGCATCGATGATGGAACCGGCACATGGGCCAAGGTCAACAAGGTTGGAGCGACGTCGATACTCAGCACGATATCGTCACAGCGTTGTCCTCGGTCCGCTTTTGGCAGACGCGGATCATAGATGATCATCGGAATGCGAATCGACGGTTCGTACATCAGCCACTTACCGGCCAGGCCATGTTCACCCAGAAAGAAGCCATGGTCCGACGTATAGATGATCACCGTGTTGTCGGCGAGCTCCTTTTCGGCCAGCTTCTTGGTCATCGCTCCGACGAAATCATCGACGCCGGTGAGCAATCGGTAATAGTCCTTCACGTTCTTCTGATACATTTCGTCACCATCGAAACGACGTCCCCAGCGAACGCGTGATTCGCCACCTTGCAGTTGCGAAGGAAGTTTCTGGTAGCCAGCATCGTTGGCGGTTGAAGCAGGCGTGATGCCATCTTCTGCGTAGTAATCGGCATACTCCGGGGCATGCTGGAACTGCCAGCCTGGCCCGTCCTGGCAGTGGGCCGCCTTGAAGCTGACCTGCAGGCAGAAAGGTTCATCCGGCTGGCAGGTGTCGAGGAACTCGAGCGTTTGATTCTCGAGCCTACGGGTCATATGGGGCTGTCCGTCGACGAAGTACTTGCCTTGCCCGGCGAACCCTTTCCAATAGTCGTATTGATCGGCCGGCAGGTTATTGCCGACGCCCCATTTGCCGATGAATGCCGTTCGATAGCCCGCCTTGCGGAGCAGGGCAGGGAAGGTCTCAGAAAATGCTTCCGGCGTCAGAACGGTCTTGAAGTCGACCACACCATGCCGGCGGGCATACTGACCGGTCAGGAACGATGCTCGGCTGGTCGCGCAGATGGCGGTCGTCGCGAAAGCGTTATCGAAAACAACTCCTTCCTGGGCCAGACGATCGATGTTCGGTGTCTTGATGACCGGATTGCCCATGCAGCCGAGGGCGTCGAAACGCTGATCATCGGTCAGCAGGAAAATCAGGTTCGGACGCTCCACCGCGAACGAAGTCGCCGACGAAACGAAGGTGCCGAAAACGGCAAGCAGCAAGAGGGCAATTCGGTAGGGCATGGGTGTTTGGTCTTGGTGGGAGGGGAAAAGAAGTAGCAGGGCTGAACTGGCTAGGGTACCAAAGTTTTTATTTCGGTTCACGAAAAAATTGAGCCGAAGCGTTCCGGCTGCGATACTGACAGGTTGGTCTTCCCTTGCGCCATCGACTACCGTTCGAGAGTTTCGTTGTCTCAGTCTGCCGCAAATCGAACGAGTCTGCCTGAGGTCTCGCGGACGATTTATCTGCCGCTGGTCTTATTGGCCGCTGCGTTGACCTTGGGTGTGCTGCTGGACTGGGCTTTCGATCTGCCAATGTTGACCTGGGGAGTTGGCTTCTTCCTGACGTTGTTGGCCTGGGCGATCTTATGGAGAAAACGGCACGACAGCTGGGCTTGTGGCGTGCTGCTTGGCGCGGTGGCGATCTTCGGCGGAGTGCTGCATCACGTCCACTGGAACTTCTACCGGACGAGCGAACTCAGCCTGACTCTTTCCACCGAGAAACAGCCGGTGGCCTTGCGCGGGGTAGTGACCGACTATCCTCGCTTCGTTCCCGCCCAGCCGCCTCGGACGGCGTTCGAGTTTCAGCAGTCAGATCAATGGAAGTTGCCGCTACGGCTCGAGCAGATTCGCAATCGAGATCAGTGGATCGAGGTTTCTGGCGAGACCGAAGTGTATGTCACTGGTGCCACCTGCGATTTTGAGCCAGGGCAACCGGTTGCTGTCTTTGCCCAAGCGACGATGGCCGAGCCACCGCTGAACCCTGGCGAGTTCGATCTGGCACGGTGGTCGCGTGGAAAACGATCGAGGATCTTTCTGCGAAGCAACTTCGTCGAGTGCATCCAGCCCATTGGAACGGCTCCTTCGTTTTCAATACTTTCGCCGCTGCAGCTTGCTCGGCGATACGTGGCCGATCAACTGGTTGCTTCGATTTCTCCGCAGTATGAAGGCCTGGCGGAAACCATCTTTCTCGGGCGACGCGAACGGCTCGACGACAACACGGACGATGCGTTTCGCCAGACCGGCACGGTGCATCTGTTGGCATTGTCGGGATTGCACCTCGGAATCTTGGCGATGGCTGTCTACGGAGTCTTGCGATACTTGCCCGGCCCGGCGTGGCTGCCAGGGGCGGGGTTGCTGCTGCTCACTATCGCGTATGTCCTGCTGGTCGACGCCAGGCCGCCGATCCTGCGAGCATCGGGATTGGTAGCGATGATCTGTTTGGGAGAGATGTTGTTTCGGAAATCGCAGTTCGGCAACAGCCTGGCAATGGCCTGGATCGGCATCGTGGCTCTTAATCCGAGCGAGATCTTTCAGGTAGGTACACAATTGTCGTTTCTCGCGGTTGCGGTTCTGGCTTGGCTCGCATCTTGTCAGTCGCAATGGAAAGTGTACGACCCGCTGAAAACCCTGATTGCCCAAACACGTCCCTGGCCGGTGAAGTGGTGGCATACGATTCGAAGGATCGTGGTCGACGCGTTCCTCGTTTCCCTGGTGGTCTGGCTGGTGACGTTGCCATTGGTCGTATATCACTTCCACGCGATTTCTCCGTGGACGGTGGTACTTTCGCCGCTATTGATGCTGCCGATGACGTTAGCCCTGGTCGGCCTGTTGTTACTCGTGGGCGTGTCGATTGTCGTGCCGCCGGCGACCGATTGGATGGGTGCCTTGGTCGACATGCCCTTGGCAGTGATTCAGACAATCGTCGAAACAACCCAAGCCAACGCCCCGCTTACCATCTGGTCGGCTGGGCCGGCCTGGTGGTGGCTGATTGGGTTTTATGGCCTGGTGATCTTCAGCGGCTGGTCGATCCTGGCTCGGCAGATCCCGCTTCGCTGGGGAGTGGGTGTCGTCGGGGTTTGGATCGCCGTCGGCTTCGGCGTGGCGCTCTTTCAGGCGAACCAGTCGGTGGCCCGCGACGACCTGGTGTGTACGTTCGTCAGTGTTGGCCATGGAACGTGTGTTCTGGTGGAACTGCCAGGCGGACAGAACTTGCTGTACGACTGCGGAAGACTCGGCTCGCCCAAAAGGGCTGCCCAATCGCTGTCGGCCGTGCTCTGGAGTAAAGGGATCAGTCATCTCGACGCCATCGTGATCTCGCACGACGACGTCGATCATTTCAATGGCTTGCCGCTGATCCTGCAGCGATTCTCGGTCGGGGCGGTCTTCTGCTCGGACTTAATGGATAAGATTCCCAGCGATCTCGTGAAAACGCTGCTCGACGAAATCGACGCTCGAGGAATCCCCCGCAAGACACTCTCGGCTGGCCAGCGATTGGCGACGCATCCCGATCTTGACGTGACCGTGCTGCATCCGACACGCAAAGGGGTGCTGGGACGCGATAACGCCAATAGTCTGGTGTTGCTGTTGGAATATCAGAAGAAGCGGGTGTTGTTGCCTGGCGATCTCGAGTCGCCCGGGACCGAGGCGGTAATTCTCGAACGGCCGATTGCCTGCGACGTGGTGATGGCCCCGCATCATGGGAGCCGGCACAGCAAGCCCGAGGCGTTTTATCAGTGGTGCCAGCCTCGGTGCATCGTCGTCAGCAGTGGTGATCGGCACTTGGAAGGTCTTGCCGACCCGATGGAGTCAGTCCGCTGGCTGAATACGGCGGGAGCTGGAATGATTGAAGTCCGATTGGCCGGCAATGGTGGGCCGATCGTGGTCACACCTTGGCAAGAAGCCTCGTTTATTTTGGTGAAATAGGAGGTGTGGGCGATTTTGACGGCAAAGCTGGTGCCATTCTGGGGGCGGATGGGCTATTAGGCGTTGCAAAAGTTGCTTTCACTGCTAAATTAACGGACTTATCAAGACATTGAGGATGAGTTTGATGCATGGGTGGCCGCGGTTTTGGTAGTCGCGACAAACCTGCTGGTTTCACAAGTCCTTGTCGTTATTGTGGTTAAGAAGAAGTCACCCTACTTGCGGACGTAAGTAAAGTTACCCATGTCGATTACCAAAGATAAGAAGAACGATGCCATCCAAGATTTCCAGCGTGGTGGCGAGGACACGGGTTCCCCGGAAGTTCAGATCGCGATTTTGACCAATCGCATCAACAACTTGACGGAGCACATGAAGAAGCACACTAAGGACTATGCGACGCGTCGTGGTCTGCTGGCCATGGTTAGCCGTCGTCGTCGCTTGCTGGACTACTTGAAGCGGCACGATCCGCAGAAGTACTTGGACATGCTGGCACGGCTTGGTATTCGTAAGTAGCTCTGTAGCTGCTTCGGTCTGGTCGCACGAGGCTCGTTTCTTCTTCAGAACGAGCCTCTTAAGTTACTGTGGCAATGGATTTAGCCTGAAGACGCGCGCCTCTGGGCTGGACGCGTCTTTACCACGCCTCGCCGGTAGTGGATTGACTAGGCTGGCGGGGCAACCTTACGGGGTGCTGCTCTAAATTTCAGAGATCAATACAGCTGCCCCCACCCTTATATTGAACCAAGCATCGGATGTTCCAACTGGCGGGCCCCTCTCTCCTTCAGGCCCTGACCCTCTTGGCGCAAGCCCTCTCGGAAAGCTTCCGGTGCGCTGTGTAGGACGGAAAAAGTGGAAGAATTTCGTGTAGAGAAGCAAGTTGGAAGTGAAACCTTATCCCTCGAAACTGGCTTTCTAGCCAAGCAAGCCCACGGGGCAGTGCTCGTTAAATATGGCGAAACGGTTGTTTTTGTCGCCACCGTCTCTGGTCCTTCTCGACCTGGTACCGACTTCTTCCCGCTGACCTGTGACTATCGCGAACGTACCGCTGCGGCTGGTAAGTTCCCAGGTGGTTTCATCAAGCGAGAAGGTCGCCCGACCACCAAAGAAATTTTGTCGTCCCGTTTGATGGACCGCCCAATTCGTCCCATGTTCCCAAAGGGGTACCACGACGAAGTTCAGATCCAAGCCAACGTCGTTGCGAGCGATCGTCAACACGACGGTGACGTTCTGGCCATGATCGGTGCCTCGGCTGCTTTGTGCATTTCGCACCTGCCGTTCCAGGGCCCACTGGGTGCGGTTCGCATGGGACGCGTCGACGGCGAGCTGGTTGCCTTCCCATCCTTCGAGCAGCTGGAAAACAGCGATCTCGACCTGATTATTTCGGGTAACAAGGAATCGGTCCTGATGATCGAAGGCTTCTCGCGGGAAATGCCCGAAGACGAGATGGCCGAAGCGATCATGAAGGCTCATAGCATCGTCAAGGACATCTGCGATCTGCAGATCGAATTGGCCGAAAAGGTCGCTCCAACCAAGATGGAATACGCCGAACCAGACGACGGTGGTTTGTACCAGCGTCTGATGGACAGCTACTACGCCGACCTGAAATCGGCCAAGCAGACCGCTGGCAAGCAGGACCGCGCCGAAAAGGTTCGCGAACTGAAGACCAAGGTCAAAGAAGAGCTGATCCCAGATCCATCCGCCGAAGGTGCGATCGACGAAGGTGCTTTCGGCACCGCCTGGCACGACATGGAAGAACGCGTTATTCGCGATCTGATCCTCAGCGGTACGCGTACCGATGGTCGTGACACCAAGACCCTGCGTCCGATCGTTTGCCGCGTCGACGTGTTGCCACGTGTTCACGGTTCGGCCGTATTCCAACGTGGTGAAACCCAGTCGCTGATCACGGTGACCCTGGGTACGCCTCGCGACGAACAGCGTGTCGACGGTCTGATCGACGAGTACTCGAAGAAGTTCATGCTGGACTACAACTTCCCGAGCTTCTCGGTCGGTGAGTGTCGTCCAATTCGTGGCCCAGGCCGACGTGAAATCGGTCACGGTGCTCTGGCCGAACGTAGCGTGAACCCAGTGCTGCCAGGTCCAGAAGACTTCCCTTACACGATCCGTGTCATCTCGGACATTCTGGAATCGAACGGTTCCAGCTCGATGGCTTCGGTCTGTGGTGCGACCCTCGGCCTGATGGCTGCTGGTGTGCCAATCAGCAACCCCGTGGCTGGTATCTCGATCGGCCTGGTGAAGGAAGGGGACGACTACGTCCTGCTGACCGACATCCTGGGTGAAGAAGATCACCATGGCGACATGGACTTCAAGGTTGCCGGTACCCAGAACGGTATCACCGGTATCCAGCTCGACCTGAAGATCAAGGGTATCAACGAAGACATCATTCGTAAGACCCTTGTTCAGGCTCGCGAAGCCCGTATCGAAATCCTTCGCAAGATGCTGACCACAATCAGCCAGCCGAAGGACGAACCATCGCCATGGGCTCCACGCATGCTGCGAACCAAGATCAACCCAGACAAGATCGGTCTGCTGATCGGTCCTGGCGGCAAGACGATTCGTGCCATCCAGGAAGAAACCGGTGCGACCATCGACGTCGAAGACGACGGTACCGTCATCGTTGCCAGTGGCAACCAGGAATGGGCCGAAGCTGCCATGGCTCGCGTCCAGGCGATCACCGGCGAAGTCGAAGTCGGCAAGATCTACGAAGGTCGTGTCACCAGCGTCAAGGACTTCGGTGCATTCGTCGAAATCCTGCCAGGTCGTGACGGCTTGTGCCACATCTCGGAACTGTCGACCGAATACGTCTCGGACGTCAACTCGGTCGTCAAGGTCGGCGATATCCTGGCCGTGAAGGTCCTGTTGGTCGACGAACACGATCGCGTCAAGCTGAGCCACAAGGCCACGTTGCCAGGTGGTGAAGCTCCAGCCGGCGAAGAAGGCGATGAGCTCGAAGCTGCCGGTTCGCGTGGCGGTCGCGGTGGCGACCGTGGTGATCGCGGCGGTGACCGCCGTGGTGGTGGCGATCGCGGTGGACGTGGTGGTGACCGTGGCGGTCGTCCTCGTCGTCCTCGTCGCGAAGACTAAGAAATCAGCAGCGATTCTGATTTCCATCGAGAATAGATCTGCCCGGAGTGTTCATCACTCCGGGCTTTTTTCGTGAGGCCTATCCATGGATCCGCATTCTTCCTCGCGTGAACACTCCGAACCGGTTCGTGAGAAGTCGCGTGATCAGTACCTGGTCGATCAATACAACGAGATCGCCCGGCTGGCAGGTTCGTTGGCACACGAAATCAAGACGCCACTCTCGGTCATTCGGATGAACATGGAACTGCTGGCCGAGGATATGGAAGATCCTCAAACCCCACAGCAGCGCCGCGCGAAGCAAAAGATCGCGACGGTTCAAGAACAATGTCAGCGGCTGCAAGGCTTGTTGGACGACTTCCTGCGTTTTGCTCGGATTCGCGATCTGAACCTGTTGCCTGGCAACTTGAACGAGCAGATCGAACGTGTCCTCAACTTTGTCGAGCCGCAAGCGAATCAGCAAGGTGTCGAGATCATACGTTATCTCGATTCCGAACTGCCCAGCATCGACCTCGATGCCGAACTGCTCTATTCGGCCTTGTTGAACCTGGTAGTTAACGCCATTCAAGCCATGCCGGATGGTGGCTCGCTGATGGTGCAGACCCGCGAGTTTCGCAGTGGTGTGCTGCTGCGATTGGTCGACACCGGCTGCGGCATGAGCGACACGACCGCCATTCGGATGTTCGATCCCTTTTATTCGACGAAAGAAGCGGGATCAGGGTTGGGCTTGCCGTTGGCGAAGAAGATCATCGAAGCGCATCACGCGATCATCGATGTCCAAAGCGAACTAGGCCGAGGGACGCAGTTCACGCTCGAATTTCCGCTTCCCCCCCGAATCGGACAAAAGCCGGCCGATGCTTCGGAAGAGGCCGCCGGATAATGCGATTCCCCCCAATGGAGAAGGGGAGGGGAGCGGCATTCGGTTCTAGAGGATTCGCCCCATCTTCGGTAGGATGGTCTGCATGACAACGACGCCACAGGATGAAGTTCAAACCGATGCCGCTCCAGTTCAGCCGGACCAGTTCCGCGTGCTGGTAGTCGACAACGACAAGGCCCACGCCATGACCATGGCTGAAAGCCTTGAGCGGATTGGGTTTGTCTGCACCGTCGCCACCAGCGGTCCCGAAGGGGCCGAGAAGATCGTCGCGGAACCGTTCGAGATCGTCGTCACCGACCTGGTGATGAACGACATCGATGGTATGGGCATTCTGCAGCTTGCCAAAGAGAGCCGCCCCAACTGCGAAGTGATTGTGGTGACCGGGCACGCGACCGTCTCGACCGCGGTGGCTGCCATGCAGAACGAGGCGCTCAACTTCCTCGAAAAGCCACTCACGCCTGACAAGCTCCGAGCCGCGGCCCTGAAGGCGGCCGAAACCATTCAGCTAAAACGTCAGAACTCGGAACTGATGCGGCGGCTGGACGAGAAGTTTGGCTTCGAGGGGCTCATCTATTCCAGCAACAAGATGCGGCAGGTGGTGCAGCGATTGCAACGTATCGCTCCGACCGACGCCAGTGTGCTGATCCTAGGCGAAACGGGAACCGGTAAAGAAGTCGTCGCCCAGGCCATCCATCAAAACAGTCCCCGCAAGAAGAAGCCGTTCGTGCCGCTGAACTGTGCCGAGCTGAGCGAACACTTGCTCGAGAGCGAACTGTTCGGTCACGCGAAGGGGGCTTACACCGACGCAGCCAGCGAACGCATTGGCCGTCTCGAGTATGCCAATGGCGGGACGTTGTTCCTCGACGAAATCGGCGACATGCCGATGCCCACCCAGGTCAAGCTACTTCGCGTCCTTGAATCGAGCGAGATCACCCGCGTTGGTGAAAACAAGCCGATCCGGATTAATGTTCGTTTGCTTTCGGCAACCAACTGCGACCTGGAAGCGGCCATCGCCGCTGGTACCTTCCGGGCCGACTTGTACCATCGTCTGCGAATTGTCACCGTTCAGCTACCAGCCCTGCGAGAACGCCCTGACGACATCTTGCCGCTGTTCGATCACTTCCTGAAAGTGTTCTCGAAGAAGCACGATAAGAAGGTTCGCGGGATCGATCGCACCGTGTTTCAGCGATGCCTGGAATATGATTGGCCTGGTAACGTTCGCCAACTGCGAAATTTCGCCGAGAGCATGGTCGTACTCGACTTGGATGGCACGATCGGTCTGGACGATCTGCCTCCGGAACTGATCCAGGAAGGGGACGACCTGGTCCCGCCGGTCGATCCCAAACCAGCGGTGGCTGGCAATGGCGAAATGCCAAGCATGGTAGGTCAGCCGATCAGTGAAGTCGAAAAGTGGCTCATCGGCGAGACCTTGAAGTCGACCGGTGGAAATCGCGAAGAGGCCGCCAAGATGCTGGGCATCGGCGAGCGGACCTTATACCGGAAAATCAAAGAATACGGACTACGCGGCGACTAGTGTCGCCAGGGCCGAACCGAAGGGGAGTAGGCAGCGGATGCCGAAGATTCAACAGCTATCTGCAAGTGTCGTCAACAAGATCGCGGCCGGCGAGGTGATCGAACGCCCAGCCAGCGCCGTAAAAGAGTTGATGGAAAACTCGCTCGACGCCGGAGCCCGCCGCGTCGACGTTACCATCGAGCATGGCGGCACTGAACTGATTCGCATTGCCGACGATGGTTGCGGGATCTCGCCGGAAGATATGCCGCTGGCGATCGCTTCACACGCGACCAGCAAGATTGGCAGTGCCGAAGAATTGTTCCATGTGCGAACGCTCGGTTTCCGCGGCGAAGCACTCGCGTCGATTTCGGAAGTAAGCCACTTCCTGTTGCGAAGTCGTCCTCACGATCAAGACTGCGGCAGCGAGATGCTGGTGCACGGCGGGAACGTGCAGGAAGCTCAGCCGTGCGGTTGCCCACCGGGGACGATCCTCGAGATCCGCAACCTGTTCTACAACACGCCGGTCCGGAAGAAGTTCTTAAAGACAACCCAGACCGAGTTCGGTCACATCAGCGAAGCGTTCACCCGCATCGCGCTTGCGCATCCGCAGGTTCACTTCACGCTGAAGCATGGTCAGCGGATGGTGCACGACTTGCCTCCCTGCAGCGATCTTCGTGATCGCGTGCGGGTGTTCTTCGGGGCGGAAGTTGCCGACCAGTTGATCGAAGTCGATAGCGAAAACGATCAGGTCACGCTGCGAGGTTACGTGGGCAATCCACGTTTCAGCCGTAGCAATAACCGGATGCAGTATCTGTTTTTGAATGGGCGTTTCATCAAAGACCGGGCCCTGCAACATGCCCTGGGGGAAGCGTATCGCGGCTTGCTGCTGCATGGTCGTTATCCGATGTCCTTCCTGCGGATGAACATGCCGCCCGAGATGGTCGACGTGAACGTCCATCCAACGAAGCTGGAAGTTCGTTTTCAAGATAGCGGACGGATCTACAGCCAACTGCTGGGCACGCTGCGGACGAAGTTCCTCGCCTCGAACCTCGACGCGACTTATCGCCCGGCCGATGTCGACAGCGATAGTTCGGCAGGCAATGGCCAATCGGCCGAGAACTTGCGAGAAGAGTTGGTGGCCTGGGCCAAGGGGGCGGTCGAAAGCAACAGCGGCGAGAGCGATCCGAACGCTCGCCGGCAGACCGACTTCGATCTCGACTTCCGATCGGATCGACGAACGCCACTGCAGCTCAATCCGATTCAGCGTTCGGCGGTTGGCGCTGGCAGCTTGCCTTTGCCACCAATCCCCAGCGGGATCACGCCTGCTCATCTTCGAGACCAAGAAGAAGCCGAAGCCGACGCGACCGCCGAAGTCGAGCCTGACTCGTTCGGCGAGATGGAAGTTCGCGGCACGGGGATTGGCTCTCAGCAACGAGCCATCCAACTGCACAACCGTTATCTGATTGCGGAAACGGACGAAGGAATGGCGGTCATTGACCAGCATGCCTTGCACGAGCGTATTCTGTATGAAGAGCTACGCGAAAAGGCATTGGCTCGCCGCTTGGAAGTGCAGCGGTTGTTGGTTCCAGAAACGTTGAACCTGGCCGCCCAAGAGTTCGCCGCGGTTGAAGCCGCCACCGATACCTTGGCCCAGATCGGCCTGGAAGTGGAAGCGTTTGGCGGCGATACGATCCTCATTCGCAGCTATCCTGCGATCCTCGGACGCCGGAAACCGGCCGAAATCGTCCGCGATATGATCGATCACCTGATGACCGACGGCAAAAACCTCGAAAAGCGAGATTTGCTTGACGAACTGCTCCATATGATGTCGTGCAAGGCGGCAATCAAGGCGGGAGATCGCCTTTCGACCGAGGAAATCGACGCTTTATTGGAACTTCGGCACCTTTGTCAGGACGCCCACCACTGTCCGCACGGGCGACCCACCGCTTTGGTCTTTACCAAAGAGGAACTCGACCGGAGATTCCAACGGACTTAAAATAGAGAGTTTCCCCTGGCCAGGGGAGTGTCGTTCTATTCTGTTATCCACCCCATTGGCCCTACTCCCAGCCAGGCGACTTGAGATAGACCTATGATCTGCGTCAGTATTGGCCGCGGCCGACACAAACACGTTATCGCCGAGCACAAGCACCTAGTCGAACAAGGTGCCGAACTGTGCGAATTGCGCCTCGACTACATCAACGGCACGATCAAGCTTCGCCGTCTGCTTGAGAATCGCCCCAGCCCGGTCGTGGTGACCTACCGTCGCGAACGTGACGGGGGACGTTACAACGGGGACGAAGCTGAACGGCAGATGGTCTTGCGAACGGCGATCGCCGAAGGGGCCGACTACATCGATCTCGAAGAAGATATTGCAGCGGCCGTGCCACGCTATGGCAAGACGAAGCGAATCATCAGCTACCACAACTTCCGCGAGACTCCGGCCGACCTGGAAGGGCTGCACAAGAAGATGCAGCAGTGCGATCCCGATATCATCAAGATCGCCACGATGGCCAACTCGCCGCAAGACAACGTTCGTATCTTGGAACTGGCCCGCAACAGCGAGATCCCCACGATCGGTCTTTGCATGGGGGACATGGGAATGCCGTCGCGAATTCTGGGTGGGCGATTCGGTTGCCCGTTCACCTACGCGACCAGCTCCAACGAGCGAACCCTCGCCCCGGGCCAAATCGGTTTCCGGCAGATGGTCGATCTCTATCGCTACGAAGAGATCACCGACAACACCGAGTTGTTCGGCGTGGTGGCCGATCCGGTCGGACATAGCCTCAGTCCGCATCTGCACAATGCCGCGTTCAGCGAACAAGGGATGGACCGGCGTTACCTGCCGTTCCGTGTGCCTCGCGAACACCTTTCGGTCTTCTTGAACGAAGTCTGCCCGCAGCTTGGCGTGAAGGGACTTAGCGTGACGATTCCGCACAAGGAAGTCGCCGCAAAGTTCGTTAAAGTCGCCGACCACGCCGTCCAAGGCGTCGGAGCAACCAACACCGTGATCTTCGGCGAAGGTGGTCCGTTCGGTTACAACACCGACTGTGCCGCCGCCATGGAAAGCATCGACACGATGCTTCCAGCTGAGAATCGTGATGGCTCGCTGGAAGGCATGAAAGTGCTGGTGCTGGGGACCGGCGGCGTGGCACGTGGCATTGTCTGGTCGCTTTTGCAACGCAAGGCCGCCGTCACGATCACAGGTCGCACCCTCGAGAACGCCGAAGAACTAGCCAAGCACTTCGGTTGCCGTTCCATCCACTGGGACGACCGCGGTTCGGTTCAGCCAGACATCCTGATCAATGGCACCCCGGTCGGCATGCATCCGAATGTCAACGAATCGCCGTTCGACAAGAAGTGGATCAAGCCGAGCATGGTGGTCTTCGATACGGTCTACAACCCAGAGCAAACCTTGCTGATCAAAGAGGCCAAGGGAGCCGGGGCCCGCGTGGTGACTGGCGTCGAAATGTTCGTACGTCAGGCTGCCTTGCAGTTTAAGCACTTCACCGGGGTCGACACCTCGCGCGAGCTGATGCGTAGCACGCTCAAGCGAATGACCGGGGCCGTGCGAACCAACTAAACAGCATGGCAATGAACCTGGCACTGATTGGTTATCGTGGAACGGGCAAGTCGCATGTGGCTCGCCTGTTGGCAACGTCGTTGGGCTGGCCAATGGTCGATGCCGATATCCATGTCGAGCAAGCCGCCGGCCGAACGATCGCTCAGATCTTTGCCGATCAGGGCGAAGTTGCTTTTCGTGACCTGGAATCGAGTTCGCTGCAAACATTGACCGAACATAGCGAGCATGTCCTTTCGCTGGGTGGCGGCGTCATCCTTCGCGAATCGAATCGGGCACGCATCGCCGATCGTTGTTTCACCGTCTGGCTGACCGCTTCGCCGGAAGAGATTGCCCGAAGGCTCTCACTCGATCAAGTGACCCAAACGCAGCGCCCCAGTCTGACCGGCAAGTCACCGCTGGAAGAGATTGCAGAAGTCCTCGCGGCGCGACTTCCCCTTTATCAACAATGTGCTGATCTGGTGATCGAAACCGAGGGCAAGACGCCCGAAGACGTGGCTCAGTCGATTCTCGACCAACTCCCGTCGTCTTTAACGCAGAAAGAGCCGTAACGTGAATTGGTGGGAGAACCTCGTTGATTTGTGGGTGAGCCTCTCGATGTCGGTTCGCTTGATCCTGCTGTTTCTGCTCGGAACGGTGGTCGGGGGACAGTTGAACCGGGCCGTCTATCGCTGGACCTGGGTCCCCAAGAATTACGATCCATGGTCGAAGCCACTTCCTGGGGCACCATCTCGCAGTATCTTCGATAAGGTCCCGGTCTTTGGCTGGCTTGGTTTGGCTCGCGAAAGCAAGTTGCATGGCACCGCCCACTGGGTGCAGCCGTTTTTCGTCGAACTGGGCTGCGGCTTCTTCTTCGCCTGGTATTACCACTGGCTTGTTGATGGCGAGCTCGCCTCGATCACAATCAACACCGCCATGAGCCAAGGAGCGATCCACTCGCTCTTCGTGCAGCACATCGTGCTGATCTCGTTGATGGTGATTGCCACGTTTGTCGACTTCGACTCGCGTACGATCCCTGATTTGGTAACCATCCCTGGATTTGTGATCGGCCTGGTGCTTTGCTGGCTGCTTCCCTTCGTGGGATTGCCGATCCCCGGCGGGCCTCCATACTTTGGTCTCGCACCGGCAGGGCGTTCGATCGAAGCGGTGCCGCTGAATGCCGCCACGCTGGATGCCTGGCCCGCATGGTTCAACGGACCGTGGGGACTGGCGATCGGTTTGTTCCTGGTTGTCGGATGGTGGATTGCCCTTTCTCCGAAGATCGTTTGGACCAAATGGGGCATGGCCAAGTTCTTTCGTTACTTGATCGCGAGCTTTGTTCGCTACGCCTTCCGTTGGTTCTACCTGACGCTGCTCGCGTTTCTGGTGTTGTTCGTGGCGGCGGCCTGGCTTTGGGGCGGTCCGGCGACGTGGCAGATGGTGTTCACCTCGCTGCTGGGGATGGCATTCGCAGGGATGCTGATCTGGATGGTTCGTTTCTTCGCCAGCTTTGCTATGGGCCAAGAAGCGATGGGCTTCGGCGACGTTACGCTGATGTGCATGATCGGTGCCTACATCGGCTGGCAACCGGTGATGGTGATCTTCTTCCTGGCGCCGTTCATTGCGTGCGTGTTTGCCATCATCAACTATCTGCTGACGGGTGACGCTTACTTGGCGTATGGTCCGTACCTGTGCATCGGGACGCTGGTCACGATGGTTTTCTGGGCGAAGATCTGGCAGCAGTATGGTCCGCTCCTGGGACTGGGAATCTGGCTACCGGCGTTGTTCCTGGCTTTGCCCATCGTGCTTGGCGTCATGCTCACGGTATGGGTCTGGATCAAATTCACGTTCATCTACCCGAAAGAAGCGAAGTAACGGGCAGCTTGGATCGAAGGCATTCAGCCGAAAAATCGTTGCGACCTGACCCCAATTGGTGAGCTATCCTTTTTCCAAGGAACTCACCGATGCTTTGGTTTGAAACGATCGACAATCTGAACGACGCCGGCGCGCTGGTTCGCCAGCGACGCTATGGCGTGATCTGCGTTGAGGGTGGAGATTTCCGCGGGCTGTCGTTTCGACCCTGGCCGAAGCTGATCTCGCGGCTCGAGATCGTCACGCTGGGACGCCGCAAGCATGCTCAAGGGGGCGATCACTGCCGACTCTATTACAACTTGCCGCTCAGTTCGCCCGGCTTTCTGACCTTGGCCTACATCGAATCGACGCGGCAGACCAGTTGGAAGACGCTCCGTCGTAGTGCGGAAGTCTTGGATTGGGTCGCCGCCCATCGCCGCGTTCATGCGACGGTCTGCGAGCTATCGAACGAACGAATCAGCACACGATTGATGCAGCGGATTGGATGGGAAACCCACTGCGAGCATCTGGCCGGCCGGCACTTCATCAAACGCTATTACGGCGAATACCCTCAGCATGCATGGCTGCCAGCAGTCGGAAGCCTACCGGGGCACTTTCGCCACGAATCTCTTGGCTGCGACGAGACTTTCGACACTTCGCTTTCTTAAATCGGCCTTGTCGACGATTGGGTGGGTTGTTAATATCCCGCCGCAAATCAGATTTTTCCCTCAAGTTTCCTCGGCCCTTTGTCGACACGGCCTGCCATGTTTCGCCTTTGCTGTCTGACACTCGTTTCGCTAGCAGTTGCTGGCCTCGGTTGCAATCAGAATGCAGCCTGGCGTCAGCAGCAGGTGCTTGCGCAGCAGCAAACCCAGGCTCAAATCGCTGAATTTGAACGCCGGGCGTCGGGACTGGATGCCTCGAACCAGGATCTCCATTCGCAGTTGGCCCAAGCCCAGCAGCAATCGAAGATCCTGCAAGACGAACTCACGTTGGTTCGTCGGCAGCTCGGAGACACCGCTAATCAGCTCGCCCAGTCGCAGCAGATGGCGAAAGAGAAAGATGAAAAGGTGCAAACGCTCCTCGCTTCGACGCAGTATCGAGGGGGAGCCGTCATTCGCCCGAACAACAGCCTGACCGCGGATCTCAGCAAAATTCAAATCCCTGGGGTAACGGCCCGGCAAGATGGCGATGTCATTCGCATCGAGATTCCAGCCGACATGCTCTTCCATCCTGGAACAAACTCGCTGAGCCCCAACGCCGACAACGTGTTGTCTCAGGTCAGCAGTATTCTGCAGCGTGACTTCCCCACCAATAAGATTGGGGTCGAAGGGCACACCGACAATCAGCCGGTAAACCCGCCCTATACGTCGAATCATCAGCTTTCCGCCAGCATGGCCCAGTCGATCTTCGACCAGTTGACCGGCCGTTATCGGCTTGATCCGTCACGGATTGTGGTCGTCGGGCATGGCTCGAATCACCCGGTTGTCTCCAACGCGACCCCCGCCGGGCAGCAGCGAAATCGCCGTGTCGACCTGGTTATCTACGCCGAATCGTCGAACTAGCGGCGATCTCTGCCCGGGCACGTCTGCCAGAATGGGGGCGGACGAATTACAATGGGTGGCCTAGGCGAACTTATGTTCGTGGTTTGTGTCCGCCAGGGGGATCCTTGCATCTCCGGCTGCTGGCCTGTTCGTACTGTCCCGTGAAGAGAATTCGTTCGCTGATGATTACGATCGTCGACTACCAGATGGGAAACCTCCGCAGTGTCCAAAAAGCTTTCGAGCGAACCGGGCACGAGGCCCATATCACCAGCGATCCGAAGGAAATCGCCTCGGCCAGCAAGCTTGTCTTGCCAGGCGTCGGGGCGTGTGGCGACGCCGTCGACGAGCTACGTCGCCGTGACCTGGTAGGACCCATCAAAGATCAGATCGAAGCAGGCACGCCGTTTCTGGGGATTTGCCTCGGTCTGCAGATGCTGTTCGACGTCAGCTACGAAGGTGGCGAGCACGAAGGCCTGGGGATCTTGCCGGGCGAAGTGGTCAAGTTCGACCTGCCACACGGCTACAAAGTCCCCCACATGGGCTGGAATCAGGCCTGCTTCCTCCACAAGCCGCCGATTTTCGAGGGGATCGACGAAGGGACGAATTTCTATTTCGTCCACTCTTATTATGTCGTTCCTAAAGACTCGGACGTCGTTGCGATCGAGGCGGATTACGGCGGTCGTTTTTGTGCGGCTGTCTGGAAAGACAATCTCTACGCGACGCAGTTCCACCCTGAAAAGAGCCAGCATGCTGGTTTGAAGGTGCTGCAGAACTTCGCCGAATTGGCGTAACGCCGACGGCGGTCTAACTTCCCGGCGGCAGGAATTTTCTTGCCGTGTTTCTCCCTATTTGAGATATTGCCAGAACGCCACCGGTTTCGATCGTGTGGTGCAGAAAGGAACCCACCATGCAGATTTGGCCCGCGATCGATCTCCTCGGCGGCAAGTGTGTCCGACTCCAGCAAGGGGATTACAACCGCGAAACGGTCTATGGCGACGACCCAGCCGAGATGGCCAAGCGTTGGGTTGGCGAAGGTGCCGACTGTCTGCATCTGGTCGATCTGGATGGTGCCAAAGATGGCAGCCTGAAAAATCGTGCCGCGATCTCCGCCATTGTCTCGGCGGTCGATATTCCTTGCGAAGTGGGTGGAGGCATCCGCGACGAAGAGACTATCAAACAGCTGCTCGATCTGGGCCTGGCTCGTTTGGTGATCGGTACCAAGGCCCTGCGAGAACCAGACTGGTTCGCCGCGATGTGCGAGAAGTTCCCCGAGAAGCTCGTGCTGGGGATCGATGCCAAAGAAGGCATGGTCGCTACCGATGGTTGGTTGGAAGTGAGCAGCACGTCGGCTATCGATCTGGCGAAGACCTACGAGCACCTGCCCATCGCTGCCCTCATTTACACAGACATCGCGACCGACGGCATGCTGGCCGGTCCGAATGTCGAAGCGATGCAAGCCATGAAGCAGGCCGTGCGTCTGCCGGTCGTCGCTTCGGGCGGCGTGACCACCGTGGAGGATGTCACGAACCTGGCTCAAGCAGGCCTCGATGGTGCGATCGTTGGTCGTTCACTTTACGAAGGACGTTTAACCGTCAGTCAGGCAGTGGAAGCTGCCGGCGGCGTGAGGTAACTGCCGGCCATGAAACCCGAGCGTTCGGAACCTTCTGAATCCCAACCCCAACGCTTGGCACGTCGAAGTTCACTTCGATTCAGTCTGGGAACCATGATGCTGATCGTCACTCTGTTGGCGATCGGCTTGGGAATCTGGGGATACCATCGACCTGCCGAGGCAGTCGTTCTTTATGAGATCTACGATCTGCCGACTGCCGATGTCAAAGCGATCGACACGACGTGGAACCTTATGGCGAACTCGACCTCTTGCTGGGCCGTGATCACCGAGCAACAACGCGCCTCGCTTCTCAATGGTTCTAGCAGACCTTTGCTCGAGAACGAGGTGCTTGTCGGAGATTGGCCGGCGGTCGCCCATGCCAGTTCCTTCATCGGTCCTGAGCTGTTTCCCTCCGATACCTCGCCTCGCTATTTATTAGACACCGGACAAATTGCAGGCTTCTTCGGTGTGAGAAAATCAGGTGGACAACTGCAGTTTCGGATGCAGTTAAACCTGCGCCATCAGAAGGATGATCGCGAAGCCTGGGCGACCGAACAGGTCTCGCGTTCCGATCAGATTGAGGAGCGATTCTTATACGAAGGCAACGCACCAGAAGCTTACCTTTTGGTCGCGTCGCAGTTCAATGAAAAGGAACATCATGTATTGATTGTTCGGGTGCAAGCGGTCGAGAAATTTCCACCATTTGGAATAACTCAGACCGGTAATTCTCCCGCATTAGGTCGATAATACTATAATAGAATATGACACATGTAACTTGATTCATCTCGGAGCAATTACCCCGACCTGAACACCACAGACTGACACTGAAAACCAGTTTTCAGCTGCCATAAACAGCCACCCCACGGAGAAGAGGTTTCCCGTGGATTCCCCATGGGGACGCATCCTTTTCTCGTGTTATTTCCACACACGGAAGGAGTTTATTATGGCTACTTGTGTTTCAGAGACCGTCCGCGATATTGTTCTATGCGGTCACGGTTCGACCGGGAAGACGAGCCTGATTGACCGCCTCCTCGAGACCACGCACGCGGTGGATGGATTCCACAGTGTGGACGACGGAACAAGTGTTTGTGATTTCGAGCCCGAGGAAAAGGCTCATCACCTTTCTATTGAGGCGACGCTCGCCCATTTTCAACATGAGGGGCTGCGATTCAATGTAATCGACGCCCCTGGCTATCCCGACTTCATTGGCCAAACGATCTCGGCCATGCGGGGTGCTGATACGGCCATGATTGTGATTGATGCCCATGCCGGTATCGCCGTGAACACGCGACGTGTATTTACGGAAGCGGAGAAAGCTGGGATTGGTCGCATGATCGTGCTCAACAAGATCGATGCCGATCATCTCGACTTCGCCGCGTTGATGCAATCGATCCGTGATACGTTTGGCCAGGCCTGTGTGCCGATCAATTTTCCGGAACTGGTGCACGGAAGTATCGAAGGTGTGCTGAGCATCTTTGATGAACGTGCCGACACCCGGAACGCCCCGATCGACCCAGCCATTTACAAAGAGTCGCTCGTTGAAGCTTCGATCGAAGCGGACGAAGCGTGGATGGAACGCTACTTCGAAGGCGAAGTGCCATCCACCGAAGATTTGAAACAGCTCATCCCCCAAGCGGTCGCAAAAGGAACGTTAATTCCGATCGTCTGCTGCAGCATCAAGAAGGGGGTGGGCATTGCCGAACTGCTCGATGCGATGGCCCTCTGTTCGTTGCCGCCATCGATGGTGCATCGCACCGCGCGGAGGATGGACGGCAGCGAGATCGAACTATCGGGCGATCCTGACGGCCCTCTCGCCGCCCAGGTCATCCAGACCCGGATCGATCCGTTCGTGCAGAAGCTTAGTTACATCCGCGTGTTCAATGGAACGCTGCGAAAAGATATGACCTTGCCCGGTAGCAACGGCCGCAAGGGTTTGCGAATTGGTCAACTGCTGGACGTGCAAGCGAATCACCTGGTTCCGGTCGATCATGCCGGCCCTGGCGATATCGTGGCGGTGGCCAAGATGGATCAACTGCATACCGGGACGAATGAAGGGGAGTTGGAACTTCCTGAAATCGAGTTTCCACAACCGATGGTCGGCGTGGCGATCCGTCCCAAGAGTCGGAACGATGAAGCGAAGCTCAGCGTCGCCCTTCATAAGCTGGTCGAAGAGGATCCGACGATCCGCGTCGAGCATGATGAAGAGACGCACGAACTGGTGCTGCGAGGCATGAGCGAGCTGCATCTGTCGCTGATCCAGGAACGCCTGGCTCGACGCGACCATCTCGAGATCGAAACGTATGAACCTCGGATTCCGTTCCGCGAATCGATCACCTATCCGGCGCATGGTTCGTATCGCCACAAAAAGCAGTCGGGTGGGCGAGGTCAGTTTGGCGAAGTGCACATCCGCGTGCAGCCACTACCTCAGGGAACTGATATCGCCACGTTCGCGACGAAGGCAAACTTCCCCAGCATGAAGCATGTCCACTACTTCGATTCGATGAACTTCCTGTGGATCGATTCGATCGTGGGGGCTTCGATCCCTGGCAACTTCATGCCGGCAGTCGAAAAGGGTTTGCTCGATCGTGTTCACAAAGGCGTTCTGGCTGGCTATCCGATGCAGGACGTCTGCGTGGAAGTCCATTACGGAAAGCATCATCCGGTCGACAGCTCGGAAACGGCGTTCCGAATTGCGGCATCGGCAGCGATGCGAGAGGTGTGCAAGCTGGCTGGCCCGCAATTGCTGGAACCGATGGTCGAGATGCACGTGACCGTTCCAGTGGAATGTGTGGGAGATGTTTACAGCGACATGGCGACCCGGCGTGGCCAGATTTCGGGAACCGAAGATGCAGGCCCGAACATGCAAACAGTCGTTTGTGTCGCTCCTTTAGCAGAGACCGGCTCGTACGCACGTAGCCTGTCGAGTCTGACCGGCGGCCAGGGAAGTTACAGCATGAACTTCTCGCACTACGCCCCGATGCCGACACATCTGCAAGAGAAGCATCGCTACCACATGCAAGAAGAAGAGGAGATGGCAACCTAAGGCGATCCCCGATTCTGCTTCCTCTCCCTGCAGAGGGAGAGGGAGTCGGTGGCTTATCGCACCCAGGAAATATTTCCCGTACCTTCTGTGTGCTTGCCCTTGCTTTCAAGTTTGCGAAAATACGAAAGCGAGGGCTTTTTTATTGATTGCCCCGTTAGGGTTCATTTTTAACGTCTCTGACGACGAAAACATTGGTGACCATTTGTCAGGCCGGGCATCCAACCCCTGAATGAACCCTGTGGAAAAGTCCATGCAACCGGCAAACTTGAACCGAACCATGCAACGGCTGGCTACCTGCTACTGTCGAACCTGCCTCTGTTGTTGCTCTTAGAAGCAACTCAGGCCTGCTGCTAGCTCTGGCCTGCGATCGACCCTGGTACCACGGCCCACCTCTCTCAACGGTTCAAAATCAAAGGACACACGCGATGGCTTCCGATGCACGCTTGAAAGAAGATCTTCCTACGCTGACCGACCGCATCGTCAGCACCTACCAGCAGATCGGTAAGATCAACCATCTGGGGCACTGCCCACTGCCCAATTACGAAGTGGTGATTTCGATCCTGGAAGACGTCAAGGAAATCCTCTATCCCGGTTACCAGCGCCGTGAGGGCCTGCACATGGGCAACATCACCTATCACGTGGGTGACATCATCGATGGTCTGCACGACAAGCTGACCGTCCAGATCGCTCGGGCCTTACGCCACGACGAACGCGTCAACGGCAAGCCAGACACCTGCGATCCGCAGCAAGAAACCGACTTCGAGGCCAAAGGTCAGGCCATGGCGATCGAGTTTCTCAATCGCATCCCAAACCTCCGCGAGATTCTCGCCACCGACGTTCAGGCCGCTTACGATGGTGACCCTGCGTGCACGAACCTCGATGAAGTCATCTTCTGCTATCCCGGCCTGGAAGCGATCACCGTTTACCGCGTGGCGAATACGCTTTACCGGCTCGGCGTGCCGTTCATTCCGCGGATGATGACCGAATGGGCCCACAAGCAAACCGGGATCGATATTCATCCTGGGGCAACGATCGGCAGTTACTTCTTCATCGACCACGGCACCGGTGTGGTGATTGGTCAGACCTGCGAGATCGGCAAGCACGTGAAGCTGTATCAGGGCGTGACGCTGGGTGCCTTGTCGTTCGATACCGACAACGAGGGCAACCTCGTTCGCGGAATCAAGCGTCATCCCACGATTGAAGACAGCGTGGTGATCTATGCGAATGCCACGGTCCTGGGTGGGCGAACGGTCGTGGGCAATCACAGCGTGATTGGTTCCAGCGTCTGGCTGACCCGAAGCGTCGATCCGAACACGACGGTACTGCTGGAAAAGCCACGCCTCCGACTTCGCTCGGAAGCGGTGGGGCAACTGGAAGAAGAACTCAACTTCCAGATCTAAGAAGTGCGAAACGTTCGTCCCTGGGGCGTCCGTGGAGGAAGGGCCTGCCACGTCGCGATGCCGGTCAGCACGAGCAGTAACAGCACGCTGCCGGCGGTGATCCAAGCACCGACGACGAACGACGTCGGCCAATAGGTCAACCGCACGAGCTTATCCCCTTTCTGCACCGGAACCGCCATCATGACGCGGTTTGCCCGGTAAATAGGGACATCTGCGCGAGGGTCGCCGTTGGCATCGATGACCTCGCACTGCCACCCTTCGTCGTAATAGTCTTGCAGCACGACCCAGCCTGGCTGGCAGTTCACCAGTTCGACCTCGAACTGTCCGCCACGAATACGATTCGGTTTCGAGAAGACATACACGCTCGCAGGAAGCGTCGGAAAGCTCAGTCGATTGGCCGCATCTGCTTCAAGCACGGTGGGCTGCCAGATGGTCGCGCTATTCGCCCAATGGAAGCGGGAAGGGCGGATGTTTGATCGCGGATAGATCGGATCAGGCAACGTCGTATTCTTCACCATGTCCAGGATCTCATACGTTCCCTGAGTGACGGCCGATGGCGAACTCTCATCGATCGGATCGTGCCACTGCACGTTCGCTTGCCACCACGCCACCGGCCAACGCTTCTCGCGTTCGTGATAGGCTCCCTGCATCGTGACGACCAGCGGCTTGTCTGGGTAGCTCCAGACTGTTTCCATATCGCGAGGGCGAATGCTGACGACGGAAGGTATGCCCCGCATCAATTTCAACAGAGGGTAGCGTGGGAAGTTGGTCTTCTGGTCGATCTTCAATCCTTCCACCATCCGCTCGTCCGAGCCGGTTGTCGCGAATGAATCTGGGTAATGGTTCTTCGAGCGATCGAAGTAAACCGTTTTGAAGAACCGCTTGTTCTCGAACTGCACGGTCGTTTGATCGGAGGCAATCGGATTCCAAAGCTGCTGCGGCGCGGAAGGGGCGACCCAGTGGTTGGCCAACATCACTTCCACCGTCGCGATACTCACGATCATCGCGACGGCGAATGACCGAGGAGCGAACCGCAGCGCCACGATTGACGCGGCAATCGCCAGCGATCCGCAGAGTAAGCCGGTTGCCAGTTGGATTAATCCGGTGGTGCCGTCGAGCGGGCCGAACAACGTATCGTCGGGCGAGACTGGCATCATCGCTCCGAGCGTGGCGGAAGCGAGCCACACGATTACAGCAGCCAAAGCAAACGTGCCTGCCAAGCTGATGGCAACCAGGATGAAACGCCGGGAAAGCTTGACCTGGTCAAGGCCTCGGCCGGCGAGAACGGCAATGGCGAACACGACGAAGATCCACCACTTCGCCGGATAGCGGAAGCCGGCGTACTTCGGCAGGGTCATATTCAGCAGCCAATAGAGCCCACCAAACGGCGAACCGATCGGCAGCGTTTCATCGTCCCAACCTAGCCCGTAGCCGACTTCATTCAACAGCCAGCCAAGGCCATACCATCCCAGACTGGCGCTCACGCCAAATAAACCGATAGCGACCAGCCAGCGATCGACTCGCCGGTTCGGGCAATGCCACACTGCGATTCCGGCCAGCAAACAGGCCAACGTTCCCATGAACAAGGTCTGAAGCCAGATGCGACCTTCAGCAGGGATGGCTCGCGTCCAGCGTTGATTGCGAGGATACATCTGCCCGCTGAAGTTGGCGACGAATGCCTCGGGCCAGTGCCAGGGAGGGATGCTGAAGTCGTAGCTATGCCGGGCATGCGAATCGGGATGAGGCTTCCCGCGTAGCGAGTCAAAGTCGACCTCTTTTCCGGTGGCGACCAGTAGGGCCGCTTCGTAAAGGCTGCGAGGCTCTTCGCTGGTGGCTCGTAAACTTCGGCTAACCCATTGGCTCGTGGGCAAGATTTGAATCGCGGATAGCCCGATCGCCAGGCCAGCGGCCGCGACCAGTGTGGCAAGACGCAAGGTGCGTCCACCTAGCCAGATCTTCCAGTTGGGAAGTCTTCGCCACGGCAGCACGAAAAAGATCGCCGCGAGCGTCAGCATCATCATCGTGTGATACGCCAGTTGGGCGTCCCCGCCGAGGACCATCATGGACAGAGCGAAGGCAAGGCCTAGTGCAGCGGGAAGGGCAGGGCGGCGAGCAAGGATCCAACCGCAAGCCAATGCGATCGGAAGCCATGCGGCACCGACCAGGAAAATGATATTCGCATGGTAGCCCAGCACCGGTCCGCTGAAGGCATAAGTGACGGCGGCCATCACGGCAGCGGGAAGCGAGCAACGCCAGGTTCTCGCGGCCCAGAGCATACCGAAGTAAGCCAACGCGAAATGGACGAGGGCATAAAGCCGCATGCCGAACCCGAAGCCGAGCGGCGTGATCAGCAGAAGTTTGCCAGGGTAGAACACGCTGGATGTTGCATCAGCGGCCAGGGGCATCCCGATGCCATCCATCGGAGACCAAAGCGGAACCTCACCACTCTTCCATTGCCGAGCGACTTCATGGAACAAGGGGTAATAGAAGTGGGCTGCATCGCGGAACAAGAATTGTTCCTGGTAGACGAAACACTTGCCAAAGAAGAACACGGCAAGCACAAGAAACGGCAACGCAACTGCACAACACGTCAGAATACGTCGCAGAGGATGGAGATGACTGACAATGGGCAGAGCGTTATCGTTCACGCTCTCGATCGTAGTTGAACCCTATTGCGCAGGCAACTTGGTGGCCATGTTTAGTTGGTGGCCAGCAGTTGCTCGTAAAGCTCGCGCAGTTCGTCCTTCAGCAGATCGCAACGGGCCGAAATAACGACCGATGGCTGCTCGTCCAGTTGAATGGCCGTGCGAGCCTGACGTAGCGACTCGAGGACATCGTCATCGTACGGCAACAGCGACAATGGCTCGTTACCGAGGATTGGGGCAATCGGTTGCATCAAACCTACTCTTCCGAAATTCGGGGTTATGCCGAGTCATGCCGACCGGCGGTGCGATTGAGTGGATTGGCCGATACCATCGATCCGCAAACGAATGTCGCGGATCAGCCGGTGCGCGGCCGCGATGCCGTCCTGGGTCTGGCCATCCGTCGCGATCCAAGACATCGCTGCGGATGAAAGTTTGGTCGAGCTGCCGTCCGCCGGACGCGATGGCGAGGCGGCAAGCTGGTGAAATCGAAATTCGTACGGACCGCAACGGATTCGATCGCCTTCTTCCAATCGGGTGGCGATCGCATCTTCAGCATTGACCGTCAGGACCGGTTCCGGAGTCAGGCAACGGATTCGGTAACCATCGTGGGTACGCAGCACGTAGGCGAACAGTTCGGGAAACTGGTCATCTCCCAGAACCAGGTCGCAGTCTGACCCCGATCCAATGGTGAACATGGCCGAATCGATTCGGCGTTCACGTTGGTTGGCTTGTCCGCGCGAAATAAACAAGGCCGCTTCTTTGCCAGAGCGGTCATGGGATTGCTGGACATTGGCCGGGGCGTTTGGGAGATCTCGTTCCATTCCGACTTTACCTTCACCTACGATGCCATGGTGGGGAACTGCCTGCCTGTGCTCCTTCCCCACTTGTTTTGATTGATCGACCGAGAGGGGGAAGGTTTTCGCGAGGAAATGCCAGCAAGCGTTCGGAATTCGGACGCAGATTACCAGCCGTGGCGTTTCGGTAAGATAGACAACTTCGATTGCCAGCCGAACGCATCAAGAAAGATAGCACCGGCCTATGAGGCCGGTGCTATCAGTAGAATCAATCAGTGCGAAGCGATGCTTACTTGCCAGCTCGCTTGGCGGCCCGGATCTGGTTGCGGGCTTGTTCGATGTTGCGCGTTTTGATCGCTGCCAGTTCGTCGGTAGGGGCAGCCGCTTTCGAGGCTTCCGCCAATTGGACTTCGGCCTGTGCCACATCAATCTGAGCGGAAGGGATCGCCTTGCCGGTCAGGATATTGACTTCATTATTCGAGATCTGAACGAAGCCGCCGTCGACATACAGACGCTGGGTCTGGCTGCCAGAGACGATTCGCATTTCGCCGTAACCGAGTCGACCGATCACTGGGGCGTGGTTTTCACCGATACCCATCTCGCCGTCCGCGAGGGGGAGGGCGATGAAGTCAGCAGTCGTTTCGAGTGCGGTCTTTTCCGGCGTGACCACAATGCATTGGATGGAAGGCACGGATTAACCCTTCTCTTTGGCCATCTTCTTGGCTTGTTCTTCTGCCTGTTCGATCGAACCAACATACATGAAGGCCGATTCTGGCAGGTGGTCCCACTTGCCATCGCAGATTTCTTCAAAGCTGCGGATGGTGTCGGCCAACGGCGTGATTTCGCCCGGCTTGCCGATGAACTTTTCAGCCACGAGGAACGGCTGCGACAGGAAGCGTTCAATACGACGAGCACGATGCACGATCGTCTTGTCCGATTCGCTCAATTCGTCGATACCGAGAATCGCGATGATGTCCTGCAGTTCGCGGTAACGCTGCAAGGTGGTCTGAACGCGGCGAGCGATCGCGTAGTGGCGTTCACCCACGTACTGCGGATCGAGAATACGGCTGGACGATGCCAGCGGATCCACGGCCGGGTAAATACCCTTTTCCGAAATCGATCGTTCGAGGTAGATGAACGCGTCGAGCTGACCGAACGCCGTGGCAGGAGCCGGGTCAGTCGGGTCGTCCGCAGGAACGTAAACGGCCTGCACCGAAGTAATAGCACCCTTCTTGGTCGAAGCGATACGCTCCTGCAGGGCACCCATTTCGGTTGCCAGGGTTGGCTGGTAACCCACGGCCGAAGGCATACGACCCAGCAGAGCGGACACTTCCGAACCCGCTTGCGAGAAGCGGAAGATGTTGTCGACGAACAACAGGGTATCGGTTCCGGTCGCATCACGGAAATGTTCGGCCATCGTCAGGGCGCTCATGGCGACACGCAGACGAGCACCTGGTGGTTCGTTCATCTGACCGAACACCATGCAGGTTTGTTCGATAACGTAACGGCCGGTCGTACCGATTTCCGTTTCCTGCATTTCGAGCCAAAGGTCGGTTCCTTCACGGGTACGTTCACCGACACCGGCGAACACCGAGAAACCACCGTGGGCCGAAGCGATACGAGCGATGAGCTCGGTGAGAATAACGGTCTTACCCAGACCGGCACCACCGAACAGACCCGCTTTACCACCACGCACAAACGGCGTCAGAAGGTCGATCACCTTAATACCGGTCTCGAACACTTCCGTGCTGGTCGACAGTTCGTCAACTGCCGGAGCCGAGCGGTGAATGGGCATGTAGGTTTCGGCATCAACCGGACCGCGACCGTCGATCGGATCGCCGGTCACGTTGAACACGCGGCCCAGGGTCGCCTTACCAACAGGAACCGAAATCGGCACACCTTGGTCGACGCAGTCCAGGCCGCGGATCAGACCGTCGGTGCTACCCAGAGCAATACAGCGAACGCGGTTACCGCCCAGGTGCTGTTGAACTTCGCCGGTCAGTTTAATCGAGACGCCCTTATAGTCGCCTTGAACCTTCACAGCGTTATAGATCGCCGGCAATTGACCTTCGCCGAACTCGGCATCGAAGGTCGAACCGATGACCTGGGTGATCTTTCCGATTTTCTGGTCGGTCGCAGTCGCCATATTTCTTTTCTCGATGGAAATTCAGACCAAAAGGTTTGGGATCGGGGCTACGCGGATGCTCGTTAGGAACTTGCCAGAGCTTCGACGCCGCCGATGATCTCCATAATTTCGTTGGTAATACGTCCCTGACGGGCACGGTTGTATTCGCGTGACAGGAACTTGATCAAATCGTTGGCGTTCTCGGTCGCAGCCTTCATTGCCACCATTCGGGCAATTTGTTCGCACACGGCGGCGTCGAGGAAGCACTTGAACAGTTTCACCTTGAAGCTGGTCGGAACGACCTCTTCCAGGATGCTTTCGGCCGAAGGGATGAACTCGTACATCGAGCCCTTCGACTCGCTAGGAGCCGAACCTTCAGCGTCGGCCCCTTCGAGGGAACCGAGTGGAAGCAGCGTTTCCAGGCATGGCTCTTGCCGCGAGCTGGAAACAAACTTCATGTAGGCAACGTCGAGGCGATCGATTTCGTGGGACTGGAACGCGTCGAGCAATTCGACAGCGATCGGTTCCACTTCTTCGTACTTCGGCTTGTCTTCAAATTGGAGGTACGAGACGTCGGCGGTACGCTTCCGCTGGATGCGGAAGATGGCGATCCCCTTCTTACCGGAGATTCGCAGCTCGACTTCGTCGTACTCGGCTTGCAGTTCTGCCAGGCGAGGGAAGGCCGCTCGGCAGATGTTACCGTTGAAACCACCGCACAGACCGCGATTCGAGGTCAGCACCAGCAACACAGCCTTCTTCTTCGAATCCCGCTTTTCCAGCAGTGGATGCTCGAACTGCAGGTCGGCCGCGGTCAGGTCTTTCACCAACTGCGTGATCCGCGAAGTGAACGCCGTGGCAGCCGAAGCTCGATCCATGGCCTGCTTGAAGCGGGCCGTGGCGATAAGCTCCATCGTTCGCGTAATCTTCTTGATGTTGCGAACCGACTTGCGGCGTTTGTCGAGGGTTCTGGGATTGGCCATGGTATTTACTGGCTAATAGGATCGCGGCGGAGCGATGGGACTTGGGCGGACTAGGAAGTAACGAACGTCTTCTGGAATTCGGCGATTGCCTTTTCCATCAGATCGCGGACTTCGTCGGTCAGGTCCTTAGTCGCTTCCAGTTGTTCTCGAATCTGCGGGTACTTGGCCTTCGCAAATTCGAGGTATTCAGCTTCCCAACGCAGTACGTCGACCACAGGCACTTCGTCCAAGTGACCACGGGTACCAGCGTAGATGCTGAGGATTTGATCGTAAACGTCCAGCGGCTTGTACTGGCCCTGCTTCAGCAGTTCGACCATGCGGTAACCGCGATCGAGACGACGCTGGGTCGCTTCGTCGAGTTCGGTACCGAGCTGGGCAAACGCTTCCAATTCGCGGAAGGCTGCCAGGTCGAGACGCAGACCACCGGCGACCTTCTTCATCGCCTTGATCTGGGCGTTACCACCCACGCGGGAGACCGAGATACCGACGTTCATAGCCGGACGGATACCAGCGAAGAACAAGTCGGGCTGGAGATAAATCTGACCGTCGGTAATCGAAATCACGTTGGTCGGAATGTATGCGGAAACTTCGCCTTCGAGCGTTTCGATGATCGGCAGCGAAGTCAGCGAGCCAGCACCCAGGGCGTCGCTCAGCTTGGCCGAACGTTCCAACAGGCGGCTATGGCAATAGAACACGTCGCCAGGATAGGCTTCACGACCTGGCGGACGTCGCATCAGCAGCGACAGTTCGCGGTAGGCGGAAGCTTGCTTCGACAAGTCGTCGTAGACGATCAAAGCGGCCTGGCCGTTGAACATGAAGTATTCGGCCATCGCGGTACCGGCGTAAGGAGCCACGTACTGCAAAGGAGCAGGAGTACTCGCACCAGCGACGATCACCGTGGTGTAATCCATGGCACCGTTGCGGCGAAGCACTTCGACCACACCAGCGACCGACGAGTCCTTCTGACCGACAGCGACGTAGAAGCACTTCACGCCGGTGTTTTTCTGGTTCAGGATGGCGTCGAGGGCGATCGCCGTCTTGCCCGTCTTACGGTCACCAATGATCAACTGACGTTGACCACGACCAACCGGGGTCATGGCGTCGACAGCCTTGATACCGGTCTGCATTGGTTCGTGAACCGGCTTACGTTCCGACACGCCAGGAGCGAGGAATTCGACTGGGCGAGTTTCGGTGGCCTGGATCGGACCCATGCCGTCGAGCGGGTTGCCGAGCGGATCGACCACGCGACCCAGCACCGCGTCACCGACGGGAACCGAGAGCAGGGTACCGAGGGCTTTGACTTCGTCACCTTCTTTGATGGTGAGGTAGTCGCCCAGAATGATCACACCGACGCTGTTTTCTTCGAGATTGAAGGCCAGGCCGATCGTGCCGTTAGGGAACTCGACCATTTCACCGGCCATGATGCCGGAAAGGCCGTAGACCCGAGCGATACCGTCACCCACTTCCAGGACACGTCCAACTTCTCGCACGTCGACTTGCGTGTCGAACTGTTGGATTTCCTGTTTGATGACAGAAGCGATTTCGTCCGCGTTGAATTTCATGGAACTTACCGTCTACTGCTTTAACTCTGCGTTGAATTGGTGAATCGCTCGAGCGACGCTTTCGCCTCTTGAGCCGTGGTTTCGAGGGCCTTCTGTCGAAGCTGCTTCAGCCGGTTGGCGACGCTGCCATCGAAGACCGTATCTCCGATATGCAGGATCAAACCGCCGATAACGTCTGGATCGACTTCCGATTTAAGAACAACCTCGCGTCCCAGCTTCGACTGCAAGGTGGCCGTCAGGTTGGCGGCCATCTCTTCAGGAAGCTCGGTAGCGGTTGTCGCGGTGATTTCAACAATGCCGCGTCGCTCGTTGTTCAGCTTCACGGTGGCGTTGTAAATCTCGCGAAGACAATCTTGTCGCTCGTGCTGGGTGACCACCTTCAAGAAGGTGAGCAGCACAGGGGTCATCTTGCCGCCGAACGCCTTGTCCAGCACCTCGATACGCTGCTCTTCCGACATGATGCCACCACAGATCGCGTGACGAAGATCTTCACGTTGGTTGATCACGTCGTGGATCAGCGAGCCGAAATCTTCCAGCACAGCATCCGTTTGGCCTGCCTCATCAGCGGCCGCCAGCAGCGCCTTGGCATACACGGTGCCGATCCGCTGCCGGCCAAGATCGAATGTCTGTTTGTCGGAAGATGTTCCAGCCATGGTGCTGAAGGATATCCTGACGAAGGGGAAGTCGTGCGTGGTTACCGATTTCTTGAAGCGTGCTTAGTTGTTGCTAGGCAGCTTGGAAATCGAGTCCTGGATCAGGTTGGCGTGGTCTTCGGCCTTGAGTTCCTTGCGGGTGATTTGTCCCGCGAGGTCGACAGCCAGGTTGACCGATGCCTGGGCCAGTTCGTTGATGGCGGCACCCTTGGCAGCGTCGATTTCGCGAGTCGCTCGATCGAGAGTCGCAGAGGCGGACTTTTCGGCCGCTTCCACGATCTGCTTTGCCTTTTCGTCGGCCGCCTTGACCATATCGTCCCGCATCTGCTTGATCTCTTGCTGAGATTCGGAAAGCTTCCGGGTGTACTCAGCCAACTTGGCGTTGGCCTGTTCGTACATCTCTTCGGCCTTCTTCATCTTGCCTTCCATCGAGCTCTCGCGGGCTTTAAGTCCGGCGAGGATCGGTGTCCAGGCAAAGAGTCCCAGCACCACCACCAGGACAATGAAAACGATCAGCGTGAAGGCAGCCAGATCGAGGTTGGCTTCATGAGGAGCCGCGATCATAGCCGAGCCATCGTTGTGCGAAAGATCGTGCGGGTTGTGCTCCATATCTTCGGGAGCATGAGCTCCGTCGGATGGAAGCTCAGGGTCCGCTTTCGCGTGCTGACGCTCCATTTCCTCTTCGGTAATTTCCGGGGCCTCTTCGTCGGCAGCAGCCATGGGAGCCGCCTCGTTTTGCGCGGCATCTCCTTCGTTCTTATCTTCCTGTGCCCAACTTGGGGCAACCAGCAAGGCAAACAGAAGGAGAGCAGCCAAAGGGCTCCACATGTTACGGGTTAGCAGTGCGCTGCGCATCGTCAATCAATCCCAGGAAACGAACCGAATGCGGATTGGGGGTGGGAACCAGCAGTTACGTGCCGGAACGATTTAGCCGAACCAGCAAATGACCAGGGCGAAGAAGGTAAAACCTTCGATCAGAGCCGCGGCGATAATCATGGCCGTCTGGATGTTACCAGCGACTTCTGGCTGGCGAGCCATGCTTTCCAGGGCACTGCTGGCCAACTTACCGATACCGTAAGCAGCACCGATAACGACCAGGCCGATACCGAAGTAGTTGGTCATGACGAACGAGTCGGTGTCAGCAGCCATCGCAGGCATGGCACAAGCCAACAGGGCAACAACACTCAAGATGCTCAATTTGGCGAACTTGATCACGGAACAGGTCTCCTCAACCGTAGCGAAAGGCGTTTACGCGTATCTCGATGAAACAAAAGTTAACGTCGAAAGGAAGCAAACCGAAGTCTGGCTTGATCGCTCCTTGCCGCACCTTAGTGGCTGTGCGTTTCGGAGTTGATGAACAAGGCGGACAACAGTGCAAAGATGTATGCCTGCAGGAATGCCACGAACAATTCGAGGCAGCTAAGCATCACACATCCAATCAGAATCACAAGTCCTACCGGCCATGCAATGACACCCGACAGGGACTGAATTTCAATAGCCAGGCCCATGATCGCCAGCAACACCACGTGACCGGCAACCATGTTCGCCAGAAGACGAACGCCAAGCACCGCGTGTTTGATCAAAAGCCCCAACAACTCGATGACGAACATCATCGGCTTAATTACGATCGAAATGGCCGTGGGCAGTTCCATGCCAGGGACCAGATTCATCCACACACCAAGGGCACCAAATTCCTTGGCCCCTGCGCCCATGCCTATAAATAACACGGCGACAGCTAAGGTAACGGTGACACTGATCGAACCGGTTGGCGATCCCATCCAGGGAATGAGACCAAACAGGTTGCAACCGAGGATGAAGAAGAACAGCGTCCACAAGATCGGAACGAACTTGTCGGCACCGTGATGGATATTGGCTTTGGCGACGTCTTGACGGAGATAGACGATGAAAACGTCGATCAAGTTCCAGAACCAGCCCTTAGGGAGCTGACCCTTCGAGACGCGGCGTGCATAGGCGATGAAGATGATTGCCATGATAATGGCGACGAACACTTCAATCACCATGAACTTCGAGATCGCGAAGCCCGATTCCTTTTGGTAAAGGTTTCGCAACTTGGTGCCTGGAAGTTGTGGGATCAGGATCTTGCCGCTCAAGGCATTGTTGTAGCCTTGGATCTTGGTCGGCGTCCATTCAATGTCTTTGGCGGCGCGGTATTCGGCGACACTATGCAGCGTCGTCATTTCTTCGCCAGCCTTGGCCCAGGCGAGGTTGCCTTCGGGGGCAGCTTCAACCAGGTGTGCGAAATAGCGTTTGACAGGCTTGCCATGATTGCCTGGCAAGTGGGTCCAATGTTCGTAGTCGTGCAGAAAGTCATGCTCGCTCGGCATGCCGGTTTCGCCACTGGTTTCCAGTTCGTGGTAAACCTGTTTGGCTTGCCACATCTGGAAGTCAGGGTCGAGTCGGACCCAGACATCAGGGAAGTCGGCATGTGTCTTATGATCATGTCTCCACAACCACCCCGGAACCTCGAAGTAGTAACTGTCTTTAATGTGGAGCAGGATCTCGTCGGCGGCCATCGGCTAAACGGCTTTCTTATAAGTGGACGTCTGAGATACGAGCTGAACTGCCAATATAGTTTCGACCGCGAGGGTCAAAAGATAGTAGACCAATATCATGCCAAACAATCCTGCCTCAGCAAGCGGGCCACCAGCTTTGTGCATCAACATTCCGAAAACTAGCGGAATTCCCGCTCGGAAAAACATGCCCAAAAGGACCGACTGGATCTTCATTTCTGAAGAGCGAAACAGGATCGTCAACAGCAGTGCGGCTTCCATCGCCAGCAGTACAACCGATGCGGCCGTGACCGCGGCGAAGACGCCGTCGAGTTGGTATTTTGTGTAGCCGTATGCGGCGAAGAGTGGAAAGACTCCGACGACTCCGAGCAGCATCCATAAGCATGGCAGAAAGTCTTGCCATGCCAGCTTCGGCGCGGGCTGCGGAACAGAAGTGTTGGCTTCGGGGGTCTTCATCGCTTCGTCGTGCGGGGCGTTGGGGTTTGCGGAAGAATCAATCGAGGTCGTCTCGTTGGTGCTCTGGATGAGCTTCTTCCACACGTCCGCTGTTTTGCAGCGAGGTTGCCATGAGCACCAGGTGTGTCATGCCAAACACAAGTCCAAACAGGAAACCCAAGAGGGCGAACAGAGAGAACTGGAAGCCGAGGTATTGGTCGAGCCAATAACCTAATATGCCTGGCAGGATCATTTCACCGCAGATCGTGAAGATCCGGCTCACCCAGAGGTAAGCTCTCGCAATCGGATTCATTTCCGGTTGGAGCGGCGGTGCCAAGGCATTTGCCTTTGCGAAAAAGGTGACTTCCGGCCTTGCTCTATATTACTGGTCTTGGAAAAGACCTGCCGGGAACTCATGGCGGTCAATCTATGTCATCCCCAAAGCATGGTCAATCAGGTGAAACCGCCGCAGCGAGGGAATTCGTGGAATTTTTCACAAAGTCCCCACTCAGAGCCCTTTGATATCGAAAATTACCGATCCAATGGCCAGGGCGAGCTTTCCCCGAAAGAGCTGGGAAGGAAAACCTAAGGGATTGTGCTAGCGGCATGGGCCGAAAACTGGGGTGAAATTCCTCCCAAACGGCATAACTTCTGGAAAACAGCAAAACTGGTTTCACTTTCTAGCCGTAACACTGGGGGGCAGTGCGTTGCATTTCCACCTCTGATTAGCTACAATCAGGACCAGTCAGCGTCCTAAGAATGCCACCCTGCAGGGCTGCTTCGGGTCTCCTCGAAGGTAGTGCAAGGGTTCCTGCCATTAAAGTCGTTATCAACGACTTAGTGGTTGAGATTTGGCGACTGACGGACCTTCCGCTTGCCGCCTAACGGCAGGCAGAACGCACCCACCCACGAACCAATACCAATGGCCGCCCGGCGATTGGGCTTTTCGGTTACGCAATTCACTTCCCCTTATCACTTGCGTTCCAGGTGAAGCTTCTGCTCAAGGATCGAGCGGGGCAGTCGAGTGACACTGGTCATGGACGACGACCCCTTACCAGTTTGCCTCGGGGTGAATTCCAGCGTTCCCCCCAAGTCGACGTAGACGCCCACATCCTTTGAGCCAGGAGGACTTGTCTTGATCACCGCCGCTTCTCTCAAAGAGTACACAGCAAAGGATTTAGCTCAGATGGCGAAGCGTCGCGGCGTGACCGGATGGCATGCGATGCGCAAGGACGAGCTCGTGAAAGCCCTCATTAAAGCCGCGAAAGCCAGCACGCCAACCGCCAAGAGCAAATCACCTGTGGCTAAATCAACTGCGGCCAAGCCGAAAAAAGCCAAGCCAGCTCCGGCTGTTGCCAAGGCCAAAAAGGCTCCGGTCGAAAAACCAAAACCAGCCGCCCCGGTCGCCAAGAAGCGAGCCACCAAGGCAAAGCCGGTTAAGAAGTCCGATCCCAAGGTTGTGGAATCAATCCGCAACTTGCACGAACAGCGTCAAGCTGCCAAGAACCTGGCCACCAGCTCGCCTGAGCAGACCGGGCCAGACCGTTTGGTCTTGATGGTCCGCGATTCTTACTGGCTCCATGTCAGCTGGGACGTCTCGCGCAAAGCGATCGAACGTGCCAAAGCCGCTTTGGCTCAAGACTGGCATACGTCGATCCCAGTCATTCGTCTGACGGAAGTCGACGGTGAAGTGATGACCAGCGGATCGGAACGTCTGGTCAAGCAAATCGAAATCCACGGTGGCGTTAAGAACTGGTATATCGACGTCGTCGATCCACCAAAGAGTTATCGTTGCCACCTCGGTTATCTCGCCACTAACGGTCGCTTCCACACGATCTCGCGAAGCAACGTGGTCACCACGCCTCGCCCAGGTTCGTGCGAAGAAATCGACGGTAACTGGGATGACGTCGCCGAGAACGTCGAAAAGATCTATGCCTTGAGTGGCGGTGCCGATGAAGAACGTGCCGATGGCGAACTGCGTGAAATGCTTGAACAGCGTTTCCGTCGTCCTGTGGGCGTGCCGATGGCCGCTCGCTTGGGCCTGGTGGGCGATCAGTTCTGCAATGGCAAGCCAAACCAAGACTTCGATCTCAACATTGAAGTTGAAATGATTGTCTATGGTTCCACCAAGGCAGGTTCGTTTGTGACTCTTTCGGGCGAGCCTGTAAAAGTGCGGGAAGACGGCACTTTCCTGGTAAAGATGGATTTCCCTGACAAGCGTCAGATCTTCCCGATCGTTTCGCGATCGAAGGATGGTTTGGAGCAACGCACGATTGCCTTGGCAGTCGAACGGAATACAAAAGCGATGGACCCGATCTCGCACGATCCACGCGAGTCGAGCAACGGCTAGTTGGCCGAGGGAGAGCAGGGGAGACGTTGGTAGGAATTTGCTAAGATTTCCTTCTTAATTCTCCTGGTCTTCATTGCTTATTGAATCAGAAGGGTTGGTACGATAGTTTCGTATCAACCCTTTTTCCATTCTTGTCCCGCCATCCGAGGCTCCCGCCATGAAATCCTCCCGCCGCTTGTTTCTCGCTAATTGCTCCGCCGCTGCTGCGTGCGGTCTCTCGATGGCATCGCCAGCTTCTTTGTTGGCCGCCGATAATACGACTGCCAGCGGTGAAAAACGAATCAAAAAAGCAGTGAAGGTCGGCATGGTTGGCGTGCCCGGTTCACTGGCCGACAAGATGACGGTCCTCAAGGAGTTGGGCTTCGATGGCATCGAGCTCAACTCCCCAGGCGGTCCCGACGCTGAAGAAGTGAAGAAGGCAATCGAAGTCTCTGGTTTACCAGTGCATGGCGTTGTCGACTCGATTCACTGGAACATTCGTTTGTCCGATCCCGACGAAGAAGTGCGTCAAAAGGGGCTCGAAGGTTTGATCACCGCCATTCACGCCAGCAAGTCGTACGGCGGAACGAGCGTGCTGTTGGTTCCTGGCGTCGTCAACAACGACGTGACCTATGAGCAGTGCTGGGAGCGTTCGATCGAACAGATTAAGAAGGCGATTCCCATCGCCAAGGAAGCAAACATTCAGATCTTGATGGAAAACGTTTGGAACGGGTTCCTGACCGATCCAAAGGAAACAGCTCGCTTCATCGACGAACTCGACAGCGACATGGTGGGTGCCTACTTCGATGTTGGTAACACGGTGAAGTTCTCGCCGCCACACGAATGGGTTCCAATTCTCGGCAAGCGAATCAAGAAGCTCGACATCAAAGACTACGGCAAAGGCAAGGGCTTCGGAGCGAAGCTACTGGAAGGGGATGTCGATTGGCCAAAGGTGATGGCCGAACTTCGCGAGATCGATTACCAAGGCTGGGCAACGGCTGAAATCTCTGGCGGCCCGCGCGATCGCCTGACGGAAATCGCGGATCGAATGGATCGCATCTTCGCCAGTTAGTGCCTGCGAATCACGAGCACTAAAAAACAACAGCCACGTTCGATATCGAGCGTGGCTGTTTTGTTAGAGGAATCGGACGAAGGCGAGAACGCGTCTTAACCACTCAGGTTCAATTGAATCAGTTGATTCAAGCTGCCGGACTTGATGCCACCCAGGTCGAGTGCAACGAACTTGAAGCCGATCTCGCGGAACGCTTTCTCAAGCGGCTCTCGCACGTTCGGTTCCGCCAGTTGTGAAATCGATTCGACAGGCACTTCCAAACGTGCCAGGTCGCCTTCGTGATAGCGCACACGCATGTCGTTCAAGCCGAGACCACGCAGGTAAGCCTCGCCTTCTTCCACCATCTTCAGGCGTTCCGGCGTGACTTCGACGCCATAAGCGATGCGGCTTGCCAGGCAGGGGGAAGCAGGGCGATCCCACACCGGGATGTTCCACAACCGGGCAATGCCACGCAGCGTCGCCTTGTCGATCTCGCATTCCAAGAGGGGCGAGCGAACGCCGGCGTTCGATGCCGCGATCATCCCAGGTCGGTGGTCGCCGCGGTCGTCGAGGTTCGCACCGTTAACGATCGCTTCGGTTGCGAACTGGCTGCGTATCTCGGTGAGGTGATCGTACAGTTCTGATTTGCAGTGGAAGCAGCGATCTGGGGCGTTGGCCACGTAGCCAGGTCGGCTCAATTCCGAAGTCTCGATCACCTCATGCCGGATACCAATCGCCGCCGCAACTTCGTTGGCGATCTGCAGATCTCGCGCGGCAACGCTCGGACTCTTGGCGGTCACGGCGAAGGCGTTCTCACCCAATGCCAACACGGCGGCTTTGGCCACGACGCTGCTGTCGACACCGCCTGAGAAAGCCACCAGACAAGTATCTAGATCGCGAAACCAGGCCACAAGGCGTTCGCTGGCCGCAAGATGATCGTTGGCAGTCATGGATTGGGAAATTGCCGCTATGCATAAGAGGGATGAAGTCCACGAAGGATTCCCCTGATTTTAAGCCGGAACCCCTCCAACGACAACGATCCCAACCGCATGCCGGTTACTTGAGCAACACCGTTACGGGGGCGTCAGTTGATGTTCCGGCGACGCACCATCGTTCCACAGATACTCGAAGTTCGTGATGTACTTCTTTCCGTGGGGACCGGTTTCCGCCAGGCGGTGCCAGTACCACTCCAGACGCTTCCAACTGTTAGGGGCATCTTGGCGAGCTTGCATGTCTAGAAGCAGGCGATCCATTTCGGCCTGGGTTACGAGATTTTTCGAGAAGCAGACATTGGCAGTGGCCGTGGTCGTAGCGCCCCAACAGTTCTTCCATTCCTCTGGATCGGCCCCGGGAGGTGGCGTTTCCCAAGACTCGAGAATCGCAATGATCTCGTCGTAACGTTGCTTGAACTGAATTTGACCGAAGAGCCTCAACGCGGACGGCGTCACGCCGGCGACAAAGAACACCAAGATCAACAGGCCAAGAATCGTTCCGAGGCCTTGTTTGGTTTTCGATGGTTGATCCGTCGCTTCAGTCATCAGAAGGCTCTTCAGGAAAGGATCGAGCTAAGGGCTTCTTCCAGCATTTCTGGTTTGGCCAAACCGGTTCGCCAGGAATGGGGGATCCCACTTTCTCCCCAAAACGCGCCGGCGAACTGACTGCAGATCGCTCCGGTCGTATCGGAGTCATTGCCAAGGTTGACCGCCTTGAGCACTGCTTCGCGGAAATCGCCTGCGTCGTGGAAGGCCCACAGTGCAGCTTCCATGCTCTTCACCACGTAACCACTGCCAACAATCTGCGGTGGGCTGAGTTGGCGAAAGCTTCCCTCGGCGATCTCGGCAATTTCTGGAGCCAACTCTTGTTGAGAGCGAAGCTCGGCCAATGGCTTCCAGTCGGGCGACAAGACGACATCGCGATCGATTCCCTGCATCAGTCCAGCAAGAATCAAAGCCATATAGCGACATGCATCGACGCAAAGAGGGCTGCCATGCGTTGGCAAGCTCGACTCGGCAGCACGATCGGCGAGCTTTGCGATGTTGTCGGGAAAGAGGTTGAGGAAATGAATCGGCACCGGGGCCAGTCGCATGATCGAACCGTTGCCGCTGGAACGAATCTCGCGGCTACCACTCGATTGGGCATCGTAGCTGCTCTCGAAGCGTGCGAGTGCTTCACGCGTTGCAATGCCGATGTCGAAGCAGCTACCGGTGACTGAGTACTTCCCCTCTCGGAACCATTGCAGGTAACGTGTTGCCTGATCGTTCAGATCCCAGCCGGCCTCGCCGATGCTATCCGCCAAGGCCAACGCCATGCTGGTGTCATCGGTCCATTCGCCTGGGGCCAAGCGATGCGGACCACCATCGCGATAGTCTTCGACCAGCTTAAACGAGCCGGGCGGCTGGAACTCGACAGCCGCACCCAAGGCATCCCCAACCGCGAGGCCCATCAAGCAGCCACGTTGACGATCGAGCGTCGCGAGAGACATCTTCCATTAACTTTCTAGCAGACAAGAGTAAGCTGACAGGCGATTCGCTGAGAGGGATTCGCTTCGCCCCATTTGTACCGACTGCGAAAGGGAGGATCTAGCAGAAAGGCAAGAAACAAAGCCGCACCAAGTGGCTGATGTCCGGCGACTGTCGCGATGGGTTGAATAGAGCGACCATGAGAGGCGACTTCATTCGTATTCGCTTGCGATGCGATGTTCGGGTCGACGATTTGAACTCGAGATCGCAGACGTTTTCTTCCCCTCGATACCACCAGTGCTGATGACGCGGGGCATGACATAAAACACGAAGTTGCCACAAAAGGACCACGTCAACGCAGCGGACGTACGTAAACGCCAGTGAGATGGAAACATTTGATTGGCGGAGGCGACCACGCGCTTGAACAAACGCTTCAACAAGGTTCCGGCAACGAGCAACCGCGACTGTCCCGCCAGAAAATGAGATTGTCGAATCGACCGTCTTTCCAAATGTCTATGGGTGCGGTACTTACGACATTGGTTGGCCGGTTGTGACCATGAGTGGCCAAGCACGCCCAGGAGGACTCGAACCTCCGACCTGCGGTTTAGAAGACCGTGGAACATCAATTGATAACACGTTAATGCGCAATGAGTTGCGAGAGGCGAAGGAACGATCTTGTACTGGAGCTTGCACTAACTGCCAAGTGAATTCCACTTTTCTTGCCATCTGGGAGAAGCTGAGCAGTGCCAAACGCGACTTCGCCTTAAAAGTGTTGAGGGTGTTAGAAGCAGAATGAGACACGGAATTCTGGACTCAATGTAACAAAGGCGATATCGGTAAGCAGAGAGGTCGGAATTGTGTGAGCAACCCTTTTTACGTCATGCATCTTCTTGACTTGGGGTATTAGTTGCGCCACAATCCGAATGCCAATCCACAAATGGGTAGTGGATGTTGATATGCGCCATTAGGAGGCGAAATGAAAAAGATTGATCTGCATATTCATACTGTTGCAACAGTTAGTGATAGCGCCTTTGAATTCTCATTGGAAGTATTCAAGAACTATGTTAGTCAATCTCAGATCGATGCAGTTGCAATCACTAATCATAATCATTTTGATTTAAGTCAATTTAGGGAAATCCAAGATGCACTTTCAGCCAAAGTGTTTCCTGGGATCGAGATCGATTTACCTTCGGGACACTTGCTCCTTATTTCTGATGATAGCGACTTAGCCGGGTTTGAGGCAAAGTGCTTAAGTGTGTCTCAGCGAATCACGACTGCAAATGACTCAATCACGACTGCGGACTTGAGAGCAATCTTTGGAGACTTGTCCGAATATCTTCTTATTCCCCACTACGAAAAGGCACCAGCCGTACGAGGGAACGATTTCACGGACTTAGAGCAATACTTTCTCGCAGGCGAGGTTAATAGTGCAAAGAAGTTCATGCGGCTTATGAAGGACAGTGACAAGCTGTGTCCAGTGCTCTTTAGTGACTCGCGAATGAAAGTCGACATCGGGGGCTGGCCGACTCGCCAGACCTTTATTGACTGCGGTGAAATTTCATTGGCAGCTATAAAGGCATGCCTTGGCGACAAGAATAAGGTGTTTCTGTCGAGAGAGGAAGGCAATCGGCTATTCCAAGTACTTGACAATGGAATGCACATCTCCACCGGTCTTAATGTACTCTTGGGAGAAAGGTCATCTGGGAAAACCTACACCCTCGAGCGTTTGCACGAACGCTTCGATAAAGTCAAATACATCGAGCAATTTGCGTTGGTGCAATCAAGCGACGAAGAAGACGAAAAGGGGTTCAATACGGATGTTCAACGAACGAGGAGCCTATTTGTAGACAAGTATCTAGCTGGACTTCGAGAGATAGTCGAGGACGTCGCAAAGGTTGATATCGAGAAGGATGACAAAGATATCGAGAAGTTTGTAGCCACGCTGATGAAAGCAGCTGACGAAGCAGACCGGCGTGATTCATTTTCCAAAGTCAAACTGTTTGATGAAGCAGAGTATGTAATTGGAGATAACGAAGGACTCGAACAGCTCATTGGGTCAGTTATTCATGTCATTGAAAACTTAGAGTTCCGACCAAATATTGAACGGCACGTGAATCGAGATAGCTTGAAGGCTTTGGCAATCGAGCTGATCGAAACGCTTTGGGACAAGTCGCTGCAAAATCAAAAGAGAAGTTTCGTCAATCGTTTAGTCACCGATGTGAAAGAGTTGCTTCGTCGACGCACATCGGCCACGCATGTCGATCACGTGAACCTTTTTGACATTGCAATGAACAAGAGGAAGGTAAGTCGATTTCGAGAGATAGTGCAGGAGTTGCGAAAGGAAAAGGAAATATTTAGCGAAACTGTTCAGGGGTTTCGGATAGTTGCAACTAAAGGCGCGTTCAGAAATGCGACGGAAATGGGGAAAGCGATCAAGACCAGAGCAGCATTGAGCGATGCATTCAGGGTATATCGTGACCCATATGCATGTCTTCAGATGCTAAAGGGAAACGACAGAATCGATGAAGCAGATATGCATAGGTTCTTCGTGAAAATATCTTATAGAATTTTGAACAAGGATGGAGCAGAAGTTTCAGGGGGCGAACGATCAGAGTTCCGGCTTTTACAGGCAATAAAAGATTCGCAGCGTTTCGACGTACTTCTGCTCGATGAACCAGAGTCGTCGTTCGACAATAAGTTTTTGAACAGTGATGTAAATGGAATAATTCGCTCCATCGCCGATGAAATGCCCGTTGTCGTCGTTACCCATAATAACAACGTTGGTGCGTCAATTCGTCCGGACTACGTCTTGTACGCGAGAAAGACACTGGAAGAAGGCGAGGTGAGTTATCGAGTCTTCACGGGGTATCCCACGGATCGACGTTTGGTGTGTGTTGATGGGACGGATATTGCAAATCACGAAGTATTGCTAGATACACTTGAGGCAGGTGTAGAGGCGTACGAAGACAGGAGAAGTGTATATGAAGGTATTAAAGATTGAGAACAATAACGGGAAATTCTTGGATGAAAAGAATGCATTTCATTCAATCGACAAGCTGACCAAAGGAAATCTGATGTGGATAGTTGAGAGGGTGCTCGATGGTACGGCCGAAATTGAGGAATACGATGAAAGCAAGCTGGCGAATCAGGCCCACCAAGTAATTTACAAAAGTCTTTATGACAACCTAAGCAGCCTTGGCGCGAGAAAAGACGAGTTTGTCGATAAGTCGGCGCGATTATATCTCGAGCACTACGAAAGATACATGGATGACACTTCTCAGGGTGCAGGCGAAGTGGAGGACGAAGCGAACTCGACTGGGGAACCATAGTTGATAGCGTCGGAAGGCTGAGAGGTTTAATGAGTTATGGGCGGACTCATCATGTCGCGTGCATGTGCGATGGAAGCAGCGACGATTGATGGTGGTGGTGTGTATGGGAAATGGCAGGGCTGGGGTTCGCACGGATGTCGAATCGATATGACAGGCAGTTGATCTCCGAATGGGGAAGGGGTTTGCCGGTGTGGCTGACTTCAGTGAGCTATATCACTGTTAAATCGGTTGACTCGATCTTTGAAATCACGAGAGCAGTTCGGAAGGAAGAGGGTTCCCTTGCACTTCCGCGAAACTTCTCTGTCGAAGCATGGCGAGCACTCTACCTCGATCACACGGCAGACATTAAGCAAGTCCTTCTGACGCTCTGGCCGATTGGCGAAGAGAAATTTGAAGAGTTCGTATTCAAGTCGAACGAAGAGTTTCAAGAAGACTACGCCCAATGGCAGGGGAGGATCGTTGAACGCCTCGGTTCACTTTATGCCGATCCTGTAACACGAGACCAATCCATTAACGAGTTGTGTGATGAGTTCGCGAAGGTGGTCTACATCAGCGACGATAGGCTGACAAATATTGCGTTGATCGTTATCGATCGGTTTTTTCGAGCTGAAGTCGAGGATGAAGAGGGGCTTCAATGGGTCGAGTCGGCATCACTGCGATTCATTCTGGAAGTGCTTGTGCCATGCATGGCACTGTACCAGGAACTTCCGTCGACATTGTTTCAGCGTGCCCAAGAGGGCGATTTGGACGCACTGGAAAAACTTCTGGAGTTAGACCAGTGGGTTTCGATGTTTCCGGACTGGGCTGCAAAGACACACAGCGGGGACCATTCCCGAGATCGCGACTTTCTCGGCCTGCTTGCAACAGCTATTACACGAGAGCGTCCGAAATTGGAAATCGCGGAACTTAAGCTCACCATGGCGTCGTTTATTAGCTATCTGGCTGTTGCTGTCGGCACACCGATAGCACATAAGAAGTTGCGTGAACTTTTTGATCTGCACGCACAAATTATCGGCCAGGGAGAGATCGATAAGGAGCTAACTAGGCATGATGACACCTTTGGAAGAATAATCCGGCGACATCGGGAAAAATGGAGTCGGTACACACCTCAGTTACCGGAAGAGCTTAAAAGGGCTATGGGGCGATTGAGAAAGCAGAACTCTCATAAGCAGCGAAAGGCGAAGAGGAAAAGAGCCGCATAGGGAAGCCGGACAGAAGACGCACAAATAGTGTCCGGATGATGAACATCCAATTCTGCCGTTAACAGCCACAGACAGCCACTGTGGCTTTTTTCGTTGCCAAGTAAGGAGAAGCAGAAATGGTTTTCATTCGATCAATGCGGGATGCAGCTGCAAGCAGCCAAAGGAGCAGAGAAGAGGTGGTGGGAAAGGGGTCTGGGGAAACGGCGGGGGGTTCCCCAGAATGCGGTTTGGAGTGCTCGGGCGAATCCACTGCTAAACAACCTGGTGCGGAAGGAAGCCGTAAGGCGGCGGGCCGCGATCGAGCGAGGCTGACGAGCGAGGAGCGGACGACGCCGTCGGCAGACGGCCCGCGACCCCCGGAATCTATTAGCAAGGGCGTCGCAAATGCTCACCCCTTCACAGGAGGCGAAGATACCGTAGAGATTTCCCTCTATGTCGCATGGAATCCGTATTGGTCGTTCCTGCAAGAATTCTTCGACGAACGAAAGCGGGATGCCCAGTCGACCAAAGGGGATCGCGGTCTGTTTGAAATCGGCGGATGGAATTTCGAAATGTTGCCCAGCGGGGCAGGGGGGCGATCGGGCATGGTTGCCAAGTACCTGCTCAATGTGGCAGGCATGCAGTTTCGGATCACGACCGGGCACAGTCCTAATGGTGATACGCCAAACGTAAGCGTCCGAATTGGTAGCGTAGCGCTGATGACTCAAGGGCTGGAAAGGTGCCTGGCCGATATCCATGCTTTCCTAGATCTGTTCGGCGGTCTTCTCCTTGAAAACAAACTGAGTCGAGTTGATAGCTGCATCGATCTGCCTGGCGTTCCAATGGATCGCTTTGCCAAGGCAATGTCTCAGCGGCACTACATTTGTCGGGCCAAGCTCGCTCAACACTTTCTCGATGGGGCCGATATGACCTCGGTTTCGATTGGGAAGGAGCCTAAGTGCCGCATCTACGATAAGGTAGCCGAACTCCATGCACGTACCGATGTACCCAAGCTTCAGGCGATTCTGAATGCTCGCTGGAATGGTGAATTTCCGGAAACCGCAACGCGTATTGAATGGCAGATTCGTCGAAAGACAATCAAACAATTCGGAATCAACTCGGTAGAGGACTGGATCGAGAAGCGTAGCGGAGTCTTCAACTATCTGTTCGAATGGCTTCGGATATTGGATACTGAAGGGCGCAAGTTCGATCCGCAAAACTCCGATCGCTATCCAACGCTTGAGCTATGGAAGATGGCCCACGAGGTGTTTTTGAATTGGTCGAATTCGCCGATTCAAACGGTTGAACGAAGACGATCAAAACAAGACGCATCCCCGCAACGCATTCGCGATATGTTAGGAGGCTGTGCCTTGTCGCTCGTCGCCAGGCAAGAAAGAGAATGGGATGGCCTCGATAACTTCGAACGCCAGGTCCTTGAACAATTGAGGCGCTGGATTGCCAAAAAGACACCTGAAGAAGTAGAGCGGGAATTCCAACTTCGCCAGAGTGCTTTTCTGGCAAAGCTTCCACCAAGTGAAGACTTGGAGATGCCTGATCGATCTCTTCGGCAAGACTGGGCTACCTGGTTAGCTGAGCTGGTGCCAGATGCTTTCAATAAATTCGAGGACGACGACCACGACACCTCAGGAAAGGCGGCAGCGTAACCATGACCAGTGAAAATAATGCAGTGCCGCAAATGTTAACGGCCGAGCAGCTCGCGAAAGTGCTGCAAGTTTCCGAGAGAACCTTACGCCGGCTGATTTCATCCGGCAAAATTATGTCACCTACTCGCATCGGTCGCCAACTTCGTTGGCCGCTGGTTGAAATATCGAAGTGGATTGAACAAGGCTGTCCGGTTCCCGGAAGGTTGAGGAAAGGAAACTAAATCATGGCGAGTATCTTCAAACCAACCTATTCGGCGAAAGATCCGAAGACCGGCAAAACGATTCAGCGGAAGACCAAAAAGTGGTACGGCCAGTATCGGGATGAAAACGGGGTGACACGTCGTGTGCCACTCTGCACCGATAAGGCAGCTGCTCAGGCAATGCTGAATGAAATCGTGAAACGGGTAGAACGTGGTGAGGCAGGGCTTACCAGTCCCTACGATCAACACCGCAAACGCCCGATCGAAGGGCATCTGGAAGACTTTGAACGCCACCTGGCGAACAAAGGGACTTCACCCAAGCAGGTAAAACTGACTCTTACGCGAATTCGGAAGATCATCAAGGGATGCAAGGTCCAGAAGATCCCGGATATTCGCGTCGATGTGATTGAAACCTACCTTTCCGAGCAAGAGTTAAATGGGCTCAGTGAGCGAACGCGAAATTTCTATGCACGAGCGATCAAGCATTTCACGCGTTGGCTGGTGAAGTTCCGGAGGAATCAGGAAGACCCACTATCTCCGCTGTCTGCGACGCACCGTGTAAACACCCCTCGACGCTCTCGGCGGGTGATATCGAGCGATGAGCTAGAAAGCCTGATTCAATCCACCATGCAAAGCCAGGCCGTTTATCGAGGCCTGACCGGGGAAGACCGGGCGTTCCTTTACCTGGTTGCCAGCAATACAGGACTTCGGGCTTCTGAACTTGCCAGCCTGAAAACGTCAAGCTTTGAATTGGCGGAAGGGCGTAACTTGGTAGTTGTCGAAGCAGCCTATTCCAAGCGGCGTCGTCGGGATGAACAGCCGATCCCAACACGACTCGTTGCGGAACTGCGGCATTATCTAGGCGGCAAGCGTCCCGGTTCTGTCGTCTGGCCAGGTAGTTGGAATGAGAAGGCGGCCAAGATGCTCCGGGGCGATCTCAAAGAAGCAGGCTTGGAATACGAAACGGGTGCGGGGGTGTTTGATTTCCACGCCCTGCGGCATTACTTCGTGTCGAACCTCTCGCGTGGTGGCGTGCATCCCAAGATGGCTCAGAAGCTGGCCAGGCACAGCGATATTAACCTGACGATGAACACCTACACCCACGTTGAGTTGGAGGAACTGACTAAAGAGCTAGACCGGCAGTCGCCAGTCAGCAAAGCCCCTCTGCAGAACAATTTTCTTGCACTAGAGCTTGTACAAGATGCTGACATTTCGTGTCCGGAGGTGTCCGCGACGGTCCAGCCAGAAAATGAGATTGTCGAATCGACCGTCTTTCCAAGTGTTTATGGTTGCGGTACTTACGACATTGGTTGGCCGGTTGTGACCATGAGTGGCCAAGCACGCCCAGGAGGACTCGAACCTCCGACCTGCGGTTTAGAAGACCGCTGCTCTATCCAGCTGAGCTATGGGCGCAAGGGCTTGTGGGGACACAAGTTTTACTGATTCTAGCCGATGGCGGCAGAACGCCAAGGCAGTTGGCCCAGGGAAACGAGGGAATTTGCCAATCGTTCGGGGGCCATTTGCATCTACGACACAGACAGGGCGGGGAAGGATCGCGTGAGGCGGGGGAATTGTTGCGTTTGCTGGAATCAGGCAGGTACATCGAGCAATCGGTCGTATGTGCTAATCGATGAACGACCGATCGCTGAGGTTTGGCGCCGAGCTTGGCTTAGAGGTCGTTTTTCAGGACGATGCGATAGCGAGCTTTGCCTGATTTCAGGTGCTCGAGGGCGTCGTTGACTTTCGACATCGGCATCTCTTCGACGATCGGGGCGATGGCATGCCGTCCGCTGAAGTCGAGCATCTGGCCGGCCAGGGCAGGGCTGCCGATCGGAGAGCCGCCGATCGTTCGTTCGCCAGCAATGACCGGAAACCAGGTTGCTTCGATCTTGGGAATTGCTCCGACTATGTGGAGGCGCCCGCCTGGTTTCAGCAGATTGACGTAAGCGTCCCAGTCGAGCATGACGTTGACGGTGACCAGCACCATGTCGAACTTCCCGGCCGCCGCAGCCAGGGCATCGGCATCCTTTGAGTTCAGAAAATGGTGAGCGCCCATTTCCTTCGCTTCCGCCTCTTTATCAGGCGAAGTCGAGAACGCGGTCACCTCGCAGCCCCAAGCCTTGGCAAACTGCAGGGCCATATGGCCGAGTCCGCCGATGCCGACTACCGCGACGTGATCCATCGGGCTGGTGTTGCTAACGATCAAGGGATTAAAGACGGTCACGCCGCCGCAGAACATCGGTCCGACTTTGGCGGCATCAAGCGTTTCCGGAATCGGAATCGCCCAGGCTCCTTGGCAGCGGACTTTGTTGGCGAAGCCGCCGTTACGACCAACGATCGTGTCGGAGCTGTTCGGGCAGCGGTGATGGTTGCCGGTCATGCACTGCGGGCAGACCATGCAGGACCGAGCCTTCCAACCGAGACCGACCTTCTGACCAGCTTTCAAATGCTTGACCTGATCGCCGCAGGCCGCAACGCGCCCCACAACTTCGTGACCGGGCACGAAGGGGTAGCTGCTGATGCCCCATTCGTTGTCGGCCATACTCAAGTCGCTATGGCAGAGGCCGCAATAGTCGACATCGATTTCGACTTCGTCCGGCAAGAGGTCGCCAGGATCGTATTCAAAAGATTCCAGGGGTTTGCCAGGGGCGGTTGCAGCGAAGCCTCGAAAGCTCATGGAATCATCCTTCCTGCGATAGCGTAAGGCTGCCTCGCTATAGAAACAAGGCAGCAGGGTTGAATCTCTTACGGCTTATTATCGCGGGGAATCGGGGCAGGGCAAACGTACCCGGCCGGCGTTATTCGGAATCCGCTTTTTCTTCGGTTACTTCCGCTTCTGTCGATTCCTTTTCGGTCGAAGCTTCCGGCTCGGCCAGTTTGTCTTCGCTCTCTTCCGTCATCGGTTCAGGCTTCGTCGGAGCCTCTTCCTCCGGTTCTTCCGCTGGCTTTTCGTCAGCTGGCTTCTCGGTCGAAGGTTCTTCCTTGGCTGGCTCCTCAGTTGCCGGCTTCGTTTCCATCGGCTTCGCGGTGGAAGCTGGCGGAGTCGCTGGCTGGGCCGATGGCCGCATCATCCCGTTGCCGGACATGATGCCAGGAAACTCTCGACCCGGCGTGCCACTTGGCTGCGTGGTTGCTTGAACCAGTGGAACACTCAGTTGATCGCGTTTGAGAAGGATCTTATCGACATCTTCGGCCTTCACCACATAGTACCAATCGGCGAAGCGGGCATTAAGCTCGAAGATCTTCCGCATCGCTTCATTCTTCTGTTCGCGATAGGCGGTCATTAATGCTTCGTTCTCTTGCAGGATCTTTTCGCGGGCCACGGCCTGGGCTTCGACGTCCTGGTCTTCCCCTTCTTTGATTTCGGGAACTTCCTGCAGGGTTGGTGGGGGCAGCATCTCGTCGATGAACTCGGTCTGAACGAACAAGTATTGCTGCTTCTGGTCTTTGTTGTCACCACCCAGTTTGTCGATACCAAATAGCAATCGATAGCGAATCGCATCGACCGTTTCGATCACCAACTCGCCATTGACGCCGACCATGGCTGCCTTGGTTTCGCCAGGCAGGGTGAACGGGAAGAAGCCGTTGGCGATCAGCGTACGCAGATCGTCTTGCGGAACTTGCTCCAGTGGCGAGTTGTTCTTCAAGGCATCGGCCAGGGCATCTGGCTTGCGGAAGACGTCGACGATCGTGATGTCGTTCAATGCATTGCGGATTTCGTCGAGCTTCTCGCGATTCAATTTCTGATCGGCTGGCAATTGCACGCCGATCAGCTTGGAAGGATCGTCGGGCGAGGTGTCTTGCAGACGGAATAATTGCCAGGCGTTGGCATCCTGGTTGAAGCCAACCGTTGCGTCCATCTGGGGCAGCACGCTGATGCCGTTATTATTGGCCTGCATGGTGTAGTTGCGGAAGCGAAGCGAACCGACGTCGAACGGGTTGAGCTTCAGCAGGTCTTTGTCGATCCAGTCCGAGAACTCGGTCGAGAAGACCGATGGATCAAGGCGGACGAGGTAAATGCGATCACGACCTGGGATGCGAACATAACGCAGTTTCGGATCTTCTTTGTCGGCGGCACCCACGATCAGGTTGGCCAGCGTTTTGTCGGACTTGCCTTTGATCGTGATCAGTTCGCCAACCCCTTCCGAGTCAGCAGACAAGGCATTAGCGTTCGGTTCAATCACACCAAATTCGGCATGCTGACCGGGCAGATCGCCGACGACTCGCAGCACGTTCAAGTCGACCAGGCTGTTGGCTGCCAACGACATGTGCTCGGTCGCGTTGGCAGGGTAGCCGCTCTTGGTCGCGATTTGCCAACCGTCTCGCGTGTCGGAAACTTCGAATTGGCGAAGCTGCCCGCGGTCGGAGTCGAAGCGTGTGATCTTCATCGACTCGGCCTGCAACGGATCGGTGAACTCAGGGAAGAGGGCCTGATTGACTTCTTCTTCCGGAGTACTGGTGACAGGAGCCGGACGCGAAACGTAGGCGACGCCCCCAATGATTGCGGCGATGGCCACAAAGATAATGGTCTTCAGCGATTCACTCATGACGATATTGCTTTGCAACAAGTGCGTTAGGTTTCGGATGAAACGATTTCAGGACCTTGCCTACTTGATAATGCGGTCCTTCGAGAGACCTTCGCGTTCTTTCAAACGGCGGAGGACGAACACCACGATCCCGATCACAATCGGAGGAATCGGCGGCAATGCCACCGCCAGCGTCTTGACCTGGTTTTGATAGGCCAACACTTCACGGTTCAGCTCCCGCGTGATGCGTTGCTGTTCGCGTTCCTGGTTGGCTTGAATCTTCTGATCGGCGGCACGCTGCTTGTTTTGAACGTCCTGGTTTCGCTGCGACAGTTCCAGTTGCAGAGCCTGCACTTCGCGAAGATCTTCAGCACGAATCTCGCCACCCTGGTTGGCCCGGGCATTGAGCGTGTTGATCTTCATGTTCAACTCTTCCAGCGGTTGCTGCAGTTCTTTCTGGAGCGCCTCGCGTTGGGCTTCCGCACTCAAAGCGGCTTGACGCAATGCGTTGTCGCTTTGTTCGCGAGCCGTCTTCGTCAAACCTTCCATCAGGCTAAGACGAGCAATCGGAGGCTTACGGCTGCGAATCGGAATGTAGACGTCTTCGCCGGCCAGCTTGTCGATCAAGTTCAACAGGAAGTTGGTGTTGTCGACTTGCAACTCGGAAGTGTCAGCGCTTTGAGCACGCAGTTGCACGAAGACCGTGCTCAGCAAGTCGATATCGCTGACCATCGCCACGCGGATGTTGCCATCCGACTTGGGCTCTTCAGGCTTGGCATCTTCTTCGGTCTTCTCTTCGGCTGGCTTCTCTGCAGCCGCGGCATTTTGGCCAACGGTCGGAGGCTTCCCTTCGATCATTGCAGCCAACACAAACGGATCGGGCGCACCACCGGTTGGTCCGATGGCTGGCTGTCGCTTGGCTTCCACGCGACGTGGATCTTGTCGCGATGCCATCAGGTCCTGGAAGGTGACGGTACCGATCTTGGTGCCGGTGCTCACCAGCGGAGTGAAGGTCATCGACTTCGGGAAGCCTGGCTGCTTTTTGATGGCCCCTGGGTAGAGGAACAGAAGCTGACGCAAGTCGCTGGTAACGTCGATGGTATTGTTGAGCGCGCCGTACTCAGGGGCCCCTGGCGTGGCCTGGTCGGCGAAGACGAATTCCTTTGTAATCGCTCCCAGCTTGCTCAAGCGAACTTCCGGGTTGTAATCTTGCCAAATCACAAAAGGCTGATAGTAACGGTCGGTCTGAAGCTGCTTGCCAGGCATGACAATGTGCAGCATGTCCCACAGCTTGCGAATGTCTCCCTTGGCAGCCGGTGGACGACGACCAGGGAACGGGTTGCGTTTCTCCTGGCCGATCGCGGTGGCCTGACCAATCAGGACCGGCGTCGGATCGTCGAAGATCGCCGTTGGTACGCCCGCTTGGATGGCGTCCATTAGGTTCTGAAGTTCGGTGGGTGCCAAGGCGGACGGTTGAACGGCCATCAGCACGTCGACCGAACTTGGATCGATGGTGACGCTCGGATCGATCTCGACCACTTCGTACTGCTTTTCCAACTCGCCAATGATTGCCTGAGGTGGAATATTCTGGAAGCCGCCCAGTGGGTTCTGCTGAATGCCACCGAACAACTGGGCATCGGTCGACAGAATCCCTAAACGCTTACGCTGCTTTTCGGAAACCGTTCCCATCGAGCGAACCAATTCGTATTCGACCGGAACACCGTTGTCGAAGAAGGGGATTACCACCTTTTCGAGACCGCGCTGAACGGCCGCACCGAGAATGACTTCTTCTTGAGCCAACGCGCCACGTTCTTCCGAGACGAGTGCTCGCGGTTCAATCCCGTACGTTTCACGAGCGATATCGGCCGTTTCGCTGAAGGGTTCCAACCCATCGTGGATCACTACATTCACGTTCGAACCGCCGAGTGCCCGAAACTCGCTTAGGTAGTTCAGCAAATCGAGCTTGGTTTGGGCGTAGGTCTTCGGAACGCTCGCACTAATGAAGGCCTCGATTCGCACCGGCTGGTCGGTCGACAAGTTGCGGACCAGTTCCTTGGTTTGCGGCAGCAGGCTGCTGGTACCGTTTTCGGTATAGTCCCAACGAGCGTCATTCATCACGAAGACCAGCGTTCCGGCGAAGGCGATCACCAGCAAGCAGGTCGCGCGAATAATGTAATGCATCAGCAGCGACTCGCCATCTTTACCACCCAGCCAGTGACGTCGGCCAATCAAAACCATCGCCAGATAGATACCGACGATCGTCATCAGCAGGAAGTAAGAAAGCGAACTGATCGAGATCACCCCGCGCCCGAAGTCGGCGAACTGTTTACCGATACTCGCTTCGCTGAGGAAGCCGACCCATTCGTTTTGGGTGACGAAGGCATCGGAGTACTGCAGCAGGACGAATGGTGCGTTCACCATGATCCCCAGCACGAAGCCAAGGGTCAGGTTGTTGGTCATGAACGAAGCCACCATCCCGAGGGCAATCATCGTTAACCCGATGAACCAATAGCCAAGGTAGGTGGTGATGAACAAACCAGAGTCGAGCGAGCCGAGCGAAAGGGCGTCGAGTACCAGGAAGTTACAGATTTGCGAGAACATCAACGAAACACTGAACACGCTCACCGCGGCCAGGTACTTACCGATCACGATATCGAAGTCGGTCGCCGGCAAGGTCAGCAGCAGTTCGTCGGTACCCAGACGCTTTTCGTCCGCCCACAAGCTCATGGTGATCGTCGGAATGAAGATCAACATGATCAACGTGATCTGTGAGTTGAGCTGGTTCAGGTTCGCCAGGTTCGCGTTGAAGAATTCGTGCGGCCAGAATGCGGCCATCGAGGTCAGCAACACGAAGATTGCGAGGAAGACGTACCCGGTCGGATTGCTGAAGTACGACTTGAAGTTTCGCTTCATCACCGCGTACGAGGCCTTCTTCACCACCGATAGCGGAATCAGCAAAATGAAGAACGCCAAGGCGAACATCAAGTCGAACAAAGTCAGCGACAGGAGTTTGAAATAGAACTCGGCGGACATGTCGTGTTACCGTGTTATCTGCGAAGGTAGTTGTATTGGTTGGGAAGGAAAGAACCGGCAGCCAGGACTAGCTTGCCTCGGCAGGCTCTTCGCCTTCCGATTGGGTCAACGCATTCACGCCCTTGGTCATGCGATAGAACGCATCGTCGAGCGATTCGCCAGGCTGCTTCATGCCATCGATACTACCGTCGTAAATCAGACGGCCTTCGTTGATCACGATGGCACGGGTCGCCAGGGCGTCGACCTCTTGGAAGATATGGGTGGAAAGAAGGATCGTCTTTTCCTGTCCGAGGCGGCGGATCATGTCACGCACACCACGGATCTGGTTGGGATCGAGACCCGAAGTTGGTTCGTCGAGGATCAACACTTCAGGTTCGTGCAGAATGGCCTGAGCCATCCCGACGCGTTGCTTGTAACCCTTCGAGAGTTTCGAGATCGGCTTGTGCAGCACAGTGTGCAGATTGCAAAGATCGACGACCGCGTTAATTCGCTCGGTACGTTCGGCCGGGCTCATCCCGCGGGCTTCCCCCATGAACCACAGCAAACTGTGCGGGGTCGAGTCGGGGTAGAGCGGTCCATTTTCAGGCAAGTAGCCCAGCAGCGACGATCCCTGAATTCGCTGCGTCGCCATGTTGAATCCGGCGATCCGAGCGACCCCTTCGCTGGGGGAAAGATAGCCAGTCAGTAGCTTCATCGTGGTGCTTTTGCCGGCGCCATTGGGGCCAAGGAAGGCAACCACCTCGCCACGATAGATTTTGAAACTAATCTCTCGCGATGCCGCAAAGATTCCATAAAACTTGGAAAGCCGGTCGGCCTCGATCATCGGCAGATCGGAATTCTGATCAACCATAGCAGTTCGTTTTCTTGGGCGATCTGATTAGAGCAGGGCAGGGGGCGCATAGCGGATGAGCCGCCCCACTAACCAAGGGTAAAACACGTAGTGTAACCAAATGCCCCGGCGACACAAACACTGGACTGATTAAGACTTGCCGAAATCAAGCGTTGGTTTGACGGCTTGTTAAGGCAAGTCTGAAAGCCGCATCGGAAGATGATGATTCCAATGCGCATCGTCGGTTTGTGGGAAATCCATTCGCAGGTGAACGCCACGCGATTCTTCTCGCAGGTAAGCGGCACGAGCCATTACCTGGGCGACAAGCAGCATGTTTTGCAGTTCCCAGCCGCGGGGATGGTCGAATTGATGAGGGAGGACGTAGCGGCACCACGCTTCGATCGTGTCGACTGCGTCTTCGAGCCCATGCGAATCACGCCGAACCCCGACGTTTCGCCACATCAGGCTTTTCAAAGAATTGCGGATGTCATCCAGGTCGAGCGGTTCGGAAGGCCCAGCCACCGGATGTTGCAGGTTGATCGCTTCGAAGCGGTCCGGCATCGCCAGCGCCTTCTCCGACGCATTTCGACCGGTCCTCTTACCGTATACGAGTCCTTCCAGCAAACTGTTCGATGCTAATCGGTTGGCACCATGTAGCCCCGTACTGGTGACCTCGCCAGCGGCCCAAAGGTGCGGGATCGAAGTCTGCCCGTCGGTATCGACCGAGATGCCACCGATCATGTAGTGAGCCCCGGGCCGGACCGGAATGCGTTCGGTGGTGATGTCGATGCCAAACTTCATGCAACTGGCGTAGATGCCCGGGAAGCGGCGTTTGACGAAGTCGGCGTCGAGATGCTTGAGCGTCAGATAAACGTTGGGATGACGCGTCTTTTCCATCTGCGAGACGATCGCCTGCGAGACGATGTCACGCGGTGCCAGTTCGCCCCGAGGGTCGTAGTCGGTCATGAAGCGATAGCCGTTGCGGTCGACGAGGTGACCGCCTTCGCCACGGACCGCTTCAGAAATCAGGCTTCGGCTACTACCGGCGATATACAGCACGGTCGGGTGAAACTGCATGAATTCCATGTCGCGGGTCTCGGCACCGGCCCGAAGCGCCATGGCGATCCCGTCGCCAGTGGCAACACCAGGGTTGGTCGACTCTCGGTAGATTTGGCCGACGCCACCTGAAGCGAGGATCGTTTGCTTGGCCCAGATCAGCGTACGGCCATGCTTCTCGTCGGAAGCGAGCGCTCCGCGGCAGACGCCATCGTGCGTGATTAGGTCTTGGGTGAATTCGTTCTGCCAGATCTGAATATTCGGCAGCGAGCGGACCATCTCGACGACCGAGCGAATCACTTCTTTGCCGGTCGAGTCACCGAGGGCATGCACGATTCGATCACGGCCATGACCACCTTCCCGCGTGAGTGCGAGTCGACCGTCGATGCGATCGAAATTGGTACCCCATTCAATCAGTTCACGAATGCACTGCGGCCCTTCGTGTACCACCAGGTCGACCACTTCACGATCGCATAGGCTTCCCCCAGCGATGATGGTATCGGAGACGTGATCTTCGTAGCGATCGTCTTCGTCCAGCACACCGGCGATGCCCCCTTGGGCATAGTTGCTGTTCGATTCCTGGATTTGCTCTTTCGAGAGGATCAATGCCGAAAGATTCGGATCCACTTCCAAAGCGGCACGCAGACCTGCGATACCACCACCGATAATCAGCACATCGGTGAAGTAATGGGAAACGCTTTTGGGATGGAACGGAACAAGGTATCGGGGAACGTGGGGTGCCATGCGTCCAACGATGGTTGCATCGTGCATGTCAGGAATTGCTTTGTGCAACCAAGAGGGTGACAGGCAGCGATTTCCTGGAGGTTATGCCCGGCTAGGTGAATTTTCAGGGAATTCCCTATTTTGCCTTAACCAAGGCTTTATTGAGAAGCCCCCTTAAGATAGGCCCGATATTGCTCCATGAACGCAGCCGGCGGAGCACTTCGCTGCGTGTCGCTGGAACCACCGGAGGTTGCCTGACGGGCCTCGACCCGACGGGTTGCGTCTTTGCCACGTGAAAGTCCGAGGCTGCGAAGGGCATCGTTCAGTTCTTGTTTAGCCTGAACGTCTTCACTGTTGGCTGCTTGTTTCATCTGTTGCCAACGCTGGACGAACCTCTGGAATTCATCTTTGTTCCAGCCCAGCTTCTTCAGCAGTTCGGGGTCTGGGTTGTCTTGATGCTGCAGTTCGTCCAGTACCATGTTGGTGGCTTTCTCAGCATATTCGAGGTTCGCGGCATCTTCGCCTGGTTCGACCAGCGGACCATCGTAGGGCTGCGGTTCGTTATTGCCGGTACGGCTGCCACCCTGAGGCACCGACGTGTTGCCGGGGCCCTGGCCGCTGTTTTGCGGATCGTTTTTCTGCGAAGGGGATTGCTGAGGACTGCCATCTTCCGAAGGAGAGCCTTGAGCACCTGACTGCTGACCTTCGGGAGAGTTAGTCATGTTCGAGCCTTCTCCCTTTTCGTTGCTCTGCGAACCGGTCTGTTCGTTGGCTTTAGGGCCTTCGCCACCTTCGTTGCCCACTTCGCCCTTGCCTTGCTGATTGGACGTGCCGGCACCTTCATCGGCCGAACTGGTGCTGCCGGGGCTGTCGTTGCCGGCCTGCTTGGCTGCCTGACCGCCGCCAGCGCCGCCACCGCCACTTTGATCGCCGGCGTTGTCCCCTTTGCTGTTGGACTGCTTGTCGCTGTTCGAAGGGCTCTTGGGCTGATCGCCTTGTTGATCGGACGCTTGATCGTCCGGCTTCATTTTGTTTTCGCTTTGCTTGTTGGCTTTCTCGCCTGACTGAGGACTGCCGGTGTTTTCTTCGCCAGCTTCTTTGCCGGCGCCTGAGTTGGTGGTATCGCCCTGGCCGTTATCGTTGGCACGTTCCGAGTCTTCCGAAGGATTACCTTCGGCATCTTTCTGCTTGGCGCCACCCTTGTTCTCGGAGCCACCTTGCTCGTTGTTTTGGGTATCGCGCTGCATTCCTTCGCCCTGGTTATTGTCTTGCGTCCCAGGTTGTCCCTTCTGCTCTTGGCCGGCAGCATCTTCGCCGGCGGCCGAGTTCTCTGGCTGGGTGCCGTTGTCGACGCCGTTTTCACCTGGCTGCTGCTCGGGCTTTTCACCTTCGCCGGGCTTCTCGCCACCTTTTGTTCCTTGGCCCTGATTCTGAGCCTTGTTGGGATCGCCTCCCTCAGGCTTTTGCGAATTGCCGCCGGCGCCGTTCTGGTTTTCGCCCGGAGCGGCTTGCGGTTCGCCGGACGACTCGCCTTCGCCTTGTTGTTGAGGGTTCTTTTGGTTCAGGCCATCCGGCTTAGGCTGGTCGCCCTTGGCTTGTTGCTCTTGCTTCTTCTTCAGGTAATCTTGAATCGTATCGAAGGCATCGCCGTCCTGGGTACCGTCGGAAGCGATCGGCTCGTCACGCTTTTCAACGGTCGAGCTTTCGTTCGGCTGAGTCGAAGCGTCACCATTTTGGAGCTGGCCACCTTTGTTGGGATCGCCTGCCTTGCCGGTTCCTTTCCCGTTAGGCGACCCTTGTTGATCAGCTTTGTTTTGTTGACGCTGCTGCTGATCGGATCCGGTCGAAGCTTCGCCGCCGGTTCCGCCTGATTGCTTCGATTCGGATTGCTCGTCGCCACCCGTTTCGTTGCGTTCGCCTTGGCCACCTTGCTCTGGCTGGGCGTCTCCCTTTTGCGGATCGCCTTGCTCGTTGCCATCTTCCGATTGGTTGCCTTTGCCTTGCTGCTGATCTTGTTGCTCTTGATCGCCTGAAGGATCGCCGGAGCCGCCTCCCTTACCTTGCTGTTTGTCGTCCGACTCGCCCGAGTTCTCGCCGTCTTGCGGACTGTCGGAAGGGCCACGCATGCCGTTCTCGCCGGAACCGTCTTCCGAGCCCTTCTTCCCTTCGTCGCCGCTTTCGCCCTTGTTTTCTTCGGACTGCTCGCCGTTTTCACCTTCCTTCGAGCCCCCCGCCGACTTTTCGCCGTTCTCGCCTTCTTCGCCCGATTCACCCTTCTGGTTTTCTTCGGGCGAGTCGCCAGGCTGGTTCTCGTCGCCTGGCTTCTCTTGCTTGGGTTGGTTCTCGTCCTGGTTGCCAGGCTGCTGGTTTTCGCCAGGCGGACGGGTAACCGGATCGGTAATCAGGATGATGCGCGACTGCGTTTGCGAGATGTTCGGTTTCAAGTTGCCGGAGTAGTCAGTCCGGGTATCTTCGGCGATGCCGGTCAAGCGAACGATGTCGCCTGACTTCAGGCCATGCTCTTTCGGCGTGAGCTTCCAGTCGGCGAGCACTTGCCCTGACTTCGGTTGCTGCAGCAGCGAAGCGTTGATCAGCGGTTGAGCTGGCTGACCAGGACCTTTGGTTACCGCCCCGTTCACGCGAAGCTGACGAATGCCATAGTCCGGATCGATTGCCCGCAAGCGAACGTCCAGCGGCATGTTCACAGGCAGTTCCACCTCGTTGGCGGTCGGCTCCAGGAACTCGATTTCTGGTGGCAAGTCGCGTGTCACTTCGATGTCGTAAAGAACCGGATGAGGGTTCAGCACGCCATCTTCGGTTCGGAAGCGAATCTGGTACGAACGAAACTTGCCTGCCGAACCGGCGTCGTTCATCTCGAGCGGGAAGCGAATCGAGGCACGTGTTGGTTCTTCCGAAGCAATCTGCATCGGAAGCGTGTTGAGCGAAACGATTGGCGAGTTCGCGACCGGATCGAATTCGATATACGCCTTTTGAATCGGGCGATTGCTCACCGCGCGGATGGTGACCATCGTCCCTTCGAGCGCGCGGATGTGGCCATCTCCTTCTTGATCCCAGCCAGACTCGCCGGTGTAGCCCGGCAGGTCGTAGCGAACCGATGCGACGTCGATCGATGGTGCTTCGAGCGTGCTGACCTCGAAGTCGCGCGAGACCGCGTCGCCAGCTTCGATACGATAGGTCAGATCATCCTGGATGCCGGTATCGGTCGGGTTGATGATTGCCTGAAAGCTGAAGCCATCTTCGCTCACTTCCAGCGGAATCACTTTGTCGACAAGCTGACCATCTTTCGTGGAATAAATCAGTTCGAGACGGTCACCGCTGCCGACGTCGTGCAGCTTCACCGAGACAGGCAACTGTTCACCTTGATAAACGGTCGTGTCGCCGGGTTGAACATCGATGATCTTCACACGCGAAGGACGAGCGATGTCGTTCCAAGGCATCGCGACGCGCGCGGCGGTTTGCAGTGGATCTTTGGGCGAAAGAACTTTGTACAAACCAAACAGCACGGCCAGGGCCGCTAGAACGTAGCCGACCCGAATCGCTTTCGAGTAATCGACCAGGTGTTCCAGCGACAGCGACGAGATATCGGTCGCGGCCTGGGATTCGACCGCGTCGAGAACCGCCTTCCGAGTGCCTTGCTGGTTTTGAGTCAGGAACAGGAAGTTCAGCAAACTGTTCTTCAGCGTCGGCTGACCTTGCTCGATCATCTTCGCCGCGTACAGCGGATTGATGGAATGGAAGAGCAGGGGAGCGACGTAAATCCACAGAAACCCTGCCGCTGCCAGGATGTAAACCAGGAACGCGAGCAGTCGCGCCGTGAAGTTCAGACCGACGATCCAGTGGTCGATGATGGCCAGCGTCAGCACGAATAGCAGCGAGCCGGCAATGAACAAAAGCAGACCGGCAGCCAACTCCGCCAACTTCACACTGCGTCGCGTACTGTTAATCTTGCGACGGATGAAATCTTGCGACGTGGTTTTCGACGCGATTGGTTCCGCGTTGTTCAAACTCGATTGAGCATCGGTCGACATGGGCTTCTCTCGGCGATCGCCGGTCGCGCTGGCGCGCAGGGGGGATAAGTAGAGACTTCCTATTATAAGAGACGATTCATTGCCCGTCGGGGTTTTGGTGCGAAAACCAAACGGTGGATTTCCCCATGTTGGGGGTGTCGGGCGACAGGAGCATCAGAAAAAGCCTGTGGCCCGTTTGAATCGGTTGTTCCGATACTTGCTTGCCTAACGCGGCGTAAATCGCGACGACTTGGCCGTGGCATAGAATTCGCGAAGTTCCTGCTGTTCGGCCAGCGTCAGTTGGCTTCCATCGACATAAACTTCGTCGACATGCGACAGCTTTCGCAGGTAAGGCAGATCGGCCGAACTGATCGGCGTGTTGAACAAAGCCACCCCCCGCAGATTTGGGAGGGTCGCCAGTTGCGAAAGTTTTTCGCCACTGACATTGGTGTTACTCAGATCGATCCACTCCAGCGATTTGGCCTGGGCCAGGTGATCGATGGCGTCCCCAGTCAACTTGGTGCCATGCAGGTGGATCTCTCGCAACGCTGGGAGTTCACCGATCGAGGCCAGGCCTTCGCTGGTGACTTTGGTGTTATTCAGCCGCAAGGTTTGAAGTGATGAAAGGCACTTCAGTCGAGCTATCCCCAGATCGGTGACTGGCGAGTCCGAAAGGTCCAAATCTTCCAGCCCAGGGAACTGACTTACGGTCGAAAGAAACTGATCGCCGGCACCCGTGTTACTGAGGTCGAGCAACAAAAGCTTCGTGGCTGGCCGAGTCAGCGAGCAGGGGGCGTCTTCCAGGGAAGACTTCGCACACGACAGTTGCTCGACATTTGGTAGGCCGGCCAAAGTGGTCAGTCCTGTCATCGTTAGTTTCGTTCGTTCGAAGCGAACTTCGACGAGGCTCTTCAGCTGACAAACCTGGGTGGCGACCGCGTCGTCGACCTTCTCGCCTTGCAGCGAAAGCTTGCCGAGGGCAGGGAAATCGCCTTTTTGCAGATACCATGGCCCAGTCAGGTCGGCATCGGCAACGGTCAGCGTGTTGAGCCGCGGCAGTCGCTTCAAGTAGTGGAAGCTTTGATTGCTGACCGGCAGCTCTTCCAGTTCGATGTGCTTCAGGTTCTGAAGTTCTTCCAGGTACCAGATGCCATGATCCGAGACCTTGGTTTCCGCGATGCGAATCGCCTTCAACCCTGGCAGTTCGGCGACGGTCGACATGCCGCTGTCGTCCAGGCTATTGTCGAGCTGCAATTCAGCCAGTTGCGACATCTGCCGAAGGCAGTTGCGGACTTTGCCTTCTGACGGCGTGTTGTGCAGCGAAAGAAGCTTGATCGAAGGAAGCTGCAGCAGCAGGTCCCAGTGCGAATCTTTCATCTTGGCCCCGTCGATGCGAATGCATCCATACTCGGGCCAATTGACGATTTCGTCGGAAAGCGAGGCGCCATAGCCAAACAGGCAGCCGCTTTGTTCCAGCGTGGCAACAATGCGTTCGAGTTCCGGATCCATCGGACCACCGATGTCGATCGGAACCGGAGGAAACCCGACCGGAGCTTGAGCCGGAGCGTAATTCAACGCCGTCAGTAATATCGCTAGCGCGATAATAGATGTTGCCCCATGTCGCATTGAATACCCTCCTGACAGCCGGGAAATACCGCGAAGGCGTCTCCCGATTAATCCGTCCGTGTCCTTGCCCCCGACATTCTGCTCATTGAACGCCACTTGCCGGCAAGTTTCAATATCGGAAGCCGTTTAATCGGCAGAATTCGCAGAAGCCGCACGCACCCCTACGTCTTGATGCGCTGGTTACGGCTCTCGAACTCGGCTGTCGACAGAATAATCACTCAGTTGTTGAGCGGGGCAATCACGCGCAGGCTTGGCAGCTCTTTAGCTAACCAGTCGACCCCCTCTTGGGTCACATCTGTGCTGCGGAGATGAAGCGTTTCGAGTCCCTGGGCACCGCGGAGGTTTTTCAGGCCAGCATCGGTGATTGGCGTCAGGTTCAGATACAGATAATTGAGCGATGGCAATTTACCGAGCGTCGTCATCGCATCATCGATCAGGTTCGAGTGCGAAATGGTCATGTGCTGCACCTTTTCGAGACCTTCCAGCGTATCGAAGTTGTCCGAAGGAAACTCGCAGTTGTGCAGGTTCAAGTGCTCTAGCCCTTTGAGCTTACGAAAAACTTCCATATCGCCCGAAGTGAACGAGACATTCGTGATGGTGAGGGCTTTCAGGTTCGGCAAATCAGAAAGCGTTTGCAGCGATGACCCGGAAACGTGGCCGAAATTAATCGACAGCGTTCGCAGACTCTGGAAGTTCTCGATCCCTTTCAGCGAGACTTGTTTGGCACTTGGATCGTAGACCGAAAGCTGATTTAGCTTCGGCAGACGTGACAGGTAAGTGAAATAGGGCTCGCAGTCGCCATCGATCTTCAGCGAGAGCTGTTCGAGTTGCGTCAGTTCTTCCAGGTACCAAAGACCACCTGGCGTGAAGTTATTTCCATTGAGGTGCAGGGAAATCAGGTTCGAGAACTGAGCGATCTGCATCAGGTCGGCATCCGTGGGATTGCCGAAAAGATGTAAGTGCTGGAGCTCGCCCATTTGGGTCAACGTCGCCCAGGTCGCGGGCGAAAGGTCGAAGTTCGCTCCCAGCCAAAGGCGTTCGACCTTCGGCAGTACCAGCAGGGCCTGCAGGTTGTCGGCGTTGGCTTTGGTGGCGTAAAGGTTGACGTAGTAAGAGGTTTGCTCGTCGTAGTTCTGATAGAAATCGACGTGAGCACCATTCTTCTGCAGCGTTTGTATTGCTTTGCGGATCTCCACCGATTCGTATTCGCGATCGTCGGCGCTGCTGATCGTAGAGACCAGACCAAGAACCATCAGCGACAAACCCAGGACGAAGCATCGGGCAGCAATCGACGGTGAACGCATCGAGGGTTCCTTAACGACGTAAGCGGAATGGCATGCGGCGGATTCTCGTCACGTGCCGAATCCGGTACGATTCGTGTGTTAGTGAGAAACTTAGGAAACACAGCGAAATCTGACCGCGAGTACGAAATCTCGCAACTCGGATCTCAATTATAGGGCACTTGGAATGCTTGACGAGAATTTTTCCTCGCAACTCGTCAGACTGGACAATTTCGACAACGTTGCGGTCGCCAGGACCGTTATTCCTGCCAAGGCAGTACTCCACAGCCTGGAGGGGGAGGTCGTAGCCCTCAATGCGATTCCTGCCGGGCATAAGGTGGCCATTCAGGCGATTGCCCAGGGAGAGACCGTCGTTAAGTACGGCCAGATCATTGGTCAGGCGACCTGCGACATTGCCGCCGGCGAGCATGTCCACTCGCATAATCTCGCAATGATCGATGTCCACGCCGACTATGCGCCAAGCTCGGCCGTGCCTCCAGCACCTGAGCCCATCGAAGGTCGGACGTTCGAGGGCTATGTCCGAACCAACGGAAAAGTAGGCACGCGAAACTACCTGGCGGTGATCAGCACGGTGAACTGCTCGGCCAGCGTCGCCCGGTTCATCGCCGAACGCTTTCCGCAGGAAGAACTGGCCAAGTATCCCAACGTCGACGGGATCATCGCCATGAAACATGGTGCCGGTTGCGGTATGCAGTTTGGTGGCGAAGCGCACCAGACACTGAATCGCCTGATGGCCGGTATGGCTCAGCATCCCAACGTAGGCGGGTTCCTGCTGGTGGGCCTCGGCTGCGAAACGGGGGCGATGGGTTACTTGCTGCAGCAGCATAACCTGGTACAGATCGATGGCGTGGGTGGAGCCGATCGCCCTGGTCCGTTGGTGCTTTCGATGCAAGACATGGGGGGAACCATGCAGACGATCGAAGCTGGGATCGCCCAGATCCGAACGATGCTGCCCCAAGTCAACGACATCCAGCGACAGACCGTTTCGGCAAGCCATCTGTGTGTCGGTCTTGAGTGTGGCGGAAGCGACGGAAACTCTGGCGTGACAGCGAACCCTGCCTTAGGAATCGCCAGCGATCGAATTGTGGCTTGCGGCGGAACGGCCATCCTCAGCGAGACCTCGGAAGTTTATGGAGCCGAGCACCTGCTCACGCGTCGCGCGGTCACGCCTGAAATCGCCGACAAGTTGATCGAACGGATCGAGTGGTGGAAGAAGTACGTTGCGATGTTCGGTGTCGAATTGGACAACAATCCTTCACCGGGCAACAAAGCGGGCGGACTCACGACGATCGCGGAGAAGTCGCTGGGAGCCGTCGCCAAGGCGGGTAGCACGGCTCTGGTCGATGTTTATCACTACGCCGAACCAGTCGAGGCCAAGGGCCTGGTATTGATGGACACCCCAGGCTACGACCCGGCCAGCGTCACCGGCATGGTGGCCGGCGGAGCGAATGTCATTTGCTTCACGACCGGACGGGGAAGCTGCTTCGGCTGCAAGCCGACTCCTTCGATCAAGATCGCGACGAACACGCCGATGTACGACCGGATGATTTCCGACATGGACATCAACGCCGGCACCGTCCTGGAAGGGGAGTCGATCACTGAAGCAGGCGAGCGGATCTTCGAAGAGATCTTGGCCGTTGCCAGTGGAAAGAAAACGAAAAGCGAGCAACAAGGTATTGGAGACGAAGAGTTCGTTCCCTGGCTGGTTGGTCCGACTTTGTAATCGTTTGCCTGCGAAGCGATCGGTCGAACTTTTTGCAATCGACCGATGCGTCATCTACGATGCGTTGAGACTGCTCTCGATTATCTCACCTTGGAATCCCCTTCATTGCTTCTGGGAGTGTCGATCTGTGCGTACAACCCTCTTGTCCTGCCTGGTCGGTTTCGCATTACTTGCCTTCGTTTCCCCCGCTTCGGCTGCGGAGTTTCTGCATGGCGAAACCGTTACCATCGCAGCGGATGATACCTGGGAAGGCGACCTCTATATTCTGGCCCAATCGGTCGTGGTCGAAGGAACCGTCACCGGCGACCTGGTCGTTTATGCTCAGCGCGTGAAAGCGGACGGCGACATTCAAGGCGGGCTGATCGTCGCCGGGCAAGAGATCCTGGTGAAAGGAAAGGTCGGAAGAACGAGCCGCCTTGCTGGCCAGGCCATCTTGATCGATGAAGGGGCAACCTTGAAGGGAGACCTTGTGGCGGCTGGCTATTCGCTGGAGGTGGCCGAAGGTGCCACGGTCGACGGCGATGTGGTTTTCGCAGGGTTTCAAGCGGCGCTAGGCGGAAAGATTGAAGACGACGTTTGGGCTGCGGTCAGCCGGGCCGAAGTGAGTGGCTCGATCGGTCGCGAACTGAGCATTACGACAGGGCTTCGCAACGGGAAGAAGATGCCGCCGCCAGCGACGATGTGGCAGCAACTGCGGACGATCGATCTGCCGCTGGTCGATCCAGGTTTGACGATCCGCGATGGGGCGTCGATCGGTGGAAAGCTGACGTATCGGTCGCCGAACGAAGCCGATATCGAAGGGGGGGCGAAAGTCACCGGGCCGATCGAATGGATGAAGCCGCAGAGTCCGACGGCGCCGGCGGCCAGCGACAATACGAACTATTTCTGGGATCAAATCAAACGTTACATCACGATGCTGCTGATGGGCATCTTGATGATTGTCTGTTGTCCGAAAACGACGGGCCAGACGGTCGATCAAATCGTGCAGCGACCGATCATCAGCTTTCTGGCAGGCTTCCTGGCGGTGCCGTTATCGGTGATTGGATTGGGCCTGGCAGCCGCACTGATTGTGGCGGTACCGATGCTGTTCGGTTGGCTGACGCTCGATGGTCTGGCCGGGGCAGGGGCCGCGATTGCCGCGTTTGGTATGGTGCTGTATGTGGGAAGTCTGCTGTACTTCTTTGTCTTTGGTGCCGCGACCCTTACGTGCATCACGATCGGGCGGATTGTCTTCTCCGATCATCCGATCGCATCGCGAAGCCGCCTGACGCTGGCCTTGGCGTTCGGCATGGTCTTCTATGTGGTGCTGACCTGCGTGCCGTACTTGAGCGTGGGCGTTTTTGTTGCTGCCTTGCTATTTGGTTTCGGCGGCATGCTGATGTGGCTGCTTCGCGGAATGTTCTCGGGCGGATCGTCGAAAAACGAACCGATCTTGAAGACCGACTCGTAGTTGCGAGCTACTTCGCTTCGAGAAACGTCCAGTGATCGAACGTCGCCGCTTGCCCGACATGGTTGCCGGCGGCGTCGGTTAGATTCCAGACGATGGCCTGTTCGATTTGAAAGCGACGGCCGGTGGTCGAGATGCGAATCCCTTGGTAGTCATCGACGTAGCCATCTCGCGTAGTTCGCTCGAGAAGGCGAGCCCGTTCGTCGCGATGCATCGGCTCGGCCGTGTGGCGAGAAGGCGTTTTCAGCAGCGTCTCGACATCGATCTCCCACAGTTCCAGCACCTTGCGGTTACCGAAGTTTAAGACCGGATCGTCGGCCGCTGTATGCGAGACGATCACGCGTGGAGCGTCGTAAACACGCTTCGCATCTTCGTTGGGGTCGCCACTTCGGGGAACGAGGTCTTCACCGAGTAACTTGCGGTACGAATCGAGCAGAATCTGAAGGTGGGCCGGCCAGCCATGTTCCAGCCATGGCGTATCGAGAGAGGGATTCACGCGAAAGGGAACTCACTGCTTGATCGGTGCGATCACGTGCGTGGTGGGGCGTGCTTTCTGCAAGGCAGCGACTCCTTCCGCCGTGATCTCGGTGGTGCTTAATTGAACGGTTTGCAGGGAAGGGGCCTTGTACAGATACTTGAGCCCTTCGTCCGTGATCGGACTGTTGCGAATGTAAAGATAGCGCAGTTGCGGCAGTTGCCCCAGGGCCTTAAGGATCTCGTCGCTGAATTCGTTGTTCGAGAACTGGACCCGTTCCAGGGCTTCCATCTCGCCGAAGACTTCAACCGGCATCCCTTTCAGATTGCAGCTATGAAGCTGCAGGTAGCTGACCTGATCGAGCTCGCGAAACAGTTCGAGTTCTTCTGCTTTGAACTTTGCACGCAAGATACTCAGCGACTTCAGCTCTTTTAGCTTGCCGATTGCCTGCACGTTCGATTCTTCCGACTCTTGCGTGTCGACCGTCAGTGTCTGAAGCTGCGAGAGCTTCTCGATGCCATCGAGCGACACCGGCTGCTTTCCTTGCAGGTACAAGCTGAGATTATCGAGGTTTGGCAATCGCGCGAGGTAGTCGAAGTAAGGTTGGCAGTCGCCGGGAACGAGCAGCCACAGATGCTTCAATTCGGTCAGCTCTTCCAGGTACCAAAGGTCGGCGACTTTGATATTGCTCGAGCGGATCGTCAGATTGCGAAGGTTGGTGAAGTGGGCGAGGTTTTCGAGATCGTATTGCTGCAAGTCGCCGGTGATCGTCAGCGATTCGAGCTCACTCATTTGAATCAGCGTTTCCCAGACGGCCTGGTCTCGTTCGAAACCGGTGCTGAGGGTCAAGCGATCGACGCGTGGAATGACCAGCAGCGCCGAGAGATTCTCAGGGGTTGGCTTCATCGAGTGGATGCTGATGTTGTAGGTGACCGGCCGAGGCTTGGTCGCCTGATTCATCAGCATGAAGATCTGGCCGGAGTAGAAATTGACGTGAGCTCCATTCTTGCGAAGGTGCTCGATCGCCTCGCCGATTTCGCGAGACTCGTACTTCGGACCATCCGCGCGAACCAGATCGGCGGAATAGATGGCGATAACCAGCAAGCTAAGAAAAGCGGTGCGAAGACCAATCATCTCCGAATCCTCGAAGGTTCCAAGTTCAAACCGGGGCGAGGTAAAGATGATCTATCGTACGAAATTCCGCGACGCCGTGCGAGAAAACCTGCCGGCAATTACATCTTTTTCGGGATTGGAGCCGAGACGCTCATGTCGGGGCGGTTCTCCGATAGCCATTTGACCCCTGCTTCGGTGATGTCGGTGCTGTAGAGGTAAACTCGCTCTAACTTGGGGATTTTCGCCAGATGTTTCAGCCCTTCGTCCGTGATCGCGGCACCTCGAATGTAGAGATAGTTGAGCTTGGGAAGACCGCTCAGCCCTGCCAGTGACTGGTCTGTAACGGGTGAGTTATAGATCTGCAGTCGTTCCAGGTTTTTGAGATCTTCCAGCGACGAAAGGTCGTCCGAGGCGAGTTTGCAGTTGGTCAGGTTCAGCGACTGAAGGTCTTTCAGTTCGCGGAACATTTCCAGTTCGCCTTCCTGAAAGTTGGCGTTGGAAATGGTCATCACCCGAAGGTGCGGAATCTTGGCGATCCCTTGCAGTTCGGCCCCTTTCACTTCGCGAGCACTAACCGTCAACGTCCGAAGCTGAGTGAGGCTCTCGATGCCGGCCAGTTTGACCTCCTTCTTGCCACGCAGATTCAGAATCAGCTGCGAGAGCTTCGGCATGTTCGGAAACGAATCGAACGAGATTTCGTCCTCGCCATCGACATGCACTGCCAGGCGTTCCAGGTTGACCAGCGTTTCCAGGTACCAAAGGTACTCCGCATCGACCGAACCAAGCCGAACTTCCAGCGACTGAAGGTTGGAAAACTCGGCGATGTATTCCATGTCCTCATTCTTGAGGTTATCCATGATGTACAGATGCTGAAGCTCGCCAAACTGCGACAACGTCTTCCACGACTTCTCGTTTCGCTCGAACTGGTTAGCCAGGTAAAGGCGTTCGACCTGAGGCAGCACCATCAGGGCGGAAAGGTTCTCGTCGGTCGCCTTCATTGCGAAAAGATTCACCGTATAGGGAATCGGTTTCGGGGTATCGTCCTGCTGGCCGCGGATGGGCTGACGGGCGATGTTGAAATGAACCCGGGCGCCGTTCTGCTGCAAATGAAGAATCGCTTCCCGAATCTCTGGAGACTCGTAGCGACGATCGTCCGCTGTGGCATTCATCGAAGGGATGAGGAGGCAAAGCAGCCCAATACCAACAAGGCTGCGGCGAAGTGCGGGCAGACAGAATTTCATGGCGAAGCCTTGGGATCGACCGGAATGGGATAAGAGCCTGGCTCAGATCATCCTATAGAATCCCGTCCAACGATGCGACAAGATCCGCCAGCTTTTCGAATCCCAGGCCCGATTTGCCGGCCCTTTTCGCCGTGCTATCGCGTCTCGCCATAGCTGAAACTTAGATCGGGTCGAGCCTCTTGAAGCCACTGTGCCCCTTCTGGGGAGACGCTTGTGGCGTGCAGCCGGACCGACTGCAAATGCGGAGAAGCGGCGATTGCCCGCAGGCAACCATCGGTGATCGGGGCGTTACGAATCGACAGATGGGTCAGCTTAGGCAACATCGCCAGCCGGCGAATGGCGTCGTCGGTCAAGCGAGTGCGCGTCGCGTCGAATCGCTGCAACTCATGCAGACGGGCCAGGTCGGCCCCATCGATGTCGGGGAGATCGCACGAATACAGCACCATATGTTCCAGGTGCTTCAGTTCGTGCAGCAGCGAGAGATCTTCCGGATCGAAACGAACATGTGCCAACTGAAGCCTCTGAAGATTCGGCAACTGTCCGATCGAACGCAGCTCGCTGGCGGGCTGATTCTTGGCGTTAATTTCCAGCGACTTCAAACTGCGGAGATGCTCGACGCCTCGAAACGAAATCGGCGAATCGTTCTGGATGGTGACTTCCAAGTGGTTCAGATTCGGGATCTCTGGCAGGCCACTTAGGTAATTGCGAAAGAGCTTGCGATCGACCGTCAACGACAAGGTTTCCAGCTGCGAAAGGGTTTCGAGGTACCACATCTGATCCGGGGCAAAGCCACCCAGACGCAACGAGAGGACGTCGAGGTTTTCAAATTGAGCCAGCCGAGGAAAGTCGGCATCGCACAAATCGTCGATCAGGTAGAGATGCTTCAGCTCGCCCAGTTGCGTCAACGCATCCCAGGCCTCGGCGGTCCGTTCAAATTCGGAGCCGACATACAGACTTTCGACCTGGGGAAGCACCAGGATCGCTTCGAGCGTTTCTGGAGTCGAAGGCGTCCCCATCAGGTTCAGCGAATAGCTGGCCGGGATCTCGTCTTGGACTTCTTCGTTGCCGGCCACCATGATCGTCACGCGGTACGATCCATTGCGATGGACGCGGGCACCTGACTGCTGCAGGTGTTCGATCGCAGCGTCTAGCTCGTACGAATCTTCCGAAACAACTTCCGCCTGTAGTGGCGCAACGAGAGTGGTCGACACCACAAGGAAAAAGACCCAGCGAATCAGCATTCAATCTCTCTCTGTCAGCAATCTCGAAGGCGACACTTAACAACCGCGGAGGGCAAAGATCAACGCGATGAATAAGAGCAAACCTCCGATGTAGAGCCACATCGGAGGTGGGTCGCCCGAGTTGTATCCCGCGTCTGGCATCTCTCTAGTGTGCTTCGAGCGGAAGCGATGCTCAAGGCACAAATTGAGGGGTATGCCCGCGGAATCCCGTTAGTCACGCCGGTTCGAGGCGAGCATGATGTAGTACAGCAGCGTCAAAACCGACTGCAGCGTGGCGGCCACATAGGTCAGCGCGGCGGCGTTTAAAACGCTGCGAACTGCCGGCATTTCTTCGCGTGGAACGATATTCAGCTCGATCAAAATCCCGCGAGCCCGGCTACTGGCGTCGAACTCGACTGGCAAGTTGATCAACTGAAAGAACACCACGCAAGCGAACAGACCAATCCCAGCCCAAAGCAGGTATTGGTTCGTCATTACAAACCCTGCAATCAGCAGAATCCAACTGAAGCTCGAACCGAAGTTGGCGGCTGGCACGGCCAGGTTGCGAATAATCAGCGGCGCGTAGTTACGGGCGTCCTGGATTGCGTGACCTGCTTCGTGGGCTGCGATACCCACGGCGGCCGCGGTTCGCGACGAATAAACATCGGTACTTAAACGCAGCACCTTGTCACGTGGGTCGTAGTGGTCGGACAGTTGCCCGCCAATTTGTTGGACTTCCACGTTGTACAAACCCGCCGAATCGAGGATATGTCGAGCGGCGGCAGCCCCCGAAAGGGGAGCGGCCTGTTTCATCGCCTTGGCATAAGCACTTCGCAGCCAAGCCTGGGCAATCATCGCCAGGATTAAGGCAGGCGCGATGAACAGGAAGTAGCGAAAATCAAACATTAACACGGTTTATGTCTCCAAAAGCTTGGATCAAATTCTGCACGTTGGATCTGGCAGTTTCCTGCTGAAATGGCAGGAAACGCAAATGCACCCTGTAAGGATGCAAACAGCGGACCATCTCGTAATTATAGCGCCCTTCCGGTGCGCGGCTATTTCTGCGGTTGCGGGGGCGAGTTTCTTGCTCAAACGGGGCAAAACCAAGTCCATCCCAGCACGTTCTGAGTTAAAGTAGTGGGAGTTGATCGATTTTGACTGTTATTCGGTATTCCACTCTCTGTCTTGCCAGACTTGCTTCCATGACGTCCGTTGCTTCCCGTTTGTTCGTTCTGCTTTGCTTGATTTCGTTGGCCAGTTGCCGGCCGATGCCTCCTGAGTTGTCGCAAAATGCGCTGCCAATCTCAGCCGGAGACAAGATCGAGCCGGAACAACTTCGCGACCGTATCGATCAAGTGCTCGACTTTACGTTGCAGCATCGACACCTCAACACGCAGGACCACGCCGCATGGCAGATCTTGCACGGTAGCCTGGCTTACGGTCGCGTCTTTCCGGTCACGCACGAAGGGGAGTCGATCTCGGTGGTCGACTACCTCTGCAAGGGCGGGGTGATGAATGGCTGGACGATCGAACGTGGCAACAAGCTGCTGACCCAAGACGAATCGGAAGAGGTCTACGGCATGCGTGCCGTGACCGAGCCCGGGACACGCTCCGGTCAGGGGCACTACGACCAGTGGCTGGCCATTCTTTCACAGTGCGACTTGCCGGCCGACACCAAGTTTGTGGTCGGCCCCGACACATTTACGATGACCAACTTCGTTCAGCAGGTTCAGTTAGATTCTTCACGCAATCACTTGCGAGAGTTCAGTTGGACGCTGATCGGACTGACCAAGTATTTTCCGACCGACCATTCTTGGACCGACTCGTCCGGCAAACAGTGGAGCATCACCGATCTGGTTCAAACCGAAGTCGAGCAAGGACTTGAAAATGGGGCCTGTGGCGGGACGCATCGTTTGATTGGCCTGTCGATGGCACTCAAACGCCGCAAGGAAGCCGGCTTGCCGATTGAAGGCCCCTGGGCCGATGCCGAGCAACTGATTCAGCAGAGTATCGTGAATGCTCGGCAGTATCAGAACCCGAATGGTGCATTGAGCGTGAATTACTTCCAGCGTCCTGGCAGCTCGCCCGATCTGGCCGAGAACCTGGGAACGACCGGGCATACGCTCGAGTTTCTGTCGATCGCGCTGACCGACGAAGAACTGCAAGAAGAATGGGTTCGACGAGCCGCATCGTATCAATGCGAAGTGTTCGAGCGTACCGAAGGGGTTTCGCTGGAATGTGGTGCCCTGTATCACGCTGCCCACGGGCTGGTTCTCTATCGCGAACGCGTCTACGGCTCGCGTGAGTATTCGGTCGAATAGTCGACTCGACTACGACTTCGCCGGCCGGTCACGTTTCAGTTTGACCGGCTGAAGGCGTGGGTCGGCATCGATCTGGTGCAGGGTGATTGAATCCGGACCGGTACGACGAAGTTCCAATTCGTACCAGCCATCTTTACGCTGCATCCGAATCACGGTCAGGTCGGAAATCACTTCAACGATCTCGTAAGCGACCGTTTCTTTCGTCGGTACGCGGATGCTTTCCAAGCCAGTTGGCTCGATGGCGAGTTGCAGTTGGTTGTTGCCCTGGAAATCGATTGTCAGTGTCCCAATCTTGCTTGGCTGAGCATCTTTGGCGTTTTGGATGACCGGTTGGCTCGAGCCTGATTTGGTTTGCAAAACAGGCCCCGAAATCAGGAGAGGACCGCTCCATTTCCCCTCGAGGTCGCCGTCTGCGGAAAAACAGCCCGTTATGGTGACGATACCGGCAATCAAGATGCCTATTGAAAAATAATTAGCCATGGGTGTTGCCTATTGGTCGAGGATGGCGATAATGTGGTCCAAGTTACCCGATGTTGCTGCGAAGGAATGGAGCGTAGTCAGCGTCGATCTCCCACACCGACTACGGATTTGATCGGTCGTCAACGGCCCCTTGCGACGCTGTGGCGAACGTGTCACTATGAACCTCGGTCCCGATCGAATCCGGTTCTCCAGCTACCAACAATTTAGCAGTACCCCAACACCAGGGAGAGTTTGATGAGCGTTTTAGTTACCCAGCCAGCTCCGGATTTTGCCGCGGAAGCGGTAATGGAAGATGGTTCGTTCAAGAAGGTTAACCTGACGGACTACCGCGGTCAGTACGTCCTGCTGTTTTTCTACCCGCTGGACTTCACCTTCGTTTGCCCAACCGAGATCATCGCCTTCTCGGAAGCAATCGAAAGCTTCAAGCAACTGAACGTCCAGGTCCTGGGCTGCTCGATCGACAGCCACTTCTCGCACCTGGCATGGCGTCAAACGCCTCGTAGCCAAGGTGGTATCGGCGAAATCAAGTATCCTCTGATCGCCGACCTCGACAAGACCATTGCCAAGAATTACGACGTGCTGCTGCCAGGCGGTATCGCTCTGCGTGGCTTGTTCCTGATCGACAAGGACGGCGTCGTTCGTCACCAGGTCGTCAACGATCTGCCACTGGGCCGTAGCGTTGAGGAAGCCCTCCGCATGGTTCAGGCTCTGCAGTTCTTTGAAGCCAATGGCGAAGTTTGCCCAGCCAACTGGAAAGAAGGCGCCCGCAGCATCAAGGCCTCGCCAGATGCCTCGAAGGAATTCTTCGAAGCGGAATACTCCAGCTAAGCGAACGCTTGCGACTCACTCGCCGAAAAGCCCCGGGCATCGTCTCGGGGCTTTTTTGTGCGCGAAGGGGGAGGGGAGATGCCTCGGGAGTTGAGACCCAGGCTCAACCAGCAAATCGCTTGTGTCCCCTCATAGGTGCTGTCTGGAACAGCCGGTTTCCCCGGAAATTCAGGCGAAAATCGCGGAACCGATTTCGCGTCGCAAATGGTTTCTGCCATAATAACATTATGCGTTGATTCGCCTCCCACACATCGGCCAAAGTCAGCGACGCACCCACCTAACCACACCTCCCGGAATCGATTCCGGGGATCTTCAGGTTCGCCAAGCAATTCCCACGCAAAGTCACCATGGCCTTGGCGGTCTGCCTGCAAGAGTCGAGGAGAAACACACACTATGAAATCCATGTGCCTGGCAATGGCGATTGCCGCCGCTTCGCTTACCCTGGCTAGTGGCATCCATGCCGCCGAGAGCTCGGACACCGTTGTTCTGGGCGATCCTGACCTGACCGCTGGTATCCCAGGCGAAGGTCCTTTGAAGTTGGAAGAACTCAACAAGTGGCTGGCCGATCCGGCGAATCACGAAACGTTGAAGGTCGAACTTCCTTATGGCCTCAATGCGGCCGCAGGACAGATCACCGGGCTCGATGCGACTCCGATGACGCGTGCCAAGATCGAACTGGGGCGCCAGCTCTACTTCGATCCACGTCTTTCGTCGGACAGTACCATCAGTTGTGCCAGTTGCCATGCGCCTGAATTTGGTTGGGCGTTTCAGTCGCAGTTCGGTATTGGTGTCGATGGCCAACAGGGCAATCGCAACTCTCCGGTTTCGTTCAATCGCATCTTGAGCGGTGCTCAGTTCTGGGATGGTCGCGCGGCAACGCTCGAAGAGCAGGCCGTCGGTCCGATCGCCAACCCGATCGAAATGGCCAACACGCATGACGTCTGCGTCGAGACCTTAAAGAAGATCCCCGGCTACAAGGTTCAGTTTGAAAAGATTTTTGGCGACGGTGTGAACATCGACAACGTCGGCAAAGCGATCGCCACCTTCGAACGAGCCATCGTCACCGGTCCGGCACCTTACGACTATTACGAAGTGGTCCGCAGTTTCGAGCAGCAGTTCCCAGCCGACGAGCTCGAATTCCTGGAAGAAGACGATCCAGAACTTTACAAGAAGTACGCCGACGCCCAAGAGAAAGCGAAGGGGATGTCGGAAAGCGCCCGTCGTGGTCGCGAGATCTTCTTCAGCGAGAAGGGGAACTGCACCGCTTGCCATGCCGGCGCCAACTTCAGTGACGAACTCTATCACAACCTGGGCATCGGGATGGATGTCGAGAAGCCAGACTTCGGTCGCTTCGAGGTGACCAAAGAAGAGAAGGATCGCGGGGCATTCAAGACCCCGACCGTCCGTAACGTGACCCAGACGGCGCCTTATATGCACGACGGTAGCCTGAAGACCCTGGAAGAAGTGGTCGAATGGTACGACAAGGGTGGTCACCCGAATCCGTACCTGAGCGACAAGATGAAGAAGCTGAATCTGACCGAGCAGGAAAAGACCGATCTGGTCAACTTCATGAAGGCCTGTACCGGCGACTTCCCAGTCATCGAACCAGGTCGTCTGCCTCAGTAAGCTTTCTGTATCCAGCCAGAAACAACGAAGCCTCGAGCATCCAGCGTGTTCGAGGCTTTTTTCATGCGCCAACCGTAGCAGGGCAGGGGGGCCGCTAGCTGCCGTCATGCCAGCAGATGCTTCGCGAAAGGCTCTCAGGCCGGCCCTACCCAGCGGAAATCCGAGGAAAGTTATCATCGATTCAAGAACATAATCGTCAAACTTTCACCAGCTTGCCGATAAGGAAGATACGTGCAAGTTTCGCATGCGCCGACTGCGCCGCGAACAGGGATGAAGAATAGGAGCCCTGGAAACAATCCAAGGATGGACCGACGTATGACTACCGGTGGTGAGTTAACGCGATCGCAAGCTGAATCGAAAACGCCTTCTGGCAATTGGCAGCAGATTGGCGAGTTCTTCAATGTCTCGAGTACCTGTCGGTTCTCGATCTTTGGTTTGTTGCTGCTGGTTACCATCGTCCCGGTCTCCCGCTTTGCGCTTCCACTGTTGATGGAAAACGCATTGTTGCTCGACAACTTCTCGCAGGCGATTCTGGCCTCGTTCTCGTGGTACGTGACCGCCGCACTATTGCTGCTGCAAATCCGTGCCGCGTGGGTGCATGGTGCCGAACGCTTCGCCCACTGGAACGAACTATCTGGCAAGGTTTCGCATCGCGAGACCCGTGATCTGGCCACGATGATAGAAGACTCGCATCGACGTGGGATGGGCTGGCCGGCCTGGCTTTATATGGCCTGGGTCTTGTTGCCGATGCCTGGTCTAACGCTGGTCGCAGACTTGAACCTGCGCGTCAATCGCGAGTTCATCACCGTCGAAAGCTTGTACGGCGGATTTCTGCTGGGCGGTTTGCTGGCGACGTTGTCGCTGGTGATGCTAAGCTTCCTTCGAAAATACTTTCTGCCCGGTGTGATTCCTCTGCGAGGGATCTTTCCATTTGAATCGCTGCATCATCAGCACGACCATCTGCTCGATCGCCCGGAAGAAGTTGCCAAGCTGCCGCGCGGCGTCGCGGTGATGTTGGCCCGGATCGGCTTGGTGCGGGGCCCAGGCTATTCGATGAAAGACACCGATGGCATCGAGCGTCCATTGGCAGGGCACTTGGAATTGGCCTTGTTGTTGGGCCTGCTTCTGTCGACCACGTTTGTGCTGGGTATCGCAGAGCATATCCTTTTCCCTGGCAGCAATCTGACCAAAGTGATTCCAACAATCGGTCACTTCGCCTTGGTGGTGGCCATTCTGACAACGATCGCCTCTGGTATGGCCTTCTGGCTCGATCGCTTCCGCATTTCGACGTTACTGACGGCATCGGTATTGGCACTCGCCTTATTTCTGATGCGTGACTACGACTTCAAAGTTGAACGAAGCGAGATTGCTTCCACCAGCCTGGTCGAAGCAATCGAGGCCCGCGACATCCCTCGCAGCGGCTCGCGCGATCCTCGCCAGGCCAACCAGCGAACGCTGATCGTGGTCACGGCCCCAGGGGGCGGTATCCATGCGGCAGCCTGGTCGGCGGAAGTTCTGACGCGACTCGACGAACGCTGGCCTGGCACCTTCCGCAATTCGCTCGGCATGATCAGCGCCGTCTCGGGTGGAAGTGTCGGGTCGATGTATTACGTCGATGCGATCAGCGACGCCGACGCACCGGTTCCCCTGGAAGAAGTTCGTAAACGTGCCCAGCAGTCGAATCTCGAACCCATCTTCTTTGCCGCGACGTTCCACGATGTGTTGCCGCTCACGCCTTTCGATCGTGGTACAGCCGCTGAGCATTTCTGGGACTTCACCATGCGAAGTTCTGGCCGACCTTCACCCAAGCTGGGGGCCTGGGGTGACTTGTCGAAGCAAGGCCAACTGCCAGTGGTGGTCTTCAACGCGACCGATGTGAAATCGGGACGCCGCGTGATCCTCGGTTCAGCGGCATTGCATGAACATCAGCATAACTCGGAAGAAGAAGGGCACGATATCGATCCGCACTGTTCTGCTTTCGATCTGCGGAGCAACGACCTCGACATGAAGGTCGCCACGGCGGTCCGTTTGTCCGCTTCGTTCCCGTACGTCACGCCAATCAGCAAGCCGGCACCCGACGAAAATGGCGAGCAGGTGATGCCCGCCGTGCGCATGGGCGATGGTGCCTACGCCGATAACGACGGAATCATGACCGCTTTGGAAAGTGTGAGCCAGTTGATCGACAAGTTCTGTAAGAAGACACCGGAAGAGCGTCCGTTCGACCGAATCTTGCTGATCAATATCAACAACTATGGCGACAGTTCACCACACGCCAGTTTCGAAGAATCAGGCGGTCAGTTCGAGGCGTTGAGTTACGCCACAATTGGTCCTCTGCTGGGGCTGAGCAACGTTCGTGGCGCATCGCAGGCCGAACGCGGTCAGTTGGAAGTCGGTTTCCTGGAAGATCGCACCGTCACCGAACAAGAGGTGATGTGGGTGTTGCATCATCTGTCGCATCGCCCAGATCGAAGTTCGCCGGACGGTGGTCCGTCCGAATCGCAGTTCGCTGGTGATTCGCAGTTCAGTTTGCAGGCCCAACGTAAAGCGAGAAACCGACTCGAACGCTTTGGCATCTCTTCCTCGGAAGTCTCCTCCGACAAAGCGCCTCCATACCGAGGCATTCCAGCTCGCCAGGTTTCTTCGCAAGGTCGCCCTTCATTCGGACAGAACCGTACGGCTGGCCCAGGGCTCTACCCGATTCAGTTCAAAGTCGTCTCGATTCCCTACTTTGGTAGCAGCGATCCTCCTTTGTCATGGAAGCTGAGCAGCGAGCAGATGAAGACCTACGAACGGGCCTGGAACCAACTCGACCAGCAAGCGGAAGAATGGGTAATGACTTCGCAGCAAGACATCGAGGAACAGCATGGCGTCCCGCCACTTCGCGTGATCGAAGACTGGCTCGGGCCACCGGCCGGCAAGCCGCGGCAATGGTCGATGGCTAATCGTAGCCATCGTGGCAATTCGACTCGTAACCATTAAGGTAGCGATGGCACGCTTAGGCCAAATGCCGTCGTTCTGGGGATAATGATTCCGAGAGTCGGAACTAAAATGGGAGGGATTCCACTCTCCCCATTTCTCGCCTGGAACATGCTATGGCCAGTCCCCGATCGTTCGGTTCGTATCTGTTGTTGATCGTCTTGTGGTTGAGCACGTTGACGGCCGTCCCGGTTTTCGGAGCGGAATCGACAGCGGCGACCGAAGCCAAGCCGATTCGCGTTGGCGTGTTAAGTTCGGCCACCGAGCCAGGTAGCAACACGAGCCAAGGTCTTTACATTCGCATTCTTCGCGAAGCCGGGATGGAAGCCAAGGCGGTCTCTGGCGAACAGGTCCGCAGCGGTGCGCTCGATGACCTCGACATCTTCATTATTGGCGGCGGCAGCGGAACGAAGTTCAACAAATCGCTCGGCGAAGAAGGGGGCAAGCTGGTCGAAGCATTCGTGCGTCGCGGCGGCGGCGTGATGGCCAGTTGCGCAGGTGGCTATTCGTTTGTGCGTGGGCACAACGATGCCTTGAAATACGTGGAAGTCGCCAACGCTCGCTGCATCGACTACCAGGATGGTCGCTGGGCACGCGGCAAAGGTGTGGTCGAGCTGGAGACGGGCGACAGTGCGAAGCCGAAGCTCGAGATGTATTACGCCAATGGTCCGCTGTGGGAGATCACGGACGAACCTGGTTTCGGAGTGACCAAGGCGCTGGCCACCTTCCGTACCGACGTCAAAAAAGGGGACGACAAAGGAGGCGTGATGCCAGGGACGCCTGCGATCCTGGGCGGATCGTACGGAGAAGGGCGGTTTGTTCTGTTCAGTGCCCATCCTGAATTCAAATGGAAGCTTGGCAATCCGCCGCTGATCGTCGATGCGGCCAAGTGGGTCGTCCAAGGACCACTCAAGCCGGGTGAAGAGGTCGATTGGAAGTCAGTCTTTCCGAACGCGGCGAAGTAACCAATCGACATTGGTTGACGCAAGAAAAGAAAAAGGCCTGGACGATCAAAAATCGTCCAGGCCTTTTCGCACTCAGGGGGGTGAGCGGTTACGGATCGACCGTGATTCGTGGAAGGTCGAGCGTGAAGCCCTCGAAACCATTCAGCATGCCCATTATCAGCACAACGACCAGGGCAAGCAGCAGCAGGCTGGCCAAACCACCTAGTGGCGCCATGTAGGCCGGATAAGGTCCATCGACTGGGCGGGAAGCGTAGCCGTAGCTTGCTCCGCTGAGGGCCAAAAACATCACCACGACCAGAATGATTACCATCAGGGTCATCTCGAATCTCCTGTTTACGAATGAAGCGGCGCCTGGCAGCACCAGCGAGTTTGTTTGAATGCGAGGAGAGCAAACAGTGTGCCAGATTGTTCTTTCGTGGTATCTGACTAAGTGAGCCGGGGCGATTGATGGCCATTATGACTTTTCCGTGATTCTTTTCCCCCTTTCTTGAGAATTCGGAAGCCAATCCGCCTGATCATTGGTAACACCAAGCGAAGACGGTACCATTGGTGCGTTGTTGTCTTGGATGGACCAGGCACGCACCGACGCTTTTCTCATCTCTGAATCGGGCTCATGGCGGAAGCAATTATCGACGTGCAGGACCTGCACAAGTCGTATCGTGAGGGGCTTTTCACGTCGAAGCAGGTCAATGCGCTACGTGGAGTCTCGTTGACGGTTCCGCGCGGAACGATCTTCGGTTTGCTCGGTCCCAATGGAGCCGGCAAGACGACCCTCATCAAGATTCTGTTGGGGCTCGTTAAGCGATCTTCCGGCAATGGAGCCTTGCTGGGACGACCGCTGGGCGATCGTTTGGGTCGCAAGATGGTTGGGTATCTGCCAGAGCACCATCGCTTTCCGCGACATCTGACCGGCAACGCCGCGATGATCTATTACGGCGGACTAAGCGGATTGAGTCGCTCGGAAGTACTGGCCAAACGACCAGCCTTGCTGGAGCGGGTCGGACTTTCGAAGTGGGGCAACACGCCGGTTCATAAATACTCGAAAGGGATGCAACAGCGTTTGGGGATCGCCCAGTCGCTGCTGCACAATCCCGAGCTGGTCATCCTCGACGAACCAACCGACGGGGTCGACCCCGTTGGCCGAGCCGATATTCGTCGCTTGCTGAAAGAACTGCAGCAGGAAGGGACGACCATCTTTTTGAATAGTCACCAGCTGCAAGAGATCGAAATGGTCTGCGACCAGGCTGCCATCTTGCTGGGTGGACGTGTGCAGAAGGTAGGCACGATTGAAGAGATCACCACGCATCCCAATGCTCGGGTCGAATTCGTCATGCGAGGTTCGATCGACCAGATGCGGTACGCCCTGTCAGCAGTCGAAACGGAACCTTGGCAAACCGACGGCGACCATCTGGCCCGCGTTGTCGTCTCGGCCGAAGACCAGGCCATGCTCAATCAATGCATCGATCAACTGCGGCAGCATCAGATCGACATCGTTGAAATCCGTCGTTTGCGAACGAGCCTGGAAGAAGCCTTCCTCAATATCGTGACCAGCGAAACGCCGCAGTAGCCACCCGCGCAACTCCTAGAACAAGCAACGATTGATGCGACCCTATTTGACTGTCATCTACGACTCGTTCCACGAAGCGATCGTTTCGCGCGTCCTCTACATTCTGCTGTTGGCGTTGACCCTGGTGCTGATCGCGTTGGCACCACTGAGTTACGACGTGAAGCGAATGGTGAAATTTAACCGGATGAGCATTCGCGACGTGCCCGCATTTGTGCAAGACCTGCGCGAAGCGGCCAACGCCGACGAAGCCAGTCCGGGCAAACGCCTGGTTGCGATGGGCAACGATCCGCTCAAACAGTTGGTGCAAAGCGATCCGGGCAAGTTCACCGCGGCCCAGGTCAACGATGTGATCGACAGCTTGAATGCCGTTTTGCCCAAGAATGATTTTTACGACGAAGCAACCTGGAAAGACGTAACGCTCGGTCAGGAGACGAAGGTACTGCTCGACAAAGGAACCGAAGGGCTTTCCGGAGATGACCTGGCGTATGTAAATCGCCTTCTGCTTCGCGATGCATTTCCGGTTCACCTCGGCAATGTGCCAGCAGAAGAACTCTACTTAACCTATCCGCTGATGTGGGCTCCGGTCCCGCTGCCGATCACGCGCGAGCTGCTGCCGATCACGGTGAAGTACGTGCTGACCGGATTCATCGACGTGTTTGTCGGGATGTTTGCGATCTTTGTCGCAATCCTGGTGACCGCGCCGATCATGCCGCGTACGTTCGAGCCTGGGGCAATCGATCTGTTGCTAAGTAAACCAATCTCGCGATCGCTTCTGGTGATCGCCAAGTACATCGGCGGGTGCGCGTTTGTCTTTCTTAGTGTGACCTACTTCCTGGTCGGCTTATGGCTGATCATGGGGATCCAGTTCGATGTCTGGAGCCCGGCACTTCTGTACTGTATTCCGGTTTTTCTGTTCCAGTTCGCGATCTATTATTCGGTCTCGTCACTCGCAGGGGTGCTGTGGCGAAATTCGATTGTCTCGATCGTGATCACCGTCTTGTTCTTTTACGCCTGCTTTGGAATTGGCCTGGTGAAGACTTCGATCTTCGAGCCGTTCATCATCAATCCGACCAAGCTGGTCCGTCTGGTCGATACCGATGAAGGCCTGGTCGGGGTGACACAGATTGGTCAGTTCGTGCAGTGGAATCCGAATCTCCGTTCGTGGGAAGTGGTGCTGCAGTCGGATCGTCGCGGTCCTGAAAACATCGCCATGCAGTCGATCATGGTCGGACCGATCTATCATGCACCAACGAAAACGATGATGTACCTGCAGCAGGGCGGGGGAATGGGGCCACGCCGCATGGGATTGAGCGGTGGCAAGTTCATGACGGCGAAGTGGTCTGGAAACTGGGTTGCCGAGACAGGGGCTAGTCCGCCGACCGGTGGTTCGTGGATCTTGCAAGACTCGGACGACAACGTCCTGGTGGTCGGCTCGGCCGGCGTCTTTCTGTATCAGGGCAAAGGGGAAGAAAAGAAGACCAAGATCCTCGGCTTCGATATCCAATTGGGCGGAGCCAAGTCGTTTGAACGGATTGGTCCGGACGGAGGCGTTCCGTACTTTCCACCTTTTGCCGCTGCGATCGATCCCGCCTCGAATCGCCTGCTGATCGACAACCAGGGAAGCCTGATGATCCTGAATCGGGACGGCGGCAAGGGCTACAAAGTCACGAAGCAGGTCAGCCGCGAGGAAGAGGTGGATGTCGTGGTCGGGCTGACAAGCGAAGTGGCGATTGTTGCCGACGAGAATGGACGCATCGAGTTCCGCGAAGCCGATACGTTGGAACTGCAGCAAACCTTACGGCCCGCCGGCGATACGCCACCTTCCGCGATTGAAACGAGCTCCGACGGAAAGCATGTGGCAGTGCTGTTCCACAACGGCACGCTTTGGCTGTACGACATCGAGGCAGGGGAGGGGACCACCATCGACAATGACGCCTCGGCAATTACCTTCCACGAGGATCAAATGCTCGTGGCCGACAATAAGAATCGGGTACGAGCCTACGACCTGGCCAGCCGCGAGATTGTGGAAACGTTCTGGCCAGATTCCGACTGGTATCGATTCACGTACGACTGGATCGTGCAGCCGATCTATTATGTCTTTCCGAAGCCAGGCGAGCTGAACAATCTGCTGAAGTACCTGGTAACGGAGGAATCGACCACCTCATTCCAGGGCCCGCAATCGACGGGCGACCTTCGCGAAGTCCGCCAGGCCGACAACATCGTGATGCCGGTCGTGCACAACTTCATCTTTATCTGCGTGATGTTGGGACTGACCTGCATCTATGTCAGTCGGCTCGATTTATAGTTCGTTTCGAGGAGACCCTACGCCCCTGGATTGCTTTGGAAAAGGGGCTTTGTCACTCCGGTACGTTTTCAAAGAGCCGCCGACATAAAGGCCACGCTTTCCAAAAAGATGTTTGCGCTCTCGCCATAGATGGTCTATAACGAGAGTCATTGGACCGATTTCGCCCGATGATCTCGTTGCCGCCACATCTCTGGAGAGCGTGCATGATTCTTATTCACGGGGTTTGTGATTGTGGGGCTCGCACTCGGCGGGTTCGTTCCGGATACCATCAGCAGCAATGGTGGTTTCCTCTCTTGTCGTCAGAGCAAGCGGTTTTGAGCGACGTCGTTGTGAAGTTCTCGGCGGATGATCGAGAGCTTTACAGTCAGCTTTCGTCGGAAGTAGCACAGCAAAGCGACGAGAAACCGCTTGATCGAACTGCCGCACGAGAGGCACTGGAAGAACAGCAGGAGGCGTTCGAGGAAGCATTCATCCGCGTCGAACGAGCCATTTTGCAGGAACGTTGGGAGACATCCGGCGAGTATTTGTTTGATCTGCGGGTGAGCGAAGTACTGGATTGCTCAGGCTGCCTGAATCATTCGTTGACCATTCACCAGGTGAGAGTGCGAGCTATCTGTGGACCGGACTGTGGCAACAAATACGACTGGAACGACTCCGAGCATTCCAGTTGTCCCCAGTGCCAGCAGCGACCTCGTCAATTCGTGCTGGGGAATCTGCGAAGTGCTTCCAGCCCAGGGGCCGTTGTCGGGCAATGCCAATGCGGTAGCGAGATCGTCACCGATGCGATCGAAGATGGTTATTGTCCGTTGTGCGGCGCCTTGCCGACCGCGTACCTGACGCGTGGTCGAGAGTTCTGCGGCCGCCATCACGAACGGATGCTGCCATATCGCTCGCCGCAAGATATCTTCTTTATCGATGCCCCGGCGCGGTGGTCATCGGAACTGTTTCCCAACGCCAAGCTATGGGGAGACGTCGCCAAGACAGAGCACGGGGTCGCCGCGCTGTTCTGTCCCTCGTGCGAAGCCGATCACCAGCGATGGCTTCGCGAAAACGTTCCTGCCGAGGATTAAATTCGCCAGGAAGCCGCGGCCGAGCTTATCGCACGCGGCACTGGAAGCGGATGATACCGCCTTGGCCAGCTTCCAGTGGGTTGGTGATTTCCCAGCGGAGAAGCTGCGAGCCTGCTTCGTTTGGCTGCGTCAGGAAGGTTGCTTCCAGATCGCACTGAGCCGAACCTTCGACATATTCCAGACGTGGCGTCAGATTGTCGAGCAGCGTCACGTTGCCCATGACCTGGGTACCGACGTTGTCGAAGCGAAGCGTGAACTCGACGATGTCACCCGGTTCGGCAGCACCCTTGTCGGCCAGCTTCACGACACGCAGACGAGGTTCGCCGGCCAATTCCGACCAGACGAATTCCTGCGGCGTTTTGCCAGAAGCGACTTCGGAAGCCTTGCGACCTTCGACCGTCACTTGAACCTGCTGGTTCTGCGTCCAGGTAACTGCATTGAGCAGACTGGATGCGAGGCGAGCCTTTTCGCCCTGATCGAAGACGCCGTAGCGAATGATGCTCAGGTTTTCGTAAGCCTTGAACTCTTCGACGAACTGAGCCAGGCGAACACCATTCTGGATTTGAACGCCGGGCAGGTCTTCGGTGAGAGCGTTGGCCATCTTGCCGCCGATCTGACCTCGCAGTGCCAGCGGCTGAACGACACCGGCTGGCGTACCATTGTGCTGTTGATTGTTGAGTTGGAGGTTGGCGTCCAGGCCTGAGATCTGCGTGCCGAGGATTTCCTGGTTCAAGCCAGTCACCTTCCGCACGGCCGCGAAGCGAGGAGCATAGACGCAAACGCGATTACTCGGCGTGACGATGCGCTGACCTTCCAGCGTGTCATAGTGGCCGACGGTGTCTTCAATATCAAGACCATGCACACCGAACTCGCCGTCGATTTCGGTGCGGACCAAGCGGTCACCACCGTCGTACAAGTATTCGTCTTCAGGCCAGCACGGACCAGCTTGGTAAGGAATGCCGGCGGCCTGACAAGCCTGGCAGGAACCAGCCGTCGAACCATGATGGCAGATCGAGCTAGGGTGACTGCAGCCAGGGCCACAAGGTGGCATGACCTGGCCGCGAGGGAAGGCATAGCTCACTGGTCGAACCGGAACTTGAGCCGACACCGGTTGCCCTTGGATTGGCATTTCTGCCGAAGTCCGCTGAATGGCACCGGCAGGTTGCGAATACTGCGGCGCGGTTGCCGTGTTGGTCGGAGCTTGGAACGTCTCGCCTTGGAAGCGTGGCTGATAGGCTGGTACACCATTCAAGCCGGTGTCATTGGCCGACTGAACTTGAGCAGGGGAGGGGGCCGCCGCGTAGTCGTAGGCAGGGTAGCGTTCGTTGAACGTCATGCCTGCTTCCGGCTTGAGCGGAGCCGCTTCTTCCTTCTTTGCCTGCCGATTGAGCGAGCAGGCCGTGAACGTGGAACCGCATCCCACCACCAGGGCGAGCGTGACGAACTTTCGCAGTGCAATCATCGTTTTCATCGGTCGTGGTTTCCGTCGGTCTATCGCTGCGAAGGGTACCATGGCTGTTGCGGGGCGCCTTGATAAGGCGGAGCCATTTGAGGTGGCACGCCGTAAGGCGGCATCATCGGACGCTGGGCCTGCATAGGGACTGCCGTCGCGGGCACCGGCTGCTCCATCGGAACTTCAACACCGTTGGCCGGGGCAGGGGGGGGATTGCCGAACAACTGAATCGGAGGCGACTGGTAAGTGAACTCGCCAGGCATGTCTTCTTGCGTCGGGCGACGTGAACCAAGTCGCAAGATGGCGACAGGTCGGCCCAACAAGTCGGCGGTCACCACAGGATCCTGACCCGCTTCGACTTCAAACCATGGCTGGAAGCTTGGTTCGTAGGTGTTGGGGACGGCCGTCCGTGGGTTTTCGAGATAGATCACCCGAGTGACAAACTTGCCTTCTAAGGCGTATTGCAGTTCGTCTTGGGTGATTTGAATTGGAATTGGGAACTGAAGTTCCATGCCGGCCGGTGGGTAGGTGCGGTCGATTACTTCGACGGTCGGAAACAACTCAGCACCTGGGTGCAAAGGAATCTCGGACAACCGGAAGCGATAGACGGCTCCGATCACGCAGCCAAACGTTTGCGGCGAAGGAAGATCGTCGGCGAAGCTGCCTTCAATAACCGGGGCGATCTTGGTGCCAGCGGGTGGAATCAGTTTGACGGGCTGAATGTGGCCCGGGATACCGCGTCCCTTCATCAGTTGCATCTGACCGATGGCACCTGGCATGAGTCGTTCGGTATATAGAGGGACCGAACCTGATTGAGCCTTCGCCATGTTCGAGGCGACCAGGACCAGGATGACAGTCAGCAGCCAGAGGCTGGGCAGTGTTTCTCGTTTCACGGCGATCTTCTTCCCTGAAGCTCTGCGTGATGCGGGGGACGGAAAACTTTTGGGGACCAGGAAGGCCTTCCGGCTGCTTCCAGATCAAGTTGAAAGGGACTGAACCAAGTCTCTGCCGGCATGGAAGTAGGGTCGCGGAAGTTTCTCCGCGACCCTGTTCCATTGCCATGGAGTTTGGGCAGTTGTCAGCCTACGGAGTGGGGCACCACTGACCGGCGGCGTCGTAGTATCCACCGGCTGGTGGAACCTGCTGATGCATGTCGCCATAAGGCTGAGCCAGGTTCGGCGAAGGATGAATATTCTCTTCGGTGATCCAGGCACGGTTTGGCGGCTGTGGGTAGCTGATACCCGGACGCTGCTTGACATGCAGGGCGACCTTGTCGGTCGGACCTGGAATGTGCGTGTGCGTGTGATTCTTGATCACATGCTTCTGCAGGCCAGCTGGGCCACCCAGCGGAATGTGTGGCGGGCCAGGCAGTCCGATTGGCGTACCGGTGATCGGCATACCATAGCTCGGGACGGTCACGCCAGCGACGTAAGGAACGGCGTAAGGATTCGGCATGGCAGCCGACATTCCTGGAGGTGGAGGCGTACCTGGACCAGGTCCACAGTAAGCGGCACCAGCAGCCGGCATACCCATAGGCATACCACCAGCCATCATGCCTTCCAGCTCTTCGCCAGGAACTTCGAGGTCCTTGTTACCGAGGCGAACGATGGCCATGATCGTACCGCGACGATCAGCTTCGACGATCGGATCGACACCTGGGTCGAGGCGAGTCGAGACCAGCGTTTCGACGTTGGCCAGGGCCAGCTCTTGGTAGTTCGGATCTGGCAGGTAGATGACCTTGGTCACGTAAGTGCCGCTACGAACTTGAGCGAAGTCGTCTTCGGTGAACTGAACTGGAACAGCATTGTGTGCCAGGAAGGCTTCGGTTCGCGGCGTGGCGAAACCAACTTCCAGAGTCGGATAAAGTTCGACGCCTGGTTGGCCTTCAATGTTCGTGATCTTCAGGCGATAGATACCGCCCTGTGGGAAGTTCTTCGAGAACGGCACGATTCGTGGTTCCGAATCGTACAAGCCGATGCCGCCGATGTCCCAGCTAACTTGCATGCCGTCTGGCGAGACGAACAGCACCTGGCTGGTGAAGCTAGGAGCCGGCATTGGTGGAATGCCACCAGGGCCGACCGGCATCATGGCCGACACGGGTTGAATTGGCGGAGGTGCAAGTACACCCGGGCCAGGACCGCCGACGCCAGGGCCGGGGTGAGCCAGCTGCTGTGCCGGAGGCAAGTTATAGCCACCTGTCGCTTGCTGCCCAACGTGCTGACAACCAGCACCGGCCGCAGCCGTCAGGAGCATCAAGGTCCACATCCACAAAGTTTGTTTCATGATTTCCCCCTCACTAAACCCTTGCTGCCACTCCATAGCGGCATTCTCCATGGCAAGAGCGGAGATCCTCTCAGGTATTCATACGAATGGTTGCGAGCGGTTTAGGGCTACGTCTGCATGAGGTTCCAAAGAACTGCACGACTGACGTGGACCCGGCCTCAGGGAAATCCGTACAATCGCCGAGTTGAAATTGACATCCGTGCCAATAACGCCAGCGGCGCAAGACTATCCCTGTTGCCATTAATGTTCGGCGTGGCAGGACAGGATTCTTTGGGAAAACCGGCAAATCCCAGCCATGAAAGATAATCGTTTCAAATTAACAGCCTTCCTCGCGGTAGCACTGCTAGCCGCCGGAGTCGCTGTCGGAGCCGCTTCACAGAGCCTGAAGCAAAGCAATCGAGAGGTCTCGAGGGCAGGGGGGGCGTTGCGCTCCAGCCGCCTTGAAGGCGATATTGATTTGCTTCTGCAGAATGTGGTCGACCGTTGGTATCGCACCGATGGGATCACCGCGGATGTCAATTGGCAGGTGAAGCTGTTTGGGCAGTCTTGGGGAGGAAACGGTCAATACACGCAAACCGGTGTTGGCGCTATGCAGCGTCACGGAATCATTTTGCAGGGAACCGATCCCGTCGCACCGATTTACTTTCAGCAAGCAATCCTCGCTAGCGAACCGTTGTTATGGACGCAGTGGCGAACCAAAATCGACGAGTCCGCCTCGATGGTCCGGCTCAACCAGGTCGTTTCTTCGGAACAGACCATGCCTCGAGCCGGGATTGCCCACCTGATGTGGCGGATGACCCAGTGCTATCACTTCGATACCGTCGACCGAGTCGTCCAAGGCGATCGCCAGTTCCTGTTAATCCGCGGAACGAAGCAGGGGGGCGAAACGCACGAAGCCTGTGCGTTGCCGTTCCTCGATCGCGGTGCCAATGGTGCCACTTTGTTGTTGGATGCTGCATCTGGTTTTCCACATCGCATTCAATGGGAAGCCGTCACCAGCAAAGGCCGCGAGACTTTGGTGAATGTCGAACTGGTGAATGTTCGTGCCGGCGTTTCCAGCAACGAAGATCTTCTCGCTCCGAAGACAATTGTTCCCGACGCGGTTGACCAGACCGAATCGTATCGTATGGCAGTGCTGTCTGGGGCAGGGGGGCACTACTGATGCGCGGGGTCGTTCAACGAGTTTCCGAAGCCCACGTCAAAGTCGACGGCAACATCGTCGGTCAGATCGAACGTGGCTTGATGGTCCTGCTGGGCGTCGCCGAAGGTGACACCGAAGCCGACCTGAAGTATCTGGTCGAGAAGACGATTCATCTGCGCATCTTTGAAGATGACGAAGGAAAGATGAATCGAAGCGTGATCGATATCGGCGGAAGCATTCTGGCGATCAGCCAGTTCACGCTGCTGGGGGATGCTCGCAAAGGTCGTCGCCCAAGCTTCATCACTGCGGCACGGCCGGAAGAGGCCAATCAGATGTATCAAGATTACGTCCGGCGAATCCGCGATCAGGGCGTGCCGGTCGAGACCGGAATCTTTCAAGCCGATATGAAAGTGAGCCTGGTGAATGATGGCCCGGTCACGCTGTTGTTGGATAGCAGCAAGATTCTTTAATCGCTCATATCGATTGGCGATCGCAAGCCAATGTTGACTTGCGAATGCCTCTACTCGAATCGCGACAGTAGATCTCTAAGAGAGATGTCTCTGCGTATTAACGTTCGACATTCTGATAAGGTTGCGTAGCGATGTGGGGTGGCTGTTCGCCAGGAATGCGAATCGGCTGATTGTCGTAAGGCGAAGGCTGACCTGGCTGCGTTACATACTGGGCTGGTATCTGAGTTGGGTCAGCAGCAATTTGCTGAGCTTCATGATCGTGCGAGGGATGGAACCGGTAATGCTGCATCATCAACGGATCGCCAACGGCGGCGACGACCAGGACGATCAATTTGCTGTAGGTTGAGATGTTCGACCAGAGGCTTTTGCCATACCAGAACTTGATGGCGGTTCCGAACGAGCTCTTGAAGTGGAGCCGCGCCCCCTTCCATTGCACGCTCCAGATTTCATCCAGAATCAAATGCACCATGAAGCCAATGAAGACGCACGCACTCTTAAAGATGCGGACTTCAATGTTCTCGCCCGAGACCACCAGAAACGCTAACAATGCACACGAGACCGCGGCGGGAATACTGTGCCACATGCCGCGATGGACCGTGTAACGTTTGAAGACTTCGGCCACGCCGAATCGAATGACGATGTAAACCAGCGCGCCTGCCAGCGCGATGGATTCGGCATCCATCTTCATGTGTTGGAAACGATCGACCATCAACATCGGGACAACGGCGGCGAGCAAGCTGCTCGTTTCACGAAGAGGGCGGCCAGAACCAGAATCGAGGTCGGGCAAAATGCCGGCCAGGCTGCAGAGGCCAGCGCCCAGCATGCAACTGGTCATCGGCAAATCGAGAAACACCGAGCCAACAACGCCAACACCTACGCCAACGACGGTGCTTGTCGAAATATGGGTATTGAAGTCGGCCATCGATCCCCTGCCTCAAAAATGTTCCGGTGAGCCCCCCTGCCAGTGCGCATTTGGAAATGGCGTCAGGGTCTTAGTACGCATGATTGCGTTTGGTGAGTTCAGGATCTTGTACCGAAATGTGCCGTTTCGTATCCAGATCAGGTTTCTGGAAGCCTGCTAGCAAACGAAAAACTGACCTTCGGGTTTCCGTCTTCGGTCCGTATACTCGTGCGACTTCTGGGGCGAAGTTTTATTCAGGGACGGACGAAGAAAAATGGTTGCTTACGATTTCCTCATGCTCGCGGTCCTGGCAGGTGCGATCCTGTGGGGTTTGTACAAAGGCATGGCATGGCAAGTCGCTTCGTTTGCTTCGTTGGTCGCCAGCTATTTCGTTTCGGTTCAGCTTCGTGAACCAGTCGCCAATGCCTTGGGGCTTCAGCCGCCTTGGGGAAACACTGTTGCGATGTTGGGTCTGTACATGACCAGCTCGCTGATCATCTGGGTTGTCTTCTCGATGATCAACAAGACGCTCCATAGCTTCGCGCTGAAGGACTGGGATCGCCAGGTCGGCGCCGGCCTTGGTTTCGTCAAAGGTGTGCTTCTGTGTGTGATTGTGACCATGTTCGCCGTCGCATTGACCAAGGATGAAAGCCGCCAGCAAATCGTTCAGTCGAAGTCTGGTTTCTACATCACCAAATTGATCCACAATCTGGACGGCGTGATGCCGGCCGAAGTGAACGAAGTCGTTGGTCCGTTCATTCAGCGCTACAACCAGCGAATCAATGGCGAGAACCCAGATTGGTTTGCCGAGACCGGTAATGGGGTCTCGGGGGGCAATTCGACGACGCCATTTGATCCTGCAAAATTCAATCTCCAGCAAGGCTTGCAAGACTTTCAAAATAACGTCCAGCAGCAGGTTCAGAATCGTGTTCAAAACGAGGTTCAGAATCAGGCAGGTCAGTTCCAGAATTTCGTGAATCAGACGATCGAGAATCCGCAAAACATGCAGCAGAACTGGCAGCAGTATTCGGGTCAGTATCAGCAGCAACCGCAGCCAGCTTATTATCCGCCGCAGATGAACATCCCGTCGCCGCAGCAGCAGGGCGGAAGCTACATCCCGCAGTACAACCAGCAGCAGCCGGCGACTCCGTATCCGATGCAGAACGGCCAGCCGTACTATCCACAGCAGCCGCGGTATTAAGTGCATCCTGGCAACGTCAGGGTTGAAGTGCCCGGAAATCGGGAATTGGCTATTTCCCGGTAAAAATAGGCCTCGAACCGCACATAACAAACATTATCGGACGTTGCAGTGGGGGTTCTTTCTGGGCGAGGGTTTTCGGCCTGGATCCCGTTTCTCGGTCCCCTGGCCCCGTGGGTGGCTGTCGGTTGCCGTGCTCTTAAGGCGACGTTCGTTGCCCGTTGTTCGCGATGGAGATGCATGAACTTCGAAGCCAATGCGGCGCGAGATCTGTGGCCACTCTTGAACTGATTTCGGGTTCGCTGCGAGCTCGTTTGTTGGCTGGCTGACGTTGATGAAGTTCATGAATTCCGAGGGTTCGCCGATGTGCTCGATTGGGTTCAAAAATGAACTTCATTGCCAGCCATATTTCGGCGTCAATTTGGACTCGTTCGGCGCATAAAAAAGCAGAACGGAATTTGATCGATTCCGCTCTGCTCTTTTAGGTTGGCTGGGCCTTGGGTGGCCTGGTTAGACGCTCAGGGTTGATTCTTGCCCTGGGTCTCCGGAAAGCTGGAATCGACTCAGGGTCGATAGCAGGCCATCGGCTCGCACGTGAAGCGAGTTGCCGGCTGCCTTGGTCTTCTCGGCATGAGTCTTCGACGCGTTGGCGGAGTTGTTGACCTGCGAGATGTTCTTCGAGATCTCTTGGCTGGCCGTGGCCGATTCGTGGATTCCGGTGCTGACGGTCCGGGCTGCCGTGGCGGCCTGGGCGACGTTGCCGGCGATCTCCTTGGCGGTGATTCCTTGTTCTTCCACTGACGAAGCAATTGTGTGAGCGATCTCGTTCACGTCTTTGATTTCAGTCGTGATCCGCGCGATCGATTCGACGGCGTCGTACGACGACTTCTGGATTGCATCGACTCGCTTTCGGATGTCTTCCGTGGCGGTCGCTGTCTGGCGTGCGAGTTCCTTCACTTCGGTCGCCACCACCGAGAAGCCCTTGCCGGCTTCGCCGGCTCGCGCAGCTTCGATCGTGGCGTTCAGGGCGAGCAAGTTAGTCTGCTCGGCAATCTCTTGGATCACCTGGATGACCGCGCCGATTTCGGCGGCAGCTGTGCCCAGCGAAGCAATTCGTTCATTGCTAGTCTCCGAGAGGTTCGAGACCGACGAAACCGAAGCCGCCGCGCGTTCCGCATTGCGAGCGATTTCGTTGATAGTGGTCGACATCTCTTCCATGGCGGTTGCGACGCTTCCGATGTTGCCTGACATCTGTTCGGTGGCCGCAGCCATGCCGTTCATGTTGGTCGACATCTGGTCGGCGGCGGCAGCGACATTCGCGGCGCGTTCTGTTGTCTCGTAAGCACCTAGCGAGAGGTGTTCTGCAGTGCCGGTTAGTTCGTTCGACGATCCTTGCAGGATATCTGAGGTCGAAATCACTTCGCCCAGCAGAGCGGATAAATTATCCCGCATCTTGTTCATGGCCTGGATTAAATATCCGACCTCGGCGGTTGCCTTGGTATCGCAGCGCGATCGCAGGTCACCAGCCGCAATCCGTTGAGCAAATTGAGCGGCATCTTGGATCGGCGAAGCGATCTTTCGGGAGAGAACGAAGGCGAAGATCGCCAGAGCGGCGGCCGAAGCGAGGCCGATTCCCATCGACCAGGTCAGCAGCGAGCCTTTCACGTTTTCAACGGTTCCGGCCATCTTGTTGCTGGCCGCGAACGCTTCGGAAGCGTCCATCTTGGCGACCAGGCAATAGGTCAAACCGTTTAATTCAATCGGGCAATAGGCGTTCAATGAGTCGTTTTCGCGGTAGTCGGCGGCACGCAGCGTCCCTGTTTCTCCCTTCTCAAAGACGGCTCGCGTCACGTCGGTATCGACCTTGCCGTTCTCTGGGTATTTCCATGAAGCGAGCAGGCTGTGCCCTTCAGGATCGAGGTGTGAGTTCGACCGCATCAGGTAATCAGGCCCGACCAGGATCGTTTCGCCGGTCTCGCCCATACCTTCGCGAACAGCCAATATATGTAGAATGCGATCTACGGGCATCTGAAACATAGCGATGCCTATACGCTTATCGCCATCATAAATAGGAGATGCAATAAAACTTGCAGGTGCCTCATAGGATGGTGTATAGCGAGCGAAGTCGACCAGCGCGACTGAGTTCTTTTCGGTGGCCTGAGCTGCTCGGCGAAACGCGTCAGCAAAGTTGCTGTTGGCGTACGGTCCATCCTTCAGCGAAGTGCCGAAGTCGAGTTCCTTGAAGACCGAGTAGATGATCTTTCCTGAGTCAGGATCGACCAGAAAAATATCGTAGTAGCCAAACGCTTCCAGGTAGTTGCGAACGACCGGATGCAGCTTCTTGTGAAGCTGGGTGTACTTCGAGGCATCGGTCGCCGCATCAAGACGGTGCTTTTCCCCCACCGGGTTCTCGTTCTTCAAGATGTAGGCATGTTGCAGCGCGACCGTCGTGTTGTCGAGCTGCTTCAAATAGTTCAACGCATCTGGCGTACGGTTGTCGTTCTGGCGGGCGTACTCCTCCGAGAACGTTCCAGCGTAATAGCTGCTCAGGTCGGTCCGCATTTTGGCGATCTGCTCTTCGGTCAGCTGGTTGGCCGTATTGAAATCCCGAAAGGCCTGCCCCATGTCACGCATGGCATCGACGACCATCTGGTTTTCCGAGAACGTTTTGACCTGGCTCTCGATGGTTCCGAAGTAGTCCATCAACTGCTTCTTCTTCAGCTCGCGCTGGGCAACCAACGAGTCGGTGGCAGTTTGCTCGAACCCTTCCGTGGCGTGATGATTCACGGTTGCGAAACCACTCGCCGCGCGGAAGTAGCTGATGGTCGACATCACGACCAGCGGCAACAGGCCGCAAGCAAGGAAGGCGATCGTCAGTTGCGATCGCAGGTTCAGAGAGGACTTCATCGAGGTCTCCGGTCTCATTGAATGACTTGAAAAGACTTATCTGCCGCTGACCGTGTTGGCGGCTGGCAGGCGTCATCGTGGGGGGGGTAAATCAAAAGTTATTTCCAGTAACAATTCACGGAAGGATAGAACGCGGTTGCCTGACGCTTCTGAGGGGGACAGACCACTCCTGGAAAGTTAATGTCCCCTTTGCACTATCTGTAGAGTTTGTGCAGCCTGCGCATGGCTCGTTTGTGATCACCCCCCACCAGCCTGCGGCCAGAGGGGCTTTTGGGCCTTGTTTTCCCGAGGAAAATCAGTCCCATAGAGGGGGTTTGGCTTAGTTCCAGAAACGAAAAAAGGGCACTGCGAGATCACTCGCGGTGCCCTTTCTAGGCGATGAACTGATGTTTGGAGGGGGCGGAGTTAGCCGGTTGGCTGCCCTTCCGAGGCTTCCATTTCGCGTTCGAGGAAGACGCCCATCTGGCGGAACTTGTCGTATCGCCCGTCCACCAGTTGGTCGGTGCTCTGTGCCGACAGTTCGTTGACCGTCTTGGTCAGGTACATCTTCAAGCGAGCAGCCATTTGGTGATGGTCGCGATGGGCACCTCCCAGCGGCTCTTCGATCACGTCGTCGACGATGCCGAACTTGGGCAGGTACTTCGAGGTGAACTTCAGGGCTTCGGCCGCCTTGGCTTTGAACTCGTGGCTCTTCCACAGAATACCGGCACAGCCTTCAGGGCTGATCACCGAGTAATAGGCGTGCTGTAGCATGGCGGTGCGATTCGCGACACCAATACCCAAAGCCCCGCCGGACCCCCCTTCCCCGATCACAACTGAAATAATCGGCGTCTTGAGGCGGGCCATCACGAACATGGCGTCGGCGATTGCCATCGCCTGGCCACGTTCTTCGGCGCCCACACCTGGGTAAGCACCGGGCGTGTCGATGAAGGTGATCACCGGCAAGTTGTACTTTTCAGCCAACTGCATCTTTTCGATCGCCTTGCGATAACCTTCTGGATGAGCACAGCCGAAGAAGCACTCGCTACGTTCTTTAAGGTCGCGGCCTTTGAAATGGCCGATGAACATGACCTTGTGCTTGTCGAGCTTGGCGAAGCCGGTTCGCAGAGCGCGGTCGTCGCCGAACTTGCGATCGCCGTGCAGTTCCACGAACTCGTCGAAGACCAGATTCAAGTAGTCCGCCGACTGGGGACGCTTCTGGTGCCGAGCGACTTCCACGGTTTGCCATGGCGAAAGATCGCTGTAGATCTCGCGGATCGTATCGGTCAGCTGTTTGCGGACGTTTCGGATCTCGTCGTGATGTTCAGGCGAGTCGTTTTTGACCGACTCCAGTTCCTTCAGTTTGTTCTCGAGCGTTTCAATCGGTTGTTCGAAGTCGAGATAAATCGAAGTGCTCATGAAAGCTTTCAGTGCTCCAGGCAATAGGTGGGGAGTTCGACGCCGGGCGAAAATCAATTTCCGCCAGAGGTCGAGCTGGAATCGTCTCCGCTTGCCGCCGCGGCTTCTTCACGATCGGCCAACGAGGCCGGCCTGCGCGGTGGAATGCGATAGATCTTAGTGTTCTTCAGTAAGCGAATCACATCGTCCATCGTGTCCGGACGCTGCTTGGGGTCTTTGGCCATCATCCGTTCGACAAGGCCAGAGAACTCCGGAGTAACATTGTTGTTGGCAGCCTGCAGCGACGGAACCGCCGCACGCAAATGCTTGTCCAACAGGTGATCGGGACTGGTGGCAGTGTAAGGCAACTTGCCGCTGATCAATTCGAAGATCGTGCAGCCATAGCAGTAAACGTCGGCTCGATCGTCGAGCGCCACGCCGCGGATCTGTTCCGGCGACATGTAGCTGCGCGTGCCTTGGACACTGCCATTCACCTTAGACCCGCCACCAAACAGCTTCGACAGACCTGACTTCTTTTTCTGGGCGATCGAGAAGTCGATCAGCTTGACGTTGCCTTCGTTGTCCAGCAGGAAGTTGTCTGGCTTCACGTCGCAATGAATCCAGCCCTGGCCGTGCATATAGCCGAGACCCTTGGCCCCTGCTTCGACAATCTTGGGAGCCCAGTAGGCGAGTTCTTCGACGCCATCGCGGATGGCCATCTTCATATTTCGCGAGTAGCAGAACTCAAGAACCAGGTAAGCGAGACCGCGGAAGCTGTCGAATTCGTAAACGTGAATCACGAACGGATTATCGAACTTCGCCGCGACGGTATGCTCGTGCCGGAGCGCGGCAATTTCGCTTTTGTCTTTGATGTAGTTTTCGCGAAGCGTCTTGATCACCACCTTGCGATTATCAAGGTCGTGGATCGCTTCCCATACCTGGCAAGTCTGGCTCGTGCGTAGCATGCGAACCAGGCGGTATGGACCGATATAGTTTCTTCCTGCGGTAGACACCGATGAGATTATCCGTGACGAGGATTTGCCCCTACTGTTCCGGCGCCGGTCGAATCGACAGGCTTCTTAATCTTACCCTAATCGATCGATCTTCAAAAGAGTGAACCAGGCGCCCAGGCGTCGTAACCGTCGCCAGCACCCAGGGTTAGGCGATTTCACGCCCATTTCTGAGAAGCACTTCGGCGTAGATTTCACGCAATCGACGGGTCATAACCTGGTGCGGAAACACCTGACTACAACGCCGTTGCCCTTCTTTGCCCAGCTTATCGCGAAGTTCAGCGTCGCTACAAAGCTGCACCAGGGCCGACTTCAATTGAGGAACATTGCCCGGCGGAATCAAGAAACCGGTCTCCATGGTGGACACCACCTCGCGGGCTCCGTCGATATCGAAACTGACAGCTGGCTTGCCCGAAAGCAATGCCTGAGGGAGTGCCCGAGCCAGACCTTCGCGAAGGCTGGTATGCACGAGCACATCCATCGCCGAGATGTACTTCGGAATCTCTTTCGGCGGAACGAGCCCCACCAGGATGAAGTGATCGGTCAGCCCTGCCTCGCGAATGTTCTCTTCGTACTTCTCGCGCAGGATGCCATCTCCGACGAAAAGAAACTTGGCCTGAGGGCATTGGGCGACGACATCGCGGGCCGCTTCGATGACGTACTCGTGCCCTTTCAAATGAAACAGCCGCGCGATTTTACCGATCACGACGTCGTCCGGCCGAATGCCAAGCTCTGCCCGAGCGGCCTCGCGTAGCGATCCACTTTCCAGGAAGGGTTCAACTTCCATGCCGCTGTAAACCGTCAGGAACTTTTCGCGTGGGGCGACCTTGGCTTCGACCAGCAAGTCGGACATCGCATCGGCCACACTGACCAGTTGATGGCACTGGCTCGAGGCGTACCGTTCACACGCGATGAAGAAGCGACGAGCGGCGTCGGACTGATAAGGATGAAACGGTGCCCCGTGCACGGTATGGATCACCGCGGGAACCTTGAGGGCCATCGCCCCCCTTCTCCCCAGCATGCCTGCTTTGGCGCTATGCGTATGCACGACATCAGGTTGAAAGTCGCGGATCGCCTGCTTCACCTCGTGGTACCCTTTCCAGTCGGTCCACGGATGAATGTTGCGGCGAAGGTTCGGCAAGGTCTGTACCGGCAAACCTTGCGCATGCGCTTGTTCGAGGAGGTTTCCTTCGGGGCCTTCGCTCGGGCCGGTGATCAGCAAGACATCGTCGCCAAAGTCGCGAATCAGATCGAGGCAGTTATAGAGCGTGTTCTCTTGCGCGCCGCCGATAATCATTCGGGTAATCACATGAGCAACACGCATGTTGGTTTCTGGCCTTGCGAAAAGTTCGTGAATCGTGGGTAGCGATCGGGTCGCGCTCCCCTGCTCTGCCCTGCCCGATCTCAGCCGATGTGCGGTGGGTAATGCACTTTCAGCAAGTATAGTCCATGCGCCGGCGCGGTCATGCCGGCCTTCAATCGATCACATGAAGCGACAATCTCAGCCATACTTTCGGCAGGTCGTTTCCCCTGCCCGATCTCGACCAACGTGCCAGCGATAATCCGAACCATGTTGTACAGAAAGCCGGTCGCCTCGACTTCGATGAAGATCTTCATTCGTTCGTCGGCGTCGTGCATGGTGACGGTTGCATCCAGCATGTTGCGAATGGTCGACTGGCGTGGCGAACCGGTTGCCTGGAACGCGGCGAAATCATGTTCACCGATGAGAGCCTTCGCGGCCGACTGCATCGAGGCAACGTCCAGCACCCTTTTGACGAACCAGGCATGCTTCAGCGCGAACGGATCGTTAATGCGACCTGGCTGCAGCACATAGCGGTAGCGCTTCGAGACGGCATCGTTGATCGGCCGAAAGCTGGTCGGAACATCGCACGCGTGACGAACGACAATGTCTTCCGGCAGTTTCGCATTCAAGGCTTTACGAAAGACATCGGCCGGCAGATTTGAGTGCGTATGAAAGCTGGCGACTTGTCCCCAGGCATGCACGCCGGCATCGGTGCGACCACTACCGACGATATGAACTTGTTCGCCGGAGATGCTGTTGATGGCGGCTTCGAGTGCCGCTTGGATCGTGGGACCGGTCGGTTGACGTTGCCATCCGTGATAGTGGGTCCCGTCGTAAGCGACCGTCAGCTTGATGCAGCGGCCAGTCGCGTGGGCCGCTGCATGATCCGACTGTTCCATGGCTCGCCCTGACTAGACGGCGGCCGAACTGCGAACCAGAAGTTCCGCAATTTGAACAGCGTTGGTGGCGGCACCCTTTCGCAGGTTGTCGCTCACGCACCAGAAGGTCAGACCGTTCTCGCACGAGATGTCTTTACGGATACGACCGATGAAGACTTCGTTCTTGCCGGTGCAGGTCTTTGGCATTGGGTACTCCCCTGCCCCGAGGTCGTCGACCACGGTGATGCCATCAGCCTTCTCGAACAGTTCACGAGCCTCTTCTGCGGAGATCGGACGTTCGGTTTCGACCAGGATGCTTTCGCTGTGGCAGTTGGTCACTGGGACGCGAACGCACGTTGGGCAGACCTGGATCGATTCGTCGCCAAAGATCTTCCGCGTTTCGTACACCATCTTCATTTCTTCGGAGGTGTAACCTTCGTACTTGGGTCCGCCGATCTGAGGAATCAGATTGAAGGCGATCTGGTGCTTGAAGGCTTTGTATTCGTAGTCGCTGCCATTGAGAACCGCCTTGGCACCTTCGACCAGGTCTTCTTCACCGACGACGCCGGCACCGCTGGTGGCCTGATAGGTCGAGACAACGACGCGTTTGATCTTGGCGGCGTCGTGCAGCGGCTTCATAGCGACGACCATCTGCGTGGTCGAGCAGTTCGGGCTGCTGATGATGCCTTTGTGGTTCTGGATCGCTTCCGGGTTCACTTCCGGCACGACCAGCGGCACGTCTTCCTTCATGCGCCAGTAACCACTTTCGTCGACGACGATACAGCCAGCGGCGACCGCCCATGGGGCGAATTCGGCGGCGGCTTCGTCGGGGGTGCTACCGATCGCGATATCGATCCCCTTGAACGACTCGGGAGTCATTTCTTCGACGATGTGCGTCTCACCGTTGAACGTGATTTCTGTGCCGGCAGAGCGTTTCGTGGCCAGGAATTTGATCGTTTTGTAGGGGAACTTGCGTTCTTCCAACAGTTGACGGATCAGTCGTCCTACGGCTCCGGTGGCTCCAACAATGGCCAGATTCTCGTACACGGGAAAGTACCTATGGGGTTAGACAAACTACATGTGGGGATGCGGGCATCCACGGTAAACCCGCATTATAGATTCTCGCCCCAGGACACATCAACGCGTAATGGGGTTCGTTCGGGCGGTAGGCTGGCGATGGTGCCCTACCCACTGCGGGGCAAATCGGTGTAAACGCCGACGCCTGATGGTATTAGCTTCGAGGCTGGTCGAGAAGAATTCTTTCAGAATTTCGAGTCATTTCACCCGTAAACCAGGCCATTACCATCCATCGGGTGATCTTAAGCCGCAGCCGCTTGTTCCTCGGTTGGCTTGGCCAGACGGTTCCGGATGCCGGCCTCAACTTCCCGAATCACCCACGGGCTGACAAACGCCAAGTTGCCAATCAACATGGCAAGACCAAAGGTAATCATCCCCATGCAGACAGCGATTCCCAAGTGCAACGGGATTGCCATCGTAATGACCAGTGGGCGAGTTAATCGTGGCCACACCAAAGCGCAGTAGCTCAGTTCCCAGGCCAGCGAGACCTGCGTCAGAACGGCGATGAAAAGTGGGTAATGCGCCAGCCAGGTCATGTCGAGCGATTGGTACTCGCTGTTGGCGACCGCTCCCCAGATGGCAGTCCCTTCCCACCAGGTTTCCCCCAGCAGCTTTCCGGTGCCGGCGAATAAGTAGATCACGCACATATGAAGCTGGATCAAGCGAATCGAAACGTTCGCTGCCGTGCTAGTCGTGGGAAGTTTGCGATTGGGAAAGCGTCTCTTCAATAGCAGCCGGTCGAGACTGAAGGCCTCCCCTGCCCCGCCCAGCATCAGGTACATCGCCAGCATGACGTTCACCTGATCGAGGCCAAACAACGCCCCCGGGGCGCGATGGGCATAACTGACCGTAATGATGAAGGCCAGCACCGACGTGACGCGGGTATACCAACCGAGCGTGAACATCAGCAGAACAATTAGCGCCACGATGTGGACCAGCCACAACATTCCGGGGTTGCCATCGAACAGCGGCAGATAGCTCCACGCGAACGAACTTCCCTGGTGCATGCGGCTGACCAATTCGTTCGAGAAGCGACCGTTCTCGCCCATGAACCCGTTCAGGTCGATCGACCAAACGAGGTGGGTATACAGAATCATGCTGCCGCCAAAGATCCGTACCAGACCCAACGTGGCAGGATCGGTCGGCGTAAACCAGAAACGATTCCAGCCATCGCGGACGCCGGTATAAAGCTCGCGGAGGTAAGCAGTAATCATTCGTGATCCTCCGGCTGCACGGTGTAGACACCTAGCACCACTTCTTCATACAGACCAGGGTCGTTCAGCGGACGACCATTGGCGACGTCGATCGGCAGCGGGATGGCATGTTGCACCATCACGATCCGAATCTTGGCGGCCTCGGGGTGCTGCCGGGCAATGTATTTGGCGATCGAATCGAGGTACGCGTTTCGCAGCCCGATCGCGGTTTGGAAATCAGCGTGGACGAACGGCGGCGCGTCTTCAGGAGGGGCCTGGTCCGGAACGTTCGACGTGTTGTACATCGATTCGCTGATCATGAAGTGGCGATGGTACAACAGACGTGGCCAATGCTCATCGAGGTTTGGGAAAGTCCCCTCGCCGATCTCCTGGTCGTTCTCGTCCAGCAGTTCGTAACGAACCAGGTGACTTGGTCCTGGGTTGGGTGCAAAGAAGCGATAACCATGCCCACGCAAGAAGGTCGCGTGCAGGTACGGAGCCATGAAGCCTTCGGCCTGTTGAGCCCAGACACTGCTTGGGGGGGGCGAAGAACATGGCCCTACGAAAAGGGCCGCCAGGTGCAGCAGCAACAGCAGGCTGACAAACTGGCGAAAGCCAACGCTCCAGGTGATTTTCGGGGGCGCAGCTTGGGTGGAAGGATCTGGTGTTGTAGGGCGATCGTTCATGATACTCATCGTATCGGCCAAATCGCCCGACAGGTTCGTGGAAAAAGAAGCTGTGCGGATCAGCGGAAATGCAAAGAAAAAACCCTCGCCTGGAGTTTATCCAATGCGAGGGCTTTTCGGTTTAGTCAATTTGTCCGGAGACCGGAAGCCTTACAGCGAGGCAACCGATTCGGCGTTGAAATCGAAGCTGATTTCGCGGACGTCGCCGCCGGTCAGGTCGATCGTCTTACGCTGGGTCACTGGCTTGCCGTTACGCAGGATGGTCACGACGATGTCGTAATCCTTCCAGGTTTCACCTTCAGCCAAAGCAACGGTGCTGAACACACGCTGTGGGCCAAGGGTACGCATTTCGTTGCCGGCCAGGGTAACCGAAGCGTTGTTAGGAACGTTCAGGGTGACCTTGGTTTCAACCGGAGCACCAACGACCTGCGTTTCTGGCATGGCCGATGGGTCGAGGTTGAACTCGACTTCCTGGCTGTCGCCAGCGGTCATTTCGATGGTCTTGACTTCGCGAACCAAGCGACCATCGACACGCATTTCAGCGCGGACTTCGTACTCGAACTTGAAACCTGGTTCCAGGTCACGCGAGACGAAACGACGGACGGTACCGGTGCTGGAGGTGACCTTGTCGTTGACATAGATCTTGGCACCAGCAGGAACGGTGACGTTGATGACAGCGTCGTTACTGCGGTAACCGGTTGGCTGAGCTGGAATCATCGGAGCCGATGGCTGAGCTTCGGATGGAATCGAAGGAGCATCCATCGATGGGGCAACTTCGACTGGAGCCGAGTAGTAAGTGCCGCTGCTGCCACCGCTCGAACCGCCACTGCTGCCGTAGCTATAGCTGGAACTGCTGCTACCGCCGCTCGAACTCCAACTGCTGCTGCTCGAGCCGCCGCTGGAACCCCACGAACGCTTCACCTTGTGGTGACTAAACAGACCGCCACCGCTCGAGCCGCCGCTGGAACCCCAGCTGCTGCTGCTCGAACCGCCCGAGCTGCCGTAAGCTTTGTCAGCACGGTGGCTAACCCACCAACGCTGAATTGGTCCAACGGACCAGTAACCACTGCTGGAGCCGCTCGAACCACTGGAACCGCTGCTGCCGCTCCAATACGAGCTGCTGGAGCCACCGCTGGATCCACCGCTCGAGCCCCCGCTGGAACCGCCACTCGATCCCCACGAACCCCAACCGGCCTGAGCCTGGCTCGTTCCCGCTACCATCACGGCACATGCCAATGCTCCGGCCAATGCGAACTTTCGGCCAATGCTGCTTTTCATATCCGGATTCACTCCAACTACCGTTTTCCAAACACGTGATTTGCAATCGTTGCGAGGCTAGCACCATCGCTACCCAACTAGAACTTAGCAAGTGTAGGTTTCAATTCAAGGAGAATGGGCAAAATTTGCCGAATAGATAGAATTGCGTACCCGGCGTGCCGGGGGTAGACAAGTCAAGTCCCTGACTCGACTTGCGTAAAGCCACCCGGCGAGAGAAGTTCGGGGATGTTAGTTTCCCCCTGATTTAGCGGGCAGCCTCGACGCTGAGATTGTCGACGTACATCGTTCCGACCGCGCCAAACGTACTCACGCGGAAGAGTGCTTCCCGGGTCGCGGCTGGCACATTGACCACTTTTTCGACCTCGTGCCAGTCGATGGACCCCACAAATGGGCCGATGGCCGCTTTGCCCAGGTCACGGCGCTGTTCGTCGTAAAACGAGATCAAGATCATCGGTGCCAAGGTGCGGTCTGGGCCTAGGCCCATCCCTTCCGTCTTCACCCAGGCCTTCATCCGCAGGCGATGCACTTCGCGGCCGTCCAAGCCCAGGCCTTGCAGGGCCAGTGCAACGCGACCTGGATCTTCGTTGGAAAGCTTCAGCGATTTCGATCCGCCGGGGGCACTGCTGTCTTCCACCAATTCCAACTGACGCTGGTAATACCAACCAGGGACCGAGCCATCTTCAGCTAAGGGCTTCTCGAAGTCGCCGTTTTCGAGGCGAGGATTGGCGGGGTCAGGCTTCACCTGGCGGCGATCTTCCGCTTCGCCTGTCATCGGAACAAACAGCGTTGGCCGCAGCGGCTGGGCTTCGAGCTGGCCGTCCTTCTTCGTGAACAGCACGAGCGTTTGCTGATAACGTTCGCCGACGGGAATCACCATCAGGCCCCCTTCTTTCAACTGGTCGACCAGCGGCTTGGGGACGTTTTCAGGCGAGCAGGTCACGATGATCTTGTCGAACGGAGCATACTGCGGCCAACCCAGGTAGCCATCGCCAACCTTGGTATGAACGTTGTCGTAGCCCAGCTTTTGCAGCACGCGAGCCGCTTTTCGGCCGAGTGGTTCTTTGATTTCGATGCTGAAGACATCTTGAACCAGCGGAGCGAGCACGGCAGCCTGGTAGCCACTGCCGGTGCCAATTTCCAGCACCTTGTCAGTAGGCTGTGGATTGAGCGATTCGGTCATGTACGCCACGATGAACGGCGACGAAATGGTCTGGTCTTCGCCGATCGGCAAGGCCATGTCGTAATAGGCCTGGTTGCGCTGATTGTTGGAAACGAACTCGTGCCGCATCGTGTTTCGCATTGCTGCGATCACGCGTGGATTCTTCACGCCGTTCGCCACGATCGCCGTATCCACCAGGTGATTGCGAGCCGCTTCATAAGGATCGCGAGCCAGCGCCATCGAGGTGAGGCTGGTCGAAAGAAAGAAAGCAGTCAGCAATACGGCAAGTGGGGACGACAGTCGTTTCATCGCGCTTTGAGGGGGTTCGATGCAGGAGGCTGTGGTGGTTCCAATGTTTCCCCATTATAGATCCTCTCCCCTTCGGAACCGATGTTTTCCGCAGTTTTTTACCATTCGGACTGCGCGGGGCCTCGCAGGCAAATCCTGCCTAACTAGTACATCCCTTCCGATTGCGCCAGTCCGCCTGGTTTAAAACGGCAGGCAAGAATGAACAAAGGCACGGCTTCACCAGTTGGAAAGCCGTGCCTTTGTTCTTTAACGTGAGAAGCGAGCTGCTTAGCTTGCGTCCTTCTTCGGTTCGGTCGAGATCTGCTGTCCCATCCCCTTGGTCAGTGCCATGAAGGCCGACTCGAGATTGATTTCTTCTTCACGGAACATCGTGATCTTGTGTCCCTGCTGCACCAGCATGGTCGGAAGATCACTGTAGTCTTCCTCGTCCTTCTTGAGCGTGACCAACAGATGGTCGACACGCGATTCGATTGATTCGACGATCTCGGCTTGCTCCAGCACTTGGCCGGCGGCATCGTTGTCGCCACGGACCGAGACCAGCAGGGTCGTCTTCTGTTTGACCTGCTTCATCACCTCGGCGACCGAAGCGTTCACTTCCAGCACACCACGATCGATGATGCCGATCTTGTTACAAACGTCGGCCAGTTCCGGCAGGATGTGGCTGGAAACGATGATCGTCTTGCCCATGTCGCGAAGTCGCTTCAGCAAGTTCCGCATCTGAATACGGGCACGCGGATCGAGACCACTCGCAGGTTCGTCCAGCAGCAAAACTTGTGGGTTATGCAGCATCACACGGGCCAGACCCAGACGCTGCGTCTGCCCTCGCGAAAGCGTATTGGCGAAGGCGTTGCGTTTGAATTCGAGGTCGACCAGTTCGAGCATCTCGTTGCAGACCTTCGTCCGCTCCGCCCCGTTGATGCGATAGGCGGCGGCGAAGAACTCGAGGTACTCGATCACCTTCATGTCGTCGTACACACCGAAGAAGTCAGGCATGTAACCGACCAGCCGGCGAATTTCTTTCGGCTTGGTGTAGATCGAATTGCCGCAGACGTAAGCTTCGCCCCAGGTGGGATTGAGCAGCGTGGCGATAATTCGCATGGTGGTTGTCTTACCGGCGCCGTTAGGGCCGATGAAGCCAAACACGTCTCCCTGGGCGAGATCGAGCTCGATTCCCTTGATCGCGAAGAAATCGCCGTACTTCTTAGTCAGATCGACGGTCTTGATCATTGCTGCGCTATCTTTTCACTCGAACTACGTTTTTGAACGGGGACGACGATCCGGACGTACGACCACGATTGCGATTCGCTCGGGTCGACGGTCTGGCCATCGATCTGGACGTCGATTGGCGGGGTCTCGACTTTGCCCACCAGCACGGCCCGGTCTCCTTCTATGTGCGACGAGAGGTCGACATAGCCTTGGACCCGGTTGCTGAGGTTGGTGTAGCTGCGACCGCCGGCAGCACTGTGAAACATGATCAGTTCCATGATCCGAGGCACATCGGTGCTTTGCCGGTCCCAGTTCTCGCCGCCATCGGTCGATTCCTGAACGCGACGACGCTTCAGGACTTTCTCGGTGTTCTGCACGGCCTGACCAGGAACAATCCGAGCCGTTCCGCCGGCCGGCAGACGGGCAATAAAGAATGCCCATCGGCCATGAAACAAGTAGCAGTCGGTCAGGTCCATATCGGTCGGATTGGTGATTACCCCTTCGACCAACTGACTTTCGCGTTCCTGCAGTGGTTCGTATTCAACCGGATTCAATTTTCCCCAGCCGCGTGCGGCCAAAGTCTTGGACGACCAGACTTGAATCGGAAGGCCGTCCAGCGAAACCTGCGTATTGCCGGCGTCCGTTTGGAAGTCGATGTCATACGGTGTTGGCACGGTCGAAATCGAGCGACGGGCACTCATGCCGCCGAGGCCAGAGCCGGCCAGGCCTTGCCAACTCACCAGTTGATTCCAGTCGCTGGAAGGAACCGACGTTGGCGCGAGGTTCAGTTCGTACCGCTTCGATGCCGGGCTAAATAAATGGAACCAGGTCGTCGAGCGGACGAGCTTGCTTTCCAGGTCGATGTCCAGAATGTTGACCTGGTTCAGCTTCAAGCTGGTCCCTTTCGACCAGGTCGCCATGCTCCAAATGCCAACACAGGCCAGCAGAATCAATGCCGGGAACGTGACCCAGGTCCACTCCATCCGCAAGCCAAAACGCCGCAGGAAGAAGTAGTCGCCAGGACCGATCAACGCGAGGTAGACCACGATGATCGCCCCGACCAGGAAGAACGAAACGTTGCGGACCCCAGGGAACTGATCGAGTGCCAGCCGGAGTTGCCCGGCGATATCGGTGTAGCCGTAATGGGCCACGCTGGTGCCGCCTTGCATGTTGACCTTCGACTCTTCCAGGCGATCGCTGACGCTGTCGAGCAGCAGTTTCAGCAGCGGCTCGCGGCCTGGCCACTTGGCCATCGGCTCGGCGGACAGATCAAACGCAAAGAAGTTGACCATGCCAAACCCATTGGCGTTCTGGATCCACAGCGGATAGCTCAACTGACGCGAGCCTTCCTGAATGCGAACCTTGCCGCGTGGGTTTTCAATGATTGAAATCGGCAGTGGCTTTTCGACGGGACGATCAACGCGCGAAACACCGTTGACCATCGCTTCCATTTCAGTCGAACTGCGAAGGTCGTACCGGCTGCGGAACGTACCAGGAACAAATGCTGCCAGGGGCTTATCGGCGGCGATCAGTTCTTCGGCACCGGTGCCAACGGACAGGGTCATATTGCCCCCCTGCTTCAGCCACATATCGATCGCCGCAAACTGACTTGGGGTAATGGCGGTCGTAATGTTCGGATCGTTGGCGATCCAAAAGATCTGGTCGATCCCTTCCAGCATGTACCACTGATCTGGCAGCTCTTCAAACCGAGTCACCGGGACGATGGTAGTCGCTCCTGAAAGTTGCGAGGCGTAACGCTGGACCGCATCGCGCAGTCCAAAGTCGGGGCCGAACTGCAGAAAGATATTGTCGGACGCTAGGATCGGGGTCGCCAACTGCGAAATGGGAACTTCGCGGATCGTGGTTTTTTGGCTACTTCCTTCGCCCGAGATGAACTCGATCTGCAAGTTCGAGCTGCGTCGACCGATCTTCACTGGAATCCGGTAATTCAACTGGTCGCCGGTTCGCTGGGGAGCCGGGGCGATCACTTCGGTCGGGACGCCATCGCTATCGAGGGCGATAACCGCCAGCGTTGGATCTTCGGCGAATGGCTCTGCGGCAACCGAAAGTCGGACTTCGGTCCAGCTACCAAGTTTGAAGTGGCCGGCGATGCCGAGCTCGACGTTCAGGTCGGCCAGTTCATGTTCGTTGGCGACCCAGTAGCCCGTTTCCACGGGAGCTGCGGATGCAGGCTTATCTGCGTCGTCGGCTTGGGCTGGTGAATAGGCCACCAACAGACAACACAGCGCCAAAGCGGCGACTCGCCAGATAGGAGAATAGTTTGGAGAGGAACTCCGCATCTTGATTCCCAAACAAGCCTGAGGCTGTTTACTACGCGGTGCGAAAATAAGGGTCAGGCTTGTCAGGCCCCGGTGTGTCTGCCGGCGATGGATCGAGCCAATCGATCGAAAAGTTGCCAGAGACTCGGCTTCCTGTCGGCGTATCCGTCCAGCAGGAAACCTTTTAGGATAATCGGGACCCGAGCCCAGGGGGAGTCAAACGGGGCGACGGATGGCCGAATTTTGCCGGAAGTTAATACCTGAAGTTACGGTTTTTCCGCGTCATCGCAGGTACAAACGAATTTTCCGCAGCCAGGACAGCCGCTGCCGTATTTTTCGTTCAATGCTTCGGCCAAGTCGATTCCGGCGACATTGGCGATGGTTGCCAGCCAGGCAATCACGTCGGCAAACTCTTCTTTTCGCTCCTGCTGGGTTCCCCCACGAAGTGCGGACGAGAGTTCCCCCACCTCTTCCATCAGCCACATGAAGGTCCCTTCAATGCCACGAGCTTCGTCCTTCTCGTAGTACATGTCGTGGATCAGCTTCTGCAGCTGGCGGAAGCCGACGTCTCCTTCCATCTTCTGGGACGATGCTTCCTGCGAGTTCTCTTCCGACGAGGTCATAGCGTTTCTCGATTAGTCGTTGAGGATGGCCTGGGCGGCTTGGTTTTCGGGGTGAAGTTCCAGGATCTTCTTGGCCACCGCTTGGGCTTTCTCCTGGTCTCCGGCCTTGGCGTAAAGCTCGGCCGCTTCGACCGACCACGATACCGTTTTTGGTCGGAGCTGACCAGCAACCTCGAACTCGCGAGCCGCCAGGTCCCACTTCTTCTGACCGCGATAGGCCTGGGCCAATAACGCGTGGGCATCGGCGTCGGTCACTCGAATCCCGATCGCTTCGTACGACCAGCGGATCGCTTCTTCCCACGACTCGCGTTGGATCATGATCTCGGCCATCTTTTTCCGCAGCAGCGGGTCGTGATGTTTCTGAAGAGCGATCTTTGGAATCAACTCGCTCAAGGCATCGTTGTCTTTCTGGATCAAGCGGATCCGCAAGATCGATTCCTGCCAATCGAGATCGCCGGGCTCCTCTGCCACGCCGCGCTCGTACAGCTTCAAGGCATCGTCAAAACGCTTCTGCTTCAAGCGAAGGCCGGCCAGAAGTGCCACCGAGTTCCGCTCGAACTGAGAACTGCCGGCGGCGAGTTCAAACTTCTCGATCGCTTTCTCCGTATCGCCGATCGTCAGAAACAATCGACCTTCGACGTAGTGGGCTAAAGGATTGTCGGGATCGGCTTCCAGCGCGGCACGGGCAAACTTGCGAGCATCGGGGAGTGCCTTCCGCTTCAGATAGATGTGAGCCAACTCGGCCTGAGTTTGAGCATCTTCCGGATGATCCTGCGCCGCCTGATAAAGTTCGGCGAAGGTTTTCTCGACGCTGACATTCAGTTTGACCCCTTCGACTTCCTGTTTCAAAAAGTCGAGGTACTGCTGCTCGAACTCCGCTTTGTCGACCTTGAACAGATCGCTGAGGATCTCATCGGTGGTCTGGTAGTTACGGTAAGCGGTCAGCATTCGGGCTAAGGCGTCGTCGCCGAATTGTTGCTGAATGAATCGCGAGTAGTAGTAGGCCTGGCAGTACGCCATCGTCCAGTCGTCCTGATCGCTGGGACGAATGAAGCCATAGTTGATCGTGTCGAGGTTGAAGGTGCGGTCCTCGGCCAAACGCCGCGCGAGCAAGGTTTTCCATTCCGGCGGTCGCTGTTCGCTCTCGTAGCTGACGGCGAGAGCCTCGGTGAACCAGTGCGGAATGTTGAAGTCGGTTTGCTGAAGGTTCACCACGTGAACGAACTCGTGGCGAATGACATGGGCCCAGTTATAAGGCTCCGGCACCGAATCAGGCGAAGCCATTGCAATCATCTTGCCGGCACATGCCCCCACCGTTCCGATGTACGGCAGGCCAACCATGCGAGCACTGAACCAGCCATGCCCGCTGGTGTTCTTGGCCTGGTTGAACAGTTCAATCAAAGACTTGTCCTTCGGTGTGTAGCCCAGTCCCTGGCAAACCTTCGGAAAGACGTTTTCTTCCAGGAACCGCGACATATAGACCGCCAGCAATCGATCTTTGGAAGGATCGAAGCGGATGATGAAGTGATCGGTCTCGATCGTCTCGTAACTGGCCAGCACATCGAGCACTTCCAAGGTGTTCTTTACGCGAACGTTGAAGGGATCGGCAGCGAACGCTTCGTCCAGCACTTGCTTCGCGGTCGCTTCTTCTCCCATCCGCATCAGCACCATGCCAAGGTCGCCGTGAACGCCAATCAACTGCGGCATCGCTTCCCGGGCCTTCTGCATGTAACGAGCCGCGTCGGGATACTTGCGAACGATATCGCAGCCTTCCCCCAGGGCAGCATAAAACTCGCCCAGATTTTTGTGCTGTGCTTCGACCTCTTTCAGCAGCTTACCGAACCGTGTTGGTTCGCCGGAGTCGGCATCGATCAGCTCACTTCCATCGGCGGCCAGCATTGCCGCGGCGAGGTAGCCTTGCGACTTCTGATTGGTCGGATTCCGTTTGACGACTTCATCGAACAAGAGGATCGCTTCCTCCGGGCGAAAGTCGGTCAGCTTTGCTTTGCCTTCGATTTGCATGGCCCGGGTATGCTGCGGCTGAAGTTCCAACGCCAGCTTGGCAGTCCGCAGTGCGGCGTCGACCTGGTAGCCCTCCAGTTCGATCGCACCTTTGTGGGCCAGTATGTCGGCGCTGGTCGCATTGATGGCGATCGCTTTGTTCAAGTGCTTGGCGGCTTCGCCTCGGTTGTACTTTTCGGCGAATAGCTGCGACATGGCCAACTCGGCCTGCCAGTAGTTCGGATCTTTGGCCAGCACCTCGGGATAAAGATCGTTGACTAGAAACTGGAACTGTCCGCTGTTCCTTGTCCAGCGGGCATACTGAGCCGCGGCCTGACCGATGTAAAAGAGGTCCTCGGCGGAATCGAATTGGTCGGTGTCGTTGTAGTAGTCGACGAACCACTCGTACCCGCTTTGGGCCGCATCGAAGTCGCCACGCGTTCGGGCTAACTCGGCCAACAACCAGCGAGCGAGTGTTTGCTGCTCGTCGAGAGCGATGGCCTTCTTGGTGGCAGCCTCGGCCAGATCAAGCTCGCCTCGCTCGAACTGCAAACGCGCTTCTTCTGCCAGAAGGTGAGCAGCTTCATGGGAGAAGGCTTGGATGGCGGCGAGGGCTTCGTCTCGTTTGCCTAACGCATCGAGGCCACGGGCAAGCAGGATGGCCTCTTCGGCCGACGCCGGCTTCTCGCCGATTTGTTCGACCAGTTCGGCATATCGGCCGCGCTGAAGGTTGGTTTGCAGTTCGCTGATGTCAGCGGCGAACGACGCCCATGCAGGCAGAACCAGGCAGAACGTCAGCAGCGGGATGGTGATTTGGCGAATCGTCAAGCGAAGGGCTCCTCCCCTGCTCTGCCCTGTCCGGCCGAGAGGGAAAAATCTAGAATGCAGTGCAGTCCCTATTCTAGCTATACGGAGCCATCAGAGCGAAGGTTTTCGCCCGGCTCAAGAGGTCGATCGCATGTCCGAGTTCCATACCGTCGCCAAAGTTGGAGATATCCCCGAGGGAGAAGGTCAGGCCTTTAACGTCGGAGGACGCACGGTTGCCGTCTTTAACACAGGCGAGGGGTACCAGGCCATCGACGATTTTTGCCCGCATATGGGGGCTTCGCTTGCTTCTGGCCCGCTGGAAGATGGCGTGGTGGTATGCCCCTGGCATGCTTGGGGCTTCCAACTGTGCGATGGTGCCTGGCTCGATAACCCGAAGATCAAAGTCGATTGTTTCGAGGTTCGCGTGGTAGAAGACGAGATCCAGGTCCGCGTCAACGAGAAGACCAACTAGCCATCGATCTCGGCCATCTCGGCATCAGGAATACTGAAATTTGCTGAGACACCTTGGACGTCGTCGTGGTCGTCGAGGGCACTGAGCAGATGCATCAGCTTCCGGGCATCGTCGCCGGTGACTTCGATCACATCTTTCGGCACCCGGGAAACACTGGAATTTTCGACTTCGATTCCGGCCGCTTCTAATGCTTCTTGCACGTCGGAATAGACTTCCGGTTCACACGTCACACGGAAGCTTTCTTCTTCGCGCTGGATATCTTCAGCGCCTGCTTCGAGGGCGACTTCCAGCAGCTGCTCTTCGGTGGTGTTGTCGGCCGGAAGATGAAAGACCCCTTTGCGATCGAAGTTCCAGGCCACGCAGCCGGCAGCACCGAGGTTGCCGCCATGGGTATCGAATAGTTTGCGTAACTCGGGAGCGGTTCGATTGCGGTTGTCGGTCAGTACATCCACCATCACGGCAACGCCGGCCGGGCCATAGCCTTCATAGACGATCTCTTCGAAGGCATCCCCCTTTCCTTCCCCGGTTCCCTTTTTGATTGCGCGATCGATGGTGTCGTTCGGCATCCGGGCACTCTTCGCGTCAGTAATCGCCAAACGCAAGCGAGGATTCGCCGCAGGATCGCCGCCCCCTAGCTGAGCTGCCACGGTGATTGCTTTCGAACACTTGGTCCAGATCTTGCCTCGCTTGGCATCGACCGCTTCTTTTTTGCGTTTGATGTTTGCCCAGTGGGAATGTCCGGCCATCGTCTCGGTCTCTCGTCAATCGCTGAGGTGCCCTGGGTTGGGCAACGGGGTGAATCCAAAGTGGGAAAGCTCGTTGGCAAGTCGAGCGGCCAATCGGTGTAGCGTTACTACTGATGTTCCTTCAGTTTCGCTTCCACCGCTGTCAGCGTGGCGGTGTCTTCTTCTTCCGCCGCTTTCAAGGACGTGACCGCCTTTTGCCACTGCTCGATTGCCTTGTCCTTCTGGCCGGCAGCCAGGTAGACATCGCCGAGATGATCGAGCACGGTGCCATCTTCCCCTTCGGAAAGTTCGGCGGCCTTTTGGAGCTGAGCGATCGCAGGCTCGAAGCGGCCCAAACGATAGTAAGCCCAGCCAAGGCTGTCGAGGTAGGCGTAGTTGTCCGGCTCCTCGGCGACTGCCTTCTGAATCATATCGAAGCCCCGTCCGAGGTTCAGATCGTTGTCGATCCAGAGATAACCGAGATCGTTCATCGCTCCGGTATCGCCGGGGAATTCGTCGAGCACTTCTTCCAGCCAGGTTGTTGCTTCGGGGATCTCTTTCTTCTGGCTGGCAATGCTGGAAAGCAATCGCTTGGCGTCGCGAATCACCTGGCGAGTCTGGCGGTTCTCGTAATCGTCGGAGAACTTGCTGAGCAGAGTGCGATACTCTTCAACGGCTTCGTCGGTACGACCGGCGTGATTCAGCGTCCAGGGTATGCGGCTGCGTAGTAAGGCTGACTGTTCGTCGAGCAGCGCGGCACGCTTCGCCGTTCGCAGGGCATCGCTCGTCTTGCCTTGCAGCTCCAGCGTCGTCGCCAGGTAGAAGTAGAAGAGCGACGTCTGCGACTTCGGCAGGCCCAGTTTGATCGCCGCGCGGAACGCCTTCTCGGCGACCGGTTCCTGATCGTCGCGGAAGGCCTGTAAACCAAATTGCATCAGCAGGCGAGCCTTCTCTTGCGAGTCGAGATCGGGCAGCGCCGCTTCAATCCAGGGCCATGCCGCTTCCCCTTGGCCATCCAGTTGATACAGCCGAGCCACACCAATTCGCTCGTTCAATGAGAGCTTGGCTGGATCGAGTTTTTCGATGGCTTCCTGCAGCTGCGACCATTTGGCTTCGTTTATTAGAAGCTTATCAAGTGGCTCTTGAATGACGTCGAGTTCGTAGGTCTGATCGAGCGAAGTGGCAAGCAGCGTTACGAACGCCGACCAGTCGGTCTTCTCGATGTAGGCCTGACAGAGGGCCGGCAGTATGCTGGCATCGGGTTCGTCTTCGACCAGCGGGCTGGCAGTTTGAATGACTTGATCCCAGGCTTGCTTTTCGGCATAGAGGCCGGCCAGGTAATAGGCCAGTGGAGCGAAGTCTGGCGAAGCTTCGTGGAGCTTCTGAAGACGCTCGATCACCTGATCGCGGGCCGCTTCGGGTGATTCGGCCTGATTCTCAGCGATCTTTCGCAGCAGTTCATAAGGCTGGGTGTCGGTTTGATCGTCATCTTCCAGGAACTTATCGATCGCCTTCCGGGCACCCTTCCAGTCTTTGCGAGCTACGTCGACCGCTGCGGTGTGAATCAGGTGGCGTGCTGGATTCGATTCCATTTTCTCCGCAGCGGCGAACATCTTGGCTGCTTTGTCAGGTTGCTCCGCTTCCAGGTAGACGGTTCCGAGTTGTTCGTAGGTGGAACGCAGGCCGCCAGGCGTGAACTGCTCGATCACTTCGTCCAAGTCGAACTTCTTTGGATCTTCGATCATGCGGGCAATGTCGTTCGCATGTCGCGCAGCCATCTTCGGTTCGCCATGCGCTTCGTAGATGGTCATCAGGCGGAAATGAATTCCCATCGCTTGCGGATGAGCGTTTTCTTTGATCAGCAATGCCAGAGCTCGTTCGTAGAGTTCGATCGCTTGTTCGACCTGGCCATCTTCGATGCAGTACTGAGCCACACGCTGGAGCGCGTCGGCTGACATGGCGGTTTGATTTTGGGCGAGTAGTACCGCGTAGCGTGATGCGACTTCATTACGCTGGAGCAGAAAGCCCAGCCGGACGATCTCTTGCAGAATGTTCGCCGAGCCAGGACTGAGGCGATAGGCACGCTGATAGGTTTGCAGTGCGCCGGCCACGTCGCCACGATGATCTTGCAGACGGGCTTTGGTCAGCAGCGTGGTAAGTTGCAGACGGTTCTCCGCCGATTCGTTGCGGGGGCGTTCTTCAACGAAGGTTTCGGGCAACTGCGAGAACGGAAGTTCGTCTTTCCGACGAGGCTTTTCCTTGGTCTCGGTCGAGGCACTGTCGGCAGCGAACAGCAGGCCGGGCAGAAACGACCCGAGCAAAGCGATGGCCGAAGCCAAGACGATTCCAAGGTGCGTCCGAACGATCATAGGACCCTCAACTGGGCGACGAGTGATGGGTGAATCAAAGCGTTCCGATCAGGCTGAAGTCGCCTAATGGAACGCGTTGAATTTTATCCTGGACCGGAAAGGAGGTCCAAGATGAATCGTACCACATCTGGCCGCGAGGGCTGGAGAAAGAAACTACTTCGGCTTCTTCTTGGTGATCTTGGTCGACGACTTCTTCGGGGCGGTGGTGGTTTTCTTAGGCGTCGCCTTGGTGGTGGTCTTCTTCTTGACTGGCTCTGGCTTGGCGGTTTTCTTCGGAGCGGCGCTCTTGGCAGGCTTTGTCGCTGGAGCTTCCTTTTTGGTTGCCCCCTTTTTCAGAGCACCCTTCTTCGAGGCTGAATCATCAGCCGCTTCGGCGGCCGGTTCTTCGCTGACACGCTTCGGGAAACGCGTCTTCGCATCCGGCGAAATTTCCAGCAGCAGGTCCCGAATCTTCTTCGAGAACGGAGCCATCTGGAAGTCGACTGCCAGTTCGTGAATCATGTCCGAGAATTCGACCCCCTTGGTCTTTGGGATGGCCCGTTCCATGCCAGGGATCGTTTGCTTTTCCAGGTCTTTATCGGTGATGCCGCCCAGCACAAACATCAGGTTCAGCAGACTGCGGTCGATCGGGATGGAATGCCCACCGAGAGCATGCTGCGTGATGTAGCCGAGCATAAATGGCGTTGCGCCATACTTTTCAATCGTAGTGACAGCCTTGCCCTGGTTGCCTTTCTTGAGGCTTTCCAGGTCATAGCCGTAGATCGACTCGAAGATATTTTGCAGTACCAGTCGCACGCGAGCCGCCGCAGCATCGCCGGAAGGATGCTTGGGGAACAACTCCATCAGTTCCGCGGCGCTGGTCACGCGTACTTCGTTCCAATCGAAGTACTCTTTCTGCAGCGTTTCAAAGGCCTCGTCGGCTACCTTTCGCGGAGCGTTTTCCAGGATGGCGGAAAACACTAATTGTTCCAGGATCGAGCGTTTGTCGGGACCTGCCGATTCGTAATGCTTTTTGACGATCTTCTGGCAAGCAGTGAAGACATTTGCTCGGTTTGCGGCGGCCATGGCGATGTATGAGGTCTCTTTGGTTGTAGTTGGCGGGGTATTAAGCGGCGTTTCGATCGTTGGGATTACTCTGCGGACGGTTGATCGTCCTCGTCTTCCGGTTCCCAATTTTCGTCGGCCAGCACCTCTTCCGATTCGTCCTCATCGTCCGTGGGAGGCAGAACTTCCTTCAGGATGCGACTCACTTCCAGTGCTTGCTTCACACCCTTGTCGATTTCAAACTCGAGCTTGGGAATGTAGCGGGTATCGATACGATCCTTAATGCAGGACTGCAGGAAGCCTGCCGAACGGCGAAGGCCGTTCAGGCATTGCTGCTGCTTCTTTTCATCGCCCATGATCGAGACGTAGACCTTGCCCGAACGCATATCGCCGGACACTTCGACCTTGGTCACGGTTACGTCTTTAACACGGGGATCGCGCAACTGCGTCAGGATTGCCATGCTGACAACTTCCCGAATCGCAGATGCGGCTTTTAGAGTTCGACGAGACGCCATAGGGTCCTTTCCCCGTTGCTGGGGCAGTTCAAGGTTACGGGGTGATTAGCTATCCAGGGTTCGAGCGAATTCCTCGACCTTGAATGCCTCGAGGATGTCCCCATCCTTGATATCGTTGAAGCCGACGAGCTTGATACCGCACTCGTACCCTTCGCGGACTTCCTTGACATCGTCCTTTTCACGCTTGAGCGAGTCCAAGCCGTATTCGCCGATGCCACGACCATCTCGGTTAACCCGGATACGGCAGTTGCGTTCGATGATCCCACCCAGCACACGGCAACCAGCGATGGTACCGATGCGGCTGATCGAGAACGTACGCTGCACCAGGGCACGACCCAGTTCGGTGATACGCGACTCGGGTCGCAGTTGGCCTTCCAACAGCAATTTGATGTCTTCGGTCACCTTATAGATGATGTTGTAGCGACGAACTTCGACGCCACGATCATCGGCCAGGCTACGTGCGGCTTCGTCTGGGATGACGTTGAACGCGACGATCACGGCGTCCGAAGCGGAAGCCAGCGTCACGTCGGCAACGGTCACACCACCAACAGTGGCCTGCATCACGCGGACCTTGACTTCAGGGTGATCGAGCTTGTCCAGTTCTTTCTGGATGGCTTCGATCGAACCACGCGTGTCGGCTCGCAGAATGATGTTGAGGTAAACGATACCAGCGTCGTCGCCAGCCAGGTTGCCCGACTGCAGACGAGCCTGGAAGTCCTCGAACGAAACCTTGACGGTATGACCGCCGAGGTGCTGTTCGCGGCTGCGGCTGGCTCGCATTTCTGCGATCTCGCGAGCATCGGCGATATCTTCCAGCACATAGAACTTTTCGCCGGCGGCCGGTGCTTCGTCGAAGCCCGTGACGTTGACCGGAGTGGAAGGTGGAGCCACGTCCAGACGCTTCCGTGGGTTGAGCGTGTCGTACATCGCTTTGACGCGGCCATAGGTCGAACCGCAGACCACGACGTCGCCCACTTTGAGCGAGCCATTGTTGACGATCAACTTGGCCAACACACCGCGGTCCGATTCCTGTTCGGCTTCCAGACAGACACCCACGGCGTTGCGGCTCGGGTTGGCCGTGTACTCGTGGATTTCCGATGTCAGCAGGATCGTTTCCAGCAGGGTATCGACCCCTTCGCCGGTGATGGCGCTGGTTTTGACCACTTCAACGTCGCCACCCCATTCGGCCGGCAACAGGCCATGCTGCGAAAGCTGTTGCAAGGCTTTTTCTGGGTTGGCACCAGGAACGTCCATCTTGTTGAGAGCAACAATGATGGGCACATTCGCGGCTTTAGCGTGGCTGATGGCTTCTTCCGTCTGCGGCATGATACCGTCGTCGGCGGCCACGATCAGCACTGCGATATCGGTCACGTTGGCACCACGGGCACGCATTTCGGTAAATGCTTCGTGGCCCGGAGTATCGACGAAGGCGATTTGCTTTTCGCCCTTGTCGACAATGTAGGCTCGGATGTGCTGGGTGATACCGCCGGCTTCGCCGCTAACGACGTCCAAGCCGATGATCTTATCCAGCAACGAGGTCTTACCATGGTCGACGTGGCCCAGGAAGGTAACCACCGGCGGACGTTCGCTAAGTTGATCCGGATCGTCGACCATGTCTTCGATCTCGGCGATCAGCGTGTCTTCGATCGACTCTGGTGTCTTGATATTGAGATCGATGCCATGTTCTGCGGCCAAAAGTTCGGCCGTTTCGGCGTCGAGCATGGCATTGATGGTGACCATCTGGCCGTAGCTCATCAGCGTACGCTGCACCGCTTGAACTGGCAGACCGGAGGCTTCAGAGAATTCTCGCAACGAACAAGGCAACTCGAGGGCGACGTCGGTCTTACGTGGAGCGGCGGTCGAAACCTTGCTGCTCGACTTGTCGCGACGTGGACGCGGACGGCGACCGCGTCGCAAGTCATCGCTATCGCCATCGGTCGAAATCGACTTGGTGCGTTTGCGGCCCTGGGTACGGGCATCACGGCTACCAGCCATTCCGGCCATCCCGGTCGACTTGCCCTTCTTGCGGGCAACCTTGGTGGCCGCATCGTCGTCTTCTCGCAATTCGGTTGGTTCGTCGATTTCAGCAACCGACTTGCGATCCTTCGATTTGCGTTTCTTCTCGTGAAGCTTGGTGAATTCTTCGAGAGGAGCCTTCTGCCCCTTCTTGGCACCTTTGATCGCTTCCTTGGGAAGCTGCATGATCGGCTTTTGAGCAGCAGGCTCTTTGGTTTCGGCCTGAGGCTTCGGAGCAGGTGCGGTCGGAAGCTTGGCGATCTTTACGCTCGGGCCAACCTTCTTCGGCTTTGGCTTGGGCTTTTCGCGGTCGTCGTCCTGCTTCTTAGCACCGCCACCACCTAAGGTGCGAACCTTACGCTGCGATCCGATGGCGATATAGTCGCCACGACGAATGCCGCGGATAGGTGCGTCCTTGTGAACCGGCTGTTCCGCGGGGGGATCGGATTCGGCCGACTCTGCGGAAGGCTGCTCGGTGTCGTCGGCAGTATCCTGGCTGTCGCCCGGCGCCGAAGGCGCTTCGGCCGAGATGATTTCAGGTGCGGCCTCGTCGGAAGAATCGATCGAGGGAGCTTCGGTTTCAGTGGCAACCGGCATATCGGTAGCTTCGACTTCGTCGGCAGGTTGTTCCTCGTCTTCGCGTGAACGAGGCTTGGCGGGGCCGCCCAGAGTACGAATTCTGCTAGGCTTGGCCGGCTGGCTGGGACGCTCCGGTCGAATCGGTTCGTCAGTAGTCGACGAACGGCTTTGCGAGCCACGGCTTCCGCCGTCGCCCCCGGAGTCTTTGTTGAGAAAGGCCTTTACTTTGACCAGTTCGTCATCGTCCAGGCTGGCAAGTGCAGACCCCTTCCCAGTAACGCCTGCGCGGTTGCAGATGTCGACGAGTTGCTTGCTATCTACCTGGAGTTCTTTAGCTAACGCGTAAATTCGTATGGGCACTTTGGCCTTCCTGCTGAGTTTTCTTGGGGCGTCGGCGGCGTGTTTACCGCTGAAGACACCTGTTACCGGGACCTATCATCCTACGTCCCGCCAATTATCTTGCCAACCACGAGCCATTTCGCTAATCGTTAAGATCGCGATCTGGCGAATCCGGCAGCACGCACTTCAGTGCGGCCTTTTTGCCCGATTCGATTCGCTAGTTGGAACTCATCGGGAAAGGCCTCGCTGCCGAGGGGATACGATATTAGGGCTCCGCTCGATCATTGGGCGGAGCCACCATCTTTAGGTTTTTCATCGCGGATTCGCCGGCGTTCAGCTTCCATGGCCTTTTCGGCCTGTTCAGCTTTTTGCTCAGCCAGATCGCGGATCTGTTCGCATTGTTCTTCCGTGTAAGTCCCCATTTCCATGAGGGCGTCGGTTTCAATGACCGACAAGTCGTCGTAAGAAAGGAACCCTTCCCCGACCAATTGTTCGGCCACTTCGTCCGTAATGCCTTCAATCGAGCTGAAGCCAGTCACGGCGCGGTCGATCTGCTCTTCGAGTTCTTCGCGGAGCATGATCTCGATATCCCATCCGCATAGCTTGCTTGCCAGGCGAACGTTTTGCCCACGACGACCGATGGCCAACGAGAGTTGATCTTCACGCACCAGGACGATGGCACGACCCATCATCTGGCACAGAATCACTTCCTCGACTTCCGCCGGTTGCAGGGCGTTAGTGATCAGTTCTTGCGGATTTTCACTCCAGCGGACGATATCAATGCGTTCGCCGGCCAGTTCATCCACGATGTTTTTGATGCGATTACCGCGGACACCCACGCACGCACCGACGCAGTCGACGCGCTGGTCGGAACTGTCGACAGCTACCTTGCTGCGGTAGCCGGGCTCACGACTGATGTTGCGGATTTCGATCACGTTTTCAGCGATTTCCGGGATTTCTTGTTCGAACAAACGTTCCACGAATCGCTTGTTGGTACGGCTCAGGACCACTTTCACGCGGCTGCCCTGTTTGCGCACTTCGAACACCACGGCTCGGACACGATCGTTCGCATGGAACGATTCGCCCGGGATTTGCTCGCTGCGTGGGAGGATTGCTTCCACGTTGTCGAGGGTGACGATCGTCGCGCCCCCTTCGGCTCGGTGCACAACGCCGTTGACCATTTGGCCGATCAGGTCGTCGTACTCTTCGTGCAGCGCATCGCGTTCCGCTTCACGGATTTTCTGAATAATAACTTGCTTGGCAGTCTGCGCACCGATTCGGCCCACGGTTTCTTCCGGGTCCATCGGTACACCGTCGATGTGTCCGCTGATGGTGCCGTCTTTTCGATCGATATTGATCACGACCTCGGCGTCCTCGGAATGGTACTTCCGCGAAGCAGAAACCAATGCCGATTCGATCGCCTGGAAGACGATTTCCTTGTCGATCTTTTTGTCCCGATGAATCGCGTCAACGATTCGCAAGACTTCAGACGGGTTCATGAGTCCTTCACTTTCAACGATGGGTGCTGCCTGGGCGTCTTCGTCGGCGTGAACCGAATCTCGATGACACTTGGGCAGGCTTACTTGCGGTCCCGGGCACCGCGGTTTTCCAAATTGTAAGTCGATCTTAGTTGCGTCCAACCGACGCTAAACGCAGACCTGTTTGTCCATCGAACCAATGCAGCCCTTCCTCGCGGAAGGCAAGCGGAGTTAGTCGATCGGTCAGGCCATCTGCTGAAATCGTGGCTTTCGCCGTGATTCGCGGTGCCTGGTCTCCTGCGTCTGGCAGGCCTGGGAGTCGAATATGGACATAAGCCACATCTCCCAGCGATTCGACCAGTTCGACCTGGCCACGTCCCGCAGGGAGGCAGCCGGGGGAAGGTTCCTCGGTTAAAAGGATTGCTTCCGGTCGAACGCCAAGGACAATTGTCCTCGAACTGCTTGGTTCCCACTCGGGACGCTGGTTGGCCGACATTTCCAATGCGATTCCGCCGGAGCGAAATTGGAGTCGGCCATTCTCCTCTACCAGCTTGCCCTCGAGCAAGTTCATGCCAGGCGTTCCCAAAAAGCCGGCCACAAACCGATTCGCGGGTTTGTGATAAACCTCGCTTGGTGGCCCAACTTGTTGTAGAACTCCCTGGTCCATCACCGCGATCCGGTCTCCGAGCGTCATCGCTTCGACCTGATCGTGAGTGACATATATCATCGTCGCACCCAGGCGACGGTGTAGTTCTTTGAGTTCTCTTCGCATCTCGACCCGCAGTTTGGCGTCGAGATTTGACAGGGGTTCGTCAAACAAAAAGGCAGCCGGTTCTCGTACAATTGCACGACCCAGGGCTACCCGTTGGCGTTCCCCACCCGAAAGCTCCCGTGGATAACGGTCCAGCAGCTTCCCAATTCCCAGTGTTCCAGCAACCTGGTCCACTCGTTGTGGGATCTGTCGAAACTGCTCCTCACGCCGGGCGGCGCTTTCGGCATCGTTCCAGCGTCGCCACATACGGAAAATAAAATTTCCTCCGTAGCGAAGCCGCAGACCGAACGACATATTCCGTCTGACCGTCATATGCGGATACAACGCGTAGTTTTGAAAAACCATCGCGATATCCCGATCTTTCGGCGAGACGTGGGTTACGTCGCGGTCTCCGATCGTGATTTCACCACTCGAAACTTCCTCTAGCCCGGCAATCATCCGTAAGGTGGTCGTTTTTCCACAACCACTAGGACCTACCAGGACGAGAAACTCTCGATCGGCGACCTCTAAATTCAGCTCGGAAACAGCAGCGACCGTGTCGGAAAATCGTTTGCTAACTTGATTTAGAACGACTCTCGCCATGGTTGCCTGCTGCCGCTTTCGCTACGCTCGTTTACCAAACGGAAAACGGCTCTCGCAATGAAAGCCGTCCTACACGCTGAACTTAGTGGCAGTCACAATCCCGCTAAGATATCGGCTGAACCCGTCAGTGTCAACCAACACTAATGCTAGCCAGGCCCCTGAAAACTGGGGTGGCACTCGACTTAGACGCCGCGAATCGCGATTGCCGAGGCCTGACCTTGCGGGCTAAAGTTCAAACTAACGAACACCCCGTCCGATGCGATTTCTTGCGAATCGGCCTGAACGTTCAGCTCGCATTTCGGGTCTGGAGTGCTGTAGCCAAGGGTTCCAGGCAATTGCTTCTTCTGCATTGCCAGCAGGCTGCCAATTACTTCTATGACGCCACTACCTGCCCCGAGGTTACCAAAATAGCTCTTCATCGCGACCACGGGCATGGTTTTTACAGAATCGCCGAGAAATTTCGTCAGGCCTTCCGCTTCGTCCCAGTCTGACTGCTGACTTCCCAGGCCATGGGCGTTGATGTGGCCAATATCGCTGGCACTGATCCCCGCGTCGCGGCAGACCATGTTCATCGCATTGACGATGGCGGCTGGGCGATTCGGGCTGCGATCGGAATTCCAACCCGTGCAAATCGATTGGCCGATGACTTCCCCCAGGATCTTGGCGCCACGAGCTTCGGCGTGCTCCAGCGATTCCAGCAGCAAGGCCCCTGCTCCTTCGCCAATGATCATGCCCTTACGATTCAGGTCGAATGGCAGGCATTTGCCGCACGATTCGTCCGTTCCCTTGGCAATCGGGTCTTGCAGGTACGAGTGGCAGGTGCGGGTTTCGTGCACCCGTGTACCGGTCGATCCAGCGACAATCACGTCGGCATGGCCGCGAGCGATGGTCATCATCGCTTCGCCCAGGGCAGCGCCGGCCGAGGCCTCGCGAAGCGTGATCGAGTTATTGGGGCCGCGCATATCGTTGAAAATCGCGATATGGCTGGCAGGCATGTTCGGCAGGTATTTGAGCAACCACAGCGGATTGACTTCCGGCAGGCCCTTTTCGGCCCAGACTTCAAAGTCGAATTCACCCGATCCGTTCACACATGCGGCGGTGGCTTTGTCGAACTCTTCCGGCAGGGTCATCATGTAGTCCGAGCCGTAAATCACGCCACAACGTTCTGGATCGAAGCTGCCGCTGCCCAGGCCGCCATGCTGGAGGGCGCGCTGAGCGGCGGCCACACCCATCTGGATTTCGCGACACATGACCTTCAGGTTCTTGCGGATTGAACGCATGGCGTTCTTGTCCACATCGCCGAAGTCGGCAATGTTGCCGGTGAATTCACGTGCTTCTCCGGCATATGGAGACGGCAACGCATCACCAGGCAGGCTCTCAATCTTGCGGATGCCAGAAGTGCCTGAGTCGAAAGCATTGGTAAAGGATTCCAGGTCCATCCCAAGAGGACTGATCTGGCCCATGCCGGTAATGACTACTCGTCGCGATTGCATTCGTACGCCTATCGACACCTGGCAGTATTGAGCTGCCCTTGGTGCTGGGAATTCTTAATGGTGACCCAAAATTTTAGGACACCAGAGCGGGACTGTCGATGGGAGCCACCCGCAGTTACCCGAACGGTAGAGGTGCCAGCAACTGCCCTAATTTAGGCTCGATCGGTCGACTTTGAGCCCCAAATTGAGGTCAACCAAGGTGGGTGACGTTGGATTTCAAGAGAATCTCGCGAGACGCCCAGGGATCGGCCCCTCGCACAGACAATAAGCCAGTTGGTAGCTGTTATTTGTTCGGGAGCGTCGATTAATAGCGGCCGCGGCTGTCGATGGCGGCTGGCTGGGCTGTTGGTACAGGGGTGCCGGCCCCGGTTTTGGCGTCCCCTTTGAATTCGACAAACATCAAGCCGTCGGCTCGTGGTGGCGATTGTGGAAGGAGCGGAATCGACGGCAGTTGGGGCGAGGTGGCAATGCCAGACTGAGGCCGAGCCACCACTCCGCAGCTGATCAGCAGGACCTGTTCTGATGGCCAGCGGAAGCGTTCGTGCAAACGCCAGCTCACCATTTGCGGAATCTGGATATCGACTGCCTGGCGACCGGTGCCCGCCGTCGGGACATCGACATCAACGTTCACGAATTTCTCGACCTGGTCGACACTGCACTTCAGCACCGCGTCGATCATGCGATCGTCTGGCGTCAGCAGTGGGCTGACTTCCATCGAGAAGCCTTCTTCAATCTGGTCCGATTGCAGTTCATATCCCGGGAATGTCTGCGTAGCACGAACGCCTCGGACGAAGACACGTGGCTGAAGCATCGCAATCGTGCTCGATTGGCCGTTGTGGATCAGCAGGTCCGCGGCGTGGTGTTCACGGAAGTCGCTTCGCTGTCGAAGTTCGCTCAGCAAAATCGCGGCGTTTTCTTTGCTCATCAACCAGGCTTCGATGCCGGGAGTCTTCACCGAAACTGGCTGCATCATGCGATACGCGAGGCGACGCCAGTTGGGGCTTTTCACCGTCACCAGGCGAACGCCCAGCTTTTTGACTTCGGCCTGGCTGTCGACAAACTTGGTGACGACGTCGGTCACGACTTCCTGCATCTGAGGCGTGTGATAGACTCGCAGCGTGTTCTTGTTGGCGTGCAGCATGCCGAGTGGTTCGCCGAACCAGACGTCGGTTCCGGTCTCGCGCAAGATCCAGTCGATGATCGCTTGTTCCGGCTTGGCCGTGGTGGTCACGCGACTGGTGTAAGGGGTCAGGTCGTAATCGCGCCAGACCTGGCCGGCGTCGTTTGGAAGTTCTTTCAGGCCCGATGTGACCTTCAGCAAAGTGCCGCTTTTCGAGACATTTTCAGCCGGCGGAGTCGTTGCCGCAGGGGCAGAAGGTGCTGAGGCGAAGTTGGCTGGCTGGACGGAAGTGTCGACTCGGCTCGGAACCGAAGCCCCGGGATTTCGCCACTGCAAAGAGGAATCGGAGGCACCACTGGGCGACCCGCCGATGGGCATCGGTTGCGGTTCGGCCTGAGCAAACGCAATGGTCGAGGTCAAAGCGACCAACAAAATGCTGAAAAGGCAACGCCGTGCCATGGTTCAATCCTCCTTGATTCGACGTGAAATAAGCCTCGCCGATTCCCTTCGTTGGCTGAGACAATTCGTCGAAAGTCGCCGGAGTATAGGAAGGCGTACCAACGACAGCAAGACGAATCGAAGATTGCTACGGCATCGTTCGCAGCAGGCCGGCAATTTAGAGCAGTTCGTTGAGCCAATCGTCCTCTTTTTTCGGAGAAGACGCGGCCGTGCTGGGGGAAGAAGTGCTAGCAGGTTTTCGGCTTGCAGGTTTCGTCTCAGCGAACAAATCGACATCCGCTTCGTCGTCGAGGTTCAAACGCTGTGGTTCGGCGACCGGCGACTTGGATTGTGGGCGAGATTCCGTTACCGGCTTGGCGATCTTTTCGCTGACGCCCTGCGCTTTGCCAGGGTCACGCGTGACCTTGGCCGATTTGGTGAGTTGCTCTTTCTGAAGTCGTTCTTCCCGTTTGGGATCTTTGAACGCGCCGATGCGTTGCATCAGCACATACCAGCCAAAGGCCATCAGGCCGGCAACGATCAAGCCAATCACTGTGCCAGCAATCACGCCAAAGAAGAATCGGGCCGCGATCACATCGATCAGCCCCATCATCGCCAAGCATGCCGCCGAGGCGTAGACGACTTCCCGAGGAGTGGCGAGCTCGTGCAGCTGGCTCTCGAAGATCCGCTCCATGCGAGTCTTCGGTTCCTTGCCGGCTTCCAGAGCCTCGGTTGTCAGGTCTTTGAAGTACGCCTCGAGCTTCACGTGATAGCCGCATCGCTTGCACAAGTACTCGCCGGCCGGCAGATGGCCACCACATTTCGGACAGTCTTGATCGCGCGGCTTGTCGTCGTCCTGCGCTTGCGGGGCATAGCTCGGCTCGACGGGCTTCGCCAGATCGTCGAACTTTGGACGCTGCACTTTAGTTTGGCTCAGGCACTTCGGGCAGCGGATCGTTTGACCGATCAGCCGTTCTTCAGCCCGGATGCCTGCACCACAACAAGGACAAGAAATGCGAATCATGCTCGTCAGGAACTCTCAAAGGAAAAGGGAATGCCTACGTATGATCTTTTCCCAATCTGCTCGAAAACGCAAGGATTTACCACGCCCCCCCCTCTTGTGGCTTGTTGGCTGATGAGACCGACGAGCCTGCGAAAGCCGCGTCCCTCGGCTGGCTGGATTTCGATTGACCTGTGGCCGGGCAGCCACTCCCCTGCCCTGTAGTTAGAACTCCAGGGCAATGTTCACCGTCAGGCCTTGTAGCAGCAAGTCGTTGTTTTGCGGTCCGGTGGCATCGGTGAAAATCTGGCATTGGTCGAGCCAGTCGTTCAGTTCGTACCCGATGCTGCCGCTCCAGGCAGAATACTTCCAGTGAACGCCGACGATCGCTTGAAACGCCAGCGAACTGAAGTCGCGCTCGTCGACCTGGATTCGCTGGGTGGTGGTCATCGTCGATCCGCCTTGCGTTTTATGCGTCGTGGCCAGATCGGGTACGTCCCAATGCCCCAGCAGGTACGACGCATAGAACTTCGCCATCAGGTCAACCTGGCACTGATCGGTTTGCAGTAAGGCGTAGTGGTTCTCGATCCCAACCTTCGGGCCAATTCCCCAGAAGTTGCTTTCCGCCGTTTCGATCACGTGCAGGTCGGTCGGCGTGCCGCCATCGCTATAACTGGCTTGAAACTGCGTGTGGAACGATTGCCGAATGATGCCAGCTCGTACACCGATCACCGGTCGAATGGTCAGCCACGAAGCGATTTCCATGGGAACGCCTCCGTCGAGGTCGATCACGTCGTAGTTGATCTGGGCGTCGATCTGCCCGGTATCGAAGTAGGTTTTGGGGGCTGGCGGCTGCGAATCTTTCCCGCCGAGAAATGCGGACGTCAGATCGCCGGTCACGGAATCTTGCGTATCGGTCTGGAAGTGCGTCCAGGCCAGTGTCGGCGACCAGTCACCACCAAGCGAACCTCCCACGCGAAAGCCGGGCGAGAAGTCGTACGTGGTCGAGTTGTAATTGACGTACTGGTAGACCGGCAGATTGTTGGTGTCGAGCACCCAATCGACCGGCTCGGTCACTTTCCAGTACAGCAACTCACCGAAGGTTTCGGCGGCGTGTACTGGGGAGACCATCCCCAGCAAGCAGATCAGTACGAAACTGCAATACCGCATACACCACCTTGGAAAGTCAAATCGCCATGCATCGGCAGTTGCTGGAAAGTCAGCATCCGCTGTTGATTGGCCCACCACTGCGTTTCATATCCCACCTCGGCCACGACATCGAGTTGGCACGGAAGCTTCCACTGCATCCCAAAGAACGACTGCAGCATGACAGTGCCCAGCTGCGAATCTTTCATGCTGGTCGTAAAGGCCTCGTAGCCGCTGCCAGGCGTGCCGCCATCGGTTCGTTGGAAATCGTCGGTCACGTTCCACGTTCCGTACAACATCGCTCCGTTGACTTCGCCAACCAGGCCCAGCGACCCACCACCAGGATTCCAACGCACGGCCACGCCGGCAGTAGGACCGATACCAAAGAACTCGTGACGAACACGTTCCGTGGCGGTGATCAACGAAAGAAGCCCGGTCCAATGGGAGGTGACATCTTGATTGATCACGGCTGCCTTCAGACCGAACTGAGGACGAACGAGCCAGTTGCATCCCATTTCGATATCGTGGCCGGCCTCGAAATCGAAGCTCGTGTATTTGATCGACCAGTCGACGTCCGCGCCAAAGAAGTCGGTTGAATAGCCACTGACGAAACCACTGAAGAACTCCGGAATCACCAGGTTGAAACCAGACGGGATCGAGGACTCTTGCGACGTGGAAAAGTGCGTGGCGGAAACCTCGACATCCCATTGCCACTCCGGCGGAGCCAGATCGATGCCGGCCCGAATGCCTGGCGACCAGCCGAACTCGACGTTCGTGGCGCCAAAGGTGTCGGCTAGGTTCAAATTGCTTGCCCAGATCGAGGACGTCTCCGCCGAGGCATGCCAGATCAACGCCTCGGCAAAAGGCGTAACTCCCTCGGCAGCAGCCGGCAGGCAACTGGCAAGCAGGAGGATCAGGGATGCAATACAACGGTTCATCAGCGATTAAAAGCTCAAGCCAATTTCCAAAAGGCCACCTTGAACCGACATCAGGTTGTTAAGGCGGCCCATGTTGTACGAATAGAACTGCATTTGATTCAGCCAGACCTGGGCTTCGTAACCCAGTCGCAAGCGAGTCGTCACACGACGCCCTGGCTGTTCCCACTGCAGACCACAAGCGAGCCGCAGCATCGTAGCGGCACCGTGGATGTCTTCCGAGTTGATCGCAATCGTTGAGGGAGTGAGGATCGTCGTCGACGTCAGCCCATCGGTTTGAAAGACATCGCTGAAGGTCCAGTTGCCATACATTAACGTCGCCGACGGATTGAAGTAGGCGGTTACGCTGTGCGACGGTGTGATCGAAATCGGAGCGATGGCGTGAATCCCCAGCGTGGGACCGAGACCCCAGAAGTCTTGCTTCAGTTTTTCGGTCGCGCTGCTGTAGAGGTAGGTATGCGAAGACGAGTCGATCGGATCGTGCCAGGTCGAGTCGATATTCTGCCTGATCACGGCCCCTTTGATCCCTACGTAAGGACGCAATGCCAAGGCGGGACTGATGGCGAGGGTCTTCCCGAATTCCAGATCAAGCGTATGGAACTGAACGTCCCAGTCGAGATCGGCGCTGCGGTAGTTGGGGCCAAAGGCGGCGCCGTCGGGATTGTCGGCGTAGAAGTTCCCCAGGAACGCGGAGTAAACCACGCCGGCTGCTTGCGCGTTGGCGGTCGTGCCGAAATAGGTGTAGCTGAGGGAGGCCTGAACTTCTTCCGCCGGATGTTCGATCTCGAGGCCAACCCGTAGGCCGGCATTCCAACTGAAGGGGGCTTCGACGAGCGACGCTGTGCCAAAGAGGCTGCCGGAACCAACCGGAGTGATCTCTTGGGCCCAGTTCTCGGCGCTCCCTTCGGTGAGCTTCCATGCCAACAGTTCGGCGAAGGGTGTCCATGTGCGAGCGGGCGCAGTGTCGGCGATCGAGGCAACTTCCTGCCAGGCCAGCGACTCGTGCGCGTCCCACAAGATCTCGTCGTCCGTCTGAGCCAGCACGGGATTGCCACCGAGCAGCAGGATCAACATTGCAAGCAGCAGCGACCAGCGTCCGCAGCCAAATAGCTGGGCATGGTGGTTCGCGATCTCAGGATGCCAAGGCATCTTGGAGGAAGTGTGCTGCATGACGTACCAGCCAGTGGCCGGCAAGACTCGACCCAACGGCGAGAGGGCGTTCAGAACCGATCTCGCAGGAGACTTCCGATCGGCAATGCCGCCGGCAAAGTCTCTTTAATCGTTAAAGTCGGCGCGTCATGTGCTGCGACTGCAGTGAAAGATCGAGGGCGGTTTATTTTGCATGTCGAACCGCCCTGCCCTGCTAGCGGTGATGGCTTAATCGAGTTCCAGCGAAACGTCGTCGTCTCGCCAGTCACCAACATTGGGAACCATGTTCGCACCCCAAGAGATCAGTCGCACCTTGCCATTGGGCAAATGCTTGTAGCCCCACAACTCGTTGGAGTGAGGATCGACGGGCAGTTCCTTGAGTAGGTTCGGTGTCAGTTCGCTAAGCTGCTTTGGATAGGAACCATGCTCTTGGCGGTAGGCCACCAAGGCGAAACCTACCAGCGTGAAGTCGCGACGAACCGAGCCGCGGTTGTCGGTATGGACGCGTTGCCACAGATTCGCCCGGCAGCCCATCGCGACTGCTTCCCCAATCCAGCGACTGGCGGCTTCGCGATTTGCCATCAGGCTATCGTAGAGCGAAGTCTTATCGGCATCGGTCACTTTTTGCCACTCGGTCGCCTCCGCATCGAGCCGACGGATTTCTTCCAGTTGAGCTTTCGGGTCGGTCATGCCTAGCACGACGACGACCTTGTCTTGCATCGCATTGGTGCGTTCGAAGGCGAGCTTCCAATCGATGTTGGCACCACGCAGCTTGGCGAGATCGGCCTGGTGCTCCATCGGATCCCAGTCGAAGAAGGCGAACAACGCTTCGTCGCTGTCGCGCAGCATTTCAATCTCGCGATGCATCGTTAAGCGTTCACCGATGTCGGCGGCCCGGGTATCGCTGGGGAGACGTGGCATCTCTTGCAACCTGGCGAGGTACTGCTTGGCCTGATCGGCCGAAAGCAGTCCACTCCGCAGCATCGATTGTTCGCTTCGAAAGGCAAACGAATCGGCCCAGTGAGCCTTCGCCAGCGAAACATCCAGCGGCGAACCATTCGCCAGAAGATTGGCCAGTTTGTGGGCGGCCATCAAGTCGTTTGCCGCAGAGTCAAAGTCACCGGTCGCCAGAGATCGCATGGCACGCTTGGCCAGGCAATGGGACATGTAGGGCAAACGATATTCGAGCGAGAAAGAAGCACCCATCAAGCTCGGAGGATTTTCCGCCGAAAGGATTGGCGCGTAATAGTGCGGCAAGTCGGCGATGGCGACCAGGCGATCGAGCTGCTGCTGATTGGCATCAAAGTAGGCAGCCAATGCGGGAAAGTCCTCGGACTTCCACGGATCGCCGGCGGTCATATGGAAGTCGGTTTCAAGTTGCTCGAGAAAGGCCTGACGCTTCTCTGGGTTCTCGCGATGCTTCATTCGCGAGAACGGCTCGAGGTAGATCATCCGCGGCGCATCTTTATCGAACGATTCGATCCCCAGCATCTGCAGCGTGGTATCTCGCAGTTCGTCCTTCAGTACTTCCGCTCCGAACAACTGCACCAGGTGCACGGCGGCGTTCTGGGCTGGTTCGACATTGCGTCCCATCTGTTCGTTCAGTTTCCGCGTCGCCCCTTCCACTTCCGCGGGGATTTGAGGCTCGGTCAGCTTGAGCCCTGGCAGCGCCAGTTCGGCCGCGAACGTGGGTTGGGAAGCGAGCAACCCGAAGACCATCGTCCAGGCAGTGAGGTGTGTCGTACGTACGATCATAAGTTGAGGCCCCGAAGGACAGATGAGGATGCAAGGATCGATGTGGACCGCAGAACGAGATTCTGCGCGGGCCACACTTGGGCTTCTATCTTACACGGAATGAAATCGGCGTGGCGAATAGAATCTAGAAGCGTGGCGGATAACCGAACCCCTCTGAGGAACGCGCGCTGCGCCCATTCGCGTTTGTTTCAGCCCCAGAATTTCCACCAGGACTTCGGTTCTGGGGGAACCACGTGCCGTACCTTCATCACGCGATCGTGAATCTCTTGCATTGCATGGCGGACATATTCTCCCCGCTGCTTGAGCATGACTTCGTTGACTGAAAAGAAGGGCCCAACGGTGCGGCCTTCTACCTCCAGGTAGGTGCCCGGTTCGTTTTCGTGTGGGTTGCGTTTCTCCCAAGCGACGACGGCCTGCTCTGCTTCTTCGTTGCAGGTTTCCAGCAACGCGGCCCGGGCATCGGCGGTCACTGCCTGATCGTTCGAGTGTTCTAGCGAGGCAAGCAGTTCTCGCCGGCTCCATGGCTTGTTGATCACCGCCAACAGCGCGGCGACATCGGTGCGATTGCATGGAATCGAAGAACGAAGTGCTTTGCGAATCAGCGGCAACGCGTGCTCTGGAGCGTACTCGAGCGCGAGCAGCACCCCTTCTCCGATCTGGGTCCCGCCGCAGTCAGGCAGCGACTGAACGACCTGGTCGATCTTATGTTGATGCCGGAGCAAAAACGTCTGAGCTCGCGTCCAGATATAAGGCTGCGGGACCTGTCCGTCGGGGCGAATACGACATGTCAGGGCAAAGACGGCCGGGCACCACTGCGGATCGTCTTGCTGCGCGATGATATCGATCGCGGCGGACGTGAGTCCCGATGGTTCTCTTTCGAGTGCCGCTGAGATGTCCTGTTGCGCGTCGCCAAGATCGGCCAGGCCTCGCAGGACATCAGACGACCGAAAGTTAGTCATCGCGCGAAGTTCGCTTCGGCGTAGATCCACACACGCTTTAGCCTTCGGACCGGTGATCGCTTGTAAGGCTGGTTCACCTTCCGCCATCGCATCGGCCGAGAGCCAGTCGCCGATGATTGCGGCCAGCATCAAACGATCGTCGCGAGCCCACTTCTGACAGAACTGGTCGATCGAGTCTTCGTACTCGACTACTTCGTCGGCCAAACGCAGCGGATGGGTGCTTTCATCCCGCAGTGGCACCAAGACGCCCAGCCGACGCAGATTCTCGAAGAACAACGAAACGGCTTCCGGTGAAGGATGTAACTGCTGGAGCCGTTGTTCAGGTGGCTCGGCGTGGCGGAGTGAATTCAGGTAGTGCTCAAAGAAGTAGGTGTCGAAGTAGTTCGCCGAGCCATCGTGGAAGTCGACGTCGATGGCATCGCCGTTCACCTTGTGATTCAAACAGCAGCCACGGCCATGGAAGAAGTATTCCCATTCCGGCATCCCTGGCAGGCTACCTCGTCGTGGATGATCTTTCGGGTGCCCGAGCGAACCCATTTGGCCGATTGCCGCGATGTTGCCATCCAAGCGGGTTTCGACCATCGTTTGCACCCACTGCTGCCGGCGACGATGACGCAGCAAGACAATCAGCCCCCAAGCTTCCCAGGGCGAAGGCAAGGTCCCAGGATCAGGCAGACGCGTCAGGAGTTCCGGTAGATCGACCCCGTCCGATTCAGACTGATTGGCCTGATCGATGGCGGCAAGCAGACGTTGGATCTTCTTGTGCATGGTGGGGTAAGGGCAAACGGGAAAGACATCTTTGCCATGGGTAGCTTGTAGCATACTGCTGGCCAGATGATGAATGCTACCGGATTTGCCGCGAAGCGCATCGGAGGCGGACTATTAAAGGTGACGATTGCCAGGGAAAGGTTCGGCAAGAAGCACCAAGAGCCTCGCACCTGGGTGCGAAGCTCTCGGCGACTTGGGTGGACGAGACGCGACGGATCGAGTTACTTCGACTTCTTCAAGAAGAATTCGATTTTGTTGTCGCCAGCTTGAACGTCGATTTCACTAGGTTCGATTTGCAAACCGGTGAATGGGCTCGGAGCTTTGTTGGCGTTCTCGCGGGTATCTTCCGGCAGTGGAGCGCTGTAGCGAACCCGCTTCTTGCCCGGAACGACGCCGTCGGAATCGCCGTAGGTGCCGGCGCTGAACGTGCCGTCTTCGTTGATCCGAGCCGCGGCAGGCTTGCCAGTCATCTGGCTGTCGCCGCCGGCGATCGGAGTGAAGTCGATGGTGCCTTCTGTGACCGGTTGGCCGTCAAAGGTAACGGTGCCATGCACCGGTGCGGTATCGAAAGCGCCGCTAGGGCCGCAGCCCACGAGCGAGATAGTACTGAACAGAATCAGATGGAATAAAAGTATGCGATTCATCTTGCAAACATTCTCAACGGGATGAACAGGAATAACCACGAATTGACCAAGGCTAATGCAGAGGCGGCATCGGCCAAGGGCAACAAAACCTGCTCGAGCGGCGTACGACCGCTCGATGAAGGGAACGTTCGCTGACGGTCTTCGGCGAAGATGGTCGGCGATAGGCCGTGACAAGATCTTGCGAAGCTTGCCACGGCCAAATGGACTTAAAAGAAGTTGCGGTCAGGCGCCTGATTCCGCAGCGGCAATTAGTAGCCGCCGATAATCTGACCGTCGTTACGACCAGCCATGTAGCTGTAGATGTCGGTGTTGATGTTTTCGCTAACGAACTTGACCGAGCCATCGCAGAACACGAACTGAGCACCGCCTGGGTGTTGGCTTCCGAAGCTTTGGTCGGAAGCGTCGCCCAATCGACGGTTGATGTAGAACTGGCTGTTGGCCATACGGAGCACACCGCCCAGCCGACGCATCGCACAGCAGAAACCGTTAGCACCGGCCCAAATTGGGAAGCGAGTGTCGGTGACGTTGCTGGTAGTGACGTGTTCCGAAACGCTGACTTCGCCGATCGCGATCGTGTTGCTGGTACCGTCGGTGATGTCCGAGAAGCGACGCATCCAGGTTTCGGTGTTGTTGCCGTCGGCACCAAACACACCATTCTGCGACACGCCCCAGTAGTTGCGACCGAGCGAGCCTGGCGACTGGCCACCTTCCACGCCGGTGTTCCATGGGTAGGCACTTGGCATGTTAGGCGCGGTGCCACCATAGTTGGAGCCCATGCAGCCGAGGTAGTTGCTCTTGGCGTAACCGTTGTCTTCCTTCTCGGGCAAGACGTCGCTTGGGCAGACAAACGCCTGGATCAGCTGCGTCGCGCCACCTTGGCCAGCGACGGTGCCGCCCGTGTTAGCGTTGACCACGGCGGTTGGATTGGTGGTGCTGGTCGTGCTGTCGTAGGTATCGACATTGATGTGCGAGCCCGACTTGTAGACCAGGTATGCCGGTGGCGAGTTGGCGGCCACGCGGGTCGTCATCATCTGGTAGAGGTTGTCCTGCTCGATGTAAGGGAGCAGATAAACGGCCCAGCCCCAGTTATTCATGTCGTCATCGGTGGTGCCGACCGGGAAGGCGTTATAAGTGTCGTGGAAGTTGTGCATGGCCAGACCAAGCTGCTTCAGGTTGTTGGAGCAACTCATGCGTCGAGCTGCCTCGCGAGCCTGTTGCACAGCTGGCAGCAGCAATGCGATCAGAACGCCAATGATCGCAATGACCACTAGAAGTTCAACTAATGTAAAACCGGAACGTCGCGCACGGGACATGATGGGGAATCCTAGTCTTCAGAGTCGTAAAACGAACAAATTAAAACGACAATCTCCTTATTTTGTGATGGCTGTTGCTAACCGCTCAACGGATAGCAGAGCCCTGCTAATGATTTGCAAGAAAGCAGAAATTTGGCTGGTGCAAAATGCAAATCACCACCTGGGCCTGTGATAAAAATAAACAGGGAAATTTAGTTTGCTTGCGAAGACTCACGTGAAAACCGCTCTATTAAGAATGGTGGTAGTTTCCGTAGCCCATGAGCGGGAAACGTCACCGAATATCCGCCGTTGGCCAGCGGTAAATCGCCTTTGAGAGTGGCGGGTGAGCGATCGATAAGAAGCATTGCCGCCAGGCGTCGACGAAAAAAGGCAGACCAACTGGCCTGCCTCTTTTCAATTGTTTGGTTTGTGAGGACGCTGAATATTACTCAGCGTATTCCTTGGCGATCACGCATGCGTTGTGACCACCGAAGCCAAAGCTGTTGCTCATCGTGTAGCAGACCTTGCGGTTCTTCGCTTCGTTCGGCGTGTAGTCGAGATCGCAAGCAGGGTCTGGGTTCTTCAGGTTGATGGTCGGCGGAATAATGCCTTCGTTGATCGCCTTAACGCAGGCAATCAGTTCGATACCACCACTGGCACCCAGCGAGTGGCCGAGCGAGCTCTTGGTGCTCGAGACGGCCAGCTTGTAAGCATGGTCGCCGAAGACGGTCTTCACGGCGATGGTCTCGGCCTTGTCGCCAGGAGGCGTGCTGGTGCCGTGAGCATTGATGTAGTCGATCATTTCCGGGGCCAGCTTGGCGTCGTTCAGCGCGTTTTGCATCGCACGAGCAGCACCGCGGCCTTCAGGATCTGGCGAAGTGATATGACCACCATCGCCGCTGCAACCGAAGCCGACCATTTCGGCCAGAATGTTCGCACCGCGAGCCTTGGCATGTTCGAGTTCTTCGAGCACGACAACACCGGCACCTTCGGCCATCACAAAACCATCGCGATCGATATCGAATGGCCGGCTGGCACGGGTTGGATCGTCGTTACGCATCGAGAGTGCCTTCATGTTCGAGAAGGCGCTGATGCCCATCGGCGTGATACCTGCTTCGGTACCGCCCGAGATGACGACGTCCGCTTCGTCGTATTGAATTGCTTTGATGGCGTCGCCCAAGGCGTTGGTGGCACTGGCACAAGCAGTGGCGACCGTGAAGTTCGGTCCACGCAGTCCATAGCGGATCGAGAGGTTACCACCGGCGGCATTGAGCATGAGGCGCGGAATCGTCATCGGGGAGACGCGATCGGCACCCTTGGTCAGCAGCTTTTCGGTCTGCTCTTCAATGGTGGCGATGCCGCCCACGCCCGAGCCGAGAATCACGCCGCAGCGGTAAGAGTCTTCCTGTGAGAAATCGAGGCCGGAGTTTTTCACGGCGTCGATTCCAGCGACCATTGCAAATTGCGAGAAGCGATCGAGACGCTTCTGCTCCTTCGAGTCGATGTACTCGTCTGGCGCCCAGTCACCAATATCGGCGGCGAATTTTACCTTGAATCGGGAAGAATCCAGGATAGTAATTTCATGGATACCGCTCTCTCCCGCAATCAACTTGGACCAGAACTGATCCAGTTGGCAGCTTAGCGAGGAGACAACTCCCATTCCGGTAACGACAACACGACGCTTCATGATTCTATGAACGCTAGAGTACTGGCGGGAAGGATTTGATGAGCCAATTAGGAATTCTTGGCTTCTTCCAGGTAGTCAATCGCCTGGCCGACGGTTTCAATCTTATCCGCGGAATCTTCCGGGATGTCGATATCAAATTCTTCTTCCAATTCCATGACCAGTTCGACCATGTCCAAGGAGTCGGCACCCAGGTCGTTCACGAAGGAACTTTCACGGGAAACCTTTTCCTTATCGACACCAAGCTGGCTCGCAACAATTTCGATTACACGCTCTTCAACCGACACGACGTGTCCTCCGTTTTGGGGCAAAGAGACCGATAAGCTCGGTCCTCTATGGTGACCTAAGTTGATTTTTTATGAAGTTTCAAGCTCAACAAGATAGATGACCCAAGTAAAACGGGTCAAGGTGGACACCACCCGATCCATCTTAAATTTCCGGAAAGACGCTCTTAGTGAAAATACATTGTCTAAGTCAATGTCACTAAAGGCGTTTCCACGGTTTGCTAGCCCGTCATACCGCCGTCGACAGTCAGAACCTGACCGGTGACGTAGGCAGCATGGTCGCTGGCCAGGAACAGGACCGCATCGGCGATCTCGGTTGGTTGGCCCATGCGTTTGGCTGGAATGCGTTTCTTGACTTCGTCTTCGACTGCCGGGCCCAGGGCCTTGGTCATGTCCGATTCAATGAAGCCGGGGCAGATGGCGTTGATAGTCACCTTACGGCCTGCCAGTTCACGGCTCAGGCTGCGGGTGAAGCCGATCATGCCAGCTTTGGATGCGGAGTAGTTCGTCTGGCCCGGGTTGCCCATGATGCCCGAGACGCTGCTGATGTTGATGATACGGCCGAAGCGAGCTCGCATCATGTATTTCGAAGCGGCTCGCGAGAACAGGAACATGCCACGCAGGTTCGTGTTGATGACCGTATCCCATTCTTCGTCGGTCATGCGAGGAAGCAAGTTGTCGCGGGTCACGCCAGCGTTGTTCACCAGGATGTCGACCTTGCCCCAGTCGTCCGCGATCTTGTCGATCAGCTGTTCAACGCTTTCACGCGAGGTGACGTCGCAAGGGAAGGCTTCGGCTTCACCGCCTGCTTCCTTGATGGTGGCGACGGTCTGGGCCAGCTTGTCGACACTACGGGCGACACAGGCGACCTTGGCACCACGCAGACCTAGGCCAATGGCGATCTGCTGACCAATGCCCTGCGAAGCGCCGGTGACGACGGCCACTTTGCCGCTCAAATCAACAGGGAGTGCGTTCCAGACAGTGTCGCTCATGGGAATCTAGCCTAACTAAGTTGGTTCAGTGAGGGGTGGTTAGTTGGTGAGAGAGCTTTAGGCTTCCACGCCGGTGAAAGCCACTTTGCGATTGATTCGCTTCATCAGGCCACGCAGCACCTTGCCGGCACCGATTTCGTAAAATTCGTCGAAGCCTTGATCGAGCAGGTATCGCATCGAGTGTTCCCAGCGGACCTGCGAGCAGACCTGTTGCTGGAGCAGCGATCGGATCTCTTCTGGATCGTCGTGCGGCTGGGCGTCGACATTGGAGATGACCGGGATCTTCGGGGCACTCAGCGTGACGTTCGCCAGAGCGGCGGTCAGCTTTTCGACGGCGGGACGCATGATCTCGGTGTGGAAAGCGCCGGCGACGGCCAAAGGGATGACCTTCATGGCACCGCTCTTTTCGGCGATCTCGGCAGCTCGCTCGCACGCAGCGTTGGTGCCAGAGACGACGATGTTGCCTGGGCAAAGCAAGTTGGCGATTTGCAGAATGCCATCTTCGCGAGCTTCGTCGCAGATCTTTTCGACGGCATCTTGTTCCAGGCCAAGAATGCTCACCATGCCGCTTGGAACGGCATCGGAAGCGGCCTGCATCGCTTCGCCACGTACCTGAACAACCTTCAGGGCGTCCTCGAATTCCATCACGCCAGCGAACACCATGGCGGTGTATTCACCCAGGCTGAGGCCTGCGGTCGCTTCGGCCGATAGTAGAACGTCTGGCGTCTGGTCGCGCAGTTGTGCTAATGCAGCAATGCTGGTGACAAACAGCGCGGGCTGGCTATGAACGGTCGAATCGAGCTTTTCAGCCGGACCTTCAAAGCAAACCGCAGCCAGGTCGTAGCCAAGGATTTCGTTCGCTCGATCGAAGTATTCCTTCGCGGCCGGCAACGTGTCGTAGAGGGACTTCCCCATTCCGACGGTCTGTGCGCCTTGTCCAGGAAATAGGAATGCGATCTTGCTCATCGCGTGCGTGTCCTTCTATCGATCCGGCTTCGAAGACGACAGACCGCTGGTCGAGGTCTGCCCGTACGGAGCTACTGCACTCCGTTCGCGCATTGTCCCAGCGGTCTACAGCGTTTGGAAGGCCGGGTTGTGTTACTCGGCGGCTTCGTTCGAAGGAATCACATTGCGGCCCATGTAGTGACCACATTCTGGGCACACAACATGGGTCGGAAGGGCCACGCGAACACGGCGTTCGTGCAAGCAGTTCGGGCAGAGCGTGAGCTGCTTGCCCTTCAGGCCATCGTGAGCACGACGCATGCCGGTGCGGGAATTCGACTGTTTTCTCTTAGGTACTGCCATGACCGTGGTTCCAAGAGGTGATAGCAACGACGTAAGCCGATTGCTGGCCTCATTTTAGTGCCCCCGCAGGCCATAGAGGATAACGTTGATCCTGGGGCCCAAGGAGCAGAAGTCCGAGGAAAGCCTCACTAGTGGAGGCACAATATGCCGGGGGAAACGCGAAATGATACTGGCATTCGCTAGAACCGTCAATAAGCCCCGCCCTTTGAGCGATTTACAATTTTTCTTATTGACGACGAACACCTAACTCCGCAAAATGGTAGCGAACTGAGACTTGATATCAATTTGAACTTTGTCGATAGCACTCTCACCATCTATGGCCTACCCCACCGAGCAAGTGGTCGAAACGATTTCGACCGGAGAACGCGACCGGACCCTCGTCGTGAACTGTTCCGACCGAGAGGGTCAGGCATTCGTGGAAATTCGTCAGCAAAGCTATGGCGGTGCACGCGTTGGCTGGTTTACCCAGTCCAGCGTTCAAGTTGCCCCTGAATCGCTCGCTGCCCTGCGTACCGCACTAGGTATCGCAAGTGCTTTGCCTGAAATCATTTCCGCAAAACGCGAACGGGTCACCCTGAAGGTAACCCGTACGGAAGAAAACTCGTATGTTTCGGGCCGCATCACCAATTCAACTCCGCCAGCTCTGCGTGTATGGCATGCGGAATCGGCGTAAGAGACGGGTATTGTTCCGGTAAGTGCCTGGGGATTACCTGGGTATCACCGGAACAATACCTGCGCGTTTCTCTTGTGCGGTCAGCGGCTTCTAGCCGGCCTTCGTGGCGCTGCCACCCTTGGCCTGGGCTGCGACAGCGGGGTCCTTCAGGATCATCGTGAACTGGTCGACGCCGTCTTGCTCTTCCAGCAAGATTTCTTCCAGCAGAACCACCAGCGGGCGATTCTTGCCGTCAGCCATCGACAGCACTTCTTGGTACAGCTGAACTGCTTTCGATTCGAATTCCAGGGCGTTCTGCAGCATTTCGTAGAGGTCGTCCGTTTGCTTGACCTGATTACGTTCGATCGTTGGAACGCCGCCCAGGGCAGCGATCTTCTGGCCAATGGTGCGGGCGTGGCCGAACGATTCCTTGGCGCTTTCCAGGAAGATCTCGTTGTAGACTTCTCGCCAAAGTCCGGTCACCACGAAGGCGGCCTGCGAGTACTGAGCCACGCCGGTCCACTCGTGCTTCAGAATTTCGTTCAACTTATCAATCACTGCCTGATCCATTGTCTTGTCCTTTTCATTCTGGCAAAAAGAGCGTCTTGTTTGCTCTTTGGATGGGTGCGTTATCACCGATAGGCAACGGTATGTTGCGGGGAGATTAACGGTGCAAATCGCGAGCCTGAACGACTGGTTGGCGGTAGCTACATCATCGTGTGCAGTCTCAACTTGTCTCCGAATGGTACCACCGGTATCGGGAAAATCTACCGGGTACTAACCCTATACGTGGCTGTTACTTGCATTTTGTGCCAAAAGATAGTCACTCTCAAGAAGCGATCTTGTTGAGACAGCAGTTATGGCAATTGGGTCTCAACAGTGCCCACTGGCAGACCTCCGGCAAGCCGAAACAACCTGGGGTGACGCCTAGGCCTCCCCAAGGATTTATGGCCAATCGGCGGCCTGATCTCATTTCGTCCGAAACACTTGCCGGGAGGCAGGGTTGGGTTCCCAGGACCTTCGATTCGGATTGGCCGAATTTAGAGGAATAGGGTAGGAATCGGGAGGATCGTTCTATCGCCGCCCTGGGCAGGTGGCCTAAAATTCATCCGATTTTTAGGAAGCGAGCAGCGCGGCAGATGTCGTTTCCTGGATGAAGGGGTTCTTTCCTCCACGAACGGTTACGAAATAAAGCGAGATATTTAGATGCGTTGTTTTGCGTTGCTGGTTGGTGCCACGCTGGTTGCCGGCCTCTCTTGGAAGACTGTAGAAGCAAACGACTGGCCTCAGTGGCAAGGTAACCACCGGGATGCCATCTCTCAGGAAAAGGGGCTGCTGAAGGCCTGGCCGGCCGATGGACCGAAACTAGCCTGGCGAGTAACCGAGCTTGGTGGTGGCGACAGTACTCCATCGATCGCCGATGGAAGAATCTTCGGCATGAGCAACCGCGGCTCGGATGAAATTGTGTGGGCTCTGTCGGAAGAGACTGGCAAAGAACTGTGGATCTCGAAGCTGGGCGCAGCCTATCAGCAAGGGATGCCACAGTCGAAAGAAGGTCCCGGCGGCACGCCAACCGTCGATGGCGACCTGATGTATGTCATGGGCATGGCTGGTAACGTCGCTTGCTTGAAGGTTGCCGATGGCGAGATCGTATGGCAACGCGATCTGAAGACCGAATACGACGGTGCGATTCCGCCGTGGAGCTATCGCGAGTCGCCGCTGGTTGATGGCAACAAGGTGATCTTCACGCCAGGCGGAAAGGGAGCCACGATCGTCGCGTTGAATAAGATGACCGGTGAAACGATCTGGGAATCGAAGACCAGCGAGGAAGAGCCACAGCCAGCCGCGGAAGAACGTCTTCGTGAAGAAAATGGCCCACGCGAAGGTCGTCGCCGTGGTCCTGGTGGCCCGCGTCCCGATGCGGCATACTCATCGGCAATTGCTCTCGACGTCGATGGCAAGCGTCAGTATGTGCAGTTTACCTCCAAGGCTTTGGTGGGTGTCGATGCCGAGGATGGTGACGTTTTGTGGACCTACGATCGACCAGCTAACCGCATGGGGATTAACTGCTCGACGCCGATCTATCACGATGGTCTCGTTTTCGCTGCTTCCGCTTATGGCAATGGTGGTGGCGCCGTGAAGTTGAACAAGAAGTCGGACGGCACATTCGACGCCGAAGAAGTCTACTTCACCTCGAACATGCAGAACCATCACGGCGGCATGATCGTCGTCGACGACTGCTTATATGGTGCCAACGGTGGCAACGGGGGCGGTTTTCTGTCGTGCCTCGACTTCAAGACTGGCGATGTCCTGTGGCGTGAACGTCGCGCTCCGAAGGGAGCCCTCGCGATGGCAGATGGTCTGCTTTACCTGCGAAGTGAAGAAGGTACCGTGGTGCTGATTCAGCCGAACAAAGAAGAGTACGTCGAACTCGGCCGCTTCGAGCAGCCTGATCGCACCGACAAGCCTGCTTGGGCTCACCCCGTGATCGCCAATGGCAAGCTATACATACGCGATCACGACTTACTGCTGTGCTACGACATCTCGGCCAACTAAGGCCTCGAAGTCGAAACTAGCATCCGGCAAACGCCTGAGATTGTCCACGAAGATCGACGACGGGAGATTCCGTCGTCGATCTTTTTTTGCGCCCTCCCCTGCCCCATGTTCGCGATTGCATTCCGGCGGCTATTTCCTTTGGCATCGGCGTTCATTACGATGATTTGAAAGAAATATGAGAAAGCATGAAAGAGGAATGCAATGAGTTACGTCATGGTAGACGTCGAATCGGATGGGCCGATTCCAGGAGATTACTCCATGGTTTGCTTCGGGGCCGTGCTGGTCGAGCCAGGTCTGAAGCGAACCTTCTACGGGCAACTGAAACCGATCTCTGACCGGTGGATCCCCGACGCACTAGCCGTATCTGGCTTCACACGCGAGCAAACATTAGCCTTCGATAAACCAGCCGTAGTAATGCAACAATTCGCCGACTGGCTCAAGGCAGAGAGCGACGGCCGCGTGATGTTCATCTCCGATAACAACGGCTTCGACTGGCAATTTATCAATTGGTATTTTCATCACTTTCTGCAGAAGAACCCGTTTGGATTTAGCTCCAGCAATCTCGGTTCGCTCTACAAGGGGTTGGTCAACGATACCTTTAAGAACTTCAAACATCTCCGCCGCACGCGGCACACGCACCATCCGGTTGACGATGCCAAAGGAAATGCGGAAGCATTGTTAGCGATGAAGGCAGACATGGGATTGAAGATTCGTCTATAAACCCGGAGTGGATGGTCATCAGACGGCCAGACTCGACGGTTGTAGCACGAAAGCGAACAGATCGTGACCACTTGAAAACGACACGATCCACCCAGCCCGAACGACCCGATGTTCGGCATGCGGCAAGGCGTAAATGCCCTTGAAGGAGGGGTTGGGCGGTTCCGGTTGAACTACCTTTGGGCAGGTTTTCTCTTGCTAGAGCATCAAAGGGCGGTTCAATGAGGTGGAACATGACGATTCGACGACAGTTGCAATTGTTGCTGATCGTGACGATTTTCCCGCTGTTTCTCTTCGCCTGGTGGCAGGTCAAAGGGAACTGGGATACCTATGTCAGCGCGAGTCGCACGCCAGAGATCGTCGACGTCACCAATTACTTGGGCGACCTGACTCACGAACTGCAAAAGGAACGTGGGATGAGCGCTGGCTTCCTGGCCAGCAAGGGCTCGGCGTTCTCAAGCGAACTGAAAGATCAGCGACTGCTAACCGACAAGGTAATCGCGGAGTTGCCCAACGTCTTGGCGTTAGGTGAGCGGCATAGACTAATTACCGCGGAAGATGCGACGAGGATCAATCAGGCCGTCGACGACGTGAAGAAGGCTCGGCTTGATGTGAATGCCATGTCCCCTGCACCGCCAATCCTGGCGACGTACACCGGCTGCATCAATCAGAACCTGAACCAGGCGATTCGGTGTTCTGAATCGGTCACCGATGGCGAACTAGTTCGGATCCTGATCGCTGCCCAGTCACTGGCATTTGCCAAAGAATTCGCCGGCCTCGAACGTGCCCGTGTCTCTCAGGCACTGGGAAGTAAGAAGGCCGATAAGAAGTTGCGGCATACCATCGCTGAACTCAAGCGTGCCCAGGAAGAGCACTTGCGTCACTTCGATTCGCTGGTCTCTTCCGAGCTACGCGAGATGTTGGCTAACGCCGCCCAAGCGGAACATGCCCAGCGAGCCGCCGAGATCTCCGGCATCGTAGTCGCCTCGAACGACAGTGATCAATTCCACATTAATCCGTCCGAATGGTGGAGAGTTCAAACGGCCCGACTCGGTGACTATCGTGCGATTCAGATGGAGCAAGGCAACCAAATCAAGACGCGTGCTTCCGAGATCGCTAATTCAGCATTCTTCAAGTTTCTCTCGATGCTCCTGATTTCTGGTTCTGTGCTGCTGGCAGGTATCGGTCTGGGGCTCTACTCGACACATTCGATCACATCGGGCACGAAGAAACTCGTTCACGCCATTCGTGATATTGCGACCGGAAAGGCATCGTTCGATACGCGATTGCCGGAGGGTGACCATGAACTGGGGCAGATCGCGACGAGCTTCAATCAGGTGCTCGAACGTCTGACCGAAGCAGGCAAGATCTGCGCCGGCAGTGCGACAACATTGGCTGCTTCGGGCGAACAGTTGACCGCCGAAGCGGAGTCGATCAAACGAGACCTGACCAAGTCGCGGGACCGCAGCGAAGTGATCACGAAGGACGTCGCGCGGATGTTCGAGAAGATCCAAGAGGCGTCGTCGTCGATTCGTTCCGTAACCAATTCGCTGACCGACGCTTCCTCGTCGATTCAAAACCTGGTCAACGTGATGGAGAACGCGACACAGCATGCCAACGAGGTATCGTCGGCGACCCAGTCCGCATCGAAGATCGTGTCGGACAATTCGAATAACTTCGATCGGTTGGTGACCGCCGCGTCCGAAATTGGTGATGTGGTGGGACTCATCAAGCAGATCGCAGAGCAAACCAATCTGCTTAGCTTGAATGCCACGATTGAAGCGAGCCGGGCCGGCGAGGCAGGCAAAGGCTTTGCGGTGGTAGCGACCGAAGTGAAAGACCTGGCCAACCAGACCGCGTCGGCCATTCAAACCGTCGAGCAGCGAATTGCCGCGATCCAACAGACGACACGAATTTCGACCGAGTCGACCAAGCAAGTCGTTTCACTGTTCGAAAACCTGCTGGGCACGACCAACGAACTGGCCGAGTTGACCGCGCAGCAAGGAAGAAGTGCCGCCTCGCTTTGCAGTGAGGTGGAAGGTGTCGTGCGTCGCTCGACAGAAGCCCGAGCGAGCATGGATAGCTCTGTGGAAGAAACCGACGCTATCAATCGCGAGTTGGCATCGATCGACAGTCTGTTGGAAGACTCGGTCCATGGCATCATGAACACTTACGATGCGAGTCTTGCGCTCAGCGAGTTGGCATGCAACATGAAAGAGAAGATGGACGGCATGTTGTTCGCCGATGCGGTGCCGCTGGCGGTCAAGCCTGATTTCGAGCATCTCCGTGAAGAGATGAATCATAGGGAAGAGCACTCGACCGACGAGCCGCGACAAGCGAACGATTCGGCCGAGGAAGAGCATCCATCGCAAGAGCCGGTGCTGGTCTAAGTGACCAGTATCGCGTCTCTAATTTACTCGACGGCAACAGGCGGTTCCTTTCTCGCTTTGCGCAGCAGGCAGATCGGAACCGCTTTTCTTTTCAGCCATTTAAACACTAGCGTATGTTGGCGGCCGGTCATCTTTGCGCAAAAGGCTCAGCATCGCCAATTCTTAACCCGGAATGCTGCTTCGTGGTTAGGTTCCCCCCGGTGTCACGCTTTAGGTGCTAAGCTTCCGTGGATACCCGAAAAAACTCGCCTGGCGTGGTCGCTCGCCCGCATTCAAATGGGGGCGGTGATAAAGCAGGCAGGTCGTCGCGGGGATGAATCTGTCGAAACTTTCGTTGTGTTCGCAATGTTGCGATCGATACAATCGACACAATAAACAGTTACAAATTGGGGGAAGAACATCATGGCTGAAAAGAAGCATCCAAACGTAACCTGGCTCTACATCATGGGCATTTTGACGGTCCTGATGGGAATGATTTCGGTCAGTTCGCCATTGATCGCCGGCACGGCAGTCGTTTACATCGTGGGCGCGGTGATGCTGATCGCCGGTATCGCTCAGATCGCCAGCGGCATGCAGGCCGAAGGTCTCTCGCACAAGCTAATGCCACTGGTCCTCGGCATCGTGACGGTGCTGGGTGGTATCTCGGCCCTGCTGCATCCAATTCTGGGCCTGACCATCCTGACGTTCTTCCTGGCTGCTTACTTCCTGGCCGAAGGTGTCTGGAAGATTATCGCCGCCTTCAGCTATCGTCCGGCAACCGGTTGGTTGGCCATGCTGCTCAGCGGTGTGATCACCTGGGTTCTGGGCGCGATGATTCTGACCCAGTGGCCTTACTCGGGCCTATGGGCCATCGGCGTGCTGGTGGGCGTGAACTTGATCTTCACCGGCTTTGCTTTGATCAGCGTTGCCGCCACGGTCGGTCAGATTCTGGACAAAGTCGAAGACAAGATCAGCGAAGCCGCTTCTTCCGACAAGGCTGCCCACGCCTAAGCCGCTTCATGGCTTCAAGACTGACAAAGAAAAACAGCCGCTACCCGAACCCGGGGCAGCGGCTGTTTTTTTGTGGACACCTAGGACAATCGAGCGATCAAGCTGCATGATCGTTCAATCTCGTTGGTGCCGCCTCTTGGGCGAAGTGGACCATCGCCCGGTAACCAAACCCCAGGAATGCCACCAGGGTGATCAATTGAACTGCCAGGAAAACCGGTTCGCTTTGCGTCGGAGCCAAGGCATGCAAAACCGGGATCTTCTGAAATGACTGCACGATCAAGACGACCACATTCAAGTACAGCGAGAAGATCGCCGTCACGATGTAAGTGGCTCGCCAGCCGCCTCGCAGGTGCTTCGCATACAACGCCACCGTCGCCAAGGATAAGGCGATCAGGCTGAGCACACCAAACACGATGCCTGGCGTGACCTTGGTAATGGGAAACAGGAAACCGGACAGGCTGGTTAAGATCGTCGTGACCAGGAAAACGGCCGTCCAGCGAGGATACGGCCGATTCACCGTCATTCCATAAAAAGCGACCAGTCCGGCCGCGATGGCTACCAAGCTGATGATCACATGAGACAATGTGAGCGTTGTCATTTTCCGATTTCCTTAAGTAAGGGACGTTGCTTAATGGTTATCGGGTTGGATGACAGACAGATCGGTATAGTTTCGCGAATTCCGGGCTGGTCAAAGTTTGTACTCGTGGCCATAGTTCGGCCACCACATTCGGTGATCAAGCTGCCAGGAGCCACAGCCCTTTATGGCGATTCAGCCGAAGTGTCGAGGCGCGACGGAGGCAGTTTGATCGAGGATTAATTGAGGGAATTGTATGGGGAGCCTGAAAACATGACGTTGACTCGAGGGCGTGCTTAGAAATGAGACCTATTCAGGCCAACGGCATATCGAAGGGAAAAGCCTGCGTAAAAGCGAGCTTCTACGCAGGCTTTGGGGGAGGACGCATGATAGGGCGTTGGGTAGCCCCTTAAATTGTCTGCGTGATTGCTTGATCACGTTCATCGACTTCCACGTTGTCGGCAAAAGCGAACAACGCGTATTGATTCAACTGGGCGAATTGAGCCGCGTGGATCCAGTCCAGAATCTTGGCACCGATGGCCTGCGTGGTCACGATCTCGACGCGGAGCAAACCTTCGCCGTTGTACGGATCGCCTGTCACGGCATGTCGGCCTTTGCCTTCGACTTCCAGATAGTGGTAGCAGGCAGCGCCCAACACTTCGATCTGATCGAAGATTAAGTCTTTCAGCGCGGCGTCGTGCACAATCGTAATGCGCCGCGCGACTTTGGTAGTAATCATGGATATGGTTCCTTGTTATGTTTGCAGTTAAGTCGTTGCGAATCTTCCGTGGGCTGAACTAAGCGATCGGGAACCACTGGATGATGTGCTGGGCGATTTCGATGTAGATCGGAATGCCAAGCGTCACGTTCCAGGTGAAGGTCAGACCGAGCGAAGCCGCAAGTGGCAACGTCGGGCTGGCTTCTGGAATCGCAATTCGTTGAACCGCGGGAACCGCGATATACGAAGCAGCACCACACAGCACCGCAAACAAAGCATACGTACCAGGTTCAAACGCGTGACCCAGAACCATGCTGTAACCATGCAGGGCAACCATCCCGAACGTGGCGAACAGCACTGGGGCCAGCACGCCGAACAGGATGAAACCGAAGCCGGCCGTCTTGAGATCGCTCAGACGCTGACAAGCGGTAATGCCCATTTCCAACAGGAACAAGCACAAGGCACCTTTGAATAGCACCAGGAACAAGTTGTTCGGGCCTTCGACCACATGCGGGTCAACGATCGCCTGGCGACCGCTGATGAAGCCGACGATGATACCGCCAAACAACATGTACAAGCCTGGGTTGAGGAAGACTTCATGCAGAAGCTTCAAGTTCAAGGCGCTCTTATGAGCTGGAGCGACGGCAGCACCGACGCTCTTGGCGACTAGTTCGCCATGATGCTCGTGCGTTTCGGCGTTTTCCGAAACGTCTTGAGCAGCCGGCGAAGTCACGGTCATGGCATGAGCGTCGCCCATGTAGCCCGGCTCGTCCGGCATGTTACCGAGTTTGTCCATACCGCTTCGACGCAGACGCGAAACGAGGAACAAACCAACCAGACAGCCTGGAATTTCCATGACGGCCAACATGACCGGCATATAGCTGTCGTGCAACAAATTCAATGTTGCCAGGATGCCCAAGCAGGTCACAAAGGTGCCTGCTGAGTCTGATCCATAATAGGAACCGACGGTCACCGCATCGATCCGGCGCATCGGGGTGAAAGTCCGCAACATCCACGTCGCGCACAACCCGATGATACCATTCACGATGAACCCCACTGCGGCCAACCCGCCGGCGACCGCCAGTTCCGATGATGGCAATTCAGCCATCAGTTCGCCACCATGCCAGCCGATTGCGACCAGCAGGTATATGGTTAAGCTCTGGTACAGAGCCTTAGGAAACTCGAAGGGAACGCGAAGCAGTGGAATCGCGAAACCCATGAAGAAGAACAGCAACAAAGGCTGGAACAAGTTCGTAACGAAGTTGTTCATCACCGAGGCCAGCATGCCGGCGTGGGCTGCTTCGTGATGAATCGAAAGCCGCAAAATGCCGTGCGCTTCAGCCAAGCGAATCTTTTCCAACTGCCCGCCGTTGACGAGCAGTCCGACGACGCGAGTCGGAAAAACTTCTGGTTGTTCGTGTCCATGCTCGACCACCACCGGAGCGTCTTCCGCTTCTTCAGGTGGGGGCGTCTGGTTCTCGCTGCCTGGGACACGCTCGACCGAATGAACGAAGACGTGTTTCAGGATCGTTTCCGAATGAGCACCGCCGCCATGGAGGGTCGCCAGCGAAACGTCAACCGCTTCACCAGGCTTCAGTTCGTCGGGATGAGCCACTTCGACTATTGCCTTGAATACACGACTGCCAATGGGACGCGTCTTCAGGTCGTCGGACTTTTCCTGCTTGTCTGCCTTCGGAGCCGCGACTTCCACTTTGGAGTCTTTCGGCTGCAACGACTGGCCGATAATAACCGGGCTCGGTCCATTGTTTTCGTGCTGACCAAACGCATAATCCGTCGCTGCCGTGGTCATCATGACCACCGCACCAATCAGCGCCGCGCCGACCATGTTTCGCATCGAAAACAGTCGGGGCGCACCGGATGCGTCTGCTTGAAAAAGCTTGCGCATGCTACACCTGTTAAGTTGATAAATGGGTTGGACTTTGGCGCTTCATGCAGGGCACTCCCGTAGGAACACTCGTGAAGTCCTGTACAGCAGTGGGAGGGTGTAAGCGGTGACCCACAACGCAGGAATGCAGACAGTAGGTGGAGGCTACGTTATGCGTTCGAGCGAGCTAGGCGTGTAAACCGCGCGGCTTCAAACAATTGATGGGCAAGATGGGTGCAGAGAACCGGTGTAATTAGACAGCCGGCGGCCCACGTAGGAGAGAAACGGTGTGGAGCTGGATCGAATTAACAGGCTGACGGTCATCGAGGACCGGAATTGCCGCTACTTCGAAGCTTGGCACGACCCACGTCGGGGACAATGCAAACAGCTGGAGTTCGACCTTACCTTCGGCTTCAAACTCCGACACCTCGGCCTGTCCACTGTCTTGAGCATGTGGACTGGTCGGTTTGCCCGTGCGGCCAAAGTCGGTTTGCAACAAACCGCCCACAACCCACAGAGCATAAAACACAACGAGAAACGCCCGAAACGGCGTAATGTTGTTCGAGAGATTTGCTTCAAACTCTCGCCAGCGACGCGAAGCACCCGCCAAAACCCGTGCTGGGCTTGGCTGAGCCGAATCGTCCTGAGTGTGCTGGGAGGACATCGAAGACCGTTCCTTGCGAACGAAAACAGAGTCAAGTTGAAGCAAATATTACCTTGCCAGATTGCGAAATGCAAGCTCTCTTGGTTTTGATAATCGGTAAATCCAGACGGAAGCTTTGGTAAGAAAATACATGTTTTTCAGAGAGTTCGCAGCGTTGGCCATTAGCGGAAACCCATTCGCCTGATAGCCCAAAGCGATGGTATCGAGTTTGCCCTAAGGTGTTTCCAACCGGCGACCACCGCCGCGGCAGTGCGGGTTCTCGCGGATCGAACGACGTTTTCATAAAATGCGGGGCTTCCAGACACCTTCGTTCGCTAATCGAGAGTTTCCCATGCGGTACATCATTCTGGTCGAGCAGAAAAAGAAGGCTCCGGCCATGTTCACCGCCCCGGTCGCAGAGGACGACGCCGACTATCTGCGTCGTGCGATTGACACCATGCTGCCGCTGTCGGCCGAAGACTACATGCAAGGTCCGGCGGCCATCTTGCACATGCTCGCTCGCTACAGCTATGTCCTGGTCGACAAAGACGTCTATTGGTGCGTCGAGTGGACGCCTGGGATGATTGTCATTCGCTTCTCGCCCAACGGAGAGATGGCGTGGACTGCCATTCGAAGTCCGGTGCCAGACTTTGGTGGCCGCACTGCGATGAAGGAAGAAAAAGAAGCGTACGATCCCGACGCACCGAACCATCAGGTCAACCTCGTGTTCGAGCCTTGGACCGCTCAGTTCGACGAAGAAGATCGTCAAGCGAAGTGCTTCCAGCCCGCCGACGCCCAGACGGAAGAAGCCTTCGAGGCCGCGCTGGCATCGGTGAACGAGATCGGCGACCAGATTGAGTCGAAGTATGGCAACGATCTGGAAGCGTGGGTTTATCGAGGCGAAGAGCAAGTCGTCAAAATGGTTGGCGAAGGCGTTCGCCTTGATGACGGCGAATAAGCGTTAGAACGGCACCGCGACTTGAGCGACCAGGTCCGTGATCGTTTCGCGGTTCTGGTTCATGTTGCTGGTCGAGCGGGCCGAGAGAACTGGCATGGCGACATGCTGCACATCGTCGGCCGTCACAAACGATCTTCCTTTTAGGAACGCCCAGGCCTGCGAACAACGAAGCCACTGCAGAACACCTCGCGGGCTGACATGCCCTGTGAATGTGGCATCGCTCGACAACGCTTCGGCCAGGTCGGCCATATAGCTCAACAGCATCTCGCCCGTTTCGATTGCCGCCGCACACTGTTGCAGTTGCAACAACTGAGCCCGATCGAGTACGGCGTCGCTCGATTCCTGGAAACCTTCCAGCACGCCGCCTCGCGATTTCATCAATCCGATCAGACTTTCGCGATCGGGATTGCCAATGCTGATCTTCATCGAAAATCGATCCATCTGCGCTTCCGGCAGTGGAAACGTGCCATGCAGTTCCTCTGGGTTTTGCGTGGCGATCACGAAAAAGGTGTCGGACAAGCGATAGGTATGGTTATCGATGGTGACCTGGTGTTCGGCCATCGCTTCCAGTAACGCACTTTGGGTGCGTGGCGTCGCGCGATTGATTTCGTCGGCCAGGACCACATCGGCGAAGACCGGACCTTGATGGAACTCGAACTGCGAGATCTGCTGGTTGTAGATGTTGAAGCCGGTCACGTCCCCAGGCAGAAGATCTGGGGTGCATTGCACTCGTGAAAAGCTCCCGCCGATCGCTTCGGCCAGTGCTTTGGCGAGCGTCGTTTTGCCGAGCCCTGGCAGGTCTTCAATCAAGATGTTGCCGCGAGCCAGCAAACAGGCCAGCACCAGTTCGACCGTTTCTGGCTTGCCTCGCAAGTGATCGTTCAGCCGACTACGCAGTCGATCGAGAACGCCGGCGGCATCGAAGTCGAGTTCCATGGAGGTGGTTGCCTGATCGCTGGATGAAGCCACGCTTCGGTCCTTCTAAGTAGGTGTCGTCAAAGTTGATTGTGCCTGGCGAGCATCTTTCAAACGTCGCGGCGAAAGCCAGGCGACCACGGCCAACGAAGCCGCGCGAAGATCTGTTTTCAACGCCTCGTCCGTATCGCGGCCATCGTGGTAGATCGCTTGCTGGCCGAGATCGTAATACTGACGCAAACAGGCCTCGTTCGGCCCTAGCGGCAAGATCGCTCGGGCAAACGAATGTCCCTTGGAAGTTGCCAGTCCCGCTGACTGCAATCGAGCGTCCAGCAGTCGTTGCGTTAGATAAACGATCTGTCGCGGCGATCGATTAAGTCCCAGTCGCCACGACCAATAGATCCATCCGCGACGGATTGGCTTCTGCAAGACACGAACCAAAGCCCACACGCAGATCAGGCCAATCAGGATCCGGATTCCATGGTCCGCCAGGAAATCCCAGAATGCTAAAAGCGACATGGGGCGTCCGCCGCCATTGGGGCTGGGGATCTCGAAACCAGGCGTCGGTTCGATGTCGACCCAAACGCGATTATCGAGTTTGACCTGAGCCCAGTAGTGAACGTCATCCTCTTCGATCGGCAGTTGACCGTTGAGCCACGAACGTTTTTCTTCCTTTGCGTAGTAACCACCGACGAGTCGCGACGGGTAGCCCAGCGAACGGAGTAAGATCACTGCTGACGATGCGAAGAGATAGTCCGGCCCACGCTTCGACTTGACTAGGAAGTAGAAAACGGAATCGGTTTCTTCGGGAGGAACCGTTGCTTGCGGATCGTACTCGGCATGGTTCCGCAAGCCATCGACAACCCCCATCACTTCGTCCCAGCCTTCTCGTCTGCCGGCAGTCCATGCTTCGAGGAGCTTCGCCATTTCCTCGGGAAGCAGCGGCTTGTCTTGCCGCTCACGCCATCGCTGAAGCGTACGAAGGACACTGGTGTGGCTGTATTCGTTGCCGCGAGAACTTGCCAGGAACTTCCAAAGCAGTTCGGGATCGCTTCGCATTCGCTCGGCTAAGGCTTGCAGTTCGTAGTGGGTGACCACCAACGATGCTTCGCCTGACCAGTCCGGGGAGCTCTCGAGCAGCTGTCGCAAGCGATCTGGCGAGATCTCATTCAGTTCCGGAGTGAGTGTCCCGGCCCCGTCTTCGCTCATCGAACGCATCAGCATCGTCCGGGTCTGCTCTAGGAAGTCTTTATCGTTGATGTCAGGCAGGTTGGTAATCTTCGAGTAGTCGAGATCTTCCGCCTTGAGCAGTTTCGTCAGGCCTTGGTTATCCGCGATCTGAGCCGTCATCGCCGGAAGCTGCGACTTCTTATCGGCTAGCCACTGTTTACCGTTGAATTGATCGTAGTTGGTCGAAGGGATATGGCGAATCTGATCGGTCGCCAGGCTGAACAAGCGTTTGAATTCCTGATCACTATCGGCTCCGCTGCGGATCGTCGAAAACTGGCGATAGAGGTCCTTCTGGGCTTCTTTTTTCTGGGCCCCCTCCCCTGCTCCGGTCTGTTTGGATTTCGAGGCATCGGCGCCGAGCGCTTTCTCGGTGGCTTGTTCCACGACCGCTTCTTCGTCCTCATCCTTTTGAAACGAGTAGTCCGGTTTCAGTTCGTCCGATCGCTGCTGCCGGGCAATCGGATCGAAACGCTCGTCCACTTTTCGCTGCTCGTCCGAGTACAACAGTGTCGTGCCGATGAACCCGACCGCGACGAGTACAACGCAGCCGGAAACGAAGTCCCACTTCCAGGGAATGGCCTGGGCGACGTGCTTCTCCGACTGCCAGTTGTGCTGATCGTTCGCCGTCAGCCACATGGTGACGACGATCAACTCGAACAACAGGCAAAGCGTGACAACCAGCGAGCTTTCTAACGTGAATGCAAACAAGACGAGCAGCATACCAACGAAGAGCGTTGCCCGTCGCCGAACGGAATCGAAGGTGAAGATCGCCGACGTCGCACATAGGTTCCGCATCGATTCCATCAGCAGCGAGTCAATGCGTTCGTACTCGTCAAAGGCCAGCGATCTCAATACCGGGATCGACAATGCCGTACACATGACGGTGGCCTGAAGCAGCGGCGGAAAGTTGCGTCGTTGACGAGTCGCCGCGTTTCGTTCCAGTTGTCCGATCAACAGGAAGACGATCGCCACGGCTGCCCCCCAGGCCAGGCTGATGCCCAGGCCAATCGCTGCAGAGCGACCCGAGTAAATCGAAGCATTCGCCGCGGTGATCCCACCCAGCGCTGCCAGAATCGTCAACACTTCGATTCGTGAAACAGGAATTCGGTTAGCCATGAATCCGTTCTCCTGTTTGGGCGATTTGCTCACGCCAAGGACTCCCAGGCGGAAACCAGTCGCAGCGGATCGATGGCGGCGGCTGACTCACGCTGGTCGTGATCACTTCGTCGAACAGTGCCAGCGAAGTCGAAGCATCGATGTCACGCTGCGTGATCAAAACCGAGCGAATCGAATCGCGTCGCTTTGGTTCCGGAGTCGAGCCTTCTTCACGCAGACCTTGGGCATCGAAGGTCGCCAGGAAGTCGAGCACCGCGTTGAGGCCGACTGCGTCGATTCCGTCCCAGGCCGGATAGCCAGGCAGTTCTAAATCGACATGCCAGCCCGAGGCGACCGCGTCCGATACCAGGCTCGCCGCGATCGTAATGGCAGCTTCGTACGCTTCCCGTTCCGCGGACGTATCTTTTGCCGCCTGAAGTTCGAGCCGGACACGCAGCCGGCGGGAAGAACGGGACTCGCGTTCGCAAACGATTAGCTCGCCACGACGGGCCGTGTGTCGCCAGTGAACCCGACGCAGCGACTCGCCTGGTCGATAAGGCCTTGGACCGGCGATGTCCCCTTCGTCACCGAATCGCTGCTGACTGGCAGTCGAACGATCGTACCCTGCGAAACGAGAATCGCTGGAGCGTTTCCAGATCGAGACGAGTTCTGGCCAGACGATCATTCGTCGCGGAATCGAGAACGTTGATTGGGATGTCTTCAATCCAAAAGGAAAGCGTGTCAGCAGTGTGCCGGTTTCGCCAGGGAAGAGCCCGCGTGCGGCAGGTTCTAGCTCGACGACCGTCGAGCTGCTGCCATGACGCGGTATGCGGCTGATCATCACGGGATGCAGTTTGCCTTCGGGATGAGCGACCGAAGAACGTTCGCTGAGCTGCGTGATCGTAGTTCCCCACGGCCATGGATTCGTGTTCGTCAGTTCGATACGAAGCGAACTCGGTTTGCCTACCTGACCGCGCGGTTGAAGCGGAATCAGGCGGGCCGAGATCTTCCGTAAGGATAGATGCGGCAAGATCAGACCGACCACCACCACTAAAAGCAACGTGCCGGTCATCACGAAGGCTCGACCATGCCAAACGACGCCGCACATCACCGAAGCCGCCATCACGCAAAACAGAACCCATCCCATCGGATAGGCGTTGTGCATTGGACGTTTCGCTAAGGATCGTTTGCGGCGCGGGAGTGAGATCATTCTCTCCCTTCCTCAAGGCAAGCGTGCAGGTGGAAGTAGCAGTGGGTTGCGTGCCATTGTTTCGTGAAATGGACGCGAGGGAAGATGCTCCGAGGAAACTTCATCGAGAATTCGCCATTTGCTACATCGCGACGGAAAGCGTCGCAAAGTGCGAAGTCACACGAAGCTTCAGTGGATTCGATTGTACGCTGGATTCGCGCGGTTCGCCTGCCCTTCTTCGGAGCGGTCTCGAATTGGCGATCGATTGCCTGATTCTCTCGTTGGCGAAATTTGACGCCGAGGTTTCCAGAGAGCAGAATACGAACGGAATTTCACGCGGTCTTTGCCTGACCGTATTTCCCTGAACCAATCGGTTCGGTCTCACCTATTCCCCTGGTTGATGGCATCGCCGGCGAAAGCATGTGGTGGGGTTGTCTTCCTCCTAAGGTCTGCCATGTCCCCCTGCCCTGCTCTGGCTCGTTGCCTTGCTTTCCGAATCCCGACGACGCTTTTGCTACTGCTGGGACTCTTCACGCCGATCACGATCGCTGAGGCCGCCCCGCGGGATAAGCCGAATATTGTGGTCATCATGGCGGATGATATCGGTTACGAGTGCCTTGGTTGTTACGGCAGCCAGGCATACCCAACGCCCAACATCGATCGACTCGCGAAGGAAGGGATGCGATTCGAGAACGCCCATTCGCAGCCACTCTGTACGCCTTCCCGGGTGCAGATCATGACCGGCATCTACAACAACCGAAACTACATTCGTTTTGGCCTGCTCGATCCTTCCGCGAAGACGTTTGCAAACGTGCTGCGAGATGCTGGCTATGAAACCTGCGTCGCTGGCAAGTGGCAACTGGGTGGCGGCTTGGAAGGCCCGGGCAAATTTGGGTTCGATCACTACTGCCTTTGGCAACTAACGCGGCGGCCAAGTCGTTATCCGAATCCCGGTTTGGAAATCGATGGTAAAGAAGTCGATTTCAAGAATGGCGAGTTTGGTCCAGATGTGGTCAGCGACTACATCTGTGACTTCATGGAAGCGAACAAGGAGAAGCCGTTTCTGGTTTACTATCCGATGATCGCTCCGCATTGGCCATTTCTACCGACGCCTGATCATCCCGATTGGGACCCTGCGATGTGGCGTGACGAAAAGAACGAGCCAGGCGGATTCAAAGGTCCCAAGTATTGGGATGCGATGGTGCGGTACACCGACAAGATGGTCGGCAAGGTGATCAACAAGCTCGACGAGTTGAAGCTTCGCGAGGACACCCTCGTGCTGTGGACCGGAGACAACGGCACCTACACCAGCATCGTGACTCCCTTCCATGGTCGTGACTACCGTGGCGGCAAGGCAAGTACGAAGGACAATGGCACACATGTCGGTTTCATTGCGAGTTGGCCAGGCCAGATCGAGGCGGGCTCGGTCGTGTCGGACCTGGTCGATTTCAGCGATGTCTATCCGACGGTTCAAGAAGTCGCCGGTGTCGAAACGCAGCCGAAGGATGCTCTCGATGGCATTAGCTTGAAGCCGGTATTCGAGGGAAAACCACGCGAGAAAGATTTCATTTACTGCTGGTATCAACGCGATGGTCAGCGTGGCAAGGCTTCGCAGCACGTACGGGATGCTCGCTACAAAGTGTACGCCGATGGAAAAGCGTACGATGTTCTCAAGGATCCGCTGGAAGAGAACGACCTGACACCGTCGCTTGCCGGAAGCGAGTCAGCCGAACGGATCGCCGAGCTGCGAAAGGCACTGGCTCGGCACGAAGCGATCACCAAGCAGGCCGATCCGAAGCAGAAACAGTTGCGGCAAAAATTGGGAAACTAGGCGCATGCCAAGAGCCTGGCGAAATACTCGCCAGGCTCTTTTTGTTTCTTGCGGAATTGCCGACTAAGCAAAAGTAACTTCGATCGGCTGGGCATCTTCTGCGATGGCCAGCGAAGCGAGTTTCGTTTCGTTGATCTGAATCTGACCTAGATGAACGGTGTGCGTTCCTTCTGCATAGACCGGCGGACGGAACGAGGTGCCGTGAATCCGCTGCGTGTAAAGGACATCGCCGGTGCTGTCGTGAACGACCTGAACGACCGGGTTGGTGCCTTCCGGGAAACGCAGCTCCGGTAGGAAGCCCACCGGCTTGCGGCCGTCGTAATCGGCGACCGCCACGGTAATTGGCCAGCCTGGGAACTGCTCGCTGTTCCCCTTCTTCGCGTCGGAGAAACGTGGCCAGCATTCGAGGGTGACTTGCTGGGTTTGCTTGTTGAAGCGAACCAGGCCATACCCATCGGCACGCTGCTTCTCGTCCTTGATGTTTGGCGGATTGGCGTACGCCATCATCGAGATCTTATTGCCTAGGCCATCTTTGAAATCGCCGGTCCACGGAAGCGGGCTATCGGGAACTGGGTTCGGGCCTGGCTTTTCATCTTCTGGATGCCACCAGCGACCGTAGATCGTGTTGACGAGCGCTGGACTGGTGAATCCGAACGGGCCATCACCGAAATCATCGATGCCATGCTTCACGACGACCGACAGATGCTGGTCACCGCAAAGGTGGATTGCCTTGGCACGACGAATTTCTTCGAGCGCTTTTCGGCGACCCGTTTGCGGCCACCCATTGCAGTCGAGATCGGCCAGCAACCGACCTGTTTCGCTACCATGCATGTGCACGGCACCGCAGAAAGCGGTTTGCGACAGAACACACTTCATGTCGACGTCGCTCCAATCTTGTCCCCAATCTTTCAGGAACTTGAGCTGACGTTCGCCCAGCAGGACGAGGCCTGGCAGGTCGATCGAGGCGGGATCGTACGTCGGATCGTTGATGTGATCCGGGCGAGGTCCCATCTGCGGAATCTTACCAGCAGGGCCGCTTTTGAATTTGCGATCTTCCAGAATACAAAAGTCGACGCCACCCACTTTCATGCTGGTGAAGTAGACCGTGATGCCGCGCTCGATGGTCGCCGGGTCAGGCGAGTCTGGCAGATGCCACGACTGCTGTCGCTGCACCATGTTGACGTACTCGGCAGGATACATGAAACCGCCATCGGCGTTGCCCGCCAAGGTCGAGAGCCGACCGTTCTCTCCCCAGAGGTTGGGCTGGCCGACGTCGTGATCGTCTGGCGTGCAAATCGATGGACGGTCTTTCAAGACGTCGCGGAATTGCAAACCAAATTCGATCCAGCCAGCGGTGTGTTCGGTATGGCGATAGGTCTGGTCGCCGGCGAAGAACAGCAGGTCGGGATCTTGATGCAGCAGGTTCTCGACGATTTCGTGACGTTCGCCGGTCGTGCGGGAAGAGTTGCACGACATATTGGCGACGACGATCTCGTTCTTGTCGACAGGATCTTTGCGGATCGTTCCCTCGAACATCGCGTCGTTGCCATGACGCACGCGGTAAGGAACTGTTTTCGAGCCATCCCAATCTTCCACGCGGAAGTGAGCACTCCAGCCTGGGAACAGCACTTCTTCACGAGCGATCTCGGTCCACTCGCCATCCTTCTGCACTTCCAGACGCGCGAGGCGTGCTTCGTCTGGTTTCAAAGGAAAGAGCTGGGCGGTCATCTTCAACACGCCGTTGGCTTGCGTGTAGACCGCGAAGGCGACCACCTCGTTGCGAGGAACGATAAGCGAAGGAGGAATGTTCTTGCCCTTCGGCTTCTTCTCCCACCAGTTGCCGACGGCCAGGGAGTCGAGTTGCTTGAATTCATCGCCGAAAGGTTTGGCAGGATCGATGGGGGCTGCGGTCGTGGCGGTGGCATCTTCGGCTTGGGCCAAAGCTGCCGGACCGGTCCAGGCAAAAGCGGAAGATAGCTTCAGCCAGATACGTCGAGAAAGCTTCATGTTCGTTTCTGGGGGAGAAGGGAAATGGCAGGGATTGTAAACGATTCTATTTTGGTCCAACAAAACAGCGTCACAACCATATTATGTCCCATCCAGCCCGATTCGTGGGGGGAATCGGCATGGCGAACCTAAAAAAACGCCTGGGTTCGCTGGGAACCGAGGCGTTTCTAGAGCTTTCAGGTTTTCAGCGATAAAGGTTCGTCGCTTCGATCTGGCCAACAAACCGGCCGGCATCCTCTTCCAGGAAGGCAGCTACGACCTGGAAAACCGCATCGCTGAAGCCTCCCACGTTCAAGATATCCTTCCGGTCAGGTGCCTGGGTCGTCTTGTTCGGCTGCAAGTCGATACAGATCAGCTTCGGAGACGCGATCTCGTGTCCACGCAGCTTCATCTGGTTTCCGACGAACTTCTGCCACTGCTGCATTACTTCCGTCTGACTCGTTCCGTACGAAGGTCGAGTCGTCACCCAGCTTTCGTTATCGCTAAGCAGCACCGCACCCACGAACGGACGATCGGCGTAACGCGTGTTGGCGGCTTCCAATGCCTTCGAGCAATTGGTTCCACCACCACCGTAGCGAGCCAACCGCTCGGACAAGCTTAGGATCGAATCATTCGGATCGATGCGAGCTTCGTAAGCGGCCGTATCGAACGGCACAACGACGCTGTCTGGGTTGCGACGCAAAATGGCTGCCGCGAACAAAGCCGCAACGTCGACACACTTCATCGCGGAAGTTGCGCCGATGCCTTGGTAACCGGTCACTGGCCAATGCATCGAACCCGAGACATCGAGCCCGATCAGCACCGGACCCGGCAACTGCGGAACGTTCTGACACGCGATTTCCGCGGCGCGATGCAGCGCACCCTTGATCGCTTGCGGCATCTTGTCGTCGGCAAACTTGTACGCCGCCAGGAACTGATAAGGCAACTGCTTGGAACGCTTGATTTCGTTCTCGTCTGCGAATCGCTTCGCAATCATCGAAACCATTTCGGCGTCCGGCTTACCTCGGAAACCACGCAGCACACCGTGACGCAGTAGCGTGTTCAGATTCATCCGCAGTGCCTGCGGTCCCATCTGCTTGGAGATTTCCTTCCAGACCTTGTCATCCAGTGCCTTATCGGCCAGCAAGTCCCAACGAACCTTCAGGCCTTCCAACAGGCGAACCTGATAGTCGGCGTACTTCGCCTGGCGGTATTCCTCCAGTCGCTGCACTTCTTCCGGCAAGTCGGCCAGCGTAGCCGGAGCCCACTGGGCGACCGGCTTGTTGGTCAACCAACCAAACAGCGCACGACGCCGGTTATCCTTCGGCTTCGGACGAGCCATTCGCAGCACGTCGCGCAGCGAAGGATCGTTGCCGATCGAAGCGGACAAGAGCTTCTGCGTCGAAGCCTCGTTCAACCAACGCTGAAACGCACGCTTCAAGCTGGAAGACAACCCCGTGCGACCAAACTGCCCACTACGAACCATCTGGAAAACGCTCCGTAGCATGCGGCCGTTATCGACGATGCGATCGAAGACCTGATGCGTAAGTTCGTTGTCGCGGGTCGACAAGATTACCAATAGCGCCGCCGGCATATCCTTCATCATTCCCCGCTGACGAGCATAGATCGCCAGCTTCGCCAGGAAGACGTTGTCGTTAATGCGTTCGGCCAGCTTCACCATGTCGTCAAGCTGCTGCTGCGCCGACACGTAGAACGTGCTCGACAAACAGCCAGTCGTTGCCAACTGTGCCAAGGCTTGCTTGGGCGGCAGATGGTAGGCGATCCCGCCGGCATTGTTCTGGGCGTTGGCTCGTGGTCGCTTCGACTTCTTGTTTCCGAATAGCTGCTTGTTCGCCATGGAATCAGTTCCTGTTGGCAACGTGAAATGGGATGGGAAAGAATGGATCACCGAGCACAGCCCACTGCGGGGCATATCGGTCTTGGCCGGCATCAGAAGTGATGCCGGGAGTGAGTTGAAAAACGAGAAACGACGAAGTGTTGACCAGAGTCCTTACGTCGCTCTGCCAATTGAGCTACGCCCCGTTTACTGACAAGTCGGGACGGTGGGACTCGAACCCACAACCTACGGATCGTGAATCATGTACTCCGGATCGGCAGTCGTTCCTCGCGTTTAAACCAGGCATGACCCTGGCTCAAAGGCTGCGGGAGTTGGAATTGAACCAACGGCACTTCGATTCAAAATCGAAGATCGCATACCAACAGCGACTATCCCGCAAGGCATGAAAAAAGGCTCTTCGCCGCTTTCGACGAAGAGCCTTTCTCGTTGGATTAGTTGAGAAATCGGCGCGTCAAAAGCCTATGGGCCTCGTCCTCGGTTGCGGTTCCACCGGTTGTGGTTTGGTCCCGAGGGGGCTGAAGGTTGGCCGAGTTGTCACCGAGAAAAACACCAGATCACTCCTGGTTAATGCCTGGCCTAAGGTCGCTCAGGCAATGTGTAAATAAGATTCTGCCAGGATAGACCAGCACCACGGACGAGGGTTCACCATGGCGATCGATAATTTTCCAAACTAAGGGAGCAACTCGTGTCCCAGCACACCCAGCGCGAAGCCGAGCACGGCGCCCAGTGCTGGAGCCCAGGTATTCGCCAGTCTGGCTTGAGGTGCGATGTCTTGAAAGACGAGAAACAAAATGCCACCCCCTGCGATAAGCTTGATCGCCGCGACGACCGCTGGAAATTGGGCCAGAAAGAAATAGCCTCCTAGGCCAGCGACCGGACCAAGAAGTGCCAACAAGCCAAACACCAGCACGATGTGCAGGCTCGGAATGTTGGGCCGCTGATTCATCTCGCGATAAGCGTTGAAGCCTTCCGGAAGATTTTGCAGCCCGATCAATATGGCGAGAAGAAGCCCTGTATTGCCACCGGTGCTGAACGCCGCGCCCAAGGCCATCGCTTCGGGAATGAAGTCGGACAACATCGCCACGAGCTGCGTCGTCGGGCTTTTATGACGGGCCAACAAAATGTCGAGTCCGCAGAAAATAAAGCCGCCAAAAACAAACCAAAACACCGAGTAATGTGCAGGCAGTTCTTCGATACCTTCAGGCACCAAAACCAAGGCTACTGCCGAGAACAACGCCCCACCACCAAATGCCATCACAGAGTGGCGAAATTCCTTCTCGAGCCAGTCGGGGTGGATATGTTCCAGGCGAGCAAAAATAGCGCCCAGTGGCATAGCCATCCCGGCCATCAGGGTCAGTAAGGTAACCGTCAACCAAGTAGGCATATTCATGGTGTCCGACAGAATTCGGGCGGCATGCAGGCGAATTGTCGCCAGCGGCCCGCTGTTTGCGTTTTGTAAAGAAACGACCCTAAATTACCCCGTACACGGATTTTAGGTGGACTTCAGCGGTCATCGAGGATTGCTTCGCGACCAGCTTGGGGGCCATCCAACCAACATACACCTTTTCACAATCCGTGTCAGAGACAGGAGACTTGCCGTTATGGAACCCCATGTTATTCAGTCGTTGCTAGAAGAATCGAGCGAAATTTGCGTTTCGATCTACATGCCCATGTTCCGGTGGGGACGCGAAAAACAGCAGAATGAGATCCGCTATAAGAACCTTCTGCGAGATGCATCGGAACTGCTCGGTAATGATGAAGTCTGTACTGCCTCGACACGTGATGCGATTGTGAAGCGGCTGGAATTGTTCCGTGCCGAAGGAACCCACGACGCCTGGCGACACCCTTCGGCCGGCTTGGCTTTGTTTGCGACGCCGGACTCGTTGGAAGTCTTGCCGATGGGCAAACGTGTCACTGAGCAGGTTCACGTGGGCGAACGCTTCTATTTGCGGCCCCTCCTCCCGGCGATGCATGGCGATGGACGCTTCGTGCTGGTAGCCGTCAGTCAGAATCACGTTCGCTTGTTCGAAGGAAGTCAGGAAGGTTTGGAGGAACGTTCGCCCGACGATCTGCCAGAGAACCTAAAAGATGCGTTGAATATCGACGAGTTCACCACAGCTCTACAGCACTTTAGCTACACCGAAGGTGGCCATGTCGACACGATGTATCACGGGCATGGTGGCGGCGAGGACGATCACAAACAAACGATCCTGCAGTTCTTCCATCGTCTCGACAATCCACTGTCGGAGTATTTGCAAGATCGCAACGATCCACTGATCTTCGCCGGCGTCGAGTACCTGTTCCCAATCTTTAAGGAAGCGATCTCGTATTCGCACCTGCTGGCAGATCCAGTGACGGGCAACTTCGACAATGCCAAGCCTGAGATGATCTATGAGAAAGCCCAGGAAGTCGTGCAACCATTCTTCCAGAAAAACACGATGGAAGCGGTACAGCGGTATCACAGTGCCCATGGTCAGAACCGAGCTACGGATGACTTGGAGACCATTTTGAAAGCGGCTGAAATGGGAGCGGTCGATACGCTACTGATCCGCGAAGATGCAACCTTCTGGGGGCACATCGACGATCAGGGGCATATCCAGGAAGATGGCACGCCTAACGAAGTCAGCCAGGATCTGTTGGACGACGCTGCCGTCGCAACGCTTAACCACGGTGGCGAAGTCTTCGTCGTGCGTGGGGAAGACTTCCCGGTAGAGAATGGTTCGGCCGCGGCTCAACTCCGATTTGAAGTCACGGCGATGACCTCATAAATCGATCGAACCTGTTCAAGAACGAGAAAGAGGCCTGGGCGATTAACCCAGGCCTCTTTCTATTTCGAATCAAAGCTGTCAGCAAGTTATAGCTTGGCTTTCGCTTCCGAAGCCAACGTCTTCAATTCCGCTGGCTTCGTGGCGGCTTCCATCTTTTCGAGGTCAGCCTTCAAGGTATCGGCCAGCGAGGCATCGAACTCGCGGAGGCGTTCGATTTCGCCACTCAATGCCTCGTAGGCGCTTCCCTTCTGGCCGGTCTTCTCGACGTCGACCAGAATGCTTTGGATCGACGAAATCACGTCGTCCTTCGAGCTATCGTAGACTTCTTCGCTCCCGCAGCCCACCATCAGCGGTACGGCGATCAGGCAGCAAACGAGCGACAAGCGTGCGAATAAATTCACGGTACTTTTCCTTAGCGATAGGCAATCTGACGACTTGGTCAGGCGTGCTTAGTTCTTGTTGATGGGGACGCCGTCCTGGATGTTCATCATGTATTCGAGCACGCTGTTCGGCGTGGCCGAAACGGTTTCGAAGTTCTCTGGCGAGTGGTCGATCGTTTCGCTGAGGAACTCGACTGAACCGTCGAACTTCACCGACATGACGCCGCCTGGGTGATAGCTATTCGGAGCCATCATCACCATGTAACCCTTGGCCCAACCGGGGATGTTGTAGGTGTTGTCGGCAAACGAAACCTGGTTGATCTTCACCGGACCAGCGATCAGGTTGTCCATCATCGAGTCGCGTGGGTTGTTCGAGTCCGAGTCGATGCTCGCGGCCCAAACGCCACCGATACGTCCGTAGATCGGACGGTACGAAGACTCGGTAATCGCCAGCGTGTTGCTGGTTCCGTCAGTGATGTCTCGGAACTTGGTACCCGAATTGGTATAGAACCCGCCGGTTGCCTTGTTGTAGGTCACCGTGCCGGAGTTGTGCGTCTGTGGGTAACCATGTGAGTTCACCGCTTTGTAGCTGGCATAGGCGATCTGGTGGCTGTCGTCTGACTTGGCATCCCACCACGAACGATCGTTCAGAATCGGACCGATGTCCGATGGACAGCGATACGCATCGAGCGAAACTTGGGCGGCCTGGTACTGCGTGAACGCACTTCCGCCGCTGGTCACGCCGAGTTGATCGTGTAGCGCCGGCTGTTCAATAAAAGGCAACAGCAGCGAAGACCAAACCCAACCCGCGGGACCTGCGGAAGCCCAACCTGGCTGCGATGGCGGGTTGGTCGGTCGAATGACGCCGGAGGGAAACGAACCGTAGGTATCGTGGTAGTTGTGCAGCGACAAACCAAGTTGCTTCAGGTTGTTCGAGCACTGAATACGACGAGCGGCTTCGCGTGCCTGTTGAACAGCAGGCAAAAGCAACGCAATAAGAACGCCGATGATGGCGATCACGACCAGAAGTTCCACGAGCGTAAACCCGTGAATCCTCCGCGCAGGATTCAACGACATGGGAGGTGCCTCTACATAACGAACAGAATAAAAGCCACTGCGCGGAGACGCGCATGGCAGAAAATGCATGGGAAGAATTGGGGTCGCTGGGAAGGTTCGCGGCAAGCAAAAAGTCGCGAGGTAGGACCGTTTAGTAACCGGTCATTGGGGTGTGCTTAGTGAATTATTATCTTGCGATGAATAAAAGTCTGCTGCACTTATAGGGAGCGACGACCCGCTAGAACTGGGGGAGTTATTCAGAAATAGCGCCAAAACTCTGCCAAAGATGATTGAGAGCGTAATACGGATAGCTCAATCGAAGGGGTGGCTTGGTTGCGGGGTGATCAATCAAGGAGCGATTTGCCTTCTTCGCCCAAGATTTTTGTGATGTGTTCGGTCGCTTTATTGGTGACCATGCGTCCGCGAGGCGTACGAACCAGCAGTCCGGTCCGCAGCAAGAACGGTTCGACTTCGTCGGCCAGTGTTTCCGTAGCGGCGTTCATGGTGTGCGCGATCGCTTCGATCCCGGCTGGCCCTCCGGCGAAGACGCGGAGAATCGTCAGCAGGTATTTGCGGTCCTGATTGTCCAATCCAAGACCGTCGATCTGTTGCATCTTCATGGCGTCCTGGGCCAGGGCCATGTTGATGTGCCCGTCTGCTTTGCTGGTGACATAGTCACGAATCCAACGCAGTCGATTGTTGGCCACGCGCGGGGTGCCTCGGCTTCGTCGCGAGATCTCGAGGGCCGCGTCCTCTTCAATCGTGACGTCCAACTTCCGGGCGTTACGACTGATGATTTCTGCCAGTTCTTCTTTGGTGTAAAAGTCGAGGTGTTCGCGAAGAGGAAAACGATCGCGCAAAGGTGCCGTCAGCATCCCGCTACGAGTGGTCGCCCCGATCAGGGTGAATGGCTTGATCTGCAGATTGATCGTCCGGGCGTTGGTCCCCTCCCCTAGCACGATATCGATCCGGAAGTCTTCCATTGCCGTGTAGAGGTACTCTTCGACCGCCTTGGGCAAGCGATGGATTTCATCGATGAAGAGAATCGACTTCTCGTCGGCGTTGGTCAGGTAAGGAACGAGATCTTTGGGGGCCTGTAGTGCCGGCCCCGAGGTTAGCTGATAATTGACTCCCAGGTCTTTGGGAATGCAGGTCGCGAAGGTGGTCTTGCCGAGTCCTGGCGGGCCATCAAACAGGATATGCCCCAGAGGCTCGTCCCGTTTCACGGCGGCATCGACCACCACCTTCAGACGCTCGCGGACTTCGAGTTGGCCGACCATTTCGGAAAGGGATTGCGGGCGAAGACTCTTGTCTTCTTCGTTGGGGCCGTTATCCCCTTGTAATATCGCTTCCCTGCCCATGAATGAAACCTTTTACCGCATTACCCCGAAAGCCAGCAACCCACTGCTAACTGAACAAGTGTTGACTATGTGCCATCACTATAACAAATAAACGACTGGCTCGAAAAGTTCGGATCGTAATACCCTTCGGAGCAAGCCCCATGGATGCGAATACCCCGCGCACGACCCCCGTTTGGCAGCAAGTTGTGGCTTTGGCCGGCTGGCTGGTTCTTTGTTTCGCCGCGGCTGGCGTGGGTTCTTCGTTTACCCTGCCCCAGATCGGGACGTGGTATGCCGAACTGAACAAGCCATCGTTCAATCCACCGAATTGGATCTTTGGCCCGGTCTGGTCGACGCTTTACCTGATGATGGCGATCGCCGCCTGGCTGACGTGGCGAAAAAGTGGCTGGTCGTCGGCGCCGTTTGCCTTGATCCTCTTCTGTGTCCAATTGCTGCTGAATACGGCGTGGAGCGTGTTGTTCTTTGGCCTGCGGAACCCGGTGGCGGCCGCGGTCGACATTGTTTTGCTGTGGGGTGCCATTCTGGCCACGATGATCGCTTTCTGGCCCCATAGCCGAGTGGCGACCTTGCTGCTGGTCCCTTACTTCGCGTGGGTCAGCTTCGCATCGATCTTGAATTTCACGATCGTTGCACTGAATTGATGCCAGCATTGGTCTTCGAAGAGGCGACTTGCCTTCCGGAAGATCAGCCGAGTGAACCAAACCAGTCTCTATCCACAAAATTTCGTCATTGGCACTACCTTTGCAATTGGGGAAAGCACTTAAACTTCTCCCCATTCCTGCACAAAGGAACCCTGGTGATGACTGAAATCGTGATTCATGATCTGGTTAACGACGTCTCTGACGAATTGCATATGGACAAGCTCGAAGCTGAAGTCGTGCTCGAGGGTATCCTCTACGACGAAGTGATGGAAGAGTACGAATAAGTCGACTCGTATCACCGCGAAAGCAGCGATCCCAGTCCACCGCACAGGGCTGCGAGCGCCACCAGGCCCAGGCCTACCGCGGCGACCGTTCCCAGAATCACATACAATCGGTGATAGGAAACGGGGCCGTGACCAGTCGATCGGCCGTTCTGTCCATTGACGAGGAATCGATACACCACGTCTTTGTACTGATAAGCCATGATCCAAATCGGCAACAGCATTGGCTCGCTGGCCATATTTTGAATCCGCAAGTTCACTTGTACGTTGCGGCTTCGCGGAGGAACGTAGGCAGCATCTACGGAACTGCGTTCTAACGATTCCAGAGCCGAGCGAGCCATTGGACGAGCATACTTCCGTGCGACGTTGAACTGCTCGACCGTGTATCGATCGAGATCAACCTGATCAGGCGTCACCGTCTGGCTCATGTCGAACGGACATAGCTGTGACGTTTCATTCGGCGTCAGTACGCCACTGGCACCCACCAACACGCCCGAGTACTGATTCGAGTGCTCACCGGCCAATGGATACCAATCGCCGCTCGCTCCAAACGGCGTCTGGCTTGTATCGGCCGTCCAATTGGTTGCCACGTCTGCCGAGAAAACCCAGTACGGCACATAGACCGGCACCATATTCTTGATGACCGCTTTCTCCGATAGATCTGGCGGTCGCCAAAAACCTTTCCCGATTGCCTCACGCAAGATCTGTTGCGACTCGGCTTCGGTGATCTTGAATGGCAGCACCTTGCTCGGCGCGATCACTTTGTGATCGACTCCCTTTTCCAGCCGCGTCGATCCACAGAAGGGACACCGTAGTGCTTCCGCTTCGGCCGAATAGCTCATCGCCGCACCACAGCCGGTACAACTGAAGCTGTGGGTCGAAAGTGTGGAGGTCGGCGTGTTGTCTTGCTGGCGATGGGGTGCTTCGGTGCCGCAGTTCCCGCAGAAGAGATCTTCTTCGTCAATCAGCCCGCCGCAGACATGGCACTTTTCCAGTAGGTCGCTCATGGTGTTTTGCTTCGTTTGCTGGTCTGAACTTCGTTACCGCATCACAGCCGAAAGCAGCATGACGAGAATGATGATGGCCACCACCGCAAAGACCCCTGCCCCGATCGCCGCTCCGATGCGAGTCCAAGAGACCGGCTTGTCGCCATTGATCAATCCGGTCTGGCCGTTGACCAGAAATCGATAGACCTGATCTTTGTAGCGGTAGGTCAGCAGATAGATCGGCAGCAGATAAAGGTCGGAGTGCTCGAAAGAGAATTCGGTATGAACGTTCACCTCGCGGCTGGTATCCCCAGGCAGGAAACGCGTGATGTTGCCTCGCTCGCGACGATAGAATTCCTCGTAGCAAATCTTCTTCGCGTCTTCGATTTCCATCTGGTACTCTTCCGCCGCCCAGCCAGCCAGGAAGTAAGGCTGGTAACGCTTGGCCGCCAAGGGCGAGAACGGCTTGATGCGATCGGCATCGGCCTGGCTAAGGCCTTTGCTGGCCGAAATCATGTAGCCGCTGTAGTACTGATGATGCTTACCGCTGAGCGGCCACCACTCGGTTCGCTGGACGCGGCGGGTCTTGGTGACCATCTTGCCGTTTTCCATCGTGGTGTAAGTTTCGGTCTCGTACCAATACTCACCAATCGAAGCGTTCCAGATACTTTGAGCGAGCATCGAGAAGCTCCAGAACGGTAGGTAAACGCCGCGCAGCTTGTCTTCGATTTCCGCCATGTGCAAGTCGCCTGGCCGATACCAGGCGTTGCCCTTGATCCACGCGCGGAACTTCTCCATCGCCATCTCTTGCGTGACCCGAAATGGGATGACGAACTCCGGCAACTGCCGACCGCTGACGTCGGGCGAGTATTCCACCACGTAAGTCGAATCGCAAAATGGACAGACGTAGCTCAGTTCCTGCGGATCGATCGAGACGTTCGCACCGCAGGTCTGGCAGTGGAAGTACTTCTTCAACGCGACGTCGTCCGGCGTCTTCTTTTCTTCGGCGACGGTGACCTGGTGCGGGGCACCACAGGCAGGGCAAAACTTGTCGCCCGGTTCGATCGGGCAACCACAGCTGGAACAAGGTTCGCCATGCGGCTGGGCGATTTCCGCCGCAACCAATTCATCGTGCGAAACAACCTCGGAGGCGATCAACGAGTCTTCGTGGTCAGCGACTTCCGGCATAGCAGCGTGATTGGGGGTAAATGGAGATGATTTGCGGGTTTATCCCTCTTGATGAGCAATTTTGTACACTGCCTGCACGAGGGAATCCACGTCCTTGTAGCTCTTTTTCTCGGCGATTGCCTTGTCCAACAGCTTGCGGGCCTGGGTCTCGCTGTGCCCCAGTTGCAGCAGCACCTCGAACGTTTCGGTAACCACATCGCGCGAGGCTTCGGCCGATTCTCCGTCGGCCCCGGTAATCAACAGGGCGAACTTCGGAACCTTCCGGCGCAGTTTGGCCACAATCCGGTCGGCGGTCGCCGGACCGATGCCTGGGAGGGCAGACAAACCCTTGGCGTCCTGTTGTTCGATCTGGTTGGCAACTTCTTGGACCGGACGGACCATTGCTCGCAAAGCTTTTTTCACACCGACGCCGTCCACCGAGCAAAACAGCTCGAAAAACTCTCGTTCGATATGGTTCGAGAAACCAACCAGACGCGGGGTCATCCGGCCTCGGGATGGATCGCCATCGAGGTAATTAATCGTGAAGAACGAAACCTTCTGGCCAATCTGGCCTTGGACCTGACGGCGGACAAACTCAGGGACCAGCACTTCGTATTCGAAGGCGTCGATGCCCAGCGTGACGCTTGTGAGTTCAACCGAAACAAGCTTGCCGGTGATTTTAGTGATCAAGAGTGAAGTCCGTTTCTGGGAAGAATACCGCTTAGATCGCGGTCGCAACTTTGCTGAGGTAATGATGGCACAACGCCACGGCCAACGCGTCGGCCACGTCCGGCGGTTCCGGTACGGCGGAAAGCTTCAGTTCGCGGCGGATCGAGTCTTGCATCTGGCTTTTCGGGGCTCGCCCACTGCCAGTCAGGATGCGTTTAATTTGCGTTGCCGCGTAGCTATAAAAGGTCATGTCATGCTGGGCCGCGGCCAGGCACAACACGCCCCGTGCATGCCCCATGATGATGGCGGTCTTGGGGCGTTCGTAATGGGAGTACAGTTCTTCCATCGCCATCACGTTCGGCTTGAGCGCGGTGATGACTTCGGTGATGCCCTCGTGGATCTCGCGAACGCGGGCCGGGATCTCGCCGCGAGTCTTTCCTCGGACGACCCCGGCTTCCACGAGCGAAATTCCACTAGGGCCGACGTCGATCACCCCGTAGCCGGTAATGTTCAAGCCTGGATCGATACCGAGAATTCGTTTCTGCATGAGACTTTCACAGGATGAAACCGCGGAAACAGCATGGCACGGAAGTACGAACCAAGCGACGTGGCTGCCTCGCGTGAAATGAGTGGCGAGGCAGCCGACCAGTATGGCCTAGCCTTTTCGCCAGAGCGTGCCATCTTTGCGGTCTTCGAGCGTGATCCCGCATTCGGTCAAACGATCGCGAATGAGGTCGCTCGTTTCAAAGTCTTTCTTCTTGCGCGAGTTCGCACGGATCTCGATGACCAGGCTCATCAGTTGGTCGACCAGACCGGAGTCTTCGCTCGAATCGGCTTCGGGCTTTTCCGAGAACAGACCCAGAATCGAAGTCAGTTCCCGCAGCGTGGCCATCGCCTGATCGAGGGCACTGGTATCGGCACCCTTGTTCTCTTCCAGCTTTTCCTGATCGATCGACTTGTTGACCGCGCGGACGATCTCGAACAGTTCGCTCACGCCGCCACCGGTGTTGAAGTCGTCGTCCATCTTTTCGAGATAGGCGTCCCGATGCTTCTTCAGCAGGCCGAGCAAGGCGTCGTCGCCGGAGGTGATTTCGCCTTCTTTGCGAGTCTTGGCTGGGGTGATGTCGTAGTACGACTTCCCGGTGATGCGTTCGTATCGCTCGAACAAGCGATAGAACGTTTCCAGTCCGGTGCCGGCCTCTTCGATCGCTGGCTCGCTGAACAGAATGGTGCTGCGGTAATGGGTTCGCAACAGGAAGAAGCGAATTCGCTCGCCGCTTTGTCGCTCGATCAGCGAGTGCAAGCCGCCAGCGCCACCACTACGGCTCATCTTGCCGCCGGGGTTGTTGTCGGCAGGTGCGGCTTCCTTTTCGCGTTCCGCTTTGCCACCGATCTTGCCGGCACTTGGGTCGCTGCGGAGCAGACCGTTGTGCATCCAATAGTTGACCATCGGCTTGCCGTGGCAGCATTCGCTTTGAGCGATTTCGTTTTCATGGTGCGGGAAGGTAAGGTCCAAACCACCGCCATGGATATCGAACGTTTCGCCCAGGATTCCTTTGCTCATGGCCGAGCATTCGATGTGCCAGCCAGGGCGACCCTTGCCCCAGGGGCTGTCCCACGAAGGTTCGCCCGGCTTGGCTTTCTTCCACAGTGCGAAGTCGCCTGGCGAACGCTTGCTGGCGGCGGCACCGCCCCCTTCCCCCTGCATGGCGTCGACACTGCGGTTGGTCAGCTTGCCGTACTGCGGGTCTTTGCTGACTTCAAAGAAGACGTCGCCATCGACATCGTAAGCAAAGCCCTTGGCGATCAGGTCTTCGACGAACTTGATGATGTCGTCCATGCACGCGGTGGCCCGTGGCATGTCGTCGATCGTCGTCACGTTCAGCGCGGCGAGGTTGCTCAGGTAATCTTTGATGTTCTCTTCGGCGACTTCGAGCATGGTCATCTTGCGCTCGTTCGCCTTGTGGATCAGTTTGTCGTCGACGTCGGTGATGTTGACCACCAGGCGGACGTCGTAACCGCTGTGGGCGAGGTAACGCTTGACGGTATCGAAGATAACCGGCCCCACCATGTGCCCGATGTGGGCTTCGGCGTAGACCGTTGGTCCGCAAAGGTAGATGCCGACTTTGCCGGGTTCGACCGTTTTGAACTCTTCCTTGGTACGGCTCAGTGTGTTGTAGACCCGGAGGTTACTCATGTTCTTGCCTTTAAGGACCGCTAAGGGGCTGGGTATGTGTGGATAGGAACGAAACTAGACTCTTCGCAACAGGCAAACGCACTGGACTTCGATCGACTCTTCGCGGCCGATGCTGCCGACGCTTTCGCCGGTCTTGGCTTTGATGCCGATATCTTCCGGCGAGACATGCAGAAGTTCCGCAATTCGGATCTGCATCAACGACTTCAGATCGGCCAGCTTGGGCCGCTGGGCATGGATGACCGCGTCGAGGTTGATGAGCGTCCACCCCTCGTCGAGCACCTTCTGATAGGCCAGTTTCAGGAATTCGCTGGACGATCGTCCGCGATTTTCCTCGTCTGTATTGGGAAAAAGCTGCCCAATGTCAGGAAGATTGGCCGCACCCAGTAACGCATCGGTGATGGCGTGCATCAAAGCGTCGGCATCACTGTGTCCAACCAGATGTTTGTCGTGCGGAATCTCGAGGCCACCTAAAATCAGTGGACCACCGTCGGCAAGCCGATGGGTGTCGTGTCCGAGACCAATTCGTATCATCCGTAATAATTCCCGAAGCGATCGATCCTCGCAGAAGGGCTGATCCGATCTCCCTGACCGGAAAACACGCCCGAAAGCGCGGCGATTATAGCGAATACCCCATATTGCCACAACGCGAGGGGGGCCCGGCAACTGTCCGCTTTTAGCCCCCTGGTTTATAATCTGCACATGCCACCAATCATCCAGATAGAAAAATTGACCAAGACCTACGAGGTCTATCAGAAGCAGGAAGGCCTGCTCTCCTCGATTCGCGGCCTGTTTCACCGTCAATACAAGACGGTGGAAGCGGTCAAGGGTATCGATTTGACCGTCGATCAGGGAGAATTCGTCGCCTTTCTCGGCCCCAATGGAGCGGGGAAGACAACCACCCTCAAGCTGCTCTCGGGGGTGATCAATCCAACTTCCGGCTCGGCCACGGTCATGGGGCACGTCCCTTGGCACCGCGATAACGCCTATCGCCGCCGGTTTGCCCTGGTGATGGGGCAGAAAAACCAGCTGTGGTGGGACTTGCCGGCCCAAGATAGCTTCCGGCTCCACCAGAAGATCTATCGGATCGACGCCGACAAATTCCAGCGTTCGCAAGACGAACTGGTCGATCTGCTGGGGGTAAAAGAGCTCCTTTCGCAGCCGGTTCGTGCTTTGTCGCTCGGCGAGCGGATGAAGATGGAACTGATCGCCGCCCTGCTCCATTCGCCCGACGTGCTGTTCCTCGACGAACCGACAATCGGGCTCGACGTGGTCGCCCAGCACAACATTCAGCAGTTTTTGAAGCATTATCAGCAGGAACGCAAAATCACCGTCCTGCTGACCAGCCACTACATGAAAGACATCGCCGCGTTGTGCCAACGCGTGGTGGTGATCGCCCATGGCGTGATCATCTACGACGGTTCGTTGAGCGGGATTATCGATCGGTTTGGTGGCTACAAGATCGTCACACTGACCTTCGCCGACGACAACGCCCAGGGAAGCCTGGCTCGATTCGGCGATGTCATCTCCGAGGACTACCCGAAGGTCAAACTTCGGGTCGACCGTTCTCGAGTTGGCGAAGTCCTGGCGTCGGTGCTCGATCAATACGAACTGGCCGACGTCGGGGTGGAAGATCCTCCGCTGGAAGAAGTGATCGCCGATGTCTTCTCGCTGGCGCATCCTGGCGACAAATCGGCGAATGAAAAACTGGCGGAAGCTTCGTCCTAAGCCCCTGGAGAATCGATCATGGCAGACCTTGCCGCTCGGGCCTCCACCTGGTGGGCCATCTTTCAAATCAATTTCCACGAGAAGCTCGTCTATCGCGGCGACTTCATGCTGGGAACCTTAATGCGGTTCCTGCCGATCCTGACGCAAATCTTTCTTTGGTCGGCCATCTTTTCGGCCAAAGGCGAGAGCAGCGGAAACGCCGAAATCGTCGGCTATACGTATTACAACATTGTCGCGTATTACTTGCTGTCGACGATCTCGCGAGCATTCTCCAGCATGCCAGGCTTGGCCTCTGGCATTGCCTTGCAGATCCGTGAAGGGGAAATCAAGAAGTACCTGATTCAGCCGCTCGATTTGATTTCGTTCTTCCTGCTGAATCGAATCGCCCACAAGCTGACTTACTACATCGTGGCGGCGGTGCCGTTTGCGATCGTGTTCTTTCTGTGCCGCGGATACTTCGCCGGCTGGCCGCCAGGACACGTGTTGGCGGCTTACTTCACCTCGCTGGTGCTGTCGTTCATGCTGGGGTTCTTCATGGAAGCCACCATCGGCATGATCGGTTTCTGGTTTTTGGAAGTTCGCTCGCTGCTGTTCGTTTACATGCTGTTCACGTTCTTCCTGTCGGGACACATGTTTCCGCTGGATATGCTGAACGAGTTGGGTGGTCCTTGGGCACTGATTGTGAAGTCGTTGCCACTGATGTACCTGGCGTACTTCCCGGCAGCCGTGTTTCTGGAAAAGATCACCGGTCCGGAATTGTTCTGGGGACTGGTCGTTCAGGTTGGCTGGGTTGTCTTCTTTATCATTGCCTCGCGTCTGTCGTTTCATTACGGCGTGAAGCAGTATAGCGCTTACGGAGGTTAAACGTATGGAAGATCGACCTTCGTATGCAGCCGTGTTTTACATGTTTCTGCGAAACAGCCTGGTTCGCGATCTGAGCTTTCGCTCGAACTTCTGGATCGAATGCGTTTCGAGCCTGTCGTGGGTGATTATGAACCTTGGGTTCTATCTGCTCATCTTCAGCTACACCACTTCGATCGGACCAAACACCGGTTGGGGAAAGTGGGAGTTCTTCGTCTTCCTGGCGACGACTCTGCTGGTGAACAGCTTAGTGCAGATGTTCTTCATGCCGAACATTCAAGAGTTCTCGGAATTGATCCGTACCGGCAAACTCGACTTCGCCCTGCTGAAGCCGATCGATACGCAGTTCCTCGTCAGCTTCGAGAAAGTGAACTGGCCTTCGACCGCCAACTTCTTGTTCGGTTTGCTGCTGATGGGAATCAGCCTTTTTCAGTTAACGCATCGCCCTGAGCGGCCCATCGAGTTGACCGCGACCATGGTGGTGACATTCGTCATCTTCCTGCTGTGCGGCGTAGCGATCCTTTACAGCTTGATGATCGTGCTGGCCGCTTCCAGCATCTGGCTCGGTCGCAATACCTCGTTGTACGACTTCTGGTTTTACATCACCAGTTTCTCGCGTTACCCGATGGAGATTTATAACGCCGGCACGCTGGGGATGTCGCTGCAGTTGATCTTCACCTTTGCGATCCCGATCTTGATCGTGGTGAACGTGCCGGCCCGGATCATGGCTCAGCCATTTGGCGTCAGTGAGACGCAGATGTGGGCATTGCCAATCTACATGCTCGTAGCGACCGGGATGAGCCTGTGGTTCTCGCGATGGGTCTTCAAGATGTCGCTGCGAAGTTACCGCAGCGCGAGTAGCTAAGGTCCCTCTACCATCGTGCGAACGAAAAACTAGTTTTCTCGCCAGTTTTTCCGGATGATTTCCCTCCGCTAATCTCACGGACTCTTGCCAGCGAAGCGACGGCAAAAAGATCTCTAAGAAGCGTCTCGGCCCTGTTAACAACAACTAACGGTGTTGATCGTGTATTTGTCGTTTCTGTGGTGGGGTGGTAACCGAAAAAAGGCGTTTTTTGTTGCAAATTCCAGCGGGATGAATCGAAGCGTCGTCGCAAAAAAGGTGTTCGTTAATTTGAGTCTTTGCTAATATTTAACACTCATTCACACTGTGAAGATCATCCACATTCTGTCGCACTAATTCGGGACTGTTTATGAGAAACTCACGTGGCTTTACGCTCGTTGAACTCTTGGTCGTCATTGCCATTATCGGAGTACTGATCGCACTTCTGTTGCCTGCCGTCCAACAGGCTCGTGAAGCAGCACGCCGGATGAACTGCACCAACAATCTGAAGCAGTTGGGACTCGCTCTGCATAACTATCATGATACCTATGGCAAACTGCCCGCGATGTCGGGTGGTAGTACGCCCCTTGGGAATCATGGTCGATTGAGCGGTTTTATTGGGATGCTTCCCTTCCTGGAGCAACGGGCACTGTGGGAGCAGTACGCACAAGACAACTTCACGCAAGATCCCTGGGCGGACTGGGCTCCGAACAACACGCAGGTCGCCGGCTTGCTCTGCCCATCCGATAGTACTCCAGCGACTGGGCATCTCGGCAAGACAAACTATTGCTTCTCGGCAGGCGACCAGCCTCTGAATCGCTTCGAAGATGCCTCGGCGTCGAACGATCGGACCAATGAGTTCGAGGGGCGAGGAATGTTTTCGCGATATCACTACAAGGGATTTCGTGACATCACCGATGGTTTGAGCAATACCGTTGCCATGGGCGAACGTTGTATCGGTGTCGATGGCAAGAAGATGCGAGGCGGTATCGTGCGTGTCGACAATGCATTTGTCGACGGTGGAAAGGCCAACCGCTGCATGGATATGCGTGGGTTGGGCGGCATGTACGTCGATGGAGCGACCTCGTACCACACGTACTCCGGAACCCGCTGGTCGGACGGTGCCCCTGCTTATGTGGGTCTGAACACGGTTCTTCCTCCGAATGCCCCAAGCTGTACTCGCTGGGGAAATGAGAAAGACAAGATCTACGCGACAGCCAATAGTTATCATCCAGGTGGAGCGAACACGCTGTTTGGCGACGGTTCGGTCACGTTCATTTCGGAAACGATCGACACGGGAAATCTGGCGGCGAATTGGGAATATAGTGGTGCCTCGCCTTACGGCGTTTGGGGAGCGATGGGAACGCGAAGTGGCGGTGACGTGGCGAGTCGCCAATAAGCGTCACGATGATAGCTTCCGAGCCTGTTTTTCAACGCTCGGAAGCTGACGGAACGCTTTTCTTCTTTCGCCGCCTAAACCACTCGTTACAGATGCTGGAGTTTGACTTCATGAGTCGATCGTCGATACCATTCTTTTTGTTCCTGGCATTGCTTTCCACTTCGGGATGCTTTGGCCCAGGCTCAGTGCAACCGGGTGCCAGCTATTCAACTGTCATGGTGACGATGGATGGACAGCCCGTTGAAAATGCGAATATCACATTTGCTCCCGTTGGGAACGGCCGGTCGGCTTACGGACGAACCGATGCCCAAGGGATGGCGATCATGGGAACCTCGAATCCTGGTGATGGCGTCTTTCCTGGTGAATACCAGGTCGGTGTCTCCAAGTCCGAGCCCGATCCTGAGCACATCGTCCACGACGTCGATGCCTACCACCGAAAGCACGGGAAATTTCCGGAGTTGGTGATGATTTATCACACGCCCAAGCGATACGAAGATCCAGCTTCCTCGGGGTTCAGTGCCACGATCGTCGCAGATCAATCCAATGAACTTCAGTTGGAACTCACCAGCAAATAACGAGTCGGGAGTCCCGGACGAGATTTACTGACAAGGCAGGCTGCCTCGACGGCCTGCCTTGTTTTTTGCGCGAGCTACACTTCGTCTTCCGGATCGACGTCCATCTCGCCGTACATAACATGGTGGCCTACCTCGTGGCGTGGTTCGTCCAGGAACCAGGTCATCGTCCAGCCGCCAAACAAGATCAAGGCGATCCCGCTGAAGACGAGCTCGAAGCTGGTCATGTCGATCAACAGGCCCACGAACGGCGAGATCACCATCGGGACGGCGATGCACAAAGACTGCGTCGCCAGGTAACGCGGGTGCATCGGCTCTGGAACCAACTCGAGCGTATAGTTGGTGAACGCGCGGAAAGTGATCGGCGTCACACCAACAAACAAAAACAGCCAGTCGAACAAATAGATGCCGACGCTGCCGGAATGAACCAGGGCAATCGAACCCAGCGGCAAGATCATCACGCCGAACATCATCGTGCGTAGGACCAGCCGGTTTCCTTTCCAGTCGGCCAGCGGACCGCCGAGCAAGCTGAAAATCGCCGTTCCGGCATTCTGAACGATCACCCAAAAGATCATCCGTGAAAGATCGACGTCCAGCCGCTCGCGGGCCAGGGCCTGGTAGTGCGGGAACAGCATCAGCGAAAAGCCGAACGTCGCCGCGATCAGGCAGACATAACGAAACCGATGGTCATCTTTGACGACGTTAATCGATTCCTGGATCAACTGCTTCGGCGAAAACGCTTTCCGCTCGACCTGGTCGCGTCGCTCTTTCAGGCCCATCACCGAGATGGCACTGCCGATAAACGAAAACGCCGCGAACCCAAAGATCCAGTGAACCTGAATGTTGTTTCCCTGAAGCCATTTCGGCAGCAACCAGGCCGCCAGTGAAATGGCGATGACCGCACCAATCACATTCGAGGCCAGCATTAGCCGCCCTCGCAAATGAGGCGGAATCAGCTTCCCCTGCGTTGTACCGAAGCCGAGTTGATTGAGTCCCGTTGCACAGAAGAACAGGAAGTAAAATCCCAGAAAGCCGACCACCATCGCCGACTTTCCGATGGCGGACTCGACCCCGGGGATAAACATCGCAGCCAGGGCAGCGAAGGCAACCGACATGGCGAGCGAAGTTCCGGCGAGCGACCACTTTTTCAGCGGCAATTGGCGCAGCCGGTCGGCATATAGAAGCGGCGGGCAGCTTTGTCCAATTCGCCCCAGAATGGGGAGGAATCCGCGAATCCAGCCAGAGCCTGCGATCAAATCGAGCACGGCCGGAATGATGATGCTCTCAGTCTTGAAAATCCAGCCGCAACGCAGCACGACTTGATAGAGCGTCAGCAGCACGAAATTTCGCGAGACCCCTTCATTGCGTTGAATGCCATCCAGGGTAGCGGCAGGCGATGCCGGCGGTTGAGGCTGCTCGGTTTTGGGCTCCGCCGTGGTGGAAGAATGGGGGTGCACGCTCATTACCCCGATTATAAGGCCAAGCGCGAAAACGTACGACCGGTACGTATTGGGGGCCGGAAGTGAGCAAACCGAAAGAGATAAGCCAAGAAAAAGAGGAAGCCCCAGGCCGAGTGCGCGGTTACTTAACGACCCAGGGCTGCCTCAAACAATCGCTGTGCGAAATAGAGGCATCGCACAGTAAATTGTCGCGGTGAGTGTAAAAACCCCGAGGGTCGCCTAAGGTTTTGGCGGAATCAGAAAATTTCCCAGAAAGTCTTAGCGGGGAAATGATCCGCGTTATTCAGAGCCCAGAATCAGTTCCAGGTAGCTGCGGCGTTCGCTGCCAGAAAGACCGAGTTGATCGGCCAATTTGGCGATAGCGGCTTTGGCCGATTCGACGTCTTCTTCGTCGGCAGTGATCTCGAGTTCGACGAAAGTGCCCAGGTTCAGTACTTCGTCCATCGCGACCAGGACTTCGTAGCCTTCGTACTGGATATGCGATTTCCGGCGATCTTTGGTCACTTCGGCTACCGGAGTGAAGCCCAGCGACTCGAACATATGGACGATGTTGGTCGCTCCGGTGGCACCTGAGATCAGGGGAACTTCGATTTCACGACGAGTCTTGGTCGAATCGTCGACCTTGGGGCCTTTGTAGGTGATGAAGTTCTGATCCCCCACACGGCGGATACGAAGGGCCTCGTCCGTTTCGGCGAAGTTACGCGACGGGTGACTGTAGTATCGGTCGGCCTGGCGTTTAGGGACCTCAATAATCCCGCCCAGGTCTTCCAACTGCGATTCGACGGTGGAAAGATCGTCGACCGGAAACTTCAGTTCAACCTCGAATTTCATCGCGCAAGTGAATCCTTCAAGCAGCGTAAGGCTTCCAAGTTAGGGAAGCTGTCAGCCGATGTTTTACCTGAGGCTGACGGGAACACAATGACCTATTATTTCCTTACGGGGCAATTGTTGCCAGAGCGATCGTTCTGCCAAATTCCGGAAACTGGCCCGCTCTCCCTGCGATTTCGCATCGGAATGCTTCTCCGCCCGGGATCCGTTAGAGATAGAATAGGGCAAGTTGCCCCCGTGGCTTCATTTTTCACACGACCTTTATACGAACCCGCCATGCTCTGCCCTTCCCTGCCAACTTCCCGGAAACCGATGATCGCTCGTCGGGGGAAAACGATGCTTTACGTCCTGCTGGCCATCATGGCTGGTCTGATGGTGATGCTGGTAATCACCATGCTGGGACCTGGCGCTGCTCAGATGGCGGAATCGCACCCTTGGGTCGGCCAGCCATTGCCGGCGACCACCCTCGAACCGATGCTGAATGTCGAGCAGCCTCTGGAAACGGCCGATCTGGCCGGAAAGGTGACGCTGATCAATTTCTGGGGCCCCTGGTGCCCGCCCTGCCTGCTGGAATTCCCAGACCTGCTACAGATTCGCGAGGAATTCCGCGACCAGCCTGACTTCGCGTTCGTTTCCGTCGCGGCAGATGGGGGCTGGATGCCGGGACAGCCGACCAGCTTCAACGAAGACCTGGAGACGCTGGTGCCGCAGTCACAACTGGTTTTGGCGAAGTTCAATACAACGCTGCCAGTCTATGTCGACCAGCACGCGGACTTGCGGATCGGTTTGAGCCAGGTGAAGCAATACCAGGGCTATCCGACGACCCTGCTGGTCGATCAGCAGGGAAAGATTCAGGCCGTTTGGATCGGCTATGGCGGCGACTTGTCGGATATCTCGAAGAAGATTCGAGAGCTGCTTGAAGCAGGCTAGTCGCCCCTCTGGAGGCTTTTCCAGGGGCTAGATCGCTTCGGGACCCCGTTCCCCGGTACGGATACGGATACAGTCGTCCATCGGCACGACAAAGATCTTGCCGTCGCCGATTTCGCCCTTATCGCCGGTTCGGGCCCCCTTCACGATCGCATCGATCGTCGGCTCGACGAAGTCTTCATTCACGGCAATCTGCAACTGCACCTTACGGAGCAGGTTGACGGTGAACTCGTGCCCGCGATAGACCTCGGTCTGCCCCTTCTGGCGGCCGAAACCTTGGCAGTCCATCACCGTCAGGCGGAACACTTCCACCTCGGTCAGGGCTTCCTTAACGGCTTCCAGTCGGCTGGGCTGAATGATCGCGATCACAAGTTTCATGAGTGGCGTCCAAGATGGAACGTTCGAGAGGCTTCCAAACCGTCGAATTTAAACCGATGCCCCACCGGGGGCAAGTGGCAGCCTCCCAAGGACTTCTTGTGATCATCGGGGTGCATGGCACCAAATTCAGGGGGATGACCAGCAAGATCGGATGCGAGAAGAACCAGGATTCTGGTAATCGCAGAGCGCATAAAAAAACCCCGACTTGGAAGAGCGAGGCGGAACACCCTTCCAAGTCATTGGGGTAGAACTTCTGGCCCAGGCAAAGGCCGAAGTATCTTCGTGAACTTCGCGGGCTTTACACGAGGTAGAGCCCGCGAGGTTGGCTTTCAAGTAAGGCCTAGGAGGCGATGTGGCCAGCCTGGCTGGTGCCTTCCGTGACCAGGTGTGCTGGGTAGGCGTACATGCCGTGCTCGTGGATATCGAGACCCTGCATTTCTTCTTCAGCGGTGACTCGCAGACCCATGGTGAACTTGATCAGGTTAAAGATCACAAAGCTCACACCGAAGGCCCAGACGAAGCCGACTGCGATACCGATGACCTGGGTGATGGTTTGATCGATACCACCGCCGTTGACCAGACCCGATTCCTTCATGAAGAGACCGACAGCCAGCGTACCCCAAGCACCACAGACACCGTGGACCGAGACAGCACCGACAGGATCGTCGATCTTCAGCTTGTCGAAGAAGACGCAGGAGAGGACAACCAGGACGCCACCGATCAGACCGGCAATCGCAGCCCACAGTGGGCTCAGGCAGTCACAACCAGCGGTGATCGAAACCAGACCGGCCAGGGCACCGTTCAACGTGAACGAGGTGTCAGGCTTACCGAACATGGCCCACGAGGTGATCATGGCACCGACGACACCAGCGGCAGCAGCCAGGTTGGTGGTCACGGCGATGTAAGCGAACGAGCCGCCACCGACAGCGGTGGTCGAACCTGGGTTAAAACCGAACCAACCCAACCACAGGATGAACACACCCAGAGCACCCAGCGGGATGCTGTGACCAGCGATTGGCTTAACCTTACCGTCTGCAGTGTACTTACCGATACGTGGACCGATCGTGATGGCACCCGCCAAGGCACACCAACCACCGATCGAGTGAACGACCGTCGAACCAGCGAAGTCCAGGAAGCCCTGGCCTTCCAGCCAGCCGCCACCAGCGTACAGACCACCCCAAGCCCAGCTACCGAAGATCGGGTAAACGATCACGGTGATCAGGACGGAGTAAACCAGGTAGGCCGAGAACTTGGTGCGTTCCGCCATGGCACCGGAAACGATGGTCGCGGCGGTGGCACAGAACACGGTTTGGAAGATCAAAAACGCCCAGTTGAAACCGGCATTCGAGTTGACGGCCAGAGCAGCATCGCTGTCGCCATCGAAGTAGAACAGGTCCGTTCCACAGAAGCCGTTGGTCGTGCCGAACATCAGGCCGAAACCAACCAGCCAGAATGAAAGCGAGCCGATGGAGAAGTCCATCAGGTTCTTCATAATGATGTTACAAGCGTTCTTCGCACGGGTGAAACCAGCTTCGACCAACGCGAAACCAGCCTGCATGAAGAACACGAGGAATGCTGCGAGACAGGTCCACAGCGTATCGACGTCGCCGAGGACAGATTCGGCGGTAACAGGAACTTCTTCTTCTTCAGCACCTTCAGCTTCAGCGGCTTCTTCAGCTCGCTCTTCGCCAGCTTCGGCTTCGACTACCGGAGCATCTTCCGAGGCCGGGGTTCCAGAGTCTTGCGCTGAAAGCGGGTAAGAGATCATGAGGCCGAGAGCGATTGCGATCATCGCAAACCACGCTCGGTTGGGGAGGGAGAGGGAACTTACCATGTGATTCGTACCTTTTACAGAAGATGAAACAAACATCAGCCAGCTATATGCCAGGGCCAGGAATCGATCCAACGTGGGATATGTTTGAGTGCGCCTTCCCACGCAGGGTCGTGTGCACGAAGACCCCCTGTTTGCAAGCGTTGTGCCATTAGTTCCGACTGTGAGGATGAAAAGCCCGGCTGAAGAATCAACGACGTCCTATGTCTTTCCCACCGCAGGACTTAAGAGAACGCTCGAATTTAGGGTTTTCGGTGGACGTTTTCGGGCCGTCGCGTGTATGCAAAGAATGCGCGCATGAAGCTTGCTACGATTCTCAGCAGTTTTGCTTGGCGCGGGGCAGCCCGTTTGCGACGCCCTTGAGATGCTCTAGAGCACATCTAAAGGCTTACGAAACGGCGCAAGACGAAAGAGAGGGGCGATTGCTAGCTTTATTGCCCCATAAAAAAATGCGCATAAAAAAGGGACCTCATCGAGGTCCCCGGTAGAAATTAGGCTTTTTCAGCGAGTTCGTCACTTCAAACGGGCGACTTACTGCGGCAATTGACCCTTCAGGATCTCTTCTTCCCACTCGTCCATCAGGGGCCAGTCGATGGCGCACGTGCCGAAGTCGGCCATATGAAGATACGACTTCAGGCGGTCGAGAGTCTGTTCGATCTGGGCGTTGTCTTTACGGAAGATCGGGCCATGGCTTGGCAAAAGCCATTTCACATCGCTGTCGCGAATCCGTTCCAGCGACTTAATGAATGCCACGATATCGCTGCCATGATGGGCATCTATCGCACCGACGCAGCCGTCGCGGTAGATATTGTCGCCCGAGAACAGCAGGTCCCCCATGCGGAAGCTGAGCTGGCTGTTGGTGTGCCCAGGCGTATGCCAGACTTCAAGTTCCAGCTTACCAACCGTCAGGATGTCCCCCTCTTTGACCTGGTGTTCGATCTTTACCGGGGGCATTTCGAGGTGGATGTCTTGCAGTTCGATTTCGGCGAATGTCTGCAGCTTGTCCCCCGCTTCCAGGGCTTTGACCGCCAGCGGGTGGGAAGTAACCGTAGTGCCGAGCAGTTGCTTCGCCTTAGCCAGACCTTGAATGTGGTCGACGTCGGCATGGGTGGCAACCAGCGTTTTGCAATTGGCCAGAGGGAAGTCCATGTTGCGGATCACTTCGATGTAGTCTTCGACTGTCTCGTCGAAGCCGATATCGATGAGGATCCACTCGTTACCTTCGTAGACCAGGTAGACATTGCAGCCGAGCAATTCGCCGGCTTGAAAATTGAGTTCGATAACGTTGGGGAAGATTTCTTTGCGGGCCAGCATGACAGGCAGATTACCTTCGGCAGAAATGGGATTTCAGGACCGTCCCATCTTAACCGCCCCCCCGCACAAGTCACAACCAGTGGCCTAGGGGGCTCCCAACAAGAAGAAGCACCCAGGTCGAAGGAACCGATGCCTGGGTGCTGATGGGTATTGAGATGACTTAGCGACTGGTGCGAGGCGAGAGGTAAGTTCCCATCTCGCGAATGTCGACACGATCTGGAGCGTCGCCCATGCGTTGCCAGATTACGTTCGCGTCATCCCAATCTAAGTTGAGTTCACTGTTATTCGCGGCTTGGCAAATCGCATCGAGGGCGCGTTGTTCGTCACCTTCGCGAAAAGCCCAGACATAAGTCTGACCGTTCTTTTCATAAACCACTGCGTTCATCGTTACCATAGGTCGCCCTCCTTCGCGTCCTGCCTCTGTTGGCCTCTGTTCCTGCAGAACCGCGATGTTGAAGTGATTGTTGAACGAAACCTCGGTGTTGAACTCCGACGAAAAAGATCTGATCAGAGTTCCGTTAAACCTTGTCAAAGAATACTCGTTGCACGGCTGCGAACCAATTGCAAAATTCGTGTGGGTTGCCGTACGCAAGTTCTGCTTGCCTTTTGACTTAACGTTCGTAACGCTCAATTGCTGTGCGACCGCAAAAAGAAAAATGCCTCCATAAAAGGAGGTTGCAACCGCATCCTCGCGAGTTATAGACGCGACGAGTAGTCGCACCATGCGTCTTCCAGAAAGTCGAGTAGATCGGTCGCGGTAAGACCAGGCTGTGATGTTTGCTTCACGGCAATATCAGCCGCCAAACCATGGAGAAAAACGCCTAGAACCGCTGCGTCATAGGCGGAAAGTGACTGAGCGAGCAGCGCTGTGATCAATCCTGTCAGTACATCACCCGAGCCGCCCGTAGCCAGTCCTGGATTGCCGGTTGGATTGTGCCACTGACGCTCTCCGTCGGTGACTAGCGTTTGCGGTCCTTTCAAAACGACCACCACTTTCTGCTCTGCCGCAAGTTGAATTGCCGCCTCTTTTGCTGCTGAAATTTCTAAATGCGGCTTGCCGACGAGTCTTCGGAACTCGCCTAAATGCGGTGTGACGATGCGCTCTCCCGCAGCATTTGCGAGTGGACACGTAGACTGAGCGAGCAAGTTCAATCCATCCGCGTCGATCAACATTGCGCGCGGAAAGGTCTCGTACAATTCGCTGAGCAAAAGTGTCAAACCACGCGATTGTCCCAGCCCAGGTCCGATACCTAGACACGTGGCCTGATCGAGTTTCTCTTGCAGGCACGCCTTGGCATGAAAAGGAATGCGTCCGTCGCGATCGGTCGCCAGGCTCAACGTCATGTAGGCTGCCTCGAAGTTGGCAACCGTGTTGATGATCGCGTCAGGAACGGCCAGCGTTACCAGACCTGCTCCACCTTTCAGACATGCTCGACCAGAAAGACTGATCGAGCCAGGCATGCCGAGCGACCCGCCCACCAGCAACGCTCGACCGAAGGTTCCCTTATGCGAGTCCGAATCACGCGGCGGGATAATGGGGAGGCCTTCCGGCAGCGGTGCTGGAGTCATTGCGTGAACTTTGGGGTTAGGTTTCCGTCTGAGGTTTGGCCTGTTGAACTCGCAGCGAAATCAGGCCTGCGAGGTAGGCCCCTTTGAAGCCGGCGTCGATGTTAACGACGGTGACGTTCGACGCACAACTGTTCAACATACCCAGCAGCGCGGCAACCCCTTGGAAGCTGGCGCCATAACCGACGCTGGTCGGAACGGCGATGACGGGACAAGCGAGATGGCCACCCACCACGCTCGGCAAAGCGCCTTCCATGCCAGCCACCACGATCACTGCATCGCACTCGCTAAGCTTGTGAGCCTGCTCGGTGAAACGATGCGGTCCAGCGACACCGACATCTTGAATGAAGACCGGTTCGATGCCCATCCAGCGTAGCGTTTCGCGGGCTTCTTCCGCGACCGGCAGATCGCTGGTACCGGCAGTCACCAGTCCGACATTGGCCCAAGAAGATTCGTCCGACAACGTACGGAACGTTCGGGCGACTTCGTTGTACAACCCATCCGGAATTGCCGCTTTGAGGGCGGCGCCCTTCTCGGCGTCGATGCGCGTGGCCAGTGACTTGTCGCCACGCTGCTTCTGAGCCTCGAAGATGCGGGCAATTGTTTCCGGGGACTTGCCTTCACCATAAACCACTTCAGGAAACCCGCAGCGTCGAGCTCGATCGACATCGAGCGTGGTGTCGGCGAGTTGTTCTGATTTGGGCTGTAACACTTGCAAACAAAAGTCGGCCAGGGTGACCTTGCCTGCGCGATATTGCTTAGCGAGACGTTCCAGTTCGTGGCGTTTCATGGACATGCGAGACAGTATTGGTTGGCTTGAATCGAAGGGACAAACGCTGCATTATACGAAACGGCCCGCCTTTGGGGCGGGGTCCGATTTCTTTTTGGACAGACCGTATTCCGGCATGGTTTAATAACCGCAAGGATTCGGCCTCACCGTCTTCCTCCCCCCTTCCCTACCTGCCTTGTTTGAGGACTGCCCCATGAATCGTCCCGAGACTTCCTCTCGTCGTAACTTTCTAAAGACCGCCGGAACGGCCGCGGTTGTGGCAGGTGTTGCCACATATGTGCCTCGTCATGTGCTGGGTGCCGAGGGCGCGCCGGCCGCGAATGACAAGGTGAACCTCGGCGTGATTGGTTTCGGCAATCGTTGCAAATACGTGATGGGGGGAACGCTTCCGCATGAAGACGTTCGCTGCGTCGCCATTGCTGACGTTTGGTCGAAGCATCGTGCCGATGGCAAAGCGATGGTCGACAAGCACTATGGCAACTCCGATTGCGAAACGCTCCGCGACTTCCGCGAACTGCTCGATCGAAAAGATATCGACGCCGTACTCATCGCGACGGGCGATCGATGGCATGCGGCCGCTTCGATTCTGGCGGCCAAGGCAGGCAAAGATGTCTATAGCGAAAAGCCGTGCGGGATCACGATTGAAGATTGTCAGCAGCTTGCCGACACGATCACTGCCGAGAAGAAAGTCTTTCAGGCTGGAACTCAACGCCGCAGCGTTCCGAATTTTCAGAAAGCGGTCGAACTGCTTCACTCCGGTAAACTCGGTGAACTGCAAACGATGCACGCCTCGGTTTATCGACCGGTGCTCGACAACAGTTGGCTGCCTGCCCAGCCGCAGCCATCGCAGGAAGACGTCGATTGGAACCTGTGGCTCGGCCCAGCGGCCTGGCGTCCGTTCAACCTCGCTTACGTGCAAGGCAAGTGGCGAGGTCAGTGGGACTTCGATTCCGGGGCACGACTGCTGGACTGGGGCGCTCACACGGTCGACCTTTGCCAATGGGCGAACAAGGCGGACGGGACAATGCCGATCGAGTTCGATCCGTACGAGAACGGGATCCACTGCCGTTACGAAAATGGCGTGAAGCTGGAGATCGATTTTCTCGACAATCCGTTCGGTGATCGTTCGCCGCAGTACATCACGCGGCTCGGAACGTGCCCGGTTCGATTTATCGGAACGGAAGGCTGGGTCGAAACAGGTGACAGCGGCGAGATCGTTTGCTCCTCTCCTGCCCTGCAGAAAGAGATCACCGAAGATACCTCGCGTGTGCGTGGGCTCGATGTCGCCTCGCATTCGCGAAACTTCCTCGATTGCATTCGTTCGCGAGAGCTGACCGCGGCGAATCAAAATGTGATGCGGAAGTCGCACATCGCCTGTCACGCGGCGGCCGCGGCTTGGATCTTCGATCGCAAGCTGGCGATTGATCCGCAAAAAGAAACGTTCGTCAACGATGCCGACGCCAATGGATTGATCTCCCGGGCGGATCGAAATTGGAACGTCTAACGCTCTGCATTTAAGAGTATGCAATTAAAAAAGCCTCGGCCGAGAATCTTCGGCCGAGGCTTTCTTGTTGGATTCAATTCCTATGAACGTGACCTACTTGGCGGCTTCTTTTGCTTCCCGTTCGGCTTCGCGTTCTTCGCCATGCAGTGCCGAGATCTCCCAGCTCATGCGTCCCAGCCAGATCGAATAGATCATCAGGCCACCCACGACCAGCACACCGCAGGGCAACGCGATGTACGCGAGTCGTTCGATGCCGGCAAAGAAGTAAAGCATGTAGCCAAACCCGCCGACTGCGATCGCCAGGAAGAAGGTGGCCACGTAGAACATCAACCATTTGCTGGTCAGCTTGAAGAGCGAAAACACAATCGTATTGCTCCATGGCGTGATGATCGAGTTTTGATCGAGCAGCGATAGAAACGCGACCGGGAATGCCAGGAAGCCCAGTGCCAGCAAAGGTAACGCCAGCGTCAGGTCGATGGTGGCAACGATTGCAAACGGAATCAGCGCGAAGAAGAGCCCCGCCACGAAAAACAGTGCTTCCATCACCCGATCGAAAATCCCGAGCTCCGGCCAATCGAAGTCATCCATGCCACTGGAGATCGACATGGTCAGGAACAAAAAGTAGCTCCCCAGAAACACGACCGCGACGGCACCAAGGCAGACCGAAAGAAACGTACAAGTCAGGCTCGCCATGTAGGACATGAAGGTTGGCGGTGTCACGTTCGAGTAAAAGACCGCGTTGATCGCCAGATAAAGCACCATCGCCGTGAACAGCGACAGAAACACCCATCGCATCAACAGGCCAACGTCGGTGAACAAGCCGACATCGCGCGATAGCTCTTGCGGAGAAAAGCGAATCGGAAACTCGACCAGCTTCGCTCTCGGATCGTAATCGATTGGTGTGAGTGGTTCGCGCGGCTTGGAAGGTACATCGTCGTCGAGCGGTTCGGCGCGGCGGCGTTCTTCGAAGGCACCTTGGGTTCGTTTATGTAGCTCAGGCCGTTCCGCTTGTTCGCGGATTTCTTTCTCGGCCTGCGACATGAGGTTCTGCCCCAACTTCTTCCGGGCTTCATCATGGCTGTCGTCGACATCTTTCAGGCCGTAAATGTCCTCGATGTCCTCTTCCTCGCTCGGCAACTCCAATTTCTTTTCCGGCTTGGTGATGGTGAGGATATGACCGCAGTCGGGGCATTCCATCTTCCGACCGGTGTCTGCGGTCAGTACGGTCAGCCGCGTCGAACATACGGGACAGGTCACATCATGCGTTTTCGAGGACGACGAGGAGCGCTCAGTCACAGATCGGACCTTCTAGCAAATTAACAGGGATGGGCAGTCGATAAGGAAATTCTACCGTGTGGCGGCCGAAAAGTATTTTTTTAAAGTCGTTGGCGATTTCCTGGCTTAAATTGGAGGCAATTTGCGATTTGTTCTCCCATCGGGGGATCGCTGGTGCCAGGCATATCTGTACCGATTGTCTCGATTGGAAACCACTTCGTGAAGCGACTTGGCCACAAAACGGATGAAGGTTTGGTTGTCATTCCTGGCATGACGAATCAAAATACGTCTTTTTCACCCGCGCGGTTGGGCAAAATATGCCATCCGCATTGCCCTTGGGCAAAGGCGAGCTGTGCAACTTTATCGTGACCTGGATTCGCTTTCCGCAGACTTTCGAGGCGGCGCGCTAACGATCGGCAACTTCGATGGCGTCCACCTGGGGCACGCTCGGATTGCGCAGTTAATTCGCCAACGTGCCGACGAAGTGGGGGGACCCGCGGTCGTCTTCACCTTCGATCCGCATCCGGTTCGATTGCTTCGGCCGGAACTCGAACCACCTCCGCTGACCTGGACACGCCGTAAGGTCGAACTACTGGGCAATCTCGGCATCGATGCCGTCATCGCTTACCCGACCACGCGTGATCTGTTGAATCTTTCGCCGGAAGCGTTCTTCGAACAGATTGTCGTGCAGAAGATGTCTGCCAAGGCGATGGTTGAAGGCCCGAACTTCAACTTCGGCAAAGACCGCGCCGGCGATACGAATACCTTAGCCGAGCTGTGCCAGAAGCATGGCATGCAGCTCGATATCTTGCAGCCCTTCACCCGGCCTGGCGAAACCGAGTTCGTTTCCAGCAGCCGCATTCGGAAGCTGGTCGCTGCCGGCGATGTGAAGCTGGCCGGCGAGATGCTGACCGAGCCCTACCGAATCCGTGGTATGGTCACCCATGGTGCCGCACGCGGTTCGCAGCTTGGGTTCCCGACCGCAAATCTGGAAGCGGTCGATACGTTGGTTCCGGCGATTGGTGTCTACGCAGGCATCGGCTATCGCGGCGAAGAGATGTTCGCCGCCGCGATCAACATCGGACCGAATCCAACCTTCGGCGAGAAGGCCCGTAAGATCGAAGTCCACATGATCGGTTTTCAAGGCTCGATTTATGGCGAACCACTCGAGGTCTCGTTCCTGAATCGGCTTCGCGACGTGATCAGTTTCTCGGATGTGGAAGCACTAAAGAAGCAGTTAGACATCGACGTCCAGACCACGATCAAAACCTTTGACGAATACCAGGCAACCCGCGACCTGTGAGGCAGGTCCTCAGCAATTTGGATAACCGGATGAGCATTGACTGGAAAGCCCTGCGAGGGGCGTTGGAAGAACCACAGCGATTCGTGATCACCAGCCACGTGCGTCCCGACTGCGATGCCCTGGGAAGTGAATTGGCGATGGCGGCGATCCTACGGCAGCTCGGTAAAGAGGTCGCCATCGTCAACGACTCCGAAACACCAAACCATCTGCAGTTCATCGACCCGGACAATCAGATCAAGCAGTTGGGGAAAGACATCTCTCCTGAAGAGGTGCTTTCCGGTTTCGACGCTGTTCTGGTGGTCGATACCAGTGCCTGGGTTCAACTCGGGGCAATGGCCGAACTGATGCAACAGTTCGAGGGCGTGAAGCTGGTACTCGATCATCACGTCAGTCAGGACGACCTGGGAGGCGAGATGTTCAAGGATCCCAAGTGTGAAGCGACCGGCCGACTCGTGTACGAAGCAGCCAAAGCTTGGGACATTCCGATCACCCAGGAAATGGCTTTCGCGATGTTCACCGCCATTGCGACCGACACAGGGTGGTTTCGATTTCCATCGGTCAGCGGCGATACCTATCGTGCGATCGGCGATCTGATCGATGCTGGCGCCGTGCCGAGCGACGTTTACGGGCAATTGTTCGAGAAAGAACGTCTGCAGCGGGTCAACTTGCGGGGCCGTATTCTGGCCAGCGCCAAGGTAATTCTTGAAGGACGTCTCGCTTATAGTTTGGCAACTCAGCAAGACTTCGAAGAAACAGGGGCTACCCCCAGTGACACGGAAGACGCGATCAATAAGACTATGGCCGTCTCCGGAGTTGAGGCTGCGATTCTCTTCATCGAATTGCCTGGCGGCGAGGGTGTGAAGGCCAGTTTCCGTAGCCGTTCTTCGCTCGATGTCGCGAAGCTCGCTCACCAATTTGGTGGTGGCGGTCACGTGGCGGCAGCGGGGGCGTTGATCAAGAAACCTCTGGACGAAGTCGTCTCGATGTTGCTCGAAGCGACCGAGAAGGCCATGGGCTAAATCGAAGGTTGAACGATCGCGGGTTGATCCCTTCTACCCGAGGCGGAGCCAGGTGCGTGATCGCTTGGGACCTCCTTCTAGCCTCTTCATAATATTGGGCAACGACCGGACCTCATCATGCATAGGTCCGGCTTGCTGATTGTCTTACGGAACAGAACGTTCTGTTAAGTCACCACGCGGGCGAAGATCGCTCACGGAGTTTCACAATCTATGGCGAAGAATATGGAATCGATTCCACCTCAAGAGGATCGACGCGGCTTCTTCTCGAAAGCGGCCGCTGTGGTCATTGGTGGTCTGGTCGGTGTAATCCCCTTTGGTGCCGGTCTGGCGACGCTGCTCGACCCGATCTTTCGGAAAGGTGACAAGGGAGAGTTCCGCAAGATCGCGGCTCTCGATGCCATTCCCGACGATGGTTTTCCAAGAAGATATCCCGTGATAGCTACGCAGCGGGATGCCTGGAATGTCTATCCCAACCAGCCGATCGGCGCGATCTATCTGCGACGTCTGCCTGGCGAGTCGACCGTCGAGGCGATCAACGCCGTTTGTCCCCATGCCGGTTGCTTTGTCGACTTCAATCGCGAAGCTGGCGACGGAGGCTTGTTCCAGTGCCCTTGCCACCGCAGCGACTTTAAGCCGGATGGCGAACGGTTGGAACCAGAGACCTGCCCGAGTCCCAGGAACCTCGACACGCTCGAGGTCGACCAGCAGAAACTGGCCAAGGGAGAAGTGTGGGTTGAGTTCAAGAACTTCAAAGCGGGACATCCAGAGAAAGAGCCGATTCAATGAAAACGCTGATCGATTGGATCGACAACCGAACTGGCATTCGTCACGCCGTCAACGAAGCACTCTACGAGAACATCCCTGGCGGTTCGCGCTGGCGCTATGTTTGGGGCAGCACGCTGGTGTTCGCCTTCATGGTGCAGCTGATTACCGGCATCTTCCTATGGGCTTCGTACAGTCCGAATGCGAAGGGAGCGTGGGAGAGCGTCTACTTCATTCAGTACGAGATGCAGGGAGGCTGGATGCTGCGCGGGATCCATCACTTCATGGCCCAGATGATGATCGTGCTGCTGGCTCTGCATTTTCTGCAAGTGGTGATCGACGGAGCGTATCGCGCGCCGCGTGAATTCAACTTCTGGACCGGGCTGATCTTGATGCAGATTGTGCTTGGGCTCTCGCTGACCGGTTACTTGTTGCCGTGGGACCAGAAAGGTTTCTGGGCGACCCGTGTCGCAACAAACCTAGCCGGCTTGCTACCTTGGATCGGGGACGATGTGCAGAAGATCGTGGTCGGAGGAACCGACTATGGTCACGCCACCCTAACCAGGTTCTTCGCCTTGCATGCCGGCGTGTTACCAGCGGCCCTGATCGGCGTTCTGTTCCTGCATATGGTGCTGTTTCGTCGGCATGGTGTGACCGCCGTTGGTGCCGATAAACGTCCCGCTGCTTACTTTTGGCCTGACCAGGTCTTGAAGGACGCGGTCGCGTGTCTGGCGGTGATGGTCGTGGTAATGTTCTTCGTGTTACGAGGCTACTTCTTCGCCGGCGAAGATCACTCTGGCTTGCCGATCGAAGCCCACCTCGGCGCAGAGCTTGGTGCCCCTGCCGACCCGTCGACACCCTTCTCGGCGGCTCGACCCGAGTGGTACTTCTTGTTCCTGTTTCAGTTTCTGAAGTACTTCCCCGGCGAAGCGGAAATCTATGGCGCAATCGTGATTCCGGTCGTCATCATGATCTCGTTGTTTCTGATGCCGCTCGTTGGCAACTGGAAGATCGGGCATGGTTTCAACATCGCCTTGATCGTGGCCCTATTGGGCGGCGCTGGCTTCTTGAGCTTCGTCGCGATCCAGGAAGACCGAGCCAACGAGTCGTATCACCTCGCGACCGAAGAAGCAGAACGGAACGCGATCCGCGCGATCCAGTTGGTCCAAGCTCCGTCGGGCATTCCGGAAACGGGAGCCGTATCGTTGATGCGAAACGATCCGAAGACGCAAGGCCCGGTGTTGTTTGCCGCCAATTGCAATAGCTGTCATGCCTACAATCCAGTGGCCGAGTTGTTGCCGTTTGATTCACTGCGTGGCGAAGGGCTGGTGCCGCCGGCTCCGGTCTCAGGACCCAACCTGTATGGCTTCGGCACGTCGAAGTGGGTGAAGGCATTCCTCACGCCGAACCCCGTTCGCATGGAAGCCGAGATCGTTCGCAAAGATGAAGAGCGAGCCGGCAAACTTGGCCCGCAGCAGTCGAACGATCCGAAGGAAATCGAAGTGGTGCCGATCAACAGCTTCCACTTCTTCGGCGGAACGTCGCACCTGGAAGGCGAGATGGCAGGCTACGTGACCGAAACGATGTCGGACAAGGACGAATGGTCGGACGAAGACCTGGCGGCGATCGTCGCGGCATTGGCGGCTCAAAGCGGGATCGAATCGGAAGCGGAACTTGGCCCCGACAAGATTGCCCGAGGTAACGAACTGCTGGCCAGCGAAGACCACTGTGCGATGTGTCACAACTACGACGCCGAGAGTGATTATGGCGACGCGGTCGATCTGAATGGATTTGGTTCGCGGCAGTGGTTGATGGACTTCATCAGTAATCCGTCGGCGGCACGGTTCTACGGCGACAACAACGACCGGATGCCGGCATTCAACGAAGATCCGCACAACGAAGTCTCGAATCGCATCGCAAGACGAGACCTCGAGATCATCGTCGACTGGCTGCGTACCGACTGGTACGAACCGCAGCCGGCCCCGGCAGGTGCCGAATACGAAGAGCCATCGCCCGAGGCGGATGTCGCGGCGCCGACTTCGTAAGATTCGTTCTAAGACGCGTTTGATACAGCACTTACGAGGCGAGTTTCTTCCTTGGGGCTCGCCTCTCTTTGTGCGCGGAACGAGCGAGGCACCCCCTGATATTTTCCCTATTTCGCCAGATCGGTTCAATCCGAAGGCATCCCGCAGCCGATAAGGAAAGAAACATAACTCGATCTTGTTCGAAAGTAGCTAGCAGATGTGGTGCCCTCGTTGTCAGACTCAGGTCGCTGGAATTGCCTCGCCTCGCGAGCATTCGGTGCTTGTCTGCGCGAAGTGCCAGACGCGGCTCGATTCTTCGGCAGAGACGTCTCACGTCAAGCGTCCTGCTGCAGCGTCGGCGGAACCATTACCGGGACTTCGCCTCGATACGCATCGCATGCAAACCACGCTGGGACGGATTGACCGTCTTGTGCAGCGGTTTGAAGAGCCAGCCCATTTCGATGATTTGCCAGAGCTGCGTTCGGCGTCACGTCCACGACCCGAACCAGCCCTGCGAGACGAGTTGCCGGAAGTGAAGCCGGACAATGGCTTTCCCTGGTTAGCATCGATCAGCCTGGCAGGCGGCGTCATGCTGCTGGTCTGTGGCTGTTTTCTGATTGTCTGGAGCGTCGTCACGCGTCGCCCGGAACTCTTTAATATTGGCTTCCCGATCGCCGTGGTTTCGCTGGGCTGCATGGCCTTGGCGGCATGTTTGTTCTTCCAGGAAGCTTCCGGTCGTCAGGCCGAAACGCAGAAGTGGCTGGCAGACGTGCAGAATCAGTTAGGCGGCATTCGCGAGATCGCCAACAACAGTCGGCACTCGCTCGGTTCGATTCCCGAACTGCCGAGCTCCCCTGCCCCGGCCACGAACGAGCGACTAGTTCAGTCGGAAGAGCGTTTGAACCAACTGCGTCGCCGTCTGAACGAAACGCGACGACTCTCTTAGAACGAAGCTTCACGCTTCACGCTCGCAAGATTACGGACGGCTAAAGAAACGTGTCGAGCTTCAGAAGTCTCTGCCCGTACCCTTGGAACACGATTCCGAACTGGCAGATCGCATACGCGGCGAGGGTTGCTTGGGCGATGGTAAAGGTCGCCAGTGTGGCCTGCCCGATCGTTACAATGCCGACGCCAAATTGGGCGATGGTAATCACTCCGAAGCCAAACTGCCCGATCGCGATCACACCGTTCGCGACCACCGGCGTGCGGTTCGCGCGGTACTTGAATGAAATGTGTACCAGCGGCAGCCCGAACAGTGTGGCCTTCGATTTGTATTCGTAGCCAAAAGTCATTCTGGTGCGGCGACGATAAGGCATCGTCACTCCGCACTCTTGGCAGAAGTGATCCGAACGCCTGACGAGCGCTCCGCAGTTGCGGCATGGAGAGGTTGCCATCACGTTCCCTTGCGAACCGAGAAAAAGCAAACTGGTTGCCCCAGCGTAGCGTCAGCGATGGTGGCTCGCAATGAAAATCGTTTGACGGTAGTGGATCCGGGATCACGTTTGATCGACGCGAAAAGGCAAGAGACAGATGGGGTACGGTACGAATCGAGTCGCAACGCTCACGATCGCTGCGATGTTCCCATCTGTCTCTTGCGATTGTCGCTAAAGCTCCCCTCAACTCGCGACAAATGCCATCTGGCGGCTCTTTGGTGCATCGCACGCTGAAATGCAGTGGAGCTTCGTAGCCAGGGTGGCGTTCAAGGTTTCTTGCGGTGGCAACTGCACGAAGACTTGCCCGTTGTCGAGCTTCACTGGGAAGACCTGTAGCTTGAATTCTTCGCCGGTCAGACACTCGCCCGTTTCCAGCGAGAACGACTTCTTGTGCAGCGGACAGGCCACCTTCGGCACCCCTGCGGCGTCGCCAATGATGCCGCGCGACAAGACAAACGCGTTCTTATGCGGGCACATGTTCTGGCAGGCATACCAGTCGCTGTGCGTGGTCGCTCGGAAAATGGCAATCTGAACGTCGCCATATTTCACTGCCGCGCCACCATTGACCGGGAAGTCGGTCTCCATCCCCATCGGAACCCAACTGAGCGTCTCTTCGGGAGCTGGTTCGTGCGAGATGACCTGACCGTCGAGTCCCTTCAATTCGACCAACGAGACATTCCCTTCCGGCCAATCGGCAGGTCGCTGCTGGTCACGTTCGGTGATAATCTCGATACCTGGTTCCGATTCGTCGGTGTTGACGAACTGTTTGAAGAAGGCTCGCTTTTCCGGATCTTCAACGACCGACTTCCATTCACATTGGTAGGTATCGACCAGCATCTGCATCCGCGATTCCAGTTCGTCGCAGATGCCGAGCGAGTCGTTGATCACCACGTCGCGAATATGATGGAGGCCCCCTTCCATCTTCTCGAGCCAGACGCTCGTTCGCGTCAGCTTGTCGGCGGTCATAATGTAGTACATCAAAAAACGGTCCATGTATTTGACGGCCGTTTCTTCGTCGATATCGGCGACCAGCAAGTCGGCATGCCGTGGATTGGCACCGCCATTGCCGCAGACATACAAGTTGTATCCGTTCTCGGTCGCGATCAGACCGACGTCTTTGCCTTGGGCCTCGGCACATTCCCGGACGCAGCCACTGACGGCGAATTTTAGTTTGTGCGGGGCCCGGATCCCGCGGTAACGGTTTTCGATCCGAATGGCGAAGCCAACCGAATCGCCCACGCCGTAGCGGCACCAGGTACTGCCGACGCAGCTCTTCACGGTACGGACCGCTTTGCCATAGGCATGGCCGCTTTCAAACCCGGCGTCGATCAGTTCAGACCAGATGTCGGGCAAGTCTTGCACTTTGGCCCCGAACAAGTCGACACGCTGGCCGCCGGTGATCTTCGTGTACAAATTGTACTTCTTAGCGACTTCGCCCAGGACAATTAGCTTGTCCGGAGTGATCTCGCCACCGGCAACACGCGGAACGACGCTGTAGGTGGCGTCGCGCTGGATGTTCGCCAGAAAGCGGTCGTTCGTGTCTTGCAGCGTCTTGTGGGATGTCTCCAGGATATGGTCGTTCCAGAGCGAAGCCAGGATCGAAGCAACCGCTGGTTTGCAGGTTTCGCAGCCATCCCCTTTACCGTGCGAAGCGAGCAATTCTTCGAACGATTTGATCTCTTTGATTTTGACGATCTCGAACAATTCCTGACGCGAATAGGCGAAGTGTTCGCACAGGTCTTTGCTGAGCGATTTGCCTGCGGCTGCCAGTTCGGCCGAAAGGATGTCGGTCACCAGCGGCATGCAGCCACCACAACCGCCCCCGGCTGAAGTACACTTCTTGACTTCGGCTGGGGTCATCAGGTCGTTGTCGCGAATGGCCGCACAGATTTGCCCCTTGGTGACATTATTGCACGAGCAAATCTGGGCGCTATCCGGCATCGAAGCTGCCCCACCCAGGGCTGCCGCTCCGCCGCCATCGCCGCTGGTGCCCATCAATTCACTCGGCGAGCAAGGCAACGGATCACCACTTTTGGCGAAGATCGAAAGCGTGCCGTACTCGGACGCATCACCCACCAGAATGCCGCCGAGCAAAGTCTTGCCATCCTTGCTGAAGAGCAGCTTTTTGTACGATCCCTGGAATGGGTCTTCGATCACCATCGAGGTGCTGATGTCGTCGCTCGCTTCGTAGTTGCCGAAGCTGGCGACATCGACCCCCATCAGCTTCAGCTTGGTCGAAAGATCGGTTCCGGCGAACTGGCGATCTTCTCCACAGAGATTGGCGGCAACGATCTCGGCCATCTCGTAGCCAGGAGCCACCAGTCCGTAGATCATGCCGGAGTGCAGCGCGACCTCGCCAATCGCGAACACCTTGGGATCGGACGTGCGAAGATGATCGTCGACCGAGATCCCGCCACGCGGGCCGACATCGATCCCAGCATCCCGGGCCACTTCGTCACGCGGACGAATACCAGCCGAGACGATGATCATGTCGACGTCGAGGGTCGAGTCATCGGTGAAGACCATCCGTTCGACTTTGCCATCGCCTTGGACTTCTTTGGTTCCTTTGTTCAAGTGCACGTCGACGCCCAGGTCTTCAATCTTCTGAATCAACAGCTTCGAGCCGCGATCGTCGACCTGGCGAGGCATCAAACGGGGAGCGAACTCGATTACGTGGGTCTTCATCCCCAAGTCGAAGGCAGCCTTGGCGGCTTCCAGACCGAGCAGACCGCCGCCGATCACCGCGCAGTTCTGGGCGGTCTTGCCGTGGTTGATGATCTTCTCGAGGTCTTCGATGGTGCGATAGACATAAACACCATGCTTATTGATCCCTTCAACCGGCGGAACGAACGGGTACGAACCGGTCGCGATCACGACGTAGTCGTAATGAATTTGCACCCCTTTGTCGGACGTGACGATTTGGTTCTCGCGGTCGATCTTGCCGGCGCGATCGCCGAGGTGAATCTCGACGCCATGCTCTTGGTACCACTCCAGCCGCGCGATCATCAGCTTCTCGGCGTCGCGATGGGCGAAGAAGGATGTCAGTCCGACGCGATCGTACGCAGCGCGAGGCTCTTCACAAAACGTGACAATCTTGTACTGCCGGGCCTGATCGAACTCGACCAGCTTCTCGACAAAGCGATGCCCAACCATGCCGTTGCCAATTACCACGATGGTTTGTGGGTCGTCTGTCACCATGAGCTTCCGATTCCTCTGTTGAGTGGACTTGCGCAGTTCGCCAACAAGCTCTTCGCAAGCACCGTGCCCAGAGAAGAAGGGGAATCTTTTGTCAATTTTGGGGTATGCGCAACTTCGCAGTGAACAACGAGTTGCGCGAACCTATCAGAAATGTGAGCCGAATTAGACCGCGAATGGCGACGAAATGATCGGTGGGAGAATCGGAGTGTGCTGCGCAGGCAGGCAGATAAATGCGAGGCCTGTTCGCAGCTTCCAGGCGATTCGAGGGCGCTCTGAGCCCATGCCTATGTCGACATTTCGCCCAGGGTTAATCCCTGGCGATTGGTATGCCCTGCCCCAGCCAGGGCTAAGACAATTCCCTGGTCGATCGACTGAAATGAATAGATATGCGATGCAGTATGGACCGAGATCGGGGAGCTTAGTGCTTGATCTCTTCCCAGTACTTATCGAACGCACCGTTTACGTGGAAGTCGGGACTGTTGTCGAGGTCGTGACATTTCAAGCAGGTATCACGAGCCTTGCTCAGCGGCAGCTTCATTTGCTCGACCAGTTCGGCTGCTTGCTGGGCGGTGAAGCCCCCTTCGCCATTCTGTGAGGCAACGTGGGCCGAACCTGGACCGTGGCAGTTCTCGCAGCCGACGTTCTGCATCAAAGGAGTTTCCTGGATGCTGAGGTAGCCAGACTGATAAGGCTGATAGAGCTCTTGGTTCCAACCAACTACGTGACACGCCAGGCATTCGGGATCGAAGTGACGCGAAACCTGGAAACGTTCGGGCGGATGAACGAGCGAGTCGGTCGCGTGGCTATGACGCGAGTTCTTCCAGACTTCGTAGGCTTCGCTATGGCAGTCAGCGCACGTATCTGAGCCGACATAGGTGTGACCAGATGGATGGGGCTGAGCGCGGATGCCTAGGCCATCGAAGCCAAGGGTTTCCAACTGCTTTTGATAAGCGGCCAACAAACGAAGCATTTCGTCCGAGTCAGCAAAACGCGAATCGAGGGCGACGCGTTCGTAGCGGATCGGGTTCTGGGGATCGTTGAAGAAGCCGACCACACCGACATACATGCCTTTGGTGCCGACTTGAATCATCTGGGTATTGGTTCCGGCGACAACTTCGGGACGCAGAGTAGGCTCCCCTGCTCCGCCGGCGGTAACGACGATCTGGAAGCCTGGGAATGCCTGGGCAAACTTGCGGCTTTCATCGAGCGAAGCTTCAGCCAATAGCACGTAAAGCTGGCAGTTCTCCGCCTTCAACGCTTCCCAGCTCGCCTTCAGTTCTTCCATGGGGTCACCCATTTCAACTTCGGCGTTCGAGACGCGTTGCTGTTCTTTGGAGCCCAAGACCCCGGTGATGCCGATCTTCACGCCGCCAGCTTCGACGATGCGATACTTCGGCGTGAAGCCGAGCAGGCTGGCGTTGCTCGAAACGTACTTGATGTTGTCTGGGTCGTCGGAGGCAACGGCGGCGAAGACTTCGTCGACCGACAAACGTAAGTCATCAGGACCGAAGCTGATGGCTTCGTAGTCCATCTGGTTCAAACCGTTGGCGGTCGTTTGGAATTTGATTTCTGCCTGGCGACCGAAGCGGCGGACCTGGTTACCGACGTCCAAAGCAACAACGTCCCATCCTTTGTCTTTCCGCAATTGATTGAGGAACGTCTGCCGACGCATCAGTCCCCCTTTTTGATTGGTCAGGCCGGTGCATCCACAAGGTTCGATGTAACCGTGCTGCTGGCCGGTCAGAAAGAGTGCCAGTTCTGGCTTGGGCCAGCCCTCGAACAGTTCTCGGCGAGGAACGTTGGCTCCTCCCTCCTCCTTCTCTTCCAACTCGGCATGCATGGCGACTTGTTGGATTTGGCCGACGGGCTTGTCGGTCGAATCGGACGGAATCGGCTTTGCGTCAGCGAAGTTGACGGTCGCGGGGCTACTGTCGGCGACCTCGACCGCTGGCGACTGCGCAGATGGTGAAGTCGCTGGCGGGGCCTGCGTGGTTTTCGCCGGTTCCATTCCACATCCCACCCAGGCTGCTAGCGAGAGGGTGGCAATCATCGGGCAGAAAGCGAAGCGGCGAGAATGGATACGCATGCGACCGTTGGGGGTGAGGGGAATGTCAAACGATAGCTAACCCCCAGTCTGCAGGAGGTCAGCAATTGAGTGCTCTCAAGGCAACGGTGAATCTACTCGACAGAGAAGTAAACACCAATATTGACCTCTTCGATCTCGGGATGACCTTCCACGGATAGCTCGATTTTTCCAAGATTCTCGCGATCTGGCCCCAGGTAATTGCCGGGAGGTGCGTCGGCCGGGACTTCGATCGAGACCGGAAATTTCTGCACACTTCCGTCGTTGATCGATTCTGGCTCACCCACATCCACCTTCAGGTAGGAAGGAGAAGTTTCTTTGAGGGCGATCTTCACATCGTTGCGATGCGACCCTTTCACAATCAGAAACAGCTTGGTCTTCAGGCCGTCGTGCTGCTTCAGCTTGTTGAGGTAGAGCACCGCTTTCTCGCGGTCGTATTTCTTAACGGCGATTACCGAAATGTCACCAACGATGTACGTGTTGACGCTCAGCTCGAGCACCGGGGCGAACTCGCTGGTGGTGTCGGCGATGATCGTGTGATGGTTGTTGCCCAGCGGCAGGCCTGGCTTCACTTCGACATCGATCATATAGCCAGCCATCGCGCCGTCGGTTTCTTGCAGCTCTTCTTTCGAGAGTGGGCGGCTGGTCACGGTGAGCAGTTCCGACTTGTCGCCGGTCACTCGCAGGTTGGTCATCTCGAACTTAGGTTCTTTGAAGCTCAGGACCTTGGTCGAAGCGGTTCGCGATTCGCCGGCCGACAGATTGGTGAAGCGAATTTCCTGAGGATCGAGGACGATGGCCTGAACCACATCGCCGGTGATCCGCAGTTCTAACAGCGACTGGCGAGGATCGTTCGTGCCGATACGGGCGGTCTGGGCGAAGTCTTCCTGGTACGCCTTCGGACGCCATTCCAGTTTGATCTCGGTGGTATCGCCGGGCTTCACCACCAGCGTGTCCCCTTCTTTCATATCGGCCATGGTGCACTTGCAGGTCGTGCCCTCCATGGTCAGTTCCAAAGGAGCATTGCCTTCGTTCTTCACCACAAAGGTGTGCTCGCCGACCGAGTTCAGTTCCATACGACCGAACTTGTGGATCGTGCCACCTTCGACAGAAACCTTTGGGGCATCTTGCGTGATGGGAATCGATTTCCAGGCCAGTTCCGGATCGGTAACCGGTCCGAAGTGATTGGGCATGTTGGCATCGCGATAGGCGACGGCAAAGCCTGCCATCGAGCCCACCAGGAGACAAACCAGAAGGACGGCAATTGGTTTCATGGCGTATTCGTCGATAAGAATTGAAGCGAGGGGGGGAAATGAGAGGCGAATCGCTACCCTCCCATTGTACGCAAATTTTCCATGACTTGTTTGGCGTAAATTTCAGCATCAGGGGCCGCCGGCTGGTTTTCGATGCCGGAAAACGGTCCTGGGTCGTGGATTTTCAGGCGATCTTCCAATCTTCGTTCGGCATGGGGATTCAAATCATCCAGACGAAGGGCTTCCTCCGCCTCGGCGACACTTTCCTCCCTCAAACCAGCTAGATGCAACGCCCAAGCGAGTTGGGCATGATGAATCGCGCGGTTGGGGTACAGCCGGACTGCTTCCCGATAGTGATCGATCCCTTTGAGCAGGTGATTCGGATCGTTTGACTGGCGATAGATATCGAGATACCAGTTGCCGGCCGAGAAATGGAGCGGGAAGTAGCGCCCTGCTCTTCGGAACGTTTCGTCGAGCGACAATTCAAACGCATCGAGTAGCGGCTGCCGAACCGGTAGCGGAGCATCGACATTGTTCGCCCAGCCCTCGAAGTAAATATTGGCCTCCATGGCCGGGCCTTCTTTGCTCCACAGGTCAGCGGCCGATGCCAACTTGGCCCGTTGTTCCATCTCGCGCCAGTCGCCGCGGCGCGAAGCCATGTTCGCCAGCGAAATCTGCGTCTTGCGACCGGTCGATGGTTGAATCCCCCACAGGATAACGATCATCAAGCCGACGAGCCCGCAGCCCATTGGCAGCAATTTGAAACGCCAGTCTTCGACTTCCACCGTTTGTTGCGAAGGAGAGGCGACCGCGGCCAACAGAAACAGCGAGCCCGCCACGCTCGGGAAGCCGATTCCACCGGCGGCCAACAAATCGATTAGCAGTGCCGCTAAAGCGATTGTCAGCCAGAGTCGTTGATCGCGAATGATCGGTGCGCCTTGCAGCGCCAGGCCGACGATCGCTGCCGGAACAATGCCGACCAGCACCATCGTGAAATCAGGCGTCATCTCTTGCATGATCATCTGCAACAGCGGCGCGATGAATGGTGCAATCGCGGCACCGATCCAGATGGGTTTCGCAGAAGGCGTGTCTTCGGCGGGCTTGGCTGGTTCTGCTTCAGTGGGTTCGACGTTCTTCGCCAACCGCATCGACCAGCAAACCATCGCAGCCAGCAGCAACGCAATCGCAGGCGTGCCGGCCATCGCCCAGATTTCAAAGACGAAGTTGTGCGGATCGGCGACCGTCTCGCTGGCCATCGGCAGCATGAACTGCGGATAGTAGCCCTGGAAGTTCCCCAGACCACAACCAAAGATCGGATTGTGAGCGATGATCGCGGCGGCACCCTGCCAGTATTGCAGTCGATACAGAACTGACTTCGGGGCTTCGCTCAGCACTTCGACATCCAGCACGCCGGTAACGAAGCCAACCATGAACAGTCCGAGGAAGGCGGTCAGGCCAATCGTAGGAACCATCCACGAAACCCGTTTGCCGATTCCCGATCCATAGAACCCGATCAGCATCAGACCGAAAATCGTCGCCAGCCAGGCGGTTCGACTTTTCGTGAGGAGTAAGCAGATCCCTGCCAGCACAACGACCAGCGTCAGTCCGCCAATCCGTTTCCAGTCGGGGCCGTCGCCGAAGGCGTTCTTCAGCCAACCGATCGAAAGCAACAGCCATGGCACGAGAAAACCGGCCAACGAGTTGGTCAGCGTGAAGGTGGCGGTTGGCTCGGAACTGTTGAGCACGCGGTTCTCAAACAACTGTCGAACCGGATTGCCTGGCGTCGGATCGATGCCGTTGTCGAGCAAGATTTGTTTGGGGTTGGCGCGATAGGCGGCCTGTTGGGCCGGCAGCAAGACCTGATACTGATAGAGGGCGTACGCCGAAACAAACGCAGCGAGGCAGATCATGACGGTCAGCAACGCGTGACGCTGGGCATCGGTAACGACCCATTGGCGGATCAAGAAGTACGCGATCAGCAGATGGGCGTAATCCCAGAAGTTGTTGAACGCTGCCCGCAGGTTCCCTTCTCCGGCCACGAACCAGGTCGAAAGAGCGAGCCAGGTGAGAAACCCGGCCAGGCACCATTCCGGCAGACCCCAACGGATTTCCAGCTTCGGTTTCGCCAGCGCGGTCACACCCCACAGCAGCAGCAACAAGCACCAGGCAACCGCCAACCAAAGTTCGGCGCCTCGTTCCGGAGAGCCTTCGCTGGAAACCAGCGGTGTCACGACCGCCAACAACGCGATCCCGCCGCCGACCAGGTCACGCAACAGCGTCGAACTTTGCTCTTCCGGTTGGGAACGTCGGTCTCGTTTGTTCTTGCTGGCCATTTACTCGGCTCGATTCCGATCTTTGCGGCGGGCGGCTCGCTCGATCAGCGCGATCAGGCACAGCACGCAAAACACTAACATCAGCACCAGCACGGCACCTACACGATCGACTTGATGCAGCAGCATCGCACCCAGGCCGCAGGTCATCGTCAACAAATAGATCACCAAAACAGCGCTGGTTTTGGAAAAGCCCATCTCGACCAGACGGTGCGAGAAATGGCATTTGTCGGCCTGGAACGGACTACGACCTTCTCGCAGGCGAATGTAAAGGACCGTGATCAAGTCGTAGAGCGGAACCGCCAGAATGCAAAGCGGCGCGAGGATGGCATGTTGCCGGTTGTCCTCATAACTGCCAAAGGTCGCCAGGATTGTCATGACGGCCATGCAAAATCCGATCAAATAACTGCCCGCGTCCCCCATAAAAATCTTGGCTGGTGGCCGGTTGTGATAGAGAAAGCCAAGAATCGACCCGGTCAGCACCAGCAAAAATCCTCCCACAAAAAGTTGAGGACCGGCGGTAGCTGGATCTGGAGCGAGCAGCAAAACCGAAGCAAGCATGAACGAACCGATGCCGGCGATCCCGGCCGAGAGGCCATCCATGTTGTCGAGCATGTTGAACGAATTGATCAACGCGACAATCCAAAACAGCGTGACAATATCGGGCAGCAGAGGAATATCGAGAAAGAAGCTGAGCTTCCAATCGAGAAACCAGACCACGATCGAAGCGACAGCAAACTGCACCGCGAGGCGAATTTTCCAGCCAAGTCCGGTCAAATCGTCCAAAAGTCCAACGACTGCCAACACCGTGGCCAGCGTCAGTAGCGTCCAAAGCGACATCGCTTTGGCTTGATAGCCGGCCAAATGAGGCTGAGCAAAGTCCCAAGCCTTCTGCAGAATCGGTGTGCTGAAGGTGACATCAGGGTGCTGAGTCGCATACCAGACGATCAGTTGAGCGATGGCGAACGGAACGACGAGGCCGGTCCAGATACCAATGCCGCCACCCAAAGGTGTGGGCGTAATGTGAACTTTCCGTTCATTCGGAAGATCGACCAGGCCAAGTCGCGGGGCCCAGCGGCGAACGAGAGAGGTGGTGATCAGCGAAATAATGAGTCCCGGCAAGATAGCCGCGACCACAAATGCCAACGCAACGCTGGGGCTCCACACCACGAATGTTTCCTACGGAATCGAGAAGCTGACGGAATAGGGAAACGTCCATTCTATTCCAAAGGAAGGCAAATCGTAGTCCCGCAATTCGGTTCTATCGAGCCAGTTGCTCTCGAAGGTACTGACGGCAACGGTCAAGGAAGGCGTGATACTCGGCTCGCTGATAGTCGGGATAAGTCCATGGCCACGAAGTCCAGGCCTTTCGCCGGTAATGCAAAGTGACCTCGGCGTAGATGCCATCGCGAAGATAAATGCGGTGATCACGATCTTTGGTCGTGGCCAGCACGAGCTTTGCTTCGGAAATGTAACCGGGATCGAGATTCAGCGGCCTTGCCTCTGGCCACTGCTGCAGATCCGCGTAACGCGCTTCACACGCGTTGGACTGGTGTTTCCAGGCGGGCAATTCTTCCGGAGAGCGAATCGGGGCGAAGGCCCAGAACTGTTTCCGCTGGCCAGGTCCCATTTCTTCGTCGTAGTAGGTGGTCTCGGTCAGCAGAAAGGGATCGCTTTCCAAGGCGATCGGGCCCCACATCGCTTCGGCTTCCTGGCGACCCCAAGCGAGTGCTTCGGGATAGCGGCTGAAGGCGGCGACGATCGGCAAGACCAGGCGAGGCTCCGAGATGTCTCCCAAAATAGTTTCCTTCCGAGGGGGCGGCGCGATCTGAGGGGCGAGATTCGGATCAGTGTACAAGAAAAAAAGAGGCCGCGGATGTTGCCACCCGCGGCCTCTCTTATGCGTCTTTCGACTGGTCTACACCTTCTTAGAAGGTGAAGATGGCGTCGAAACCGTAGAACACACAGTCGTCGTGAGTGCCTTCGGCGTATGGCGTCTGAGCGTTGCCATAGATGCCGTCGAACTTCTCGAAGCGAACTTCAGGACGAACGGTGATGTTTGCGGTTGGCTTCCAGTTCAAACCAACGGTCGTGGCGTAGTAGCTACCTGGGCCGTAACCGACACGGGTACCGTCTTCGTCACAGAACCATTCAGCACGGATACCAGCCGACCAGCAGTCGTTGATTTCCTTGAACAGGTACTGATTGACACCGTACCAGTAAGCGTTTTCAGCAGCACCCAAGTTGGACTGAACACCCAAGTCGTGCTGGAAGACGTAGCTGTAGCCACAACCAATGTCATGAGTCAGCACGAAGCTGTTCATGTAGATGTTGCCACCGTTGGTCTTGCCCCAGTCACCGGCGTTGACCGCCCAAGTGATGGTGGTGCTGTCCGAGATGTCACGGCTGATACCACCCAGGAACGTCGCTTGACCTTCCCAGTTGTCGAATGCCGTGTCCCAGCCTTGAACGTAACCGCCCCAGACCGTGGTGTTTTCGATACCACTGTAGGTAGCGAGCACACCGCCGTGGGTGAACGGTTCGCCGTAGTTCATCGTGTAGGCGTACGAGGTGAAGAAGTTGTCCGGAGCGGTAACGACTTCGTAACCAATGATGGTGTAGAAGTGACCGACCTTAACTTCCCAGTCGCCCCAAGCAGCGGTCAGGTAAGCCTGTGGAATAGCCGAACCGTAGAGGGCTTCGCCAGCACCGGTTTCAGCAGTGTTCCAACGGTTGTCCCAGCGGTAACGATCGCCGTAACCGAAAGCCTGGGTGTCAGGACCGTCAGCACCCCAAACAGCGTCGACTCGGTAACCGAGGTCGAAGCAGTAGGTTTCAGCGTCAGCGGTCTTTTCAGCGTACAACCAAACTTGATTGACGGTTGGAGCGTTCGAGATCTGACGGAAAGCGACAGGAGCGTTACCGTTGTTGGTGTTGACGCCGCGGAAGTTACCGTAGTAACCACCCGAAATCCAACCACCAATCGTCACGCCACAATCGTTTTCACCGAACAGAGTCCAGGGATCGCCGTGTTCACAGCAACCGAACCAGTCCATGCCACCACAGCAGCAATCGCTGTAGCAACCACCAACATCCGAGCCACACGTCAGAGCGTCACCGCAGACGGTGGAATCGGCTGCACATCCGCAATCCGATGCGATTGCGTTATAGCTCACTTGGCTGGCACCGTAGTAACCAGCTTCCTGAGCCGAAGCGACGGTCGAACCGCCGACCATCATTGCGGCTGCCAACATGGCGGCCTTCCAATCCATTTTCATCGTAAAACTCCCTCCAATTCCCAGGAATTCGTGAGCGTCCAAAACGCGAATTACCCAACCCGCCGCTCGGTTGCCTAAACGCCCGTGTCCATTCGGGGCGGGTAAAAAACTTACGCTTCCCCCTTCGTTCCTCTTTTTTGATCCCAGCGGTCGCTTGCCGGTCAGGGCAAAACCGAAGGATCTATCGCCGCCAAGAGGCACGAAACGGCTTGCGTAGCGTCTCGCAGCTAGTCCAGGTTTAGTTGGTTTATCGATACAGCCGGCGCGGAAATTGAGTTCGCTATATTTGCCCCGACATCTTTGCGATATCCAAAAAGTCAACCTAGATTCACTGGTTTGCCATCTGGCACGCTACTGGCTCGTTTTTGGGCCTAAATGCCACGTCAATGGTGGGGTAAGGAGGTTCGATTTCGCCGAAAAGTCAACGGAGGGGATCCTAAGTCGACAAATCACTTGAGTTTTGGGAATGATTGGGTAACAATCCAATAACAAATGGAATGCAGCCAGCTTTCTAGCCTCTCCTTGTCTTGTGCCGGCTCACGACTCGCCCGGAAGGTCTATTCGAAATGAACAGTTATGTTTCTCGCGCTCGTGTTGCGCGTCGCGGTTTTACGCTTGTTGAATTGTTAGTGGTGATTGCCATCATTGGCATCTTGGTCGGATTGACCCTGCCAGCAGTCCAGGCCGCTCGTGAAGCTGCCCGTCGTGCCCAGTGCCAGAACAACCTGAAGAACATCGGTCTCGCCCTGGCAAACTTCTCGACGCAGAAGCAAACCTTGCCAGTCGCTGTCGATCCCAACTATTTCACCTGGGTCTCGAAGATTCTCCCAGAGCTGGAACAGGGTAACCTGTACGAGAATCTCGACTTCACGACATCCGCCGCTGGCCAAACGTTTTTGACCACGCAGCTCGATATCCTGGTTTGCCCATCCGATCCAGAAACGGGCAACGCTGCCGCAACCGGCAACATCGGGATTTCCAACTACGCCGGTTCGGAAGGTTACCTGTCGGGTTTGGCCCAGCAGCAATGGAACAGCGGTGTATCGACGTCGGTTTCCGGTGGCACCGCTCGCCCTGCATTCTTCGACACCACTTCCAGCCCAAACTATCACGACCAGAAGGTTGATCTGGGCGGCATCTTCCGTCCAGACTTCGCCACAAACCTGGCCAAGGTGAAGGACGGTTTGTCCAACACGGTTTTGGTTGGTGAAGTCACCGCTGCTGGTTTCACTGGTGGTAATTTAACGAACACCAACTCGGGTGAGCCTGCGTTCATCACTTCGGGCAACGCTCGTTCGGCTCTGATTGGCGTCTACCCAACCAGCAGCTACACCACGACCACTACCACAGACGATGACGGCTACAAGCCTGGCGGCACGATTCCTCCTTCCAAGCTGTTTGCTCCGACCTACATCTCGGGCCAGCCAATCAACAGCCTGGAACGTAGTGCCTGCACGCCTCACAACGTCGAACAGGTTGTTATGGGCGACGGCTCGGTGAAGTCGCTGACCCTGACCATCGACAACAACGTCTGGATGCAGCTTTCCGCTATGTCGGACGGCACCGTCCTGGACGAATCGGCCTTCTAGTCGCCGATCAACAACACATAACCAACAAAAAAACGGGTGCGACTTATCGCACCCGTTTTTGTTTCTTGTCAGTCGAGAACCAAAGCCCTTAGTAGGCTTTGGCGATCACCATGCGACGCGTTACGTCCTGACCGGTGAAGAGGCACTTGCCTGGCTCTTCCGGGGCATCGACCGGGATGCAGCGAGCCGTCAGCTTCAGCTTCTTCAGCTCTTCTTCCACCTCCGGCACATCGGCACAGTGCACCATGGCAAAGCCGCCGTGGATCTCTGGCTTCTCGGCGTTCTTGCTCTTCGGCGTGAACCACTTCTTCAACTCGTCGACGCTGTCGATCGTGCGCGTGTTGTCCTCGCGCAGCTTCTTGGCCTTCTCGAATAAGTTGTCTTGCATTTCGGTCAGCATCGAAGCGATCTCGGCGACGAACTTGTCGACCGGGATGCCCTGCTTTTCCTTCGGAGTCTGATCGCGGCGGCCGACAAATACGCTGCCTGAGGCAACGTCGCGCGGGCCAACTTCGACTCGGACCGGAACGCCACGCTTGATGTGGTACCAGGTCTTCTCACCACCCCGCAGATCGCGGTCGTCGATCATGACGCGAATCGGCGATTGGTCGTACGTCTGAGCCTTCAGGTTGGCTTCCAGCGTCTTACAGTATTCGAGGACCGCGGCCTTCTCTTCGTCGTTGCGATAGATTGGCAGGATCACGATATGCTTCGGTGCCAGACGCGGCGGAATGACCAGCCCGTCGTCGTCGCTGTGGGTCATGATCAAGCCGCCCACCAAACGAGTCGAGACGCCCCACGAGGTCGTCCAGGCGAATTCTTCGGTGCCTTCAGCCGATTGGAATTTGATTTCCTGAGCCTTCGAGAAGTTCTGACCCAGGAAATGTGAAGTGCCGGCCTGCAATGCTTTCCGGTCCTGCATCATGGCTTCAATGCTGACGGTCAAGTCCGCCCCTGGGAAACGTTCCCAGGTCGGCTTTTCGCCCTTGATCACCGGCATTGCCATGTAGTTTTCAGCGAAGTCGGCGTAGACCTCGAGCATCTTGCGGGTCTCTTCCAGGGCCTCTTCCTTGGTGGCATGGGCGGTGTGCCCTTCCTGCCAGAGAAACTCGGCCGTTCGCAGAAACATCCGCGTACGAAGTTCCCAGCGGACCACGTTCGCCCACTGATTGATCAGGATCGGCAGATCGCGATACGACTGGACCCATTTGGCGTACATGGCACCAATGATCGTTTCGCTGGTAGGTCGGACGATCAGCGGTTCGTCCAACTTGCCGGCCGGGACCAGACCGCCGTCCGGGCCTGGTTCCAGGCGGTGATGCGTGACGACGGCACATTCCTTGGCAAAGCCTTCGACATGCTCGGCTTCCTTTTCCAGGAAGCTCATAGGAATAAATAGCGGGAAATAGGCGTTCTCGTGGCCGGTGTCCTTGAACATGCCATCGAGGACTTTCTGCATATTTTCCCAGATACCCCAGCCCCACGGCTTAATCACCATGCAGCCACGAACCGGCGAGACTTCCGCCAGGTCAGCGGCCTTGATGACCTGTTGATACCATTCGGGATAATCGACCTCTCGGGACGGGCTGATTGCGTTCTGGGGCGCTTTGGCCATGAGTCTGCCTATATTCGGAAACGTTAAAAGGGCGCGCATCCTCCGGTTAGGAGGAGACGCATTCTAAAAAATTCTCGAAGGTGGGGACAGCCGAGGTCCCGATGTGGCTGCGTGCAACCTGTTTGGCGGGACCTTGTTGGGAATGCAGGGTGAACCTAGAATCGCCTCCATCATCCCTCTCCGGGGGAGTGATCGAAACAGAAATCAGAGCGAAGACTAGAGAAGACAGGAACGAGGATGGCACGACGAAGCGTCACGCAACTCGGCGAAAACGAAAGCATCAACGAAGTTTACATCGCCTCCAGCAAGCAGTTGCGGCCTAACCGCCAAGGCAATCTCTATCTTCAGGTGCAACTCTCCGACAAGACCGGCATCGTCAATGCGATGATGTGGAACGCCAACGATTCGGTCTATAAGCGGTTCGAGGATGGCGACTACGTCCGAATCCAGGGAACCTCACAGTATTACAACGGCTCGATGCAGGTCATCGTTTCGCATATCGAAAAAATCGAAGCAAAGGATGTCGACGAGTCGGACTTCATGCAGATCGGCCCGCAGCGACGTGACGAATTGTTGCAAGAGCTGTCGGAACAGTTGCGATCCATCCGGAACATTCACCTCCGAAATCTGGCGGAATGCTTCCTGATCGATGAAGCCCTAATCGCCCGATTCCGCACCTCGCCCGCGGCGGTCAAGAATCATCACGCCTACGAAGGTGGTCTGCTCGAACACGTCGTCAGCTTGACCAAGGTGGCCAAGGCAATCGTGCCGTTCTATCCTCAGGTCGACGAAGACCTGTTGGTGATCGGCGTGCTGCTGCACGACATCGGCAAGGTCGACGAATTGAGCAGCGACAAGGGACTGGCCTACAGCGACGAAGGGCAACTGATTGGTCACCTGGTCAGTGGTGTGAGCATTGTCGATCAGCTCGTTCGCGCTTCGGAAAAACTAAGCGGCGAACCTTTCCCGAACGAACTGGCCCTGCGTATCAAGCACATGGTGGTCAGCCATCATGGCAAGCTGGAATACGGCAGCCCCAAGGTGCCGATGACGGCCGAAGCCTTGGCCCTGCACTACATCGACAGCCTCGATGCCCACATGCATGGGTTCGATCGCCTGCTGGCAGACGACGTGAACAGCGACAGCCGTTGGACTTCGTACAGCCCGCTGTTCGGGCGCAAGTTGTTCAAGGGTGGCGAAGCCTAATCGAGGCCAATCCGGCCTACGATTGCATCGGACGACATGTTTTCCACCTGAGATGTTCTGCAGATTCCAGGCGGCTCGTTGAGCCCATTTTCTTAGGCTGTCAGGCCCGGTTTGACCTCCTGACGGCCTCAAACGGAATACATAGTTGAAATATGGCAAGTTTTAAGTGCTTGCAGTCATAGTCTTTGCGAGAAACGCCGCGGAACTTTTGCTCTGCGTCGTTAAGCGGGAACTACACTCAATTACCAGAGCCAGATTTATCAGACCTTTATGGCTCATTCACTCCATCTCAACGTGTGCGTGTCATAACAGCTAACGTTCCAGAAGGTTGCCTTAAGCTTCCGTGCAGACTTCGGCAGGATCGCCTCAGGTCTCGCGGCCCCACAGTTGGCCCTTCTGAGTCATCAGACCTTCGATCAGGATGGAGCCTGTTACACCATGGGTGCCATGTCGCGCAATCGAGATCGGGTTAGAACACTATTTTTCAGCGATCTGCATCTGGGCTGTCCTTATGCTCGGGTCGAACCTTTTTTGGATATGCTGAATCAGCACGAACCACAATACATCTACATTGTGGGAGACTTCATCGATGGCTGGCGTTTGCGAAAGCGCTGGCACTGGGAACCCGTTTACAACGCGGTTCTGAGCCGACTGTTCGAGATGTCGCAGTCGGGCACGAAGATCTTCTACACGCCTGGCAATCACGACGACTTTCTGCGGAGCTTTCGCTTCAAGTTCGATTTCGTCGAGATCGCCGATCAGTTCATCCACCACTGCCCCAGCGGTCGCCGCATTCTGGTGACCCATGGCGACAAGTTCGATCAGGTCGAAAAGAAAGCCAAGTGGGTCTCGGTGCTCGGATCGTTTCTCTACGACTCGATCTGCTGGGCCGACGAGAAAGTCAATCGGTGGCGACGGCACTACAACCAGAGCCGTTGGCCACTGGCTGCTTCGATCAAACGCAAAGTGAAATCGGCGGTGCAGTTTGTCAGCGACTTTGAAGACACGTTGATGCTGCACGCCAAGTCGCTCGGTTGCCAAGGAGTGATTTGCGGGCATATTCACACGCCGGTCGTCGTCGAGAAGCATGGTGTGACCTACTACAACACCGGCGACTGGATCGAGAATGCGACCGCTCTGCTCGAGTACGAAGATGGACGATACGAGATTATCGAAGCTCCGCCTGAAACCAATCGGGACGTAGCCCAGGTAATCCCGTTAGATCCCGCCGAAGTCGAACGACGCCGGCAAGAATTGATGGCGGCTGCTTTAGGAGTTGACCTGCGGGGTATCGACGATGCCCCAGTATTGGCGGTCCCTCTGGCAAGCCAAAAGAACAATTAACGGTCTGCTTTCGTCACGGGATGACTGAAGCAGACCCTGCTAGGCATCGTCTCTGAAAACGAGGGACAGCCTTCCAATCGTTAGCAAGGTCCGCCACTGCCAGGGCCCATCACCGCAGGGCCGCGTGGTGTGAGGAGCACGCCGAAAAACCTTTGCGCACGGGGATTCGTCCCGCAACAATCATGGCGAAAATTTTCTACAGCATGTCGGGTGAAGGTCGAGGGCACGCAGCCCGTGTTCGTACGATGACCGAGCATCTTCGTCACGAACATGAGCTGGTATTGTTCGCGCCGAACGAAGCGTATGACTTCCTGGCTCCGATCTACAACACGCCGGAGATGACGGGGGTCGAAGTACGTCGTTTGCCAGGGCTCAAGTTTTATTACACGCAGCGTCGACTCGATCTGACGAAGTCGATTTTCCGCGGTTTGAACTTTTTGGGCGGGATGGGGCGTAACGTTCGCGAGACAGCGGCCATCTTAAAGAGTGAGCAGCCTGACCTGGTGGTTTCGGACTTCGAGCCGATTCTGCCGAAGGCGGCCCGCAAGTGCGGGATTCCGGTGGTCAGCCTGAACCATCAAGATTTTTTGGTGTCTTACGATTTAACCTCCCTTCCACCAAGCTTGCAGTGGTATGCTTGGGCAATGGGAATGGTCGTTCGGGCCCACCATGTCGACAAGCAGCAAACGGTCGTCTCGTCGTTCTTCACGCCGAACCTTCGACCAGGCTTCCACGATGTGGTTCAAGTTGGCCCCTTGCTCCGCCCTGACGTCTGTCGGGCCCAGCCATCGGAAGCTGGTTTCATCCTGTCTTACGTTCGCAAGGCGACCACCGACGACACGCTGGAGCTACTGAAGCTGTGCGATCGACCGGTGAAAGTGTATGGTTTGGGCAAACGCCCGGCGGATGGTCCTTTGACCTTCCATGAAATTGACGAACAACGATTTACTGAGGACTTTACAAACTGCGACGCGTTGATCGGCGCCGCAGGCAACCAATCGCTCGGCGAAGCGATCTATCTGGGCAAGCCGGTGTTGGCCCTGCCCGAATCTTCGCATCACGAGCAAATGATCAACTCTCACTTCCTGAAGCAAATGGGAGTGGGATCGTGGACGGCGATCGAATCGTTCGCCAAATCCCACCTGATTTCGTTTCTCGACGGACTCTCGAAATTCCGCGAGAACCTGGCCCAGTATCGAGGCCGAACTAACGGGAACCCGCCTGCTTTGGCGGCCATTCGGCAGCATCTGCCGACGAACTCGTTGGTCTAACAGACACCCCCATCGGACGTCGACCGCCCTGGGCCCAAGCATGGCCTGGGATGTCGGGGCGAAACCCGAAAAGCCCCTAAATGGGCTTAAAGAGGGGACCTTTACTTTTATCGAAATCGCCCCGAAGGCGTTTCGGCTAATTGCTCGCCACAGATGCGGGCTGTAAATTTGGAATATGGAAATAGAAGAAATCGAAGCAAAGTTACTGGGGCACGTTAATCAACCGAATTACCAGCCGGTAAAACCAAAAGTTATCGCCAAGAAGCTGGGGATCACGGAAGACGATCGAAAGCCATTCAAGCGAGCCCTGAAGCGGCTCATTCGCAAAGGGTTGGTTCGTTACGGATCCAATCATCTGGTCAAAAAGCCATCGGCTGAAGATGGCGAGAAACGAATCCTGGGACGCTATCAGCGAAACGCTAAGGGATTCGGATTCGTTCGCCCGCAATTCACGGCCGCCTCGAAGGGGCGAGATAACGACATCTTCATCCCGCCACGTCGTGGTAAAGACGCCGCCACCGGTGACCTGGTGGCCATTCGGACCTACATGGGACGCGGACTTGGGGGCGATCAACGCCTGTGCGGTGAAGTCGTCGAAGTCGTCGAACGCGAAACACATCGTTTCGTCGGCACCTACTACGAAACGCATGGCCTCGCCCTGGTTCAGGTCGACGGTCGCGTTTTCGCCGAGCCAATCTCGGTAGGCGATCCCGGGGCAAAGAACGCCCAGCCGGAAGACAAAGTTGTGATCGAAATGGTCCGCTTTCCGTCCCACGCCCATGATGGCGAAGCGGTCATCGTGGAAGTGCTGGGCAAACGCGGCGAGCCAGGCGTCGACCTGTTGTCGATCATCGTCGAGTACGACTTGCCTCGCGAATTCCCCGAAGATGCCTTGGAGGTCGCACGACAGCAAGGCGATCTGTTCGACGAATCGATCCCGGAAGGGCGCCGTGACTTTACGGCCGATACCGTGATCACCATCGACCCGATCGATGCCCGCGACTTCGACGACGCGATCAGCCTTGAACGGCTTGAGAACGGCCATTGGATTCTCGGCGTGCACATTGCCGACGTCTCGCACTTTGTGCCCGAAGGAAGTGCCTTGGATGCGGAAGCTCGTAACCGGGCAACCAGCGTCTACCTACCGGACAAAGTGATCCCGATGTTGCCGGAAACGATCAGCAACAATCTGGCAAGTTTGCAGCCGGATAAGGTTCGTTATACCCGCACGGCGATCATCGAGTTCACACCCGACGGGGCCCGTGTCGCGACGGACGTTTGTAAAGGAGCAATCCGCAGCAAACGCCGCTTCGCGTATGAAGAAGTCGACGAGTATCTCGCCGATCGCGAGCCTTGGAAAGAAAAGCTCACGCCGGAAGTCTTCTCGCTGGTCGGCCGGATGCACGAACTGGCCATGATGCTCCGCAAACGTCGATTCACGCGGGGATCGATGGAATTGAGCATGCCGGAAGTGAAGCTCGACATCAATAGCGATGGTCAAGTCACTGGTGCCCATACGGTCGAAAACACCGAGAGCCATCAGATCATCGAAGAGTTCATGCTCGCCGCGAATGAAGCAGTCGCCGAGGCCCTGGCCGATCGCGAACTGTTCTTCCTGCGACGTGTGCATGCTTCGCCAGACCCGAAGAAACTGGCCGACCTGACCGAGTTCGTTCGCGATCTGGGAATCGAGTGCGAAAGCCTCGAAAGCCGGTTCGAGATTATTCGCGTGCTGGAACAAGTGAAGGGCAAGCCCGAACAGGCCGCCGTCAACTACGCCGTGTTGCGCAGCATGCAGAAGGCGATTTACAGCCCCGAAGAGATCGGGCACTACGCCTTGGCAAGTGAAAACTATTGCCACTTCACCTCTCCGATTCGCCGGTATCCTGACCTGACGATTCACCGGATGTTCGACCTGATTGAAGAAGGGGTTCGTCCTCCACAAGACTTCGGTCAGATGCAGATCGAAGGCGAGCACTGCAGCGAGCGGGAACAGCGAGCCGCCGAGGCCGAACGAGAATTGGTGAAGATCAAGCTGCTGACCTACATGAGCACACGAATCGGCGAAGAAGTCGACGCCGTGATCACTGGGGTCGAGTCGTTCGGGCTGTTTGTCCAGTCCCTGGAAGTGCCGGCCGATGGCCTGGTGCGGATCGACTCGTTGAGCGACGACTTCTATCGCTACGACCAAACGACCCACAGTCTGGTGGGGCATCACGAGGGGAACTCGTTCCGCTTGGGCGATGTTATCACGGTGCGGATTGCCCGGGTCGACCTTGATCGACGTGAGCTCGACTACCAGTTCATCGAGAAAACTGGTCAGCAAAGCACCAAGCAGCCAGCCAAGTCACTGGGCGGGAAATCGGGGGGCGGCAAGTTCCGTCCGAAGGTGCAAGGCTCTGGCGTGAAGCTCTCGACTCAATCGAGCCGCCCGAAAAAGGGGGGCAGTCGAGGTCAAACCAAGTCGCAGAAAGGGACGCCCCCTTCGCGACCGAAGAAAGAGAAACGCTCGAAACGTCGTGGCCGTTAATACGGCCCGGCGTGGCGGTTCTTGTGGCTCTTCGGCTTCTCGGTAATACTTGCCAGTCGGTATTTCGTTTAAATCCCCCAGACAATCGCCCTATCCATGACGCACCCTTGGATCGCCGAACGCACGGCTTCTTTCGACTCGAGTGGTATCCGCAAGGTTTTCGACCTGGCGGCCAACATGACCGACCCGATCAACCTTTCGATCGGACAGCCTGATTTCGATGTACCTGAAGAGGTCAAGCAGGCCGCGATCGATGCGATTGAAGGTGGTCGTAATGGCTATGCATTGACCCAGGGGATGCCGATCCTGCGGGATAAGCTGCAGAGCCAGGTCGATGCCGAATATGGCCATTCGGATCGCAAGGTTTTTGTTTCGTCGGGAACCAGCGGCGGCCTCGTGCTGACGATGCTGGCGATGGTCAACCCAGGCGACGAAGTGATCATTTTCGATCCTTACTTCGTCATGTACGCCTCGTTGGTCAAGCTGGTTGGTGGGATTCCGGTCGTGTTGAACACTTACCCGGACTTCAAAATCGACGTCCAGAAAGTGGCCGATGCGATCACCCCCAAAACGAAGCTGATCTTGCTGAACAGCCCGGCCAATCCGACCGGCATTGTCGCCAAGAAGGAAGAAGTCGAAGCCCTGGCCAAGCTGGCGGCGGAGAAGAACATCGCGGTGATTTCCGACGAAATCTACCGTGTCTTCACCTACGACGACAGCTTCTGCTCGCCTGCTTCGTACAACGAGAACACGATCGTCATCGATGGTTTCTCGAAGAGCTACGGCATGACCGGTTGGCGTTTGGGCTTCGTCCACGGACCGGCAGCGATCATCGACACGATGATCAAACTGCAGCAGTACACCTTCGTGTGTGCTCCGCAGCCAGTGCAGTGGGCAGGTGCGGCGGCGATGGAAGTCGACATGTCGGCTCACGTCGACGCTTATCGCGTGAAGCGTGACAAGCTGATTGACGGATTGTCCGATTTGTACGAGATTGCCCGGCCTGAAGGCGCCTTCTATGTCTTCCCGAAGGCTCCCTGGGGAACCGGTTCCGAGTTCGTTGCCAAGGCGATCGAGAACAACCTGCTGATCATTCCTGGCAATATCTTCAGCGGACAGAACACCCACTTCCGGATTTCGTATGCCGCATCGGACGAAACGATTGATCGCGGGATCGAAGTTTTGCGCAAACTTGCCAAGCAAGGTTAGTTAAACGCGGCATTCAACGGAAAGAAGTCGGCCTCAATTCTCAGGCCGGCTTAGGGATGCGACAGGAATGGCATCGAAGGTTGTTCGGATTCGATGCCGTTGAGACGGGCGAGAATGTCTTGCAGGATGCGCTGTTCCAGCAAAACGTCGCGGCAAAGAGGAATCCAGCCGTCGGTCTGTGGCCCTTCTTCCTCGGTGCTGTTGCCGCTACGGAGCGTGCCGTCGAAGCGAATATCGTTCAGTGTCGACTGGGTATTCGATGGTCCGTTGACATCTTCCAGCTCTTTGTGGACTTCCACTCCGATGAAATAGCCGCCACCTTCCGGCATCACGCGAACGATACAACGTCGGCGGATCACCTGCAGGGTGCTTTCGAGTTTCTCGTAGCCACGCGTTGAATCGGTGTGCCATGGCTCGAATATAGTGCTGCCGATTCGCGGGTATGTTTCCAAGCGGCCTTCAGTAAGCTGACCGGCGACCATGCGAACGCGTTGCTCGCGGCGGATCTTGAAGTGGTTGTCGACGGCGTCAACGACCTGATCCCACATCAGATCGTGATCACGGATCTGAACGAAGTGAGGATTCTCGACCGGAGCCGCGGGCGCACTTCCAGCGTGATGCATCAGCGGCACAAAGCTGCTGCACCCGAAACTGCTAATCAGCAGCGAACAGATTAGTGGCATCCACCGCGCCAAGTCGGAACTCCATTTCCTTAAAACATTGGGGGTGGCGGAGTTTGACGAATCGCACGCTTGGCAGCAAGGTCAAAAACCAGCCGTGCTAGCAAAGCCTTCGCGCATAGAAAAAGGCCGCAACAAACGTCACGGCCTGATTCGCGTTTTCTGGTGGTTTTTGGGCGGGAAACGCTTACCCGTAGTTTTCGTCCATGCCCAGTCGCATGCGCAGTTCTTCAAACTGCTGCTGGTATCGCTGGCACGATGAATGGACGTGTTCCGCTTCCGTGATGAACTTCATCTCGGCATTCGGGTAGACGTCGCGACCGATGAAGGCGGCTTCAAACGGTTTCAGTTCGTTGCCATAGACGATCAACAGCTTGTGTTCGTCGAATTGAACTTCCAGCGGACTGTGTGGATTCAGGACCGCGATGCCCGTGCAGCCGTCGTTCAGCAGCAGTTCTTCGTAGTCCCACAAAATACTCTTCAGCACCGGTAGGTCGATATGTTCTCGATACATATCGCCACCATCGGACGATTCGCGGAAGTGGCTCGATTCGAGGACCACGTCCACTTCGTTACCTAGTGGATCCAGCAAATCCATGAACGTTTCGAACAAGTTCGATCGGGTGGCGCTCCCCATCAGCACAGGAACCGTGCTGCCGGTTTGATCGTCGCGATAGACCTCGCGGCGAAAACCCTGCGTGGGAACAACCTTCAGGTCGAACGAAGGGCGGACAGCTTCGGTTAGTTCGAAGCCGTTATAGCTGCCTACGTCCAGGTGTGCTTCCAATTGTTCTTCCGACAGATGCTCGAAACTGTTGCCCATTCGGCCCAGTTCGTTCTCGTGGAAGACGCTTTTGAAAAATCTTTTTAAGAAGCCCATGAGTGACCTCTGCTCCGGTTGTCCAGGCTCGGTTGGGACGCCTCAGTTTCCCTTCCAAGTTGTTCACTTTTGTCTCATGAAATCCTAGGTTGGATTTCGTCGCGTGGTGCCGATATTTGTGCATCCGTTTGCGGCAAGGCGCTGCACTCGGTCGGAAGCTCACTAAGGAGGGCGGTGATGAGTTTCCTCACGCGGTTCTTACGAGAACATAGCATCGTAAAATGGGTCATCTTTTGACCTTACGGTACAAATTTGGAATTCTGTTGCCACTAATTTCTGGCGCTCAAAACCGCAGCGACTCGGGGGGAACACGCAGCCTGTACCCCTGCTCTATCGCTACGACCGGCAGAGACTTCACCAGCCACGTTGCATTTGACCTGCCGACCCTCTCGGGTGAATCATTGGGGCAACGCATGTTGCGTTTGGTATACTTTTCCATGAGGACGCATGTCGCTTTTCGGAATCCTTTTCACCCCACCTGCCACATGAACTCCCCCCGTCGATGCCTTCCATGGATGTTATTGCTCGGGTTCGTCTGGAGCGGTCTTACCGGTTGTGACGATCCCCAGGCTCCCAGTCCCACTTCACCGACGACTGAGAAGGTGGAATCTCGCGAGGAAACCTGGGGAGCCGTTGTTCTGAAGGGAGAAAAAATTGGCCACATGCGGCAACAGATCGAGCATCTCACCTTCGGCGAAACTTCTCTGGTTCGCACCACGACGGTCGAACAAATGACCCTGATGCGGTCGGGGCAGCCGCTGAAAATCGTTCTCGAGAACGTCTATCTCGAATCTCCCCAGGGGGAACTGCAGAAATTCACGACCAAGATGAGCCAGGCTGGCTCGTCGGTTCGATACAGCGGCGATGTCTCGGCGGATGGCAAATCGCTGACGATTGTTACCTACAAACCAAGTGGTGAAGTCGCCAACCGCGATAAGATTGTCTGGGAACCCTCTGCTGGCGGTCGGTTTCGCTTCCATCAACTGTTTACCGACCCTCCGCTGAAGCCGGGCGATACCGTCGAGGCAAGTGTGCTGATGCCGGCCCTCAATCGAGCCGGCAAGACAACCGTCACGGCAATCGACAAAGAAGAAGTCACGCTTTTGGATGGCTCGAAGCAGTCGCTGCTGAAAGCCAAAGTGATGGAACAGCCCTCCAAAGACGTGCAGATGGAGTCGTTCTATTGGCTCGACGAAACAGGCCAAATGGTGAAAAGCTTCGCTCCGGCTCAGCAGTTTGAACTCTTTCGCTGCTCGAAGGAGTTCGCCTTAAGCCCCAATAAAGAAGTCTCTTTCGACTGGGCACTCGATACGATTGTGCCAGCTCCAGGGATGCCAAAAGAAGATCGCGACCAACTCGATAAGCTTGGCTATCGCGTGACGTTGACCGCGGGCGATCCGGCGAAAGTGTTCGCTAATGAAGGGAATCAGGCCGTCAAAGCAATCGATGACCACGCGGCGGAATTGGCGGTTTACCGGGTGCCGGCCGAAGGAAAACTGCCGGCCGGATTGCCGGCCATGCAGGCTCCCGTGGCCGCCGATCGCGAGGCGAGCCCGCTCGTACAGGTAAGCGATCCCGCGGTGAAGGCGCTGAGCGATCAGGTTGCTTCCCTGAAAGGGACGCCGTCCGAGCGAGCAATTGTCCTAGAAAAATTCGTGCATCAAACGATTCAAGAGAAGAACTTTTCGCAAGGCTTCCTGTCGGCGGCAGAAGTCGCCCAGGCCAAGGTTGGCGACTGTACGGAACATTCGGTGCTATTGATCGCCTTGCTGCGTGCCCAGGGGATTCCTGCACGGGGAGCGATGGGGCTCGTCTACGTTGATTACGGCGAGAAACATGGTTTCGCCTATCACATGTGGACCGAGGCCTGGGTCGGCGATCGCTGGCTGCCGCTCGATGCGACACGTGGCAAGGGAGGAATCGGCGTCGACTATATCAAGGTCACGCAAACAAACCTCAGCGGTTCGGACGCCTTCGCAGCGTTCCTGCCGGTCTCGCAGGTCGTGGGGCAACTGAAAGTCGAAGTCGCCCCGTAAGCCTTACTTCGACGCGATATACTCCGCGACGGACGCGAGAAGCGGATTGATTGTCTTCTCTTGGATGTCATGCGGAGGATTCCACGGCAGCCACTTGGCATCGCCATGCTCAGTCAGTTTCAATTCGACGTCACGATCGAGTCGAGCCAGAAAGTAAACAACCGTCTTCAACGCATCCGCGCCGCCAAACTTCTTTTTGTAGCTGACGACGTACTGCAGTTCGTAACGGAAGCTGGGGTCGACGGTGATATCGTCGGCGGTGATTCCCGTTTCTTCTTCCAGCTCGCGCAGGGCACATTGCATGTCCGTTTCCCCTTCGTCGACGTGACCCTTGGGCAGGTCCCAACGCGACGGGTGCTTCATTAGCAGAAACGATTCGATCGGGTCGCCTTTGACTATCAGAAAGCCACAAGCCCTGGTTTGCGGCATCGAGGATTCAGACATGTGATTAGACTTACTTCTCTTCCTTGGGTTGGTCTTCCGGAAACGTAAAGTCGGCGATGAACAACTGGCTGCTGTGATCGTCGGTCCGGGTACTGGTCCACATCAACTTGGTGCCATCGGGTGAAAACACGGGCAGAACATCGGCAGCCGCGCTGTCGGTGATTCGCGTGATCGGCCCCGGTTTGATGGCGTCTTCGGTTTCTTCGTACTTCATCAACCAAAGGTCGTAGTTCGGACGACCTGGCTGCGAGTGATCAGCACCAGCCCAGATAATATAAGGCTTCGTTGGGTGCCAATAGGGGGCCCAATTCACGCCGACGTTATCGGTCAGCGGAAACTCTTTTTCGCCATCGACCGAGATCACGTAGATCTGCAGGAATCCCTCTTCTTTGCGATCGCTGCGGAACACAATCCATTTGCCGTTGGGCGAAATGAATGGGCCTCCGTCGTAGCCTTTGGCGTTGGTAAGTTGCTTCAGGTTCTTGCCGTCGGCATCCATGATGTACAGGTCCGGATCGCCATCGCGGTCGCTGCAGAAGGCGATCTTCTTGCCATCGTACGAGAACGCTCCTTCAGCGTCGTAGCCTTGGGCGTCGGTCAATTGGGTGAGTTCGCCGCTGGCCAGGTCTTTCACATAGATTTCCGTGTACGGATCGAAGTCCCACGAGTATCGACGACGCTGGCCTGACTTGCGTTCTTCTTCCTGACGGGCGATTTCTTCGTTCTCGGTCTTGGTCATGTTCGGATCGGCATGACTGCTGGCGAACAAGATCTTCTTACCGTCGATGCTGAAGTAGGCACACGTCGTACGGCCACGACCGGTGCTGATCAGCTTCGGTTCTCCCCCGGCGAGTGGCTGGGTGTAGATCTGGTAGAAGGGATATTGAGGAGGCACGGCCTGATAAACGATCTGCTTGCCATCGGGCGAGAAGTAGCCTTCGCCTGCTTTGACCATCCCCGAGGTTACCTGGCGGACATTGGAAAGGTACTTCGACTCGATCGAAGGAGGCGACTGGGCCTCTTGGGCGAAGCTGGTGCCGACCATCGTCAACGCGGCGGCGACTGCCAGGGAAAGAGGTACCAGTGGCGAAAATGCTCGAGGAATTAAGGTCATCGAAGCGGCTCCTGGGTGAGATCGTTGGCAGGCTGGTTGGGAGTTCACTGACTTCATTATAGGCAGGAGGCAACCGCCCGTCGGGGCACGAGGGCAACATACCTACCGAAAAAAGTGGAAGGAACTGGAGTTATCTACTTTACGCGAAGGCTGGCTCCACCTATTTTTTGTACTGACTAATTGCAAATTCCGCATCAGGCAAAACGCTGGGACTTCTCTAAGGCCCTGGCGGCGGAAGCAAGTCACTACGAGCGCGATGATCCAGGCAAATCATCAGGCGGCGCGCGTCCCTACTCACACAATTTGTTTTTTCTTTGTTCGAGGTGGAGATTCATGCGCACGTATTTCCTTCGCGGGCTGCTGGCCTGCGCGCTGGTTGGCCTGATTGCTACCCAGTTTCTTGTTACTTCCGTAGTCGCTCAAACTACGACGGAAGCTTCGCCCGAGGTCTCGGAACCTCGCGAAGTCGTTCCTGTCGAGGCTGGGAATACGAACGAGGTGGAAGTTCCAGAAGAGGAGGCGCCCGGCCTCGATTCCGGCGACAATGCCTGGATGCTGACATCCAGCGCGTTGGTCTTGTTCATGACCGCCCCCGGTCTGGCAATGTTCTACAGCGGTCTGGTCCGCAAGAAGAACGTCTTGGGCGTGATGATGCAGTGCTTGTTCCTGATGGGGCTGATGACGGTGGTCTGGAGCCTGTGGGGCTACACCCTTTCGTTTGGTGGCGACCACCCCTACATCGGCAACATGGAATTCCTGTTCATGGAAAACGTGCAGCCGGCCTACGATGCCGAACTGGGCGAGCCGGTCACGCCGATGCACGGGACGATTCCCGAATACACGTTCATGCTGTTCCAAGGCATGTTCTTCATCATCACCCCTGCCCTGATCTGCGGTGCCTTTGCCGAACGGATGAAGTTCTCGGCGATGGCAGTGTTCTCGATCTTGTGGGGAACGCTCGTTTATTGCCCACTGTGTCACTGGGTTTGGGACGGCGGCATTCTGGCTTATGGCGAACCTTCCTCGCTGGCTGGTGGGGCTCTCGACTTTGCCGGCGGCACGGTCGTGCATATCAGCTCGGGCATCTCAGCCCTGGTTTGTGCGATCTTCGTGGGCAAGCGTTTGGGCTATGGTCACGACGACATGCGTCCTCATAACCTGACCTACACCACCCTGGGCGCTGCGATGCTGTGGGTTGGCTGGTTCGGTTTCAACGCCGGTAGTGCCGGTGCCGCCGACGCATTGGCCTCGAACGCCTTTGCCGTGACCCACTTCTCGGCTGCCGCTGGTGCGGTGGCTTGGGCGCTAATGGAATGGATCCAACGCGGCAAGCCAAGCGTCCTGGGGTGTGCCTCGGGGGCGGTTGCGGGACTGGTTTGTATTACCCCTGCAGCTGGCTTCGTGTTGCCGATGCCTGCCCTGGCGATGGGAGCGGCAGCTGGTATCGTCTGTTATTACACCTGTACGGTGCTGAAGCAGCAGATGGGTTACGATGACTCGCTGGACGCATTTGGCGTGCATGGCGTAGGCGGAACTCTCGGCGCGGTACTGACCGGCGTATTCGCTACGCGTAACGTGATGGGTGGTGAACCAATCGGCCTTTACGAGGGTGGCGGAGTCTCCCTGCTGATTGGACAAGTTGTGGCCGTTTTGGTTACGGTTGCATTTTCGGTCTTCGCAACCGCGTTTTTGTTGAAGCTGATCGATGTGCTGATTGGCTTGCGAGTGACTCAAGAAAGCGAAATTCGTGGCCTCGATATCTCCGAACATGGAGAAGAAGGCTACATTTTCAGCTAAAGACACATGCTCTGAACTTTGCATAACCCCACTCCACCAGACCGAGCCGGACGGACACGGCTCGGTCCTCAGGACAGATCCAAGACGCACCAGGAGATATACGGATGAAAAAAGTTGAAGCGATTATTCGCCATTTCAAATTGGATGACGTCAAAAACGCGTTGAGCGAGCAAGGTGTCTTCGGTATGACCGTCATCGAGGTGGCCGGGTATGGTCGCCAGAAGGGGCATACCGAGACCTATCGCGGTACAGAATACGCAGTCGATTTCGTTCCTAAGAAGAAAATCGAAATCGTCTGCAGCGACGAAAACCTGCAAAAGGTGATCGACACCATTCTGCGGACCGCTCAGACAGGCCAGATTGGGGATGGCAAGATCTTTGTCACCAATCTAGAAGACAGCATCCGGATTCGAACCGGAGAGACGGGCCAAGACGCCATTTGAATGAGTTCTGGCAACTAAAATAAAAACTATGACAACGGCGCTCCTAATTTGATCGGCGCCGTTTTTTTTCAGTTCGAGGCGAGAAGAAAGTTTCATGGCAGCACTGCGACTTCGCGAATCGGTTATCGCGGCCAAACAAAAGCTGGCGACGGATCGCGAGAAACTGAAGCGGCAACATGAAGCGGGAACGCCCGGTGTGCAGCTTTGTGCGCAGATCACCGACTGCTTCGATTCGATCATTCTCGACCTGGTGAACGCCGCGGCGAATGATGTCGAAGGGTTCACTCCCGAGAAGGTGCTGGCCAACCTGGCGATCGTGCCACATGGTGGCTACGGTCGTCGCGATACGGCCCCCTACTCCGATATCGACTTGATGATTCTGCACGAGCCAACTTTCCGTGAACCGGCGATCCGGTTCACCAAGCGTCTGCAGCAAGATGTCTTCGACGTCGGGCTGATCCTGGGTCATAGCTTGCGGACGCCATCACAAGCCACCTCATTCGCGCTCTCGGATGCCACGATTTTTACGTCGCTGGCAGAGAATCGTTACCTGGCTGGTAGCGTCAGTTTGTTTCGTCGCTTCGCCGAGCCATTCCGTCGCAAGGCTCGCTTGAACTTCCGTCGCTTGTACAAAGCGATCATGAAGTCGCGTGACGAAGAACGGGCCCAGTATGGCGAAGTGGTCCACATGCTCGAACCGAACATCAAGCGTTCGAGCGGAACCTTGCGTGGAATCCAAATGGTGCGCTGGCTTGGCTTCGCCCGATATGGTGAAAACGAACTCGACGCATTGAACCGCGTTGGTGCCATCTCCGACAAAGACCGTAAGAGTCTGCGAGATGCTCGCGAATACCTGCTGCGGCTGCGAAATGAATTGCACTTCCACGCTGGCAAGTCATCTGATCTTCTCGATCGTGCCGAGCAGATTCGCATTGCTGAACTGTACGGCTACGAAGGAACCGAAGGGTTGCTGCCGGTCGAGCAGTTCATGCAAACCTACTTTGAACATACCAGCGGTGTTCGTGACGCCGCTCGGCATTTTATCGCCTCGATTCGACCGCAATCGATCTTCCTGTCGGTGCTTGGTCCGGTGATGACGCGACGTGTCGACCGCGATTTTCACGTCGGTCCTTACCGCATCAGTACCTCGCGACGCTGGAAGCAGCGCCGGGCCGGGCAACTGGATGAAGTGCTCGAACTGATGATCGCCGCGAATCGCTTTGGCCGGCATATCGATCACCCGACCTGGGAAGTCATTCGTCGTAAATTCCAAGGCAACGTCGATGTCGAGCTGACCGAAACGACACGCAAGTTGTTTCTGTCGTTGCTGGCCGAACCAGGCCGCCTCGGCGAACTTCTCCGTCGGCTTCATGAGTTACGCCTGCTCGAGAAGATCGTTCCCGATATGGCCCATGCTCGCTGCTTGCTGCAGTTCAATCAGTATCACAAATACACGGTTGATGCCCACTGCATCAAAACGGTGGAATGTGCGTGCGGATTCTTGAACCGGGACGACATGCTCGGTGACGTTTATCGTTCGATCAAGAAGAAGTGGCTGTTGCATCTTGCCCTGCTGATTCACGATCTCGGAAAAGGTTTTCCGGAAGATCACAGCATTGTTGGTGCTCGGATTGCGGAAGAAGTGGCCGACCGTTTCTGGCTATCGCCGCAAGATAAAGAGACCCTGGTGCACTTGGTGCTGTACCACTTGCAGATGTCGCACCTGGCATTTCGCCGCGATACTTCGGACGAACAACTCGTCTTGCGATTCGCCATGGACAACGGTCCTGCCGAACGTTTGAAAATGTTATACGTCCTGACCTGTGCCGACTTTGCCGGCGTCGGTCCCGGCACGTTGAACGACTGGAAAGTTCGCGTTCTTACCGATCTTTATCGACGTTCCATGTTGCACCTGGGTGGTGACGATACGCTCGATACCGTTCAGCAGCGGCGTAAAAAACTGGATGCCCTGGCGTCGCTGGTTCGTGGTCATCAAAACGAAGACTGGTTTAAGCGGGTGATCGATTCGCTGCCAGATGGTTTCCTCCGCGAGACCCCTGCCTCGCAGATCATTAACGACCTGGAACAACTCCAGGCGATGCGCGACGATTCGCCAATGGTGACCTGTTTGTATCGCGAGGACCGCGGGGTCCTTGAAATTACGATCGGCACGCGGGAAGCATTGATGCAGGGAGTATTTCATCGCCTGACCGGTGCGGTAACCAGCCAACGCATGACGATTCTGGCGGCCGAAATTAACACGCTGGCTGATGGCCTCGTGTTGGACCGTTACTTCGTGCAAGACAAAGATCACGAAGGAGAACCGCCGGCCGAACGTCTGGAAGATATCTGTCAGCGGATTCGGAAGTACCTGACCGATCCGGCCGATCAAGCTCCAACGTTCACTTCGACGTGGACATCACGGAACCAGCGGATGGCGGAAGAAGCGATCTCGATTCCAACCGATATCAAGATCGACAACGAGACCGCCGAGAACTATACGATCGTCGAAGTCTTCACCCAGGACCGTCAAGGACTGCTGTATCAGATTAGTCGGCTGCTTTTTGAGATGGGGCTAAGTGTTCACGTGGCACGCATCACGACCCATCTCGATCAGGTCGTCGACGTCTTCTATGTCACCGATGCGGACGACAAGAAGATCTTTGATGACAAGCGACTCGACGGGATCAAGTTGGCACTGCGAGAATCGCTGGCTGAACAAAACTCGTAAATCATCTCGCGGCTATTGCTGAAGCTGCGACATGAATTCAACCCATTCGCTTTGAACACGCGACACCGACTCGCCGAATGTTTCTTCAATCGTCGGCTGGGGCTGGTCGCGGGCATGCACATAACGCTGCAGACCATTCGGCGCGAAGAGCTGTTTCTGAAACACCAGGTACCACGCCAGGCCCCACGCGACGTCGTAGTCGAGACGTGTGCCGTGCAGGTTCTCGAACAGCAGGAAGCTGCCCCCCTCGGTCTGTAGCATTCGCTGAAGGCTCATGCCGTGGTCCTGCTCGATACGATCCTGCAATTGCCCCAGCAGTTTGGCCGGAGGCAAATCGATGCGAAACGATCCATTGTCGAACTGCGCGTGCTCGAATAACTGGGCCAAACCTTCGTTCAGCCAAACCGGAACGTCGTAGCGGTCTTGGGGATAGACGCAGTTTTCGAGATAAGCGTGAAACGATTCGTGGCACAGAAAACCAGTCGTGCTGTCGAGTAGTTCCTGCTTGACGGTCGCGTTGCGGCGATTGGTGACCTGGATCTGACTGTGTCGCTTCTTGTAATCGCGTTCCCACGCCTCCCGCATCGCCTGGACTTCTGGAGCGATCTCATTCGGCGACCAACCTGCATCCTTCAAGCGTTTGGCAAGTAGCTTCAGTTCGCCTGAGATCTTCTTGTTGTCGGCATCGAGCTGCTGCAGGACTGCGTCGTGATTCCGCTGCACGACATCCAGCCGCTGTTGAAAGAGTCCCAGGTCCGAGCCGATCAGCACCTGATTCGTATGCGGAACGTAGACCGCCGGGTTCTCGATCTGGAGACCGATCGTTTTCAAATAGGCGGAGTAACTGCCGATCGAGCGGAAGACGATGATTTGAATTGGATTCTGAGGCTGCTGCTTCGGCGGAATCCAATGCTCGAACGCTTGAAAGATTTGATCCGCACGAACGGCCAGGCTTCGCGTCAGTTCTTCGTCGAGCGGACTGAGCAGGATAAAGCGATCTCCTTCGTATCGCCAGGCCTGATCGGTCTCGAGGACGTCGGACTGCACTCGCGTGAGTTTAAGCGACTCTCTCGCGGCGGCACGGATCTGCGTGTGATTTCGCAGGCGATTCACGGCGTCGTCCAGTGCCCGGCGCTCGTCGCCGCCTACTTTTTCCAGACGCAAAACCTGGTTGGTGCCAATCGTGTGAATTACCGCGAAGGTTGGTTTGCCGGGCGGACGATTGATCTCGATGAACTCGTACCCGCGTGGCGATTCGTCCAGCAGCATTCCTCGCAGGACACTCCCGTCACGCATCGTCATTTGATCGGTCGGAATATCTTGCAGCAGACCAGGCCCGTCGGCCAGCAGCGGCCATGCCATGCTTAGCAAAGCCGCCGCGATCAATCCATGTCGAACCCAAAATGCCACGGGCAACGTTTCCTTGGTCTATGCCGAGTTCAATTTGACTTCAGGCGAATCAGCCACGTTGACCCAGCAATGGACGTGTGGCTTGCCGCGGAAGTACCAGACAAACGAAGGCCCTTCCAAACGCCAGTTGTCCCAGACCTTGTCGTTGCCGACGTCCGAGTCTTCATAGAAGGCCAGGTGACACGCATCGAGCCCGCCATGCTTGTTCAAGCAGGCCACGACTTCGTCGCGATCGCTTTGACGGTATGGTTCGATCAAGACTTTCAACACGTCCTGAACTGCTGATTTCTGGTCGTCCGCCAGGCTGCCGACATGAATGCCGCTGAACTTGCCGCCGGTTCCCTGGAAGTCGACCCGTTGTTCGATCGGGCTTTCTTTCACCAAGGCAACCTGCTGCTGTTTACCGTCGAGCACCTCGAACACTTTGTTCGCAGCTTGGGCTTGGGACCAGAAGACATTGCCCGGATGCCCCGACTTCTCGTTGAAGCCCTTAGCAGCGTGGCCGTAAAAAATTGGACCACCAAACGCAACGTGCTCAGCTGAGTTGCCATCGCAACGCATCGTCATGTGACGACCGGTGATGACCAGCTCGAACTTGCCTTCGCCCGGCTTACCGAAGATGGCAATGTTTTGCTGCTTGCCAAAACCGCCGGCGTCGTCCTTCAACTGGCGATCGAAACGCTCGACCCATTCAGGGTTGATCATGCCGACGAAGATCTGGCGAATCAGATGCTTTTGATCGCTTGTGTAGAAGTTGCCATCGATGGTTTGATCGACGATGTGCCAATTGTTTTCGACATGGTTACGAAGCGTGCCCAGCAGTGGGTCTTCGTGATCCCAATCGAAGGCAACTGATTTCTTCTGTGATTCGGAAAGGGAGTCGTAGAGAACTTTCACCAGCGACTCGGGCGAATCTTGCTTCGCCGACTCGTCGGCGGCGATCAACGAGCGGCCACCAACCGCCAGGCCAGCCGTGGTGGCGGCTGCCGTTTGCAGAAATTGGCGACGAGTGGGGGAAGCGAAAGGAATGCGACCAGCCATGGCAGGACCTCCGTGAAGGAGCGAGGAATGAGGAGTGGAATGAATTTATTTAACCGGACCCAAGACCAGAAAACAATCGAAATGTGCGTTCCTCGAATTACTTCTGCTTCTGGCATTTCGGACAGAAGAAGGTCGCTCGCTGTGCTTGCACGGTCCGTACGATCACTCCTTTGCCGCACGACGAGCAGACTTCCCCCTCCTTCGCATAGACGCGGTGATGATTCTGGTAGCCACCTGACTGGTTGAGCGCGTTACGATAGGTGCCATCGTTGAGGGTCGAGCCTTCGTATTGAATCGCCAACTGCAGCACTTCCACCATGCAGCCATGAATTCGTTTCCAGGCCTGCGTCGACAACTGATGGCATGGCTGAGCCGGATGGACCTTGGCCAGGTGCAAGATCTCGGACGCGTACAAGTTGCCGATGCCAGCGACCTTTTTCTGGTCGAGCAGCGCCACTTTGACCGGTTGCCGAGTGCTGGCAAAGGTGGCTTGAAACGCGGCGGGATCAATGTCGAGGGCATCGGGACCCAAGCGACCGGCGTGAAATTCTGCCTCGAATTGTTTCTCGGAAAACCACCGAACCGAACCGAGACCACGTCGGTCCCAATAGAGAAGCTCGGGATGGGCAGTTCCAGAAATGGCGAGCCGTACCCGCAGATGCTCGACGGTCGGGGGATCCGAGATCAGTACCAGCCCGGTCATCCGGGGCTCGAACATCAGTCGCGACTGATCGTCGAGCACCAGCAAAACCCGCTTCCCAAGGCGATCGATCCGCTCGATCGTGCGGCCGACGATTCGCTTACGAAGTGGCGCGGCAGCGGGCGTTATGCCGATAGGACGTCGTTCGCAGGGAAGTTTTTCGAACGTTTCGATCTGCCCGCCTACCAGTCCTAAGACCCCGCGACGCATCGTTTCAACTTCAGGAAGTTCCGGCAATGAATCAATCTCCGTGGTAGAACAGACGCAATCGCCTTGCAAGCGTCCACTTGACCCCCTTTAGAGTTGCCCGGATACTCAATGGTTTATCTTCCAGGCACCTGCCTCCCATAATGGGAACTACCCCAGGGCGACTCAATTCCCCAAAATCGTGACACATGGACCCGCCGATGGAAAGTCTAGGTACCGCCAGTCGCAATGTTCCTGATCTCGCTGGCCGCTTTGGTCCGTTCGGGGGGCGTTATGTTCCCGAGACGTTGACCCAGGCTCTCGACCAGTTGACCGCCGAGTATGAAAAGGCGGTTCAGGATCCCACTTTCTTTGAAGAACTGAAGAGCCTGCTGCGAGATTTCGTCGGCCGTCCTTCGCCGTTCTATTTCGCTCGCCGCTTGAGCGAACAGTGTGGTGGTGCTCAGATCTGGCTGAAGCGTGAAGATACCAATCACACCGGCGCCCACAAAATCAACAACACGCTCGGCCAGGCCTTGCTGACCATGCGAATGGGCAAGAAGCGAGTCATCGCCGAAACGGGTGCCGGTCAGCATGGTGTCGCCACCGCCACCGCGTGTGCTCACTTCGGCATTCCTTGCGTGGTGTACATGGGCGAAGAAGACATTCGTCGCCAGGCACCCAACGTCTTCAGCATGAAGCTTCTCGGTGCGGAAGTTCGCCCGGTGACGACCGGCTCGCGAACCCTTCGCGATGCGATCAACGAAGCAATGCGCGATTGGATGTCGTCGGTGGAAGACACCCATTACATTCTGGGTAGCGTCGTTGGGCCGCATCCATTCCCACGTATCGTCCGCGACTTCCAAGCCGTGATCGGTGATGAAGCTCGCCAGCAAAGCCTCGACCGCCTCGGCCGCTTGCCGAACAAGGTGGTGGCGTGCGTCGGTGGCGGAAGCAACGCCGCCGGGATGTTCTATCCGTTTGTCGAAGACAAAGAAGTCGAACTGATCGGCGTGGAAGCTGGCGGACGTGGTCCGAACGCTGGCGATCATGCTTCGCCACTGACCTACGGCCAACCGGGCGTGCTGCACGGTAGCTACAGCTTCGTGATGCAGGACGAAGATGGCCAGACCTGCGATGTCCACTCGATGTCGGCCGGTCTCGACTATCCTGGCGTCGGTCCCGAGCACAGCTATTGGAAGGCAACTGGACGCGTGGAATACACCTGCTGCGAAGACAACGCCGCGATGAAGGGTTTCGACGCCCTGGCTGCGACGGAAGGTATCTTGCCAGCACTCGAATCGTCGCATGCCATCGCCAAGGCGATGGATCTGGCCGCCAAGATGCCGAAAGATCAGGTCGTTCTCGTCTGCCTGTCAGGGCGTGGCGATAAAGACGCCGCCGAGATCGCACGACTCAAAGGCGTTCAGTACTAAACCGGTTTTCAACTCTTCGGCAGACCACCAGCAACCAACTACCAAGGCGATTTCTCGATGTCAGCAGTTGATCGAGCATTTGAAACCCTGCGTCAGCAAAACAAGAAGGCCCTCGTTCCGTTTGTGACCGCCGGGGATCCTTCGCTGGAGATTACCGCAGCCGCCTTGAAAGAACTGGGCAAGCGTGGAGCCGCGGTTTGCGAAGTCGGGATTCCGTACAGCGATCCGATCGCCGATGGCCCGGTCATTCAAGCTTCGTACACGCGGGCCTTGGATAAGAAGATCAAGCTGTCGTCGATTCTCGATACGATCGGCTCGGTCACCCCTGCCCTTCCCTGCCCGGTCGTAACGATGATCAGCTACGCGATCATCCATCGTCATGGACCGGAAAAGTACTTGGACATGGCCCAGGCCGCCGGCATTTCGGGGGCGATCGTTCCGGACCTGCTGGTGGAAGAATCGGAAGCGTTCGCCGCCATCTGCCGCGAACGGGATTTCAGTTTGATTCAACTGGTCACGCCGACCACGTCGAAGGAACGAGCCAAAAAGATCCTCGAGACCTCGACCGGCTTTCTGTACTACGTCTCGGTCGCGGGAATCACCGGCGAGCGAACCGAACTGCCCTCGAACATCGTCGAGAACGTGCAGTGGCTCAAGTCGCAGTCCGATCTGCCGATCTGCATTGGCTTCGGCATCAACAAGCCAGAGCATGTCCACATGCTGAAGGATGCCTGTGACGGGGTGATCGTTGGTTCAGCCATCGTACGCCGCCTGAGCGAAGCGGAAACCAAGCCAGCCGAAGAAGTGATCCAGGGCGTGGGCGAATATGCCGACTCGCTTTTGGACGCTTTGAACGGCTAAACCCGTTTTCTGGAAAAGCTGATCACGCGGAATTCTGTAGCCTCGAACTACCCTTTTGTGGTTCATGGTCTACAATTCTATTAGTCAAATTTCTGAACTTGACTCCGACTATTAGCCGAAATTAATGTAGCTTTAGAGCGTTTGCGAATGGCTGGCCAACCACTGGCCGTCCGCAAATTTGCCCCAACATGCGTGTGGACTCAACTTGACCAGCGGGCAAGAACGATACCCCGATCGCGGCATCGATTGGTAGCTTTACGCCAATTGCCTGCTGGGTTTTGCTGACCGAACTTTGAAGTACGGGAGGAGAACCATTTATGCATGCCGAGAATGATAGCACACCGATGCATCGCTTCTTTGCGGGGATCACTGAGCAGACTTTCCAGGGTCAGCTAGGCGTTCCCGATACCGATCTGATCGACTATCTGACCGGTCTTCTAACTCGTTTCATTCGTAGCGACATGGTCTTCAAGGTACGTAGCCTGACCGGCCGGCCTTTGACTGAAGTGGTCGACATGATGATCGAGGCCGAGGCCCGCATAGGCCAGGCGAAACGGGCTGTCCACCAACACGTGGGCGACTTTCTGCTCTTCTGGAGCGGCGTTTATCCGGAAAGCCTCGAGCGTATGCAGAAGGCGGACAAGAAAGATCACCTGCTCAACTATTGGTCGGTGGGCAAGCAGGCCTATTCCAAGGCAAGCGAGCTTTCCGCCGAAGAACACTCGGATGACGAAGCGGAACTGCTGAGCAAACTGAGCCACGAGTTCGAGTTGTGCGCGTATGGTTTGGGCGAAGTCCGTCGTGAATGGGAACGTCGTGACGAACGTGGGCAGATCATCCTGATGTAAGCAGAGAGATGATCAGTCCGAGCTGCGACGCATCGCTTCTCGTTTGCGAGTCTTCACGCGGTCGATGATCAGGCAGGCACACAGAACCAAGATATTGTCTGCTCCGTCGACCGTTTCGATGCCGTAGCCATTTTCCCAAACCCAGAATGGGGAAGCGATCTCCGCGATCGATTCGTCATCGCGTTCGACTTGATACTGGTAATCCCAGAAGTTCCCTTCAACGACATAGTTGGCGTCGGGAGCCTCGATCGTGTAGCGTTTGTTGGTCCAGGTGAAATTCTGAACCATCTCGGCAAACAGTTCTCCGTCGCGATAGATCCCGAAGCGAGGCTTCCATTGGAACGATCGCTTGTGGATCTCGGCCAGAACGTTGCCTTCAAGATCGAGCAGCGAGAATTGATCCGACCAGGAAAGAAACTTCCCGCGGATCTCGTACACTGGTTCGCCCTCTTCGTTGTAGACGAAAAACTTCGTGCCCAGCGACCAGAACTTCTTCTTTAGTAAATAACGCACTGTAGGTTCCTCCCAAGTGCCGTCGTCGCGATTAAGTAACCAGGCCTTTGGTCACCATCATGAAGACGTCTTCGAGGGTCGGATCCTTTTCGGCAAATGTGCGGACATTTACCTTGTTGTCGACCAGCTTCTTCAGCAGCGAAGCGACCCCTTGGTCGTCGGTTTGCAGTTCGCAGGTTACCTGGCCACGGTCGACATCAACGTCAACGCACTCGGGCATGCTGCGGATGATCGACAGCCCGGCATCCATTCCATCGACGAACTTGATGTTGATGATGCGGTTCTTACGAATCCGTCGATAAACTTCCTCGATGCTTCCACTCATCAGCAGTTCGCCACGTTCAATGATGCCAATCGAGGTGCAGCAGTCGGCCAGTTCGGTCAGAATGTGGCTGGAGATCAAAATCGTCTTTCCCATCTTGCGGAGCTCTTTCAGCAGAGCTTTCACTTCCAGACGGGCACGCGGATCGAGACCGCTGGCAGGTTCGTCCAGAATCAAAACGGGAGGATCGTGCACCAATGTCTTTGCCAGGCAGAGACGCTGTTTCATCCCGCGCGACAGACCGTTGACGAAGTCGTTACGTTTGTGGGTCAGGTCGAGGAGTTCCAGCACGTCGGTGATCACCGCTTTACGACGAGTGCGAGGAATCTTGTAAGCAACCGCAAAGAAGTCGAGGAACTCCCACACCTTCATGCCGTCGTACACGCCGAAGTTGTCCGGCATGTAACCAACGCTGTGACGCACATCCATCGGCTGCTGGGCGACGTTAAAACCGTTGACGAAGCCTTCGCCGCGGGATGCCTTGAGCAACGTGGCTAGAAAGCGAATGCTCGTGCTTTTGCCGGCACCGTTGGGACCGATGAAGCCGAACATTTCGCCTGCTTCGATCTTCAGGTTCAAGCACTTCACCGCGGTGAAGTCGCCGTAGTCTTTGCCAAAGTCGACAAGTTCAATCATGGGTGCGTATTCCGAGGTGCCCGCTGATGGGTCGATTTACTTGGGACTAATTGAGTTGTTCGATGGCATCCAGTTCCATCGCTTGAAGCTGAGCCGGTTCCTGGCCAAGGAAACGCCGCGTGTTGGCATCCCGCTCAGGGACACCCAGCGGAGCTTGCTTCAAGTGGCCGACGACCACCGTTCGAATCGTTCGCTGTGTCGATGCCGGGTTGATCGTCAGGCCGGGCATATCTTCCGAGGTCCAGCCAATCAAACGGGTATCGCCTGGCTTGAGCTGCTGCACGTCTTTCACGGCATTCAGCAAGTGTCGCAGGCTGACTTCGCCTGGCGTTGGGGGCATTCCCAAAACTTCTGAAGCTTCCCACTGCGGGAAGAGTTCCCAGTTCGACTTGGCGACTTGGAATTGAATTGGTTGTTCCGAATCGGTCGTCAGGTCACCGACCCAAGCGACTTCGATCAACTTGGTCTTTTCGTTTCGCCGAATGATACCGACATCGGTGAGCGTTTCGGGTGCCGAGTAAATCAGGCTTCCGCCGCCGGCGGTGTCTTCCTTCCACTGGAACATCGGCTTGCTCGACGAGGAAGTGAAGTACTCGCTGTGGATCATCGTCGACGAGTTCGAGGCGACTTGCAAACCGCTCAGGTGAACGTCGCCACCATCCTGGTGATAGTGCACTTCGCTGTAGGCTTCGCCGAATCGACGCGACTGGTTGCTGCGTGCATCACGGCTGCGGCCAAACGGCAAAGCGACCGCCGACGATTCGGTGAACGATAGATCGTAGGTGGTGCTCAACGATGTGTAGAGCGACGTGTACCGGGTGAGGTGGGCTCGGTGATAGCCGGCATGGGCTTCCATGAAGGCGATCTCGGTCCGGCTGCGGGCAAAGCCGATGTCGAGTTCGGCCAGCTTAATCACACAGATCGCTCCGGCAACCGCGATGATCGGCGCCGCGATCCAGGCCCATTCGACCCGGCCCATGAGCCAGAAAACGAACCAGTTCAGCGGAACGAGTACCAGCAGGTAGCCAGCCGTGACACGCAGAACGAAGTTGCCGCTGGGGATCGTGATGCCGGCTGCCTCTCGCAAGCAATCTCGGGCCGCGACCGCGATACCGCTTTTGTCGCTCCAGCCACCGATCCCGGCCTGAGCATCGACCGTGAAGCCGGCGAACTCGTCAATCTTCAAATTGACTTGCTTCGGCCGCTCTCGCATCATCTGGTTGGCATCGACAAAGGTTTCCCACTCTTCATTGGGTTGGTGCTCGGCTCTGGCGGCTTCCTTCGAACCGACTTCGATTTCGCCGGCATCGATCTTCCGATGCGTACTGGTCATATCGGCCAGGTCGCGCGACATAAAGCGTAACGACGTTACCCAGCGTGGATCGTTGAAATTGATGCTGGCGTCCTTCCAGCCGCTGGATGGAAGGTTGTCTTCCGTGGTGCGAAATTCGCGAGGTGCCCGCCGTAGCAGGACCGAGTTGAAGAAGTTGTCGAAGTTCTTCCAGTTTCGCGAGATGTCCGGAGAACGGATCTGAAATGCCGTCACCGCGATTCGACCACGTCCAACACGGCGTTCTGCCACCAGGTCGCCGGTATGCGGGACGTAGGCGGCTTCCGGGCGAAGCTGCAGATCCGAGCCACGCACGTTGCCTGCTTGCAGTTTGACTTCGTAGCGAACGTCTTGCCAGGCTTCGTTTTCGTAGATGTGTTCTTCAGTGACGAACTGCTTGTTCCATTCGGCAAAACGCTCTTCGGGCAGTTCGATGCTGCCACCATCTTCTGCCGGCAAGTAATCGGCCAGGAAGCTGAGTTTCAAGCGATCGAGCGAGTCTGGCCCACTGATGATCAACTGCCCGCCAAAGTGCAGCCAGTCAATCATTGCCTGCTGTTGGTCGAGCGAAAGAAGTTCCGGGTCGATGCCGTCCCAGATCACGTAGGCGATGGTGGTCCATGCCATGGGGTTCTCGGGGATTGAAACACGATCGACCGTTTTCGGCAGGACCAGCCGATAATGCGGAGCACTCTGGTCGGCCGATACCAGGCCATGCAGCGGACGAATCACGTCGGTTGCTTCCAGGAACTGATACTGATCCGAAGCACTCGCGAGGACCACCATGTAGTATTCCTGGGCGTGCATGCGTGTCACTGCCAGGCGGTCCATCAAGACTGGACGGCCACCCGATACAGGGCGAAGGTCGCACGCGAACAGCCGCGACTGCGCAATGTTCTTATCCAGCAGTGGTGGATAGAACAGCATGTCGGACCAGCGGTCTTGCCCTTTCGGAAGAGCAATCGGCCGGGTCGCCGTGAAGTAATAGTCGGTGTCGGTGATCGGAATCGGGTTGCTGTCCGAATCGACCGTCGAGGCGAAGAGCTCGCCGCGGAAGTCGTAGTTGTTGGCCTTCATCAACGTGCTGACGTTGGTCCAATGCCCTGGCTTCACGCGGTTAAGCTGCGTGCGGCGATCGTCGGACGGCAGAACGTTCAGCTTGGCAGGCTCGAAATCGTCTTTGGTTTCTTCCTTGGCCAGACGCTTTTCGCGTTCTTCCAAAGTCTCTGCCGGCTTGAAGCAGCCAGAGCAACCGGTGGTCGCCAGCAGGCTAAGCAGCATCAAAGTGGTCAGCCAGTTGCGCTGCATCGGAGATGCCAACAGCGGAGTGAATTCGTTTCGCGCTGATTCGAGTGTGGATGCCATTCTGGAGAGGTCTTCATCCGCCGAGTGAGGAGTAGCTGACAGCGGCCTAAATTAGGCCCGCGTCAGGCTTTCGAGTTACTTCGTAGCGTAGGCGAGTTACGACAGAGAAGCAAGCAGAAGGACAACTTCACCTGGCGTCAGGCGTTATGAGATTTTCGGAGTTTTATTAATTCGTCTGGGGTGTTGGCATCTTGGCCTAGCTCTTCGACCGAAATTTCCTGGGGTTTATGATGCTGCCACAGGAAATTCAGCCCCTCATCTTCCGGAATCCCGGCGACCTCTGCCGCAAGTTTCCACGGAATCGCTACTGGGTGGCCATGCTTGCCCTGGCGGACCGGCAAAACAATGCTTTGGGGGTACTCGGCCGCTGCATGCAAAACCTGGTTGATGGTGGTTGCCGACAAGGTGGGCATGTCGGCTGGGGCGACCAGCCAGCGATCCGACCGCGTCGGTCGGTAGTTCGCCTGCAGGAAGTCGAGCCCGACCTGGATGGTTCCCTTCATGTCGGCGGGAGCAATCGGGACCAGGACCTTGTCGATATTCACGTCGGCCAGCATCTCTTGCAGGTCGTATCGAGCACGCGTAAAGACGATACAGACGTGATCGATTTCCGAGGCCAGCCAGGTTCGGACGACTGTTTGCAGAATGGTGGAGTCGCGCCATCGTAGTGTCAGCTTATCGGTTCCCATCCGGCGACTTTGACCGCAGGCCGGGATGATCGCAAAGCTACGAGGACGACGCATCAAGAGCTGGCTCCATTGCGGTGGGCAATCAACTGAGCCACGATGCTGACCGCGATTTCCTCGACCGTGCGCGATCCAATGTCGAGCCCGACCGGGGCATGCACCTTCGCCAACTGCTCTGGCGTGATGCCCTTCTCTAGCAAGTCGTCATAAATCAGACGAATCTTTCGCTTGCTACCGATCATCCCGAGGTACGCCAGCGGTCGCTTCAGCAGGTGATAAAGTCCGATCTCGTCGTGGTTATGACCTCGTGTCACAACCAGACCAAAGCTGCCGTCTCGCAAAGGAAGCGTCGGCAAGACTTCGCGGAAATCGCCTGCGATTCGTCGCATGGCGGTCGGAAATCGCTGATCGGTGACGACGTCGGGACGATCGTCGACCACGGTGACATCGAAATCGACTTGCTGTGCCAGCGAAGCGACCGCCTGACCGACATGGCCACCACCGAAGATCAACAATTCACACCGCGGGAGAATCGGCACGAAGGCGATTCCTTCGGCTCGGTAAGAGAGGGGCCGAGTCGCCAATGGCCGGAGGGCATCTTCCGCAACCGCTTTCGCCTGACGACAGAGCGAAGCCGAACCGAGCATCGCGACGATCGCCCCTGAGGGAGAAAGCAAAGTCAGACCGAACTGTCGGGGCTGGCTGTCGTCGCGATCGCGTGCCACCGCCAACGTTCCGCCGTGGTTCGATTCAATCACTTCCATGATTGATCGGAAGAAGCGAACTTCGCTGCCAGCCGGAAGGGGCTCGATCAGCACTTCCATGCGACCACCGCAGATCAAGCCGTCGTCCCAGCCATAATCGTGGTCGAGCAAAAATTCGACCACGTTACGGGTACCGATCCGAAGAAGTTCGATCGCGTGACGTTTGACTTCCGCTTCGACGCAGCCACCGCCAAGCGTCCCGACCTGTCGGCCGTCGGGAAATACCAGCATGGCCGCTCCTGCTTTTTGCGGAGTCGAACCTCGGGTGTCCATCAACTGGCAAAAAGCCGCTGACTTTCCATGAGGCACACTGGCAATCAAGGCCGACAGGACGTCTCGCATGGGGAGGTCCTAAGCAGGGCTCAGGACTTGGATTTGCATTCCGACCACGATGTCTTTGACCTTTTCGCGGTAGGCATCCATGTGGGGAGCGGCGAGATGGGCGTGCAGAGCTTCGACCGATTCCCAGGCTTCGACCACAGTCACGACGTTGTCGCGAGGACCGATTTGAACGTCGAGTTCGGCGTCGACGTCGATGGTAGGGCCGTAGCTGATGCAGCCCTTCTCTTCCAAAACTTCTGGCACCAGGTTATGGAAATGTTCGAGGAACGTGGTGCGGGTACCTGGGGCAAGTTCGATCGTGGCGATAACGTGAATCATGGTTCTCAACGGCGGGGCCTTTATTCTCGGCAAGGAATCGAGGACGAACACGCGTTCATCCAGCGTTCCATTTTGGCACGCCGACCGGGTTGAGAAAAGCAGTGTGAAGCGGACTAGCTCCCCTTCGCGGCTGCCGAACGACGTTCGGTGATTTCAATCGCCTTGAGAATACCGCGAGCCTTATTCAGCGTTTCCTGGTATTCCATCTTCGGATCGCTGTCGGCCACGATGCCAGCGCCAGCTTGGACGTAAGCAGTGCCATCCTGGATTACGATCGTTCGCAGAGCGATACAGGTATCCATGTTGCCGCCGTAATCGATGTAGCCAACCGCACCGGCGTATGGGCCGCGACGGTGAGGTTCGACTTCGTCGATGATTTCCATCGCGCGAACTTTCGGAGCGCCTGAGACCGTTCCGGCTGGCAAACAGGCCGCCAGAGCATCGAACGCATCCTTCCCTTCTGGAAGTTCGCCGGTGACGTTCGACGTGATATGCATCACATGGCTGTACCGTTCGATGGCCATCACATCGCTGAGCTGGACACTGCGATACTTGGCGACACGGCCAACGTCGTTGCGGCCCAAGTCGACCAACATGATGTGTTCGGCACGTTCTTTCGGATCGGCCAGCAGTTCCTCGGCCAGCCGTTGATCTTCCGCTTCCGTCAGACCGCGCGGGCGAGTTCCGGCCAAGGGACGGACGGTGACGACACCATCCATGACCCGAACCATGATCTCGGGCGAGCTGCCGACGAGGGTCGTCTCAGGTGTGCGAAGAAAGAACATAAACGGACTTGGGTTCACAATCCGCAGCGTTCGATAGATCTCGAACGGATCGCTCTGGATGTCGACTTCCAGTCGCTGACTGAAGACGACCTGGAAAATATCGCCCGCCTCGATGTATTCGACACACTTATGGACGGCGGCTTCAAAGTCTTCCGGCGTGAAGTTGGAACGATAAGGAATCGTGGGGATGCCGGTCAGATCGATGTCGGTTGGGGTCAGCGTCGGATCGTGCTTGGTCAGTTTGGCAACGATCTCTTCGGCTCGCTGGCAGGCTTTTTCGTAGATGGCAGGCAGATCGTTCGGCTGATCGGCAGGACATTTCACCATCACGATCACATAAGCAGTCTTGCTAACGTTGTCGAAGACTACCAAGTTGTTGTAGAAGCCAAACGAAAGATCAGGCAGTTTGCGATCGTCGTGCGGGGCATTGGGCAGGTTTTCGACGTAACGCACCACGTCGTACCCAGCGTAGCCAATCGCGCCACCGTTGAACGGGGGGAGCCCTTCGATGTGGGCGACCTTGCCGGTTTCGAGTCGCTTGCGCAATTCTTCCAGCGGGTTGGCCGACGTGAAGGTCTCGGTTCCGGCGTCACTTTGGATGGTGACCTGATCGCGTGTCGCGCTCAGGTGATATTCGGGATGAATCCCAATAAAACTGTATCGCCCGACCTTCTCTCCCCCGACGACGCTTTCAAACAAACAAGCGGGCTCGCCACTGTCCAGTTTGTGGAATGCCGAGACCGGAGTCATCGAATCACTGATCAATCGCCGATAAACGGGAATGATTTCGAACTTATTCGCCAGCTTCTCAAACTCGGGCAATTCAGGGAGGTACGGCATGAGTCGATTCATCTGCCAAGGAGTAATACGTGACCAATCCGTTGGAGGAGACCCGTGCGGCGTCGTAAAAGTTCACGCGGCAGTCGTTTCGGGCTCCGGTAACATTGAACGGCATGACGTCTAATCTTGACACCCCCCTTGGCGTCGATAGAATCCAGAATAATCCCGTCGCAGTATCTCTAATTGCGAATTGGATTTACGTTGATCGTCTTCGGCCAACTTGGGCAAGTCGGTCAACCCGCAGGCAATCCAGCAGTTTCATTTGGGGTGGAAGGAGGCGATTTTTCGTCATGAAGTGTCAACAATGCGAAAAGCCCGCCACGTTTCACATCACCGAGTTAACCGGTGAGAAGCCGCACGAGCTTCACTTGTGCGAGCAGTGCGCGCAGTCGTACCTGACGAATAATCCTTCGGGTGGTACGCCCATTCAGCCGTCGCTGGCTGGTATGCTGCATCATCAATTGAAGGTGGCCGACACCGCGAAAGAGCTCGCCAAGCTGGACGAACAGGTCTGCCCGATCTGTGGGATCAGTTTTTACGAGTTCCGTAATCAAGGCCGCCTTGGCTGCCCGCACGACTACACCTGCTTCGGCAGCGAACTGGAGCCGCTGATCGTCAACATTCATGGCGACAGTCAGCATGCTGGGAAGCATCCCAAGCATCACCAGCAAACCTCGCAAGAGCAAACACGGCTCATTCAACTGCACAACGACATGAAAGCGGCGGTTGAAAAGGAAGATTACGAGCGTGCTTCCCAAATACGGGATGAAATCCGTAAGATTGAGGATGGGCAGTCGTAGCCCTGGGGCCGTTCCCTGCGGTTCACGTTGGCAAGCAAGTAACTGGAGAGTGAAGGTTAGACTTACGTGGAACTAAATGAATTGGCATGTCGATCTGGCGAATGGATGCGCGGTAGCGGACCGGAGTCCGATATCGTGATAAGCAGTCGTATTCGTCTGGCTCGCAACCTGGCCGAGTTCCCGTTCATTCGCCGCTGCTCGCCGCAAGATCGCAAATCGATCGAAAAGATGGTCCACGATCGCCTCCACGCGATCCCTGGATTCAATGCACTGTACTATCTTCGCGTCGATGAACTGGCCCATGTCGATCGCCAGTTTCTGACCGAACGCCAGTTGATTAGCCGCGAACATGCCGAGGCCGAAGGTGCCCGCAGCGTGGCGATCGACAACGACGAACGCTTGAGCGTGATGATCAACGAAGAAGATCATCTTCGCATTCAAGTGATGAAAAGCGGTCTCGATCTGCACAGTGCCTGGCAGCAGATCAACGAAGTCGACGATCAACTGGAAAGCAAGCTGACCTACGCCTTCCACGAACGACTCGGCTATTTGACCGCTTGTCCGACCAACGTCGGCACCGGCATGCGAGTCAGCGTGATGCTGCACTTGCCGGCCCTGGTGATCACCAACCAGATCGAGAAGGTCTTCCGCAGCTTGCAGAAGATCAACCTGGCGGTGCGTGGCTTGTACGGCGAAGGCTCGCAGGCCATGGGCGACTTCTATCAGATCAGCAATCAGATCACGTTGGGCAAGTCCGAAGAAGAATTGATCGGTCAGGTCAGCGGCGTCGTGCCGATGATCATCGCCTACGAACGCAAAGCTCGCGACTTCCTGATCACTCAGAACCGCGAAGACCTGCACGACAAGATCAGCCGGGCATACGGGATCTTGTGCACCGCTCAGACGATCAGCAGCGAAGAGACCATGCACTTGCTTTCGAGCGTGCGAATGGGCGTCAACTTGGGGCTGATCGACGACTTGGCCATTTCCGACATCAACAAGCTGTTTGTCGAAACGCAGCCGGCCCATCTGCAGAAACTGCGGGGCAACGAGCTGGACACGGCAGGTCGCAACATCGAACGGGCCTTGTACCTGCGTCGATATCTGCAAGATCGCGGAAAAGAACACCGCGACGAGCGAAATTAGTGGAATTGGTCGATTTTTCGCCAAGGTTCTTCTAGACTCGACGAATAAGATGTCGAAATTGCCGGGTGAGTCTTTCCCCGGCAAACCTTGTCCTTGGCCCCGAAATCGATCCCATGTACGAACTGCTGCCGGTCCAATCCATTCCGCTCGCTGTTGGAGGAGAGATTGCCGGTTTCGTCGTGGTGATCGTGATGATCGTGGGAGGGATCCTCACCGAGCATCTCCACGGCGGATTTCGGACGCTCTCGCTGATTCGGCTGGGCAACAAACGGGCCCGGATGGACCAGATGGATCAAGCTCTCGAAGCGATCCAAGAGGCCGACCCGAACTTCGATCTCCAGACCTTCTGTGCCGCGGCTGGCAAGGCCTTCATCGAACTGGAAAAAGCGGTCGATAGCCGCGATCTGAACGACATCCGAGCTTTTATGTCGGATGGAATTTACCAGCGTGTCGTCTTTCGTTTGGAAGAAGAAGAAAGCCTCGGGCGATATCGCAAGACCGACAAGCTCGAACTGACCGAGATCGTTCCCGTCGAGATCAGTTCCGCGAAGAACAACGAAAACGCCTTCGAGGTGATCTCGCTGCGGATCATCGGCAAGGCGCATCGCGAATACCAGATGATGCATGCCGAGGCCTCGATTGCCTTGGACGAGATTGAGCCGATCAGCGAAGTCTGGACCTTCTTACGCCGCCGCGGAGCGAAGACCCGCTCGGGCGACTTCGGTTCGATCCATGGCAATTGCCCCAACTGCGGTGCCGATGTTTCGGTGAACCAATGGGAGAAATGCCCTGCCTGCGACAGCATGGTCCGTTCCGGCGAGCACGACTGGGTGCTATCCGAAATCTCGGATGGTTCTTCCTGGAAGGTGACCAAGCCTTTCAAGATGAGCAGCGTAACCCGTTACTGGATCAAGCAAGATAAAGGCTTCAGTTCGCATTATCTGGAAGATCGAGCGAGCGTGATCTTCTTCCGCAAATTTCTGGCCGACCGAATCGGAACGATCGACCCGCTGGGTAAAGTCGCCACCGATCGCTTTTGCGAAGCGTATGCCCAGAAACTGCAGCCCGATGCCAACGGCACGCGGATGATCTTTCTGCAGCCGAAAATTCTGGCAGCCGACGTTTCCGGCGTGATCGCAGAAGCACCGCTCGATAAGGCACTGATGCATGTTCGCTGGACCGCACTTCGCGGGACGGTCGACAGGCGTGGTGACTTCCAACTGGAACGCGATCCGGTGCAATTCAGCTCGATGATGGTTCTGGTGCGACAACATGGCACGATGACCCGAATCGAGCGAACCATTACCAGTTCGCATTGCCCCAAGTGTGGTGCTCCCGAATCGAATAACGCTTCGCACGCCTGCGAGTTCTGCCACACCGTGCTGAACGATGGTGCCTTGGAATGGACCTTGGCCGACATCCTTCCGTTTACATCGACCGCGGCGTTGGCACTGCGCAAGAAGGCGTACGAGGGGATCGAGCCGAAGGTGGCCGTGATGACTTCGGAATACGATGAAGACACCCAGCTCAAACGCGTGATTGTCGTTGATCAGGCAATGCCGGCATTCACCAAGAGCGAGATGGAAGGGATCCAGATCGATGGTGCCACGCCAGATATTCACGTTCGCGAAGACGACGTCACGCTTTGCCGTTTGATTGGCGTGATTTCGACCGAACTGAACGTCTCGCGAAAGAGTGCCCAGGGCTTCATCCTGGAAGTGGCTCGGGCCTGCGAGGTTCCTCGCGACGTGCTGATCCAAGGAATGAAATCACGCATGCCGCTCGATCGGGCTCATCTACGAGATTTGAATCCGATGCTGGTGAAGCGTTGGCTTTCGGCGATGGTCGATGTTTGCCTGATCGATGGCCGTTTGGAAGAGTGGGAGCGAAAGCTACTCAATGCGACGGCCATGGCGATCGGGCTTAGTCAGTACGATGTCGACGCCGTCATGCGGGCTCGGACTCTGCAGTTGAAAGAATGGACCGAAGGGATGCGTTCGGTCGACATGTTTGCCTGGGTGGTGGTTGTCGCAGCCTCGGACGGCAAATTCGATCCACGCGAAGTCGATCAGCTCAAGTCGTTGGCGGCGGAATTCAAAATCACCAACCAACAGCTAAAAGAAATGTGCCTCGCTGCGAAGCGAAACGAACTGGAAGCACCCAAGCCTGGGGACTTCGGCATTGGCAAATATTGGCTGGTCCGGATGATCGACATGGCACTGGCCGACGGCAACATCTGCGCGAACGAACAACGCGTGCTGACCAAGGTTGGGGCTTCGATCGGGATGACCAGCTTCGATATGAAGCAGATGATCCGACGTCGCCGATCAATCCTGCATCAGCAAGCGCAGCAGGCCTTACGCCAGAATCAGGCTTCCGCCGACGACTCTTTGCATGTCGAACGGGACTGGTAGCGCCGGTCCCCTCCCCTTGTCTGGCCGGACGATTTAGCGCGTGAGCTTTGCCCGCAAGTCTGGGATGATCGACGGCGGGACGAACTTCTCGAGTTGTTCGTCGTTGGCCAGTGGCGTGATCTGTTTCAGCAGCGAGCTGGAAACGTGGCCATATTCTTCATCCGCCATCAGGAAGATCGTTTCGATCCCACTGTCGAGCTTGCGGTTGGCCATCATCATCGTGAACTCGCCGGCGATGTCGGTCAGGGGGCGGATCCCGCGAATCATCACATGGGCGCCCACGTTGCGGACAAATTCGACCGCCAGGCCATCGAACGTTTGGGCCTCGACATTCGGCATGTCGGCCGTAACTCGCTGGACCAGATCAATACGCTCGGTCGGACTGAACAGCCCGGTCTTCTCAGCATTGATACCGATGCCAACAATCAGCTTGTCGACCAACTTACTGCTTCGCTGAATCAGATTCAGGTGCCCCAGAGTGATCGGATCGAACGATCCAACATAAACGGCGATTCGATTGCCATCCGCCATGGAAGTCTTTCAGAATTGGAAACTACTTACGTGGGCTTAATCTTGTGATGCGAGGGTCGACGCATGATAGCTCAGGATCCATTTTCCCAAGCTGAAGTAAATCAGTTGCCCCAGTTGATAAACGAGGCCAAAGATGAGACCCACGACGATTGAATAGTACATGATCGTGCGAAACATCTGCGACTGGGCATCGTTCTGCTGGAGCGTCATCAAGGCTTGCTCCATGGCATGCCAGTTGGCCATCTGCAGGATCGTCGTGACCACCGCATTAATCAGCGTATAGACGATCCCGGCTAAGCAGACATTCGCCAGGAAACGATAGGTGCCCGCTTCGTCCTTGCGTAGCGATTGGATACTGCCATACATCAGCGAAACACCCATCAGAAACGAGAACAGGCTCAGCCCGATGATCACTGGCAGGTATTTCCGCGTGACTTCGCCCATCTTTTCTTGCATTTCAAGCTGGGCTTTGAGCTGTGGGTCGGCGTTGCTCGGATCCACGGTAAACGCATCGGGTGCGAATGCCTGAATGAAAATGCCTGGTATGCTGCCCACGCAGCCCAACAGGAAAATGGCTGCCAGGATGATGCCAACCACCGCGATCACCGTCACCTTGGCAGGACGCATCGGTTTGTTCGGGATAACTTCGGCAAATACTTCTTCACGATCCGAGAAGTCGACCATCTGCGATTCCATTTCGTCGGGTTGGGCTCGTTTGTAGGTGCACGCTTCCCGTCGAGTCGTACACGGCTTGGTGCCTGAAGCTTAATCGACAGCGTCGAGCGTTTCTAGCAAACGGTCGAGATCTGCCTGATTGTTATAAGCATGGGCACTGATTCGAGCAAAGTCACCACGAACGCTGAAATTCACGCCGATCTTCTGTCCGGCGGCGCGCAGGGCCTGGGGAAGTTTGCCAGGGACCTGAAACGGAACGATCCCGGAGCGTTCGTCCCCTTGCCGACTGCAAATGATATGAGCCCCTGCCTTGGTCAGCGCTTCGCAGATGGCGTCGGTTACCTCGAGAACCCGGTCACCTACGGCCGATTGCTGCGGGCCGGCGCCCTGATTGAGGAGAAACTGCAGGCTCGCCCCGAGGCCGATCATGCCGGGCATGTTCTGCGAGCCCCCTTCATATCGGGCAGCACTCTCGCGGAACGTGAGATCGGTTTTATCGAAATTGGTGCGACCGGCGACGCTGTTCCAGCCGATGCCGACCGGATGCAGTTGGTCCAGCAGTTCCTTCTTGACATAGAACAGCCCGGCACCTTCAGGGCCGAGCATCCACTTGTGTCCGTCCGCCGCCAGGAAGTCGATGTCGGCGTCACGCACATCCAGCGGAAAGACGCCCATCCCTTGAATCGCGTCCAGAAAGAACAACGCGCCGGCATCGTGCGCCATTCGTGCTACCGCCTTGGGATCGATCCGCCAACCTGTCTTGTAGCTGACCCAACTCATCGAAAGCAGGCGGGTGCGGCTATCGAGAGCCTCGGCAATGCGATTGAAGTCGGGCTCGACCCCGTCGACCGGGATCACGCGGATCTCGACCCCCTTCGATTCCTGGTGGAGCCATGGGTAAAGGTTCGAGGGGAATTCGTTCCCCAGTACCACCATGTTGTCGCCAGATTTCCAATCGAGCCCTTCCGCCACCAGATTGATGCCATGGGTCGTGTTGGCGACCAAGGCGATCTCGTCGGTCGTGGCCCCAATCAGTTGGGCTCCGGCGGTGCGGGTAGCCTCGATGGCACGTTCCCAGTCGAGCCAAACGACATCCCCCTCTTGGGCTGCCTGGTCGCACCAAGACTGAATTGCTTGAGCCGTGACACCCGGCAGTGGAGCGACTGCGGCGTGATCGAAATAGGCCCACTTCCGGGTAACAGGCATCGCTTCGCGAAAAGATTGCCACCGGGAATCATTGGAAAACGTCATTAAAATCTTCTTTTATGATCGACCAAAAGACTTGTAGGAAATATAGTTACGACTTAAATTAGACCATCTTTCACCAGGGCGGTTCAGTATCAATTTAAAGACTTTTCCGATCGCCCGACACCATCTGGAACCTGAAAGCAAGACGATCAGCTACCCTGTTTTATGTGGACTGGGCGCTCTAGGTGACATTGCCTTTCTGGGAGGTATACTGGATGGACTGGATAAATTGGTCAAAATTTGTCTTTTCAAACCGTAGCGTATCGCTGATTTGCTCCAGGAGTTGCCAATGCCGAAAGCGCTGACGATTGTGGGAATGGGTGTTGCCGTTCTCCTACTCTTGATATTTGCGCTCGACCTGTTGGCCGGTGTTCCCTTTGGTGGCGTCAGCTGGATGATGGACGTCTCGTTCATCGTGTGCGCCGGAATTCTTGGTTTCCTGGCGTTCACTACGTTCCGAGAACAGAAGTAGCCCCACTACGCGTTCCCCAAATTGCGGGATCTGTTCCGAAAAATCGTGCGAGTTCCCGCCTCTTCCCCATCGCTATTAAGAAACTTTCCTTTACGCGATTCGTTTTGGCTGTGAAAATAGTAGGAAGCCTAAGCAAATCAAAGGAGTTAGCGAATGGTGAACCTGAATCGTCGAAGAATGTTGGGAATGCTGGGTGGCTTGTCCGCCGCAGCCATGACGCCTCCGTTGTTGGGGGCCCCTCCTTCCGATTCACAACGCCGCACATGGGAAGCCTGTGTTGAGAAAGGTCTGGCGTGGGTTCAACGAACCCAGTCTCGCTTAGGTCACTGGACCGCGGCGAACTATCCCACCGCGATGACCGCCCTGGCTGGCACCGCTTTATGTGCCTCTGGCTCGACCACCATGCAGGGCCCGTACTCGGAGAACCTCCGCCGAGCGGTGGAGTTCCTCGTCTCGAAGGCCCGTCCCAATGGTTTGATTGGCGACCCGGTCACCGACAACCGCTATACCTACGGTCACGGCTTCTCGATGCTCTTTCTCTCGCAGATCCTGGGAGAAGAAGAAGACTCGGACCGACGTGAAGATCTCATTAAAATTCTGACCAACGCGGTCAAGTTCAGCGTCTCGGCCCAGACCAAGTCTGGCGGCTGGGGCTACGTCAGTGCGAAGGACGGAAACGACTTCGACGAAGGCTCTACGACGATCACCCAGGTCCAGGGACTTCGCGGCTGCCGCAACGCCGGCATCCCGGTACCTTCGGAAGTGATCGAGAACGCCAAGAAGTATATCTACGACTGTCAGAATCCGGACGGCGGGATCTCGTACAGCTCGAAGAACCGAGGGACTTCGCGTCCAGCGATCACGGCGGCTTCGATCTGCTGCCTTCAGAACGCTGGCGAATCGAAGTCAGACGTCGTGCAGAAGATGCTCGACTACTGCAAGAAGAACCTCTACCAGATCCAATCGCAGGCCCAGAGCTTCAGCCACTGGCATTATTCGTACCTGTACTACTCGCAGGTCGTCTACCGCGAAGGTTCCAACGATGTGAGCCTGTGGGATACGTTCCGCAATCGTTTGTACGACCGGATCACCGTCGAGCAAAACAACGAAGGCTACTGGGACGAAACCAGCATCGGGCCAATCTATGTCACGGCCTGCAACTTGATCATGATGCAGTTGGATCTGGGCTACTTACCGATCTACCAGCGTTAGTCCGCGGTCGACGCGACATGTTCGAGGATCGCGTCGACGATTCCTTCCATCGTGTAGATCTTGGCTTCGACAACGGGTTCGAAGCCGAGTTCACGTAGCGTGTTCGAAGTAATCGGGCTGATGCTCACGAGCTTGCTCTTCTTCAGCTCTTCTCCCAGCAAGGCCACCGTTGCCTTGGCGATCGCGCTGCTGGTGACAATCACCCAATCGATCCCCTTCGTTGCGAAACGTTTCTGGACTTCCGACGAAAGTTCTACGACGTCGTCGCTTTGATAGGTGACCACCTCGGTCACGTCCGCCCCGTGCGACTTCAGCCCTTCCGGCAAGACATCTCGACCACGAGATGCTCGTGGCAATAGAACACGTTTTCCAGAGACCTCGTTGGCCAAGGTATCGACCAGCGACTCGGCTCGAAATTCTTCTGGAACCACGTCGGCACGAAACCCAAACGACCGCAGCGCTGCTTCCGTTCCGGTGCCAATCACCCCGAATTTCACGTGCCCGAGAGCTCGATAGTCGAGTCCGATCGCTCGTAACCGAGACAGGAAATAGGCTACCCCGTTCACGCTGGAGAAGACAATCCAATCGAAAGATTTCAACTGCTGCAAAGCTTCTTCAAGCGGTTGCGGATCGTGGGGATCGTTGATTTCGATCGCTGGTTGCAACAGCACCTCGGCGCCAGCTTCCGCCAGCGGATAGTGCAAGTCGATTGCTTGCGACGAAGGCCTTGTCACCAGAAACGATTGACCAAACAGCGGACGTTCTTCAAACCAGTTGGGCATGCCCCGATCGGCGGCGGCCTCACCCACAACCGTGATCACCGGCGGTCGGATCTTCGAACCGGAATGCAGCAGGCTAGGGATCTCGCCTAGCGTACAGCGAAACGTTTCTTGATCGGGCCAGCTACAGCGACGAACGATCGCACACGGAGTGTCCGGCGACTTGCCATGCTCGATCAAAGCGGCCGACCACTGCGGAGCGGTAGTGACGCCCATGTAAAAGACCAACGTGCCTGGGAAGCTGGCGAGCGCACCGAAGTCGATCGCCGAGTCATCTTTGCCAGGCTTCTCGTGACCGGTGACGAACGCAACTGCCGAGGCGTAATCGGAATGGGTCAACGGAATGCCGGCGTAGGCACTCGCGGCCAGCGCGGTCGTGATGCCAGGCACGACTTGAAAGGGAATGTTGTTGGCGCGGAGCGCTTCGATCTCTTCCCCGGCTCTGGCAAAAACAGTCGGGTCGCCACTCTTCAGACGAACCACGGTTTTACCGGCTTGGGCATGGCGGACCATCTCGGCGTTGATCCGATCTTGGGTCCAGATCTTCCGTTCGGCGTGGCTGCCGAGGCAATGCATTTCGTCCGCGACCAGGTTAGCGAAACGCAGAATTTCCGGGTTGGAAAGATAGTCGTACAGCACTACGTCGGCACGCTGCAGGCAGAAATAGCCGCGCTGCGTAATCAGTCCAGGGTCACCAGGGCCACTACCGACCAGGTAAACAGTTCCAGGTCGTGGAGTCGGCGATTCTTCTGGGGTGGGTGCCACGATCGTCCCTCAAAGGAAGGTGTGCCGTCAGTCGGCGATGCGTTTCTATGAATTTAAAACCAATTGGCGCCTTAACGGAAGCGGTTGATACAATAGGACTAACGGATTATTGTGCGTGGCAGACACAATAAAAATTCCTCATGCATGTCCGAACGATTTGGCCAGCCCTATGTCTGACGGTGGAAGTTTTTCGATCTCGGAAGAAGCCGACTACGAAGTCTCGCCAGCGCTAAGAAAGCGTCTGCAGCAGCTTTTTGATCACGCAAGCCAGTTGATGAGCAAGCCGAAGTACGACTTCGACTATGCCCACAGTTTGCTGGCCGAGTGCTGCAAAGGTGACCCAGCGAATCTGTTCTACGTCGAGAAAATGCTGGAGAACCTCGACCGAAAGTTCAAAGGCAAGAAGAAGGGCTCGCTGTTCTCAGGATTCGGCAGCAAAAGCGGCTTCAAGAAGGCCCTGTCCGCCAAAAAGTGGAAGGAAGTCCTCGCCGAAGGGGTCGAACTGCTGAAGTCGAATCCCTACGACAGTGTCACGCTGCGGGGGATGGTCGATGCCTGCGAGGCGATGCGATACCACGAAGTGGGCCTCCGCTACATGAAAAACGCCATGGATGGATCGCCTGGCGATATGGAGGTGATGCGTCATTGTGCCCGTTATCTGGGACGTGTTGGCCAGTTTGACCAGGCAATCTCGCTCTGGCACTTCATCGAAGAAAAGAAGCGTGGCGACGACGAAGCCAACAAGATGATCTCGCAATTGACCATCGACCGCGAGCGTCGGGCCCAAGGGCTCGCGACGGTGACCAACCGGATCGATCCTGCCGATGCCGCCAAGATTCGCCGCCGACCAGCCGCCCAGGAAGGTGAAGAGTCGGACGGAATCCAAGAGCGGCCGGCGATGAAGATCGAGCTGAACGAGAAGCAGAAGCTGAAGGCGAAGATCGAGGCCGATCCCGATTCGCAGGAAAATTACATGAAGCTGATCGACCTCTGGTGCGACGAGGGGAAGTTCTTCGAGGCCGACAAGGTGATCAAAGAAGCCTTCGCCCACTTCGGCGAATCGATGGAATTGATCGAGAAGCGTGAGGATGTCTCGATCCGCAAGGCTCGCCATCGCTACCGCATGGCCGAACAGCAGGCCGCCGAGAACGCCACGCCGCAGGTGCTGGAACTTGTCGAGACCGCCAAGAACGACCTCAGCCGGCTCGAACTCGACGTCTACAACAAGCGTTCCGAGCGTCACCCAGGAGATGTCAGCCTGAAATACGAGCTGGCGTTACGGCTCAAACGGGTCGGGAATTTCGAGGAAGCGGAGAAATTATTCGACGAAGTCTGCGAAGCGGATGAAAAACTTTTAGCAATTTGCTACCTGGGCAAGGGAGAGTGTTTGCAGGCCCGGAAGAAGTATGTCACCGCGATGGAGATCTATGAAGAAGCCCTAAACTATGCTGATACCTTGAGTTCCGAGCGATTGAAGCTTCTGCTTTATCGGGCCGGGGTGCTTGCCCAGGGGCTAAAAGAGTGGACTTCAGCGACCGCGTATTTAAAACGCCTGCAGAAAATGGACGCGGATTACAAAGATGTCTCTCGACGGCTAGACAAACTCCGGTAAATCCGGCATGATGATTAGCTTCCAGTAAGAGTCTGACAAAGGACTGTTCGTTTCCGTCTACCCGGTTCAATCATGCCTAATACCAAGAGCGCTCAAAAACGTCTTCGCCAAAATGTGGTTCGCCGTACTCACAACCGTGCGGTAAAGTCCTCGCTTCGATCCTCGATCCGTAAGGTTCGAGAAGCCGTTACGGCTGCTGACTTCGAAAAGGCTGAAGAACTGTTCCGCGCCACGGTGAAGAAGCTGGACAAGGCTGGTGCCAAGCGAGTCCTGCACCCGAAGACCACTTCGCGTTTGAAGTCGCGTCTGTCGCACCACATCAAGACTGCCAAGCTGAAGGCTTCGGCCTAGGTTATCTCCGGCCGTCAGGTCGTTGCCAGATAGCTATGTCTAAAAATGATCTGGGGTGCCAATCGTTCGCCCCAGTCAACGTACGTCCAGTCCTGAATTTGACTGGACGTTTTGCGTTGGTGGACGTTTCTAAGCGTGTTCCCATGCAATTTGGCAGGCATCGAAGATCGGTCCTTCGACGCATGTTCGCTTGTAATCCCAGCTGCCATCTTCCTGCAGCACTGGGGCAACGCAAGTAAAGCAGATGCCAATGCCGCAGGCCATTGGCGTTTCCAACGAAACCTGGCAAGGTACATCGCGCTCGGCGGTGAGCTTGCTGACTGCCTCCATCATCTTCTCCGGTCCGCAGCACAGAACCTGAGGCGAGCCAATTCGCTCGGCAATCGCTTGATCGAGAAGATCGGTCACCAGGCCATGATGCCCGGTCGAACCGTCGTCGGTGCAGATCTTGAGTTCCAGCCCAGTGGCCTCGAAGTCTTTTAGCCCGGCCAGATCAACTGCCGAGCGAGCACCATAGCAAAGGGTAACCTTTTGCGGCGGCTTCTGGGTGAACTCCCCTTCCCCGTACGACTGCTTGCCCAGCACTTGCTTGGCGACCGCCAGGAATGGCGTTTGGCCGATACCGCCGGCCACCAGAATCAGGTGTTCGGTCTCAGGGATCGTGAAGCCGTTGCCAAGCGGGCCCCAAACTTCCAGTTGTTGGCCTGGCTCCATCTGCTGGAGACGAGTCGTCAGCTTGCCATGGACTTGATAGACGACGTCGACGTACTTGGGATTTCCCTCTTCGTCCGCAATCACGTCGTACAGGGCGAAGGCCCGGCCGAGCAGCGGATCGAAGGCGTTGGCGATACGAACCATGACAAACTGCCCCGGCAGGATCTTGGCCGCGATCTCGGGGGCTTCAAAGCGAACCCGATAGATGCGGGCCGCCATCTGGACGTTTTCAACGATCGCGGTCGCTTGAAATTGGAACTGGGACATCGGCTTCCAATCCTTCTCTCTGGCTTATTTCCGACGCATCTGCTTATCGCGGGATGCTTTCTTTTGCTTGACGGCTCGGCCTTGGCCACGACGCGATTCGGTCGGTTGAGCCGACTTGGTGGGGGCCTTCTTCTTTTTCTTCTTCCCGCCGCGAGCAACGGCAGCCTTTTTGGTCACACGTTTGCCGCCGGCCTGAAACGAGCCGCCGCTGCTTGAACTGCGGGGAGTGGATTTTCGTTTCGGAGGCTTGGCAGTGGCCGCGTCCGGCGAGGCACTCGCTCGCAGCGATTTGACTTCGGACGGCGTCAGTTCGCGGAATGCTCCGGCAGGAACTTCGCCCAGCTTCAAAGGCCCGATGGCAACGCGTTTCAGACGCAGCACCTTGTGGCCAACCTTGGCCATCATGCGGCGGATTTCACGATTCTTGCCTTCTCGCAGCACCACTTCCAGGATGGCGCTTTTTTTGAGCTTGCGTTTCAAGCGGCATTCTTCGGCCCGAACCATGCCCTCGGCGATATAGACGCCGCTGCGCATCATCTTGATTTCTTCGACCGACGGAACGCCGGCCACTTCGACGTGATAGGTCTTCGGCACACCATAGCGTGGATGAGCCAGCACGTTGGCCAGTTCGCCGTCGTTAGTAACGATGATCAGCCCTTCGCTCTGGCGATCGAGGCGACCGATCGTGAACAAACGTTCGTCGGGCGGCAGAAGGTCGACCACGCGGGTTCGCCCTTCCTGGTCGAAGTTGGTGCTGACAACACCGACCGGCTTATTCAGCACGAAGTATTTCTTATGGCGGGTGCGGATCCGGTTGCCATCGACGGTGATCTTTTGGGTGCTCGGATCGACGCTGGTACCCAGCTCGGTGACGAACTCGCCGTCGACTTCAACGCGTCCCTCCTGGATGATCTCTTCGCACTTTCGGCGCGAACCGATCCCGGCTTCCGCCAGGACTTTGTGCAAACGGACGAGGGGAGACGATGACGATGAACCAGGCATAGGGCCAATTGACTGCGAAAAAAGGACTTAGGCGAATGGCTCTATGATACGCCCCGAGTCCGCTATCGCCCATGGGGAGCGGCCCCCAACCTGCCTAAAACGCGGGGTTCCCGTAGGGATCGAGGAAGCTGTATGGCTGATTTTTGACCGCTTCGGGCAGCGACTTGTTGTAGTCTCGAGGCCGAACGCCAACCATTTCAGGGCCTGCATCGGTGTCGGGATATGGGTCGCTATGGAGAGCTCGGAGCCGCTGCTGCTCGACAGTGCCTGGATTCGTCCAGTTTGGTCTCGCCAGGCTGGCACAGCCCACCAGAGGCGACAGCGCCATGGTCACCAGCAGCAGGCGAGCTGCCGGAGCGAGTCGAATTGGCGAGAATTTCAAAATCACGCGATTTCTCCGAGAAAATAGAGCCACACGACGTGCTCTTCGTTGCGAACCATAGCGATTTACCCCATTTGCCGCAATGGAGAACCAAAAATCGGTGGCCCGCTGGGGGGAGGCACGAAGGTCAGTACTGGTCGGAAGCAAGTTTGGTTCAGCTTTCGCGCTGAGATCTGGCCGAAAATCAGCCGGTGAAACGATCGTGCTGCTTTCCAGCAAAACTGCTTTTATCGCCTTCGGGCTCTGCTAAACTGACCGGAAATGGGGTCTCGCGGAACGAGTGACTGCTGCGAAAAGGGTTACCTGAATGGACTTTGCTACGCTGTTCGCCTGGTTCGTCATGGGGCTTCTGTCTCTGGTCGTGGTCGCGGCGATTGTTGGGCTAGGCTCGCTGCCGGGGCTGGTCGCGAAAGCTCGATGCCATCCGCATGCCGAGGCGATCAACGTGGCCAGCTGGATTGGGCTGGCATGTGGCGGGATTCTTTGGCCCTTCGCCTTGATCTGGGCCTACCTCCCCTTCTCTTCGACAACGACTTCCGAGCGATCGGAAGTCGACCAACTTCGCCAACAAGTTGCCACACTCGAAGCGGAGCTTGCCACCATGAAATCAGCGACTACGCACACTTCTTCCTGATCTTCCTGCGAAGGATCGGTACGTCATGATTGCTTTGTTTGTCGTTCTGTATGTCGCCGGGATTTGGTTGTTTTACGTTCGTTTGAAGGTGAAGCCGAACCCGATCAACCTCGCGGTATGCGTCGTGATCGGACTGGTCGCCGTGATGGGAATCGTCATCGGCTGGCAGCATTCCGCTCCGACTTCGGGGCAATTGGTCGTCACACGATTTACGATTCCAATCGTGCCGCAGGTCAAAGGACCGGTCGTTAAGATTCATGCGCTGCCCAACGTCCCACTAACCAAAGGCAAGGACATCCTGTTCGAGATTCAGAAGGAACCTTTCCAATACGCCGTCGAACAAAAGACCGCGATCGTGGGTGTGACGGAGAAAACGATCACGCAAATCGAAGCCAGTATGAAAGTCGCTGACGCCACCATCGCCGAGGCGAACGCAAACCGCGATGCTGCCGAGGCTGATCTGAATGCGAAAGAAGATGCCAACAGGCGATCGCCCGGTGCGGTGAGTGCCTTGGAACTGGCCGAACTCAAGCAGCGTCTGGCGGCGGGATTGGCGGGCGTCGACAAAGCAACGGCCGCTCGCGAAGAGGCCGCGGCATCGTTGGAAGTGGCCCGGCAGCAGCTTCTGCAGCATCAAGCCGAATTGCGGAGCGCCCAGTTCGACCTCGATCAGTGTGTGGTCTATGCCCCTGCGGATGGCTTTGTGACGAACTGGCAGGTACGCGAAGGCTCGATGGTGACCCCCATGGCCTCGGCTTCGGTTGGGACATTTGTCGATACTTCCGAGGTCAGCATCGCGGCGGTTTTCAGCCAGAATGTGCTGATGAATGTTGCCCCTGGTCAGAAAGTGGAAGTTGCCCTGATGAACCATCCGGGCGAAGTCTACTCCGGCACGGTCGACTCAGTCATTGCCGCGACTGGCGAAGGTCAGTTTCAGGCAAGTGGGCAATTGCTGAGTGCCAGCAGCATTCGTTCCAGCGGCAAATTTGGGGTGAAGATCTTACTCGACGATCCACAGCTAATTGCCGATCTGCCAATGGGAACGGGTGGCATGGCGACCATTTACACCGACTCTGGCCGTCCGTTTCAGGTCATCAGCACGGTGACCATGCGTATCAAGGCGTGGGTCTATTATCTGCTGCCGTTCTAGCGACTACGGCAAGTACATGTCGAGCAAGGTCGTGGGTTCGATCGCGTTCAGTTGTACCGATCCGCACGCGGCTGGGATCAAGAACGTCGAACCCTTCCCCAGGGCTTGATCCAACTGGGCGTGCGAGGTGCGAATCTTTCCTTCCAGCACGGCGACGATGTGAAAGCCTTGGTTGCCGCCGATCGACTTGCGCCCCTCGAACTGCCAGCGATCGAGGATGAACTTGTCGCACGTGACCAGGCGGTTGATGTCGGCATCGGACGTCGGCTGCGGCTCTTGCGGTTCGACAGGGCCTCGGTCGAAGTCGATGGTCTCGAGCGATTCGGTGATGTGGAGTGCCCGCGGCTTGCCATCCGCCCCAGCGCGGTTCCAGTCGAACAAGCGGAAGGTGGTGTTGCTGGCCTGCTGGATCTCAGCAACCAGCAAGCCTTTGCCAAGGGCATGTGTGGTCTTCGCGGGAATGAAAAGGCAATCGCCGACCTGCGGCTCGATCACGTGCATCGTGTCGACGACCGTATTCGCCTCGACCGCTTGGGCGAGCTGTTCTCGGGTGACCCCTTCTTTCAAGCCGACATAAACCTTCGAGCCGGGCTCGGCGTCGAGAATGTACCAGGCCTCGGTCTTGCCGAGATCTGGCGGATCGAGCTTCGCCCCTTGGGCATCGTCGGGATGAACCTGGATCGAAAGGTCGCGATTTGCGTCCAGAAACTTGAACAGCAGTGGAAAGGTTTTTCCGGCCGACTTGTTGCCGAAGAGATCGGTTGGGAATTCCGCGACCAGTTCGCCGAGCGTCTTGCCGGCCAGGGGGCCGTTGGCCACCACGCTTTGATCTTCGCCATGGTCGACCACTTCCCAGCTCTCGGCGAAGTCACCTGTTTCAGGGATTGGCTTCCCCAACACCGTTCCCAGGCGGCGGCCGCCCCAGATATAGTCGCGGAAGGTCGGCTTGAAGATCAGCGGGTAGTTCAATGGCACGGTGCGTTTCCTTGCTTCCGGTCGTAGCGATTATGCAAATGGACCTTACCAGTTTTGAACCTTTGGCCAGAAGAAGCAACCATCTAGACGATTCAATCGGTCGCGTTCCGGGCGAAAACCACCCTGTCGAGCCCCTCCGCATTGAATTTTTGAGTCGGCGTTGGTAGTATAAATCGCATGTCAGGTGGCAGACCGGCCTTTATCTACGCCCCACTGCTGTCGCGCGAAGTGCTCTTTCGGGGTGCCGGCAAGAATCCACTGACATGGCAAGACAACCTATTCGCTTCGATGCGAGTGAAGCGGTCGGCATCCTCGGATGATGATCGTCGGTCACCCAGATCCGTTCAGGAATAAGCTTGCCGCGACTCTTACATGCTCCTGCAATCCCCTGACGATGCGCTTCCTGTACCGAGGTTCTGGGAATGAACAGCAAGATCAACGATGACTTCTTCGAAGGCAGCTCGATGTCCTTCGGCGATCACCTCGAGGAACTGCGTACCTGCTTGTTCCGGGCGGTGATCTGGCTGGCAGTTGGCGTTGCGGTCGGCCTTTATTTCGGCAACGACGTTGTGAAATTCATCGAGAAGCCGATTCAAAGTGCGCTGATTCGCTATTACCAAGACAAGTCGATCATCCAGTTGGAAGAGAACCTGGGGATCAAGCTGACCGAGGCCCAGATTCGCGAAGTCGACAGTTTGATGCGTACCAAGGCCTGGGTGGCGGTCGACATGTGGATCGAACCGGCCGAAATCCGTCGCCTTGCTGGCGTGGAAGGCGCGCCGGAAGCCAAGCCAGAAGAGCCGCAAGCGGACGAAGCCAAACCGGCCGAAGAGAACGAACCTGACGCGAAAGAAGACGCAGAAAAAGAAGACGCCGCTGAAGCCGACACTGCCGAAGATGGCGAGGCTGAGACAGAACGCGAAAAGATGCTGACTGAACTCAAAAATGCCGGCGTCTTGCCGACCGAAGATCCGGTCCGGATGCGAACCTGGCAACAGATTCAGCCTTCGACGGAAGCCCTGCGGGTCGAAGAAGTGTTCATGATCTGGCTGAAGGCGGGCATCGTGTTCGGCTTTATTCTGGCCAGCCCGGGAATCTTCTGGCATCTCTGGCAGTTCGTCGCCGCCGGTCTTTATCCGCACGAGAAGAAGTACGTCTGGATCTTCATGCCGTTCAGCTTGACGCTGTTCTTTGGTGGTGCGGCCGTGGCCTACTTCCTGGCATTCGAGCCGGTGCTCGACTTCCTGTTCGGGTTTAACCTGCGAACCGGCATCGATCCGCGTCCTCGTATTAGCGAATGGATGGGCTTTGTGATCATGCTGCCGCTGGGCTTCGGGATCAGCTTCCAGTTGCCGCTGGTGATGTTGCTGCTCAACCGAATCGGGCTGTTCAGTATCGAAGCCTACACCTCGAACTGGCGTGTTTCGATTCTGGTGATCTTCGTGCTGTCGATGCTGCTCACGCCATCCGACCCGATCAGTATGTTGCTGTTGGCGGTTCCGCTGACGCTGCTCTACTTCCTGGGCATCGCCCTTTGTAAGTGGTTCCCCTCGACACGGACACCGTTCCCGGCCGCTCGAGCCTAAATGGCAAATCGGGCCTGCCTTCTGGGGCAGAGTCGGAAACTGGACTAAAATGACAGGCATCGTCTTCCGCGACGATGCCTGTTTTGCTTGGGTTGCTCTGCATCGAAGGATTGAACCTTGGGATATCTCGTCCTCGAAAACGGAACCGTTCACGATCCCCAAAATGGAATCGATGGCGAAGTTCGCACGCTTTGGATCGAGAACGGCAAGGTGGTACCGCCGCCTACCGAAGACAATCCGGTCATCGCCAGACGCATCGATTGCCGCGGCTATGTAATCATGCCAGGTGGTGTCGATATGCACTGCCACATTGCCGGACCCAAGGTCAACATCGGCCGGCAGATGACGCCGGAGTATCGCCGCGACGAAGGAATCCCCCGCGCTGAAGGTCGCCGAAGTGCTACCGGCGGGCTGCTGCCCAGTTGTGTCGGCACTGGCTACATGTTTGCCGGGCTGGGCTATACAACCGCGATGGATGCCGCCATTCCTGGTTTGCATGCTCGGCACGCGCACGAAGATCTGCTGGACACACCGCTGCTGGACAAAGGGTTTTACCTGCTGTTCGGCAACAACCAGTTCGTGATGGATCGGATCCGAGAAGAACGTCACGACTGTCTGGATGCCTACCTGGCGTGGTCGCTTGGTTCAACGAGTGCTTACGGGGTGAAGGTGGTGAACCCCGGCGGTGTTGAAAACTGGAAACAGGTCAGCCGCAAAACGGTACAGCAGTTGGAAGAACCGGTCCCTGGCTTTGGGGTCTCTCCACGATCGATCGTGCGGAACCTGGCGGCTTCGGTCGATCGATTGAAGTTGCCACACTCGGTCCACATTCATTGCAATAATCTCGGTGTGCCTGGCAACAGCGAGACAACGTTGCACACCATGCAGGCACTCGAAGGACATCGAGGCCACTTTGCCCATACGCAGTTCCACAGTTATGCCGGCGACGAAAACGACCCGGCCAGCTTCCGTTCGGCGGTGCCTCGCTTGGCAGAGTATGTCAACGCGAACTCGAACATTACGATCGACGTAGGTCACGTGAATCCTGGTAAGACGTTGGGCATTACCGGTGATGCTCCGTTTGGCTACTTTCTCTCGAAGCTCACTGGCAATCGCTGGTATGCCGCCGACAGCGAACTGGAAGCAAGCTGCGGCGTGATTCCGATGGAGTTCCAGCCGCAGAAAGTGCTGGTGCATGCCATCCAGTGGGCGGCCGCACTCGAGTGGTATTTGCTGATGGAAGATCCGTGGCGGGTCGCCATGAGTAGCGATCATCCCAACGGCGGCGCGATCTTCCGTTACCCGGAAGTGATTCATTTGCTGATGGACAGTGCCTTCCGCCGCGAAGCGATTGCCCGGATGCACAAGACGCTCGGGGACCGAACCATTCTGGGCGATCTCGACCGAGAGTATTCGATGAACGAGATCGCGATCATTACCCGGGCAGCACCCGCCAAGATGCTGGGACTGAAGCACAAAGGGCATCTGGGGAACGGCGCCGATGCCGACGTCACGATTTATACGCCAAGTCCGAACCGGACCGAGATGTTCCAGCGGCCGCGGTATGTCGTTCAGGCTGGCCGCGTGATTGTCGAAGATGGTGAGCTAGGGGGCGAGGTCTTCGGCAAACTGTTCACGGTCAATCCAAGCCTGGACGACGGACAGTTGCCGGTGATTCAGAAGTGGTTCGACGACGCCCACACGATTCGCTTCCGCAACTTCGCGATCGATCGGCAACATCTGGGCGAAGTCGAAACGGTCGCGACGAGTTAGCCGGCAGGCATCACTAAGCCTTGGCAAGAACAAAAAACGGCACGCGGGATGAACCCGCGTGCCGTCTTGATTGGATCTCAAATTCCTGTGGGGAATTAGCCGCCGGTTGCTTCGAGCAGTTTCTCTTGGCCGATGCGATCGCAGAAGTCGCCGAGGGTTTCCCCTTCCTGACGCTGTTCTTTGAAGACCGTCATCACCTTGACCAGTTCCGGCACGACTTCGTCGGCAGGGACCATGTCTTTGTAGATGTAGCTCAAGCGATTGCCGAGGCGGCGACCACCGAGGAACATCGTGTACTTTTCCTTGGCACGACCGACCAGGCCGATGTCGCTGTTATAAGGACGAGCACAACCGTTCGGGCAGCCGGTCATACGCATGGTGAACTTTTCGTCCTCCAGACCGAGCTTGGCGACTTCCTTTTCCAGATCGTCGACCATGCCTGGCAATGCACGTTCGCTTTCGGTGATCGACAGACCGCAAGTCGGCCAGGCGACACACGCCATCGACCAGCGAAGGGTGTTGCTGATTTCGGAAGTCAGGGCGATGCCGTGCTTCTTCAAAATCGCTTCCAGCTTGGGCTTATCGGCTTCGGCGATGCCGCTGAAGATGATGTCCTGGTGGCTGGTGAAGTGAATGCCTGGTTCCAGCGTCGCGCAGATCTCGCGGATGGCACTCTTCAAGGTCCAGCCTTCCAGGTCGGCGATACGACCGTTTTCGACATTCAAACCATAGAACCAGTTGCCATCGCCTTGAGCCGACCAGCCTTTGTGGTCGTCGAACTCGGTGACGTCGGCAGCGTGTGGTTCCGGAAGAGCACGACCGAAGTATTCTTCGACCTTCTTCTTGAACTCTGGCAGGCCCATGTTGCGGACGGTGTACTTCAGACGAGCCACCTTACGGTCTTCACGGTTGCCGTAGTCGCGCTGAACCTTGACGACTGCTTCGCAAACGCCGATTAGGTCTTCGGGTGCAACGAAGGTCAGCTTCAAGCCCAAGGCTGGGTAAGTCTTGTCAGCACTTGGCGTCCGACCCATGCCGCCACCGACCAGGATGTTGTAGCCGATGATCTTGCCTTCCTCGTGGATGGCGATCATGCCCAGGTCCTGGGTGTAGACGTCGATGCAGTTGTCTTCCGGCAGGCAAATGCCCATCTTGAACTTACGGGGCAAGTAATGCTTGCCGTAGATTGGCTCGATGATCTCTTGGCCGTTCTCGTCGACCTGGACCTTCTCGCCCGTTTCAGGATCTTGCAGGAAGATCTCGCGATAGGCACCGGTACGTGGTGCGAAGTGATCGGCGATCTGGAACGAAACCTTCTGGATTTCGTCGTGCAGTGCGTTGTTCTTGAAAGGAGCCGGGCAGCACATGACGTTACGATTGACGTCGCCGCAGGCACCCAGCGTGGTGAGGCCAACGTCCTTCATCCGCTGCATCAGCTGGCGGACGTCGCTCTTCTGAACGCCGTGGAACTGCGTGGCCTGACGACTGGTGATGCGGAGCGTGCCGTTGCCGATGTCGTCGCACAGATCCAGCTCTTCCAGCAGCTGCTTGCTGGTCAACAGACCGGCCGGCAGGCGAGTGCGGATCATCATGATGTATTCTTTGCCCGAACCGCCGGCAGCGCGGCTGGCAGCGCGAGCGTCGCGGTCGTCCTGCTGATACATGCCGAAATGTTTAATCAGCTGGATGCTTTCCTTGCTGAAGTGGTCCGTTCCATCGACCATTTCAGTGGCAAGGTTGCCGCGCAGGTAATTGCTTTCGTCTTTGATGCCCTCAACCGGGCTCAGCTTGTTATCAGAGGATGCCATGGAGCAAAGCTATTTTGGGGAAATAGAAAAATGGGGAGGTTCTGACGATAACACCTGCGCGAAATTATTCATTTGCACGCAAATTGGCCCCCGAAACCGGCAATCCTGGCCGTTTTACGGGGATACTGGCGCTTAATATACACATTCGGACAATTCTTCGTAATGCGTCAATCTCGTGTGGTTTTACCAGACGGAATTCTTTCCGAGGCGGGTCGTCGGCGGTCGATTGGCAGGTAAAAGGCGAATCTGGGGGACGGAAGAATTTGATGGTGGGTGGTTCCCAGAGCGGATCGCTCGATAAAATGGCCCACATTCCTCTCATGCCCAACGACACCCGAATGGGGAGTGCCCTGTGACTGCGACGATTCTGGATGGAAAAACGGTATCTGCCGCCCTGCAAGACGATATTGCCTCGCGCGTGGCCAGCTTCCAGCAGGAAACGGGCAAAACGCCTTGTTTGGCAGCGGTATTGGTGGGTGAGGATCCGGCCAGCCAGGTCTACGTTCGCAACAAGGAACGGGCCTGTCAAAAGGTTGGAATGACCAGCCAGTTGTTTCGTAAGCCTGCCGAGATCACCCAGGCCGAACTACTGGAGCTGGTGGCTCAGCTCAATCAGGACGACACGGTCAGTGGCATTCTGGTTCAGCTTCCCTTGCCCAAGCATCTCGACGCGTCCGAAGTCTTGGATGCCATCGATCCCCGAAAGGATGTCGACTGCTTCCATCCCAGCAACGTCGGTCTGCTTTCCCAGGGACGCCCGAACTTCCTCCCCTGCACTCCGCATGGAGTCGTGCAGATTCTGAAGCACTTCGATCTGCCGACGGCCGGAAAGAACGTGGTTATTCTTGGTCGTAGCGATATCGTTGGCAAGCCATTGGCCCTGATGCTGATGCAGCGTTCGAGTGAAACCTGCGGTGCCGACTACGCCAATGCGACCGTGACCGTGGCCCACAGCCGTACGCCCAATCTGAAAGAGTTGACCCAACAGGCCGACATTTTGGTCGCCGCCATCGGCGTGCCGAAGTTTGTCACCGCCGATATGGTCAAACCAGGGGCGATTGTCGTCGACGTCGGCATCAATCGAACCGACGATGGTCTTTGCGGCGACGTCGATTACGACGCGCTGTTGGAAGTTGCCGGAGCTGTCACGCCGGTCCCGGGTGGCGTTGGCCGACTGACGGTCACGATGCTGCTGGAAAACACCCTGAAGGCAGCCCAGATTCAGGCCAGCTAGTCGCTTAAGTCCGCTGCCGCAGTGCTTCGTACAACAGTACTGCGGCGGTGGTCGAAACGTTCAAGCTGTCGGCGATCCCGTTCATCGGCAGATGAATGTTCTGCACATGGTCTTGGTGCCATTTCTGACTGAGGCCGTGCGCTTCGCTCCCCAGGACCAAGGCGGTCGCTCTCCGCATATCGACCGAGGTATAGGCTACCGAACCGTCGACGCGGGCCGCGAAGGTATCGATCGCGTTGTCCTTCAGCCAGGCAATGGTTTCTTCTGACGTGGCATCGACGATCGGGGTCGAGAAGATCGTCCCGAGGCTGGCTCGAATCGCGTTGGGATTGAACAGATCGGTGCGACCATCGGCCGAGATCAACAAGTCCGCACCGACGGCGTCCATCGTTCGCAAAATAGCGCCGACGTTGCCCGGCTTTTCGACTTGCTCGATCACCACGATCAGCGGTGCTTCCGGCAAGGTGACTTGCTGAAGCGAGTTCGACGGAATCGGCACGATGGCCACGGCCCCTTCAACTCGTTCGCCAAAGGCAAGCTTGGCCATCACATCGCGCGTGACATGCTGGATGTTGAGGTCCGGGTGCTGCTGCAGGACTTCGTCGAACGACTCCGCTTCCGGGCCGGAAAAGGCATCGGGAAGGACGTAGATCGTTTCGACCGGAAAGCCCATCAACAAGGCTCGGCGAATCTCGCGCAGGCCGTCGACGATGGTGCGACCTTGCTGACTGCGACCGCGGCGGTCACGAAGTTTGACCGCGGCTTTGATCTGAGCGTTTTGTAGCGAGCGAATGATTTCGGCCATAACCGCCTAGGCTCCACGTTGGTAGCTGGCGAAATAGCCGCTGGGAAGCTTGCGGCCTTTCTGGTCGGTGATGGTCAGCGGTCCCGATTTAATTTGACGCGGGGCCACCGACGGAAACGCATCGTCCACCATCTGATGCAACGTGTCCGCTTCGTAGCCTGGCGAATGGCAAGTTAGCAGAACGATTTTCGGACTGTTGGCCAGAAGTTCGTTCAGATAACCCATCAGCAGTGGCAGGTGCTTATCGATCCGCCAGACTTCCCCCTTCGAGCCATGGCCATAGGTGGGCGGGTCGAGGATCACGCCATCGTAGGTATTGCCCCGTTTGACTTCGCGTTTGACGAACTTCCGGGCATCTTCCGCGATCCAGCGAATGGGGGCCTCGGCCAGGCCTGAAAGCTCGGCATTGCGGCGAGCCCACTTTACCACGTTGGCGGCGGCATCGACGTGGGCCACTTCGGCCCCACCCAACGCACATGCCAGCGACGAGCCACCGGTGTAGGCGAACAGATTTAATATCTTGAGCGGCTGAGGGCTCTCGCTGCAGGTTTTACGCAGCCATTGCCAGTTGGCGAACTGCTCGGGGAAAAGCCCTAAGTGACCAAACTGCGTTGTCTTGAGACGAAACCGTAGCTGCCCAGCGGCCACTTGCCAATCTTCCGGCAACTGGTCGGCGTCGTGCCAGTCTCCCTGGGTTTCGGTCCGCCGCACATAACGAGCGGCTGCCTGGGACCAGATTTGGGGAGAAGCTGCGCGAAACCCTTCGGCCGAAGGGGAATAGCGATCGAGAACGACCGAGCCGAATTGCTCTAACTTTCGACCAGCTCCGAAGTCGAGCAAGCTATATTGAAAGGGAGCCAGATCGGCGTCGTGCATAAGAGTGGTTAGCCACGAGGCGAGGGAGAGAATTTGGTTTTGCCCTGGAATAGTTCCTAATATCTTCCCACAATAACAGAACATGGCTCCTCTGTCGTCGACCCCCAATTCGAGATCGCTCGTGACTGTTCGCCGAATCCTTCCACTTCTCGTTTGCCTGGCTTGGGGGCTGTTCCTCTTGGTGCCCTCGGTCCAAGCTGCCGACGGAGACCAACCGGCGACCGACGCTGCCGCCCCGACGACACCACCGACTGCGGCCGAAATTCAGGCTTGGATCGACCAGCTCGACAGCGACAAGTTCCTGCTTCGCGAAAACGCCACTCAGAAGCTCATCGAAGCGAAAGATACCGCCATCGAGCCGCTGACCGATGCGGTCCGAACGGGCAGTCTCGAGAAAGCCTTTCGTTGTATCCATGTCTTGCGGGCCTTCGCCATCGGCGACGATATCGCGACCGAACGAGCCGCGACCGCCAAGCTGGCGTTGATCGCGGCCACACAGCACGACCGTGTTTCGGCCTATGCTACCGATGTGTTGAAGAAGATTCAGCCGGTTCAGCGAGAACGTGCCATCCGAATCTTAAGCGGGCTGGGCGTGAAGTTCTCGACTTATAGCCAGCCGCAAGGCTTCCAGGCCAGCCTGCAAGAGCCAGGGATTGTGATCGACGACAGTTACCAGGGAACGGTTGACGATCTTTATTACCTGCAGCATCTCAACTTCATCGGCGACGTGCAGATTTCCAACGACAAAGTCACGGCCGATTGGTTTGCTCACATTGCCAAAATGCCTAACGTCCGGCTGATGACCATCAAAGATGGCCCGGTCGATTTGGAAATGCTGCGCGAGCTCGATCCACTGCTGCCACGCATGATCGGCTTCCGGCTGTATTACTTGGACATCAAGGGTTCGCTGGCTCCGTTGTTCTCGAAGATGATCAACCTGCAGCGAGCTGAACTGTTCGGGATGGTGGTCGATGGGAAAGAACTCTTCCTGAACGAAGCCGAGCAGGAACGGATCATGCGAGTCGTGCCTGACATCACGCGTCAGGTCGACAATTTCAAAATCCGCAGCGGTGGTTTTCTCGGTGTGCATGGTTCAAGTTCCGGGGGCAATGGTCCCTGCGTGATCCAGAACGTCAACCAAGATAGCGGTGCTTACAAAGCCGGTCTTCGGGGTGGTGACACGATGGTGGAAGTCGACGGCGAAAAGGTCGACAGCTTCACGCACCTGATTCAATTGCTCAAGGATAAGAAGGTCGGCGACCGAGTTGAAATGATAGCCGTCCGCGGTTCGGAAACGAAAAAGCTGGACGTTACGCTTGGTAAATGGCCACTCCGGCCCGAATATTAGCAGCTGGCATAATCTGGCGGTGGCTGGTCTTGCCCTGCGGGGGCGTTTCTTTCTACGATACGCCCCGCCTCGGTGCCACCAGAATGGCACACGACAAAAGGAGTTGTCGGCCCTATGCTATCACCTGCCCCTCGCATCCTCATCACTCGTCTCAGTGCTCTGGGAGATACCGTACTGACGTTGCCGTTGCTATGCGCGCTGCGACGTGCTTACCCTTCCGCCCAGATTGGCTGGGTCGCCGAACCGGCTGCCTCGAAGGTGCTGGCCGATCGGAACGATCTCAACTTTCTGTTCACGGTCGAAAAGGGCTGGCTCACCAAGCCAGGCGAGATTCGCCGACTGCGACGCGCTTTGTCACGGCACAAGTTCGAGATCGTTCTCGATGCGCAAGGCCTGACGAAGAGCGCCGCCGCCGGCTGGCTTTCGGGACGCAAGCATCAGATATCGTTCGCGCGGGGCGAAGCACGTGAACTGGCACCCACGTTGGCCGGGATTCATATTACCCCCAAGTCGACCTACGTCGCCCATCGCTACCTGGAACTGCTCAAGCCGCTAGGGATCGAGAATCCGCAGCTTGAATTCCAGATGCCCTACGACGCCGTCGCCCATCAGGCGATCGCTCAGCGGGTGCCGGCGATTGCCTCGGGACGGTATGCCGTGTTAAACGTAGGGGCCGGATGGTATTCCAAAACCTGGATTCCAGAACGCTTCGGCGAAGTCGCGGCCGATCTGTTCATGCGGGACGAACTGCGCAGCGTCTTGCTGTGGGGTAGCGAAACCGAGCATGACTACGCACACCAGGCCGCTCAGGCAGCGAACTCGGTGGCCCCTGGTTCGGTGTCGGTGCTTCCCAAACTGTCGATCGCCGAGATGAAAGAAACGATTCGCCACGCTCGCCTGCTGATCAGCGGCGATACGGGGCCTTTGCATTTCGGAGTGGCCCTGGATACCCCGACGATTTCCTTGTTCGGGGTGACGAAGGCGGAGTACTATAGTCCCAGCCAAGGGATTCATCGGACCGTCCAAAATGTCTACGATCCGCTCTCGTGCCGTAAACGCCGGAAGGCGGGTAACGAAGCAATGCAGGCGATTCAGACCGAAGATGTCCTGGCCCAGGTAGACATCCTGCTCAACATGCGGCATTCTAAAGCTGCATAATCTGGACTATTTTTCGTGTCTTCACCGAGCCTGACTTTGCCGTCCGACCCGCAAGAACAAACGATCCCACGCTGGAGCACCCTTCTCGCTGGCTTGATTGGCGTGATCGCGATCATCGTGATGGTCACGCTGAACTCCGGTGGCGAGCCCGCTCCACCGCCAAGCCAGCCAGGCGAGCAAGACGACCTGAGCCGCTTCCTTCCGGTCGACGGCGACAAGGCGTATCAGCATCTGAAAGAGATCTGTGCCCTCGGACCACGCATCAGCGGCAGCGAGGCGATGCAGCGTCAGCAGCAGATGATCGAAGACCACCTGACCAAGCACGGGGCAACCGTTCAGCGGCAGTCGTGGGAAGTTCGGCACCCCGAATCGGGACAGCCGGTCACGCTAACCAACCTGTTCGGCCGCTTCCATCCGGAACGCACCGAACGCATCTTGCTGTGTTGCCATTACGATACTCGGCCTTACGCCGACGAAGACCCGGTCAACCCGAAGGCTCCCTTCGTCGGAGCGAACGACGGGGCGAGTGGTGCGGCGCTGTTGATGGAGCTGGGCCGGCATATCAGCGAGATCGATACGAAGTATGGGGTCGACCTGGTGTTTCTCGATGCGGAAGAGTTCATCTTCGATCGCGAACGAGATCCGTTCTTCCTGGGCTCGACCTATCTGGCCAACAAGTACAAAAGTGCCGACATCAACTTCCAGTACAAGTGGGGAATTCTGCTCGACATGGTTGGTGATAAAGAACTGCAGATCTACCAGGAGCGCAACAGCGTGGGCTGGAAGGATACCCGGCCGCTGGTCATGGATGTCTGGCGTGTGGCGAACAAGTTGAACATCCCTGAGTTCGTCCGCCGACCTCGCCATACCGTGAACGACGACCATGTTCCCCTGCACGATATTGGCGGGATTCCGATCATCGATATCATCGATTTCGACTATCCAAATCCGGGATATGGGCCAAAATATTGGCATACGCAACAAGATGTCCCTGAGAACTGCTCGGCCGATTCGTTGGCCAAGGTGGGGAAAGTCGTTCTGACCTGGTTGCAGGAAGTCGAATAATCACGCTACGTCCTGAAAGGGACGCTTCACGTCCATGCTTTTCGCTACCTCGCTACTCGCATTCGTTTTGACCCTCGTCTCGTGGATGATGCACACGCATCACCAGCAGACGGTGAAGGTGGTGGAACGGCATCCCGAGTGGGATCCTCGAAAACGTGAGTATCTGCTGGCCCAGGTCCGTCGTCGTAAGAAGGTGACGTACACGCTCATGCTGATCGCCATCGCCGTGCTGATCAGCCCGGCCATTCCCCACAACGCCGCCTTCATCGCGTACTGGGCGATCGTGCTGCTGTTGGTGCTGTGGATGGTGGTGCTCGCCGGCATCGATGGCTTCGCGACGAAGTCATACATTCTTTCGCTCCGTGACGAGCGGATCGCCAGTCGTCGGGCCCTCGAAGAAGAGGTCAAACGCCTTCGCGAAGAGAACCGTTCGGCCAGTTCGTCGGTCGAAGAGTAGCCCTGCGGCTTGATCGGCTCTCCGTAGCCGCGCCAGGGAAAAAGCGTGACAACGCATGGCGGTTTTGGGAAGATAGGCTCGCTTGCTCGATCCTCATCGATTCCCCCGCTCGAAAGTCTCTGCCATGCGTCGTGTCTCGCTTGCCACGTGGATGCTGTACTCCCCTGCCCTGTTGTTGGCAACCGTTGCCAGTCCAGGCCAAGCAGAAGACCTGACGAAGCCAGCCTTCGAGAAGGTCCGTTTGACCGAAGAGTATTTCGCCGAGGGCGCCTCGGTCGGCGACTTCAATCGCGACGGCAAACCAGACATTGTCTGCGGACCGAACTGGTTTGAAGGGCCGGAGTTCACCGAGCGGCACGCGATCTACGACGGTAAATCGTTCCCGAACGATCGTGGTTATTCGGATAACTTCTTCTCCTACGTCGACGACTTCAATGGCGACGGTTTAGATGATGTGCTGGTCGTTAGCTTACCCGGCACGCCAGCGCATTGGTACGAGAATAGCGGCTCGGATCAACTGTGGAAAAAGCACTTCGCCTTCCCTGCCGTCGATAACGAAGCCCCCGGTTTTCTCGATATCACCGGCGATGGCACGCCGGAGTTGGTTTGCCACTTCGAAGGCCAGCTTGGCTATGCCCAGCCAAGCGAGAAAGATCCGACTCAACGTTGGAAATGGACGCCGATTTCTGAGAAGCAAGGCTGGGGGCGGTACCAGCACGGGCTCGGTGTTGGGGATATCGATGGCGATGGCCGCGCCGATTTCCTGATGCCGGAAGGGTGGTGGCAACAGCCACAAAACTGGGACGGAACGACTCCCTGGAAAAAGCACGCGTACCGCTTCGCCCCTGGCGGCGCCGGCATTCATGCCTACGACCTCGATGGCGACGGCGACAACGATGTGATCACGAGCCTGCAAGGCCACGCGTATGGTCTGGTCTGGCACGAGCAATCGAAGAACGATGCCGGCGAAATCATCTTCACCCAGCACGAGATCATGGGGACGCCTGACAAGTCGGTCAGCGACTTGATTTTCAGCCAATTGCATGCGGTGGAACTAGCCGACATGAACGGCGATGGTGTGAAAGATATCGTCACCGGCAAATGTTATTGGGCCCACAATGGACATGACCCAGGTGCCAAAGATCCGGCGCTGCTGGTCGTCTTTCTTACCGATCGTTCTGGCGATCAGGTGACTTTCCAGCCGGTAGTCGTCGACAGCGACAGTGGTACCGGGCGGCAGATCACGTTGGCCGATGTCAATCAAGATGGAGCGACCGATATCGTCGCCGGCAACAAAAAAGGCACGTTCGTCTTCTTGGCGAAGTAGCTCGATCAGTTCACGCTTGAGCTTGTATAGCGGGTGGATAGCGTATGGCCATCGCGGGGGCACATTCCCCTTAAATCACATTTGGTTGATGTTAAGGGGTAATTGCCAGTCTTTATGTATAATTGACAGGTAAAGCAGTTGGTCGTATAATCAGCCGTTAAGGCGGCGATTGCGTTGAGTTATTATCCGCAATGGCGTGGGTGTTCGCTTTTGCAGGAAATTATCTTTCAATTATTCAGCCCCTAGGAGTGTTATGAGTCAGTCCCAGCGACGGGGTTTTACCCTTGTCGAACTTCTTGTCGTGATTGCCATCATTGGCATCTTGATCGCTCTGTTGCTCCCGGCCGTGCAGATGGCGCGTGAAGCGGCTCGACGCATGAGCTGTTCGAATCAGCTTCGTCAGCTTGGCCTCGCCTTCCACAACTATCACGACACCCACAATGCCTTCCCAGCGTCCAATTACACCTCTGGTGAAAACACTACTTACCCTTACTACGGGTACGGGGCGTTCGTGCAGATTCTGCCTTACATTGAACAAGCCGCTGTTTACGATCTGGTGCAAAGCAGCTCGAACAACTTCACCAATCGTTGCTGGAACAACAGCCAGCGGAATGTGAAGCTGAGTGCGTTCCTCTGTCCTTCTGACCAGGAATATCCGGGTGCGGGTCCAGGCTGCAACTACGGCGTTAGCGTTGGCTGCACGAAGAGCTACGCAAATCCAACTCAGCAGAACGGTATGTTCCGCGGACCGCAGACCGACCATACCAAGGCTGGTGTCGAAACCCGGATGCGAGACATTACCGACGGTACGACCAACACCTTGATGCTGTCGGAACATCTGACTGGCGATGACAACGATACGGGCCTGATGAACGGGAACTCGTCCGAAGCCCGCGAAGGTTCGACTGTTACTTGGAATCAATATCCGAGCCAGACGGAAATTGATACGTTCGGCTCGGCCTGCGCTGGGGTTACGGCCCACAATGGCAACAATGGTCAGCACTGGATTGTCGGCTTGCCATCGCAAACGATCGTCAACACGATCGCCCCGCCCAACTGGAAGTATCCGAACTGCCAGAACAGCAGCAGTGGCTACGCTTCGGACCGCGACGGTGTGTATGCCCCACGTAGCCGTCACCCTGGCGGTGTTCTGGTGACCGCCGGCGACGCCTCGAATCGGTTCATTGCCGAAACAATCGATCTCGCGACCTGGCAGAACTTCGGTGGTCGTAACGACGGCAAGGTGATCAACCTGCCTTAGGCCGCCTGCTTCTATCCTTTCTCGCCTCCGATGGCCAGCACGCTGGTTGGCCATCGGATTCTTGAGACCGCTCTGCCTTCCTGCCCCCATTCATGCCAAGCTTATTGGATCCTCACGATGTCGATTGTCACTCGTTCGCTGATTCTGGTTGCCTTGTTGTTCGCGGTTGTTGGCTGTGGTCCTGGCAGCACGCCGGTCCCTGTTGAAACGACACCCCCTTCCGAAATGATCAAGAAGGATCTGCAGTACATCATCGAAACTGGCATGGTTGGTAGCGAAATGATGTCGATTCAAAAGAACATCGATCTGATCAAAGAATCGGACCCGGAAAAGGGTGCCAAGCTGCAAGAGGACTACGACAAGCTCGACAAAGCCTCAGGCGGTCAAGCCCGCGGCATTGCCAAGAAGATGGCCGAGAAGCTCTAATCGGCCCGGCTTATCTCATGTTGATGTGCTGAGATAAAAACACTCAATTTAAATAATAATTCTTGCATCTTGTTCTTTTGAGGGTAGCCACGATACTTGCATTGGTTACCTGCATAATGCACGAAGAGAGTCGTCTACGCGCGGTTACGCGACGCGATCTCTCGCATTACGCGAACGGTCTCCTCTTCTTCCCAACCCCTTATTTTCCCTCCTAAACCCTGCTCCTATTATCGATTCTCGAGGATTAAATCCGTGACGTCCCCATCTTTGCAGCGGCGTGGTTTCACGCTCGTCGAGCTTCTCGTCGTCATCGCCATCATTGGTGTGTTGATTGCTTTATTGCTTCCAGCCGTTCAGCAGGCCCGCGAAGCCGCTCGGCGGATGGAATGCCAGAACAAGCTCAAGCAATTGGGTTTGGCGCTTCACAACCATCACGACACCTTCGGCCACTTCCCGAAGAAAGGTCGCCTGCCTGGTCCTTACTACGAACGTGTCGGCGGGATGGTGGTGCTGCTGCCTTACCTCGAACAAAATGCCTTGGCCGAGCAGATCAAGAATCATGGTCTCGCTACGCCACCAACCCCGTGGGACAACTTCGCTCCGTTCAAAGTTCGACTGGAAGCGTTCATCTGTCCTTCGGACGCCGGTAGCTCGGACGCGATCATCAGCAACGGCAACGCGCCAAACAACTATCGTTTCTCGATCGGCGACTCGTACCGCGATGTCTACACGCCAGACAATCCGCATCGTGGTTTGTTCGACGATCGCGTCGAGAAAGACTTCAGCAGCATCACCGACGGAACGAGCAACACGTTGATGATGGCTGAGCGTTCGACCGGTACGACCGCCAAGCTCGTGATGCAGGGGCAAGCCACGAGCATTGCCTTCTTGACCGATCCGACCGTTTGTCGCGATTCGGTTTCGACCACCAACCGCAACGAATACGCCGGTGGCGCGAGCAATCGAGCGGCCCAGCGTTGGAACGATCGCTTGCCGGCGTTCTCGGCAATCTCGACCGTGCTTCCGCCGAACAGCCCTTCCTGCTGGACCGGAACCAACGAGAACACCGACGATTCGATTATCTCGCCTACCAGTTATCATCCTGGCGGTGTGAATGGTTTGCTGTGCGATGCGTCGGTTCGCTTCCTGCCAGAAACGATCGACACCGGCGACCTGACTCAACCTGAAGTCGCCTCCGGAGCCAGCCCTTATGGAATTTGGGGAGCGTTGGGCAGCATCAACGGTGGCGAGTCGCGTCCGCTCGAATAAATCGACGGCGTGACTTGTTCCTGTTTCCCATCTGCATCCGCCTTGGCAGAGTTTCTGCGTCTGCCAAGCGAATCCCTATTCCGCGAGAGTTGAAAATGCGTAGCGTATTGATCTTAGGCGGCATGCTGTTGATGGCATGCAGCGGCTGCGGCGCAAAGCCGGTCAGCCACAATCCTGGCGTCGAAGTGTTCGCCACCCAGGTAACCGTGACTCACAAAGGCAAGCCAGTCGAAGGGGCTCGGGTTTCGTTCAGTTCGGTCGATCAGCAGCGAAGTGCCACCGGCACGACCGACGCTGCAGGTCTCGCGAAGCTCACCACGTTCGATCTGCACGACGGCGCCGTCCTCGGCAAACATCGCGTGAAGATCGCCAAGGATGAAATCGAAGTGATCAAAGAGGCCGACCTCGACGATCCGACCTCTCAAGCCGAAATCAAAACGGTGCACCACCTGCCCGAGAAGTTTGGTAACTACAAATCGTCCGGTTTGAATGCGGACGTCAAGAATGACCCGGCCGGAAATAGCTTCGCGTTCGACTTGAAGTAAGCCTGCCTTCTATTCATAGAACCACGAGACGGGCAATCGCTGCGTGTTGGTGATTGCCAGTCCGTTCGTTTCGCGACGATCTCCGGCGCAGTATGCCATAACGACCTGGTCGTCGACAAAGTCGACTGCGATGTAGCAGAACCAGCCGGTCGGACTATCTTCCAGCGTCTTCACGTGCGTCCAGGTTTTGCCTTCGTCTTTTGAGATCGCAGAACGGAGCGGCGTTCGCTTTCCTCTCAGTTCCGGCGCGATGTCGGAGTGATCGTTCCAGAGAAGCAGCAGGTCGCCTGTCGAAGGAATTCGTTCGATCGTGGCAGGCGAAAGGGGCGAGATCATCTTCGAAGGTTGAAGCTGCGACCAGGTCGCGCCTTGGTCTTCGCTGAACGTCACAAATTGGCTGCCGGCATCGGTACGGCACCACATCATCAGTCGGCCATCTTTCAGTTCGACGACACCAGGTTCCTGGACCAAGACGTCGCGGTTGTTGCGTTTCGGTGGCCGTGCGGCAGCGGTGCTTCGTGTCCAGGTTTGACCGGCATCGTCGGAGTAGTAAACCAGCGTTGCTGCTGAGTTATTGCGCTTCGGCATGCCAGGGCCGACATGCTGAGCAACCGGAGCGATCAGGCGACCACTGGTTAGTTGAACTACGCGATCGTTATTCAAAATGTAGTAGCCGATTTCGCGATCTGGAATGACTTGGGTTGGTTCGCCCCACGTGTGGCCTTCGTCGGTGCTGATTCTCATCTGCGGACGGCAATCGTCCTGGGCGTTCTTTCGCAAATAGAAGAGGGCCAATCGTCCGTCGGCGAGTCGTAGAAGCGAAACCGACATCACGTTCAGTCCCCCTTCATTCGGAACGACGAGCTTGTCTTCCGTCGACCAGGTGGCCCCTCCGTCGTGCGAAATGCGGCTGGCAAGGTGGGCCTGGGCATGGTCGCCAGAGCCGCCGAAGAAATGGGTATAGATCAACAGCAGATCGCCGTTCTTCAGGCGGACCATATCCCCTTCGCTGTTCCGTGGGTTGCCTGGGCCCGTCGGCAGCGTGACCTGCGACTTGGGAGGTTCTGCGATCAAGGCCGAGACGGCAAAAAGCAATAAAGGCAGTACGAGCCAGCCAGTGCGAGAGATGTTCATAAGTGGGCTTTGACAAAGGGGTTGGCAGGGGGAGCGGGAAGTTCTTGCGGGAGGGGTGTCACATTTCGTGGAGGTGAATCGTCTGGTCAGTAGAGAGTGGCTTATGGTGCCGAACGACTCAATCCGAATTCCAAAGTAAGGAGTTTCAAATGGACCTGCAACAAGCGGAAGCGAATCTGAAGCAATTCAGCGCCCACTACGACTACGACACCGGGTACATTATTCAGTTGATGCACGATTCGCCGGGCGCTTACGAAACCTTCGCCGCCGCCCAGGCGATGCCGAACTATTCGCAGGCATTGCCGCTGGATGCGTTCTTTGTGGCGAAGATCACCGTGATGAAGACCGAGGATTGTGGCCCTTGTGCCAACCTCAGTCTGAAGATGGGTGTCGAGAAAGGTCTCGATCGTCAGTTCCTAAAAGATATCGTGCAGAACCCGGCTGCCCTGCCCCAGCCGCTGAAAGATGTCCACGATCACGTGGTCGCCGTAATTCGTAACGACGATCAAGATGCCGATCGAATGGAACGTATTCGGCAGCACTATGGCGTTGAAGCATTCGCGGAACTAGCCGTGGTGATCGTGGGAAGTCGCATTTATCCGACTCTCAAGCGAGCGATGGGGATGGATGCGTATTGCGAAGTGTTGAATCTGGATTTCTAAAATGGTCGCAGCCAACGAATTTGAATCGCTTCGTCAGCAACTGATCGGGTTTTCGTATCGCATGTTGGGAAGCGTTTCGGACGCTGAAGACATCGTGCAAGAGGCTTACCTGAACTGGGAGCAAGCCGGTCGGCCGAAGCTGGATTCGCCCCGCAGTTGGTTCTTCCGGGTCTGCTCTCGGTTGTGTCTCGATCGAATCAAGTCGGCCCAGTACCAGCGCGAGAACTACGTTGGCCCTTGGCTGCCAGAGCCGCTGTTAGAAGACCATGCCGATCGGGCCGAACTGGACGAATCGATTTCCATGGCGTTGATGCTGACGATCGAACGCTTGAAGCCGGCCGAACGCGCCGCGTTTATCCTGCACGACTTGTTCGGCTACGAGTTCAACGAAGTCGCATCGATCTTGGGACTCGAACCGGCCAATTGCCGTCAGTTGGCCAAGCGTGCACGGACGCATTTAAAGGGGGACAAACCGCGTGCCCCTGCCGATGCCAAAGTGGTGAAGCGAATTTCGGATGCGTTCTTCGAAGCGGTTAACGAAGGCGATCTCGATAACCTACGTTCGATCTTGTCGGAGGACGTCGTGCTGACCTCCGATGGCGGTGGCAAAGTCAGTGCGGCTCGGCGGCCGATGATAGGCTTTGACGAGGTGACGACCTTCATGATTCGCGTCATTCGCAACGCGCGGCGAAACCACGCTGTCGAATTCCGCGCGGTCCGTTTCAACGGTGCCCCCGGCATCCTCGGCTACATGGATGGCGAACTGTTTGCCGCCTACCAGGTAGAAGTGGTGGATGGCAAGGTGCAGTCGTTGTACGTCGTTCGGAACCCTGACAAGCTGGCGATCTTCTCGCGGCTGGCGACATCCTAGGTCGAAGTTACCTCGAACTGGAAGTCGTTCTTGTCGGACTCTTCGACCGTCGCGGTGAGGGTGGTTTCTTCGTTGAACTTCTTTGGGATGATGTTCTTCATCGACTGTTCTTCGTTGGGGCCATACATGTTGGTGTTGGCCGCGACTGGCACGTACGATCGCACTTCTACCTTCCGATCGCCAGCGAGGACTTCTCCGGAGAACTTTCCGTCGGTGACCTTCACCGTGTCTCGGATCCCATCTTTCACCGAAACAAAGACGACCTCACCGGTGGCCATCGGTTTGCCGTCGAGGGTAACCTCGCCTTGGACCGGATACGACTTGGGAATCGGCGGTTTGGAATTGCAGCCGATCAATAGAAGAGAAAGCAACGACAAGCAAATGGCGTTCGCCGCCATCTTCGTAGGGGCGTTCATAAAAGGTTCCGTGGCGATAAGAGCGATAGAAGAAAGAAGCGTCGCGGACAGCGGTCCGTGCTTGCGTGCCCGCGAGGAATGTTCGAGGTGCTTACGGAAGCTCAAGCACCTGACCGTCGTCGCGGGTCACCATTCGAGCGACCAAGTCGAGCGGAACGGTCTCGGCGAGGAAGCGAACCGAGCCATCCCCCATCAACACCATCGCTCCGCCAGGATGGGCAGAAATCAACGGCATGTTGGTGCTCGCGTTGTCGCAGATGCCATCCGATCCGCAGTTGCCTGGGGCATCGGGCCAGCCAGTGCCGGGACGTCGCTGCTGATTCACCGGATAGCGGATGGTGACCATGTTGAAGGTACGGAGGTCACCACCATTACCCGCGTTCGGAGGTGTCGAACTGTTACGCCAGCCGATAATGAAGCCGTGACGTACGCCATTGCGATAGTCATGCTTGGAGCCGTTGGCGGTGATCAACGCATCGCTAATTTCGCCTACGAGTGCCGTGTTGGACGTTCCGTCGGTGAGCGAGGCCAGGCCAATCTGACCGCCGGGGATGATGGCACCACCGCCACCAGCAATGCCCCCAGAGCAGCAGCCGGTGATCGAAGCAGGCGTGTTATAGCGTGATTCGGTGTACCCCGTGATCAAGCCATTAACCGCACCGGAGATCCCGGCGTAGCTCGGGGCCATGATCGGTCCGTTGGAGTGAGGGTTCTGGGCCCACTTTTCCAGCGGCGAGGATGGGCAAAGATAGCCACTAATCAAGACGTTCTTGGCGGCATTGGTGTTAGTCGCAGCGTTCGTTCCCCAACCCGAACCACCACCGAGATTGAACTGATCGTACATAACGTTCTGTTCAATGTACGGCAGCAAATAAACCATCCACGAACTTCCCCAGGCGGCCTCGGTCGCACTGGTCCCAAACGGAATTTTGTCGGCCGCGCCACCAGGGGGCAGACGAAGATAGGTGTCGTGGAAGTTGTGAACAGCAATGCCCATCTGCTTCATGTTGTTACTGCACTGCATACGGCGAGCAGCCTCGCGTGCTTGCTGAACAGCTGGCAGAAGCAGCGCAATTAATACTCCGATAATTGCAATTACAACCAGTAGTTCTACTAACGTGAAACCGCGAAGAATACCCAAATTGCGATAGCGCGTGCCCATTGCCAGACTCCAATGAGAGATAAGATGAAAAGTGGAAAAGTCGGCTCTTAAATGGTTTTATCGGCTTATTTTTAGCTAGTCAACGTTTATTTCTAAAACAGATGACTTTTTATGATATCGGGATGGGTGGCATTTAAGAGATTGATAGCCCAATATGCAATCCGTTTAATTTGCCAGAATTACCCGATTTGCATTTCGATTGATAGACATGTATTTCACTACGTGGGGTAAAGGAGATACCCCAGCGAGCCCGGCACCTGGATGCCGGGCTTGGGTTTGGTTCTGCAGGATGGTGAGAGATCCGATGTTTTAGAGATCAAACTTGAAATCGTTCGTTTCGTTGGACTTTACTTCGGCCGTCAGTTTCGATGAGCCAGGGACCGAGACGTCTCGAGGCAGCAGCTCGACCAGCGGCGGCGGTTCTTTGCCGGGTGCGACGGACGAACCCTCTTCCGAGGCTTTGTTCACCGCATCGACGCGTGCCTGATAGTCGGCTTCGGAGATTCCTTTGGGTGGCACCTTCTTCGAGATACTCACTTCATAGTTCGATGGCACCGCGCCTTTGACATCGGCCTGACCACTGACGTGCGTGGTCAGTTCAAAGTTGCCATCGGCATCGGTTCGTCCCAAAGCAATCTCGCCTTCGGCCATCCGGCGCGAGCCACGGCTGAAGATGACCATCGCATCGGCCAGCGGTTTTCCTTCGTAGGTGACGTGCCCCTTTACCGAACTGGTGCTCGGTAAATCGGAGTTGCCACACCCGCTTAATAACGCCACGACCAATGCCGTGGCGAAGAAGCTAAGACAGCTTCGACTAGTTTTCATGACGATGTCTCTTGTGGGGAAACGAGAGATTGGAATGAAAGAGAGGGAATCGATCATTAACGAACCTTATGGCAGGGAGGTCGTTTCACCGCCCGACTTACTGCCGAGGGCACCCCACACGCCGTAGCGCGAAGGCCCGCTGGTAACTTCGGCTTGAGTCAGGTCGCCGGTGTCGATGGTTTCGGGAATGAAATGCACCGAAGCATCGATCATCAGCACCATCGCGCCGCCGGGATGGAAACTGCTGGCGCTGAACAAACCCCATTGGTCTCCCCAGTTATCGTTGGCACATGAAGGGCTGTTCGGAGGCAATACGGTCGTCACGCCGGTAAACGCAGGGAAGCCATCGAACCACTGCACGCCAACCGCCCGCGTCTCTTGCACCGACTGCGACGTGTTGTACTTGCCCTGGCTGGCGGTCGTCAGGCAAGAGATCGGCGAGGTGTTCAAACCGCTGACGTTATTCGCAAAGAAGCCGCGGATGTCGCGGGTGTTGCCGGAGGTGCCGAACGCTCGCTCCGCCATCATGATCGTGTTGCTCGTTCCGTCGGTGACCGAGGCCATTGTCAGCTGGTGCTGCTTGCCGTAATCGACACGCCCGAACGGTCCGCGAGGGTTCTCGAGATTGTGGCTGGCGTTGATCGAGTCGCCGACGCTCACCGCATAGCTGCGAGGTCCCCAACTGCGGCTCCAGATCTGAGCGGCTGGCGAAGGATTCGAGGGGCAGACGAACGCAGGAATGGTTGCTTGATACGGCGGATAGACACGTTCGCGAATCGGGCCGAATTCCAGCACATTGACGCCGCCGTAGTTACCAGGAGCGGAAAGGATGTCGTAGATCGCCGACTGCTCGAGGTACGGCAGAATATGCATCATGCCACTGTTACGCCCTTCGTTCCCTTGTGGATCGGTCGATCGCGTGCCGCCATTGTTGACTCGCAGGCCTGGAAAACGAAGATAGGTATCGTGGTGGTTGTGAATCGCCAGTCCCAGCTGTTTCAGGTTGTTCGAGCAATGCATCCGCCGGGCAGCTTCGCGTGCTTGCTGAACGGCCGGCAGCAGTAAGGCGATCAAAACCCCAATAATGGCGATGACCACCAGAAGTTCGACCAGCGTGAAACCGGCCCGAATGGATACATTTCGCGTGGCTTTCATAGACTCGAGCTCCGATGAACGCACGATGCCGCAAGGAATTACCCGCGACATCATGCAAGTAAAAATAAATGCGATTTGATGAATATCGCTCGCGATCTAGTTTAGGCGTGTCCCACGATTGGCTGCAAGCAGAATTCCAGATATGGGGTATCGGTTTAAGAAGTTAGCGCACGAAAAAAGGCCACCGGATGGTGACCTTTTTGGCTTAACTTGGTATTGGCGAACCGGGCGTGACTAGTCGTTCACGTAGGTTTCCAGGAAGCGAGCGAGCTTCTGGAAGTCGCAGCCCTGCGGGATGTGACGGACGACCGTGACCAGGTTTTCCTGGTTGACCAGATCCTCGAAGTTCACGTAGTGCAGCTCGAACTGACCGCTGGCCGAAACCATCACGCCGTTCAGCTTCTTTTCGACCAGGGCACGATAAGCACCGACGCCCAACTGGCTGCCCAGGATCACGTCGTAGGCCAGCGGCTTGGTGCAGCGGGCTTCGTAACCGAGCTGGATGCCGGTCACCTTGCGGCTGCGGCCGGTCTTTTCTTCGTAAGCCTTGGCAACCCACTTGCTGAACGTGCGACCGAGCTGAATGTCGGTGATCGCGATGTGGCCGTGGTCGTCACGGGCAACGCCTTCCAGGTACGAAGTCGGCAGCATTTCGGCTAGGCCTTCCGCCAGGACGATCACGCCGAATTCCTTGCCTTCAGCTTCGCGAGCAAGCATCGTCTTGACGATCCGATCGACCACCTTCGGGACGTTCATCGTCTTCAGCGTCTTGCCGTTTTCTTCCCATTCTTTCTCGACGTAATCGCCGGTGATGTCTTCGACGCTGATCACCAGCGAAGCTTCGCCTGCGATCGCCGCACCGTAAGCCAACCAGCCAGCGCTACGCCCCATCGCTTCGCACAGGAAGTAAGCCTTCGAGGCTTCGCCGTCGTACAGCAGCGTGCGGATTTCGGTCGACAGGAAATCGACGGCGGTGAAGAAGCCGAACGTGAAGTCGATGCCGTTGTAATCGTTGTCGATCGTCTTTGGCAGGTGGACGACCGGCATCTTCTTGCTACCTTCGGGCAGCGTGTCTTGGAACATCTTGAACTTGTTGGCGGTCTTCAGCGTGTCGTCGCCACCAATCGAGATCAACGCGTCAACGCCCATCGAGTTCAAGGCATCGTAGGTGGTCTGGAAAGCCTTGCAGCGTTCCTTGTCCTTCAGGTGATCGGGGTGCGAGATCGCCTTGCCAGGGTTGGCACGGGCCGTACCGATCATGATTCCCTGCTTGGCACGGCTACGGCTGAGAGCCTTGTGGTCCAGAACGATGTAGTCGCGATCTTCTTCCATCGGACGATCGGAACCGAACTGCATCAGGTTCGAATAGCCATTCATGATCCCCAGCACTTCAATGCCGGCACGCAAAAACGAAACGGCTGCAGTCGAGATCACCGCGTTCGCGGCCGGGGCGGGACCACCGGAAAACAGGATGGCAACACGCTTGAAATTGTGTTCAGGCTGTTCAGGACGGGAGAGGCTGTTGGCCATGTTCAAAATCCAAAGGGGAAGCAAAAAGCAGTAAGTTATCGAGAACCGATGATTTTATGCGTTATGGGGTGGTTTTCAACCTACGGCAACAATCGTACACCACCTGGAAAATATTGCGGAAAGATCCTGGGCGATACTTCGCTGCTAATGGAGTGCAGGATTGCTTAGCTCATTCCGAACAAATGCCGGAATGGCTTGCCTGGGAAAACTAGCCGAAAGCGTGTCGCTGCCTGGGGGCTTAAGGCCATCGCCGATCTGGATGCGGAGAGATCGGCGATGGAGAAAGACGCCCATTTAGGTCGGGACGGTCGACCGCTGCAGAATGTCCTCCAACTCCAATTCGTCGGGGACCGGAAACTCGAACACTTCGCACAAATGGCGTGCCCGTTGTAGCGCTTCACCGCAGATTGCCATCCGTTCATCGTGACTGAAGTCGGTATAGCGGCTCAGGAACTGCGATAACTGGAAGTTGCGGTAAGGATGCGGCATTTCCATCGAGTTGGCGAACGCTTCGGCCATGCGTATCACCCTTAAGTAGCTGGCATCCGACTTGGGTAGATGGTCTTCGCCGTCGACATCGTGATGGGCGACCACGGTTCGCACGAGTGACTGAGGAAGGTTCCATTTTTGCAGTAGTGCCGCGGAAACATGCGCGTGATGGATCGAGAAGCTTTCCAATTCCAATTGATGCAATTGGCATCGGCCCACCTCTTGAACGCGTTTAACAATCCTGTCGTACCGGCTACCGAACTTGTTCGCCATGACCAGGCACCCCACGTCCTGGACAAGCCCCAGGATGTAGGCCGTGTCAGGGGAACAGTGCTCGAACTTATCGGCAAATACCGACCCTGCGGCCGCCACGATCACACTTCGCTTCTGATACCACTGCCGATGCGCTTCGTTCCATTGATTCAGAACCTTCGATTGAGCACGCATCGTGGCCATCGACATCACTTGCGATATCGTATTTTGGGCCCCTTGCAAATTGACTGCTTGCAGGATGCTGGTGGTTTGCTCGAACATGGATCGGCCACAATTGGTTATATGCAGCAAATCAGTCGTGGCCTGCGAATCGGTTGAAATGTCGTCTGCCAACTCGTTGAGTGGGATTTCGTTGATCGGCATTGCGAGGTAACCGGCCAACTTGACTACCAGTTGGGGCAATGGTGGAATTGCCCCGAAGTCTTTCACCAGATGTCGCGCCAAGGGAGGAATGAAAGCGTCTTGCTCCGTGGTATCCCGAAGGATGCGGCGAACTTCAGCGATCAACTCTGTTCGATCGGTGTTTACCGGGGCAACAATCTCCACCCCGATTTCATCCGCTTGCTGGACGGTTTTGTCGTCCAGGTCGCTTAATAAAACTACCTTTGGCCGAATCAACTGTTGATTCAATCGTTCGACAATCTCGAGTCCGGTCATGAAGCCGCCTAGGTTGTTTTCGATCAGTAGCAGATCGATCCGTTGGCGATCGAGAACGTGGCAGAGTTGTTCCGAGCTGGAAGTGGCGAAACAAGCGGTCGATTCGTCGCTGATATCAGCGGCCAGTTCTTCGGCCATTTGCGTCTGGTGTAGAAGCAGCCCGACATTATGTTTGGCCTGTCGAGGTTTTGACGCAGAAGAGCGAGGCTTGCCGCTGGAATCGCCGGAGTCCGCGTCCGGCAACGAGGTGCGGCGGGACGATTGCTCGTCGACCAAACCGCGAAGCTCACGGGCCAAAGTCCGGAAATTGATTGGTTTATGGCGGATCAGATCGACGCCGCGTTGCTGAAGATCTTGATTCAATCGTTCGTGACGGACGGCTGTCAGCACAGTAACTATTGGACGCGTGCTTGCTCCAAGCAGTTCGACACACAATTTATGCCCATTCATCTTGGGCATCTTCAGGTCGGTTACGACCACATCAAATGGAGCTCGCTGGTGTTGCTCCCAAGCGTCTTCTCCATCGGCTGATTCGATGCATTGAAATCCGACGTCAGTCAGCGCACGAACGAGTAAAGCACGGACAGGTAATTCATCATCGACGACTAACGCGGTTCGTTTTTCTGTCATCATCTTCAAATCCTTCGGTTCTATGGAAGATCTTCACAGAATATTTCTTTTAAAAGAGAAGGTGCGTGAAAGGTTCACCCGCCTCTTGCCCGCGTCTTGCGGCGATAATCTCCTAAGTGGACAGTTGGTTGTGGTGTCCATTCAACTAATGAGGTGGTTCGGCGATCGTCACGGGAAGTGGCATCTCTTCGCAGTAGGTATCCATTACCGCACTTTTCGTACGACCAAGTTTGCGGAGCTGATCGGCCAGGTTTGCACCATCTCGGGCGCTATCTATGATGGCTTGAATGTCTGGTCTCAGGGGGCTGTTGGCGTCCAGCTCTTCCTGGACCATGAAGGCACTCCCAAGCGTAATCTGGAAGATATTGCTGAAGCGGTGCGCCAGTTTCCGGGCTTCACGCTCGATGGCCTGAGACCCTTGCTGTTGCCTCGGATCGGATGATCCTGGTTCCCCAGCCTCGCAAAGAACATGACTGAAGGGGACTGCCATGGCTATCCAGACCAGGCTGACGAGACGTTCCTCCCAGAATGAAAGTGCGGGATCGCTCGCGACGCCAATGGCGATCGTCGTCAGAATACTGATGGTTGTTACTGAAAGCATGCAAAGCTGCGAACGAGTTAGCCCAGCGACGAGAATCGCAAAGACATAAAAGCCTCCTAAAAAGGCATTGCCCGGTTCGATAATCTCTGCTGCGACTGTGAAAAGGATGAGAAAACCAGACGCTAATAAGGGACGCCAATGCTCATAGAAATCCATGTTTCTACTCCGAGTTTACGGCCAATCAACTCTCCAATATGGGATACGGTTTTCCACCGAAGCGGCGCAATTTGCATGAATCACGTAGCAGATTTCACAAATATCGCGGCGTGAATTGTCGGGAATTCCGGTCGAATGGGTTTTATTAACTACTACTTTTGGCGGAGACAAATATTGGTGAAGACGGGGCGTTGTGTTGGGGGGGTGGCAAAGCTTAGGCGACCGAGATCGCAGATATTCCGTGTTCAGCTCGCAGTAGAGCCTCGTTTTTTTTAACGGTCATATTAGCGATCGAAGAACTGTCAGTTCGTCTTCGTCCCGCACACTTTCTTAGCGTCGCGTGCTTGATTTCGAGACGGTTAATCTTTGACCACCCAGGCGAGATCCTTCTAAGTCGCCTTCAGCTATACGCTTTCGCGCATCGCCCTCCCCTCACCCGGCATGGCGGCATAGATGTTGCGAATGGCTTGCTTGCAACCACGGGATGGTCTTTGCGTGTTAGGAAGCGCGGCGGCCTGATGTCTGTACATGAACACCCATCAGGAAAGGTTGAAAACTGAGCTATGATGCGACTCAGTCTGACGGCGTGGATCTTAATAGGCCTTGGCCTGGGGATCTTCACCGGAATATTCATCGGCGAGCGAGCCGAGGTCTTAAATCCAATAGGGACTGGCTTCATCCGACTTCTGCAGATGGCGGTCCTCCCCTATTTCATCGTGAGCCTGCCACTTGGCTTCGGTCGGCTCAGTTTCGAGGAAGCGAAGCTGCTGGGAGTTCGCCTGGCTGGCTTCTCGTTTCTGCTGTGGATGTTGGGAATTGTGTTGGTGTTGCTGTTGCCACTGACGTTTCCCATGATTCAGTCAGCCAATTTCTTCAGTGCGAATCTGGTCACACCGAACCAACCGGTCGACTTCGTCGAGCTTTACATCCCTGCCAATCCGTTTCGTAGCCTCTCGGATGCGGTCATCCCGGGCGTAGTCGTGTTTGGGATTGCCTTGGGTGTCGCCTTGATCGGCGTTCCGCAGAAGAAGCAACTGCTGACGATCCTCGACAGCCTGGCGGATGCCTTGGGACGGATCACCGGCTTTGTCGTTCGATTGACGCCGATTGGTGTCTTCGCGTTGGCAGCGAGTGCCGCCGGGACGATGACGCTGGAAGACCTGAGTCGGCTTCAGGTTTACTTGATCGCTTACTCGGTAGGAGCGGCCCTGCTGACCTTTTGGTTGGTGCCCATGCTGGTTGCTTCGCTCACGCCGTTTCGTTATCGCGATGTTCTACGTGCCACGCGTGATCCGCTGGTCACCGGCTTCACCACCGGCAACCTGCTGGTGGTGTTGGCGATGCTGGCCGAGAACTGCAAACAACTGTTTCAGGAACAAGAAGAACTGAGCCGTGGTCGTGCGGAGTCGGTTGTCGATGTCTGCCTACCCATTGCGTTCACTTTTCCAAACTTGGGCGTGGTGCTGTTGCTGCTGTTCATTCCGTTCGCTGGTTGGTTTACTGGCAATCCGGTCGAACTGGCTGACTACCCGAAGCTGTGCCTGCTGGGCTTCTTCAGCTTCTTTGGAAGTGTCGAGATTGGTCTCCCGTTTGTGCTGCAACAATTACGAATCCCGACCGATATGTTTCAGTTGCATGTCGTGACGCTCGTTTACATTGGCCGTTTGGCGACGATGTTGGCGGTGATGCACTTGGCAGGCGTGTCGTTGCTGACTGCCGCCGGCAATGCGGGTTGGCTGCGATTCCGGCCGAAACGATTGACCATGTTCGCTGGCGTGACGGTGGTCGTTCTGATCGCCTGCGTGGGGGCGACGCGAAGCATTCTGCAAACGACCGTCGATCAGGCGTACTCGAAAGATCAGGTCATCGCCAGCATGCAGTCGATCCAGACGGAACTGAACGGCAAGGTCAGCCGCGACATCCCGGAACCGCTCGAGATTCCGGCCGATACGTCCGTGCTGCAGTCGATCCGCGAGCGAGGTGTCTTGCATGTCGGCTACGATCCTGGCGGCATGCCTTTTAGTTTTTTTAATCGTGAAGACCAGCTCGTCGGCTTCGATGTTGAAATGACCCAGGCCCTGGCCGACGAGCTGGGAGTATCGGTCGAATATCATCCGTACGACAAAGGGCAGATGGCCGAAGGTCTCAACGGCGAGCGTCGCTACGATATGTTGATCGGCGGGTTGTTTGCCACCACGCGGCGGGTCGAGAAGATGCTGTTCTCGGAAGCGTATCTCGATCTCAATCTATCGTTCATTGTGCCGGACCATCGGAAGCATCAGTTCTCGAGGTTCACCAACTTGCGAAGCATCGATCGGCTGCGAATCGCGGTTCTCGAGCGGCCTTATTTCGGGGCCTGGATTCAGAATACCGCGCCCGAGGCAGAGGTGGTGTTGATCGATTCGCCGCAAGAGTTCTTTGACAAGCCAGATAACTACGACGCGCTGGTAATGAGTGCTGAGGCAGGCAGTGCCTGGACGCTGCTTTATCCTAGCTATAGCGTCGTGGTGCCGGACGATGCTCACCTGAAAGTAAGTGTCGGCTACCCGATGCCGCTGGAAGCGAAGCGGCTGCAAGACGTGGTGAGTCGATGGATCGAGCTGAAGAAGAACGACGGGACGATCGACTCGTTATATACGCACTGGATCGAAGGGCAATCGACGAAGAATCGTAGGGCTCGCTGGAATGTGATGACCGACTTGCTGGGCTGGGGAAAACCAGAGAGCACGCCTGCGACGGTGGCGAAGGAAGGTGCCGACGAGGCCGGCGAACCTCCCTCTTAGCATCCCATTTGGATCGGTAGCCGCCATGAAAAAAGGCTGGCCCTGAGTTTCAGGGCCAGCCTTTTGATTTGTTGGCGGCAACGTCGCGAGATCGCGGCGGACGACTACGAGAACCAGGTTCGTTCAACGAAGGTCGTGTCGATCTTACCTTCCGCGAAGGCCGAGTGGTTCAGCACCTTCTTGTGGAAGTTGGCCGTCGTGATGACGCCATCGGTTCGCAGTTCGTCCAATGCACGCAGCATGCAGCGGATGGCATCGGTGCGGGTCGCACGATGAACCAACAGCTTGCCGATCATCGAGTCGTAATGCGGGGGCACCGTATAGCCGGTGTACGCATGCGAATCGAAGCGAACACCAGGACCGCCCGGGACGATCAACTGGGTGATCTTACCGGGGCATGGCATGAAGTTCTTATCAGCGTCTTCAGCATTGATGCGGCATTCGATCGCGGCACCCTGCAACTTGATGTCTTCCTGCTTCCAAGGGAGCTCTTCGCCGGAAGCGACGCGGATCTGAGCCTGGATCAGGTCGATTCCGGTCACCATTTCGGTAACGCAATGTTCGACCTGGATACGGGCGTTCACTTCGATGAAGTAGAAGTTCTCGTCCTTGTCGACGATGAACTCGACCGTACCGGCGTTCTGGTAGTCGGCTGCCTTGATCATTCGCACGGCGGCCGCGCAGATTGCCTGGCGGGTTTCTTCCGAGAGATTCGGAGCCGGGCTTTCTTCGATCAGCTTCTGGTGACGTCGCTGCGTGCTGCATTCACGCTCGAACAAGTGAACCGCGTTGCCGTAATGGTCGGCGATCACTTGGACTTCGACGTGACGAGGATGCTCGACGTACTTTTCGATGTAAACGCCAGCATTGCCGAACGCGGCAGCCGCTTCGGTCTGGGCCTGATTCAAAGCGTTCTTCAACACAAGGTCGTTGGCGGCGACACGCATGCCGCGACCACCACCACCAGCGGTTGCTTTGATCAGAACCGGGAAGCCGATTTCGTGCGCGATCCGCAGTGCTTCGTCTTCGTTTTCGATCAGGCCGTCCGAGCCAGGAACAACCGGCACGTTGGCTTCGCGAGCCATGCTGCGGGCGGTGTTCTTATCGCCCAGCTTGGCCATCGCTTCGGGCGTTGGCCCAATGAAGTCGATATTGCAACTGCGGCAGATGTCGTTGAACTCGGCGTTTTCGGCGAGGAAGCCGTAGCCTGGGTGAATCGCTTCGACATTACCAATCTCGGCCGCGCTGATGACGCGATCGATTTTGAGATAACTTTGAGCACTCTTGGCAGGGCCAACGCAATAAGCTTCGTCGGCCAGCTTCAAGTATTCGGCGTCGCGGTCGGCTTCGCTGTAGATGCAGACCGTTTCGATACCCAGTTCTTTGCAAGCGCGGATGATGCGAAGAGCGATCTCGCCGCGATTGGCGATCAGAATTCGGTTGTACATGAGGTCATGTTCCTCGCCCCAAGGGTGCGAGGCCGGATGGGTAGAGAATTAACCTTTAGGATCGACCAGGAACATCGGCTGGCCGTATTCGACCGGGTCTTCGTTCTTGACCAGGACCTTCACGATCTTGCCAGTGACTTCCGCTTTCAGTTCGTTGAAGGTCTTCATCGCTTCGACGATACAAACGGTGGTGTCTTCCGAGACGTGATCGCCTACGCGAACGTAAGGATCGGCGTCTGCCTTCGGCTTGGCATAGAACGTGCCAACCATGGGGCTTTTGATCGGGACCAGGTTGGCGTCGGCGGCAGCGGCTGGAGCGGCATCGCCACCGGCTGCCGGAGCGGCAACAGGGGCCGCCATTGGTGCGGCTTGCATCGGAGCTGCCATCGGTGCCGGTGCGGCATAGATGGGGGCTTGGCCGCCCCGCTTCAGCGAGATCTTCTGATCCCCTTCGCGAAGATCGAGTTCGCTCAGGTCATGCTGCTTCATCATTTCGACGAGCGCGCGAACCGTCTCGACGTTGAAAACATTACTAGGCGTCGATTTGGAATCGGACATTCAGTTCTCTCCCACGGGGTCATCCGCTAGGGGAATATGGTCGAATTGTTTTTTGGGCAAAGCTTTACAGCGTAAGGGATAAAGGTAGGTTTCGTCCAGATGGGTAAGGCGGCCTGCCGCTGGACGCTGCGGGATGTTGGAATAGGCCCCAATCCAGGCTGAATTTTGCCAAAAATCGCCCCTTTTCGGCCCCATTTTTTTCCGCGATCTAAATGCTGACATGGGCTTCGTCAAACGACTTCGGGACGCTGGTTAGCACTTCGTGCCCGTCGTTGGTGACCAGGATGTCATCTTCGATCCGCACGCCGCCGAAGCCGGGGAAGTAGATCCCTGGTTCGACGGTCACAATCATGCCCGGTTCCAGCGGGCGATCGACGCTGCCGGCCAGGCGGGGTGCTTCGTGGATATCGAGGCCGATGCCATGCCCCAGCCCGTGTCGGAACTGCTTCCCCCACCCTGCTTCGGCAATGATGCTGCGGGCCGCGTGATCGACCGCCGATATCGCGACGCCTGGCTTGATCGCCTTGATCGCGGCGAGTTGGGCTTGGAGGCAGACCTCGTACATCTTGCGCATCTTGGCCGGGACTTTGCCGTAAAACAGGACCCGTGTCAGATCGCTTTTGTACATTTGATAGTCCGCCCCCCAGTCGATCAATACGAAGGCACCTTCTTCGATCCGTTTCATGGTGGGGGCCACATGCGGTAACGCGGATCGTTCGCCGACGCCAACAATCGGAGGAAAGCTGGTGCCTCGGCCGCCGTTGCGTTGGATTTCGTAGGTAAGCTGGGCTTCGAGCTCTTTTTCGACTTTGTCGCCGCGCAGACCGGCCCGGATCACGGCGAATGCCTTTTCCGCCAACGAGACCGCTTCGCGAATCTGAGCGATCTCAGTTTTGTCTTTGATCTCGCGCAGTTCCTCGACCAGGCCGTCGAGCGGTTTCACTTCGATCGTCGCAAGCTTCTTGCGAACTTGCTGATAAAGCTGCACCGACATTGAACCGCTTTCGATGCCCAATCGCCCGATCTTGGTTCGCGCGACCGCTTTGCCAACCCGCGATAAGATCGAGGTGCCTGGTTCGCGGATGTCCATTTCCAGGTTGGGACATTCCGTCTCGATCTGAACGGTGAACCGTGGATCGCTGAATAAGATCACTTCCTTGGCGGTGACCAGCAGATAGCTGTCGTCGCCCGTGAATCCGCTCAGGTAAGTCACGTTCTTAAAGTTGGTGACCAGTAGCGCGTCGGCCCCGCATTGCTTTAGTTTCCGACGCAGCTTCGAGATGCGAGGGTTCGAGCGAGGTCGCGAAGTGGTCATGGCGTCTGCTTCAAAAGAACGTGTGCGAAGTGAATGACATCGAAGCGTTCAATTCTCGGCAATTCGCATGCAGACGCAACCAGCCGCGAGCGCTGTGATACCGCGGCTGGCGAGAGTACATCGATTGACTTACTTGGTTTTCAAGGCGAAGTCGATCGGATTGGTACCGCCGGTGACGGTCGCTTTCAACTCGGTTTCTTCGAGCGAAGTGTAGTTTTTGCCGAGCTTCAGGCCGCGATCGACCTCGGAGCCAGACTCGCGGAAGACGCCGACCGTCACGCGGTATTCGCCGGCCGGAATCATCTTTTTGCCGCGACCATACATCAGTTCGTACTGACCGCCGTTACTGGTGAAACCGATGGCGGTTGCCGTTCCTACTTTTTTGGGAACGAACTCGACCTGAAGGCCATCAATCGGTTTGCCATCGACCGTGATCGTGCCGGTGACGATACCGCTCTGACCACCGCTGCAACCAACGAAAGCCGCAGCCAACAGTAAGAAGAGCGAAGCATGACAAATCGAAAAACGATGGGAGAAGCGCATAGAACCACCGATGGAAGTGAAGAACTGGCGGGAATCCAACAAGAATAGAAACGGTGCCGAGGCATCGGATGGGCGATGCCTCCACCGTTTGAATACGTAGGTCTCTTCGCTTATGGCAGCGAGAAGACAACCCCGTCTGCACGACGTGCCATCGGGATGATCACGCCATTGCGGTCGGTCGTTTCTGGAAGGAAGCGAACCGAGCCGTCACACATCAGAATGTTCAGCCCGCCAGGATGCAGGCTCGACATCTGCTTGCCCATGTTTTCCGGGCCACCGGCTGCGGCGTAGTCGAAGTTGACCTGAAAGCCAGCGCGGAAACCGGTTCGGGCAACGTGTTCCTGGCCGATGCTGTTGTTGCCTCCCACCCCAGCCCAGACGGCTGCACCGTAGTTCTTGCCAGCAACGGTCGAGTTACCACCGTCACGTTCAGCAATCATGATCGTGTTGCTGGTTCCATCGACAATGTCCCGCAGGCCGTTGAAGCTGTTGCCATAGAACACGCCGTCCCCTTCATCCGCTTTTACCAAAGGCAGCGTGCCTTCGTTGCAGACGTAGTTTGACGTGGCGATGTCGAAGTGACGGGTCGAACCGAACTTGATCTTGTCGTTTAAGTCACCCGTGATATCGCTTGGGCAGCGATAACCATCGATCTTGGTCTGCAGCAACTGCTTGTCGGTCGCGGTCGCGCTGCTGGTGTAACGGCTGTACAGCGGGGTGCTGCCGGGATCGAGGATGTCGTACAGCGAGTTTTGTTCGATGAATGGCAGCAGGTTCGTGGCCCAGCCATAGTTGGCGCGACCATCACCACCACGATAAAGCCAGCCGGGAGGCAAGCTGTTGAAGGTGTCGTGATAGTTGTGCAGAGCGAGACCGATCTGCTTTTCGTTATTGGTGCACTGCATACGACGGGCTGCTTCACGAGCCTGTTGTACGGCGGGCAGCAGAAGTGCAATCAGAACGCCAATGATCGCAATGACCACCAGCAGTTCCACCAGCGTGAAACCTCGAGTGTTTTTCATCCAAAAATCGCCTTGCGAGTAGAAAGAAAATAAGAAAAAGGAAGATTTCTTTCGGTGACGTGAATTCTATCGGCAGTTTGTGGGAATGACTACCCTTGTTGCATGGAAAAGGGGGAAGATCCATGCAAAGTGCGCAGTCCCGCAACACTCAGCAAGAATGAGCCGTGTTGCGTAGTTGTTTGGTGGGGGTTTTAGCTGCCGAACATGAACGCTTCAACAGCATCCAAATCGCCGAGATTGGCGAGCAGAAGATCGGGATTGGCAGCTTCTAACTGGGCGATAGAAAAGACGCCGGTCGCGACCGCCACGGCCTGCGCTCCGATCGCCCTGGCACACTTCACATCGTTAGGGGTATCGCCAATGACAAAGACATCGCTCGGAGCGAATGGCGAACCATGGTATTCCTCGGCGGCAGCGAGCGCGGCCCGAGCCACGTCGTCGCGATCAGGATGGTGATCGCCAAACCCGCCGAAGGCAAAGTATTCGTGGATTCCGTAGTGAGTTAGTTTGAGTGCCGCACCACGTTCCACATTCCCTGTCAGCAGACCAAGCAGCACGTCGTCGCGCTGCGAAAGTCGAGCCAGCAGGGCCGTGACCCCTTCGAGAACCATTCCTTCACGGCTCGGCAAGTTGGTCGCCAATCCGTTGAGGTAACGCTCGATGAATGCTCGCCACGCTTCTTCGGTCATTGCTTTGCCGTGTAGCTGAAACAACTCGGCGAAGATGCCTCGATCGGTCTTTCCACTGACTGTCAGGACGTTTTCCATCTGCGTCAGTTCGGCCACATGTAGAAACGCGTCGATCAGCGCATCTTTGCCTGCCATCCCGGTTGTGACCAAGGTTCCATCGATGTCGAACAGGCAGACTTTCATGACGCCGCTTTGCCGGGATAGAGGGAGAAAACTAGATCGATTCTTTGAGTTCGACGTTCAGATCGACTTCGCGTTGCTTCTCGGTATAGAGACCGCGAACCACTTTCACCCTCAACACGTCACCGACTTGGTGCTTGAACAGCTCTTTGACGATGTCGCCGTGCGTTTGAATCGGCGACTCGTCGATTTGCACGATCAAGTCACCCAGCACAATCTGGTTTTGCTGAGCGATGATGGTGGGCTGAATGCCCGCCGCTTCGGCCGGACTGCCCGGGATCACTTCCGCCACGAGAGCCCCTTTAATGTTCAACCGGGCATTGATCGTCGGGGGAGCGATTTGCACGCCCAGGTAGGGACGTTTGATTTCGCCATGGCGAATGAGTTCCGTCACGACGGAATTCACCGTGTCGACTGGAATGGCAAAGCCGATGCCGGCGTAGGCACCGCTGGGGCTGTAGATTGCCGAGTTCACACCGATCAAGCGCCCGCCACTATCGAGCAGTGGACCACCGCTGTTGCCGGGATTGATCGCGGCGTCGGTCTGGATCAGGTCGTCGATTTGCCGGCCATCTTCCCCTTCGATCGATCGTCCGAGGCCGCTGATCACGCCGGTGGTCAGGGTATGGTCGAAACCGAAGGGATTGCCAATCGCGAAAACCTTTTGTCCAACTTGCAGATCGGCCGATTGGCCGACTTCGATTGGCTGAAAGGCTCCTCCCTGGAAATCGGTGACTTCCAGCACGGCCAAATCATGTTCCGGCGAGGTCCCGACGATCGATGCCACGTAAGTCGAAGCGTCGGCAAATGTGACCCGGGCAAGCCCGGAGCCATTAGCGATCGACTTCACCACGTGATAGTTGGTGATGATGTGCCCTTCGTGATCCCAGACGAAACCACTCCCCTGCCCGGTTGCCATTTCCGAGATCTTGGCACTGCCATACCGGCGAACCTGCTGCGAGGTGGTAATAAAGACGACCGAATCGGCTGACTTCTGGAACAAGTCAATTGTTGACTTTTCGTCTTCCGCGAGGTCGCCCCGTGGGGTGACGGTTCGGGGCTGGGCATCCGGATTCAGCGAAGGTGGGGTGACCTTGGTCGTCCAATAGCTGATCACCCAGGCACCAAAGATCGCCACGACCAGGCAGTACAAAAACAGCCGCAAGAACGCGATCGGATGAGGCTGATTGCGATGCGAATCGGGGGCCTCATGGGGGCCTCTTGAAGATGTTGGCTCCATCGAAGCACGCCGAAGAGAGAGGTGGAGGAATCGGTGGAAATCAATTCCGCGCGAAAAAAAGGCTCGCAATCATGCGAGCCACCAAAAAGCTGGGGAACTAGGATTTGAACCTAGACTAACAGAGTCAGAATCTGTCGTGCTACCGTTACACTATTCCCCAATAATTTTGCAGCGATTAAAGGTATGGCCTAAGTCGCTTGCCGTCAAGGGATTCAGTCATCGAACTATAGTAGACGTTTGCTGAAATTGGTAGACTACCCCCTGCACTCGAATCGATGTTTTCTACCTTTTCGGCCGTAAAGACCGTTTTCTTCGACGTTTTCCGGGATGGTGATCCAACTCGGTTGGATTCAGCGTCTTCGGCGGGAGATCAGCGCAAGGCATGTCCAGCTACTTGGTGGCACTGAATGGCCCAGATTCTGGCAAGAAAATTTTCCTCGTCGGAGAGGAATTCACGCTCGGTCGTCATCCCGACTGCGACATCGTCGTCGAGGTCGGCGCGGTCAGTCGTTATCACGCCAAAATCATCAAGGGGAACGACGGCTATCAGGTAGAAGACCTGGGAAGCCGTAACGGAACCTACGTCAACGACGAGCAGCTTTCCAAGCCTCATCGCTTGACCCACGGCGATACGATACGCGTTTGCGATGTCTCGTTCGAGTACAAGCAAGAAGGCTACAAGCCGACCCCCAAAGACACGGTCGGCATCCGCGCCGATGGGCCTGGTGCCTTCGGGGCCGTGATGATCGACGATGACGGGGCGACCTCGACCATCATGTCGAAATTCGAGGTCAGTTCGCAAACTGGGGCCATTCACCTGACCGCCAGTCCGGAAGCGAAACTGAACGCGTTACTTGAAATCACGCGTGGTCTGACCGGAACGCTCTCGCTGGACGAGGTCTTGCCGAAGGTGCTGGATGGCTTGTTCCGGATCTTTCTGCAGGCTGACCGAGGTTTCATCATCCTGCGAGATGAATCTGGCAATATGGTCCCTCGCTGGACGAAGGCTCGACGGGAAGCGGATGAAGAAGAAATTCGGATCAGCCGAACGATCGTCAAGCATGTGATGCAGACCCGCGAGGCGATCTTGTCGGCCGATGCTGCGGCAGATTCCCGTTTCGAGATGAGCCAGAGTATTACCGACTTCAAGATTCGCTCGATCATGTGTGCCCCGCTGGTGAATGCCGACGACGAAGTGCTCGGTGTCATTCAGATCGATACGCTCGATCAGCGAAAGCGATTTCAGAAAGAAGACCTGGAAGTTGCCGTTAGTGTTGGCATGCAGGCAGCCGCCGCAATTGAACGTGCCCAATTACACGACGCGGCGATTCGTCAGATTGCTTTCCAGCGAGATCTGCACGCCGCCAATCAGGTTCAGATCGGCTTCCTGCCGTCGGAAGAGCCTAAGCTCGACCGGTACCAGTTCTATCACTATTACCTGGCGGCCAACTCGGTTGGTGGGGATTACTACGACTACATTCCGCTGCCAGATGGTGGAACGGCGATCCTGGTGGGCGACGTCGTCGGGCATGGTATCGCGGCTTCGCTGATGATGGCCAAGCTTTCCGCGGAGGCTCGCTACTGCCTCGCTTCGATGGCCGATCCGCAGAAAGCCGCCTATCACCTGAACAACAACTTCACGGCGGCAACGCCGGCCGACAAGTTCGTGACGTTGGCCATTGCGATCCTGCATCCTGAGAAGAACCTGGTCACGCTGATCAATGCCGGACACAATCCACCGATCCTCCGCAAGCCAGACGGCAAATGCACCATGCTGGCCGAAGAAGAGATCGGCTTGCCGCTGGGGATCATGGAAGACATGGAATACGACATCGCCCAGTTTACGCTGGAGCCGGGCGACATGCTGTTCATCTATACCGACGGGATCAACGAAGCGATGAACTCGCAGGGAGATCAGTTCGGTATGGAACGGATGCTCGGCTGTATCTCAGAAAATTGCGATGACGTCGAGATCTGCAGTCGCGCGATCATCGATGGCTGCCGCGAGTTCATGGCCGGCAGTCCGCAGTACGACGACATGTGCATGGTCGCCATTCAGCGGCACGACTAGATGCGTGCCGCTTCTTGAAAGATTCGCTACCCGCTAATTTACTTCTTGGCGGGTGTCGGCAGCGTTTCCGCTTCTGGCGTCGAGCTGACGACGGGACCACCCAGATACTCGATCCAGATGTTGCGGAACACGACCGGGTTGCCATGGTCTTGCAGCTTGATCGTCTGCGGTTCTGGGCCCTCTGGTTTGCCGGCACCAGTCTTGTTGGGAATCAAGTAGTTGTCCTGAACCAGGATTCCGTTGTGCTGCACGGTGATGCGGGCCGGAATGATCTTGTTTCCTTCGCTATCGAAGCGAGCCGCCGTGAAGTAGACGTCGTACGTCTGCCACGACAGCGGTGGGAAGCACATGTTGATGTCTGGGCTCTTGGTGCGATAGAGCGAACCACATTCGTTGAACTCGCCTGGCAGGCCGAATGAGTCAAGGATCTGCACTTCGTAACGTCCTTGAATGTACAGCCCGCTATTGGCTCGGCCCTGGCCGGTGGCAAACGGCATGTAAGGCAACCGGAATTCCAGGTGCATACGGAAGTCCTGGACCGGGTTCTTCGTTTCGGTGCCGATCTGCAGTTCGCCCTTGTCGTTGATCTTGGCGTTGACGAACTGCTCGACCGAGTTGCCATCGAACAAGACGACGGCGCTGGAACTTGGCTTGAGGCCCAGCAATTCGCTGCGACGCTGAACCTTGGTCAGCACGCCGAGCGTGTCGCCGGCCGAGTTCACGATGGTTGCCTTCTGGTTGGTCACGACAACCTGGTAATCTCCCTGGGTTAGAATCAACACATCCCCTGCCCTTTTGCCGGTCAGGTCGATCTTCTGATCGTTGTACCAGCCATTGCCTGGCAGACCGCCACGAAGTTGGCGTCCAACGAAGTTGCCATCGCCTCGGGCAATGATCTGCAGACCGGCCGACTCCGAGATGCCACCGGGTAGATGAATCTTGCCGTAGTATTCGCCCTGGAAAGCGAAGTCTCCGTCGACCTTGCTCAGTTCGGTAATCGCCATTTTGCGAGGATCTGGTTTCGGAGCCGGCTTTGGCAGTGGATTAACTTCCGGTTTGGGCTCTGGTTTCTTTTCTTCTGGCTTTTTGTCCGCAGGCTTATCCGGAGCAGCTTCCGATTTCATCTCGGCTTTGGGTTCCGGCGTCTTCGCAGGCGTCGGTTCACCCTCGGGCTTCCCTTCATCTTTCTTGTCGGCGTCCTTCTTCGGCTCGGCCTTGACCTCCGGTTTCATTTCCTTTTTAGGTTCGTCCTTTTTAGGTTCGTCCTTTTTAGGTTCGTCCTTTTTAGGTTCGTCCTTTTTAGGTTCGTCCTTTTTGGAGTCGTCCTTTTTGGAGTCGTCCTTTTTGGAGTCGTCCTTTTTGGAGTCGTCGGACTTGGGGGCATCCTTCTTCGACTCTTTGTCTTGCTTCGGGTTGTTCTTCGGCTTGTCTTGTTCCTTGGATGGCTTCTTCTTGTGGTCGCCATCTTTCTTATCGTGGTCGTGCTTGTCGCGATGTTCTTTCTTTTTGTCGTGCTCTTTCGACGACGACTTCTCGTCTTTCTTTTCTTCTTGCTTGGCTTCCGTAGGTTGATCTTTGGGGGAATCGTCGGCTGCCGAGACGTAATGAGCGCCGGGGCCGATAAGCAGAGAGGTCGTCACAAGGAAGGCGAACAAAGCACGAGAAAGCATCATGATGGTTAAACTCCGGCGGTGGGCTGCTTGGGGTCTCGGGACAAGAGGCGAGACGCATCGAGGAAGGGCTCAGCCGCTAGGCTCTTATCGATTGGTTAAATAGGTAAGCAGCTTTAGTTTGAACAGTTAGGCAAAAGGAATCAAGTTAGGGAAGAGTTATTCTGGCAGGTCATGGGCGCACAAAAAAAGCACCCAAGGTTTCCCTCGGGTGCCTGAGCGTGCTCGTGGATGGCTGTCCGAAGACAGATCCTGGCAAGTCGCTTATTCAGCCGGCTTTTCTTCGGCAGCTGGTTCTTCAGCTGGCTTTTCTTCCGGCTTGGCTTCGTCGGCTGGCTTTTCGTCGCCAGGCATGGTGACTTCCGGAGCGTCAGGAGTTTCGACCGGTGGTTCGGCTGGCTTGCCACATCCAACGGTTACAACGGTCGCACCGAACAGCAGCATTACAGTGGCAGTCCACTTCAAAAACGACATGGAACGAATCTCCTCGGATCGTAATTCAAAAAGTTGATAGGCAGGTAACTGTCTTCCCCGATTGTAGGGGCAGAAAAGGCGCCGCAACACACGTGCACTTAACCTTTTCTAAATATTTTCGGGGAAGTAAGTGCGGATCAGATCGGTCATTTTGTTCACAGCGGATTTAGGCCTTCCCCGTGGGTCGAGTAGCCCGGCATGTGGGAAGCGATGTGGCTGCGAATCGGAAACTTGACTCCAGAAGACCCCCTGAACTTGCGGATGGGTCAGCAAGGCCGGCAAAACATGGCTGACGATTTCGCGTTGGGTTCGGCGGCTGATACGTTCCAAAGGCTCTTCCTGGCGATTGGGATCGTAGATCGCGTTCGGATCGGGGCGCCAGGAACTTGGCGCCGAAATCGTGACGAACAGCGGCACACCCAAAAGGCTCCAGTAGTCGAGAATGTCGACCACGTCGAAGAACCCGCGATAGTAAGTCGCCGGCGAGAGCTCGCCAAAGTTGAATTCCAGGCCGATCCCGGTAATACCAACACGGGCCCGGACGAGTTCTTCCGCGAAATGAATCGGGGCCAGTTCGCGATCGCGCGTCGTCATGTATTCGCCCCAAGGTCTGGCGAAACTGACCAGCAGCGGCGCTCGAAGCCCGCTTGAACGCATCGACTGAACGATGTGCAGCATCAATTGAAGACGCTGCTCTTCTTTCATCGGTAGTGCGGTGTGATCGTTCAGGCCTGCCGCGCAGTACCACAGGTCGACACGATTCCGATAGTGCTGCACCAGGGCGGCCGTGTACTTTTCAACTGCGCTGAGCACTTCTTCAAAATCGTTTTCCCACAGATACAGCCAATCCGGTGTCGAGAACTTATCGAGCGTGAACATCGGTCCCAGGACCGTGGCGTGTCCTTTCTCGCGGATCTTATCCAGGGTGAGGTCGACATCTTTCCAGTCGTAGTGGCCGATTTCTGATTCGCACTTTTTCCAGTTCGGTTCGATCACAATCGTGTTCAGAGCTTTGGTAAATAGCGGCTGAACTTCGGCCGAGAGTGGTTCGTTGAGCGTAATTCCGCGTAAGAATGCCCGTTCTTTCGGCTGCTTGGAAATCGCGTGATGCGATGCCATCGCATAGACATGCTCAAGCTGCGAAAGTCCCTGCAAAGATTGCTGCAGACTGCGGAGTGCTCGAGGATTGGCTTCGTCGGGTGTCTCTTTGCCAATGGCGGCCTGAGCGAAATTTTCGGTGGCATCTTTCAGCAACTGCTTGGTGATATCGAGCAGATCGAGATGCGCATCAAGGCAGGCGTTCGTCAGATTGCGGAAGCGGAAGAGAGTCCCACGGGCGAGCTCGAGCAGCAGGTTGTACGGTGTTTTGTTCTCGACCCGTAACGCACACGTTGAAAGCATGCGGGCGTTCCGCTGGGCATCGCGAAACGGAACTTTGACTTTCACGCCATCCGTTTCCAGCACTTCCAGCACCATCCGGTCTTCCGACCGTTTCACCCCGGTGAAACGTACCAGGCGATCGCAGCCGACGACATGGATGATCCGACAGTCATCGTCCGAGATAGTCAGTTCAGCGGGAATATGAAAGGTGAGTTTGGGCAAAACCGGGGCTCGCTTGAAACTTGGGGCGGTTCTGTGGAGGCCAATCGATGTAGCTGTCCCCGCGCAATCGCACGCATGCTCAATTCTAATCGTCGAGCATAGCCGGATGAACCACGAAAATCTGGTTCTCGTGGTGTATGTGGGCTATAGCAACTCTGCCGATGAGCCGAATTGCCGGGCCTGTTGTCCTGTTGCCGGCTATGGCAAAATGCCGAGGTAGGTTTGCACTCTACCGGCAAACGGTAGAGATCGCACCCGTAGCTAAGCCTTCCTTTCTTCTAAGATCTGCGAAAATATGGGTCTAAACTATCCCCTCCGACAGGGCAAAGTCCGCGACGTGTATGATTTGGGCAACCAGGTTCTGCTGGTAGCCTCGGACCGGATTAGTGCATTCGACTACATTTTGCCATCGCTTATTCCGGATAAGGGACGCGTTCTGACGCAGATGAGCCGCTTTTGGTTCGAGTCACTCGGCATCCCAAATCACCTGGTTTCGACCGATGTGAACCAGATGAATCTCGAAGGTGACGTCGACTTGGCGGAACTCGATGGCCGTTCGACCCTGGCCCGTAAGACGGAAGTGGTTCCGATCGAATGTGTCGTACGCGGATACCTCGTTGGTTCAGGTTGGAAGGAATATCAAAAAACGCAGACCGTTTGTGGCATTCAGTTGCCGGCCGGTCTCAATCAGGCTTCGAAGCTGCCCGAACCGATCTTCACTCCGGCGACCAAGGCGGAGTCGGGACATGACGAGAATATCTCATTCGAGCAGATGTCTGCGATCGTCGGGGCCGACATGGCGAATTTGCTTCGCGAGAAGAGCCTGGCCGTTTACAACGCCGGAGCGGAGCGAGCGATCGAGCAAGGGATCATCATCGCCGACACCAAGTTTGAATGGGGCGTCGTCGATGGCGAAGTGATCCTGATCGACGAAGTCATGACGCCGGACAGTTCACGCTTCTGGCCGCAGGACGAATACGCGGAAGGGATCAGCCCGCCATCCTTCGACAAGCAGTTCGTCCGTGATTGGCTCGAACAAAGTGGCTGGGATAAGAACAGCGAGCCACCGATGCTGCCAGAAGAGATCGTCACGAAGACGCGTGCCAAGTACATCGAAGCGTACGAGCGGATCACGCAGCAGAAGTTTGCCTGGTAAACCGCGACGCGATTAGCTCTCGGCCGAATCCTTTTCGGGCGAGTCCTTTTCTTCCATCGGAGCCGGAGCAGTCTCGTCAGATGATTCTGCTTCGGCTTTCTTTTCCTCCGCTTTGCCGTCCGGCTTAGCTTCCGCTTCTGGCTTGTCGCCTTCCGGTTCTGCCATCGGCTTGGCATCCGCCTTGTCGTCTTCCTTGGCAGGCTCTTCCTGCTTTTCGATCAGGGGAAGACGTTCGGCTCGCAATGTGTTGCCGCGGCGATAAGGGGAAAGCACGTCGTCGTCATCGGTGTAGATGTCGTAGGCGTTCTGTGCCATGGCTGGATCATCTTCTTCGATCGCCAGGGCTTCGCAGGCTCGGCCGATTCCGTAATAGGCTGCCGACTTGAGCCGCGTATTGGGGAACTCTTTCAGCGTGCCATCCTGGAAGAAGAAGATCGCCGATTCGTTCTGCCCTGCCCCGAGCGAGATCACACCCAGGTTGAAGCTTGCCAGTTCACGCCACATGACCATCGACTTGTGAATCCGGTCGAGGTAGACCTGCTGAGACTTCGGATCGGATGGAAGGTCCATGCCGGAAGCCTTCAAGATTTCCAATTGCTCCGACGGGGTCGAAATGCGGAACTTGCGTTCCAGGATGCGAGCTTCGAGGAATAATCGACGTGCCCCTGGCTGCTGCGATTCGCCTTCGAAGCGGCACATCAACTGAAGCATTCGAGCCATCGAGAATGGTGTTGGCGTGTCGTAGAGCCAACGTTCGACGCTGAACAGTTGCGCAAGGTCTGGATCGGAAAGTCGCTTGCTCATCGCTTCTTCCGCCAAAAACGGGACCATCCACAACTGGACGTCGGTCACGCCTTGGAAGTCGGCCAGGCGATCTTTGAGCGACGATGGGCTGACGTAAAGCTTCATCGTCGAGTCGCCAGACAACACGCCTTCCAGCAGGTAAGCGGCTTGCGTGAGCGAAGTGGAAGGAGCATCGATCAGCAGCGTGACGTCTTTCAAATCGTCCGCCGAGACCGGGTATTTGTAGTTCTTGGTCGCCATCGCCTGAAGGTCTTCAGGATGCTCGACGATGCGCGAGAGGGTGTTGATGCCGGTGCCATCGGCTGTGGAAATTGGCAGGCCATAGGCGGTATCGAACAGATAAAGTTCCTTGCCGATCGCGACGCCGACGACCTGGGTGACGGCGTCTTTGTCTTTGCCAAACTTCACGACCACCGCGTCCAGCCCTTGCTGTCGGCAAAGCTGAATGAAGACGCGGGCACGCTCCAACGCGTCCCCTTCATTCAATTGCAAAGCTTCCCAGACGTCGCGGCTGGTGCCGGGGGCGAACTTGCCTTCTTCGTACTTGGTCGGTTTGATCGGCTGAATGTGGCGAACGGTCCAGTCGAACAGCAAGTACGCCAGGCCAAGGTCAGCGACCTGGCTTTCATCGAGCGTTTTGTTTTCCTGAGCGTCGAGAAACTTCTGCATCGATTCTGGCGGAAGCTTCGTTTCGCGGATCCAATTCGAGATGGTCTTGGCCCAATAGGTCCCGACGAAGAAATCAAATTCGCTGCCACGCATTGTGAAATTTGGATAGCCGTTGGGCTGCTCCAGGAAGTCACGCGTTTCGAGATTTTGCAGACGTGGCAATCCCTGCACTTCCGAAGGTAGATCGGCGATCATCGGATCAGGCTGCCAGGTCTTGTCGAACTTCTGAACATTGAGCCAGCGATTCAACTGCTCGAGCACTTCCGACTTCACGCGGACCGGTTCGTAGCGATCCAGCCCGTCCAGGTAATTGACCGCCTGATCGACAAACTGTTTCGAGCTGCCGGCGTCGGTATTCGCGCCGGTTTGGGTTTTGTCGATGTTCGCCGGGCGGATGACCCGTTTGTTTTCGCAGCCGAGCAGCGAGAGCATCAGAAGCGAAACGATCGTCAGGCGAAGAGTGCAGCTCATGTTGTTTCGTTTAACCTTGGGCCGCCGCGCGAACGGCCAAAACACGTTGGACAAGCGTTTCCAACTCGGACAACGGAACCATGTTGGGACCGTCGCTGGGGGATTTATCAGGATCAGGATGCGTTTCCAGGAACAATCCATCGATTCCGACGGCAGCTGCCGCCATCGCCAGTGGAGGAACCATCGCTCGATTGCCACCGGTCTGACTGCCAAGTCCGCCCGGCTCCTGCACGCTGTGGGTCGCATCGTACACGACGGGCACGCCCAGGGATCGCATTTCAATCAAGGCACGCATGTCGTTCACCAGCCGACCATAACCGAAGAACGTGCCACGCTCGGTCAGAAAAGTTTGCTTGGCGCCTGCTTCTTTCAGCTTCTCGACCACATGCTTCATGTCCCAAGGCGCCATGAACTGGCCCTTCTTCACGTTCACCGCTTTGCCGGTTTCGGCAGCTGCGACCAGCAGATCGGTCTGCCGGGCAAGAAACGCTGGGATCTGCAGGATATCGCAGACCTGGCCAACGGCCGCGGCCTGGTGCGATTCGTGAAGGTCGGTGGTGACCGGAACGCCAAATTCCGAACGGACGGCATCGAGGAGTTTCAGGCCATCTTCCAGCCCTAGTCCTCTGTACGAATGAATGCTTGTTCGGTTCGCCTTGTCGAAGGAGGCTTTGAACACCAACTGAACCGGATGGCGACTGGCAATGTTGCAAAGCTGCTCCGCAATATGAAAGGCCAACTCCCGCGTTTCCAATACGCATGGGCCGGCAATGAGCAGCAGGTGCCCATCCTGATTCAGAGAGAACTCGGTAATTGGCGATGGGCTCACGATCGATCTCGTTCTAAATGGGAAGCGTTCATCCTATTTTCCCGCTAGAGATTCTCCCAGGGTCTGTCGGGTTAATTCTTCTTGAAGACAGATCCGCGGAACGCTCTTCCCTTATTTTGCCAGGACTTACGGAAAATTCCCACCATACGTCCGCCCCCGTCCGGGCGGGATTCGTATTAACGGGCTTTCCGCTTCGGCACGACCAGTGGAAGGTAGTTGGGCAGCACGGCCAGGCGAACGTCGGTGAAGCCGGCTGGATCGCCGTCGGTTTGCAGCGGGATTGGAGCATCGAGACTGGTGATCTCGGCCGAGCGTGCCTGGAAGATCTGCACGTCGCTTCGCTCGCTAATCGATCCAGAAAGAAGAGAAGTGATATAGGCCCCGGTCGACCAGAAGCCTTTGCGGGTGAAAACACAGATATCGAGTAGCCCATCATCAGGCGTCGCCTTCGGGGCGACCTCGAACCCGAGGGCATAGCGAGGCACGTTGAAGGCAAACGCCCAATAGCCTTCGGTCTGGGTCCGTGTTCCGTCGGCAAGTTCGATATCGAGCTGGATCCGGGGATATTCGTACTGAGCCAGCATCTGGAAGGTCGGTCGGACGTAATGGAACTTTGTTAGGTGGCCGTTGCGGCGGGCGTGGACATGGTGGACGATTTCCGCCTCGAAACCGACCGAGGCCATCAGCATGAAGGTCCGATCACCACACTTTCCGGCGTCGATCTGACGCACGAACCGCTTCGAGAGCATCTTCGAGAAAGCGGTAAAATCGGTCGGAATCTGGAGATACTTGGCCAGAACGTTCTCCGTACCGGCTGGATAGATGGCGATGGGGACTTCGCCGCTGGTCACTCCAGCGATCATGGCGGCCGTACCGTCCCCCCCCACCGATACGATCACATCGGGCCGAACCTGGGCCGGATCGTTCCACATGCCCTTCAGCTGGTCGGGCGAATTGATCTCGACCGGCAGCATCCCGAGTTCTTCCAACAATGCACGCAGTCGCATGTGGCTTTGTGATTTATCAAAGCTTCCAGCGATGCGGTTGATGAAGAGCCACGCCGTTTCTGTCGCAGTGGCTTGTCGGGTTTCGGTGAACGTCACGTCTGCGTCACTCTCTTTAGGCACGGTATTTCCATGAAATCCTAGAGACATCCTATCGGGCCGGGCCGTGAAAGCGAAGTGCGGCTTGCAACCTGTTTCATATTGAGATGCTTTTCAGGCATTTGGGGCTGATGTTATGCCATTGTCTCAAAATGGGCGCAATTTGTGACGCCGTAAATCACTTCCGTAAAAAGCCTTACGGGAATGGGTCTCGATATCAGACGATATGGCAGGAAAAAATGAGTCCAAACGGGGCCCGATCAGGGGGGTGTATTATTTCTTTGTGGCATCGTGCGTCACGTTAGGCGAAATCCTACAAGCGAATTTGGATGCGTTCTTTCGGGCCAATCTTGTAAGTCGCTGTTTTCATGCGACTTGTGGCAAAAGTTAAAAAATAGTTGGTGTTTGGATCACTGTTTGCATCTAGTGTGGGCATCGGCTCCTCGGAGGAGTCGGTAAGCTGGCCCGTGGGGCCGCTGTCGAACTCAAGCTGGATGGTTTGCCTTGCCCCTGACGATTCAGCTTCTCCAACGCGGGTTGGTACGACAGCGGTCCCTCGATTTTTTCTTGAGCGACCAAAATCTTTTAGGTCGCGCCGGTTCTCTTTAGATAAGCCCGATTCTCATTCAAAAAGCAGAGTCGCAAGTGGCTGCGGTGCAAACTTTGTTGACGGTTGTCCCCTTCCGCAAAACCTAGACCACTTTCTAAAATGCTGGGCTATGGTAAGTTGACGCCATCCAAGAGCTTCTGTATCTTGGAGCGTTTTGATTCGCAGACTGCGAGCAAGCCAGCGTAGCTTCAATTGGCAGAGCACAGCATTCGTAATGCTGGGGTTACGAGTTCGACTCTCGTCGCTGGCTCTTCTTGTTTCCCGATTGCGATGAGGTAATCGACCTGTTTCGGGGTGTTTTCCCAAGTAAAAACATCCGGCGGGTTGTCCGCACTCGTGTGACCCGGATTACCCAAATTATCTCCCCCGAGCTCTCGCACTTGGGCGTCGACAGAAAACGTTTGGAGCCCCGTTGATGATTCAAGGAATCGATTTCGATCTGAAGAGCGTTGTTCTTACGAATTCCTCTTTCGGACCCGAGGAAATTCGTCAGATCCTGCGAACCGTAGGACGCGACTACAACGCCTATTCGACGCTTCGCGACAGTGTCTCCGAACTGGAAGGCCAGTCGGAAGAACGCTCGCCGGCGACGAACGTTCGTTTGGGCGTCTGCCAATTCATTATGGGTAACTACAACGGAGCCGTTCAGACCCTGTCGGCTGCCGATGGTGGTGCTCTGGCTCACTTCTATCTGGGCCGCAGTTACTTCTGCATGCAGAACTACGACAAGGCTATCGAAGCCTTCCAGTCGGCTCAAACTGCTGGTTACAACAAAGATGATTGTCAGCTTGGCATCATCGAAGCCCTGCGTAGCCGTGGCGAGGCCGAAAAGGCTTTGCAGATGCTGGACAACATGTTCGGCCCTATCGAATCAACCGCCAACTACTTGTATCAGCGTGGTGCCACGATCGCTTCGATGGGTGGCAACCCAGACGAAGTGGTTGCCTTGTACGAACGTGCCGTGGAAGCCGATCCAGGCCACGCCGGTGCTTTGTTCGGTCTGGCTCTGGAAAACGATCGTCGTGGCAACGACGTTCAGGCTCTGCAGCTCTACCAGAACGCTGCCGCCGTCTTCCCAACCCACGTTGGTGCTTTGCTGAACCTCGGCATCCTGCACGAAGACCGTGGCGAATACGATCGTGCGACTCATTGCTACCAGCGAGTGCTCGATTCCTACCCGACCGAAAAGCGGGCTCGTATGTTCATGAAGGATGCTCAGGCATCCGGCGACATGTACTACGACGAAGAAGAACAAAAGAAACGCGACCGCATGTCGCAGGTTCTCAGCATTCCGGTTACTGACTTCGAATTGTCGGTTCGTAGCCGCAACTGCTTGCAGAAGATGGGCATCATGACCCTCGGCGATCTGTGCCGCTGCAGCGAACAGGAACTGCTGGCCAGTAAGAACTTCGGCGAGACCTCGCTGATCGAAATTCGCGACATGCTTCGCTCGAAGGGTCTGGAACTTGGGCAGATGTCCAACGAAAAGGCAGCCGCGCCAGAAGTTTCGTACGACACCTCGGGGCTGTCGCCTGACGAACAAGCTTTGCTCGATCGTCCAATCGCCGAGCTCAGCCTGTCGGTTCGTGCCCGCAAGTGCATGGTCCGCTTGGGTATCTCGACCATCGGCGAATTGGTTCGCCGCACTGGTGACGAACTGCTGGAGTGCAAGAACTTCGGTGTGACCAGCTTGAACGAAGTTCGTGAGAAGCTGACCTCGTACAACCTGAAGCTTCGCGGCGACTAGTTCTTAGTTCGCGAAGCCATTTGGCAGACCACACAAACCCATACGGCAAGCCGTGTGGGTTTTTTTCATGGAGCGACGAGACACTTTGGAAGCTTCCACGCCTGACAAGCCGGCCGAGAAGGACTGGTTTCAGTACCAGCTCAAGCATCAAGATGGCACCTCGAAGGCACGCCGTGGGCAATTCGTCACGCCACATGGCGTCGTGCAGACGCCTGCCTTCATGCCGGTTGGAACGCAGGGGACCGTCAAGGGGCTCGAGATCGGGATGGTGCGGCAGACTGGCGCGCAGATGATCCTCGGCAACACCTATCATCTCTCGCTCAGGCCTGGCGACGATGTCGTGGCCGATCTGGGCGGGCTGCATAAGTTCATGGGATGGGATGGCCCGATCCTGACCGACAGCGGCGGCTTCCAGATTTTCAGTCTTGCCCAAATGCGGAAGATCACCGAGCAAGAGGCGGTCTTTCGTTCGCATATCGATGGCCGGAAGATCCATCTTTCGCCTGAGCGAAGTATCGAGATCCAAGAGAACCTCGGTAGCGACATCGCGATGGTGCTCGATCACGTGGTGGCGTTGCCAAACGAGCCGAAGGTGATTCGCGAGGCGATGGATCGCTCGATCCGCTGGGCCAAGCGTTGTCAGGATGCGGCCACACGAAAAGATCAGGCCCAGTTCGCCATCGTGCAAGGCGGTCTCGACGAGAAGCTCCGCGTCGAATGTGCCGAGCGTCTAGGTGAGTTGAACTTCCCTGGCTACGCAATCGGTGGCTTGAGTGTCGGCGAGCCACCGCCCGAGATGTACCGGATTCTCGACGCGACCTGCCCTGCCCTGCCGGCCGAGAAGCCTCGCTATTTGATGGGAGTCGGGCGGCCAGAGGATCTGCTGGAAGGCATTCGTCGCGGGGTCGATCTGTTCGACTGCGTGATGCCGACTCGCAATGGACGCAACGCGTTGGCCTTCACCGACGAAGGAACCGTGCGGCTGCGGAACGCCAAGTATCAGCGAGATTCGACCCCGCTCGATCCGAAGAGCGTGCCCCAGGTAGCGGGGCTCAGTCGGGCCTATCTGCGGCATCTGTTCATGGCCAAAGAGATGCTCGGACCGATCCTGCTGACCCTGCACAATGTCGCTTACTACCAGCGTTTAATGCGTGAAGCCCAGGCTGCGATCGAAGAAGATCGCTTCGAGTCCTTCTATCAGGCCAAAATGGAAGGCTGGGGATCGGCCAGCTAGGTCGTTCTTCAAATCTTCGCAAAGAATCTGAATCCTTTACCCAGTCGGCGGACTCTAACTGGGTATCACGGTTGTCTGATGCTGCGCGCCTTGCACGAAGGAACATTTCCAATGTCCACGTTTTTCCGTCTTTTTTCTCTGGCGACTCTCTGCTCGCTAGTCGTTGCCCCAGCCGCTTGGGCGGACGAATGGCCTCAATGGATGGGCCCGCAACGCGACGACGTCTATCGCGAAACCGGTGTTATTGATTCGATCCCCGAGTCTGGCTTGAAGGTGAAATGGCGGATGCCGATCGCCGGCGGTTATGCCGGACCAGCCGTGGCTGGCGGCCGCGTCTTCGTGACCGACTACAAGGCAACCACACCAGAGATTTCCAACAACCCAGGCGCGCGTCAGGATCGAACCGGTCAGGAACGCGTTCTGGCCTTCGACGCCGAGACGGGCGAATCGTTGTGGGAATATGCTTACGAGCGACCTTATTCGATTAGCTATGCCGTGGGGCCACGTTGTACGCCAACCATTGATGGGGAACTGCTCTTCTGGACCGGAGCTGAAGGGGACCTCGTCTGTTTGCAGGTCGAAACGGGCGAGTTGGTCTGGCGACGAAGTTTGTCGAAAGATTTTGGGGCAGAAATTCCAATCTGGGGCGTCGCCGGGCATCCGCTTGTTTCAGGGGACCTGCTTTACATTCCAGTCGGTGGCGAAGGTCAAGGAATCGTGGCCCTCGATAAGCGAACCGGCGAAGTGCAGTGGAAGTCGCTCGATGCCCGCATGGGGTACGCACCGCCGGCGATCATCAAGGCCGGCGGAACCGAGCAGTTGATTTTCTATCATCCGGAAGGGGTCGCCTCGCTGAACCCTAAGACCGGCGAAGAATACTGGCAGCTCGAACTGACCCCTTCCTACGACATGTCGGTCGCTCGCCCGATGGTGGATGGCAATCGGATGTACGCCAGCGGGATCCAGAATGAGTCACTGATGATGGAGCTGGCAACCGATAAGCCTGCCGCCAAGGAACTTTGGCGAGGTCAGCCGAAGAATGCGCTTTACAGTGGAACCTCCAGCCCTGTTTTCGTGGATGGCGTTGTTTATGGCAGCGATTGCAACATCGGCAGTTTGATCGCGGTCGATGCCAAGACAGGCGATCGGCTATGGACCACCTTCGAGGCGACCCGGCCCGAGGTGACGCGTTTCATCAAGCACGGTACCTGTTTCGTGACACGTCTTGGCGAAAGCGATCGTTACCTGATTTTCAGCGAAGTGGGCGATCTGCTGGTCGCCAAGATGACGCGTGAAGGCTTCGAGTCGCTCGGCCGCTTTCATGTGCTTGAGCCAACCAGCGAGGCGTTCGGGCGTGGCGTGGTGTGGACCCACCCAGCCTATGCCGGCCGCACTGGGTTCTTCCGCAACGACAAAGAGTTGGTCGCGGTCGATCTGAGTGCTGAGTAGTTTTGCCTGGGAAGTTTAGGCAGTTACGGCAAATTTGAATTCCAGTGCAGAGGAAAGTAGGCGTCTCGAAGGGGGCGCCTACTGCCGTTTTCGGGGCCTCTGGCCACTATTGCCGGTATAGAACGAAACTCTTATCATGAGCGGTTTCCATGTGCTGTCACACTGTAGACGGTGCATTCAGGTCCATATCTCTCGGTGATTCTGGCCTTTTTCAGAATTCGCAATGGCTATAGCGTAGCCAGCGTTGCTTCTGGAGGCATTTGGATGCCACCAGTGAGTCAGACAAGCGGTAGGAAGCTCGGCGGAAATGTTTGATTTGTCGGTATTGCCAGTTCATCTTCTGGCACAGCAGCCCGATCTTTCTTCGCTTTACACCTGGCTTCCCATCGTGGTCATTCTGGTGTTGGGCTACTTCATGATCTTCCGGCCCGAGCAGCAAAAAGCGGCAGAAGCCAAGCGGATGCTCGAAGGGCTGAAGAAGAACGACCGCGTAGAGACGATCGGAGGCATCATCGCTACTGTGGTTAGTGTGAAGAAAGACCAGCAAGAGGTCATCCTTCGCCTGGACGATAAGTTGGGCACGGAAATGCGGGTCCGTATGCGAGCGATCGGTGTCGTTCTCTCGAAAGAGGGAAAGACAGGTGATAACGCCGGATCCTAATTACCGCTGTTCGCAACTTTTGTGGACGATTCACGGACGAATTCCCCCTTTCCAATTCAACCATACGACTTGCCCGGCACACTGATGCTGCCGAGGCTTGGAGACACGCAATGCAGAAGAGTTGCACGATTTTTGCTGTCATGCTCGTGCTGACGCTGATGGCCACCCTGGTGACCGGCGTCGACATCGGGACCGATGCTGGCGGAAGTTCGTGGCTGGGCTCGACCGCGATGGCGCAGGCGCCTTCGCAGGAAGTCCTTGGCCCGACGATTGAAGTCACCCCAGTCCCCGAACAGAGCTCCGGAGGCTCGCAGGCCCTGAACGTTTTGGGGGTGATTGTTCTCACCCTGATCGTTCCTTACATCCTGGGTGTTTGGATCGCATCGTCGATTCGACTTCCAGAAATGGGACAGAAGCTGGGTGTCATCCTTGCTTCGCTGGTCTGCAGTATCAGTATCTGCTTCCTGCTGTGGCCTCCCAAATTCGGGATCGACCTCCAGGGTGGCGTGATTCTGGTCTACGAAGTTGACCAAAAGGCGAGCCTCGACCTGCTGGAATCGGACACCACCCCCAACGAATCGGCCTTCAACCTGACGCCTGAAAAGCGTCTGGAGCAAGGGACCGCTCAGCTGATCACCCAGTTGCAGAAGCGTATCAATCCATCCGGTACGTCCGAAGTCGTCATTCGTCCTTACGGCGAAAACCAGATCGAAGTGATCGTGCCGCAAGCCGAATCATCGGACTTGGCTTCGATCAAACGCTTGATCACCAAGGCAGGTGTTCTCGACTTCCTGATTGTCGCCAACAAGCAGGATCACGACTTCCTGATGACCCGTGCCGAAGACGAATCGCAGATCGGTGCCACGTTTGTGACCGATCGCAAAGGCGAACGTATCGGCCGCTGGGTTCGCGTGGATGACGATGCTCGCGGTACCGTCGGTGGTGGCAACATCTCCGATCCATCGCTGAAACCTTACGTCAACGGTCAGCGTCACATGGTCCGCGGTGGCGGTCCTGGTCTGCCACTGGAAGTTCTGATGCGAGTCGAACGTCCGGAGTACCGGCTTGGTGGTAAGCACCTTTCGTCGGCCGCTGTGACCCGAGACGAATATGGCAAGCCAGCCGTTTCTTTCGAGTTCGGCATCGACGGTGCTCGCCGCATGGGTCACCTCTCGGCCGAAAACCTGAGCGAACCCAACATGCCGCGTAAGCTCGGCATCGTGATGGACAACTACCTGATCTCGGCACCGAACATTCAGAAGGTGATCACCGATCGCGGTATCATCACCGGTAGCTTCACCCAGGACGAAGTCGACGACTTGACCCAGGTGCTGCGTAGCGGTCGCTTGCCGGTTGTGCTGCGTAAAGAACCAATCAGCGAACAGAAGATCAGCGCCACGCTGGGTGACGATACGATTCGCAAGGGTCAGATCGCCATCACCATCTCGTTGATCGCCGTTCTGATCTTCATGGCAATCTATTACCGGGTGGCCGGTTTGGTGGCCTGCTTCGCACTGCTGTTCAACCTGGTGTTGGTCTTGGCCGTCATGATCGCCCTGAGTGCCGACCTGACGCTGCCCGGTATCGCCGGTCTGGTGTTGACCGTTGGTATGTCGGTCGATGCGAACGTGCTGATTTATGAACGTATCCGTGAAGAGTTGGCTGGTGGTGCTTCGCTGCGAGTCGCACTCTCGAACGGTTTCAGCAAAGCGATGTCGACCATCGTCGATGCCAATATCACGACCTTGATCACCGCCGCGGTTCTGTTCCGTATCGGTACCGACCAGGTTCGTGGTTTCGCCGTGACTTTGTTCGTCGGTATTCTGATGAGCATGTTCACCGCCATTTACGTCTCGCGTGGCATCTTCGATATCCTCGAAAAGAAACGCGTTATCAAGACGCTCTCGTTCATGCCTTCGGCATCGAGCATTGGCTACGACTTCATCGGAAAGGCCCGTGGCGCGATGATCGGTTCGCTGATCGTCATTGCGATTGGTCTGGTCGGCGTGTTCGGTCGTGGCAAAGACATCTTCGACATCGACTTCAATGGCGGTTCTTCGGTTCAGGTTTACCTCACCGAAGCGATGCCGATCTCGGAAGTTCGTAGCAAGCTGACCGGCGTTCTGCCTGACCTTTCGGTGAGTGCTGTGACGCTGGAAGGTTCGGAGGATCGTATCTACAAGGTCGATACCTCGCTGGCTGAATATGGCGAGCTAGGTAAGGTCTCGATCACCGATCGCAGCGGCAAGACCGCTGAGGTCGACCTGACGGGCATCGATACCTTGAACCAGATCATCCTGGCGTTGGATGCCGCCGACGTAAAAGTCGCCGTGCTGCCAAACACCGATGGTGACGGGATCGAGTTCCAGGACGAAACCGGTGCCGACTCCGGCACGATGTCGGTCAAGAACGTCGACGACAAGACGCAGACCGCATCGAACCTGCGAATGAACTTCAGCACCGATGCTCTGCGTTACAACACCGGCAAGATTCCGGCTGGCGTGGACGTGGTTCAAGACAAGATCGCTCAGGTCTTCACTGGTCCGAACGGCGAAAGCAAGTTGGTCATGCACAGCATGGACTTCACGCCACCTGCCGAAGTGACCGGCGTCGTTTTCCCGGCCGCCACAACGACTCCGGAAGCGGCTCCGGCCACGACCGAAGAATCGCAATCGGCTCCGGAACCTGAAGCAACCACCGAAGAAAAGGCAGACGACAAGCCAGCCGAAGAAAAACCTTCGGAAGACAAGCAGTCGCTGCTGATTCCAGCCTCGACCCGTATGCTGGCCTGGATGCCATGGAACGGTTGGGCGACCGGTTTGCTGCAGGAAGAAGGCGAAGGGGACAAAGAGCCTCCAATGGAAGAGAAAGCGGCTGACGAGAAACCGGCCGAAGAAACTCCAGCCGAGCAAAAGCCTGCAGACGAAAAGCCTGCAGACGAAAAGCCTGCAGACGAAAAGCCTGCAGACGAAAAGCCGATGGAAGAAGCTCCAAAGGAAGAGATGCCAGCTGAGACGACCGCAGCTCCTGCGGACGAAGAAGCGGCTCCGATGACCGAAACGCCAATGGCGGAAGCTCCGGCTGCGGAAGAAGCCCCTGAGGGTGAAGTTCCTGCGACCGGTGCCGGCAGCATGTTCCAGGACATTGCTGGTGGCGTGGCGGAAGGTCCTCGCTTCAAGACTGAAACCAAGCTTTCGTTCGACGAAGGCATCAGTGCCGAAACGGTTCGTACGATGATTCTCGACGCCGCGGACGCCCTGACGGTCGCTCGTCCAGAGATTCAGCTGTTGGACGTCGAAAGCCGTCCGCTGCCAGTCGACAGCCGCGTGAGCCAGGAAGAGTGGACCGTTCGCTTGTCGACCGATCCGGCTCAGTCGGACAAGTTGCTGCAGCAGGTTAGCAAGGGTCTCGATTCGACCCCGGTTTGGCCTTCTTCCAGCAAGATTGGTAGTAAAGTTGCCGGCGACATGCAGACCATGGCGGCTTCGGCCATCTTCTTCTGCCTGATCGGTATCGTTGGTTACATCTGGTTCCGTTTCCAGAGCTTTGCCTTCGGCATTGCCGCGGTGGTGGCGTTGGTGCACGACGTGCTGGTCACCTTGGGGGCGATTGCCATCAGTTACTGGTTGGCTCCGTTCCTGGGCTTTGCACAGATTACTGAGTTCAAGATCAGCCTGCCGGTTGTGGCGGCGTTCCTGACGATCATTGGTTACTCGCTCAACGATACGATCGTGATCTTCGACCGTATCCGCGAAGTTCGTGGCAAGAGCCCGAAGCTAACCAGCGAGATGATCAACATCAGCATCAACCAGACTCTGGGTCGTACGCTGCTCACCTCGCTCACGACGTTGATCGTGGTGATCATTCTGTTCTTCATCGGTGGCGAAGGCATTCACAGCTTCTCGTTCTCGCTGGTGGTCGGTGTGATCGCAGGTACCTACAGCACGGTCTTCATCGCTTGCCCAACGTTGTTGTGGCTGATGAATCGTGAAAAGGCTCCGGCCAAAGACTAAGCCTAGGTCATTCAAAGCCCTCGGCTTCGCTAATCGTTAAAGTTTACGAAGGCGGCATCTCTTGATGCCGCCTTCTTTTTTTGCGCCGAAACAAGCTTCGATCGCACGAACTGCGCCGCGCCAGCATCGCGTAATGAAGAGCGTGAGCGATGTTCCCCTTGGTTGGGATAGGTGCCACTGCGTGCTGGTTTCGTCAGCCGCGTACCATCGTCAGATCACTCGCCAGGCGGTGCCATCGTCTGGCGAACTTCGGGTTGGGTCGTGAAGTCGATCCGAGGATGGGGCTGCCCGAAACTTGCGGCAGTGGCACCTACGACCAACCGGCATCTTCGCCTCGTTTTCCGCAGGCCGAAAAGTCTTCCAGCGTAAAGTTTGCCTGACTCTCGCGGTGCTTATTTTCGCACCCTGCTCGAGCGAAAAACGTGAGAGCGAACTCGAAAAAATGAAGAGCCCGACGCTAGCACGCGTCGATGAAGCGAAGTATCCAGGATGGTCTTCGATAATTGAAGCAAAGGACTGCGTACACGTGACTCCCCAAGATGACGGTACGCAATATGAGTGGCGATTCCAAATTTCTGACCATGGCTGCACTTGGAGTGATTGGCCTTGGTTCAGCCATGCCGTATTGGTCGGCATGGACGACTCCACCTCAGGCAACGCCTGAGGTAACCGCTGCCCCACAGGCAGCTCAACACGCTCCGGTCGAACCTCGTGTCGATGCGCAGCAGTACTGGGACCAACAGGTCTCTCGTCCAGACGTCGTGACGCTTACCCCGCGCGGCGATCAAAGTATGGGCTTGGATAACCCGGCCCAGATTCCTTCCTTGTCGATGGGTATGCAGCAGGGAACACCGATTTCTGCTCAGCCCATTCTATCTGACATCCCTGTCAGTCAGGTTGGCAACGTAACGCTGGCATCGCGTATTGAAGCGGTAGGTGCCACCAATACAGCCAGCCGAGCCGTCGTACCGATCGAGATCCCCGGTACGGCAAGACCGCTGCCTCCAACGACCACGTCTCCCGTGATCACGACGCAGCAAGTGATGAAGCCGCAGTTGCCTGAGACCCAGGTGCAGCAGCAATTCACTCCCCTGCCCCGCATCGCGCCCCCCAACCATGGCGCGAACAACCAACGCGGTTCGGCAATAACGCGGGAGCACCGCGTACGTGATGGAGACAGTCTCGAGTCGATCGCCGAGAAGTATCTCGGCGATCCGCTCCTGGCGGAAGCGATCTATCGGGCGAACCGGGCTCAGCTCGACTCGCCTGAGCTGTTGCCGATCGGTGTCACGTTAAACATTCCGGACACACGCACTGCCATGGCGCCGGAAGCGGCCCCAAGCCAGGTGCAGCCTATGACGAGGCTCCGTCCGGTATCGACTGAAGGTGGATGGCGTGGCGGCGATCAGCCGTTCACCACTCTGGCTCCTCCAGGCAGCTAAGCTGCTTGGAGTGGCTGGTGGTTGGCGCAGCAGTGATCGGTTGATCCGAGCGTGAAGAAAGACACCAGCCGTAGAAACACGCGGTATGCAAGAGAGGGCGGACGATCCGCCAGGCGTTTCGGCTACAGATCGCCGAAGACGCCCAATTGACGATTTGCTTCGTGGCCTAGTTCAACGGCGACGAGCGATCGGTCCAAGGATCATTGGCCTGCAAATCCTGCAGGTGGACCTTGGTGAAGAACAAAATGTCTTTAATGCAGTTCGCACGTGGGTCGGCCAGCAAAGCAGTCCCTTCCAGTGGCGAAGGCTTGGCAGCGAAGAAGACGGTACGGTCTTTGGGTTCCGTGAAGGACTTCTGGCGAATCTTGTCGATCGAGCTGAACAGGCGCTTGGCGTCGCTGAAGCTCGTGCGATCCTGATCGCCAGCAATAATCATAATCGAAACCTGATTCTTGATCACCGGCGACTGAATCGCCATGTTCGCGTTGAAGCCCTTGAAGGTCTTCGGCGGCGAGATCAAGATAAGGCCCTTCACGTCCTGGCCCTGTTTGATCGCCGGCAGAATAGGCCAGCTCCAGTCTTGCAGGGCAAAGTTCATAGCGGCAATCGCGCTGTAATCGCAGCCGACGATGGTCAGCATCTCGATATTCAGCTTGCCTTTGTTGTTCTCTTCCATCAGGAAGCCCTTGATCGCTTCCAGGTCTTGCGTGACGAACGTGTCGAAGTCGCTCGAGCGAACGCGTCCCAGGTCGATCTCGGTGATCTGACCGCCGGGACCTTGGATCGTCTTGCTGGCTCCATGACCACGCAGGTCGACCGTCACCACCGCCAGGCCTTGCTTCTGCATGGCATCGGCCAAGCCGATCAGGTCGTTCTGGCTACGTTCCCAGCCTGGGATCATGATCACTGGGATGGCGGTCTTGCCTTCGGTGCTGGCGAAGTAGGTACCGTGAAGGATCACGCCGTCTTTGGTGGTAACGTTAAACGCTTCCGGTGGCGGAATCTCTTTCTTGGCTCCGGGCTTCTGCCCATGAGCAAACGAAAGGTCCAGGACCAGCACAGCGCACATGGCGACGAACAGTGATAGGGTTTGCAAACGCATCTTGGCCGGATGGGTTGAGAGGTTCGAGGGGATAAGAACGCCAGAACAACGCAACGTAAGTCGTTGTTTGACTTTACTTAATGGTAGACGCTGTTTTCGTACCGGTCAACTTTTCCGTGCCGCCCTTTGGGGGCTTAGTGGGCGACAAACGATTCGTCGAGCATCAGATCTTCCCGCGAATCGTACTTGTAGAAGTTGCGGGCGATACGGTGCGAAATCAGCCGCAGGAACGAACTTCGGAACTCTCGTTCGCTGCTCGAGACGTATGCCAGTTCGTTGATTGGAAATTCGATCGCGCTGGGGGTGTCCTGGAACACCAGGCGGCCGTCATCGTTGATGTCGTAGACCGAAACAGCGTATTCCGCATGTCCCTTGAAGATCCCAGGGTTGGGTTGGATCTCGAAGCGAGCCAGGTCGATGGCGATCACCATGTCAGCGCCGAGCGACTTGCCAGCTTCGCGGTAGTCCATGTTGTCCCAACCGCTACGATCCTTCCAGTCGTCGATTTTCTGCTGCGAGATGATTTTTACCTTGTCCGACTTGGACATGATGAGCGACTCGACCTGTTCGGCGATCCGGCGCGAGGTGGAGTTCTCGGAATAGAACGAAGGGCCAGCGACGCACAAAACGGCGACCTTCTTGCCTTCCAGTCCCGTGTAGCGAGCCGAAACCGTATCGGTATGCAGCAAAGCCGCCAACATGCCGACGCAGCCGCCGTTGCCAACCAGCAACAAGCAGATCAGCCCCAATGGCAGGATGCTGGAAAACGATTGTGGCGAAAGTCGAAACCGTCCGTGGCTCATGGTTCGGTCCATCCCTGGTGATATGTCGTGCGACCTGGCGTCCTGCCGAGTCGTCTTCACAATTGAAAATAGTTGATTCGTACCAGCCAATCTCCTAGCGTCACGGCCACCACTAACACGGTTATGGTGATCAACACGGCATCGCTCGGAGCCGGGACAGTAAGTCGACCAACGATGGCGGAACTTAGCATCCACGGGGCCAGGAAGAGGGACAACAATCCCAGCAAACAGCCAGCCGAGTTCGCTTTGAGCGAGCCCCACACATTCCCCTTCATCAGGTGCGACCAACTGGTGGTCATCCCGCACGAAGGGCATCGCGTGCCGGTTAGTTGCACCAGCGTGCATGGGGGAAGCCCCAGTTGCTGATGCGTTCCCAGGCCTTGGGCGCTAGGACTAAGCCAGGCGGCAGTTGCCAACAAAACGGCCAAAACCGCCCCGCCAACGCCCATCATCAACCGCTGATACCAGCGAAGCGGAGAGGGTGATTTAGGTTCAGTCATGGCAGAATTGCTCTTCAATCGGGCGCGAACGATACCGAAATCCCGCAACCAGAACAAGGCAGGATTCATCGACTTCGATGCTATCAAAGTTAGCGGCCGGTCGGTAGCAATGAGGGGCTCTTCAAGGGCCGCCCCATCCGTGGGACCTTAGGTGGCTCAGGAATTGGGGCGGCAGGAAAAGCTTCGGCCCTAGGGCTGGCTCTGGAGATACGCGAACAGATCACGAATTTCGGCGGCCGAGAGATCGTCGAGCAACCGATCGGGCATCAGTGATTTTTCCAGTGCCAATGGCCCCGCTTCGATCTGTTCGCGAGGGATCACCATCGCAGGGTTTTCGGCGTTCTTCAGCGTGATCGTTTTGTCGTCCTGGTCCACCAGAAAGCCAGACAGCACCCGGCCATCTTCGGTCAGCACGCGATAGTTGGTGTACTCTTCGCGAATCGCCGCGCTCGGATCGACAACCGATAGCAGCATGAAATCGAGATTGGTGCGTTCGTAACCGGTTAACTCTGGACCAATCGCTGCTCCTTCTCCGAATAGCTTGTGGCATGTTCCGCAGCGTTTGGTGAACAGCACCTTGCCTGCCTCGGCGTGCCCTTCTCCTGTCTTAAGGATCGTCGTCGTTTGGTCAAGTCGAGCCGTCAACTCGGCTGGCGTTGCCCGGGTGGCTCCCCAAAGCTTGCTGATTCGCTCGTTCAATTTCGGATCGCCATGCAGCTTCAAGTTCTCGACCAGATCGACGGCAACGTCTGAACGAGGAACCTGGCCTGACTCAATGGCATCGAGAAGTAGCGACGCGTTACTTGGCCGTGCGGTTGCCAGATCGATGATCGCCCGGCGGACGTCACTGCCTTCGGGGGGATACCGTGCCAGCAGTTGTTGCGTGTCCTCAGGAGAATCGAAAGAACCGAGGCCAGCGATCGCCGCGACCCGGTTCTCGCTAGTATCGGTTCCCAGGGCGACTTTTAGCAGAGGTTCGCGGGCAGAGGTCGAACCGATCTGGCCGAGCAGTTGAATCCACTTCAATCGCTGAGCCGAAGCGGTCTTCGGGTTTTGAATTGTTTGAAGGACGGTTTGTTCGGCTTCCTTTTGCCCGGCCCGGACCAATAAGGCCAACTGAGCGTCTGATTTGCCATGGGCCGATGCAAGGATGGCGTCACGTAAGGCGTCAGGGAAATGTTCGATCTTGCGACCTTGAAACGCGGAGTTGATCGCGACCAGCAGCTTTTGCTGCAAGGCGTTGTCGGAAATCGAACGTAAGAGTTCGGCCAATCGGGTGAGGCTCGCTTCGTCTTCTTCGGCAGCTAGTCGCTGGGCCAGACGGGGCAGAATGATCGTGCCGCCGATTTTGGTGGCCGCGAGTTCGGCAGCGGCGTTCATGCTGAGGGAAGATTCATCGGCGTGCGATTCGATCGCCCACCAGGTGAGCAGCGGAATGTGGGGATCGTCGGCCAGTTCGTCCCGGGCCGCCAATTGCTGGGCGATCGCCAGACCCAGCGGTCCTGGTAAACGCTTGGCGGTGGAAGCCAATTGACTGCAAACTTCGACATGCGACTCCTGGCGAGCGAGCGATAGGACTGTCTGGGACATCGCGTCGGCCAGTTCGGACGAAAGTAGCCGCACGCCCCAGACGCGGACGTACGGATCGCTGTGATTCAAAGCGATTTCGGCCGCACGCTGATCGTAGCCACCCAGGGCATCGATCGCCCACAGAAGTTCCAGTGCCAGTTGATCGGTTTCATTCGGAAGTCGGGCAACCAACTTTTCGGCGGCGGCTTGGTCGCCATGTTCGCGGAGCATTCTCTGCGCGAGTTGCCGACGGAGTTTGTTCGGGCTGGCGAGTTGTTCAACTAGCTCTTCCGTCGAAAGCTTCGACAAATCGAGCGGTTCGTAATCAGGGTAGTCGTCCGGCTGCAATCGCCAGATCCGACCCCGAGCACGGTCCCACGTATCGCGGGGATCGACATGTGTCAGCCGCGTATCGCACCAATCGGCGATATAAACGCAGCCATCGGGGCCGACCTTAATATCGACGGGGCGGAACCAGACGTCGTCGGTCTCGATCGCGTTCCATTGATCTTCGGTTTGCCAAGTCGAACCATTCGGCCAGATCCGCGAGACGGCAACATAGTTGTGCAAAGGAACCGGCGCGATCAAGTGTCCCTGGTATGCGGCCGGAAGAGCATTGCTTTCATACTTTACCAGCGTGTGACTGAAGCGTTCGACCGCTGGGTTCTTCATCGCTGGGAAGTAGCCATACGCATGGGGATTGGTTAGTGGACCATGCTTTCCCCAGCTCTTCTGATAATAGCCCCCTGGCACGTAATGAAAGCCACGCGTGTTGCCTCCGTTGTGGCCCGAGTAGATGCGACCCTTGGCATCGAATTCGACGGCGAACGTGTTGCCTCCCCCTTCGGCGAAGACTTCAAACTGATGCGAGTCGGGATGATAGCGCCAGACTGCCTGGCCTTTGAAATGAACCGGCGGATGTTGGGGATCTTTCGGCACGTTGACCGTAGCCCAGCAGGTGCTGCCCTGGGCTCCGTACAGCCAGCCGTCGAGGCCCCAGGTTAGACTATTGGCGACCGCGTGCGTGTCTTCCAGGCCGAAGCCGGTTAAATGGACTTCCGGATCGCCATCCGGCACATCGTTCTGATCTTTGTCGGGATAGAACAGCAAGTAAGGAGGATTCATTACCCACACACCATCCTTGCCTGGCAGCGCACTAGTCACGATGTTCAGGCCATCGACAAATGTCTTGTGCTTGTCGAAGGTGCCGTCACCGTCGGTGTCTTCGTGGATGGTGATCTTGTCGGCTCCGCGATCGTGATGCGGTGGTGCCGGCGGAACCTTATCGAAGACTGCTCGCAGGTGTTCGTCGTATTTGACGATCTTCAGCCCGGCGGGAAAGGGATATTGCAGATATTGCACGACCCACATCCGTCCCCGTTCGTCGAAGTTGATACAGACTGGTTGCCGCACGACCGGCTCGGCAAGGACCAGTTTCATTTGCACTCCGTCCGGCGTGACGAACTGTTTTTCGGCTGCTTCCGGTGCGAGGGCTGGAATGGAGAAGTCCGCCGTTTGCCCGCGCCCCTCGAAGTTGCGAATGTGTTCGCGGACCGCTTCGTTTTCGGCTGCACCAAGCGAACGCTGTTGGGTTTCGTCTTGTTGAGCGAAGGCCGCGGCAACGCATGCCAACGAGATTCCACAAGCAAACAGAGCACGTTCCAGACGCAAACGTTTCATGGCAGGATCGGTGGGTGGGAGGTCGGTAGGCAGGATGAGTTTTCAGTTCTAGCGAGAACCTCGTCGCAATTCCAGTTTTTTTAAGGGATAATTCGAGCAATCAGTCCTGTTCCTCGAGTATCGCCCCACCGCTCTCTGGAGTCCCCATGAAATCGCTCGTCCTCTTGCTCATGCTTTGCTTTCCGTTGGTCCTTTCTGCCGCCGAGCCTGATCTGGCTGCCCTGGAAAAGATCGGGGCGAAGATTCAGCAACGCAACGGTGAAATCCACAGCTTGAACATCAACTGCGATGGCTTCACCGATGACGAATATCGCCTGATCGGTCAGTTGACGATGCTCAAGTCGATCGCGATCAGTGGTAAAGAACTGAACGATCAGCAGTTGGAAATGCTGACCGGTTTGAAAGAACTCGAATCGTTCATGATCAATGGCTCGGTGCTGACCGACGATGGCTATCGCCACTTCGCATCGTTCCCAAAGCTGACGCGACTGTCGCTGTTCCATCCTTCTCGCAAGATCGAAGCGTTCAACGGTTCTGGCCTGGCTCATTTGAAGACACTACCGGCGCTCAAGTCGTTGACCTTCGCCGGGGCGACGGCTGGTAACGAAGCGTACGAAGCCGTCGCGCAAATCTCACAGCTAGAAAGCTTTCGCGAATGGCACAACACCGAAACGAGCGAAGGATTGAAGCATTTGCCAAAGCTGAAGAATCTGAAGTCGATTCGCTTGGGCCAACGTTTGCCGAACTGGGGCAAGGAGACGCCCGCCAGCTTCGATAACGAAACCTTGGCGATCCTGGCTCTGATGCCTTCGCTGGAAGAGATCGAGCTGACCGAAGCACGCCTCAGCTACGATTCCGTCGCCCAGCTCAAGCAGTTGCCAAACCTGAAGAAACTGAAGATTAATCAGGTCGATATTTCAGCGGAAGAAGTCGAGAAACTGAAGGCTGCCATGCCAAATGTCGAGATCCAGTTCGACCCGCTCACTGAAGAACAGGCCGACATGCTGACCAAAAAGCTGAAGCTGTAAACTTCCAGCGAGAATCAACCGGCCACTGCGTCGGCGGTGGCCGTTGGGGCGGGCAACGTCTCGCGAATGAAACGCTCGATCGTCTCACAATAGCGATCCAGCGGCAGGTCGTCTTTCTCTTTGCCGAACGGCTCTTCGATCGTCTCGGCGACCATCTCCATGCCGATCATAAAGCAGCTCGCCAGCAATACGATCGGGATCGTAAACCATCCTTGATCGACACCCACAACCCACGGGCCTGCCAGCGTGTAAAGAATGACGCTGCCCCAGGCCATGTAGCGATAGCTGGGGACCATCGGGGTGTTGCGGATCCGTTCGCAGGCCCCGCAGATCTCCATCAAGGTGTTTGCGTTGCGTTCAATGATGCGAATCGAGGCGTGCAGCGTGTCGTCACGATTCCAACGATCGAGGTACTTGAAGATTTGCAACACGACGAAGCCGGGGCGGTGTTGAATCTGCTTGATCTCGGGATAGACAGCTTCGATCTCGGGAAGTGGATCACGTTCGCCTCGGAGGTGCATTCGCAGTGCGTGGGGGAAGGCGATCAGAAGATCGGCGAAGTGATGCTGTTCGGCGAGTTCAATGTCGGCGAACGCCGCGGTCTTGATCGCCAGGTTGCGTGACTCGTTAATCAGGCAGCCCCACAGGGTGCGTGCTTCCCACCAGCGATCGTACGAGGCACGATTGCGAAACACCAGCAACACACCAATCGCCAAACCCAGGACTGTGGTAATGGCGTCCCCCAGCGTCGATTCTGGAACGTGATACTCTTCAAAGACTGAGATCACGATGACGCTGTATGCGGTGACGGCCAGCAGCCATAGCAGAAGACGGACGTACATGGGTGGTCGTAGTTCGAAGGTTGAAAACAAGAAACCGGAAGTCTACTCCATGCCCTTCTTCAGTTCCTTGACCTCATTTTCCCTCACCTGAAGGCGCTGGATCGCGGTTGCTTTCCCCGTTTGCGAATCGACATCGACGATTGCACCGTTCAAGCGAACATCGTCCTTCGCCACATCGAAGAGAGTTGGGCGGAAGGTGATGGTCGTTTCGAGCACTCGGTCAATTCGCCGACCGATGATGCTTTCGTGCGGACCGGTCATGCCGACGTCGCACATGAAGGCAGTTCCCCTCGGGAAGATCTGTTCGTCCGCGGTCGCTACGTGGGTGTGCGTTCCCAGGCAATAGCTGGCGCGGCCGTCGAGATGACGCCCCATCAACTGCTTGTCGCTGGTTGCTTCGGCGTGGAAGTCGACGCAGCGAATCTTCACGTCGGATGGGATCTGCGAGAGCACGCGATCGATCGCTGTCCAAGGACAATCGACCGGTCGCATGAAGACGCGTCCCATCACGCTGATCACCGCCACACGCAGGCCTTCTTTCGACTGGACAATGGCAAAGTCTTTGCCTGGTGCCGACGAAGGATAATTGGCTGGTTTGACGATGTTGGGCTGCGACTCGAGCGTTTTGTTGAGCTCTTTGCGGCGATAGATATGATCGCCCATGGTAATGCAGTCGACGCGAGCATCGATCAGTTCGCGATGGGCGGCCGGGGTCAGACCCGAACCGCCACATGCGTTTTCAGCATTGGCAACCACGAGAGAAAGGTTGTACTTCTCGCGGAGTGCCGGCACGACATCGCGTACGATGTCGCGTCCGACTTTACCGACGATGTCGCCGATGTGCAGAATCCTCAAGGGAGCCAGCCTTTCCAAGCTAGTGAACTACCGCGCGAACTCCGTGAAGCGGGATTCGCGGACCATGGTGACTTTGATTTCGCCTGGGTACGTCAATTGTTCCTCGAAGGCTTTGGCGATGTCGCGACAAATCTTCGCGGCCATCTCGTCATTCACTTCCTTGGCGGATGCGATCACACGCAACTCGCGGCCAGCCTGAATAGCGAAGGCCTGCTCGACGCCATGAAAACCGGTGGCAATCGATTCGAGTTCTTCCATGCGTTTGATGTACCGCTCGAGGGTTTCTCGGCGAGCCCCAGGACGCGAAGCACTGCACGCGTCGGCGGTGGCTACCAGCATGGTATAGGGATACTCGGTGATGATCTCGTCGTGGTGACCGAAAGCAGCGTGAACCACTTCCGGCGATTCGCCGTGACGCTTCAGCAGGTCGGCACCGATTTTCGGATGGCCACCTTCCAGTTCGTGGTCGGCTGCCTTACCGATGTCGTGGAGCAAGCCGGCACGACGAGCCGTCTGGGCGTCGAGGCCGATCATCTCGGCCAGCAAGCCAGCGATGAAGCCGACTTCGATGCTGTGCCGTAAGACATTCTGGCTGTAGCTGGTGCGGAAATGCAACCGGCCCAACATTTCGATCAGCCGTGGCTGAAGCCCCATCACGTTGATTTCGGTGGCGGCTTCTTCACCCTTTTTACGGATGGTCGCCTCGATCTCGGACTGGGTTTCTTTGACCACTTCCTCGATCCGCGATGGGTGAATGCGGCCGTCGGCGATCAGCTTGTTGAGCGACTGCCGGGCAATTTCGCGGCGGACCGGATCGAACCCACTGACGATCACCACGCCGGGCGTGTCGTCGATGATGACGTCGACGCCTGTTTCTTTTTCGAAGCTACGAATGTTACGACCTTCGCGACCGATGATTCGTCCCTTCATTTCGTCACTGGGGATATCAACGGTGCTGGTAGTCGATTCGGCCGTGTGTGCGGCGGCGAATCGCTGCATGGCGGTCAGCAGCATGTCTTGAACGATCGGACGAACTTCTTCTTCCATACGGCGCTGGTGCTTCAGCACGATGGCACCCGTTTCCGATTGAAGCTGTTGATCGAGCAGCTTCAACAACTCTCCCTTGGCTTCTTCCGCGTTGAGACCGCTCATGCGGTGCAGACGTTCCTGCTGATCGCGGATGATGCGTTCCAAGCTGGTGGCCCGCTTTTCGTTCTCGTCGATTTTCTCAGAGAGCCGGCGCTGGGTCTTTTCGACCATATTCTCCTGTTTGCGGAGATGTGTGGCCTGTTGGTCGATCGATTCTTCGCGGCGGTCAAGCGATTTTTCGCGTTCCCGCGTTTCGTCGCGTTGTTTCGAGAGTTCCTTTTCGGCTTCGGTCTTCAGACGAAGGGCTTCTTCCTTGGCTTCGAGCAAGGCTTCCTTCTTCAGGTTATCAGAGTCCTGTTTGGCCTTATCCAGGATCTGTTGGGCCTCGGTCTCCACGTCCTTTTTTCGGAGCCGATCAATGAACTTGACAAGCAGCGCGGCACCAACTGCCGACATGACTGCTGCCAACACGATATAAAATCCCACGTTCCACTACTCCTGCAGCTGGATGGAATAGCGATTAACGAGGTGAAGCAGGCGCGGACGAGAAGGCGGTCGTACCAGAAGTGGTAGACCGGCCAGTTTGTCAGAAACGGTCGATAGCCAAATTGAAAAGTTCGTTCCCCCGAACGACCTTACCCCAGGGCGCAGCAGCACCCACTCATGGGTCAGAAGTCGCTGCGACGTCCGGAAGAGGTTCCGGATGTTGGGCCTGCTCGTTTCGCGGACCCTTCTCGGGCGCGTTGGCAGGCGTTATGGGGAAGAAGATGGGCGTCAATTTCCAGCCAACCAAGCAATGGTAAGTGAACCATCGCGGTCTCTCGTTGAGAAGAGGCGTGCCGCTTGTCAGACCGAGCGCGTACGCGTACCGGACTGAGGATTTCTACCTTCCTTGGACAGAGCGCCACCAGGAGCCGTATCAGGAAAAGAAGTAGTTGCACGCTTATCCGCCCTCCGAAAAGCCAATGGGGCTAGAGGATTTACCAATCCGGCACATCGACTGGGTTTCTCCAAACGCACGTCAAGCGAAATGCTTCGCTGCCATTCGTTAAACGCTTAGGTCAACACAATCGGCGGGAACGCGCACAATCGTGGTGCGCAAAACCCGTTCACGCTATATTAACAGACATCCCCTTCAGAGGGAAGCATTCATTTTTTTCTTGCGGGAATCCTTCTTAACAATTGAGGGGCAAACCCTTTCCATCTTGGTCGAGCATGTCCGATTTACCCCTCAGATTCCTGGAAAACTGGCCTTTGGCGGCCTGGGCTGGCCGGGTAATTCTGATCGGTGTTTCCGGTGGTGCCGATAGTGTCGCCTTGCTGCGACTAATGGCCGAAGCGGTCGACGACAACTCTCGCTCCCGAATGTGGGCCATTCATGTGAACCATCGGCTCCGCGGCGAGGCCTCGGACGGCGATCTGGCGTTTGTTCGTGAGCTAAGCGGCACGCTCGGCGTCAACTTTCGGTCGTTCTGCTTGTACCCTGCCCAGCTGGAACAGCAATCGGCCGGCCTCGGAATTGAAGCGGCCGCCCGCGAGGCCCGTTATGCGGTCTTTGAAGAAGCGGCCCACGAGGTCGAAGCCCGGTATCTGGTGACCGCCCACCATCAAGACGATCAGGTCGAAACCGTCCTGCATCGCATATTGCGTGGGACCGGAGTCGCAGGACTTCGCGGAATTGCCTCGGCCCGGCAATGGCTGCCGGGCGTGGGGCTCGTTCGGCCGATGCTTCCCTTTACGCGGACCGAAATCATCGATTACCTTCAAAGTTGCGATCAAGACTGGCGGGAAGACGCCTCGAACCAGACGCTCGAGTTCACCCGCAATAAGATTCGTCAGCAGACGTTACCGAGCCTGCGGGAGGACTTTGGCAGCCAGGTCGATACCTCGCTCGTTCGCTTGGCGGAACAAGCCCGGCAATGCCAGGAAGTGATCGACGACCTGGTGAACGACCTGTACGAGACCGCCGTCTGGCCAGAAGGGGACGGCTCGGTGAGGGTCGATTTGCGAAAGATTCGCCGGCAACGAACTTACCTTGTGCAAGAGTTGATGGTCCGGATCTGGACCGAACGCAACTGGTCGCGGCAAGATATGAGCCAGGTCGCCTGGCAAAAGCTGGCCCAATTGGCGATGTCGTCCCAGCAAGCGACGACCGACATGTTGCCTGGGGCGATTCGAGCCCTCCGCGATGGCGACTTTTTGATTCTTCAGCGTTAACCCCCATGAGATACCCCATGATGCTTTCTCGAATGTTGCTTCTGTTGGCGATGGTTTTGTCGCCGCTGGTTTCCCAGCTCTCGGCCGAAGATGTGCCCGCATTGCCTAAACAGGCAAAACTAGTTTTGGAAGAAAACTGGTTGTCTGGCGAGATCGATCCCGAATGCTGGTATGTCTTCCGAAAGCAATGGGGTGGTGGCAATCATGGCGTGGTGCCAGAGAACGTGGTGATCGGCAAAGACGAAGTTAATGGCACCGAGCGAAACGTCTTGATCTGCACCGCTCACGGTGATCGTTACGACGGACCGGTCAAAGGCTGGTGGGGTAATAAGACCCGCGTCGGCGGCGTGATCGTCAGCCAAGAGCACTTCGCTTCAGGCCGGTTTGAGGTGGTGATGAAGATTGGCGAAAAGGAGTCCCACGACGGAGGCCCTGCCGATCCGACTCGCCCGAAGGGCTGCATCCCTGCCCTGTGGACGTATGCCTATCGTTGGGTCGAGGGTGACAAGGCTCGCAAGGATGAGTTTCAGCCGGAAACGCCGATGTACAATCCGCATATCCCGGCTTATGGCATGGCAGCGAACGCCTATTGGTCGGAGCTCGATTTTCCGGAGTTCGGCAAGGCGGGGAATTTCGACGATGCGATGTACAACACCTTTCTGCAGAACCGACACGACAATCGCTTCTTCTCAGTCGCGCAAGCCGTTGATGGCGAATACCACACGTTCACCACTGAGTGGCGGACGCATCTCCGCGAAATGCCTGCCATTCGCGATTCGCAGGTCATCGAGTCGGATGGCTTCTACTGGGTTCAGGACAAATCGATCCCATTCGCCGATTACCTGGGCAACCCGCTGAAGAAGCTGGGCGAGAACCGCTATGCCTTGTACGAAGGCAAGATTGCTACGCACTACATCGACGGCAAAAAGGTCGCCGAAAACGACAAGTGGGTCCCGGCGATGTCGGCGCAATTGACCATGGGCGTTTGGCTGCCTGATTGGGCCGGGCCGGCCGATTGGAAGACGGCTTCCATGAAAGTTGCCAGCGTAAAGGTTTGGCAATTTGGTGACGAAGGGGACGTGATGGGTGTGATGAAAGGTCGCACCGCCGATAGCTTCGGTATCGACGGCACCCCTTTTCAATAATCTTGCTAAGTCGAGCCGAACGGAGGCACTTCGCAAACGGTGAACTTCAGCTCGTCGAATGACTCGATCCCGGTGATTTCGGCGAGCAGTTCCAATAGCATCTCTTCTGGATCGCGATCTTCGGCCCAGTGGTCGTTGGTGAATGATGTCGATCCGGTGTCGATGTACGTGGTGTCCTCTGCCTGCAAGATAGCCCGGGTGCATTCTCCGTTCTCGTAGGCGGCGAAGCCGTAGGTATCGGACACGCCGTTGAGAAGCAGTGCGTAGCTGGGGTGTTCGTTCGACACCGCCAGCAGACGCTGCTCGAGTGGCAGCGGCAACAGCACGCCTCCTCCGCTGATGGCATCGTCTGGAAAGAGATCCAAGAAGAAGACTGGATCAGTCAGAATCGTCCAGCCATTCGATTCCGCAATCGCTTGCCCCGCCAGTCCTGAAGAAGTCGCTTCGTGGAAAGAGATCGATTCCTTCTCTTGAGCCCCTGGTAGTCCGAGCGATTCCAAGAACGACGCCGGTTGCTTCCCTTGGGAGCCCTTCTGAATCAGAAAGAATGTGTTCCAAGACATGGCATATTCCGAATGAGGTTGGGTGGCAGCAGCAAATAAAAAAGCGAGCCTTCAAAGGGAAGGCTCGCTTTAGCATAACGTCAGAAGATGTCAGGCGTCGACTATTCGACTGGGCCCTCGACACCACCGGTGTACTGCTCGGTTTCCGATTCTTCGCCGTGCAGGACGACTTGTTTGTAACCGCCCTGCATCTGAAAGTAGATCACTAGCAGCAAGTAGCAGACACCCATCGTCGCGGGAACGATCGCCGTCCATTTCAGGGCCATACGACCACCATAGATGTTGGCTTCTTCGACCACTTCCACTTCGTGCTTGTACTGCTCTTCGTTGGCAGGCTTGTTGGCGGCCCACCAGGCGTTCAGCTCTTTGGTTTCTGGCGATAGCGTGTCATCTTTGGTTTCGATCTCGGTACGACGTGCGAGTTCCGCACCATCATCCTTCAACACACCCACCTTGGCACCGTTGAGTGCATAGACGGCTGGGAAGAACAGGAACGACTTCTTGTCAGCCGAGCGGTATTGCTGGAACAAGGCATCGTCGAGCTGTTCCATCTTCTGCGTGGCGAAATAGTCCTGCTTGTAACCAATGCCAGGACCACCGAGCAAACCGGCGGAAAGCATACCGATACCACCCATCACGCCCATGGTGATCGCACCACCACGTGGGAAGCGTTCGCCTACCACGCCGAGCATGGTTGGCCAGAAGAAGGTCTTACCCAAGCCGTAGACGGTTGCGGCGGCGACAATCGCCCAGCCTGTCTGGGCAGCACCCAGCCAGTACAAACCGGTGCAGCCGAAGATGGCACACACAAACAACAGACCAAGTGGGTTGATTTTGTGAACGATCGGCCCAGCGAAGAATCGCAGGACGAACATGATCGACGAAGTGTAGATGAACAGCAGGAACGCGTACTTCGAGATCACGTTTTCCATGATGTTCGTGATCCAGCTGTCGGTACCCAGTTCGACGTAACCAACCATCGCGTGGATGACAAACAAAAACAGCAGCAGTGGCGAAAGGAACTGTAGCAGCATCTCTTTGGTGGTCACACCGGCTGCGGCCGCTTCCGATGGTGGGAAGGCTTCTTTGACGACCATGATGCCGTAGATGATGGTTGGAACCATGTACAACGCCAGCGGAACTTCCCAAGGAAGATGCGTGATAAAAGCACCTTCACCGCAGAAAAGGAAGCCGATGATACCGCCGATGATCAAACCGGCCGGCCAGCCTGCATGCAGAATGTTGAGGTAATGCGTCTTCTCTTTCGGGAAAAGGGTTGCCACCAGCGGGTTAATCACCGCTTCGCACACGCCGTTGGCAAGGGCGAAGATGAACACGCCGATGTAAAGACACCAATAGGTACCTTCTTTACCGGCAAAGCCATAAACGGGCGTCGCGGCCAAGGTGATGATCACCGACAAAACGTGCAGCGCGAACGCGAGAACCAACAGCTTCTTGTAGCCCAGCAAGTTGTCGGCCAGGAAGCTGAAGAAGATAATCGTCACACCGAAGCCGACCAGACCACCCCCGGTGATCGTTCCGAGTTCGACCTTGGTGAAACCATATCGAACCGCCCAGTCGTTCAAAATACCGGCACGGACGCCGAACCCGACGCCAGCGGCGATCAGGGTCATAAAACTAGCAATCAGGAGCGCCATCCGATGAAATTCTTTCGGAGTGGCGGCAGAAGAGGCGTTCGACATCGGAAGGAAATCTCCTACACAGTGCTGTGCATAATGGGGGGATATTGGACGGCTACCCTGGATGCGGGTGCTCGAGATCGGTGTAATCCAGCCGAAGGGGGTGCAACTGGATAAGACGAGAAATCAACGGATTTGCTCCTCGCATAGTGCGAGGCAGTCCGAGTATACCGAACGCAAACTGGAAGTAAACTATTGTCCTGGGGCGATTTCCGGCAAGATTTTCCCTAGGGCGCTAATATTACACAAAGGCGTGTAGCCCCCCTAGATTGCCAGTTTTGAATAACTGCTAGCAGTCCGCTACGACCTTCCCATCGGAAACCAGAGCCTTTCATGACCGATCCTCAACCAGCAGCGATTCCCCAAACGGGATATTTTCGGTGGCTTTTGCTGCTGATCTTGTTGCTGGGCTTAGGGATACGGCTTGGGGCCGCTTTCTGGTGGGAATCTCGAATCGCTGAACCGAATCGGTTCTTTTTCGGGGATAGCCTCAGCTATGAGGTTCTCGCCCGGCAGATCGCGCACGGCGATGACTTCGTCTACGGAGACTCCTACATTGCCCGGACGCCTGGCTATCCGCTGCTGTTGGCACCGTTCTACTGGTTCAGCGACCAGCCGCCGACGATCGCTTTGCGGTTGGTAGGCATCTTTTGCGGTGTTGCTGCGATTGGCTTAACCGCCTGGCTGACGCGGATGCTGTTTGGCCCGCTCGCCGGATTGATCGCCGCGGTACTCGTTTGCTTCTACCCAGGAGCGATCGCCATGAGCGTCTTCGTGCTGAGCGAAGCCCCGTTCGTGCCGCTCATGCTGCTGAATCTTGGCTGGATGGTTGCCGCCCTGCGATCCGATCGCCCAGGCAGTTTGTTGAAGTTAGCGGCGCTGGCCGGCGCGGCGTTTGGACTGGCAATTTTGGTTCGGCCAAGCTGGATGATGTTCCCCTTCTTCGCCGCACCGATTGGCCTTCTGTTCTACGAAAATCGGCGACAACAGCTTAAGTGCTACGTGGTTGCCGGGCTGGTCGCCGTGGTCGTGATGTCTCCTTGGTGGGTGCGAAACTACCGCGTGACCGGCAAGTTCGTGCCGACAACGCTGCAGGTCGGGGCGAGTCTATACGATGGCATCAGCCCGATGGCGACTGGAGCCAGCGATATGCGATACGTCCCAGAGTTTCGACAAGCCCAGGCCGATGCTGATGCTGCTGAGGATGGCCCCTTGCCAGGTACGTATGAGTCGCGACTCGATGACCGCATGAAACAGGCTGCCATAAAATGGGCTCGGCAGAACCCTGGGCAAGTGATCTCGCTGGCGGGCGTAAAGCTGTGGCGGTACTGGACCCCGCTGGGAAACAACCAGGAAGTTAGCGGTAAAATGGAGTTGATCACGGCAATTGGATACCTGCCACTCGTTCTGACGGGGATCGCCGGGGCGATCTGCTTTGCCCGTCGTGGCTGTGTTTATCTGCTGCTGGCGTTGCCGATCGTTTATTTCTGCTGCCTGCATCTCGTGTTCGTAAGCTCGATCCGCTACCGACAGCCCCCAATGCTAGCACTCGTCGTCCTAAGTGCTGGCCTGCTGGCAAGTTGGCTCGGTCAGAAATCGTCCGACGACCCTGCTTCCGAGGCGGAAGCGTCGGTGAACTGAACTGCTAAAACAGCCGTAGAATGGCAAACCGGCGTTTACCGGAAACGCTGATTCTGCCAAGATTTAGCCGCTTAATTCCCTTTTGGAAAGGATTCCATCTCGGGTGCATCGGTTTCTGTCTACATCCTATCGGTGTCTGAAATGGACGACGTTGGTCGTTGTCGTTCTGGCATGCGCAGTCGGGATGTATCTCTATCAGAACCTGAATCAAGAGATTCGCAGCTACGTCGAGAAGAAGTTCGCTTCGCATTACGACAACCTTTTGGTGTCGGTCCGCTCGGCCCGATTTATCGAAGGCAAAGGAATCGAGATTCGCGGGCTGACGTTGTCGCAGCGATCAAGTGCCTACCAAACGCAAGAGTTGGTTTCGCTCGACGAGATCATGGTTTATTGCACGACCGATCCACGAACGCTCGCCACCGGCGACTTTAAAGTGGAACGAATCGTCGTCAAGCGACCACGACTGACCGCTACGATTGAAGCCGATGGACAAACCAACTTGCGGCATCTGTTCCCCTTGCCGAAATGGGGTGACGACAATCCCGAGATTGAAGTGATCGATGCCTCGCTACTGCTGGCCGATCGCCGCGGTGGCAACGTCCGGCGATTGCTGGAAGATGCCGACTTCCAGGTGAAGACCGAAAACGGACCAGGCATGGGAGCTCACGCTGGCCAGGTTCGGATGCAGAAACGAATCAAAGCAACCCTCACTTGCCAGAACTGGGAATCGGCAACGTTGACGGGGCTGATCGACGAAGAAGCCAAGACCTTCGCCGCCCAAGGAAGTATCGTCGATCTGCAAATCGACGATCACCTGTGGGAACAATTCCCACCCGATTGGAAGCAGCGAATTCAAGACATTACGCATCTGAACGCGAATGCGGATGCTTCGTTTCAGATCTCGGGAAACGCGACCGGACTGACCAACTACCTGGCGGTGCTCGACGTGCGTGACGGAACGTGGAGCGATCCTCGCATTCCTGGTTCGGTTGAACGGATCCAGGCCCGCGTGACTGCTTCGCCTCCTGGGATTCGTGTCGACAAACTGGTCGCTTACTACGAGAACGGCTCGGTCAGTGCTTCGCTCACGCGAAATGGCTGGGCGGCGAATAGCCCGATCCATGCGTCGGCGACGCTGAAGAACTTCAACCTGCACCAAGGTCTGGCAGGTTTGCTGCCGGCCGCGATGAAGAAGAGCTGGGAACGCTATAGTCCCTCAGGCACGCTCGACGCTTCGGTGAAGCTTGATTACGACGGAGCGAAGTGGACGCCTGAGATTCACGCGAATTGCCGTGGCACGAACTTCGTCTTCGAAGGCTTCCCTTATCCGGTGTCGCAGGCCCGCGGAAAGATCGACTTTCGAGATCGTCTGCTCGATATCGATTTGACGGCGTTTGCCGGCAAGTCTCGAATTACGATCGTCGGTAGCGTGCTCGACCCTGGCCCCAACAGCAGCGGGCCGATTCGGGTGCGATCGCTCGATCCGGTCTACTGGGATCCAACCTTCGAGAACGCATTGAAGGTCGCGCAGGAAGATGTCTGCCGGGTCGCGCAGTCGTTTAATCTTCAAGGTGGAGCCCTGGTCGACTTCACGCTGGTTACGCATAGTGCTCCTGAAGTGAAGCCGGATAAAACGCTTCGCATGGAGATCATCGACGCCTCGGTGAGGTTCGACAAGTTTGCCTATCCGATCTCGAAAATCAACGGCCATCTCGAGTGGAAAGACGGGATCGTCACGATCGAGCAACTGCAAGGCTACAACGACAGTGGGCACATCACTTGCCAGGGAACCTGGCAGGAAGTTCCAGGCGACAAGCGTGGCAATTTGAACCTGACGTTCGCCTGCAAAGATGTTCCGCTCGATGATGAACTGAAGTCGGCGTTGCCGATCTCGGCCCAGGAAGGTTGGGACCAACTTCGACCGCGTGGCTCGATCGACCATATGGATGTCCAGTTGCACTGGCCCAATGCCGAAGGGGCTTGCGACTTGTGGGTGAATGCTCAGAAGTGGGAACGAACCCGCAATCTTTCCGGGCGTGCGATCTCGGTCGAGCCGGTTGGGTTTCCTTACGTGCTGGACGAAGTCGTTGGCGGCGTCGAGTTCCGCAACGGGCAGATCTCGCTGCATCAAGTGACTGCTCGGCATGGCGATGTCCGGGTCTCGACCAACGGCTCGTGCTACTTTCCGGAAGATCGTCGCTGGCAGATCCGTTTCGAGGGAATGCGAATTGAAAATGTGGCGATCGATCGCGACTTGCTGTTAGCCGTGCCCGAGAAGCTGGAGCAATCGCTGCAGCGTTTGCAGATTGGTCCCCTGCTCCACGCGGATGGCACCGTAGTGCTTTCCAATCCCAATCCAGGAAGCCCCATTCAAATCAATTGGGATATGACAGCCCGGATGGCTGGCGGGCATCTTCGACGTGGAGCGTTAATCGATAACGTCTATGGTGCGATTCGCTTCGAGGGGCAATCGGACGAATCGGGGGCCCGCTCGTTTGGCGAATACCAACTCGACAGCATTACCTATCGCGGCATGCCGGTCTCGAATGTGCGTGGCCCGTTTTGGATTGATGAAACGCAGTTTCTCATGGGACGACATGTTCCACCGAGCGAAGGTCAGACGCCGCGTCATGTCACGGCCAACTCGTTTGGTGGTGTTGTATCGCTTGATAGCCGAATGCAGCTGGCTGGTGCTCAGCCGTTTCAGTTGGATGCCACGTTGGCCAATGGCACGGTCGGGCAGATGCTGATTGACCTGGGGCAGCAGAACCGAGCCCAGACTTCAGGTCGATTGTTCGGCAACATCAGTCTGACGGGGACGATGGAAGGTCCTCACACATACGACGGCAAAGGCTCGATGCAGCTTCGCGATGCGAACCTCTATCAACTGCCGATTGCCGTGGCGATGCTGAAGGTGCTTAGTGCCAGGTTCCCCAACACCAATGCGTTCAACTCTGCCGACGTCAATTATCGCGTCGCTGGCAACTATATCTATCTGGACGATATGAAGCTCTCGGGCGACGCTCTCTCGCTAAAGGGTAACGGCGAGGCCAATCTCGATGGTTTGATCAGCATGCGGTTCTATACCGAGTTTGGCAATCAAACCTTCAATGTGCCGGTGGTCCGGCAGATGTTGGGGGAAGCAAGTCGTAGCTTGATGGTGATCCATGTCGGAGGATCGATCGATAATCCGACTACCGAGCAAGAGATCTTCCCAATGGTGAATCAGACTCTGGAACAACTTTTTCCCGCGAGAGCCGTACGACTTCCTATCGGTGCACCGCCAACGTCCGATACGCCGGCCGGTGTACGACGCGGAAGTTCGATACCTCGCTAGCATTGCGCAATTCGTTTCCCCTTAAGATAGGGGGCGAACATGACGATGATAGCGAATAGAACTAGTTTTTTCCCACGGAAAGCAACCCGACTTACCTGCACGCGTCCGTAGCCGTTTGACTTGAAGGTGAACCTGTCCCAAGGTTCATAGTGAATCAGTATCCCTACAGTGGGATTTCTGCGACCCGATTCAAGCAGCCCAAACAGGGCACGACGAGGAGCAAGGTCATGAGCGTAGGACCGATGGGGGCTTCTTTCGCCAGTTCGATTGCCGGAACCGATTTGGCTCAGCGCAATTCGTCGGACGTCCCTGCCGCACAGCAGGCCACCAGCAACCATTCACGAAAAGTCGACTCAACCGAGAAGGCGGAAAAAGCCGCCGGTGTCGGTGACCCGGACGAAAGCGAGAAAGTTTCCGACCGCGATGCCGACGGCCGCCGAGCCTGGGAGCGCGTCGGCCATCCGGAAGACGAATCGGAAGAAGAGCCAGAACTTCACGACGAAGCCACCTACGACGCCTCGCAGCAAAAAGACCTAATCGACGACAAGGGTCATGAGATCGACCTGAGCGGCTAAGCTCAGCTGGGCGTTTCTACTTTTTCTTCTTCAGCTCAAACGTAAATTCGTTGGGGCCTTCTTTGTTGACCGTGACTTCGATTCCGCCGTCGATCTTTCCGTAGCGGTCCGGAACGTTGTCGATCGAGCCGGATTCGATGTCGTCATCGTAGATCGTGACGCGGTGCTTGCCGACGATGACTCCTTGCTTCTGCCCGTTAGTCCATAAATCGAGGACCTGGCCTGCTTCAACGCGGCCGTTGGAACTCGGGCCAGGCTCTTCCGGGCTGAAGGCGATCAACGCCTTCGAGAGTGGCTGACCGTCGAGGGTCACCGTGGCAGTCACAGGGACGGTGGGTGGTAGCGCCGGGCCAGGATCGCCGCAACCTGCTAGGGCGATCAGTGGTGCAGCGGACAGAGCGTACCAGGTAAAAGAGAGCTGTTTCCAAAGCATGACGATGGCTCTACGCGTGGGGTCGTTGAGTCAGGAGGCAAGGATGTTCGAGGGGACGAGCCGGATTAGATTTCGCCTGGGGTCTCGCCACCGGCGCGGGTTCCGTAGGCCTGAAACACCGTGCGATTGACGGTTTCAGGGATGAACCGCACCGAGCCATCCCCCAGCGTCACGTTCGCCCCGCCGGGGTGCAAACTGCGGGAATGGATGATCATGTTGTCGGTCCCCTGGCCGTTGCATGGCGTGCGTGGCAAGTTGCGGCAACTGCTCAGGCGATCACCCACGATCGTGTTCGGCGGTTCCCGTGTGCTGAAGTTGCCGCTGGCACGGCGACCAAAGTAGTAAGACCCTCGCAGATCTTGATTCACCGAGTTACGCGGAGCGACATCGGGGACCACCAAGATTTCGCCCAGCATCACGGTATTGCTGGTTCCATCGACCACGGAAGCGAAATCGGTCTTCGATTTGGCATAGAACATCCCGTCGGCGTTTTGCATGTAAGGATCGGAGCTAGGGGTGAAATAGCCCGAACCGCTGCAGGCGACATAGTTGCCACCAAACCCGAAATTGCCCGACCAGACGGCTGGCTCGATATTGGTAATCTTCGGCGTGTTGGCATCACTCGGGCATGTCAGCCCATCGATCACGGTAAAACGACCCGGCGCGGTGGCAGCCCGGCGGCCTTGATCGAAGTGAGGCTTCATCTGGTCGTACAAGTTGGCCTGTTCGATGAATGGCAAGATCGACTGCATCCAAGTCGGCGGCGTGTTTTCGAAGTTCAACGGATCGGTTCCGTCGAAGTTGACCAGGCCGATCACCCCTGGTGGGAAGTTGCCGTAGGTATCGTGGTAGTTGTGCATCGCCAGGCCCAACTGCTTCTGATTATTAGTGCACTGCATGCGACGAGCCGCCTCGCGAGCTTGCTGGACTGCCGGTAGCAGCAATGCAATCAGTACTCCAATGATGGCAATTACGACGAGAAGTTCGACCAGGGTAAATCCTGACCGGGCTTGTGCTCGATAACTATTCATGGCGGGGCGATCCGAATCGAAGGGACAAGGCGAAGATGTCTAGAGAAAAGCAGCGAGAAATTGCACTTGTTAAGATCGTGTGGCCACGGAATAAATGCAATAGAAATATGCTTAATTGAGAAAATTTCTGTCTCGCTCGGTCGGAGATTTAAACTGAGGGCTTGTGACGAAGCGGGTAGCTAAGTTGCCCCAAGACTGACCGACCGGTCTTAACTCGTTAGGCCCCTACCGAGTACGATAAGAGCTCTGTCCCTAAGACTCCCTTGAATCGCCCCTGGTAACCTGATGTCGCAGATGCGTTTTACGAAGATGCACGGAGCCGGAAACGACTACGTGTATGTGAACTTGTTCGAGCAGTCCTTGCCGGCAACCCCGGAACGTCTGGCACCCCTGGTTTCCGATCGTCATTTCGGAATTGGTGGCGATGGTCTGATCTTGATCACGCCGTCGGAAGTGGCCGATGCCCGGATGCGGATGTTCAACGCCGACGGTTCCGAAGCCGAGATGTGCGGCAACGGTCTGCGCTGCGTGGCGAAGTACGTTTACGACCATGGAATCGCCAAGAAGGACAAGCTCGACCTCGAAACAGGGGCCGGTGTTCTTTCGGTCGCTTTGGAGACCGATGGCAACGTCGCCAAGCGTGTCACCGTGAACATGGGCGAACCGATCCTCGACGCGGCCAAGATTCCGACCAGCTTCGGAGCGACCCCAGTGGTGAACGAAAAGTTGACCATCGGCGACCGAGAGTTCGAGGTGACTTGTGTTTCGATGGGCAATCCTCACTGCGTGATCTTTGTCGACAAAGCAGACGACGATCTCGTGCTGAAGATCGGTCCGCAGATCGAGAAGGCAACGCAGTTCCCTGCTCGCGTGAATGTCGAGTTCATTGAAATCATCAGCCGTACTGAAGTTCGCCAGCGTACCTGGGAACGTGGTAGCGGCGAGACACTTGCTTGTGGTACCGGCGCCAGCGCTGTGTGCGTGGCAGGTGTACTGACTGGCAAGTTGGATCGGAAGATTCTTAATCACCTCTTGGGAGGCGATCTGGAATTGCACTGGAACGAAGCCGACAACCACGTTTATATGACGGGACCGGCCGAGGAAGTGTTCAGCGGAGCCTGGAACATTCCCCAGGACTTGCCGAAGATAACGGACCTGGCGTAGGGTTCGTCGAGATTATCGTTGAGGCACGGAAGCCATGCGAAAAACTCATCATCCTTGGATTGCCCGCACCGGTGGTTTAGGCCTGGTTGCGTCGCTGAAAGCATTGACGTGGACGCTTGATCTGCGGGCGATGTACTTTCGGGCAGAAAACGATCCTGCGAATCCGTTCTGCCCCCGCCGTGGCATCTACGTCTTCTGGCACGAGTACATCACCATTCCGTTTTGCCTGCGTGGCAACTGCAATCTTTCGATGCTGCTCAGCCGGCATCGCGATGCGGAATGGTTAGCTCACGCGGCGTCGATGATGGGCTTTGGCACCGTGCGTGGATCTTCTAGTTGGGGTAGCATCGCTGCCCTGAAAGAGCTGATCAAGGTTTCGCGAAGGTCGCATTTGACCATCACGCCAGACGGGCCCCAAGGTCCACGGCGCGAGATGGCGCCCGGAGCGATCTACCTGGCGTCGAAGCTGCAGATGCCGATTATTCCGATGGGCTTCGGAATGGATCGCCCGGTCCGATTGGGGACTTGGGATAAGTTCGCCCTGCCCCGTCCCTTCAGTCGAGCACGGATGGTGATGGGAGAAGCGATCAACGTGCCCAAGAAGCTGTCGCGAGAAGATGTCGAGTGGCATCGCATGGAAGTGCAGCGGGTGCTGAATCAATTGACTGACTCGGCCGAGAAGTGGGCCGAATCGCATTTGCCAGGCGAGAACGAAGTGGCGTTCTTTTCGACCGCGACGCCCCTTACCAAGCAGGCCGAGGCGTCGTCGAAGCGGCGATTCTGGTTGAATGCCGCCTCGCGAGATTTCCGCCCATCGCCGGCAAAGCAGCCGCCGGTCGAGGCTCGCGACGATGCACCAGCCCCGAGGATTCTTCCGTTTCGGAATGCCTCATAAGCGAATCGCTTAGCGACGAACCTGTGGCGAGCCCCACACGCTCCAGCAGCCGTGGTTGTTGTCTTCGCCACTTTCGGTGATCAGTTCCAGCGACTGCACGCCAGTCACATCAAGCGAGACTTGAGCCGTTTCGCCGCCACGGAGTTTGCCAGAGCGATAGAGCTCTTTGCCATCGCCAACGACGATAAAGACCGCCGAAGCCGTTTCGCGAACGCCATCCTGCATGCCGGCCGTCGCCTCGAAAGACTTCCATTTCCCTTCCAGGTTGAAGGCGTACTTTGACGGAGCATGGGCATAAAAGCCCTTGGCATGAAACTGGCCGCCAGGCTGCAGGAAGAAGCTTCCTTCCGCACCACGACGCGGCATGGCATAGACGTTGTAGCTGGGACGGCCGTAGCCAGTCTTCGCTTCGGTCGGTTCGACATCGGACAGGTACGCCGAGTCGCCACTCACGCTCGCCAGTGCCACTTGAGGTCGTGTCGGATCGACCGTTTGTGAATAGCTGAGAATTGGTTCGATTGCGGTCTGGGGATTGTTCGCCAGATATTGCTGAGCGAACTTGCGAGCTTCGTCAGCTTCGCCCGAAAGAAATGATTTCTCGAGGCTGGCGATCGCCATGCCATCCCTCAGCGCTTGCACGTCTGGTTCGCCATTCTGATTGGCTTGAAAAACATAGCTGACGTCGCTGGTTGCACCGTTGGCGTGGCAGAAGCTCAGTCGCAGGGCGTTCTTGCCAGGCTTGTGGACATCGAGCGTGACTTCAAACTTGCCACTCGGGTCGACCTCGGCGGTCCACTGGTACGCGTCGTAGTTGTTGCCGCCATCGGCGTCGCTGTAGGCGATCACAGCAAAAGGTTCGACGTTCGACTCCACCTTGCCAGAGATCGTGACTGCCTTGCCATCGCCGCTGAACTGAACGTCCGAAACACGAACATGGGCCCGATCGAATCGTTGCTTGTTGGACTGGGTAACCAGGGGATGACACATCATTCGGGTCGCGCTGGCCAGTGTCATGAAGCTACCCTTCTTGCCGACTAGTTCGGCTCGGTAGGTATAGTTGCCGGAACCCATCAGTGCGGTCCCCTTCCCTTGTTCGGAAGGAAGTTCGCGGTTGTGAGGCAGGCTTAGACCGTGACCCAGTTCGTGGGCCATGCCGCCGATGAAGACTGTGTTGAAGTCGGCCAGGCTGCGGCGTTGGTCGCGGTTGTGTTCGTTGTAGCGAAATGGTTCGTTGGTCTTGGTCAGGTTCAGCGTATCGAGCATTTCGCAGTCCGCTGCGAAGCAGGTTCCCCGCACCTGATTGGCACCACCCAGTCCGTAATAAGGCGAATAAATCTTGAAGCTGCCGTCTTCCTGCTTGTCGCACAAGGCACACAAGATCAAAAGGAACTCGCGTTCTGGATCGACGTTGCCTCGCAGCTTCTGGCCGATCTCGCGAAGGATCGTGCGGCCAGAGTCGTACCCGTAGCCATCGTGGTTCTCGTCTCCTTGAACCATGTTGATCTTCAAACGCTTGCCATCCATTTCCAAAGGCAGCACGGCGTCGGTGAGCCCGATCCGAGCGAACTCGGTATCGTAGAAGTCTTTAATATCGAAGACGATGCGATTGATGCGTTCTTCGTAACTTGGCAGCGGTTGACGATCAGCGGGATAGAAGTAGATCACCCGCAGTTTCATCTCTTCGTTCGGAGCCCCTTCGTGGAAAGCACGGACTCGCGCCTGCAATGCTTTGGCTAGTGTGGTTTCATCGGCAGATGCCGCGCCGGCGAAAGAAACGAAAAGCGACAGCGACAGAAGAATCCGTAGCATCGGCGGGAAGTCCTGGGAGGGAGGAAGGAAGGTTGGTGGGTTGCGCACATTTATATGCTAGTATGCGAGCCCGCCAATGTCGTTCCCTCTGGGGTGCTGTACCTTCCGAATTGCGGAAAACTGTTCTATCATCGAGCACGTTTCGCTTGCTGTTAAAAGTTGATTTTTAGGGGATTTTATCGTCGACATGGATGCTGGAGCCGAGCCTTGGGAAGAGTCATCGCAGCAGCCACCGGTGTTGTCGGTGTCGCAGTTGACCGCCTTGATTCAGGGAACCTTAGAGATGGCGATTCCTGCCGTCTGGGTTTCTGGCGAGGTTTCGAATTTGTCGCAGCCTCGCTCTGGTCACATTTACCTGACCTTGAAGGATGACGAAGCCCAGATCCGGGCTGTCCTGTGGCGCAACACGGCCGCCAAACTTCCTTTCCAACTGGAAGATGGTCAGGAAGTTCTCTGCCATGGTCAGCTCGATGTCTATCCGCCGCGCGGAAGTTATCAGTTGGTGATCCGCGAGATCGAACCTCGTGGTGTCGGTGCCCTGCAGTTGAAGCTGCGCCAACTGCAGCAGAAGCTGATGGCGGAAGGTTTGTTCGAGACTGAACGGAAGCGAGCGATTCCTCGCTTTCCGAAACGCATTGCGTTTGTCACCAGTCCGACCGGCGCTGCGGTGCGCGACTTTCTGGAAGTGATGGGCCGGCGTTGGAAGAACGTCGAAGTGCTGATCATCCCGGCTCGCGTTCAAGGGGATGGTGCCGCCGAAGAAATCGCCGCCGGCATCGAGCAAGCCAATCGTCTGGCCGCACGCCCCGATGTGCTGGTGGTGGGTCGTGGTGGCGGCAGCATGGAAGACCTGTGGTGCTTCAACGAAGAAGTGGTGGTCCGGGCGATCGCCAATTCGCAGATCCCCACCATTTCAGCCGTCGGTCACGAGATCGATGTGACGTTGTCCGACTTCGCAGCCGACGTTCGTGCCCTCACGCCAAGCGAAGCCGCCGAGTTGGCCGTGCCCTCGATGATCGAAATCGAGGAACGCCTAACCGGACTTCAGCAGCGGCTATCGACCGGGCTGCGTTCGACTTATGATCGTGCGGCCGCGAAGGTGGAACTCCTAGCGCGTAATCGTGCGTTCACGCATCCGTTCGAGTTGATCCACGACCATCAGCGAACACTCGACGAGTTAGACGCCGCCGCGACACGAGCCATGCAGCGGAGACTGCAATCGGCTCACGAAATGTTGGCCCGCCGAGCTGCCCAGCTCGAGGCGATGTCGCCGCTGGCGGTGTTATCGCGTGGATACTCGGTCACCCTCAACGATCAGCAAGAGGTCGTTCGGGCCGCCGACCAGGTTCAGCCTGGGGACGAAATCGAGACGATTCTGCCGGACGGCCGGATCAAAAGTCGCGTGATCTCGTAGTTATTCAGGGCGGCAAACCCTCAATTCATACCACCCATCTGGCTGTCGCCAGTAGCCTGTAAGGAATATCATTTTGGCAAAGAAGACGAACGAAGATCAGCCAGCTCCGAAGTTCGAGGAAGGTCTGGCCGAGCTGCAACAAATTGTCCAACAGCTGGAAGGTGGACAATTGGGGCTGGATGCGGCCCTCGAAAAATACCAGCGTGGGATCGAGGTTCTCAAGCAGTGCCATACCGTTTTGAAATCGACGGAACGTAAAATCGAGCTGCTTTCTGGGGTGGATGCGGAAGGAAACCCCATTACTCAGCCCTTTGAGGACGAGGAAATGTCGCTCGACGAGAAAGCTCAATCGCGAGCCAAACGCCGAGGGACCACAAAAAAGCCCGCGACGAAATCGGCGTCGGATATCGTGGACGACGAACGCAAGTTGTTCTAAAATCGGACGTTGCAGCGGAATGCGGCTCGGAGGCCGCCATGTGACATGCCGCTACTGCCAGATACCCCCGATCACCCAGGATTGAGCATGGCCGAAGTGTCGACTGACACCTTTCGGGAAGTTGCCGAACGTTTACGTCCCGAAATCGACGCTGCACTGACCCGTCTTACCGAGTTTGACCAAGATTGCCCCGAGGTTCTGCGCGAGGCAATCCGTTACAGCTTGCTCGCGCCTGGCAAACGCCTGCGACCGGTCCTGACGTTGCTTGCCGCGGAAGCGTGCGGTTCGACAACATGTGCGGCGATCGTCCCGGCATGTGCCGTCGAAATGATTCATGCTTACTCGCTGATTCACGACGACTTGCCGGCAATGGACGACGACGACCTGCGTCGCGGCCGACCGACATGCCATCGTCAGTTCGACGAAGCGACGGCGATCTTGGCGGGCGATGCCCTGCTGACCCGAGCCTTCGAGATCCTGGCGGGCGAAATCGCCGATGCCGAACAATCTCGTCGCTGTCTTCGCGAACTAACTTATGCGGCTGGTGCCAGCCAATTGGTTGGTGGTCAGGTCGACGACCTTCGGTTCGAGACGCTCGAGGGAACCGCTGACGATCTGGCGGCCATCCACCGCCGGAAGACCGGCGCGATGATTACCATTTCATTGCGACTGGGCGGCATCATGGCCCACGCCGACGAAGCGAAATTGAATCTGTTGACGCAGTACGGCGATTGCCTCGGACTGGCGTTTCAGATCACTGACGACCTGCTCGATGTTCAAGGCGACGAGAAGTCGATGGGCAAGCGGGTTGGTAAAGATGCAGACAAAGGCAAAATGACGTTTCCCGGGGTTTGGGGGATTGAAGAAAGCCGTCGTAAGGCGGAACAATTAATCCAGCAGGCAGGTAATGCTGCGGCCAAGCTTCCTAGTGGAGGCGACTCCCTTATTTCCTTGGCCCAATACGTGCTGGAAAGGAATCACTGATCGCCATGGCGGAACTACTCCCCAAAATCAAATCGCCGGAAGACCTGAACGATTTCACCACGGCCCAACTGGAACAGTTGGCCTCCGAAATCCGCGAGGTCTTATGCAATTTGGTGGCGACGCGTACGGCTCACTTCGCCTCGAATCTGGGCGTCGTCGAGCTTTGTATTGCCTTGCACCGCACATTCGACTTCAAGCAGGATCGACTGATCTGGGACACCGGCCATCAGATCTATCCGCACAAGTTGATCACCGGCCGCTACGACCAGTTCAATACGATGCGCACCAAGGGTGGCCTGATGGGCTACCCCAACCCGAACGAGAGCGAATACGACCTCTTCATGACGGGGCACGCCGGAGCGAGCGTTTCGACCGTGATGGGCCTTTCCAGCGGCGACTACCTGAGCGGTGAAAACGATCGTCACTCGGTCGCGGTGATCGGCGATGGTGCGTTCCCAAGCGGCATGGTGTTCGAGGCCTTGAACAATGCCAAGGCGCAGAAGGGAAACCTGATCATCATCTTGAACGACAACAAGATGTCGATCTGCCCACGCGTTGGTGGCGTGGCCGATTACTTCGACCGCCTGCGCATGAATCCGTTCTATACCGGCTTCAAGACGGAAGTCGTCAAAGCGCTGAACATGGTTCCGCTGTTTGGCGACCCGACCGAACGCTTCCTGGCTCAGCTCAAGGAAGGTGTTAAAGCTGGCTTGCATGGCGGCATGTTGTTCGAAGAACTCGGTGTGAACTACATCGGCCCGATCGACGGTCACAACATTCCGCTGCTGCGGAAATACCTGGAAATGGTCAAGACGCAGAAGGGGCCGACCCTGCTGCACGTGGTGACCGAAAAGGGGCATGGCTACGATCCTGCCGCCGAAGATCCGGTTTACTATCACACGCCACCGGCGATGTGTAAGACCGACGAAGACGAAGAAAACGCACCGAAGCCCGGCGAATCGAAGGCCTATACCAACTATGCCCGCGATGCGATCGCGGACGTGATGCGTAAGAACGAGAAGGTTACCGTCCTGACCGCGGCCATGTGCCAAGGGACCAAGATGGAACCGCTGCGTGACGAATTCGGCGACCGGTTCTTCGATACCGGCATCTGCGAATCGCACACGGTCGCTTTCGCTGCCGGTCAGGCCAAAGCGGGGCTGCGTCCAATCGTCAACATTTACAGCACCTTCCTGCAACGAAGTTTCGACAACGTCTTCCAGGAAGTCGCGCTGCAAGATCTGCCGGTTGTCTTCACGATGGACCGCGCGGGGATCACCGCGGCCGATGGTCCGACGCATCATGGGATGTACGACATCGGCTACATGCGGATGTTCCCCAACATGGTTGTGATGGCTCCCGGCGACGCCGACGAACTGACCGAGATGATCAACTTCGCCGTCGAGCACGATCACCCGACCGCGATCCGTTACCCCAAGACCAACGCTGAAAACATCGCTCGCGATCGTCAGCCGGTTGAACTGGGGAAAGCGGAGGTCCTCAAACGAGGTTCCGACGGCGCCGTGATCTGCTACGGTCCACAATTGGCCGAAGCGAAGAAGGCGGTCGAACTGCTCGCCAAAGATGGAATCGACGTCACGCTGGTGAATGCCCGGTTTGTGAAGCCGCTCGATACCGAGACGATGCTTTCGATCGTCAGCGAAGCGCCATTCGTCGTCACTGTGGAAGAAGGTGCCTTGATGACGGGCTTCGGTAGTGCCTTGTTGGAAGCTGCCAACGAAGCCGGCATGAACGCCAGTCACGTGAAACGACTTGGAATTCCGGACGTCTTCGTGCAACATGGAGATCGGGCCGAGATCCTGGCGGAACTTCAGCTCGATGCCCTGGGTATTGCCTCGGTCTGCCGCCAATTGGCAGCCGCCCACGATCAGATTTCTTCCTCGCACTAATCCCCGTTCACGGCCCGATGCCCTCGACCGCTTTGGGAAGAGGGTTGGCATGAGGGGGATCCCGGTTTTCGCGTTCGCCGCGGCGATTCGACGAATAGCCGAACCATACCAACAACCTACCTCATCCTCGCGAAGATCCACCGTGGAACCAGCTTCTCCGAAGAAACCGAGTTGGACCGGGAAAGAAAAGCCGCGCGTCATGCTGCTCGGAGCTGGCAATCGCGCGCATGTCGAGGAAGAAGCGGAGCGCCTGGAGCACTTGCTTCCCCAGTTTGCCGAAATTGTCCATACCGACTTGCAATGGAAGACTGATCTCTCGCACGTCGAAGCCGACTTCGCGATTGTTCTTGGTGGCGATGGCTCGATTCTCGGAGCTGCGCGTAGCATGGGGAATCAGCAGATTCCGATCGTTGGCGTGAATATGGGTAAGCTCGGCTTTCTGGCAGCGTTTACCCCCGAGCAGGTTGTCGATCAGTTGGCCACCATTTGCCGGGGCGAGTGTCAGATCATCGAGCACATGATGCTGCGATGCCGGATTCTGAAAGATGAAGAGGTGATCGCCGAACGAATCGGTTTGAACGAAATGGCGATTCTTGGCGGTCCACCCTTCCAAATCCGCTCGATTGATCTTTACGTCGACGATCAGTTAGCGACATCATATAGCTGCGATGGCTTGATCATCAGCACTCCGGTCGGATCGACGGCCCATAATCTGTCGGCGGGCGGTCCCATTGTGCGGGCCGATCTGCGGGCATTCGTCATTAGCCCGATCAATCCGCACACGCTCACCATGCGAAGTGTGGTCGATACCGGTGACCGCTGTTTCGAGATGCACTTGCGAGGTGCGACCCGAACTATGTCGGTGGTTGTCGACGGAAGAGTGCTCAGTCCGATTACAGCCGAACATCGCGTTTGCGTCGACCAGGCGAAGCCTCGCTTCAAACTGGTTGCCATGCACGACCATAATTACTACCGCACGCTTCGCGAGAAGCTTGGTTGGGGCGGCCAAATCGACCACGGCCGCTAACATAAGCTTCGCAACCCGGACGCGAATCGAAGACCCCCTCGATAGATGACCCAAACTGCAAGGATGCAACCGATGAAAACACTCGCGACTCTCGCGCTGCTGTTGGCCACTTCTACGGTCGCCATGGCCGACGATGCCAAGGTTCTGCTCAAGTACAAGTTTGACGAAGGCGATTTGATTCGCTCGAAGATCGTTCACTTGTCGACGGTCGAAACCAAGATCAAGGGTTCGACGCAAACCGCCCAGTCACGCAGCATCTCGACCAAGCAGTGGAAGGTCGAAGGAGTCGACAAAGAAGGTCTGGCCACGTTCGTTCACTCGGTCGAATCGATCGACATGTGGCAGAAGGTGACCGATCGTCCAGAACAACGCTACAACAGCCAAACCGATCAAGAACCGCCCGCGATTTACGCCGTCGCCGCGCAGAGCGTTGGCATTCCATTGGCTCGCATCACCGTCGATCCGCAGGGCCGACTGGTTCAGCGTAAGCAACTTGGCGGAACCCCCAGCGGTGAAACGCAGATTTTGCCAATCCTGCCCGAAGAACCAATCGCCGTGGGGAGTGCCTGGTATTCGCCAGACGACCTGACCGTTCGGGCCGGCAATGGCAAGCAGAAGCACATCAAGACGCGCCAGGTCTTCCGCCTGGAAAGCGTCACCGGCAACGTCGCCACGATTTCGACCGAAACTCAGATTCTGACGCCGATTGACGATCCGATGCTGAAGGTCGAACTGATTCAGAAGTTGACCCGGGGCAAGGTGAAGTTCGACATCGCTGCTGGTCGTCTGATTTCGCAGCAGTTGGATCTCGACGAAACGATCATCGGTTTCCAGGGCGAAACGAGCGTGATGAACTACCTCGGTCGCATGACCGAAGAACTGCTGCCTGGTCCTCCGGCCAAGGTGGCTGCGATGCCAGCCGCTCCGACACCCGCCGCCGAGCCTGCCAAGGTTGCCGAGCCACAGGAACCCGCCAAGATCGCCAGCAAGCCAACCGCTCCTCGCAGGTTGGATGGGGTCCCAACCTTGGCCGATCCAGCGACCAAGCCGGTTGAAAAGGAAGAAGAAGCGACCGAAGGTCCTGATTTGGACTAAGCTGATTCGATCCGTTGAAAACAATCAGCCGCCGAGGCCCAAGCTTCGGCGGCTTTTTTTATGCGCCAGTCGTAGCAGGTCGCCGGCAAAGAATCGCTCGATTGCCTTCGACGGTCGGCGTGAAGATGATGGTCCCCTGCCCTTTGCCGCGTGGCTTGAGTTGCTTGCGCCAGGTCTCGAGCTTCAATTCGAGGCCGCGTTGTTTCAGCTCGAGCGTGCCCCAGTCCTCGGTCGCGACCGCCTTCTTCAGTCGCTTGTTGTCGATCTTTTCCTGCGTGATCACCTCGAACCGTTGCAGCAGAGGATGATCGAGAGGCTGTCCGCCGGTTAGGTAATGCGACTGCGCCGAGACCCGCACCAGATCGTGCCGCGCTGCCAAGGCATCGACCAGTCCCGAAGCGACCAGGGCTGGATCTGGATCGAACAGATAAGTGTCGACGGCCGCGGACTGCTTGAGTTCAACCAGCGAATCTTCAAAACAGGTGGCCTGACCGTTGCCATCTATGCGAGTTGCGCGTCGCGTGCCGGGGCGATCGGTGAGGTTGCCCAGCCAGACCATCAACTGTTTGCATTCGCGATGGTTTGAAATCCATTCGCATTGGCCCGCCTCTTCCCAGTCGGCTGGAATTGCATTGGCCGGAGCGAGCTTCAAAGCCGCGTTGGGATTCTGCTGCAGCATCGCTTCGAGATGCTCGAGGCTGGGACGAAACTGATCGAGGCGAATGGTGCGCGTCTGCTCAGGTCTTCGGTCCGGGTCGATATGCCACGCGGCGAAGTCAGCAAGCGAAGTTTCTTCCGCGAGGCCGCAATGGCGATCGGCAAGCTTTGCGCCGTAGGCATGAACGTTCGCTTCGGCAAAACAAAGATGATCGTCAGAGGCATCCACCGCGACCACCTCGCACCGCTGAGCGATCGCAATCAAGTCGCCGCCGATGCCACAGCAGAGGTCGGCCACCTTCTGCCCGGCAGGAAAGCGAGCCGCTTTATAGGTGGCGATTTGCTCGTCGGTCGATTGCTGCAGCCCGATGTCGGAGAAGAACATTTGCCATGCCTGAGAGAACTTGCGCGTCGCTCGCTCGCGCAGGTCGAGCTGTTGCAGGAGCTGACTGGCCTGATCGTTGGAAAGCTCGTTCCGCAGTTTTGTCAGGGTACCCAGCGACTGACGGTCGACAGTCGAAAGCCAGTCAAACCAAGGCCGGGCTTCGGACGAGACCAGCCAGGACGATGTGGCGGAAAATGCCGGCTGTTCGGGTGATTCCATTTCTTCGATCTGCGGAAAACTTGGCGGCGGCTCGGGTCTTGCGATGTGCTGGCATCCCATTCACGACACACCCGGCGGTGGTTCGATGAAAGGAAAGGACAATCGCACGGAAGGAGGTCCAAGGTGTTTCGTCGCACAATTATGTTCTGGACTGCAGCCGCCGCCAGCTTTGGCGTGCCGTATAGCTATTACAATCCCTCCGTGCGCGAAACGGTGCAGACCTATTGGAACAAGGCGACTCAGGTCTTGCCAACCGGTGAAGCCGCTCCGGCTGCTTCGATTGGTGGAGAAAACCAAGCTTCCGGGCAGAATCTGGTAAGTGTGCCGAATTCTTTCGCCACTGGTTCGCCATCGATCGGTGGCAAGGCAATGGGGCCAGCTCCGACCGCGCCGGTCTTCGAGCAACTTGATCATGTGATCAACTTCAACGCCAATCCACGCTGGGTCATGGAAACCTGGCCGCGCGTTAGTACCACGGTCGGGGATTTGCATCTGGAAGGAATGCGTGTGCCGCTGGTCAGTGGATCGCGGATCGACGACATTGCAGGCTCGCTGACCTATTACTTCGATCAAGAGAAGACGCTGCAGCGAATCACCTTCCATGGCACGACGGGGGACGAGCGTCGTCTGGTTGCCATGCTGACGCAGCACTACAAGTTCGAACTCGAACCTTCGATCTCCGGTACGTTGTACATGGTCAAATGGAATGGCGACCCGGTCAGTGTGCTGCGTGTCGAACCGACCGCGGTAATCAACCAGGCCATGCCTCATTCACGATTGAAGATCGATCTCGAAATCAATCGTCCTTCCCGCTACTACACCCTGAGTCCCGAGATGGCTCAGTTGGTGACCCGCGACAAGAACGCTGGTCGCTGGGGTTTCAAGTAAGCGGTATCTGGCTTCCTGACTGGGAATAGAATCGACGTCCCAGCCTTCTTTAAGAAGCGGCTCGAGAGTGCCATATCCGCGACTTCGTGATGAACGACGGACCCGAGGGTATGACACGCAATCTTGCCGCGTGTGAGCGATTCACAAAGAAGTGAATTGGCCCACGGTGCGAACTGGACAGCATACGGCCCAGTATGACTAAAAAGCGGTCGAGCGTATTACTCGACCTTTTGATTTGATTACGTTGCTAATTAAATTATCGACCGATTCGCAGCTCTGCTTCAGCCAGTTCGATCGCTTCCTTCGCTTTCAGCGAACGATCGGCGATTTGGACGACCGATTCATCCGCCAACCACTTATTGACCTTCTTCTCGGCCGAGATCACGGTGCTGTGGCTGCGACGCTGGAAGTGTTGGCAGATGTCTGACAGCGCGGCACCGGTGTGCTTGCGAGCCAGCCACATCGCCAGCATGCGAGGATTGCTCGCACGACGTGATTTCGATTGCGAACGGAGCAACTTCGTATCGACGCCGAAGACGCGACATACGGCCGCTTCGACATCGTCCAATCGCATCATGCTACTCTGCTGCGGAATCAGATCCGACAACAAGTTTTCGAGCACGGCGATCGAAAGTTCGTTGCCTTGCACGGCACAATAGGCCCACAAGCGGTTGATCGCGCCCGAGATCAAACGACCTTCGCCAGGCAGTTGACGGGTGAGCCAAAGAGCGACTGGTTCGCTCAAGGCAACGCCACGCTTTTCAGCCAGACGAGTAATCATGGTTTGTTTGCAAATGTCGTCGAGTGGTTCGACCTTGCAGATCAGACCACTCGAGAAACGTGCCACCAGTTCCGTACCCAGGGCCGAAAGTTCGGTTGGGCGTTGGTTACCTGCCAGAATGACCTGGCCACCGCGACGCGTGATCGCATCGAGCGTGTGGAGCAGTTCCGTCTTCGTCGCACGTTTGCCGGCAAAGAACTGCACGTCGTCGATAATCAGCACACCGACGTCGCGATACTTGCGGCGGAAACTGGCCACGCCTGAGGACTGCAAGGCTTCCAGGAAGTAAGTCGTGAATTGTTCGGCCGACAGATAGACGACACGACCCAGCTCTTTCTTTTGCTGAGCAAGTCCGTAGATCCCTTCCAACAGGTGCGTCTTGCCGCTACCCGAGGGGCCGTGGATATAGAGAGGCGAGATCTGGCCGGGCTGCTGCAGCACCATGGTGGCAGCCGTCTTGGCCATTGAGTTGCAATCGCTGACAACAAAATCTTTCAGCGAAGCAAAGCGGCGACGTTGAATGATCGACTGACCACTGTCGCAGGAAGTGCGAGATGGTTTCGCTGCTGGGGCCTGGGCACGCATCTTCTTCTCCGGAGTCGGAGTGGAAGTACTCTGTGCCTTCTTGGCGGGGGCAGAACCTTCGCGGTAAATGACCTGATGGCCAGTGAGTTGAACGTCGGAAAGAGCCTGGCGAACTGCTTCGTGAAAGTTCTTGCGGAGGAAATCGAGATTCACTCGACTGGTCGATTCGATCAACAAACAGCCTTCGCCCAAGCGAAAGTGCGTGTTGTTCGTTCCGAACCAAAGATCGAAGCGATCTTGTCCTACCCTTTCGATCATTGCGAGACGCAACGCAGGTAGAATTTCGATGTCTTCCGTGACCACAGGCTGACTCTTTCAGCGAGTCGAAGATGCGAGATTCCTTCTGGAATGTCGATCCTCAACCCCAGACGGGAGCGAGGCAAAAACAGGCGGCATCAACAGCCGCGTGGAGGACGATTGTATGCAAGCTAGCACCCCTGTCAAACCTGTGAGAAGCAGCCTGGAAGAAAAAAAGCCAAGGGGGAAAATCGCCCTCGCGGAATGCCCCTGATTTCCCGGAAATTTGTCGCTAGCTGCGGCTTTCCATTTTCTAACATGATCTGAACATGAGCGTGGATAATTTGTCGAATCCTGCGAAATCTCGCTCAAGTCATCGGCCATCGATGGTTGTATCGTGTTGAAATCATTCGAGTTGCGAACTTGGGCCCGTCGAATTTGACGTTTGACACGTTTGGTCATGCTTCGTGAAGATTGGCGAAAGAGAACGTAAACCGATCCCCTCGAATGGTTCACGCGACCGCCATGTTGCCACGGCGTAGCGACAGCAGATAGAGCTGCTTGGAATCGACCTGATGAAACCCGAAGCGGCGGTAGAGAGAGAGTGCGGGTAGGTTCCTCTGATCGGCTCCGGTGACGACGCTTTGGCAATCCAATTGACGAGCGATGTCAATAACTAATCGTAATACCTCACCCCCCAACTTACGGCCGCGAACCGCCGGGACCAGGCCGAAGTAGATCAATTCCAGTTGATTGGCATCTTGGTGGTGAGCCAAGATCAATACGCCAGCCGGAACCCCCCGATGGTGAAGCTGAAACCAGTACTCGGTCGACTGACCGCTGGTTGCGAAGTAACCGTCCAGTACGTCTTCGATTTCCCGCAGGCCGTCCAGTTCGGGGCAATCGAGGCTATCGACGTAGGTTTGCGCGACCAGATCGACGTACGAAGGATCGCGACGGTCCTCGCATACCGTCCACTGAAGCTCTTGCGAAGGAGCTTCCGCATAGAACTCGTCGCTGTAGGCTTGAAGCGTGTCGAGGATCGTGATCGGTCGGAATCCGCCTCGCGACAGTAATTCGCCGGCGCCTGGATTGTCGGCCCCAACCAGGCTTTGAATCAAATGGCAACCTTGCTCGGTGGCCTTCTCAATTGCTTCTCGCAGTAACGTATCGACGGTGCATTCCGATTCGCTGGGAAGACGCCCAGGGCCCCAAATCGTGGCGATTCTTCCTGGCTGGTTCAAGCACCACAAAGAAGCAACGATCCGTTTCCCACGTTTTGCAGTATAGAGACCGTTGAAATGGATTTTGCCTTGCTTTTCTGCCGCAAGCAACGCGGTGACACGACCTCGGCTGGCGAGCCTGGTCCGACCACCGGTTGCCATCCATAGGGCAGCGCCATAATGCTCGGGCAAGGCGAGGCCAACTTCGAGATGGTTGGTGTGTTCAGCATCCATATCTCTAGCGTAGCACCGAGCCTGAAACTTGTCTTCAGGGAATTTTAGGCACCCATGCCCGCGATTTACTTTCCTTCTTGCAGTGGATGCGGGACAATAAGAGCGGCAAGGTAAATTCGCCGAAGAACAGCATGCCTGGGTTGAATCAGGCGAGGGAGGAAATCATGCGACTGCTGCATTCCATAAGAATGTTTATTGCTTTAGCGGCAATTCTAATCGTGGCGCCCCAATGGGTAATGGCTCAAGGAGCACTCGATCGACTCAATAACTTGATCGATCGCGTTCAATCGAACACATTGCCACCGCCGCTTCCTCCGGATCAGCCCACGCCAGCCACGGCCACGGTCGAGAAGCCGTTCATCGGCGCGATGCTCGACACGGCGGTGTCCAGTTCGTTCCCGAATGGGAAAGATGGAATTGTCGTGACCGAAGTCAATGCTGGAGGGCCCGCCGACAAAGCTGGTCTGAAGCAAGGTGACCAGATCATGACCATCGACGGCGCTGTTTACAGCGACCTGCAGAGTCTTGGCACCTGGATGCAAACGAAGAACCCAGGCGACAAGGTTCGCATGCAGGTTGGTCGCGATGGGAAGACCGTCGGGCTGGATCTGGTGCTGGGCGGCCAAGAGGTAGAAGTGAGCGATCCGCCAGCGAGACCTGCGCGTCCTGGTGGTTACGATCCACTCGGTGTCGAAGGCACCATGCCTCCACCGGTCGACACGTTGCCTCCACCTGCCAACGAAGCACCTCGCGTACTTGGTGTTCGTGTGGTTCCTTTGACGGAACAAATCCGTCAGCAGACGGGCGTCTCGGTGCGACGTGGCGCTTACGTCGAAAGTGTCAGCCGCGATGGCGTGGCCGATCGAGCGAATATCCCCGCCGGTGCAGTGATTGTCGCTTACGATGGTCGTCGCGTGGACGATGCCGTCGAGTTGATCCAGTTGGTTCGCAATTCTCCTGATAACCGCGCGATTCCGGTGAACTACTACTTCGGCAATCGCATGGAAACGACGCAGGTCTACTATGGCGATCCTCGCCAGTTGCCACAGTCGCCAGAACCTCAGGCCGACAACGACCGCCCTGCCCTGCGGATGTTGCAGCAGGCTCTCGGAAATGTCGAAGGGGGCAACGTGCAAGGTGGTAACTTCGCTTCGCAAGAACAAGTCGATTCGTTGAGTCGACGCGTGCGAGAACTGGAGCAAGAGATCCGAGCCCTGCGACAAGAGATGCAGTCCCTCAAAGCAGGACGCGATCTGTAAATCGATCCGCATCGCGTCGATAGCTCACATCCACAAGAGACGAAGCCAGACAGGCTCCGTCTCTTGGTATTTCGAAGCGGACCGTCGTCCGGCAAGCGTTTCTCGCGACATGCCTTTCGCTGTTGCATTACCCCAAGATAAAACCACCGTAGAAGGAGCAACAACCAAATGGACGACTGGATACTACTGGCGAATCAAACGTTGAACTGGGATTCGTTTTTACGGTTGGCGCTCGCCGCGTTGTGCGGGGCCGTCCTGGGATGGGATCGCGAGCGAAAGGCGAAGCCGGCCGGGCTGCGAACCAACATGCTCGTCGCTTTAGGGGCCGCCACCTTCATGGTGATCGGGCTCGACTATCAAAACTCGCTGCAAGAGCCTTCGCCCGATTGGCTGAGGATCGATCCATTTCGGATCTTGTCAGGCATCATCGGTGGGGTCGGTTTTCTGGGAGCGGGTTCCATCATCGAATCACGCGGGAACGTGCATGGTTTGACGACCGCCGCAACCATCTGGGTTTCAGCAGCAACCGGTTCGGCTTGCGGCATGGGCTTCTACGGCGTGGCAGTCATGGCAATTGGCCTGGGACTGGTCACGTTGATCGCAATTGGCTTCGTCGAACGGTATTCGTTCCAAGATCGCGAAGCACCGCCTGCCCGGCAGGACTAGCGATTCGCGTTCATCGTCTTCGAGAAATCGCGGATGTGCTGCTTGAAGCGATCGAGCAATTTGCATTGGAATCGATACGGATTCCAGATCATGGCAATCTGCCGCGTCGGTTTGGTGCCATGGAGCGAGCGGTAAACGCGGCGGTTACTGGCGTCCAGTTTCTTTGCCATCGCGGGGATCATCGAGACGCCATGTTTGAGCGAGACCAGTTCCTGGACGGTCGCCAGTTGGCTGGTCCGTTCGACCGAGATCGGGTTGAAAGATCGATGACGACAGAAGGTCACGATGTTGTCCGACAGACAGTGGGCTTCGTCCAGCAGCACGAACGGAAACGGTTCGACATCGGTCAGCTTGATCTGCTTCTTCTCGACCAGCGGATGATCGACCGGCAAGACCAGCAGCAACTCTTCCTCGAATAGCGATTCGATTTCCAAGTGCTTGGCCGAGATCGGTAACGCCAAGATCGCCAGATCGATTTCTCCTTGTTGGCAGCGACGCAGCAAGTTGTCGGTGGTGTCTTCTTGAACGGTGAGTTGGGCTTTCGGGAACGATTCGGCGAAGGGGCTCAGCATTTCTGGCAAGTAGAAAGGAGCGATCGTTGGAATGGCTCCCAGCCGAATTCGACCACTCTCGCCATCGTCCGAAATCTCGGCCTTGGTATCTTCGACCAGGGCGACAATGCGATGGGCTCGGGAAAGCAGGAGTTGCCCGGCATCGGTCAGCGTGACCTTGCGGGTTTGCCGTTCGAACAGAGGTTGTCCCAGTTCATCTTCCAGGCGGGCGATCGATCGGCTGAGGGCTGGCTGCGAAATGGCCAGGACTTCCGCAGCCCGGGTGAAGTTGCCGAACTCGGCCACTTTCAGGAATTGATGCAACTGTTCGATTTCCATTCCGCGATCCTGAATCTTTGCCTGATGCAGTGCATGCATAGATAGAGCGTAGATTATGCATGGCATGCATTACGAAGGCCACCCCTCGGAATCGCTGAAATCGCGTTGGTCGGGCCGAATTCAGATGAAGACTCGACGAGAATTGCCCGTTTGCATTAGGGCATCGGCGATGACCTGGGCAATTTTCTCGCTCCCTTGGGCCGATGGTTCGATCGGCGAGATGGCAGAATAATCACCGGGGTCATCACAGATCAGTCGCAGGTCGATGAGCGGAAGATTGTTGCGGAAGGCCGTTCGTGTGATCACATCGTTATAGACACCCAGGCCGGCACGCTCGGCAACGCCCATCCCTGGAATGGAATCGTAGATTGTGCAAACGGCCAGCGGTAATTCCTTCATCAGCAGATGCAGGATCAGTTCGCGATATTCCTGAGCGAACGTATCGACCGCGGTCGCGACGCGTCGCAATGATTCCGCCAGCGGAGCAGGATCGTCGGTGAACAATTCGCCCGATGCCCACAACGCATCGTTCCCTCCGATACTCATCACCAAGTGCGTCGTTGTTTTTGGGATCGCGTTGGACTGATGAAAGACATCCGACGCCCGCGCTCCGTCGACAGCTCGCAAGGTTGCATCGCAGTCTGCCGGTAGCTTGCCTTTGAGAAGCTCGATTACCGATTTGCCTTCAGGCACATATGCGGCGTTATCAAAGATGGAATCGCCCAACAGAGCAACATGACCTGGCATGATGGCAAACGCTCCACTTCCTAAGAGGAGGAAGATGATCCGTTGGGGCGAATCACCTCCGGCAATGGTTCACCTTCCGGGATGAACCGCATGGAAATAGAGTTTACACAGTGGCGCGTATCTTTGGGAGTGAATCCTTCCCCCTCGAAGACATGGCCCAGGTGACCATCACAGTTTGCGCAAACAATCTCCGTTCTTCGCCCATCGGCATCTGGTACGCGAAGCACCGCTTCAGGAAGGTCGTCGTCGAAACTAGGCCAGCCACAATGGCTATGGAATTTATCGTCGGACTGATAAAGCGGCAGATTGCAGCGCCGGCAAATGAACGTGCCAGGGGCAGCCAGATCGGTGTATTCCCCGGTGAAGGGACGTTCGGTTCCTTTGCGAAGAATCACGTGCGCTTCGGCATCGTTCAGCGAGTTGTACTCGGTCGACATAATCGCGGCTCCGGGCTGAGGAAAGGGACGAACTTATCAGGCAGTTTCATTCTAGGCGTTCGCCGCCGGGCAACAATCCACCGGCCTGCTTTCCTGCCGCAAGACCCGTTTGGATCGGCAATTTGACATTCTGTTTGCCATCGCTGTTGTGATCCCCTAAACAGGTGATAGCTTGAGGAGTTCTGATAGGCGGTTTGAACCCAGCAGAGGATACAGCCATGTTTCGAACCAAACTGATTCTGACGATCGCGATTACTTGCATTGGAATCGGTAGCTGGAGCAGGTCCGGCAGTTCTGCCGAGTTGGAAAAGAAATCGCCAGATCAGTTCGATGGGCGTGACCTGTTTCTTCATCAATGGGAACCGAACGACGAGCTCAGCGGGAAAGGTGACGGGCTGGGTCCTCTGTTCAACGGTCGAAGCTGCGTCGAATGCCATTCGCAAGGTGGCGTTGGGGGCGCCGGCGACAACACGCACAACGCCCAGTTTCTCTCGTTTCTGCCAGAGACAGGCGACTTCTCCGACGATGGCCTAGAGGTCTTTCTCGGTAACTTGAAAGGTATGCACCCCGACTTCGTCGATAAAGACGACCAGTTCTCGCTCGGCGTGCTGCTGCATCGAAAAAGTACGAACCCCGATTATGCTCCGATTCACGAGCGTGTGACGGCGGAAGTTCCCAACGATTTCAATACGCGACTGCGTATCCGCCGTATGCTGCGTAAGCGAGACATCCGGGGGATCGATGCGTTGCCGTTAAATCTTGTGATCTTTGACCAAGGTTTGCAGTACGCAACCGCCGAGCGCAATCCACCGCAACTGTTTGGTATCGACGACATCGACAAGCAGATTCGCGACGCGGATTTGAAGCAATTGGTCGAAACACAGAAGCTCAGCCGCACTGGTGTCTCCGGTCGAATGGCCGGCAAGTTTGGGTGGCGTGGGCAGATGCGGAGCCTCGATCTCTTCGTGAAAGGAGCGTGCGCGATCGAAATTGGTTTGCAGGTCCCTGAGTTTCATCAGACAGCCGACCCGCTTCGTCCTGAGTATGAACTAAAGGGAGCCGATCTGAACGAAAAGCAGATCTCGCTACTAGTCAACTACGTACGCGAGCTGCCCCGTCCAGAGCGAGTCATGCCGGCGGACGACGATGCCAAGGCGTTGGCGATTGAAGGACAGAATCTCTTTACTGCAGTCGGTTGTGCCGAGTGCCATGTGACCGACGTTGGTTCGCTGAAAGAGGTTTACTCCGATTTCCTGCTGCACGATATGGGACAGCAGTTTGAAGACCCGATCCCTGCCGAGCCCAAAACGGAAACCATCCTGCAAGAGAACATGGATGTGATTTCTTCGTACCATGGCATGGTCCGCCGCAAAGTCACGACCGAGTTGGTCCGCGAGTTGGCGATCGAGCCAGAGCAACATCGCGAATACAAAACGCCGCCGCTGTGGGGCGTGGCCGACTCGGCTCCTTATCTACACGATGGTCGCGCGACAACGTTACGGGCTGCCATCGAATGGCATGGCGGCGAAGCTTACTCCTCCTATCGTCGCTTCTCGCTTCTGAAAGAGAATCAGCAGTTCGCGCTGCTGAAGTTCCTCGAAACATTGAGGGCTCCATCATCCGCAGAGCCAGCACCTCCACAAGAGACCGAAACTCAGGTCAGCAATCGTCCATCGACGATGCCTGTTCAGTCACGGTAGGTGGTAAGGGATTTTTGGGCGAAGATGCATTGCGCAATTTGCGGCCTGATGTTTGCAAATTGTTTGCCAGCTAAGGGACATTGCCTTAAACAGGTGGGTAGGAACCCGCATTTGCTGGTGGAAGTCGCTTCGTGGAACAAGGGGAATGGAAATGTCTCGTCTCCCATCTATTCTCGTATTGCTAGGTATCGGTTGCCTGGCCAGCCCGGTATGGGCTCAGTTTGATTCCGACCCGGAATCGATCGAGCGTGGTCGTGAGCTCTTCACGCATCAATGGAAACCGAACGATACCCTCAGCCCCAATGGCGATGGCTTGGGACCGGTTTACAACGCGAACAGTTGCGTCGCCTGTCACGCCCAAGGAGGCATCGGCGGAAGTGGCGCGAACGAGAGCAACGCCCAAATGCTCGCCTTCGTCCCCGAACCGGGCAAGTTCACCTCGCGTAACATCGATTCCATTCGTAACCGTCTGCGAACGATGCATCCGCTGTTCGTCAACAACGATGGCAACATTTCGACCGGCGTTCTGCTGCATCGCTACAGCACTAATCCTGATTACGCTGCAATTCACGCCAACGTGACGCAGCCGCTTGAAGAAACGTTTAATTCGCGTACGCGTATGCGTCGGATGCTGCGAGAACGTAATCTCAGCGACATCGGATTTCTTCCGCTGAAACTGGTGACCTATACCAAGGACCTGCAGTTCGCCCTGGCCGAACGCAATCCACCACAGTTGTTTGGTGCCGGCGAGATCGCAGACAAGGTCCTCGATTCCGACATCGAAGCGATCGCGCGGGCGCAACTTCTTACGAGCAACGAAACGGGGATATCCGGGCGAAAGGTCGGCCGCTTCGGCTGGCGAGGTCAATTGGACGATCTCAGCGCGTTCGTCAAAGGGGCCTGCGCGGCCGAAGTCGGTTTGCAGGTCGATCAGATGTATCAGTCGCCCGATCCAACTAAACCGAACGAAAAACTGGAAGGCGTCGATCTGACGGCTGATCAGACGAAGCAGTTGATCGACTACGTCGCAGCCCTTCCCCGTCCGGCTCAAGTTCTTCCGGAAGATCCGAACGCCCGCAGTCGCGTGACCCAGGGACATCTGCTGTTCGAATCGATCGGCTGCGCTTCGTGCCATGTCGAAGATGTTGGCGCCTTGAAAGGTGTCTTCTCCGACTTCCTGCTGCATGACATGGGTCCCGAGTTTGAAGATCCGATTCCAGCCCAGCGTATTCCGGTGCAAGTGGTCAGCATTGAAGACCGCTACGAGATGCCGTCGTACTACGGTTCGGACTATATCCCGCCGCGGATCATCGTCGAAAAGTACAGCGTGGCAATCAAAGAAGATCGCAAGGAATACCGCGAGTACCGTACGCCGCCGCTGTGGGGCGTGGCCGATTCGGGGCCTTATCTCCATGACGGACGTGCCGAGTCGATTCGTGCCGCCATCGAATTGCACAACGGCGAAGCACGCGGAGCGACCGCGACCTTCATGCGGTTGAATGAAGAAGAGCAGTTCAGCGTGATCAGCTTCCTGGAATCGCTGAAAGCTCCAGAGTCCGCCGAAATGGTCCCTGATCGAGTCGCTGAACGCCCCGTAACCGACGTGGATGCCGACAAGATTTCCTCGACCATCGAGGGTACAATGGATTCGGTGGCCTCGCGATAGAAGACGGGGCCCAAACGCCCCGTTGGAATCTGCCGAGGACTGGTTATGCAATCTCGGGCAACCTCCCTGCCCCATCGTCGAACTGTCGGGCTGACCCTGCTGCTGGCAGCAGGCGTCAGCCTTCTTCTGGAATCGCCCCTTCCCGCCCAGCCAAAACCGGTTACCGATGCCACCACGCTGGATGGCAAAGTGATGACTGGTTACCAGGGTTGGTTTCGTTGTCCTGGCGACGGCACCGAGCGTGGTTGGCTCCATTGGAGTCGTCGTTCCACGATCACGCCGCAGTCGCTGACGTTCGAGATGTGGCCAGACCTTTCCGAGTTCAGCTCGACCGAAAAATATGCCGTCCCTGGTTTCTCGCATGTCGGGGGAACGCCTGCTTATCTGTATAGCAGCGTCAATAAAGAAACGATTCAGCGGCATTTCCAGTGGATGCAGCAGTATGGGATTGATGGCGCGTTCGTGCAGCGTTTTCTCGTGAACCTGCGTGATCCCTCGTTTGAGACGGTGCTCGAAAACGTTCGTGTCGCAGCGAAGGACTCAGGCCGAACCTTTGGCATTTGCTACGACCTGTCAGGCTATCCAACCGAGCGAATCTACAGCCGGCTGACCGAAGACTGGCGAGATATGTGCGATCGACGCAAGGTGACGCGCGACGAACGCTACCTCGATCACGACGGTTTGCCGGTGGTCTTTCTGTGGGGACTCTATTCCGACCGTTTCGATGCGAAGCTTGCCCACCGCTTGATCGACTTCTTCCACGAAGAAGGTCCCTATCGAGCGACCGTCATCGGAGGCGTTCCGCCGCAGTGGCGACGCGATCGTGATCCGCAGTGGGCCGCCGCCTATCGGAAGCTCGATGTGATCAGCCCTTGGAATGTGGGCAATATCGAGATGCGTGGCGGTGAGAAGATCGCCAACACCAACATCTGGAAGGAAGATCAAGTCGCTGCTACCGAAGCAGGTGCCCGGTTGTTGCCGGTGATCTATCCTGGGTTTGCCTGGACCAATTTGAAAGGTCCCGTGGCCCAACGAGACACCATCGAGCGGCGCCGCGGAGACTTCTTCTGGGAACAGTGGGTTGCTGCTGCGAAGTTGAAGACAGGGATGGTCTACGTGGCAATGTTCGACGAAGTCGATGAAGCGACCGCGATCTTTAAGGTGACCAACGATCCGCCGACCCAAGGAAGCTACGCCACCTACGACGGCTTGCCGAGCGACTGGTACCTGCGTTTAGCTGGCGAGGGTGGCCGGATGCTCCGCGGCGAAGTGCCGATCTCGGAGCAAATCACGATCACGCCGCAGCGTTAGCTACTTGGTCGACTTGCTCGAGTCGATCCAGCCCAGCGAGGTGAGGAACTGGTCCATCTCGCTGACGGTTTCGTTGTACCAGCGATTCTTGTCACGGCCATGATTGAAGAAGCCGTGCCCTTGCCCCTCATAGATTCGCAGTTCGCTGGTGACGCCGGCCGACTGCGACTTCTTCTGAAAGTCTTCCGCAATCGAGACCGGGATCAACTTGTCTTGCGAACCGAGAAACACGATATGGGGTGGATCGTCCTTGCTGATGTTGTGGGCCGGCGAGAACTCCGCGACGCGATCTTTGACACGGCCAGCACCCCAGCCACCCTTGCCGTTGTTGTAGACCGGGTTGAACAAGATCATCGCGTTTGGCTTGGTCGAAACGCCCTCTTCTTTCTGCGTGACGGTGCCCAGGTAAGCCGCCAGATGACCCCCTGCCGAACCACCGGCACTGGCGATGCGATTGGGATCGATCCCTAGCTCGCCGGCGTGCGAACGAACCCAACGCATCGCGTCCAAAGCATCTTCAACGCAGATGGTCGGTGGATCGTTGTTGTCGCGATCGAGCAGGCGATATTGGACCTGAACGCAGACCAATCCTTCTTTCGCCAGATGCTTGCTATGTTCGGTGAACTGCCCAGGGGCACCGCCGACCCAGCCGCCACCATGAAAGAACACCACGGCAGGACGTGTGTCCGATTTCTTCCAATCGGCAGGCTTGGTAACGTAAAGCGTTAACGACTTGCCATCAACTTTCTTGTAGACGGTAGGCTCGCCAACCGGTTTGGTGGCCGACAACAGCGGCGAAGCAGAAAGAAGGAACAGCAGCGTAAATGCGAGGCACAGGCGTGGCATGAGTCAGGTCTCGACGGAGGGGATGGTGGGTTTGTCGCCAATTATCGTAGCCCATCCTTCGGCGGGATGCCAACAATGCCTAGCGGCAAGTTTACGGCGATTTCTGCGGGCGTTCCTTCACGTAGGCGACGAGCCATTCGATCACGCGTTGCCCCGATTCCCACGACAGTGAATGCCCTTGCCCGTGGTTCAGCATGCCAATCCGCGTTGGTTCGCCATAGAACTTCTGGTCAACCTTCTGTCCTGAGATCAACGCAGGCCAGCTTCGTTTGCCGTCGGCACACCCCTTGCCAGCTTCGCCCCCGAGAATCAGGAACGGGCGACCGGCGATCCGCTGGACCAACTGGTGATGGCTGAGAGCGAAGTCGGCTTGCTTCACATCAGGGCCGAGGTACCAGATCGCATTCCAATTGCTGAAACCAATTTCGATCCCACCTTCACTGGCAACCGCAGCCACGATGCGATCGTCGAACGCTGCCAGGTAAAATGCTTCCTTCGCGCCGAGCGAGTGCCCGTAAGCGCCGATCCTGTTGGCATCGACGTTGGGCAGCGTGGCAAGCAGGTCGACGGCTCGCCTGGCATCGGCCATCATCACGGCCATCCCTTTGCTGCCAGGATGAGGCTTCAGGGCGGCGGTGGTGGAGGCGACGTACGACTTCTGCTCCCACAGGTAGTTCTCAGGGCAAATCACCACAAAGCCCTGCTCTGCCAGACGCAGGCCCATGTGCCGCTCTGGTTCCGCCGCCAGGCCGACCAACTTGTCGAACGTCTGCGGACTCGTGCCGTGCAGGGCCACGATCGCGGGCAACTTCGCGTCGCCACTATCGTGCGGCAGCAGTAAATAGGCACGTACCCGTCGACCTGGTTCCGCCTGATACCGAATCAGTCGCCGCGTGCAATGTTCCAGGCGTTCCTCTTTCAGCGTTTCGACCTCCAGCGGAAGGTCGGCGAAGTGATATGCCCCGAGAAACTCGCTCCATCGCTGAGCAATCGCTTCACGTTCCTTCTGCCAGTCGGCCAGCGATTCGATTCCGGGCGGCGTGTTCGATGCTTCCTGAAGGACATCAGCCGGAGGCGTCGTCACGTCCTCCAGCCACGAAACTTCGGCTGCCAGGGCCAGCGAGGTGAGCAGCAGCGAAAAGACAAAGATGGCGGCAGAGCGAAGCAAGAAAGTCATGGGGATGTCGACTAGCAGGAGGTGGACAGGCTGGTTTTATGCATGATGTCACGTGCACATCAAATGTAGAGGTCCGCTGACCCCGATGCAATCCGATTCGAGTTCTTGCGTTGCCATCCCGCGGGAGCGAACCAGCCAGCTTGCAACGGCATATGGTTTGCAAGGAGAATAGTGAATCGGCCGTCATTTCACGTCACACTGCTGAGGGCGGTAGTGCCACACCCGCCGGTTCATCCCGGCTGCATTTTCATAGGCAAAATTTGTTGCGTGTCGAATTTACCCACTACTTTCAGCTCGGCACTGTCCTGGCTGGCAAGGTTGAGCCTTGCCGTTTTGGTTCTCGTGTCGCTGGCACCTTTAGTAAACACTGGTTACTGGGTGGTTCGGCTATGTGATTTCCCTCGTGTTCAACTGCTGGTTTTGCTGTTGGTACCCACATTGGCAACCATTGCTCATGCCTGGGGGACTAGCGGTTTGCGGCGGGAACACTGGGTGCTTGGTGCTGGCATTCTGGCCGTGGCATGTTGGCAGGCAGCGCATGTGCTCCCCTTCACACCCCTTTGGCCGCAAGAGTTGGCAGATGCAACGGAGCAAGAAAATCTTCGGCTGATGGTCGCGAACGTCAAATTCAGCAACACCCAATTCGACGACGTGTCGCAGGTAATCGAGCAGCACGATCCAGACCTTCTGCTTTTGATCGAACTCAATCAAGAGTGGCAAACCGAACTCGATTCGCTTCGTCAGGCATATCCACACCGTGTTGAAGTCATCCGCGACGAGGGACTCGGTTTGGCGTTGTGGAGTAAATTGCCAATTCAAGGGGAACAAGTAAAGTACTTGGTCTCGGAGCGGAGGCCATCTATCTTTGCGACTCTTGTCTTGCCTGAGGGCAAAACCATAGAAGTAGCCGGCGTACACCCGACCCCGCCAGGGCTGAAGGATGAGACGCCAGGGGGACGCCGCGACAGTCGCGTGCGAGATGCCGAACTGGTACTGGTCGCGAAAGAAGTCCAAGCCAATCCGGATACGGCCTGGTTGGTCACCGGAGACTTCAACGATGTTGCCTGGTCCCACACCACTCTTCTCTTCAAACGCTTAAGCGGACTGGGTGATCCCCGTGTGGGACGCGCGCTTCTAACCACCTTTCACGCCGACTACCCGCCGTTTCGTTACCCTATCGATCACGTGTTCCTCTCTCAAGGATCAACGGTCGGTCAGTTTCAACGGATAAGACTCCCCGGCTCCGATCATTTCGCTGTGCTGGCAGAATTTCATGTCGCCGGGAAAGCTATGCCTGAAACTGCCGATTCGTCCGATGAAGTGGAAGCTCAAGAAATCGTAAAGGAAGGGGAACAAGACGCCCAGGAGCGAAACATCGATGCGGATCCGAACAAATAAAACGGCCTCAGGGTTCGTCTTTCCGCACCACCAAGATCAGCCAACCCGGCTGTCGCTCAACCAGGTTCACTGTTCTTTCTTGGGTAAGGGTGGAATCGAAGTATTGCTTCACTCCATTTGCCTGAGCCACGTCTGAAAACTCTATTTTGAACGTCTTGCAGGAAGTTGCGAGTATTTTCAATTCGTCATGAATCTCGTGGAGATCCCCAACAGCGACATCACCTGGATTTCGATTTATCCACGACTCGGCAGCCCCGCTCGGCATACAAGGCCCAAAGCTCACATAAATCGTCTGATCGTTGTAAGAAACCCCGCCCCCATGGCTCAGAACCGCTTCAACAGATCGCTCAAAAGGGTCATGGCGATACCAAGCACAGACAGTTGCCAAGACCGTCGTTATCAGCAATAGAGCCTTCAAAGATGTTTGGTATTTTGCGATCGGCGGGGTGGCACGGTTCATCTTTTTCTAACATCAAGCTTCTCTGGGGGGGAACTGCCGACCTCGGCAGTATGAATTTCTGAAACGAGTGCTACAACTGCACTAACATCGAACGCTATGCACTAACCGCAAAATGACGTGGGAAGGTTCGCTCTGGCAGGTATCTTGGATGGCAGCGAGGCTGCTGTTTGGCAGGACTCATGAGCCTGGGGAGCTAATCAAGAATGATAACTGCCAAAACGGCCGCAATCGCCTCACGAAAAAATTGGCCTGCTAGAACGTTAAAGTGCTACGTCACGCCACAGGTCTAAATTGCAATAAAACCAAGAGCAAGATCCATCGAAGGTTGGAATGTCGTTACGGTCGATGCCTTCAGTGGCGAAAACATCGATCCTGGCCTCGGCCTATTGTCAGCAGGCCGAGATTTTGCCGAACGACGAGAAACAACTCGATATCAAGATTGGCCGCTAGGCGGAGAGATGGTCCGCGGCTAGATCTTGGTGATCGTATCGCCGACGCGGACTAGGCCATTCTTCACGATGCGTGCGTAAATGCCGCGCAGGTGAAGCTGCTTGCCGACTTTTGAGTTGACCCAACGCGTGGCATCGGGGCCGAAGCGTTCCGAGAACTTGCCACATCCGTTGTGGGCGACTTCGGTGATTTCGAGCTCGGCTTCGCCGATGGCGATACGTTGTCCCACCGGAAGATTTTCTTTCGAGAGGTTCATGTCGACGAACAAGTTGTCGCCTGCCAACGCCCATCGCGAACGATCGCCGGCAATCAGGTCGATGGCGCGGGAATTCATGATGGCGACCTGAACATCGGGATGAGGCGAGCCATCTGGCAGCGACATCCAACAGCCCAGTGCCCAGTTATCGCCATGCACGCCGCCAGCGAGGCTCAACTCGCAGAAGGCGAGGCTTTCACGCTGATCGGTCATGGGACGAATGACGATCGCTTCGAGTTTACCTTCTTCGCATGGTGATTGTTCGATCTGCGGCAGGCCAGCGTCGAGCTGTTCCGTCGAGAGATGTTCCGGCATCGATTCCCCTTCCAGTCTGGGTAGTGGTTGAAGGTCTGGTAATAGGAAGCAGCGTTTGGCCAACCAGGTCCGCAATCTTTCGCGCGAGTAATATTGCCGCAGTGCCTCTTTGTTCGATAGCTCTGGATGGCGGCGAAGGAACTCTTGGGCGGTGGCGTGCGGACCTGTCTGACGAGTCGCGATAAAAATCAAACGCATGAAGGCCTGGGTGATCGTTTCATGATAGCCGCGATCGAGCGATTCGGGAGTCTTTGTCGCGCGATTAAATGCTTGAATCGCCGCTCGAATGGCGAGCATAGCTTCCGCCCACGGATGTCTAGAGGCGATCAGAAAGGCGGCCCGAACGTGCGCTTCATGCGTCCAGTCTTCTGCCTTGAGCGTGCAGTCGAGAAACGCATGGAGGAATTCGTCGTCGGTCATCGAGGCCCTGCCTGGCGAGTTGGCGGCGTGAAAGATCTCAGACAACTTCCGAGACACCGCTTCGCCCTTTCAGGTTCGCTACGTGGAACTCGCTTGATAAGGGCAAGAAACAAGCAAGGCGACACCTTGGGGGTATCGCCTCGCGGATGGTTGTCTTGGAAAAGGCTACGTTTTAGTAGTTGTCCGTCCCCAGCAGTTTCTCTTCCACTTTGTCGGCCTGCCACGCGATCGCGGTAATCGTCTTGGTGATTTCCAGTTGATCAACCGCATCGGCCAGTTGGTTGGCTCGCACGGTGATGACTTCGCCGGAGTCGAGCTTTTCGACGGCGAACGCACCATGAATCATCTTCGTGTTGTAACGCAGCAGTGCCATCGCATTGCGTTCGTTGGCAGGTCCGCAAAGGCTGTTGTAAACGACCAACTCGTTGCCGTCGTCGTCTTTCTGGCCGAACATGATGTTCACGTTCTGCTTGCGAAGTGCATTGACCGGAACGTTGACCGTCCAAAGGTTCTCGTTCGATTCGGTCAAAGGCCAACCACTTGTCTGGGCAACATGCTTGATGATGTCGCGGGCACTCAAGGTTTGTGCCGGAACGGTTCCACCGGGACCTTGCAGGTCGTCGAAGCTCATGCCGCCACCCATCGGTGCCGCCGGGACAACACCTGGGGCTTGACCGGGTTGGTTGCCCATCGGCTGAGGAGCCGGTCCACCTTGCGGGGCCATGCCCGGAGCCTGATAGCCCTGCATCGCGGCGTTCATCATGCCCGGCATCATCATACCGAAGCCGGCACCCATACCCATTTGCATGGCACCTGGGCCAGAGCCATCGCCGCCGTTCTCGGCCATCTTGCTCATGCTGTTGGCCGCTTGATACATGGTGAACGCTCGGAGATCGCCGATCGCGCCCATGCTGCTCCGCGCGTCGATCGCCTTCTGTACTTCTTCCGGCGGAGTAATCGCGTTGATGAAGAAGTCGACCAGCTCGAGGCCGTACTTGGTGAAGTCGTCGGCAACTTTGATGCGTGTGCCAGCGGCGATTTCATCGAACTTGCTGGGCAAGTCGAGCATGCTGATCTGCGAGGTTCCCAGCAGATCGGTCAAACGCGAGACGATCAGGTCTTTCAAGTAAGACGAAACATCGTCCGTCGTGTATTTGCCTTGCGTGCCAACGATCGTGTTGAGCATCAGCGGGGCATCGACCACTCGGAACGAAAACTTACCGAAGCTGCGCAGGCGGATCATGCCGAAATCGCGGTCACGGACCGTGATCGGCTGACGCGTGCCCCACTTCTGATCGAGGAAGGTCTGCTTGCCGAAGTAGTAGACCGAAGCCTGAAACGGCGACTTCTCCCATGGAATGGTCAGAATGCTGGTGATCAGCGGGATGTTCTGGGTCTGCAGCGTGTAGCGGCCAGGCCCGAACGAATCCATCGCCTTGCCATCGAGAAAGAAGACCGCTTCCTGATTCTGCTGGACGATGAGCTGGGCGCCATACTTGATCGCGGCCGAACCTTCGGGCGGCATGCGATGGACGATGGAGCGATTCGAGTTGTCGAAGAACTGAATGACTTCCAGTTGAAGGCTCATCAGTGGTATTCCTCTTTCTTCTTGCCGTAAGGCGATGACGAGATGATTGGGTTATTGGGCGTTGGCAAAGACTAGCCGTCGTTGGGACCGGCGGCGACACCTTTCAGCATGTTCTCGCGGTGGTCAATCTTCAGCAGCAGACCATCCAGCTTGGCAGTGATCTGAGGCACCACTTGGGCCGGTGTCAGCTGGGTGGTGGCCAGGCCTTGGATTTCGGTAGCCACGGCATCGACCTGTTGGACCAGGGCCAGGTCGTGTTCGTAAATGTCGGTCAGCAGTTCCTCGTCAACTTGAACGAAATCGAAGAAGCCACTGTAGCCCGGCATCTGGGCCTTCAGGCGATTGATCGCCAGGTCGAGTCGGCTCCGAAGTCGCTCTAGCATCGGCAGTTGATCTAAAGCACCCAAAGCGACCAGTGTATGGCCATACTCGTCGAGCCCCTTCTTCGACTTTTGCAGTTTGTCCGCAAGAAAGTCGCGCGTCATGCTATCACTCTCGCGCCGATACTCACGCGATAGATAGCCGGAAAAGCCAGGAATGTACTGCAAGATGGACTCGACGAGCCCGCGATTCTTGGCGTGTTGTTGAGGGTCGATCACCGATAGCCTCCCGAGGGGGTGAAGAGCGAAGGTCGAAACGAACGATAAGGTCTTATGCAGCACTGCCAGACGCTACCTTCAGAAAAGTCGCTGGCTGTTGTCGCGATAAACTTCAGCAGTATTTCGTTCGATAGCGTCCGATCTTGCCGAGTTTGACTCGACATGCTGGCAGAATGAAGCCTGTCCGATCGTGCTAAGCCCTTACGATATCAGTTTTTCCGACGGATGGAAAACATTCCCCGGAACTTTTTGTCGGGGCGCTCGTAGGCACAAAAAACGGGTATGAATTCACCTGGAACCGGGCCGCCGATTTTGGTAGCGTTCGCCCGCTTACATCGCAAAAGTCTTTATCTCTAGGCCAGTTGGACAAATTTCATGGACCAGAAGTCCACGCTTTGCGGAATCTTGGTAGTTGTCGTACTGACGCTGTCAGGATGTGCCTCGAACGGTGCGATCGTCGATCCGATCATTTGGTGGGACAACGACGATCCAGCCGACTTTGCCAAATATGGACCGACGCCAACCCAGCGGATCGAAGAGCTCGATCAGTTGGCCAGCGGCGCGTCGCGCTTACCGGCGGAGAAACAGATCGAACATGCCACGAAGATCGCCGAGGCGTTACCGACCGAAGAGAACTCGGTGATTCGCGTGCACATGCTGCGAGCCTTGGGGCAGATGACGGTTCCAGAAGCGATGCCGGGCATGCGATCTTCGCTATTCGACCCAGATGCTGACGTTCGCCGAGAAGCGGTCCTGGCGTTGGGTGAGTCGAAGAATCCGGAAGCGGTTGCCTTGCTGGGCGACGTGTTGATTCGCGATCGCGACTACGATGTTCGTTTAACGGCAGCCAATTCGCTGGGTGGTTTCTCTTCGGAAGCCGCCAAGCAGGCCTTGGTGCCGGCTCTTGATGCCCGCGATCCCGCCATGCGATTCGCGGCGATCCAGTCGCTGCGAAAGCACAGCAATGTCGATTACAAGGGTGATACGGCCAAGTGGCGCGAGTTTGCCAATGGCGGTAGCCCTGAGCCCCCCACGACGTCGATTGCTGAACAGCTAGTGCCAAGCTTCTTGCGATAGAAACGCTGGTACTGCAGGTCGATTCGGTTAGCTAAAAGTTACCCCAAATTGGCCGTGTGACGGATGATCTCCTTAAGCCGGTTTGTCATCGCAAACCGGTTAGACAAAAACACCCAATGGCTTCGATTTCTCTATAGTTCCTCTAGCCGGGATGCCGTTTGCTATAAGCGTGGCGTGGTGTGTAAACTGATGTCAGAAACGAAAATGCTTAAGCCTCGAAACTTCAACGCGGACGCAAATCTACCCCACTCGTCCGTGCGAGGAATCATGCCACTATGTGCATTTCGCCCCACGTTTCTGAACGCGTTGACCGTTGACTCTGTTGCGGCCTATTTATCCATCCATCAGGCTGCCTAGGAATTGAAGATTTAGACGCATGCAAAGACGGACTGCAATCCTCCTCGGCGCGTTGGCGTTCTGGAGCACGACAACCCTGGACAACACTACGGCATCGGCACAAGAAGTGATCGTTGCTCCGGTGTTAAATCCTGCAGACGGTTCGGAAGCGGGTAGCTCGGCCGAAAGTCCGATGATTCGAGTCGCGCTGGTTCCAGCGGAAAAGAAAGACCAATTCAAACCGCAGCCCCCGACCACCTCGGAAGAAGCTCCGGTCTTGGAGCCAGCCACCGGCGACGTTTCCTCTGAAGAAACCCAGCCAGCGGAAAAGCCTGCCGACAAACCAGCTGCCGAGCTGACTCCTTCCAAAGAACTGCCAGCCGCAACGCTGGAAGTGGAAAAGGAAGATAAGCCAGAGCAGCCAGCGAAACCAGAGAAAAGCGACAAGGTGGAAGCAGAGCAGCCAGCCGATGCGAAGCCAGCCGACGAGCAGCCTGCCCCGCTAATGCAAGATCAGCAAGCCAAGCCGATCAAAGACGGCGAAGCGGCTCCGATGGCGGAAGTGGAAGTCGAACCGGTTCCGATGGAAGAGCCTGAAGTCGTGCCGCCGCTGCCTGGTTATGTTCAAGCGTTGCAGCCACGCATTCACCGGGTACTCGATTACTACTACCGTACCCAGCCGGGCGATGCCTCGAAGCATGACGTCTGGGAAACGATGCATGGATTTTTGCCGTGGGGTGTCGATGCCCTCATTCGTACGCCTGATTATCGTCAACCGGTGAACGCCATTGGTTGGGTCTGCTGGAACAAACCCTGCCGCGGCAATCGTTTGTTTGCCGTGCAGAATGGTCAGCTGATGGCCAAGCAGGGTCCTCGCGTCCAAGGGCATCATGGCCAGTTCCTGGCAATGTTGGCCCAAAGCTATGTCGCTCCTTCCTACGAGATTCAGGTCGATGGTCACACCTTCACGGTTGAAGACCTGATCGAATTCGAGAAGGCGACCTGCGTTCCGAAGTCGGAATTGACCTTCAAATTGCTGGCCCTGTCGTACTATCTGCCAGCCGATGCCACCTGGAAGTCGCGTGACGGCCAAGAGTGGAGCCTGGAGCGTCTGCTGAAAGAAGAGATCACGCAGAAGGTTGTCGGAGCCGCTTGCGGTGGTACCCACCGTCTGACGGGGATCTCGTTCGCCCTGGCTGCCCGCAAGAAGGCCGGCCTGCCGATGGACGGTGTCTGGCAAAAGGCGGAAGAGTACATCAATGCTTACCATAAACATTCCTTTCAGATCCAGAATACTGATGGCAGTTTCAGCACCAACTGGTTCGAGGGCCGCGGCATGGATCGCGACGTCGATCGTCGGCTGCAGACCTCGGGTCATATCCTGGAATTCCTGATCTACTCGTTGCCGCCAGAGAAATTGACTTCGCCTGAAGTTGTCCGTGCGGTCAACTATGTGACGACCATCCTGGAGCAAAATCCGCGACACGACTGGAGCATCGGCCCGCGCGGCCATGCCCTGCATGCGTTGGTCCTGTATGACCAAATGGTGTTCGGAACCAAGCCAGGTAGTCGGACTCAGGAAATCCTGCAAACGTCGCACGATTAGTGGCACGTGGATTCGGCAAAAATTGAGCCCCAACGTGCTGAAAAACGGGTGCATCGCTTGTCATTTGGCCCTATCTGGCCTACGATTGCGGGCACTCGCGCATTAATGGTTGGCTTCACACCTGGGAATGAACTCCGCTGGGGATGAAATATCAAAAGCTCTCGAATCAGTTCACCGAGTTTTTCAAGCTCGCGATTCGAATGCTCGAAGTCGCGGAAGCGGACGCGGTACTCATTTTTGTGGATGGCATGCCTGAGTGGGACAAGCTCAAGGCAATTGCTGAAGGCCACAAAGTGATCGTGGCTGCCGACCGTGATGAATTCCTGGTCGGCATCGAAGAGACCGGCCTGCATGGCGTGGTCGTCGAGCTTGAAGAAAGCCCCATTCTCGAGAAGCTGATGCATGCCCTGGTCGAGGCCGTCGCCAACGACCAACTTTCTACCGGTGCCCGGGTCGTCTCTTTGTACAGCGGTTTCGATGAAGAGCGGATCGACACGATCAGCTTTATTCGCCTCGACGAACGTCTGGGCCGCCTCACCTCGCGGGATCTCCGCAAGCTGGAGACCAGCGTTCCGCTCGAGACCCTCAAGATCGTCGTCGACCTGGCTGTCGAGATCGGTCGCGAAGGCCGCGAAGGCAAGCCGGTCGGAACTTGCTTTGTGGTGGGCGACCATCGCAAGGTGCTTAGCAACAGCGCCCCTAGCGGCTTTGATCCGCTGAAGGGTTACGCCAAGAAAGACCGGCACATCGGCGACCGAAGTGTCCGCGAAAATCTGAAAGAAATCGCTCAGCTGGATGGTGCCTTCGTGGTAGCCGCCGACGGAACCGTCGAAGCCGCCGGGCGAATGCTCGACGTGACCTCGGCCAGCGTGACGCTGAGCAAGGGGCTGGGTGCCCGGCACTGGGCTGCGGCAGCCATCAGCAAGAAGACCAAGGCTATCTCGATCGCGGTCAGCGAATCGAATGGCACGGTCCGCTTGTTCCAGGGAGGAGAAGTCGTTCTGCGAATCGAGCCTTCGCGCCGAGCGATGAAGTGGAAGGATCTCGATTTCGACAATCCTCAACAAGGCGGTTCTGACTAGTTCGCTAGTCCGCCTTCGATCCCCACGAGACGCATGTGACGCAATCCTTCCTCGGCACGATCCACGCGATCGATCTGGAAAGCAAAGACCACGCCCAGGCGTTGCTCGATCTGCTCGATCAATACTCTCGCGATGAAATGGGGAGCGGAGCGCCTCTGCCAGAGGGTGTCTATCTGCATCTGATTCCGCGGCTGAAGAAGGTCGATACCTATCGCGGATTGCTGGCCGAGATCGATGGAAAGTATGTTGGCCTGGCCAACTGCTTCATTGGCTTCTCGACCTTCAAGGCCCGACCGCTGCTTAACATTCATGACTTGGCGGTCTCGCCCGATGCCCGAGGCTGTGGTGTCGGCACGGCGCTGCTGGACGCAGTCGATTGGCTGGCCGAGCAGGAAGGCTGTGCGTTTGTCACGCTGGAAGTGCGAGCCGATAACCGAGCACGGAATCTTTATCTGCGCCACGGCTTCCTCCCCGGTGATCCGGCGACCGACGCCATGAGCTTCTGGAAGAAGCCGATTCGGAGCGAAGGTTAGCCCAGGACTTCACGCAGCATTTTCTGCGGAGTTCCGATGTCGATCACGTGCAATTCGCCCAGGCACTTCTGCGCCGCCGCAGTTTCGTAGCCGATCTTCGGCGTGACGAAGGTTGCGGTCAAATCGGCTTCGATCGTCGGATCGTGAGGCTCGCCGGTATCGCAGTCGAGGCCGCTCGGAATGTCGATGGCCAGGACTTTCGCTGGTGAAGCATTGATCGCGCGAATCGCGGAGGCGATGGGCTCGCGCGGGGGCGAAGTGACTCCGGTCCCCAACATTGCATCGACGACCCAGTCGGCCTCTGCCAAGGCTGCGCGAAACGATTCGCAAAGAGGCTCATCAGAAACATCCAGAATCTCAATGTCAGATGCCGTCAAGATTTTAAAATTGATGGCGGCATCGCCCTGGACACGTTCCCGGGAACAGAACAAGGCAACCTTCACCGGAACCTGGTGCAGATCGAGTTGCCGGGCAATGACATAGCCATCGCCCCCGTTGTTTCCAGGTCCGCAGCAGATGAGCACGTTGCCTGGCGATTTCGAGCGAAGCAGCTCGGCACAGCCCCGTCCGGCGTTTTCCATCAGAATGACGCCCGGAATATGGTATTTTTCAGCAGCCAGAACGTCGACCGCTCGTGACTGCTCTCGGGTTAGGGGTGTGCGAGAAGTCATGGATGCAGTTCCGTGGGGAATTATTTACAATACGAATGCCTTTTTTGACTGTATCCGATTTTCGCGCCAGGTGAACCGATGCCATTGTTTGAATACACGTGTGACGCATGCCACAGCCAGTTCGAGTTGCTCGTTCGTGGTGGTGAAAAGCCGAAGTGCCCTCAGTGCGGCAGTGCCAAGCTCGAGAAGGCATGGAGTGTTCCGGCTGCTCACACCGGGGGCAAGTCGAGCGACTTGCCGATTTGCGGTCCGATGCCGAGCGGAGGTGGATGTGGTCTGCCTCAATGCGGCGGTGGCGGCTGCCACTAAGGTAAATCCCTCCTACATGCCCTTCCCCTTCCAACCATCTTCGCAAACAGGTTAACAACCATGATCCGCGCCTGCGCATTGGCATTGCTCGTAGCGATCGGCTCGCAAGTCTCGGCCGCCGCTCCTGACGGCTGGCCTCAGTTCCGTGGCCCAAACGGCGATGGTGTCTCTGATGCCAAGAATGTTCCGCTCCACTGGAGTGCCACCGAGAACGTTGCCTGGAAAACTCCAATCCCGGGCAAGGGTTGGTCTTCGCCCGTGCTGGTCGGCGATAAGATCTGGTTGACGACCGCGCTGGTCGAGTTTCTTTCCGATGAAGAAAAGGCCGAACGTCTGAAAGATGCCAAGCCATTCATGAAGAACTCGTCCAACATCGCTTCCGATGTGAAGCTGCAGGCGATCGAAGTCGACTACAAAACGGGCGAAGTCGTGCGAACGCTTGATCTGTTCGAGGTCGAACGTCCCTTGGCCGTTCACCTGACGAACTCGTACGCGTCGCCGACGCCGGTGGTGGAAGGCAACTTGTTGTACTGTTACTTCGGTACCTACGGCACCTGCTGCATCGACACCCAATCCGCCGAAGTCGTTTGGAAGAACAACGAAAACGCGTTGGAGTATTACGTCGGTCCTGGCAGTTCGCCCGTGTTGGTTGGCGACAAGCTGATTTTGACCTGCGATGGCGTCAACGAGCAGTACATCACCGCGCTCGATAAGAAGACCGGCGAGACCGCCTGGAAGACTTCGCGTCCTCCGTATCGCACCGAAGATGGCGACCAGAAGAAGGCTTACGCCACGCCGCTGGTCGTAGAAACCAATGGCAAGACCCAAGTCATCATTCCAGGTGCCCAGTGGGTTTGTTCGTACGATCCAGAAACGGGCAAAGAACTGTGGCGGTGCGATCATGGCAGTGGCTTCTCGAACGTGCCACGTCCGATCTACAACGATGGGATCGTTTACATTTGCTCTGGTTTCATGCGACCGCAACTCGTGGCGATTCGTACCGATGGAGAAGGTGACGTCACGCAGACGCACATCGACTGGACCTTCAGTCGTCAAGTTCCCACGACCCCGTCGCCAGTTTATGTCGACGGCAAGATCTACATGGTCAGCGATCGTGGTGTTGCGACGTGTGTCGATGCGATCACCGGCAAAGATGTGTGGACCAATCGCATGGGAGGCAACTATAGTGCTTCGCCCACGGTTGCCGATGGTCGCATCTACTTCTGCAACGAAGCAGGCCTGACGACGGTAATCAAGCCTGGTGATGAATACGATGTGCTGGCCGAGAACGATCTGGGCGAGCGCATTATGGCGTCGCCGATCTTCCTGGATGGTAACCTGGTGATCCGTACCTCGGATCATCTCTTCCGCATCCAGAATGGCAAGTAAGCTAAGGCCGCAAGCCTTGCATCATCTGGCGGATCTCATTTTCTAGCTGCGTGAGATCCGCTCCGAAGTGCCGCTGAAACATACGAACCCGCTCGGCTTGGGGCGGGTCGTTCAGCGGTTCAATCTGCGAAAGCTCGCGCAAGTACGCGTCGTACTTCTCAGGCATGCGTTTCTGTAGGTAATACGTCACGGCCCAGGCCTGGGCGTAACGATCCATCGCCGTCGCCGCCTTCCGCAGCGAATCGTCGTTGGTCAACAGATCAGGCAGAAACGTTTGCCCGCTCTGGCCGGCTGCCTTCTGGAATTGCTGCAGTCGCGGAGCGCTGATCTGGCCAATGCCTCTCCAGCCGCGACTACTGGAGACGTCTGGCGTCTCGAAGTAGATCGCCAGACCTTCCGAAAACCATAGCGGTACGTCGGCAAAGCGTTGTTGCAGACCAGCATTGAATGCCAGTTGGTGCGTCGCTTCGTGCACGATCGTTGCCAGGCTCCATTGAAAGTCAGGTCGCGACATTAATCGCTGAATGTCGCGCGTTCCCAGCGTGCGTCGCGACGAGTCCCCTGCTCCGCCGGTCAGGTCGAACATCACCACATAATTCGTGTGCATGCTGTAGAAGCCGATCACACTGTTGGCGGCTTCACCCAGTTCTGCTTTGCCATAGTTCGCGAAGCTAGTTCGATCGTCGAACACCAGTGCGACCATCGGCTGTTCTGGGTTCTTTAAATCGATGCCACGCTGCGACCAATAGCTGGTGAACCCACGATGCAGTCGTTCGAGCATTCCGGCAACCCACTGGGCATACGCGCGCGAGGTGTTGTAAGCGACGATGTAGTGCGTCGTCTCGATGACCTGCGACCCTTGCGGCATCTCGGAAAGAACGGTCTCGATCAGCTGCTCTTTGGTTTGCAGTTGGAACTCGCCGGTCGATTTCTGGCGATTGACGATTTCTTCCTGCTGGATCGGCCACAGCTTGTTATCTGGCGTATGCAAGACGATGCCTGCTTCATGCGTGGCGATCACTTCTCCCTTGAGGTCGATTCGCTGGCCGTCCCGTTCAAACGAGACGTCGTCGGCGCGCAACGGGCACGCGGTTGCCAGAAGCAGGACAAACAAGGAAATCGATCGAAGCATGAGTGACCTTTCGGGTCAAAAGTCGAAGCAGAGCGAACATTGGCAGTATAGTACGTCGCTACGAATCAAGGCAGCGAATCGCGAAAATCGCTACGACTGCGCCATGTGGCCAGCAGGCGGATCGCGATCGCCAGCACCGCCACCACGCCCAGATTCAATAGCAAAATGCCTGCCACGTTATCTTCGCCCCCGAAATGGAGCAGGCCAAAGATCCGTCGAGAGATCGTATCGATCCCCGCCGGAAGGACCAAGACCGATGCCGCCACGTCGTTGGCTGCCAGCACGAAACCAATCAGCAGACCAGCGACAATCGTTGGCCAACTCGCCGGCAGAATAACCTTCCACCAGGTTCGTAGCCAGCTACTCCCATCCAGACTGGCCAGCTCACGCAGTTGCCGCTGCGAAGGCATCGCATGCCAGTAAAAGAAAGTGACCAGCGGCAGCGTGATCGTCACGATCGCCAGCGTGGGAGCAAAGATCGTCCGATCGACAAGCGGAGCCAACCATGCCAACCAAGGTCGATTGGTACCCCACGCGATCGCCAAACCGACGATCGGTCCTGGCAAGGCGAAAAGGACTCCGCAAAATAACGCGACGCCGCGTGCCAACCATTTGCCGCGACTAGCGATGTCGGCCAGCAGTAAGGCGAACAGTGTGGTTACCTGCGAAACGGTGCCTGCCAAGAGGAGCGACCAGGTCAGCTCGCGGCGATAGACGGTCACGCTGCTGAGCGTCAACTGAAACGCCTTCCACAGCGACCAGCCTCGTACGAACTGCCCGTCGACTTGATCGATGGTGATGCCGACTTTGTAAATCAAACCGACCAGCGGTGGTGCCAACGCGAATAGAAACATTCCCCAGATCAACAGCGACCACGCCGTCCTGCCTCGTTGCAATGGTAACGGTGCTGGTCGATTGGTTTCGACGTCTTGCCCGCGTGGTCGCACTGTCTCGGCCAGCCACGCGGCAAGCACCACCAGACCGATCATCAAGATCGCTCCCGGTCCGAGCGTTAGTCCCGTTTCAGTGGTCGTGAGTCCGAGTGGGATGCCAGTGAAAACGACTTCGCTGTAGGTTCGCACGTTGCAAACGCTGGCGATGCTCATCTCGCCAAACATCGTGATGACAATCCAAACCACCGCGACCAGAACCGCGTCCCAACTGCGACGCAGCGTCACGTTGCCCAGGACCGACCAGGGAGAAGCTTCGAGTCGGGCGTCGTCTTCCAGGCTTGCTGGGCCGCGAGCAAAAGCGACCCCGGTCAGAAATACGACCCACGGAAACGCGGCCAACGCATGCAGCCAAATCACACCGGTCACGCCGTCGATCAGATTCGTCGAAGGTTGAAACGGATTGGGAACTTCCAGCCAGCCTTGCGGCCCAAAAAGGTCACGCCAGCCGGCGATGTGGACATAGACCGGCAGAAACAGCCATACGATCAACAGTACCTGAAGAACAATGCGTCCCAGCAGGTTCGTCCGGAAAACGAGCAGCGCCGTGACAATCGCTGGTGGGAGTGTTACCACGGTCACGAGAGCCGCGTACAGCAGCGTGGCGCCGGCGAGCGATGTTGAAAGCGGATCGCCCCACAGCATCATGGCAGAAGCAACCGCCAGGGTCAGTAGACCTAACGACCCGATGGTGATGCCAGGTGAACGAGATGCGAAGGATTCAGATGTCACGGGCGCAAAAGAAAGGAGGCCAGGAATTGTCCTGGCCTCCAGTGTAATCCGTTTCGCATGCAGAAACGATTGGTCGCTTAGACCAGCTTCGTTTGACCTGGAACGGCGATTGGAGTCGGGATGGTGACCGCGCCCCATTCGTAGCTCTTCGGAGTCAGGTCTTCCTGGCTGTTCCAGGCTTCATCCCAAGTCACCTTCTTGCCGGTGTAGGTCGCCATGCGGCCCATGATCGCACACATGGTGCTCTTGGTCATGTAATCACCATTGTTGATGATGTTGCCCGAACGCATGCCTTCGTAGAGGGCCTTGTGTTCCAGGTCGTACATGTTGCCGCCAGGACCGTCGTACTTCCAGTTGGTCTGGCCTTCGACCACATTGGCGAGGATCTTGGCGTTCCCCTTGGTGCCCATGATGAAGTCTTCGGTTTCGTTGAAGCAGCCAGCCATCTGGCGGGTGTAGTGGAACATCTTCTGACCGCCAGCGTATTCGTACATGACGGCGTGATGATCAAAGATGTTACCGTATTCTTCCCCGGTACGAACTTCGCGACCACCCAGGCCATAGCAGCTCACCGGTGGGACGTCGTCCATGATCCACTGCGCCTTGTCGATGCTGTGAATCGCTTGTTCGGCGATGTGATCGCCCGACAGCCAGGTGAAGTAGAGCCAGTTGCGGATTTGGTATTCCATTTCCGACCACTCTTCTTTGTTGCCACGATGCCAGAGCGTGCCAGCCAAATAGTTTTCCTGCATCGAGATGACATCGCCGATGGCACCTTCTTTGATCTTTTCCACGGTGGCGATGACGGCGGGATGGTATCGCCAGCACAGACCGCTCACGATGCTCAAGTTCTTCTGCTTCGCCTTTTCAACCGTTTCCATCACCTTACGGCAGCCAGGAGCGTCGATTGCAACAGGCTTTTCGCAGAAGACGTGCTTGCCGGCGGCAATGGCGGCTTCCAGATGAGCAGGACGGAAGTGAGGCGTGGTGCACAGCAGCACGACGTCGACGTCGGTTGCCATCACTTCTTTGTAAGCGTCGAAACCGCTGAAACAGTTTTCGTCACTCACGGCGAAACGATCGCCCAGCTGGCGGCCGAGAATTCGCTTCGAAGCTTCCACCTTGTCTGGGAAAATGTCGGCCAGAACGGTGATCTTCAGGTTCTCGTCCCCTTTGGTCGCGTTGACGGCGGCACCATTGCCACGGCCACCACACCCGATCAGGGCCACCTTCAGTTCGTCGTTACCGGCAGCGTGCGCCGAGCGAGCCATAGTCAGGCTGCCGACCGCAGCAGCGGTACCCAGGGCGGCGGTCCCTTTCAGAAAGGTGCGGCGTTCGACTTGGTTAGGCGAAGCCGGCTTAGCGGACTGGTCAGTCATTTCGGTTCCTTCGATCTCAAAGGTGGGATATAGCGGGATATGTTCTTGTGCAAGACGAGGGGCTGGACCCAAATTGTAGCCAGCGCGGTAGGCGAACGCAACAAAAAGAAGCCATTGGGTGGGTATCGTATGACCAGCTGGGCCGCTTCTATGGGCGGATTGACAGCCCTTTAGAATGACTGGATTGGGATGCGGTCCCCCCAGCCTAGCGGAGATCTTCCCGCTTGTGGATACGATCTCGCAGCTTGGCTGCTTGTTCGTACCGTTCGTTGGCGACGGCATCGGCCAACTGCTCGTTGAGCGTCTGCCCAACTTCAAACTGCTCGCGAAGCGTTTCGCGAAGTTCGACAAGTCGTACGTGAAGTTCGTCGTTTTCGAAGTCTTCTTCGGACTCGTTGGAGGCGTAAAGCTCTCGGAGCTCCTCGACCCCTGAGGTGAGCTCTTCGATCGCGTGCTCTGGGGTGTGCTTTTCCAGCTCGATCAAGGCTTTGGCCTGAATCCGGTGGAACATCACAAACGGGCGGAAGTGCTCGTGGCTGTCGATCCACTCTTCGTCGGTTGAATGCGCCTGGCACAGGTCCATTAACGCCAGCGTGTGATCGGCGTCGCGAACCGCTTTCTCGTACTCACGAAGAGCCAGCCAGCAAATTCGGCGATGATAGAGCTGCACGAACTCTCGATCGATTTCCACGCAGTCGTCGTCCGACAGCATGGCATCCAGATCGGTCAGGAACTGAGCCTGGAGATATTCGAGATAAGAGTCGAAATTGAAAGGCTTTTCGCCATCTGGCCGGCCAGCGATCTCCATTTGCAACAATCCCATTTCGATCCGCATCTGCAGCACATCACGCCCGTCCGATCCGGTGGCGATCCGGGCCGTTAGTTTGCCAGGTTCGAAAGACCACGAGTTAACGATGTGATCGATATTTTCAGAATGATCGAAGGAGTCCATAGGATCCGTAGGGGAAAGTCACGTAACAAGTTCCACCCAGATTATAGGTCATCACCCGTCAGGGAAAAGGATGCGTTCAGCCGCAGTCGTACCCATGACAGAGGGGGTATCGGCCGTGAATGCTAGTCGTGACGCCGAGAGATGTTCTTCGATTGCCGGCGATCGTTCTTTCGCTGGCTATGCTGCCGCTTCTTTTCCTGGTTCTTCAGGACAGAGCTTCGCGATGGTTTCGTCGGCACACGGACCTTGGGACGCTTGGCCGAAAGGATGATCATCTGCTTGAGCTTCGCCAGGCAGGCTTCCATGTTGCTGCGTTGCTCGCGACTATCTTCGCTGGTGATGACCAGGACACCTTCTTTGTTGATGCGTGCCCCCCAGTTTTTCTCGAAGCGGATTTTAATCGCCGGCGAAAGGGCTTCCGTCTGATGAATGTCCCACTTTAGCGTTGCCTTCGTGTTCGTCTTGTTGACGTGCTGTCCGCCGGGACCGCTGCTGCGCGAATACGAGAATTGCAGCTCGCTCCACGGAATCTCGATCGAGGGACTAATGACAAACGTCGACATAGGATTCACGTAAGAAGCGGACGAAGTAAGGGAGACCTGTTTTGGATCGAACCGACGGGGTTAGCTATACTGCCAGGATAGGTTGATTTCCTTCCCAAGACTACCCACGTCAGCAGAAAGACCATCGCATGCCGATTCGGGTTCGCTCGCCTTTCTTCCTCTGGTTCGTTTCCTTTTGCATCACCTCCCCTGCTCTGCTGTCAGCGGAAGACTGGCCCATGTTTCTTGGGCCGCGTCATAACAGCACATCGCTGGAAAAAGGCTTGCTCACACCTTGGCCGGAAAGTGGCCCAAAAGTCTTGTGGGAACGCGAGATCGGTACTGGCTATGGTATCGGCAGCATCAGCCAAGGAAAGTTCTTTCAGTTCGATCGCTACGGCGACGAAAATCGGCTCGACGTGCTGGATGTGAAGACGGGCGAGAAACTGTGGGACTATCAATATCCAACGCAGTACGAAGATGCCCTCGGCTACAACAACGGTCCCCGCTGTAGCCCGGTGATCGATGGCGACCGGGTTTACATCTATGGTGCCGAAGGAGAACTGCACTGCTTGAGCATCGCTGAGAAGAAGCTGCTGTGGAAGCGGAACCTCTCGGAAGAGTTCATGGTGGTCCCAAATTTCTTTGGGGTCGGCAGCACGCCAGTAGTGTACGAAGACAAGCTGCTGGTGATGGTGGGTGGCAGCCCCGAGCAGTTTCGTGGCCTGGGGCCTTACGATATCGGTCGCGTTGATGGCAACGGCAGCGCGATCGTGGCACTCGACACCAAGACCGGCAAAACGATCTATCAACTTTCGGACGAGCTTGCCAGCTATGCCAGCCTGACGTTGGCTGAAATTGATGGCCGACCATGGTGCTTTGCTTTCCTGCGGGGTGGACTGTTGGGATTCGATCCGCGTGACGGCAAGATCGACTTCCACTATCCCTGGCGAGCCAAGAAGCTGGAAAGCGTCAACGCCAGCGTGCCGGTCGTGGTTGGCGATGAAGTCTTCATTTCCGAATGCTATGCGGTTGGCAGCACACTTTTAAAGGTGAAGCCAGGCGGTTACGAAGTCGTTTGGAAGGATGAAGAACGAAGCCGCAATCACGCGATGGAAACGCACTGGAACACGGCCGTTTATCAAGATGGCTATTTGTATGCCAGCAGCGGTCGGCATTCGCACCAGGCCGAACTGCGGTGCATCGATTGGAAGACCGGCAAAGTGATGTGGGCGGAAGAAGGACTTTCGCGAAGCTCGCTACTGCTGGCCGATGGACACCTGATCTGCTTGAGCGAAGATGGCGTGCTGCGACTGCTGAAAGTAAACCCCGAGAAATACGAACTAGTCTCGCAGTCTTATCTGCGAAGTGCCAACGGTCGGCCACTGCTTCGGGCCCCAGCCTGGGCCGCACCGATCCTTTCCGATGGACGCTTGTTTGTCCGGGGCGAAGATCGGCTGGTCTGCCTGGAAGCGATGGCTAAGTAGTCGAGTTCATCGACTGCAGATAGCCGACGCTATGGGCGAGCATCTCTTCATAGTTCAACTGCTGCACGTCGCGTCCCATCAGTTCTACATCGATAGGGCCGTCGTAGCCAAGTTGCAGCAGGCGAGTGATCGTCGAATCGAGCGAAAGCTGCCCGCTCCCCAGCAGGCAGCGGTTTGGTTCCTCGAGCGGATCGCAACTACGATCGCCCACTTGAACCAATGCCAGATAAGGGACCAAGAGGTGCAAGTTGTCGAGCACTTCGGGCTGGTCGCCGAACTCGTACAAGTCGAGCACCAGTTTGAAGCAAGGCGAGTCGACCAGGTCGATCAATTGCAAGGCATCGGTCATGCGGCGGATCAAGGTCCAGTCGCTGCCGTATTTGTGCCGGATTGGTTTGATGGCCAGCTTCACATGATGGGCTTCGGCATACGGGATCAGGTCGGCTAACGCGCCCGAGAACAATCGCTGGGCATGCTTACTGATGTGACCGCCGCGGGCACCGCTGTAAACGATCAAGCAGCCAGCGTTGAGTTCCTGAGCGAGATCGACGGCATGCTTGGCATCTTCCAAGGCGTCTTTGAAGTTGCGGCCATCACTACCGGTGAATCCGCCGGCCCAGCTGAGTGCGGAAACTTCCAGGCCAAGCTCTTCCAGCAGGATCGCACCTTTGGCTTCACCGTAGTCGTGAATCTTGTCACGCCAGACGTGAATTGCCGAGAGGCCTGCCTCGCGGTATCGGAAGCAATCTTGTTCAAACGACCAGCGAAGGGTGGTCATCTGATTCATCGAGAACTTGGCCATCCGTGCGACACTCGTAAGAAAAGATATCTGTCGTTTGCCACCCGAAGATCCGCCTGGGTTGGCAGCGAAGTGAAGCCAAGTATAGGAAGCGAACTTCTTTTGTAAACGGCTTGACGGAAGAGTTTTGAAGGTTCGTTCGCCGACCGGCAGAAAAGCCAGATAGAAGTGATAGCAGTGCCATCCGCAGGGGGGCGACCTTGGTCGCTTCAGGTCCAGAATCTGCCCGGCAGAGCCCCCCGCCACGTTGCGTTGGAAATGGATGTTATTCCAGTTTCCAAGCGTCGAGATATTCGACCGACTTCAGTTCCATGCCAAAGTCATTCAGAAGTCGCTGGTGCATGTCGTCCAAGTGCCCTGCCCCGTAGAAAACAGCGATGTTCTTCTTGCCATCTTTGATGCTCTTACCCATCACTTCGAAAGCCTTGGCGTTCCGCTGCGAGATGATCGTCGAACCGTTCTTGCCTTCGATGGCACGCATCTGGTTGTCCATGTCCGAGATCTGCGAGGCAAACAATCGACGCAGTTTGATGGCACGATTGTTGGAGAACAACGCCATCATGATTGCGGCATCGTTGGCACCACCTTTGGACTGCTGAACAAGGCCTTGCCCCATGGCTCGGGCAAACATCTGCAGGAAGCCGTCGCCTCGGTCGGCCATGTCTTTCGCGAACTCTTCCGGCGACATGTCGGCGTGAACGAAGTTCTCCGGCGAATAGTCGACCTTCTCGAGCTGGAATTCGAGCTCCAGAATGTCCTTCATCCCGTTCTGCAGGCCGCTGACCGCACTGCCGGTTCCCTTATGTCCTTTCGGGACGCGGGTACCTTCCGGGGCGACCAGCTCGTACATGACGGCGTCGTATTCCTTGAATCGCTTGTTGAGGTCCTGGTAATAGGCGTCTTCCCCAATGTGGACCGCTCCAACCAGGTCGATCTTCAGATCGCCATCTTTGGCGGTGTAATGGGCGATCGCCGTTTGCAGAGCGACGGGGCGGTCGTCGGCGTTCTTCTTAACGCGGACGAACTCCGGAGCGTCGGTTTCAGGAGCGGTCTCGGCCTGGGCTCCCGATGCTAGCAGGATCGAGAGAATGAGGGTCCATAGCCGGCGGTCAACAAGTGGTTTAAGCGAGTTGAACAGAGAAGAGCGTGACATCTTGGTTCCTTGCAGCTTGCTAGCGAAACGATTCCAAATTAGTCTACTCGCAATATATGCGGATCGTTTCGGTAAGGGAAAAAGAATTCGCGATTGCTAGCAAACTTGGTGCTGCAAGGCCAATTCCTGGTGAGATTTACCGATTAGACCGAATTTTCGGCAGAGTTTGCCAAACTGGTTCAATTAGTACTCGCAGACGTACCGATACAAACGGCAACGCAGGAACTTTCGTCATCAGCCAGATGGCGTCGTCCATACCATTACCGTGGAAGTCACAAGGTAGAAGTGGACCATGTTGAGTTATCGTAAAACACTGTGGGCTCTGGTGATTGTGGCCAATTTGGCGGCCGCTTCCGGTGTGCAAGCACAGTATGAGACCGTTTTCCCCGCCGCGAACCAGCCGTTCACCGATGTCAATTTGGAAAACTACGATTTCCAATGGTTCGCGCCCCCGATCACCGAACAGTACGGCCAGGACACGATTGATCCGAACACGGGGATCTTCTTCGAGTACCACCGTTTGTTCATGAACGTCAGCCGAAGCGACGTGGCTCCAGGCCCGTACGATGGCGACGCCACCTATGGTAACCGTATCGACGTCGGTTACATGACTGAAGACAACCACGGCTGGTTGATCAGCGGTTGGCGTCTGGACGGTCCCGCCTACAACGGCGTGAACCGTGGTGACTTCAACAGCATCGAACTGGACCGTACCTGGCGTCTGCCACAGTTCCACCAGGGTTTCTACATCGAACCTCTGATGGGTCTGCGATACGCTCAGTTCAACGATAAGACCAGCACGATCAACTTCGTGCAGAACAATATGCTGCTGGGCCAGCTCGGCGGTCGCATCTTCTCGCACCGAGGTCAGTGGACTCTGGAAGGTACCGTTCGAGCCTTCGGTGGCCAGAACTGGATCTTCCGTGGCGACCAGGACTCGTACTCGGCCGGTGTGGCTGGTGGTGAATTCAGCCTGGGTGCTGCTTACCACATCACTCGCGAGATCTCGATCGACGTTGCCTGGGAAACGATGTACATCGGAACCGGTGTTGGTCGCGACCCATTCTTCAACAACGACGAAGATATGACGATGACGGGTGTCGCCTTCGGCTTCACGCTGAACCGATAAGCCCTCCGACTTCCACGAAAGTCCCAATGAAAAAGCCTCGCGAGTTGTTCGCGAGGCTTTTTTCGTGCGCGGTTACCAATGTGTTGGTACTGCGTGATCGGCGATGCAGTTGGCAGCGTTTCCTAAGCAAGATGTGGAAACGCTGCGTGTCGGAAGATCTTGCCGCTGGCAACGTTCGGTAGCGGATCGAATCGCGACCAAGTTACTTACGACGTGCCAGCGTGATTCTCTCGCTGTAGCTTCGACCACAATGCGGCCAGCTTGTTGATGGTCTGGCGAATCTGATCCTTCGTGTGGTGGGCGTTGACGAACAGCCGGAGCCGTGCCGCCGACTCTTCCACCGCCGGATAGGTCAACGGACGAGCGTTAACACCATCAGCCAGCAGCTTCTGAGCCAGGATCATGGTCATCATCGAATCGCCGACGATGATCGGAACGATTGGAGACAACTCGCTGGCGCCGATGTTCAGGCCAGCCTTCTTCGCCAGATCTCGAACCAACTCGGCGTTCTGCTGCAGCTTGTTGATCCAACCCGGGTTTTCTTCCAGCAACTTCAAGCTGGCCATCGCGGCAGCGGTTGCCGGTGGCGAAAGCCCTGCACTGTAAACGAACCCGCTAGCGGTATGCTTCAGGTAGTCGATCAGGTCGTGGCTACCGGCGACATAACCACCGGCCGAGCCCAACGCCTTGCTGAGCGTTCCGATCCAGATGTCGACGTCACTGGCATCGATGTTGAAGTGCTCGCGAACGCCGCGGCCTGATTTGCCAAGGGTTCCCAGTGAGTGGGCTTCGTTGACCATCAACCAGGTCTTGTGACGATTGCGGATCTCGATCAGTTGCGGCAGAGGACAAACGTCCCCTTCCATGCCGTAGACCCCTTCCGCCACGATCAACACGCGGCGGTAGTCTTTGCGAATGTCGTGCAGGATCTCGTCCAGTTCACGCCAATCGTTGTGCGGGTAAGGTCGCCGACGAGCACCCGAGAGGTTAGCACCGGTGATGATGCTGCTATGCGCCATCGAATCGTGCAGAATCAGGTCTCCCGTTCGCAGCAGATGCCCGATGGTCGTTTCGTTGGCCGCATGGCCCCCGGACATCAGCATCGAACTTTGAACGCCCAGGAAGCGGGCCAGTTCGCTTTCCAGTTCGCGATGGATGGCTCGTTCGCCAGAGATCAAACGGCTACCGCTGGTCGAGACGCCGAGTTCTTCGATCGCCTTGATGGCGGCTTGTTTGACTTCTTCATGTTCGGCCAGGCCCAGATAGTTGTAGCCGGCGAAGTTGATGACTTCTTTGCCTTCCACCACCGCCGTTGCCGAGGTCGGGCCATCGAGGACTTGGAAGTAGGGATTGGGCAGTCCCAGTTCGGCCAGTTGATCCGCCATCTGGCGGACCTGGCGATACTCCGGCAGAGCCGAGAACCCGAACATCTCTTGCGGAATCTCGCTCGGTGCCGCAGGCAGCATGTCTTCCGATGCGAGATAGATCTCGATGCAATCGGCGACCTGGGCGACGGTTCGCATCGAAGGCAAGATGTCGTCGGGGAAGCGGGCACCATACTGGTCTTCGATCGACGCGATGATTTCCATCCGTTCGAGCGAGTCGAGATCGAGTTCCAGGATGTCGGTTTCTGGTTCAATCGTTCGGCCGCGATCTTTGGCGATCTCGCGGATTTTGTCGATCACCATCTGCACGGTTCGTTGACGAACCATCGGATCGGAAACCGCCAGACCTTCGGCGTCGGCTCGAGCTGCTTCCAGTTGGGCGCGACGAAGCTTGACGCGTTGAATCTCTTCGGAGACCTGGACTTCGTCCCAAGCGACCCAGCGTTCCAGGACCGGCAGCGTATGCGTCAGGAAGTGTTCCTTACACGCGTGTCGCTGGATCTTGCCACTGGAGGTTTTCGGGATCGAGCCGCGACGAATCAGGGCGACGCCATCGACCGAGACTTCATGTTCGATGGCCACTTCCCGGCGGATCGCGGCGATGATGTCAGTCAGGTCTTTTCGCTTGGCACGCGGCGCTTCGGCCACGACGATCAAGCGTTCTTTGTCAGCGACTTCCGCGACGACGGCAGCGGCGGTCATCCCTTCCATCAGGTCGTGACACTGTGTGACGGTTTGCTCGATGTCTTGCGGATATCGATTCACACCACGCACGATCAGCATGTCTTTCAAGCGACCGGTGATGAACAGTTCGCCATTGGTTTTCATGAAACCAAGGTCGCCGGTTCGCAGGAACGGACCTTCCTTCGTATCGGAAGTAAAGGCGTTGAAGATCGTTTCGGTTGATTCTTCGTTTCGCCAGTAACCCTTGGCGATACTCGGGCCTTGAACCCAGACTTCGCCAACTTCATCGGGCTGACGTTTGACGAGCGTATCGGGCTCGACAATCAGAATCTTCTGGTCGGGAAGCGTGTTGCCACAGCCCACGATCAAACGGGCACCGTCATCATCGGGATCGGCGTCGACCACCTGGTGATGATCGAGCGAGTAGCCATCGACGGCCTGAATTACCGGCGGGCTCTTCTTCATACCGCCGGAGATGATGAGCGTGGCTTCTGCCATCCCATAGCACGGATAGAACGCTTCACGGCGGAAACCGCACGATTCGAACGTCTTCGAGAAGCGATCGATCGTTTCTGGTCGGACTGGTTCGGCCCCGTTGAAGGCGAGTTCCCAGTTGCTCAGGTCGAGCTTTTCACGTTGTTCCGCGGTGACCTTCTGCACGCACAGCTCGTAGGCGAAGTTCGGGCCACCGCTGATGTTGCACTGATACTTCGAGATCGCGCGGAGCCAACGATACGGCTGCTGCAGGAAAGCCATCGGCGACATCAGCACGTTCGGCTGGCCGATCTGCATGGGCTGAAGCACACCGCCGATCAGACCCATGTCGTGATACATCGGCAGCCAGAAGCAGGCCCGAACGCTACGGGTATGTTCGAAGGCGTACGAGATCAACGCCGAGTTGTGCATCATGTTGCCGTGCGACAACATCACCCCCTTGGGCGTTCCGGTCGAGCCCGAGGTGTACTGCAGAAAGGCGAGCGTTTCGGCCGTGATGCGCGGCTGGTTCCAGGCATCGGCTTGTTGGTCTTCGACCTTGTCGGTACGGATCCAATCGATTGTCTTCAGGCCTGGCGTTTCTTCGAACATGGGGACCATGCGGTCGTACACGTCCGAGATGGTCAGGGCGACCTTGGCCTGCGCGTCGTCGGCAATGGCCTGGATGCGGACCATGTTGCGATTGCGTCGCGGCGGATAGGCCGGCACGGCAACGACACCGGCGTAAAGGCAACCGAAGAAGGCGGCAATGAAATCGAGCCCCGGCGGGAACAGCAGCAGCGCACGCTCCCCTTCCATGCCTCGGGCTTGCAGTTCTGCAGCGATCGCCTGGCAGCGATGGTCGAGCTGTTCGTAAGTCAGCTTGACCTCTTCGTCTTCCCCATCGACCAGAAAGGTGAAAGCAACCTGCGACCCCAGGTGCTCGGCACGATGGCGCAAGCGATCCACGATGTTCGTCGAGGGAGGGGTAAACGAGTTGAGCATCTCTGGAGTCACGAGTTTTTCATTCTCCGATTGGCAATTCGCAAACGGCCATCTGGTTTCCGAGCGGCGCGGCGTTAGCGCGTCCAGGCTCGCAGTGGCAGGCGGCGACAGGACGCCGTGCATTGGGAATGGGACGAGAGTAAGGGGTTATGTACTTGCATGAATCATTCAAATGCAAGGCCAGCGACGGGGCTTAAGCCCACGTGCGACCACAGCTCTTGAGAATTCGGCCTTCGTATTCGCCGATCAATCCACCCACAACATCCCAGCCTTCCGGTCGACGGACTTCAATGTCGCCCTGGCGATTGATGCGCACGATGGATGTCTCGGTAATATGCGACTTTCGCAGATCATCGGGAGTCAATTCGTCGTCGTGCAAGGCATCCATCAATTCTTTGCCTGTCATTTCGATGAACTGCATGGCTTGCAAACTTTCGGCTATGAATGAGCTTATGACGCTTTCCGCCCCGAAATGGGCAAACCCTCATGATAACGTAAACAAGCCTCGGGGGGAGTATCTGAGAATGAGATTTGCCCCCGGAAAACCAGTACTATGGGGGAGGGATTAGGATGGTTGGAATAGTTTTATCGGGGGATAAGAGGATGTCGGACCCCCGAAATCAAATGAAGATCGTGTTGAGATCGGTCTCCGGATCGGGCATCCTAGTTGTTCTACAAGGCATTCGCTGTACCCTGAACCTATCCCCATTTGACAGCAACAATTTTGCCTAGGAGTCCCCCCAGGTGACCTCTCCTTCCTTCCAATCGGCTGCCCAGGCCTTTCTTTCGGACCGTCGTCAGTTTGTGCTGGGGGCTGGTTCCCTCACCTTGCTTCCTTGGTTTGGACAATGTGTTCAGGGAGCTTTGAAGACCAACGCAAGCTTCGCCAGCGATCCTTTCACCTCCGGCGTTTCATCCGGCGATCCGAGTCCAGACGGGTTTGTGCTGTGGACGCGCCTGGCACCAGATCCAATAAACGGCGGTGGCATGCCGGACGATGCGTTCCAGGTCACCTGGGAACTGGCCGAAGACGAAGGCTTTCGGAAGATCGTGCAGTCGGGCAAAACCCTGGCGACGCCACAATTGGGGCACTCAGTTCACATCGAAGTCGCCGGATTGCCGGCCGATCGCTGGTTCTATTACCGATTTCAGTGTGGTGACGCGGTCAGTCCGACCGGTCGAGCCCGCACGACGCCGGCGTTCAACGTGATGGCCGACAAACTGCGGTTCGCATTCGCTTCGTGTCAGCATTTCGAGCATGGCTACTTCACCGCCTACGAGCATATGGCACAAGAAGACCTCGACCTGGTGCTGCACCTCGGCGATTACATTTACGAATATGGCGAGAACAAGAAAGCGGTTCGTCAGCATACCGGTTCGGAGATCAAGTCGCTGACCGATTACCGCAATCGCTATGCGTTGTATCGCTCGGACGAGCACCTGCGAGCCGCCCATGCGAAGTGCCCTTGGTTGGTGGTGTGGGACGATCACGAGTTCGACAACAACTGTGCCGCGGACATTTCGGAAGAAGACGACGTCAATCCCGCCGACTTTTTGCTGCGTCGAGCCAATGCCTATCAGGCCTACTACGAATCGATGCCGCTCCGTAAGCGAAGCATGCCAAAGGGGCCGCACATGCAGCTCTATCGCCGGATTCCTTACGGCCAGTTGGCGAACTTCGAGATGCTCGATACCCGGCAATATCGCACCGATCAGCCGAATGGCGACGGTTTGAAACCGATGAACGAGGCGGCTCTCGACCCGAAAAACACGCTACTGGGCGAAAAGCAGGAACATTGGTTGATGCGAGACCTGATCGCCTCGCAAAGCAACTGGAATGTCCTGGGACAACAGGTGATGATGGCCCCTGCCGATCGCCTGGAGGGTGACAAACAGGCCTACAGCATGGATCAATGGCCCGGCTATACCGCCTCGCGCGATCGCCTGTTGGCCTTTATGCAAGACCGCAAAGTTCCAAACCCAGTGGTTTTGACCGGAGATATCCATAACAATTGGGTCAATGACCTGAAGGCGAACTTCTCCGACGAGAAGGCCGCCATCATGGGAACCGAGTTTGTGTGCACGTCGATTTCCTCAGGCGGCAATGGCAGCCTGCAGAAGTCGGACGCATACGCAGACCGAATCAAACGCGAGAACCCGTACGTCAAGTTCTACAACGCTCAGCGTGGTTACGTGAGTTGCACGGTCACTCCAACCGAGTGGCGCAGCGATTACCAGGTGGTCGAATTTGTCGACAAGCCGGGCGCACCGAAAGTGACCCGCGCTTCGTACGTTGTTGAAAGTGGCAAGCCGGGTGCTCAATTGGCCTAAGACCTATAAATGGCCGGTTAACAAAGGATGCCAGCGCCGATCCAGCTCTGGCATCCAACCTTCCCCCTCCCCCGCGATTTGTTGATGAGATAGCTAATGCGCACGATCTGGCTTTGTGCCCTGTCCTTGCTGGCAGGAATTGCCGCCGCGACCTTGTTTAGTTCCGATGCCGACGCCGACGCGAAAGCGAAACCGGCCGATCAACTGACGGTGATGTCGTTCAACGTCCGTTATGGTTCGGCCAAAGATGGCGACGACGTCTGGGACAATCGAAAAGAGTTCCTTGCCGAAACGATTCAGGAGGTCTCGCCTGACCTGCTGGGAACGCAGGAATGTTTGAACTTCCAACGCGACTTCATTGCCAAGCATCTGCCCGGCTACGAAGTCCACGCCGCTTCCCGCGAAGATGGCAAAGAAAAGGGTGAGATGTGTGCGATCTTCTTCCGCGCCGATCGCTTTGAAAAGCTCGAGGGTGGCCACTTCTGGCTGAGCGAAACGCCCGAAGTTCCTGGCAGCAAAAGCTGGGACAGCAGCCTGCCTCGGATGGCGAGCTGGGTGAAGCTGAAAGATAAGAAGTCGAAGAGCGATCGCCCGATCCTCTACGTCAACACGCACTTCGATCATCGCGGCGAACAAGCCCGGATCGAATCGGCCAAGCAGATCCGCAACTGGGCTGCCAAGTTCGCCGACTGCGATCTGGTGCTGACCGGTGACTTCAACGCCGGTGAAGACTCGGCTCCTTACAAAGCGATGTTCGCCCAGGCCGACGGCAAAGAGTCGGTGTTCGGCGATTCGTACCGCATCGCGACTCCAAAGCGATCCGCCGAAGAAGGAACCTTCAACGGCTTCAAGCCTTCCGCCACCAGCGGCGATCGCATTGATTGGATTGGCGTCTCTGAGAACTTCAACGTCGTGAAGGCTTCGATCTTGCGAAACAACCGCGACGGTCATACTCCGTCGGATCACTTCCCGATTTCGGCCCAGCTGAACCGCTCGAAGTAGACGACCTGGCTGAAGCACCAATCGAAACGAAAAAACGCCGTCAGCTCGACGGCGTTTTTTTTATGTTTGGATCATTTCGCTCGGAAAGTTACTGAGCCAAACGCTGGCGGAATAATTCGCTCATCGCCAGGATCTCGTCGACCGTGAAGCACTCGCTGCGGCTGGTTGGATCGAGATTGCCTTGCTGCATCACTTCGTCGACTTCGGCCTTCTCGAGCCGGCCCTTGAACGCACTGTGCAGCACGCTCCGCAGAAACTTGCGACGATGGAAGAACAACGACCGGTTGAACTCGTGGAAGAACTCGAGGTCTGGAATTTGGGCCCGGCGTTCCGGTTCGACCTCGATGTGCAGAATCGCCGAGTGAACCTTCGGAGCTGGCCAGAAGACGCGTGGCGGAAGGATGCGAACCAGTTCGCATTTGCACTGGCTTTGAATCCAAACCGATAAGGCGCTGTAATCCTTCGTGCTTGGCTCGGCGACGATTCGTTCGGCCAGTTCCTTCTGGATGGTCACCGTCATGCTCTTAGGCGTGATCTCGGTTCGCAGCAGGTTGGATATGATCGGCGTGGCGACGTTGTAAGGAAGGTTGGCCGCCAACTTGAACTTGGTGGTGCCAAGTTCGGTCATCTTCTCTTGGATCGTCTCGATCATTTCCGGGCGGAAGTTATTCTTGTTCTTCAGCGCATCGAAGTTCAGCAACGTGACGTTCTCGAAATCGTCGAGTTCTTCCGAAGCGAACGTTGCCATGTGCGGATCGATTTCGACCGTCACCAGGTGCCCTGCTTCGTTCGCCATACGCGTCGACAAGGTGCCGGTGCCGGTGCCGATTTCCAGCACGACTTCATCTTTCTGCAGATCGGCGGACCGAACCAGCAGGTCGAGCAGGTTCATATCGATCAGAAAGTTTTGCCCGTGCTTCGAGACAGGGCGGATTCCGATTTCGCGGAATTTGCTCGTCAGGTACGAGATCGTTTGATTACGAATTTCAGGCATGCGCGAAATCGGTTTCTGCTAAAGAGCGTGTACGGTGGGTTACTTCGGTTCGGTTGCCAGTTGTCGCTGGACGTACTTGGCCAGCAAATCGGTCTCGATGTTGACTGTGTCGCCGGTCTTACGTTGACCCAGCGTCGTAGCATCCAGCGTATGCGGAATCAGGGCGACGCTAAACCGAGTATCGGTCACATCGACCAAAGTCAGGCTGATTCCGTCGATCGCAACGCTGCCCTTGCTGGCCATCTGACGAGCATACTCGGCGGGCACTTCAAACCACATCGTGCACCACTCGCCATCGTCATTTCGTTCGACCAATTGGGCGGTCGTATCGATGTGCCCTGTCACCAGGTGCCCCCCCAAACGATCGCCCAACTGCAGCGATCTTTCGAGGTTCACCACGCTTTCGGTGGCAAGTTGGCCAAGATTGGTTCGCTTTAAGGTTTCTTCCCCGGCTTCAAAGTCGACAACATTTTCCGCAATGCTGACCACGGTTAAACAGCATCCATTCACGGCAATACTGTCCCCCAGGCTGGCACTCCCAGCGATCAGTGGGCTGTCTAATGAAAGTCGAACCCCCGGTCCCTCGGGCTTAAGGGCGACGACTCTTCCTTGGGTTTCAACTAAGCCGGTGAACATGATTTCCTCATTTTTCCCTCGATGGGGCGGGAACAGGTGAAGCTTGGGCTACTCACGAATTTAACGGTAGGGAAAATTCCCCACAACGACCCGTCCCATCCTTGGCAAGCGGCCCCAATATGGGTCAAAATGGCGGCGATTTTTGAAAAACCGCTTGAATGCCTAGTGCGTTCGAGTTTCTCCGCATTCTGCCCCATGCGTGCGGAATTCGGAAATACACACTCCCATTTTTGACACTTATTAGAAGACGAGCCAAAACCATGAGCATGATTGTCGACGTTCGCGGACTTCAGATCCTGGACAGCCGCGGTAACCCGACGGTGGAAGTCGAAGTGATTCTGGACAATGGCGTGGTTGGCCGCGCTGCAGTTCCTAGTGGTGCCAGCACCGGTGTTCACGAAGCCCTCGAACTGCGTGACGGTGACAAGAACGTTTACCTTGGCAAGGGTGTTACCAAGGCTGTTGAAAACGTCAACGACGTGATCGCAGACGCCCTGATCGGTGAAGACGCTACCAGCCAGACGCACATCGACGAATTGATGATCGAACTGGACGGTACGCCCAACAAAGCCAAGCTGGGTGCCAATGCGATCCTGGGTGTTTCGCTGGCCGTTGCCAAGGCAGCCGCCGCTGCTTCGGGTCTGCCGCTGTACCGCTACCTCGGTGGCGTTGGTGCACGCACCCTGCCCGCTCCGATGATGAACATCGTCAACGGTGGTTCGCACGCCGACAACAACGTCGATGTTCAAGAGTTCATGGTCTTCCCACTCGGTTTCGACAAGTTCGGCGATGCTCTTCGCTGTGGCGTCGAAGTCTTTCACAGCCTGAAGAAGGTTCTCAAGGGTAAGGGCCTCAACACGGCTGTCGGTGACGAAGGTGGTTTCGCCCCGAACCTGGGCAGCAACATCGAAGCCCTCGACCTGATCATGGAATCGATCGACGCCGCTGGTTACAAGGCTGGCGAACAGGTTTACATCGCTTTGGACGTCGCTTCTAGCGAGCTGTACAACAAGGAAAAGAAGACCTACACCATCGACGGCAAGGAAATTGATTCCGCCGGCATGGTCGACTTCCTCGCTTCTTGGGCCGACAAATACCCAATCGTCTCGATCGAAGATGGTTGCGACGAAGACGACTGGGAAGGCTGGAAGATGCTGACCGACAAGATCGGCCATAGCTGCCAGTTGGTGGGTGACGACCTGTTCGTGACCAACACCGAACGTCTACAGCGTGGTATCGATGAAAGCATCGCCAACAGCATCCTGATCAAGGTCAACCAGATTGGTTCGTTGACCGAAACGATCAACGCCATCCAGTTGGCTCACGCGAACGATTACACCAGCATCGCCAGCCACCGCAGCGGTGAAACCGAAGATGCCTTCATCGCCGACCTGGCGGTTGCCTTGGGCACCGGTCAGATCAAGACTGGCTCGGCTTCGCGTAGCGATCGTATGGCCAAGTACAACCAGTTGCTTCGCATCGAAGCCGAACTGGGCGATCTGGCTCTGTACGGCGGTCCAGCTCTGCTGAAGCGTCGCGGCAAGTAAGCTTGCTGACGAGCAACGAGCCCCTCTTCTGGCTGGTCCATGTGAGGTGGCTCGATCGTGAAGAAGATATGGCAAGGGGCCCCTATTGGTGGCCCCTTGTTTTTTCTTTCGACCATTCTGGATGGTTCAGTTAGACTACAATCATGAGCGAGCCCCTTTCGCCGCAGCGCGAGCCGATCACCGATTCTCCTTGGTTTTGGCTCTATCTGTTCGCCACGGTCGCGCTCATTTTGCTGGTGTTCTTCCGCGGCAAGCTTGATATCCGTCAGGCCAACATCGAGCGGCAGCACCAGGCTCGTCAAATCGCCAATCAGGCCTCTGGCAGCCCCGACACAGATGCAGTCGCGGTTTCATCCCCAGGCAACACGCTGATCGGCCTGAACTACTTGTTTGCCATCCTTGGCATCCTGGTCTCGATTGGTTGGGGGCGTCTGTGGTTTCTCCGCTTTCGCACACCACCTCCACCGGAAGAGCCATCAACATAAACGGTGACCCGCGCATGTGGATCTTTGAACAGTCGTTACCGATCATCATCATCGCCGTGATCGGCGGGGCGATTCTGGCCGGCACGATGATGCAGACCGGCAAGAAGCTATTTCTTTACCTGCTGATTGGCTGGATCGCTCTCTGCTCGCTCGCGCTCGCCCTGGAATATGTGGTGGTCACCGAAGGGGAACGCATCGAAGGGGTGGTCTATCAGATTGCCGCCGCCCTGGAAGCCAACGACGTTGAACGGGTCAAAGGCTTCATCTCAGATGATGCCGAACAGATCAAGTCGGTCGCCGAACGACAAATGGCCTACGTGCAAATCGAACACATCAAACTAAAACGCAACCTGGAAGTGACCATTATGACCGGCTCGACACCGATCATTGGGGTTGCCAAGCTGAACGTGAAGATGGAAGGGCATTTAAAGAACAATGAGGCATGGGATGGAGATTTTGCGACGTTCCTCGTGCTGACCTTCCAAAAGGATCCCGATGGAGAGTGGCGCCTGATTTCTTACCAGTTTTTTGATCCTCGAGGGGAACAAGCAGGTGAGATAACCCCTCCAATATCTGCGGTGGCAGTGCCCAGTTTTTGAATTTTTTTGCGACTTAGGCGAAATACGGTAAATGCCGTAGCTTTCCACAAGTTATATTCGATTTGCAATTCAGGGGCTGACCAGCGCATTACGAATGGTTGCTGGCCGACGCGTACATTTCCAAGCCCCAGCCCGGCCATATGACCTGAGTCGCCTTTATGGCGACATGCTGCCCTTGGTCATGTGGCTGGGCGTTTTTTTTTATTCTCGTCGCATCTCTGGCGAACGACCCTCTTTCGGATGCTGGCCCCACTTTGGCCAATTTTTCCCTGCCGTTTTGTCATTTCGACAAAGTTGCTTGCCTTCATTTTGAAAATTTGTACACTACTTGGCAGTCCAGGTGGTGAACAGATTTGCACTAAATCCCGCTGAATGAACCATTTGGAGGAATCTGGGCTCTTTTTAAAGTGGTTTGGCATCCCCTTTGCAAATGCTCTGAGATACCAAAACAACCACCCTAGGATTTTCCCTTTTGCAACGGAGTGTAAAAAACCATGTTAGTTCTGACTCGTAAGCAGCAGCAGCAGATCCAGATCGGCGAAGGCGTCACCATCACCATCCTGAAGGTGAAGGGCAACACGGTTCGCATCGGCATCGAAGCCCCTTCGGACGTCAAGATTGTCCGTAGTGAACTGGAACCTGAAGAAGAAGCTGCTCCTGCCGAAGAGGCCGAGCCTCAAGCCGCTGCACCACGTATCGATCAGATGGAATCTGTTTCGTTGGGTGGCAAGCCGAAAGGCAATGAGGACTATCGCGTCATCTCGTTTCGCTTGAATCCAGAAGCCGAAGCCAAGAATCAGAACAACTCGCCACGTGCTGCCAGCATGCGAGAGTTCATTGCCGCTCGGGCCGCCAATTCCGTTGGCTAGTCGAAGGATAGCGACTCCCTCGACTTCGTTCTAATTGGGCGACGGGGGAGTCGAATAAACGCTAGGCCTCAAGGTATTTACAGGCTGCGAAGGTGGCAGTGTCTCTACCGGGGCCAGATGACTGGCCGGCATGATCTCAGGCGTTTGCATCGGAGCGATCGCCGGCTGCTGAAGAGAACTATAGTATTCCTGCCGCAACTGCTGAATGTGTTCCCGCAGGATACGCCGAACCTCGAGCACGCTCTCTGGGTTTCGATGGACTGTGTTATGATCCGCGGTCACAATCTTCTCGGAAACAGCCTCGTCTAAACGGGCGCTATCGTATTTCACGATGCCATCACTGCGCCCCGAGAAATAACCCAGCCACGTCTCTTGATCGACCACGCCGATCACCGTGTGGTATTTGACCCACGGCGCTTTGGGGGCTTCCAGGATCGCCGGTAGAACAGGTGAGTCTGGTGCCAGCGAATCGACGCTGGTGCTGATTTCCAATAGGTCTTTGTTCTTGAAGTAGCCCGGGTTCGCTGCCACCAGGCGATTGCTGCTACCAGTGACAAACGTTGGCAGTTCAATCAGGTTCTTGCCCAGCCAGCGCGTTGTCGAGTTTGCAAAGTCGCTTCCGCGGTGCGGCGTGCCCATCGTGATGACCCGGCGGACCGACGAGCTCGGATGGAAGAACAGCACATCCTTGAGTGCTTGCGTGTCTTCATTGCTGCCATGCAGTTCGCCCGGCGACCGATCGCTGACTAGGTGCCAGAACTCGCTTTGACTTTCAATGGTTTGCATGCGCGAGACCAGCCCGCCCATGCTGTGCCCGACCAGAACCATTTGATCGAGGGCCAAGGCGGTGTGATGCGGGTCGAGTTGATGGCGAAGGCCATCAAGGTCCGAACGGAACTGCGTCGCTGAAATCCAGAACGGCTGACCGGTCGGATACATGTAGAACCAGAATTGGTAGTTGTCGCGGATTTCAGGCTGAGCCCGCAGGTCGTTGAACATTTCGAGCCAGGTCATCGGGCTGGACCACAAGCCATGCACCATCACCACGGGGATCTTCTTGGGATCGTAAGGCTCCAACATATAGACCCCGCGGCGATCTTGTTGAGCGCCTGGCGTCAACATCCCCAGCGTCGCCAGGTAGGTTTGCGAAACCTTTCCTTGATCAAGCAAATAGGCGAGCGGTGTACTGATGTCCGCTTCCAGCGGGATCTTCTGCCCATTGATTGCAATCTCGGGTTCTTCCAGAGGATCGTAGAGCAAGATCTTACAATAGTGGATGCTCTTCTTTGTTTTCGGGTCGATGGTTGGGTCTTGTTCGACTTGCAAAAACGCCGTCAGCGCGAACGTGAGATTCGGCGGGAAGTAATCCGAGCCAGGCGCTTCAGGCGGTTGGTCTTTGCATTCGGCGATCAGCGGAACGCCCAATCCATACTGACGATGCTGGTTCTTCAAACCTTCGACTTCGTAGTCGGAAGTGAATTTGAAGTCTTGGAACTTCGTGTCTTTCCAGCGGCCCACGGTATCGAGCGAAACGTGGAACTCTTGGTTCGGCGTTTGGATGCGATAGGTTTCGCCCTGCCGGAAACGTCCCTGGGCTTTGACCAATCGGAGCGAGCCTTCCAGGGATTTGTTGTAAATGTCGCAAGCCTGGCGGAAGCGAGGATCGTAGCCATCCGCACGAACGCCATCGCGGCATTCAAACAGGTAGTAATAGGCGTGCGAAACACTGCCGGCGTACATTTCCAGCGCGGTGGCATCACGGCCGACGGCATCGGCACGGGCACCGGCAACGTACGAAAGCTCGGCATAGGTGTAAAGGTTCTCGCCGGTTGGCTCTTTCTCGATCACCTTCGAGAGCTTCGTCAAACCTTCTTCGTAGTTGCCATGGGCATACTTATCGAGGTTCAATTGGCGAAGGGTTTGAAGGGTGCGTTTGGTAACCGCCGGCCCATCTTTCGACATCAACTGCAGTGGGCCTGCCAGCGGATTGCTCGGAGTCTTGCGAACACTCGCCCATTTCTGGGTACCGCAACCGCTAACCAGAATCAGCAAGACAAGAAGAAGGCAGCCGTTAGTTCGAACGAACAAGCGTCCCTGATCGGGTTCAATCATGGTGCGATTTATCGAACGGATCATACGACTGATCTCGACGTTGGTTGTTGGTGGCTCCAGAGACTCGCTGCCAAGAACCCTTGATCCACGCTGGACAGGGCAATAGGCCGGAAGACAATACAAAGATTGAGAAAAGTTCGTCAATGGAAGATCGACTCAAAAACCACCCAGCCGAGCGGAAATTGCGAGGAGCTAGCTATCAGCGATCACGAAGTGGAACCGGCTTGGAATCCGGACTGGAACGCCTGGCCTACGAACAACAACGAAGCGATTCGCGATGCGCTCCTCGGGGCGTATCAAGATGGCAGTTGGGGACGCTATCACGGCCCCAATGTCGAGAAGCTGGAAGCCACACTCGCCACCTTTCATCAGGTCGATCATGCGTTGACTTGTGCTTCAGGCACGATCGCAGTCCAAATCGCCTTGCAGGGATTGAATTTGCCGGCGGGTTCCGAAGTGTTGCTCGCTGCGTACGACTTTCCAGGTAACTTCCGAGCGATCCAGGACGTGGGGCTGTTCCCGGTATTGGTGGATATTGATCCGAAGACCTGGTGTATTGATCCAGGGCAAATTGAAGAAGCGATCAGCGAAAAGAGCTCGGCGATCATCGTCTCTCACCTGCATGGTGGCATCGCCGATATGAAACAGATTCGCGAAATCGCCGATCGGCACGGCCTGGCGATTGTGGAAGATGCTTGTCAGTCGACCGGCGGGCGGCTCAACGGCAAGCGGCTAGGAAGCCTGGGAGATGTAGGCGTTTTGAGCTTCGGTGGCAGTAAGCTAATCACTGCCGGGCGTGGCGGCGCGATATTGTCCAACCGGGCCGATGTGATGCAGCGGGCAAAGGTCTTCTGCGAGCGGGGAAATCATGCTTTCCCGCTGAGCGAACTGCAAGCCGCTGTTCTGATTCCGCAATGGCAGACTCTGGAAGCAGCGAATCAAACGCGATTGTCGAATATCAAACGCCTGCGCGCGGCACTACACAGTTTCAATGGCATATTGGCCCCCGTCGCATGGAACGCCTTGGGAGAGCCAGCGTTCTATAAGCATGCGTGGAAATGCGAATCGACAGAGACTGCTCGGTGGCTGATCGCGAACGCTCAGAGAGACGGAGTTCCCTTGGCAGAGGGATTCCGTGGATTCACCAAACGCCCAGCGAGCCAAGCTCGGAAGGTGGGAAGGCTTAAATCAGCAAAGGATGCGAGCGAACAAACGGTCATTCTGCATCACCCCGTGTTGTTACGGGACAAAGAGATCGTTGACCGGTTGGCACATTGGATCTCGGAAGAACTGGAACACCAATTTCCCAGACCCTGAAGCGCGACGGTACAAATACGACTTCACCCTGATGCCGCGACCAACGAAACGCGGCGTCGGGTGAATTGGTTTAGCTTGCCGAGTGGCTGTAGTCAATCTGGGCTGCACTCAGCAGGCCACTCAAAGCGAGGACAGCGTCACTATGATCGTCGAGATCAACTTCAACTTCGCCGCGAAGGATCCGGACATCTTTCGGAGCTTCAACCCCGATGGTGACTCGGTTGCCTGAAATACGATTGATCACGATTTCGATGTTATCGCCAATCTTGATCGAATCACCGACTTTACGACTCAGAACTAACATGACCTCAACTCCTCCGTGGCGGATTTAAATTAGATCGTCTTGACCGGGTAATTTGCCGTTTGATGAGGTCTCGACACTCACTGTGCTGAGTCCCTCTGTGTGGCAGTCGGTTAGTGCAACTCAGGGGCCAGAACTTGGGAAAGCGAACTGGGTTGAGTTGGATGATTTTGTAAGTTGTTCGTTTGCAATGTCTTACGGATTGCGAAAATTCTTTATTTTGGCTCAAGAAAAATCACTGGTTTACCGACGTTCTGTCTTGATTTGAGAACTGCCGGTCAAACTGAGATGAAATCACGATGATACACCTACCTTAATTGTGGGGTAGTTGTCCCCGGTTTGCCTGGCGGTTCTGCTCCGTTTACGCGAAAACGTGACCATATCGGGTCAATTCATTCCGATTTTTGCGTAAAACCAGTTCTTTGGAGGGGACAGCGGTGGCTGATTGCAGAGGCATCGCCGTGATGGCGATTGCGGGATAGCAGTGGGCAAATAATGAGACAACTGGGCAATGGGCGCTGCTCTACCAATTCGGTTGTTAAGAAACCAGCGAAAAACAGCCACATACAGGACACTTGCGAAATTGATGCTATCAATGCCGTCGCGTCACCGCTTTGGCGGCATGTTCTCGCTCGAATGGGGGCCGCTACGGATAAAACCCTTCATTCCCTGTCCAATTAGTTGCCGATAAGGTAGATCTCCAGTACCATCGTAGAGGGTCCCTCTGCGGGACTGGTTGTGTTTACTGCTTTGTCGTGTACTTTCGCCCAATCGACCTCGAATGCCCCACAGAAAATGGATCTGCGCAGTGGTCGTGCGAAGGACTGCGTTTGGAATGGAGTTCTGGCTGAAGACCGATCCGCAGTCTGCTCGCTGGGGCTTCCCGACATTCGTAATGCCTCCGGCGGAGATGCCGGAAACACTGCTGGGGCATATCGAAAACCATTGGAATCTGCGGGTACGTCCGTTAGCATCAGAGCCTGTGGCAACGCTTCGCCGCTCTCGGAATGAAGAGCCTGGCATCCTGCGAGCCCATGCTTTTCAGTACGTTGGTCCGGTGACCACACGTCCTCCTGCCAACGACTTTCGGTCTCGCTGGTGCCTTCTGGAAGAGGCTCAGCGTCGCATTCGCCGAAAGCCCCTCCAACGGATTGTTCACGATGTGCATCGCGACTTTAATGACGATCTCCCGCTGTTTGACGGGGTGTAGCTTCTTTCTCCTCCTTTTCGGTCTCTCGAGCATGGCACTTGGCCAGGAAGACTCCGAAGAGAAGTTTACGCAGTTCAGCTCTCAGCTTCAAAAGGCTTGGGCTCAATCGGATAGTGCCGGGGCGGTGAAGGCCCTGGACGGCATGATCGAGCTTCGTCCTGAAATCCCGCGACTCTATTACTTGCGGGGCGTGGCGAACTTCGAGGTGAGCAACTTCCGCCAATCGGTCGCCGACTTCGACCAACTCATTAAACTCGAACCACGCCGCAGCGACGAACTTTGGGAACGTGGCATCTCGTGCTACTTCGCTGGCGACTACGAAGCAGGGGCGAAGCAATTTCTCGATTACCAGAACTACCACGATCAGGACGTCGAGAACTCAGTTTGGCGATACCTGTGTCTGGCCAAGTCGAAAGGCGTCGCCACTGCCCGTGAGACCTTGTTGCCAATCGAACGCGATTCGCGGCCTGGCTTGATGGAAGTGTTGGAACTGTATCGAGGCAAACTGACGCCGCAGCAAACGCTCGAAAAGATGCAGCAGACGGAACTCAATGGCGAAGCCGAGGCAGGCTATCGTTTCTACACGCTCCTTTACGTTGGCCTGTATTACCTGGCGCAAGACGATAAGGCCAAGGCGGCCGACTACCTGGCCCAGGCAGGTGACAAGAAACTGCTGGAAACAGGTTCGAGCCGTATCAGCGAGTACATGTGGAATACGGCTCGTATCGCCCACGCGGAAGTCACCAAGCAGGCAGCGCCGGCGAAGCCCGCCGCAAAGTAGCTTTCACGTTGCGGACCTGTTAAGGTTGGTCGGTACCTCGCCTCCTCCTCCCCTGCCCCTCTCCGTGGAAAGGCTTTCCGTCATGCGCTGGACTTCGTTCTTGCTGTTGTTGATTCTGCTCGGGTTGCCTGCGTCGCTTCGGGCAGACAATCGCCCCAACGTTCTGGTGATCCTCTGCGACGACCTGGGATATGGCGATCTGGAATGTTTCGGTCACCCTTCAATCAAGACGCCGCATCTCAATCAACTGGCGGCCGAAGGCATACGATTGACTTCGTGCTATAGCGCGGCCCCGGTTTGCTCGCCATCGCGGGCAGGATTGATTACCGGCCAAACACCGACGCAGCTTGGCATCTATGACTGGATTCCGGCTGGCTCGCCGATGCATGTTCAGAAGCAGGAACCAACGGTGGCCCGGCTACTGAAGGATGCCGGCTATCAGACAGGCCTGTTTGGCAAATGGCACTGCAACGGCAAGTTCAATTCGGCAGAGCAGCCGCAGCCAGGCGACATGGGGTTCGACTATTGGTTCGCAACGCAGAATAACGCGGCACCCACGCACGCAAATCCGACGAACTTCGTTCGCAATGGAAAAGAAGTTGGCCCGACCGAAGGGTATTCGTGCCAGGTCGTTGCCGGCGAAGCGAGCAAGTGGCTCGAACATCGCGACCCTGCCAAACCATTCTTCGCACTGGTCACTTTCCACGAGCCGCACGAACCGATCGCTTCGCCAGCCGCACTGGTCGAGACCTATCCCGATGCGGATAAGAAGGGAGAGGCGTTGTACTATGCCAACGTTACCAACATGGATCGCGCGGTCGGCAGTTTAATGGAAACCCTCAAGCGATTGAAGCTGCAGGACAACACGCTGGTGCTGTTCACCAGCGACAACGGCCCGGAAACGCTCGATCGTTATCCCAACGCGTGGCGATCGCATGGTTCGTCGGGGCCGCTGCGTGGCATGAAGCTGCACATCTATGAAGGCGGGATTCGCGTGCCTGGGATTGTTCGATTCCCTGGGCATGTGCCGGTCGGGATCGAATCGGATCTGCCGGTCTGTTCGCTCGATATTCTGCCGACCTGCTGCGAACTGGCAGGCGTCGAATTGAACGACACGTCGAAGCTCGATGGGACGAGCCTGGTGGGCATGTTCGAGGGGAAGACAATTCAGCGCGACAAGCCGCTGTTCTGGCATTACTACCGAGCGTACGGCGATGGCAAGGTGGCCGTTCGCGATGGCGACTGGAAGCTGGTTGCCCTGTGGGACCAAGGCGAGGTAAAGCCTGGTGCGGCTTACAAAAAGGGAGACTACCCACTGATTGCTGGGGCAAAGTTCACGAAGTTCGAGCTTTACAACGTGACCGAAGATATCGGCGAGAAAGAGAATGTCGCCTCACAGCATCCGCAAGTGGTCGCTCGACTGAAGAAGGCTTTGCTCGCCAAGTATGCGACCGCCACGGCCAACGCTCCGGATTGGTTCTCCGAAGCGAAGTGACCGCGGTGGTGGTTGATTAATAGACCGGACCCTGAGGGGCACCGGGACGGCCGTAACCGCCTGGTCCATTCCCGCCTGGGCCGCCGCCCGGTCGGAAGTTGGGATTGTTGGGGCCGCCAAAGTTGTTCTGGAACACAGGTCCCAGACCGCCGTAAGGTTGTCCCCACAGTTGATACGGCACCGAGTAAGGACGGTAAGGTCGTTCCCATTCGCCATACGGTCGAACCGGACGTCCCCATTCTTCGACGATATGCAATTGGTCGAGACTTCCGTCAAAGCCACGGATGGTCGAGCGGCGATGATGGTAGCCCGATTTCAGGTACGACGGGTTTTCCTGAACATACGCTGGTTGAGGCTGCGTGTATTGGACGGCCCTTTGACCCGTTTCTGGATCGTGGCTGTAAAAGCTAGGGGCCAGAAGCCAATCGTTGGCCGTTGCCGGGGAGGCGACCAGCGCGCCAAGCCCTACGGACAGTACTCCGAGGAGAATCACTTTTCGTACAAACATAGCAATGTCGATCAGTCAGACGCAGCCACACAGGTCCCTTGTGCGGCGGATGCGCAATTCGACGCCGGCGCTCTGTGCCGGAATTTAAATTGAAAAGTGAATCGGGGTACTTCTACCCTAGTCAGAGACGCGAAGATTCCAAGGCTTCATTTCATTAATTTGCGCACGTTCGGTCATATCAAAGTGCAGTGGTGATAAGGTCAAAAAGCCTTTTTCGAGCGCCGAGAGGTCGGTTTCTTCTTCGCCATGTTCCGGCGGCGGATCGCCGGTAGCCCAGTAATAGTCCCGGTTTCGGGGATCTTTCCGTTTGACAAAATGCTCTCCGTAACGAGCAACGCCCATGGGGACCACTTTCAGCTCGGCCTCCCCGGGAGGTAGCTCTGTAGCGGCAGTCGGAATATTCAGGTTATACAGCCTGGGAGCACTCGTTTTGCGCTTTAGAATTTGCGAAATGACCTGTCGCGCCATCGCCGCGGCCCGATCGAAGCGGGCATGTTCGTTCCATTCCAGCGAGACCGCGATGCTGGTGATCCCAAAGAATGCCCCTTCAATCGCGGCGGCGACCGTCCCGGAATACAGAACGTTGATCCCTGCGTTCAGGCCACCATTGATGCCACTGACGATCAGGTCGGGGCGTTCGTCCAGCAGTTCGACCACGCCCAGTTTGACGCAGTCGGCCGGGCTCCCTTCCACGGCGAATCCGCGCCGGCGATCCCCATCGTAAACCGCTTTGCAGACCAGCGGGCTGAGGAAGGTAATCGAGTGGCCAACGCCACTCTGTTCGGTTGCCGGAGCAATCACGGTCACGTCGCCCAGTTCTCGCAGGGCCTTTTCCATCGCGGCGAGCCCAGGAGCGTAAATGCCATCGTCGTTAGCCAGCAAGATTTTCATCGTGGTTCCACCTCGGGTTTTTCCTCCATCTTACGGCAATTCCAACGTCCGTAAACGAGGCGCCCGAAGGCTTAACCGTGGCGGGACGTCTAGGGAGAAGATTGCCGGCCACGGTATGATTCTGCCAGAGTTCGGCGGATCCTATTATTTCTTTTCGTGACGAGTAGCGGAAATGACCAGGCGAAAACATGCGGCGAGTCCCTGTTCTTTTTGTTCCCAGATGAAGCCCTGTGCCGAGATGGTTCCTGGCGATTCGCTTCGCGATGTGATCGTCCAAGAGATCCAGGCGGCTCGCCCCGATTGGAGCACCGAGGGATCGATCTGCCTGGAATGCTTGAACCGCTTCCGAACGGAATACTTCCATCACCTGCTGGAACAGGAAAAGGGGGAACTTTCAGTGTTGGAACTGCAGGTTCTCGATGCCATGCGCGAGCAAGAGTCGATCGCGGCAAACGTTAACGAGACGTTTGAAGGTCAACTAACCACGCCGGAGAAACTTTCCGACTGGTTGGCCAGTTTCGGAGGCAGTTGGAGCTTTCTGACCTTGTTCATGGCGACCACGGCAATCTGGATGATGATTAACAGCCATTGGCTGCAGTCGCACCCGTTCGATCCTTACCCGTTCATCTTGCTGAACCTGGTGCTTTCCTGCCTGGCGGCGATCCAGGCCCCGGTCATTTTGATGAGCCAGAAGCGACAGGAATCGAAAGATCGAATGCGGTCGGAATACGACTTCCAGGTGAACTTTCGGGCCGAGCTCGAGATCCGCTTACTGCATGCAAAGCTCGATCAATTGTTGTCGCACCAATGGCAACGCCTGCTCGAGATTCAGCAAGTGCAAATGGAAATGATGGAGCAATTGACCAGCCAACAAAGAAGCCCGCGTGAATAGCGACATGGAAGCGAGATTCGCTTCACGACGCCCAACGTCACGCAGGCTTGATGAACGTTCGATGGTTGGCGGGAAGTTTAGATCGCGTTCTCTTCCGCCAGGGCTTCCTGGAAGGCTCGGATCTTTTCGCCTTTTTCTTCCGGGTCGTCATCCATGTTACGAATTCGTTCCAGCAGCTTGCTCAGTTCTTCTTTTCGCGAACCATCGTCGGTCTTGGCGATCGCCTCTTCCAGGACCTCGATGCAGGCGTTTTTCCAGACGGGGGTCGCGCTCCGGTAAACAAGCATGTTGTCGATATCGAGCATCCGCTGCGCGATGACTTTGCCTGCTTCAACGTCGTCCATCATGGAAGCGAAGTTCAAGGCGTTACGCAGCAATTTCTTATCGTCAGAGGTCTTCGAGATGAGGACAAACCCCCGCAGAACCCGGTCCGGATCGAAACGGCATTCCGTTACCAGCCCGGGATAGGAAACGAAGCGTGCCACATGGCGAGCAATATGAGCGTACAACATATCGCCGTCGTCCCCTCCGACCTTGTCGGCGGCTGTTTTCGCCAGGTTACGCGTATCGGCCGGACGACCTCCCCAGCGAGGAAGCCGGGCCACCCCTTCTTCGGCGAAGGTGCGGTGGTACATCGGATATTCGACCACCGACTTGCGCAGCAGCGGATTGATGTCCTCGTATTCCCACTGCAAATCGCGGCCGGTCATGATCAAACAGGTATAGCCTTCCGCCGGAATCTTTTCCTGTTCGAGCATCGGTTCCAGGACTTCCCACGACTTTACGATCTCTTCTCGGTAGACGTTCCAGCCTTCTTCGGTCACGGTGTTCGCGAAGCCACCTCCACGTGCGTCGTAAGCGGCACAGCGGTGATGGTAGAACAAGCCAAGTCGCATCATGTTGCAGTTGTCGGGATGGTTCTCGATCCACTCGCGATACCGTTGATTGCGAACGTCGAGGTCAACACCTTCCGGCACGTAGTGGGCGATTCGCGAAACCAGGAAGCTGCCGGGCGTTTCATGCTCGACTTCACGGAAGTGGTCGATCTTGCCATCCCACATCCGTCCCAGTTCTTCCAACGCATCGAAGCGTTTGGCATCGATTAAACGTTCGATCGCATCACGGACTGCATAGTCCGTATCGAGCCAGTTCCCTTCGATTTTCGAGATCAAGAGGCTTTGGCGGTCCTGGCTGAGACCTGCCAGGCATTGGTGGTCCGGGTAGGTATAGGTGACCGAATGCTCGAACTCGGACGGGACCTTGATCAAGGCGACGCGGTAGCTTGGGTCGTTGTAGCGATAAACTTCGACATAGTGGCGACCAGACATCGACATATGCCGTCCGTCGGTCGAAAGTGCGGCCCGGCCACTGCCATATTCCGACTCCACATGAACTCCGGTGAACGTGCCGGCCCTTTTGCCGGTGTTGAAGTGCCCGAAAATCGCTTTGATTCCCAAGGTCCAGCAATAGCCACCTTCGTTCGCGTCGACGGCGTAGTGTTCCGGAAGGACGATCAAGTCTTCCATGATCTTTTCGCCCGTAAAGAACCAATGCTTCGTCTCGCCATCGATTCCTTGAATTCGTTTCCACCACGTGTTTTGCGGCCCCATCGCCATTGCGATATGCCGGGTCTTAAATTCGATTTCGCTCTTATGGACTTCGGTGGCGTCTTCCAGCGGGGTCGTTATTGCCGAGTTACCCCTGATGTCGACCATGTAGATTTGCTTGCCATCGATTGAAAACCCCATCTGGGAGGTTGTCTCGGGTAAGACTGCATGGGTGTGCAACACTTTGCCCGAATGGCTGTCGACAACGTCGATTTGATTGGTTCGCTGGTGGACGAGGATGAGCTTCGCATCGGGAGAGATCACGTATTCGCAGCTGCCACGACGAAGGTCTTTTCTGAGCGGGAACCGGTGAATGCGCTTCCCCGTTTCCATGTCGTAAACGTGGGCGTTGGGACCGGTATCGGTCGCCACAAGCGTCTTCATGTCGCGCGAGAAATGGAACTCCTGCATCTTGGTGTCTTCGATTTGCAGGTCGAAGACCGTTGGCGCCGGGAAGTCTGCATTGCCGCCCCGCCGAGTCAATGCATCGATCTCGGCCGCCAATTGCTGTGCGGAAGGCTGCGGATCGTCGGCCTGACAGTGGCAAGGGCCGGCAGCAACAGAAAGGGAAACGAACATTGCGGAGAGAAAGAGAGAGGTTCGCATGGGTGAAAGATCTCGGCTGGACGAACGGGGGAATTCGATAGCTCGCTAAGAGAGTTCTCAGTCTACCGAGCCCTCATTCCAATTGGGAGCATTCAAACCACCTATTTGGTGATTTGCGTCTACTGCCCTTGGGGATTGCGCAATTCGTAGCGATTGTCGGTTAAGAACAGCCATCGAGTCCCTTTGAGATTGCGCGGACTGAGCTTCCATTGATCGCCAGCCCAAGAAACGATCGGCCTTCGAGGGGCTCGTAGGTCGACGATTGAACTGGGAATGGAGTCTCGTGATCACGGCGAAGCCGCTCGAACGCCGAAAAGCCCGGGAATCCCGCGAGTTCCCCATTTGCGAGAGGCTTGCCGGTTGGAACCAGTGAAAAGTCGCGATATAATCGCCCGTTTCCACTTCCCGCCCCATTGCTTGGCGGGATTTTTCATTTCCCGAGCCTCCTTTCACGGCTCGACGATCACGGACGGAAACTATGCCTGATACCGCCTCCGTCAGCTCCCCTGGTATGACCGACATCTATTCGGAACGGGTTCTCGTTCTCGACTTTGGGTCGCAATATGCCCAACTGATCGCTCGCCGGGTTCGAGAGCAGAACGTTTACTGCGAAATCGTCCGACACGACATCACGGCAGAACGCATCCGAGAGTTGGCTCCGCAGGGAATCATCCTATCTGGTGGTCCTTCCAGCGTTTACGAGCCAGACGCGCCGAAATGCGACCCCGCGATCTTCGATCTCGACATTCCGATCCTGGGCATCTGCTACGGCATGCAGTTGATGTGCGAGCGTTTTGGTGGCAATGTCCGCAACGCATCGGCTCGGGAATATGGACACGCTCATATCCGTATCAGCGATCCAACCGACTTGTTGGCCGGCTTGCCGGACGAAACCGACGTCTGGATGAGCCACGGCGACCAGGTCGAGCAAATCAGCGGGCTGTTCCGCCCGCTGGCTTCGACGCGTACTTGTCCGGTGGCGGCGATGCGTCACGTTGATCGGAAGCAGTTCGGCATTCAATTCCATCCTGAAGTCACGCATACGCCTCTGGGTAGCCAAATCCTGCGGAACTTCGTGATCTCGATCTGCGGCTGCGAAGGAACGTGGAAACTGGGTGACTTCGCTCGCGAAACGATTGTCCGTATCCGAGAAGAAGTGGGCGATGCTCGCGTGATTTGCGGCCTTTCCGGCGGTGTCGATTCGTCGGTGGTTGCCGCCCTGCTCTATCGTGCGATCGGCGATCAGTTGTCCTGCATCCTGGTCGACAACGGCCTGCTCCGAAAAGACGAAGAAGCTGCGGTGATTGCCGAGTTTTCTTCGCACTTCAAAACCGACTTGCACGTGGTGAATGCCCGCGAACGCTTCCTGGAGAAGCTAAAGGGTGTGTCGGACCCGCAAGAGAAACGGAAGCGAATCGGTTACGAATTCATCGAGTGTTTCAAGGAAGAGGCGACCAAGATTAAGGATGCCAAATTCCTCGCCCAGGGAACGCTCTATCCTGACGTGATCGAGAGTGGGGCCGCGGTCGACGGTCCGGCGGCCGTGATCAAACTGCATCACAACGTGGGTGGTTTGCCCGCCGAACTTGGATTCGACCTGGTCGAACCGCTGCGGGACTTGTTCAAAGACGAAGTCCGTAAGTTGGGTATTGAACTGGGGCTGCCCGAAGACATTGTCTGGCGGCATCCATTTCCAGGTCCAGGTCTGGCAGTTCGCTGCTTGGGAGAGGTCAGCGAAGACAAATTGGCCGTCCTGCGAGAAGCAGACGCCATCGTCGTCAACGAAATCAAGTCGGCCGGACTATATCGATCGACATCGCAGTGCTTTGCCGTGCTGCTCCCAGTTCAAAGCGTGGGTGTAATGGGCGATGCCCGAACCTACGACAATGCCGTCTGTGTCCGCTGTGTCGACACCGACGACTTCATGACCGCGACGTGGAGCGACCTCCCCTACGAAGTACTCGCTCGCATTTCGACCCGTATCATCAACGAGGTGAAAGGGGTCAATCGCGTCTGCTACGACATCAGCACAAAACCACCGGCAACGATCGAGTGGGAATAGAAGAAAAAGCCTCGGAGAATACGCGGCTGACCGCTGCCTTCGGGCTGCCGGTCAGCGGGATGAGGCAATAAAAAAAGCGTGGCTAGGGGGACTAGCCACGCTGTTGATCGGGATGGTGCGAGAAGAATTCAGTTTTTGGCGGGGCGAGGAATGGGGATGGGAATCCTCGAAACCAAATTCATTCGTACCGACAAGAGATGAGATTAGTAAGGGTTGGAGTGTGCTTCCAACACTTCGGATCGTACCAGAGAATCGCATGCTTGCAACCATAAAATCCGCCTGACGGAAGGATTTTTTCCAGCAGGAAATGGTTTGCGGTGACCATTTTTACATAGAGTGGTAGCGTTTCTTAACTGTATGCAATGGCGCAAGGACTAGAAGTGTTCCCCTAAACAGGGATTTGGCGATGGCTATAAGCAAGAATTTTATCTTCCAGATGGAGCGACTGACCAAGAAGATTGGTCCTCGCGAGGTATTAAAGGAAGTTTACCTAGCCTTCTATCCGGGCGCAAAAATTGGCGTTCTGGGCCGAAATGGGGCAGGTAAAAGTACCTTGCTCAAGATTATGGCCGGAATCGACAAGGAATTTGACGGAGAAGCCCGTCTTAGTAATGGATTTACGGTGGGCTATCTTCCTCAGGAACCGCAGCTCAACCCGGATAAGAACGTTCTGGAGAACGTTGAGGAAGCCGTGGCCGAGCGTCGCGGGCTGCTGACTCGCTTCAACGAGATCACCGGCAAGCTGGGCGAAGATCTGCCAGAAGACGAGATGAACGCCCTCTACGAAGAGATGGCGACGCTGCAAGACAAGATTGAAGCGACCAACAGTTGGGAGCTCGACCGCGAGATCGAGATCGCAATGGCCGCAATGAACCTGCCAGATGCCGAATCGGGCGTGACGAACCTCTCTGGTGGTGAACGTCGCCGCGTGGCCCTCTGCCAACTGCTGCTGAAGAAGCCTGACCTGCTGCTGCTCGACGAACCAACGAACCACTTGGACGCCGAATCGATTCTGTGGCTGGAACATCACCTGGCTCAGTACGCCGGCACAATCGTCGCCGTGACCCACGATCGTTACTTCCTGGACAATGTCGCCGGCTGGATTCTGGAACTCGACCGCGGTAAGGGGATTCCATTCGAAGGCAACTACTCGTCGTGGCTCGAGCAGAAGCAGAAGCGTCTGGCCGTGGAAGAGAAGCAAAGCGAAGCCCGCCAGAAGACCCTCCAGCGCGAACTGGAATGGATTCGCTCGTCTGCCAAGGCAAAGCAGTCCAAAGGTAAGGCTCGTGTGAACGCCTACGAAAAGTTGGTCGCGGAACAATACGACGATCAGCCAGACGAATTCGAAATCCAGATCCCGCCTGGAAAGCGTCTGGGCGACCTGGTGATCGACGTCCAGAACGTCAACAAAGGTTATGGCGACCGTCTGCTGGTCGAGAACCTCAACTTCCGCTTGCCGGCTGGTGGTATCGTGGGCATCATCGGACCGAATGGTGCCGGTAAGACCACCTTGTTCCGCATGCTGACCGGGCAAGAGTCGCCAGACTCGGGCAAGATCGTTATGGGCGAAACGGTCGAACTCGGTTATGTCGATCAGTCGCGAGATGCTTTGGATCCGGAAAAGACGGTCTTCCAAGAGATCAGTGGCGGTCACGACTTGATCGAACTGGGCAAGCGAAAGGTCAATGCCCGCTCGTACGTTTCACGCTTCAATTTCAAAGGCCCAGACCAAGAAAAGAAGGTCGGTGTGCTTTCCGGCGGTGAACGCAATCGAGTTCACCTGGCAACGCTGCTGCGTCGTGGCTCCAACGTGTTGCTGTTGGACGAACCAACGAACGACTTGGACGTCGACACGCTTCGTGCCCTGGAAGAAGCGATTCTGAACTATGTTGGTTGTGTGGTCGTAACAAGCCACGACCGTTGGTTCCTCGATCGAATCGCCACGCATATTCTGGCGTTTGAAGGGGACGGCTACGTGCACTGGTGCGAAGGAAACTTCGACGCGTACGAACGACAACGGAAGGAACGTCTGGGCGTTAGCGCGGATGAGCCGCATCGGTTCAAGTACAAGAGGCTGGCTCGCTAGCGGCTTGGTCCTTGACCTGTATGCGAAATACGTTATTAACTAAACGAAGATTCACGTTCTTGATCTGAAATCAGGGACACTAACGTTTCCAGGAGGTTTTTACCGTGTCTATCATTCGTGTGGGCTCCACCGAAAAGTACTCAGCCGGATGGGAGTCAGCCTTCGGCGCAGCCCCAGCCAAGAAGAAGTCCGCAACCAAGAAAGCATCGAGCAAGCCGGCAGCGAAGGCTACCGCCAAGAAGGCAAGTGCCGCCGCCCCGAAGAAGAAGTCGGCCAAAAAGAAAGCCGCCAAGAAGTAACGGGGAAACTGCCGCGTGGCCGAGATTCGGTAAAATCGCGTCGTATCAAAAAACAAAGAGCCTGGTCGTTTCCGACCAGGCTCTTTGCATATGTAGTTAAAGATTGATTGCGAAGGTTACATTTACGACCAGCTCTCGAAGTCTTGGCCGCCGGCATCCAGGTCGTCCCCGGTGTGCCACTTTTCTAACGCTTGCAGGACATCGTCGCGTTCTTCGCGATTGGTCCACAGCGATTCGCCTTGTTCCAGGCGGACTTCATACCGCCCTTCACATTGGCAATCCTCTTCACCGCAGAAGTGCGGCACGGCGGAAATCCAAAGGATCCGATAGATCGGTACGTGTTTGTCGTCGATGATGCAAAAGAGCGAACTCATGGGCGACTCCTTATCATTCAGGCTGTCTCTCTTAGCCATTTCATTATATTACTCGCATCGGCTGTTTGGGTTGTCAATCCAGCCCTAATTCGCGAGAACGCCCCGCTGCAGCCGAAATCGCGTCGATAATTGCCCCACGAAAGCCTTTTTTCTCCAATTCGTGGATTCCCGCGATGGTCGTTCCGCCGGGACTGGCCACCTTGTCTTTAAGGACACCCGGGTGCTCTCCGGTCGCCAGAACCATCTCAGCGGCCCCTTTGACGGTTTGGGCTGCTAACTGCAAAGCGATGCCTCGCGGCAGTCCCTCGCGAACGCCTGCGTCGCTCATCGCTTCGATCAGTATGTAGATGAACGCCGGACCGGAACCAGACAAACCGGTCACCGCATCCAACTGCTTTTCAGGAACCTGCAAAGCCAGGCCCGTTGCGTTTAGAAGCTTCTGCGTGACGTCGATGTCGGCCGCTTCGACTCCTTCGCCAGCCGAGAACGCACATGCGGACATGCCAACCAGGCAAGGTGTGTTTGGCATGACGCGGATCATCCGCTTCGTCGGGAACAACTCTTTCAGCTTGGTAATCGACAGTCCCGCAGCGATCGAAACAAACAGGCAGCTATCAGGGATGTCGTTGATGGTGGCAGCAGCTTCGGCCATCATCTGCGGCTTGACCGCCAGGAAAACGACGTCGCTTTGATCGACCACCGTTTGATTCGAGGTCGTCGTCTTCGCGCCGGAAATCTGGTTCTCGAAGCGAGTTCGGGCTTCAGGAAATGGATCGGAGGCCACGATCTGGCCGCCTGGGATCCCCCCGTTCGTGACAAAACCATGAGCCATGGCCAAGGCCATCTGCCCGGCGCCAAGGAAGCCAATACGGGGAATTTCGCTCGACATGAATGCATCCTGTTAGGTGTTTGGGGAAGTGCCACTCTAAGGAAAATTACTGGCGGCGACAATCGGCAAGAAAAGTCGCAATACGTCACTTTTTTAAGCGGATTGATCTGGACAGGGTCTCGCGAAATTGAAACTATTCGCCCCTGCTATGTTTCCACTAACGGAGTCGAAGAAATGATTCGCACTAAAACGCTGTTCGTCTGGACACTCGTTTGCATTTCATGCTTGTCGCTGCCAGCCGCTGCTTCGGCCGAGTGGTACAACCCGCTTTCGTGGACCAGTTCGTCCGCGAGTAGCAAAAAGAAGTCGAAAGAACCCAGCACTCTCCAGAAGTTCAATCAGGGGACGAAGGACTTCTTCTCGAAGTCGGCCGACTTCCTGAATCCGTTTGACGATGCGGATGATAAGAAGAAGACCAATACCCGCTATCAATACAACGGCGGCTACCGCTCGTCGAAGAAGAAGGAAGAAAGTTCCTGGTTTGGTTCGTGGTTCCAAAGCGATCCGGAACCTCGCCCAGCCGAGACGATCAGCGATTTCCTGGATGCACCGCGGCCAGAGTTTTAAGCTCCCGCCATCAAGCCAATTCCCGAAGGCCTCCCAGGCTCTCCAACTGGGAGGCCTTTTTGATGCGCGGGGCGCACATGAGGGCCCCGTGAAAAAAGCTTCGCGGCGGGGCATAATAGAAGGCAACCCTAAGACGCATGAAAGGTTGCCACATGTCGGATTCCCCTGTGAATCGAATTCCGTCCATCTCGCAGTTGATGGAACTGCGCCCGCTGAAAGATCTGGCTCACAAGGTTTCCAGCAGCACCGTCGCTGCCGGCATCAAAGCCTACCTGCAGCCATATCAGAAGCTGGCGATGGAAGCGGCCCCTACCCTGCCCTATGCTTCGCTGCAAAGTTTGGCGAGCGAAATCTCGGATTGGATCCTCGGGCAGCGGGGACTCAGCCGACCTGAGGTGATCAACGCTTCGGGGCAGATTCTCGGAACGCAGTTTCCGGTTGGTCCGTTGGCGGACGAGATCGTGGTACAAGCCCATGCACGCCGGCACGACTACCGACTCGCATCAGCCCAGCAAAACTTCCGGCAAGCGATCGAACAACTTCTGTGCGAGATCACCGGAGCCCAGGCCGCGATGGTCGTGAAAGATCGCGCTTCGGCGATCTACCTGGTCGCGACCACTTCGACCGGCGGTGGCGTGTTTGTGCCACGCTGCCAGATGTCAGCCACGTTCGATGGAATTGATCTTCCGAAACTGCTCGAAGCAGTCGACGTGCAAGAGATCGGCTCGAGCAATCAGGTTCAGTTGGCGGAAATGGCCAACGATCTGCAAGGCAACGCGCAGCGGCTATTGTGGTTCGATCGAACCAACTTCGACGGAGCCGGCAGTGCGGCCATCCCGAGCACACGCGAAGCCATCGAAACGTTGAAGTCGACCGGTGCTGCGATCTGGGCTGATCTCGGAATCGCGGGTCTGACGGCGGAAGGGCTCGAGCCATCGCTCGCGCTGTGCGATGCTCGGCAAGCGATCGACAGTGGAGCCGACCTGGTGACGCTCGGCGGCGGCTTGCTGTTGGGTGGTCCGGAATGCGGCATCATCATCGGTTCGCAAGAGGCGATCGCGAAACTGCGGTCCGTTCCGGTCGCCGCTTACTTAGGAGCTTCCGCACCAGCGTTTGCGGAATTGGAGGTTTGCCTTCGGATTCATCAATCAGGCGAACGAGTCGACGACCGGATTCCGGTGTTGTCGTTGTTGTCGACGCCGATCGAAAACCTCGATCTTCGGGCAACTCGCCTGGCGGAGCAGTTCGTTATTTCGCCTTGGATTGAAGAGGTGACAACGCGCGAAGCGGAAACTTTCGTACTGCCAGGCGGCGTGAAACTGCCGACGCGCCAAGTCGTTATCAAGCCGACTGCCGAAGGCAAAGAAGCGCTATTCGCTCACTTGCATGGCTTCCCGATGGTGGTTGCGGCCCAGGGAAGCGACAACGAACTGCTGCTCGACGTGCGCACTTTATTCCCACGCGACGATGCGCAATTGGTGGGTAAGATTGTTCCAGAAAATGACTCCACTGAGGGGTCTGTTGGCGAAAATGATGGAAATTAGCAACTCTCGAAGGGGGAAATCGACCCTCTTGGATGCATCTTCAGCCAAGATAAGGTAGCTTAGGCAAGATACGTCCGGAGGGTTTGCCAGCACTGGCAGGGAAACCTATCCTAGTGTGTCCGTCGCCCTCACTGGAAAAACTTTCCATGCTTCGTGTCGCTGCTCTTCTGTTCATGCTGTTGCTTCCCTGCGTGGGGCATGCGCAAGAACTGTTGGTCCCGCACGAGCACCACGAGTGGGCAAGCTTCCCAGAAGGATCGTGGAAGCAGGTCAAGCAGGTCACCGAGACCTTCAAAGATGGCGAACTCGTTTCGTCGATGACCACCACGCTGACCATTCGTCTTAAAGAAGTCGGCCAGGACTACATCGTTCTCGAACGTGAAGCCAAGTCGGAAGTCAGTGGTCAGGTCTTCGAGAAGCCGATCCGCGAATTCCGTAGCGGGATCAATGGGCAAAGTGGCGGGCAGCGGGTTCGCATTACCCCAGCCGGTGAGCAAAAGATTTCGATCCTCGGCAAGCCCTTCAAATGCGAAGTACGCCAGATGGAAGTCCTCGACGAACCTACCAAGATCGTAGGCAAGGTTTTCTATAACCCAGAAACGCCACCTTACATTCTGCGTCGCGAGTACACCTTTACGCCAGTTGGCGCCGAGACACCTCAGAAGCAAATGGTGTCGGAAGTGATCGCCCTCAATAAGCCTTACCCGGTGCTGACCGAGATCAAGACGGTTGCCTTCATCGTCCAGAAGACCACCTCTTCCGATGAAACGACCGAAACGGTCGAAGCCCAATGTGCCGACGTCCCAGGCTTTGTGGTCGGAACCTGGATGACCGCTTACGATGCCAACGGCAAGTTGAAATCGAAGACCACCGTTCAACTTCTCAACTACGAAGTCGCAGCCCAGGAAATGGTGCCGGCGACTACCAAGACCGGCATCTTTCGCAACAAGCGAAACCAGCGTCGCGTGTTCGACGAGCAGCAGAACTAAGCCGCAGCTTTTTGCCTGGTCGATTCTTTCCGCGGACTACTCGTTCGCCGCGGTCTCTTTGGATTCCACGCTTCGCGGTGGAGCTTTCTGCAGTTTGAGTTCCAGGAAGTGAATCGGATCAACCTGGATCGATTTCGTTTTCTCTGGCTGGAGTAACGTTCGCAGTTTGGTCGTGGTCTCGGTGAAGATCTCGGTGTGGGGATCCTGGTCTGACTTGCGCACATTCGCGTTCGAGTACGACAACTTCACTTCGTACCCCTGTTCGGAATAGCCGGTGACCATGCCTACGCACTTGAATCCAAGTCGTTGTTCCTCGGGCCAGTACTTCGAGGGCATGGTCCCCCCGCCGACCTGAATCGAGAACTCGAAGCCTGGCATGCACATCACCATCGGCCGTCCTAAGCAGACAGGCTTTTCCCGTCCTGGCCGCTGCTCCATTAGCTTGATCTCGAGAGCGACGTACGACTCGATCGGAGGTTCCACTGGCTTTTCTTCAGCAAAGCTAGTCGTGGGTAGCCAAGTCAAAAGTGCGATTGTCAGAAGAAGGCGAGTCATCCGATGGGCTCCTCGGCAGAATAGTTGGCAGGTACGGCAAGGCTATCCGATCCGGGCCGTGCAGGTCGATTCCAATCTCATTCAATTCGATTGATTTTCTTAACGGCTGATTCACGGGCATCAGGCGGGGGCAGTGTCGTTTGAAACGACGCGGTTGTCGTCTCAGATATCACGAGAAACAGCGGGAGGGAGTAAGTATAAAATTCTGTCGATCTTTCTTCCTTCTGCGGCGTCGGATCGGGAATAGTCCGTCTAAACTACTGCGAATCTTTCCCCGAACAGTTCTCGGGATGGTTCGCGGATATCCATCATCTAAGCGGTCTTCTACTCGCTGGCACTCTGTGTGCGAAGGCGGTGATTGCGCTTAGACGATCGCGCCATCCCTGCTCCGCATCTCCCCTTGGCCAAGATAGTTTCTATGGACAACGAATCTCCGGAATCGACTGAATCGTCGCACTCGGGCAACAAGTTCTTTCGCGTCGTTCCGATGCTGACCAGTGCCTTTGTCCACTTCATGCTGATCGTTCTATTGGTGGTTCTGACCGTCGATCTGGACGAAAAGCCGAAGATGATGGTGATCGATGCCGTCAACGATTCGGAAGAGTCGCTCGAAATGGACAGCTTCGAGGAATTCGAGTTCGCCGAAGATCTCTCCGAGATGGAAAACGAGCTGAATGAGATGATGGCGGAAGCGTTGACGATCGAGGCGCAGGAAACGCCGATCGTTCAGGTCGAAGCTGCCGAAATGATGGATAGCTCGCTGGAAGTGGTCGATAGCTTCGAGTCGATGTTGTCGAGTGATTCGCTGATGCAGGAGATCGGCGGCGACAGTGCCAGTCGCTTTGGATCTTCCGGGGGCGGTGGTGCCGGAGCAGGTGCCGGGATGTATGGTCCAGGTCTGGTGGGGCGTTTCTTCGATATGAAGCAAGATCGCTCACGTCGACCACTCAACTATACCGGTCGTTTTCCTGACTATATTGCCACGATGAATCGCCTGGTGGCGGCGGGCATGTCGGACCAGGCCACGCAAAGGTTCTTCGAGGCGAGCACGCAATTGCAGCTATCGCAGTTGATGATTCCGAACGCGGATGCCAACGACGCCCCGAAAGCCTTCAACGTCGAGGGTGAAGTCGAGCCGCGTGGCTGGTTCGTGCATTACACCGGAGTGGTCTCGCCGCCGGAAGATGGCGAATGGCGGTTTGTCGGGTTCTTCGACGACATGCTGATGGTCTATATCAACAACAAGCCGGTACTGGATGGTTCGTGGGAACCGATGGTGAACGTCGGGAATGGTCCTTACGACAATTCCCTGCGACAGGAGTTCGGCGGCCCGAAGGTCATCACGACTCGTACGGCCTATGCTGGCAAATGGATCAAGCTGAAAGGCCCTGTGAAGATCGACATCCTCATCGGCGAGACCCCTGGCGGACGCATGGGTGGTGTTTTGATGTGTCAGAAGAAGGACGCCGAGTACGAGAAGCGGGAAGATGGCACTCCGATTTTGCCCCTCTTCGCGGTTTCGCACGCCGAGACTCGACGTGTTCGGGATGATGGTTTCGCGAAGCAGTATGGCTTCGTCAACACGCCGCCGCTTTGGAAAATCGCCGACTCAAAACGGCGATAATCTGTGCCCGCCAGAGCGGTTTCAGAATGCAGCTCGATTGGTCCGGCATCGAGCTGCCGAAAAACGGCAAAACTCTTCGTATCTCTTTGCGCAGAATAGTTAGCAATTTGCACGGACGTGTTCTTAGGTGGCTAACGAATCTTAAGTCCCGTGTCGCGTAGGCCATTCAAAGCATGGGGACCATAAATGCCTGAATGTCCGCGTGAATGTGGGATAAAGCGCAAAACGCTCCCGTTTGCTATCACTGCTCGTCTAGCGCAGACCAAGTTCTGTTGCTGCAAAGGAGTGTTTTTCGACTAATTGCCACCCCCAGCGATAAGGATGGACGGATTCGGCAAACGGTTTTTAGTTTGAGTCTTACCCCAATCATGCATCCTTAAACTTCCCAGGCTTAAGCCTTCCCCCTCCGTCGAACGGCGGTTACGTCGTGCATTGCGCGATGGATGGTCGTCTGACGCCTACCAGTTTTTTCGTCTTCATAAGGATGTATCTATGCAAATGGGTCTGAACCGCAATCGTCTGCGCGGTTTTACCTTGGTGGAACTGCTTGTGGTGATCGCGATCATCGGCGTGTTGATCGCTCTGCTTCTGCCAGCCGTTCAGCAAGCTCGCGAAGCCGCACGACGTATGCAGTGCACCAACAACTTGAAGCAGTTGGGCCTGGCACTGCACAACTACCACGACGCTTTCGGCTCGTTCCCGTTTCGTAATGGCGGTACGGGGGCTCCAAGTTCGTCGGTCGGTGGTCAGCGTAGTCGCCTGAGCGGGTTCTTGTTCCTGGCTCCGTTCTACGAACAGCAGGCACTCTACGATCACTTCGTGGGTGGTGTCGAAGCTCCACCATGGGATTCCTCGAAAATCACCGGTCCAACGTTCGCGGAAGCGGTGGTCGATGCCCTGCTCTGTCCTTCGGACGGCCAAGGTCCACCGCCAGCCAACACCGCGATCGGTATGAACAACTACGTGATGTGTGGTGGCGACAGCGCCAACGGCACCGCGATCAGCACTTCGGTGACGACGCCAACCGTGCGTGGTTCGCGTGGTATGTTCGCTTCGTACATGTCGTACCGTTTCCGCGACATCACCGACGGTACCTCGAACACGATTGCCTTGTCAGAGCTCTCGCGACCAACCTCGCGTCGTCACATCGGTATGGTTGCCAGCACTTCGCGGATCAATAATCCTGCCGCGTGTAAGGCGTTGTACGACTACAACAATAACGAATATTACGCCGATGGTTGGGTCGCTTCAGGCGAGCAACTACGTGGTTATCGCTGGGCGGATGGGGCTGAATTCTTCGCCGGCTTCCACACCAACGTCCCGCCGAACTCGCCATCCTGCTTCACGCAGCCGCAGATGGGTCACGTGTATGTCGGGCTGTACAGTGCCGGTAGCAAGCATCCTGGCGGTATCGTCTGCACCTTCGCTGATGGTTCGTCTCGGTTCATTACCGATACGATCGACACCGGCGACCAGTCGCAGATTCACCCGGTTTATAACGCTGGCTATGCTTCGCCTTACGGCGTTTGGGGTGCCCTGGGTACCCGAGCCGCTGGCGAAACGGTCAGCAACGACTAAGGCATTCTTCCCTATTGGCTTTTACCACACGGTCGACCGCTTTCGGCCGTGTGATTGGTGGAGTTAAAAAGACAAACCATGAGAATTGCATTCATCGCAGTCCTAGGCGTGTTGATGCTGGGGCAGTTTGGTTGTGGTTTTGGGGGGCGTGCTCTTCCTGATGGTGCCATGGCGTTAGTGCCTGCCTCGGGTACTTTGCTCTATAACAACGAGCCCGTTTCCGAGGCCATCATCGTGTTCACACCGGTTGACGAGCACGCTGGCTTCCCAGGTGGTTCGGCTCGAACCGACATGGATGGACGTTTCGTGCTGCAGGCCTATCCGACGCACGACGGGATGGTTCCGGCGGAATACAAGGTTTCCGCGGTCAAGACCGAAGTGATCGAGATCGAAACAACCGACCCCGACGCCGACAAGTCGATTGCCCGCTCGTTCCTGCCAGAGAAGTACATCAGCTACAAGACTTCCGGACTGACAGCAACGATCGGTCCTGAAGGAAACCAGGACCTCGTGATCGAGTTGCGCGACTAACCAGGTCGTCGAGTCACGGCAAATCTCAACCAGCAGCCGGCTCGACGCGCGAATTCTCTTTGCCGGAATAACACACGGGGGAGGCGTTCCAATCGGGACGCCTCCTTTTTTCTTACCTGGATCGGAAGCCAGAATTGGCAAGGCCTGTCTGCCGAAGCCGAGGTTGGAAGACGATTTGCCCGTAGCGGGTGGCGAATGGGGCAAATATCGGGCGAAAAATCTCCTAAAGCTCCCGTTTTTGTTAAAGTTCCACGCGTTGCCGAGGTGGGGCGGTTTGGTGCATAATACAGGGTTTCTCCCCTCGCATTTGCCAGCACCCATTACCGACAGGAGTTTGTATGTCCATGGAAGATCGCTTCAATAAGGTCGCGATTACCTTCGATGACGTCTTGTTGAGTCCTCGCTACAGCGACTTCGTGCCGGCCGATGTTACGACGAAGACCAACCTGACGGCGAACATCTCGCTGAACATTCCGCTGCTCAGCTCGCCAATGGATACCGTCACCGAATCGGAGATGGCGATCGCCCTGGCAAAAGAAGGTGGCCTGGGCATCATCCATAAGAATCTCTCGACCGAAGTGCAGACCGAAGAAGTCACCAAGGTGAAGCGGTCGGCCAACGGCATTATCGTCGACCCGGTCACGCTACCACCGACAGCACCTGTCGACGAAGCGAAGCGTCTGATGGATCAGCATCACGTTTCCGGCGTTCCGATCATCGGAACTGATGGCAAGCTAGCTGGTATCATCACCCGCCGCGATTTACGGTTCCTTGAGTCGAATGCCCTTTCTATTGCAGAGGTTATGACGAAAGACAACCTCGTGACAGCAACGGGGACCGTAACGCTTGCGGAAGCTGAGCAAATTTTAACGGCTAAAAAGGTGGAGAAACTTTTACTGGTTGACGAAGATTACAAACTAACGGGTCTCATCACGATCAAAGACATTGACATGATGAACCGGTTCCCCGAAGCGTCCAAAGACTCGATGGGACGCCTCAGGGCTGGAGCCGCCGTTGGTGTGATGGATTTCGACCGAGTTCAAAGTCTCATCAATGCCGACGTCGACGTGTTGGTAGTGGATAGTGCTCACGGGCACTCCAAGAACGTCATCGAGACCGTTCGCGAGATCAAGAAGAATTGGAACATCGACGTGATCGCCGGCAATGTGGCGACCGCGGAAGGATGCGAAGACTTGATCAAAGCGGGCGCGGACGCGGTTAAGGTTGGCATCGGACCTGGTTCGATCTGTACAACCCGAGTCGTCTCCGGGGTTGGTGTTCCGCAGATTACGGCGATTCATGACACGAGCATGGTTGCCCAGAAACACGGAATTCCGATCATCGCAGACGGCGGCGTGCGGTTCTCGGGCGACATTACCAAGGCGATCGCAGCAGGTGCTAGTGTGGTCATGGTTGGCGGGTTGTTCGCTGGCGTGGCTGAAAGCCCTGGCGAGGTGATCCTTTACCAAGGTCGAACCTTCAAGGTTTACCGCGGGATGGGCAGCCTCGGTGCGATGGTAAAAGGCTCCAAGGAGCGGTACCGACAAGGCAGTGTCACCGATGGTGGCAAGCTGGTCCCGGAAGGGGTCGAAGGTCGTGTGCCGTTTAAAGGACATTTGAACGCGTTTGTGTACCAACTTGTTGGCGGTTTACGAGCCGGCATGGGGTACTGCGGAACGCGGACCATCGAGGAGTTGCGCAAGGACGCCACCTTTATCCGAGTTACCTCGGCTAGTGTTAGGGAAAGCCATCCTCATGACATCGCCATCACTCAAGAGTCTCCTAACTACAGCCCGGAGACACACGACAAAAACGAATAGCATCAAGCTGCTCGCCACCTTGATGGTGCAATGTGGCGTGGTGCTGGGCGGTTTGATGCCAGTGGCTGAAGCCCAATCGCCTCGTACCCTCCCCTCGGCTCAAAACACCGCGGCCCCGATTCAGTCGAGCACGCCGCAAAGCCATCTGCAGTGGCGACCTTCTGCTAAGGTTCGCTCGGAAGCCAAGCCGGTCAGCAACGTTCAGCCGGCTTCACATGTCCAACTGACTTCGGCCGATGGCCGCTCGGTTGTGCAGAACGCTTCGACCCTGCCGCCAGCCGATCCATTCAACGATCCGTTTGGCGATCAGATCCCTCATTACACCGCACAGCAGGCGACGCCACCGAGCCGTTTCTCGGCTCCTCCTGCCCCTCCGGTTGGTCAGCCAATGGCTGAAGAGCCGATGCTGGAGCAGCCTGGCACTCCGCAGCCAATGGAACCAACCCCGATGCAGCCTAGCCTGCAGCCATCGCGTCCGATGCCTTCCGTTCCGATGGAAAGCTCGCCGATGGACATCGTCCCGATGGACGAAATGCCAACGCCTGACGTGAAGCCAATGGCTCCGGTTCAGCCAAGCTCGCCTCCACGTTCGTCGAACGCATTGCCACCACCGCTGTTCCGTACGCAGCCAGAAATTCCGAACAACGCCGATCCAAACTGCGGTCAGATCTACCAGAAGCGTAACTGCTGCGAAGAGTCGGATAACTGCAAGGAAATCCGCGAAGAACTCGGTCGCTTCAGCATCAAGCAGATCTCGCTCGATATCTCGTCGCCGTTCGCTCCGGACGAAGACGATCCGGCGATCGCAGAGTCGTCGCAAGCTCAGGCCATGCAGGAAGCACCAGCTCGCGAATGGCGAAACATCGAAGGTGTGGTTGTCGCCGACGGTCGTATGATCGACATCCGCGATCGCCGCGTCAGCATCGACACGGGTGAAGAGATCAAGCGTATTCGCATCCAGGATCTGGGTAGCGATGAGAAGTGCTTCCTGACCGCTTATTGGAACTTGCCATACGAATGTGGTTGGACCGATCAGCCTTTCGAGGGCCGTCACTGGGCTCCACTGGAAGTCAACTGGACCGCTTCGGCTCTGTGCCACAAGCCGCTGTACTTTGAAGAACGTGCCCTGGAACGCTACGGTCACACGACCGGACCGATCTCGCAGCCGATCATCTCGGGTGCCCACTTCTTCGGAAGCGTCGCTGTCCTGCCATACAAGATGGGGCTGAACCCGCCAACCGAGTGCCGCTATGCCTTGGGTTACTACCGCCCTGGCAACTGTGCACCGTACCTGGTTCCGCCAATTCCACTGAGTGCTCGTGCCGCAGCCGCTCAGGCTGGAGCCGTGCTCGGGGCGATCTACTGGATCCCCTAAACTGCTCACTTCCCACTGGGAGCGATTGGACCGGAAGGGCAGCCTGCATGCCAGGCTTGCCCTTCCATTGTTTCTTGAGCGTGCCAATGACACGTGGTGTTAGTCGTCGCTCTTTAAAGCGAGCTCGAAGTGGTTGTTCTCGCCTTGAATTACTTCGCAAACCAATTCGGTTTGATCGTTGTACTGGGGAGGCACCTTCTCTTCGACGATCACCTCTTTGCCATTGTCGTTCACCATGGTCGTTGCTGTCCGCACACGAACGACATACTTGCCTGGCGGAGCCCCGCTCTGCCCGACGGTGTAGATCAGCTCGAAATCGCCCTGCTCGTTCGTCTCGGCCACTGCTGGCCGTCCGCCACCTTCCGGCGTGAAGACCACCTCGGCGTCTGGCAAAGGGTTTCCGTCGAGTGTCACTGTCCCGGTTGTAGTCGACGTGTTGCCTGATCCGCAGCCGGTGATGGCAAAGATGCCAAGCAGTAAGAGCTGTGTGCAACGTCGTTTCATAGATTTAGCTTCCCTTCAAGAAAGGCACGAGCCAGCGTCTGCCCCCTAAGACGCCGGATCGTGCCCCAGGTGAGAATTAAGAATTGTCGATCGGCTGACCGTCGTTACGAACGCCCAGACGCTGATAGACTCCCAGATTCACTGGATTGAAGGTGGGAGGTGCCGCGGTGTTTTGGTAGTCCTGTCCATTCACACCGGCGTTGCGATAGTGGATCGTGTCCGCAATGAAATGCACCGACCCGTCGGCATAAGCAAACAGTGCCCCGCCAGGGTGATCGCTGGCAAAGCCTTCGATGCACTGATGCGTTCCGTTTAAGGGATCGTTCAGCGGTCGTGTGATCCGCCCATGCGTGTAGTCGGCGCCTTGGGGGCCACTTCCCGGCAAGTTTCGATTACCGACCCAGGTTCCCTGGGCACAGCGACGATTTCGTTCACCCAGAATGAACGTGTTGGAAGTGCCATCCGTAACGTCTGCCAGACGCGTCTTGCTGCCGCGGAACAAGATGCCGTTATTCTTCAGATGGTTGACGTCGTACATCCCAATCACGGCAATGTAGTTGGACTTCGACAAACGGAAATTGGTACCAATATTGGCATCACCACTGAAATGACGGCCAGTGCCGCCGTTCATCTTCCCACCATCCATCAGATGGCCTGCTGGATCGGAGGGGCAGATGAAAACATCGAGTCGGGTTTGCACCAACGGACGAAGGCTTGTGTCGTCCAGCGTGACTTTCAGGTCCTGTTGAGAGACTTCCAAGCGATCGTAAAGGCTCGTTTGTTCTACAAACGGAAGGATGCGGGCTCCCCAGCCCCACATTTGTCGATTGTCGTCATTCGTATGCTCGCCCCCAGGCGGGAAATAGCCATAGGTATCGTGATGATTGTGCAGAGCAATGACCAGGTTCTTCAGGTTGTTGTTGCAGTTGATCCGACGGGCCGCTTCCCGGGCCTGCTGAACGGCTGGCAACAACAAGGCGATCAACACTCCGATAATGGCAATGACCACCAGCAATTCGACGAGGGTAAACCCTCTTTTCGCCAGCATGACGAGACTCCTTACGTGGCTAGAGAAGAAGAGTGATGCGAAGAGGCCAGGAGTCTAGTGAAATGTTCAAGTAAAATCAAATTCTTTTGTTTTTGCGCGACTCGCGGTTATAGAAACGGGCATTCCGCTTAGCTTGCTAATGGTACGGATGCCACCTTTCCCCAGATTGGCGTTTGAGGCAGCCATGGAGAGGGGGTGCCCGGTGGAGAAGAGAATCGAGCCTTCTGCTTCTTTCCCCTTTCATGAACTGCCCACGGCTTAGGGAGGGATCTTGGACTCCGGGTCGTAATCCATAGGTACTGCGCCATGAAAGCAAATAGTTCGCAATAAATCGATGCGTTCGGGCATGGAATCAGGGGCAGACGAGGCGAAAACAGCTCGGAGAAGCCCGATCGATCAGCCCGCAGAGATGTAAGCCAGTCAAGTGAATCGAGCCTCCGGAAGGGACTCGGAAGTATGCAAATTCCCTGGAAATTATAGGGTAAGCGCCGCTTTCCCTATAAATCAGCCCGCGATGATCCGACGGCCCCTCTTGCTAGCAGGATTGGTAATCTTGTTAATTTGCAAAATATCTGCGGCTCATGCTGAAAGTGTTGGTTTTGCCTGCGTTTCCGTGCCGATCGTTTGTGTTGAAGGTATCGAAAACTCAACCTGATACACGCTGGAGGTCTGTTATTTGACTTCCGGCCGCTCATTCACCAACCGTTGTCGACCACTGGGCCATCCAGTTGCCTTTCGATTGCGAAAGAGGAACCCATGAGAGCCACTACCTTGTGGACTGCCTTAACGTTGTCCACAGTGCTTTTTGCCGGCCAGGCGAACGCTGCCAAGACAACCTATGCCAACCAAACCGGTCAAAAGACGATCGGTCAGGAAACGTCTGCCGTCACCCATATCGCTAGCGGCGATTGGCGTGTCGAACGTCATCCTGAAGGCCAGCCAGGGCCGCAGATGCAGCCTGGGATGAACCCCTATGTGGCCATGGATCCTTACGGCCAGATGATGATGCCAGGCATGGCTGCAGGATACGCTCCGAACGGAGTGTCGCCGGCTGCCTATGGCATGCCGATGGGTCCGGGGTACGGCATGGCCGGACCTGGCCAGCCAATGATGGATCCGAATGTCATGCCTGCAGGTCACCTCGGCGGCCACGGCTGTCAGTCGTGTGGCGGTGCAGGCTGCCAAAGCTGCCGTGGAGGTCACCTCGGTGGTCTCGGCAACGGTTGCAGTGCTTGTGGCGGAGCCGGTTGCGGCGGCTGCTGCGGCCTAACCGGTGGCGGCGTTTACTGCGGTTTCAGCCGCGGTATCGGTAATGCCTGGGACCTATCGGCCTTCGGTGGCCGTTGTGCTCCACGCTGGGCCGACGTAGTTGTTGACGCGACCTTCTTTATCTACGAACCAGGGAACAACAACATCGTTCTGGCTTCCCAGGGTGGTGCGAATAATCCGGTTCTCGATACGGATGACGTTGACTTCACCAACCAAGGTGGCGTCCGCATGTCGCTCAATCGAGCCTTCACCCCAGGTGGCAACCTCGAGTTCAGCTACATGGGCATGGGCAACTGGGCTTCGCAGCAAGGTGCTTACGGTAACGGTAACCTCTTCTCGCCTTTCTCGGACTTCGGTACCGATCCGGTCGGTGGTTACGCTGAAACCGACGGTGGCGACCTGATGCTCTACTCCTCGTCGAACCGCTTCGATTCGTTCGAGCTGAACTACCGCCGCTTCTTCACCTCGGCTAACTGCTGGTGGCAAAGCTCGTGGTGGGTGGGTATCCGCTACGTCCGAGTTGACGACGACGCCGTCCTGAACACTCAGGGGAGCGGTGGCACCCTCGAATATATCGTCGACGCTGACAACGACCTGTTCGGTGTGCAGTGGGGTACCGACTCGGCTCTGAAGCTGACCACCCGATGGACGCTGTCGCTCTTCGGCGAGATCGGTGTCTACGGCAACCGTGCAACGCAGGAATCGAATATCAACTTTGGTGGTATTAACATCCAGGAAACGACCGCCCAGCGTCGAGCCTCGATGGTTCTGGAAGCAGGTTTCCTAAGTACCTTCCGCATCGTTCCTCGCGGTACCTTGCGAGCCGGTTACCAGATCGTCTACATCGACGGTGTGGCACTGGGTAGCGATTCCTTCAACTTCCAGACCGGTGGAGCCGTTCCGCTGAATACCGCTCTGGCGGGTCGTGCTGCGAACATCAACGACAACGGTAACGCTCTTTACCATGGTCCAACGGTCGGTTTCGAGTACACCTGGTAAGACCTACCAACAAGCTCGACTATCAGAAAAACTAATAGGGCCGGCATTTTGCCGGCCCTATTTTTTTGCGCCCGGTGGACATCTAGAACGGTTCTTCCTGAAGAGACGGCTCTGTCGGGGGGAATCGTTTTTGTCGATTTCTGGGGAAATGGGTAGAAAAACGGAACATTCGCAACTAATGTCAGTCTAAGTATATTCCGCAGAACTACCTATATGGCGGGGATAAGCCAACAGGTGAGTGGTGTGAGCGGCCCAAGACAGGGGCAATTGGTTCGCTCCCGAAGCGGTTTCGGAAGGCAAGATCGCCGACCGGGTACTGTGCTCATCGAAATGACTGGTCTCCCGTCCATTTCATCAGAACAACTTGAGATTCATCGTAGGTGAGGAGTGTTTCCATGAAACGTGGAATCAAACGCCAAAAACGAGCCCGACGTCAGCAGGTCGAGGTATTGGAGACTCGCGATCTGTTAGCTGGGGATGTCACAACGTCCTTCTCTGAAGGTGTGGGCTCCGGGTCGGATTCTGGGCTGAGCAAATTCAGCAACAACCTTGTCAACATTGTTTCTCAATACAATTCGCAAGTTAACGATCCGGACTACGATGGGGGCGCTGTGACCATCGATGTTCCTTACGCGATTGTGAATAGTGAAACCGTTTTGATTCGAGCGATTGCTTCGGCGGCGGATTCGACGGCATTGGTCAACGACCTGTCCGCTTTGGGCGCGACCGAAATCCAAACGGTAGGTCGACTTGTATCGGCGCGTGTTTCATTGGATCTCGTCGAATCGCTTAACTCGCTCGAAAGCATCCATTCCATTGCTGCTGCGACTGCTCCGACATTCAGTGTCGGTCAGACTACCAGCCAAGGGGATGCATCAATGTACTCGGACCAGGTTCGCGCGAACCTTGGTTTCGATGGGACTGGAGTCAGCGTCGGTGTGATCTCGAATTCATTTGACGCTTTAGGACAAATGGATGCCGACATTCTCAATGATGATTTGCCAGCCGATATCACCATTCTCAAGGACGCTCCTCTAGCCGATTTGGGTTTCTCGACTCCTGATGAGGGTCGGGCGATGGCACAACTTATCCACGATGTCGCTCCAGGCGCGTCGATTCTCTTCTATACCGCAATGTATGGAGAGGTCGACATGTATTTTGGGATTCTCGCACTGGCGCAGGCAGGGGCCGACATCATTGTTGATGACGTAGGTTTTGCCAACGAATCGTGGTTCCAAGATGGTATCCTCGCCCAGGCGATCGATATGGTGGCTGCACAAGGGGTAGCCTACTTTAGTTCTGCCGGAAATTCAGGAGATGAAAGCTACGAGGCGGCCTATCAAAATAGTGGCATCAACGATGATACGATGGGCCAATTGCACGACTTTGATCTCGGGGCACAAATTGATACGAGACAAGCGGTGACAATTCCAGTCGGTGGCTTGCTGCGGATTGCGTTACAGTGGGATCAACCGTTTATTTCTTCTGACCTTTCCGGGCTTTCTTCAGGCTCGCAGAGTGACTACGGCATCTATCTGCTTGATGCAGACGGTGAAATCGTGAGCACCGCCGACGATCCTAATTTTGGTGGCGATGCCTTTGAGTTTCTCCAATTCATAAATACCACTGGTTCTGAAGAATTTAGTATCGTCATTGGTAAGAACTTCGGAGAAGATGCTCGCGTTCTTAAGTACCAGTACTGGGGTGCGCAGGACGGCGTGGTTACTGAGCACTTCTTGCCAAGTGGTACAGCGGTTGGCCATGCGGCAGCCAATGGTGCAGCCTCGGTCGGGGCGGCGGCTTTTTACGACACGCCTGCATTCGGAGCGAATGGCGCGACCAAAGAGGACTTTTCTTCGGTCGGTAGCGTGGCGATATATTTCGATACGTCCGGCAATCGCTTAGGAACATTTGAATACCGTCAATCTCCTGACTTTGTTGCCCCCGATGGTACTAATACAACGTTCTTTGGCAGTGACGTGCCTGAAGATGCGGATACCTTTCCAAACTTCTTCGGAACCTCGGCTGCCGCACCTCATGCCGCTGCCGTAGCGGCTTTGATGTTGCAGAAGAATTCCGCCCTTACGCCCTGGAATGTCTACGACATCCTTGGCGCGACGGCGACCGACATGGCAACTTCTGGTCCCGATATCCTGACAGGGTATGGGTTGATCAACGCCCTGGCAGCCGTGAATGCCACGCCTGGCGCGGGGTCGGGCGGCAGCGGTGGTGATGGTGGTTCGTCCGGTTCGACCGACGCTTGCGGTGTCGCTCTGCCAGAAGGAACGACGTCTTTCGCCGGCGCGGTGGGTGCGAACTTCTTCGCCAGCACGCATGCGATCCTTGATGGCGACCAGCCAGGTCAGCTTGGCTACGACTACGCGATCCTCGATTACCTGCGTGGTAAGGGAACGCTGGCGGAAATCGCCAAGGAAGATTACTCGATCGCTGTCGTTGGTAATGGCTTGGTGAGCTGGTCGTTCTCCGATGGTACGACTTCGGCCACCGGTTACGAACGAACCGACTTCTACAATATCGATTACTTCGGTATCGGCGACTTTGAAGAACTGCTGACGCACGACCTGGTGATCGTGCTGTCGGGCGAAAATGCCGTGACCAACGGTATGACTGCCGTTCAGATGCAGTACTGGGCCGACGCTGAATCGGCGATCACGCAAGCCGTGAATCATCTGGGCCTCGATCTATGGGTTGGTGCTTCCGGCGGCGACGACACCTATTACGACTTCCTGCCAACTGGCACGCTCGCCTCGGCTGACTTCGTCAACGCTGCTCCACCGCAGAACTATATGATCACCGCGGAAGGCAGCATGGTTGGCATCACCGATGCTATGGCAGAAGCGGCTGCGACCGGACAGTACTTCACCGGTTACGACTCGGACTTGTTCCGCTTTGAAGTCCGTAACGACGACGAATTCATTTCGGTTGGTGCCCAAGGCATCGCCTTCGACAGTGACCAACTGGTCTTGGCTTCCGACGTGGTTGGTGGCGTGACCTCTGGCATTCTGGGGACTGCCTTCCAGGATTTGAATCTCAACGGTGTTCAGGACGCTGGTGAAGCGGGGATCGCCGGAATCCGGTTCTTCATCGACTACAACGGTGACGGCCAGATCGGTCTTTGCGAACCAACCGCCACTTCGGATGATCTTGGTCGCTTCGTGATGCGATCGGCATTCTCGGGTGAGTTCCAGATTCTGCCGGTGCCCACCGCAGGCTATGTCGTCACGACCGACACACCGATTACGGTCACGATCAATCCTGATGGTTCCGCAGAAGCGTCTTCCGAAATCAGCTTTGGCGTGATCGCCGGAACGGACTCGGGCGACAGCGGAATCGGTGGTACCGTTCCAATCGCCGATGGTGCCTTCCTGGGTGATAGCCCGGTTGTTGACGACGGTGTCTTCTTCGGCAACGGTATTCAGATCGGTACCAACACGATCAGCATCACCTCGAGTGTCGAATACTCGAACACGGTGCTGAATGCCTGGATCGACTTGAACAAAGATGGCGACTTCAACGACGCCGGTGAACAGATCTTCAAGAATGTTCACATGCAACTGGGAACGCACGACTACACCTTTGTGATTCCATCGTGGGTGTTCGACGACTCGTTCCTGCCAGAAGAAGCTCGCCTGGCGGTTGATATACGCTTCCGTGTTGGACCAACGCTGAACATCGCTCCTGATGCCGACGATATCTTCGGTGAAATCGAAGACTACGAGATCTTCATCTCGCAAGATCCAGATCCGGGTCTGTACGCCAGCAACGACATCTTCGAATACGAAGACGACACCGCCGGACAGTACTTCAACGTCCTGGCCAACGACAGCAGCCACTTCAACCGTACGCTGACGATCGTTCCAGGTAGCGTGACCAATATCAGTCCAGTTCTGACGCCTGGTCTCGACATCACCGTGTCGCCAGATGGCACGCGAATCTTGTTCGACGCCACGGGCGTGATCGATCTGACCGAAGACATCACCTTCGAGTACACCGTCCAGGACACCGCCGGCAATACGGCAACTGCAACGGTCACTCTGGTGACTGCTTTGGATACTTCGGCACTCCCCGTGAATGCAGTTACCAGTTCGTCGGTGGCAACGTTCTTCAATTCAGCAGGGGCAAGCCCTGGCGACGTGAACAACGACGGCGTGCTGACCGGCCAGGACCTGGCTTCGGTCATTTCGGAACTGCGAACGGTTGGTTCTCGCGACTTGCCAGAGATGGGGGCAGCGACCGCTGGGTTCAAGCGATTCATCGATGTGAACGGCGACGGGCGCTTCAACAATGCGGACTTGATTCGCTTGTTGAACCTGATGCGTCAGCCAATCACGCGAACAGAAGGTGAGTCCGATTCCGATTTGGCCTCTTCGACCGATTCGGCCATTGAAACGATGACGGAATGGACCTCGAGCAGTTCTTCGACTTCGGCCGCGATGACCTCGTCTTCCAGCAGCAAGTCGAGCTCGGCTTCCGCCTCGAATCTGGTGACGATCCAGCCGATCGTCAACGACGGTTCGTCTCCATCGACCGGTGCAACTCTGGAAGGTGAAGGCGAATTGTCCTTCGAGCCATCCATCACTGATCAGACTTTGGCTGCCTTTGGTGAAGATCAGTCGGATCTGCTCTGGTCGAATGATGACGGAGTCGATCTGCTGGAAGAAGATTCGTCGGATGCCAGCGACGATCTGTTCGCTGACGACGAATGGCAGAACGAGCTAATTAGCCTCTAATCGCTCGTTTTCAGGCAGATTTGCCCAATTCAGAAATCAAAAGAGCCTCCCCAGACCGGGGAGGCTCTTCTCATGCGCTTGCGCGAAACATCCGGCGTCAGGATTGACTTCCCCTCTCGGCCAAGGTGGTGCTGGAAGATTAGCGCGATTTGATTGGATTGGCCAGATTCTAGGGGAAATACGGGAACTAGCTGCCGGGTGCCCGCGTCAAAACGTCGACAGGGTCCTTCTCTACTCGGACTGCATCGAGAGTGGGGGGCTTAAGGGCAACCTTCTAAGTCATTTCAAGTCAGTAAGTTAAGTAGAAATCCTGAGGGCAACTCGTAAATCGAGGTAAGCCAGGACTCTAAGGAACCCGCGGGCTGCAATGTATGGGGGAAATGGATTGGATCCCCCCGATAGAAGTTGCTGTGTTAATTTGGGTAATTATAATCCGACATGGATCATCCTAAATGTCGGGTATTTCGCCACTTTGCGTTTGCCTACCCCGATTTTTGATTCCGGGACTTCCCTCCCGAATTGCGACACGAAGTCGCTGTACCAACTCAACATACAAGTTCAGCTTTAACTGAAGATAAAAAGGTTTGCCAAATGACCGTTCGTCATGCGAGTAAGCTAACCCGAGCTCAACGCCGCGATCTCAATAAAAAGAACCGAATGCTTCGGCAAACCAAGAAGCGAGTCATGCAGCATGAAGCGTTGGAAACGCGTCAGTTGCTTACGACTCCGCAGCTTGTGGGCATCCAGCCCAACAGTGGCGAACTGCTGCAAGAAGGGGACATTCGTGGCATCTCCCCACGCTCGCTGACGTTCAACTTCGCCGATCCAGTGATCGCAACCGATTTCCTGGACGAGTCGACTCTGGCCGATGGGATCCGCATCACGCGAGCTGGCCAGGATGGTCAGTTGGGAACGGCGGACGATGTGATCATCACCGGTGCCGGCTCGAACTTTGAAGGCTTCATCGGCTTTGGCGATCAGCCGAATCAGGTCGTGGTGCGATTCGGGGAAGCACTGCCAGACGACTTGTACCGAATTGAGATCACCGATGCATTGCAGAATCTGGCCGGCGAAACGGCCGCTCCGTTCACCCGCAACTTCGAGCTGAACCTGGCACCTCAGGTGATGTCGGTCGTTCCACAGCCAATCGAACGTGACGATGTCACTGGCGAGTTGGTGATGCAGACCGACAAGATCTACGTCTACTTCAACAACGACGATCTTGATCCCCAACTGGCCAACAATCCAGACTACTACCAGCTGACTTTCCAGCAGCCAGTCGACGCGAACTCGACCAATGCTGACCTGGGCAATGCCCAAGGTGAACTAGCCTTCTATCCGACTACGGTGGAATACGATGCCGAATTGGACAGGGCCATTCTGACCTTCGCCAACGACATCGATAAGCTGGTCGATCCTGCTTACGCCGATGCTGGTTTCGCCACGGTGTTCCGTCTGCAGATTGGCGTTCGCGGTATCATCTCGAAGGACGCCCAGGTTCTTGATCTGACCATCCCAGGGGCAGCGAACCCAGGCACGAGCTTCGATACCGCTTACGACTTGTCGAACTCGAGCGGCACGCTGCAAGGTCCTGAAGGGATTGAAGACTATACCAATGCCAACCTGCTTAACGGCAACCACGAGTTCCTTGTAACGCAGGTACCAAGTGCCGCACTGCATGGCACCACGTTCACCATCAACGATGGCACGAACTCGGTCACCTTCGAGCTCTCGATCGATGGCACCGGCACCAGCGGTAACACGATCATCAACATGAGCCTGATCGGTCCGACATCGGTCGATCTGGCGGCCGCGATCCGCGTTGCGATCACTAACTCCGGGCTGAACGCCACCGCAACCGAAGTCACGGGTTACAGCGAAGCTCGCACCAAGCTGCGTGGTACTGTCGAAAACCGCGTCACCATGACGGTCGGAACGAAGTCGACCGGTATCATCGTCGATCGATCGCAGTCGATCATCATCTCCAGCGAAATTCGCAACAACACTTCGTACGACCTCACACTGCCAGGCGGTAACGACGAACCAGGTCACCGCGACATCGAAGTGGGTGGTGAAGAGCACTTGGAAGATGGTGCTCAAGACACCAACGGCTACGGCGTTGAAGTCATCACCTACAACTTCCCAGACATCTACGGCTACGATCCTGGTAGCACCAGCCAGACCGCGCTGTACAACCAGATCACCGAAGCTCAGAAGCAGCGCGCTCGCGAGATCTTCGAGATCTACGGCTTCTACGCTGGCGTGACGTTCGTCGAAGTCCCGAACAGCATCGAAGCGGACTACGGTATCGTCACCGGTGACCTGCGTGCGATTTCCGCGAACATCATCACAGGTGTAGGTGGTGTTGCCGGTTTGGCCGGTAACTCGAACCTGCCGGATGGTCGTCGTCTGGCGATCATGGAATTGGCCGACCATAACGGTGTTGGCGACGACGAACTGGGCGCTGCATGGCAGTCGACCGCCTTCCACGAAATTGGCCACTTGCTGGGGCTGGATCACACCTACGATTTGCCACCAGGAACGCTCATGGGAGCGGACAATGAAGCAGATGGCAACTACAGCTACGTCACCAGTGTCGAATCGTTGTTGCCAGGTGATTTCGATATCAACCACCTGCAGCACCTCTATCGTCCAGACGTCATCGATATCGACATGTACCGTTTCGAGATCAGCGAAACGGGCACGCTGTCGGCGGAAATCGTCGCCGAACGTCTGGCCGACGCCAGCCAGTTGGATGCCGCTCTGACTTTGTACCGTTTGAACGGTAACGGCAGCTACTCGGTGATCGGTCGCAACGACGACTACTTCAGCGAAGACTCGTTCCTGCAGATGTCCCTGGAACCTGGCGTCTACTTCATTGGCGTTTCGGCCAGTGGTAATAACGTCTACGATCCGAACATCGAAAACTCCGGTTTCGGCGGTACTAGCGAAGGTGCTTACAACCTCCAGATTCGCTTCACGCCAACCGCCAACGATGCCCTGCGAGACACGGGTGCTTCGGTCTCGGAACTGAGCACGATGGTTGTCCGTACCGGTGGTGAAGGCTTCCAAGATGGCGACACCATTACGCTGAAGGATGGCACCAAGACAATCACCTTCGAGATCGACATCGTCGCGACGGAAGGCGATCCGGTCGACCTGAACAATCCGAACAACGTTGCGGTGCAGTTCCTAGCAAACGCTCGTCGGAGCGAAGTGGTTGCCGCCTTGGTCAGCGCGATCAACTCGGCTGATTTTACCGTTTATGCCAATGCTACTGACAACCGCATCGAACTGGGCAACCTGGGCGCGACGTCGCCCATCTCGCTGTCGTCGGGCATCATCCAGAACAAGGCTCTGCTGATCACTGGTGGTACCTCGGCAGGTGCCGCACTGGACGGCGACCTCGATGGTGTCGCTGGCGGGGCTTTCAACTTCTGGTTCCGTGCTGAACCAACCCAGGACGCCAACCTCGATGACGCAACGCCTCGTACGTTCATCGTCGATGCTTCGTACAACGGTGTCGGTGAAACGGGCTCGCTGACGCAGCCGTTCAAGACAATCGCCGCTGCCATTGCCGCTGCGACTGCTTCCGGTCGTGGTGACGTGATCCGCGTTGTCGGTATTCAGCCAGATGACGACCAGAACGTACTGGCAGACAATGTTGCCTACCTGATCGGTCAGAACCCGTTCAACACCACGCAGGCCCTGAAAGATGGCCGCGACATCATCCTGCCGCAGGGCGTGACGATGATGATCGATGCGGGTGCGATCCTGAAGTTCTCGAATGCCAGCATTCAGGTCGGTAGCACCACGGTGACCAGCGACAACAGCTTCTCGTCGCTGCAGGTTCTCGGTATTCCAGAACGTTTCGACGCGTACACCGATGCCAATGGTAACGTGATCGAGGATACCGAACGTAAGAATCTTCGCGTCACGATGACTTCGTACCGCGAAACCACCTACCTCAACGGTTCGACCGGATCGACTGACAAGGTTGGTCACGCCAGCAACACCCAGGCCAACGCCGGAGCAGGTAACTGGGGCGGTATTCTGTTCAACCAGCAGGTCGATAAGCAGCAAGGTCGCGGCAGCTACGAAGACGCCGGTATCTTCCTCGACTCGATCATTGGTGCCGACATTCGCTACGCCGGTGGTGTGGTGCGTGTGAACGGTGCCTCGGTCAACATGTCGCCAATCTACATGGAAGAAGCTCGTCCGACGGTGAATTACAACGTGATTCACCTGAGCTCGAACTCGGCCTTGTCGGCAGACCCAAACAGCTTTGAAGAAAGCCGCTACACCGTTTACGACGGCGTGGTCGCGCTGTTCACGCCAGACGTGACCCGTGTTGGTCCGGATATCTTCGGCAACCGAATCGTCGACAACTCGACCAACGGTATCCAGGTCCGTATCAGCACGACTCCAGGGCAGCCAGTGGACACGTTGACGGTGGCTGGCCGCTTCGACGATACCGACATCGTCTACGTCATCCAGGACACGCTTTACGTTACCTCGACCCCCGGCGGCATGACCTCGAGCAATCAAGAGGTCATCAAGATCGATCAGCTGCAGGGTATTCAGGTCGGTGACCGGATTGTTGTGAACGCGGTTTCTTCGACGAACCAGATTCGTACGTTGAATATCGTCTTCACGAACAACCCAACGGGCGCGACCTACGAAATCCCGCTGAGCGTCTTCCACACCGAAGCCGACATCGCCGGTGAAGTCGCCCGGTTGATCAATTACTTCCGTCGAGCCGAACTCTACTCCGGTTCGCCAGGCCCGATCCTCGACATCGCTGCCACGGCAACGGGCAACGTGGTCGAAATCTCGGGTACCTACAGCATGTCCACCGTCAACCCAGATGGTGGCATCGCAATCGAACAGCTTTACCATGCTCGCTTCGACGCCAGCCTGGTGGTCGACCCGAACGTGGTGGTCAAGCTGTTCAACGCCCGTATCGAAGTCGGAATGGGTGCCAACCTGATCGCCGAAGGTGCTCCTGGCCGCCCAGTGGTCTTCACTTCGCTGCTGGATGACCGATTCGGGTTCGGTGGCACGTTCGACACGAACAACAACGGCGACCTGAGTGTTCCAACCCCAGGCGACTGGAGCGGTATCTACTTCGCTCACGTGTCGTCAGGTAGCCTCGACAATGTCATCATCGCCTACGGTGGTGGTGACTCGACGGTTGCTGGTGGTTTGGCCAACTTCAATGCGGTTGAAATTCACCAGGCTCACGTTCGTATTACCAACAGCACGTTCGAGTACAACGACGACGGTCAGGGTAGCAACACCGGTGGTGCGACCCGTGCTGGTCACATGTCGAACGACGACGCGGTGGTCTTCGTACGCGGTGCTCAGCCAGTCATCGTTGGTAACAACTTCCGCTACAACGAAGCCAGCGTGTTGAGCGTCGATACCAGCTCGCTCGATTACAAACTGATCGACGACTGGGGCCGTTCGACCGGCAGTGCCAATCTGCAGGCAGGTCTGGGCGACAACCAGGGTGCTTTGATCCGCAACAACCTGCTGACTGACAACAATATCAACGGTATGGTTGTCCGTGGTGGCGTGCTGACCACGCAAAGCGTGTGGGACGATACCGACATCGTTCATGTCGTCTACGACACCATCTACTCCGACAACTTCCATACTTACGGTGGTATCCGCCTGGAAAGCTCTTCCACGCAGAGCCTGGTGGTCAAGCTGTTGGGCTCGTCGGCTGGATTCGTGGCAACCGGTCATGAAATGGCAATCGACGATCGTATCGGCGGCATGCTGCACGTCATCGGTCAGGCCGGCTACCCAGTGATCTTCACCAGCCTCTACGACGATACGGTTGGTGCTGGTTTCACTCAGGATGGTCGTCCGCAGAACGACACCAGCAACGACGGTTCGACGACCAATCCAGTCCCAGGGGCATGGCAAGGTCTGACGATCGAAGAGTTCGCCAACGACCGCAACGTGCAAGTGGTGGTCGAAACCGAAAATAACGGCCTGTCGGGTCCCGGTATCAACGGTACTCCGCAAACCTCGCAGAACCTTGGTATTCTGGCGACCGACGAATACGGCGGCGACGACAACCAGCGTCTCGGCTTCGAGGTCAACGGTTACATCAGCAACCCATCGGACATCGACGTCTACCGCTTTGAAGCTCAGCCCGGCACCGAAGTCTGGTTCGATATCGATCGCACCAGCTACGACTTCGACGTGGTGTTGGAACTGATCGACAACAACGGCAACGTGATCGCCGCTTCCGATAACTCGATCGACAACACTTTCTACGGTCAGGGTGCTGCTCTGGCAGTCACCAACCCGCTGCAGAAGTCGGGTGATTACAACACCGACCATTGGTCGACCAACCCACGCGACGCCGGCATGCGAGTCGTCCTGTCGGGTGCTGCCGGTCAGTTGAGCGAATACCTGATTCGCGTTCGCAGTGCGACCGACGACGCGGGTGCCGGTTTGACGAGCGGTGTTTACCAGTTGAACATCCGCCTGAGCGAAGTCGACGAACTCGCCGGTTCGACGATTCAGTTCGCGGACATTCGTTACGCCGAAAACGGTATCTCGATCTACGGTCAGCCAGGCCACTCGCCAGTCTTGGGTGAATCGGCCGACGTCGAAGACAACGACACCAAGGGCAGCGCTCAGAACCTGGGCAACGTGTTGAACTCGGATCGTGGTGCAATCAGCGTCGCTGGTGAAATCGACGACGAAGAAGGTACCGACGTCGACTGGTACCAGTTCTCGCTCGACTTCGACGGTATCCAGGCCATCGCCGGTCAGTCGAACACCAACCAGTATGCCTCGCTGGTGATCGACCTCGACTTCGCCGCCGGTGCTGGTGGTCCGAACACCGTGATCTCGGTCTATACCGCGGATGGCACGCTGGTTTACTTCGGTGATCGCAGCTCGGTGAACGACGATCTGGTGAACCCAGAAAATCAGGCCGACTCGGATAACTACGACCCGGCCCGCGGTTCGGAAGGCGTGAACGATCCTTACATCGGATCGATCATGCTGCCAGCCGGTACCCCGGACAACCCGGTTGTCTACTATGTGGCGGTCAGCTCGAACGGTCAGTTGCCAGCCCAGATGGATCAGTACTTCACCGCCGGTTCGTCGAACGCCAACGTTCGTTTCGAGCCAGTCAACTCCGTGATTCGTATCGTCGAAGATCACATCTCGACGCCATACAACCCGAACTCGACCACCAACTCGACTCCGACGCCTCCGCGGGACGACTCGATCGTCGCTGCCGAGAACGTCAAGGGTTACACGCTCGCCGACCTCAGCATGTTCCTGGTCACCGACGAAGGGGTGCAGACCTCGAAGTTGTGGCAGGTCGATCCATTCACGGGGGCTTTGGAAACGCTGATCGGTAGTTTCGGCAGTGCCGTTTACGACCTAGCGATGGCTCCGGATGGAACGCTGTACGCGTACAACATTGACGAGATCTCGCCAGTTACCGATGGATCGAACGGTAACCTGCTTTCGATCAACACCGGTAATGCAGCGACGGCGGTCATTAACGACGACGCTCTGATCACCTACTTCGACAACAACGGCAATGCCGCGGTTGCCAATGTCGGTTTCCATTACAACGGTACGACCTTCCGTCGCTCGGGTTCAGGCAACCCGGAAGGGACCGCCTTGTATGCCATCGGTAACCGCAACGGTGCCAACACCGCGGCCAGTACCAATGCCAACGTCCTGTTTTTGATGGATGGCTTTGGGGATGATATCGGTGAGATCTCGTCGACGCTGCCGCAGGATCAGATCAATGCTTCGCTGAACAACGTGGGTCAAACCAATGCCAGCGGTGCTGCGATCCAGGGACGTGTTGACACGAATGATCATAACGGTGGCTTTGTCACTGGTATCGCCTGGAGCGACAATGAACTATATGCAGTGACGGACCGGGGTGACCTCTACCGTCTGTCGAACAACGGTGTCATTACGACCGATGTTGACGACGACATTAATCTGACATTCATTGGTAATTACACCGATCCAGTCACCGGTAACCCGATCCAGTTTGAAGGGCTCTCGGCCGGTCCAGATCGTCCTGGCGACGACGGGGTCGAAGACCTCAACGGTGTGTTGTTCATGATTGCGTCGAACGGCGATATCTACGCGGTCGATGGCGATGGTGAAGCTCAGCACCTGTTCCAGGGTGGGCGTTCGATGATCAGCACTGGTGTCAGCGGTATCACCGGTATCGAGTTCGGTACGCTGACCGAGAACCTCTGGAACATCCAGAGCACGCTGGAAGACACCTCGCAAGGTCACGGTGTCAGCGTTCCGGTCGACGTCTCGCGGAATGCGACCATCGATGACGGCAACACCACGATTTACTTCGGTAATCTCGACCGAACTTATCAGTCGGGCAACACGGCCAATGGTAACGCCAGCCAGTACACCTACGACTTCCCAGGCGGTGCCCACGGTTCGGTGATCACCGATACCTTCAGCCTGGAAGGTTACTCGGCTGCCGATGCTCCGACGTTGTACTTCAACTACATGCTGGATGGTGGCCAAGGCGACTCGCTCCAGGTCTACGCTTCGGCCGACAACGGCAATTGGGTACGCCTGGGTGCCAATACCTTCAGTGCCGACGAATGGCGCCAGGCCCGTGTCGCTCTGGATCGGTTCGCGGGTGAAGACAATATTCGCCTGCGATTCGACTTCACTACCGGTGAAGGGATCGACTTCCAGGGTGTCGCCCTGTCGGGACTCGACTCTGCAAACCCATACGTTGGTCAGCAGGTTCGCGTGGCGGAACTGCGTGCCGTGACGGGTGCCGATATTGAAGATGGAAGCACCTTCTCGGTTACCGATTACCTCGGTGACGGTGGCACGGTGAACTTCGTCTTCGAGAAGGGCCAGTCGCTGTCGTTCGACAGTGGTGCCCGCTTCTTCGATCACCTGGTGTCGAAGACCGATGCACTGACCAGCGGTTTCTCGCTGTTCGATGTCAATGGAATCGAATACGAATTCCTCTACATGCTCGACACCGATCCAACGTTGCCGCCATCCGGCGTTCGTGCAATCCGTGTCTCGCAGGGTGATTCGGCTGCTGAAATTGCTGCCGCAACTGCCTTCGCGATCAATCAAGAAAACATCCCTGGCGTAATCATTGCAGGCGAGGACCTCAACTCGTTCAACATCCAGGGTGTCCAGAACATCGTCCAGAGCAATCTGCCACTGGGCATGCATGTCACCGGTAACTTCGATTTCTCGATCGATCCAGCTGACTACGACGATCCGGCTTACGCCAACATTATCCGAATCAGTTCGTCTGACACGGCAGAAGAAGTTGCCGAGAAGATTCAGACGGCTCTGAACGTGATGATGGCGTTCGACGCTTCGGAACAAGGCTACATGGTCTTCGAGCGATACGAAAACATCGTCTACATGTCGGGTTACACGGCAAATGTCGGCAATACCCAGATCGGCTATCACCGAACTGGGGACGCCTTCGGTGCTAACAATATCGTGACCACAAATACGGCAACGCCATTCGGTACCGCACCTGGTCTAGACAACGCTGGCTTCACCGGGGCGTTCATCGACGACATCATTGTCGGTTTCGCCGAACGTGGTGAAATGGTGACCGGATCGAATTCGGGTACGACCGGATTCATCCGCAATCCATCGTTGCCACTCGGCTTGCCAAACAGCCAGAACCTGACCGGCACCTATCAGTTGGAAATCCGCCGTGGTGTCGACTATGGTACCCCAACGGGCGCTTCCAGCGGTCGCCAATTGCAGTTCGATAGCGGTTTCAGCTTCGATACCAACGATCGGTTGGTCCAGGGCTACTCGATTATCGCGGTGGCGGGTGCCAACCTGCAGACTGGCGACCAGATCCGAATTGGTGATGGTACCGACTTCGTTACCTTCAGGTTCTATGATCTCGCCTCAAGCATCGAGCAGTTCAAGCGTGACAGTGGTCTGTCGACCGATCCAGAAGATGGCCTGATCGAATATGACAAGGCTGCTGGTTACTACAGCATCGGCTACTCGGCAACGGATTCGGCCGCCGAAATTGCCGAGAGACTGATCAATGCCATCAACGACCACGAAGGGCAAATCGCTCGAGGCTTGCTCAGCACTTCGATTGGTGGCTTGGGCGTCTACGCTCAGCTCAACTCGCGAACCAATACCGAGGAAAGCAACCGCGTCGATCTGGCCGCCAAGAGCGTGTCAGACGTGGTGATCCTGGAAGATTCGCTCGATTCGGACGACACGGTCCGTACTGCGTTCGACCTGGACCTGAACGGTGCTGTGATCGAGAACTCGGTCAACGGCAGTGTGATGGTTCGTACGATTCAGGGCGAGCTGGGCGACAACGACCCACGCGACATCCTGGCGAACGTAGCCGATGTCGACATGTACCGCTTCGTGATGAAAGCTGGTCAGGTAGTTTCCTTCAATCTGTCGACCGCCCTCGGGTCGGTTAACGGGTTGGGTGCCACTTTGAAGCTGTTCATGGAAGGTAGCAACGAGTTTGGTATTCCAACCGGTGTGGTCGGCAATGCATTGACCTTAGTCGCCGGTGGCAGCCCTGGTGAATTCTCCTTCACCGCCACTGCCGATGGGGTCTACTACGTCGCGATTGCTGGAGATAAGGTTCCAGCCGCAGGTGGAGCAGACACTCCGCTGCACTACAACCCCAACAAGTACGGTTCAACCGACCCGGCTCGCCAGGTCGAAACCTACAAGGGGGATTACGTCCTTCAGGTGAACGTGACCGAGCCGGGGCCAAACGTGACCCTTTACGACGTACAGACGTTCCGCCGTTACACGGGTGGTGCGGATGCGGAACGTTCGGCTCTGCGGGGCGACTTCATCTTCATCGACTACGACCAGCTTGGTGGCAACGACTTCGAGTTGATCGGAGATCGAAACCGCATGCGAGATCAGGGGCAGATCATCATCAGCTCCAACAAGATCTCGAATTCGTCGAACTACGGTATCTTGATCGATGCTGGTTCGCGAGTGACGATCGCCGACACGCTGTCCAACGGCAACCGACCTCACCAGGGTGCGCCGATTAACATCCCAAGTGCGTTGAACGAACAGCGATACGCTACGGGTGTGACGGTCACCAACAACGTGATCTACGATAGTGCCGTCGGTGCTTTGCTTTACAGCGGCGACAGCAACACGGGTAACGGACCAGACGGTGCGGTTCCATTCGGTCGCATCATCAACAATACCTTCTACGGAACGGGCAGCACCGATGTTGGTGTCCGCGTTGAAGAAGGTGCTGGCCCAACCCTGATGAACAACATCATCGCCAACTTCGGCACCGGTGTTCAGGTGGTAGGTGCGACTTCGTCCGCCAGCACCGTTCTGGTCAACAACTTGTTCCAGGACAACACCACGCCAACGACTGGCGTCTCGGTCCAAAGCGGTTCGATCTTGCTGGCATCGGGTGAAACGCTGTTCATCGATGCGGCGAATCGAAACTTCTACCTGGCAGAAGGCTCGCGTGCGATCAACGCGGCTCGTACCTCGCTGCCAGAACGTGACGAAGTTCGCCGAGTGCTCAATGCTTTGGGTATCAAGGGGAGCTCGCTCCAGGCACCTGCCCGCGACATCACCGGTCAGTTGCGTTCGGACGACTACCAGAGCCCCGTCTCGGATGGTAGCGGTCTTTCGCCACTGGTCGACATCGGTGCTTACGACCGATCGGACTTCACCGGCCCGACTGCTTACCTGACCAATCCTCAGGACGACGACTCGGATGGTCGCGATCTGGATGAAAATCCGAACCAGGTTCAGTGGATCGACGGTCCGCTGACCAACATCTCGATCCAGCTACTGGATCAGGGAGAGATCACCGATCAGATCGAAGGTGCCGGTATCGATGACAACACGGTGACCGCCAATTCGGTCATCCTGGAACGAATCGCTGGCGGCGTGACCACGCAACTGGTGATCGGCGTCGACTACACATTCGACTACGACGCGACGAACAATATCATTCGTCTGGTTCCGATCTCGGGTGTGTTTGAACAAGGTGTGCTCTACAAGATCACCCTGGTCAGCGATCCTGATTCGCCAGATGTTATTCGCGACCTGGCTGGCAACTCGATCGAGTACAACAACCAGTACCTGGGCGACGATGGCAATGGCAACCAGGTGCTCATTCCAGAAACTCGCTTCCTGATTCAGGTGGGCGGTCTGGTCGACTACGGTGATGCTCCAGATTCGTACGGTACGACCGCCGAATCGGATGGTGCACGTCACCAACTGCGAACCGACTTCTACCTTGGTCAAAGCATCGACGCCGAACTCAACGGTCAGCCGACCGCGGATGCCTCGGGCGATGGCGACAGCGACGACGGTATCTACATCCGTAGCGAAGACCCGGCAAACTCTGGTCAGTTCCTCGACTTCGTCCTGCGAAGTGGTGTGAACAACCAAATCTTCGTCACGGCAACCGTCCCAGCAGGTAGCACCGAATATGGTTTCCTGGATGTCTGGATCGACTTGAACCGCGACGGTGTGTTCCAGGATTCGGAACAACTGGTTATCAGCGAAGCGTTGACGATCGAAGCGATCGATCCTGCTTCGACGATGGATGGTCTGGGGCAACTGATTCCGATCACCTCGCAAATGCTCAACGGAGCGGTTGCAGGTGAAACGATGGCTCGCTTCCGCTACAGTTCGACGATCGGTCTGTCGGCCACCGGCCTGGCGGAAGACGGGGAAGTGGAAGATTACCTGGTGACGATCGCCGATGCCGGTCCGAACCCATGGCACAACTCCAACAACCCCTATGCGATCTCGAAGGGTGACAACATTGTCACTGGCCTGGATCTGTCGATTCTGATTTCGGAACTGCGAAATCGAATTTACACCCTGGATCCTACCGGCGAGTTCCGCAGCGACACTCAGTCGACAAGCGGCATAGACTACCGACCAGAGAACGTCGCTGATGCAGATGTCGTAGCTTACTTTGACGTCAACAACGACCGTAAGGTAACCAACGCAGACGTTCTGGCGTTGTTGAATTACCTGCGAGATCCATTCGCGCCATCGCCAGAAGCGATCGGTCAGATCGAGATGGGCGAAGCTTACCTCGGCGGTATTTCGGAATCGGAACCGGAAGCCGACTCGTCGGGAACGACTCAGTCGCCAACGGTCACTTCGCCGGTTGTTACCAGCCCAGTGACCTCGTCGAGTCAGTCTTCGGTAAGCGAAAGCCTGCAGACCGATTCGATGGTCAGCTCGTCGATCGACGTCTTCTCATCTTCCTACTCGGAACTGCAGATGAAGCCGGCGACCAGCCTGATGGGCCTGACGACGGTTGGCTCCAGCTCCGTATCGAATGTCGACGGTACGCTGGTTGACAGTGCGATCGCCCTGGACGGCCTGTCGGACGACGATCAGTTCGACGCCCTGATGGGTGACCTCGCCGACGACCTGAGCACGACTTGGGACGGCAAGCTGTTCGACGACGAAGCGGAAGGTGAATCGGAAGATGCGGACGAGCTGGAAGACCTGCTCACCCTGATCAGCGAAGCCTCCAGCAGCTAGTTCGCCGCGGGACAAACGTTAGAATCCAAAAAGCCCGGCAGGTAATTACCCGCCGGGCTTTTTCATGCGCGGATAGGTTGATCGTAATAACGAAAGGCAACGCCAGCTTGTGGGAAAGAAACTCCCCTGCAGAACTTTGCCTGGTGCGGTTCAGAATGGAAGCGACTAGTTGAAGTCGTCTTCCAGGGCCCAGGCCACGTCCAGATCGGCGAGCAGCGTGTCGACGGCATCGTCGTCGAAGGATCCCTCTGCATCGCTGTCAGCGTCTTCAGAGAAGGCTAGAAGCTGATCGAGCGAGAGAGTGGTCTGAGGGATAATGCTGCCAATCGGCTGGGCGGCTTCCACCGGTTGCCCCTCCCCTGCCCCGATCGAAGTCGAAGCGGAAGAGCTGAGCTGCGGGGTCAAGACAATCATCGTCGACGACGAAGCAGCGAAATCGCTTTCGATCTCGGAATCAAACGAGATGCCCGGTTCCGATTCGACCACGATGTTCCCACCACCGGTCGAACTGTTCGACTGCGAAGAAGAACTAGCCGAGATATGGATCTGCGTCGATTCGCCATCGAAGCTGGCATCAGGCGATTGCTGCGACGAAAGTATGTTCAGCAGACGGATTAGATCGCGGTTGTTGAGGTAGCCATCGGCCACAATGTCGAGGTACAAATCGCTCGACTGATGGGCATCGGTCAATTCACGAACCGAACGCGAAATAATCGTTCCGGTCGAGGGGGTTCGGAATTCGTCCAGCAACAGATCGAGGTCGTTCGAGTCGACCTCCCCATCACCGTTGATGTCGCCTTGGGCGATCGGATTGTGCCAGGAAGTCGACGCAATCTTCGTGGAGAAGGCGAGTCGACTGGTCGCCGAGGCACCCCCTAACACGACATTCATCTCAGCAGGAATTGCATAGAACGATTCCTCTCCGCTGGCAGGCGTCACCATCAGGCGATAGTTGCCATCGACATCGACCGGCAGCGAGAACGCGCCGGAAGCATCGGTTGTGGTCATGTTGGGCCGGCCGACAACAAGATTGTCGAGCCCAATATATTTGGCGGTTCGCGAGCGGTCGTTGGTCGTCGGCGAGAGTGCCCCGCGAGCGATCGCGTAGGCGGCATTGGCCGTTTCGAGTTCGACCACCATCGTCTTGACTTCCCCGGCCGACATGGCCGAGGTGCTGTAGCGAGCCAGAAGGTTGTCGTTCGCGTCGTACAGTTCGAGATAGCCAATGTCGCCGTTGGCACTCGCGATCGCATCAATGGCGACGCGGCTTACGGGCGAATCGAAGGTAATCTCGAGTTGACGTTCGTAAGACCAGAGGTTGCTCCAGCTACCGTTGTTATAGTTGCCGAAACCAAGTGTACCGGTTGATGCCAGCGAGCTGGTGATCGTCGCAGCCAGGTCATAGCCTTCCGGCAGATCGTCGCCCAGGACTCGCAGCGTGACGCCATTGATCGGATTGCTAAGCGTCGCCGTGTTGTAATAGTTGTCAGGTTCGACATAAACCTGCGTTGCGACCGCCTGGCCCTGGGTGTTGACCAGTTCCACGGTCCACCCGGCCAGGCCCTGCTCGCCTTGGTCGTGGACACCGTTGCCGTTCGCATCGTACGAGAGATAGCCGCTGAAACCATCGACGATCGATCTGTCGATGTGGGCCGTCGAAGCGGTGAAGATGTCGGAGGTGATCAGACCGGTCGCATCGACCAGTCGAGCCTCGACGACATGCATGCCGCTATCGGGCATGGTCAACGTGAGATCGAGATTCACCGTGTAGTCGTCGATGACTTGAGCGGTCTGCCACTCGCCACCATCGACGCGGATCTCGACCCGGTCGAGGCGATTGATGGTGACGGAAGTTTGCTGGCCCCAAGAGTTCTGATTCGGCAGCACGCCAATCTCGCCCATACCGGTAATCCGTAGCTGAGAAGTCTCGGCGTTGAAGCTCGACTCCGCAGAGAACGCGATCGGCACATCGAAGACATCGAACAGCCCGTCGCCGTCCGAGTCTTTCCAGCCGATCGATTCCAGCGACGAGGTGCTGCTGGTGTGGGCAGCGTAGGCCGCGGCCAATTCAGTCTGGTTGCCCAACAGGGTCGACTCACGTGAGTTGACATCCGGGTTGCCAGTGACGGCGTTGGTGTTTTGCGTGTCGTAGTAGCCACGCGTGCTATCGTAGGTCGAACTTGTCGAGGCGTATTCGTCCATCGCCCAGAATTGGTGCGAGATCTCGTGTGCGATGGTCGACGCGGGACGACCTGATGGGACTGCCAGGAACGATCCACCAGCGAGCGAGAATGCTCCACGAACCGAACTATTCGAGGGGAATAAATCGTCGGAGTCGTTGTCGGAGTTGACCACAAAGATCGTGAACGCCCAGTTTGTATCGTGCGTCACACGCTGCGTGTGGTTGAACTGGCGGACATCGTTTTCGACGATGCCTGATCGCGAGACACCCACTTCGCTGAGAAACGGCCCGACCCAAGCTTCCAGGTCGTCGGCTCGGTTCGAGATCGGTTCGACATTCACCTCGATCGGGTTGTCGGCGTAGGTGTAGTCGATCTCGAAGTTGAGCGTATGCACCGAAGACTGCAGAGCCAGGGTGTCTTCCCACCACTGCAAGGCTTCTTCGATCTTGCCTTTGACCTCGGTGCGGTGCTGGCTCGTCCAGGTTTCGGTGTTGTCGCTGCCGACCGACTCGAAGAAGACCACCGTCACGGTGATATCGCCCAGCATGAATTCGCCGGTGTCGAGCGCCGTCGCGTTGTAGGGCACGGCCGAAAGAGCGAGCCGCGATTCCAGATGTTCCAATCCCACAGGCCGACGCGACCCGCCGCGTGTCGGCTTGCGGCCAACACGCCTCGTCAGACGTCGATGTGCGGTGAAACGAGACATGCAGGACAGTTGCCGGCTACGGAATTGTGAAAGGAAGAGTCGCCCCAGGCGAAGTTCGCGTTGACCTCAGCGCCGATTACAGATCGGTTTCGTCGTCCCACAGGGCGAGGATCGTGTCGGTATCGTTCGCGAAGGACGAGTCGTCTTCTTCGCCAACGGTTGTGTCGGAGCCACTGCTGCTGGCAGCGATGATCACGTCTGACTGGTCATTCCAGTCCGAGACGATCTGATCGGTCGAATCAGGATTCATCGTTTCCGAGCCTTCTTCCGATGGAGTCGTCGTCGACGATCCACTGCTAGAAGTCGAGGCGGATGGAATCAGGAACGTGTTCGACTTGCTCGACGAGATGCCGCTTCCCGAAACGGAGTCGGAACTGCCTGAAGTATTCGATTGCTTGCCGGAGGTCGTGCTGGAAGTCGACGTGGTTTGCTCGCTGCCGGTCGATTCCCCCTCGAAGGCAAAGCTGCTCGAACTGGTTCCGAACATCAGGTCGGTGTACCAGGTCGGATAATTGCGAGGACTTGGGTCAGTCGCTTTCACGCCGAAGTTCTGCACCAGAATGTTCAAGTCAGCCACGCCCACCTTGCCGTCGCGGTTGAAGTCGAAGGTGACCGCGTCTGGGTATTCGTTCAGTGGCCGACCCATCTGCTGGACCAACTGGCTGAAGTCGATCACGCCGATCTTGCGGTCGCCACCATCGCCCAGGTCGAAGATCACCGGCCAGACCTCGAAGTTCTGGCTGGCATCGTTCAGGTTCCCAACGACGATCGACTTGACGCCCTGGGTCGAGATGGTCGCATTGGCATCGACCAAGCTAATGCTGCTTGAAGTTACCGGCTGGTAATTGCCTTGGCTGTCGTCGATATCGATTTCAATCAACGACCGAAGTTGCACGCGGCCGAGCAAGGCAAAGTTGTCGTCGCCCAGGTCGGAGCGAAGCGTGTTGAACGAAACCGTGATCAGGCCATTGGTCGAATCGACCGTGGTGATCGTGTTGGTGTATTTGACGTTGGTGACGTCGTCGGAAGTATCGATGACGCCCACGTAAGCGAATTCAGTCGGATCGTAGGCGATCTGATAGACGCCGCCGGTGATCGAAGTCCCGACTTCGGCCTGGGCGTAAAGCTCGACGTAGACGTGCGACCATTCGTCAATGATTTCAGTGTTGCTGACCGGTGTGTCGATTTCACCACGCGAGGTTGGCAGCGTTTGCGAAGGAGTCGTGACGAAGCGTACCTCGAAGTCGACTTCCGGCGTGGCGGCAGTCACGGTCAGGTTCAGCCCCTGGAAGTAAACCTCGGCAGTGGTATCGAGGATGTCGTCTCTTCCAATCAAACTTATATACTCGGCCTTATCTTCGAAAAGTACTCTTTCGTTGTTTGTCATTTCTCGCGTCACAGGATACCCGTTGAGAAATTCCGGGCCTCGATCCTCGGGGGCAATATTTGGATCATCGTCTGTGGCTACGACCCGAGTGTTCAGTTCCGGAGTGAATCCATAGGTCCCGGTCGCTTCAGCAACCATACGGAAAGACATGTACTCGATTTCGTTCGGGAAGGTTTGACTCGTAACGCGCGTGTTCACGAAACCGATGTGGGTCAGATAGCCATCGATCGTGTCGTCGGGCACAAAAGTGTCGAAGGTCGTCACCGTTGGACCAACCATGAGGGCCGATCCTTCTTTGAAGTCGAACCCGTCGCGGTTGTACGCCAAATTCATAAAGAACGAGGCGAAACCTCTGGGCAGCGGAGTGAAGTTGTCCTCGGTAGTGGGGGTTGGGGCCCCTGCATCGCCCCGGCGGTCTTCGACCAGGACCTTAATCAGGAAGGTCTCGCCCTGGGCGACTTCGTTGACTTGGTTGCCATTGAGGTCGGTCGCGACCAGGCGAACCGAAGCGAACTGGGCATCAGCGGCCAGTAGCTGTCGGGTTTCCAGCATTTCGACACGTGCCTGGCGGTTCCACTGGCGACCAGCAGATTTTCGGCGGAACGAACGAAGGCGATCGGTATTCATGATGTGCATGAGCTGATTCAGTGGTCCGAAAGGAAGAACCCGTCAAGTTTCGCGAATAGAGGGAGTTTGTCCGTCAGGCCAGATAAACCGGGAATGACTAGGTCTCAGACTAATTGGCCCCGAAGGGAACGCAATTGCGTAACTAGCCGAGAGCGTTAGGCTTTGCGGGTCGTATCGATTGTTTCGATAATTCACGCATTTCTGGCCTCGATTAACCTCTGATTTGGACGAACGGCCTGACCATTAGTTCCAAGCGAGAACTCAAAATCGAAAAAATTGGATCGATTTCCGGCGATGACTGGGAACTTATTCCCCAGAGGGTGCGACCAACTGGCTAGGCAAATAGGAAATTTTGCGGATCCGGGCAGATAGCCCTGTTTTTCCGGGTTTGACGACCGGAAGAAAAAGTTTGCAAACGCCATTTGCCCTAATTAGTCTGGACGACGCGGGTGATACCCCCCTGGTCTTCCCAGATTCCTCAACTTGTAACTTGCCTAATCGAAATTGATAGGTTGCCGTAGGTCGCCATGAAGAAATCCAAGAGCCGCCAGCACCGCTCCACTTCCCATTCGATCCGACGCGCCAAACGGCAAAGCCGCATGGAATCCTTGGAACAGCGCTCGATGCTGGCCGGGAATGTGGTCCACAACGAATACTTCCCGAACGACGTGAACGGCGACGGGATGTTGAATGGCCTCGATCTCGAGATCATGGTCAGCGAAATGAAGGCAGCCCGCTCCGCCTCGCAGTCGGGTTCGGGTGCCTCTCTGGAAGGGGAGCAGAGCCTGTTCCTCGACGTCAACAACGACGGTCGCTTGACCAACGAAGACTTGATCTCGACGGTCAACGCTCTCTCACTAGAGGGGGAAGCGGCTCCGAGCAACTTCAAGATCAACTACGATGTTGAAATTCAAACCACGTCGTCGACGACCGGCGAAGGCGGCACCGGCACGATCAAGGTTGGCGATACTTTCACGCTGAATATCTACGTCGAAGACCTTTCGACGGTCAGCGATGTCGACAACTCGCCGAACCTGACCGGTATCTTGCAGGCTTTCGTCGACATTCGGATGTACGAAGGTGGAACGACTAATCTGGACACTAGCTCGTTCATCATCGCCGATCCGACAACCGACATTCAATTCGGCCCAACGTTCGACGACGTCGCCGCTTCGGTGCCAAGCAACGTCACCCCATGGGGAGCTCGCGTACCGGGAACGGACAACCAGTTTGTTGAAGATGGTGTGCTGAAGTGGATTGGTGGCTTCGACACCGGTGCCGTCCCAACTTCGGGCCCAATCTTGTTGGCCAGCATTACCTTCCAGGCCGTGAAAGAAACCTCGGCTTCTGGTATCGACTTCACTATCGACGTTCGTCCTTACGAACTGGGCAGCGATATCAGCCAGGAAGAAGTCGCGTTCAACCAGACGCTGCGTGATGGCCAGATGGTGAGCGACGATCAGAACCTGAATGCCACGTTGCTGGTGGGTGCCAACACCGGTGGTCAGACTGGCGAAGTGGTGAACTTCGACGGTGGTTCGGTCCGCCTGGTGATTGAAGAAGCCGATCCAATCAACGGTGCCAACTTCGACTATTACGAAGTCGAACAGAACTTCGGTGACGACGACACTGCGGATCTGCCTCCCGTGGTCGAAATCGGCGGCGTGAAGTACTACGTCCTTGACGTGCTGGCCAACGATCTTGATGGTGCCGGCAATTCGGTCGACTACTTCACGATCGATCCATCGACTTTGACCCAGCCAGATCAGGGTACGGTTCAGATCTATACCCGTTCCGACATCAATAACGACGAAATCACTCCTACCGGTATCACTTCGAGCCAGGTCATTCTGTACGAAGTTCCTGCGGGTGTTGGCGATGTGACTACCTCGTTCAGCTATTCGATCATCGACGATCCAATGGCGACCAACCCGATTGTGGAAGACACCGCGGAAGTGGTCATCTTCATCGAAGCGATCGAGTTCGCTCCGGAAGCTTCGGACATTCCGCTGGTCATCATTCCATCCGATCCAAACGGTCCTGTTTCGGATAACGTGCTCAACTACGTGACCGACGCCGATACGCCGAACTCAGAACTGATCGTCGAATTCTTCGACGAAAACGGTGACACGCTGGAAGCCAGCGATCTGCAGGGTACCTTCACCCCAGTTGATGACGGCAACGGCGGATTCACCGGTGAATTCACCTACGAATCGGACGTCCCAGGCCTGTTCGAGCGTGTTCTCTACCGCGTGACCGATCCTGAAGGTCAGTCGGCAGAAGCGTACATCGAGTTCGAGACCTTGCTCGATAGCCTGATCACCGGTGTCGTCTACTTCGATCCGAACAACAACGGTATCGTCGACGATAACGCGGGTACCACCGGCATTCCAGAACTGCGAATCGGTGGCGTTCTGATCCAGTTGGTTGATGGTTCGGGCAACCCAGTCATGAACCCAACCACCAACGAACCATACGAAGTTCGTACCAACGCCAACGGTGAATACAGCTTCGCTGGTATCGACGCAGGCACCTATGGTGTTGTGATTGTCGACCCACCGTTCACCCGCAAGGGAATCACCTCGTCGGGCGGCTTCACTGCCAACGGTAGCCAGATCAACGACATCGTCATTGGATCGGGCGATGCCGCCAAGGCAACCGGCTTGAACTTCGGTTATAAGGGCCGCGATTACAACTACATCGGCTACGGCGACACGGTCGCTTCGAGCGTCGACGACAGCATCGTCCTGGCGTTCTCGAAGAGCAACGGCGTTGCCACGCTCGAATGGTACATGGTCGATCAAGGTTGGGAACGCCTGTATCAGATTCAGCAGGATTATGCCTACTTGAACCTGAACAACTACGCGGCTCAGATCGCCTTTGAGGTCAATACCAGCAACGAAGACCTGAATGCCCTGGTGGTTCAAGGCTTCTCGCGTTCGACTTCTGGCTACACCGTGATTGCTGAAACGGCTGATGGCATCATCATCCGGATCAACGGCTCGGGCGGCACGGTTATGACGAATCTGGCCGCTGTCGACGCAGCGTTTGCCGACTTGTAATCGACAATCGCCAACCTTCGAAATCAAAAAAGCCGGCGTCCATCAGGACGCCGGCTTTTTTTGTTCGTTGCCAAGCTCGTTGAAGAGCGTTTCCACTAGTAGTGGTAGTCAACACCGAGGGTCATGCCGAGAACCCAGTATTCCTGTTCAAGGAACTGGAAGGTCGGGTCGGTACCACCGAAGCTAGGATCGATGTTGGTGTTGATCATCGTTCCGCCAGTGACCACGTCGCTGAAGTAGATGAAGGTCGCACCGATCTTGAAGTCGAGGTTGCAGTTCAAAGCGTACAGCATTTCGACGTTGGCTTCTGGGATGTAAGCGAACTGGTCGCGATCGTAAGAGCCAATGTTCGACGGCAAAGCGTAGACACCGCCACCGGCGACCGGCGTGCCATTGATGGTACGCGAGCCGTTGATGGTCGCTTCTTGTCGCATGTTACCGACGCTGATCTTACCCATGGCTCGCCAGCTGAGCGGGCCGTCCTGGAATTCAGCAATCAAACCGAACTGACCACCATGGAACTCGTTGGTTGCTTCAAACGCGTCGTTATAGGCAACGATGTCGCCGTTGGTGAAACCGGAGCCGCCAGCCGCGACAACCTCGAACGAAGCGTTGTTGTACAAGTTGTCTTCGATCTTGGCGTAGCTATAACCGGTGACGAAGTCCCAGCGATTGCCGTGGTTGGTATAGATGTGCTTGGTGACGAAGAAGTCGCCCATGTAAATCGAGTTGCGGTTCTCGATGTTCACCGTGCTGTTGGCAAAGTTCGGGCTGGTGGGCAAAGCCACCAGATTCGAGTCCTGCATCATCGTGTTGGTATTGAAGAATGGATAGGCCAGCGTTGGGTACTGAGCCGAAGTGGCGGTGTAGCCCAGGCTTTGTTCTTCCAAAGCCATGAAACGGCCACCGACGCTCCAGTTTTGGTAATCATCCAGCCACAAGCCGAGCGTGATACGGCCGCCGATGCTTGGGCCATCGGTTTCATTACCGGCACCAAACAAGACCTGGGTCGAAGGTTGACCCAAAACACCGAGGTCGGCCGGATCGCTGGTGGTCAGGATCGCTGGGTAGTTGCCACCCTTACGCCAGACCATCATCGCGTCGAAGGTGCCGTAAGCTCGCGGCGGCAGAGCACAACCGTCTCCGCAATCGTCGCATGGCATGCCGGCAACGTTTTCATACTGAACGTAATCGCCAGCAGGCTCGTACATCGAGGCAGGATCCATGCCCGCGTACTGCATGCCTGGCGTCATGGTTCCGCCACCAGGGGCAGCAGCCATTTGAGCGTAAGGCATGGCACCCGGTGCACCCATCATCGCCGGTGGAGCATAACCAGCCTGCATGCCGGGTGGCATCATGCCTGGTTGTTGCATTCCAGCAGGATCGTAGGGAGCGGGGTTGCCCGTGGGATAAGGGTATCCCATCGGCGCGTAACCCTCTTGGGCATAGGATCGACCGGTTCCGAGAACCATTGCGACGATCGAGAAAGCTAGGGTGGAGTAGTTAAGCTTCATGTTGTGTGCTCGCAAACTAATGCTGTCGCTCCCAAGGCCCTGCCTCGTTCCGTAGTTCGGAAGGAGTAACAAGAGCTACCGCTTGCGTCTTATGGACATCCAAAATCGAATAGCCAACGAAGAGCACGGCCTCGGGACGAGACCGGTTTCCACGGGCGGAGTGGTTTCTGTAGTCAGGACGCTAGCCCTGCGCTCCAACGGTCCGCGTACGATTATTCCGGACGTATTAGGAATGTCGGCCATTCGTAGTGTGCCGGTTAAGCAAAAAGCCGGGTGCAATCCGTATAAACGGAATTCTCCAATCGATAGAGCCAGAGTGGCGTTTGAATGGTTCGATCACAGTGAATAGGAGAGCTGCGCAAAGTTTGACGGTTGTTCGTCAGGCCTGTGGCATCAACTTTGGCAATTCTGTCGATTCAACAAGCGGATTGTTGGGAACGGCAAGGGTTGTCTTTCATACTAAAATCTGTTGGGGTCTATCATTAGAGGGCCTGAACCCGCATACGATGTGGCCAAGAAACCGTAGGAACCGTCCCGTTGGAAACTGAGCAGCAGACCTTGGATCCCCCCGAAACCTCGACGCCGGAATCGCCGCAGCCTCCTAAGCGAGGTGCGCCACGGACATTCCGAACCGATTCGCTTCGGTCGATTTGTTCTCAGGTCACCCGCAGCGGGCTGGCTCGCTATATCTCGAAGTTGCCACTAATCGATAAATTCGAGGCCGAGCTCAAAGATCTTTCCGATCGCGATCTCCGTAAACACAGTCTTGGTTTGCGGCATCGGGCGAAAAGTGGCGAATCGCTGGCCAAGCTTCTGCCCGAGGCGTTCGCACTTGTGCGAATCGCCGGTGCCCGCACGATGAACATGCGTCATTACGAGGTGCAGTTGATCGGTGGAATGATCATGTTCGATGGCTCGATCGCGGAAATGGAGACCGGGGAAGGCAAGACGCTGACCGCTACCCTTCCCACCTATCTTTATGCACTGCCAGGTAAAGGGGTGCATGTTGCCACGGTGAACGACTACCTGGCGGCTCGTGACGCCGAGCTGATGATGCCGGTCTATAAGATGCTGGGGATGTCGGTCGGGATCATCGAATCCCAAATGTCTTCTGACGAGCGCCGAAAAGCTTACCAATGCGACATCACCTATGGGACATCGAAAGAATTTGGTTTCGATTTCCTCCGCGATCGCCTTTTGATTCGCCAGACGCGTGAACAAGGGCTCGGTGTTCTCGGACCTTTGCTAGCAGGCAAGTCTCAGAAGAACGAAGAGCCAGTCCAACGCGAACACTTCTTTGCCCTGGTCGACGAAGCAGACAGTGTGTTGATCGACGATGCTCGTACGCCGCTGGTGATCAGTTCGATCCCTGGCGAAGCGGAAAAGGTGGCTGTGGCATGTCACCAATGGGCGGCCCTCGCCGAACGCGAATTCGAAGAAGACCGACATTATGAATATGAACACGACCGAAAGGCTGTCGAGCTGAACGTTTCTGGTCGTATGCTGGTCCGACAGATTCCGAAGCCGAAACTGCTCGATACGGTGGGCCTGGTCGACTTGTACGACTACGTCGAACGCGCGATCAAAGTGAAACGCGACTTCCATTCCGGTCAGCACTACGTGATTCGCGATGGCGAAGTGGTGATTGTTGACGAGTCGACCGGACGTATCGCGGAAGGTCGTAAGTGGAGCTACGGTATTCACCAGGCAATCGAGGCGAAAGAAGGAGTCGAAGTCACGGTGGCCACTGGCCAGGCAGCCCGGATCACGGTGCAGGACCTCTTCCTCCGTTATCGGCACCTGGGCGGAATGACGGGTACGGCAGCAAGTTCCAAAGGGGAGTTCAAGAAGATCTATCGACTGAACGTCATTAAGTGCCCGACCAACCGCATTCCGCAGCGAAAGCTGCTGCCAGATCGCGTGTTTGGGAATGGCGAGGCGAAGTGGACGGCAATCGTCGACGAGATCCGCGACGTGCATACCAAGGGACGGCCGGTTCTGGTCGGTACCCGAACGATTGAAAAGAGCGAACACCTTTCGAAGTTGCTCGAGGAAGCTGGCATCGAACATGAAGTGCTCAATGCTCACCAGGTCGCTGTCGAAGCTGAAATCGTTTCGCGAGCTGGCCAGCCAGGCAAAGTCACCGTCGCAACGAACATGGCGGGGCGTGGTACCGACATTAAGCTCGGAGAAGGTGTCCACGCTCTTGGGGGTTTGCACGTGATCTGCACCGAACTGCACGACTCAGCTCGTATCGACCGGCAGTTAGTCGGTCGTTGCGGACGTCAGGGGGACCCAGGCAGCACACGGCAGTTTATGGCATTGGACGACGATTGTTTGCTCGTGGGGCTAGGACCGAAGCGCTACAAAAAAATGGTTGAGTATGGGAAAAATCGCCAGGGCGAGCTTCCTTCGTACGCGAACCTGTTCCGCAAAGCCCAACGCAAGATCGAGCGGAAGCACTTCGGTGATCGTAAAGTGCTGCTTTATCACGAGAAGCAGCGAAAGAAGATGCACCGAGAAATGGGACAAGATCCTTATCTGGATTCGCCAGATTAGCCAGTGTGATGCACGTTTACGACGTGATGGAACGAAGAAGCATCGGAATCCGTCGAATGTTGCCTACCAACAACGAAATGCCTGCGCGTGACCACTGGTTTCTTAACGTAACTTCTTACCCCGTCGCGAACAAATGAGCCTCGGGCAGAGTACAGTTCAACGGCGATACGACCGCACCAATCGTCATATCCTGCCGCAGAGCGTCGCCGGTTTACCCCTTTTCAGCATTCAAGATTTTCGATTGTGATGTCCCTTGTTATGGTGAAACGTAGGATTCTACGATCGCAAATCGATCGGCCTTTAACCATCAAATCTCAATATGAATAGTCCCGGCATGTCCACTGAGCCCTCTTCCGTGAATCCCGAGACCCTCGAAAGCACCAAGAAGCAGATTCGAGGTCTGATTCAGGAGATTGCGCAGCTTTCCAAACGAGACGTTCCCCCCGAGCAGTACTTCAAAGATGTATTGCCGAAGGTGGTGTCGGCCTTGGCTGCCGTCGGTGGTGCGGCTTGGATTTACGACGATCAGCGTCGTCCGCAACTGATTTACCAAATCAATCTCAGCCGGGGACTCGTCGATCCGAATGGTGAAGAAGGTGTTCGCCACCTTCGTCTGATCGATTCGATGTTCAAAGGTGCCGAAGCCCAGTTGCTCGCACCTCAGTCGGGCGGCGCCGAAGAAGGCTCGGCCGGTAACCCGACCAATCAACTGCTGGTGATTGCCCCGATCCAAGTCGAGAACAAAGTCGAAGGGGTGATCGAAATTTTTCAGCGCCCGAACTCGGCACCCAATAGCCAACGGGGCTATCTCCGTTTTCTCGAACAGATGTGTGGGCTGGCGACCGACTGGTTCAAGACACGCAAACTGGCCGACTTCAACGATCGTCAGTCGTTGTGGTCGAAGATCGAACAGTTCAGCCGAGCGGTTCACGAAAACCTCGATCTCCGTCAGACGGCTTACACTATCGCCAACGAAGGGCGTCGCCTGATTGGCTGCGACCGCGTTTCGGTGGTGCTGCGTCGCGGAAGCTGGAAGGTCGAAGCCGTTAGTGGTCAGGACGTCTTCGACGCTCGATCCAGCCAGGTGCAGCTACTTGGCAAGCTTGCCTCGCGCGTGATCGAAACGGGCGAACCGTTCTGGTTTAACGGTCATACCGAAGATCTTTCGCCGCAGCTGGAAACCGCCGTTCATAACTACGTCGACGAATCGCATACCAAAACGATCGCCGTCATTCCGCTGCGACGTCCAGAGCATGCCACCGACAACCTGAAGCGTGAAGACGAAGAACTCGAACGCCAGTTCCAGGGCGAGATCCTGGGTGCCCTGGTGGTCGAGCAGATCGAAGACAGCTCGCAGCAGGAAGAATTCTCGAAGGGGGTCGAGCTGATCTCGGAGCACAGCAGCCGAGCGCTCGCCAACGCAATTGATTACAATTCGATTCCTCTCACGCCGGTTTGGCGTCTGCTTGGGCGATCGAAGGTCTTGGTGACCGCACGCAATCTGCCCAAGACCGTGCTGGTGATTGCAGCCGTCGCGGCAGTGATCGCGGCCCTGTTTTTGATTCCGGCACCATTTAAAGTCTCGGGCGCGGCAACGCTGACACCTGTCGTGCAGCGAGACGTCTTCGTCAATGTCGAAGGTGAAGTGATTGAAGTACCGGTCGACCACGGCGACCATGTTGCTCAAGGGCAACTCGTCGCGCGACTTCGCAATACCGAACTTGAGCGTCAGTACAAACAGTTAATCGGCGATCGTGAAAAGACCGCTTCGACCCTCCAGGCTCTGGAGTTCCGCAAGCGTCGTCCCGAAACGATGCGCAATGCAGCCGACGCCACGCAGTTGACCATCGATCTGGGACAGGCTCGCCAGAAGTACGACAACCTGAACGATCAGGTTTTACTGCTGGAAGAGAAGATGAAGCGTCTGGAAGTGCTCAGCCCAATCGAAGGTGAAGTGGTGACCTGGGATGTTCGCGATAATTTGATGCAGCGACCGGTTCAGCCAGGTCAGGTGATGATGACCGTCATCGACCCGAAGCAGGAATGGATTCTCGAGATCCGCATGCCTGAGAAACGGATCCAGCACATCCAGTATGCCTTGGAGCATCAGCCTGATTCCGAACAGTTGGAAGTGACGTACATCATGGCCAGCGATCCTGGTCGTCAGCTGACCGGTCACGTCACCGAGATTCAACGATTGGCCCAGCCCGACCAAGCCGAAGGGCAGATCGTGAAGCTGAAGGTGGCGATCGACAAGCAAGACATTCAACACCTCCGAGCCGGGGCGACGGCCACGGCCAAGGTTCATTGTGGCACGGCCCCGCTGGGCTACACCTGGTTCCATGAACTGTTCGAGTTTGTTGAATCGCGAGTCCTGTTCTAAACAACGCATCGCCCCGATACGACCTACCGATATTTTTCGACCCGCACACGAGCGCGGGCTTTGTACTGCACGAGGTAAGAAGCCATGTTCAAGTTCGCAACCCTTTCGATCGCCAGTCTGCTGCTGATCACCGGACAAGTATCCGCTCAGACGCCGGCCAATAGGCCCATGTCGGAAGTGGTCGTCGAGCATTGTCTCGTTTCGTTGATCGACGAAGTGAATGTTCCGGCTCAAGAAACCGGCGTGTTGATCGAGATCCCTGTGGAACGTGGCGACTATGTCACCAAGGGTTTCGAAATCGCCCAGATCGACGATGCCATCCCGGTCAAGCAGCGCGAGATCGCCAAGCTGAAATGGGACAAGGCAACCGAACAAGCGACCAACGAAGTCGATATCAAGTACGCTGCGAAAGCGGCTGAAGTCTCGAAGGCTGAATTTGAACAGCTCGAAGCGGCCAACAAAGGCGTGAAAGGCGCGATTGCTGAGATCACCATTCGCAAAGCGAAGCTGCAGTGGGAGAAAGCGATCCTGCAAGCAGATCAGGCCGACATGAACTACAAAGTCGCCGGCATGACCGCAGGCGAAGCTCAGGCCGAAATGGAAGCTGCCCAGATGGTCATCGACAAGTGCAAAGTGACGTCCCCCATTGATGGTGTTGTCGTGCAAAAGTATCGCCACGCCGGCGAATGGGTTCGCCCGGGCGATCCGCTGATGCGAGTGGTTGGCCTGAAGCGTTTGAAGGTCGACGGTTCACTCGATTCCGACAAGTTCGTCCCTGGCATGGTGATTGGTAAGCCTGTGACGGTTGAAGCTTCCACCCCTGGCGGGATGGTCACGTTCGAGGGAACGGTAGTCTTCGCCAGCCCAGAAATCGACGCGACTGGACATTTCGACTTCACGGCCGAAGTCCAGAACCGTCCTTCGTCGACCTCGTGGATGTTGTTCCCAGGGGACGTGGCCACGGTTACGGTGCACCTGGATCGTCCATCGACCATCGGTGCTTTGTTCGACGCCGAACGTAAGTAAACCGCCTGGCAGTGGTCGTCGATCTTCACCCCTCTCCTCTCCCCGAGATTTAAACGTTGGTCAGTCTTCAAGACAGCTTGGTTGCCAGTAGTAGTCGAGCGCTCCCGTTACGGGTGCGGCCTGACTTGACGGCCCGGCAACATACCTATCAGGGACGCGGCTACTGGGTGGTGAAAGAGCCGTTGGGATTGAACTACTTCCGTTTTCAGGAAGAAGAGTACGCGATCCTGAACATGCTCGACGGCAAGACGTCGCTGCAAGATATCAAAGAGCGATTCGAGAAAGAGTTCGCTCCACAAAAGATCAGCTTCACCGACCTGCAGCATTTCATTGGTACCCTGCACCGCAGCGGCTTGGTGATTACCGGGGCCATGGAACAGGGACGCCAACTGAAGGCACGTCGGGACGAACGAAAGTGGAAAGAAACCGTTCAGTTGATGTCGAACATCCTGGCGGTTCGTTTCAAGGGGATCGATCCCGACAAATTGCTGACCGCGATGAACCCGGTCACCCGCTGGCTGTTTACCACACCGGCGATGATTCTGGTGGCACTGCTCTGTTTGTCTGCGGTGACGCTCGTTTCGGTTCAGCACGATGTCTTCCGGCAACGACTTCCCTCGTTCCAAGAGTTCTTCGGCCCTTCCAACTGGTTATTGCTGGGCTCGGTACTGGCGGTCACCAAGGTCTGTCACGAATTCGGTCACGGTCTGTCATGCAAAAGGTATGGCGGCGAATGTCACGAAATGGGCGTGATGTTTCTGGTGATGACGCCTTGCTTGTACTGCAACGTGTCGGACTCGTGGATGCTGCCCAACAAGTGGCATCGCGCGATGATCGGTGCGGCGGGGATGTATATCGAAGTGATCCTGGCGTCGATTGCCACGTTCATCTGGTGGTTCAGCGAGCCTGGCTTGTTGAATCACCTGGCATTGCAAGTGATGTTCGTCAGCTCGGTCAGCACGGTGATCTTCAACGGTAACCCCCTGCTCCGCTACGACGGTTACTACATCTTGTCGGACATCATGGAAGTGCCGAACCTTCGTCAGAAGGCCAGCAGCGTGCTGCATCGCTACATGTCGAAGTACTTCCTTGGGATGGAACTGCCGGAAGATCCTTTTCTGCCGGAACGCAATCAGTTTTTCTTCGGTTTGTACACGGTCGCGTCGAACATCTATCGTTTGATTGTGACCGCGTCGATCATGTTGTTCTTAAATCAAGTCTTTGAGCCGTACGGTTTGAAGGTGATCGGTCAGATGATCGCTTTGGCTGGTGTGTATGGCCTGGTGGTGATGCCGATCTATCAGCTTTGCAAGTTTTTGTATGTCCCTGGGAGAATGTCACAGGTGAAGCGGAAGAATGTTTTGATCACCGCCTCGGCCGTGGCGGCGTTGATCGCGGGAATTATTTACATTCCCGTCCCTCAATGGGTGAAGTGCCCGGTGGAAGTGCAACCTCGCAATGCCGAAAGTGTTTTCGTTGTTGTGCCCGGCGAACTGGAAGAGATGCTGGTCCAGCCAGGTCAGTATGTCACCAAAGAAACCAAGCTGGCTCGCGTGACCAACATCGATCTGTTGTTGGAACTGACCGAGCTGGAACATGAAGGAGAACGCCTCGCCTATATGTCCGAGGCGCTCAACGGCCAGCGACTACGAGCAGCGGAAAGTTCGGAAATCGAACAGGCCTATGTCGAAGTCATTCAGCAGTTGAAGTCGGTTCAGCAGCAGTTGGAAAAGAAACGCCAACAGGTTGCCTTGATCGATGTGCCTGCCCCGATCGAGGGAACGGTGTTCCCGGTTCCCGACAAGTCAGCACATGGTGGAAACGACGGCCGCCTGGGTGAATGGTCGGGCTCGATCTTTGAAACCAAGAATCAAGGCGCTCACCTCTCGAGTAGCGACGTAATCTGCCAGATTGGCAACGCGGAAGAGATGGAAGTAGTGCTGTACATCGATCAAGATCACATCGAGCTGGTCAACCTCGATCAAGAGGTCGAGATCAAGCTGGATGCCTTTCCTGGTCGAACCTTCCAGGGACGCATCGCCGTGATGGGTAGCAAAGAAGTGGAATTCATTCCACCGGCTCTCAGCACGCAGCAAGGGGGTGACCTGCCCGCGATTTCCGATCAAGAGACCGGTCGACTCCGTCCGCAGAACGCCACCTTCCCGGCCCAGGTTCCATTGGCCGAAGGAGAGCAAGGCTTGAAGCTGGGGATGCGAGGTCGGGCGAAGGTGTGGGTTCAGTGGGAGCCGCTGGGGATTCGCGCCTGGCGATACATCTCGCGAACGTTCCACTTCTACCTGTAGTCGCCATCTTGCGCATTGTTGCGAAGATTCGTCCGGTTGTTTCGATTCTGTCGATTAGGGCCGGTTGATGCCCACAGATGATGTGCCAAACTATCATTTGCACAGCTTCATGGACGGGGGCCCTGACTAAACTAGCCCAATACCGTCAAGGTAACTTTTCAATCTCTAGGAGACATTGTTCATGTCGGACGCCCCTGAACCTACTCAACCAACTGCTCCGAAGCAGGTCGAACTCGATGAATCGGATGCCATTGCGTGTTACGCCAACTTCTGTCGCGTGACCGGTACCCCAGAAGAGTTGATCATTGACTTCGGTCTGAATACTCAGCCAATGGCCCAGTCGCAAGAGAAGATCAAAGTCTCGCAGCGAATCATTCTGAACTACTACACCGCCAAGCGTATGCTGGGTGCCCTGCACATGGCCGTTCAACGTCATGAAGCAGCCTTCGGCAACCTGGAAACGGACATCCAAAAGCGTGTCATCCCTTCGGCCCAGCGTCCTGCCGGAAGCTAGTTGAAACGCGGTCACACGAACTGCTAACGCGGAATCTGAAAACAGGTTCCGCGTTTTTTTATGCGCAAGTGGGAACGGAATCGGAAGCTAGTGCGTCAAAATCCTTCGCGGGAAGGTCTGTCTCTGGGGAATGTGCACCAATTTGGTTGGTTTCTTCCAGGGGCGTAACTACCATGGAAGTTCCTGGTTGAACTGCCATATATCACTACCACTGGCCGGGTTAAGGCTCGCCAGACCGACATATTCCCTGCTTCGCATCGACGGCGATTCTGATTTATGACCGACGCTTTGCTCCCTCTCGCTACTGCCACGATGATCGTCTTGGGGCTACTGCTTTTCGCCGTTGCTCTGTCTCGTTTCGTGGCCGAAAAGCTCGCCCTGCGACCTGCCCTGGCCCGCCGTAAACAGGCCGATCGAAAGTACTACGGCCAGCAGTTGGAAGCCCGTCAGATGCTCGATGCGGCAGCGGCAAGCGAGGCGGCAACGCTGGAAGGCGAATCGATCACGGTCGGCAATGTGACTTACGAAAACGTCGACATGATTGCCTTGGCCAAGGCAATCGCCGAAACCGGCACGCTGTTCTTTGGTGCCAGTTGGTGTCCCAAATGTGCCAACCAGAAAGAGATGTTTGGCGACGGTGCCGCCTACCTACCCTACGTTGAAGCCTCGACACCTGCGCATGGGCGATCGACCGCTGGGATCATCTACAATATCACCGGCTATCCGACCTGGATCTTCCCGGACGGAACCCGGCTGATCGATACGCAAGATCTCGATGTCATCATCGAGCGATCCGGTGTGACGATTCCACAAGCCGAGCCTCTTTACTTCGCTGAGATTCCAGACCAGTTGAATCTGAAGGCTGGCCAGTCATATCACATCGCGCTCGATGGCTACTCGCCGCAAGGTTACGATCTGACCTACACCGTCTCGACCTCGTCAGGCGACATCCAGGCTCAAGTGCTGACTGGTAATCGCAGTGTACGAATTACGACCAATCGCTTTGGTCCGATGGAATTCTACCTGTTTGAAGATGAGGCCAACCTGGCGACTTCGCGGGTGATTCAATTGGCCGAGTCAGGCTTCTACGACGGAACGATCTTCCACCGGATTGTCGACGGTTTCGTCATCCAGGGTGGTGATGCGGGCAGCAACCCGGATGGCTCTGGCGGCTCCGACTTGCCAGAGTTCGACGACGTGTTCGATCCCGATCTGCGGCACAATACGACCGGGATGCTCTCGTTCGCCAAGCCAAACTACGACGACTCGAACAACTCGCAGTTCTTCATCACCGAAGGTGACCAGAGCCACCTCGACTTCAATCACTCGGTGTTCGGTTTTCTAACCGAAGGGGAAGCGGTTCGCCAGGCGATCAGCGGGACACCATCGACCGCGGCAAACGGTTATCGTCCGAGCTATGATGTGACGCTCGACAAGGTCGAGATCTTTACCGATACCGAAAACGGCGTGTTGCGTCTGAAGATTCCAGAAGCACTGGCTTCGGGAACGGTCACCGTGACTGTATCAGACGGACATGGCTATACGCTGACGCGAACCTTCCAGGTCAGTGCCGTCACCGATACGCAGAACTACAACGCCTTCCTCGATGTGATCCCAGACGTCACGTTGAACCCAGGCGGAAGCTACACCTACCAGATGACCGCCAACAGTGTCGATGGCGACCCGGTCACCTTCTACACGGCTAGTACACCCCCAACCGGTTTGACGTTCTCGGTCAATCCAACGACCGGCGTGCTGCAGATCAACACCAGCGTTTCGCTCGCTCCCGGGACTTACTCGGTCTACGTCGCGGTTTCGGATGAAGTCGCATCGCCGACGACCAGCATTCTCGATTACCAAGAGATCATGGTCTACGTCGGCAATAACCCGGTGCTGAACAACGACACCATCAACGCGACGGAAGATCAGCCGATTACGTTCAATCCGCTGTCGAACGACACCGGCGGCACTGGAACGATCGTTACTTCCAGCGTCCAGGTCTTGTCACAGCCAGCCAACGGCGAACTGACCATCGATCGCGAGACCGGCGACTTCACCTTTACACCAGCCAAAGATTTCAACGGCACGGTCACTTTCCAGTATCGAGTCATGAACACGCTGGGCCTGTATGGTTCGCCGGCGACCGTCAGCTTGATCGTGGCACCGGTGAACGACGAAGGGAAAGCATACGCCGACTTCTTCTACGCCGATCCGCTGGGGGCAACGCTGCTGCCGGTTTTGAAGAATGACGATCGCGGCACGGTCAACGAGCAAAACGATGCGTTGATCATCTCGCTCCCTTCGTTGACTACGAATGCTGGCGGAACGGTTTCCGTTTCGGGCGATCAGGTGCAGTACATTCCAGCAAATGGATTCACCGGCACCGATACCTTCACCTACACGATTCATGACGGCGAGTTCACCTCGACGGCCACCGTGACGGTCGACGTGCGAGAAGTCTCGAACTTCTCGATCTCCGCAGTTACTTCGCCTACCGAGACCGAGGTCGATGGCTTCGTCGATAGCCTGCCGCAAAGCGATGCAGTAATTGGCGAATGGGATTCGTTCTGGCTGGAAGTCTGGGTGACTCCAGACGGTACCGGTGGCAATGGCATTACCGCCGCATCAGCCCAGTTGAACTTCGATCCAACGGTCTACCGCGCGAGCACGTTGATCATTGGCGAAGGCTTTCAGAATAGCGGCGCGACGACGCTGAGTAACAACCTCGGTTACGTTCGCCTCGACGCGACTTCGTCGATCGACGACTTTGGTGTCGGGGGACGTGTGCTGCTTGGTCGAATTAAATTTGTTCCGGTTGCCAACGGGATCGATGTTGCCTCGGTAGGTGAATCGCTTGGTGTCGACTTCGACCACTTTCTCACGTCGATGACGAATGTGTCGTTGACAGTGGATGGCGTGGGTAGCGTCGCGACTCCTTCGTTGGATACCGATGTCGCGACGAAGCTGGTCCCGATGATCTACGATCTGGACGACGATGGTAAGGTGGGCCTGACCGACTTCAGTATCTATTGGCAAAGCTACGGCAACGACAATGCTTCCGCCTTTGTCGACTTCGACCTTTCGGCCACCGCCAGTTCGGACGATTACACGCTGTTTCGACAGGCGATGGGTTCGCGTTTCGATAGCCTGAACAACAGCTTTCAGATGGTGTCGGCGGTTTTCGATGCCGTGAATTCGAACATGATCCTGGCTCCGATTCAGGCCTCAGTTCCCGTCACCCAGTCATTGACGCAGTCAGATGTCGAACAAGTCACCGTCAACCTGCCGAACAGCGTGGTTTCACCATCGCTGACCAGCGACGCCCAGGTCGTGACGATTCAGATTGTTGACCTGGATGGCAGTCAACTGGCCAAGACGGTCGGCAACACGATCTATCTCGATCACAATGCTGCCGGCTGGGGCTGGTTCGTCGATTCAACGCCACGAGATTCGTCCGAGTTCCAATACGACTCGGAAAGCAATCGTCTGATCGCTTACACCGCAGCGAGTAAGATCGACCTGGTTTCAGTGCTGATGCACGAACTTGGCCACATCGCTGGGCTTGCTCATAGCGATGAAGGACTGATGAGCAGCGTGATCATGCCAGGCGAGCGTCTGCTCGATTGGCAAAGCGATCCGCTGGACGAAACCTTCTATATCGCAGCGGTCGATCAGTTCTTCTCCGAGGACGACTAGTACGCGTCCTCGGATTCTTGCCATCGTTTTCTAGAAGACGGTGATCAGGTCGAAGCCAATCGTGAACTGATTGTCCGACGTGCCGTTGTTGTAGACGCCGCTGATCCCCGGGGCTTGGACGTCGCTCCAGTCCCAACGAACTTCTGGCCGCAGAATGAACCACGAAGTGGGATGGTAGTTGGCACCAAGCGTCAGCTCGAAGTAGTTGCCACCGGTCGTGATGTTATCGTTCGGCAAAGCGAACACGCGAGCGTTGTCGGGATCGTTGAACCACTCGAAGCGAACCCCCAGGTCCGTGCACGGATCGACCGTGTAGTACAGGTAATTACTGATCCCGTACCAGGTGGCCTGAGCCAAGGTATTCGAGGTGGTGAGCCGGGCATCCTGTTCGACGCCCAGGTTGTGTTCCATCACGTAGGTCCAGCACTGGTTGATTCGCTGCTGAAACACCAGGCTGTAGGTCGTGCGATTGTTCTCGCCAGTTGGATCTTCGCTACCGGTATGCAGCGTGAAGCTCAACTTGGTTGCTTCGTGAGGGCTAACCCAGCGGAAACCGCCGAGAAATCCGACCTGACCGTTGGGCTGATCGAACGTGTTCCAGCCGCGGGTCACCCCACCGTACCAGGTCATGCATGAGGAAGTCGGATAGGAAGCCAGCACGCCGGTATGCGTGAACGGCTCGCCGTACTGCATCATGTACGAGTGCGAATAGAAGAAGTTTTCCGGAGCCATCACCGACTCGTAGCCCATGATGGTATAGAAGTGCCCTGCCTTGACGTTCAGGCCGTTGCCCCAAGGAACGTTGGCTTCCAGGTAGAACTGCGGAAGAGCGAGCCCGTACAAGCCAGCCGTGCCAGCATTACGAGGGCCGTTGCCACTGTTCCACTTCTGTCCGTTATCGTCGTAGGTTTCCAGACCGGTCGTTTGAATGAAGTAGTAGTCGGTACCGTACAGAACATCGACTCGACCACCGAGGTCCCACTCGCAGCTATCTTGATTCACGCTGCGGCCGAACGAGAGGTACAACTGATTCAGCATGTACTCGTTGGCCTGGTCGTTGAAGATCAGCGGACCATTCGTTCCGGCAGGACCAAGCAGGCCGCCATCGGAATCGGGATTGCCGGTGAAACCTTGTTCCAGCCAGCCATTGAAAAACCACTGATCACACCAGTTCCAGCAAGGTGCGCTGCAGACCGATTCGCAGCCGAGACAGTCTGAACTGCCACAGCCACACGCCGGCATCGCTGCCTGCATAGAGGCATAATCTTGCTCGAGCGTAACGGCCGAGGTGGGCATCAGTGCCGAGGTCGGTTCAGCAATTGAACCAGCACGCCGCACCGGCATCCCCTGGGGGGACTGCGCAATGGCCGAAGCGACTGGCAAACTTGCCAGAATGAACGACCATGCCACGACATGGAGATATAGCTTGTGCTTCATGGTACTTCTGCCGGTTGCGGTTCCGCGCAAACCTTGGGGGGGCGATCCTACAAATCGTATGATTCGTATCGGTCGCCCAGCCCCAACCGGTTGATACCAATTAAATGGATTTGCGCGATTATTGCGACAGCACGATTGATAGCACGAAGCTGATAGCGTAGCTGGTCAGGCTCGGTTACCTCGTCAGATTGTTCCTTAGAAGAACAAAATCACGTCGACAGCGAAGGTGTACTGATCGTCTTTGTCGAAGTTGTTGAACACGCCGTTCTGGCCGGTCGGGTTCAGATCGGACCAATCGTACCGAGCTTCTGGTCGGACCAGAACGTGATCGCAAGGCTTCCAGTTTGCACCGAGCGTGGCATTGTAGTAGTTGCCACCGGTGAAGGCCGTTTCGATCGGCACCTGCAAGACTCGCCAGTTGTCTTCGTCGCGGAACCATTCGAGGCGTCCCCCGAACGAAAGCGTGTCGGACCACTGGTAATACAGATAGTTCACAAAGCTGTAGTAGAAGGCGTTCTCTTCGGTGAAGTTCGAAGTCAGGAACGCATCGTTCTGCACGCCGAAGTCATGCTCGAGGGCGAAGTTCCAGCGGCTGCTCAGTTTGCGGGTATACAGAAGCGTATGGCTGTAGCGGTTCTGTTTGCCGGTTGGATCTTCGCTGCCGGTGTGCATGGCGAACGAAAGGCCGGAGACACCATTGTTCCAGTTGGCACCAAACAGGAAGCCATAGGCTCCGTTGATGTTCTCGAAGTTGTCCCAACCGTTGGTCATACCTGCTTGCAGGGTCATACAGGTCGTGGGGCTGTACTCGGTGAGGAAACCGGTGTGCGTCTTGGGGTTACCGTAAACGTACGTGTACGAGTGCGAGTAGAAAAAGTTCTCGGGTGCTGGCGTCGTTTCGTAGCCCAGGATCGAGTAGAAGTGACCAAACTTGGCCTTCAAGCCCGATCCAACCGGAATGAACGTTTCGGCATACAGCTGGGGCATTGCCAGGCCGTTCAGCGCTCGGGTACCTGCCTGGCGTGGGCCAGAACCATTCCACTTGCGGTCCCCATTGCGTTCCCGCTCCAAGCCATTCGATTCGACAAAGAAGTAGTCGGAACCGAACAGCAGGTCGGTTCGGAAACCGAAGTCCCAGCCGCAGCAATCTTCGTCGATGTTCTTACCAAACGCCAGGTAAAGCTGGTTCAATTGGTAGTCATCAGCCCGATCGTTGAAGCCCATCGGGCTGTTGAAGTTGTTGGCCGGGTGGTCGGCGTTGGCCGTGTAACCTTGGTCGAGCCAGCCATCCAGGAACCAGTCGCCCCCGCAGCATCGGTTCCAGAAGGTGTTCTCGCAGCCGGTATCGCAGGTTACATAGTCGACCATTTGCATATCAATGGCCTGCGCAGCAGCCATCTCGTGGGCCGAAGCTTCCTCGAAGTGGGTGGGAGTGATCTCCCAACCGGCTTGGGTCATTTCAGTGCCGACTAGTTCCTGGGCAGGAAGCGAAGTCGTGGTCAGTCCTGCCAAGAGACCGATGGCCAGCGAGGCAGTCGTCAGTCGACGGAGCATATGTCCCATTCCTTGTACTTATGGTGGCACGTGCGGGCGGCCAAAGTGAAGTACAACAGTTAGTGTCGTCCAATGGCGGCGGTCGTCGGCGATAGTCGCATTTTCCGTATGGAAACGAACGAACGCATTGTCTGTATTGGATTCGGTAGGCTGACCACCAAAAGTTTGACGGAAGTGCCGGATATCACTTGGTTTACAGAAATCCCGGGCGCAAACTCGACGCAAACTATCCATCTTAAACCGCTGCTGGAAGCGATGCTGGCAGGCGACTTTTACGGTCGCGTAGGCCGGGAAATTGGCACCATCAGGATATTCGATCCGACGAAAACCCCAGAACTAGAGGGTTAAGCCTCCCCTGGTGCTTGTTTTGCGCAATTGCCCGGAGTTATATTTGCTAAAATCAGCAAAGTCGCCAGATAGCCTGTTTTGCGAGATCGTTGACTTATTGCATCACGTAGAGAACGTGTATTTGGTAAGTGCTTCATCCGCATAGAGTTGCGTTTTGTGCCGGCTTCTTGTCGAGGGAGCGAGTCAGGAGGAATTTGACGTTTAGCTCAGAATTGCTACGTCAAAAGGGCAAATTGGCGAGAATGGGCAATTAGGTGTCTAAGAATTCGTTGAATTTGATACAACCCCTGATTTTAATGGAACTACCTGATCCGAGCTTTCCTCTCTAACCCAGGTGGACTGTCTGTTCAGAAAACGGAATCTCAGGGCTAGGCTCTCCCCCTCTTCCCTAGCCTTCGTAAATCCACAATCTCCACTCGACTGCAAACCGACCATTCCCCGGGAACTTTGATTGGCCGTTGGTGCAAAGCATGAAGAATACTACTCCTGTCCGTGACAATAACCTCGTCTCCAAGAAGCTTCGCAAGTCGCTCCGTCGCTCGCGTGCGATGAATCTTGAGACGCTAGAGATTCGCGATCTGCTGGCCGCGAATACGCTCGACATCGTCGATAATCTGGACATCGACACCGTCGGCGGAACTCGCGACCTGCAGCTGGAAGTCGATCCGACCTCCGGTTCAGGTATCGTGGCCTTGCGAATCCACGGCACCAGCGGTTCACTGAACCCAGATGTGCCGCTCGTCTTTATCCAGGACGCCGATCGCAATAATCCAGCCAATCACATTCCGCTGATCTCGGCGATGGCCGACGTCAACGGAACGGCCGACAGCTATGTGCTGTTCGAGGTGGCTCCGGGTGACAAGTTCACCATCCAGGTTGGCGGTTCGTCCGGCACCGGTGGTTTCACCGCCGAGGTGATGCTGTTCGGTTCGACCGACTCGACCGCGACCGTCACCGAGTACGAATACATGCAAGCAGTTGCCGCCGAACTGCAAGCACGTGGCGTCGGTAACCACAACACGGCCGCCTACTTCATGGCGACCTACGGCATCAACTTCAACGAGTCGCAGTACAACGTCGCGTTCGACTCGAACTTGAACGGTAAGGTCGATGGCTTCGAAGTCGGCTACGTTCAGAACAACATGCAGGGTGGCGGAACCGTCATCGTCGACCTGATCGGCGACAACGAAGCACCGGAAGTCGAAGCCGCGGTTGTGGTCGACACCGGCACCTCGGCCATCGACAACATCACCAGCGACACGACCGGCATCTCGGGTACCGTAACCGACTTCAGCCGCATCGTATCGGCGGTCGTATCGATTCAAGGTGGTTCGGGCAGCATCGATCTGGCCAACATCGTATCGCCGCCATCCATCAGTGCTCTGACCCAAACCGATAGCGAAATCACGTTCACCCTCAGCACGGCCGACCTTGATACGCTGCTCGCCTCGGGCTCGGTTGTTGACGGTGGCACCTTCACGCTGCTGATCACCACTGAAGATGAACTGGGCAACGTCAGCGTCACCCCGTTCTCGCTCGACTTCACCTTCGATACCACCGCACCAGCGCAGCCTGCCGCGCCAGATCTGGACGCTGGCAGCGACTCAGGTGCGAGCGACAGCGACAACATCACCAACGATTCGACGCCAACGATCTCGGTTACCACCGAACCAGGTGCAGCGGTCGGCTTCTACTTCGACAACATCCTGCGTGCCACCGTTGTCGCCGACTCTGCCGGAGTCGCCACATATACCCCAACCGTCGGTATCGCCCAAGGCACCTACATCGTCACCGTGCGTTCGACCGACGTGGCTGGTAACCAAAGCGTTGCCTCGAATGGCCTGACGATCACGATCGACAATCTCGATCCAACTCCATTCTCGAACCTGGACCTGACGAACGATTCGGGGATCGACGATAACCTGACCGATCAGACCGTGGCGACCTTCAGTGGCGAAACGGAAGAAAACGTGCTGGTCGAAATTTTGAAGGATGGCAACGTCCTGGCTTCGACCACGGCTGATGGCTCCGGTGCATTCAGCTTCTCGGCTTCCGACAACCTGACGTTGGACCTGGGGGTCAATTCGTTCGTCTTCCGTGCGACCGACACCGCCGGCAACACGACGACCGAAGCGTTTGTCGTCTATCGCAACACGCTGCCAACGATTCCACCGAATCAAAACCTGTACGTCGAAGAAAATTCGGCGGAAGGGACTTCCCTGTCGAATGTCTCGGCCACCGATGGTGACGATGGCAATGAAACGCTGACCTTCGAGATCGTCAGCATCGACGGCGTCACCTACGACGGTTCGCTGTTTGTCATCAACCCAACCACGGGTGAAGTGACTGTCGCTGCGAACGCTGACCTCAACTTCGAAGACCCAGCCAACGGCGACCATCAGTTCAACCTCGAAATCCGCGTGACCGACTCGTACGGTAACGGCACCGGCAATGGTAGCCTCTCGGTTACCCAGTTGGTTGTCGTCAACGTCACCGACGTGAACGAAGCCCCGGTCATCAGCAACACGGTTGATGAATACGAAATCCCAGAAAACAGTGCCCCTGGCACGGTGATCGTCGACATCGATGCAACCGACGTCGACGCTGCCGACACAGTGCTGGCCTATAGCCTGTCGGGTGCCGATGCGAATCTGTTCGAGATCGACAGCGACGGTGTGATCACCGTGAAGACGGGTGCGGTTCTCGATTACGAAACCGACAACAGCTTCGATGTCACCGTCACCGTGACCGACCAGGGTGGTCCTGAAGGTGCCGGGTTCGAGCTGACCGATACGTTTGACATCACCATCACCTTGGGCGACGTGAACGAAGCCCCAGTCATCACTAGCGGCAATTCGTTCTCTGTGAACGAAAACACGGAAAACGACGTTGTCTTCGGCACCGTCACCGCAACCGATGAAGACGCCGACGACACCAGCCTGAACTACACCATCATTGGTGGTACCGGCCAGGCCTACTTCGCCATCGATCCAGCGACCGGCGAAATCTCGGTCCTCGACAACTCAATTCTCGATTACGAGAGTGGCGTCACCAGCTATACGCTGGAAATCCAAGTTTACGACCAGGTGGTCAGCCCAGAGACCGGCATCGTTCTGACTGCCACGCAAATGGTGACGGTCAACATCAACGACATCAACGATGCTCCGACCACCACGCTGTCGGGCACGTTCCAGATTCCTGAAGATGCTCAGGTTGGCGATGTCGTCACGACGAATGGTAGCGCCGTTGCTAATCTGAATGCCTTCTTCGCGGACGAAGACGCTGGCCAGACCTTGAGCTACCAGATTGTCGGTGGCGATCCGAATAACTACTTCGCGATCGTTTCCGATGGCAATGGCGGCTTCAATATCGTTGTGAATCAGTTGGGCGGCTTTGACGAAGAAACGCCTGCCCTGTCGAGCTACACGCTCATGATCGAGGCGACCGATACCGGCAATCCAGCTCGTACCGTCACCGGCACGGTCACGGTCGACGTCACCAACGTCAACGAACTGCCAGCCGCAAATTCGGTCGACTTGGGTTCGGTTCGCTACAACTCGGTCGACGAATCTGGTGAAGTTGGAAGCGTCGTCAAGACGATCGGCCTGGTCGATCCTGATGTCGATGGGACGCTGTCCTACGAAGACTTCTCGGCCAACTCATACTTCACGGTTAACGAGTTTGGCCAAGTGGTTCTGACCAATGAAATCCCTTCGGGAGAGTTGGTCGACGACGAGCTGGAAATCACGCTCAATAACGTCGTTGTTACGGACAACGACGGTGCCTTCAAGACGATCACCGTCACCTTCAAGGTGGTGGTCAACTCGCCTCCAGAGTTCGTGGCGAATTCGCCGGCCGAAGGCACGGTCATCACCGTGAACGAAAACCTGCCAGATGGCGGTGCTAATAACCTGGGTGTGGGTGACGTCATTGACGAGGACCTCGACATCCTGGCGACCGACCTGGAAGGGGATAACCCGCTGGTCTACACGGTTGAACCGAATGCTTCGTTCACGAACCCTGAACTAGCTGCTCTCTTCAACGTTGTGCTGGCCAACGACGCCGACATGGTTGATGACGAGTACACGCTGGTCGTCGCCGATGCGGACAACCTGCGGTTCAACTACGTCAACAGCTTCGGTGCCTCGAACGGTACCTTTGACGTCGACCTGGTCGTTCGCGATGCTCTGGGTGGCGAAGTTCGCCGAGCGATCACGATCACCGTGGTCAACCTGAACGACACGCCAACCTTCAGCGATCCTGCTTCGCCAGTCTCGGTTGACGAATTGGTTCAGCACGCTAACGATAACGACAACAACATTCAAGCTGGCGACGTTGTTTACAACTTGAACAACTCGTTCGCCGACGCAGACAACACGACGGCCCTGGTCAACTACCTGACCTACACTCTGGCAAATACCCCCGGCAGTGAAGCCTTCGAGATCGTTGGCAACCAGTTGGTGATCAAGGATCCAACCCTGCTCGATTACGAAGCCCTGCAGGTCAACGGTGACGCAGAGATCACTCTGACGATCGAAGCCACCGATCCAGGCGGCAAGTCGGTCAGTGATAACATCACGATCACCATCAACCCAATGGACGAGCTGCCGATCTTCAGCAGCCCGACCGACAACTTCGACGTTCGTTACAAGTTTGTCGATACCGATACGGCTGACAACACGACGAACCTCGGTAGCATTCTCTCGCTGCTGGACGACGTCGATCCAGAAACGATGGATCTTTCGACGATCGTCTTCAGCCAGCGTACCGACGGGCTGAGTGGAGAAGCTTTCTTCGCCCTTGACTCGGCTGGCAACCTGACCCTGATCAGCGAGGTCGATTTCCCTGAAGATGAGAAGCTGTTCCAGTTGGCCTTCGATTACAACGATGGCACCTTGTTCTCGAATGCGGACCTCGGTTTCTCCGACGGGATCGTGCTGAACATCCTGGTTCGCAAGAATCCAGCTCCAGTCTTCCAGACGCCAGACAACTTCGATCTCGACGAAAACACGCCTGATGGCAGCGACGTGATCTTCGATGTCGATGCGACCGACGAAGATGGCGAAACGGTTACTTACGCCTTCAAAGATCCGAACACGACCTTCTCGATCGATTCGGCGAGCGGCGAAATTCGCATCATCGATTCGGCTGCTCTCGACTACGAGACGAATACCGAACTAACCTTCACAGTCGTTGCAACCGATACGGCCGGGAACGACGTCGAACAGTTGATCACCGTGACGATTAACAACGTCAACGAAGACCCTGTGATCACGACCGGTGCCACCGATTTCAGCGTCGACGAAGATGCCTTGGACAACGTCTCGGTTGGTACCGTGGTTTCGACCGATGAAGACGCTGGCGACACGGCCGAATACTCGATCATCGGTGGTACCGGGGTCGGTGTCTTCGTGATTGATTCCGTGACGGGCGAAATCACGGTTCCGGACGCTTCGGTACTGGACTATGAATCCGTCTCGTCCTACACCCTGACCGTTCAGGTCGAAGACGCTGACGGAGCAACCGACACGTTGGAACTGATCATCGCGGTCAACGATAAGAACGACGCTCCAGAATTCACCGGTGCGACGTTCAATCTCGGCACGGTCGACGAATCGGACACCAACCAGATCGATGCTGGTACGGCTGATGCGTTCTACGAAGTACGCTACGATGGAGCCCAGTTCCGCTCGCAGTTCACCGATCAGGACGACGACAATCTGACGCTGACGGTTGCCAACGCGGCTTACCTTCAGTCGCTCGATTTCATCGAAACCGTTGTCTACGACAACAACACCGACGAGCTGATCATCGTCTTCCGTCACTACGATGCGACCCAGGATCGTTCGCCAGACCTCAACAACCAGGTCGGTTTGCCTGAAGCATTGAAGAGCTCTGGCCAGGCCTTCTTCCTGGAAATCACCGCGACCGAAACCTCCAGCGGCATGCTGTCGGCCAGCGACCCACTCTGGGTTGGCGTCGACATCACCTTGAAGAACACGGTCGACTTCCAGTTCATCCCGGTGGCCAGCCCAACCAATAGTGCCCTGCAAACAGCCGGTATTTCGGTAAACGAACTGCCGACTGCCCTAGCGCAGATCGCCGATGGCCAAACATTCTTCGTCGAAATCTGGGGTACCAGCTTCGTTCCACGTGAATCGGTCACTGAGACTGACGACTACGTCAACGCCTGGTTGGAAGGTTTCCGCAACGTGTTGCTCGACTTCACGTTCAACACCACCTACCTGACCATCGCCGACTCGAGCAGTGTTGTCCTGCCATTCGGTACCGGTAACAACTCGGATCCACCAACGGTCAACAACACGACCGGCGAAATCAAGTTGTTCAATGCCTACTTCGGCATCGACGACGCTCCGGATGACTTCGAGTCGATTGGTTACAACGGCGAATACGTTCGCTTCGGTTACCTACAGTTCACTGCCAAGCAAGGCATCGACTCGGGCGGTTCGCAGATCGACGATCTGATCTCGATCGACTACAGCGGTAGCACCTCGATCACGATGGAACCAGCCGACACCGGTGACACCGGCGGCAAACCAGTTAATCAGCCTCTCCTCAGCCTGGAAGACTTGAATCCAGCTCAGTTGACGGTCACGGCTCCTAGTGTCGAAGTGGTCGATGCCTACACCTTCACCGTTTCGAGCGGCCAGGCATCGCTGCTTTACGGTGCCAACGGTAGCACGGTCAACAACACCAACATTGTGTTGCAATTCGCCAACGACAATATGGTGGGTGTCACCGGTAACATCTACGTGGTCTTCGATAACCCATCGAACCCAACCGAGATGACCATCATCGGTAGCGAGTTGATTCTGGAAGACTCCAGCAATAACTTTCGCCCCGGCGACCCGAATAGCGGCAACAGCACCGATCCAGGGAACTTCGGTTTCAACGTGACTGATTCGGAAGGTACGTTTTTCCGCAACGCGGCACGCGAACTGACCCTGCGGTTTGGTGCTGGCGAAACGATTTCGCTCAGCGGAACCGCTTCGACGACTGCTGGTGCCTCGTTCACCACCAACGACATGGATGTTGAAATCGGAAGCGGCTTGATTGATATCTTCCGACTTAGCAGCGAGTTCGATACGGCTGAGACCCGCGTCAGTGTCGGTGGAACGGCCCTTGATCGCCGTGCCAACACCACGGAAACCGGTAAGCTGACGTCGAATGCCAATGGTACGGCCTTCACGTTGGAAATCGACTTGTTCCGCACCTTGTTGAACCAAGTGCTGACCGTCGATACCGGTGCTACCGCCGGTGGCTTGACGGCCGACGTGCTTTACAACCTGCTGACCGACATCACGATTACCGCGACCTACGGTGGTGGTTCGGGTGTTGCTCTGCGAGGTACCGTTTACGAAGAAGACGGCCAGGTCCTGGAAGATGGCTCGGGCGTCTTCGTCACGGTCAACCAGGAACGCACCGCGACCGACGCCAATGGTCAAGTTGCCGAACTGCCGACCAACACCAAGTTTGCCACCGAATGGGATTCGCTGTGGGTCGAAGTCTGGGGCAACACGGCTGACGCGGCAGGCATCTTCGGCGGCCTGGTAGACCTCGGTTACAACACCGACCTCTACACCGCGACCGAGATCGAATACGCTTCGTCGATGTCGCTCAATCGTACCGGTACCATCGACGATGCAACCGGCACGATCAGCGGACTGGGTAGCCAGTCGAGCAACATGACGCTGGGTAGCGACAAGTTTGTACTGCTGGGCCGCGTGAAGTTGGAATCGATCGGTAGCGATGGAATCGACGTTTCGCTGGAAGATGGCGAACTGTCGGAATCGCTCGACCTGACCGTTTCAAGTGCCAAGCTGATGCTGACGGCCATCGGCGAACGCGACGCGACCGTCACCGTCACGCCAAACCTGGACGTCTGGGGCGTCGCTTACGATGCCAACAACGACGGCAAGGTGGGCGTGCAGGACTTCAGCATCCTGACCCAGATGATGGGCCGCTCGTCGGTGACCGACAATCGCAAGATTGTCGATCTGATGGACTTCAATAACGACGGTAAGGTCGGTGTTCAGGACTTCAGCTACTTCCAGCAGAACATGGGCCGTAGCCGCGACAACGGTGCCAAGATCATTTACCCAGAAGCGTTCACGCAGAGCTGGGTCGGATCGAGCGTCGATGTTGCCGGGCCAAACACCTTGCAGGAAGTCTTCGATCAAGCCGTCAGCGACTGGCAGACCGCTTTGGGTTGGGAAGAACCAATCGATGTGAAGCTGGTCGTCAAGAACTTTGGCGACTCCCAACTGGGTGAAGCCCAATTGCTGGAACTCGACGAAGATGGCATGCCAGCCTTTGGTGTGCTGACCATCGACGACGACGGTGCCGGTTTGGGTTGGAGCACCGACCTGGAAGGTGGACCGGCGGAAGGTCAGTACGACCTGTACACCGTGATCCTCCACGAACTGGGACACTTGTACGGCTTCATGTCGCACTACAGTGCTTTCGCTGAGAACGTCGTAACCGACTTCGATGGCAACCAGATTTACATCGGGGCGGACTTCGTCGCGATGCTGGATGACTACGCTCATCACCTGGACGACATCGAACACAACGGCGACGTGATGAACGCCGCTCTGGAACCAGGTCAACGCAAGACGATCTCGGCTCTGGATGTTCAGATCCTGGAAACGGCTTACGCTTCGGCCACGGCCAGCTCGACCGTTTACCTTGGCGGTGCTGCCCTGACGGCTGCTTCCGTTTCGAGTGAAACGATCGTCAACGATGCTCCAGCGACCATCATCACCAACCAGCCAATGACTTTCGTCTTCAACGACGTGGTCGATGTCGAAACGGTCAGTGGCCGCACGGGCGTCGAAGCCCCGATCACTCCGGCTGTGTTCGACCAACTGGTACGCAACGGTGTACGAGTAACCACCTCGTCGTCGACTGAAGTTCAGCAGCAGATGGACGAGATTGACTCGGCCGTCGCCACGCTGACCATCGACGACTCCTCGCTGCTGCTGGCCGACGCCGTGGAAGACGTCAACTACGCAGCAATCGAAGAAGAATCCACCAACGTCGACGACCTGTTCGCCGACTGGGACCTTAACTCGGATCTGGAAGGTTAATCGCTCGACGGAAGTGATAGACCCTCAAGATCTTCTGAAGAGCCGCGCCTTCCCGGGGGCGGCTCTTCTTATGCGCCCTCCCCGATGGGATGGGTTGTGGGCGAATTGCGGGCTGGCCGTACTTTTCATCGCGGTGCTTGGCTGTTAGGTTGACCGGGGCAATGCATGCCCACGCCCACCGATACTATCATTGCGGAGAAAAGACATCATGCTGGGAATCGACGTCGAAGCTTGCCGAGGTCGGCAGAAACGTTTGTTAGCGGCCCTGGAAGGCCAATCGCTCGACGCGATCGTTGTGACGCAGAACGAACATGTGCAGTGGTTGGTTGGCCCGCGCTACGAGTTCAAGTTCTCGCCGGCGGCTGTCTTGTTTGCCGATGGCCGCGTGGCGCTGGTCGCTCCAAACGAAGCACCAGAAACCGCCGCTGCGGACGACGTGCGTACCTACGAAGCCCAGTGGCTTTCTACGCTGCGAAACGATCAGCGAGCAGCCTCGAGCGACGTCGTGCTGGCGATCTTGAAAGAAGCTGGCGGCCTGAAGCGTCTGGGCGTCGAATACTCGAGCTACCCGGTTCACGTCTCGAGCCAATTCCCTGCAGAGCTGGTCGACATCGAGCCAGAGATCTATCGCCAGCGTCGTAAGAAGGATGCGGACGAAATCGCCAAGATTCGCATGGCGATCAGCGGCACCGAGAAGATGTACGAGAAGGCTCGCGAGATCATCTGTCCCGGCATCAACGAACTGGAAGTCTTCAACCAGCTTCAAGCGGCTGCTGTCGCTCAGTACGGCGAAGCACTCACCGGAACCGGTAACGATTACGCCAGTGGCGAAATGGGTGGTCCGGCGCGTGATCGTAAGGTGGAAGATGGCGAACTGTACATCCTCGACCTGGGCCCTGCCTTCCGCGGATACTTCGCCGACAACAGCCGTGCGATCGCGGTCAACGGCAAGCCTACCGACGAACAGCAGGAAGCTTGGACCTACATCATGAAGGTCTTCGCTCACCTCGAGTCGGTTGTGAAGCCGGGTAAGAGCTGCAAGGAACTGTTCCTCGAAGTTCAAGATATCCTGAAGGCTGCTCCGATCGGCGAGTTCCCGCATCACCTGGGACACGGGATCGGTTTGTATCCGCATGAAGCCCCGCACTTGAACTCGTGCTGGGACGACAAGTTTGAGGTCGGCGACGTGTTTACCTGCGAACCAGGTCTGTACGATGCCCGCTTGAAGTTCGGCATGCGACTCGAGAATGATTACCTGGTGACAGAAACCGGAGTCGAGAATCTCTCGCCATTCAAGATGGAACTGGCTTAGTTCGGTCGTCTTAGAATTAGGCCGTCAGCCAGGATCGTTTCTCGCGTCCTGGCTGGCTGGACCTGGTTAGTTCATGTTGGGATCTTGCGGCATACGCTTCAAATTGAGCGACTCTCGCATGATGTTCGATCCCACTTCTCCGGTTACGCTCTTCCACAACGCTTCGTTGTTCGTCTCGAAGACCTGCTCTTGCGTCGCCGGCAAGGTAAGCCAGCCACCGACCTGCATCTCGTCTTCCAACTGCTGAGCGGCCCAGCCCGAGTAACCCAGGAAGAGGCGGAACGCCTTGCGACCTTCGCGAATGAGTGGCTCGATGTTCTCGCGTTGACTCGAGAAGTAGACGCCCGGCAGGATCTCGAGCTCGCTCAGCTCTTCTTCCTGATGGATGGCCATCAATGGGCCTTCTACCGGACCACCTTGCAGGACAAACTCCGGGGCGTCGATTTGCTCGCCCGAGACGTTCTTCCAGACTTGCTGCACGGTCAGATTGATCGGCCGAGTCAGCACCAGGCCTAAGGCCCCTTCTTCGTCATGCTGCACCATCAGCACGACTGTCCGCTGGAAATTCGGATCAGGGAGATAGGGAGACGCAATCAGAAATTGACCGGCCAAAGATGGCATGGTGGCGAACTCCTCGTGATCGAGCCGAAACGTCAGGCCTCGCTGCCGTAGTGATCGTGCCAGATGCAGCCACCCCAGGACCAGCCCACGCCAAAGCCAACCAAAAGGTGCTTCGAGCCCTTCTTCAAGCGGCCTTGCTTCCGCAAGTCGTGAATTAACAAAGGGATGGTCGCCGATACCGTGTTGCCCACGTTTTCCAGGGCGATTGGCATGCGGTCGCTATCGACCCCCAGGCTCTCCTGCAACTGCTCCAGCATTTTACGGGTCGCCTGGTGAAATAGATAGAGATCGACGGCGGAATTAGGAATTCCAGCGGCCGAGAAAATGTTCTGCACGAGCTGCGGAATTGCACCCACGGTGAAGTTGATCAGGGCGGGACCATCCATGTACAGCCGGCTGTCCCAACGCTTGCGATGCCGCGGTGTATGAGCGTCTTCAGGACGACGAGCTCCACCGTCGGTCACCATCAGCGTGTCGGCTCCGGTGCCATCCGTTCCAAACTGGAAGCCATCAAGTGTTGGTTCGTCGCTGGCCTCGATCAGCGTTGCCGCGGCACCATCGCCAAAGATCGTTCGCAGGCTGCGATCGTCGGCGTCGATGTACTTAGAATAGGTCTCGGCCGTGATGAACAGCACTCGGCGGGCGATGCCGGCACGGATGAGTCCTTCGGCGAGCGAGAGACCATAGATGAAGCCGGAACAACCCAAGTTGAAATCGAGAGCCCCGCACGAGACTCGCAGGCCCAACCGTTCTTGCATCAAGCAAGCAGTCGTTGGCAGCGGATAGTCTGGCGTCTGGGTGCAGAACAACAGGAAGTCAATCGATTGAGGATCGACGTTGTGCTCTTCAAAAAGTCGCTGCGCAGCCTGGACACCCAGATCGGAAGCCGTTTCGGCTGGCTCGGCAATGTGCCGCGCGGCGATCCCGGTTTTCGTAAAAATCAGATCCATGTCCCAACCAGGGAATTCTTCTTGCAGTTGCTGGTTGGTCTCAATCCTTTGGGGGAGGAAAGTGGAGATGGGACCGATGGATGCGTATTTCACAAACGACACTCTTCACTACGGAATTGACTGCGGGCGTTGGCCTTAAATCGGAGTAGCTTGCAAAGGCCTGCCCCGGGGCGACTTGGCGCAACTTTTGGGGTCCTCGAAGCTTATCAATTCCGAGAAATGTGCGATACCCTGCCGAACGATTTCCCCAATCTGGAGGGTTTGAGGACCGAAATGGCTCGGTCATTTCCCTGCCCCTTTCATGGGCTGCGTCTTTCATGCAGGCAGGTTCGGGTTAGGTAAGTCAGAGAAGCCTTACCGCCATCAGCCCATATGCTGCCCGCGATCGGGGGAAAAAATTGCGGACCGAGGCCACCATCTGCCGAATAGACGTTCGTATCTCAATAACTTCCAGGAAACTGGGCGTCGTTTTGAAGGGAATCAAAATTGGCTGCCGGGCGTGTTCTCCGTTATTTACTGAAGTCTTGGTTTTCGAAGCCGGTCCACCAACGCGAGATCTATTCTTGGATCCGCCAAAATGCTCCGGTGGTCAAGATCGCCGAAATCGGCCTCGGTAAAATCGAGCGGGCGAAAGAAATCATCGAGTTTGCTCAGCTTTACGCTGAGGGTCAGCGCATCGAGTATCTCGGCATCGACATGTTCGAGGGTCGACCTGCCGGCGACGGCATCGCGCTGAAGACCGCTCATAAGACCCTCAACGCCATGGGTGCCAAGATCCAATTGGTGCCTGGCGATGCGGCGATGGCCCTGCCCCGTGTGGCGAATACCGTCCGCGACGTCCACCTGATGATCATCTCGGCTGATCAAGATGCCGAAAGCATCCGCCAGGCGATCTCGTGGATTCCGCGCATGCTCAACGAGCAAAGTCTCGTGCTGTGGGAGGTCCAGGCCGCCAACGGTTCGTTGAGCTTCGGCCGATACCGGAAGGCTCAGATCGAAGCGATGACTACCAGCACGGTTCGCCGCGCTGCCTAAGCATTCGCTGGCTGGCTTCGCCCAATTTCACGAAAAGGCCGCGCTACCTCGCGCGGCCCTTTTGCTGCGCGAATGCCGGAGTGCTAGCGGTGTTTCGCCCGCCGTTCCTGAAGAGATCACTGGCTTCAAAGCCGATCGCTTGACGAGTCATTGCTCAGCGGGGTGTATTTCCACCGGATACATCGGAGTGTCGCTCCGTGCGACAGGGGTGTCGCATCTGGCGACATGGTTCTGTTGCTCCGAATCTCGAACGTATGGCTTTTCTCGGGGTTTTGTCGTTGAGAATTTTTGCGGCCGTGCCGGTATGCAAATTGCATCTAGGCGGGCTGATTCTTTGGCAACTCTCTCCCCCGGAACAGACAGATGCAAAAAGCCCGAGGTTTTACCCTCGTTGAACTGTTGGTCGTAATTGCGATCATCGGAATCTTGATCGCCCTGCTCTTGCCTGCCGTGCAGCAAGCTCGCGAGGCAGCTCGCCGGATGCAGTGCTCGAACAATCTGCGTCAGATGGCATTGGCCTGCCACAACTATCACGACGTGTTTGGCTCGTTCCCGACTGCTCGCCTTTCGAGCGGGACGAAGAAGTTTGGCCACATGGTTGGCTTGCTGGCGTTCCTGGAGCAAGGCAACGTCGACAACATGTTCGATCGCGATCTGGAAGGTGGTTTTGCCGCGCCGGCACATCAGACGATTCAGAACCTCGACATTCCGATCATTCACTGTCCGTCGAATCCCAACAACGACCTGGTGAAGCTGCGGAATTCCAGCTACGGCAATTTCTTCACCACGTCCGGGGATACATCAGACGAGACCGACCCGAACATTCTCACCGGACGGGCACTTGATTACTGGGTGAACCACATCATCTGGTCAGCGGCCTATAACCTCGTTTCGACCAGTGGCGAATCCCCCACGCCGATCTTCGCCGGAAGTTTCCCGAAGATGGCCCAGGTCACCGACGGCTTGTCGAACACCACCATGCTGATGGAGCACGCCGGCTGGGATAAGCATTATGTGAAAGGTGTCGGCATGCCGATGCCTGATACAGATCGCACGATGGATCAGCCAGGGGCCTGGGGTTCGTGGCTCGGTTGGTGTGCGTTCCGATTGCAGACCTACGACAACTACTCGCCGACGACCTATCCGACCGGAACCACGCCTGCGGGTTCGCAGTGTGCCGTCAACTGCAACAACTCGCAGGGACTGTTTGCGTTCCATCCCAGCGGCGCCAATGTTGGCATGGGGGATGGCAGCGTCCGGTTCTTCACGGAAAGCACTCCCCCGCGCGTTCTGCTTTTCATGGCTTCCCGCGACAGTGGCGAGGTGGTCGGTGAAGAGTAGCCTGAAGCACTGGGCCGCCCCGGCATCGGTCTCGGCGGCAGTTGTCCTTCTGGTCACGATCTTTCTGGGAGGCTGTTCGAGCCCGCCCGAGAAGATCCTGGTGACTGGCAAGGTCCTGATCAACGATAAAGAGGCCGACGGTGCCTACGTTCTGCTCTACAACGAAGGACAGGCAACTGAGGTCGCTGCCGCTTCGGCCCGAACGATCAACGATGGTTCGTTCAAGCTGGAAGTCGCCACGCCAGGCAATTACCTGGTAACGCTGATGTGGCCAAAGAAGGTGATGGATGATGGTGCGCTAATCGAAGGGGACGACCGATTCCAAGGTCGCTACCGGAATCCGCAGAAACCGGTTGCCAAGATTGAAATCCACGAAGGTGAGAACTCGCTCGATCCGATCACACTGAAGGCCCGTTAACAGGCAGGGCCTTTGCTCAAACGCGATACGATCGGAAACGCTACGGCCCTGCCCGTACGATCGCAATGGCGTACGTCACGCCCCGTTCGGGATTGTCCGCAAACGTTTTGTCGGGGTCGTTGATCTGCAGAATGATCTTCTCGTAATCCTTATCGGCCTGCCAGATGAACGGCGTATCGGCCGTTCCGCCAGGGACCAGCGTCAGTGTTTGGGCCTGATTGCCCCCGCTGACCGAACAGATTGCCAGGCGGACCTTGTCACCGCCGGCCGGCGCGTCGGCGTCAGGCGATTCCGAAGCCAGGTTGCCCCAAGACTTCCATTTGCCGGAGACGTAGCGAAGTTTGAGGGTGTCCCCTTCTCGCATGGGACCGACGTCGTAGCCGATCTCTTTCTTCGCGGTGACGGGGATCCCCTTGAAGTCGAACGATTCGAGCGGTTCGTCACTGCTGCCAGGCATGGGAGAAGTGTCGGATGTGGTCGCTGCTTTCTGTGGACGAAGCTCCGACGCAGCGATCCAGGCCGGGCGTCCCTGGCCGTTCATGTTGAACGTTACGTAGTAATGGTTGTCGCTTGGGCGGACCACAATCACCTTGCCCGGATACCACTTTCCATCGACCATCACATCGACCGAAGCCCCGGGCGCGTACGACTGTGTAGGGTCGCCCGTTTCGGGTTCGGTTGGCATCGGCTCGGCTGGATCGGTCGTGCCCTCGTTCATGGCGGTATCGTCGGTCGACGGACCTTGGTTGTTAGCCATGCCGCCGGTCGGAGGGGTCGTGCCTGGCGAAGAACTCCCAGCGGCAGCGGTGATGCCTGGCGGCAGCGGACCGCTTCCTTCCAGATACTTAAGATACGCCAGGTCTTCGTCGCTGAGGTACTTCACCGGCAGCGTGATCTCGAAGCTGTCGGTCGTGCGGAAGGTGACGTAGTTCCCTTCCTTCTTGGTCGCCTTGCCGTTGAATTGAAAGTTGCCGTGCTTGCTCTTCCAGACATGGCTCGTCTGTCGCTGGTTGAACGTGCTGGTCTGAGCCATGGCGACGCTTCCGCCGAAGGCAATCAGAACCAGGCAAAGCGTCGTCGAGAATGGAATCTTCGTTCGTTTCATCGTGCGGATTCCCAGCGTCCGAACCAAAGCAAGTGAAGCAGGCAGTTCTTTAGTATACATCCCAGGGGGATCAATGCTCCCCTGGTTCGACGGAGTCGAAGTGATTTATTGGTCACCGATCCCCGCCCGTCGCTGACCCGTATTTGCGACTAAGCTTTGCGAATGTTGCTGCGGTCGGCGATATCGACCAGCGCGTTCCGGGTGTCGACGATCAGCTTGGAGTGCTTCGCAATGAACTCCCAATCGTAGTCGTTGTGATTGGTGACAATCAGCACGACGTCCGCCGCCGCCAGCGTTTCTGGCGTCAGCTCGACGCTTTGCTTCTTCGAGAACTCGAAGCTTCGCATCGACGGTAACTGCGGGATGTAGGGGTCGTTGTAAGAGATGTTGGCGCCCAATGGTTCGAGCAATTCCATGATGGCGAAGGCCGGGCTTTCGCGGGGATCGTCGACGTTCGGTTTGTACGCCACCCCCAGCATCAGAACGTTGCTGCCGCGGATCGCCTTTTCCTGTTCGTTCAGGGCCAGCATCAGCTTTTGGACGACGAACTGCGGCATGCTGGTGTTGATCTCGCCGGCGAGTTCGATGAATCGCGTCGGCATCCCTTCCTTGCGGGCGAGCCAACTCAAATAGAACGGATCGATTGGGATGCAGTGGCCACCCAGGCCAGGCCCAGGATAGAAGGCCTGAAACCCGAATGGCTTCGTCTTTGCTGCTTCGATCACTTCCCACAGGTCGAGGTTCATGCGATCGAAGAGCACTTTCAGTTCGTTCACCATCGCAATGTTCACGGCGCGATAGGTGTTCTCGAGGATCTTACAGGCCTCGGCAACTTCCAAACTGCTGACGGGGATGATCTCGACGATCGCCTTCTGATAAAGCTGACAAGCCAGTTGCAAACTGTACTCTTCGAGCCCGCCAATCACCTTGGGGATGTTGGCGGCGGTGAACTTGGGATTGCCAGGGTCTTCTCGCTCGGGGCTGTAGGCGACGAAGAAATCAATTCCGGGCTTCAGGCTAGACTTTTCAAGAATCGGCAGCACGACATCCTTCGTCGTACTCGGGTAGGTCGTGCTTTCGAGAACGACCAACTGCCCTGGCCGTAGTGATTGGGCGATCGCTTCCGCAGTTCGTTCGACATACTTCAAGTCTGGGTCGCGAGAACTGTCCAGCGGGGTTGGTACGCAAATCAATAGAACATCCGCTTCTGCCATGCGTACAGTATCGGTAGTTGCCGAAAAACGCCCCATTTTAACATTTGTCGCGATCCATTCGCCGGCGATGTGCTTGATGTAGCTTTCCCCCTGTGTCAGCTTTTCAACCTTGGCCGGATCGGTATCGAATCCAAGGCAGCGATAACCACAGTTGGCGAAAGTTTTTACGAGGGGTAACCCCACGTATCCCATGCCGATGACACCTACGATGGCCGTTTGATCCTCGAGTTTCTGGCGGAGAGATTCGAAAGAAGGAGGAACATTTTGAACCATCGGCGTGTCTTTTCGAGTAAGCGTTACTAAAAGGAATAGGTCCGCACCAGGCTTCGGCGGCGTTCGCCCCTTGAGGGGGTAATCGCTTCCGGTAATACTGCATCAACGGGGATGATTTTTGATCCCCCCGGTTGCCTGGGCAGTTCGAGCTTAGCCCACGTATCACAATTTAATATCGTGCGGCGTTTTAAGATTCGCCTATTGAAGTCGAAGACGTTAATATAAATCGACGGAGGGATGCTCCGCTAGAATTGCGAGAGGCTTTCTAAAACACTGTATGAGCAACGCAACTCCACCTAATTCGATGGACCGGCATTTCGAGGAGACGGTGATTGCGCCCGGGAATTCCGCGGTCGACCGAACCACGTCTTCATCGCCACACATTGCCTTGGTGGAAGGTTCGTCGAGTCCTCACTTCTCGCGGGTGACCCAGTCGCTGCTGCGATTTCGTCTGCGGGTTGCCACGATCACGATGTTTGGCATCTTTGCCGTCTACTTCGTATGGCATCTCTACCAGTACTTCTGGGGTGGAGACATCGCTGAAAAGAACTCGACCTTGCTTGGCTTTCATGCGGGGCTGTTGGTCGTTCTGGCGCTTTCAGGCTATTTGCTCTGTCCGAAATGTGATGCCCGGCGGGGTGTGCTTCGGATGCAAGAGTGGGTCGTCTTCGGATTGCCGGCGGTATTCCTGTTGATGTCACAATATCACTCGATGCAGCTATGCGTCCGTGAATATGGCATGTTCCAAAATCCGGCCCCGGGCTGGCTGCTGTTGATCTTCATCTACGCTTTGTTCATCCCGAATACCTGGCAACGGGCCGCCGGGGTCATTTCGGCAATGGTAGTCGCTCCATTGGCATTGTTGGCGTACGCGTATGCCACCGATCGCCTTTGCTACGACATCATCTATGGCAATCCCGAGATGCTCGGTGAGATTGGTCTGAAGATGGTGATCTGCGGTGCCGTGGCGATCTTTGGTGTTTACACCATCAACGTGCTGCGGACCGAAGCGTTCCATGCCAAGCAGTTGGGGCAATACCGCCTCAGCCGCAGCCTGGGTGCGGGCGGCATGGGCGAAGTCTACTTGGCTCATCACTACCTGATGAAGCGTCCCTGTGCGATCAAGATCATCCGTCCTGAAAAGGCGGGGGACTCGAACGTTCTGGCCCGTTTCGAGCGGGAAGTCCATGCTTCGTCGAAGCTTTCGCACTGGAACAATATCGACATCTTCGACTACGGCCGCACCGAAGATGGCACGTTCTATTACGTGATGGAGTATCTGCCGGGTTTGAATGTCTCGGACCTGGTAAATCGCTTTGGTCCGCTGCCAGCCGGGCGGGTGATTCACCTGCTGCGTCAGATCTGCGATGCCCTGAACGAAGCTCACTCGCAAGGCATGATTCACCGCGACATCAAGCCGGCGAATGTGTTCGCCGCGAAGCGTGGTGGTTATTACGACGTTGCCAAACTGCTCGACTTCGGTCTGGCCAAGCCGATCGCTTCGACGGAAGACTCGCAGTTGACCCAGGAAGGGATGATCACCGGTTCGCCGTTGTTCATGTCTCCGGAACAGGCCAGCGGCGAAGGCGAACCCGATGCCCGCAGCGACATCTATTCCGTCGGCATCCTCGCTTACTTCATGCTGACGGGGCATGCCCCGTTTGAGTACGACCGCCCGATCAAGGTGATTATCGCCCACGCTCACGAAGCGGTAGTGCCACCGTCAGAACAGATCTCGTCGATCCCGCACGATCTGGAAGCGATCGTGATGCGATGTCTGGCCAAGGATCCGGACGACCGGTTCCAGTCGATCCTCGACATGGCCGACGCCCTCGATAAGTGCGAATCAAGCGGTACCTGGAAACAGGCCGACGCTGTGAAGTGGTGGACCGAGAACGAAACGATTGCTGAATGCCCTCAGCCCGAGGACGAGCACTCGCAGGCCGAGACCCGAATCGCAGAGATTCGCGGTTAAGACGGTCTCCGTCATTTCTTCCCCTGGTCTTGCTGATTTTGCCAGAACCAGGGCATCCTTCCGGGTGTCATTGGGCTTGAGTGGTCCGCGAAATAGTCCCCTCAAGTGGTGGTTGGCCGCGGCCCCTCCCCGTTTCCAAAAAATCCAGATATAATGCTGGACTATCCTTATGCCTTGCCAGCCAAGTAGTTTGCTGGGGATTAGGCAATCCGAGCGATGCCCTATCTCGCTCGTGAATCTCTCTCATAGACCTGACCGTTGCCGTTAGGGGAAGAACGAATGATCGCGGAAAATGCCCCCCGTACCATGTTCCAGAAAATCTGGGACAACCACGTTGTCGATGCGGAATCTGCTTCGCAGGCACTGCTGTACATTGACCTGCACCTGGTGCACGAAGTGACCAGCCCGCAGGCATTCGAAGGCCTGCGTCTGGCGGGTCGTAAGGTTCGCCGCCCGGAACTCACCAAGGCGACGCCGGACCACAATGTCCCCACCACCGATCGCTCGCTACCGATTGTCGATCAGATCTCGAAGCAGCAGATCGATACGCTTCGTCTGAACTGCGAAGATTTCGGTGTTCAACTGTTCGACCTGCACGACATCAAGCAAGGTGTGGTGCACGTGATCGGGCCGGAACTCGGCCTCACGCAGCCTGGGGCGACCATCGTGTGTGGCGACAGTCACACGGCGACCCACGGTGCCTTCGGTGCCCTGGCCTTCGGTATTGGTACGAGCGAAGTCGAGCACGTCCTCGCCACGCAGACGCTCATTCAGTCGCGTCCGAAGACGATGGAACTTCGCGTTAACGGCAAACTGGCGCGTGGCGTCACGGCGAAAGACCTGGTGCTGTATCTGATCGGTCACCTGACTACCGCTGGTGGTACCGGCTACGTGCTGGAATACACCGGCGAAGCGGTCCGCAACTTGACCATGGAACAGCGTATGACCGTCTGTAACATGTCGATCGAAGCAGGTGCGCGTGCCGGTATGATCGCGCCTGACGAGACCACTTTCGAGTACATGCGTGGTCGCGAGTTCAGCCCGAAAGACATCGAAGCTGCCATCGAGCGTTGGAAGAACTTGCCATCCGATCCAGGTGCCAAGTACGACAAGGTCCTCGAGTTCGAGGCGAAGGACATCGCTCCTCAGGTTACCTGGGGCACCAACCCAGGTCAGGTTTGTGCGGTCGATCGCAACATTCCTTCGCCGGGCGATTTTGCCGACGCGACCGAACGTCGCTCTACCGAAGCGGCACTCGACTACATGGCCTTGAAGGCAGGTGCTCCGATCACCGACGTCGAAATCAATCGCGTCTTCATTGGTTCGTGCACCAACGGTCGAATTGAAGACCTGCGTGCCGCGGCCAGTGTGGTCAAAGGTCACAAGAAGTCCGATCACGTCCATGCAATGGTCGTTCCTGGCAGTGGTCAGGTTCGTAAGCAAGCTCAGGAAGAAGGTCTCGATAAGATCTTTACCGAAGCGGGCTTTGAATGGCGTGAAGCTGGCTGCAGCATGTGCCTGGCGATGAATCCCGACAAGCTGGAACCAGGCGAACGCTGTGCTTCGACCAGCAACCGTAACTTTGAAGGACGTCAGGGCCGTGGTGGTCGTACCCACCTGGTCAGCCCTGAAATGGCCGCCGCCGCTGGCGTTGCCGGTCACTTCGTCGACGTCCGTCAGTGGGACTTCAAATAGTCTCCGGTCCTGACTCCAAGCAAATCTTTTTGAGCAAACGATCATGCAACCATTCATCAAAGAGACCGGCCTCGTGGCCACCATGGATCGGGCCAACGTGGACACCGATCAGATCATTCCAAAGCAGTTTTTGAAGCGTATCGAACGAACGGGCTTCGGCCAGTTTCTGTTCTTCGACTGGCGTTACCTGGAAGATGGTTCGACTCCAAATCCTGAGTTCGAACTGAACAAGCCAGAAGTCGAAGGGGCTTCAATCCTGGTGACTCGTCGTAACTTCGGCAACGGTTCGAGCCGCGAACACGCTGTCTGGGCGATCGACGACTTTGGTATCCGCGCGGTGCTGGCACCAAGCTTCGCCGACATCTTCTACAACAACTGCTTCAAGAACGGCGTCCTGCCGATCGCCCTGACCGAAGATCAGATCGAAGAGATCTTCCAGCGTGCCGACAAGGCTCCGGGCTACAAGCTGACCGTCGATCTGGAAGCCTTGAAGATCACCGATGGTGATGGCCTCGAAATTCCATTCCAATTGGACGAGTTTCGTCGCCACAAGCTGCTCAACGGTCTGGACGATATCGCCCTGACTCTGAGCCGTGAAGAAAAGATCGCCGCCTACGAGCAAGCTCATGGCATCGGTGCTTAAAACACGCACCCTGCAAGCATAAATTGAGGCGAACTTCGGTTCGCCTTTTTTTACGCGCCCATGGTTGGAATCGTAGCATTGCTTCGCCAAACTATAGAAGAGTTGCTTCTGCGAACATGAGAACGAGAACTATCATGCTAAGTCGATTTTTGCTTTCCACTCCCCTGCTCTTTCTTTCCGCAATGGTCGCCCAGGCCGAGATCAAACCGGAAGTGATACTCGAAGGTTTGAAGTGCCCCAGCGGCGTCGCCATTCAGCCAGAGACCGAAACGGTCTTCGTCGCTGAAACGGCCGCATCACAGATCATTCGCGTGGTGGATGGTAAGGCCGAGGTCGTCGTATCGGAGTTTCCCGCCGACGAATACGGCAAAGGCCCGACCTATCAAATTGGTCCCTTGGGACTCGCCTTCCTCGACAAAGAACACCTGGTGGTGGGCGATGGCAGTTTGAAGGATGGCGAAGAAGTCGTTCGCGTTTACACCATCGGTGAAAATGGCGCCGAAGTCCAAAAGGCGGACGCCGGTAAGAAGACTAACCCACTGGAAGCCGAAGGCGAGATGCCTGGTGAAGGAAACTTCTACGGCGTCGCGGTCGATATCGACAACGTCTACGTCACCTCGAACGGCGACGACAAGAAGGGCTGGATCGCACGGGCCTCGCTCGAAAAGGATGGCCTGGGCGAACTGACCCGTTACATCCCGACGAAAGACAGCGTCGACGTCGATGCTCCTGCCGCGATCACCATCAGCCCGCGCCGGGAAGTGGTTGTCGGCCAGATGGGCGAGATCAACGATCAGAAAGATAGCCTGCTGACCTTCTACGATCAGAAGTCGAAGAGCCTGCTGCTGAGTCTGCCGGCAGAACTTTACGACGTCGTTGGTCTGGCCTACAGCCCGAAGACAGGGCGTTTGTACGCCGTCGATTACAGTTGGGCCGATCCGAAGCAAGGTGGTCTGTATCGCCTGGACGCGGTGCGTCGCGATGGTCAGCAAATGGTGAAAGCCACCAAGCTGATCGACTTGGATCAGCCAACCGCATTGGCCTTCAATCAAGCAGGCGAACTGTACATCACGCTGTTTGGCAATGGCGACGGTAAAGATACCAGCAAGACGCCAGCGACCGGCAAGCTGCTGAAGATCGGCGAAGGTTTGTAATTCGCGATCAAGAAACAAATAAGGGCACGACCGATGGCCGTGCCCTTTTCTATTTGGAATACCGGTTACTGGCGGCGACTAAGCCGAGCCGACCGAGACTTCTTCGGTCTTGGTGACGGTGAAGCCAAGATCTTCCAGCATCTTGTAATCGTCTTCGGCGGTCTGACCTGGCGTGGTGAGATAGTCGCCCAGGAAGATCGAGTTCGCAGCGTACAAGCCCATCGGCTGCAGGCTTCGCAGGTGAATCTCGCGGCCGCCAGCGATGCGAAGTTCGCTGTTAGGATTCGCAAAGCGGTAGAGTGCCAGGATTCGTAGGCACTGACGCGGGCTCAGGTCTTTGCCCAGGCCTTGCAGTGGCGTGCCGTCGATTGGATTCAGGAAGTTCACCGGAATCGAGTGGACGCCCAGGTCGCGAAGTTCGAGAGCCATCTTCACGACGTCTTCATCTGCTTCGCCCATGCCGACGATCCCACCGCTGCACATTTCGAGGCCGGCGTCTTTAACGGCGTTCAGCGTGTTGATGCGGTCGGCGTAGCTGTGGGTCGAGCAGATCTTTTCGTAGTATTCGGCACTGGTGTTCACGTTGTGATTCACGCGATCAACACCGCAAGCCTTCAAGCGATCGGCTTGTTCCGAGCTCAACAGGCCCAGGCACGCACAGATCTTCAGGTCGTACTTTTCTTTGATCTCGGGCACGATCGTTTCGACCGCCTTCATTTCGCGTTCGTTCGGACCGCGAGCCGAGATCACGATGCAGTAAGTCTTCACGTCCCGTTCGGCAGCGATCCGGGCACCTTCCATCAACTTATCGCGGCTGAGGAAGTTGTACTTGGGGATCTCGGCGTCCGAGACCTTCGACTGCGAGCAGTAACCACAGTCTTCCGGGCAGAGGCCGCTCTTGGCGTTCATCAACTGGTATAGTTGGACGGTCTTGCCGAAGTGCTGTCGACGAATCTTGAACGCGGCGGACATCACATCCAGCAACTCATCGTCGGACGAATGGAGGATCGAAAGACCTTCTTCGAGCGTCAATTGATGGCCACGCAGAATTTCGTCGGCCAGAGCGGACCAGGATAGCGTCGATATCGACATCGGCGGCGTTCTCTTCATTACAATCGGACAGAACATCAATAAACCGGCCAAAAGGCCAGCCTGACATTCTAAAACGCCTGGGCACGAATTGTAAGGTGAGCCCCTATCGCGACTTGGCAGCAGGGTGGTTTTGGGGAAGAATGCAGGCAAGGAGAAGCCATTGATCCAGGAAACGCCCGTCGGTCGCCATCATTTCGTTCGTATCAGCGTACTAGGCCACGTGGGCCGATTCACATCGGTCGATGCTGTTGCTTACGGACGAGGCATGCGCGTCATCTGCCGCACGTCCCGAGGATTAGAGGTCGGCGAGATCCTGTCGCCTGCCAGCGAGGCGGAATCGCACGACTCGGACGGCTCGATTTTGCGAGGCGTTACGGTCGAAGACGATCTGCTGATTGCTCGTCTGGAACGCAATCGCCAAGAGGCGTTTGCGGCTTGTCAGCAAGAATTGGCCAGCCGGGGGATTCAGATTCCCCTCCTGGAAGTCGAGCAGTTGTTCGACGGAAGCTCGTTATATTTTTACTTCTTGGGAGACGTTCCCGCAGAGGTTGCCGATTTAACTTCTCAATTGGCCGAGACTTACAACGCAGCGGCCGGCATCAGCCAGTTCTCGGACCTGCTGGAAACAGGGTGTGGTCATGGTTGCGGGACCGCCGAAAAGGCAGGCGGTTGCGGCGGTGCTTGCACCAGCTGTGCGATCGCGGGTGCCTGCAAGAAGTGATGAGTTCTCTTATTCGCCGTCGAAGTTGACCCGGATCACTTCGGCCAGATCAAGCAGCAATTGGTCCCCTGCCCCTTGGAACGAAGCTCCGTGCATCACCGCCAAGGTTTCTGGCTTCAGGTCGGCCAGCTTCCGCAAGACACCTTCGGTTTGTGACGTATACGGCATGTAGCCAGCCAGCGGACCTTGCCGCAGTAGCTGCATCCCGTTGGTCGTTGGCTCGATCAGCGAGTCGGTCGTCAGTGGGGCCACGTCGCCAAAATGATGAAACAGGTCCGAGCAGAAAAGTGTCTTCGTCGTTTCTTCAAACAGCACGCCGGCATCCCAGCCATGGGGAATGTGGGGCGAAGGGTAGAACCGGTAGCGATACTTGCCGGTTGAAAGCACATCGTCCGGCAGCATGCCTCGGGCTGGCCGATCGGAAAAGTCATCGACACTGACCAGCTTCCCCACGAGCGTGCAGACTGGCTCGGCATTCGAGGCGACCTCGAGCCATTGATTCAAAGCGCCGCATTCGTCCGACTCGAAGTGGCTCCAGGCAATGTACTTCAACGAGGCGGGATCAATGATCTTCGAGACCGCTTCCAGCAGCGGCGGGAACATTGCTTTCAAGCCAGTGTGGAAGAGCAGCGGCTCTTCGTCCTTCACAAGAAAGTGATTGAACTGCATGTTCAATTGTGGCACGAAAAGCGACAGTCGATACAGATCGGGCGCGATCTCGGCAACGTTGACCATCAAAAAGCGGCCTTTCGCGAGGCGGGACTTTAGCTTATTTCAATACCCAGCGAAAAGAAGTGTAGCCGAAAAAGAAGCTGCAGCAGAATACAAACTTCGCGATCCTCTTCGCTCAAAGATAGGGCCTCGTCCGCAAGCAAAAAGTCGGCATCCCCACGGGGCGATGTTGCCCGATGCTGAACGTTGGCATAACGACTGGCGAAGATTGGGATGTCGTTTTGCCCAGGCCGGCACCAGGCAAACGTTGCATGCGTGGTGCTGGGGGCGAAGGGGACGTCGATGTGCCCGAGCGCTTGTTCGTCGCGGCGAATTTCAATCCGAAACGGACGGAACCCCAGCATCCACTCGGCCCATGCCATGCCGCGCTGAAACAGCGACTTCGAGTCGTCCGCATGTTGCGACTCGTCGATGGCAAACGCCTTCAGCTGACCCCGAGGCATCTCACCGCAGTAAAGCTGAATCGTCTGCGGCGAGCTTTGCTCGGCGAATGCCGTTAGCGCTGTTGCCTTTCCCACGAGGCAAGCCAGGCACCAGTCCAGCGGATCATTCTCGTCGCCGCTGGAAGCGTAGTTGACCTCGCCGATCGGCGACTGCTTTTCGCTGGAAGAATCGTACGACAGCAAACCGATGCTCGATCCGTTTTGGGCCGCCAGAATTAACGACTCGAGCGGAATCGCCGTTTCGGTTGGCGGACACCATACCGACCGGGTCGTGGCTCTGGTGGCTGAGGGGCTTTGGGCGAACAAGTTGGCAATCCGATCCGACATGGGGCGTTCGCTGAAAAGGGAGGTGAAGTATCGCCGGGGATCTTCATCCTACCGAACGTGAGCAGGTCGTGCCAACTTACTGGGATGGCCCAGCGAGGCCATGAACCGCAATTTCTCGACGACCGGTTGGGTGAAAACTTCTGGCACCAGGTCCAGCAGACCGATATCGCGATTGAACTCGTTCGCCATCACGCCAATTTCGCGATAGGTTTGCAGCCACTTATCGAAATCATCAGCCGGAACCTCCGCCTCGATCCGAGGAAACGACTGCGCCGTAATGACGATCGCCGTCATATCGAGATACGCGGCAAAGCTTTCGGCGAAATCTTCCCACGGGTGCATCGTCGCATAGCCAGAGATGAATTGTTGCTGCCAATCAGGTTGAGGCCCATCCTTGTAATAAGCCTGCTGGGCTTCGGCGTATGTCGGGTCTTCTTCGTTCCCAAACAGATCTCGGAACTCGCTCAGAAGCTTAGGCTTCACGATCAGGTCCCAGTAATAGTGCCCCAGTTCGTGGCGAAAGTGCCCGACCAACGTTCGCTGCGGTTCGCCAAACTCGACACGCGTCTGTTCGCGATGCACGCTATCGGCTTCCTTTACATTAATGGTGATCACCCCGTTGGCGTGCCCGGTCGAAACTGGCTGGACGTCGTCCGCTTTGAACTCGAACCAAAGCGGAAGCAGTTCGTTTTGTGACGGCGTGCCAATCGGAAGCCCGATCAATTCGATGCCATCGAGCACGCGGCGCTTAGCCGTTTCAAGTCGACGCCATTTCTCCAGATTGCCAGGAACCTTCAAGTCAGGGATAACGCGGTTCAGCCGGCAGTAGGTGCAACGTGGCTGATCTTCTTCTTCGATCTCGACTCCGCGATTGCAAACCTCGTGATCAACCCGATTCTGGCACATCTTCAGCACATGGCCGCAGCCAGCGGCGGTGCATTTCCAAGAGCCATCTTTCTGCGGAGCCATTGCCGCGACGTTTCGGCAACAGGGGCACATGGCAACCGTCGCATCGCAGGCAACGCATCGCGTACTTCCAAAGAACAACTTGCGACCACACTGGCAGCGAAAGGTCCGCATGGCGAACTCACTTTATGGGAAAGGAACAGAAATATGGGGTATCAAAACGTTGGCGTTCACTAATGCAATTCCTGGTCCAGTGTAGAGGAAAGATGTCTGGCAGCATGTGATCGAACTAGGTTCATCGGTTCCCTGCTGGCGGGTGGTACTGCGGAGATTCGTTGTTTTCGAGGCTCGTTTTTGGCGAAGGCCAACTCGACGCAGCTTCATGATTTGGAAACTTTGTGGCCTCTGAGAGCAGAAAGGATGGCAATTTCATCACCCTTTCATGTGGATTTGCGAATGTAAGGGCGGCTCCCCTACCCCAAAAACAGGTGAATCTGATAGGATTTTCGGTTCGTGAACGGAAGATTAGGCCTGTTCTATAAGCACCAGACTCAAAATGCGACGCGACGACCTTCGGAACATTGTGATCATTGCCCACGTCGACCATGGTAAAACGACCTTGGTTGACTGCCTGCTGCACCAGAGCGGTCAGTTCCGAGAGAGCCAGCTTTCGAGCGAGCGAATCCTCGACTCGAACGATCTGGAAAAGGAACGCGGCATTACGATTTTGGCGAAGAATATCGCCCTCCCTTACAACGGCGTGAAGATCAACATCGTCGATACCCCTGGGCACGCCGACTTCGGTGGCGAAGTCGAGCGCGTGTTGAGCATGGCCGACGGTGCCGTCGTGCTGGTTGACGCCGCGGAAGGCCCCATGCCACAGACGCGTTTCGTGTTGTCGAAGGCGTTGGAAGTTGGCTTGAAGCCGATCGTGCTGATCAACAAGATCGACAAACCCGATGCCCGTCCGCACGAAGTTGTCGACGAAGTGCTCGACTTGTTCCTCTCGCTGGGCGCCAGTGACGAGATCGCCGAGTTCCCTTACCTGTTCGCCAGTGCCAAGGCGGGCTTTGCTTCGGAAGATCCAACGGTTCGCGAAGGGGACATGCGTCCATTGCTCGACCTGGTGCTGAAGCACATCCCGGGCCCCGACGTCAATCCAGACGGTCCCCTTCAGATGCGTGTCACGACCCTCGACTGGTCGGAGTACACCGGTCGTATCGCGATCGGCCGCATCAAGTCAGGCAAGATCAAGAAGGGCCAGTCGGTGATGATCTCGAAGGCGAACGATACCTTCGAACGTGGCCGCGTGGTTGCCCTGCACGTCTTCGAGAACCTCGGTCGGGCGGAAGTCGATGAAGTGGGCGCGGGTGACATTGTCGCCGTGACCGGTATCGAAGACATCGACATCGGCGATACGATCTGTGCCGTCGATAACCCAACGCCGCTGCCACGCGTGGCGGTCGATGCCCCGACCCTCGAAATGATGTTCACCATCAATACCTCGCCACTGCTGGGTAAGGATGGTAAGTACGTCACCTCGCGTAACCTGCGAGATCGTTTGGAAAAGGAACTTGAACGCAACGTCGCCCTGCGTGTTCGTCCTGGCGATTCCGGCGATAGTTTCCTGGTGAGTGGCCGTGGTGTGTTGCACCTGGCAGTTCTGATCGAAACGATGCGTCGTGAGGGTTACGAACTGGCCGTGGGCAAGCCGCAAGTGATCATGCGTACCACTGACGGCGTCAAGGAAGAACCTTACGAACAACTCGTCATCGAAGTGCCATCCGAAAAGATGGGCCCGGTGATGGAACTGGTTGGCGAACGCCGTGGCGAGCTGGTCGAAATGCAGCCTCGCGGTGACTACAGCCAGGTGATCTTCACGATCCCATCGCGCGGTCTGATCGGGCTGCGAACCAAGTTGCTCAACTCGACCCAGGGCGAAGCCATCGTCAACCATCGCTTCGAGTCATACCGTCCGCTGTCGGGCGAAGTGCCTCGTCGTGCCAACGGTGCGATGATCTCGATGGTTTCTGGTAAGGCCGTCGGTTTTGCTCTGTTTGCCCTGCAGGAACGTTCCGACATGTTCGTTCGTCACGGCGACGAAGTTTACGAAGGCATGATCGTCGGCGAGAACTCGCGTAGCGACGACCTGACGGTGAACCCGACCAAAGAAAAGAAGCTGACCAACATGCGAGCTTCCGGTTCGGACGAAAACATCGTGTTGCGTCCACCGAGAGAAATGAGCCTGGAAGTCGCTCTCGAGTACATCGAAGATGACGAACTGGTCGAAGTGACGCCGAACCACATCCGTCTGCGAAAGATCTTGCTGAAAGAAACCGATCGCCGACGTCAAAGCCGCAAGTAAACCTTCCGGCCAAGAGACAACAACGAGGCCGTGGTAAGGTTACCATCCCTACCACGGCCTTCGCGTTTCTTGTTACTAGATTCGCCCGACCGGACGGTTCTCGGTTCCTTTGATCTTACGATGCGAATCCCCTAGCTTCTGACGAATGCCGTCGGCCAGCTTCTCCAACTGCTCGACCACCTGAGGATGATCGGCCAGCACATTGGTCGTTTCGCCAGGGTCTTTTTCCAGGTCGAACAAAGCCAGATCGGTTGTCGCTTGCGAGTAAGCCGCCGGCAAGCCATCTTTGCCTCCTTCACGTCCCGCCATCGTGCGATACTCGTGTGGGAAGACGAGTTTCCATTTGCCGCTGCGGACCGCTTTCAAGCCGCTTCCGTAATAGAAGTAATACGCTTCGTGCGGCGACTTGGCACCTTCGTCACCCGCCATCAACGGCCAGATATCTTTGCCGTCGATGGGGTGATCCGGCAGGTCAGCCCCGATCAGCTTGGCAACCGTTGGAAAGATATCGATAGTCATGGCAGGCGTGCTGCAAACGGTGTCTGCCGGAATATGCCCTGGCCAACACATGATGGTCGGTTCGCGGCAACCTCCTTCCCACATTGTCCCCTTCCCTTCCCGCAGCGGACCAGCGCTACCGGCGTGCTCGCCATAGGAAAGCCAGGGACCGTTGTCGGAAGTGAAGATGACCAGCGTGTTGTCTTCGATCTTGTTGCGACCAATGGCATCGAGCACCTGCCCGACCGACCAGTCGACTTCCATCACCACATCGCCGAACAGACCTGCGCCCGACTTGCCCTTGAACTTATCCGACACGTAGAGCGGCACGTGCACCATGCTATGAGGCAGGTAGAGGAAAAACGGGCGATCTTTGTTCTCGTCGATGAACGAGACCGCTTTCTCGGTGTACTGCGTGGTGAGCTGCTCTTGCGCTTCGCCATTCACTTTCGGGTTAATTACCTTGTTGCGATCGTACAGTGGCAAGTGAGGCCAGCGCTTGATGCGTTCTTCTTCCGAGAGATGACGCACGCCAGGATGATAGGGCCACATGTCGTTCGAGTACGGCAGGCCGAAGTAGTCGTCGAACCCGTGCTGCATCGGCAGGAACTCTTGGCGATCGCCGAGATGCCACTTGCCATAACAGGCCGTCGCATAACCCTTCTGTTTGCACAGCTCCGCCATCGTCATCTCGTCCGGGTTGATGCCGATCTTCGAATTCGGACCGAGCGCTCCTTGAATGCCGACGCGAACGTTGTAGCAACCAGTCATCAGCCCGGCACGCGAGGCCGAGCAAACCGCCTGAGTGACATAGAAGTCGGTGAAGGTCCGCCCCTGGGCTGCCATTTGATCGAGGTGCGGCGTCTTGTAAGCCTTCGCGCCAAACGGCCCGATGTCGGCATAGCCCATGTCGTCGATGAAGATCACGACCACATTCGGCGGGCGATTGCCTTCAGCAGCGAACGTAGGGTTCGGCAGGCAATAAGAAACAGCGGCTGTCAGCAAGCCTAGGCAGAGCGGCAAGCAACGGGACGAGGGCGAGAGATGCGTGGGCATGATGCGATTCACGATGACTCCAGGGACTTTGGGCTCGGTAGGAGGTGAGGTAGGAAATCTCAGTATCCCCCGCTACAGAGCCCAGGTCAACGTTCGCCATTCTGGCCAACGGCAGTGGTGGCGATTGCGTGCATACCAACGCTACGGCTAGAGGGGCCATCGACGCGGCGAAAAGCTAGTTCCGACGAAGAATCATTTCGAATTCGACGCTGCCCCGAGAGGTAGCTGAGCCATGCCTAGTGATGCGGACGACCGATTCGATTTCAGTCAGCGAGCCAAGTTGGGCCGCGACCGCACGCAGAACGTTTGCCGCGCACCGCTCGGCAGCAACGGTCGCTTCTTCCATCGAGATTTACATTACATCAAGCTTGACGCCAAAGCTGAATCGATGGAATCGCGGATCGCTGAGTGGCTCAAGAGCCAGAACCGTCATATTTCAAAACGAAAAGAAGTCGCTTTCAATACTGGCTCTTCTAACTTCTAGGCTTAGCGCGTGATCACCTATTGGGGGGTGATTCGTTCGGCTGCGGTGTCGTAGCTGGGGGCAAGGTTTGGCCATTGAAGGTTCTTGAGGCGTTGTTGGGCCTGGTGGGATTGTTGTTGGGCTTGCTGCTGGAAAGATTGGTCTTGGGTCAGATGCTGGATATGGCTGGCGAGGCCGTTGGGCGTTCCGTCGTAGAGAAGATGCGTCTGGTGTTCGACCAGTTCGGGATAGGCCAGGCGGTTGGGGAGCACGGGAATGCATCCTGCCAGAATCGCTTCGGCGGCGGAGATGCCAAAGAACTCGTGGATCGCGGTCGACACGAATAGGTCGGCCGTTCGTAGAAGCGTTTGGTAGTCGGCGTGACTCGGCAGGAATCCCCACTGCTCGATCTGATCTGAAAACATCTCCTGGGCTTCGGCGAAGATCTTCGGGCTATCGCGGAAGCTCTCCCCCACCACGCTCAGGCGAAAGCTCACGCCGTGATCGTTCAGTTGCTGGAGTGCGGCAAAGAAGTCTTCCGGGTTCTTGTCTTGCTCCCAACGCGCCGCCCAGACGATATGCGGACAATCGAAACGGGGCTGGGTCTCTCGCTTGGGACTAACCTGAAGGCCTGGATGGGCGATCGTGCATCGCTGAGCAAGTAGGTCGATCTGGTCATCGAGCTGGTAGTCCGGAAAGCGTGACAGAAACTGCCGGGTTGCCTGAAGGAACTCGTCGCGATGGTACTGCGAGTTGAACCAGATGGCATCGGCGGAGAGCATCGACTGGAAGTTGTCGAAGGCGTAGTGATAGTCTCGCTGCGTGCGGAACTGATCGGGATAGGTCAGCTGGTTTTCGTGAAAGTAGAGGAGCGATGGCAGTTGGCTGATCGCTTTCGGGGCGAGGCCTCGAAAGGCTGCCAGGTTCAGCATGTCGGTGCAGAACAGAAGATCGAAGTCGCTGCTCTGCGTTTCATGAAGCAGCTGGGCGAAGGTGATCGCCGCGTGCCTCATTCGCCACTTCCAGTGATGGGCCGGCAAGGTAAGGCAGGTCCAGTCGTGCCGACTTGCCTGGCTCCAACCATCGAGGAAAGCACGATGGCTTCCGCCATAATAAGGTTCGAGGGCAAGGATCTTCATGCAGGCGATCGGAAAGCTAAGCTGCGAAGCAAAAGGTCATTTGTTCCGTAGCTTAGTCCCTAGCGCACGATCGTACCAGTCTCGGGGCGGTCGAACTGGCTGAGCTGAATCAGCGAGCTGTCTGGCGAGATCTCGGCGGCTCGCTGAAAGGCAAGCATTGCCCCGGCGGAGTCACCTGAAAATTCGAGAGCCATCGCATGCAAGTGATGCAGGTTGGCGTCGTTCGGGAAATCGTTCAGCAGTTCCGCATAGAGTGCTGCAGCCTGGTCGAACTTGTTCTGCGACATGTAGACTTCCGCCTTCATGAGGAACATTTCTTTGCAGTCTGGATCGAGCTTCTCAACTTCCGACAAGGCGTGCAGGCAATCGTTGTAGCGACCAGAATCAAGCATGGTCGAGGCGGCTTGGAGCCTTGTCTTGATGTGGCGTTCGTCGACCAGCCTACGGATCTCTTCTTTACGCTGGCGTCCTTCCTTGCCGGGATCCATGATCGATTCACGCAGCGTGGGCGAGATCGCACAGCCGGTGAAATTGCTCATCAGCAGCAAGGCGGCAAACAACGAGAAAAGAATGCAGCGCATGGTAGTTCGACTATTGATGGGCTTCGATCCGAGGATTGATCACAGGGTTTGGCGAAGGAAATAGTTGCTCGGGATAGAGCGGTGGCGCGGGATCGATCCGATCGAGATGCCATGGCGAAACCTCGACGCCGTGCGGATGATTCCACGGGGCGAGGCCTTCCTTCAGGTGCGTGTGAACCGAGCGATCTCCGAGGCCTGTTTGGGCAACGATCTTCTCGCGAAGGGCGACTGCTTCCAGGATCGTGTTGTCGTAATGGATCGCCAGGTTAACGTATCGCAGTGCCGAGTAAGCATCGCCGGTCGCCCAGGCCGCAGTCGCTCGGCGGTAGTAGTTTCGGCCGATGTGGGCTTTGCTGAGCGGACTCATCTTGTCAGCGCTGTATTCATGCTGCACCTCGAACAGGTCGCGTGCTTGTTCGCCATCTTGCGGGATGTTGCCTGGATCGACGATGCGGGGCGTGATCAGAACAATCAGTTCCTGGCGTTCCAGGTCTTCCAGCTTCGAGCGAAACAGCACGCCTACGCCTGGCAGGCTGCCCAGCAGTGGAATCTGCGAACCACTCGTCTTTTGATCGCTTTTGATCAGACCGCCGATGACGACCGTACGGCCATCGGGGCACATGATGTTGGTGGTGACCTGGGTGACCTTCTTGTTCGGAATTGTCAGGCCTTCTTCAACGCGGACGTCGCCGGTCGAGATTTCAGGATGCACTTCGAGTCGCACCATGCCGTCGCTGGTGATGAAAGGCCGCAAGCGAAGCTGCGTACCGACGTCGAGAAATTCAACGGTTTGCGTCGAAGCACTTTCGGTGACAGTCGTGCTGATATAGCCCTTTTGTTCACCAATCAGAACTTCGGCTCGCTGCTTGTTGAGCACCAAAAGCTGTGGGGCGGCGATCACGTTGGTTTCGCCGATCGTTTCCAGTGCTTCGACAAACAACGCCAGGTTGGCATCGAGGTAACCCAGCTTCAGCCCGCCGTCGGCCATGTCGACGGAAGGGAGCGTGTTCGATGGGAATTCGGAGATGATGCGGATCGTGTTGTTTTGACGAAGGGCCTCAAAGCTAACGCCCATGTCGAGCGAGTCTTCGAGTTGAACGCTCAGGATCATCGCTTCGATAGCTACCTGCAGTGGGCGGCAATCGAGTTCGAGAACGGCCTGATCGATCTTCTTCAGGTTTTGTTCGTAGTCGCGAATGATCACGGTTTCTTCGCCGGCGTAGTCGTTCGCGCCTGAGCCGGTCGAATCTGCACCGATGCCGACCTTCGAGGCGGTCGAGATGCTGATCGAGCCAACACCTTCAGTCAGCAGCGGTGTCAGCAGGGTCTGGACTTCCGAGGCCTGAATGTATTTGAGGCGATAGATTCGCGTTCCCATCTTGTCCTGCAGAACCTGCATGCCTTGGATATCCGCCGGGGTCCCGACGAAGATGAAGCCATCTTCTTCATGCATGATGTAGCCGGTCGATTTCAAGATCGCGGCAAGTGCCGTGCGAACATCGACCTTGGTGAGCGATGCGGAAACACGTCCTTGAACGTTTTGGCTCGGCAAGATATTGAGCTGACCTTGTTCGCTCAGCAGTTCAATGACCTCGCGGATATCGCTGTCTTGAATCACGATCGTCAGCTTGTCGTCCCCTTCGTCGGGGATGATGCGTGGCTGCGATGGACTGGGCAAGTCGATCGGTTCTGGTGAAGGCTGGTAGGCGGGCTCGACAGGCGGAGTCGCGGCTGGCAGTGCAGGCGGAGCAACGTTCACTGCAGAAGCAGCGGCACCGGTCGGGTCGTTCTTCGACGTGGCGACCTCTTTCATCGAGTCGAGTGCTTTGTTGACGACATCCCACGAGCGGTTTTGCTGTTCAGCCATTTGCTGCTGGGTCGCTTCGGCTCGCTCGAGCGTCTTTTTGATGGCATCCAGGTCAAACTGCTGGGTGTAATTGGGTTCCAGCGGAATGGTGCTCGGGGCCGTTGATTGTGCTTCGATGTTGACGTTGGAAGTCAGATGCGTCGTCGGGGCAGGCTCCGGTTCGGCTGCGACGACAGGTTGCGGAATTGCCTGAGCCAGGAAGGTGGGCAGATTCCATTGAGAGAGATCGCACGACTCGAGGAAGATTGCCAGGGCAATCCCGCCGAGCGTGCTGATGAGCAGCAGCGATAGAATCAGGAGTTTCTTCATTCGACTTCCGTGTCGATAGCGGAGCTCAGTTCTCTGGGGGAAGCAACGTCCCGTTTCGCAGGACCAGTTTGCTACGTCCTTGTAGGCTGGTCTGATCCAAGTGCAACTCGTAGTTCTGCGTGGTCCCTCTCAGCGTGACTCCCCAGGGATGAACCTGAAGCAGCGTGAAGGTGGCCACCTGGCCTTCGCCACTAACTCTGTCGCCTAGGCGATAGTTTTGATTATTGATCCGGGCAATCGGCTTGCTGCCGACAATGACCGACGTCACTGCCAGGCCGGCCGCTTCCGGAGAAACGTCAAGTTGCCCTGGCTGATCTGGTTCGGCTGGTGCCGAGGTCACCGAAGTGGCCAGCGGTGTTGGATAGAACGGATCGAAGCCCTCGCTATTGAGGGTTCCTGGTTCCATCCATGGATCCGCGGCGATCTGCTCGTTGATCTCTTTCCAGTTGCTCTTAGCGGTGCCGGAGGACGCAGCGACTGACGGACTGGCCGTCGTCAATGCGCCTGGCTGGGGCACCACCAGCGGCTCGACCTTTTCAGGAGTCGCCACATTATTCGAGGTGCCCACCCACTTTTGAATCAGCGGATACCAGAACCAGATGGCAACAGCCAGCAAGCCACCAAGGACGGCAGCTTTGCCCGGGTTCCGCTTGATTTCTTTGGTAAGTTGGGTGGTTACGTTCTTTAATTTCACGGTTCGGTCGAGACACCAGGGGGTCTCGTCTTTCGTGTTATCGGTTTACGGAATAGTCTTCCTAATGCGAATTCTTTACCGAGACCATAAAAGCCTCAAATTCTACCTCGCACGATAGCTCGTGGTTGGTGTCGTCGCTCGGTGCTAGCTCAATGCGTTCGACCCAGATTTGCTGCGGCATGGTTTCGATGCGGCGAATCAAGTCGTGAATCTCTTGGAATGTTCCTTTGCAGCCGAGTCGAACCGGAATACGCTGCAGGGCCTGCAGCGATTCGATTTGGCCTGGTTCCAGGCGTAATGAATCGGCGCCCGATTGTTTGGCTTGAGTCGAGACCTCGCCCAGAAGCTGGCTGAGTTCAAAGTTCACATTCGTGACCTCTGGCCAGGTCGACGAGAACGCTTGCACCTCTTCCACTTCGGCCTGGTACTTATCGATTTGGGCTAGCAGTGATTGCTCTTGGCCGACCAGCGATAGCTTCAGGTTTAAGGCGTCGCGTTTGGCCGAGATCGAACGGCTAATCGGTAAATAAACCAGCACGGCAAACGCTGCCACAAGGCAAAGGCCAGCTACCAGCCATGGTGTCGAACTCTTTGGCATCTTCATGACTAAAGGGCTCCTTCCGACGAGTTAGCGGTACTGAGAGCTTGGCCCAGCAAGTGTTCGAAGGCGGCGAAATGGCCACGCTTGATCCGCACATGAGCGGTGAAGGTCGACGACTCGCTGCCATCTGGGTTTTGGTGCGGATCGATCGATTCGATCTTGGCCGACTCGACCACTTCCGACTGGTGGAGATCGGCCAGAAATTGATAAAGCAGCGACGAGTCGCGGGTTGTTCCTTCCAGTTCGATCGAACAGCGTTCGTTGCGAAGTTCCGTGATCAGCTTCTCGAGATCCCCTTTCAGCGGATCGCCTTTCGGCTCGACCGGTCCTTTTTCCTTCGCTCCCCGGACAACCGGCTGACCAGTCTGCTGGGTCGTCATTTGAATGCGAGTCAGCACGATCTCGGCTGGCAGCGGATTGGTAATCGAAGCAATCACTTGCGACTTCGGATACGGGTGATTCATAAACGCGAGCAGGTTGGCATGATGTCGCAGTGCCGTAACTTCCGCCCGCTTGCGATCAACTTCCTGCATCAACTGCGAGATCCGTTCATGCTGCTTGTCGAGAGAAGCGACCTGAACATTCAGCGTATGCAGTTTGGCGAGCTGGAAGATCACGACGGTGACCATCACGCCGACGACGACCGCGGCCAAAACCAGTCTCGAGATGTTGCTCGAGCTGCGAGTCCGTTTTTCGCGATACTTTTTCGGTAGAAATTCAATTTCGTGCAGGGTCATTTGGCGGCTCCCACTTGGCGAGCTGCAAGCCCGACGGCGACGTCCCATTGGCTACGTCGTCCGAAGCTTTGCGTGGACTCGTAAATGCGGAGTGGATCGCCGAGTACGGTTTCGATGCCCGAAAGGCGTTCGACTTCGTTTCGTAGCGATTCGGTTGCTTCGCCGCCGCACAGCACCACACGCACCAGAGGTTTGCCGCGGAAGGTGACGCTGTGGTAACGAATGCACATCGCCAGTTCGTTTTGCAACCGTTCCAGTTCGTCACGCATTGCGTTCAACACGCTGCGTTCCACTTCGGGCGTTTGTTGGCCTCGACGGCGGTCGGCGTTGTGTTTGCGAAGGTTGATCGCATCGGTCAGGCTCATGTCGAGCTGCCGGGCGACTGCTTCATCGAAGTGGCGACCGCCGACATCGATGTACTTCACAAACAGCACCTGGCCCCCTTGGGCGATGATCACCAACGTATTGGTATAGCCGACATGGATGTACAAAACGCGATCTTCGTCGTCTGCTTCACGGCGATACTGACGCGTGAATGATCGTAGGATTGCCATCGGCTCGACATCGACCGAAACGGGCCGGAACCCGCTTTTCTCGCATTGATCGAGGATTGCCTCCAGCTTTGGCCGATAGCAGGCCATGATGATCACTTCTCGCAGCAGTTGCTCGCCCTGGCGGATTTCTTCCGACTCGAGGAAGCGGATTTCGGCGTCGATCATCGAATAAGGGATACGGTCGGCGGCCTCTTGATGGACGATGTTGGCCAGGGCTTTCGAGTCGCTCTTGCCGACGCGGATGTTATGTAAGAACAGGTCTCGCTGGTGGATGCATATGATGGCATCGTGTCCACGGAAATTGCGGCCGATACGTGCATTCTGAAGTGTTTGGCCTAACGCGGCCAGATAGCCATCGAAGTCTTTGTCGGGTGAGATATCTTCAGGCAGGTCGACGACGGCAGCTTCCTGGACCGACTTATAGTCCTTCGAAAACTGCACCATCTTGATGCTCTTCGAACCGATGTCGATTCCGATCGGATTGTAGCGAAACAGTGGAAGCCGAATCATTGGTCGTGCCATTGCCGAGAGGTGTCTGCTCTCTGGCTGGCCGAAACGCGTTCAACCTTCCAGGATCAAGACGAACCGTCGGCACCGAGTATGTTAGGAGCCTGCGTCGTGAATTCACCGATGGTTGCCAGCCCAGTAACGGGGTTCACCGAGATCGGTAAATAGATTTCCTCGGTCCCTGCGGTGGAGGAAAGCCAGATAAGTGTAGGTTCCTCTCGCGTGGTCTGTCCGAGTGTGTCGAATTCAATCGTCGTGACTGCCTCCGGCGTCGATTCATCTGTAACGATGGCAACGATTGAAACACGTGTGCCGACCTGGGGAAATTCGTCCAGCGAGACGATGAGGGAAGTCGGATCTTCGGATGGCTTGCGAAATGGATTGCTGGGCAACGTATCGAGTGTATTGTTCGCCCCTGTATGGGTCAGAACATACTGGTTCTGGGCTTCGTTGAAGGTTAGGCGATAGGTCGAACTGTTCGAGATCGCCAGCGACCGGGTGTAGTCGAGATCGGCCACGATAATCTGGGCCGCTCCTTGTAACTGGTCGGGGGCCGCTGCCCCGAACTGAGGGATGACCACGGCCGCCAAGATGCCGAGAATCGCCACGGTGATCAGCAGTTCGATCAACGTAAACCCGGCTCGGTCAGGCCGAGTCGGTGCAGCGTATTTCAGGATTATGTTGGGCGTGACCATCTTGTGCCTATTTGGCGGCGGTTACTTGGACCTTCAGTTTGCCAGACTTCAGCAACTCGTTCTGTTCGCGCAGAAGTTGGTTCGATTCCTGCAGCAGACGAATCATTTGTTCTCGCTGCTGAACCGGGTTGGCGAAGGGCTGGCGTGGCTCCGGCGGAGCGGCATCGCTCTGCGAGTACCACCAGCCCACGGCCAGGCACAATACGTTGAAAGCAATCAGCACTTGCCAACGGTTTCGCGATTCGTTCATTACGGTACCTTTCAAAGAGGATTACCGGCCGCCATCGTCTTGCCAGCGGACCAGTTCCCAGACCAGTCCGACGTCGCCATCACCGACCTGATAGATCGGCTGGCCTGGATCAAGCCATTGATACGTCGGGACTTCATCCGGCAGTTTGATTTTGACTTTATCGATCAATCGGCCGACCCAGATATCATCGAGCCACGTGGCGAAGTTCGCCGACGTGTTGGTCTGGCCCACGGCATTCACGAAATTGATGAAGTAATAGTACGAATAGTAGGCCAACGACGACCAGTCCGATCCGGCTTCCAGCTTGAATTCGTCGGCGAAAACCTGGCCGGCGATTTGAACCTGTCCATTGCTGTAGAGTGGTTCGACCTCGAAGTCACCAAACGCGGCGATGGCACCATCGATTTGCACCTGAGTGCCTTGAGCGGCGTCGATGTCGTCGTTCGCGATTAAAGTCGGAAGCTGGTAACGGGTCTCGTCCCCGTCCAATGCTGGCAGGTCGACCCCCTTCACCATCACGTTCGAGCCACGCAAATGGATATCACTTCCGTGGTACTGCGCGATCAGGGTTCCCTCGATGTTCACATTGTTCTGCAACGTAACCGAGCCCTGGACACGAAAGATACCGAGCGGATTGGTATCGATGTCGGGTGATAGCGTTTCGTCCTGCAGCGAAGAACTGACCAGGGGGATTGTGTATTCCTTCCCACCCGGAAAGAGGCGATAGCCGGTTCCGCCGGTGGTGTTGCTCGGTGCGCTTGCCGACGTGGCTTGATAGTTCGTCGTGCAGTTGAGCTGACGGTTGAGCGTCAACGCGGTGCTGATATCGTTGCGATCACTCGACAACGTGACCTCGCCCGCCATCGGGCGGTAGTCTTCGTCGCTGGCTGCGGCCAGTAAAGCGATGTCTTCCAGGTACCGCGATCGAGCCGTGCCTGGTGGATTGTCGCCGATCCAAGTCAACACGGAACTGGTTGATCTTGCATCTCCATAAACTTTCCATGAATCGGCTTGTACGCCATTGATGTAGATCTTCAGCGAGTTTTCACTGGAATTAAACGTAACCGTGAGCAGTATCCAGCGGTTGGCGTAAATCTTTCCGTTACTGGGGATCTTCTCGTATTGATCGCTGGTCGTCTTCAAACGAATGCGCGGGTAGGCATTTGCACCACGAAGTGTTGTGCTTAGCATCCACCAATGGTCATTCGAATCCGTGCCAGAAGCTTTCGAGATGATTCGAGCATCTTCATTGGTTCCGGTCATGCTCGTCGGAGCAATCCAGGCATTGATCGTGAAGTCAGTATTGCTGGGCAAGTCGAAGCCGCCGAGATCGATGCGTCCGGAAACACCATCCAGATAAACCGCCTTATTGCCTCCTCCAACGTCGTAGCCAGGAACGACACCTCCGCGATACGTTCCGTGGCGTCCGCCCACCGAGTCTATCGCAACGGTCGCCGTCGAATCGGATTCGTTAAATCGCCACCAGTGGCGGATACCGTAGGACGACAGCACGCTTGCCATGCTCGAGCTGGACAAGTTGCCGATTAGGTTGATGGTATAAACTTCCAGCCCAGACATCGCGCGGTTATGAATGACGATTTCATCAATCAAACCAGAAAATGGCCGGTTGGTCTTCTGCCAGTCTTCGCACAAGTTCAGCGTGCCGTTAATAAACGACTTGCCATGCACGCGGTTGGGAAGTTCAAGGTGAGAGTCGCCGGTGCCATAGCTGTACAGCGAGTGGCCGGTCGCGGCCTGGTAGGAACTAGGATTGGTTTGCAGCTTCCGCCGAACCAATTGAACAACGGCTCGGATCGTGTACTGAGAGCGAACCGTCGGCGAGACCGGATCGAAGGCATACCCAGTCGAAATAACGGTCACGCGGAATGGCTTCTCGGCGTAGTCGGAATCGCCTGGTTGCAGCCACGGGTCGCCCGTTTCATAGCGAACCGCGTACGAACGATGGCTCCCAAGACTCATCGCCAGGGTGGCATCGATCCCGGCCCAGTCCGACTCGTACATCTCGCGCACGCCGGCTGAAATGCCAGAGATCGCCGCCTGGCGGGCGTCGGCCTGACGGCTCATATTGCTCTGAATTTGGTGCGTGGTCGATTGAACACGCATCATTGAATACGACAACGCCAACGTTACCGACAGCAGCGCCAGAACGATCACAATGGCGAAACCATCACGCCGAATCTTTTTCGGTTGGAAGCGAGGATTCGTCATTTGGTCACCTGGTGATAGATCGCCGAGGAACCAAAGAACGGAACCGCTTCATCCTGCATCGCACCATGCTGGGTGATGTTGTCGTCGGGGACCAGTTGAAACTCGAAGTAGCACCAGACCTGCCGTACGCCTGCCTTCGACGAATAGATGCTGGTGGCCCATGGCAGATCTTCCCAATCGGAACTGCCGGCTCGAGCCTCGGCAATTTCGACATCGGACGGAACGACACGCGTGCGAAACCGTAGAGTGCTGTAGTAATGCGTCTGATGCTGACCGGCTCGGACGAGATCGCTGATTTCGATCACATCGGCATCGGAGTCGTCGATCAGGCTTTCAATGAGCGTTCGCCAGGCAGAATCGCTCCCCGCCGCCGGGGCGGATCCGGGATCGGTTCCAGAACGAATCTCGAGTAGGCGGTTCGGCTGATCAGGATCGACAGCGAAGATCAACAATTCGTCGATCTGAGGATAGTCGGAAGTTGCGAGCCCTTCTGGCGACCAGATGGCAACGGCCTGAGGGAAATCGTAGATCGAATCGTAATAACGAATCGGCACGATGCCAGGGAACTGTTCCGTTGCGTGCGCACTCTGCATGGCGTGTTCCATTCGCTGCAGAATGATGCGAGCATGCTGTCCCACCAGGTTCTTTTCCTGCGAGTACGCATTCGCCATCTGCACCGACATGGCCAGCGAGCCAAACGACAGGCAAATAATGCCCATCACCGCAGTGGCGACCAACAGTTCCGCCAGCGACAAACCAGGCTTCGAGTTGTAACGACGCTTAGCCATGAGCTGGGATGTACGAGATAACACGTTCACGCTGTACGATCTGCCGCCAGTTGCCATCCAGGTTTCGGCGATAGACTCGGCAAATCAAGACGCGGTAGTTGGTAGGTTGATTGTCGGCAACTTGAATGGAATGGTTGTTCTCGCTGAGATACGCGACTTCGACCTCGCAACGCCAGTTGGTCAAAAAGCTGCTGCGAGGCCGGAAACCAACCGGAAGTGTGTCGCCACTGGTATCGCAGGTCGAAAGCGTCTTGCCATCGATCCGAACTGGCGGCGAAGCAGAGTATTCGTTGTAGTCGTCGGTGTCGTCGAAACGGGAGCGGCCGGGGCCAATGCGTTCGTCGGGCGAAGCCGATAGGGACGTTTGATACGGCTGCGAACGAAGCGACGGATCGACCCAGCTTTGCCCTTGAATCTCATCGAGCATCTGCCGCGCCATGCCATCGGCGATGGTGATTTCTTCCTGCTCTTCCACGGAAGAAATGGTGGCTTCGACGCCCAACAGCAGCACGCTACTGGCGATCGCAACGATCGACATCGCGACGACCGCTTCCACCAGGGAAAAGCCGTGCCGGCGAATGATCGAATTGGCAACCACAACAGACATCGAAACGTTTCAGGAAAGCATTCAGAAAGCCCCATTGTCCGTGGAGGCTTTCAGAGCGCGCAGGCTCCGCTGAAAACGTAGGTTCGCCCGAAGGTCCGTCAATTCGTACGCTGCCAGTAGCGACGAATATTGGGGAAATGAGAGGTGCTGTTGGGGGGAATGTTGCGAAAATGCAACATCCAGGCCGATCAAGCCCAGTCGTAGCCCAGGTCGACGTTCACCGCCGAATGGGTCAGTGCCCCGACGCTAATCCGATCGACGCCCGTTTCGGCGATGCCACGAATCGTTTTCAGATTGATGCCGCCGGAGGCTTCCAGTTGAACTTCGGGAGCCACCTGGTCGCGAAGCTGAACGGCTGCGGTCAGGGTTTCGCAGTCCATGTTATCCAACAGCACGATATCTGGCTGGCTTGGTAGAACCTGCTGAAGCTGTTCGAGTCGGTCGACTTCGATTTCGATAATGCGGCGATTGCCTTCGGCCTCGCCCAGTTGATCGATCAGAAACTGGCGAACAATGCCGACCAGGTCCCCCAGTTGCGCCGACTTGCCGGTCGACTCGGTGTACCAGGCCAGGTGGTTATCTTTCAGCATCACGGCCTCATATAGGCCATTGCGATGATTCGTTCCGCCGCCGCAGTTCACCGCGTACTTCTCAAGACGGCGCCAGCCCGGCGTTGTCTTGCGAGTGTCGTAGACCTTGGCTTTGGTCCCTTCCACCTGGCGAGCGTAAGTCCGGGTCAGCGTGGCGACACCGACCATCCGGCCGAGGAAGTTCAGCACGACCCGTTCGGTGGTCAGCAGATCGCGAACGCATCCCTTCAGCGTGATCAAGCGATCGCCTGGCTCGATCGCAGCGCGGTCTTCGCGGTGGAAGGTCGCTTCGATCTCGAGTTCCAGTTCTTCGATCATCAGCGGGACGATCGGGCAGCCGGCGAGAACCCCTTCCTGTCGTGCCACGATGTGGACTTCGCCGGTCGCTGATTCGGGAATCAGGCTGAGGGTCGACCAGTCGTGCTCTCGACCCAGATCTTCGCGAACGGCCAGTGCCAGAAGTTGTCGGCAATCGTCTTGAATCAGGTCGTCCCATGCGACCTGGTGAAATTCCTTGGCCATAGATCACGTACTTTTTCGGGGCAAAATGGGGATGGCGAGGCAGGAAAGTCGCTCGCTTCGGCTCGCTTCATTGTCGATAATCGAGGCGAGACCACCAAGGGGTGCCATGGGCAAGCGGACGCAAAAACCGAAAGAGCGATTGTTTCTGCGGTGGGTGCTGCGCCGTGGCGACCAGCTTTTGGTTGCGTCGATCCTGCTCGTCGCCGTCTCGCTGGGTGGCATCTATTACGGCGTGCAGCGGATGCGTTCGGTGGAATTCATCGATATCGACGAAGCACCGGCCGCCAACTATGCCTTCATGGTCGATCTAAATCAGGCCGATTGGCCAGAGCTGGCCCAGTTGCCGGGCATTGGCGAGACGCTGGCCAAGAGAATTGTCGAGTCGCGAGAAATGCAGGGACCTTTTCTCGATCACTCCGACTTGCAGCGAGTCCGGGGCATCGGCCCGCGGACGGTTGAATCGCTGCGAGACTTTCTGCTACCAATGCCGCAGGCAGAGGCGATCGCCGTGGATGCCTCTGCTCAGCCGGCCAGTTAGCGGTCGATTAACGACGACCGACGTAGAAGCCAGGATCGTCGATCACCCATGGGGTCGACCAGCTCTTGCCGTTGTCGTAGTTGAAGACGTTGAAGAACATGCCGCTGACCGATTCGATCTTGTAGTTGTAAGGTAAGTACGAAGCGACCAGGTCTTTGCCGGTCAGGGCGTCGGCACCTTGCGACATGAAGTAGTGGCACCGGCCATCGGGCGTGAACGACATGCCGATGGTCCACCAGCCGAGTTGTTCGGCGGTAACTTTCGGGCCGCGTACGTCACCATGCGGTGCACCACGGATGATCCACTGGGCGGTTGGTTCTTTGTCCGAGCCTGGTTTGGCTGGCTGGAATTCCAGGAAGATGCCGGGCCAGTTCTCTTCCGTTTCGGTCGAGTTGTAGCTGAACAGGCCGCCCCCCTTCTTCTTCGAGCGACTACCGATCGCGGTGGTGCGGAAACCGAACGTTGCGGCGCCGGCGTGCTGCTCCCATTTATCAAACGGTGGCAAGTAGACCCGCGTCATGGCGCTTGGATATTGGTTCACCGAGTAGCGACCTGGCACGCGGCAGATCAGATCGTCCTGGCCCAGTTCGTTGCTGGCACGAAACGGAACGTTCGATTGCAGCGTCATCATCAGCAAGGCACCCTTGCTGCCAGGGATTCCACCTTCAGGTGTTTCGACGCGGCGGATGTAGTCTGGGTGACCACGCTTGCTGCTTTCCGCCCACAGCTTGTTCTTCGAGATGCCACCCGGCAGGCGAACGTTGTTGTCTTGTTCGTGGCTCGACTTGGGATGGTTGTCGGTGTATTCCCATTCTTCGTCTTCCAGGTCGTCGAACCAGATCCGTTGCCCCTGGCCAGGGACGACTGGATTTTGGGCCCAAACAGTCGACGTCGTGAAGAGAGACAACACAAACAGAAACGCGAAGCAAATACGCATGGAATGATCGGCTTTGCTAGCTGGTGGCGGTGGTGGTATTTCGTACGAATCAGGGGAACCCTTAGGGCTCTTATCGGCCCTAAGGTAACGATTGTTCAGAAAATACCGGCACATGCTACCCCTGACCGACGTTGATTGGCACAGGGGAAGAATCTACTCGCTTCCGATCGCCCACAGGGCGTCGAAGGTTCGCAGGTAGATTCGACCATTGCTGAAGACCGGGGAAGCCGCAATCGCTTCGCCGATCTCGTTCTGGGCCAAGATCTTGAATTCTGGGCCTGCTTGCACCACAGTGACAACCCCGTCGCGACCGGTCAAATAGAGCTTGCCCTCCGCAAAGACCGGGGACGAACGGTGACGGATACGGTTGGTCCGCTCTTCGTACAACTGCTTGCCGGTCTCACGTTCCAGAACGATTAGGTTGCCATTTTCTCGGCACAGATAGACGTAATCCCCCACGATCAGCGGCGATGGCACGTCTGGGGTCACTTCATGGGTCCAGAAATAGTTGTCCTGCTTCTCGGTGATGTTGCCCTCGCCGGTTGTTTTTACGGCGACGGTGATCCCTCGTTTGGCCGAAGGAACGATCACCATGCCATCCTTCGCGACGGGGGACGAAACAAAACGAAGCGTCACGTCATAGCGGCCTGGAGGATGCAGTCCGCCGACACGCCACAGTTCCTTTCCGCTATCCAGGTCATAGGCGATCGAATAGTCGGCACCATGCGTTAGCAGGAACTTCGCTTCTTTGCCGTCGTAAACAATCGGCGAAGCATAGCTGTGCTCGCACTCTTGCCGGGCATCGCTCGGACGGCTGACTGCCCAGGCTTCTTTGCCGGTCGCCTTGTCGAGTGCGACCACCTTGGCTCCGCCGCTGTGGATTAACTGCAAATAGATCTTGTCCCCATGCAGGACCGGTGTGCTAGTCAGGCCGAACTGGATATCGAACTTGCCATACTTCTCTTGAACGTTGATCTGCCAGATCTCGTTCCCTTCGAAGTCAAAGCAGCCAAGCGAGCCATTCGCGAAAAACGCCCACACATGTTCGCCGTCGGTCGAAGGAGAAGGAGCAGCCGAATTGCCTTCGTCGCCGCGGACATCGCGGTTACCGCTGCCCAGCTTGCGACGCCATTTCTCTTCCCCTTCGGTCGAGATGCATAGCAGCACCAGGTCGTTCTCGGCGACCGACGTCAGGAAGATGTTATCTCCCCAAACGACCGGGGTCGAACCAGCGGCGCCTGGCAATGGCAATCGCCAGGCAATGTTCTTTTCAGTGCCCCATTCGACCGGGACGTTCGTTTCGGAACTGATGCCTTGATTTTCAGGGCCTCGCCACGATGGCCAGTTTTCGGCCAAGGCAGGAGCGGCGATGATGGTAAAGAGAAGAAACAGCGTGGGCGGGATCGTTTTCATGGATGAAGTTCCGTCAGAATCCAATGGGACGGGCTGGGGTAGGTTTTCCCGTATTATAAGGGCGATTCGTCCAAAAAATTGGCCGAATCGGAACGACTTACATCAGACCTCAAGATTTTGGCCCGGGAAGTGCGGACAGGGAAAGTTTGCGGCATTATGTTAAGGCGGTCAAGAGTTTGCGTCGTTCGCAGGTCCGAAGTTGCCTGAACTAAAATAAAGTGAGTGAAAACAACTCCTTTGAGAAGATTCATGAGACTGACCAACATTCCCCAGCTTTATCGCAATGTAAATCGCTGGACCGAGATCCTCTCGGTGCTCAGCCGGTATGGGCTGGCGGATTGGATCCAACGTTTTCAACTCGATTTCGCCAAAGGGTTCCTGAAGGATAAAGATGGCGAAGTGCTGGCACGCTATACGCGCGAAGCACGCATTCGGATGGCACTCGAGGACCTCGGTCCGACCTTCATCAAGCTTGGCCAGATCCTGAGTACCCGACCCGATATTGTCGGCGTCGACCTGGCGGAAGAACTGAAACGTCTGCAAGCCGACGTCCCGGCCGATCCGCCGGAGCAAGTTCGCAAGCTGATCGAAGCCGAACTAGGCCAGCCGATCGAGCAGTTGTTTTCGACGTTTGAAGACAAAGCTTTGGCGTCTGCTTCGATTGGTCAGGTTCACCTGGCCCGGCTCTTCACCGGCGAGAAGGTCGTTGTGAAGGTGCAACATCACGGGATCGAGAAGACCGTGACCGAAGACCTGGAGATCCTGACCGGCCTGGCGGCACTCGCCGAGAACGTTCCGGAATTCCGCGATTATCACCCCAAGGCAACCGTGGCCGAGTTTCAGCGAGCCCTCCGCCGCGAACTCGACTTTGGCCGCGAAGAACGAAATATTCTGCAGTTTGAAGCCGCCTTCGAGCACAACGAAACGGTACGGATTCCGACGGTCTACCCCGACCTTTGCACGCCGCGCGTCTTGACGATGGAATACATCGAAGGCATCAAGTTGGCCGAAACCGACAAGATGCTGGCATCTGGGATCGACCAGAGCGAAGTCGCCCGGCGCGGTGCTGAACTGTACATGCACATGATCTTCGACACCGGCTTCTATCATGCCGATCCTCACCCCGGCAACTTGATTCTGCTGCCAGGGGATGTGATCGGGCTGATCGATTTCGGCATGGTGGGCCGTATCGACGATCGCCTGCGGGAAGATATCGAAGACCTGCTGATGGGGATCACCAGTCGCGACGCCGACCTGCTGACCGCGACGATCATGCGGATCGGCAGCACGCCGCCAGACCTGGACGAACGAGCTTTGCGCCGCGATGCGAACGACTATGTTTCCGACTTCGCCAATCAGCAGCTCGACGGCTTGAACTTCGCCGATGCCGTCAACGAGATGTTCAAGATCGTGCGGAACTATCGGATTCAGTTGCCTCCTCAGGTCACCATGTTGCTGAAGACCATGATGATGCTGGATGGCACCGGACGAATGCTCAACCCGCAGTTCAGTCTGGGAGAGCTATTTCAGAAGCATCGACGCCGCATCATGATGAAGCGTTTCTCGCCTTCACGACGGCTGCGAAAGCTGTGGCGAATGTACAACGAACTGGAACGCCTGGCGGAAGTGATGCCGCGGCGAATCAGCGAAATCTTAGAGCTGGTTCGGGTCGGCAAGTTCGACATTCACCTCGATCACCGGCGTCTCGAACCGTCGGTCAACCGAATGGTGATGGGGATCATGACGGCCGCACTGTTCATGGGCTCGTCGCAGATGCTCAGCTCGGATGTCCCTCCCCTGCTCTTCAAGGAAGAAACGTTCCTGCAGATGAAGAACATTTCGATTCCCGGAGCGTTGGGGCTGGTAATCAGCTTTGCCCTCGGATTTCGCCTGGTGATGGCGATCAATCGTTCCGGGAAGCTCGATCGAGAGTAGCAGCCTAAGCCGCTTTGCGTTCCGGTTGAGCGACGACCGGAATCGGAATGACTTCCGGCTGGGGAGCGAGAGATTTAAGAACCTGTTCGATGCGACGATCGAGGCTGTCGAGTTCCAGGAGAACTTGATCTTGGCGGCGACAAAGCTCGTCGACGACGTTCGCAATTCGAACCGATGTGCTCATGGATGGGTCCTGCTTGAGGAAATGGCTTCGACCCTAAAGAGATCGGATTCGCTACGATCGTTCTCCATCCTGAAATTGACCCTGCGATGCTGGCAGCAGGGGCCGAATGTTAAACTGTAACGGTCGCGGTGGCTGTTCCTGCACCGAGCCTGCTCGGATACCCCCAGGCAAGTGCACGCGTGCTGGCATCGCCTGCGCGTTTAGACGTTCCGGCTGAGCGAGAAGATCGGCATCAGCAGTGCCAGCGCGATCCCACCCACCACGACCCCCATCACGGCGATCATGATCGGTTCGATCAGGCTGGTAGTCGTCTTGATCGAGAGATCGACGTCGTGCTCGTAGTGAGAGCTTACTTTTTCCAGCACGTCGTCCAGTCGCCCGGTTTCTTCGCCGGCGGCAATCATCTGAATGATGGTTGCCGGAATGAGCTGACTCTTTCGCAAGCATTCATGGATCTGGCTGCCTGACGTGACGGAATCGATCACGTTCAGCCATAGCTGCGAGTACTTCGAGTTGTTGCAGACCTGCGATGTCAGTTCCAACGACTGCAGCATCGGCACATCGCTGCGAACGAGGGTTCCCAACGTGTTGAGACTTCGCGCGATGGTCACCTTGCGGATCATCGGACCAATGATCGGAATGTTCAGCTTGGCCCCGTCGATGAACTTTCGTCCTGTTTCGCTGCGGCGGAAGAACAGGAATGCGACCACAAGGGCAATCAATGTTGGCAACCAGTACATCCAATAATTCAGCAGAAAGTCCGAGGCAGCCATCATGAAGATCGTTGGGCCAGGAAGCTTCACCCCTTTGCGGTTGAAGAGCGGCTCGAACTTTGGCAGCACGAACGTCAGCAGAAAGATCGTCACGCTGCATGCCAGCACAATCATCACGCATGGGTAAGCAAGTGCCGCGCGGATCTTACCACGGGTTTCAGCTTCTTTGCGGAGATAGAGCGCGATCTTCTCGAGCATCTCACCCATCAAGCCAGTTTGTTCACTGGCCCGGATCAAGGCGACGTAGGTCTGGTCGAAGTACTTTGGGTAACGTGCCAGCACGGTCGAGAAGTCTTCACCCCCTTCCACTTCTTTTTTCACGTCGAGGATTAGCTTCTTGAGCGCTTCGTTCTTTTCCTGCGAAGCGATCCCGGATAAGGCGGTTGAAAGGTTGATGCCCGTTTCGATCATCACCGACAACTGGCTTGTCATATAAATGATGTCGTTCCGCGAGATGCGATTGCCACCCAGCGATAGACTGAGTCCGCCCCCCTCTTCTTCCAGAGAGATCACCTGCAAGCCATCGCTGGCCAGCACGGCGCGGGCTTCGTCAATGCTATCAGCATCGATCGAGCTGTCGTGCAGGTTGCCGAGTTTGTCTTTGGCTTGGTAGGCGAAGGTTTGCATGGCTTGGCTCGTTAGACGTTAGTAAACGATATCTCCCGTCGCGTGGATCACTTCTTCAATCGTTGTGATTCCCTCTTTCACCTTGCGGTAGCCATCCAGTTGCATCCCGATCATCGAGTTATTCGCGGTCGCGATCTTGCGCATGTCGGCCAGCGAGGCTCCATTGACGATGGCATCGCGCAGCTCGTCCGAAATGGTAAGCAGTTCGTGAACACCAATACGCCCGCTGTAGCCGGTGTTGCGGCAAGCGCGACAACCAACACCGCGGCGGAACGAGTCGATGTCGTAGCCCATGCGTTCCAAGGCACGACGCAAGTTGCGATCTGGTTCGTAAGCTTCGCTGCACTTAGGGCAGATACGGCGAACCAGTCGCTGGGCCAGCACCATGTTGAGGGCGGCACCGATCAGGTAAGGCTCGACGCCCATGTTCACCAGTCGCGTGACGGCAGACAACGCGTTGTTCGTGTGAAGCGTACTGAGCACAAGGTGACCAGTGAGTGCGGCCTGAATCGCGGTGCGTCCCGTTTCTTCGTCACGAATTTCACCCACCATGATCACGTCAGGGTCTTGGCGAAGGAGGGTTCGCAAAGCGACCGAGAAGGTCAGTCCGACACGCTCTTGGACCTGAAACTGATTGATCAACGGCAAGTGGTATTCGATCGGGTCTTCGACCGTGCAGACGTTATTTTCCATCGTGGCGATTTCGTTGAGCGCCGCGTAGAGAGTCGTCGACTTACCGCTACCCGTTGGCCCAGTCACCAGGACGATGCCGTTGGGGGCATGCACGTTGGCCGTCAACCGAGTGAGAATGTCTTCGGCGAAGCCGAGGTTCTTCAGGACGAGCGTGACCTTCTTGGTATCGAGAACACGAATCACCGTCTTCTCGCCACGGTTGCCTGGGAAGGTACTCACACGAAGGTCGATCTTGCGAGAATCGAGCATCACGTTCACGCGGCCATCTTGTGGCAAACGACGTTCGCTGATGTCGAGCCCGGCCATAATCTTGATACGGCTGCTGACCGCGTTCAAAAGATGGATCGGAACTTCGAGCGATTTGTGCAAGCGACCATCGATACGGTAGCGAACCCGCATGCAGCGTTCGGCCGGCTCGATATGAATATCGCTCGCTCCTTCTTTCACCGCGTTGTAGACGATGTAGTTCACCAGGCGGATCACCGGCGACTGGCCGGCGATCTCTTCGACGTCACCGATGTCTTCGATCGCATCTTCGATCAGCGTGACTTCGGTTTCGTTGCTGTCTTCGATGATGTCGTCGATGACGAACACTCGCGAGTCAGGCAACTGCGAGATCATCCGGCGAATGTCTTTGGTCGACGCCGCCACGATCTGCACCTGCAGACCGGTTTGGTTTTTAATTTCTTCGATCAAGAAGAGGTTCGAAAGTTCCGAGATGGCGACACTCAGCACGCCTCGAATCTTGAAGAGCGGAAAGATGCCATGCTTCTCGATGTATTCGCGAGGAAGCAGGTCGACCACCTTCGGATCGTACAAGCGAGCTTCCAGACGTGCATGCGGCACACCATATTCGGTCGCCAGACACTCGATCACGTGATCTTCCGAGCAGAAGTCGAGCTCGACCAGGATTTCGCCCAGCAGCTTACCGCGCCCTTTCACTTTTTGATAAGCGAGGGCTTGCTCCAGCTGTTCGATGGTGACGTAGCCGCGGCGAATGAGCAAATTACCCAGCCGTGGCGGTGCACTCGTCGTTGTGTTCATCATCGATTCCATGGGCATCCTTTCAGCACGGATCAGGCGTAGCTCTTTACCGCATCGATGACGCTATCGAAAACTTCGAGCATCGAATCGAGGCGAGTGATTTCCAGGATCTTACGATTGGCATGATTGGTGGTGGCAATCCGCAAGTCACCACCTCGTTCACGCATGAGGTCCTGGACGTCCAGCAGCGTCTCCAGGCCTACACTGTCGATCGTTTCGGTTCCGTCGAGATCGAGAATCAGCTTGTTGCGTTCTCGCGTCTGCAGGAAGTCGCGCACGTTGTCCGCTTGATCCTCTCCGAGCTCTTCCGGAGTGTGGATCACCATGACGGCACCAAAGATTTCAGTCGACAGGTTCATAGGGAAAGTCGTTCGCTAAAAGGTCGCGACGTTGGGAACATAGGTGCCGGTTTCCAGTACCTCTTGAATGCACTGCACCAGGCCGCGTGGGCTGAATGGCTTGGCCAGCACCGCCGCGATGCCGAGTTCCGACGTGCCATCGTCCCCGGAAAGGTCGAAGCCTTTGGCGGTCAGCATGATGATCGGCAGCGTGGCGGTCGATTCGTTGGATCGAACCGTACGGCACAGCATCAAGCCATCCATGCGTGGCATATGGAAGTCGGTGATCAAGATGTCGGGGCGTTCAACCTGGATCGCTTCCCAGGCTTCCTGACCGTCTTCGACACAGGTCACGTCGAAGCCACTTCGTTTCAGTTTGAACTCGGCGGCTCGCAGAATATGCATTTCGTCGTCGGCAATCAGAACTTTTGTTGCCATCGCTTTGGCTCCTTTAGGTTGATTCGGATCGAGTGCTAACTTGCATGCTCGATCACTTGAACGGTTGGCAACGCGATCATAAAGGTGCTGCCATGGTTCAATTCACTTTTCACCGTCAGCGTGCCGCCATGCACGTCTTCGACAATGTGTTTTGCCAGCGGCAGGCCAAGACCGGTGCCGGAGGCCATCTTCTGGTCTTTCTTGACGCGATAGAACTTCTCGAAGACCATTTCACAGTCTTCTGGGCTCAGACCGACGCCGGTATCTTCCACCTCGAAGTGAACTTCCCGGTCGGACAGACGGCTTCGCAACGTGACCTTGCCGCCATCGGGTGTGTATTTGATAGCATTTGAAAGCAGGTTGATCGCGGCCTGTAGGATCATGTCGCGATCGGCCAGCACGCCGAGATACATCGGGCTAAGCTCGACGTTCAGCGTGATGTTCTTCTGTTCGGCGGTCGGCTGCACGATCGCGGCGGCTTCGTCCAGCAGATCGTTCAGCGAACGTGGCTTCTTGCTGACACTGACCACGCCGGCTTCGATTCGTGCCAAGTTCAACAGGTTGTCGATCAAGCGTTGCAGGCGATCGGCCTGGCCGCTGATGACTCCGAGGAACTCGTCCCGGGTTTCTTCATCTTCCGCTTCGCCATCGGCGAGCAGTTCGGTGTAGGCCTTGATGCCGGCCAGAGGCGTTTTCATTTCGTGGCTAACTGCCGAAACGAATTCCGCATTGCGGCGTTGGATTGCTTTGTATCCGCTGATGTCTCGCATGACGGCGACGGCACCGAAATTCGACTCACCGCCAGATTCGTTGTCGTCGTCGGCTACCGTATTGACGGTAATGCGGTACCAATGCTTCTCGCCGGCAGGATCTGCCAGTTCGATCTCGGCGACGCGGCTCGATTTCAGCTTGCGACGACGTGTTTCGTTGAGCAGTTGAACGATCGAATCGCACGGCAAGGCATCGTCGATACGGGTACCGACAGCAACATCCTGCATACCCATCAGCGTGACCGCGGCTGGGTTTATCAGGGCCAGCTCGCCATATTGGTCGACCATAATGACCGGCTCGGTCAGGCCTTCGATGACGCAGTTGATCTCTGAAACGCGCGATTCGGCCAGATGGGCACGAACCTCGCTACGGGCCGACTTCTGCTGTAGGGCGCCGATCGAATCCTGGTCGCTTTCCAGGGTCTGATAGATCTCGAGGATCATCCGCCGAGCTTGAGGCGGAAGCTTGCTTTGATGGAGCTGCTGTTCGAACTGCTCGGGCTCGATGTATTCGTTTTGCAGCGAAGAGAGCTTCGCCAATTGCGTAAGTAGACTGCGCGAAACCTGAACGTTGGAGGCTTGATAGAGACCTCCCAGGACCAACGCCACGGCCATGCCGGCCATCGAGATGTACGCGGCATAAGGTGCGGTGGTGCCGTAAAGCACCAGCATGACGCCGGTGGCAGCCAGAGCAATGACAAGCACAATCGGGCATAGCCAGGCAAATACGGATGAGGCTCCGGATCGGTTAACGGGCATGGTTCACGTCAATCTGCAATAGGTTTCAGCACAAGTCCGGTGTCACCCTGGGCCGCTGCATATAACAGGTTCGGAGGCCGAGGGGACGGGAAAGCTAAAAAAACCTAGGTCAGATCAACACGAAGTCCATTCACCCAGCATCACATGGGGCGATGCCTACGGAGCACACAATCGTCACAACCGGAATCAGGCGAACGCTGACCTATGCTGCGAGACGTTTCGTGAGCGAATTCGGGCAGACTCGCTGCGAGATACCATCCCAGATGTGGGAGAGTTCTGTGCAAAATTCATAGTTCAGCGCGACTTCAATCCGATCGCCGACATTGACTTCCAGCGGCTGGGCGATGGGGACCACCAGGTACTGATTGTGCCAGCAGATTTCGGATTGCTCTTCGACCAGCACGGCTAGGACGTTCTTGGTGACGACGCGCCAGCCATTCAGCGTCCCGGCAGATTGCATGGTCAGCACACCCTTCCAGTCGATCCGTTGTGGGTACGCTTCGTCGTAGACGATGGTCGAATAGATCGCTGGCAGACCGAGCTCGGTCGTTCCGTCGACGGTCGCTACCGGTGGCTGAAACAGCGGAACCGGGGCATGGAAACCAGCGAATTCGTATGCTTGCATTACCGGTTGGATTGCCAGCAGCGAAGCTTCCGGGATGAAGCGAGGTAACTTCGTGCCGTGAGCCTGGACGTAATTCTGCTTGAACTGCTCGATCACGAGCGTCTGTTTTTCCCGTACGAGCCCCACATGCAGCATCTCGCAGGTCACCACATCGACGGGAACCGGCGGCACAAATTTGGCGGCGTCTTCGTGCACGATGGTCACGCGATCGCTGACTTTGTTCATCGTCAGAAAGCGTTTGGCGACTTCGACCAGCTCGGGATTGCGCTCGACGTAATAGACGTGGGCTCCCTGCATCGCAGCGAAATACGAAAGCACGCCGGTGCCACCACCCAGGTCGACAACGGTCATGCCTGGCTGAACGGTCGCGGCGATCGCCTGCTGAAACGACGTCATCCGGTAGTTGTCGCGGAGCATGTCGTAGTGATAGTGCAGCGGAATAAACTGGCCTAGGACTTCGGGAGAGCTCACTTCGATCGATTCCTTTCGTTCGCGGAAGAGTTGCGGTGGGCGATAGTATTAGGCATCGCTGCTTGCTGCAAGGCAGAATTGCAAGGGTTGGACAGGTTAGTCACATGGTGCCGAGAGGGCCGCAAAGAGGGAACAGACGGAAAACAAGGGCTGAAAATGGACCAACAGCTACCTGCATATGCTATCAGGAAGCACAGGTTTTACCGGTCAATCCGAAAAGTGTGTATTGCAATTCGAGAATCTGACCTTTCCCGGCCTCCGGCGACCGGCGAGCCCTAAGAACAAATCGATTTCGTTCCGATACAAACCCTCGTAGTCAACGAAAAGGATTTGGACACGGATCGGATACTTCCATGCTGTCAAGAGTCGAGATTGAACACCTGCCTGCCCACGAGCTAGAAATCCTGTTGGAGTTCGGGCAAGACCTGCTATCACCAAGCGAACTGTTGGGCGTCCAATTGTTCATTCAACGCATCGGTGGAATGCAGAATGCCCGTCAAGCGATCGAGATGCTCAAGAAGCTCGAGCAGTAAGAAGTAGGTGCAGAAAAGAAGCCCTCAGGCGGCAAACTCTACCCTGTGCGTAATCTCTGAGCGCAGACCTGGTGGCTGTTAGTTGCCGGAACTTTCAGTCGACCCAGCGGTCGCCATCTGGCAATGTTCCGCGCGAAGCAATCGCAGCCAGTCCATATAGTCTTCGATATCTTCCATCGGCATCCCCAATTGTAGGGCCGACTGCACCGCGGAGATGCGTTCGAAGTAATTGGTCGCGTTTTCTAACAACAACTTGGCTTTTTCGTTGGCCATGGATCGACTCGCGTGAAGGTTTGTTTTGCAGAACCTACCATGAATCCGCTCGGCAAGAAATATGAACCTGCGAGCTTGTTGCATGTGTTATTATCGTCACAGGGTCAAGCCTAGGTCATAAGACACCACATGTTGAATGCTAGCGCGAACAATTCGAGGGGATATAGTTGTTTTCCCTTGAATAGCCCTGGCGCTAGCGGTTTCTACCCCCTCGCCAGAAATATGAAAAATAGGCTGAAACGGTTGTTTCTACCGGCTAAATAGACCTTTTCGGCCTAAGCTTTCGCAGAGACTGCGCCCAATACTACGGCCAGTTATCCCTCCTGAAGATCCTTGCGAAAGATATATACGATGGCTGGTAGCGAACTGAAAACAGGCCTTTTGGCAGCTTTGCTAGCAGATGATGGGTTCCGTCCCGAGGAACCAAAAACTCTAGAGGACACTCAGTTATCACAAACATTGGTCGAATCGATCATCCTGAAGCTCTATCTGAACATCGGTTCGATGAGTGGGCGCAAGACGGCCGAACACATCTGTTTGCCGTTTGGTGTGGTCGAAGGAATCCTTACTTCGCTGCGTACCCGCCAGTTGATCACGCACTGTGGTTCCGCACCGCTGAACGACTACACCTATACCTTGACCGACCAAGGACGTAGCCGCGGCCAGACCTATATGCAGTCGTGTGCCTACTTCGGACCAGCACCGGTATCGCTGGACGATTACATCACTTCAGTCGAAGCCCAGTCGGTACGTAACGAAACGCCACGGGAAGAAGACCTGCAGCGAGCATTCGAAGGGCTCTCGGTCGAACCAGGCCTCTTTGATCGGTTGGGGCCGGCAGTGAACTCTGGGGCTGGCCTCTTTCTTTACGGTGCCCCCGGCAATGGCAAGACGACGCTGGCTAAGCGTATTACCGCTTGTTATGGCCAGGAAATCTGGATTCCACGCACGATCGTTGAAGATGGGCAGTTCGTTAAGTTGTACGACTCTGCCTTCCACGAAGCGGTCGATGTGGAAGAAAACAGCATCATCAAGGCCGATAACTTCGATCATCGCTGGGTGAAGATTCGCCGGCCAACCGTCGTGGTGGGTGGTGAACTGACGATGGACAGCCTGGAAATTCGCTTCGATCCAATCAACAACATCTGTGAAGCACCGCTACAGATGAAGAGCAATTGCGGCAGCCTGCTGATCGACGACTTTGGTCGTCAGCGAATGCAGCCCCAGGAATTACTCAACCGTTGGATCGTCCCTCTCGAAAATCGTGTCGACTACCTGGCACTGCCCAACGGTAAGAAGATTCAGGTCCCGTTCGAGCAGTTGATTATTTTCTCGACGAACCTCGAGCCTTCCGACCTGACGGACGATGCGTTTCTGCGTCGTATCCCCTACAAGATTGAAGTGGAAGATGCCTCGCAAGAGGAGTTCCACAAGCTGTTCGAGATATTCTCGCGGCAGTTTAATTGCCGCTACGACGAGGACTCGATCAAGCATCTGATCGACAATCACTACGTTCCGACCAATCGGCCGCTGCGTCGTTGCCAGCCGCGCGATTTGCTGACGCAGATTCGCAACTACTGCGTCTACAAAGGCTTCCCCATGGAAATGCGACCGGAGTATTTCGACCTGGTGGTCGGAAGCTACTTCACCGTGGTCGCCGGTAACGACTAGGCTGGTCCACCAGCGAATTGATTCAGACGAAGACCTTGGGTTCGCATGGCCTGAGGTCTTCTTTTGTGCCTTGATGATGGTCAGCAAGAAACAAAAACGGGAGAGGCTGACCTCTCCCATATTTTGTGCGGCGAGTCGTCCGCAAAGCATCTAGTTGTGCTGCCTGGATGGCTATGGCAAGGCGACCATCACAGGGCTGTTCATCGATGTCAGGTCGTCGCAGTGGATCACGCCGACCGGCACGCCGTCGCGTGTGACTTGCAGCCACGACGAGTCATGCGAAGAGAATAAGGCGACGAATTCATCGAAGGTGGAATCGCAGCGAACCTGCGGTACGTTGGGCAGGCAATAGCGGCCGATGGCCTGCTGCGTGTCCTCTTGTTCCATCAGGTCATCCGTACGAATCAACCCGCATGGCGAGCCATCCTGGTGAAAGACCGGGACGATCTCCGCGTTCCAAAGCCGCATCTTTTCGAGGGCCTGGGCGACGGTGTCCTGATCGGCCAGGTGAATTGTGGTCGGGCGCATGATGTCCTGGGCACTCATGCCGTCGAAGATGCTTCCGGTCGGATGCTGTGGTAGCCATTGGTTTTCCAGGGCATCGTCGATCAGCAGTCCTTCGCCGAGGCTCAAGGCCAGGTTCAAGCGATCTCCCAGTACCAAAGCCATTTGCTGGCTCGATGTCGAATCGCTGCGTGTGCTGACGAAACTACCGCATACTTCCAGCGGCTTTTGATCGGCATGCGTGGTATCGCGAACGGAAGCTTGAGCCATCAATTCGGCGGCCCACCCAGAGACTTGTTCGGGAGAGGTTGCCGCGGTCACCACGGCAACTCGTTGGCCAGGAAGTTCAAAGAGCCGCGAGTCAGGCAGCGCGGTTGCTTCCAGTTCTGCCAGCCAAGGGGCGTAACGTGGCGAGTTGCGATTCGAGACCGCAAACATCACCGCACAGACACACATGTGATGCTGCGTGATTTGTTCGATCGTGTTCTGCAGCGTTCCCAGAAATGCACCTTCGCCAGGGTATGTGTTATGAGGATCACGTCCGAATTGTTGCGAAATGGCAACACGAGCTTCCAGGATCGCCGCGGCGGCTCGCACGCGAACCAACAGCTTGGCAGGCGTCACTGGTTTCAGGACGACATCGTCAGCCCCGGCGGTAATTGCGTCTTGAACAAGGTTGGGGGCACTGGGGGGGACGATCGCGATTTTGAAGATATTCCCGCGAGAAACAGTGTTTTGACCACTTTTATGATCGTAGATTAAGACATCGTTTTTGGAAGACGTATCTGATTCGTGATAGGTCGCATCGCAACGGGTTTGCACTTCGTAGCCGCAAGCCACGAAGAAGTCGAAACAATCGCGTAGATGTTGGCGGTCTTCCGATACGACAACTACCCGTAACGCACGTGTTACCATGGATCTACCTGCTACCCGTAGAAGAGAATTCATGCATGGGGACGCATGTGGTGCGATGCGCCTCATCGAAAACATAGGTCACGACCGCGAGGGGAAAGCGGGACAAAGTGCTTAGATTTCTGTTTTTCTGAAGAGGCGTCCCCCTCTGCCGGGAAATTTTGCGATTCTCTCTAAAAGAATTCGCCATCACGCAGAACAAGTTTGACCTACGTTTGAGATGGGTATGACTTTTCCGCAGACCTTCGCGGGGCGGCGGTGACGGCGCAACGCGGCGACTTTTCCCAAGATCTTATCCCGCCGGAGTAGCAGGTTTGACTGCTCGATCGGCAACAGAGACGAAGCCAGCACGAAGGTAGGACGCATGCAGACGCAGTTGCTTCCGAAAATTGGGAACGACTCGATCTTTCTCGAGTTCCTCGATCAATCCACGGGGCGGTCCAACAAAACAGTAATCGACGAATTTCCGTTCATCATCGGGCGGAATGCGACGTGCAATCTGACCGTCGAGTCGGGGCGCGTATCGCGCGAACATGCCGAAGTAGTACGGCATGGGACCGGCTATCTGATTCGCGATTTGCGCAGCACCAATGGCGTCTACGTCAACGGCGAACAAATCACCGAGCACGTATTGGTCGATGGCGATACCGTATCGATCGCCGACTTCGAATTCGACTTCCACTGCCCGGCTTCGGCCACCTCGCGTGAAACGGTCACGCTGCAGATGGAAGACCGATTGCAGGCCGCATCTGAAGTAGAAGATCCACAAGTACTTATTCAAGCCCTGCGGACTGTCAATCAATGGTCGGGTTTGAATCGGATCGACCCTGGGCTGTTGACCGTTCAGTCACTCGCCTCGCAGCAGACGATTGGCCACTGGTGTCCCTTGTTCCGCAAGGCCTACCAGGCCCACGAAGAAACCAAGCTACTCAAAAACTCACTCGTACTCGAGAAACCGCTGCGAATGTTGCAGCACGTTTCCGCCATGTTCTCACTCATGGAGCGGCCTACCGCAGGAGGCTTGCTCGTGTTGGAAGTAGATCAGGCCGATCTGCAGCGGCCTGATCTGCTAGAGACCGTCGGTTGGATGCGTACCAAGTTCGGCCCAGAACTCATGATTCTACTCGGGGGATCGTGCGAGTTGTGGAAAGACAATCTCGCGGGCAATCCGCTGGTTGAAGACCTGTGCGCGATGGGTGTTCACCTGGCTGCCGTCGGTATTGAACAAGTCAAACAGCCTATCGTCACCGAAGTCTGCGAGCAGGTTTCGATGGTAGGGATTTCAGCGAGTGCCCTGTCGGCTGCTTCGCGTAGCCCGGCGGTTGGCAACAGCATTCAAGAGTTCATTAAGGAAGTTGGCGCGAGCGGCTGCCAGGCATTTGCCGTGGCCAGTCCAACCGCACCGGAAGATCAGGCACTGCAACAGATGGGCTTCAACGCGATTGTGCGTGTACCGGCCTAGTGATCTGCCTGATTTTCAATTGCGACAAGATGTCCGCCCCCGACACCTCGTTCGAATATTTTCGGACGAGGTTTATTGCGAAAGCTGAACGCAGTTTTGCGTGCCTATAAACACTTGGGTATTTCCTTGCGATGATCGCAATCGCAGACCCGGAATAAGGTCCTGAATCGTGTCGATCGAGACAAGTGCCACAGTACGAGAGGTAGACGGATACCGACTCGTACAACGAATCGGAGCCGGTGGCTACGGCGAAGTCTGGCGGGCAGATGCACCGGGCGGGCTCTCCAAGGCCGTCAAGCTGGTCTTCGGCTTTCATGACGAGGCTCGGGCTTCGCGCGAGCTGAAGGCTCTTAACCGAATCAAAAACCTCCGTCATCCTTTTCTTCTTTCGCTAGAACGAATTGAAGTGATCGATGCCCAGTTGGTCGTTGTGACTGAACTGGCCGATTGCTGTTTAAAAGATCGCTTCGACATCTGCCGCAAAGAAGGAATGCCGGGCATTCCTCGCGACGAACTATTGCAGTATCTCGCGGACTCGGCGGAAGCGTTGGACTATATGACCGAGGTGCACTCGCTGCAGCATCTCGACGTTAAACCAGAAAACCTGCTGATCGTCGGCACGCATGCTAAAGTGGCCGATTTTGGCCTGGTGAAAAGCATTCAGGATGTCACCGCCTCGATGATGGCTGGATTGACTCCTCTGTACGCGTCTCCCGAAGTGTTCAACGATCAGCCATCGCGTCAAAGCGACCAGTACAGCCTGGCGATCGTCTATCAGGAAATGCTGACCGGCACACTCCCCTTCCCTGGTCGTAACCTGGCCCAACTCACCGCACAACATCTCAACAGTCCGCCGCGTCTCAACACCCTGCCACCGCGCGATCGCGACATCCTGTCCAAGGCTCTCGCCAAAAAGCCGCACGAGCGATATCGCAACTGTGCCGAAATGGTGAAAGCGCTGATCGCTGCCGACAGCGCCGCGCATCTGCCCCAGATTCGAACCGTTGGTCAGGACGAATCGTCGAAGACCGACACCAAAACGATTAACTGCAACGACACCAAGTCGAGCGTAGTCGATGGTGCCGGCATGGTTTCCGATCCGGAAACGATCCGCATGGACCGCGACAGCCGCCAGTGGCAGGCTCGTCAAAGCAGTGTCTGGGAAGACATCAAGCCGCGCAAGCAGGACGTCATGCCTCCCGTCGCGGATGATCGCACCCAGCGAGAACTTCGTCCGAGCGTGATCGTCGGGATCGGCGGTTTGGGCAACCGAATCGTGCGACACGTCGTCGATCGTCGCTTGGAACTGGTCGGCACCCAAGCGGAACAGCATTGGTGCCAATGTGTCGCGGTAGATACCGATACGAGCGACCTGATGCACAGCACCGGTATGATCGGTGCCGCGTCGCCAACGCCATCCTTGGCCACTGTGGAAATGCCGCTGCGTCGTCCCCAGGCGTATCGAAATCTATCGCGACAGTTGACCAAGTCGATGAGTCGCCGTTGGCTCTATAACATTCCCTTGTCGCTCAAGACCGAAGGGATGCGTCCTTTGGGGCGTCTTGCCTTCGCCGACCATGCTAGCCGCCTGCGAGAGCAGTTACGTGCCGCCGTGTCGGACGCGATCTATGGCGCCCAGCGGAACATCGATCCACGCAGTGAGAACTATTCGTGGAAAGGAAAGCCGCGCGTGGTGCTCGTCATGAGCAGCAGCGGCGGAACCGGAAGTGGCATGGTGTGGGACGCATTCGCCCTCGCCCAGGAAGTCGTCCAGGAACATGGTGGCAGCGTCGACGACGTTTCGCTGTGGCTCATTCATGCCACGCCTAACGGTGTCGAACAGCAGGACCTGGCTCGATGCAATACGTATGCTTGCCTGCGGGAACTCCTCCACTTCCAGATCACCGGCGCGTACCCAGGCGATGTAATCACCAAGATTCCGCCGCAAAGCTGGACTGAAAAGATCAGCCAGCAGATCACGCTGTTTGAAACCGGACGCCAGGCGGAAACTCGCAACATTCCCGTTGAAATCAACGACATTGCCGACCTGCTGTATATGAATGTGTACGAAGGTCGCGAAGTCGCTCAGCGTGCTCGTCAGGCCGAAACCGGTACCGAGAACATTGGTCCCGCGGTGTCGTCATGGGCGTTCGCCGGCAAGCCACTCTGCTCGAGCGGTCACCTCGACCTGGCGGCTGCTCGCTATGCAATGGAACTGCTCAAACGCTGGCACGGTACCTCCAATGGCAATCAAGAGCAACGGAAACTGGCCCATCTGAACGACAACGATCAACAGGTATCGGCTCGGGCCGAGCAGTATGCCCGCATCCTGGATATGCGGACCGCCAAGATCTTCCAGGATGCTGAATTCCGCCTGGAAACCGTGATCGATATGGTGACGCAAGTCGTCGAGGATGAAATCGGCGCTTCGGCTGAAGACTATTTCAACGAAACGATCGGCCGCTTCATCAACGAAATGGGCAGTTCGCGGATTCCGCCGACCTCGGCCGAAATGACGTTTCATGTGCTCGATTCGCTCGATCAACTGATTGGCGCTTCGAATATGGAAGCTGAGCCTGGCAAACTGATCGCCGTGTCGTTGCATACCGAGATTGCTCCGCACATTCGCGAGATCGCGAAGCACTACGAAACGACGATACTCGAGCAGATTCATTCGATCCTTAACGAGCCCACCTTCCGCGTGCGGGGCGTCAAACAGTTGGCCTCCACGGTCGATGCCCGCCTGGCCGAACTGGAAGAAAAGGCTCGGGCAATGGGGCAACGGACGGATGTCGAAATCGAGAAGGTCCGCACGGCACTCTTCCCCGTGATGCAGCGATCGACGAAACGTGGCTATCAAGGAAAAGAACAGGGGATGACCCTGCCGGAGATGCGGTCGTTGTGGCTCAACTATGCGTTGCTGCGAACCCACAGCGTGATGGTGTTGGCGACCTGCCAGGTCTTCCAGCATCTGCGAACGGCGATCATGCGAGACAACATGTGGATCAAGCAAACGGTGGTCAGCCTGGAAATGGCCGAAACCGAAGTGCGTGAACACCTGGCCATCGACGATCAGTCGGTGATCGAAGATCCGAAGTTCCTCGAGAAGCTTCTGCTGCTGGAACGGAACATCGACGACATCTTGAATGCGGACCATGGCGGCTTGTGCCATTTGCTCCATGAAGATCGCAACGGCATCAACAAGCTGATCGGCGTGATGCTCGATTGCGGCAAAGATCTGGCTCGTCGTTGCGCAAGTGAAGAAGGCAACGAAAGTCAGTTCCTCAATTCGATGGAAGAAGGTCCCGACTGGAAGCAGCGTGTGACCGCTTCTGAGTGCCGACTGACCCAGTTGGGCCCGACCGTCTCGCGGCTAATGTTCCTGCCGGAATCCGTTGCCGAAAACGGCACAGCGACCGCATCCGCTCCGCACCTGGCCGGCAGTTCGCCGTTAGGGACGAAGCTGCCCAAGGTGATCTGGATGGAATCGGCCGGCAACATACCACTGCGAGACGCAGCGCGACTGCTGATCGAGAACCGGCCAGACTACGTGCCGGTTGCTGATCGTCTTTTGACCCGTGCCGATATTGACTGGGCCGATCTGTAATCGTTCGGCCCTGTGACTCTTACTGCACGATATAAGTCTTGGTGCCGGAAGTCGACGGGGCCTGCGACTGGTAGTCGTTCGCGCGAATCACTGGTGGCAAACCTGGCTGGCTTGCAGGTGGCAGCGCTCGTGGCTCCCCTGCCCCGCTACCGTAGAACTGTGGAGCTTGTTCGGCGGGGCGAACGACCGCAGATCGAGCAACGCTGGCAGGATCTTGCGTCTCGATTACGAACGGCTTGATTGGAGCCGCAGGTGGCTGGATCGGAGCTGATACCGCAGCAGATTGTGGCTGCGGTGCACGCACAGGCTGGGCAACTTGCGGCAGCGGCTGTTGCTGAATCGGTTCTAACGCAGCGACACGCTCCGGCTGACGGGCTGGCTCGGCCGTCGTAGCCGCCAGCGATGGCGTCGGCTCGTTTGCTTCTTCCCCGTTCATAATCTGTGGCAACGATGGTTCTGCTTGTTTAGGTGCCGCGGCGACTTCGGTCGGAACTGCCGGCTGCTTGAATTCCCACACGGCCGATCCGTTGGCTGCCTGCAATTTGCGAAGCACCGACGATTGGAAGTGGATCACATCGGTCGAGACCGGTTTGCCCTGGGCGATCTGCGGCTTGGTAGACGAAGCATTGGCCATCATCTGCGGTACTTCTGCCGGAGAAGGGACCTCCGCTGGCTTCGCTTCTATCGAGTACGGATTGACCGTCATCGACGGCGTAACCGGCGGGCGTTCGGCCGCGACAAGATCGGTCGGCGACATCGTCGCTTGAGGCTTCGCTGGCTCGGGAACGGCTGGTTCGGCCTCGGTGGCGGTCAAGTTATTGACAATCGTTGCTGGCGTGGCCGAACGGAGTGAACTGCCCGACCAGTCGGTCTTGCGGCGGGTCGATCGCAGCGGGTTCGAGGCCACTTGGGTCGATTCTTCCAAAGCAGGCGTCGCGATCTGAGCGGTCGGAGTGGTTTGCACTGGCGTTGTTTGCGTCGGCGTGCTGGCCATCAACGGCGCCTTCGCTTCTGGCGCTGGCTCGGCCGAAGCACCAGATTCACGTTCGCGGCGAACGTTTTCGAGTGCCAGGTTCAACGAATTGGTCAGCGTAGGCGACGAGCTCGAATTACTCTTGGTCGCTTTGTCGAGCAACGCTTTGTCGGCCCATGGTGTGTTGGTGTAGTTTTCCAGTTGCTGCTTGGCAACTTCCTGCGTCGAGCCGGACATCAGTTCAGGCCGAGGCTGGACAACCGGTGTCGATGTCGGGGCGGCGGCCGGTGTGGAAGCCATTTGCTGCGTTGCCTTCTGGCTGAAGCTGCTGACCACGTCAGGCTGGGCGGCTGGTGTTTGCTGCGGTGGTGCCGAGACAATCTCGGGCAGTTGCGGCATTGGGGTTTTCACTGGAGCGGACGGTGCGGCTGGGTTACCAACTAGTTGTTCGGCCGGGCGAACTTCCGCGGCATGCTTTTGAGCCGGAGGAACAATGCTCGGGGCGGGCGAGGCCTGGGCAGGCATCTCAGCGATTGGTGCTTCGACAGTGGGGGGAGCTTCCGGTTCGCTCTTCTTGCCGAACATCCCTCCGATAAACCGCGCGAATGGTGGCAGTTTCTTGGGCTGGTTGGCCTTCGGAGCGCCGGCGATTTCGGGTTCGGGTGCGGACTCGGCGGCGACGATTTCGTCGAGCTTCGAGTCGTTGCCGCGGGTAAACGGGAAGATGCAACCAGTCACGCTGACGGTCGTCGCGAGGGTGAGAGTCGCGAGGAAGCTGGGGCGAGGGGCTGCTGGCATGATATTCGTCCGCTGGGCTATGTGGCAGGTCCACAGGTTTCGAGCAAGACGCCATGCCCCGAACCGAAATGGACAAAGCGTCCTTTTCGTTTTCGGTCACCAGACTGGTTCCGGTTAAGTAAACTTTGCCGATCTTGCGGATGGTACTGCCGCTAGCAGCCTATTGGATCGGCGACATCAATCGCGATCCGCTGACCGCCAACTGGAACCAGAACGACCGGCGCTGGATTTCGTTCGGATCGACTTCGCAGCAGTGCTCGAAGTCTGCCAGCAGCATCTCTTCCACCGACTTGGCGAAGTCGGTACTAACCACCGCCACCATGATCTCGAAGTTCAAGCGGAACGAGCGGTTATCGAGATTGGCGGTACCGACCGCGGCAATTTCGTCGTCGACCAGCAGGACCTTCTGATGCAAAAAGCCAGGCTGATAGCGGTAGAACCGGATCCGGTCCGCGATTGCCGTTTCATAGATAAAGTGGAAGCTAGATAGGTAAACCAGCAAATGGTCGGGCCGCTCTGGAAGCATGATCCGAACGTCGCAGCCACGAAGTGCTGCTAGCTGCAAGGCACAGATGACTTGCTTGTCAGGCACAAAGTAAGGGGAAGCGATCCAGATCCGTTTGCGGGCCGAATTGATGGCATGCACGAAGAACAAACCGCACGTTTCGATCGTGTCGGCGGGGCCCATCGGCACAACGACCGCGACTTCGTCGGCATCCGTGGCGGGAGCTTCGGTCCAATTCACTTCCGGGGTTTCGCCAGCTGCCCAGTACCAGTCTTCCAGGAACGACCACTGCACCGCTTGCACGGCAGGGCCTTGAATGATGATGTGCGTGTCTCGCCAAGGACCAATCTTGGGAGACAGCCCGAGATATTCGTCGCCGAAGTTGTGTCCCCCGACCGCGGCCAAGTGACCGTCCACCACGACAATCTTGCGATGGTTCCGGAAGTTGAGCTGAAAGCGATTCCCTTTGCCGCGAGTCGTGTGGAAGGCCCGGACGTGGATGCCTTCTTCGCGAAGGTGGTTCAGAAACCGACGCGTCAGTTGATAGCTGCCGATTTCGTCGTACAAAAAGTAGATGCCGACCCCTTCCTTCGCCTTCCGAACCAGCAACTCGCGGAAGCGTTCACCTAGCCCGTCCTCACGGAAAATGTACGTTTGGAAGAGGACATATTCTTTGGCGTTGGAAATCGCTTCGTAAATCGCGTCGAAGGTGGCCTCGCCGTTGACCAGCAGGCGAATCGAATTGGAGTGCGTGTACGGGAAATCGGCCAATCGTTCGAGCACCATCATCGAAGGACGCGATTCAAAATCGGCGACCATCTTCGGATCAACCGCGCGAAAAGTCTGGGTGTGCTCTTTCATGTTCAAGCTACGGATCCGCCGCGTGTTGACGTAGCCCTGAAATTTGCTGCGACCAAAGATCCAATAAAATGGCAACGAAACGTAGGGCACCAGGACCAGCAGCAATAGCCACGCAATCGCGCCTTGCGAAGTCCGGGCCTTCATAATCGCATCGATCGCGGCAAAAAGCCCCAGAATATGCGTGATGGTCACCAGAACGCTGACGATGGTTAACGATTGAAGGTCCAACAAGGGATTCAATTCCTATGGGCGACCCTCATTTGCTGTTAGGGCCGCATTTGCGATGATGGGACTTCGGACGGATCAGTTTATACCGCGGAGCATTTCCATGTCGATTCACATCCATCGAATCTATACCCGAGCCGGCGACGGTGGCACCACGGCCCTGGCCGGTGGCGTTCAGGTTTCCAAGTCTTCGCTCGAAGTCGAGTCGTATGGCGAATCGGACGAACTGATTAGCCACCTTGGGGTGGTGCGTGCCTTCGCGACCCAGCTGCCAACCAGCCCTCATCCCGAAATTGCTTCCGAGACCGACGAGGTCTTTCTGAAGATCCAGAACACGCTGTACGAAGCGGGGGCCGTGCTGGCCTCGGCCAATCCACCCTCCGCCGAGGCTGTCCAGTACGATCCCAAAAATGATGCCCGGGTCAAGTTCCTCGAACAGCGGATCGATGCCTATCGGGATCGCTTCGCGGCAATCGATGGGTTTACGATCCCTGGCGACTGCATGTTGAGTGCCCATGCCCATGTGGCTCGAACCGTTTGTCGGCGGTGGGAACGTGTCCTGGTCCGACGACACGAACATGCCCCAATCGAGCCGTGGGTATTAGCTTATGCCAATCGCCTGAGCGACTATCTGTTCGCTTATACCCGCTGGGTTACGGCCTTGCTCTCGGCGAACGAACCGCTCTGGAAAGGTAGCTCGCCGCAGGTGGAAAGCTAAGCCGCGGGACCGTTTCGGTCCCTATTTTCTGCATGAAAAGCGTCGATTTGGGACGAATTATGCTGGCATGGCTTGACCACGCGAAGGGTTGCCAGATGTGTCCTATCCTTGGAATATGAATATGCACGGGGCGAATTTCCGCCGAAATTTGCCGCGCGACATGAAGTTAACGCTGCAATTCAGAAGACGAGGGCCACGTGATGATGTTTCCTAGGTTGACCATCGGTTTGTTGTTGTGGGTAGTAATGATCTGCCCCATTCTGGCGCAAGAGGAAGCCGCCCCGGCGAAACCAGCCGAGTACGTCCCGGTCACGACAATCAATCCCAACATCCCGACGGATCAATTGAAGATCATCGTCAAGCCGCTGACCAAGTCAGAGCTGGAGGGGGAAGCGAAGGCCTGGTTCGAACTGCTTCGCAATAAATCTCGCCAGATCGCCGCCGCTCAACTGGGGATCAAAAAGACCAACGAGGCGATGGCTACCAATGATCAAGAGGCGGCCAAGAACACGCTCGAACAAGTTCAAGCGGTGAAAGCGAAGGCGGAAGAAGACGCCAAGAAGGCCGAGCAGCAAATTACCGAGGCCGCTCAGAAAGAACTGGGCCTGGAAGGAATGAAGGTCGGCGACCCACCGAAAGAAGAGCCGGCTGAAGAGCCTGTCGCGGAAGAAGCCCCAGCCGAGGATGAGGCTGCCGAAGAAAAGCCCGCCGAGAAAACGGCCGAAGCGGAAAAGGCAGTCGCCGATACGAAAGGGCAACTGCTCGTTGACGTCACGGTGCTGCAAGACGAACGATCTTCGCTGATCAACCGATTGAATATCGTGCTGACCTCGCTCGAACTGAAGGGTGGCGATGGCGCCGAGTATCGTAAATACATCAGCGCAGTTTCTCCGATTGAAGTCGACACTTCGGACGTGACCGCGACCTGGGCGACGCTGGTCGGTTGGCTCGTTTCCAAGGAAGGTGGTCAACGCATTGGCTGGAATGTAAGCGAATTCATCCTGATTCTGATCGCCAGTTGGCTGATTGCGAAATTTGTGCAATTCGTCACGAACTGGTTGCTGGCCAAGAAGCTGCATCTAAGCCAGCTTGCCGAAAGTTTGATTGCGAGAACGATCAAGAACGTCGTGATGATTGTCGGTTTCGCCATCGCACTGACAGCGCTCGAGATCGATATTACGCCGATCGTGGCGGCGATTGGTGCGACGGGTCTGGTCGTGGGTTTGGCACTGCAAGGTACGTTGAGTAACTTCGCCAGCGGCTTGATGATTCTGATCAATCGTCCGTTTGATGTCGGCAACGTGGTGACTGCCGGCGGAGTGACTGGGGTGATTCATCAGATGAACCTCGTTTCGACCACCTTCAAAACGTTCGACAACCAGACGATCCATGTGCCGAACAACTCGATCTGGAACAACGTGATCACGAACATCACCGCGAACCATACCCGCCGCGTCGATATGGAATTCGGAATTGGTTACGATGACGATTTCGAGCAGGCAGAACAAATCATCCTCGATGTGGTGAACGCCCACGAGAAGGTGCTCAAGAAGCCGGAGCCGCAGGTCATCACGCACGACCTTGGCGAATCGTCGGTGAATATTGTCTGCCGACCATGGGCACGTACCGAGGACTGGTGGCAGGTGAAAACCGAGGTCATCCGTGAAGTGAAACGCCGCTTTGACGAGGCAGGCATTTCGATTCCATTCCCTCAACAGGATGTGCACTTCCACACCAAGATCATGCCTCCGGTCGACCAGGGTTAATCGCGGCGGCCTTACGATAAGGCGTCGGAAAGCAGAAAGGGATATCAGGCAATGCCGGCAGACTTGGCGATCGTACTTGGATTGTTGGTGACCTGCATTGTCTTGTTCATCCTGGATTGGCCCCGGATGGATATCGTGGCCCTAGGCGCCATGGTGGCGATGCCTGTACTGGGGATCATTACCCCGCACGAGGCCTTCGCAGGCTTCTCCGACCCGAACGTCGTCCTGATCGCGGCGTTATTCATCATCGGCGAAGGCATCACTCGGACCGGCATCGCTTTACAAGTCGGACGCTGGCTGGCGAGGAAAGCGGGCAACAGCGAAGCCCGCTTGATTGTGCTGCTGATGCTAAGCGTTGGCTTGCTGGGCAGCGTGATGAGTTCCACCGGGATCGTGGCGATCTTCATCCCGGTCGTGCTGAACGTTACGTCGCGAATGAAGATTCACCCAGGCCGCATGATGATGCCGCTTAGCATTGCCGGCCTGATCAGTGGCATGATGACGCTGGTCGCCACGCCTCCCAATATGATCGTCGATAGTGCCCTCGAATCAGAAGGCGTGGAAGGCTTCGGCTTCTTTTCGTTCACCCCAATGGGGCTCTCGATTCTGATCGCCGGCACGCTGTATATGTTGGTGGCAAAAAACTGGCTTGCCACTGGAACAACCGTGGCCGGGGCGAACAAACGTCGGCGGACCTTCGCTTCGTTTATCGAAGAGTATCGTCTCGAACAGCGAGCCTTCCGCCTACAGGTCCCCTACTCTTCCGATCTGGTGGGACGAACGCTGGGAGAACTCGATCTCCGCCAACGCAACGGCGTGAACCTGATTGGTATCGAGCGGATGGGACGTGGTCAGCCGCGACTCTTGAATCCAATTTCGCAAACGGAAATTCGGCCCGGCGATATCTTGCTCGTCGATCTGGTCACCCCAGAAAACGACCTGCAGAAGTTTGTCGAAGAGCTAGGGCTGTCGGTCTTGCCGCTGGAGGGATCCTACTTCAGCCAGCACTCGCAGAATGTTGGCATGGCGGAAGTGGCGGTCTTGCCGGAATCGGCGATGGTAGGCAAATCGCTGGTCGATCGAAAGTTTCGCACCGAGCACGGCTTGAGCGTGATTGGCCTCCGGCGAGGCGGCGAAGCGATTAGCGGAAACGTCGCTGAAGAGAAGCTGCGAACTGGCGACATCTTGCTGGTGATCGGGCCGTGGAAGCAGATCGATTCGTTGCGATCGCAAAAGCGAGACTTCCTGGTGTTGTCGTTGCCGGTGGAAATGGACGACGTGGCACCAGCGATCAGTCAGGCTCCATGGGCGTTGGCCAGCGTTGCCGTAATGATCGTGTTGATGGTCAGCGGCTGGGTGCCCAACGCGCTGGCGGCATTGATCGCTTGTTTTCTTTTAGGTGCTTCGCGCTGCGTCGATATCGAGACCGCTTACAAATCGATCCGCTGGCAAAGCATCTTTTTGATTGTCGGCATGATGCCCTTCGCCATCGCACTCGAGAAGACGCATGGCATCGAAATGGCGGTTTCATTTCTGATGAGAGTGCTCGACGGAGCCGAAGTGCACGTGCTGGTCGCCGTGCTGTTTGTGCTGACGACTGGCTTCAGCCTGGTGATCTCGAACACGGCGACAGCGATTTTGATGGCCCCTATCGCGATGAGCATGGCGAAGCAGTTGGATGTTTCCCCCTACCCATTCGTGATGACCGTGGCAATCGCGGCCTCGGCGGCGTTCATGACTCCCGTCGCTTCGCCGGTGAACACCCTAGTGATGGGCCCAGGTCAGTATCGCTTCGGCGACTACATGAAGATCGGACTTCCCTTCACGTTGATTGTGATGGCGATGTGCGTTGTGCTCATCCCTTGGTGGTACGCCTAGCGGGTGTGGCTTATACCTGGTTGGCAAACCACCACATCGTTCCGCCGGAATCCCGCACTCCCCCACGCAGATCGTCATCTTCGCTGCGCTGTACTGGTTCCATGATTGCTTCGGCCCCAGCTTCGATCGCCTTGCGATAAGTCTCGATCGCATCGGGAACATAAATATGAATGTTGGCTGGCATCGGTGGCCACTGTTCGTTTCCTTCGGCCAACATCAAGACGGTATCGTCGATGCGAACTTCCGCGTGCATCACACGGCCGTCCGGGCCATCGAATTGCCGCAGCACTTCTGCATCGAGCACTTTTTTCAGGAAGGCAATCGTCTGCGCGGCACTGGGAACCAGCAGATAAGCGGACAGCGAGTTATAGCCTTCTGGCTTGAATGGTTTGGGCATGACGGCTCCGGCTTGGCAGGCTGGTGAAAGGGATGAATTTCGTAGTTTATCGCATCGAGTGTCCGGGAAGGAATCGAACTCGCATGATGATTTTCCAAAGTTTTTTGGGGACCCTGTCGATTTGTGTGTCGCTGGCACGACTAAGGGGTGAAGTTAAAATGCTTTCACCAACTTTTAAACCTCAACAGAAGGTGTCGAATCATGCGAGTTATGGTTATCGTCAAAGCCACCAAGGAATCGGAAACCGGCGTGCTCCCTTCGACGGAATTATTGGAAGCGATGGGCAAGTTTAATGAAGAGTTGGTTGCCGCCGGCGTCATGCTTTCTGGCGATGGCCTGAAGCCAAGTTCGGCCGGTGCTCGCGTGACGTTTTCTGGCGACGAGCGAATTGTCACCGATGGCCCTTTCGCAGAAACGAAAGAACTGGTCGCTGGCTATTGGGTGTGGCAGGTCGACTCGCTGGCCGACGCGATCGCTTGGGTCAAAAAGTGCCCTCCTCCGATGGAAGGCGAATCGGTGATCGAGATCCGTCCGTTTTATGAATTGGAAGATTTCGCCGAAATCGATCCGACCGGCGAGTTGCTGGAAAACGAACGGAGAATGCGCGAAGAACTGGAAGGCAAGTAAGCGAGCCTTCACTTGGGAGGCGGGTCGGAGTTGTCACGCAAACAGGCAGCTCCGGCAGCCGTGTCGTAACAGTCGTCCCACAGCATCAGCTTGCCTCGTTTGAACATCAGCAGGTTCGATACCCGAATGGGCGTCTCCATAGGACGACCGATCGGATGAATCCACGAGTCACCCCAGATGACCGCATTGGGCCCCTGGCAAAAGTACTGATAGTGCTTCGTGTAATCGTGCCCTTTGGGGACCTCGAGCACTGAGAAGAAAATCCGAAAGGTGCGGTCCATCGCATCAATTCCGATGTGCTCGCCCGCGAACGGGATCTCTTCAGGATTACCTGCCACGCGAAATACGCAATCCTCGGCAATGTAGTCACGAATGTGACTGATCGTGTCTTGCTGATAGGTGTACACGGCGTGGATAAATCGCTGTGCCAATCCAACCGGATCGCAGGCCAGATCTTCCCAGAAGATCTTCTGCTCTTCCTCTTCGCTGAAGGCATCTGCCAGGTCGACGATCGTATCGAGCGCGATTGGTGAGCCTGCCTCTGCCTTGCTGATCAGTCGTTCGCTGTAGCCTGCTCGCTTCGCCAGATCGGCTTGGGTCCAACCGTTGCGGAGGCGTAGCTGTCGTAGGAAGTCGCGATTACATGGATATGTGCGATTCATTTTCTGCTTGTTGTGACACTCAAGTCGTGGGGGTATCGTCGGGATAGCAACGGCAGAGTCGTCTCCGACGATCTAACAGCTACCATATTCAGAGATACAAAAAGAACCATTCTGCTAGTAGGGGGACATAAACTGTTACCTCGCAACTAGATATAAACTTCGATCAATCTGCGGCCGCTGACTTGGTTTCTTGGCCATCACCTCGCATACCGCGGGGCAACCAGGGTATTTCGAGGTTGAGGCAGCGTGGCCGCTCGCAATGCGTCTTTCGTTGCCATCAATGACACCCTGAGGGGGAATCCTTAAACGCGCATTGGCAATTTGAAATGCTAGTCGTTTTGCGGGTGTTTTCCGTCGGCTCCTATGCTTACGCGTTAAATCGGAAATGGGTGGACAATAACAAGGCACAATTTTGATCCGAAAATTTGTCCGCAAATTTTTTTGTAATGGACCATGTTTTCATTCCACCTTGCGGCTGGGCGTTCTGGTAGCGTTCCTGGTACCCCGCCAGGGCTACGGTAGGCTTTTATCAGGGGAAACGAGCTGGCAGGGGCAAGCGTGACAAACTTTGTCGGTTTGCTGCACGCCATCTCCAAGGACTTCCCCGGCGTGCCTCTTCACACGCCGGGGAAGTTTTTTTCCTGCCGGGTAGAAGGGTGTTCTCAGAACGGGATCGATTTCGCCTCGAACGCATCAGGCGATTCGTACCAACTACAGAGTCCCGCGTACGCTGTATTCTCATGCGTCGCTGTCGAGATTGACTCTGTCAAAAGTCAGGGTAATTGCAGATATGCCCTGACTTATCCGATCGAAGAGGAAGCGGAAGCTTACTTGCTGCCGACGCTCATTTGCAGCTTCTCCATCACCTCGTCGAGGTTGAAGCTGGCTGCTTTCTGACGCTGCGGGAATTCCTCGAACGTTGCCAGGAACTTACCCACATAGTCTTGCGCCGGAACGAGCAGGAACGAACGTTCCAAGACCCAGTCGTAGTACGTGTTCGACGTGATGTCGGCACGTTCGTATGGGGCGATTCGCAGGTTGAAGATCTTCGGCACACGCAGCGTGACAAAAGGTTCCGACCACACCTTGAAGGTCCCCGGGGCACGCTGTTCCATGAAAACCAGCTTCCAGTTGTCGTACCGGACGCCGGTGACCTGCTGGTCGTCGTTGCAATAGATGAACGAGTTGCGTGGGCTCTCTTCGGTTTCGCCGGTGAGATAAGGAACGAGGTTGTAGCCGTCGAGGTGCACCTTGTAGGTCATGTCGCCATACTTGGCACCTTCCATCAGCTTCTCTTTCACGTCTGGCGCTCCGGCCATGGCCAGCAGCGTTGGGAACCAGTCGTGGTGACCGATGATCTCGTTCGAGACCGAGCCTGGCTTGATCTTGCCGGGCCAGCGGACCATGCAAGGCACGCGGTAAGCCCCTTCCCAGTTCGAGTTCTTCTCGTTGCGGAACGGCGTCATCGCGGCATCGGGCCAGCTATTCATGTGCGGGCCATTGTCGGTGCTGTACATGACAAACGTGTTGTCGGCGATGCCGGCATCTTCGATGGCTTGAAGAATCGTCCCCACGTTCTTATCGTGGTCGATCATGGTGTCGTGATAATTGCTTTGCCATTCGCCTGCCTGACCGACGCTTTCCGGCTTGGTGTGAGTCCGGAAATGCATATGCGTGAAGTTGCTCCACAGGAAGAACGGCTTGCCTGCGGCAGCTTGACGCTTGATGTATTCTGCCGAACGAGCAGCGATGTCGTCGTCGATCGTTTCCATTCGCTTGCGCGTCAGCGGACCGGTGTCTTTGATGGTCTGCTTGCCAACCCGGCCAAATCGGGGATCGACCGTTGGATCGTCGACGTCGGTCGCCTTGCAGTCGAGAACGCCACGCGGACCAAACTTCGCACGGAACGCAGGGTCTTTGGGATAGTCAGGATGCTCTGGCTCTTCTTCGGCATTCAAGTGGTACAAGTTGCCGTAGAACTCGTCGAACCCATGCACCGTGGGCAGGAACTCGTTGCGATCTCCCAGGTGATTTTTGCCGATCTGAGCGGTCGCATAGCCATAGTGTTTTAGCAGGGTTGCGATCGTGGGGTCTTCTTTCTGCAGTCCCAACGTTGCTCCTGGCAGACCGACTTTCGTCATCCCGGTGCGCAAGCCATGTTGACCAGTAATCAGCGAAGCCCGACCAGCCGTGCAACTTTGCTCGGCATAGTAGTCGGTGAAGATCATGCCTTCCTTAGCAATCCGATCGATGTTGGGCGTCTTGTAACCCATCAGGCCCATCGAATAGGCACTGACATTTGACTGCCCTATATCATCGCCCCAAATCAGAACAATGTTGGGGCGTGTTGTATCTTCCGCGGATACTTGCAGGGTAAAAATGCCAGTGGAGAGTATGGCTACGGCGATTGCCACAACGGAATGACGAACGGATCTTAACCATCTCATGGTTGTCTCCCAATTCCTTATCTGGGCGCGAATTCGCAGGGAACGAGCGTTCCCCTCTTAGATGAGCTTCAATGCGAATTAGAGAGGAGCCTGATTTGGCTTTCTACGCAAATTTCGTAGAAGGCGTGGTTTTTCGCCAATTTCTAACATGCGCGATGGTTTACTGGTTTCAAGAGCGGGCTTGAATCAGGAAGTTGTCGATGAAAGACGACAATTCGTCAGCCAGCTTGGTGAATGGCATGAAGATCACAATGCCAAGTGAGAATCGCGTGATATTTATCACGTAGGAGATCGGTAACCGTTCGACAGAGCGAGAGAACTAGCTCGATCAAGTGTTAACCGGATCGACGCATCTGGGCGTATCCAGTGGTCGTTAGCGAGAAGGCACCGTTGAATCGTTCTCTGATTAAGAACCGTTTGGCGACCAGGCTGTTGAGGGCAGGCGTCTTCGTATCAAGATCGATGCCATTGAAGCAAAGCATCTCGCCTGGTTCCATATAGAACTTGCGGAACGTTCGCAGCACAGATTTTTCTCGATCGGACAGCATGATCAGGGCCTCGAAGGTGAGTGACGGAATTCGACATAGAGGCTGATTCCTTTCAGTCTTCGTTCCCACCTTCAGCCATGAAGGCGACTATTTCTCAGGCGTCCGGTTGTATTTTGCGGTCTTGCCGCTTCTTTCGCTTTTCTTCTGCTTTGCGTTTCTTCTCAACTTCTCTACGGCGTTTTTCGACGGTGTTTTGGTTTTTAGCCACAGCGCTCCGATGGCAAGAAAAGATAGGGCGCGCACGCGAGTGAATCACTTGCGTGCGACACCTATTGATAATTCTCAGAGTTCCCGTTTACGGGAAGTCAGACGAAGCGATTAATAGCGGCGACCGCCACCACCACCGCCACCACCGTAGCCTCGGCCACCGCCACCACCGCCACCACCGTGGCTGCGATTTTCGCGAGGCTTAGCTTCGTTGACGGTCAGATTACGGCCATTCTGCATCGATTCGTGGAGGCCATCGATCGCGGCTTGCGCTTCGGCATCGCTGCCCATTTCGACGAAACCAAAACCTTTGCTACGGCCGGTGTCGCGGTCGATAACGACCATCGCTTCTTGCACAGAACCGTAATTACCGAACAAACGTTCGAGGTCCGAGCTGGTGGTTTCGTACGAAAGGTTACCGCAATAGAGTTTCTTACCCAACATTCATCTCCTGGGTTGAGGACATCAGGGACTGGCAATTGCCGCGCCCGAAAGAAAAAAGAAGGTAGTCGACATATCGACTTACCAGGTGGGACGGGCGAAAGAGCGTCGGGGACCAACCCTTAGAGAAGGGGTGAAAGCTTTTGTCACGATCGACTGACCAACCACCAGCAATTTACACCTTCCCCCGCAAACTAGATAGGGCAAATCGTGCATTTAATCGAGATAAGCCCAAAGTAGTTCATGAAACGCCATTAGAATGAGCGTTAATTCGTGCTGCGTCTCCATGTTGCGTTCTCCCTTCGATCGATGCCTTGGCACTCTGGTCGAGTTGGTCCATCGCTTCCTGAATCTTGGCTACAAACGGAGTTAGCTCCGACTTCTTCAGGCCAGGTGGCACAGGAATCGGCTCCCCTGCCATGATGACGATGCTCGAGAACGGCTTGGGGACCAGCAGCGAAGACCACGTTCCCTTCCAACGCCAGCAATTCGAACACGCGACGCCGGTGGGGACGATCTCGCGTCCCGTCCGCGACGCCAGGAACACAATGCCTGAACTCATCGTACGATTCGGGCCGCGTGGGCCATCCGGGGTAATCACCAGGTGACGACCCGCCAGGGTTTCGACCAATTCGCGAATGGCAACCATGCTGATGCGTCGCGTCGACCCGCGCACGGTTCGGATCTGCCGGCTTCGCAGGACATTCGCCACAAACGAGCCATCGCGATGCAAGCTGGTCAGCGCGGTCGTAAAGCGATGGCGACCACCGAAGACCGGCAACACCATCGAGTCGTGCCAGACGGCGTACAAGAATCGGTCAGGGCAATCGAGTTGATAAGGACTGGTGCCTGGCGATTGCGTCAGGATGGTGATCTTCAGCGTCCGAAACAGCAGCCAGAGCATCGCGGCAAAGAGATATGCCGCGATCAGATTCAAAAGGGCCAAGATGAACTTCAGGAGAATGCTCGCGATCGAAACAAGAGGGGGTGGTTACTGAGAAACAAGTAGCTGAAACGTACGTGTCTTACTACCAAGCCGCAAGGTTGGTTGCCACATTCTAGGGAACAAGTCCGAAGAATTTACTCAGATGCCAGCAAGGCAGCACCCCAGCAAAAGCTCCGCCCGCCTCTACCCATCGAAGCCAAGTGCCCCCGGGAGGAATCGAACCTCCGACCTGCGGTTTAGGAAACCGTCGCTCTATCCCCTGAGCTACGAGGGCAAGTGCCGTTTTCCCCGTGTTTTAGCCATTTTTTTGGGCCTTGGCACCAAATCTTGGCACTAAATTGCGAATGACTAGTCGGGGGCTGCAAGTCGCGGCTTCGCTGGACTGGCATTCCGGGAACATCGTCATGGCTCGCAAGCACTTCGGCCGAAAACGGGGAAGTCGGAACAAAGGATTTTTCTATCGTAGCGGCACAGGTTGGTACTCAAAAGAGGGCGGCAGGTTCACTCCCCTGACGGATGAAAACGGGAACCGGCTGAAAGACCCGGAAATCAAGGAATCGGTCGTTAAAAAAAAGCCTACGCCCGCTTTCTGGCAGCAGAAAAGCAGGCCATGGTCCAACTAGTGACCGGCGTTACCGTTCAGGAAGTCTGTGAGGCCTATCTGGCCAACTGCAAGGCGAACGACTCCCCAGCCACCTTCGTGATGCGTTCGACCAGCCTGTTCGATTTCTGTTCCGGTTTTCCGGGGAAATACCGGGACGGGCGAAAGCGGAATCCCAAGGATCGCATCCACGACGGCTTCGGAGGCATGCCAGTGGAAGACCTGAAGCCAATCCACGTCGACCAATGGCTCCAGGCCCATCCCGGCTGGAACGGCTCCAAACGCTCCCACATCCAGGGCCTCAAGCGAGCGTTCAACTACGCGGCCAAGCAGGAGATGATCCCCCGAAACCCGATCAAGGGTTTCAAGGCTCCTAAGGGAAATGGCCGCGTTACGTACATCGAGCCAGAACAGGAGGAGGCAATGATTGCGAACACCAACAAAGCCTTCGGCGAGGCCATTCGCATCCTGATCCGCACCGGAGCCAGGCCAGGAATCGAATTCGCCAGCCTGACGGCTGCCCACGTCACCGACCACGGCGACAAGATGGAATGGGTGTTCAAGGCCGAGGAAGCCAAGACAGGCCGGAAGCGGATCATTTACGTGATCGATCCCCATGTCATGGCGATCGTACGCCGTCAGATCGAACGCCATCCCACTGGCCCATTATTTCGCAACACCCGTGGAAACCCCTGGACCATAGAGGGCCTGCGGCCATCCTTCGACCGAGTTCGACGCAAGCTGAAGAAGAAAGGAATCGCTCTCGACAAAGACGCCTGCGTCTATTCTTTCCGGCATACCTATGCCAAACGGTGCCTAGACGGGTATTGGACGCGGAAGCCGATCAGCGTCGAGACGCTGTCGAAGCTGATGGGAAATTCTGTTGAGATTTGCCGCGAGCACTACTTGGCTTGGGATCAGAGGTATACTGAGCAGCTTTGGGCAGCTTGTTAGGCCAATAGACGCAATGTAGCCTAATAGTTTAGCCTGTTATTCTCATGTTCTTTCTCGATGCGTGACATTTGAGTGAGAGTGACTTCCGAAAAATGGGCCCTGGCCTCGATTCAGCATTGGATCATTTATGGCATTGCATTTTCGAAAAGACAGTCCGAATGGAATCACGCCCCCGAATCCGGATGTTTCGGTTTCCCCAGTTGATCATATTACGAAGGCACGAGGAAAAAAAACGCAGTATACTTCAGTGTCTGAATCGGAGGATTCTATTCGCCACTTCAGTGGTCAATGCTACCGTTGTGAAAGCAGCGAAATCGTCAGCGAGGGACACGAGGTATTGTTGCACGCAGATTTGCTCATGTTATTGAGAACAACTGCGCTGGGGGCACAGAGAGCAGAGAAAATAAAGGCGGAGCGAGCACTCCAATTGGCAACGCGAGCTCGAGAAGCGTTAATCGATTGGAAGTTTGATCTCAAGGGCGTCGCGAGAAAAGATCGAATCACGCATAGCGCATCTCAAATCCAGAAGTTTTTTGTCCGTGCATGAGCAATGAAGAATCCATTTACATGTGATAATTGCGTGTTCAATCCATCGCAATATCAAGATATCGGGACAACTGTAGGGTATTGCTTGAAGCACAATAGTTTATTGAAAAGCTCCTCGCATACCACCTGTCGATTTTTACGCAGAAAAGACTTGCCAAGCTTTGTTGCTGAGGAGTCTGAACTCGAGCATGCTGAGGAGTTTAAAGATACGTCAGGGATAGTGTTCTACTACGGTAAAGTAAAGCACGAGAAGAGACGCTATTCTGAGAAGCACGCTTGGCAGACGAATGATTTTGATCAGAGACTGCACGACGTCGCGATCTATTATAAAACCCGCAAGAGGTGGGTCTTTCTCCAAGCCTTACAGGGTTCTCGTAATCCCGTGATCAATTTAATACAGTCATGTCTAGTCCGACGGTATATCTCAAATTGCGGGAGCAGTGTCGATAACTATCGTTTGATTCTTGCAGTGACTCAGGATCTTCTAGAGTCCATTGAACTCAAGGTTGCTGATTTTCGCTACGAAATATCGCCAGATGAATTCAAGCAACTTAAGGACGGCTATCAGAGAGACGTCGTGCTGATTCGACTCTACGCCGTGCAGGAGTACGGCCATCTTATTAAGAATGATAATATTAAATGGATAAGTGACGAGCTAAATGGCAGCTTCCTCTCATCCTGGGAGGAGTATTCCCTTGCGGTTCGACAGTTAGTTCCGACAATTCGTCGGCGGATCATTGAGCAGGCAGAGAAAAAGGGAGTGTTCTTTACTACCAAGCCAGCCAATAAAGACGAATTGAACCTTGAGTGACGTAAAGCCAATGGTCGATCGGTGCACGCAAATTGCCTACAGAGAGACCTAATGTTTAACTGATTATTGGTAACCAATTCTCACGGTAACTTGCCGCAATAGATTGTCAACTTCTGCCGCATTTGCTGCGTCGAACGCTCTTTGTTGACCTTTGTATTTGAAGGGTGTATTCGCGTCCCAGAAGAGCCATCGTGAAATTCTAACTCGCCATTCGTCAAGGTGATGACTGTTTGCCCTTTTTTCTTTTCGCATTCCGATTTCCCAGATTTGCTCAGTAGATCCAGCATCGAGAATTTCAAATGGGCTGGAATCCGCGATGCCTATTCCGACGACACCCTTTCCTTTTGCCCACATCATTACGAAGTCGTCTTGGCTGACATTTGCCATTTGAGGGTATTCAATTTCAACTGGCCAAGCGGCAGCAACATTCATTCTTCGCATTAGCCTGGAGTGCTCCCCAAATCCTGATCCATCCGTTATGAAAGATCCAGAGCCCATTCCGGCAAAGGATTTCTCATGAGTAAGAAGCGACGGCGGCATTCGGCCGAACAGATTATCAAGAAGTTGCGGGACGCGGATGCCATGTTGGCCTCTGGCAAGAGCGTCGGTGAGGTGCTGCAGAGCCTGGAGATCAGCGAGGCGACGCTCAGTCGTTGGCGTTCGCAATACGGCGGGATGAAGAGCGAAGAGGCGAAACGTCTGAAGTCGCTCGAAGAGGAGAATGCTCGGCTGAAAAAAATCGTCGCCGATCAGGCCTTGGACATCTCGATGCTCAAGGAAATCGCCAAGGGAAACTGACGACCCCTCAGTCGCGGCGCGAAGCGGTCAAGCAGCTTCAAGAGAACTATTCGGTCTCCGAGCGGCGGGCCTGCCGGGTGCTCGATCAGCCCCGGTCGGGCCAACGATTCGAGGGAAAGCCGAAAGACGAAGACGCTCGCCTGACCAAGCGAATCTTGGAGTTGGTTCGCGAGCGGCCTCGTTGGTGTTATCGCCAAATCGGTCAGCTGTTGCGACGCGAGGGGGAGTCATTAAACATGAAAAAGATGTACCGACTTTGGAAAGCGGCCGGGCTGAAAGTTCCACAAAAACGCCGGAAAAAGCGGGCCACCGGCGTCTCGACGAACGCATGTCATGTGCAGCCAGCCGGTTTCATGCACGACGTTTGGACGTGGGATTTCATCCAGTCGTCGACAATCGTCGGCCGGACGATACGCTTTTTGAACATCGTTGACGAGTACACACGTCAGTGCCTGGCGATCAAAGTTGGCCGCAGCATCACAAGCGAAGATGCGATCGACACGCTGGCCGAGCTGTTCGCGATGTACGGCGTGCCGAAGCGGCTTCGTTGCGACAACGGCCCCGAGTTTATCTCGACGGCGATCAAGCAATGGCTCGACCGGATCGGCGTGGAGGCACTTTACATCGAGCCAGGCTCACCCTGGCAAAACGGCTTGTGCGAAAGCTTCAACAGCCGCTTGCGTGACGAATACCTGCACCAGACCGACCTGCTGAGCGAGGCGGACGCGAGGATCAAGGCTCGTGCCTGGCGAGAGGATTTCAACGAGCGACGCCCCCACAGTAGCCTGGGCTACCAGACGCCGTTGGAGTTCGCGCGTCGCTGTGCCGCTTCCACTCCAGTCGCTCCGCTCCCTCCGCTGCAGCAGCACAGCGAGCCTCGTGAATCATTACCTGTTTCCCAGTCTGTTCTTTCATAACGCTTGGTACAGAAAATTGGGGCAGGCCAGGGGGTGATTCGCATCCGGATCCCGTAACGCGATTGCAAGAATTTCTCGATAAATATGTTGATCAATATGCTGGCATGAATGATGAACACAAAGACCAGCTCTGGTATGCCGTTGCCGTGACGCTTTATTTATACTTGATCAGTAGTGGACGGCATGGAACGCTGCCCAACACCGAGGACTCTCGGGCCCTTACTCTCAGGATACTCCGATCACTCGATTAGATATTCCAGCGTGAATCGGTCACCCCGTCCTTGTGCATTCTATCGACAATGTAATGGCGTTCGATACGTCGAACGGCCTCAATGGGCACTAGTTCGAATGCTCGTACAGAGCTGAAAAACGGAAAGCAATATTCGACCACCCCACAAAGTCCGACATGTTCCCCATCGTTGAAGCCAATCCCCTGCAGCTTGAAAAAGGACTAACAATTAGTCAGCGATTTTAACGAACACGTGTAGTGTGGTGAGCCCAACCCAGCTCCTAGTTCTTACGCATGCAGATGCTTCAGCATTTTATTTTGGGCGGCAACGTTTAAGGCGGTGGGAGCTTCTTTTTAGGAGTGAACGAGATCAATGGTACTCCGTGTTTCTGAATCAGCTTGCGCGCAGTGACGAACGACTCGATAAGCAATTGAGTGTCCTCTGGCCGGTCGTGGCAAATCGAAAGGCTATGGGAAGTAAGGGTTATCGTACCAACTGCTCCTGTAATTTGCAGTTCGCAGTACGTTGCTTCGCGGTCGTAGGTGATCGTCAGATCAGGAATCTTCGCAGCCTCAACGGCATCGATGAAGTCATCGATCTCGAGCCAATTGGGAAGCGAGAATTCGAGTGTGTCGAATACGTCGTCAAACACTTCGGCAAATGCCGCGCAGGTAATCTGGTCCGGGGCCTTGATTGCATCAACGGTTTTCGTCCAAACGACTTCGCCTAGCTCGTCTGGGTTCAACTCGAGACTGACTGAGTAATTGAAGTAAGGAGTGACGATCGTGCCCGTACCATCCCCTGGCTCTGAAACATCCAGATCTCGACGTGCGAAGCCAAATGCCTTCCTTAACTTGTCATAGGTTGCATCGAGGTCGGTTTTTAGGTCATCCGAACCACAGCCGGCCGCGAATAAACGAGTAGTGTCGCTGTATCCGTCGGGGACTCGGTAACTTTTCTTCCAACCGGACAGGCTTTTCAACCCTTCGGACTCCTCGATCTTAAATAGCAACTCAGCCATGACATTGCTACCCTTACTCGCCTTCTCGCGGCGTTCTTCGAGAACGGGCCTTAGATCAGCAAGGAGAAAGTCACCGCTCAAGGCACCATACATCCAAGGTGTTTGATCGTGTTTAGTGGTGTACGCCTTGTTCAGAGTTCGCGGCACTTCGCCCTTTAGGTAGTTCTGCAGCGAGTTCCCGGTAAGCATGCCGCGTTCGAGCGCTAAGGGAGCATCGCCTCGAAACGCTTCTATAATGTGATATGTCCAAATGCCATGCTGAAGGTGCATACTTGAATACGAGCTTTCGTCAGAACGACAAGCTGCAAAACAGACACAGTGTTTTGCAGCGTCGAGAAATTCTTCAAGTTCATGTTCCTTCAGATTGTCATAAATGCCACGAAGTCCAGACGTGGCTTTGATTCCACTTTCGCAACAGTCGAGGAAGAACGCGATTCGATCACAGTCCGACGCTTGCATCTCGCTGAAGATTGGAGCTAGTGAGACACTCGTTCCATCCCAGTCCGCGTCTAAGGTGTCATGACACGTCAGGAAGTTCTTTGCACCCTTAGAGAATCCGTGTCCGGCATAGTAAAAATAGAGAACGTCTCCTTTCTGCAATCGCTTGATGACCTTTCGTACCCGAGATTCGATTACACCTTTCGTGGCTTGATTGTCGATGAGGATCAACTGGCCAGCCTTATCGAAGCCGTGAAGTTCAAGCGCGTTCGAGAACTCCACGGCATCCCGCCTTGCGTAGGCGACGTCGTCGATGTTCGGGTCCGAGTACTGTTCGACGGCGATAATAATTGCGTACTTCTTCATTGCTTGATTGGCCCCGGCGGCTTGACTCTCGCGACAAATTCCCAATTTTAGTCGGCAAATACGCCGGACAGCAACTGCTGACCTACCCTGATTGCTCGTTCCAACGTCGTGAAACGCTGGCAGCACTCCCGGAAGAGATTAGCTCTCGCCCGATAAACCGTTGAGAAATTCGCTTCGGCTACATCGACCGATGCTACGGGCTATTTAATGACGAAACGTCCTGGGATGGCAGAAAGTCGCAAAATCGTAATTGCGATTGTGATCCTGACCGCTAGTTGCAATCAAGCCTGCCATAGCGAGCCACGGCATGGCCACCGGCAATCAGGGCACAGGATAGCTCCCTTCCTTCCGATTCACAGCGGCCTATCGTCCTGCCGTAATGATCGACGGAGATCGCCGCACACTTCGTGAGGCCGTGCGTTAAGTATCTGAGGTATTCCCGCGAGGCGATTGGATCGCCCAGCGTACAATCCCTGCCCTGCCTGCAATGCCCTGGCATCTCCGGGGCATCGATTCCGGCAAGTCGAATCCGTACACCCTGGCAATCGAACGTATCCCCTTCAATGATGCGAGGCCGCATGCATTGAATCAACTTAGACTCATGCTCGGTAGTTATGAACTCATCATTCTCAAGCCAGCTGCCAACGAGATAGGCCACGACAAATACCCCTGTCACGATGAGGAACTCAACACGCCGATCGCCTGCCATTAGCAGGTGCAGTGACGATTGTCTCCGCCCGCCTCTCCTCTTTCTCCTGAATCGATGCATGCTCGCCCCGTGATCCTTCCTGCCACTTCAGCCAATCGAGCATCAAGGCCCTCCTCTGTCAACGATCAAGCTTCGACGTCCTCATACCGATGCGAAGGGCACCCTGCCCATCTCCCCGGTGGTTTGCGTCCAAGAGTATATGCCATCACGCTGATGCTGCGAGACGAGCGTCGCAAATACTGAAAGTCGCAAAATCGTAATTGCGATTGTGCGGCTGGCTGCGGGTTTGCAAGAGTTCGCCTCGCGACGTTCCTCCAGGTGGCATTTGGCGGATCACTGCTTTCTAACTGGCAGTTCGCGACCTGCCCCCCTCCTCTTTTCGTTTGCTGGCCAACTCCCACGTCGTCCTTTGGATGGCACTTATCGCAGCCATCGCCGTCCGCGCAAGGGAGAAAAATCGGCTCCCCCTGAAGGTCGCCCCCAATTTTTCCCCTTGCCCGGTGCGCTGCGCCCAGCTGGTCCGGCTGGTCCGGCTGCTTCGAACGTGGCCATCAGGCCGCGATGGGCGTGGCCCGAAACACAAACCAAGAGGAGAAAGATTATGTCTGATACGAACGCCAACAACACCAGCAAGGCCCCCAGCCATGCCGTCTACCAGGTCCGCGACCGCGAGGGCAAGAAATCCATCTGGACCCGCATCGGTTCCGCCTGGGCACATTCCGACGGCAAGGGATTTAGCGTTCAGCTCGAATCGTTGCCGCTCGATGGCCGCATCACTCTGCGTGATGTCAAAGAACAGAAGTAATCAACCACCGGGGCGGGCATGGAAGCCCGCTCCTCACAGGAGGACTAAAACAATGCTTATCATTCCAATGAATGCACTCTTTCCACTCGGCCAGATCCTCGCAACGAGCAACGCCCTGGATCATCTGACACCTGAAGAAATCGCGGAAGGCCTGCAACGAGACGCTTCCGGCGACTGGGGCAACGTCGATCTCCATGATGCACAAGTCAACCAGGATGCCCTCGACGTTGGCAATCGCTTGCTATCTGCCTATGGCGAAGGTGATCGACGATTCTGGATCATTACCGAAGCGGATCGCTCGGTGACGACCATCCTGCTTCCCTCGGATTATTGAGGGAGGCAGCGATGACCAGAGTCGATCCCTCGAAGTTTAACATTTCCGCCGATTCCGAAAGCAGGAATGAAGACCGAGCCAACTGGGCTGAATATGCCGTGGTTGCTTTTCAAAGTGTGACCGGCGTTGACGATCTCAATGCCTTGATCGACCTGCTGGCCGATCTCATGCACTGGGCAGACCGAAACGATCGGGATTTTGAAGCAGCGTATGCCATGGCCCGCAAGCATTACGAGGCGGAAACCGCCAGCGATTCGCAGGCCAAGCTTACTCCGTTCGACGATTACGAGATTCATGGCGTCCGTGAATTCGGTCGGGGCAAGCAGCGTTTCTGCGAGCAGGTTCCCGATGCCGAGGCCCAGTTCTGGAGCCTCTATGGCCATATTCCCGGCCAGGGACTGGAATGCATCGGCGACTTCGATTCCCGCAGCTTTGCCGAAGAAGTGCTGGCAAGAATCCGTGGCCGAACTGGTTAGATGCAGTTCTTCGCTCCGATGTCGCAACCCGGCATCGGAGACTACCCGCCAAACAGCCAGTTGATGCTTTCCAAGACATACTCAAAGGCTTGCATGGCGAGCCAAATAATGAACAGCGCGAGTAGCAGAAACAGGATGTGACCTGCAAGGATGAGGCGTTCCAGGTTGAATTGTGGAGTCTGCCCATACATTGGCGTTGAGGTGTATCGCGTTGTTTTCGCCATGGGAATAGAAGCGGGCGTTGCTGTCGCCATTGTCGTGGAAACGGATGGCACGCTACGACGGTCTGAGCTTCGCCGCCTTCTTCCTTTGCAGAAATGCTGTCCATTCCGATCCATCGGAATCGTCACGCCATCATAGCGTGTTTTGAAATATATCTCATCATCGCAAGAGTCACAGGGGCGCATTGGTTGCCTCGCTTTCAGTCCCTTGATCGCGAAAACCGGAATCCACTTTCATCTTTCTTCGGTGGATGGCGACGCGGTTCTTGAGTCACCATGATCTATTCTTGAAATTAAGCGTGCTGGCAGTTATCAGCCATATCCCCAAAGCCAGGCCTGCCAGCACTGCGTCAGTCACCTGACCAAATCGGCGTTCCTGTTTCCATTGATGATGCCCCTGCCATGATGGTTTTCTACAGACTTCTTCCCTATGCACGGCATAGGATCATTTTCCCCGGGAAAATGATTTCCAGCTTTCATTCATGCCATCTTTCTTGCGGGCTTTCTAGCAATCTTTCAGTCTTGCCGTCTGGCATTCATGCTTGCTGGATTGACGGCTATCATGCCTACATGCATGACGTCTTTCTTGTGGGCAAGATTTCCATCTTGCTTGAAAGCTTTCTTTCCTTCATGACCGCAAGATGTCCAGAAGGATGGCTGGATTTCCGGAAAGACAGGCAGAACGCCAGATGGAAAGCCTTCTGGAAAGAATGCTTGCCAGATAGATGGAATGCTGATAGCGTCCCCCGCATGATCATTGCGGTAGCGAATAGCAAAGGAGGCGTTGGAAAATCGACCGTCTCCGTTCACCTGGCCGCCTGGCTTCACCGACAGGGGCATCGCGTCACTCTGGCTGACTGCGATATGCAGCATTCCTCGATGCAATGGATCAAGGAAGCTGCACCAGGCGTTCACACCGTCTGCTTTGATTATGCCAACGCCATTCTTAACGAACTGCCAGCCTTGGATGGGGAGTGCGACTTCGTCGTCGCCGATGGTCCCGGCAGCCAGTCAGAAACAAGTCTTGCTCTTCTGCTTCGAGCACATAAAGCCATCGTTCCCTGCAAGGCCAGCATTTTGGAGGTGAGGGCGTTGGCCAAGGCCACGGAAGCGTTGCGGCAAGCTCAAGATATACGAAATGGGCATCCTGAGGCGAAGATCGTCCTGAGCATGGTCGGAAAGAATTATCGCCTAACGCAAGACATGAAAGCAGCCGCCAAGTCACTGGGACTGCCAATGGCTCACACGGCTTTGATTTTACGGCAGATTTATGCGGATGCTCCCGGACAGGGAGCGGTGGTAGAGATGTTGGGGGCACGGGCCAAGGAAGCCGCCAGGGAAATCGACGCCCTGTTTCGTGAGTTGGTTCCAGAGGCCGTTGCGACGGCATCCGGCAAACGGAAACGGGCTTAGGGGAGGGACGGCATGGCAGAACGTAGAAGCTTGGTAGAAGGATTGAAAGCCACCCCTTCCGTCGATCCAAAAATCGAAAAGGAATTTGTCTTTGGCAATAAGGCGTCGTCCCAAGAAGCGATCGCGGAATCTCCCAAAACCGTAAAGACGCCAACCGTTGGCAGGGTCGCTCTTAGCACCCGGATGCGGGCAGACTTGGCGGAATCCCTTAAGCGGGCCTCGCTGCAACGGCAGTTGGAAAAGGTCGAGCCGAACACGCTTACCGAGATTCTGGAAGAAGCGGTGGAGCCATGGCTCAAGAAGCATGGCTATCTGGATTGAACTTAGCCGTGATCTTTTGGCAAACTTGGCTGTTCGAGTAACGGCAGTTCGGCTTGGCGTGAAGCATCCTTCAAATGATAGGATTTGACGAACGCCAGGCGATCGCCGTTGAACATAAAGCGAATGTTGACAAAGAACACGCCGTCGCTGGGGCTGCGATAGAGGAATTGCTTTTCCAGCAGTTCCCGCACACCACGCTGGTAGGTCCGATCACTCAAGCCATGGTCTTTCGCGGCGTACAGATTCAGCTTGATTTCATCGGAGCCTGAATTCGCTCGCATCTGATGATAGACGAGCTCAAACACTTGAATCCCCGTCTTGGAAAGACCGGCGGCCTGTTTAATACCATCCAGAAACAGCTTGACAAAACGCGTGGTATCGACCTCTTCTTCCCACCAGAAACCCATGCCGCCGATGCCTTCAATTTCGCCGGTACTGTGATCGACAATCATGGAGGCCTTGCCACCGGGGACATGGAATCGCTTACTGCGAGTCGCCATGCCGTTGGAAGAGGGAATACTCGGATTGGTGCGATAGACGGGAAAGCCCCGCTTGGTGGTGATCTGATTGCCGTTTCGCTCTGGAACTTGGCGTTCTTCCGTCATTTTGTACCTCCCGTTTTGTCACTAGACGGACACGACACTGGCACAACAACGACAAAAGCTCAAGCGTTTTTTGACGGTCTACCGCACGATCTTGTCGGTCGACCTCCAAAATATGTCGTTTCCCATCGCGAAAAAACAATGGGTTACGGGGTCTCCTTTTCTTATAGTTAAAACCACCTCCTGATTTCGACGCCTGAGCGCGCCTCCAGCACGCTGGCGAAGGCGTCGGAAGGGGACATCAGTTTCCAAGAGCACGACGAGTAGTCAAAACCTGTGGATAAGTCTCTGAGTGGATAGGAATTCCAAGCCATTCCCGTCTGAGGAATGCACAATGTCCGAATTGGCATGCAGGAAGAGGGAGGAGCCAACCCATCCGACTAGACCAAAATAAACGCCCAAAAAATGTTAGCAGAGAACACGTACCAGCTTTTTCGGACTCCCATCTCGCCAGAGGACATTTCAATGCTGTAAGGGGCATTTCCGTGACGAGCTACTGATCTGTGATTTCTCAATATGTCTCAGCACACTCGGATTGGATGCATCCGAATGCTACACTTAAAATGCCTGACTTAGTCACAAGTATGATTTGCAATATTCACACGTTGAATTTGGGAGACGATAGACCATGAAAATTGCAACTTGCATCGTCGCGTTTATCGCATTTGGATATTTCGAGACGGCAATGGCAGATCCACACAATCATCTGTCGCAAACAGAAATATCCGATAAACAATCGAAAGCCCAGGTTGTAAATGCGATCGTGAAAGATCGAGAGGGGGATGGCGATGTGGCGGAAAAGCCGGAGCGGAGATGCGCATTTAGCGGCAGATGTGGCAGTTTTACGATCTTGGGCCCACTTGGCACCGCAGCCTATAAGATCGGAGGAAAAGGGTATATTGCGGATCTAGTTGTTTCTGATCCGGATCCGAATTGGTGGCTTTATAAGCCTGTGTCAAACGGCGATCCGTCCACAAAGATGTGGGCGTTTGCACGAAAGCCACGGTGTGGAAAATATTCCGTTCTGCGTTTTTCTAATGGAGCATGGCGAGTCTATGAGCGAACGGAAGCCTGGGGACAAGGACTGGGAGAAGACGGGACATTTGCTGCTGAGCCCACCTATGGAGCTCCTGGTGCGTCGATTGATGAGGTCTTGGACAAACTTCGTGACATTGAGGGCAAATTAAAAGCCATTCAACCTGGCCCGAGCCCTTCTTTGTTGGATCTCGAACGCAAAATCGAGGCCGCCCGATAAGTCTCGTTTCAATGTTCTCGACAATTTGCTTAAGTGGGGACAGCAGCTAGATGTTCCCACTCAGGGATTCATCCCGATGAAGCCAAGATCATCCGAAATCAGCGAGTCGGGATAACCAGAAAGAATCATGGAGGTAGAAAGTGAACCGCGAGTCCTCAGAGATGTTTGGTTCCGCTGATCAGAATTCAGATCTGTTATCTGACTTAGCGTGGATCCTTAAATCGAAAGGAAAGTTGCAGGATAATGTGTGGTCCATCCCCCTACATCTGGCGGACATGTCCTTGAAAGATCTAGGGCACGTTGATACGTCAATTCAGGAAGTTGTTGAGAAACAATGTTCACGTAGTGGGATAGAAGAAGATGTCATTTCCGTTTCTGACGAAGTTGTTTTGGAGTGGAGTTCCATTGCACTGGCTCTGTCTGGCGGGGGGCTAAGAGCAACTTTCTTTGAACTAGGTATATTGCTTTATCTTTCCATGGCCGACGAGCTCCGTAACATTCGGGCGATCGTTTCCGTGTCAGGTGGAAGCATTCTTTCGGCACATATGGCAATGAGATGGGAGGACGCGATAAAAGACAACAGCGGTTTTCAGGTTGTCGCATCGGAACTAGTAAGGTTTGCTCGAGGAGATATCCGAAACTCTTCTATGGTCCGTTGGCTGTGGTCGCGTCTGCTAGTCTTTTCATGGTTTATGCCCCGTTTTAGTCGCGTCTCTTTCCTAGAAGAGGAGTACTCGAAGCTCTTCGGTGAAAAAACAATGGGCGATATCCCGATCACACCGAAATTACCGTTTTTCGCCTTCGTTGCTACGGACACCAAGTTGCAGCATCGCGTTGCTATGACGAATCGTGAGATTTTTCGCTTTAAGTTCAACGGGAATATTATTGGGGATCCAATTCTTTCGAGTGGAACTAGGATGTCGACTGCTGTCGCTGCTTCATCTTGTTTTCCGCCTGTCTTCAATCGCATGCTGTTAAATTATAGCCATCTTGGACTGAGATTCGGGGAGTTTCCTGAAGAGCTGAATCTCATGGACGGTGGCGTCAGTGGAAACTTAGGGATTGAGGTACTGATTCACCTTTCAGGTCAACGGGTGATCGAGGCTCGTAGAATTCTTGTATGTATTGCGGAGTGTGGTTTAGCGGAGGAGCCAGGTAGTGGCCCTTTAGCCGCGCTCTTTGCTGAGGGCACTGCTCTTTCGGAGGCGGGGAAGACAGCAGCGAAGCAGTTGGGAAAGAGATCGAGATTGCTAGAATTTGAGAAGAGAACTCAAAATGGATTCGACCTGTCATTTCAAGCTGTTACTAAACTGACTGGTTATCGCACAGATCTTGACCAACCGAGTTGGGCAGAGTTGTATGCTCTCATTATCCACGGAGCTGCTGTCTGCGAGGCTTCATTGGGTGAGAGAGTTGTCGCCTCTCCATCTCCCAATGACATTAGTACCGCAGTTCGACAGATTATTCAGCAATCAGGTGGACCTAGCGACTTATGTGAACCCGAAGAAAGGGAGCTTCGTCAGTGCGGAAAAAGAGGCTTCGGAGTGATTCTTTGTCACATCGCGGCAATGCTTTGTGCGATCATCATTTTTACGTCGGTCACCTCTGAAATTACATCGTACATATACCCGCAATACTGGGGCTTGAGACCATTATCTGCCATTTACTGCCTGGTCGTTCCTGAACGCGTCATTGAAAGAGATGCACAAGCTTTGGCGACGGATGTCGCTGATTCCGCGTGCTCTCGCAATATGTCAGCGATAGAATCCGAAGTTGTCGATGGTGGACTGTCGAAAGTGAAAGTGGCTGTAGGGGAGAATTCGACTACTTCCAGAATTTACTTCCGAACGTCTGTTCATCCGGAATCTTGTGAGCACGCAATCAATTGTGAGTTTGTCTTTCGAGGGAACTTTGAAGCAGATTTGGTTCGTCAAAAAGGTCCGATTTGGATTGTTGGACGGATTACAAGGGTTACGGCAAACAGCCAATTGTTTGACGTCTATATTGAATTTGAAGAATGTTATGGCCGATCGGCGGAGGCTGAACGCATGGACTAGGGCCATCTTTAATACCGCGCGTATGTTATTTAGGCATTCCGCAATCGTTGGACGAGATCGTGCGGCTCATTCGAGAATCGTCCAGTGGCCGCCCTTTGCGGATCCTACACGGTTAATTAATTTTTCGTCCTTGAGTTGCCTAATCTGCTTTTCAATCGCGCTTACTGATCGACCGAGGCGTTCAGCAAGTTCGGGGATGGTAATCTCAGGGTCTTGTCGCATTCTGTCGACTATAGCCACAGCAGTCTTGCTGAGCTTTTTCCCCGTAGTTTTCCCCGTAGTTTTTGGCTCACCACTTGCCGCCGGATCTCCTCCCAGTCGCTCCAAAACCGCTTTAGGGTAGATGAACTCCGTCCGCTATTCGCCAGCGTCGTATTGGATGAGTGGGTCGGGAAAGCCTGCGGTGCGGCACTCGTCCATGATACGCTCGATTCCGCGACCCCACATTTCGATTTCGCCGGAGCGAAAGAACGTGTTCGCGATTTCGGGATTGAATGGCTTCGAGGAGTGCTGTTGCATCACCTTTTCTGGCGTCCAGTTTTCGGGGAGGTGACCGGGGTTCCAGATTGTCATGCGATCTTCGTACACCTTGATCTGGATCGGCGTGTGCGTGGCGTAGTCCTTGTGGATGATAGCGTTCAATATCGCCTCGCGTAACGCCTCAAACGGTACGGGATACGTTTCGACCCGCTGAATGCCTTCGTACGTAATTGCCGCCTTCATGTACTTGGCTCGGAGCATTCCCACCGTCTCAGTTGCCTGGGAAAAGAGATCCCCTTCGACCAGATCGTGATAGACGACATCGCTCGCGTTGCGAAAGAAACCGATCTTCACGTAAGCACCGGTAAAGAATTGTTGCGGGTCAGGGTGGAAGAGCAGCACGGCGGCACGGGTAAGGTATTTCCCTTCCACCAGCCGTAGTTTTTCCAGCAGGCTTTCCCGCGAGCCTTTTAGGTCGGCGGCCGTCATTCGCTCACTGAGCTTCGCCAGTTTCCTGAACGTGCTAAACGCATCTGCTGAGAGCTTGCGAACGGTAATGCCAGGCAGCGGTACGCTATCCCAGGTGCGGCCATATCTCCGCATCAGGAAGCGGTCGAGAGCCGCCCCTTTGAGTTCCTGTTTGGTGCTGCCGCTCCGAACATGGTATTCACCCTTGTAACTGATCGGGTTGGGATACGCCTCGACGTGGATCTCCACCAAATCCTTGCCCTCTTTCCGCACAAGGCGGACATCGGCCAGGATGCCCAGCACGTCTCGGATTTTGTTCGGCAGGTCTACCAGCAGCTTTTTGGCGTCCGCGATGCCGACCGGTTTCCCCTTGTCGCTCATGCCGATAATCAGCACGCCCCCCTTCGGCGTTGGCGAAACCACAAAGCCATTTGAGGTATTCGTCCCGCCAGGACTCTTTCCATTCGGTGTGCCGGTTTTCCGTCATTGCCTGTTGAAATCCTTCCGGTCAGAGCCACCCGAGTGTGGCAGCCAATGATCTATCGCAAGCGGTACACTTGTCAACTAACGATCACTGGTGGGGGCCTTTTCTGACACATCAGGCCACCGCGAACGATTTGGACAGATACCAACACATCCTGCCATAATGGCAGCCTACTTCTTAGTTATATCGAAGAGGACTGTTAGATTGGCAGTGCGATGTAAGTCAAAAATACCGGAAAAACTAGGTCTAGCCACCAAATTTTGGGGCAAACCTTTTGCTGGCACGAACCTTGCCTGTAGGAGGGGATTGCCAAGTCCCGGCATCGAGCTACGGGGCGACTTGAGGTGGGAACACTCATTTCTTTGTCATCATTTACGGAGATATAAATGCACCGGATGACTTTCTACCCGCTGGGTAATGCCGATTGTTGCCTGATTGATCTGGAGAATGAGAAGAAGATTCTCTTCGACTTCGGAGACCAAGGTGACCCAGACGACCTGTACGATAAGCGAATTGATCTCTGTGCGACTCTGCGAAAGAACATGGAAGATGCAGGGAAGGACACGTACGACGTAGTTGCAATCACGCATTTGGATGACGACCATACGTGCAAAGCCGACACGTTCTTCCATCTCGACTATGCAAAAAAGTATCAAGGCGAAGGTCGCTTCAAGATCGAAGTTCTTTGGGTGCCTGCTGGTGTCATTACGGAAACTCGAAATGGCTTAGGAGATGGTGCCAAAGCTCTACAGGCGGAAGCCCGCCATCGTCTTAAGAAGGGTTACGGCATTCGGGTCTTTTCTCGCCCTGCTGCCCTGAAGGACTGGCTGGAGGACAACGACCTTACCATTGAAGAGCGGGAACACCTGATCACGGATGCTGGAAACGTCGCCGAGGAACTTACCTTACTTGGTGATGGAATCGAATTCTTCGTACATAGCCCATTTGCCACACGACAGAACGGTGCCTTGTTCGACAGGAATCGTGACTCGCTCGTCATGCAGGCCACGTTCGAGATCGGCGGAGCGCAAACAAAGGCGATCCTGGGTTCGGATGCAGACCACAATGCCTGGACCGAAATTGTGGACATCACGAAATATCACAACCGTGAATACCGCCTCGAATGGGACATTTTTAAGCTGCCGCATCATTGCTCATATTTGTCCATTGGCCCCGAAAAAGGTGAAGACAAAACTGCCCCGGTTGAGAACGTCGAGTGGTTGTTCGAAACGAAGGGGAATGATCGCTGCATAATTGTTTCACCGAGTAAGCCGATCCCCGTGAAAGGAACTGATGAAGACGACGATCCGCAACCTCCTCATCGACAGGCGAAGAAGTACTACTGCGAAGAAGTAGTAAATCCAAAGGATGGCGAATGGAAGGTTACAATGGAACATCCGTCGAAAGGAAAGCCCGAGCCTATCGCGATCGAAATCGATTCCAATGGTGCAACGCTGAAGAAGGCTGCTGCGCTCGGCGCTGCTTCTCTCGTTTCACGGGATGCCCCCCGGGCAGGTTAAATGAGCGAAGAATTTGTCAAACTGAGCGGGGAGATTATCGAAGCTTCCAGCCTTCGGATTCCTCGCGCATTGGCACTCGCTGCGGTGGTCGAAAAGGGAACTCATCCCTACGTGAAACTTGTCGAGTGTAGACGCATTGAGGGGAAAGACATAGATGTCCTCGAAGCTGTCGTGTTTGATGTCGAGGTAGAGCGACCACAGCGAATCGCGAACGACATCAAGCGGGAGGAACGCATTGCCGTATCATTCACCGCTGGGGACGACTCAAGCCCGGTTGTAATGGCGATGCGGGAGGATTTTCCACGAGTCTCGCACACCAATGCAACCCGAAAGGGGCTGGCATGTGTTCTATGCATCTATGACCAAGCATGGTCGCATGTTGTGCTACGCTGGACGCCGGTCGCCTTTCTTGAACAGATTCGCAACTGGTTAACCGAGACGTCGAAGGGTACGTTACATCAAGATGACCAGCCCTTGGAAGCACTTTTGATGAATGTTGGGCCGACGCTCATTTTACCCGCCGACTTTTTTGCGGATGAAGCCGTTGGTAAGGTCCAGGAATTCTCGGTGTTCATTACGGCCAAGGACGACTTGCGAGTCTTGCTGGCCCTGAAAGGGCAAGAGGACGCCGGTGTTCCTATCCTTGCTTACTCGTTTCAAGCAAGTCCTCAGCATCAACACGCGATTCAATTCCCGCCCCAAAATCTCCGGGAACTCCACGACTTCCTAGTTCCGGCTGGGATCGACCTAATCCGAGAACTGCGCCAACGACTGTTCGATGCGGCTTCGACAGGGAATCGAGACAGGAGGCTACTACTCCTTGTAGCCGTTCCAATGGTTCGTGATGGCAACACGACTATTGAGGCGACCGACACCTGGGCCTTTCTCACTCCAATGACAATTCACGAGGTCGGAGTTGCTATTGACGTTTGGCCCGATTCTCACGGGTCTGGGTTGGTTCTACCTGGGCATCATGATGAAAATGCGAATGGTGAATCGATCCAGTTGGAGACTGTGCGCCCGCAATTCAGGTTGACGCGTGCGAGGGCAGCAGCTGCAAGTGGGGTTGTGCCGGACGCCCGAAATTGTGTCGCGATTGGTGCGGGATCGCTCGGTTCGCACGTAGTCAAATTGTTGGTTCAATCTGGATTCGGCAACTGGACGCTGGTCGATGAAGATAGGTTACTACCGCATAACATCGCCCGGCATACGTTGTACGATTCTTCTGTTGGCTTTCCGAAAGCCCAACGGTTGGGGGAACAGTTGTTGGAGGGGTATTACCCGGATGAGATTCAGGTCAAAAGTTTTGAGGCCGATATAATCCGCCCGGGTCCTGCGAAAGTCGAGATCGATAAACAACTCGTAGATTGTGACCTGATTGTCGATGTCGCGGCCTCCATTCCGGTGTCTCGCCATCTCTCACTAGACGTGACTAGTGACGCTCGACGTTTCTCCACTTTCATGAATCCTCAAGGCACGGACCTCGTCGTCATTGCTGAGGACGCCGAGAGGAGTATTCCGCTCGATTGCTTAGAAATGCAGTATTATCGCTTGCTTCTTGATGAGGACTCGTTAGCCGATCATCTGGCGAAACCTAATGGGCAGTTACCTTATGCGCGTTCTTGTAGGGACGTTACTTCTCAGATTCCAAATCACGCAGTTGCAATGCTAGGAGCTATTGCCTGCAAATCAATCAGAGATGTAAGTGAATCGCAGCAGGGCCTTATAAGCATTTGGAAGTCCGATTCCCAAACCTGCGAGGTCAAGCAGTTTGGTGTTGTTCCATCACCGATTCAGACTGAGCAATTAGGCCAATGGAGGCTCGTAATTGACGGCCACCTAGTTGCCAAGATTGCCGCAATGCGTAGGGGCAAGCTTCCGGTTGAAACCGGGGGTGTTCTCCTAGGGTCATATGATCTTGTCCGGAAGATACTTTATGTTGTTGACACGTTACCTTCGCCACCCGATAGCAAGGAGTGGCCGACTCTGTATATTCGGGGTAGCCGGGGACTTGAATCGAAACTCGAAGAGGTTCGGAGGAAAACCGACGGGCAACTTGAATACGTAGGCGAATGGCATTCGCACCCAGATGGATGCGCAGTTCGTCCGAGTGAAGATGACCTCAAGGTTTTCGCCTGGCTGACGGAACACATGAATGAAGCGGGCCTTCCGGCCTTGATGGCCATCGCAGGGGAGTTTGATGTTACTGCTTGGTTTCTAGGAGAGATGTTGCGAAGTGGTGGCTGGGAGACTGGGATTTAATTAGGCAGCGATAGTAGCTAGGGCAAACGTGAAAATTCCATTTTCGGTTTACGATTTCTTTGCGTTTCTTGCGACAGGCTTCGTATTGCTCTGCGCCGCAGATTATGCATTCGACTTCAATTGGATGCAGGCTGAGAAAGTTCCGCCGGGCGTGATCATCTTCCTCGTTGTTGCCAGTTACATCCTGGGGCACCTCGTTGCCCACCTGGCCAGTTTCCTAACCGAGCATGTCTTACTCCGGGGCTGTTTGGGATCACCTGAGGAGCACATTTTCAAGGAAAAGGCAGAGGGCTGGAGAGCCTACATCCTCACTAATTTCTTTAAGCCATTTCCACCCGAAACCCGGAAGCGAGTCCTTGAAAAGGCCCGAGGGGAAGGAATTGGGGGACCGGGTAGAGGTTTGTTTTATCATTGCTTTGCCACAGTAAAGCGAGATAAATCCACGTCGGAGCGGTTGGCGTCGTTCCTGACCGTTTACGGGTTTTGCCGAAACGTCTCGATGGCATGCCTGTTAGCAGGTGGAGTGCTTCTTTTCGCAGGACTAGTTGACGTTAACTGGAAGACGCTGACGGGCCTTCACACGGGTAAGCTCTGGTGGGCGTTGGGGGCATTCATCGTTGCGATTGGCTTATTTCTACGCTACCTAAAATACTTTCGGCATTACACGGATGAGGTTTTTCGTGACTATGCGGTGCTCCCATCGAAAGAGCCTCAACTCGCGGACACCAGTCCGCCAGCCTCTAGCGGTCAAAGTCAGGTAACGGTTGATCTACCTGAAGGCGAAACAGAGGCACCGGAGGCGGAACCGGTTTTGCCTAGTCCGTCGGATGAGTCAGAGTAGATTGTTTTTCTTCAAACCCAATGGAGGATTTAGTATGGGGCTGAGATGTCCAGAGTGTGGATCGTGGTACTCAACTGACAAGTCCACTTACAACCTTGGTCTTTCGGTAGGCGACGTTTGTAACAATCAGGCGATGACGGGACCACATCCTGAACGGTGTTCGCCAAGTCATCCTTGCACGGGAAAACTGGAGCCAGACGCCAAGGATGAAGCTTCTGAATCGGAGTTCCCCTAATCAATTACCGAGGTAAGGCCCCGCTGCCAGTAGTCTCAGCCTAATATGGGCATATCGGATATCCGAACAACTGGCACTAAAAGAAAGTGCCCGTTGCCGAAACCCTGTTCTTAGGCTGCGCGAAGCCTTTACTTCGGGGTAGTCTCGGGCTATCCTGCCATAAGTGGCGAAACTTTCGAGAAATCGGGGATTTAGCCTATTTCATTGTTGGCACCAAATCGGGCACTAAATACGGGAAAAAGAGGGCCAAAACGGGCCATTTTAGGGCAACGCGGCACTCTCTGAAGAATGAAGACAACCCTGGTTTTTACGGGGTTTTCTCTCTGAAAATGGCACGCAGAATTGCGACCCCCTGAGCTACGAGGGCAAATCGTTGAATGGTCTTGTTTTAGGTCATCTGCGGGGGCATTGGAAGGGGCGGAGTCGTTGTTTGTGGGGACGGGCTTCGGTGGCGTCATGTTCGCGGCCGAAAAGTCGTTCTCATGAAAAAAGCCCCGGCGGGTTGGCCGGGGCTTGAGGGGGTTCTCAATGCGGTGAACTTTACCGCTGCTTGGGGATTTCGATGTCGTGTGTGGCGTTCTGTTTGGGCAGATCGACCTCCAGTTCCATCGGGCTGAACAGTGGCTTGCCGAGCAGGTCCATGCCCCCTTCTCCGCTGGCGATTGGGACGCCGTCGTAGGCCTGGACCAGCAGGATATAGGGGCCGCCCGTGGTCCCTTTGCCAGCGAACGTTTCGTACTGGCCATCCTTAATTTCGGCCGTGACGCCTGGGCCTTGGTTCGACTTCTTCGAGTCAGGCGAAAACGTGATGCTGCCCCGAGGGATCGGCTTGCCGTTGTAAGTTATCTTGCCGGAAACCGAATAGACTCCGGAAGAGGTGCTTTGTCCGCAGCCAATGGTCGCGCCTAGCAACAGGATCACAGCAATCGAAAAAGCTTGAGAGGTGTAGCGAAACTTCATGGGGCAATCTTTCAGCGAAAACCCGGTCGCCGCGCTCGACCGGGAAATAGGAAACGTGACTAGTTGCTCAACGAAACCACGTTGCCGTCGTCGCGAATGGCCAGGTTCTGATAAATCGTCAGGTCCATCGTTTCGCTGAGGAAATGAACCGATCCGTCCCCCAGCAGAAACAAGCATCCGCCCGGGTGAAAGCTGCCGAACGTGCGCTGATGCAAACCTTGACCCAGCCCGCCAGGCACGCTGTAAGAACCGCCGGCGCTGTCGAAGGATGTGTCGTAGCGATCGCCGTGGCAATCACCACCGCAGGCATTGATGGCCAACTGGGCTGCTGACAAGACCCCGGTAACTGAGGAGCCACCGCCGCGATTGGTCGAAGCCCAGCCGAGCCAATGCGAGTCGCCACGACCGCCATCGAGCAACTGGTAACGGGTTTCGCCCACCAGGAACGTATTGGACGAACCATCGGTGATGCTGGCGAAATTCGTCTTCGAGTTCTGGAACAAGATGCCATTGATGTAGAAGCGGCGGCCGACATTGCTCGACTGGCAATTACCCTGGCTGCTGGCACCGCCACCCATCACGCCGTAATAGTTCGAGTGGTTCTTGTCGACCGAACTGCCTGGATACGAAGGGCACTGAAACGCTTCGACGCTCGCCTTCCAGACGTCGCGGTTGTTGCCGCTGGTCGGACCTTCCGCATTCGAGCAAACGAAGTCCGAGTTCAAGTCGACGCGATCGTACAAGTTGCCCAGTTCCAGAAATGGCAGGATTGAAACAGTCCACGGGCGACGCCGCGAGATGTTTGTGTTGCATGCGGTCGTTTCGCCGTCACCCATCAGGGCCCCTGCCGGGAACTGGCCGTAGGTGTCGTGGTGGTTATGAAGCGCCAGGCCGAGTTGCTTCAGCTTGTTGTTGCATTCGATACGCCGAGCCGCCTCGCGCGCTTGTTGCACGGCTGGCAATAACAACGCGATCAAAACGCCAATGATGGCGATGACCACCAGCAGTTCCACTAACGTAAACCCGGAACGTCGAAACGTAGGAAAAGACTTAGACATAGGGTCGCTCGCAAAGATGACGGATGATGAAAAGGAATCGCCATGGACTTCCCCAAGGAGGCGTCCGAGTCGCGAAAATCGACGAGATCAGGAAGAGTGCAAAATAGATAAGGCTTCATCGATTTCATGCAACGCGCAAGACGTTAGTGCGGCGCCGCAAAAAAACCAAGTGAATATAAAAATTATAGCGGCAGTGGTTCAAGATAAAAAAGAGGGAAACCTGAGAAAGTCGACTTGAGTGCGGCGACCCGAATGGTAGAGGGCTTGGAACTGAGCTCTTGAGAGTCCAGGTTTCTGCCATATCGCCGACGATTTCCGCTTCTTTGAAGTGGAAGCCCGTGCATGGCAAATGCCCGTCTGCAGTGCGGCTTTCCGCAGCAGGTGGGGGACTTTGATGAAAAAAGGCAACATCGCCGGCTGGGCGCTTTCGGCACCATTGTTTTGGGCTATATCCCTATGCCCCACCTCGAACGCCCAGCAGCAACCCGCTTGCCAGGCTCCTTCCTTGCCTACCTGAATCCGAATGAGGAGGAGGCTATGTCCTCGGTTCCTACCTACCGTCTGACGATGATGGCGATCTCGGCATTTGTCCTGTTATGGGCAGTGCTGATGCCTGCTTCCGGTGCCGAAGTTGAATGCGCGTACCCTGCCCTAGCCCGCGTGCGGATTGTCGCTCAGCATCCTGATGGAGTTCAGGTCGCGGCCAAGACATTGCCTGAGAGCACGTCGCCTGCGGCAAGCCAGACTGCCGACGATCCTCAGCCAGAGCAGTCGCAGGAAGAAGAATCAACTCTCTCGGTTTCCGTTACGGAAGAACCAAAAACGGAGCCCCCAAAGGAAGCCGCCGTCGAACCTGCCCCTGCGAACGAACCTACAACGCAGGCGACCCCACAGGAAAAGCCGGTTGTCGCCCCTGCCGTCGATGCGAAGGTTTCTCGGCCCGTGGCAAAAGAAACGACCGGTCGGCCTTTGACGCCTTCCGACGTCTATGCTGGACTCGAACTGATTCAGCGCAAATTGGACGTTTTGTCGACGAAGATGGAGCTCGACCGCGACGACTTGATTGAAATCAAAGCCCGCGAACAGCAAGTCAAGCCGATGCATATCTATCAATTGCATCTGACCTGCCTCGACCAGCTTCGGACGTTTGAACGCCAGCAGGGTGTCGTTGCCGTCCCACTGATCATCGCCAGCCCAGTCGATTACAAGCCCGGCGACGTTTATCAGTTGACTTCGCTGCTGGCCAATCGCCTCGATCAATTTGCAGCGGAAAAAGGCTATGGGCCACTCCCAAGCGACCTGCGGCCAGTGGATGGGAAAACGCCGACCGACGTTTACGAGATGATCGTGCCGGTCTTCTGTCGTCTCTTGGCCCTGAACAAGATTCAAAAGCTCACGCCGAACGACGTCTACGCCCAGATCATTCGTGCCCGCATCGATGCCCAGGCAATCGTATCGCATATGGCACAGCAGCACAGCGATTCCTTCACGGAGCAGCGTCACCTACAGGCTCGTGCTTTCGGCTTAAGTGGTGACGGCAATCATTTGCAGCTCGACAACTCGGCAATTCGAACTCCGCAAGATGCGTTCGATGCCTGTTTGAACGCTCGGGCCACGGTCAATCAAATCTGGAAGTCTCAAGGGCGGACAGGGATGCCTCTGCCGAAGCGTGCCATTGGCGAGAAGATTATTCCAGCCGACGTGTTCCTACAGACGCAGATCTTGATCGCAGAGCTGAACCTGCTGAAGTACACCACCGGCACGACGGCTCCGACTCCGCCAACCAACGTTTTCTCCGGTAAGACGCCGGCGAAAGTTTATAACGAAGCCTTCTGGGCCAGCTACATTCTCGAGGCACTTACGACCGAAGTCAGTGCCCCGTCGCAGCAAGCCAGTCGCGCGATTCGCCCCCGTTCCTAACGCTTGAATCACAGCTCAACGAAGGTGGATTGAGATATGTCTAGCAAATCGATGCGAATCGGAATCACGCAGAAGATCATCCTGGCCAATGTGGTCTTTCTGGTAGCGCTGGCAGCGACAACCTTGTTCCTGGTGTCGCGGTTGAATGGCTCGCACCAGGCTCTGGCGATGCAAAAAGAGGCTCTCCATCGACAACAACAAGTCGATCAGGTCTTCTCGAAATTCACTCAGCTTCGGTACTGGCTCGGCGAGTTTTCCCGCAATTGGGAGGATCGCGCACTGCAGAACTCTGAAGTGGCGGCTGGCGAATTGAACCAACTGTTGAGCGAACTCGATCAGGAATTGGCCCCTGGGGAAACTCCCCTTTCGCAGCGCGTTCAAGAATTTCAATCGGCGATGATCAAGTCGGTCGAGTTTCAGGTTGCCGGCGATCGCTTGCAGGCCAACCAGGTCGCGTACACGGCTGCTGCCCAAAGTCAGGCAATCGAAACCCAGTTGGAAGGTGCCATGGCTGCCTCGCAGCAACAAGCCGAGGCTTCGGCCTCCGCGGTCGCTGCGGTGAATAGCAGCGTCCACTGGGGGCTGATTTTATCGATGGTCGGGGTCTTCGGCCTATCGATGCTTTCCAGTTGGCTGACCGGTAAGTGGATCGGAAGCCGTGTCCGCCGCGTGGCTCACCAATTGAGCCAGATCGAAGACAACTTGACCCACCGAATCGAGGTCGATGGCAACGACGAAATCTGCGATCTGGCCGACCGCATGAACCTGTTTTTGGGAGACATGCAGCAGTTGATCCTCGGGGTGCAAAAACAAGCCAATACTGTCAATGGTTCTGCCACGACGTTGTTGAGCACGGCGACCGGATTGACGCAGTGTGCCAACGAAACGAATCAAGTCTCGAAGAGTACTTCGAGCACCGCCGAAGAACTTTCGGCGAGCATGAATTCAATTCGCAACTCTTCCGAAACGGTTGCCGAATCGGTGGAGCAAGTGGCCCAATCGATCCGGAATCTGTCGACCAGTTTCGACGATGTCGCCGTGAATGCTTCCAATGCACTGCGTGTCGTCGACGATGCCAATCAATTGGCCCTCGACAGCGGCAAAACGATTGACGAACTGGGACAAGGTGCCGAGGTGATCGGTAAGATCGTGAATCTGATTCGCGAGATCGCCGATCAGACGAATCTATTAGCATTGAACGCGACCATCGAGGCGGCTCGGGCTGGTGAAGCAGGCAAAGGCTTTGTGGTCGTGGCCAGCGAAATCAAGGAACTCGCCGGCCAGGTTACGGCCGCCACCGTCGAGATCTCGAACAACGCAACCGGTATCCGCACTTCCAGCCAGAAGGCAGTGCAAGAGATCGTCCGGATTCAAGAGGTGTTCTCCGAGGTGAAGTCGGTCTCGGTTTCGATTTCCGCCGCCGTCGATCAACAGAAGGAAACGATCGCCACGATCGATTCGGATGTGACTCGTTCTTCGGCGATGACGCACGAGATGGCTTCGGTCGCACGCGATACGATCGCTGCCGTCGAGGACCTGGCACGCAACATCGTCGCCACCGAAAACGCCGCCAAGCGAACCGCTGACGGCGCCCTCGATACCCAAGCCTGCGGAGATTCGCTGGTGCTGACTGCTCAAGAGCTTCTGTCGAACGTGGCCAAGTTCCAGGTGAGCGAAACGCCAAAAGCCATGGCAACCCGAGCGGTATCGCCACAGAAAAGCTTTCAGCCTGCCCAACAGCCTTGTCTGGCCTGAGAAGCCAAAAGCGTCTTCAAGCAATTTTCATGAAAGAGCCGGCACGAAATGGTGGCCGGCTCTTGCTATTGCTGGGCAAAGCATTTGACCATCCGCCGGCAGGCGGGTGAAGGCCCCGAGAAGTTCCGACTGAACCTTGCAGTCGGCGCAAAAGAAAAGCCATCAACAACTTACGTTGACGGCTTTTGCTTAGAGCGGAGGGCACGAGACTCGAACTCGCAACCCCTGACGGGGCATCACATTTCCAATGTGACCGCTAACCATTCGCTTACCCTCCAGCAGATACACCGTGAAGCATCCCATAAAGGGAAGCCTGACGGGGGCTCTAGGTTCACGGTGCATCTTACTTGATCGACTGATTTTAGAAAATAGCGGCAGAGGAAATTGACCGCAATGGGGGCCCTTTTCGCGTATGATGGTCGGGCAAGTCCTGATCTTGTGGAGAACTCCTCTTGCGAAACCGATCTTAGCCAGACCATGACCGAGCCCTCTCGCGATCCCAATCCGTTTCAATCGCCCCAATCCGAAGGGGAAATCGCGGCAGTCGATGGTCGCCGGTCATACGCCATCTTTTACCTATCGGTGGTACTGACGATCGCAGTGATCACGTTGCTGCTCTTCCTGGTGCCGGGCGTGGCGGTTCTCGTGGCGTTGGTGTTGGTACCGGCAAATATCCGCTTCTTCCTGAGGCTAGGCCGCGATGCCGAGTATTCCGGACAATGGCCAACCATTGGGCATCAGCTTGGGCTAGTGATCCTTTCGGTCTTGATGACCGTCCCCGTCGTGATTGCTGCTGGCATCGCGTTTTATGCGGTCTGTTTCGGCGGCGCCTTGATTGCTACGGCTACCCTTCCCAAGTCCGACGACTACGGCATCGGAACGGCCTTGATTGGTGGCGTGCCTTTGGGGTTGGCGGCTGGGATCACCATGATTGTGGTTTGTTATCGATATACGATGAAAGTAATTCCGGACAGACCGCGCCGACGTGTCGATAAGGAAGAGGATGTCGAGTAACGTTCGCTTCGCCTGGTCTGCCAAGAAAGACACGACCTCATGAACAGTTCGTCGGATGTGTCGAAGGATGTCGAGGATCGGCAATGGTTCATTGTCCGGCGCTGGCAGGCCTATGCCGGCGAGCTTCGGGCGTTGGTGATTCGAGCCGTCTCGGTCGTGGTGCTGTATGGCTTCCATCTGGCCTCCCACTTCGGAGAGTCGCCGGAAGTTCGAGAAACCTTCGCAGAGATGCATCGTCGGCTCACCATTATTTCGGTGCTGATGCTGGTGGTCTCGCTGCTGACCCTGCTTTTGATTTTGAAGCGGGTGCTGCCTGGCTGGCTTGCGTTCCTGACGACTGCAGTTGATCTGCTGGCCGTCACGGCCGTCATCGCGTCGACCGGTGGCCCGATGCGATCGGCGCTGCTGGGCGGCTTCTTTCTCGTGGTCGCGATGGCAGGCCTCCGTTTCGATTTGCGGCTGGTCTGGTTCGCTACCTTGGGAAGCATGGCTGGGTTCATGGCCGCCGTTGGGATGCAGGACCCAAGCTGGTTCGATGCCGATCATGTTGTACCGGTGATCTATCAGCAAGGCGTGCTCGTCTGCCTGGCCGCGACCGGACTGGTCATCGGACAGATGGTGCGACTGAGTCGGCCGCTGGCTGAAGAATTCCATGCACGCGTCGAACGTGCCGAGGCAAAGGAGACCACCTGATGCGTTCCGATTTGCCTCATGTGACTTGTCCCGAGTGTGGTGCAGAGAACAACTCGTTCGCCAACAACTGCTGGATCTGCCGACATCCGCTGCATCAGAATGACGAACTAATCGAGAGAGAATTGCTGGCACCACCTCCGATGCCGGCGACGCGTCGACCTTGGGTACCAAACCTGGCATTGGCTCTGTTGATCGTCGCGACCTGTTTGGTTGCGCTGGGGGTGTCGTCGGATAGTGCCGGAGCGTTGATAACCTTCGCCATCTTTGTGCTGCCGATTGCGGTGGCCTGTGGCGTCGTGATTTACCAGGGCTCGCAAAGTGAAAACAAAGCTTTCCGGACGATCTCCGAGATCTTCTCGACGTTGATCGTCACGGTGGGGGCGATGATCTTGCTGGGTATCGCTGGGATTATCGCACTGTTTGCGTTCTGCTTGATGCTATTCACTGGGCTGGCTGGGAGATAAATCATGGAACCGTTCGAAGGTGGTCCTGGGGAGGATGGGTCGCTCGACCCCGATCAAGAAACTCGGATTGATCCACCCTTGTATGCCAGATTCCCTGTGGGTGTTGGCATTTGCGGGGCGCTGATGATTGTCGGGCTCATCGCATTCTCAAGCACAATTCGACCGGTTCGGTTGGGAATCGTCCTGTTGCTAACGCCAGTCTTGCTGCTGAATTTGTGGTGGCTGGTCGTCTATAGCCGTCGCATCCATACGCCGGCAGGCAGAATGATTTCAGGGCTGGCTAGTTTTGGCGTAGCGGCTGGAATGTTGGGGCTAGTCGTCATGGCGTTTGTCATTGCCTTATTCTACTGCGCGTCGCAGTACCAATCGCTTTGATTGGCTTTAAGCCTGGGACCAAGAAAGATCCTTTGATGAACTACAACTTCCGCGACTACACCGTCTTGGGAATCACACAAAGCTTGTGCCCTGAATGTCATGGCGTTGTGCCGGCCAAGATCATCACGCGCGGTAACCGGGTTTACTTTCGCAAGCGATGCCCCGAGCATGGCCAACGCGATGATTTTGTTTGCTCGGACGTGGCCTGGTACGACCAGGCTCAGTTCAACGTGCCGGGCAAGATTCCGCGGGACTTCGGTGTCGAGCCTTCCAAAGGGTGTCCACTCGATTGCGGGCTTTGTACCGAGCACGAACAGCATACGTGTATCGGCTTGCTCGAGATCACTTCAAGCTGCAACCTGGCATGCCCAATGTGCTACGCCGCCAGTGGTCCTGGCGGGAAGCATTTGACGCTGGAGGAATGCCAACGAACGATCGACCGCTACGTCGAAGTGGAAGGCAAGCCGGAAGTGCTGCAGCTCTCGGGCGGCGAACCGACGATTCATCCCGACTTCCGGGCAATTCTCGATTACGCTCTCTCTCGCCCGATCGACTACGTGATGATCAATACCAACGGGATTCGCCTGGCGCACGATCCTGGTTTGATCGATTTTCTCGCGGCGAGGCGTGACCGGGTCGAGGTCTATTTGCAGTTCGATGGTTTCCGCGAGTCGACGTCGCTCCAGCTTCGTGGCGAAGCCTTGGTCGAAACCAAATTGAAGGCGGTCGAGAACTGCGGCGAAGCGGGCCTGCATGTGAATCTGGTTGCGACATTGCAGCCAGGCGTGAACGACGACGAACTTGGCAAGCTGGTCGAGTACTGTGCGGCCCGGCCATGGATCACTGGCTTGAGCCTACAGCCGGCAACCTATTCCGGGCGACACGTGTTACCGGAAGAACTGGAGAACCGGATCACGTTTCCTGATGTGATTCGCGGCATCGTCGAGCAAACTGGTGGCATGTATACCGAGGCCGACTTCATGCCGCTCCCGTGTGCTCATCCCAACTGCCATCAAATGTCGTATGCGTATCGTCGCCAGGGGGAACTCGTTCCGCTGATGCGATTCATCAAAGCGGCTGAGCATCTCGATCTGCTCTCCGGTGGGATTTCCTTCCAGCGTGGTGCGGTGAAGGACCTGCTCGAACGTTACCTGGTTCGCGAGGCCTGTTGCCCGGGTGGCAGTTGTGCCCCGCCCTCGTCGTCCGAGAGTAGTGGCGTGCCGCTGACCGTTTTAAGTTCCAAGAGCCCGCTCGAAGAACTGATCGGCGCGTTGAACACGTCTGATCCTCACTATGCCGAGGCGGCCGTCGATTTCTTTACCCGGGCCATGCAGGAACAGATCGGTGCGGAAGATGTGTTTCGGATCATGATCACCTCGTTCCTCGACGTCTACAACTTCGACGTCCGCCGGGTGATGAAATGCTGCGTGCATCATCTTTTGCCGAGCGGACATGTCGTTCCGTTTTGTGCCTACAATGTGCTCTATCGCGATGGGCACGTGCCGCTCCCGCCTCTCAAGTCGACTGCTGAGATCTCTGGATGAATCAACTCATTTACATGGCCATCATGGGCGTGGCGATTACGGTCGGCTTTGTGCTACTGCGGTTGTTTCAAGAGAAGCTCGAACTGGCTCGGTGGGAAAAACTGGGGATTGCGGTCGGTGGTTTCTGCGGCGCTATGATCGGTGCGAAGCTTCCTTTCGCCTTGTACGACTACAACGGGCTAATCGACGGCACGGCCTGGTTCGCGCATGGCAAGACGATCATTGCCGGACTGCTGGGCGGGTACTTCGGCGTCGAACTCGCCAAGTGGGTGATGGATATCCGCACCAAAACGGGCGACAGCTTCGTCGTGCCGGTGGCCGTTTCGATTGGCATCGGACGCTGGGCCTGCTTTATGGCGGGCTGTTGTTTTGGGAAAGAGTGCAATCTGCCTTGGAGCTTTACGTTTCCTTTGGCACCCGATGGCGGCACCCTGCTCCGTCATCCAACGCAGATCTACGAATCGATCTTTCACCTGACGTGCGCTGCGGTCTTCTTTGTGCTGTGGAAGAAGAAATGCTTCCCGGGGCAGTTGTTTAAGATCTACCTGATCGCCTACATGACGTTTCGGTTCTTCACCGAATGGTTGCGTCCAGAACCAACGTTTGCATGGGGATTGACGGCTTATCAGTGGGCAGCGATTGCGGCGATTCCTTTGTTTGCGTTTCTGATCTGGCGCGATCAGCAGCAACTGGATGCCCTAGCAAAAGAGCCGCCCATATCGGACGGCTCTCGTTGATTTGCTTTGTGCCGGCAAGGCCGCGGTGAAGTCGTTCTCGCCGCGGCGCTACTGAACAAGCCTATTGATACCGATCGCGGCTATTGGCGATCAAGCTCACGAACTGGTCGTTATTCTCGTACTTGGTCAACTGTTTGGTCAGTTGTTCCATGGCATCGATGTGGTGCATCGAGGTCAATGTACGACGCAGAGCAATCACGGCGTTATGAGTCTCTGGATCAAGCAACAGTTCTTCGCGACGGGTGCCCGACTGCGAAATGTCGATCGCCGGCCAGACACGGCGGTCGGCCAACTTGCGATCGAGAACCAGTTCCATGTTGCCGGTTCCTTTGAACTCTTGGAAGATCACTTCGTCCATCTTGCTGCCGGTGTCGACCAGGGCCGTACCGAGAATGGTCAGCGAACCACCTTCTTCAAACGAACGAGCCGTTGCGAACAGCTTCTTCGGGATGTCCATGGCCTTGACGTTAATACCGCCCGACATGATGGCATTGTTGCCGCGGTTATCGCCAACCCATTTGTTGAAAGCACGAGCCAGACGCGTAATCGAATCGAGCAGCAAGAAGACGTCCTGACCTGCTTCGGCCAGACGTTTGCAACGTTCGATCACCAGTTGCGACAAGCGAACGTGGCTTTCGATATCGCGGTCGAGGCTGCTCGCGATGACCTCGCCCTTGATGCTACGCTGCATATCGGTGACTTCTTCCGGACGTTCGTCAATCAGAAGTACCACCAGTTTCACATCGGGGTGGTTGGCGGTGATACCGCGGCTGACATTCTGCAGCAGCATCGTCTTGCCGGTACGTGGCGGAGCGACAATCAACGCACGCTGGCCTTTGCCAAGCGGAGTCAACAGATCGACGATGCGGTTGGTAAGTGGGCCGCCGTCGAATTCCAGCCTCAAGTGATGGGAAGGATTGACCGGAGTCAGATCGTCGAACGACTTCACATTCAAATAGTCTTCTGGCAGCATGCCATCGACATCGAAGACGTCTCGCAGGCGAGGACCCTGGCCGCGGCGGAACCGCTGGATCATGCCGCGAATCATCACCCCTTCGCGAAGTCCGTAACGTTCGATCATCGTGCCAGGCACGAATGGATCGGTGCGTTCGCGAGCATAGTTGTTGGCGGGACTGCGGAGGAACCCGTAGCCGTTAGGGTGCATCTCGAGAAGACCATAGCCAGGTTCCAATGGAATTGGTTCGCCTGGTTCAAATTCTTCGTTGTCGAGATTGTTACGTGGCACATTCGAGCTTGGCGGAGAAGATCGGCGACGTCCTCCTCCGGATCGTCCGCGACCCTTCGGGCCCGTTCCGGATCCAGACTGAGAACCGCCGCTGTTGCCGCGCCGTCGCCCACCCGATTTCGAGCGGGTCTGCCGTTTGTTTGACATGAAAACTACCTAATCACAGAAGTCAGGTTCGACCCGGGACTTTAGAAAGTAGACCGGATCGCGGGTACAGATTCCTGAGGTTGCATCCCTGGTAAGGGACTACGACCTGAACGTGTTTGAAAGATTCCTTTTGCCTTGGGAGCTGGAAAAACTCGCACTGACATCGCCGAGGTTCGGCATCTGACGGTGGCGAATTTGCCCACAAACCTCTCTCAGCCTGGGGACGGAACATTCCGCCTGGAATGTCGCTGCGTGAGAGGTATCCGAGTTGCAATTCATCGAAAGCGAAGTTGCTCGTGAGAATTGCGACTTACGACCAAGCCGTGTGCCCGAGAGCAAGCTGGCTGGCCATGTATGATTGCCGAGAGGTAATTCCGTTACCAATCGAGTCACAAATGAAAAATTGGTGGCTACTCAAAGCCCACATCGGAGAAGCCGTTGCTAGTTGCCTGGCAAGAGCTAGTTACCCTAGTGAGGTCGAATGGTAACCGAAACAGTTCCCTGAAGAACTGAAAGCTTCCTTGGTTCTCAAACTAGCCACCTAACGCCGTGGCCGCAAAAAGAAAACCGTACCTGCTCGAAGAACTTGACGTTAACTGATCATTTCAGTTCCACGCCGTTGAGCAGAAAGGATGGTCGTTGGCTCCAGTAGGGGTGAAACGCGAAGTTTCGTGGAAAGACCAATGACGATCAAACTACTGGAATCATAAGGATTTACCAGAACCTGTCAAGCTATCATTCTTATTCCATCGACATACATTCTCTTTTTCTGCAAGCATTTTTGCGGAGTCGTAGCAAACCTTTGTGCTCAGGTGACTTATCGCCGCGCCAGTTTCCCTAACTGGTAGCTACCACGCGACTGTCTCGGCAATTTCATTCAGGAAATTCCGCAAAACCGGCATTTTCGATGCATTTCCCTTTGCAACCGTCCCGATATCACCCTATGGAAAACCGAACCAAGCCAATCTTTGGAACTCGCTTACCGGGGCTCGTTCATTCATGTCGTCCATTATCCGAAATACCGCCCTCGTCCTCTTGTTGGCGATGCAGACGACGATTCTCGCCGAGGACGCCGTTCGCTGGGCACCGAGTGTTGATCTGGCCAAGCGTGTTGCCGCGGCTCAGAATCAACTCGTGCTGATTCACTTCTACGGGGATAACTGCCCGCCGTGCCGTCGTCTGGAAGCGAATGTTTTTTCGCAAGCCAGCTTCGCACAAGAACTGGAACGTAACTACATTCCAGTGAAGGTGAACGCCAGCAGCGAGCCAGAAGTCGCCAAAGAATTCGGCGTCGATCGTTGGCCGCAAGACGTGGTGATCACGCCTGCCGGTCAGATCGTCTATCGCATGATCAGCCCTCAGGATCAGAATCGCTACACGGCGGTTCTGGCTCAAGTCTCCGCCAAGATGAATCCCAATGCTGGTCCTCAAGCGGACCGCATGATTGCCCAGGCCGCGAACACCACCCCGGTCACTTCGCCAGCACCACCACAGCACCCAGAACCTAGTGTTGCTGCGGCTGACGCTGCCAGCGGTTCACGTTACTCGAACTTCTCGGGCAACAGCACCGCACCACCAGCGGCCGCTCCTAATGGCATGGCTCCTCCTCAGCAGCCAGCGGCTCCGCAGTCGAACTACTCGCGATTCGCTTCCAATGGCGGCAACGCCCAGCCAAGCATGCCAGCTGAATCGGCACCACAAAGTCGCTTTGCTCCGGCCCATCCAGCCGCCTCGGCACCAGGCCCGGCAGTTGCTCCCGCTTCGTCGCAGTTTGCCTCGAACCAGCAGCCAGTCGCTCCGCCAGCAATGCCACCACGCCAGTCGGCCCCTGCTCCATCGGTTCCTCCTGCTGCAGCACCGGCTGCTCAGCCAGGCCAGCCAAAGTTCGCCATGGATGGTTACTGCCCAGTGACTTTGGTCGAGCAGATGAAGTGGCAGAAGGGTGATCCACGCTGGGGTGCTCAGCACCAAGGTCAGGTCTACCTGTTCTCGTCGCAAGCCGATCAGCAGAAGTTTCTGTCGAACCCTAACAAGTTCAGCCCGGTCATGTCGGGGATCGATCCTGTCGCTTACCTCGGCAAGGGGCAAGTCGTTCCTGGCGATCGTCGCTTCGGTTTGACCTATCGCGGCACGCTTTATCTGTTCAGCAGCGAAGAAAGCCTGCAGGCCTTCTGGGGCGATCCACAGCGTTACTCGTCGATGGTTCAGCAAGCCATGGCTTCGCAGAATATGCACCGCTAGTCGACGACCACCGATCATTCTCCACGAAAAAGCCTCGCATGTAAAAAGCGGGGCTTTTTTCATGCGCCGATGACAAAGTCCAGCAAGTCCGGTTCGTCATCGCCAGGGATATTCAATCGAGAGATGATTGCGCCGATCGCCATGCCCAAGGCAAACCAGCCGAGCATTGGGGTAACGATCCACCAAGTCGCTCTCACGTCGAACAGATACAGGATAAAGCCGTACCCGATCAGGATCCCGAAATGGAAGAAGGGGGATTGAAAGCTGAAGGTGACGTCGTCATCCATTGGGTCGTCCCGCCAGTGACTGCGCGTGAGTGTCGCGACCAGGATGTTGCGGCTTGGTGAGATAAAGAACGCGATTCCCATCAGCAGAAAGATGATTGTGGTCATACCGCAGGTCATCGGCGGAATGGGATTCGTGACGCCCAACGAGTTCCATTGAATCAGGCCGTTACTGATTGCTTCCAGCAGCAGGAATAGCAAGCCGAATTTCCACCAGCCAAGCTTTCCTTCGACGATCAGTCCCATCATCCACAGCATGTACAAGTTGAAGAGCAAAGCGACGTAACTGGTATGCAGAAAGGGCGCGGTGAACCACTGCACCGGATGCAGCCCATTGCCCAGATGGAGCGTGAAGGGATGCATCGGTTTGTGGGATTCATGCTCGCGGGCTTGCTTCTTCAATGCATCGAGCTGTGTCTCTGCCTCTTTCAGCGAAAGCTGCCCAACGCCGGAAGGATCACGCATTCGGGTGGCGTTAGGGTTCTGTTGAAGCCTCGCGACATGAAACTGCAGGTCGCTGAGTCTCGCTTCTTCCGCTTCGGTTAACGGCGGAATAAAGTTCGACTGCGATGGCAGGCGAAAGTTCAGATAGGGATCGACGATCACGCAAAGGCCGACCAGCACAATGATCGCGACCGAGATCACCGGTGGATGCTTGGCACTGGGGTAGATGTCGTGCGGAATGCGAATCCCACGACGACGTTCAAACAGATCGAAAGACACGAGGCAGACCAGTTGGAGGGAAAGATGAGTCTAGAATTCGAGTTCGTTCTCGGCGGCATTGTGCATGCTGCGAGCTTTGGCTTTCGCCGAGATCTGATCATAGATCTGACGTTCGCGATGGCTTAGCTTATCGTAATTGATCGCGACCAGGGTTCGCATCGCCTGGCCTGGCTGGGCCATCGAACCAACAAGCATCGAGGCAAGTTTGAGGCGAACCTGGTTTTGTTTGGGCCGGCCTGTTTTCAAGTATTCTTCCATCGCGGTCACGGCGTCGTTGTCGTGCTGGTGGTCGCAAAGTTGCTTGATGATGAGCAGGAACTCTTTCTCGGGCAAACTCCAACTGGCGTATTTCTCGCGCATGCTGATGTGAGCCCGATAGGCGAGTTGCGGGTTGTCCCCTGCGGCCAGGATCTCTTGAATCTGCTTGACGCCTCGCTCGACTATTTTGGCCTGCTTCCGGGCAACGCCTTCTGGATCACGTTCCTCCGGTTTCATCGTGTGGCGACCCGCCCAGACCGAGAAGATATCGTAGTGCTCGCAATCGACCCAGTTGCGTTTGACCATCACCACGCCAATTGCCAGGCCCAGGATCGCTCCGAGAAGGTGGAGCGTGTGCGCCGTGGGGGCGATTATGCCGTGACGTTGCAGCATGGCCAGCGTGTAGATCGCTTCAATCAATAGGAAGCAGCCTGCGAAGCCGTAGATCGGGATATCGACTTCCGAGACCTCATGCTGAACACGATATCGATTGCCGGCAAATGTGACTTGAATTGTATTGAGAGGAGCCCATACCAAGGCGATCCCCATCAGGCCGAATACAACACTGGATGCACCCATCGAGGCGGTGTGCAGGTTGGGTAAAAAGATGATGCAGAAAAGCTGTGCGAGAATGCCACGCAAAAGCGCGATTCCAAAGTAGATTGCCAGGAAACGCGGCCAGCCGATCTTGCCTTCGACGATCATGCCGAACATCCACAGGAAGACCATGTTGATCAGCAGGTGGATCATGTTTGCATGCAGAAAGGTCGAAGTGATCCCCTGCCAAGGCTTCAGACCGGCACCATATTGAAGTTTGTACGCGTCGGGCCCGTCGTAGCCACCCCCTTCAAACGCCCAATCCACGATCGTATGCCCCAGGCGGCGATGTGCCTGATCGAACTCTTGGTAGTGATGGACCAGCGGGGTGGCGAAGAACAGCAGGACATTCAGCACGACGATCGTGAGCGTCGCGATCGGCGGATGGTAGATCGGGGCGTCGGTGCCGTGAGGGATGAATACCATGGGGCCATGCGGAACGAGGAGCAGGAAGGTTGAACGGGTATTCGCCGTTCGGGGGGCGATCTTGGCGGGAAGCTCAAGAAAGTCTGGCGTTCTTCCCAATCGCTGCGCTATCTCGGCGGAATCAGGACGAAACTAATCGCCAGCAGCACGATCAAGAATCCAGCGACGCCAACGACAAGCCGCGTCGCGGAGTGCCCCAGGCGACGATCAAGAAACCCGATCTTATTCGATTGAAAGACGGCCGGCACGTCAAAAATTGCGGCCCACATGCCTCCGATACCGATCAGCCCGGTAAAGATCGTCATGATCCATTCGCTCAACAGCATTAAGAGGCTCCTCCCTCCCAGTTCTGGCTTCGTTTGACCGCTTCCAGCCACTTCGTATACATGCGGTCGATCGATTCGCGATCGCCTTGGGGTGTGAATTCGCGGTCGAGGTTCCACAGTTTACGCAGTTCGTCCTGCGATTCCCAGAAGCCAACGGCCAGGCCTGCCAGGAAGGCGGCGCCCAAGGCAGTCGTTTCGCTGATCTTCGGTCGGCGAACGGTCGTACCCAGCAAATCGGTTTGGAACTGCATCAAGGCGTTGTTCACGCTGGCACCACCATCGACCTGCAGCACTTGCAGCGGCACGCCTGAGTCGCGCTGCATCGCTTCAATCAGATCGCGTGTTTGGAAGGCCATCGCTTCCAAGGCTGCCCGGGCAATGTGACCGGCGGTCGTGCCACGAGAGATGCCGATGATCGTTCCGCGAGCGTTCGGATCCCAATAGGGCGCACCCAAGCCGACGAAGGCGGGCACGAAGTAAGCGCCACCATTGTCGGAAACCGTCTCGGCCAACGGTTCGACTTCGCACGAGCTTTCGATGATTCCCAGCCCATCACGCAGCCACTGCACCACCGCGCCGGCGATGAAAATCGAACCTTCCAACGCGTAGCTGACCTGATCGCCGATTTTCCAACCGACGGTGGTCAATAGATTGTTTGTCGAGAGGACAGGTTTGTCGCCGATGTTCATCAAGGCGAATGCGCCGGTTCCGTAGGTGTTTTTCACCATCCCTTGATCGAAGCAAGTCTGCCCGAACGAAGCCGCCTGTTGATCGCCAGCCATGCCTGCGATTGGGATTGCATGGCCGATGACGGCCGGATCGGTCTCGGCGAACTTGCCGCTGCAGTCGACGATCTCTGGCAACATGCCGCGCGGAATGTGATAGGCAGCGAGAAGTTCGTCGTCCCAATCGAGCGTTTCGTAATTCAGCATCATGGTGCGCGACGCATTGCTGAAGTCGGTAACGTGACGCTTGCCGCCGGTCAGCTTCCAAACCAGATAGCAGTCGATCGTACCGAACAGCAGATGCCCCTGCTCTGCCGCTTCCCGGGCCCCGTCAACCGTTTCGAGCAGATGCATCAGCTTGGTCGCCGAGAAGTAGGCGTCGAGCACCAGACCTGTTTTCTGGCGGATGGTGTCTTCCAGCCCTTCGCTGCGAAGTCGATCGCAGATGTAGCTGGAAACACGGCTTTGCCAGACGATCGCATGATGAATCGGTTCGCCGGTGCGTTTGTCCCAGACGACGGTTGTTTCGCGCTGGTTGGTAATCCCGATCGCCGCGATCTGGGCGAGATCGACTTTGCCGATTGCTCCCTTCACGGTGTTCAGTTGGCTCGTCCAGATATCGTTCGGGTCGTGCTCAACATTGCCAGGCGTCGGCAATATCTGGCGAAACTCTTCCTGGGCGGTTGAGACAATTTTGGCGTCACGATCGAACAGAATCGAGCGACTGGAAGTCGTGCCCTGATCGAGGGCAAGAATATACTGGGCCATGAAAAAGTCCTTCAGGTGGGGCTAGGCGGGAAGAACCTGTTTGCCAAATCGGGTATCCATCCGCTGAATGTATTGGTCGATGGTTGTTTGCCGGGCATCGGCTGAAAGCTTGCCAGCTTCGATTAAGGCGTCCGCCACCGCTTCCAGATGCGCGACTGAAAGCGTCGGATCGAAGACCAGCATCAAACGACGTTCGATCACGTCGGCCATCGTCTTGGCGTTCAATTTTTCGATCGAAGCGGCCGCTGCCGTTTTTGTATCGGCTTCCGGGGCGACACCAGTCAGGTGCTGAAGCACAAAACGGGCGCGACCGCCGGGCGAGATCTGCGGCTTCTCCCCTTCGTAGGTCTTCCGATCCTGCGAATTGGCAACCTGCTTCTGACCGAGTTGTTTCAAGATCGTTTCGGCCGAATGCTCTGCCAGCGAACGACAGGTCGTCAGCTTACCACCAACAATCGTGTAGCACGGCCAAGGTGTGCCTTCGTGCGTATGCAGCCAATGGCCGCGCGGGATCGATGCGGTCGAGCCCTCGGGCACGAAAGGCAAAGGTCGCACGCCGCTGTAATGCTGCGTGATGTCTTCATGCTTCAGTTCAACGTCGGGGAGCACCGAGTTCACACAGCGAAGCAGGTAATCAATTTCCTCTGGCGTGGCCGTGGCGACTTCAGGATCGCCATCGTGGCGAAGGTCGGTCGTGCCAATTAACGCTCCGCCGTTCCACGGCAAGATAAAGACCGGGCGTCCATCGAAGGCCTCGGCATAGATGCCAGTTCGTCCGAGCTTCTCGACCAGGACGGGCTTATGCGAAATCAGATGCGAACCACGCGTGCCGCCAAACAAACGATTGGAAGGAATGCCCAACTGCTCGAGCGTTTCGTCTCCTGCCGGTCCCGAGGCATTCACGAGTGCCGACGGTGTGATCGGATCGGTCGGCGAGTCGAAGTCGAGCAAGTTCTCGAATTCAAAGTGTTCGCCATTGGGTTTCGGTCGTCGATAGGTACGAAGCGTGAAGCGGACACTATTCTGCTGAGCGATCGTTTCGGCATCGCGAATCAGCGTCGAGACGTACAACTCCGGGAATTCAATCTGACCATCGTAGTAGCTGAACACATCCATGAAACTTGGATCGAAGCCGATAGGTTTCCAGCGTTGGCTGCTGAGTCGTTTGTGTTTGCCAAGCTGCTGACTGCCCGCCAGGAAGTCGTACATTGTCAGCCCGCTGCGAATCGCCCAAGAGCCACGCGACGGATTGCCAGACTGAAAGATCGGCAAGTTAAAGAACCCCGCTGCGGAAGAAACCAGTCCGGCAAACTGAGACTTCACCGGAATCATGAGTTCGAGAGGGGCGACATGCTCCGGGGAATTGCGCAGAAAGCGTTCCCGTTCCGCGAGAGATTCGTAAACGAGCGACGTTTCGCCATGCTCTAAATAGCGAAGTCCGCCATGAATCAGACGCGTCGACCAGCTTGTCGTGCCAGAAGCGATGTCGGCGTGATCGACCAGAACCACCGGAATATGGTTCAGCAGAAGCTCGCGAGCCAGGGCCGCGCCGTTGATACCGGCCCCAAGGATTAGAACAGGGTTAATCTGGGGGGGCATAGTCGCAGTCCTTGCCAAGGCGGCATGCAAAGGGTGAGATGTCTCTCTATTATTGCACGCTATGGCCAGCTTTCCACAACGAACAGCCCCCCTGGCCTGCGGTTGTGGTGCTGGTGACCGCTACATTTCTTCCAACTGGCGTTCCAGGTAGCTGATCTGAGTTCGGATCGATTCCAGGTTCGGATTCAAACGCAAAGCTCGGCGAAAACTATCCAGGGCCATGACATTTTCCCCCTGACGCAAGTAACACTGCCCCATGCCGATGGCGGCGGGAAAATGATACGGATTGATTTCCAGCGTCTGGTGGTTGTCTCGCAGCGACCGCTCGAAGTTCTTTCGCTTGTAGTGGACCTGGGCTCGCTGGTTGTACGCTTCCGAATACCAGGGAGCATCGACAATCAAAGAATCGGCTTCCTCCAGGGCACACTCGAGCGAGTTGCCTTGGATTTGCGACATGACTTTACGCAGCCGATGCCGTTGGCTTTGCGTGCCGGCGCGGATCCACAGCGAGCGGATCCCGTTCTCGGCAATCAAGCGAACCCCACGATCGGAATCGTTCAGGGCCATGCCTACGGTATGGTTCGAGGAGTAGTCGCTTACAAAACACAGTGCCATCACCGCGGCCCGACGAACTTCGGGCGAGCCATGCAATGAAAGTCGTTCCAAAGTGCCACACGTATAGACCGCAGCGACCCGATGAATAAACAAGGCGGTGTTTTCTTCCGCAAGATACTTTTGGAAGATAGAAAGCAGGACAGGTTTACGTTCCGGGCTCTCGCTCACAGTTCGATCTTAAAGCAATTGGGGCACATTCCACTCGTCCTGAGTACGAAAATCCTTTATGGTCAATCCATTGAATAAGTTCCGAGTGTAATCACGAGGTACCCGGGAGCAAACCCTCGATGACCCTCTCTCTATACAAAGTTCCGAACCTTTTTTTTGCACTCTTGACAGCCAGTTTCTGGCTATTAACGGGGCCCATTTTGGGGCAAGAAAGGGTTGACTGGCGGACCGAAGCTGATCTCGATAAGCAGCTCTTGTCGACCTTCGATTTGACGTGGGATCAGGTGCCGCTGCGGGATGGACTAACACGTCTATCGCGGACGCATCGCGTGGCAATCTTTCTCGATCGTCGGATCGACCCAGACCAGCCGATTCAAATGACCTTCAGCAACGAGCAGCTTGGCCTTGGGCTGCAGCGCATCGCAGCGACCGTGGGTGTCGGCATGTCGCGTGTGGGGGACGTGATTTATCTCGGGCCGGAAGAAACCGCTTCACGATTGCCAACCGTTGCCGAGTTGCAGGCCGAGTTCGCGAAGACTTGCGGTTTGCCCGCGGCGCTCGAACTGTTGGATCGCAAGCCACGTAGCTGGGAACGTTTGTCGAAGCCTTCCGAGATTGTGACGTCGGTTGCCCAGCAGGCCGGGATGACGATTCCGAATCTCGACGCGGCGATCAAGAACGACTTGTGGCCAGCGGCCGACTTTCCGGCGATGCGAACGACCGACTATCTGACGCTGGTCCTTGCTGGCTATCACGCTTCGTACCGATTGGCGAAAGCAGGCGATGGCGTCGAGATGATTCTGGTGCCGATCCCGGAAGAGCTGACGCTGACCCGCGTCTATCGCTTTGCTGGCAAACATAACGAGGCGATCGAGAAGATTCGCCAACTATTCCCCGACGCGAAGGTCGAATCCGATGGCAAGAGCCAACTGGCCGTCACTGGATCGCAGCAGATCCAGGAACAAGTCGCCAAGCTGCTGAAGGGAGGCACGGCCCGCAGCACGGTCGTGATGCCAGGTAAGAAACAGTACACGATGAAGGTCGAGCAGTTGCCACTTCAACTTGTGGTGAACTCGCTCCGGCAACAATTGGGAATGGAGTTTGAGATTCCCAGCGGTCTCGGCGAGCAAATGAAGACGCGGATCTCTTACAACGTCAAAGAAGCCGATCTGACGGCGCTGCTCGATGCCGTGTTCAGCGACTCGCCGCTCACCTACGAGATCGATGGCGACAAGATCGTCGTGTCGAAAAAAGAATAGTGGCCATGCCTGGCCACCTTTCGAAACAGCGAAATGCGACGAAGTGCCAATAATGGACTTCGTCGCATTGCAAAGTTCGTGAGGGTTTCCCGTGGGGATGCCCTTCGTGCTTAGCAGCCGTGCTTTTCCAGCTTTTCGCGAAGCGTGTCCGCCGTGAATGGCTTCACCAGGTAGTCGGAAACACCGGCCTGGATCGCTTCCATCACGCGCGACTTTTCTGCTTCCGTGGTGACCATCATGATCTTCACGTCTTTGTCGATCTTGCGAATCTCCTGAATCACTTCCAGGCCACTCTTGCCTGGCATATTCCAGTCGGTCAGAACCAGATCGAACTCGCCTGGCTTGAAGATTTTGACGGCTTCTTCGCCGTCGGCCGCTTCGACAGCACTCGGCACACCGACCGCTTGCAAGGATCGAAGGATGATTTTTCGCATTGTGCTGGAGTCGTCGGCGACGAGAACGCGTACAGCCATGATTCGTATAGCTCCTCTTAGTAGCCTGCCCTCACGACCATGATGTGGTCGGTTGAGATTGCCGATTGGAAATAAAAATTTCTACCGAACGATAGGTTGTTCCGGGGTGCGGTCAAACGTGCTGATTAAAAAATTCGCCAAATAGATTTGGCTCGCTCAGACCGCTAATAAGAAGGTCAAAGGCCGGATTGCGGGCCTGCCGCAGCCGGTTCGATTTCCCCTGAGATAGTGTGGTGCGGTTAAGCACCTTTGCGTGGTGCGATTGTTCGGTTTGTTACGTCTAGGTTACGCAGGATGTGGAAAACACCTGAAGAAAAAATGACACCTGGGCAAACATTCTCGCTAACACAGACCGACCTTTATACGTGAACGTCGCAGGTACGCAGTTGGCTGGCTGCACCTTTTGACCAAAGACGTAAATCCGAAAGTGACGGAGCACTCCATAGGGACAAGGTCGTCCCGCCCGATTTTCTCGGGGCAGCGGATCGGATCGAAATATTCGTTCCAGCACACTGATCGGGAGACTGAGCTTTGTCCGTCACAACTGAAGATCTGCAGAAGGAAGAACGTTCGGGCCACGAATCACAGCGGCGCGAAGGGCTGAACTCAATGCAACTGGTCAGTTTCCAACTGGCCAAGGAAGAATATGGGATCGAGATCACCCGCGTTCAGGAAATCATCCTGATGGGCGAAATCACCCGTGTTCCTCAAACTCCGAATTATATCAAGGGGCTGATCAATCTCCGCAACACGGTCATCCCGATCGTGGACTTGCGGCTCCGTTTTGGCCTGCAGGTGCAGGACGCAAACGACGAAACCCGCATCATGGTCATGAACGTTGGCGGCAAGACGGTCGGCATCATTGTCGACGCGGTCAGCGAAGTCCTGCGTATCTCGAAAGACCAGATTTCCTCGCCACCTCCGACTGTTGCCGGTCTGGGACGCGAGTACCTCACCGGCCTGGTGAAGCTCGACAAACGCCTGCTTATCTTGCTCGACATCGACAAGATTCTCGGCAAAGCAGACGTCGAAATGCTCGAATCTCGAACCAGCTAAGGTTCGGAAAGAGTCTCGGCTCGGCGATCGATAAAGGGGAGTCCTGCCACGCACGCCTGGCAGGACACGAATGCATGGAGCAGACGAAATTCATTGGAGGGGGCAGCTTCAAATAATACGTTCCTTGAATTTTACGAGATATCTGACCATGACTTCGACCAAAGCAACTAGCAAGCCAGCTAACGTACAGAACCTTCAGAGAGAACTGTCGGTCGCCCGCGCGATGAGCGAGAACTCGCCCGTCAACATCATGATGGCCGACAAAGATCTGACGATCACCTACGTTAATCCAGCCAGCCTCACGACTTTGAAAAGCCTGGCTGCTTACCTTCCCTGCAAACCTGAGGAAGTGATCGGCCAGAAGATCGACATCTTTCACAAAGACCCCTCAATGCAGCGGAACGTCTTGGAGAATCCCAATAACCTGCCGGTCCGCACGCTGATCAATGTTGGCGATCAACTCGCCGACCTGCTCGTTTCGGCCACTTACGATCACGATGGCAACTACCTCGGTCCGATGGTGACCTGGGAAGTGGTTACGGAAAAGCAGGCCCTGGAACAAGCCGCTGCCGAAAAGTCCGCCATCGTCGAGAACGCTCCGATCAACATCCTGTTGGCGAATCTCGATGGCGTTATCACCTACATGAACCCAGCTTCGGAAAAAACGCTGCGTTCCATCGAACATGTTCTGCCTGTTCCGGCTGCCCAAATCATTGGCAACACGTACGACATCTTCCACAAAAACCCAGCCCATCAGCGTAGCTTGTTGGCCGACCCGGCAAATTTGCCGATCAAGACGCAGATCGAACTGGAAGGCGAATACCTCGACTTGCAGGCGAGTGCCATCTACGACAAACAAGGCAAATACACCGGTCCGATGGTGGCCTGGTCGCTGATTACGGATCGCATTAATGCGGAAAAGGCCGAACAGGCTCGTGCCGTCCGCGAACGTGAAGAACAAGCCGAACTAAAACATAGCGTCGATGCCATACTGACAGTCGTCAGCGCTGCTGCCGAGGGAGACCTCACCAAACGCACCAACATCGAACGTGCCGACGAAATCGGTCAGCTCGCTGCAGGGATCGATCGCATGATCGCCGACCTGCGTGACATCATTAGCCAGGTGGTCGACAGTGGTTCGCAGTTCGCTGAAGGTGCGACCGTGATTGCGGAAAGCTCGCAGTCGATGGCTAGTGGTGCCCAGACTCAGAGTGCCTCGGTCGAAGAAATGAGTGCGTCGATCGAAGAATTGACCCGCAGTATCGACTCGGTCAAAGACAACGCCAGCGAAGCCAATGCAATGGCCGGCGACACCAGCCGCATGGCACAAGACGGTGGCAACGCGGTTCAGAAATCGATCGAAGCGATGGAACTGATCAAGACCTCTTCGGAGCAGATCAGCGAAATCATCCAGGTCATTTCGGAGATCGCCAGCCAGACCAACCTGTTGGCCTTGAACGCCGCCATCGAAGCCGCTCGTGCCGGTGAACATGGTCTGGGGTTTGCCGTTGTCGCCGACGAAGTTCGCAAGCTGGCGGAACGCTCGAGCGAAGCTGCCAAAGAGATCTCGTCGTTGATCAAAGAATCGACGCAACGAGTTTCGGACGGTTCAATGCTCAGTGCTCAGACGGGGGCGGCCCTCGAGAAGATCATCGCCGGCGTCAGCTCGACCGCCAACAAGATCTCGGAGATCGCGACCTCGACAGTCGAACAGGCTCAGAACGCCAACGAAGTCGCTGGTGCCATCCAGCAGGTTTCTGGTGTCACCGAACAGTCGGCGGCCGCTGCCGAAGAGATGGCATCCAGCAGCGAAGAACTGGGAGCCCAGGCAACCATGCTTCGCGAACTGGTAAGCCGGTTCCGCATCTAAATCGGAACGACAAGTTATCTACGGTCGTCCCTTGCCTGGTCGCACGGGACGACGCGTTACTCGTGTTTCTCAGGAAAGACCGACAGGAAAAGGAAGGCAGGAATGACCGCATTCTCCGCAACATCGCAAGTTACTGACGATCAAATGCGGCGCTACGCCAAGATGATTTACGAAGTCGCGGGGATTGAAATCTCGCCGGCCAAGAAGCAATTGCTTTCCAACCGAATTCGTCGTCGTCTGAAAGAAACTGGCATCGCCGACTTCGAACAGTACTTTAAGTTTTTGAGCAAGCTGCCGACGTCGCACCCGGAATGGGACGGTTTTCTGCAGGAAGTTACCACGCACGAGACCTATCTCTTTCGCGATGAGTCGAATTGGAAATGGCTTCGTGGAGAGTTTCTGCCGCAGTTACAGAAGGATGGGAAGGGTTCGTTGAAAGTCTGGTCTGCCGCGTGCAGCACCGGGGATGAAGCCTACACGATCGCTTGCTGTACCGCGGACGGTTTGCGAAACCCAGCCGCTTGGAAAATTGACATCCTGGGAACTGACATCGGCATCGGTGCGGTTCAAGAGGCTCAACAGGCCAAGTTTGGTGAACGCTCCATGCGGTTGGTTCCGGCCGACTTGAAGCAGAAGCACTTCAACCAGATGGGTGGCGCTCACATTTGGGAGCCGAACTCGAAACTGCGAGCCATGACCCGCTTCCGTCAGCACAACTTGCTGGATCGCATGCCAGATGGACCGTTCAATCTGGTGTTCCTGAAGAACGTCTTGATTTACTTCAACGCGGACTCGAAACGACGCGTGATTGCCAACATCCAGAAGGCCATGAAGCCAGGTAGTTTCCTGGTGGCTGGTGCCGCGGAAGGAATTAGTGATCTGATGGACGGATTCGAACGTATCCATCCTTGGCTTTACCGACGAACCTAATTGCCAAGGAGTGGAGGCGTTTTCCTCCGCAGTGAAACTGGGGCAGTAACATGAACAACAACAGTGCTACACGCGACGATTGCTCCGACGATTTGTTGGCGGATTTTCTCGATGAGTCTAACCAGCTGATCGAGCGAATCAACGAGCGTCTGATGGAGCTGGAAGAGTGGACTCGCAACGAAGAGACACGCGACCTTCCCATCGACGAGGCGTTGCTGAACGACATGTTTCGCTCGGCCCACAGCATCAAAGGCCTGTCGGCCATGCTGGGGCTGCCGCGAATCAACGAACTGACGCATAACATCGAAAATGTCTTTGATGCAGCTCGTCGAGGCCAGCTGCATATCGATCATGAAGCCGTGAAGGTGGTCTACGTCGCCGTGGATCGCCTTAGCGAAATCATCGATCATCTGCGTGACAATCAAAATGACGACTTAGATTGCGAAAAGCAGCTAAACGCCATCACCGAGATCTTAGAAGCTGGCGGCGCTCTGAAGAAGCAGGGAGCCCAAGATGACGTCGAGTCAGCTTTCAGTGATGTGCCCGATTCGTCATCCACCCAGCCGAGCCAATCCAGCGTAAGTGAGCCGATCATGGAACCTGCTGAATCGAACAGTGCCTCCGCCTCTTCTCCGGTTCAAGTCGACTGTCGCGAAATGTTCGCTGATGTTCACGATGAATCGGAGATCCCTGCCAAGTACCTGGCCATTTTCCTGGACGAGACGGAATTGTCTCTCGACGAAATGGTCGACTTGTTGCTGGGTAATGATAGTGCCCAGCAGGAAGAGTCGGTTCGCACGATGATGTGCACCGCTCACCGAATCAAAGGATCCGCGGCATCGATCGGTTTGAACCGACCTGCCAAGCTGGCCCACTTGATGGAAGATGTCTTGCAGCAGCATCGCGATGCCGGCAAGGCACTCGTACCCGTGTTGATCGACGCCCTGCTCGGCTGTGCCGATGCCTTGCGGACCTATCTCAAGGGTTTGCGGAGTGGCGAACCGGTCGACGTCGACTTTCCAAATTTCGCCGGCGAACTGCTCGCCGCGGAAGCAGCTTGTGAATCGACCGATGGCGGTGCAGCCGAGCCTGTTGCGGCTGCCGAGGAAAACAAATCGGGCGGAATTGATCTGGCCCAACTGCAACAGTTGGCCAACGCCCATTACAAGACCGACGCGGACCACCTGGTCCTGGCTCGGGTCGCCCTCAACCCAGCGACTCCGCTGGTTGGCTTGAAAGCTCAATTGCTATGCGAAAAGTTGAGCCGCCAAGGTGTGGTTTTACTGACCGAACCCCCGCGCGAAATGTTGGAGAACCTGAGCGATCTGTCGGAAGTGGTCATCGGGATGGTTACCGCCGCCGAAGATATCACTTTAGGCAGCGTCCTGAATGTCTCAGGCGTGAACAATGTTCAGCTGGATCGTCTGCCTCGTGAAGGTGGCAGCCTGCCTACATCGGTCGCCGAGCCAACGGCAGAGCAAGAAGTCGAACAAGCGGTTACCCAGGCCGAAGAGCTGGTTCAGTCGCTGATCAACGAAGAAATGCCGGAAGAGGTCGCGGAAGCCGAAGCACCTGGGATGGTCGTGCCACCGGTCATTGAGGCTCCCGTTGTCGCACTGCCGCCGGAACCTGTCCCGGTGATTGCTACGCCGCCCAAAGTTGAACCTGCCCCGGTGGTTGCGAAGCCAGCCGCCAAGGCTGCTCCGGCACCTGTGGCCGCTGCTGCGAAACCTCCCGCAGAAGCCAGCAAGCAAGTCGAGGCCCACGCCAAGCCAGCGGAAACGCTGCGGGTCGATATCGAACGGCTCGATCAGTTGATGAACCTGGCCGGCCAGTTGGTGATCAGCAAGGCACGCTTCAACCAGTTGGGCGAAAACCTTCGCGACGCCATCCCGCACAAGCAGTGTCATCAGTGGATGGAAGCAATTGATCTGACTTGTCAGAAGATGTTGCGGGAAGCGGAAGATGGCATCGCCAACAAAGAGTTGGCCACCATGCATGGCCAGATCCGCAAGATGCAGCAGAACCTGGCTTCGATCGGCAAGGAAATGCAGCGTATCGATTCGATCCGGACCGGCCTGACAAGCTTCTTCGATGCCGTTCATCAACTCGACCGAGTGACCGATGGCATCCAGAAGACGATCATGGATACCCGCATGGTTCCGATCGGTCCGCTGTTTGGCCGCTTCCGTCGTGTTGTGCGCGACATCTCGCGCACCAACGGTAAGGAAATCACGCTGGAGATCTTCGGCGAGAAGACCGAACTTGATAAGCGAATGATCGACGAACTGGGCGATCCACTGATCCATATGGTTCGCAACTCGGCCGATCACGGGATTGAAACCCCAAGCGAGCGTAAGGCCGCCGGTAAGCCCGAGTGCGGTGTCATCACGCTCAATGCGTTCCATCGCGGAAACAGCATCGTGATTCAGGTCACCGATGATGGTCGAGGCTTGAGCCGCGAAAAGATCACCAAGAAGGCGATCGAGAAAGGCCTGGCAACGCCATCCGATCTCGAACGCATGACCGATCAGCAGATCTATCAACTGATCTGGGAGCCTGGCTTCAGCACGGCCGAAGCGATCACCGAGATCTCAGGTCGTGGCATGGGGATGGACATCGTCCGAGCCAAGATCGAATCGATCAACGGCGTCGTTGAAGTTGATAGCAAGCTGGGCCAAGGAACGATCTTCACGATCAAGTTGCCACTCACCATGGCGATTTTGCCAAGCCTGATGGCCAAGATCGACGGCGACCTGTTCTCGATTCCGGTTGAATCGATTGTCGAGATTGTATGCTTCCGTCGCGACGACATTACGACCGTGCATGGCAAACGAACTGCCTTGGTTCGTGGCCGTCCGGTGTCGATTTGCGAATTGCATGATACGTTTTCATGGGGACAACCGTCGCTTCGCACGGTCCAAAGTAACGATGTCACGATGATCATCATCCGCAACGACAGTCGCGAGATGGGTTTGGTGGTCGATGGCATTCTGGGCGAAGAAGACGTGGTCGTCAAATCGCTGGCCGAGAACTACCAGAACGTCGAAGGTATCTCGGGAGCATGTGTGCTGGGGAACGGTCGGGTTGCCCTGATCCTCGATCCTGCAGCCGTCATCGATCTGGCTGTCCGCAGCCAAGTGGAAGAAGCCATTTGCTAAGGAATGATTTCATGGATACTGCTAGTACCAATCACTCGCCGCATTTGCACGTGCTTCACGACGTGCTGACGGCCGCCACTTACGAGGCGTCGTCGGCCATGAGCGTTTGGACCGGCGGCAAAATCTCGCTCACGCTCGACTGCGTGCGAGAAGTTCCGCTCGAATCGATCTCGGAAGAGTTCGACCTTGGGATGGAACCGCTGACGATGGTCGTGTTGACAATCGATGGCGATGCTGGCGGCACGATGATCCTCACGTTCGACGAAGAGAACGGCCGCGGCCTGGCGGCTTCCTTGTTCAAGCAAGAAGTGTCGACCGATCCTGAATGGACGGAAACCGAAAAGTCGGCCTTGATGGAGACCGGCAACATCCTCGGATGTGCTTACTTCAATGCGATCGCTCGACTGGTTCAGGCCGAATTCGTACCGTCGCCCCCTGCCTTCCTGCAGGACTATGGCCCGTGTGTCCTCGAACAGGCTTTGATGCTTCAGGCTCAATGCTCGTACGATGTTTTGATCTGCCAGACGACCTTCCTTAAAGGGGAAGAGAAGCTGAACTGGCATATCCTGTTCATCCCGAACCCAAAAATTGGCGACGCCCTGCAGTCGGCCCAGTAACGCCACTACCATCGGTAGATTCGGAATTGTCGCCCCGCGATTCACACGCCTGCCTGGCAGACGTCGATGATCGCTCGGGGCGATCTCGTTTGCCTTCCCATCTGGCTCTGATTTACGACGCGGGACGAATGGCATGGCATCTCAGGCTATCAAGCGAACATGGGACTACGCCCAACTGGCGAAAGACTCACTCAAGCTGCGTTGGTCACGCGATGACAAATCGCGCGAGGCCGCGCAAAAGATGGTTGCCCAGCGACTCGGAAAGATGCGAGGCTTGCCCCAGAAGGTAGGCCAGATGATTGCCTTCCGAGCCAACCCTGCCACAGCCGAGTCGTTCTCGGAGCTATACGAGTCGACCGAGCCCCTGCCCTGGGAAACGATGCGTCCGCTTCTGACGGCGGCCTGGGAAATCGATCCGGAAGAGTTGTTCCGCGAGATCGATCCCAACGCGAAAGCGGCGTCCCTTGGCCAGGTGCATGCCGCCACGATGCAAGATGGACGCAAGCTTGCCATCAAAATCCAATACCCGGGCATCCGCGATGCCGTGATGAGCGACCTGAAATCGCTCGGTTGGTTGGCGAGTCCATTTGGCAGTCTTTCGCGCGACTTCGATCTGGATGGCTATCGGCAGACAATCCTCAGCGGACTCGAAGAAGAACTCGACTATCGCCGCGAAGCGGCCGCTCAGCATGCGTTCGCTGAAGGTCCTGGCCGACATCCCTGGATCGTCGTGCCTGCCGTCGAAGCCGAATTGTCGACCGAGAATATCCTCGTTTCGCATTGGGTCGATGGCGATACTTGGGAGGAAGTGCAAGCGACCTGGAGTCAGGACGAGAAGCAGGAGCTCGGTCGCCGACTATTGTTCTGGTTTGTTGATTGCCTGTTCGAGTACGGACAACTGCATGCCGATTTGCACCCTGGCAATATTCGTTTTCTTCGTACAAGCGATGGTCCGAAGATCGTGTTGTACGACTTCGGTTCGATTTATCGCATGGAGGACACCGAGCGGTGGGCTTTGCTGCGATTGATCCAAGCCACGCGCGATCAAAGCGAAGCCCCCCTTCCCTTGTTCGTTTCGCTGGGGTTCCGTTTCGATTTGCTGGAACCGATGTCGGAACGTTTGCCGGCGATGTGCCGTTTGCTTTTCGAACCCTTTCAGGCCGAGTTTCCTTATGACGTCAAGCAGTGGCAACTTGGCACGCGACTGAACGACTTGCTGGCCGACCACCGGATGAACTTCCGCATGGCAGGACCGCCGAAGTTGGTTTACTTGCTGCGGTCGTTTCAGGCAATCATCCAGTACTTGAGCGGACTTGATGCGAAGGTAATGTGGGGGCGCGCTGTCGAGCCTTACCTGGCACGCTACCAACCTCAAGCCGCGCGACTGGCGGTGCCAAAGTTGCCGGCACAGGACTTCAGTTCGCTCGCACGGCACTTAAAGGTGGAAGTGAAACGGGATGGCATGGTGAAGGCCAGCATCGTGCTGGGAGCTTCCGCGATCGAACGCTTAGAAACCTTGCTCGACCCCGAAACGCTAGAGCGGATTGAGCAGGAAAAAATCGACCTGAAAGAGATCGTCCGCAACGTGCGACGCCGCGGCTATGTGCCTGGCGACGTCTTCGGATTGGTCGATGCCCAGCGGGAAGTGAAAGTGTGGCTCGAGTAATGCGAGCCTGCCGTGTGGCTTAGCCAGCGAGGCACTTCACCAGTTCTTCTTTGATCGAACTTTCGATCCGGCCTTTGAACAACATGGCGGCGAACGGAAGATCGCCATGCACAACCACCGAACTTGGCTGCACGTCCATTTCCCCTTTGATCGTCAAGCCAGCGGTCTTGAACGAGAACTGCATCACATCGTCCTCGGTCCAGGTCTGCTGCATATCTTTGACCTGGCCTTCGAAGCGGCCGCGCAAATGCTCGAGCAAGTCCTTAACCCGCTTTGCGGCTTCTTCTTGACCGAGGGAATGGGGAACTTCGACCTTGAATCCAGGCATGATGTCTCTCTTCGTGAAAGGACTTAGGGTGGCAATTGCACTAAGCCAATCTTCGCCGATTGGCCCCAGATTTCAACCCGCCGCCCTAAGGCACGAAAGAAACTAGTCTTCCATGCGGACGATGTCGTCGTAAGAGCGACGATCTTCAGGGTGCCACAGTGGAAGGCCCGTGGCGAGACGTCTTGCCAAGATGTCCAATTTCTCGTTCGATCCCGGGAGAGCACCCGTTGGATCAAATCGCTGCGAATCTACCTTTTCCGGTTCGTAATCCCAAATACCTAAGCGAATCGCATCGAGTACGGAACTTGGCACGGTCGAATTCTCCTGGGAGGCAACAAGAGCAATCTAAACGTCGATTGTGTCCGGCAGTATCGGGATAAGCCGCACCAGACGATCCGCCAGTATCGAAGCCCAATTTGCAAAAGTCAAGCAAGTTGTCAAACGAAATCGAGGATCGTCGTTCGGCGGAACTGGACGAGTCGTTGGTGTCGATCTCAATTCGTCTGCGTACTAATGCAGATCGACTGTTGGCGTAACGATGCTTGAAAGCTTTGGATCGCGCCGGCACAGACCTCGCCAGTACGTTCACCATGACAAACGGCACCCCGTACAGCCACGATGTCTGGATTGATTCTCGCCACTAGTTGTAAATCCGTGGTTCGAAGCGAACCGGCAAGTGCGAAGGAAGTGTCGATATCGGCGACTTGTTTTCGCATTTCGATCAGCCGCGTAATGGACAGATGGGCGAACACATTGCCGGCGGACTTGTCGAAGGTATCGATCAAAAAAATTCCGCATAGCAGTTGTTGCGACAGTCGCAGCAGCGTGACAAAGTCAGGCGACTCGGCGAGGTGCTCGTCGGCGTAATAGACCATCACACGCGTGATCGACGCCGGCATGCGCTCGTAGACGTTCTTCAGCTCTTGTTGCCAATCATTGCGTGTGCGACAGCGTGAAAGGCCGACCTTTACACTGTTGGTTTCGGCCGGCACGACATCGCCGTAGGTCGCTTCATGCAGTTCCCCCAACGCAACACTGATGGGGAAGCCTTGGTGCCACTGCTCCACGACTTGCTGCCAGATAACGCTGGTCGTCGCGCCTAAAGAGCCTTGATTCGGTTCTTTCAAATCGATGCGATCGACCCCATTTTGAGCCGCTATAGTCGCTTCTTTCTCGTTTCTGACACTTACCAGCAATTGCATGACAGGCTTCTTCGGCAGCGACGCAACTCGCGAAAACGTAAAGAAATGGGTTCGATTGCACACACGAAGGACCGGCACATTCGTTTCGATTGACACCGGGTTCCCGCGGCCGTGCCACCTTGGCACGAAAACTTGGCTCTGATAGCCTAAATCCCTTCAGCATAACCTACCGTTTGGCACTCGTACCATTCCCGTCGTTTAACGGCGATTTCGCACGTTTGGTCAACAGGATTGCAAGGCCAGAGCATCCCTCTGAGTCGAGCAAATAGGTGCAAAATGGGGCAGGCTGAAATTCAATCTACTGACGACATTCCAGGGATTCTCGGAGGACACCCGGCGGTGAGCGATCATCATTCAGGCGGCTCAGGTTCGGACAAACCTTTGCTGATCGGCATCGTTGTTATCTTGGTGGCTTACGTGGTGGCCTCGGCCCTTGGGTGGACAGCTTCGCCCAAAGCGATCGCCGGGCCGGAAGCAGCAGCGGCTGCCCACGACGAGGGGGCCCATGCAGAAGAACACCATGACGAGCATGGCGAACATGCCGTTGCCGAACATGGCGGTGGTCATGGCACACATCATGCTTTGCCACATGTTTGGGCGGTGGCCCCGTTTGTGATGTTGCTCGGAGCGATCGCGGTCTTCCCGCTGCTCAAGGCAACCGAGCATTGGTGGGAAAGCAACACCAATCGCTTGATTGTGGCGGTGGTTCTTGCCGGTATCACCTTGTTCTATTACATGACGATCTACGAAGAGGCGAGCCTGTCGGCTGTCTGGCATCGGATCGATCACGCCATCCTAGGCGAATACATTCCGTTCATCGTGCTGCTCTTTTCACTGTATGTGATCTCGGGCGGTATCCGAATTTCCGGCGACTTGAAAGCACATCCTTCGACCAACGCCGCGTTTATGCTGGTGGGTGGTTTGCTGGCAAGCTTCGTCGGTACGACCGGTGCGGCGATGCTGCTGATTCGTCCTTTGCTTGAAACCAACAAAGAACGTCGCTACCGTCAACACACGGTCGTGTTCTTCATCTTCGTGGTGTGTAACTGTGGTGGTTGCTTGCTGCCGATCGGCGACCCACCACTCTTCCTGGGTTATCTCCAGGGGGTCGACTTCTTGTGGACGATGACGGCACTGTGGAAGCCTTGGTTGTTGACCAACTTCCTGTTGCTGGTTGTCTACCTGCTGCTCGACAAGTTTTATTACTACCCGAAAGAATCGAAGGAAGACGTCCTGCAGGATGAATTCCGGACGACTCCTTTGCAAATTCGCGGCTTGATGCCGAACGCTCTCCTGCTTCTGGGGGTGATCTTCTCGGTCGCGCTGCTCGATCCAACCAAGCCACTGCCTGGCATCGGTTGGTACCCGTTTGTTTATCTGCGGGAAGTCGTGCAGTTGGCACTGGTCGGTCTGAGCGTCTGGCTTGGTAGCAAAGCAATTCGCGAAGCCAATCGCTTCAATTACCACGCCATCGTGGAAGTGGCTGCCTTGTTTGTGGGTATCTTCATCTGCATGCAGCCAGCTTTGGAAATCTTGAACGAACAAGGCCCAAGCCTGGGGATCGACACCCCGATGAAGTTCTACTGGATTACCGGTGGTCTCTCGTCGGTGCTCGATAACGCCCCGACTTACCTGGTGTTCTTCAAGACCGCCTTCCCGAATATGGATGCCAGCATGATCCAGGCCGCTTTGGCCGATGCTTCCGGCAAGAATCACTTCGAGCTGGTCGCGATCAGCTTGGGGGCCGTGTTCATGGGGGCTATGACCTACATCGGCAACGGTCCAAACTTCATGGTCCGGGCAATCGCAGAAGAAGGTGGCGTGAAAATGCCAAGCTTCTTCGGCTACATCCTGTTTTTCAGCATCCCGATTCTGTTGCCGATCCTGGCAATCGTCTCGCTGGTCTTCCTGCTGTAAAAACGCGGACTGGCAGAAAACGCCGCATTGGGAAAGTTCACCCTTTGCGGCGTGGGGAAGATTATCCGATACTATGGACGGTAGCTGCGAGGACCGGACCGCGTAGTTTCGATGACTTTCCACGGATGAGAAGCGATACCGACGGTGGACTACACCTACGTCCGTCACGACCGTGACTTACAAGCTCTTTGCCAAACGTTGGCTTCGGACGAGCACATCTTCTTCGATACCGAGTTCATCTCGGAGGATGTGTACCTGCCCGATTTGTGCCTGATCCAAGTGGCTAGCCGCTCTGGTCTTGCTGTAATCGACCCGAAAGGGATGATCGATCTGACCCCATTTTGGGATCTGATTACCAGCGACCAGGTGACGGTGGTGGCCCATGCGGCCCGCGAAGAGTTTCTGTTCTGTTTCCGCGCAAACGGAAAATGGCCGACTCGGCTATTCGATACCCAGGTTGCTGCCGGACTGATCGGGATGGAGTTCCCTGTTTCGCTCAGCAATCTGCTGACGCGGCTTCTGGGTGAACACTTGCCCAAGGGAGAAACTCGCACCAATTGGCGTGGCCGACCGCTGTCGAAACAGCAGATCGAATACGCCCTGAACGACGTGATCTTCCTCGATCAGATCTACCGGCAGTTGGTCGAGCAGCTCGAAAGCCTCGGCCGCATGTCGTGGATGACCGACGAGATGAACCGTTTCCAGAACGCGTGGGAAGACTATTCGACCCGGCCTGGCTGGCGGAGCGTTTCTGGCATCGGCAACTTGAATCGTCGCGCCCTGGCGATCGTCCGTGAAATCTGGACCTGGCGAGATCACCACGCCAAGTCGCAGAACGTGCCACCACGCCGCATCCTTCGCGACGACCTGATGGTCGAACTGGCGAAGCGAAAGTCGGCCAAGGTTTCGCAGATCAAAGCCCTGCGCGGCATGAACCGTCGCGACCTCGACCCCTACATTGAAGATCTCGCTGACTGCGTTCGCCGGGCGATCGAACTTCCAGACGATCAATGCCCCGTGAATCATCGTGGGACGGCCAGTTCGCAATACACCGTTCTGGGGCAGTTTCTCAGCGCCGCTCTGGGTAGTATCTGCCGCGAAGCCCGGATTGCCCCAAGTCTCGCATGTACCATTCAAGATGTGCGCGATTTGGTGGCCTATCATTTAGATGGAGCGGGTGAGGTACCTCCCCTGGCGAAGGGGTGGCGTGCCGAAGTTATCGGTCGCACCTTTGAAGACCTGCTGGATGGGACCCTGGTGGTCAAAATTGGGGACCCTCGGGCCGACGAACCACTGGCATTCGAGCAGCACTCCAATCAGGCTGAATAGAGAAGCCGTTTCATTTCCAGGGCTGGACTGTGAAGGACAAGGATTGTCGTGATTTGCCCCCGACGATCTTCCTGAGCCAATGTCTGTATTTCGATTAGTATGTTTCCCGGCCCTGGCATTCGTCCTTGGATGCTGCCTTGCTTCTGTGGTATTCGCCGCGGACGAAGCCGTCGAGACCAGCCAGCCGCCGCTGCAGCTGTTTGCCACCGGGCTGGCCGGGCACAGTGCAATGTGCTGCGATGGTAATGGCAACGTCCTAGTGACCAACTATCGCCATCTCGGTTCGGTCGGAAAGATCAGTACCGAACTCGGCGCTCTGGTTCTGTGGGATGCTCCTAAAGCGAATGCCGACCAGGAGGAACCCTTCCCTCTCGTCGGACTGGCGATCGACGACGACCAGCGTGTGTTGACGCTCGATGCGGAGCATGGCCGGCTATTGCGTTGGAACCCCGAAACCAAGATGGTCGGCATCCTGGCTGATCGATATCAGGGTCGCCGTTTCGATTCGTTGTTCGCGGTCGACGTCGGGCCTGGCGGAAATATTTATTTCACCGAGCCGGAGCGTTCTTCCGGAGATGGTGCCAACGGCGCACTATACCGCTTTGATGTCGCCACCAATCGTCCGCAGCTTCTGGCGGATGGCTTGCATCAGCCAACCGGCATGGTGCTTTCGTCGGATGGCAAGTCGCTGCTCGTGGCCGAGTCGGCTCAGGCCCGTATCGCGGTCTTCCAATTTAAAGACGATGCCTCGGCTGAAAAGATCGCCACCTACTTTCTGACCGTGATGCTCGATGTTGACAACGCCAAAGAGATTGGTCGTCTCGGGCATGTAACGCTTGACCGACGTGGTTGGTTGTATGTCGCCTTGTGGGATCGAGGCGAGATTGCCGTGATCGATACTACCAGCGGCAAGTTGTTGGAGCTGATCCCATGCGGCAGCGATCGCGTGTTCGGTCTGACGTTGTGGCAAGACGCCTTACTGATGTCGATCCCCAGCAAAGAAGCAATCTATCGATACGATCTTCGCCCGCTGATTGGCCGCCACGCTCCGTAACGGCCTGCTCTTTCTGGGATCGGTCTAGTCAAGCGGATTGGTATGCATCCATCGTTGCAGGTCGAGCATCGGCTGCTGATCGACTTCAATAATGCCGCGACGTGGTCGATCGAGGTCGACGACAATGAACACCAGCAGCACGATTAACAGGGTCAGCACATAGATGGCGATCGAGGCTCGCGTGCCCGATAGGCCGGCCGAGAATCCGACGACCAGCCCGGTCATCAAAAAGGTCATGTACAGCAGGATTAAGACCAACTCAGGAACATGCCGACCGAGCGCCGCGTCTCGTTCGCCAAACGAGTCGGCGACATCGTTCAGCGACTGAACATAGAGTCCCGTCAGCACTGGATTCGGATTCGCCTTGGCCGCATCGGTGGCCTGCTTCCACGTCGCCTCGAAAGCGTCGGCGATATCTTTGGTCAGCTCCTTGCGGACATCGCCGTGCGAGAGGTCGACAGTGCTTTCCTCGATACGCAGGTCGAGGTAGTTCTGAATGTTGGCCCGTGCCGAATCACGGATATCGTCTGGCAGAAGCTCGGTGCGAAGGTAAGCAGTGCCGATCGCGTTCGATTCTTTCACGACTGCCACGCTACGGTTGTCGTACCGCTGGAGCGATAACGAGAAGGTGAACCCCAGCAGCAAGCCAAGGATCCCCAACATCGCGCCTTGGATCGAAGAGACGTGGCCGCGGGTTGCTTCCGAAACGGCCGACTCGTACTTACGACCGCAGCGATAGCCGATCTCGACAATCGCTGCCATAGTCGCGAAGAGGATGGCCACAATCACGATGGTTGGCAAGGCGTACATTAGTTCTCGCATACCATGGGACAACGCTACGTTGCCGGACAGACCGAAGCGTCCAGGAGGGAACATCAGCGACGCCAAGCCAGACGCCGGTCACGACTTGCCTTGGCTGCAGCCAGAGGGCCCGCGTCACAAGCGGGCCAACCAACCGTTTGCCGCGTCGCCGCGACGCTTCAAATATCGTTCCGATTTCAGCGGTCGTCAATCATTCGTTCCTCTGCTTGCCGATTGGGATGATTGCGCACGAAAAAAGGCCAGGCCGCTCGATCGGCTCGAGGGGCCTGGCCTTGGTTGGATCTCGTCAGGTTCGCGAAGCGAAGCTTATTGGTAGCGGCTGAATGGGGTTGGGCTCAGCGGTGCTGGGCTGGGGCTGGCCGGCGGATTGGCCGGGCCACCAGCTGGCGGCTGGAACCGTTGCGACTGGGCTGGCATCTGCGGCGAGGCCGTTTGAATAACCGCACCATAGAAGTGGGTCGATTCTTCGATGGCCAATCGGGTCGTTGGGTCTTCGCAGCGAACTTCCGCACGGAAGGTGTGGTTGCCTTCGCTGCGACCGCGAGCTTTCACTTTCACGACCACTTCCTGGCCGGCGTTGACCGATGCGACAGGGCTCATCTGAACCACGTCGCCCTGGATGGTCCCCTTCCCGCCTTCGATGGCGATCGGTTCGATGCTGTTGCCGAAGCTGATCGTCATCATCACGCCGCGGGCTTCTTTCGTACCGCGGTTGTTCAGGCGGAATTCGTATTCCACTTCCTGTCCGACTGGGATCGGACCGGTTGGATCGTTGACGGCCAGTTTCAAGTCGGCGACCGACTCGACACGGGTCACCATTTCATGCTGGCTATTGAGGCCTTGATCGGCGTTGGCAGCGACCTGCAGAACGTTGTTCCCTTCGGTCATCAGCGTCGCGATGATCTGCAGTGCCTTCTCGGAATTTGGTTCCAAGGTTGGCATGCTCCAGACCACCTTGCCGGCGGCTTCGTCATATTCACCACCATGCGAGGCCGACAGGAACTTCGAGCCTTCTGGCAGTCGAGCTTCAACTTGAACGGCACTTGCCGGAGCGTTACCAGCGTTGGCAACGATCACGGCGTAGCTGGCCGTGGTAGCGGCGTACTTGATGGCTGGCCCCTGAGCGTTGACAGCCAACTCGGCGCGACGGACCAACACGTCATGCTGAGCCTGAGCAAAGAGCCCGTTCTCGGCAGCCGTTTCGGCTCGCAGCGACAAAGTGCCGGCCTGCTTGGCGGTCAGTTCCAGTTCCAGAACTTTCTGATCGCCAGGACCGATGGTGCCAATTGAATCGATAACCGTTGGGTTCTGCCCCTTCTTGATCGGCATGATCGTGATCGAAACGTTGTCGGCCGGGCCACTACCCGCGTTGCGAGCGATGACTTTGAAGATCTGCGAGTCGCCGAACAAAATATCGTTCGGGCCTTCGATCACCATTTCCAGCTTCGGTTCGAGAACCGAGAGTTGCGACTTCATCTGCAATGGAGCGAAGGCAACTTCCAGACCCAGTTCAAACGAACGCGTCTGCGTCGCGATCAGGGTCAGTTCGAGGTAGCCTTCATTACGCCCGAGTAGAACGGGGATGTCCCATTCGACTGCCTGCCCACCACTTTGCGTGGCGATTTGTCGAGGCGAACCCAAGGTGCCTCGCAGATCTTGCAGTTGAATCCCTTGCGGCAGTGGGACATGAATGGTTAACTGGCGGGCATCGTCCTTGCCCAAGTTGCGAGCGTAGATGCGGTAGTTGGTTGGTTTGCCCAGCACCATGGTTTTCGGACCGGTGGTTTCGATGGCCACGGCTGGATTGTTGACAGCGAACAAGCTATTCGCCGAAACCGGACCACTGGGGGCGGTTGGTAGCGTTGCTTCTACGCTGGTCGTGGCTGGCGAGCGTTGTGGCATCGCGGTGCGTGCCGGAGCGGCTGGTTCGGTCGATGGCCATGGCTGAGGCCTGCCAGCTTCACTGGGCTTCGGGCCGGAACCAATCGATGCGGCGCCGTTGGCGGCTGGCGTGGTCGATGCTGGCATATAACGAAACGGAGCCGCGGCAGCCGAGTTGGTTGGCTGATTCGGCATCGCTTGTGGATGCGACTGGGGAGCTTCCAGTTCCGGAGATTGCTGAGGTGCTTCTTCCGGAGCGGCGGCTGGTGGATTGGTGCGGAGGCGACGTAGTGCTTCATCTAGCGACGAAGGAAGCCCTGTTGGGGCGGGACTGGGGCTGGATGGCACAGGTTCCAGAGCGGGACTGGTCAGCTGGCCATACCGACGACGGCTTGATTGACGTGCGCCCGACTCGCCAGAGGTTAGAATCGTTTCCGTTTCGGGCCAATCGCCCGTGGCGGAATCGATCCGAGCCGGCATCGGTTGCAGCGGTACCGAGCTATCGGGAGCGCTGAAGCGACTTGGCGCCGGGGACGACATGTCGTGAACGGTAGATTGCTTGCCTTCGGCGGCAACTTCCCGCTGGGGCATCAAACCTGAAATGACAACGTGGCCAAGGGCAGCCAGGACAATCAGTCCCGCGGTTCCCAGAATTGCGCTACGATGCATCATTGAATTTCCTGTCGTCCGTCAAAACAATATTTGGATTCCACTCTCGGTATCGGTTATTCGGAGATTACCGGTTTAGGAAATTGTTCGGATTTTGGAAAATGGATGGTTTGGGCACCCTTTTCCGGATGTTCCGGTTTGATGTAACTCCATTGAAAGCAACTACTTCGTGACCACTTCACGCAAAGAACAGATCCTCAGCCTGCTGGAATCGGACCCAAATGACGCCTTTTTGAGGTACGGGCTGGCGATGGAACTCCGCAAAGAAGCCAGTTATCCCGAGGCTCGGGCCGAGTTTGAAAAGCTGATGCGTGGCAATCCGCCGCACGTGGCGGCCTGGTTCATGTGTGGGCAAATGTTGGCCGAAATGGACGAAATTGAAGAGTCCCGAACTGTCCTCCGCGAAGGGATCGAAATTGCTCGCCAGCAAGGAGATGCCCATGCCGCCGGAGAAATGGGCGAATTGCTGGCATCGCTGGGGAGTTTCGGCGAGTAACTCCACGCCCAGGTGGTAAACCGGTTAGAATAAAACGAATCGGCTGGTTGCGTTGGGGCATCCAAGCCGAGGGCAGCCAGGTCCAGCGATCCAACAAGACGCTGGCAACCGGTCTCGTCCTGCCGAGCCGAGAAAAGCGAGCAGAGAAAAGGGAGTCGGAGTGCAATTCCAGCTAGCGTCCGCGTTCAAACCAGCCGGGGATCAGCCTGCCGCGATCGAGGCTTTGACCGAAGGGATCAAATCGGGCAAGAAGCACCAGTGTCTGCTCGGGGTGACGGGTTCCGGTAAGACGTTCACCATGGCGAACGTCATTCAAAACATGCAGCGTCCGACGCTGGTGATCTCGCACAATAAGACCCTGGCCGCGCAGCTCTATTCCGAGTTCAAAGAGTTCTTCCCCAATAACGCGGTCCATTACTTCGTCAGCTATTACGACTATTACCAGCCGGAAGCCTACATTCCGCAGCGAGACATCTATATCGAAAAAGATGCCTCGATCAACGACGAGATCGACCGGTTGCGTCTGGCGTCGACCAGTGCTCTGGTCAGCCGTCGCGACGTGGTGATCATCGCCAGCGTCTCGAGTATCTATGGCTTGGGTTCGCCAGACGACTATAAGAAGATGATGGTCAGCATCCGGAAAGGACAGATCGTCGATCGCGATGACATCCTTTCCAAGCTGGTCGACATTCTTTACGAACGAAACGATGTCTCGTTTGAACGCTCGAAGTTTCGTGTCCGCGGCGACTGCCTGGAGATCTGGCCATCGTACGAAGAGTTCGCCTACCGGATCGAGTTATGGGGAGACGAAGTCGAGCAGTTGGCGATCATCAACCCAACCTCTGGCGAGATCATTTCGCACCAGGAACAACTGTTTATCTATCCGGCCAAGCACTTTGTGATGCCGGAAGAGCGGATCGAGAAGGCGGTTCAAAAGATTCGAGCCGAACTGAACGGTCGCCTGGAAGAGCTGAAACAGGCCGGCAAACTGCTGGAAGCCCAGCGATTGAATGCCCGAACCCGCTTCGATCTCGAGATGATGCAGGAAGTCGGCTTCTGCCCTGGGATCGAAAACTACAGCCAGCCCCTTTCGGGCCGTCCTTCGGGGGCTCCGCCAAGCACGCTGTACGACTTCTTCCCCGACGACTTCCTGTTGTTCGTCGACGAATCGCACGTGACGGTCTCGCAGATTTCAGCCATGTATCACGGCGACCGCAGCCGCAAGATGAACCTGGTCGAACATGGTTTCCGCTTGCCAAGTGCTCTGGACAATCGCCCGCTGAAGTTTGCGGAATGGGAAAACATCCTCAACCAAACCGTGTTCGTCTCGGCGACTCCTTCCAATTACGAGCTGGAAAAGACCGCCGGTGAAGTGGTCGAACAGATCATTCGTCCGACTGGGCTGCTTGATCCGGTGGTGGAAGTCTGCCCGGCTCGTGGTCAGGTGCCGCACTTGCTCGAGCAGATTCGGGAACGCGTGGCAGCCGGTGAACGAACTCTGGTCACGACCCTCACCAAACGCCTGGCGGAAGACCTTTCGCACTACTTCTCGGAACAAGGAATTCCATGCAAGTGGCTCCATAGCGAGCTCGACGCCTTCGAGCGTGTCGAGTTGCTGCGTGACCTGCGAGAAGGCAAGTTCGACTGCCTGGTCGGCGTGAACCTTCTGCGCGAAGGTCTCGACCTTCCGGAAGTTTCTTTGGTGGCGATCCTGGATGCCGACAAGGAAGGCTTCTTGCGTAGCGAAACGTCGCTGATTCAGACGATCGGTCGATCGGCTCGTAATGTGAATGCCAAGGTGATCATGTATGCCGACCGGATTACGGCCGCCATGCAAAGTGCCATCGATGAAACGGCCCGTCGTCGCGAGATCCAGCAGGCATACAACGAAGAGCACAACATCACGCCGGAAACGGTCAAAAAGAACATTCGCCGGGGGATCGAGGCGGAAGCGGACGCCCATCGCAAAGCGAACCAGGCTGTTGGCTTGACCGACGATTCCGAGATCATCACCCAGGAATACATTTCCGAGCTGCAAAAGGAAATGATGGACGCGGCCGAGAATCTTGAGTTCGAACGAGCCGCCGCCATTCGTGACCGAATCTCGAAGATGGAAGATTCAATCGGCAAAAAGAAGAGCGAAGTCGATGTCAAAGATGGCGGTAAAGGCCGCAAGAAGGGACGTCGGACCCGCGGTGGCGGCAAGATCCCGCGCCCCAAGAAAGGGGCATCTTAAAGCGATTGCGTGCCAGCACTGCTGCCGCATGCATGGTGATGTAGGAAAGCTGGTCAGAGCTTGACGAGGCCGTCGGAACGGTATGGGGCGAAATTTCGATTTTGCCGATTTTCCGAGGCCCAATTGGCCGACTCTAGAAGACGTAAGTGTGTCAGGTTGCCGAATCGACGCGACCAGAAACGCGCCGAGACTGCGCGACGACAACCATCATCCTGGAGTACGTACAGAATGACCAAGCTGATCCCCTTCACCTTTGTTTTGGCGATTGTCGCCCTGACCTCGCAGGTCAACGCTCAAGAGCTGAAGGTTGTCGATCACGACAAGCCGGAGACCCCGACGGTGGAAGAAATGCCGTCGCTGGGCAACGCCACTCCGGAGATGTGGTTCTACCTGCAAGAACTGCGACGCTATGAAGATCCATCGGCGGCTCGCCGTCGTCGTGCGGAACTGACCGCCGCCGCTCGTCGTTCGCGGATGTTCTCGCAGCAGTGGTACGGCATCAACAACCTTCGCCCAACGGCCAATGCAGTTCCAATGATGTACCGCTACTCGGCTCACCAGTCGAATGTACCTTGGGACGCCACCCAGCACACCTACTTCCGTATGGCTACGCCTCCAGTTTCGGGTGGCCCACGCCAGTTCTAAGCCTGGTGGAAGTGACAAAACAAACGATCAAGGATCGGCCCAACCGCCGGTCCTTTTTCGTGCGCGGATCGATTACGGCGTCGGCTCTTCCAGGCGATAGTCTTTCAGCCAGTTCTTAAGCTGGCCCGCCTGAAGCGGCTCGATCGATTCGAGCTCGTACGTGCTGACGCCGACATGCATCGCCGATCCTGGCCGAACGGTCACCGTCACGTGACTCGGAACGACGCTACTGCGAAACGTTTGATACTGAACGTGTCCCGCGAGCGTGCCCCAGCGCGTCTCGCAGTCGTAGGAAAGAATCCGCCAGTCGTCATCGGTCGCCAGGCAAATCGTGCCACCGGTAACCAGCGTGTCGGCCGGGCGGACGGGCGCGTTGTAGGTGAACTTCAGCGTCGCAACCTTCGTTTGGGGATCGATGTCAAGGGAATGGATCGTCGTCGCTTCGTGGTCTTCCACCAACGAGATCAACGACTTTCCGCAGATCGTGTAGCCGGCATGCAGCAGCGGGAAAATCGCTTCGCCGGCCCGAGCAAGTTCTTTCTCGCGCTGCTTCCCTTTCACCAGACGCTTACGTTGGTAGTCGTTATCGTGATCGGGACCTGAGAGCGTGAAGCCATACTTGGGATTCACAGCGATGACAGATCGCTTGCCATCGCGAGTACCTGCCACGCAGATCTGCTGGTCGTCACTGGCGAACTTAAAGTGATCTTCGCTCCAATGAACGCCCAGCCCAGTGTCGTCGTTGATGGCGTTGGTATAGTGGCAGCGACCGGCGACACCACTCGCGGTGGCCTCAAGCCTTCTCCAGCCATCGATGGCGGAATCGGGCACGGTCGGCGCTTCGGCCCAAAGCCACGGCGACAGCAGGAGCAGGCAAGGTAACGAAAGCAGGTGGCGATACAACATCGAGATTCTCATCCTTGACTCGGGGGTGACAAGTGCCGCTGCAGGGGCGGTTAGCTTCCTATTGAACGCACTTCGCTGGCGTCGATCAAGCAAATTGTCGTATGTCGCGCAGCATACTGACGGGTGAGGAGGATCCAGCGAAAATGATGGCATACTGAAAGAAGAGTCATCAGCAACATCGGGAGAAACCGCGGATGAAAACTCGACTACCTTGGTTCGCGGTGATCTTGGCGGCGGCGACCCTGGTTGGAGGGGCCGCAATGGCGTTGGCACAAAAAGAAATGCAGACGCTGGGTATCGAACTGGATGAAGCCGATCCGCCTGTCGGGATCGCCATCGTCGAGCTCTACACATCGCAAGGCTGTAGCAGTTGTCCGTCGGCCGATCTGGTGCTGCGAGAATTGAAAGCGACCGCGGCCGAGTCGAAGCTGTCGATCTACCCGCTCTCGTTTAATGTCGACTATTGGAACAATCTCGGTTGGCCCGATCCTTACAGCGAAGATCTCTTTACGCGTCGTCAGCGAGCGTATGCGACGGCGATGGGAAGCCAACGCGTCTACACACCACAGATGATTGTGAATGGACGCATCGAGTTCGTCGGTTCCGACAGGGCCAAAGCGCGGAAGGCGGTCGAGTACGCGCTGAAACAAAAGACCGAAGTCGAGATCGAATTGAACGTGAAGCGAGACAAGGTAAAGCGACAGGTCGCGATTGCCTATCGATTGAAAGGACCGATCGAAGGACGGTATCTCAACATCGCCCTGGTCGATAGCCCGGCGGCGAACGAAGTCCCTAACGGAGAGAACGCTGGTCGCACTCTACAGCATGCGAACGTTGTCCGGGTGCTGCGATCGGTGGCGCTGACGGAAGCCGAAGGAAGCGTCGAAATTGAACTGCCAGCAGAATTGGCTGGCTCTGCCTGGCAGGTCGTGGCGTTCGTACAAGACCCACAGACTTTGGCGATCGTCGGTGCGACGGCGAAATGAGTCGGACCGATTGCCTGGCCTGCGAATGCTTATTGGCTGATTAAGATTCCCACTCGGATTGCCGCCGAAGAATCGAAGGCATCACAAACTGATCGAGCCGCTCGTTCGTCACAATACCGATACCGGGCCCTTCCCATCCCGCGACCGGGCTCGCTTCCGCAATCGACAGGCAAAATGCTTTGCGTATCAGATTTACGAGCCATACCGTGCTTCGTTTGTCTTCTGGTAGCTCGGGAAACAAGAGTTCCATGGCAGATGAAAGTGTCTTGCCATCCATGACGAACGATCTCAGCCGCTCGACCATGTTTTGGTCGAGGTGTGGGGTGCTTTCCATCGGGGGACTTCCTAACAGACATCACAAGTGGGTTTGCCAGAATGCAGGTAGATGTTCGTCAAAACCTAGCACCTAAAATGACGCCATATCCCCCTCAATATGGCTGGGGATTAAAACCCCAGCCCTGGTCCAGTCAGCAAGCCGGTCCCCACGGTGCCATCGGTGATGTTGAACATGCCAGGGAAGCGATCACGCCAGCCATCGTTGCCAGCGGGGCAATACTGGCGGCCGTTGCCTTCGATCGCAGCAATGGTCGGCAGTCTAGCCGCGATGCTGGCAGAATGCAGGAACGAAGCGCCGGGGCAGGTCAAATCCTGCACGCAAAGAAACAATCCATATTTCTGCGCGGCGGCTCCCATTAGCAGCGCTTCGGAATGCCCCTTACAAGCCTTCAAGGCGACACCACTGTAGCCCTGTTCGCGCGAGAGGAAGAGCGTTTCGAGATCGATTAGCGATTCATCAATGACCACTGGTTTGATTTCTGCAGCGGCATGCATCTTGTTCTCGGGATGCTTCCGCAAGTCACGATGCGTTGGCTGTTCGATGTATTGCACACGCTGCATCGCGGACGGACTGGCTTCCTGCAATTTCGCCAGGAAATCGAGCACGTACTGGACACTCGCACACTTCTCGTTGAAGTCTAGCGAATAAAACCAGGCAGAGATTCCCCGCTGGGCCTGAGCTTCGCTCGAAACGGCGTCGATTTTAGTGACGCGGGCGACGTCCCAGTCGAGGTCGTCGCCATTCAGTTTAATCTTCAGATGCGTGAGGCCATCCGCCGCGATCCATTGATCGAGCGTCTCGGGCAGGCCATCGCCGACGGGTGAAGTTAGTTCGCCGGCGTCGAGTGGATCGAGGGCCCCGACCAGGTGATATAGCGGCATCGTCGCGCGAGGCTCGCGTAGCGTGTACTTGTCGAGGTGTTCGCCGGCAAAGTCTTCATTCAGAAAGCTCGCCAGGTCTTCTTCAATGAACTCTGGGCCGAGCGTGTTGTAGCTGTTCAGGCCAAGGGCTTTGCCGTACGCATCATGGATGGCGGCATCGACTGGGCTGCCAGCGACCATCAAAGCGAGCATGGGAATCGCTTCGGGAAGCCCCTGCTCTGCTTCCAGTTGTTTGCCAATGGAAAGCAGCGGCTGGTGAAGCGACCGCGCGTGCTGCAGCGGATGCGCTGGCTGATTCAATTGACTGGCTTCGGCGGAAAAGCGATGTGCCGCTTCGATCATCGATTTCAGCGTTTGCTCGCTGTCGACTTGCGAAGATGGCCAGCCCCAGACATTGCCCATAGGCATCGAACCATACCCTTTGCCAATCTGGCCGGCACGGGTTTCGACGGTGATCTCGACGTTGAAGAGAGTCACATCCGTAACGACGCGCCCGCCGAACTTCATTGGGCTGCGGTATTGGATGGTTTGCGTCGAGGGGGCGACGTCGCGGATGACGATATCGGTAGGCTTGCTCATGAGTGGCTCATCCATGCAAGGAGGGGAAGGAGGAGCCACCCATGGTAAGCGTTCTCAGGCGACGTGCAATTACCCACGAAGCCTGAGGCGTTACCTGATTCGACAGCGATCGATCGCGAGAGGGTCTGCTTAGACCAGACCCTTGCGGACAGCCCAGACAGCGGCCTGAGTACGATCGGAAACACCGACCTTACGCAGAATGTGCTGGACGTGTTCTTTGACGGTCTCGTAGCTGATGTGCAGAGCCTGAGCGATTTCCTTGTTGGTCAGCCCCAAGGCCAACTGGCGAAGGACTTCGCTTTCACGCTGCGTCAGAGGAACTTCAACGTCGGCGTTCAAGCGTGGCGTCGCCAAGGCACCGGTCACACGACGCAGTTCGTCACGCGTCCAGGCGTTTTCGCCACGGTGAGCCGTGCGAATGGCGTCCAGCAGGCGATCCTTCGGATCCCCCTTCAGGACGTAACCTGCAGCACCCAGGGCCACGGCACGTGCGACGTAGGTTGGGTTGTCGTAGGTCGACAGAACGAGGATCGCCAGGTTGGGGTGATCCAGCTTCAGTCGGCCGAGGGTCGTCAGGCCGTCCCCTTCCGGCATACGAATATCTAGCAGAACGACGTCTGGTTTGACTTCGTCGACCAGCGTGATCGCAGCGTCGCCAGTCGCGGCTTCGCCGACGATCTCGATGTCGCTATCTGCCACCAGCGTCTTCAATCCGCAACGGACCACTTCATGGTCGTCTGCAACTAAGAGTCGAATTGCCATCGATTACTCCACATCAATCTCATGGTATGCCGCATCCTAGATTCTGCTGAAGAATCGAATCAAACGCGATGCTGACAGGTTCCTTCTTGGTCCCTTGGCAACATTTCATCTGAGGCAATCTCTGGCCGATCTTGCCTTTCGATACGGTTGTCTACTGTTTTTGCCCTTGGATTCGCGGTGCTCGCTGAAACGAGTTTCACGAAAAAAAACTTGCACAAGAGGTAGATACCCCACTGGTGTCGTACTCAGTTCAGCATACCACCCGCTAGAGATAAAGTAACTTAACCCGCGAAAATTGCTAGGGCTGGCACCCACAGCAGATGGATACTGACCAACTCATCGATCAAAAAACTCGGGTGTTTCAACTACTTACGCCGAGGTGCTTGCGGCCTCCCCGCACACAACGCGTGCTCGACAGTAAGCGTAAGTTGAGCACGTATTTGAGATTCTTAACGAATCGTGCTGAAACGCCGCAATAGAGTGTCAAGGAAAAAAATGGGAAATACTTCTTGCTACGGTAGCATTTGATCCCAATTTTTTAGATAGGGTTTACCGTAAGTCCCCTGCAATACGCGACATTTGGAGCCTGACGGCCGGAGGGTCACGGGGTTTTCGCGGAGAGTGTCGCGAGAGAAAAAAGAAAGAGGCGCCGGCCGGATTCGAACCGGCGATGGTGGATTTGCAATCCACTGCCTTAGCCACTTGGCCACGGCGCCTTAACTTCACCACCTTAAGTGGTGATCAGCGATTGGTCTGATTATTCCAAAATCGCTGACTTTGACAATGGTATCGGTTGCTAAGAGGCGATCTCTTTATCGATTTTCTTAACAACTGGCAAGCTTTCTCTAGTTCGCAGGAAGCAATTCTTTGGCAGCGTGCTGTTGCTGGGTGCTGGCATGGTTCGATGACCATATCCATAACCGAATACAACTCACTGCCTTAGGAAAAGGAATCTTCCGGTGCGGCAACTTTTAGCTTGGGTGACCAGTTTCACCAGGAAAGACCAACTCGTCAACCAAGCGGTTCGTCAGTTGGCCGAAATCGCTCAACAAAAGGCAGAATTGTTTGCTAGCGATCTGACCCCGGAAGAGCTGGAAGGTTACCGCCGGGCACGTCTTCGCCAAACCGTGCGAGAATATGTCGACTCGCTCCGCCAGCAGCGGCCTGAATCGAGCCGACAGCGTCAGCAATTGCTCGATGCCATCCTCGATCGCCTGGCAGTGGGCGAGAATATTTCGTCAGTCCCAGCGATCGAAAGCTGCGAAGCCCCCCGACAAGCGGCATAATCGCTAAGCTCACCGACAATCGGAAATAATTCTCACCACGACGCGATTCGTGAAGGTTTCGGCCTGCGATCTTTGCCGATCTCGCAAAAGGTGCCTAATCTGGCATCCCTTTCCCTAAATCATGCCCAGCGTGAATGCGAGATTGATGATGAATCCTACCCAAAATCAATTGCCTGACCTGCGCAAAATTAACCAGCGATTGGCACTGAACACCGTTCGTGTTCAGGCCTTCCTGGATGGACTCGCTCCGCGGATGGACGCCTTGGTGGCGGCTGCTCGTGACGGAAATCTGGCCGAGATCGGTCGGGTCAGCCATTTCATCCATCGCTGCTGCGATGTCTACGGCTATGAAGAATTGGCCTCGCGTGCCGCCGACGTTTGCGAGGCAGCAGCTGCTTGCGAACCGATGTTGGAAGTCGATCGAAAGATCGTACGGTTGGTCGGAGCGTTTGCTCGTACCAACGAGAAGATGGCGGTCGCCTCCCAGGTCTAGGCCTGGGAGTTTCGGCTAAAGGATGGGGACGCGACTAGTGTCCCCCCTCCAGCTTCTTCAAACGCTGCTCTTTCTCGAGAGCTTCTTTGCGTTCTTTCTTTCGTGCTTCTTCGTTCTCGCGGTTGGTACCGAAACCAACCACCATCACGCCCAGCGATACCAGCAGCACGACATAGATGTAGGCCATCACCCAGCTCTTGCCTTCTTCTTCCTCGCCGCCGGCCCCTTGTGCGAAGACTGGGCTTGCCATGACTTGCATGAACAACAGGACGATCAGGATCGTGGCTCGGCGAAGGGTCAGCATGGAGAGTTCCTGCGATTAGGCGCGGTCAAAACGAGGTCTCTAGTTTAACCTGAAGGCTTGGCACCGCAAAACCATCCCCCGCAGCATTTTAGCGGTTCCCTGCCCTGCTGGCCGGAACCCCACTTACTGGCTGCTAGGTGCGGTGGCATATTCAGGTTTGGGCAATTCGGCGGCGGTGATTTCCTCGGGGTTGGTCTCGAGATCGTCGTCTTCCTCTTCTGGGCGACGCCACCGCGACGTCAGACCTTCATAGGTTTCCACCGTCAGGCTAAACAAGCTTGGCACCAAAACCAGCGTCAGGAAGGTCGAAACAAGCAAACCACCCAAAACAACGCTCCCCAGCCCGCGATAAAGTTCGCTGCCGGAACCAGGGAACAGCACCAGCGGCATCAGCCCGAGGACCGTTGTCATCGTGGTCATAAAGATCGGGCGGATACGGGACCGGACGCTTTCCAGCACCGACTCGCGCAGGTCCATGCCATCTTCCCGCATGTGATTTAATGCCTGGTGCACAATCAAAATCGGATTGTTCACCACCGTTCCGATCAGGATCACAAAGCCGAGCATCGTCAGCACGTCCAGTGGCTGCAGCACGAACAGATTCAACAGCGACAGCGCCATCACGCCACCCACGGCGCCCAGCGGAACGCTGAGGATGATCACGAATGGATAGATCCACGATTCAAACAAAGCCGCCATCAACAGGTACGTGATCAACAGAGCCAGGATCACATTGAATCGCAGCGAGATCCAGGTGTCTTGCAGCTTATCGGCCGTACCGGAAAGGCCAATGCGATAGCCATCGGGGATCGTGCCGTCGGCGATCATCGGATTGACGATCTCGTTGGTGATCCGCTGCATCGCGTCTTCCAACGCCATCTCTGGCGGTGGCGAAACTTCGATAGTGATCGAACGGAGGCGTTCGCGATGGTTGATCTGCTCAGGGCCACTTTTCAGGCTCACATCGGCGAGCGCGGTTAGCGGAATTAATTCGCCCCCAGGCGTGGCGATTGGAAGCGAAGCAATCTTCTGCGTCGAATCGGCAAATTGCGTTTCGCCGATGATCGTCAGGTCGATCTTCTTGCCATCCAGGAAGTAGTCGCCGGCATAGGCACCGTCGATCAGTGCGTTGGCGGTGTAACCCAGGTCGGCACTGGTAACACCCATTTCGGCGGCTTGTACCAGGCGTGGTTCGATGTGCAGTTCGGGACTAGAAAGGTCGAGACTAGGTACCGGACGAACCTGGGCCGAAGGCATCATATCGGGGCTTTTGACTTTGCCTAAGATCTGCCCGCCAATCCCAACCAGCGTCGAAAGTTCCGGGCCGGTGATTTCGACTTCGACCGTGCGGCCGCCGGTCAGACCTTGCTCGAAGAGGCTCGACTGCTTCGCCACGGCAAACGTGCCGGGCAGCTTCGCTCCGACCGATTGCACAAGCGGAACTAACTCGCCGCAGCGTTGGTCGTCGTAAGTTCTCAGACCCATGAAGACCTGGCGTCCACGAGCGACAAAAAAGAAGTCGCTGATCGCCGGGTACTTCGCATTTTGCACCGCCGGATCGTTCGGATCGACGTCCCAGTAAGGCTTCAATTCGTCTTCGACCGTTTTGCCAAGGGCCATCAGCTGGTCGATGTTGTAGCCTGGCGGCGGCAGCAGAATCCCGAACACGAGGTTTCGGTTGCCGGTCGGAAGGTATTCGACCTTCGGCCATAAAGCCCAGCTTAAAACGACCGTGGCAGCCAGGATTATGCCGATCACTGCGACCCGGCGAACGACGGTTCCCATCAGCCAGCGATTCAGCGAGACGACCAACTCGATCGTCGTGTTGCCCATCTTGCCGATGGCGGCTTCCAGCCCCGTTGCAGCAGCCGGGGCGGATGCTTTCGCCTGCCCGTTGCCATTAGTGGTGGAAGGATCGTTCTTTCTCGACTTGCGTGAGCGATGGAAGAGACGCGAGGCAGCCGTCGGGATCACCGACATGGAAACGACCAACGAAAGCGCAACGGCCGCACTAATTGCCAAGGCAATGTCTCGGAACAACTGCCCCGCTTCTTCCTGTACAAACACAATCGGGAGGAACACCGCGACGGTGGTGGCCGTCGAAGCGAAGACCGCCCCCCAAACTTCCTGGGTTCCTTTGGATGCCGCTTTCAGTGGCGGATCGCCCAGCTGATAGTGACGATAAATGTTTTCCAGCACGACGACCGCGTTGTCGACGAGCATACCGACGGCGAACGCCAGACCGGCAAGGCTGATCACGTTCAACGAACGCCCCAACGCCCCGAGTATCAAAAACGTGCCGATGATACTGGTCGGAATCGCCAACGCCACCACCAACGCCCCGCGAGCGAACCAGAAGCCTGCGACAATCAACAGCACTAAGCAGGGAATGAATAGCCAGCCACTGACCGTCGCCGAAGCGATCGCCAGTGCCATGGCCACTGGAATTAGCATCAGCGTACGAACGCCCAGATGCAAAAACAGCATCAGCACGCAAATGGTCAACGCACCGCCGATAAAGATGTTTTGCTGAACCAGATCGACCGACGAATAGATGTAGTCGGTTTCGTCGTAAACCTGAACAAGCTGCAGCCCTTTGGACTTCAGCAGGCCTTCGTCCAGTTCTTCGCGAACTTGTCGCAAGCCATCCATCACGTCCAGCACGTTGGCGTTGGTTTCGCGAATGCAGTTGATACCAATCGCCGACTCGCCAAAGCGACGCATGATGCCGGTTGGCTTCTTGTAACCGTGACGCACTTCGCCGACATCGCGAACATAAACCGGCACGCCGTCTCGGACCGCCAGCAATTGATTCTCGACCTGTTCCGGCGAACGAAATTGCCCCAGCGTTCGCACGACCCAGCGACGTTTGCCTTCCCAGAAATCGCCGGCCGAGGTGTCTTCGTTCTGGCCAGAGAGGACGCGGCGAACGTCGGAAATCGTCAAGCTGCGGGCTGCCAGGCGTTCGGGATGAACGATGACTTGGATTTCGTCTTCCAGGCCGCCGATCACATTCGACTGCGAGACACCACTGACCCGTTCAAAGCGGGCTTCGATTTCATCTTCGGCGAATCGCTTCAACGTTTGGATGTCGAGCGATTCTGGCGGGAGAAGCTCCTGGAACTCGGAATGCTCGTCGGCAGCTCGGCGCAGCTTCAACATCTGCACCCCGATATTCGGAGCGAATTCAACTTCGTCGATGGTCTCTTTCAGTTGCGGATGCTTCTGGCGGAATTCGGCGAACTCTTCGTCGGACGGACGACGGGCACTGAGCACGAACCAGGCAATTGGTCGGTCGGAAGAATTGGCCGTGCTGATGATCGGTTGATCGGCGTCTTCTGGGTAGTCAGGGACCTGGGCGAGGCGGCTGTTCACCTTTAGCAAGGCTTCGTCCATGTTAGTGCCGACGAGAAACTCGAGCGTGATCTTCGCCGACGAGTCGCTGCTTTCCGAAGTCATCTTACGAATGCCTTCGACGCTCTTAAGCTGCTCTTCCTGCTCGATGACGATCTCTTGCTCGATTTCCTGCGGGCTGGCACCAGGCCACTTTGTTTCAACGGTGATCGTTGGCGTTTCGACCTCCGGCGTCAGGGCCATCGGCATGCGAAATAAGGCGACCGTGCCGAACAGTGCGACGAGTAGCACGCCGACCGAAACTTTGACAGGATTGTTGAGGAAAAACTCGATCATCGGATTGGCTTTTGCGTTGGGCGGGATGGGGGATGAGGGGCGGTTTCGCAATCCTTACTTGCCGGCGGCTTGTCCTGCCGGGGCCGACAAAATGTTCACGGTCTGGCCTGGTCGAAGACGCTCGTTGCCTTGCGTGACGACCTGCATGCCAGGCGTCAGTGGGCCCGTGACTTCGATCGAGCCACCTTCCGAAACACCAAGCGTCACCGGGACCGGTTTGACAACGTTGCCTTCGCCCATCGGGGCTTTCTCGACGGCGAAGACCATGGGCGACCGGCCACCCAGGACGACGGCATCCTTCGGGACGAGCAATGCCGTCTTTCGTTCCCCGGTCTGCAACAGCACGTTGCCCATCATGCCTGCCTTGAGGACCGGCTTCTCGCCGTCGAACTCGTTCTTGATGCGGATTTTGACCGGGAACGTGCGGGCTCGGACGTCCGCTTGTGGCGTGATCGAAAACACCTTGCCAGTGAATTGCCGCCCAGGGTAAGCGAACACGGCGACTGTCACCTCGCGGCCCAATTGAACGTACGGAATATCTTGTTCCGGAACGTTGGCCACCAGGTCGACCTGGTCGAGTTGGGCCACTTCGGCAATGGCACCACCGCTGGTCGCCCAGGCACCCACTTCGGTCGACTTCTTGACGACGAAGCCGGTGAATCGCGAGCGAATGGTGTACTTCTTGATGCGATCTTCCAGCTCTTGGACGATGGCTGCTTGCATGGCGACTTGGGCTTTGGCACGAGCAATCTGTTCGATGCGTGGCCCTGCGACAGCGAGTTCGTAGGCCGCCTTTGCTTCGAGGTACGACTGTTCGGCACCATCCGAAGCGGCGACCGCTTCGTCGCGAACTTCCGCGGAAGTCACCTTACGGTTCTCGTACAACTCGACCGCACGGTCGCGTCGAGCTTTCAGGTAACGAACCTGAGCTTCCGCGGCCAGCATCCGCGCTTGCATCTGCTGGACTTCTTCGGTTCGGGTGCCATTTTCTAACTCAGCCAGTTCCGCCTTACGCATGGCGAGTTCGGCCTGAGCGGCTTCTTTTTGAAGTTCGATTGTGTTCGTTAGAAGCTGGGCTACGGCGGCACCATCTTCGATGGGGTCCCCTTCTTCGTAGTTGAACTCGATCACGCGACCGTCGACGGCACTTCCCAGCACGGCGTGCTTGATCGGCATGACGGTCCCGACGAATGGTTTGTGAGCGGCGATCTCGCGCTGCTCGACTTCCGCAGTCCGAACCGGAGAAGCAGGAGCTTGAGCGAACGTGCTGGCGGCCAAGCAGAGCACCATGGGGGCAACGAGAAGAAGCGACGTTATGGAGGACAGCGATTTCATGATGGTGATGAAGTCGTGAAGGTTTGAAGGGATGGGGAAGGAGCCGGCAAGCTATCGAGATTGACTTGCACACGCCCCAATAAGGAATGCAGCTGCGAGACTTCGTCGGCGGATAAACCTTGCACCGCTTGCTCGCGAACGCGGGTCAGGATCGCACAGATCTTTTCCCAGACGGGCTCCGCCGCGGGACCGATTTCCAGGTGCTTCTTACGGCGATCTTGCACGCATGAAGCACGGCGAATCCAGTTCATGGCTTCCATGCGGTTCATGATGCCGGAAAGGGTTGGCTTCTCGATGAACATGCGTCGTGCCAGCTCGCTTTGGGTCAACGGTCCATCCACCTTTAGCCAGGCAATCACCTGGAACTGGCGGAACGTGATCCCGAAGGGGCGCAGCTCGGCGTCGATTCGTTGCTGGAAGTGTTGTGCTGCCAGGCAAACCCAATAGCCGGTGCTGGCATGAAAATCGTACTGCATAGAAACTTATAGGGGGTAGATAGTTAGCCTGCCTAACCAAGTATGCCTGCAGTGCCAATGGGTGGTCAAGACTTTTCTCGTTTTGCGCAGCATAAAGCTTACAATCGTTAAACTCCGAAGAGTTGAATGTCGATGAGATTCAAGACGCGGTCTCTTCAAGTGGCCGCACGCTTCGACCCAAAATTGGCCTTCAGCGCGGGAGGCGATCATGGCGCTCATCGATGGCGAACGACCCAACATGAAAAGCTTTGCAATCAAAACGATTCCGCACCTCGCCGTAGTGGGGGTCGCTCTTAGTAGCTCCCTTGCGTGGGGGCAGCAGTTGACAGCATCGCGTTGGTCGACCGACAATCCACCGACACCCTCGTTGGTGGATCCCCAAATCAAGCCGTCCGACGCCGAGCTTCGCAGGCTTCCGCCTATCGATGACCAGCCACCGGTTCCTACCCAAACTAACACGGTTTCGAGTGCTGGTGTGGCTCCTCAAGTCGGCCCAGTTGCGGCCAAACCGCAAAATGCGTCTCTTCCCACCCACGCGGCAGATCCAGTGGACTGGAGCCGGCCAAGCGTGGTGATTGGGCCAGAAGTTTCTGGTCGGACCGTCAGTCATGAAGAAGCTTTGACCGCATCGCAGCCGCAGCCGGGTACCAATTCCCGTTTCGCCTCGATGCCATCGCTCCCCAAGATGCCGGCACCTCCGGCAGGTGGCTCGCGTTTCACGCATTCGGCACCTCCGGCATTGCCACCGGTTGCAGCGCCGGAAAAGAAGGCAGAGAAGAAGCCAAGTCAGCCGATCTTTGCCCGCGTCTTCGACGAAGAAGTCGAGCAGAAAGAGCTGAGCCAGCCAGAAGTCGCGACTTCTAACGATGATGGCTTGTCTCCGATCTTCGCTTGCCGGTTGCTCGGTTTGCCAGCGATCAAGGCGGAAAACAACGGCGACCTCTAATCGTCGCCGGTTGCAACGGCTTGCGAATTCCTCAATTATGATTCACGCTGCCTGGGCAAGTTTGGCCTGGGCAGTTTCTACGAATCGAAGAGGAACGAGCCCTGTGACCGATCAACCATCTTCTCTGCGTCAGCGCATCGACGCGATCTCGGACGACCCAAGCACCCCGGTGGGGCAGCTACGCGACATGGTCTCGCATTTCGTCGCCGAACGAGACTGGCGTCAGTTTCATGCTCCTAAGAACATCAGCATGGCTCTGGCAATTGAAGCCGCCGAACTGATGGAGCATTTCCAATGGATCACCGTCGAAGCCTCGCGAGCCGAAATGGAGCCAGAGAAACGGGCCGCCATCGGCGAAGAGATCGCTGACGTGATGTGTTACGCGATGGCGCTGTGTAACGAGATGAATTTCGACGTCGCCACGCTGATGCGCGAGAAGATGAAAAAGAACGTGATGAAGTATCCTGCCGACGAGTTCCGTGGGCGTTACGGTAAAGAAGACCCACCCAGGGATGCGTAGTCACGACCTCGGGAAATATTTCCTTGTCAGCCCTTTGCCCTGACTGGCGGATTCGTGATGGCTACCAGACCGAGAACATCACGAAGGCGATCCCGACGAAGATCGTGAGTAGGAGCAGCACCTGGGTGGTGATGCCGATCAGGAGATGCGTTGCCACCTTCGGGGCGGCACCAATCATCAGCAGTCCGTATAACGTCACGGCCAGGCCAGCGACCATGGTGAACAGAATCGCACAGATCAGCATGATCGCCAGCGAAGAGTACGTGGCGAGCAGATGACAGGCCACCACAATCGGGACCATTGCTATGCCAATAGCAGGCAGAAGCCAGGCCATGCTGACTCGGCGAATGATCCGCTCGGCGTTGACGCCAGGGTTGCTGGCTGCCGAGGGAGATTCAAACGGATTGTCGGATGCATTGGTTTCCATGGAAGATGGTTCTAGCATACCACCTTGGTTTGGTGCAGCAGCGATTTTGTGAGATGGGTAGGCGAAACGTCCCTTTCGCGCCAGAATAAGGACTGGCAAACCATCGATTCGTTCTCACGATATACGCGGAAAGCAGGGCATGGACACCTTTGACGCCATCTACGGCCGCCGGTCGATCAAGCATTATCACGACGACCACGAAATGACCGAAGAGGAAATCACTAAGCTGATGGAAGCGGCTTTGCAGTCGCCCACCTCCTTCAACATTCAGCATTGGCGATTCGTCGTTGTACGCGATAAAGAAGTCCGCCAGCAGTTGAAAGCAGCCGCCTACAACCAGGCCCAGGTCGCCGATGCTTCGCTGTTGATCGTGCTGACAGCCGATATGCATGCCTTCAAGAAAGAGCCGGAACGTTATTGGAAGAACGCCCCGCCAGAAATCGGACAGCGATTGGTCAGCATGCTGGTTGGTCTGTACGACAACCAGCCAGAACTGCAGCGTGACGAAGCGATGCGTTCGATGGGGATCGCTGCTCAGACGATCATGCTCGCCGCCAAGAGCATGGGTTACGACACCGGCGCGCTGGTGGGTTACGACCCTGGCAAGGTTGCGGAAGTGATCAATCTGCCCGACGACCATGTCCTGGGCATGATGATTGTCGTCGGCAAGGCAAAGCAAGGTGCGTGGGGCAAGCCTGGTCAGTTAATGCTGGAAGACGTGATCGTGAACGACAAGTTCCCCGCGAAGTCGTAAGGCGGTTTGCTCCCCTGCTCTACTCGCTTGGCTTGGCCGTCTTCTTGCCGAACATCGGGCGAATGGAATAGACGTAGCACACGAAGTAGATCACGACCCACATCGCGATGACGATCCACCCGAACAACATTTGTGGGATGTTGATCGACGGAACGACGAGTTGCACCAGCCTCGGGACGAATTCCACCGTCAGAGCAACGCAGATCAGGCACCACATGAACAAGCCGAGCGTGACCGCGACTGATAAGAACAGCTCTCCGAACTGCTTCTTATTGTTGGGAAACAGGTCCGGCGGATACCTTCTCAGTTTCAGATAAGCGTGCAAGAAGGTCAGCCCGAACAGCGGCAGCCATCCAAGACCGGCGATCAAACCGTTGACGATCGAGGCCAACAGGATCGAAACCAGGCCTAGAATCGCCAGCGCCCAAAACAGCGTGTATGGTTTGCTCTGGACTTGCGAAACAAGGCTGTCTCCGCGAGCGATACTTTCAGGCGACTGAAATGGATTCTCAGGTGGAGAGTCGGTCGACGGCACGCGGAAGCTTTCGGCAAGGAGGTCGCAGAGTTCAGTGACTACTCGATCCAGCCGCCACCCAGCAGCGTATCACCGTCGTAGCAGACGACAGCTTGCCCAGGGGCAATGCCATTGCGTGGTTCGTCGAACGTAACCGAGATCCTACCTTCGGGAAGCACGTGAACCTTGGCTGGCAGGGCTGGGCTATTGTAGCGAATCATCGCCTCGCAGCGGAATGAATTCTCGCCTGGCTCGACCAACCAGTTGCAATTGCTGGCGGTCAATTCGGAGCGGCCCAAAACTTCGATCTTGCCGAGCACAACCTGGTTGTCGACTGGGTCAATTCTCACAACGTAATGAGGTTCCCCCAAGGCGATCCCCAGGCCTTTTCGCTGACCAATCGTGAACCGCTCGATGCCATCGTGTTGGCCGACCACGGTGCCGTCGGTTAGTACAAAGTCGCCAGACGTTTGGGCGCCTGGGCGACGCTGCTTGACGAACTGGTCGTGCTTGCCACTGGTCACGAAGCAGATTTCCTGGCTGTCCTTCTTATCAGCCACACGAAGACCGGTCTCGCCAGCCATCGTTCGGATCTCTTCCTTGTGGAAGTCGCCGACCGGCAGCATCATCCGCTTCAAGTATTGACGACCGATGCCAAACAAAACGTAGGTTTGGTCTTTGCGTGGATCGACGCCCCTTACCAGGCGCGGCGTGCCGTTGGCATCGTCAGAAGGGATCAGCCGGGCATAGTGACCGGTGGCAACGTATTCAGCACCAACGCTGTCGGCGTAATCGAACAGCTTGCCAAACTTGATCCAGTTGTTGCACATCACGCAAGGATTCGGCGTGCGGCCCCGGATGTACTCGTCGGCGAAGTACTCCATGATCTGCCCGAACTCTTCCTGCAGATTGAGGGCGTAAAATGGAATGTCCATTCGGTCGGCCACCCGGCGTGCGTCGGCCGCGTCCGACGCGCTGCAGCAACCTTGCTTGTGGTCGGCGCGTTCGTTGAGGATCTGCAGTGCCGTGCCGCCTCCCGGCGCATCGAGGTTACAGTGAGCGACCGGCGACTCTTCGCCATGGCGCATGAACACCCCGATGACGTCGTGTCCGTCACGTTTAAGTAGTTGAGCGGCGACACTACTGTCGACCCCTCCGGACATGGCTAGAACAACTCGTGCCACGTAGCGAGTCCCTTTTGGAAACGTTCGATTCCGGAAAATGGCTTGCTGCCAATGGGCATCCGTTGGCGGCGATGATTCTCGCCATTTTAGAAAATCATCCTATTGTCCAGACACCCCCGGCAGCGGTGGGGATCCGCGAAATGCTTAAATTTCTCGGCAAATTGCTGCTAAACCCCGTCGAGAAGACGCCGATTGCCTGATGATCGTTGCGTTCCCGCTGTCCGAATTCAGGTCGCCAGGGAAATAATTAGCGGCGAAAATGCGATCTATACCCCTGGGCTCAAAACGATCTCGATTCCGCCGCACGCCTAGGTTGTCACGATAGGGCCGGGGGGCATACGATGGGGTACAGAATAACGCAGCTTTCCCGGACGCCGCATCACATGGAGCCAATAATGCGAACGATCCCGTTGCTTCTTTTGAGTTTGTTCTCGCTACTCGCACTCCACGGAGGAAATCTCGCTATGGCACAAGAGGCCAACGAACCTGTCTCGGACGATCCGAATCTTTGGTTGGAAGATGTCACTGGCGACAAGGCTCTGGACTGGGTCAAAGAGCAAAACAAGCTGAGCGTCGCCGAGCTGACCGAGTCGGAAGACTTCAAAGAACTGCAGGACAAGATTCTGAAGATCTTGAACTCGAACGAGCGCATTCCTTTCGTCGCCAAACGAGGCCCTTACTACTACAACTTCTGGCAAGATGGCGAGCATCCACGGGGCCTTTGGCGTCGGACGACCCCGGAAGAATACAAGAAGGAAAAACCGGAGTGGGACGTGATCATCGACGTCGACGCCCTGGCCGAAAAAGAAGGCGAGAACTGGGTGTGGCATGGGGTCTCGATGCTGCGGCCAGACTATACCCACGCGATCGTAAAGCTGTCGCGAGGTGGTGCCGATGCCGACATCAAACGCGAGTTCAATGTCGAAACGCGTGAGTTCGTCGAAGATGGTTTCTACCTGCCCGAAGCGAAGAGCCGTATCTCGTGGAAGGATAAAGACACGCTGCTGGTCGGTACCAACTTCGGTGAAGGTTCGCTCACCGATTCGGGCTATCCACGCATCGTCAAAGAGTGGAAGCGTGGCACGCCCCTGACCGAAGCCAAGACGATCTTTGAAGGCGAAAAGACCGACGTCAGCGTGAGCGGTGTTTACGACGACACCCCAGGCTTTGAACGCGAGTTCGTTAGCCGCGGCATGACCTTCTGGACCAGCAAGTTGTACCTGGTCGAAGATGGCAAGTTGATCGAAATCGAAAAACCAGACGACGCGGAAGTGAACGTTCATCGCGATTGGATCTTCGTGCAGCCTCGCAGTACGTGGGAAGTCGGCGGCAAGACCTACGAGCCAGGTGCACTGCTGGTCGGCAATTTCGACGACTACATGCAAGGGAAGCGAGACTTCACCGTCTTGTTCGAGCCAACCGATCGTAAGTCGATGGAAGGCTACAGCCCGACCAAGAACTTTCTGCTGGTCAACGAATTGGATAACGTCCGCAACAAGATCTATCAGTGGACGCCCGGCGAAGATGGCACCTGGCAGCGCAAGCCACTACCAGGCGTGCCTGAGTTTGGTTCGGTTTCGGTTGGCGCGGTCGATGAAGAAGAGTCGGACGAGTTCTTCCTGACGGTGACCGACTACACCACGCCGACCACGCTTTTCCTGGGAACCGCAGGCGATCCAGCGATCGAAAAGCTGAAGTCGCTGCCGGCCTTCTACGATGCGACTGGTATCGTGGTCGAGCAGTACGAAGCGACTTCGAAGGATGGTACCAAGGTTCCTTACTTCCAGGTTTCGCACAAGGACATCAAGCTCGACGGCACCAATCCGACGCTCCTGTATGGCTACGGTGGTTTTGAAGTGCCGCTGACGCCGAACTACTCCGCCACGACCGGCACCGCCTGGTTGACTTCCGGCGGCGTGTTCGTGGTGGCCAACATCCGTGGTGGTGGCGAGTTCGGTCCGAAGTGGCATCAGGCCGCGTTGAAGGAAAATCGTCACAAGGCTTATGAAGACTTCATCGCCGTTGGTGAAGACCTGATCGCTCGCAAGGTGACCTCGTCGGAGCATCTCGGCGTGATGGGGGGCAGCAATGGTGGTCTGTTGACCGGCAACATGCTGGTGCTGCGACCCGACCTGTTCGGTGCCGTCGTCAGCCAGGTTCCGCTGCTCGATATGAAGCGTTTTCATCTGCTGCTGGCAGGGGCCAGTTGGATGGGTGAGTACGGCAACCCAGACGATCCAGAGCAGTGGGAATTCATCCAGACTTTCTCGCCTTATCACTTGGTGAAGAAGGACGTGAAGTATCCTAAGACGCTATTCACCACCAGCACCCGCGACGACCGTGTCCACCCAGGCCACGCTCGCAAGATGGTTGCCCGGATGAAGAACATGGGTCACGATGTTCTGTACTACGAAAACATCGAAGGTGGCCACGCCGGCGCCGCCGATAATAAACAACGAGCCTTCATGACCGCGCTGACTTACGAGTTCCTCAAGCAGCAGCTGATGAACAAGTAAGACCGATTGTCGGACTCACTTAATGTTGTGCGCTAAAGCACCTAGCTAACGTTTTTGTTTAGCTAGGTGCTTTTTTTGTAACAACATTATATGACTAATGTTGATTTCATTAGAGCCAGTCGCCGTTGGTGGAAGTGTGGGGCTAGCCCGATATTCCGGCAATTTATGCCAGTCCGAAGGTTCGGGGAAAGCAGAGGAAGGTTATGCCTATTAGGCCTTCTAATTAGGCCCGTATTCTTCGCGCTGGCGGAGAATCTTCCATAGTAAATATGCTCGACTGAAGCAGGAATGTGTATGTAAAACATTTGATACAAATGTCTCAGGTGGATGACGTTGCCCCTGCCAACATAGGGTGAACCAATGATCAAAGACACACGCGAATCTCAATCGGAATTTGTAAAGAAGTCAATAGCTCAAAGTATCGTGGTTGCAATCGCAGTAGTCGGTGTTCTGTACCTGCTTAAGGCCTACTTTCTGGCAATCAAAGGAATTCGCTTTCTCGAAATTGCAGAAAAACTCAACGAGGTTGGCGACTCTTTCGGGGTAGTCAATGCAATGGTTTCGAGCATTGCAATTCTATTTATTGTGCAGTCACTTCAGGAGCAGGTGACTGCTAATCGAATTAGCAAAGAAGAAGCCGACACGAATCGAATCGATGCCGAAATCGCCAAGTTGCAAGCTGAAAAGGAGCACCAAGATTTGCTCCTAAACCGGGAGTCGACTTCGCGAATGGTTCGACTTCAGGAGTTTTCGATGCGTATGCAATGGCTGAGCACAGTGAATAGGCTGAGCCGTGAACTCGATGAGATCATGGATTGCGACAGTCCCGTGGGCGATTTCAACTCACTTGAAAGCGAAAAGTTGTTCTCATGGTATCGACGTGGTTTGGCGATTTGCGCTGAAAGACTAATTGCAAATCGATTCATGGAAAGCGACGGGAAAGTTGTCCAGATCGTTGGTGAGGAAAGCAAGTTCGCTGAAGATTGTTTGTTTGTGGGCAATCATATTTTAGACGTGTGGGTAGAGGTGCATCGCCGACGAAGTGACCCTGCTTTGCATGAACCAATGGAAAATTTGGGAACGGTAATTTCGGATCGGATAAGCGATCTCGACCAGAAGTGGTCTTCTGTCGTAAGGGTCCAGAACGGTCTGCAGACGATTTCGAGGCTTTCCAGGAGTTGTGAAGAAGTGGGGAGGAATGAAGAGAGTGAATCGGAGATTTGTAGAGGGCTATTTCGGGCAATCTTTCAGGTGTGTTCTATTCAAACTCGTCGTTTAACTGAGGCCGTAGTGTTCTTGTCTTAATAGTGACACTGATCGGAGGATGTGATTAATGCGCGCATATATCGGGGTGACACGACGTCGTTATCCATCGAAACACTTTACAATGGCTGACGAGAATCTCGCTGACTGGGCTAATAGTCAGGACACTTCGAAGGGCTATCGCGTGAGGAAGGTGTGTACTCTCTACGGTCAGTACGATTTTATGATTGTGGTCGAAGCCAATGACCTGCACTTACTTCATCTTGTTGTCCAGGAAATTGGATCACAGAACGGTATTGGTGATACTGAAACGTTCATCGCAAGCTCGAAAGATGATGTAGGTAGAGAGACATCGCTGGTCAATGATCCAGGTTGTGTTGCTCTGTGCTTTAATGTTGACTTCGGATATGCCGCAGAAGATGGGATCGACCGAATTAAAGAGCAACGCCTCGGTATGCCTGCAAGTCCAGAAGCTGCAATTCATCGCGGCAAATTGACGAAGTGTGAGCATCTAGCTGAAACGTTAAGGAATGAAGATCGCGTACTATTTGCCGATGCGGTGTTTGGTAAATTTGACGTAATAGCGATTATTAAGGAAGGTGTTCAGAAAAGCAGTTCGGGAGAGATGCAAACGCTTCATCAGTTTCTTGTGTATCAGGTAGATAACCTGGACCATATTTTGAAGACGGCAACTCTGATGAACTGCCCAAAGATGACGAACAAGTCGTAGTGAGCGTCGTCACTGGTTTTTGCCGAAATAAGAAATCGTTAGTTAGCTGCCCGGTGCGTTTGTGCTTAGAAATGCAAATGATGGAGTTAACTGATTATTGTGGACGAAAGCAAGCCTGCCGAAGATCGCCAGAAAACCTAAGCCGAGATCGACGCCAAAACGCGGAACTTCGGGGCGGGCCTGGCGGTGATGTTTTTTGTGGCTGGGATTTTGTTTTTGATGGTGATGATGGCGGCCGTTTCGTCGGCGAACTCGCAGTCTTCCTCTTCCAGCCGGAAGCTGGCTCCGGCCGAGGCTCTTTTTCTGGAGCAGACTACGCGCGATTGATCGCTGCGGTGACTTCTGATTGAAGGCGGTCCATAAAAAAAAGTGCGTGCCCTGGGAAAGAGCACGCACTTTCATTGTTTGTCGCGTTGGCGTTTTGCTTAGTGCAGTTCGACCGGCTGGCCCGGAACGGGGAACGTTTCGCACATCGAAGCAACTTCGCCGCGGATGCGGGCATGAACGGCAGCGTCTTCCGGAGCCTTCAGGGCTTCGAGGATCCAGCCGCCGATCTTCTTCATTTCTTCGGTCTTCATGCCGCGAGTCGTCAACGCTGGTGTACCAATACGGATACCGCTTGGGTCCATTGGCTTGCGTTCGTCGAACGGGATCATGTTCTTGTTAACCGTGATGCCGCAAGCGCCCAGGGCGTTTTCGGCTGGTGTGCCAGTCGTGCCGACCGCGGTCACGTCGACCAGCATCAAGTGGTTTTCGGTGCCGCCTGAGACAAGCTTCAAGCCGCCTGACATCAGGGTGTCGGCCAAGGTCTTGGCGTTGTCGACGACCTGCTGAGCGTATTGCTTGAACTCTGGCTGCAAAGCTTCGTGGAAGCAGATTGCCTTGCCTGCGATCACGTGCATCAACGGACCGCCCTGGGTCCCAGGGAAGACGTTGCGATTGATCATCTTCGCGTTCTCTTCCTTGCACAGGATCAGACCCGAGCGAGGACCACGCAGCGTCTTGTGACAGGTCGTCGTCACGTAGTCGGCGTAAGGAACCGGGCTGTTGTGGATGCCACCGGCAACCAGACCAGCGTAGTGAGCCATATCGACGAACAGCTTGGCACCGACGTCGTTGGCGATTTCGGCGAACTTTTCGTGAGGGATTTCACGCGGGTAAGCGGAGGCACCAGCGACGATCAGCTTTGGCTTGTGTTCTTTGGCCAGCTTGGCGATCGCATCGAAGTCGAGGCGATGGGTTTCGCGATCGACGCCGTAGCTGATGAAGTTGTAAAGGATACCGCTGACGTTCAGCTTCATGCCGTGGGTCAAGTGACCACCGTGGGCCAGGTCGAGCCCCAGGATCGTGTCGCCTGGTTCGACAGCCGTCAGGTAGACCGCGAAGTTGGCTTGCGAGCCAGCGTGGGGCTGAACGTTGGCATGCTCGGCACCAAACAGTTGCTTGGCTCGGTCGATCGCCACTTGTTCGATCACGTCGACATGTTCGCAGCCGCCATAGTAGCGACGGCCAGGGTAACCTTCGGCGTACTTGTTGGTCAGCACGCTGCCGACGGCCTGTTGAATGGCCGCGCTGGTGTAGTTTTCCGAGGCAATCATTTCCAGGCCGTCTGCCTGACGAACCTGTTCCGCCTCGATGGCTGCCCAAATTTCGGGATCGTTTTGCTTGATTAAGTTCATGCCAACGTCGTGGTTGTAACCATGTGGGGACCCCAGAGCGAACCAATGCCCCGGAAAGAATATTGAATTGTCGGAAAGCGTGTGGGGTTCGTCAACGGGCACAGATGCCCCCAGATTTAAGGCGTACAGATATCGCAATTTGCGGGCAAATAGCGGAGAATTACTCCCCTGCCCCCCGCATCATTTCGGTGCCGTGGCATTGCGACCCAGGAAACATCGACGATGAGCCAGCCCAACCCGTTTGAAGCTCCCCGGCCAGATGCCCCGCTGATCCCTGCGGATCGGGCGCCATTGGATACCTCGGGCGATGCCACCGGTGGGCTGATTCCCTACAAGAATCCATCCGCCTTGGCGGCGTATTACCTGGGGATTATCGGGATGTTCCCGGTGATTGGGATCTTCGCGTCGATTCCGGCGTTCGTTCTGGGAATCATGGGGCTGCGAGCCCGCAAGAGAAACCCGGCGATCAAAGGCTCCGTCCATGCATGGATCGGAATCGTGCTCGGGTTTTTGGCGACCTTGGCCAACTTATCATGCATCAGCCTGATGGTGGTTGGCTTGGTCGGCGGGGCTGTGCGATAGAGCCTGCGGGAACTGGTTAGTCGATCGGTTCTTCCAGATAGTCCACGAAGCCTTGCTTGGCTTGCTCTTCGGTCGGGCGTACCAACTGAGCGACCAACTCGCCATCGAGCAGAAATACAAACGTTGGCCAGAGCTTGACGCGGAAGGTCCTCCCCAGGCGTTTTCCGCGACCGTCGGCGACCCGAATATGGTCGATCTCTGGGTATTCGGTCAGCAGGGCCTGGATGGTAGGAGAAAGGTTCTGACAATGCTCGCACCAGTTCTGGCCGAACTCGATCACCAGGCGTCCTTGTGATTGGTCGATCTCTTGCCGCGTCGGAACAACTTCCCGGTATTCATAGTCAAAAGGCATGGGGCGAAACTCGATATCAAAGCTGGGCGGAAACCATGGATAGTCCATGGTCAGTGTAGCATATTCGATACCGAGGCTTCCGATTTCGCGGGAGGCGCGTCGGGTGTTCGCCCCCCAAACCAACGATGCCGTTATTCGGCACCGATTTGCGTTTCTGCCGAATCGATCGACTTGGGTTTGCTCTTGGGCGGGTTGCTCGAGATGTCGACATCGATCACCGATGTCGGTTGAGTGGGATCGATGGTGACTGACTTGTAGCCCGAGCGGCTGTAGACCTCGGGAATCTCGGTGATCGTTCCCTTTCCGTTGTTGGCGTTGGCGGGCACCGGATGAATCTTCAGCATGTAAGTGCCCGGGACCGCGCCCAAACCATAGCGACGCGTGCCCAGTTCGTAGTAGCCATTCTCGTCGGTGATGCCGAACGCATTGGGATGCGTCTCCGATTCGAAGGCGACTTCCACGAACGGAACCGGTTTGCCTTCCATCCGCACGACGCCATTCACGTTCACGGTCTTTAAGGTATAGCCGCCGCAGCCGAGCGAGCAACTCGTTGCAATAACGATAAGGGTCAACAGGCTGGATCGAATCATGACGTTTCTTACGCCTCGTGTTGGAACGGAACTAAATCAGCACGTGGTGAAGATTGTGAACTCGGCGTGAACCAAGGCCGACCGCCTGCCAGAAGCCTCGGCAGGCGATCGCTTCGCAAGGAAAGATCGGCGATTAATACTCAGGAATGACCTGACCATCGTCACGCTGGCCAATGTTGCCCAGCACGGCCCGGTCGATCGTTTCTGGAATCATCCGCACGCTACCGTCGCCATAGACAAACATCGCACCGCCGACATGGTGCGAGCTGAAGCTGTAGATGCTCTGGCCATTGATCAGGTAGAGATCATTAGCGATGCCGCTGCGTTCCTGGCCACGCAGCGTCGACATCAGGTTGTAGGCTGTTGGCGAACCGGAGGTCGAAGCACCGTTGCGGGTCTGACCAACCCAGACGCTGCCGTTGTAGTCCATGAAATCTCCGGTGTCATCGTCTTTGGTTCCGTTCGGACCGTACGCCGTTTCGCCTACCATTGCCGTGTTGGAAAGGCCATCGGTCGCGTCACGAAACTTGACGTTACTGTTCGCGCCGAACATGCCGTTGTTGGCATGTGGGCAACTGCCGGCGACGATGCCTGAGCAAGCGTCGTCGCCGTAGGTGATCTGCATGTTGCGTTCGCCGAAGACCGCTTTATAGGTGTTTATCGCGTGAGCAGGTGCGGTCGATGAACTCGGGATCGATTCGTTCAAGTTACCGCCGGGGGCACTCGGGCAGCGGTAAGCAGAGATGAAGGTCTGCGAGTACAGCACGATGTCAGGATCGTCCGAGCAGTGTTGTTCGTTCATTCGCAGGCCTTCAAACACGTTGTTCTGTTCGATCTGTGGCAGAATCATCGCTGCCCACGACCAGCCAGGTCCAGACAAAGCTGTGCCAGAGTTCGAGGGAGATCGCGAGAAGGCCATCGGCAAGCAGCCGCGGCTGTCGTGATAGGTGTGCATCGCGAGACCAATCTGCTTCAGATTGTTGGTGCACTGCATTCGGCGGGCGGCTTCACGAGCCTGTTGCACAGCCGGCAACAATAAGGCGATCAAAACACCAATGATGGCGATCACCACGAGTAGCTCTACCAGCGTGAAGCCTCGGGTGTGATTGGAACGAGGTGACATGACAACTCCATCGTATAACCGGATCGGATGAAAACAGACGATTCCTGCGCACGATGGAGATGTCTTTTTTTCGTTGGGTTTGTGGGGGTAGCCTTACTCTAGATAACGCCTTGTTGGTTCGAAATGACTAAAAGCGCAAGTTTCTTAATCGTTTACGCAATTAGACTTTCAGGGGACCGTAATCACCGCAGAAATGAGGTTCAGATAGTCTAATGGCCCAGATAAAGCCCCTTGGCAGGTGGGGGGCGAAGGACGAAGCGTAACCGCCGTGGCGAGGCACATTCAAGAAAGCCACGGCGGAGATTTCACCGCGATCGAAGTCGGGAATTAGGTGTATTCCTGCTTCGTTGGCTTGATGATCAGTTCCGCGACGTGCGCTCGTGGCGGCAGGTGACAGATCGCCAGGACCACTTCGCTGAAGTCTTCCGGCTGCAGCATGCGGGCTCGGTGCTCTTCGGTAACTGGGTTTGGACGCTGAGCGAGGATTGGCGTATCCACTTCACCTGGGTAGATGTTCGTGATACGAACGCCATCAACGGCGACTTCGTTGCCGGCTGCGGTGCCGAGGGCGGTCATGGCGAACTTCGATGCACAGTAAGCGATGCCGCCGAGGGCGTAAGCTCGCTTGCCCGAGATCGACGAGATGTTGATGATCAGGCCATCCTTCTTTTCACGCATCGATGGCAAAGCTGCGTACATCAGGTTGTAGCCGCCGGTGGCGTTGATCTGCATGACCTGGTCCCACTGCTCTGGCGTCATCTCGGCCATGCTGCGGGTTTTGATATTCACGCCAGCGGCGTTTACCAGGATATCGACTGGGCCGAGCGTCTTGGTGACGAAGTCGAACAGACCGTTCACGCTGGCTCGATCGGCGACGTCGACGCTGTGGCAATGGATTTCCGCTTCGCTTTCGCCAGCGACTTGTTCCAGCACGTCGAAGCGACGGCCAGCGATGGCGACCTGGGCCCCATCGGCGGCGAGAGCCAGGGCAATAGCCTTGCCGATACCACTTCCACCACCAACAACCAGGGCAACTTTACCTTCTAACGACATCAGCGACCGCCTTCCAATATTTGACTTCCAGGGATGCGAAACGGGGACTTGAGGGCCGAAGCATGGGTGAAATCGACCCGTTTCCTACGGGGCCAGACGCACGAAGGTCCATTTTGTGGACAAAGACCCGTCGGATGGGGCCGGAGGGGTCGCCTTTTGCGGCTGGCAGTTTGCCGTTATCCTAAACGCTGCGCAATCGTTAGAAAATCGGTTGTGTGAACGTCATCAATTCGACCAAGACTTATTTCCCCCAGGGTTAAGAGCAATGGGACTATTCACTGGTAAGAAGGGCCTGATCGTCGGCGTCGCGAACGATCGATCGATCGCATGGGGAATCGCGCAGAAGATCATGGAAGAAGGTGGTGAATGTGGCTTCACCCATCTGCCCGATAAACCAGAAGACGAACGCCAGAAGAATCGCCGTCGCGTTTCGAAGCTGACGGACGATTACGACAACGCCAAGTTCCTGGTCCCGCTCGACGTTCAGTCGGACGAAAACATCGCCGAAGTGATGAAGACCACCGAAAGCGAACTGGGCAAGATCGACTTCCTGTTGCATTCGGTTGCTTTCGCCACGATCGAAGACATCCGCGTGCCAACGGTTCAGTGCAGCCGCGATGGTTTCAAGCTGGCCATGGACATCAGCGCTTACAGCCTGATTGCCCTGACCAACGCCGCTCGCCCCCTGTTTAACGAAGGGGCTTCGGTTTGTGCGATGACCTACTTCGGTGGCGAAAAAGCCGTGCCCGGCTACAACATGATGGGTGTCTGCAAGGCAGCTTTGGATAGCATCGTGAAGTACCTGTCGTTTGACATGGGTGCCTACAGTGTTCGCGTTAACGCGATCAGTGCCGGTCCTTTGAAGACGCTGGCCGCCAGTGCCGTCGGCTCGAAGGAAATGGAAGACCTGTACGCTGCCGTTTCGCCGCTCAACCGTAACATCTCGATGGAAGAAGTGAGCAACTCGGGTGCATTCCTTCTGTCGGACATGGCCAGCGGTATCACCGGCGAAATCCTGCACGTCGATGCTGGTTACAATATCATGGGCAGCCCAGGCCGTATGGCGGGCGAGTACATGAAACTGAAGAAGGAAGCAGAAGGGAAATAGCCCCCTCCCCTTCGACCAGCCGATTCGAAACGAAGGACGCCGCGAGATCTCGCGGCGTTTTTTTATGGTCAATTTTTGATCAGGCGGGGGAAGGAAAGCGACTTCGCAGGAACAACTTCTCCCACAAGTTCGCCGGCCGCAATCGAGGATCGTCCGGAGCGATCAGATGCGTCTTGCCTCGTCGCGTTCGGCAGTGGATGCCTTCCGCATCGACTCCGGTCACCAGCCAGTATTTATCTACGGCGTAGGTGTAGTATTCCCCCCGCGATTCCGGTTCGACATCGTGGGCCCTGGGACCAGGGCTGGTCGTGTGTTTGGTCTTCGTATAGACGACCACATCGCCGGGGCGGAACATCAACAACTCTCCGAGTTTACGCGTTGGATCAGGGCCATTTTCCTAGAGAAATGCCCCTGATTTCAGAGTATCGCTTGCCCTGAGTTTCGTCAATCTGAAGCCGATTTCACGAGGTATTTCCATAAAAGGCATAGCAGTTGCACCGTTAGGGGGAGGCCCCTTTTTGTTAGATAAAGTTGGAATTCGTGAAAAAAACGCTTGGCAATTCCGTAAAATGAAGGTCTTGTCTTAACAAACTGCGTGGTTCTTTACCCCACTTCTCGCAGGAGGATTTCGTATGTCGATACCGACTTCGACGACCGTGCCGACGGCTCCAGCCCTCACGGCACGTCAGATTATGGCTACCAAGCTCGTCACGCTGAGCCCGGACGAAGATGCCTTGGCTGCCGTACGTAAGCTGCTTCAGTACCGGATCTCTGGTGCTCCTGTGGTCGACAGCGAAGGGAATTTCCTGGGGATCTTTTCGGAAAAGACTTCCATGCGATTCCTGCTCGACGCCGCTTACTCGCAGCTACCTTCCAATCGCGTTAGTGCCTTCATGAACACCGACATCGCTCGGTTGATCACCGCCGATACCGATTGGCTTACGTGTGCTCAGATCTTCTTGTCGACCCCTTACCGGCGATTGCCGGTCTTAGAGGGGACCAAGTTGATTGGCCAGGTCAGCCGACGTGATCTACTGAACGCCGCCATTCAAATGATCGATAAGCCAGATCGACGGAATGGCAAATTTGTGATGTATTTCAGCGCCCTCGTTGAATTAAACGACAATCCGGTCGAATAAGCTTCGATCGGAGCCAGCGCATTCCACGCAGGTCGCCGAGTGACCACTATTCGACGGCTGCGTGGAATTACCATAATGACGGCTCCTTCCCCCATTCACTGGATGAAAGAGCCTTATGTTGGTCGCGGCCGGTTTGATTTTGATTGGTCTGGTGGCATTGGTCATTGGGGGCGAACTACTGGTTCGCGGAGCCTCGCAACTGGCTTCGTTGATCGGCGTTTCTCCGCTAGTCATCGGATTGACCGTGGTTGCCTTCGGCACCAGCGCCCCGGAACTGGCCGTCTCTTTAAAGGCTGGTTTCGCTGGCAATGCCGACATTGCCGTGGGCAATGTGATCGGCAGCAACATCTTCAATATCTTGCTAATTCTCGGGCTTTCTGCCCTGGTGGCACCTCTCGCGGTGAACTCGCAATTGATCCGCCTCGAGCTCCCTTTCATGATCGGCGTTTCGATCCTGGTCTGGGTAATGGGGCTCAATGGCAATATTGGTCGGATCGAAGGAGGGCTGCTATTTGCCGGGCTGGCGGTCTACATCGTCTGGTCGGTGGTCCAAAGCCGGCGTGAATCGAAAGCGATTAAGGAAGAGTTTGCCGACGAGTTCGCTAAGGCCCCTTCGTCGACTGCCGGAACGATCTTGCAGTTGGTTTGGATCGCCCTGGGGCTGGTCGGGCTGGCCTTCGGATCGAAGTGGCTGGTCGATGGTGCGGTGATGATTGCCCGGCAGCTTGGGATGAGCGAACTGTTGATCGGCCTGACCATCGTGGCAGCAGGCACCTCGCTTCCAGAGGTGGTCGCCTCGGTGATGGCCTCGCTGAAAGGCGAGCGTGATATCGCTGTCGGAAACGTGGTCGGCAGCAATCTTTTCAACCTGATGTGCGTTCTGGGGCTGACTTCGGTCATTATGCCTGACGGGGTGCCGGTTGCTTCATCAGCTATCTGGCAGGATATGCCCATCATGATCGGGGCGAGTTTGCTCTGTTTACCAATCTTCTTCACGGCCCGTCGTATCGACCGATGGGAAGGAGGAATCTTTTTGGGTTGGTACGTTCTTTACACCACCTACCTAGTATTGAAGGCGACGAATCCGACGTTGGCTTATGGGTTCGGACTGGTGGCGGTATGGGGGCTGATCCCGCTGACGGTGGTCGTGCTACTGGCTTCGGTCGTGCTGACTCGCCCTGCCGAGCCTGAATTGCCACAAAATGAAGGTGTAAGTGGCTAGTTCTGCCGGATGGTGCCTCATTGCCGCTGGGACTAACGTCTAGTAAAATCCGCGGTTTACCCTAACTTGCCGTCCCGACCTGGTAGTAGGAAGGGACTGTCGGTCTCCCATACGGTTTCGGTGGAAAGCATGAGCACCAAGAAGAACTTGATTGTTGCCCAAAGCGGTGGCCCCAGTCCGGTAATTAACAACACACTTCGCGGCCTGGTTGAAGCGGCCCTGCAGACCGACAACATTGGTACGGTGTACGGTGCTCATCACGGGATTGAAGGGGTTCTGAAAGAAGAACTGATCAATCTGACCGATCAGCCTGCCGAAGAGATCTCGCTGCTGCGATACACGCCAGCTGCCGGTTCGATCGGTACCTGTCGCTATAAGCTTAAGGACTGGCAGAACGAAGACTTCGATCGCTGCATTGAAGTGTTCAAGGCCCACAACATTGGGTACTTCGTCTACATCGGCGGCAACGACTCGATGGACACCGCCAACAAGATCGCCAAGATGGCCCAGGATCGCGGCCTCGATCTGGTCGGCATCGGTGGTCCTAAGACGATCGATAACGACGTCGGCGACAGCGAATTCAAGCTGATCGACCATACGCCTGGTTATGCTTCGACCGCCAAGTACTGGATGCACATGATCCAGTACGCCAACGAAGAAAATCGCGGTAGCTGCCCAGCCGACCCCGTTCTGGTCATGCAGGCCATGGGACGCAAGATCGGCTACATTCCGGCTGCTGCCCGTCTGGCAGACCCGAAGCGTGAAATGCCGCTTCAGATCTACATGGCCGAATCGCCTTGCTCGCTGGAAGAGCTGCACGAAAACGTCAATAAGCAGCTTCGCGAAGATGGCCGCTGCATCGTGGTCCTCAGCGAAGGCTTCGACGTCGGCGATATTGGTGCCCGTAAAGACTCGTTCGGTCACACCAGCTTCAGCGCCAGTAGCATCACCGTGGCTCAGATCGTCACGAACTACCTCAACGAAAATGGTCTCGCCGTGAAGGGTGCGGCTCGCTGCAATGTGAGCGGTACCGATCAGCGTCACGCGATGGCCTACGCCTCGTCGGTCGACTTGGACGAAGCCTATCACGCCGGCGAAATGGCCGCTGTATTGGCCTCGACCGGTCAGTCGGGCTACATGTCGACTATCCTTCGTAACGAAGGGGATGTCTACAGCGTTCGCTACGACAAGGCTCCTCTGTCGGAAGTCGCCAACAGCGAACGTACCTTCCCGAAGGAATGGATTACGGCCAATGGCTACGACGTCACCGACGAGTTTGTGAAGTACGCCAAGCCGCTGCTGGGCGAAGGTATGGTTAGCTTGCCGATGATCGACGGTCGTCAGCGCATGACCCGTTTGGAGCCAATGTTCGCCGAGCAGAAACTGCCGGCTTACGTGCCCCAGGCCGACCGTCAGGAAGCTCCGAAGAAGTAACCGACGCCGCGCGTTCCTCTCAGCCAGCAACGAATCAATTTAAGAGCGAGATCCAACAACATGGTCTACCAGATTGAACCGAAGAACGAATTTCTCGTCGGTATCGACTCGGATGGGTGCGTGTTCGACACGATGGAACTGAAGCACAAAGAATGCTTCATCCCGAACATCATCAACTACTACGAGTTGCAGGGCGTCAGCAAGTATGCCCGCGAAGCCGCCGAGTTTGTGAACCTGTACTCGAAGAGCCGCGGCATCAACCGTTTTCCAGCCCTGGTCGAAGCGCTCGAATGGTTGCAGAAGCGTCCGGAAGTGATCGAACGTGGTGCCAAGATCACCATTCCTCCATCGCTGACCAAGTGGATCGCCGAAGAAACCAAGCTTGGCAATCCAGCCCTGGAAGCCAAGGTTGCTGAATCGGGCGACGCCGATCTGGCTCACTGCTTGAAGTGGTCGAAGGCGGTCAACGAAACGGTTGCCGGCATGGTCCGTGGCGTGGCTCCTTTCCCTTCGGTTCGCAAGTGCCTGGAAAAGCTGACCGGCAAGGCCGACATGCTGGTCGTTTCGGCGACTCCAAATGATGCTCTGAACGATGAATGGGAAGAGCACGACATCCGCAAGTTCGTGACCGAGATCTGCGGTCAGGAAGCGGGCAACAAGAAGGAAACGCTGACCAACGCCACCAAGTACAAGCCAAATCAGACCCTGATGATTGGCGATGCTCCTGGCGACTACAAGGCAGCCGTGGCCAACGATTGCCTCTTCTACCCGATCAATCCAGGCGACGAAGAAAACAGCTGGAAGCGATTCTACGACGAAGGAATCGACAAGTTCCTGAACCTCGAATTCGCCGGCGATTACCAGAAGGCATTGCTGGAAGAATTCGACCGCTACCTGCCCGAAAAGCCAAGCTGGCCTGTCGTTGGTTAGGTTGCCTGCTGACTTCGGTCAGCGCTCCATTTCAAGCGAGCCCCTCGCGATCGAGGCCGAGGGGACGAACGGTTTCGAGTCGACTGCCTACGAAACACGACCCGCGAATACACAACTGACCCGTTAATTCTCGAGAGGAACGAAACATCATGTCCGATGCTTCCTGCGATTTTGGTTTGATCGGTCTCGCCGTGATGGGCGAAAACCTGGCCCTGAACGTCGAAAGCCGCGGCTACAAAGTGGCCGTCTACAATCGAACCACCGAGAAGACCGACGAGTTCATTCAAGGGCGTGCCGCTGGCAAGCAGTTCATTGGCTGCCACGACCTGAAGACACTGGTCAAGTCGCTCAAGCGTCCTCGCAAGGTCATGCTGCTGATCAAGGCTGGTCCAGCTGTCGACGCCGTGATCGAAGACCTGCTTCCGCTGATGGAACCAGGCGACATCATCATCGACGGTGGTAACACCCACTACGCCGACACCGAACGTCGTACCAAGTACGTCGAAGAAAAGGGCCTGCTGTTCGTTGGCTCGGGCGTTTCCGGCGGTGAAGAAGGTGCCTTGAAGGGCCCCAGTCTGATGCCCGGCGGTAGCAAGGAAGCCTGGCCATACATCAAGGAAATCTTCCAGGCCATCTCGGCCAAGGTTGGTCCCAATAACGACATCCCATGCTGCGAATGGGTCGGTCCACGCGGTGCCGGTCACTACGTGAAGATGGTTCACAACGGCATCGAATACGGCGACATGCAGTTGATCTGCGAAGCCTACTTCCTGCTGAAGCACGGTCTGGGGCTGACCAACGACGAACTGTACGACGTGTTCGATCAGTGGAACAGCGGCGACCTGCAGAGCTACCTGATCGAAATCACCCGCGACATCTTCAGCGTGAAAGATGACGAAGGGGATGGCTACCTGGTCGATAAGATCCTGGACGTCGCCGGTGCCAAGGGTACCGGCAAGTGGATGAGCCAGTTGGCTCTGGACCTGGGTGTGCCAAGCACCCTGGTGACCACCGCTGTTTACGCTCGTGCTTTGTCGGCTGCCAAGGACGCTCGCGTTCGTGCCAGCAAGGTTCTGACCGGCCCAAGCGGCAAGACCACGACCGAACGTGCCAAGTTCATCGAACAGGTTCGCGAAGCATTGTACGCCTCGAAGCTGTGCAGCTACGCTCAGGGCTTTGTTCAGTTGCAAGCCGCTTCGGCCGAACACGATTGGGACCTGAACTACGGCGATTGTGCCCTGTTGTGGCGTGGTGGCTGTATCATTCGTGCCCAGTTCCTCGATCGCATCAAGGAAGCATTCGACAAGGATGCCAACCTGGAAAACCTGCTGTTGGATCCGTACTTCACCGAAGCGGTCACCAAGGGCCAGGCCGGATGGCGAGAAGTGGTCAAGACGGCCATCGAACTCGGTATCCCAACGCCAGCGTTCGCCGGTGCTTTGGCTTACTACGATGGTTACCGCAACGATCGCCTGCCCGCGAATCTGCTACAGGCCCAACGCGACTACTTTGGTGCTCACACCTTCCAACGGACCGACAAGGAAGGTACTTTCCACGCCGAATGGCTGCACCGTCGCCGCGAGCCAAAGGCTTAGTCCTTTACGCTCTCTGCGTCTGATACCTCACCCACCCTGCCACAAACCCTTGGGCCAGCCTGGCCCGAGGGTGCTCTCTGGAAGATCGATCGCCGAATGGCCGCTGATTACTTAACCAAACTGTTCGGGCTCGATGGGCAAGTTGCCATCGTTATCGGTGCTTCTGGTGTTCTGGGTGGGTCAATTGCAGAAGGTTTGGCCCTGGCCGGAGCTACGGTTGTTGTCAGTGGTTTGAATCCGGAACGGGGCGAAAGCCGCGCCGAACGGATCCAGGCAGCCGGCGGCAAGGCAGAGTTCATCTCGGCCGATACCCTCTCGCGAGAATCGCTCGCCGAACTTCGTGACCAGTGTCTCGAAAAGTTCGGCCGGATCGACATGCTGGTCAACTGTGCCGGCGTGAACTCGTCGGTTCCTTACGAAGAGATCAGCGACGACGACTGGCAGCGGGTGATGGATACCAACCTGACCGGTACCCATTTGGCTTGCCAGGTCTTTGCACCTTACTTTGCTTCGCGCGAAGAAGGTGGTGCGGTGCTGAATATCGGCAGCGTGACCGCTCATCTGCCTCTTTCCCGCGTGTTCGCCTATTCCGCCTCGAAGGCGGCTGTGTTGAACCTGACCAAGAACCTGGCTCGGGAATATGCCACCAAGGGTGTTCGCTTCAATGTCCTGTGCCCCGGATTCTTTCCGGCCGAGCAGAATCGCAAGATTCTGGACAAAGAGCGAGTCGATAACATCATCGGTCAAACGCCGATGGCCCGGTTCGGTGAACCGGGAGAGTTGGTTGGGGCATCCATTCTTTTGTTGTCCCGTGCTGCGGGCAGCTTTATTACCGGAGCGACGGTTTACGTCGACGGTGGTTTCACGGCCATGCGATTTTAAGCCTCCGCTGCTTCGGGGGGAGTTCTCCCAACTTTTTTGCGCAGGCATAATTGGCCGTCAGAGTCTTTGCCGTTAGGTTGGCTAGTGAGGAAGTGAACGCGCACGTTCAGACTCGCTGCGAAAACCTCAATGCGCTGCGCTAGGAAGCAGGAAAAGCCAATGTCTCACACGATTGTCATCTTCGGTGCCTCTGGCGACTTGACCAGCCGGAAGCTGATTCCCGCCCTCTATTTGCTCTCCCGCAAGGGACGGCTGCCTGAGAACACCCGGATTGTCGGGATGTCTCGCACCGAGTTCTCGCACGATGCGTGGCGGGCCGATTTGAAAGAAACGACCGCCAAGTTCACCGACAACAAGTTCGACGAAGAGACATGGGCCAAGTTTGCCGCCAATGTCTACTATCACCCGGGCGACTTGACCAAGCTGGAAGATCTGAAGGGACTGAAATCGTTCCTGGAAGAAGTTGAAGGCGGCCCAGCTGAACGCGTCTATTACCTGTCGACGGCACCTCGCTTGTACATCTCGGCAATCGATTGCCTCGGTGAATCGGGCCTGGCCAACCAGGAAGAAGGCTCGCGGCGAATCGTTCTGGAAAAGCCGTTTGGCTACGACTTGAACACCGCCAAGCAGTTGAACAAAGACGTGAACCGTGTTTTCCCGGAAGACACCGTTTACCGTATCGACCATTACCTGGGCAAAGAAACCGTTCAGAACCTGTTGGTGATGCGGTTTGCCAACTCGATCTTCGAGCCGCTCTGGAATCGTAACTACATCGATCACGTCCAGATTACCGTGGCCGAAGAAGTGGTCGTCGGACGCCGTGGTGGCTACTACGATCAAGCGGGCGTGCTGCGAGACATGTTCCAGAATCACTTGCTGCAGCTTCTGATGGTGACCGCCATGGAAGCTCCGGTGAAGTTCGATGCCGACATGGTCCGCGACGAAAAGGTAAAGGTCCTTCGCTCCATTCGTCCCATGACGCACGACGAGATCGTCAAAGAGACGGTCCGTGGCCAATATGCTGGCTATCGCAAAGAAGAAGGCGTTCCGGCCGACAGCCAGACCGAGACCTTCGCCGCGATGCGTTTGTGGGTCGACAACTGGCGTTGGAATGGCGTGCCGTTCTATCTGCGGAGCGGCAAAGGTATGTCGTGCCGCACGACGCAGATCGTCATCCAGTACAACCAGGCTCCGCACACGCTGTTCGACAAAAAGAAGTGTCACCTCGACGCGTGCCGCCTCGTGATGCAGATTCAGCCTGCCGAAGGGATCCAGCTCCAGATTCAGAGCAAGGTCCCTGACGAAGGCATGGTCACGCGAATGACTCCCCTCGCCTTCCGTTTCCGGCAAGAGTTCCAGGGCGAACTGCCCGACGCCTATCAGCGTCTGCTGCTGGATGCCTTGCAAGGGGATGCCAGCTTGTTCGCACGTAGCGACGAAGTCGAATTGGCGTGGGGGATCATCGATCCGATCATCGAAACGTGGCGTTCCGAGAAGCCACCGACCCTACACACCTACGAGACCGGTTATTGGGGGCCGAACGAGTCGAATGACTGGATGGCCGAGCATGGCCGGCTGTGGTTCGACGTCTGCCCGGTGCTGCACTAAGCACCGGCGGGCCAAGAAATAAAAACGGGGTCGAACGGTTGGGGCAGGTAACCGGTCGACCCCTTAAGCATCGCTGGTGATCTCAGGAACCAGCGATGCAGGCTGAATCATTAAAGTGAATCTGAAGGTTGTTGATCAGTGATAAACAGCTTTCTAGGAGCAGTTATCGACCACCCATATTCGGGACTTAAGCTAAGTTCGGAAAAATTCTCGGTTCGTTTCCGCCTTGGCTTGATGGAAAAATGATTTCCCGTGGGAAGTCGCACTTTTCACGCAAGCCGATGTGGTTATTCTGGGTTCAACCTGCGCTGGAACTAAACGTATTTGAGGTTTTCTTGATCCATGCCCCTATGTCTTGGCAATTTAGAGCTCGATTTTCCGCTGGTCCAGGCCGCTCTCTCAGGCTACAGCGATATGTCGATGCGGGTTATTGCCCGCCGGATGGGGGCTCCCTACACGATTTGCGAGGTGATGCTCGACAAGTTCCTCGTCGAGTTGAACGATCGCAAAAAGAACAAGCACTTCCTGGCGATCGCTGATGAAGAGCACCCCGTAGGTGGACAATTGATGGGGGCCGAGCCCGAGCAGTTTGCCGCCGGTGCGGCACGTCTGGTCGAGGCGGGGTTCGACGTGATCGATATCAACTTCGGCTGCCCGGTCAAAAAGGTGCTGGGGCGATGCCGTGGCGGCTTCCATCTAAGCCAGCCAGAGGTGGCCTTGGATATCGTCCGTCGCACGCGCGATGTCGTTCCTTCGGATATGCCACTGACGGTCAAAATGCGTCGCGGGATCGACGACACCCAAGAGAGCCGCGACAAGTTCTTCGAGATCCTGGACGGGGCCTTCGAGATCGGCGTCGACGCGATCACCGTGCATGGTCGCACCGTGCAGCAGCGCTACATTGGGCCAAGCCGCTGGGAATTCCTCTCGGAAGTCAAACGGCACGTCGGCGATAAGACCATCCTGGGAAGCGGCGACTTGTTCTCGGCTCAGGACTGCTTCGACATGATGAATCAGACCGGCGTCGATGGCGTGACGGTCGCTCGTGGGGCGATCGGCAATCCATGGATCTTCCAGCAAGCTCGGGCTCTTGCCGCCGGCGAACCGTTGCCGCTGCCACCGACCACGTTCGAGCAGTTGGAGATCATCGACGAGCATCTGCGACTGGTCGTCGAACTGTATGGCGAAGCGAAGGCGATGACCAACTTCCGCAAGTTCGGCGTGAAGTACTCGTTCCTGCATCCACAGATGGAAGAGCTAAGAGCCCGCTTCGTTCGCATTCGAGAGATGGCGGACTGGTTGGCCCTTCGCGAAGAGTTCTACAGCGAAGATCAGCCAGGGAAGTATCTCTCGGCCGAAATTCACAACGGCCAGGTCAACTGCTCGGCAGGTTAGCAATCGCACGCTTGAGTTCTGCCTGAACATCGTCGTGCGGCTCGTGGGGTAAACGTTCCTTCAGCGTTCGCGGAACCTGGGGGAAGTCGTGCTGGCCTAACGCCCACGCGGAAGCTCCCCGGACCAGCCATTCTTCGTCGGTTAGTCCCAACTGAAGTGCGGGCAGATTGTCTTCGTGCGGCTGATTACCGAGCACGATCGCGGCGTTTCGTAAAACACCTCGGCGACGCGTTCGCCACAGCGGCGTTTTGCGAAAGCGTTCGCGAAACTGTTCTTCGGAAATCGAGAACAAGCTGCGCAGTTCGAGCGGTGCCCGATCGCTTGCCGGAAAGAACGCTTCGTGCGCCGAGACCGGCGACTTGTTGTTCCATGGGCAAACGTCCTGGCAGACATCGCAGCCAAACACCCAGTCGCGCATCCCTGGTCGCAGTTCTGCTGGGATTTCGTCGCGAAGCTCGATCGTTAGATACGAGATGCAGCGTGTCGCATCGAGTTGTCCTGCCCCCACGAATGCATCGGTCGGACAGGCATCGAGGCAGGCCGTGCAGGTACCGCAGTGACTGGCGTTGAATGGCTCGTCGTAGGTCAGCGGCTGGTCGATCAAGATCGCGGCGAGAAAGAACAAACTGCCAAGCTGCTTGTTGAGCAGCATCGTGTTCTTGCCGAACCAACCAAGCCCTGCCTGTTGCGCGAACTCCCGTTCCAACAGGGGCGCCGTATCGACCACGCCACGAACCTGGGCTTCGGGCACCCACTCGGCGATGGCCCGTTTCAACTGCTTGAGGCGGGCATGAATCCAGTCGTGGTAGTCAAGTTCGCCAAAGGCATACCGCGATACCCTGCCCTGCCCGGCTGCCAGTGGTGGGATCGCTTCGCTTTTGTAATTGAGGGCCAGCATGACAATGCTTTGGGCCCCATCCAGTACGTAGCTCGGGTGGGAATACGCTTCGCGGCGTTCTTCCAGATACTGCATTTCGCCCGCGTAACCTGCGTCGAGCCACTCGTGAAATCGATGCAGCCCCGTCGGCGTTACGGCTGGGCAGACCCCCACTGCGGAGAAGCCTATCTGGTAGGCCTCCTGACGGATCAACGAGGTTAAATCATCCATCGAAGCTGACACGTGTACAAAACCGGCAAATGAATTTGCGTTCGTTTGGAAGCGTAATTAGGGTGGGATCATAGGGATTGAATCACCAAGGAGGGATTCGACAGTATGGTTACGCAAGGTGGTCTGAGATGCGCAAGGTATTTTTGGTGTTGTTGGCTGCGGCGATCTCCGCAGGTTTGTTTTCGGCTCGCGAGGCGATGGCGGACGGCAACATCATCGTCCATCGTACTTCATCGGTTGCCTTTGGTAACAATGGCGGCATCGGCTACGGCGGGAATTGGGGCTGGGGACCGTTCAATGTGAACCGTTCGCTCGGCTACATTCCGGTTCCTCCGTACTATGCACTGCACCCCCCGGTGTATTACTCGCACAACGTCGCTGTTCCTTACGGCGTGAGCCCCTACGCGATCTCGGCCATCAGCTCCGGCTCGTCGGCTAGTGCCAGCGTCAGTGGCGGCTCGTACTCGGCTCCAGAGCCCAAGATGGTGATCAATCCGTATTACGAAGCGGAAGAAACCGCGGAGGCCCCAGCCGCCGAAGAGCAGCCAGTCACTAAGGTTATCGATGCGAAGGGTTCGGAACTCTCGCATCAGCCGCAAGTCGTGCACAACGCTTCCTAAGACTGGTTGCCGACCAACAAGACGTCTCACGCCCTGCCAGCGGCCTCGCTAGCGGGGCGTTCTTATTTCTTGGCTGGCCTGGCTGCGGCAAGGGATGGCGGGAACTTGAGAGATTCTTGATTCGTTTCCCCAATTCGTCTTGTCGCTGGCTAGCAGTCTTTGGTAACTTCCCCCCGCCGTCCGCCAGAGCGAGCGTGACGGGCACGATCTATCGATTTCGGGAGGATAGCCGTTCTGCCTGGCATTGGCCGGCAAAGAAGGCTGTATCCGGAAAAGGATTTCCCATGAGAAGCCTCGTTACAGCAAGTGTGTTGCTGCTTTTGTTTGTCGGCTGCCAGAATCGGCAATCGCAGGTGAATCCGTTCGCGGTCTATGGTCCGCAGCGGCTGCCACCTCCTGGTACGCAGACCTACGGACAGCCTTCGCAGACCGCCCCTTATTATCAGGGACCTGCCGCTAATACGGCTCCGACGCTCAACGGTGGCTATCCTCAGCAGAATGCTCCAGCGCAATTCAGCCCGCCAGCGAACACGTATCCGGCTCCGACCGGGCCCTCGTCCTATCAACAGGGGCAGTGGCAAAGCGTTAGCCAAAGCGGCGGAACGACCGGCGGTGTGGTTCAAGCGACGCATACCGAAGCGGTCAGCAGTTCTTCGGCGACCACTCCTTCGGTTCAAGCATCCACCAGCGGCACTGTGGGTGTGACATCAGAGGACTCGAATCCCTATTTGCGTGGCATGCGTGTGAACGAGGTTTCGACCACCGCCGAGCCAATCTCGACGCCGATTGCTCCGCCAGCGACCTCGACTTTGCCGAGCAACGCCGGTTGGGCGACCAATCCGGCTATGACCAGCGGAAGCACTTCCGTCAGCCAGCCGACGCCAAGCCGTATCCCCTAACTGGGGATAAGCTTGCCGATTGCCACTTGACGATTTCGGTCGTTCGGGAAACCATGGAGCCCATGGATACACCGCAAAACCCCGCACAAGCCGGCGATCAGCCGACGATGACCGACCTGAAGGTTCCCCCTCTGCGCATTGGCGATCTTGTTATTGATCCGCCGATTCTGCAAGCGCCGATGGCTGGTTTCACCAACTTTGCCTTCCGTCAGATCGTCCGCGAATACGGCGGTGTCGGCCTTTTGGCGACTGAAATGGTCAATGCCCGCGGGTTTCATTGGCTGGACGAAAACGAAGCCGAATTCCCTGATCGATTGTGGGGTGTCGAAGACGAGCCTCGTCCGTTGGCCGTTCAAATCTGGGACAATCAGCCCGATGTGATGGCGAAGGTTGGCCGTCGTCTGGTCGAAGAGTTTCAGGTCAGCGTCGTCGACATCAACTTCGGCTGCCCGGTCAAGCAAGTGACCGAGAAGGCCCACAGCGGGTCTTACCTGTTGCGAGTGCCCGATCGGATGGGGCAGATTATCTCGCGACTGGTCGAAGCATGTGCCCCGACCCCGGTGACCGCCAAGATTCGCTTGGGCTGCAGCGAGAACACGATCAACGCCAACGAAATCGCCCAGGTCGTCGAAGAGAGCGGCGCCTCCGCCCTGACCGTCCATGGCCGTGTGGCAGAGCAGTACTTCAAAGGGGAAGCCGACTGGGAGAGGATCTCAGAGATCAAATCGTACTTAAAGAAGATTCCGCTGATTGGCAACGGCGATCTCGATTCGGCCGATAAGGTTTATCGTGCCTTCCGCGACTACAACGTCGACGGCGTGATGATCGCTCGGGCCTGCCTCGGTCGCCCGTGGCTCTTCGCCCAGGCCGCCGCCGCGATCCAGGGCCGACCAATACCGGCCGAACCGACTTTGGTCGAGCAGCGCGATTGCATGCTACGGCATTACGACCTGGTGGTCGACCGCTTCGGCCCGAGCAAGGGAACGCTGCTCATGCGAAAGTTCGCTTGCTGCTATGCCCAGGCCAAGCCAGGGGCACGCCATTTCCGTTCGGCCGTCGGCAATGTTTCGACGCCGGCCGAGTTCTATGAAGTCGTCGAGAAGCACTTCCCGATCAGCCCGGTCCCGCTGCCGGTTTAAGTGCGATCGGCCTGCCGATTACCAGTGGCATGTCCGTTGGCAGCTCCAACTGACATGGCGATGGGAAGTCTCGTGCGTTTCGATCGGCTCGGCCAGGCCTCGCTGCGAACTAAGCATGCGGATATCGTCCGACGTATCGAAGTCGCCATCAGGACCGGCACTGCGAATGGCAAACTGGTTGCCATCTTCTGGTTCGTAACGAACGGCGTTGCCAAACGCGTCTTCGATCTCGATCACCAGCTTGTTTCCTTCAATCCCTTCGGGAAGCTGGCCGTTCTCTTGACGGTACGATTCGACCACAACGCAGGCATGATCCAAGACCTGCTGCGTTTTCGCGATCTTAGGAGCTTCGACGCTGTAATAATGGGCCGCCGAGGCTGCCATGGCGATCGAACCGACACCGACGGCAACGATCATCGTACCCACACCGCCAATAATCAGACCGGCGATGGCCATCCCGCGGCGACGCGAGAACAGCCCGAGAAAGCTGAGCAGCAGGCCCAACGGGCAGAGCAGGCCGAACGTAGCGATCAGCCCAAACAGCGAAATCCCAAAGCCCCAGGCCCCCAGCACGTTGGCTTTGGGCTTTTGATAGTGGTGGCATTGGGACGAATGGTTTTGTGGATGAGAACACATCGGACAACTTCCTTTTTCCGGGGGGAACAGCGGGAGATCGGTACGGATCTCCCGCTTGGGAAGTCATTCGCCGACTAGTGGAATTTCTTGAACTCCCCAGCCTTATATTTTCTCCAGTAATCATTCACCGCTCGCTTGACCGTCGGTGCTAAGAGCAAGCATCCCATAATGTTAGGGAAGGCCATCGAGAGGATCATGAAGTCGGAAAAATCGAGCACGTTGTTCATCGTGAAGATCGGTCCGAGGAACACCGCCACGATAAAGATGATCTTATAGAGCACCACGCTGCGGGCACCGAAGAGCCGTTCCCAGGCCCGTTCGCCGTAGTAGCTCCACGAAATGATCGTCGAGAAGGCGAACAGAACCACCGCCAGGGTCAGCACCCATGGGAACCAGGAGATCTGGCTCTGGAACGCTTCCGAGGTCAGCTCGACCCCTTGGTATCCCTTCTCGTAAACCCAGGTATGGTTGTCCCAAGCACCGGTGATCAAGATCACCAACGCGGTCATCGAGCAAACCACGATCGTATCGATAAACGGTTCCAACAGCGCGACGAACCCTTCGCGGACAGGTTCGTCGGTCTTCGCCGCACTATGGGCGATGGCGGCACTACCGACACCAGCTTCATTGCTGAACGCAGCTCGGCGAACACCCAGCACAATCACCCCCAAGATCCCGCCTCGGACGGCGTGCGGATTGAAGGCCTCGGTGAAGATCATCGAAACCAGGTCCGGGATCTGGGTGAAGTTGGTGAGGATAATGTAGAGACATGCGAGCATGTACATCACGCACATGGTCGGCACGATCTTGCTCGCCGCGGCACCAATGCGTTTGATACCGCCGATGATTACCAAGCCAACCAGCACGGCCATCACCAGGCCGAAGCCAACCTTGAAGTTCGTGCCGAAATCGTCGACTTCTTTCTGTAGGCGGGTGCGTTCCGCCATCAGCTCGGGCAGGCTATCGAGGTCTTCAGCCGCTGCAGACTCTTTCAACTTGGTCTGCACCACCGAGAGCTGTTCGGCACTCGAGTTGGGAACCATCTTCAGAACCTGCGATGCAGCCTGATTTCCCTGGAACATGTTGCCACCGCCAAAGCTGGCCATGACGCACATGATCGAAAAAACTACCGAGAAAATCACACCAACCGGCTTCAATCCGAACTGCTCAAAGGCATTCACCAGGTAGTTCATCGGACCGCCCTGGACGGTGCCGTCTGGCTTCACTTCACGGTACATCTGACCGAGGGTGCACTCGATGAACTTGCTGGTCATCCCAAAGAAGCCGCATAAGATCATCCAGAAGAACGCCCCAGGTCCACCTTCGGTCATTGCGACGGTAACACCTGCGATGTTCCCAAGGCCGACCGTCGCCGACAAGGCGGAAGCCAAGGCCTGGAAGTGAGTCACTTCGCCGGGCTCGGCTGGATCGTCATAGGTACCGCGAACTACGTTGATGGCATGCGGCACGCCCCAGAAGTTGACAAACAAGAAGTAGAAAGTGAAGAAGACCGCCCCGCCCGATAGCCAAATCACCACCAGCGGCACGCCGCCGATGTATTCCGTGAACAGGTACGGGGTTTCGTCGCCATTGGCAGCGAAGTCGAGCTTCAGCTCCCCGCCCATCGCCATTTCGCGGATCTGTTGCGGCGTCTTCCAGTCGTCCGGATCGGTGCTGAGCGCGGTTCGAACCTTCAAAACAGGTCGGAACGTCGCCTCTTCTCCCTTGGAGCCGGGAATGCGGACGTACTTCGTCGAGTCGTTGATGACGTACTTCAGATACTGGACGTCTTCCGATTCGACCTCTCCGTCAGCTTCGGTGTGCTGCAAAATGCCGAGTCGGTAAGGAATGTCTGGATTGGCCGAACCAACCACTTTGCCCGTTTCCGCCCAGGCCATTGCCTCGGTCGGGCTCACTTCGTCCGGCATATCGGCTGGTTTGCGAAGCTTGCTGTTCTCGGCAATGACGAAGGGACCCTTGCTGCCACGCGGACGCACGTAATACAGAACGTGCGATTCTTGGGCGTATTGGCGCTTTTCCGGGATGACTTCGTAAAAGAGAGTCGCCTGCATCTTGCCGACTATCCAGCCGAAGATGTTGTCGACACGCTGGGTCAGCGGAACCGGTTCCTGATCTTCCAGCTTGACCGGTGGAGGATATGCCGCAGGACCGGAAGGTTTTGTCTCGGCCTTGGATTCTTCGGCAGCTGTTTCAGCAGGCTGACTGTCCTGACCCACCAAAACGACGGTGGTCAGGCTCATTACCAGGAAAAAGAGGGCAATAATGGACCACGGAAAGGCCCTACGAGTTGCGATCATGCAAACTTCCCAAGTTGTCAACTTTCCTGCACGAGACTGGGGCTGCCTCAAGGATCGGTTGAATCAAAAAATCGTTCCAAATTGGATGAGCTGGTGCGATTAGGGTGGTGTTGCTGCCGTAGATTCTAAAGCGTTTTGCTGAAACAGGTTACGGCGTGGTTTGCCAGGGAATCGCTAATTAACGAATATATACTTGTCAAAAATGCGATAATCCCTAACATTAGTGTACTGACACAACTTAGCGACGTGGCTAGCAGATTGCCAGTCGTGCCACCCTGATTTTAATCAATGAACAGCAATTCCGCGCAAAATGAAACACGCTGGGCCAACGAGGTCTTCCCGACCGATTTGGTCGTGTTGGATCTTTTGCGAAAGACGCCATCCCTGACCACGGCTGAAATGGCCGAGGCGATGGATGTTACCGCGACCGCTGTTCGCCAACGACTTAATCGTCTGATGGGCCAAGGGTACGTCGAGCGGCTGGCATCCAAAGCCGGACGGGGCAGACCGACGCACAAATACCGTCTGACGACCAAGGGAGAGCGGAAAGCCGGGGCCAATTATGCCGATCTGGCGATGGCCCTTTGGGACGAAATCCGCTCGATCGAAGATCCCGACGTCAAGCGTGGCTTGATCTCGCGAATCGCCAAGCGATTGGTCGAGATGTACGCCAGTGAAGTGCGTGGGGAAGATGCCGAACAACGCATCCGCGAGCTGATGGCATTGTTCCTCGGTCGACAAATCCCTTTGGAATACGAGCCGGGTGAGGAAGGTAAGCCAGTCTTGAATGTCTTGGCATGCCCCTACCCTGACCTGGCAGAGCAAGACCGTGCGGTTTGTGCTCTCGAGAAAGCGATGTTCGCCGAGCTACTCGGTCAGAACATGACGCTCAGTCATTGCCGTTTAGACGGCGAAAGTTGTTGCACTTACGAGCTGACGCAGCTTGGCTCGGATACGGAGAGCGTGTGACATGACCAAGCCATGGATTGAAGGTCGGTTTGAAGAGAACGTCATCACGACAACCATCGAACAAGCCATCAACTGGGGACAGCAGGCAAGCATCTGGCCAATGACTTTTGGTCTGGCCTGCTGTGCGATCGAGATGATGGCGGTTGGGGCAAGTCGTTACGACATCGACCGCTTCGGAGCGGGTGCGTTCCGGGCGTCGCCTCGTCAGGCCGACCTGATGATTGTGGCTGGGACCGTAACCTACAAAATGGCCAGCCGCGTCCGACGGCTTTACAACATGATGCCCGATCCGAAGTATGTCATCGCCATGGGTGCCTGCACCGTGGGTGGTGGTCCTTACTTCAAGTATGGCTATCACGTGGTAAAGGGTGTCGACCTGGTGGTGCCAGTCGATGTTTATGTCCCTGGTTGCCCTCCGCGTCCCGAGGCCCTTCTGGAAGGCCTGATGCGGATCCAGGACAAGATTCGTGGTCATCGCATGAATCGTCGTGGCGGCGTACGCGTCGACGACGAGTTGCCGGTGCCACACCATTCCGGTTATGTCGAAACAACCGGAGCAGAAAACCCGCTAACGCAGCACCAGAAGCTGACTGGCAAATAGAACATTCCTGACGCCCTCCCGGCGTTGCATCCGTTGAGATTTCGTAGAAGCGATAGTCACGTAATGTCCGACGTATTGAAGATTGAAAATTTACACGTTTCGGTGGAAGGCAAGCCGATCCTCAATGGGGTGAACCTGGAGCTCCGCCGCGGAGAAACCCACGCTTTGATGGGTCCGAACGGCTCGGGCAAAAGTACCCTGGGCTTCGCCATCATGGGCCATCCCAAGTACGAAGTGACCGAAGGTCGCATCCTGGTGAACGATGTCGACGTCACCGAAATGGAGGCCGACGAACGAGCCCGACTCGGTTTGTTCATGGCTTTCCAGCGTCCGATTTCGATTCCGGGCGTTCGCATGGCCGACTTCCTTCGTCATGCCACGACCAACGTGCGGAACCCAGAACGGAAAGAAGGCGAAGACCTGATTCCGATGCGGGAATTCCGTCGCGAAATCGTCGACAAGATGAAGCAACTGCAGATGGATACCGAGTTCGCCAAGCGTTATGTCAACGAAGGCTTCTCGGGGGGCGAAATGAAGCGAGCCGAGATCCTGCAGCTTGCCATGCTGCAGCCAAAGTTCGCCATCCTGGACGAAACCGATAGCGGTCTGGATGCCGACGCCGTGCGGTTGGCCAGCCAAAGTATCGCTCAGATCGGTGGCGCCGAAATGGGCCTGCTGATCATCACGCACCACGACAAGCTGTTGGAACACAATCCACCATCGCACGCTCACGTGATGCTGGGTGGACGCATTGTGGAAAGTGGCAGCGTCGAGCTGGCTCACGAACTGCATGCCAACGGTTATCAACGCATCCGCGAGGCGTACCCGGAAGCGGCCGCCATGGAACGTGAGATGCAAGACGAAGAACAAACGGTTTAGTCAAAGCAACACGAAGGTTCGCTGCCTGATACTGCGACCAGGCAACCAGGCGAACGACAGTGCTCGTTGTGACAAACGAATTTCAAAAGTTTGGAGAGATAATGGCCACCGATATTACCGCCACCCCGCCTGTGGAAAGCCCAATCGGCGAAATCAACAAGTATGATTTCCGCACGAATAGCAAAGGCGTCTTCAAGGCGAAAAAGGGGCTCAACGCCGAGGTGGTGAATCAGATCTCGGACATCAAGAACGAACCAGATTGGATGCGTAAGTTCCGTCTGGAGTCGCTCGAGATCTTCAACTCGAAGCCAATGCCTGAATGGGGCGGCGACATCGATCTCGATTTTCAGGACATCTATTACTACCTGAAGCCGACCGAGAAGCAGGGTAAGACCTGGGACGACGTGCCGGCCGAGATCAAGGAAACCTTCGAGAAGCTCGGTATTCCGGAAGCGGAACGTCAGTTCCTTGCCGGTGTGAAGGCTCAGTTTGAAAGCGAAGTCGTTTACGGCTCGCTGCAGGAAGACCTCGCCCAGAAGGGTGTGATCTTCACCGACACCGACACGGCCTTGCGTGAGCACGAAGACCTGCTGAAGGAATACTTCGGCACTGTCATTCCATCCCACGACAACAAGTTCGCCGCACTCAACTCGGCGGTCTGGTCGGGCGGTTCGTTCATCTACGTGCCACCAGGCGTGCAGATCGAATTCCCACTGCAGACTTACTTCCGTATCAACGAAGAAAGCATGGGGCAGTTCGAGCGTACCCTGATCATCGTCGATGAAGGGGCGAAGATTCACTACGTCGAAGGTTGCACCGCTCCGATGTACTCGTCGGAAAGCTTGCACTCGGCCGTGGTCGAAGTGATCTGCAAGAAGGGTTCGCGTTGCCGTTACAGCACCATCCAGAACTGGGCGAACAACATCTTCAACCTGGTGACCAAGCGGGCCATGGCTTACGCCGACGCCACCATGGAATGGGTCGACGGTAACCTCGGCAGCCACCTGACGATGAAGTACCCGGCGGTTTACCTGATGGAGCCAGGCGCTCGTGGCGAGATCCTCTCGATTGCGTTCGCCGGCAAGCATCAGCACCAGGACACCGGTGCCAAGTTGGTTCACTGTGCTCCGAACACTTCGGGGCAGATCATCTCGAAATCGATCTCGAAGGATGGCGGTCGCGGTAGCTATCGCGGTCTGGTGCGTGTCGAAGAAGGTGCCAAGAACACCAAGTGCAGCGTCGTGTGCGATGCCTTGATTCTCGATCCGGAAAGCCAGACCGACACCTATCCGTACATCGAAATCATGGAACCTGACGTGGCCATCGGTCACGAAGCCAGTGTTTCGCGAATTGGCGAAGAGCAGCTCTTCTATCTGATGAGTCGCGGTTTGACCGAAGCGGAAGCCAGCACGATGATCGTCAACGGTTTCATCGAACCGCTGGTCAAAGAGCTGCCGATGGAATATGCCCTGGAATTGAATCGGCTGATCGAGCTGCAAATGGAAGGTTCGGTCGGCTAAGCCACCGCACATTCCCCTTTGGAACCTTGGCCAAGCCGCGTCGAATCAAGCAGGCGTTCTTGGCCCTTTTTCTTTGACCGACATAAGAACCAAACATAGCGAAATCATGAGCGTGGGAACCGCTGCCTCGATCGAAAACTGGGATGCCGAGGCCTTCAACCAGTACGTCAAACAACTTGGCGAGCCTGAATGGCTTGTCAATCTTCGCCAGGAAGCCTTCGAAACATTTGAGGGAATGGATTGGCCGACTCGCAAGGAAGAAGAGTGGATGCGAACCGACATCCGCGGCTTCCAGCTGAAAAAGTTCAATCCGCCGAACCTGAACGCTCCGATTGATCCGGCTTCGTTGTCGCGTGGCTTGTTGGCGGACGGCGTCGACATCGGCGGCCAGGTCGTCTCGCTCAACGGCAAGACGGCGGTCAGTTCGATCAGCGAAGAACTGAAAGCCCAGGGCGTCATCTTTGGCGACTTCGAATCGGTACTCGCCGAACATGGCGACCTGGTTCAAAAGTACTTGTTCCAAGGCGAATTCGACCCGAACTTCGACAAGTTCAGTGCTCTGCACGCTGCCTTCTTCAGCAACGGCATGTTTTTGTATGTGCCCCGCAACGTGACCGTCGAACAGCCGCTGCACTTCCTTAGCTTGCTGGGAGATAATGGCGTCGATCTTGCTCACACGCTGATCGTGCTGGAAGAAGGTGCCCAGGCCACCGTGCTGACCGAGTCGGCTTCGCTCGACGACGAAAAGCCCGGCATGCACTGCGGTGCGATCGAAGTGATTGTTGGTGATCGTGCCAATCTGCGATTCGTGAATCTGCAGAACTGGGGCGAGAAGGTCTGGCACTTCGCTCAGCAAAAGGGATGTGTTGGTCGCGATGCCAACCTGTTCTGGACGCTCGGTGCACTGGGCAGTCGCCTGTCGAAGGTCAACCAGCACGTTGCCCTCGACAAGCCAGGGGCTCACTGCGAAGTGAACGGCGTGCTTTTCACCGAAGGCAAACAGCACCTTTCGTATCACACGCAGCAGTACCACCGGGCACCAAGCTGTACGAGCAACTTTTTGTACAAGGCTGCTCTGCAAGATCAGTCGCGTACGGTTTGGCGTGGCATGATCAAGGTCGCCCCAGGGGCTCAGAAGACCGACGGCTACCAGCGTATCGACAACTTGCTGCTAACCGAGCATAGCCGAGCCGACTCGATTCCTGGTCTGGAAATCGAAGCGGACGACGTTCGCTGCACGCATGGTGCCACCACCGGCCGCGTTGACGAAGAACAGGTCTTCTACGCGATGGCTCGTGGCTTCACCCGCAAAGAAGCAACCCGCATGATTGTGACCGGCTTCTTCCAACAGGTGTTCGATCGTATCACCCTGGAAACGGTCCGCGAGGCGTTGGGGCACGCGATTGCCACCCGTGTTCGTGAATACGAATAAACGTTCGGGCCCGCTTGTTGCCAGCCCGGTATTTGACGAACAACCACCCTCCCCTGCGAGATGATCCCGCGAATGTCCGACTTTGTGCGAGTTGCCGCTTTAAGCGAAATTCCCGATCCTGGTAAGAACGTTTACGAAGTGGACGATCGATTTGTAATCGTCATTCATGCTGGCGGGCAGGTCTTCTGCCTGGACGATGTTTGCACGCACGACGACGGGCCACTCGGAGAGGGTGAACTGTTAGGAAACGAGATCGAATGTCCTCGGCATGGAGCCCGGTTTGATATCAAAACGGGCAAAGCCACCATGATGCCGGCCACTCAGCCGACGCAAGTCCACGAAGCAAAGATTGAAGGCGACGACATTTATGTTCGCCTCGTTGATTGAGAAGGAACCCAGCGCATGGAACTTTCTGAAGATAGCGTCCGCGAACAACTGAAGAACGTGATCGACCCCGAACTGTTCGTGAACATTGTCGATCTCGGGTTGATCTACAACGTCGACTTCGCCGAGATGGAAGAGTCGGAGGGCAAGAAGGTCCTGATCGACATGACGATGACCAGCCCCGCCTGTCCGGCCGGTCCGCAACTGGTTGGCAGTGCCAAGCAGTTCGTCGGGCAGATGGAAGGGGTCGAGGAAGTCGAAGTGAAGATCGTTATGGATCCTCCTTGGACGCCGGATCGCATGACCGAAGATGCCCGCGATCAGCTAGGCATCTTCTAAACAGTCGACAACAACTCAAGCCCTGCCGCGATCTAACTGCGACGGGGCCACCGATCGGCACGACACCAAGCTATGGCGTCGTGCTTTTTTTATTTGCTGAGCAGCTCGAAATCGAACGAGTTGGGCCCCTTCTCGACGACGGCCGTTAATTCCGATCGCCGGTTATACTTGGCCGGAATCGGATCTTTGAACGCTGGCCCGCGATATGAAGGATCGCGGAGAGGCGGTGTCGTTTCGATTCTCACTCGATGCTCGCCAGGTACCGCTCCCATGGTCGTCCGAATGTATCGCAATTCGTAATGGCCTTGTTCATCGGTCACACCACTGGAAGGTCTTCCTTCCTGCGGTGCAAAAGTGACTTCCGCGTTGGGATACGGCTTGCCATCCAACGTGACCGTTCCGCTGACCAGACCCATGTCTCCGTATTGGTTGGCAGAGCAGCCCGCGAGAAACAACGCCAGGGCCAGCGATGGAAGAGCCATGGCGTTTCTCAGATACTTCCGCATTTCGCAATCTCCTGAGGCTAGATTCTGAGAGTCGTGGAATATCGTGCGATTCCCCACGAACTAGAAACTTCCCAGGACGTTGCCATCCTGCCGGTCGGCCAGGCCATTCAGGATCGCGAAGTCCATCGTTTCCGATAGAAAGCGAACCGAGCCATCGGTCAAAGCGGCTTCGACTCCACCAGGATGGGCCGAGACAAGCGAGATGTTGCCGAAGTAGTTCTCGGTCGTCCCAGTCCCGCCGTAGGCCGCAATCGGGTAGCGAATGGTGGTGACGTTGGCTTCCCAGTTGTCGGCGGAGTAGCCGCTGCTCCAGGTTCGCCCAGCGTGACCGCCACTCCGCTTGGCGACTTTGTTGCCCGAAGCGTCGATGAAGAAGTCGCTTTGCTCGCTGACAATCATCGTATTGCTGGTTCCGTCGGTGGCACTTTCCAGGCCGATCGCGTTGACCGAGCTGCTAATCGGCAGCATCATCCCGTTGAAACTGGCCCGACCATAGCCCCAGGGGTTTTCGTAGTAGTTGAAGGTCGAATCGACCGAGGTCGTGCCTCCCTGATAGTAAGAGCCCTCGATCCCCACATAGCTGGTGACCTGCAGGCTGACGGTACCGTTGGCTGACGTGTTCTGACTCTCGACTTCCGGCAATGGACTCGAAGGACACCTGAGGCCATCAACGCGAAGCTGATTCAAAATGGGGGCCGACGCGCACGCATCGTCTTGCATCTTCCAGTCGCCAGAGAACTTGGTCGCGGCCATTTGCTGATAGGCGGCATTCTGTTCGATGAAAGGCAGAATCCGCACGAACCATGATGGGCCATGCTCGTTCCCCACCAGGTGCGGCGCGGCATTGTAGGGAAGCTTGCGATAGGTGTCGTGATAGTTATGCAGGGCCAGGCCGAGTTGCTTCAGATTGTTGCTGCACTGCATCCGCCGAGCAGCCTCGCGAGCTTGTTGGACGGCTGGCAAAAGTAACGCAATTAAAACACCTATGATCGCGATCACGACCAGCAATTCGACGAGAGTAAACGCCGAGCGCAACGAAGATTTGAGACGCATACGATTTGTGCTCCGGAATAAACAACGCGAAAGATAACAGGTGAAATAGTTCACCTGGGCGTGGGAGCATGATGGGGCATTGGAGGGGGTAATTGCCCATTTGGTGGATGAATGGAAACCATTGAGGGGAAATGGAATCCACGGTCTCAATATAACAAGACATCGATGAGAGAGGAAAAAAAGCGATGAATTTTGTAGCTAATTTGTTCAAGCCGTTTGTCTGGTTTTCCCTTCAAAAAGGTTTGCAGGGCCAGGGCTGTTATCCCCGAGAACCGGAGGCTAGGCTGCGGTTTTAGATTCATGGTGTCAGGAACCAGCATGGGTGCTGTTTTCATTTACGAGTTGATTACCGGCGGTGGCTTGCAGGCAATCGACGGCGCGCCAGAGCCAAGCGGTTCGCTGCTACACGAAGGGATGGCGATGCTTTCCGCCATCGCCGCAGACTTCGCTGCCGTTGAAGGGATGGAAGTCACCGTGCTTCGCGATGCCCGATTGAGCCCGCTTGATATTGCCGCGTCCCGCCAGATCGTGGTGAACGGGGCCGAAGAGGAACGGAACGCCTTCGATCAGGCCGCCATGGAGACGGAAGCAACCCTTGTGATTGCTCCGGAGTTTGAAGGCTTACATCTCGAACGAACGCGCTGGGCGGAACAGGCCGGCGCCGCCTTGCTGAGTCCTGGCTCCGATTTCGTTGCGATCGCCAGCAACAAGTGGCACACCTTCCAAAAGTGGCGAGAGGCCAAGGTACCGACCGTCGATACCTTTCGCATCGTCGATCAGGCCAGTTGGCGTCATCTGCTCGAGGTGCCGGTGATCACGAAACCGGTCGATGGAGCAGGCTCCGAGGGAGTTCTTTCTTGGAATGCGGGAAAAGAGATCGACCCCGCCCTTTGGGAGGACGAAACATTTCTCATTCAGCCCAAGATGTGTGGCGATTCCATAAGCTGCTCGGCGCTGGGAAGTGGTAACGGTTTAAGTTTGCTTCCGGCCTCGATTCAGCGGTTGGATAAAGATTTCAAATATCTTGGAGGTACGTTGCCCCTCCCTTCGGAGATGAATGAGAGAGCGCATCGCCTTATGTCACAAGCAATTAGGACGTTGCCCCCTTTTCGGGGATATGTTGGGCTTGATATGATTCTGGGGCTTTGTCCCAAGGGTACGGACGATGTCGCGGTTGATTTAAACCCTCGGCTGACAAGCTCTTACGTGGGCCTGCGTCGGCATCTTCGAGATAACCTGGCACAGGCCATGCTCGACGTCGTCGCTGGACGCCCCTACCAACCGAATGCGGGAAGCAGTCGAGTTGATTTTGAGGTTCTTTGATTAGAGGAAACGGGAAGTCTATGACCGTTCTGGGCGTCGACATTGGAGGAGCCAATATCAAAATTGCCACGGGCGACGGGTTTGCCCACTCGTTCCCCTTCGCCATCTGGAAGAAGAAACACGAGCTGGTCGTCAACCTGAAGCACGTGCTGGGCATGACACCGGTCTTCGATCGTGTCGCGGTGACGATGACGGCCGAACTGGCCGACTGCTTTGGCTCGAAGGCAGAAGGTGTCCGCTTTGTGTTGGCCGCTATTCGCGAAGTCTTCGCCGACTATCCCGTGAAGGTCTATACGGTGACTGGCAAGATGGTGACGCTCGAGGAAGGGATCCTCGATCCGATGTCGGTCGCGGCCGCCAACTGGCATGCCTTGGGTAGCTTCGGCGGGCATTGGTTCAAAGGCAAGAACGGCCTGGTCGTCGACGTTGGCTCGACCACCACCGATATCATCCCTGTGGTGGGAGGTCAGGTTGCCAGCAAGTCGCAGTCAGACGTGCAGCGTCTGTTGGCCGGCGAACTGGTTTACTTGGGCGTCGAGCGAACTCCGATCTGTGGTATCACCGACCATGTCACCTTCCGCGGCAAGCGTTGCCCGACGGCGAACGAATGGTTCGCCACGTCGATCGACGTGCTGCTGGCTCTGGGGCTGTTCGACGAAGAGCCGGAAAATCATGGGACCGCCGACGGACGTCCGGCCACGCGTGAGTTCGCCAAGACACGACTGGCTCGCATGATTTGTGCCGACGGTGACGAAGTGACTTGGACCGAAATCAACGAGATGGCTCGCGAGCTGAACTCGATCATGGTCAAGAAGATCGCGGCCGGGATTCGCCAGGTGGTCGAAGAGCAGAAGATGGAAGTCGAGCTGACGGTTATCAGTGGCCATGGCGACTTCCTGGCCGAAGCAGCCCTGGATGCTGCCGGCGTCGTGACCCATCGCGAGTACCTCACCGACCTGATCGGTGCCAACGCGGCTCGCTGTGCCCCGGCGTATGCCTTGGCGATTCTCGCCGAGAAGATGTGGGACTAACGCCCCGCACCGCCTGTCAGAAATGATATCTTGAAAGACGCCCAGGCGATCGTTTGGCCTGGGCGTTTTCGTTGCGCCCTGCCTGCTGCCGATATCGCTTTCGCAGAAGGGATGACGCACGTTTCGCTTGATCGAATGAGGCGGGATCTGGACGAATGTCACTCAGCGTTTGGAAGCTCGGCGGAAGTTGTTTCGACCTGCCGGATTTGAAGCAGCGGCTATTGCGACTGCATGCCCGTGGTGAGGCCGGCCAGCAAGTTGTCGTAATCGCAGGGGGAGGCTTGTTCGCCGACGCGGTTCGCCGGGTCGATCAACTCCACTCGCTGCCAGGCGAGTGTTCACACCGCATGGCGTTGGATGCGATGCGAATGTCGGCCGCCATGATCGCGGCCCTGCTTGGCCAAAGTGGTCCGGTCGTCGATTCCACCGAACAACGGGCAAGGCTTTTGCAGTCGGCGGATGACGGCGAGGGAGAGTCCTCGATTCAGGTTTGGGATGTGATCGATCTTTGGCACACGCTGGTGCCTGAGCTGGAAGATCGATTTGGCAAGTTGCCTGCCGACTGGCGTTTGACGAGTGATTCGATCGCGGCTGCTGTAGCTGCGTTTGGCAACGCCGAGCGACTGGTACTGTGCAAGTCAATCGATCGCCCCTCCGGTGAGCCGGGAACAAGCTGGGCAGAAGCAGATGCGGTCGATCCGACGTTGCCACAGTTGGTTCCGTTTCTGAAGCAGATTCGGTGGGTGAACTTACGAAGCACACCATAGACGACGAGTGCAATAAAAAAGGGCCTCCCAATTGGAAGGCCCTTCTCTTTGCCGGAGATCTGGTCGAGCGGAATTAGTTCCACCACCAGACGTTGGTCGTGGCGGAAGCGAGCTGCTCGGTTCGCAGCTTGTCCATGCCAGCAACGTTTTCGGTGTGGCTGGCGACTTCCCACGAGTTGATGTCGACGCCGCCCGAAGCGGTGATCACCCACTGGCGACCCTTCTTCATGGCACTGAAGAAAGTCGGCACGGTGTCTGGCACTGGGAAGGCTTCCAGTTTGACTGGGCTCGAATCGCTCTGGATCATGTCCAGTTCCAGGTTGGCCTTCTTCAGCAGTTGTTCTTTCTGCAACAGAGCGGCGATGACGCACATGTCCATCACGTTTCGCAGGTCACCGAAGACTTTGTCTTCAGCCGACAGCTCTTCGTAATTCTTCGTCATGGCATCGGCCCACTTCTGCGGGATCGCGCTGGTCTTGCCGGTCTGCGCGACCGAACCGTCTTCAGCGACGATTTCGTCTTCGGTCATGGCCTTCACGCCAGGACCACGCAGTTGCCAGGCCAAGCCGTCTTCGCTCTGAGCGAGTGGCTGGTAGTTACAAGCCAACCACCAACGTGGCATGGCGTTCTGCACGGCACGAGCCGATGGGAGCATGTCGAGGTAGCTCGGCAGGCCACGGACTGGGCTTTGATCGAGGTGCATCGCGATACGCTTCATGCGGAAGTCAGCGGCGACCAGCACGCGGGCGAAGTGGCTATCCTTCGGCACACCGGTGATGGTGATGACCTGGGAACCCATGGCGCGTTCGACACCTTCTTTGACGCTGGCGTCCATACGGGTCAGGCTGGCCAGGTAGTTGTCCAGGTTCTGACGACCTTCGGCGGTTGGATCGATCGAACAGGTGATGCCACCACGACGGGCTTCTTCGGTGGTTTGCATGGCGACGATGAAGTCGTCCAGCAACAGAACCGGCCGACCGGTGGTCACACCGACGACGTTCCCCGATTCGTCAACCGTCCAACCTTCGGCTGGGCCCGCAATGACGACGTCGTTGTTGGCTTCGTCGACGAAGACATATTCAATACGCTGCAGACCAGCCATGTACTTCACGGCGTCAGGCAGCTTGCCACCATTGTTCTGGACCGAAGCCTTGATGGCATCGTTCAGACCACGGAGCGAAACCTTTCGCATCTTGACCGGCATGGTCATGTCGCCGGGGACCTTTTCCATCGAGTCGAGCATCAACTGGCGAAGTTGACGCTTCACTTCGGGCGGAGCCGAAGTCAGTTGACCATCGACGTTGATCGAGACACCACCCACGGCGTTTCGATTGTTGTTCAGGAGTTGACCTGCCTGGACCAGCGTCGCGGTCATGGCAACGCCAAGGATCATCACCAGGGCAAAGCGAAAGCGCAGGTGCAAAAGGGCCTTCATTCGAGAGATCTCCGGTTTTATCGCGAAGGGGCGTCACGAAGTTCCAAATGCAGGAAGTCGCGGGAAGCCCACAAAGAGCACATGATATGCTGAGTAACGACAGGAACGCATGCAGGTCGAAATTGCCTACATCCGCTAGTCCGACAAGGAAAGAAAATCCGCGCAAGTTGGGATTTCCATTCAATCTACAATAGTTCGCCTCGGAATTGGTTGCAAGGATTCAGCACGAATCCCGTTTTCCAAATCTTCCCCAACCGATCGTACCGGTTAAAGGAATCAGTCCGGCACCAGGGCCGACGCCTATCTTGCCTAGATGTCCCAGGGCGATCGACTACGCCCAGCGCCGAGGAAATCGACGTAACTGACGCAAAATTAACCATCCCCCGTTTTGCGTCGAACCTTCATGTGCATATAAGTGTATTATTACGATACACGTCGGCACGACCGGTGTTGGATATCAGGGGTGGTGTCACTTTCGCGAAACGGGTCAGCAAAAAAACGGAATGATCGCATATTTGATTATTCGAGAAGGTTCCAAGTGGACCGATGTCTTTCGCCTCGTCGAAGGGCAAAACGTGACGATCGGCCGTGCGCCCACCAACCAGATTGTGATCAAGGATGATCGCTGCAGCCGGTATCATGCAGAAATCTTCCTATCTCAGGGGGTGTGGACCATTCGCGATCTCGATTCGCGGAACGGGACCACCGTGGAAGACTCCCCCATTCGAGGTGATCAGGCCCTAACGCCGGGCAACATTATCCGCGTCGCCAACACGCAGCTCGCCTTCGTCAATGATCTATCCGCCGCCTTCCCTGATGGTTCGTCCAGTAGCAGCCACTTGTTCGACTCGAACGCAGCCATCGATCAGACGATGGTCGGTTACGACAGCGAACATGTATTAGATATCGCCGAGCCGACAAACATTACCCATCGCCGGCAACAGACTCGCTTCCTCAAGCCGGAACGCGAAGACGCCAAAGAAGGCTCGGTCGTACCGCGCGTCGGTCGTGCTGCTGCTCGTTTGTGCCAATTGGCCTTCGAATTGGCTCAACAGGCCGACATCATTGCCGTGGCAAACCTGGCCCTGGAAGGCCTTTTCGAGAGCACCCAGGTCGACTCGGGCGCGGTCTTGCTGTTGCCGCGGGGGTTCAAAGGACCTTCGACGGAAAAGGACCTGGAACTGATCAGTTCCCGAACCGATAAGCTTCCGGTTTACCATCGCATCTCTCGATTTCTGGCCAATACGGTGCTCCGCGAAGGGGAAGCAGTCTTGGCCCGCAACGTCACCGACGACAGCCGTTTCGGCAGCCGAGACAGTAAAGGGGATATCCATGCGACCAGCGTATTGGCTGCACCGATCCGGCAGAACGGCAAGGTCATTGGCCTGATTCATCTTTACTCGACTGATGCCGGCAGAATCCCTGATCCGGAAGACCTCGAGTTCACCTTGGCCGTCGCCGAGAACGTCGCCCTCGCACTGAAAAACCTGGAACGCCAGCAGGAACTGACCGAGACGATTTCGCAGTCCATGGTCGAGATCGACGAGCTCCGGCAGAAGCTGGGAGCGGAAAGCAATATCGTCGGCAGCAGTCCGCTGATCCTCGACGTCCAGAAGCAGATTGCCCGCGTCGCTCCGAGCCGGGCCACGATTCTGATCACCGGCGAAAGTGGGGTCGGTAAGGAACTGGTCGCACGTGCGGTGCATTTCGCCAGTACGCGTAAAAAAGGCCCCTTTGTCTGTTTAAACTGTGCCGCGCTTACCGAGTCGCTGCTCGAGAGCGAACTGTTCGGCCACGAGAAAGGTGCGTTCACCGGAGCGACCGATCGCAAGGTCGGCAAGTTCGAGGCGGCCCATCGCGGAACGCTCATGCTCGACGAAATTGGCGAGATGAGCGAAGCGATTCAAGCCAAGTTCCTCCGTGTGCTGGAAGGCCATCCTTTTGAACGTGTTGGTGGGAACGAAGCGGTTCAAGTCGATGTTCGCGTGACTGCGGCGACCAATCGCGACCTGGAAAAAGAAGTCGAACGAGGCCGCTTCCGCCGCGACTTATTCTTCCGTTTGCGGGTCGTCGAAATCAATGTGCCTCCCCTGCGAAAGCGGCCGGAAGACATTCTCGATCTGGCTTCCTACTTCGTGCAAAAATACAACGCGGAAACGGGGCGACGTATTCTGGGGTTCACCCAGTCAGCGATTGACGACTTAAAGAAGTACCGTTGGCCTGGCAACGTTCGCGAGATGAAAAACGTCATCGAAAGAGCAGTGGTCCTTTCGCAGACCGAACGCATCAGTTCCGACGATCTGGCGTTGTCGAACCTGACCGCCAGCAGCGATACCGCCGAACTGAATGCAGTGAAGAGTGGATACGAACCCCTTTCGCTCGCCGATCTGGAAAAGAGGCACATCGGTGCCACGCTGCGGGCAACCGGCTGGAACAAGAGCCGGACTGCGGGGATCCTGGGGATCGAACGTTCAACGCTCGATCGCAAGATCCGTCGCTACCATATTCAGCCCCCCGCCGAGGCATAGGGCCGGTTGTGGGCGTTCTGATTGTATCGGACGTCGCGATTACGACGGATACAGCATCTTGATGAGTACCGCGTTCTTGACGGACCATGGATTGTGCGCGCCGCATTATCCCATACTTACGTGATCAATATATGACTAATTTTGGGTTTCAAAGTCCCCTAATTGAGTACACGTTATGTCTTCTGTCATGGAATCCTTCTCGAATTTGTCTGGTGCCAACAGCGTTCTGGCTGATGCCGTGGTTCATTCTGTCGAGAAGGCGTTGACGATGTGTGGCGCGTCGGCCCGTTGTGTCGGCGTCGCGACCGTTCCTCTGCGTGATAAAGGCCTGGTGACGGGCATCATCGGTGTGCATGGCCGCGTGTCAGGCTTTATCACCGTGAACATGTCTGAAGTACTGGCGATCTCGGTGGTCGAAGGCTTGCTGCAAGAAGAATTCGGCAAGCTCACTAGCCAGGTGGTCGACGGTGCCGGCGAAGTCACCAACATGATCTGCGGTGGCATCAAGTCGCAGCTGGCCAAAACGAACTTTTCGTTCCAGGGTATCACCGTTCCTTCGATCATCGTCGGTGAAGGCTACTCGATGGCGTTTGCCCGCGGGTTGGACTTCGTCAGCGCGACATTCGAGCACGACAATCCCGAAGCGGTGATGCTGGACGATCGACTGCTGTCGGTCAGCATGTGCTTCTTGAAACTGTAAACTCGGATCAGATTTCCAAGAGACAACCGACCTTGCTTAGAATTGGCTCGCCCTGTCGTCTCGTAATCCAGGGCAAGCGAATCGGTTGGTTTGTCGAGAGAACGACGAATTGCATCCTTGCTGTCACACCGTTCCTGGGCGGGACTTCGTCGGTTCCATCCTCTCTCAGGCGAAGCGGAAGAGTGCCTGAGAGATTGCTTCCTTCAGGGAAAGCTTACTGCGAAACGGGCAGCACTTCGAGCTTGCCAGCTTCTTCTTCCTGAGCGGCCACAGCACGATCCACGATCGTCTGGATGGTCGATTCCGACTGAACGCCGATCAGGATCTGGCGACGCCAGCCATCCTTCGTCTTGCGGTACAGAGCCAACTGAGGATAGCCACCGCCCGACATGATGCGCTGAGCAATCCGAGGCTGAGCGTCCGCGTCGACTTCCGTGTAAACGACACCGCTCAAACGGCCTGCTCGCTTCAGACGTGGCATGATCGATTGCTTCATCGTCACGCACGCTGGGCACCAATCGGTACCAACCAGAACGAGCATTGGTTTGCCGGTTTCCATTGCGGTCTTGAAAGCGTCGTCGTACTGTGCGGGTTGATCACCGACGGCAGAGACTTGCAACAGAATGGCCAGGGTAATGCCGAGCATACACTAAGTTCCTTACTTAATTTTTGCCCCGGGGAGGGCGAGTTGGGCCTGCGTTCTGGGTCACAGGTAATTCACAGACCACATAATCCAGAAAAATTGGGTGGGGTGTGATTGTTGGGGGGCAGATCCCAGTCAGAGGTCGTGGATCAGGTCGCCTTCACATGAGACGCCTTTCAGCGTGCGGGTACGCTGAATCCAGTGCAGTGTTTGGATACACTGTCGAACCCCCTTGTGTCGTTAACCAACCGTGGTTGAAGCGACGCCTGGGCCTGCGGGTTGGGCCAAGTTTAACGATTCAAGGGGACATGACAAGTGTCCAATTTGAGAACTTGCCGGAGACTTTTCTGATTGCCGTGGCAAGTCTTCTGAGAACCACATCTTGGAACGGGTAAAAAGATTTCTCATTTTCGACTAGAGTTGTGCTAGCGGAAATGCTTCAATAGTCGATAGTTACAGCAAGGCAGCCGAGTGGCCACTCGGCAGTAGTCTCAAGGATGTCACCCGGTATGGTGCTACATATTGGCGTGGTTGGATTGGGCTGTGATTGGGAATCACGACACCGCCCTGCCCTTCACTCGCTGCAAGATCGATTTAAGGTCGAATTCATTTGTGATGAAGTTGCGCTTCGAGCGCGCAACGCGGCTTCGCAGTTCAATGCGATGGCCCCAAACGGATTTCGACGCGCGATTTCCGCCGATCATATCGACGCGGTGTTCTTGCTGGATCAGCAATGGTCTGGCTTACTGCCGATGCAGTCCGCTTGTGCCGCGGGCAAGGCGGTTTATCTGAATACCGCCCTCGAAATGGACGCGGATTCTCAAAGCGAACTGGTGCGTTTGATCGAGACGACCAAGGTTCCTTTCATGATCGAATTCCCGCGGCGATTCGCCCCGGCCACGATTCGTCTGAAAGAACTGATCGCAACCCAGCTGGGCCAACCGAAGCTGATCTTCTGTCATCATCGCATCACGCCGGCGAACGGCAGCAGCAGCCCGCGCTCTTTGATCATTCAGCGTTACCTGGCCGAGATCTTCGATTGGTGTCGTTACATCGTCGATGGCAAGCCAGAGTCGCTGTTCAGCGTCAGTTATCCTCGCGCCGAACAGCCGAACGATATCGAATACCAAATGCTCAGCGTCGATTTCCAATCGAAGGAAGACCCTGCCCGTCGTGTGGTCGCTCAGATCAGTGCTGGGACCTATTTGCGAAGCGATTGGCCTGAAGCGGTTTCGTTCCGTCCTCCCGCCGCGATGCAGGTTTGCTGCGAGAATGGCATCGCGTTCATCGATTTGCCTAACACGTTGATCTGGTTTAACGGTGCCGGGCGGCATATGGAATCGCTGGAAGGGGAACGCCCCGTCGGCGAACGATTGCTCGCGTCGTTTCATCGACTGCTAGAGAATGGCAACCATCACTTCGATTGCCTCAATGAGTTTCGCGAATCGACTCGCGTGATTCAGGCGGCTCGGCAAAGCATCGCCGAAAACCGCCGGATCGTTTTCTAGCAGACCGACTAGCGAACTTCTTCGGTCTGCTGCAGTTCTTCGATCCAGAGTCGGATCTCGTTTTCATATTCCACGGCCAAGTCTCCCTTCACCAATTGGCGATGGAACGAAGCCGCACCACCGCTTCGCAGATCGGCGTCTTCGGCCGAAGGAAAGCGACGCGACGGATCGGGCGCGATCAACCGCCGACAGAAGTTCATCAGCAGTTCGTTGCAGGTAACTTCATTCGGAAGGATGTCGAGCAGTCGCTGAGCCAGGAAACGCTTGGTTTCCAGCAGTTCGCGGAAGTTCTGGATATGTCCGAACAGCGAACGCCCCGAGAGCATCTCGATCAACACGTAACCGAGGCTGGCCAAGTCGCTGCGTGGCGTCGCTTCGGCACCTTCCAGCACCTCAGGAGCCGCATAGGCCGGCGTACAGGTCCGCGTATCAGGAGCGTTATCGATCTCGAAAGCGGAGCCGATATCGATCAACTTACCGGTGCCGGTACGCTTGAGCATGATGTTCGACGGCTTCACGTCGGCATGCACGATCCCTTCGCGATGCAGCGCCGCCAAAGCAGCGAGACAGTCACGAGCGATCGCCACCGCCACGCCCGGCTTGAAGCGAGGCTGCTGCGGTCCCTTCGTCACCACGACCTGGTTGATGTAGTTCCACCGTTCGTCCGAGACGCGCGGGCGGATCCGTTCGACCATGCCAGGCGTCGAAAGCTGCTGCAAGTCGTAGCCGTCGACCCATTCCATCACCATGATGCGGATGGAGCTGGAGTCGAGAAAGTTGTGGATCTCGAGCAGGTTATGCTGCTGGATCTGGGCGACTCGCGAGGCGACGCGAGCGTTGCGGGCCATCGCGTCGTTGTATTGTGTGGCACTCTCGAAACGCTCTGGCGAGAAGATCTTGATGGCCAAAGGAAGCGTAAAGCCATTGGCACCACGCCGCTCGGTCAAGAAGACGAGCCCTTGGCCACCTGAACCAAGCAGGCGACGCAGCGCGTAGTGTTCGGTCCAACTAGAACGCTTCGAGTTGATCAGCGATTCGTACCGCTGGAGCAGCTCGACCGGGCATTTCCGCTCCGAGGCACCGCCCGTGATCGAAAGCGTCGGTTGAAGATTCTGTTGGGTGGTAGTCAGCATAAGTGGCGACTTCCTGTCGGCGTCTTCGGGGTTCAAAACGCTCAATTTCCTTGTGCATGATAGGGGGAGGCGAATCGATGGGTAAAGATTCTTTCCCGTAAATAAATGAAAATCTGGTGAAAGTAAATATCCCCTCGATTAACTGTGTGTTATCGGGGACTCGCAGCGCTTTGGGTGATACGGCTACGAAGGCTTTCGAACCGGGAATCCAAGTTGTTTATCCACTAGATTAATTGGAGGTTGTCCATCCAGATAGCGTTTCAAGTTCGTGCAAAAAAGTGCCGTCGCATCGGCGTTGCGGGTAGCTCCCTGGGCACCAACGTGCGGAGTAATGATGACGTTTGGCATCTCCCACAGAGGGCTGTCGTGCGGCAACGGTTCGATTTCGGCGACATCGATCCCTGCCCCAGCCAACTTGCCCGACTGCAGGGCTTCGACCAGGCAGACTTCTTTGACGACCTGACCGCGAGCCACGTTGATGAACCAGGCATCCTGCTTCATCGCGGCAAATCGACCTTCGTCGATGATGTGATAGGTGCTCGCGTTCAGTGGCAGAGTCAGGATGACAACATCCGATTCTGCCAACAGGTCGTCCAGGCGATCGGCCGGCCACAGTTCTTCGACATGGTCGGGTTTGTCGTACGGAAACAAGTCGGTGGCAATGATGCGGGTTTGGAACGCCGACAGAATCTCGGCGATCCGGCGACCATTTCCGCCGAGACCGACGATCCCGACCGTCTTGCCATGCAGGTCGTGGGTGGGGCGTCGGGTGTAATCTTTCACGTTCTGGGCCCGAAAGAAGACCGGCAGCGATCGGATCAAACCCAACAATAGAGAGAACGTTTGTTCGGCCACCTGGTTCGCGAAGAGGCCCGAGGCGCTCGAAACGATGATGTCCGATGCGATGACTTCCGGCACCAGGCAGTGGTCCATGCCGGCCGCGGAAGACTGGATCCATTTCAACTTCCCTTGCTTCACGACCTCTGGCCATGGCATCGGGACTTTGGCGTGTCCGCAGAAGATGTCGGCTTCGAGGATCGCTTCGGCAATCCGCTCTTGCCCGGCGTCGATGATTTCGGCGTCTGGTGCGACCTGGGCGATGGCCTCGATGAATTCCGGCTGGGTCTGGTAACAGAGAGCGATTTTCATGGTGTTTATTCTTTATCGAGGCGGCATCCAGGCAAGTGAAGGGGAACTATCGTAATCCAAGCTGAGAATAGCGGCTATTGGTCTAGTTTGCCGAAGAAAAAAACGAACCTCAATGGTTTGCGATTGTCTGGCTTTTGCGATGGCGAATAATGGAGGCTCGCTTCACGGTACGTACCTCTCCCCAGGGCAACATGCTAGATACATTAGAACGCACTGATTCGTCGTCTCCTACCGACGAACGTAGCTGGTGGAGCCGTCCTTGCGGGATCCGCGAATTGCTGTGGATTGCCCTCCCCCTGATCGCATCGACGGCATCGTGGTCGATGACTAGTTTTGTCGATCGGATGTTCCTCTTCTGGTACTCGCCTGAATCGATGGCGGCTGCGCTTCCTGCGGGAATGCTGCACTTTACGCTGCTTTGCTTCCCGATTGGTCTCGCTTCGTACTTGAACACGTTCGTCGCTCAATACGACGGAGCGGGCAGGCCCGAGCAGATCGGCGCGGTGATCCGTAAGGGGGTGCAGTTTGGTGCCGTAATGGTGCCGCTTTACTTCCTCACCATTCCATTGGCCGCGTGGGCTTTTCAAATGGTGGGGCATGCTCCCGAGGTGCAGGTGCTGGAAGTCCGCTATTTCCAGATTCTTTCCTTTGGTGCCGGAGCTTCCGTCGTTTCGGCGGCCATGTCCTGCTTTTTCACCGGACGAGGCAAGACAACTCTGGTGATGTTCGTCGAAATTGGCTCTTGCGTTTTGAACGTTGTGTTGGACGGTTTGTTCGTCTTTGGCTTCTGTGGGGAGTGGCTGGAAGGGATCACCGGAGCGGCAGTCGCCACCACGGCCAGTCAATGGTTCAAGGTGATTGCCTACTTCATCCTACTGTGGAAGCCGGCTCGCGGAGGCGAGTTCGGCTTGCTTGATTGGTCTCGGGACGAACCGGGTTTGCTGGGACGTATCTTCCGCTACGGCTCGGCGAGCGGGTTTCAGGTGCTGCTCGAAGTCGGGACCTTCACTGGTTTCACCTTCTTGATGGGGCGGATGGGCCTGACGGCGATGACCGCGTCGACTTTGGCCGTCGATATTAATGCCCTCACGTTTGTGCCGATGATTGGTCTGGGGACCGGCATTGCCACATTGGTGGGGAGAGAGATCGGCCACGAAGACCCTCGCCGGGCAGCGACTGCGACATGGTCGGGGCTGGTGATCGCCTTGATCTACGCGGGCACGATGGGAATGACCTATTTCCTGGTGCCTGACTTCTTCCTGGCGGCCCATGCGATGGGGATGGAGCCGACCGAGTTTGAAGAGATCCGCGTTTTGAGTATCTTTCTGCTCCGATTCGTGGCGTTCTTTTGCGTGTTTGACGCATTGAACGTCGTCGCGGTGAGCACCCTGAAAGGGGCTGGCGATGTCCGCTTCATTATGGTGGTGGGGATTGTTTTCAGCTTGATTCTGGCGAGTTTGGCCTTCGCGTTTGTTTGGCTGGGGCAAATCCACGTTGCTGGGCTTTGGCTGGTAATGACCAGTTGGGTGATTCTGTTAGCCATTACGCACTGGGTGCGGTTCTTTACGGGGCAATGGCGTCAAAAGAATGTCATTGATCCCGCCTAAAATGGCGTATTGGGGCGTAGTTTCGGGGAATTACGCCGCTGGTTCTTGGCGAATTGGTCGGTTGTGGCAATAATTAATACTGGATGGATATCCATACACACCCGGCGCATCTGCCATACAAACGTGCCATCCCATCATTGATCTGCCACCCCCGAAAGAATCTTTTGAGGAGCTAGTTCCCTGTCTACCTCGAAATACCAGATTGGCTGGACTGCCATCGTTATTTTAGTCGTGCTCCGGTTATTGACCGGCTGGCATTTCTTCATGGAAGGATCGAAGAAAGTCAAATCTGGCGACTTCTCGTCGGCTGGATTCCTGCGGAATGCCAAAGGCCCCCTCGCCGATAACTTCCGAAACATGACCTTCGACTTGTACGGAGCCGACCGTCTCAACAAAGACAACATCGCTGGCCGTGCGGCTGGCTATCGCGATCTGGCGATTGGCGAGTTCGGCGACAACATCGCACCGAAGGCTCAGAAGTCGCTCGAACGCTACCTCGGCCGTATCAATTACTACTTTGAAGAGAACGCCGAAGACATCGACAAGTACTTCAACGAAGTCCAGGTCTACGAAAAGAAGCGTCAGGACGAACGTTACCGTGGTGTGGCCCACTACGAAGACCGTTTGGCCGACAAAGACAAAGAGCTGTACAAGAGTCTGAGCAAGTGGACAAAAGAAATTGCCACTGCCGAAGCCGATTACATCGACGATCTGAACCGCATCGGTCAGGCCGAAACGCAGTCGAATCAAGCGATCTATCAGATCAACCCAAACATGGGAACTGTCGATCGTTTGGTGACTTGGGTGCTTTTTAGCTGCGGTATCCTGTTGATTCTGGGACTGTGTACGCGGTTAGCTGCGTTGGCGGTTGCCGGCTTCCTGGCTCAGGTGATGTTGGCTCAGTGGCCATTTGCCCACGGGGCCGACCTTACCTACGTTTATTATCAATCGGTCGAGTTCACCGCGTTGCTGTTCATCGCAGCGATCGGTGCAGGCAAGTTTGCCGGGCTGGACTATATCGTTTGGAACTCAATTTCCCAGTGCTGCAGCCGCGGTGCATCTAAATAAGGTGGAGTAAATCATGAATTTGAAACCAGAAGAACTCGCCGTCGGCAAGGAAAACTTCAACGAAGCTTTGGGGGTCAACCGTCGTGACTTCCTGAAAGGCGTCGTCGCGGCTGGGGCCGTGTCGGGTGCTGGCCTGGGGGCCATGTACTTCGGCTACTCGAAGGTCAAAGATCCGGTTCGCATCGGTGTCATCGGTACCGGTGACGAAGGTAGCGTGCTGATCGGTGCCTTGAATCCAGAATACGTCGACGTTGTCGCCATCTCGGACATTCGTCCTTACAACGTGCACCGTGCCTTCCACGGCGACCATTCGAGCCCAGCGGCTTTGGATGCTCGTAAGGGTCTGATGTCGGTCTACGATTGGAAGACCGAAGACGAAGCCAAGAAGCACGTGAAGGTCTACTCGGACTACAAAGAACTGCTGGCCGACCCGAACGTCGAAGCCGTTATTTGTGCTCTGCCGCTGTTCATCCACAAGCAAGTCGCTATGGATGCCATGGCCGCCGGCAAGCACGTGCTGACCGAAAAGCTGATGGCCCACACGGTCATGCAGTGTAAGGAAATGGCACGTATGGCCGAGGAGCAGGACCTTTACCTCGCCACCGGTCACCAACGTCACTACAGCGTGCTGTACGACAACGCCGTGAACCTGATTCAGTGGGGCGTGTTGGGTGAAATCCATCACATCCGCGCTCAGTGGCACCGCGGTAATCTGCCAGGTGGCGATAGCTGGCAACAGCCACTGCCAGGCGGCGAAAAGCTGGCCGATGGCAAGGTGGTCGACGAAATCAAAGCGCGTATGGGGGCCTTCAAGAAGCGTGCTGAATCGGAAAGCGATCCAGCACTGCGAGCCCAGTACAAGGCGATGTTCGCCCAGTACGAAGCTTGGAACGAAGACCGCAACATCGACCCAACCAAATACGGTTACAACGACTTCAATATCACCAACCGTCAAGGCGAAGATCGCAAGATCTCGGCGATGGAAGAACTGTGCCGTTGGCGTTTGTGGGATCGTACCGGTGGTGGTCTGATGGCCGAACTGGGAAGCCACCAGTTGGACGCCGCGTCGATCTTCATCAGTGCCCTGCGTAAGGATGGCAAGAAGGCTCATCCACTCGCCGTCAGTGCGACCGGTGGCCGTCACATCTTCGGTTACGACCGCGATGCCGACGATCACGTCTACTGCATGTTCGAGTTCCCAGGCAGTGGCTACGACCCAGAGTTCCCGGTCGGTTATTACGACAACGTCACCAACTGGCCACCTAAGGGCAAGGGTGTTCCTTCGTACGACGAAGATCCACACAAGAAGGTTGTGGTCACCTACTCGTCCATCAACGGCAACGGCTTTGGTGGTTACGGCGAAGTGGTCATGGGGACCAAGGGTTCGCTCGTCCTGCACAATGAAAAGGACGTCGCTCTCTATAAGAACGGCGTTTCGGCCGACACCAAGCTGAGCGTCAAGAAAGACGCCGGCGGTCCAACCATGGACACCCAGGCCAGCGGTGGTCAGACGAAGGCAGCTTCGCTCGCCAACGCCGCCACCCAGGGACCTGTCAGCCGTGGTTACACCGAAGAGATCGAACACTGGGCTTACTGCATCCGCAACAAGGATCCAGAGAACAAGCCGAAGTGTCATCCAGAAGTTGCCATGGCCGACGCCGTCATCGCTTTGACCGCACGTCTGGCGATTCAGCGATCAAACCAGGGCAAGGGCAGCTACGTTGCCTTCAAGGAAGAATGGTTCGACGTTCACAGCGATGCGACGCCAGAACAAGATCTGGCTTAATTGCCATCGCTTCCCAAGCTTAAAAAAAACGAAAAGGCTCAGTGAATTACTAACTGAGCCTTTTTTCATGGATGGGTCGCGACGCACGGTTGCGACCAGTCCAACGGCGGTTTAAATTCCGCTTCTGCGAATTCTTTTACCCTGCCTAGAAGGAGATTGACTGTGGAACCATGGGCCATTGGCGTATTCGCCAGTATCGATGCCGGACTTGGAGTAAACCTGGATGTGGCCCAGGAGTTGGGTATCAAAACGATCCAACTGCACGCTCCACACCAATCGTCGCGTACCCAGGAAAAGGTCGACGCCTTCAAGGCTCGCTTGAATGAACTCGGCATCACGCCAACGGTCGTCTTTGGCGGCTTCGACGGCGAAAGCTACGCTGACATTCCTACCACGCAAAAGACGGTTGGCCTGGTGCCTCCGGAAACGCGTGCGGCTCGCGTGGCCGAGATGAAAGAGATCGCCGACTTCGCCAACATGCTCGGCTGCAAGTGCGTTGGTCTGCACATCGGTTTCATCCCGCACGACACCAGCGATCCACAGTACGGCGAAGTCGTCGCGGTGGCTCAGGAGCTGTGTGATTACTCGGCCAAGATGGGCCAGAACGTTCATCTGGAAACCGGCCAGGAATCTGCCGATGGCCTGCTGCAGTTCATCGGTGATGTTGGTCGTGAGAACCTGAAAGTCAACTTCGACCCTGCCAACATGATCCTGTACGGGACCGGCGAGCCGATCGAAGCGGTTAAGAAGGTTGGCAAGTACCTCGGAAGCGTGCACTGCAAAGACGCTAAGTGGGCCGCCAACCCAGGCCAGGAATGGGGCCAGGAAGTGCCTCTGGGCGAAGGGGACGTCGGCATGGAAGATTATCTGCGTGCCCTGAAAGAAGTCGGCTACGACGGTCCTCTGACGATTGAACGCGAGATCCCACAGGAACCAGAACGGCAAAAGAGCGAAGTCGGCCAGGCCGTCACTTTACTCACCGGTCTGAAGACGAAGATCCTCGGCTAATCGAACTGGCCTGTTTGGCAGGCCGCGGACGCAAAAACCAGATCAAAATTAAAAGCGGGATCACAATGATCGCCGCTTTTTTTAATACCAGGATGGCCAGGACCGAGCCGATGCCGATGGTCGCCAACCAGATCGGCAGCTTGCTGATTTGTGGGAACGCCAGCCAGACAACTGCCATCACCACGCCAATCCGCAGCAGAGCGGCCTGAAACGGGCCCAGATTCGACGTTTCGCCTCCCAAGAGCCACATTCCGCCCGCCAGCCCTAACGTCAACAACGCGACGATACCGATTTGTGATCGTTTCGAGAGCATGGGGCCAATGCGGATTCAGGGAGGAAGAACGAGGCGGGGTGGCGTAGCTCGATCGCCAGGCGGTTAGATGCGATCGAGCGTGTTCAGCCAGTTGGCCAGCATCTTGATTTCGGCCGGCGAGAGCGTGGTAGCCTCTTTGCTGGTCAGTTCCGACTCGATGACCGGGTACTTCATCTTCTGTAGAGCTGCGATCTGGCTCTTCAAGGCCTTGGCAGAATCGGATTCGGCTGCTGCCATGAAGACGATTTCCAGTTGGTCGAGCGGTTCGTTGTCTGGAATGTTGGTGCCGCGTGGAATGCCCGCTTCGATAGCGACCGAACCGTTCTGCACGTCGCGGTTTTCAAAGCCATGGATCAGGGCCAATGCCCCGCCAGACTTGCCACCCACAACAATCGTGCGGTTCGCGTCGATTGGGTAGTTGTCTCGCACCCGATCAATCATCTTGCGAACGACCGAAGCTTCCGGTCGCGTCCAACGCGAGTCGTTGGCAGGCGAAACCTCGAGGACGGCGAAACCAAACGCCTCGGCTTCTTCTTTCCAGCTGTCTCGCTGCGGCTCGAATTTGAACTCGGCATCGTTCAGCAGCACAATCAGGCCCAGCGAAGGGAGCTTCTTGGCGATCTCAGGCACAAACAGCTTGGCGGCATTCTTTTCTTCGGCGAGTTGGAATTCGCTTTCCCCGGTGACTACACCTTCCTGGGCCTCGGCATCTGCGGCGGCGGTTTGGGGCGGAGCGTCGCTTAAGAATTTTGACGGCACACTCTTGGGAGTTACCTCGATCGTTTCTTCCTTGCCGTCCCGCAGAACGACCAGCTTATGGGCAACTTCCGGTTCGGCCGTGGCGACTGCCGTGCGAAGGGAGAGTGGAGTCGAGATCTCGGCATCGTTGTATTTAATAATCTGATCGCCAGCCTTCAGACCGGCGGTCGCTGCTGCCGTGTCACCGAACACATGGTAAACGATGGCAACGTCACTTTGATTGCGATCGAGCAGTACACCCAGCAGCGGGCGATCGTATGGAATCAGTTCGGCTGCCAAGGTCACGCTCAGGTCGAGTGTTTCTTCGCCGCGCTTCACCTTGAAGTCGATCGTATCGCCCGCATACGCAACGCCCAAAATGTGTTTCAGTTGAGCCTGACGTTCGATTGGAAGGCCGTTCGCACCGACCAGGATGTCTTTCTCTTGAATACCAGCGACCTGAGCAGGGCTGTTGTAGCGAACTGCCGCGATCTCGGCCTGATCGGCGACGATGTCGTTCCCTTTCAGGTTGATCCCCAGCAGGCCTGGTTTCAGGTCGGTGCCCTCTTTCAGCGTGTCGACACGCTGCAGAATCTCGGCCAGCGGAACCGCAAAGCCAATCCCGGAGTCGTACCATTCCGTGCCGCCAGTGGCACCAGGATCTTGAGGGGAAAGAGGCGTCAGGATCCCGATCACGTGGCCGTGAATATCGATCAGCGGACCACCATAGTTATTTGGCGAAATCTTGGCATCGGTCTGCACCGCTTTGCCCCACACGCGATGAGTGGCGCTCACGATTCCAACCGAAACCGAGGGAGAATCGGCGGCGAACGTTTTGCCTAAAGCAATCGCCCATTGTCCTGGCCGCAACTCGGTACGTTCGGTCGTTTCAGGCACTGGCAGTTCCATCTCGGTCTCGACCTTCAGCAAGGCGAGGTTCCGACTGGTGTCTTTCGCGATCAGCTTCGCGGCCACACGTTTGCCATTGGGCAATGTCACCAGGATGCCGCTGGGCTGCTGGATAAACCCGATGTAGCTCGAAATGATAAAGCCGTCGGGCGAGATGATCGTGCCGCTGGTTCGACTGGCACCTTCCAGCGGTCCGCCACCTTCGACCAGGCCGCCAACCGTTTCGATCTGGACGACACTGTCGGCAACCTTATCGACGGCGCTTTTGATGGCGACCTGTTCCGCGACATTCACTTCCTGAGCGGACAACGGAGCAAGAACCAGGCAAACGCTTTGCACGATTGCGAGTGTCAGGATGGAAAGCGACTTCGACATTATTGCAATTCGTTGAGGGTGAGTTCGACCAGTTGTCCGTCCCGTAAAACGGTCAAAGAAACGATGTCGTCCCGATCCATGTAGCTAAGCTTTTCAATCAACGCCTTCTGGGACGGAATGAGCGTTCCGTCGGCGTACAGAATCAAGTCGTCAGGCTGCAGCTTGGCCGATTCCGCCAGCGAACCTTTCTCGACGCGTTCGACGTAAGGTGGCGTCTTGTCGAGAACATCTGGCACCAGCACCAAACCGGCGTGCTTCAAGGTGAGCGGCGTTAGCGGCTTTTCCATTTCTGGATCGACGACCGGACGCGAGCGGCCAGCCAAAAGGTCTTCGATTGGTTCGCGAAGCTGAGCAATCGGAATGGCATAGTTCAGCCAGATGTCGTTTCGCGAGCTGCGTAGTTCTTTGCCGAGCAGCCCGGCGAAGTTGCCTTGTTGATCGGTCAGCACGCCACCGGCGGCACCGGGGTTGTTGACGATCGCATCGACAATCAGCACTGGGCCATGGTAGGCGGAAGGAAACGCACTGCGGCGTGCTTCCAGGGGTGTCACGGCGGAAACATATCCGCTGAGAACGCTGGCCGCTTCATCACCGGCCGCGATACCAAACAGGTTGCTGAAGGAAAGGATGCGATCGCCTGCTTGGGGCGAGACCCCTTCGTCGAGATTGAAATAGGGAAGGTTCTGGGCATCGATCTTCAAAAGTGCGATTCCGAAGCGAGGATCCGCCGCGGAAAGTTCCGCCACGAAGTGGCGGCCATCGTCGAGCACGATCGTGATTACGCTGGAATCGAGGACGTAGCTCCACGCGGTGAGGATATGTCCTTCGGGAGAAATCAGGCTGCCCGACTGGTACGACTCGAGCCCACGCAGCCCCCCTGCCCCGTAGATCTTGACGATCTTCCGCTGGACGTCCTGGGTAACCTCTCGCAAAGTCGATTCTGCATTCAGCGAGCCAGTGGGCAAAGCGACACAGCAGGCCGCAACGATCAGTAGTCCCAGTTTGGCAAACGCGTTCCGTTGCATCTTAGGCCCCCTTCTCGCTGGCTGGCTTATTGTCTTTCGGGGCGACCGTCCATTTTTTGATGGTCACGATATCGAAGGGATCGTCACCAAAACGAACGACCATGCGATGCGGAAGCGTGTAGCCATCCGATTCGCGGTAGTCGCTGAATTCGATCTCGCACGGATCGGAGTCCGATTCCGGGAACATCTCCAGTACCATCAGTTGGCCTGTCTTCTGATCGAAGTAGGCTCGGATTTCCAAGGCATCATACAGGCCGACCAGAACATCGTACTGCACGTCGAAATCACGTCGCGGTGCGGTGCCCAGGTAATAGACTTCGCCGAAGGTCTCGAACTTTTCTTTCAGCAGACGCTTCCAGGTATAAAGCGTCAGGAACAAACCACCACTACCGGCAGGTTCCAGTTTCTGAGTCAGGTCGCCGGTCATTTCCAGGTTGTGGTTCACCCCGGCCATCTTGCCTTCGACGGTCATCGGGCCGATGTGGATGGTGCCGCTGTCGTTATCGACCAGCGTGTATTCCATCGACCAGGTTTCGCCAGACTGGCCCCAATCGCCCAAAGCATCGAGCGCCTTTCGCAGTCGCTGCTGGTGGGCTTCGTTGAACTGATAGTTGGCGTAGCCTGTTTTTTCAGCGTGCAGGTGCTTCCACTCTTCAGGCGGTTTCGCTTCTTCGGTTCCAGGGTGCCCGGGCGGCTTCATCGGACGACTTGGCTTGTCGTCTCCCTCTTTCTCTTCGCCTTCCTTCGGAGCCGGAGATTCTTCCGGACTTGGTGGAATTGGAGCGTTGCCCGATTTCTCGAGCAGTTCGCGTCGCGAGTGAACGCCTGCTAGACGGACGACCGTATCGAAGCGTTTCCCTTCGCGACGGTACGAAAGCGGAATGCTCCAACCGCGTGGATAGATCCCCAGAATGTTTTTGAAACCGTTGACGGTCGTGATCTCGCGATTGCCGAAGCTAACGATCTCGTCACCGTAGCGGAGCCCGCGTCGATAGGCATCGGACGAGGAAAGAATGTTCGTCACAACAACGCGGCCTTCAGTGTCGGTGCTGACCGTCGCGCCCAGCGTGGCATGGTCGATGATGCGGCCACTCTTCAAGTAACCAAGGAAGTTCATCACCTGGTTGATCGAGATGGCGTAGCCGACGCCGACGTTCACACGGCCACGTTTTTCAAACGAACCACGGCCATTGATGCCGATGAGCTGCCCTTTGTCGTTGAACAGCGGACCACCGGAGTTGCCCGGATTGATGGCCGCATTGGTCTGGATACAGTCGGTGTATTCCAGCAGTGTGCCGGCCGGGTATTGGTAGCGATGCACGCCCGAGACGATGCCCCAGGTTACCGTTGGCTGCAGGTCGGTCGCCAGCAGAAAGGGATTACCGACGGCGAAGCACCAGTCGCCTGCTTGAACGGAGTTGCTATCGACGATTTCGGCCGCGGGAAAGTCGTCTCTGCCGAGTAATTTGATCACGGCGACGTCGCCGACAGGATCGACACCGACAATCACGGCGTCGTACACCTTACCGCCATCTTCTGGCATGCTGCACTTCATGAAGTTGCCAGCCGGATCGGCGACATGAAAGTTGGTAACCGCATAACCATCGGGGCTGATGATCACGCCACTACCGCCACCGGCCGCACCTGCGAAGACCGAGATCGTCGAAGCGGAAGCTTTGGCGACGGCGTCGATACGAGCCTGTTCGGCCTTCAGAACGACGTCCATCTCGGCGGCCTCGGCATGCAGCCAAGGTAACGAAACGAGAGTCAGGCAGATTAATAATGGAGTAACGCGATGCATGCGGATTCTCTTGGATTACTTGATCAGGCGTGCCTGGCAAAGGTGCAGCACGTCGCCCCAATCTTCACCATCTGCCGCATCGACGATGATCTTCATTCGGCGAACGCCTGATATATTCAATGCAATGTCTTCCGGCTGTGTGTCGCCGGAGAATTCTTTCTCGAACAAAATCTTCTGGTCGCCCACGATCTGCAGCTTGGCCGTGCACGAACCAAGGCTGGCCGGGGCGATCCCGACTCGCATCTGAAGCTGGCGGAACCCGGTTGGCAAGTCGTACAACAGTTCCGAAGTCGCGTGGACGGCCATGCCGCGGGAATAAGCGACCGGCTCGCCATCCTCTTCCAGCGTCAACATCGTGCCGCGGAACGAGGTGTTCATCTTCGGAGCATAAACCAACGCGAAGTCATCGATCGCGATGCCTGACTGCAGAACCGGAGTCCACGTGACGCGGGCCGGCTTCATTTCGTCAAGGAATTGAATGTTGCCAGCAGCAAAGTCTAGCTTGGTAATCTGGTCGAAGGCGACCGGGATTTCGGTTCCGGTCAGCGTGGTGACCTGGGTATGACCGTTGTTGAGCTGGACCGAACGGGCCAACAGCTTCGAGCGATCGTTCAGTTCGACCAGGCAAAGTGGTGAGGGAAAGGTCCGTGCCCCACGCTGATAAAACAGCAGACCGTACAGCTTCGACAAATCGACCGTTGTGGTCAGGTCGTCAAGCTGGATCTTCACACCTTTGGAAGAGACGCCGTGGATGACCACTTCCTGAATGGTGAGATCCCCTTCGCGTATCAGCACGATCGCGTCGGCTCCGGTGTATTCGCTGACGATCTCGTACCAACGCTGCTTGAGAGGGTCGTCGTCCGCCAGGCTGGCATCGGCTTCGGGGTGCAGAAAGCGAATGCCTTTCATGGCACTCTTGCCGAGTGAGATCTTATTGCCGCCGGGCGATTTGAGATCGGCCGTGCGGGAAGAAATGTTCAAGTTCGCAATCAGAAGCTGCGAGCCATCCGCCAGCGAAACTTCGAAGGCAGGCGGCGATTGCGGCTCGAACGGCGCCGGTGACGTGGGCACCACATTGATGATGTCTTTGGTTGAAAGCGTGCTGGAAGATCCATCGGCTAATTCCAACGAAAGGGAATCGGCCGTCATCTGAACGAGGTTGCCTTCAGTTTTGGATCCATCCAATTGCTGCACCTCGACCGCAGGTGGTGCGGCGAGGAGCGAGAGCATGATCAAGCAAAACGTCTTCATGAAGCTTTGGGGTGCGAGGCGTCGGAGGAGGGAATCTAGTTATTGCCGGACGAAGGATCGCGTGCGATCTTGCGGAAGTACTCTTCGATCGCTCGGCGATAATGCGAGGGGTATTCGTTCGAGATTTGTTGCAGAGCTTCCTGGCGTTCCTTTGGTGGAAGGTCGCCCCACTCTCCTTTGTTCTTCATCTCTTTCTCATCGACTTCGCCAGGACCGCTTTCGGTTCCAGGGCGACTGTCTTGCATCGGTTGCGAGCCTTGCCCGCCCCCTTGCGATTGCTGTTGTTGTTGCTGCTGCTGTTGACGCTGCTTTTCCAGATCTTCGATCATTTTGTCGAGCTTGGCGACCACGTCTTCTTCGGTCTGGCGAACCTTCTTGCCGGCACGCCCCAGGTCCAAGCGGCGTTCGATGTCGCGCATCAGACGAGCAACTTCGTCCAGCGAATCGGTTTCGAGCGGTTCAATGTCTTTGAGCATCATTTGCGACAAGGCGAGGTAACGCGCCGGCAGGCCTTCCGAGCGAGCTAGAAGCTGCTGCAGCGTGGCAACACATTCTTCTTTCTTCAACAGGTAGTGCTGACAAGCGGCCTCAAAGAACAGCAAGGCGGCAGGGTCAACGACCTGGTCTGGGGTCGGCTCGTCCAGTTCGGTGAGGGCTTCATCGTAAAAGCCCTTTTCCGCCAGCCATTTGCCGTAAACGAACTTGGCATGATGCACCAGAAACGCTGGCGGCCACGCATCGGGCTTGGCAGGGTCGAGTTCGATCGGGCCTTGATAAATGCCAGTATCCTGGAACGCTTGAAGTTGCTGCCAGATATCGACGGACGTGATTTCCAGCGATTGATCGAGCAGTTGTCGCAGGTCGAGCGTGGTGTCACCATCTTCGGCCCACAGGCTTAACAGGCGATCCTTGGTTTCATTCGGAGCATGCGTGGTTTGGGACCACGCGGTGAGTTCTTCGGACAACTGTTGGCGGGAAGGAGGCGTCCAGCGATTGGATACCGACAGACCCGATTCAGCGTGTACCAGACACGCAGAGCTGAGCAGTCCGGCAAGAGCCGCGAAACCGGTCAGGCTGCTGGCAATTCGGCGAAAACTCATTGGTTCTTCCCCTGAACGTTGTCCCGAGTGATGTCGTAAATCCGGCTTTGACGTTCGGCCAAATCCCGTAACAGGTTTTTCAGATCTTCGCTGGTGGCTTGACCGACTTCGTCGTCGGCGTTGTCCAGCATCTGAGCGTATCGATTGGTACGTTGGTTCACACGAACTTGCATCGACTTGATCAACCGTAGTTCGGCAATCTGGTCGACCAGTGGTTCTTCACCTTGTTGTTGTTGCTGCTGTTGTTGCTGTTGCTGCTGCTGGCGACGTTCTTCCTGTTCCTGCTGGGCTTGCTTCAACGCTTCCAGCAGTTCTTCCAGGCCCGCCACAATGTCTTCTTCGATGGTGATGGTCAGGCTGTCGAGCTTGGACTGTCCCAGGCGATTGGCGACTTCCTGCATGTCTTCCCGCACCATCTGCAGTGATTCAGGGAAGGCGATCGACGAGCCTTCTTCTTTGAGCAGTTCGAGGCACTTGTCGGCTTCGACCATGATTTGCTTTTCAGCGAAGCTCAGTTTGCCGGCTTCCGCGTCTTCGGCCGAACCGCGCTGGTCGAGCGGGATCTGCGAGAGGCGTTCGGTGTCGTCGTTCACGCGAAGCTGCATCTCGAGCATCTTGGTGAAACGGACTTCGAGGCGAGCAAGCACGCGTTCGATTTCTTCTTCACGAAGCTGACGCAAGATTTCTTCCAGCTCGGCAATGGCCTGGGCGAGTTCGTCGCGGGCCGCTTGCTGTTCCTGGACGGCACCTTCTTTGTCCGCTTCGTCAAGCTTCTTTTGAGCCTGTTCCATACGGCGCTGGGCTTCTTCGATACGTTTCCGTGGCGAGAACTCTTCCTGCTGCTGCTGTTGCTGCTGGCCTTGTTCGCCCTGCTCGCCTTGTTCTCCGGGTTGCCCTTGCTGGCCCTGTTGTCCTTGCTGCTGGCTTTGTTGCCCTGGTTGGCCAGGCTTGCTTTCCTGGCTTTCCCCTTCTTGGGATTCGCCTTCTTTCGATTCGCCAGATTCGCCCATCTCGCCGGGCTTCGATTCCGACTCGCCAGACTTCGACTCTTTGTCCGAGGGCTCGCCCTCTTTCATGTCACCTTCCGGTTTGCCTGACTCACCTTCGGATGGCTCGCCTGATTGGTTTTCACCAGACTTTTCTTCCCCTGGTTTGTTTTCGCCTTCGCCTGACTTGCCTTCGGCGTTCTCCCCTGACTTTTCGCCAGATGGTTTGCCTTCTTGGCCTTCCTCGCCAGGCTTCCCTTCGGCCGATTCCCCTTCTTCGCCCGATTTCGATTCGCCCTCGTTTTCTTCGCCTGGCTTCATCTCACCTTCGGACGGATCACCTTTATCTCCCTTTTGGGAATCACCAGACTCGCCGTTCTCGCCTTGAGGACGATCGCTGGGGCGACCTCCTTCTTCTTGTTCGGCGATCTGATCCGAGAGCGACTTGGCGTCGTCGGCCAGACGGGCTTGTTCGTCACTGAGCGGTTTGGGGGAGCTTCCCCCTTCGGTGCGGCCTTGGATACTGCGTTGGCGATTGAGCAGCTTCTGAGCCGACTTGATGTAGCTCTTGATACGCGCTTCTTCGTCTTTGAGTTGCTCGTCGCGGTTTTCGCTCTGCAATAGCTTCAAGAGAGAACGGAGATCATTCTCGATCAATGTCTGCTGATCGCTGGCTCGCTTGAGCTGACCGCCGCTAAGTGAATCGGTGGTCTCTTGCATCCGCGATTGGACACGCAGGTTACGGCTGTTGCGGACCGCTTCGCGCAGCAGATTAGAGCGCTGCGGGTTGTTGGCCTCGTCGATATCAGCCATTTTGAGCATCAGCTTTTCGAGCTCGTCGAAATTCGTGCTCAGTTGCCGTTGGCGATCAGACAGGCCATCTTTCGTGGCGACTTCCTGGGCAAGCAGAAACGAAGGGCCCAGGATGATGCAAGTCAGGAGAATCAGCCCTCGCAGTCCAAACCGCGCACCAGTTTTCGCAGGACATTCAGGCATTAGGTTCTCCCTACTCTCTCAGAAAAGGGGATGGCCATTATTTGGCCACCGGTTCTTTTACTTTAACAGATCCAGGATCTGCTTCTTCCGCAAATCTTCCGTTTCTTCGCGAAGTTCGGTCTGAGCGTCGATCAGCTGACGCATCTTTTCCATAAGTTCGTTGAAGTTCTCCAAATCGAACATCTTCTCTAGGATACGTTCCATTTCGAGAATGATTGCGTCGGTCTTCTGAATGGCAACCTCTACAACCGGCAGAAACGGCTCAGGCTGGTCGTACAGTGCCTCCAATTCTTGCGTCGTGCTTTGTAATTGAGCATGCATCGGATCGGACAGCTTTTGGATCGGCTCGATAATCATTTTCTCGAGTCGTTCCTTGCGAGCGGTCGTATCCATCCGATTAGACGTCAATTCGACCCGGATTTCTTCGAAACCGACCCGAATACCTACAAGTTCTCCATCGGCTTTCTTACTCGCCTGCTGGGCTCGTTGGATCCGCAAACGTTGCAGATCGAGTGCCTTTCGGAACAATTCTTGTGGATCGGTCGCGGTTTCTCCCTCGCGCGGGGTAGTTTCTGCGGCGGCGAACTTCTCAGCTCCCTGGGCGAAACGCTTGGCGTCGATCTGAATTCGGGCGTATTCCTCGCGAAGGCGAATCGTTTCTTCCCGGATCTGCTCAAAGCGGCGACGCAGGTCGAGCTCGCGTCCTTCCAGCAGTGATAGCAGCTTGTCCGGGGTAACCACATCGAGTTGCAGCCGATCGGCCGTGCCGATGTTTCCTTCGCCATCCAGGTCACACTTGTCCTGGGCGAACAACGAAATCGTGACCTTGTCGTCCGGCTCGACCCGCAAAATGCCATCGGGCGTCTGCTGATCTTTCAAGTCGATCAGGGTCGAGAACAGCCCGTCGATATCGGTGGTAACCGGGATTTCCATCTTCGCGCCACCAATGACCTGAACTTCGATCCACGAGCGAGCCACGCCGAAGTCATCTTGGATGCGACCTTCCAGGCGGATCTGAGCATCTTTGGTGATGGCCGAACCAATGCCGATCGGACGCATCTCAACAGCCGGTGGCGAGTCAGGCACAGCCGTAATCTTTAAACGGTAAGGGATCTCGTTCGAGACGCCGTCGATGTCGGTCAGCGAGACCTCCAGCGGCAGATCGCGCGACAGGCTGGCGAACGTTTCCTGGATTTCGGTGATGGGTGTATCGAAGGTCAGTTCTTTGGTTTCCTTCGTTCCCAGGTCGAACAGCGTGGCGGAGACAATTGGTTTGCTGGAAACCATCGACAACGTGACCTGCGAGCCAACGGGAAGCTGCGTTGCCCCAGAGACTGCTTCTTTACGAGGGAGCAATTCGGTGTATTCCGGCAGGACGGCGTCGACTTCGCTGCGGGTGATGAACGGTCGATCGACCACTTCAATCCGATAGTCCGACAACTTGTGGTCGTAGCCAATCACATCGAAGCCGAGTGAAGTGGTCATGCTGATCAGCGGCTTGCGGTCGTAAACGAACGAGACCTTGCCATCGTCGTCGGCATTGCCCATTCGCTGCATCCGGACCGAGTCCGACACGCCATCGCCGGTGCGATAGACGAGCGAGCAGTAACGAGGCGTGTACGGGGCGTTAGCATCAGCCGCAACCAACAGTCGCACCGAGCTGCCGCGGGCAATTTTCACGACACCATCGGTGAACGGCAGCACGACCGTGGTCGAACCTTCTTCGTCCCCGGTGTCGCTACGCTGAAGGACTTCGACGCCCACAACTTCGATTCGGGCCAAGCGTGGCCAGGTCGTATCGCTGAGCATCACCAGGCGGCTCATCCAGGTCTGGAACGCTGGCAGCGCGACCAGGGCGAACAAACCAATGCTGAGCAGCGCCCCCACCGCCAGCGAGCCTTTACGCCAGAGCGGGGTCGGATCGAACAGTTCGGTGACGTTCGCTTCCGGCAACGTGGCCAACGCATCGCGCCGCGTCTGGGCGAGCATCTCTTGCTCGTAGGCATCCATCTCGGAAGTCGATTCCGCGGCTTCGACCGTCGTCAACAGGCTTTCGCCAAACTGCGGATAACGGCGTTCGATCAGCAGGGCCATGCTTCGGTCGGGAAGCTTCACCCAGACGCGGCGGAGGATCAACTGGAACAGCAGCCAGGCCGAGCCGAGGCCGGCGATCACCAGCACAACGGTCCGTGCTTCGACCGGCATTTCGCTGGCACCAAAGGTGACCGGCAAATAGTCGAGAGCCAGCCCACCCCAGAAGACGATCCCCAACCAAATCAGGATGGTGGCGATCCCTTCAAAGATCACATAGCGGCGAATGCGACCACGCAGCTTATCGAGAAGCTGTAGGATCGAATCAGGAATGGGGTCACGAGAAGTGCTCATGCCAGTTTCGCGAACCTCCGTTGAATCCATTCCACACTCAACGCCAGGACAATGAACGCCATCAGCCAGCCTCGCAGTTGAAGCTGGAAAGTTCGGTCGGTCAGGTCAGGGAGAGCCGTAAACATATCTCGTGGTGGAAGAGCCTCGGGGCCAACCAGGGCCGCCAGGTTCTCTTGTTTCATCAAGTCACTGATTCCGACGATCGACTTGCCCCCCGTTTCGCCACTGAGCGCAGTCAACACGGCATCGTCGCGGCGAGGGTTCGCGATTTCGCGGTCAGGAATACGAGCCCTGACTTCACGCGTCAGCAGGCTATCGTCGCCGCCGCCAGGCAGTATTACTTCAACGCGATATTCGCCATCTTGCAGTGGCGTGAATTGTCCGGCGTACTGACCTTCCTCGAACTCCGGAAGTTGTCGCAGCATCAAGGATTCTTCCGTACCGTCTGGCTTCACCAGACGGGCCTCCAGTTGCGGATCGGTCAGCGGGTTGTGCTGGGCATCGGTGAGGAAGGCTCGCACGTCGACTGTTTCGCCCAGCGAGACACGGTCGGCGCTAACCAGCAGCAAACCACGGCTCGAGTCACGAGCCAGTCGGCCTTGCGAAGCGTAACGAATCAGCTTGGTGTAGAAGGCCTCGAAGTAGCCAACACCCATCGAACGAAGTCGCCAGATTTCGCCACTTCCCAGGAAGATGACGCGACCGGCTCCGTAGAAATGCGAAGCCATGTAAACCGGTGACTTGCCGGTCGAATCGCCGTCGATCTCGGCCCACACCGCCGCACCTGGCTTCACGCCGCTGACGGTGAAGTAGCCGTACACACCAGGGAACTGTTGCCAGATCCGGGCACTGACGTCGGCGTCGGAATCGAGTCGTAACGCTTCCGACTTCTGCCCTTCGGACGAGAGCAGAATCTTGTGAGGTGTCTCGGAACCAAATCGCCCCAGACCAATCCCGGTACCGCGGCTGAAGAAGGTCACCGGGTGAAGGTCTTTCACAATGTCGATCGCATCGTTGCCACGCTTCTGGCTGGCCCAGACTGGCGTGAAGATCGGACCAGCGACCACAATCAGGCCACCAGCCTTCTCGCCGACCCAGCGTTCCAGCAATTGGATTTGATCGTAAGAGAATTGCGACCAATCGGGATCGAACGCCACGATGCAGTCGTACTCTTCAAACAGCACGGTCGGGTCGTCGGGGAACTCGAACAACAGTTCGTCCGACTCTTGCGAGATCCCTGGTTCACCAGTCTGCAGCAGGACGTGCAGTTCGACATCTTTATCACGGAACAGTTGATTACGGAGGAAGCGATATTCACGCGTTGGCCCACCGGCGACCAGCAGGACGCGGTTACGCTGCTGAACGATCTGAACCTTGACCGTCTTTTGGTTGTCGCTCGGGTCGATGTCCGATTCGGACGCGGAAACAATCCGAAGCTGATAGGCCCGGGTGCCGATGTTTTCAGGCGTGATCTGGAAATCGACCGGAATCACTTCGCCATCTTCGCCCAATCGGATCGGCTCGGAAGCCATGTCGATCGATTGTTCCTGGAAGTTCCCTTCGTCGTCCATCACACCCGAGGCCACCTGAAGCGTGACAAACTTGTTGGGCATGCCGAAGCCTTGGACGTAGCCGCGCAGTTGGAACTGGTCGCCTGGGTATGCTTTGGAAGGTGCTTCCAGGTCAACAATCCGCACGTTCTGTGGCTGCTGATCGGAACCAAGGCCGATGGTCACAATCCGGGCACCAATTTCACGGACCATGCGTGCCGCTTCGATCGGCTGCGTTCCTTCGTTGTTGGCACCATCCGAAACCAGCAAGATGCCGGCAAACGGGCCACCACGTTCACGGTTGACCAATTGAATGACGGCATCGCCGATACGGGTCTCAAGGCCGGTCGGCTGCAGCGACTTGGCCCAATCGACGTTCGCCAGTTCGTCCGACTTGGTTTCGTCTTCGGTCGAGAGGATATCCGTTTGAGTGTCGGTTGGCTTTTGAGAAGACTTGCCGAACACGATCTCCCACGGACGAACCTGATCGTTTCGCAGATCCCCTGCCCCAACCAGCACAACGGCGGCGAGCAGGCAGATGGCACTGACGAAGTTCATGTACGCGGCGCTGGCCGAGGTCGCGAAGATGCCGGCGGCGAGCAAAGTTACCACGCCGACCGCCACCAGCCCGATGCCGGTCCAGGTGATCCAGGTCATCTCGGACCATTGCTGTTCGTACGATTCGCTTGGCTGGTCGTCGGCAACATCGGCGGCTTCGCCAGTACGACTGAAGAACGCGACGTTCCTGGGGGGCGACGAGTCGTCGAAGGTCATTACGCTGACGTCATGATCTTTGCGGAGTTCGCTGACCAGATCACTTTGCGAAAGTAGTGCAATCGCTTTGTCGGCCCGCGAGGTCGGATCGGATCCGGCGCCAGGGGCATCGTCGGAAAGCCCCATGCTTTGACTCGTATCGACCAGCACGGCGACGCGGGAGTTCTCGCGAACTTCGCGCTGTGTTTTCTTTTCGAGGTTGAAGAAGAAGAGCAGCAGCCCAAGCAGTGCGGCGGTTCGCAGACCGAACAAAACCAGTCGGCTGAGACCTGGCAGTGCGTGCGTATCGCGACGCGACCACCACCAGACGAACGCCATGATGGCGACGACAACGGCAACCAAGGCTGCCCATTGCGACCAGTTAGGAAGTTCGGCCAGCCGGCTGAACTGATAGGCGGTTACGGTGTTGGTGGCCTGATTCACGCGGCAGTCGCTCCTGGAGCCACCGGATGGTAGCTCGCGTAAAAGGCCAGCACTTGTTCCAAGAGCAACGCTCCGATCACCAGCATCAGTAAAATCGATTGCCAGTTGGTGCCTTGGTTGGCCGCATTGTCATACTGCCAGGCATCCGCGGCGAAGTAGTTGAACACGACCGAAGGGTAAAGCTGTCGCAGGTCGGTTTCGGTCAGTCCCAGCAAATCGCTTTCAGCGATCTCTGGGGCGAGCGAGTAGCGGCGGACTTCGTTCGATCCGTCGACCTTCGTCATCCAGGCTTCGTACACGCCGGCCGAACCGGTGATGAAACGACCGGTGACCGAATCGATGCCCGCCAAGGTGGCTTCGCTGTTGAGTGTGCCTGGGATGGCTTGCATCGTGACCGATTCGCTACGATCGGTTGGCAAGCGAGTCGAACCGGGCGTGTAGAACTGTACCGATTCGCGATAGTCGGACGAAGGAGCCGTCACCGAGATCGGCGAGCCGACAGGCTTGGCGGCCGCGGCGAACTTCCCTTTCCCGGCGTAGTTCCGCAGTTCGAGCACCATCACGATAAAGCTTGGGTTGGTCGCCCAACTGTTCCACTGCGGACCGAGCGAAGTGAGGAAGGTCACCACTTTGCCTTGGCCGACAGGATGTTCCAGAACCAGCGGAGCACCGTTGCGGAGCGAACCGAGGACTTGAACTGCCTCGGGCTTGGAAAGCTCGAAATCAGGAACGACCGGGAAGTAGTTGTTCACCACCAGGCGTCGCAGGAAGGGATTCTTCTCACCGGCGAAGACCCGGAAGATCGGGTTGTCGCCCGGAGCGAAATCGGAAGGTCCGTCTGGAATGTTCTGTGGCAGCTCGTCAGCAGCTTCCAGCGAGGTCGGCAGCAAGTTGGCCGCGGCCAGTTCGGCCAATCCAATCTCGCTGGAACCAGGACCGCAATACCAAACGATGCCACCCCCTGCTTCGGCGTACTGCTTGAGCGTTTTGATGACACGTTCGTCAAATTGCGGCGGATCGATGATGAAGATCGTCTCGAACTTCTCGAGATCCTTCGCCTCGGCCGTCGTCAGAAAACTGGTGCTGGCGGTTGTTGGGCTGACACCAGTCGACACGTTCGGGCCAGGATTGAAGACCGATTGCAGGTAGAACGCACTGGTCAGTTTCGGATCGCCATCGACGATCAGCACTGGAATGTTGGCTTGGACATCGGTCGAGGCAAAACGCTGATTGTCGAGCGGCAGTGGATCTTCCGGCAGGCGAAACGCGAGGACGTGCGAGCCATCGGTTGGGAAGATGACCTGAGTCTGGCGTGTGACCTGGTCGCCCGGCGGAATGTCGTCGAAGGTGATTGGAAGCTGATCGTATAAACGTTCCAGCGAGTTGCCGGCCTGCGAGATGTCGGTCTTGCCATCTTTCGGGCCGAACATTTCGATGTTCACCGGCACGTCGACCGCCGATTGCTGGCCGAAGTTGCGGATCGAAACTTTCACGATCGTCGGGATACCGGCAACCACGGTTCCGTTTCCAATGGTGACGTCGGTGATGGCGAGGTTGTCTTGCGGAAGCCGGGCACAGTTGATCCAGTTCAGCTCGGTGGCCCGTTCTTCGATTCGCGAGATCGGATCGAGCAGCGTCGCTTCCGAGCCCCAGTCTTTCTCGCGGAAGTCCGATACGACGTAAACGGTCGCCGCTTCCGATTGCTCGAACTGGTCGACCACTTCACTGGTCCGTTGGAGGACTTCCGGCAAGGCGATCGACTGCTCGGTCGGTGTCAGGTTCGCCAGCAATTCCTGCAGCTTGGCAATGCTGGTCGAGTCCATGTCGACTCGCATCCGGGCTTCCAAGTTCGGAGCTTTGGTGCCGGCATCGCCGCGAAGAATGTCCGAGTACAGCATCACCGAAATGCGTTGCGGCCGATCCTGGTTGGCCAGGTTCTCGATGATGCGGTTGGTGGTCTGAACGGCCGATTGGAAGGCGGTGTCGCCTCCCAGTCGTTCCTGCATCGAGAAGGTATCGTCGACCAGAATCAAATGGTGCGTGACTTGATCGCTGAGAACGCTCGATAAGCTTTGCGTGGTGATCAGACCAGCCAGCATCGCCACAATCAGGGCGATCGCTGCCATGCGGGTCAGAAGCAGCAGCAACTGCCGCAGCATCACCCAATGTTTCATCCGGCGATGACTCTGCATCAAGAAGTCCATCGCCGCCCACTTCACGCGCCGGTGCCGCATCATGTTGATCAGGTGGATCAACACGGGAAGTGAAACGAGGGCAAACGCCCAAGCCAGGGCTGGATAAACGAAAAGCATTACGCCTCAGACTAACTTAGTTGCGGTGGTGCATGCCGAGTCGATTGGAAAGGTAGGTCGTCAACACGGCCGCCAAGGAATCGCGGGTACGAACCAGGGCGTAATCGATCGTGTTCTTACTACATTCGCGACGCATCGAGGCGGTGAACTCGTTAACGGCCGCCAGGTAACCTTCCCGCAATGCTCGTGGATTGCAGGTCAGGTGATCCGGCAGTTCCAACCCTTCAAACCGCGTCGAGCCGGTGAACGGGAAGTCGAGTTCGTCGTCATCCATCACGTGGAAGACCATCACGTCGTGACCTCGCTGACGTAGAATCCGCAGCCCTTTCGAGGTTGCTTCGACATCGCCAAACAGGTCCGAAATAACAATCACCAGGCCACGGCTCGTGTAGGTCTCGGCGAACTGCTTGCAGATGGTCTGCATGTCGGTCTTCTCGCGCGGAGACTGGTTGGCCAAGGCCTCGACGATGGTGTTGAGATGGGTCCGTTTGCTGAGGACCGGCACTCGGTAACGCATCGAGTCATCGAACACGGCACAGCCGACCGCGTCCTGCTGTTTCAAAATCAAGTACGCCAGCGATGCCGCAATGGTGCACGCATAGTCGTACTTGGTCATCGGTCCGTCGCCGTAGCTCATACTGGCCGAGGCATCGACCATCAGCATGCAGCGAAGATTGGTGTACTCTTCGTACTGCTTGATGACGTAGCGGTCGTGCTTGCCGAGCACTTTCCAGTCGATATGGCGCAGATCGTCCCCCACGGCATACTCTCGATGCTGGAGGAACTCGATCGACTGACCAAAGTATGGGCTGCGATGAGTACCGGACAGAAAGCCTTCAACCACATGCCGAGCGCGAAGTTCCAGTTTGGAAATCCGCCCGAGGGTCTCAGGATGCAAATATTTTTTGGAATCGGGCATCGCTGGTTAGCTGATCCTCTTTGGCGGGCGTTTCCTGCAGAATCCGATCGATCACATCGTCGGCCGACACTCCTTCACTTTCCGCGCCGTAGTTCAGCACAATGCGGTGCCGCAAAACGGGTTTGGCCAGCGCTTGGATGTCATCGGTCGAGACATGCGTGCGGCCATTCAGCAGTGCCCGGGCCTTGCCGCCCAGGATAAGGAATTGAACGCTACGCGGACCAGCACCCCAAGCCAGCATTTCCTTGACGAACTCAGGAATGCCAGGTTCGCCGACACGGGTCTGACGGACGAGGGTGATCGCATAGCGAATCACGTGATCGGAAACAGGAACATCGCGAACCAGGCTTTGCAGTTCGATCAGTTCTTCCGCCGTCAGCACTGGTTCCAGTTTGACCGACTGCTTGGCGGTCGTGCGACGAGCGATCTCGAATTCGTCGTCGAAGGTTGGATACTTCACGAACACCTTGAACATGAAGCGGTCCTGCTGCGCTTCCGGCAGCGGATAAGTACCTTCTTGTTCAATCGGGTTCTGGGTGGCCAGCACGAAGAAAGGATCGGCCAGTTCGTGACGGACACGGCCGACGGTGACGGTCCGTTCCTGCATTGCTTCCAGCAGCGCGGCTTGCGTCTTGGGAGGCGTACGGTTGATTTCGTCCGCCAGGATCACGTGTGAAAACAGTGGACCCTGCAGAAAGCGGAACTCGCGAGAACCGGTCGATTTGTTCTCTTCAATGATTTCGGTGCCGGTGATATCGGCCGGCATCAGGTCAGGCGTGAACTGGATGCGGCTGAAGCTCAGTTCGAGCACCTTTGATAAGGTGCTGATCATCAGCGTCTTGGCCAGACCTGGGGCACCTTCCAACAGACAATGGCCGCGGCTCATCAAGCAGATCAGGAGCTCTTCGATGACGTCCGACTGGCCGACGATCACCTGCCCCAACTGTTCGAGGATTCGCGCACGCGCGACAGATATTTTCTCGATCGCCGATGCGGCGAACTCAGATTCGGACATCCAGGCTCTTTCTGTTGAATGGGAGATATCTTGATGAGCAGCCTGTCAAGTTTCTGCGACTCGGACCAACTGCCCAATCCGCTTAACTTTAACACCTGTTATGGTAACCGGGGCTGCGCATTTTCACAACTTATTAAGGAACCACTCTTCTCGGGGAGGTGGCCCTTAATTAGACGTTTCATCCGCTTGAGGGGGGTAGGAAAAGTCAATCTCCGTGGCTGCCGGTGGGGCCGGGACATTCGGTTGGTCGGGATCGAACTTCAAGTTGACCTCGAGTGCCGCCAATTCTACCTGTACGCTCAGGTCACTGGGATTCCCGGTCAAAGCAAAGGTCACGCTCAGCTCACTGAACTCTTGGCGGAACAGGACACGTCCGTCTCGCTTGTCGAGCAACAGGACTTCCAGGGCCGAGTTCATTTGCGGGGTCCGCGCATCGGGGCGATGCAATCGAGCCACCATCGCAACCACTGGCAAGCCACTCGACTGGAAGGTTTCCAGCAAGTAGTTGTCGTGCACCAAGGCGGGCTGGTTCCACAGCATCTTTCCCGTTTCGGTTTCAATCGCATAGACCTCGCCTCGCAGCAACGTCTCGCTATTGTCATACGGAATACTACGGAAATGAGGTCGCGGATTTATGTCGCGATAAACGGCCAGCAGGAACTGATCGTCCGACTCGACCGCTTTCAACTGAATGGCTTCGCCGTCGCGTGGAAGCTGATTGGCGTAAACCAATTTGCCATCAAGGATGTTGATGACCTGCATCTTGCCTGATTTGTCGAGCGTGGCAAACCATGGCTTGCGGTTGAGCAGGACACCTTTCGGGGATGACCCTGCCTCGAAGGTTTGCGTCCACAGCAGCTTGCCAGTTGACGCTTCGTACCCTTCCAGGCCTTGAGGACCGTCGCCGGTTGCCTTCTGCCAGACCACCACGACCCCTTCGCGAACCGTCCAGATCCGATCAGAACTAGGTAGTTCGACCGTCGAAAGCAGTTCGCCGTTGTCGGCAGAGATGACCTGGGCGGTGACGACGTCGCCAAGTTCGCCTCGTTCCCGTTCGTCATCTTCCGGAATGGCAATGATGTGTTTGTCGGTCACCACCAGTTCGCTTCCCATCGGAACTCCCATGCGTTCCCAATAGTTCACACCGGAAAGTGGATCGCGGCAGATCAACCGGCCGCCGATCTGGTAACAGATCAGATCGTGGTCGCCGGCGAACTGACCGATCGCCTTATGCGTGGTCACATCCCGGGCAGTCCGGTCCATTTCAGCGAAAGGATTCGATTTCTTCGTATAGACGTCGAATTCACGAGTACGGCGGTTTGCCCCGCCCATGCCATTTTGCAGGTCGGCATTCCACAGTAGACGCGACGAGTCATCGCTCGGCAGGTTGGGCATCATGTTGAAGGCCTGCAGTTCGCTTCCCAGAGACATCACCAGCAGATGACCAAACTGTTGGGCGTGCAAGGCGCCAATCTGCGGCTGGTACAGCTTTCGGCCACTCTGCGTAGTGAACGGAATGCGAACCGTTGGGTTGCCGAATTCATCGCGGACGATGATCAGGTTCGCTTCGCTATCCAAAAGCAGCGAGTAGTTCGTGCGATATTGGTCGTTTTGTTCTTTCAAGCGAATCGGATAATCGACTCGGCTGAAGCCCTGATTTTGATGTTCTTTCACTTCCACTGCGGCGGAAGCATACGGCCAGAGCGGCTTGTCGCGAACGATATCGGCGGCGACCGGATCCCACTGCTGCAAGGCAGCGACCTGGCGACCGGTGCGGCTGCCATCGACAGCGACGCCGCTGAACGGACCGGAGATCTGCTTGAACCATTTGGCCGATTCGTTCTCCAGACCCGACTTCTTCAGGCCAGAGGCTTGCTGATAAACGAGTGGACCGAGCTTATCAAGTTCGATGCCTTGATCCATCAGCGTACGGACGACTGCTTCTCCTTGCAGGATCAGACCCTTCGCATAGAGCTGTTCCGCCAGCTTCAAACGGGCCTCGCTCGCGGCGGGGAAACGTGGGAAGCGGTTGACGAAGCGGGCCAATTGCGAACGGTCTCCCGCATCGGCCGCCAAGATCTTCTCTAAGCGTTCATGCACGGCGGCGTCGGCACGCTTCCGCTCTTCTTCGGTCATCTTGTCACGCAGCATGCTGATCTTGCCGCGGGCCCAGCGATCGGCGCTGGCTTCGACCATCGGATCGAAGTCATGGATCAGCAGTTCGTTGGGCACGACCTGCGAGCTGAGGTATTCGTCGGTCAGATCGAGGAAGGCGAAGTAACGCGTCAACGCTTCGTCATTCAAGCCTTCCGCGTCCATGCCACGGGCCGTCAAACGTGCCAGGGCGATCCTTTCGTCCAGCGATTCGACGAGGCCTTCCAGTTGCGGCACGACGTCTCGGAACTTCGAGAAGTCTTGGCCCAAGGCTGCCAGTCCGGTCGAGACGAGCTGGGTACGGGTTTCTTCGGAAGGTTCGATATCGATCGAACTTTGCAGCGAGGCCAACGCACCTGCCAGGTCGCCATCATGCTTTTGCAGCTTGCCCAGCATTCGAAGGGCTTCGGCGTCGTTGCCATTCTTCGCCAGGCGAACGGTCACCTCGCGGCGGAGGGCATCGATTTGCTTGTACGCTGTGACGAACTCTGGGCTGACCGAGATCACGTAATCTTTGTAGCAGACCAGGTTGCCGAGCTCACCGACGGCTTCGATCGGTTCGCCCAGCTTGCCGTCGGCAAGGGTGATCGGGATGATCTGATTCTGCGAGGTCGGCAGGTAGTACTTTTCATCAAGGCGGAAACCATAACCGCTTGGAAGCGACTGGTCCGGGAGGCTGACATCGCCGGAACTCCACAGCGAGTCGCCGGTCTCGATATCAACGCCGGTGACCGAAGTCTTGCCCACGACCAAAGCGAGTTTGTCGGTGACCGTAGCCAAAGCTACGTTATCGCGACGTGGGCGTTCCCACAGCTTCTCGCCGGTGAGCAGGTCGATGCAATAGAGGTAGTCGGCGTCGGTCGGTGTGACGAGGACCTTCCCCTGATGGATCAGTGGGGTGCCGTCGTTCCAGCGGTCGGCCAAGGCCATGAAGTCGCTCGACTGATCGCGTCGCGTGGTGCGAATGCCAGGACGGTTGCGATCCGGTTCTTTGTATTGGAAACCCCACAGCAAGGTACGGTTCGACAAGTCGACCGCCACTACCGAGCCCGAGTTCGTCGGACAAACCAGGATACCACCCTTGTGCGAAGGGGATGCGGCCTGGAGGTAGGTTTCAAACAAATCGGCGCCGCCGTTGCTGGTCTGACGAGCGAGTTGCTGCGTCCAGTTCACCTTGCCGGTTTCGGCATCGAGGCAAAGCAAGCGAATTTCGTCGATCACCCCCGCCAGGATCAGCAGATCTTTGCCCAGCGGCAACGGCGGACCGAGGAAACGCGTTTCGGAAAGCTGATCGTCCGGGTTGTCTTCTTCGCTGGAGGCACCACCAATCTGCCAGAGAACGGCCCCTTCGCGCTCGATATCGAAGCAATAGAGGTGATTCTGCTGACCGGAGAACAGGCCCGACATCGGCTGCAAGCCACGGTTGGCCAGCAGGACACTCACGTTGTCGCCAGGTGGCTGCTCGTCGTGAACGTAGAACAATCGCGTGCCGTCCGACGAGAGGTGGCCAGAGCGGGCATCGGCCCAAATGGCTCGCTCAAACTCGCGACCGAGGCCAGGGAAGATGTTAGTCAGCAGGTCTTGTTCTTGCTGCGGCAGGTCGAGGTCGATGTTGTCCCATGGATACTTCCATAGCACTTTGCCGCTTTGGATATCGGTTGCCAACAAGCCGGCCGGCGTGCGAAATATCACCTGGTTGGCGACCACCACCGGATGGATTGCTGGAAAGACCGACACGCGGTTGTCTTGAAACCGCTGCATCGACTGACGGATCTCGTCTTGCTGCTGCCGACTTTGGGCCATGCGGGCGATCCACTGGATCTCTTGCAGCGGTTCGCTACCGCGGGAAGGCGCGGTGCGCGACTCCGAGCCTTGGAACATCGTCCAGGCATACGGAGGGAACTCAGACGAAGCCGTTACCTGGGAAAGCTGATCCAGAATTTGTTCCGGCGAAGTGCTGCCGACAATCTTCATGCCGGGAAGCAGCTTGCGGAGCGATTGATCGTCTTTCAACTGAGCAACGATCGCTTTGGCTTCTTCTTTGTCGCCCACCTCTCGCAGGCAGACGGCCCTCATCAGGTCGGTTTCGTTTTTGTATTTACGAGACTTTTCAGGCTTGAAATCAAGGCGTTTCAGCTCGAGCAGCGCCCCTTCCCACTGCCGGGAGTCCATCGCTTTGCGGGCCAGGATGATCGAGGCCTTCTCGCCCGCGGGTGTGAACAGGAACCGTCGCGAGACTTCCGACAGCCTACGCGGGTCGTTTGTGATCAACGCCTCTTGCAGCAAGGCGTCCGGCTCGCCGCCGACCAGCAGGTCGTACGCTTCGAGAACTTGCGGCGGCAGCTTGCGGACCATCTCGAGCGTGGCGGTCTTGATGCTGCTGGAAGTGGTTTGTTTCTTTTCGGTCAGCGGAACCAGGAAGTCTTCCGAGCTTTCGCCCGCCAGAATCGCGATCAGGTTCTGGGCGGCATCGGTCCACTGTTCTTTTTGAGCTGCCTCTTCGATCCGCTCCATCTGCAGGCGAGCTTCTCGTGGGATCGGCAGAAAGAACGACGACTCGAGGTCGATCTGCTCTTGGCCGGGCGTCGAGAACTGGGCGTGGGCCAGTTGAGGCGACGCTACGAGGGCTGCCAACGATAAAGGGATCGAGCAGCAGAAAAAGAGTTTCGGACAGATCGAAGTGAAGCGAGGGAGAGGTGATACATTCCGAAACATGAACATGCCCTGCATTTCCGTTGAAGGGAGGAGCGCGGTGATGAACGGCAATCCTGCCACGCGTTGTTCTGCCAACGCTTAATGTACTCTATTCCAATTTCTCTCAGGAAAACAAGTTTTGACATTCTTGGACAGAGAAATTGAGCCCTGGAAAGCGAGAAAATCGTGCGGGTTTACGTTACGGACATCTCGTCGATGGCGAATCGAGGCCCAATGACCCGGTAAAAGGCAGTGATTTTCGTGCGAACGGGGCACCTAAACATGCATGCAAGGCTGGGAAAAGCAGGACTAAAACCCTGAAAAACAGGTGCGACACCCGGTTTTCCGGCAAATTTCTTGCTATTTCCCGGGAAAACGGGCTTTTTGTGGTTTGGCTGTCTTGAAAAACCGTGGCAAACTTCTTTAATCGACGCGTTCCGGAAATCGGATATTAGTGACCCATTTTTACATTGGATAGCCTTTCTAGTAGGGAAACCCCATGGCAAAGAAAGCTGCAGCTGCAACCGTCAAGAAACCCCTCACCAAGACCCAACTGCTGGCTAACATCGCAGAGACCACGGGCGTTGCGAAGAAGGACGTCAGTGCGGTCATGGACGCGCTGTCCTCCGAAATCGGCAAGGCTCTGGGTCGTAGCGGTGCTGGCGCGATTGCCATCCCTGGCATCGTGAAGATTGAAAAGAAGAAGGTTCCTGCTCGTCCAGCCAAGAAGGGCGTGCCAAACCCATTCAAGCCAGGCGAACTGATGGACGTTCCAGCCAAGCCAGCCTCGACGAAGGTCAAGGTTCGTCCTCTCAAGAACCTGAAGGAAATGGTCTAAGCCATTGCCCTGTAGGGTCTTGCGTTCGACGTAAGAATCATAAAAGGCTCTCGGAATTAACGATTTCGAGGGCCTTTTTTGTGCGCTGATGAAAGAGAAAGGGTTCTCAAGCTGCCCTCCTCTGTCGAGGGGGTCTTAGGGCGATGTATTGCGTCCGGCCCCAAGCGAAACCATTCTAAAGAGCCGCCCTTGCATGGGCGCACAAAAAAAGCACGCTGGAAGCGTGCTTGAAGGTGGTCAGAGCCGGGATCGAACCGGCGACACATGGATTTTCAGTCCATTGCTCTACCAACTGAGCTACCTGACCTCATTTGGAAGGAGCTAAGTCTAGATGTCCGCTGGTGGGTTGTCAACTGGGGGGCGTTGAGGTGACTCTACTTACGTCATTTCTTGGCAAAATCATCAGACGTTGATCCGAATTGCACACCGTTTAAACAATCCCACGAGAGGATCGAGGCACCTAGAGGCTTACGGATACCTGGAAAGTATGGAATTATCTACGGGCCTGCGCAATTATTTACAGATTGCTTGACAAGGTGTTTCAACATTCCTAGTTTGAACGGCATTGCGGATTAGAGGGCCGGAAGAGGCAAAGAACGGCCCTTTTTTGGGGGAATAACGCCCCCACGTAGTTTTCATTCGCGAATCTTAGGCTGGCAATCTGGGTCATCGACGCAGGCCGACCGGTCACGGTTCTCGCAATAACCTACGCGCAACTCATCTTGGGAACAGAGTTACAATCCGATGACAATGTCAACGAAACCCGCGCGTCTGGTTGTCGTTTGCTGCGCCATGGCCCTTGTTTGGGCGATGAGCACCATTCGGCCTGCCTTCGCGTTGGGACCGAAATCGCCGGAAGTGCAGCAGATCGTTAAAGCTGCCAATGCCTATCTTGTAAGAGAAGGATCGCATCCGCGAGTTGGTGGAAAGTCTGTCATCGCTCTTGCCTTGATGAAATCTGGCACCGCAAAGGATCACCCTAAGATCAAAGAAGCGGTTGCCGCTTGTCAGCAGTTCGCTCAGAAGGTGCCGGAATACAAGCATGACGTTGTTTACGACGCCGGCCTGGCGCTGATCTTTCTGTGCGAACTCGATCCCGATAAGCACCACAAAGAGATCGACAACCTCGTCAAGTTCTTCATTCAGATCCAGAAGCCACATGGTGGTTATGGATATCAAGAGAAGGAAACAGGCGATAACTCGATGACCCAGTACGCGGCTCTTGGGCTGTGGCTGGCCAACGAGAATCACTTCGAGGTCCCCATCGAAAGCATCGCCGGTCTGACCAACTGGATCATGGCCGTGCAAGATCCGTCCGGTGCCTTCGGATATCAGGGGAACATTTCGGCGCCTGGTCGACCTCGGGTGAATCAAGCGGAGATTCGCCCAAGTCTGACGACCGCCGGTCTTTGCTCGCTCTACGTTTCCGCCGACGCGCTCGACATGAGCAACCGTCGGAAGAATGTCGACTCGGAATTGCCTTCAGGCTTTGTCGAGGTGACCGCTGACGAACGTGCCGAACGCATCAAGAAGGCTCGCGCGCTGGTCAATCGCGAGGCCCTCGCTTCGGTCAAGAAGATGGGTAATACCTGGATCGACGCGAACATCAAGTTCGAGGGGAACCGCTGGCCGTTCTACTTTTTGTACGCCCTGGAGCGTTACAAGGCGTTCTACGAACTCGATCTTGGCCAGCCTGATCCGAACCCCGTCTGGTACAACGAAGGCTACAAGTACATCAAGTCGATGGTGCACGAAAACGGTTCGGTCCGAGCGACTGACGAAGGTCCGCCGGTGGGGACTGCGTTCGCCATTTTATTTCTCGTGCGTGGGACGGCCGAAACGATCAAAAAGCACGTGAAGACCTTCGACAACGGTCTTCTGGCAGGCGGTCGTGGTCTTCCCGATGACTTGTCAGCAGCCGAACTGCGAAACGGAAAGATCGTCAACACAAAAGAGATTCCGGAAACGCAGAAGTTTCTCGAGATGCTGCAACAAGACGATGGCTCGCTCGACGATCTGGTCGATGCCGACATGACTTTCGATTTGAGCCTGACCGGAAGAGATCGCGAGATTGCCTTGCAGGCGGTCCGGCGAAAGTTACGTAACGGAAGTTACGCGGCTCGCCTGATGGCTGTTCGGGCCATTCGCGATGCCAAAGACTTCGAGAGCGTACCTGCCTTGATTTTCGCGTTGTCAGATCCAGACCCACGCATCGCGATCGAAGCCCGCGACACTTTGCGGTTCATCAGCCGCAAGATCGATGGCTTTGGGATGTCGAGTGACATGAATCCCATGAAGCGAGATGCCGCCATTTCGCAGTGGAAAGATTGGTACAAATCGCTGCGACCCAATGCTCGGTTTATCGATTAGCAGCATCTTTTCCCAGAAAGCCTTTTCTCCGCTCATGGCATCGATCGCCTCCGACAAAAAGAAAAAACATAAGCCAGCCCACAAAGACCTGGCTCGGGTTTCAGCTTACGACCAGGTCTCAGGCCTGTTGGTCACCTTGCTGTTAATGGTGGGGACCGGCGTGGGGGTGCTGTTTGTCATCTACCTCACGACACGAAACTGGGAAACCAACGTTTCGATCCCAGTGATCATTGAACCCGCCCCAGGCCGCGGAGACCATGCGATGGGCGTGGCTCAAGATCTGGAACCGCCAGGCCTTGAAGAGTTGGAAGAAGTTCTCGAACCGCAGATCGAAGCCAGCTACGAAGCGGTGACCGATGCGGTTACCTCGCAAGAGGCTGCCTTGGAGAACGTCGACGGCGCAGCCGTTTCGACCGACAGTGGTACCGGCCAAGGGGATAGTCGTCCGCTCGGTCCTGAAGGCAACGGCCCTGACGTCGTGCCTCGCTGGGAACGCTGGCAGATCGAGTTCTCGGGTTCCGACATCAACAACTACGCCAAGCAGCTCGACCATTTCAAGATCGAGCTTGGCATGGCAGGCGGTGGTCAGCAGACGATCGACTATGCGTCGAAGTTTTCTGCCGGTGGACCGACACGTCGAACCGCATCTGGCAAGGAAGAGGACCGACTTTACTTCACGTGGCAGTCAGGTTCTTTGCGAGAAGCCGACCTCGAACTTCTAAAGCGAGCCGGAGTCGACACGCGTGGTCGCATTCCGATGCAGTTCTACCCACCCGACACCGAAAACCTGCTCGCTTACATCGAGCAGCAATATATGGGGGAGCGTCCCCTCACCACGATTCAAAAGACAGTCTTCGGCATCAAGCCCGCTTCGGGCGGATACGAGTTTTTTGTCATTCGTCAGATGTATCGTCAACCGAGATAGCCCAAAGCGAATTCAGCGGTAACCAGATATGGACATTTCCGGACTTACAAACATTTTCGCCACGTCGATGTACGGGGCGTTGGCTCTTGTTGCTCTCTGGGGCATCTATTGCGTGACCATGGTTTGGGCTCGCGTCGCTCAGAAGCGGTTTCGTAGCGAAGCCCAGCAAGATGCCTTTCTCGAAGCGGTGGAAGAGCCGTTGGAGCGTGGCGACTTCGAAGAAGCTTCCGAGCTTTGCGAATCCGATCCGCGTGCCCTGCCCCAGTTGGCTTACCTGGCCATCGAGAACCGCGAGATCGGTTACTCGCAGGTCAAGCAGTTGGTGGTCGAGCGTTTCCAACGGGATGTGCTGGCCGACCTCGACCATCGCATCAGTTGGATCAACACGGTCATCAAAGGTGCTCCGATGGTCGGTCTGCTCGGTACGGTGACCGGTATGATGGGTGCGTTCGCCAAGCTGGCCACCGCCGACAAAGTCGATGCCGGTGCGATGGCGAACGACATCAGTCTCGCGCTGATCACCACCGCCCTTGGTCTGGTGATCGCGATTCCTCTGACGTTCGCGTTGAACAGCATCAACATCCGCATTCGCAAGATGGAAGACCTGGTTGCTGTCGGCCTTACTCGGTTCATGGGTTCGCTTCGTGAAGCGATCGCCACCGAAACGATGCACGAACTTGAAGAGGTCGGGGTCATCTCCGAGTAATCTCAGAGGAACAGAGCCATGTCGAACGAACTGGTCGAACTGGAAGAAGGCGAGATCATGCCGGCTCGCCGGAAGCCGGAAGAAGGCGATCTCGACATCACCCCGATGATCGATATCACGTTTCTTCTGCTGATCTTCTTCATCGTCACGTCGAACCTGCAGCAGCAAACGGCCGCCCAGATGCCTGAAGCGAAGAATGGGACCACGGTCTCGTCGCTCGATTCGGCGGTCATCACGTTGACGCCAAGCGGAAGCAATGGTCGTGCGACGGTTTACCTGGGAGATGGCATCACGGCCGAAACCATGGCCGACGGTGCCGACTTGAACCGGCAAGAAGAACTGATCGCCGACTACATCGAGCGATCGTTCGCCGGCACCATCGAAAGTGGTGTTCCCAAGCGACACTTGCTGATCAAGGCGGATGGCAAGGTGACCTATGGCGAAGTCGAACGCATTGCGTTGGCCGCTTCGCGCGGAGGGCTGGTCGACACGATCGAACGCCTTTACCTGGGGGTTCAAGACAAATAATGAGCAACGGCGTCTTTCGATTTCGATGCCCGGCGTGCGGCGACTTGCTTTCGGCAAGCGTCGATATGGTGGGCGGCACGACGTATTGCTCGAACTGCGATACCCGTCTGGAAGTTCCCAAGCCTGCCCGGTTGAGCGATGAGCACAACCAGGAAGAGTTGATGGAACTGACCACCGAAGACGTGGTGGTGGCCCCCAAGCCAAAGCCACGCGAGATGGAAAATGTGGTCGCCCAAGAACAGCCGGTTGCCTTCAAGAAGGAACGCGCAGGCCAGGATGGCGAGCTCGACCTGACGCCGATGGTCGACGTGACGTTCCTGTTGCTGATCTTTTTCATGGTGACCGCTTCGTTTCAGATGCAGAAGTCGATGGAAGTTCCGGCTCCCAAAGACAACGCACCCAGCGCGGCCGCCCAGGAACAAGAAGATCCCGAAGACGATCCCGATACCATCACAGTGCGGATCGATTCCTTCAATACCTACTTCGTCAGTTGTGCGGGGTGGGATCAGGAACGCGAAGCACCGAGCGAGCAGGAAATGTATCGCCAGATTCGCGAAGCTCGCGCATCTAACCCAGCACAGCCACCGCGGACGCTGCTGGTTATCGCTCATGTCGAGGCTTTGCACGAAAAGGTCGTCGCCGCCCTTGATGCTGGTGCTGACGCCGGCGTCGACTCGATTCGGCTGACATCGACCGAGGAAGACATATGACGTCTGCCTAGCATCCTGCTCCTCACCAGATTCGTTCACTAGCAAAGAAATCAAAAGCAACGATGAACATTTCGGACTTTATCGATCTGATCGAAGCCCACGACTACATGGCGGACAATCAAATTGCCTCCATTCGTCGTCAGCTCAGCACGGGCACTCTCGACATGTCGATCGAGGAGTTGGTGCGGTTTCTGCTCGAGAAGCAGCGGCTGACCAAGTATCAGGCCAAAAAGCTGCTGGCCGAAGCCCGCTCGGGGGTGACCGCCGACTCGCTACCAGTCAGCGATGCTCGTCGACGTGCTCAAGAGAAATGGGTTTCTGCCGATCCGGTGGAAGATGAGATCGCCGAGATCGGTGCCGACGACATGGTCGCGCTCGATGACTTTCCGACTTCGGAAGGTGGCTTGGGAGGCGATCCGTTTGGCCTGGGTGGTGCCGACGAAGCAGCCTCGGAAGACGATCCTTTTGGCGAAAAAGGTGACGGCGAACCGGAAGACAAGAAAAAGAAGGGTCACAAAAAGAAGACCAGCCGAGCCAATCCGTGGGATTCGCCACTGCTGCTGATCGGTGGAAGCAGCTTGATCTTGATGCTGCTCGTCGGTGCCCTGCTTTACTTCTGGCTGGCATTCGATAGCGGCGACGAAATGTTCCAGGCCGCCGAGAAGAGCTACCGCGGTGGCTCGTACGTGCAAGCCGCCGCCGAGTACGACAAGTTCATCAAACGCTTCCCCGACCACCCCAGTGCTCCGCTGGCGGAAGTTCGCCTCGGTATGGCAGCCCTCTGGAATGCAGTGGAAGGTGGCAGCAATTGGGAATCGGCCCTGACTACAACGCAAACCGTGTTGCCGGAAATTAATCAGCTTCCAGCATTTGAGGAAGCGCGACCTGAGTTGGCTTCGATCTTGCCGGAGATTGCCACCGGCTTGGCCGAGAACGCTCAGAAGAGTGGCGCCGTCGACGAAAAAGAACGTCTGGCCAACCTGGCGGACGAAGCGATGGCGTTGGTTAACGATCCGGTTTACATGCCGACCTCGATGCGTGAGACGCAGCAGCAGAAGATTGAGACGATCGCCATGAACCTGGTGCGTGTCCGCCGCGATGTCGATCGCGACCGGGCCCGCAATGAAGCTCTGACGCAGATTGAAGCCAACACGGCCAGTGGCAAGTTCCAGGAAGTGTATCAACTTCGCCGAACGTTGCTCGATTCGTACCCTGCCCTGCGAACCGACGAAGGTTTGGTCGCAGCGGTGTCAAAAGCGGCCATGACGCTGGCAGATCAGGTCAAGCCAATCGAAACTTTCCCAATGGCCATCGCCGGCGACGCCGACATGGCCAATCCGTTGGCTCAGGTCACCTACGTTCAACGAGAGCCGATGCTGCCTGCCTCGGAAGACTCGGAAGTGGTTACCTTCCGTCTCGATGGTGCGGCTTATGCCATCGAACTCGATTCGGGACGCATGCTGTGGCGGCGTTACGTAGGCATGGCCGAAAATGCTCAAGCCGTTTCGTGGGTGGCCGACGACGGTCAACCGATGGTCGCTTTGATTGATGCTGCCGAAGGGCAGCTCGTGGCGATCAACGCTCGCACCGGCAAAGTGGCTTGGCGGCAAGAGTTCGCCAGCACGCTCTTCCGCCCAAAGGTGTTCGAAAACGCTTTGCTGGCGGTCGAAGCGGACGGTAAGGTCTGGAAGCTCTCGAAAGAGACCGGCGAAGTGATGAAGGCAGTTCAGTTGCCACAAAAGGTTTCGGCTCCACTGGGGATGCTGGCCGATGTCAGCGCCGTGTTTGCCGTGGCGGAACACTCGAACTTGTTCGTCCTTTCGCCTGACGATTTGAGCTGCACCGAAGTGGTGCCGATTGGTCACGAAACAGGGGCAATTCCCGTCGAGCCAACCGGCACGCTGCGGCATCTGTTTCTGTTCGAGAACGCCGGTCTGGAATACAGCTTTGTGCATGTCTTCAACGTGAACGCCGCCGGTGGCGAGGCGACACTGGTGCAAGATGTCGTTCGCCAGTCGGGACAGATTCTCGTTCCGCCAATCATCTCCGATTCGCGATTGATTGCCACCAACGATCGCGGCGAAGTGCTGGTATACGAAGTGAACACCGCCGCCAAGGAAGTTCCGGCTCGATTGGTTGCGGCCACGAAGTCGGACAGCTCGGAACCGATCATCGGTTTCGCTGCGGTCGATCGAGGCATGTTGTGGGTGTGCGGTCGCCGCATGACCCGCTACGTGATGCAGCTCTCGCGAGGTTCGGTCGTGCGAAAGATGGTCGATCACGACGGCGACACGTTCGTCGCCCCGCCGCTGATTCGTGGCGATCAGATTATCTCGGCGCGTCGTAACCCCGACGCCGATGGCTTCGTCGTGCAGGCTCAACGGATCGGAGGCAACCGGCTCGATAAGATCTGGAAGACAACCGTCGGCGCCCCAACCGCTGGCAAAGCCTTCGAGCTGAAGGGAGCCCCGACGCCGCTGGTCGTCACGACCCGTGGAAGTGTTTTCCCGCTGCCGAAAGGAAAGCTCGGCTCGATCGAGATCCTCGATAATCCTGAGCTGAAGCTGGACGTTACGACGCAGAACTATCAGTTTGCCTCCGGCGATAAAGTCGACGACACGACGCACGTCTTCTATCCGCCCGATGGCCAGAACCGAGCTTTGACCATCGGCATGGGTGGTGGCAAAGTGATCTCGCGAATTGTGAGCTGGGAGATCCCGGTCACGCCGCGAGCCACCGTCCCTTCAGTTTGGAATCAACAAGTTCTGGTGCCCACGAAAATGGGCCAGATCATGGTGGTGGATCCAAAGACCGGTGCTGCCGACGTGCAGCCGTTTCAGCCAAAGCTGGAGTTTGGCGAACTCATTCAATGGTCTTCGCCCGCGAATGTTGCCGGGTCGGTTCCTTCGGTCGTGCTGAGTGACGGCAAAGCAAGAATGTTCCGCCTTGGAGTCGAAACGAGCCCTGAGCCTTACCTGACCGCGCTCGATCAGATCGAACTGGAAGAACCGATGAGCGGCCCGATCGCCGCCGCTGGGCTGATGCTGGTAGGCGTCGGTGCGAAAGATGGCCAAGAGTATCTGCGATTGTTCCAATTACCAGAACTCGCCGAACAAGAGCCGATCGCCATCGCTGGCGACGTTGTCTGGGCACCCCATGCCGCCGACGGCCGCGTCTACTGTGCGACCTCGGAAGATGGCCTGGTCGCGATCCGAGACGACTTCTCGGTCGCTTGGAAATGTCCGCTGGAAGGTCGCACGATCGCCAGCACACCGATCATGGTCGGCAATATGCTGGCCGTTTCGTTCAGCCAGGGAGAGCTCTGGTTGATCGACGCGGAAACGGGTCAACCCACCTCGCAGTTCGATATCGGCGAACCGCTGGGCGAAGGCATTTCGTACTTCAACGGCGAGCTGTGGGCACACGGTTACGACGGAACCCTTCACGGCATTCCAGTGGAGGACCTGATCCAGTGAAGTCGTTTTACGAACTAACACGCGTTCTCACCTGGCTGGCTCTGCTAGGGCTGCTGGGGCCTAGCACGGTCTTCGCTCAGGAAGAGAAACCGGAAGAAGAAAAAATTCCGGTCGAAATGACCAAGCCGCTGCTCGAACGCCAGCCGTACGATCTGGTGCTGGTCGACACGGCCAAAGATGGCAAGCCAGTGCGGATCAAGCCGCAGGTCTTTCCTGGCGGACGTCCACCAAGCGGAACGCCGACCGGCAACCTGACGATCGAATTGGTCGATGTTCCCGGCCGTCAGTTCGCGATCTCTTGGCGAAACGTCAAGCGTTATCAGCAGTTCCCGCAGTTGCTGCTCGACGAAGCACGATCGCAACTTCAGGCAAAGAACTTCGACCTTAGCTTCCGCTACTTGCAGCGGCTGAAGAACGAATACGCCAACTATCCGGGGATCGACGCGATTCTGGAAGAGTTACTTGTGCAGAATGCGCTCGAGCGGTTCCAGTCTGGCGCGCTTGATGAAGCGCTCGGTATGCTGGAGGAAGCTCGCCGGAAGTATCCCAACCGACGGAATCTCGACACGTCGATTCAAAGCGTCGGCCAGCGCCTCGTTCAGGGGCAGATCGATGCCGAGAACTGGGAATCGGCGCGGCAATTGATCGGCCGGTTCGAGAAACTTTACGGTCAGGCGTTCGAGGAAAGTATCAACAAGTGGCGGGCCGAAATCGCTCAGCGGGCCGAATCCGAAATGAAGATCGCTCGCCAGCAGATCCAGCAGAAGGATTACCGCTCGGCCTTGAGGGCGACTGAAATGGCGCTTTCGATCGATCCCGATATTCCGTCGGGCAAAGAGCAACTCAATGAACTGATCCGTCGTTATCCGCAAGTCCGAATCGCCACGCTTGCCCCAGGGGAAGCGAATCCGCCGCACTCGACGCTGACGCTCAGCGGTCGCCGTAACAAGCGGCTGATCTATCGCGATCTTTCCGAGATCGTCGGCTACGGTCCGGAAGGTGGCGAATACATTTCACCGTTCGGGACCATGCTGCGGCCGACCGATCGTTTCGAGATGACGGTGGTCGTACGTGATCGGTTGACGCCGGTCACTGGTTTCGATCTTTCGCGACAACTGCAAGATCCGGCTTCGCAAAACGACCCGATCGTTGCGCGATTGACTCCTTTGATTGAAGACCTTGCCGTGCGTGAGGTTCGCCAGGTTGATTTGCGATTGCGTCTACCGCATGTTCGTCCGGAAGCGTTGTTCGGGTTTGTGCCCCGCAAGGGAGATGTCTCGAAGTTCCCGGTGCCGCAGAACGGACCATTCCGCGAAGCAACCTTCCAGGATGAAGGCCATGCGTTCGTGCCGGCCGAGGACTTCAAAGCGTCCGCCAAGTTGCCGCCCAGCGAAATTCAGATGCTGCCGTTTGCCTCGTCGGCTGAAGCCATGTCGGCGCTCAATGCCGGGGAAGTCCACATGGTCGACCGTCTCGACCCGGCGACGGCCAAACGTTTACTGGTGGAAACACCGGATGACCTGGTGGTTGATCACTACCGAGCACCAACGATGCATATTCTGGTGCCGAACCTCGATAACCCTTACCTGCAGAATCGCGACTTCCGCCGTGGGGTGCTGTATGGAATCAATCGGCAAGACATCCTGCATTCGCGTTTGCTGGCCGGCGAAGATCTGGAAGGGTGTGCCGTGGTGAGTGCTCCGATTCCAGTCGGGATGAATCTGGAAGATCCGGTCGCGTACGGCTACGATCCATCGATCGAACCTCGCGAATACGCACCGCAGATGAGCATCGCCTTGCGGGCAATTGCTGCGGGCGAGATGCGAAAGCAAGCGGAAGAATTGAAACAAGCGTTGATTCCGCTCGACAAACTGGTGATCGGCCATCCGAACTCCGAGATTTCGAGTCAAACCTGTTTGTCGATTGCCCAGTACCTGAAACGGATCGGTTTGCCGTGCGAACTGAAGGTGGTGAGCCCTGAAATCACCAGCCCAGCCGAAGCAGGCGTCGATCTGCTGTATGCCGAAATTCAAATCGCCGAGCCACTGATCGATGTGCCGCGGATGTTCGATCAATACGTGCCGCTGGTGCATCAGCGACAATACTTCCAACTAGCACTTCGCCAACTGGGCGAATCGCAGAGCTGGCAGGAAGTTCGCGAGCGGTTCTGGTCGTTGCATCGATTGGCTCACGACGACTTGTTGATCCTGCCGCTGTTTCAAACGCAAGATTACTTCGTCTACCGGCGTTCGCTGGGGGGCGTTGGTTATCAACCCATCAGTCTGTTCCAGCAGGTCGAACGCTGGGATGTCGCCCCTGCACTGGACGTGGTGAAGAATTGAAGTTTCCCACTATGAACGCACCGTTGAAAACTCGAGTTCCTTGCGCGTGGGCATGCGTGCTACTGCTGTGTGGAACGAGCATGGCAGTCGGGGCGGATCAGCTTCCGTGGGAGATCGATCCGTATCGAACCCAGGTCTGGATCGAACCGGACGCGTCGTGCCACGTCGACGATGGCTTCGTCACGCGACTGGGGGATCGACTACAGCAGCAAGGCTATGCCACCAGCGGCGCCGTGATGCGGACCAGCTACGAGTTGGCTCCCCTCCCCTTGAGCCGCTGGATGAGCGAATCGGCCGATCCGGCTCGGTTTGCTGAACAACTGAAAGAACTGGGAATCGAGCCTTACCAGTGTGATCGGGTGCATCTGATTTCGCTGGAACGGGATGGTGACTGGAAGATTCGCTTTCGCGAGTTCGATAGCCTGACCCAGTCGTTTGGTGCTGTGCACGAGGCAGCGGTTCAACAGCGAGAATTGGTTTCCTCTGCGATACTGCGTTTGAGCTATGCGAAGTTCGCTCCGTTGGCTCGGGTCAACGAAGTGCAGAAATCGAACATCACGCTGACCGCTCGCGGGGCAACGTTGGTCGAAGAAGAGGCAATCAGCCGAACGCAGCGCTGGAGCGAAGCGGTTGGGCAAATTCCACCTGCGGAAGATACTGAGGTTGATTGGGACGCGTTGCCCGCGGCGGCTCCCTCGGAAAGTCCACTTCCCGAAACGGTGCCTGGGCTGGTTGGTCCTGGCGAAGCGTTGCAGCCGGTGCTGCGGCGTAACGATCGCCAGGGAAACCTGGTTGCCAACGGCATCGTGTTCATGCCGTGGACTTACATCCGCTGCGAAGAAAACGATGGCCTGCAACTGAAGGGCTCGATGGTGTCGGGCTACAGCCAGGCGATGCCAGGTCGACGCAACGTGCGAACGCAGCGTCTGGCGATTGGCATCCGGCCGCTGTTCGACTCGACGACGCTAAAGCTGGTCGACAAGACTTCCGAAGACACACCGCTCGCCGGATACGAAATCTACGCCAAGAACGCGGATGGCCCGGAACTGGTGGGGGCCTCGGATGCCAACGGCAAAGTGGTTATTCCGAACGACCCGAAGAACAGCGTACGTTTGCTGTACGTTCGTAGCGGTGGCAATCTGCTGGCTCGTTTGCCGGTCGTACCAGGCTTCGAGCAGTCGACCACTGCCCGGATCACCAACGATGGTCCGCGGTTGTTGGCGGAAGGTTTTGTCGAAGGTTGGCGTGATCAGCTGATCGATACCATGGCTCGCCGGCAGATTCTGTCGCAGCGCGTCGAACGTAAGATTGAAGAAGGCGAAATCGAAGAAGCGGAACGCTGGCTGGCCGCACTGCGGTCAGGCCGCACGGTCAACGAGTTGGCCTTCGATCTGCGAACCGCCAAGGGGCAATTCCTGAAAGACAACAAGCTCGATCCGACGATCAAGCGGCGAATCGATCAGTTGTTCGAGAAAGGACAACGTCTGGTTGCTCAAGACAAATCGCTGCTGGTCGAAGGCAAGCTGGCCCGCGATTTGGAAGCCGCGAAAAAGAACGCGTCGCAGCCCTAGGGTCTGTGGCGATCGGCTATTGGCTGATAATCGTCGCGACGTACGCGACGATCGCCCCAAAGATGGCCGAGGCTGGCAGCCCAAATACGAGCGCCATGATCAATTGCTTCTCGCGACGGGTATACCGCGTGACGATCGGAATTGGTGGCGGAATGGTGCCCGATCTTCGTGAATCGCGAATCGTCTTCGTGTCTTGATCGGCCATCAACGATTGAACCGTCGACTGTGAATACTGACTCGGTTGTTCCGAACCAGATTCCGACAATTCGTAGACGTTCGAGCCAACTTCCGTATCGTTTAGACGAGCCGATTCGACACCGGTATAAACGGGCGGAGGTGGCTGCCAGGCCGACTTGATTGGTTGGCCGGTGAAGTCGGTCGCGCGATGATCGGAAGCCCAAGGCTCGAGCCGGGCAACCACTTCGCTGGCGGACGCAATCCGGCGAAGCGGATCTTTCTCCATCATCTCGGCGATGATTTCGACCAGTTCGCGATCAATATTCGGATTGAACCGATGCGGATGCAGCGGCGGCTCTTCGCAGTGACGCCGTGCCTTATCTTTCACATTGCCGCCCGGGAAAGGCACCTTGCCGGTCAACGCGTAATAGAAGGTACAGCCGAGTGAGTAGATGTCCCACTTGGCCGAAACGTCGTGCGGATCTCGAATTTGTTCGGGGGCGAGGTAATCGATCGTGCCGACAATCTTGCCGAGCTTTGATTCCTCGGAGTTGTCATTCATGAAGTCGGCCAGCCCCAGGTCCGAGACCTTCGAGGTGCCGTCCCGGGTTACCAGGATGTTGCCTGGTTTGACGTCCCGGTGGATGAGTTTCTTTTCATGGGCATATGCCAAACCGCGAGCTGCCTGGGAAACGATGCTGGCCGCCTGATGCTGGTTTAAATGCCCTTTGGCACGTACCAGCCGGCGAAGATCGGTCCCGGGAACATATTCGGTCACCAGAAAATGGACGTTACCATCCTGACCGGCGTCGTAAGCGCGCACCAGGTTGGCATGATCCAACTGGGCCTGCATGCGAATCTCGCGGAGAAACCGCCCGATCGCTTCCGGCGTCGATCGCTGTTGGGGAAGCACCTTGATGGCGACTTCGCGACCCATGAAGTTGTGTTCGGCTTTGAACACCTGACCCATGCCCCCCTGACCAATCCAGTCGGTGATGACGTATGGGCCAAGGGTCAATTTGCTCAAGCCTTTCGAGAGTTGATCGGCTTGATATTGGGTGAGCAGCTTCGAGTTCACCATGAACTCGGAAAGTTCGTCGTCCGAGAACTCGTGCTTCAGCGAGCCTTCGCGCAGCGTCTTCATGGCGTCCTCGAGCTGCTTTGCAGTCACAAGGCCACTGGCAAGCGCGGAATCTCGGAATTTCTTCGTTTGAGAGCTGGGCACCGTTCGGATCGATTGAAGAGGCTTGAGGCTTTGTTATTTTAGCTTTCGAGCGTGGTTTTAGGGGAGGCTTCGCTAGCCATAATTTCGTCAAAATACGAAATTCCCCTGCGTATTGTTGTCATTCGGCAGCCCGTAAGCATAGGTTTCACAGGAACTTCCGCCAGCTACTGGGAATCGGGCTGCTGATGGTCAGGTTTTGTCGAGTAACCGGATGTTGAAGGACCAGTTGGGCGGCATGCAGGGCAATTCCCTCCGGAAACGGGTCGGAACTGCCATATTTTCGGTCACCTAATATAGGGAGGCGGCGGCTGGCCAGCTGCACGCGAATCTGGTGTTTTCGCCCGGTGATCAATTTGATTTTCAGCAAATAGCCGCGCTGGGCTTCTTCGACTGAATCGATCTCGAGTTCCGCTTTCTGCCCGTCGCCAACCTGATTTCGAGAGGCAACCATGCGATGGTTCTTTTCGTCTTTACGAATCCAATCGCGAAGGGTTCCCGTTTCGACGACTCCCGTTCCGGAAACAATCGCGCGATAGGTCTTCTCGGTCGAGCGAGCCCGGAATTGTTCGCTGAGACGCTTGGCTGCCTTCGAAGTTCGCGCGAAAATCAACACGCCGGTTACCATCCGGTCCAATCGGCTAACAACGCCTAAAAACACGTTGCCAGGCTTGTCATACTTCTCCTTCAAGTAAGCTTTGACCTGGGTGACTGCGCTCTCTTCGCCATCGCTGACCCCCATGGTGGGCAGGTCTGCTGGTTTCGCAATCGCGATGAGGTGGTTATCTTCGTACAGGACTTCTAAGGGAGGCAACGCAGATCTTTCTGGTGAATCGATGATGGCGAACTTCGCAGGCTCTCTCATTTTGGCCAGCCAATCTCCTCGACGACAACTCCTGTTAAAGGAGGCAGGCTACGATGTTACGGTAATCGTTCCGAACGACCACGCTGAAACGCCTCCTCGGGCAGACGAATCACCGCGGGAATCGGTTTTACGCATCGCTCAGGAAAAAGCAGCTGACGTTGCGGCCCGGGTCGAGTCGGGACTTATTCTAGCAGGCGATACGTTGGCAGAACTTAACGGCCAACCGCTGGGCAAACCTCGCGATCGAAACCATGCTCGCGAAATCTTGCAGACGCTGCGCGGCGAAGATCATTATGTTTGGTCGGCCATTTGTTTGTGGCGACGTCCCGATAACCACGTATTGGTCGACGTCGATCAAACCGTCGTCCAGATGGCAGCACTTTCGGACGAAGCGATTGAAGAGTATCTCGATTCTGGCTTGTGGGAAGGCAAGGCCGGCGCTTTCGGCATTCAAGACCGGACCGGCTGGGTGCAAATCGACGAAGGAAGTTTGTCGAATGTCGTTGGCTTGCCGATGGAACTTCTTTCACGGATGCTGACTCAAATGGGCGAATCTGTTTGACTTGATCCCTGCGGCGCGTGAGGATCGATCCCACACAGGAGGTCGACTCATGAAAATTACCCAACTGGCTCAACCGTTTCTGGTTCGCGGAATCGATGCGGTGGTGTTCGTTTCTCTCGGACTGTCTGGCTATTGGGAATTGATCGGTCTGGCAATTATCTGGGGCGCCGTGGTCGCCCTCGCCATTCGCGGCGGAATTGAAAATGCCCCTGCGGCAAACTGGCAACGACCGCTGACGCGCAAATCGCAAATTTCCACTGGGCTTGTTCTACTCGGCCTGGCGATGAGTCCCTGCATTGTGTTTGCCATCGGTTGGGGAATCTTTCCGGCGCTCGCATGTTGCTGGCTGGTTTGGTTCGGCATGGGGCTGATGATGACCATCCTGCGACATCTTCGCGGACCGATTGTGATTCCGCCGCAAGAGACCTGGTCTGCCGCGGCTGCGGTGCGTGAGACCTGAAAAATGAGCCAGGCCGAAGGAAATTCGCCGGTAACGATTCACGAATCGTGGCGATGGGCCGCCGCAGCTGTGGCAATCATGCCACTTCTCTATGTGCTAAGCGTCGGCCCGGTCTTGGGAATCGCGTTTTGGCTTCGCGAAGCAACCGGCTGGAATTTTTTCTACGGCGCGATGTATCTGTATTATCCGCTTTTGGCGTGGGGACATTGGAGCCCCATGGAAGAATACATCGAGTGGTGGGTCTCCGATGTCTTTCAAACGGTCGGACCTGGCTAAAACCGATCGGTCGCGTCTCAAGAAAATTGAAAACTTGTCTGTAATGAAATCGAAAGTCAGGCGACCAGAGTCGAAAGGAGCCTGATTCGTGAACGATCCACCCCCTTCAATCACCGCCGAGAATTCAATTGTGACGCAGCATGCCCAAGCGGTGTGGGGCGTCATCGTGCGAATTCTGGGAAACGATGGCCACGACGCGGCCGATTGTTTGCAGCAAACATTTCTCGAATTCGTCGAACACGAGCGAAAAAAATCGGTTCGTTCGGCGTTAGCTCTCTTAAAACGCATCGCCACAAGCCGCGCGATCGATCTCGTCCGCCGCAGGATTCGGGAACGAAACCGTATCGAATTGGCCGATCCCGACGAAGTAATCGCGACGAAAAGCTTGCTTCCAGGGCGTCAGTTAGAAGCGGAAGAACTTCGAGAAGCCCTGCGGGAAGCGATTACGAAATTGACCGACGACCAAGCCAGCGCGTTTGTGCTGACGGCGATCGAAGAACTTTCTCACCAAGAAGCGGCCGAAGTGATGGAAACCTCGGCCAATCACCTGGGCGTGCTGCTTCATCGGGCCCGAATCGTGTTGCGGGAACAACTTTCGGAATATGCCCCCCAGAAAAGGAGCGTGTCATGAATCACGATATTGAATCGAAGCCTGATGACGACCTGTTGGAGCAGGCAACCCAGGCCATGAAGGACGCTCCGGTGAGTTCGGTACCGATCGGATTACTCGAAAAAATTGAAAATGATCGAAGCGAACTTCCCTTCCCCACATCGCAACAGCAGGAAGAGCGAAGAATCTTTCGCTTCATCTTGGCTACCAGCGTGTTGGTGTTGTTGGGATTCTTGGTTTGGCGATCGATCGAAGCCCCCAAAGTTGCCTTGGCCGACATATTGAAAAAGGTCGTCGCCACGAAAACTTTTCAGGCAAACGTTCATGCCGACGAAGCCCAGGGCCTTTTGACCTCGGTCGAAGGAAAGCAGCGTTTCATTTCAACCGATGGCAGTAGCGAATTATTTGGCGAAGTGGGATCGGGCAAAGCAGTCCAACTCGATCACGCCAACAAAATTGCCTACGAGCTGGCAGGCAGCAACACGATGGTTTCGACCGATTTCGTTTCATTGATCCAAAAATTGGCGGACGCAGGGACCGAGCCAATCAACGACTACGTCACGCCGTCCGGAAAACATTTTTCCGGTTTGTCAGGCAAGTTTCTGTGGGGAATGAAGCCTGACGACCAGGTTCCGGCCAAAGTACAGGTCTGGTCCGATGCCGAGACCGAATTGCCGGTCCGATTAAAAGTTGTTTTAGAAACCAACCCGGAGACGATCTTTGTATTCGACGAGATCAAGTTTGATACTCCGATCGACGCTTCGACCGTAACGATGAAGATTCCTGAGGAATATCAGAGGTTAGGAGACCAGCAGCTCGCCCCGCCGATCTCTTCCGAAGTGGCGGAAGAAAAGGATCTGGTTTTGAAGCCAGGGGTAGGTATTGGGAAAATTCAATTCGGAGCGACCCGCGCAGAGATTGCCGCGGAATTTGGCGAACCAGAGCTTACTCTGTTCAATGATTACCTTTGCTACCCTTCGCTGGGGATGCAATTGGTTTTAACCGGCCGTGAGCCCGACAAGTTGGGGATGATCATTGCGAACCCGGCCGACGCGGCGAACTTGCGAAAGAACCCATTCCCTGGCCGAACCGAAGAAGGAATTCGAATCGATTCGACGCGCGAGCAAGTCATCGCGGCGTATGGCGAGCCTGACGCACCTCACAAAAATTCGCCGCAGCATCCGGTCGTGCAGGATTTGAGCTACGGTGCGAAGAGAATCAGATTCATCTTGCTGGAAGACAAGGTCGCCCAGATTATTTTGGCTCGACCTTAATTGGCAACCGACCGCTTGCTTAGAAGCCGCCTTGGTAGTCCGAGAGTAGTTCTCGATCGGATAAAATGATCGGGCTCTTTCTTCCCAAGAAGAAAAATGCCGAGGCGGCATCGAGTGCCTGCTTTTTGCGGGCAAGGTAGTAGTCGAAGTACTTCAGCCAGAAGAACGAAATCCGCGAACCGAAGCTGACGATTCCTCGCATCCGCTGCGAAGAAAAGAAGCTCAGCAAAAAGTAGCGCAGCGACCACGCCAACGCGACACCAGGTCCGCAGCTAATCCCGCTATCGATTTCTTCAAAATGGCGGAACAGACGGCGATGGCCCAAACGGGTGAACCGGGTGAAATCGTACTGCCGGCCATGGACCTGTTGAATGAAAGGGGTGTCGGCATAGACTACGCCGTCATCTTTCAGCACGCGATAAATTTCGTTGACGCAACGAAGCGGATCGACGACATGTTCAAGCACTGCCTGAACGATAACCGCATCGAACGAGCCATCATGAAATGGCAAGTCGTGGGCATCGCAGATGATTTGGGTTTGTGGTCCCCAAGAAACGTCGGTCTCGACCCATTCAATGTTGGCATCGTGAAGCGCGTCGCCGAGTCCGGCACCGATCACACCCCCGCCTACCACCAAAACGCGCGCTTTTCCCGGGCGGTGTTTGAGTAGATCAAGCAGCTTCCGGGCATTCTTCTCGGCGTTGACGTTCAGCGACACATCCGGAATGTTGTGGCTGATCCATTCCCGCCATTTAGGGATCGAACGGAAGAAGGTGTCTTCTTTTCGCAAGAATTGCTGGGTGTCGAAGATACTATTGTCTTCGCGGACCAGGATCGGAACACCCTCGGTTGTTGGGAACTGCGTATGGCAATCTTCCCCCGTGCAAACTGCCATTTCGCCACGTAACTCCATATTGCTATGGCATTTAGGGCAAGCAATGATCTGCCAATCGAGAGTAGCGGCCATATTCGGCAAGTCCTTGGGCGACGGGGGCAATGAAGATCTAGAGATCGCCACAAGGATAGGTCGCATTCTAGGACCAGGCGGGTATTTTCGCTTAGTCGAGATCGAACTCCTCGCCGTTTTCCGTGCGCAGAATCGCCCCGCTGAAACCTTTGGTCCCTCGTTGGCGTTCGATGATCAGTTCGCCACTCCCCTTCGGACCGGAGATGTCGAACAGAAGAACGTCATCATTACCGTACTCTTCACGAGCTTGCTGGCTCTTGGTGAAGTTCATGCTGAAGCCTTCGATTTCGCCGATGTGTTCCTGAATCGCTGGGTTGTCCCCATATTTGGAACGCACTTCGGTCGCGATCGCTTCCATACCAGCGCTCCAGCCGAACCAAGCCAGTCCGCCGCACGAAAGACATCCGAGCAACGCCAAGCCGCCGACTGCGGCCAAGACAATCAGGACAACTTTCTGCGCGCCGCCGAATCGGGCCTGGTGATGTTGAGGCGAAAACATGGATGCGAATCCTTAAGCGTTAACAGCAAACCTTCCAGATCACTCATCGACATTCCCTATTCAGAATCGGGGTCGATTTCTGTCTGTTGTACTGGCCCGAAGAACCGGAAGAAACCCCTGGGCAGGAAGATGTGAGGAACGATTCAACACGCAATCAATTCGTCCGCTCTGAATCGACTTCACAGAGGGGGATTCGAGCTAAGCAAAACCCTTGAACTTCGCATCAGGGCAACAAAAAAGCCCCGTTCGTTAGAACGGGGCTTTGAAGTGTAAATGAATCCGGCGATACCTACTTTCGCACTGG
>NZ_BAABFZ010000002.1:0-378674 GCF_039541315.1 Bremerella cremea | reverse complement strand
ATCCCAGAACGCAAAACGCCCGCAAATTACCGGGCGAAGCGAAACTTAGCGAATCTACGCAAAATAGAAAGGTAGGCCAGGCGGGACTCGAACCCGCAACGACCCCGAAGTTTAAATTCGAGCGGTCAACCAATTGCCACTGAGCCAACACGGCAAAGAAAGTAGCTCGAGTGGGATTCGAACCCACAGCATCCCTGATTCTGAGTCAAGGTGGTCTGCCAGTTGCCTACCGAGCCATGTTTTGAGCGGAAGCCGAGGGACTCGAACCCCCAAACGACGTTTAGCCGTCCCCTGTTTTCAAGACACTTTCCTCATCCAGCCGGATGGCTTCCGAAATGAAGTGACCCGTGTGGGAGTCGAACCCAACCTGCTCGGCTTGAAAGACCGATGACCTCACCCGAAGTCGAACGGGCCAGTTTGCTGGTGAATGGCTACGCGTCGTGGGTGATGCGCAGCAAGTGGACCGAGAGGCGCTCGAATCCTCGTCTACGGTTCTTCAAACCGCCGCTTTACCGTCTAAGCTATCAGTCCAGATTGTTTCGTTCCGGGCACGAAAAAGGCCCGGTCGTTTGTGACGCCGGGCCGTTACAGATCTTACTGTTGGCTTCGAGCGTCAGGTCGCCATGGCCTCGCTGGCAAAGGAAAGGGCTTCCGATTCAGCGCGCACAGAAAGTTCGAGGGAACTTAACAGTAGATTGAAATAGCGACGCGCCATGGGAATCGTTCCTTTCTAATACCCCGGTTTAGGTTGCCAACATGGCAGTTGAAGGGCACACCAACCTAGACGAGCCGAACGCCTCTTGGTTCGCAATGTTTCCTGGATTTTGATTCGGTTTTCTCCCTTGATTGGGCTAATGGCTCGAGCGATGTTCGCAAAATATCTCAATAAGTCTACGCAGCACCTCATACGCGAAACCTGCAAGGTGTGTCAAAATAGAATGGTTAATTCGCCTGCTCCTGCCCCAAAATACGGAGATACCTGATGACCCCACGACGATTGTTAGCGCGAAGCACGCCATGGCTGGCTGCATTTTTGTTATTCACCACACTCACGGCATTCGCTTCGGCGGAGGAAGCCGATCCGCATGCGATCAATGGTCCTTGGCGTTACTCGTTTGCCAAGCCAGCCGACGATTGGTTCAAGCCAGATTTCGATGACAGCAGCTGGAAAGAAGGCTACGGAGGCTTCGGTACCGCCGGGACTCCCAACGCTCGCGTGGGGACAGAGTGGGACGGCAAGAATATTTGGATTCGCCGTGAAGTCGAATTTGACTCGATTCCTGAAAACGCCTCGCTGTTGATTCATCACGACGACGAAACCGAAGTCTATTTAAACGGCAAGCAGATCGCGACGTTCGACAAGTGGACTGACCAGTACAAGGTCGTCCCCATGACGGCCGAAGGCCGCGCCGCACTGCAGGCCGGTAAAAACGTTCTCGCCGTGCATACCTATCAAGACGCCGGTGGACAGTACATTGATGTGCATATCGTCGACGGAAAGAACGTTCCGCAGTTGCCAGCGGCCCGTCTGCCAGAAAAGCCCTACATCTCGGACCTGATTACGACTTGGGGCGAGCAGTTGTCACCTGAAAGCGTGTGGCAGGAATATCCTCGTCCGCAGATGACGCGCGAAAATTGGCAGAACCTCAACGGCAAGTGGAACTATGCGATCACTTCGGAAAAGGTTGACACCATTCCACAAGAGTGGGAAGGCAAGATCCTGGTCCCATTTGGTCTGGAGTCGAAACTTTCTGGCGTTCAACGCAATCTGCAACCAACAAGCGCGCTATGGTATGAACGATCGGTCGACCTGAAACCAGCCGATGGCCAGCGCACTCTGTTGAACTTTGAAGCAGTGGACTATGCCTGCCGAGTGTTTTTCAACGGCACTGAAGTCGGCGGCCACGTCGGCGGAAGCACTCCGTTTACGATTGACGTGACCGACGCTGCCAAGTCAGGCGACAATCAACTGGTGGTCCGAGTCGAAGATAAAACCGGCGGATGGCAACTGCGCGGCAAGCAAACCCTGCACCCAGGCGGCATCTGGTACACGCCGGTGTCCGGCATCTGGCAGACCGTCTGGGCCGAACAGGTCCCAGCCACGTACATCTCGGACGTGACGATCGCAACCGATCCTAAGTCGGGCAAAATCACCATCGATCCAATCCTGTCAGGCCAGGCCGACGCCAAGGTCACGGTCAAAGCAACCGTCTTCGATGGCGACAAGCAGGTTGCCGAAGCGAAGTCGAACGGCGATCCGATCTCGGTTGAAGTCGCCAACGCCAAGCTGTGGTCGCCAGATTCGCCTCACTTGTACAACATTCAAGTCGAAGTCCTTGATCAGGCAGGCGACAAGGTTATCGATTCGATTGGTACCTACGCCGGGATTCGCAGTGTCGGCACGATGAAGGACGAAGATGGCCACCTCCGTTTTACGCTCAATGGCAAGCCGATCTTCCATTGGGGACCGCTCGACCAGGGATGGTGGCCAGATGGCTTGCTGACGCCTCCTTCCGATGAAGCGATGTTGTACGACATCGAATATCTTCAGGCTGCCGGGTTCAACATGATCCGGAAGCATATCAAGGTAGAACCACGTCGCTATTACTACCACTGCGATCGCCTCGGCATGTTGGTCTGGCAAGATCAGGTGAGCGGTGGCGAAAGCCCACCATGGACGCGGATGCGACCAAACCCAGAAGACGCCCAGTGGCCTGATTCCGCACACAATCAGTACCTGGCCGAGTTCGAAGAGATGGTCGACTCGCTCGAAAACCATCCGAGCATTGTTGTCTGGGTTCCTTACAATGAAGCCTGGGGGCAGCACCGTACCGTGTCGAGTGGTGAGTGGATCTTGAAGCGAGATCCAAGCCGCCTGGTGAATATCGCCAGTGGTGGTAACTACTGGGACGTCGGCCATGTCGCTGACCAGCACAGCTACCCACACCCTTCGTTTCCGTTCGAGCAAAAACGTCTCGACAGCAAGGTGAAGGTCGTCGGCGAGTTCGGCGGTCACGGCTGGCCGGTTGAAGCCCATCTCTGGAAGAAGACCCAGGCCAACTGGGGCTACGGTGGACTGCCGCGAACGGTGAAGGAATATCAGGCTCGTTACCAGGAGTCGATCGATATCCTTCGCAAGCTGAAGGAGAAGGGGATCGCAGGTGCCGTCTACACGCAAACGACCGACGTTGAAAGCGAAATCAACGGCCTGATGACTTACGACCGCAAGGTGATCAAGATTCCTGCCAAGGAATTGAACGAGATCCACACCGGTCTGACGAAGTAAGTCTCCGTCGAAATCCAAACTGCGTGAACCCCGGCTTGGCCCTTGTGCCAGGTCGGGGTCTTTTTTTATCCGTCCGACTCTTGCTTCGACACGACGCGCGATTGCTTCTCGAGCATTTCGCTGATCAGAAGGGCGAAGGCCGCGATCAAGATCGAAACAACGATCACGCTCGTCGCATTCTCGACACCGCCGGGCGTTTCCATTTGATCGTAGACATAAAGAGGAACCGTCTGCGTTTTTCCCGGGATGTTCCCGGAGATCATGATGGTTGCACCAAACTCGCCAAAGCCCCGGGCAAATGCCAGGATGCATCCAGCGATGATCCCAGACCGAGCGAGCGGGATCGTCACGTTCCAGAAGACATCCCACGACCCAGCGCCAAGCGTCTGAGCAGCCATTTCAAGCGTTGGATCAACAGACGAGATCCCCAGCCGGATCGATCGCACCATCAGAGGAAACGCGACAACCGCCGCGGCGACCGCCGCCCCTTTCCAGTCGAAGATGATCGAGATGCCAAAGACCGACTGTAGTAGTGCTCCCAGCCAACCGTTGCGGCCAAATGCCACCAGAAGCAAGTAACCGGTAACTACCGGTGGCAGCACCAGCGGCAGATTGATCGCCGTTTCCAGAACGGTCTTTCCCCAGAAGTTCTTTCGAGCCAGCAGCCAACCGCACAACAGGCCTGGTGGAAGTCCTAGTACAACACCCACGAGCGAGACTCGCAGGCTGAGAAGCACAGCCGATAATTGGTCGGAGTCCACTCGCTACTCTCCCTTACGGTCGGAAGTAAGCGGGACGAAACCATACTTCCTGGCGATCGCTTGGGCCTGATCGCTTTGTAGAAACGTGTAAACACGATCGGCTGCTTCGGTTGGCTCTGGCGTGTGGATCCGCACCAGCGGATAGACGATTTGATCGTGCGAGGCAGGATCGAAGTGAGCTACCACTTGAACTTGATCGGTCAGACGAGCATCGGTTGAATAGACCACCGCCGCATCAACTTCGCCTCGCTGGGCATAGGCCAACGTGCTCCGAACATCGTGACCGCGAACGATCTTTCCTGCCGCAACGAGAGGTTCCCACAGCTTGTGATAGCTAAGGGCTTGTTGGGCGTAGATCCCGGCAGGTACGTTTTCGCCTGCGATTGCGACACGCTGAACCGAGTCGTTGGTAAGGTCTTCCAGCGTGGTGACCTTCTGCGACGATCCTTCCGGAACAATCAATACCAAAGCGTTCGCCAGCCAGGCAGTCGAATTCTCGGTCAGGCCTGCGGCAACAAGTTCATCGGCCCATTTCTGATTCGCCGAAATGTAAATATCGGCCGGAGCTCCCGAAAGAATCTGCTGAGCCAACGCGTGCGATGGCCCGGTGCTGATTTCGATTTGAGTGTCTTCGCCCAACTCTTGTTGAGCGGCTTCGGCCATCTCTTGCAGGGCATCTTTCGTACTAGCCGCTCCGAGAATGACGACGGTTGTGGACCGCTCAGACGAAGAGCCAGGGCCGCAGCCTGCGATGGGCAGCAGCAGACTCCCGCACCAAAGCAGGCAGAGGCAAGATACGACGCGCGACATGTTCGGAAACTCCCAGAAGTTCCGAACATTGTAGGCAGAATGCCAGCCTCACTTAAAGGTGTTGCCGGCGATCGACTACGGTTTCGGCAAGACGTGCAGCAGAACTGGGCCTGTCGCGTGCCCGCCATCGGTGCCGGTTTGCAGGTGAAACAGCCGCGAGGTCGGCTCGGCCGCTTCATGGGCGGTGATGAAGATATCTCGCTCGGTGCTGCCTTCCATGATCATCAGACCGTTGAGTCCCAGGTTCGCGACATTCACCGCGAAAGGAAGGTTTCGGCCAGCTCCGACGTTGCCGAAGTTCACGTGCCCTTTGGCATCGGCCCGTTCGGCGATGACCTTCAGCATGATCGTTTCGCCAGGATGGATCGCGAATTCAAGTGGTTTGCCTGCCTCCGAAGATAGCGGCGTGGCCCCTCCGTCGGTCGCTTCCATCCGGATGGTCAGATTACTCTTATCGCGAATCTCGATCTTCTTGAACCCGCCCACGTCGTGCGAGATCGGCTGACCGTCGATAGTCGCGGTGGCCGTGACTTTGATCTGTTTGAGTTGATCTTCCGTCAACGTATTGGCTTCGCCGGTCGCTTGCACGAGCCCGATGGCCTCGATTTGTCCTGGTTCGATGGTAAAGGGCGAGGTCGCCTGAAAGCCGCTCGGCAGGCCGTCGATGGTCACCGAGATCTCTCCGTCGAACTGATCGACGCGGTTGCACTTCACGATAAATTCCCGAGCACCGCCACTGGCGATGTTTAAATTTTTGGTCTGCAGATTGACTTGGAAGTCAGGCTTCGCTGCGCGTGCCAACAGTTCGTAGCGGAAGTTGGCCCCCTCGAATCCGCGCACATCGCGAACCTTTACCAAATAGTCACCATCGACGGGCACCGTAAAGAAGAGTCGCGAGTCATCTCCCATCGTGCGTCGCGATTCGTCATCGTTCTCGTAATAGAGCGTGAACACCGGCAAGCCATTCGGAACGACGGTCTCGCCCGGGGCAATTGGCTCGACAACGTAGCAGGGCTCTCCTAGTGCATGGGCAAGGGGCGTCGTATCGAAGTAGCCCCACCGCTTGCCTTCACCAGGATAAACCCGAAAACCGCTATCAGGACCGCGCGGATGCAGCCACAGTCGAACGACTTCGCCGCTGCAGTAAAGATATTGATTGAGGTTCATCTCTTCCCAATTGAAGATTCGGAAGTCGTCCGAGATCGAATCATCCTTGCCACGGAAGGTGAAGTACGAATCCCGCACGGCTTGAAGCTTCAACCGTTCCACCGGACTGCCATCGAGATGGCAAATCGAAATGTGGGAGTCGAGTGGGCTCTTCATTCGTGCGGCGTTGGTTTCCAAGACCCACGTTTGTCCCCCCTTGGCGGTGAAGCGGTAGAAGTCGATGTCAGGGCCGGCAGCTTCGTTGTGGATCGTACCAGTGATCTTCGCTGGAAACGCGACGGCCTGGGCAGTGTCGGGTTGGTCGTTGCCCTCTGCTTCCTGCACGTCGTGGGTTGTGCTCTCGGCAATGGGAAGTGGCTTGATGGACTGGACCGCTTGCGATTTGCTAGCCAGATCTTCCGGAGACCAGGTCAAGCGATCGATCTGGCCATCCATTCGGCCGAGGTACAAAGAACGCTGAGAAGAAAGAGCAGCGTTCGCCATCGCGAACTCAGGTTGGTCGTTCCAGGCTTTGAGTTCCGTGTAATCGCGGGTTCGCCACAATTTCACCGTCAGGTCGTTACCGATCGTCCAGAGATGCTGCCCGTCGCCACTGAATTGAAGCCGCTGCAGGGCGCCTTCGTGGGCGAAGCGAGCCTGGATCATGGGATTGATCTTCGGGCCGTCAGTCGCGACAAATTGCCAGACGCGCAGGTTATTGTCCGCGCCGCCAGCGACGATCGATTTGCCATCGGGAGTAAACGCGCAGCAATAGACCTCTTTTAGTGGTTGCGGCAATGTATCGAGTCGAACCGCGTCGGCGACCCGCCACACTTTGCAGGTATCATCGGCGCTGCCCGAAACAAGAAACTTGCTGTCCGGACTGAAGCCGACATCGTAGACAGCGCCGTTATGGCCAGTGAGCTCATGCAGCTTCGCACCGGACTCGGCATCCCATAAAACGATATTCCGATCGTAACCGCAGGTCGCCAGCCACTTGCCATCGGGGGAGTATTCAGCGTCGTACAGCATGTCACGATGACCTTCCAGCGATCGCAGCTTGCTTCCATCTTCTATTGAATAGATCGAAGCGATGCCAGTTAGTCCAGTGATGCCCGAGGCGATCGCGAGTCGCTTTCCGTCGGCACGAAAGTGTATCGCAGTAACCTTGCCTGGCACGTCCGAGAGTTCTAACACGGGGCTGTTCAAGTCGAATTCACCGTGATCGTCGACCGCAAACAGCTGGACCTGGCCATAGCGTCCCACCGCAAGTTGTTTACCATCGGGCGAAAATGCTAATGCCAGGATCGGACGAACATCGTTGTGCGAAGCAATCGGAGCGACATCTAGCCCCATGGTGGCGGACTTTTCTCCGCGTGGTATCCCTGCTTCGATCCACTTGGCAATCAACGCGATTTCCTCGGCAGACGGCGCAGGTTCATCCTCCGGCGGCATCTTCGGTTCAGCGGTGCCTTGAAGAACTGCCAACAAGCGACTAGCCTTGGGGTCGGCGGCCTTGGTCAACGGTCCATCCGAAGTGCTGGCTTGCAGTGAGGCGTACGTCTGCAGCGAGAGGTCTCCCTCTGGCTCGGCATCGTTGTGGCAACCAACGCAGTATTTCCGCATCAGTGGTTGGATGTCGTGCTCGTAGGTCGGAGGCTCTGCCGCGGCGCACCACGTCCCGTGAAACAGGGCAACGATCAGGCTGGCGGCGATGAGGTGGGTGGTGTTCATGGCGACTAGTGATTGAAGAGGAATTCGCGGCTGCTCATCAGACCCCAGAAGAGGTCTTCGATCGTCGCACGTTCGTCAGGGGAATCGACTGGCGGAAGCATCGCCACCAGGGCACGCCGCTTTTCGGGCGAAGGGAATCGCGAAAAGCAACTCAGATAGATCTCGTCGATCAGCGCCTCGTCGGATAGTCCTTGCCGTCGCAAACGCCAGAGCGACTCCGCTCGGCTGGCTGGGTTCTTAAGCTTGTCGTTGATCGTGTCGCCGTTGGAAATGTGGAGGACCTGAACCATGGTTGGTTCGGCCGATCGCTCGCATTCGCAGACGATGTTACGAGGGTTTCGGCCAAACGTGCTGAGGAAATAGTTCTCGACAGCCGAGTCGTAAAGCTGAATGGCCTTGGTCCCGTCGGGATAGAAGTCGGTCTTCTGCTTGTCGTTGCCGGGGAAGGCAACAGTATCGAACTTCGTCGGTACGCCGGTTACCTGAACCACGGCATCATGGAGCACTTCGGCCATCATGCGACGGGGATAGTACCGGCTGTAAAACCGTGACTCCGCTTCGTTACCAGCCAGGGCGACGCTGGATCGCTGATAGGCGTTGGACTGCAAAATGGCACGCATCAGCGACTTTAAATCGAATTTGTTGTCGACAACATGCTTTGTCGCGGCATCCAGCAAGGCACTGTTGCTGGGAGGATTGGAGACGCGAAGATCGTCGACTTGTTCAACCAGGCCGACGCCAAAGAAGTTGGCCCAAACGCGGTTGGTGATCGCTTTGGCGAAGTAGGGATTCTCTGGCGAGGTCAGCCAGTTGGCGAACGGCTCGCGGCGATCGTCAGGACTGTCGAACGCGATCGGTGTGCCATCCAGAGGTGTCGGCGCCTGCGGCTTCCCTGTCCGTGGCTGCACCAATTCGCCGGACGTAGCCACGTACAGCGTTCGTGAGCCATCGCCATTGCGACCCTCGCCACCCCAGCCTTTCGCTTTCACGCGCGAAAAGATGTTGGCCATGGCGTAGTACTGGTCGTTCGTCCATTTCTCGAGCGGGTGGTTATGGCACTTGGCACAGCCGATCGACAAGCCCATGAATGCCTGCGAGGCGTTTTCGGTCATCTCCTCAGGGGTCTGGCTTAAGGCGAAGAAGTTCGTCGCGCCGTTCTCCGTGCTCTCGCCGGTTGCCGTGACGATCTCGCGGACCATCTGATCCCATGGCGTGTTCTTTTCGACATGGGTATGGATCCATTGGTAATACGTTTTCAGAGCTTGCGGGCGAAGCAACGTTCCGTTGAGCATCAACACGTCCGACCATTTGTAAGACCAATAGTCGACAAACTCGGGACTGGCGAGCAGCGTTTCGATCACTTCGTCCCGCTTTTCTGGCTTGGTGTTCGCCAGGAAGGTTCGGGCCTCGTCCGGTGTCGGCAGTCGTCCGATGGTGTCGAGATAAACGCGACGCAAGAACTCCGCATCGCTACAGGTAGGCGAGGCGACCAGGTTGAGTCGTTTCAGTTGACTGTCGATTTGCTCGTCGATAAAGTTGCGAGGCTTCCGTTGATCAGCCTGGGCGATCTCTTCTTCGGTTGCCGAGTGCGTGTACGGGACAGTCGTCCGGGCAATGGCCAGCTTGCTGGCGAACCAGGCCACAATGGCACCTTCACCTGGCCCCATGATGGTCGCGTGACCATCTTCGTCGACCTGAGCCACAGCATCGTTGGTGCTCGACCACTTCACCCAGGGAGTCACGTCGCGAGAGCTTCCGTCGCTGTAGACGGCGGTAACCGCAAATGTCTGCCGCTGGCCGATGGTCTGAATCGAAGCTGCTGGAAACACTTCGATGCGTTCGACGGTCGCATCGTTGGTAGTGGGGGGCGTCGCTCCATGGGCAATCCAATCGGCCAGAATTTGAAAGTCTTCGCTCTCGGCCGGAAGTTTCAAACCACCTTTGTGCGGAACGACGGTGGTCGGTTTGGTAAGCAGTAAGCTTACCTGAGGCGCCGAGAGTTCAACGCGGCGTCCTTGATCTTGCTTGACGATATTGAAGTAATCGGACTCGGGGTCGTAACCACGCAGCGAAAGACGGAAGCCACCTTTGCCCGCCAACGCGCCGTGACAGCCACCGGAGTTGCAATCTCGTTTCGCAAAGATGGGCAGCACATCGTGCCGAAATTGAACGGTCGACGCTGCATCCTGGTTCGTTACTGTCACCTCAGCGGAAACTGTTTTTCCGTCGACTTCCGCGAGTATCTTTGCGTTGCCGTTCTTAAGTGGACGGAGAACGCCCGCTTCAAGTGAGGCGACTTCTTCCCCTTCGATCCGCCAGGCAACATCGGTTTGGACTTCGCCCCGAAGATCGTCCCCATTCGAGTGCTGAAGGATGATCCTCTGCTGAGCGCGTGGACCATCGAGGTGGATCTGGTGCGGCAAGACGATCCATTGTGGATCGTCGGCAAGAAGCGATCCACCATTGGCAACGGCAAGCTGCGGAAGGAGGAGTATCAGGAAGGTCAAACAAGTGCGCATGGGGCTGGCAATTGGCTAAAACTAAAACAGTTCGTGGATCGGCATGTGACCGGAGTCGACGATTGGGAACGGACGCCCGCCGGGGCCTGGCAAGGTCTTTTCCATGTCGAAGCCAAGGCTATGGAAAATCGTCGCGGCGACGTCGGCAGGCTGCACAGGGCGATCCGCGGGGACGGCACCGATCGGATCGCTGGCACCGACAATACGTCCACCTTGCACACCACCACCAGCGAATCCGCAGGTAAAGCATTGTGGCCAGTGGTCGCGTCCTCCGGCCGGATTCACGCGAGGCGTTCGACCAAATTCGGCGAGGTTACAAACCAGGGTCGAATCGAGTAGGCCGCGTTGGTCCAGGTCTTCGATCAGCGCGGAATAGCCTTGGTCGTAAAGAGGCGCGACGATATCTTTCATGCCGCTGATCGACGTGAACGGCTTCGATCCGTGGATATCCCAGGTGATTTCATCGAACACGGTCAGAAACGTGTTGATGGTGACGAAGCGGACACCATTCTCGATCAACCGTCGCGAAAGCAAGCAGCACTGGCCAAAGCGGTTCATGCCGTAACGTTCGCGAACCTTGGTCGGCTCTTTCGAGAGGTCGAACGCTTCGCGAGCCTTCGGGCTCGTCATCAAGCGGAACGCTGCCTCGAAATTGCTTCCCAGCAGATCGGCCGACTCGCTGGCCTCGAAGTTTGAGGCGGCCTGATCGACGAGATCGCGAATACGCCGACGGCGTTCCAGGCGACTCGTATCGATTTCGAAGGGGGGCAGCAGGTCAGGAACTTTGAAGTTGGCTTGCGATGGATCGGCATTCAACGAGAACGGATCATGCGCTTTGCCCAGAAACCCACCAGCCTGGCCGTTGGGCATATTGCCACCACCGCGCCCCATCAACTGAGGCAGCACCGCGAAGGCTGGCAGATCGGTCTTGCGACCGCGCTCGAAGCTGACGACCGAGCCGATATGGGGCGTGTTCACACCGCCGGAAAAGAGTCTGCCGGTCTGCATCATTTGCCATCCGGCATCGTGCACTGCGGCACCCGTGTGATGGACGGAGTGAACCAGTGAGAACTTATCGGCGATCTTGGCGTGGTGCGGCAAGATCTCTGAGATTTGCAGGTCGGGGTTGTTCGTGGCAATTGGCTTGAACGGTCCGCGCACTTCAGCGGGAGCATCAGGCTTCATATCCCATAGATCCAACTGACTGGGGGCACCCAGGTTGAAGATCATGATGCAGTTGCGATCGTCATGGTTGGGGCGAACCGCTCCCTGAGCTTTGGCTGCGAACAGATGAGGCAAGCTCAGACCGAGGGCCCCGAGACTGCCGACTTGCAGAAAGTCACGGCGCGTGGCTCCGTCGCAGGTGACCGATTTGCCACGGCCCTGAAAAGTAAACATGGCGTGCTCTTTGAAGGCTGGGCGCCGAAGGAGAGTTGAAGATTGGATAAAGGAAGGCAGGATTCGCCATACATATGGGGTACGCTGGCGACGCGCTCTCAATCTAGTGTGCCCGATACGTAAACGGCTAGGGATTTTTCCGCAATGTATGGTATTATCTGCGCATGACCCCTCGCCCCGGAAGATTGACTATGATCGAACGCATCGGTGCAGAACTTGCCCTAGCAGGCTTATTTGAATACCTTCCCGACGTCTATCTTTACGTTAAAGACACGGAAGGTCGCTTTGTCGCCGCCAACGAGAACCTGTGGCGAATGCGCGGCCTAGAGTCCGAGCAGCAACTTCTCGGTAAGACCGATCTTGATATTCATCCGCGATATCTGGCCGAACGGTACATGGCGGAAGATCGCCATGTAATGGAAGCCAATCAACCGCTGCCGAATCAAATTTGGCTCGTTCCAGGTGAACCCGGCGAGTTGAAGTGGTTTGTCTCGACCAAGATCCCGTTGCTCTCCGCCGCTGGCAACGTGGTTGGTTTGGCCGGAGTCATGCGCGACCTGGAAAAGGCTCGATCGGTCGCGCGACTGTTCAACGAATTCGAACAGGTCGTCAGTTTCGTGCTGCGGAACTACGAACATGCGATCCGCGTTGACGAGCTGGCTCAGATGGTTCATTTGTCGATCAGCCAGTTTGATCGCCGGTTCAAGGCCACCTATCACATGACGCCGCAGCAGTATATTCTGCGCGTTCGTCTACATGCGGCCTGTCACGAATTGCTCGCCTCCGGAGCATCCGTCGCCCAAATTGCCACATCATGTGGGTTCTACGACCACAGCTACTTTACCAAACAGTTCCGAAAGCACCTGGGGATCTCACCGACTGAGTACCGGGTAAGATACCAGGACTCGCCTGCGGGCCTTTCTGATTCGCTGGGTCTTTCCCCGCCATTTCCATCTTGAACTTTGCTGGTTGCACCTCACTGCATGACGCGCCCTTCAACTGAACTACGCCGTGAACTTGGTATCCCGGGGGCCGTGATCACTGGGCTCGGCTCCATTTTGGGAACTGGCGTTTTCGTCAGTATTGGTATCGGTGCTGGGGTTGCTGGAAATAGTGTTGTCTGGGCGATCGTGGTGGCAGCACTGGTCGCCATCTGCAATGGTTTGAGCAGCGCTCAACTCGCCGCGAGCCATCCCGTAAGTGGAGGGACTTATGAATATGGTTACCACTGGCTGACGCCTCGCTTGGGGTTCCTGGCGGGTTGGATGTTTCTGTGGGCGAAGTCGGCGTCCGCCGCGACCGCGGCTTTGGGCTTCGCCGGGTATTTGCTTCCTTGGCTTGGAGTTGCATCAGACAAGCTGCTCGTCCCCGTGGCGATGGTCGCCGTCGTTCTTTTAACTGCGGTGGTGTTGGGGGGGATCAAAAGATCCTCGCAAATCAACGCCATCATTGTGGGAATAACTTTGTTCGCCCTATGTGGGTTCGTGGTTGTTGGTTTGCTGGCAAAGCCGTATGCAGTATTCGACGCGCAAGGAATCGTACCGCAAGAGTTCAGCTGGGTCGGCTTCGCGCAGGCGACAGGGATGATGTTTGTGGCCTATACCGGCTATGGCCGTATCGCCACGCTTGGCGAAGAAGTGAAGGAGCCGCGACGGACGATCCCCATTGCCGTCATCGTCACACTGGCGGTTTCGATGACGATCTATTTTCTGGTCGCGCTCGTTGGAGTTCAAACCGTCGGGGCGGGTCAGTTTGCTGAGTTCACCCAATCGGGCGCCGCACCGTTGGAGTCGATCGCACGTAAGTTCGAGGTCCCCGGGATTCCGACGCTGATGACTATCGGTGCGATCACGGCGATGTTGGGCGTGCTGCTCAACCTGCTCCTCGGTCTCTCGCGCGTCGCCCTGGCAATGGGCAGGCGTCACGACTTTCCGCCGATCTTTGCCCGGATTCAAGCGAGCAGCGGTGTGCCTGGGCCTGCAACGATTCTCGTCGGGTTGATCATCGGCACAATTGTCTTATTGGGAAGCGTGAAGCTGGCGTGGTCGTTCAGTGCGTTCACCGTTTTGGTGTATTACACAATTACGAATGCTTGCGCGTTAGCAATGAAACCGGAAGAACGCCTCTATCCACGATTTGTCCCGGTCCTGGGATTTGTCGCGTGTCTCTCGCTGTCGTTCTGGGTACAGCGAGAAGTTTGGCTGGTAGGCATTGGTGTGCTGATCGCGGGACTAGTTTGGCATCAAGTCGCCCAGGTAATCGCTCGACGTCAAGCTGACGACGCCTGATCTTATTTAAGAACGCCGTGGCCGCGCCATCTTTTGTGTGTGGACCGCATCGACCACTTTGCCGTGGTCCGATAGGGCGAGATGAAAGCGATCCTTACCTTCCAAGCGGTGCAGCGACAAGTGATAAGACTCGGTCGACTTCGCCAGAAATGGCCGTTTGTCGGGGCCCTCGGGTGAACGAATTTTGCCCCACGAACCGTCTCCGAGATACAACACACCACGATCGTTGATCAGGCCATCTTTCATCCGATGCGTCCTTTTAAAAGCGTGGTCGTGATGTTCTAGAGCCGCGTCCACGTTGTAACGCTCAAGAAGTGGGCTCCAATGTTTCCGCATCGCAGCGTGCAGACGATCGTCGGCGTTCCGCACACATGGATACATGGGGACATGATTCACGACAAAGACGTTCGGCATCTCTTCGCGTTCTTTCAAAACCTTTTCTAACCACTCGGTCTGATCACCGTCGATCGGCGACGTATGCCCCGAGTCGGTTAGAACGAGTGAGAGGTAGTCGCCAAAATCGAGCGTGGCGTAGCCCGTGTCGGGGTAGAGACCATCAAACATCGCATAGAAGAAGGGAGCATCCTGGCGAGTCTTGTCGTAGAAACCAACCGTCTCGTGATTCCCAATACATGCTACCAATGGAATCAAATGACCACGTTCATCACGCAGATCAGCAGAGTATTGATCGATGAACTTCAAGAACGTTTTGGCAGAGCTTCCATTCTCGTAGGCGAGGTCGCCACCCAGGATTACAAAGCGAGGTGACTGGTTGGCGGCAACTTCGTTCGTGCGACGAGCCGCGCTGCCAGTGCCACTGTCGCCACCCGAGATGAAGGTGATCTCGTTGGTCGCCTTGGCAGGCATCGTACGCACACTTTCCTGGGGTGAATCGAGACCTACGCGAATGCGGTAGAGCGAGTCGGGGTCGAGGCCTGTCAGCTCCGCGCGAAATTGCCAGAGGTCGGTGTGAGGAAAGCGTCGCGCAGTATGGGCAACTTCGTGCCAGGTCTTCGTACGACTTTTGCGATACCAAAGATTACGCGATAGTCCGTCTTGTTCTTTCTCTCCGATCCACTGCAACGTAATCGTTGTCGTCGGATCTTGTTGCCAGGTAGCAATCATTGCCCTGGGATGAAACGACGGCTTCTCAGCAAATGATGGCGCAGCGAGAGCGAATCCATCGGCCCCCAGCAATCCAGAGAAACCTGTCGCGAGCAAAGCGGAGGAAGATTGTAGAAAGAGTCGACGGTCCAAAGTCACTACGTTCAACCTTCTGATTCGGGTGGGAAATTGGCGAGTATATCGATGCTACTTCAAGTGCCAAAGAACCACAATCCGCCCGTGCGAGCGGTTTCTAGGCCAGGTCTGCTGCATCGAAGTAGCTTGCTTCAGTTATCGCGACGATCGGAGATTACCTTGCCCGAATGCGGATCGATACGAACCTCGTGCTTCCCATCTTCCTGGTAAACCTTAATTTCCCAGACCGGTGCGTCGAAACTTACCTCCTGGATGTTGGAATACCCGGCTTGCAAAACCAGTTGCAGGATCGTCGACAACGGTTTGGATTCGCATGATGGAAGCTCGTCGAAATCATCCTGGTGTTTGGAGACAATCTTCCCTGTGCGCGGGTCAACATAAACTTCGTACGAGACCCCGTTTTGCTGAACCTCGATGTCCCACAACTCATCGTCGCGATCAATTTCACTGAATGGCCCGAAACCTTGCTGTTCGAGACTTTCAACAATTTGCGGCAGCAATGAATTCGACCGCGCAAGCTTGCCACTGAAGCCTGCAGCGATCAGCATGACCGCCAATACCATCGAGGGGGCAATCGTCGAGAAGAAGTTCGTGGTGCCTGACCTTTCAAAGAGAACTTAACTTTGATTGCAGGCGAAACTTGTCCGAAGGATTGCCCGCGACCTATTTATTATCCGCGCGCAACTAAAGCCAGGATGAACAGGACATGAAATCGAGTTCATCTAAGGGAATGACTTCAGAGCCAGCATTCAACGAAAGGCTCGCGTGCCTTTCCCGTTTACGAGAATTCGACAACACGAGCTTTCGTTAGAGCGGAATCGATTACAAAGGGGATTCTGCGATCGGTCGTCTCTAGGGTAGAGAATGGACGACGCTATCTTCGAAGACGCCTGGCTCGAAATCGAGCGTCAATGGCGCGGTATTCGCCGGACCAAGGCCGACCGCCCAGAAGATCTTTTTCCAAAGTGGATAACTTCGTCGCCAGCTTTGCAGACATGACCGCAGGCGTCGCGCTGCTTCGTTATTCTCGTCCATCGACTGGGCCAAGATATTGGAACCTCCGTCAATGTTGCCGGAAAGAACGAGGGCAGTGGCGAAGTTCACCTTAAAAAAGATCGGTACCTCGGGCCGCACCCAAACGCAGCCTGCGTTGAAGACGATCTCGCGATACAAAGTAACGGCCGCGTCAAACTTCCCCAATCGCAACAGGCAAACCCCCTTGGCATTCTTAAGAAGTATGTCTGTGCCAGGAATCTGAACGAGGCTCAGCGCCTTGGCAAAATCACCAGAGGCGACGAGTGACTTCACATGGTCAAGCTTCGTAGAAGCTGGGGTGCCGGAAGCATCCGTCGATGGTTTCGGTGTCGTTGTGCTCATATTGATAACCCAAAATCGGCGCGAAGGCGCAGGCAGCGCCTAGTCGGCCGTCAACAAAGAATCAAGCAGAAGGCAAGAGAACGTTGGCTAAGCTCACGAGGCCAACATTAAATCTGCCAGCGGGTCTTATGAGAAAGCAGCGACGCGTCGTAGGCGACGATTTGCACCGGATGCGAATCGCAGTACGCAGGTGCAATGGCCAACTCGAAACCGGACGGAAGACAGCTACTGATGCGCGAGCGAATATCCCCGATCAGATTCTGTCCAGAGTTCTCGATATCGCCGCGGATACCGGAATCAGGCAGCAACGTGCCGAAGAGTTGAAGGACACGCTCGTGGTGGTGGTCGCCTGGTGCGTGAATGACGCTCGGAGAGGTTGCAGCCAGTGAGGTATCCACGGCAGCTTGAACCAATGGCGAGTTCGCACTCACCAGCAGCGTCAGCATCAACACGGTTTTGATAAATCGCGTGCAACGATTCATCGAGGACATTCCAGAAGCAGTGCCAAAATGGGCACACATCGTGCCTCTTCGTGAAGGATAGGAGGGGGCTACCGTCTCGTCAATGGATAGACGAGAGGCGAAACCGAACCACAACCAACCGAGACCATTGCCAACCGCGAAGTTGCCCGGACGGGCACTTTCGACTGGGCGACCATCGCCAATTATCGCCGCAATGCGCTGTTCTGACACCCTTGTGCCATTGCTACGGGAATTGACTGCCTATCCTCCATGGATCAAAATGCGCCAATAGCGGATTTCCGCTTCTTGCCGAAACTTCTTATAAACGCGACGACCAGCCTCGCTGCTGCCACAGCCTCAAAGGTCTCCCCATGCATTGTGTCTCTCCCCGCCCTCAGTCCGCTTTTGTTTGGCTTCCATGGATGAAGTGTTGCCTACTTTCACTTTTCGTCTCCATGGTTGCCACGACAGCGGTATCTGCCGAAACGGCCAAGAAGCCAAACGTTGTCTTCATTCTGATCGACGACATGCGGTTCGACGCGATGGGATTCATGGGGCACCCTTTCCTGAAGACGCCGCAGATCGATGCGATGGCCTCGAAGGGAGCGAACTTTACCAACGCTTTTGTCACCACCTCGTTATGCTCACCCAGCCGCGCATCGATCTTGACCGGCCAGTACATGCACAATCATCGGGTGGTCGACAACAACCATACCGACCTGAGCGATACGATCTTCTTTCCGCAGTACCTGCAAAAGCTCGGTTATAAAACCGGCTTCTTCGGCAAGTGGCACATGGGTGGCGGTACCGATGCGCCGCGACCTGGGTTCGATCAATGGGTAAGCTTCCGTGGCCAGGGCAACTACTTGCCGCCTGGTCCGAAGTGGACCTTGAACGTCAACGGCAAGTCAGTGCCGCAAAAGGGATACATCACCGACGAGTTAACCGACTATGCAATTGACTGGCTGGATACATTGAATCAAGAAGAGCCGTTTTTCCTGTACTTGTCGCACAAAGCGGTTCACGCGCAGTTCATTCCGGCGGAACGTCATAAAGACCTGTACTCGGACGTCGATATTCAGCCGCCAGCCTCGCAGCCGGATACCGACGAAAATTACGAAGGCAAGCCGATGTGGGTGAAGAACCAACGCAACAGTTGGCACGGGGTCGACTTCCCGTATCACTCTTCGCTGAACATCAAAGAATACTACCGCGACTATTGCCGCTGCATGAATGCGGTTGACGATAGCGTTGGTCGAGTTCGCCAATACCTGAAGGATCACGATTTGGACGACAACACCGTGGTGATGCTGATGGGGGACAATGGCTTCCTGTTCGGCGAGCACGGGCTGATCGACAAACGAAACGCTTATGAAGAGTCGATGCGAGTTCCTCTCGTGATCGAAGCCCCTGGCATGTTGAAAGAAGGCAGTACGGTCGACGCTGTCGTGGCGAATATTGACATCGGCCCAACCATTCTCGACATGGCAGGCATGGAAACGCCGGAGCAGATGGACGGCCAAAGCTTTCTGCCGATTGCCAGTGGCAAGATGGATCCGAAGGACTGGCGCAAGCACTTGCTCTATGAATATTACTGGGAATGGAACTTCCCACATACTCCGACCATGTTTGCGTTACGAGGCGATCGATACAAGTTCATTCAGTATCACGGCATTTGGGACACGGACGAACTATACGATCTTGAGAACGACCCACACGAAATGCATAACCTGATTAACGAACCAGGATTGCAAAGCACAGTGCGAAACATGCGAAACACGATCAACGAAGAGTTGAAAGCACGTGGTGCGATGGTCGTTCCGTTTGGTGCCAAACGTGGAACCGGGGCGAATCTGCGTCGCGAATCTGGTAGTACGAGCGCCGAATTCCCGGAGAACGTTTTGCGTGAGAAAGACGCGAAGCAGTAATTCTCACCAAGAACTTCCCACCTTACATCTTTTCGGAGCGATTCATGCGAAAGCTGTTTGTATTGAGCCTCAGCGTTGTGTTGGCGGCGATGGCAATTGCCTCGCCGCTACGTGCCGCGGATCAACCCAACGTCGTGATCTTGCTGTCCGACGATCAGCGCTGGGACGATTACTCGTTCCTCGGTCACGAAGCCATCCAGACCCCGAACATCGATCGACTGGCGAAAGGATCGTTGGTCTACGAACGAGGCTACGTGCCGACTTCACTTTGCCGACCCTCGCTGGCGAGTCTGTTCACTGGCCAATATCCGCATCAGAACGGGATTGTCGGCAACGACCCGCGCGAGAACAAGCGGACCAACGAAGGCCGTCAGGTGCTGGTGGAGCGTTTCATGAAGAACCCTCGTCTGGCCGAGATCCTGGGGAAGCATGGCTACGTCAGCTTTCAGTCGGGCAAGTGGTGGGAAGGTCACAACTCGAGCGGCGGCTTTACGGAAGGTATGTCGCATGGCGACGTCAAAAAGGGTGGCCGTCACGGCGACGTTGGCTTGACGATCGGTCGCAAGACAATGCAGCCGGTGATTGATTTCATCGACAAGAGCGTCGAGGCTGATAAGCCATTCTTTTTGTGGTACGCACCTATGATGCCGCACTTGCCACACAATCCCCCAGAACACATTTTGAAGAAGTACACGGCAGAAGGTCGCTCGATCAACGTCGCCAAGTACTATGCGATGTGCGATTGGTGGGACGAAACCTGTGGTGTTGTGCTCGACCATCTCGATAAGAAGAAGGTCGCCGACAACACGATTGTGATCTACCTGTGCGATAACGGCTGGATTCAGCGATCCGATGAAGGTGGCGGCGCGGTCGGCGGACCACGTGGGAAGCGTTCTGTCTACGATGGCGGGACGCGAACGCCGATCATGATTCGTTGGCCAGGGCACGTGAAGCCGCGCACTGATAAGACCGATCTGGCGAGCAGCATTGACGTGGTGCCAACCATCCTGGACGCGGTCGGAATCGAAACCGATTACCATTTCCCAGGCGTCAACCTACTGGATCGGGCGGAGGTTACTTCGCGTAAAGCGATCTTCGGCGAGATCTATGCCCACGATATTCCAAACTATCACCATCCGGAACTGGGGCTTTTTTACCGCTGGGTGATCGACGGTGAGTGGAAGTTGATCGTTCCGACCGGGCAGGAAGAAGGGGAGTATGGCCCGATGAAGCCAGCTTTGTTCCACGTTGGTAGCGACCCGGAAGAAGAAAAGAACGTGATCGCCGATCATCCAGAGATCGCGGAAAAGCTCCAGAAGGAACTGGATGCATGGTGGAATCCTAAGACCTAACGACTGCCTTCTATCGGCACAGCTTTGTGCATTCGTTCTCGCATAAGCCCCGTCGGCGAACCTCGTCGATGGGGCTTTTTCGTTCTTGAAGCTGGCGTGAAGAGTTTGCAGTGTTCTGAAGAACCGTGATGGAAAGGCTACCTTCGTGCCTGCGACTTCACAAAAATCAGCAGTCAGCGATCCGACGCGTTCGAATTAGGCGGATTCGGACAGGCCAGACCTTCATCAATTGAAATGACGACTACGACGAGGTGGGGCACGGCAAGGCACCTAACCTCTTCCTCCGCATAGGGCCGAGAGCGATGCAGTACCGTTGCCCTCTATGTCGAACCAATGGCGTTGTCCCTGATAAGGCGCGCGGGCACGAGGTGATGTGCCTCAAATGCCGCGAGCACTTCTTCATCCCGGATCAAACGCTGGAAGAACGATTGAAACTGGGTATCTTTGTCGCCGCACGTCGTAATGATGGCGAAGTGATCACCGCCATGGTAGAGCAGGGGGCGGACCTCGATGTGCAAGAAGAAGAATCGGGGCATACGCCACTCCATATCGCTTCGTTCTACGGAAAGCTGTACGCAGGAAGAGAATTGATCGACAACGGCGCATCGATGGAGATTCGCGCGAACAAAACCGTACAAACACCCCTGTTTTACGCTTCGCGTGAGAACAGCCCGAAGATCGTTCAGTGGCTTCTCGAGAAAGGAGCCAATCCGAATCTACAAGATCCTGATGGCACCACCGCGCTGCACTGGGCCGCGCGTAAAGGCTTTGTCGATGTCGCAAAGGTGCTGATCGCAGGCGGGGCCGACTTTTGCATCGAATCGATCAACGGACTGCGCGCACTGCAGTTCGCTGTTTCTTATCATCAGCCGGAGGTTCGCGACTATCTGATCGCGGTCGAACGGGCCAACAAGTTCATACAGAACCAAAGGGTAAGAGCAAATAAGAAATCAGGAACGCTCAACACGTTCCTGTTCGGATTCGGCAAATCATGAAGCCGATTCGCCAGGTAGTGGCGTCTCGATCAAGCGAACCGTGATCGAGTCGGCCTGGTCGTGGTCGAGACCGATCTCCTGGTTGCCATTGACGAGGAATGTCCAGGTCTGTTCGTTATCGGTCCGGGGACCAGCCCGTAGCTGATCACCGATCGAAATCGAGAACGGTAAGTCGCCTTTAATGTGGGTAACTTCCGCCAGGTGGCCAATGCGAAGTAGACTGGCATGGACCTCTTCGCCTGGGACCAGATGCACGAAGTCCTCGGGAATCTCTTGTCCATGTGGGTCGGTAATTGGGTGCCCCAAGCGGTCGTCCAGATAATCGACTGCTGCTTCATCATGCACATGCTCCAGTAAGTGGGCACGCTCGTGAATCTCGTCGTGCGGCATCCCCAGTCGCTGGAGGTAGGCTTCCCAAATCCGATGGGCCCGCATTAATCGTCGAGCTTCGATTTCGCCTGCCTCGGATAGTCGATATTCTTCGTTGTTGGTCGCTTCGATCCACTTCTGGGCAATCATGCGATCCATTGACTTCCGTAAGCTTTGACCATCGGTCGGCACGTTGGCAATGATCGTTGCCAGGGAAGTTGTTGGGTTTGGATCACGTCGCATGCAGCCGAGGATGTCTTCGGCCAAGGTATGCGGAATCGCCGCGCGGCGTCGAATCCAGGTCGGCAGCAAGCCGAACTTCGGCGAAAAGACCAGCACCACGACAAACTGTACCGTACTGAAAAGTACGATCGGAGGACTCGTGGCCACATTCAGCCACACCGATAGATAGACTCCGCAAACCACGCTCGAAATTCCAAACAGCGCGGCCAGTCCCATCATGTGACTCAACCGGTTGGTGAGCAAATACGCGGTGGCGGCCGGAGTAATCAGCAAGCCCACTACCAGAATCACCCCAACAATCTGCACTGCGCTGACAACCACCAGCGATGTGCAGGTTGTCATCAAGATATGAATAAGCAGCACCGGCAGACCAATCGAGGCAGCCATGATCGGATCGAAAGCGGTGAGCAGCAGTTGGCGATACCATAAAATAGTCGTGAAAAGAACGATCGCCGTGACCCCGGCCATCATCCACAAACGCTCGGCGTCGACCGCCAGCACATCCCCCATCACGAAATGAAACAGGTCGAGATGGATGTAGTGCGAGAACATGCTCGCCAGCGCACCGCCAAACGCGAAGATGCCGGTGTACATGATGCCGATCGCGGTGTCCTCTTTGATTCGAGAGACCCGCGACACAAAGTTTACCAGCACCACGGTCGTGAAGCCTGCCAACAGAGCTCCCAGGATCATCGCGGCAAAGTGCGCCTCTTGCCCGTAAACCACCTTCATGAACAGGTAGCCTGCCGTGACGCCGGCCAACATCGAGTGCGAGATCGCATCTCCCAGAAAGGCCATCCGGCGCAAGATGATCAAGCAACCAATCACGCCAGACGAAACAGCAACCAGGCATCCTGCCACGATCGCCCGCAGCAGGTAGCTATTGCCGACGAACGGCTCGATGAATAGTTGATGCAGCGTGTCCACTACTTCGCCTTTTCTCGCAAGACATTTCGTAGATGTTCAAACGCACGCACGTTGCCATCGTAAACTTCGCTCAACAGTTCTGGCTGCAGGATCTGAAGGGGCGTGCCATAGGCGAACAGTCGCTGCTTCAGCAAGATAATCGCGTCAAAGAATTCGGCAGCGGTGGCCAGGTCGTGATGGACCACCACCAGCGTTCTGCCTGATTGCTTGGCATTTTCCAGGACGTTCAGGATGGCGCGCTCGGTGGCAGCATCGACCCCGGCGAACGGCTCGTCTAGCAAGACGACCTTGGCTCCTTGTGCCAGCGCGCGAGCCATGAAGACACGTTGCTGTTGGCCACCGGAAAGTTCGCCGATTTGGCGTTTCCGCAGATCGGCCATGCGAACAATCGAAAGAGCCTCGTCGACGACCTCGCGATCTTCTTTGGACGGTCCCCATTGCCACCACGGAATGTTCCCGTAGCGGCCCATCATGGCGACATCTTCCACGGTCACCGGGAAATCCCAGTCGACACTGCCGCGCTGCGGGACATAGGCGACCAGTTTGCGTGTTCGTTCGACCGGCGTTCCGAAGATTCGAATCGTTCCGACGTCTGGACGCAGAAAGCCAAGGATCGCCTTCATCAACGTCGACTTGCCAGAACCGTTGGGACCAATGATGCCTACAAGCTGACCGGACGGAATCGCAAACGACACATCAAGCAAGGCCGGGACCGAGCCGTAGCTGACGGTCAAATGCTCGACTTCAATCGCTGGGACCGAAGGATCAAGTGGCGTCGGTGTTGGTTCGCTGGAAAACATGCCTTATTGTTCGTTCGATGCCGATGGTTTTACTTCAAAGCCAACTGTCCCGACGACCAAACTATCGGTCGGCGGCGCCCAGAGGGTTTCTGTCTGCAAAGGCTGCTGGCCGTTGCCCTTAAAAAGCTGCACATGGACAGCGCGAGGAACGATCGCCGCGGAATCGGAAGGGCTCATCTCAATCAGAAACTCGTTGCGGCCGGTGGGGAGTTCTAGATCGATCTCTGCTTCGGTGACTTCGCCAGCGGGAATCGGCTGGTTGACGACCAGCAATTCCTTGCCCTGATAGGTCACTTTAAGCGAGGCGGCTTCTGCCAGTTCTTCGGCGAAAGGATCGACGCCGGCGTCGAAGGTTGCTGAAATGCGGAGGCGGTATTGTTGGTTAACGATCGTCTGCAAAGGCTTTCCGCTGGGCGCCTGGTTTTCGGCCAGTGTCTGTTGATAGAGCCACGTCGATAAAAGCACGATGGCGGCACTCAAAATGGCGATGACGATTCGCATGGAATGATCGGGTTACTTTAAAGCTTCCACAATGGTGATGACATTTTCTCGCATCATACCGAGGTACGTTTCCCCGGCAGTCCCTGGAGCACCCATCGAGTCGGAGTACAGTTCGCCTCCGATTCGGACGCCTGCTTCACGGGCGATCTGCCGCACCATGGTTGGATTGACGGAGGTCTCGACGAAGATCGCTTTCACGCCATGCTCTCGTATCGACTCGATTGTATCGTGGCGTCGCTGCGGTGAGATGCCCGCTCCGACTTCATTGCCGGTCGACCAACCGACAGGCGTCGCTGGCTTCAGCCCGTAGGCCTGGCAGAAATAGTTGAAGGCATCGTGACTGGTGACCAGGACACGTTCTTCAACCGGGATCTTGCTGATCTCGCGAACGATCCAGTTGTTCAGCGCCCGTAGTTGATCGAGATACAATGCGGCCCGGCTACGATATTCATTGGCGTGTTCCGGGTCGAGTTCGATGACTGCGTTGCGAATATTGCGGACATACGTCGCGGCGTTCGTGCAGGAAAACCATGCGTGTGGGTCATCCATCGCCTGATCGACGCCAGGGACTTCCAGCGGATTGCATCCATCGACACACGTTACTAATGGGCGGCCCGTCTGCTCGGCCAGCTTCCGCATCCAGTCGTTGCCTTCCAGATGCCAGCCATTTTCCAGGCACAGATCGGCTGTCGAGACCAACTGGGCGTCGCCAGGCTTCTTTTCGTAAAGATGGGGATCCTGACCAGCAGCCAAGACCGAATGGACTTCCATCCGATCGCCAACCACTTGTCGCGCGAAGTCGGCGATTTGGGTCGTCGAACAAACAATCACCGGCCGTCGCGCTAAATCGTCGGCAGCCCATCCCAGAGATGGCATCAGCGTAACAGCCAGAATGGCGAGGGCAGTTAGTCGAATCAGCATGGATTTGCATCCCCAAATGGACGTTTTTGAGAACCCAAAACCATCATAGATCAAAGATAATCCGAAAACAAGGTGAACTCATTTCCCGCTAAATCGATAGGATGAAAAAGTAAGGCATCGGAAACCGAAACAACGCGGCCTGTCGCGGGTTTTAAATTGCAGTAGTGCCGGCATCACGCATTGTTCCCCCTCAATCAGCGAGAGAAGCGTCATGAGAAGTTCCTTTGGCCTCGCCGTATTCGCGGCACTCACCCTTGTAACCAGTGGCGCATCGTCAGTCTGGGCTGCTGACAGCGACGGCGGCAACTGGGCAAACTGGCGAGGTCCAAACTATGACGGGAGCTCCATGGTGGCCAAACCACCGGTCGAATGGAGCGAAGAAAAGAACATCGTCTGGAAGGTGGAAGTTCCTGGTAAAGGTAGTGCCTCGCCCGTGATCTGGGGTGACAAGCTTTTCCTGCTGACGGCTGTCGCTGCAGAAGGTGCAGAAGATGCCAAGCCGATGGAAGAAGGTCCAATGGGGCCACCGGCAGGCGATCGGGACCCACTTCAACCGTTGAATCCTCCGGGAGCACCACCTCGGCTCGGTCCTGGCGATCGCCCCGGAGCACCAGGCGGCCCGCAGCGTCCTGAAGGGGAAGCTCGTCCACGTGGTCCTCGTGGCCCGGGCCAAGGCGGTCCTGGCCGTGGTGGCCCCGGCGGCGGACGCGGCGGGTTCGGTCGCGGTGAAGCCCCAACGACTCCGGTGGATTTCACCGTGATCTGTTTCGACAAGAAGACCGGCGAGCAGCTTTGGTCGCAGGTCGCCATTCAAGCGGTGCCTCACGAGTCGGGTCACAACACCAACACGTTCGCTTCCGGATCGGCGGTGACCGATGGCAAGCTGTTGATCGCGTTCTTCGGTTCGCGTGGAGTGTATTGCTACGACCTGGACGGCAACCTGAAGTGGAAGAAAGACCTCGGCAAGCAGCAGACTCGCAATGCGTTTGGTGAAGGAAGTACGCCAGCGCTGTACGAAGACACCCTGATCGTTCCCTGGGATCACGAAGGGGACTCGTACGTGATGGCCTTGGATGCCAACACCGGCGATGAACTGTGGAAGGTGCCACGCGACGAACCCACGACCTGGTCGACGCCAATCGTGACCGAATTCCAGGGAACCACCCAGGTCATCTTGAACGGCTCGCCGATGGTTCGCAGCTACGACGTGAAAACCGGCAACCTCATCTGGGAATGCAGCGGTCAGGCCGCCAATCCGATTGCCACCCCGATCATTTACGATGACAAGGCAATCTGTATGACCGGCTATCGAGGGTACGCGGTCTATTCGATCAACCTCGATGCGAAGGGGGACGTTAGCAAGAGTGACGATGCGATTGCCTGGAGCCGATCGGACGTTGGTCCCTACATTGCTTCCGCCACACTGCTAAACGATCGTCTTTACGTGACCAAGTCGCGCGACGGCGTGATCTATTGCCTCGACGCCAAGACAGGGGAAACGATTTACGGTCCAGAACGTTTGCCGGAAGCCTCGACGCTTTACTCGTCGCTGGTAGGTGCCGACGGAAAGGTCTACGTTTGCGATCGCGACGGAACGACCGTTGTCCTAGACGGCGGACCAGAGTTCAAAGTGCTGGCCACCAACCAGTTGGATGAAGGGATCGACGCGTCACCAGCGTTGATCGGGTCGCAAATCTTCATCCGCGGCGATAAACATTTGTACTGCATCGAGCAGGCAAAATAACCGACGCTGACCGTCAAATATGCAGCAACGATGAAGGGCCGCTCTGTTAAGCGGTCCTTTTTCTTTACATCTACCTGAACCGGTTTCACGCGTTCTTCACAGTGCCTTCATCGTGACTCGAAAGGAGGGAGGGAAAATAAGGAATCTCACCATGATGCCTCGCTGCGAGCAGGGTAGTTCTTGTCGCCAGTCATCGACGCCGATCCCCTCGTCAGCACCGATTCCTGAGAAACCCTCATGCAGCCAGCGGCCGATCAAAAACCGTCCAACCACCAACCGAATGTCTGGGTGGTTGTGCCTGCCTATAACGAGGCGGAACGGATCGGCCGGACCATTCAAGGGCTCAGCTGTCACTTCCAAAATATCGTGGTGGTCGACGACGGATCGAGCGATCGAACGTTCCAACGGCTCGAATCGCTTCCGGTGTGGGCACTACGTCACCCAATCAATCTCGGACAAGGTGCGGCCCTGCAGACCGGAATCGATCTGGCGATTCAGCAGGGTGCCGAGATCATCATTACCTTCGACGCCGACGGTCAGCACGATGTCCATGACCTCGACCGGCTGATGGAACCGATCCTGGCAGGTCGGGCCGATATTGCCCTTGGGTCACGCTTTCTTGGCAAGGCAGCCGTCAACATGCCAGCCAGTCGTTGGGCGATTTTGAAAATGGGGGTGCTATTCACCCGCGTTTGTTCGCAAATCAAAGTGACCGACACGCATAATGGTCTGCGAGCGCTGTCTCGACAGGCAGCCACCCAGATTCGCATCACCCAGAACCGGATGGCCCACGCTTCCGAGATTTTGGATCAGATCCAATACCACGGCCTTCGATTTGAAGAAGTCCCGGTGACGATTCATTACAACGACGCCGTTCTGGAAAAGGGACAGAGTAACTCGGCAGCAGTGAAGGTCGCCGCGCAATTTCTGCTGGGGAGGATGGTTCGATGATCTTGTTTCAATGGGGCGCGTTGCTGGTCATTGCGGCCATCCTATTACTGGAAGTCGTCCAGGCATGGCGTCAGCGACGTTTGACCTGGGTAACGTTGACGCGGCTGGCGATCTGGTCCGCGGCGGCCGTGGGCATCAGCTTCCCAGAGATGGTCACGCGATTCGCGAACTCGATCGGCGTCGGTCGTGGTGCCGATGCATTGATCTACCTGGTCACGCTCGCCTTCATCGCAACGACGTTTTACTTCTATTCGCGATACCTTCGACTGCAGCGGCAACTCACTGATTTGGCTCGCTACCTGACGATTCAGGAAGCGAAACGCCCTGGCGCGGCCTCGTCGGGAAATGTGACTCCGGAAAGCTAGTTTGTGGCGAAGAAAAAACAGGGTCTTCCGCAGTCACCCCAGACGTCACGCTCCACGAGCGAATCAGACTGGGTGGAAACGCTTCTGCAGCGCCCCGCGCTCTTACGATCGATCTTGATCGGCGCGGTTGTTGTTGCCTACCTGACCTCGTTCTCAGGTGGGTTCGTCTTCGACGATCACCCCCACATCGTTGAAAACCAATCGCTTGGCGATGTGTCCGCGGCGCTGCGTTCGATGACAGCGATTTCGACCCGGCCAATTACTCGACTGACGTTGGCGCTCAACGTCGCGACATTCGGCAAGCATCCATGGTCGTTCCATATCGTGAACTTGGCCATTCACCTGGTCTCGGTCGTTGTGCTGTTCGGACTGGTCCGCGGAAGCGTTGTGCTACTGAACAAACAGAAGCCGACCGGTTTAGAGCCAAACCTGGTGGGCTTCATTGCAGCGATTCTTTGGGGACTGCATCCCCTAGGGACGATGGCCGTGACGTACATCATTCAGCGGCATGAATCGTTGATGGCGATGTTCTACTTGCTGGTGCTTTACTGCCTCGTTCGTGCTCGCATGGCCGATCGGAGCTGGCCCTGGTATTTGGCAGGCATCTTTTCGTGCTGGCTGGGAATGGGGGCGAAAGAAGTGATGGTGACCGCTCCGATTGCCGCAGTTCTATTCGACCGAATCATTCTGTCCGACAATTGGCGCAGTCTCTACCGAAGCCGCGGTTGGGTCTATGCGGTGATGATGAGCCCGGCCGTGCTGCTGTTGGTGAAGGTGATTCCGATTCTGCTGAAGGATAGTTCCAGCCAGGCAGGCGTCTTGGGAACGTACGAGACCGCGTCGCCGTGGCTCTATTTGTGGACGCAGTCAGGCGTCATCTTGCATTATGTGCGGTTAGCGGTCTGTCCTGACTATTTGACCTTCGACTACGACTGGCCGGTGGCGAGTAACGTTTGGGAATACCTTCCGTCGGCATTGGCAGTGGTGACACTGCTTGGCGGTTCGCTGTGGTATTTGTGGCGTGGTAACCCGCTGGGACTTGTCGCATTCTTGTTCTTCTTGATTCTGGCTCCGACGTCGAGCGTGGTTCCGATCATCGATGTTGCCTTCGAGCATCGAATGTACCTCCCACTGGCTTGCCTGAGCACGCTGGCTGCGGTTGGAATGTGCTACGCCATCGCTTGGTGGAAAGCTTCCGAGTCCATCGCGCGCCGGCATAGCTTGGTGCTTCTACTGACGGTCGGTCTTTCCCTGGGGCTCGGTCTGCGAACCCTCCAGCGGAATCTCGACTACCGAGATGAGATCGCCTTGTGGACTTCTGTCGTCGAATCGCGGCCGATGAATCTGCGAGCGAACCACAATCTGGTGAACCACCTTCGCGCCGAAGGACGTTCAGCCGAGGCGGAAGTTCTTTTGAAGCAGTCGATCGGTTGGTGCCAGCAGCATGGCTATGAAACCTTCCCGCTTGAGGCTGACCTGGCGGAGTTATATGTCTACGAAGGAGCTGCGGACCTGGCCTTGCGGCAGTTTCAAGTCGCAGTTGACTCCGCGAACACCCAGTCAAAAAAGCTCAGTCCCTATCGCCAACAAGTCCGCGATCGTCAGCAAGCCGAACTGCATACCAGCTTTGGAGCCCTGCTCGACATGGTGGGAAGGCCAAAGGACGCTGCCGTTCAATTTGATTTGGCGATCGCGTTTCGCCCCGACGTTCCGCACTGGTATGCCTTGGCCGGTGATGCCCACCGTAAATCGGGCAATGTCGACCTGGCGCTGCAGCGATGGAAGCACGCGGTCGATGCCGACAAGTCGATGTTCCAGGTCGCCCGTGATTATGGAATGTTGCTGGCTGGGGTAGGGCGGTACGACGAAGCGGTTCCTTATTTGGAATCGAGCGTTCGTAAGAACCGTGACGATGTAGCGGCGGCGTACCAACTCATCCGAATTCAGGCCGCTGCACCAAGCGATGAACTTCGCCAGCCAGAAGTCGCCCTGACATCAAGCTTGAATCTTCAGAAGCAGTTCCCGCAGCATCAACAGGAACTTCGCGAAGTCGAAGCGATGGCGTTGAGTCAGCTGGGACGCTTTGACGAGGCCAATTCAATCCTGCAGTCGCTAATCCTGGAGGCCTCGAACAACGATTCCGCCACGCGGGAAAGGCTCCAGCAGCAGCTTGCCATCGTGCAACAGCAGCAACCAATTCGCCTGGCACGAAAAAGCCCGGTCTCGACCGCAAGTCGGTAACCGGGCTGGTTGTTCAATGATCGATGGTCGCAGGTATGTTTGACGAGCCTAGGTCAAACGCTTCAACTTGCTGACGCGACCCGTGGCGACCCATTCCGCGACGAAGATATCGCCTTCAGGACCGAAGCAGGCATCGTGCGGGTGAACGAACTTGCCTTCCAGCCAGTTATCCGGCTGGTTGCGAATCTTGCCATCTGCCTTGATGCGATCGACGTCGGCACCCAGCTGTGCGAGAACGTTGTAGTCTTTGTCGATGATCGAAAGTCGCGCATGAAGTTCCGGCACGATCATCCAGTCGTTCCAGGTATCAAGGTTGGCAGGCAGTCCGAAACCGCTGACGGTCTTTTCGTAGGTACCATCAGCCGCAAACACCTGAAGGGTGTGGTGAGCGCGATCGCAGACAACCGTCTTTGGATTCTGCGCATCGCGTTTGTCGATCCAGATGCCATGCGGAGTAGCGAACGTTCCTTCGCCGTCGCCAGGGCCGCCGAACTTTGACTTCCAGTTGCCATCTTTGTCGTAGTGATGGACAAAGAACGAGCCGTACCCGTCGGCCAGGTAGAAGTCGCCATTGTCGAGAAAGGCGAAGTTCGTCGGCATGAATCGGTCGCGTCCCCAGACCTTCTTCGGATCTTTCGCTTCCCCTTCGGCATAGATGCCCGATTCCATTGGGGCGTACTTCTGCCAGACCGTTTCGCCGGTGAGGGACAGCTTGGCAAACGACTTCACTTGCTGATAAGCACACACGTAGAGGAACTCTTCGTTCCCCTCTTTGCGAACTTCAATGCCGTGGCCGCCCCCTTGGAATTGTTCGCCGAATGCCCGAATGAACTTTCCCTGGTTGTCGAAGACGAAGATCGAAGGATGATCTTTCAGGTTCTCGCGACCTTCGTGGATCACGTAAAGGTTCTGCTGGCTATCGACCGCCACATTATGGGTGGTTTGCCAATGGTACTTATCGGGTAGCTGTGGCCAGTTGTGTTGAATTTCGAACTCGTATCCATCGGGTCCGATGACCATCTTCGAGCCTGATTTATCCGAGGCTCTAACGGCGGGGGCCGAGAACATTCCGGTTGCTGCGGTCAGGGCAAGAGAGGTTCCGGCCAAGATCGCTTCGCGGCGGTTAGGCATGACGTAGACTTCATGAGAGGGGGAAGAGAACCGTCGGCAGAGTAGCCAGGACGCGGCCCTTTTTGGGCGGGAAGTGACGATATTGCATGTTCTACGCCCAATTTGCTCCTCGGGCAACTACTTTCTGCCAAACAGTTACGTGCACAACGATTGCACTGCACTACCTTCCCAATTATCCTAAACTCCTCAATCGGGAATCCAGGAAACCTCGTCATGCAAGATTTGTTGCTCCTTCTACTTTCGATGATCGCCTTTGCCGGCGGATTTCCCGGGGCATGGTGGGTAGCTGACAAGCAGCGACCTGACAACGCCATCGGTATCTTCTTTGGCACACTCGGCCTATTGCTGGTGGGTGGCGCTGGCCTGTTCGGTGTGGTCATTCTGGCGGCCAAACAGTTCTAATTTCTATCGACGAAGCGCGGTAGCTCTTCCTGCTGCGCCCGATTCTTGCTTGAAGTGAAGCTTCGAGATTGCTAGGCTGGATATTCCTGCCCGATCTGCCAATTGCTGAATTGGCGCCACTATCTCGAACTCAACCTTCGGCCAACCATGTTCTCTTTCCTTCCTCGAGCCTGGATGCTGATCGCACTGGTCGGACTATCAGCGATGCTGCCAACCGTTGCGTGTGCGGAAGAAGAAGTCGACTTTGCGACTCAGATTCGTCCTCTGTTGTCGGACCGCTGCTTCCACTGTCATGGCCCCGATGCCGAAGGCCGCGCTGCGGACCTGAGGTTGGATGTGGAAGACGCCGCCCACGACTATGCGATCGTTCCTGGCGAGCCTGAGAACAGCGAAGCTTTCCTTCGTATGACGGCCGAAGATGCTTCGGAGCGGATGCCGCCCGTCGATTCCAACTTGAAGCTGTCGGCCGACGAGATTGAACTCCTGCGCCGCTGGATCGCTCAGGGAGCCAAGTACGATCAGCACTGGGCCTTTAAACGCATCGAGAAGCCTGCCGTTCCCGAAATTGCCGACGACAACTGGTCCCGCAACGAGATCGACAAATTCGTCTTCGCTCGGCTGAAGAAAGAAGGCTGGGAGCCGAATTCCCCGGCTGAACCTTGGCGAAAACTGCGACGTTTGACGTTCGATCTGAATGGCTTGCCACCTACGCTGGAAGAACTCGATCAGTTCGAGGCTGATCCCAGCGAAGCGAACTACAACTTAACGGTCGATCGACTCCTCGCCTCGCCGCGCTATGGAGAACGGCTCGCCGCCGAGTGGCTCGACGCGGCTCGCTATAGCGATACGTACGGCTACCAGGTTGATCGCGAACGCTTCGTTTGGCCGTGGCGCGACTGGGTGATTCGATCTTTGAACGCGAACATGCCTTACGATCAATTCATCACCCAGCAAATCGCTGGCGACCTCCTTCCGGACGCGACGAAAGATACGATACTCGCGACGACCTTCTGTCGGCTTCACCCGCAGAAAGTGGAAGGGGGAAGTATCCCGGAAGAGTTCCGCGTTGAATACGTCGCGGATCGCAGTCAGACCGTCGCGACCGCCTTCCTTGGGCTGACCATGGAATGCTGCCGTTGTCACGACCATAAGTACGATCCGCTCAGCCAGCGCGAGTACTATCAGATGTTCGCGTTCTTCAACAGCATCGACGAAGCAGGGCTCTATTCGTACTTCACGCCTGCGATTCCAACGCCGACGATGCTGCTAACCGATGAGAAGCAGACGGCGAATCTCGAACACCTCGATCAGCAGGTGCGGGATCTCGAAGTGACGCTTACCGATCATCTGCAGGCCGCGCCAATGCGGACGAACTTCGATGTTGCGAGGCCGCACGCCATTGAAACGCTGACGTTCGACGAAGGGAACGTGGGAAACAATTCGGCCATCATCGGCAAGCAAGGCCAAGGGATTCGTCTGACCGGTGACGACGCGGTGAATCTGTCGCAGGGCAATTTTCAACGCCACCAGCCGTTCTCGGTTTCACTCTGGATGAAGACGCCGGATCGGAAAGACCGGTCCGTGATCTTTCATCGTTCGCGGGCATGGACCGATGCCGCCAGTCGCGGGTACGAACTGCTGCTGGAAGATGGCAAGCTGAAATGGTCGCTCATTCACTTCTGGCCTGGCAACGCCATCAGTATCCAGGCCAAGCAAGAGTTTCCGCTGAATACCTGGCAACAAGTGGTCGTCACGTACGATGGCTCGAGCAAGGCGAGCGGCTTGAAGATTTACGTCGAAGGTGTTCCCGTTGAAGTCGATGTCGTCCGCGATCAATTGACCAAGCAGATCACCGGCGGCGGACACGATCACATCGCGATCGGCGAACGGTTCCGCGACCGAGGCTTCAAACAGGGAGAGGTCGATGAGTTTGCCCTGTTTGACCAATGCTTAACTCCCGCGGAAGTGGCCGTGCTTCACGGCGATCGCCCCAGTCCGGAAGCCGTTTCGGAGTATGTTGCCTGGAAGCTAGACGACGACTCGCTCGGCCTGCAGCAGCAACTGTCCGATGCTCGTCAGGCCCGGAACAAAGCATACGATCAAGCCAAAGAAATCATGGTCATGCGCGAGCTCGACGAGCCTCGGCCGACATTCTTATTGGCTCGCGGATCGTACGATGCCCCGGCCGATCCGGTGAGTCCGATGACGCCAGACGCGTTGCCACCCTTCGACGAGCAATGGCCAACGAACCGCTTGGGCCTGGCTCAATGGATTGTGGATCGAGAGAACCCCCTCACGGCGCGAGTCGCGGTGAATCGCTACTGGCAACTGCTGATGGGGGATGGTCTGGTGCGTACGCCGGAAGACTTCGGCAGCCAAGGTAGCCCGCCGACACATCCACAACTGCTCGATTGGCTGGCGGCTGATTTCATCGAGCATGGCTGGGATGTCAAAAGACTGCTGCGGCAGATAGTGACGAGTGCAACCTATCAACAGGCGTCGACGGCTTCGGCTGAGAAGCTCCAGCGAGATCCCGAAAATCGCTTGCTGGCTCGAGGAAGCAAGTTCCGCATGTCGGCTGAAATGGTTCGGGACAACGCGCTAGCGACGAGTGGACTGCTAGTCGAACAGATTGGGGGAGCCCCTGCCAAACCGTACGAAGTATCAAGCTCGTTCAAGCCGGTCGGGCACGATCATGGCAACGGGCTCTATCGTCGTTCGCTTTATACTTTCTGGCAGCGGACCAGCCCGGCGCCAGCGATGATGACCTTCGACGCCTCCAAACGAGACGTCTGTCAATTGAAGCGAGAGCGAACTTCGTCGCCGCTGCAAGCCTTGGTACTGCTCAATGGACCGCAATATGTCGAGGCAGCCAAGATGTTGGCGGCTTCGGTACTGCAAACGAGTGAATCGGAAGCGAGCGAAGTTCAGATTCAAAAGGTCTTTCGTCTGTTGACCAGCCGGAACGCGACTACCGAAGAGATGGCGATCTTGACGCAATTGTTCCAAGAACAACAAGAACACTTCGCCGCCCATCCCGATCAGATCGGTCAGCTATTGGGGGCGGGAGAAGCCAAGGTTCCTGAGAAGCTCGATCCAACGACGTTAGCGGCCCTCACGGTGGTGGCTAACATGGTGATGAACTTCGATGGCTGCGTGACGCGGCGCTAGGAAGGATCTCGAATCGCAATGATTACACGTCGACAACTGCTGCAATCGAGTGCGTGGGGCTTCGGTGGCCTCGCTCTGGGCCAAATGATGTCTCAGGACGCGGCTGCCTCGGAAGGTATTCTGTCGCAGCTCCACCACACGCCCAAGGCGAAACGGGTCATCTTTCTGTTTCAAGCCGGTGGGCCATCGCAGCTCGATCTGTTCGATCACAAGCCGCTGCTGAACCAGAAGCATGGCGAGCAGTTGCCTGATTCGATTCGCGGCGAACAACGCTTGACCGGGATGAGCGGCAACCAGTCGAGCATTCCGTTGGCTGGGTCACCGTTCAAGTTCGCTCAGCATGGCCAATCAGGCGCGAGTATCAGTGAATTGATGCCGCATACGGCGAAGGTGGTCGACGACATTAGTATTATTCGCTCGGTCCATACCGAAGCGATCAATCACGGACCCGGCGTTACTTACATTCAAACCGGCTCGCAGATCCCTGGCCGGCCCTGTATTGGCTCGTGGCTCAGCTACGGACTGGGGAGCGAGAACGAAAACCTGCCAGGCTTCGTCGTGCTGGTGACGAAAGAGAAGGGGGGACAGCCACTCGCAGCGCGGCTCTGGGGCAATGGCTTCCTGCCGTCTCACCATCAGGGAGTTCAGTTTCGGAGCGGCGGCGATCCGGTTCTCTATTTGAACAGCCCCAACGGAATCGACCGAACGAGTCGTGAGAAGGCACTGGCGAGTCTCGACCAGTTGCATCGGCTGCAGCCTTCCGATTCGATCGTGGACACACGAATCCGTCAGTACGAACTGGCCTTCCGGATGCAGGCCTCGATTCCAGAGGTCACCAACCTGGCGTCGGAACCGCAGCATGTTTTAGACATGTACGGTCCCGATGCGAATAACCCGGGCACCTTCGCGGCGAACTGCCTTCTGGCTCGACGCCTGGCCGAGCAGAACGTGCGGTTCATCCAGCTGTATCACCAAGAGTGGGATCACCATGGCGGCTTACCAGGGGCGATTCGCAAACAGTGTAAAGAGACCGACCAGCCTGCCGCGGCGCTCATTCAAGACTTGAAACAGCGGGGCATGCTCGATGAGACGCTCGTGATCTGGGGGGGCGAGTTCGGCCGCACAAACTATTGCCAAGGCAAGCTCGGAGCGAACAACTTCGGCCGCGACCACCATGGACGCTGTTTCACGGTTTGGATGGCTGGCGGCGGGATCAAGGGAGGTATGACGCTAGGCGCTACCGACGAGTATGGTTTCAACATCACCGAGAATCCGGTTCACATCCACGACCTTCAAGCGACGATCATGCATGTAATGGGAATCGATCACGAGAGGCTCACGTTCCGGCACCAAGGCCGCGCCTTCCGGCTGACCGATGTTCATGGTCATGTCGTGAAATCGATTCTGACTTAGCCTGGCGTCTAGTCTTTAGACGTTGGTACGATTGCCGACCCAGACTTCGAGCAAATAAGCCACGCCAAAGGTCAAGAAGTAGACGGCAAGGACAGCAACGAAGAAGATGCCTTCGTACGCTTTGTTGCTCGACGCGAATGGATTCACGACCATGGTCAGCAGCAGCATCGGGATGAAAAGCAGCATCGACAATACAGGTGCGTAGTATCGCTTCGATTCGGTGGGGGCTAGGTGTCGGTTGTCTCTCATCTTCTGAACCCTTTACGGCAGCCTTTGCCCTGGACCAGGGCTTCTACCGAAATTCAATTTCGGCTGCCTCTTTAGAAAACGTTCAACGAGACGGCAGGCGTCGCTGGCAAGAGCATTCCGGCGAAGTCAATATTGCTCCAATACCGCACCGATTTCGCCATCTATAACGATTGTATCGGCGCATGAAAAAGGAACCGCTGGTTGAGCGGTTCCTTTGATATTGGCTTCGAGCAGCCCTGAAAGCGGATCTGCTGGCGTTCGCGACTACTCGTCGTCGGCTCGCATCCAAGGGGTCAGCACGGGAGCGTAGTCCAGAACTTCTTCCGCTTGGAAGTAGAGATCGATTTCACGCGACGCGGCGTCGGGGCCGTCCGAAGCGTGGACCAGGTTCATTTGGCGGCTGCTGCTGAAGTCGCCACGGATCGTACCGGCGGCAGCCTTCAAACCACTGGTGGCACCCAGCATGTCGCGAACAACCTGAATGGCTTCCAGACCTTCCAGCACCATGGCAACCACGGGGGCGGCGGTGATGAAGGCTTCCAGGCCAGGATAGAATGGCTTGCTGACGTGTTCGGCGTAGTGCTGCTTGGCGAGATCCGGGGTAATGCGGATCAGCTTCATCGCCACAATGTTGAGGCCCTTGTCCTCGAAACGGCCGATGATGCGACCAATCAGACGTCGTTCGACACAGTCAGGCTTCAACAGAACCAGCGTACGTTGCATTGCTTCAAACTCCAGGGACAGTAGTGAGAAGGCGGATTCTAGCGAATTCGCGCAACGTCCTCAACCAGGAGTGCCGCAACTACCGGGGAACTTCACCAGAGATTGGCCGAGCCAGGGTCGGCGAGCCAACGCCGTAGAATGCCTGTTTGGGCAGTGCCGGGGTTGGCGTTGGGATCTCGATCACTTCGTTGGGCACGACCTGAACCGGATAGTAAGGCTGGTAGGTCGAGAGTCGCTGTTCGTGGTGGGTCGGGCGATTCCAAGCATCACCCTTCGAGTGGTAGCCGTCGCTCCAAAACTCACCGAAGAATCGCATCACGCCATTCCAACCAGCCTGGGCTGGGGCAGGGGCCAGGATTGATCCCACCAGCAGAAAGGCGACTGTCAAGTTGATTGCACGCGACACGATACCGTACTCCGTTCCGAGATTTGCTTCGTACTAACGGTCTTTTTCGACCGACTGCTGGCAATGCCAGCACGCAAATCAGGTTCAGGAACCGATTTCAGCCGATCCGTACGATCGGCTGGTGCGGCTAGGGAAGCTGTAGCGACGAAAGTGGACCGACCGCGGTGGTCGATGTCTTTCGCAGGTCGTACATCTCGAGCAACTGACCGATATCGTCCAGCTGCACGTTCTGGTAAGCCTCGACGGTCTCTTTGACCGTTTTGAGGCTCTTCCGCTGGGTCCAGCTGGAACCAACGGAAAACAACCGGCTCGATGGCCGTTCGCTCCGGAGAACCACGTGCGAACAGACCTTGTTCTTGGCCTGATCGAGTTCTTTCTGCGTGACGCCACCGGTCATCAGTTTATCAACTTCGTGCTGCACGACGTCGAGAACTCGCTGTGCATCCTGGGGAGCACAGCAGACGTAGTTCATCATCACGCCACAGCCCTGGAACTCGTACGATTCCATCGCGGCAAATTCTGCCAGGCCTGGGTCGACCAATTCCCAGAAGAATCGGCTGCCCACGTCATCTCCCATGATCGTCGCCAGCAGGCGAGCGGCGTAGCGATTAGGATCTTCCGAACCGGGCGATTCGGCCAATTGAATGATGTACTGCTGGATTGAAGTCTCTTTGGTCACGAACTGGAAGTTCGACTGACCGACAGGTCGGGTCGTGTTCCGGCTGACATCGTACCTCTTCCAGTCGCCGCAAAGCTGATTGGCTTGTTCGATCAGGGCATCGAAGTCGACGTTTCCGGTAGCGACCAGCGTCATGTTGGTTGGGCTGTAACGCTGTTCGAAGTACGACATCATCTGCTGCTGGCTGAGCGCGCCGACCGACTCTTGCGTGCCGAGCACGCTGTTGCCGAGCGGATGCGAGCCAAACCAGGCAGCCATGCTTTTTTCATGACCACCATACGGCGGCTGATCGTCGTACTTCATGATCTCTTCGAGGATCACCTTCTTTTCGGTGTCGAAATCCTCTTGCCGCAACGTCGGCCGCATGATGTCGGCCAGCAAATCAACGATCTGATTCTGTAGTTCCGGAAGGACGACGGCGTAATAGACCGTTTGCTCTTCGCTAGTGAACGCGTTCGATTGGGCGCCCAACTCATCGAGTTCGCGGTTGACATCTTCCGCCGATCGACGCGCGGTTCCTTTGAACACCATGTGCTCGAGGAAGTGGCTCACGCCAGCGACTTCGTCCGATTCGTCGCGCGAACCGGTCTTCACGAAAAACGCCGTGGCCAGCGAATAGGCATTCGAATTGACTTCGGCGACAATCTCCAAGCCGTTATCAAGCGTCGCTTGACGAAATTCCACTCGGAACCTCCAATCTCTTTGCACCGATGGTCGTTACCCGATAATTCTTCGGCGGATTTGCTGCGACATAGGCATTGATCGTATCGACCGTAATGCCGTCGACGATCGCTTCCAATTCGTCCATCTTACGGATTCGTCCGAGATGGTACCAATCGGCCGCCAGCGAGGATGCCCGCGAGGAACTCGATTCCTGCTGCATGATGATCCCGCTCTTGAATCGTGCCTTCAGTCGCGTCAGTTCGTCCTGACGAACGCCCTTCGGCAGATCGTTGAATTGCTCGATCATCACGTCAAGCGTCTCTTGGGCTCGTTCAGTGCTGGTCCCGGCGTACGCCAGAACGGCACCTTGCGTTTTGAGTGAATTGCACGAGGCATAAACCGTATAGCAAAGCCCACGCTTCTCGCGAACTTCGCTGAACAGCCGCGAGCTCATCCCGTCGCTCATGATGCCAATCGCAGCACGTGCCTGGTAAAAGTCTGGGCTCGAAACGGGAATCCCCTCGAAGCCGAGGCCGACATGCGTCTGACTCGATTCAAACGGAATATGGACATATTCAGGCAGTTTCGATCCCAGGAAGTTCTTCTGGCCAGGGCTCGACTTCCAGTTGCCAAACAGGGCGGCGATCTCGTCGCGAAGCTGGTTCCAATCGAAGTTACCGGCGACAGAAATGATGGTTTCGTCAGGGCGGATCCACGTATCGAAGTAGGACTTCGCACCTGTTTCTGTCAGCGACTCGACCGAGGCCAACGTTCCGGTCGGGTGCCAGCCCCAAGGGTCGGCATACATCTGGCGACGCAAGCTGAGCATCGCTTGCTGATGCAGATCATCTTCCAAGGCTCGCAGCTCTTGAAAGCACACCTGTTTGGCGTCTTCAAATTCGTCTGGCAGAAAATGAGGCCGCAAGATTAAGTCGGCATAGAGACCCAGCGTCGGCCTCAAATTGCCAGCCAGAAGAGCCCCACTGAAGTTTAAATGACTGCTGGAAACGCCGCCGCCGCGGGCAACACCCAGGTTATCAAGCGCTTCCACGAACTGCCGGCTATCAAATTGGCCGCAGCCGCGCTGCATCCAGTCGCACAGCAGATTGGCAACGCCTCGATTTGACTCTTCTTCTCGCTGTACGCCTGCTGGAATGGCAATCGAAAATGCCGCCGATTGCAGCCAAGGCATGGACTCCGCGAGGAGGGTCAATCCGTTGTCGAAGCTCTCGGAGTAGATGGTCGAACGCACGTTTTTGCCGTCGCTTCCCGCTGTTGCAAGGGTGTTCGGAAGGAGTTACCTCGAAGGGCCAATCCCCGATTAAAACGGCCGGAACATTTCCCTACAAGACCCAGTCTGACTGGTTAGGCCTGGGTGGTGGTTTGGACGGCGCCCATTTCCACCGCTTTATAAACGGTAGAGGCGATCCGAAATCCAAGCCGCTGATAGAGCCGAATTGCACCCAGGTTCTGCGAAGTGACTTCAAGCGAAGCCTTGGGCATCTCGTGGTCGCGGAAACCCTGGAGTGCCCGTATTAGCAGTACCGCACCGATTCCCATCCCACGAAAGCCGGGGATCACGCCCAGATTCTGAATCGAGCCGTTTCCCTCACGATCTCGAACACCTTGAATGGTGGCGATGGGCCGCCAGTCACCCAATTGCGGATCATCAAACTCTACCATCCAGGTCGCCGCTGGCAGAAAGCCATCCCGCATCGAAATCTCGCGCATCAGGCGGAAGCAGCCCTCCGCATCCCCCAGACAGGGAAAGACGTTGGCATCGACCTCGAACCGAAAGCTCTGGAACTTCACCTCTGCGTGCCGCTTGAGAATCTCGGCCGACCATGGCACCAGCCGATATCCGACCGGTAACGGCGGTTCTTCGGGGAGATCTTCCAGTGAGATCTCCATGCGGAATCGTTTGAAATAAGTAAGCGCCACCGGCTCTCTTTCCAGGAGAAGTCACGCGCGAAAAAGTACGCTCTCGAAGTTCTATCTTAGCTCTTTTTTGAGCAAAAAGCGACGAACATTTTCGCGTGCCAGCAGTCCTAGTGGGCGGTATCAGCGGTCGGAACGCTCGAAAATATCTGGGCTTTCTGGTCCCGGGCCCAATCTTCGCGATCGTAGGTAATCACCGAGGTATCGGTTTCCTGGACATCCAGCCGGACCAGTTCAAAACCCATCTCGGTGATATCCGTGAACAGCTGGTAAGCCAGATTTTCCACGGAGGTTGGCCCCTGAAATTCACGCAGTTTGAAATCCTCGCCGTGGACTTCCATATGCTGCTTCAGGGTGGCATACAGCGGATCGTGGACGTTGATCAACATCCCGTGGTCGTAGTGCTCTTTGAGAAACGGGCCGATTTTTTCGTCGAAGTCGGAGAACAGCGTCGAGTACGAACCGGTCCGCTGCACCTCGAAATGGCAGACAATTCCGTAGCGATGCCCGTGCAGGTTACGGCATTTATCCTGCAACTCTTCATTCCGGTGAGCGGCGTAAAACTTGTACTCTTTGCGAATAATCATCGCGAACTCCAACTCCATCGTTAAACCCTGGCACGCACGATTGTTTCGGCTTCGCCGCGAAAGTACAAGCGATCTCCCACGAATTCGTACCGAACCCGAGGATTTGACCGTACTCCTTACCAGTTTTTAACTTCCATCCCCTCGCTCGTTGACAACCGCTAGACCTGCCCCCTAATATTGAAAAAACCCAAGTCCCCGTAGCTCAATTGGATAGAGTGTCGGCCTCCGAAGCCGAAGGTTGCAGGTTCGAACCCCGCCGGGGATACTGTTGTTAAGCCGTGACTAGGCAAAGAGGTGCGCCTTTTTCTTTCCGCGGTTGGATCGCGCCTTACACCTCTTCAAACGGCCTGTTTTAGTCTGTTTTGGTCCCCGTTTGCGCGCACCATGTGCCCAAGACCCCGGAGACACAAATACCGAATTAACATCCTGCAGCGACTACGAATGTCGCTTTCCACAAAGTGAAATAAGGCAGATGCTTCAAGAGCCTTGTAGTAGGGCCGGGAAGTTATTTCACTGGATCCCCGTCAGAAATCAAAACGGATCTAAATTTAATTACGGTAATTAGAAAGCAGGTCGCCCAGTTTCGAGAGCCTTAGCGTATTCCATAACGACTGACGTAGAAGAATTCACTGGCAATTCCTTTATTGCCCATCTGCCGAATTCACGTCTTCACCCTACGACCGGAACCAGCCTGTTGTGCTCCTTCTGGCCCGCAAAAAATACACCTGTTAACTGAACTGTCAGTAGTTCGAGTCACAAATGGGGAGGGCGTCGACGTTCATGGCTTGCGGGTATCTTTCGCCACGCTGACACTTGAAAACGGCGGTACTCCCAAGGCCGTGCAAGAGATCCTGATCCTAGGGCACTCGACTCTCGATATGACGATGAAGGTCTACAACCGCGCTCGAAGTGAGTCGAAGCGAGCTGCAGTAGCTTCGCTACCCTTTGCCACAGTTACTGAGCCGGAGAAGCGGAGTGTTATCAACATTGACGATGAGCGACGAAAGATGGCCTAACTCAAAATTGTCGAGTATTCAGAGTTCACTCGCGTCACATGCTATCAGCCAATGCAGTTAGATCGTCGACGGACAGAGTTGTCTTAGTTATCTCTGCATCGATCAGAATGCTGAAAACATCTGGACTACGCAGGTTCTCAGCAAACACTTTACATGGGAGCAGCGTGGTTCCAGAGTCGCGGACGCCAACGAGAAACGCTTCCGAGAAAATCTTACGACCAGGCTGGATATTTCCGCACTGCATAACAAACTTAAACCGCTCGCTATTGGTCACAATGCCGACATCTCCAGGTGATGACGGAGCGAGTGGGCGGATATTACGTGCGACCATCGAAACCGCGTCGTAACGTGATTGGTGTCTTTTTGGAAGTTCAGGCAACGCTGTTGACTCATAAATTCCCACTCCATCACCGATACGTAATTCCATCTCAACGCGAACGTCCATTGCGGCGACTGGCCCAGTATTTGAAATCACGATTCGAATCGACCTAAACAGTCGATGTGCGAATTCATAGTCGGCCAACTGTCTGTAATAGTTCTTGTTGAGCGTAGCATCCCCTAAGAGTTCCTTTATCTTGTCAACATCGAATGAATATTGGCTATTACCAGATGAGGGGCGATATTCTAGCAAAGGAATGTCCTTCGATTCTGGCAGGTCACACCACTCCGCAGACAATGAAGTCCTTCTGCCGAGTGAAATGTCAGAGTCATTACGGGCAAATTCAACGCTTAGCTTCGGTTCTAACGAATGGGCACTTGTGGCAGATCCCATTTGCGAGATTTCGTCAAGTGAAGCCGGCCTTGTAGGGTCTGTTGAGCTACCACGGCGGACATATACTTTTTCTTTTTGGAGTTTCCCGTAGTTCTGCAATAAGTAGAACGGTCGCGGTTGAAGCTCTATCCGAATGATCCCTATGGATTGTCCCTCAAACGGGTAGACCTCATACGAGAACTGTATAGGCCTGTTCGTCTTGCTGTTGATAAACTGCTGCAAGTCGTTTTCTTGGGGGTGATCTTCTGTGCCCACAACAATACTACGTCCACCGCGAACTTCTTTGACGCCAATCAATATGTAGGCTTCCGACCGTCTCCATCCGTTCGCAAATCCAAGGATGTCTTTGAGGATCTCAGACTTGACCTCATCGGTAGCTCCTGCGTATTGGTACGGCCCTTGCTTGAAATCAAGAGTTGCGCTCTCATCTTCGAAGAGCAGCTGCTCAAAAACCTGGGAATCCATGGGCGGTCCGTACGTTGAGAAAGCAGATTTGTGTGAATGGAATTGTAATAATAACGCAGCGTCTAATGTTCATCGAGTTGACAGTGGAGAACTTTCTTGATTGGGATCTGCGCTGTGTCAATCTGAACAATCGGGTCTATTCGCACGGTTGACCTGAGCGAGCAAAACGCCCATTTATGCGCAGCATGTGCGCAAGTTTTCGGTCTGTGACACAAAGCCAGTAATATCCACATCTCACAGACAACACAGTCGGCCTCCGAAGCCGAAGGTTGCAGGTTCGAACCCCGCCGGGGATACTTTTTTTGCTGGAGAGACTTACGCCGTTTAATTAGGTCGTAAGTCTTTTTTCATTGCAGTTTTTAAGCCATCAGATATTTGCGGAATGAAATCGGTCCGCAGGTTTCGGTCCCTGAGGCTTCCATTCTTCAGGGCAGGGTCAAAAATTCGCATCGCCTCGAAACTTATCTCAGAGCGTTGTTCATCGTGAGGCAGAAGTGAATCCGCATGATAAGTTCATGGAGATCTTCATCCACTCTGCCAATTGCCCACCTCACCGGCGATTTAGTTCCACCATCGCTTTGCCCATGGCTTCGCCGACGTCCATGTACGTCTCGGCGTTGCCTCCGTAGTGGCCGTTCGATGCTCCGCCGTGGCTGATGGGGTGAGTGTAGACGGTGGCGACGTTGCCTTGGAACTGGAGGTATTTGCCGCTTCGTCCGTCGACCGATAGTTGGGCATTAAGGATCGGACCTTCGTTGCCGGTGGCTCCCTGTTCGGTCTGGCCGAGGGTCGCACAGACGAACTTGGCTTGAGGGGCGTCGAAGTCTTGGCGAAGTTGCTGAATAAATCGGACCAGATTCGCTTCGTAGTGACTGGCGAGTCCTGCGTCGTAGCGGTCTTTGTCTCCTTGCCAAAAGAAGAACCCGGCAATCTCGTAGCTCGTGGCGTCGGGGTAATACTTCTCTAGTTCGCTTAGGACTTGCTTGGCATTCGCGATGTCACCGTCGTACTGCATGCCGGCGTACCAGGTGATGGGCTGCGGCTGGGTGCCTTTCTCCCATCGCATCGGCGACTGCTTATAGCCTGCATAAACCCAAGTTTTGCCCTTGTCCTCGAACTCGTAGCCTTCGCTGCCCGGTGGTAATAAGTCCCAGCCGAGCGAACGGTTGCCAATGCAGCTCTTCAAAATTAAAACCGGGGCATCGGTCGCATCGCCCAGGGCATGACCGATGCCGAGCTCCGGCCCGATAGAACGTCCTTTGACGGTCATCCACTCGTTGTTGAATAGCTTCGCAGGGCCTGTGCCACTTCCCATGACACGCACATTACGAACGTCGGTTCGCTGGCTCCAATTTCCCTGAGCATCGACAAGGTAGGGGTACTTTCCTTTCTGCTTCACGGCATGCTCCAGAGTGCCATCTTTGTCGACGGGACCAATTTTTCCGGCGCCGACCATATTCGATTGCCCCAGCAAGATGTAAACCTGAACGGGCCTGTTCCTGTCGACCGCGGCAGCATCAGCGGCTGGAGGCGAACTCACAGCTTCCTGGGCGGACGAAGGTAACGTCAGAAATAGAATGAAAAGAAGCGAAAAGCACAGAGCGAGACGAGATCGAACGAAAGAAATCATGCGACAGCTCCAGGAGGGATGATTGAGCAGAGGCGAGAAGGAGATAGTCCGAACCGCAAGCAGGTCCACGCCGCCTTCTTTCAACATACCGAAGCAGATCGCCGAACTCGAAGAGAAAAATGGAGAAACAAGCACTTTCCAAAGGAGTGCCTCCTGGGTGACCGGAGCCTGACAGGCAACTGCCGCCGAATGAATGCGTCCCCGCAAGATCTTCGAGGAATTACTCGCTAAAGTCGCCTAGTTGCGGCCGTCCTGATCGCTTTCTATCAGTTCTCGAGAGTCGCTATAGCGGGCATTGCGGACCCAGGTGCTCGAGCGGAAGGCTTCGAGGAAGCCGGGGGAGATTTCTCGGCAGCCTTCTTCGCAGAGGGCGTGGTATGTTGGATGCGGCAACAGTTCTGGGTCGATGGTCTTTCGGCCGTCGAAGTTAGGCTGGCGGCAAGAGAGAAAGTAGGTCAACCGAGGCGCCGCGTCCAGTTCATCCCAGGGAATTGACCAGGCGGGAACCAGGTCGTACGCGTACTCGCGGCTGACCAACTTTTGCATGTCTTCCATGCGAAGTGAAAAGGCCATTCCATTGAACCAGTCTTCGCTATGATTGCTCGGGCGAGCGTTGAGAACGCCGAAGCTGTGCTGGCATTTACTGGGGCCGTAAACACGACGTCCTTGTGGACTCATCACGTATTCATAGATTCGACGGGCTCCCAGCACGACGGCAGGTCGGGCATCGCGAACCGTTTCGGTCGAGAACGTTCGCAAGGCGGACTTCCGGTTCATCAAGCTACCGTAGCCAACCAAGGTGATCTGCGTACCAGCGGCTGGAAACAGCAGCTCGGCATCCCAGGGATAGAGATGTTCCACCGCTTCCGCAGGTGGACATGGCAAGACCAGGTCGGCGATCCGATCGAGCAAACGTAGCGCTTCTGATTGGGGGAAAATCAAGCTCGAAATCCTATCTACCGGAATTGTCGTCCTGGGTCTGTTTGCTGTTCGCGAGATATCTTTGGTGGAAGACTATTTCGCTTTACCGGTGCCTGCCCAGCGAACCCCTTCGGCCATGATCGAGTTCGGGCCACCGGTCTTTTCAGGATGTGGGCTGTAACAAATGACTCGGCCAGCACCAAACATCGATCGCACGATCGCGTGCGTGCCGGTCATCGCTCCTTCAGGAGCACCTTTCTCGGCGATCTCAGTTCCGTAGGTTGCGAGTACTTCGTAACCAGGCAGCGATGGATCGTTGTTCGGAACCAGCAACGGGCCTTGGCCGTAATAGCATGGCACCGAGTCTTTGTCCGACTTTAACAGGTCACTGCCGGTCGACGAAAGCTCGAGCGAGACGGTACCGGTGCCCCGCGCCCAGTGCGAACGGTCCCACACCTTGGCGTTGATCAGGCCGAGCGACCAACTGTAGTGTGACGAGGCGAGATACGACCCAGCACAAATGCCAACGTAGCCGCCACCGTTGTCGACATATTTGCGAATGATCTCGCGGCCCTCGTCTTCCAGGTTCTTCGCCTGGGCACTGCCCGAGCCGCCTGGCATAATCAGCACGTCAAATTCGTCCAAAACACCGTCGCGAATTTGTTGAGGTGTCACGACCTTCGATTCGAAACCGTTCTTAGGCACGAGGAACGTTTGCAGGTTCTTCGGTCCCGCTGCCGATCCGCCACTGTGATCGTAGATCGCGACACGAACCAGGGAAGGGGAGGCACCGCCGGAGTTGGTTTCTGCCATCGCTGGCAACGCGGCGAGTAGCGTCAGGAAGAGACCGCTGACAAAGCGTTGGACGAACAAACGAGTTGGAGGGAGAGGTTGGAAGGCCTTCATATCGGTTCTCGGAGGTTACGGTCTTGATTTGGGGATGTGGTTGGCTGACAACGGGCAGACTAGTTGGCCGCCGAAGTTGCCAGTGGCGTGCCGAATTCTGGAGGAGCAGGCGCGGTGAGCTGCAAGGCTGCGTTCTTCTCGTCGATAAGTTCCTGCTGCATCGCCTTCATGGCGTGCTCGGCTGCTTTGGTTTGCAACACTTTTACATCGCCCACTTTGATGCCTTCTTTGGCCCAACGTTCTTTCGCTTCGAGCGTGACCGAAATCAGATGGTCCTCGGTGCTCCACATATCTTTCCACATGCCGGCCAGGCCACTGGTGAAGACACCATCTCGATCAGGCGTCAGGCGCCAGTCGCGAAGTGAAATAGCGATCTCGCCAATTTCGCCACCCTTTTCGTCTTCCAATGGATCGGCGACGTGGCCAATCGGGAAGACTGGAACGGCGATCGAAAACTTCGGATCACCCAGCATGGTCCACATGGTGGTCAACTTGGGGTTTTCGCCTCGCTTTACTCCATGAAATACCACAGCCGAAACGGTGGTCGTGCGACTGATGGTACTTGTCGTCGCGATCGACTCCGGCAGTTCACCAGCGGGACCGTTGATGGTGCCGGCATACGCTTTGCCTGAATCGTCACTCATATCACGGCAGCATTGGCGAACCACTTCTTGCAGATCGATCTTGTCGGATGCACACAAGTCCAGAATGTCGCGAGCCCGCAGGTAGCGCTCAGCTGAGTAGATCTTGTCGAGTTCTTTTCGAGTCGGATTCGCTTCCAACTGCTGAGCAGTGGTCGAGAAATTCGATCGGACAACATAGCCATCCGGAGCCACCACGGGATCGTTCGCGTCGAACAACTTGTACGTCTTCGGACCGGTCTCGAAGAGAACGGCGCCTCCATGGGCATCGATCACACCGAAGTTCGCAATCGTGGAACGTCCCGAGACGTTGGTCTCTTCCAACAAGCGTCGGAAGTCATCGACCGTGGCACACGTTTGCAGGGCCATTCGCATCAGCGAGCCGTTGCCTGGGCCAGAGGTGTCTTCCTTGATGGCGAGGTCGCGGCTTAGCGAGTTCTCGATGCAGAAGCCTGCTTCGTTGACACCCATCCAAACAGTCGATCGCTGTCCGGCGTTCACCACGGCAACGGCCTTGTACTTGCCACCCGTGATCACTGCGACTTCGTTATGAAGACCAGTGCTCGTGTCGCGATTCTTCCATAGCAGAGGTCGACCGTCGGCAGTCACCTTGCCGCTGATCACTGCGGTGGTGCAGGCCTTCGCATCGGCGGCGAGCAAAGCCACCGCAAACAGAAGCCACATCGAGGGGTAGGCTTTTCGCAGAAATTGGGGCTTCATTGACACTCCTTGTTTTGGCGTAGAACCGCGTAAATGGTTCAGTTCTCTGACAAAAAAGAATCAACTTGTGCCTGATTAATGGGCACAGTCTGCTTTCGTATCAGGAAATATGCCCAAGATCCGAAGGTGGAACAATGTTCTTCTGCGCATACCAATATTCGATTTTTGCGGCTTGCCCGAAGAAACACACCGAATTGACCGATTCACTCTCTTATGGAATCGCGTGATACCCGCGAGAAATAAAGTTGGCCCGCGAATTGCATTTCATGTTCGACTCAGACAGAACGAGCAATTAGTTTTGCTAAGAAGACGAACCCCACCTCCGCACAGCTTGAAGGCGGCTCATTGATGATCCAGCGCATTCCAGCTTATCCTGACCGACTCCGCATCGCTTTATTGATTCTAAACGAGAGTCATTGGAGCCGATCCATTCTCGATGGCGTTGCTCGCTATGCCTTGGAGCATGGAAACTGGGATTTTTGGATGCATCCCCGTGGCATCGGGGCTCCTCCGACGCTGCCAGACGACTGGCGCGGTCACGGAGTCATTTCGCGAATCTCGAACGAATCGCTTCGCCAATCGATCGCTCAGCATCAGTTGCCGACGATCAATGTCTCGTGGCATGGCGTGCACAGTCGGCGCTTTCCAAAAGTGATTGCGGATCCATCCGGCGGTGGAAAGATCGCGGGCGAGTTCTTCGTTCAGCGTGGCTTTGAAAACATTGGCTATATCGGTCCACCGCTGTGCTACAGTTATCAGGATCAGGTCTTGCCGGAAGTGGTCAAATCGGCGGAAGGTGCTGGCTGCCGAACCTATCAGTTCGCGCCCGATCCGGCGGCACCTCAGCCTGACTTCGACTTCCAGCGAACACGCCTCGTCGAATGGGTCCGTTCGCTGCCGAAGCCCGTTGGCATCGTGGCATGGAATACGATCCAGGCTCGCGAGATCATTTTGACCTGTGGTGCGGAAGGAATTAACGTCCCGAACGACGTTGCAATTCTGGCCGTGGAAGATGATCCACTTGTGTCAAAGCTGTCGCCGATCCCAATCTCGTACATCGAACAACGCGTGGAACAGGTCGGCTACGAAGCAGCCAAAGAACTGCAACGTATCATCGGCGGAGGAGAACCGAGCGACGATCCGATTTTGATCGCACCGGAAGGGATCGTGGAAAAGGCCTCGACCAATACGGTCTTTGCCAGCGATGCCCTTGTGCGTCAGGCCGTTCAGTTCATTCAACGTAATAGCGACATTGCGATCACCGTTTCTGATCTCACTCGACATCTCGATGTCTCTCGTCGTTCGCTCGAAGAACGCTTCCGAAAAGTGCTCAAGCGATCGCCAGCGGAAGAGATTCGGATGACGCGCCTGAATGTCTTGAAGGCACATCTTCGTCAGACGGGCCAAACCCTGGCCGAGATCAGTCAGCAGGCTGGTTTCAGTTGCGAGAACGCCATGCTGCGATTCTTCAAACGGATGACTGGCATGACACCAGGCGAGTTCCGTCGTAATCACCCGCAAGACCTGCTGGATAACGCTAGTTAGGGTGTGCGAACCATCCCGCAGAGCCTTCTTCTGGCAAGCTTTGCGGGCGTTTGCCGTATCACGCGATCTTAGTTGCAAAATCCGTTAATCATTTTGCGCGAAGGTCCCTAGGGGCAATCTGCCATGGTTTCTAAGGTTGTGAGTGCCTTCTTTTACAAGACGGTTTTGCAATCATACGCCAGCACGATATTCGTACCTTCTTCGGTTGACCAATGGCAAAGCACTACTTCGCAGTTGCAACTGTACCCGGCATTGTTTTAATGATGATCGTGGGTAGTCTCACCGGCTGCTCGGAAACACCTTCCTACGACATGCTCCCTGCGAAAGGGGTCGTGCAACTCGATGGCAATCCGATCGAGAACGCGAATGTTGTGTTTCACTCGGAAACCGGCCCGCGAGCCTTCGGCACGACCAACGCCGATGGCGAGTTCGAGTTGAATACTGGAGATCGAGGTGCCGGTGTTGCGACTGGTGACTTCCTGGTGAAGATCGTTTCGACCAGCGAAACCAAGACGTCGTCTGGCAAGGCGGTGAAGCTCTCGCCCATGTACGCTGAGAATGGCGTCGCCGTTGTCTCGGTGAACGCAGGAGCCGATAACAGCTTCGAGTTCAATCTGAAGAGCAAACCAAAACGCGGCGACTACCTCGACGATAACTCACTAGCGGAACCCTAAGCAGAACGCTCCTGCGACGCTGAACCACCCTACGCGACCTTGGCCTGGATCGTGAGGCGCCCCCCTCGCAATCGTATGGCCATGGTCGCGTAATTTTGTTTTAAAGACGTGGCGTAAAGGGGAGCTCGCAAAAGAGGTAATTCCTTTGCGCAAACTTCCCTTATATGGGCCCCGCTATTTTTCTTAACTTCTAAGAAGCCGAATCGCGAATCTCCCCCACATCATGCCCCCAAATCCTGTTTTCATCCATGACATCGCGGCGGCCAATAAGGGACACGTAATGGGTACACGACAACTCGCCTCGAAGACGAATCGAGCCGGTTTCACGTTAGTAGAACTGCTGGTGGTGATCGCCATCATCGGCATCTTGATCGCGCTGCTTCTGCCAGCCGTGCAGCAGGCACGCGAAGCAGCACGTCGATCGCAATGCCAGAACAACCTCAAGCAGATGGGGTTGGCGATGCACAACTATCACGACACCTACGGTTGTTTTCCGGCGGGCTTCTACCGTCGAAGTTACAGTTACTCGACTTTCTCGGGGCCGGGCTGGGGGTGGGGGGCGATGATTCTGCCACAGATTGAGCAGAACAATCGCTACGAAGCACTGAACGTGATGAATCAGTTCACGTCTGACGACCCTGCGATTCTGGAATACTCGCAGGGACTGATCTCGACCTATCGTTGCCCCAGCGCGCCTGGCGGCGACGTGAACCCGGAGTTTAAGAATTCCGACTCGGAACCATCGCACGGCCTGTCGACCTACAAAGGTGTGTTTGGTGACTTGAACACGCAGTACAACTATCCTGACGATGACTGTGGATACTACTCCGGAAGCTGCATCAACGGCGGCAACGGGATGTTCTCACCGAATAGTGCCACCAAGTTTCGGGACGTCACCGACGGCACGACCAACACCGTCATGATCGGTGAAGTGCCATTCGGTAAGAATGGTACCCGTAACTCATCTGACGATTTGATCAAGTACTTAGGCGCCGTCTGGATTGGCGTCACGACCGGCGGTGCTTCCAGCAATGTAGCGACGCACCAGACATTGCGTGGTGTCACAAGCAGCGGAGCGCAGAGCGCCGAATACAAGATTAATGGTACGAATCAGTACGGTTTCGGCTCGCACCATCCTGGCGGTGCCCAGTTCGTCCTGAGCGACGCCAGCGTTCGCTTCTTCACCGAAAACATGGATGGCGTGTCGGTCAATCGAATCGCCTCGAAAGACGACGGCCAGGTCATCGGCGAACTCTAAGTCGCCTGACTAAAAAGGAAGTACCTTTGCCCTGAGCGAGGTCCGTGAACGATTCATGGACCTCGCTTTTTTATTTCTTGGCTTCGACCTGTGAATTTTCTGAGGATTTGGACCAACAAATCGCACACCCTTTCCTCGTCGTATGGTAACATCGCAGGACACCCCCGAAGAGGGTCTTCCTGGTAGCCATGGGACTGCTGTCCGTGTTCGGATCGATGGCAGTGATCTTAAAAATCAACGGGCTTGATTGTGTCAGCCCGGGAGATGCACTATGCGGCGTTTGCGATTCACCTTCTCACTTGCTGGAATGCTATGGTTCGCCCTGGCCTCAGCGTCCCTGGACGCTCAGGAGCCGACACTTCCATCGGAACCGCCACGTTGCGCCTTGATTGAAGTTGGCCAGACTCCCGCCGGAGGTCTTGTCGAAGCCAACTTGCTCTCGCTCCCGGATAGTCGCTGGGTAGAACGAAATGAAATTCAAAAAGTCGTTGCCGAACGTGAACTGCAATCGATCTTTTCGGCCACTGCCGCCGAGCAGCGAGTCTCGGTGGGGCAGTCGCTGAACGTTGATGTCCTGATCATCCTGAAGACGCATACCGAAGGAAACCAGCAATTCTTTGATCTGGTCGTTTCAGAAACCAAATTTGGGCTTCGGCTCGTGTCAAGCCAGGTGCCGATCGGTAGCGACCCAACGGTCGATGCCGAGTTACTCACCACGCTGGCTACCCAGGGAATCGACAAGTCGCGGCAAGATCTACAACTCGTATTCGCCATCCCACCGTTTGTCAGCGATGATCTGACCTACGAGCACGACCATTTAAAGGCAACGTATGCCAAGTTGCTGGAACAGGTCGTTCTCGATTCGCCCAACGCCGTGGTCGTCGAACTGGAAGAGGCCCAGGCGATCTCTAACGAGCTGAAGCTATCGGCCGATCAAAACTCAATTCGCCGACGCCTGCCGATTTATTTGCTGGGAACGTTTCGGAACGAAGGGAAGGGGAGCGACCGCACCGTCCAGGTCTTGGTCCGTGTCGAACAAGGCTCCAAGCAGCTCGAAACGATTGAGCAAACGCTGCCACCATCCGAAGTGCCGTCGTTTCTGCGCGGCATCGCCACCCGCCTGGCAGAGTCACAAGGGATTGCCGCGATCAAGGTCGACACCGCGGAAGAGGTCGCACTGTTAAACCAGCGAGCGGAGCAGTTTCTTCGTCTAGGGAACCTTCCGGAAGCATCGAGTCTCTTCGAGGCGAGTTTGCTAATAGATCCCGACCAGCAACACCTACACTTGAAACTGATTGAAATCCTTCCGCAAATTGCAGGCGCCTTGGCGTTAGCTTTGGACCCGAGAAGCCTGTCGGCCCAAAAAGCGGCTTCTCCAGTTTTGCAGCGTCATTGGGATCACATCGAAACCTTCGCCAACCGGGCGGAGCTTCAAGACCTTGCTCCGCTGTGGGATCACTTTCGGTCAAGAAGGCCCTTTTCCGCGTATGCCTTCCTGCATGATGGAACGCCAGAATTAGAACAAATCGTCCAGGAACAGTTCGCGTTCGAGAATCGAAGGCGTCTGCTGGCACGCCAACTTGTCCAGAGATATGCGGCCGCGAAACAGTGGCGCGGATGTTCCTGGATGTTGAATTTCGCCATCGCCGGAATGCCTCCGACGCACCAGTACATCGAACGCGCCAAGTTCATCCTGGAACATCAAGACGAACCAGACCTTCGGGCGCTGATGGAAGCGGTTCTCCATCGGGGATACACGAAAGATATCCTCAAGAGCTGGGAAGGCAGAAATATTCTCACGCGGTTGAAAGAGGCTCCCAAAGCGAATGCACACCTAAAGCTTCAGGCGAACTCGATGCTGGTTGCCATTTCTGGGGCGGGCGATAAGCGAGAGCACAAGACGCATACCGATCCTAACGCCGAATCGAAGCTCTCATTCCGGAAACTTGAAGAGACGTACGTCACGCAGAATGGTACGCAACGAGAATTAAGAAACATCTCAGAGGCATGTCCCCTTCCCGAAGGTGGCGACATTCTTTTCACAGGAGGCAGTTTCTTGTTGGCAGTGCCCGGCAAGCCATTGCAGGAAGTCATCACTTGCCCTCCAAATACTTTCCTGCAGTCGATGCGATACGATGGCCGCTATATCTGGGTTGGCTTCAGTGTGCACAATCAGAAATGCCAGATCTGGGTGATCGATCCACTTACGGCAGAGGCTTCTCCGATTACGGACGAAACTGGCCTGCCGCTGATAGCTCGAGACGAGATCGCAGCAAGCAATCTCTATATCCAGCCCGAGATTACGCTGGCTCCATATGCCCCTGGCAAAGCCATCGTTGCTGGATACGCGGGCCGAAGCTGGATCGCCGATGTTCATTTCGATCCAAACGGAAAGCATCATGTCAATGTTTTTCACGAAGCCAAGCGTATCGTCAACAACAAGACAATGGATGTTTCGCCTACGGATACCGATATCGCCTTCGGTGTCGCTGGTTCTCGCTGGCTGCATTCCGAAGATGGCAAAGGGGCTGTCCTGATTACCAGGAATTGCCAGGTCTATGAGGTGAACCTGTATCCCCTGGTGGTCGATCCTGAAAAGCTGACCGTCAGCACAGGACCACGCTACACCAACGGTGTCGGCGGCAATCGAACCACCAAAGATATGTACCAGGGTGCTACCTTTGCCGTGCGGCCTCTTCCGCCAACGTACCGGCAACTCGGACTTCAACGAATTGGCTATCCAGAATTCGACGTCACTACGGTAATCGCCGACGTGAAAGAGGGAGAGGTGCTCATAGAACCCCGCACCGGTGACGTGCATGTGATCGGCATGGAGTGGCAGCGTGGAAACCTCCAGGATGAATCGCTGGAATCGTTCGGCGAAGTACCATGGCTTTATCAGAACCATTGGGGGATATCACCCAAGTCTCCTACCGTTCGCTTCGTTCAGGGCTCGCTACAACTGAATAAACTATTGATGACCAACCGGTTTGGTCCTGTTGTTCAGGCAAACGAAATCGAGGGCCCGTCAGGGACGCTTCAAGTGCTTTTCGATGGCTCTGGGGTCTCGTTGACGAATGCGCTGCATGGCACCGTCGAAGCTTCGGCACCGTCGAAGTCGCGGAACTACCCCCAGCTTCCCGTTGACTCCCATAAGAAGCTTACGGAGGATCGATTCGGAATTCGATCGCTGTCCTATTCTCCCGACAGTAAATGGATACTCACTGCGCGAGACAGGGGAACGAATTCCGTCCAGCTGTGGAATGCTCAGACCAAGCAGCTTGAGGCCAATGTAATTGACGACCCACAGGGAATGGTGCAAGTAGCGTTCAGTCGCGACGGCGAGTATTTTGCTGCTGGAAATCGCGATGGTCGTATCGTCTTGTGGCAGACAAATGGCTTGAAGCCGATTGCCGAGCTAGACGGACTGTCGAACGAAATCACCGGAATCGCATTTTCTTGGCAAGGGGACCGGGTAGCGGCGATCAATCGCGATCGAGTTGGCCTCATTTGGAATGTCGCCGACGGTACAGTGCGAGCAAAGTTCCAAAATCCCAATATGGGTTTCGATCGTGTCGAATTCACACCCGACGGAAAGTATGTACTAACCAGCACACGGAACGACGAGCCACGGCTTTACTCGGTCGAGAATGGAACTCAGGAAAGCAGTATCGAGTCGCTTTACTCCGTTGCTGGAGTGTTGCCTGGCGGCGAACTCGTCGGAATGGTTCCCAACGACGCCAACTCTTTGATCACCTGGAGCTTCCAATGGGGGCCGACGAAGGTGCTGCAAGAGACGGTCATCGGTCGATCCTTAGCGGTCTCGCCCGATGGTCGTTGGTCGTTGAACTATATCGTGAGTTCTCACGTTGGGGGCGAATTTCAGCAGGCCAACAAGGTCGAACTTTGGGATTTGGCAAATGGTAAGAAGGCTGCCGACCTTGGGAACTACACCTCTTCAACCCGATTCCTCTTCCGGCCTGATGGAAAGGAAATAGCCATCATGCCCGAACGGCGATCCATGGAACTGGTTTCACTGACGTCTGTTTTGGAAAGGCCCGGAACAACTCCGGAACCCAGGGAGTAAAAGAGCATGAATGGTTACCAATTGCTCGGACATCCTTACGTGATCGCGGCGCTCGTTTTAGCAGCGTTTCCCACAGCGACTCTCTTCGCGGCGGACGATGCTCCAGGCCCCGTTTCTGTCAAACCGGTTGGCGTTCAAGCTCACTTTGCCGAAACAACGGCCCCACTTCGTTTTCAAGTCCACGCAACCAAGGCATTTGCTGGAAGGGTTCTTTGGCAGTACGCGATTGGCTCGCGGACGGTGACTCGAATCGAAGAATCTCTCCAACTGAACGCAGGGGAAAACTCGACCATCGAGTTAACCGTTAGTTTGCCTCAGGTTCGTAATCCCACCATTCTTGAATCCGAACTCACGGCGGTGATTGTTGATGCTGCAGGTAACGAACTGACGCGTTCCAAGCAGGCCGTTTTCCTGTTTCCGAAAGATCCGTACGTTGCCCGGCGCGAGTGGCTCAAGTCGCTCGACATCCAACTGTTCGATCCCGAAGGAAAGACGGCCAAGCGATTCGAATCGGCCGAGATTCCTTTCAGCCGAATCACCAATACGAATACCCTCGATAACCTGGAAAGCGGCATTCTGGTCGTTGGCCAAGGCGTCTCGCTGAAGAAACAACGAGCCCTCGTCGGCAGCATGCTAACGTTGGCCGCGCGAGGCGTGCAAATCGTGGTGCTGGCGCCCAGCGATGGGACTCTCGATTACCCGACCACCCAAGACATGGCTGGATTAAGCACGATTACTTTTCAAAACCGCCGGGTGGTATCGCAGCTAGATAAACGCTTCGACCCTCAGTTCGACCGCGCCGATGCCAAGGAGAAGCAGCCGAGCGGACTCGAGCTGACATCGGTTCGAGGAGCGTTAAAGCTCGAAGTTGTCGAAGGGACCAGCGAATGGTGCTGGTGGCAAGCGAGTTTTGAAAGTGGCGGAAGCTGCACGATCTGCTGTCTCGATTTAGAAACTACCTGGGAGTCGGCCCCTACGGCGCGATTCCTGTTCGCAAGCATTCTGGAAAAACTTTCCCCTGAACATCTCCCTAATTCCTCGGAGTAATAGCTGATGATCCGCAATTTTGTATTGGGCCTCACTTTGGTCCTCGGGCTTTCAATTTCGGCGACCACTATCCAGGCCGAAGACGCCGTTTACCCGGCAGCCATCTTCCCGTTTCATGAACGAGGCGCGGATGTCGAAGGGCTTGGGACTCAGGTCTCAGATCTGGTCTTCGCCTCGCTGGTGACCGACCCGACCATGTACCTGGTCGACCGCGAAGACATGCATAAGATTTTGCAGGAACAAGAGTTGACTGTTTCCGGAGTGGTCAATCCTGCGGAAGCCGTTCAGGTCGGTCAGCTGACTGGTGCCAAGCTGATCATCAGTGGCAGCGTCATTCAGGCTGGCAACAAGCTGGTGCTGGTGGCGAAGATCATTAGCAGTGAAACGAGTCGTGTTGCTGGTTGCAGTGCCAAAGGTGACGTCGATGGCGAAATTGATGCAATCGCAGAGGAACTCGCCGCGAGTATCGTGAAGGAAATCGAAAAGAACGCCGCAGACCTGGTTCCACCCCCGGTCGAACCTACCGATCGTATCGCTTCGATCAAGAAGGAACTGGGCGAAGCCACGCTACCTATTGCCAGGGTGACCATTACCGAACATCACGTCGGTCGTCCTTCGGTCGATCCCGCCTGCGAAACGGAGCTTTCGTTCCTGCTAAAGGGTATTGGCTGCGAAGTGGTTGAGGCCAAATCGTCCGAGGCAAAGACGGCCGAAATCGTATTCGTTGGGGAAGGCTTCAGCGAATTCACATCTCGCGTGGGCAATCTGGCCCCAGTAAAGGCCCGTGTCGAAATCAAGGCCCTGGATGCCAAGACCGGCAAGGTGCTGGCGATCGATCGTCAGACGACGGTTGCCATCGACTTAAACGAACAGATCGCAGGCAAAGCGGCCCTGCAGGCTGCGACCGATGCGATCGCGCAGCGTCTGATTCCTAAGGCGATCAAAGCAAAGAACGAAGCCGCCGACAAGTAAGAAGGCCGTTCTTAATTCGCTGGTTTTCAAATCACCTTGCATGCAGGTGCCTCCTTCTGGGGTGGCGCCTGTTTTTATGCGCTAGGATTCTTCCCCGCTGTTTTGGGGAGGATTACGCCACGCGACCGTTGCTTCTCCCAGTTTTGTCTGCCAGAGACACCGATTGGCCTGTTTGGGAAATTGCTCGAATAGAACCACTGGGAAGTGGTATCTTGAACACACCGCCAACAAGGATGACGAAATCTGATTTGGCCTGACGTGCGTTGGCTTGTCGTAGGGCTCGCCGTAGAATTCAGATTATTGGCACCGTAAGTCGAGATTCCCCATGTCCATGCAAATTGAATCGCTCCTCGGTCAGCTATGGGATCAGTATCGCGAAATCAATCCCCAGGCCGATCGAATTCATCAGCTTCTGACGGCCCGTGGCGAGGTGATCGAAAACGACCACGTCGCCTTTCGTACATTCCAGGACCCACGAATTGGCGTCGACCAACTAGCCGTTCCTTTTCTGGAAGCGGGCTACCAGGAAGGTGGCGAGTATCACTTCGAGGAAAAGAAGCTCTTCGCCAAGCACTATCAGCACGCCGACCCTGGCCTGCCGAAGATCTTCATTAGTGAATTGCTGCTGGACGAGTTTCCGGCCGACGTTCGCGAAACGATTGACAAACTACTCGATCAGATCCCCGCTAATCTACCCACTCCGCTGTGCACCGCGGGGCGACTGTGGGAAGTCAGCTACGCGGATTACCAGGCCCTCAGCGATAAGAGCGAGTACGCGTCGTGGATGGCCGCACATGGTTTCTGTGCAAATCACTTTACGATCTTTGTCAACAAACTGAAGACAATTGACTCGCTAGAACAGCTTAACGACCTGCTTGTCGTTGAAGGCTTCGCGTTGAACACGGCAGGTGGCGCGATCAAAGGTTCGCCAGAGGTTTACCTCGAGCAGTCGTCGACGGTGGCGTCCAAAGTGGACGTACCGTTTCAAGATGGCACACACCAGGTGCCAGGCTGCTATTACGAGTTCGCCCGGCGTTATCCCACGCCGAGCGGAGGATTGTTTGAAGGATTCGTCACCAAGAGTGCCGACAAGATCTTCGAGAGCACCGATAAGAAGCTCCAGCAATAGGCCTGTTCCGCTTATGGGAACAGACCACGCTTGAGCTTCGCTTCGGCGACTCGTTCGATTCCTTCGATCAATGCCGCGGTACGGAAGTCGACGTTCTGGCCTTCACTGCGGGAAAGTGTCCGCTGGAAGGCATCGACCAGAATCTTCTTCAGCCGCGAGTTAATCTCGTCCAAGGTCCACATGTAGTTCTGGGTTCCTTGGACCCATTCAAAGTACGAAACGGTCACACCACCGGCGTTCCCCAGAACGTCCGGCACCACGAAGATGCCACGTTCTTTCAGGATTTCGTCCGCTTCGAGTGTCGTTGGGCCGTTTGCACCTTCGGCCACCATCTTGCACTGCAGCCTCTCGGCATTGTGCTCGGTGATCTGATTCTGCAAAGCACAAGGGGCGAGAATATCGCACTTCAGCTCTAAAAGTTCGTGGTTGGTGACTTCGTCGGCGTGTGGGTAGCCTTTCAGCACTCGGTTCTCTTCCGCGTATTTCAACAGATCCGTGACCGAAAGTCCCTTGGGGTTATAAAGCCCGGTCGAGACATCGCTGACACCCACCACCTTCACGCCCAGCTCTTCTAGCAGACGGGCTGTATTACTACCGACGTTACCAAACCCCTGGACGACCGCAGTCGCCCCTTGCATCGAAAGGCCCATCACCTTGGCGGCTTCTTCGACGACATAGACAAGCCCACGGCCAGTCGCTTCACGACGACCAAGCGATCCGCCCAGAGCAACTGGCTTTCCGGTGACGATCGTCGGAACGGAATAACCCATCTGCTGGCTGTAGGTGTCCATCAACCAGGCCATGACCTGTTCGTTGGTTCCCATATCGGGAGCCGGAATGTCCTTTTCCGGGCCGATCATTTCGATGATTTCCATCGTGTAGCGACGCGTGAGTCGTTGCAGTTCGTGCCCGGTTAGATCGGTCGGGTCGATTCGCACGCCCCCTTTCGCGCCGCCGAAGGGAAGACGCATCAGGGCACATTTCCAGCTCATCCACATCGCCAGGGCGGACACTTCCCCGAGTCCGACATCTTCATGATAGCGAATGCCACCCTTAGTCGGTCCCATGGTCAACAGGTGCTGCACCCGGTAGCCGAAGACCGTTTCGACGTGGGTGTAGTTATCTTTGCGAAAGGGCAGCGTGACCACCAGAGTTCGTTGCGGAAAGAGCAGCCGTTCGCGTAGATTTTCGTCGAGGCTCATAATCTGAGCCGCCTTCAAAAATTGCTGCTGGGCCAGATGCAGCATCGGCGAGTTCCACTCTTGCTGCTCGGCATGGGTTCGTTTAACGGCCAGACGTAGCGAGCGGGCCAGCCGATTGCCGTCGATCTTGCCTTTGATTAGATAGTCCTGGGCGCCTGCTTCCACGGCTTTTGCCGCCATAGAAACGTCGTCGTTTCCAGTTAGAACGACGACAGGAATACCATTGGCGGCATGATTCATCCGCAGAAAGGTTGCTAAACCTTCACTGTCAGGAAGCGTCAGGTCGAGCAGAACGACTTCGACCTTATTGGCATCGAGAAAGTTCAGACCGGTCTCGAGCCGATCAACGGTATGGGTATGAAATCTGGTCTCGCCGGCGCTGGCCAAAAGCTCTTCAATAAGCTTGGCCTGCATCGGATTGTCTTCGACAACGAGAACGCGAATTTCCGACATTGCTGGCTCCTGTCCGAATGAATGAGGTGTCGGGCGACAGGTGGAAATCGAAATACGTCCAAAAGCATTCTATGGCATACAATGTTTTGCGGCGCGTCAAATCTCTATCAATGTCTTTTCGGCAGGAACGCCATGGCACTGGAATCGGAAGTTCAGCCCATTTTGTCCTGGCTGCAAAATCAGCAGCCAGCCATGGAGTCGAATCTCGCCACATGGGCTGCTATCAATTCTGGCACCCATAACCTGAACGGGCTATATCAGTTAATCGAACTCGTTCTTGAAGAATTAGCCGGAATTTGTGAAGAGGTTCATACCCAGAACGTTTCGCCACGGACCATGGTCGATGCCCATGGCGACCTGCAAGAACAGCTTATTGCGCCAGGGTTGATCGGCATCTGCCGCGCGTCTTCGCCACATCAGGCGATCCTGGCGATTCATCTGGATACCGTCTATCCGGCCGATTCGCTTTTCCAAAGGGTAAGGGTGGAAGCCGACCAAATGCATGGCCCAGGCGTTGCCGACGCCAAGGGAGGTGTCGTCGTATTACTGACCGCGTTAAAGGCGTTCGAGCGGTATGTGGCCACCAGCGGCAACAATCTTTTGGGCTGGCGCGTGGTACTGAACTGTGACGAGGAAATCGGCTCGCCTGGATCGGCCGAGCTGTTCCGGCAGTATGCGATTGGCGCTGATTTTGGATTGCTGTTCGAACCTTCGCTGCCGAATGGACATCTGGTGGGAGTACGCAAGGGTTCCGGCAATTTCGAGATCGTTGTGCGTGGTCAGTCTGCCCACGCAGGCCGCGAGTTCTCGAAAGGCCGCAATGCAATTGTCGCCGCAGCCAGGTTGGCACAAACGCTGCACGACCTCAACGGACATTGGCCTGAAACGACGATCAACGTGGCGAAGATCGACGGAGGTGGCCCCAGCAACGTAGTCCCGGACACGGCGGTTGTCCGCTTTAACATTCGTTACCCGACGGAGGAAGTGGAACGGCAATTTGCCGAGGAGCTCGCCCTGCTGATCCGTTTCCCAGACGAGGGAATCACGCTGGCATTGCATGGCGGGTTCTTCGCCCCACCCAAACCAATGACAACGGAGCAGGAAGAATTGTTGCGGACTGTTCAATCTTGTGGCAAGACACTTGGCTTGGACCTGGCCTGGGAGTCGACCGGAGGGGTCTGCGATGGCAACCGTCTGGCGGCCCTGGGTGTGCCCAATGTCGACACGATGGGGGTTCAGGGTGGCAACATTCATTCACCCCAAGAGTACATGCTGCGAGACAGTCTGGTCGAGCGTTCGCAGTTGACGTTTTTAACGCTGGTCACCATGGCAGAAAGGTTTCGTCAAGCCGATCTGCAATAGTCGGCGTAGAATAGAAGTAGACCCTCATCATGCACGAAGGAGGCCCCGATGGATTCTCAACCGTTGATAGCGCAAAGGCTTCTCTCGGATCCCCGTGTCGCGGAAGCAACCCGTTTGCTGCAAGCCGCGCTCGAAGATCACTCGGCGGAACTCGCGCCGCGCGGCCCGTTGCCGGAATTCGCCGACTCGTTTCAGAAGTCGCTGGATGAATTCGCAACGCTTCGCGGTAATGGGCTTTTCTTTCCCTATCTCGCAACGGGAGCCGGGCGTGGTGCCCTAGTTGAGCTGGCCGATGGCAGCGTGAAGTACGATATGATCACCGGGATCGGCGTGCATGCGATGGGGCATGCCCATCCCCGATTGATGGCCCAACTCGTCCCAGCCATGCTCGCCGACACCGTGATGCAGGGTAACTTGCAGCAGAATGAAGAGTCGCTGCAGTTAACACGCGATCTGGTGACGCTTGCCAATCGTCAGGGTGCGTCACTCGATCACTGTTTCCTATCGAGCAGCGGTGCCATGGCGAACGAGAATGCGTTCAAGGTGTTATTTCAGCACCGAACGGCTTCGACACGAATCTTGGCGTTTGATAACGCTTTCGCCGGACGTTCCCATCTGCTCGGTCAGGTCACCGACCGACCGAAAAACCGCGTCGGACAGCCTGACACGGTGGCCGTAGACTACGTGCCGTTCTTCGACGCGGCCCATCCGGAACATAGCACCAAGGCTACGTTGAAACGAGTCGAGACTTATCTTCAGCGCTATCCCAATGCTCACTGCGGTTTCATTATGGAACTCGTCCAGGGAGAAGGGGGATACTACAGCGCTCCGCGTGAATACTTTGTCGCGCTGTGCGATCTGCTGAAGGCTCAAGGCGTGCCGATCTTCTTTGACGAGATCCAAACGTTCGGGCGAACTTACGCTCCGTTTGCTTTCCAGATGCTACAGCTCGATGCTTATGCCGACATGGTGACGATCGGCAAGATGTCGCAGATCTGCGCGACGCTGTTTCGGGCAGAGCTCAATCCGAAGCCTGGTTTATTGAGTCAGACATTCACCTCCTCGACGACAGCGATCGCTGCTGGTCGCTGGGTTATCCAACAACTGGCCGACGGACACTTCTATGGCGAGGAGGGGCGGATCGCGGAGATTCACCAGCGTTTCGTCGCCCGATTTGAAGGGATCGAACTGAAAGCTCCGGGCAAGCTGTCAGGCCCGTTCGGGATTGGTGGGATGATCGCGTTCACCCCGATGGACGGTTCCGCGGATGCCGCCAAACGGGTCCTACATGCTCTGTACGAAGCGGGCGTGATTGCCTTCGTTGCGGGGGCGGGCCCGGCACGCATCCGATTCCTGCCACCGTTTCTGTCGTTAACCGACGCAGAGATCGATGCGGTTTGTGACATTGTCGAAGAAGTGATGGTTTCGCTACCTTTGGAAAGCGAAACAAGCTAACGACCTGCGTTTGTGATGGAGAAACCATGCTCATTCGACCGGTTGAAGAACGCGATGTCGACCAGTTGTACGACCTGGCTCAGCATACGTTGTATGGCCTGACGACCCTGCCGAAGGATCGTGCGTTGCTCGAGAAACGGGTCCGCCAAAGCAGCAAAGCGTTCGCGGATCTGAACGACGCCGACCCGCAAGGACAGCTCTATTTGTTCGTCATGGAAGATGTTTCGCTGGCGAAGGTGGTCGGGACCTGTGGTATCGTCTCGAAGGTGGGCGGGTTCAAACCGTTCTACGCGTTTCGTTTAGCTACCGAGATTCAGGAGTCAAAGACACTTGGCAGCCGTCATGAACATCGTGTGCTGCATCTGCTTAAGAATCACGATGGTCCGACGGAAATTGGTAGCTTGTTTCTGCACCCTGAGTTTCGCGGTGGGGGTAATGGGCGCGTCTTATCATTGTCGCGATTCCTCTTTCTGGCCCAGTATCCGAAACTGTTCGAGCATGAAGTCATCGCCGAGATGCGTGGCGTCGTTGATCAAGAGGGGAACAGTCCCTTCTGGGAAGCTCTTGGCGCCCATTTCTTTGGCATCGATTTTCCGAATGCCGATATGCTCAGCTTGATCAACAAAGATTTCATCGAGGAACTGATTCCACGCCATCCGGTCTATCTCGATTTGTTGTCCCCGGAAGCCCAGGCCGCCGTTGCCGAGGTGCATACCAACACAGTTCCCGCGCGGCGATTATTGGAAAGCGAAGGCTTTCACTACGAAGATCAGGTCGACATCTTCGAGGCAGGCCCAGTGCTGCACTGTGTGCGTGATCAGATCCGCATCGTGCGGGAAAGCAAAGTGTCGTCGATTACCGCCATCGAGGATTCGCCAACAGGTGGAATTCCGATGCTAGTCGCCACCACGACCGTCCCATTTCAGGTCAGCGGCGGACTGGTTGCCGAACTCGACGAAGGAATTTGCATTGCCAAAGCGATTGCAGAAGATTTGAACATCGAAGTTGGTGCCCATATTCGGTTTGCACCATTGAAGTCTGCATCGGCGTTACCAACATAGGAGGAACGGTTCCGTGTTGTACATCAACGGACAGTGGATCGACGGCACCGGCCCTAAGCTCAAAAGCTTCAATCCGGCAACCGGCGCTAACCTATGGGAAGCGGCAACGGCAAGCGAAGAAGATGTTCGGGCGGCGTTTGAATCGGCAGCGAACGCTTCGCAAGCATGGGCGGCACTTGCTGTCGAACAGCGTGCAGAATATCTCCGACGATTTGCCAAGCTGGTCACCCAACAAAGCGAAACGTTGGCCAGAGTCATCTCGGACGAAGTCGGCAAACCTCGCTGGGATGCATTGACGGAAGCCAAGGCAGTCGCCGCAAAGTGCGAGTTGACGATCGATGCCTTGGCTCACCGTCGTGACCAGTCCGATGTGTCTACGACTGTGCTTCGTAGCAAAGTCGCCTATCGCCCCTTGGGAGTTGTCTCGGTCTTCGGCCCTTTTAACTTCCCCGCTCATATCGCAAACGGACAGATCATGCCTGCACTACTCGCAGGCAACACCGTCGTTTTCAAACCGAGCGAATTGACACCGCTGGTTGCTGAGGAAACAGTAAAGCTGTGGGAGTCTGCCGGGCTGCCGCCAGGTGTTTTGAATCTTGTCCAAGGAGGCGTCTCGACCGGGCAAGCGATTTTGCGACAGCCAGAACTGCGCGGATTGTTCTTCACGGGAAGTCGCCCGACCGGAGGCAAGCTGCGCGAAGCGTTGGCCCCGCGATTGGAAGTCCTTCTCGCCTTGGAACTCGGCGGCAATAATCCGTTGGTCGTTCATCAACCAAGCAATGTGGATCTGGCAATCGAACAGGTAATCAAGTCGGCGTATCTGACTTCGGGCCAACGTTGTACCTGTGTGCGGCGACTCATCGTAACCGGCGAGAGCGATACGTTTTTGGAACGTCTTGACCAGGAAACACGCAAGGTCGTGGTCGGTCGGCCGTCCGACGATCCGGAACCGTTCATGGGGCCACTGATTCATGCCGAAGCGGTCGATCACCTTCTCGAAGAACAATCGCGATTGGTTGCGGCCGGATCACTTTCACTGCTCTCCGCCGAACAGCTTTCCTTGGGTCGTGCCTTTGTCAGCCCTGGAATCATCGACGTGACAAACTGCTCACAACGAACCGACGACGAGATCTTCGGTCCGCTCTTGCAGGTCATCCGCGTGGCTGATCTGGAAGGGGCGATCGCCGAAGCGAACGATACGCGATTTGGTCTGGCGGCTGGTATCTTGTGCGACGATCGGGCTGACTTCGATCAGTTTCGACAGCAAGTTCATGCGGGGCTCATCAACTGGAACCTGCCAACCACCGGCGCCAGTGGCAGGATGCCCTTTGGTGGCATCGGTCAAAGTGGTAATTATCGGCCTGCCGGATTTCATGCTATTGATTTCTGCCAGGTTGCCATCGCGGAAACGGAATCCATCTCTTGAAGGAGGAACGCGCAATGACCGCGCAGGAAGCCAACTTCGACGGATTGATCGGCCCTACGCATCACTACGGCGGGCTCTCACCCGGTAATGTCGCCTCGCAGCAGCATCGCCATCAGGTCAGTTCGCCCCGAAAGGCAGCGCTGCAAGGCCTGGCAAAAATGAAACGAGCAGCCGACATGGGAACGCCGCAAGCGTTTCTGCCTCCGCAGCCTCGACCTGACTGGCGGTTTCTGGCCGAGCAAGGCTTTGAAGGGGAGCATGCTAACGTACTGGCCGATGTAAAAGCCAAACGGCCAGAGCTCCTCAGCATTGCCTTCAGCGCCTCCTCGATGTGGACTGCCAACGCGGCAACCGTTTCACCGAGCGCGGATACGAGCGACGGTCGAGTTCATTTCACGCCAGCCAATTTGCAGTCGATGCCTCATCGCCGAATTGAAGCGAGACAGACCACGCACATCTTGCGAACCATCTTTCATGATGCCCGCTACTTCGTCATTCACGATCCTGTGGATGCGGATTGGAGCGACGAAGGCGCCGCCAACCACACGCGGCTTTGTCGCCGCTATGGCGAGCCTGGCGTCGAGCTGTTTGTTTACGGCCGCGAAGCAGGTCAGTCTGCGCCGACAGAGAAGTTCGTCGCCCGCCAGACAAAAGAAGCGTGCGAGGCAATCGCCAGGCAGCATGGTCTGGATCCTGCCCGCGTCGTCTTTGCCCAGCAATCTCCCGAGGCGATCGATGCTGGCGTCTTTCATAATGACGTGATCGCCGTCGGCAACATGGCCTTACATCTCGTTCACGAAAAAGCATACGTCGATCAGGAACGGGTCCTTGCGGAACTCGCCGACAAGTTCGGCCCCGGCCTGCAAACGATTGTGATCAGTGATTACGAATTGAAACTGAAAGAGGCGGTGAGCACCTATTTCTTTAACAGCCAACTGCTCACGTCACTGACGGGAACGATGACGGTATTTGCCCCAGTCGAGTGTGGCGAAGTGCAGGCATCGAATCGGCTGTTGTCTGTTCTCATGAAGGGAGAGAACCCGATCGTCGACTGCCAGTTCGTCGACCTTTGCGAGAGTATGCAAAATGGCGGAGGTCCTGCTTGCCTACGATTGCGGGTCGTACTCACCGAAAATGAAATCGCCGCGATCCCGAAAACGGTGTGGCTGACTGATGCTCGATATCGCCAGTTGAAAGAATGGGTTCAGCGACATTATCGCGATCGACTGCATATCGATGATCTGGCCGATCCCAAACTGGCAGAAGAAGTCGATGCCGCAATGGACGAGTTAACGGGACTGCTCGGCTTTTAGGAAGATGATTCCTGCACCTTCAAGAAGCCTGGCGGAACGTGATCGGTCAACCAGACGTCGTTCCCGGTTACAAAGAACTGGTGGCCGGCGGCATGCATCTCTCCGGAAGCGATCGACAGCAACACAGGCTTTCCGTGACGCTGAGCAACTTCCAACATCGTTTGCTGGTTTACCGACATGTGCACGTGATGTCGCTTTCCTTTGATCAATCCCTGTTGTCGGATCGAATCGAGAAAGCGAGTCGCGGTCCCGTGGTAAAGGATCGACGGCGGTTCGGCCGCTTCATATTGCAAATCAACTTCGGCCGAATGGCCTTGCCTCGCGCGAATGAGCAGACCATCGTCTGAGATCTCAAACCGCTGCTTGTCGTTGTCTTGCACTACTTCCATTAGCAGCGTTTCCGATACGGACTTTCCATCACGCTGGAATGCCTCCAACAGATCGGTAATCGCTACCCATCCGCCAGGAGCTAACGTGAGCCCAGCCGTGTCAGGCCGATGCCGCAAGACGTAGCTCATCGCCTTGCTGATCTTTTTTAGTTTCTCTTTGCTTGTCATTGTATTCGTACTTTGGATTGTTGTAGTTCGGCTCGGATCTCCATCAGGATCTTGCCAAGCCAGTTCTGGCCGCTGCCATCTTTTCCGGCACCCCAGAAATAGTCACGTCCAGCGGCTTCGATGATTGGTTCGTCGCCTGTTTCCAGCAGAAGATCACGGAGCTTGGCATGTTCCGCAAACTTAGCCTGAACAGCTTTCCGCATGACATCGACCTTCACGCTTTCCCAGTCATCGCGAATCTTAACCTTTCGGCTTCTGCCAAGCCGGGCCGCGATCATCGGGCTTTTGGTGGTGCGGATCTTTTCGCAGTATTCTTCATCCTCGAACTTCATCGCCTGGAAGTAATGCTCGCTGGTTGGGTACCACACTCCATCGACGTGAAACCCAAACGCGGCAAAGTTCGAGAACTCTCCGTAGGCAGATTTCGTTGAGTAAAATTCAATGGGCATCTGTCGGCTCCCTTAGCTAATCATTTCAACTCTTGCCGCCATCATCTGCTCCATCGCCATGGCGCAGTCTCCCAGTCCCAGTTCTACGCCGCGGATCCCTTCGAGAATAACGGCCGTTTCAAACCCTAGCTGGGCGGAATCGATCGCTGTCGCCTTCACGCAATAATCGGTGGCCAGTCCCATGATGTGTACCACGGTGACATTGTGCTCTCGTAGTAAAGCTTCGAGACCAGTGGCATGCTGGCGATCGTTATCGAAGAATCCGCTGTAGCTATCGAATCGCGGATCGGTTCCTTTTTGAATGACATGCTGAATGCCATCCAAGTTCAGGCCCGGCGCGAATTCGGCGCCTTTCGTTCCTTGAACGCAGTGATCTGGCCAAAGTACCTGCTCGATATCGTCCAGCATGATCCTTTGTCCCGGTTTCTTCCCGGGGTGCTGACTTGCGAACGACTGGTGATTGGCAGGATGCCAGTCTTGCGTCGCGATTACCAGCCGGTATTTCTCCATCCACTCGTTGGCGACCGGAACCACGCGATCACCATGTTTGACCGCTAATGCTCCGCCGGGCAGAAAGTCGTTTTGAATATCGACCAGGATCAGGGCTTTCATCGCTGGGTTCCTTGCGTGAGGTTTTAGATTTCGAAGTGGAAGCCTTGCTCGGTCAACCGCTCGTAGGCTTTCTGATCGAAGCGGTAGAGGCGCGCCGCTCGGTGGGCGACATCCTTTTCAATCTCGTCGGTCTCTTGCACGATCTCCATGCTAAGGACCTTCTTGCGGAAGTTCCGCTTGTCGAGTTCTCGATCAAGAATCACTTCGTACAAGTGCTGTAGCTGCCGAAGGGTAAACTTTTCCGGCAGAAGTTCAAAGCCGATAGGCTGATAACGAACCTTTCCGCGTAGGCGTTCATGAGCCGCAGCCAGGATGTTCGCGTGATCGAACGCCAGGTCCGGCAATTCGTTCACAGAGAACCAGGCCGCGTTACGGGCATCGGTACTGGCTTGAACGTTATGCCCCTCAAGATTAACCAGGGCATAATAGGCCACCGTGACGACACGTTCGCGCGGGTCGCGGTTCAAGTCGCCATACGTGTAAAGCTGTTCCAGAAAGATCCCCTGCAAACCGGTTTCTTCCTGAAGTTCGCGCCGCGCGGCATCGTCGAGCGTTTCATCGAGGTGCACAAAACCGCCTGGCAGTGCCCATTGTCCCTCGAACGGCTCGAGATCACGTTGGATGAGCATCACCATCAGGTCATCGGCATCGAGCGCGAACACGACAATGTCGACCGTCAGGGCAGGGCGGGCATATTCGTACTGAAACTTGGCCTCAGGTTTGCTTCGCATCAGCCATCTCCCACGCTATCAACCAGGCGTTTGTCACGAATATCGTGAATCATCTGATCTCGGAGTTCATGCAAGCCAATATCGAGCCCGACCGGGTATTCGTGCGGGTTCATGAATCGCCGGATCGTGGGGTGAATTCGGCTTATTTGCTGCATCGCTCGCTCGCGAATCTTGTCGAGCGGTTCCGTTTCCCCAAGCCGCTTCCCGTCCTGCATCACCGTTTGCAGTAGATCAACCGCTTGGGCCTTGCTGGACAGTCGCTTGCGGCGAGTCGGATCTTTGGCGTCGACGATGATCTCGCGAACATCGATACCCTTCGTTTCATCGTAGATCATGTCCCCGATGAAACCATCTGGACCTTCATACCGCCGAACCTGGAGTGTGCCCGGAATCGACGTTTTGATCGCTTGTTCCGACAGTTTCACCTTCGGTTGCCAGTTTCCTGCTTCATCTTGAATTGCCGCCAGTTTGTAGACACCTCCCAGTGCTGGTTGGTCGTGCGAGGTTGCCAGCTTCGTGCCGACGCCCCACACCGCGATCTTGGCCCCCTGGATCTTCAAGTTCTCGATAATCCGCTCGTCGAGATCATTCGAGGCGACGATCGCAGCATTCGGGAAGCCCGCTTCGTCGAGGATCTTGCGGGCCTCAGTGCTCAAGTAAGCCAGGTCTCCCGAGTCGAGGCGAATGCCGACCATTTCGTGTCCTTGTTGGCGAAGCTTTCTGCCAACTTCCGCTGCCAGGCGAACACCATCGATCGTGTCGTAGGTGTCGACCAGAAAAACACAGTTGTTGGGCAGCACGGCCGCATACTGCTCGAAGGCCTCTTGTTCCGTATCGAACGACATCACCCAGCTATGGGCATGCGTTCCTTTCACCGGAATCCCAAACATCTTGCCTGCCAGCACGTTGGAGGTTGCCGCACAGCCGCCGATGTAGGCGGCCCGGCTTGCCGACAGACCGCCGTCAATTCCTTGGGCTCTTCGCAAGCCGAATTCCAACACCGGATCGTTCCCAGCGGCGGCACTGATTCGGGCTGCCTTGGTAGCGATCAGTGTTTGGAAATTGACGATATTCAGCAGCGGCGTTTCCAAGAGTTGACACTGCAAGATTGGTCCGCGAACTCGCAAGATCGGTTCCTGACCAAACACCGCAGTTCCTTCCGGCATCGCATCGACCTCAACTGATAGCTTCAAATTGCCGAGGTACTCTAGAAACGCGTCCTCGAATAAGCGCTTGCCATCGTTGCCGGTCAGTAGGGCGAGGTATTCCAGATCCGAGGGTTCAAAATGGTAGCCGTTCATATAATCAACGGCTTGCTCTAAGCCAGCAGCGATCGCGTAGCCACCCTGAAATGGTGCCTTGCGGAAGAACAGATGAAACACGGCCTGCTGTTCGGCACGCCCTAACTTCCAATAGCCATAGGCCATGGTTAGTTGATAAAGGTCGGTCAGCAGGGCCAACGGAGGCCGATAAAGTTGAGTTAACATCGTTTCCTCTCTTTCTTAGTGTCTATGGTACACTATCGAGCCGGGAGCGATCAAGCGTGAATCAAAAACTTCTAAAATCGCACCTCGGGGCCGGTTCGGTTTGCTTAATCGATGCAGTTGTTTGGTTCGTGCGGGCTCGATGCGACCGACAAATAGGGGCAATGCAGACGCCGGTCAGAATTCGTTATGATGAATCGACACCCACTGGTTGTCGTATACCCACCATCCCCGAGCTGACACCCCATGGCTTCCGCGACCTCCTCTCCGGCAGGCAATACCGACCATCATTTTGCGGCGTCTTTTCAGCAGTTGGCAACGAAACTGCAAGGAACGCTGCACGTCGACGATACCTGGCGGCGTCTCTACGCGACCGATGCGTCGGCCTATCAGCAGATGCCGCTGGCGGTTGCGATTCCGGAAACAAAAGAAGACATTCGCCTGCTGATTGAATTCGCTGGCGAGCAGCAAGTCGGTTTGATTCCGCGAACGGCCGGTACCTCCCTCGCCGGTCAGGTTGTTGGTGGCGGAATCGTAGTGGACGTGTCGCGACACTTCACCCGCATTCTGAAAATCGACGCCGAGCAGCGAACCGTGTGGGTTGAACCAGGCGTCATCCGCAACGAATTGAACCATGCGCTGAAACCACATGGTCTGCTATTCGGTCCCGAGACGTCGACCCAAACCCGAGCGATGATCGGCGGCATGGTCGGCAACAACTCGTGCGGATCGAACTCGATCAAATATGGCAGCACCCGCGATCACTTGTTGGAGATTGAGGGCTTTTTGGCAGATGGCTCGCCAGTGACTTTCGGCAAGCTAACGGCCGAAGAGTTCGATGCCAAGTGCAACGGACCCGATACGCTGGAAACGCGAATCTATCAGCAAGCAAGAGATCTTCTGTCGGACGAAGCGAATCGAGCCGAGATCACGAAGGAGTTCCCGAAGCCTTCGATTCCACGGCGTAACACAGGCTATGCCATCGACCTGCTGATGGATGCCGACGTGTTTGACCCTAGCAGCGACAAGCCCTTTAACTTCTGCAAACTGATCGCGGGCAGTGAAGGAACGTTGTTCTTTGCGACACGCATCAAGCTGAACTGCCTGCCCTTACCGCCGCCAGTGAGTGGGCTGCTGTGTGCCCACTTTGAAACGGTCGATCAATCGCTTCGCGCGACGCAGATTGCCGTTCAGCATGATTGTTATGCCTGCGAGCTGATCGATCACTTCATTCTGGAATGCACGGAACGGAGCCGCGAGCATCGTGCGAACCGTTTCTTTGTCCAAGGGAAGCCCGGAGCGATTATCGTCGTCGATATCCGAGGTAATACCGAAGCGGAAGTCCAGGCAGTCTGTGATCAGATTGTCGCCGAAATGCAAGCCGCTGGCCTGGGATACGCCTACCCGGTTCTGTTTGGCGAAGACACGGAGCGAATCTGGGACCTTCGCAAGGCAGGTTTGGGGCTTCTTGGCAATATTCCTGGCGACGCCAAACCGGCACCGGTCGTGGAAGATACGTGCGTCGACGTCGCTGACCTGCCCGAATATATCGCGGAGTTCAATCGCCGCTTGAACGAACGCTTCGGCCTGCAGTGCGTGCACTATGCCCACGCAGGCAGCGGCGAAATTCACTTGCGTCCGGTCATCAATCTGAAGACGCCCGAAGGCAATCGCCAGTTTCGCGAGGTGGCTCAGACCATTGCAGAACTCGTCAAACAATACCGAGGTTCCCTGAGCGGCGAACATGGCGACGGACGACTTCGTGGCGAGTTCCTGAAGCAAATGATCGGAGAACATAACTACGGGCTGGTCTGCCAGATCAAGGAGGTTTGGGACCCGAAACGGATCTTTAATCCGAACAAGATTGTCGATACGCCACCGATGAACTCGTCGCTCCGCTATACGCCGGGGCAGAAGCCACGCGAAGTGAAAACGCTGTTCGACTTCAGCGAGAACTCCGGCATGCTGGGCGCCGCTGAGATGTGCAATGGCAGTGGTGACTGTCGCAAGACCGAGATCACAGGCGGCACGATGTGCCCCAGCTATATGGCAACGCGGGACGAGATGCACACAACGCGTGCCCGGGCAAACATGCTTCGGCAAGTGATCTCGGAATCGGATCAGGCCAATCCGTTCGATCATGAGGGCTTGAAGGAGGTTCTCGATTTATGCCTGTCGTGCAAAGGCTGCAAGAAAGAATGCCCCTCCAGCGTTGACATGGCAAAGTTGAAGGCGGAAACGCAGCAGCACTATTACGACAAGCACGGGATGCCTGGCCGGTCCAAGCTGATCGCCGACTTCACCAGCAAACAGAAGCTGGCGGCGAAGGTGCCGTGGCTTTGGAACTTTATGTTCGGGACGCCATTTCTGCGGAAGCTACTTAATCGATTCACCGGGTTTCATCCCGATCGCACGATCCCACTGCTTCCCAAGCAAACGCTGGCAACCTGGTATGCGGCGCACAAACCTCACGTGAATGCTGGCAAGGTCGGCAAGGTGCTCTTCTTCAATGACGAGTTCACCAACTATCACGACCCACACATCGGGATCGCAGCGATCGAGTTACTCGAGAAGCTTGGCTACGAGGTCATCGTTCCAGAGCATGGCGAGAGTGGTCGAACGTGGCTGTCGAAGGGACTTCTCCGCGAAGCGAAGGATCGCATCGATCACAACTTGACGGTCCTGCAGAAATCGATGACCGAAGACATCCGGATGATCGGCGTCGAACCGTCAACGATCCTGACCTTCCGAGACGAAACGCTGGACCTGTCCGAGCCTGCCTTGCGTCCATTCGCGCAAGAGATCGCGCCGCGCTGTTTGATGTTCGAAGAGTTCATCCAGCAGGAAGTTCAAGCGGGCCGGATCAAGGCGGAGTCGTTCACCGAGGAACCCGCGACAGTCCATTTGCATGGTCACTGTTTTCAGAAAGCGCTGGCGGGGCAATCGGCATCGATCGCGGCGCTAGGCTTGCCACGGAACTATCAGGTGAAGACAATCCCGAGTGGTTGCTGTGGTATGGCAGGCTCGTTCGGATACGAAGCAGAGCACTACCAAGTGTCTATGCGTATCGGCGAGCTGGTCTTGTTCCCTCGGGTGCGAAATTTATCGTCCGAAACGCTTATTGCCGCGCCGGGAACATCCTGCCGACATCAGATCCACGACGGGACATCGCGCAAGGCGTACCATCCCGCCGAAATCTTGCTGAAAGCATATCGGAATGGCTCACAATAGAGCGAGAAAAGGCCCTCAAACGTAAGCCTTTCAATTCATATTTTGTCATCGATTGCTTTCTATTTTGGGTCGTTGACTTTCAACAGCAGGACGATTTCCCGCGACATCACCGAGAGTTACGTGAATTGCCTGAAATCATTCTCAATCGCGACTTGTATTGCACATCGAAATCCTTTGCCTAGAATCAAGCAATGATCGCAAATCCGGCGAGATTTGCCCCAATCTGCCCACCTCCCTTTCCATATTCACCTCTCCGATGCCTTCCGCGTAAGGTGTCTCAAGGCTCTCGAAAACAAACCGTATGAAGCTGACTCTCTGCCTTTCGCTAACGTTTTTGTCTTTATCGGCCTGCGCGATCTCCGCTGCGGAAGTGGACTTCGCCAAAGATATTGCTCCGATCCTCGAGACGAACTGCGTTTCGTGCCACTCCGGTGACGAACCGGACGGCGATTTCACCCTGACCACCAAGGAACTCACCTTTGAGTCGGGCAGTGGCGAAGCAGTTATTCCTGGCTCACCTGAAGACAGCATGTTGTACAGCCTGACCATCTTGGAAAAGGATGACGACATGCTGATGCCACCTAAGCGTTCGGGCGGACCGTTGCCGAAGGAAAGCACCGACCTGATCAAGAAGTGGATTGAAGAAGGTGCCAATTGGCCAGAAGGTATGGAACTGAAGGCACGCGAGAAGGTGATGCCGAAAGTTGCCACGGCTGATGATATGGAACTGATCAAGAAGATCCACGCTAAAATCGTCGCTCAGTCCGAAAAAGAAAAGAAGGCGACCGATAGCTATAAGAACACGATTCCGATCACCGAAGTCGACTACGAGATGATCGCCATCCCTGGCGGTAAGTTCGTCATGGGCAGCCCTGAAGGGGAAGAACTGCGTCGCCCTGAAGAAGGCCCGCAGACCAGCGTCGAAGTCAGCCCGTTCTGGATGGGCAAGTGCGAAGTGACCTGGGACGAATACGAGCCGTTCATGATCACCCAGGTCGATCGTCGTAAAGATGGTTCGCGTATCGATTACGACACCACCAAACACACTATCGTCGATGCCGTCAGCCAGCCAACTCCGCCTTACACCGAAATGAGCTTCGGCATGGGGCAGCATGGCTATCCAGCGATCAGCATGACCCAGCACGCTGCCAACAAGTATTGCCAGTGGCTGAGCGCTCAGACTGGTCACTTCTATCGCTTACCGACCGAAGCGGAATGGGAATATGCCTGTCGTGCCGGTACCGAAACGGCCTATTCGTTCGGCGACGATCCCGACAAGTTGAAAGAGTTCGGTTGGTTCTACGACAACGCGAACGAAAAATACCAGAAGGTCGGTCTCAAGAAGCCCAACCCATGGGGCCTGCACGACATGCACGGCAACGTGATGGAATGGTGTGCCGATCAGTACGTGCCAGATTACTTCGCGAAGATCAAAGATTCGACGAAGAACCCGTTCATCAAACCAACCACCTTATATCCACGCTCAGTTCGTGGTGGTGGTTGGGATGACGATCCAGATCGTCTTCGCAGCGCGGCGCGGCGTGGTAGCGATGCGAGCTGGAAGCAGCAGGATCCTCAGCTCCCCAAGAGCGTCTGGTATCACACCAACGCTCAACAACTCGGCTTCCGCATTGTTCGTCCGGTCGAGATTCCGACGCCGGAAGAGATGTACTTCTACTGGAACAGCGCGAAAGACGTTTACTAACCCCCCCAACTCCCCATTCATCCCCTAAACTTTTCCTTTCGTCACAGGACTGATTATGAGCGAACGATTCCAATCGACGAACAATCGCCGCGAGTTCATGAAGATCGCCGGTGCGGCCTCGGCTATGACCGCTTTCGCAGTGCCTCACGTGCATGCCGAAGAAAAAGAAATCGACACGATCCAGGTCGCCCTCGTGGGCTGCGGTGGTCGTGGTACCGGTGCTGCCGCTGACAGCCTGAACGTCCCGAACGGTCGTACCAAACTGGTCGCCATGGCCGATGTTTTCGATCATCGCCTCGAAGGCAGCCACAAGGCTTTGGAACGCACCTTCCAGGAGAACAAGGAAAAGGTCGATGTTCCTAAGGAACGTCAGTTCGTTGGTTTCGATGGCTATCAGAAGGCCATGGATTGCCTGAAGCCTGGCGATGTCGTCATTCTGGCGACGCCATTGGCATTCCGCTGGGTTCATTACCAGTACGCCATCGACAAGGGCTTGAACGTCTTCATGGAAAAGCCGGTCATCGCTGATGGTCCAAGTGCCAAGAAGATGATCGCTCTCGCCGAACTGGCCGACCAGAAGAACATCAAGTCGGCTGTCGGTCTGATGGTTCGCCACTGCCGTGGTCGTCAGGAACTGTTCGATCGTATTCAGAACGGCGAAATCGGCGACATCATCTGCATGCGTGCCTATCGTATGCACGGCCCAGTCGCTTCGGCCTTCAGCACCAAGAAGCCTGAAGACAAGCCAGAAGTCATGTGGCAGATCGAACGCTTCCACAGCTTCCTGTGGGCGAGCGGTGGTTGCTTCAGCGACTTCTACATTCACCAGATCGACGAAACCTCGTGGATGAAGAATTCGTGGCCTGTTAAAGCCCAGGCTTTGGGTGGTCGCCACTATCGTGGTGACTTCGTCGATCAGAACTTCGATACCTACGCCGTCGAATACACCTACGACGACGGTTCGAAACTGTTCTTCGACGGCCGTACCATGCTGAACTGCCGCAACGACATGTCGAGTGTTGTTCACGGTAGCAAGGGTTCCGCCATCGTCAGCACCTCGGGACATACCCCAGGTAAAGTTCGTACCTTCAAGGGGCAGAACCAGAGCCGACGTGAAGTGGTTTGGGCTTACCCACAGCCAGAACAGAACCCATACCAGTTGGAATGGAACGACTTCATCGACGCGATCCGCAACGATCAGCCTTACAACGAAGTCCATCGCGGCGTCCAGGCGAGCCTGGTGACCAGCATGGGACGTATGGCTGCTCATACCGGTCAGGAAGTGACCTACGAACAAATGCTCAACTGCGAGCAGGAATTCGCACCGAACGTCGACAAGCTGACCGCCGATGGTCCTGCCCCGGTTATGCCGGATGCCGACGGCAAGTACCCGGTCCCAGCACCAGGTCAAAATCGCGACGTCGAATACTCGTAGTCCTCGGACTCGAACTCGAAAGCAGAAAAGCTTCCCAGTCGATTTGGCTGGGAAGCTTTTTTTGTGTCAGAACGTTGTACGAATTGGGTGGCAAACGGTAGAACGAGGTATCCGCTTTCCACCTGCCAGAGGATTCGTAGATGCCTGTTGAGGAATCTCATGCCGACGAACACATTCAATCACAGGACGTTAGCCAGACGAGTCCTGTTTGGCCGAAGGTCCTGGCGGTCATCGTTGGCAATTGGTCTGTATTTGCCCTGGGGATCGTCAGTGGATTGATGATTCCGATAACGCTGGTCGGATTGACTTACCTCTTATGGCGCCGCAAAGTCGTCCTCGCTGTCGCGATCCTTATCCTCTCTCCGCCAACGTTGCAGGCCATGTTGACGACAAGCAGGTACTTTGAAGGAACAGCCCGGCTGCATCACTTAGGTTTAAGACGCCAGGAATTTGGCACACTCGATCGTCATACACGTTGCGAAGACATTTCGCTGGGATGTATACCCAGTGGAAGAGAATGGGTTCTCGTTCCGATCAACAATCTAACGTTGAAGGTGCTGACCGCAGCTCTAGGACCGATGGCCGGGGCGTACACCGGTCCTTATCCGACGCTTGAAGAAGCCCAGTTGGCGCTCGAAGCGGCGGACGGCCTAAAATACAAAGATGTCAAAACGGGGCGATTTATTGTCGATGGCCAAGAGGTTCTATTAGACACGGAAGTGGGACGTCATCTCGTTTCCGAACTCTTCGAGTATCAATACCATTATCCCGACCCAGCACCTCGGCCGATCAAGGCAACGTTCTACCAGCAGCAATGCTTGATCCTTTCCTTTCCGAATGAATCGGACTTCGGCGACAGCGATTCACAAAACGGGGAATCGATTGTCCTGATCGATCGAAATTGCGGACGACCGTTTTGCTATTACTACGTCGGTGAGTGGTACTTTTCCAGCCCGACGGCTCTGTGGCGCGATCTGAGTATCGATTCCGATTGAAACTATTCAGTTTTCTACTGTTTCTTCTGCTGTTCCAGAAAACGAATCAGGCCGTTCAGTTCGTCCGGCGACATCTGCTCGGCGAAGTTGCCTGGCATTAACGAAAGTGGCGAGTCCTTCCGCAAGTCGATTTCTTCCTTGGCGATTCGCACTTCTATTCCTTCGGCGTTGGCCAGCACTAAGATCTCGCCTTCTTCTCGTCGCGGTAAACCAGAGATGACCTGGCCATCGACCGTCTGGATGAGCACCGTGCGAAAGGCGGCGTCGACGTTGCGATTGGGAATCAGAACGTCCTCGACAATCCGTTCGACCGGTCGATTGCCAACACCATCGAGCTGCGGCCCAATCAGAGCTCCCTTGCCTCCAAGTTGATGACACGTCGCACAGCGCTTCTCGAATGTTGCCCGGCCAGCGGCCAAGTCGCCGTTGCTTGACGGATATCCAGCCAGAAATTTCGCAAAACGCTGTTGTTCCTGCGCTTCACGCGGCGGCAAGTTGGACGTCAGCTTCGCGATTTGTTGACGAAGGTCGTCCGATTTCAAAACCGCGTCGGCCTGCTGTTTCCACTTCGGATCTTGCAACAGATATGGCGACGCTTTCCCTGCCGCTACCGTTTCGACAAGCGAACGGATGCCTGTTTCATTGCGAGAGAGGGCCAAACCAATTTCGAGTTGCTGAGCAGCCGCCACTGTCGGAAGCAGGCCAACGAGCGTTGCCCGACTGCTTTCCGAATTCATCGATCCCAACGTTCGAATAGCCTTGCTGTATTGCTCGGTGGTCAGCGCCGGATCGTGTACCCACTGCGTGAGTGCCGCTTCTACATTGCCAGCTTCGCCCAGAGCAATAAGCGTGTTCGCGAGGTCCAAGCGGTCCTCGAATACAACGTCTTCCTTCTGAAGTCCTGCCAGAAGGCTCTTCGTGCTTTCGTCGAGACGGAACTCAACCAGAACGTTTAATAACTGATCCTTCGTTTCAGATTGACCTGGCATTGGGAGGGGGGGAAGAGGAGCCGCAAAATCGGCCACGGCAATCCACGCGTAAAGATCATTCGCGTTGCCATCGACAACTTCGACGTACCCGAGCCGACCTTGGTAATTGCTGGTATCCAAAACGTAGCGTGGCGCCCGATCGCTGCGTGGCGCCAACTGCTGGGCGATCACCTGGCCATCCTCAAGGCAAACGCGAACCAGGTTCGTTTCGGTGCTTGGTTGCCCTGGTAGTCCATCCTGGCCGCACATCGAGAAGCGAACTTCGCCAGGCAGTTCCAGTACGCGGCTGCGTAGGATCCCGGTTTGCTTCTCGCCGTGGACGATACTATCCAGAAACTCGATCACGCCACGATCTTCCGTTTCGCGGGAACGGGGTGCGAATGGGTTTCGCTCGAGCCGTGTTTTTCCGGAAAGATCGAGCGCCGTCCAGCCTCGGGCTTCCACCGCTCGGACCAGCAAAGGCGCCGTCACGCGTTTCGTCCAAGCAAGGGCAACTTCATTGTCAATCGGACGTCGACCTCGCTCTCGTTCCCCGCTGCACCAGGCTTGTAGCACACCCAACTGGCCAGCCGCAGGGCTGTCTGCCGTAAGTTCGATGATCGACGCCAACATGCTTTGGTCATTCAACTGGGCTGCCTGACGGGCAACCTGCTGCATGACGTCCCAGTCGATCGCTTCTCCCTTCGAGTTCTGAAACAACCATCGCGACGCATTGGCCGTTTCCGAAACCTTGGCAATTGCAATGAGCTGCTGCATCTCTTCCTTGTTCCACGCGACTGAATCCAATCCTTTTACCGCGTCTGGGGTGCGGAAATGTTCTCGCAGCGCCAAGCGGATCGCGTGAATTAGGTGCGTGTCCTGTGGCATCGCCTTCGACCAGGTTTCCAGCAACGGACGCCAGTTCTGCACGTTTGGATGCCGACCCAGTCCGTCGACGGCAGCTCTCACCACGAAAGCATCCGGGTCGTTAAGTGCCCGGCGAGTCACTTCAAACTCGAAGTCGGTCCACTGCGGCCGTTCCGCCAGTGCTTTGATCAGATGAACCCGGACCAGGCGATCGTCGATGTTGGAGAAGGAACGCGCTTCAAAGTCGGTCAGACCTTTGGCTCGCTCCATGATCCAAAGGCCGTGTGCCTTTTCGACGGCGCTCGAAGCAGGGAGGTTCTTTCTAGCGAACACAGCCGCTTCTTCACCATACTTCTCGACCAAGCGATTGGTCGCTTGTGTTCGCACGAACAGGTTGGGATCGCTCAGCAGCTCCCACAATTGCTCGATATTCATCTTGGTCAGATCGGAAGGCGTTTCGTAGGACGCTCCTTCGTTGCCGGTGTAGATCACTCGCCAGACACGGCCGTGCGTGCGGTCGCGGTCGGGATGGTCTAGCGGCGCTTCGTAGTGCCCGATGATTGGGTTGTAGAAGTCCGCAATATAAAGTGCCCCGTCCGGGCCCATCATCACATCGACCGGTCGAAACCAGCTGTCGTCGCAGGTGATCAGGTCAGGCTGCGTATCGATCAGATAGGTCGAACCAAACTGCTTCAGCTTGTCGCGATGGATGACCTGCGAGACGGGATTGCAGATGAAGATGTTGTCGCGGAAGTCGGCCGGAAAGTGATCGTCCGCGTAATATGCCGGTCCGCAAATGCCGGTCGAGCCATGGTTATGATTGATCATCGTCGGCCCGAACCCTAAGGCATCCGGCTTCGCGCCGAAGTGAGGATAGAGGGCACCACGAATCAGTTGGTAAACCGGCATCGTATGGCAGTCGGCGTCGTAAAGGTTGCCCAGCGGATCGAATGTCATGCCGAACGGATTGACCTGACCGAACGTGAATTGCTCGAACTGGCTGCCATCCGCCTTGAAGCGATAGGTGTTGCCCGACTGCATCCGAGTCACGTTGCCTTGGGCATCGGTAATCTCGGAAGTGTTTGTGAACCCGTGACAACCGTAGATCCAACCATCGATCCAAGGGGTGTAACCATTCGACATGCCGTGCGTGTCGACGTTGCCGATACTGCCATACAGTTTGGTGCGCTGATCGGCGATGCCATCTCCATCCGCATCGGTCCATTTGTCGAGATTCGGAATGCTGTAAACGATGGCTTCGTTCCCGTCGCCGATCGGAATTTGCCCGATCGGAATGTTCAACCCACTGGCGAACCGAGTGACTTTGGTCGCGCGACCGTTGGCGTCGAAACCTTCGACCACGGCAACCCAGTCTCGAGGGGCATGTTTTTCGTCGGCACCTGCTGTGAAGCGATCCGGGCGAGGCTGCACGCCGGGCGAGTCAGCGGGATAGGGGTATTCGATGCTGCTGGTAATCCAGAGACGTCCCTGGGCATCGAAATTCAAATTCATTGGCTGCCCGATTTCTGGCTCGCTCGCCACCAACTGAATTTCAAATCCTGGCGGAAGATGAAACAGCTTCTGTTGCTCGGCAGGAGACTTCGGAGGGGCAGCCGCGAGTGCGATCGATTGCAGACCAATAACCACCCACGCGCAGATCAATGCCTTGCTGCTATTCCAAGTTTTGTGATTCATGATTCAGGGAGGGGGAGAGAAGGGGAGTCAAGATAAGGAGATTTAGACAGAGTATATCCCTACTTGCGAGTGACTTTCAACGTAATAAGGGGGACGCGAGCCTGGGCGAGTTTAACGCCCAGGCAAGACGAGCCGGTCATTTGGATTTTTGAAGAGACGCACGGCTGTAGCGTCGATGGATTCAGTACGACGCATGCAATCGGCAATCGCTAGCAGCCGAAGCTCGTCGTGTTCGTGTCTTCTGGACCCGAGGAAGTGGAGTGCAAGTCTCCCACCGCCCCGCGACTGTAACGAGGACGAGCGTCACATACCACTGAAATGGCCATGGGCTGTTTTGGGAAGGGTGGCGTGAGGATGAATCGAAGTCAGGATATTCGACCAGCGAGATGATGCTTTCTTCAAACGTTTCCACGAGGGATGGAAAGGTCAGCGCGTGAAATGGATCTATAGTTGGAGCCCGCCTCGGCTGGGTTCTCTTTGTGTTTTAGGGCTTGCCTGTTGCACCGGTACTGCCGCCGCCCAGGAATTGATTCCGGCCGAGTCTGTATCGCTTGAACGCTCGGTAATGCAGCAGGAAACCGACTCGGCAGAAGCCGCGGTCGTGCCTGCGATTCCGGACGTGCCCATTGCTGACGAGCAGATGTTGCCGCCGGTGGTTGTGCAAAGTGCTCCGAACAGCGGCGACTCGCAGCGAGACTACGACGCCACCTTCTCGAATGCGGAGGTAATCACCCCGAACGAAACGCCCACCGAGATGCGTAAGTTCGGTGGTACTGTCCGGGTTGTCTCGCGGGAGCAAATCGAGCAATCTGACGCCTACACTGTCGGCGAGATTCTGGCACGACAGCCAGGCGTCGATGTCGTGAACTCTGGCGGCCCTGGTGGCGTTCGATCGATCTTTCTGCGAGGTGCCAACTCGCAGCATACCAAGGTGATGATCGACGGTTCGCCGGTAAACGACCCAAGCAGCCCGTCGCGCGGTTTCGACGCTGCCAACCTGACGCTCGACAACGTCGAACGAATCGAAATCCTGCAAGGCCCGCAAAGCCTTCTGTATGGTTCGGAAGCGATCGGTGGTGTGGTGAACATCATCACGCGACGCGGCCAAGGTCCGATGTCAGGTGCGGTCAACGTGCAAGGGGGTTCGTATCAGACCCATCGCGAAGGAGGCTTCGTTCAAGGAAGCAGCGGCGCGATCGACTATTCGTTCTCTGGATCGTGGATGGATACCCAGTCGTTTTCCGCCGCCGCTGGTGGTGCTGAAAACGATCCGTTTGAAGTCGGTGCGCTCGCCGGGGCCTTCGGCGTTCAGCTGACCGATAACACCGAGTTCGTCTATCGATTGCGATACACTGATTCTCGGGCACATATCGACGACGCATCGTTCTCGACCGGCATTCCGCCGACGGACGATCCTTTCCGGATCTATCTGTCGAAGAACATGGTCCAGCGTTTCGAGATCAACAACACGATGCTCGACGGCAACATTACCAACATGTTCGCCTACGACTACGTAACCTACGAACGAAACGATAAAGACGACTTCTTCCCGAGCAACATCGAGGGAGCCACGCGTCAGTTCACTGCGCTCAGCACGGCATTGTTGTGGCCTGATCACGAGTTCTCGGTTGGGGTGCAGCACTGGGACGAATCGGCTACGACCGAGTATCTTCCGTCGCCACCCGATAGTGCCAGCCAATATCAGACCGGCATCTTCTTTCAGGATCAGTTGACCCTGTGGGATCGATTGCATCTGACCGGTGGTGTGCGTTGGGACGACCATAGCGAGGCTGGTCCGCACTCGACCTACCGGACCACGGCCGCCTACGAGCTTCGCGAAACGAATACTCGTCTGCGAGCCAGCCTCGGTACCGGTTATCGGGCCCCGGCATTGTCGGAAAACATCTTCCCGTACGGCAACCCGGCGCTGAAGCCAGAAGAAAGCACTGGTTGGGAATATGGGGTCGATCAGTCGTTCTTCGATAACAACGTAGTTTTCGGTGCCACCTATTTCCGGAACGATTACCGCAACTTGATCATTTACGATCCGATGACGTTCACCCTGCTGAATGTCGGTCGGGCTCGTTCGCACGGGATCGAGTTGACCACCGATTGGTACCTGACCGATCAGTGGACGGTTTGGGCTTCGTATACGCATACCGATACCTGGGATGCTGATACCGACAAGCAGCTTCTCCGCCGTCCGCGCGATAAAGGTACTTTCGGCGTGACCCGATACTATGGCAATCGCGCTGGTTCGATCACGCTGGCTGCACGGATGATTGGTCGACGAATCGATTCACGCGACGGTTCGGTGGTTTTGCCGAACTACAACGTGATCGACTTGTACGGGGACTACTGGATCCGCCCGAACATGCGTTGGATCTACAAAGTCGATAATCTCTTCAACGAACAGTACGAAGAGATTACCGGCTACGCCACGGCCGATGCTTCGCTGTACAGCGGCATCGAGTGGACGTTCTAGAGACCACACTCGCCAGTTCCCCAAAAGAAAAAGCCCCTTGTGATGCCGCTTCACAAGGGGCTTTTTTGTTGGTTCAATTTGTCGTTCGACTAGGCGATGATCCGGCAACCAATCATGTTCTGGCGTAGCCGCTTGATCCCTTCGACCGATACGCCGGTGTCAGTCAGCGTCATCAGTTTTAAGTTCTGATGCTTTAGCAGGGTCGTTACCGATGCGTCGCTGATGGCGGTGTTCTCGCAATTCAACACTTCCAGGCTCTGGAGTGAATCGAGTTGCAATAGCGCCTGGTCATCTAGCGGAAACGATGACTTCGAGAAGTCGAGCGTGTGTACCTGGCCGCTTTTGCGTAGTCGAACGTTCACGCCGTGCGATTCGAGTGTAGCGATCAATTGAGGGTCGTCTGGTTGTTTTGGCATCGTGAGTCTTACGTCCGTGGGTGGAGGCGCGGATGAAGTTCGCCATCGAGTTGCATCGGCAGCATATTGAACTTCAGGCCCGAGATCGATGCACCGCCGTTGTGAAAATGAACTCCACGAAACGCATAGTCCTGCATCGGCACATGCGTATGGCCGAAGTAAACGTTGCGAACGGCGCTGTCGAGATCGACTTGTTCGTTGCTGAGGTAGTCCCAGATTCGGCCGGCGACAATACGCTTGGGATTGGCCAGCTTGCCCACCACAGCGTGCAGCCGCGAGCGGATCGCCATCTGGTAAATCTGGTGGCGATACTCCGGCTGTTTGAACTGATGTTTGCTGGTACGAGCCGCAGCCAATGCCAAGTTGTTACGTTCTTTTAGATGAACCGCATCACCATGCAGCATCACCGCCGAACCGATCTGCAGGAAGTAAGGTTCCCAGAAAAGGTTCGCGTGCGACTCAGTCACTTTGCCCAGTTGTTCCACGAAGTCGCTATGGCAATCGTGATTTCCCAGTAGGTAATGGAACTGGCAATTCGGATTCGCCTCGACGAGATCGGAAAGCCACTGCATGGCCGCGTCGATGGTGGCTTCCACCGATGGTAGAGTCGTCCACGAGAAGTCGACGATATCGCCACCCAGGACGAAGACCCGAGCTTCCGAAGCACGAGCGAGAATTTCATCCGCGTGTTCGTGATAGATCGAACGGCGCGAGAACATATGGAGATCGGAAACGAACCAATCCATGGGGTCAATCCACTGGCCTGGGACAAGGTCGATGTAAAGTCGTTACGACATTGTAGCATGCCCAGGGCAGGGGAGCCGGGACCACTTGGGTGGTTAGCGCCCGATGTATTTCTTCCCCATGAATTCGACCGAATTGAAATAGTAGAAAACCTCGGGAGAACCTAGCTGCTGACGCGGTCCGGACCACTGAACCGTGATCGTCTTTCCTTCGGTCGAGAATTTCTGCACAACTGTGACATTTGTGCTAACGCGACGATCCTTCGGTGTCAGAAAATAGCGATAGACGGCTACTTTGCCGCTCCAGTTGACTTGGGAAGAGCGGATCTCCATCACGTTCGCACCAGGGACCCCCGCCAAGATCTCTTCGCGTTCAAGGCGGGCAAAGTAGTTGTTCCACGCGTCGTTGGCTTCTTTGCGGACTTCCAGTCGCATGCGGCCCAACTCGCGATCTGGCAGGACCAGCGTCACGGTATCGCCAGAAGTACTCTCTTGAAGGTCCGGATCGCCGGGCATCCTTATCAGATAGCCCCAGTGCGGGTCGGAGACAGGTCGCCAGTTTCCACGCAGCGACTCGACATCCACTGATTCCAGGTCTGCCAGTTCGTTGGAAAGATCGATCTCTTGATAGGCGAATTGCAGCGCGGCGACGGTTCCGCAAATCAAGACCAGCGAAGCAATCGACCCGATGGCGATGACCGTTGCCCAGTGTCGCTTGCGCTTTCGGAGCTGGGCGTGGGCGACGGTCTGATCGTAGAGTGTGTCTGGATCTTCGGGACTGCCAAAGAAGTCGTCGTCTGGCGGAGGCGAAGCTGGCTCAGGCTCGGCGACAGTTGCCGATGTGTCGGTCGCAGGCTTCTTGTGCCGAGAGGTGACGACCGGAGTCATACGAATTCGAAACGCCTGCTGACAGCGCGGACAGCGGACCGCCTTGCCGACGAGATGGTCTTTGACTTTGAAGGTCGTTTCGCAATGCGTGCATTTCGCGATCGTAGTCACGCCCTGCCTCTATCCAGATGGTGGTTGTGGAAGGAGGAATGGACGCCGGTCGCGTTTAGCCAGCACCAGGAAACGGAATGCCCTTCACGCTGATCGACTGGAAGAACTTGCTGACTTCGGCGGTCGATCGATTGCCAGACCACAGGAAGACGAACATACGCTGCTGCGTGAAGAGGAACACCATCCGGCTTTTGCCTGGTCGGCTCCGCAAGACGTCCGCCGAGAAGTGATACTCGATCAGCGGATAGTTGTCGAGCGACAACTGATCGGTCTTTGTCAGGTGAGGATTAGACGCCGAGAGCGAATGCAAACCGAAGACTTCCAGCTGTTCTTCGGTTGGCATTTGGTTGCCAGTGGGCGGGGTTCCTGGGATCGAATTGCTGTACATCATGACGAACGATTCGGTCGGTCGAATGATGCGATAGCCTTCAACTTTGGTGCCCAGCCAGGGGCGTTCGATAACCGGAATTGCGTCAAAATTTGAAGGAAACTTAACCGTCACCAGCCCTGCCGGCCCGCGAGCTTCCACCGGAAACTGGCTGGTCGTCGGCGTGACGTATTCGTACTGGCTTCCGGTTCCGCCAGTCGCGGCAGACAACGTACTGCTGATGGTGCTAATGGCAAAGATCAGCAGGCCCAGCAGACCGATCCCCGAGACTACGCCGACCGCGCTCATGAGCACGGCTTGATTCACCGGGAAGTCGATGCCAGCTCCCTTCTTCTTTGCACTCGCACCGAAGTTCGATTCTTCCCGCAGCAGCATCCGAACTTGCGAAACGTACTTCGAGTTCTCCACCGCTTCGACTTCGTCGAACGAAGGACCACGCCCGAGCGACCGCTGAGCAGCAGCCATCGCGCGTTCGAGGAGTTTGGCGTCGGCCATCGTGATGTCTTCGCCCTGGCCTGGCAAGGTCGGACGATAGAATCCACCATCGTTGTCTTCGGTGACGACCTCGTCGGTCATTTTCCCGGCAATGACTTTTTCTGCCGCCGAACGATGGAATCCTGGCTTCGATTTGTCGACCGTCTTCTCGTCTTCCGCCACACCTGCGATGAGCGAGTCCGCGTCACCTAAGGAGGAACGACTGGAGTCACTTCGCAGCCCCATGTCGACAATTTCCGATTCGACAATCGGCGCATCGGCCGCCGGACGTGTCGGCTCGATGCGGATTTCTTTCTCGTCGGGTGAAATCAGCGAGAGCGTGTCATTCACCGATCGAGTTGGAGTCTCGGGACGAGGCGCATGCCCCGCTTGTTCTTTGAGAAAGTCTTTCGGCGGATTACACGGAGCACCCCAGGGGACTTCCAAAGCGGGCACGTGTCGGTCCCCTGGAAGAATCACGGCGGAAATCGTTCGGCGGCTGCGAAGGATCGGGCTCTCTTTGCCGGCGGCGATCCCGTGCAGGAGACTAGGTTTATTAGATTCAGAACCGGACGGCCCCTGCGGTTCTGGTTCGCCCGACCATTTCGGACGCTGCGCGGCGACCGCTTGTTTCGGCTTAGCGGCGGTCTTGGCAGGCTTCTTGCCGAGAACATTTGATCCCGATTTCGACGACGGAATCACCTTCGACTTGGACAGATTGGCTGCCGAGCCATGCTGGGCACGCTCTTGGGTTGAAGGGGCTTCGGACGTCAATTGGACATCAAAAACCTTCTTACACTTCGGACAACGTACAGACTTGCCATTCAGTTCAGGCTTAGCTTTGAACTTCGTCTGGCAGTGCGTACATTGAGCGTATGTGGACATCCTGAGCCCGGATTGACGACGTTGATTGGTCAAGCGAGAGGTCTACCAGTTGGTATTTGCCCCCTCATTCTCCCTAGGGGGGAATCATTATTCAACCTCGCTCAGCGCATTAAGTTGCGTTCGTCTAGCCTTTTTGTGGGATAACAACCCGCATAACCACTTCCCGCTTCGATTTTCCGAGTTGGAAGGGCATCGTCCGGTACGACTCGGCATACGAGCGGCGGAAACGTAGCGTGTAACCGTCACTGGGCAAGAATTCGACGGGAAGGCTAAAACTTCCGTCAGGACGCGTTAGAAAGGCGTTCAGGCACTGCGTCGGCCCGAGCACGTCGATGGGCAGGTTTGCCACAGGATGATCGTTCTCGTCGACCGCGATCCCCCGGATCACGGCATGATCGTCCGGTAATCGGTCCGCTTCTTCCATATGAGCAATGAATCGCTTGAGATTTTCGCCGTCGGCAGTCTGAATCACGACCCGATCGTTATCGAACTCGGCCTGGAGACCACCTGAAAGGGCGATGTCGTTCTCAGCCATCGAGAAGAGCCACCGCACATCGCGGTAGTTGGCTCGGTATTGGGCGGTCGATAGGCCTTCATCTGCTTCGACGATCGGTTTGGCCAATAAAGATCTCGCTTCGACCGAATCAGGGTCGAGAAATCGCGTCACGAGCCGTTCGCGATAGCGCCACTGTGTGGTGAGAACGATGGCGAGCGAAATCACCACCATCAACCCCAGCAGGCTTTTCAGACTGAAGCGAATGCCTCGCATGTTCTCGTGGCTCTCCAGCAAGGTACGAAAACGGACGGCCATTGCCGTCCATTTCATCTTTACCGTGGGACCCGAGAAGAATCAACTCTTGCCCGGTCGTTAGGCCGCGGCCGAACCGGCAAGCGATTCATCTTTGTTGGCCGACGCCAACCCCAGCCCTAACACCTCGCGAGCCAGGTTCGCGTAGTCCTCGGCTCCGTTAGAATTTGGATCGTAATCGAAGATCGATTGACCGAAGCTGGGTGCTTCCGCCAGGCGAATATTGCGTCGAATTCGAGTCTGGAAGACTTCTGCAGTCGCCCACGTTTTGCCTTCCGACGAACCATTGTCGAAAAATTCGTGCACGTCGCCAGCAACTTCACCCGCCAGACGCGTTCCCGACTCGAACAAGCAGAGCACGACGCCTGACAATCGAAGGGTCGGATTGATACGCTTCGAGACGATATCGACCGTTCGCAGCAGCTTGCTCAGTCCGTGCAATGCAAGGAAATGGGGCTGCAGCGGAAGGAAGACCTCGCCGACGCACGCCAACGCATTCAGCGTCAACACGCCCAGGCTCGGTGGGCAATCGATTATCAGGTAATCGTACTGCTCGCCATGAAGCTCCAGGGCATCCCGCAAGATCATTTCTCGTCCGACTTCACCGGCAAGTTCCATTTCGGCTGCCGCCAAATCGAGATGTGCTGGAATGCACCACAGGTTCTCGCCTGCTTCGTGACGAACTTGTTCCAGGGTCGCTTCCCCCATGAGAACCTGGTAGATCGATTCCGATCCGGAAGCGACTCCAATACCTAGATGTAACGAGGCATGCGCCTGTGGATCGAGATCCATCACACAGACTTTGTGCCCTTCACGCGCGATTGCAGAAGCCAGGTTGACGGCGGTGGTCGTTTTTCCAACGCCCCCTTTTTGATTCAAAATGGCAATCGACCGCATGACAACCTCCTTGTTGTGAAGCGAAAACGTCCGGCAGACTGGCTCGGAAAGCAATGCCAGCATGTGGTGAGGATTGTAAACAGGATGCTCAAGTTAATTCCAGACCGGTTTTTCACTGAATTACCCCAGTTTGACGCTGGGGCATTGTCTTTTCCATCTGCCGGTGGTGGTCTATGATCGAGAACATTCGTCCCTGCCACCTCTCATTGTCCAGTAAGAAGATAGAGGAACGCCGACGTGCGTGTCATTATCGAATCTTCGGCCGAACAAGGCAGCCAGCGTGCCGCCTCGATCGTCGCCCAGCTTGTTCGCAAGAAACCCCGTGCTATTCTGGGGCTCGCAACGGGGGGTACGCCTCTCAAGCTGTATCAAGAGCTGATCCGCATGCACCAGAGCGAGGGGCTAGATTTTTCGCGTGTCACCTCGTTCAATCTGGACGAATATGTCGGCCTGCCACCGACGCACCCGCAAAGCTATCGTCATTTCATGACGGAGAATCTCTTCCGGCACGTTAATATCGATATCCGAAACACCCATGTGCCGGACGGCCGCGCCCTCGATTACGAAACTTATGGCAGCCAGTACGAAGCCATGATCAACGAGGCAGGCGGCATCGATCTGCAGATTCTGGGAATTGGTCGCGACGGACATATCGCGTTCAATGAGCCTGGATCTTCGCTCGGAAGCCGAACACGGTTGAAGACCTTGGCTCCCGAGACGATCCGAGACAACGCCCGCTTTTTTGGATCGGAAGAAGGGGTACCCCGTCTGGCGATCACCATGGGGGTTGGTACGATTCTCGAATCGAAAAAATGTATCTTGTTGGCCTTCGGTAAAGAGAAGGCCGAAGCCATCGCGGCCACGGTTGAAGGACCAGTGACCGCACAAGTCACCGGAAGCGCCCTACAATTTCATCAAGACGTCGTCGTAATTCTGGACGAGGAATCGGCCTCGCAATTGCAACGCCGTTCTTACTACGATGAAGTTGAGGAGGCGCATCGGCGGCTTCAATCCGGGGACGTTCAATAGATCTGACAGACCAATGCGCCAAATCGGCAAACTTTCTTCTGAAAACGAGGCAGCCCGCTTCACCGACTACCTGCTGACGTTGGGAATCCACTCCAAGGCGGATCCTGCACAGCAAGGGGAGTGGTCTGTCTGGATTCACGAAGAAAACCAGGTCGAACAGGCCCGGACCGAGCTCGAGGCCTTCCGCTCGAACCCAGACGATGCCCGTTATCGCAAGGCGAGCGACGAAGCAGCCGGCATCCGCAAGATGGAGCAGCTCCGCGAGAAGGAGCGTCGCAAGAACATTCACGAGGTGAAGCACCGTTCGCCTGGCATGGGGACTGGAACGACCGGGGCCCCAGTGACCCGGGGGATTCTTGCGCTCTGCATTGGTATTTTGCTACTGGGTGTCTTCGACTCGAATTACTCGCTGCAAGAGCCCGGCATCGGTGACCAGGTTTACAACGCCCTCTCGTTTCTTTCACCGGAAGATCTGTTTGCCTATCTCAACTCGCCCGAACCGAACTCGCTGAAAACGATCGAACGGGGCCAGGTATGGCGTCTGATCACGCCAGCGATCCTGCATCAGCGACCTGCCCCCAATCATCAAGGCATGGGCTGGATTCTGCATATCGGCTTCAACATGTACATGCTGTATATGCTGGGCCCGACGCTCGAACGGCGGATTGGCAGTCTACACTTCCTGCTGTTGAACCTGGCCTTGGCGATCGCATCGAACCTGGCCCAAGGGGTCATACCGATGCTGCTGTATGGAACCGATCTGTCGGTTTATGAACGCTACTACGGCGGCGTTAGCTTTCTCGGATACTCCGGCGTCTTATATGGGCTGTTTGGCTATATCTGGGCACGCTCGAACAACGACTTGACCTTCGGACTGCGCATGGACCAATCGTCCGTCGTCATTTTAATGGTGTGGTTCTTTCTCTGCTGGTTCGGCATGATGGGTGGCGTGGCCAACTTGGCCCACACCGGCGGTCTGGTCGCAGGACTGGGCCTTGGATATGTCGCCGCGATAATGCGCCGCTAGACTACCGCGACGGAAACTCAGGTGGCCAGGCTTTAGTCACCTTGAAAGCCTCACGCTGTTCTTCAAATGCCATGAGCGGTTCTTGGCAAACCAGGAATCGTTTGACGCGGCGGTCTTTGAAGCATTCGATCTGCATTTCGTAGGCTGGGTACTCGTAGAAGGCGATGAACTCGTGGTCATCTTCATCGAGCCAGAACCACTCTCCGAAGATGTCTGGCACCTTATCCAGCGTCAAACCAGTTAGCGGAATCGGAATGCCTTCCCACGAAACAGTTCCTGGATAAGGCTGGCACTTGCTGACGTCGTCGTCCAGCACGATCTGAAACTCCAACAGGTTCCCGTTCTCGTCGCGATCGAGACAAAGGCCCAGGTCGAAGTATTCGACGCTGTAGGGATCGCCCTTGCTGCTCCGCCCCAGACAGAAAAGCCGGTCGAACGCGCCCCCTAACGGAACTCCGAGGAGCGAAGGGACGTCGAGATCGGCATTCAGTTTCAAACTGCTGGCACGCTGCCAATCGTTGGTTGGGTCACCACGGCGAAAGAGTAAGTCGTACCACATAGACGAAGCAAATTTGCTTTTGAGTTACTTGGAAGCCTGTTGGGCCAGGGCATCGGCGACAAATTGGCGAATGCCGCTTGCCGTTGGGTTCGGCTTGGGAACCAATACCGACTTGCTATCGGCCAGACCAACGAATCCCTGATCGAGATCAAGCCAGACCGTCGTCGCAGGTTCAGCGCCATCGGGGGTGAAATCGACCTGGTGCGTCCAGTTCGGAGCGGCCTTGTCCGTTGGCAAAGTCCCCTCGAAGCTAGAATCCTCGATCAAAGCCTGGCGAAAATGGACCAATCCCCGCACCTTAGAAATATCGAACGATTGACCGTCATGTCGCAGTTCGACCTTCGGAGCGTAGCGAATGTTCTCGCCGTTGAGAGCTCCCCAATAGGCGATTGAAGCATATCCGCGATTCCAGTGATGCCATACCGTCACCAGCGAAACCGCCACCGCGACCGCAATAATCACGGCCACGACCAGCGTTCCAGAGGTCGAGGGCTTGTCCTGGGGGGAAGTTGCGTCGGATTCGGATTCCAAAGTCTGCCTCAATCGGGAATGTTCGGGAGCGGATCGTTTTTTTATACTCAATAGTTGCCCGCCGGTGGGCAAGCGAACCCATTTCATCTGATCAGACTCTCAAAGGATAAGTCCCTTGGCGGACAAATTCGATCCCTATCGCGAAGCATTGATCGTCGAACAAAAGACGATTTGGCCCGAAGAGCTGGCGGATGTTCCGCTTGAAAAGCGCGAGAGCCTCGCTCGAAAGCTCCATGGCAATGCGGCCGCGTGCGAGCACTTGGAGTATGTTCGCCTCCCTACCGGCTTTTGCCGCCAGATCACGGTGACGCCCGCAGACCTCGACCGTCTCGGCAACGCCACTTAAGCCGCAACCGTCATTCAGCCCCAGATCGTCACCGATGCCAACCAGCAATCCTCGCCAGGTCCCACCGCAAACCGTTCATGTGCCCCTGGCCGAACGCTCGTACGATATCTCCATCGGCACTGGCAATCTGGCCCAAGTCGGCAAGTGGATCACTTCGCTGCGAAGCGTCACCCATGCCGTGCTGATCAGCGATACGAATGTCGCCGCTCACTACGAAAAGCCTGTTCACCAGGCTCTCGAGGCCGAAGGGATTCGAGTAACGAGCCTGGTCGTTCCCGCCGGCGAGCCTAGTAAGTCGGTCGCGACTGCTCAGAAGCTATGGGAAGCCGCCCTGGAAGATCGCGTCGATCGCAAGTCGATTGTCGTTGCTCTTGGCGGCGGCGTGATCGGCGACCTCGCAGGCTTCATCGCCGCGACCATGACCCGTGGGCTCGACTTCTTTCAGATTCCCACCACGCTACTCGCCCAGGTCGACAGCAGTGTCGGCGGCAAGGTCGGCATCAATCTCCCTGCGGCAAAGAACATCGTCGGCTGCTTTTGGCAACCCAAAGGGGTGCTGATCGATACGGCGGTTCTCGAAACGTTGCCACGGCGCGAATACCTTTCCGGCCTGGCCGAGGTGGTGAAGTATGGCGTGATCCTCGATGAGCCGTTCTTCGACTATCTGGAAGCAAACGTCCAACCGCTCCTCGATCGCGAACCGGCAGCTTTGCAAAAGATCATTGCCCGCAGCTGCGAACTGAAAGCTCAGGTCGTCGCCGAAGACGAACGCGAAACAACCGGCCTGCGGGCGATATTGAATTACGGTCACACCTACTGCCATGCCTTGGAAACGGTTGCCGGCTACGGCGAGTTTCTGCATGGCGAAGCAGTTTCGGTCGGGATGCTATGTGCTTCGCGACTGGGAGAAAAGCTAGGCGTCTTCCACGCCCCGTCGACCCAGCGACAACATGCGTTGCTATCGGCATTGAGTCTTCCGGTCGACACGCCCCAGCTCGACGAAGCGGCCATCCTGGCGGCGATGCAGCGCGATAAAAAGGTCGAGCATGGCAAGCTGCGGTTCATCGTTCCCCTTAAGATCGGCAAAGTAGAGCTGATGGCCGATATCGACAGCGAGGTCGCCATGTCGGCCTGGCGAGAAGGGCATTCCGCTTAGCAACTTTTCGCTCGACACTCACGAGTAGGCCCCCCTACAATAGCGGAGCAATTCTCCCTACTCAGAGGTGTCGGCCAGAATGACGATGTCGGACGTTGATCGTGAAGAAGATCCTGAGTTTCAGGCGGCCATTCGGTTAGCACTCAGCTCGGGAATTGGTCCTGCCAAGATTCAGGGCCTCGAAGCCTATTTCGGGTCGCTCGCTGCCGCACTTCAGGCGACCGCTCGGCAATTGCAGGAGGTCTCCGGCATTGGACCGAAGGTTGCAAAGACAATCGTCGAAGCCAATACGCTCGATATCGAGCGCGAACTCGATCATTGTCGCGACTTTGGGATTCAAATCCTGACCCGCTCCGATGAAGCCTTTCCCGGCCTACTTCGCGAAATCGTCGATCCTCCGACGCTGCTATTCGTTCGAGGAGAGTTTCTCGCCAGCGATGAACTAGCAGTCGCCATCGTCGGCACCCGTCATGCCACGCATTACGGAAAGAAGCAAGCCGAACGCTTTGGCTATGAACTTGCGAAGGCAGGCTTTACGGTTGTGAGCGGTCTGGCACGAGGCATCGATGCGGCTGCCCATCGCGGAGCCATCAAGGCCGGGGGCCGCACAATCGCATTCCTCGGGGGCGGCGTCTCTAAGATCTATCCGCCAGAGCATGTTGACCTGGCCGAGGAAGTTTCGCAAAGCGGCGCGATCGTTAGCGAGGCAGCTCCTCTGGTCAGCCCAATCGCGGGTGCGTTCCCGCAACGGAACCGATTGATCACCGGAATGAGCCTCGGCGTCGTGATTATCGAGGCAGCACTGCGAAGTGGAGCCTTGATTTCCGCTCGCATGGCGATGGAGCAAAACCGCGAGGTGTTCGCGATCCCAGGGCAGATAGACAATCCGGTTGCCCGCGGTGTGAATAGCCTGATCCGCGATGGCGCCACACTGGTTCAATCGGTGGACGACGTGCTGGAGCAACTTGGCCCACTCCGAAAACCGCTGAAGGTCTCGGAAACGCAAACGGTTCTTGCACCTGCCGAACTACAGCTCAACGATCAAGAGCAAACGGTCCTGCAGCATATCGACCTGGCACCGATGTCACTTGACGCGCTGGTAGCCCGGTCGCAATTGCCGGTTCACCGGGTGCTGTCGACCCTCTCGATCCTGGAAATGAAACGCCTCATCGTACGAACCAGCGGGACGACCATTCAGCGAACCGCTTAGCGATCACGACTCGGCAGCCTGCGTCGACATCGTTTCGCCAGGGATCGGCTCGAACAAACGTTCCAGCGGCTGGCGATCGTGGATATCGGGACTTAGCCATTGCCGGATCTTGTCGTCATCGTCCAGAATCACCGGCATGCGATGATGGACCTTTTCAACGCAGCTATTGGGGGCGGTGGTCAGAATTGTGCAGCTCAAATGTTCATCGCCATCGATCTGGCAGCGATCCCACAGACCTGCCATGGCAAAGTAGTTGGACTGCTTCAATTGGAAGTCGAGATCTTTCTCGAAGAACGATGTCGCCGGAATCAGGCAACGCTGCGTCTTGAAGGCTTTGCGGAACGATGGCTTTTCGTGCGCCGTCTCGCTCTTGGCATTGAAGCAGGAACGAGCCGTCGCTTTCCAGGTCTTCTTGCCAGGCTTCCACCAGAAGGGAACCAGCCCCCACGACATCACCGTGACAACGCGGCCCTCGCTCGTATCGAGCACGACCGGAACGTCCGCCAGCGGAAAAAGCGTCTTCTGGGCGGGATCGAATGGTTTTTGAATTTCGGCGCCGAACCACGACGCGATTTCGGTCGAAGTGGCACGGATGTTGTATCGATGGCACATAGGATCGCCTGCAAATATGGAATCACGACTACTCCTCATTATGGAGCAGCCGATCGTCGCAGGCGAGATCCCCAGGCCGAAACGAGTTCTAGGTGAACAGCGCTGCAATCGGATTGCCATTGTCCGTGATCGGAACCGGGCGATCGCCATCGTAGAGCGACTTGGCGTAATCGATGCCCAGCGATGCGTGAATCGTCGCGAAGAAGTCAGGCACTGAAACGGGGTTTTCGACGATCTTCTTAGAAAGTTCGTCGGTCACGCCATACGCACCGCAGTGCTTCAATCCGCCACCAGCCAGCACGCAGGTAAATGCGGAACCTTGATGCCCTCGACCGCCGCCGCTATCGAATTCTGGCGGACGACCAAACTCGGTGGTGATGACAATCAACGTCTTGTCGAGCATCTTCCGAGCTTCCAGATCGACAATCAAAGCTGACATTGCCGTGTCGAGCTCTTGAATCAACTTGTGCTGTTCAAGGATGCCGCCGTTATGGACATCCCAGCCAGCACCGTTCAGGAAGTTCAAATTGTGCGAGACCTCGATGAATCGCACGCCCCGTTCGCAAAGACGCCGGGCCAGCAAGCAGCGTTGTCCGAACTCGCCCCCGTACGACTCTCGCAGGTCAGCCGATTCGCGGTCGAGTTCAAAGCTGCTCATGAATTCCGGTCCGCTGAGCTTCAGACTTAAATCGATGGTCGCTTCGTAATCCTTGATGCGGGCCTGTTTCGCATCCGGCTGCATTCCGCGAAGCTCGGAAAGGAAACGTTCGCGGCGGAGCTTGCGCTTGTCAGTAATGCCTTCCGGTGGCGAAAGACCTGCAGGGCCTCGCCCTGTTTCGGTCAAATACAGATAGCTGTGCTGAGCCCCGAGGAACCCTGGGCCGCGCGTGGCGTTGGGGTAGCCGATCAACACGTAAGCCGGGACGTCGTCTGATGCGGCGCCACGCTCATGAGCGACGATAGAACCGATGGAAGGATAAACGACTGTCCCGCTGACCGGGCGGCCGATGTGCATCCAATTGGTCGCAGCCGCATGTTCGTCGATCACTGCATGATTCACCGTGCGAACAGCCGTCACGCGATCCATGAGCGGGGCCAGCTTCGACAGATGCTCGCACACTTCGACATCGCTGACGGCGGTCGGGATCGGATTGTAGTAGCCACCTGGCTTTTTGGCCTTCGGATCCCCTTTGCGTTTGGGATCGAACGTATCGATCTGCCCCATCCCGCCACCGAGCCAAATCGAGATCACATGTTCCGCTTGTCCCTTCAGCGGCGCCGAGTGGGGCATGCCATGCGCCATCGAAGTTGCCATGGCCGTAGCAGCCGACGCTGCCAGGAACTGTCGTCGATTTACGCCGGAGTTCGTTGGAAAAATGCTCATGGTGACTCAAAAGGTTGGGGGAACGTGGTGATGGGAAGGCTAGGATCAGCGAAAGAGCTTACGGCATCCAGACGAATTCGCGGAGATTCACAACACTCCAGACGAAGTCTTCGTACGTCTCGCGCCACTCAGGCTGAATCCGGGGGTCGACCGGCGGGCCACTCCGTGCACGCTGGGCATGTTCTTGTTGAATTGTATTGGCTTCTGATTTCAAGTGGTTCGACCAGGTAACTTGGGGCAAACGCTCCAGCGGCTTCACGGGCTGAATCTTGTCTTTTGGAACCAGTCGCTGATCGAATCCATCTCGCAAGGCATCGGCGAAGAAGGTCTTCTCTTCCGTGGTCGGCATCCGGCTGAGGAACCTCAGGAATACCGACTCGACCAATGCTTCCGGCGACTCGGCCTCGACGGCAAGATCGGCCAAGGCACTTTCGTGTGAGGCCCGCGTCAGCCAAATCGTCATCGTGCCGTTGGCGATCACTGCCGGTTGCAGAACGTTCGGCTCCGATTCGCGATCGGTACGAGGGATCTGTCGTTCCGCCGACCAACCAAACGCGACCAGCACGTCGTCGATCACAGCGGCATAAGGTAGCGTCAGGCTCGGACGATCGCGTTCGTTCGACAAACTGACCATCATCCAGGCACGCTTCACTTCGCCCAGATTGTTGCGATTGCTTGCCGGGCGACGACCATCCGGATCGAGCGTCATCGTTTCGATCTCAATCTCTTTACCGGCCGCTGCAAAGAACGAATCGACAACCTGTTCGCCGGTCATCCGGCGTCGTTCCGGAGCGTTAAACAAGCGTCGCGTTGGATCGACATCCTTCTGGTTGCCGATCGCTGCCTGCTGGTAAAGTCGCGAGTTCATAATCACGCTGGTCGTGTGTTTCACACTGTAATCGTGGGCGATGAAATCTTTCGCCAACCATTCCAACAGTTCGGGATGGCTTGGCTGGGTCCCTTCCCAGTCGTGCGGTGGCTCGACGATGCCGGCGCCGATGAGGCGTCGCCAGATTCGATTCACGACGATCTTTGCGAAACGTTGGTTTTCGGGCGCGGTAACGAGGGTTGCCAGTCGTTCGCGTGTGTCTTTTTCGTTTTCCATGTAGCGAGCGAGGGCCTCGTTATCTTCGATGCCGGTCTCTTTCGCAAATGGCCATTTCGGCTGGACGGCCTGACCTGGCTTCAAGGTGACTTCGATCAACGCCTGACGGTCCTTGTTCTCGAAGAACGCCGCTGGTACGGAACTGGTCTTCGGCACCGACATTGGCTTGCGGGCGAACATGGCAGCCAAAGCGTACAGATCCTCTTGCGTCGTACTGTGATAGGGGGAGTCGTGGCAACGAGCACATTGCAGTTCAATTCCCAGGAAGGCATTCGCGACGACATGTCCCTTGGCAGCAAACGGGGAATCGTTCTGCGCTGCCATCGAGAACCCAGCACTGCCGCCGTCGTACGAACTACCACGCATCATCATCAGCTCGGTCACCATGCGGTCGAGCGACTTGTCGTCTCGCAAGGCATCCAGCAGGAACCAGCGGAAAGGGCCACTCGCATTCAGCGTGGCATTGATCAGGGTGGGATTCTCGGCCAGAACATCTTGCCAGTAGCTGATCCAGTGATCGGCCCAGCGAGGATCTTCCAACAGGCGGTCAATCAGTTGGGCTCGCTTGTCGGAAGAAGTATCTGCGAGGAATGCTCGGACTTCCGCTTCCGTGGGGATGACGCCAACCGTGTCGAGATAGGCTCGTCGAATGAACTGAGCGTCGGTAATGGTCGGTGCCAGGTCGGTTTCTTCGGCCGACAGCGGCAACTCAGGCCACTCGGCCCCAGCTTCGATCCAGGCTTCGAGCGTCGCGATTTGCTTTTCGCTGAGCGGCTTGCCAGTAGGTGGCATTCGCATGTCGGCATCTTCATGCTTCACCCGAACCATCAGTTCACTCGCCTCGGCGTCGCCAGGTTCGATGGCTGGGCCTGAGAAGCCACCAGAGACAGCCATTTCGCGCGAGTTCAACTGTAGCCCACCAGAGTCCTTCTCGGCATGGCAGCGAAAGCATTCTGATCGCAAAATCGGGAGCACTTCCGTGTGAAACTTCTTGGCGGCATCGGGCGAAGTTCCTTGCATCGACTTCTTCGCTTCCGCGATTCGTTGGTCGACGAAGGCATCAATCGGATTGGAGTTGCCATCCGCTTTCGGGATGGCCGGGCCTGGATTGGATTTCACCCACTTTCGTCCCATTTCATGACGGCGACTCCAGAAGTCCTCGCGCGAAGCAGCGGCCGCACGGCGATTGTCGTCATCGAACTGGGTCAATGCACCTTCGATACGAGCGAGGGCACCCTCGAACGCTTCGTCCGTTAATGGAAGTGGGGCATCGACGGCTTGAGCTGGGACTAGCACGTGATATTGCTGGCCATCGGCCGAAAGCTTCGCCACGGTGAACTCGCCTGGCTCAGGGCGGAACTTCTTACCGCCAGCCATCGTTTCGACCACGACCCGATAAACACCTCGCTTGGGCGCTTGGAAGGTTCCAGTCGACTCATGCAGACGATGTTCTTTGATACGGTGCCCGGGCAGCGGCGGCTCGGCCACCGGCGTAATCGGTTCTTCACCACTTGGCGATCCTTGTAGGGCCCCAGTTTTGGCAACTTGTTTTCCATCGACCCACAAGCGAGTGAGGCCACGTGCACGTACCAGGAAGGTTTGTTCGCCTTCGTCCAGGGCCACATCGGCCGCCATGCGAACCAAGACCGGAGCTTTCCAACTGTCGCGGATGCCCCAGCTATCGTAGCGAACTGGCAACCGAGGCGTCAGGAACTCGTTCGTTTCCCACCGCATCACTTCTTTGGGGTAGGTCTCGTCGAAGTCGAGCCAGCGATTGTGCGCGTCCAATCCTTCGTGAAATGTGACCGTCACGCGATCGCTCGGCAAATTACCGATCTTTGGCATGGCTTCCGGCAGCGGTTCCGGCTTGGGGGCATCGCCCACCCGGCGAAATCGCGACTTCAGCGTTTCTTCATCAAGCGTCACGCGATGTAGTGCCACGGCGTCGAGGTAACCCCGAAACGAGTTCGATGCACTGCCACCCATCGACGATCCAATCCAAACACTATCGTCGTCGACGACGGGGGCTTCCGTTGTCGGTCCACCCATGTCCCAGTTACCGGGGATGCTTCGGCCATCGACCCAGCCACGGATGCTTTCAGGATTGCCGAACTCGTACGTCACGGCGATATGGTGCCAGCCAGTTCGCGGAATGAAACCATCGTTCGTGGTCCAGCGGTGCCAAGGCGTGCCGGCGCCTTGGCGTGGCGTAGCAAACAGAAAACTAACGCACGCGGTCCCTTTAACGCCTCGCAGTCGCAAAGCCCAGTTTTGATTGTCCGGGGCAAATTCCGGGCTGCCGGTGCGGCCTTTCCCAAGGATGTAGAGGTTCTCGCCATCTTTCAAATCACGTGCGTTCACCCAGGCCTCGATCGTGATCTGATCGCCATTGGTGAAGTCGAAAGGACTGAGGGCCCCAGGATCCGCATACGAGAAATAGGCACCTCGACCATCGAATTTCACTGCCGTGTTGCCGTTATCGAAGTCAGGATAGACCGGTGGCCGGGGGCCTGGCACATCGCGGTGCACGCCACCATGGGCAATCAACGGAGTCTCTTCTTCGGCACCGAACTCCCAGAATACGACCGGTTCGTTCGCCTTTGCTTCAGCGTAAACCCAGCAACTGGTGACAGTTAGGAACAGAAGTAGAATACGAAGCGATTTCATCAGGTCCACCTATCAAGAGAAGCCAGGACCGGTGTGTTGTGTGTCCATGGCTACCGCGTACTTCAGGAGGGAAGTGATGCCTCGCTTAGAGGCGTCAGGAAGGAGTCTTAAATATCCATAGAATTTTTGCTTCCGTCAAGCAAACTTCGCTAAGCTAGGAGACTTCATTTCCCTCATAGATGGGGTATTTCGCTGCGATAGCTTTTACCGCAGAACCTTCATTCAGGAACGTCGCCGATGCTCTCCTGCCTCATTCGCCACTGCAAGCCTTTGGGTTTTGTGATGCTTTGGCTGGCGTTACTGGCGAACGGTTCTCAGGCTGCGGACGCTTCACTGCCTCAATTGCCTAACGTGCTACTACTGGTCGCCGACGATCTTCAGAGAGACTTCATCGGCTTGGATCGAGGTTTCCAACAAATCAGCGTTTTTTCGGCATCCTCGCAATTCACCTTCGAGAAAAACTGCGAACGCCCCTTCGCATTAGCTAGTGCAGTCCGTAGCGACTCATTTTGTATTGCAACGTACGAACGCTGATTCCCAAGACTTTCGCGGTTTTCTCACGGTGAAAATCGTTGGCCGCAAGAGAAATCAAAATTGCTTCCTTCTCAGCCGACTCCGTAACGTCGGCCAATGAGCGTACTTCACTTGCGGTGGCGCTTCTAACGACCGCACTTAGCTCTGCGGGCAAATGCTTCGCTCTAATCTTTTCGCTGTCCACCGTGACGACCAAGCGTTCGATTACATTGCGAAGCTGACGTACATTGCCCGGCCAATTCGCCGAGACGAGCACTTGCAACGCCTCATGGTCTATCGACTTGGGCGCTCGATGGTGTCGGACGCAAAAATGATTCAAGAAGTGGTCCACCAAGAGAACAATATCATCGCGGCGCTGGCGGAGCGGCGGCACTTCGATGGGAATGATATTGAGACGGTAATAGAGATCCTCTCGAAAAACGCCATCTTCGACCAGTTGCGGAATGTCTCTGTTTGTTGCCGACACGATGCGAGCGTCCGAGAGAAGCGTCTCCTCGCCTCCCACTCGGGTGAACTGTCCCGTTTCGAGCACACGCAGCAAATCGACCTGGCTCTTCATCGGTATTTCGGTAATCTCGTCGAGAAATAGCGTCCCTCGCATCGATTGCTCAAAGCAGCCAGGTTTCTGGCGAGAGGCCCCTGTAAAGGCACCCTTCTCGTGCCCAAACAATTCACTTTCCAATAAGTTCACCGGTAACGCGCCGAGGTTGACCGGAATGAACGGAAACGCAGAACGCTTGCTTAGATCGTGGAGCGCCCTGGCGATCAGTTCTTTCCCAGTACCACTTTCGCCGTGAATCAGCACGGTCGCGTCCGTATCGGCAACCTGGCGAATTTGTGACAGCACATTATTGAGTGCGTGGCAATTCCCAATGATATTGGGCAACTCGCCGGCAACCGCCAGCCGATCTTTCAAGAAACGATTTTCGGTCTGCAACCGATGGTGTTCTACGGCTTTGGCGACCTGCTGACGGATCAAGTTCAGGTCAACCGGCTTGGTAATAAAATCAAACGCACCGCGGCGCATCGCGTCGACTGCCATTTCGACCGTTCCATGGGCCGTAATCATGATCATCGTCGTATTCGGTTCGCGCTGCTGGATCAGCGACAACAGCTCCAGGCCGTCGCGATCCCCAGGCAATCGAACGTCAGCGATGACGATTTGGAAGCTCTCTGTATCGAACTTGTCGAGCGCCTCGTTGACGCCGCTCGCCGTATCGATAAGGTCGACTTCTTTTTCCAACCCTTTGGCCAACCCCGACCGAATGTTGGGCTCATCATCGACAATTAAGATGCGAAAGGCTTCTTCCATGACGCTAGTCCGCAAAAATCGCCGCTTGTTGAATTGGTAACGTCATTACAAAGGTCGTTCCCTCTTTATTGCTCAAAAAATCAAGGCTGCCATTGTGCTGCCGGACGATCTTGTCGCAGAGGGCAAGCCCCAAACCGGTTCCTTCGCTCTTGGTCGTAAAGTAGGCGTCGAACACCTGGCTGCGAAGGTCCTCTGGAATTCCGCTGCCTGTATCCGCGATTTCGATACGAACCGAGTCGGCAGTTGCCGTCACGGCGATGGTAAGTTCGCCTCCGTTGGGCATGGCTTGCATCGCGTTGACGAACAGGTTCAGCAAAGCTTGTTCCAAACGAACCAGATCGGCCGTGATATTCGGCAACGGAGATTCCGGGCGAACGAATCTGACGTCAATCCCTTGTTGATTTGCCTGAGGTACCGCTAGATCGACTTGTCGCTGAATTAGCTTGGCGAGATCGACTTCCTCAAGCCGCAGGTTTTCCATCGACGCAAAATCGCGGAACCCCTCCAAGACTCCCCCAATTCGCGTCATTTCCGCCTTGATAACCGCCAACATTTGCTGCACTTCCTCGGATACCTGGCTCTCCTCGAGTTGCTCCTCCAGCAGTTGAACATGGAGCGACAGCGCTGCAAGTGGATTTCGGATTTCGTGGTGGAGGCCGACCGCCAAAGAACCAAGTCCCATATAGCGTTCCATCCGTCGCATCCGCTCTTCCAGGAGAATGCGTTCCGTAACGTCACGCAGCTGCAAGACTTTGCCGATCTGCTTTCCCTCCACGTCGTTCAAAGATTGGCACGTCGCGCGGACAGTTCTCCCGTCGGCGTCGATGTGAAAATCTCTGGTCAGAGAGGAAGGCTTTTTCGCCTGCCAATCGGCCAGGAACTGGTCAAGTGCCAAGTCGGCGGAAAGCTCCTTTACCGGCTTATCGATACAATCGAGCTTGGCTCCGAGCAACTCCATGCCGTGACGATTGATGCTGGTGACGATGCCGTTTCGATTCGTGGTAATGACCGCCTGATCGACGCTGCTGAGGATATGGCCCGCCAGGGCCTTGATGTCCCGAAGCGACTCCTGGGAAGACCGATAGGCGCGCGAAAGTAAAACGAGCGCCAGCCCCGTCGCGATAAGATTCAGCACGACGAGGATCGAAAGCCGGAACTGCCACCCCAGTTCGACCACCAATTCTTTGGCGGTCGCTGTCGAGTCGCGGGGCAGTTTTCGCGTCAGTTCCTCGACGATGTCTTGTTCCCGCAAGAAGTCGGACATCGTCCAGATAGTGATGGCCAGAGCAGCCAAGCTCAGTAGTAGTAACCCGGCGATAGAAAGTCGGTACCCCTTACCGGTACCGACAGATTGGGTACGAAACATAGAAACAAGTAAATAAAAGCCGCCTCAAGGCGGCTACTCCAACGATGCTTGTAAATTGCCTGAGTGTCGATACGAGCGGCGTGCTGCAGGAATACCACGCCGACGATCAATTTGGCTTCGCCAATGCTTAGATCGGCGGGAGCGTTCGTTGCGTCTCACTCAACGGTGACGCCACGTCTCGGAGAGGCAAAAACTGATTCTGATCCGGATCGAAGGTGAATACGTCCCCCGTCTCGAATTTGTAAACCCAACCATGCAGTTTCAGGTCGCCTCGACCAACGGCGGCCGCGACGGAGGGGTGGGTTTTCAAGCTCTCGAGCTGCACCAGGACGTTCTCTTCGACTGTCAACGTCAGTCGCTTGGCAGGATCGGTCAGGTGAGAGTAGTTTTCCTCGACGATGCGACGCGTCGCTTCCGCATGTTGCAGGTAGGCGCGAACCGCCGGCATACTTTCGACCGATTCTGGAGTCAGCAGGCCGGCCATCGCTCCGCAGTGGGAATGTCCACATACGATAATATCGCGGACTTTTAACGCAGCAACCGCATATTCGATCGTCGCCGCCTCGCCACCAAGAACCGCCCCGTACGGAGGGATAATATTGCCAGCGGTACGCTGAATGAATAGCTCGCCAGGCTTTGTCTGAGTAAGCCGATTAGGGTCAATACGCGAGTCAGAGCAGGTAATAAATAACGCCAGCGGGTGCTGGCCGTCGACAAGCGTTTCGAACAGCTTCTTGTCTTGGCTGAATTGTTCGCGTTGAAAGCGATGGATCCCCTGAACTAGTTGCTGCATCGATCGATTCCTTGGTTCAAAACGTCTGTGTGTGCAAGATTTTGCATCTAACGTGCAAGAATTTGCATCATTGGCATCTCCAGATTCTATCGACCGGGGGTTGAGTTGACTGCCTCACTTGCAGATTTTCGCAAACAAAACTTTCGGCCTCACCTGCGTTTCTCAATGGTTTGCAGGGGGGCAAACATCGCGGTAAAGGTTTGGCAGCTTTCTCGGTATAATTTTTGCGATGGAAAATGCCAATCGAAACGCGAACCCGCCTCCCCATCAGCGGCATGGATCGCCAAAGCGCGCTGTTTCGCCTGCATGTTATTTGACTAGGGCCGATCCAACTTTGGAACGCACCACAGATTCTTTGACCAAGATGGTCTCCGACGATTCCGGACCGGAGGCGATACGTAAGTTGGTGGAGCACGCTGCCCACCTGTTACCATCGCAAGGGCCGATTGAGGTCTTTGTTCATCACAATACGCTTCACGCATTCGAGGATCTCCCGTTTCATGAAGCTGTAAAGCTGGGGTTGGCACGCTATGGCGCCCAGCCCTATTTGCTGGAACAAGAATATCGCCAGCTATTTCGGAAAGGCCGAATCACGGATGAAGACCTCCGGGCCGTTCTGAAAGAAGACCTTGGACAGCAGGATCAGGAAAGAATCAACGGTCTGGGAACGCGCGGGCAAATTCGCCTGGCGATGCTTCGCCACCCTGTCCACGTTGGTCCCGATGCCGAGCTGAAGTGGATTGTGGCAGAGACCGACGCACTTGAGCGGTTTCATTCAGAAGTCCCCCAGGACCTTCGCGATCGAGTGGTCGTCGGCGCAAAAGAGTGGCTCCGCAGTCGTCAGGCGACGGAACGCTCAACCTCGGCGGACTTGGACGGGCTTTTGGTAAAGTTCGGCCGAAAATATGAGGAATGGGGGGAAAACGCCTGGGAAGCGTTTTCCTTGCACCTCTTGTGGCGCATCTGCCGTACTGGAATTCAGTCCACGCCGCCCCGTATCGCCTCTGTTCGTTACGTGCGTCCACGAGATCTTTTACTGAAAGCGTTCGGGGACGATATCGACCAAGACGTGCATGACCTGCTCATCCGATTCTGCGCGGCGTACGTCGATCAGGGCTACTCCGACTGGGAACTCCCCACGCGGGACAAGGGCTTTTACGAAGCGTTTTTGACGCTCTATACTCAGTCAAATTGGTGTGCCGACCGCTGGACGCGTGGGCTTTCCCAGGAACTGCGTCGGTTGCAAGCTTCTGGGGTAACGCCAGAAGCATCGATTGAAGAATCGATCCGCGACTTGGGCGTGCCCGACGACGATCGAGAAGAATTCGTAACCCAGACACTGCTTGGCCTACGGGGCTGGGCCGGAATGATCTGGCAGTTGGAATCAGGTGCCGGTCCGGTCGTCCACTCGATCCCCTCCGGCTCTCTGCTCGGGCTGGTGGCCATCCAGTTGATTCTTGAGCGTTTTGCGATTGTTGACGTTGGGTTCGACAAAACCGGTCGGCGCAGCGGTGCTGGGGACGTATTGCAGTTCGCTCAGAGGAAGCTGTCGGAACAACGCCCCCTTAACATTGAACGCCGAGCATTTCTCTTGTTTCAGGCCGCGCAAACGCTTGGTTGGCAGCCACAGCAATTACTCGCGCTAACCAACGATCAGTGGAAAGAACTGGATGCGGAAGCCGAAGCTTTTTCGGCGCTCGAGCGCCGTCGGATATACCACGAGGCGTTCGAGCGAAAATACCGGCGCGAGGCGCTCGACGCGTTCATTTCACACACGCAATCTTTCGATGAGATCTCGGCCCGGCAAAAGCCCCATCGTCCCGACTTTCAAGTCCTGACATGTATCGACGATCGGGAAGAGTCGTTTCGACGTCACCTGGAAGAAACGCATCCCGCTTGCGAAACGTTTGGCGCCGCAGGATTCTTCGCGGTGGCGATCTACTATCGTGGGGCAGCTGACAGCTTTTACCAACCGCTATGTCCCAACGTGATCACTCCGCGGCACTACGTTCAGGAGGACGTTGGCTATACGTTCGAGGGAATGCATCTGGAACGGGCAGAGTTAAGGCGACGCCTGGGCCTGGCGAGCCATGCCTTTCATATGCGCAGTCGGACGTTCTTGGGAGGCATCTTTACTGGCATCATCGGTTCCCTGGCGACGGCCCCGCTGGTCGCGAGCGTCCTGTTTCCGCATCTGACGGCCAGGATTCGCAAACATTTGGGGAGCTTGGTTCAACCTCCTCCGGTGACGACACTCCAATTGGAACGCTATCAAGAGGAGCCTGGCCCCGAGAATGGTCACGTTGGATTCTCCTGCGAGGAAATGGCGAGCGTCGTCATCCGTTTGTTGCAGGATATCGGCGTAACCAAACCAGACGCGTTTTCTCGCTTGTTCGTTGTCTGCGGGCATGGCTCCTCGAGCCTCAATAATCCCCACGAGTCGGCCTATTGCTGTGGAGCATGCGCAGGAAAACGAGGCGGCCCCAACGCGAGAGCATTCGCCAAGATGGCTAACGACTGGCGCGTGCGTACTCTGGTCAAGCAGGCAGGCGTCTCGATTCCCGATGATACGGTGTTCGTGGGCGCCTACCACAATACGTGCGACGACTCGGTGGTCTTTTTTGATCTGGACTCGCTGCCGCCGTCACATCATGACGACTTCGAGGCGGCTCGCGAGGCCATTGAAGAGGCGCGTCGTCGAAATGCCCACGAACGTTGTCGACGGTTCGACTCTGCCCCTCTGACCATCTCGCCGCAAGAGGCCGTTCGGCATGTCGAAGCCCGAGCTCAGGACATTTCACAAGCTCGCCCAGAATACAACCACGCCACGAACGCGCTTTGCGTTGTGGGACGACGCGATTGGTCGCGCGGCCTATTTCTCGATCGGCGGTCCTTCCTGACGTCGTACGATCCGGCCCAAGACGACGACCGGCATTCAATTCTCGCCCGCATCCTGGCCGCGGCGATTCCCGTTTGTGCTGGGATCAACCTCGAGTACTACTTCTCACGAGTCGATCATGCGGTCTACGGTTCCGGATCGAAGTTGCCGCACAACATCGTATCTCTGTTGGGAGTAATGGAAGGGACGGCGAGCGACTTGAGGACCGGTCTCTATCAACAAATGGTAGAGATTCACGAGCCGCTCAGAATACTGTTTGTAATTGAATCAACTCCCGAGGCCTTACTTTCCATCATGCAGGACAACCCGACCATCGGCCGGCTTTGCCGCGGCGATTGGATCCATCTCGCCGTCATTCAACCAACGGACTCAACGGTGCAAGTTTTCAGAAACGGCCAGTTTGAACCGTATGAATTCAACGGCGCCGCTCCTCGTACGGCATCTTTCTCTCGGGATTGCTATCGTGGCTGCCGCGACAACTTGCCGTTTTTCTCGATCACGGCGACAGAGGAGCGGCAATGATGGTCGAGCCGATCCTACATGCCCTGGGAGTCGTCGTCGTTGGAAGCCCGGTAGTCTTATTAACAGCTCTCGGTCTACCGCTCTTGATTGGAATTCGACTAAGCGAAACCGTACAGTCGAGACTGATGAAGGGAAGCGTTGTCGCGGGATTAACGGCCGCGGTCTGTATACTGGGAGTAATGCTAGTCACGGGATCGCGGCATGTGCCAATTGAATTCGGGAACTGGGCCTCTATTCCCCAAGAGCACTTTCATTTCCACTTGAAATTTGTTTTTGATCGGCTTTCGGTCCCATTCGTAATTTTGTCGTTCGTGCTGTGCGGCACCGTTGGAGCGTTCGCTTCCGTCTATTTGCATCGGGATCGCGGCTTTCGACGCTTCTTCCTCCTTTACGCTCTCTTCCAACTAGGAATGGTGGTATCGGCCTTGGCCGGCACAATCGAAACCTTGTTCTTTGGCTGGGAGTTGGTCGGCCTATCGTCGGCGTTGCTCGTTGCCTATTTCCATGAGCGGCCTGCTCCGGTGCGCAATGGTCTGCGCGTCTGGTCTATTTATCGTATTGCGGATGCTGCTTTTCTGATTGCCGCTTTAACGTTGCATCACTTAACAGGCGGTGGAGACTTCGACGGACTGATGGGCTCTGGGCCCTGGCCCGACGGTGTCGCCGCGATCGATTCCACATCGGCGCTCTTGGTCGGACTTCTGCTACTGCTGGCCGCCGCAGGCAAGTCGGGAATGGTGCCGTTTTCGGGCTGGATTCCTCGCGCCATGGAAGGCCCAACGCCATCCAGCGCTGTGTTCTACGGAGCCTTGTCGGTTCATCTGGGTGTGTTTCTCTTGCTCCGCGTTAGCCCCTTGCTAGACGCTTCGGTTCTGCTAAGAGTTGCGGTCGTTGTGTTGGGGCTCGTGACGGCGATCTTTGGAGCGACGGCATGCCGCGTCCAAAGCGACGTAAAGAACGCCTTGGCGTACGCTTCGTTGACCCAGGTCGGAATCATTACTGTGGAAATTGGACTCGGGCTGCAATACGTCGCCCTGATACATATGATTGGCCATGCTTGCCTGAGAACATTCCAACTATTACGAGCTCCTTCCGTCCTGAAAGACTACCGGATGTTGGAGAATGCCGTCGGCTCCTCGTTGAGCGGCGATAAGGCGGGGCGTTCCCAATCCACATCTTCGCTCCAGTTGTGGCTATATCGCTTCGCACTCGAGCGTGGCTTTCTCGACGCTTTCCTCAACGTCTGGATCGTCGACCCGTTCCTGTTCGCATTTCGGAGCTTCGACTCCTTGGAAAGACGCTGGACGAGCCTGCTTTCCGGCGGCGAGTCGCGCGAGTCGGATCGTCTCGCGCCGTACGAAGACTCGCTGGAGGACGTGGCCTAATGCCGGAACTTCACATGCCCTGGCTTGGCTTGTCGGTGCTGCTGCCGCTGATCGGCGCCATTATCGCGTCATTAACAAAGGATCGTGAGCGCGCAAGGAACTATAGCGTTGCGATTTGTTTGGCGACGTTCTTATGTGCCATCGGAGAGTGGATTGACTTTGTGACGCTGCAGTCCTTCGAGGCGCACGATCATTGGAACGTCTTTCAGTTGTTTGGTCCGGCCGATGCGTTTGTGGTAGACGAACTTAGCGCTCCGCTCTTGCCGCTCGGCGCGTTGCTCTATCTCGCAACGGTCTTAACCACGCTTCGTACCAAGCTGAATCGCTTCTCATTCGGTTGGGCGCTCTTCTCCGAGTCAGTGCTGCTGGCAACGCTCGGATGTCGCGACCCTTGGTTGGTTATTCTATTGCTGGCGGTCGGCGTGGTTCCCCCTTGGATCGAGCTCCGCAAACGCCGCCAATCCACACAGGTGTACTCCCTGCATATGGGACTATCCGTGGGACTACTGATCGCCGGACAGTGGCTGGTCGGAACCGACGCGAGCGCCGACAATCCTCCGATCCTCGCGGGCTGCCTGCTGACGGCGGGCGCGTTGATTCGAAGCGGCATTTGCCCACTACACTGCTGGATGACCGATCTATTCGAGAAGGCGACGTTCGGTACGGCGCTGCTGTTTGTCACTCCGATGGCCGGCGCCTACGTGGTGATGCGGCTCGTTTTCCCCATTGCCCCTGCGTGGGCCCTGCAAAGCATCGCGATGCTGTCGATGATGACGGCGATCTATGCCGCCGGCATGGCCCTGGTTCAGCATGAAACGCGCCGATTCTTCTGCTACCTGTTTCTCAGCCATTCTTCCCTGGTGTTGGTTGGGCTGGAGATGGCAAATCCGATTGGTTTGACAGGGGCGTTGTATGTTTGGCTATCTGTGGGAATCTCGTTGTTAGGGTTCGGTTTGGCGCTGCGTTCCGTCGAGGCGCGAACGGGACGCCTCTCACTCGATGGATTCCATGGGCTCTACGAACATACTCCGTTCCTCGCCAACATGTTTCTACTGACGGGGCTGGCCTCGATTGGTTTCCCTGGAACGATCGGCTTTATCGGCACGGAACTGCTGGTCGAAGGGGTCGTTGACGTCTATCCCCTGATCGGATTCGCCGTGGTTCTGGCGGCGGCGCTCAATGGCATTGCGATCGTCAAAGCTTACTTCCATGTCTTTACCGGTACGCCACATATCGCAACCGCGTCGCTGGTATGCCGACCGACGGAACGTCTTACGATCTTGGTGATGGTGGTATTGATCATCGGCGGGGGCGTGTTTCCGCAACCGGGAGTTCAGTCAAGGTATCACGCTGCAACGGCGTTACTCAAGTCGCGTGGAGTAGATCAAGCGACGCAAGAATCCGCAGCGCAAGAAAGTCATCAGAATCACTCCGCAGAAGGTTCCTCGCTTCCCTAGCCTAATTATGGGAGTCGAGTAATGCCAAACGACAATCCTGCCATGACAATTCTTCGCGGAGATTTCGCCTGGTTCGCTACCTGCTGGAGGCGAATCCCCCCATCGCGGCAATTGGCGTCTTCAGTCCCTTGGTGATGTGTCGTTTGCACTGCCAGGGAGACTCTTCGTAATCCAGCACATTGCATCATCGATACGCGCAGCAGGCGATCGGACGAGAACACAGCTATCGCGGACATCGAGTTTGCGTTTTCGCAACACAAAATCAGCCATGGGATCGTTTGTAGGCATACCGGATGTGGAGTCATCCGAAATCGACTGAACAATTCCGGTGCTGCGGACGTCAGGGGATTGCAAACCCGATTTGAAGCGACGAATGATCCCGTTCGGCTGGATTTTGTGCCGTAACTCCCGGAACTCTCGGATCGCTGATGCACGGGGCGGGAAGCTACCCACAACTCAGGATGAAATCGGTTGGCTAACGGGCTGCCATTTCCAGCGCAGGATCGCGGCACTGTTGATGATCACAAATGCTTCTCCAACATTCTGAAGAACCGCACCGGCGATGGGAGTAATCGTTCCGGCCGACGCCATCCCCAGCATCACCAGGGTAAGTCCCGCACCGATGAGCACGTTTCGGTGAATCGTTGTTTTCGTCTTAGCGGCTAGAACCATGGCCATGGGCAGTCGATCCAGTTGATGGGTCATCAGGACGATGTCGGCGCTGCGCATCGTGATGTCTGCCCCGCCGACGCCCATCGCCACACCGACATTTCCTGCGGCGAGTGCCGGGGCATCATTGATGCCGTCCCCCACAACCAAGACGTTGTAGCCCGCTTTCTTTTCCAACTCGACGACGTGTAATTTCTCGGAAGGGAGCACCTCGGAAACAATCTCGTCGACACCGACCTCTTGGCCGATCAGCTGGGCAACCGCCGTTCGGTCGCCTGTGAGTAGAACTGTACGTTCGACCCCCAGATCACGCAGTAACTGGATTACCTGCGACGAGTCGGCCCGGGCATGGTCGGAAAGACAGATGCATCCAAGCGGTCGTTTGGCCTGACCACAGTCCTCTGCGGCCCAAACCATGGGGCCAGAGTGGTCGACTGACTCCGTCTCGATTCCTTCCTGATTGAGCCAGCTTTCACGACCCAAGAGGATGACTCGCCCGTCGGGGTAGTGAATCCGAATGCCGAGCCCTGGGACTTCTTCAACCTCCTCGGCTTCAATGAACGACAGATCTTGCTGCTTACCATACCGGGCAATGGCCTTCGACACCGGATGTTGGTTGACGGAGACGCCAGGCAGAACGGCTTGGATAACCGCTATCTCTTCTCCGGAACATGGGACCACGCGACATACATCCAACTGCCCGGTGGTCACGGTCCCCGTCTTATCAAAGACAACACTATTGACCTCGCTGAGGGCCTCAAGGAAGCGAGCATTCTTTACGAGAATCCCATGCCGCGAGGCAACGGCTAGAGAAGCGACCATCGCCGCGGGACCTGCGATGAGAAACGGACCGGGACAACCCACCACCAGGACGGTGATCGCGCGCGTCACATCGTGCGTCAGAAAGAGAGTAATCCCAGCGATCATCAGGACCGCTAAGACAAAGTATTTGGCATACTGCTCTACCAAGCGAAGTACACGCGTCTTAGACCGCTCGGCTTCCTGAAACAGGTCCAGAACCTTGGCGAGCGTCGTGTCGTCGCCAGCCGACGTGACGCGTGCTCGGATCAATCCGTTCAAGTTCATGGAACCGGCGAACACTTTCGAGCCAGGGCTGACTTCTTCCGGAGTCGATTCGCCGGTGATTGAAGACTGGTCAATCGCCGCATGCCCATGCAAAACGACCGCGTCGGCCGGAATGCTTTCACCGGGAGCAATGATAATCGTATCGCCGATCTTCAGCTCTGAGGCCGCGATGGACACTTCTGTTCCATCTTCGGCAATTCTGCGGGCAAGGTTCGACTGCAACGCTTGAAGACCAGCAATTGCGGAATTAGCGCCGAGGATGCTACGCTCTTCAAGGAAAAATGCCACGCTCAATATCACCGGGACGATAACCGCGGTAGCAAAATCACCAATCGCGAATGCGGCCAGCGCCGCGATGCTTACCAATTGGGCGCTATAGTATTCTGGCGACTCGCGAAATAGTCCCCACAGTGCTTCCCATAGGATCGGAGCAAGCACCAGGAGCGCTGCCGCTGCCTGAAATGCGGCCCCCAGGGAAAGCTGCTCGGCAGGCATCCAGCGTTCAATCAGAATGCCAACCACAAGCAGCGACGCCGCGACCAAAGCCGTGCTGAAGCGAATGCTCATGCGCCACTTCTCGTACGCGGTAAGGCCAGCGTCGAGGTCGGTCTGGATTCTTTTCGCTACCGATACGGAACTCATGGGCTTTGCTCCTTGGTTGGTTCGTTGACAACAGAAGGAGACTTCTCCACAGAACTCTTCGGAGAGATGACAATCCGCGTCCCAGGGGCGACAAACTTGAGCCGTCCCACCGACTGCATAATCTGCTCCATTGATTCCAGGTAGAGACGCGACCAGACCAGTTCAGGATTGGCGAGATACTGGGTATAGACTTTGTCGAAGAGGGTGACTTCCTCGTCTGCTTTGGTAGTCACATCGGTCTGGAAGCGTGTTGCCTCGTTTACTAGCGTGTAGCGATCGGCCTCGGCTTGGGGAAGCGTGCGGGCCGCAAAGCCCTCGGCCTCGCGTTTTCGCGTTTCAATATGAATCTGTTCGCTTTGAACATTCTCGAATGCTTCCGCCAGTTGCGGCGTAGGAATGATTTCGCGGAATTCAACGGCACTGATCTCGATGCCGAGCCCAAGTAGATCGAGTCGCCTCTGAAGGCTCTCGCGAACCGAGATCGGCAGACGCTCGACTTCTTCCGTGCTAGAAGAACGCTGCAGACGCAGAGTATCCATCGCATTCCAACCGGCGATCGTCTGGACAATCGACGCTGCAGCTCCTTCCTTTAGAAGCCGTTCCGGCTGATCAGCTTGAAAGTGAAAGGCGATCGGATCGGAGATCCGATACTTCACACGAACGTTGGTCTGCAGAATGTGCTGATCGCCACAAAGCACGTAACCATCCCGAATGGGATCGAGGGCGGTTGTATTGCCACCACCAGAACTTAGTTTCAGTCGATCAATCGAAACTTCGCGTTCCTCTTTGACAGGAATGCGAATGACCTCATCGATAGGATAGGGCAACGCCAACAGAATGCCCGGTGGCTGAACCTGCTCTCCTGGTGTGTTGCCGACCAGCTTGCCAAAGCGAGTCAACAAGGCAACTTCGTTCGGTTGAACCATGGTGATGCCAGAGCACCAAAACAGAATCATCAGCAGTGCGGCGAGTAACCCAATGATCCGCATGCCGGCACCGACGCCTAAACCGATCTGCTCGGAACGTCGGGTGCGATTCTCTCTCGGTGGAGGTGGTGGCGAGAAGGTACGCTGATCGCTCATGGCTGCCTCTCCGTGGTTGCCTGGGTATTACTGAGAGGGAACGGAGCTGTCCGGTCTTCCGACGTTGTTGATAGCGAGGGTGGAGAGGCAGTTTGGGGTACCGGAGGCGGCTCCGTGAGCAGGTCCATGAACCCTTCGTTGGTTCGCAGGATAATCGTCGAGTCACTGCCAAGACTTCGCTTGAGGGCTTCCAGCGAACGCCAATACCGGTAGAACTCTGGATCTCGTAGATGGGCTTGGGCGTAGATCTCCGAAACTTTTTGCTCGGCGGCGGCACGAATGCGGCCTGCTTCCAATCGGCCGTCTCGCAGAATCTCTTCACTCCGCACGACGGCATCATCGCGAATCGCGTTGGCATCTTTCTCGCCCAGTGCTCGCAGCTGCTTCGCTGCGGCTTCCCGTTCGGCCTTCATTTGAGCTAGGACAGCCGAGACATTGGAAGACTCGTAGGCAATTCGATTGATCCCGATCTGAAGGATCTGAATGCCAAACTTTTCGAGAGCATCCTGCTGAACGTCTTGCAAAAGCTGCTGTTCGATGCGTTGGGTCTGTAGTTGAGCCGAGTCGGTTGAAACTAATGCGGACAGGTCGTAGCCTCCCATCCGAGTATTCTTGGCGGCGGTTACCATGCCATCGATCTTGGCCGACACGGCATCGACGCTTCCTGCGGATTGTAGAAACAGCAGTGGGTCGGCTACGTTCCATACCACATAGGTCGAGAGGACGACGTTGCGGCGATCGTGCGTCAACGTTGCCGTATAAGGCGTGTTGAAGACATGTTGCCGCAAGTCGACAACACGGGCATCTTCGACGGGCCAAGGAAGCTTGAAATAGGCCCCAGGTTGCATCAGTTGCCGAGTTGGCTTGCCGAAGCGAGTGACAACCACGGATGTCCCTTCCGATACCTGAACGTAGCAAGGATAGGCCACCAGCAGGATGAAGATCGAAAGGCCAAGGCCGATCCGCACCACTTTGGTCCAAAGTGGCGCCGCCTGAGTCGATTGATGTTCGATTGCGTTTTCCATGAGCAGTATTGAGCCGGCGAGTTATGGGGACGATGATTTGAGTGGTGGAATAATGGTTGGACTTAACTGGCTGTTCGAGTCGGTTACGAGAACATCCTGAAGCTGGGAGTCGATGACGTAGACCTGCCGGCCAGGCAGGGTTTTTTCGTAGGTGTCGAACCAAAGCCGCGTTCGATAGGTTTCGGGCGCCGCGTGATACGCCTTGCTGGCCTCGGCAAAGTGAGATGCTTCTTGGCCTGCCAGCCCGACCCGTTTGGCGGCAGCCTGTTTCGCGGACGCGACCAGGGCTGCGGATTCCTTTTCTGCCCCCAGGAGCTTGGCTTGAGCGTCGCCGCGTGCTTGAATGCCTCGCCGGGCGGCATCGCTCTCGGCATTGCTGACATCCAAGTAGGCATCGGCCGCCTCGACAGGCGGATGCAAACTTAGCAAGCTGACATCCACAATCTCGATCCCCAGTTGCATGTCCCGAGACTTCGCCGTCACCTTGTTCGCAATTCGCTGAGCAAATGCCTGGCGATCTTCGGTCAGCACCTGGTCGAGAGTCGCATTCTCCGTTTCTTCACGAAGTACTTGGTAGGCGACCGCCTCGAGCGCCTTGGCAGGGTCCGTGTGTCGAACGAGATAGTTCTTCAGTTGATCGACGGTGTTACCAACCTGGTAATAGATCTGGGCGTTGACGGCAACCAGTTCCGCTTGGGTCCCCAACACCAGGGCGAACTCATTGGCGTGAGGTTCGGTCCAGAGCATCGACCGCGGCTCGACAGCGACGACGGCCTTTTCATCCACCGGCTGCGAGAACCCAATTTGAAGTGTACGGATCTCGCCTACCGATACACGTCGCACACTCCCAAATGGCCAAGGATACTTGGTGTGCAATCCAGGCTGGAGCGGTTCCGATTGGACCTGTCCCAATACTTCCGAGAGTGCCAACTGATCAGGCTGTACGATCACAAGCGAAGTCGACAACCAGAATACGAGTATAGATACGAGCAAAGCTACCGGCGTTGCGCGGCGGAAGAATCGGATCGACCAGGACGAGCGAAGACTCAATCCAAAACGCCGCTCGGCAATCTGAAACAGCGTGTCGAGAGGATTTAGTGATGAGAGCAAGACTTCACGAAAGAGCGAGTCGAGGGGATCCGGCAACTCTCCGCGATCAGCACCGCTAAGGCGTTCCAACTGGAACCAGGCAATCAACAATCGCAGTACGCTCTCGCCAATTACGATGGCCAGATAGACATGAATAATGACGGCAAGCCACTGGGGGATACTCGCCAGCACGGTCGATGCCAACTGAGCTGCCGCAGCGAGGAACCACCCTACGCGAGCTTCGTGGAGTGCTAGTCGAATGGTTGCTAGATCGCTGGATGGCTGTTCGGAAATCCCCTGAGTCATCTTCCCCAACGCAGTCCACAGGCTTGCCATCAGCACAGCGAGAATCGCCGAGGTCGCAATCTCTTGCGGGGAGAGTGGACGAGCGACTTCGACTCGACCGACCAGCAGCGACATGATCACGCCAATCAATAGCACGAACAAAGGCCCAGCCGTGAATATCGTATGCAGCGACCAGGCTTCGATCGATTTGGTTTGGCCCGGCGAGGCTGATGCTTGAATGTCGATCAACCGACGAGTCGCCCACAACAGAACGACCGTCAACAGCAGTTGAATCCCCAGACCGCGAAACAGGGCCGACTCACTGTAGAATGCATAGCCAAAGGTCAATGCGGCACTGATGCCAACCATCCACAAAAGCTGACCGATCCAGGCACGAACCTCAGGGGAAGGTAAAGCGTGTGCGTCTTGCTCGGGAACATTACTCATGTCTTGCCTCCTAAGCAGACGACTCGGCACGATTGAAATTGATCGATCAATTCGGCTCCTCGTACTTTCACCTCAGCATCTGTCAATTCGGCCTGAGCGAACTGTTTTTGCGTTTTCCAAAGCAACTCTCGAAGGGCTCGGATTTCTGACGCCTGTTGGGAATTGGGAACGCCCATCCTCAGAACCCACCCAACCGGCATCCGTGCCGCAACCGTATCCCACTCGGCAAGTTTCTGTTGGGCAACATGCGTCTTGTTGGTTTTCACCGCGATCACTGCGTCGGCAGATACCTTTTTCATTTGCTCGAACGATTCCTCCACGCCAGGAAAGATGGAATACATCAGCATGATCATTCCGAACCCGGCCACGCCAATAAGCGACATGCCAACTTGTCCCGGCGTCAACTCGACATTCCAGCGACCAGTGGACGGTTTTGCCACGGCCTGCGGGATGGGATCCTCACGAAAGCGAAGCCTCCGGGACCGAACTACGATGCCCCACAACGCCAGAATTCCTAGTAGCGTCGTGCCGGCCTGCATGATCAGGTCGGTATGGTTCAGTTGTTGACTTAACGCTAAAGAGAACTGGTCGAAGGTCGCATGGTAGGGGCGGGCCAGTGTATCGAGGCCATGTGTTTCTTCTTCTTCACCAGGGGCCGGTGGGAACACGGAGTAAGATCCATAGCTGACGGTCGTCGCCAAAACGAGTGTCACTAAGAGCAGTGCCAGCGTACGCTGGATTCCCCAAACGGAACGCATCGCCAGCACGGTGCCCCCACACCACGCAACACCAAGTAATTGCAGAACGATGGCACACGCAAATGCGAGATGTGTGGAATGAATGGCAGACACCGCCATGGTGAACGTGATGGGTGTCACCATCTGCGGCCCGGTCAACGTTATCGTTTCCAAAGGGCCAGTCGTATTCTGATACGAAAAGATCTTCTCAAACGCTCCCGATGGAATCAGGCCGACAACCAGGCCCGAGATAATCATTCCGAGCAAGATGTAGGCGATCGACCACCCGGTCACGATTTGCCCAGCCGCGATGGCAACGTTCCAGAGTCTGGTTGTGCCGTTGGTTACCTCGGGAAGAGAACTTGGTTGACTGTTTTGGGGCTCTTCGGAGAACCGCCCGGCAACCTCGGCGACGACGACGGCGTATACGCAAGCAACGAGCAGAAATACACCGCATTGCCAGATTGGCAATACGCTGATCGCGTAGAGGATCGACAAGGGGTTGAGCAGTGGTGCAACCAGCCACAACACAGCCAAGTCGCGGCGTGGCATTCCCCCATCAGAAAGTTCTTTCGCGATTGGAATAACTCCGAGCGCACACACCGGCACACATAGACACGCTGCCAGCAGACGAAACGTTCGCTCCAGGCTGCCTGCCGGTCCTAGCCATTTCTGAACGACGTTGTAGCCACCGCTGACGCGAATAGCCGCCGCGCCAAGGATTCCGATGAGAATCGTGGCGGACGACTCCACAAGAATTCGGACCGTCGTTATCAGCAGCGTGACTACCGACTGTTCGACCGAGAATGTCTGCCAGAAATCACCGAATGACATGAATCAACCCCGCGTCACCGGAACAGGAACGGTACGCAACATCTCTTCAATGAGTTCCGCGGAATCATCGAATTCACCCGACAAGCGGACACTCAGCACGGGGTGCGCCATCTCTTGAATGTCGTCCGGGGTGACGAAGTCGCGGCCATTCAGGTGAGCCCAAGCCTGGGCCACTCGCTGCAACGTCAATAATCCACGGGGACTGACGCCCAGCGTCACTTCGCTACGGTTGCGGGTGAACTCGGCTAGTTCAACCATGTACCGAAGTAAGTTCGTTTCGATATGCACCTGGGAAACATGGTTTTGAAGTTTGTGCAATTGCCTGGGTGTAAGTACGGCCTCCACATCTGCCCGCTCTCGATCGCCACGATGGATGTTGGAGGCCAACATCTCAATTTCGTTCTCTTTAGCGGGGTAGCCAATGCTCAGCCGCATCGCGAAACGGTCGAGCTGGGCCTCTGGCAAGGGATAGGCCCCATGACTGTCGACCGGGTTTTGGGTGGCGATCACGAAGAACGATTCCGACAGGCGGTGACAATGCTTGTCGATGGTCACCTGCCGCTCCGCCATCGCTTCAAACAGCGAAGATTGCGTACGCGGCGTGGCGCGATTAATTTCGTCGGCGAGCAGTACGTCGGAAAAGACCGGCCCTGGGACGAACTCGAACTCGCGCGACTTCTGGTTGAACATGTTGAATCCAGTCACGTCGCTGGGCATCAAGTCTGGCGTGCACTGCACACGAGCAAAGTCACCTCCGATGGCCGTCGAGAGTGCCTTGGCCAGGGTGGTCTTTCCCAACCCCGGCAGGTCTTCCAGCAGGATGTGCCCCCGAGCCAATACGCAGGCAATCACTTTCTCCACGACGTCTTGCTTTCCCTTCAGGGTCTGATTTAACGCCTGGCGAATGCCGTCGATCATCGGCTGAAATTCGCACTCTCCTTCAGGTACGAGAACTTGCAAATCATTTTCGGACACAGTTTTCACGATAGCTCCTTGGAAGCGGATGCTGGACTTTTCGGGGGAGGCGAGTGAACAAACGTGGTGAATGCTTCGTTGCAAACACGATCGATTTCGTAATGGGAAAATGGACAACGTAACGTCGGTGAATAGAGCGCCCAATTCGTGGCAGCGACAAAATCCTGCGAGATCGGTTGGCAGCACTCTTGAATCCAACGGGCAAAGGGCTTTCCTGGCGGACGACGGTGTCCCTGAATCCTCGCTCGCCACTGTAATAAACGCGCCGTCCAGAGGATTCGATTTCGATCACTACCAAACCGGGCATACCGATTGGCCAGGCGAAGAACGACATCCGCCAGACTTGCGAACGCCAGATAGACAATGACAACGAGGCTGGCGGCAACGGTCAGTGCTATCCAATTGCTGACGCACCACTTGAATACAGCCGTGCAGGCAGCCTGAAGTCGCTGCCAAGGAGTGAGCCTCGGTGCTAACAGTTCGTATCCAGGGGTGGGTTCAAGGGGATGCCATACTTTTCCATCCCAGGAGACTTCCACCCAGAAGTGAACGTCTTCCTTCCCGACCGGAGTTTGCCAGGTTCCAGCATCAAAGTACTGTGGATCCGCATAGAATCCACTCACCACGCGCGACGTGTACCCCAATTCACGTAGAAGAAGAGAAGCGGCCGTAGCAAAGAGATAGTCAGGCCCCTGCTTCGTATCGAAAAGAAACGTCTCGACGGGGAACTCGACATCTTCACTCAGTTGGCTATCGGATGCATGTGTGTAGTCGCTTCGAAGATGATCTCGCACCGCAGAGATCTGCTGCCATCCAGGCTCCAGCCCGGCGGTTATCTGGTGCGCAAGCTCACGAATTCGTGGAACCGAAGTCTCCTGATCTGGAAGCGAGATGCTTGTCTGAAGTTTGCTGGTCGCGTAGTCGCCGAGCAGGGTTGGCGTACTAACAAGGAACGACTGTACCCGCATGACCGTAAGCTGCGGAATGAAGTCCACGGTTATCCGAGGATGCCCATCGACGGCCAGGCCAAACATATCCTCTCGATCGACATCTTTGATCTGAAAGCGTGCCAGACGCGGAGGGGACGGAATGCGATCTGTCTTTAGATTGATGAACTTCAGCAGATGCTCTTCGGTCGAATGGAGGTGTTCGTCCGACAAGGGGCACGAGACATTGTACCATGGCACTCCATCCTCCTTGATCAACTTGATAGGAGGCTCATCGTGACTATCGGCTGCTTGTAGGTTAACGCCATCGAATTGATCATAGATCGTCGTCCGCAAATGCAGTGGCACGCGTCCTTTCACATAGAACAGTGCCGGCGACTTCTTGTCATCGAGGGACTTCTGCCGCCGAGCCTCATTCTTGCGCAGCAGGCTAAAATCGTTTCCCTTCGATTTGGTCGTCGCAACGCGCGAGTGGCGATGCTCCAACTTCGATGGGGGAAGGCTGACTGCCTTTTGGAGTGTTTTCTGCTTGATCACCGGAGCGTCGTAGGTGTCATCGAACACGTCAAATAAGCTCGGCATCTTCGATTCGAGAAAGACTTCGCTTTCGGTCGGACCGAAGCTCATGGCATCTTTGGTACCTTGAACTAAGTCATCCCCGTCGCCAACACCACCTTGAGATCGCACGTCAGAAACTCGGTTCCCTCCGGAACTGGGCATGAATCCAGCCAGGGCCCGTGTCGCGTGGTTCGTACCGGCGATACCAATTGCACCTGCCGCCAGCAAAACGGCCAGACAGAAAGCGAGCCCGACGGCGCCACGAGGAATTTCCGACTTCGTTCCCTCCGGAAACCTTCCAGAGATACGATCCCAGTACGAGGTCACGAGCCAACCCACGCCGAGCACGGCGTAAACAATTCCACAGATCGTCACTGACCAGCAAACACTCATGAAGACGCTAAACGCCATTAGGGCCAGGCTCGTCAGAGTAGCCAAATTGGCAATCCGCCTCTCCGATCGAAACGGCAGAGACGCAATCATGAGGTTGCGCAGCGCGAGGGAAACCTGACCCTCGAACAGTTGTCCTGATCGAGGAAACACCTGGTAGAGAACTTGTTCCAGCACGAAGTGACCGGCGACCACGGCAACCAGTAACCCCATCACCCGTGTGTCACGTAGCGGCTCAGTTGGCGATAGGTAACGGCCACACAGCCAAGCAGCCGCAGCGACAATCGCGACTTCCAACCACTGCCCCCAGAACCCAAGTTCACCATGGCTAATTGCCAACTGCATGCCCAAGGCAGCAGTCAGCACCATCGCGAGATGAATTCTTTGGGTGAATTTATCAGCTACCACACCAAGCCTCCCGTCCTTTCATGGCCCACTGCGAAAGCAACTGGCGAGGCGCGTTGTCATGGTCTTCAACACAAATCCAAGGCTTCACAGGAGCCAATACCGCCTGCCTCTCACAAGCGTCTTTCGCCGCACGAAAACCATCGCTTCGAAGCACGATTGTCCGTTTAGTTGGCTTCTCGGATTGGCTGAGGTCGGTAGAAATGGAAATCGACCAGTCGCACCCATTGCCAGCCCTTCGCATGGTTGCTGGCTCTTGGGTTGGCTTGAGACGAGCCAAGCGATCCATGGTCCGATGCATGCTGGCCTGGGCGCCGGTCATCTGCTCTTCGTGTGTTCCAAAATCCAGCACGACGACGTTGTGCTGTTGAACGAGTTCGGTCGCAATACTCGCCGCAATGCGGATCGCCCACTCGAAGGTGCTATCGGGCCCGAATCCTTGATGCGAACTGCGATCAAGATCGACATAGATGCGTGCCCGAGTTTGAGCGGAACCTTGTCGCTCCGATACGATGAACCGACCATGTCGGGCAGTCAGCGACCAGTGAATGGTGCGGAGTGAATCTCCCTGCTGAAACGGTCGAACGCCGGTGCGTTCTCCTTCCTGGCCGGTCCGCTGATCGCTGGGGGAGGTTACGCTGCGATGGTTGCCTTGTGGTAGTGGAAAGTTCGACAGGCGATACGTCTTCGGCCAGACCGTCAGCTCCTGCTGGACCTTCACGGGTCGCTTGGCTTTCCATAGTCCAAAGGGGAATTCAGTAACAATCCTCGGAGCAGCCTGTGGGTAGACGCCACGCTGGAGTGGTTGAAACCGCCAGATAAACTCGCATCGCGACCAACCAGGAATGCGGGCTAGCGCCACTGCGGCGTCGCTCGCCGTGTCCTCAACAAAGAAGCCATTTTCGATCGCTAGTCCCCACACGGGGATAGGCCAACGATTGACGATTTCGACAATCACTTCTGCCTTCTCCCCCTCGCGGCAACGACGCGTGCGGAACTTCAATTCGCACGCAACGCCTCGCAACCCAACCCACGGCCACACAACGCCCAGCCCAACAACGGCCAGAATCGTCAGTAGTAGCACGTATCCCTGCGGTGTTACGAAGATCCCCATGGCCAGTGCCACAGCAGCCAAGGCCAACAAAATGCCGATCGGCGTCTTCAGCCAATAGACGTACTTGTTCGCCCATGGAGTGTAGTCACTGGTCAGCCAGGCCCAACGGCTGGCAGACGTTTGAGTGTTACTCATCCTAGAAATTCCTAAGGAGTTGGCGTACAGAGCTTGCGGACCAGCGCAGACTCCGGTGTCTCCGATATCTACGAAGAACGGTGGCGCAACCGCTTCGCCTGTCTATGCGAAGAGGTTCTCTGGAATTTGCTTACCTTCAGAGAGATCGAACTAGAATTCCACGAGCAACAGGCGCATCCCGCTGGGACGGATCGCTAGGGAGTTCTCCGTTCAATCCACATGAAAAGATCAGATGCCTGGCCGGGAAACGCATCGCGCGCATGTTTCATCCCAGTTGAAGGATCATCTGCTACAGAGGCTAAGAGGTAGGCGGTCCGCGGGGGGCCGGCACGCCCCAAAGACGCCAATTCTGCTGGGACGCCTCGCAAAGATAGAACTGTCCGCTGAAAACCTCTGTCGAAGTTTCCGGAGAATCGATCAACAGCGTCCCATGGTGCAGTACTGCGATGATTTCGCACAGCACGCAGTGATGCTCAACGCTCCATTGCTGGCCGCTCAAATCCGCTACAGACTCAACAGGCGGCACTATGGCAGATGCGTGGCTATGATGGCCATGATCGTGACCATGGCCGCAATGAGAATGCTTGTGGGCATGTTCTGAGGCATAGCTATGGGAATGACAGCAATGGTGATCGTGGTGCCCCAACCCAGGAATTGCATGCAGCAGCTGTGCTCCGCCGGACCCAAACAGGATCACAGCAAGGCAAAGCCATGCAGCACACTTTCGGATTGAGAGAACTCGCTTCACAACACTTGTCCAAACCGGTCGCCGCTAATCTGACCGAACCTCGTGGAATTTTGCTTCAAGGGGGGCCAGTCGTCAATCGTTGTTACCATGGCGTTGGCGAAATTCACGCACTCCTCACAACGCCCTAGACTGGAATTCATTGTTCAGCCGCATCTACACCATTTCATGCAAGTATAGTCCCCCGAGTCCTCTAAAGGCAACAAATACGCTCCTGCAAATATCTTGCAACACGGAAAATTCTTAGAAACAGGCGATACTTCAGGCAGAAGAGTGCCAAGCATCAAGAAACGAGGGTTCAATAGTGGCAAAACCTGAATCGACAGATGGCTGACCCGCTGTTTTAAGGAATGGCTACGAAGTGGAAGAACATTTCGTGAATAGCAAAAAGCTGTTCCTATCAGGCAGGTTGCGGCTACAAACCCGGAGAATATAATACCGCGATGAACTTGGTCGAACTGGCAGAACGAATCCGATCTCTCCGCATTGACCAGCGTCTAACGCTGGAAGAAGTCGCTTCGCGCACCGGTCTGACCCGGAGTTGGCTGTCCAAGGTCGAGAACTTTCGTGTGACTCCCTCGCTCCCGGCATTGGCGGAAATCGCGAAGGCACTCGGAGTTACGACTTCCAAGCTGGTCGAAGGACTGGACGAGAAGCCATCGCTGACCATGGTTCGGAAAAACGAGCGAAAAGTGGTCGAGCGTGACCAGTCCGATGCGAATACCTCGATCTACGAGTCGCTCGCCCACCGGCGGAAATCGCGTTCGATGGATCCCTTTTTAATCACCATTCCCCCAGGGGTGGCGCGCGAAGAAGCTCTGCCTCACCTGGGCGAAGAGTTCTTGCTCGTCCAAAACGGCAACGTCGACTTCGAGTACGACGGCGATCTCTACAAGCTTCAAGCAGGCGACAGTCTCTATTTCGATGCCAGCGTGCCGCATCGGCTGTTGAACACCTATAAGCGACCGGCGGTCGTTCTGTGCATCTTCCAGTCGCCGCAAGCCTAGGCGGCAACTTGCCACCTGCGTGGCGAGCTTCTAACTGCGTCACTGCCCCGGAATCCCCACTGCATAGGGAACTGAGAGCCCACGGTCTGCGCGAAAAGAAACTGTTCTTCACATTGACTTAATATCCCGTTTGTTGACTGCTAGGCAACTTTCAGCCAGAATGAGGAAACAGTTGACAGGCATCGTCGCGGCTTGATGGATCAGTTGCAGTGTCTGTCGACATTCGTCCTTCGAGACCTACCGTCTGATGCCCAGGCATGGGCCCCGCCTTTTTCGACAGGAACTCGCGAATGTCTCACCACCTCGACCGCCGCTCGATGCTCGCTGTGTCCGCGGCGTCGCTTCTCGCACAGCCCGCACTTGCCGCCCCTGTAGTGTCTCCTTCCGAGATCGCCGGACCGATGGTTGGTCACACGACCACAACGTCCAGCCAGCTTTGGCTGCGACCTGGCAAAGCGGGAAGCTTTGTTTTGAAGGTGGAAGGCTCTGCGAACTTTGGCACTAAAACGATCCTGGCCGAAGCCAATGCCGATGAAGACTTTTGCGTGAAGTGGAACGTCCCAGGCCTATCGCCAGCAACGCGTTATCAATACAGCATCACCGGCCCCGATGGCGAGACGTACTCGGATGACCAGTGCTACTTCACTACCAGTCCCGAGCCCACAAAGCCTGGCAAGGTGTGCCTGGCATTCGGTTCATGTGCCAGCAACAATCCATCGAAGCTTTGGAAGCAAATGGAGGATCAAGGGGCAGGGGCACTGGTCCTGCTTGGCGACACACCTTACATCGACACAACGAAGCTCGACGTTGCCCGCGGTAAGCATCGTCAATTTCTGCAGGTCCCAGAGTTGGCTGCGATGATTCGTCATACGCCAACCTGGGGAACGTGGGACGATCACGACTTCGGCCGGAATGACTCCGATGGTCGCTTGAAGGGCAAAGAGAATACTCGCAAAGCATTCGTCGAATATCGGGCCCTTCGGGAGTTCGGTCACGATCAATCAGGAATCTATACGAAGTTCGAGTATGGGCCGGTCGATGTGTTCCTGCTGGACACGCGATGGTTTGCTCGAACCGAAAAGTCGTTTGCCGATCCTTCGCAGCTAACGCTCCTGGGCAAAGAGCAGTGGAAATGGCTGCAAGAGTCACTTCTCGCTTCCACCGCTCCGTTCAAATTGTTGACGTGTGGCATGATTTGGGATGACAAAGAGAGCGGTGAATCGGATGATTGGGGAACGTATACGCACGAGCGTGACGCGGTTTATCAGTTCATTGCGGACAACAAACTCGCTGGGGTCGTGCTGATCGGAGGCGATATCCACTGTTCGCGACTGCTGAAATACAAGACCGAACAAACGATCGGCTATCCGATGCACCAGTTTATTGTTTCACCAATCCACGATCGCGTCATCCCAGCCTTGAATGTGCCTCACCCTGATCTGGTTCGTGGGGAAGCGATTCCGCATGTCTGGATGCGACTGGAAGTCGACACAACGCAGTCGCCCGCCAAGCTGCATGCCGAGTGGGTCCAGATGGATGATCAGCCGATGTGGGATATCACCCTGACCGCCGACGAATTGACACCTGCTTAAAGTCAACGATGCTACATCTGGCGTTTCGCAACGAAGGATCCCCAGGATTGAACGATCGAGGAATAACTCCGAGCACCATCTTTGGCGAAGGAGCGTTATCCGAACTGCCGAAGATTTGTGAGACACTTCGTGCCAGGCACTTGCTGCTGGTGGTCGACGAGATCGCCTATCGCCTTTCCGGAGCGGCCGATGCCCTGCGGCAGTTTCTGCCACCGGACGCCGTGACGCTTTTTACGGATTTCGAGCCGAACCCGAAGCTTGAAGATGTCATGCGTGGCGTCGAGAAGTGCCGTTCCGTAAAACCTGATCTTGTGGTGGCTCTGGGTGGAGGAACCGCCATCGATCTGGCGAAGATGATCGGATCAATGGCTTTGCAGGAGGAGTCTCCCCGCGACATCGCCGTGAAGGGACTTCCTCTTCAACGTGGAACGTTGCCCCTGATCGCGATTCCGACCACGGCTGGCACCGGTAGCGAGGCCACGCACTTCGCTGTGGTTTATGTCGATGGCGAGAAGTACTCGGTCGCCGACCCTTGCCTTTTGCCGGCGTTCGCGTTGATCGATCCCCAACTGACTTACAGCCTTCCACCAACGATGACTGCCGCGACAGGGCTCGATACGTTCTGTCAGGCAATCGAATCGATCTGGGCGGTTGGTGCGACATCTGAATCGATCGAGTTCGCCAAAGAGGCTGCGCAGCTTGCCTTGCGATATCTGCCGGAGGCGACCCATCGCCCAACCCCGGAAGCGCGTCGAGCGATGTGCTGTGCCTCGAATCTCGCCGGTCAGGCCATCAACATCAGCAAAACGACCTTGCCGCATGCGATTTCGTACAGCATCACCGCCGACTATGGATTGCCGCACGGTGCGGCTGTCGCCACCACGTTAAGCAGCGTGATGGCGTTCAACTTTGGTGTCTCGGCTCGCGATTGCGCCGATCGACGTGGCTTGGCTTACGTTCAAAAGCAGCTTGACTTGATCTTAGAGATCCTCGAAGTCCCTAGCGTCGATCTGGCCTGCCAGCGGATTGAATCGTTTGTCGATTCGCTCGGCTGCAGCGCCACACCATTCGCGGCCGGTATCACGTCAGACGAAAGTCTGAACCTGCTTGCCAGCCGTGTGAATACCGATCGTCTTTCCAATAACCCGCGAGCGGCCAGTCATGACGATCTTGTCTCGATGCTGAAAGTTCGCACTAACTTATCGCCGATGCCTCGCCCTCTAGGTGTGGCTCCCCGCGCGACAAGCCTCTGAATGTTTCCCATTTCGACATGCCCTGTGGCACCTGTAAAGATTTGCTATGACCGATTCGACTGACCAAATTCAACTCGCCATCTTTGACTGGGCCGGAACCACGATCGACTTCGGTTCGTGTGCCCCGGCTGCCGCCTTCCGCAAAGTGTTTGCCGCCCATGGTGTCGAAGCGTCCGATCATGCAGCCCGGGCGCCCATGGGTCTCAACAAACGCGAGCACCTTGTCCGGATGTTGCAAACCGAAACCATCGCCCAGCAGTGGCTTGCCGCCAACGGCAAGGCCTGGACCGAGGACGACGTTTCGCGACTCTACGAAGAGTTCATCCCCTACCAGCTTCAGGCGATTGAAGAGAGCTCGAAATTGGTACCAGGACTGAATGAAGTCGTCCAACACCTCCGCCAGCACAACATTCGTATCGGCGGTACGACCGGTTACTTCAAAGCGGCCGCGGAAGCGACCGCCGCCGCGGCTCGCGAGCAAGGCTTTGTGCCCGATGCCAACATCTGTGCGGATGATGTTCCAGAAGGTCGACCTGCTCCTTGGATGATTTATGAAGTGATGAAGCAACTGACGATCTATCCGGCTCGCTGCGTCGTGAAGATTGGTGATACGGTCGCCGACATCGAAGCGGGGCACAACGCTGGTTGCTGGACCGTGGGTGTCTGCGACAGCAGCAGTAGTACCGGTCTCTCCTACGAAGACTTTCAGCAACAGACGGCCGCAGAGCAGCAGGAACGAATCGCCTCGACCATGCGGGTCTTCAAGGATGTCGGAAGCCATTTCACGATCGGTTCCCTCGAAGAGCTTCCCGTTGTAATTCAGAAGATCAATCAACGGATGGCACAAGGCGAGCGTCCTTAGTCCACCTCACTTTCAACACGTACCTACCTGGTTAATCCCCCAAACGAATCGTATCCCGATGAACTCGTTCGACGCCACGCCGAAGCCTTCGTCAACCAAGTCCGATCTGTTCTGGGGTGTGTGGGCCGTGGTGGCTGCCTTCGGCACATACTTTTGCATGTATGGCTTTCGCAAGCCATTCACCGTCGCCGAATACGCCGACAGCTTTTTCGTCGGGATCGACTATAAGACGATCGCGGTCTCGACCCAGGTGATCGGCTATACGCTGTCGAAGTTCATCGGCATCAAGACGATCTCGGAGATGCCGCCCCGATTGCGAGCAACGGCCCTGTTGGGGTTGATAATCTTCGCCGAGATGGCCTTGGCGCTTTTCGGCTTGTTGCCACGACCATGGAATGTCGCAGGCCTCTTCCTGAATGGACTATCACTGGGAATGGTCTTTGGGCTCGTCTTGGGATTTCTGGAAGGACGCCGCCTGACCGAGGCCCTGGTCGCCGGGCTATGCACCAGCTTCATAATTTCGGATGGCGTAACCAAGTCGGTCGGAGCGTGGCTATTGGATCAAGGCGTTCAAGAAGATTGGATGCCGGTGACAGCCGGCTTGTTCTTCTGTCTGCCACTGTGCCTCTTCGTGGCGATGTTGACGCTGATCCCTGCGCCGAGCGAACAAGACGTAAGCGCTCGGTCAGCACGCGACTCGATGACGGCTCAGGACCGGAGAAACTTGTTCCTGCGGTACGCACCCGGGCTCTCGATCCTGGTGGGCGTTTACCTTTTGACGACTGTGATGCGAAGCATTCGCGCCGATTTCGCTCCCGAGCTTTGGCAGGGACTCGGCTACGAGGTCGACCCGTTACTATTTACCCGTTCGGAGATGCTGGTTGCCATTGGCGTGACGGTGGTGAACGGCCTGGCGGTTTGTATTGGCGACAACCGACTTGCCTTTTTCCGTTCGCTGGGTATCTGTGGTCTCGGTTTCATCGCGGTGGCGATCGCACTAATCGCTCAGCAGTTCGATGCCATCGGTCCTTTCTCGTTCATGGTCCTGATTGGATTTGGTCTGTATGTTCCCTACGTGGCGATTCATACGACGGTGTTTGAACGCCTGCTTGCGATGACTCGTGAAAAAGGGAACCTCGGCTTCCTGGTGTATCTGGCAGATGCTTTCGGCTACCTTGGCTTTGTCGTGGTGATGTTTACGCGACATCTTATCGTCGAACGATCGAACTTTCTGGACTACTTTCTCGGCTTCAGTTGGCTGGCAGTCATCCTCTCGTTAGTTGGTCTGCTTGCGGCATCACGTTACTTCGCCTATCGCCAGAACGCTTCTGTCGCCGTTCCGTTGGTTGAGCACACCTAACGAAAAAGGCAGGCCCGATTGATTCGAGCCTGCCGTGTACAACGTTTCGATTCGTGACAGAAACCTGAGCATCTATCGCCAGTTCAGCACGCGAAACAATCCTTTTCGGTCGTGATACCGCTTCGGCAACGACAACAAATAGTCGCGGAAGATGCTCAGAACGATCGCCACCACAAAGAAAGCGCCGCCGCCGATCATCATATAGACCGCAACACCTTGCAGTTGCTCTGGCAGTCGGATGTAGACCACCAACGTTGCCAGGTACAACACCATCGCCGTGGCACCGGTGATCGTAGTGGCCCGCAGGCGAAGCAGGATCCCGCTCCCCAGCAGCAATAACCCAATCGATAGCGTCCCGATGTCGTGAACCATTCGCCATGCGCTATCGCCGTCGTAGTAGCCCAATCGCTGGCCCACCAATCCGATGAGCACCGGGGCGACCAGAAACATACTGCCGAACATCATCGTAACCGTGATCCAATCTTCGCGCTGGTCACGTTCCCGAGCCCATCCAATGTGGCTCGTCATCAGCAAAATTGCACCGACCGCCATCAGCAACAATTCTAGCTTCTGCCAGATCAACAGATCCAAGCCGAAGGCGACCAGCACCACGGCGCTGGCAGCTTGAGCGATCCCCAGCACAGCATACCATTGCCGCATTGGACGATTCGAGGTTGTCAAACGAGCGACCAAGGTCACAGCTAATAGTCCCAGGCTGACTGCCATTGTCGAGGCCATCAGTCCATCGCCCGCCATGCGATTCAAGGAAAGCAAGATCCCTGCCACGCCTGCGACGCCAATCACAAAGTGGCCAACCTGGTTGATCGGATTGCTTTGAGAGGCTTGCTCCTGGTTCGACGTATCAGAGAACTCGGCGAACTTGCCAGCCAACAATGCGATGAAACCAGTCAGTCCGAACATTGCTACGACAAGCTCTTCGCTAATCGAAACCGGCAAGAAGCTGACCGCAATCGCCTCGGCCCACAACAGCGTGACGAATGCTCCGGCGATCCATGCCAGGTTACGCTGGACCAGGGCGTAGGAGTAACCATAAAGGTAGGTCGCTACCAGCATCAAACCGACGGCCAGCAGTTTCAACTGCGTGCTATTTGCGAGCGTTGGCAATTCGAAAGGTAAAGGTTGACGCCAGGTTTCAAAATATATGTCGCTCAGCAATCCATCGTAGGTCCAAGCACAAAGATTCCAGCTCAGCATCACCAGCAGACCGCCCATCAAGACGACATGCCCAGCACGAAAGAAGGCCTGACCAAACTCTTCGCGGGTGAAGGGGCCTTCTCCCTTCGGGAAGGCACGTTCAGCATGGATCGCCAACGCCCCGATCACAATCAGTAGCGTGGAAGTCGCGGCACCTTGCCAGAATTTCCCGACGCTCTGATCGCCGAGAATCATAAGCCCAGTCAACGTCACGCCGCCAATCAAGGCATACACGAACATTCGATCGCGAATCAGTAGTGCGCAGAGACCATAGAGTCCAACGATCACCAGCGCCGGAACCCACAGGTGGCCTCCTTCATTCAGCACGATCAACCCCTGGTAGTCGTAGAACCATAGATGCAGCGGCATCATTAAACAGGCCAAGAGGCAAAGCCCGCGCCCCGCCAGTTCCAACTTCGTTCCTTTCAGGAACCACGCTCCAGTCGCCAAAATTGCCAGATTGACAACACCGCCGCAGATCGCCACGGTCAGTGGATTATCGAAGAAGCCTTGCGTTGCCAGCCAGATTACCAGCCCCACCATCAACACACTCGCCCCCAACATCATCAGATATTGGAGGCTACGGGGGTCAAGGATCGTATCCAGCAAATTGCCCGGCGATGGCTCTGCCGCGATTGGGGCGGCCGCCTCGGCGGTCACTGGCGATTCCATTTGTTCGTTCAGAAGCATACCGATTCGACGGTTTTCGGCGCGCAAGCTGGCGACCGACTCTTCGGACAGGCGACCAGCTTCAATGTGTCGCCCAAGCTCATGTTCGAGAAACGCCCGATATCGCCAATGCTGGCCAGATCCCGAGGGTGGTTCGTTATCTTTGGGTTCCCGTAGCCATGGACAACGTTCCACTTCGCCTTCAATGCGACTTTCCCAGTCGTCGTAGTAGGCCGCCACAGGCGCTTCGAGTTGGCAATCCTTTAGATTTTGCCGGACGAATTGGATCGCCTGGCGGAGATCTTGTTGATGGTCAGAAGACATAACCGGTTTCCTAAGCTGGTAGGCGTGGTGGTTCGGATCAACCGTGGGGGGAGAGTAGGGGAATACTTCCGGCAGAAAGCCATCCCCTTACAACCAACGCGTAGAAAACGGGCAACCAGGTTAAGTGGTCGTGTTAGAAAGTGTCCCGCAGAGAAGAACTACTCGGCACGTAGTGTTTTCCGGAAGTCGCGCGGCGTCTCGCCAAACTTCTTCCGGAAGGCAATCCCGAATCGGGTCGCATTGCTGAAACCGGCCCGAGCGGCGACTTCCGCAATCGAAAGTTCCTGATCGAGCAGCAGTTCCTTTGCACGCTCTAATTGAACGCGACGTATCTCCTCGGCCGGAGTCCGGCCAAGCGTGTTCCGAAATTGGATTTCCAGGCTCCGTCTCGAGAGGGGGACTTCCCGTAGGATGTCCTCGACCCCGATTCCCTGGGCAGTGTTGGCCTGGATAAAACGCAGGGCACGAACGATCATCGCGTCGTCGATCGCCAGAAAGTCGGTAGATTGCCGACTGATGACACCTTGCGGTGGGATCATAATCGGCTGCTGTGGCGCCGCCTCTCCTTCTAACATGGCGTGCAGCATGGCAGCTGCCTCGTAGCCAATCTTTTCACTCGCCACCGAAACGGAAGAGAGCGGGGGATACGACACTTCGCAAAGCAGCTCGTCCGAATCACCGGCTAGAATCGCAAACTCATCGGGCACTCGAATCGAAGAAAAATGGCACACCTCAGCCAATTGCCGGGCATGATAGGCATCGACCGCGAAGATGGCGATCGGCCGGGGAAGCGAGTTCAGCCAACGCGTCACCCGGCGCTGCTGTTCCCCCCACGACATCTTGCGTCCTGCCCGGTACCCAGGACGGTAGTTATCGCATCGGTAGCCCCGCTCAAGCACCGCCTGCTGAAAGGCTTCCCCTCGGCGTGTTGAATAACGATGACTTGGCGGCGCGAAGTAAGCGAACTGCGTGAATCCACGAGCCAATAGATGATCGAGCGCGAATTCGGCCCGGGCATCTTCATCGGTGTTCACCCGACCAATTCCCGTGATCGATTCGTACACGTCGTCGACATCAACCGCTGGCAATCGACGACGTCGAATTTGTTCGACTTGCTGCCGCGACGATAACCGGGCAATCACCCCTTTTCCTTGCCACCCGTCCGGTAGCGCGGGCCGTTGCTCGTTGTCGCGTGGATCAATCAGCAAATGCCACGACGCATGCTTCTGGGCATATTTAGCGATGCCGCGGATGACTTCACGCCCCCAACTGGTTTCGGTTTCCACCAGCACGGCGATCGATTCCATCGGCAACGTGGCTTCGGGTTGGGTTACGGTGATCGGCATACGAGACGACTAAGGGTTAACACGTAGAATCAGACCCTTTATCTTACCTTCGACATCGTTCAAATTTGCGCATATACGATAGTTTTTTTCATTTTTGCACCGACGTCATAGCGAGGGGGCTTTCGTGCGCCTGGCAGGGCAGTAAGCTGGAACATCATCAGAGTCGGCGGCCCGTGCGGGGAATTGCCACAGTGCCTCGGGCAATTTGATTCCTCCAGAAAGTGCCTCTTCCGTGAGTGTTCCAGAACTTCGCACCGTCATAGGATTGATGAGCGGCGGATCGGCCAAAGGGGTCGACGCGGCCCTGCTGACGACCGACGGAGAGTCTTCCATTCGCCATCATGGCGGAATTCGTTTGCCGTACAACGAAGACCTCCGGGCCCAGCTTCTAGAAGCGTCGCAGCACAATATCTCGCTGGATGAACTCCTACTTCTGGAACGCGAAGTGACGCTTCACCATGTGGAAGCTGTCTTTGCCTTGCAACGGCAGCTGGGTGAAGTGGCCAGTACAGCTACGTTGATTGGCTTTCACGGCCACACGGTTCGCCATCTGCCGCAGGACGGCGTGACGATGCAACTGGGCAATCCTTGGCTGTTGGCCGAACGTACCGGCAAGCAAGTGGTCTCCGACTTTCGCCGACGCGATATGGCCCGTGGTGGGCGTGGTTTACCGTTGTCATCGTTCTTTCATCAAGCGCTATTTTACGATTCGTTCCGGCCTATTGCCGTATTGAATCTTGGGGGCCTGACCCATCTTACATGGCTCGGTCCCGATCGTTCGATCCTGGCAGGCGATGCCGGTCCTGGCGTGGGCCTGCTGGACGAATGGGTCCAAGAGATGGCAGGACTCAGCCACGACAACGAAGGGAAACTGGCCTCGCAAGGCAAAGTGCATGAAGACCTGGTCGAAGAATGGCTTCAGTCAGATTACTTTCGTAAACGCCTTCCCAAATCGGCCGATCGCTACGAGTTCGATCATATCGACGTCTCAGGCTTAAGCGTCGAAGATGGCGCGGCAACGCTTTGCTCGATTATTGTTCGATCGATTGAGCAGACGATCGACAAACTGCCCGGCCCCTTGGGCGTGCTTTGGGTGACCGGAGGTGGAGCTCGGCATCCGCTCATTATGAAACTGTTGCGAGATCGCTATTCGATGCTGAAGACAATCGACCAGCGTCACTTGAACCCACACACGCTGGAAGCTGAGTGTTTTGCCTGGCTGGCGGTTCGCAGCATCAAGAAGCTGCCCCTCACCATTCCGGAAACGACCGGATGCTCGCTTCCCACGACGGGCGGTTTCGTCACGCCGTAATGCTTACGGCAATATCTGATAGTCGTCCGAGGTCATTCCGCGAACGAGCATTTTCAGAATCGGCGTCGTCGGGTCGTCGATCGGGGTGAACTTAGGCGTAATACCTTTCTGCTCCAGCGATTTCTGCAATGCGTCTCGCAGGTACCCGCCTGCCTGAAAGATCCCGCCAGAGACCACGATCCGCATCGGATTTTGCTTCAGCCGTAACCGACTTTGCACCGATTGCACCAACGACGCGAGTTCTTCGGCGCCGTGGGCGACAATTGCCTGAGCATCTGGTTCGTTCTGCATCGCAGTTGAAAGGACCACGGGCGCAACGCGCGCTAACAGTTCTCGCTGATCGTTCGCCTCCGCCAGTCTCGTTTTGATGGCAATCGCATTCTCAGCTTCCAGTTCATCGCAAATGGCGACTTGCATTGGCGAAAGCGGCGTTCCCGATTCTAGCGCCCGCAGTGTCTGTCGAAGTGCCTGTCGGCCTAGCGAGAATCCACTGCCATCGTCTCCGAGCCAAGGTCCCCAGCCTCCAGCAATCGCAACGTTGCCTTGCAAATCGCGCCCAACGCCAACCGACCCAGTCCCCGAAACGAGCGCCACAACTTCGTTCTTCGTATCATCCATAATTAAAGGAAGAAGGTCTGGCATCACGTCTTCGTGATCGGCCAGTTCAAGCTGGGCGAGTCGTTCACTGAGTGCCTGGCGGATAGGAAGATGAAGCGTCCCCGCGATCGCGAAAAGTCCGCGGTGACAAGGAAACGAGTCGAGTCCTGCTTCCGCTTTGGCAATCTGAACGGCTTCGCTGATCGCGGCGGCGGCCGCATCGACACCGACCACACGTGGATTAGACGCCCCGGCATTGCCGGTTCCCAGAACGCGCCATTTTCCCAACGGACCGACCTCTGCCAGGGTGCAGCGCGTCTTCGTACCACCACCATCGACCGCTAGAATCAGCTCACCTACGGCAGGTGGTGTCGAGATCGAAAGCTTCGACTGCTTGGAAGTCGCCATTAAGACTCGCATTCCCTGGTTGCTCCCATAATCGCTTCGCGTAAGTGCCCTTGAGCTTCACTTAGAAGCAATCTTGCTTCCTCTGGTGACTGGCCAGTCTGATGGACGACGATCGCAGTCTTCACTTCGCCCGAGCATTCCCGGAGTAGTTCAGAAGCGCGTTGATCGGTAACTTTTGTTGCCGCTCTTACGATACGGCGTGCTCGATCGGTCAGCTTGATATTCGTGGCACGCAGATCCACCATCAAGTTTCCGTAGGTCTTTCCCTGGCGAATCATCGCGCCGGTGCTCAACATATTCAGAACCATTTTCGTCGCGGTTCCGGCTTTCATCCGGGTCGATCCGCTAAGCACCTCGGCACCAACGACCGGAGCAATTACCAAATCGCAGTGTGGCAGAAGTTCGGAGTTGTCGTTACAGGTTAGCCCAATCGCGAACGCGCCAATGCTACGAGCGTAGGCCAAGCCACCAATCACATAGGGTGTGCGGCCACTGCTCGCGATGCCAACCACGACGTCCGATGCGCCCAAGGCGATATGCTGCAGGTCCGCTGCGCCGAGTTCGGGTCGATCTTCCGCACCTTCAACTGCCGTGGTCATTGCTGTTGGACCACCCGCGATTAATCCCAGGACCTGTTTCGGATCGGAATTGAAGGTTGGCGGGCACTCGGCAGCATCCAAGATCCCTAGTCGGCCGGAAGTTCCCGCACCGATATAAATCAGGCGGCCGCCGATCGACAATCGCTGCGAAATCACGTCGATCGCTTCGGCGATCTGCGACGACTGCTGTCCGACCGCGTCGGCAATCAACGCGTCCTGTTGATTGATCAACTGGACCACCTCCAGTGTCGACAACTGATCGAGATGTTCCGACGCTGGATTATGCGCCTCGGTTGTCAAATGTTCGAGCATCACAGGCAGCCAAATTCCATCGCAAGGGGGATCGTGGACAGACCAACGTTGTGGTCTTGCCTGCTTGCCAGTTTAGATGTGGCGAGATCGATAAAATAGAGTCGCTGCGCAAAACCGATATTAATATGCGCGTCGGCAACTAGCGAGAGCCTTTGTGGCAGATAGACTTAAGAAGGTTCACCTGTCGTTTGTAATTCCTTAACAAGACCGCCAGTTAGCTTATCTGCCTAAATGTCGTTTTTCGCAACGTTGGCGATCACTCCCATCGACTTGACAATCATCGCCCTCTACGTCTTGGGGACTGCGATCTTGGGGGTGTACCTGGGGCGCGGCAACCATTCGTCCGGCGATTTCTTTCTCGGATCAAAGAACCTGCCGACCTGGGCGCTACTTCTCTCAATCGTGGCGACTGAGACCAGCACTGTAACCTTTCTCAGCATCCCAGGCGTTGCCTTTCAGCCGGGAGGGAGCTTTGCATTTCTGCAGTTGGCGCTCGGATACATCGTCGGCCGAATCCTTGTTTTGATCTTCATCTTGCCAATTTATTTTCGCGAAGAGACCTCGACCGCCTATCAGGTTTTTCAACGAACCTTCGGTCCATCGACGCAGCGAATGGCATCGTTGTTCTTCTTGATCGCTCGAACGTTGGGGGATGGGCTTCGTTTGTATCTGGCGGCACTGGCACTACAGCAAGTGACGAATATGCCGTTCGAGGCAAACGTTGCCATCCTGGCAATCGTCACCGCATTCTATGCGCTGCTGGGGGGCGTGCGGTCGGTGGTGTGGAACGATTGCCTTCAGTTTGCCGTCTACATGGCTGGGGCCGTGGTCATCATGATGTTGATCGTGCAGCAAATTCCTGGCGGCGTGAGCGAGTACCTGCAGTTTGCCCAGGAAACAGGTCGCTGGAAGATGTTCGACTGGCGTTGGTTTCCGCAGGATGGCAGCATCACGATCTGGTCTGGCCTCATCGGCGGTGCCACTTTGAGCCTGGCAACACATGGTGCGGACCAACTGATCGTGCAGCGTTACCTGTGTGCGGCGAATCAGCGTTCGGCCGGATGGGCGTTGTTCTGGAGCGGTCCGATCGTATTCGTTCAATTCACTATCTTTCTTGCCATCGGCGTTGGCCTGGCATATTTCTATCAGCAGATCGACCCAGATCTCGCCACGATCGCTGGCGATGAAGCCTTACCGAAGTTCATCGTGCAACAACTTCCGATCGGAATCACCGGAATCGTCCTGGCAGCCGTTTTCGCGGCAGCCATGTCGACACTCTCCAGTTCGGTGAATTCCTCTTCCAGCTCGCTACTCGATGACTGGGTGACTGGCCTGTATCCGAATCTCAGCGATCAACGCCGATTGCGACTGGCACGCGGCTTTACGCTGCTGTTCACATTGCTTCAAGCAATCGTCGCGGTGGGGGCCTACCGCGGTCAATTTGCCGACTCGGTCGTCAATCAGGCCTTGGCCATCGCAGGTTTTTCGGCGGGGCTACTCTTAGGGCTGATGTTACTGGCGATTATGATCCCGCACGTTTCCAGCATGGCGGCGAACTTGGGACTGCTGATCGGGGCCTCAACCATATCGGTGGTTGCAATCCAGACGAATGTCAGCGGATACTGGTATTCCTTCATTTGCGCGACCACTACCTTCCTGGCGACAGGCATCCTCGGAATGTTGTTCCGCAAAAGCCCACCCTCTGCCGAAATCACCTCGTTCGAGGACTCTCCATGAACCAGCGCTTGTTCTTCGTGATCTTGCTGACCTGTTGCCTCCCCAGCTTCGCTCTTGCAGCTCTACCAGAGGCTTCGCCGCAGTCGGTTGGCATGGTGGGGGACCTGGCTGGCAAGATCGACTCCGAGATCAGCGCCGCATTGGATGCCAAGCAGATGCCAGGCTGTGTGGTCGTTGTTGCTCGGAACGGCAAGGTGGTCTATCAGAAGGCCCATGGCAACCGCCGCGTGGAACCTGCGGTGGAACCGATGACGGTCGATACGCTGTTCGACATGGCATCGCTCACCAAACCGGTTGTCACGGCGACGAGCATTATGCAACTAGTCGAAGCAGGCAAGATCGACTTGGATGCCACCGTAGTCACCTACCTACCAGAGTTCCGCGGCAACGACAAAGAAACGATCACGATCAAGCAGCTTCTGCTGCACACCAGTGGCCTGACGCCAGATAACGCGTTGTCCGACTACGAAGAAGGCTGGCCAACTGCTTACAAGAAGATCTGTGCGCTGAAGTTGCTCTCGAAACCGGGCGAGCGATTTCGTTACTCGGATGTTGGATTCATTCTGCTGGGTGAAGTCGTGGCACGCGTCTCGAAGATGCCGCTCGACCAATACGCTCAGCAGCATATTTTTCAGCCGCTCGGCATGAAAGACTCGGGCTACAACCCGAGCGAACAATTAAGCCAACGGGCCGTGACCACAACTCAGGAAGATGGCGTTTGGCTGAAAGGAACGGTACACGATCCCCGCGCTCGCTACTGCGACGGCGTCGCAGGTCACGCGGGCCTCTTCAGTACGGCTGCCGACATGATGACCTACGCGCAGGCGATGCTCGATGCACGCCAGGAAGGAACCGGGCATCTGCTTCAACCAAAGACCTTGAAAACGATGAACACCGCCTACGATGCCGCCGGTCAAACACGGGGTCTCGGATGGGACAAGAAGAGCAGCTACTCCAGCAATCGTGGCGAGACGATGACCGCGTCTGCTTTTGGTCACGGTGGCTTCACCGGAACAGCGATGTGGATCGATCCTGATCTAGAGTTGGTCGTTTTGTTCTTAAGCAATCGAGTCCACCCGCATGGCAAAGGTTCAGTCAACAAACTGGCTGGCCGCATTGGTACCATCGCAGCCGATGCCTGTTTGGCCGGGCTGAAAACCGCGTCCCCTTCAGAAACCAAGCTCGGCATCGATGTTCTATCGGCGAAGCAGTTTGATATTCTCGCTGGAAAACGGGTCGGATTGATCGCCAACCATACCAGTCGCGATAAGTCAGGGACCTCGACAGCCGTCTTGATGGCCAAGTCAACCAAGGTCGATCTGGTCGCCATCTTTAGCCCGGAACACGGCTTCACGGGCGATCTCGATCAAGAGCTCGTCGACGACACGGTTGATCCATTGACCGGCATTAAGATTCAAAGTCTTTATGGCAAGACCCGAAAACCGACTCCTGATCAATTGAAGGGAATCGACATCCTGGTGTTCGATATCCAAGACATTGGCTGCCGCTTCTATACCTATCTTTCGACGATGGGCCAGGCGATGGAAGCCGCGGCAGAGCAGGGGATTCCTTTCGTCGTTCTCGACCGGCCCAACCCACTTGGTGGCGACGTCGTTGAAGGACCACTTTTGGAAGGGGGCTTCCGCTCGTTCGTTCGTTTTCACTCGATCCCGGTTCGGCATGGCCTGACGCTGGGGGAACTTGCCAAGCTAATGAACGCGGAACGCGGCTGGAAAACCGATCTGACCGTCGTCCCCATGGAAGGATGGGATCGCAGCCAACGCTTGTTTGAAACGGGCTTGCCCTGGCGAAATACTTCACCGAACATGCGAAGCCTCACCCAGGCCATGCTATATCCTGGCGTTGGCTTGCTGGAAATGACCAACCTGTCGGTCGGACGGGGAACCGTGACACCGTTCGAGATTGTCGGAGCTCCTTGGATCGATGGCCCCAAGCTGGCGAATGCCATCAATGCCTATGGTGTCCCAGGCGTAAAAGTGATTGGCATCGACTTCACCCCATCGAGCAGCAAGTACAAAGGCGAGCTGTGCGGCGGAGTGAATTTCATCATCACCGATTGGAACGAATTCCGTCCGCTCGACCTGACTTGGGCCCTAGCCGTGAGTCTGCGAAAGCTTTACCCGGTCGATTGGAACGCGGAACGGCTTCAAGTCTTGCTCGGCAACCGCACAATTGCCCAGATGATTGAAGATGCCAAGACTCCCGCCGAAATCAAACACAGTTATCAGGCCGGGCTCGAAGATTTCATGAAGCGACGACAGTCCTATCTACTGTATTCCAGCAAAGGATCGGCCAAGAAATAGCCCCGGTTCTTTAGCGGCAACTTACCGCCCCTTAGCAGAAAACATTGACGTAAACGTCTCCACCTTCTAAAACGGTCTAATTAGGTAACTTTGTTGACCTGCCTTACGCCCCACCTGAGTCTTCGATGCCCTGCCTGAGCCACTTCTCAATCAATTAGATTGAGATATTTTGCGTTTCATAGCCTTCCAGTTACTCCCCACCTGTTGCTGCGGATTACTTTTCTCGAGATTTCCTCGTAGATCGTGATATCGCCCCAAATTCCAAACCGCCCGCCGATCTTGTACCAAAGCCGGGACCTTTCACCGGTGGAACCAACCATGCAACGCGCTTCGTCCATTGCTCCGATTTCCTTTTCGTTGTTGCCAGCTTTGCTGCTGTCAGCCTTCGCCACCACCACTGCGTGGTCGCAGGAAACCGTTGAGCCTGCGGCCCCTGTTGTGGAAGAATCGGTCACCAACGATGCATCAGGCATCGAAAGCCGCTTAAGATTTTCGTTCAGCGGTGCCTCCTGGCGCGAAGTTCTGGACTGGCTGGCCGAGGCTGCTGAGCTTTCGCTGTATGTCGACGACGTTCCCACCGGAAGTTTCACCTATTCCGATCGTCAGCAGTACACCGTCGACGAAGCGGTCGCTCGGCTGAACTTGTTCCTGCTTCCCCGCGGCTACGCACTCGTTCGCCGGGATGAATTGCTTTCGGTCATCAACCTCGGTGACCCTCGAGGACTGCAGCAGTTGGATGCGATGGCCAAGGTGGTACCCTCCGACGGCCTGGAAGGCTTGAACCCGCACGAAGTCGTGAAGTGCTTCGTCCCGCTGGGCCAGGTGGTCGCGTCCGAAGCGATCAGCGAAATGCAGCCCCTTTCGCTAATGACCACTCCGGTCACGCTGCCTAAGTCGAACCAATTGATCATCACCGATACGGTGAAGAACCTGCGAAGCGCACTGGACGTCCTCAATTCGATGCAGCAGCCGCAGCAAAGTACCGAATCGATCCGCCGTTTCAATTTGAAGCATGTCGACGCGCAAACCGTCTTGATGGTTGCCGCGACCCACCTTGGCATTCCCGAGAACGCCATGAGCGGCATCGATATCACGATCACCACCGACCTGACTGGCAAGCGTTTGTTTGTGGTCGGCTCGGAAGAAAAGCTGAATCGTCTGGAGCAGCTTCTCAAAGTCGTCGACGTTCCGGACGAAGCGGAACTGGCACCATCGCAGCAGCAGCTCGTTTCGCATCCTGTCACCGGCGACAACCTGCAGGTGATCTACGATGTACTACAGACGATTCTGGCGGATAAGAACCTGCGTTTGACACGGCAGGAAGAGAGCAACACGATCGTCGCTCTGGCCGATCCTGAAGTTCATCAACTGATTCGCGAAACGATTACGGAATTGCAAGCTCCTTCAGTGGAGTTTTCGGTCGTCGAACTGGGTTCCGTCGATCCTTACTTTGCGGTGTCACTCATTGGCGAAATGTTCGGCGTCCCGAACGAGATTCCCAAGAAGGGTGAGCCAGAACCGAAGGTGGCTCCACCTAAGGTCGATGCCGATCCCGGCAACCGTCGATTATTTGTGCGTGGTACCGCCGATCAGATTCGGCAGATTGAACAATTGGTAACCCGCCTCGAAACTCGTTCTCCCAGTAACAGCGGAACCGATCTACGATTCGTTCCTCTCACCGGAGCAACCCGCGAAGAGTTGCTTGAGTCGGCCAAACAGTCGTGGGATGGCAACAACCGTCTCGAGATTCTGCCAACCAGTGAATCGACGCAGAACCCAGTCATCGAGCGAACGCTGCATCCCGAATCAGGCACCACCACGGAACCAGCAGCGACCGTTCCCACGCAGTCGCCTGCCAAGATGACCCCGGCGCCTCGCAAGACACCAAGTACGAAGCCTTCCTTAAACGAGGACGACTTGGTCGCATGGTCGGGTCGAAAGCCTTCCATTCCGACGTCGGTTCCTACCAGCAAGTCGACTCCTCCGATTCGTACCCAGGTGGTTCCCAATGGGATCTTATTGCAATCAGACGACGTTCAAGCACTCGACCAGTTCGAGCGTCATCTGCGATCGCTTTCCTCGCACGAACGCAACGCGATCTCGCCGACGATCGTCTATTACCTAAAGTACGTTTCGGCTGAGGAAGCCGTAAAGATGCTGGCCGACCTGCTGGACGGCGGCAACGCCCTCAGTGATACGCCAGGCGATACGCTTGTTCGAGGTTCGGTGAGTGGACTAGGTACTTTCTACGGCAGCTTGCTGTTCGATCGAGATGGCATGACGACGGTCACCGCCGGGACCGCAACGATTGTTTCCGATGCCCGTCTTAATCGCTTGATTGTTCAAGGGACGAAAGAGGACATTGCGACGATCGAAAACTATATGAAGATCATCGACAAAGATTCCAGCATCACCGAGATCGAAACGGCTGGCCGCTCGCGAATCATCGCCCTGCGTCATGCGAAGGCCGAAGAAGTCGCCGAAATGATCCGCGAGGCTTTTCCAGGTCGCGTCGATACTTCGTCGCAGCGTGGTAATCCACAAGCACAACAGCAGAATGCTCCTCGTCCCACGAATGATCCACGCGGCGGTGAGGAAGAGCAGCGTCGTGTTGACGACAAGCCGACCCGTGGCAACAAGCCGGTGATGGCTGTCGCCGTCCACGAAGCGAGTAACTCGCTGGTGATTACGGCCCCAGACTCACTTTTCGCGGAAGTACAGCAGTTGGTCGAATCGGTCGATCAACGTAGCGAGCGGGCCGTTCGCGTGATCACCGCAGGGAGTGGCGTCAATCTGGAAACGATTCAGCAGATTCTATCCGAACAGTCGAGCAACGCTTCGCAGCGTCCTCGCTCGAACAACCGTCCGCGCAGCAGTACGCCTACCCGCTCGAATAACTCGCGAGGTCGATAAATGCAGTCGGCAAGCTATCGACTTCCTACGTTCCTGCCACTTCTTCTCTTGACCCTAATGCCGCAATGGGTTTGGGCACAAGGAGAGTGGATCCATCGTATCGACCGCGACAACAATGGCTTTGTCGAGCCGGACGAAATCTCGGATCGGTCGCGTCGATACCTCGAGGAGTTCGCCGTTCCTTACGGTCTGAGTCTCTCGCGGCCGAATTCCGTGAAGAAGCTCGAGCAAGCGGCGCGCCTTCATGCCCAGCGTCAACAAAACGGCGACACCCCAGCTGCAGTCACCGGTGCCGACTCGCCAACGATGCGCGAATTTGGCCCACCGGCCGACAAGCCGCTCCTGCCGGAGTTCGGCCTGGCGGAGGTGAAGTATCCTTACACGCTGGCAGACCTGGAAGAGGTCGAACAGCAACTGCGTCGCTACGATCGTGATCGAGATGGTCGACTCAGTCCTGAGGAAATTGAACGGGGCCGGTGGACTGGCCATCCGCCTCTCGATACCGATTTCGACAACGACGGTTACCTCACGCATCTGGAATTGGCCCAACGATACGCCAAACGAAGAATCGAGGCCCATAGCACGGTTCGCAGCCTTGGCTCGCGACTTCCTCCTTCAACGGAAGATCGCCGCGACGATCGCCAGGATTGGCGTGATCGGATGCGAGCCGGTAGTTCGCGCAACGGCGACCGCGGCAGTGCTTCCCTGGCTGATAGCCTGATGGAACGTTACGACTTCAATCGCAACGACCAGCTTGATCCGCAAGAGATGTCGAGCATCGGCATTTCCATCTCGAAGGTCGACTACGACCGGAATGGATCGATCGACAAAGAAGAATTTGCCCGCTATCTGAACGAGGCCCTCGAACGGGAAGCCAGCCAACGCCAGGAAGCGATTCCGACCTGGTTCTTCGAACGCGATCAGGATGGTGACAAGCAGATTTTAATGTCGGAGTTCACCGAGGAGTGGGACCAAGAGAAGCTCGACGAATTCGCTTCCTACGATCACAACCAGGATGGCATCATCACCATCGACGAAGTCTTGACCTCGAAGACGGTTGTCGGGGGTCAGTTCTCCAACACTCAGGCTCACCTGTTACTGCCACGCTCGACGGTCGTTTCCGAGATTGAAGTTGCCGACGACTACCTGATCGGCGACCTCAACATTCAGCTTTCGATCACCCACACTTATGTCGAGCAGCTCGATGGCTACCTGATTGGTCCAGATGGGCAGCGGATCGAACTGTTTACCGGCATCGGTGGCAGTGACGATCACTTCGACAAAACGATCTTCGACGACGACACCGGCGAGCGGATCACCCGAGCACGTGCCCCATTCCAAGGAACGTTCCGTCCCGAGGCTCTTGAAAAACGTCAGCCTGGTTTGAACCACTTCCGTGGCAAGAACCTGAAGGGGACCTGGCAGTTGATGATTCGGGGCAGTCGAAGCGAACGTAGCGGTGTGCTGCACGGCTGGTCGCTGCTCGTGACGCCCGATCGCGAAGCAGTCGATAACCCCGACTCGGTATCCGAGCGGTTAACGCCTGCGGAAACGTCGGAGGAAGAAGCTACCGAGGGGGAAGGTGAATCTCCCGAGAAATCGTTCCCGCAGCGAGCGAATTTCCCGTTTTCGCGTGACTAGATCGCGCATTTTGCGATGACAACGGCTGCCGCAGCCTGTTAACATGACTTTGTCCGAGCCGTTGGGATCACACGATTTCAACGGCTCGCTTCGTAATGCCCACCTGGTCAGACATCTATCGCGCTTCGATCTGACCCCCATCGTCCCCATCGCTTGGTCTTCTGTCACGATCCACTATCGCCGACAACTGGCCACGCACCGCCCGTCTTCCTCCAAGAGAGTTCGCGATATGCATCTTGTTGCGCCGACCCTTTGTTTATGCTTGCTACTGACTTCTGTTTCCGTCGCCGAGCCATGGACCTTTCAAGGTTCGATCGGCAATTCGGGAGCAGAAGGAGAATCGCTGGTCGAGTTTACCGGCAACGAGGCCTCTGGCTTTGGCCCAGTCCTCGATTCACATTCGACCTTATGGGAGCGCGCAGGCGAAAAGCAGTTAAACCGCTATGCCCTGGATGGGCGTCTTTTGGCGAGCTTTCCGCTGCCTGGCCACCACGATCGCCGCTTCGATCGCATTACCTTGGCAGGCGAGCAGCTGATAATGAAGATTCGAGACGCGCTGTACGTGTTGCCAGTGAACAGCGTCAGCGGAACCGAACCAACGCGTGTGCTGGGGAATGTCGAAGCACTGTCGGTCAACGCCGTCGATGGCAAGGTAGCGATCTCGAAAAAGGGGGAAGACGCGATTGTGTGGTTTAATCCCGCCACGCTCGAAGAAACGCCTTTCCTGCAAACGGACGTTCCGACCGACACGCTTCAGATCGACGACGATGGAACGTTGTACGGAATGCGCAGCAACCAGATTTATGCCTGGAAAGAAGGGCAGCTTCTCAACGGATTTCCCAAGAAGATCGATGGCGAGCGTCCGATCAAGGTCAGAGACTATTGGTATAGCTTTGCCTGGCATGGCACGGTGAAGCGTTTCAACGAGCAATGGGAGCCAGAGCCAGGGGTGGTCCTCGGCGGAGCTTCCGGCTCGTTCATTGGCTACTTGCCGCAAAGCGTCGATATCGAAAACGGTCGCGGCCTCACGCACGTGCGGGGCGACATCTTCGCAGTTTCAGGCTTGGACGGAATCGTTCAACTTCTCCAGTGGAGTGATCGCGAGCAAACCTTCCAGCCGGTCCGCCGACTTGGGGCCCTGCCTTCGTTGAAAGGCCTCGCCCTGGATGCATCTGGCAACATCTGGACGCCACGTGGAAGCTGGCGGTGGGATGCCAACAGTGCTGATGCCGCATCCCTCGGCGATAAGGTTCCCGACGTCATGGCTCAGCCAACAGTCATCGACGGGAAAACGCTCTGCCTGCTGAAGAAGCACTACAGCTACGTGCAGCTTTCATCGGGGCCGTTCTTCGATACGAATGGCTGGTCCCACTTTGAAACGAAGGGGATTGCTGATTTCGACCTGGGCGAGAACGTCTCCGGGGCGACGCTGATTCCGGACGGGAACGGCCTGGCGATCTTGTTTGTCGATACGGACGGAAATGCGTTTCAGATGGGGGTTACGAATTCCGGCCTACCGCGCGGCAAACCGGAACCTGCGAAGATCACCGGTCTGAGCGGCTGTACAAGTCTTGCCTGGTTTCAGAACCAACTGGTCGCGGGCAACGAGTCCCAGGTCGACGTTTATCAACGCGATGATCAGAACAACTGGCAGAAGCTCGCCCCATTGCAACATGGTGACGGCAAGTTCTACGTTCATAGTGATGGAACCACGCTCGCCATTAGCGACACGGCCGCAGGGACTGTCCGAACCTATCGTTCACTCGACGCCCCCAACGGCGAGTTCACCTCGCTCGATCACCCAACACACGTCGCCATCTCCGGCAATCGCATGATTGTCTACGAATCAGGAAGGCAGCGCATCGTCAAACTCCTACGCGAAGCGACAGAAGCAGCGCCCGATCTCACCGTTAGCAAGCTTCCCTCGAACACGGGGATCCCGCAAAACCAACTCCCTGGCGAAGCCGATTTTCAATCACTGGGGCGTCCTGGCGGTCTGTCGCTAGAGGTTGCCCTGATCACCGATAACACCGGCACTACGCTTTCCCTTCGTACGGTTGAAAACGAGAATCTTTCGCTGCAAGTCGGGATCGCTAACGCGGAACGGGCTTACGTTCTGACCGGCGATCAAGCGACGCAGAACCAAGGCCTCTACCACTTCCGTCTGCCCGAAACCGAATGGAAGTCGATTCGCCTGGCCGCTTCCCTTACGCTTCCAACCGAACAAGAGCGTTTCGGTTTCATCGACTCAGCGCCGCTGCATGCCGCATTTGACGCGAACCCTGCGACCTGGGGTGCCTTTGACCTGACGACCTATCACGAAATGGTCGAGGCCCGAAAGCAGGAAATCCGGATCACCTTCGAGCAGCCTGTTTCTGGCAAAGCAACAATCGTCATTGAAGACGCCAAAGGGAATCGCGTTCGCAATCTGATTTCTGGCCAAAGCTTTATCGCAGGCCGACATACGGTGCAGTGGGATGGTCTCGATGAGGCGGGCAAACTGGTCTCGCCGGGCAACTACCATTGGCGTGGGATCACGCATCCTGGCATCGCACCGCAGTACAAGATGAACTTTGCCAACGGCGGTGAACCGACGACCGCTTCCTGGGGCCCAAACCACAGCACCTTCCGCTGTGCGACCAGCAACGGAGAACGCATCTTCTTTGCGGCGCCCGTTACCGAAGGTGGCTGGGCACTGGTTGCTTTGGATAAGGATGGGAATTTCGTGCAAGGGTACGAACACCTTCACGGATACGGCATCCAGAAAGACGCGATCGCGGCCGACGACCAATACCTTTACTGTGCTCAGGATGGTTTCTCGTGGGGCGGAAACAAGGGGATCGATCTCGGTAGCGATGACTGGAAGGCGACCTGGAAGCTGACGATCGTGCGTTACGATATTCAAACGGGTCGACTGGTTGAGTTTCCCGGTAAGCAGCGTGGGATCGAAGTCGATGAAATGGAAGTTGGTCCCGGCTCGGCACATCCCGATCTGACCGACTTCAACCTGGGCGGTCTCGCCATTCACGATGGAAAGCTTTACATTGGCTCGCGAGACGAGGACAAGGTCCTGGTACTCGACACCGACACTGGAAAACAGATCGATCAAATCGCCCTCCCAGGCGTGCGTCATCTGGCGTCTGGTCCATCACTTTACGCCGCCACCGATACCGGCGTAGTTCGACTGCCAGACGGAAAAAGGATGGTCGACGCCACCAACATGGACCTGACCGGGCTCACGGTTGCTGCCAACGGCGATATTCTGGTGAGCGATGCCAGTCGTCATCAGATCCTCCGCTACGATGCTAATGGCAAACAGCTTTCCACCCTCGGAACACCTGGCGGCGCGTACAAAGGGACATACGATCCAACTCGGATGGTGAACCCGGCCGGTCTCGCGTTCGGTCCGGATGGAAAGCTTTGGGTTACCGAAGATCGCTGGAATCCGAAACGCATTTTTGCGTGGGATCTGACTGGCGAGCCGCATGTTGTCTACGAGAAGTTTGGCATGCCGCATTACGGAGGAGATGGCTCTGGCTTCGATCCAGAGAATCCGCGACGTTGGATCGGACTTGGCTGTTTCTGGGATGTCGACATCGCCGCTGGAACGGCTCGACCGACGTCGATTCTTTCTTTGGAAGAAGGGCATTTCGGAAACTACGAACCGCAGTGCTACCAATTCTTCCGCCAGGCTGGACGGACGTTCGTTTGTGCCCGTGGCAAGATTTCGTTGATCTCGGAAGTCTTGCCCGATGGTACCTTGCACGATCTAGCGGCAACAGCTGGCACGCATCACTTTGGTTACGGCTGCGACTGGGATCCACCGCAAGCGTATATCGACGCCTTCTATGCCAAGTGGCCAGAGAAGCGTGCTGGCGAGAAGCCTGGCCGCAAAGGCGAAGGGAAGCCCTGGTCGCAGCGTGGCATGGGCGTGTTGTGGGTCGATCGCAATGGTGACGGCAACTCTCAAGCCGAAGAGTTCGACTTCAGCGAAGGGGAACAGTATGGGGGCGGGGCCTGGGGGCATCTGCAGAACTCGCTCACGTTTGTCATGCCTGTCTCAACCGACGACCAGGTCAGCATCGTGACGATCGAGCCGCAAGGCTTTCTGGCCAATGGCGTTCCCAACTATGGTTCGATCGAAGCCGCGATCGCCAAGGCCACGCCAATCGATCTCAGCCCAGGCTACAAACGAAGTGGCGTTTCGACGATTCAAGATCGGTTCGGTCGCATGCTGTTGAACTCCGATCCTGAAATGAATGCCTATTGGATCGATCGCCCAGGGATTGAGCCGTTAGCCGCTTCGCAGCCGAAACCGAATGGTGCCCATCTTTGGAGCTTTCCAAACCAATGGAGCGACGTACATGGTTCTCACAACGCACCGTTACCCAAGCCTGGTGTGATGCAAGGAACGATGGCGTATCTAGGCGTTGCGCCGCTGGACGAAGAAAGCGATGTGGTCTTCCTCAACGGCAACCATGGCCGTTGTTTCCTGCTAACAACCGACGGGTTGTACCTCGATGAAGCGTTTGTCGATGTCCGCGTTAGCTATTTAATGAACGAATACCGCCTCGGCGGCGAGATCTTTGGCGGAAGCTTCGGTCGGTCGCTGTCGGACGGAACATTCTACGTCCAGATTGGGCACGGTCCGTATCGCATTTACGAGCTGGAAGGACTCGGCCAAACCAAGCGGATGGAAGGCTCGCTCGCGGTGACGCGGCAACAGGTGCTCGCCGCGCAGCAAAAAACCCTGCGCCAGGCATCCGAGCAACAAGTTTCCCGTAACGCCGAGTTCCCTGGCAAGATTGCCTGGGACAAAGATGGCAAGTTCAAGGTGGAAGTCACTGCCGAGATCGTCGCGGATCAAATGCAACTAACCTGGCAGGTCCAGGACCGATCTCCTTGGGTGAACAACGGTCGCGACTGGACGAAGCTCTTCGCAACGGGGGACTCGGTCGACTTCCAGTTTGCCACGAACCCTGAAGCCAACCCCAAACGACGTGATCCGGTCCCAGGAGACAAACGCCTGCTGATTGCTCCGCATGATGGCCAACCGCTGGTTGTCTTGTACGAGCATCGCCTGCCAGAAAAGCAGCAGGGCAACGCAATCGAGTTCACGTCGCCTTGGCGAGCCGAAACCGTTGACAATGTTCAGATGCTGCAAAATGCCAACGTAGAAGTTCGCCAGTCCAGCGGCGGCTATCAGGTCACGGCAACCGTCCCGCTGAAAGATCTCGGTTTCGATCCACAGCCAGGGATTGCTTATAAGGGCGACTTTGGAGTGACCTATGGCAACGCGGAAGGGACCGACACTAATCTCCGGAGCTACTGGTCGAACGGGAGCACCGGGCTGGTCGACGATATCCCCGGCGAGATCATGCTCTCGCCAGGGCTGTGGGGAACCATGAACTTTCGTGCTCCGGCTGAAGCAAGTCAGCCGTAACAGCGGGTTCATTTGTTACTGATCGCCGCTCTTGCTTTGCAGGTCCATATAGGCCTTGGCATAGCGGCGACCGAATTCGCGGTACGACTCGGCGTTGAAATGCACCTTGTCTCCTTTGTGCGTCAGTCCTTCCGAAGATACGAACGCGCTGTTGCTGTCGCTCTTCGCGATGGCTTGATGGGCCTGATCAACTTGCCGCTTGGCATCGTTCCAAGGGTTTTCCTCGAACTGGCCTAGCTGTCCGATGATGAAGGGAACGTCTTCCGCATCAAGTTCCTTCCGCACGCGAGCGATTAGTTCGGTTAGCTTCTGCTGATAAATCTCGGACTTACCTTTGCCCGAGTCCGATTCACCTTGATGCCACAGAATCCCTTTCAGCTCACCTGCTTGCAAGGCAGCCTTGGCACGCTTCATGGCATCGTCGTACGGATGGGTGTTGGTTGCCTTGTCGCGGGCTCCAGGATTCCAACTTGCGATGGGCGAACCACCAACAGCACACGGAATCAAACCGATGGTCACCTCTGGATTCGCTTTGGAAACTTCCAGCCCAAACGTACGCCCCAGTCCGACGCCCACCATCTTTGGCTTGTCGAAGTGCATCGGATCGACGGCAGGCCCCCATTGGCCTTCCTTGTTGAACATCAACACCTTTGGATTCTCGATCTGATCGTCAGGCGTCACCTTGCCGCGGCCTGCCATGTTCGATTGGCCAATCAAAAGGAAGAGGTGAAAGTTTTCTTTCTTCGGAACTTTGACTTCCTCGGCCAACGATGGCGCGACGACGTACGACAAGAGCAGGAGGGCGAACAAGCTTGTTCGAGGGAGTGAATGCAACATGGGGCCATTCTTGGGTTGAAGGTGGGTGGCTATTTCCGTCGAAGACAGGAAGAGTAACGCGGAATGGGGCCGCGATGGGGTTCTCCTTACTTTAACCCGTTTCGAATCGAATTTATACTTCGGAATTGCCCACAACGTGATCGCGAGTGCATCGCAGGTCGCCGGGCGACGCCTTTCCTATTCTGAATGCCAATGATCGATCCACTTGCAATTCTGGCCGGAAGCCGTGTTACGACTCCTTTGGTTCCTATTACCTTGCCAGAATATGGCGTGCCGGTGTGGTGCAAGCTCGAGTTCCTCAATCCCAGCGGTTCGACGAAAGATCGTATTGCTCGGTATATCTTGTCGAAAGCGGTCCGCAGTGGCCGTTTGAAGCCAGGTGACCGTGTCGTGGAAGCGTCGAGCGGTTCCACCAGTATCGCCTTCGCGTTGGCATCGGCGCAGCTGGGACTTTCGTTCACGGCCATCATGCCAGAGAGCGTCAGTCCGGAACGCGTGAAAATCATCAAGGCGTACGGAGCCAAGGTCGAACTGACGCCGGCCGATGAAGGCATCGATGCTTCGATTAAGTTGGCCGAGAAGCTTGCCGCCGAACAAGACGCGTTCTGGCCACAACAGTTCTCGAACCCCGACAACGCCAAAGCTCACCGTGACGAAACGGCCGCCGAGGTTCTTTGTCAGATCCCGAGCGGATATGTCGACATCTTCGTCAGTGGCGTTGGCACAGGCGGAACATTGGTGGGCGTAACGCAGGGGCTGCTCTCGGCCGGATGCGATGTCGTGCCGGTGTTGGCCCGTCCGGTCAGCAACAAGTTGATCTCCGACGTCGAATGTTGCAGCTTCAGCAAACGCATCCCAGGCGTTGTCGACGGGCTGTCCGACATCTTCCAGGAAGCCCAACTGCAGAAGCTGATTGAATTCGAGATCTCGGATGAAGACGCCATCGTCGCCACGCGTCGTTTGATCCAAGCAGGCTTCCCCGTCGGTCCCAGCTCTGGGCTCAATTACCTGGCCGCCGTCCGCGCCTACAAAGAACGGGGCGGAACTCCAGTCTGTCTAACCGTCTTCCCAGATCGCATGGAACGCTATTTCTCGACCGATCTGTTTCAATAGAGCAGTCGTTCAACGAATTAGCGTTCTACCGCCGTTCGGCCCTGACTTGCGAGCGGCGCCGTTCATCTGCGATGATTGAGACTTACCGCAAGATGTCTCACCGTGCGAACGTTGCTTGCCCTAACCAGTGTGCAGCATCGCATGCCGCTACTTCAAGATTGCCCCCATGCTCATTCGTCTCGTTCTGTTGATCGTACTTGCGATTGGCATTCCGATCACCGCGATGGTGATCGGACCCAGTCTGCGGCAGAAGATCGATCCCGCGAAACTCTATTCCGGCGGAACGTCGTATCCTGCGACGAAAGTCCCATTCATCTTCGAGCCCACTCAGCCGCAGTTTCGTGGGTTGCCTCAGATTACCAATGTCCAAGTCGTCGACTTCGATCAAGATGGTCAGAATGAGATCGTCGCGTGCGATTCGCTCGGCAGTCAGATTCTGCTTCTGAAGCGACGCCCGGATGAAAGCTGGGAGGAATCGACGTTGATCGCCGACGTCGCCGCGCCAGCGCATGCGACGGTCGTTGATATCGATCAAGATGGCGACCTTGACGTGATTGTCTCGGTGCTGGGAAATATCCTTCCCGACGACAGCGTTGTTGGACGCGTCGAACTGTTCGAAAACAACGATGGTGAATTCCAGCGACATGTCATTCTGGATGATGTGCGACGGGTGGCGGATGTTCAGCCAGGAGACTTTGACGGCGATGGGGACCTCGACCTGGCGGTTGCCGTCTTCGGCTATTCGCGAGGTTCGATCCTCTGGCTAGAGAACCTGGGTGACTTCTCGTTTCGCGATCACCTTCTGCTGAGTGCCCCTGGGACGATCCACGTGCCCGTGGGTGACTTCGATCAGGACGGCGACCTCGACATCGCAGCGATTGTGACGCAAGACGAGGAAGAGCTGTGGGCCTTCGAGAATTTGGGAGACGGTGAGTTCCGTCCGCGATTGCTTTGGATGACGTACAACCTCGATCTTGGCAGCGCTGGTCTGGTCGCTGCGGATCTGGATCAGGATGGCGATCTCGACTTTATCCTGCCTGCCGGTGACAACTTAGAAGACTTCGATGCCTACCCACAGCCATATCACGGGTGCTATTGGTTCGAGAACCAGGGAGACTGGAAGTTTGTCGAGCATCGGATCTCGGATTTAGGTGGAACTTACGCGGCCTCGGTCGCGGATATTAATGGCGATAACTATCTCGACGTGGTGCTGGTCAGCCTGACCAACAATTGGCTGAATCCAGAGAACGCCAGTGTCGTCTGGCTCGAAAATGATGGCCAACAAAACTTCACCCCATGGCAGGTCGCGGCGGAACCTCTGCACCTGGTGACGGTGGCCACCGGAGACGTCGATGGAGACGGAACGGCAGACATCGTTTCTGGAAGTTTGAATGTTCGTCGACCACACCGAAACCTTGGGCGCGTGAGCGTCTGGCGTAATCAGCAAGGAAAGCAGCCATGAAGTACGCTACGATTGCCTTGCTGATTTTGGTCGTGCTGGAAGCGATCGGGGCAGGCATTTACCTGTCCGGTGAAGCGGCTCGTACGATTCCGCTGGTTCCTACAGAGAAACTTGCCGACCCGACCATCATGCCGCAAATCGAAGCACTTGCGGAGCAAGCATCCAATGGCACCGCAAACGATTGGCGCATCTACGGCGAAGCCCTAATCGGCAAAGGCTTCTATGCCCACGCCGAACCTGCCTTCCGCGAGGCACTTCGGCAAGATCCTGAAAACTTCGACGCGATGTTTGGGTTGGCTTTCTGCCTCGATCGCATGGGACGCATGCAGGAAAGCAGTGTCGCCTACAGCAAAGTGGTTCAGGCCCCGTCCGAGTCGCCAGAGCAACAAATCGGACAAATCAACGCGTTGTTCGCCATGGGACGCAACGCGCAACGCGAAGACGCGCCGGAAGACGCGCAGCGATACTTCCAGCAGAACGCAGACTACCCGGCCGCAGAATACCAGCTTGCCAAGCTGGCGATACGCTCAGGACACGCCGACAAGGCGTTGCCGATCATTCAAAAGAACTTGGCGAACATTCCGTACTCGCTGGGCTTTCACTTTCTGGACCAGCGCGCACAATCCGAACTTGGCAATACAGTAAGGGCATATCTCGCGGCGGCGATGGTCGAGCGGTCAGCCTATCTCGTTTCGCAAAACTTCAACACCAACTATGTCGCGCCATTGGACGAAGGCACAGGCCTCTCAGGCAGGTTAAGCGAACTCCACCTGGCCGCCCTGGATAACGACACATCCAAAGTCATTGAGATCGCCGAAGCGATCGACCGCGATGCTGCAGATCATAATGTTTTCGTAGCAGACCTGGCGAAGTCAGCGCAGCTGAAGGCCTACATCCAAGCCAACGACACAGAGAAAGCGTTGGCACTGATCGATCAGCTTCGTGAGAAAGGACGAATCGATGCCGTGACTCTTGAAGCGGAAGGGGATGCGAAGCTTCAGTCCGGTAGCGCCGAGGAAGCGGTCCAGCTTTGGCAACGTGCGGTTCAACTCAGTCCATCCGAGGCACTGCATCAAAAACTCGCAAAACAGTTACCGGAACGAAGTGATTATCACCAAAGCCGCGCGGCAATGATGAAAGGCCTCTTCGAGTTTCGCCGCAACCGAATCCGAAGTGCGATTCCGCAATTTGAGAAAGCCATTCAATTCGATCCCACCAACGGTCAGGCACACTTCTACCTTGGCGAGATGTACTTCTATCTCGACGACCTTGAACCGGCCGCCAAGGCCTACCGCGAGTGTCTCAAGCAGTTGCCAACGCATGGTCGTGCCATCGATCGCTTGAAATTTCTGGATAGCGCTGAGAGCAAAACGGACTCTGGCACCTGATTCATACAAATTCCAGTTATTTCTTATTCTCTCTAACTGGTTTATTTGATACCCTGCTTAGGTGGCTAATTCTCTTGCCACCCAAAAATGCAGAGTCATGCATCGTCGAGTCTTAATAATCGACTTACTGCCTACCCCAATCGCCTCCCTAATCGAATAAATCCCCATCATTCTACAGGAAGCCCCTATGCCTGTCCGCTCTCTTCGCGCCCTCGCGCGGAAGTCTGGCTTTACGCTTGTCGAACTCTTGGTGGTGATCGCCATCATTGGCGTGTTGATCGCCTTGCTCCTTCCCGCCGTTCAACAGGCGCGCGAAGCGGCCCGTCGTATCACCTGTTCCAACAACATGAAACAGATCGGCCTGGCGCTGCACAACTATCACGACACCTTCAAAGTATTTCCGCCAGGATATGTCGATTCCAATCCGGTTTTCAATTCGGCAATCGATAGCGTGTCGAATCGGAACGGCCTCGCCTGGTCGGCATTGATTCTGCCATTCATCGAGCAGAACGCATTGCACGATCAAATCGGAACGCAGACCAATGGATTCGGTTATCACTGGCAAGACAAGAACAACGACGACACCATGAACGATCCGATCGATGCCGCCACGGTCGGGCTCGAGGCGTATAGCTGCCCATCCGATACGATGCCGCTGCTGAACAGCCGCCGTGGTAACTTCGGAAAGTCGAACTACAAAGCCAACGCAGGCAACAACGCGGCCCGTGACGGTAAGGGTGTGATGTTCGAGGCTTCGAAGCTGGGCATCCGCGACGTGACCGATGGAACCTCGAATACCATGATGGTCGGCGAAGCCTGTGCCACGCCTGACTCCGGCACGTTGAATTGTGGTGGGTCGTTCTGTAACTTCTCTGGAGGTCTTTGGATTGGTGCTCGGATCGGACCAAGCACGCAGTCTTGGCATACGGGTGTCTACACGTACGACGTGCTTTGCTTCGGCGGTTCGGGTGCCAACATGCTGATCAACCGCTCCGGCGCGAACTGGGGTGCCGACTGGATCAGTAGCAGCACGCACCCAGGCGGAATCATGTCGGTCCAGTGCGATGGAGCCGTTCGCTTCATTCCAGAAACGATCGACCTGACAATCTACCGACGCCTCCGTGACCGTAGCGACGGCGAAGTACTCGGCCAGTTCTAAGCCAGAACGCTTCACGCAAACATTATGGCCCCGCGGCAAGCCCTCGGAGTGCCCACTTCAACGCAGGAACACCCAGCCGTGTTCCTGCGTCTTCTTTTGCCCACGTCGCTCCTCTCTCTTTTCTGGAGTCCTACCATGGCTGGTTCGTACATGAATTTGACTCGCCGCGCCGCGTTGCTTCTGCTTCTCCTAATTGCCTTCATTCCGCTTCGTGCCGAGGCTGAAACGATCGAGGCGGACCTGCTTGTTGTTGGAGGAACCGAGTCGGGCTGCGCGGCAGCAGTACAAGCTGCTCGGATGGGCGTCGAGCGTGTCGTGTTGGTGAACGACATCGAATGGTTGGGCGGACAATTCAGCGCGGAAGCTCTTGGGGCCATCGACGAAAACCGGGGCCATGGCTACGACGGCACCGTACCAATACCCCGCAGTGGAATCTTTCGCGACGTGATCGATGCGATCGAAGCGAAGAACGCGGAACGATACGGCGGCGTTCGTCGGCCCGGTAATACGCGCGTCATCACCACTAGCCGTCCGGTAGTTTCCCAGCAGGTCTTTCGCGAGCTGTTGGCGACGTACGAGAAGACCGGCCAGATTCAACGATTCTCCAACTACCAGGTTTCTTCTGTTCTGACCGAAGATAATTGCGTTCAGGGGGTGAAGTTCAATTCAACCGCGGATAACTCGTCGTTGATCGTCCGGGCGGCGATCACCATCGATGCTTCGGACTGGGGCGATGTGATTCGACTCTCAGGGGCTGGCTGGGATGTCGGCCTCGATGCTCGTCACGAATATGATGAACCCAGTGCTCCAGAATCAGGCGAGCCCCGCACCGACATCAATCCGATCACGTGGTGCATGATTCTGGAAGAACAAGCCAACGAATCACGGATTGCAAAACCTGCTGGTTACGACCCGCGATACTTTACCGGCAAATGGGGCTGGATCGATGAGAAGTTCGCCTACACGTCGCGTCGCCTTGTCGACAGCAAAGGATTTGCCCAGATCAAAGGGCCAGACCTGCTGCTAGTTAACACGCCGCCTATCGACTATCCGCTTGATGTCTTCCCGGCTGATGTGGCTGCGGCACTCGAAGAGACAGAGCAGGGGGCATCGCAAAAGTCGATCGTCGAGATGACGCACCAGCAAAGGGCGATTGTCTATGCCGACGCCAAGAACCATTCGCTCAAGTTTCTGTACTACTTACAGGATCGCTTTCCTAAGTTTCGTAAGATGGCCCTGAGCGATGAATTCGGAACCACCGATAACTTGCCTCCGAAACCTTACATCCGCGAGAGCCTTCGCTTAGATGCATTGCATGTGCTACGCGAGCAAGAGGTCCTCGGGTTTCAGAACCGTTCACACTACGCCACGGCGATGTTTCCCGATGCGGTTTTCTCGTGGCAGTTTGAACTCGACTTCCACCCGACGCACCGTTCATGGCGTACCGATCAACTGGATGCCGGACCATGGGAGGCCGACTTTCGCGGGAACCGAAGATTCGGGCGCGGCGGCACCGGCCGGGCCGTCTTTCCGCTGCGTAGCTTCGTCCCCAAAGGCATCGACGGTCTACTGGGTGGGCAGAAGAATCTCGGTTACACCAGCATCGTCAGCTCCTCTTGTCGCCTGCACGATCAATCCATTCATGCTGGACAGGCCAGCGGAGCCATCGCGGCGGTTTGTCTTCGCCACGAAGAGCAGCCTTCTACCATTTGGGATCAGCGAGAGCGACTGGCCGAAATTTGGAATGGCCTGCTCGCAACCGACCAGGGTGCCCCTCTCGCAATTTGGCCCTTCGCGGATGTCGATCCGCTTGAGCCAGGGTTCGCAGCGATCCAGCAACTCGCCTTGCGACGACTCCTTCCTCTGGGCCCAGCGAGTACTTCCTTCGATGCCGATGCGCCAGCCACATCGGAATGGACAGAACAGATTCTTCTGAATGCCAAGGAACAGGGCTACGACGTGACTTTGCTTGCTTCAGATCGTTTGAACGGAAGCCGACGCGACGTGGCAGTTGCAATTTGGAAGGTTCTTCAGCAGCAACCAACGCACCCTTGGAGACGTCAATCGAAACAAGATGCCGACCTGGATGGGCTGGTAGACGCCGACGATGCGTTGCCTTTCACGACCGGAACCGTTTCGTGGAAGAGTGATCCTCGATTCGATGGTCTTGTTGACGAGTCGATCCTGCAGCTTCCGGATTCGCAAGCGTTCGACTTCACAGGGAAGAGTTCTTCACCACACGCAGGATATCTGCCCGACATTGGCGAGAAGTTTGAGGCTGCCCGCGGCTATGGTTGGCAGGCAAACCTCACCAAGAATACGCGGCAGCGTGAAGACCAGAAGCCGTCGCCGCGAAGCACGTTTGTATTCACGCGATCGATCGATACGTGGGAGCTTGCGCTGCCGAATGGTCGTTACCGGGTAATCGGTTGCCTGGGCGATGTCGGGCACGAACAAGCAGGACAGAACCTTTCCGTGGAAGGGGACATTGTCGCAGATCATATCGATACGGACGCAGGTTCATTTTACGAGTTTGAAACGACCGTTGATGTCAACGATGGCCGATTGACGCTGGTCTTAGGGAAGCCAATGTCTACGACGAACACATGCCTTAATTGGCTTGTGATCATACCGGCCGACGAGTCTACGCCAGGATCTCGTTGATAACGTGACCGTGCACATCAGTCAGGCGACGTTCCAGTCCGTTGTAATAGTACGTCAATCGCTCGTGATTCAGTCCGAGCAAGTGCAAGATGGTGGCATGGAAATCGTGCACGTCGATCACGTTCTCGGCTGCCTTGTAACCAAATTCGTCGGTCGCACCGAAGGTATATGGGGCTTTCACCCCAGCCCCGGCCAGCCAACAGGTAAAGCCTTCCGGATTGTGATCGCGTCCGCTGGCACCTTTCTGGAACGTCGGCATCCGGCCGAACTCCGTACACCAAACGACCAGGGTGTCTTCCAGAAGCCCGCGACGTTTCATGTCTTTCAGAAGTGCGGCGGTCGGCTGATCGAGCACCGGACCATGGACGCTGTATTGTTTCTCCAACGCTTTATGGCCGTCCCAGTTGCTGACCCCTTCGCCTCCGGTTTGATAGGCCCCGTTGAATAGCTGCACAAAACGAACGCCTTGCTCGACCAGGCGACGGGCGAGAATACAATTGCGAGCATACGCCGCCTTCAAATGGTTCTCGGCATCGTCGGCGCCATACATTCGTAGCGTCTCGGCACTTTCCGTCGACAGATCACTCACTTCCGGCACCGCCATCTGCATGCGAGCGGCCAATTCGTAGCTGGCGATCCGCGCGGCGAGGTCGTTGTCGCCAGGGAAGCGTTCCAGATGCCGGGCGTTCAAGGCGTTCAGAAACTCTCGCGTTGCTTTGTCTTTCTCCGGGGCAACTGCCTCAGGCCGTTTCAAGTTGCGGATCGGATGGTTCGCGTTGAAGTCGGTTCCCTGGAAAGCAGCCGGAAGGAAGCCAGGTCCCCAGTTGTTGACCGACGCCTGAGGCGTTCCTCGCGGATCGGGAATCGCGACGTAGGCAGGCAGATTCTGATTGGAACTCCCTAAGGCATATGTTGCCCACGCTCCCATGCTGGGGAATCCATCAAGCGTGAAGCCCGTCGACATGTAGTTCTCGCCGGGCCCGTGGGTGTTGGTCTTCCCGGTGACCGAATGCAAGAAGCAGATATCGTCCGCCAGTTCCCCCAAGTGCGGCACCAGGTCCGAGATCATCTTCCCGCTCTGGCCGCGCGGGCGGAACTTCCAGGGGCTTTTTGTCAGGTTCCCTTGCTGTCCTTGGAACGTCACCAGCTTATCGGCACCAGGCATCGGCTGCCCATGACGGCGGATTAGCTCCGGTTTGTAATCGAAGGTATCGACATGGCTACAAGCCCCAGAGCAAAAAATGACGATGACATTCTTTGCCGCGGCTGGCAAATGGGGGCTTCGCGGGGCGAATGGTTGCCCAGGGTCGATTTCCGGACGGATGGGAGACAGCCCACCTACCGAGCGCGCGCCTTCCGCCAACAATTGCTCTTCGGCCAGCAGCATCGAGAAAGCAATACTACCCAGTCCAGTGGCTGTCTGACCCAGAAACCGCCGACGATCCAGCAGGTGCATGCCAGGCGTCGGCTGAGCGTTGATCGGTTGCTGATGGCGGCTCGCCATGACGTGTTGCCTGTTTGCTAGGGAATGAAGAGGAACTCGTTACTATTGAGCAGCGCCCGACAAAATGCCGGGAGCCCTTCTTGTTCGATGAACTGCTGACTAGACGCGGCTTCTTCTGCCGATGGCGACCGGGAATAGCACAACTCGAAAGCGAGTCGGACCTGACCGCCGGTCGTGTTTGCTTCGGAACGTAGGCGTTGGCTGAATAGGTCGGCTTGTTGCAACAAGAAGGCGCTATTGAAAAGGTTTAGTGCTTGCAGCGGTGTCGTCGATCGGGAACGTTTCGCGACGGACGTCGCCGCATCGGGGCAATCGAGAAGGCCGAATATTGCATCTTTCTCCATGCGGACTTTCGTCATATAGACCATACGCCTCCAGTCCTCCGGGCCAAACTGCTTCTTCGGGTGATAGTGACGCACGTTCTCGGCTTCGACTTCGAAGGCGGTGAAGCCCGGCCCTCCCATCGAATTATCGAGCACCCCGGTCACTGACAAGATCGAATCGCGAATCGGTTCGGCTTCCATTCGGTGTGGTGGATAGCGCCAAAGATGTCGCGTGGCGCCGTCGACTCGCAAACCTGCTTCATCGGGCTGGCTTGCCTGTTGAAAGGTTGCCGACTGCAGGATTAGCCGATGGATATGCTTCAGCGACCAATCATGGTCCATCAATTCGGAGGCCAGCCAGTCGAGGAGCTCTGGATGCGATGCTTCAACGCCCGCTGCGCCAAAGTCGCTGGGAGTATCGACCAGACCAGTACCGAAATGGAATTGCCAGATCCGATTCACGATGACACGTGCAGTCAACGGATTTTCGCGGGAAGCAATCCACTCTGCCAGTTTCTGGCGGCGAACTTTTTCGGGGCTATCTAGGGCCAACGCCAGATTCGCGAAGATCTCTGGGGCGTCCGGTAATACTTGCTCGCGTTTCTCCTGCGGCTCGCCTCGGTAAAGACGATGCGTTGGGCCTGGCTGCTCGTATCGGCCAGCATACGCTTCCCGCCGAGTGGTGGCCTGTTGTAATTCTTCCCTTGCCGCCAATAGCCTGGCGACTGCGGCCTTTGCGGCTTCCGACTTATCGGAAGGCAGACTTTCGAATTGATAACTGGGAATCAATTCTGGACTGGGAAGCGCCACGGGCAATCGATCGGATGAGTCGGCGATTGTTTTCCATGTCACCCCATCTAATGACGCTTCAATGCGATAATGAATGGCCAGCCGATCGTTGAATTGCCCTTCGCGATCGCGGGCCCATTCGATTCGGTCGATCGTCGTCGCTTGTGGCAGGTCGATCTGAACCCATCCAGTGCGGCGGGTATCGGCGATCCAACTCCTGCGATTCGAAAACTGCCCGTCGTTGATATGTTTCAACTGATGGATTTCATAGCCGGGCAAAGTTCCCGACGCAGACGCCACCGAGCCTTCGCTCGCCAATGCAACATTGCGAACGCCGGAGAAGATCGCCAGTTCATCGATACAAGGCTGCGTCCCGCCGACGGTGTCTTCAATCACGAAGCGTACCGAACGTGTTTCGATCGGGTGAAGATGTTCGACATTGCCAATCGCCCGGACAGGTTCACGGAAGAAAGGTTTGGGAGGAATCGGCCCTGCGGAATCGCGGATGTGCTCCAATACCATCACATCTGCGGTTAATGCGGTACCGGTCATCCCTCCGACGAGAAGAATCTGATCGTCCTTGCCGAGGGTGACCAGGCCTGCCTGGAAGAATCCGCTCCACATCGGTTCGCTCTTGAGCTGTAGATCGCCGTTGGCAAACTGTTGCTGATTGACGATCGCGACGACTTCCCAATCTTCGTTTGTCGCTGGATTGCCATCACGGTCGATAACGTATCGGGCATCCTGGCAATGCGTGGTGAATCCGCAGCCCCAGGAAAGCCAAAGACGAAACTGTCCCTTGCTAGCGGGCGTCCACGAGATGACTGGGACGCCTGGCTGATGCTTCCACCAAGAATACTTTCCTCCGCTCACATTCAGCGAACGTGACTCGTCCCCAGGGTCACTGGCCTGACCACGCTCGGTACCGGGCAAGTTTGTCCCGTTACCGACTGCCTTGACCAAGTGCTTCACTTTTCCGACAGCGATTTCGGGATCGTCGTCCAACATAACGAAACGACTGGTCGGTCGCTGCGGAAGAAGATGTTCCAGTTCGCCTTCCAGCTGGACGATCTCGGCACGAAGCTGCTCGGCAAGCTTTTGCTGTTCGGCCGTGAAGGGGAGGGGAGTGTCAGCATGGCGAACCCCGGAGAAGATCGCCTGCATCGAGTAGTAATCGGTCTGCAGAATTGGATCGAACTTGTGGTTATGGCACCGGGCACATCCCATCGTCAGTCCGAGGAAGGCCGTTCCAGTGGTGTTAACGATGTCGTCCAGTTCGTTCTGGCGCTGCATCAAGGTGAGATTGATGTCAGGACTTTTGACTTGATCGTAAGGTCCTGCCACCAGGAAGCCGAGGCCGACCGGGCTTCCGAAACTATCGCCCGCAATCTGTTCACGAATGAATTGATCGTACGGTTTATCGGCGTTCAACGAATCGATCACGTAGTCGCGATAGCGCCAGGCGTTAGGTCGCTCGCGATTCGTTTCAAATCCATGCGTTTCGGCGAAGCGGACCAGATCGAGCCAATGCGATGCCCACCGCTCGCCAAAGTGCGGACTGGCAAGCATCGTTTCAATCCACTTCTCCGTGGCGGCAGGATCTTCGCTGTCGGCGTAGGCAGCCACTTCTTCAGGTGTCGGAGGCAAGCCAAGCACGTCGAGAGAGAATCGTCGAGCGAGCGTTCTGCGATCGGCACGTTCGCTCGGCTTGAGCCCGTTTGCCTCGAGCTTCGCCAGGATGAAGCGATCGATCGGATTTCTGCCCCAGTCACTTTCCGCCTCGGGGACACTCGGACGTTTGACCGGCTGAAAAGCCCAGTGATCTGTCGTCCGTTTCTCGATTTCCATCGACCCTGCCGGGCCCGGCCAGGGGGCTCCTTGATCGATCCAGGCTCGTAGCAACCCGATTTGTTCTTTGGAAAGCGTATCCTCTTCTTCCGGCGGCATTCGCAAGTCCGCCTCGAGCCCGGCCACGAGTCGAATCAGATGGCTTTCGGCGCTCTTGCCAGGCACAATTCCTGGTTCGCCTGAGTCACCACCACGAATGACCGCAGCCTTTCGATCAAGCCTCAGATTGCCTTCCTGCGTGAACTCACCATGGCAGTCGTGGCACTTTGCCTGCAGAATCGGCGCGATGTCGGATTCGAACTGGATCGTCTTTTCCGCAGCCGGAGGCAACTCGCCGGCAAACGCATGTGGGGCGCATACGAGGAGGGCGCTGATAACCAGGCAGGAACGAACCATGATGTGGCCTTGAGTGTTCGTTATTTGGCAGGAAAGGAGGCTCTAGCAGCAGGCTTCATCTCGCGATGACGCCCCTTCGCCAGACATGCCACCAGGCAACCACAGGGGGGATTCCTAAGGATAGCACTGACGCTGGTCTCGAATCAACAGAAATCGTCGCACCAGCCAAGACTTAAAGCGACGAAGTTTCCCCCGGAACCGCTTCGGGCAACATCAGAACGGAGCCCCAGAAAAAGCAGATCGCCCCGATCAGCGTAAAGCAGACCGACGCGGTTTCGTGCCATGGCCCCGTATCTCCGGGCAGCACAATGGCGAGCACTGCCGAGATCAGAAAGCCGATGCAGCCTAACAGGTTCACGAAGACCACCCACCACGAGAGATCTTCGAGCTCCCACTTCCAATAGGCGTGGGCGGCTTCAATAAAGGCGAGATAGCCGGAAGCCATGAACAAGATCGATCCCAAGATATTAGGAACCCAGATCAGAACATCTTGCTGCTGCCAACTGAGCGAAGGCATCATGCCGTCAAACGTGTTCACGTTGAAGAGCACTGTCCCGATGAACTGGAGAAAGCAACTCAGCCAACCAAGATCGCCGGGCTTCCAACCAATCCACGTAGTCCGCTGCGGCGTCGAGGGTTGATCGCCTGGAATTGGATCAGCATTCGCGGCTTGAAACAGTTGAAGATATGCCGCGGTCGTAAACGGAATCGAACCCAGGAAAAAGATCAGTCCAGCCTCGCTTTCGGCCAGACCGATGGCTCGCGTCCATTTCGGCCACAAGCTCACGATACTTCCCAAGGCAAACAAACTGGCACCCACGGCGAAGATCATCCCGATCCACCAATTCAAGTCGCCGGGCATCCACGCTGCTTTTACGAATGTTCGCAGCAAGGAATGCGGATGCTGTGTTTCGGGATGGGCAAGTCGTTTCCGATGATGCCGTGAACGCCACCGGCGCACCCGTCCCTTTCGATCGTGAAACAATCGAAAGGTAATGAACGGGTGCGGTCCGCGCTGCTCGACACAGTGCAGTGAATTGGCTTCGTCCGAAGAAGTCATGCTCGCAGTGACTAGTGATGGAAGCCCGAGGCTTCCTCTTCCGTGAGAGGGGCCTGGATCGGATGCTGCTTGAAGTAGTCGAGTGCCTCGCGCATGTCTTTCAGCAGCAGGCTTGCCAGATCGCGGCTGACCCCATGCCGAACCAGTATTCGCTGGATCGCCAGGTCGTCGCGATTAGGCGGCAGCGAGTAGGCAGGCACCTGCCATCCGCGCGTCCGCAATCGATCGGCCAGATCGTAGAGCGTGAAGCCAGGCTTGGCGTCGTCTTTCAGCTTCCAACATAAGGCCGGAATGCCTTCGTGCATCTTTCCGTCGTAGATTACCTCGAACAGGCCCATCTTCTCGATCTCGGTCGCCAGAAACTGAGCCGTCTCGTAGCAGGCCGTGTGGATCTTGCGATAGCCTTCCTTGCCCAGTCGCAGGAAGTTGTAGTACTGGCACACGATCTGTCCGCCAGGACGCGAAAAGTTCAAAGCGATGTCGCGCATATTGCCCCCCAGGTAATTTACCCAGAAGACCAGTTCTTCCGGCAAGTCGGCTTCCTCACGCCAGATCACCCATCCAGCACCCAGCGGAGCCAAACCAAATTTGTGGCCGGAACTGTTGATCGATTTCACACGCGGCAGACGGAAGTCCCAGACGACGTCCGGGGCACAGAACGGCGCCAGAAAGCCACCGCTGGCCGCATCGACGTGAATCGGAATATCCCAACCCTTGTCTACCTGCAGTTTATCGAGTGCGGCGGCGAGTTCCTCTACCGGTTCATACTGACAAGTGAACGTGACACCCAGCGTCGGCACGACACCAATCGTGTTTTCGTCGCAATATTTGACCGCTTCTTCCGCGGTCAAGATCAGACGGTCACCTTCCATAGGGATCTCGCGGTGTTCGATATCCCAATAACGAGTGAACTTGTGCCAGCATACCTGAACCGGACCGGTCACCAGGTTCGGCTTATCGATTGGCTTGCCAGCGGCCTTTTGCTTGGCCTCCCAGCGACGTTTCATCGCCATGCCACCCAGCATTGCGGCTTCGCTAGAACCGGTCGTCGAACAGCCTACCGCGGAGGCCTCGACCGGCGAGTTCCAAAGATCGGCCAGCATGTGAACACAGCGCGATTCAATCTCTGCGGTCTGAGGATATTCGTCCTTGTCGACCATGTTCTTGTCCAGGCACTCTTCCATGAGCTTGTGAATCTCAGGCTCGAGCCAGGTCTGGCAGAAAGTCGCCAGGTTTTGGCGCGAGTTGCCATCGAGCATCAACTCGTCATGCACGACCGAATAGACATGACGTGGATCGCGCTCGGCATGCGGGAACTTGTACTTCGGCATGCGCAACGAAAGATCGCTCGATGCGTAGATATCGTCGTCGACGAGTTCACGGAGTTTCTTCTTTGCGTGCAATGCCATTACTTCTACCTCGTAATCAGTAAGGAAAAACGCGCCGAAGCTTCGGTCACGCCGGGGTCGAGTTGGAGCGTGTTCGCTGGATGCAGGATAACGAAACTTGGAATGACGACAAAACTTGATGCCAAAACTCGTGTCATTTCAATCGCGATCAAACCCAACTCCGTCAAACCCTAGCCTACTGTTTCGGCTAGACCCGGCCTGAAGAACGAATCATCTCTGATTTACCCGCATCTCTGGTCGACGGCGCGTCATCCGCGCAATCGGTATCAACCGCCTTGCTGCGGCAAGCAGGACTCGCTGTGGGCTTTTCTGCCGTCCCAAAGTGGCCCACAACGGCACTCTGACCGCCCAGAATCAAAACTGGATATCCTATTCACATGAAAACTTCACGAATCATAAACCGGATTGGCTGGCAACGTGTTGGATTCGTCGGCAAGAAGAGGTTTTTGCCCCTGGATTAACGTTTCATGAATAGCTCGCGTGGTTGCCGACTTTTCAATGGACATCTGACCGAGGGCGGATAAATTATCCACCAACGGCATTCGACGTGGGTTGGTGCATCGCATTCTGCCTCGAATTGGATCATCTATCCGCTCGGTTCCGCTACCGTCCTCATTCGCGTATTTGTTTGGAAGAGTCAGAAGACATGGAGTTCCCGATGAAAGTATCCAAGTCCGGCAATCTCGCAGTACCTCGTCGACATGGCGCGTTCACGCTCGTCGAGCTGCTCGTTGTCATCGCGATCATTGGCGTACTGATCGCATTGCTGCTTCCAGCGGTGCAGCAAGCCCGAGAGGCCGCTCGACGTATGGATTGTGCCAATCGCATGAAGCAATTGCAGTTGGCGATCCACAACTACCACGACACGTTCCTGGCGTTTCCGTCCGGTGTGATCAACAACCGGGGCGACAACCCCAATGGGGCGCATGGAAGTGGCACGCCGGCGATTGGCGGGTCGTGGAGCTTGTTGATTCTTTCGCATATCGAACAAAGCGCGATGCACGATCAATTCATGGTGATCGCCCAGTCGGAAGTCGAAGTAGCCGACTGGCTCGGTAACAGTCGCTACACCAGTCAAGGCATGAACGTGGGATCCGAACAGTTGGATGCGATGCTTTGCCCATCCCATCCGACCACATCCGAAAAGCTTGCCAACGGTACCGGACTGGAAGATTTGGCGCGTGGAAACTACGTCGCCTGTTACGGCAAGGCAGGCTATGGGGCGGTGCACACCAACAACGGTGACGAAGGAGGCGTGTTCGGAAACAACTCTGGCTTCAGCATGCGAGATGTCACCGATGGCACCGCCAACACGATCTCGTTGAGCGAACTTCAGTTCCGCCTTCCCAGCGGCACCGGTCCTTCGTACCAGGACTCGCGCGGCGTCTGGGCATACGGTGCGATGGGCGCCGCCTGTTTCAGCACCAAAACGGGCCCCAACAGCACGACACCAGATGGTGTATGGGGTTGCCGTAACTTCCCCGAAGAAGGCATGCCCTGCACCCAGATCGGCAGCCCCTATACCGAGATGTATTCGGCGGCTCGTAGCTATCACCCAGGCGGCGTAATGGGAGCCATGACCGACGGCTCGGTCCGGTTTTTAAGCGAAACGGTTGATCTGGCCATCTGGCAGGCTCTTGGGTCCCGAGGTGGGCGTGAAGTGGTTGAACTGCCGTAACGTCAACGCACCTTCTCGGCGGACGCCCCTTGCGCGAAGGCGTCCGCCGGGATTGATTGTGCTCTGTAATTTCTGGAACTCAAACCTGGCCTGAATCTACCATGTCTTATCGCTTTCCCATTGCTTTCGCCCTGTTGCTACTGCTTCTGACGATCGGATGTCAAGGAAGCAGCCAACCGACCGCCTACCCAACGACCGGTCTGATCACCTTCGAAGGTGAACCGATGAAAGGGGGCGGGGCAATTTCGTTCATCCCCATCGGGCCTCAAACGGGCAAGCCAGCAGGCGGGCTGGTCAATGAAGATGGAACGTTCTCGATGACGACCTACCGCCAAGGGGATGGGTCAGTCGCCGGCAAGTTTCGTGTCATCATCATGCAGACGACAACCTCCGAACCAACGATGGTCGCCAGCGACGACGGCGGTGAACCGGTGATGTCTTCCGGTCCGATCGAAACGGTGAATAAGTCACAGCGGATTCCGTTGATTTATGCCGACTCTGCCAAATCGCCGATTACGGTCGAGGTCACACCACAAGGCAACAACCAACTGACAATCGACCTGACGCGTAAGCCCACTTAGGATTCTGCCCCTGGTGAATCACCCGGCACAAATCTGGAACCGACCTGCGACTGGAACTGAAACCGCCGCAGAATCAGCATCGTCGCTGGCTCGAACCGGCTGGCTGTTTGGACCGTGGATCGATCTGCTTCTGGTCTCGAACTGCTTCTGGCCCTTGCTTGTATTTTTGCAGCACGACATCGACTTTACGGGCCGTGCTGCGGTTCAGTTCTGGCAGATCTACTTCATCACCACGCCCCATCGTTGGAGCACGCTGGCAGTGGTGTTGATGGATCGTCAGTTGCTACGTAACCGACGCCGTTTTTTGATTGGATTTACCTTACTGGTGATAGGACTCGTAGTTGGAGTTCGCCTTGGAACCGGCGGCCTGACTTGCCTGTTGGCGATTGACTACCTTTGGAATGCGTGGCACTTTGCGGCGCAGCATCATGGCATCTATCGGATTTACGGCCGTCTCGCTTCGCGCCACACGATGCTGCCAATCGTGGTGGAAAAGTGGTTGCTGCGCGCTTTCCTGTTGTACGTGATCCTCCGCGTTGCCCAGGTCTCGATTCAGCCCCCGCTCGCTTTAGATCTGCTGAACAAGATGGACTGGTTCATGCCAATTCTGCCAGCAATCGTTCTGGGAAACGCGCTACTATCGTTTCGCCGTGCGGGCCTGGGTGGATTGATTTACCTGGTCAGCGTAGTCAGTCTCTTCCTGGCACTGCTTACCAGTGTGCACGTTGGTAATCCGGCGCTGGTGCTTTGCCTGACGACCGCGTCGGCATGGTTTCATGCGAGCGAATATTTGACCGTCATCGGCTGGCGATTGAAAGGTCAGGCTCAAACAAGCGGCCCTGATGCCAATTCCGACATTGTTCGCTGGCTGCTATCGCGGTGGGCTGTCTCGCTTCTGGTCTTCATGCTGATACTCGGCTCGGTGGGCTGGATGGTGGAGCACAACTTCCTGGAGCTGTGGCTGCTGATCAACGTGATCGCTGCCTTTCTTCACTATGGCTTCGATGGTGTCATGTGGAAACGAAGCAGCCCCTCAATCAGTCCTACGCCCGTTGGGTTGGAGTAACTCAAGATGGCCGATCAGATGTTACACCGCCTGTTGAAAGTGCTCCCTCAGGCAATCGGCATCCTGGTCATTCTGACCTGGCTTGGATCGCTTTCCCGAATACCGGCCCCCCAAGCCATTCTGTTGCCATTTGCCTGGACCGACGTCGCCGTGGTGTTGATTGTCGCCGGCTTGCCACTTGGCTGGACGATCCGAAATGAATTTCATCGCCGGTTCGACAATCCCACTCATTCGATCTGGGGAGAACTACTCCTGGGTACACTCTTGCTGACCGGATTTCGTCTTCTATTCTGGAATCAGGTCGACCAGTACGCCCCGGTAATGCTGCTTTCGCAAAGCATGGGACTTTCGAGAATGCTGGGTGCTTTGTCCGCATCGCTCGGGTTGACGCTTTTAGGAGCAACCTGGTTTCCCGCTCCCGTGTCTCCATCGACTACCACGCGGTGGCTTGTTTCGTCCCTGTTATTTCTGGTGGTTCCTTGGACCTATCAACAGGCTCGCTGCAACGCGGAACTCGATACCGCCATGGATCAGCTGTCGCAGACTCGCCTCGTCGAAGCTAACGACCGCCTCCGAAGCTGCCTGGTACTGGAACCAAGCCTTCAGCATCAAGGTATTGCCGTGCGAAAGATGGTCGAACAGCTAACCCTTCAAATCGCCGAAATCCAACAACAATCTGCAATGCCGCTGGCAGCCGATGCCCCCATCGAACGCGTCGTACCTTTTGCGATTCAACTGGCAGTCTTGGGCCGAGGGGAAGAAGCAACACGCCTGCTTAACATGTACGAGAATTCTCCCGGGTTTGCGGCCCATGGTGGCCATCAGGTCCTGGGGACACTTTACCAGGACCGACGCGAGTGGCGATTATCGCTCGATCACTTTCGATTGGCCGAAAAGTTTTGGGCTGACCAAGCGTCGTCGCCGTCAACATCCGCGGCTCTGGCTTCCTCGATTCAGGGAACTGCCTTTGCTCTTCGCAAACTTGGTCGTGTCTTTGAGGCCGAAGAGGCGTATCAGCGGTTGCTCGACTTAAATCCATCCGCCGAGACCCATTTTCTGCTTGCTCAGTTTTACGAAGACATTCAGCACAGCAGCCTGGCGGCACACCATGCCCGTCGATCCATCGAGCTTCACCCTCAGCAGTACAAAACTTCCGGCGAGGCATTGATTCACAAGATGCAGGCGAGTCACTTTCGCTGCTTTCAACTCTTCCCGAGCGGATCTTAATCCTGAATCAGCTTCTTTCGCATCGACTGCGTTAACAGTTCCAATACGACCACCGTGAAGAAAATCGCCAGCAGAACAGTCGTTGCGTGCCCGTATTGAAAGTTGCTCCACTTTCCCATCAGTTCGACACCGATGCCGCCAGCCCCTACGATTCCCAGTACCGTCGCCGTCCGAACGTTCCGTTCGAGGATGTACTGTATGTAGGCAAGGTATTGTGGAAACACCTGTGGGAGCAGAGCGTGCAGAAAAACGCCGACCCTTCCCACGCCACTGCTGGCGAGTGCTTGGGCCGGGGCAGGATCTGTGTTGTCCATATCGTCCGCGAAAAACTTTCCCAGGAAGCCCGCGGAATGAAGCCCTAAGGCCAATACCCCGGCCGCCGGGCCAAACCCAAACAGCAGCACGAAGAACATCGCACTCACCAATTCAGGAATTGCGCGACTCAAGCTGCATAACGCGCGTGCCGCGTAAACGATTGGTGTCGCAATGCTGATCCGGCGCGACCCCAGCAGACTCAACGGCACCCCAAGCAAAAGAGCCAGAATCGTTCCCCATAGGGCGATCTCCAGCGTTTCCAGCATCAACCAGCCAACGCGAACGAGGTAACCGACGGGTTCGACCAGGACATGCTCTTCGATTGTTTCTTCTCGCTCAATCACCTGCCCGTCGATGAATTCGACCGACATCTTTGTCGTCTGATTCGATTCGAGGTGACTGAACCACGGCAGCTGGTCAGGATTGAAGTTCTCGATTCGGCTTACCTCTTGCTGCCGCGAGATCACCGGAGGCCAACCCTGCTGAGCAAATCGCTGCGCTCCGTCGAGGACCTGGCTTGATTCACCGTGACCTAACATCGCCCAGAAGGCGCTGGTTGACTCCTGACGAACCTGCTCTAAACCTACGCGACGAAACGACATCGCTGCGACCCCGACGAGCGCCACCACGCAAAGTAGCTTGGGAATCACGCTTGGCTGGCGGATCGGCCACCCGCATTGAAGTAAATCGGCGACATCTGCCGAAAGATCGCGACCTTGCTTCGCTGCATCCATGGCATGTTCCTGATCGCTCATCGGTTGGTCGAAGCATTCTGCAGAGCATTTTCAGCCTGGCCAGTCGTTACCGATCTTGCTTCGCGGCGAAGATAGTCGGACGACATTTCCGAGCTCTGTCGCCATTCGCTCGGCGTGCCATCGAACTTGATCTTTCCTTTCGCCATATGAACAATGCGATCCGCGTACTCTTCCGCCATGTCAGGCTGATGAAGATTGCATAGTACGGCAATATTCCACCGATGAGCGGCTTCTCGCAATAACTCCAGAATTTCGCGACCGATCGCCGGGTCTAAGTTGGCTACCGGTTCGTCCGCCAGGATCAAGGAAGGCTGACGGATGAGGGCGCGGGCAATCGCAACGCGTTGCTGTTGTCCGCCCGACAGTTGCCCGGCGGCACGAGTCGCATGGATTGGTTCCAGCCCGACTCGTTCCAGCCACTGACAGGCCAGCTCACGATCGGCAATACTCCAATGCCGGAAGATGGAACGATACCAGGGAATCCAGGGAAGACGGCCAAGCAGAACGTTATCGAGCGTACTAAGTCGCGGAACCAAAGCAAAGTGTTGATGGACGACTCCCATGCGATGCTGTAGCTTTTGTCGCGACCAGGTCAGCATTGGCTCGCCGTCGATCTCGACCTGGCCTTGGTCTGCCGGCAACTGGCCGCTGATCAACTTCAGCAGCGTCGACTTGCCCGCTCCGGAATGGCCGAGCATCACCACGAATTCTCCCCGTTCGATCCGAAGCGACACATCGTCCACCGCGCGAACGGACTGTTGCTTTCTACCGAATGATTTGCTGACAGAGATCAAAGAAAGCATCGAGCGTCTGATACGTGAAGGCGGCGATTGAAATTAGATCACACTAGCGATCGGCGGCCCGTTCGATAATGGTAGCGATCATTCTTGGATTGACCGGATCAAGATCGTTGATTGCCTCCTCAAATTGCTTTTGAGGAAAATCCACATCGAAGCGATCGTACTGATCGCCACCGTAACCCCGAATCATCTCAGGCCGAACATCGGGCGACTCATGGATCGTGCGGAAGGCTTCAAGTAGACGCTGTTTGACGGTTGGTTCCAACTCAGGATGCATTACCAGAGGTGGGTTCGGAATCGCAGGACTGACCGCCACGACCGAGAGTTCCCCCGGAGCGATCGCGTGGCTATTGAGGGCTTTCTCGTAGGCATGCAGCGAACAACCAGCCGCGTCGACATGTCCCTCGCGAAGCGCCGCAAGGGCATTGCTATGGCTTCCGGTCAACGAAATTTGGCTGACCCCCAGCACCGGATCGACACCAGCGCGAACGATCATCGCCAGCGGGTAGCGGAAGCTGGACGTGGAATTTACATCCCCCAGAGCAATCCGCTTTTGTTTCAAGTCTTCGACTTTATGGATCCCGCTGCCTGCACGCGTGAGGATGGCAGCCCGATAGGAACTCGACTTCTCTTTCACAGCGACCGCCAGCAGTTCGGCGGCGCCCCGTTTTTGCGCTTGGAGGAATGTCACCGGACCGAGGAAAGCAATATCGACTCGCTTGGCGACCAGGCCTTCCACGACCGATCCGTACGATGTACCTACGCGAAGCTCGAAGTGTAGGTCTTCGTTTCGCGTGATGGCGTTGAATACAGGACGAAAGTCGTCCAGAGTCGTATCCGCCCCCGTATCAGCAGGAATGAGCATCACGCGAAGTGGTCGCTGAGCCGTACCATCTCGCAAAGAGTCTTCCGCCGCGGCGGCCACTCCGACCAGGGAGATGCCGCCCAGCATCAGGTGCAGAAAAATGCGAAACGAGATGGCTAACGAAGAAGTCACGAACGTTTCCCATTTCAGCAGGCTCATTGCGTTGCCTTCAAGGTCTGGCTGGAAGCCTTCAATAACTCACTTTTTGGCGGTTTGATTCCGTCGCTCGCAGGCTCGTCACGCTGTAATGGCTGATCGGCTGGGGCTTCATCCAAACGAATCGTGAAGGTCTGGTCTTGATCCAAAAGATATCGATCGTAAAGCGGACTGTAGGTCAGCACGTTCACCGTGTTGCCATCCGGCGTGAACTCGAGCAGGCGGAAGTAACCTTCGCCCCCAAGTTCTCGCATTTGGTAGTTCGCAAGCATCTGATGCACGTAGTTCCCGGCGTCGTTCTTGTCGGCCCGGTATCCGGTACCATCATTCAAAACGTGACCGTTGAACGTGAACACAAAGTTGTGCTTGCGAACCAACTTGTCCCACAACTGCTGGCCGTCATTCTTACTACCAGGCGTGCGGTAGTTGTGCGGATTCCAGTGGTTAGGGGAAGTCTTGTCGGTGTGGTCGTAACGACGCGAGTTCGAGAACATGTAGGCATGCGTAACCAGAATGCCCTTTCGATCCGCGTGCTTCGCCATTACCTGGTTGGCCCACGCAACCACTTCGTCCCGAGGCGCCCATTCTAGTGCGACGACAATCCACTTATGACCACCTGCTTCAAACAAATGGTAGGTGTTATCGAGCTTGCCCTGCTCGTACGCTCCCCCAAACCCTTCTCTGGCTGAGGTTTCGTCAAATGAGAAATATTGGTTAAGAAACGTATCGCGGGTCGAAGCGTCGCCGGAAGGACCGTAATCGTGGTTGCCACCGACGATCACATAAGGCAGATGACCTTCAAGCAGCTTCATCGATTCGGCCGCTCGTTGCCATTCGGTCTCGGTGTTGTTGTCGGTAATGTCTCCCAGGTGCAAGGCATATTTGATGTTTCGTTCTTCAACATGGGCACGCAACCAGGCGGTTTGAGCGGAATAGAGACCAGGATAGCGGACCGAATAGACCTGGGTATCGGGCAGCAAAGCCAGCGTCCAAGATCCTTGCTCGAAGCTTCGTTGAACCCGCGGGGAAGGGGTGACGGCGATCGCTTTCGCTTTGCGTGCGTCGATATCTTTGGCATGCTGTAGCAGATTCTTCGCGAACGCTTGAGCCAGTTCGTGCCGCTGCGGTGTCGCCACGTTCTTGCCATCCGCATTCCGAAACTTGTCCAAGTGCATCGCAGCCAGGACGATGCGACCTTGGCCATAGGCGCCTTCCATCAGAACCGGATAGGTTGCGTTGCCATCCGAGCTGAGAATCACCTGAAAACCACCCTGGCGATCGAACGTCTCCCAGCCAAGTCGCTCACCAGACCAGGCGACCTTGTTCTTTTCAACCGGGAAACCTTTCACGAGCGTGTTGGCGCTCGAGAGAACATGGAGTTCCGAAAAGTCACGATCGCAGCGTCGTGCTTCCAGCGTCGTGGGTAGAAACGGAGGACGGTTTTCGGTTTGATCGGCCTGCGTCATCTGAACCAACAGATTGCCGTCGTCAACGAACTTGTAGAGGTCCTCGGAGTATTGCTCCATGTACTTGGCATAGGCCGGGTCGTCGCTGGCAAAGCTGCCAATGAAGATCATTCCCGAAAGTCCCCACGGTGATTGATCCTTCGCCAGTGGCTGAACATCAAAACCCGCTTCCACCAGCAGCTGGGTGGCACCGGTCTGCTTAGTCCACGCATCCTGATAATCCCAAACGTAGGCGGTCACCGCAGATGGTTTCGCCGGAGCGGCAGGCAGATCGGACGTGGAAACGTGGGTCATTATCGCCGTTAAACTCGCTAGAACAAACAATCGGAATCGGATCGCCCAGGCAGGGTTACCAAACATGGAGTATCTCCAAGCAGGGGAAGGGAACAAATCGACCGCCTAAACCGCCACTGGATTCCCTATCCATTCGATACGAATCGAATATCCCGGATTGTGACGATTGATAATTCAAAAAGCCAAGATACACCCATACGTCACTGGATGCGATATCCGAGCTAGACTCTTAACGGATATTTCATCCAGATCACTGGACATGGGATCCCATTTGTAGACGATTATCAAAGCAGCCTGTTCGACCGGACTTCCAGTCCGCTCGTTCGTGCTTCGCCTTGATGTCAGAATTCCACTGATCGGAATCGATCTTTCTCGATGAACACCTCTCCTAACAGCAATCCCGATCCGTCGTGGCGTAAGAAGTTTCGGCGAATGCATGGTGAAATGACTGCCGCCGAGCAGCGTGCCGGCGAGTACTTTGAAAGCCACGCCGAAGCGGCATATCACTCGATCAGCGAAGTGGTGGCCCATAGCGGCATCGGCTATGGCACCATCATCCGGTTCTGCCAGAAGCTTGGCTGCAAGGGCTTTCAAGAGTTCAAGCTGATGCTCGCGACCGAAGGGGTGGCCAACGTTCGAGCGGAGCAGGGGAGCGACGATCGACCTTCCAGCGCGGTAGAACGCCGTTTGACAAACGAACTGGCCGATACCCTCCGACTGTTGGAAGACGACCATCTGCAACAAGCGGCTGAGAACCTGCTGGCAGGTAGAGTGGTGCTGGTGGTCGGTGTTGCCAGCAGTGCTCCGCTGGTATTGAGCCTGGTCTGGAAGCTGAGCCGAATTGGAATTGACGCGCGCCCCTCGACCGAAGGCTACGTGATGGCGGTGAATGCCACACTGCTGAAAAAGCACGACGTGCTGTTCGCCATCAGCTCGTCAGGAGCCACAAAGGACATTCTGCATGCGGCCGAAGTTGCCGCGGCCCAAGGCGCGACCGTGATAGCGCTGACGAACTTCTCGAGCTCGCCACTCAGCCAGATCGCGGATGTTTCGCTTTTCACGACAGCGAATCGCGATCCGCTGAAGGCAGAAGTCCCTTCGATCATCGCAGGCGAAGCAGTCGCCGAGATGCTGCTCGAGCGGTTGCTGTTGCTCGCGCCAGAGCGGCGCGAGCACTTGTTGCAATCGTCAAAGGCCGTTTCCGACCGCAAGCTGTAATCGCCGTCTTCGGCCGTTACTTCTTCGACTGTTCGTACTTCTGTTCGTACTTGTCTCGCAGCATCTGCTGCTTGTCGTTCAGATCGACTGCCTTGCCAAAGACCCAGGCCGACTCGATCTCCGTCGGTGCCTCCAGCGGGTTGCCGTTGCAAAGGATCAACGTCGCATCTTTGCCGACTTCCAGGCTTCCCACACGATCGGCAACACCCAGGATCTTGGCAGGCGAAAGCGTGATGGCTTCAATTGCCTCGTCACTGGTCAAACCGAACGCCGCCGCAGTGGCCGCGTGGTAAGGCAAGTTACGAACGTTCCAGGCTTCCGAACGATCGTAGCCCGAGATCGCGAACAGGATACCTGCGTCCTTCAGTCGCTTCGGCAGCGAATAGGCCGCGTCGTACGAGTCGTCCTTTCGCATTGGCTGGCGATGAATCGAGGAAACGATCACCGGCACATCGTAATCTTTCAAAAGAGAAGCACACTTCGGAGCATCGTAGCCACCGAAGATCACCAGCTTGACCTTCTGCTCGCGAGCGAAGGCGACGGCGCGGGTTATGTCTTCCCAGCGGTCCGCGGCGATAATGATCGGCTGATTGCCTGCCACGACTTCGCCCATCGCCTCCAAACGTGCATCGTGACGGATTTGCATGCCGGCTTCTTTGGCGCTGGCGTACTGACGACATTCCTCGAGGAACTCACCGAGTTCTTCACGATGATGTTGACTGCGAAGGGTGACGATCATCGCCGCTTCCGGCTTCACGGTCATGTCTTCGTAAGTCCAACCGTCGAGTTGCATCACGGCACTTTGACCTGCGATCAGACCGCCGGTCGGAGCAGACATGGTCAGCAGCACACCATTGGTCCGCGTGACGGGGACGATTTCACTGTCTGGATTGACAGCCACGTGAGCTTTGACGTTCGGATTCAGTTCGCCCGATTCACGGTAGTCGTTGCTGGCTCGCACCGAAGAGATTTCAGTCAGGCCGATGCGCGAGTATGGCTCGAACAGGCCAGGATAGACGTGCTGGGTGGCAGCCTGAATCACGGTCGCTTCGGCGGGGACTTCAACATCGCTTCCGATCGCCGTGATCTTTCCGTCCTGGAACACGATCGTTCCACCTTTTACGGCGGGCCCGGACACGGGATGCAATGTTGCACCAACGATCGCGACAGGTCCCTTCGGCATCGCACCAGGAATTTGATCCGATGCAAAACCAGCCGAAGTAACGAACAACAGCAAAGCAGAAGTGAGAAGGCAGGAAATACAACGCATAGTTAAAACTCGAACGTGAGTGTGGGAGACAAATGGGAAACGAACGCCATGCAAACCGTGATGGTTACTCATGGTGATGCTCATGTTCGTGTTCGTGTTCGTGTTCGTGCTCGTGCTCGTGTTCATGCTCGTGATGACCACAGAACTCGTCGTGACGAGGCCAGAGGCTGGTCGGGTCCTCGGCAGATTCTCCATGATTCATCATGGGGGCTCGGGTATCGAGAATCTTCTGCACCAACTTGTTCTTCATCTCGCCGAAGGTATCGCGATGGGCTTGCTCGTCGTCCTTATCGAAGTACTTCCGACCGTCAATCCAGGTCTGCTTGCAGACGCTGAGGTTCGACAGCGGTGCGCCTGACCAGATGGTCAGGTCGGCGTCTTTGCCAGGCTCGAGCGAACCGATACGGTCTTCAATCCGCAACTGGATCGCCGCGTTCAGCGTGACGAATTTCAAAGCTTCTTCTTCCGACACGCCGCCATACTTCACTGCTTTGACAGCCTCTTGATTCATCCGGCGTCCCATCTCAGCGTCGTCTGAATTGAACGAGACGACAATGCCTTGGTCGTGCATCATCGCTCCGTTGTATGGAATGGCATCATCGACTTCGACCTTGTAAGCCCACCAGTCGGCGAACGTCGAGGCGGTTGCACCATGTTCGGCCATGGCGTCGGCCACTTTGTAACCTTCCAGGATGTGCTGCAGCGAGCCGATTTGAATACCGAAGTCATCCAGCACCCGTAGCAGCGCCAGAATTTCGTCTTGACGATAGCTGTGGCAGTGGATCCAACGTTTCTTCTCGACAATTTCGCTAATCGCTTCCATCTGCAGGTCTACGCGAACCGGTAAACCTGATTTTGCCTTGGCAGCAGCCTTCTTTGCGGCAGCGTACTCTTGGGCTTCCTGGAACTCGTCCCGGAAGACTTGCTCGACTCCCATTCGGGTCTGCGGGTAGCGGGTGGTGTAGTTTTCGCCCCAGTTGCTCTGCTTGACGTTTTCGCCCAAGGCGAACTTGATACCAAGCGGAGCCCCTTTGAACTTCAATTCGTCGAAGTTGGCACCCCATCGCATCTTGATCACCTGGTTCTGACCACCGATGGGGTTAGCCGAACCGTGCAGAATGTTTGCGGTTGTCAAACCACCGGCGAGTTGCCAGTAGATGTCGATGTCGTTGGCGTCGATGAAGTCGCCGATTCTCACTTCGGCGGTGATCGCCTGGCCACTTTCGTTGATGCCACCATCCGTCGCGATATGCGAATGGCAGTCGATCAGACCCGGGGTGATATGCATGCCGGTCGCGTCGACAACAACGGCATCTTCAGGAATCTCGAGATCGGCACCAACCGCTTCGATCTTTCCCTTCTTCACCAGGACAATGCCGTTTTCGAGCTTCCCTTGCGGACCGCACGTCCAAACGGTGGCTCCTTTGAAGGCGACCAGGGCTTCCTGTTTCGGAGCCGTTTCCAGGCCAAACGAGCCCAGCGGATATTGAATCGGATAAGAGGCCATCACGACCTTCTTCTCGTCTTTCTTTTCTTTTTCCTCTTCCTTCTTTGGCTCTTCGTCTTTCTTGTTCTCTTCTTCCTTCTCGGCTTCTTCCATACCGGAGGCCGACATCTTCACGCTCGAAGCGGTCCCATCCGGCCAACGAATTGTGCCGTGCAGCGTTTCGACGTCTTCTTCGTACAGGATCGATAACGTTGCGACCCCCTTCGCACCGAAGTCATCCGAGATGAAGGTAGCGATAACGCGTCCATCCTCCAGCTTCAGGTCCTTCAGTTCCTTTTTGTCTTTGAACTTGGGCGTAGTTTCGCCAGGTCGGACAAAACCTTTCAGGTTCTTGTCTCCCTTGATATTAACCAGCAGAAGCTTTTCAGCGTCTTTCGGCGCGCCTTCCAGTTCTAGCTTCCAGTCCCCGGCGATTGCCTCGGGCAGTTCGCTTTGATGCTCGAACCGCTCTCCATTGACCCAGGTTTCGGTGACTTCCGCATCTTTCTCAAACAGCGGCTTTTCCAGAACGACGAAGCTGGCGAGCTTGCCTGCTTCAATCGTGCCGAGTTGATCCTGCACACCAAACTGCTTGGCAGGAACGGTTGTCAGTGCGGCCAGCGCGGCTTCTTCGTTGAAGCCACGTTCAACGGCGGTTCGCAGATTCTTCAGGAACTGCCCCGTCGATTCCAGACGATAAGTGGTCAGCATGATCTCGACCTCTTGATCGGCCAGCCGCGCCAGGTTCTCAGGAGCATGGTCCCAGTGCATCAGCGATTCCAGCGAAGCGTCAGCAGCGGCCTCGGGAGTTGCCACATTCGGGGCTTTAGGGAACGCAACGGGAACAACAATCGGGCGATTGGTCTTCACGACATCGGCCAGGCGGCGATATTCGCGACCACTTCCGATCACGATCAGATCCAAGTCGAATTCTTGAGCGAAGTCGTCCGCTCGCATCAGAAACTGTTCGTTGGAGGTCTCGATCATCACAGGCGCTTTGCCGGTCGCGTAAGGCTGCATGGCCGCCAGCGTGACGTTCGATTCTGGTAATAGCAAATCAGGATTCTTCTGCACTGCCTGCATCGCGTCGCGGTACCACATGGCGTCGTAGAAGGCCTGGCGTGAAAGGGCAACCGCTCCCATCGGCGAGTTCGGGTAAATCCCGCGGCCGCGTCGACGTGCCAGCGTCAACTCCATCGCCAAGGCATATCGGTCCACCAGAAGGCTATTGGGAAGCGATCCGCCATCGAGACTATACAGAGCCGTTTGCCCGCGGATGATTCCATCGCGCGGGGCGATCATCCGCGCCACGAAACCTTGCTTCCGCAAATCGTTGCCACCAATCTGGTCCTTGGTCAGCACCGTGGTGACGTCGAAGTCGGCCCGGATGTTATCGTTCCAATAAGCCGTGGCCGGGCGATTGTCGGCCTGGTCGAGAGCAACCTCGGCATAGCTATCGATGAAACCGGGATAGACAAACTTGCCATCCAGTTCAACGACTTTCGCGTCGGCCGGAATCTTCGCGTCTTTCGCCAGCGTCTCGATTTTCGATTCGCGGACAATGATGATCAGCTCTTTCGGCTCGCTCCCTGGTTTGGTGATCACTTTTCCGCCGGTCAATGCATAAGCACGGATCGGGTGGCGATGTAGACCATCCTCGTGACGCGATGTCTGCTGAGGAGCTTGGGCGAAACTAAGAACAGGAACAAGTAAGAGCAATAAGGCAGGCAGGAATACCGAAGGCTTCATCGAGGCTTCCCCAATTGGGTCATTCAAGTGGCTTCTAGATATCAGGCATCCAGGTTAACGGAATCACCCAATTGTTTTCAGGATAGTTCGAGAACAAGCAAGGTTCCCCATCCATTTTGCGCGAATTGCTATACAAATGTGCCTTCGTCGCAAAGAAGCGAGGGGTCGACTGAGAAAAAGCGCCTATCGAACCCGCCGTTACCTCAATTCCAAATTCACGCGTTTTTCAAGAACTTTCCGTTACCCATTTCTAGACGACGCATCCAGAAGGGCCAATTCCTGACCGTCACAGCGCATTGCCCGTAACATGGGCCAGGTAAGCTGAAAGCAACATCTACGCTCAATACGACAACCAATGAAAGGAAACTGAACAGTGCGTTGGGCGATTCTGCTATGCCTCTTAAGTATGGCCAGCCATAACCTAGCTGCGGACGATACCGATTTGCCTCAAACCACTCCAAACGACGCGGGGATTGATTGCGATGTCCTATGCGAGATGTCGCAGTGGATTCGTCGCGAGAAGCTGGATGTTCGGGCAATGGTTTTGTTGCGTGACGGAAAGCTGGTCATGGAGTGGTACGCTGCCGACGTAACCCGGGAGCACAACCACAACACGTTCTCGGTGACTAAGAGTGTCGCCGCGACGCTGGCCGGAATTGCCATCCATGAATGTGATGTACCAGGCGTCGATGCCACCCTGGACACCTTACTTTCTCAATCGAAAAATGTTGTTGACGCCGATCCCAAGCAAACGATCTCGTTGAAACAACTGCTGACGATGAGCTCTGGATTTCCGGTCACCCGTGGTAATCGACCCAACGCCGACCCGCTGCGTCAGCTCTTCGATCAGGTTCACAATGCACCTGATCGCAATCGGTTCGTGCTCGGTTTACCACTCGACCGCAGTCCAGGTAGTTCCTTCGCCTACAACAACAACGATCCCCAGTTAGTTGCGGCCATCGTTCACGAAGCTTACGACGCCAATCTGGTCACGATTGCCGAACAGAAGCTGTTCACACCTCTACAGTTTCACAACGCAGTTTGGATGTTTCGTGATGGAAAAGGAAATCCGCCAGGCGGGTATGGCCTTCGCCTGCGGGCAATCGACATGGCCAAGCTTGGCCAACTCTATCTGCAGCAAGGTCGATGGAACGGCGAAACGATCTTCGATGCTGCCTTGTGCCGGGAAGCGACTTCGGACCAGACGGGGACTGGCTATGGCTATTTCTGGTGGACCGCTCCCGATGCCCAAGGAGAGAAGTCGTTCGCAGCGAAAGGGGTGCGTGGGCAATTGATCTACGTCGACCCTGCGACCCGTATTGTGTTCGCCGTGGCATCTGACCTTCCGCCTGAGAAGGTGCGCCCCGTAATGGCAAAGTTGACAAAAGAGCTTTTGCCGAAAGCAGTCTCCTCCTGGCAAGCGACTGAGAACAATCTGGAAGCAGAGCAGCGATGGGAAGCGGAATTAGCGAAGGCTGCTCAATACCGCTCCCAGCATCGCGACGGATTGCCTGCTGTACGTCTGCCGCAACTCGCCCCATAGGCTGCATTTGCCTGCCGATTCTCGTTAATTGGGAGCCTGCATCGTCGGAAACTGGCGTTTCACCTCTCGTCGGCGCGTCTGTCGCGGCGACACGCCGAACTTTTCGCGATAGACCCGCGAGAAATGCGACTGTGATTGAAACCCACATGCAAACGCGATTGAATTCACACTCATCTCGCTATGAATCACCATCTGGTGAGCTCGATTCAGACGGAGCTCCAGGTAGAACTGCCCTGGGCTGACCTGTAGATGTTCTTTGAACAGTCGCGATAATTGCCGCGATGACAAGCAAACCGCCGAAGCAAGTTCCGCCGTGCTGAGCGGTTCTTCAAGCTCGGCTTCCATCAGTTCGATCGACTTGATCAGCTTGACGTGATGGATGTCCCAGCGATCGGTGGTCTTCAGTCGTTGGCCTTCCGAGCCGTTACGGATTCGCTCGTGCATGAAATGTTCTGCCACTCGAATCGCGATGTCGCGACCATGTTCTGCTTCGATCGCATGTAACACCATATCAATGCCCGCGGTACCGCCAGCACACGTCACTCGATTGCGATCGAACTCGAATAGGTTCAACGTCAGCTCCGATTGGCGAAACCGTTCGCGAAATGCTGAAGCATTTTCCCAGTGAACCGTCACGCGGTAGCCATCCAGCAATCCGCCAACCGCCAGAAGCTGCTGGGCCGTATCGATCCCGCCGAGCAGCGTTCCCTGGCTTGATAGCCAACGTAGCTTCGAGAACAACTCCGGCGATCGATATCGCTCGGGCGTGGTGCCTCCGACGATCAACACGGTCCCAGGTGGCTGGGCCAGATCAGCAAAGCTTTGCTTGACGCACACTTCGATGCCGTTGCAATCGCTCACCGGTTTGCCATCGAGCGAAGTCAGGTTCCACTCGAACTGAGTTGGAGTGTAACGATTGGCAACACGCAATGCCTCGACAACCGAAAAGAGGGCAATCGACGTGAATTCAGGCAACAGCAGGAACGTGATCGGTGACGGCAACATATAGCCAACCGAGTCGGGCGTGCCCTGCGACTGAAACCGAGAGTATTGTGCTTTGTTATATCCGATCACCACGTGTCTCCAAGAGAACTCTTCCCGATGTTCCGCATCGGTTCATTTGTTGCACGTCTACATCGACGCCGTTCGCAGAGGTTGCTTCCATCGCACCAATCGCGTATCCAACTGCCGCAGCCCGAGATCCATGAGCGTCCCCAACACGCCAATCGTCAACATTCCGACAATGACGACATCGGCATGAAAGGTAAGCCGGGCATCGACGATCAAATAGCCAATGCCTGCCTCAGCTGCAATCAGTTCGGCGGCGACCACGCAGGTCCACGCAAAGCCAATCCCAATTCGCAGCCCCGTGAGGATCGATGGTAGTGCCCCAGGCACGATCACTTTCGAGAAGAACTTCCACCAGCCAATCTCATGCACCCGAGCCAGCTCGATGTAACGTTGGTCGGTCTGGCGGATACCGTCGACCACGTTGATCAGAATCGGAAAGAAAGCCCCCAGGAAGATGATGAACACCTTCGACACTTCACCAATACCAAACCACAACACAGCCAGCGGAAACCAGCCAATCGGTGGAATGGGCTTGAGGGTTTGCAGTAGCCAATCACAGGTTTGATCGAACCGTGACCACAGCCCGATGGCCGAGCCGAGGGCAATGCCAGCGATAGCCGCCATGCTAAAGCCTTCAAACACTCGGATCAGACTGACACCAATGTGTTGCAGCAGTTCGCCGCTGAAAATCAGTCCCAAGGCACTCGTTGCTACCGTGATCGGCGACGGGAGAAGCAGCGGCGTGATCACGCCTCCACTCGACAACGCCTGCCAGATAGTAATCACGGCCACTGGCAACCAGATTCGCCAGGCAATGTTCTTCATGGGGTTGCCTCGACTTCGGACGAATGGTCGTCCTGGAATTTCATTTCAACAAACTGGTTGATATCAACCTTGTTTCGATTGACGCCCAGGTCATGCAGAAACGCCTGCGTGGCGTCCAGTTCATCGGTCGTCGCCACGTCGATCGGTGGCAGGTAGTGGTTCTTGCTGAAGATCCCGACCAGCTGTTCTGGAGGCATGCCGACATCGTCGCTTATGAGTGAAGCGGCTTCGGACGGGTATTCCGCGATGTACAGCTTTCCACGCTCAGCCACTTCCAGTAGTGCATCAATCACTTGTGGTGAAGTCTCAATGAGGCGATTGGTGGCGACAATCACTTCGTTACCATTCTTCAGGCCGGTGCCGTCGAGCAGCACCTTCGCCGAGCCGCTTCCGATCATTTGCGAAATATAGGGTTCCCAAGTGACGCCTGCATCGATATGCCCCGACTGAAGGCTGGTGTTAATTTCCGGCCCCGACATGTTGATAAAGCGAACGTCGGCCAGGCTCATTCCTTCGCGCTGCAAAGCCAACGCGAGCAAGTGATGACAGAATGATCCTTTCGTGGCCGCGATCTTTTTACCCTTCAGGTCCGCCATGTTCTTGACGCTAGAGTCTTTCGGAACCAATACGGCCAGGCTTTGCGGACAAGTTGCGATCAATCCGACCACTTTGAATTCGAGTCCCGCCGATCGTCCGATGATCGCTGGCGTATCCGCGGTAAGCGCCACATCGATCAGACCAGCAGCGAAGGCTTCGTTTTGCAGCGGACCGTCCCGCATCGTCGACCACTCGACCCTTCCGAGCTCCTTTTCGCTGAGTTCGTCTTGCAGCCATCCTTTGCGTTTGGCAACCCATAGCGGGGCATATGCTGGAATGGGTTGTAAGCAGACACGGACCGTTTGATCTTCGGGGGCAATTGTCGCGGGACTACACCCTTCGATCGCAATGGCCGCACAACTGATGACTATCCAAGCAACTGAGTGCCAGCGTGGTGAAATTTCGGTTTGCATTGCGCGAGTCTCCCTACTTCACCAGGCACGTGATAGAGGCTTTTGTCTTCACGGTTTCATGGGACGGGAACGCTTCCGCACCAGTGGCAACTACTTTGGTTGCACTGGGTCGAAAGATTGCGTCCCAAAGCTCTTGCCGGAGTCTATCGTAAGCGGCGTTGCCGCGACTTCGTGGTCGGGGCAGATTGACCTCGAATATGTCGCGGACAACGCTTGGCTTGTCACCAATCACCGCCACGCGATCCGCCAGAAAGAGTGCCTCGTCAATGTCATGCGTGACGAGGACCATGGTCGTCTTTTCTGCTTCCCATATCCGCAGAATTTCGTGCTGCATCTGTTGCCGAGTCAGGGCATCCAAAGCGCCTAGTGGCTCATCCAGCAGCAGCACTTCAGGCCGATTAACAAGTGCTCTGGCAAGCCCGACTCGTTGCGCCATTCCGCCTGATAATTGCCCAGGAAAGGCGTTCTCGAAGCCTTGAAGACCCACCAGCCGAATATGTTCTTGAACAATCGCTTCACGGCCATTACTAACCGACTCGCGAAGCCCGAAATCGATGTTTTGGCGGACCGTTAACCAAGGAAGTAATCGGTGCTCTTGAAAGACCATTCCGCGGTCGAGTCCCGGCTTGGTCACCTTGCGACCGCCCACGCGAATGGTGCCGGAACTTGCTTGTTCAAGCCCTGCGATCATTTTCAGAAGCGTGCTCTTACCGCAGCCACTTCCTCCAACCAGGCAAAAGAACTCACCCGGGTGGATCGTCAGGTTGATATCGTTCAGTACCAGCACATTGTCGTGATGGACCTGAAAGGATTTGCCGCAATGTTCAATTTGAAGACCATTTCCACCGATCGGACGTCGTGATTGCTCGACGGCGAAATTGTCTTCCGTCCTTTCGCAAGCTTGGTCCGATGTTCGTCCGGTGACCCAAGAGATGATCTTGTTTGCCAAGGTAACGATCGTTCTACCTGTTTGGTTGCCGGTGCGTTTGCCGAAGGGGAATGGCAAACACTCACCGCAGGGATGATACGTTCTTCAAAGGCATGATTCGTAGGTGGTGATGTATCGTAGGCCGACCATCGAACTTGAATTTGTCTTGAGCAGACGCTTATTAGTCACGGTGGCCAGCCCTCTGGGGCGAGTTCAATTAGACCACCATGATGCGGGATTCGATGGGAAGAATCCGAGTGTGTCAGGCATTTTGCAAAAACTGTCAGTCCAAGCGACCAACAGCGCTAACCTCATCCCGTCGATTCGTCCCTTGACGGAGCATTCTCGTGCCTATTTTCTCGAACGACAGTATGTAATTCCGCGCCGGCTGTGCCTTGTTTGCTTTCGCAACCCTTGGCGATCTTCTTTCCCATTTTTAGATACGTGTCGGCAATAGGCACAAAACAGTCGACCTCGTTCAAGAGCCTCTCGGTTGCCGTGGCTAAATTGGCATGTATGGATGGACGGTTCTGGTCGTCCACCATGCGAAGTGCAACCCGAAACCCGATTGATGAGGTTCGCAACGTGGTGATGGATCTTGAAATGCAGAACTACTGGATGCCGTTCACGGCCAATCGTTCTTTCAAGACTGCCCCCCGGTTGATCACTTCAGCCGCAGGAGTCCACCTGATCGATCCTGATGGAAGGCGAATTCTCGACGGCTCGTCCGGTTTGTTTTGCGTCCCGGCTGGCCACTGTCGTCCAGAGATCGCCAAGGCGGTCAGCGAACAGCTCCGCAAGCTCGACTACACCTCCCCCTTTCAATTCTCGCATCCTGGCGGATTTCGTCTCGCCGAAAAGATTGCCTCGTTGACACCGCCTGGTCTCGATCGCATCTTCTTCGCCAACTCCGGATCCGAGTCGGTCGACACCGCGATGAAAATGGCCCTCGCGTACCACCGCGCGAATGGTCAGCCGTCGCGACAACGTTTCGTTTCTCGAGAACTGGCTTACCACGGCGTTAACTTTGGCGGACTATCTTGTGGCGGAATGGTAAAGAACCGGGAAGGCTTCGGCACACTTCTGCCAGGAGTGGTCCACATGCGCCATACCCAGAGTCAAAAGGGAACCTTTACCAGAGGCCAAGCCGATGCAGGACACGATCTGGCAGATGACCTGCAGCGAGCGGTTGACTTGCATGGAGCCGAGAGCATTGCCGCGGTGATTGTCGAACCGGTGGTTGGATCGGTCGGTATCCTGGTTCCTCCGAAGGGCTATCTTCAGCGTCTACGTCAGATTGCCAGTCAGCATGGAATTCTCTTGATCTTCGACGAAGTGATCACCGGCTTCGGTCGAACTGGCAACCGATTCGCCGCCCAGACTTTCGACGTACAGCCGGATCTGATCACAATGGCCAAGGCGCTGACCAATGGGGCGATGCCGATGGGGGCCGTCGCCGCGGGCACGCATATCTACGACACCATTGCGAGCGCGGCTCCTGAAAACGGAATCGAGTTCTTCCACGGTTACACCTATTCCGCCCATCCGGTGGCAACCGCTGCCGCCCTGGCAACGATCGAGATCTTCGAGACCGACGGTCTGTTTGAGCAGGCCGCCGACCTGATCGGGCCATTTCAAGAAGCGGTCTATTCGCTGCAAGAGCTGCCACTGGTAACCGACATCCGCAGCTTCGGATTGTTGGCAGGAATCGACCTGGCCACTGCGGAACGTTTCGGGCAGCGCGGTTTCGCTGCTCTTAGAAAGCTGTTCGAGGCTGGCCTGATGGTTCGTGTGACGAACGACACGATCATCCTGGCACCTCCGTTCGTGATGACCCCGACGCAGATCGAGCAAATGGTCAGCATAGTCAAGGATGTCGTCACTCGTTTGTAGGTCACCGGACGCGACGCCAGAAAGATTTTCCATGAAGTTTACTCACATCGGAATCGATCGCTGCCAAGTCTCCGCCGTCGCGTTGGGCTGCGCCGGGATGACCGACCTGTATGGCCAACGGGACGATCAAGAGTCGATCGCCACGATTCATGCAGCGCTCGACGCAGGCCTCAACTTTCTCGACACAGCCGACATGTATGGTCCGTTCAGCAACGAGCGGCTGATCGCCGACGCCATCCACGACCGACGTGACCGGGCCTTCATTGCGACGAAATTCGGTACCCTGCGTGACGCCGATGACAAACAAAAGCGGGGCACATGCGGTCGTCCCGATTACGTCAAATCCTCTTGCGACGGTTCCCTCAAGCGACTGGGCATCGACACCATCGACCTCTATTACCAGCACCGCGTAGATGGTGCGGTTCCGATCGAAGAGACCGTAGGCGCAATGAAAGAGCTGGTGGAAGCTGGTAAGGTTCGATACCTCGGCCTTTCCGAGGCATCTGTGGCGACACTCACGCGAGCCCAGTCGGTTCACCGGATCGACTCGTTACAGACCGAGTACTCGATCTGGAGTCGCGATGCCGAAGACATCGGCGTGATCGACTATTGCCGTCAGCACGGTATTCTCTTCGTCGCTTGTAGTCCGCTGGGACGCGGGTTTCTCACCGGGCAAATTACGTCGTTCGACGACCTGGCAGAGGATGATTACCGTCGTCACTCTCCCCGTTTCCAAGGCGAGAACTTTCAAAAGAACTTGGAAGTGCTCGCGGAATTGCAAGCAGTCGCCCATGCCCATGGCCGTACGCCTGCCCAACTGGCATTGGCCTGGCTTATGAAGAAACAACCCCAGATGGTTCCGCTCTTTGGGACCAAGAAGGTGAAGTACCTCCGCGAGAACTTGCAAGCGTTCGACTTCACATTGAGTGAAGCCGAGATGCAACAGATTGCCAAGGTCGCACCGGAAAGCGCATTCGCTGGCGGACGTTATACGGACGAACTGATGAAGTTGTTGAATGCCTGAATCACTCCTTTCCATTCCCTCCTGAACCCACGAGACTTGGCCATGCCTTACCGTTTGAAGCCGATGCTGGCGGCAGTTGCGCTCGCCTTCGCCACGCTACCGCTTATTTCTTCCAATCCCGTCCAAGCGTGCACGACGGCCGTGATCAGTGGTCGCGCTACCAGCGATGGTCGCCCGATCTTGTGGAAGAATCGCGATACGCGTGATACGACGCATCAAGAGATTTTGCAGCTAACCGAAGGAAAGCACCGTGCGATCGGTGTCGTCAACGCTGGCAAGACGAATTCGGTCTGGATGGGAGTCAACGAAGCTGGCTTCTGCATCGAGAACTCCGTCGCACGCGACCTGGCTATCCCTGGTAAGAAGAGCGGCCTCGGCAATGGAGGGTTGATGAAGCGTGCCCTCGAGACTTGTGCCACGGTCGCTGAGTTCAAGCAGTTGCTGGAGGAAACGGACGAAACCGGGCGTACCACCATCGGCAACTTCGGCGTGATCGATGGAGCAGGGGGCGCCGCGATGTTCGAGGTCGGTCCGAAGTCGCACGTGATGTACGACGCCAACGATGCCGATACGGCCCCCGATGGAATTGTTGTCCGGGCCAACTTCGCCACAACGGTTCGGGACCTGCCGATCGACCCAACCGCTGATCAGCTTGTGGAAGTACCTTCGCAAGACCGTTACCGTCGTGCTTGTTCGTTGCTTAAGCCGCTGGCCGGAGACAAGATTAGTGTCGCCTATGTTCTCCGGAACTGCACACGTGATCTGAGCGACTCGAAACTCGCGCCGCTGCCGGGTAGTGTGAATCTGAAAGCGAATCGCCTACCACCCGAGATTGATACAGCGAACACGATCAGTCGTTCATTTTCGGTATCGGCGGCCGTGTTCCATGGCGTCTTACCGGGTGAGGATCCTCGCCTAACGACGATGTGGACGATTCTCGGCGAGCCGGTCTTCTCGCTCGCGGTGCCTTGTTTTGCGGCCACAACCGACCTTAGTCCGGAGCTCGTCGGGAAACGGGGTGCTCCGATCAACGAGCTGGCTAACTCGCTGCGAACCTGGAACTACATCCCGGAAGCAGAGACCCTCCGAGGTGACGCTCTTCCTGATCTATGGAAGGAACTGTGGGCCACTGAAGATCAGCTACTCGCCGAAACGCTACAGCAACGTGACACATGGCAAACCGCACCATTCACCGCCGAAGAACTGACTGCTTTTCAGAAGCAGCAAGTGGAAACTGCTTATGGCACGCTGCGAGCTGCCTTCCTGGCAACGAAGAACGAAGCCCTCACGCGAACCTCGGCGCCACTTCCTGACTTCACGCTCGCCACCGAACTTTCGGAATCGGTAACCGAACGATGAACCTACCTGTTGACTGCGAATAGTCCCCACCTGGAGAACCTACTCATGACCCTACCTGGAATGAAGGCCGTGTTTGCCGCAGCTTGCTGCCTGATGGCCACGCTGACGAACACAACCCTGGCAGAAGAAACCACGCCCATCACCGCAATCGAGCCAGTCAAGGTTGCGGTGTACGATCACTCCGGCGGGACCGCCAATGGACCGAAGGATCTTGCCAAGTTCTTGATTGCCGAAAATGGTTTTCAAATGACGATCGTGACGCCACAAGAGATTCGCGATGGTGTCTTGATGAATGGCTTCGACGTACTGGTGATGCCTGGGGGAATGGCCAGTGCACAAGCCAAGAACCTCGAAGAATCAGGACGAGACGAAGTTCGACGTTACGTAAAATCAGGCGGCGGCTATGTCGGCATCTGTGCCGGGGCTTACCTAAGCACGACGTACAAACCATGGGCGCTCGGTATCGTGAACGCCAAGGTTTGGGATCTGGCGCACTGGGCACGCGGAACCGGCATGGTGAAGCTCGAGATGACCCCTTCGGGCTGCTCGACTTTGAAGATGCCAAAGGATCAGGTGGAAGTCTACTACGGTCAGGGACCCATGATCGTCCCTGGGAACGACCCCGACCTGCCAGGGTACGAGATCCTGGCGACTTATGGTTCGGAGATTGCCGCCAAAGGTGCTCCCGAAGGAGCCATGGTGGGCATGCATGCGATCGTCCGCACGATGTATGGAAAAGGCCGCGTCGTGGCATTTAGTCCTCATCCCGAGAAAAAGTATGGCCCCGAATCTCTGATGGCGGAAGGGATCCGCTGGGCAGGGCGAGGAGACCAGTAGCCTCGTCCCCAACCATCCAATACGTTTCCCCTTTCGGATGAAAGTTTATGATTCGAACCAACCGCACGCTTGCGTTGATATTCTCGCTTACTTTGACGACATTCACCTTGGCAGCGAAGCCGGAACCCACGCAGGTTCCCGCTTCGCCTGCTCAGTTTCTTGAGCGACCGTTAGCGGCCGACTTTGAACTGGTCGATTGGACGACGGTCGAGTCATTTTACCAGCAGTTGTCCAAGACGGCTCCGACCGTGCAGATAAACGAAGTGGGCCAGTCGACCGAAGGCCGTCGTTTCTATTCGGTGGTGATCTCTTCGGAAGCTAACCTGGCCAATCTTGCGGCGATCAAGGCGGCTTCCAAGACGATCGCCGACCCACGTGGCAAGTCCGAGGAACAACTCGCCAAGACAGTAGCGGAGGGCAAGGTGGTCTTGATGATTACCCCCACGATGCACTCAGACGAGCCCGCGGCGACCGAAATGGGAATGGAACTTGCCTGGCACCTGGCAACCTCCCAGGAAGAGCCTTGGAAGTCGATGCGATCCGAAGCGGTAACCGTTATCCTCCCCTCCCTCAATCCCGACGGCATCGATCACGTCGCCCATTGGTACAAGGACAATCTCGGTACCCCATACGAAGATTCGTCGCTCCCCGAGCTCTATCAGAAGTACGCCGGGCATGATATCAACCGCGACTTCTTCGCCCTGACCCAGGTCGAATCGCAGTTGCTTTCCGAATTAATGTACGACGAATGGAATCCGCAAATCTTGTGGGACGTCCATCAACAAGGGTCGACACGGGAAAGGTTCTTCGTCCCACCCTACAAAGACCCGCTCAACGAAAACATCGATCCGCAGATTGTCGCCGCGTTGAATGCGATTGGTAACCGGGCGGTGCTCGATATGACACGGGATGGACTAACCGGAATTGCAACCGGCGTCTCTTACGATAACTGGTGGAATGGCGGGAATCGCTCGGTCCCGGCGCGTGCCAATATTGTTGGTATTCTGACGGAAGCCGCTTCGGTGAACTATGCTTCGCCCGTCTTTCTGAAAGTCTCGGATCTGCGTGATCCACTTGGTCGGTCGGAGTATCGGGCCTCGAACCGCTTCGTGGCGCCATGGCCAGGAGGCTGGTGGCGGCAGGCCGACATCGTGAACTACGAGTTGTCGTTTGCCCGTTCGCTCCTGGGAAGCATTGGGCGTGAACCGAAGATCTGGTTGGAAACGAAGTTGGCCGCCGCGCGTCAAGCATCGACGATCGACGAACAGTCGAAGCGTCAGGCCTGGTTGATCACGACCGACAACGAAGACATCGGCGCCGTCCAGCGACTGATCGATTCGCTTCAGCAGTTGGGCGTTGAACTTCACACGAGCGAATCGGTCCTGACCGCCGACGAACGAAGCTACGCACCCGGCACCATCGTCGTTCGCTGCGACCAGCCCCACTCGCGACTGGTAAACGACTTGTTCGAGTGGAAGCTGTTCCCCAAGGGCGAGACTCCTTACGACGTATCCGGCTGGTCGCTGCCGACACTCTTCGGCTTGCATGTCGTCGAGGTCATTCAGCCGCTGGAAGGGGAACTGTCACTGCTGAAAACGGGCAAACTGCCAGAGGCATTCGCGGAAGCTCATCCGCAGAAAGATTGGACGCTGCGAGATAGCCGACAATGGACCGCCTTGAATCGTCATCTGGTGAGCGAAGAACCGTTTCAAGTCGCGCTCAAGGACGAAAAGAGTATCGCCGCGAACCCTCCGCGCCTTGAGCCAGAACTTGCCAACCGTGTCGAACGAATGCCGCGTGTGGGTGTCTATGCTCCGTGGCGTGCCAGCATCGACGAAGGGTGGCTCCGCTGGACGCTCGATTACTTCGAGACCCCTTATCAACGAGTGCGTAACTCGATGGTTCGCGCAGGCAATCTGCGGGCCGACTTCGATGTCATCTTGATTCCAGATATCGTCTCATCGATTGTCGAAAAGGGACGAAGCGAAAGCAGCACCGCAGCGGCGATGGCTGGTGGTCTCGATACCGACGGCGCCGTCGCGTTGGAAGAATTCGTGCGGGATGGTGGCAAGTTGATCGTGATGGAAAGCGCGACCCCCTGGGCGATCGATCTGTTTCGCTTGCCGCTGATCGACGTCACGGAAGAGGCCAAAGGATTCTCTTGCAGCGGCAGTGTCGTGCGAGGGGAAGTCCAAGAGCATGAACTGACGCATGGATTGAACGCGACGATCCCGTTCATGTTCACGCATTCCAAAGCGTGGAGAGAAACGACCAGCAAAGAAAGCGAAGAGCTCGACGCCGCCGACTATCAGGTCGAACCACTTTTACGTTATGCGTCGCGGCGTGTTCTTCTTTCCGGGGCAATGACCAAGCCGGAAGTAATTCAGGGACAGATGGCATGGACCCGCGTGCAATGCGGTGAAGGTTCGATCCACCTGTTCGGCTTCCGGCCGTACTACCGCGGCTGGACGCACGCATCGTTTCATCTGCTGATGCGTGCGATCATGTTCGACTAGAAATGAAAACGGCACTTCTTAGAAGTGCCGTTCTGCCAACTTTTGAACGTCCCCAAGGCCGACTAGTTGTCGGCCTTTTCTTCTTCTTGGGGATGGTCGGTCCGGGTCAGCAGAAAGTCGACCATCTTGTCCATCTCGACCGCTGTCAGCGATGCGGCGAACGATGGCATGTTGTAACCACCGTTCGAGATTCGAATCACAAGTTCACCCCGATCAAGTCGCGATCCAATGTCGGACAGGACCGGTCCGCGATGCCCACCGTAGCCATCGATATCGTGGCAATAGAGACACCCCTTCTGGTGAACTAACAATGCCCCTTCCTGGATCTTCGGATCGTTCGATTTCACGACTTCGGGCGGAAGTGGCTTCACATCGAAGTCAGGCGACCAAGGCTTCAAATAGCCATAAATCGTCAGCACGATGAAAGCGGTGGCACCAAAGATGACCGTCCCGACCGCCCAAGGCCGCTGTGATGGTGCTCGTTGTCCCTTGTTCGAGAGCAACGGCAGCACGAACAAGATCACGAAACCGAGGACTGGCGAGCCGAGAATGATATATGTTTCCAGGGCAGGCGGAAGCATCGACAGTACGGCGAAGTACCACCAGAAATACCAATCCGGCATCGGGTTGGCATGAATATTCGCAGGGTCCGGACTTGGTCCCAGCGCTGGCGGACCAATGAAAACTGAGCATGCCAGGATCACCCCAACCACGATGGTCGAGAAAATCACGTCTCGCCACATCGCGTCGGGCCAGAACGGGACGCCAGTCTTATGGAGACGCTTCTCGTAGTTCTCTTTGTAGGTCTTTGGTTCAACCGGCTGGTTCTTCTTCGGCATTTCGGAAATACCATGCCGCAAGATCAGCCACATGTGCAAGCCGATGCCTGCAAAGATCAACCCTGGCAAGATGAAGACGTGAATCGCAAAGAAGCGGCTTAGCGTCGAACCACCGACGGTCTCGCCCCCCAGGATGAAATGGGCAATGTATTCGCCAATGAAAGGAACGCGGCCTGCCATTTCCGCGGCGACCATCACCGACCATACGCCATTGGCATCCCAGCGGAGAAGCTGCCCGGTAAATGCCATGCCGAGCACCACGAACAGCAAGACCACGCCGCTCATCCAGTTCATTTCGCGCGGATATTTGTACGACGCATGCAGAAAGACCTGGGTCATATGGATGACCGCCATCATCACCATCGCCGTCGCACCGTAGTAATGCATCCCACGCACGATGAATCCGAGCGTGGCATCATCGGTAATGTATTTCAGGCTTTCGTAGGCGGCATCGCCCCCGGGCACATAGACCATGGCCAAGGCGATCCCGGTGAGGACCTGTACGATGAAGGCGCACAAGGTCGCACTACCGAAGACGTACCACCACCGCGCATCGTCCGGCACGACGTGTTTCATAATGGGCATCACGACATCGGAAAATCCTGTCCGATCGTCGATCCAGCTCCAAATCTTGCCGATCATCGCTATACCTGGTCGTTGGTGGTTAAAGGCACGGAAGAGGTTTCGATCTCGACGAAGCCATCTTTGATGCGGACTTCGTAGCGAGCCAGTGGTTCCGGCGGCGGACCAGCGGCGACGTCTCCATCTTCGTAATAGACACCGCCATGACAGGGGCACATGAACAGCTTGGCGTCGGCAACCCAGTTGACCGGGCAGCCGAGATGACGGCAGTTGATCGAAAAGGCGATGAAATCTTTCTCGGAGACGCGTCGCAGCCAGGCACCGGTCATCGCCGTGACGCCAGCCCATTTGACCGAGACATCATCGCGGAACTCGACCGTGACCGTCTTGCCGATTTCGTAGTCGTCGACTTTGCCAATCCGGCGCCACGACTGCTTCGGTCGCGCAAAGACCGGCGCGAGCACGAATCCGAGCCCGGGCAACGTGATTCCAGCCCCGATGACGGCGGACAGAATAATACTGACCTTCGCAAAGAAGCCGCGGCGATCGTCTTCACCGGCTGTTTGAGGTTGTTCCGATTGCTCACTCACCGGTGCTTTCCTTCTTCCAATCGTGGCTGATCTCGATGATCCAACTCCAGAGTGCGTAAACCATCACGGCGAACCCTGCGGCCGACATGATCCACATCGTGGTGATGCCCCACAGCAGCATCGTCACGCCCAGCGCCATCGCAGCTGGGGCATAAGTCGGTGGAATCTCGGCCATTTCTTCGCTGGATGCCGCAGGCAATTCGGCATCTTGAATTGCTTCCGATTCGCTCATGCCGAGGCCTCCGGTAGGTTCTTGTCGTTGGGTCCGCTCGTTTCCAGGATGCTGCTTTCCGCCGAATACCAGCGGCAGAGCACGCTGACGATGGCACATACATACAGCGAACAAGGTGGAACCCACATCAGCAGTCCGCCCAGTTGCTGGTCAACGCTTGGGGAGAGCCCGGCCTGGTAAATGGCGGTCAAGATTCCGATTCGATCGACCGGATTGGCAAACGCCGGGCAGACCGAAACCGTGGTAAACGTGATGTAGATCCCCAGCAGCGTGCAGCCCAAACAGGCCGAAAACAAGTAGACGACCGAGGTCAATGGATCGAGACGATACTTTTCCAGCGGGGCGTAAATCGGCCACCAGAAGGCCAAACCCGCCAGCAGGAAGGTCGCGCTACGAATCACGCCCAGTAGATCGCTTTGCGTTGCCGCGCTGCAGAGCGAAGGGACATGCCAGAACCACATTGCCCCGAGGCCCAAAACCCAGCCCAGCATCGGGTGGGCGAACCACTTCCGCAGCGACATCATTCGAGGGCTTTCCGCAATGCTGGCGAACGCTCCCTGAGGAAGGCTTAACATGAGGCAAAGGGGGATGATCAGTAGCAACAGCAAGTGCTGAATCATGTGGGCACTAAACAAATAGCCCCGAGCCAGCACACCAATCGGCGACACAAACGCCATCAGCAGTACGAAGCATGCTGCGAGAAACCACAGTTGCCGCGCGGCAAATGGCTTGGGACGCAGCCACAAGCCGACGACCAGCAGCGGCAGAACGACAAACCAGATTCGCGAAGTCCAATGCCAAAGGGCAGGATCGGTCAGAAACGCCATCATTGCATTAGCCCCAGGTAAATGATCGAGAAAACGGCAATCCAGACGACGTCGACAAAGTGCCAGTAAATTCCGACTCCACGAAACACTTGAATCTGCTTCGACGTGAAGTCTTCGCGAATCGCCAGGCTCAAAAGAATGGAAAGCGTGACCAGTCCGGCCATCACGTGCAGACCATGAAAGCCGGTCACTGTAAAGAACGTGGCGGCAAACAGGTTTTCGTCGACCGTAATGTCGTTCATGATCAGGCCGGTGTATTCCCAGATCTGGCCGGCGATGAAGATCGCCCCGAGCAGGATCGTCATTCCGAGCCAACGCCGGAAATGCACCATCTTGCCGGCATGCAACGCCAGTTCGGCGAACCAGAACGAAAGGCTGCTTGCCAGCAAGCAGACCGTGAACGCCCCAGTTCGGGCAACGTCCAGCGAGTTCGCAGCGTTGGGGCCCTCTAAGTGCTGCGAATTGAACACGACGTAACCGACCAGCAACAACAGGAAGAAAACCGCTTCCGACGCGACAAACGCCCAGGCACAAACCAATGCTTTGCTGGGCCGACGGCCGCTGTCCTCGGGCGTCTTGCCATGCTTCCAGTCGGCCAGTTCCGGCTGGCTCATATCCCACAGCGGACGACGACTTTTGACTTCAGGAATAGTTTTGAAATTGTCCGCAGGGGGTGGCGAAGTGGTCGCCCATTCCAGCGTGAAGGCGTCCCAGGGATTATCTCCAGCGATCTTGCCATGTCGGAGACTCATCCCGATATTCCAGAGCAAGACCAGCGTTCCGGCTCCCATCGCGAACGCCCCCAGCGTGGCGAACATGTTCAGGATCATCCAGCCGGGGTTGTCGGCATAGGTATAAACACGTCGCGGCATGCCCATCACGCCAAGAAAGTGTTGCGACATAAATGTCGCATTCAAGCCGAACACCCACAACCAGAAATGCCACTGTCCAAGCTTCTCGCTTAGCATACGGCCGGTCATCTTGGGGAACCAGTAATAGGTCGCGGCAAACACCCCAAACACGGTCCCGCCAATCAGGACATAGTGAAAGTGCCCCACGACGAAATAGGTATCGGTCAACTGCCAGTCGATCGGTACGGCGGCGAACATCACGCCTGTCAAACCACCTACCACGAATTCCAAGAGAAACGCGACGGCAAACATCATGGCGGTTGTCAGTCGAATCGAGCCGCCCCACATCGTCGCGGTCCAGTTGAAGATCTTCACCCCGGTCGGCAACGCAATCAGGAGCGTGCCCACAGCAAAGAAGATATCGGCCCCCATGCCCAGGCCAACCGCAAACATATGATGGGCCCATACGCCGTAGCTCAGCAACACAATCACGGCGCTAGAACCGGCGACGAACGCGTAGCCATAGATTGGCTTCCGCGAAAAGGTCGGGATAATTTCCGAGATCATGCCGAACGCTGGCAGAATCAAAATGTAAACCTCGGGATGGCCAAACACCCAGAAGAAGTGTTGCCATAAAACGGCCGAGCCACCTCGATCAGGCTCGAAGAAAGCCGCTCCCAACCAGCGATCGATCAGCAGCATCGCCAAGGCCGCATTCAGTGCCGGCAAGGCCAACACCGTTAAGATCGCGGTCATGAAGCTCATCCAGACAAACAGCGGAACGCGCTGCAGGCTCATGCCAGGTGCGCGAAGCGTCAGCACCGTGACAACAATATTGATACCCGCCGCGACCGAACCAACACCCAAACAAAGCAGGCCAATAATCCAGTAGTCCTGAGCGACCTGCAGATTGTAAGGCTTTGTCGAGAGAGGGGCATAACTGAACCAGCCAGCATCGGGTGCTTTGCCGGTGAAGAAACTGAAATAGAGCAGGATTCCGCCCATCGGCAGCAACCAATAGCTCATCGCGTTCAAACGAGGGAACGCGACGTCGCGGGCACCAATCATCAGCGGAACAAAGTAGTTCGCAAAGCCGACCAGCACCGGCATACCCACCAGAAACACCATCGTGGTGCCATGCATGGTGAACATCTGGTTGAAGAAATCGGGCGATAGAAACGTGTTGTTGGGAAACAACAACTGAACCCGCATCAACAGCGCTTCCAGGCCACCAATGGCCAGAAAGATCGTCGCCGTGCAGATATAGAGGATTCCGATCCGTTTATGGTCGACCGTTCCTACCCACGACAGCAATCGTCCCGATTCAACCTCGTCAGTTGTCGCCGGGGAGGAAGTTTCGACTAGCGGCATACTCACTCGAGCGTCTCCAGGTAGGCAACCAACTGATCGAGTTGCTCGTCACTAAGCTTGAAATTGGGCATCTTGCAGCCTGGTTTGATCGCCTGTGGATTCGCCAGCCAGGTATGTAAGTTCTCTTTCGAGTTTTCAATCACTCCGGCGCCGATCTGTCGGCGGCTTGCCAGGTGGGTCAGATTGGGGGCGAAATCTTCTTGGGCCGGTGTACCAGAGATGGCATGACACTGGGAACAAGTCAGGTCCATAAAGACCGCTTTCCCTTTCTCGGCAAGCTCATTCGAGGGAGGCGCGGGCTCGCTCGATTCGCGTTGCACCCAAGCTTCGTAGTCATCCGGATCGTGGGCGATTACCAGAAAGTTCATCCAGGCATGTTGCGTTCCGCAGTATTCCGCACATCGACCTTGATAAACACCAGGTCCGTTGGCCTCGAGCCAGACATAGTTGGTATGCCCCGGAATGGCGTCCATTTTTCGCGTTAACTGCGCAACCCAGAAGCAATGGATGACATCTGCCGAGCGAAGTTCGACGCGCAGCTTCTTGCCGGTGGGGATGTGAATCTCGTTAGCCGAGACAACGTCGGTCCCGACATATTCCACTTCCCACCACCATTGATGCCCGGTCACGATCAGGTCGACTCGGTCGTCGGAATGTTCGCCACCTTTGGCATACTGAACCGGCAGAGCGTTGATGGTCAGCATCAATTTGATACTGATCGCGGCGATCCAAAGCACAATGATGACCGGTCCAGCCATCCAGGCGATTTCACGCCGATGACTGCCGAAATCTTGCTTGGGAACGTCTTCGCGGGCACGGAACTTATACAGCGCCACACAGATCAAAACGGCAACAATGCCGAAGATACCCGCGCTGATGAAAAGCACCTGCACGAACAGATCACGTATCGACTCTGCCTGCGGGGAAGCAGGGTCGAAAACCGGGAACGTCGACTGCATCGCGTCCATACTCCAAGGTGCATTAGCGACGTAAGGTCCATCGAAACAGCCAAGATTATACGATGAAACCCGAAGCAGCAAAGCGGTTTCGGAGAGATGGCTGAGACTTTGTGCGAGTGTTTTGCAAAGCGCGACCGCTCGAAGGCAGCCTGACGTTTAAGGAGCGGATGCTGGGCAGTCTAAAGAAGCTGACAAGCCACTGCGTGTTAGTGAAAGTTTAGCGAAGACCATCTCTACCGGATGAGATCACGAAAAGAGCCAGACCCCTAACCGCGCGAACGCGACCAGGAGCCTGGGACTTCTTATGCAAGGCTAGAAAGAACCGATCACTTCGCCGTCGTTTCGCTGAGCCAGTCGAATCAGCGTGGTTCCGTCAATCGTTTCCGGTAGAAACTTCACGGCGCCATCCCCCAGCAGAAACTGCACTCCGCCGGGATGATTGCTGGCGAAAGCCCACGAAGCCTCGCCGTTGAGCTGGTAGTCGTCGTTGTTCCACAAGCAGCGCATCACGCCTGCATAGCCAGCGTTGTACGTTACCCCCACCCATTGGGCACCAAGCCAAGGTCGCTCAGGCGCCTTGTTCCAATAGCTTCGTTCCCCAACGACCAACGAATTACTCAGGCCATCGGTCGCGTCGCGAAACTTGATGTGACTCACCTGGAACATGAAGCCGCCATAGTCACCGAGGTCGTCTGAACTCGATCGATAGCCACCGGCCGAATCGGCTCCCTGGACGGCGACATAGTTCGACATCCCTTGATCGTTTCGCTCTGGATTCAGATCGGGTCCCGTGTCGGAAGGGCAGCGGAACGCATTGAGCACCGTTTGCGTGTTCACATTGGGATCGCGAGGGATTCGCTCGTGCGCGACCTCCATCACGTTATAGAGGTTCTCTTGTTCCAACTGCGGTAGGATCATCGATCCCCAGCCCCAGCCTCGATTGTAGTAGTCTGGGTCACGATAATAGGCCGCCGGCAATCCGCCAAAGACATCGTGATAGTTATGCAGCGCCAGACCCATCTGTTTGAAGTTGTTCTGACATTGCATTCGCCTTCCTGCTTCACGCGCTTGTTGCACCGCAGGCAGAAGCAAAGCGATCAAAATCCCAATGATGGCGATCACCACCAGTAACTCGACCAGCGTGAAGGCACTTCGTGAGCGACTTCCAGGAACGGGACGTTTCATTACCACTTGCTCCGATACATTAAAGAATAAGGCCGATCGTATTGCTTTCTGAACCAACTGATGGAGAGGATTTGAACGAGGGACCGATTCGCCAACGACTATGGCGAAGTCACCGACACAGGCGCACGGGCCGCGCCACCCCGGCGCCAATCGGCGACACCTTTCGCTTCACCCGTATCAAGGTTGACGACGATCCCGTGGGCCGATCCTTGTCGCCAAACCGTGCGGTCTTCGGCATCGTGTCCCATTGCTTTCAACTCGGGACGGATGTTGTCGAACACACCTTCGTCGACTGTTTCAAATCGGATCGTGTCGGGAAACCATTGATGATGGAAGCGTGGTCCATCGATAGCATCTTCCAGCGAACGCCCCAGCATTAGCGTTTGCACCAGGATCTCGGTGACGGTGTTGATGATCGTCCGACCGCCTGGGCTGCCGACGATCAGTTTGACCTGCCCATCTTCACGAACAATCATTGGCGACTGCGAGCTAAGCATCCGTTTGCCAGGCGCCAACTGGTTCGGCAAGGTGCCAATATCGCCGTCGCGATTCGTGGTGCCCGGGTACCAGTTGAAGTCCCCCATCTCGTTGTTCAGCAGGATGCCAGTTCCCTTCACAACAATCCGGCAACCGAAGGTTCCTTCCAGCGTGTAGGTGTTGCTGACCGCCATTCCATCTTTGTCGATCACCGAGAAGTGGGTTGTTTCCATGCTCTCAGCCGGGCCTTCGCTCAAAGCAATCGAACCCGCAATTGCCTCGCTGGGCGTTGCCTGGTTGGGATCGATGGTGGCTGCCAGCTTCTCGGCGAAGGCCTTCGATTGAAGATGATCAGGAACCGAGACGAAGTCGGAATCACCCAGCCACGCCGCACGCTCGCGAAAGGCTCGACGCATCACCTCGGTCATCAGATGAACCTGTTTGGTCGTCCAGTACTGCTGGGTATCTTTCGGAAAGTCGAGTGCCTGCAGCATTTGCATTTGCATCAACACCACGGTGCCACCAGACGAGGGGAGGGGTGCGCCGTACAGCGTGTAGTCGCCAATCTTGGCGTGCATGGCGGGGCGTACCTGAGCGGTATACTGCTTCAAGTCTTTCAGCGCCATCAGACCGCCGCCCGCTTCCGATTCCTTGGCGATCTGCTGCGCGATTTCCCCTTCGTAAAAGACCTGGGAACCTTGCTCGGCGATTAAAGACAATGACTTGGCCAGGTCAGGCTGAACCAGTCGATCGCCTGCCTTCCACAAGCTGCCATCCGGCTTGCCATACACTCGGCGGAATTCGGCAAAGCGTGGTTCCGATTGGATGTAGCCCAGCGTCAAAACTGAATTCAGGGAATAGGCGAGATAGGCGTCGACCTCGATTCCATCGCGGGCCAGGGCAATCGAAGGAGCGATAATCTCGGCCCAAGGAAGTTTGCCATATTTCTCGTGCGCTAGCGCCATCCCGCGAACCGTCCCGGGAACGCCAGCCATGCGAATATGGCGATGCTGGGTCCATTCCGAGAAGCTATGAGGATCCACGTTCGCCGGAGCTTTTTCGCGATAGTTGATGCACATCACTTCTTCATCCGGCGGAGCCACCAGCATGAAGCCACCTCCACCGATGTTCCCAGCTTCCGGCCAGGTCACCTCCAGGGCAAAGGCCACACCAATCGCCGCGTCAACAGCGTTGCCTCCTTTGGCGAGCAGACTGGAGCCGATCTCCGACGCAGCCTTCGTGTCGGAAACGACGACTCCCTGGGTGCTCTCGGCGACATCGACCGGTTCACGTGGTGGGCGTTTGAGGTCCTGTGCCAGCGTGATATATGGAGATACGACGGTCGTGATACTCGCGACCCAAACCGCGACAAAGATCAGGTTACGTGGGAAAGACATAGGAACTTTCGTGATTCGTTCAGGGATGGAAAGAAAGGAATCAACAAAACAGGACGACAATCGAGGTCCAGCAGATCAATGCCAACACCGCCGCTACGGTGGCTGGCACAATCTGGGTGGAGACATGGTCCATCAAGTCGGCGCCAGTCGTCATCGCACTCAGCACGGTCGTATCGGAAATCGGCGAGCACTGGTCGCCAAACACACTGCCATTCAGAACGCAGGCAAAGCAGACTGATAGATAAAGCACTTCATTCTGCAAGCCTTGATTCGCCGCCAAGGCCAACGCCAGCGGCATCGCCAATGGAAACGCCACGGCGAACGTTCCCCAACTGGTTCCGGTCGAGAAGGCAATTCCAATTGAGATCGCAAACAGCACGCCTGGTAAAATCCAGTAAGGGATCGAATCCCCCAGGAAGTCAACCAAATACGCGCCACCGCCAATCTTTTGCGTTAGATCACCCAGCGTGACGGCCAGCATCAAAATGACGGAAGCAAAGACAACACTCTGCAAACCACTTCCGATGCCCGCGACCAGATCGTGAAGCGAAAGCCCTCGGAGCAGCGCGATTAGCGCCGCGACGACCAATGCGGCAGCGAATCCCCAGCGCACTTGGGGAACCGAGGTAAGGAAATAGCTTCCTACGGCGATTCCGGTCAACAACAGGATAGGAATGCAAAAATCGATCGGATGCGGAACGTAATGCGGGGCCTTTTGCTGGCCGGCCGGGCTCGAAAACGAAAGGGGTTGGCTATCGTGTCGATCCAGGGCACCGGTGGCTCGGGCACGCCGGATTGCTTCCCGGAATCGCTTCCCCAACAACGGGGCCACATCCAGCGACAACAGAAACGTCCCCAAGACAGCAAAGATCGCGTAGAAGCTCAACGGCAACGCCGAGAAGAAGAATCGCAGCCGATCCTGTTCACTGGCGAGGTAAGCAATCCCAGGAACAAAGATCAACGTTTGGATATAGCCGGGCCAGGCATTAAACGCGACAAGCACCGCAATCGGCGATGCGGTCGAGTCAACGATGTAGGACAACTCTTCATGACTGACTCGCTTCTGATCGGCGATCGGTCGGACAGCCGTCCCAACCAATACTGTACTGATCGTCCCGCCTTGAAAGAATAGAATCCCCAGACACCAGGCCACCAGTTTCGCGCTCTTGGGGCCACGGACAAACGTCTTCGATATCCATTCGGCGAATGCGAGCGCTGTTCCGGTTCGGGCCCAAATACCTAGCAGTCCGCCCAGCATCCACAGGTAAAGGACTAAAATACCGGCCGCCTTGGTCGTCGCCATCGAAGGCAAAAGAACCTGGTCGGTGAAATCAAACTGCCCCAGGATGAAGGCCCCACTGATCGCCCCTAACAAGAGCGCCGTCAAAGGTTCGCGAAAGATCCAGCACGCCGAGATTGCCACGATCGCCGGAAACAACGACCACATTCCATAATGAGCCGTCGCAGTTCGCTGCCAAAACCGCTTCTTGCCGGAATCGCTTGTCTCGGCAATCAGCACGCTCGTTTGGATGGGCGCGGTTCCGTCTGCTTCGTGCTGCTGCAGATCGGCTTCGGTCAGGCCCGACTTACCTAATGACTTCGCCATCGACGGATCGTCAACGGCAGCCGGGTCGAGCACGACCTCTTGAATGGTCCACTGCGGAGAGACGCTCAACCCAACGATTGCGGAAACGAGCAAGACTCCCAACACCATCGCGACCAGCAGCATCCGGGAACGGAGACTCGTTGGTCCGGTTCCGCCTGGCGACATCACGTCGGCAAGCTGCTGGTCGTTGGGCCCGGTTGTGGTTTCCGCAGGCGAATGCAAAACGATAGCTTCTCAGTAAAGGAAGGGTTCGTGAGTCCAACCGGTGCCGCCTCGCACTGCTGGACTCGAAGGACTTTGAGTTCCTTCTCTGGAAAGCAACCTAGATGCCGAACAACGCTGGTTGAGATGAAATTTCGGCGTCCGAATCACGATAAAACCAACGGACCAGCAGTTTGCGGGGGAATTCATTTTGGGAAATGTTCAATGCGCGTATGCCACCGCAAAATACGCATATAGTTCGAGCTTTCTGCCTGATGACGAATCGTCAACGTGTTGACCATCGTTGTTGTTTTTTGGTCAACACCTGCTTTCGAATTGGGCATCAGGCGACGAGGCGGAAGAAAGATTCCGCAGATTTTCGACGCCGATTTAGAGATCGGAATTCGTCGTAAGACCGTGCCGCTTGGCCAGGCGATAGAACTGCCCTCGGTCCATATCTGCCAGCCGGGCACCTTCGGCCAGATTGCCATTGGCGTCTTGAATGACCTTCAACAGGTACTCTTTTTCGAACTGATCTTTCGCCTTACGAAACGGAATCCGTTCCGCCGATTCGGTAGGCGAAGCATGAGGAACACCCAGCGCATGTTGCACAATGCGCGAAGGCAAATCAGTGACTTCGATCCGCGGGCCCTGGTGCAGTACCGCCAGTTGTTCCGCAAAGTTCTGCAGTTCACGGACGTTCCCAGGCCAAGGATAGACCTTCATCATGTCGACCGCCGAGGTCGTAAACGTCGGTGGCTGACGACCATCCGTAACAAACTGATTCATGAAGTGCTGGGCAAGTATCCCGATGTCGCCCGGGCGTTCCCGCAGCGGAGGAAGCTCGATCGAAATCACGTTCAACCGATAGTATAAGTCTGCTCGAAAACGCCCCTGGGCGACTTCTTTCGAGAGGTCACGATTGGTCGCCGATACGAGCCGCGCGTGACTTTTCAGGTCGTTGTTTCCTCCGACCCGCGTGAACTTGCCGCTATCGAGAACGTGCAGCAGCTTCGACTGCAAATCAAAGCTCAGTTCGCCGATTTCGTCGAGAAATATCGTTCCCTTACCCGCCGTTTCAAAGCGACCGACGCGCCGTTTCGAGGCCCCGGTGAATGCGCCTTCTTCGTGGCCAAACAGTTCGCTTTCCAGCAGGTTCGCAGGAATCGCCGCGCAGTTGACTTCGACGTAGGGTTCTTTCGAACGCTTCGATTGCTGATGGATCGCATGCGCTAATAGCTGCTTGCCGCAGCCTGTCTCACCCAGGATCAGCACGCGGCTTTCCGTTGGAGCGATGGTCTTCACTTTCTCGAAGATGGCGTTCATCTTCGCATCGCCGGAGATCATGCGTGCCAACGACTTCGGTCGTTCCGGGACGGCTGGGGCATGCTCGACAAGGACCCGCCGGACCCGCGCAACAAGCTCTTTTCGTTCGATCGGTTTGGTCAGGTAATCTGCGACGCCAAGCCGGGCTGCCTCGATGGCCGATTGCTCGGTACCGAATCCGGTGACCATGATAATGGGAACCCGGCAGCCAGCACCCCGGATGCGACGAATGATATCGAAGCCTCCCAGCTCGGCGATCACCAACCCAGTGATCACCAGGTCGTAATCCCCTTGCACGACTTTGGGAATCGCATCGAGCGGGCTCAGGTTCGATTCCGCGTCCAGGTGCTCGCCACGCAGGGTATCGACCATCTCTTCGCATAGCGCAGGGATGTCGTCGATAAACAAAATTTTCTGCCGAGAGGTTTTGGCCATGTTCGCTTCTGTTCCCAAGAGACCGGGTGAACTTTTGTCGTCCGGTACGCTTCTTGCATAACGGGCTCAGCATCGGTTGCCAAGACCATCGACGTCAACACCCGGGAGTAAAACCATGACAATTTCCACCAGCGACCCAAACCCCTCCGCCGCAGGCCAATCCTCCTTGGAAGGTTCACCACTGCCACCGTTTCACCTGGCCGTGCCGGTCCATGACATTGCAGCGGCTCGAGCCTTCTACGGCGAACTTCTCGGTTGCCCGGAAGGTCGCAGTGCTGCTACCTGGGTCGACTTCAACTTCTTCGGTCATCAGTTTGTGGTTCACTTGAACGAAAAGATGTCGGGGCATGGCATTCACTACAACGAAGTCGACGGACATGGCGTCCCTGTCCCGCACTTCGGTGTGGTGCTGACGATGGAGCGATGGACCGAACTGGCCGAAACGCTCAAAGGGAAGGACATCAAGTTCGAGATCGCACCATACATTCGCTTCGCAGGCGAACCTGGCGAACAGGGAACCATGTTCTTCTTCGATCCGTCGGGCAACGCCATCGAGATCAAAGGCTTCAACAACTTGGGTTCATTGTTTGCAAAATAGCCGGCAGCAAATCTTGCCAGGTTTGCTGATTTGTTTCGTTCTTAAGGGGGTATGAACGCAGTGCAGATAATTCAGGGTTATAGGCTTCGGACGCTCTTCGGTTTAGTTGCCACTTGCACGTTGGCCTTGACCGGCTGCGGGAGCGATGGCCAGGCATCGAGCGAGAGTCAACTCGTTCAAGGAGTCATCTATTGTGGGAAGGCGCCTTTGAAAGAGGGAACCGTCCGATTCGAGCCTGATTCGTCGAACGAGTCGCATCCGACCGCCACCGGCCAGATTCAGACCGATGGAGCCTTTCAACTCGCGACCGAATCAGGCGAGGCCCTTCCGCCCGGGCGTTATCGCGTGATTGTAACCGACAGCAATGGCGGCATCGATGGAAACATCCGGAGCCGCTCAGGCGAACTTTGTGTTTATGGCGACACCGGCCAGATCGCTCAGGTCACGGCCGGCGGATCGCATCAGTTTCATTTCCGCATGCCTGGCCCCGATGGTCCTCGAGACATGCCGGAAGGTGAGTAATCAACAGCCACACCCAATCATCCCTAACGCATCTTTCCTTCTGTTTCAGGATTACGCTCGAAGATTATGAGCACCACCAACGACATCTCGTGTTCCTCGACCACTGTTGCCGCACGTCGCACCGAGGTAACGCTTGCAGACTATCGCCGAATCGTCGTTCTTACTGAAGGTCATACCACGCCATTCTCGGCCAAGACGGCGATCGGATTGCTTCGCTTCCGCGGATCGGATGTGATTGCGATCCTCGACTCCGAAACCGCTGGCCAGACAACTCAGCAGGCCTTAGGACATGGTGGCGAAACGCCAGTGGTCGCTTCGCTTAGCGACGTTGAAGCTCCCGACGCCTTGTTCATTGGCATTTCACCCGCTGGAGGTCGCTTGCCGCCGCAGATGAAGGCGGCCATTCACGATGCCGTTCAGCATGGAATCGATGTCGTTTCCGGTTTGCACGATCACTTGATCGAAGATCCACAGCTCCGCTCGATCGCCGAAGAATCCGGGGCTCGCCTGATCGACGTTCGCCGAAACGATCTTCGAGAAACGGCCAAGCACGCAACGTTTCGCGAGGGATGTCTGCGTATTCATACAGTCGGTCACGACTGCTCGGTCGGCAAGATGTTCACGGCGCTGGAAGTCCAGCGAGAGCTGGTCAAACGCCAACACGACGCCGAATTCCTGGCGACCGGGCAGACAGGCATTATGATCGCCGGGCAGGGAATTCCGATCGACTCAGTCGTCTCGGACTTCGTGAACGGCTCGATCGAACGCCTCGTTCAAGCTCATCAAGACCACGACATTCTGCTGGTCGAAGGGCAGGGGAGCATCGTCCATCCGGCTTACTCGGCGGTCACTCTGGGGCTACTGCATGGCTGTGCCCCACATGGATTGATCTTGTGTTACGAAGCGACCCGGACCAATACCAAGGGGCTCGATCATGTGCCGCTGAAGTCGCTTTCAGAACTGAAGACATTGTACGAAGCGCTGGCGTCTTCGCGTTTTCCCGCCGAAGTGATTGGCGTTTCGATGAATGGTCGCCGGATCTCCGCTGAGGAGGCCGAAGTCGAGAAGCAGAAGGTCGCTGCCGAACTGGGATTGCCCATGTGCGATGTTTATCGCGATGGTCCCGGCATTCTCGCTGACGCGGTGCTGGCGTTGGGAAAGAAGGTGGGGACATGCGACTAGAACTGCATCGCTTTGAAATGCCGCTACGGAACGTCTTCACGATCTCGCGTGGATCGATGTCGACTCAAGAGACTGTGATCGTCGAACTTCACCACGACGGTGAATCGGGTCTTGGCGAGGCTCCGCGCAGCAGCTACTACGGGCACACTGCCGAATCGATCAGCAGTTCGCTGGAAAGCATCGCTGACGACCTTGCCGGTTACGAGTTCACCACGCCAGAAGCCCTTTGGTCTTGGGCTCAGCGTCGATTGGCGCACGATTACTTTGCCCTGTCCGCTCTCGATCAGGCCGCCCATGATCTGTACGGCAAGTTGCAACAAACAACGGTTTTTGCCCGTCAGGGGCTTTCGTGGACGAACGTCCCTTCGTCGAGCGTGACCGTTTCGATTGCCTCGATTGAAGCGATGGTCCGCGAACTGGAAGGCTATGCCGGCTGGCCGATCATCAAGGTCAAGCTCGGAACGCCCAACGATTTGGAGATCATGCAGGCCCTTCGGCAGAACAGCGACGCGATCCTGCGGGTCGACGCGAACTGTGCATGGACGGTCGAGGAAACGATCCGCAACTCGGTCGAACTGGCCAAACTGGGGGTCGAGTTCATCGAACAGCCCCTCCCAGCGGATGCCCCGATTGCCGCCAAACGGGAAGTTTTCGAGGAAAGTGCCCTCCCGATCGTGGCGGACGAAAGCTGTCAGAAAGAAGATGACGTCCGCCAGTGTGACGGATTGTTTCATGGGGTTAATATCAAGTTATGTAAGTGTGGCGGGCTGACGCCTGCCTTCCGGATGTTGGCCGAAGCTAAGTCGCGTGGTTTGCTGACGATGACCGGTTGCATGATCGAATCGGAAGTCGCCATCAGTGCGGCGGCGCAGCTTGGCCCGCTGTTGGACTTTGTCGATCTGGATGGCGCCGTGCTGTTGGCTCGCCAGCCTGCCAATGGGGTGAAAGTCGAGCTCGGAACCATCCATCCGCCGCAAGATTTTGGCTGTGGTGTGACCCTCGACTCGACCTTGGCCTGAAACGTTTTCCTTCCTGAAGATCCCTCCTAGATTTGGTCTTGCCTGTGATCGTTGTTCGCTGGTTTATTGGCTTGTTATTGATGGCTGGTGCCTTCGCAGTTTCGGCCGAGGCATGCACGACCGTGATTGTCTCTGGCAAGGCGACGCCGGACGGACGGCCTCTGTTGTGGAAGAATCGCGACTTCTGGCAGCCGCAAAACGAGATAGTCTATTCCGACCGCGGCCAGTATCCGTTCGTCGGAATCGCCAACGCCGAGGCAACCCGTCGGATGCGAATGGGCAGCAACACGGTTGGCTTCTGCATCGAGAACTCGACCAGCCGCGATCTGGAAGGCAAAGCAGCCAATGGTCTGACCAACGGCGACCTGATCACGCTCGCCCTGGAAAGCTGCGAAACGGTCGCCGACTTTCAAGCCCTGCTCGACCGGACGAATGCGACCGGCCGCATGACGCGTGGGAACTTCGGCGTCATCGATGCTCATGGGGGAGCGATGCTGTTTGAGGTCGGCCCGACCAGTTATCAGGCCTTCGACGCCAACGATTCCGCCGTCGCGCCGCAGGGTTTCATCGTGCGGTCGAACTTCAGCGAGACCGCTCGACAACGACTGCCCGATGACGCCCCTCAGCCGATTGAAGATATGTATTCCGGCAAACGTTATCGACGAGCCCACGAGCTTTGCCTGAGTGCCCACCAGGCTGGGACGCTTGATATGGCGTTCCTCCTGCAACAGGTTTGCCGGGATGTCGAAGGTTGCCATGCCAGCGCGTTCAACGAAGTCGATTCCGATGCCGACCCGAAAGATCGCCAATGGATCACCGGCTCGACCTTGAATCGCAATAGCACCGTCGCCGCGGCGGTCTTTCAAGGGGTCGCCCCAGGCGAAGATCCTCGGCTGGTCACCATGTGGGCGATCCTGGGCGAACCGATGTTCTCGATCGCGATTCCTTGCTGGGCTGCCCAGGAAGGCGTTGCGACAGCTGGCAATGGCCCAGGGAAGAGTTCCCTCTGCCTGGCCGCGATGAATCTTCGTCAGGCGTTTTACGATTCCAGCGGAACCGAACTGCAAGCGAACAACCTGGATCAGGTCACTTCCGCCCTGAAGCAAGTTGAACAGAAATCGATCGCACGCATCGATGCTCTCACCAAGACTTGGCGTGATTCTCCACCTACCTCTCGCGATCTTCGTCAACAGCACGACCAGGCAACCGAATTGGCGCTGGCGACCGTTACCCGGCTCGCAAGCGACTTCCCACCGCCAGCCAGTTTGGCAAACGAGAAATCGACGGGGCAGATTCTGATCGACTTTCCCTTTGGTGAAAAGATTGGAACGCGTTTAGGATCGACCACCGATGTCGTCGCCGCGCTGAAATGGAGTGGCGGCTTGACCGACTGCCGCACGCACAACGGCTCCATGCGAATCGGCCGGAACGACTCCAGAGCGGCGACGCGGTATGCTCCGCTTTCGCCCCCGGTTCGTATCCGCTCGAGTGCCAGCCAACCCGAGTTCACCCCACGCGGCTGGTTGGTGGCGGAAATTGCCGGCTGGAATCTGACCGGTCCGGAAAGCAACGAGCGTTTCCGTTTCGGACTGAGCTCTCAGCCTGAGAACGCTTTGCACACTGCTGGTGTGGAACTGGAACGAACCTCAGCCGATCGCGTTCGTCTTAGCGGAAAGGCATTCGGCAATGGAAGCACGGCGATCGAAGGGATCGAGCTTCCCAGCAACCACCCTGGCCCTATGACACTGGTTCTGCAGATCGACAAGATTGAGGGCAACCCAGACGAAGGGAAATTTGGTGGCGAGTACCACGTCTTCCTTCGCGACGGGGAATCGGGGGACTTCGTGCCGGTCGGCTCGGCCGGTCGATTGCGGCGGCATCGAAACGGCAATGCCATCCATCTGCAGACGGCAGGGAGCTTCGCCGACCCTGGCGAATACTTCGACCTGGGACGGATCTATTTCACCACGCAAAATCCGTTGGTCACTCGTCCGTAGGCAGGCCACCGGCAGCGCTCAATCGTCCGGTTTGATAGCAAGTTTTGTCGCCCGCAAACTTCTCTTAGAGGCGACAACCGGAAAATCTCGTTAAAATTTCCTCCGCCGACGTAACAATCGTGGGCGTCGTGTGTGTACACGGGCAGGAGGAAGCTTGTGCAAGGACCGGAAACGCGAAGATCGCTGCTCGTTCAGATTCAAGACGTGTCGCAACATACGGCATGGCAAGAGTTTGTAACGATCTATGAACCGCTTGTCTACCGACTCGCCCGCCGCAAGGGCTTGCAGCACGCCGATGCGCAAGACCTGACGCAGGATGTCTTTACGACGGTTCAAACAGCGATCCATCGCTTTGACCCCGATGCCGAAACCGGAACCTTTCGGGGTTGGCTCTTCCGAATCGCCCGCAATCTGATGATCAATTTTCTGACCCGCCAGAAGGAACCACGGGGGAGCGGCGACACGCGTTTGCTGCAAATGCTTCACGAGCATGCAGCCGAAGAGAGCGAAGCTGCCACCCAGTTCGATCTGGAATATCGCCGCGAACTGTTTGCCTGGGCCGCGCAACAAGCGCGGTCTCACTTCTCCGAAGAGAACTGGCAGGCATTCTGGCGAACGGGTGTCGAAGGAGAATCGATCGATCAGGTCGCTGCTGCCTTAGGGAAGCCGCCTGGCAGTGTGCGGGTCGCTCGGTGTCGAGTCCTGGCCAAGCTGAAACATTATGCCCAACAAATGGACGACACATCGATCTCGCCTAAAGGATAGTCCCATGGTTGCCCGGTCTCATTACGACGACGCCGTCTTTGAACGATTGCTTCAAGATCGGCTTGCTCCGGAAGAGCAGCACAAGGTTACCCAACATGTAGAGCATTGCCCGACGTGCCAGTCGCAACTGGAAGTTGTCGCCGATGCCGGGATGCCGCTGGACGAGGTCCGTGGTTATCTGCAAGCCGACGCCGGCAGCGATCCGACCCGAGCGATGGAGAAGCCGCAATCTTCCTCGAACATCTGGGTCGGCTTCCTGACGCCGAGCGATCATCCCGATTCCCTGGGGCGATTCGGCCGGTACGAAATTCTGGAAGTCCTGGGACGCGGCGGAACTGGCATCGTCATGCGGGGCTACGATCCGTCACTCGATCGGCACTCTGCGATCAAAGTCCTCTCGCCCGAACTTGCCGCCAGCGCGGCGGCTCGGAAACGATTCTCTCGCGAGGCCAAGTCGGCCGCGGCGGTCGTTCACGAACATGTCGTGCCAATTCAAACGGTGGACGAAGAGAACGGATTGCCTTACCTGGTAATGCCGGTACTGGAGGGGCGTTCGCTCGAAAGTCGCGTCCGTAAGAATGGCCCACTGGAAGTTCGCGAAGTCCTTCGGATCGGCAAGCAAGTCGCTTCCGGTCTGGCAGCGGCCCATGCTCAGGGGCTGATCCATCGCGACGTAAAGCCAGCCAACATCCTGCTGAACCACGGGGTCGAACGCGTTGTGATCACCGACTTCGGCCTCGCTCGCGCCGCCGACGATGCCAGTATGACGCAAAGTGGCACGCTGGTCGGTACGCCGCAGTACATGTCACCCGAGCAAGCACGCGGTGAAAGCCTCGACGGGCGAAGCGATCTTTTCAGCCTCGGTAGCGTGCTCTACTTCATGTGCACCGGGCATTCTCCCTTCCGCGCCGACACCACGATGGGTGTCCTGACACGCATCACCACCGCTTCGCCCCGGCCGCTGACTGAACACAATCCTGACATTCCGGACTGGCTGGATCAAATCGTTCGCAAGCTGCTTTCGCGCGATCCAGAAGAGCGTTATGGCACGGCGCTAGAAGTCGAATCGCTTCTCGGACAATGGCTGGCCCATCTGCAAGATCCGACCCGTGTACCACGCCCCGCCGAACCGAAGCCCACCAACTTCGGCAATGGAAACTCACGCATCACACGTTGGGTTGCCGCCGGATTCGGCGCGTTCGCCCTGATGCTGGCCGGAATCTTAATCACGCTCGAGACCGGCAAGGGAACGCTCACCATCGAGAGCTTCGCTGAAGATGTTGCCGTGCGAATCAAAAAGGGGGACGAAACCTACCGCCGCCTGACGGTGACCAAAGGAGAAAACAACGTTCGCCTGGCCGCCGGCAAGTACGAGCTCGAAATTGAAGGCAAGGTGGACGGGTTCACGCTCGAAGATGGCGAGGTCACGTTGACTCGCGGCGACGAGAAGATCGTCCGCATCGTCGAGAAAGTGGAAGGAGTCCGAGTCACGGATGAAAACCGAAATCAGTTTCCCAATATAGGAATCGCTCGCGATTCAGCACAGTTCGGGGCACCGAACGTACAACCTCAGCCAGCCCAGGTTGCCCCCAACGCCCGATTCAGCGTGCCGATACCTCCGTCCAATCATGGATATGGGACGGCACGATTCCCGGTCCAGGATGGATATGGCTCGACGTCGCCCCAGGCATCTGGAACAACAGCTCGGGCACCTCAAGCTACGGCCAGTGCACGATTCAGTGTCCCTAACGCAACGGCACCAGCGCAGAGGATGGGTGCGGCTGTCGGCGGCTTCCAGCCTGCTCAAGCGACCTCGCCTGCCACACCTTCTCCTTATTACGTTCAGCCTCCTGGTCTTGTGGGGCCTGCGACCCGGTTGCCAGCAACCGGCAACCACTGGGCTCCGGCCACTGGCGTTTACCAGCAGGCGACTCCCGCACCAACCCAATCCGCCCCCAACACCAACTTTCAGTGGCCGTCCAACTCTATGGGGCCCGCACCTGCGTTCTACCCACCCGTGAACCCTTTGCGAGCCGCCTTTCCGCTGTATGGCAACTGGCAAGGACACTCCGATTCTGGCGAGCAGCCTGAGCGTGTGGTGTCGCTGACGTTGAAAGATGGCACCTTCATACTGGTGATGATGGATCCCAGACGGGTTCCTGGCGCTCCGAGCGCCAACCTGATGGGCGACTACGAGATCGACGAGCCGAGTGCGACCATTTCCTTCAAATCGATAAAACGTTTCCCAGGAGCGAACGGCTCCCCGAAGTGGACGAGCGTCGCAGGAGCACGCCTCGAAGGAACTTACCAGCAAGAGAACAACAGCCTAAAGATCAAGTTCCACAACGTTCAAAAGCTGCCAGAGATCTCGAAAGGCTCGCAACCAGTCGGATGGCAACTTGATGTTTACTCCGACATCTTAATGCAACCTCCCATTGCCCAGGTGCCTGCCAACGCGGTTTACGGGATGACACCCCCGCAATGGCCTTTGCCGGTGGTGAATCTTCCGAGCAGCCTTGCCGCAGGCCAATGGTACGGCGAAATCGCTTCTGGGAATCGACGTGGTGATATTCTCATCCTGATGATGAACGGAGGACACTTCGAGCTTCGCATCATCGCTGGCCCCAATCAAACCGATCGACGAAGGTTGCGTCTGCTGGGCAAGTACGAGATCGATACGAATGCCTCGACGATTGCCTTCACTCCTTCCAATCGTTTCCCCAAGCTCGATGGAGAACAGGAATGGGAGCCGATCACCGATGGCTCGTTCTCGGGAACGTATTCGTTCGGCAGTTCGCTCTTGCTACTTCAGATTTCCGACGTGAAGAACTTGCCAGGCATCGCGAATAACACCTACCCAATTACCTGGAACTTCACGCAGTACACGCCCGGGGCAAGTCCCTTCGGAGCCATGACAGGGCAGCAGGCCGTGGCCAGTGTTATGCCAACTCCACCGACGACTGATCCCTACGCGGAACTTTCGGGAACCTGGGTTCCGGAAACAGATCCCAATCACGAAACGCCCTCGGGAACGATCAACCGATTGCTGATTTTCAATCGCCGCTATCTGATCGAGTGGACCCCAAAGTCCGAGGACAATCCGCAGCCGCAAATTGCCTCAGGGATTCTTACCCTGTCGCGAGGTGAAGATGTCATTGAGTTTCACGCCGCGACGCTCGACTTCGACAGAAGCGTTGAAACTCTCAACCCGGCACACCGTGTCTCCGGGACGTACCGGCTGGATGGGGGACATCTATCCTTGACGCTGACTAAGGCGTTTGAAAAGCCGAGCGAGCCTTCGGTCGCGTTTGTTCCTGATGAGCTACCAGCCACCTTCGAGTTCCAGCGAAGTGGACCGGTATCGAAGATCGAACTGCCAGGACTGTTGCTGGAATCGCGAAAGGAGGATGCTACCGGCAATCAGGCATACGATGCTTCGCCCGAAGATCGAAAATGGTTGGAGGAGCATATCAAGTTCGAGCTATTCGACGCAGCCTATGATCCGCGACTTTCCAACTTTCACTGCGCGATGATCACCAACGTCAGCGATCAACCGTTGCGGGATGTAAAGGTTCAATTCGAGATCGACCCTAAACTCAACATCCTCGATCATTCGGTTCCCGCCGACGTCCCCTTGAAGAATGTGTTGATCCAAAACTTCGATCTCATCAAGCCTAACCAGAAGATCAGAGTCGGCGTCAACCTTTCGGACGTAAAGCCGAAGGAAACATACCATTCCCAGATTAGCGTGACGATCGACGGGCATACGCTGACCGTCCAACTATACGATCGTTCGACACCGAAAAAGAATGTTTCGTCCAAGGGTCCTCAGCCCTCGACGAAACTTCGGACCAACGGCGTCGTTACGCAGCTAGAGTTGACGCCTGTGGAACGTCACCTTCAAGGCAATTGGGCCCTTCAAGGGATGCAGCTCGAAATTAATGGTAATCAGTTTGTACTAAGCGGTGACGAGGGGATTTCCGCTGAAAAGCAGGTCACCGGAACCCTTCGCGTCTTGAAAGAACCGGTACTTAACTTTGGGGACAATCGTTTTCACACGATCACGTTTCTACAGCCGATCGAGAACTCGAACCGCATCACGGCACTTATGAGTGGCTCGATCGAGTTGGCCGCTGGGCAACTGCACCTGGTGCCACATTATACTGTAGCTCCCGATTTCGTCGGCCTGTGGGGCAACGTTCGCTACACGTTCGACCGCCTCAACGAGAATTCCGCCGACACCGATCTGCCGCTGCATCCCTTGGCAGAAGTGTTGTCGCTGCAAGGCCATTGGGATGCGAGCGTCCCTAACGATGGTAAGAAGAACGACACCAAGTACACGTTCGAACTCGCCCGAGATCGATACACTTGGATCCGCCTTGATGAAAGCACCGGCAAAACGACCCGGCTGTCCGGCACCCTTGAAGTCGCCCAGCCAGTGAACAACAGCCAGCCACAATTGACGTTCCAGCGCTTTAAACCAGATGCCCAGGCCACCGTGGCGCCAGGGCATATCCCCACGAACGTCCCTGGCATCATCGGGACCGAAGAGAAGCTGTTTACCGCCAAGGTTCAGCCCGATGGAGACCGCTTCACCATTGCCATTGAAAAAGTCTTCGTCGACGATTCCTTCTGCATGGAGCTTCCTCCAACATTGCATCTAGAACGGGCCGCGGCAACTTCAACAGCCCCTCAGACAGACTCGTTGCTAGATCCTGCTCCTTCGTTGAGTCAGCAGCAAGTTCCGAATGATGTGTGGGACGGTTTTGCCGCTCAAGGAGCGTCATACGTCCAACCGACAGCGGCCAATTCCCTGAATGCCATCTCACCATCGCTTGAGAAGCTCCGGGGGGAATGGATCCAGCCAGAAGCGTTTGGGCAGCTTGGCATGGGCGGCGTTCGCTTGAAGCTGGACGGGGATCGCTTCCAACTGATTCGCGATAATCGGGACAATGGTACCCGGCATCAATTGAACGGAACCGTCGAGGCGGGAGAGGGAATTGACGGCGAACCCAACACGTTGCACTTCGCCACCAACATTCGTGTTACCCCATCGCAGTCGCCCAAGCGAGGTACCTGGCTCGATCCAGGCAATCCCAACTTACAATGGGAGGCGGAGCGAGCGTTCTCAGGCACGTATCAGCTTGAAGGTGACAAGCTGAACTTGCAAATCACCGAAGGACCGAACGCCCCGGAGTTCTTGGGAGAAATCCCCGCAACGTGGGTTCTTGCTCGTCCGCCAGCCAGCGGCAAATAAGTTGACGAGCAACGATCACCTCGAGAACGCCCCAAAAATGTTCTCGAGGTGTTTCTGCCTATTCGCCAGCTACTGCGGAACGACTTCGCCTCCTTGGTGGGTCAGCATGGTCTGAACCTTGACGACATTCCCTTCGACAGGAAAGAAGCCAGCACTTCCATCGAAGCGACTGTAGCAGAAGCAAGGCTCTTCGGGATCGATCAGCGACTGCATTGGATCGTCCAACTTGACCGGTAGATCCTCCGGGCTGGTCCAGACAACTGCCTTCGAGCGAGGTGCTTCGACGATTGCAATCGTGTTCGATGTCCCATCGGTCAGATCGATAAAGCCAAGCTTTCCCAGGTTCTCGCCTGGCATGCCTTTCCCCAAGGGAACCTGGAAACGTGTCTTGCCGTCGGCCGCAAGGTCTTCATCGCCAGGGATTGTGTACAGGTCTGGCATCTTCTCGACGAGCTTGACGTTGTGGGGGCTATTCCACGGTTCGTCCAGATGAAACTGATCGTACAGCTGCTGCTGGCCGACGTATGGCAACACATGCACACGCCATGACAAAAGCGGCTTGCCATCAGCATCGCGCGTTGCCTGAGGCGGGAACTTTTGCTCTTCGCCCGCGGCAAGCGTATGAAACGCCAGCATCATCTTCTTCAGGTTCTTCGTCGCCGCGGCTCGCCGGGTTTCAAACGAAGCCTTCTCCGCTGCCTGGGCGGCAAATTGGCTTATTCCCTGAGCCAACATTTCACCAGTCACTTTGTCCTCGGGAGAGGTCGCCAGCACGATCTGCAACCCGTCTTGTTTTGGATTGATATGTTGGATCGATTCCAAGTACTTCTCTGGCAGCGTTCCACCATTCATGGCCAGACTCAGTTTTGCGGCGGCAGTGAAATGGTCAACAAGCTCCATCAACTCCGTGGCGCCATTCGCGTCGACAGCTTGAAGCGTTAAGTTGAGCGAAGGCCGTGGCGCCGCTACCAACTGAAAACGTGCCCACTCCAAGCTCTCGGGGAAATCGGCGATGCCGGGAATTACTCTCGTCATGCGTGGATCTTCTGCCAGCGGTACCAATACGCGGCGGAGGCTAGGCATCCACAGAAGCGATTGCATCGCCAGCTTGGGGTCGTCCGAGATCAGTTCCACAATCCTCGGGTTCGCAACATTTGGCTTATCGTCGAGCATTTCGGCAACGACCTTCGAGGTTCCAAGTACCAGCGTCGTCTCGTCCAGCAAATGCACCTCCCACCGCGATCCTCCGGGCAGTTTGCCTGACAGATACTGCTGATTCTTGGTTCCCAATAGCTCTAGCGTCTGGATCTCCTGTAGCCGCGGAAACATCTTGGCAATTGGTACCGCCCGCTTGAGTTGAATCACACCGCCAAAACGTGGAAATCCGTCCGCTTCGACCGGACCTGCGTACATTACCATCGAGGCGACATTGCTTAGTTTCTCGCCCAGTCCCGACTCAATAGTCGTATCGAGTCGATCCCAAGGCACCTTCGCCAACGCTTCGCTGTCGATCATGGACGAAGGTCGGAAGACCATCACCAGGCCTGCGTCTTCTGGCACATACTTCTTCACAAGGTCTTGCTGGGCCGAGGCTGCTGATACCAGCAGCAACCATCCCAACATTGTCCCGCCTAAACTGTATCGAATCATCGTCTACTCCTTGGACGCCTGTGGATTGGGAGGTGCCAGCTTTAGCACGAATTCGTAGAAGTATCCGGCTTCCCCCATCGAGAACCTCGCGATGGTCGGATCTTTTTTATCCCGTTCATATTCGAATGGCTTACCCGTGTAGGATGAATTCGGCGCGGGCAACCCGCTCAGTTCGTCGAGTCTTGCAGGAAACACTCCTTCGGCGGCGGCATAGTCTCGTAACGACTCAATGAACCGCAGGGCTTCAATCCACTGGTCGTTCCGCGCGATGGCGATATGCACGTACTTGCTGCTTCCAATCCAGGAAGTAACAAGTGACTCTGGAGCAAAGAAGCCGTCCGTTCGCTGATGCTGCTTGGACTGCTCGTAAAACTTCGCCGCCTGGTAATAAGGCAAACCAAACGGGGCGAACACTTCGTCCCGAATCTGATCGCATTTGATGGCCGCATGTAGCAGCACAGCGCGGCTGTCGGGCATCGCATCGACCACCTTCTGCGTATAGCCCATCTCGCTCACCAGTTCCTTTTTGATGCGTGGGGCCTGGCTCAAAGCCATCCCTTGATACGCGAGGCTTTGTAGCAAGTTATTTCCACCGGAAGGCTTTCCGTCCGACTTAGGTTGCTGTTCGATCCACCGATTGACCAGGCTTCGTAGTTGCTCGTCCCAATAGCTCCGGCTGAAGTTTTCTTTCGAGTCACGGGCATGATAAATCTCAGGGAACATGCTTCGCAGCAGGTTCATCTCCGTATCGAGCGCGTGCTTCGAGTCGATCAACGGGGTGGGGAGCATGGTCAGCGACCAATAGATATTCGGGCTATCTTCAAGTGCAATCAGTTCGAGGGTTGCCCGGTGCATCTGCTGCGCGATGGCCAAGCCGACCAGGTGATTCACAAAGAAACCACGACCACCCACGTTTTGTGCGAGGGCATAGCCGGTTTGCAGATCCGCGATCGCTTCGGCCCGTTTGCCAGCCGCCATATTTCCACGAATCCGAAGCATCAACAGCCGCGCCAGGCTACGGCATTCTTGAACTTCGTTCAGGTAAATCTGCATGATCTCGGTCTTCGATTCCCGCAGTGGAAAGTCCCACTCACAGGTCGAACGCCGCGCAGCCATCGCGGTTTCGCGAAGTGCTTCCTGGAATGGTTCGAGCCGCTCTTCCAACTTGGCGACGGGGATCTCATCCAGCGGCATCTTCATCCAGGACTCCCAATCCGCCCAGAAGTCTTGAGGGTCCTTCATCTGCTGGAATTTCTGACTAGCCGACAAGATGGCGCGATAGTACAGTGGGGCCGCGTTCCCAGGCTGTTTTTCGGACAGAGGAGGCAGAAGCGACACTTCAAGGACTGGCGGCTTCGGTGCCACGGCATGAAGTTCAATGTCGTAACGTTCACCTCGGGTACCATCTACCTGAATTTCTGTCTCGACAATCTCAGCACCAGCCGAGGACAGTAACAGCAAACTGAGTAGCGAACCTGCCAGGCACCAACGTCGCATCATCGAATCCTCCTCGATTCAAGCATCGGAAACACGGGCAAGCTGTTTGGTTGGCCTGCCCGCGGAATGAACTGCGGTTCGACTTCAACGTCGCGAAGCGACGACCCCGAGCGCAACCCAGGCTGTGCCGATAACTCGTTGGAATTGTGCATCGACTCAAACAAATTCGTGATCACATCCCCCATCGCCAACTCGCCGGTGGGCTTCGCCATTTCGTCGATTGCCACGTGACGGTTCTTTTCGTCGAGCAACGGCTCGATCGGGCGAGGTGGTTCCAACGGCCCCGGAGCCAATGGGGTAACGTCCGTTGGTGCCGCGATCATCGTGGGGCCGACCGCATCTGGCTCTTCCGAGCGGGGGTTGACGCTTTGCACGATCAATCCAACCAGTAGTCCGCAGCAAAGACCTTGCCAAACGCGCAAGGTCCGACGTTGGCGACGCTTTGCAGCCTGCTCGCCGCTGGCAAACAGAACCTCGTCACGTTGAAAGTGTCCCAGCGACGGCGCCATCGATTTTAGCTCGGCCTCGAAGGGGGTCATCGATTCCGGTGGGAGTTCAGGCTCTGGGAAGGAGGAGGACATGGCTCATTCAACTCGCTTTGAAGAAGGAAGATTGCATTTTGATATTCGCGATGCGCGGTGCTTTGCGAAACACCGATCAGTTCGCCAATCTCGCGAAACGACAAACCGCCCCAAATCCGCGCGACGACGATCTCGCGCTGCTGTTGTTCTAGCTGGGTCAGCGATTCGACCGCGCGCCCCGCATCGATTTGTGTCCCAGGTTCCGAGACGAACCATGACTTGCGATGCTGGGCGATTGCCTGTTCGCGTTCGCGACGCCTCTGCTCGCTTCGCCGCTGGCTGACTGCTTCGTTACGGACGACCCGGTAGAGCCACGCTCGCGAATCATCGGGCCAGACTTCTAACGAAGCGAGCTTGATGAATGCCAGCTGCACGACATCTTCCGGATCACCACAAAGTTGCCGGGCATACAGCATCAGTGCCCCGGCATGGCTGTCCAACAGTCGGCTCAATCGAGCGACGTCGGTTCCGTCCTGGGGATTGGATGGCTGTGGCGGTGACAAGTTCGAGCACTCCGAGCTTTTTACCTTTAAGACGCCACCCAACCAGGCTTGTCCCAGATTGGTAAACAAAAAGTTGTTCGGATTCCGCGTGAGAAGCTTTGAAAAAACCTGTTAAGGAATAGGAATCGCCGAAAATGGCGAGTTCGTCAGGCTGCAATCATTCTGGGAATCTTTCCCGCAGACGTCCCTAAATTTGCCAACATTTCCATTGACTACATCTGTAGGCAACCTTAACCTACAGCTGTAGGCAGACTCACTCTGGCTCGGCAGTGCTCACATTACTGATCGATGGATCTTATGCGATGAATGGTGCGAACAAGCTTCCGACGCTGTCGGAAACGCAGTGGGAGATTATGAACCTGATCTGGGATCGCGAGTCGAGCACGGTCAGCGAGGCGTGGCACGTTCTGAAAGAGCGTCGGGGCGTTTCGCGCAATACGGTGCAAACCCAGATGGTTCGCCTGGAAGAAAAAGGTTGGCTGACTCATCAGGAAGAGGAAGGTGGCTTCCGCTATCTGCCAACCGTCGGTCGTGAAGAGACTCAGGAAAGCAGCGTCCGGCGTTTCGTGAAGATGGTCTTTGATGGCTCAACAGAAGGATTACTTCTAACGCTGCTCAACGGAGGCCAGCTTTCCAAATCGGAGGCCGCGCAGATTCGTTCGTTACTCGACTCGCAGAGGAAGAAGAAATGATTCCATCCAACTGGTACGAGTTCGCTCTCCTGTCGATCGCCCAGGTCAGTCTCATCTGCCTGGTAACGTCACTCTTAATTGCCTTTCAGCCGCACCATCCGGCCCGTCGCTATAGCATGGGCATGACCGGCTTGTTGCTACTTCTCGCTGCTCCGCTGTTCACGTTCTTTTTACCGGTCTCCAGTTGGCGGGCGGAAACGAAAGCACCAGCGCCGCCAGCGAAAGTTGTCGTTCAGATTCCAAGGACCGCAGAACCAACGCCAGTAGCGGAATCGTTTCAAGAGATCACCATCGATCGACAGGCCCCCCTCGATCTACCGTTGCCCGAGCATGTAATCGAATCAGAACCTCCGGTCGCCGCGTCCTCTCCGTCGACGATGCCAGAGCCGCTCAACACGCCACCAACAAGCAGAACTGCGGTTACATCGTCATCGGAATGGAATGTAGCGGGCATGCTGTCGGCGATTTGGCTGTTGGGTGCGACGCTCTCTGCCATGGTCTGGTTCCTGCGAAGCTTAAAGATTCGCAGATTGATCCAGCGTGCTGGTCTGCACCAGTTGACCGATGAAGAGCGATCCCGACTCGAATCAGTCACCCATCGAGCCGCAAATGCCGTCGGCCTGACTCAACCGCCATCGCTAGTGGTCAGCCAACTAACGATGCCATTTGTTGTCGGTATGTTCCGCGCGACCGTTTACGTTCCAGCGAATCTGCTTCAAGCCGATCAAACGGAAGCCCTACGCGAGGTGCTCATTCACGAGTTCGCTCACGTGGTTCGACGTGATGGACTCGGTAGTTTCCTGCAGCGCGTGGCAACGCTGGTCTGGTGGTGGCATCCGCTGGTCCAGCTGCTTGGTCTACAAATCTCGCGGTCGCGGGAAGAGATCTGTGATAACTACGTGCTGAATCAGGCCGAACCAATTCAGTATGCCGAGACTCTCTTCCATCTCGCATCGACCGCCACGCCCTGGAGCACGCCAGCACCGGTGCTCAACATGATTGGCTTCCGTTGGACAATGACGCAAAGGATTCGCGGTATGATCCATCCCCGTCGCAACAAGGTAACCCAGTTCAGCGTTCGCTTTTGCCTGGTGATGCTGGCTCTATTGGGCGGAAGCCTCTATCTGATCGGAGGCGTTCGGGCCGAAGAACAACCCGCAACAGCGAAGCCGCAGCCAACAACGCCCATTCCTGCCACTTTGCCTCAAGCCGTCTCGCCGCAGCTGCAATCAATACGGCTTCATGGCAAATGCCTTGACGATCGTGGCGATCCACTGCCAGGGGTGACCATTCAAGTGCTGCGGATTGCGTCTGACTTCCGCACAACGACGCCCCTCGCTCAAACGATCAGCGACGAAGAAGGGCGGTTCGAGTTTGCTGATATCGAGACAGCCGCGACGCCTCAGGGAGATTTGATGCTCGTCGCCGCTTTGGCGGAACATGCCTCGGCAGGTAAACGTGTTGGGACAACGAATGGGAAGTCGGAAGAACGGGACCTTGTTCTGGCCAAGCATCCAGTCAAGTTGACCGGATTTGTCAGCAACGATAAAGGGACCGTGATCCCTGGTGCGACCGTTTATGTGACCAGTTGCGGCCTCGAGCCGATTCCGGGAATCTGGACCGCCGTGACCGATGCCAATGGTCGTTACGAGATATCGGATCTTCGTCGTTGGAATCCGGAAGATACGGCTACATTCGACAAGAAGACTGGCGTCGGCATGATGACGACCGGAATGAATTTTTACGTTTCTCACCCGGACTATCCGTTGACAACCGCACTCGCAAATCGCATCCCCAACGAAGTCAACGTCACGCTAACCAAGGCGGCAATTGTGGAAGGTACGGTCATCGACGATGTGACCGGCAAACCAGTGGCCGGGGCTCCGATCATGGCCCAGGGAATCGCTCGCGACCGCACGTTTGAAACCACGACCGATGCCGATGGCCGTTATCAGTTGCGAATGACGAAGGATCATTACAACATCTGGTCTTCCATGGACGAACACGTTCCCATCGCGGTTAAGAATCAAGCAGCCGTTCCTGGGCAAACAATTAAAAACGCTGATATTCACCTGGTGACGGGCGGGTTTATCATCGGCAAGGTCTATCAGTCTGGCGAACAGCTTTCGGACGGAACCGACGCGGAGAGTGGCCGTCCGATTTTTATCGCCCACTACGGACCCGCTCGGCCCAAGACCGGCGCTGCGGTGACGTCGGTCCGTGTCAATGAAGATGGAACCTATCGTTTGCGAGTCGCCCCTGGCGGCAACTACGTTTATTCGATGACGAATAGCGGAACGCGAGCTTACGTTCATGTGCCGCCGGGTGCCGAGGTGACGCAGGACATCCACCTCGATGAAACACCACCCTTCATGCCGGAAGATGACGACGATCGTTTGGCACGGTATCTTCGCCACCGTGCCCAACGGGAAGATGCTGGCGAATCGCTCGATGAGACCAAATCGGATCAGACCTTCTTGCCAAGCCGTCTACGACCAGAAACGCCCACAGGCAAGCTGCTGGATCAGTTGGAAGAAGTGAGCCAGGGGCCTGATCTTTATACGGATCGCTGGGCAAAGATCATCCAGCAGATCGTCGAGCTCGGCCCCGACGCGATCCCGGAACTGAGCAACGAACTTTCGACCTCCGAAAGTGGGTTGATGCAAAGCTGTTGTGCCTTCGCGTTGCGAGCCATCGGCGATCCTCGGGCCATTCCGGTACTCATCCAAAACATTCCTCGGACGCTACGCGGCCCCAGTTCCGACATGGGTCTGCGAGCGACCGACCCCACGCTGACGAAGTTCATGCAACAACATGATCTGGACGAAAAGAATGAAGACAATCAATACGGAATGGGTCGTCCTGTTCGCGAAGTCTTCGGTGCGTTACAGAAGCTTACCGGTCAGAAGTTTGACGAAGAGACGTTGTACGGGGTCTTCGATGGGGGAACCAGTCGGCAGCGACAGTTGAAACGAGATCTGTATCAGAAGAGCGGGAACCGCTGGGCGGCCTGGTGGAAAGCTCACGCGAAGGAGTTCATCGCTGATCCGTCGACCTTGCAGATCGAGTTCTTGGCACTTCCAGAACTGGAACCGGAACCTCAAGCATCGTCGTTTTACGCGGTCGATCGGCAGCTCGGCAGCTTTAGTAACCACATGCTGGCGGCCTATCAGGAACCGACCAATAATTTGACCTTCGTCTTCGAGGACCTCGATACCGGTCGTCGATCTCCTTTGCCCGAGAAGTGGAAGAAGCTCGAGGATCCCGCTGCGCACGAAGAGGAAATCGTGGCCTGGGCAACGGAGGAAGGTTACGACTTGATGGGCACCGTCTATCAACCGCCAGCCGATGCCGAAGGAGTTTTCGCCATCAAGTTGCTTGGTGGGAAGGCTTGGGAATTGAGCCGCGGTTATTGGAATAGAATCCCCGCCAAAGTCAACTGGGAAGGTCTAGCCCAACAGTCCCATCCGGTCGATGACTTGCTGTTGCACTTCGATCAAGAGAAAGAAGTCATCGAACCGAAAGCCCATGCCCCGTTCATGCTGGAAACGTCCCACGGAACACGACTCATCTTGAACGTCGGGGTGCCGGTGCACGATGACACGCAGACCACCGGTGGCGTCTATCACGGCGACAACGAACTGAACCCGGTCGGTTTTCGCAAGGGGCGGCGTTTCGGAGGAAGCGTACTCGTTCCGGCAACCGGCAAGAGTCGCTAGTACCCCAAGTAATACCGCTATCGTAATGGAAGATATACCAAAGATGCTGCGTAGTTAGCCTGACAACATCTCACTTCGAGGCTCCAATTCGACTTCCAACTCGTCGTTCGAGTAATGCCTCAGCGGAACTCCTCAGCTAGCAGACACCCGTGGTGCTATTCGTCGAAATGGACACAACATGTCCATTTTGAACACCCCTGAGAGGACTGCTTTACCCAGGTTTCCCGGGTTGCGGTCATCCCCAAGAAATATCGACACAAACATCGACGTTTATCTAATTCACATATAGCGCATGACTCATCTCCTCCGATAGTAGTGGCATACCCCACCATTGGTTCGAATCTGCTTTCAATTCTTAGGGGCAAAAAGAACGATTGAAATTGGCTTCATTTGACGTTCCAGCTTAAGTGAATCTGCAATGAATGATCCGGCCAGCATCAGCATTGTCGTATCCACGTACGAGCGCCCCGGCCATTTGGCGAATTGCCTCCGATCGATCCTAAATCAGGCAATCGATACGTGCTCGTGCGAAGTGATTGTGACCGACGACGGATCGCAAGGTCCTGAAACCGAAGCCTGCGTTGCCACCTTTGCCCAGCAGTGGCCAGGCCGCATCATCTTTTTAACGCAGCCCAAAGAGGGCTTTCGACTTGCGAAATGTCGCAATCGCGCCGTCGTCGTTTCAACCGGTCAGCAGCTTGTGTTCCTCGACGCCGACTGCATCGTTCCGCCTCACTTTCTGCAGGCGATGACTGGTGGCTTGAAGCAGGGCGTGGTGTTGGCCAGCGACTGCTACCGGCTTTCGAAAGCAGCAACCGCGGATATCGACAACCGGGTGATTGATCATTGGGAAATCGATTCGAAGATCGAAGTAACGGAACGTAGAAGACTTACGCGGAAAACCTTTCGCGCCCGGATCTACAGCCTGTTAACCATCCCCATGCGTCCTCGGCTGACCGGCTGTGCGTTCGCTTGCCACCGTGAAGACCTGCTGAAGATCAACGGTTTCGACGAGAATTACATCGGCTGGGGCTTTGAAGATCGCGATCTTCAGCGGCGGTTGGCGATGAAAGCTGTCCGAGCCCGAACGGTGCTGCATCGCGTGAAAGCGGTGCACCAGTGGCACCCCACCGATTCTACCTTTGCCCGCAACGGGGTCGGCACCGCGAACCGCGAATATTATCATCGCGCCGAAACGCCAGCCTACTGTGTTAATGGGCTCGATCAGTATCAGCGCGAAGAGATCGACCGCATAACCTTTCCAACTCGTCGCGATTGGCAAGTCATCGCTGACACCGCTCAGCTTCAGCAGCAGACGTCGGCGCGGTCACTCGTTGATCTGCTCCTCCCCACGCTTCCAACCGACCAGGCATACTCCCCGGTGCCGATCCTGGTTCATTCGCTGTAAGGACACCCAGCATGAAGATTCGCAGCTTTAAGCATAGTGGCCCACTTACCCGCATCGAACGGATCTGCCTCGCCTCGTTCGCAGCCCATCACGACGACGTCGAACTGCTCAGCTACGCTCCGATCGAAAACCTTCCCGAAGGTGTGACCCCGGTGGACGCCAACGAGATCTTGCCGGAGTCGAGCAGCCTCTTTCGTAAGAACTCGCGAAAGGGAATCGAAGCGATCGTTCGCTGGAAGACACTCCTGGAACGCGGCGGCTGCTACGTTTCCACCGATATGCTTTGCATCCGTCCGTTCGACTTTGACGAACCGATTGTGTTTGGTCGCAAGTCGGACGTCGACAGTTACCGCTGGGGGCATCAGGCGTTGATCTTCCCGGCGCATCATCCGGCCTGTCAATTTATGCTCAATCGCTGTTTGAATCCCCATTTTCCCGTGCCAGGCGAGAAGCTGCGGCATCGGTTGAAGAAGGCATTCCGTCGCCGCGTTACTGGCGACTTGCGACCGATCCGATCCTGGATTGTCGGGGACGAAGGGGGCTTCCAGGTTGCGGTCGATCAGATGCAACTCGATCACCTTGCCCAGCCGATCCCGGTCTTCTTTCCGATTCATGAAGCCCGTTGGCGAAGCCCTTACGACGAAACCTTCCGCAACGACTGGGGCATGCTTCCTTCGACGCGGGCCGTCTATTTGAACTCGTTCGAGGTGCAACGAAACAAGTTTGATTTGGAAGCTCCATTCGAGCCTGGCTCGTTGATGGACTACTACGAGCAGAAGTATCTCGGAGAGCCACTATTGATCGCGGCTTGAGCCGTCTCAGCGGCCACTCGTTTCTGAACGACTATCCCTCGCACCACATGGACGTACCATGCGAACACCATTACGAATTCAAACGCTATGGATTGGTGACCGCCTTTCGCGGCTGGAACAAGTCTGCCTGGCTTCGTTCGCTTATCATGGACATCCGGTCGATCTTTACGTATACGATGATATTCAAGGCGTCCCTGACGGCGTAACGCTCCGTAACGCGAACGAGATCATTCCGCACGACCAGATCTTTACCTACTTCAACGGATCGTACGCAGGCTTCGCCGATCTGTTTCGCTGGCAGATGCTTTACGATCGGGGTAGCTGCTGGATCGATGCCGACATGTTGTGCATCCGTGAATTCGACTTCGACGCCCCCATCGTTTTCGGGCGCGAGATCGATCTAGCAAAGAACATTCCTTGGACGGCAGCCGTCGGCGTGTTGATGTTTCCGAAGGGGCACGAAGCGTGTGCCTATATGGCGGATCGTTGCCGACACCCGCACCGCATCGACCGGTTCGATGGGCCGAAGCAGATCGGACAGAAGTTGTATCGCCGGTACGTTTCTGGCAATATCGTGCCCGTTGGCTGGGGAAGTGCCGGAGGTCCGATTGGTTTCTGCCATGCGATGCACAAGTTCAATCTGCATCAGTACGAAGTTCCCACGACGGTCTTTTATCCGGTATCTGGTGCCCATTGGGAAAGCCCGTTCGATCAGACGTATGCTGAAAGCTATCAGCTATTTCAAGCGACCCGTGGCGTGCACTTGTGGAACGAGATCTTACGCCGAAGCGATTTCGATAAAGACGCGCCTTATCAGCCGGGCTCGCTGATGGATTACTACGAGAAGCTTTACATGCCGCAAGTTCAAAGGATGGCGGCATGAAATGGCTCTCGTATCGCAAACTGGCCAAACAAGCGGAACGACTGGGAATCAATCGCCTGGTCCGCATGATTGGATCGTGGCGCGGCTTGTTGGTGCTTACCTATCATCGCGTCGGCAACGCGGATGCCTGCTCGTTCGACCGCGGGGTGTTCAGTGCCGACGAACAACTCTTCCGGCAACAGATGGAGTTCGTCCGCGATCACTTTGAAGTCGTGACCATCGTCGACGTCATCGAGAAACCGGCCCACTATTGGCAGCACCGCCAGGCCGTCCTGATCACCTTCGACGATGGATACGTCGACAACTACGAAATCGCATTTCCGATTCTGAAGCAGCTTGGCATTCCGGCGTTGTTTTTTGTCGCCACCGATTTCATCGACCACCAGACAATCGCCTGGTGGGATGAGATTGCCTGGATGATGCGGCAGATACCTACGGATGAAACTGCGGACGAACGCGACGACAAAATCTGCGAAGTCGTCGAACGCTATTACGGCATGATCGGTTCGCAAGCTGATGACTACCTGGAACAGCTCGGCCGCGACCTGGGATGCGGGAGATTTAAGGGGAAGTCGCCGCTGTGGATGAACTGGGACATGCTTCGCGAGATGGCTGCTAATGGCATGCGTTTCGGCGGGCATACTGTCACCCACCCAATTCTAACTCGCATCGATGAGTCACGCTTGGACCACGAACTGTCCGCAGGGAAGCGCCGCCTCGAAGCCGAGACCGGAACCGCAGTTGAGGCATTCAGCTATCCGGTCGGCAATCCTGATTGCTTGAGCGTCCAATTGATGGAGCAGACGGCCCGTCAATATCAAGTCGCGTTCAGTTGCTATGGAGGCGTGAATCATGCCTCGCGAGGCTCGCGCTGGAACCGCTTAAATTTACAGCGTTGGCCGATCTATGGACCGATGCGACAGTTCCGAATCACGGTCACGTGGCCACAACTACAGAACTAAGCCGGAGAACGCTTCCCATGCGAATTCAAACCTTGTGGATCGGTGGCGAGCTCTCGCGGCTGGAACATCTTTGCCTCAGTTCGTTCGTTTATCACCATCCTGGTCAGGTCGATCTATACTGTTACGACGAGGTCGGCAACGTGCCAGGCGGAGTTCGTATTTGCGATGCGAACGACATTGTGCCTGCGAGTTCGGTATTCTCTTACTTCAAAGGATCGTATGCCGGATTCGCCGATCTGTTTCGCTGGGAACTCTTGCTGAAACAAGGTGGCTACTGGATCGACACCGACATGCTTTGCATTCGACCGTTCGACTTCGAGCAGTCGATTGTGTTCGGCAAAGAGACCGAGAGTTACGGCAAAACGTTTTGGAGTGCCGCGGTCGGGGTCTTGAAGTTTCCCGCCGGGCATCCAGCCTGTCGAACGATGGTCGAGCGCTGCCTGAATCCGCATCGAGCCGATCGCTTCGACCGCGCAGTGCAGCGTTGGAAGAAATGGTATCGGCGTAACTTCACCCGCAACATCACACCAGTGACGTGGGGCGGAGCAGGGGGCCCCAAAGGCTTTGCTTACGCAATCGAGCAACACAATCTTCAGCCGTATATGTTGGATAACACCGTCTTCTATCCGATCCATGGCACACTCTGGCGAAGCCCTTTCGACGCGACTTACGAAGGGGATTACCACCTCTTCCAGAAAACCCGCGGCGTCCACCTTTGGAATGAAATGCTCCGCTCCAACGGCTTCGACAAAAACGCCCCCTACCAAGAGGGCTCGCTGGCAGCTTACTACGAACAGAAGTACGTTTCCGCAAAAGAAACCGCCCGGCCGTCACTGCGGATCTATCGTCAGGAGGAGCATCAACTTAACGATGCCGCTCGAGAAGTATCAAGCGTCAGCCGCGCTGCCTAAGCCTTTTCATTCGCAACAATGATTTCACTCGGCATCCCTTTGCATTTCCCCATCTCTGCACGGTATTCTGTATTTACCCAATAGAAGATCCCCAGTGCTTTCTATCATTGAGTTTAGTGGGATGACCTAAGGACTTTTTTGCATGCCGTCGGAATCGGACACAGATGAAGATCGCCAAAGGGCACTGCTGCTATTGGTGGAGCGTTTTCGGAATGGCGATGAACTCGCCGCAGCAGAATTACACACGATTTTCGCTGGCGAGATGCTGAACCTCGCCCGTCGCCATGTGGCCGGCTTTCTGACACCCTCAGCTGTTGACGTCGAGGGGATTGTCAATTCAGGATTTCGTAGCTTCTTTAGTGCCATGCTCAAGCCGAATTTCGACTCCCGAGGTGGCAAGATTGGTGGCTTGCTGTCCGTAATCGTCAGCCGCAAGGCATTGGTAGCGCTGCGAAGAAAGTATCCAACAGCACTTCCGCATGATTCGGTCGATGCCGTTGCAGAGGTTGTTTCGGCTAACCTTCGACAGCAATACACTGAGGACGATGCCTTTGCTGATCTGCAGGTAGTGCTCAAGCCATTGCTGTCGACCATGACGCTTAAGGAACTTGAAATCATTCACAGCCTTCTCGATCCATTCGACGAACGTTCGATCGTCGAGTTGGCGAACCACCATCATTCAAGCACTGCCACAATTCGCGAGCTACTCGATCGAATCAAATCTTCGCTAAAATAGCGGCTGCCTAAATTCTTGCGATTTGATCGTAGAACGATCGGACATCCTTCCAGAATTGTTCCAGCTGAGCCCGTTCAGCCGGGTTCGTGGCATACGTGTTAACTTCACGCAGGGACTTAAAGTCCCGGTGCGCCAGCATTTGTCCAAGCCTCCGTGATATGGACATCCGGTTCTGCATCGCGAATGGTGCTCCTTCTGAGATATCAATATTCTGGCAACTATCAAATTCAGTGGTCAAATAGGCAATGGCCAGTTCTCGCCAATGTAGTCTCTGCTGATCGCTGCCAATTAGGCCAGGACTCTTGCCTAGCGATGCCAGACACGCAGAACGGGCTGCAGCTAATCGAAGATTGCACATTCCCGCGGTACTCGGAAACATACCAAGGTCTATTTCCATAAGAAACTGCAGCAGTCGCTGAAACACGGCAGCCTGCTCCTCAGGTGGTCGATTTGCCCAGTGCCGTTGAATATCCTGCTGCCAAACAGATAGATCAAATTCTTCACCCTGTAAGTCTGGACGATGGACTTCAAGGATTTCACTGATTCTGGCCATAATCTGATCGACGTTGTTGACGTCAATATTCGAGCGGATTTTGGGCGGAAGGACCTGCTCAAATAGGTTGGCGGAGATATCGTAGTCGCCGCGAATCGCTAAATATTCCGCTGAATAGACCTTGATACGGCCCCAGAGTGGCTCCCGCAGTTGTGCCCGGAACATTGCCTCAATTTCGTCGCGGGATTTGTCACTCGTTTGTTTATCCAGCTCGGAGTACCACTGAACTACCTGCATTCGAATTGGGATCTCGTCACTTACCTGTAAGCCCATAACCGTAAATGACCGCCCATCCTGCCGCTGTAGCCAGGCCAAGGCTCGTTGGTAGTCAGATTGTGCGTCTTCAAATCTCCCCAGGCTACCATCCAGAATTGCGCGGACGAACCAGAAATCGAAGTTCTTTCCGTATCGAGACAGATACAAAGCTCGATCGTAAAGTGAATCCAGATTTCCTTGTGCCAAGTCAGAGACCATGCCACCAATATAATATTCGTCATCGTGAACTTCGCTTGAATCGACCCCCGCGTAGATGGCGTTGGCCTCAATCACTCGACCAAGCCCTGCCAGTACAATCGCCTGAACGATTTTTGAACGGCTCGAAGATGGAAAGTCTTTCGCCAGGCGTTCGCAAGCTTCTCTTGCCTCCGCGAATTGCTCTAACCGAAGGTAACAGATCGCACTGGCACATCTTACTTCCAGTCTATCTGATTCAGAGGCTAACTCGTTTTCCAAGATCCTGACAACCTCGTCAAGCTGCCCCAATGCCATTAGCAATTCGACCCTGCGCAGCACCAGATAGGTATCACCTCCTTTCACCCGATTTGCTTCCTCGAATAACGCCACCGCCGCCCTGGCATCACCAATCGACAGTTTTGCCAATGCCTCGACATAATATCGCATCCAACTACCAGGATGATTCTCTTGAATTTGGACCGATAGTCGCTCTAACTTATCCTGGTCGTTGGCATCCAGAATGAGGGCCGTTACAAGCATTGCCACTGCACTCTTAGGACGCCGCTCTAAAGCAGCATTAGCCCAGATAACCGCTTCGTTCTTATGATTTGCCGCCTTAGAAAGATCCCCGGCATTTTCTTTTGCCGCAAAGAGAATCGCGAGATAGAGACTTAACCAGAAATTATTGCGATGCTGAAACTCCATCAAACGTAACACTCGAACAGGATCACTATTTGCTTCTACGTTCCTCCGCAACAACACTTCTAGATTGCCCGGAGTAAAATCAGAAGCAGAAAGAGTCTTCATGATTTCCGTTAACTCGATCGTCGATAGTGGGCTATCGGACAGCCGAAGCTGAACGGCAATCGATTCTGGATTCAGGCTCCGCATCCCTTTCAGTAAATCAGCATGCCCCTCCACTGGGATCATCTCGATCAGTTCATTGGCAACCAGGATCACCTTGGATTGCAGCACGGGGGACGCATCGCGCAGACGAGGAGCAATCGTGGATTTAGAAAACCCGGCCTGCTCTAAAAGCCTTTCGGCTTTGGCAACCATTTGTTTTTTAGATAGGTTGTGATCCAGCTTAGAAAGAAGTCGTTCCTCCATCAGCTCATCAGCGGCGACAGCAAATTCAACAAGCTGCCGAGCGGCAAGTATCTTCGCGGTTGTTATCTCGTTCAAATCTTGTCGCTTGAGCGAGTCAATATCCCGGAGTGTTTGTGCGGCAGCTGCCAGTCTCCCGTCAGCGACGTCCGCCTCGACACTGGCTAAACGCTCCTCGATGCTTTGACTGGCGTTATTGATTTCGGTACGTCGCGTAACCTCGCTGCGATGGCTATCGTAAAACCGCCAGGCAAACCCCAGTGAGCCTAATAGCAGTAAAACCGCAGCGACAACAATCGCAGCTCGAAGCGATTTCTGCAGAGGTCTTTTCGCGTCGAATAGTTCTTCCTGCCTCTGTCGGTTTGCTCTGTTTGTAAACCAATACTCTAGTGCATCACGCAGTTCCGCTGCCGTCCGATAGCGTGCATTTTGATTCGGATTCAATGCCGTCATTGCGACATCTACGAGGTAGTTTTCACGCACATCCCGAAGACGTTCACGACAAGCACTCAGATCTGCCTTTTGCGCCGCCGCGACCAATTGCACTGGTGTTTGCGCCACGTAGGGTGGTTTACCGGTGAGGATCACGCATAAGATCGCGCCCAGACTGAATACATCGGACGTTGTATCCACTTTTTCGTGAACTGCGTTGGCTTGTTCGGGGGGCATATAGCTAGGCGTACCGATTATCTCACCATCAACTGTAAGTTCCCCACACCGATCGCCGTCCTTCATCGCGTCTGAGTTTTCTTTTAGCGACGAGGCAACAACTTCTTCCATGGCTCTACAAGGTTTGGCCAGCCCCCAATCGATAACCCACGGAGATCCGTTTAGATCGAGAACAATGTTGGATGGTTTCAAGTCGCGATGAAGAATGGGGGAACCGGGATAATGATGAGCAATCGCTACTGCGTCGCATATCTCGATAAACTTACGAATCCAGATCTCAAGGCCGTCTTCGAGCGAGCGGCGACGAAATAGTGCCTTCATAAGTGTCTCTGGTCGCTCGTTGCCCGTCCCCAAGATCAGTCGCATGGTGAAGTAGCGAGCATTGGCAGGAGACGTTGCTTCGCCACAATCATAGATCGGGACGAATTTTTCTGAATCAAGGCCCGCTAGAGTCTGTGCTTCACGCAGAAAGCGGTCATTCACCACACCGCCAAATCCACGATCAGGCAGAATTAACTTGACCGCAACCTTGCGATTGAGTCGTAGTTCCAGCGCGGAATAAACGACTCCCATACCGCCGCGACCGATCTCCGACAGAATCACATAGCCCGGAATCACCGGTAGAGAATTAGCAACATCATCCTCTAGTTCCTCTGCCAGTCTTCGCGCTATGGAAGGCAGACGCCTCGAAGCGGAAAATTTCTCGAGAAGTTCTTCCAAATCTGGAACGGAACCACTCTGCAACCTGGCTAAATACTCGCAGACCAACAAATCGTCTGGAACTTGTTCGGCTCGGAAGGCATCGGGATATTTGCCTGCATAGTGATCCAAAAAAATAACCGTTGGACAATCGGCTTGCCCACGTCGTCGGATCCTGAACTCCATATCGACACGGACCAACCAATGTAGGAACGAGTCCGACTCGGTTGCTGGCACTGAATCTCGCCACGAGAGATAGAAAGCCTGAATATCAGGCTGCTCCTCTCCAAACCAGGCCTCTTCGAATGCCTGTACCAACGTGCGAGTCTCACGAGAAAGTGCAATCATCGCTACTCACATGAAAGTATGGGAGGAAATACGAATAACAGTTCGTGGGGCGACTATTTATATGCGGCCAGTCTATCGACCTGTGCTTCGAGTTGTGCAAGGCGCGTCTGATTATTCTTCAACTGCATTTCCGCGAACATGTTTCCTTGTTGGCCTCGCATTCGCTTTTGTTGTGCCTCTTGGATCCGCACTTGCTTGCGCAGGCTCTGGAGTTGCTGCCGGAGATCAATGTACTGCTTGCGTACCGCGGATCTGGCGTCTCCCTGCAATTCTCGGATCCTTGGATCAGGAGTTCCTCCGAGAGGTGTTACTGGACCATTCTTAAACATCTCAAGAACCGCCACAGGATCATGACGAATCAGTTGGTTGGCCTTCTGGACTGCTTCGTCAATCGCAGCCTGAAGATTCTGTGCTGAATAGGCACTGATTCCGTTTAGCGACTTGCTTTCCGAGTAAACCTCCAGCCGGACTCCGACGATTGAACGAGTGCCTGCCATACTTGTTTCAATGGGCGTCCGCAGTTTGTACTCCGAGTTGGCATTCCACTCTGGAACGAAATAATATCCCTTGATTTCGTTACCGGCCCAGTCCTGAAAGGTCGCAACCACCGTCGCATTCTTTAGGCTTCCGGTAGAGTTGTTTTCAGCAATCGCCTGTTGCGAGCCAATTCGCACTGCGAAGTCTTTATTATTCGCCTCTGGTTCTGCCGATAGCTCTTGAACAATTGGCATCAATTGACTGTAGTGGCTCCGATGAGTTTGATCTGCTTCAAACTGCCAACGCAAGACCACCTGATTCTCGAGATGACGAGACATCAGTTCAAGAACGATGCCTTCAAAGCTCAAATCTTTGGCCCTAAGCGTCGGAATCACTTGCGATTCTTGTTGAATCAAGAATTCCATATGCTTTTTTCCAATGGTCGCTAGAGTTGGGTGCGAGTCGAATGAGCGATTGGCATATTGCCCGATACGACTAACCTTGCCAACAACCTTTTCCGTATCGAGCATTTCAAGCCAGATTTCCCCATCCATCGACACGTACGGAGCAAGCTCTAAGAACTCTGCTTTGACCTTGTCCCGATTCTGTAACTGGCCCTGTGCGACTGCTTCGCTCGGAAATGCTGACCCAATGCCCATTGCAGCCAAGAGCAACAGCCAACAAACGTCGACTTCCCAATTTTCATAACGAGACATCGCGGCCCCCTTTCTGAGGAAATCTGATATTCAACCTATCGAGCTGAAAAACTTCCACCGTTGTCAACAGCCATTTTTCGCAAGAACTCGACAAACGTCATGGTGATCTGCGACTTGCATGGCTCGTCAACCTGAATGCCGACACCGGAATTGTCGTAGGCACCAATACCAACACAGTTGATTACAACGTCGCCAGATCTATTCCGCGTCGCAACATAATCAAGCACCGCCTGCTGTGAACAATTGGGAATGGTCGGGCTGCCATCCGTGTACAGCAAGATCGTGTCGACTCCAGAACAATCGAATGCTCCTCCTAACGCCCTTAGCGTTGGAGTCCCTCCCCCTACCTCCCATGCCGAGATCCTGGCCTGCGCCTCACTACAAGCATTGGGTGTCCAGCGCACCAGCCCCGATGAGACCTTCTCGAAACGTGGATCACCCCCGCTGGTTCCCTGGCCACCGAAACCAATCACGTTGAAAGTCTCGGGTTCGAGATGCTCGATGAGGCCTGAGATCTCCTCTTTGACTCTTTCAAAACGGGCATCGGCACCTTCGCTCATGGTCATGCTTCCGGAAAGATCGAGAAGAACAACGATGTTCTTTAGTTTCCCCTTCATACCCACGAAAGAAGCCAACGCCTCGCGTGCTTTTTCTACTCGCTGTTCCGCAGATTTGACTGTTTGTTCGGCTTGCTTCTTGGACTGCTCGACTTGTCTCTCTGCCTGGCGTCTGGCTTGTTCTGCTTGGGCTTGGGCCTCGACGGCATCGCGCTGAAACTGCTCCGTCTGTCGTTTGATCTCTTGCTGAATATTCTGTTGCTGTTGGGTCAATTGATCATTTTGAGTCTGTAATCTCTCCTTCCGGACATTTAGCGCGGCTTCTTCCAGCCTCAGCTTTTCCGTGATCTTCTTCGCATCGGCAAGTCTCTTCTCGACATCCTCGTCCTTCTTTTGAACGCGAGTAATCTCCGAGTTCACCAAGAGAATCAAGCCCACGATCAGCACCAGGAACAGAACCAATGTGTTGAATAGGAGGTCACTGAACGACTCATAAAAATCAAACGACTCCTTGCGGCTCTTGAGTGCTATGCCCATAGCTAGTTCAATCCATATTTCCGGAGGTCGATATCACGGGGAGTTTCATCTTTCGGCACGATTTCCCGGTCCTGCGCCGCATGACGCATGGCCGGCAAAAGATGAACCTCACATAGTTCGGCGACGTGTCCAACGAGATTGTCGCTGTTAGAGTCGACGAGGATCGACAAAATGCGTAAGGCAATTCCTCCCAGGATCGCGCCGAACAACGTGGTGTAAAACGCTGTTTTCATATTGTCCATGACAAGCTTCATGCGACCATACAGTACTTCCGTCTTTCCCATATTCTCGGGATCGAATGCCGCACTGAGTGGTTCAACAGCGAAGATCAAACCGATGATCGTGCCCACGAGACCGAGCGTGATGATTACGGTCGATGTTTGTTCCGTGAAACGCGTACGTGACTGCATCTTATTTTGGAGCAACGACACCAGATTGTCTTGATTGATGGTGTTGTCGCGGCGATAGATTTCATAGAGATTCGAGACATGGTCCCGAAACACGCTGCTGATAGAAGAGTTGAGAAATGCCTGAATCCCAGGGGCAGTCTCCAACGCTGTAAGCTGTAAATTCGATAGTTTGAATTGTTGGTGAATAAAACGAATATCCCACGCACTCTTGAACATACCTACAACAAACAAGACGAGTACAACAATGCACAGGCCCGACTTATCAGTCCGAATCGCATCCCAAAGCCGGGGACCGATGATCACAGCGATCAGCAGCAACGAGAACCCTGCCAATAGCAGCCATTCCCGCAGTGGGTGACGTTCCAGTGTCTTCGACTTCCGCGGCTTTCCGGTTTCATACATTGCGGTCATACTCTTTTTGCGAAAGTAAATCTCGACTATCGGGTAGCTGCAATCAACGGCATCTCAGCTTCTTCCGAATGCTTCGCGACGCGTACCTGGCTTGATGCCGTCAACTCGTCCATTTGAAGATGCAGGAGCTGGCCTTTGTCGCTCAGATAGATAGCCTCGCCTTCGCCAGCCATGATGAAAGCGGCACAATAAGACCGATGGCCGTATACGTCATAGACAAATTCACATTCACGCTGCTGGCCAGGCATCGCCTTAAGTTGCCATTGATCCGCCTGGCTGAGCTTTGCCAATGGATAGCTGATCCATTGACCCGTCGGCTTTTCAAAGATGCAGTGTCCGTTGACGACCGACAACACTTTCATCGGTTCGTTCGAAGGAATTCCCTCCTGGTTGTGCCATACGTGGAATTTCGAGAGATCCATTGGTGCCATTACAGGGACCGTTTCTGTAATCGTTTCGGTTTCGAGAACAGAGACTCGCGGAACATCGGTCGCTAGGTGCTCAGCTGCATTCACATTTGACCCGGTCGCTGATATTGCCGTCGAGCAGGTAGGGATCCAGACACGTGTTCGAACCCAGGACACACTCGAGCTAGAGCAGCTTCTTCGCCACGCAAACAGCCCGCGCCGACAACACCGGGAAACGAGGGACGGCTCCCAGCACGATACCGGCGTACACACATCAATGTATTGGCCGCAACACGCCTCCGGGGGAGCAATGCCACTAAGCCCAGGTGTGACGGCGGAGGGTTGCGAAAGGACACTTGAGGCGGTCTGTTGTCGCTGCTCGAGCATCGATACTCTTGGTTCGTTGGCAGAAACAGACGACCTGGGGGCAACGGCATTCGGAGCCTCTGTTTTCGAGTCTCGCGTCGGCACAACAGGTGACACTGTCTTCGCAGCTGCAGGCGGAACTTGGCGAGTTGGAGTGACCGCCGGAGCAGCGAGCGCCACCAATGCGTCGGCCTCATTTGGAAGGGAGCGGCCAAGTGCTACCGGAATGTTATGGCGAAGATTTTCAGGTGTCACCTTCGAGGTGATCCACGCGGTAAGTGCCTTTCGATCAAAGAAGACCGCTCGGTTCTTGTACTCCATCGCATCGGCAATTTCTGCCAGAATCGCTGAGCCAGCAAGCAGTTCTAGTTCCGAGAAAATCGGAGCCTTATCAGGAATTCCGCCGGTGATACGATCGTAATCCCCTTTGGCTGCGTTACGCGTTTCTTCGTCCTTCACGTCTAGGTAACGCGCCGGCGGATAGTTCGGATAGCTCGACTCCATCAGTTGCCGGTAGTTGTCGATGTCCTCTTTAGTGACGACCGCAAAAGGATCGAGTGCCGTCTCTGGTTTCAACATGGTCATCATGGCCCAAACCGATCCTCCAGAGAATAAGACGATCTTTCGCTCCCCGAGAACCGGCTTGGCCTTTATCTGAGCTTGCAATGCAGCGCCGACGACTTCCTGTGCCAGGCTCTTGGAGATTGAGACCGCGTCGCCCCCTGACTGATTGACGGCACCTTCAACTTCTTGGGCAAACGTCGCCGTGCCAAAGGGCGCGTCCAACCCGACAAAGTCCTGCGTTGTTCCGGTTCCGGTGGCAAACGTGCCCCCTTTGGTATTGCCAGAGCCAACGTCAACGACCATCGCAGTCGTTCGTTGTGCGGCCGGAATCAAGGCCAGGTTTGTCAGAGCAGCTTCTTCTCGAGCATCGATCCGGGTTAATGTGAGGCCTGCAGTTTCCTGAATGCTGCGAGCCAGATCCTGGTAGTTACTCGCAAAAGTCGGAACACCAGAACTCGCCACGCACGAGATGTTGGTCGCGGGCACCTCCATCTCGTTCATCAATGCCTCTTTAAACTGAGTCACGACGTGAGCGACATCCTGAATCTTGGCTTCTTTAAAGTTGACTCCATCCAGCCGACTGAGCGAGGTATTCGTGATGTCCTTACTCAGCTGCAATATGGAAAGGGATCCATCTTCGTTCACCTCGACCACGGTGGTCTTGATCCCCTTTGCCCCAATTTCGATTCCACCAAAACGCTCCGCGGCAATTGTGGTACTTGCCCACAACATCGCCCAGCAAAACATGCCCCAACGTACATACAGATTCATCTCAAAACCTCATCGTTGCAAAATTAGGGAAACCATAAGATTCCACCAGGAATGTGTTCTTCAATCTCGCCACGCATCTGCGAGATTTCAGGAGAAAACAGCACAGGAGGCGTTACCTCATCCACTGCCATAAACGTGTTGATTCCGCATACTGCCCCATCGTCTCGAATCAACGGCCCGCCCGAGTTTCCGTGTGAAATACGAGCGCTGTGTTCGATACTGGAAAGCTGCTGTATGTCAGTTGAGATCCGACTGACTTGACCACTGTAATAGCTGAATTCCTTTTCACGAGGCAAAAGCATTTCGGCGACAGAGTGCTTTGTGCGAATTAGCTCTGCCTTATACGCTGCCTCAGCGGAGTCATGTGCCCTGGATGCCTGACCTGGAAACCCAAGGGAGTGAACATGATCGCTTCGCTTTACCCCGGGAGCACGGCAGAGACGGAAGTATCTAGAGGGCGTGGTGCGTTCGATCTTCCCAATCGCCAGGTCAAACCGGTTGCTCATGAAAAGCACTTTCATGTCGTACATCCGATCGCGAAAAAATACATATTTCGAAAACCTGAGTTCGGAACCTCTCGCCTTTACCTTCTGCCGCAGCGTGTTGATCGACTTTGCAGTATCTGCACCAAGCTCGCGCATCATCGCTTCGTGGTCGGTGACATGTCGATTTGTCAGCAAGTATCCATCCGAAGTTACGGCGAAACACGACCCGGTCGAAAGTGGAAAGAGATCGATCGTTTCTCCACCGGCGCTGACTTCGGTCAGGGCGACAACCACCAGGCCAACCGCGTTGTAGAAGGCCTCCTCGTCGCTGGCGTCATCAATCGCCAGCTCTGAATCGTCTGCAGCCGGTGGTAATGGGGGAAGATCTTTGTCTAGATCGGCTTTCAGAACTTCGACATCCTTGGCCAATGCTGGCTTCACATCGACTGCTGGCTGCTGACCAACGACCTCTTTCGATCCCACGGAAGACGACACCCCGGCAACGATCACAACCACCAGAATCAAACACCCCACCGATACAGCACCGATCATCGCCATTCGCTTAAAGGGTACCTTGGAACGAAAGTTCCCTGAGAATTCGGGACATTGCTCCGCGTCCTGCCACGACCTCAAGTGCGAAGCGAATACCGGTGTGTCTCGCGTTACCGTCCCCTGACTTACCAGCTGGATCATCTCGCGTTTGGTGAAGGGCCCGCGTTTGTCTCCTGCATAGGCATAGTACCAGTCAGGCTTTTCGTTGACTGCCGGAACCAAATCACTCCGAGACGAACAATTTTCGACGGACTGATAACGAGCCTCGAGCAACGAAACGAGGTGTCCGGCTGACTCCCACGTCCTTCGGTCTGACGAGACGAGATGCAGGCGTGAGAACTCCTTCCGCTGCAGCATCGTTAAGAGCTGCTGATCCGAATAGGGGCCCGATATTTTGCCGCCTAATTTGATGTAGTACATCGTTAATTACCCTTCAACGACAGGTGTGGCAGCACGGTAATCACCGGTAGGTATTCCAATTCGTGTCGAGCCGCATTTCCCGAATCGGCCAGGTCAATGGCTTGGGAGGGATCGGTTGGATTCAATACAAAATGCCTCGAACCTTCGACCTCTTGAACCGGTTCAAAGGGAAGGGGCGCAAACTTCCCTTTGCACTGCGTACAGATTTCTGTGATACGGAAGACGTGACTTACCTCTTGAAATCGAGCTTCATCGGCTGCCTGATGGGTTTGCCAGTTGATGGGTGGGAGGGCCGCAACAATTTCACTTGCTTGTTTTCGGAACTGTTTAAATTGACCGTTCCCACTCCAGCTATCATTCAAAATCCATCGAGGGATACTGGTTTTGTACCATTCATTTACCTTCGCCTCGCATGCCTGGACCTCCTTGCTTGCGCCGAAGAATTCGTTCAGAGAGCCACTGCCAAATCGTCCTGCTTGGATAAGCTGGTGCAACATCAACAGACGGCAAATCGGATCGATCTTACTCTCCCTCTCACCGGCACGAAGCTGTTCGTAGACTTCCCCATAGGTTTGATGCCAAGTTGCGGGTTCAACTGCTTCTAGCTTGGGAATGGCCTCGTCTGCGAACAGCGATTGAGGTGCCTTAAATGTCAGCACGCCCTTTGGTATCGCAAATCGAGAGGACGGCACGTCCGCACCATTCAGAGGGGCTGGCCCGACCTTTCCAGGAGCTGGCTCATCATCAAAATAGTGATGATTTTCGATACCTTCCGGGTCACGATACATCCATACGTCGACAATGTACTGCCCTTTCGCTTGCCACTGGCCTAACAGCCTGGTGAAGTTCGTTCGTGCCGCCGCATGTTGCAATTCTTCGCGACAGAAGCGGTAGCCATCTCTGAACTGCGGAATTGTCTGAAAGTTCTGCGCGTGTTCGGCAGGGGGTTCCCGGTTGACGGCCAGGTCATTCGTGACGATGGCAACACTCAGATAGACCTGCTTTAGATTTTCATCAAGATTCTGAATCTCGGGATGAAAATGCTGATACTCTTCCAAAAGCCGATTCAACTCATCACTTGATACGCTGGCATCTAGCGACTCCACAAACTTCCAGTACCTGGCAATTGCCTCGAACTTCGACCAAACCAAATCAATCTCGGTTTCGGCCCGTTCCAGAATCTCGTCTGCTTCCGTACCGAGCATCCGTTTCAGATCTTCTGATTTAGACAGCACGACATTGGCATCTTGCCGCAGCGCCTCGAATTGTTTCTCGATCACCATTTGGTCTTCACCTGGGTGCAGTTGCGTGGCGACCTGAGCGACGCGGTCGGACAATTCTTCAGACCAACCGATGAGCTTCGCCTTTTCAAGGTCGATGCTCATCCGATTACGGTCGAGCCTTGCGACCTTGGCGGCATCCACCCGGTCACGGTGTTCGGCGGCGATTAGTCGCTTCTCTTCGGCAGCCGCAATCAGGAGGTCGATGTCTGATTCCGCAAAGATCGCCTTGTCTGCGGCTTCGATATCTGCAAGCAATTTCTGAAAGGCTTCATGGCGATTGCGGTCCTGGATTACCGACTCCCGAAATGCGACCATTTCGGTCGTGTGTCGCAATTCCTCAGGCAGCGAGTCGATCTCCGCCAAAGCCTCGGCGTAATCTTCCTCGGCCAAGGGACCACTCTTCACTTTGGCGATCGCACCTTCTAATGCTGCTTCATGGGCCCAATGTTGTCCCAGGAAGTAGATGACCGTGGGGACCATCGTTATCAACAGCAGCACCGATACGGCGATGGCAAAATAGTTTCCCTGTCGACTACGACTCGACGACATGAGTCGTGCCCGGTACTGCTGTTCCAGGTGCTCGTCCACCATCCTCATCGCCGCCGCCTTCGCATGCGCGATCTCAAGATCGGCCTGCTGACATTTCTGATCCTGAATCATCCGGGAAAGCCTTTCTCGGCTTTCAGTCTTCTCTTGTTCGTAGTCGATCTCTCGTTGGCGTTCTTTCATCCATCGCCGAGCCTCGGCGACGCGCGGACTTACGTCCTCGGAAGGATGACTGATCTCAAACAGCAGTTGATCCAGTTCGCCGAAGGCAGCGACAACTCCGGGGAAGTCTTTTGCATCAATGCAGTGAAGAACTTTTGCTTCCAACACCGGGAGTTGCTTGTGTAGCAGATTTCTGATTGCCTTCTGAAGCAGAGCGATCAGTGATGGCAGTACCGGTTCCAAGTAGTTGCTGTTCACCAGATCATCGGCAAGCTCGCGAATGGCGGCTTCATTACGATCTCGGGAGAACTGGCTGACGTATTCAGGAATCTCGCGAAACCAGGCCTGTTCAGTTGCACGGATGTCTGCCTCCATGAATGGATGCGATGGCTCGATTGCCAGGATACGACGCATTACTTGCAACTTGGATGGAGCAAGGGCCCGGATCAGTACCAATCGCCGAAGTTGATCGTTGAGTGGCGTCAATCGTCCAGCAACATCGAATGCGTCTTGCAATGCTTCCACGTAAGCATCTTCAATCAACTCCGCTTGGAATTGCTGACGAGTCTCTTCCGTCAATTTTTCGAGCATGCTAGGTGCCAATGAGACCAGGCGAGCACACTCTGGTAGCAGTTCTGGGAACTGCATCGCTAGTGCCACCGCGTTTTCATAATAGCCTGCCTTACGAAGCTCGGCACAACGGTGTAGTCTTGTCCGTGCAGCTCGGTAGTCCTCGAAGAATCGCGTGGGATGGGAGTGATCAGCCTGGTGCATTATTCGACTCCGGATTGGCAGGAACGGGTTGCAATATTCTTGCTGGCGAATCGCCAAAAATCAGAATTGGAAAAACATCCACTGTGTTTGACGCATGGCGCCGGAACTCGCCTTCTAGGGTGCAATAGCGGAGTAGAGTTGCCATTGCCATCTGCTCTGCAGTTGGCTTCTGGGTAACATGGCTTAGCAGGGCGACAGCCATAGGTTGATCACCTCCTGACTGGTTATGGAGGACAACAACACCGGCGTTAATTTGGAACGGAGGTTCCCAACGGAAGGGAATTTCACTGGCGCGACCGAACAAGGGGATTGCATCTGGCACCGATCCATGAAAAGGTTGCCCTGCGACGAACGGAATTTTGTAGCTTTCAATCTTGAGCGAATAGGCTGCCTTGGGCTTTCTTTTCAGATCCGTCGATTCACTTTGCTCGGCGGGAGACTGATCGCTTTCGTCCCCTACGTCGTTGTGTTTTTCCGGTTCCGAGTCAGATTCTTGCTTTCTACTTTTGCCGGGGTTTTTCTTCGATGGAACAGGCTTTGCTTCTCCCTTTGCTGGCTCCGGAAATGCGTCGTCGAACATCGCGCGAGCCATCGGACTTCTCCATCGTTGTCCGAGGGACTCGGAATCGGGGTTGTCGTAGCTACGGATCGCAGGAAACGGGTCATTGAACAGTATCCGAATATGCTGCGACGTTTCTCCTTCAAGCGACGTGAGGACGATGTCCACGGAGCTCAGGCGAAGCAATGCCAGTTCTCCAAGGCCAGGCTCAGGTTTGACGATGACGCGGCGATCATCCTCCAAGGCTACTTCGGCAACGAGAACGTCTTCGAGATAGATCTGTGAAGTTGGTCGTTTCCCATTAAACTTCCGCTCGTGGACCTGCCCGTCGACACCTAGCTGTCGGAGACGCTTCGTCGAACCGGGCAACAGAGCGCATTCGTAAACAATTTCAGGATCTGTCTTTCCCCAACGCTCCATCCGGCCTGCATCCAGGCAGATCAGTTGATCAGACACCGGAACTTCCGCCGTTTTAGGAGTCAGATCAGGGAGCTCCGCTTTCGGCATAGGATCGCGCGGCGTTTCATCTGGCTGGATATCGAGCTTTGGCAATAATTTGCTTTCTTGGTGCTTTTCACTCCTTGGCTCTTTGACGGATGGCCTCGCCGGTTCCACAGACTTATCCGGGATCGAGTTCGGTAGCGTGATCATCGCTGGCTTCTCTTCGAATGCTACTGCGTCAGCCACCGGATCACTCATCCATACAAGTGTGCCGATCACCCCTAACAAAAGCCCAACCCCGATGCAGAAAAAAGTGACGATGCCAGCCATTGATCGGCTTGGGGTTTTCGGAGGTGGCGGAATCGGTGCTTCATTGGATGGTGCCGTTCGACTTTGACTCCTTTGTCGATTGATCGCAGGCTTAGCGAATGTCTTGAAGAAGTCATCTTCGTCGTCCTCTGCCAGCGCTGCCTTCTTCGCATCGGATGGCGGTTCAAAACTGATCGGAGCCCGATTTTTCTTCACCACGAACCCGATTTCTGCGACAGCGGGCGCCGGACGATTCAAGTCAAGCAATCGCTGCGTAGGCACATTCGTGGCCTGTCGTGCAATCCCAACACCTTCTACCAAGCCGATCCAATCGAAGGTGATACCCCGAAGATCGGCCCCAAGAGGTGAAACGAAGGTGAGACTGTTAGCCTTTTCCCTGGAAAGCCGAGAAGCTGCATCAGCAAAAGCTCCAAGGACCATGTCGGGATTACTCCCCATGACAAACACGGGGCGTTCTGATTGCTGCGTCCATGTCATTAGCGCCTGCAGGCCAGCCTGGCCAGAAGTTGTCTTTTGCCACGGGAAGGGGCGACACCGTTTGATCAAACTCAGCTTGCGTTGTTCCAGAAACCGGGGAGCCCCAGACCAGGTTGTCTCGAAAAGGGCACGCGAATTTAGAATATCGAAAACCGTGACTTCACCCCCAAACATCTCGTCGGGAATTGCGATGTGATGCGAAACGAAGTTGTTTCGGGCCGTGTAATCGAGTCCCGCGCTGCAGGTTCGCGTGAGAACGTGCCACCTTGTTCCTTCTGCCTCTTCGGTGATATGCGAGCAGACGGCGAAAGCGGAATCGCTGGGGGTATCGCGGAAGAAGTCAAAACGACTGAGCTTCCGCATTGCCAATGTAAGTGGCTTAGGTAGTTCACGTGTCATCGCGACGATACCGAGCCCTGGGGCTTCAAAGGTTTCTGGCGCAGATGTATAGATCATTTCATGAATCAAAGGGAACGACTCCGCTGGGTGGGGCTATTTTGAATTTTTCCGAGAACAGGTAGGAAATAGTTTGGGATGCGCTTGATTCAAGAGAACGACCATCGGAACCTCAGCCCAGACCGGCGTACCATCTCCAACGCGGAATTCCTGAACTCCGTCTTCATTTAGCTTGACGTCAGTTCCCACCGCAGCGACTGGACAAAACACGACGTCACGACTAATTGCCTCGGCGGTATCGACGATTTCGTTGCATTTGCAATCCCGCAGAAGCTGTTTGCAGACATCAGATACCTGGACTAGGTGTTCCTGCAGAATACACTCGAAATCGACTTTCGCCGCGGCATTGGTCACTTGCTGAAACAGTGACTTGGGCAATCGATCTTTAATTGTGTCCATCCACATATCGAACTTTGTTAGCACGACGACCAAAGTCTGTGGAATCGGATCGCGAGCACCGAGTGGACGAGACGAATGCTCACGAATACGACTCGCAGCTTCCGACAGGAAAGTATCTTGTCGGGAACTCGCCGTGGCTGCCGTCGGGGCGTTCTTCATCAAACGCCGAAAACGCCTGTCTTGGGTAGGGTCGAACGTGAACATGATCCCTTTCGAGCGAGCCAGATGCCCAGTCATGTACTTGTTTTCCTGGCTTGTTCGATAGTCGAAATGCTCGCCAGCGTTGTCATACAAGCAAAGCAAAAACTCCATGTTCCGTTCATTCTTGTGTACATGCAGATCGGTCGGAGCGAGACGAAATGTGTAGGGAGGCAGATATCTGCGGAGCGTCCCGTTGACCTTGGTTTGACGCCAGGTTTCGCCATCTTCGACCTGCGTTTGCTGCACAACCGAGCTGAATCGTCGATACTCTTCCGCACCCATGTCGGAGAACAACTTCTGCTCATCCAGCAACAATGATTCATTCAAGGCCAAGTCTGCGTCGAAGAACCCAACCCCCAACGCGCCAGCGCGTTGTCGCATAGTATGAACCATCGAAGCGAGGAACACGGACTTACCGCTCGACTTGGCCCCGAGTACACTCAGCACCATCGTCGGCAACTCAAGAGACATCTGCGGAATTGTGAGTCGACATTGGGGACAAGCGACTTTCGTGCAAGTTGATCCATGGGGATCAATAGCATTTCCACCGAAATTAAATCGTTCGGGAACGAAACGCATCGCCTCTTGCCGTCCGGAGGCGTAGGCCGGAAGAAACGGATCCGGTTCAATACGTGGATCAGTTGCTACGAAATGAACACGTTCCGGAGCGAATTCGTGCCAGCAATTCGGACATATTGCCTTCTGACGGAGAGACCCGAGACGCACATGATTTGATAGAAACAGCCCTGCCATACCTTTTACACCCTCATGTACTTTTCAGGTTATGTACTGCGGAAGTCACATACGCCTTGGCTAATATGTGGTGGATTGTATAAGCCGAATTTTGCCCCGCTATCCATTCCCTTGCGCCGACTTGACAAAAATCCGAATCTTAAAGCAATATTCTTCTGTTCTTCATGTTTGCGCATCTTTACATTTCTGCTAACCACTGTCTGTAACACGATTTGCGTATTCCCTGGTCGCTCTACTATTTCTTTTCCCCGTCCACTCTGCACGACTAAGTTGGGAATGGACGCCAGTCAAACTTGCATGAGAAGGAGTCCTTCCGATCATCGTTACCACCGCCCTTAATTTGCACTGGTACGCATGTAATTACCATGTCTAATAACTGTCTGTCCGTTAGCCTCCACGTTTTTAGGCTGCGTATATCACGACTATCGAGAATCAGCGATGTTCTAGCCGTGCCGTGCCTTCCTCTTCTCAGGCACGGCTAGTAGGGTTGGTCATCCTTCCTTGGGTGGTGGCGTCCGTTCCTACTTGGCTGGCTTCCGTGGGGTTGGGGCAGTGAGTGCTCTTCGGCCTGAGCCCTCGTGCTGGTCGATGGTTGTTTGGCTACCGGATGCCCATGGCCTGGCGGAAACCTAGGCCCATTTCAAGCAAGCCTTCCGAGTCGGCGTTGCGGACCAACGATTCCACTTCCCGTTGCTCTTGAGGCGACATTTCTTTTCGGAAGGCCTCGAGCAAGACCTGGCCGACGACCTGGATTGTTCCGTTGGATACCAGGTAAGGTGCCTGCAAGACACCGGTCGAGCTTCTGACCTGCACATCTTCGATATTGCCGTTGCGGTCGCAAAGGAACAGAAGCCGGGTGTCGCCGCGGCCGTTGGCCATCCAGACGTAGTCATATACCAGGGCGAATTCGCCAGGGATCTTAGCGCCGGAAGAGTCGACCACACCAACACTTCCGACACATTCGTACTGCCGAAGTTCCGCCCCCATGTGCACGATCCCCATGACATACTTGGCGGTCGAAGTGGAGTCGAGGAATTGACGGGCCTTGCCGACCGCCAAGACATCTTGAGCCTCGCATAACGATGCTGCGCTAAGAATGACCATCAAGGTCAGCGGCATAGTAATCTTCTGGTAAGGAATCTTCATAAGTTGGCCTCTTGGTAATTCGTAGGAAACTTTTGACAGCCGTTTGATTGAAAGCTCGGTAGAAGGCGGCTATCTTGCTAGAGAACTGCTCGTTTCTCGCCAGCCGGGCGATCCGGCTGGGATCGATGGGGCTCCTTATGGTTTTTGTGAGTCGTCGTGCGTTCCTGTTTCATTACAGATCGCCGGTCACCTATCGGATGTGACAAAGCCCACTCAAAAAAACTTGCCTGCCTGAATCAGAAGTTCTCGAAAGCCTCGCATTTCCAGAGCTTACGTATCGAGATCCTGAGCGCAGAGTCACCGTGAACAGGGCTGTCTGATGAATGTTCGAACTGGCCTCTTGTCCGATTCCTTGCCGATTGCTTCCGCTTGTGAAGAGACCGGCACCGGGAATTCGTTTCAGAAACTGTTGAGGCAAGGCTGTTCGTGTCTCACGGTCGATCTACTAGCCGCATTGCCGGCCAAAGAGGGCCAGGCTTGGCGAACGGTTAAAGATCGCTTGAAACAGTCGACAACGAGTGACGAAGAGTTCCGGGATCTCGATGCCTTGAAGGACGTTACGATCGATATGCTAGACGCATTGCCCGATGCCGAGCGAAGCATCTGGTGGGAGATCTGGCAGGAATATTCGCTGCTGATGGAAGGGACCGATTTGCGGATGCTTTCAGGCATGGCAGCTCAGGACAATTCGGCCTGGGAGAAGTATTCGGTCCTGTTCACGCCGTTACTTACGCGTCAGATCTCGCGGCTTTTTCCTGAGGGCAGGGCAGGGGATATTGGCGTCGAGGACCTCGTCCAGCAGGTGAACATCAAGTTGTTCCTTGCGATCGGCGACTTCCGTCGCGAGCGGTTTGGTTCGTTCCGTCGTTACATGCGTTTGATTGCGGCGGGGGTAATCATCGACACACTTCGTTCGACCCATCGTCGCGAACGACACGAAGCCGCCTACCGAGAAGTTCAGGAGTTGCTGATTGACGAAAGTGCTCAAAGTCAGCAATGGGACCACGAATACCAAATGTCGGTGTTGCAAATAGCATGGGGAAAGCTGCGGGATGGCTTTAATCCCAAACATAGCGAGGTTTACGATCGCCTCATCGACGGCAGATCGACCGCCGAAATCGAAGCCGAGCTGCAAGTCAACGCCGCCAATATTCGGCAGATCAAAAAGCGTATCTCTCCAGTTATCAAACAGTTGCTTCGCGACTGGGGCGAACTCTAACTTCGCTTCCTCCGCCAATTCATGAATCGCTGCCCCAATTTGTGTCACGCCGATATTCCGGCAACGTTCTCTCGGGTATGAATATTTCTGAAACGATACCCAGTGCTCCGATCACACCTTGTTTGCAACGCGCGATATTAAGTGCTTATAAGCAAGATGACATCAGCGATGTAGCAACGCTGGAAATTATTGAAGGGCACCTCAATCAATGTGCATCTTGCAACTACCACTTCGATCAACTCCCTGAAGTAGGACTCCTCGAGCAATTCTTGAAGGATACAACTCCTTCGACGAATTGCGATGCAACCGAAGTCACCCAATCAAACGACGTCTCAGAGTTGCCTTTGAGTGTGCTGGAGTGTGGCAACTGGAACTGGCTCGGGCAGCTTGGTCGGGGAGGAAGTGGCGAGGTCTATCTTTGTCAAAACGTTTCGAGCCGTTCGTTGGAAGCGGTGAAGGTCGTCCGGGCTCCAGCGGATGTCGCTGTCGGCACGATCGACCGGGTCTGTCGCGAGGCACGCCTCACCCAATTGCCCACGCACCCAAACGTTGTGCGAATGCAATCTCCGGTGCGTGTCGGAAGCTTTGTCTTGCTACCGATGCAATTGATTCTGGGCGAGAACCTCGAACAAATTACCCGACGCCTGGGAGGCAAGGTTTCGGTTGAGGTGGCCTGTCATTGGATCGACCAGGGCGTCGAAGCATTGATCTATGCCGCTCAGCAAGGGGTCGTGCATCGCGACATCAAACCGGCGAATTTGATGCTGGGTTACGACGGTGTCGTTCGTCTCCTCGATTTCGGCATGGCGAAGCTCACACCGCTCGACGAGTTAGGAGAGAACACGGTAACCTTCGTGGGAAAGTGTGGGACACCAGGATATCTGGCGCCGGAACAAGCCCTCAGCTTGAAGTCGGCCGATGCCCGCTCGGACCTTTATAGTCTCGGTTGTACTTTCTATCGACTGCTCGCCGGTCATCCTCCCTTCGCAGCGGAAACCGGACATACGAACTTTGATGCTGTCTTGGATGCGCATCAATCGGAGATCCCGCGACCGCTGCATGAAGTCTGCCCGGAGATTCCGGTTCGCTTGAGTGATTTAGTTGCCAGGCTATTAGCCAAGTCTCCGGCAGATCGTTTCGCCTCAGCAGTCGAGTTGCAAAAGGCTCTCAAGAATTGGCGGGAAATTCCAACTCCTCCGCATACCGTTCCCTCGCCGAAAGCCGGGCCGCAGATTCCACCACGGAATCGTGTTTCCACCCTCGTAGCCTTGGCGATGGTAATTGTGGCACTACTCGTTGCCAGCGGAGCCATCCTCAGTATTCAGACCAAGGCGGGCGAAGTGATCCTGCAAACCGACTCGCCGTTCGTGAAGATCACCATCGATGATCGCCCAGTCAAAGCGACCAAGATTGGCGTCAGCGAAGATGGTCTGGAGAAATTAAAGATCACTGCCAGAAGAGGCAAGCATCAGCTGAAGATCGAGAAAGACGGCGTTTCGGTCTGGAGCCAGGAGGTTGATATTGGCGCCGACAATCAGCGACAGTTCACGATCCGCTTAAAACCAGAACCAGTCCCGGAACAGCTTTCGACGGACGACACACCGCCGGTCGTTGAAGCCCCGCAGATGCCTTCCGAGCCTGAACCTCCGAAGGAATTGACGCTTGAAGAAAAGAAAGAGAATCTTCGTAAGCACCTCGTAGCTCACGATTGGCGTTACCGGGATAGCTTGTATCCGCCAGGCGACATTGCCCGCTTCCGCCCCAACGGCAAGTTCCACGATCGCTGGAATTGGAACTACTGGATTCTGGACGATCGCTCATTCCACGTTCAGTTCTGGGATCCTGTCTATAAACCTGAGACTGCCGTACTCTTTGAGTTGAATGAAGACCGCACCGAATTCCGCTCTGAATTTGGCAAGGTAGGCGAGTGGCATGTCGTTACCGGCCGCATGATTCCCCGTGACGAATCGCGTTAAGCTTCCGGTTCACTATCGCGAGTCCATTCAATTCGCCAGGGCCACTGCAAACAAAAGTAGGCCAGCGCCGCGCATGCGGTCGCCATCAGCGACAACGGAAGCTGCAGCGTCTCGAGCCAACCAACTGTGGGTAAGAAGGTCTCCCAGTTCATGACAAAATGAATCGCCCAGATGCCAGTCCCCACCAGCATGCTGATATTCGCAGCGCGGCCGCTGGCCGGTTTGGAATAAAGACCGATCATCATCGGCACAAACAGCCCAACCATTGTCAGCAGGTAAGCCTCTTCGAGCAGCGCGTAGGCACTCTCGCCAAAGAAGGCGAGCACGAGGCTACAGATCGCCACCAACAGTACGGCAACACGGTTGCTGGTCAGCGTATCGATCTTGCCAATTCGCGGAAAGACGTTCTGAGCCAGCACACTTGCAGGCGAAAGGATCGCGCTGTCGATTGTCGAGAGAATCGCCGAAAGAAGTGCCAACAGAAAAATAACGGCAACCACCGGATGCAAGAAGGCATGTGCGAGTGCCGGCAGAATCTTGGTGTTCATATCTTCAGGAAACAGAAGATTTCCGGCCAGGGCCAGCAGCAGCGGAATCGCGCCGAACAGAAGATACATCACGCCGGCGATCAGGCAGGCCCATTTCGCCGTGCGTTCCGATTTCGCGGCGAACACACGCTGCATCAAGTCTTGCCCCGGCAGATTGCCGAGCGCACCAATCGCAAACACTCCGATCCAGCCGATCAAAGTAGCAAACGATTCGGTCGGGATGATCGTGAGCATCTCTGGGTCCGACTCTTGTTGAACCCGGGTCAGGCCAGCCCATGCGTTCCCATTGCCCAGTTCCCATAGCACGACAACTCCCAAAACCAGCAGTCCGCTCAGCACGAGCGAGATTTGGACAGCGTCGGTCAGCGTCACCGACCACATGCCGCCCATCAGCGTGTAGCCCGTTCCGATGATCGCCACGATCACCAGGCCCCAGCCAAAGGGAATCCCAAAGAACAGATTCAGCACTTCCGCCAAGGCCGTAAACTGCGCGGCAATCCAGCCGAAGTAGCTGGGCACGAGAATCAACGACGACAACAATTCCGCCTTCGATCCGAACTTGCGGCGAAAGAAGTCTGGCACGGTGAGAAGTTTCATCCGCCACATCGGCCCAGCCACAAACAGCCCGGCGATCAGCAAACAAAATCCGGCTCCAAAGGGATCGAGCGCCGCGGCACTCAGGCCATCGCTTCTAACTTCGTCGGCAGCCGTCAGCATGGTCCCGGCGCCAAACCAGGTTGCCAGCAAAGTCATCCAAGCCAACGAGAGCGGCAACTTACGGCCGGCGACCAAAAAGTCTTCCGCGTCGTGCACCTGACGTTGGGCATACCAACCGATCGCATACATCGCCACCAGGTAAACAACCAATGTGATGGCCAGCAGCCATTGCAGCGACGGATCGATTTGCATTTACGGACAGCCCTCAGCCTCATGCCAAACGAAAACCGACTTTCTGATGGATCGAAGTCGACGCACGATTTTAGCGAAGGCCACGCCGCTTCATCGATAGCAGAGTGGCCAGGTCACGTTGTGATCGCGCACAAAAAAAGCCGCCAGTTCATTAGAACTGGCGGCCTTTTATTCAGTGTGGGCGGCAGGGATCGAACCTGCAACCTTCGGTTTCGTAGACCGATGCTCTATCCAATTGAGCTACGCCCACAGCGTGTTTCTCGCGGGGAGATTTCCCTTAACAGGGCTTTGTTCCCAACTGAGATCCCAGATTATAGGGAGGCCTCCGCTTGTCGTAAAGACGCCCCCGGCGATCCTGGGTTCATGTTTGCAAAATTTTTGAGCCTGGCACTGTTATTTCCAGGGGATTCGTAACATGTGTCTCAGAAATTACTTCCGCATTTTTCGCCGATACGCGGAGGAAGGGACCTTCAGATTGCAGCGGTCTCCCGCCTCTAAGTCGAGCAGACGTTTCTTTTGCGAAACCCCCTCAGCACTGGTGAAGCCGCCGATCTGATTGCAGGCCGCCACCACACGATGGCAGGGGATAATCAGCGGAATGCGGTTCTTCGACATCGCGGTTCCCACCGCTCGGGCAGCTCCGGCCCGACCCGCCAACCGGGCAAGTTCGCCATACGTGACAACCTCGCCGTAAGGGATTTTCTGGCAAGCTTTCCAAATCCGCCGCTGAAAGTCGGTCCCGGCGCTTAAATCGACCGGAACCTGCGAGAAGTCGATCTGCGTTCCAACCGCATAGTCGATTAGGTCCTGAGCCAATTCCTGCTGGGCAGATGTCAATTTAACTGAGGGGCGTTTAGAGGCACCTTGTTGCTTCGCCTTGGTACGTTTGGGGAGCCAGAGGAAGCGAACCACGAGATCGTCACGCCACTGAATCTCAGCGGGTCCTAAACTTGTTTGCAGCCGAACCGAAATGACCAGCTCGCTGTCTTCTGTCATTATGCCCCTGAATTCGTCCGACATGGGCGTAGTCCTTCACCTTGCACCGCACCTTTGACACTTTTGTGACGGGCATTCTATACTTGAAGATGGTCCGTGCCACTCCTGCCGGCCGATGGACTGCCACGCCAAAAAAAGCACAAGGAGGCTTTGAATGGTTGATATCCGCTCGTTGACCGACGACTTTTACATCAACATGAATCTCAACACGGAGATGGATTTACCGAGCGGGCGAGATACAGTTCTTCATTTCTTCGAGCAGGTCCGCAAACGCTACCCTAAAATGCGTAACTTCTACGCGCGCGATAAAAACGAGTTCGTGCTGGAAGAAGACAAGGATGGGGGAAGCTACCGTTGGACTTCGGTCGAACCGAAACGAATCTTATCGGGACAAGTCAATCCAGCGTCGTTTGAAGAAGCGGTCGAGCAGCACTCGTTTGTCCTCGACCAGGTTCCCTACACGCTGTCGATCAGTCCGCTCGACTGCGAATCGCTCAATGCGATGTATGGCTTCGATTTTACCTACAGCGGCAACCACAACCAATTGGTTGCCGAGGCCCTTGGCCTGCCGCCGGCTTTTGAACGGCTGGTGCAGGGGAACGAGAACCGTCTTATCGGATTCGAGCCAGCCATCCAGTCGACCTTAGACGACGACTGTCGCACGCAGTTCCGCTTAAGCATCGAAACGCGTACCTCGGCCTACCATGTGCGGACCGGAGAGTTTCCGGAAGAGCAGTTGAGCGTCTACCTGACGGTACGTCGCTTTGGCAGTCTCGATGAAGGGGAGAACTACGTCACGGCGTTTCAGCGCTTGCACGATCAAGCGGTTGGATTGCTCGAACAGCATGTGATCGGCAACATTTTAGAGCCGCTCAAGCAGGCGATTACCATTCGGTAACGTCGCCCGCCAATGTCCGGGTTCGACAGGACAGATCTCGCGAATCTTCTCGGCCAGGCCGATCGGTGATTATGGCAACGTCCCGTCGATGAATGTTGCTGGACGTTTCGCGCGGGTGCAGCACGTTAAGATTGGCAGAAAGTTGCCTGAACCTATTCCAGATCGGACTGCTCTGGATAGGGAGGCTCACCCCCTTGGATTTCGTGGAGCGCGTTCTTCGCAGCTCGCTGCTCCGCTTCCTTCTTGTTGGCACCCCATGCCGAAGCATAGCGGGTTCCCTGCAAGATCACAGCGACATTGAAGAACTTGCTATGGTCTGGTCCCTTTTCGGCGACCAGTTCATAGTTGGGCGTCGTACCGAATTCGCGCTGGGCGTATTGCTGCAGCATCGACTTGTAGTTGCTGCCCACTTCGCCCGCCGAGGCCTGCTCGATTTCTTCTTCCAGGGCGACCGCCAGAAACTGGTTGACCTTTTCGTCGCCACCATCCAGGTAAATCGCGGCGATAATCGCCTCGAAGACGTCCGCCAGCAGCGACTTGGGGACCGACTGGGTCGAGGCCATCCCTTTGCCCAGAATTAAAAACGGTTCGAGACCCATCGCTTTGCTGAGCCGGGCACACGTGCTGCGACTGACGACAATCGACTTAATTCGCGTCAGATCGCCTTCCAGGTAATTCGGAAACCGCAGAAAGAGCGCTTCGCAGACGAACTTGCCGAGAATGGCATCGCCGAGGAATTCGAGCCGTTCATTGCTTCCCAGGCGATGATTCGCACCCGAAGCATGCGTCAACGCGGACTGCAGAAGGTCTCGATTTTGAAAGGTGTATCCGAGTTTAAGTTCGCACTCGGAGAGCTGATCTTCACCGGTAGCCGGCGAGTCTTGGCCTCGTAGCATGATCGAACGGATCCATTTTCTGGCGTTCGATATTTTCTTCGTTTCGTTGGGATCGCATGAAAAGAGTCCAGCAAAACGAAGGAAATACCCAACTATTTGTAAGTATTGATATGTAGAAACTACTTTCAGGGGGCGGGAAAGTCAATCGCCTTTCCACTATAGTCCTTACCAGGCAGGAAATGGCACCCCAAAACGGGGCAACCTCTGTCAGATGCCTCACTTGGCATCCCTCCCATCCGATGGGCAGTTCAGTAAGATAGTACCTGATATCGACGAAAGCGTGGCACTTTCGGTCAATTGTTCCAAGGACACCTATGATTAACACGCTCTACCTGCCCGAACTGCGCGAGATGCTGGTCGAGAACGATGCCGCTGGCCTCCGCGAGTTTTGCACCGCTCTCCATCCCGCTCGCACCGCCGAGTTTATGGAAGGCTTGACGCCTGAAGAAGCGTGGAGCGTCCTGGATCATGCCGATCTGAACTTGCAGGGGGAAATCCTTTCCTATTTTGACTACCACCGGCAAGCCGAGATGCTCGAGTCTCGGCCTCCCGAATCGGTCGCTCCGGTGGTCGCCACGATGTCCGCCGACGACCAGGTCGACCTTCTGGGCGAAGTCGAAGAAGAGACAGCCGAGCAAATTTTGGCCTGTTTCTCGGTCGACGACCGTCGCGACGTGCTGCGGCTCTCGAATTATGCCGAAGGAACCGCCGGTGCGATCATGACCACCGAAATGGCCCGACTCAGCGAGAACCTCACCGCCCGCGAAGCCCTGCAAGAGTTGACCAATCAGGCCGAGAACCTCGAGACGATCTATTACTTGTACGTCGTCGACGAGCATGGCAGTCTGCACGGGGTGGTATCGACTCGCGATATTGTCTCGGCACTTAGCAAGAAGCAGAAGCGTCTGAGCGAGATCATGGAGACCGAAGTCATCCACGCCAATGTGATGGATGACCAGGAAGAAGTCTTGCGGAAGATGGCCGACTACGACCTTCTGGCCATTCCGGTGGTCGACGAAGAGTTGCGACTGGTCGGGATTATTACGCACGACGATATTCTCGACGTCGTGGTGGAAGAAGCGGCCGAAGACGCGTACCGCGCGGCGGCGGTCGAGCCTCTGGAAGAAACCTATCTGCGTACGTCGGTGCTGACCCTCAGTCGCAAACGGGGTGTCTGGCTGGCAGTGCTGTTCGTGGGGGCGTTCATGACGACGTTTGCCCTGGAACAATTCGAAGAGGACTTGGCTCGGATTCCGTGGCTGGTGATCTTTATCCCGCTTGTCATTTCGACCGGAGGGAACTCAGGCAATCAATCGGCCACGCTCGTGATTACGGCGCTCAACAAGGGAGAAGCCAGTGTCCGGGACTGGTGGATCATCATGCGTCGCGAGCTGGCGATGGGCTTGATCCTGGGATTGATCATGGCAGGATTGGGCCTCGTGTTGGCCCTGTTTAAATCACCGTCCGCATATGCAGCGCTGGTCGTACCGTCGACATTGGTGCTGGTGGTGATCGCGGGAACCTTGATTGGTTCGATGCTGCCGCTGATGTTTAAGAAGATTGGCCTCGACCCGGCCTTGATGAGCAACCCGTTTGTCGCGGGGCTGATTGACCTTCTAGGGATTGTGATCTACCTGAAGGTCGCGTTGCTGCTCGTTGGATAGAAGCGACGTTAAACGTCAATCAGCGGGTGGCCGACATACATCTGCAGAATCTGGCTTTGCACTTTGATCGCGCGGATCAGCACCCAGATCTGGTCGGGCGAGAACTTGCGCGGATCGGAATGCGCGAGCTCGTCCAGCTCGTCGGTCATGGCTGCGTGCTGATCGGTAGCCGCTTGCAGACGCAAGCCCATCTCCTGCCAGGCGGCAGTCAACAGCTTGTCATCTTCCAAATCTTTTAAGTCGGTGACCGAGTTCGATAACAACAAACAAAGCCGCGCCACATCGCGAGGTTCAGCGTTTGGCTGCATGCGTTCGATGCGACCGGCGAGTTCCTGGCAAGACATGCTCATGGCAGACCTACATGGGAGTAACGGCGATTCGATAAGGCTAAGGTGAAAAGTGGTTTTAGCGACTGGCTAAGACCCGCCTTTTCAATCTTTTCCAGTCACACAAACGTAGCTCAAAATAAAAAGCCAACCATAGACTTGAGTCATTTCACGGGGCCCCGTACGAGTTTTTCGTACCGGCCAGCGAGTTTATCCGCATAACCGGAAATGCCGAATTGTTCGATCCGTTGCCTTGCTTTCGCTCCGACCAAATCGCGCAGTTTCGCCGAGTGATATAGCTTGACGATCGCCTCGGCCATCGCCTGGGGATCGTCGGGAGGCACCAGAATGGCCTCCTCCCTGGGGAACATCTCGCGGGTCCCTCCGACGTCGGTCGCTACGATGGGGACTCCACACGCCGCCCCTTCAATCAAGACACGGCCCCAAGGCTCTTGTCGAGCCGCGTGCACCAGCACGTTCGCTTCTTGCAAGATCTGGATCGGATGATGCGTTCGTCCCCGAAACCGAATCCGCGAAATCATCCCAACCGTTTCAACCCAACGTCGCTGCTGAGCGACGTACTGCAGCGCCTCGTCCTTTTCGGAATGACATTCGCCATACAGATTGAGCGCGACGTCGGCACCCGCTTCAACCGCCAGCCGGACGCTTTCCAGCAGCGTGTCGATCCCTTTCCGCATCACCAACTGCCCGATGTAGACCAACTGCAGTGGCCGCTGGTCAGGACGGGACGCAGGAGGAGAGAATTGCTGGAGGTCGATTCCATTGTGCAGTACGCGCGAGTTCTCTTCGCGAAGCCCTTGTCGCAGGTGATGCTCGCGGGTCGCGGTCGACACGCAGTAGATCTCGTCCAGCGCCGAGATATCTTTGACGACGCGGCGATTCAGCTTGATGATGTCCCGCAGATGGCCGACGAAGTGGCAACCATCAGGTCGCTGGCACGGCCCTAGAATGCGCGAGACCGAAAGACTGTTGGCATGCACGATATCGGCTTGCCACGCTGGGATCGTCGCGTTCAGTTGGTCGCGCAGCACTTCCAGCGGCAGACGTTTGCCTTCGGCATCGGTCCAGGTAAAAGGGACGTGCCGCACCTGTTGCCGGGCCAATTGCCGCGACAGCAGACTTTCGCCCGGGCACGCCACGGCAACATCGAAGCCGCGGCGTTTTATTTCTTCCAGTCCAGCCAGCATCGAGTTCTCGCCGCCATAGATCGTTCCGTACTCGCAGAGATAGACGACCAAAGGCATGGCGACGAAAGGTACTGGATGCGAACGTTTCTTACAGAAGACCGTAAGCGGTCAGGACTTCACGCAGACGCTTCTCGCCGTTCTCGCACAGTGGCGTCATCGGCAAGCGCAGTTCGCCCGAGTCGCGACCGAGCATCTTCATGGCGATCTTGATCGGAATCGGGTTGGTCGACAGACCGAGCAGTTCGCGGCAGAGCGTGAAGAGCTTGAAGTGCATCTTCTGGGCTTCGGCGAAGTCGCCAGCGGCAGCCGCACGCACCAGGCTGAGCATGTCGCCAGGAACGATGTTACTGACCACCGAGATCACCCCTTCGCCGCCGATCGCCATCAGAGGCAAGGTCAGGCTGTCGTCGCCGCTGAGCAAGGTCAGGTCGGTCAATTCCAGTATCTGCGAAGCCTGATCAAGCGAACCGGTCGCTTCTTTGACCAGTTGGATCTGTTCCAGTTCGGCCAGACGAGCGATCGTTTCTGGATCGACGTTCTTGCCGGTGCGGCCAGGAATGTTGTAGACGCAGATAGGAATGCCGGCGTCTTCCGCCAACGCCTTGAAGTGCTGGTAAAAGCCTTCCTGGGTCGGCTTGTTGTAGTAAGGAGCGACAACCAAGGCGCCGTCGGCACCTTCCTTCGCGGCCCAGCGGGTCAGCTTCAACGCTTCGCGAGTGCTGTTCGAACCGGTGCCTGGCATCACCTTCGCGCGGCCAGCGACCGTTTCGATCACGGCGCTGATGACACGTTCGTGTTCATCGTGCGAAAGGGTAGGGGATTCACCCGTAGTTCCGACGGGGCACAAGCACTGCACGCCGGCTTCAATTTGGAATTCGACCTGTTTTTTCAGCAGGTTGTAGTCCACCAGGTCTCCCTGGAAGGGAGTCGTGATTGCTACCGAAACGCCTGCGAATTGACTGCCTTTTCGTGCCATGTCGAATTACCAAAAGCTGAAATAAAACCAAACAACGGAGGACCGAAAGGTCCGTAACAGACCGGCCTATAATACGATAGGACCGGCCCCTTCGCCAGTGCCGCTCAAAGGGCCACCAAACGTTTCATTTCGGCGACTGCATCGCGAAAACCGACGAAAACGGCCCGTGAAACGATGCTGTGCCCGATGTTCAGCTCGGCCATTTCTGGAATCTGGGCGATTGGCTGAACATTCGTATAAGTCAGACCATGCCCGGCCAGCACCTGCATGCCGGCCGCATGAATTTGTTCGGCTGCCTGAATGAGCCGGGTGAGTTCCTTTTCCTGCTCGGCTCCACCATGCAAAGCGTATTGGCCGGTGTGCAGTTCGACCGCCTCGGCCCCCAATTTGGCGGCCATTTCGATCTGCTTCGGTTCTGGGTCAAGGAACAAACTGATCGAGATCCCGGCGTCGCGGAGCTGCCCGATTGCCTTGGCGACCGAAGCTTCATGGCTCACCACATCCAGGCCACCCTCGGTGGTGACTTCTTCGCGGCGTTCTGGAACGAGGGTTGCCTGATCTGGCTTGACGCGGCATGCGATGTCGACCACATCGGCCTCGGTGGCCAGTTCCAGGTTCAGTTTGACCTTCACGGTCTGCCGCATCACTTCCAAATCGCGATCCTGGATATGACGGCGGTCTTCTCGCAGGTGCAGCGTGATGCAATCGGCGCCCCCCAGTTCGGCGAGGGCGGCGGCCCAGACCGGGTCAGGTTCATTCGTCTTGCGAGCCTGGCGAATCGTCGCCACGTGGTCGATGTTGACGCCCAAATGAGGCATGGACTTGAGATCCTCTCTTCTGCGTTCTAGCCGTCGGTCGAAGCCCACTCGAGCTGGGCACCGTGGTTGTTCGGCTCGGAAATTTCGAGATGCATTTCGTGTTCAGAATACCGCTCATGCAAATGGGTGCAAAGTGCCTGAGCCTGGTCGATATCTTCGCAGATACCGAATATGGTCGGCCCCCACGAACTTTGCCCCACCCCGGCGATGCCAAAGGCACGCATCCGCTGGACAAGTTCCGTGCACGTTGGGTTCGCGTAGCGGCCCCCCTGGACCGAACCATAGCAGTCGCCGGCGAGGCATCCATACTCATAAACGGCCTCGCCAAACCGGTCGATCTCGGCGGTTTCCAGCCCTGGGATCATTTCCCCTTCGATCAATTGCCGCAAGCGACTGGTTGTGGGGGGCGGAACCGGATCGAGCTGCCGGAAGCTCTCTTCTTCGTCGTGACCATGGCGACCGTGGATCTTCTGCTGCGTTGCCAGAACAATCCGCCACGACTCAGGCACGTCGCCGCGATAGGCAAGATCTGGAAACTCTTCTTGCTGGTGCCCTGTTTCAAACAGGAAGCCACCCTGCAGAAAGCCATAGCAGCCAATGGCTGATCGTTTCGCGCGACCGACCGTATCGACCAGGCTTGGCAAGTCAGGCAGTGGGTGCTGCGTCAGCTTCGATAATAAGGTCCCGATCGCCAGACCAAGCTGCGTTCCGCATCCCAGTCCAACATGGTCGCGAAGTTCGCCCCGGGTGCTTAGCCGCACGGTTGGCAATTTCTTCAGGGTCGCTTGCTGCCAAAGCTGGGCGAATGCTTCGATCCGCGATGCCAGCGGCCCGTTGGCCACGAACTTCGGCGAGAAGCTGGCGTGAACCTCCAGCCCCGGTCGCTGTATCATCATTCCCACGCCCCCGAACGAAGCGTCGTCGCTATCGAAGTTCAGCAGCCCGAAGTGCAGGCGCGAACCGACAGTCAACTTCGCCAATAGCGGCGAATAGGCATCGGCCAGTGGTGATGGTTTGAGTAGCGACATTTCCCCAGTCTACCGCAGAGGGCGGCCTACGACGATTCCTGCTTCGCGGCCAGCCGTTGATCGATCGTCTTTCGTAGAAACTCCCAGGCCCGAAGTTCACTCTCGCCGCCGGTTTTCTCGACCCAGGGCGTCAGCATGGCGATTTCCGCCTCAATCTCTTCCGCAGGCAGCAAATGAACGCGGGTCGCCAGAATGGCCAGCTCCAGCACAGCGTGCTTGGCCCGATTCAGACCGAAGTAATCACGCAGTTTGCCGGAAGATTCCACCGCACAAATCAGCGAGGCCCGTTCGCCGTCCGTTTCAACCTCGACTGCTTCCAGGGCATACCAGCGGCAAGCTCCCGACAGAACGTGGATGCCGGTGGGCATCTCGCTGACAAACGACGGCGGCGTATGCAAGTCGCCCACGGCGGCTTGCGCGATCATCTCGACATCGTCGGTCACATGAAAAGTGGCCCGTCGCGTCCGCAGCAAGTTTTCGTAAGTCCGCGAGCCAGGGAAGGGACGGAGTTGAAACCGCGTGAAGTCATCGTTCACCCGCGGCCCCATCGGCGCGACATTCACCGTGCCGTCGGCGTTTTCGGTGGTGAGCATCCCTTCGATGATTCGTAGTGGCGCCTCGTTCACGACTCCTGGCTCCAGTAATAGTCGCGATCGGTCAGCAGCGATCCGCCTGGGGTGACAATCTTCGGCATCGCACTGCCAACATCGGATGCCGGAGTCTGACCGGCAAGCCGCAAGAAGTTGGCCAGCATCGCGTAGCCGTGATCGGTCAGCACCGACTCGGGATGAAACTGAACGCCCACCAACGGCCACTCGACGTGCGAGACCGCCATGATGGTGCCGTCTTCCGTTTCCGCATCGATTCGCAGGCAATCGGGAAGCGATGAGCGTTCGGCCACAAGCGAATGATATCGGCCAACCGAAAATGGCGAGGGAAGCCCGGCGAACAGCTTTGCTTCGTCATGGGTAATTGGCGACGAGCGACCATGCATGGGTGCCGTGGCCCGGACGACGTCGCCACCCAATGCGGCGAAAATCGCTTGATGCCCCAGGCAGACCCCCAAAATTGGAACCGTGGCTCCCAGTTGCCGCACCACATCCAGGCAGATGCCTGATTCGTTCGGAGTGCAGGGCCCCGGGGAAAGGACGATCGCGTCAGGCTTCAGCGACTTAATCTCTTCCAGCGTGATCGCATCGTTGCGGCGCACGACCGTCTTCTGCCCAAGCTGGCGGAAGTATCGCGCCAGGTTATGCACAAAGCTATCGTAGTTGTCGATTACCAAGATCATTCGTCATGCACCGCGTGGAGAAGGCCGAGTGCTTTATGCCACGTTTCCTCGTATTCCCGCAAGGGGTCCGAATCAGCAACAATCCCGCCGCCCACAGGGAACTGCCACCAGCCAGCCGAAGCGACGATCGTCCGGATCAAGATGTTCCAGTCGATGGTGCCGTCGAAGCCAATGTACCCCAGCGAACCGCAATAGGGGCCGCGAGCCGTAGGTTCCAGCTCTGCAATAATCTCCATCGCCCGGATCTTCGGTGCCCCGGTGATCGATCCGCCTGGGAAGATCGCTTTGAGGATCTCGCGCACGCCGACCTCATCTTGCAATCGGCCGACGATGATCGAGACCAGGTGCTGCACGGTCTGATAGGTTTCGAGCCCGCACAAGCTGGTTACTTCCACGCTGTCGTCCTGACAGATTCGCGACAGATCGTTTCGCAGCAGATCGACAATCATCACGTTCTCGGCCCGGTCTTTCTCGCTGCGGACCAGCTCATCCGCCCAGAACATATCGAGCGCTGGTCGACCGCTGCGGCGACGAGTTCCTTTGATCGGACGCGATTCAATCCAACGATCACGAACCGAGATAAACCGTTCCGGTGAAGCCGAGACAATCTGCCCCATGCCAAAGTCGTAGTAGCCAGCGAACGGGGCAGGGTTCTTTTCTCGTAATCTCAGGTACAGCTCGGCCGCGCCGGTCTTTGCTTCCATGATCAAGCGCTGCGATAAGTTTACCTGGAAGATGTCGCCGGCGTGGATGTACTCGACCGACTTGGCCACCGCCGCGAGATAATCCTCTTTACTGAAGTTGCTCATCACGCCTGGTTGCTCCGCGCAGGCAAAGCAAGGAGCAAGCTCGGTTGCGGGTACGACTCGGCCGGTTTCGTTGCCAGAAAGAGGGACCGGATCAGCTTCCAGGCGAGCGGTCACTTCCGCCGCACGTTCTCTGGCAGCCGCTTCCCGTTTCGCCGGATCACTTTCCGGAAAGCCGGTCGCAATGATCCAGGCCTTTTGCTCGGCATGGTCCCAGCAAATCACCCAGTCGTAGACACCAAACGACAATAGCGGCAGATGAAACTCGTTGAAGCGCGTCTCTGGCACGACCTCGAATGCGCGATTCAGGTCGTACGAGAAGTAACCGGCGACACCGCCTTGAAACGGCGGCAAGCCTTCCAGTGTTTCAAGACGGAACGAAGCTTCCAGTTCGCTGAGTCGCGCCAGCGAATTCTCGATTTGCTGCGGACCTGCCTGAATCGTTTCGACCGGATCGGCCGTCAGAAAACTGTACCGTCCCAGGTTCGCGTCGCTGCGGGCACTATCGAGCCACAACACATGCGGCAGATGGGCCAGGCGCGCGAACACTTCGCTCGGCGTCCATTTCGCGTCGAGCTCGATCGCAAACGGTTTTCCAAGCGTCCTAACTTCGTTCATCATTCTTCTCAGATCGTTCGCGATCGGGCCGATCTTTATGCAAATTGATTCGGTGCGAAACTTCTTCGTGCGTCAGATAGCCCCAGTCGAGGGCTTCGTCCTGGCGATATTGCTTCCCCAGGTGCATCGCGGTCATCGCTTTGCATAGCTCGTACCCAAGATAAAACGCGTGCGACGGACTCAAGTTCGTCGGCTTGGTTTCGTCCAGCTTCTCGAACAACGCCAGCGGATCGGTATCGGTCAGATGCATTCCACTGGCAACCAGATGCAGAAGCTGCTGGGCAACGAAGATGCGATAGTTCTGATCTTTGATCTCGCCAGGCAGTCGCGCAAGCTCCTCTTCGGTCGGTTCGGTGACTTTGGCATCACGCAGCGTGACCAGCCGGGGCTCGATTCGCTTCGGCAGCGTCCGATGGTTGAGGGCATACCGCATCAAGCGTCGCGCGAGGTCGCATTCTCGCACGCTCGTTTGGGCCCAGTTGATTACCTGAGTGGTCAGCACGCTGCGAATGCCCAGCTCCTGGCAGATCCCCAGTAGCATGACATTCAGCCCGGCTGAATCGACGTCGGTCAGTTCCGTGAGGTTGCCGATGCCCATCATCATTTCGACTTCAGGGTACCGACGCCGGGTCTCGTAATAACGGACGATGCTTTCCGTGAAGCCGAATGAAATCGGTTCGAGGATCGGGTCCAAGCGAAACGGCACATTCCGCTGGGCAAGAAATTCGATCGTTTCATCGAACCCGCTCAGCGATTTCGGATCGTCCGGGATGACGACCACTTCGCAGCCCCAGTCGGCCGCATGCTGACGATTACTTGAATTCACCGACAACACAAGCGAAGCGCCCGCCGCCACGGCCGGAGCGATCTCGCGTGGTTCAAGGCTATCGACCGAAACCTGAAAGCCTTCGTCAACCAACGCTTGGACACACTCGGCCACTCCGATCCAGATAGCACCAGGATCGCAGCCGATATCGATCCGATCGGCTCCAGCTTGCTTCAGCCGACGAGCTTCTTCGAGAATCTGCGCAAGCGTAAAGCTGGGCGCGTGATTGATCTCGGCGATGATCTCGACATCGTATTCACCATAATCATCCGCCAGCGTTGGCTGATCGAACCAATCTGGTAACAGCCGCAGGTCTTTCGGCCCGCGAACGACCGGCAACTTGGCGACCGCTTCAATTTCGCTCAGATCACCTCGACAGTAACCGGTGACCATCACCTCGGTAGCGGCCTCAGGCACTTCGATCCGTTTGGCAACCCAGGTCGTCGTCATCAGCGCGGCGACGGTGATGTTGAGGACCTGGACGCTGTAGTCGAAGCCTGCCCGAGGCGCGAGCTCGCTCAGCAAGCTCCGCAGCGAAGCTTCAGCCAACTTCCCGGTAACGAAATGGATATGGCGGTCGGCCATGGCCTGCTTACGACTCCTTGCCAGGGCGTGGCGAATGACCACCATGGTTGAAGCCGCCGTTGACTGGCAAGACTTGTCCGTTGATGAATCGCGCCGCCGGCGATGCAAGGTAAGCGACAGCCGCGGCAATGTCTTCCGGCAGGCCCCAAGTGCCGACTAGCGATTCGCGCTGGGCGCGGGATTGCCAGTACTCGGACGAGTTCTCTCCCCAGGCGGTTTGAATCCAGCCCGGGGCGACGCAGTTCACGCGAACATCTGGAGCGAGCGACTTGGCCAGGCTCTTCGAGAAGGCCATGATTGCTCCTTTCGAGACAGCGAACATCTCGCCACTGTCACCTTCCATCCCATGGTCGGCCTGATCCCAGCCAATATTGATGATGGCACTGCCGGGCCGCGTTCGCATTTGCTGGCCAAGTGTCCGGGCAATTCGGACGGTCGAGACCACATCGATCCGATAAACGAGCTCTAACTTTTCTTCAAACGAGAGGCTGGCGTTCGCGCCGGTCAGCACATCGACCCCGGCGTTATTTACCAAAATGTCCACGCCCCCCTGGGCCTCCCACGCCTTTTGGCAGAAGCGATCTTGATGGTTGGGATCGGCAAAATCTTCGAAAATCAGCGAGACTTCGATTCGATCGTTCAGCGATTGCGCCAGATTCGCGGTCTCGCGCAGGCCATGGTCGTTGGACCTCGTGTGAAGAATAAGAGAGGCCCCCTGGGACGCAAGTTGCAGGGCAATTGCCCGACCGATTCCGCTGGCTGCACCGGTTACGGCGGCAACTTTTCCTGAAAGGCCAAACTCATACGGAACGGGTTCCCGCGGCGTTTGCATCGTGGATCCTGACTTGATTACACCTGGAAGCTACCCGCATTGTATATTGTCGATAGGCAACGCGGGATGCCGGACTGACTGCCGTAACGACGATATGATGGGCACCAGATCAGGCATCCCACCATCGATGGACACCCCTCGCAGCGAAGACAACGGCCATGGCGGACCAGATTTTCGGGCAGTTGAAGACGACCACGTTCGTCTTTCGTGGCTACAACGTCACCAATCTGGGGAGAACGCACCAACTTCTCAACCACCCACGATTTGGCGGCTACGTCGCGCGCCGACTCGATCAATGTGGCAAGATCGCCGCCGATGTGATCCATCGTCCCGTCGATCTACTGCACCGGGTGAGCCACAACGAAGAGACGACGCTCGAGTCGTATGCCGACGCCATCGCCTTGATCGTCGGAGCTGAAATGGCCCAAGTCGATATTCTGGAAAACGAATACGGCGTGCAGTTCGATCGAGCCCAATATTTAATGGGCTACAGCCTGGGCGAACTAACCGCGCTGGTCGCGGCGAAGTGCCTGTCGCTGGAAGACGCCCTGACGATTCCCCTTGCGCTATCGGCCGATATCGCTAAGCTGGCACCGACGTGCACGCTGGCCGTGCTGTTCTGCCGTCGCAAAACGCTAAGTGCGACGCTCGTGCATCGCGTCTGCCAAGAGGTGAGTGCCGAAGGGAACGGGCTGGTCGGTATCTCGGCAGTGCTTTCCCCCAACTCGCTGATCGTCATCGGAGAAGCCGATTCTGCTACGCGCGTTCAGCAGCGACTTTCCGGAATGCTTTCTGATCGGGTTCACCTGAAGAAGAATCCCAATCGCTGGCCTCCGATGCATACGCCGATCGTGTGGCGCGAGCACATCACGTCGCGAGCTTCGCTTTTGATGAGCAAGATGAAGAGCGGCTTCACCGCGCCCAAGCCACCGGTCCTTTCGCTGGTGACCGGAGCGTGCAGTTACACCGACAGCAACGTCCGCGACTTGATCTGCCAATGGGTCGACAAGCCGCAGAACCTCTGGCAAGCCGTTTATCACACGTTAAGTAGCGGCACGGAACGCTTGATCCACCTGGGACCGGAACCGAACATTATTCCAGCGACCTATAGCCGACTGGCGGAAAACGTCGAGGCCCAGGTCAAAGCGAGCCTCAGCACGCGAGCCCTCTCGACGCTCGTGTACCGTCCTTGGCTGCATTCACTGATTGGTGAGCGGGCCTACTTGATGCGGGCCCCATCGATCCAGCAAACTGTTCTGGAAGATTGGTTGCTGGACCATAACAATTAAGTCCCAACCTACGGCTGCGTTGCCAGTCGATAGCAAGCGGCCTCTTCGGCGTTACGAACCAGCAGCAGATCGCCGTAGATGCAAAGCGGGTTCCAGGTCGGCGCGACTTCACTGGAAAGCGCTTTGATGCGTCCCAGTTCGGTGTACTTGTCAGCGGCCGTATCGACCAGAGCGAGGTTCCCTTCTTCCCCCATCACCAGCAGTTGATCCCCGACCAGCAAGACCTGGCCATGGCCAAAGCCGCGTTTGCGCCAGGCGGGACGTTTCTCGCCGATGGTAACTTTCTCGAGGATCCCGTCGTCGATGCCAAACACATCGTTGCCTTGGATTGCGACGTTGGTGAATTTGGTCTTCAGCACGCGCTGGTTTTGCCAAGTCACTTCGACGTCGAACTTGTCGCCATCTTTCTTCACTTCAAACGTCTGGGCCCCTTCGGTATACCCCTTCGAGACGAAGAACTTGTTGTCTCCGAGCGAATGAACCTGCGAGCAGGTCGCCGCACCGTTGGAACTGCCAGGCCAATCCAACGACCAAAGCTCTTTGCCGGTGGTTGGCTCGTGACCGGTGATGGTCGCTTCGTTGATGCTGATGATCTGGTCTTCGCCATCGATCTGGGCAACCAGTGGCGAAGCGTAACTGACCTGATGATGGCCACCTTCCCAGACGGTCTCGCCGGTTGCGGCATCGAAAGCGACGATCGAAGTCATCGCTTCCGGCTTACTCGCATCAGGACCACCAGCAGGAATGATCACAACGTTCCGGCCATCGATTTCGTAAGCCAACGGACTTTGCGAACGTCCCCAGGCAATATTGCCCCCTTCGACATCGGGCGACACGCCATACATCTCTAGCAGGTCGTGCTGCCAGACGATTTCGCCTGACTTTTGATCAAGGCAACGGAAGACTCCGGTTGCCCCCAAAGCGTAAACCTTGCCGTCGAGCAGAAGCGGCGTGCAGCGAGGTCCGACGTAACCCATCACGGTTTCGTGCCGGGCCTGGATCGGGGTTCCCCAGATCGGCTTGCCAGTTTCCATGTCGTAGCAACTGACCAGTTCTTCGTCGCCACGTTGTTCCATCGTATAGATGCGACCATCGAGGGCGGCGAAACCAGACCAGCCAGCACCGATCGGCACACGCCACAGTTCTTCGGGCGGATTGGCCTGCCAGTCGGGGTTCAGCTTCGGACCATCGACTTCGCTATTTCGGTTCGGACCAAGGAACTGCGGGAACGCTTTCGGGTCGTCGGCAACTTTCACGGTCGCATCTGCCGCGACTTCTTGGTCTTCGGCAGTCAAGCCACCCAATCGCTGATCTGGGGCGAGGCCGAAGCGATATCCAAACCGCGGGATCATGTTGCCGGAGACCCCTTGAATTTCAAACACCACAAAGAACATCACCACACCCAGCACGATAACCGTGATCGGTGTATAGCGGACGATGCGGGAATAAGCGCTGCCGAACGTCAACCACATCAGCGGAATGAAGATTGCAAAGAACCCGCCGATCAGCACCATCAAATTGCAGACCGCTTGATCGCGCAAGATGGGAACCACGTCGTAGACATCGGCCAGAACGCCATCGCCGAGGGTGCGTCCAAAGAACCCGATCAGGGCGACCACAATCGCGACGATGGTAGCCAACAGGTTTCGCGGAGGTGGCAAATATCGCGGCTCGCGTTGGGGCCTGGTTTCTTCCGCTGGCTGCGAAGGTTCGGAATTCGGTTGTTGGCTGCTCATGACATTCTCGTCCCTAGAAAAGTTCCGCCTGATCTTGCCGTTTCAGTATAGCGATTGCGTCCGGTATGAAACCGTCAGACTAGCGAACTTTTCCTATTCATCACGAACCCATCGCGCATGAAAATGGGAAAGCGGCGACGCTTTCCCTTGGTTTCGTATACTGGCTCACATTCCTGGGCTTAGTGTCCGAATTGAACATCCCAGTGAACGCCGGGTCGCGGACGACAGTGGCGGTAGTGATGATGGTGCCAGTCTGGGCCCCAATACGGACCATAGTGATGTTCTTCAACGATCACCGTTCGCGGTGCAGGCGCGGTCACCACTTCGACAGGTGGGTTTTGCATGGTGCTGATCACCACGTCGCTGACACCGTTATTCTTCAGGAAGATCAAGTCGCCAGCGGAAGGAATCTGAGCCATACCGTGTCGACGAATGTGCGTCGTAATCACCTGATCGCTGAGACCAGCTTTGCTCATCGCAATGACGTCGTCGTAGGTTGTTTGTCCTTCGAGCGTCCGTCCCAGTCGTTGTTGAAACAATGCCTGGTTACGTGCTTCGACGTCGTCCATGTGGGCACCGACGGCTGAACCAGCTGTGGCTCCGACCAAGCCACCAATGATCGCACCCCCGGCCGTATGACCCGAAGCACTACCGATGGCGGCACCTGCCAGCGCACCGGTACCGGCACCAACAAGTCCGAGTTGATCTTGATGATACGGCGAACGGCATCCAAGCGAGCATGCCGAGACGATGGTGACAACCAGAATGAATGGCGCAACTTGGCGCATGAGTTCCTCCTTGAACGACATCGTGCTTCCTTAAGTATCGTCCAGGTTGCCCGCGCGGCGCTACTCAAAAAACACGTCGCGGAATGATGCCAATTTCGGCTATATCAGTCAATGCAGATTGCCAGCACGCTAGCAAGCCCCGCAATTCGGGCCGCCATGCCAACGCTAGCACTACTTCATGGGGGCCATTTGCTGACGCATCTTGTCCCACTTTTCGAACGCCGCGGCCCGTTGCTCCTCGGTCGAGAACCCGATCGAGCGAATGTTGTAGAGATAGTTCGGATCGGTGGTGATGCGAGGAAAACCGAAGTCTTTCGGATCTTCGCCAGCCAAGTGCAGCACGGCCACCAAAGCGACATCTTTCAGCAGCGTGGTGAATTGATCGCCTTGGACCGATGGCAACGTCACCTTGGTGTCGTCTTTCAGATACTTGTCCAGAAAGTCGATGTCTTCTCGGTCGCCCAGTTTGGCAATCGCCAGCATCGAGTACATCATCTGCTGCGTCACGTTTACCGAGCTGAACTGGCCGAAGCTATTTGGGCTGGCACGTTTGGTCAGCAGTTCCCGAGCCAGCAGTCGGCCGCTCTTGATTCCTTCCCGCAGACAGGTCGTCAGCACGATGTACTGCATCTCTTCCGTGAAGCGGGTCTCTTTCATGTTTTCCAACAGCCACGAGTCGAAGACGCTCAGCAGCGGAGCACTTCGCTCGGGGTCTTGCAGACTGGCCGTGATTTGCGGAGCCGCCAGCAGGAATTGAATCTGCGTCATCGATGGGAGCGAGATCCGAATGTCAGTGTACGACGTCGCATGCAACATGGCGGCGGCACTCCCTTCGGTGATCTGCGTCTGGCCCGGACCATACAGTTCTTCGCGCAGCTTGTTGGCTCGCTGAAAGACCATGTAGTCGATTGTCTGGGGACGCGTTTCCATCGCCACCAGCAAGCCCCATTGGCTCTCGAGCATGCCGACATATAGCTTGCGGGTTTCGGTCGTATCGCCATGCCGCTCTCGGAAACGCTTCCATCCTGGCAAGTCGACCTCTGGCTGCTTGGCAATAAAGTCCTGGAAGCTCTTTCGGCGGAACTGATCGGAAAGGATCTCGTACAGCGAGTTGGCTCGCAGGCGGATCTCTGGGTCGGGCGAGGTTCGGGCCTCTTGCAGCAGCGGTAAGATCTCGCGGCCGCGCTGCATGATCTCGGTTTCGGCCTGCTCGCGAAGCAGAAATTCATCGGCGCCAAGCTTCTCGATCAACTGCTCGGCGGTCACCTTTGGCGCCGCCTGGTCGGGAGCATCAGACGGTTCGGCTGCGGAAACCATCCCAGAGCCCAGGATGGCGATTCCCCAAACGAGGCTGAGCGAAGCGAATGGCAGCGTCGATTTCCCAGGCAAATCACGGCTCCTGGCGGGCGGGACGAAAGGATTGCTAGCTAAAAACAGACTCTCTATTGTAGTGGTCGAGAGCCCGATGCGTCTACGAATAGTTTATCAGGCCAATTTTGCAAGGTGGGTAACTTTCGCTCCGACCGTTACGATTGTTCCGACTTCTACCGAAAATCTCGGGAACGGTGATGCAAATTTCCCATGGTCGTGGCTAAATCTTCCAGCCGCCGAACCACGACGTGGATCACCTTGTTGACCCGTTCGAGCTTCCCCTGGGCGATGAACGACGTCGCATGTCGGGCCACCTGATCGAATCTCTGCCAGACATGGGTATGGATCACCAGGTTCGCCGTGCCGGTTTCGTCCTCGATGGTGACGAAGGTGATTCCCTTGGCCGTACTGGGACGTTGCCGGATCAGAATCAGCCCGGCGACCTTCACCAGCTTGTCGTGCGGATGGGTCGCCAGTTGCTCTGATCGCAGCACTCCGAGCTGATCCAACCGCTCGCGATAGAACGAAATCGGATGCTGCCGCAAGGTGAGCCCGGTCGAAAGATAGTCGGCGTACACTTCCTCGCGTTCGGACAAGCTGGGCAGCGACGATGCCTCTTCGCGCTCGCCCCAACCCAATCCCAGCAGCGGCTTCTGCGTGGTGTCTTGCGGCGCGTCGAGGGCATCCCATAAAGCCTTCCGTCGATCGAGTCGCATCGAGCCAAAGGCATCGGCCCGCGCGAGTGCTTCGATCGCCCCTCGATCGATACCGGTCCGCAGCGAGACATCTTCAATCGAACGATAGGGGGAAGATCGCTGGGCCAACACTTGCCGCGCCGCCAGCTCTTTCAGCCCCCGCACCATGCGCAGCCCGAGCCGCAGCGCCAACGAGAACTTCCCGGCAACCTCGGCCGGAACGCGTTCGAGCGTGCAGTCCCAGTCGCTTAGGTTGACATCGACCGGGCGGACCTCGACGCCATGATCGCGGGCATCACGAATCAACTGGGCCGGAGCATAGAACCCCATCGGCTGACTGTTGATCAACGCGGCGGTGAAGATCGCATGGTGATAACATTTCAGCCATGCCGAGACATACACCAGGTTGGCGAAGCTGGCGGCGTGCGACTCAGGAAAGCCATACTCGCCGAACCCTCGAATCTGGTTGAACAGTCGTTCGGCGAACTCGGCGCTGTGGCCATTCTCGCGCATGCCGACCATCAACTTGCGACGGAACGTATCGATAATGCCCGGGCGACGCCAGCCTCCCATCGCCCGCCGCAACTGATCGGCTTCCCCGGGAGTAAACCCTGCCGCGGCGACCGCCAACTGCATCGCTTGCTCTTGAAACAGCGGCACGCCCAAGGTCCGCTCCAAAACGCTTCGCAGTTGTGGCGTGGGGCAAGTATCGGCGAGTTCCTGTTCGAGCTGTTCGCGATCCATGTCGCGACGTCGCAGGTAAGGATGCACCATGTCCCCTTGGATCGGCCCTGGCCGAACGATCGCGACTTCAATCACCAGATCGTAAAAGCAGTTGGGACGCAGCCGCGGCAACATGCTCATCTGGGCCCGGCTTTCAATCTGAAAGACCCCCATCGTGTCGGCGTCGGAGATCATCTGATAGACCACCGGATCGTTCGCTTCGCGAAAATCGGTCAGCTTCTTTTGTTCGCCATACTGCTCGTTCAAAAAGGTAAAGGCCCGGCGAATCGCGGTCAGCATCCCCAACGACAAACAATCGACCTTCAAGATCCCTAACTCGTCGAGATCGTCTTTGTCCCACTGAATCACCGTGCGGTCGGTCATCGCGCCGTTTTCAATCGGGACCAGTTCGCACAAGGCTCCTTGAGTGATGACCAGCCCGCCGACATGCTGCGACAGATGCCGAGGGAAGCCGATCAGGTCGCGGACCAGCAGCAGCAGTTGCCGCCCCAGCCGCGACTTGGGATCGATGCCGACCTGCTCGAACCGCAGCGAAAGCAATTCTTCGTCGAGCCGGTGATCGATGTTCTTGGCCAGCGTGTCGATCCGATCGAGCGACAAGCCGAGCGCCTTGCCGACATCGCGAACCGCCGAACGGGGACGATAGGTCACCACCACCGCCGTCATGCCGGCGCGTTCTCGGCCATACTTTTCGTAAACGTACTGAATGACTTCTTCGCGACGTTCGTGCTCGAAGTCGACGTCGATATCCGGGGCTTCGTTCCGTTCGCGACTGATGAATCGCTCGAACAACAGTTGCGTCGACAAAGGATCGACCGCGGTCACACCGAGGCAGAAACAAACCGCCGAGTTCGCCGCCGAGCCGCGGCCTTGATACAAAATCCCTCGGCTTCGCGCGAAACGCACCAGGTCGTACACCGTTAGAAAGAAGGCCTCGTAATGCAGCGACTCAATCAGTTCCAGCTCGTGCCTCAAGGCATCGCGGACCTTCTGCGGAACCTGCTGTCCGTAATGATGCCGTGCCCCTTCCCACGCCAGGCGGCGTAAGTACTGCATCGGGGTTTCTCCCTGGGGAGCCAACTCGCGCGGGTACTCGTACCGCAGTTCGTCGAGCGAAAACTGGCACTGCTCGGCCACCCACATTGTCCGGCGGATCGCTTCGGGAACCATCGCGAACAAGCTTTGCACTTCTTCAAGCGGTCGCAGGTGACGCTGGGCGTTGGGTAGCAGCTCGTCTTCTAATTGGGCAACGGTCGCTCCGACGCGGGTCGCCGTCAACACATGCTGAAGGACCATCCGATCGGGGACGTGATACAGTACGTTGCCGGAGGCAACCAGCGGAATCTGGGCCTTGCGCGAGAGCTCTTGCAGTTGCGCCAGTCGCTGCTGGTCGTCCGTTCCCAGATAGAGTTCGGCCAGCAGGCTGCAACGTTCACCGAACATCTCGGAGAAGGGAGCCAGATCGCGGGCCGCGCAAAGATTCCCTTGCCAGTCCGGCACCACCAAGGCCAGCAAACCGTGATGATGTTCGGCCAGATCCGCCAGGCTCAAACGACATTCCCCCTTGGGCGCCTGACGACGGCCAAGCGTGATCAAGCGTGCCAGTCGACCATAGGCGGCGCGATCGGTTGCCAGCAGAACGACCGTCGGGGCATCTTCCAAAGTCACCTCAGCCCCGACCAGCAGCTTGATGCCAGCCAGCTTGGCGGCGGCATGGGCTCGGACCACGCCGGCCAGGGTGTTGCGGTCGGCCACGGCAATCGCTCGATAGCCAAGCCTGGCGGCCTGATTGACCAGTTCGTCGGCGTGCGAGGCTCCTTCGAGAAACGAGAAGTTCGTTTTGCAGCGGACCTCGGCATAGGGAAAGATAGGCGCCGCCCAGGCATCGCTGGCGAGGGCTTGTTCTGGCTCACGTTTATCGTAAACAGGCGTGTCAGGCATCGCGTTTCTTCCTGAAACTGATGGTGGTGGTCGATACTCAAAGATGTCAATCTCGGGCAGCCCAACTCACGACCCTCCCGGTCTGATGCGAGGCTTGGGTTGCCGGCGGAATTAGTCGAAGCTGCCGTGCAGGTACCAGTTTTGCCGGGTAAGCTCGCGGAAGATCCAGAAGCGATGCCCGGTAGTCGTTTCGACGCGATAATAATCACGCCGCACGGCTCGCCGACGCCACCAACCGGTCTCGATGCGTTCCGGTCCCCAGTGACGTTCGACCTGGTGATGTTCTCCCTGCCAGCGAAACTGAATCGGAGGTCCATCCGGCATGACCGCCGTCACGTCGATCGGCGTCGGACTGCTTTGCAGTTGCCAGGGACGTTCCAGCGGACCGAACTCACTGCGGCGCGTGGTGCGGCGCGGCGGTTGACCTACTAAAGGTGTGTGACTGAAGGCCAACTCTGGCTGAGCATCGGCGACCAGTCGCGGCCGTACCACGGCATCGCGTCCCAAGCGACTCGCCAGCCGATCGACCAGGCCTGAAATCTCTTGCGAATGATCCGGTGGGGCGCTGGAGTCTTTCCAAGACATCTCTTGAAACAAAGACTGCTGACGCTTCTCGAGCCGGGCGAACTGCACCACCTGCATCGTGACCTCTTGAATCGGTCCCGGAATGCGGATGCGTTCAAACTGGGTATCGACCAGGCCACGCAGATGCTTGTTGCAAGACGAAGGACGAAACAAACCGACTTCAAACGAGGTCTCGCGACGGTTGGCCGTTTGCAAAACGCACGTCAGTTTCAACGCGCCCAGATCATGAGCCGCCAGTTGCTGCAGCAGTTGCGACAGCAGCCGCATCACCATCGTGTGAATGCTTTCGGGATGATCGGTCGGGTGCTCTAGTATCCACTGGGCGGCGAATTGCTGCGGTAAACGAGCGGCCTGCATCACCTCGGTTTTGTGTCCGAGTACCTGGTCGAGCCGCACTAGCGGTTCCATCCCCAAGCGGGCTTTCAGTTCGCCGCGTGGGACCTGCATCAGTTGACCGACGTGATAAAGCCCCAGCAAGTGCAACGTTTCGATCAGTGTCGCCGGAATACGTAACGCTTCGATCGGCAGCTGCCGGACCAGGCTCTCTTGTTCGGTGTCCGAGGAAACGAGCGTTCGCCCGGTTCCGTCGCGCTGGGCGAGTTCCGCTGGCGGATGATGCGCCAGCCCCCACGCCGTGCCGATGTTGCCTGCCAGGGCGAGCGAACTTTTCAAACCGATCCGGGCGAAGCCTTGCTGAACCTGGCACAGCAAGGAATCTTCTCCCCCGAATAAAGGAGCCAACCCACTGGCATCCAGCAGCAAGGTATCGGCCGGCTCGCGCTGTTCGACATCGACACAGGGACTAAATCGACAAGCCCAGCGAGCCAATTTCTCCAACGCTTCTCGATCGGCGGCGGGGTCGTAAGGACGATGCGTCATCGCCTCGGTTGCCGATAAGCCGCGTGCTTGCAGTAACGTGTTGACCTCGGCCACGGGCATACCAGGACGGATGCCCATCTGATAGCCCCGATCGCAGCAAGCCACCACGCATTGCCCGCGGCGCTCGACCTGGGAAAGGACCTGAACGCGGTCACGCTGCTCAGGCTCGCTGGCTTGCCAGCGTTGGATGGGCCAATTGGGAAGCCAGACTGCCAGAATACGCTTCATGAATCTCGCCCGTTTGCTCGTCGATTGTCAGATCTACCTTGCCATCTCCCAGATAGCCACGACACCGCAGCAGTTCCACGTGCAGCCCCCAACCACAAGCGGTTGGGCGAGGCGACACCTGCCAGCGAAGTTCGGCCCAGGAAGGGGATCCTCGAACTTCCGACGGACGCACCAGCAGCCCCAGACCATCGCTTTGCTCGGCCGCGAGTTGCAAGCGGCGATAGGCGTAGCTATCCATCTGACGCGGAAAGCCGAGCACCGCACCTACTGCCGGGCAACGCAAGGCTTGTTCTAAAGACCACAACGCCTGCTTCTCGTCGGTGGGACGAACCAGCACGATACGATTCAGGTCGAGCCCCATGCCGGAAAGAGCAGGGGAGTACAGCGTGCTGCCTCGGCGGGCTGATGAATCGACAATCACCAGCGTCTGCCCCGCGCGGCAAGCTTGCCGCGCCGCGGTCAGGGCCAGGTATTGGGCCCCGCTGCCAGCTCCCTCCGCCAACCATTCGATCAGGCTCCCTCGCAGCAAGCCTTCGCGTGGCAGCATCCGGTCTAAAGCCCGGCATCCGCAAGAGACCGTTTCTCGGCTGGCCGGCCGAGATCGCTCCATCTCACGCAGCTGGGCATTCAACTGATCGATCTTGGCCCGATCGGGGATCGTGGGGGTCGACAACATGGCGTGTACTCTCCTGCGAGACCAGAAACGAATTTCCCTTCGCTGGCACATGTATACATGCGTACACCATTCCTTGTCAATCATTCGGCGAAGGCTTTTCCCCGGAAAATTCCGACCTGACACGAATTTCAACTTTTCGATGTTTTTACCTAACGCCGGCTGGTATCATTCGGCCATATCTTCACCCCCCTAATTCAAATAGCCCCATCCCCCTATGAGAATAAATCAATCAACCGTGCCTTATTGGGTCTTCGCCTTCCTGATTCTGCTGCCTGCCAGCCTTCATGCCGAAGAGGAACTCCGCACGTGGACCGACCAGACCGGAAAGTTTCAAATCGAAGCGCGGCTGCACGAGGTGAAGGGAAACCAGGTCACCTTGCACACCAAAGATGGTCGCGAGATCACCGTTGCGATTGATGTCCTGAGCGAGAAAGATCAGGCGTTATTGAAGAAGCAGCCTGCCGCGAACCCATTCGGTGGCGGGACCATGCTCTCTAACAAGCCTGAACCCAAGCCAACCCCATCCGGGCCGCCGCAAGAGCTGCTAACCAAAGAAGCCATGCCGACCGAACTTCCGGTCGGAGGTCAGCCAATCGGCTTATCGATCAACAGCGAGCCTACGGCAATCGCGGCTGACCCAGGCCCGGCTGCGGCCACCTTCCATCCATTTTCGACCGAGCTTGAGAAGGTCGACGCCTACGCCAAGCTATCGCGGCCGGTCCTGGTCGAACCGGAGCAAGCGTTGTACGCCATCTCGGTACATCGCGTGGGGAATTCGGTTTCCCCTGATCACTTCGGAAGGTTGTACCTCGCTTCCCCTCAGCACCCTGAAGGTCAGGTGGTGCTCGATCTGCCCGAAACGCTGGTCCTGCTCGATCACTATCCGGCAACCGATCGCACGCTGATCGTTGTGGGTGTCGACAGCCCCAGCCAACGTGGCGGCGACCTGGTGCTGCTGGAAGGTCTTGCCGCTGGAACGCCGACCGCTCTGGCACGATGGCACTTGCCCGAATGGCAGAAGCCAGGTTTCAAGCCGAAAGTGGAATATGCCCGGCTGCTCGACAGCGAGAAGGCTGTCGTTCATATCAACAGCTCGATCTATGTCTGGGACCTGCAAGCTGGCAAATCGATCTTCACCATGAAAGATGCTCGCCCAGGCAAGCTGCAACTCAGTGGAGGCCAGCGTTATCTGGCAATTCCGTACCGAGGTGCCGTTTGCGTGGTCGATCTGAAAGAAGGAAAGCAACTTTGCGCATTGCCTTCTCCCACCTCGACAACGCCAGACGTGGCGTTCTCGCCCGATGGCACTAAGTTAGCCATGATTGCCGGAAATCAGTATCAGACCTGGAACTTGCCAGAGGCTCGCGTCGAACATGAAGGAACCATCGCGCAGACGATGGGAGTCCTCTTCGGATGGCTCGACAACGAACTGCTGCTGACGCAGTTGGGCGGACTAATCGACCCGGCGCTCGGCGCATCGCTCTGGCGTTATACGCTTCCCCCGGGGAACGAGACCCCAACCACACAGCCAGGCGGAGTGGTGATGCTCAACGGATCGTCGACCACGCCGAAATCGATGTTGGCAGTCGCGGTACCGCATGCCCCCGTCAAAGCAGTCCGCCAGAAACTGGCCGACGGAGGAGACGATATCTTCCTGACACGACCAGGGACAGAAGTCGCGTTGAAGGTCGAATCGCTGCCTGACGTCGACGAAAAGATCATCCTCGACGGGCTGAAAACGGCTGTCGAACGTGCCGGCTGGGTCGTGAATCCGGACGCCTCGATCGTACTCGTTGCGAAGATCGACCGTGCCGACGAAATCAACTTGAACTTCCGCTTTATCGGCGGTGCACCGGCCGGGGCTCAGCAAGCGGCTCGTCTGAAGCCTTACACCAACAGTCTCGAGATCCGTCATGGGGACGACATTCTGTGGAAGCGTCACCGCGAGAACATGGTGCCACGTCTCTTGCGGATTGAAGATGGCGAGACCGTGCAACAGGCCGTCACCCGTTATGAACGCGCCGACCCTGAGTACTTCTCGCGACTGCAGATCCCGCCCCGCATCTTGAAACCTGAAGTTTCGCAAAGCATCGGACGCAGCACGATCCAAGACCAGAAGTGGCAAGACTAACCGCCGACGCGACTACGCCGAGCCGGCTTCCATGTTGACCAAGATGCGGCCTGCTTCGACCTTCACCTCGAAACAGTCGAGGTGAATCGAGCTGAGCTGATGCTTGCCGCTGGTAACGTCATATTGCCAGCCATGCCAAGGGCAAGTCACGATGTTGCCACACAACTCGCCCTGTCCGACCGGGCCACCTTGATGCGCGCACATGCCATCGGTGGCGAAGAATCCATCTTCGGTGTGATAGATGGCCACCATCTGCTTGGCGGCTACCACTTCGATTGCCTGACCGACCGGACAGTCGGCTTCCGCGGCAACATCAACCCAGTTGGGCATTCGCAAATCCTTTCGAGGCAAGTCTAGTTGTTGGCGTCTTCGGGCTTCAAATGCTTGTCGAAGAAGTTCCGCGTTTCGAGCAGCATCTTGCGAAACGTTGGTCCGCTGAAGCCGTGTCCTTCGTTCTCGTACATCACCAGCTTCGAGTCGCGTCCCGCCTTTCGCAGAGCCGCATCAAAAGCAACCGACTGCTGATACGGCACCAGGGCGTCTTTGGCTCCCTGGAATGTCAGGATTGGCACGGTCTGGTCGTCGATATGCAGCAGCGGCGAGGCATCGATCTTTGCTTGCGTCGGGCCTTCACCTACAAATTCGTCGACCATCTGCTTCACGGCTGGATTTCCGCTGATCGCATCGGCGGTCGCTTTATCGCGAAGATCGGCCGGGCCATAAATATTCACGACCGCTTGCACGCGGGTCGACGTTTCGCCAGAGGCAGCCACGTCGGTTGTTCCCAACAGCGAAACCAGGTGCCCGCCTGCTGAGTCGCCAGCGGCCCCCATGCGGGAAGGATCGATGTTCAGCTTCTCGGCGTTCTCGCGGATCCAACGCACTGCCTGGCGGCAATCGTCGATCGCGGCCGGCCATTGATTGACTAGCTTCCCCTCGGCATCGCGACCAACCAAACGGTACGAGATGCTAACCGCGACGTAGCCATGCGGCACCAGGTGATGGGCCAGGGCAACTTCGGCTCCCGCTTGGCGATTTCCACCCCGCCAACCACCGCCATGCACCAACAGCACGACCGGAAGTGGTTCGGCCGATGTTTCCGCCGGCGTGTAGATATCGGCCATCAGTTCGACGTCGCCTGCTTTGCCGTAGACAACATCGCGGTCGACTTTCAGGTCGGCGGCAAACGGTGCCGAACAGCCAATCAGTACCAACAGCAAGGCAGAGAAGGGACGGATCATGAGTTGGGTTCCGGGACGAGAGATGGAGGAACGATGGGTCGTGAGGTCTGTTCTATTCTCACCCAACCCGCGGCGCCACTCAACTCCCTGGGGGCGACTAACCGTCGACCGGATTCTCAGGCGTTTCCAGCGTTAGTTGAAAGAATCCCAGATCGAGCCAGCGACCAAACTTGAACGCCGCTTGCGGGATCGTTCCCGAATGCTGGAAGCCAAGTTTCTGGTGCAGGCGAATGCTTCCGGTATTGCTCATATCGATTCCACCGATCAGCACATGCTTGCCTTGCTTCTTCGCGGCGGCGATGACCTGCTCGAGCAGCGCTTGCCCGAGCCCTTTGCCGCGATGATCTTTGTGGACGTAGACCGAATGCTCAACCGTGTATTTGTAAGCCGGAAACGGACGAAAGGTTCCGTACGAAGCGAACCCCATCAGTTGGCCGGCGTCGTCGATCGCTCCGATCACAGGGAAGTCGCCCAGACGTTTGTTTTCAAACCAGGTCACCATGCTTTCCGCTGGCCGCGGAAGATAGTCATACAGCGCCGTAGAATGGACGATCGCGTCGTTCAAGATGTCCAGGATCGCCGAGGCGTGTTCCTGGTAGGTGCAAGTGACAAACGTCATACAAGGTGGTCTTTGAAGCGGTGAAACGTTTTCAGGCCATCATAGCACAGGGCAGTCGTCCGCGCTGAGGCGGTCGGCCGAATCGCTGAATCTGCCGTACTGCAAAAAGTGAAGCACTTCGGCCTGGGCCTCTCGTTTCACCAATACCCAGTTGTGTCCACACCCCACCGTGATGTGATCGCGCTGGTTCGCGACAAAAGTACTGGCCATCGCCACCAAGGCATCTTGCCGGCAACCAATCACACCGATGTCCATGGAAGGAAACGGAGGCAGATGATGCACCAGACTTTCGGGGGCGGCCGAGATCTCATTCAGGGCAGGGCAGATGCCACGCAGTCCCATCCCAAACCAGCCAGCGACGAGCGAGCCATGGTTGGGTGGGGCCAGAAGCACCGCGCGGCCAGGTCGATTCCAGTTCATCTCGGCAAGGGTTGCTCGCAGGATGATGCCACCCATGCTGTGCGTGACGAAGTGGACGGGCTGGTCATCGTCGGCAAACGTTTCGAGAAACATCCGCAGTCGACGCGCGTGATCGCGGAGCCCATTGAAGGTGCTCCAATAGCCCCAACGCGTCGCCGTGAATTGGTGCCGAGTCAGATACCGGGCCAAGGGCCCCATCACGATCGTATTCGCGCCGATCCCATGGATTACCACCACCCGGCCCGACTGATAAACCAGGTCGGTGGTTTGCTGGGAAAAGGAAGAATCTGTCGCCAGGGAAGCAGGTTCGGTCATTGCAGGGGAAGATCTATCGTCCATTCGCCACAAAGTCAGGTACTACTGTATTGTAGGGTCCCGCGACCATTGGCAAGGGTTAACTCGCGCCTTGGCAACACGTTGAAAAACGACCCGTGCCATCAGGCGGAAGCAGCCTGTAAAAGTGCAGCTTCGAGCGAACTTTTCCTGACTGCTGCGAACATGAAACCACCTTACGCATCAGATGCCAATTTCCCGCGAGAGTTGCGGACAAATCGAAGTTTTACCGTCGCACATATCCCTACCGATGGGTTATTATGGAGGTCGATCGTCGTTGGATCGAAGACACTCACTTCAAGGAGTCTCGGATGCCCCGTTTTGCGTTAGCCTTGGTTTTGACTTTCTCGCTGCTGATGGCCAGTGGTGATTTGCATGCCCAGACAACGAACAACAGCCCGGGCTCGTCCGTTTCACTAGGCCAGGCTTTGACCGGGGTGCGTTGGCAAGGCCGGATGCCATCGGAAGCGGTCATTGGCGACAAGACACCGATCGTGATGGTCTACGCCTCGTGGTGCCCCAAGTGCAACGTCTGGTCCCCTGATGCCTTCAACCAGATTCGCGAATCGATCAAAGACAAGCCGATCGTGTTGTTTGCGATCAATGCTGACGAATCAACCCGCGGCGTGAACTACGCCTTAGAGCGTAATCTCGTGGGCCCCAACATCTTTCATGGCGACGATCCTTCGATCGTCAGACGGATGGGCCTCGACTCTGAGTTGTTCAAGTATTCCGTCTTCCAGGATGGCATGCAGTCTGACAGCGGTTCGATCGGGGCATACTTCCCCGGTCCCAACGATTCCAAAGACTTTGCCATCGCGCGAAAGCTGAAGACCGGCATGAACGGCGAGTTCTCGGTGCTCAGTCCCGACATGTCGGAAGGTTTGAAGCAACTGCTCTGGCCGGCTGAAGTCGGCAGCAAGCTGGACGAGCGTTCGCTACTCTCGATGCGGAAGAACATGGACGACGACCTGACCTCCGAGTTCAACTCGGCAGTCAGTGGCTTCCTCAATCGCCAGGTCGAAAAGATCAAGGCTTCCCGCGAAGGTTCGATGCCCGAGCGTCTGGCCGGATACGAACTAGCCGAACAAGTCGCCACCGACTTCAAGTCGACGCCCCAAGGACGCGCCTGTCGCGAGTTGGTCGATCAACTGAAGGAAGACGAATCCTTCCAGGACGAACTGACCGCCAAGAAGCTGTACGAACAAGGCATGCAGAAAGCGAACTCCGCCGTGACGCTTCGCCGCGCGATGGGTCGCGTGATCAGTCGCTATCCCGAAACGCACTTCGGCAAAGAGGCCCAGAAGGCGGTCGACTCGGCGAGCTAACCTGCTTCCAAGCTGGTGACGCCATAGATCCACCCATGGTCCAAGGCCGGCACCGGCCCCAGGTACATGCGCGTGCATTCGAAAACCTGCTGCATGCCAAACTCTTGACACATTGTCCACGCGTCCGGATTGTTGTCCGGCGCGTCGAGGAATACCGGACCGGTCTTCGCGCGTGCCAACGAAGCATTCATCAATTGCCGCGCAACGTTGCCATCGGCAGCGAACAATGGCCCAATCTTCCAGCCGCTGCGGCATGCTCTTAAAACGCAGTAACCTTTCAGCTCTCCTTGCTGATGAACGCCCAGCCAATGGACGCCTGGCTGCGAGGTCCACGCCTTCAAGTAAGCATCGCGCGGTCCCGGAAAGCCATGCTGGTCAAGCTTCGTTACAGCATCCCAATCAGCGGCGGAAAGCTCGACAACATCAGGAGTTTCCGCAGGCGAGACTCTCTCGGCATCGACGCTGAAGCGACAATGCCGCGTGAAGATCTCGAAGCCACCTTTATGATAGAACGGGATCATGTTGGTGACCGCGTCCATGCCGATCGTTCCGCCTGAATCCAGCCGCGATTGAAGTCGGTCGCGTCGAGCATACCAAAGCTGCCGCCCCAAACCTTGGCCACGAAATTCAGGCTTCATGATGAATAAGCCCATGAAGCCGTAGCTCGGCCCGTGATAGAACGCGCCACCAGCGCCCGCCATTTGACCGTCGACTTCGATCGCCATGAAACCTTCGGGATCGGTTTGCCAAAAGATTTCCGCATCGTGCAGGCCAGGGTTCCAACCTTCGCCAGCGGCCCATTCCACGAGTTCATACGCTTCGGCCTGGGTCGTGTTGCGGATGGTCATGATCGGGTTCCTTGAGGGTGACACATCGTCAATTGCGATCATTCTAGCCAGAAGCTTCACCGTTTGGGGAATGGCGGTACCTACTTGCCTCGCGCGGCGCCACGAAGTAGGGTCGAGGGAAACCATTCCCCATCCCGCCACAGGAAAACCTACCATGCGATCGTCGCTGACTCTCTTCTTTTTGCTTGCTTTGCTGCTGCCACTTGCAGGCTCAACAGTCTCGGCTCAGGAAAAAGACGCCGACAAAACCACGTGGCACGATATTACCACGTGGGGTGTCGAAGGACGCATTCTGCCCGATCAGGAACGTGCTCGCTGGTTCGACCGCTTGCCAGCTTCTGCCGAAGGCAAAGTAACCGACGCCGTGTGGAACCTCAGCCGTGACAGCGCCGGCATGATGGTCCGTTTTGAAACCGACGCCACCGATCTGCAAATTCATTACAAGCTGAAAGACGCGGGCCTCGCGATGCCACACATGCCGGCAACCGGCGTGAGCGGCGTCGACTTGTATGCCCGCGACAGCGACGGCAAATGGAAATGGGTCGCGGTGACCAAGCCCTCCAGCCAAGAGATGAACACGACCTGGATCAACGGTCTGGCCCCTGGCTACCGAGAGTACGCCGCCTATTTGCCGCTGTATAACGGCATCGAGTTTCTGAAGATCGGCGTGCCTGCCGATGCCAAGTTCAAAGGACTGGCCCCACGCGACAATCCGATCGTCTTCTACGGTACGAGCATTACGCACGGAGCATGTGCCAGCCGTCCTGGGATGGTGCATACCGCGATTCTCGGTCGCTGGTTCGATCATCCTGTTGCTAACCTGGGCTTCTCGGGCAATGGTAAGATGCATGAAGAAGTCGCCGACTACCTGGTGCAAGTCGACGCAGCTGTTTACGTGATCGACTGCCTGCCGAACATGAACGCTGAGATGGTCGAAAATCGAACCGTGCCGCTCGTGAAGCAGTTGCGAGCCGCCAAGCCAGAAACGCCGATCGTGTTGGTCGAAGATCGTCGCAACACGAACGACTGGATCTTGCCTGGTCGCAGCAAGCATCACACCGCCAACCATGCGGCGTTGAAGGCTGCCTACAAGCAGTTGACCGATGCCGGCGTGAAAAACCTCTATTACATCGAAGGGGACACGCTTTACGGTGACGACACAGAAGGGGCGACCGACGCCTCGCACGCCAGCGATCTGGGCTTCATGCGTCAGGCCGAAGCGTTCCGCCCGGTGCTGGAAGAAGCCCTCGGTTCGTCGAAGTAGGCACGTTACGCGTTACTCTGCCAGCCAAGGCACCGCCGGACAAACGATAGGATCGTCCGGCGAAAGATTCACACCAAAATGCTCGGCCAACAGGTCGAGCATTTCCTGTTTCGAACCGATCAGATGCTTCTTCGCCACGCCATTGGCGTCGCGTATCGAGAACTCGTCGTTCAGCATCGTCAAACGGACCCCATCCGGAGCGGCCCGGGAAACCATCAACAGGTTCCGGAAACGCGAGCCTGGATGCGTCGAGGTGAACCAGTTGGCCACTTCGCGATCGATCAGCGGCATCTCTTCCAGGGTCATCTCGTACAGATCTTGCCATTCACCTTGAAGCAGTGCCTGGTGATAGTAGAGCGAGCCAGACTTCACGATACGTCGCGTTTCGTGCGGGGTTGGTTGCGGTTCGTCCGTCACCAACCGCAAGGCGGCGGTCGGGCTAAGGCCACCAACCCCAACGTCGGCCAGCCACGACATGCCTTCCAGTTCGATCCGCACAATCAAGTGGGTCCGCGGCGTGACTTGCTCGCGCGGGTAGCCAATCTTGACCCGAGCACTCAGCGGCCGGACTTCGAACCCGAGCGTTTCCAGAGCGAGCAACAGCAGCCCGTTTTGCTCGAAACAGTAGCCACCCCGGCGATCGTGGATCAGCTTCTGCTGGATCGAAGCCGAATCAAGGCGGACCGGTCGCTGCATCAGGGGATCGAGATTCTCAAACGGAATCGTCAGAACATGTCGCTCGACAATGCCATGCAACGTCTCAACGCTGACCTCTCGTGATCCGGTGTAAGCGATCCGAGAAAAGTAGGCGTCTAGGTCCAATGGAGCTTCCGGTAGATCGGAAACAGGGGCTGAGATATTCAATGACACGACGGGAGGACTTTCTATCGAACCAGAAACCTAACTTAAGCAATGGGGCGACTTCGTTATACGACGACTTGTCATTCTTCTGACAGCCCCATCTAAATACCATGCGGCACTCATCTCTATTGAGCATCTTTGCGAGAATTGGTTCATTCACCCCCTAGTTGGCGCCCGCGAATCAGGTATTTTTACAATAAGACAAAGCTTTTTTTCATTGAAGGATTTTGGGGCCGACTTTAGACTGATAAGTGAACAGCCCATCTAGGGGCCCTTTCCACCTAGGTTTGACTGCGATTTGCTCGAAATCCTTATCCTCCTGCCTCATCTCTGCCCATTCGGCGCAGATTATTCATCCTTCTTAGTCCCCATAGGACAGCTATGGGGCGTTCCAAAGGGAAATCCTATGAGTCATCGCTGTGATTGGTTGCGTTCCGGCCGCAAAATGGCTGGTTTCACGCTGGTCGAGTTGTTGGTGGTGATCGCGATCATCGGTGTCTTGATTGCGCTTCTGCTGCCGGCCGTTCAACAGGCCCGTGAAGCGGCTCGCCGGATGCAGTGCACCAACCATCTGAAACAGTTTGGTTTGGCTTTGCATAACTATCACGATGTCCACCTGGCATTCCCGCCCGCCGTGATCAATCCGGGTTGCCTCGGTGGTGGTTCTTCGCCGTTTCCATCGAACATGAAAGATAATGTTCGCGACATCACCGGGCACTTGCTGATCTTGCCATTCCTGGAACAGGGCAACCTCCACGATCGCCTCGACTTCCGCAAACCGATGGGCCTTGCCGCGCATAGCGACACGACGACGCCCACCGCAGCCGACGCCGCAGCCAACATGGCCGCTTTGCAAGGAACCCGGATCGATATGTTCGCGTGTCCATCCGATCCGTTCGATCGCCCTGGGGCCAGCACCAGTTCCAACTATTACTACAGCCAGAACTATTACCGCACCAGTTACAGCTTTATGAACAGCGACTGGTCGGACCATGGCGACAACGCACGACTGCTATGGAATGCCCCAAACAATACTTCGGAACGTCGCCCCGTCTTCGGGATCAATTCTTCCGGTAAGTTTCGCGATGTCACCGACGGTCTGAGCAACTCGGTCATCGTCGGCGAATCACGGATGGAAAAGTACGATCACGACTGGGGCCCGTTCTGGGGAACGTGGACCAACACCTTCTGGCTGCGAATGTCCGAAGGGATCAACAAGCCTTATACGCCTCCAGATCCGCGTCCGTATGCACGTGCTCCGGGTAGCCACCATCCTGGCGGCTGCAACGCTTTGTTCGGGGATGGTTCGATCCACTTCCTGTCGGAAACCACCGACCAGAACACGTTGCTTTACCTCGCACGCATTGCCGACGGCAAAGTGATCAGCGACTACTAAATCTCACCGAGGCGGAACATGACGACCATTCAAGTAACGAAAACACTGGCCCAGGCCTGGCCGCTCGTCATCGCGCTGGCGGCCATCGTCGGGTGCTCTTCTGGCTACTCCAGTGGCGAGAAGCTGGCCCCGGTTACCGGGACCGTCACGGTCAACGGAAAGGCGATGGCCGGCATCAACGTGATGTTCGAGCCTGTCGAATCAGGCGGAGCTTCGCGCGGCACGACCGACGATGAAGGGAAGTTCGAGGTCTATTTCACCTTGAACGAAAAGGGGGCGATCCCTGGCAAGCACCACGTTCAGTTCGAGCTAAAAGGGGAAGGAGTCGACCCGAACCTGATCCCCAAGAAATATGCCTTCGGTTCCCCAGGAATCGAAGCCGACGTCGAGCCCGAAGGTCCGAATGTTTTCACCTTCGACCTGACCAAATAATCCAGCAACCGCTTGAGACGCCCCAACGGAGGTTTGCTGGGCAGCAGGCTCTGGTCTCCATCGATGCGGCGCCGCAGGACCTGCTTCTGCGGCGTTTTTTTGTGGGCATCGAGAAATTGCGTGGCTGCCAGAAGTTGCCGTCGCAGTTCCCTAAGCAGGGCCGGTATTGTCGGGGCAGTGACTCCGCGTGAAAACGATCGTCATGCAATCGCTTCCCGCTTTCATCATCGCGATACTGGTCGTTATCGCTAAGACGCACGTCGGTCGAGTCACAGCCCCGACTTAGGCCGGGGGAGAGCGGTTATCGCTTCGATAGCTCGATGGCGATATTGTTTTCTGTCGCTTCGACCGTTACCGGATCGCGCGGGGCCTGGAAGGCTCGCCACTTGATCGGTGGTCCAATCGCACGACCCGATTCATCTTCTTTCTGATCCGGTGGCATGTAGATCACCTGGTAGTTGCCTGGGGCGACACCATCGCCACCGGCTACTTGCAGCATGAACGAGCCATCGGAACCGATTTTGCCGAGAGCCGGCTTGATGCCTTCTTCGATTGGCTTAAAGACGATGCTGCCTCCATCGACTGTCTCGCCATTCGCGGTGACAACCCCCGTAACGCTCGCGTTGCCTCCACAACCAACGAGCGTTACGAGGGCGATCGCACTTACCAGTCCAAAAAGTTTTTGTCGCATTGTTCGTTTATCCATGGGAAACACGAAAGGCCTGCCAAGCAGGGCGAAACCGTTTCGTGGGAAAGTTTCAGGTTCAATCGAAACTCATCGCAGAGCGACCTGTGGGCAAGCCGCTCTGCGGAAGTTTGCCAGGCGATTAGAACTCGCCAATCACGTTGCCATCGTCGATCTGGCCGAGGTGATCGTACGCGTCCAGGTTGATGGTTTCGGCCAGGAAGTGAACCGAGCCATCGCCGAACAGGAACTGCGCTCCGCCTGGGTGCAGACTGCCGAAACCTTTGTCCCAAGCATCAGGATCACCTCCTGGACCGCCACCATTGGACAGATTGATCGGCACGCCATGCCAAGCTTCTCGCAGCGGCCCCCAGTGAGTCAGCGAAGAGCCAGAGGCACCCTTCGGGCTGCCAGCCCAAACTGGATAGGTTGGGTTCTCGCCACCAGGAGCAGATGAAATCCGGCCGCCACCCACTTCGCCGATAGCGATGCTGTTCGACAAACCGTCGGTGATGTCCGAGAACTTATTGATCGAAGTGATGAAGCGATTGAACATGCCGTTGCCATACGCATGTCCCCAGCCTAGGCTGCCGGCGTAGTTCGACTTACCACACTGCAGACCAATGTCAGTCGAGTTACGAACTTCGGCCAGGGTATCGGAGGGGCACATGAAGATGTCGATCGTATTGGCCTCTGGACCGGGAGTCGTCCAGACACCGTACATGCTGCAACCGCAATAGATCGAACCAGTCCGGCCGGTCGGGTCAGGCGGATAGTTGCCCGCTTCCTGCAGAATGGCATCCCACATCGGAGCCTGTTCAACGAACGGCAGAATGAACGTGCCCCACGTGTAGCCACCATGCCCCGTGCGGCTTCCGCCTGGGGGAAGATGATTGAAAGTATCGTGGAAGTTGTGTAAGCCGAGCCCCATCTGCTTCAAGTTGTTCGCACATTGCATCCGCCGAGCTGCCTCGCGGGCTTGCTGAACTGCCGGCAGTAGCAGCGCGATCAAAACACCAATGATGGCAATCACCACCAACAATTCTACGAGAGTGAAACCGCGTCGAAGGGAAGACAACCGTCGACAGGGCAGGGCGACGTGATTCATTGCGAGCTCCGAAGAGAATGAGAAAAGATGGGATGGGGCCGAATCGAATTCCTTCGGCTTCGTCAATTAATTATATCGAATCGACCTCTTTTCTCTTGAACATTTACTCCTCTGTTTGCGACAATGTCGTCGCACCGCTAGTTGCGGAAACCCGTTCACATTCGGGATTCTTGCCCTTAGCATCGGCTATAATTGACCTCTATCTACCCATACCAGGTTCCTGCTGACTACAGATCGACCAACGGTACCGCAGCACATCCCCTCGTTTTGCGACACCACCAGTCGGAGGTTTTTTACAACCGTTTTAAATTCGATTTAGTTTGATGTCTCATGGATACCGCAGAAAGCTTTTTCCATTACCTGCCGATCTCGGATCGTGATATGAAGCTTGGCTTCTATGTCACCGGCGGTGGGTGGGGAACGGTTCGGCCGAACTCAAACTATCCGCCGGACCAGCACCCTGGCGTGTACCAATTCTCTTGGGAACGCGGTCGCGAGCTGCCGGAATTTCAGATCCAATACATCAGCCAGGGGCGCGGCGAGTTCGAATCGACGGCGACTGGTCCGCTGGGTATCGAGTCCGATACGCTCTTCTTACTATTCCCTGGCGTCTGGCATCGCTACCGACCGATTCGCTCGGTCGGCTGGACCGAGCGCTGGATTTCGATCCACGGCGAATTCCTGCACCGGCTCTATGCCAACGGCACGATCTCGCCGGGCAAGGCTTTCACGCGACTTCGCCCCGATCAGGTCGGTCCCTTTCTAACGGCCTTCGACCGGTTGCTGGGAAGAATTCATGCCGACCCGATGGAGCACTCGCCCGCGGTGTGTGCCAATGCGATGGAACTGCTGACGCTGGCCCTGGAACGCCTTCCATCTGCCGACGATCTGGTCGCCGACTCGAAAGGACGTACGCACCATGTCGACGACCCAATCGTGAACCGGGCCCTCGATATCATTTGGACACGCAGCGACCGGCCCCTTTCGGTCAATCAGCTTGTCGCCGCGCTTCCCACCACGCGGCGAACACTCGAACGAAAGATCATGGCGGCGCTGGGGCACACAGTGCTCGACGAGATCAACCATTGCCGACTGTTCCGAGCGAAGCGGCTGCTCACCGAGACAAGTTTATCGGTGAAGTCGGTGGCCTACCTCGCGGGCTTCGGCAGTCAGGAACGGTTCCGGCGATTGATGATCGCGGAAGAAGGTTGCCCGCCTGGTGAATACCGCGCACGATTCCGCTCAGGCGAAACAAGCGGCAGCAATGATAAGAAGCGAGGCGAGTCTTAGGTCCCAAAGGGACGGGACTAGGCGCCCAGTTTCCAAAACTCGGGCTTCGTTTCCTTCACGATCTCGGCGATTGCCGCGCGATCGGTCTGGCTGAGATGGGCGAACTCGTCGCTCGCATCGCGTCCATCTAACACTTCCCGCAGTCGCCTGGAGATGGCGGTCTGCATGTTCAGCGGCAGCTCGTCGAAGGTTGTCGAGTAGATCATGTAGCTGCAAGGATACTTGAATAGCCGAGACTTCAGGTCGAGCTCTCGCAGTGATCGGCCTTGGCTATCCTTCTTGCCAGCGGCTTGAAACTCGGTAACGAACTGCGATGTCCCTTGGATGGGATCGGTCAACTTCGCTTCATCGGCAAATAGCATATAGCTGACCACCTTGTTGGCGGCCGTCGCGATGCGACGCTGCGTTGTTTCGCTCTCGAAGTCAGGGGAGCGTTCGAGGGCTTCGTTCATCACCTGATCGTGATGTGCCGACCGGCGCGCTTCATGGCTGGCCAGCGTCAGCAGGTTTTGCATCTGCAATTGATGTTCGAGCACCATCAAGGCGACGATATCGCTGTGCGGCGTCAAGTATTTGTCGACCTTGAACAGCTCGCTCAGGTCAGTCACGTTCGCGCCTGCTTCGCGATCGATGTTTTCCGGATCGTGGCGATCACGCGAGATGGCATTTCCCATGTGCCGCATTTTTCCATGCGTTCCGGTGACATACCATCCGCCCCAGCGTTCCGAGAGGGGGCTGGTTTGATCGGTGTTGAAAGTCCCGGCACCGTAGTGCGGCATGCCTCCGGCATTCACGAAGGCCGATCGCACCAGGCCGCCTGGCACGCGGTGGGTTCGCGACGAGGCGTGGCAAACGGTGCATTGGCCTTTGTCACGAACGAACTTGGGGGCCTCGTCGTTCTCTTGACGAAGCGTATAAAAGACTTCGCCCCGGACAGGGTCGGTGGTCATCACTTCGATCACGTCGCCACCTTGCACCCAGCCGATGTAAGAATGGTCGTTGTAATAGAGTGCCCGCGGCTTACGGGGCGAGATCGCCGAAAGCTGGAAGCTGGTTTTGGAGTAAACCAAGACCTGCGATTCTTCCGAGATCTCAAGCGCCTTGAGCACTGCCTGAAGGAAGCCATGCTCTTCGTCGTAGTCGAGCTGTGCGCTGCCGTCGTCCAGCCTCTTTTGCAACTCGGCGATTGGGTTATCGTCCGACGTTTCGCTATAGTTGATCGGAGGTTCGTCGTAGGGATCTTGTGCGAGCAACAACGTGGCCGCCACCAGCAGCAGCGGAATCGATAACCAAGCGTTCTTCATCACGGCACCTCGTCGAACGATCCCACGGCCCAGGAAGGGATTGGCTGGGCGAAGCGATTGTTTCCCCTTTTTCGCCAATCGAGCCAGGAAGGGAGTTGATATCTGCATATTAAGGTACACAATTAAACGTGCACGTCAAGGTAAACATTTTTCCTGCCTCGATACGGATTGCCGAGCCCCAGCCATGATCTCGAAAACTGCCGAATACGCTTTGAGGGCGATCGCCTGCCTCGCCACGCAGCAGTCGCATCTCGCTTCGGCTGATTGCCTGGCAGAAAAGACGAAGGTCCCGCGGCGTTACCTCAATCGTGTGCTGCAAGACCTGGCAGGGGCAGGGCTCGTTCGCTCGCGTCCCGGGCCTGGGGGTGGTTATGAACTGCTGGCCTCGACCGCCGAGATCACCATTTTGAAGGTCATCGACGCGGTCTCGCCGCTGGAACGAATCCGCTCGTGCCCGCTGGGTCTCCCTTCGCATCAACAGCTTTGCCCGCTACACGCGGAGCTCGATAAAGCATACGCCGCCACGGAAGCGGCATTTCGCGACGTGACGATCGAGCAGCTTTTGAACTCGGCGAACCCGAGCATTCCTCTTTGCGATTTGGGAACCGCCAAAGCAGAAGCCTCAGCCGAAGGTGCTCCGGTCAGCTAATTATTCGGCCAGTCGATCAGTCGCCGCATCGGCATCGACCAGATCGCCATCGCGCCGATCATGTTCTCCAGAATCGCCTCGGCCCAGGTCGCTCGTTCCGGATCGAGATAAAACAGATCGACCGCCAGCAGAACGGCAAGCAGTGTCCCAACGCCGGCGTAAAGTGCCATCTTTCGACGGGCATGACGATACAAGGGCTTCCAAATCTGAACGTACATCACCAGCAGGTAACCTAAGACGAGCGCCGCTCCGAAGATGACCTCGTCCCAGAGAACCAGCCCCCAGATCCCAACGCCGACGCCCCCTAGCAGCATCGCCGAAAGCACTCGACTGCCATACCGTTGCCAGCGTCCCATCGCCAACGAACCGAGGCGATGCCAGGAAACCAGTCCGTCGAGAAGCGGCAGCAAGAAGGTATCGGTCAGCCCCGCGATCAGCAGCAGCGGCAAGATACTCAGCAGCCAGGCCACCGCCGACAAGTGCCCCAGCAGCGACCACACCATGCCATAGGCCACGATGCCGTAAATCACCTGCACGATCGTCTTGCGGCTCTTGGTGATTCGTTCCTGCCACCTCACGTGACCGACCGCCCAACGTGACAAGGGTGACCGCGCCTTCAGCGTTTCGAGTAAACCATCGCGAGCACGGCGCATTTGCGGACGAAGCCGCAGGGCACTCTCGAAGTGATATTGGGCTTCGTCCCAGCGGCGTTGATGCAGTCGGCACCAGCCGACCCAGCTATGGACGCGACCTTCTTCCGGTTCCAGTCGCAGCGCTTCGTCGAGATCGATCACCGCTTTATCGAACAGCCCGAGATCGAAGTACGATGCCCCGCGCAGAAAAAAGCCTTCGTAGTTGTCGGGCTCGATCGCTAACAACTTATTGGCATGCGCGATCGCCCGCTTTTCGCGATTGGTGTAGAAATCGCACCAACCAAGCAGTGCCCGGGTTTGGACATCTTGCGGTCGGAAGCGGAGTGCCTCGCGCAGTTCGATCCGCGCTTGGTCGTAGTCTTCTATCCGGTAATAGACCAGCGCCAGGTTGAAGCGGTACGGAGCGCTCTCTGGCGAAAGCTCGACCGCCTTTCGCGCATGGTACAAGGCATCGTCATGCTTCTTCAGGTTCGAGAAGCAAATGCCCAGCCGGCTATGGGGCCAACCACTTTCGGGATCGACCGCCATCCATTGCAGAAACTGCTCGATCGCCGCTTCGTAACGCTTCGCCGTCATCAACATCTCGCCGCGACGACGAAAGTTTTCCCCGGGATCGAAAGGAGGGGGACGTTTTTCCACGTTCATTCAGGGCCAGATCGTTTCCAACAAGCAGGGGGAAATCCACCTCAGTTTAAACGGCTTCGCCGTTAGAGGCTATCACTTCGCATCGCAGACCTTCCGCCGAAAGCAGTGACTGCTGTGATCGTTGACGATGCCGACGGCCTGCATCCAGGCATAAACGATCGTCGGCCCGACGAACTTGAAGCCGCGGCGTTTCATGTCTTTCGAGATCACGGCGGATAGTTCGGTCTGGGCTGGCACCGTTTTGCCATCGCCCCGCAGCGACTTACCATCGGTGAACGACCAGCAGTATTGGTCGAACGATTCGCCCTGATCGAGCATCTCGCAGTAGATCTTCGCCCCTTGAATGGTCGCGGCGATCTTGGCCTTCGAGCGGATGATGCCTGGGTTCTCGAGCAACTTGGCGACCTTGGCCTCGTTGAAGCGGGCGACCTTCTTGGGCTCGAAGCCTGAAAACGCTTTGCGGAAGGCCTCGCGTTTCTTCAGCACTGTGATCCAGGCAAGCCCGGCCTGAAAGCCTTCCAGCACTAGCATCTCCCACAGCATGCGGGAATCGTGCTGGGGAACGCCCCATTCTTGATCGTGATAGGCCTGCATGTCAGGGTCGTTTCCGGCCCAGGCACATCGCTTCGGCGGACTGGTTACGGGCATAACGCCTTCTTGAAAGTCGTAAGGGGCGGCGAGCAATCGGGCGGCTTGGTTGCCGCCGGGGTGCCGGATCGGGTAACTTGTTCGACAACAACCATCGATGATACGCGAACACGTCGTTCCAGAAACCATCTGACCAGGCTATTTCTTCCATGATCGTCACCGAAAAAGATAGTTGGCTCCGCATGATCTTCGCCGTTCATGGAACGACGTTCGATAAGATCTGGCCTCGTTTTCTGGTGGTGGTTTCGTTTTCGATCGTGACGACGCTGATCTCGTATTACTTTCCCGATCATAAGTTCACGCTGACGATGGCGCCATTCACGGTGGTCGGCCTGGCCATCGCCATCTTCCTTGGTTTCCGCAACAATGCCTCGTATGACCGTTACTGGGAAGGGCGCAAGCTGTGGGGCCGGATGGTGAATGTCTGCCGCAGCTTCACCATGCAGGTTAACACCTTGGTTGACGGAACCAATCCTGACGCGAACGCCACGGACGAAAGCGTGACTGTCGCCCAGCGACGCCGCATGATCGAACTGACCATTGCCTATATCAACGCGGTGCGACATCGTTTGCGCGATACGGATGCCACCGACGAGTTAATGCTACGTCTGCACGACGATCCGAAACTGCAAAGCTATTTGGCACAAGACAACATTCCGGCTGCGGTCGCGGCAGAGATTTCCAACTGCATTCAAGCGGCCTGGAAAAGCGGGACGCTGAATACCTATCACGTGCCGATCTTGCATACCAGCCTGACCGAGATGCTGGCCATTCAGGGAGGGTGCGAACGCATTCGCAGCACGCCGATCCCGTTCACTTACAGCGTGCTGACCCACCGCACGGTGCTGTTGTATTGCCTGGCACTTCCGTGTGGCTTGCACGACACGGTCGGCCTGCTCACCCCGGTGGTGGTCGGGCTGGTTGCTTATGCGTTCCTGGGTCTGGACGCCGTTGGCGACGAGATCGAACAGCCATTCAGCGTCGACGACAACGACCTTCCGCTGCTGTTTCTGACAACGATGATCGAACGCAACATGCGGCAGATGTCCGGCTACCCTGCGGAAGAATTGCCTGCCCCAGTCGAACCGGTTGATCACCTGCTGATCTAGCGACAACTTGGACAAAACCACCATCGGCCGAATAGCACGAGCACAACGGCCGACGCGATCGCAAGACCGGCGAACTTGATGTCGGTCATCACAACCTTAAGCAACAAGTAACCATCGGCGTCTTTTAGCGCTTTCCACTGGCAGAAGTTCTCGACGTAGTCGGCTACTACCGTGAAGGCTGGCAGCAGATAAAAGCCCCAGGGTGCCTTGAAAAGAACCAGCAAGCCGCAGAGGAAGCTTCCATAGACCAGCGGAAACAGCGTATCCGCGTAAAGCGTCATCTGCAGATGCGCGGTCTTCTCGGCCTCGGTCATCCGGTCGATCGCTTTGCGGCAACCATCGACGGTAAATGTTGAATCCAGCTGGTTATTTGCCCCAATGTAATTGGCCGTCCAGAGTGTCATTCCGGTGAACATCACCACCGTAAGAACCGCCAGGACGGTCAGCGTAATCTTCAGCATGACCTGGCTTTCTCTTCATTGCCCACCGGACAGGCGGTTCTTGTCATCTGGACTGACCTTGGCATTTATTTTGAGGTTTTCATAGACATACATAACTGACCTGATAGTCTGTTATGCCATGACATGATGCTGTTATGACACAAATATCATGGGGTGGCCAGCCAATGAAGAACATTGTTGTGTGCTGCGATGGAACGTCGAATGGTCTCGTAAACGACCCAACGAACGTCTTGCGATTCTACCGCTCGCTCGAGCGAAACGAAGAACAGCTTGCCTACTACGACTCCGGAGTCGGAACCTTGCCCAACCCTGGCATGCTGACCCAAAAGGGACAACGGGCCAGTCGAATCATCGATATGGCGATCGGTTCCAGCGTCGAGAATCAGGCCTGCAAAGCCTATCGATTTCTCGTGCGACACTGGGAACCAGGCGATCGGATCTACTTGATCGGCTTCAGTCGTGGGGCCTATGCCGTAAGAGCCCTTGCCGGAATGCTGCATAGCCTCGGTATGGCTCGCCGAGAACTGGAACACCTCGACGCGCTGGGGTGGACGGTCTATTGCGAAGGAGAGTTCCGCGCGGCGGCGAATTTCCGATTTGCGTTTTCACAAGAGGAGCGACCGCGGGTCCACTTCATGGGAGTCTGGGATACCGTGAGCGCATTTGGCAGTTTTACCAACTATCGAACGCTTCCTTACACGGCTGATAACGAATCGATCGATCATATTCGTCATGCCGTCGCGTTGGACGAGCGACGGACCTGCTTTCAGGCCAATTTGTTTCGTCCCAAGAAGGCGGACCAGCACCAATCGTTCGAGGAGATCTGGTTCCCCGGATCGCATGGCGATGTGGGGGGTGGCTACCCTGAAGAAGAATCGGGGATCGCGAAGGCCACACTTCAGTGGATGTATCAGGAAGCGACCGCGGCCGGGTGTCAGCTAAAGCAAGATACGGTCGACTTCTTTCTGGGACGTAGCGATCAGAAACATCCGCAAACGAAGCCCAACATTGACGGCACGGTCCACAACTCTACCCGTGGAGTCGTTTGGAACCTGTTAGAGTTCATGCCACGAAGGCAATGGAATCACGATCTGAAACCCGAGCGGATGTCGTGGTATTCCCCGAATTTATATCGCCGGCGAAATGTCCCCAAGGACGCCAAGCGATACGACCAGGTGCCGTGGCTTGGCGGACCAACGGATGAGGCGACCGGCTAGGCGGCCTGGGCGACGCGGGCCGCTTCCTTTTTTTCCTGTTCCTTGCGGCGTTTGGTAGCCGGGCGGTCGTCTTTCCAACGGTTGTGGACCCACCAGTATTGTTCGGGGTCGCGGCGGACGACACGTTCGAGCATGTCGTTGTACCACTGGGTAACTTCCTTGACCCCTTTGGCTCCGTCGCGGGCCGGGTCGTAGATGCCTTCGACGCCCATTTCAAATTGCATCGGGCCGCCAATGCGTCGCATGTAAAGGAACACGACCGGGGCGCCGCTAGTCATCGAGAAGACGCTGATCGCTTTGTGGTACGAAGCAGGTCGGTTCATGAACTCGACCCAGCAACCCTTGGGACCGGCGTTCTGGTCGCACAATAGAGCGAGCGTGCCGTTCTGTTCCAGCACCTTCTCGATGTACGGAGCACTTCCTTGCTTCGGCAGAATGATCTGACCGGTCGCGCTGCGGAACTCTTCCAAGTACTTATGCAGAAACGGATTGTCGAGCGGCCGGGCGACGGTGTAAGTCGGGAAGCCGAGCAAACCGGTGCAGTAGCCCATCAGCTCGAAATTGCCGAAGTGGCCGAGGAGAACGACCACCGGGCGACGTCCCAGGGCTTGTTCGATCTGCACATGTATATCGTGCATCTGAATCGACTTGTGCCAGTTGGTATCGTGCAGCTTTCGTGGAGCGTGAGCGATTTCGCAAACCATCAGGCACAAGTGGTACCAGCTTCGACGGGCCAGCTTGTGGCGCTGGTCGGCGGTCAGGTCTGGGAAGGCGTGTTTCAAGTTCTGGTCGACCAACTTGCCGCGGATCTTCAACACGTCGTTGGCGAGCCATGCCAGGAACTTCGAGGCCCGGGCACAGACCGACAGAGCCGTTGCCTGAACGACGCAGATAAAGATGCGCACAATCAGGTAAACCAGATAATCAACTACAAGCTTGGGCCTCATTTCGCCTCCCTGCGATGCTTGGCCGATGGGTCAAAAGGTCGGGCATATTCTGGAGAATTCCCGACTTCCGGGAAAGACCAAAACGACGAGCAGGGACCTGTTGATTGACCTCTCATCGGCAATCTGACAATTCAGCGAACCCAGGCAAGACAGGCAATCACTTTTCTGCCGAACCATGGTGCTTGTTTGACGGCCTCGAACGACGATCGACCGAACGTCTCAAGCGACTCGCAATTCGGGCTTGTTTTACCCGATTGGGGACTCGCCGATCGGTAAAGAATATTCGCCACGAAGCGTCTGTTGTCGGACCGCTTCGTATGCGACGACCGCCGCCGAAGAGGCCAGATTCAGGCTTCGCACATCGGTCCGCATGGGGATCGAGATCGACGTGTTTTCGTTCGCTTCGACGAGTTCGCGCGGCAAGCCTTGCGACTCGCGGCCGAAGACGAAGACGTCTCCTTTTTCAAACTCGACGGTGGCGTAGCTTTGCTTGGCGGTCTTGGTTAAGTACCACTTTCGATTGGACTTAAGGCGCTCTTCAATCGTTTGCCATTTGGGAACGACCTCCCAATTGAGATGCTGCCAGTAGTCCATTCCGGCACGCCGGAGCGTGGCATCGTCGACCTGAAATCCGAGAGGCTCGACCAGCCACAGTTTGATACCGGTGGCGACGCACGTTCGCCCGATGTTGCCGGTGTTCGGCGGGATCTCTGGTTCCAGCAAAACGATATGGAAGACAGGCTCGTACATCGAAATTTTCAGGGTTCCTGGGTCCAATGGCTTTTCGGGCTAGATCGCGAGGACTACGATAGCGCCCAGTTGGACCGGCATTATAGCATCTCCAACCGGCGACTAACGCCTCGACCGCGTTCCTATCCCGTTTCCCCGTAAGAGTTTTTCGCCATCATGTCTGACGCACGCATCGACCAATACACGCAGGCCCTTCAATTCGCCGAAAAGCAGGTTGCCGGAACGGTGGCCCAGCATCCCGATTACTTTCCCATCTACACCGAAGAAGGGAAGTGGCGGCACGATAAGGAGTTGTGGACCGACTGGTGTGCTGGCTTTTTCGCGGGAATGATGTGGCAGTTCCATCTGCGAACCGGTGATGCGACTTGGCGCGAGCGGGCCGAGCACTACTCGAAGCTGCTCGAACATCGTCAACACGACCGCGACGTGCACGATCTCGGCTTTATCTTCTTGAGTACCTATTTGCCGTGGTACAAGCTGACCGGCGACAAGCAATTGAACGATGTCCTGATCCAGGCCGGTCGCACGTTGGCGATGCGGTTTAAGGAAAAGGGTCAGTATCTCCGCAGCTTCGTCTCAGACGATTCGCTGTTCATCGACATCATGATGAACGTTCCGATCATCTTCTATGCCGCCATCGAAACAGGCGACGAAGAGCTGATGCGGAAGGCGGTTGCCCATTGCCGAACGACCCGCGACAAGATCGTCCGCGAGAACGGTTCGACCGCCCATGAAGGAATGTTCGACCTCGAAACCGGCGAATTCCTGGAAGAAACGACCCATCAGGGTCTTCGTGGCGACAGCAGTTGGGCCCGCGGCCTTGCGTGGTCGCTGTATGGCTACAGCAAAGTGTACGCCCTGACGGGTTCGGAAGAGTTCCTCGATGTGGCCGTGCGAAATGCCGACTTCTGGGTTGAGAACCTGCCCGAAGATGGGGTGCCGTTCTGGGACTTCGACGCCGACTTGTCGCAGCCGGCCCCCTGGGGTGCCCAGAAAGAGACTTCGGCCGGAGCGATCGCCGCATCGGGGCTTATCGATCTGTCGAAGCAGGTCAAAGACCCTGCCAAGGCGGCTAAATACCGCGAAACAGCCCTGAAAACGCTCGATGCCCTGGTTCAGCCGGAATACCTGGCCATCAACGACGAAGGCTGGGAAGGGATCCTCAAACATGGGGTGTATCACACCGAAAAAGACCTGGGAGTCGACGAATCGGTGATGTTCGGCGAGTACTTCTTTGTCGAAGCGTTGACCAAGGTTGTTCGCGAAAATTAGCGAACTCTTCACGCGCAATCGAAAAGCAAGTGAAATCGTGATGTTGTCAAAACTTCCACGGTTAGAGAGAATAGGGCAAAAGTCTTTCAACCGTGGAGTTTACAACGTTGGAAATCGAGCGCAATCCGACGCGTAGCGTGAAAATCGGCAGTGTGACCATCGGCAACGGCAATCCGATTGCCGTGCAGAGCATGACTGCCACTAAGACCCAGGACATCGATGCCACCGTTGCCCAGGTAATCGACCTGGAAAAGGCAGGCGCCGATGTGATCCGCATTGCGGTCGATAACAAGAAGGACGCCGAAGCGTTGGCCGAAATTCGGCGACAGACTTCCGGCAATCTTTCGGTCGACCTGCAAGAGAATTACCGGCTGGCCGAACTGGTCGCTCCGCACGTCGACAAGATCCGCTACAACCCTGGGCATCTCTATCACCACGAGCGCGAAAAGCCGTGGCAAGAGAAAGTCGAGTACATCATTGGCATCGCCAAAGACAACGACTGCGCCGTCCGCATTGGGGTTAACTGCGGCAGCGTCGATCCCGCCAAGCTCGCTCTGTACGAAAAAGAAGACTCGATCACGCCGATGCTCGAGAGTGCCTGGGAGCACTGCGATCTGGTCGACGGTTTGGACTTCCATCGCTACTGCGTGTCGCTGAAGGATAGCGATCCTCAAAAGGTGATTCAGGTCAATCGCCGCTTCGCCGAGAAACGACCCGACGTACCGATTCACCTGGGCGTGACCGAAGCAGGCATGCCGCCCGATGGCATTATCAAGACACGTATCGCCTTCGAGCAGTTGATCGGCACCGGTATCGGCGACACGCTGCGTGTTTCGCTGACCGTTCCCAACTCGCGAAAAGGGGAAGAGATCGAAGCGGGTCGCAAGATCCTCGACGACATCAAAGCAGGTCGTGTTCGCACCGTGCTCGATTACGGTTTGCAAACGCTTAATATCATCAGTTGCCCCAGCTGCTCGCGAGTCGAGAACGAAGCGTTTGTCGATCTGGCTGCGAAGGTGAAGGACCTGACCGCCTACGCCAAAGACCATAAGATCACCATCGCGGTGATGGGTTGCCGCGTGAACGGCCCCGGCGAGACCGACGACGCCGACCTTGGCCTGTGGTGCGGTCCGAACTATGTGAATCTGAAAAAGGGAGGCGAGCCTCTGGGCGCCTTCGGTTACGACGAAGTCCTCGTTCGCTTGAAGGACGAGCTCGACCAGCTGATCGCTACCCAAACGGTTGGCTGAACCTCGCCGCAACTTGCTAAGGACCACGGATGGCCTGCCACGCTTCACCCGCCGCACCTCGAACAGGATATCTGATCTTGCTGGGCGCCTGCTTCGCGCTGGGGTGCACGATGTGGAGCAATCGACTGAACGCGCCCCTGCCAGAGTTCGTCGATGACGTTCCGCTGCAGATCGAAGCCGATTTCGATCTGCATGACGACAGCCAGGTGCTGCAGGAAGTTCGCAACCTGAAGATGGAACTCCGCGACGACTTAGGGATTCCGTTCTCGAACAATAAAATCCATGTTCGCATCTTCCGCGATTCCGACAACTTCGCGAACTTCACCCGGGTTCACTTCCCACAGCTTGGCGGACGACGGGCTTTGTTCGTCGTCGAACGTGGTGAGTACTATGTCTACGCGACCTGGTCTGATCATGTCCTCTCCGACTTGCGGCACGAGCTGACGCATGCCTATCTGAATTCGTCGGTCGGGACGCTTCCGCTCTGGCTCGACGAGGGGCTGGCGGAGTATTACGAAGTCGCTGGCGTACGAGGCCGACTCAATCGCGAACATCTTCCTTGGCTGTCCGATGGTTTGCAGCGTGGTACCTGGCAGCCTAATTTGGAACGCCTCGCGACGATTGCCAAGCCAGAACAGATGACCGCCAACGACTACGCCGAGTCGTGGTTGTGGGTTCACTTTCTGATGCAGAACCAACGCAGCCCCATCATTCGCGATTACCTGGTTGCCCGCCGCGACAAGCAGATTGTCGATCCAATTCCACTCGCCATCCGCACCACCATTCCGACCGCGGAAACGAAGCTCGCGACGCATGTTGCCAGGATCCAGTCTGCCGATCGGCCTCGGCTGTAACGCCAGGCTTGTCGACGAAGATCGGCCTGAATGCCTTACTTGTCTGCCTCCTCTTTTCAACGGTGAATGCCATGCCGATCCGCGCCGCCACGGTTCAGTTTCAACATGCCCCTGGCGATAAAGTCGCAAATCTGAAAACGGTCGAACAGTTCGCGCGGCAAGCGGCGAGTGACGGCGTGCAGTTGATTAGCTTTCCCGAGATGTGCCTAACCGGTTATTGGCATGTCCGGAATCTCGATCGCGACGGAGTTGAAGTGCTCGCCGAAACGGTACCCGATGGTCCCGGCAGCGCGGCCCTCGCGAACTTATCGCAGCAGACCAACATGGTGATCGGGGCAGGCCTGATCGAACGTGCCGCCGATGGCCAGCTTTACAATACTTATGTCGTCGCCATGCCCGATGGCAAAATCGCTTCACATCGAAAGCTGCATTGTTTCATCAGCTCGCATATGAGCAGCGGCGAGCGTTTCACCGTTTTCGATTCGCCCCTGGGCTGCAAGCTGGGTGTGCTGATCTGCTGGGATAACAACCTGGTCGAGAACGCTCGATCCACGGCGCTGCTGGGGGCCGATATTTTGCTTGCGCCGCATCAGACCGGCGGAACGGCGTCGCGCAGTCCTTTCGCCATGGGTCGAATTGAACCTGAAGTCTGGCAGCAGCGACACACCGATCCCGAGCGTTTGCGTAACGAAGTGAACGGTCCGAAGGGGCGCGAGTGGATCTTACGTTGGCTTCCCGCTCGGGCCCACGATAATGGCATGTTCGTGCTGTTCAGCAACGGCATCGGTCTCGACGACGACGAAGTCCGCACCGGCAACGCGATGATTCTCGATTGCTACGGTCGCATTATTTCCGAGGCTTCGCAGCCGGAAGATTGTCTGGTAACGGCCGACCTCGATCTTGAGTTGCTCGACAAGTGCACCGGTCGTCGCTGGATTCGTGGGCGGAGACCAGAGCTATACGGCATCTTGACCCAGCCCCAGGCCGAGAACTTGCCCCCGCGCGAAGCACGTTTTTCGGAAGCCTCGACGCGCAAGTAACGTCAGCGATTCTCTTCGCCGTGCAATTCTTCGCAACGCTGTCGCAAGATTGTGGAAGATGCCCTTTCCGCGAACTCCTAACATCATGTTGTCGCACTTCAACATAGGGAGTCGACGGCCAGGTCGAATATTGTATGGTCGATTCGCCGTCGTCTTCGGGAAAGGGAACCTTCGTGAACGCAGAATCCGTGAATCAATCCATCGAATCGTTCGATGTCGTCGTCGTCGGAGCCGGTCCCGCTGGCCTGAGCGCCGCTTTGGTATTGGGGCGAGCTTGCCGGAAAGTGCTGATCTGCGATGGCGGCCCTGGCCGGAACGCTCCGGCGGAAGGGGTCCACGGTTTCTTTACCCAAGACGGAACGCCCCCCAGCGAATTGCGGCGACTTGGTCGCGAGCAACTTCAGCCGTACGACGTTACCTATCGTGAAGTGCTGGTCGAGACCGCCCAGGCCACCGACGCTGGCTTTCTCGTTTCGCTGCGATCCGGAAGCCAGGTCGTTTGCCGCAAGTTGATCGTGGCGACCGGCATCGTCGATGAACTGCCGAAACTGAACGGACTGGACGAGATCTGGGGATCGACCGCGATCCTTTGTCCTTATTGCCATGGCTGGGAATTCCGGGGCAAACGGTGGGCCTTCATGGCCACGCCTGAGTTCTTGATCGAGTCGGCGACGCTGCTTCGCGGCTGGACCGATCAGTTGACTTACGTCACCAACGGCAACGATTCGATTGCCGATTCAGACCGCCGCTGGCTAACCGAACGCTCGATCGCCATCCGCGAAGAACCGATCGCGCAGTTGGTGTCCAGTAACGGCCAATTGAAATCGATCGAGTTTGAAACAGGGCCAGCGGTCGACTGTTCAATCCTGCAGTTCCGGGCACCATTCCATCAGCGATCTTCGCTGGCGAAAGATCTCGGATGCACGATCATCGCCGAAGGCCCGATGGCAGGCATGGTGAAAACCGAGCCAACCGGAGCGACCGAGGTGCCAGGTCTTTTCATCGTAGGAGACGCCGCCGCCGGTCTACCGAGCGTCGCAACCGCCGCCGCGGAAGGTGCGTTTGCCGCGGCCGTTGCCAATCGGTTTATGTTGGCGGAAGAGGCCGCGCAAGTTCGCCCGGCGTGACACCCAACAGCTTTCGCACATGTTGATGCAGATGGCTTTGACTGGAAAAGCCGACAGCCAGTGCGGTCTCGGTGATTCCGACGCCGCGCTGCAGCATCTCCCTCGCACGCACGACGCGTGATTGAATCACGTATTGTCGCGGCGTCAGACCAGTCGCTGCGCGAAACTTTCGCAGAAAGTGATGCGGGCTCAAACTCGTGCGTGCGGCAAGCTGTTCCAGCGAAAGCTTCTCGGCGAGGTGAGTGTCGATGTAACGTAGCACGTCGTCGAGATCTTTCTGGCCTAGCTCGGTGATCGATCGAGTCGGCGCGGAGAAGTCGGCATACTCGCGTAGCAAATGCACGGCCAGCGCCGTGCCGAGCGATTCCGATAGAACGGGACATTCGCTGCCAACATCTTCGGCAAGCTTCTCGGCGAGCGTTTCGAGAAAGACATCACGCGTGCCCACCATCGGCCGCAACTGAAAACCAGTTCGCCCCGTTTGTCGACTCACATGATCGACCAGCGATCTTGTGAGCCGAACGGAGATCGCATCGAACGGGTCGGTCGCCGTGACGCTGGTCGGGACGTTCGCCGGGCAGATGACGATTTCCCCTTTCGACAGCGACTTGGCAGACCGGGCCACGTCGTTGACCGACCAGGACAAGCTTCGCGGAGCCGACAGCAGCAACGTCACCTGGTGAAAGTCGTGCGCGTGCCGCCGTCCTTGGTAGAAACGGACCATCTTGGCCGAGCCTTGCAGAACATGCGTGCTGACCTGACCGGTATCTTGCGGCAATCGTACCAACTCAACCGACATTTCTTGTGCTCCTGGCCCTTGAATGCAATCACTGCGCAGCATTATGTGCCAGGTTGGATGCCGCACGGCGGCATTGGTTTCCAGCGACTTCTTCGGCAATTACCCGCAAGCGAACACGAATTGCTCAACTCTGACATTCAGGCCGAAAAGGATCGAGGCCAAATTTAGAACCAATGGCGGTTTACGTACCTCTTCCCGAGCGAGCAAGAGTTTAGTGGATGTTTTGCCATGATTCTCCCTGGATTGTTCTTGCAACACCCAGGGGTTCCTGGCACCTTACTCGTACCCCTTAGTTCATTGCATATTTTTCTGCGATGCGAATGTCTTTAACGCTGTTCGTACCTGCGGTACGCGTCGTTATTGCGTTCGAAATATTCTTCCATTCATACCTGGAGTTCATCCGTATGTCTGTCAGAAAACAGGGGTTCACCCTGGTCGAACTATTAGTGGTGATCGCGATCATCGGTGTGTTGATCGCACTTCTTTTGCCGGCCGTGCAACAGGCTCGCGAGGCGGCCCGCCGTATTCAATGCGTCAATCAGCAAAAGCAAATCGGCTTGGCAATCCATAACTTTCACGATACCTTCCAGATGTTCCCCGGGGGGACATACAACTGGGCGTTTCGTAATCAGAGCGTCGCCGATCCTTACTCGGAAGCCGCCTATCCTGGGTCCAGCAAACAGTGGAGCTATCTGACTGTGCTGATGCCATTTTTGGAACAGCAAGCTGTTTACGACGAATTGGTCGATACCCATGTTGGCATCTATACACCCTGGTCCGAGACGGAATTCCTGAAGCGACCAATCTCGATGATCGTTTGTCCGTCGGATGGCAACACCGCTACGCCGCGCGGGCTCGCTCCGACCAGTTATCGTTGTAACCGGGGCGACATGTGGATCAGTTGGAATCGGCCGGAATGTCGCGGCGTGTTCTGCAAACAAAGCCTCACCCGGAAAGGCTTTCGCGACCTGGTCGATGGCACCAGCAACACGATGATGGTCTCGGAATCGCGTCTCGGCCTTTACGCCAGCGATCGCCTGACGACGGGCATTGCCCGCAACGTTGGCGCGACGGAAGGATCTGCACCGAGCCTATGTGCCGCGCGGCGTGGTGCCAATGGCACGATCAACGGCGACATCTACGTTGGCAACTACACCAGCGGTTCGCGCTGGGCGTGTGGCCAGACGATCTACACCCAGTGGCAACCGATCTTGCCGCCCAACTCGCATAACTGTGCCAACGGCGATGCCGAACAATACTCGTTGGCCTCGGCTAGCAGTTATCACCCTGGGGGAGTGAATGTCGTCTTCGCCGATGGTGCCGTGAAGTTCATGGCGGAAACCATCGACGCGGGCGATCCCACCCAAGCGCCGTCGTCTACCACTTACCAGGGGCCTTCCTATTACGGAGTCTGGGGAGCACTTGGCAGCACGGCGGGAAGTGAAATCTCGTCAATTCCATAGCCGAGATGTCTTCGCCTGGCAATCGCTCGGATCGCCAGACGCCCCGCTTTCCTGCTTCAACCCACCGTAATCAATCGCGAAAGGAGTCCTCTCGTGACTTGCCATCAATGGATCCGTGTCGGATCGTTCCTACTTCTGTCTATTTTCTTGGCGGGCTGTTCCACGGACGACTCGGTTCTCAAAGTCGAGTACGTCGAAGGAACCGTAACGCTGGATGGCGAACCGGTCGAAGGAGCGACTATCATGTTCTCGCCAGTCGTTCGCGGCGAAGGTGCCCCAGCCAATGGCTTCACCGATGCCCAGGGACACTACGAACTAACCGTTGTGCAGCCAGGCGAAGGCCTGAGTTCCCAAGTGAACGGGGGAACGCTACCAGGAGAATATCGCGTGACGATCGCCAAGGCGACGGCTGCCGATACTCCGGAAGATGTTGTCGGCAACGCACCGCAGCCAAAGCTGACCTATCACGTGCCGAAGCGCTATCAAAACCCGAACCAGTCTGGTTTGACGGCGACGGTACACGAAGGAAACAACGACATTCCGTTCGCGCTGGAATCAAAATAGTTCCGCGTTGCAATAAACTTCATCCACAACTTGCAGGCAAGGTCTTCTCCCTCGACGGGGACCTTGTCTGTTTCTTTGCGCGAAGCATATTTCGCCCCGATTCGACTCGCGATCGCATGCCGCTGGGGCAACGTCGGTTGTGGCAAGTTGGTCCCGCATACATGCCTCGTTCTGTGCTTGCCCGATTGAATCGACGCTGGCGATTCGGGGGATGTTGCTCATAGGTCTCTGATAGCAATTGTTTGCCTGTCGATGCTGGCTTGTCTGCTGGTTTGCAGGCTACGAAGACTAGCGAACTTTTTCGCGGAGATCGTTAGTTACCTCATTGGTTTTCACTGGGATTGCAGGCGGGCAAAACCTCTTCGAATTGAACGAATCGTTAATGACAATTTCTCAAACAAGGTGTATCTTGCCCCCTAGCTGGATTCCTCGTGGCGGCCGTTCCTTTTGTGCGGTCCCATCTCTTCTCATCTCAGGGGACTCTCATGAACGACGCTCTCAATGGAATGCGTGTCGATCGCAAACGTGGCTTCACGTTGGTCGAACTTCTGGTCGTGATTGCGATTATCGGCGTACTGATCGCCTTGCTATTACCGGCGGTGCAGCAAGCACGGGAAGCGGCTCGTCGGATGCAGTGCTCGAACAATTTGAAACAGCTGGGGCTTGGATTTCACAACTATCACTCAGCTTTGCAGCGGTTTCCCTTTAGTTGGAATATCACCGGTGATTTAAACGGGTCGAGTTGGGGAATTCAGCTTCTCGATTACATCGAACAACCGGCGCTTGCCTCGCGCATCGACTCGAAGGTTCCGGCGTTTAACGAAGCAGCATCGCTTGGCTATCCCGCGGCTTCCGTAAACTCGAATGTCCAGGCGATCGCAACGCCGGTGAATGTCTTCATGTGCCCATCCGCTCCGGAAGCGAAGGTTCACGACTACAAAGTTCCGAAAGATGGCCTTGGCAGTGGCGTACCACCGATGGATCTGAGCTGGACTGCGGCTCGTTGCGATTACAGCGCGACCTCTGGCGTCTTCGGCGATTTCGCGAGTGTGGCCTATAGCGGCAGTGCTGGGGGAAGTCGAACCGGTGCGCTCAACAATACCGGGTATGGGGCTAGTACCAACACGACCCGCATCGCCGACATTCAAGATGGGACTTCCAATACGTTCCTATTGGGCGAGCGACTCGGCGGAAGCAACATCTATCGTAAGCGTGCCATCGATCCCACACTGACCGCGGCGCTCGGCCCAACGCAGGGCGGCGCCTGGGGCGATGTGTTGATCGGCGAACACTGGAACAAAGGTTCGCTCTACGATGGAACGCTCGGTTCAAACGGCGGCCCGTGCGCTATCAACTGCACCAACGCGAGGACGTATGGGTATTACTCATTCCATCCTGGCGGCGCCGAGTTCCTGATGTGCGACGGTTCGGTGAGATTCGTTTCATCGAACATTGCCGCCTATGCCTTCGCCGCCCAAATCACGCGTGCCAAAGGCGAAGTCTTCAGCGAGTAGTTTCTGGCGGAAAGAGAGAAGCAATGCACTCCCCAACACGATGTCTGTGGGTCGGTCTGATCGTTTGCACCGTGGTCGCTGGATGCAGCTACGACGAACACCAGTACCATGCCAAGAAGACCCACCCCGTTACCGGCACGGTGACCGTCAACGGCTCGCCCCCTGGCAGTCCGATTGTCATTCAATGCCATCCAGAAAATGGCATCGACGCCAGTAATCCGTCGGTGACCCAGGGGCTGACGCTGCCCGATGGCAGCTTCCACCTTTCAACCTACGAGGACGGCGATGGTGTTCCGCCCGGCAACTATGCGTTGACATTTTACTGGGGTGAATTCAAGGTCATTCAAGGAAGCTACGGCGGGCCTGACAAGCTGAAGAATCGTTACGCGAAGTCCGACAAATCACCGATCCGGCTGGCAGTCGACGGCAGCGGTCCGGTCGAGATGGGAACGATCGACCTGACCACCAAATAGATGGTCAGGAGCCAGGTAGGTTCAAGCGAGCGACTTATGCGATCCGTCGCAACCAGGCATGCGCTTTGAAAGCCCGCACGTGCAGTCGTGCAGGCCCTTGCCATCCAGAATCCGTTCGGTGCAGGCCTCGATCCGCGCCGTACGCGTCTTCGACTGCTTCGCCGCCGCGAAATGCATGAGGTACGCTCGCTGACGACCTGGGGTTAATGCTTCGAACGCCTTCTCGAGCGCCGGGTGTTGCTGGAAGGCAGCGTGCAGTTCCTCGGGCACTGGTTCGGCTTCGGTTGTCTTGGCGACTTTTTCGCCTGACTTCTCGACCGCAATCGCTTCCTGAATCAGCTTCTTGATGCTGCTCTTCTGCTTCAGTACTTCGGCCACGCTGCTGAACCGCACGACGCGAGCGGCCTGGGTGTTCTCGCCCGGCTTCTGCAGCAGCCCCTTCGGGTCTTTCAGCAGCGTCCCCTTAAAGAAGCTGATCATGCAGGCCTCTTTGAATGAAGCCAAAATCACGACGTTCTTTCCATCGAGCGTGTAACAAGGGGCCCGCCATTTGTATTCTTCGACCAACTCGGTATCGAGCAGCAGGCTGCGCAATTCTTGCAATTCGTCATGCCACTGCTTCAGCTTGACAAAGTATTCGTCGACTTGGGGATGCATCGGTCTGGCTGACTGGCGGCGAAGAATCGGAAATGTTCGGGTGCCAGTATAACGTCTCGGTGGCCTGCTTTGCCTGCGGGGAAGCCTTGTTTTAGAAATCACTAGACGAGCGGTCCGCCACCAGCCAAGATGACGTTCCAGCAGCCCTCACTTATTGATCCTGTGAACGACTACGCATGTCCCACACTGCCACCGACGATCCCGAACTTTTTGTCTTGCCGCATCCATTTGGATGCATTGCAGGCAAATGGGAACTCGATGTTTCGCCCGAGCGGATTACCTTTGTCCCCGTCGCGCACGAGGGGCAAGGTTGCCTGCCCTGGATCGGGTTGTTTATCGGGAGTCTATTCGCCGCCTTGGGGTATATTCACTTCTTTGAGGGTGCTGACTACGCTTGGCTTAAGATCTTCTTGCTTGCCTTGATAATCGTCGTTTCCGGCCTTTCTGCCGCCGGGACGATCCTTATCCATCAAAGTAAGCAGGCTGCCGAAAAGTGGGCCGATGCCATCGTGATCGATCGGAACGCCCAAGCCGTGCGTTTGGTCCAACATGGCCTGACCATTCCGCTGTCGGACATCGATCATCTACAAGTGATCACGACGCCCTACATGAAAGGCGTCGCTAGCAACGAAGAACGCATTCCAACTCAGTTGAATCTTGTGGCGACGATCGATGGCGAACGTCGGCGGATTTGCTTGATCGCCGACGGTATTCAGGGAGAACTGGAATCAATCGCTCAGCGGATTGCCAACGAACAGATCATGCCAGTCAAACAGATCCGCCGTGATTCGCTGACCCTGTGGCTCACGACCAAAGATCTGACCCCACAACGTTCCTAACGAACTCCTAGTCGAGGTCGAAGTCGATCACCGTTTCTTTCGGTTCCACGGTTCGACTGAGAGGCGTGGAATCGATTCTGGAGTATTTCTCTGGGATCAACGCCCGCGGAATCGCATAGCCTGGATCGCCCGGTTCAAATCTTGGATCGACCTCGGAGTACCAGTTAATGACGATCTTGTTCTCACCGGTGACGGCCCGGATCTCGTAGGTCCCATCTTTGCCAATCGCCGCATGGGCAGATGGCTTTGTTTCATCGACTGGATTGAACAAGACCGAACCACCGGTCAACTTCTTACCTTGATAGGTCACCGTACCGCGCACGACCGATTCGTTCTGCGGACCACATCCCAGCAAACAGAGCAGGGGAGCCACCAGCAACAAGCCTCGCAAACCACGACGCCCGGAAAGTTCGGCACGCCCAATAGAAAACAGCATGGCAATCACCACGTTCGAAGAAGAAGCGACGAAAGAAAAACACCCAGGTGAGGTTGCTGGCTATGGAATCGTCACCGGATTGCCGTCGGCCCGATTGGCCAGATTTTGCAGCACAGTCCAGTTCACCGTTTGCGGAATGTAGTGCACCGAACCATCACCAAACACAAAGTTCACGCCGCGGCCTGCGTGCGAGCTGCCAAAGTTCGCGTCGTTATCGCTGAGCGACGTCAGCAGTGGCGAACTGAGTGGCGACTTGATGTTTCGCGTCGCATGAAATCCCCAGCGATAGGCAGGACCATCCATGTTGATCAACTGCGCGTCGGTCTCGGCGTCTGAGCGTCGTTCGACCCGTTTCTCTCCGATCGCGATTGTGTTCGAGAGGCCATCGGTGATCTGCGATAGTTGCAACTTACAGTACTGACTGAACATCCCTTTGAACAAGTTCGGATCGGTGGTGTTGCTATGGCTTCCTTCGCCACCTGCCGAGAACGCATAGTCGCCTCGCGAACAGGTTTGCATGTAATAGCTCGAAGTGAGCCCGGCGGTTGGACTACGTCGCGAAGGACAAAACATCATGCCGACCAGGTTGCGGATCGCGTTGGCGTTGTCGGCATGGTCGACCGATTCGTCAATGTTGAACAGATCGTACAGCGTCCCTTGTTCATAGAACGGCATCATCGGGACGAACCCGCTCATACGATCATGCTTCAGCGGCGTGTCAACGCCATAGCCACCCGCCGGCAGACGGCCAAACGTATCGTGAAAGTTGTGCAGGCCTAAGCCGTACTGCTTGAGGTTGTTGGTGCATTGCATCCGCCGAGCCGCCTCGCGGGCTTGCTGCACGGCCGGAAGTAGCAGCGCGATCAACACGCCGATGATGGCAATCACCACTAATAACTCGACCAACGTAAAAGCGCGATGCAAACGATGTGGGGCTGACATGGGGAGGCCTTGAAGAGAGTTGAGGGGAGAGATGGGAATCGCCAACCACGCGAACGCAGGCCAGCGATGCCCATCATTATTTGGGGGCCACTTCCTCCTCAGCAATCCGAATCCACGTCGTCGTGCTCCGCTATTTTGTCATCACCGTGGAAAGAACTTGATGGCGTTCTTTGAGGCCTGATCTTCGTGCATCGCGCAGCGAGAAAACAAACACGCCCCACCATCTTTCAATGGCGGGGCGTTCGATTCTTCAAAGTTGTTCGTCGTGAATTTAGTTCGGCGAAAACGGCGGCAAGGCGTTTGTTTCCTCTGGGCCATAGGCAAATCGCACCGTGACGATGTCGGTCCACTTGTCAATGTCGACCTTTTCCTTGCCGTTGATCGTGAACATCGCTTTCAGCACGTCGGGAGGCGTATCGCCTTTCACCCACACCGAATAGCTGCTGGTGAGGTTCGCGTAAAAGCCTTCCTTCGGCAGCCCTTTCCAGGGATCGTTCGGATCGAATACAAAGTCTTCCGGAGCGGTCCATGGAACGCCCGATTCGGGGCCAACAAGCACAAACCGAATCGTATCGGGGTCACCTTCCTGCGTGGCGGTCCCATTCGGATCGCGGACAGTCCCGGGCCCGGTGACATGCAATGCGAAGGCCTTGTTGTCCTGCGGTTTGTCGAGCCGAAACAGGGTGGGGGATGCGTCGAGCAGGGCCTTGTTTTCTTCCGAGTCCCAAGGGGCTAACTCGTGCCCGACCGAGGCATCGTATCGATCATAAACGCGAACCCGCCAGCTTAGGACCGGCTTGCCATCCTGCATGATATTTCTGTCTTCTCCCACCAGCATGTAGCCCATGTCGAAGAACTTGCTGTCCTGAGTAAAGAGCGCGTCTTGCTCCTCGCTGAGTCGACCTGGCCAACGAACCGCTTTCGCATCGGAGGTGGCCTTCCGATCGAATACTTCGCAGCGCCCCTCCGATGCTCCCAGCAGGAACCGACCATCCCGCGAAACATCGATGGTTGTTCCGTCGATCGCCAGTTTGAACGTTTCGGTTGGATCTTTTGCGTCGGGATCTTCTCGAATCTCCAAGGCCTCTTCCGCCGACGCGACGAAAACCGAACCATCGGCCGAGAACGCAATATCATCGTACTCGGTCTCGTGAATCCGTTGGGGCATCGGCTGTTTGCTATCCAAGGCAAACTTCCAGACCCCGGGTTCCTCGTTGGTCGTCAACGCATACACCGAGCGGTTATCGGGTGCGAAGCAAATTCTGCTGACCTGCTGATCTTTCTTCAGCGGCAACTCGGCCAGCTTCTTTCCGCTCTGGGTCTCGAACAACTCGATCGTGTCGGAACCATGGCCATATGTGGCAAGCCATTTCGAGTTAGGACTGATCGCCCCAGCTTCGGAACGATTCGTTTGCGTCTTCAACTCGATGACCGGCTTGCCGCTGGTGGTGCTCCATAGTTTCGGGTTCACTTCGCGACCGCCCGTGGCAAAGAAGCGACCATTGGGACTGAAGACGACGTAGGCACACTCCTTTTCGAAGGTGGCCAGGGGCTTCATGGTGTCGACATCCAATAAATAACCGCCATCAATGTTCGGCAGCGCATACTGCGAAGCCACACCTAACCATTTGCCATCGGGCGACCACGATACCTGCCCGATCTCGCCACAGTTCAGCGACGAGAGTCGCGTGACTTTGCGTTGGTTCTCCAGATCCCACACCAGCAGCTGATTTCCCAATCGCATAGCAGCCGCTTTGCCATCGGGCCGAAGTGTGCCGGCCTGGTAGTAGACGCCGCGGACGCTTAGGCCGAAATGCGCAATCGACCGTGGAGGCGATTCACCACGATGAAAGGTGAGCTGCATCCCGCGTTTGTCGTTCATCGACTTCGGAAACTCTCCTGGATGCTCGCGCGGGTTGAGCATACTCAGCCGCAACATCTCGCCGTTCAGGTCAACCAGCGCGTGCATCTTCTCGTGTCCGCCATCCATAATGATTCGCGCTGGCGTGGTGGCATCGAGCAGTTGATAAGGTCCCGACTCGCCAGCCGCGATCGAGAACTCTTCTTCGCCGATCTCTAAGATTGGTAGCTGAAAGCCGCTGTTGGGGTCTTTCTCAGGAGCCCAGAATCCGAGCAACTTGCTTCGCAGTGCGGATACATCGGTCGTGCCGGGCGCCATCGGCGAAAGAGCAGGGGGCTGAGCCGGTGGCGTGGCGGCCGGAGGAGCCGAAGCACCTGGTGCCCCGCCCGGTGTCATTGCCGGAGCCGGCGTGACAGGAGATGGCCCCAGTCCCATCGGAGGCGGAGGCGTATCGACCGGCAACGAATTAGGCGCCGGCGTCGACCCTGGTGGTTGAGCAGCTGCTGGTTGAGCGGTCCCAGGTTCCGCCATCGGTGGCGGAGTCGTGGTGGAAGGAGTCGTGGCTGGTTCCGTGCCTGGCGGCTGAGGGTTCAGCGGCGGAGGCGAACTGGCGGAAGGGGCCGGCGGGGTCGAGGGATCGTCGATCAACGACTCACCTTCGCAACCAGCAAACAATCCGGGAACAAGAAGACAAGCGAACAACGCAAGCAACCGCCCGCGCTTCGCGATGGTCGTGGTGTGGGCCATGCGAGAAGATCTCCGGCAAGATTCAAGGGTAAACGAGTGGGGCGTGCTGACCAAATACTGGGATGCTGTCCCACCCAAGCATACTGACTCCCCGCGATATCTACACCTGAAACCGTAAAACGGAGACTATTCCGTAAAACTTTGAGCCGAATCAGCCGTTGTCAGCCAGAAATCGCGCGGAGAAAAGAGTGCCCACGCGCTGCGCAAAACATGCCGCTGCGCGTTAGTCGAAGCGTTTGACCAGCAGGTGAACTTCGTCGACGGTCTCGAAATCGAGCTTCGTGGCGAGTGAGGTCAGCATGTCGCTGGCGGTGGCAACCTGGGTTTCGATGACCGAGGTCCCCTCTTCGGCAACTTGCCGCAAGGTTTCCGCCAAAAAGAACTGAGCCTGCACGTCGTCGCAACCTTCCAGGGCATTCATATCGACGATGCCACTGGTGCGGACCCCGCGCAGATGACTGAACGCTTCCATCTGCACAATGGTGAGCTGCGCGAGGACTTCGCAGCCGAGCTTTTTCACCAGCGAGAAGCGTGTTTGGTGATGATGCATGTAAATGCATGCTTCGTGATAGGAACGAAACGGCGGATCATCTTCCCGCACGACATTCAGCGCCCGACGTGCCGCGATCTGGTTGCGATCGACGGGGGGGCGAAAGCCACGCAGGGTACGATGGCAAATCGCCCATCGCGTCGAGGCGACGTAACCGTGCCGCGCGGCGAGTTCGTTCATCCGCGTATCGGTTACCAGGGTTCCGCGGTTGCAACTTCCTTTCGCCAGTCCGAAATAGAACGGTCCTGGTTCGGCAGTCCCACCCAGTAGCATGGCACGACCGGTGAACTCAGCCATGCGGGCTTCACACGCCGTCAGCAAGGCATCTTCTACCGCGGCCGACTCCGGGATGTTTGCCGACAACAAGATCGGAATATTGGAGGTCTCGAGCCGCGTGCCTTCTTCGACCAACGGACCATCCGGCACCAGGTGCGCCATACCAGCGATCTTGCCATCGACTTCCGCCACCAGCAGATTGGCTGGCAGGAAATAAGGTTTGGCAAAGACCTGGGCTTCCAGCAGCGCGATGGTCATCGGTTGCGCGAGCCCTCGGCTGACAGGCTGGTGGTTCCAAAGTTCCACCAGTTTCGGAGGATCGCTGTTGATAAACGGTCGAACGACGATCAAGAGAACAACGTTGGCTGGGTGTGGGATGTGGAGAATCGATTACCTAAGCGTAGCCCAAATAACCACCAACGGAAAGGTAGGCAGACTTTGATCGGTTGCGGCCTGGCAAGAATGCCGGATCCTTCGAGAGCACGGTCGTCATTCGACCGCGCTTGCCGCAAAGCATTTGCTTGTTTTCAGCCGATTAACTACCGCGGAAACGCGATGACCTTGGCTTCTGGCATGACGTGATCTTCGTCCTGGACCATTTCGTAGAGCAGTTCGCGGGCCACGTCACAGTCGCGGGGATCGCTTTGCTCGACGCGGTCGCTCACCAGTCGTTCGGTGGTTTGCCCAGTGATCAGCACGGTGTCGCCAATTTCGGCCTGGCTCAAAGCGTAGCGGATCGCTTCTTTGCGGTTGGCAACCACGTGGGCCTTGGCGGGTCGGGCGAAGCCATCGACGATGTCGTGAACGACTTCGTTCTGCATCTGCCCATAGCTGCCACTGAGGGTGATCAACGACACATCGCTTCCTCGTTCAGCCACTCGGCCCAACAGCGGACGATTGATCTTGTCACTCGATTCGTGGGCCCCCAGGACACAGATCAGGCGGCCGTGGGTCACGCGGCGAAGGGTCTTCAAGGCAACCGCCAACCCATCGTGGGTGTGCGCCTGATCCACAAAGACGCCGAACGATTGTCCGCATTCGATTCGCTGCATTCGACCTGGAAGCGTTTCCACCGATTCCAAGCCGCGAACGACCGTTTTCATATCCACTCCATAAACAAGGCACACCGCGGCGGCGACCAGGCAGTTGTATACGTGGTGGTCACCAATCATGCGGGTGCAAACCGGCATCGTCTGGCTGCCGGCGGTCAGCAGGAAAGTTTGTTCGCTCTTATGGCGTTCGACGACGGTCGCGGTGATCTCGCCCACTCCGTGGACGGCGATCGACAGCGAAGGAACTTCCGACTGATTCATCAGCCGCGTACAGTTCGAGTCGTCGCCGTTGAAAATGGCAACGCCTGTGTCGCGGAGGTATTTTAGAAGCTTCTTCTTGGCACGGTAGTAGTTGCGAGCCGAACCGTGCAATTCGATGTGATTCTGGCGAATATTGGTAAAGGCTGCCACGTCCAACTGGATGCCGGCGAGGTGTTGTTTGACCAAACCTTCGCTCGACGCCTCGATCACGGCGTGAGTGCAGCCGTTGTATTGCATCCGTGAAAGAAGGTCCGCCATGATCGCCGGATTCGGCGTTGGATGGCTCCACGATTGTTCGTCGTAGCCGTTATCGAAACCGAGACTGGTCAAGCTGCCAACCTTGGCGCCAGCCTTCTGCAAAATGGCTTTAATGAGCAGGCAAGTCGTCGTTTTGCCGTTGGTTCCGGTGACACCAATCACCTTGATCCGGTCGCTTGGTTGATCGGCCAACGCATGGCACAGTTGGCCATACGCCTCGCGGCTGTCCGAGACCACACACACCGGCACGCTAACGGGGAGTGGCTTCTCGGAGACAACCGCCGCGGCACCGCGACGGATGGCATCTTCGACATGGTCGTGGCCATCTTGATCGTCGTCGCAAATGGCCATGAATATTTCGCCCGGCAGAACATGCTCGGGTCGAGCACAGCAACCTTTGGCTAGAATGTCGTTCGCACCGAAGAATTTGGCTCCTGGCAGCAGATTGCGGAGCGATACTCCCACGCGGGAAGTGAGTGTCTGCGACATCTTTGGCCTCCTTGCCAATGGTTGGGCGCGATCTAAGACTGAGAAAAACCCCGAATCCGTCCGAAGTTTTTACGCAAGCGAAGTCTCCTGGTTCTTCCTCACCGGGGAGATGCCTAAAATAAGGTGGTCGCTCGACGCTGGAGCTAATGTTTTCCATTTCCGCTAAAGAGTCAACCCATCTTTGCCGACAGGGTCGACTTCTTCGGTCTGGAAAGCCTCACCAATTCGGCTAAGCGTCGGGAATGTTCCGATCCACATGCCAGCTAGCACTTTTTTTCTTATTTCATACACATGCCCTCGCAAGACTTCGATCTAGACGAACTGGCCGCTTACCTCCACCTCACCCCGCCTCAGGTCGAGAAGCTCGCCAACCGCGACGACATCCCTGGGAGGAAGGTTGCTGGCAAGTGGAAGTTCTCTAAAGCGGACATCCATCACTGGCTCGAACATCGCATTGGTGTTTACGACGACCAACAACTGGAACGGGTCGAAGGGGTGCTGGACCGACATGGCAAGCATGACGAGCCGGTCCGGATCTCCGACATGTTGCATGCCAGCACCATCAAGATCCCCATCACGTCGCGTTCGCCGCGGAAAGTGATCACGGAAATCTGCGAAGTCTCCATGGAAGCAGGCTACCTGTGGGACGCCCCCAAGATGATGGACGCCATCCTGCAGCGTGAAAGCATGCACTCGACCGCGCTCGACAACGGCGTGGCCCTGCTTCACCCGCGACGTCCTTTGCCGATGATTCTGTCGGAAAGCTTTCTGGCGATGGGGCGGACCTACCAGGGCATTCCCTTTGGTGGCAGCCGCGGCGTGCTGACCGACGTCTTCTTTCTCATCGCTTCGGTCGACGACCCATCCCACCTGCGGACGCTGGCTCGCCTCAGCCGGATCATCAACGACAGCACCGTGATCCAGGGCATCCGGGCCGCCAACCATGCCGAAGACGTGCTCGAGCTGATCGAAGAACGCGAGGACCAGCTGTAAGTGGACATGCCAACGCGTACCGTTCTGGCCTTGGGCAAACTCGATGCACGTCCCTTCAAAGAGATGGTTGCCTGGTTGCGCTGGGTTCCTGGCGTTCAGCTGGTGAGTGACGAGCAAATCGGCGGCAACGAGCCGTTTGATCTGCTGATCCTCTGCAGCGAGCGCCCTGGGCAATTCACTCCGCGCGAGATCGAATTGCTGCGGCATCGCTATCCGCTGGCGACCGTCGTGCTGCTATATGGTCCTTGGTGCCATGGCGAAGGACGCACTGGTCCGGTGCCGGATGGCGTGGTTCGGGTCGCGTGGTTCGAGTGGTCTTACCGTTTGCCTTCGCTGCTGGAAGTCGGCCCGCTGGTTCCGGCCACGGCGACGCCTCAAGAGCAACTATTGGGCGCGCTGGCAGATCGTTTCGGTACCCAGCACAGCCGCCAGGTCGGCATCTGGGCGAATACCTGGGACGACTTCGACTACCTGCGTTCCGCTTGCCAGTCGCTTGGTTATGCTTCGATTTGGCTGCAGTCTGATCCGCAGAGCCCGTGCGATATCTTGCTTGGCTTGATCCCGGGTACCGATGGAGCCGAGTTCGCCGATCTGCAGGCCCGTTTGGCCGCCCATGCCGAGCAGTTGGCATTGGTCTGCCTGGCCACGCCGACCTGGGAAGACTACCAGAAGCTACGTTCGACAGGCGTTTCAGCCGTTTTAGGGCAACCTTTCCGCCTGGCGGACCTGGCAAACCTACTTGAAACCCGCTCAGATTGCGGCATTTTGCCCCTCGTCAATCCCCAGGGCAGCCGGTAGGATGAGGAGTTCGACCAGCGGCTTTGGCCCTTCTTATGGGGATCCGCTTTCCGTTAACCCCGATTCTTAGCTTCATGACCAGTCTTCCCATTATCGATCCGAATACGCCTGCTCCTTCCGTCGCCGAAACTAGTGGCAGCGGCGAAGCCCGTGGAAAGTATTCGTTCATCAGTCTCGGCTGTCCCAAGAACCTGGTCGACAGCGAACGGATGCTGGGACTATTGGACAAAGATGGCTATCAACTGACCCAGGAGACCGAAGGCTCGGACTTCGTGGTGATCAATACCTGCGGCTTCATTGAAAGGGCACGTGACGAGTCGTTCGCCGCGATCCACGAGATGCTTGAGCTGAAGCGCCAGGGCAAGATCAAAGGGGTGATCGTCTCCGGCTGTCTGGCCGAGCGTCAGAAAGAAGCCTTGCTGGAAACCTGCCCTGAAATCGACCAGGTGGTCGGCGTGTTCGGGCGGGAAGAGATCACCCGAGTAGCCGATCGTCTGCTGGGTAAGCTGGAAGAACAACGCACCGTCTTCAAGCCGGCTCCGGTCCGAGCACTGAACGACCGCGAACGTCTGCGTATCACGCCGCGTCACTTCTCGTACCTGAAGATCTCGGAAGGTTGCGATCGCCTGTGTACCTTCTGTGCGATCCCGAAGATGCGCGGCAAGCACGCCACCAAGCCAATGGAAGAAGTAATCGCCGAGGCGCACGAACTTTCCGCCGACGGCGTCCGCGAACTGATCATTGTCGCCCAGGATACCACCTATTACGGCATGGACCTGTATGGCGAGACGCGACTGGCCGAGCTGCTGACACAATTGAACCAGGTCGACGGCATCGACTGGATTCGCCTGATGTACTTCTATCCGATGTACATTACCAAGCCACTGCTGCAGACCATCGCCGATAGCGAAAAGATCGTCCCTTACGTCGACATCCCACTGCAGCACATCAACGACACCATGCTTCGCCGCATGGCGCGTCGTGTGACCAAGAGCCAGACCGAAGACATGGTCGGCCAGATGCGCGACATTATTCCGGATTTGAACATCCGTACGACATTCATCACCGGCTTCCCGGGCGAAACCGACGAACAGTTCCTGGAACTGGCCGACTTCATCGAAGTCCAGCGTTTCGAGCGTGTCGGTGTGTTTACCTACTCGAAGGAAGAAGATACCCCAGCGGTTAAGCTGAGCGATCACATTCCGGAAGAGCTGATGGAACAGCGTCGCGAACACCTGATGGCCATCCAGCAGGAAGTAGTCTTCGACCATAACGAAGCGAAGGTTGGCCAGACGCTGGATGTCATCATCGACCAACCGGTCCCCGGCGAAAAGACTGCCTGGATCGGCCGCACCAAGGCCGACGCTCCTGACGTCGACTGCGTGACCTACGTCACCGGCCAGGGATTGAAGCCAGGGGATATCGTTCCGACCGAGATTGTGATGTACAAAGATTACGATCTGGTCGGCGTGGCGAAAGGCGCCGCCAAATAGCGAGAACCACCTGCGGCTGCACACCCTAGCGGAGTCTTCATGTCTGACAAGCCGATCCCGTCCAACGTGATTGTCAACGTTCCTAATACGCTGACAGCGATCCGTTTTGTGCTTTCCATCGTGGGATTCGTGCTGTTACCGCTGCACCTGATATGGGGCGCCCTGGCGATCTTTATCATCGCGGTCTCAACCGACTGGATCGACGGTTACTGGGCTCGCAAATACAACCAGGTAACTCAGTTCGGGCGCATCTTCGATCCGTTCGTCGACAAGATCATCATCTGCGGCACGTTTGTCTTCCTGGTCGCTCTGCCGGGATCCGGGATTGCGGCCTGGGTAGCCGTGGTGGTGATGGGCCGCGAGATGCTGGTCACCGTGATTCGCAGCTTTGTCGAACAACATGGCGGCGACTTTTCGGCCAACTGGCCTGGCAAATGGAAGATGGTGTTGCAGTGCGCCGCCGCGATCCTTTCGATGCTGGCCCTCGAACTTAGCGACGGCACCGCGGTCACCACGTGGTATGGTCTGTCGAACTTCCACTCGCCAACGCTGGTCAACGCGATTGGCAGCGATGCGTTTGTCGCCTACTTGTTCAATCTGAACTTGTGGGGCATGGTGGGACTTACCTTGGCATCCGGCTGGATCTATGTCGTCGATGCCATGCGGATGATCCGTTCCGGACAGCTCACCTCGAAATAAGCTCGCCACTGCCATGCAATCGCTTGTTGGACTCGCCATACTGCTGTACGCCGCGACCTTGATTGCCGCGTGCGTCGGTTTGTGGATCTTCATCTTCAAGCGATTCCGCGAAGGGACGCCGGTCCTCGAGGCACGTCCAGCTCCGCCAGCCAATTGGGGCCTGGTCGATGTGCTGGGTGGCGCCACCGGCGTGATCTTCTTCATCATCGTCTTCTCGTCGATTGCCGTCGGACCACGATCTTCCTCTTCGGAACTCACCATCGCGCAGCAAAGCGGAATGATGTGGGCGCAGATGTTCGCCCAGTCGCTGGTCTGCTTGATCATCCTGGGGCTGATCTTCTTGCGAGGTGGCAGGAATCAGATCTTCGGTGATTCGCAAAGCACCTTTTTGAACGACGTGAAGATCGGTGTCGCCGCGTTTGCTGCGTTGTGCGTACCGGTGCTCGTTTTGCAGATGATCTTGGCGCTGCTCGTCCCGTACGAGCACCAGTTGATCGATATGATGCTGACCAACCCGACGTCGAACATTATTATTCCGGTAGTCTTCTCGGCGGTGATCATCGCCCCGCTGACGGAAGAGTTCGCGTTTCGTCTGGTCCTGCAAGGCTGGCTGGAAGATGTCCTCTCCGGTCGACTGCATAACGGGGTCGAGATCTTGCTGGGACGAATCGTGGGGCTGGACCTCAAACGTTCCGAGACCTTCGAGGTGGCCAGCGAGCCTCTCGTCGAGTCGCTGCCGACTTCCGAAGGGGAAGAGAGCGCCAACCCGTATCAATCTCCGCTGCCAGAAACCGTCGCCGCAGAAGTTCCCGCAACCGGAAACGAGGCCCGTCCGCAGTTGATGGTCGTGCCGATCCTGGTCAGCTCGCTGCTATTTGCCGGACTCCACTTGGGGCAAGGGGCCGCGCCGATTCCGCTGTTCGTGCTGGCGTTGGGACTTGGCTACGTCTATCAAAAGACACGCACGCTGACCCCAAGCCTGGTGGTGCATATGCTGCTCAACGGGCAGTCGATGCTGCTGCTGTTGCTGCAACTGATCTTTGGCGATGAGCTGACCGAGCCGCCGGTTTAACTGCCCGACCAATCCCTCTATAATGCCTGCCTGACAAAGGGAATCAGAACGTCTGTCATTGGTTCCGTTCCCTGGTCGAATCCCCATCCATCCAAGTAGCGGAGTAGAGACGAATGGCGTTCGGTTTTGGCATTATCGGCACCGGCATGATCGCGGAATTCCATGCGAAGGCAATCGCAGACATTCCCGACGCCAAACTCGTGGGCTGCTTCAATCGTACCGCTGAAAAGGCTCAGGCCTTCGCCGAGAAGCACGGCATCACCGCGTACGAAGATCTGGACGCCATGCTGGCGAACCCCGACATCCATGTCGTGACCATCGGTACCGCCAGCGGTGCCCACATGGAACCAGCCGTCGCCGCCGCCAAGGCCGGCAAGCACGTCATCATCGAGAAGCCACTCGATGTCACGCTTGCTCGCTGCGATGCCATCATCCAGGCCTGCCAGGAAAACAACGTCAAGCTGGCCACCATCTTCCCCAGCCGCTTCCATGGCCCGGCGACCGAAATGAAGAAGGCGATTGAAGAAGGCCGCTTCGGCACGCTTTCGCTGGGGGATGCCTACGTGAAGTGGTTCCGTACCCAGGCCTATTACGACAGCGGTGCCTGGCGTGGTACGTGGCAGCTCGACGGTGGTGGTGCCCTGATGAATCAGGCAATCCACAGCGTCGATTTGCTGTGCTGGTTGATGGGCGATGTCGAATCGATCACCGCCAATTGCAGCCTGATCGGTCACGAACGCATCGAAGTCGAAGACGTCGCCGTTGCTTCGCTCAAGTTTAAGAATGGTGCCCTCGGTACGATCGAAGCCAGTACGGCCGTCTACCCAGGCTACCTGAAACGCATCGAGATCCACGGCACCCAGGGCACCGCCGTGATGGAAGAAGAAGACATCAAGACCTGGGACTTCGCCGAACCGACCGCGGAAGACGAAGCGATCAAGGCCCGTCTCGCCGGCAAGACCGAAACGGGTGGCGGTGCCGCCGACCCGAAGGCTATCGGTCATCATGGTCACCGGGCCCAGTTTGAAGACCTGCTGGCCGCCGTGAAGGAAGATCGCGAACCAGCGATCAACGGCCCCGAAGGTCGCCGTTCGGTCGAAGTGATTCTGGCGATCTACCAGGCAGCCGCCACCGGCAAGCGGGTCGATTTCCCCTTGGAAAAAGACCCAGACCTCGGTGATTGGTCGCCTGGCAAATAGTCGACCGCAGGAAGAAGTTACTTCTTCACAGACTCGGTGGCCAGGTCAGCACGCAGTTGCTGCAGGCCATCGAGATTCTCTTGCAGCGACTCTTTCGCATCGAGTTCGTTCCGGTGATCAAGGATCCCAATCGGTCCTTGATAGCCGGCATCGAGCACGGTTTGAATCATCTGCTTTTCATGCTTCCCTTTGCCAATCCCCAGAATCTTGGGTTGAGCCTGATCGTTCATCCCGTTCAGGTTCAAGCAAAGCAAGTAAGGCTGCATCTGCTGAAACGCTTGGGGCCAATCGGCGATGTGCTCGTGCCCGTGATGGAAGTTGTAGACGATCCCGACTTGCGGATATCCCATTTCGCGAAGCTTCTGGCAAACGGCGACCATATTCGCAGGCTCGCCGGTCCAGCCGCCATGGTTATAAATCCCCAGCGATAAACCTTCCTTCGCGGTTCGTTCGGCGAGCGGCTTGAGCCAGTTCGCGGCTTCCTCGACCTTGGCCTCTTGCGACTCCGCCTTCGGCTGCGGAATCATCTGCCAGATCTGCGGGCGTACGCCATACTTCTCGAACAAACGGAACGCCTCGTCATGCGTTCCCCAGAAGGCGAACATATCGATGCCTTCTTTCTTGTACGCTTGCAGTTCGGCCTCGAAGGTCGGCACATGTTCGGCTCGCCAGTCATAAGCACACCGCGTGACGCCAAGTTCTTTCAGCATCTGAGCACGTTCTTCCGGCGAACGCTTCGAGGCGTCGAACGGCACGATACACCAAGCCACCAGGTTCGATGGCTCCAGCGGATCTGGCTCCGCGGCGCGGCTGGTGGGAACCATGGCTGTCGAGAAGGTAATCAGCGTAAGCAGCAATGCTGCGACGATCGAACGCGTCATGGTGGGTGCTTTCCGCGAGCAAGAGTAAGGGGGCGAGTCCTCCAGCATCGGCTCTGCAGCACGACAAATCAAGTAGAAACTTCGTCCCCTCGGGTGACGGTTGGCATCGCCTACTTGCCATTCTTTTCCTTCTTCACCTCGGCGTGATACAGCTTGCGGATCTCGTCCATATCGACGGTCGGCTCTGGGAACTTCATGTCGAACGACTTCAGCGCTTGCACCAGGATGCTGGCCACGACGAAATCTCGGAACCACTTCCGGTTGCCTGGAATGATGAACCACGGAGCGTTCTCGGTGCTGCACTTACTGAGAGCATCTTCAAAGGCCTTGGTATACTCGTCCCAGTAAGGCCGCTCGGAATAGTCGGCGTGGCTGATCTTCCAGTTCTTCGCGGGACTCTCGAGCCGCTTCTTGAAACGGTCGAGCTGTTCTTCCGGATCGATGTGCAGATAGAACTTCAGAATGTGCGTCTGATTGGCGACCAGCAGCTGCTCGAAGTTGTTGATCTGATCGTACCGTTTCGACCAGACATCTTCTGGCACCATGTTGTGGACACGTTGGACCAGGACTTCTTCGTAGTGCGAACGATTGAAGACCGCGACATGCCCTTTTCGCGGCGTCACTTTATGCACACGCCACAGAAAGTCGTGCTCGGCCTCGACGGTCGACGGAACCTTGAAGCTGGTCACGGTGCAGCCTTGCGGATTCATCGCCTGGAAGACGTGACGGATCGTGCCATCCTTACCAGCGGCATCGCGTCCCTGCAAACAGACGAGTAACGAACGTTTTCGCTCGGCGTAAAGCTGATATTGCAGCTCTTGAATCTCTTCGCGCAGGGCGTCGGTTTGCTTCTCCGCCTTTTTGCGGTCGTCGCAAAGATCTTTCGCCGTCGCGTCGAACTTACTGAGATCGACTTTGCTGCCTGGCTTGACCAGAAACTGCTTGTAGTAATCCATTTCTCTCCCTGCGGACGTTCAGAAACTCGGAGCCTGAACTTAAGTTGTATCCGCTGGCGAGCAATTTCCCAATCCGTTTGCTGCGATGACGTCATCAGCCGGTGAAGCATCGACGGCATAATCGACGCTGCGAGAAGCATCCGATTCTTGCTGCAACCGCAGCCGGGCGAGGCGTTCTTCCCGGATAAAGTACCAGCCACTGAACAGCAGCGACACCAGCCCCACCACCGACAACGTCAACGCGAAGCCAGAGAAGAACACCAGCCGCGAGATGTCACCTTTCCAAAGATCTTTGTAAAGCTGCACCCCGAACGAACCGGTGTAGCCGAGCGAATCGATTAGGTAGATCGCGAACACCGAAGTCCCGGTGGCCCGCGTGGCGGCGAAGATCCGATCGAACAGCACGGTATACGGCACGTAAGCCAGGTAGGCCCCGAGCCCCACGAGGATCATCCAGCTCAAGCCGTTGATAACCCCCGCATGCCATAGCATGGTGCTGCTTCCGATCAGCAGCGTGCCGCAAATCATGATTCCAAACGTTGCAACCAATGCGTGGCGGTTGTGCCGAAAGAGACTCAGCCCGCCAAGAGTCACGGTGATCACGATCGCACTGACCACCTCAATCTGCGTGAAGATGCCTGGCACTTCCGCCAGGTTCAGCTCCTTTAAAATTTCGATCGCGTAGTTATCGCGGAAGTCACGAAATGCCGTCAGCATCACATAGATGAAACTGAGCAGGATCAACCCGATCGAGAAATGCGCGAGAAAGGTCCACTGATCACCGGCGGTCATGGCGGTGCGTTCCGATCGCTCGATCCGGTCTTTCTCGTCAGGTCGCGGCAACGCATCCAACAGCCAGGCCGAGATCACCAGTGGAGGCAGAAAGATCAGCCCCACCCAGAACGGCATCCAAAACGGATCGATCTCGCACGTTTGCAGCAGCCACTTACCGGCGTCTTTCACCACGCCGGTGGCGAAGATATACGAGCAGCTAAGCGTCGCGACTAAGAGTTCGGTGGCTCGGCGACCTTCCAGGTAACGCATCGCCAGCCCCCAGACCATCCCCAGCGGCAAGCCATTGAAAAAGATCGCCACCACTTTCCAGTCGGTCGGCAGCAGGGCGAAACCCAGTAGCGACAACTCGGCCAGGCCAATCAGCGCGACCGTCGCCACGAAGAGTTGCTCGCGTTTCAATTGCGAACAGAACTTGATGCCGATGTACTTCGACGCGACGTAACCAACCAACTGGCTCAGAACTAGCGCGGTCTTTAGTTGGACGCCCGTTCCGGCGAAGTCGTGCCCGGCATAGGTGGCCACCGCCAGAGGTTTGCGGAATCCATACATGCAGAAGTAGACCGTGAACGAAGTCACCGCCGCGAACGCGATCGTGCTGACCGTTCCGGCTCGTTCCAAGCGATCGTGCAGGCCTCGATTGCCGTGCGTCCAACTCATTGAGCTCGCCTGCTGCGGCGATATTCGGATGGCGACATCGTGATCTCGCGTCGAAAGGCCCGGCACATCACTTCCGGCGAGTCGAATCCGCAGCGGGCCGCGATGTCGGCGATTGGCAACACCGAACGATCGAGCAACTGCTTCGCCATGTCGAGCCGAACCATCATGATCTGCTTGCTCGGCGAAACGTCCAGAAACCGATCGAACAATTGTTCGAGTAGTCTTCGCGAAGTGCCAGCGTGCTCGGCCAGGTCGGTCACCTGGATCGGCCGGTGAAAGTTGTCGCGGAGAAATCGCAGGGCCGCCACCAGGCGCTCGTCTGGCAACACAGTCCAGTCGGTCGATTGTTCGGAAATGACCCGCGTCGGCGAGATCGTGACGACTTCACTGCCGTCCGCTTCGCCGTGCAAAATGCGATCGAGCAGGTGAGCGGCTTGATACCCAACACTCTGAGCGGCATTATCCAGCATTGAAAGCTTCGGACGGGTAATCCCACTCGCGAGCTCATCGTACTCCCCCGCCAGCACGGCCACGGCATCGGGCACTCCCAGCCCGACATACTTGGCCGCTTCAATCAACTGCCGCGATGTCTGCGTATCGATCGCCAGAATCGCACAGGGCTTCGGAAGAGTGAGCAGCCACTCCCCCAGCAGACGAATCTGTTCGATCCAGGGTTGCTCGGGACTCATGCCGCTTGCCGTATGGATATGGCATTCAAAGCCTGCCGACTGAAGATACTGAGCATAGGCTCGACCGAAGAGATCGTCGTAGAAGGTCGGTCGCCAGTGCGATCCGCAGTAAGCGAAATTCGTGTACTTCTTCTCGAGGTAATACCTCGCTGCCAGTCGACCGCTCTCTTCTTCATCGAGCGTGCAGCGCGCGATCACTCCAGGACCGAAGTCGTACCACGAGACGTTCACACAAGGGATGCCAGCATCGAGGATGTCTTGGGCGAGCTCCTCGTTATTAACACGGGCAATCACCCCGTCTCCGTTCCATCCCTTCGGAATTCGGAGCGGCTCGAACTTGCCACGTGGTTCTAGAAAGACATTCCAGGGCTCGCCGCATTCATCGAGATACGTGCCGATGCCCCGCACCATGCCAGAGCCCCAGCCGGTCGAAGTTTCGATCAAGACAATCACGTTTTTCATGGTCCGCCCCACACTGCCTGGGTCTGTTTCCAACAGATTGTGGGATGCGCAATTCGTCATCTCTTTAAGCACTCCTTGGTCACAGAACCCGCAATCATGACGGAGATCTTGAAGTTTATCGACCGGATGAATCGCCTTTTAACACGAATTTAACAATTCAAGGAAGATTCTGGGCGTTTTTGAATAGATGCGCGATTCATCAACGATCTTGCGCAATCATCCGTGGTGAAGGCAACCCCCGGCGCGCAAAATTAGCCCCGTCACGTCCAGCGATGGACGTTTCAAGGAACAGAGAGTTTTTAAACACTTCCGCACGAGTTCCTTACTGTTGTAGTGACTTGCGCGCTAACGAATTCATTCAATCGATCTTCTTTCTTCAAGGCTCTTGGGAGACCTTCAGATGACCCGTCCGACACGTCGCGGATTCACGTTAGTGGAGTTGTTGGTGGTGATCGCCATCATTGGGGTGCTGATCGCGCTGCTGCTGCCAGCCGTGCAGCAAGCTCGCGAAGCGGCCCGTCGCATGCAGTGCACCAACAACCTGAAACAGATCACGCTGGCCAGCCACATCTATCACGATGTGCACCAGACCACGCCGCTCCATATGCATCGCGCCGCGCACGACTTCTCGGGCTCGAAGGGGAACAGTGGTAACTTGTCTTGGTACTACGGTATTCTGCCGAGCGTCGAACAATCGGCCGCCCAAGATCGCATTCCTTCGGAAACGAGCGGGGCTGGCTTCTCGTGGGATGGAGTCGTCGATGGCAGCACGCCCCTCGGGCAAATCGCCCGCATCCGCGTCGATACGTTTCTTTGTCCGAGCGAAAGTGTCGTCAACGCAGTGTCTGAAGTTCAGGGACAACTCGGAAACTTCAGCTACGTCGCCAATGCGGGTCCGCCACGTCAATTGAGCCTGCCGCGTGCCGGCACCAGCAGTTCGTCGCGGGGTTACATTTCGCATTCGCGGATGACCGATGGAACTCCCGGTGCTGGTAACTGCCAGGGAACCTGGTTAAACGGATCGAACCACATCGTTTCGTTCAAAGACCTGACCGATGGTCTGTCGAACACGGCGGCGTTCAGCGAATCGCTGGTGAACGATGGCAGCGGCAACCATCAAGATAAACGTCGCAATCTTTATTACACCGGCTCGGGCATCATTCAGTCGCCTGGCTCGAACATTGCTGACGTTGTCACCAACGGCCTGGCAAACGCAAGCAACTGGCAAACCTGGAGTCAGTACAAAGGGCTGACCTGGATCTATAGCAGTTCGTGGGAAAAGCATTTGTACAACCATGTGTTCCCACCCAATACGATCTCGATTCCTTCGTACAACACGGCCTGGTTCCAGTGCAGCGAAGCGGATGGAGCGATCACCCCTTCGTCGAACCATCCTGGCGGAGTTCAAGTCGCGCTCGCAGACGGTTCGGTGCGATTCATTCCCGATACGATCAACATCGAGACATGGTGGGCCTTGGGCTCTTCCAGCAGTGGCGATGTCAGCGGCGAGTTCTAGTCGTCAGGGCAGGGGGGTGATTGCTTCCCTGCCGATTTTCTATTTCAACCTTGCAGGAATCGCATACATGTTTGTTTCAACCACCAGTCGTCTGCTGTTGCTGTTGTTGGTTGGCATGCCCCTGGTAGTTGGCTGCGAGTATCAAAGCTCGGCCATCCAGGACCGCATGAACGAGTTTCGCTATACGCCAGAGATGTTAGCCAACGAGATGATCGGCCGGCTCCAACATGCTCGTTTGACACCAGCGAAGCCGCGTGGGCCGGTCATTGAAGCGGACCCTGGGCGTGGCGGGGATGGCGATCGCCCCGATCCGATGGTGGTCGATTCAATTGCCGCCGACTGCGTCGCCAAGATTCAGCACATGGAATCACTCGGCCATGGCGAAGACGTCACTTCGAAGGTCGTTAAAGCGGTCGAAGATGCGAAAGACGTTTCGGAATCGATCCGGACCGAATTCGTCAAGCAGCTTCAGCAAGCCAGCACCAACGAAATGGGTGGCTAGGCTTTCAGGCAAGCGTTGCAGTGCCCCTTGACCAGGACTTCATCCAATTGGCCGGGGGGCTTCTGCGACTTGTCCTTCGGCACCAGGTCGATCTGAAAACCAGATAGGCAGATCACCTTGCCGCAATCGATGCACATGAAGTGTGGATGCTCTGACTTCCCTTCGGCACCTTGCGGCAACAGTTCAAAGCGGCGCACGGCATCTCCCAGATCAAGCCGTGCCACGATGCCTGCTTCTCCCAGTTCGGTCAGCGACCGATAAATGGTCGACTTGTCGAAACCGAACTCGGCCAGTTCGTCAGCCACTTCGGTCGGACTCAGCGGTGTTTGATGATTGGCCAGCGTTTGCACTACGGCGATGCGAGCTGCTGTGCAGCGCAGGCTAACCGACCGCAGCAGAGCCTTGGCGGCATCCATCGAGAATCCTGATTTGCGTTTACTGGGCATGCGTCGTACCAATCGGAACTGGGGAAAGATGGGGACCTTCGATTCTATCGTACTTGCAATGCACTTGCAAACGACACAGACGAATTCGGCCCCTAGGGCGGCGTTTTTTCTGGGCGCCAGGGATGGTTGTGGGAATCTTCCGAGAATAATCGCTCCGTTTGCGGGGCTGAGTGGCGGGAACCAGGGGGAGGGCACTTGAGCGATCGGGCTCGGTTCGCGAGATTGAACTTTTTCGCGCAGAGACCGCCAGAGAGACACGTATGAAGGTTTCGATCGTTGGGGTAGGGAAGGTCGGCGTTACTGTTGGCTATTCGATTGTTTCACATGGTCTGGCCAGCGAGTTGGTCCTGGTCGGTCGCAATCAGCAGCGTCTGCGAGGCGAAGCCCTCGATCTGCAGCATGCGGCGGCGCTTCACCCGGGACGCATCAGCGTGCGAGGCGGCGACCTGGAAGCGACCCGCAACTCGGCGGTGATTGTCCTCTCGTTGGCCGAATCGGCCGATAAAGGGGGACATGCGATGGACCGGATCGCGTCGGCCGCCCCCAATGCTCGGCTGTTCAAAGAGGTGGTGCCCCAACTGGCACGTCTTAGCCCCGACGCCATCTTGCTGGTGATGACCAACCCAGTCGACGTGTTGACCTACGCCACGCTGAAACTCTCTGGCTTCGATCCGAAACGGGTTCTGGGGACTGGTACCCTGATCGATAGCGCTCGTTTCCGTTCGCTGCTTTCCGCCCATTACGAGATCAACTCGGACGACATCCGGGCTTATGTCTTAGGCGAGCATGGCGAATCGCAGTTCCCGGTCCTTAGCGCTGTTTACGCAGGCGGATGGCACATGGGGAAAGATCCGATCGTGAAACACGCATTCGAGCAAACCCTGACCGCCGCCCCGGAAGTATTTATTTCCAAGGGATACACGAACTTCGCTGTGGCCAGTGCGGCGTCGATGATTTTGCAGGCGATTCGCGACGACTCGCATCGCACGATGCCAGTGTCGACACTGGTCGATGGTTACTATGGAATCGAAGACGTTTGTCTCTCTCTACCGGCAGTTATTGGCCGCGAAGGGGTCGCCCAGGTGCTCAGCATCGCCTTGAGCGCCGAAGAGCAACAGCAGCTTCACCGTTCCGCGAACCATTTGTTAGACGTCAATCAGAAGCTGTCTGACGTGTGGAACAAACCTGCCGGGTAATCGTTACAAGCGTTACCGTCGGAACAGATTCGCCAGGACGAACTTCTCTTGAAAAATGGAATCTCGACGCTTCTTATCCATTTTCGAGATAGGTTTAACCTTGAATTGATGTCGCACGGCTTGAATCGTGTCTCTTCGTTCAAGCCAACGCTCCCCCCTTGTTCCTCTTCCGACGGAGAATTCATCGTGTACTCGACCAATGAAGAAGCATTCAATTATCTGTACGATCGGATGGGCATCCTCTGCGTACAAGTGATGGTAAGCGCGGTCCGCGCGTATGGAGCCGACACCGGCAGCGTTCAAGTATTGACGCTTCTCAACGGTGGCGACGACTCTTTCAGCAACCGAGACCAAAAGGCTCTCGTCGCCGCTATGCGTTACGTGGAAGACAATCTCCCAGAATGGCAAGAAGAACGAATCATCTGTCTTCCCGATGGCCAACAACTGACGATCGATCCAGCACTGGTTCCCGAAGATTACTAATCCCTCAGCCAGCCTTCGACGATCTTCTCTACAAGCTTGCCACACAAAGCACCAACACCAATCCAGAGACGATCGCTCGGCTCGCCACCACCAAGGGACGAGGAATCCAGCTCGAAGCGCCGCCTGACTCGTACGCTTCGAGAAACCGTTAGAGCCCCAACGGGGCGACGTGGAACTACCATGTCGCCCCGTTGGCGTTTCTTGACCATCGATCGTCACGCTTCGATCGATTCTCGGTCGCGCAGAAATTATGTTGACTCTGCCTTCCCTGTTTGGCATAACCTCAAGCTCCTGCCTGATCCCTCCCTTCGTCCATCCTCAACACCCACACACGAGGCTCTCCGATGTCTGTCGCGCTCAATCGTCGTCAGGTTCTAAAACAATTCGCCGTCGCTGGTACCGCACTGGCTTTGCCGGCGGCACAATACTCACGCGTCCTGGGTGCGAACGAACGCTTGCGTGTCGGCAGTGTCGGCACCGGTGGCAAAGGCTGGAGCGACTTGAACGGCGTCGCTGCCAGTCCGGCGGTCGAAGTCACCGCGCTGTGCGATATCGATAGCTCGAAGAACTTCCTCGGTCGCGCTGCCGAGAAGTACGCTTCCGCGAAAACCTATACCGACTGGCGGAAGCTGCTCGACCAGGCCGACACCATCGATGGTCTGATCGTCTCGACGCCGGACTTCATGCATGCGCCGGTTTCGCTGGCCGCGATGCAGCTTGGCAAACATGTCTTCTGTCAGAAACCGCTGACCCATACCGTATTCGAATCGCGTCAAATGCAGTTGGCCGCGGAGAAGTACAATGTCGCGACGCAGATGGGCAATCAGATCCAGTCGCATGCGTTCTATCGCACGGCCGTCGCGCTGGTTCACTCCGGCAAGCTTGGGAAGGTAAAGGAAGTTCACTCGTGGCAAGCAGGCACGCCAAGCTGGCCGCGCAACATCGATCGTCCTTCCGGCGCCGATCCGGTTCCGAACCACGTGGCCTGGGATCTGTGGCAAGGGGTCGCGCCGCGGCGGCCTTACAAAGAAGGGATGTACCATCCATTCAATTGGCGCGGCTGGCAAGATTATGGCACCGGTCAATTGGGCGACTTCGGTTGCCATATTCTCGACCCGGTCTTCAAGTCGCTGGAACTGACCGCGCCGATGAAGCTGTCGGCAGAAGCGCCTGAATTGAAGCCCGAGACCTGGACCGAAAGTGCCACGGTCAGTTACGCCTTCCCAGGCACCAGCCGCACGGCAGGCAAGTTGCTGCCGGTCACCTGGTACGACGGCGCTGGCGTGCGACCACCTGCCGAAGCAACCGCGCACCTTCCTTCCAGTTATAAGTTGCCCAATGCAGGCTCGGTGCTGGTCGGCGAGAAAGGGACGCTAATCATCCCGCATGTTGCCGCGCCGGTGCTGTTCATGAATGGCGATACCGAGCCGACCAAGATCGACGAAGTCGGTGCCGTCGATCATTATGTGCAATGGGCCGATGCGGCACGGGGCGAAGCGACCGCGACCTCTTCGTTCGACTACTCCGGCCCGCTGACCGAGACCGTTTTACTGGGCACCGTCGGAATTCGCTTCCCAGGGCAAATCTTGATTTGGGATGCTCCGATGATGAAGATCACCAATCTTCCGGAAGCGAATGCATATCTCACCAAGAGCTACGCCAAAGGCTGGGAGCCTTCTTGGGTGAGCGTCTAACGCGGCATGCCATTGGCCGGGTCGGTCCGAAACTGAGCCGGTGTCATCCCATAGCGTTTACGAAAAGCAGACGTAAACGCCGAGATCGATCCGTAGCCTGATTGCCGGGAATAGGGTGCCACCCTTTTTCAGAATCCTTCGCGTAAGGTCAGAAATGCGCAGTGTTCGCGGCGAAAAGCAGGCGACGCGAAGGCTATTCGCTGATCGCCCGCTGGGTGGCGCCAGCGCGATAGTTCGCTACGCCAGCCGCGTAAAACTCGGCCGCTTCCATGATGCCATGCTTGCCAGGAGGTCCTCCGCCGGGGCCACTATTGGGACCGTCGTCGCGGAACGGATTCATCGGACCAGGACGACCGCCCAGGATCGCATGCTGCAACTTCCTGCGGTGGCGATCCTGGGGGCCCCGGTGGTGTCTTCCGTGCCTATCGCTACGACACGAAGAACGCCGCATTTGAGGGGAAAGACCTGAAGCCGGGCAAGCTGCTTGTCGAAGTGATGCCTGCGGCAAGGTGGTGAAGATGGTCTCTTCGCTGCTGTACGATCTGCCCACCAGCGAAACCTATCGCGTGGTCTTCATGCGGCGCGACATCGAAGAAATTCTCGATTCGCAGGAAAAGATCCTGCAGCGGCTTGGCAAGCCAGTGGCTGATCGGTCGGCAATTCGCACGGCGTTCGAGGTGCATTTGAAACGTCTGATGGAATGGCTGCCCAATCAGAAACATTTGAACCTAATGGAGCTGAGCTACATCGAACTGTTGACCAATCCCCGCGACGAAATCGCCCGGCTGAACTTGTTTCTGGGCGGGCATCTCGACACCGAGACGATGGTCGCATCGATCGATCCGCAGCTTTGTCGCAACCGCAGCGCTGCCGCCAACAACTAGACGAAGCATCTCGCTTCCTGGACGCTCTGTCCCGCGTCCAGTCAGGGTAGCCCAGGCATAACGCAGCCTGGGCTACCATTTTTTTCTTGGCTTCGCGGGCCATTCATCTCGCCCCAAGCTTTGCGAACCCCCAATTTTGCCGTGCGACAATTTCGCCATCGATCCCTGGCAGCAGGGGGGGCTGGAACAAGGTATGATGAAAGGATCAACAACCACGACGGGGCTTTTGTCTCGCTGGGATGAGGCCACGTGAACTCGATTGCAAGGAGAACATCCCATGTCCAAGGCGAAATCGATCGAAAATCTGCAGAAGGCGTTGTCGATGGAACTGACCGCCTGCCATCAATATCAACTGCATGCCGCCGTGCTCGAAGACTGGGGTCTCGACCTGCTGGCGAAGCGAATGCGGGAAGAGATGCAAGAAGAATTGGGGCATTCCGATCAATACCTCAACCGCATCTTGTTCCTCAAAGGGGACCCAAACCTGACGCTGCAAAAGCCTCCCGTTCGCGCGAACACGCTGCAAGACATGTTCAAGACCGACCTGGCCGACGAACAGGAAGCGATCGAGTTTTACACGAAAGCTTCGCAGCAAGCCGCTTCCGATTCCGACATTGGTACCCGTCAGATCTTCGAAGCCATCGTCATCGACGAAGAAGGGCACATGAGCTGGCTGGAACTGCAACTCGACCTGATCGAACGCATGGGCGAGGCGGCCTACATCGCCAAGCACATGTCGTCCCCATAATTGCGGTCGCGCCGCGCACGCAGCCGATTGCACGCCCCGTCTGGCTCGTTCCAGGCGGGGTCTTTTTATGCGCTTCGCGGCGGTTATAGATCGTCGAGCGAGATAACGCCGTCACCATTGCGGTCGAGCCGATCGAACTTGTCGGCGGTTCCCGGGAACTCGGCTGCGGAAATCTGGCCATCGCCATTCCGATCGAGTGCCTGAAACCAGGTCGGCCCCTGCGTTTGCCCAGGGTCGGTCAGTTGCTGACATGGTCCCTGGCTAACGACGATGCGAAGCTGCTTCGGTAACCGATCAATCGCCAGCCGACCTTCGACAACGATTCCCGCTGCCTGGAAGCATGGCCACGCAGCGGCAAGCTCGCTGGTCGAGAGCGAGCCATCGAAGTTCTCATCGAGCGCGGTGAACAAGTTCTGCTCGAAATCGAGAATCGTCACCACGAACACGCTCCGGGCATAGGCTCGCGCCACTTCCTGCCACGCTTCGAACTCGGCTCGGGTCAGCACCTCGTCACGGTTGACATCGGCCAGCCGCACCAGGTTCTGCATGTTGATTTGATTTTGAATCCCGGCTACTTCCTTCGCCGGTAGCTGATCGTCGGCACCAGCGGTGCTTGTGAACTGCGAGGCCAGCGCTGCCAGGGCGTTCTCCGCCTTTGTTCCATCGAGCGGCGCGGCGTGTAACCGAACCCAGACCTGAGGCGATCGACTGGCAAGCGACTTTGTGCCGGAGGCTTCATCCGCGGGCGAACGGTCACTTAGTGACGCGCCGTCCGGCGTGAACTGCACGAGCCAATCAACCTGAGGCGTTGCATCGGTGGTCGCGGCCGAACTAACGGTCAGGTCGGCCAGCGGTTTGGCTTCCGCCTCTGTCGACGGAATCAATCGCGTCGGCGTGATCCCTGGGTAGATGTGCCCCGTTAAGATCTCGCCTGGGCTGATCAACTCGTCACCATTCGCATCAAGCTTCGCCAAAGCGTTTGCAGCGTTGGACATCTTCACCTCGTCGACAACTTCCCCCGGCGAAAGCCGCAAGGCTCGGCAGAGGGATTCGTTGAGCGCGTCGGTCCGAGGCACCTGATCGCAGGCCAGCCATAGCCCGGCATGGGCAGACGTCGCATAGTAAGCGGCAAACTCCGCCTGGCTCAGCTTGCCATCGCCGTCCGCATCGACGCGGGCTGGTGGCTGGATGGCGGAAGGCAACATCCTTCCCAGCGGCATTTGCCGGAGTCCGAACGGCGAAACGATCGACTCCGCTTCGTTCCCTTCCAGAAGTCCATTGCCGTCCCGGTCGTAGAATGCGAACAGCTTTGCAATTGCCTCTCGCTGCAGGGTGGCGACGGAGCTTCCTTTCGCTTCGACCGCCAACTTCCACGAGGCTTGCTGACTGCCGTTGCCCCAGGTGATGGTTACTTCCGACGGGCGTTCGTCCGCGAAAGCATTCGTCGCCGCGATCAATCCCAGCAAACCAACGCCGTAGAAACCAAGACGCCGCATCACACAAGTTCCTCGATGACCTGGGCGTCTGGGTCGGCAACGCGAATCGGCCGGTTGACGTTCGAGGCGTTTTGTTTCATCGGATCGATGCCAAGGTTCGCACAGACGGTCGCGATCAAGTTTGGCACGGAGTGAGGTTGCGTTTCGACGGTGGTTCCGTCGCGGCTGGTACTACCAACAATCTGCCCGCGGCAATTCGGCCCACCTGCCATCATCACCGCCCAAGCCCGAGGCCAATGATCGCGGCCGGTGTTGGCGTTGATCTTCGGCGTTCTCCCGAACTCCCCCTGGCAGAGAATGAGTGTCGAGTCGAGCATTCCCCGGTCATGCAGATCTTGCATCAGCGATGCGAATCCGTCGTCGACCTGGCGAGCGAGGCTGCCGACGCGATTGAAATTGTCGCTATGCGTATCCCAGCCACCGAGCGAAACCTCGATGAAGGGGACGTCTCGTTCCGCGAGCCGCCGAGCGAGCAGGCACCCTTGGCCGAAGACGGTGCGGCCATAGCGATCGCGGGTCGAGCCTGTTTCCTGATTCAAGTCGAACGCGGCCAGCACGTCGGGGTGCATCATCCGTAAGGCTCGCTGCGTCGCCGATCCGATTTCTGTCGCTTTCGTCGCCGGCTTCCCGCCAAGGAACTCCTGATTCATTTCCTGCAGCAGATCGACACGGCGACGTTGATCGTCCGTTCGCCACGCAGCGAATGGCTCCAGATCGCGGACGGTCAAATCGTCGATGCTCTTGGCCATCTCGCCGACAACCAGCGGCGCGGCGGCATTCCCCAGGAAGCCACTGTTGGCAATCGCCGGTCGCTGCGGAGGAGCGATGCTGACGAAACCAGGCAGGGCCGCATCGGGGACGAAGCGTTCGTGGGCAACCAAGGCCCCAAGGTCTGGGAAGTCGATCCCTGCTTGCGGAACGTAACCGGTTCGGGCCAGATGGACTGCCCGGCCATGGTCCCCCTCGCGGGTCGTCATCGAACGAATCACCGCGCAGTTCTCCGACCAGTTCGCCAGGCGGCTGAAGTGATCGGAGAATTTCAAGCCTGGTGTCTTCGTCGCGATCTCGCGCGAAGGGCCGCCGTTCTCATGATCGGTCTTCACATCCCACAGGTCGATCGTGGCCGGGCCACCATGCAGCCACAACAAGATCACTCGCTGCACCTTGGCGGTGTCGCTCTTGCCGGCCGCGGCAAGGTTGTGGAGCCAGCTTCCGCCTGGGACAGCCGCTGTCGAAGCGGCCATCAGCGAAGAGCAGAACAGGCGTCGACTAATTCCTTGCAGCACAGCCACTCCTTCAATGATTCGTGTTGAACTCGACGGTGTTGATCAGCACCCAAAACAGTTCGCTCAGACGACGGGCCCGCGTGTCGGCATCTTCCTGCAGAAAACCACGCTGCGAAAGTCGCTTCCATTCCTCGTCATGCGGAGCTCGGCCGAGCGTCGACCAAAACAAGCTGGTCACGCATTCCTCTTCGGAAAGAAACGGCGCGGCCGCCAGGCCTTGTACTAGCGGATTCGACTGGGGCACGCAAAACTGCTCGACAATCGGGCCATTCATCAAGGCCAAGGCTTGCGTCGCGGATCGCTGTGCGTCGACGGTTCGATACGCAGGGAACGCCGCGACAAAGTCACTTCGCCGAACGATCGTTTCGGCCGAGTCCAGATCGGTCCGAATGGGCGGACGGCCCGCCGCCACGCTGAGACTATCGAAGAGCTGCGGCCCTGTCAGACCCCGGACTTGTATGAAAGGGTATTCGCTTTCGATCCCGCTGTTTGCCGTGGACTTCGCTTGATACGCCTGCGTGGCGACGATCGTGGAAGCGAGCCATCGCAAATCAAACCGGCGTTTTACAAACTCGTGCGACAGAAGCTCGAGCGTTTGCTCGCGTGCGGCTGGCGAGAATTGTTCGGGGTGCAGCGTGACCAACGGCTCGCCAAGCAGTTCGGCCCACAATTGATTGACCGTCCAGCGGGCGAAGTAGCGGTTCGACTGCTGGCTGACCCACTGGGCGAAGACCTCTCGGCCTGAGATCGCGGTTGCCAGCGCGACGTCGGGAGACCAGCTTTCGCCGGTGAACAGCGCCGGCGAGACGGTTCGTTCGGTATCAGGAATCGCGATGGTTTGCTTCTGCCAGGCATCGTGGGCGGTCTCGCCTGACTTGAGGGGCTCGAAGTAGGCGGCCGTTTGCCAGAACTGATCTTGCGACCACGCATGGAACGGGTGATCGTGGCACTGGGCACAACTCAAGTCGACCCCTAGAAATTCACCGGTCGCATTCGCTGCCATTCGCTCCGGTCGATGGTCGTTGGCTTCGATGATCGTCTTGGGAACCGAAAGCAATGCTTCGTTCTTGCCTGCTCCGGTTTGGGGTGCGTACGAAACAGAAATCAACTGCCGGGCGATCTCGTTCAGCGGTTCGCCACGCCGCAGCTGTTGAGCGACCCAGGCCTCGGTATCGGGAGCCAGGTATTCGTAAGGAGCGACCGACGTTTGTGGAAACCATAAGCTTCGCACAAACGTCGCCAGACGCTGGGCGGCCGCAGGGCTGTTGGCAAGTTCAGCGATCACTTCGGCCCGAGCGTTCGGGTTCTTTCGCGAAGCAAACGCCTGGGCTTCGGCCGCGGTAGGAATGCGTCCGATCAAATCGAGCGAGACACGCCGCAGAAAGGTCGCTTCATCGCAGGGTACGGCGGCAGCGGTGCCAGCCGGCAGAAGCGAGTTGAGTTGCTTGTCGATTTGCGCAGCGATCTCGTTGGCAGAGCAGGGGAGTGCCGCCAGCAGCAGAAGCAAGATCGCCAACGTCCAGGTGTGCTTCATCCAGTCGCTTTGCGTTTCGCGGTGAAAAAGTTATTCGGCCTGAAAGTCTTCGGTCGCGATCAGTTCGCCATCGGCGATGCTGACCAGGGCAATCAAGACTTCCTGCTCTAAACCGGCCCGGATCGGCATGGCGCTGCCATCCGCCATGGCAGCGTAGGCCTTGCCAGGATGGAACGAATAGAGCGAGCCTTCATTGGAACAGTTCACCGCGCAGTCGCCAAACTGATTCTGGCCGTCGTTATCGTACGAACGCAAATGATTCCAATTCGGCGCGATCCACTGGCCAAAGCTGAACCCGTCTACCAGCGGCCGATGCGTTTTGTCAGCCGATTTGTCGTCGTGCAGTTTACCGGCTCGCCAACCGTTCGGCTTGTCGGCCATCTCGACCACCAGGAAGGTATTGGCCAGCCCATCGGTGATTTCGTTCAGGCGAACCGCATGGCCGGCGGTCACGTTCGAGGCACCGTAGTGTCGACCGGGCGAAGCCATCGCACCGCGATAGAGTCGTTCCGGCTGATTCGTATGCAGATAGGCCCCGGACGAAGCGACGTAATCGGTCGCTTTCGCCGAGAACTCTTTGCCGTCGGGATCGAGCAAACGAATCACACGATCGGCATGCGGAGCGGCGGGACAAACGAGCGTCGAAAGGGCATTCATGCCGACGTCGCGATTGCCCCCTTCGTACCACTCGAGACTAAGGTCGTACTTGTCGTAGAGTTTGGCCTGATCCATGAACGGCAGGACCAACGTGTTCCAGCCGGTGTGGGGCTGACGACGATTGCTGGGAAGCGAATCTTGATGCACCTCGGCGAAACCACGGCACGCTTTGGCGATGGTTCGCATATGATCCTGACAACCCGTGGCCCGAGCTTCGTCCCGCGCCATCGCGACCCACGGCGCGGCAATCGCCGCCAGCAGCAGCAGAGCGGTGGCGATCACCAGCAGGTCCGACAAACCGAACGATCGATGACGATCCATAAGGGAAAAAGCTCCTCAGATTGAAAGTTGCCCGTCGGCTTAGAAATCGCCCAGGACGTTGCCGTCGGCTCGATTGCACAAGTTGACGAACGTCGCGTATTCGACCGTTTCCGCGAGGTTACGCGTCGAACCGTCGGCCAGCATAATGGTCATCACGCCGGGATGAAAGCTGTAAGGCGAGGCGGTGTTGTCAATGTTCACGTAGGCTCGACAATCGTCGCATCCCTTGGCACTACCATCGGCAGCCCAGTTGTAGATCATCACGCCGTTGTTGCCCGACCAAGGACCATGGCCGTAGTTTTGCGCGTTGGTGGTCTCTTGCTGCTGACCATTGTGCCAATTGGTTGGCTTGCCGGCCATTTCAAACAACAGAAGCGTGTTGCTGGTGCCATCGGTAATTTCGGCGAACTTCGTCGCCCCCGTTTCACGCAAGATCCCCACGTCGCGACCTGGCACGTCGGTATGGGCTCCGCTCGAATCAAGCATGTGGATACCGCGAACACCTTGATAGTCCGTCGGCGCCCCGACGACGTCGGGATCGAGCGACGAGACATCGGTCGTCCAACTGACGTTCCAACCAGCATACAGTGGCGTTTGACGATCGCTGCCAGGCGCACTTGGGCAAAGGTATGACTGAATCTGGGTCTTCACGGCCTGGCGATTGACGATGTCGTCGAAACCGAAGTGCTGCTTGTACTGATCGGATAAGTTGCCTTGCTCGACGAACGGCATGATCATCGCCAGGAAGCCAGTGACGACCTTCTTGCTGTTGCCACTCGAATCGACGCCGTTCCAAAGCAGGCGCCCCGGCGGCAGCGTGCGGAACGTATCGTGATAGTTGTGACATGCCAAACCGACTTGGCGCATGTTATTCGAACAAGACATCCGTCGGGCAGCTTCGCGGGCCTGTTGGACGGCAGGCAGCAGCAGGGCAATCAAGACGCCAATAATGGCGATCACCACCAGAAGTTCGACAAGCGTAAACCCAAAATGGCGTGGGCGTGGCACGGTAAGGTACTCCAAATGGAAGGCAGGGTCTGTACGGGCTGGCTACGTGTAAGAGAGTTGCCAAGCGTCGCGACTTTTGGTGCCTTGATCTGGATGAACCGATCTGGGTGCCTATTGCTAGCTCGAAAAGGCCATATTTTGAGGCAGAAGCTGCCCCTCATCAACCGTAAACGCATCGAGACGGGCGTTTTCTTCCCGGATTACCGACATTTTTCTAAACCATGGTTTCACAATACGATACGTTGTCGATTCTCGCTCACGCCGTGTCGCTTCGTACGACATCTGAGGGGAAGCAATTCGCAGACGATGTCGCTGCCGATCGCTAAGCCGAGCGATGAACGGTACGCGGAAAATAACTCAAAGAACGGCGATCGTTGGGGGATCGCGCGTGTCGAAATTCCACCTGATAGAAGGTGCCGCTGCTGCCCGGGTTGGCTCTACGGACTCGTACGGCGTACCGTACCTGCCCCCGGTCGAACGTTCCCCGGGCAGCGGCAGCAAAGTTGGCTTTGCGAGAGGTGGTGATACCGGTGGGATCTGCGGCTCACGGCAGTCGAACAACAGCTTCGATCCCTTGAATTCTTGAGAAGCCTCGACCACGCGCACCCCATCGTGGGTCACAAACCATGGACGACTGAATCAGCCTTTCAATGAAGATCTGATGAAGTCTTTCTTGAATTCTATGCCACGTGATATCAACCAGCCAAGTAAAAATCCCGATAAGTCTGGCAATTTTGCTACCAAACGTACCGGGATCGTTAGGAGACGAACTTGTCGCACGCTGACAGGGAGGTACGAGCATCTTCCCGTACGGACCCCATCACGTTTGCTAAGGCTCTCAGCGAGCCATTAACTTAGTTGATCGTCCGCAGCGGCACGCCAGCCGGCTTGCCATCTGCTTCGCGAGCTTTCATAAACTTGATTTGCCGCTTTAACGCCTCGACAGTTGCCTTCATGTTTGCCGGAGCGACTTCCGAGGCAATCACTTCGTCGGCCAAGGCGGTCGCCTCGTCGAACATCTTTTGGTCGAAGAAATAACGAACTTTCAGCGTATCGATGATGGTCACACGATCCGGACGATCCTTCGATTCTTCGCGAGCCTTGTTGAGAAACGCTAACACCACCTCAGGCGAGTCGGCTTCGCGGCGAGCTTGTGAGTAACCGGCGACCGTCTCGGACATGAAACGAGCGTCGTCCTGTTCTTTCTTGATCTCGGCCAGCTTATCGCTCCACGTCTCGTGGATCGTTTCGTCTTTGCCTTCGCTCATCGCGACAGCGCGTTCGATTTCAGCATTCCAGCCGTTCTTCAGCACTTCGTCCGGTAGGCTCTTGAGCACCGCGTCGAGCTGGGCAACGTCTTCGATCTGGGAGACCGAGGTGCCATCTTTGGCGGCGGTCAGCTTGTCGGCAACTTCGGTCATGCCGCCGAACGATTCCCAGAAGGCATCGGGCTCGCGATAGCCAACAATGGTGCTATAAGGCAGCATGTCGCCATCGACGGCCACCAGCGTGGGAAAGCCACGAACACCGAGCTTGGTCTTCAGTTCCGCATTGCGGGTTTTTACGTCCTCTGGCAGTTCTTTCTTGTTGGGGAAATCGAGCACGACCGGGATGTAGTGCTTGCCGATGCGTTCGGCCGTTTCTGGTTTGGTCAACACGGCTTCTTCCAGCTTGATGCAGTAGCCGCACCAGTCCGAACCAGTGAAGAAGAGCAGCAGGTCTTTGTCTTCCTGCTGGGCCTGCTTTTGGGCAGCGGCCAGGTCGCTGGTCCAATCGACATGCTTCGGCGTCTTCTCGGCAGGGGCTTCTTCACTGGTCGTTTCTGCCGCGGGTGCGTCGGCGGCGATCGATTCGGTGACACAGGCAGTCGAAGCAATCGTCATCGTCAGCAGTAGCATGCCGGTCGAACATGTCCGACTCGACAGGCTGAAGAGAGGAAGATGGAAGAACTTGGTCATTACGAACTTTCTCTGTTGCTAGTGGATTCACCTTCCAAGGCGGAAGGAACGAGGGAGGGGAAAGGGCTATCGATGCTCGACCTTCGAGGCCGGCTTCGACAAGGGTTTCACGGCGACACCGGTCAAATCGACCACCGGCAATTCGTTCTGCCCACGCACGATCGTGACGGTCATGTAGGGGTCGTCCTGATTCCAATACTTTTCTCCGAGTCGATCCGGCATCATCGTCATCAAATTCGCCGGCCAACGCAGGATCCAGGCATATTCGCCCGGCGGGCAACCGTCGCCGTTCTCATACGTCGAGAACTCATACGTTCCGTCTGCTTGAACCAGCGCCCAGCAGTCAGACTCGCGCTCGTCGATCGGTTCGCCCAGCTTGATTAACTTGATAAAGGCTTGTTCGGGTGGCTCACCATTGATGGTGATCGTGCCACGGGTCGGAAACGTGCGTGCCTGCCAGTCATGCTGTCCGCAGCCTGCTTGTAGCAACGCCACCATCATCCAAGTCAACGCGACAGAAAGAGCCGCTTTCTTTCGATCGCAACGCATTAGAATTCTCCTGTCACGTCTCCGTTGTCACACGAGACCACGCCCGCGATGATCGCTGGACTGGTGCTCTCGGGCATGAACCGCACCGAGCCGTCGGCCAGGGCGAATTCGATGCCGCCTGGGTGGAATCCGTACGGAGCACCGAATTGGTTGGTCACGTTCACAATGCCACCGGTGAAGGGGACCATCATCGGTGCCGTTCCTGTCGGATCGCTGCTGTTCAAGGTGAAGCTTTGTCGCATGAAGCTGGAAGCCAAACCGCCGAACGGAGCAACCGTATACCAGGCCTCCATCTGGCCCCAGCTTGATGAGCGAATGCTCTCGTTCATCTTGCTGTTGTTGACCCACCAGTCTTTCCGACCGGCACTTTCGTAAATGAGCATTGTGTTCGAGAGACCATCGGTGATTCCAGCAAACTTGCGCCATTCGCCTGTCCCGATGTTCGAGAAGATCGCATTGGCAATCACCGGTGGAATGGCATCCGAAGCAGCTCCCAGCGGATAGAAGTAGTCGGACGTTTGGCAGCCCTGGAACATGGGATTTCCGCTGTTCATCGGGGCACCACCTTCCGGCGTGGAAGGACAGGTGAACATGCCTGGCATCAGGTCTTTCATCACCTGGTTGTTCGCATGCGACCAAAGCTGATTCTGGTCGTACAACTCGTAGGTGTTCTTCGCTTCCAGAAACGGCAGCAGCGCGACGTTCGGTCCGGCATTGTGGGTCGACTGAATGTTGGCGTAAGTCCCGGTCCGCGGCAAACGGCCGAAGGTATCGTGATAATTATGACTCGCCAGCGCGATTTGCTTCAGGTTGTTAGTGCATGCCATCCGCCGGGCCGCTTCACGGGCCTGCTGCACGGCCGGCAAAAGCAATGCGATCAATACGCCAATAATGGCAATCACCACCAGAAGCTCGACAAGCGTAAAAGCGTTTCGTTTCATGAGACCTCCGAATCCAGGGTATCGAAATCGACCGCGACTCGGAAAACCGCCTCCCGCTTGTGGCGATCGAATTCCGAGATGGGCTCAAGGAAGAAATCTGGGAAGTTGAACAATTGGGTCTTCGATTCGCCGTGCCACGCGGGCCGGCGGATGCCAAAGAATTTGCAAAGTCGGTGCCGCCTCACTTCCCAGGTAAGCTGCTGCTTACCGCAATCGACAACTTGAAAGGCCTATAAGCCAAGTTCAGTCAACGTTTTAGAGTCGCTGGTCCAGGCAAGCTCCAGCTGCTGCGACAGGACGTGGCGGATGTGGGTGCTGATCAATAGAGAATAAACGGCGCATGCCCCAACTTTTCGATGACATGCTTCGACCAAAAAAGAGGCAGCAATCGCGGGCAGACGACGTATTGATGACTAAATCGTAGGCAGCCAATCGCGAGAGAAGCGTCACCATCGAACGCCCCCTGATCAAGAAAACCACTTACCTTGGTCGCGGCGATACACCGCAGGGGTGGTTCCGTATACCTGGCGAAACTCGCGAGCGAGGTGCGACTGATCGCAGAAGCCACAGCTTTGAGCAATGTCCAGCACCGATTGCCTACCATTGGCCACGCTGAGAAGCTGTCGCGCTTGTTCGACACGGAGCCCCATCAGGTACTGCTTGGGCGACTGTCCGGTTGTTTGCCGAAAGAGACGCACGAACTGGCTTCGACTAACCCCGGCCAGGATCGCCAACTGGTCGAGACTCAGGTCTTCGATAAAGTGTGTGTGCATATAGTCGATTACTGCACGAATCGCCTGATCGCGAAGCCGATCGGTATCGCTGACAATATCGGCCGGGCGACCTGCCAACTGTGTTAGCCGCTGCAGAATCAGGTCCTGTAGATGCTCTTTCACCATACGCTGCCCGGTCTCGGCAGGCTGTCGAAAGTGATAGATCAACTGCTTCATCAAGACGCGTAAGGCATTGTCGCGGAACGACTGGCTGAGCATCCGTTCGGGTGAAAGATCGGCTCCCTGAGACGCTTCCTGGAAGTACTCGTGCACCACATCTTTCTTGATATAGATCATGCTCGAGTGGAACGGCCCTTTGCCTTGCAGCCGCTGGACCGACTCTTCGTCGCCAAAAATCATGTTCCCAGGGCGAGCTTCGCGAAGGAACTTTCCGGCCCCGAAATCGGCTTCCATATGGCCTGAGCCGTCTGAGTCTTCCAAAAGCGAGACAAAGAAGTAGTCGCGACGGCCTCCATCGTGAAAGGCCTCGGACAGCAGGATCTCGGAGTATTCCCACGGGGTGTCGGGGTCGACACGGTAGTCGATTCCCAACACACGGTCACGAAACCATCCCGGAGACGCCCGAAAGATCTTGCACGAATCGATGTGCGAGTTCAGCGAACGTCGCAACTTCAAGAACTTGACCAGATCGTGCATTGAAACTTTGGCTCCCCGGTTGGCAAGAACACTGACTTGCTACCAGCGAGGATACAGCGAGTTGCCTCGATCGAAAAGCGACTTTTTCACGAGATACCGTCACATCCACCCATGCGAAGGGAGACTGGGCAAAGGGAAGTACCTTGCAAGTTTGCCAGCAACGGAAAAACGTTTTCTGGCGCCTCTCTCATTCGGGGGAGAATTGAACAGAATGTGGCCATCCGGGCAGTTCTGGATCGTGCGCATATTGCTACAATAGACCCAGAGCATCCCCTGCAGCTTCGTCGATCCTCTAACTTGTTCGAAGGAATATCACTCGATGCGTCATCTTCCCATCAAGTCCGAATTGTTCGTCGAGAACCGGGCCAAACTGAAGCAGCTTCTGCCGGAGAACTCGCTCGCCATCCTGCATTCCAACGACGTATTGCCTACCAACGCGGATGGCACGTTCAAAGTCGTTCCGAATGCCGACCTGTTCTATCTGACCGGTATCGAACAGGAAGAATCGATCCTTCTACTCTTCCCCGATGCCTATGAGGAGAAGAATCGCGAGATCCTGTTCCTGCGCGAGCCGACCGAGCTGATGCAGATCTGGGAAGGTCAGAAGCTGACCAAGGAAGAAGCCACGGAAGTCTCGGGGGTCAGCTCGATTCGCTGGCTGTCGGAGTTCCCGGCCGTGCTTCGCGATCTGATGATCAGCGCCGAACAGGTCTTCCTCAATCAGAACGAGCATCGTCGAGCCTCGAACCTGGTGGAAACCCGCGACGATCGCTTTGTGAAGCAGTGCAAGGAAGAGTTCCCGCTGCATACCTATCGACGACTCGCCCCGATGCTGCATGCCCTGCGTGCCGAGAAATCGGAACTGGAAGTCGAGCTGATCCGCCATGCCTGCGGGATCACCAAGAAGGGCTTCGAGCGTCTGCTGAAGTTCGTCAAACCAGGCGTTACCGAGTTTGAAGTCGAAGCAGAATTGGCGCATGAATTCATCCGCAATCGTGGTGCGTTCGCTTATACGCCAATCATTGCTTCCGGCAAGAATGCGTGCGGTCTGCATTACATCGACAACGATCAGGTCTGTAACGATGGCGACCTGCTGCTGCTGGACGTTGCCTCGAACTACGCGAACTACAACTCGGACCTGACTCGTACCATTCCGGTCAACGGCAAGTTCACGCCTCGCCAGCGCGACGTTTACAACGCCGTCTTGCGCGTGATGAAGCAGTCGATCGCCGGCGCCGTGGTGGGCAAGTCGCACCGCGACTGGCAGTACGAAGCCCAAGAGATGATCAACGAAGAGTTGCTCGGCCTCGGTCTGCTGACCAAGGAAGAAGTCGCCAAACATACCCGTGAAACGCCAGCATGTAAGAAGTACTTCATGCATGGCCTGGGACACTCGATCGGGATCGACGTTCACGATGTCGCGTTGCCGAACGTCCCATTTGCCCCAGGCTGGGTACTGACGGTCGAACCTGGGATCTACCTGCCGGACGAAGGCTTTGCCGTCCGAATCGAGAACGACATCGTCGTCACCGAAAACGGTCCAGTCGACCTGATGGGCGACATTCCGGTCGAAGCAGACGAGATCGAAGCCTTAATGGCCGAAGGCAAATAGTCTTTCCCGATCGAACAACTCAAAACTGAAAGCTGCTGCCGACTTTGATCCGCAGCAGCTTTTTTCATGCGCACTGGTCGCGGCCCCCATAAGGTTCCCCAAGAACGCAACAGCAGAGGCTACCTTACTCGCCCAACCGGTCCGATCCGCCCTAACGGATCATGAAACTCGAATACGTATTTGCCCGTAATGTGAAATTCTTCTTCGCAAACAGAATCGGCATCTGTGGGCATTTCATGCGCGGTTTGGTGATTTTTTGGAGATATTGCGCACGTCTTTACCCTCAGATTGGTAGGAACTGACAGCTTGCGACGGTATCTATTTACGGCAATATGCCCCACATAAGTAGTGATTCCATAGAAAACTCTACAAAATTGATTGAAAGTCACCCACGGAACCTTTAGTCTCTGACGGTGTTATATCTCGCGAAACACCATGGTGTTCTTCCACTTAACCCTGCGGAAGATGACCCTCATGCAACGTGGCCATAGAAGTGCCTGTTCACAACTAGCATTTAAGCGGCTTCCTACTCTACTCATTTCATTTCGATCTGCCATGCTGGCTCGCTGAGTCAGTGAGGAGTCTTGGAATAGCGTCCCTAGGCAAATTCGCCAAAGGGGCTGTTTCTTCCCCTCGCTGATTTCATTCCGGACGACGAAGCAAGTCTTGTCGCCCGGTTCGAGGTGCATCGTTTTTATCTCCATTCATCGTTTCGTTGGGAGAATTTGATGACCGTGTTTCGACTTCGACGCTCTGCATTCACGCTTGTGGAGCTGCTAGTGGTGATTGCCATTATTGGTGTGTTGATCGCTCTCTTGTTACCCGCCGTCCAGCAGGCCCGGGAAGCTGCTCGCCGGATGCAGTGCACCAACAACCTCAAGCAGTTGGGGATTGCCTTTCATAACTACCACGACATTTTCCTGCGCTTTACCTGCGGGGCCCGGGGGATGGATGACTGGTCGCTGAAGAATGGTTCGAACTGGCGAACCGCCGTCCTGCCGATGATCGAACAAGGCAACGTTTACGATCAGCTCGACTTTAGCGGCAGTTTCGCCGGTGACAGCTATGTCGGCAACGAAGTGCTGATGGACCTGGTAGTGGACGGCTTCCTTTGCCCATCGAGCACGCTGCCGGCAATCGATCAATCGGTGGGGAACAACACCTGGGGCATGTGCCATCACTACGTTGGTCTGCAAGGCGCCTCGCCGACCGTGCCCGGCAATGTCGCTGGTTACCAGGACTGCAACCATGGCTGGTCGTGCAACAACGGCATGCTCTCGCCCAATGAGTATCGCAGCTTCCGCGATTGCACCGATGGAACGTCGAACACGATCCTGATCGCCGAGCAGTCTGGCCTGACTAGCGACCTCAATCGAACCTCGAATTACTATGGCGGCTGGCACGGAGCCCGTAACTACGGCTACGTCGGCAACACAGCCGAAGGCTGTAGCGACCTCTGGCAGTCTGGAACCACGTGCGTTCGTTTCGCGATCAACTCCGACATTCTACAGGTGGGTGCGACCGACACGACCTATCGCAACAACACGATCCTCAACTCGTTCCATCCCGGCGGCATCAATGCGATGTGCCTGGACGGAAGCGTTCATTTCATTCCTGAAACGATCGATTTTGACATGCTGAAGCGTTTGGCCGTTCGTCACGATGCCCAGACCGTGAATCTGAACTAGTTCGACTTCCATCCTTCCCTCGTGCTCGGATATTTCGGGGCAAGTACCGAGAGCTTCGGGGGAAGGGTTTTTCACTTTTCGAAAGAGTGTTTGACCGTGATGAAACCTATCCATGGGACCGTTTGCCTGGTTGTCGCGCTGCTGGCCACCAGCCTGGGTTGCAACAATGGTCCTGACTACCCCGTCGGAGATGTCTCTGGAAAGCTGACCCTCAAAGGTAACCCGATCAAGGGTGACGTCGAGTTGTTCCTGATGGACCACAAAACTGGCTTCGCTTACAAAGCGTTGGTAACCGAAGATGGCGGATTTGAAGTCAACGAACCAGTTCGTGTAGGGAACTACGTCGCCTATGTTCAGCCGGCCGTCGACTTGAACCTTAGCATGGACGGCGCTCCTACGCCGACGACAGCTACGGCCGCCGTGCCTGCGAAGTATACCAACGACGCCCGGAGCGACTTATTGGCCGAAGTCAAAGAAGGGCCAAACCACTTCGCCTTCGAAATGAAATAGCCCGGCAAAGCTCGAACTGACAAAGAACGAACCACCTCGGGACAGGTCACCGCCAGGCGAGCCTGTCCTTTTTTTGCGCTTCTGTAATCCGACTTACGTTCAATCGCTTAGTCGTCGTCCGCTTTGGTGCGGAACGTGGTGGAAATCGCGTAATGGTCCGACAGGTATTCGCGATGTTCTTTCGGGGCACTGTCGACCAGCACGCGCTGTCGCGTGAAGACAAATTCTTTCGAGATCGAGACGAAGATCCGGTCGAAGGGAGCCCCATCCCCCAGGTACGTGTCGAAGTCTTCGATGTTGAGATCGACGAAGCCGGCGTCGGTGATTAGCTCGACCGCCTTCTCGGTATGACGCTTGATATTGGTATCGCCCAGAATGATCAGGTCTTGTTCGCCGCCAAAGTGTGTCCGCACGTCGTTCAGCTTCGCGACCAATGCCGCTGCCTCGAGTTCTCGTTGGCCCGCACCGAACTCTTCGCCGGTCCGCCCGCGTGCCCGGGCCTGGTCGCGCGGTTTGACGTTCGATTTCATGTGCACCGGAATCACCACGAAATCAGTCCGCCCGTTACCGGTCGAGAACTTCACGGCATGTGGCTTCCGATCCCACAGGAAGAACTCATCGTTCGGGTCGTCGTCGACGTCGATCGGAAACGCGTCCCCATCGCGTGTGACCTGCTTCGCGTTCCAGGCAATCGCACACAACTGCGACTTATCGTTGTCGATGCGATTGGGAAACAACTCGTACTTCCATTCGACGTCATCTTCTTCGTTCAGAATCGCGAACGCCGTATCAAGTTGTTCGTTCCGCCGCTCTGGGCCATCATCGGTATCGTAGATTTCGCACAATCCCAACACGTCGACGCCGGAAGCAGCGATGTACTCGGCCAGGGCAATTGGTCGCTGAGCCGAGTTTGTCGCGCCCAGGTGCTCGATGTTCCAGAAGCCCACCGTCACAAAGTCAGCCCCCAGTGCCGGACAGGCCAGCGCCCAAGTTAGCAAAATGCTCAAGAATGTTCGTCGTCCCATCGCGATTGTCTCCACCAGAGTAATGTCTCGAACGAAACCTCCGGCACATTAAATCGCGTCGCCCGCCTGGTCGCAACGAATCTAGTTGAATGTTTGATGAATAATAGATCCCTGTGATCGCATATTCGACGTCTGACAACGGATGCGACCAGCGATCCACTTCCCCAACACAAGCCCCGAACGTGCTGATGCCATTCGAGCGACCGGTCTTTCGATCTCATCGAGAACAGGCGACATCCTTGCACATCGATCCGGGCTATTCAATTGCCGACTCGGAAGCGTCTGTCTTCTAACCGATTCGCATCGTGACCTGAGCCACCCGTTCGCCATAGCACCAAGCCAGCAGGCTCCTGCTGAAGATAGCCAGGTAAGTTTGCCCTCGCTGAAAGCAGGCCATCGGATCGAATCAGGTGCTTCTGAAAAGCACTGAAAAATTACGGCCTCAGGATAGGTACTCGGTAACCGCTTCGAGATCCCAGCTTTGAGAAATCGGTGCGAAGTTTTCAATCGGAAAAAGAAGGAGTCACCGCTCGTTCTGATTATCCAGGAGACTGAAACCCCGGACTCGGGCATCCCGGTTTATTGTACCCGGCTACCACCACGCAATTACCCTATCCTTCCGATCCCTCCATGCCAGCACTATACGCCACCTTCCACATTGCATATTCGCGCTAACATATATTCACCATTTCATCACTATCATCAGGGCACGATATCGTTGCCGTTGCATTTGTACTGTGAGAGAATCCCTCGCAATGTGGCCAGCCATCTACTCATTTCAGAGGGAACTTATTCCATGTTTCGCGGACTCCGGTACGGTTTGCAAGTCACCCTTCTTATCTGTTGCTTCTGCTGGACGATTGCTGCTCAGGCCGCCGAGCCAGAGATGCACGTCCACTTCCTCGACCAAGGGCAAGCATCAAGTGCTTTACTAGAATTTCCTTGCGGTGCAATTCTAATCGATACCGGTGGCCAGGATGACGAAAGTCCCGATGAGCTTGCCGATTCGCTGCGCGACTTTTTTGCGCGGCGAACGGACCTGAATCACACGCTCAACGCCGTGGTAATCACCCATCCCCATATCGATCATACGCGGGGTATTCAGCGAGTGCTGCAAACCTGTCGTGTTAATAACTTCATCTATAACGGATTTGTTCGGGGCTCGGGCAAGGAAGGTATTCAATATGCCATTGACAACGCAGCGACCCACAACCTGAACGTGATTAGCGTCGCCGATACAGACGTGACGGCTGCCGGCTATGGCTTGACCAATGGAGACATCGATCCAATCCAGTGCACTGATTGCGATCCCGAGATACGCATTTTGTCGGGTGGCCTGCAGCAGAACCCAGGCTGGCAAGACCGCGACTTCGACAATCTGAACAATCACAGCCTGGTGGTTCGTGTCGACTTTGGTAAGTCATCGCTTCTGTTTACCGGCGACTTGGAAGAGCCAGCTTTAGAGACGCTAGTCGCCTTCTATAAGGACACCGACCTTTTGGATGTCGATGCCTACTTGGTCGGCCACCATGGCTCCAAGAATGGAACGATCCAGTCGCTTGTCGATGCGATGTCGCCTGAAGTGGCAGTCATCTCGGTCGGGATCCCCCAGTTCGGTCAGGGTCGGCAACGTGGATTCAATACGTTTTCGTATGGCCATCCCAATCGCGATGTAATCGAGATGCTCAGCAACGCCATCAGTGGCGAGCGCGAGCGACCGATGGATGTTCGCGTCGGGGAAGGGGGGCAGCGGTTTTCGTTATTTCAGGTAACGAAGCATATCTATGCCACGGGCTGGGATGGTCAGATCACGCTATCGTGCAGGCAGAATGGAAGTATTCATGTCACGACGCGCAAGACCGACGAGATTACCCCTGCGGTGTCGCCAGCGTCTTCCCAACCGACTGCAATGCTGGCCGCCATTCCAGTTGGAATGGCACCTATGGCGTCGCCAACCGCAGCACCGGCAAGCACCCCTTATCACTGGAACCAACCTCCACCGGTGAAGACGCCGACAACGACTGCCAACGGAAAGTCAATCCTGTTCGATGTATCGCATGGTGGTACCCAGGGCAATGCGGACTGGGTAATCGATGGCGGATTCTCAGACTTCGCGGATGCGTTGGCAGCCCAGGGATACGAAGTGAAAGAATACCGTGGCGTCGACAAGGACCAGGATGGAATCATTCGCTTCTTCGATGATCGAACAAGCAATACTCCGGAAAATGAAGCCATCATTGATTTCGACGCCATTAAAGACAGCGATGTCTTTGTCTTGGCTGAATCGAATCGGCCTTTCCGCGAGGACGAGCGTGCCGCCTTGGAAAGGTACGTGGCCGCTGGTAAAGGCTTGCTGTTTATTGGCGATCACTACAACGCCGACCGCAACTTGAACTCGTGGGACGCGACTGAGGTTTTCAACGGCTATAATCGGTCGACCGAACCTGATTTCGATATGGGAAGCCCCTACGGCGATTTAAGAAATCCTGGAAGTGCCGATGCAGGATGGCTGGTAGAGCAGTTTGGAATTCGTTTTCGCTTCAATGCCATTAATTGCCTGGCGGGGGCCTCTGACATTGTTGCCCCAAATGATGCAGAAAACCTGACAGTGGGTGCCACGCCGATACTGATGGCAGCCAGCGCTACGCTTGCCGTTGTCGAACCTGATCGCGCAAAAGGCTTAATCTATTTAGCGGATTCCGATCCGGCGAAGAGTTGGGGAAAGGCCATCGAAGGAGCAAATAACGGGCTTTACTTTGGTGGCCGCGACGAGGGACCACTCGTCGCGATATCGAAGTCTGGTGCCGGCAAAGCTGCCTTCTTTGGAGATTCGTCGCCTATCGAAGACATCACGCCCAAGTACCGCGACGAGCGTGGCGGCACCAACAAGCCGTTACACAACGGTTGGAACAATGGTGGCTCCGCTAAAGTCATCATGTTGAATATCGTCGATTGGCTGGCGACACCGGAGTCCTACACGCACTTCGACGGGGCAAATGGTCATGCTCCTGGTATTAAGACTCCCAACGCGATGGCACCGATCGAGCAAGACGATCCAGCCGATGGGCGTCCTTGGTCGCAGCCCTCGGGCAACTACGATCCGTGGGATTCCGACACATTTGCCCCAGGATCGTACGGAGCACCATTCCCCAGCGATTCAGGAGCAGGACACCATGGCGGCGGTAGTTCTCCGACGACCACAGTCGGCGTCTCTGACGCATTAGGAATCGCCGAAGGAACCTTAATTTCAGTTCAAGGCAAGATTGTTGCGGAACACAATGATCAGTACGGCCTGCAATTGGCAGATCCCCAAAACCCGAGCATCGTGTTGTATGTCCAACTTCCTCAATCGCAGCGTGCGGTCTACGCTCCAAAGTTAAATCCGGGAGCGATTGGCAAGAGTGTCGTCATCACCGGAACACGCGGTAAATATACCGGCCTGCCCGGCATCCGCGGTGTTCGTTCGATCACCGATGTCCCGTAAGACGAAATCGGATCGCATGGAAATGCTAAAGCCCCTCCCGGCAAATAACCGCGTCGGGAGGGGCTTCCTTCTTGAATCCTAACGACCCCCGATAGTCTCCTGAGGAATTGGAAGGCGTCGTATAGTTACCGATTCATGCGAGGCAGGGCGGATCGGAATTTGCTCCAAACGCTGTGGTGGGTGGACTCGCAACATCGATCTGCCACTATCGAACCTCGCTTCGGCTGGAATCGGTTTTTCAACTGCTTCCGCCGGTTGCTTTGCGTCCGGCGTCAGCTGCATTTCCACTTCCAACGGGACTGGCAAGACCGTCAACTGGATCTCGATCGGCTTGAGCAGCGGCACTGGGGGCCAATCGGCAATCAGGAGAAAGCCTTCGATCGTCACTTTCTTAGGATGAGAATCTGGCTTTATCACTTTCATCATCGCTGCGGTGACCTCTTCCAGCATGAGTCGCAACGTTGGTGGTGGCCCATCGACAACGTTCGCGTGAAGAATCAACTCCTTCTTTTCGTTCATCGAGAAATCAAACTGGCTGGTCTGGGCAAACGGCTTACCGTCTTGTTTCAGAACTGCAACGATCTTGCCACGTTCCGGCAGTGGAAGACTGCTCTTGTTCTGGATAACCATTTCCTTTTGTGATCCTTCCGTCATCACGATGGCATAGGCGAGCTTGCCAGCCACAGGATCGTACTGCGGAACGGCAACCGCCTTGAAATCCGTCTTTTTCCATGCGAAGCCCTCTGCATTGGCCTCTTTCGGAGTATCTTTCTTCGCCGGCGCCACTGCGGGAATCAGGAGGTGATTCGAGACGCCATACGGCGTTGCGACGTGCAGATCCACGACCGCTCGCTTGCCACCACCAGGCAGTGATTCGATCAGCTGATTCGCATTCGGTGGAACGGTGACCTGCATGATCCGCCGACTTAGCAATTGAAACGGAACCGAACGCCCACCGGCAATGACACGGGTGTCATGCACGCTGAAATTCGTACCGACCAGGAACACGGTCGTTCCAAAGCAGGTTCCCGCAGCATTCGGAGTGCCATAGTTCGGAACACCCTCCATTGGTAACCCACCCTCTTTCGGACACTTGTCTTCGCCGCACAAGCAGCCTACCGCGCTCGTCGTGACATTGATCCCAGGGGCGCCGTACCAACCGTTCAGCGAGGGTGCCAGATCGGTCACACCACTGTTAAACATCTCGAATCCACCCAACGTGTTCTCGTAAGGAATGCTTACCATCATCGATTGTAGCGGCAAACGCGATTCGATCTGGTCGACCGACTTCAACAGCCAGGCTACATCTTCTGCACGATAATATTGGGGTGACTTCAGGTTCGGCATGCAGGTAGCAATCGACTGCCAGACTTTGCTGATCTGCATCGAATCGTGCATCGTTAGTTCTTTGTGGCGAGGATTCGTCAGCTTAAACCAGTTGGCACGACTGTCGAAAGTGACATGCGACACGAACGAGGGCATCAGAACCACGGCCGTAACTTCACGGATGCCAGGCTCCAGACGCCGATCATTGAGCAACGCATGGTCGCTTTGCCCCAACCCCAGAGCGGTTTGTGCCATCGCTCCGACCGTGCTCGGCACACGTGGCGATTGGAATCGCGGATAGAATCTCCAACCGAAAACATTTTGCCCATGCGCAAATGCGACCGTCTTGCGGTTGAGATCGATGGTCTCGAGATCGAGCTCCATGCGTCGTGCAAAGTTCATCGCAGTTCGAGCGGAAACATTCCCAGAAGCAACGCCAGCCGCCATGGCCAATTGCATTTCACGTCGCTGGCTGAACACTTCGGCAATGTTTTGTTCGTCATTGACGGGGTCTAACGCAAACACGTGTACCGGCCAGCGGGCCTGAACATATTGATTGAACAGCATCATCGCTTCCGAGTCTCGTGGAATTGGATGGAAGCATTCCAGCCAACGTTCCGGAGCAGGAAATGCACCAGTCTCGGCCGACACCTTTCGCATGTCCTCAAGCAGCCGATCATTCAGCAGCGCCGAATTGACCAGAATGCACCAGGCCAAAGAAGTTGTTGTGGTGAACGTTGCACGAGGGAATTGCGTTTCGATATCATCAAAGTACTTATCGCGAATGTTATCAATCGACCGTTGGCATTCTACGTCCTTGAGGTATCGAATACGATCACTATATTGGTCAAAATGAGGCCTGGAAAGATATCGGCGTCGCTGACGAACAGCTTCAACTAACTCTTCAGTGCAATACTTGTCCCACAGGAACTGCGTGTCTGGTCGCGAAAGAAAATCATAGGCACAGTTAAGCTCCCAGGTCAAATATGACTCGATATCAGCTAAGTGCGGAGCATGTTGGCTTACTGGGTCGCCTTTGAAGACATCGCTGCCGGCAACAGCGACGACATACATTGGGGTCACGCCGTATACATCAACGACCTCCATAGGAGTGATTGCCGCACGCGGCTGAGAAGTCCTCCCTGCTACTAAAGTGCCCGTATATGTTTCGGGAATAGACTCGTTGAGCGAACTTACAGCCAATTGATTAACCGCATGCGCCGCTTCTTCTTCCCACACTTCGAGCTCTGCCTTATTATTTATCGGTGGGCTCTTCGCCAGATGGTTATATCCGGCAATATCTGACGTTAATGAGTTGAATATTGCTTCGATCGACACCTCGCCGCGTTTGTACTGCAGGTACAAGCGTGCCTTGTCCAGCAGATCTTTATCATCCAGAATCTTTCGACCTGGCAGCGCCAGAATATCGACAACATCATTAATGACAAGATTGCGGAAGGTAGATGGCATAAGTTGATCGGTTAGGTGAGCTTCTGCCGTCAGCGTGATCTCGGCCCCAAATCCTTTTTGCGTCTTCTTACCTGGCAGTACCGAAATAGGAATGCGAACCAGGTTAAGCGAGTAGCCTGGCGAGTCGGCTGTATCATCTCCTTCATTGATCCGCCGAAGCTCATTCAGCAAGTTCAGGTAACGGAACTTTTGTTCCAGAACTACCGTTGGTTCCAGCGATATCGACTCTATTTTCCCATTCGCGAGACTCGAACCAAAGCTATTGATGACTCGACCTGGTGCCGTACGGCTGATGGCGCCTTCAGGTACCTCCATCACTTCGATCTTATTTGTTAAACTCGGCGATGTTCCCCCGCCGGAAGCCGAACTAATGGTCATGGCGGCGCTCAAGTACGATTGATCACTTCGCCGCAGAGCGCCGTTGAGTGTTTCCTGAAACAGTCCCAGATCCTTCTCCAACTCTCGTTCGACCTCTTGTCGATGCTTGGTCAGGCGTGCCTCGCCCCAGACATCAGGATGCTTTGGAACAATGGTTCCGTAGGTGTCGATCATTGCCTCGAGATAGTCGATTTCCTTGGCAACCTTCTCAACACATCCATCTTCACCCGTCTTGGGCTTCTGCTGTTGAAACAGATGCATAAAGAACAGGTCGCCGCTATAAGCCGGCGCTCCGTTCAGCAAAACAGTCATCAGCACTGACAGAACTGATGCGATAAGCAAACGAGACATTGGGGGCGTCCTCATTTCTCAAAGCTGGTCGAGGAAACATTCGCGAACTCACCTCCTATGAGGTATTTAGCGATTACTCAGAATGATCATCGCCAATCAGCGGGGATAACTTTCCACTTTAAGGGGGTACATGACGTTTCCCCCTAAACCACCCATTCTTCCTGGCTCAATTGATATCATCCTGTGAATTAACCCCCAAAATGGTTGACAGGAGCGATCAGGACCCCCTAGTTTAAGCTACAAGCATTCGCTGTAGCGATTGTTAATGGCATTCAACATGAGACGTTCCAACAGTTTGGAGATCTTTGTGCAGCCCACACCTACACCCGACGATCACGACCCAGTTCGCCCGACGGAGGATCGCTTAGAGGAGCCAGACGCATCGAGTGATGGCAGTCAGCTGGAGGAGGGCATTGCCTGCTGTCTCTCCGGCGGAGGGTTTCGAGCGTCGATCTTCCACCTGGGTGGGCTATGGCGACTGAACCAGGCGGGACTACTCCGCGAAGTGAAAAGGTTCTCAAGCGTCTCCGGCGGCTCAATTACCTCAGCCGTGCTGGGCATGAATTGGCATCGCCTTGTGGAACACGAATTTTCCGAAGAAGCTTTCATTGAAAACGTGGTCAATCCAATCCGCGGGCTATGCTCGACCACAATCGATGTGCCCGCCGTGGGTTGGGGTAGCCTAAATCCGTTTCGACGAATCAGCGACATTGTGGCAAGCCATTACGACGCGGTTTTTCAGGGCAAGACCCTTCAAGATCTCCCCGATGAACCTCGCTGGGTATTCAATGCAACGAACGTCAAGACAGGCGTACTCTGGCGATTCTCGAAGCCATACATGGGCGACTACCTTGTCGGTCTGGTTGACAATCCGAAGGTCGCTCTAGCCGATGCTGTTGCAGCATCGACCGCATTCCCACCTTACCTGTCGCCCTTTCTGCTGCCGGTCGATCCGGATGATTTCAATTCACGTGGGAAGGTCGGACTAATTGATGACTCCCATCGCCGTGACGCGCTGCTGACCGATGGTGGTGTGTACGACAACCTGGGCCTCGAGACCGCCTACAAACGATACAAGACATTGCTGGTCAGTGACGGCGGAAGGAGAACTCCGCCGGAGGCCGACCCCAAGGATGATTGGCCTCGCCATTCGTACCGGGTGATTCAGATTCTGCAGCAACAAAACTCCAGTATTCGCCGTCGGCAGTTGATTGGCGCGTTCCGCCAACAACTTCGATCTGGCGCCTATTGGGGTGTCGAAACAAGAATTCGCGACTTCCAGATTGATTCTGCATTCTCAATTGACGACGACGCACAAGACAAGCTTTCCGGCATCGATACCCGCCTGGCAGAAATCGATAGCCTGACTCAGCAGCGATTGATCAACTTGGCATTCGCGATCGGCGATGCATCGATCCGCAAATACTACCGCTCCGATTTGCCCAGAGCAGAAACGCTGCCTTACCAGGAAGTCGGAATCTAAAGGGGCATCGGAAGAATTGGTTTCGTTTAATCCACGTCGTTTTTGGAAACTGGCTCCATGGCGAACAGCAACGATCTTGCAGCACCCGCAACGCGGCGACTTCGCGTTTTCACTCTTGATCCATCGTTAGCGACGCAGCTCACGCACATGGATGTCAGCGTCGCCGAACTTCGCGTGCGATGGGAAGAACTGCTGACGGCAGGTCCCGTTGGCGAATACGTTCAGGTCGTCGACATCGACCCTGCCAGTCAACGGTTCTATGCACCGGTCGATCTGAATCATTCCACGATTCTCGCCGAAAACGGTCTTTCCCCTTCATTGGGCAACCCGCAGTTTCATCAGCAAATGGTCTATGCGGTGACGATGAAAACGATCGAGAATTTCGAACGCATTTTGGGGCGTCGAATGCTCTGGCGAGAACGCTATCGGGACGAAAACGGTTGGCGGATAGAAAATACAGACGATCGGTTCGTTCCCCGCCTAAGCATTTATCCGCATGCGTTACGGCAGCAAAATGCTTACTATTCTCCGTCGAAACTTGCGTTATTATTCGGCTACTTCAACGCATCGACCAATGATACTTTGGCGGAATTACCGGGTGGATTAGTATTTACTTGCTTATCGCACGATATCATCGCGCACGAAACGACACACGCCATTCTTGATGGTATGAATCGCCGTCTGCTCGATTCCGTTTCTAACATCGATATGCTCGCCTTTCATGAGGCATTCGCCGATATCGTGGCAATTTTCCAACACTTCACTTTGCCTGATCTGCTGCATTCACAGATCCAAGCCAATCGTGGTGATCTGCAGCAAGATGGATTGTTGGCGCAATTAGCGGTCCAATTTGCTCGTTCAACGGGTCAAGGCGAGGCGCTGCGAAACGCTTTGGGAGTCTTCGATGACCAAGGGCATCGCTTGCCGCCTGATCCGTCAGAACTTGCGAGGACCTACGAACCACATGCGCGCGGTGCCATTCTGGTGGCCGCGGTCTTCGACGCCTTTATTCGCATTTATGAACGACGCGTCGCGGATCTACGTCGCATCGCGACAAAAGGAACCGGGATCCTTCCCGATGGTGATATCCATCCCGATCTCGCGAAACGATTTGCTGATGAGGCCACCCGATCTGCACAGCGAGTCCTTAGCATATGTGTTCGAGCGATCGACTATGTTCCCCCCGTCGATTTGACTTTCGGCGACTACTTCCGGGCCCTGGTCACAGCCGATAAAGACCTCTATCCCAACGACTCAGGCGGTTATCGCGTCGCCTTTATCGAAGCGTTTCGCTCCCGCGGAATCTATCCACTGGATGTCTACTCACTCTCTGAGGACTCCCTTTGCTGGTCGAACTTCAAGCGGCCAATTTCCGATAGCTCACCACTCACCTATTTCACACCTCCTTCGAAACTGTTGCGATCGATGGCGGATATCTTCCAGACGGACTCGGGCTTAGGCGAGTTAGCTGACCTTCTTGTCCCGGATACCGATGAGGAAGACGATAAAGCAGAAACACCCCGAACTCTCGCAATGACGAGTAGACATAAGGAAATGCAGTCGGTCGCCGATGAAATCCTCAACAATTTCAGGATTGGTAACGCCGATGCCGCCGTCAACAAGTTATTAGAAACCATCTGGATTGGACAACCAGACAACATGTCGACAACAACGACCACCGCACTGTCCGATTTCACCGCGTCTTCGTCTTCTATTCGGGATATTCGTCGCGCTACCTATATCTCGGAACGGCTATTCAAACGCTTTCTCCATAACTGGATCCAAGAGCGGTTCCGCACCTGGCAATTGCCAGAAGATCCCGCTTCCGTGGCAGAAGCTGTCCACTGGATCGCGAGTACCTTCGGGATCGATGTCCGCAGTTATTTAAAATCACGTTACGATGTCACGGCAGTCAACGCACCAATCACTACGAGTTCGCAATTCCCACCAATTGAAGTGTTCGCAATCAAGCCTACCGTTCGTTTGCGAGAAGATGGGAGAACAAAAACCGAGCTACTAATCACGATCACGCAGCGAGTGAAAGTTACGCTAACCGACGAACACGGCGAACCGATACGAAACGACTGCGACGAGCCCAACCCCAAGTCCCAGGATCGAACACTTTCATTTTATCATCGTGGAGGATGCACACTGATCGTCGATCCGGAATCTGCCAAGATTAAATACAGCATTACTAAAAACATCCTAAGTAAACGTCGGTTGGAAAGAGCCATGAACTTCTTCCGGCAAGCGGTGGCGATGGCAGGCCCTAAGGCAGTCGAACATTACGGCTTAACAGCTCAGGCACAAAAGCGTCGTCGGAAACATGAATCGTTGGTGGGCGTCCACTGTGTTGAAGATCACTCGAGGGGATACTAATGGCTAAGACATCGACCGCTTCCGTGCTGAAGCCTAGGCCTGGGCAGATCGTCGTTCGAATGTATCGCCAAGGTCTCGGGGATTGTTTCCTGATTGCGATCGGCAAGAAACGCAACAGCAAGCCGTTTTATATGTTGATCGACTGCGGTGTCCATCGGCGACAAGATAACGGTAACGATCGACTCCGAGAGGTGATGAATGATCTTCATCGATCGACGGCAGGAGAACTCGACATCGTGGCCGCGACGCACGAACATGTGGACCACCTGTCAGGATTCGTCTTGTCCGGAACTCCCTTCCTAAATGCCAAACAGGCCAATCGGTTCGCGATTCAACAACTCTGGCTAGGTTGGACCGAAAAAATCGGTAATCAGCAAGCTGATACGCTGCGTCAAAAGCATGGCACTGCCCAGCGGATCATCCAAAAGGCTCTCGAACACTACGACTACCTCCATGACCGGGGCCTGAAAGACACCCTCAACAACGGCAAACTTCATTTGAAAGCAGCGATGGAGTTTTCAACATTTGATGAAATCGACCGTGATTTAAACTTTGATAAAGTGATTAAAGAATTGAGCAAGGCGAAGCCGGATGTTATCCGGGAACTCGAAAGAGATCGTGTCATTCGACAAGGCACGACTGGCTTCTCTGGTGAGCTGGCGGCGGCCGACCGTACCAAGCCATCAACCTGCGAGCAAGCAATTAACCTTCTTCGTCTGCTGGCGAGTGATACATCGTACTGCGAACCGGGTCAGGTAATCCCCATATCGGACGAACCGGAAGTGAGGGCGTATATCCTCGGTCCGCCGCGCGACGAGTATCTCTTGAAGAAAGATCTTCCTTCCAAGGTTCGCGGCGAAAAAGACGAACATGGCCACGCGATTTATCACGAGACTTATCTGACGCCCGCCTCGAATCTCAATGGTTTCGGGTTTAGCCCGGCTCTTCATAACGACGAGACAGAACTTCCCCAATCGGTGCGTCTTCCGTTCGGGGAGAAGGGTTACGATATTCGAACGATCAAAGATAGCTATTATCCTTCACAGCCCGCCGACTCCGAACCTTCGGTCTGTCCAGATGCACCCCTCCCGGAACGAGACCAGACCTTTCTCGAGAATGCCTACCTTAAAGAATCTTGGCGAAGAATCGATGGTGATTGGTTGGGTGCGGCAAGCAGTGTTGCCTTGAACCTCGACAGCGACACAAACAATACATCGCTCGCGTTCGCCCTGGAAATTGGGCCACCAGGAAAAGGAGATGTGCTATTCTTTGTCGGGGACGCCCAGGTAGGCAACTGGATGTCGTGGTACGGTCTGGAATTTGATGTCGAGGGCACGACGGTCACCACCCAAGATCTTTTTAAGCGGACACGCCTCTACAAAGTCGGACATCACGGCAGCCACAATGCGACCGCCAAGCGGTACTATCATAAGGATGAGACCCGCGACAATGATGCGCCTTATGGCTTGGAGTTGATGGATGACATCATTGCCATGATTCCTGTCAGCTACTATGCCGTTGTTAAAGAATGGCCTGTCGAATGGAAAATGCCGCATCGTCCGCTTTACGAGCGTCTGCGTGAGAAATCACGACTACGCATTTTGCGTTCGGATTGTCAAATTACCCCGCTTAGCAACAACGAACTCGACGATTGCCGACCCAATTCATCAAGAGCCAGCCGGATCCCCGACACCTCTCCCCACAGGGTATTCGAAGGATGGACCTGGAAACGTTCAAAATCGGATTTCAATCCAATGCAAACAGGCGAAACGAGCGACCCACTTTACTACGAGGTTATCATTCCGCCACGCTGAGAACGGCTACCAACTGAACATTCCCCCGCTTGCCTTTGCTTGCTTCCAATTTCCCCGAATAGAATGGGAGTTAGATAACGCACGTCAACTCGGTTCAGGTGTCATCGGGTAATGTGACCTCAGCAATCCTTCGGACGCTTCCTGCCTTCCCCACTTCTCCTCGGCTCGCAAAGGACGTAAACCCTCGGATCCATGCCGAATCATCCCGACAATAACTGGCAACGAGACCTGCTCGGCGCGGCCAACTCGGTCGACGTGAATCAGATTGTCGAAGGGCAGGTCGTTCGAGTTGAGGGTGAGGTGGTGTTTGTCGACGTCGGGGCCAAGTCTGAAGGGTCTCTTCCGCGTGCGGCTTGGGAGGACGACGCGCCGCAGGTCGGGCAGACCGTGATCGTGGTGGTGGAACAGGTCGATGGCGACCAGGTTCGTTTAGAGCCGTTGCTTTTGTCGAAACGGTCGACCCCCAAGACGGTTACCTGGGAAGAAGTTGTCGAGACATTCTCGATCGGGCAGATCGTTCAGGGAACCGTCGTGCGTCGAATCCAAGGTGGCCTGATCGTCGATATTGGTGCGAACGCGTTTCTGCCGGAAACGGAACTCGACACAGAGCCATCGCCTGAGCTCGATAATTTCATCGGCCGCGATCTGGAATGTGAGATCCTGCAGATCGATCACGATCGCCGTATCCTCGTGCTCAGCCGCCGCCAGCTACTTCAGCAACAGCCGGCAGCCCCCAACGAGTCTTTGCTGCAAGAGCTTGCCGAGGGCCAGGTCCGCCGCGGCATCATTCGCCGGATCACCAATTACGGAGCGTTCGTCGACCTGGGCGGGCTCAACGGCCTGCTGTTAATCACCAATATGAGTTGGGACCGGATTCGGCACCCGAGCGACCTCGTTTCAATCGGCGATGAAGTTGAGGTCGTCATCCTTCGAATCGATCAGGCGACCAACCAAATCTCGGTCGGCCTCAAGCAACTTTCACCGGATCCGTGGGAGAACATTGAAGACCGTTTCCCCATCGGCTCAACGGCTACAGGAACGGTCTATCAACAAATGACGTACGGAACATTCATCGAGCTTGCCCCGTCCATCATCGGCCTGGTCCCCAACGAGGGCCCCAGCAACGAAGCACTGCCCATCGCCGATCTCGATCTCAACACCCAGGTGACAGTAGAGGTCATCAGCATCGATAAAACCGGGCGGAAGATGTTGTTGAAGCTGGTGTCGGGAAAGGCAGGGGAGTGAAGAAGCTCTAGACTCAAGATCGAGCCTTCCCGGTTTCGCGATCTTCACCATCATCTGGCCGATAGGAGCTTCCTAAGTCTAACCGACCTTGGAGATAAGGCTTCAACCACCATCTCCTCACCCACGGCGAACTCCGCCTGGAACCAATCCCGCAAACCGGCACCGCCCATAAGCCTTGGGGTGTGGTTCGAGTTTGCCGAGCGGTTGATCGTTCCCATGATTGGGGCCTCAGCATCTCCCAGGAAAAACTCAATCGTCTCGCCGTCTTGGCCCAACAGCATTTGATGGTCGACGCCAACGTTGAAGAAGCCAGACCGCATGTAGGTGGGATGTAGAGTGATTGGGAATCGCCCGATCAGCTTTTCCGGCTCTTCGACGACGTACTCTAATTCTTGCTCGACTTTCAGGTCTCGAATCCTTCCACCATTCCACAGAGGGCCGATTACCTCGATTAGCGAATCCTCGAGGCCAGCTGCAAGATTAAGGTGAAACTGCCCGTAGTGCATCAGGCCCGAATCAGGCAGCACCAAAATCTCAACTGCCTTATCCTCACTCAAAAGCTCTCGGATCAGGTGATGGTTACGAATGTTGGTCGATTGCCCTGCACCCGGCTTGGCATAGCCGGCCATTCGCGTCTTTAACTTCTGAACGGTCTTCCCGATGTACATGATTTCGCCATCGCAAACGAAGGCATACAAAACGTTCTTCTGTTGGGCATTCTGAAGTAGTTCGAACCTGAGAAGATCTCCTTCGGTTCGCCAGTGCCCGGTAGGTTGAAAACCAATTTCAATGAGACGGTTCATGTTGTATCCAGATTCTGGCCGTGCTTAAGCCTGAAACTCAAGTGTCAGACAGTGACGTGTTAAATCGCCTTTCGAGTCCCCTGATTTCTTCAATCCCACGTCTCTCATGCAAGACTTCGCAATCGCTCTTCCGTGGAGAGAAGATCGGATCCTCGATCGGCTGCCCCAGCAGATTGCCCTGGGCTTCCTTGGCGGTGTGCATCTCGTTCAATCGCCGAGCAAAAAGCAGGTAGGTGACCTGCTCAATGACGGTCAGCCCATTGGAGATTCCGCCTGACCAAATGGAGTTCCGCATCTTGTCGGCTTGCGATTTAACGGTTCAGGAAACCATCCTGTGGCGGGACCCTGCAGACGGTAGCGAGAGTGGGGAAACCGTGCTATTTTAGCGAGCCTTAACATTGATCCGCAATGATCGATGAAGTTGATGGACTAAGTCGAGAATGCCGGCCATTGCTACCGGCGCAGATGATGAAACACCCGATGACCAGCCCCACCGCCAAGACCATTCAGATCTACCTGCCGACCGGCGAACCACGAGGCATCCGCATTGCCGAGATCACCACACGAATTGTCCAGGCCGTACTCATTCCGCGTAGCGACCTGACACTCGGCAAGCTGCGAAGAGAATTGGCTTTCCCAGGCATCTATTTCCTGTTTGGCGAAGACGAGGAAGGGGCCAAGCCGATTGTTTACGTCGGCCAGACCGAAGACGCGCCGAAACGCTTCGACGATCACAACCGCAAAAAGACGTTTTGGAAGACGGCCGTCTTTTGCATCTCGAAGACCCAGAACTTCACCCAGGCCCACATACGATACCTGGAATGGTTCTGCATGCATCAGGTCAAAACGGTGAACCGTTACGCCCTGGACAACGGCCAGGTACCAGAGAACTCGACCTACGTGCCAGAGCCAATGGAAGCGGAACTGCTGGACGTCTTCGAGACGATCAGCACGTTGGTTTCGACACTGGGGTATCCGGTGTTTGAACCTGTCTCGCGAAGCAACGACAAGCGTTCGCTATTCTACATCAATACCCGAGGTTGCGACGCGACCGGCGAGTTGGTGGAAGACGGGTTTGTCGTCCGCGACGGGAGCAAGTGCCGCATCGAACTCACGCCGTCGGCGCCGGAGTCTGTCACATCGAACCGCCAGCGTCTGCTCGATTCTAGCGTGATCGAAGAACGAGTTGGCATGTACATCTTTCTGCAAGATTACCTCTTTCCTTCCCCCAGCGCTGCTGCCCAGGTAGTGCTGGGCGCCAGTGCCAACGGCTGGGTCGAGTGGAAGGATAAGAAGGGAAGCACGCTGAGCGAGATTCATCGCGACACGAATGAGGATTCCTAAAACGAGCTGAGGAAGTGCCATGTCACGCCGTAAGACCAATCCTTCCACAATCGGCTGCGGTGGCAAGGGCACTGGCAAGTTCTGCTCGGGCGAAGATCGCCAACTGAAAACGTATGGGGCGATCGTGCGGCATTACCGCAAGCACTACCAGCCGAGTGCTGACTCGAACCTGCAGTTCTATACCCAACTGCCAACCCTGGACGAAGCGTTGAGACGGGCCGCCTATGCCGAAACGGCCAACGGCAAACGGAACCCACATCAGTATCGCTTGAAGAAATCAAACCTCAAGAAAGTTCACGACCGACTGAAACGCCGCAACCTGGCGGACTGTGCGACATTTCACGAGTTGTTTGAGATGGCCGAAGAAGCAATCGGCGACATCAACGGCATTGGCGAGTTGATGGTTTACGACACGGCCCATCGGCTCGGAGCTTATTTAAAGCGTCCTCCGGAGAAAGTCTATCTGCATGCCGGCGTACGGGTAGGCGCGGCTGCATTGGGATTCGAAAAGTCGCGAAAGTGGCTGGAGCCAGCAGAACTGCCGAAGCCTTTCCAACAGTTGACCGCCCAGCAAATGGAGGATTGCCTTTGCATCTACAAGCACGACCTGCAGGCGATTCCGAATAAGAAGTGAGAACGACAAGCAGTGCCAGCTTCCTTTTCAGCAGTAGTTGCCCGCCGGCCTCCTGCGAACACGCGTAGGTACTACTTTCTCAACCATTCATGCGACTGCAGTGGGAAAGGTCGCGTCTTGTGGGAGAGTTTATTTTACGAGCCCTCTATTCTGCAGAGCTCTTCGCCCTGGGAACTTGGGGGTGATCTTGAAACTCGGCTATTTGCTTTCCTATGCTGCTCGATGCGAAGAGACACGAAACCTAGCTGACGCCTGCTAGAGACTCACATGGAGGGTACGAAAAGCGATGAAGGAACCGGTTTCCGCGGCCAAGATTCGTCTTATTGACGAGTTTGAGAAATCTGCTGACAGTCGTCTTCTTACGTCTGTTGGTGACTCAATTTCAATAATCACCCAAGACTCTAGAATCGCCCAGATTCTCGGGCAGATATCTTCTACCTTCTGGCAACGGTTCACGCGGGAAGCACTGGCAGCAGAAATCGAGGCCGCTCAACGAAAGTTTGACGCAGAAATGGACGCAAAGGACCTTCCACGTATTCGAAACGTAACAGACTGGATTCACCTCGCAAGAATTGTGGAAATTCCCGAATCAGAAATCGAGAGAATATTCCCGAATGAAATCTAGGAAAGAGCGTTTGCATGTGTTGATCGCGAACGTATTCGCAGTCGTATCGCCAAATCGGTAAAATTGAAGGTAAGTCTTCCCCTTCGGCAAGGCGTAGAAGCCCGGAAGGCCAAGAGGCCGCAAGAAGGCGGACTACGCAACCCAGGAAAAAGAGAACCGAATTTTTGATGCCTGGAAGCGTGCGCGCGATAGTGGCGCTTCCAAGGCTCAGTTTGCGAGCGATCAGGGTATGCCGGAAGCAGAACTCAACCGTCTGATTGAGCGAGTTTCCAAGCGAAAATCGCGTTCGGAAGAGTCTTTCGGACAATGATTTCTTTCGTCCGAGCAAATTTTCTTGCTCTTGCATTCCCAGGCAACAAGGGACCGCTGACTGCGAATCGCTCGGACAAATAGTTCGGACAAATTCATTCTGTCCGAACTGCCCTTAACTTGATTTCCATCGCAGGCCACATGCCGTGGCTTGGATGCTAACTCAAGTTGAGGTGCCGAAATGCACGAACGAAACCAAGACGATCCCGCCCCCATCCTGGTCGGCCCGAAAGAGGCCGCCAAGCTTCTTTCCGTCTCGCCCCGTAAGCTGTGGGCGATGACCTTTGAAGACGATCCCGCGCTGCCCCACGTGAAAATGGGCCGGCTGGTTCGTTACCCGGTCGCCGGCCTGCAGGCTCATATCGAAGCGATGCTGAAAGGGGGCCAGCGATGAATCCCGTTGAGAATGTACTCTCGCGGCTCTCTAACGTTCGTAAGCAGGGGGCAGGCTGGATGGCCTGCTGCCCGGCCCACGACGACCAGAACCCAAGCCTAAGCATTTCCCGAGCCGATAACGGCAACGTGCTGCTAAAGTGCTTTGCCGGCTGCCAGGTCGAAGCGGTTTGCACCGCTGCGGGGCTAACACTGGCCGACTTGATGGCTGGTCCTCCATTGCCAGCACCAAGCCCCACACCAAAGGTTGTTGCTAGGTACGACTACCAGGACGAAACCGGCAACTTGCAGTTTCAGGTCGTGCGAATGCAGCCCAAGACATTTCGCCAACGTCGGCCCGATGAAAAAGGTGGTTGGCATTTCAATGTGAAGGGGATTCGCGTCGTACCCTTTCGACTTCCGCGCCTGCTGGCAGATTCTGGCCGGGTAGTCTTCATTGTGGAAGGTGAGAAGGATGTCGAAGCCTTGGAACGTATCGGCTGCCTGGCAACCTGCAATGCCGGCGGGGCGCTGAAGTGGACTGCCGACCATTCTGCTTTTCTGAAAGACCGCACGGTCGTGATTCTGCCTGACAACGACGAGCCAGGCCGGCAACATGCCCAATCGGTCGCCATGTCGCTGCAAGGTATCGCCCTTGCGGTGAAGGTGGTTACGCTTCCCGGTCTGCCAGAGAAAGGCGACGTTAGCGATTGGCTGGCAACCGGCGGGACCAAAGAACAGCTAAAACAACTCGCTCTCGAAACGGCGCTGTGGGAGCCAGGGCAAGAGCCTTGGCCAGAAATTGATTCAATCGATAGTCGCGACCTGCCCGCTTTCCCCACGGAAGTCTTACCCCCGATCTTGCAGACTTTCGTCGAAGCGGAATCCCATTTCACGCAAACCCCGCCTGACATGACGGCAATGCTATGCCTGGCGGTTTGTGGTGCAGCACTAGCCAAGCGGGTTCGAATCGAAGCCCGACCAGGCTTCAGCGAACCGACCAACCTTTTTGTTTGTGCCATCCTCGACCCAGGCAACCGCAAATCAGCTGTCTTCGGCGATGTAACCCGCCCTTTGAAAGACATCGAGCGGGAACCGATTGAAGAGGCCCGACCAACGGTTGCCAGGATGGCTTCTCAACGCCGGCAAGACGAAAAACGGTTGGCAAACTTGGAAAAGAAAGGGGGCGACGATCCCGACGCCAGACAGGCTGCCATCGACCTGGCTGCTGAACTTGACTTGCAACCGCCTGCCGTTTTACCTCGCTTGATTGTCGACGATGCCACTGGGGAAAAACTAGGCATGATGCTTTCCGACCAGGGAGGCCGGCTTGCTAGTTTTTCGCCCGAAGGAACCGTCTTCGACCTGATGGCAGGGCAGTATTCAAAAAGCGGTTTGCCTCAGATGGATGTCTATCTGAAGGGGCACAATGGCGACGACTTGACGACCGACCGAGTAGGACGCGAAACGGTTCAAGTGGCCAGCCCCGCGCTAACCTGCGGCTACACGGTTCAAAAGAGCGTGATTGAATCCCTGAACGAAACCAAAGCTTTTCGCGGTCGGGGATTGTTGGGACGATTTCTGTATGCCATGCCGCAAAGTTGGATCGGTCGCCGGCTGGTAGCTTGCCCACCGGTCCCCGAGATGGTTAAGGCCGCCTACGACCATTTAGTCCGCCGGCTTTTTTCGACGGAGGGTCTCCATGTACTTCAACTGACCAGCGAAGCCGCCCAGGCATTCCAAAGCTGGGAAGTCGAAGCGGAATCGATGCTGGCCGAAGGGGGCGAACTGGAGGCCATGCGAGACTGGGGGGCGAAACTGCATGGGGCGACACTTCGCCTGGCTGGCATCCTGCATTGCGTAGCCGGCTCCCTTGACCAACCGGTCGAACGTTCGAGCGTAGAAGCTGCCATCGCAGTTTCGCGATACCTCATCCCCCACGCCGAAGCTGTCTTCGACGTGATGACCGCTCTGGAAGACCCTACGACCGATGGCGCACGGTATCTGGTTCGCTGGCTGGATGAAACCTGTCTGGAAGAATTTAGCCGCCGCGATGCCCACCAACATGGCCGACGGAAGTTCAAAAAGGTGGAAGACATCGACGCCCCAATCGGTGAACTGATCCGCCGGGGTTATGTCCGCTTGAAGGTGACCGAAGCGGAAACCACACCAGGCCGAAAGCCTTCACCAAGGTACGAAGTGAACCCGGCCCTCTGGAAAAGCGAACCACCATTAGACCGTCCTCAGAATCCTCAGAACATCATCCCACCGGCACCACCACCGCAATTTGAGGATTCTGAGTACCGATTTCAACAGCCACAAACGCCAGAAAGGATTCAGGTAACCCTATGAACCAACTGGCCCAGCTACTGGCCGATTGCGATACAGCCGGCGTCCGTCTGATTCCTACGGGACCAGATCAATTGAAGATCGATGCCCCACAAGCAGCCCTCACGCCGGAATTGATCGAGCGGCTTAAAACTCAGAAGGCAAGCTTGCTGCAAATTTTAAAGACTGTACGGCAAGACATTCCCGATCAGGAAGCTTGGCCCGAAACCATCGATGGCCACGCCCTGGAACCATGCCCCAAGTGCGGAACCCTCGAACTATGGGAAACCCTGGTCGGCAATTGGCGTTGTCTACGCTGTGATCCTCCAACCCGCTGGCGAAAGTTCGCGGCGAAGCACTGCCGGCAGCGTCCCACCTGACGGTTTTACCTTGGGTCCTTCCCTGGCCCCGAGGGGCGATTGCGGCTTAGCTATGGCAACTTTCGGTCACACCTGACCGGCTACTTCCATTTCCATGTCCGCTTTTGATTCCAACTTTCATATCCAAATTTTCACTAGCTAGCCCGCACGAAGCGGCATACAATCGCATCTACCAGCAAACAACGGAGTTCCAAGACCATGGCATCGATTTCAAAAGAGCCCAACGGACGACGACGCATTCTATTCATCGCCCCCGATGGCAAGCGGAAGACCATTCGCC
>NZ_BAABFZ010000001.1:0-161422 GCF_039541315.1 Bremerella cremea | reverse complement strand
CCAGTGCGAAAGTAGGTATCGCCGGATTCATTTACACTTCAAAGCCCCGTTCTAACGAACGGGGCTTTTTTGTTGCCCTGATCCGAAGTTGTTGACTTCGCACTGCTTTACTTCTCAATGAGACTTTCTTAGAACTAGGCCTCTAGCTGGTTCAGTGCATAGTCGGTGAGAGGGGTAAAGATGCGAAGGTTCGATTCGCCTGGTCAACGTACCGGCGCTGCGAGACGCACCGTTGTCTACATTTTGGCCGGGGTCGGTGGCGTTCTGCTTTTAAGCTGCTTTCTTTGTGGCGGCGGCATCTATCTCGCCCTGAATTGGGCGGAGGGTAGTTTTCATGAGACCTTCAACGCCAACTATCGTGATCATCCAATGGTGCAGGAGCACATCGGCGAAGTCAAAACGATGTCGGTTGATTTTGCTGATATGGCTGAAGTTAAAGAAGAGCGGGGTGATCCTGACTACTTGAGTTTTTACGTGGTCGGTACGAAAGGCGAAGGCCAGGTGGTTGTCTTGGTCAAAGAGGGTTTGATTGATACCTGCGAGTTGATTGTTCCTGCGGGAACATTTCAATTGGAATAGATCCGTTCTATCGATTGCAGTAGGCCTTTCTTGCTATGGGGTTCCGGGGTAAAACAGGGGCACCTATCTTTTCGCCCCATGTTTTCAGGCAATTGCTTTGGTTGACTCGCTCGTCTTTCCTCGAATCAAACGTCGCGATCGCCGCGGTGCCACTTCTCCACTCATCCTCGCAATCGCCGCTGTGGCTGGGTTAATCCTGGTGAGCTGTCTGGTTTGTAGTGGGCTCGTTTATTTCGGCGTGAACTCTCAGGTCACGACCGAGATCAAGAACAAGTTTGGCGAGCGGCCAGCCGTGAAAGACAACATCGGGGAGATCTATCGAGCATGGATCAATGCCGAGGCAAGCCAAGAGGTTGCCGATCAATTTGGTCACCCTAACTACGTCGTCTACGACGTCTACGGCTCAGAAGGGGAGGGCCAACTCGTTATCATGCAGGGGGAAGATGGTTCTCTGGTTGGTGATGAGGGATTTTTGCGAATCAATGACGAGGATCTTCAGTTGTAGCAACTGAAGTTTATAGCCAGTTAGGTAGCAAGCATTGAGCGTCAGCCCATCCGCTTATCGATTTGAATCGGAGCTGGCCCAGCTTTCTCCTCGCCAACGCCGCGAACGTGGTGTTTTCTATACGCCTTGGGAAGTTGCCCAGGCGGTTGTTCGCCAGGTCGATCAGACGTTAAAGCAGCAGTTCGCGTTACCTCTCGGGCTGGCCGATTCAAGTTCGTTCCAGCATGTCGCCAGTCGAGCGAAGCTTTCCATTCCAAGTGAGTGCAATCCAGAGCAGCCTTTCGTCCAGATTCTCGAGCCTTCCTGTGGTACCGGCATTTTTCTAGTCGCTGCTCTTCAGCAGATGGCAGAAAACGTCTTGGCTCAGGGAAAGCAGGAAGGGCTGTCGCAAAGTCAGGCCAATTTGTGTTGGCAAAGATTTGTCGAGGAGCAACTCCCGCAGCGAATTGCTGCCATCGAGTTGATGCCCGGTGCGATCGATGAGGCCCATCAGACGGTTTCGCAGTTCTTCCAGGCAACGGGAATCTCGAAATACGATCCAGCCTGGGTTCCAATCCACTGCGGAAACACGCTCGAGCTAGAAGTTCACCAAGAATTAGGTTCGCCAGCGACGGTCATTCTCGGAAATCCCCCCTACGCGGCGGCATCCGCAAACAACGGGTTGTGGATCAAAGAACTTCTTCGCGGAAAAGTTGGCAAGGAAGAGACCTATTGCAGCTACTTCGAGGCGGAAGGCGTACCGCTGCAGGAAAAGAAGTTGTGGCTGCACGACGACTACGTCAAGTTTCTGAGGGTTTCGCAGTGGCATCTGGAACGGGCCGGGCTGGGCGTTATCGGCCTGGTGGTGAATCACGGTTTTCTCGACAACGTCACGTTTCGAGGGCTGCGGTATCAGTTGCTGCGGCAGTTCGACCGGCTGGAACTGCTCGATTTGAACGGAAACTCGAAGAAGCGAGGAACGGCGGCCTTTCTTTCTCGGGATGAAAGTGTTTTCGATATCGGTCAGGGAGTCGCGATTTCGATTTGTTCGCGGTCCCAGGTCAGCGAAGCCGCCGAAGTTCAGTTCGGGCAGCTTTGGGGGAACCGCGAAGACAAGTTACAGACCTTGTCCCAGCAAGGATGGAACGAACTTGTCGATCAAACTCTGCGTCCGCAGTCGCCCCATTTCTTTCTCGTTCCGCGTCCGAAGGATGTTTCAGCAGAGTATTCCCAGGGGATTTCGATTACCGAATTGTTTCGTGAGTCGACCTCAACGGTAGTAACGGCCCGGGATTCTTTGGTCATTGATACGTCTGAGGAACGTCTTTTGGCTCGGCTTGAAGAATTTCGCGACGCAGCTCTGACCGACGAAGAGATCCGAACGAAGTATTTTCCCCGTCCCCGAAGTGGAAAGTATCCGCCCGGGGATACTCGCGGCTGGAAGCTGTCGGGTGCCCGAAGTTCTTTGCGCGAAGATCCGGAGTGGAGAAGTCGCCTGGCACGCTGTGCGTATCGCCCGTTCGATCAGCGCTGGATCTATTGGTCGACGGAAATGATCGATTGGCCACGCGGTGACGTCATGGATGAAATGCAGAAGCCGGAGGCCTTGGCGTTGATCGTGCGACGGCAAATGCCCGCGGATCGGCCTGCCAACTACTTTTGGATTGCCGATGCGTTGACGGTCGACGGTATCGTTCGAAGTGACAATCGAGGCAACGAAACGCTTTTGCCCCTATCTTTTCTGGGAAACGAGAACATCAATCGGGACCTGTTGCCCGAATATCTGCGGGGTTCGGTCGGTGGCGAAGCGATCGTCGCGATGATTTACGCGTTGTTTCATAGCAGCGAGTATCGCACCCATTTTGCGTCGATGCTGCAGATAGAATTCCCCAGGTTGTTTTTCCCCGTCGAGAAAATGAACTTCGAATGCCTGGCAACGCTTGGCCAGAAGTTGATTACGCTACATTTGGGAAAAGCGACTTGGGAACGCGAGACGGCCATGGCGGAACTGGGACCGGTTGCCGCTGGCTATCCCAAGTATCACGACGGCCAGGTTTGGATCGATCGACGAACACCCTTGGCGGAAGTGCATGCCGCTGACTGGGCCTATCATGTCGGAAGCCATCAGGTGCTGAAGAAGTGGCTGAAGGATCGTAGGCATCAGATGCTGAGCGCTGAAGATATTTGCCACTACTTAAGAATGATCCAGGCCATTCGCGAGACGCGTGAGACGATCGCGCGGATCGATCAAGAAATAGAAAAGCTCGGTGGGTTGCACCGAGCTTTCGGAATTGAACGCAACTTGTAGTTCGCGATTATTCTTCTTCGCGAAGCTTTGCCAAGATCGAGTAGTCTTCCAGGGTCGTTGTGTCCTGAACCACTTCTCGGCCAGCGGCGATGTCTTTCAGCAGACGACGCATGATTTTGCCGCTGCGAGTCTTTGGCAACGAAGCCGTGAAGCGAATGTCGTCGGGTACGGCCAAAGCACCGATTTCCTTGCGGACATGAAGCTTCAATATCTCGCGGGCTTCGTCTTGGTCATCGGTATTCTTCAGGGTCACGAAGGCCGCAATGGCTTCCCCCTTCAGTTCGTGTGGACGACCTACAACGGCGGCTTCGGCAACCAGCGGATGCGAAACCAAAGCACTTTCGACTTCGATGGTGCTCAGGCGATGGCCTGCAACGTTGATGACGTCGTCGATACGGCCCATGATCCAGTAGTAGCCATCTTCGTCACGGCGAGCATTGTCACCGGCCAAATACTTGCCAGGAACCTTCGACCAATAGACTTCCTTGAAGCGTTCTTCGTCGCCCCAGATACCTCGCAGCATGCCTGGCCAAGGTTCGGTAATCGTGAGCATGCCACCCTGGTTGGTGCCACATTCTTCGAGCGATTCGTCGTAGATCTTCGGCACGATGCCAAACAGCGGCCGGGTGCAACTGCCTGGCTTAGTTGCTGTGGCACCTGGCAGTGGCGACATCATCAGGCCGCCCGTTTCGGTTTGCCACCAGGTATCGACAATCGGGCAACGTTCCGCACCGATCTTCTTGTGGTACCACATCCAGGCTTCTGGGTTTATCCCTTCGCCCACGGTGCCGAGCAAACGAAGGCTCGAGATGTCGTGCTTGTCGACCCATTCGTCGCCCCATTTGATGAAGGCACGAATTGCGGTCGGAGCGGTGTACAGGATGGTGACCTTGTACTTCTCGATGATATCCCAGAAGCGGCCCTCGTCCGGGAAGTTGGGAGCACCTTCGTACATCACGCAGGTCGCCCCGGCACTGAACGGTCCGTATACGACGTAGCTGTGACCAGTGATCCAGCCGCAGTCGGCGGTGCACCAATAGATGTCGTCGTCGCGATGATCGAAGACCCATTCAAAGGTCTTCTTGGCATATAAGTTGTACCCTGCCGTCGTGTGCAGAATGCCCTTCGGTTTGCCGGTCGAACCACTGGTGTAAAGGATGAATAGCGGGGTTTCGCTGTCGAGCTGGGCGGCTTCGCAGTCACTGGAAACGGCGTCCATTTGCTCGTGCCACCAGACGTCTCGATCGGCCTTCATTTCAATGTCGTTGCCGACACGTTTCAGCACGACGCAGTGTTCGATCGAAGTCGACTTCTCGAGTGCTTCTTCCACGATTGCCTTCAGTGGCAACTCTTTGCCACGACGCCAACCGGCATCGGCGGTGACGATCACTTTGGCCTGGGCGTCGTTGTTACGCTCGGCGATCGATTCGGCCGAGAAGCCAGCGAAGATCACCGAGTGAATCGCACCGATGCGGGCACATGCCAACATGGCGATCGCCAGTTCCGGAACCATCGGCATGTAAAGCGAAACGCGGTCCCCTTCCCCAACGCCCAAACCTTTGAGCACGTTGGCGAACTTGCAGACTTCGGAATGCAGCTCTTTGTAAGTCAGCGTGCGCTGATCGCCTGGTTCACCTTCCCAGATGATGGCCGTCTTGTCGGCGGTTGGTGTGCCGAGGTGGCGATCGAGGCAGTTGTAGCTGACGTTGGTCTTTCCACCGACAAACCACTTGGCGTCGGGGCAGTTCCACTGAAGCACTTCGGTGTAAGGTTCAAACCAATGGAGTTCTTCCTTGGCAAACTTATCCCAGAAAGCTGGCAGGTCCGCTTTGGCTTCGTTCCAGATCTTTTCGTAGTCGTCGATCGACTTGATCTGGGCCTTCGATGCGAACTCTTCACTGGGCGGAAAGAGCCGCGATTCGTGCATCACGTTATCAATCTGCCCGGTTTTTCCATCCGACATGAAAGTTACATCCTAAAAGTGCGTTAATGATGGAGGTTCTACCGCGGAAAGTTCGAGGCGATTTTAGGGAGGGTCCAAGTGGGTGTCAACGAACAGCCAACCGGACCAAAGGCCCTAGGAATTGTCTTCGACTTCGACAGTAACTTTGGGAGGATCGACGAAGTCGTCACGAAGTTGTTGAACCTGAGCGACGTCCATCTCACCTGGCTGAAGCCACAAACGATAGTGCAACTGAAGGGGCTCTTCCTTCGAGACATCGGTTGCGAAATAGGAACCGAAACGTCCATAGTCACGTTCGCTGAAGCGAGCCGGTTTGGGGTTTTCTGGGGAATCGAGATAGCAGCAGGTATACCGCTGATCGAATGCCACGAAGCTCAACGCGTTGAACTCGAGGTCGATGTGTTCTTTGTTGCCGGGCCAATTGCGGAACTTGCCTGGCTCGCCTTTGCCATCGGGACGAATGTAGTACGTCTGCTTGGCGGTGTTGTCAGGCACATGCTGCGTGGCACGGAACTGGAATCCTGCATGCTGTGGGTCGCCATCCAACTTCAGGTTGTCGGACTTGGCGATCAGCTCGGAAGTGAAGTCGATGACCTGGTCACCTTCAACGTGATAGACCGTCATCTGGCGAAGTTCCGTGGCAAAGGTCTTGCCGTCGACGCCGTTCCAATTGATCTTCAGCACCTGGCGAGCGACCACGGGCCCCACTTCTTCCCGGGCGAACTTCTCGTGGGTCTGGCTTTCCTTGCGGTTGCAGTGCCAGACGTCGGCAGTCTTCTTCTCGCCGTCCTGTTCGTAGCTGATGCGATTGAAGCCGTAGAAAATACCGCGGTGATGCTGGAACAATCCGCCGGGACCTTTGGTCAGCAGGTGTTCGCCTTGCGGATCGTACAGGTGATGATAGACCTTCATCGTCTCGTGACGGCGATCTTCATTCGAGCTGTCGACCGCTTCGTACATGTAACGCATCACCGGGCGATCGCCGTAGAGCAGGTCTTTGTATTTGCCTGCTTCGTCCTGAAAGCGGAAGCTGGTCAGGTCATCGAACTTCTTCGAGATCTCGACCTTCAAATCACGCTCGGGGCCGATCAGCGATGCGGGCAGTACGAAGTGCAGTTCACGAGCCAGCGGATCAGGGTTTTCGTTGCCCAGACCTGGTTTGGTCAACTGAGCGACGATCGGATCGATTCCATTGCCGGTCAGTTCCACGACATGCACGTCGGCGAAGCTTTGCGGAACGGAGACATCGACCTGCAAGGGGAGCGGCCGTTTGGCATCGCCTTGGGCAGCGACTTTCACGTGAAAGGAATCGGCCGCAAATACGGGCGAAGCGCAGAGTGCGGCGAACAGTAATGAGCGGATGATGTGACCGGGGGCAAACATCAAGCGGCGTCCTTTCAGCATGGCAAATAGGAAATTCTCAATCTTCTATGATAAACGCGTAACCAATCGCAAACCACTATTGAGTACTTGTGGGCTACGAACTGGACACAAAGTGTCCGCCACCACGCGTTGGAAGGGGGTTGGCTGATCGAGACGGGGCAACGCCAGACAAATCGATGGGGCCAAGGGATGGCGGAGACGTTGCCGTTGGCAGGGATTGGCAACGAGGGCGATCGGACTCAGCAAGTCTTCACAGGTGGGAACCAGCCTGATCGCTCCAGCAGAATATTGTTGGCCAGACACCAACCGCGCGGCAACCCTACCTGAGGCCCCTGAAGCCGCGCAAAACGGCAATTAATGGATGGTATTCTGGCAATTGGTGCTGATTGCTCCTTTTAAAAGGGGAGCACGCGACCAAGGCCCAGCCGGAAAATCGTCGCGACGGCGATCATGGCCTTCCGCATATTGATCTTTGAGCTGCCATATTGCCGCTCGACGAAAACGAACGGAACTTCGACGAATCGAGCCCCATTGGTGCGCAAGTGAAAAAGGATCTCCTCGAAGAAGGAGTAGCCATAGCTTAGGAACGAGTCGAAGTCGATCTGTCGCAAGAGGGCGACCGGATAAGCCCGAAAGCTGCCGCTGCAGTCTTTCATCGGCAGGCCCAACAGCAGCCGCGTGTAGAGGTTGATGGCTCGGCTCATGAAGTGCCGCTTGAGCGGCCAACCGGTGATGCCACCTCCTGAGACGTAACGCGAGCCAATGACAACGGTATGTTCCCCTTCGCTCCCAGACCATGCTTCCAGCAGTTCCGGGATCTTTTCCGGAGGATGGCTCAGGTCGGCATCCAGGTTGACCATCACGTCGTAATCGTTTTCGACGGCATACTGCATGGCAGCGATAATCGCCGAGCCGAGACCCGGTTTGCCCTTCCGATGGAGGCAGCGAATTCTCGGATTGATCTGCCCCTGATCTTCGCACCAGTCACCGGTGCCATCGGGGGAACCATCATCGATAACGAGCAAATCGACCTCGGGCAAAGTGTCCACCAATCGCTCGACGAAGATCGGCAGGTTCTCGATCTCGTTGTAGGTCGCAACCGCGATCAAGATTCTCGCGGACTTCGGGGAACGATCGGTCCCCTTAGCGGGAAGCTTATGCGGAGTGGTCGAGATTTCGTCAGCGATTTCGCTCATTCGTTTCTGAAAAAAAGTGGTGGGCTCTGCTAGGTAGCAGGTCCCGAGGAATTCCAGGCGGGGAGTGCGTATACTGGTATTCTAACCACGCTACCCGCAAAACCGAGATGAGGATTCATGAATTCCGCCGTGGTCACGGCAGAAGAGAGGTCGACCGTCCCGCAAATTGCATACGGCCGCGAATTTTGGCTGGCCTATTTTGCCAATACCGCACTCATCGTCTGCAACAGCTCTCTGTTCCGTTATTTCGACTTTGTCAGTTTTCTGGGTGGTGACGAATATAACCTCGGTTTGATCACCGGTTTCGGCATGGCCGGAGCAGTTCTGATGCGTTTCGTTCAGGGAGCGATGATCGATCGCTTCGGAACCCGCGTCGTCTGGCTGGGATCTTTAGGGCTACTAATCTGTGCCCTGTTGGGACACTTCGCTGTCGGTCGCATCGATGGCCCGGAAATCTATGGCCTTCGACTTTGTTACATGGTCGGCCTGGCCGGGGCATTTGGCTCGTCGATCACGGCCATTTCTTTGAAGGCTCCGAAAGGTCGCGCGACGGAACTGATCGGTGTGCTTGGTTCGTCCGGGTTCATTGGTTTGGGAATTGGACCGCTCGTCGGGGATATCATCTTTGCCGGTTCCGGAACGATCGAGTCGAAGATTCAAATGATGTTTGTCGTGGCGCTTTTCGCGAGTTGTGTTTCGATCGCCCTCACGTTTCTCGCCACCCGAGGCGATCGCCCGCAGGTCTCGCGGAACCACCCTTCCCTTTGGAAGTTGATTCGTGAGTACCATCCCGGCTGGATGTTGGTGATGTCGTTTGCGATGGGAGTCGGCGTGTTGTTTCCGCAGATCTTCCTGCGAAGCTACGCCAAAGAAGTCGGGATCACGAACCTCAGTTCGTTCTTCCTGGTCTACGCGATCACTGCCTTCTCTTTCCGCTTGATGACACGCAAGCTGCCGGAACGGATCGGCGTAAAGAATGCGGCCACCATCGGGATTCTGATCCTGGCGACGAGCTTGGTGTTATATCTTTTCGTTCGCAATCCCTGGCTGCTGCCGATCCCTGCATTCATTGGCGGGATGGCGCACGCGTTGATCTTTCCGGCGATCATCGGCGGCGGGAGCGTGGCATTTCCGAAGAAGTATCGAGGGACCGGCACGAACTTGATGCTCGTGATGCTCGACTCTGGCGGGCTAGTGGGGCAACCGGTGATTGGGGCATTGATCGCTGGAAGTCGCAAGATGGACTTACCTGCGTATCCGATTACATTCGTGGCGATCGGCTTGTTGTTGGCGACGATCGCCCTGCTGAATCAACGCTTCGCGAAGCCTGTGGTGGCTCGGGAAGAAGACTCGCCCGATCTGGAAGACCGGGCGATGTGTGTGAACGAATCGTTGTAAGTGAAGCCAGGCTCGATTGCCTTAGGCTCGCTGCGTGGCCAATTCACGGTAATAGGCGATCGACTTCCGCAGGCCTTCGTCGAAGTCGACTTCGATCTCGTAGTTCAGCAATTGGGTAGCCAGTGTGTTATCGGCCATGCTGTCTCGCACGTCGCCTGCGCGAGGCGGATCGTGTTTGGCTTGAATATCGGTTCCCAGATATTCGTTCAACAGACGAAGCAGGGTCAGCAGCGAAGTGCTTTTGCCATTGGCAACATTGATCGTCCGACCGGCGACATTCGGGGCGGCCATTGCATTCAGGTTAGCGTTGACGATGTTCTTCACGTAGGTGAAGTCTCGCGACTGTTGCCCGTCACCGTAAACAACAGGCTGCTTGCCTTGCAGCAGCAAGGTCAGGAAGATCGGGATCACGGCCGAGTAGGGGCTGTCAGGATCTTGGCGTGGCCCGAAGACGTTGAAGTAACGCAGGCCAACGGTTTCGAGGCCGTAGGTATGGAAAAAGGCCTGGCAGTAGTATTCGCCCGCCAGCTTGGCAACCGCGTATGGAGAAAGCGGAGCAGGCAAGTCACTCTCACGCTTCGCCAGGAAAGGCTGATCGCCGTAGGCACTGCTCGACGCGGCATAGACGACACGTTTCACGCCTGCCTTGCGAGCTTCGTTCAAAACGTTCACCGTACCGGTCACGCAGTGCAAGTTGGTATCGAGCGGACGTTCGACACTCAGCGGAACGGAAGCCAGGGCAGCTTCATGGAAGACATATTCGACCCCGTCCAAGGCGTCGGCCAGTTGGTCGGCGTTGGTGATGCACCCCTCAACGAAGGTGGCCTTGGCATGGTCCGGCAGGTTGTCGCGGCTACCGGTGCTGAGATTGTCGTAGATGACCACTTCATCACCTCGAGCCAGCAGGCCATCGACAATGTGCGAACCAATAAAACCGGCACCACCGGTGACAAGATACTTGGCCATGGATTTCAAATCGGGAAAGAAGGGTGCGTCGTGCGAGATCTCAACAAGTGACAAACGGCACGTAAGTATAGCACCTATTTCATCACTTTCGTGGCAATCAGCCCGCTGAGTTCGATTCCGGCATAGCGATACGTATCGACCGCGGCATCGACATCTTCTGCCGACAGATATCCCAGCGTGGCTTGAAGATAAGTTCGCGTGGCGACTTGAGCCATCAACGACGAAGCGGCCACGTCGGGACCTTCGCCAGCGATCAGCACGACGGGATAGCTCTTTAAGATCTCGCGAATCTGATCCCGCAGTGATGACAGGTCCTGCTCGTTCGTCGTCAGCATGAACGACGACTTGCCCGCCGGGATGAAGGCGATTCCGGAGGCACTGTCAACGTAGGTGCCATCCTGACGATATGTCTCGCGGCGAACTGCTTCAAACAGACCTGGGCTGTGGCGAAGACCGAGCTGCTCGGAAAGCGTTTTGGAACGCATCGCACCGTCGATTACCAGCACGTCGCACGATTGTTGGCTAAGCCACGCCGCCAACTGCAAGATCGCTGTCCCCGAAGATTGCCCGGGCACGCAGGTTCCAACAAAGATCACTTGTGGATCGCTTAAGAGCAGGAAGTCGAGCGGACCAAAGATCTTCTCGCTCAGATCAGCAAATTCCTGCTCGAGGTGGGGCTGGTCCAGATCGGCGATTGCCTTGCGAATCGGTTCGACGTGCGGAATCTGCTTCTGTGGAGCCGCTTTGTGGGCAGGGGCTCGAAAGGTAGAGACGTTTTCGGTCGGGGCCGGTGTTGCCGAGATGGATGGTGCCGCCGCCTTCGGTGGAGCTACCGGAGCAGGCGGCGTTGCTTTAACCGCGGCTGCCTTGGCGGCCTCAGCGGCAGCAAGCTGTGCCTGGGCTTGCTTTTGGACGCGATCTTCGACTTCGCGAAGTTTCTGGGCGAACGCTTCTTCCTGAAGTTGTAGTTGCTTGCGAAGTTCCGATTCGATCGACTTCAAATCGGTTTCGATCGTCTTGGCGGAACGATCATGCTCTTCCAGCGTGTCGCGAAGGCGGACGATTTCGGCTTCGTGCCTCTGATCGTGCGATTGTAGCGTTTCCCGAACCTGAAGCACTTCGCGGGCAATCGTATCGCGCTGCTTCAAGACAATCGAAAGCTGCTCAGTCAGCTTTGCGATCAGCTGCTGCTGTTCGGCCGATTTGGGAGATTCCTTGGGCGGCGCCGAGGCAACTTCCACCGGAGCAGACTCAGGCTGGGCTTTTGCTTTGACCTTCGGCTGCTTCTTCGCAGGCTTTTCGACCGGTTCTTCCAGAACGATGGTCTGGTTGGCCGGCGACTTTGGCTCGGCGATTTTGGCCTGGACGGCTTCCGGCTGAGATTCCTTCGACACCGGTGGCGAAGCCTCGGGAGGTGCCGAGGCCGACTTCTGCGGGGAAGTCGGCTCAGGCTCCTGAGATTGCAGGCCCTGCAGTGCTTTCAGGAATCGTGCCATGGTGGAAGCCTATGCGTGTTCGCGACGCAATTGCGAGAACAGTTGGCGATAGGTACGACGGCGTGGAGCGGGCATCTTCGGATGAACAGGTGCTTCCTTGCCGACTGGCGATTCGATCACGATGATGTCGCGATCGTCCAGGTTGCTGAAGCTGGTCGAGTCGGTCGAGTAGTCTCGCGAAACCACCATCGAGTCGGCGTTGACGTATTCTGGTTGGACCACGTCGACTTCGGAAGGATTTTCTTCCGTGCCAATCAAAAACGCGGCGATCTCCGAGTTCCTCGGGCTTAGCACCCGGCGGATACCCTTCACCTCGGCATCGCCGAGCGAGGCGAAGCGATCGATAATCACTTCTTCCTGGGCGAACCGCTCCTCGAATGGGTTGGTTGCGTTTTGGAAGGTGAGTTCCACTTCGGGTTCTTCCATGGCGACCGGTTCGAACACTTGTTCCTCGGTGGCCAGGTCGCGATCCTGGAACCGGACGACCGATGGGAATTCGGCAACCGGTTCGGTTGGTTCTTCCAGCGAACCAAATTCGATCAACGAATCGGTCGAGTGGGCAGCGTCGTGACGAATCTGACGCTTCGGTGCTGGCAAACGCTGCAGATCGGCCCAGGCCTCTTCGACCCCTTCGCCATCCAGCGTTCGCATATCGCCCAGCGATGCCAGCAACAGCGAGTGATCGCAGATCTGGTTGATCAGACGTGGCACGCCCGTGGTCAGGCGAGCGATCGCTTCGATAGCCGAGTCATCGAAGATCGTTCGCTTGGCACCTGCCTGCTTGATCTGCTGACGAACATAAAGAGAGACTTCCGCATTGCTCAAGGGCTGAAGGTAGGCCCGAGCTCCGATGCGTTGGTTGAACGAAACCAGGTACGGGCTGGCCAGTCGTTCTTCCAGGCTCAGATTGCCCATCAACACGACCGAGACCCGCGATCGTTCGTTGTGAGCAAAGTTCGTCAGCAGACGCAATTCTTCCAGCAGACGAATCGGCAGCAGATCGGCTTCGTCGGCCAGAATGACAATCCCCATCAAGCGGCGGCTGTCGACACGTTCGACATGCTCGGCGAACTGGATGCGCAGTTCCCCTTCTTCCATACCGCGATGAGGCAGCCCCAACTCGTAGGCCAGTGCTTGCAGCAATGCACGACGCGAACCGCAATGTCCGCTGTTCAAGTGCACCACTTCAAACTGACCATCCAGTTCGTCTTTCAGGCGGAGGGCGATGGTCGACTTACCCAGACCAGGGGCAGCGACCAGCGTAGCGATACCTTCGTCGCGGCGAACGCATCGCAAGATGGTGTCGATCGCTTCGGCATGCGAATCCGATTCCACGTATCCGGCGAGCGACGGAACGCTTGGAAAAGGGCGATGCGAGAAACCAAAGAATTCTTCGTACATGGTCATCCGTGTCCCGGGGAAGGCTATCAGTTCCGCGTCCATGCGGGTGATCGAACTTTCAATTGAAGCAAAGGGTCATTCATTGCATCGGCATTTCTTACGGCTCTTCTCCAAACGGAGGAGCGTTCATCCGATGCTAAGTCACTCTTCCTGGCAGAACGCGCAACACTTCGCGAACTGCTGCCAGGGGATCATCTTTAAGGAGCTGGCTGTACTCAGGCTGCGTTTGTGTTGCTAGCACCACCAGGGCAACCACACCCAGAATGGTGGATTCCGCCAGGCGAGTCATCCAAAACGAAACACGTCGCAGCGGCCAAGGTTTTGCCGGTGGAGGGCCAATCGCGGCATCGATCGTCACGGTTGCCAGAACCGGAATTGGTGAAACCGCAGCCAGCTTGCCCGAGGTTGTCACGACATTCGGTTGGGCGGCACTCGATGCGAACTGGAACGAGATCAGCCCGGCGAAGATCGCCCAGCCGCCCAGGACGAGCAATGCAGTCGACTTCCAAGATCCCCCGATCGAGGCGACACGAAATTGGTCGCCTGGCACATGCATGACAATTCCATTGAGGAAACCAAGAGCCTTGTCGGCGTCTTTCTTCATACCGTTGATCGAATCGAGACGGGCCGTTGCCTGCTGCCGCTGCTGCTTCAGATCGGCAATGCGATGGAGGTTGTTGTTGGGGGTGGGGTCGAGCTGCGGCTTGGGAAGTAGCTTCGGTTCACTTCCGGCATATTGAGGAACAACCGCCAGAGATTGACGAACCTGTTCCACCTTCCGGCGCTGATTGATCACCACTGGGTGACTGTCGGTCCGGGTCTCGAGCATATTCCGCAGTTCCTCTTCGGCCTGGGAGACCGCCGCCATCGCGGCCGACCATTCCGGATTCACCTGGAGGGCTGGTGGCTTGATGGTTGCTACGGGGGTCGGGGCCGCTGGGACGACTTCCTTCAATCCACGCAGTTCGGCATCGATCGCAACGACACGCGTCTTAGCTTCTTCGAGTTGAGTGGAATAGGCTCCTTCGATGTTCGAGACCTTATCGCGTTTCCAATCGTTGAACTCACGCTGGAAATCTTCGAGCACGTTGGCGATCAGTTGCGAACAACTTTCGCGGTTACTTGCGTAGAAGTGAATGCCGATGGTGATCTCGCCGCCAACACGTTGATGGTTGATTTCCATTCGACGGCGGAGGATTTCAATTGCGGTGGCTTCTTCCTCGACACCCAGTTCTCGGCGGAGCTGCGGATCTTGTGTCAGGTAGTCGCCAAGCTGCTGATCGGTGGTCGTGGATTGAAGGATTTCCTGAACGAGCGGATCCAGGTGGGCATGGGCTTCCGACTCTCGCGAGTCCGAGACAATAGTTGCCTGGCCGTCGCCGATGAAACCGGATTGCCCGGTGCGGCACCATGGCAGCCCAACCACCAGGACGGCAACGACCACGACGATCGCTCGATACCAAATCCAAAGACCTCCATGTCGGGACTTCGGTGGGGTGTATCTTGGTTGAGTCATAGACACCAGATGGGTCACCCAAAGCAAAGGATGCTGTAAACTGAACTAAGAGCTGAACGGGGTGTCCTCCTGACATCGCCGCTATCCACATTGCATCGGTTTCACGCAGCTGAATATTCCGTCTGCATTGGCGGTTAACGAATATACGGACCAAGTCGATCATGCCTGTCCCTGAGATGTTCCGCATTAAGATCTGCGGACTGAACGATTTCGAGAACGCGATCGCGGTCGCGCATAGCGGCGCCGATGCGATCGGGCTCAATTTCTTTCCGAAGAGCAAACGGCGAATCGACCTGACGACCGCCGAGCGGATCGCCAACTTCGTCCGCGGCGAAGTGCAGATCGTCGGATTGTTCGTGAACGCTTCGCTCGAAGAGATCACCGAGACCCACCAGAAGTTAGGCCTCGACTGGATCCAACTGCACGGGGATGAAACGGCCGAGTTGGCGCTCTCTATATATAAGGAAACAAACGTCCCCATCATGGCGGCCAGTCGCGGAAGACTTCATCGCTGGGAGAAGCTTCCCGATGGCTTTCAACCGCACGCCCAATTGATGGACGCCGCCGTCGACGGGGCGTATGGCGGGACCGGGCATCTTTCCGACTGGGAATTGGCGGCAACCTGGCGGTCGGACGAGCAACTTCAGCGTTTCGTGCTAGCGGGAGGATTGACCCCCGAGAACGTGACGGAAGCGATCTCCGTGGTGAGGCCTTCCGCAGTCGATGTGGCGGGGGGCGTCGAAATTGCAGGCCAACCAGGGCTGAAAGATATGGTCAAAGTCGAGCAATTTGTCTCCGCCGCACATCGGGCGTTTGACGCGATCACGTAACGGGCGACTTCGATAGGTGCCGCATGCGAAGGGATTTCGGGCAAAAAGTTGCCTGAATTTGAAGCTGATACCAACGGTTTCCCGTTAAGCTGGCCCCTTCATCCCGGGTTGCTAAAGAGTGCCAGCACTTTATCATAGCAGTTTAGTTACGGCGCAAATTTGTGCGTATTTGAGCCTTGCGAGACCGCCGGGAATCACGGACCGCAGAAGGCTCACTCCCCCGTCCCTTTCAACACAAGGTACAGTTCACAGTGTCGCAAGTCGAAAAGCTTCCGTACAAGGTTAAGGACATCTCCCTCGCGAAGCGCGGCCGTCAGGAAATCAACCTGGCCGAAGTCGAAATGCCCGGCTTGATGGCGCTGCGTGAAAAGTATCGCGACGAAAAGCCACTGGCCGGAGCTCGTATCGCTGGCTGTCTGCACATGACGATCCAGACCGCCGTGCTGATCGAAACGCTGGTCGAGCTGGGTGCTGAAGTCACCTGGAGCAGCTGTAACATCTTCTCGACCCAGGATCACGCTGCTGCCGCCATGGCCGAAGCTGGTATCCCTGTCTACGCCTGGAAGGGCATGACCGAAGAAGAATTCGATTGGTGCATCGAACAGACCATCTTCTTCCCCGATGGCAAGCCGCTGAACCTGATCCTGGACGACGGTGGTGACTTGACCGCTATGGTCCACAACAAGTTCCCTGAACTGCTGGACGGTATCAAGGGTCTGTCGGAAGAAACCACCACGGGCGTTCATCGTCTGTACCAGATGCACCAGAAGGGTGACCTGAAGACCCCAGCCATTAACGTCAACGACTCGGTTACCAAGAGCAAGTTCGACAACCTGTACGGCTGCCGCGAATCGCTGGCCGACGGTATCAAGCGTGCGACCGACGTGATGGTTGCAGGCAAGATCGTCGTCGTCGCTGGTTACGGTGACGTCGGTAAGGGGTGTGCCCAGTCGATGCGTGGCTTCGGTGCTCGCGTGATCATCACCGAAATCGATCCAATCATCGCCCTGCAGGCCGCGATGGAAGGTTACGAAGTCACCACGATGGAAGAATGCTGCGATCGTGCCGACATCTTCGTCACTACGACCGGCAACCGGGACATCATCACTGGCGAACACATGAGCCGGATGAAGAACGACGCCATCGTCTGCAACATCGGCCACTTCGACCTCGAAATCGACATGGCTTGGATCAACGGTCAGAAGGACGTCACCCGCGAGTGCATCAAGCCAAGCTCGCAGGAAGGTGGCCCAGTCGATCGTTACACGTTCGCCGATGGTCACAGCATCCTGATCCTGGCCGAAGGCCGCCTGGTGAACCTGGGCTGTGCAACCGGTCACCCATCGTTCGTCATGTCGGCTTCGTTCACCAACCAGGTGATCGCTCAGCTCGAACTGTGGAAGAACGCGGAAAAGTACCCACTGGGTGTTCACGTTCTGCCGAAGTCGCTGGACGAAGAAGTCGCTCGCTTGCACCTCGACAAACTGGGCGTGAAGATGACCAAGATGTCGCAGGCTCAAGCCGACTACATCGGTGTGCCAGTCAACGGTCCTTTCAAGCCAGATCACTACCGCTACTAAGCGGACCCGAGCCCAAGCGGCTCTTTTGACAAGCTACGAAAAAGGCCTCGTCCCGGTGACGAGGCCTTTTTTTTGTGCATGTCGGATTGCCCAGCATTGGCGGGGCAACCAAATCGACTACTGGAATGCGCCCGGGTGCTTCAAAACGAATAGGATCAAGATCGTCTCCAGGTTTTCACCCGACTGCGCGAAGGCGGCGTCGAACTTCTCAAACGGATCACGCCCAGGAAGATCGTGCCGGGCGATCTCTTCATAGGTGGTTGCCAGGTCTTCGTCCTGGTTGGCCTCGATGGTCCCGGTTTGAATCGAAGCCGCCTCGAAGATTCCGGCGATCTTGGTCGCCCCCATTTCTTTTAGGGCGTTCAAGGCAACCTTTTGTTCGACAACGGGAGTCGTCAAGAAGTATTCCTCGTGGCCGCTGTCGGTTACGTCCGTCATATAGCTCCAGACGGCCCAATATTTCTGATGCGAGTCCGAGAGCTGGTCGAATTCGAACTCGAAGACACGATCCATAACGTGATAGGTAGGATCTTCAATTCCCTTCATCTCCAGCAAGATCTCGCCGATGTGTTCCGGGAATTCGATGACGGGATTGGTGAGCTCCTCAATCAGGAATTGTTCCGTGTTCTTATCTGGGTTGTTGGCATAGGCTTGAACCGCCGCCAGGTAGACCCAGTACATTCTTTCTTCGTCGATCGAGGCTTTGGCCTCTTCGATCAGTGGCAACAAGATCTCGTGGGGGATCTTGATTTCGTGATCGTTGAGTGCGCCCAACGCATCCGCCGTGGTCAGATTGTCTGGCTGAAGATTGTCTTTGGTCACCAGCGTGGCAACGGCACGATCGGCGTCGATTTGCAGCATTAGCTCTTCGGCCGAAACCTCAAAGTCGTAGACGTCCAGGTCCTTTCCTCGGACCGCATCCACAGCGGGGAAGATCTCGCGGAGGAACTTCTTCGACGCCACTTGTTCGGTGATGGAATCCTGAATTCCATTGAGGCCATGCACGACCACAGCCACATCTTGGTCGGCAAGTAGCTTCTGCAATGGTTCGACACAATCGCTCTTGCCGATCGCTCCCAGCCCATAGGCGACTTCCTGACGCAGCATCGGATCGGGCAGATCGACCAGCTTCGTCAGTGGCGCGATCGCCTCTTGCGGACCGAGCGGGGCAAGGAGATACACGATTCGATCCAGCGGAGAATGGCCATACCCAGTGGTGACCTCCTCGAAAGATTGTGACCGGATACGGGGATCGTCCAAGGCCTTCACCAGAAAAGGAACGGCCCGCTCGCCCACCACCGACAGCCGCATCACATTCCAGTTGTCGTCTTCTTCCTGAAAGAGCTGCTCGACCATTGCCTCGATCTCGGCATCCTCCAGGTCGTCCGGGGCCCGGAAGTTGTGTTCTTCCAGATCTTCTCGATCCAGCTTGGCAAGCGACGGATAAGCCAACCAACGCTGAAAGCGAGCCTTGGCCATAAAGTTCCGGTGGACCACGATCCCGACTGTCGTGAGCAAAAAGACCACGATCAGGACAGCGATTATCAGGCCTGTCTTGAAAGACCAATTCATCAGCAAGGCAATCTACAAATCGGTTCCGAGGGCAGGGCAGGGAAAACAGGCGTTCATTTGATTATCTCACATCCACCCATGGGGGTCTATCGACGGGCAACTGGGGCCTTGGCGATGCCCCCTTGGACTTTTCCAATTGCAACAGGTAGGTTGTTTCACGTGAAACATGACGCTTGCGAAAGAAATGAAATCCATGCCTGACATCCGCGCTTTGCACGGTCTTCGATACGATCTGGGCCACATTGGTTCCCTGGCCGAGGTTATCTCGCCGGCTGAAGTCACTTCCGATCCGACCCTGGTCGACTCGTTGTTCGAGCGTCATCCGGCCAACGTCATCCGGATCTTGGCCAACCGGGAAGAGCCTGGCGACGACCAGCTCAACAACCGATTTTCGCGAGCCCGTCGCTTTCTGACCGACTGGCAGCGACAAGGGGTTTTGCAGCGCGAGCCAGATCCGGCGATCTATGTCTATCACCAGGAGTTCGACTGGAACGGCCAGCGGGTTACCCGGCGAGGGTTTCTGGCTGGGCTGACTCTGGAGGAGATCGACCAGCAGCAATACGAAGCCCTGCTGCTCTTGCTGAACCAACCTGCCCAGGAAGCTCTGGAGATGCTCCGGGCAACGCAGACAAACGTTCGTCCTGGCATCGCCTTGTATGCCGACCCAAGTATTTCGGTGCAGCAGGTTCTGGAGAACCAGATTGCGACTGCCACGCCACTTATCGCCAAGGATGAAGCTGGGGTCGTGCATCGACTGTGGCCAGTCACCGATCACCAGGTGATTGGCCAGATCCGAGAGAAGATGGCCCATCGTCAGATGTTCCGCAACGCCATGGACGACTTCCTGCCGGCAACCCTCAACCGGTTCGAGTTGGCCCAGCGGGGCGAACTGACCCCGATGCACCCAGCGAACTTCATGTTAACCGCCTTCTTCGAGCTGACCGAACCAGGCTTCGAGCCGAAGCTCCGTTTTCCCCTGGCACATGCCGCACCACCGCTGACCAGCAGCGAACTGGTCGAGAAGCTTGGTGTTCATTTCGAGTGCCAGGTCTTCGGCAAAGGTCCGGAGGCAGCCGCCGAGCTGTGGGAAGAGATGCAGACCAGCAGTGACCTGGGGCACTTCGGAATCTACTGCGCGGCGGACCACACCTGGGTCTCGGTCATGCTGACCGCCGATGGTCAGGTCCGCATGGAAGAGGCGACTCCAGAGAGAGACGAAGCCTGGCGTGACCTTGACGAGAACCTCTGGGAGTGGCTGGTTCTGACCGAGCTTCTGGAAACGGCCGACGCCAAGCAGACCTATGCCCGGTCGGTCGAGAACCTGGTCGGAGTCCTGCAAGGGGACAATGAGGCCGAGATCTCGCTGGCCGCCATGATCCGCCCAGTGAGCATGACCCAGTATCAATCGTTTCTGGAGCGACAGGTCAGCTTTTTCCACAAGATTGAAACCGACCCGGCTCCGGCATGCGGGCTGGTGATCAATCGTCTTGCCTGACCGCTACCGTTTCACGTGGAACAATTCCCTCGGACCGACATCCCTGGCAGGTCCGAGGAGCAGCTCTGAGTGCCATGCCGTACCATTCTGCCGGTCCGGCTTTCCACCTTTCGCTATCGTTGGTCGAGTCGCTCGCTTTTCGGATACCCATGCCAGGGTGTCAAAATGGGTGTTTCACGTGAAACAGTGAGGATCACAGAAACTGTTTCACGTGAAACATGACTCCTGAAACGCAAAGTGCCGTTTCCTCGTTTTTGGGTTGGTGTCTAAAATCCGCTCCTCGAAAACGGATTTTCGATCACCATCATGCTGAGGGACCATGGCTCGCATCCTGTGCATTGCCAACCAAAAGGGAGGCGTCGGTAAGACGACCACGGCCATCAATCTGGCCGCTGGGTTGGCGATGGCTGACATGCGCACGCTGCTGGTCGATCTCGATCCTCAGTGCAACGCGACGACCGGCATCGGCCATCAGCCGACTGAACGTCATCCGTTGGTCTCGGATCAGCCGCTGGGCGATTCGATTATCCAGACCAAGATCGAGAACCTTTCGCTGGTTCCCGGAAGCCGCAGCTTTGAAGACGTCGAGCGATTGGCCGGGGGCGAGAAGTCGACTTCCGCGGTCCTGACCAATCACCTCGAGTCTGGCATGAACCAGTTCGACTATGTGCTGATCGATTGTCCTCCTTCGGTGGGCGCGATCACGCAGACCGCGTTGGCCGCTTCCACCGAAGTCGTGATGCCGATCCAGGCCGAGTACTTCGCCATGGAAGGTTTGACGCAGATGATCAAGGTCATCCGTGACGTCATGCGGCGGCCGCCTGGCAAGCTTGAGTTCGGCGGCATCGTCCTGACGATGTACGACCCAACCTTAGAGCTGACGCACGAAGTCGAGCAGGAAGTTCGCGACTTCTTCGGCGACATTGTTTTCGATACGGTGGTCCCCCGGGATCACTGGGTTTCCGAAGCACCCAGCTTCGGGCAATCAGTAATCACCCACGCACCTCGCAGTCGCGGGGCTCGCGCTCATATGGAATTGTGCATGGAGGTTTTGGATCGTGACTAGACAAAAGCGATTGGGACGTGGATTGGCCGCCTTGTTGGGAGACCCGACCGACGAAGCCGCATCGGACATCGTGATGCCGGAAGAATCATCCGAAACGCTTCCTTTCCGTCCTCGCCTGGCGGAATCGGACATCACCGAGGAAGCTTCGCAGAAGTCGGATGCGCTGCGGATCGCCCTGAGTGAAATCGATAGGAACCCGTTCCAGCCTCGTCACAACTTCGACGACGCCGAGATCGCGTCGCTGGCCGAGAGCCTCAAAGAGCATGACATCCTGCAGCCGATCGTCGTCCGCCAGGTGGGCGATCGTTATCAGTTGATCAGCGGTGAACGCCGATTGCGTGCCGCGGGCATCGCTGGTTGGGACGCCATCCCGGCATTGATCCGTGAAGCGGACGATCGCCTGGTTGCCGAACTGGCCATTGTCGAGAACCTGCAGCGGCAAGACCTCAACCCGCTGGAAAAGGCAATCAGCTTCCAGCGGTACCTCGAACAGCACAACGCGACCCAAAGCGAGCTGGCCGATCGTATCAAGGTCGATCGCAGCACGATCGCCAACCTGGTACGTCTGTTGGATCTGCCCGATGCCGTGAAGTCGGCCGTTCACAGCGGCGAGATTTCCCAGGGACATGCCCGGGCGTTGTTGCCACTGGGCGATGAACAAATCCAGTGTGAGTTCGCCACGCGGATTGCTCGCGAAGGTTGGAGTGTTCGGGCGACCGAACAGGCCGTTCAAGATTTCCTGAATGGCGAAGAGGGAGCCGCTCCGGCTCCGGCAGCCAAGAAGGGTGCCCGAACCAAGTCGCAGCAGGTGGTTTCGCTGGAAGAAGACCTGCGGATGGCACTCGGCACCAAGGTCGACATCAAACAAGGAACCAAGGGTGGCAAGATTGTGATCCACTTCAAGAATGCCGACGAATTCGATCGCTTGAACGAATACCTATTAGCGGAAATGGAAGAGCAACGCCGCGCCGCGTAGCATACGATTTCGATCGACGATTCCAGAGCCAAGGCGGAAGCAAATTAGCTTCCGCCTTTTTTATGCGCTAGTCGCGAGGATTGCGGATCGACTTTAGCAGATGGTCGACGCTCTGCGAGAGTTTGCTCGAGAAGTGTCGCAGTTCGGTCGCGGCACTAACCAGGGTCTCGGTCGAGTGGCGTGTTTCGCTGGCGGCTTCGGTCGTCTGGTTGATGTTCTCAAATACGCTCGTGGTTTCGTCCGCCGCGTCGACGGCATGTTCGCGGATCTCCGTGGTGGCTGTCGTTTGTTGATCGACCAGGTGCGAGATGGTCTCGCTCACATCATGGATCTCGGCAATCAGGTTTCCACAGGACGTAATGGCTTCGGCCGCTTTCCCGGACGAGTCTTGCACGCTGCCGATCTCTGCCTTGGCTCGCTCCGTTGCGTCGCGAGTCTTCTCGGCTAGTTTGCGAACTTCCGCCGCGACGACGGCGAAGCCGAGACCTGCTTCACCTGCCCGGGCTGCTTCGATCGCGGCGTTTAACGAGAGCAGGTTTGTCTGCTTAGCGATCTGAGCGATCGTATCGACGACGGTTCCAATCCGCGAGGATGACTGCTCCAGGCCAACTACGATCGAGGTCGCTTGTTCCGATTCGTTGACCGCACGTTCGACGACGTTGTTCGCTTCGCCTACGTGCTGTTTGACCTGGCCAATGCTGTTGGCAAGTTGCTCTGAAGAGTCAGCTACTTGCGAGACACTTTCCTTGGTACGGTTGGCGGCCTGCGAGGCATTGGCGGCTTGTTGGGCGGTTTGATTGGCAACCGATGCAAGTTGTTCGCTGGCGTCAAAGATGTCGGTGGCGGCCGATTCGACCGAGTTGGCGATTTCTTTGACGGTCGTCTCGAACTCATCGGCGATGGCTAGTCGGCGGACTTCGGCGTTGGCCAACTCTTCCGAAGAACGTCGCATTTCGGAGATTGAATCGTTGATCAGCAGCGAGGCATGTTTGAAGGTGCCGACCATCCCACGGAGGATGACACGGCGGAAGAATTTGCCTTGGGCGGCATAGCTCAGCGAAGCTTTGGCCTCGCGAACGAAGGCGTCGGTATAGTCGAGCAGTGAGTTGATGCTGACCAACATCCGCTGCATATCGCCGTCGGCATCGATATGGAGGAGCCGGGCTTCCAGGTCACCATGGGCGGCGTGTTCGCAAACGATGGTCGCCTTTTCCATCCAGTGTTCGTACTGGGCAATCTTGGCTTCTAGTTCAGCTACGCGAGCTTCGAGTTGTTCGCGGCTTACTTCGGTCGAGAGCTGTTCGGCAGTTTGTAGCATCGGTGTCTGGCTCCTAAACACACTTGACCAGCGAGAATGCGAACTGGTCGTAGGTCATACCGGAATCTGCCAACAGGGTGCCGAGCGATTGTTCCGCTTCCGCCATGCCCGCTCGCCAGTCCGAGGCTGAGTCTTCGATGTTCTTCAGCTTGGCGTAAATCGGGACGATCGTCTCAATCGCCTCTTGGTCGGGGACTCGGCGACTGGAGTGATACCCAATGATCTCCCCCTTCAAGTTGAAGGTTGGGGTGACGTGGGCCAAGACCCAGTAGTGATCGCCGTTCTTGCAGAGGTTGACCACGTAGGCAAAGATCTCCTGCCCGTTCGAGATGGTATCCCATAACAGCTTGAACACGCATCGCGGCATATCGGGATGGCGAATGATATTGTGCGGAGCGCCGAGCATCTCTTCTTCCGTATAGCCAGAGACCTTCAGGAAGGTGTGGTTGGCGTAGGTAATGATGCCCTTCGGATCGGTCTTGCTGACGATGATCTCGTCGAGTCCGAAGGTACGTTCCCGCCCGGTCGGTGTGATGGTTGTTCTGGTCATAGCCCTTGCCCCACAAGCTCAGCAGTTTTCACTCTGCGATACCATGCCGCAACTGGCAATTGCCTCATGGATTGATGAGAGCAAGGTGCCTTCGCTGCGGAAAATATGGGAAGGAACTAAGGGTCGTGCTAGCAATCGGCGACGTGTGGGTTGCCGCAGAAGGGGTAGCCTAGAGGGCGATACCAGCATAACCACGCGAAGCGGAAATTAATTAGGAGAGCTCAACCTCGATTCGAGGACGCCCGCTAAGAGTCGGTCGGGAAAGCGCCAATCGCTTTGATTTTGTCTTCGTCGATCTTCCAGACTTCCGTTGAAATTGGATACGACGCGTTGGTGAACTCGCGAACGGCCACCGGGCCGACACGACCTGCCAGTTCGTCGAACTGGGCCGCCCAGAGGTAAAGGAAATCACGATCCGGCGCGACGGCCATCAATGGCCAGCCGATCGTGGGCTCGACGATTTCTCGCAACGTCGGCGCTAGAAGTAACGCTGCTTTGAAAGGGAAGTCGGTCACGAAGTAGCCCAGCTTTGCTTCTTCGACCGACTGTGCTTCGAAGGTGGCGGCGGCCAGAGCTCGATCGAGATTCGCGAAAGCAATCGCCCCGGCCTCGTCCGGTGAAAGTTCAATCTTCGCCAGCATCTCAGGCGTAACCCAGCGAATCGTGCGACCCCCGGGGGAGATGTGTACTAGGACTCGGTCGACACACTTGCTCAAGGAAACACGGATATCGGCAGGGGGATCGTAGTCGTTCGGTTCGAGCGACCAGTAGAGGTTTTCGGCAACGATCGCGTCGTCGGGATGCTGGGCCGTTTCGATGATCGCATCGACGAACCGGCTGACCCGTTGTAGGTCTCCATTCGCTTCGACATCGCGGGCCACGTTGTCCAAGTTGACCATCATCTCGAAGTCCTCGATTTGAACACGGTACCGATCCGACTCGGCATCGAACTCGAAAGCGAGGCCGCGCGCAGTCAACTCTTTTTCAAATTCAGCTCGGACTTCCAGCATGGCAGCTTCCTTCTAAATCGATCCACCTGATTCGGAGGGAAGTGTAGTTGGCCAGAGTATGGCAATCAAGCAACCGGCGATCGCCGCACCAGCAAGATTGCCAGAACCAAGCCAACCAATGCGCCAAGATAACCGGCGTTGTGGATCATGCCGACGCGAACGAATGCCGTACCATCTTCAACGCGAAGGCTATGTAGCATTGGTTGCCAAGTCGAAAGATCGGTGCCTGGTCCAAGGCTCAATCCATACCCATAGACCGCGGCTCCGAACAAGAAGGTCACTAGAAACATGCAGCCTATCGCGCGAAAGACATTTCGCCAGGCCGTCTCGTGCGAGCAGCCTGGGAAGTAGTATCGCGCGAGAAACCACCCGGCAAACATGCCAACCCACCATGTCGCCAGAAATCCGATCGCGGCAACAAAAACGCGATCGCCGACTCCGAAGTTGGCGTAGGCAAACTGATCGAACTTAAATCGGGTGAAGTACTCCGGCGAAATGGAGTAGGTGATCTGATCGTGGAGAATGCCATATGACCCAGCGATTACCGCTCCGATCGCTGCCGCTTGAAGCATTGGCAGCAAATCGGCTCGATCAAATTTCGGGATCAGATATCGCAGCACTTTCGACTCCATCGGCACGGAAGAGTCTATGGCCGTCGCGTGCCAATTTCATCGGAGATCGCTTAGGCGTGCGCTCCGCGCGGAAGGTCAGCGGACGAACCTGTTTTGGAAAGCTTTGCCAGTCGGCGAGCCACATGGATCACGATGGCCACGTGCACGCCAATCGCGACGGCCAAGGCTGACAGATGAAACGTCCAGCTAGCACTGGCACCTGCCTGCAAGATACACCAGCCGCCCAGCGGAAGAAACAATAGTGCCGCAGTGATGACGCCGGGATTGTATTCGCGACGCTTGATCGTCATGCCGATGTGAGGTAAGGCATTCACCACGGCCAGGTAACCAGCCGCGAGTCCCCAGGCCGGTCCAATAAACCAGGCGAGGTACAGCGCCACCAGATCGACCGCCCAGACTCCCAACGAGTTAATCCAGAAGGTCGCTGCGGGAGTCAATGCTTCGCGGCCGCCACCAATCGTGCGATTGATATAGAGCCGGAATCGGTCGCCGGTGTGCTCTTCGAATTGATGAATCATGTAGAGCGGCAACTGCAGGAAAATCAGTGTCAGTGCCAGCCCGGCCGAAATGGCAATCATGGGCGTGAGTGCCAGCAGAAACAGCGAAGTGAATAGTGCCGCAGCCGGCCAATGCCAATCACGAACTAGCCAGGTCCACATGGGACGAACTCTTCAGTTGGAGGCGTCGAGTAAAGTTTCCGCATGAATACATTCCAGTCAGACGACCAGTCCGCTGGCAATTGCGCAAGCTTAGGTCGTGATTCATGGCGCCGACTTCGTCTCGCGACGAAGATGAACGCTTGGGCCACACAATTGACACGACCGTTACATGCGGAAGTTCGCTTTATTCTTCCGCCGAGTCTTCCAGGCCTTCAAGCTGAGAGTGAATGGATGCTTTCTCTTTAGCAAGCTCCGCCTTGTAAAAAGTGAGTTGCTCGGGCTGATTCAACTTTTGGGCGGCAGCAACGGCGGCCTCGAAGATCACCTGGCTGTTCGTTTCCAGTTGGCTCTGCCGATGACAGGCCCAGCGAAATGCTTCCATCGCGGTGGGCTCCGGAGCGACCGCAGCAATCTTGAAAGCGGTCTCGACCAGCGAGCGTCCAAGCCCGACCTCGTGCCAGCCCTCGATCTGATCGAGCATCCAGTCGCAGGAAACAATCGTCCCCCAGGCCTCTTGGACGTCACCAAGTTGGTAGAGAACATCGGCAACGGAGTGGCTCTTAGAAACGCGATCCCAGTCGGTGTCGGCAGCAGCCAGCATTTGCCGGTAGGTGCTGAGCGTCCCAGGCAGGTCGCCTAGTTGCTTTTGGGTATAGACCAACCAGTAGAAGTCGATCTCTTCGGTTTCGTTCCGGAAACGCTCGAGAAGGACTTTGGCCTCGGCTAGTTGCTGTAAGTCGATTGCCAATTCGATCCAGGCCCTGATCGAAACCGCCTCTGGATGGCGTGGAAAGTAGTCGGCAAGGTCGGCCTGCCATTCTTCCATTTCCACGGCGTTCCAGCGAAAAGTGCCTTCCTCGTCGAAGAGGACTTCTTTCAGCCATTCCCCAGCGTGATGCTCGCGCGAAGCCAGTTGGGCGGTGGCGGCCTCAGGGCCGTGGATTGCAAGGAATTGCGAATCATACCCGCACGCTGTGTCGAAGTTCGCTGACTTGGCGTCCGCATAAAGCCAGAAGTCATCCAGACGATGCCACCGCATCAAAAGGTAGCTCGCCAGGCGAACCTTATCGCCACAGCCTTGGTACGGATCGTTCTCCAGCAGTTGGAGTTCTTGCTGCAGCAAGTAACGCACGAGCGATTCGTCTTCATCGGTCGCCGCAAATTGAAGTGCCGTCAGGATCAAATACCGGGCAGATTCGTTGGCGTCGTAGAACTCGCCGGTTTCGGTTTCCGATTCCAGGAACTGAAAACGGCGCCACTCTTTTCGCTCGGAACGGATCCGCGGCAGGTCGTTGATGGTGGCTTGGATAATGGCGAGCATGGCAACCCAAGGCAGAGAAGAGAAGGAGGGCCAGAAGTGCGACAACGCACACGGTAACATGACCCATCGATGGGGCCAACGTTCGCCCAGGGAAACCTCTGCAAGGCAAAAGGCCAACAAAAAATCCCGCCGACAGTCGTTGTTCGACCATCGGCGGGATTTGATGCTGATTAAAAGTCGGGGTGATAGGATTCGAACCTACGACCCTCTGCTCCCAAAGCAGATGCGCTAGCCAGACTGCGCTACACCCCGTGGACTTGAAATAATAGCGTCCCTTCCCAGACCTGACAATGTGGGCCAATGCCATATCTGGTGTCGAGTTGCTAATTTCTTAGAGGAATCTTGCTGGAAATGGTTCGCGGTGCTGGCATCCCCTGGGGTAGAAAGTGCAGATAAGGGCGAAATGGCCGTTTATCGTCAATTTCAGCCCCTTAAAAATTTTTTCAGCCGCTTGTCGAAGCATGTCTCGTTCAATCGACCAGATAGCAGGGGAACCTCGGTACCGAGCCCCCGTTAGATTGGCGTTCTGTTATTTCCGGGGCCGTAGTCCGATGCCTATCACGATTCAGATACCTTCGATGTTGCGATCGGAATGCCAGGGGGCTTCCCAGGTGCAGGTCGAAGCGGCCACCGTTCAGCAGGCCCTCGATCAGCTTCAGCAAGTACGCCCCAATCTCTTTCGTAGCGTCTGCGACGAGACCGGGGCGGTCCGCAAGCATATCCATTTGTTTTTGAATGACGACCTGCTTCACCGGACTGACGGGCTCGCCACGCCGCTGACGCCAGACGATGTTCTTTTCATCATGACCGCCGTTTCAGGAGGCTAACCCATGGCCGATCGCGTTGTTTTGTGCATAGGAACGAAGAAGGGGCTGTTTGTCGCCGAGGCCAGCAAGTCGCGGGGGCGTTTTGAACTTCGCGGCCCGTTCGGCTCGGGGGTGGCGGTCTATTCGGCGTTGATCGATACCCGCAAGTCGCCTCGGCTGTTTGCTTCGAGCTGCAATGCCTGGTTCGGGATGAAGCTGCTGACCTCCACCGATCTGGGAAAGAAGTTCAAAGAGACCAAGTCGGCCCCAGCCTTCCCTGGGAAAGATGGTCGCTCGCTCGCCAACATCTGGGCGCTTGAAGCGGGACCTGGCAGCAAAGACTTGTATGCCGGTGTTGAGCCAGCGGCGTTGTTTCACAGCGAAGACGGCGGCAACTCGTGGGAGATGATCTCGGGCATCAGCAACCATAAACATTCCAAAGATTGGCATCCTGGGGCAGGCGGGCTTTGTCTGCATACGATTGTCCGGGATGGCGACCGGATGCATTTAGGGATTTCGACAGGCGGTCATTACCTGAGCGAAGATGGTGGCAAGACATTCGATGCGGCGAATGATGGCGTCGGCGCTGGCTTCTTCCCGAATCCCTATCCAGAGTTCGGGCAGTGCGTCCATAAAATTGCCCGGCATCCTGCCGCACCAGGTCGGCTTTATATGCAAAACCATGGCGGCTGGCCCGATAGGCCCGGCATCGGTGTGCTGCGGAGCGACGATTACGGGCATACCTGGGAATCGATCGCGGATGGTTTGCCTTCAGACTTTGGTTTCCCGATCGTGGTGCATCCTCACGATCCTGAAACGATCTACGTGGTACCGCTCGAACCCTCGACGCGGACCTGCCCTGAAGGGAAGCCTGCCGTCTGGCGAAGCACCAATGGCGGGCGCAAATGGAAGAAGCTCACCAAGGGGCTGCCGAAGAAAGATGGTTTCTTCACGGTCTTACGAGACGCCATGACAATCGATTCGTGCGATTCACCAGCGGTCTATTTCGGAACGACGACCGGTCAGTTGTGGATGGGCAACGATGGTGGTGATGGCTGGACCTGCCTCTTTGAATCGCTGCCGCCGATCAACTGCGTCAAAGCGGCCGTGATCTAAGGAGAAAAATCTTTTCCCTGATTGTCGAATGAGGAAATGCGAGAACGACTACTTGGTAAACAGGCGATTCGTTCCAACCTCGGGAGACAAATCCATGCAAGGCATTACGCCATTTCTCTGGTTCAACAATCAAGCGGAAGAAGCGGCTCGGTTCTACGTGTCGGTCTTCGACGATGCCAAGATCCTTTCCGAAACCCGCTACAGCGAGGTCGGTCCAGGCCCAGAGGGTTCGATCATGACGATCGAGTTCGAAATTCAAGGCCAACGCTTTGTCGCCTTGAACGGCGGACCGGTCTTCACCTTCACCGAGGCGATCTCGTTAGTCGTCAACTGCGAATCGGCGGAAGAGATCGACTACTACTGGGACAAGCTTACCGAAGGTGGCGAGCCTTCCCGCTGCGGATGGTTGAAAGACAAGTTCGGAGTTTCGTGGCAGGTTGTCCCGACAAAGCTCAAAACTTTGCTTGGCGATCCTGACCCTGCCAAGTCGCAAATGGTGATGGCCGCGATGATGCAAATGGAAAAGCTCGATCTGCATGCCCTGCAAACTGCCTATAACGACGCCTAATGCCCACGCGTTTTGATGGGGCAATTTCCTGACGTTAAAACTACTCCCTTGGAAGGACAACAATATGTCTACCCCTGTTCCTGCTGGTCGCCCTGGTTTCATTCCTCATCTGGTGTGTGATCCTTGTCCGGAAGCGATCGAGTTCTATAAGAAGGCCTTCGGTGCGACCGAGATGTTTCGTCTGCACGCGGCCGATGGCGAAAAGATCATGCACTGTGAACTGGTCATTGGTGACGCTCACTTCTTCATCGCGGACGATTTTCCAGAGTATTGCGATGGCAAGCTGCAGTCGCCGAAGGCACTTGGTGGTTCGCCGGTAACGATCCATCGTTACGTCGAAGATGTCGACGCCGCTATGAAGGTGGCGGAAGATGCCGGCGCGACGGTTCGCATGCCTGCTACCGATATGTTCTGGGGAGATCGGTATGGCGTCGTGGTCGATCCGTTCGGCCATAATTGGTCGTTGGCCACGCCGCAGCGGCAAGTATCGCCGGAGGAAATCAAAGCGGCGGTCCAGCAGATGGCCGAGGGAAAATAGCTTTCGGCGTGCCAGTGCCGCAAGATTTCTGCAGATCGAACGAATGACCCTGGGTAAACCAACCAGGGTCATTTTCATTTACGGAGGCAAATCGGTGGAGGGGATCGAGTGGACCTGGAATCGCATCGCTGGCTGCATTTTCTCGGCGGCTGTGGTGCTGGATTGCCTGGTGACGACCGGCGAACTGAATCGCACGGCGGCGATTGCTTTCGGTTTTCTTGTTTTGCTGGGGATGCTCTTTTGGCCGGAAGAAGCAGACCGAATGCATCGCCAATCATCCGATGGCTTTTCGCATTCCGGCGGCGAGCCGACGCCAGGGATCATCTTGCAGATCGTGGTTTGGTTGGTGATGCTCACGCTGGGGATCATTCCTATTCTTCTGCGTTGGCCCTCCTGAAGAAGTTGCTTTCTTCGCGCATCTGCGGCCGGTATATTCGAGAGAACTTTTCCACCCCCCTCTCGACTTCCCTCCGGAAGGCCTCTGCCATGCCTAGCGCTGTCCGTCTGCTCGTGTTTACATTCTGTCTGATTGGATGGGTGCTGCCCGTCGCTGCGGCAACGACCGAACAGTCACCGAACGCCAGCAGAGTGTTGGCACAAATGAAGAAGGCAGCGACGTTTTACCGGTCGCAGGTCGCCGTTCGGGGCGGCTATGTTTACTTCTACAGTCCCGACTTGAAGCAGCGATATGGCGAAGGGGTGGCATCGCCCGAGCAGATCTGGGTGCAGCCGCCTGGGACGCCGACCGTCGGTATGGCATTCCTGGATGCGTATGAGGCCACCAGCGATTCGTTCTACTTGGATGCCGCGACCGAAGCGGCCACGGCGCTGATCTACGGGCAACTGCAGTCAGGCGGATGGACAAACTGCATCGACTTCAATCCGCAAGGAGAGCGGGTCGCGCTCTATCGTAATGGTCACGGCAAGGGAAAGAACAATTCATCGCTCGACGACGATCAGACGCAATCGGCCCTGCGGTTTCTCATGCGGTTGGACAAGACCTACAACTTTGAAAACGAAGCGATCCACACCGCCGCGAAGACCGGGCTTGATGCCTTGTTGGAGGCTCAGTGTCCCAACGGAGCGTTTCCTCAGGTATGGACCGGACCGGCCGATTCCTCGCTTCCCATCGTTAAGGCATCGTATCCCGACTACGACTGGAAGACCGAAGGTCGCGTCAAGAACTATTGGGACATGTATACGCTCAACGACGGCCTGGCAGGCAGTGTCACGGAAGTGCTGCTTGACGCGAGCGAGATCTACAAAGACCCCCGCTACTTGGAGGCTGCGAAGAAGCTAGGCGACTTTCTGATTCTCGCCCAGATGCCCGATCCACAGCCAGGCTGGGCCCAACAGTATAGTTACGACATGAAACCGATCTGGGCTCGCAAGTTCGAGCCACCAGCGATCGCCGGCCGCGAGTCAGTAGATGCGATGGATGCGTTGTTGAGCATCTTTCAGGTTACCCGTGATCGAAAATACTTGGATCCGTGCGGGAAGGGAATCGCTTACCTGGAGTCTTCAAAGCTTCCCAATGGACAACTGGCGCGATACTACGAGTTGAAGACCAATCGCCCCCTCTACATGAACCGCGAGGGGAAGAGTTACGTGCTGACTTACGACGACTCGAACCTGCCAGATCACTACGGCTGGAAGACCAACTCGAAGGTGGCATACCTGAAAGAACGCACCAATCGCGTGCTTAAACTGGCCCGTCAATATGGGAGCCGAAGGAGCGTGTCGGCCAGCGACGCGAATCGTATCCTCCGTTCGCTCGACAGCGAAGGACGCTGGATCACAACCTTCAAGAATGAACGCCTGGTCGGGGATCAGCGGTTCAAGCCGGGCGATCAGTTCATCTCGAGCGAGACTTTCGCCGAGAACCTGGTCGACCTGAGCACGTATCTTAAGAGCATGAATTAAGCGAGCGTCGCATCAGGAAGTTGCTCAGCGTCTGGCCATTGATAGTCACTTGCTGCGGCTCCTCAACGGAGAAGCCGTGAGCCTCGAAGAAAGGACGCGCGGTAAGGCTGACATGCGAGTGTAGCGATTTCAGCTTCATCGCTGCGGCGCGTCGCTCGATCTCGGCGAAGAGCATTCGGCCGACGCCGCGGCGTTGCCATTGATGATGGACGAAGAACATGTCGATCAGGCCGTCCGGCTGAACATCGCAGAAGCCAGCGATCTCGTTTCCTTCGATGGCGACAAACGGATGGATGCTCGCCATTCGAGCTTCCCAGCGGGACATTTCAATTTCCGCAGGAGCCCACGCGTCGAGTTGCTGAGGCGAATAATCACGGGCATTGACGGTGTGAATCGTCTCGTAGAACAACTGCCAGAGTTGAGGATACTCTTCCGGCAAAGCGTTGCGAACTTCCATGCTCTTGATGGTCAGGGCTAGTGGTCGACGGTGACGCCGCGGTAGGTCACTTTGCCGCGTGTCGCACAGAAACGTTCGGCGAGTTGTGGGATATCGTTGGTGTGCCCTAAAACGATCACGATATCACCGGTGGCCAACACCGTCTCGGCGGGCGGATTGAGGAGCGTCGAGCCATCTTTCCGCCGCAGACCGACGATCAGAAAACCATGGTTACTGCGAAGTTCGATGCTGCTGATCGTTTTGTCGACCAGCGACGAGCCCGCCGCCACGATCAACTCATCGAACCGCAGGCCAATGCGGCCCAGTTCGTCGTTCATGTCACCCTGCGTGGTGACTTGTTCTAGCATGTTTTCTGCCGAGGGGCGAATGATCATCTGGGCGAGTTTCTTGGCACCGATCGCGGTGGGAAGCACGACCTTGTTCGCCCCGCAGCCGATCAGCTTTTTCTCGGTCTTGGGATTTTCACCTCGGGCAATGATCATGATGTCGGGATTCATGCCCCGGGCCGTGACGGCGACAAACACGTTCGTGGCGTCTTCTGACAGAACGGTCGCCAAGACCGAGGCACGTTTGATTCCGGCCAGTTCCAACACATGTTCGTCGGTCGCGTCACCACTGATCAACAGATAGCCCAGTTCCTGGGCGGCGTTCAAACGACGCTCGTCGGTGTCGATCACGACAAACGGCTTGCCAGCGGCGTTTAGTTCGCGGGCCAGGATCGATCCCATGCGGCCGACGCCACAGATAATGGTGTGTTTTTCGAGGCGATCGATTTCCAGCGACATGCGTCTCGCTCCTAGTGCCTTCTGAAGTTCACCGTCGACCAGCATCTGCATGAAGCCGCCGATGGTGTAAATGACTGCGCCGTAGCCTGCGATGATCACCATGATGGTCAGGGCTCGCAGGGCAGGGGACTCGACCGGTTGGACTTCTCCATAACCGACGCCGAAGATGGTGATGATGACCATGTAGATGGCGTCGTCCATTCGCCATCCATGCGACATGTAGCCAGCGACCGCCACGACACAAATCGCAACAAAGAGAGCACCACCAGTGGCCATCTTACGAATAGGGCCTGTCAGCGGTGCTTTGCGTTTGGGTGGCGGATGATCGGGATCGAGGTGTTGCGTGACCACGTTGGCCTAATGTTTAGACGTACGGACTCCTCCTGATTGTCACTCATCCGCCAAGCGAATCACAACCAGAAAGGCATTCCCGAACCAGCACGTCATCGGATTTGCTGGATGGAAATCCTTACGCTGTCGAGTCTAACAGGGGGAACCTGGTTTCGCCATCGAGAATTCCACCAGGCGAATCAAATCAAACGATTGTCTTGACAAGTGTTGTTGCAACGCGAACAATCAAGGCTGTTTGTTCCCAGTAACTGCTTTCCGGGAATTGCCCTCGATGGGGTTTCTTCGTTTCGGCTCGTGGCCTCGCATGTGGCCGTTCTGGTTGTGGCTGACGATTTTCTATTCAGCCTGGCTGACGCTGGTATTGGTGGGGGGACATGTCTCGACGGTTCTCCACCACTGGCCGATCGCGCTAACGATGTCGGTAGGATCGTACGTGGCAGGCTCGACTCCCATGGGAGGCGGCACGGTAGCCTTCCCCGTTTTGGTGCTGCTGTTCGATTTTCCTGGGGCACTGGGGCGCAACTTCGGCCTGGCGATCCAGTCGATCGGGATGACTTCGGCGACGATCTACATCCTCTCTTCGGGGCGAAGCGTCGACTGGGGACTGCTTCGGCCTGCGTTGGTGGGGGCACTGATCGGCACTCCGCTGGGAGCGGCATGGGTGGCCCCGTGGGTGCCGGACTTGTGGGTGAAGCTGATCTTCGGCGTTATCTGGGCGAGCTTTGGTATCTTGCACCTGGTGAAGCTGCGCGAATTGGTCTCGGCCCATCAGTCATCGCGGCAATGGCATCGGCTCGATTTGTGGATCGGGTTGGCCATCGGTGTCACTGGCGGTATCGCTTCTTCGATCACCGGCGTGGGGATCGACATGATGATCTACGCCACGCTGGTTCTGCTGTACCGGACCGACCTGAAAGTCGCTATCCCGACCTCGGTGATTCTAATGGCGTTCACTTCGGTAGTCGGTATTGCCTCGAACGGATTGCTGGCGACATTCCGGCCCGAGATCTACCACATTGCGCCAGAGGTCTTTGCCAACTGGTTGGCGGCCGCACCGATTGTCGCGTTGGGGGCGCCATTCGGGGCTTTGGTCGTGAACCTGATAAGTCGAACCCCGACGCTGGTTGTGGTGTCGGTCTTATGTATTGGTCAATACGTCTGGACGCTGGTGCACGAACATGTCACTGGCTGGCCGTTGATCGGGGCGCTCGTGGGCGTGGTGCTTTTCAATCTGCTGTTCCATGGGCTGTATACCTTAGGAAAAGGAAACGCCCTGATCTCTGGTAACCCGTTGGAACTGGCAACCGACGAACTTGATTCTTGACGGACCCACCTTCGAACGGCCGGAATCGTACGGCACAATGAAGGTTCTGTTCGTCCGCCGCGCCACCCGCAGAGAAGGAGTTGTCTGATGAAGAAGCCTGAGACGGTATTCGAGGGAGTCCGATTCAATATCGAACGCGTCTGGCAAGGAGAACGCCCGCGCGACGTCATGCGTCATCCCGGCGCCGCGGTGATCTTGCCGCTGGTCGACGACGACCATGTCTGCCTGATTAAGAACTATCGCATCGCGGTGGATCAAACGCTTTACGAACTCCCGGCCGGAACGCTCGAGCCGAACGAGCCGCCCGAGATCACCGCCGGTCGCGAGTTGGAAGAAGAAACCGGCTACCGAGCCGAGAAGGTTGAACTGCTGGCCGTCTATTTCCCATCCCCTGGTGTGATGGACGAGAAAATGTATACCTACCTGGCGACCGGGCTAACGATGCATGCCCCGGCTCGCGAAGAAGGAGAAGAGATCGAGAACCACATTGTTTCGCTTGAGGAGGCGAAGGCGATGGTTCGCGATGGTCGCATCGCCGATGGTAAGACGATCGCCGGGTTGCTTTATTACTTCGAGTTTTGTCGCGGCCAGTAATGGTTGCCGCGAGGAATGGCGGAACCTACTTCGGTTCCGCCGGCTTGAAGCCAGCCTGGAGCATCTCTTGGTAGGTGTCGGTGATCGGAATCACTTCCACACCCAGTTTGCCGAGAAGGCGGGCCGTCAGCTTGGCTCGCCCGCCTGACTTACAGTGGCAATAGATCTTCTGCTCTGGCTTCGCTTCCGCCTTGAGCTTGGCCAGAATCTTCTCGTTCTGGTCGCCAGATGCGATTTCAGAACCGGGCACCAGGATCGCCTTTTCGAGGTGTGTCTCTTTCCATTCTTCTTCTTCGCGAACGTCGATCAGGATCGCTTTGCCCTGCTCGATTTCCTGCTGGATCTCTTTCAAGTCTGCGGCCAGGGCACTCGACGCACAGGCAAAAATCGTCAGTAGGCCCAGCAGCAGATGGCGGAATGCATATTTCATCGGGACGAATCCTATCGGAAGTTCGGCGAGGGAAGGGTGATTCGATTGCGTTTCATTATAGCCGGATGTGTGCCGAATTTCTCGCAGGCAATAAACCCACATCAAGAAACAACTTCGGCCGAGGCATGACTGCTTCGGCCGAAGTTTTGAACATTGTGATCGCAGGACTGGCACCTTATGGAGGCAGCACTGGGATCGGCGGTTGCCAGTTGGGATCGTTGCCGCGGACTTCTTTAAATCCGGCATTCACCAGCGAGCGGTACGAGTCCTTCAACGCAATCACCTCGACGTTCACCCGTTTGAACATGTCCGAGGCGAGCGTCGAGACACGGCCATCGGTCGACAGAGCGTACAACTTCACATCGGGATCAGACGGAAACCGAACTGCAGCGCGGCGAGCCATGGAGTCGGTGGAAATCGTTGAAAAGGGAACCGATTCGGAATCGACCAGGTGAGCCCGTTTCCATTCGACTTCTTCGCGAACGTCCAGCAAAATCGCTTTGCCTTCCTCGACGTTCTTCTTCAGCTCTTTCAGGTCGATGGCCTGGGCCACACTGACCAGGGTGCCGATGCCCAGCACACAAAGGGCGATCGGCAAGGTTCGACGTAGCATATCGAGGGTCCTTACGGCGATATTCGACAGTTCACCGGCCGGTTTAAAACTCGGCCCAGCCGGGGGTGCGTGGGAACGGGATCACGTCCCGGATATTCCCCATGCCCGTAATAAACTGTAGGACGCGTTCCAGACCAAGGCCAAAACCAGAGTGCGGAACCGTGCCATATCGTCGTAAGTCTAGATACCACCAGTACTCTTCGGCATTGAGCCCCTGCTCTTTCATGCGGCTTTCGAGCACATCCAGGCGTTCTTCACGCTGACTTCCACCGATAATCTCGCCCACCTTCGGGACCAGAACGTCCATCGCGCGGACCGTTTTCTCGTCGTCGTTGCAACGCATATAGAACGGTTTGATCGTCCGTGGATAGTCGTGCAGGATGACCGGTCGCTTGAAATGCTGTTCGGTCAGGTAGCGTTCATGTTCCGACTGGAGGTCCATGCCCCAGCTCACCGGATACTCGAACGTGTGGCCTGACTTCTGCAGGATCTCGATCGCGTCGGTATAGCTGCAGCGGAGGAATTCGCTTTCAACGATTCCCTTCAGCGTATCGAGGATGCCTGGTTCGATCCGTTCGTTGAAGAACGCCATGTCCTCGGCGCAGTCGTTCATCACGTCGGTGAAGATTCGCTTGAGGAAGGCCTCGGCGACCTCCATGTTTTCTTCCAAATCGGCGAATGCGATCTCGGGTTCAACCATCCAGAACTCGGCCAGGTGACGGCTTGTGTTGGAGTTCTCGGCACGGAAGGTGGGACCGAAGGTGTAAACCTTGCCGAGCGATGTTGCGAAGATTTCCCCTTCCAGCTGACCGCTCACCGTCAGGTAGGCAGGCCGCGAGAAGAAGTCTTTGCTGAAGTCGACCTTACCATTCACCTTCGGCGGCTTCTCGACATCGAGCGTCGTCACGCGGAACATCTCGCCTGCCCCTTCGCAGTCGGAAGCCGTGATGATCGGCGTGTGGACGTACAGAAATCCTCGTTCCTGAAAGAACTGATGGATCGAGTACGAAACGCGGTTGCGAACGCGGAAGACGCTGCCGAAGGTATTCGAGCGGGTTCGCAGATGGGCCCATTCTCGCAGCTTCTCGAAGGTATGACGCTTCTTCTGCAGCGGATAGGTCTCGGCGTCGGCGGTACCGTAGAGGTAAACTTCGCTCGCCTTTACCTCAGTCGACTGACCTTTGCCTTGGGATTGCAAGACTTCGCCGACCACTCGAATCGAAGAACCTGGCGTGAGGTGCTTCACTTCGGTTTCGTAGTTGGCCAACTGGTTGTCGGCCACGACTTGAATATTAGCCAGGCAGCTACCGTCGTTCAGCTCGATGAAGCTGAAACCACCTTTCGAGTCTCGTCGGGTGCGTACCCACCCTTCGAGACATACCTGCTGGCCAATCGTATCCGCGCTGCGGGCCTGTAAGACCGATCGCTTTTCCATCGCTGGGGTCCCTGTATTGGTTAAGCCTCGCCAGGCGACCGGCTGCTTTCCAAAAGAGGGAGCCTAGGCGAGTGTTGTCGCGTAAGGCGGAATTCGAGGGCTAAGCGTCGACAGGATCGTCGTCGACGCCCGACCGGAAGAAGAATCCGCCTACAAACAGGATCAGATAACCAATGACCACGGTCAAGACGACAGCCTTCTGTGCGAACGGAGTTCCGGCAGAAGTCACCTTATCGGTGATCGAAACCACCGCAGCGGCGATTGCACCGACCACCGCAATGACCATAAGCACGTTCCAGACCAGCCAACTCGTGCCGGTCGGCTTGTTTTCGCCAAGGATCTTCTTGCTGTTCATCATCATAAAGAACGTGACGTAGGCGATCGGCAGGAACATGACGGCGAAGCTTGAAACCAGGATCGCCAGCCAGGTCTTGGCCGGCCCGTCCCAGACGATAAACCACGAAGCACCCGACAAACCGGCAACCAAACAGCCGATGACGTGAGCGACGCCATTGGGCTTGGTGTTCAGCATTTCGGTAAAGGCGTAACCGTTGATCATCATCAGAATGATGATCGTCGAGAAACCCATGCCGAAGATCCCGACACCGAAGACCCAGCGAGCCATGTTGTCGCCCAGCAGCGGGGCCAGCGATTCCGAAAGCAGGAATTCGCTTCGCTTGACCAGCGAGGCAGCCAGACGTTTTTCGTTCTCAGGCAGATCGGCCATCCCTTGCAGCAGCGGTTCGTACTGAGCCTTCAGCAGCATCGAGGCCAGTTCAGCCTTGTTGACTTCGCCCGCTTCGTTGGTGGCTTCCTTCAGGTATTCTTCGGGAACCTGGAGCGAGTCTTCGTTCATCAGCACCCGAGCCGCCAGCAGTTTTTCGGCGCCGCCGTAGACCGGGCTGGTCTTCATGGTAGCTGGCGAGTTCGAGAGGAAGGCTTCGTCCACTTTGCCGTGGAAAGCCGCCGCCGAGGCAATCACCACGCAGCTTGTCACCAGGATGTAAGGAATCGCCATACCGGTCGACAAGTCGAAACGAGCCAGACCGCGGAACGTTTTGTCCCAGCCACGAGCCAGCATCGAGTATGGCAACAGGAAGGTCATGTTGATACCAACCGCCGTGGCAGCGGCACCAATCATGGCAGCGCGTTGGTCGGATACGATGCGAGTGGTCCAGAACGAACGGTAAGGTTCTTCGACGGTGCTGGCGATTTCGTCCAGATCGCCCGTTGGCGTCGTCGCCGCCGAGAAATCAGGAATGAAGCCCGAGAAGACTTCCGACCACGAAAACGCTTCGCCCGAAAGACCAAGCTTCACGACCACGCCGAAAAAGCAGATCACGATGACGCCGATCATGCCCTTGAGCAACCAGTCAAAGATCTTCGTCGCTAAACCAGGACGAGAGTTCATGTAAACGAGAACGCCGCCCGCGATCAGCAGTAGCAGAGAAACCACCGCTTTGTCGGTAAGCGAATCGCCGACCAGGCCTGGGGCCAGGTTTTTATTCAACGCGGCGTAGCAAAGGCCGAACTGTGGCATTAGGAAGATCATGTTCGCCGCAACCGTTGCGATGATCCAGCCCCAACCCAACACCGGGTTGATGTGGGCATTGATCTGGCGGAATGGGCGTTTGCCGGTCGAAAGGGTCACGTAGCTGATGGCCGAGAGCATCACCACACCACAGATGATCGCTACCAATTGCAGCCACAACAAGCTGTAGCCACCCAAGATCCCCATGAACAAAGCACCCGACAACGAACCGCCGCCGAGCGTGATCGCACTTTGCAGCCAGCCTGGGCCTGACAAGCGAACCCATGCACGCAGCGTAGCGGCGGGACCCTGGGATTGCGCTTCCTGCAGAATCTCTCGGTCTGTTTCGACTTTGCTCACGGTATCAGACATTGCGAGTCCTTCGCCCAGATTTGGCGTAGATAAGGGATGGCGGGGTGATGGGGGAATAAAGCAAAAGGGGAACGATCTTCGTTCCCCTTGCCATGGTTTTTCACTAGACACAAGGAACCGATAGGGTTCTCAGTGCCTCTAATGATGGTTGCCTTTTGAGCTTAATGCAAGCCCTGCGAGGCAAGCCAGCGTTCGGCATCGAGAGCCGACATACAGCCGGTACCAGCGGCGGTAATTGCCTGACGATAGTGGTCGTCCGCCACGTCACCAGCGGCAAAAACACCTTCGACACTGGTATTGGTGCGGAACGGTACCGTCCACTTCAGGTAGCCGGCATTGTTCATTTCCAGCTTGCCCTTCAGGAAATCGGTATTCGGCGTATGCCCGATCGCCAGGAAGAAGCCGGAAGCTTCCAGGTCTTTGGTCGAGTCATCAACGGTGCTGGCCAGCTTGGCGCCGGTCACGCCGTTCTGATCGTCGCCCAGCACTTCGGTGACGACATGGTTCCAGACCACTTCGACCTTTTCGTTGGCCATGACACGGTCGACCATTGCCTGCGAGGCCCGGAACTGATCGCGACGGTGAACCAGGTAGACCACCGAGCTGTACTTGCTCATGTAGTCTGCTTCTTCGATCGCCGAGTCACCACCACCCACCACGATACATGGCTTGTTGCGGAAACGTGGCAAAGCACCATCGCAGACCGCACATGCGCTAACACCGCGATTCTTGAACGTGGCTTCCGATTCCAGACCCAGGTAGTTGGCGCGAGCGCCGGTGGCGATGATCACCGAGCGGGCCTGGAGCCATTCTTCCCCTTCGCGGGGCTTTAATTTGAAAGGTCGCACCGAGAAATCAACTTCGACGATATCGTCGGTTACCACGCGTGTGCCGAAGTTTTTGGCTTGCTGACGCATCAGCTCCATCAGTTCCGGGCCGCTCACACCATGCTTCTGGTGTGGAGCCATGTACTGGCGGAGGCTTTCATCGATGGCATTGTCGAGATAACCACTCAAGTCGCCCGATGGAAACCCAGGGAAGTTCTCGACTTCCGTCGTCATGGCCAGCTGTCCCAGGGGACCGCGGCCCAGGTCGTAATGCTCTTGCAGAGCCGCACCTTCGTACAGCAGAGGGTTCAGATTGGCCCGGGCTGCATAGATTGCAGCAGTCCATCCTGCAGGGCCACTACCGACGATAACAACGTTTTCAATCTTGTCCGACACGATCGATCAATTCCTTGTGAAGGCGCCAAGCCGCAAAAAAATTTTATCTCAGTTCGATTGTGAGCTATTCACGTCGTTTGAAGTATTCATCATTATAGAGAGCGGCAGGGGAGCCCACTATCCCCGCACGTCCCACCCTCTGTTCTCTCTCCTTGGATGCACGGTGCCTCACACCGTCGCACGTATTTTACGCTTATGTCCACGCTGATTGTCGCCGTTCTGTCATTTGTCGGCTTTATTGTTGCCTATAACACCTATGGGCGCTGGCTATCGAAGAAGATCTTCGACCTGGACGACAATCGCGAGGTCCCCAGCAAGCAGTTGCAGGACGACATCGATTTCTGTCCAACGGATCGCCAGGTGGTCTTTGGGCATCACTTCACCAGCATCGCTGGAACTGGCCCGATTGTCGGTCCTGCCATTGCGGTGTTTTGGGGGTGGCTGCCGGCTTTGCTGTGGGTTGTGTTTGGTTCGATCTTTGTCGGAGCGGTGCACGACTTGGGTTCGTTGATCGTTTCGCTTCGCAACCGTGGTCAGACCGTCGGCGAGATCGCCGGTCGCGTGATCAACAAGCGAGCAAAGTACTTGTTCCTGCTGGTGCTGGCCTCGGCCTTGATGGTAGTGCTCGCAATCTTCGGCCTGGTGGTGGCCAGTATCTTTGCGTTCTATCCTCAAACGGTGCTGCCGGTGTGGATCAGCATGCCGATCGCGATCGCTCTCGGGATTTATACCCGGAAGAAAGATGCCCACCTGCTGTTTCCTTCGCTGGTGGCTTTGGTGATTGTCTATGTTTCGATCTATGTCGGTGTCTATTACCTTCCGGTCGACCTGACCGCGATCTTGCAGAGTATGCTGGGGCCAGACCTGGCGGCGAATCCTTATCTCAGCTCGCTGGTGATCTGGACGGTCATTCTGCTGATTTACTGTTTTGTCGCTTCGGTGTTGCCAGTCTGGTTATTGCTGCAGCCACGCGACTACGTGAATAGCCATCAGTTGCTTGTGGCGTTGGCGTTGCTGTTTGTCGGTTTGATGGTCGCGAGTATCACCGGTCAGGCTGATCTCTGGAATTCGACCCCTGCGGTCGCGCAAGAACTGCCGGCTGGGGCTCCGCCGATCTTCCCGTTTCTGTTCATTACCATCGCGTGCGGTGCTTGTAGTGGCTTTCATTGCCTGGTGAGCAGCGGGACTTCCAGCAAACAGGTCGAGAAAGAATCGGACGCCCAGTACATCGGCTACGGAGCCATGCTGTTGGAAGGCGGTCTGGCGGTGATCGTGATCCTGGCTTGCTGTGCTGGGGTTGGGATGGGCATTTATCAAGGGGAACCAACCGCCAATGGTGGCTTCACGTACACGGCCGTGACTGACGCAACGGGCGCTCCGTTGGTGGGGCAAGCGGCCTGGGAAATGCGTTACAGCATGGCTAAAGGTTGGAACGGTTTCGGTCTGCGAGAACTGGTGGCCGCGTTCGTCGAAGGGGGAGCGAACTTCCTTTCGGCGATCGGTATTCCCCTGGAAATCGGGATCAGCATTATTGCCGTGTTGGTAGCGAACTTTGCGGCAACGACTTTGGACACCGCGACTCGTTTGCAGCGTTACGTGCTACAAGAATTGTTCGATTCGACCCCAGTGACTCGTCCCCTCGCCGGGAAGTATGCCGCGACCGGTGTGGCGGTGGCTTCAGCCCTGGCAATTGCGATCTTCGCCGGTCCGGTGCCAGGGAAGGGGGGAACCATGCTTTGGCCGCTCTTCGGTGCGATGAATCAGTTGCTGGCAGGTCTGGCGATGATGGTAACCGCGTTCTATCTCTGGCGGCGCAGCAAGCCGATCTGGTTCATTGCGATTCCGATGGTGGCAATGTTGATCCTGCCTGCGTTGGCGATGTATTACAACTTATTCTCTGAGAACGGCTATCTGGCGGAACGCAAGGTTCTGCTGTCGATCTTGGGGATCAGCGTGCTGATCCTGCAAGTCTGGATGCTGTTCGAGGCCATCTTGATGTGGCCACGGGTAAAGGGCGTGCTGGAAGAAGCCCTCCCACCGCTACCCGAGAAGAACGCGGCGAACTCCGAGCCGAAATACGCCAAGGCCTAGTGGCCAGGCTACCGCAAGAACAAAAAAGAGCCCGGTTCGATTGCGAACCGGGCTCTTTTCGTTTGAATTGGCGATCCGAAACTAGGTTTCGGAGTTACCACCAGCCACGACCACGGTCGCAACCGATTCACCACTGACGTCGCCCGGCAGGTCGGTTTCGATGGTGATCTTCTGAACGATCGTGCCACCCTTTTCACCCGCGGTGAAAGTCAGTGGGATAAAGTGCAGCTTCTTGGCTTCTTCCGGGACGGCGGCGAATTGGAAGGCTTCATTGTCACAGGTCACGCCGGTGATCTTGAAAGGCTTCTTCGCTCGCACAATCAGCTTGGCTTCTTTCTTTTCGCCTGGCTTCAGTTCACCCAGCGACAAGGCACTTGGGCTGACGTTCAGAGGCGAATCAACTTTGCCTTCAACAGGCAGCGAAACCGATGGGCTGCGGCCGTCGTTGGTGATCAAAGCCAACTGGGTGGAGATGAAGCCAACCGGAGCATTCTCTTTAAGGCGAACGGTCAGGTCATACCCAACGCGACCGCCACCACGATTGGTCTCGGTCATTTCCACGCCGAGGAAGTCGTCGTTGCTACGGACGTCGGTGATCATCCAGTCGCTGCGACCCGCTTGGGTGACGTGCACCTTGGCAACGGCTCCTTCGCCTTGCTCGACGTTGCCAAACTGAACCGAACCTGGTTCAAAAGCAACGTCGCCACGGATGTTGGTCGAAACGTTGAGTTGGACTTCTGCGTAGAATGGTTTGTCGATGGTGACGGTCACCGTGGCACTCTTGTGTCCCAGGAAGCTGTCAGTATTCAGCTTGGCGACGATCGCGCCCTTTTCCCAGGTATTCAGCGTGTCGGTCTTGATCGAAGGGCTGGTGCAGCCACAGCTCGATCGAACGCTGGCGATGTGAACCGTTTCCTCATAGATGTTCTGGAGCTCGAATTCATAGAATACTTTCGCGCCCTTTGCTACTGTCCCAAAGTCGTGGGTGCGAACTTTGAACATTTTGTTCGCCCAGTCCTGGCCCATTCCAAACGAGGCCAGCAGTGGTAAGAGACAGACAGCAAGCCATAACTTACGAAACACAGTATGATCCTCCGATATTTGGTGGGTTGGTCGGAAAGGGTAGGATGCCGTGCGAGTCGTACTTACTCGCCCCGCATTGGGACCATTCCACCAAAGATAGCACGTTCATGGGTGCACGTTCGAAAATATCGCTTCCGGGCGACTCCGGAATAATCGCTATAATCGTTATACTTTGTCGGCCAAATCTGGGGCTGACCCCAGGAATTTTTTCAAGATGCCGCCAGCTTGCCTCTGTGGGGTGGTGGTGGCACAAGAAAACCAATCCGAAAAGGGGTACAATTCGGGATCAACCCTTTCGGATAGACTTGGCCGTATTGTACGAAAAACCACAGCCTTTCTCTCCTGAAAACGTTCCAATTTATTGGAATCCTGCCCTCGCAAATGGAAGGTCTTATCAATGAATTGCATGCAAATCCCTGCCTTGCCGTTCCTGCGCAAGCTAGCTCTCGTTGTTGCTGTCTTACTGCTGGTTGGTTGTGGTAGCTCCTCTTCGCATCCATTCGCGATGGCGGAAGAACAACAGCCGCAAACGACCGAAAAGCCTGCTAGCGGTGACGCAGCCGAGCAGCCTGCCGCGAAGGCTGCCGAGCATCCTTTCCGCGTGAAGATTCCAGCGCCTGAGTTCCCCAAAGATATGGAGTGGATGAACACCAAGGGGCCGCTGGAACTGAAGGACCTGCGTGGCAAGTTCGTGCTGCTCGATTTCTGGACGTACTGCTGTATCAACTGCATTCACATCCTCCCGGAGCTGAAAAAGCTGGAGCAGGAATTCCCCAATCAATTGGTGGTGATCGGGGTCCACTCAGCGAAGTTTGATACGGAAAAAGAGGCCCAGAACATCGGCGAGGCCATTCTGCGCTACGAGATCGAACACCCGGTCGTGAACGACGATCAGATGAAGATCTGGAACAGCTTTTCGGTGAATAGCTGGCCGACGATGTACTTGATCGATCCGGAAGGGAACGTCGTCTATCTGCGTCGCGGAGAATTCAAAGCCGACGATATTCGCCAGGTTCTGAACGACGCGATGGCCTACTATCGCGAAAACGGTTCGCTGGACGAAAAGCCAATTCAGTTCGACCTATTGGCTTACAGTCAGGACCCAACACCGCTGAGATTTCCCGGCAAGATTCTGGCCGACGAGAAGTCGAATCGGCTCTTCATTTCGGACAGCAATCACAACCGCATTGTCATCACCTCGCTTGATGGCGAACTGCAGGAAGTGATCGGCAACGGCGAAATCGGCTCGGCCGATGGAAGCTATGAAGTGGCCCAGTTCGATCACCCGCAAGGCGTGGCACTCGTGCAGGACACTTTGTATGTCGCCGATACCGAGAACCATCTGCTGCGAAAGATTGATCTGAAGGAGAAAAAGGTCACCACGATCGCCGGAATCGGCGAGCAGGCCCGCAACAACTGGCCAGGTGTCTCGGAAAATGCGACTGTCAGCAGTCTGCCAGATCGTTTTATCGGAACCCCCAAAACGACAGCGATCAACAGCCCGTGGGCCTTGTGGCCTCGTGGCGATAGCCTCTACATCGCCATGGCAGGTCCGCACCAGATCTGGAAGATGAAGCTGGATGAATCGGAAATCGGTCCTTTCGCTGGCAACGGCCGCGAAGACATCGTCGATGGCCCGCTACTACCGCCGGTTCCGTATCAGCAAGGTTTTGCCTCGTTCGCCCAGCCATCGGGGCTGACTTCCGACGGCAATTCGCTGTTCGTAGCCGATAGCGAAGGGAGCTCGATTCGTGCCGTTCCTTTCGATCCCGAAGGAAGTGTCCGGACGGTGATTGGGACTTCTCACCTGCAATATGGCCGTCTGTTTACCTTCGGTGACGTCGATGGGCCGCCGAAGACTGCAAAGCTGCAGCACGCCCTCGGGGTTTGTTATGTCGACGGCATCATCTACACCGCTGATACCTACAACAACAAAATCAAGGCGGTCGATGCTGCGACGGGCGATGTGACGACCCTGGTCGGAACCGGAGAGCCAGGGATCGCTGACGATCCTGCTCAGTTCGACGAACCGGCCGGGATTTCGCATGCCAATGGCAAGCTATATATCGCCGACACCAACAACCACATGATCCGCGTTTTCGACCTGGAAACGAAGAAGCTTTCGACGCTGCAGATCCAAGGTTTGAAGCCGATGCCGGTCAAGAAGCGACCGGCTGCCACCGAGAACGCCACACAGAAATAGCTTCTGCCACCCCTGCTCGCTCCTCCTTTCCTCCCCAGCCCACCTCGATGATTGCCCCATGACGAAAACAAAAACCTCGATGGCTACCTTACTTCTGGCCGTGGCGTTGACGACGTTCGCCTCGGCCGAAGATGCCCGCAAGCCAGTGCCGCTGATCTTCGATACCGACATTGGCAACGATGTCGACGACGTTCTGGCACTCGGCATGATCCACACGCTGCAAAGCAGTGGCGAATGTGAATTGCTGGCGGTCACCATTACCAAAGACAATCCGTTGGCGGCACCGTTTACCGACGCCGTCAACACGTTCTATGGTCGGGGAGAAATTCCGATTGGGGTCTGTCGTAGTGGGGTAACTCCGGAAGCAGGCAAGTTTCTCGGACTCGCTCAGCAGATGGATGGCGACAAGCAGCGTTTTCCCCACGATTTGAAATCAGGTGCCGACGCTCCTGATGCGGTCGCCTTGTTGCGAAAGACCTTGGCCGCGGCGGAAGACCATAGCGTCGTGATCGCTCAGGTCGGTTTCTCGACGAATCTTGCCAATCTGCTCGCTTCGCAGCCGGACGACACCAGTTCGTTGGGCGGTGTCGACCTTGTTAAGAAGAAGGTCAAGCTGCTTTCGATCATGGGAGGTGCCTTCCGGCAGATCCCAGGTAAGAAAGGTCGCTACGGCGAGTACAACATCATCAAAGACCTGGCCGCCGCCCAAAAACTGACGCAGCAGTGGCCGACTCCGATTCAGTGGAGTGGTTACGAAATCGGCATCGCGCTGACCTACCCGCACGAAAGCATCGAAGGAGATTACGGCTACGTGCCACATCATCCTCTGTCGGAGGCTTACTACTTATATAGTCCTCCGCCACACGATCGCCCGACCTGGGATTTGACCTCAGTCTTGGTGGCAGTTCGTGATCCTGAGCAGTACTTTGCTCTCTCAGCCCCAGGCCAGGTCAGCGTCAACGACGAAGGTCACACGATCTTCACCGAGAATCCCCAGGGCCGCGATCGCTACCTGATCCTGACAGAAAAGGATCAGCCCAAGGTTCGTGAAACGCTTGTGAAGCTCTCGAAACAGGCCCCCGGTAAACCTTAACGGCAAATTGGGTTAGGTGACCTGGCTCCCTCGTTAATCACGGCCTGGCAGGTGACGATCTCCGCATGAGTGGTTGCGTGTCACACGTTGGCGGGGGTGTCTTGCCGGAAAAACACCCCCTCGGCTACCCATTACCAATTGCCAACCTGCTGTGGGGTTCGCTAGAATACGCGTTTCGACCCATCTCTCGGGAGTGGTCCGTAGGTATGTTTTGCCCTTCCGGGGCGAAGCAATCTGCCGCACTTTACCGCCCGACCCAACTGTATTTCGACCCCTAGGCGTAGCTTCCCATGCTGGACTCGTTACAAGACGGCTTACGATCGGCGTTTAAGACGCTGCGCGGACAAGGCCGATTGACCGAATCGAACATGCGTGAAGGCCTGAAACTGGTCGAGAACGCGCTGCTCGAAGCGGACGTAAGTTACATTGTCGTCAAGGATTTCATGAAAGACGTCTCCGACAAAGCTGTCGGTCAGGATGTCTTGAAAGCCTTGAAGCCGGAGCAGCAGCTCGTTGGTATCGTCAATCAGGCCCTGATCGATCTGCTGGGCCCGGTCGACCCCACTCTGAAGCTCGAAAAAGATGTCACCGTGCTGATGATGTGCGGTCTGCAGGGTGCGGGTAAGACGACCACCTGCGGTAAGCTCGCCCGTTTGATCGGCACCGAAGGCAAAAAGGCCTTGCTGTGTGCCGCCGACCTTCAGCGTCCGGCAGCCGTGCAGCAGTTGCACGTGGTCGGCGAAAGTGTTGGGGCGAAAGTCTATAGCGAAGAAGGGGCAACCGACCCGATCGCTGTCTGCCAGAACGCGGTGAAGTTTGCCCGCGAAAACGGCCTCGATGTCGTGATCCTCGACACGGCCGGTCGATTGGCAATCGACGAAGAGCTGATGCAACAGCTCAAGACGATCGACTTGAAGGTGCAGCCTGACCAGGTCTTCCTGGTGGTCGACGGCATGACCGGTCAAGACGCGGTGAACAGTGCCAAGGCATTCAACGAAGCCCTGGAACTCGACGGCGTCATGATGACCAAGCTGGATGGCGATGCCCGTGGTGGTGCGTTGCTGTCGGTCAAGCATGTCACCGGCGTGCCGATCAAGTTCATCGGCGTAAGCGAACACATGGACGGCCTCGAGCCGTTCCACCCTGACCGTATGGCCAGTCGAATTCTGGGTATGGGCGACATGGTCTCGATGTTCGAGATCGCCCAGCGTGAATTCGATCAGGAACAGGTCCAGAAGACCCAGGAACGACTGCAAAAAGGGCAGTTCACCCTGGACGACTTCCGCAAGCAGCTCGATCAAATTGCTCGCCCAGGTCTGATGACCAAGATGCTCGGCTTGATGCCAGGCATGGGTGAAATGAGCAAGATGCTGCAGGGTGGCGATCACGAAAAAGAGATGAAGCGTCTCGGCGGTATGATCGACTCGATGACCGCGGCTGAACGAAACGATCCGAAAGTGATCGACAACAGCCGACGTCAGCGTATCGCCAAGGGTGCCGGTGTTTCGCCGCAAGAGGTCAACGAACTGATCAAACAGTTCGACAGCATGGCTTCGTTGATGAAGGGAATGGCTGGTGGCGGCATGTCCAGCGCAATGGACATGATGCGAAAGCTTCGCAGCGGAGAGTTGATGGACCCGACTGGCAAAATGAAAAAGGCCAAGCAGGGGACCGGCAAACGTTTAACAACCAAAGACGTTGCCAAACAAAACAAGCTTAAAAAGAAGCTCAAAAAACGACGTCGTTAACCTCGTCGTTGAGCTTAGTTCGTCAGAAGGTTTACCTTTAGGAGTTACGTAGTGGCAGTTCGCATTCGCATGAAGAAGATGGGCCGGACTCATCGTCCGTTCTATCGTATTTGCGCCATGGATTCTCGCACCCCGCGAGATGGTAAGGCTATTGAATACCTCGGAACCTACGATCCTTTCGTCAAGGAAAAGGATGCTCGCGTTTCGTTGAAGACCGACCGTGTCGATTACTGGCTCGGCGTCGGTGCACAGCCTTCCCCGAAGGTTGCCGTTTTGATTCGTAAGTACGGCACCAACGGTTCGCACGTGGCTGCTCGCGAAGAAGCCTTGGCTCGCATGGCGACCAAGACTGCTTACGTTCCTCCGAAAGTGGAAATCAAGGAACCAGAACCAGAAGCTCCAGCACCTGCCGAGGGCGAAGCCCCAGCGGAAGATGCTGCTGCTGAAGGTGAAGCCGTGGAAGCTGCCGCCACCGAAGGTGGTGAAGAGCAAAAAGCGGAAGGCTAAGGCCTTAGCCTGCCATGCGGTTCGATATCCTGACGCTGTTTCCAGAGATCTTCTCCGGCTATCTCGGAGAAAGCTTGCTCAACAAGGCGATCGGGAAAGAACTGGTCGAAGCCCATGTCCACAACTTGCGGGACTGGGCTAACGACAAGCACAATCGAGTTGACGACCGGCCCTTTGGCGGCGGACCAGGAATGGTCATCCGCGTGCAACCGGTTGTCGAAGCCATCGAGCAGATTCGTCCCTTGGCCCCGTCGCCAGGAAGATTGATTTTGCTCAGCCCGCAAGGCAGAACCCTTGATCAGCCCCTGGTCGAAGAACTCGCCCAGGAGCCAAGACTGACCATGATTTGCGGCCGCTATGAAGGATTCGATCAACGCGTGATCGATCTTCTGCAGCCGGAAGAGATTTCGCTAGGAGACTTCGTCCTCAATGGAGGTGAAGTTGCGGCGATGGCAATCATCGACACGGTGATTCGCCTGATCCCTGGCGTGCTCGGCGACGAGCAAAGCGCAGTAGACGACTCCTTCAGTGAAGGCAATCGTTTGCTCGAATTCCCGCAGTACACGCGGCCTCGCGAATATCGCGGCCTCGATGTGCCCGAGGTGTTACTCGGTGGCAATCACCAAGAGATCCTCGCCTGGCGGAAAGCTCAGTCGCTGGAAAAGACAAAAATAAGGCGAGCCGATTTGCTCGAGAAGCAAGCGGACGATGCCAACGAAAATAAACGTTAATACGCTGTAGCAGAAGGAAACTGGCAATGAGCCAAGATTTGATGAACAAGGTCGAAGCGGCCTACAAAAAGAGCGAAGTCGATTTCTTCGAGATCGGCGACACCGTCGAGGTTCACACCAAGATTCTCGAAGGTCAGAAGGAACGTATCCAGAAGTTCATCGGTACCGTGATCGCCAAGAGCGGCAGCGGCACCCGTGAAATGTTCACCGTTCGCCGCATCGTGGCTGGCGAAGGTGTCGAGAAGAAGTTCCCACTTCACAGCCCACAAATCGCCAAGGTGGAAGTCACTCGTCGCAGTGTCGTTCGCCGCGCCAAGCTGTACTACCTCCGCGATCGCGTTGGTAAGGCAACCCGTCTGCGAGAACGTCGCGTCTAATCGCGATCATTCTCCTACAGCGAGACGAAATCAAAGCACCGCCTGCTGGAAACGGAAGGCGGTGTTTTTCTATGCGCCGATCTCAGTCAGGCATCTGCGCGAAGCAGTTCACTTCGCCAAACTTCCCGAAGCCAAGACGTTTGTACAGAGACACCGCTTGTGCCGAAGCGCAGAGGGTGACCAGGTCGTAACCTTGCTCTTCAATCAGGGATGCCAAAGTCAGGGTCAACGAAGTGGCAACCCCGCGGCGGCGATAGGCTGGCAAGACCGAGATGTTATAGATTCCACCAGCACTGGATCCGAAATACACGGAACCCACGCCAGCAGGTTCGCCATCGACCAGGGCTAAAACATGCTGCAGTTTGGCATCTTCATGAAGGCCAGCCTTTAGAAGAATCTTTCGCCAAGGTTCCTGCGGAAATGAGTTGTCGCTGAACAAGCCCGTCATGATCTCGACCCACGTGCGAAGCTGCGGGGCAGAACGCACGAGCAAAATCTCGACATCGAGACTCAGCAGTTCAAAGTTCACACCATACGACCGCGCGGCCATTAGCGATTCGCGCGTCGTGTGAGTCAGGCCATGCTGGACGAGGGCTTCTCCCAGATTCGTTGGCCGAGTTGTCGGGCCAACCCACCAGGTAACCGGCAGATTGCGCTCGCGAAATGGGCCAATTGCGGCTTCGATTTCTTCGGCCAGCCTGTCCTCGGCCAGGTTGGCAACGAAGATACTATTGAAATACGGGTGATCGATATCGCTGATGAGCCGGTACCAGCGATCCTCTTGGGTCAGCGAGACTTCCGGACAGTTGGCCCAGTGTTGACAGAATTCGGTATCGTTTTGCTCGATCGCCAATGCAATCGCCGCGTACTCGTCCGGCTCGAAATATTTCAACGGGGCATCTCCGGGAGATCGATCGAAAGGTCCGCTGCCTTTCCCTCACTCCCGGACACTGGACTGGGAAAAGGGTTCACCGAGCACGCCGTTTGGTGCGGTGCGATATCTTCGATCTCGGTGGTCGGGCAGTTATTCATTGGGAACGGCGTTTTCTCTCGCGATAGATGAATTCGGCGTGGTCGATTTCGCGGACGATCTCCCATTCGTTTTCATCGAACTCAGGAAAGTAGCGGTCTCCTTCGTAGTCCTTCTTGATCTCGCTGAGGTAAATCCAATTGGCCAGGGGAAGGGCCAATTCGTAAATCTCGGAACCGCCGGCCACGAAGATTTTCATTCCAAACGAATGGGCCTTTTCGAGGGCCTCTTCGATCGAGTGGGTAACGATCGCGTTGACATTTGGTTCTCCGCGCGAAACGACAATGTTGTGAACGCTGGTTAAATCAGTCCCGAAGATTTCGTACGACTTGCGACCCATGATGACCGTTTGACCGCGCACGTTATCTAAGAACGTCTGATAATCTTCGGGGATCTCCCAGGGCATTCCGTCGCCAATTCCGATCACTCGGCTGGGAGTCATCGCACCAATCAGGATCACCGGGGCAGGGGAGTTGTCGGGACGTGTCATTTTTGAAAGCCTTTCAGCGAGGGGCAAGAAACAAAAAAAGCGGTTCGAGACCGAAGTCTCGAACCGCCTCAAACTACCAGGCCAGTACCTCAGACTCTCCGGCAGAGAGTCAAAGGAGCCGGTTTTGCAACGTTACGCACCGCAGCCACAATTGCTGGCGGGAGCAGCTTCGCCACCGCAGCATGGGTCGCAGCAAGGAACCGGGCAGCAAACCGTGACCGGAACCGTCTTGCAGACAACCTTAGGGACGCAGCGGGTCACCGTGTAAGCAACCTGCTTTGGCACACACTTGGCAACCTTGACGGTCTTCGTGGTGTGAACAGGCTTCTTGACGCAGTAAGGAACCTGCTTGGTGTGGGTCTCTTGGACCATCTTGCACACCTTGTAAGGAACTTCCTTGGTGTGGCATTCCTTCACCATCTTGCAGACCTTGTAGGTGCAAGTCTTGGTACGCTGTTCTGGCACCATCTTGCAAACCTTGTAGGTGCAAGTCTTGACGCGCTGTTCAGGAACCATCTTGCAAACCTTGTAGGTGCAGGTCTTGGTCTTGTTTTCCTTGACCATGTGGCAGACCTTGTAGGTGCAAGTCTTGGTGTGCTGCTCAGGAACCATCTTGCAGACCTTGTAGGTGCAAGTCTTGGTACGCTGTTCAGGAACCATCTTGCAAACCTTGTAGGTGCAAGTCTTGACGCGTTGTTCCTTTTCCATGCGGCAGACTTCGTAAGGAACCTGCTTCTTGATCACTTCCTGCTCGTAGCGAACGCAGTCGATGGTCTTTTCAGTGACTTCTGGAACCCAGACCTTCTTGCAGCAGGTCTTTGGTGGGCACTGAACTTCAACAACCTTGGTTTCGCCTGGGCAGTAGACGCACTTGCAGCAGCAAGGGTCCCAAGTCCAGCAACCTGGTTCCTGGATGCACTTCTTCACGACTGGACCAGGGATCGTTTCGGTCTTGGTTTCCCAGTGACCGCCACAAACCTTGACCGTCTTGGTGTAGTGAACCGGCTTGCAGACCGTTTCGCACACTTCACGCATCTTGGTTTCACGAACTGGCTTGCACACGGTGTAGCAGATGTCCTTGGTCTTGGTTTCCCAGACAGGCTTGCACACGGTGTAGCAGATTTCCTTAGTCTTGGTTTCCCAGACAGGCTTGCACACGGTGTAGCAGATGTCCTTGGTCTTGGTTTCCCAGACAGGCTTGCACACGGTGTAGCAAATTTCCTTGGTCTTGGTTTCCCAGACAGGCTTGCACACGGTGTAGCAGATTTCCTTGGTCTTGGTTTCCCAGACAGGCTTGCACACGGTGTAGCAGATGTCCTTGGTGCGGGTTTCCCAGACTGGCTTGCAGGTGGTGTAGTTCACCGTGCGAGTCTTGGTTTCCCAAACTGGCTTGCACACAGTGTAGGTGCAATCTTTGTAGCGCGTTTCCGTTTCATAGGTCACGCAATCCACAGTCTTGTCTTCGTAGACCGTTTCATAAACAGTCTTGTAGCAGGTTTGTTCCTGCTTTTCGTAGACGACCTCTTTGCAGGTCTTGTTAACGGTGTAGCACTGCTTTTTGCAGCACTCGTAAGTTGCTGGCTCACAACAGCCAGCGTTACGGAAGCTGAACAATCCGCCATAAGCGGCTTCAGCCGAGTTCGCCGAAAAAGCAGCCAACATGACCGCTAGGATCGGCAATCCCAATACAGCTCGCATTTTCCTTCTCCTTCGATGACAAAACGCCGTACGACTAAGGGCCTGGCCTGGTTTGGGCAAATCCTTGCCGTGTCCTGTGCCCTCAAACATTGAATCGTGCAATATCTCCTGCTATCGCCCGTTTACCTGGACTGCTTACTCGGTACGTCTTTTCTGGCTGTCATTGACTGCCCAAGTCGCCCATTCAGCTTCCAGATGTCCTTCTGTATCGTCAATTTGGGATGTCTGCTTGAGATCGAACAAATAGGTGTTTTTCAAATCATGGGAAGAGTAAGGCAAATGCACAGAGTGCATGCATCAGTTTGAATGCGCCAATTGAGCATGGTTCTACTCACTGTACGCGTTGTAGCGATCGCAGGACGTTCGCTACTTGCACGAGAAATACGGTCAAAACGCGGGGTTGGCGAGAATTTGGCCCATCGTTGGACGCCCATGAAGGCACTGCGCGCATTGCCGTGATATCAGCTTTCCCATCGATAAAAGTTGGGGGTGGTATTTCGGGGAAATATTCTTGACCGCGCCACGCTGTGACGTATCTACCTTCAGAAGGAAACAACAACTGCTGCATTTGACGTAGCTTTAAATTGCCCCCGCAGAAGAAAACCTGACTGGCCTGGCCGTGAGAAACAGAGCTTGTCCGCCAGTAATTTATGACTTGGAGTCTTGGGACATGTCGCATTCAAAGAAAAATGGTTTTACGCTGATCGAAGTGCTGATCGTCGTGGTGATCCTGGCCGTTTTGGCCGCTACGGTCATTCCGCAATTCACGGATTCGACCACCGATGCCAAAAAGAGCAGCGTGCTGTTCAATCTGCACACACTCCGCTCGCAGATTCAGCTCTACCGAGCTCATCACGATGGCAAGGTCCCTGGGGCTGCCCTGACCGAACTGACGATCGCCACCGATGCCGATGGCAACGCCGGTGGTTCGTTCGGTCCTTACCTCTCGAAGATCCCAGTGAACAACTTCACCAACAGTGCGACTGTTTCTTCGACCACCGGAGCTCCTTCGGCTGTCGTCGAAGGTGCCGGCTGGTTGTACGACAGCACGACCGGTGAAATCTGGGTCAATGACGCGGACCTGCTCAGCGAGTAATCGCCGCGGCGAGAACTCGAAAAGATTTCACAAAAGCCTGACTGCATCCTCAGTCGGGCTTTTGTTGTTTCTTGTTGGCCCCCAGGATACGTAACCACCCTTGTTGGGCAGTTAGCCCAGAGAGTAGAGTTGAAAGACCCTGATATTCACCGATCCGAGAAACAACCTAGGGCGCTTCCGCGTCACTGCGATCACGCACGCCATGGCGAAGAGCAAAGACAATAAGAAGTCTTCCAGCGATCAGCGCGTCTCTAAGGCTGTAGTCAGTCGTCTGAGTCTCTATCTTCGCGAACTATCGCGGCTGGAACGCAATGGAATCGAGACCACCAGCAGTACCAAGCTGGGCGAGATGCTGGGCTTTTCCGATGCCCAGGTTCGCAAAGACCTGGCCAACTTCGGCCAGTTCGGATATCCCGGCGTTGGCTATCGTTGCTCCGAGTTGATTGCGACCATCCGGCAAATCATGGGGACCGATCAACGCTGGCCGGTGGCCCTGGTGGGGGTCGGTAACCTGGGTCGAGCTCTTCTCGGATACCGTGGGTTTTCCAACCAAGGTTTCAATACCGTTGCGGCCTTCGATCTCGACCCAAAAATTGTTGGATCGGAAATCGAGGGAATCCCGGTCTACAGTCTCGAGAACGTCGACAAAATCGTTCGCGAGAAATCAATTCAACTGGCGATTCTTGCCGTGCCTGCCGCCGCAGCCCAAGAGGTCGCAGAACGGCTCGTGGCAGCGGGGATTCGCGGGTTTTTGAACTTTGCCGCGGTCACCCTTCGCCTGCCGGAAGAGGTCACCGTGATCGGAGTCGACCTGGCCATCGAAATGGAGCAGTTGTCATTCGCGATGACTTCGCGGATGAATAACTAGTTTGCCCCTGAACCGAATCTTTGTTGCGGGGTCCTCTTGTCGAAACGAAAGGTTTTCCGGTACTATCTATAGTCCCTGAAACGGGAATTACCCCCTAGTGTAATGGTAGCACTACAGATTTTGGCTCTGTCAGTCGAGGTTCAAATCCTCGGGGGGTAGCTAAGCACGTCTGAAAATGGCGTGCTTTTTTTTATGCGCGGTTCGTCCCCCGTGGGCCGAGATGGCTTTCTGCTAAGGGGATTTTATCTCGCGAGTGTTGGATGGCTAACGTTCGGAAAGCGACTTCCGGCGTAACATCTCAGTGGTGACGGCATCCCAAAGGGAACCAACACAACCACGAATGCCTCGCCAATGGCGAGGTCGCTTGTCGCCCTCAAGAGGAAAACCTATGGCGGGACACATCTGGTACCTCAAAGCATGCCGTCTCTTCGAGACTTGCACGACCGATCAGATTCAAAGGCTCGAGACCGCGAGCCGATCCAAGACCATCGCCAAAGGAAGTCCGGTTTATTTGCCGGCCGATCAGGCCGATTCCGTTTTGGTACTGGCCAGTGGCCGCGTCAAAATCTGTCATCTTACCGGCGACGGTAAGCAGTCGATCCTGGCGTTCATCGAACCAGGCGAAATTTTCGGCGAGCTGGCGATCCTGGATGTCGGCAGCCGCGACGAATATGCCGAAGCGGTCGAAGAGTCGCGCGTCATCGCTATCCCAGGCGACGCAATGCGACGCCTGATGGAAGAGCACGCTGATCTTTGCCTGGGCGTAACCAAGGTCATTGGCTTTCGTCGTCGACGAATTGAACGTCGCGTGAAGAACCTGCTGTATCTCTCGAATCGTGAGCGTCTGAGTCATCTTCTGCTGGAACTTGCGGAACAGTATGGTCGAGAAACGCAAAAGGGTGTCGAATTGTCGATTCGGCTTTCGCACCAGGACCTGGCGAGTATCGTGGGAAGTACCCGCGAAACGGTTACGGTCGTCCTGGGGGCGATGCAGACGGAAGGTCTGATCGAGTTGGGCCGCCGGAAGGTGATTCTGAAAGCTCCCGATCGTTTGGCCCATCAGATTGGGATCGAACCGATTCGTCTCGATTCGACCGTGCAGCGGAACACGCCTCCGACTGTCTATTTGCGACATTCCTTCGGAGCCTAAGACGGATCTTCCGGATGGTTGCCATATAAAAGGAGGCCAACCGTGCGGAGGGTGTCTCGAAAGCAATTGCCATGTCTGAACGCGAGCCTTGGATCCAATGCCCTGCTGGAGAGCTATCGAAGCTTCAGCAGTCGCTCCAGGCACGCGATGCCCAGACGCTTTCTCGCCGCCGATTTCTGATGGCTGGGGGTGGGGCTGCCGCGGCCGTCGCGGGTGGTGGCTTGCTTGTCCTGACTTTGGGACAGAGGCAAGGAGACTGCCAGAATCTAACCTGCATTGCGGCGGTAGAGTTAATGCCGAGCTACATTGATGGCACGCTCACCGACCAGCAGGCCCGGACTTCGTTGGAAGCCCATCTCGACCGCTGCCCCAAGTGCCAGCGTCATCTGGAAGAGCTCGAGGCGTTGATTTAGCCTTCCGCTGGGGGGTTATTGACGATTTCGGTGGTTGCTGGTACCTTCATCAGCTTCCTTTTCCCCTGCAGGAGTCTAGTAGGGGAACTACTAAGAACCGGGACGGTTTCCTTAACGGAGATCAGCCATGGTTCGACCGTCCAGCTACGACCAGATCGCCGAAAACTGTGTGGGAAGTGAGGTTTTCGGGCTCACGATAGGTCGCGGCATAGGTATCGCTTCCACTTGGCTGGTATGGCGCCAGCATAAGAGCCTGGGACGTTCGATCAGTGGCAACCCATTGAAAGAAAGGAATTTGCGCCATGTCCAGCGGACAACAGTTCGTTCAGGAACTCGTCGAATGCGGCATTCATTTCGGTCACCGCACCAGCCGGTGGAACCCGAAGATGGCTCCGTACATCTACGCGAAGAAGAACCAAATCCACATCATCGACGTCCGCGAAACGATTCGTGGTCTCCTGCGTGCCAAGAAGTACCTGGCCCAGGTCTCTGAAGGTGGTAGCCTCATTCTGTTCGTCGGTACCAAGCGTCAAGCTGGTGCTGCCATCGAACGTGAAGCCGAACGTTGCGGCATGCCGTTCATCAACGAACGCTGGCTCGGTGGTACGCTGACCAACTTCCGCACCATTCGTAGCCGCTTGAGCCGTCTGGAAGAGCTGGAACGAATCATCGAAGGCGACGAACTCGCCAAGTACTCGAAGAAGATGCAGTCCTCGCTGCAGCGTGAGTACCGTAAGATGTACCGCAACCTGAACGGTCTGCGTACGATGAACCGCTTGCCAGAAGCCCTGGTGATCGTCGACCCAAAGAAAGAAAAGAACGCCATCAAGGAAGCCCAGTCGCTGGGAATCACGACGGTGGCTTTGACCGATACCGACTGCGATCCGGATCAGGTCGACCTGCCAATCCCAGGCAACGACGACGGTATCCGTTCGATCGAAATGTTCCTGAAGCTGATGGCCGACGCTGCCATCGACGGCAAGCATCACGCTGCCCAGCAGACGGAACAAGCTGCCAAGTAAGCTTTGTTACCAGCAGAGGGGTCCCCGGCGAACCTTGAAGGAGAAATCAATCTCCTTCAAATGTTAACCGAATCGGCCTTCGCCGAGGGAATCCCGCAGCGGTAGAATTTTCCACGTAGAGCTCCCCAAATTCTTAGAGCGACCAAATTCGAGCATTGGAGATAAGACGATGACGGCAATCACCGCCGGTGCGGTCATGGCACTTCGCGAAAAGACCGGCCTTCCTATGATGGAATGCAAAAAGGCCCTGACCGAGTCGAATGGCGACGAAGAAAAGGCAATCCTGTGGCTGCGTGAAAACGGTAAGGTCAAGCAATTGAACCGCACCGATCGTACCACTGAATTCGGCCGCGTCGGCATTTACACCGATGGCGACAAGGGTGCCATGGTCGAATTCAAGTGCGAAAGCGCTCCAGTTACCCAGCTGGAAGAGTTCATCTCGTTGGCTGACGACCTGGCCAAGGTGCTGGCTGAAAACCCAAGCATCACCACCGCCGAAGAACTGTTGGCTCAGCCGTCTAATGTCAAAGCAGGTAGCACCCTGGGTGACCTGAAGGACGACATGTTCAACCGTATTCGCGAAGTCTTTAACGTCGGTCGCATGATCCGGGTTGAAGGTTCGACCGGTGGTTATAGCCACAACTCGAGCACCGTCAGCGGTGTTCTGGTGGAAGTCGAAGGCGACAACGCCGCTGCTGTTCGTGACGTTGCCATGCACGTGGCCGCCATGAGCCCATCGGTGCTGAGCAAGGACGACATCGATCCTGCTCTGGTCGAAAAGGAACGTGCGATCCTGAAGGCTGCTGCGATGAACGAAGATTCGAGCAAGCCTGAAAACATCATCGACAAGATGGTGGAAGGTCGACTGCGTAACTACTACGCCCAGGTCGCTCTGCTGGAACAGCCGTTCGTTAAAGAACCAAAGCAGACCGTCGCTCAATACGCCAAAGACAACGGCGTCACCATCAAGAACTTCACGCACTGGGTGATCGGCGACGACGCTCCAGCCGCTGAAGAAGGTGCTGAAGGCTAGTCCTTCCGGCGGATGCCAATCGATCAAAACTGAAAAATCCCTCGGGTTCATTGCTCGAGGGATTTTTTTATGCGCATCGTTCTCCTGCACAGGGCAACCGATCTCGGTTAAAATCTGCCCACTGCGTCAACTTTGACACCATAGCCCCTGAGGACGGCCCAACAATGTCCGATATGCCTGAAAACGCTTCCCCCAAATACAAACGCATCATTCTGAAACTCTCGGGCGAAAGCTTCTCGAGAGCAGGCGAACGGGGGATTGCCATGGACGAAGTGGTCAGCATTTCGCGCCAGATTCGCCAGGCATCGGAGTTGGGCTGCCAGATCGCTGTTGTGATCGGCGGAGGAAACATTCTCCGTGGTGGTCAGTTCAAAAATGAAAGTGCTTCGATCCAGGAAGCCACTGCCCACTACATGGGAATGTTGGCGACGGTCATCAATGGTCTCGCGCTGCAAGATGCTTTGGAAAGCCTCGATATGCAGACCCGTCTAATGACGGCGATTCATATGCAAGGCGTGGCCGAGCCTTACATCCGCCGCAAGGCATCTCGTCATCTGGAGAAAGGTCGCATTGTGATTCTGGCCGCCGGAACCGGCAGTCCGTTTGTCACCACCGATACTGCGGCAGCTCAGCGAGCTTTGGAACTGGAAGCCGACATTTTGATGAAGGCGACCCGTGTTGATGGCGTCTACAGCGACGACCCGGAAAAGAACCCACACGCCGTCTTCTATCGCACGCTCGGATTCGACCAGGTCGTTAGCGAAAACCTGCGTGTGATGGATGGCACCGCAATCAGCCAATGCCGCGAGCATGGCATGCCGATTCTGGTCTTTAATTTCAAGACCGACGGCAATATCCAGAAGGCCGTCCGAGGCGAACAGGTCGGAACTCTGATCAACCCAAGCCTCTAGTTTCCTGTGGGGGTGGTCCGAAATGGATCACAAGATTGGATCTCCTCAGACGAATCCCTTTTCATCGCAGAGGCGTTTGAATTGATTTTTCGAGGAGGTTCGACCCATGTCACCGCAGGTGTATCCAGCCAAAATCGCTCCCGCAATCACCGCTCTGTTGGCCGGCGGGGCGATGCTATTATTGGCATTGGGTGTAGGCACCCTCTTCCTTCCAGGTTCAGGTGAGCTTCCAGCACTCACATTTATGGCCACTGGTGGTCTGATGCAGTCGATCTGGATGCGGACCACCTACACCATCAACGGATCGCACTTGGTAATCTGGTCCGGGCCGATTCGCTGGCGAATCCCGCTCGAAGCGATCACCAAGATCGAAAAGACTTCCAGCACTGCGCTGATGATGGGGGGGACTCATCTAAGGTTCGCACTATCGCCGGAAGCGTTGATGATTCACTACGAAAAACGGCCAGGCCAAAAATGGTACGGCCTGGTCGAGCCTGCGGTATTGATTTCACCGCAGAATCGGAACGAGTTTACCCAAGCTCTGCAGGAAGCGGCTCCAGCGGCAAATGTTGTCACCGCATAGCCTTGGGGCAATTGTTTCTGCCAGCAGAAGAGACTGGGTTATCTTTTCACGCTGCATTGCGTGGTGTAGGTTATTCTCGGAGGCCAACCCCGCCTCCATGGTCAAATAGCGAGGATCATTCCTGCGATAAAGGTAACAAGATGAACGCGGATCAAATCAAGCAAGACGCTACGCAGCGTATGGAAAAAGCAATCGACGTCCTGAAGAACGGCCTCAGTGGCGTTCGTACCGGTCGGGCCACCCCAGGTCTGGTCGATTCGCTGCGAGTGGAAGTTTATGGATCGCTGCAGCCGATCAAGCAGATTGCCTCGGTGAGCGTTCCAGAACCGAGCCAGTTGTTGATCCGTCCTTACGACACCGGTGCGATCAAAGACATTGAAAAGGCAATCGTCGCCAGCGATCTGGGCATGGCCCCGCAGAGCGATGGTCGTGTCGTTCGTTTAAACGTTCCGCCATTGTCGACCGAAGTTCGTAAGAAGCTCGTTTCGCGTATCAAAGACCTGGCGGAAGAATCGCGAGTTTCGATCCGAAACATCCGTCGCGATGCCAACAAGGCTGCCGATACCGCGGAAAAGGACAAGACGATCAGCGAAGACATTCGCGACGACATCAAGACTGACGTTCAGGACTTGACCAAGAAGTTTGAAGATCAGGTCAACGAACTGGCTAAGAATAAAGAAAAGGAAGTGATGGAAGACTAGTTCGCTTCCTCGCTTCACCCGATCGATTTTCGGTCGAGAAGAAATTCAAGCGGCACGCTTGGTCCCAGTGACTGATCGTGCCGCTTTTTTGTGCGCTGGCCGCGATGCTTGAGGCAACGCACGCAAGGGCTTCGCTCTGCTAGCGTTGGCAATGCTGGAAATCGTGGCAATGGCATCACCGAATCAATCTTGACCCGCTCTCGCGGTACTTCGTATATTCCGCTGCCCGAACCTAGTGGTATCGGAAACTCGAACACCTCTCCTTGAGAAAATCTTGCAAAAAATTTTTGGAGCAAGCGGAATGACTGGCAAGGATGCTACTCGCCGACTTCCCCTGGGTAAGTCCTGGGTACTGGCAGCCGTTGGTTTTGTGATTTTGACCGTTGGTGTTGTCGCTTGGCGACAAATCTCCGGAGGTCCACAACAGGCCGAAGCTCAAGCCCCGGTTCAACGCCAGGCTCAAGCGGCACCTTTGGCCGCTCCGGCTGAAGAAGTCGCCCCAGCTGGCCGCCCCAGCGGAAAGATTCAGACGGTCGCGGTTGTCAATCGTGAACCAATCACTCGCGACGCCCTCGGCGAAGAAACCCTCCGTCGTCACGGCGAACAGGTTCTCGAGAGCCTGCTCAATCGCCATCTGATCGCCATGGCGTGCCAGCAGAACGGCATCCAGATCAGCGAGGCGGACATCGACAACGAAATCAACAACATCGCCAAGAAGTTCGGCCTCTCGGTCGATCGTTGGTTGGGACTGCTTCAGGAAGAACGTAACGTGACGCCTGGTCAGTACCGCCGCGACATCATCTGGCCAACGCTGGCTCTGCGAAAGCTGGCCGCCGGGCAGTTGGAAGTGACCGACGCTGAAGTTCAAGTCGAAATGGACAAGAACTACGGCCCGAAGGTCAAGGTTCGTATGATCTCGGTGAATGATCGTGGTCTGGCTGAAGAGCTGCGAGCCAAGGCAGCCGCCAACCCGGACGCTTTCCCGGACATGGCTAAGAATCACTCGCAAGACGTCAACAGTGCGGCAGCTCGTGGTTTGATTCCGCCAATTCGCCGTCACATCGGTAACAAAGAAATCGAAGACACCGTCTTCGCACTGCAGGCTGGCGAAGTTTCGCCGGTGGTCTTCGTGGCCGGTCAGTACTTGATCTTCAAGTGCGAAGAGCACCTGTCTGCCGACGAAATCCCAGCAGGCAGCCTGAATGGTATCCGTCAGCGCATGGCCGACGTCGTTCGCGAATCGAAGATGCGTGAAGCTGCTGGCGACATCTACGAAAAGCTGCAGGCCAGTGCTCAGATCGTGAATGTTTACAACGATCCAAGCAAGGCTTCGCGGATGCCTGGGGTGGCCGCCACGCTGAACGGTCAGCCGGTCAGCCTTCAGGAATTGAAAGAAGAATGCATCAGCCGTCACGGGGTGGAAGTCCTGGATGGTGAAATCAACCGCAAGATCCTGCAGCAGGAACTGACTCGCCGCCAGCTGCAAGTCACCGAAGCAGATCTCGAGGCCGAAATCGTTCGTGCCGCCGATTCGTTTGGCTTCCTCACCAAGGAAGGCAAACCCGACATGGAAGCGTGGTTGAAGCAGGTTACCGGAGAACAGGGCGTTTCGGTCGAACTGTATGTCCGCGATGCGGTCTGGCCTACGGTTGCTTTGAAGAAACTGGTCGACGATCAGGTCAAGATTTCCGACGACGACATTCAGAAGGGCTTCGTCGCCAACTACGGCGAACGTGCCCAGGTCCTGGCGATCGTTCTCGACAGCCAGCGTCGTGCTCAAGAGGTTTGGGAAATGGCTCGCCGTAACCCAACCGAACAGTTCTTTGGCGAACTGGCCCGTCAGTACTCGATCGAGCCAGTCTCGAAGAACAACGACGGTCAGGTTCCTCCGATCCGCATGAATGGTGGTCAGCCAACCATCGAAAACGAAGCCTTCCGTCTGCAGGCAGGCGAGATCTCGGGCATCGTCGCGGTTGGCAACCAGTACATCATTCTGTACGGGTTGGGGCGCACCAAGCCTCTGATCAACAACATCGAAGACGTTCGCTCGGAACTGGTCAAAGAACTGCACGAAAAGAAGCTGCGTCTGGCCATGGCCGACAAGTTTGAAACCCTGCGTGAATCGGCTCAGATCGACAACTTCCTGGCCAATACCACCCAGGCCGGTAAAGCATTCGACGCCGCCGTTCGTCAGCAGATGCAGCGTAAGTAAACGCTCGCTTCGCCGATTGAAATTCAACAGAACCCGATCGTTCCCTCTGGATCGATCGGGTTTTTTCATGCGCTGAGCTGGCTGGGATTTCGGTCGAAAAATTCCGGATGAAGTTGCTACATCTTTAGGGTAGGATGGAGCGGCCCGGATGAATCGGGCCTCCTCATCATGCTCCCCGCCAGGAATCTATTCATGCGTGCTTTGTCTCGCCCCTTTGCTGGATGGCTGTTTCTCGTTGCGTCGTTGGTTCTCGTACCGACGACCTGGTGCCTGGCGGAAGATTCCGATCCAGCCCATCCCAAGCTGAACATGGTGCTTTATGTTCCATCGGATGTGGATCCGCCGGCCGATATCGGCAAACGCTTTATCCAAATCGCAGCTTATACCGAGCAATATCTCGTCAATGAGATGACCCGGGCAGGCTATCCCCCTGAAGTGAAGCAGATCTTCCCCCGCGATGAAAAAGGGAACTTCAAGTTCCTCTTTGTGAAGGGTGATCATAAAGCGGACAGCGATCGCTGGGAGAAAGGCGGCGTGAATATGGAGATCATCGAGGCGGCCGTGAAGAAGTACGAACTGCCCCGATCGCGCCACGTCTGGTGGATCTGGATGTATCTTGGTGATCCACCCAAGCGGTACTCGAACTATCGAGGAGCCGGCAACTCGATCGACGGCGGCTGGGCGATTTGCAATTACACGAACATCCCTGGTGAGATCGATCCGAAAGTCCCGCTGGCGGCCGGCTTTCATTTCGATTTCACCTTGAAGGCCTGCATTCATGAGTTGGGGCATGGCTTCGGACTGCCTCACCTCGGACCGATGGCTCGCGACCGCCGGGGCAACACGCTGATGGGACCACAAGCGAAGGTCTACGCGAAGAAGGTCGATGACCGCAAGAAGGATGTTTACCTGTGCGATGCGTCGGCGGCCATGCTGTGGAAGCATCCGATTTTTAGCGGTACCCACGACCAGCGAGGACAAAAACCAAAATTCGAGATGAAGAACCTCAAAGGTGAGTTCAATCGCCAGGGACGTTACCTCGAACTGACCGGCGACATCGAGACCGATATCCCAGCCCACAGTGTCGTGGTGATTGAAGAAGGAACCGATGGCTACTTCCGCAAATCATTCGCGGGCCGAGTCGACGAGAAGGGGCACTTCTCGGTCGACGTGAAAGAGCTCGATCACGAGAAAGGGGATCTGCGGATCTTATTCTGCTTCGAGAACGGTATCTGCACCGGCGACGGTGAAGGGTTTGGAGACCAGAGTGCGCTCACCCAGCCGTACGAAGTCACGCGGCGCGGTGTCGAACTGATTGGAGCCGGGGACTAGGCCTGAGGCAGGACGCGAATCTCTGACTTCACGGAGTTCGCAATGAAACACAGGTCGTGGGCTTCGTGATGGAGTTTCTCGATTTCGTCCCACGTAGGCTGCTTCTCACCACTGAAGACCGTTCTCGGCTGAAGCGTGACGCGCTGGACCGATGTTTTTCCATCCGTGTCCTTGCCCATTTCGCCGGTCGGCTGGTCTTCGTATGAGTCAACCCGCCAGCGATGCTTAGCCGCCAAAGCCAGAAACCAGAGCATGTGGCAGCTCGAAATCGACGCGATGAACGCTTCCTCGGGATCGACTCCGTGTGGATCGGACATCGGAACCGGGATTACGTTCGGGGAGGAAGAGGCCGGAACGACCGCTCCGCCATCGAACTCCCAGGTATGGGCTCGGCTGTAACGTTTGTCGAGAAAGTCTTCTTCCCCACGCTTCCAGCTGAGTTTTGCCGAGTACTTTTCCATCTTTCGGGCCTGTCAGGATGTTTTCGCGGGGCCGAAGCGAACTCTAGTTCGCCTTGTTTGTCCATTCTGTCAACCAAGAGGTGCCGATCGATTCGTCTCGCCTTGGCTTTATGGTTTGTCGATTTTAGAATAGGCAGGCCGAGCCTTCCTATAAAATTCGGCAAGTTTATTCTTTCACCACCTAGTTGAAACACGACCTCCATGTCTGATTCCGTCCAATCCTCCGAACCGTCCAACGACCCTCCTTTCGAGGTCCAATTCGCGCAGCGCGTTTATCGCTTGCCGCCATACATGTTCGGGCGGATCAATGCCTTGCTGTACGAAAAGCGAGTTGCCGGGAACGACGTGATCGACATGGGTATGGGCAATCCGTCCGATCCGCCTGCCGACTACGTGATGGAAAAGATGTGCGAGGCGGTCCAGGATGTCCGCAATCACGGTTACAGCAAGTCCAACGGTATCCGTAACTTGCGCCGCGAGGTTTCGGCCAAGTACTTGAAGAAGTATGGCGTTCGCCTTGATCCCGAATCGGAAGTGATGGTCTGTCTGGGATCGAAGGAAGGCTTCTCGCACATGTGCCTGGCGATGATGGGCCCAGGCGACACGGCGATCGTTCCGGCTCCTTACTTCCCGGTTCATACTTATGCGGTCGCCTTGGCTTCCGGCAACGTGATCTCGCTCGACGTGGCTGATAGCGAGAAGTTTCTATCGAACATCGCTTACACCTGCGAGCATTTGTATCCCAAGCCAAAGCTGCTGATCATTTGCTATCCGCACAATCCATCGACCGTCACCGTCGAGCCGGAATTCTTTGTCGATGTGGTGAAAATCGCCAAGAAATACGGCCTGATGGTGATCAGCGACTTCGCGTATGCCGACGTCGCTTTCGACGGTTACAAACCCCCCAGCTTTCTTTCGGCTCCTGGGGCCATCGACGTGGGCGTTGAGTTCACCACGATGAGCAAGGGTTACAACATGGCTGGCTGGCGTGTTGGCTACTGTGCTGGTAATCGTGAGATGATCCGCGGGCTGGGCACCATCAAAGGCTATTACGATTACGGCATGTTCCAGGCAATCCAGATCGCCTCGATCATCGCTCTGCGTGAAGGGGATGCCGCAGTCGAAGCTCAGAGCCAGATCTATCAGGGCCGCCGCGATGCGTTGGTCGACGGTCTGCACCGCCTCGGCTGGGAAGTCACGCCACCGCGAGCCGGGATGTTTGTCTGGGCCAAGATTCCAGATAAATGGCTCGAACGAATGAACACCATGGACTTTGCCATGATGCTACTAGAGAAAGGCGACGTTGCTGTCAGCCCTGGTAGCGGCTTCGGTCCTAGCGGCGAAGGCTATTTGCGTATGAGCCTGGTCGAAAACGAAAACCGTCTGCGTCAGGCCGTTCGTCAGATCAAGGGTTGCCTGAAAGACGCCGAATCTGGTTCGGTGGCAACGTCGAGCTAATCGCGACGCGATCTGTTGATATCCCGGATGGCTATCGGAGGTTTCCCCTTCGATGGCCATCTTACGGTGGTTCTTTCTGCCCAAAGCCTGTGGCTGAAGCTCTTCGCGACAGATTCCCGCACCTCTGGTTATAAGCCCCTGTACGAGTGCTTGCAGAGGTCTATAATAGCGGAAATTTGCCCGCTCCGAGGGGCTGCACTAAGTGCATGAAAAAAGGAAAGCACCTGCTCGCCGAAACAAGTGCTTTCCCAAAGGCTGTCCAAACTTTCGCTTGGAGACCCACAGCCGTACTCCTTGGTATCGGGAGCACCTTCGGGAAGACTTTAACCATGTCCCTAATGGGAATGGTTTCCTTCCTGTTTCGTCTCGATAGTCCGCCGCGATCCTTGAAGAAGAACGCAATCCGAAATGACTCAGCCTGCCAAACTTGCTCTGGAAGATGGAACCGTATTCACCGGAACTGCGTTCGGAGCGATCGGTGAAGTGGCCGGAGAGGCTTGCTTCAACACCTCGATGACTGGCTATCAGGAAATCCTGACCGATCCTAGCTATCGCGGTCAGATCCTGACCATGACCTATCCGTTGATCGGCAACTACGGCGTCAACTCCGAAGACATGGAGAGCGCCAAGATTCACATGGCAGGCTTCATCATTCGCGAGCCCAGCCGTGTGGTCAGCAACTTCCGCTCGGATGGTTCGCTCGACGAATTCCTGAAGAAGAACAACATTGTCGGTATGTGGGGCATCGATACGCGGGCTTTGGTTCGCCGACTTCGTTCCGCCGGTTCGATGAAGGCAATCTTGTCGAGCGTCGATCTCGACGACGCGTCGTTGATCGAAAAGGCAAAGAACAGCGCTGGCCTGGTTGGTCGAGACCTGGTGCAAGAAGTCCTGCCCGATCAGCAGAAGTTGTGGGAAGAAGACCTCAGCCCATGGATCAAAATGGGAGACAAGGCTCGCGCGGAAGCGAGTCGAAAAGAGCAAGACCTGCACGTGGTGGCGCTCGACTACGGCATGAAATGGAACATCCCACGTCACTTGCGCGATTTGGGCTGCAAAGTGACCGTGCTGCCAGGGACTGCGTCGGCCGATGAAGTGCTGAGCCACAATCCTGACGGCATCTTCCTTTCCAATGGCCCTGGTGACCCAGAACCGTTGACCGGTCCGATCTCGACCATTCAGGGCCTGCTCGGCAAGAAGCCAATCTTCGGTATCTGCCTGGGGCATCAACTGCTGTCGCTGGCTTGTGGCGCGAAGACCTTCAAGCTGAAGTTCGGTCACCGTGGTGCGAATCAGCCAGTTCTCGACATGGGGACCGAGAAGGTTGAAATCACCTCGCAGAACCATGGCTTCGCTGTCGAAGAAGAAAGCCTGCCAGCTTGCCTGGAAATCACCCACCGCAATCTGAACGACAACACGATTGCTGGCGTGAAGCACAAAGAGCTGTCGGCCTTCAGCGTGCAGTACCATCCGGAAGCTTCGGCTGGTCCGCACGATAGCGAGTACCTCTTCAATCGCTTCCGTGCTGCCATGGATGCCGAGAAGGGTGCTGCTACCGCTTAAGGCTGTAGTAGCTGGTCGATATTGGCCAGCATGCGATGCCATCCTTCGGCGGTTCGCTCGACGTATTCAATCCACTGGGCATCCATCTGATGAACGATGGTTGCTTCGCTGCCGATGGCAGTGGGTTGAAGCGATAACGTGACGATCGAAGGATCTTCTTTCTGGCTGGCATCCACAATCCAGGTAAACGCAATCGTGCCGGGGCGCTCTAGCTGTAGATAGTGTCCCCAATGCTCCGCGACGCTTTCACCGCGTCGATCGGAAAAGAAGAACTGGCCGCCAACTTTCGGATCGACGTCGACCCGCACGATCTCGCCGCTGAGGCCATGGCTCTTCAGCGAATGGCTCAACCAGACACGGATCGAAGCCGGTTCGAGCCAGGCATCGTAGACCTTTTCAGCCGCGACGGAAAATGGATAGCTTGTGCGAGCTTCGATCTTTTCACGCATTGCAATTTTTCTTCAGGGCGGAGAGTGCCATCTCAGCTAGATAGCATGCCGCGTGAACCAGACCCGTGCAATCAGAAACGCCGAAGCTATTCCGCCGCGGTGTCTTCGTCTTCAGGCGTCGATTGACGTAGATAGACCAAAGCAAACCAGTCGTAGAGGGCGTGGATCACAATCGGCACGATCAGGTCTCCGGTCCACCAGAACCAGATCCCCAGATACGCCCCCATCAAGCCGCTGATGACGAAATATTCCTTCGTCATAAAATGGACCACGCCGAAGAGCAAACTGGTCAAGATAATCGGGACGGCAGGCCCAGCGTTGGCACCGACCATCTCTTGCAGAAACGTTTGAATAACGCCGCGAAAGAGAGCTTCTTCCCCGATCCCTGCGGCCAGGCTGATCAGCAGCAGTTCAATCACCGTCGCTTCGCGGAACAGCGGTACGATCTGCCGCTCCATGAAGTCATTTAAATCTTCCAGGCCATCCAACTCGGTATGCTGCAGCCACATGAATGCGGCCAACAAGGGCAGGGTGGCAACGGCTCCCAGGCCCATCGCCCCTAAAATTGCGGTGACGCTACCACTATTCCAGCTGGCACTGATCCACGGAGCGACCCCAACGGCCCAGCCTAAGCCGATCGCGACGAAGGCCAGAAACGACTCGAACAAGACGGCCGTTCGAATAAACCACTCGGCCCGTTCGCGTGCAGGCACGGTCGGTCCGATAGGATCTTCGAAATCGTAATCGTCTTCGTCGTCAAACACGCTAAATGCCAGGAAACGCGGTGGTCGCCAGGGAGGTCGGAGGCTTGCTGAGGTAACCTCTCGAAGAGGGCCAATCGGATCGGTGAAGGATCGATCTTAACCCAATCGCAACGAGAATGCCTGCTGCATTGTCTCGTTTACCACGCCTGGCGCCAAACCGTCAGACAGCTTTCAATCGTCCGATTCCCGGAATCTGCCTTGTTAATCGACGCAAAATGGGGGCTGGTTGACGCTTGCTTGCATTCTCAAGTAAACTTTTCAGCTTATATTCGCTCGAAATGCGGCCCCTCTGTATAGAGCTAACAGGACCAACCTGTGAGCAGGCAGAATGGGTGAGCCCTCAAACCGATCAACACTCCAGCGTTTGTGACATTCAAAGGTTTCCAGACATGGCCAAGAAAAAGGCAGCGAAGCAATCCAAGCCTACGAAGATGGTGTACTACTTCGGTAAAACGAAGACCGAAGGCAAAGGTGTCGGTAAGGATCTGCTCGGCGGTAAGGGTTTGAACCTGGCCGACATGACCTCGATCGGTCTGCCAGTTCCTCCCGGGATCACCATTACCACCCAGGTCTGTGCTGACTACTACAAGGCTGGTAAGAAGCTGCCTAAGGGTCTGATGGACGAAGTTCACGAAGGTGTCGCCACCCTCGAAAAGGAACTGAAGAAGAAGTTTGGCGACAACAAGAACCCGCTGCTGGTTTCGGTTCGTTCCGGTGCAGCTGTCTCGATGCCGGGCATGATGAACACGATTCTGAACCTCGGTCTGACCGACGAATCGGTGGTCGCCCTGGCCAATGCCACCAGCAACCAGCGTTTTGCTTACGACGCTTACCGCCGCTTGATCGACATGTTCGGCGACGTGGTGATGGAAGTCGATCGCGATCACTTCGAGCACGCGTTCACCGCGATCAAGAAGAAGTACAACGCCGGTCAGGACAACGAAGTTCCTGCGGAAGGTCTGATCGAACTGTGCAACGAGTACAAGGCGATCTACAAGAAGTACACCGGCGAAGATTTCCCTCAAGACCCGATGAAGCAGCTCGAGCTGGCCATCGAAGCGGTCTTCAAGTCGTGGAACACGACCCGTGCCGTTCGCTACCGCGAAGTCGAAGGCATCCGTGGTCTGCTGGGTACCGCCGTCAATGTCCAGAGCATGGCTTACGGCAACATGGGTCAGGACTGTGGTACCGGTGTGGCCTTCACCCGTAACCCTTCGACCGGCGAAAACAAGTTCTACGGCGAGTTCCTGATCGACGCTCAGGGCGAAGACGTGGTTGCTGGTATTCGTACCCCGCAGCCAGTTGCCGAAATGAGCAAGTGGAACAAGACCGTCTACAAGCAACTGCTTGAAATCAAAGACACCCTGGAAGCTCACTACAAAGACGTCCAGGACATCGAGTTCACCATCGAAAAGGGTGAGCTGTTCATGTTGCAGACGCGTAACGGTAAGCGTACCGGTGCGGCTGCCGTGAAGATCGCCTGCGACATGGTCAAAGAAGGTCTGATCGACGAAAAGACCGCTCTGCTGCGTATTCCAGCGAACGACCTGACCCAGCTTCTGCTGCCAAGCTTCACGCCAGAATCGAAGAAGAACGCCAAGGTTCTGACGATCGGTCTGCCAGCTTCGCCAGGTGCCGCGGTCGGTACTTTGGCCTTCACCGCTGAAGAAGCTGTCGAACGTACCCACGCTGGCGAAAAAGTGTTGCTGGTCCGTAAGGAAACCAGCCCGGAAGACATCGACGGCATGCACTCGGCCGTTGGTATTCTGACCTCGACCGGTGGTATGACCAGCCACGCTGCTGTGGTTGCTCGTGGTTGGGGCCGTTGCTGTGTCGCCGGTGCCGGTGAAATCGAAATCGACGAAAAGGGTCGCAAGATCAAAGTCGGTGGCAAGACCTACAAGCACAGCGACGTCCTGTCGATCGACGGTTCGACCGGCCAGGTCATGGAAGGTTCCGTTGAAACCAGCGAACCAAAGCTGTCGGGCGACTTCGCCAAGGTCATGAAGTGGGCCGATCAGTACCGCACCCTGGGTGTTCGTACCAACGCCGACACTCCGAAAGACTCGCAGCGTGCTCGCGACTTCGGTGCGGAAGGTATCGGCCTGTGCCGTACCGAGCACATGTTCTTCGAAGAAGATCGCATCACCAGCATGCGTGAAATGATCCTCGCCGAAACCGAAGAAGATCGTCGTGCCGCTCTGGCCAAGTTGCTGCCTTACCAGCGCGAAGACTTCGTCGGTATCTTCACCGCGATGAAGAACCTGCCAGTAACCGTTCGTCTGTTGGATCCACCGCTGCACGAATTCCTGCCGCACGATCCAAAGGCTCAGAAGGAAATGGCCGAAATGCTCGGCGTTTCGCCAGCCAAGGTCAAGTCGCGCGTCGCTGCTCTGCACGAATCCAACCCGATGCTCGGTCACCGTGGTTGCCGCTTGAGCGTGACCTATCCAGAAATCCTGGAAATGCAGGTCACCGCGATCGTCGAGGCGGCGATCGAATGCAAGAAGAACCGTATCAACGCCATGCCGGAAATCATGATCCCGCTGGTCGGTACGGCTGCCGAACTTTCGTTGCTGCGTTCCAAGACGGAAGAAACCATCGAAAAGACCAAGGCCGACAAGGGCTACAGCGGTCAGCTCGATATCCTGATCGGTACCATGATCGAAATTCCGCGTGCTGCTCTGACGGCGAACGAAGTCGCTGAGTACGCTGAATTCTTCAGCTTCGGTACCAACGACCTCACGCAGATGACCTTTGGTTACAGCCGTGACGACGTCAACACCTTCCTGCCAGACTACACCCGTCTGGAAATCCTGCCGACCGATCCATTCCAGTCGCTCGACACCACCGGTGTTGGTCAGCTGGTCGAAATGGGCGTCACCAAGGGACGTCAGGGACGTAATGGTCTGAAGTGCGGTATCTGCGGTGAACATGGTGGCGATCCTGCTTCGATCGACTTCTGCCACACCGTCGGCTTGGACTACGTGAGCTGCTCGCCATTCCGCGTGCCGATCGCTCGTCTGGCCGCTGCTCAGGCTGCGATCCGTCACAACAAGTAAGCCGTTACCACGCCTCGCGTGGTCTGCTTCGGCGAAATGATAAAACGCAAAACGCCGACCTGAACCCAGGTCGGCGTTTTTCTTTTCTTGAGTGCCCAGCTAGATCTCAAGCTTCAGGCCTTCCCGCTCGGCCCAGTACTTCAGAATCCGATGCGAGTTGTCGTCGATCTGGTTGTTGCACTTTGCTTTCGCGTGAACAATGCTCTTCTCGTTCGGCATGACCTCGATCGTGGCCATCCGTTTCGGAATACCTTGCTCGTGCACACGCAGTGACCAGATTGAACATCGGTGCTTCGCACACGAGTCGATGTAGGTCGCCACGCAGTGATCCATCGCGGCTCCTTCCAGGATTAAAGCTCGATCGCTCAGCAGCTCGAACATCAGCCATTTGACATTGCCTTCCTGGTGCACCATCGATCGAAACGGCGAGCTGTCCCACTGGAATGTCTTCATCGCCAGCTCAGGCCGTTTGGCCAGGATCTGTTCACGCCAGTTGGTCATGTTCCGTCTCAGCGACTTGAGCGTGCGGCCTTTCATGGTGAAGTCTGGCTGCAGTGGGCGCTCATCGGCACCACGTCCCCAGACTTCGATCCCAGGGCGAAACTTCTGCTCTTCGATGAAATCGTAGATCGCGAACGCTTCGTCTTCATTCGTAACGTTTTCGCGAACGAAGAATCGGAAGACGGTTTCCCAGAAGCTCTCGTTGCCGACTTCGGACCCGGCAGTGGTGTACCTGGCAATCTCTGTGGCGATCTTCTTGCGCACGCCGTAGCTTCGTAGTTGGCTCCAACGCATCGCCTCGGTCGGCGTGAAGTCATCCGGGGCCTGCATGAAGAACCGGGCCGCCTTCGGAGGGAGCGGAATCGCAGGACGATCCGGAAACTGCCGAACCCCTTTGCCCGATGCGAGGTGCAAGTAAAGTGCTTCGTGCCAGCGCACGGCGTTTGTGCTTAGCCACGAGTAGGCCATGAAGTCCGGCACCGGATAACGCTCGAACAAATGACCCAGCAGCGAACGCAACGTCACGCGGTGACTAAGCGGCCCCCCTTTCGCTTGCGGTGGAATCCACGATTCAGGAGTGTTTGCCCAGTGAAGTCGTTTCTCGGCAACCGTCTTCAGCGTGCGGATGTAGGCCCGCAGCTCCATCGGATCGCGAATCGGTCGACTGGGACCAGGGCTTAACAGATCGGAAAGGCGGCGAACCTGAGTGACGAGATTCCAATAGGCACGTCGATTGTTGCCACCACTTGGCTGATGGCAAGCAAGGAGCTCGTCCATGATTTGGTGAAAGTAATGATCACGAGATCTCATAGAAATCCATGCTCTCTATCGATATGTACGGACCTATCGTCAGCGCAATCAACGACTGACGACGTTAGTGAAGGTCAGGTCAAAGACGACCTGGCTAGAAATCCACTTGTCCGCAATACAAGAGCATGGCTTGAAATCCTGACGCCTCTGCGAACCATCGCAGGGCAGTTTGAGTGAACGATGTTGGCGGGCACAATCGAACCAAGATAGTTCCCCGCATTGGCAAAAGAGAGACAAGTCGGCCGGGAAAGGTTCGCCCGGAAATTGATCAGGCGCATGAAAAAGGCCCTGGACGCGTCACCAGAACGAACGTCAGGGCCTTGAAATGCTTCGAGCGAATCCGATCGCCGGGGCGTCGCAGCGCATTAGCTTCGCCAAGGAATCAGCGACCAGAGCCGACGATCTCGCAGAAACACACCCAACCAGATCAGCACGCCAATCACCGATTGAATGATGAACGGATCGCCGACACGCCAATGCGTGCAGATCGCGCCACCCATGTAGCCAGTCAGCAGGATCGCCCCGAGGATCGACGTGTAGGGGACCAGGTAGATGATCGCGATCACCAGTTCCAGCACGCCCAGCGGAAAACGCATTTCCAGTGGCAGGCCCAATTGCGAAAAGCCTTCTTCGACGGGGGCACCGCCAGCCAGCTTGCCCAGCGCACTGGCAATCAGCAGCAAGCCAATCAGGCCCGACAGGACCCGCCCGGTCCATTTGGCCGCCGCAGGCGTTGCCCCTGGTTGGATGGGGGGCGGTTCTGGGGATGGTTCATTCATTTCGTCGTCTCGTCGTATGTGCCAGTTGAACGGAATAGCTGATTGTATCGCGGTTGCGTATCAAATGTCTCTAAGATTCGGCTGCACTAAGTTTCCGACGCGGCGGCTTGCTGCTCACTCAGTTCCTTCAGGGAAGTAAGTCCCTCGATAAACTGATCGCCGCACATCTTGTCGACATTCAAAATCAGATGGGCGAATTTCGCCATCATATTCAGCTTGCCGGACATGCTCCAGGTCACGACGGTTCCACCATCTTCTGGCTGGAAAGTAAACAGCACATCGTTGTCGCACTTCATCGGAGCACTCATCTTCAAATCAATCGCGATCGATTCGTAAGGCTGGCTGGCGACAATCGTTGTCGAGCCTGATCCGGTGTTGCCATTGCCGTTCCACTTCATCTCAGAGCCGACGCCCGATTCCGGACCAGTGATCGTCTTCTGCATGTTGGGATCGAGCTTCTCGTAAGGGGACCAGGTTTCCCAGGCCGCCATGCTGTTCACGTGCGGGAAGATGACCTCGGCCGGAGCATCAATCTTCAGCGAGCGAGAAATGGCGAACTCGTTTGGACGGAACGCCAGGACGATCAGTAAGATCACCACGAGCCCGACCAGGCTTGCGATGAGGTACAGAACGATGGTAAGCATTTTTCGTGGAACCGAAGTGGAAGACATCGGGCGAAACTTTCAGCCAGGTAAGACTCGGCGGACTACTTTTGCCGATAATAGTGGGCGGTCATGAACGGATGCCAGACTTCGTTGTCGTCGATCACTTGCGAACGCAAGATGCGATGATCGGCGTCAACGATTTCGATGATGTCCTGATAGGCGACCGTCCCCTCGCTGACGAAACTTGGCCCGTTCGCATTCAGCGTCAGGACTTTTCCAGCATCGTCCAGAGTGCCTCGTTCGTAGATCCAGAGGTACGTCATGATCGACGCGATGAAGGTTCCGACGAACGCCTTCTGCTTCGGGTCGTAACCCAGCGTCAGGATCGTTTTGCCAGTGCAGTCGGCCATTGTCTCGCTGGTGGTTTCCATCTCACCAATCACCCATAAGTCGCCAAGCTTGCGGACCACTTCGGTTCCTTCGCTGGTATGGGGCGGTTCGTCCGGGCCCATGACCATTTCCGATTTCATCGTCCAGGTGCCGACCAGGTTGTCGAGCCAGGCATGCTCGGCTTGAGCTTCTTCACGCATTGGTTTTCTCCAGGTGTCAGAGCAAAAGGGTTAGTTGTCACGTTCGGCAGCCAAACGCTGCGACGTTTCCATGATCATCAGGTTGGTGGCTTCGTCGGCCGGACGAATCTCGAACGGTCCCATGCGAACGCCTGGATGCTTCGACATCAGTTGGATCGCATGGTTCAAGTCACGGGCCTCGAGCAACAAGATGCCGCCGATTTGTTCCTTGGTTTCGGCAAACGGGCCATCAGTCACGTCGACGTCGGGGTTCCGGTAACGGAGGGTCACGCCATTCTTCGAGTTATCGAGCGCTCCGCCGCCAGCAAAATGGCCTCCTTTGCGGAGCTCGTTATCATATGCCATGCACTCTTCAAAGATCTTCTGGCTGGCTTCCGGGCTCAAGCTGTCCCAAACCGATTCGTCGATATATCCGAGGCAGACAAATTTCATGTCATCGATTCCCATCACAAGAAGTTTGGTGTTTGCCTATTGGTCGCTCAAGAAGAGGCCATTTCGACAACGTGCGAAAAGAATTTTGAAAAAGAATCGGATCGCCAGGTAGAGTTGCCTCAACGAAGCTCGCGCAGGCGACCTTCCAGAAACCGTCGTTCCGGTTCTTGCTTGGCCAATTGAAGGGCGCGCTCGTACGAGGCGATTGCCTCGGTATTTCGGCCCAATCGGCGGCACAGATCAGCTTTCGCAGCATGCGCCAGATGGTAATCTTCCAGCGAGCCAGAAGAAAGGATTTCGTTGACCAAGGCGAGACCAGCTTCGGCCCCGTCCCGCATCGCCACGGCGACCGCGCGGTTCAAATAAACGACCGGCGAGGGCTCGATGCGTGCCAAAACGTCATACAGAGCAACAAGTTGTGACCAGTCGGTCTCGGCCGAGGAAGCTGCTTCGGCGTGCACTGCAGCGATCGCTGCTTGGATCGTGTAAACGCCAAACCGACGCGTGTTGAGGGCATCCTGAATCATCTTGGCACCCTCGGCAATGGCCTGCTGATTCCAAAGCGAGCGGTCCTGGTCTTCCAGCAGGATGATATCGCCGTTGGAGGCCGTACGGGCCTGCCTTCGCGATTCCTGGATCAGCATGAGTCCGAGCAGGCCCATCGCTTCCGCGTCGGGTAGAAGCGATACTAGCAGCCTTCCCAGGCGAATTGCTTCTTCAGAGAGATCGCGTCGCGTCGCCGTTTCGCCGGACGATGCCGAATAGCCTTCGTTGAAGACCAGGTAGATCACGGCCAAGACCGAATCGAGCCGCGATGGCATCTGCGGGATCATGGGGACCTCGAACGGGATCCCGGCGTCGCGGATCTTTTGCTTGCCACGCACTATCCGCTGGGCGATCGTCGGGGGCGAAGTGAGAAAAGCCGAGGCGATCTCTTCGGTTCGCAGGCCACACACTTCTCGCAAGGTCAACGCGACCTGGGCGGAGGCCGGGATTGCCGGGTGGCAACAAGTAAAGATCAGTCGTAAGCGATCGTCTTCGATTTTCTCGTCGTCGATGGCGGCGAACTGGTCGTGGTCGGCATCGAGTCGCTTGGCAATCTCGCCGAGCGATTCGTCGAAACGAACACGCCGCCGGATGGTGTCGATTGCCTTGAATCGGCCCGTCGAAACGAGCCAGGCACGAGGGTTATTCGGGATACCCTCGGCCTCCCATTTTTGAACTGCGCTGGCAAAGGCTTCGTGCATGGCCTCTTCGGCCAGGTCAAAGTCTCCCAGCAATCGCACCAGCGTGGCAAAGATGCGGCGCGATTCGTTGCGGTAAAGTTCGTCGACAAATTGACGAACCGATTGCGGATCCTCTTCCACCATCGTGGAGAGTTCCTCCTGGCGTTTGTGCGGGGAAAGAGGAACAGCCGACCGAGGATTTATTCTTCCTCAACCAACCACTTCTTGGCTTCTTCCAGCTTGGTGTGGTCGAAGTACTTCACATTGGCGGAAGTGAATGGCTTGCAGAAGACTGCCATGCCTGCTTCCCACTTCGATTCGCCAACGATCGCCAGACGCTTGATGTCGCCCCAGTGCTTGGAATCGAACTTGATGTCGTCCCACAGAGCGCCCATGGTCCAGCCGTGGAAGTTATGCAGTTCGACCAGGAGGCGGAGCTTACCGAACTCTTGGATCTGCTTTTCGACTTCCGGTACGAACGTTTCGTAATCGGCAGCCGTCAGCTTGCCAGTGATACGGACGATCGTCAGATCTTTCAGATGCACAACTTCCAAGTTATCACTCATTGCGTGTCGCTCCCTTAGTTTGCATACGTTTCCGTGGGTGTTGAATCAGCCCCCAGTAGACACATTTATTCTACGGGGCAGCGTGGGCCAGTTGAATCCTAGGAGACGTTTTCCCAAAAGGCGAGTCCTCGAACCATCGAAACTTGCCTGCCCATTATGCCTCAGAGTTACAGCTTGCCAGCCAATACGGGTGGAAAGCTACCAATGCTGGAAACTATTTTTCTGAACTAACGCCGCCGAGCACGTTCAAAAGCCAATCTACCGGAGGCATGTCACCGTCGCCATCGGTCAGTTGATCTTGCTTTCCGGCCAGTTCGTAAGCGTGACGGACGATCTTCCGGCTGGCCGGATCGGTTTCGCCAATCACTCGCATCAGTTTGGGTGCCGCCAGCGCGAGGAAGGCTGGCACGTCGCCATATTTCGCCCCGCCAGGCAGCAGGTTTGGAGAGCGAATCGAATCGACCTCGCCAAACCGAAAGCCATCGGTCTGCAGCAGTGCGAAGTCAAACGCATCAGGCTGCTGGGCCATCGCGACAGCCCCGATGGCCGCCATCTCACCTTCGAGGGCGACCAGGCCAATCGACTTCGGCTCGCGATCGTGCGTTCGCATGAAGGCGACCGAGGTGAGAATATCGTGGACGCGTTGGGCAGCGACGCTGTAGTTGTAGCCCAGTGTGTAAGCGGCTGCTTCGCGTTCGTTGTCGACGCGCGGGGTCTGTTGAAACGGCTGACCATCCGGCAGGAACTCGCCTTGGTAAAGCAAGTCGACGCCAGCGACTGAAACCCCAGCGGAAACCAGCTTGGCGACCTCTGCCTTGAGTCGGCCTCCTTCATCGAACAGGCCTGCTTTGCCCTGGCTGGTCAGCCAGACGACAGTGTGCCCATTCCAGTTGTCCTTGGGGTAAAGAAACAGCGTCGGCAACTGTGTCTTGCCAGTGGTGTCGTTCAGCAGTCCAGCGATCAGAAGATAGTCTTCCTGCTGCTCTTTGACTTTGATCGAAATATCGAGCGTACCTGGTTGGAAATCTGCTTCGGGCAACATTGCCTCGAACGCGGTCGAAATCATCTCGCGGTACTTGTTAAATGCCGCCTGATCGCCACTCAAAAGAGGCTGAATCTGCTTTTCCGTTTCGTTGGTCCAAAGCTCCAGCAGGTCTCGCTCGAATTCAGCCTGATAGGTCGGTCGCGTTTCATTCGTCCAGACCGAAAGCTCGTCACGCGAGAGCCGCTGGAAAGGGCGTTCGTTGACCGACGCTTCCAGGCCCAGCAGACGATTGAACATCGTATACATCGCCCTTCGCGAGACCGCGTTGTAGTTGTGGCCGAACTCGGTACGTGAGGTCAGTTCGACCTGATCTTCGGCACCGAGCAAGGCGTACAGCTTCTTCAGGTCGGGATAGCCTTTCGTCTCGAACTCGACGGTCCAGTCGTCCGCCGCAGTCAAGCCTTGTGGTTTTGGTGCGAACATGGCGGCAAACTCGACGTTACCGGTTCCGATACGAAGAAGTGAACAGTTCTCGCAAGTGCATCCCCCTTGCATCGCGGTGGAAACCATCACAGCCGGGAAACAGGTCGAGACGCGAGGATCGATCGCGGCGACCAGCATTGTTTGCGTGGCACCGCCACTGGCACCGGTGACCGCCAGTCGTTTGCGATCGACATTCGGAAGGGACTCAAGAACATCGAGCGAACGAATGCAGTTCCAAATCTGCAGGCCCATGACCGACTGCAAGTGCGATTCGGCCTGGGGGCTGAAGAAACCCCAACGCTCGTTGGTATTCATTTCCGCACGCTGGCGAGCGAACTTGTGAACCAGGTCGAACGAAAGCTGTTGGCTGTCGGCATAGCCAAGCATATCGATCTGCAGCACCACGCAGCCCATCCGAGCCAGGTGGACGCAGCGGGCCTGGATCGGGTTTTTGGCCGCTTCTCGATCGGTCTCGGCACCGTTGGCCAGTTGTTCGTCGAGACTTTTATCGTCAGCAACGTAGTAACGGCCGTTCTCCCAGTGACCATGCGGGCACAGCACGCCGGGCAGGGGGCCTTGTTTGCCAATCGGTTCGTAAAGGTTGCCGGTGACAAACAATCCTGGCATTCCCTCGAACTTGACGTTCGAGACCGCATAGTCTTCGAACTCGCGGCGGCCGGATTGTTCGAAGTTCAAATCAGTCTTGGGAGGCATCGGCCAGAGCCCCAAAGCCACTTTTAGCTGGGTGCGGACCTTCTCGGCCCGGGCTTGCCACTGCGGGGCACTCTCGGGCGGCGTAAAGGGAAAGTACCCTTCCAGATCTTTGGGAGGTGCCAGACGGGCATCGTCGGGTAGTTGTCCTTGGGGAAGGACTCGGACCGACTGCTGTGCCGCGACGGTCGATACCAATAGAAAAGCAAGCAGCACAAGACTGCCTGCCACATGGGAAGCATGAGTTGATCGCATCACGTAGTTCGTCCAGAACGGAGGTAGGCGAGGGACGAGGAGTGCTTAGCAGTTTACGTGACGCGCGAGTGGGATGCGAGTCTTTTTAGGACGCCTTGAGCTTTTCGATTTCTTCGCGGGTCTTGATGATTTCCTGCTCGACGGCTTCCACCTCGCCTGGCTCGTCGGCTTGAGCTTTGACGCCGGCCAGCTTTTGGTTCAAGGTCTGCATCTTCTTCTGCAGGATATCGAGACGCTTCTTCTGCTTCTTGTCCATGAAGACTTCCTGAATGTGGTCGTTGAAAAGGGTGGTTTTACTAGCTGTTGGACGCCACCGCAACAATCTCACGCATCTTTTGCATGGCGATCATTGCTTCGATGCCCTGCAATCCGAAGCAGTGGTGAATGAGCATCAGGGCATCGTTGTAGCGATTGTGGGTGACATGTTCCCGAATCTTCATCGCTTTGGTAACAACGATCGGGTCTTCGGTATACCGGGCCGAGAAGGCCTTGGCACATTGCATTCCGACATAAGGAGAGAGGCCCAGAATCTGGGCAATCAGGTCACCAGCAGGGTCGAGTTCCCCTTGTTCGATCAGCGATACAAAGCGTGCAAATGCTGGAGCTTTGGGCTGACTTACTCCAGGGGCTGGCAGACCAATCATATCGCCTCGATCGACGACTACCGGTACCTCGGACGATGGTTGCTTGGCCAAGGGGAAGTGGGGCAGGCGTACGTTCTCCGTGGCTACCTCTTCCTCCTCTTCTTCCTCGAGATCGTAGATCGGAGGAGGCGATTCACTCGCTGAATCAGCCGGAAGATTCGAGATCATCTGGTTGAGATGCGACAACTTGTGTCCCATCTGGTCGTACAGCGATTCGATCTCACTGAGGAACGACTCGCCAGCGGCATCTGCTTGGATTTCCTCGGCTTGCTCTACGATGGCTTCGGTCATGCGAGCCATCAGGGTATCGCGGGCCTGTTTCAGGATGGCCAACGCCTGGGCGGTATTGGACATGGGGATAAGCACCTAACGTCGAGGGGGAGATGAAGGAGGGGCAGCCATATCGAAAATGGCTTGCCCGCATCTTCCATCTTAGTCAGTCCGCCCTCAAACGTTAAGAATTCTCGGCATGGGAAGGCGTGGCCGCGGCCTCCGAGGCCGGAGAATCGTCAGAACCGGAATGCTTGGGCACCCGCTCGGCGACTCGCAGCGTACCAGCCATCAGCACGACGATAATGGCCAGCGTGGCGTTCACTTTCAGCCAGAACCCCTCTTTTTCCCGGAACTTTTCGGCATTCTGGCTTCGGCCGACCAGCAAGCTGGCAATGTAGAAAATGACCAGAGCGATCAGCAGCTTGATGCCAGCGACGCCATGATAGTACTTCTGCGGAAAGTCGTACCGGGTGGCCTGCAGAACCAGCGAGACAATTCCGCTGAGCAATAGCAAGCCGGCGCACATCATCACCACTTTGGACCATCGCTGGCGAATGGCTGTTTTCAGTTCCGGCTTTTCGGCGAACTCGGTCGCGTTCATGGCTGGGTGCAGGGCAATCACCATGTACAGCGTTCCGCCGACCAAGATAATTGCCGGCAAAATATGAGCCCAGCGAATCACCAAATCGAGCAGCATTTCCATCGAAATATCCTTGTGGTAGGTCCGTAGTTGTCTTGTCGGTGGTCGGTTGAAGTTTTCGTTTTACGAATCGTTCCAGTGCGTTTCGGCAAAAGCGAGTGCCTCGGCCTTGGTGTGGATCCGCTTCTCGAGTTGTTCGTCCCGGATTGCTTCCAACAGCGACTGGAAACGGGGGCCTGGTTTAAAACCCGCTTGAATCAAGTCGTTGCCCGCCAGCAGGGGATCGGGATTGAGGTCTTCCTCGGGCAGGCTCATCCGCGACTCGGCATATTCCACGCCGGTGCTCGAGTTGTACCGTGATGTCTGGATCGCTCGGCCGACTTCGATCAGCAGTGGAGCATTCTCTTCGATCAGCAACCGCTGCAACTTCGGCCAGGCAACCTGATCGGCATGGCGAACGGTATGTTCGTGGCGGATAAGCCATTGGATCGTCTTCGTCTCGTCGTTGGTCAGCTTCAGCCGCTGGCAAACTTCCAGCACCGGAGCAATCGGCTTGAAGGGATGCGTTTCGGCCAAGTCTCGCTGGCAGGTGTACCGCAGCAAGATCGCCATCGCCGCACGGAAGTCTGGCGTCCGGAGCCGCTGCAGGGCATGGTAAGTTTCGCTCCAACGCAGGGCATGGCCAACTACCGGAGCGACCTCCGGCAAGATCTCGTCGAGTAAGGTGAGGTCGCGCAACATCCGCACGCCGATCATACGATGTTCGTCGGTCAGAATTCGCCGCAACTCGGCCGCGACGCGTTCGGCGCTGACCACGCTGATATGGGTCGCATATTCGCGGATGGCATGCTGCGTTTGTAACTCCAGGGCGAAGTTGAACGTCGAACTGAACCGGACTGCCCGAAGCATCCGCAGTTTGTCTTCTTCAAATCGCAGATAGGGATTGCCAATGCTGCGGACCAGGCCCGCTTTCAGGTCACGTTGGCCTCCGACAAAGTCGAGGACCTGCTCTTCGATCGGATCGTAGAACATGCCATTGATCGTGAAGTCGCGACGCTGGGCATCTTCTTCGGCAGACGTGAAGCGGACCTCGTCGGGGCGGCGCCCGTCGCTGTAGCCCAGGTCGGTGCGGAAGGTGGCGACTTCGACCTGGCCCCGACGTTTGCCTCCCTGGACAGTAATCACACCAAACGAGGCACCAATCGGCAAGGTTCGATCATGGCCGAACAGGTCTCGTACTTGGTCCGGCGTCGCATTGGTGGCAACATCGAAGTCTTTCGAGGGGCGATTCAGCAAAAGATCGCGAACGCATCCCCCCGCCCAGAGGGCTTGAAACCCGGACTGTTTCAAAGTCTGGATTACTTCGATCGAAAATGCCTGCGTTGCGGCGAGATCGAGACTCATGGTTTCACTGGCGAAGGAAAGTGGGGCGAAGGGGAAAGCATCCACCTTAGCAGATTACGTCCCACTGGACGATGGACAGTGCTATCCCTTAGATTCGACCTTGCGAGTCCGTTACACTCTCCAGGAAATAGGAATGTCTGAAGAAACCAGCCTGCCGATTGAGACGACCTGTCTCGATGTGAACAACCTGCAAAAAGAAAACGCCGACTTTCTGCTGCTCGATTGCCGCGAACAGAACGAGTTCGACCTGGTGCGGATCGAGGGCTCGACGTTGATCCCGATGAGCGAACTGCAAGATCGCGTCGGCGAGCTCGAACCGCATCGCCAGCGGCACATCGTGGTGCATTGCCATCATGGCGGGCGAAGCATGCGGGTGACGCAGTGGCTTCGCCAGCAAGGTTTTCCGAAGGTTCAGAACATGGCCGGCGGGATCAATGCCTGGGCCCAGGACATCGATCCGAGCATGCCGACCTATTAATCTCGGCTACTTCTTTTCTTCGTAAGGCCGCTTCGACAATTCGTGCGGCTTCGGGAAGTCGTCTGGAATGGGCTGCGTCACGTTGCCGGTCGCGGCCCACTCGGTACCACGCAAAAACGTGGTGATATAGCCGACGCATTCCATCGAGTAGTCGCCATGCCCCATCGGCGTGTGGAAGACACGTCCCTTGCCGTAGTCGATCGTCATGATCATCGGTTCGTGCCGGCCACTGCCACCAGTCGCTGGATCGGCATAGGCGGTGGCGAGAACGGTCATGTTTTCTGCAGGGCCACGTAGCTGATCGTACAACTCGTCTTGCGTGTGCATCCAAGACTTCGGCATCCCTTCAGTGATCGGGTGATCGCCATCGCGGATGACGACCTGAAACGGATGCTGGCTACCATGATGGCCACCGTTGCCCGGCTGGGTATCCCGAACGAGCTTTTCTTCTTTGTCGAAGTAGACATACGGTCCGCTTTTGGCGTTGCGGCCGCCCCAGCCACCCAGGCCGATGATCCGGTTATATTCGTCCCAGTCGCCAAAGGCATTGTTGGCGGCGTGCACGACGACGAAACCGCCTCCCTGCTTCACGTATTCCACGAAAGCCTGATCGGTTTCGGCTGGCCAGCGTTGGCCGTTGTAATTGCTGATGACGACATCGTAGTCGGCGAATTTCGGGGCGAAGCCGGCGGTCGAGTTCGACTCGGTCGAAGCGACGTCGACGGTGAACTTGCCACTCTCTTCCAGATATTGCTTCATCATCTGGGTCGTCTTCGGCCACACGCCATGGTTGTTCTGTCCATCGACAATGAGTGCCTTCAGCTTGGCGTCTTCAGCTTGGGCAACAGTCGAGAAGGCAGCCAGCAACAAGCAGGCACAGCTCAGCAAAAGGGTACGCATGGGCGGCAGCTCCGAGGGGGAATTTCCTTAGGTGATGTCGAGACGTGTCACTCGACGCGTCTCAAGTATAGATGAACCTAAGGTGCCATGCGAAAGAACGGCCCATTGGGATGGTTTAGAATTCCCAAAGTAGCAAACAGGCGTAATCCAGATCGTTTCTTTTGCGATTGTTGGGCGTACTATCGTAGCGATCGTTGGCACTGATCTTCAGCGACAGGCCTTCGCGGATTGCGACCGTGTAGCTCGCTTCGTTCGTAAAGCGGTATCCCTGGTCTGCTTCCATCGAGGGATAGAAGTCAAAGTTCATTGCCAGCTTTTGCCCAACGGTGATCGAGTGATTGAAGTCGAATCCCAGATTCGCTTCCGGGACAATCCCTTTCTGTGGGCTGCCAAACTCTTGGTTAAAACCCGCACCACCATTGAGCGTGAAATCAGTCATGTCGGTCTTATATGCCTTGTAGCTCACACCACCATTGAAGACCAGGCGGAGATCGAAGGCTTTGAACTCGTCGTATTCGAGATTTGTGTTCTCGTAGAGCGACCAGTCTTTATAGACCTTCAACGGCCATTCCAGCTTGTGCTTGAAGAAGGCGTTGTTCTGCGTGAGGCCTTGCGGGCCGGCGGTTCGCAGATGCTTGAATTCCGACGTGAAGATCGTGTATTGGCCTTCACGCTTGATTTTTGAGCCGACACGCAAGCTGTTCGATTCGGTGTTACCTGTTTGGCCGTTCAAGCCAAGCTCGGCACTTTTGCTCCACTTCGATTCACCCAGCCAGTAGTCGATATGGCCATATTGGCCGTAGGGAACGTAATCGAGGTAACCATAGGAAGGTTCTTCTTCCACCGGCTCACCTTCTTCTTCGCCATCCTCGGGAGGATCTTTCTTTTCCCCTTCCGGCTTCTCAACCGTTTCCGCTTCGGCTTGTTTAGCGAGAGTTGGTTCGGCCGGCAAAGGAGGCAGCAGCTCGGGGACGTCGAGAGAGCCATCGATAGACGATTGCACGTCGTCGGCCGGCATCAGGTAATGGACGAACTCGGCCGTGGCGATATCGCCAGGCGATTGTTCGAAGTAGCTGAGTCCAATCGAATCGAAGGATTCGATTTCGTCACCGGTAGCCGGGACTGCTATCGCTGCCAGCGTTAGCAGAGCCAATGCGCAGATGGATTTTGGGGAGAACCATCCCATACGGGGAATTTCCTTCTCGAACTCCTTGGAGGGGAATCATGGAGATGAGTCGTATAAGGAAATTCCGGTATGACGCCAATACCAATCGTTAGCGCTCTGAAGAATTACCAGCGTAAAGCTGGCGGAAGCGAGCAAGAAACAAAAAAAGAGCGTCCCCGGTTGCAAGCAACTAGGGACGCTCTTCAGTGCTGGCGTACAAGGACTTATGACCTCCGTGCCGCCGTATTTAACTGCACATGTTTTGTCGATCGCGTGGCTCTACCGGCATCGGCGGTGGAGCAGTCGCTTTAGCGTACCTTGGCAGCGGGCGCGACAAGGTCGGCAACATACGGTGGAGCATCCTGAGTCAGGTGCTTCACAAACCGTTGCAACTCCACAGCATTGATCGGTAGGAGTCGCTGCTGCGTGGTCAGGCTCTGGACTGCTTTCCACGGTGCTCCGAGTGAGGACGGAGACGAAGCGGGCTGCGGGTTTTGCTCCCGAGCTACCAGCTCCCCCACGGTGGACTGTCCATCCTCCATGGTGCGACCAGCGCGATTCAATTGTTTTTGCATCGTCAGAAGCTGCTCCAAAGATTGAACCGCAAATTGAGAATCTCCCGTCTGGCAGATCAAATCCGCTTCAATCTGGATCATCTGATCCGCAACGCGTCGAGCTTTTTCGGTACGAGAAGCGTTTTCAGCCAGTTCCCGCTGCATGGCAAAAATATTGCTCATCACCAGGTCGGCTCGCTTCGAGTGCTCTGCTTGCAGCAAAACGTTGTTCTGCATGTTCACCAGGTCGGCCAGCGTCAGCTTGGCACGGCGAACGTCGTCTTGAGCGAGAATCAACTGCGAGTTCAAGCTGGCCGACTGGTTAAAGACGTTCTCGGCTTGAATTGCCGCTGGGTACTGCTGCGCGACGCGGTCGTGCAGACTCGCAATGCGATCGAGCGTGACTTCGGCATCGTTCATCGCCAGTTCGATCTTCGAGAGGCGAGCAAATTGCGCCAGCAACTTGTCGTTGATGGTGCTGACGCGTTGCGCCAGATCTTTCTGCTGCTCGAGCGAAACGAGCAAATCGTTTGTGCCGGTGATCGTCTTGGCAGCCTTGCCGAGTTTCTCGACTGAACGATCCATCCGCGATACGCGAATGTTCAGATCGTGTAGCTGCTCCTCCGACGGGCGAACGGCAAAGATGTAAACCAGGATCACACCTAGAATGATCCCAAAAGCAAATGAACCCCAGCTATAGGGTTCATACCCGTGTTCTTCCCCATCGTAGTCGTGGGTGTTGCGATATCCGTCCCTCATCGTGCACCTGCCTCCTGCGGCCAGCATTGATCCAAATTAGCCAATCGTTTCCATACGATAGCACTGGTTATCGTCAAGCTTTATGCAAGCATGCAGGTCTTTTTACCTTGCCTATTTTCAATGCGGGCTCGCGCGATCAGATTGTGCCGGGTGTTCAGGTTGTGCGTCTGATCAGCCATCAGAAGGGGCCAAAAGCGAAGATTTCAACGTTGCACGATCCTTGAGGCATGCCAGCACCTGGTTGTCTGACGACCAGAATCAGCCAGAAACAGCACCGATTTGCCCTGGACCTGGGAACCGGGACTTTGATACTCTCCGCCCCCACGTAAGTCTCGGGCGGTTCACGAAAGGGTACTGAGTATGAGCAATTTCAATTTCTTTGAATGGATGCGCAACGGGGTCAAGTCGGCCGTGTTGCTCGGCGTTTCTGACGCCGTGGAAGAGATCGGCATGCCGACCGAAGCCGATGGGTCGGACAACAACATCCTGGGCTTTATGCAGAACGCCAAGGCACAGCAGAAGCTGACCAACTCGTCGAGCACCAGCAGCAGCAGCACGCGCGGCGGTACTCGTAAGCGTTTGGGTCGCTCGCTGAAAGACATCGAGCCATCGACCAAGTAGTCGACGCTGGCTAATCCAGCAGATCACAAAACAGAAAAAGCCATCCGTTGTTTCAAAGCGGATGGCTTTTTTCGTGTGGTTGTTGTTTCAATTCGCAGAACAAAGTCGCAGGACCTAAGCGGCCTTGGCCTGCGAGCTCTTCGTTGTGGTCGCTTGGACCGGTGGCGTGATCTTGCCGGCAATCGGATTCACTTCCGGCTCAGGCTCCGGTTGTGGTTCTGCTTTCGGTTGCTCCACGCGAGGGCGTCGCGGGTTGAACAGTTGTGGAAAGGCCTTCTTCAGCCGGCCATGCCACCAGAACTTGTTTCGCCACAGCGGAACATGCTTGAAGTCGGGCGTTTCCCAGTCTTTGGCCTCGATACGATCGTGCATCAAGGCTGGGTGGGTACCGCGATAGGGGACGCACGACTGCATGTCGTAGATGTACTCGCCCACTGCTTCCAGCGGACGATCTTTGATCTTGGTGACTTGCTTGCCCTTCTTATCGAACACATAAAACTGCTCGAACTGGGCACTCTTTTCGGCCATCGCCTTCGGAGGACGAACATACCCGTAGTGGAAGACCCGGGCATTGATCATGGCCGAGTTCAGCCGGCGGCCATTCTTGCCGAAGCCGCATGCATCGCCCACGCTGCGGATCTGACGATCGTTGCGAACGATGCGAATTTGCCGGCGATAACCAAGCGGATCGCGAATGTTATAGTCGCCGCGGAAGTGAAGGTAACGGAAACGAAGCCCTTCGACCCAAGGCTTGTTCCAGTTGGTTTCCATCGCCTTCCGAATCGCCGGATAGTCCGATTCGTGGATGACTTCGTCGGCCTGGATATAGAAGCACCAATCGCCGTCACAGCGATCGAATGCCAGGTTGGTTTGGTAAGCGAGAACTTCGCCTGCTTTGCGCATCGCCGGATCCCAAGGCGTGATTTCGATCTCGATCTTGGGATCGCGGATGGACTTCAGCACTTCCAGTGAATTATCGGAGCAGTCGCCGACCTGAATGACAAAACGATCCACCAACGGGAGAACCGATTTGATACTCTCGACAAATGGGTAGCCGAAACGAACGCCATCCCGCAGGATCGTAAAACCACAAACTCGCATTGAAAGCATCCTTGCGACGCTAGCATATCGGTCCGGGTAGATCTGCCCGCCCCGACCGAAGTCGATTGTTCCATAAGATGACACGGACAATATCAAATAGTCCGTTTTGAAACTAACCCAATCTGAGCGAGGTTAGTTAGAACTGGCGCCCGCTTCTTTCTCGGCCAGAAGCTCGGCGAACTGATCTTCGGTCAGCACCGGGACCCCTAGCGACTCCGCCTTCGCCAGTTTGCTGCCTGCCTTCTCGCCGGCCACCAGATAGCTGGTCTTTTTCGAGACGCTTCCCGAGGCTTTCCCCCCTCGATCGCGGATGAGCTGCTCGATTTCGTCCCGAGTGAACTTCTCGAGCGAGCCGGTGACGACGAACGACAAACCGTCGAAGACCGCCGGGCCAGCCGCTTCACTCCGTTTGGCCGACTCCATCGAGACCCCCACGCCTTGCAGATCGGCGACCGTTTCCTGGCCGAACTCGCTTTGGAAGAACTCGCGAACCGAAGCTGCGATCACTTCACCGATGTCCTCGATCTCAGCGATCTCTTCCTGCGAGGCATCCATCAGCTTCTCGATCGAACCAAAATGGACCGCCAGTCGTTCGGCCCCGCGGGCACCGACGTGGCGAATCGAAAGGGCGTTGAGCAGCCGGCCGAGGCCACGCGACTTGCTGTCTTCCGCCGCGGCGACAAGCTTGTCTCCGGACTTCTTTCCCATGCGGGGCAGGGCGGCGATTTGATCGGACGTCAAGCGATAGAGGTCGCCGTAGGTCTTCACCAGTTTCTCGTCGACCAGCATATCGACCAGCTTGTCTCCCAGACCTTCGATATCCATCGCGTTGCGCGTCGCGAAGTAGCGAATTCGCTCTTTGATCTGGGCTGGGCAGCCTTGCCAGTTGGGGCAGCGAATGTAGACGCCACCTTCATCTTTGACGACGGGCGTGTTGCACGAAGGGCATTCGGTCGGGAAGGGGAACGGCGGCAGGTCGGTCTTGCGCTCGTGCTTCTCGGTCCGGACGATATGCGGGATGATCTTTCCCGCTTTCTCGACCACCACGACGTCGCCGATCCGAACATCCTTGCGGACAATTTCCTCGGCATTGTGCAGACTGGCACGCGAAACGGTTGTTTCGGCCAGCTCCACCGGCTCCAGGATCGCAACCGGCGTGATTGCCCCCGTTTTGCCCACTTGGACTTCGATATTGTTGACCTTGGTGATCGCTTCGTATTTCTCGAACTTGTAGGCGATCAGCCATCGTGGGCTTTTCGAGGTCGAGCCTAGCTTTTCCCGCTGCTCGAAGCGGTCGACCTTCAAAACGAGGCCATCCACTTCAAACTCAAGCTCGTGCAGCGACTCGATCAGTTCCTGGCAGTGCTCGATCGCCGACTCAAAATCAACGAACGACTGCACGAAGGGAGTCGCCGGCAAGCCATACGAGTTGAGTTCCTTTAAAAACTCGGAGTGCGACGACGCCTTCAGCCCCTCGACATATCCCACGCCGTGGCAAAATACCCGCAGTTTACGTTCTGCGGCGATCCGGGGATCAAGCAGACGAATCGTGCCAGCGGTCACGTTGCGCGTGTTTTTGTAGGCAGGCTGGCCGGCGGCGGCTTGCTTTTCGTTCAGCTTCACCAGGTCAGCGTTGGTCATATAGACTTCGCCCCGAACTTCGAGCACCGGGGGCACGTCGTCACCGGTGAGCCTGAGCGGGACATCGGCGATGGTTCGCACGTTGTGAGTGATATCGTCCCCCACGGTTCCGTTGCCACGGGTAAGAGCCCGTGTCAGGACGCCATTTTCATACAGCATCGAGACCGCCACCCCGTCGATCTTCAGCTCGACGACCCAGGCAATCTTTTCGTCCGGCAGAAGCTTGGCGATTCGCTCGCCGTACTTCTGTAATTCTTCGATGCTATAGGTATTGTCGATCGAGAGCATCGGGATGCGATGCTCGAACTGATCGAGGTGCGAGACCGGCGCATCACCGATTCGCTGTGTGGGGCTGTCGGCCGTGATCAGCTCAGGGTTTTCCGCTTCGAGCTGCTTCAGCTTGTTGAGAAGCTGATCGTATTGGAGGTCGGTAAGTTCCGGATTCGCTTCGACGTAATACTTGCGGTCGTGAATGCGGATCTCGTCGCGCAGTTTCTCGATATCCGTCTCGATCGACATGACAAACCTTCCAATGTTGCCCGAGCTTGGCCAGGGCAGGGGATCAGGGCTTCTCGAAAGCAGAGGTTACGTGCGACTAGTCCTGGCACTCAGGCGGAAACTGGGCATTGTTGGCCGCATTCGGCACCAGGCAGAGGAATTTCAGCGGAGTTTCGCCCGTATTACGGAACTGGTGGATCTCGTCCGGTTCGACCAGAATGGCATCGCCTGCTTTGATCGGACGGGGCGTTTCGTTCTCTAGAATGACACCTTCCCCGGCGATTACGTAAACTTCGTGCTCGTAGGGGTGATGGTGATGTGGCGTATGCCCGCCTGGGGCGACCTCGAATTGACGCATGGCAAACAGTGGGGCACCGTCCCGTTCGCTGATCAATTGCTTCACCTGGCACCCGGCAACGCCGGCCATTTCGACCTTGGTTGCTTCTCCCTGGTCGATATTTTGAATCTTCATCACGCTACCCAACTACGATTTGGCCTGGAAATAGGGAACATCTCAAAACTTATCGCACCCCCAACCGCTGAACAAGCGGACACCTATTCCCCTGGTATTCTCAGGCCGAAATTCCCGGTACCATAAAAAATTCATTTGCCATGATGGAAAAACTCCAGGGAAAGGCGAACCTTGTCGACACTGCAGATCGAAGCCCGAGGGGTCGAAGTTCATAACCTGAAAAAGGTCGACCTCGACATACCGCATCGCCAACTCATCGTCTTCTGCGGCGTGAGTGGAAGTGGAAAGACCAGCATGGCCCTCGATACGTTGTATGCCGAAGGGCAACGACGCTATATCGAGAGCTTTTCCGCTTACACCCGGCAGTTCCTCGACCGGCTGGAAAAACCCGACGCCGACCGGATCGATAACATTCCACCGGCGCTGGCCGTTACCAAAGTTAACGATACTCGCTCCAGCCGCTCGACCGTGGGCACGGCGACCGAGACGACCGATTATCTACGGCTGCTGTTCAGCAAGATAGGAACGATCGTCTGTCCTGGATGTCAGCAGCCGATCACGAAAGATACCCCTGGCCGTGTCGCAGATCAGATCATCGCTTCCGAGGGAACTGGCCGCATGATGGTCGCCTTCCCGGTCGTTTGCGAGAAGGACGAATGCGAAGGGGTGATCACGCAGCTTCGTGAAGATGGTTTCAGTCGCACGATCGTCGGTGGCGAAACCATCTCGCTGACGCCAGATCTCGACGAACCGCTCACCAAACGCCTGGAGGCAGGCGAAACAATCTCGGTGGTGCTCGATCGTCTCACCTTCGAGTCGCTGAAGGCCGAACGCTTGCGAGAATCTTTGGAAGCTGGCTTCGCCCATGGTGACGGCGTGTGCGAAATCCTGGTTCAACCACAAGAGAGCGGGAAGCTGCAAGGGCACAGCGTTCCGGTCGAGATCGACGGACAACCATGGCAAAGCCTGCGTTATAGCACCCAGCTTCGCTGCGAAGCGTGTCAGCTTGAGTTCATCGAACCCGATCCACGGTTGTTCAACTTCAACAGCCCGCTGGGGGCCTGCCCCGACTGTGAAGGCTTCGGCAACATTATCGACATGGACATGGACCTGATTGTTCCGGATCGACGCAAATCGATCGCGGAGGGTGCCATCGCTCCGTGGAACACGCCGGCCTACAAGCACGAGCTGGAAGAGCTGATCGCCCTGGCTCCCGATTACGATCTGCCGATCAATGCCCCCTACCGCGACTTGACCGAAGAGCAAGTCAACTTGATTGTCGAAGGGGTTCCGGAACGAGAGTTTGGCGGGCTGAAAGGTTTCTTTGCCTGGCTCGAACGCCGCAAGTACAAGATGCACATGCGAGTGTTCCTCAGCCGATGGCGAAGCTTCCGCATGTGCGAGGCCTGCCATGGTACCCGTCTTCGGCCAGAAGCGTTGGCCGTGCGGGTTGGGGGCAAGAACATCGCCGAGATCTCGTCGATGAAGATCGTCGACGCCTTGGCTCACTTTCATGCCCTGGAACTGACCGACTATCAAAGTGCTTTGTGCCGCCAGGTGATGCCTCAGGTGCTAGCTCGACTGCAATACCTATGCATTGTCGGGCTGGGCTATCTGGCACTGGACCGTTCGTTGCGGACGCTCAGTGGAGGCGAAGCCCAACGGGTGACGCTGACCAGCACCCTGGGATCTAGCCTGGTGAACATGCTGTACGTTCTCGATGAACCAACTGCCGGGCTACACCCCAGCGACATTTCCCGGTTGAACAAAGCAATTGTCGATCTGCGGAATCGAGGCAATACGGTGGTGGTTGTCGAGCACGAAGAGACACTAATTCGTGCCGCCGACCAGATCATCGAGTTCGGTCCCGGCGCCGGCGAACGTGGCGGTGAGATCATGTTCCAAGGCTCTCCCAATGAAATCGAAGGGGACGAAGACAGCCTCACTGGCGAGTTCCTTTCTGGCCGGCGAAGTGTTGTGCGGAAACGAGATCGCCGATCGACTACCCACGGCCGCGTTCGCCTGAAGGGAGCTCGGGGCAACAACCTGAAAAACCTCGAGATCGAGTTCCCGCTCGGCGTTCTGACCGTCGTAACGGGCGTCTCTGGGGCCGGCAAAAGCTCGCTGGTCGATCAAACGCTTTACCCGGCTCTTTGCCGCCGCAAGCGAAAAGAAAACATTCAAAGCCTGCCCTACGACGACGTTTTCGGCGATGGACAGATCGATGATGTCGTTTTGGTCGATCAAGGACCGATCGGACGTTCGCCGCGATCCAATCCGGTGACCTATATCAAGGCGTTCGACGAAATTCGTAACGTCTTCGCCTCGACCATGCAGGCCCGGACTCGCAATCTGACGGCCAGCCATTTCAGCTTCAACGTCCAAGGTGGTCGCTGCGAAAGTTGCAACGGGGATGGGCATATCGCCATCGATATGCAGTTCATGGCGGACGTCTATGTGAAGTGTCCTGAGTGCAAGGGGCAACGCTACAAGAAGGAAGTCCTCGAGATCACCTATCGCGGCAAGAGCATCGCCGACGTCTTGAATATGACGGTGCGTGAAGCGTTCGTCTTCTTCCGCGGGCAGCCGAAGGTTCAAGCCAAGTTGAACCTGCTGAACGAAGTTGGCCTCGACTATCTGCGTCTGGGACAGCCGGCCAATACGCTATCGAGCGGGGAAGCTCAGCGTTTGAAGCTGGCCGGAAATCTCGCGACGACGAAAAAGGCTCGAACGCTGTTCTTAATGGACGAGCCGACCACCGGTTTGCACTTCGCCGACATTGTCCAGTTGTTGGACTGCTTCGCGAACTTGCTGCAGATCGGTCACTCGTTGATTGTGGTCGAGCACAACATCCATGTGATGATGGCGGCCGACTATATCATCGACCTCGGCCCAGGTGCCGCCGATGAGGGTGGCAACGTGGTCGCTATGGGAACGCCTGAGGAGATCGCAGAGAATCCTGCCTCGGTGACCGGCAAGCATTTGGCGGCGGCTCTTAAGACGTTGAAGGCATAGGGCATGCTGCGTCAGGGGAAGACCTCGTCGCTGGAGGTGGAAGTTTGGTACGTGCCCGGCGATTCACCGACTGGGGAGCCAAAGTACCTAGAGGGCCCGTTCATTCAGGGAGGCAAGACGCTGACTTCCCGCTTGCCGTTTCGCCCGGCCATGCTTGGGGAGCAAGCGGCTTGGAAAGCGATCGTACCGGAGCCAAGTCTTTGGACGCCCCAGGCCCCGGCCGTTTATCAAGTCAACGACACCGATCAGGTGATTGGCCTGCGTGAACTTCGCGCTCGTGGCGAGAGCTTCTACCAAAATGAATTCCGCTGGCTGATCCGCGCGGCTTCGAGTTCTTCTGGTGAATTCGTCGGCTGGCAAACGTCCGATCTGGTGCCTATCGTCAGGCGGCCAACGCCGGAGATGCTTCAGGCTGCTTCGCTTTCGGGCCAGCCTTTGGTTGTTTGGATGGATGGCCCCGCGGATGCCATGCTGGCCGAAGCAAGTCAGGCGGCCTCGGTACAAATGGTGGTATTGCCCGCGGAATCGAACCCCACAGGACTGGTCCATTCACATCTGCTGATCGGTGCGGCGATCTCTGGGGAAAGCACTCTGCCGGATTGGGCTCATTTCGTGGTGGTGCCGGAAGAGTTGTTGGTGGAAGGTTGGACGCCCGGTCGTCGACTTCCGGTTGTGGCAACGCGACAATGGAAGACCGATGGCGCATCGCCACAGCAGCTTCGGACCGATTGCGATCGATTTCAGGCGGAACTAAGTCGAGGTGCCGAGTACGCCGGTCTGTGGCTTTTAGCGAAAGAAAATCAATGACCGATCCTTTTGACCGCTATGCCCGTCAGATGAGCTTCGCGCGAGTCGGTCGCGAAGGCCAAGAGAAGCTCTCTCGATCGACTGCGTTGGTCGTTGGTCTGGGGGCTCTTGGTTCGGTCATTGCGAACACGCTCGCTAGGTCCGGGGTCGGCACGCTGCGGATCGTCGACCGCGATTACGTCGAGTGGAACAACCTCCAGCGGCAGTTCATCTACACCGAAGAAGACGTTCGCCGCCGACTTCCCAAAGCGATCGCGGCGAAGAACCATCTGCAAGCAGCCAACGCCGACATTCGCATCGACGCACAGATTGCCGACGTCGATCATCGCAATATCGAGCAGCTTTGCCAGGGCGTCGATGTGATTGTCGACGGAACGGATAACTTCGAGATCCGCTTTCTGTTGAACGATGCATCGCTGAAGCTGGGGATTCCCTGGGTCTATGGCGGATGCATCGGTGCCGAAGGGCAGACGATGACCATCCTGCCGGGCGAAGGCGCCTGTCTGCGGTGCATCGTGCCCGACTCGCCCCCTCCGGGCACCACGCCGACCTGCGACACGGCAGGTATTCTCGCACCGATCATCGGCGTGATCGCTTCGATGGAGAGCATGGAAGTGCTGAAGATCTTAAGTGGCCATCAAGACCAGGTCAGCCGCACGCTGAATGTGATCGACCTTTGGGACAATCGCCTGCGGCAAGTGAAACTTGGCAACGTGGCAGGCAACGCGAGTTGCCCGGCCTGTGGTCAGCGCAATTACGAGTGGCTGGATGGCAAGCGTGGCAGTCAATCGGCGGTGCTGTGTGGTCGCGATGCGGTGCAATTGAGCTTCCCCGATGGCGACCCGATCGACCTGACGGCTTTCGCGGAAAAGCTGAAGCCGCTGGGAAGTGTCGAGGCCAACGCGTACCTTCTACGGGCCAATATTGGCGATCATGCTTTCACGCTATTTGGCGATGGCCGGTGCATCGTTCACGGGACCAGCGATCCCGCCGAAGCACGCACGCTACATGCCCGCTATATCGGGACTTAGCTCCCCGGGTATTCTGGTTTCAGCCAGTCGATCGCAGTACAATACAGAGAGCAGCAGACGGCTATTCGCATTCGTAGATTAACCCCCATGCGAGCAAGGAACTTTCCCGTGACGCAACAACCTCATCATCCGTTCAAAGAGTCCGATTACCAACACATGTTGGACGCAATGTTCGTGAAGCAGAACGAGGAGCTTTGGAGTCGACTGCGGGAACAGATTGCCGAAGAACAGCGCGTTGATGAACTGTCCAAGGCAATCGGCATCGACGACAAAGAGCTGATTCAATCGCTGCTGGATATGGGCATTACGGCTCGAAGTATGGCCGCACTTACGATGTACCCAATGGTAAGTGTCGCCTACGCAGACGGCATTTTGGGCATCGAAGAACGCGACCTGATTATGAAGATGGCTGGCGAATGGAACATGAAGCCGGGCGATCCAGGGTTCGAGGTTCTGAACGACTGGCTGTCGTCTGGCCCGACCGAAGATGGCTTGGCGACCTGGCAGAAGTACATGCAAGCCATTCTGGCCCAGATGAATCCGCAGCAAGTTGCGGAAATGAAAGAATGCATCATGAAGCGATCGCGGGCCGTGGCCATGGCGGTCGGCGATGTGCTGGGCCGCTTTGGCGATCGTACCAATAAGGCGGAGGATGCCCGCCTTGCCGAGATCGAAGCGACCTTCCCGTAAACCCGGGGGGCTTTTGCCCAATCTTTTTCCGCGAATCGTTTGCAAGATTTCTCGATTCGCTGCAAACTGGGTAGTTCCCGGGGGGAGTAATGCTCGCTCCCTCCGATTCCTTTTCCAGCTCATCCCAGTTTGTGATGTCCATGCAGCGATCGCTCGCGCGCCCTTCATTCTCGGCTGCCATACTCGGAATCGGCCTGATTGGCTTGATTTCCTGTCTGGCTCATGCTGCCGACCAGGGCAATCCACTGGAAAGTCGAGGCTTCGAGAAATTCGGCTCGAAGTGGGTTTTGAAGGAAGAGCTGGCTCTAAAACGCGATATCGACACGCTGGAAGAGATCGTCAAACGGACGACTCCTCTGCGTCGCCAGGTCGAATTGGCCGTGGCCGACAACGCCCAGCGTTGGCAACGTCAGCAGGTCGCCTCGAAGTTGATCGACCAGATTGCCGTTGCCATGAAACGCAACGCAGTGGGGACCGACGAAGAGAAAAAGGTCCAGCAGCAGATCGATCTTTTAAAGCGTGAACTGCGGGACGGCGTTGCTCCCGATCGCTTCGGCGGGCAGCCTCATATGCGGGCCATGCTTGAATCGTTGACGTTGATGCATCAACAAGCTTCAGTGTTGGCGATTCGCATCGAAGCACAAAATGGACAGATCCATGCTCGTTATCACGAATTGCCCGAGTCCGCACACATGTGGATTGCCGAGCAGCCACGTGAGAACCTGGGGCCGCTATTTCGTGCCGAGCAGGTCGAACAGGTTGTCCGCAAAGCGCGAGCATCGATGAACCTGGATGAGATTCCGTTGTTTCTTCAAGGACAGCAGAAGCGAATTGGAATTGTCCTAGGTGACCAGTATCCAACGGTCGTTACGGTTTCCCCTAAGACCAACGAGCTGATTCTTACCTCAAACATGGCTTACTCGGTCGGGCTGCGAAGTCTCGGCGAAGTCGAATCGATCACCCTGCCTGGCGGGCAAAAAGCGAGTGCGCGAAGCGGAAAGCTTACGCAGCTAAGGATCGGCACGATCTCGATGCAAGATGTGTCGGTTATGATTCTGGAACCCTCCGATGAGCATCTAGGGGGCTATCTTGGCCTCAGGATGCTTCAGGCCTGGAACCCCCAGTTTGCCGAGTCAGGAGTGGGGCTCTCTTTAGATCCCACCACGCAAGTGTCGACTGCCTCTCGGTAGTGGGGATTCCGATCGTCCGAAGGAACGATGGGGCTGGTGAGGCAAGGTTGGAGGACTTCTACTTTCGACCTGGATTTTCCAAGAATTCGGGGGACAATGCTTCCATTACGATAGATAATGGTAACAATGAGAAGCCTGGGAGAATCTCCCGCGAGTCACTCATAAAATTTCGATGAGGCGACCCAAAATCTTTGCGAATTGGGTTTTCCTAGTTTCGGAATAAGCATTATGAATAACTTCGCGTCCCGGGAAATTCGGCAAAGTTTGCGTGTTGGTTAATTTTTGCCCATTAGATCGCCGAATCGGTACTAGACGGGCTTTGAATTGTACACACGGAATCTGAGCGTATAATTTCGTTGAAGTCGGTTTGACGCGAAAGCAAATTTGTTAGGGAGTATTGGGGTTGGCGGCGAAACCCAAAATCCTGTGCCTGTGCGATGCTACTAACGACACCAATGTCGTTGAGGAACTTCGCCAGGATTTTGAAGTCACGGAAGTGCATAATCCACTTCGCGTGATTGCCAAACTTCGAAGTGCCCCCTATAGCGGCCTGTTCATCTCGACTTCCCATCAGGAGGTCTCGAGCCGCATCAGCAATCTGCTTGAGAACGAGCACATCCTCGACGGTATGCCCGACGGTGTTGCGATGTTGGATCGCGACAACACCATCCTGTGGGTGAATGCCTGTTTGGCGCGTTGGGCCAACCGAGGCGATCTGGTTGGCCAGAACTTCTACGCAGCTCTTAACAGCCCCGAGATCCTTGGTCCGGATTACTGTCCGTTTCATACGGCCATGACGACCGGGGAGGCGAGCGGGTCGACGCTTCGCACGGAAGACAATCGTTACTTCCATGTACACGCGGCCCCGGTCATGACACCGTCGGCTCCGCCGAATAACCTCATCGTTACCGTCCGCGACGTTACCGATGAAGTCATTCAGCGACAAAAGCTCGACGCAATTCATCGGGCCGGGATGGAACTAGCCGATCTGACGACCGAAGAAATCTTCAACATGGAGGTTTCCGAGCGGATCGAACTGCTGAAGAGCAACATCCTGCACTACACAAAGGATCTGCTCAGCTTCGATGTGATCGAAATTCGTCTGCTAGATCAGCGAACCGGAGAACTGGTTCCGCTGCTGTCGGTGGGTATCGACAAAGAAGCAGCCGAACGCGAACTGTACGCTCAAAGCACGAACAATGGCGTGACCGGCTTCGTGGCCTCGACCGGCAAGAGCTACCTTTGCGAAGACACCAGCAAAGATCCGCTGTACCTGGAAGGCTTCAAGGGAGCGAAGAGCTCGCTGACCGTTCCGCTGCTGCTGCACGACCAAGTCATTGGATCGTTCAACGTCGAAAGCCCTGAACCACGGGCCTTCACCAACAGCGATCTGCAGTTTCTCGAGATCTTCTGCCGCGATCTGGCGGTCGCCTTGAACACGCTGGAATTGCTCGTCGCTCAGCAAGCCAATACGGCTCAAGCGAGTGTCGAAGCGATTCATAGCGCGGTCGCCTTGCCGATCGACGAGATCTTGAACGACGCCGTGAACGTGATGCAGCGTTACATCGGTCACGATGAAGAAGTGGTCGAGCGGCTGAAGAACATCATTCAGAATAGCCGCGACATCAAACGCGTGATCCAGCGCGTTGGCGAAAAAATGACGCCTGCCAAAGCGGTCCCAGCTTCGGCCAAGCAAGAGCAGCGTCCGCTGTTGAAAGCGGCTCGCGTGTTGGTTGCCGACGCGGACGAATCGGTTCGCAGTGCGGCTCACGCCCTCTTGGATCGATACGGCTGCGACGTCGAAACGGCACACGACGGGACCGAAGCCCTTTGCATGGTTCGGGCCGGACTGCATTCCACCGGATACGATGTCATCATCAGCGACGTGCACCTGCCCGATATGTCGGGGCATCAGTTGATGGTGAAATTGGGCGGCATTATCTCCCCCGTCCCGATGGTCCTGATGACCGGCTTCGGCTACGACCCAGGCCACTCGATTGTGAAGGCTCGCCAGGCAGGTCTGCTGCCGAACGCGGTCCTCTACAAGCCATTCCGCCTCGATCAACTGGTCGAAACGGTTGAACGGGTTATGACCGCGTTCGCGGGTACGCACTCTACCTAACGCACTTCTTCAGGAAGCTGGCGTTTGCTCGTACCGCTTCTGGGACGTTTCGCAATGTAAAGTTCCGTAGGGCTGCCGCGATGTCGTCTGGTAACACCAGATGATCCCACCTATTCTTAAGCGGTCTTAGGGCAACAACCACCAAAACTTCGGCTCATAATGTATGCACTCATGGCGGTGCTGATGCTGATCGCAGGCATCGGCCATCTGGCAATCTGGACGCGACTTCACTGCTTTGTTCATAGTTTTCCTTACAAGCAGTGGCTGATTGATACGGCCGAGTTCACGACCTACATCATGTCGGTACTGATTCCTTCGCTGTTCCTGGTGTGGTGGATTCAACAACCTCTCAACTGGCAGCCGGTTGAGGGCGATCCGGTCACGTATTCGACGCTTTACTACGTTTGGTTTGTTTACGGAACGCTGTCGGTGATCGCCTTTTTCGTGGCGTCGTTTCTGTGGCTGCTTTATCAGCGTGATGCTCATATCGCGGCAGGATACTTTAATGAGCGGCTGCTCGCGTCGTTCAACTTTGACGAGAAGGCTCCGCAGTGGCTCACTTCGACCAGTACGAAGGTCGCCAGCATGATCCCAGCGAACCAGATTCTGCGATTGGAAGTGGATCGCAAAGAACTGTTTCTGCCGCGACTTCCAGAAGAGCTCGACGGCTTCACGATCACGCATCTCTCCGATCTACATCTGAAGGGGCACATGGCCCAGGACTTCTACCGGAAGGTGGTCGACCAGGCCCAAGACCTGCAGAGTGAAATGATCATGATCGCAGGCGACATCTTCGACCGTGACAAATGCTTTCCTTGGACAGAAACGCTCGCCGGTCTGACGGCCGACTGCGGAACCTATTTCATCCTTGGCAATCACGAGAACCGTTTGCTGGATAAGGGCATGGCCCGCAAGGTTTTGGTCGACGAGGGAATGATCGATCTGGGTAGTCGACATCTGACCCTAATGATTCGCGATTATCCCGTGTTGATGGCAGGCAACGAATTGCCCTGGCATCCACCGGCCGCCGATTTGGACAGCTTCGATCTAAGCCAATTCGAGCAGCGCCCGTTCCGAATCTTACTTTCCCACACGCCAGACCAGATCAACTGGGCGCGGGCGAACGATTTCGATTTGATGCTGGCCGGGCACAATCATGGCGGACAGATTCGCTTGCCGGTGATTGGTCCTGTGGTCAGTCCAAGTCGTTACGGAACCAGGTACGCTGGTGGAACTTTCTTCGTTGATCCGACGCTGATGCACGTTAGTCGTGGGATTTCAGGCACCAGCCCTTTGCGTTGGAATTGCCCGCCAGAGATTACGCAGTTAGTCCTGCGAACCCGCGACTAAGGTTCGCTCCCTCTTCGAACGCAGCAAGCCCCAACAAAGCGGCGGCGTGAAGACCGATCACTTTGGTTGGGGCGTTGCCAACACTCCAAGGGCAAGTGGAGTAGTCAACTCAGTTCATCAAGGCGTTGGCAGGCCGATTGTCGGTGACAAAGAAGTCGGCGAATTCGGGAGCTTCGATCGCGGTTCCCTCCATGTCGTATTCGTCGGAAATCAAGCTGCCGATGTAAGCCTGGAGCGTTCGCGAGGCTCCTTCATCAGCGTGATGCGTGGCGACCTCGCTGGCGAAGTTCACCAGGTCGTATACCCGGCACTTGGCGGGCAGCACTCGCAGTCGTTTCTCACTGAGGGCATCCAGGTTGGTCAGCCCATAAAGCTGGTTCATACGCCCGGTTAAACGATGGAAATCGGTCAGCACGTTGGGACGATCGAACGACTTCGCCCGATCCCATTTGAACAGCAGTTTGTAAAGCTTGTTGCACTCGTTCAGCGAAGCCCACGAGGTTTGCGAGCTCTCGAATCGTTGCCGCAGACCTGCATAGCCTTCGCCGTTGTCGTAGCTTTCCAACGCCCTGGAAATGCAGTGGCCGATATCTTTGCCCAAGCTGATATCGCTGCGGAAGGCTCGGCTGTAGCCAATCGCCCCGTTACTGCACAGCATCCTAAGGAACGACAGGTAAATCTTCGGTTGGCTGAACCCATCGATGGGAGTTTCCATGACGAAGCGATGCTTGAATTTGTCGCCGCCGATCTCGAAGTCGCAGTCGCCGCTGCGTGGTCGATGCGTGCTGGTGATGACTCCTTCGGTGTATTTGATATCTTTTCCGCCGTAGTGATCGAGCAGTGCTCGAACTTCTTCGTGGGTGATTACCGGGCGTTTCGGATTGCTGACCGAAAGGAGGCGAGGTCCTTTCGCCCCGCCACGTTCCAGGCAAAAGCGGACCGAGTCGTTCGGAGCTTTCTCCGAAATTCGCTGGAAGACTTCGCCATGATCGAAGTAGCGGAACACGCTTTCCGAAAAGCCAAACCGCATGAACATCGACTTCCAGAAACGTCGCGTAGGACGAACCTTCTCGCCGTTCAGTTCCAGGCCGGTCACTTCGACGCGGCCTGACTTTTCGTCTCGTTGAGCTTCCACCCGAAAATCGCTTACTCGGGCATGGCCATATTCAAAATTCCATCGCATGGTCAGGGATCCTTCCAGGAAAGTTGGGTTCTCGATTAGGCACAGTCGAACCAGATCGCAGCCGACGCTTAAAAGCGGCTGCGATGCTGTTCCCACATCGGTCGGGTCTCCTTGAGGGCGGCGACCAACTTCGGAAGTTTGACTTGGGTACCGGCGATCAGTCGACGCGATCGCTGGCTGATCGCTTCAATCTCGCGATTCATCTTGAGACTGTTCCACTGATCGCCGGTCCACACGTATTGCTCGGTTGCCGCGGCTGTCTTCATGATCGGATGCGGAGTCTGCTGACACTGCACGACCTGTTTGAACGCCAGTTGGGCATGTTTGCGAAAGACTCGCCCGCACATCTGGATGGTGCAAGCCTTGCTCGACGGACGACAGAACACCGTTTTCAGGTCGGGGCAATCAAAGCCCTCAGTCAAGATGTTCATGTTGATCAAAACCTCGATCTTGCCTGACAGGAAGTCGGCCAGTTGTCGATCGCGATTGCTTTTGGCGGTCACGATTTCGCTGCGAATGCCACGCAGGGTCAGTTGGGCCTGGCATTCGACGCATTGGTCGTGGCGGTGGAAGAAGACAATCGACTTCCCCCACCGCTGGATGTCCGCCGCATAAGTTTCAGCGACGGCTCCCGGGGTATATTCTGGAATGGTGTAGTGGTGATATTGGCTGAGGTAGCCATCTTGAATCAGCTGATGGATGCCAGCGTCGCGGATCACATGATCGAAGCACAACTTCACCCGGTCGCCGCGGAACGGTGTCGCGGTCAGGCCGACGATGTACTGCGGACGAATCGAGCAGTGCAGGTTTGCCATGCTCATGGCGGCGTCGTGCTGGGCTTCGTCCACGATCAGCATGTCGACTTTGGGGGGATCTTTGTCGAACATCGAGATCAGTTCCAGCTTCACGTCGAAGCCGCGAGCCAGGTTTTCTTCCTGGGCTTGCTTCAGCAAGTTGCGTCGCATCGAGACCCAACCGATCGATAGGCCAAAGTGCTTTTGCATCCACTGGGCGATCGCCAGGCCCATGACTGTTTTGCCGCTGCCGGTTGGGCTTTCGATCAAGACCGAAGCACTCGAACCGGCGAACTCGTCGAACGGATCGGCGGCGGCGTTGAGCAAGGCTTTGATTGCCTTGGTGACGATTCGCAGTTGGTAAGAGCGAGGCTGCGCGGCGACTCCCTCGAACAGGTCTTCCAGTACCGACAGCTCGGCAAAGGCCGCCTTCGATTCCACCGATTCTTCCATCCAATCACACAATTGCAGGCCAGTATCCACAGCCATGACAGACTTCTCCATATCTCAGCAAGGGCGATGATTTTGTGTCGTGTGCAGCCGGTGGAAGACATTTCCTAACCGCGACACACGTACTATCGATCAGGCCGATGACACGTTGGGTCACCCGCTGAGAGAAGCCGAAAAAAGTTTTCGGAAATTGCCCGTGATACAACCGAAGTCACTGACAGTAAAGAAGATACGGCTAAGAGTGCATTTGAAACTTGCCGGTCGCCGGGAAGGCATTTTCAAAGTGCCGTACTTCCGGATGGCGAGAAGAAGCAGGCCAGACGATCGCGATGACATCGAATCGACCGGCACAGTTGCCCAGAAGGTCATGGCGTTCCATGTAGGCCAAAGCGGCCCGGGTCAGGCGTTGTTGTTTCTCGCGGTCGACTGCTTCATCGGGCGAGCCTTTCTCTTCGGCCGAGCGGGTTTTCACTTCGACGAAGACAATCGTGCGGTCCTGTACGGCGACGATGTCGATTTCACCCAGGCGGGTCCGATCCTGCCGGGCAATGATGGTGTAGCCCTTCTTTCGCAGATACCGGCAAGCAAAACGTTCCCCTCGCTCGCCGAGCGATTGCGGAGAAGACCAACGCTTGAACCAGTCCCACATCGTCGATCACCACTTGGGAATCGGGGTCGGAAGTTGTTGAATGTCGGGATAGCCGGGCAGCGTGCGATAGTGGGACTCGAGAGCCTCCATCACATCGAGCACGACATCTTCCTGCCAGAACCGACCGGCAACCTGAACTCCGACTGGCAGGCCGTGACTTCCTCGTTCGACCTGGGCGGCGAGCTTCTCGCTGGCATCGTTTCCGGTTCGATCTGATTCCTCGTCTTGCCGCACGGTGGTCGCCGCGACATTGCCACACGGGACGCCCAGCAGATTGGTAATCAGGCTGTAACTTGCCGCAGGCAAGAGATCGACGGCACAACCTTCCGGCGGAGCAGGCGTGGCATGCGTCGGGCAGAGAACCACATCGACTTCGGCTTCATCCCATTGCTGAAAGACCTGATGAACCTGTTGCGATGCCTGCCAGGTCACTTGCCAGAGCGAATCCGCCGAGCGTGGACCCGAGGCCTGAAACAGCAGGGCCATCTTATGCTTGCCGAATGGCTTCAAGGCAAGGGCGGCGATCAAAGGTCGAAGCCAACGAGGCAACGCCGCCAAGCGGACCAGGCGGGCGACCTCGCTATCGAGCTTGCTACCTTTCAGCATGCGGCGGAAGTCGCGGCCTCCGTCAGCGCTGGCGATTCCGAAATAGGACTTCAACATGTCGAGCGTCGGTGGTGGTCCGAGAGGGACAATCGTCGCGCCCTGAGCACGCAGGCCGTCGGCACCTTCGCGTAAGGCCCGGCGAACAGCGGGGCAAACGGGAAAGAACCCGTCGTCTTCTATCAGACCGACCCGCAACTGCGACAGTTCTCTCGAACCCGAAGTCAATCGGACCGGTGGATCTTCGGCGTAGTCCCAACCGCGTGGCGATTCTCCACGTAAAAGGACTTCCATCGCCAATCGCAGATCGGCCACGTTACGGGCCATCGGGCCGGGCTGATATTCGAGCCAGGTTAATCCCCGCAAGTTGGCGCGAGTTCCGCTTCGGATCAGTCGCCGCGAAGTTGGCTTCAAGCCACTGACACCACAAAAGTGACAGGGTAATCGAATGCTTCCTCCCAGATCGCTGCCCAGGCCGATGGCCGTTCCGCCAGCCGCCAAGATCGCCGCTTCGCCGCCGCTGCTTCCGCCGACACCACGAGCCAGATCCCAAGGGTTGTTGGTCGTGCCGTAGACCGGGTTGCGTGTCTCGTGAATGATCATCAACTGCGGTACGTTGGTGATGCCCAGGACGATGCCACCTGCCTTTCGCAGTCGCGCGACCGAAGTCCCGTCGACTGCTGGCAATTCGGGAGGTGTCGTCATGCCCAACGTCGCCTTGGCACCGTCAACGTGAAAGCATTCCTTGATGCTCAGCGGCACGCCACGCAGTGGTTGATCGACCGGTGGCGAGCTTTCGTTGTCGAACTTCTTTGCCACCTCGCGGGCCTCGTCGAAGCGAGTTTCCACGATCGCATTGATATGCGGATTGACCGCCTCGATGCGTTGGATGTGCGCGTCGATTACCTCGCTGGTCGAGACTTCGCGAGTCGCGATCAGGTGGGCCAGTTGTGCGGCGCCATGGTGCCAGAGTTGGGGGGATGTACGTTGCATGTCCCGATTCTACCCAGATCGAGATGCACTGTCTTCGGTCACCTAGGAGAGGGCGGAAAATGCCTAACCTTGGACACTTTCCATCCATTTACCGAGTCCGCTCAGGATCATGTCGACCGCGATCGTACCGGTGAGCAAGGCCATGATTCGGCCGATCGTGTCGAGGTAACGTTCCATGATCGGTTCGTATCGTTTGCGAATCAGGTCGTGCAGCCACTTCAAGAAGATGATCGACACCACGCAGACCAGGACCGAAAAGCCAATCGCTCCGGCCGCTTCCGGAATACTAACCCTCGAGCCAGTCACGATCGCGGCACTGATGGTGCCAGGTCCGAGCATAAAGGGAAGGGCGGTTCCTTCGGCGCCTTGCGGGGCATCACCGCGAAGGCCTTTGAGGGCGGAGCTGCCGATCATCACCAGTCGAATCGAGACCAGCAGGAAGACAACGCCGCCAAAAATCAAAAACGATTCGTAGCGAACCTTGAAGGCATAGGTAAATAGTCGATCCCCTGCGACGGCGAAACCGAAATAGACGGCAGCGCTCATCAAGCCTGCACGCGTCATCGTTCGCGCGAACGATTTCAGGTCGAGTCCTTGAATTAGGTCGAGCAGGTAGATGCAAAGCAGGAAAGGGTTCAGGAGGACCAACAATAGAATGGTTGAGTCGATCAGGGGCTGGCTGAGCATTTCGGACTTAGGCTTCCAGTACGGTCTTGAGAAACTCTTGGGTTCGTTGATGGGTAGGGTTGGTGAAGATCTCTTCCGGCGGACCATCTTCCAGGATGACGCCACCATCGAAGAACAGCACGCGGTCGGCAATTTCACGAGCGAAATTCATTTCGTGGGTGACCAGCAGCATCGTCATATCACTTGCGGACGCCAGTTTGCGGAGCACCGCCAAGACCTCGTGCACCAGTTCGGGATCGAGTGCCGAGGTGACTTCGTCGAACAGCATAATGTCTGGCTGCATGGCCAGAGCCCGGGCAATCGCCACACGCTGTTTCTGCCCGCCGGAAAGCTGGGCCGGGAAGGCGTCGGCTTTGGCTTCCATGCCGACCATCTCCAGCAATTGCATGGCGGTCTCGTCGGCAATTTCTGAGGTGACGTGATTCACCAGCCGTGGTGCCAGAGTTAAGTTTTGCCGGACCGAAAGATGCGGGAAGAGGAAGAAGTGCTGGAACACCATTCCCAGTCGCGATCGCATCCGCCGCATATGGGCTTCATCGGCTGGCTTATTGCCGTCGCCATTGGGCATGGTCCATATCGATTCGCCATCGATTTGAATGTCGCCGGAATTCGGTGCCTCGAGCGTCATCAAGATGCGCAGCAAGGTACTTTTACCTGAACCGCTGGGACCAATAATGGCGATCTTTTCGCCTGCTTGGATGTCGACGTTTAGCCCGCGCAATACGGCATTGTTACCGTAAGACTTCTGCAGGTCGCGGACTCGAAGCTGAGGAGGTGTTTCGTTCATGACGTCATTGCCGCGGTGCGCTTGCGTAGCCATTCCACCGACAGTCCGGCCAGCAGACTGAGGAAAATGAAGAGCACACCTACGATCGTTAAAGGTTCCAGGTAGCGGTAATGTTCGTTGCCGAAAATCTTCGCCTCGTTCAATACTTCCAGCACGGTGATCGTGGAAAGGAGCGGGGCTTCCTTCAGCATGGCGATCAGGTAGTTCCCCAGATTCGGCAAAATCGGCGGGATGGCCTGGGGCAGAATCACGTAGCGATAGGTTTGCCAGGGCGTCAGATTCAAAGCCTTCGCGGCATTCCACTGCCCCTTGGCGACACCATCGAGGCCTGCGCGATAGACCTCTGCCGTGTAGCAGCTGTAATGCACGCCTAGGACGACAATTCCGGTCATCAGTGGTGACAGCCCGCGACCAACCATGTCGATCATCACGAAGTAGACGAAAAATAACTGCACAAGCAGCGGCGTCGATCGAATGAACTCGACCACGCCCCACGTCGACCAACTGAGCCAACGCTGCTTCGAGCGTCGCAGGACGGCCCACAGTAAGCCGAGGATCAAAGCCAAGACCATGCCTCCGGCAACCGCTTCCAGCGTGACAACCAGGCCACTTAATATGTGTGGCAGGACCTGCCAGACAACTTCCCATTTCCACATTGGTTACTGTCCTCCACCGTAGTCGCGACCATGCGACAGGCGACGTTCCAATAGACGGAAAGCACCGGTGATACAGATCGACAGCAGGAAATAGATAATGAGCAGGAGGCCAAAGATTTCAAACGAACGATGCGTATCATCTCGCAGAAATTTGCCTTGCAGCGTCAGGTCGGCGACGGTGATCGTCGAAACCAGGGCGGTCCCTTTCAGCAGTTCGATCATTAAGTTGCCGAACGGCGGGATCATGCTGAGAACGGCTTGCGGGAAGATCACGTAACGCATGGTCTGCCAGCGATTCAGGTTTAAAGCTGCCGCGGCCTGGTACTGCCCTTTGGGAACCGAATCGAGGCTCGCTCGAACGACTTCGGCACCGTACGCCCCGACATTCGCCCCCAAGACCAGGATGCCGGTGGTGATCGCGTCGAGGCGGATGTTCGTCAGTTCCGGTAACGCGAAGTAGAACCAGTAGAGCAAGATCAGGGCACTCGCCCCGCGAAACAGCGTGATATAGATCGAGCTGAGCCAACGCAGGATCGGATCTTTCGATTTGCTCCAAACACCAAACAACACCGACAGCACAATGGCCACCAGGCTGCCGCCGGCGGCGAGGATCACGGTGATATGCAACCCTTGCAGTAAGAACGGAAGCAAATCAAAAGGGGGCGGAAGGTTTTCGATATTCGAGAGAAGTTCACTCACGGTGTTTGTATCAGTTCCTTGGCAGTCTTGTTTCCAGGCAGAGTCGATTCGTCAAAACCAAATGGTTCGACCAGCTGCAGGTGCTCTGGCGACCCGATAAACTTTGCCAGCTCTTCGTTAAAGCGCTCGCGGATGGCGACATCTTCCTGACGAAACCCAAACGCCCCATAGCCACGAATTTCTTGGCCATCGATAACCGGGTCGCTGAAGGGCTGAGCCTTTTCGATCGCATCACTGTCTTGCTTGGCCAGCAGATCGTTGACCGTCAAATCGGTCGCGGCGACGGCATCGATCTGGTCTCCTTTGAGTCCCAGAAGGGCGCTGGCGTAGTCGGAATAGACCGCAATCTGTCGAGGGTCGATCCCAAGCTTCTTGGCGTATCCTTGCTCGACGCTTCCTCCCATTACGCCGATCTTGGCGTCAGGGTGATCGAGGATGTCTTCATAGCTGTGCAGATCAAGCGGGTTACCAGCTTTGACGATGAATGACTCTCCGATCCCATAGGTTGGATTGGAAAACGAGATCTCGAGCCCTCGCTCCGGCGTGATATACATCCCGGCAGCGATCATATCGAACCGCTTTGCTTTCAGGCCAGGAATGAGCGAGCCAAAGTCCGCGACGATCGGCTGAACATCGGTCACACCGATCTTCTCCAGGATTGCTTTCGCAACTTCGGGAGCCTCGCCGGTAACCCGGCCAGTCGAAGTGTCCAGGTAACCATAAGGGGCTTCGTTGGCAAATCCAATTCGGATTGCTTGCGTCCGCTCGATCCGGTCGAGCGTCGGCTCTTCATTCGCTCTCGATTGGGTGGCTTGCCAGGAAATGACGCCGCAAGCTGCTGCTATTATTAGCAGTGCTGATACGCCAGTTAGCGTAATTTCCGACTTATTTTCATCAAACATTGATGCGTGATAATCGTAACTTATTTCAGGTAGACATGTTGTGTCTTCAGTTGATTGGTGGTCAAAACAGTTGTTGGGACGTTGATCTCCTGAAGTCGATGTGCTAAAGTCTAAAGCTAATTAGTTGCGGCAGCAACCATTGCTGCAGTAATTTTTAAGCGTAAGATTTAACCGGAGCTTCCCTCACCAGGGTGGTGTGGGCATTCCGTGTACACTTTATCGGAGGTCACTTGGCCGGATGATGATCCGGAAACCACGCGTCGAAGATGGCGCACAACTTCGTCAACTGGTCGCCAACAGCGAGGAAATTGATGACAACTCGTGTTATCTCTATTTGCTGTTGTGCCAAGACTTCGCCGACACCTGTGTGGTGGCGGAACACAATGGATCTGTGGTTGGCTTTGTCACCGGTTACACCCCGCCTGACAGGCCGACTTCTTTGTTCGTTTGGCAAGTCGTCGTCGCACCGGAAGCGAGACGCCAGGGCTTAGCCAAGCGGATGCTTGAAGCATTGATTGCTCAGTTTCCCGGACAGAGGCTCGAGTGGGTCGAGGCGACAATCACGCCTGGCAACCAGCCTTCTCGCCGGCTCTTTGATGCCCTGGCGCGTTCCCTCGAGACGAAAATCGGCTATACGCCGTACTTCCTCGCGGAACACTTTGGAAACTTCTCCCATGACCCGGAAGAACTTTGTCGGGTCGGCCCCATTGGCCCCAATTGAAAGAGATCATGAATATTATTGACCGAATGGAATCAAACGTTCGTAGTTACTGTCGTTCGTTCCCTACAACGTTCAAGACAGCCAAGGATCACCTGATCATCGATGAAAACGGCAAGTCGTACATCGACTTTTTTGCCGGTGCAGGCTCGTTGAACTATGGGCACAATAACGAAACGCTGAAGCGGGCGTTGATTGAATACATTGAAGGGGACGGCATTACGCACGCCCTGGACATGACCACTGTCGCTAAGAAGCGCTTGCTGCAGTCGATGCAGGATGTACTGTTCGCCCCACGCGGGATGGACTACAAGGTGATGTTCCCTGGACCAACGGGAACCAACGCCGTCGAGAGCGCACTCAAGTTGGCTCGTAAGGTCACGGGCCGTCGCAACGTGATTTCGTTTACCAACGGTTTTCACGGCATGACGCTTGGTTCGTTGGCAATTACCGGAAACTCCGGCAAGCGTGCCGGTGCCGGTGTTTCGCTGCACGATACGACCCACATGCCATTCTGCGATTACTTCGACGCCGAGACCGATACGATCTCGATGATCGAAAACTACCTGGCAGACAATAGCAGCGGTATCGACAAGCCAGCGGCCTTCATTTTGGAAACTGTCCAGGCGGAAGGTGGCGTGAATGTCGCTTCCAAGACCTGGCTTCGTCGAATCGCCGAACTGGCCAAGAGCTCGGGCGCAATGTTGATTCTGGACGATATCCAGGTCGGTTGCGGTCGAACAGGCCCGTTCTTCAGCTTTGAATTTGCCGACATCAAGCCAGACATCGTCTGTTTGTCGAAGTCGCTTTCCGGATACGGTTTGCCACTGGCGATGGTGCTGATGAAGCCGGAGTTCGACGCTTTCCATCCTGGCGAGCACAACGGTACATTCCGTGGTCACAACCCGGCCTTCGTGACCGCCGCAGCGGCGATCGAAGCCTATTGGCGAGATGATCGTCTCTCGAAGGAAGTGCACGAAAAAGCACGGATGATCAAAGAGACCTTCCTCGATCTGGCCGACCGTTACGACGGAAGTGTCCGAGGTCGCGGCATGATTCAGGGGATTGAATTCCCGGATCATTCGGTCGCCGGGAAGATCTCGAAATCGGCCTTCGGTCGTGGTTTGATTGTCGAAACCGCGGGTCCTGACGACGAAGTGTTGAAGGTTCTGCCGCCATTGACCATCGAATACGATGCACTCAAGGAAGGTCTGGCGATTCTTACCGAATCGGTCCACGAAAATCTGAAACCGCAGTCGGCGTCCAAACCGGCCGTGACTGCTAAGTCGTAGGTTTCCTCGCGGAACCTGTCGCCGGTACGGCGGCACATGAAATGGCTTCAAATGGGGCCTCTGCAAATGTAGAGGCCCTTTTTCTTTAGATGTGTCCAGGGCGAATACGTCCTGCGATTTAGATAGGAGAGATCCAATGCTCGTTCGAAGTTTGACTGATATCAAAGGCACCGACGCCGACGTTGAAGGTGGCAACTGGAACAGCCGTCGCTTGCTGTTGGCAGGCGATGGCATGGGCTTTTCCCTGCACGATACGATTCTGCGAGAAGGCACTACGACACCGATCCATTACCAGAATCATCTGGAAGCGGTTTACTGTATCGAAGGGCATGCCACTGTCGAACTCGTCCCCAGTGGCGAAAAGTTCGAGATCAAGCCAGGCACCGTCTATGCCTTGAATCTAAACGACAAGCATCTGCTGCATGCCCATGTCGACACGCGAATGGTATGCGTCTTCAATCCGGCGGTCGTTGGTAATGAAGTGCATGACGAGAACGGCGTTTATCCAGCGCCTGCCCAAGCCACCAGCTAGTCAGGCGTTGCCGCCAAACGAAGAACCCTACAGGCCGTCGTCACGAAAGGCGACGGTCTTCTCGTGGTTCGTATTCTGCAGAGATCACAGGTTCGGCATCCAGGTCGGCGGCTTCCATCAATTCGACGACCTGCTCTAGCGAGGCCACCAGGCGGCGTTGCTCTTCTTCATCAAGCGACGTCACGCGATTAACGAACTGTTCTTGCAATGGCGTTGGAATGCCGGCTAGACGCTGGGTTCCTGTTTCCGTCAGATGAATCAGCACGCGCCGGCGATCAGGACTGTTGCGAATCCGTTCGATTAGCTGGGCACGTTCCATCCGCTCGAGAATTCGAGAGACGGTTGGTGCGGCGAGACCGACTCGGGCCGAGACCTGGGCGGCGGTAACTTCGTCTTTTTCTTTCGACAGATCGCGTATCGCCCGCAAGCAAAGTAGCTGCGGAAGCGTCAATCCCGAGTTTCGCGAGAGAGATCGCGAATATTGGGAGGTCTTCAGAATGACTCGACGAATGGCCCGCAACATTCGTTCGACGAGATCATGTTCTTCCATCGGCGAGAGATTTTGTGCGGGAGGATCGTTTAGCCAGGCAGTCCCCACAATCTAGCCCCCGACTCGATTTATGTCGATACCTTGGACCGGCGAACTTAGTCGTCTCAAATTCTTGGGATGTTTATTCTTAAGTATTCAAAAGTTGTTGGCAGGTCAGATGCCTGGGGGGCGTGCGGGAATCAACATCTTGACTCTACTAGACGACTGGTCTAATATCGCAGAAACACCCCCTTATGAACGGCAGGTATCCAGGACGTGGGTCACGAGACAAAACTCGACATTATCGAAGCTGGTCGCAAAGCGATGATTGCGAAGAGCTACAACGGGGTTGGTTTGAACGAAATTCTGACCGACGCCGGGGTGCCCAAAGGCTCGTTCTATCACTTCTTTAAGTCCAAAGAAGAGCTGGGCGTCGCAGTGATCGAGGCGTCGGTGGTCGAGAACGCTCAGAAACTTCGGCAAGCCTTAACAGACCCTAAGTTAACACCGCTGAAGCGATTAGAAAAATTCTTCTATTCGGCCCGCGACGATTTCCATTCCCGGGAATTGCGGCAGGAATGCTTGATTTGTAAGCTAGCTTTAGAGTTGTCTTCTCTTAGCGAACCACTACGCAATGCCGTGCAAGTCGGCTGGCATCAGTGGCGAGATATCATGGCCGATTGCTTGCGAGAAGCCCAAGAGGCGGGCGAGATCTCGGAAGAGCACGATCCAGCAAGCCTGGCCGAATTCATTGCCTACTCATTCGAGGGGGCCATGATGCGAGTTCAGGTAGATAATCACATTCGACCGGTGAACCTCTTCTTACATTTTGTATTCCAGGTATTACTGAAGCAGGCTGCGTGAAACCTCGCGCCGTTGGCTGGCATCGATAACAAGACGACTGGTCTACTAGAAAACGTCAAAATATGGAATTAGATAAGATGGCGAAACAATTCGGGATCGCACTGGCCGGACTCGTGCTGATGACGGCTCCCGTCCTGGCACAAGGGCCACCCACCGCGGTACGTGCCATGCCGGTGGTCAAGCAATCGGTTGAACCGCATCATCGGTTCACGGGCAGTTTAAAGGCGGTCGCTCGTGGTAGCGTCGCCGCTTTGGAAGATGGTCGTGTTCTGGAAGTCACCGTACGTGAAGGTGCCACCGTCCAGAAGGGTGACGTCATTGCTCGAATCGACTCGCGTCGACTCGAAGCCCAAAAAGGGGAAATGGAAGCCGCTTTTGGAACCGCAGAAGCGTTGATCGCTCAGCGGGAAGCGGAACTGCGGCAAGCCAATCTCGACATGGATCGCTCGGCGAGCTTGATTCGCAACAATGCCATCTCGAAACAGCAGCACGAACGGAGCGAAACGGAACTGGCCATCGCTCAGGCCAAGCTCGATACCGATCGTCGACGTCTCGATGAAATCCGTCGCCAATTGGAGCTGGTGCAAGTTCGTCTCGACGACACGATCGTGCGTGCTCCTTACGACGGTCAGGTCATCATGCGTCACACCGAGCCGGGCGAATGGATCCGTGCCGGTGAGCCATTTGTCACGCTGGTCTCGACCGGGATCGTCGAAGCCTGGTTGGAAGTTCCAGAACGCTATGCAGGCATTGTCTCGCAGTATTCGCAAAATGTGCCAGTCACGATTGTAGGTTCGGATCGCAAGTTCGTTTCGGCTTCGGCCAAACGCGTTCATGAAGTTCATCCTCGCACGCGTACTTTCCAGTACGTGCTGACGATCGACTCCGACGATGCCATGCTGACGCCGGGGATGTCGGTCGAAGCCTGGTTGCCGACAGGTCCCGCCGAGCCTGCGTTGACGGTGCCCAAGGACGCGCTGATTCGTTCGGCTGGTCTGGCTTACGTTTTTAAAGCCGTCCCCGGCGAAGCAGGGCCGACGGCCGTTCGTACGCCAGTCTCGGTGAAATTCCAGACGGGATCGCTGGCGGTAATCGAGTCGGCACAATTGGCCGAAGGTGACATGGTGGTGGTCGAAGGGAACGAACGCTTGTTCCCTGGCATGCCGATCGCCGTGACCGATGTGGCGGAAGATCAGACCCAGACGGCAGCGAATGTCGCCGGTCAGCCTCGCTAGTTATTTGCTTGCCTGACCAGGACTGATTCTGGCAGCACCTTCGCACGAATTGCGATAAGACAACCACCTTAGGAATACGTAATGAACTTCATCCAACTTGCGGTCAGACAGCCGATTACGGTCGCAGTCGGGGTGATCCTTAGCCTGATGGCCGGTGTGCTGGCCTTCACGCGGATGCCAATCCGCATGACGCCTGAGGTGAACTCGGTCGTCGTCTCGGTGATGACCTATTGGGAGAACGCTTCGGCTCAAGAGATTGAGTCGGACGTGATCGAGCAACAAGAACGCCGACTGGGCGATCTTTCTGGTTTGGTCTCGATGACCAGCATCAGTCAGCCAGGCTCCGGACAGATTCGTCTTGAATTCATGACCGGAACAAACATCGATGACGCGATGGCGGAAGTCGATCAGAAGCTTTCGGAAGTGTCGGGCTATCCACCGGAAGTCGATCAACCGCAAGTCGAGGATTTCGACCCAGAATCGGTCGACTATATCTCGTGGATTGGCCTGGCATCGACCGACCCGAACTTCGATGCAACGGTTCTGTACGACTTCATGGAACGCCGACTACGACCGCGCTTCGAGCGTATCCCAGGCGTGTCGCAGGTCGGTATCCGCGGGGCACGTGAACGCGAGGTTCAGATTCGCGTCGATCCGTTCGCACTGGCCCAGCGTGGGATCACCTACCAGGAACTGGTCAACGCACTGCAGTACAACAACGGCAACTTCTCTGGCGGTAAGCTGCCGGAAGGCAAGCGAGACATTCGTGTCCGTAGCGTTGGTCGTTTTCGCGATGCCGAGTGGGTCGAGAACCTGGTGATTCGTCGCGAGGCGACCGGTCCGATCTATCTGCGCGACGTTGCCACCGTCGAAGAAGGTCACAAAGAGTTGACCGAATGGGTTCGTGCCCGTGGCCAGACGATGCCGTTCTTCAACTTCATGTTGGAGAGTGGCGGCAACCTGCTGGAAACGATGGATGGCATCAACGCAGAAGTCGCCGAGCTGAATCAACCAGGCGGCGTGCTCGAGCAGGAAGCGAAGCGGCTGGGGATCAACGGCACGCTGGAACTGGTCCAGACCTACGATGCCACCACCTACGTGGTCGACGCCATCGCCCTGGTTGAAAGCAATATCATCATGGGTGGTCTGTTGGCCATCGCGACGCTGCTGTTGTTTTTGCGATCGCTCCGTACGATCGGGATTATCGCGATCGCCATTCCTATCTCGACCATTGTTGCCGTAGTGATCATGGTGGCGATGGGCCGTTCGATGAACATCATCTCGCTCGCTGGGATGGCATTCGCGGTCGGGATGGTGGTGGATAATGCGATCGTGGTGATCGAAAACATCTTCCGCCATATTGAAATGGGCAAGTCCGCCACACGAGCCGCGGTTGATGGCACACAAGAAGTTTCAGGCGCGGTGTTGGCATCGACGCTGACGACGTTGGTGGTGTTCTTCCCGATCCTGTTGATTGAAGAACAAGCTGGTCAGCTCTTCCGCGATATTGCTCTGGCGATCATGGCGGCGGTGGGTGTGAGTTACGTCGTCTCGACGACGGTGATTCCTTCCGCAGCGGGGCAGTGGCTGAAAGCGAAGGCGATTCAAGAGCATGCTTCGGAATCGGCGATCATGAAGAACCCCAACGCCAAGCCGAAGTCTTTCGGCGGACGCGTCTGGGCAATGTTCATGAAGCTGACCGATGTGCCAGCGATGGTGGGCAATACGGTCTACATGCTGATTGGAAGCTGGTTCACGCGATTGCTGGTGATTGGTGGTTTTGGCGTGGCGACAATCGTTGGGATTTGGTTCCTGGTTCCGCCGCTCGATTATCTGCCTACCGGCAACCGTAATATCGTGCTCGGTATGTTGCTTCCACCGCCTGGTTACAACGTTGATCAGTTGTCGGAGATCGGCAACCGGATGGAAAATGTCATCAAGCCAGCGTGGGAAGCCGCCGGCGACAAGTTCGGCGCGGAAGCGGTCCTGCGTGGTCACGAGTGGAACGGTGAAGACGAACGTCAGCCGGTCCCAATGCCAGGCACAGAAGAAACGGTCTTGCCTCCGCCGCTGGAGCACTACTTTTTGGTGGCATGGGACGGACGCGTCTTTCAGGTTGGTATCTCGAAGGATAAGCAGAAGGTGGTCGATACTCTGCCACTCTTCACGCAAGCTGCCGGTGGCGACAACGCCCCCGGTGTGATTAACTTTGCTTTCCAGATGCCACTGTTCCGCACCGGTGGTACTACCGGGTCGGCCATTAAGATTGATCTGATTGGGGATGATCTCGACCGTGTTAGTAGCTCGGCGGGCGCTTTGCTCGGGAAGCTGGTCGAAGGGTACGGACCATACTCGGTCACGCCGGAACCAACGAACTTCGCACTGCCGACCCAAGAGATTCGCATCACGCCGAATGACGAACGTCTGCAGGACGTGCAAATGACGCGTCGCGATGTTGGCTATGCGGTCGCGGCGAATGGCGACGGCATTTTGTTGCCACGTGCTTTCGACATCGGTGGCGAGTTGAAAGACTTGAAGATCATCAACAACGAAGCTCTGCAAAGCGATCCGACCAACGCGATGTTCAATTCGCCGTTGGCCACGCCAGGCGGGGCGGTTGTCGACTTGTTGAGTCTGGCCGATCGCGAACATGTGGAAGCGGCCGATCAGATCAAACACGTCGACCGCCAACGTGCCGTGACGCTGCAGTTCACACCTCCACCAGGGTTGCCTCTGCAGGAAGCGATCACCAGTGTCGAGGCCTTGGTTAGTGAACTTCGTGAAGCGGGAGCCATTACGCCCGATGTCGAGATGCAGTTGGCAGGCTCGGCAGGCCAGCTTTCTCAGATTCGTGAAGCCCTGATGGGTGACGGAACCTGGGTGGGCACGCTGGGGAGCTCGTTGTTCCTGGCGTTGGCAATTGTTTACTTGCTGATGGTCGTGCTGTTCCAAAGCTGGACCTATCCGCTGGTGATCATGGTGAGCGTGCCGTTGGCGCTGCTGGGTGGTTTCGCCGGGCTGGCCTTGGTGCACGAGTGGAGCGTGGTCGATCGTTACATGCCGATTCAGAACATGGACGTGCTGACAATCCTTGGCTTCGTGATCCTGGCGGGGGTGGTGGTGAATAACGCGATCTTGATCGTGTATCAGACCATCAACTTCCTGCAAGGTCGCAGCGAAGAAGGGGAAGACGTCAGCGATCTTTCGCCTCGAGAAGCGATTTCCAAGAGTGTCGAAAGCCGAGTGCGTCCGATTTTGATGAGCACGCTGACTTCGGTCGGTGGTATGTTGCCGCTGGTGCTGATGCCCGGTTCGGGTAGCGAACTTTACCGCGGACTGGGGGCGGTGGTGGTGGGTGGCCTGGTCGTGTCGACCGTCTTCACCATGTTTCTGGTGCCAGTGCTGTTGAGCGTGCTGTTCGACATCTGGAAGCCGCAGCAAGTCGAGATGGACGTCTAATACCAAGACGCCTCGTTAATAACTTTCCGGAGGACGATAGGGGTTATCCTTATCGTCCTTTGTTCGTTTCATGGCAGTCTCGGACGGCTCTTCTTTCGACACTGGCCAGGCCATCGCAATGACCTTCGGCAGGTTCGCGACGATGGCAAAGACCACCATGATCGTCACCAGGACTTCACGTTCTGATTCAGGGCCTGGGACGTAGATGACCGAGCCAAACAGCAACGCGATCAGAAGTGCCAGGACGGTCAGGACCGTGCTGATCGAATGATGCATCTAGTCGTAGTCCTGCTCGGGTTCCGCCCAGGCAGTCGCTTCGCCGTCGTCGTCGACTTGCACATGAATCACATGAGGTCGGCAACAGACAGGGCAGTCTTCCACAAACTGCTGATCGTGACCTTGCGAGACATCCAGCGGTATCACGATCTCTTCGCCACATGCATTGCAGGTGTAATTGATTTCGGTCTGCATCATCGTCTTAAATCCTTGATTAGCTGCCCCCGCATCCTCCACAACCGCCACATCCTCCGCCACCACAGCTTGACCCGCAACCGCTGCTTCCACAGCCACTACCTCCGCAGCCATTCGATCCACAAGCAGCACCGCACCCGCCGTGATTCATCTGCGATCGCTTGACCTCTTCGTGAAGATGATTGTACTCACCATAAGACAGGTACGAGAGTCCGAAGATCCCGGCCGCCAGAAACACTTCGTCGGCCGATAATGGATCCGAGCTGCGCGCGACTGGGCTCAGTTTCGCGTGTTCGGTTCGGAGTGACTTGAGCACTTCTTCCCCTTTCGGCGTGCGAAATGATCTTCGGAATAATAGAAATGCCATAACGACCGAAGCAAGCCCGACGACCAGCAGAATCCCGACCGGCTTTCCTCGGTCGAATCCGACAACAAGCTTGGCGAAGCAAAGGCCAGTGATTGCCAGCATGGTCAGGGAAGGAACCCAGCGGCGAACGAACGGTTCGCACGGATTTGGTTCCAATAGCCCCATCTCTTGCAGTAATGCTCCTTCTTCTCTGGCTAAGGGAATTGCCTTCGCAACCAACTTGCCAAGTTCACCTGGTTTACTGGAGGGGGCCAATCCATAGATTAATCGATCGAGCGAAGTTGCATCGTCTGGCAGAGGACCTGCGACGGTAAGTTGGTATGTCTTGCCTTTCAGCCAACCGGCTGGGATTTCGGTCATCTTCAGGACACCTTGTTCCATCAGCTTGGCGATGACCGCTAGTACCAGCCCTTGGGGGCCTTGGCTGAGGTAGACCTTCCGCGAGCTCGATTCGACATCGATCGGAACCAGTGGATCATGCATCGGATAGAAAAAACGAATGAAGATCGCCACGACAAAACCGAAACCACCGACAAGGGCCAGAAACGTTAGGAACGATGAAGCATTGAAATCCAACGGAGCGAGCCCTGCCGGGGCATCCGCCGCGCAGCCACCCGTCATCAGCATCGGAGCCACCAGCAGTATTGCCATGGTGAACCACTTCAGTGGGTTGCGAGGAATGATGAAGTACTCGGTTGCGTTGACCCAGCGGCTATCGACGACCGATTCCATTTGCTTGCCAGGCGGTGGCCAGATATCGGCTGGCGGTTCTTCCTGAAAGAACGTCCGATAGCTCTCGAGGGTCTTGGTGTACCAGTCCTCGAACTTCTCGGTTTCGACTTCGCCACCCAGCGTTGGGCAATGATGGAGTGGCCGTGGCAGAACTTCACCGCAAAGTTTCTGCCAATAGCTTTTGGTGTAGGTCAGATGCAGGTGCCAGGCCTGGTCGACCGCTTCGCTGGGCGAGATTGCGTGACCGGCGACCATCGAGAGCAGTAGAAAGCGGCGGTACTCGTCGACGACGCGTTGGGCATATCCTAAACGCCAGCCATTCTCGCGAGCGAGTCGGGCAGCAAAGGTCAGCGTGGTACCTTCTTCGTCGAACTTGAACTCCGAGAGTTTTTGCCAGAGCGATTGTGCTTCAGCTTCCATCGAGACGATTCCTTGCGTACTGCTGGAAAGCAACCTGAGCGGACGAGACGCGGCAAATAGTTGCCGATCAATCGGCGACACCCTATTTTAAGGGATGTCGAGGGAAGGATGCGACCAGGAAATCAAGGTTCCTGGTGTCGCTGTTTTCATCTCGATCTGGTCCCGTTTCTGCCTGCCCCCCATGCCAACCTCGTACAAGACCGGTGGTTCCCAATGACCTGGCGAATTCCTTTCTCGCGACGTGCCTTTCTCAAGTCATCCGCCGCCGCCATGACCTTGGCGGTTGGACCCAAGGCAGACGCAAGCCTTGTAATTCCACCCTATCAAGCCACGGGCGTGCGGACCGGGGAAGTCACGCCGACTTCGGCGATTGTCTGGACACGGAAGACAGCTAATATCTCTCGGAACCGGGACGGTATCGTCTTCACCAAGCGAGGTAAATCGGAAGAGGCTCTCAAGACTCCGGTCGCAGATATTGAAGGCGCATGCCCAGGCCGCGCAGGTGAGATTCGATTGAGATATGCACCGGAAGGTGAATTCAAGCATGCTCAAGAAACTGCCTGGATGCCGGTCGATGAAGAAAACGACTTTATCCATCAGTTCGCACTGACCGATCTGAAGCCGGACACAAAATACTGGTTCGAGAGCACGACGAAAGATAACGGTCGAGCACTCAACTCTATTGATGGAAGGTTCCGCACGGCACCGTTGCCCGATGCTAAGACGCCGGTGCGTTTTTGTGTGATGACCTGCCAGGGCTATCCCGATCGTGATCATCGAGAAGGACATCCCATCTATCCCGCAATGCAAAAAAAGGATCCGGCCTTTCTTTCGCTGACGGGAGATCTCGTTTACTACGACAACGATGCCCCGAGCGCGATGACGGCCGATCTGGCTCGATTGCATTGGCAGCGGATGTTCAGCCTGTCGCGACTGCGAGAAACACTCGGCAAGGTTTCTGCCTATTGGCTGAAGGACGATCACGATACGCTCAGCGACGACTCGTGGCCAGGCCGAAGCTATGGCGATCTGACCTTCGAGGACGGGCAGAAGATCTTTCGCCAACAGGCACCCCTGGGAAGCGATTCGTATCGAACGTTTCGCTGGGGCCAATATCTGCAAATCTGGCTGACCGATGGACGTGATTTCCGTTCACCGAACAAAATGCCAGACGGTCCCAACAAAACGATCTGGGGCGAAGAGCAGAAGGCGTGGTTCAAGAAGACCGTCAGCGAAAGCGACGCGACCTGGAAAGTGCTGATCAGCCCCACACCACTGGTTGGGCCTGATCGAAAAGGAAAGAACGATAATCACGCCAACGCAGGCTTCCAGCATGAAGGGGACGAACTACGAAGCTGGATCCAAGAGAACGTGCCGGACAACTTCTTCGTGGTTTGTGGCGATCGCCACTGGCAATATCATTCGATCCATCCAGAAACGGGCGTGCAAGAATTCAGCGTCGGTGCGGCCAGCAATTCGCACGCAGGCGGAACGCCCGGCCGCAATCCCAAGTATCACCAGTTCCACAAAGTCCAAGGTGGGTTTCTGAACGTCGAAGTCGATCGAAAGGACGATCAGCCGCGGATCGTGTTTCAGTTGTGCGATGTTGATGGCAACGTTTCTTACGAGAAGGCGTTCTTACGTCCGTCCACCTAGAACCTGTCAGATGGTACCTTGTTAGAGCCGCGGCAATGAATGCGGCGAATAGGCATCGAAGCGATAGGTACACGCATGGAACTGTTTGCGATCGAGATTCGCACCACGCAGTGGCAAAAGCTGGTGGAGTGGTATTCAGCAGCGCTGGGGATGAAGTCTTCCGTCCGCAGTGACGAAGATGGATACGCGCTGCTGGTCGGAAGTGGCTGGCGACTAGCGATCCTGGCCCGTGATGAAGTGGACCATCGAAATCATTCCACGATCAGCCTGGCCATCGAGGTCGAAGACCTGGGATCGGCTCAAGACCATATCGCGCCACTGCTGACTGAGACGCCTGCCGCGATCGAATCAAGCGACGAAGGCTTCCTGCAGTGGACAATCACCGATCCGGATGGCAATCGGATTAAGTTGTTTCAGTTTGTTACGCCGGACTAGCGATACCTAGCGTGAACGTCGCGAGCGTTTGTAGCGAATATTGCAACCAATCGCGACGGTCTCTTGAACCTCAGGTTGCTTGCCTGCCAGGGCCGCTTCGACGGCGAGATCGACGTAGTTGAGCGTAGCTTTCTCGGCGTTGGTATCGTTGTCCATCGCGCCCATGTAGACCACTTTGCGATCTTCGTTCAAGACAAAGAACTCCGGCGTGCGCGTGGCACCCCAGGCTTTGCCCAGCTCTTGGTTTGCGTCTTTTAGGTAAAGGAAGTTGAACGCTGCCTTTTGGGCGTGCTCGGTCATCGCTTCGAGTGAATCCTCATCAATCAAGTTGGAATTCACCGCCACTACCGCAACGCGGTCGTCTTGGTTCCATTTCGAGGCGAGCTTCTTCAAACGGTCTTGGTAATCCACGACATACGGGCACGTATTGCAGGTAAAAGCCACAACTAAGACCTTCTTCGTCTTAAACTCGTCCCACGTGTGCGCTGCTTCGTCGGTCCCTTCCAGGTCTTTCCAGGGAGTGACGGCCTGACCAACATCGAGCACCGGATTGAACTCGCCAGCCGAGGCCAACGAGATGAGGTGGAAGGATAGGAGAAACACGCAGAATGTCCGAATCATTGTTGGGGCCTGCTGTTCGTAGCGATACGATAGTTAAAGTCCAAGCTGGAATTCGATTTAGTGTCAATTCCTTGATAGAACCACGTTGCTGCACATCAGGAAATCAGGCAACATAAGGCAGGCAATCGGAACACTTCCCTTTGCTACCCAGTCTTCGTCGTCCTGTTGGCAGCAGGGGACGCAGCGGAGATGCCAGTCGAATCCTACACTCTGGATCTGAAGCAATGCTCATACCCAAGGAGGATGTAGCGGCGTGTTGCATCTTGTTGGTTCTATTCTAAGTCAAATCGGCTCGTTTTTCTTCCAGCTTTTCGACACCAATGGATTCCCAGCTCGATGGGATTGCGGAAGTGTTTGGCAAGATGAACCAGGGGTCGGCTGGCTCCATATCGTCTCCGACCTCGCAATCTTCGGTGCCTATCTGGCAATTCCGATTTGCCTGGCTTACTTCCTGATTCGCAGACGTGACCTGCCATTTCCATCGCTGGTCATTCTGTTTGCATTGTTCATTGTTTCCTGCGGGGTTGGTCACCTGGTCGAGGCGATCATCTTTTGGGAGCCGGTGTATCGATTCTCAGGACTCGTCAAGCTGATCACGGCGGTTGCCTCGTGGGCAACCGTTATTGCGTTGGTGCCGCTTATTCCAAGTATCCTCGACTTGCCGAGCCTCTTTAGTCAGAACAAATCGCTGGAAGAGCAAGTGATCGAGCGGACCGAGGCCGAGACGTTGTTTCGCTCGGTTTTCTCGGCGGTGCCAAATGGCATCATCGTGGTTGATCGAGAAGGGGTGATGAAACTGGTCAACATTCGCATTTGCGAGATGTTTGGCTACACCGATAAAGAACTGGTGGGCAAACCGGTCGAGGTCTTGATTCCGCATGGCTTGCGAGATCGCCACGTCACGCAGCGCAACGCCTACTTCAACGTTCCGACCAATCGCAAAATGGGCGAAGGGCGTTACCTGGAAGGGATTGATAAGAACGGACGCTGCTTCCCGGTCGAAGTCGGGTTAAGCCCCACTCAGATTGCCGGTGGACTCCATGTGATCGCCTCGATTGTTGACATTACCGAGCGCAAGCACGCGGAAAACCAGTTAATGCAGCATGCTCGCCGGCTGGAAAAGACAAACCAGGATCTTGACGAATTCGCCTATGTTGCTTCGCACGATTTGCGATCGCCACTACAAGGGGTAAAGAATCTGGCATCCTGGATTCGTGACGACAACGAAGGCAATCTCCCTGAAGAGTCGCTCCGGCATCTCGACTTGATGCAACAGCGGATCGGGCGGTTAGAGCGGTTGCTGGACGATTTGCTGCAATATTCACGCGTCGGTAGGATTCGTCAGTCGATCGTTCAGGTCGATGTGGCCGAGCTTCTCGACAACATCATCGACAGCCTGCCGCGGCCAGAGGGACTGCGAGTGGAAGTGGTCACAGAAATGCCAGTTATTGAAACGCCTATGGCACCACTAGATTTAGTGTTTCGCAATCTCATCCAGAATGCCATAAAGCATCATGACCGCAAGGATGGCATGGTAGTTATATCTAGTAGCGACGAGGGTTATTTTTACCAATTTTCGATACGTGATGACGGACCTGGCATCGCTACCGAATTCCATGAACGCATATTTAAAATGTTCGAGACGCTCGCACCTCGCGATGACGTCGAGGGAAGTGGCATGGGGTTGTCGATCGTGAAAAAGGCGGTCGAGAACATCGGTGGGAAGATCTGGGTAGAATCTGAACCTGAAGAAGGGGCGACGTTTACGTTCGTCTGGCCGAAAACTGCACCTCAAGGAGGGCAAGAATGATCCCCCATAATCTCCGAATCCTGCTGGTCGAGGATGACGACATCGATGCGGAAGCTGTACGCCGCGGTTTTAAGAAGTCGGGTGTTGACAGTCCCCTATATCGGGCAAGTAATGGCATTCAAGCCATTCAGATGTTGTGCGATGAAAGCGGACCATTTTTTGAAAATCCTTATATCATTTTGCTCGACTTGAAAATGCCGAGGATGAATGGTATCGAATTCTTACAAGCGATTCGGAAGGATGAGTCACTGCGAAAAAGTATCGTTTTTGTGTTGACGACTTCCAATGATTCCCAGGATCGCCTGGCTGCTTACTCCAACTTTGCTGCTGGCTACATCACGAAATCGAAAGCTGGCAGCGAGTTTCGTGACCTGATCGAGATGCTGGATTCGTATTCGCGGATCATCGAATTTCCTTTGAGCCGGTGAAAGTGATTCATCGATGAGTGACTCGTTCACCCCACCTAAAGTCTTGTTGGTTGAAGACGACTCCGTGTTTCGGATGCTCGTCAAACGACTAGTGGGAGAAGATTTTGTCATTGACGAGGCATCCAGTCTGGATGCCGCACGGCAGGCACTCAGTAGCAATCGATACGAGTGTGTACTGCTCGATTTTCGTTTGCCGGATGGAACTGGTCTGCAACTGTTGCCTGAAGCGATCCTGCTGGATCTTCCCGTGGTCATGATGACCGCCATGGGGCACGAACAACTGGCCGTCGATGCCATCAAGCAAGGCTGTCAGGACTACCTGATTAAAGACGATCTGACGCGGGCATCGCTCTGCCGAAGTCTGGCGAACGCGATGCGACATATGCAAGCCGACCGTCAGACACTGCGTTGCCGGATCGCATTGCAAAAGATCGTGACTGCTGCCGCAACGAAGTGCCGAGACACCTCCGCCGCGATCCGTCAGCTAAGCGCCATCGAATCCGACACGCATGAGCCACTTTTGGATCGGCTCGAACACTTGATGGACGGACTGGTTGCTTATGCACGAGTGACGTCGATCTCTTGGTCCCCGGAACCAATCTCGTTAACCGAGGTCGCTCGAGAAGCAATCCAAGATCAACAGCATCTTCAGCCGCAAGCTCCGATCGAGTTGATCAGCCATTCGACGCTGCTGCTGAAGTCAGATCGCGAGGCCGTCAAAGCAATTTGCCGGGAACTGCTCGAACTAGCGGCTCTGGATGGTGCGAAGTCGGTGACACTCGAAACCTCGACCGATGCCGAAGAAGCCAGAATCGACGTCCGATTCGAGTCAAAGGTCGAAACCCTGAAGGCCATCTCAGGCCAGTTGTCGCCTCAAGCTCAGCTCAATGGCGAAAGCGGCGGGAACATGAGCATCGAAGTGGTTCGCTTGCTGGTCGAACAACTCAACGGCCGTATCTGGTTGGAAGAAGACCCGAATACGGCTCAAATTCGGATTAAGCTGCCCAACGTAAGCCAGTTTTCTAGCGTCATCACTGGCTGATCTCGGCCTGCACCGCTCGCCTGAGCGACACTTCTTGCAGATACACCAGGTCTCGATTTGCGAGATCTGGATTCGGAACACGAGTTGCAACCATTTCCGACTGGAGATTGGTTCCGACACGGTGGGTCTGGCTCAAGGAGATACTGGACGATGACGATTTCGCGAACAGCAAGCCTCGGTCTGGTCTTCGGGCTAGTTCTTCACTCCGTTGCGTTTGCAGAGCCAGAGACCTCCCAAGAAGGCTCTGGCATCGACGTTCTCGGAAGCCATCCGGCGATCAAGATGGTGCTGATGAATAAAGAAGCGATCGTGCTTGGTCGGCTTGCTGAAAAACAGGCCCACTCAGAAGCGGTCCAGAAATTTGCCCAGTCGTCCGTGGCCGAGCATCGCGAGTTAGAAAAGAAGCTTGAGCCGTTGATCGACCCACAGCATTGGCAAGCGATTAAAACGATTGATACCGATATCCACTACTCGCGTGGCGAACCAGGCACATGGCAAGAGCGCGCCGACGCCGAAACGATTCGCGACAACAAGTGGGTTCTCCAGGGCGATGGCAAACGGAAGCCGCCAACCGCTCCGTGGCGAACCGTTCCTCAAGCTGACCGTCCATCTGCCACGACGATTGAAAACGAAGTCGACGCGGTTCGCTACCAGTGCGACGCCGTGAAGAAGCATATCACGGCGGTGGTTCAGCAGCTGGAATCGGTCGACAAAGAGGAGTTCGACCAGGCCTATCTGCAGCAGGTCATCCAGCTCCATGGTTGGATCATTGCCGAACTCGGGATGACGCACGATTCGTCCTCACCCGAGCTTCAGCAGCTTGTCCGGCAAACTAAAGCTGCGGCCGACCAGCACCTGGCGGCGGCACGCAAGGTGGAAGATCACCTCGATGGAGAAACGCCGTAGTTAGTCCGGCTTCGCGGCTTTGTCCGCTTTTCCATAGAACACCATGTGTTGCCACGGCAGACCATCGAATTGACGGACGACCTCGAAGCCGTTTGATTCGTATTCGAGGTTCATTTGCTTCTTGCTCATCTTATGGAGCAACTTGATCGGAACGTTCGGGTCTTCCAAACGAAATTCGAGTAAGGCGATTACGCCATCTGGTTTGAGCGACTTTCTCATGTGCCCGAGCATTTCGACCGGATGCGAAAACTCGTGATAGACATCGACGCATAAGATCAGGTCGACTTTGCCTTCAGGGAGCTTGGGATTGTCGATGTCGCCCAGAACGAGTTCGATGTTGTCGATCCCTTCCTCTTCGGCTCGAGCCTTGAGCAGGCGGAGCATCTCCGGCTGAATATCAACGGCCAGAACTTTGCCTTCCTTGCCGACCATCTCCGCCATCTTCAGGCTATAGAACCCGTTGCCGCAGCCCATGTCGCAGACGGTCATGCCCGGCTTGAGGCCGAGGTTCTTGAGCATCTTCTCGCAGTCTTCTTCGCGTTGGCGGCTCTCGCGGATCAGCCACGGTGCCCCGGCGTAGTGCATCGTTTGCGCGATCTCGCGTCCCTGATAGGTTGGTTGACCGTTAACGTCGACGACACCCTTCTGAGCGAATGTCGTCAGGGGAAAGGCGAGCAGTAGTGAAAGCGTGAGGAAGATGTGACGCGACATGAGGCCAGACGAACGGCCCCGCATGTCACTGCTAGGCCGCTTCCGAAGAGTTAGCAAACTGGGCGAGGCGATCTTCGCTGACAGCAAGGATCGTTAAACGATGGGCTTTCGCAAATTCTAACACGGCTGGCTCGTCGAGGAGAATGGTTTTTTCCGCTTCCAAGACCAAGGTCGATGCCCCGGCAGCCACCATCGTTTCGAGTGTGCGGACACCGATCGTGGGGACATCGAACCGCATATCTTGCTGCGGCTTGGAAACCTTCACCACGGTGAACCCTCCTGCTTTGCACAATTCGCCTGCGCGACGAATGCACGCGTCGGTCCCTTCGATCGCTTCCAGGGCCAGCACCGCCTGGTTCTTCACAGCCACGCTTTGACCGATATCGAGGCGACCAAGTTCCTTGGCCATCTCCCAGCCGAATTCGATGTCGCGAAACATTTTGCTGCTGGGACGCGAGCCTGCGATCATGCCAAAATTCACGAGCAACTCCGGAGCGAAATCGGTGGCAGGGAGGAAGGTAATTCCTTGGCGAGCAAATCCGTTGACGATCGCCATCAGGAGGGTGTCGTCTTTGCGATCGCCTGAGCCCCAGATGATTTGTGGGGCGAAGGTCTTCAGGCAGAACCAGTCGGGAAGGTGCTTCCAGACGGCGGCTCGATCAAACAAGTGCACCTTGTGGATCTTGCCGGCCATCGTGGCGTCGGCGACCTGATGTTTCAGAAAGTGACGCTTCACTTTGCCAAGCTGGCCGAGGCCAACCCAGGTCGTCGCATCGCAGATTTCTTCGAGAACCGGGTCAGCGTGGTCTTTAACCGCAGCGCAAATTACCTGACGCCCGCTGCGTCGGATCGCTTCCGCAACGACAATCGGCAGGTTACCCCAGCCCGCCAGCAAGCCTACAGGACTTTGGTTTGTCATGGTCATCGATCGAGTCGGTTACGAAGCTTTACGGATGGCAGGAGCGGCGTTGGCGGCGGCTTCCTTTTCCAGTTGTTCGATACGCTTGGTCAGCGCCCTCAAGGTCTTTCGCATGTCCGGCAGGCGTTTGATGGCCATGTGTTCGGCGATAACTTCTTTGAACGGCCCAGCCGGAATGCCTATCGTTTGCTGGCCTTCAGGAATGTCGGAACCAACACCTGCCTTGGCACCAAGCTGTGCTCCGGTACCGATGTGGACGTGATCGCGAACACCGACCTGACCCGCCATGACGACATAGTCGCCAGTCGAGGTACTGCCGGCGATCCCGACCTGCGAGCAAAGGAGGTTGTGCTTTCCGATGCGGCAGTTGTGGCCGATCATCACCTGGTTGTCGATCTTGGTCCCTTCGCCGATCTTGGTCGATCCATACGTCCCGCGGTCGATGGTGGTACCGGCACCGATCTCGACGTCCGATTCCAGAATCACGTTGCCAAGCTGAGCGGAAAGAATGTGCCGACCGGTCGACGAATCGTAGCCGAAGCCGTAAGCCCCCAGCACGGCGGCCGAATGAATGATGCAGCGATCGCCCACTTCGGTCCGGTCATAAAGGACCGCGCCTGGGAAGATGGTGACGTCTTCGCCGATGTGGCAACCAGCTTGAATGTGGACGCCGCTATGGATGACTGAGTTCTTACCGATCACCACACCATCGCTGATCACGCTGCCGGCACCAATGGTGGCGGTGGGATCGACGACGGCGGCTAGGGACACGATCGCGCTGCGATGAATACCGCTGGCCTGCGTCTGTTCCCATGGCTGGAAGAAGCGGATGACTTTGCCGAACGCTTCATGCACGTTGGCCACCAGAATTCCGTCGATGTTCAGTTTGTCCGAGATCTCACGAACGAGCACGGCCGAGGCCTGGCAATTTTCCATCAACAAGCCGACTTGGTCAGGCTTGTCCATCAGCGTGAGTTCACCCGACACGGCATCGCGAATGATATTGGCGCCTGTGATTTTCAGATTGGGATCGCCGAAGACTTTGCCGTCGACGAGCTCGGCCAATTGCGCCAGCGTCGTGCCCATGGTGGAATCCTTTCCAAAGCGGGTCGTGTAGATACGGATCGCACTAATGTAACGCGTCTCCCCCCACACGACCAACATCAATTGCTTGTCCGGCCTCGACTTGATCAGGCCTGGGAGATTGCCTTGGCAAACTCCAGGAGGGAAGCGAATTCCCCTGCAGGTTGGGTGGAGGAGGGCTCCGATTTACGAGAAAGATACGCAGCTTGCCAGCCTTCCCGCTTTGGTGCTACCACGTCATTTTCCAGGTCGTCACCGATCAAAAGTAATTGATCCACCGGGATGCCAATTTGTTTTTGGGCTGCGTGATAGAACGCGGCTGCTGGCTTCACCCAGCCGACTTCGGAAGAGATGAATAGCTTCAAATTGAACGAGCCCAAATAGCGTTCGACGATCGGACGAAGCCGACTATCGAAATTCGAGGCGACCCCCAGCTGAAAGCCGGCCGACTGAAGAATCGCCAGGGCAGGGAAGACGTCGTCGAATGGCTGCCAATGTTCAGGCTGACCGAAGTGATTCCAAAGGCGATCGAACACTTCTTCGAAACGATCAGCCGGTGGCGAAAGGACATGCTGGACGATCGCTTGCCAACGAAGCCGTTCGGTGACTTCGTCCGTGCGCAGCGGCTGTGTTTGGCCACGCTCGGTTTGAAAGGATTGAACGCTGTAGCGGTTGATCGCCTCACGGAATCGGTGGCGAATCGTCGTCTCGTCCAGATTAATGCCAGCAAGGCGTCCGGCCGCCTGATAAGCGGAGGCGACCGATGGCGAGGGAAAGATGATCGTGCCCACCGCGTCCAGAAGAATCATCTTCGGACGCGGTGTCGGATTTTCAGAATTGCTCAGTGGACTAGCCCCAAGGCAGCCAGGCACTAAAGCGGTTGATGTCGAGGAAGATCACCGTGAGCATCAACGTCAGGACCATGGCCAGACCAATGTAGGTCAGACGCATCATCCACTTCTCGTTCATGGCGCGACCTCGGATGCCTTCATACAGCAGGAACATCATGTGACCACCGTCCAGGACCGGAATCGGCAGGAAGTTCACCACGGCCAGGTTGGCACTGATCAGCGTCAGGAAGGTCAACAAACGTGGAATACCGTGCGACGATTCGACGGTTGCCACGGCCAGGATCGTCGCTGGGCCTCCGAGGCCAGTCAGACGCATCTCGCCTGAGAAGATCTTGCGGAGCACCATCACGACCTGCTGCATCCCTTCGCTCACTTCACGTACGCCCAGGAAGAGCGAATCGCTGACGCTTGAGGCGTACTGAATCTTCTCGACGCCTTGGAAGTGCAGGTAACGATTCTGGAGCATCTCGGTTTCCGAAGCGACCGTATTGATCGCCAGGTTGACTGCGTTGCCGGTCGACTTCTTCTTCACCGACAACACAACCGAAGTGTCAGGATGGGCACGCTGGATGGTCGACTGAATTGCCTGCCAGGCGATTTCGTCCTTCGTCAGCGGGACCTTCTTCGAGCCGATCTTCAGGCTGGCATTGTATTCGTCGGCCGCGTCGCTGTTACCCTCGAAGTCGACGATGAGAACTTCATCGCCTGCCACGAGACCTGCTTTTTCAGCTTCGCTACCTGGCGAGACTTCAGCAATCACAGTTCCCAGGTTGAACGAAACGCCCAGCGTTTCGCAGCCAATCTGGTAGCCTGGGTAATAGTCCGTCGAGAAGCCTTGAGGAACGGCTGTCTGCATCGATTTGGTCACTTCCTTGCCTTCGCGAAGGACGACCACTTCGACCGTTTGACCAGCCCACTTAGTCTCTCGGCTTGGCAGGGTAAAGCCGTTGCCCACGGGTTCGCCATTGATCGAAACCAGCTTGTCGCCAACGAGCAGGCCTGACTTTTCAGCCGGCGAGCCTTCGCGAATGGCCAGGATCGGACTCATTTCCATGACCAAACCAGAGTCCCGATAAGGAACCGTTGGCAGTTTAACGGCAACGTCTTCTTCCTTGGCGTCTTCCCCTTCACCCTTACGAGTCAGCTTCAGGTTGAGATCTTCGTAAGGATGGTTGGCGACGTACTTCTGATAGGTGAGGAAGCTGTCGATTTTCTCGTCGTTGATTTGAATCAGCATGTCGCCCGAATGCAGGCTGTCTGCGATTTCTTTGCCATAGGCCATTTCGAGCTGCGTCGGAGCGACCAGCATCTCGGTGTTACGCATTGGCGCCACACCGATGGTCGGACGGTCCGATTCTTTCGAGACCTCTTCTGGCGTGATATCGATAACGCGTTTCTCGCCATCGGGCGCTTCGACGACGAACGGCATCGGGCTACCCGTTCCGTTCGAGATGATGCGAACCATCATGTCTTTGTCGAAACGCACATGCGGACGAATGGTTCCATCGGCGCTAAACCCAACGATGGAATCGCCAGGGACGATGCCAGCCTTCCAGGCAGGCGAACCTGGTTGAACCCAACCAATCTCGGCAGGTGTGTACGAAACGCCCATGTTGAAGGCGATCGCCGCGAAGATCACACCAAAGATCAGGTTGAAGATCACGCCGGCCGAAATGATGGCCATACGTTGCGGAACGCTCTTGGCGGTATAGCTGCGTGGATTGACGACCTTCTGCGTGTTGCCTTCGGAGTCGGTCGTTTCGATCATCGTGCTGGCTTGCTCTTCTTCCGAGTTGCCAGGATTGTCGTCCTGACCCAGCATCTTCACGTAGCCACCCAGCGGAATCGTTCCGATCCCGTATTCGGTCTCGCCCCACTGCTTTTTCCACAGGGCCGAGATCGTCCAGGGGCCAATGGTGATTGGTACGTCGAAGCCGACATAGAACTTGTCGCAACGTACACCACAGGCCTTCGCTACCAGAAAATGTCCCAATTCGTGGACGAAGATGACGATCCCGAGGCCAATAATGCCCAGCAGGAACGATCCGGCGCCACCTAGGTATTGGAACAGGCCTGATCCTTGGCTTGCCGCAAACAGCAAGTGATCCACTTGTTAGACTCCTCTCGGGCCCAAGCATCTAGCTCGAGCAACCGCGTTAATTCAGGGTTTGATTCAAACGGGTGTTCGTCCAGTACGTGGCGACATACCCGGTAAATGTCAACAAAACGAATTTTACCCTCCAAAAACTGCGCTACGGCCACTTCATTGGCCGCATTTAGCACAGCTCCGCAGGTCCCTCCACGTTGCGCTACCTCTTTGCCCAGTTTAAGGGCGGGAAATCGCTCGTAGTCTGGTGGCTCAAAAGAGAGGGAAATGGCCTGGTTCAGATCGAGCTGCCGCGCAGGACACTCCGTCCTCTCGGGATAGGTCATCGCCAGCTGAATTGGCATCCGCATATCGGGGGGGCTCATCTGGGCGACGAATGACCCATCGACGAACTCGACCAGCGAGTGAACGATCGACTGCGGGTGAACCACTACGTCTAACTGATCGACGGAAAGATCAAACAGCCATTTGGCTTCGATCAATTCCAGCGTCTTGTTCATCATCGTGGCGGAGTCGACTGTGATCTTGGGGCCCATCTTCCAGGTCGGATGTTTCAAGGCCTCGGCGGCGGTCACTTCGTCGAGTTGTTTCTGCGTGAAATTCCGGAATGGTCCGCCCGAAGCGGTCAGCACCACCCGCTTCACGTCGACTTCGCGGCCTGCTTTCAAAGCCTGAAAGATCGCGCTGTGTTCGCTGTCGACGGGCAAGATCTCTGCCCCAGACTCGGCGGCCAGTTTGGTCGCCAGGTGCCCGGCTACCACTAATGTTTCTTTATTCGCCAAGGCAACCCGTTTGCCCGCCTCGATTGCGGCGAAAGTTCCTTCGAGACCAGCCCGACCGACGATCGCGGAAACAACGATGTCTGTCTCAGGGTGGGAGGCGACTTTCTGCAGTCCGGCAGTTCCCGTCAGCAGGGTCGTTCCTTCAGGCAAAGTGGACCAATCAAACGCCTCGGCGGCGGCATCGTCGCTGGCTACGATAAACCGTGGCTGATGTTCGATGGCCGCCTTCAGCAGGTCATCGAGCCGGCCATGTGCTGAGAGTGCGAATGGGAAGAACTCACCATTGCTAGCACGAATAACATCGAGCGTGCTGCATCCGATACTGCCTGTGGCTCCCAGGACGACGACATTGCGGCAGGTTTTCGAGGGGGACGAGCTGACCATGGACCGTTTCTAAGCAGGAAGGGCTTTACCGACTTGCGATTGTTCCAGAATTCGCCCAATCGCGAAAGATTACTGTGGAAAAGGGTTTGGTTAGGGTGTCTGGGAGGGCTGCGCAGACCTGCGTCTGGGTCGTCGAAGCTTTTCGGCCTTCTTGCTATAACATCAGAGCAGCCCCGTTTGCGTGCTCTTTCGTTCTCTTCGATCCCTGCAAATCAGCGACACGTCATTGCATGATTGTCACCATCGATGGCCCGGCCGGGGCTGGAAAAAGCAGTATCTCTCGCCGCCTGGCAGACCAACTGGGGTTCGCCTTTCTCGATACCGGCGCGATGTACCGAGCCATTGCCCTCAAGGGGCTTCAGGCAGGTATTAACTGGGGTGATGCCGAGCAGTTGGTGGCGTATGCCCGTGAGGCAACGATTGACCTTTCCGGCGCGAAAGTGTTTCTGAACGGCGAGGATGTCTCGCATGAAATTCGCTCGCAGCAGGTGACGCAGCATACCCGTTACGCGGCAAACAATGTTGGTGTCCGCGAAGAACTAGTCCGGCTTCAGCGAGAATTCGCAGTTGGAAAAGACGTCGTCACCGAAGGACGAGATCAAGGAACGGTGGTCTTTCCGAATGCCGAGTGCAAGATCTTTCTGACCGCGACGCCTGAAGAACGAGCCCGTCGCCGTGTTACCGATCTGGCGGCACGCGGCGAAACGGTTTCGTTCGAGGAAATCTTGCAGCAGCAAACTCGCCGCGATGAAGAGGACAGCCAACGCGACGTGGGACCGCTCAAGAAAGCGGAAGATGCCCAGGAACTTTTGACCGACAAGATGACCGAGGACGAAGTACTGCACGCCCTGATCGAAATCGTGAGGGGGTGCCAGAATGCGTGAGAAGAAGAAGGTACGAACCCGAAGTTGGCTGCAGCGGCTGTTTTATCGATGGTTGCGAGTGACCGCGCGATTAGTGGCGATTTCGCTCTATCGCGTGCGTGTCTTCGGTCGCGAGAACTGGCCCAGCGATGGTGGCGCCCTGGTATGTGCGAATCATCAGGGATTTTTCGACCCGGTCTTGGTCGGGCTATGTTGCGAGCGACAACTGAGCTTTCTGGCCAAGCAGTCGCTCTTCCGGTTTCCGCTGAAGACATTTATCAAAAAACTCAATGCGATTCCGGTCAATCGCGATGGGACCGGTTTGGATGGTCTGAAAGAAACGCTTAAACGCCTTCGGGAAGACGATTTCGTCCTGATCTTCCCGGAAGGTACCCGCAGCCAAGATGGCCAAATCGGTAAGTTGCGGCCCGGTTTCATTGCGGTAGCCCGGCACGGACGGGTACCAATCGTGCCGATTGTGTTCGATGGCTCGTTTCAGGCCTGGCCGAAGTGGCAACTGCTCCCCACGGCAGGTGTGGTGCACGTGAAGATCGGGACGCCGATCACACCGGCAGAAATCGCGTCGTTATCGGATGACGAGTTGCTGGAGCGACTTCAGACCGAAATGCACACGATGTTTGCCGAAGTGCAAGCATCGCGAAGCTTCTCGATGAACCGCATACCCTTGGATGAACAGAAGGCGCAGCTTGCCTAAACGGAACCTTCTTTCCGCAAAATTGCCGAAACAGGAGGTCTCACCCCACGTTCTGTGGTTGATGGTGTTTTGGCGATTTGATAGTTTTACGGGTTCTCAATGAATCTAGCGTTATGAAGGGGATAGTGTAGTCTCCTGCGCCGATTCGCTGGTCCTGGCATTTTTGCACTCGAAACCATCGCCCTGGTCTGCGGACTGGCCGCCGTAATTTATCTCTGTTTGCGGCCGACACGAAAATTACCCGGCGACTTCGAGCCCCCTCTTGGTTCAAACTTTAAAGCATGGTCAACCGTAATCTCATTCGCAATCTCGAAAGTGACGACACACTCTTAGCAGAAATCGACAGCTTGGCGTCCGGCACTGAGGACACCTGGCTCGACACGATCGAGTTGGAAGAATCGATCGAAATTAACAAGATTGTCGAGGGCCGAATTCTTCGTATGGACGACGAATTCGTGCTGATCGACATCGGCGGCAAGAGCGAAGGCAGCGTTCCCCGCGACGAATGGGATGAGGACGAAGATCCGCCGGAAGTTGGCGCCACGGTTCGCGTGCTGGTTGAAGACGTCGAAGACGAATTCGGTCGCACCGACGATCCGCACGGTATGGTCGCCCTTTCGAAGCGTAAGGCTCGTAAGATCGACGACTGGGAACGGACGATGGAATCCATCGCCGAAGGTCAGGTCGTCAAGGGGGAAGTCACCCGCAAGATCAAGGGTGGTTTGCTCGTCGACATCGGCGTCAACGTGTTCCTGCCTGCCAGCCAGGTCGATATTCGCCGTCCACACGACATCGCCGACTACATCGGCAAGACGGTCGAGTGCGAAGTGCTCAAGATCGATGCCGAACGTCGCAACATCGTTGTCAGCCGTCGTTCGCTCATCGAACGTAAGCGTAAGAGCGATCGTGAATCGTTGCTCAAGGAACTGGAAGTCGGTCAAACCCGCAAGGGCGTGGTCAAGAACATCGCCGACTTCGGTGCGTTCGTCGACCTGGGCGGCATCGACGGTCTGTTGCACATCACCGACATGAGCTGGGGCCGTATCGGTCACCCAACCGAAATGGTGAACATCGACGACGAAATCGAAGTTCAGATCCTGAACATCGACCACGAACGCGAAAAGATCGCCTTGGGTCTAAAGCAGCTGACCCCAAGCCCATGGGATGGTGTCGAAACCAAGTACCCAGTCGGCTCGAAGGTCAAGGGTTCGGTCGTCAACGTCATGTCCTACGGTGCCTTCGTCAAGCTGGAAGAAGGTATCGAAGGTCTGGTTCACATCTCGGAAATGTCGTGGACCAAGCGTATCAGCCACCCAAGCGAAATCGTCAACATCAACGACGAAATCGAAGTGGTCATCCTGGGCATCAACAAGGAGAAGCAAGAGATCTCCTTGGGTATGAAGCAGACCCAGTCGAATCCTTGGGAAAACATCAAGGACCGCTATCCAGTCGAATCGGTCGTCAAGGGCCGTGTTCGCAACCTCACCAACTACGGTGCGTTTGTCGAGCTGGAAGAGGGTATCGACGGCCTGCTGCACGTTTCGGACATGTCGTGGACCCGCAAGATCGGCCATCCAAGCGAAATGCTCGAAAAGGGCCAGGAAGTCCAGTGCAAGGTGCTCAGCATCGACGAAGAACGTCGTCGTATCGCTCTGGGCCTGAAGCAGCTCGAATCGGATCCATGGGCGACCACCATTCCCGAAAAGTACCAGCCGAACCAGTTGGTTAAGGGTAAGGTCACCAAGATCACCAACTTCGGCGTGTTTGTCGGTCTGGAAGACGGCCTCGAAGGTCTGCTCCACATCAGCGAACTGTCGGACGACAAGGTCGAAAACCCAGAAAACGTCGTCAAGGTTGGCGAAGAAATCGAAGTCAAGATTCTGCGAGTCGACACCGACGATCGCAAGATCGGCCTGTCGCGTAAGCGTGTTCAGTGGGCGGAAGACGAAGCTCCAGAAGCTTCGGAAGAAAGCCGTGGCGGCAGCAGCCAGCCATCCGAACTCAAGGGTGGTCTGGGCAGCAGCGGCCCGCTGTTCAACATGCCAAGCGAAGGCGAAGAAAACTAGTCCTCGCTCGTACGCATCACGAAATGATGAAGGCCCTGATCAAACGATCAGGGCCTTTTTTTTGCTGGTATAAGTGACGCGTGGCATTCTAGTAGCGGCGGATCTCTTTGGCATAGTGGCGGGCCGTGTCGGCAACTTCTTCGCTCCGATCTTTCGTACGCTTGCGAATCTCGGGCAAGAAAGGCTTCGCCAGCTTTCCCCAGTAGTGAAGCATGATAATCGCGAGGCGGCGGACGTTGGCTCGTCGATCGTTCAGCCTCTCAGCCAATGCCGGTAAGATCCTTCCGCTTTGCTTTTTGCGTAGCCGCTTGTCTCCCAGGCAGCAGACCGCATGCTGGCGTATCCATGCCTGGGGAGACTCAAGACCGCGCAGCACTTCGTCGATATCGCTGACCTGAATCGAGCGGCCGCCGGCCCTCTCTTTCTCCATTTGCTTTTGGCACCAAATGTCGGATAAGACCTGTTCCGCCAGTCGATAGTCGAGCGGGATCTTTCGATCAAAAGCCAGGTCGTAGTTGTAGAGCGAAAGGATGCCTTCCACGGCAATCTTTCTGGTTTTCACCTTGCGGGTCAGGCGAAACAAAAAGTCATGGTCTCCGAGCATGGCCAAGGCGGTCGTGTCGTGGAAGCAGGTCTCTTTCCCCGTGGAGGCCCGTCGGCGAAGCAGGGCAATCGCCTGGGGATCGTCCAGCCCCATCTCGCCAATCAGGTCGGCAGCGGCCCAATCCTGATCTTTGTCGTTCAGCAAAACATCCAGCAGCAGCGGCAAGGCATCGTGGCCGAGTTGAATGATCTGTTGGCGATGCTCCCACAGGTCTTTCCGGTAGAGGGCCAATTTCTGGTCGACAGGGCTACCGGAAAGTTGCTCTTCGTTGTCGAGCATTTCCTGCATGTTAGGAAAGAGCTTGCGAAACCGTGCCGGTGAGACGCATTTCCGCAAAGTCTCGACTTCGTTTTCTTCGGTAAAAACGAAAACGCCAAAGTCCTGGGTAACCTGCGGATGCTTCTTAAACGCTTTGCTAACTGACTTGGCGACGCGAATGAAGGAGTCGACATAGCGCTGGTACTCCTTTTCCCAGTCATCGTCGTCGAGCTTGGCGGCTTCCTTCTGGAGAGCACGATGAGCCTTGCGCAATTCCGGCGAAGCATATTTGATATTTGTCCATTTCCAATCGGCAGAACTCCAGCGGCTGTCGGTTTCTTCCCCCAGCAATTCGACCGTATTGGCCGCAAGCCAGGGCAGGGCGATCATGCCGCCACACTCGCCATAGAATTCGTGAAACACGACCGCGTAGAAGGTTCCCTTTGTACTGCCGATCCGCTTCTCGAGGGCAGCCAAGACGCCCTCGTAGCAATGTTGTTCCCACGCTTTCCAGTCCACAATTGCCATCACCCGCCCTCGTTTGGTGCCAGATCTCTTGCTGCTGACGGTCGGTTTTAGCGGGGCGAGACATCAATTTCCAGCATGGCCATGCTTGATCCGATTACCAGATTCGTCTTGGAACCAGCAACCAAGTAGTGGATGGCAACATGGGCAACAGCGAGCGGCATTCCTGCAAAGCGAGCGGAGGCCTTCGATCGGTGAAAGAGGGAAGCCGGGCTGCATAATCCCTACAGCCGTCACAGCTGCCGAGAGATTCTCTAAATATCCCCGACGTGCGGGTACTTCGATTGCATTCAGCACAACCGGAACATTCTGTGTATTGGTGCCGGTTTCGCCATGTGGCAAAGAAAGTGATAGCACATGGACGATAGCAGTGGTGTGACAGCGTGAAAATATTTCCCCCGCCACGAGTTCGAAAGCATAGAAGCGATATGGCCACTAAGACTAAACGGAGTGAAACGGAATTCGACGATTTCGAATCCGTGCAGAGTCCGCTCGAAACTTATTTGCGCGAAATCAACGAGACGGCGCTTCTTTCTGCCAAGGAAGAACGTGAGCTCGCAACCGCGATTGGCGAAGGGGACGTAGCCGCTCGAGACCGAATGGTTCGCGCCAACTTGCGTTTGGTCGTGAACATCGCTCGCGGTTACACCGGCAAAGGTCTGGGCCTGCAGGATCTCATTGAAGAAGGCAACCTGGGACTCTTGCGTGCGGTCGAAGGTTTTGACCCGGCAATGGGAACTCGGTTCAGCACCTATGCCAGCTACTGGATCAAGCAGTCGATCAAACGAGCCCTGATCAACTGTGCCAAGACTATCCGCATCCCGGCTTACATGGTCGAACTTCTTTCGAAGTGGCGACGGGCCACCAATCGTCTGACTGAAGAGCTTGGCCGTACGCCAACGCCGGAAGAGATTGCCCGTGTCCTGGGTCTGCAGAAGAAGAAGCTGCCGATCATCAAGAAGGCGATCCGCATCTATAACAGCACCCCGCAAACCGATCAGGCCGACAACGGCTGGTCGCTCGGCGAGATGGTGACCGATGAACGCCTCAAGAATCCTGAAGAGGAACTGGTCGAACACGACGACCTGAAGCACGTTCGCGAAATGCTGAAGACGATGGATGGCCGCGAGTCGACCGTCTTGAAGATGCGATTTGGTCTGCATGGCGAAGAACCACACACGCTGAAAGAAATCGGCGAGAAGCTGGGCCTGACGCGCGAACGTGTCCGTCAGATCGAAACGGAAGCTCTCAATCGTTTGGCCGAAGGATTGCAAGATCCACGCGAACGAATGCTGGAAGGCCCGATTCGTCGCCGTGCCCGCAAATAAGCTTCTGGCAGATTCGCTGAATCACAAGGTCTTCTGATGTGGCGTCAGAAGACCTTTTTTGTTTCTTGCCGCGGGATGCCTCCCCACCGTTAGCGTAGCGGCCCCATTCTTTCCGCAGCCTTGAAAACCACGTATATTCAGCACCTGGAGCTATCCATGTTTCAGGTGCTTTTTAATGGCTGGAGTGAGCAGCATGTCGGAAATTGATCTCAAGGCGTACATTCGCGATATCCCGGATTTCCCTAAGCCAGGAATTCTGTTCCGCGACATCACGCCTCTTCTCGCGAACCCGCATGCCTTCAACGAAGCCATCGAACAAATGGCTGCCCACTACGAAGGAAAGCAGATCGATGCGATCGTCGCGGCGGAAGCTCGCGGTTTCATCTTTGCGGCTCCGCTGGCTCTGAAATTGAACTGCGGTTTCGTGCCGGTTCGTAAGCCTGGCAAGCTGCCGTTCGATACGCACTCGTTCCACTACGAGCTGGAATACGGCAGCGATACGCTCGAGATCCATATCGATGGCGTGCGGCCTGGCCAGAACGTCCTGATGGTTGACGACCTGCTCGCAACCGGCGGCACGATGAAGGCTTGTTGCAATCTGGTCGAAAAGATCGGAGCGACCGTCGCTGGTTGCTGTTTCCTGATCGAACTGAAGGCCCTGGAAGGGGCCGAACGGATTGCTCCGTTTGAATCGTTCAGCTTGATCGAATACTAATCGAGCGCGACTCGTACCTATTTCGCTAGTCGAATCCCGGTGAACTGCCACCGGGCTTCCGGCGGAAAGAAGTTGCGATAGGTGTTGCGAATGTGACTTTGCGACGTGGCACACGATCCACCTCGCAGCACGTACTGGTTGCACATGAACTTGCCGTTATACTCGCCAATGGCACCTTCGGCAGGTCGATAACCAGGATACGCAACGTAGGGACTGGCGGTCCATTCCCAGGCATCTCCCATCATCTGACGCAGTCCGACATCGCTGTCTGCGGCGATCGGATGGAACTTCAGCGACTCGACGAAGTTCCCTTCTCCCGAAACGTTCTGGCTTGCCGTCTCCCACTCGAACTCTGTCGGCAATCGTTCCCCGCGCCAACGAGCGAACGCATCGGCCTCGAAGTAGCTGATGTGCGTCACCGGCACTTGTCTATCAAGTGGCACAAGTCCATGCAGCGTGAACTCGTGCCAGGCATCATTTCGGTGCACCCAATACAGCGGCGAATCCCACTGATCGCTCTGAACCTGATTCCAACCCATCGATAACCATAATTCCGGACGCTGGTAGCCGTTGTCCTCTAGGAACTCGAGATACTCGCCGTTGGTAACCAGTCGGCCTGCGATCTCGAACGATTGGATCAACGCTTCGTGACGTGGAAGTTCGTTGTCGTAGGCGAAACGATCGGTGGCGTGGCCGACCTCGACAATCCCGCCATCGAACCCATGCCACGATTGGGGACGCTCGGTTGACTGTTGTTCTCGACAACGATCGCGAGGCTGATAGACCGGGTAGAACGGATTCTGAGCGAACGCATGTTTCAGGTCGGTCAGCATCAACTCTTGATGTTGTTGCTCGTGATGCAAACCAAGCTCGACCAGCGATACGATCTGAGCGGCCTCACTTCCTTGAGCCTCGAGCAGAAGCTTTTCAATGCGATCGTCCACCTGGCGGCGATAGTCGATAATCTCGGCGACGGTCGGCCGTGTCAGCAAACCACGCTGGGGACGAGGAAACTGTTCACCGATTCCGTTGTAGTACGAGTTGAAAAGGTACTCGTACATCGGATTGACCGAATCAAAGTTCCGGGCGAATCGCTTCAGGATGAAGGTCTCGAAGAACCAGGTCGTGTGTGCCAGATGCCATCGAATGGGACTGGCATCGGGCATCGACTGGACGACGTAGTCTTCAATTTCCAGCGGCTCGCACAAGATATGTGTGAAGCCACGGACCGCTTCGTACTGAGGCAACAAGAACGCGGCGGTCGGTTGTCGATCGAGGGGAGTCGTGGACATGAGCCTTTTCCGAAAAGAGCTGCAGGGAAGGGAACCGCTTACAGAACGACCAGGTGCAAGACGGCGAAGTAGCGATTCACATCGGTCCATGAACGCCGCAGTGTCCAGCCGACCTCACTCGCCATCTGAGCGAAGCCTTCGATGCTGTACTTATGCGAGTTCTCGGTATGGATCAATTCGCCAGCCTTCAAACGTACCGATACGTCACCGAGACGAATCGCTTGATCGATGCGACTTCGCAGGTGCATCTCGACGCGTGACTTGGTTGGGTTGTAGAACGCGTGATGGTCGAAGGCCGTAACGTCAATCTCGGCATCCAACTCATTTCGCATGCGGCGAAGGAGGTTCAAATTGAATTCCGCCGTGACCCCGTCCGAGTCGTTATACGCCTTCTCGAGAACTTCCGGATCCTTCTTCAAATCGATGCCAATCAGCAGTCCCCCTTGCTGACCGCAAAGCTGCGCCATGTTGCTCAGCAGTTTCTGGGCGTCGGCAGGCTGGAAGTTGCCGATGGTCGATCCTGGGAAGTAGACCGCCTGGTGACTCGCTGGCCGATCGGCAGATGGCAACGAAAAGGGCCGGGTAAAGTCGGCACACACCGGTAACACTTCCAGATCGGGATACTCCGAGCGAATCCGATCGGCTGAACTGTGCAGATGTTCGCGCGAAATGTCGACCGGGACATAGGCCGCCGGATCAAGTAAATGGTCCAGCAAAAATCGCGTCTTCAGACTGCTGCCGCTGCCGAATTCAACGAGCATCACATCGCGGCCGAGACATTCTCCCATCTCGTCTGCGTGATGCTGCATGATCGACGTTTCAGTCCGAGTTACATAGTAGTCGTCAGTCTCGCAGATCGCATCGAACAAACGCGAGCCTCGTTGGTCGTAGAAGTACTTGCAGGGAAGTTGCTTGGGCTGGTTCCTCAGCCCGGACAATGCATCTTCCAAAAATGTATCGCGGGCAGAGTTTCGGCTTAGGGCCGTCGAGTGGTGACGGCCCGAATCGGAACGAGGCAGAATCATGGGTGTATCCAGGACGGGGTGAGATCTTGTTGCAGCGATGTTACCGAGTAAAGCAATCATCGCGCCGGAAACACGCCAGGCATTGTTGCGGGGCATTTTCAGAAGTCCGTGCTCTGGCTTACCAAACGAGCGGCAGAAGTTCGTTCTGGTTGGCAGTCCGACTGCCAACAAAACGAGGCGTTGGGAGTCCGCTTGGATAAATTTCCAGTTATTCCATCGGAATCTAGAGATCGACCTTCAGTCGGGGAGAATGTTGCCCACCCAAGCGAAGCACGACCCTGTCCTGGCGAAAAGGCAAGTGCGATGGGGGGTAAAAGCTGGCAGATTTGTAGAATGCGGGAAGGATTGTGCAATTTCTGCACACTCGATCGGTCAATTTCGCATCACTCCGAATCGTTACCTGCCACGCCAGCCGTGTGAGCTTTTTTTGTCCAATCTAAGCGAGAACTTCGCAATCTCGGCGCGTCCCCTTACCGCTGCTCTATGGGATGGCTTCACCTCGTTGCAAGGCCTAAATGTCTCGCATTGATTCTCTCGAATGTGTTAGCCAAATCCAAATCATTATTTGGCACGACTCGTGCATTTACGGCGTAGTGTTGCGCCAGAGGCGCTAGCAAATCCAACACCACAGGCTTGCTTCATGGCTGTCGATCTTTGTTTCAACAACCACTACTGTCCGTCTCTACGGTCGCGTCGAACCTATCGGCGCTGGCTGCTGGGAGCCATGCTTTTGGGCGCCGCGATTTGCGGTTCGCCACAGTGTCTATATGCGGCGGAACTCGACGACTCGAAAAAGCCTTCGTCTGCCGATTCAGCAATGGCTGCTGATCCCATCTTTGCCGCAATAGATGCGAAAGCGAAACAACACTCGCAGCGCGAGTACGAATCTTCGCACGAGCTTCCCGAGGACCTCAAAGAGCTCAACTACGATACCTATCGTTTGATCGCCTTCGAGCACGCACGCTCGATCTGGAAAAAGGAAGCCTTGCCGTTCTGGCTCGAGTTCTTCCATCGCGGTTATATCTTCCGCGACGAAGTCCAGGTCTCGCTGTTGCCCGACGGAGCGACTTCCGGTGACCAGGCCAACCGATTGGACTTCGACAAAACGATGTTCCAATACCGAGGCGAAGTGGCCGGACTCGATCCTCCAAAAGACCTCGGCTATGCCGGGGTGAAGGTGATCGGCAAGTTTCCTGACTCGGAGAACTACCTCGAAGTCGCCTCGTTCCTCGGAGCGAGTTACTTCCGTGCAATCTCGCCAGGACAGTTCTACGGATCGAGTGCCCGCGGTTTGGCAGTCGACATTGGACTCGCCAAGGCGGAAGAATTTCCAATATTTCGTGAATTCTGGATCGAGACTCCGAAGCCAGATTCGCAGGATTTGAAGGTGTGGGCGCTGCTGGACAGCCCGAGTGTTGCCGGGGCCTACGCCCTGGTGATTCACCCGAACGAAACAATGACCATCGACGTGAAGGCTCGACTTTACTTCCGCCGTGTGCCAGAGAAGGTCGGGATTGCTCCATTGACCAGTATGTTCATGTGGGGCCCCGGTAAGCCGGGACCTGAGAACGACCCACGTCCGCGCGTCCACGATGCCGATAGTTTGCTGATCCAACGGGGTGAAAACGACTGGATTCGACGTTCGTTAAACCGCTTGGATTTTCCGTCCCTTAGCAATTATGATGCGAAAGAGCTTCACGGCTTTGGATTGATGCAGGCCGAACGTCTGCCCAGCCGATACAAGGATGACGAGGCGAAATATCATTTGCGACCTAGCGTGTGGATCACGCCGAAGACGCCTTGGCAGGATGGTGCCGTCCAGTTGTTAGAACTTCCTTCCGAGCATGAAGGGATCGATAACATCGGCGCCTATTGGATGCCCAAACAACCAGTGAAGGTCGGCGAGCCGATCGATCTGGAATATGAAATTGCCTTTCTCAGCCAGTCGCCCAAGCAGCATTCGCTTGCCAAAGTGACTGATTTCCGAGTCGATCGCTCGGACAAATCCTCTCTCCGTCTCACCGTCGTCTTCCAAGGCGACGCCATTTCCAAATTCTCTACGGAACGCCAGTTGCAATCGCATATCGATGTGCAACGTGGCAAAGCGGAAAACATCGTCGTCCGGCGAACCGCTTTAAACACCGTGGAAGTGACGTGCAACCTGGTCCCGGACACACCGTACGCTATGGAGATGGAGGTTCACCTCGTTGACGAGGAGGAGCTCTTCTCAGAATCGTGGAGATATCTATGTCCCATTTAAGTTCAACCACCGATGTCGGAGCTGTCTTCGGACATTCCTTCGATACCGATCTGGGGTCGGTATTTCCCCACGTACCTGCATTGGTCGAGCTACCGGAATCGGATGTTCGGTCTGCCAAAATGGTGGTTGCCGAATACCTGCGCGATCTCGGTTTGACCGATCCAGAATTCATCGCCGCGGAAAGCAAGCGAATCGTCAGCGACGCCCTCGAGCAGATCGCGACCGATCCGAAAGCCAACGGCAAGCGGCTTCGCAAACTGGCGGTACGTTTGACCGTTAAGAAGCTCGCCAAGTGGGTGCATGCCATCGAAGTCGAAAACGACGCCAGCGATTCGCCTATTCCGACCGGCGTCATCGGCGCTCACTTGCCTGAACTACTGAACCTACATCCGGAAGGCCTGCTGGGCGACACCCTGCCAGAACCACTGGTCGCCAATGCCAAGACCAAGCGCAAGCCGGTCGTGCCGCAGTCCAAGCCGAAAGAAATGACGAAGCAGGAGCTGCCACTTCTGCCTCGCTGGGGAAAGCAATTTGCGGAAAAGCTCGGCTGGCAACAAGCCAAACGAGATCAGCGCGAACAGGCACCCGCTACGCAGCAGACCGACTGCTCGGTGTTGAACTGCTTCAACGTGACCCGTAGTTTGCTCGCCTTCCTGACGGTCCTGACGACAGGGGCCGCAGCGGCAGCCTATTGGGAAACGGTCAGCGCGACCGGGTTCTTCCAGTATCCCCTGGTGGCGTTGTTCGTCCTGCTGTTCTTTTGGATCGCGTTCAGCTTCTGGACCGCCTCGATGGGGTTGGCTTCGATCCTGTTCTCGAAGAAACAGAAGAAGACGCTCAGCCCTGGCGACGACGGTTACCTGGACGGTCTGCCACGCAGCGCCATCCTGATGCCAATCTATAACGAAGACACTTCCAGCGTGATGGCCAACCTGAAAGCGGTTGCCCTTTCGCTGAAATCGATTGCAGCGGCCGAGAAGTTCGACCTGTTTGTTTTGTCCGACACCACCAACCCAGACATCTGGTTGGAAGAAGAACGTGCCTGGGCCAAGCTGGCAATCGACCTCGGCGATAGTTGCAATGTTTACTACCGTCACCGCCCAAAGAATGTCAGCCGCAAAGCAGGCAACATCGCCGACTTCTGTCAGCGTTGGGGTGACCACTATCCTTACATGATCGTCCTCGACGCCGACAGCGTGATGGACGGTGCGACGCTGGTCGAAATGGTTCGCCGCATGGAGAACGATCCGAAGATCGGTATCCTGCAAGTGCCACCGACCCCAGTCAATCGTCAGTCGTTCTTTGCCCGGACTCAGCAGTTCGCTGCCCAGGTCTACGGTCGCGTCTTTCTGGAAGGGTTCGCCCTTTGGTCGGAATGCGACGGCAACTACTGGGGACACAACGCCATCATCCGCATCAAACCATTCATGGAACACTGCGACCTGCCAGTGCTGCCAGGCAATGGTCCACTGGGTGGCGAAATCCTCAGCCACGACTTTGTCGAAGCCGCTTTGATGCGTCGTGCTGGCTGGAAGATTTGCCTCGCCCACGATCTGCAGGGCAGCTACGAAGAATGCCCGACGACGATGCTCGACTACGCTCAGCGAGACCAACGCTGGTGCCAGGGCAACATGCAGCACATGGGCTTGCTTCTGGCCGACGGTTTTCACCCAGCCAGTCGCCTGCACTTGAGCATGGGGGTGATGAGCTATCTTTCGTCGCCACTGTGGCTGGTGTTCCTTTCGCTATCACTGGTCGCCGCTTTTATCAGCGGTGGTTCCGAAGGCAATGCCATCCTGGGTGGGCTGGCCGGTGGCTTGTTCGCCGCAACAATGGGCATGCTGCTATTGCCGAAAGCATTCGGTCTGATCGCTCTTTATCTGCGACCAGCTCCTCACGATACACCCGAAGTTCGCGAGAAAGCCTGGATGAGCGTCCTGCTCGAAACGGCCATCGCGATCCTGATCGCTCCGATCATGATGCTGCTGCACAGCCAGTTTGTGTTGGCAACGCTTCGCGGCAAGAAGGTGAAGTGGAATGCTCAGCAGCGTGACGACACCGGCGTGAGCCTGGGTGATGCGATCATGATGCACTGGGGGCATACCCTTATCGGTTTGGTCGTCACCACTGCATTGTTCATGACCGCTCCGGCATTCCTGTTTTGGCTGTCGCCGGTTTTGGTTGGTCTGCTCTTCTCGGTGCCGATCTCGATGGTTCTGGGGAGCCTCGAAATTGGTCGCAACTTGAAGAAGAACGGCCTGTTGATGATCGGTGAAGAAGTCCACAGCCCAGAAGTGCTGACCGCTCAGAGGACTGCCTTAGCTCAAGGCTTCCGTGAAAAGCAAGGGGCATCGAAGACCGATCCATTCCAGTTGGTGCTGGAAGATCCGGCTTACCTGGTGCTGCACTTGGGCATCCTTCGCACGGCCGATCGCGAGATTCCTGTCTTCCGCGATCAGTTGATGGAAATTCAAGCGATCGTGAAAAAGGACGGGCTGCAGGCCTTGCCACCACAGGTTCGCTTCCAGATTCAGAACAATCGGTACGCTATGGAACAACTGCACATTCAGTTGCGTTCGCAGCGTCAACCGAAGTCGGCTCTGGCTTATCGCTAAGCCAACCGCAAGAAGTCAACCATCTCAGGTGCTATGCCCACGTCCTGCGTGGGCATACATCTTTTCTTGGCGAGAGAAATCTCTTGATCGTTGGACGCTTGCCCCCTAGAAATGCTGGCAGCCTTTGTCGCTCGTTTGTCATTCAATCCTTATGACAGTGTGCCATGTCTGCCGAACCATCTCCCTTCGATCGCAAGTTGGCCCATCGTCAGTTTTCGGCCGAAGCCTTCAACACCGCTTGGGAGCTGATCGACAAGACCGACCGCGATCTGGAAGAAGACATCGACATGCTATGCCATGCGGCCGCGTCGATGTGGCATTGGCGTCACCGCGAAGACTTGACCGATCAATCACGCTCGGTCGGCTATTGGCAGCTTTCGCGAGTCTTCGCCCTATTAAGCGACGGACCGATGGCCAAGCAGTGCGGGCAGCTTTGCCTGAAGTACGCCCGGGGTACGCCTCCCTTTTACCAGGCATACGCCTACGAAGCCCTGGCCCGGGCCGCGGCGATTTGCGGCGAAATGACCGCGGCGAATCGCCATCTTGATTCGGCGGAACAACTTGCCAGGCAAGTGGGTGAGGCATCATCCCGCGAAATGCTACTTGCTGACTTGCAATCTATTCGGGGCTGAGTGCGCGAATCGGGAATTTCCGGCCTGTAACGGTTGTTTTTGGGAATTCCCTATATAGACTAAGCATCCAATGCCTCTGGTGGGGTGCGGTGTTCCCCATTTCAGACCGGCATCCCGTCGAGTCTCAAACATGCCCTAACTGCGTACCCATATCCGTCGTGGGACGCCTCCCCGAGATATTTCGCCGTGTATTCCGCTCTCTTATCGTGGCTTTCGCGAAAAGAAACTGTGCGATCCTCCGTCCGGACCAGCCGACGTCTGCCGATCGAGACACTGGAAATTCGGACGGTGATGACGTCCGTAGTCCCTTCCGATTGGCCGATGGAGCCAGTATACCCCGGCCCCTTTGTTCTATTGGGCAATACCGCCGAGCCACGCTACACCGCGAACTCAGTCGTGTTTCTGGGGGATAAGGCGTATCACAACGGCCGCGATGCCAATGGAATCTCGCAGCTATTCGAGTTCGATCAGGCCGACGCCAACGGTCTGCCTGCGGAACGAGCCGTGACCAGCTTTCATTGGTCGGCCTATCCAACCAGCATCATTCAAGTAACGCTGCTCGACGGGCAGATTTATTTCCAGACCACGAACTCGCAGGAAGTGCAGCTCTGGAAGTTTGATCCAGCCGCCAACCAAGGGGCTGGCGAAGCCACGTTGCTGCATCGCTTTGAAGGCTACCAACCTGGCGACACGATCCCCGAAGCGGAAGGGATGCTGACCGAGAACGGGAAGCTTTACTTCGAGCTGCAAAAGAGTGGCCAGTCTCAGGCATGGACCTATGAACCTGGCTCCGCCGAGCCGCTTCAGGCAATCGATACGATCCCGCAGCATCTCATCGATCAGCTTCCACCCCCTGCCGTCGAACAGCCATGGGAAGCGACCATCCTGTCAGCAAATGGACTGCCTCCGATAGTGCCTCTGAGGCTCGGTTTCCTGGTCAACAATCGTTGGACGCTCGAGCGGACAGTCGTCGACATTCAACTGACGCGTGATCCATCGTTGCCACTTGGATCGACGAGCACTGGCATGCCGCTGGAGCCAGGACAAATCGGCAGCAGCAATCGTTTCAACGAATGGGAGGAAGTCCCAGGCGAACTGTGGGTGACCGTCGGTGCCGATATGAAGTCTGGCCCGGTCGATTTGAACTGGGTGATGAAGTCGAAAGCATATTGGCTGGACGACCCTGAGATGGTCGCCGCGATTGGCGACGCCTCGCTGGAGACCGGCACCGATGAAAACGGTGTCCGCGTCACCACTGGCACGCTGCATGGAATCGATTTATCCGGCTACACCATCGGAGATCGTGTCCTGGTGGCACGTTTTGTCCAGAAGCCCAACGCGGACGATCCGGTTGGGATTGCGATTCAAACCGATGGCTACTATCCCACGCCAGAGACCAACATGATGTGGCTCGACGAAGCCCAGGTCAGCGGGAACGAAGAGTCCGCGATGGTTTCGCCCACAATCGCCGGAGAGTTTCATCCGGTCGCCTTCGATACCAACGACGACGGCCGCATCGATCGCGCGGATCTTGACGCGCTGCTAGAGCAAATGGCGAAAGGTCCTCTTGCGATCACCGGCGACGAAGGCTTCGCTTTCGACTTCAATCACGATTTGAAAGTGGGTCTCGTCGACTTCTCGATGATGACGAAAGAAATCGGCAAGTCGAAACCAGTTGCGGAACAACCGACATCGGCCTCCGAAGTCCCGGCGCCCCCACAAAACGACCCTTACGTCTACATCACTGGTTTCAATGCGGAAAGCCAGTGGGAAGTCTTCCACGTGCCGAAGTCCGTGAGCCAGGTGCTTGTCGACGAGTTGGATGGAATGAACTTCGTGGTGAACGAACAATTCCCGGTTTCGTTTCCTCGTTTCATTTTCGAGCCCGTGTGGATCTTTCCAGTTGAACTGACAGAGTTCAATTTCTGCGGCAATCGTGACGGTGAAGGGCTGCCCGATCTGAATGACGAAGTCGGTGACGGGGTAGACGAGGCAAGCTGAGAAGTAAGCCTCGCGCGGTAGTACACATCGCCTTCGAAAATAGTTCCTCTGGCATGGGCGAGGTGTCGTGATTAGAGTGCCTCCTTCTGGTGGAGACCTTGCCACTATCACGACGGCCAGGAGAACTTTTCAGAATGGCCCTGATCGTTGCCGTTTTTTCCTGGGCGATTGATCGTGAATGGCTTATCTTCGGTTCACGAGATCTAAAGAATAGATATCACCAATGTCATTAACATTCGGATGATATTAAAACCGATCTGGCGATATGTCCCACCACGCCAGATTGAATGCTTTCCCAGGCAACTTAAGATCTTTGCCCCCACCATGCCAGCCATCGGGCTGAGCCCTCAAGTTTGAATAAGGCGGAACTCTGCCCAGAGTCTTTACCGTTTGGAACACACTTGAAGAGGGGAGAACTATGCCGAAGCGAACAGCCTTCACGCTGGTGGAATTGCTTGTTGTCATTGCGATTATTGGCGTCTTGATCGCACTTCTTTTGCCTGCGGTGCAGATGGCACGCGAGGCCGCGCGACGTGGACAATGCGTGAACAACATCAAGCAGATGGTGCTCGGAATGCACAACTACATGGACGTCAATGGCGGACACATACCGCGCGGCGTGCACTTCTCGCACACGACCCGCGCCGACGGATGCGGCGGCGACGAAGGGAATCCCTATGCCCATACCTTGCATACATACTTATTGCCATATATCGAACAGAAGAACATCTACGACGAGGTCGACTTTCGTTATGGCATGAAGGCGTCGCAGAATGCTCACGTCAAAGCGATGCGTGTTTCGACCTATGAATGCCCGAGCTCGCCACTGGGGCCGTACATCAACACTTGTGGCCCGAACAACTATCCGGTGGCCATGTCGAGCCATGGTTACGGACAGTGTGGTCGCTATGGACCGCCCAACGGCGGCGTGTTCTCGATCTTCTGGGGACTGAAGTATGCGTTCTCGGCCGGAACGCCGATTCCGCTCGACAACGCGCCGGTCGTGGCACCGAAGATGAAGATGGCGGCCGTGACCGATGGGCTTTCTAACACGATGGTCGTCGGCGAGTTCGCCCCAGGCCTCGACTACGTGCTGGAGAACGGAGTCGACAAGAACCAGTTCGCCCGAAGCTGGTTTGACGGGCAGTATCAGTCGAACATCGGTTACACCATTCACCGCAACGGAACGCCCAACAGCCCTGAGCCAACGTGGGGTTCCGGTACCTATGCCCGCAACATCTCGACCGTGGGGAGTTATCATCCCGGCGGCGTTAATGGCGGAATGATGGACGGGAGCGTCCGATTTATTCCCGACACGATCGATGGCAACTTGTGGTTTGCGATGGGAACGCCGCAAAGTGGTGAAGTCGTTACGTTAACGTTTTAGCACCGACGAAGGAGATGCGATGAGATTTCTAATTATGTTGTCACTGATCGTCGCGCTGGTTGGATGTTCTCAGGCGATTGCGCCTGAGAACGTCGTGGAAGTCAGCGGCAGCATCTCAATGGAAGGTAAGCCTTGCCGTGACGCCGAGGTGACCTTTCAGGCCGAGCATCTGCCGACGGTCGGTCGAGCCGTAACCAATGGCAACGGTAAGTTCGTCCTCGACGAGCTGCTGCCAGGGGAGTACACCGTCAGCATTTTCCGAATGTCGCAAGATGGTATGTCGATTGATCCCATGTTTGAAAAGTATGCCGGGACCGACAGCCAACTGGTCGCCGTCGTCACGCCTGAGAAAACGACGTTCGACTTCGACCTGGCCAAGTAGCTCCCCCCCATAGAAAAGGCCTCTGATTCGCTCAGAGGCCTTGGCATGTTTGGGAACCGCATTGCAGACGCGGTTTACGACTCGCTCGAAAGCTGCCAGCAAGTCAGGCTCGCACCACTCCGCAGGTAGAGCCGGTCGCCGACCAGCGCCGGATGCGAGAAGGCGTCGATCTTTTCCGCCGAGAAAGTGAAGCGGCCGATGATCGGGCAATCGTCGTCGGTCGCATCGATCAGCAGGAGCTCTCCATTGCCGACAACCAGCAAGTGACGATTATCCGCGATCATTGCGGCATAGTCACCGAGTGTTTTGTCACGTTGTCGCGAGAGTTCTTTCAGGTCTTGCGATAAGTCCAAGCAGTATAAAAATCGATTCACGCAGAAGACACGCTTACCTACCACGACGGGCGAACTCATGTCGGGCGTCAGCTTGCGATTGGTCATGACCGGCTCTGGATCGATCATGCCATCGGCCTGAAATTGATACAGCCGAGTCCCATTGTTTTCTGTCGCGACCAGCAGCTTGTCATCGACAACGACGGGCGTAGGAACGTTGAAGTCTCCTTCGATCTCTGGTGTGATCGACCACAGACGAACGCCGGTTATCGCATCCCATCCGCCCAGCGTGGTGGCGTCGTGTCCAACGATCTGTCGACGGTTGCCTAAGGTTGCCACGATTAGCGAGCCATAGGATGGCGCGGCTCCGGCAGTCTTCCAGGCGACCTCACCGCTGGCGATATCCAAAGCAACGAGCGCGGCTTCTTTTCCGCCGGTTTGCACAATGACTTTGTCATCGACGATCAAAGGAGATCCGCAATAACCCCACGGCAAATCGGCATCGGCGCCGAAGCGGGACTTCAGGTTCATTTTCCACTGAATCTTACCGCTGGCAAGTTCCACGCAGTGCAGATCACCCATCGCACCAAGCAGGATCACGCGATCATCGACGATGCTCGGCGTGCTGCGTGGTGACTGGCCGTAGTCGAGATTGTCGACCGCCAGGTACTGCAGTTGCCACAGTGTCTTGCCGGTAGCGGCATCTAGGCAACTGAACATGTCTTGAAAGTCATCGAAGTCACGATGACCGACGACCACAAACTGGTCGTTCGCGGCAATGCCTCCCAGTCCAGCACTGGGAAGCACGGTGGTCCAAAGCGATTGCGGTTCTGCCGGAAACGAAGAGGGCAATCGCGGGTAATGGCCGTCGCGACCTGGGCCGCGCCAACCATTCCAAGCTGGGGAAGAGACCTCAGCTACTTTTTTTTTGCAGCCTCATCTTCCTCGACCGGCACGAAGCCGACGAGCGTTTCGAGCTGCGAACAAAGTTCCGGTTCCGTGGCGACCATCATCAGGCTGTCGTGAACCTTCTTCTGCTGTTCGGGCGAGAGATTGTCCGTGGCGAAGGCGGTCACAAATGGAACCGTCTTCGTCTTGCCAATCACGCGCAGATCACCCTTCTTGATCGTGCCACAGCCTTCTAAAAGAGGCGCGGCGTAGCTCGAGATGACGGCGGCACCTTTGGTCGGGCCCTCCAACTCGAGGATCTTACAGGCTCCATCACTACAGGCCTGGGAGATCTCTAACGTCTCCGGCAATGTGATGCCTGCCTTGGTCAGCAGTTCGATCGCGGCTTCGTGCTTCTCGGCGGCATCGATCGCACCGAAGTAGATCTGGTAACCCTTCAGGTCGGCAGGCTTCTGGGCCGGGTCGTCCTTGGGAACCACGATCATCCCATACTGCGTGGTCGAACCGGTCTTGTCCGTTAGGCGCGCCAGGGCAGTTGCCGAAAGGCCTTTCTGCTTGGTGTCGTATCGCACGACCGAATCTTTGCCGATCACGATGTCGATGGTTCCACCTGCCAGGTCTTCCGGCTTCAGCGTTTCCAGCGACTCGGTGAAGAGCAGATGCACCGATTGGCCCATCTGCTTTTCGAGGAAAGCTTCGAGTGCTTCATATTTCCGCTGGGCATAACCTTCCACGCAAGGGCAAGAAAGGGGAGCGGCCAGCGGATCCATGACCACCATCGTCAGCGGCTTTTCTTCCGCATAGAGGGTCGTCGCAGAGATAACGGCCAGCAGCATCGCCCCGAATAGCGATGCCTGGCGGGCAAAAAGATGCATTGAGTTTCTCCTGAGAGAAGTCAGTTGTAGATCGAAGGGAGAATCGCACCAAGGTGATTAGGTTTCCTTGGTCGCTTCTACCTTGGTGGTCTCGGCCGAAGGAGCCTTGCGCTGCATCAACACGATGTGGTTACGCGTGATGTCGAGCATGTAGACCGAATCGTTGTCAGGCGAAATCGCAATCGAGACGTTCTTGCAACCAGGAACGAGCTTGACATCACCGATGTATTCCTTGAACGTGCCATCGGCGGCAAATCGCTTGATGCGACCGGTGTTCGATTCGGCAGTGTAAACGTCGCCAGCTTTGTCGAAGCAAACGTTCATCGGATTGCAGCAGCTGGTAAAGCCATCCGCGCCGGTACGATCGCGCTTGCCCCAACTCGTCAGCATTTCGCCGGAAGGCTCGAAGCAGGCCACGCGATGGCGAGCGTTTTCAGCAACGTAGATTCCGGAGGCACAAGCCTGAACGTCCATGTGTCCGCAGCAACCACGGAGTTCTTTCACCACCAGCTTCGGTTCGGCGAAGTCGACGTTGGTTTGCCAGACGTCGAACGTATAACCCACGGAGGAAGGTGTTGCCAGGTAGACGTTCTTGCCATCGGTGCTGATCGAAGCAACCCGCAGTTTACTCACCTTAAGCGACTGCAAGACCTTTTCGATTTCGGCCGAGTTGTCAGGCTTGTCTTTGCCTTCGCCCGCTTTGGCCTTAGCTTCTTCCTGGGCCTTTTGTTGCTCTTCGAAGTTCTTGATGTTCTCTGGCAAGATTTGCAGCAAGCGGATTTCCTGTTCGTTCAGTTCTTCCGTCTTCTGCTTTTCTTCGAGCTGGGTGATCATGCCTTTGTAGGCCGAGATAATCGATTCCAGCGATACGGGCGGGCGATTGACCTGTTCTTCGGCTTGTTTGCGAAGTTCGTCTTCATGCTCGGCGAGAGCCGCTGCATGAGGAGCGTCTGCTTCTTTGAGCAGCTTACCCTCTGGCGAGAAACGCAGCATCTTGCCGTGACCGGCAACCAGAATGGTTCCGTCGGCAGCCGAGTTGATTGCTTCGGGTTTGATGGAAACTTCCCACGAAGAAAGTTTTTCACCATTGGCATCCAGAACCATGACCTGGCCAGGGCCGATTCCGCAAGCTGCGAGAATCTGTCCCTTGGCATCGAGGCAGAAGGCATTCACCGGTGTGTCCTTCGGAATCTCGATAAGCCGGGTCTGCTCGTGCGTCGCTTGCTGGTCGATGTCGATCGGTTCCTCTGGCTCTTGAGCCCATACCGGAAACGCGATCAAAGCCGTCAAGAAAAGTCCCCATGCACCCCAGAATTGCCGCATGTCTGTGCTCCTTGTGCGATAAGTGTGGCTCCGTATCGGAAGGTTTGATTATCGCGCGAATCTATATAAATGACAATCAAAATACGAAGCTAATTGTCCTGCATTCGATGAATTCGCATGTATTTTTTCGCGTAGACGGCGCATAAGCATGTCACCAAGAAATCGGAAAAAATGAGATCATCATCAAGTCAAGAATCATGGATGGGTGCAGAGCGAATCCTGGTGGGTTAGGATAGATTTCCTTCCCCGATTCCTGCCTGATTGCTCAACGAGACTTCTCATGCCGATTCGATTTTTCGCCAGTGCGTTGCTGCTGATTCTTTTGTGCTCAACGGGTTTCGCCGCAGAGACCAATGCCCAGCGCATGCCGAACGTGATTGTGGTGATGGCCGACGATATGGGCCTGGGCGACCTCTCGGCGACCAATCCTCAGTGCCAGATCAAGACGCCGCGACTCGATCGACTGGCAAGCGAGGGGTTGACCTTTCTCGACGCACACACACCCAGTTCGGTCTGTACACCAACTCGATATGGTCTGCTGACAGGCCGGTACAACTGGCGATCGAAGCTGGCCAATGGCGTGCTCGGTGGAACCAGTCCGCATCTGATTCCAGCCGATCGCCCGACGCTGGGGCATCTCATGCAGAAGGCCGGTTATCACACTGCCATGATTGGTAAATGGCACCTCGGTTGGGACTGGCACAAAACGAACGACGGAATTGATTTCAGCAAACCGGTGAAGAATGGGCCTGATATTAATGGCTTCGATTACTATTACGGGCACTGCGGCTCGCTCGACATGCCTCCCTATGTTTGGGTGGAAACGGGCAAACCAACGGCCATCCCGGTCCGCGAAGAAGGTGTCACACGGGAAGAGGATGCTTACGGCTGGTATCGCAAAGGACCGATCGCACCTGACTTCGAGATCGAACAGGTCTTGCCGCATCTGTTCGACAAATCGATTGCCTACGTGCAAGAGCGAACTTCGGATGTCAATCGCGACAAGCCGTTCTTTCTTTATTTGCCATTGCCTGCACCACACACGCCGATCGTTCCCCTGCCACCATTTCGCAACGCGAGCAGTTTGAATCCGTATGGCGACTTCGTGATGCAAGTCGATCATCATATGGGACAGCTTCTCGATACGTTGAAGGAGCAGGGGATCGAAGGCAACACGATCGTCTTCTTCACCAGCGACAACGGATGTTCGCCTCAGGCCAACTTCCCGGTGCTGAAAGAAAAGGGGCACGACCCGAGTGCTGGGTTCCGTGGGCACAAGGCCGATCTATACGAAGGTGGTCACCGCGTCCCTTTGCTCGTGCGATGGCCGGGACACGTCGAACCAGGCTCGAAGACCCAATCGCTGGTGTGCCTCACCGATATCTATCCGACGCTGGAAGCGATTACGCAACAAGAACTCCAACCGACCGGTGGTGAAGATGGCTATAGTCTGGTGCCACTATTTGAAGGAAAAGATTCGACCGGGCGCGATACGCTGGTGAGCCATTCAATCTCTGGGCATTTCGCCATTCGCCAGGGAGACTGGAAGCTGCTCCTCGCATCCGGCAGTGGTGGCTGGAGTGCTCCGAAAGAGAACGTTGCCCGGAAACAAGGTTTGCCAGATCTGCAGCTTTATAACCTCGCTGCAGATCCTGCTGAGCAAGAGAACCTGGTCGCGGAACACCCTGAGAAAGTGAAACAGCTTCTCGACCTGCTTCAGCAGCAAGTCGAGAATGGCCGATGCACGCCTGGCGAGAAGGTTCCCAACGATCGCCAGGTGAAAGTGATGCCGCAGGGTTAGACCTTGAACTGTCCCAGCAAACCTTGCAGTTCGTGCGTCAACTGAGCAACGCTCGAAGCGGTCGGGATTGAAGGAGGTACGTTCTTCATCTACGGCGAGACCAACCACGGCCGCAGTATCACGACCGACTACTTAGGCGACTACCAAACGCTGAGTAACCTCGACTCCGATCCTTTCACGCAAATCAGTGAATACTGGTGGATGCAGGAATTTGGCGAGGGAGACGTCTGGTTCAAGATTGGCACGCAGGATGCCAACGCCAACTTCTGTCCCCTCGACCTGGCAGGCGATTTGGTTGGATCTTCGTTCGGCCTCATTCCCAACGTGCCGAAGCCAACCTTTCCGAGGCCTGGGATGGGCCTTGCAGGGTTTGCTCGTTGGTCCGATTCATTCTGCTGAAAGGGGGCATCTACGACGGAAATCCACGTGGCGGAACGTGGGGCCTCAACGAATTGGGCAAATATGACCACTTCGCGATTTTCGAAGCGGCCTGAGAACCACGTTTCGGCGCGGAAGGCCAATTGACCGGGGAGTATCGCCCGGTGCGTGGCGACATTCAGGGGAAGTCGAGCACGTCGATGGCAGCGGGGAAACTCGTCAGGGAAATCATGGTTTCTACATGGCGTTCGATCAGTTGGTGTTTCGAGAAGGGAACGCCCCAGAAACCGATCAAGGACTGGGATTGTTCTTCCAGCTAGGCTGGGCCCCAGAGCAGTACAACGAAATCAACCGATATTACGGCTGCGGTCTGAACTACACGGGATTCTTCGAGAGACGAGACGAAGATTACATCGGGCTGGGGTGGGCCTGTACCCAATGGGGGCCCACCATTCATGAAATTTCAGGGCATTCGTACGAATCGCTCGCCGAGCTCTATTGTCTCTGACAGTTGACTGAGTCGATTGTCGTGCAGCCTGACTTCCAATTTGTTGCCAACCCAGGCGGAGCCGATGCCCGAGATTGCCTGGCCATTGGTTTGCGATTTGAAATCGCTCTCTAGAAAACCGATCTATCGGCGATAAATCTTGCCGCGACGATTGCGGTAATGGTATCGAGCCGCCACTTCCGTTGGCTGATCTTGAATTTGGGCCGATCGACCTGGCGTAACCGCTGGGGGAACCATAAGAAACGAAGCGACGGTCAGTCGACCAGCCCTTACCAGAACAAATACGTTTCCCATCCGAGAACCTCAGGAAAAGCGAATCATCAATGGGGGAGTGAAAGATTCAAGATCTATCTCCACCCGAATCAAAGCAGCAGAAGGGTCAACTTCCGCCAATGGGGCAGGGTATTGTTGTACTGATTATGCCGGTTGTTCAGAAAACGAATTGCCGACGAAAAGCGAGCCCAGCTTAGGTCACGAAAACCAAGGGCTTGATCGACCAGCGAATTAGAGATGCTTGGTCTTGGTTCAGACTTCAGGTAGCTTGGCAGCGCGCATGAAAAAACCTCTTAGAGCTGTGAAGCTCTAAGAGGCTTTTCAATATAAATAAGGTAGTGACTTGCTTGAGTGATCGGTGGTCGTCCCACTTTTGGGTTCGTTGGGTTCGTGAAAACCACTTGAA